>NZ_JBFOLB010000023.1:0-575 GCF_047246825.1 Paenibacillus xylanilyticus | reverse complement strand
GAGATGCCACGGCCGGCGACGAGGATCCCGACCGCGCCGACGGCGAGGACCAGCACCAGCCCGGCGGCCAGCTGCCGGGCGGGCTCGATGCGGGTGAGGTCGCCCAGCAGCCACAGCGCCGCGCAGGCCACGAGCACGACGACGCCCCGCCCGGTGGGGCGGAGGATCGTGCGTGCGCGGCCCCTCACGTCTGCGGGGTGCTGCGCAGGACCTGGTCCACGAGCTCCCCGGCGCTCGCGCCGCGGGAGAGCGCCTGCGGGGTCAGATGGAGCCGGTGGCGCCAGACGGGGAAGATGACGTCGGCGATGTCCTGGGGGGTGACGAAGGTGCGGGCGGCGAGCGCGGCGTTCGCCTTCGCCGCGCGCACCAGGTGCACGGCCGCGCGGGGCGATGCGCCGAGGGTGACCTGGGGGTGGGAGCGTGTCGCCTCCGCCAAGCGCACCACGTACTGCAGGATCACGGGCGAGGCGTAGACGCTGCGCACCGCCCGCACCTGGGCGGCGATCCGCTCGGGGCTGGTGCGGCGGCGGACCGCGTCGACCACCTCCCGGTCCCCCTCGGCCACGGGCCCGGCC
>NZ_JBFOLB010000022.1:0-590 GCF_047246825.1 Paenibacillus xylanilyticus | reverse complement strand
ATGATTGGGGTGAAGTCGTAACAAGGTAGCCGTATCGGAAGGTGCGGCTGGATCACCTCCTTTCTATGGAGAATCGTCTTCTGTAACGAAGACATTCAAATACAAAATCTAGCCAGGTCGGCTAGTTACTCACTCGTTGCTCAGTTTTGAGAGCTCAAACTCTCAAACGTTTGGTGGCGATAGCGAAAGGGTTCCACACGTTCCCATCCCGAACACGACCGTTAAGCCTTTCAGCGTCGATGGTACTTGGACCGAAGGGTCCTGGGAGAGTAGAACGCCGCCAAGCGTAAACCCTATTGGGTTTTAAAAATAATATGGGCCCTTAGCTCAGTTGGTTAGAGCGCACCTCTGATAAGGGTGAGGTCGGTGGTTCGAGTCCACCAGGGCCCACCAGTTATACTTTATAATCTAATATGGGGCCATAGCTCAGCTGGGAGAGCGCCTGCCTTGCAAGCAGGAGGTCAGCGGTTCGATCCCGCTTGGCTCCACCAACAAGATTTTACAAGCTTGTTCTTTGAAAACTAGATATCGAAACGAAAATTGCGAATTAGAACATTCCTTTTAGCTGAACTTGTGTAAACAAGTTTCAA
>NZ_JBFOLB010000021.1:0-603 GCF_047246825.1 Paenibacillus xylanilyticus | reverse complement strand
CCCTGGTGATGCTCGTGGGCCTGCTGATCATGGTCGGCATGGTGTTCGTCGAGCAGTCCCAGCGCCGCATCCCCGTGCAGTACGCCAAGCGCATGGTGGGACGGCGCATGTACGGCGGCACCTCCACCTACATCCCGATCAAGGTCAACCAGGCCGGCGTCATCCCCGTCATCTTCGCCTCCTCGATCCTCGCGCTGCCGCAGATGGCCGCCTCCTTCGGGGACCCGTCGGCCGAATGGGTGCAGTGGATCAACACGCACCTCGTCCTCGGTGCCTCCTTCTCGTGGATCTACGCCGTGGTCTACGTGGCCCTGATCGTCTTCTTCGCGTTCTTCTATGTCTCGATCACCTTCAACGCGGAGGAGATCGCCGACAACATGAAGAAGTACGGCGGCTTCGTCCCCAACGTGCGCGCGGGCAGGCCCACCGAGCGCTATCTGCGCTACGTCATCAACCGCATCCAGAGCGGCGGCGCCGTCTATCTCGCGGTGATCTGCCTGATCCCGCTGGTCGCGCTGTTCTACCTCGGCACCTCGCAGGACTTCCCGCTGGGCGGCGTCTCCCTCCTGATCGTGATCGGCGTGGGACTGGACACCGTCAAGC
>NZ_JBFOLB010000020.1:0-932 GCF_047246825.1 Paenibacillus xylanilyticus | reverse complement strand
AATTACAGGGCTTTTACCTTCTTTGGCGGGCCTTTCCAGACCTCTTCGTTTAACCGGTTCCTTTGTAACTCCATGTGAGACGTCCCACAACCCCAGAGAGCAAGCTCTCTGGTTTGGGCTTCTCCGCGTTCGCTCGCCGCTACTGACGGAATCACTATTGTTTTCTCTTCCTCAAGGTACTTAGATGTTTCAGTTCCCCTGGTATGCCTCTACACAACCTATGTATTCAGTTGTGAGTAACTGGATATTACCCCAGCTGGGTTTCCCCATTCGGACATCCCCGGATCAAAGCTTGCTTACAGCTCCCCGAGGCAGTTTCGTTGTTCGCCACGTCCTTCATCGGCTCCTAGCGCCTAGGCATCCTCCGTGTGCTCTTAGTAGCTTAACCAGTTGCTCCGGTTTCGACTGCTCGCTTCCCTTGTTTTGCTTACGCAAAGCCAAAAGTCGCTCCCATTCGATACCATCACAATACAGTTTTCACTATTTATTAAACTTGTTTTGACACAAGTTCAGCTAGGATGATTGTTGATCGGTCACTTGAACCGAACAAGCATTCATCCCTAAAGGAATGTTCTAATTCGCAATTTTCGTTTCGATATCTAGTTTTCAAAGAACAAGCTAAATAGACGAAATTCTTTGGTGGAGCCAAGCGGGATCGAACCGCTGACCTCCTGCTTGCAAGGCAGGCGCTCTCCCAGCTGAGCTATGGCCCCTCAAATTCCATCAAAACTGAACAAATGGATAAGTAACGATGTTACTGCAATTCATTTCATCCACACATTAAGTGATGGACCGAAATGAATTGCTGTCGCAGGTTCTGAGAACCTGCTTATTTGAATGTTTCCGCTACGGGAAACGATTCTCCATAGAAAGGAGGTGATCCAGCCGCACCTTCCGATACGGCTACCTTGTTACGACTTCACCCCAATCAT
>NZ_JBFOLB010000019.1:0-1235 GCF_047246825.1 Paenibacillus xylanilyticus | reverse complement strand
CTAGAGGCTTTTCTTGGCAGTGTGAGATCATGACCTTCGCTACTGTAATTTTCACTCCCCATCACAGCTCAGCCTTACGATGTGCGGATTTGCCTACACATCAGCCTTACTGCTTGGACAGACATCCATCCGTCTGCGTCACTACCCTACTGCGTCCCCCCATTGCTCATAACGGCTTACGGTGGTACAGGAATTTCGACCTGTTGTCCTTCGACTACGCCTTTCGGCCTCGCCTTAGGTCCCGACTTACCCTGAGCGGACGAGCCTTCCTCAGGAACCCTTAGGCTTTCGGCGGATCAGATTCTCACTGATCTTTTCGTTACTCATACCGGCATTCTCACTTGTATAATGTCCAGCGCTCCTTACGGTACACCTTCAACCCTTATACAACGCTCCCCTACCCCTGATGCAAGCATCAAGCCATAGCTTCGGTGGTGTGTTTAGCCCCGTTACATTTTCGGCGCAGAGTCACTCGACCAGTGAGCTATTACGCACTCTTTCAATGGTGGCTGCTTCTAAGCCAACATCCTGGTTGTCTGTGCAACTCCACATCCTTTCCCACTTAACACACACTTGGGGACCTTAGCTGATGGTCTGGGCTGTTTCCCTTTTGACAATGGATCTTAGCACTCACTGTCTGACTCCCGGAAGTAAGTCTATGGCATTCGGAGTTTGACTGAGCTTGGTAACCCTTGCGGGCCCCGCACCCAATCAGTGCTCTACCTCCACGACTCTGTTTTCCGAGGCTAGCCCTAAAGCTATTTCGGGGAGAACCAGCTATCTCCGAGTTCGATTGGAATTTCTCCGCTACCCCCACCTCATCCCCGCACTTTTCAACGTGCGTGGGTTCGGGCCTCCAGTGCGTGTTACCGCACCTTCACCCTGGACAGGGGTAGATCACCCGGTTTCGGGTCTACGTCCACGTACTATGTCGCCCTATTCAGACTCGCTTTCGCTGCGGCTCCGGCTCTTCACCTTAACCTTGCACGGGAACGTAACTCGCCGGTTCATTCTACAAAAGGCACGCCATCACCCCTAAAACGGGCTCTGACTTCTTGTAAGCACACGGTTTCAGGTTCTATTTCACTCCCCTTCCGGGGTGCTTTTCACCTTTCCCTCACGGTACTGCTTCACTATCGGTCGCTAGGAAGTATTTAGCCTTGGCAGATGGTCCTGCCGGATTCATACGGGGTTTCACGTGCCCCGCACTACTCGGGATCCGTCTCGGAGGGAAC
>NZ_JBFOLB010000018.1:0-1327 GCF_047246825.1 Paenibacillus xylanilyticus | reverse complement strand
CTGCACTTCCACCCCCAGCCTATCTACCTCGTCGTCTTCAAGGGGTCTTACATACTGGGAAATCTCATCTTGAGGGGGGCTTCACGCTTAGATGCTTTCAGCGCTTATCCCGTCCGTACATAGCTACCCAGCGGTGCTCCTGGCGGAACAACTGGTACACCAGCGGTACGTCCATCCCGGTCCTCTCGTACTAAGGACAGCTCCTCTCAAATTTCCTACGCCCACGACAGATAGGGACCGAACTGTCTCACGACGTTCTGAACCCAGCTCGCGTACCGCTTTAATGGGCGAACAGCCCAACCCTTGGGACCTACTTCAGCCCCAGGATGCGATGAGCCGACATCGAGGTGCCAAACCTCCCCGTCGATGTGGACTCTTGGGGGAGATAAGCCTGTTATCCCCAGGGTAGCTTTTATCCGTTGAGCGATGGCCCTTCCATGCGGTACCACCGGATCACTAAGCCCGACTTTCGTCCCTGCTCGACTTGTAGGTCTCGCAGTCAAGCTCCCTTATGCCTTTGCACTCTTCGAATGATTTCCAACCATTCTGAGGGAACCTTTGGGCGCCTCCGTTACTCTTTAGGAGGCGACCGCCCCAGTCAAACTGCCCACCTGACACTGTCCCCGCACCGGTTTACGGTACCAGGTTAGAACCTAGATACGATCAGGGTGGTATCCCAACGGTGCCTCCACACAAGCTGGCGCTCATGCTTCAAAGGCTCCCACCTATCCTGTACAGATCGTACCCAAATTCAATATCAAGCTGCAGTAAAGCTCCATGGGGTCTTTCCGTCTTGTCGCGGGTAACCTGCATCTTCACAGGTATTAAAATTTCACCGGATCTCTCGTTGAGACAGCGCCCAAGTCGTTACGCCATTCGTGCGGGTCAGAATTTACCTGACAAGGAATTTCGCTACCTTAGGACCGTTATAGTTACGGCCGCCGTTTACTGGGGCTTCGGTTCACAGCTTCGGGATTACTCCCTAACCGCTCCCCTTAACCTTCCAGCACCGGGCAGGCGTCAGCCCGTATACTTCGCCTTACGGCTTCGCACAGACCTGTGTTTTTGCTAAACAGTCGCTTGGGCCTTTTCACTGCGGCCCCCTCGTGCTATTCACACTACCGGGGCACCCCTTCTCCCGAAGTTACGGGGTCATTTTGCCGAGTTCCTTAACGAGAGTTCTTCCGCGCGCCTTAGAATTCTCTTCTCGCCTACCTGTGTCGGTTTGCGGTACGGGCACCATCACCTGGCTAGAGGCTTTTCTTGGCAGTGTGAGATCATGACCTTCGCTACTGTAATTTTCACTCCCCATCACAGCTCAGCCTTA
>NZ_JBFOLB010000016.1:0-4201 GCF_047246825.1 Paenibacillus xylanilyticus | reverse complement strand
TGAGTTCGGATGGAAATGATAATGTTCAGTTGTGCGATGTTTAACATTAAATATATAACATGATTAGATAATGTTTTAAAAATAAAGTATTAGTCCGTCAAAACTTCATTAAGCTAACGGGCAGGATAGTTGAAAATCGACGTTGAAATGTTTTCAACGATCGATTCCAGATTGTGAAGGAACACCTACATAAACACTCCTTTTAAAAGAGTGCTTGAAAAACATTTTAAATGGCATTACCCTTTCTAAAAAAGGAGAATTAAATTATGAAAATAACTATTGAAGAAATACCTGAATCAAGGATTGCATATTTCCGTAGCGTTGGAGAGTATGGTGAAAAGCAAAACAAGGAATTAATGGAGAACTTTAAAAAGTGGGCACAGTTAAATGGTCTTTTTGATAATTCTACAATTTTAGGTGTACCACAGGATAACCCTCAAGTTACTCTTAAAGAGGAGTGTCGTTATGATGTTTGTGTTGTTATAGATAAAGACTTTAATGTGGCGAAACCAGCTCAAGTTGGTAAGTTTCCTGGTGGTAAATACGCTGTTTTCATGCTTGACCATACAAAAGAGGCAGTCAGTGAATTTTGGGGTAGTGTTTTTTCTGAGATAGAAAAAAACAATCTATCAATAAGGAAAGAGCCGATTGTAGAAAGATACACCTCAAAAATGATTGATAACCATTTGTGCGAAATATTGGTTCCTATAACGTAATAGAATTTCCTCAACAATCGTCACGTCAGTTGCAAAAGGACAAGATCTCTCGGGGGAATCGTTAAGATAAACGGAGTGAGCTTTAGTGTTTGCTCTTCAATTTGATGATTAACTGCTGGATTGAAACTTTAAACTAACGAGAAACGATAACTCATGACAAGAAGGCAGTCGACCTTCCGACAATATTTGTGTTTAAACTAGATAAAAATATAATTGCTCGAGGAGAGAGATACCGTTTTGCTAGAAACTCATAAGATTTCAGACAAAAGACATACAAATAAAATAGCGTTAGGCTCATTGTTAATAGGAATTATATCCATTATCGGGATAGTTCTTGTAGGATATGGAGCAATTCTTAGTGTAGCAGGTATATTACTTGGAGTCCTCAGTTTAAAAGAAACCAAACAAATGAGACAGAGAGAAATAATAATTATAGTTGTAGGCTTTATTTTGAACAGTTTGGGGATTGTAAGTATATTCTTTTAATGATTATCCTAAATAGTTCTTGTGTCGATTGCCGACAGGAACCTGTATTAGTTATCTAAGTATGTATTCGCATTAAGCTAACGGGAAACATTAGTTGAACGACAACAGCGGCAACTAAGACATTATTTATCAAGTCTTGGTTCGCCGCTGTTTATTAATTGAAAAGCTGTTCAGAGATACAAATCAGAGCACCTTCTGAGTTTTTATTTCTTCCTCCAACAAGTAATCCTCAAACTTTCCGAATCTTTTAGCGTTAGTAATTGAAAGTCCAAACGCTTCGATTAGAATTTGCGGCCCATAACTTGCTGCAAAAGTATAAAAACAATTCATCCTTAAGCTTCTTGGAGTGTGCTCTGTTAATGATTTAACTAATCGAGTAATAAAACCAGGACTTACGGGCTTGTCTTCATATAAACCCCTTACTCCAATGTTTCTTATAATTAAATATGTTCTTAGTTCTTCAGATTTTATATTTGATCTTTCATCAAGATACTTTCGTAATGCCTGGTATTCCTCTTTTGACAAAAAAACTGGAGGACGGGCTGATACATTTAACTTTTTTGAATCGAGATCTACATCTATAAGTTTGATTTTTGATATTTGGCTGGGTGATAATCCATGATAAAAACATAAACTGCTTAGTAAGGCCTCTAGAGTCTTTGATACCAAGCTTTCTTCGATAATCCTCGCTATTCTCTGAAGTTCCTCAAAGGACAATGCCTGTGTACTTGGAGGAAGCTCACGGATGGGGGTATCTATTAAAGGGGTGTGAGTAATAATGCTTTTCTTCCTAGCTAAGTTAAACAATACCAATAGGTTTTTAATGGCTAGCTGTCGTACCGAAAGACTTAATGATAATAAGTAGTCTTGAACATGTCTTTCCTGTAGCATATCCCAAGAAGTTACCTCATTAGTATTAAGTTGAATCCAATTTATCAGACGGTTAAAACTTTGAATATCAGAGAGTATGGAATTTAATTTTAAAGGTTTTAAAGCACCCATTTTAATCTGTTTCTCTCGTAAAGATAACATTTCTTCAAAATATAACTGTATCAATCTTCTAAAAGAGTTTGGAATTCTGTGGATTAATTTTGTGATCTTTTCTAACCCGGAATTCCCTTTTGAAAAAGACGAGAGTATTTTTTCTTCTACAAGAAAAGGAAATAAGCTAGCCTTTACTATAACAATATCTTTTGCTATTTCCGGCGCACTATTAAGCCATTCCAAAGTAATATCGCCGGGAATAAGAAAATGTTTTTCAGCTAAAGTTAGCACCCTAATTACACTTAATATATTGCGTCGTTTCGTGATCGGACTTAGTTTTCGAATTTCAAGAAATATATTGTAACGCAACAATAATTTTATTGACCATTGCTTACTCAATACCCCTGATAACTTTTCAGGAGAAAGGAGTCGCTTTATTTGGTTAGATTGGCGACAAGAAATGCATTTTTTTCGTGATTCTATGATTTCATTTTTAGTTAGTATCCTTTTGCAGTCTTCACATGATTTGCTCATATAGGAACCTCATATTAAATTGGTGGTAACCGATCATTGGCCACTTTTGAAATTACAATGTCGGAGGCCTTTACTTCTCTGCCACTTGCATATGTAGCTTTGTGTCTCCATAGATCACTTGGAGTACAAGCTAATGCTGTACATAAAGCATCCATTGTTTCGGCTTTTACTTGTTTTGGGGCGTTAGCGAGTAATAAACTAATAGAAGGAGCTGTCAAACTATAGCCAGCTTTTTCATTCATCAGTCGTATTAATTCTGCTCCGGTCCATATCCCTCTTTCAGCCATAACCTGTCTTAAACGCCATTCTAGAGCCATTAGGTGTCCCCTCCATCTTCCAACAGCATTTTTTTCCACTTTTCTTGCGCCATGGTAATTCTCTTTTCCAGATAATTTGAACCTGGGTTTGAATAAGTGAGAGTTGTTGTTATATCAACGTGACCTAATAATGTTTTAAGTGTTAATAAATCGACACCTGCCTCAGTCAAACGAGTTGCAAATGAATGACGCAATTGATGTGGACTGAATAATTCGTGATCTTTAAAACCTAATTCTTCTTGTCTTCTTCGTAAATTACTTCTAATTGTATTCTTTTGTATACGCTGCCCGGATTCATTCATAAATAATGGTCCCTCATCATTATCACTAAATTTAGGGCGAATTTTAGTGATATACCATTTAAGAAGTTTATCAAGTCCATCTAACATAGGTATCCATCTGCGTTTATATCCTGAGCCTTTAGCACCTTTACCATAACGAATATATAATTTTCCACTTTCACCCAGATCAAATCGGCAATCTGATACGTCCAACATGGTTGCTTCAAATAATCTCATTCCAGACAATTCAATTGCTCGGAAAAAAGTATAGTCTCTCGCAACAGTATAATATTTCCGTGCATGTTTAATTTTTTGCTTCATTCCGTCCCAAAATCTTTCGAGAACTTCAGAATTAGGAGGATATACTTTCCCCTCTATATCTCCCTGAAGATGTATGTGACGGTTAAAGCGATCCAATACAATAGGCACTGAAACTCTATATCTCTGCCATATTTCTTGCCCATACCGTGATCGAATAAAATCTAAAAAGGATGATAGGCTTGACTGATATTTACGTCTAGTGGAATAAGCTAATCCCTTTCCCACAAGCCTTTCATAGAACTTATCTACATCTAAAACTGTTATTTCCCATATAAAATGGTCGCTTTCTTTTAGAAAGTCTAATACTTTAGATAAATTCAATGCAATTGTAGCATCAGTGTAGCCAACAATTTTTTGCTGTCGTTCCCAAGAAGCCAGTAGTTTTTCTTGAAAATCAATGGAGTCTTCGTATGTACTAATGCTAGGCTCTAAATTATTTATAAGGGTTAGTGTACTCTTCATATTATGATATCAATTCCTTAGATGATATTTAAAATATTTAGACAGCATCTAATATATCACATTTATTTTAGGAGATAAACATTATATATTCCCGGTGGCT
>NZ_JBFOLB010000015.1:0-43038 GCF_047246825.1 Paenibacillus xylanilyticus | reverse complement strand
AAGTGGCTATAAGGGGACCCTCTGCTAAGGGGTTAGACTGCGTAAGCGGTGCGAGGGTTCGAATCCCTCTCTCTCCGCCATCTTTACCTTGAGATGGACAAGCAATCAAGAAAATGTTTATTAATATGGCGGTGTAGCTCAGCTGGCTAGAGCGTACGGTTCATACCCGTGAGGTCGGGGGTTCGATCCCCTCCGCCGCTACCATATTACCCAGGAGGCTTAGCTCAGCTGGGAGAGCATCTGCCTTACAAGCAGAGGGTCGGGGGTTCGAGCCCCTCAGCCTCCACCATATACGCCGGTGTAGCTCAACTGGTAGAGCAACTGACTTGTAATCAGTAGGTTGGGGGTTCAAGTCCTCTCGCCGGCACCATTAATGCCTGGAACCGTGGTGTAGTTGGCCTAACATGCCTGCCTGTCACGCAGGAGATCGCGGGTTCGAATCCCGTCGGTTCCGCCATTAATCTAAAAAAATAAATAAGGCTCGGTAGCTCAGTCGGTAGAGCAGAGGACTGAAAATCCTCGTGTCGGCGGTTCGATTCCGTCCCGAGCCACCTTTCAATCCTGGAGGATTAGCGAAGTGGCCAAACGCATCAGACTGTAAATCTGCTCCCGTACGGGTTCGGTGGTTCGAATCCATCATCCTCCACCAGTTTTTTTATGAGTCATTAGCTCAGTTGGTAGAGCACCTGACTTTTAATCAGGGTGTCGAAGGTTCGAGCCCTTCATGACTCACTTTTATATATGCGCGTGTGGCGGAATTGGCAGACGCACTAGACTTAGGATCTAGCGTCTTTGACGTGGGGGTTCAAGTCCCTCCACGCGCATCCTTTATACGCGGACGTGGCTCAGCGGTAGAGCATCGCCTTGCCAAGGCGAGGGTCGCGGGTTCGATTCCCGTCGTCCGCTCCAATATGATATGCGCCCTTAGCTCAGCTGGATAGAGCGTTTGACTACGAATCAAAAGGCCGGGAGTTCGAATCTCTCAGGGCGCGCCATTTATAACTTCATATGCCGGCGTGGCGGAATGGCAGACGCGCTCGACTCAAAATCGAGTGGGAAACCGTGGAGGTTCGAGTCCTCTCGCCGGTATACTATAACGGGATGTAGCTCAGCTTGGTAGAGCACCTGGTTTGGGACCAGGGGGTCGCATGTTCAAATCGTGTCATCCCGATCTTATTCTTATGCGGGTGTAGTTCAATGGTAGAACTTTAGCCTTCCAAGCTAATAGCGTGGGTTCGATTCCCATCACCCGCTTAATATAGTGAAAAAAGAGATGGTATATTCCATCTCTTTTTTTGTGCTTTCATAGAGTTTCATCAAGATTAAATTCCAGACTACAGTCTACATATCTAAATGGACGATTTCTTCTGAGTGTGGTCAATGCAGTTTAGCAGCACACTGAATAAATCATGTTATTACATCTTTTATAAAACGCTTACAAAAATATCTTGCCTATTTCACCAGGTTATAATACCATATCAATTAAGCGCTTAACCTTTATGGGTAAGGCGCTTATCCTTAACAAAGATTAAGCGCTTTACCCATAAAGGGGAAGGAGACGAAATCCATGACAACGATTCGGCTGACAATGGCCCAGGCGCTGCTCCGCTATCTGGATCAGCAGTACATTTTCGTAGATGGGGTAGAAACCAAGTTTGTGAAGGGCGTCATCGGCATTTTCGGGCACGGCAATGTAACGGGAATTGGAGAAGCATTGGAACGCAGTTCGGGCAGCTTGACGTATATGCAGGGCAAAAATGAACAGGGCATGGTACATACGGCAGCGGCCTATGCCAAGCAGAATAACCGCAGACAGATCTACGCATGTACCACGTCTATTGGCCCAGGCGCATTAAACATGATTACTGCAGCGGCAACAGCAACGGTTAACCGGATTCCAGTACTGCTGCTTCCCGGTGATAACTTTGCCACGCGAGAACCGGACCCGGTACTACAACAACTTGAAGTGAGCAGTGATTATACAGTCTCGGCTACAGATCCATTTAAAGCGGTCAGCAAATATTGGGATCGCATTGTTCGTCCTGAACAGTTGATGATCGCTGTCACGCAGGCGATGCGTATCCTCACGGACCCGGCGGAGACAGGTGCGGTAACACTGGCGCTCCCGCAGGATGTACAGGCGGAGGCGTACGATTACCCGGAATCGTTCTTCGCCCGCAAAGTACATTACCTGGACCGCCGCCCCCCGGTTCATGCGGCCATTGAACGGGCAGTGGAACAGCTTGCCCGTGGCAGGAAGCCGCTGCTGATTGCAGGCGGCGGTGTGCTGTATTCCGAGGCCTCCACACAGCTTGCTGCGTTCGCCGAGGCGTTTGGTATTCCGGTGGCCGAGACACAGGCTGGCAAGAGTGCGTTGCCCTGGGATCACCCTCTCAATGTGGGGGCCATTGGGGTTACCGGCTCGTTAGCGGCCAACCGGCTCGCTAGAGAAGCAGATGTTGTGATCGGCGTCGGCACCCGGTTCTCGGATTTCACGACGGCCTCCCGGTCCGCTTTTCAGCATCCTGAGGTTGCATTTATCAACATTAACCTGAACGGCATGGACGCAGCCAAGCTGGGCGGGGAAGCGATTCTGGCAGATGCGCGGGAAGGTCTCCAGGCTTTGCAAACGGCATTGCAGGAACGGAAGTATCAGAGCGGATACAGCTCATCCGAAATGGCTGATCTGCGGGCCGAATGGAATCGTGAGGTAGATCGGCTGTATGAACTCCAGCACGAAGCGGGACTGGCGCAGACCACCGCTGTTGGAGTCATTAACCGGACAATTGATCCATCTTCCGTCATTGTATGTGCGGCGGGAAGCCTACCCGGAGACTTGCATCGCCTGTGGCGTGCGGCAGCACCGAAGACGTATCACATGGAATATGGCTTCTCCTGCATGGGATATGAGGTGAGTGGAGCGTTTGGGGCAGCGCTTGCTGAACCGAATCGTGAGGTATACGCCATGGTTGGCGATGGTAGCTACCTGATGCTGCATTCCGAGCTGGTAACCAGCTTACAGGAACAGAAGAAGTTCACCATTTTGCTATTCAACAACAACGGCTTCCAGTGTATTCATAATTTGCAGCGGGAACACGGCAGTGATGGGTTTGGCAACGAGTTTCGCTACCGTGAGTCGGAGACCGGGCAACTGAGTGGAGATTACATGCCAATGGATTTTGCAGCACATGCCCGTAGTCTGGGAGCAAAAGCGTATCAAGTGGAAACAGCAGAGCAGCTGGAGCAGGCGCTCAGAGATGCACGGAACGAAACGATAACCACACTGATCGAAATCTTGGTTGTGCCGGGGACGAACGCAGGAGGATATGAATCCTGGTGGAATGTAGGGGTGCCGGAAGTATCTACGGAAGAAAAGGTTATCAGTGCTCACCACGCAATGCAAGCCAGCCGTGCCAAAGCAAGGCCCATTTAATTCAGCACGGTGCATCTGAACGAGCATTACGCTGAACTCAAAAAAGGAGACGTGGAGCAATGAACAAGCTGCCATTTCAGCTCGGGATTCATCCGATCAACTGGGTCGGCGAGGATGTAAAGGAGCATGGAGACGACACCACGTGTGAGCAGATTTTGGACGACATTCAGCGACTTGGCCTGACAGGTACCGAGATGGGGCGCAAATATCCGACAGACCCAGCTGCATTGCGAGAGGAATTAGGGAAACGTAACATCCGCCTGGTTTCTCAGTGGAAATCGGTGCTGCTCTCTGATCCGGCTTATCGACAGTCTGAGCTGGACAGCTACCGCAGACATGCTGAATTTCTGCAATCGATGGGCAGCACGGTAATTAGCACAGCAGAGGTAGGGGGTTCCCTGCATTTTGATCCCCGGCGGACTCCACATGAAAAGGAAGTACTACGGCTCAGTGAATCTGAGTGGCATATCCTTTTCGAAGGATTGAACGAAGCAGGAGCTATAGCCCGCGAATATGGACTAAAGCTGACGTACCATCACCACGGCGGCACAGTGGTAGAACAACCGGATGAGATCGACCGTCTGATGGAATTGACCGATCCCTCTCTCGTGTATTTGCTCTATGACACGGGTCATGCCTACTACGGAGGAGCAGATCCACTCGCTTTGCTGCGAAAACATTATGACCGGATTGCCTATATCCACTTGAAGGATATTCGTCCGGATGTACTGGATGAAGCGCGGGCAGCACAATCAGATTTTGTGGGCTGTATTCGCCAAGGAGTGTTCACCGTACCTGGAGATGGATGTATTGATTTTGCTCCGATTCTACAGGAGTTGATCGACCGGGGATACGATGGCTGGGCGATGCTTGAAGGGGAGCAGGACCCCGCAATTCATAATCCATATGAGTATGCAAAACGATCCCTTTTGTATATGAATTCATTGATTGGTCAGCCCAGCTGATTCGGCATGGCGTCAACTTGAAGCCCATACGATGAGGTAACGAAGTGTTTTTCAAGCTCCATGTACACATAGCAGTTGTAGCCTGTAGGTGCAGTCCGAAAATCAGTCTGTTTAACATAAATCGATCTGCACCTTCCATCCGGATCACTATCCCATCACCGAAAGGGGTTCAGAACCAATGACTTACGTTTCCTTTCCTTCATCCAGGAAGATGGATTTCACCGCGATCGGCCGTCTGTGTATCGACTTGAATGCCAATGAGATCAACCGTCCGATGGAAGAGACGATGACGTTTACGAAATATGTGGGTGGTTCTCCGGCCAATATTACGATTGGCATGTCCAGGCTCGGAATGGAAACGGCCTTTATCGGCAAAATCGCCAATGACCAGATGGGCAGGTTCATCCAAGGTTATCTGGAACGCAACGGAATCGATATTTCGAATGTGGTAACGGACGACACAGGAGCGGTGACAGGTCTCGCTTTTACCGAAATCAAAAGTCCAACAGACTGCAGCATTCTGATGTACCGCGACCATGCAGCAGATCTGTTGTTGCAGGCACGTGAAGTGCAGGAGCAGCTGATCGCTGACTCCAAGGTGCTCCTGATCTCCGGCACGGCTCTGGCCCAGAGTCCATCCCGTGAAGCGGTATTCCAGGCATTAACCTATGCGAAAAAGCATGGAACCGTCATTATATTTGATCTTGATTATCGCCCCTACACATGGACATCAGCCGAAGAAACGGCAGTCTATTACAACCTCGCAGCTGAAAAATGCGACATCATTCTGGGCACCCGCGAAGAGTTCGACATGATGGAGACGTTTGACCATAATCCACAGCATAGTGATCAGGTGACTGCGCAAAAGTGGTTTGATTACTCAGCAAAAATCGTTGTAATTAAGCATGGCAAAGAAGGCTCCATTGCGTATACCCGTGAGGGGCTATCCCATCGAGCGGAAAGCTATCCTGCGCGTGTGGTGAAGACATTTGGAGCAGGCGATTCCTATGCAGCAGGATTCTTATACGGCATTATGCAGAACTGGACGATTGAACGAAGCATGGCGTTTGGCAGTGCGGCAGCCAGTATCGTCATCTCCAGTCACAGCTGTTCGGATGCGATGCCGACGGTGGAGCAGGTGAACGACTATATCGAACGCTGCAATCGGGGCGAGATTTCGATGTCTTGAAGTATCCAGGAGCAGTTTGGACCACATATAAGCGAAGGGAGACAGGGCTATGGGAAAAGGGATTTCAGAAGCGTCTGCAACAGTAACGATGGTACAAAACTGGATTGGGGGTGCCTGGGTGACCCCGGCGGCAACCCGTACCGAGCCGGTCGTGAATCCGGCTACGGAAGAGGTTATTGCACACGTGCCGCTGTCGGAACAAGCGGACGTAGATCTCGCCGTGCAGACGGCACGGGACGCATTCCCATCTTGGAGCGGCACACCGGTTCCCCGCCGTGCACGTGTTTTGTTCCGCTATCAGCAATTGCTGGTGGAGCACTGGGAAGAACTCGCACGGCTGGTCACACTGGAAAACGGAAAAAGCTACGCTGAAGCCTACGGGGAAGTTCAGCGCGGCATTGAATGTGTCGAATTCGCGGCAGGTGCCCCGAATCTGATGATGGGCAAGCAGCTGCCCGACATCGCCACCGGGCTGGAATCGGGCATGTATCGGTACCCAATCGGCGTAATCGGGGGAATTACCCCCTTTAACTTCCCGATGATGGTACCGTGCTGGATGTTCCCGCTGGCCATAGCGTGCGGGAATACCTTTGTCCTGAAGCCATCCGAGCGTACACCGCTGCTGGCAGGCCGCCTGGCTGAACTGTTCAAGGAAGCGGGGCTTCCGGACGGCGTGCTTAACATCGTTCACGGTGCACATGACGTCGTGAACGGACTGCTTGAACACAAGGATGTTCAAGCGATCTCTTTTGTCGGCTCACAGCCTGTGGCTGAATACGTCTATACCACCGCATCCGCGCATGGCAAACGGGTGCAGGCGCTCGCCGGTGCCAAAAACCACTCGATCGTGATGCCAGACGCCGACCTTGATCTGACGGTGAAAGAGATCACCAGTGCGGCCTTCGGCTCGGCAGGAGAACGCTGCATGGCCTGTTCGGTTGTTGTCGCTGTTGGCGATGTTGCTGACACGCTGGTACAAAAGCTGGTGGAAGCAGCGGATCGCATTACGATTGGTAATGGCATGGATGAGGGTGTATTCCTGGGCCCCGTGATTCGCGGACCACATAAAGAACGTACCTTCAGCTACATTGAATCTGGAGAACAGGAAGGTGCTGCCTTGCTTCGGGATGGTCGCAAGGACGAAGCGGCAGGCAAACCCGGTTATTTTGTTGGACCAACAGTATTCGATGAGGTGCAGAGCAGCATGAAAATCTGGAAGGATGAAATCTTTGCCCCGGTGCTCTCTGTGGCAAGAGTGGCTACGCTGGAGGAAGCGATTGAGCTGGCGAACCGTTCCGATTTTGCCAATGGAGCTTGTCTGTTTACCCGCAGCGGAGCGAGCATGCGGCAGTTCCGTGAAACAATTGATGCAGGCATGCTTGGTATTAACCTGGGTGTACCTGCGCCGATGGCGTTTTTCCCTTTTTCCGGTTGGAAGAAATCGTTCTACGGTGATCTACATGCCAATGGCACGGATGGCGTTGAATTTTATACTCGCAAAAAAATGGTGACTGCTCGCTGGTAATAACATAGGGTAATCCGGGCCAAGGGGGATCCCAGCCCATATGGACGTATACAGGGAGGATAACGGGATGGGCAAGGATAAAGTGAAAATTGGCATCATCGGTGCTGGGCGTATCGGCAAGATTCATGCAGATAATCTCATGCGCAACCCGCATGCCGAGATCGTGGGTATCAGTGATTTGTTTGCAGGGCCAGAACTGGAGGCTTGGGCATCCATACGGGGTATTCCTGTCGTTACGACAGATAGCAGCCAACTGATTGAAATGCCGGAAGTAGATGCGGTTCTGATCTGCTCTTCAACGGACACACATGTGCCACTGATTGAGCAGGCAGCCCGGGCAGGGAAACACATTTTCTGCGAAAAACCAGTCAGTATGAACTTGAGCCAGACCCAAGCCGCTGTTGCAGCCGTGCAGGAGGCCGGCGTGAAACTGCAGATCGGATTCAACCGCCGTTTCGATCACAACTTCAAGCGGGTGCGTGCCCATGTACAGGACGGAACAATTGGCGATCCGCATATTATCAAAATCACTTCACGCGACCCGAGTCCGCCGCCTGCAGAGTACATTCGGGTGTCTGGCGGGATTTTCATGGATATGATGATTCACGATTTTGATATGGCGCGTTATCTGTCGGGAAGTGAAGTGGAGGAAGTATACGCTCAGGGCAATGTGCTGATTCAGCCGGTTTTTGCAGAGCATGGAGATGTAGATACGGCGATTGTAACGATGAGTTTTGAAAATGGAGCCATTGGCGTCATTGATAACAGCCGCCAGGCTGTCTATGGATATGATCAGCGAGTTGAAGTATTTGGATCCCTGGGCAGTGCAACTGCCGCGAACGATCATCCCAATACGGCAGAGATCAGTACGGCGGCCGGACTCATGCGCGATAAGCCGCTGCACTTTTTTCTGGAAAGATACAATGAAGCATATGTGCAGGAGACAGCCCTTTTTATCGAAGCGATCCTGAATGATACACCCGTTACTGTGAACGGTCATGATGCGGTACAGGCCGAACGGATTGCACTTGCAGCACGGATGTCGATGGAACAGGGAAGACCTGTGAAGCTTCGGGAGGTACCCGGAGTAACGATGGAATCACAGACAACTGCTCCATAAATTAATTCATTCTAAGAACCTTAATTATTGCAGACGATGTGTTTCTGTTTGGCAGGAACATGGCTTGTTATGGATAGTTACAGAAAGGAGTGGGTAGCAGTATGTCAGAACGTATCGTGAAGCCGGTAGTGAATCCGGAGGGAGACGGCACACTTATAACGGTAACACCGGAATCTGCGGGCTGGGAATACGTAGGATTTCAGGTAGTACAGCTTGCGGAAGGACAGTCCTTTACCCGTGACAGCGGTGATCAGGAGCTCTGTATCGTACTTCTCAGTGGTTTGGCGAATGTGAGTACGCGGGAGCATACGTGGAAGAATATTGGGAAAAGAATGAGCATATTCGAAAAAACACCTCCCTATTCGGTCTATTTACCCAGCTTGGATCAGGTCGAGATCACAGCCATTTCCGCTTTGGAAATAGCCATATGTGCGGCACCAGGAAAGGGAACCCATCCAGCCCGTCTCATTACACCGGAAGAGGTCGGGGTAGAGACTCGTGGATACGGCAATCTGGAGCGCCAGATTCACAATATTTTACCGGAACAAAAGGAAGCAGACAGCTTGCTCGTCGTCGAAGTGTTCACGCCAGATGGGCATTGGTCCAGTTATCCGCCGCATAAACATGATCGGGATGCTTTGCCTGAAGAATCTTTGCTGGAAGAGACGTACTACTTCCGTGTGCAGCCAGAGCAGGGATTTGCCATTCAGCGCATTTATACGGATGATCGCTCCGTGGATGAGACGCTTGCAGTGAACAATGGTGAAGTGGTGCTTGTTCCTTGCGGATACCATCCAGTGGGCGCTCCACCAGGATATGAGGTGTACTACCTCAATGTGATGGCGGGTCCAACCCGAACCTGGAAGTTTCATAACGACCCTGACCATGATTGGCTGATGAAAAGGTAATACGGACCATTTACAACTTCTTCAATGGCTTAAGTTGCGTATGCGGACTTCCCCCTGCATAATGAGAAGAAAACGATTACCTATATATAAGGATCTTGTATATAGCACAGATGGGGAATTAACAATGAAAGCAACCATTTACGATATCGCACGGGAGGCGGGTGTATCCATTGCTACGGTCTCCCAGGTTATTAACGGCAAAGGGAAAATCAGTGAAAAGCGCCGCGCCGAAGTGATGGAGATCATGGAACGTCTTAACTATCAGCCCAGCGCGATTGCCGCTGCACTTACAGGTAAGCAAACGTATACGCTTGGGCTGCTTGTCCCGGATATATCCAATCCGTATTTTGCCGAGCTTGCCAGAGCGGTAGAGGATCGAAGCCGCCAGCTTGGGTATAGCGTCGTGATCTGCAGCACGGACAATAAGGACGAGCGGGTAGAGCGTTATCTGAACCTGCTTCAGCAGAAAAGAGTCGATGGCATGATGATCGGAACGGGCATTGATAATGCCGAGATCCTGTCACCACTTCTGCAGCAATCCATACCCGTTGCGCTGATTGCTCGCCATATGCCATCACTTTCGGTACATACCGTTGCGATTGACGATAGACTTGGCGGTGCACTGGCTGCGCAGCATCTGCTTGAAATGGGTCATACCCGCATTGCGGTGCTGTCAGAACCATTCAAGGTCAGCAGCAGTCAGGAACGCATACGCGGATTCCGTGAAGCGGTAGAGGAAGTGGGTCTTTCTCTAGAACCATGGCAGATCAGAGAGTCCGCTGCGGACCTGAACTCGGCTAAAAAAGAGATGCTTGTGCTGCTTGGTGAAGCCAATCGGCCAACCGGCATATTCTGTTGTAATGATATGCAGGCTATTGGCGCATTGCAGGCAGCCAAAGAGCTCGGCTTGCGAGTGCCTGAAGACGTATCCATCATTGGATTCGATAATACCATACTTGCATCCGTGACCAATCCGCCACTTACAACGGTTGCCCAGCCTATTGAGGATTTGGGGCGCCTTGCTGTGGATCTGTTAATAGATGAGCTAAAGGATGACCGTAAACCGCCACAGAAAGTCGTACTAAAACCTGAACTGGTTATTAGAGACTCAACAGGTGTTGCATCCGTTTAATCTTGAAATCAGCAAACCGGTATGACATCATTTCGACCCATGCAAAAATAAGCCGCGTTCTACCTCCGTAGGGATGAACGCGGCTTGCTGCGTTTGGATGACGAGATTAGACTGCAATTGAAAAGCATCACGTATTCTATCTGAGTTGTAGCAGGCTAAGCAGTGATTTTTAAGTCCAATATATGGTAACTTTAATAGTCTAAAAGTTGGATTGGATAGATGTATTGCTATAGAACAATATATGGATGAAATGGTATACTAAATCAATATACTTACTACCATTATTTATATTTTATTAGGGATAGAGGGATGGGTGGTTCTATTAAAAAGTGGGGATGGGTTGTATCCGTTTGTTTCGTTACGGCATTACTATCACTTGATTTTTCCCCTGTTCAAAAGGAATTCCATACAGAGTCGCCAAGTGGATCTTTTATAAGGGATACTTCACAGACTAACGTGATTAACTGGGAGATTACGATTTTATCGCATGAACAATTTCAAGAGAGATATACCGAAATCACGGGTGAGGATGCACCGAAGATAATCAACGATCAGGACAAAGAGAGTCAGGGGATTAATTTTGCGGAAGAACAGTTTTCGCCCGACATAATCGAAAGTTACGAGGCAGAGTATGCGGCCATTATAGACTTGGGTGAAGAGATTTTTGTGCAGGCGGGAGTTCTGGTGCAGGTCCAGGAGGTCAGGGATGGAGAAACGATACGCAAAGAGTTCCGCAAAGTGTATGAGAATACCGGCTATCTGTCAGCCCAGAATTAGTGGGTACGCTGCAACATAGCTCCCAATTACAGATCAGCTTCAATGGTTATACAGAACACAAAGTAAACGAAGGTGAATCGGAAGCCCAGCATCAGAAGGTAGAAGATCCAAAGCATTTTAGCGGGTCAGGGTTTATCCAACTATAGGTCTTTCCAGAAGCATATAGCTTAATGAGGGGGAGATTGTATGAATAACAGAAAGAGACTTATCGTTGGTATCGTCATTTTGGTTGCCATAGTAGCTTTCGCTATACCGATGTACATATCTCAACAACACACCACGTTTCGGGCAGAGGTTACGGATCATATGACCATGCTGGACAAATTTGACCGCTTGGAAATTACGAGATTCTCCAGTGCATCAGGTGACAGGGAAGAAGTGATCATCAAGGATACGGAGGAAATCCAGGATATTTTAAAGGACTATAAGGATGTTGAGTTGAAAAAAGTAAATCAAAGGAATACAGAGCGGGAGACTCCCTATTATTATGAATGGCGTCTTATGATTAACAAAGAGGGACGGGAAATCAATGATTTTGGAATTACCTTTTATAACAAACATTCAATGACCATTTATAACGGCAGCAGCACGAGCGATAAATCTCAGGAGTATGAGCTGAAGCAAGAAATGAATTGGTACAAGATGGAGCATCTCTTTGCTCAACCAAAGGAGGAGAACTCATGACGGGTTGCCAATTACGTCCCATAGAGACAGAGGATATTCCTTTCCTGTGGGAAATGTTATATGCTTCACTGTTTATGAAGGAGGGTGATGAACTTTTGGAACCCGATATCATACACAGCCCTGAACTGTCCAAATACGTGGAAGGATGGGGGAGAGAAGGGGACTTTGGTTTCATCGCTGTAGACGGACAAGGCAGCAGACTGGGTGCTGTCACATTGCGGTTCTATAGTGATCACAATGCAGGGTACGGTTACGTGAACGCTGCTACACCTGAATTGGGAATGGCGGTCATTGAGGAGGCCAGGGGCAGAGGAGTGGGCACCCTGTTGATACAAGCGGCATTGGAGGAAGCACGGAAACGGGGGATCGAGGCGGTGTCACTCAGTGTAGATCCAGACAATGCGGCCATCCGACTTTATCGACGTTTTGGATTTGAGGAGAGAGGGATGTGCGGCACATCGGTCACCTTGCTATGCCCGCTTCGTCCAACACCCTGACTATAAGCGAGCTCAACAGAGAATATATCAAAAAGGCGTTCCCCTAAGGGAACGCTCCTCTTATTTCAGCAAAAACGCCAATGCTTCATCATAGGTTTCCCATTGAAATTCTGTCTGATGTTCAGATTCCTTGGAAATCCGGTTCAGCTGCATTTTGGCAATCGCACTGCCGACCGCCACACTGGCACGTCTCATGCCCCATTGCGTGAGCAGCTTTTGGTGCTCCACAACAGCTATCGCAACAACAAAAGAGCCGCCCAGTCTGAAACGTTCTGAGACGGCTTCTGCACTTATGGATAATGGATATCCGAAAATAACAAGCTGACCCTGCACAATCTCGTATGCCTTGTTCATCCGATAGAATTACACATTTACACGTTGTCCGGATTAGCTGCCTTAATCGCCTCAGCAATTTTCAATGCATCAGGTTCCCCGGTCTTTTTTAAATGCCGAATGACATTATCGCGACGCTCGGGGGAGTGATCCTGGTGCAGTTTCCACTGAGCCTGCATGTCGGTGATTTTGATTTTGAATCCCATCACACCCTGGATCAGACGATGATAGATATGGTCAGGAATTTCTCCGTCCCAGGGATCATCCATACCGGATTCGAAATAGGTTATCGTCTGTTCCATAATGGTTCGGAGCCCCTCAGCATCGTCAACATGCATGAATTCACCATACACATGAACGGCCATATAATCCCAGGTAGGTACAAATCCTTTTTGCTCATACCAGGTGGGAGAGACGTAGGCGTGCGGTCCGGAAAAAACCGTCAGCACCTGGCTGTCAATGCTGCGCCACTGGGGGTTGGCCCTAGACATATGACTGACCAGATATAAGTCCCCATCTGCTCCGGTTTCGACCAGAAAGGGCAGGTGTGTGCCATGTGGCAGACCGTTTTGCTGCGAGAACAGTACACCAAAGCTATGCTTACGGATGAACTGGATCATCTGCTGTTGATCCTTCATTTGATATTCCGCTGGGACGTACATCCAGATCACGTTCCTTTCAGTTGTGGATCTCCTGCTGGCTCCGCTCATAGATACGTTTGGTGACAATCAGACCGCTTTCCGTTTGAATGCGAACCAGCTTCTGAATCGGAATAACCGAATAGTCCAGTCTGGATTCGAGCTCTTCACAGTGTTGGATCAGGAAATCACTTGCTGTGTGGCGCGCATGTTGCAGCAGGGACAAAGCCTCTTGGGAATCTGTGCCGTCATGTTCCAGTCGTTCGATCTCAAATTCAACTGCACGGAGGGACAAGGCGAGAGATAGTCCGTTATAGAATGCAGCGGTCTCCACATTATCGAACAATTGAGCAACCGTAGCCGCTTCTTGGAACTCTGGCAGGCTATCTGCCCAGTTTTTCTTCGCGGCACCACCTTGCTTCATGTGATCCAGCGACATATTTACCAGCTTGATGAACCGATTCTCCTCTGTAATGTATGGACGAACGGGCTGTAATAACTCATCCACTTTGGTGAGAAACAGAGTCGTGCGGTCCACGTTAGCATGGACAGCATCCCGTCGGCTGGTGTCGGATAGACGGAGATCCTGAACACGGGCATCGAAGAAATAAGGCAGCTCAGCCAGCAAGGTGACACAGCCCTCTGCATGCGCGGATGCGTAATCGCCACTGGATGTGCCACAGTTGAAACCGACTGGCGTTTCACCTGTATTTTGCTCTACATAATCGTATTCCTGTGCAATGCCCATCGTCTGGAATACAGCGGGTGAAAACTCTGTCAAAAATGGCGCTTCCGGCTCGCCCAGATTCAGAGCAACATCCTGCTTTTCGGCGGCAGCCCGCAGATCGTCATAGATTTCCGGCATATCCTCAGAGATGTACCAGTAGGCTCCGCCGAATCCTGCATTATGCAGGGAATAGAGAAAGGCAGGCTGTTTCTCCTGAATGAGCCGCATAACGGCCTGCGTTTCGGGAAGCGGATTATCGAAGTGCAATTCCTTATAATCAACCGGAAAGGTCCACTCCACCTGCTCATACCCGATCGGACGGTAAAAATGCCTCATATAGTTATAGATCGTGTAAGGGCCTTTGATCCAGCCTTCATTCAACCGGAATCCATCCGGGTCAATACACTTGATAATGTACCAGGTGAATCCGAGTTCTTCCCGAAGCCCTGCATTCTCCGCCAGCTCACGAGACAGAAACTCCATCGTCATTGCGCCAATTGGTTCATTGGGATGAGGACAAGCAAAACATACAGCGTTCAACGGACCGTTGCCCACTTTGATTCCGAGAATGGGATGCCCCTCACGTGAGGTACCCGCTTCAAAGACCGTCACCACATCAGGGTAATCCCATGCCAGCTTGCGTGTGCTTTCATCCATCTCGTCGATCGTCATGAACGTTTCATAATCGGGCACGCGGCCAATCACTTCTTCGATATTCACTGAACATACCTCCCGTTTTTGAATGTCTAACTCCATGATTGATCAAGGTTAGTTGCCCAAGCGCATTCGCACCCGGGCCTTTTGATCAGTTATCCAGCCATACATAGTTGTACTCGGAAAAGGATGTATACGGCAGTGCTTCAGCAGAAGAAGGATCACCCTTCACATATTGATGCACCGGATTGGTACCGACATATTCACTGATGGGAATGATGGGCAGATCTTCTGACAGAATGCGTTGAACTTCCGCATATTTCGGCTTGCGCTCGTCTTCCTTGACGAGTTTACCGCCCTCAGCCAGCAGCTGATCCAATTCTTTATTGCTGTAGCCCATGATGTTGGATGGACGGTCGGTGCCGATCCGGTTCGTAATCGCTCCTACATCGGGACCTTGATAGCCACCGAGAATGCTGAGCTGATATTTCCGTTCCTGCACGACCTGAGTATCCCATGCAGCATAATCACTCACGTTAATCGTCACATTAATGCCTACTTTGCCGAGTTGGTCCTTAATTACAGTAGCGATATCCTGGTACACATCATATTGGAAAATATCAAGGGTAACGTTCAGATAGTTTCCATTGCCGTCTGGTGTAAGTCCTGCCTGTTCTAGCAATGCTTTGGCTTTGGCAGCGTCCGGTTCAGGGACCTTATAGGTATCATCAATGGCCCAGTCATAGACAGGAGATATGAAAGTTTCCGCAACTTGACCCTGACCCTTCAGGGCTTTATCCAGAATTTCCTGATTGTTCATGGCATAAGCAACGGCTTGACGAACTTCAAGTTTATCGAATGGCTCCTGATCAAAATTGAACAGAAGATAGGTCCTGGATGGCCAAAGGCTGCTCTTCATAACCACTTCCGGTTTTTGCGTCATTGCCTGTAACTCGGAAGCTGGTGGATCACCGCCGAAGACATCCAGCTCACCGTTATAGAAGGATTGCAGCATGGTGTTGGGATCGGTAATGATGGAAAAGATCAGTTTATCGACATGGGGAACCTGCCCAAAATAATGTTCATTGCGTTCCAGTGACACGTTCACGCCAGTGGTGTATTCGGAAAATTTGAATGGCCCGCTTCCGATGGGCGTACCCGATGTACCTGTATTCCATTCAGCGGTGCTGTAGATATGTTCCGGCAAAATGAATGTTCCATACCAGGCCAGATAACCAAGGAAGGAGGCATCCGGTCCACTCAGCGTAATCACAACCGTATGCTCGTCGGGGGTTTCGATACCTGTAATGCCACTGATGCTTTCCACCGCAAGGCCACTGTTTTCCTTAATGGCTTCAAGCGTGTACTTAACATCGGCGGAGGTAACCGGCTCGCCGTCATGCCAAGTGGCCTCCGGATGAAGATGGAACGTATACGTTAATCCATCATCCGAGATCTCCCACTTTTCGGCCAGATCGGAGATGATCTGTTGATCGTTGTTGATTTTGACCAGGCGGCTGAACAAATTCTGTGCAACAGGGTATAGATAATCGTCGGAAGTTCCGTCAGGATTGAACGATAACGGATCACCGGTTAGGCCAACAAGTAGAGTGCCGCCTTCCTTTACGCCATTGTCCGTCGTATTGCCTGAAGGTTCAGTTGTTCCTTCCGAATTGTTTCCGCTTCCGCCCCCCGTACAGGCTGCGAGCAGACCCACCATTAGAATCAGTACCAAGAATAAGGCCAACCTTTTTTTCATGTCTCCACTCCCTTTGTCGTAGTTAAATTAACTGCGGATCCTGCTTTTGTCGCAGACTCGCTTCTGTGGGATCATCCTCTGTATATGGGCAGCTGACCCAATGACCGTTGCCCAAATCAACAGCTTCGGGATATTGGGTAAGGCATGAATCTCTCCTCTGATAACAACGGGAATAAAAGTAGCAGCCTGGACCGGTATGAATGGGAGTTGGAGGCTCACCTTGGATCCGAATCGTTTCCTGCGGCTGGCCAATGGACTCCAGTTTGGATGAACTGGCGATGAGTGCTTTGGTATATGGATGCTTCGGATGATGAAGCACTTCATCTGTGGGGCCAGTTTCCACGAAACGCCCCAGGTACATGACAGCAACCTGATCGGATACATAACGGGTGGATACAATGTCGTGGCTGATAAACACCATGGCCGTATTCTCTTCACGGCAGACGTGAGTCAGCATATTGATGATATCGGCCCGAACGGAAACGTCGAGCATGGATACAGGTTCATCCGCTACGATAAAAAGAGGATTGAGCAGCATCGAGCGCAGGATGGATATGCGCTGCAGTTGACCACCAGATAGCTGATGCGGGTAACGATACAGGAAGTCGGAAGCAGGACGCAGTCCGGCTTGCTCCATTCGTTCCGAGCATAGCGCGAGGCGATCGGCATCATTTTGACCTATTCGATGCAGTTTCAGGGTATCTGTCAGAATCTTGGCAATCGTGAAGCGAGGATCGAACGTATCAAACGGATTTTGAAAGATCATCTGGGCTGTACGGCGGAATTCGGACGGGCTCCGTTTGTACAACTCTTGGGAGGGAACACCTGCATAATTGATCTGTCCTGACGTAACCTCCTCCAGCTTGGTGAGCAGTCGGCCCAATGTGGATTTGCCGCAGCCACTCTCGCCAATGACGCCAAGAACCTGCCCCTGTTCCAAAGAAAAACTGACTCCATCGACCGATTTGACGTCCTGTTTGCGTGATACTTTGCCATTAATGACCATGCGTTTGCGTTGTGTGTAATACTTGACCAGATCCTGGGCTACAATCGCTTTGGGGGAATTAGTGGGCATGTGCGAGTTCACCTCCAACGAGATGACAGGCCACGCGATGCCCTTGCTGGAACACGGTTTCGTCCGGATTGACTTGGCGGCATAGCTCTACGGCGTGATCACAGCGGCTGGCGAAAATGCATCCGGTAGGCAAGAGCGCCAGATCCGGAATGGAACCCGGAATGCCACGAACATTTTCCTTTTCCCCCGTAAAAGACGGAATGGACCTTAATAATCCTTGCGTATAAGGATGAAGAGGGTGAGTCAGTACCTGTTTCACCAGTCCCGTTTCCACGATTCGCCCTGCATACATTACAGCTACCTTGTTGCAGGCAGAGGCCACAACCGACATATCATGAGTGATCATGATGCGGGTAATGCCTAGTTTACGTTCCAATTCAAGCATTTCGTTCAAAATCTGACCCTGGGTCACGACATCAAGAGCCGTTGTGGCCTCGTCAAGAATGAGCAGCTTGGGCTGGTGCATCAGACTGAGCGCGATCGCAACCCGCTGCATCATGCCGCCCGACAGTTCATGCGGATACAGGTCATATACACGTTCCGGAAGATTGACCATGCGCAGCAGCGCAACCATGCGGCTTCTTGCTTCGCGCTTGGAAACTTTGGTTTCGTGCATGCGGTAAATGTCGGACATTTGGGCACCTATGCGATGTACCGGGCTTAATGCACTCATTGACTTCTGAAACACGACAGCAAGTTCAGTCCAACGCAGACGAGCCAGCTCACTCTCATTAAGTGATAACAGGTCAGTTCCGTTAAACTGCACTTCACCTGTAACTTCGGCTGCCTGTTCGGGGAGCAATCGGAGAATAGCCATGGCCAGTGTGGATTTACCGGAACCTGATTCCCCAACGATGCCGATGGAATCACGCTCATCGATGGTTAACGACACCCGGTCCACGGCAGTGACATGTCTTTGTTTCGTTTTATAGGTGACGCTGAGATTATTCAATTCAACCATGGGCATGATGTTTGCCTCCTCTTGTGGGGATGGACTGCAGGGATGCCTAGTGGATTATAAGTAACGAACTCTAGTGATGGCCTCGCAGCTTGGGACTGAGTATGCGATTCAATCCGTCTCCGATCAGATAAAAGGCCAGCACGGTAATCACAATGGTCAAGCCGGAGAAGGTAGAGATCCACCAGCCGGAAGTCAGATAGGCACGGCCGTTAAAAACAATCTGTCCCCAGCTGACCACGTTGGGATCGCCCAATCCAAGGAAACTGAGGCCTGCCTCGGTTAGAATGGCACCGGAGATGTTCATGGTGGTGTTGGCGATAATCGGGAAAATGCCGTTGGGAATAATATGTTTGAATAAAATGCGTATGCGGCTCTCACCAATGGCTGTTGAGCTAAGTACGAAGGTTCGTTCACGCAGTGACATTGCCTGTGCGCGCATGAGCCTGGCATTACCCACCCAACTGGTTAAGCCGATAATGAGCATGACATTCAGCATGCTGCTGCCAAACAGGGCGATGACAAGAAGAATGAGGAAAAAGGTAGGCATGATGAGAAAAATATTGTTGACCTCGGTCAGCACTTTGTCCAATGGTCCACGATAAAATCCGGCGATACCGCCAAGCAGGGTGCCGATGACTCCCGAGATCAGAGCAGCTACTACGCCAATGAGCAGCGAAGTCCTTGCACCGTAGATAATCATGCTGAATACGTCACGCCCCAGTCCATCAGTACCAAGCAGATGCACAGACCCAGGGGGAGCAGTCAGTTCTTCACCAAGTGAATATGGATCATGCGTAGCTAGAAGTGGAGCCAAGATGGCAACCAGCACCAGCAAGGCCAGAATGCCGAGACCTAATTTTAGTGGGAGAATGCCATTGACTGTTTGAACCATCCGTTTGAAGGAGCTTTGTGTGGTTATTGTCGTTTCCATGGGACATGGCCTCCTTACTTGTACCTGATCCTTGGATCGATAAATGCATAGAGCAGATCAACGATAATCATGGTGACGGCAACCGAGATGGATAAGATGAGGTAGATGCCCATAAGCAGTGGGTAATCCCGGCTGCTGATTGCCTTGAGCATGAAGCTGCCCATGCCAGGCCAGCTGAAGACAATTTCGATAATGGCTACACCCGTGAAGATATAGGCTAGTGTAATCCCGAAGACAGTGATGGTAGGAAGTACAGCATTTTTGAAAACATATTTGCGGAATATCCGGCCCTCATTCATGCCGGTTGCCCGTAGTGTGGTTACAAAATCCTCTGACATGACTTGAAGTACGGAAGAGCGGGCAATTCTGAAAAAGTAGGGGGCGCTGATTAAGGTTAACGTCATTCCTGGCAGAATGAGATGTTTCATGACATCCATTACATGGGCGAATCCCGTATACCCGCCTCTCAGATCAATCATGCCTGCAGTGGGAAGGATATTTAGCCATGAAGCGAAAATCATGATGAGCATCATGCCAAGCCAAAACCCTGGCATGGCATCGAAGAGATAGGATATGCCGTTCATGGCAGTATCCAGTTTGGAGCCTGCGCGCCGGGCGCAGTAGATTCCCAGTGCTGTTCCGATAATAAGGGAGAGTATCGCCGTGGTGAGTGACAGCAGCAGGGTAGGTCCGATCCGTTCGCCAATCATCTCGGTGACGGGTCGATTATTGGAGATAGACTGTCCCAGATCTCCTTGAAGCAGGTTTTTGAAATACGTGAGCAGCTGCATGCCGACGGACTGGTCCAACCCGTACTTCTCACGCAGAGCCTGCTCCATTGCGGGCGAAGGATTATCCCGGCCTGACAAGATGCTGACGGGGTCTCCAGGCGCGAGATGGATAAGCAAAAAGCTAAACACTATGGCCACGATGACAGTCAGCGTTCCGGTGACCGCTCGCCTTGCGATATATCTGCCCACACGCTTCCCCTCCTGATTTACGGTCCGGAACGCCGTTTATGCGGGCATGCTCTGCGTGGAGAGTGAGCATTAGTGCGTTCCGTCTTCCGGTGAGATTTAGCTTGGAATGTTTCTTTCCGTAATACGGAAAACTTTTCCGAAAATATAACAAGCAATAAGTCGGGTCACTCTTGAACAGGGTTACCAAGTGATAGAGTGTGATCAGGCTGATATTTTTCTTACATCATAAAAGAGAAGTTAATCGGTGTCAATTAGAATAACATGCGAGTGACGTAAAATCTTTTATCCACCCTAAAACGTTCGGAAATTTACGATAAATTCACTTATCGTGTCATATTTATGAACATAAATAGCCGGGATAATGCATTTTTACCATGAATATTGTCAACATGAGTCGTATTATGAATTCAGTACGATATGAAACTAAACCGTTTGTGTAGAAGCTCCGGCTGCAAGCGCCTTGGTAATGCAGGTGGAGAGCAAATCAGGCATCGTAACAAAGGCATAATGCACATTCAGACGTTCAGTCCATTTGTGCGCATCCTTGCCGTAAGGACCCAAATTCATGACAGGTATGGCGAGCTGCTCCATTTCTTTCAGCGGAATGGAATAACCGTTGTTCCACAGCGGCATGTTGTCTGCCAGGCGGTCATGTGAAAGTGTGCCTGAAGTGGAGCCTACATAACTCAGATCGGTCATGGCGCTATGAAAGTTGGCATGATGAAGCTCGAAGTGATGGTGTGCCAGAGCATACTCGGACAGGCTGTTGCATATTTCAGACACCATCTGGGACTGGTACGAGCTGTTTGGCGGGTAGTAAGGCGGCGCAAAAAACAGCACGATCATGGGAGACAGAGCCTTGCACAGAAGAGACAGAGCATCAACAACGGCTGAGGTATTACCGCGGTCATCCGCTTCCGGGTTGCGATGGAGTGCCTCCTGGATGACGGCTGTTACCTGCTCTTCACCATAGGTTTGATGGGCATAACGGAGCAGCTCTTCATACGTCATCACCTTTACCTGAATGTTTGTCTCCTCTGAGGAATCACCAAGGTAGGCGGATGCGCGTGCATGGTATTTCTGTTCAATACGGGCAGCAGCGCGGCGCGCTACATCCAGCAGGGGTTCGATCAGCTGATCCACCGATTTTTCCAGCAGCAGAAGGTTGCTCATGGTCACAGCACGATAGGGGATCGTAACCGAATAGGCATTCATCAGGCTGTGTTGAATCAGGTTGGTTGGAGGCGGAGTGGATTGTCCTTCAACATGTTCGCAGAAGGCGGTGTCCATCTCCAGCTCGGCTGTAATTTCGGCAGCCATATAGTTACCGTTGAGACCTTTAAATGGGTAAACGACATGGGTTTCTTTGCCGTAACACAAAAAGCCGGGCAGCGCTTTGCCGATCGAGCCTTTCTCCAGATATCGTCCACTTTCATCACCATCCCCGAAATGGGATTCCGAATTAATCAGCAGTGCATATTCCAGGCCGTGGCGTTCGGCAAGTTCAAGCAATACGGGAATGGAAGCACGCATGCCAACAGAATTAACCTCCTCATCGGGGACTGCAAGCAGCAGCAGGTTGCCGTCGAATTCTCCGTGACAAGCCCGTTCGATCATAGACATCTGGAGGGCGAGACCGCACTTCATGTCCATTACACCACGTCCGAAGATCCAATCATCCGTCTCAATATCAGCCCGGACCTTCTCCGGAAGACGCTCCTTGTTGCTGTGGAAAAGTTCTGTCAGTTTCTCCACATCGAAGGCAAAAGGCTTCCAGTCCCCGTAACAATCCACCTCTACCACGTCGAAATGGCTGAGTACAATAATCGTTCGTGCAGTGGGTATTTGGCTTTTGACCAAAGCGGTTACGAGTGTGCGGCCATCTCCAGTGGGATGGGATTGAAGATATTCGGGATGCTGTCTGTAATAATCGAGCTCGCTTAGTTGTTGTGTGATAAAAAGAGGAAATTCAGCCTCGGCTTCCGATTCGCTGGTGCTTGGGATACGGATCAGATCGCTTAGCAATGCGGCGATTTGTTGTGGAGTAGACCATTTTTTCATAGGGAACACCTCTTCTTATGGAATGATGGTGCAGATGAGTGGCAGGAAAACGTGTGCTCTGGTTATAGACTGGCAAAAACGTCAATGATGGCATCTGCTGCCCAGTGCAGGTCTTCTTCGGAAATAATGAGTGGAGGTGCCAGGCGGATGACCCGCTCGTGTGTTTCCTTGCAGAGCAGTCCAGCGTGCTGCAGCTTCCCGCATACAGGTCTTGCCGGACCACTCAGCTCAATGGCGATGAATAATCCCCTTCCGCGGATGTCAATAATCATCGGATGGTCAATGGCCTTTAACCTGGACAGGATTTGCTCGCCTAACCGAAGAGAACGATCAGCCAGTTTTTCATCTTCAGTCACCTGAAGTGCGGCTATGGCTACGGCGCAAGCCAGCGGGTTGCCGCCAAAGGTGGAACCGTGGGAGCCGGGCTCGAACAGACCGAGAATACTGCGATCTGCAGCGACAGCAGACACAGGGAGCACACCGCCGCCCAATGCCTTGCCCATCAGGTACATATCAGGGACAACTGCATCCCAATCACAGGCAAAGGGTTTACCGGTTCGGCCAAATCCGGTTTGAATCTCGTCAGCAATGAGCAGTATATGATTCTGGCGACAGAGTGCCGCCGCTTGCTGCAGATACCCATCTGGCGGGATGACAATGCCGGCTTCCCCCTGGATCGGTTCAACGAGAAATGCAGCTGTGTTTGCTGTGATGGCCTGTTCCAAAGCCCGAATATCACCGTAAGGAATAATGATAAAGCCCGGTGTGAATGGACCAAAATCCTCCCGATAAGAAGGTTCGGAGGAGAATGACGTTACCGTAAGAGTCCTTCCGTGAAAATTGCCGGAACAGACGATAATCTCGGCCTGCCCTTGAGGAATTCCTTTCACCCGGTACCCCCAGCGCCGTGCCGCTTTGAGGGCGGTCTCTACAGCTTCGACACCTGTATTCATGGGCAAAATCATATTTTTGCCGGTGTACTGGGTCAGCTTCTCCAGCAATTCGGCTAATGGTTCATTGTAGAAGGCTCGCGAGGTGAGTGTGACCTTGGCGGATTGTTTATGCAGTGCTGCGATGATGTGGGGATGACGGTGCCCTTGATTCAAGGCGGAGTATCCGCTAAGCATATCCATATAACGCTTGCCGTCCGGATCCTCGACCCAGACGCCTTCTGCTTGGGCGATTACAATGGGGAGGGGGTGGTAATTGTGTGCTTCCAAGCGTTCTGTCTGTTCAATGGTGGTCTGTACGTTATTCATCGAATCCCTCTTTTCATGTCAGGTGGAATTTCCGTAATGCGGAAAGTGTTTCCGATTATAGTGACAGAGATGATGGACAATAAAGCTTCAGGAAGGCGGATCAGTGTGTGTAACTGGAGTGCTGGTTGAACTTCTTGAAGTAGGGTTGAGTGAAGTGGTCATGATGTTAAGGGGCTGAATCGTTGAGTGTGAAGAGACAGACGTCTTGAAAATGAGACCAGGTACAGGCCGGAACAGGCGGGCTATCCGCCAATCCGGTTGGATATTTCAAGCGCCGCATGGGTGACCAGCTTGCCAAGAAAGGCAACCCGTTCATCCGTGAGCTGGTAACTGACAACGCCAATGCCAATGGCTCCCTCTACTTTGCGGCCGAATCCCATAATGGGGGAGGAGATGGCCACAGTCCCTTCGGTAAGTTCCGCATAACTGACACAATAGCCGGCCTGTTTAATCGAGGGTAGTGTCTGCAACAGCTCATTGCGCTTGTTGGTATCATCGATGAGACGAATGAGAATGGCCTCAGCTTCTCTGGGGTCCATGCTGGCAAGCATAGCCTTGTTGGGTGCACCGATATGCATGGCGATGCGCTCGCCCAGGTTTTCTACCACGCGAAGCTTGGTTTGGCTCTCTACTTTGTCCACGCCCATGGAGTAGAGTCCGTAAGGCATGCTCAGAAATACAGTTTCTTTGGCTTCATCGGCCAATTGTTCCATGATGGGTCTTGCAGCAAGGCGCATATCGGATTCCTCCAACTGCTGCAGGCCGACTTCCATCCAGCGTGACCCGGTTTTGTAGCGCTTGGTATCCGGAATCTGCGTGACAAGTCCGTGTTCCATCATGGAGCTGATGAGCCGGTGGGTGGTGCTTAGAGGCAAGCCCACACGTTCTGAGATGTCTGATATGGCCCAGCCGGAGCGGGTGTTTCCGGATAACAGAAGCTGAACAATATGCATTGCGCGATCAATGGATTGAACCAACGAAATCCCTCATTTGGTAAGCTGCTAACAGGTAGAAGCTGGTGTTTTTTTAGATTATAGGGGGAGGGGATATGCTTGTCAACAAACATATCCCCTCATGTGTTAATATATATGCCATTGAAATTACAATGAGTACTTGATTTTTTATTGAAAATGTTAACTTCCCATTTCATAAATGCTGCATTTTGCATCAAGTAATTCAAACTGCTCAACTAAAATCCAATCTTCAGACTGGTTCCTTCTGTAGCTATTCCCTTGGACCGGGTGATCGGCAGCTTATGCTCAGCTGTAAACCCGAGAGTCTCTCCGTCGTGCAAAGTGATATCATTTTCAACCACGTAAGTCATGGTCATGAACATCATTTCAAAAACATCGCTTAACGGGTTGGATGAATGTATGATCTCGATCTCTTCTTTTCCGAAGTTTCGCAAACCATGCGTATAGGCTGAAGCGCCTTCAGGACTCTGGTACATACCGATAAAAATCCAAAGGGAAACAGGCAGATCATCCTGCTTGAGACTGTGACTTGTCTCTACATATTGACGTGCCTCGACAACGAGCGGCGCCAAATATATGGCGATTGCGTGGTCAAGCTGCAACAGGGCGCTCGCTGTCTTGGTAAACAGGATATGTCCCTGGATGGCATCCGCTGCATTCAGAACAGAAACGATAATCTGTGACTGATGCCTGGAAGTAACTTGCTCCGCTTCACGCCACAATATATTTAATTTGGCATTCTCCTCCACTTCGCGGTTGGGTACAGGGGCCCCGATATGAGCGCATACCACCTGCATTCCATCTACCTCGAAGAAAAGATTGCCCTCTTCCGCATTCTCATCGATATGAATATCCCAATCCTTCTTCATCGTTTGGATGAAGCGATCAAAATCACAGTCATCCTGTTCCAATAGTACAAAACCAACAATGGTTTCACTATGCGAAGAAGGTTCCACGGCTCCGCCTGCGGGTACAGGTTCCTTTTTGCGACGCCGAAGCTTGTCAAACAGTCCCATGAGACGTTCTCCTTTCCAGATCAATGGCATGACTTGTTGCCACTATTACCTTACCATACCATGCTTGGTTTGTAATGAATCAGGGCGGCGAGCTGCCAAGCATGCGGTGATTAAAGGAAAAGGACCAAGAGCAGTGCGATAATCGCAGGCAATCCCTGTTTGACGATAATAGACCGCGAAGCTGTCGCCCCTCCATATAGGGCTGCAATGATTACGCAAGCCAGGAAGAAGATCTGAATGTGCTGACTAACAACGGGGTCGGGGTACAACAGCCCCCAGATTAGCCCCGCCGCGAGAAATCCATTGTACAGCCCCTGATTGGCAGCCAGAGACTTGGTCGATTCTGCGAATTCAGGAGTGAGACCGAAGGTTTTCATTGTGCGTGGGCGGGTCCACATAAACATTTCCATGACCAGGATATAGATGTGTTCAATGGCTACGAGAGCTACGAAAATTGCACCAATCAATGGGAACACCTTGCTTTCTTTTATGTAATTTAGTTCATTGCCTATTCAGTATAAATGTTCGTAACGAGAACTAAAAGTGTGAATTTAATTTTGCACAAATTAATTGTGTAATTAAATATATTCAAAGTGGACAATCAAATAAACTTGTTGCTTATAGACAAACATTATTATATATTGTCTATAAATAAACAAACAAAATGTAATTTAATTATGTTTGGTGAAATTCGAAGGAGGAGTTAAAGTTGTTTCGTAATCCGTATGTGCGAACGATTGTCGTTTCGCGAATTCTTTTGCAATTGGGGATTTGGATACGCAATTTTGCCATTCTGTTGTATGTGACGGATCTGACCAACAATGACCCGCAGGCCGTATCTTGGATCTCCGTAGCGGAGTATGCACCGATTTTTGTGTTTGCCATCATCGGAGGAACGTTTGCGGATCGCTGGAGGCCCAAGCGTACCATGGTGTGGTGTGATGTGCTCTCCTCATTGTCTGCGGTGGCTGTGTTGGTTGCATTAATGTTTGGTCCATGGTATTCGGTATTGCTGGGTACCTTGGTGTCGGCTGTTTTTTCCCAGTTCTCTCAGCCTTCGGCAATGAAGCTGTTCAAGCAGCACGTGCCGGGTGAGGAACTGCAGGGAGTAATGGCTATGTTCCAAACAATGGTAGCCGTCTTTATGGTGGTTGGCCCCATGATCGGAACGGTCATCTATCAGAACTACGGGATTGAAGTATCTCTTGTCGTTACAGCGGTGATGTTCCTCGTTTCGGGTTTTGTCCTTTCGCGGTTACCTAAGGATGAAATGACGTCTGTAGGTGCAGTCATTCAGGGGTCTTTTCGTCAAGAGCTGGCTGAAGGATTTCGATATGTGTATGCGAATTCGGCCTTGCGGACACTGGTTATGACCTTTGCTGTATCCGGTCTTGCAGCAGGATTGATTCAGCCGTTAATGCTTTTTGTTGCCGTAGATAATCTGGGCCAAGACAAAACCTTTCTTCAGTGGTTGCTCATGGTTAATGGAGCGGCCATGCTGATTGGAGGCGGGGTTATCATGAGTGCAGCCAAAAAACTTCAGCCGCAGGTCCTGCTCGCTGTAGGGCTGCTAATCAGTGCATTGGGAACGGTCATGATGGGGTGGTCCGAGAGCATTCTGCTTACCATGGCGGCACAGATGATCAATGGATTCTTTTACCCTTGGATTCATGTAGGGATTCAGACGATGATCATGCGTAATACGGATACAGCCTTTATTGGCCGTGTGGGGGGAGCGGTTACCCCAGTATTTATGGGCATGATGGTGATTAGCATGTCGCTCGCAGGTTATTTAATGGATCAGTTAAGCCTAGTAACGGTATTTACCATGAGTGGTGTGTTGTTTCTTGCAGGGGCGTCCATTTTGGGGCCGATGCTACCGAAGGGAAGGAAGTCAGCAGATTTTACATGACGAATGATGCTCAGCGCGAGTCAGGTCTCAAGATCAACATATGCCGATTGCTGAAATATTCCCATTGGGTAATAATGTATATCATAGAAAATGAAAAGCTCATGGAAAAGAGGGGATTGGCATAGGGACCGTTCAATTTGTGCTGCTTGCGGATGATCCGTCGACATTTATTACACGGGTAGTACCCTTTATTGATATTGAGCTCGCCGGTATTCCGGGAGACCGCCATTATGGTCTGCTGCGTCCAGCAGACTCCAGACAGAAAATATATAAGCGAGGCACACCGATTGCCAATCGTCGGCAGATCAGTATTGTTTCGGAAGAGGAATGTGCTCTTATTGCTGAGAAAATGAATATTCCTGAAGTGCGTCCGGAATGGCTTGGGGCCAATATGCTGGTCCGAGGCATTGATCAATTGACTGAGCTGCCTGCCGGAACGCGGCTTCTGTTTCCTGACGGAACGGGTTTGATATGCGAAGGGGAGAATCTTCCCTGTGTACATCCGGGGAAAGTCATTGAGCAAGTGTATGAACAGGAAGGTTTGCGCAAAAAATTCGTGCCAGCCGCCCGCAAAAAACGCGGTATCGTCTGTTCGGTTGAACGGGAAGGTGTAATCCATACGGGTGATACCATTGAAGTTATCCGCCTGTCCTGATATTTGGGGGCAGGTTTTTTCGTGAGTTGACGTATTCTTCGGGCGTACTCCCGATAATCGATTTGAAGTCTTTGATGAAATGGGACTGATCATGATATCCGAGCTCCTGAGATAGCTTAACCAAATCGCAGTGAAGACCGCGGTCAATCAGATCGGCGGCGTTTTGCAGACGATACAGCTTGATTACGGTTTTGGGGCCGATCCCCACATACTGATTAAACAGACGTTGGAGTTTTCTGGTGTGAATGTTACAAGAAGATGCCAGGTCATCCACTCGCAACATCTCGCGATCCAACTCAATCTGCTGCACAATATTGTGAACCAGCCTAGCTTGAGCATCCTCAGCTGGAAGGTGAGCGCATAAAAGCTGATCCATATAACGGGCTTTATCCGCATCACAGCCATCTCCAAGCAGTCGTTCTTCCAATGATTCGGCGCTGACGTCAAGAACATCGGAAACCTCCATGGGTTGTCCGTACAGTGATGAGACAGGAACCCGAATGAATGGATAGAATCCACCCGGTTTGAACTTCACACCAAACACACTGCCCCTTCCGCTGATCAAATAGGAGAATTTGCGTCCGGAAGGTCCGAAGAAGAAGGTATTGCTCCGCTCTATGACCAGATTGACACAGGGATTCGGCACCACATGTTGGGGATAAGGTTCAAGCCCTGTGAGATCCCACGATACCACCCAGAAATGTTTAACAAAAGGGCTGAGCGCTTCGGAAGGAGTATGCCGTGTCAGCTGATATCTTTTATCACCTTCATCCAGATTCAACAGTCCCATGCTGGGCCTGCTGAAACGAGTTGTAGAGTCCATTCTGTTCATCCCCTCTGCATTTGGTGCGGCTGTCCCTTCCTGTTCCTGTGTAGATGTAGAAACGTGTAGGTGTTATCCAGTCACTTCTGCTCTCTGAACAGCAGCGCTCGAACAGCAAAACGAGGCAAAATAAGCTGTCTGCGCCATCTCGAAGGCTGGCTGAGCAGTCGATACAACCATTCCAGGTTAAGTTTCTGCCACAGGACTGGAGCGCGTTTGGTTTTGCCTGCGACGATATCCAGACTTCCGCCGACGCCTATAGCTATACGAGCGTTCAGCTGGTGACGGTATTTATCGATCCATTGCTCTGCATTGGGTGCCCCAAGCGCCACGATGAGAAAGTCAGGATTTGCATCGCAAATCTCCTCCACAATCTGTTGCTCCTCATCGGTTGAGAAGTAACCATGGTGTCTGCCGCTAACCACCACGTTCGGATAATTCTGATCAATGACTTCCACTGCCCGTTCACTGACATGTTCCTCTGCTCCGAGCATATAAAAGGACCACTGTTTCCGGTTTCCTTCTTCCAGTAAACGAAATAAAAGATCACAGCCGGTTACCCGCTCGGTTAATTGTCCACCTCGAAAACGTGAGACCATCACGATCCCTGCCCCGTCGGCAGTCACCAATCCAGCTTGGTCCACCACCGCGCGAAGGGTGTGGTCCTTTTGACAGGACATGACGATTTCCGGGTTTCCCGTGATCACATGGAAGAGTTTTGTACTGCGCTGTTCAACAACATGGCTAAGGATCGCAACGGTTTGATCCATCGTTACGTTGGGAAAAGGGATGCCCATGATATTTGTGGTTTGGCTCATGTCTCGTTTCCTTTCTGATTACGCTCTATCAAAAAATAAGGAACAATCTGTTATTTCATTCCATTTTAGTATATCTGATCTTCTGGGAAAGCACTATACAGGGATATAATCCTTGCATATGGATGGGACAGTCACCACTCGAAAATGAATTTTGTTTTTCCGTTGTCGTGTTTTTACAATACGAAGTTAAGGGTATAACGGTAGGATAGGTATGCGAGTTGGTAGATCGCACATCCAATGCATAGGGGAGTGAGTTCATGGAATTGAAATATGAATTTTATATCAATGCCGGGCTGGAAGACGTGTGGAATGCCCTGATTTCTCCTGACGGCACACGAAGCAGTTTCTTTGGCAGTGAACTTCGTTCCAATTTTCAACCGGGTCAGCCGTTTGCTTATGTAGGGCCTGGCAATGATGGAGCTGAGACAGTCCATGTGTACGGTGATATTTTGGAATTTGAACCGTTGTCCAGACTCAGTTATCGCGAGCATCCCGGACCATCGTACCATGCGAATCATACCGATCTTGAATCCAGGGTGGTCTTCCAGCTCGAGACCGTGGGTGAATGCACGAAGCTGACCTTGATCAATGATCAATTTACAGACAACCACCCTTCCTTTGCGAATGCGCAGAGCAGCTGGTGGATGGTTTTGAGCAGTATCAAATCCTGGGCGGAAACAGGAAAGACATTGAACTTTGGCTGGTAGAACATAACATAAACCATAGTCTGCATATAAAAAATCCACCGGATGGCATTTCGAGCCTCGGTGGATTTTATTTGTTTATTTTAATGAATTAGACTTGTTGAACCTTGATCAGGTTTGTATTACCGGATTGACCGATAGGTACACCTGCAGACAATACAATGATGTCACCTTTTTCGATATAGCCCGTTTTGATTGCGTTACGTGTAGCGGACTCGAACATCTCGTCCGTTGTCGTTACTTTATCGCCCATAACCGGAATGACACCGGAGAGCAGGCAGATTTTAGCGAGTACTTCTTCATGCTGAGTAACAGCAATGATTGGCGCCTTTGGACGGTATTTGGAGATCATGCGCGCCGTGAAGCCACTCTCTGTTGAGGTAATAATCGCTTTGGCATTCAGTACGAGGGAAGAGCTTACAGCTCCCTGGCTGATTACTTCTGTAATGTCCGCTACTTGTTGAGCTGACTTTTGTCCAAATTGTTCTTTGTAATCAATCATCGTTTCTGCACGGCGGGCAACAGCAGCCATCGTGCGAACCGATTGTACAGGGTATTTACCTGCGGCCGATTCACCGGACAACATGACAACGTCTGCGCCTTGGAGCACTGCGTTTGCAACGTCACTGACCTCGGAGCGTGTTGGACGCGGGTTAACCTGCATGGATTCCAGCATGTGCGTAGCAACGATTACCGGTTTACCGACACGGTTACATTTGTCGATCATTTCTTTTTGCATCATAGGTACGTCTTCAATCGGTACTTCAACCCCGAGATCACCACGAGCTACCATGATACCGTCAGATGCTTCGATGATGTCGTTCAGGTTGGTCATACCTTCCTGATTTTCGATTTTGGAGATGATTTGTACGTGCTCAGCACCGCGTTCTTTCAAAATGCTGCGAATTTCACGGATGTCATCGCCTTTACGGACAAAAGAAGCTGCGATAATTTCGATATCGTTTTCGATTCCGAATCCGATGTGCATGACGTCACGCTCGGTTACACCCGGCAGTGTCGTTTTGATCCCTGGCAGGTTTACACCTTTACGTGGTTTCAGGATGCCTCCGCTGATGATTTTGCAGTGAATATCCGAACCTTCTACAGAGAGTACAGTCAGATCTACCAGACCATCGTCAATCAGGATGCGATCGCCAGGTTTCACAACGAGATTCAGTTCTGGATAGTTTACCGAGATGCGTTCTGCGTCACCAAGAATCTCTTCTGTTGTCAGGATCAGTTCTTTGCCAGCCTGCAGGTGGCAGGATGCTTCTTTCAGTTTGCCGATACGTACTTCCGGTCCTTTGATATCCATCATAATGGGTATATATTTGTTCAGTTCGGAAGCTGCTTTGCGAATATTGTTGATCCGGGTAACGTGATCTTCCAGCTCGCCGTGAGCCATATTCAGACGGGCAACCGTCATTCCTTCCTGAATCATTACCTTCAATGTTTCGATCGAGTCACAAGCAGGTCCCATAGTACAAATAATCTTTGTTTTCAACATGCTGATTTCCTCCTCATATGTTTTGCTTATGTGTGTATTGTAGCGTTTTCTGTCGAATCAGGGTATGAACTATAGTACAATGATTGGAGTATAGTCCAGTAATGAGGTGTGTTATGATCACTCCGTTAGAAGTCCGGCACATTAATGGTGTCGGTTGGTACGAAGAAGCAGTGCAATCCGAAGGGATATGGCGACTGAGCTTGGTTACTTATGGAAAATGTGTATATTGGGTGAACGGTGAGAAACAGATCATGGAGAAGGGTGAATTGCTCTTGATTCCTGGTGGTGTCTCCTATTATGGCAAAAGCATTCCCACGGTGACGCATACGCAAATTGTTGTCCACTTGCAAGGAGATCAGGCAGATGCATTGCCTGCATTGGAACGAACGGAAGTTGTGCGCCATAAACCGGGATGTTACGAGCTAATCCATGAACGAATGAAGGCGATTCACCAGCAGTGGCAGGAACGTCCGTCTTATTATGTCATGATGAGCCAGGCCTTATTGATGGAAGTGTTGATTTATGTGAATCGTGAACTGGATCGGGGAGTCATTCCACCAGAGAAGCATACGCATGCAGAGCGGATGAAACGATATATCGAGCGGCATTACCGGGAGAAACTGACGAAGGAAGACCTCGGAGATGAGATTGGCAAGACACCCAACTACGCAGCAGCGTTGTTCAAAAGCATGACGAACCAAACGATCAGCCAGTATGTACATGACCAGCGGATGAAACGGGCGTTATACCTGCTCACCGAGTCGCAGCTCTCCATACAGGAAATTGCTGAATTTCTTGGTTATCGTGATTTGTCATACTTTTACCGAATATTCAAACGCATAACTGGAACCCATCCATCCGACTGGCTCCATGAGCGTCCACCGGTCATATAACATTTGAAAGAATGCATCACGGAATTTGGGCCACAGTTTATCGTTTCTTCTATATATACTAATGTAAAAAAAAGAGGGCCTTGGCCCTCTTTTGATTTCATGCAGCATGTTTCATGACTGCCTATGAAAATGGTTAGGCGTTGCTGCTTGTGTTGGTGGCACCAACGCGCTGCTTTGTTTTTTTGCGGGCAAGGCCGCCGCGAACTAGGAAAATATGAACAACCCAATACGCTGCTTCCGCAAACAGAATTCCGCCAGCCACATCCAGCAGGGAATGCTGCTTCACAAACACCGTTGAAGCGATGATCAGCCAGAGCCACACAGACCAGGAGATTCGCGCCAGTGGTCTGAAATTCAAGTGCCGATTGATGACGATGAACAGCAGATAACTTGTGAGACAGTGAATGCTTGGGAAACAGTTGAACGGAGCATCATTGGCATAAATAAACTGTACAAGCGTGCTGCTCAGGTCTGTTCCGCCAACCAAGGGACGCGGTACGTGCGTTGGAAAGACTGCGAAACAGATGTTGGCTGCGATCACCCCGACATTATATGTGAGCAGTGTGCGCCAAAATAACGTTTTATTCGTCAGTCCCAAATAGATGAATCCAAGATACAGAATCGGCATCCAACTGATGTATGGGAAAATAAATTCTTTGATAAATGGAATTTGTGTATCGATCCAGGCGTAATTGTAGAAGACATCGTTCCCCGTATTGCTGCCAAGAATTACATATATGGTGCCTTGAAGCGGTATACACAGTATAGCCAGCAGATGCCCCCAGCGCAGAAATAGTTCTTTCATAGTGACCCCCTGATTTGTTATGCATCGTGCATGTTCGTTATTTTCTCTCTATATAAGACGTTGCGGAGTTGAGGTAACCCTGCAGCCGCTAACTTGCGTACTACTATGATGACAGTTTGGAACACAAGCCATACCTGATTTTAGGGGAAAAGAAGTTGGAGAAAGTCTCTATTTTGTTACTTTTATAATTTTATCCAAATAAGGATATTCGAAATTCCGTTGATGTGATACAACTAAATGATCATATCATTTCGTATGACAACGACAAATGAAGATGAAATGAGGCTGATCCAACCATGACATCCCCGCAAACCGGTAGAAATCCGTCCTTTTCCGAGCGCAAACCGGTGTTGACCGTAATCATCATTGAACTGCTGCTCTTGCTCGCTGTATTCTCAGCAGGAGCTGTAGCGACAGTGAAGCAGCTGGACTACACTTCGCCTGTACTGATTTCTTTTACTCCGATGGCTGTTGTACTCATAATTTATCTAACTGTGCGGCGTAAGTGGGGGGAGACCGGTTTTCGTTCGCTTCGGACGATTCCGGTTCAGCATGCAAGGTATTATATTCCGTTACTCCTTGTACTGGGTACAATCGCCCTGAAAGGTTTTACAGAACTGACTTTGACGAAAGTGATCTTTTTTGTCTTTTTCACCCTGCTTGTCGCTTTTGTGGAAGAAACCGTCTACCGTGGACTCATATTCAAGACATTACTTCGCAGGAGTGCAATGGCAGCGGTAGTGACCTCAAGCATCTTGTTTTCCGTTACCCATATGTTGAATGCACTCTCGGGACAAAGCGTGGCTGATACGATGCTGCAGCTGGTCTATGCACTGCTGCTCGGAGCCGTACTGGCACTGCTAATGCTCAAAAATGGGAACATCATCCCCTTGATTCTGTTTCATTTCATACATAATCTGATTCAATTTCTGAGCGATGATCTCCAGGATACCCATACTCTTTCGTATGATCTTTTTTTATTAGTTGTTCTTGTTGCTTATTGTATATGGTTAACATTGAGTTTCCGGATAACGAAACGATCCTCTTCTGATTCCGGAACTACTGGACATGAGGTTATTCAGTAAGTGCTACGCTAGTGTGGCTTGCCAGCTCCATTTACCGCCGGAGGTGTACTCGTGGTATACTTCAGTCTGGCGGTAAGGTTGGCTGGAATTGTTGTAGTCATTCTTTTCGCACAATGGGATAGACGGCAGGTGATAAGAATGGAAAAAACAGCACAGGATGTAGCTGAGTGGATGGTTCAGGAGATTAAGTTTACTGGAACACTCCGCCAAGAAGCTGCAATTGAATATGTGAAGACTCATTTTGGCGATGAATTTGTTTTTGTAAATGAGAATGGCAATGCTTCTTTATCGAAAGAGGTAAAGAAAGCATTCCGGAAGCTTCATGGCGGGCAAATTGCCTGGGATCGGGATGCCTTCATGTGGGCCTGGACGTAGGTCTTGATGTACTAGAACGGGTGATTCCAGTTGAAATGGATATGCATGCCAAAATCTTTTATAAAAAATGTATAAGTTGGTTCGGATCTGCATATCCTTTCATAAGACCGCACAACAGCGGCAGGGCTTTTGAACAAGACTTGTCCAAGAACCCTTCAATAACATGTATTTCCAAAGCTGTTTGAAAAGAAAATACAAAGATTTGCTTTTTGGCAGAAATGGAGTTATAATAAGAGCAAGTTGTAGAGAGAGTGGAAAACCTAATTCACATATTGTAAAGGGCGATCACTTATAGGTTATGACTGGTACCTTTTTCAATGTGTGAATTTTTATTTGCTTGCTGCAAAGAACAAAGGAACATGTTAATCTTTATTTGGAGGTGTAATTCACATGCAAAACGGAACAGTAAAATGGTTCAACGCTGATAAAGGCTTCGGTTTCATCGAAGTTGAAGGCGGAGAAGATGTATTCGTACACTTCAGCGCTATTACAGGCGAAGGCTTCAAAACGCTGGACGAAGGTCAACGCGTGCAATTTAAAATTGTACAAGGAAACCGTGGTCCTCAAGCAGAAGAAGTTGTAAAACTGTAATTAAAGCATAGCTGCCTTTAACATGTTATAATGGTAAAGGCAGCTTCTTTTTTTTGAGCAGATAGATGAAAGTCGGCCCATTAAGTTGTCGAGGCAGTAGCCCAGGCGGGATGCAAGACTTCCGCTAAGTATAGGCTTCTGTGAAATAACGTCGGTTAGATGTTTTTCCATAACAAAGGGGGTAGAAGTCATGTATAATCGCAAAAAGCCATTGGAAGAGATTCCACAAGCGGATGCGGCAATCTGGGAGTGTACGAGTGATACGTGCAAAGGATGGATGCGGGACAATTTTGCGTTTGATAGCGTGCCTACTTGTCCGATATGTGCTTCTGAGATGGTTAGCACGACTAGGATGCTGCCATTGCTTGAAAATTCGAATAGCAACCTGAAAACGATGTCTAAAGGAAATCGGATTTAACATAGCTTACCCGCCTCTTACGAGGTGTTTTTTTTTAACTAAGACCTGACATCTTGTGCAAAGGTAAGGGTTTGAAATATGAAGTTCCCGGCATTCGTTATGGCGAATGCCTTTTTTTATTTTGCAGAGGATTATAATAACAGGAAAAATCCCCCTAATTGTAGCAGCGCAATAAGGGGGATTTTTCCTGTTATCTAGGCATTAAAGGTGAAAGGGGTTTATTGATTTAGATGAAAAGGAATGGAAGCAGCAGTAATGTGCTTACCAGAGCAAGTTCATATCCAGCTCCATAGCCATAACCTCCGCCGTATCCGTAACCGTAAGGACCGAAAGCCGAAGACTTCACTTTTTTGGCAGCTGCGTTGCTTTTCCCTTTTCTGCGGAGCTGCTGTTTGGATTTGACAGAGCATAGACGCGGTCCTTCGAAACTTCCGCTTACATAAATCTTGCCATCCCGGCATCCCCCAAGGGTGCCGTATATGTGCTTGCCGTCTTTCATAATCATACAAACAGGGCGTCCTACGTGCGGAGACACCGTCTCTTCACATACCGGATGAATTCTGTGCATGCATATCCCCCTCAGATTTTGCGGTTTGCCGCTTGAAATCAACGGTTTGTATATCATAGTAAAAAGAAAGCGAAATGGTATGGACGAGTACCCGGAAAATGCATAGGGATGTGCCGCTTTTGAAGTTGCTCCATACACTGAAGGGAGGAAGGGAGCTGGAGCTTGTGGATTATCATGACTTATTGGCAAGACTCGGTGAAGGAAGCGCGCATCCTGGTGGATTTACAGCAACAGTTCAACTTATTGATTCCTTGTCTCTCCCGGTGCATGGGCAAGTGCTGGAAGTAGGATGTGGTACAGGGAGAACGGCTTGTTATCTCGCACGAAATGGTTATCGGGTGACAGCGGTTGATCTACACCGCCAGATGCTGGAGAAAGCAGTAAGGCGAGCAAGACGAGAACGCCTGGATATTCGTTTTATTCAGGCTGATGTCACTGCATTACCCTTTCCGGATCACCGCTTCGATGTGGTGTTTGTAGAGTCGGTTACAATATTTACACGTTGGCGCGCTGCACTTGCCGAATATAGGCGTGTTTTGAAACCGGGTGGACGTTTAATTGATCGGGAGATGATATTGTGTGGACGGAAGACCGATCTGATGCGACGCCGGTTGAAGCAGTTTTACGGTATGAGGACACTGGCTACGATGACGGAATGGAAGAAGCGTCTCAAACAGAGCGGATTTGCCGATGTGTCGGTTCATGAGCATTCGCGTTCCATAGGAAAATGGGGTGTGGATCATGATCCGCACCGGGAGCTGGATCTGGCGCTGTTCGAGGATGAACAGGTCCGGCGAATGAGCCAAACCAATGATCGATTGCTCGCAAGGTACGGTAAAAGGTTGGGATACGCTGTGTTTGAAGCAAGAGCACCGCTTAACGAGACAGAGAAGGGATAGGATGAGTTTCGAGCGTAATAAACGTTGTCGGTGCATGGGAAAACGCAAAAGAAAAGGCAACCCACGACGTGAGTTGCCTTATTTGCGCTGGATTTGGCTGATGGGCTGAAAAGGCCGACGAAGGTTTTACAGCATGTCGTTGTCGATAATGCGCCAGTGGTGTTTGAGAAGGGACTCCAATTGTGGTTTGTCTTTGGTGCGAAAAGCGTCTAGAATCTGGCGATGCTCTTCGTTAACTTCCTGAAGCACACTGGATAACTTCGGTTTATTATCGCTAACATACGACTGGCGAATAAAGCTGTTTTTCAGCGTGTTTAACATCTCGATCACCGTTGCGTTCCCGCAGCGCTGGATGTACAAGTTGTGGAATTGATATTGGTCTTTGCTGTAGGCGGTGAGATCGAGTTGGGCAATGTCCTCGTCCATTCTCGCAACGAGTGCTTCCATCTCCAGTAGGTCAGATGTTCTCAGATTATCTGCTGCAAGCGTGGCAGCAAGTGCCTCCAGTACCCCGATGGCCTGGGAGAATTCGAGTTTCTTGCCAGAATCAAAAGGTGCAACGATGAATCCCCGGCGCGGAATGTAATGCAGCAAATTGTCTGATGCAAGTTGGAACAATGCCTCTCTTGTAGGGGTGCGGCTGATGTCCAGCTTTTTGCATATCTCCGCTTCATTGATTTTTTGATTGGGGAGCAGCGTTCCATCCTGAATCTTCTGGGCAATGTAATCGTAAACGTGATCTTTCAAGGACCGGTATTTAGGTACTTCCATACCGAATCCCCCCTTCTTTATATAGTGATGATAGGATGTGCGGGGCATAAGCCCAGTGTAATGCGCCGTTCAGGTGTAACAAGTTTTTATCATCTTAACACCGAGGGGGAAGTTGGGCAAGCAAACTTAAATACCTATTTTGCGTCAAGTCTATGTAAGGAATAGAGATGAATTTGGAATATAAGTCCATAAATGTGTAAAAACCATTGCCGAAAAATCAAATGTTTGTTAGTATAACTTACATAAAAGCCCTTATATTGTGTTATGTATATTGTATACAAATTTAAAATGCTTATCATCCAAAAAAAGAATAGGGGTATGATCTGTGAAAAGAGTGCTTTTGCCAGTGATACTGATGTTAATGGTTGTAATCATGTCGGCTTGTGGACAAGAACAAACAACAGGCAGCGCTTCGGAACCTGCTTCCTCCGCTGAAGGAGATGGCAAAGAGAAGGAAGTGATTGTACTTGGTACCAGTGCAGATTACGCACCCTATGAATTTCACAAGAGTATGGATGGCAAAGACACCATTGTAGGTTTCGATATCGAGATAGCCAAGGCCATTGCAGCCGATCTGGGAGCTGAATTGAAGATTGAAGACATGGATTTTGACGGTCTGCTAATGGCGCTCGATACGGGAAAGGTTGATTTTGTGATTTCGGGTTTGACTCCTACAGAGGAGCGGAAGAAGAATGTTGATTTCACGGACATCTATTACTATGCAGAGCAGGCCGTGCTTGTCAGGGAAGGTGAAGGTGATGCATTAAACTCACTGGATGATCTGTCTGGCAAACTGGTCGGTGTACAGAAAAGTTCCATTCAAGAAGGGATTGCTCAAGCAGTAGAAGGTGCCAAGCTTACATCTCTAGCCAAAATCCCTGAGTTGATCCTGGAATTGCAGACTGGTCGTGTGGATGCCCTTATTCTGGAGAAACCGGTCGCGGAACAATATGTGAAAAATCAGCAAGGGCTAGCCTTGTCGGATGTGAAGATAGAACAAGCTGAAGATGAAGCCGGGTCGGCGATCGCTGTGAAAAAAGGGAATCAGGAGTTGGTTGATCAGATCAACAGCACACTGGCAAAGCTCAAAAGTAATGGTGATATCGAACGCTTCGTTGTTGAAGCGAATGAGTTGGTCGGTGACTAAACCGGGCGAGTGAGGGATATGCCGTGAATTTAGATTTTTCTTTTCTTTCAGAGCATTGGCAGGGTTACGCGCGAAGTGCTTGGGTGACGCTGGAATTGTCCTTTTTTGGTGTCCTGCTGGGGACGATCCTTGGCGTTATTGTTGCACTGATGCGTATATCACGCATATGGCCAATCAAATTTGTGGCGTCAGCTTATATCGAGCTCATTCGGGGCACGCCGATGCTGGTGCAAATTCTTATCATTCATTATGGTCTGACTGTTATCGGTGTGAATCTGCCTGCATTTATGTCCGGGGTTGTAGCTCTGACCATGAATAGTTCTGCTTATATGGCCGAAGTGTTCCGGGCTGGAATCCAGGCGATCGATAAAGGGCAGACGGAAGCTTCCCGCTCACTTGGTTTGACTCATGGCATGACGCTTCGCTACATTATACTACCACAAGCATTCCGCAATATGCTGCCGGCAATCGGCAATGAATTCATTATTATCATTAAAGACTCCTCTCTTGTTTCCATGATTGGGATTGCTGAAATTATCTACACGGCCAGGGCTGTTCAAGGTGTCACTTTCCAACCGCTTGCTCCACTCCTCGTTGCCGCTGCTCTCTATTTTGTGATCACATTTACACTGGCAAATTTGCTCGCCTGGGTGGAACGCAAAATTTCCACCTCCCGTTAAACAGGGGCTATGGTGTATGAATATGTGGGACCACCGGGCTGTTGTGGAAATAGCTGTAATGGGGTCGTAAATGGGGATGGCAGAGCATACATTGATATTGTATTTTGTATACAAATCGGCAGGAGGTGCTGGGGGTTATGTCAGACTCGCAAAAATGGTTAGAATGGTCGGAACATTATGCTGCGCCTAACTATCATCCGCTCCCCATTGTCATTGAAAAGGCCGAGGGAGTTTGGGTTGAAGATCCTGAGGGCCTTCGGTATATGGATATGTTAAGTGCCTATTCGGCGTTGAATCATGGACACAGACATCCAGTCATTATTCAGGCACTGAAGGATCAGGCTGACCGGGTTACGTTGACATCGCGGGCATTTCACAGCAGTGCAGCCTCTCTTTTTTATCAAAAACTTTCGCAATTTACAGGCAAATCGAAGATTCTTGCTATGAACACGGGAGCTGAAGCGGTGGAAACCGCGGTTAAGGCAGTGCGCAGATGGGCTTATCGTTGCAAAGGAGTGCCTGAGAACCGAGCTGAGATTATCGTATGCTCTGGTAACTTTCACGGAAGAACGTTGACTGTCACGTCTTTCTCATCTTCCCCGGAGTACAAAAAAGACTTTGGTCCATTCACGCCCGGGTTTCGGATTATTCCTTATGGAGATGTCGAGGCGTTGAGGCAAGCGATCTCTCCTTACACTGCGGCATTCCTTGTGGAGCCGATTCAGGGGGAGGCTGGCATAATCATCCCTCCGGATGGCTATCTTGCGGAAGCCTTTGCTCTATGCAGGGAGATGCAGGTATTGACGATAGCGGATGAAATCCAGACCGGGTTCGGAAGAACGGGACGTCGCTTTGCCTCTGACTGGGAGGGGGCTGTGCCTGATCTCTGGATCATGGGTAAAGCGCTTGGCGGAGGGATCATGCCGATCTCGGCTGTGGCAGCGGATGCTGAGATCCTTAATTTGTTCGAGCCGGGTTCCCATGGTTCCACGTTTGGTGGCAATCCGCTTGCTTGTGCAGTGGCGGTTGCGTCGCTGCAGGTTTTTGAAGATGAGCGGCTGGCGGAGCGATCAGAGCGTCTTGGGAGTTATTTCATGAAGCGACTTGAGGGGATTAAGAGCACGGCTGTAAAAGTGATACGAGGAAGAGGGTTGTTTATTGGTGTTGAGCTTCATGTACCTGCCCGTCCGTATTGCGAGCAACTGATGTCGGCAGGATTGCTGTGCAAGGAAACGCATGAAACAACAATTCGTTTTGCACCACCACTTACCATTACAGAGGATGAAATCAATTGGGCCGTAGAGAGGATTGAACAGGTATTAAGAGACTGAGGTCTAGGTTAGGCGGTATCGATTCGGTTCTTATTATTAAATTCATTACTTCTTAATTAAGCAGTGAAGGAGCTGACCTCAATGGGGAATCATAAGACGGAAGCTGCAGACACCCTGAATACTTCTAATGAAACGAGTCTGTTATCTATGGAGCAGCGCCAGGTAGCCATTATCAAAGTCCCATTTGGTCTTGGTGGTGCAAGAGGTGGTGCTGAATTAGGCCCTGATGAGCTAATTACAGCTGGACTGAAGCGGGAGATTGCGAGGTTGGGATTGGTTCTCTCAGAGGAAGTGCGAGTGGAATGTCCTTTGGTATCCGATGCTCCGATTGAGCGTAACCGTGTAAAGTATTTGCATGAAGTGCGGCAAGTCAGTGAGCGGGTATGCACTGAAGTATCGCGTGCGGTGGCAGAAGGCTCTTTTCCACTTGTTCTCGGCGGGGATCACAGTGTGGCGATCGGTACTCTTGCCGGGCTCACGTCCCATTATTCCAACCTGGGTGTAATCTGGTTTGATGCACATGCAGATCTGAATACCGAAGAACGCAGCCTGTCTGGTAACATGCACGGGATGAGTTTGGCAGCAGCGCTTGGGCATTCCGCATTTAATTTGTCTCATATTCCTGGAGTGGGTCCGTTCATTAATCCTTCCAATCTGGTATACGTTGGTCTGCGTGATCTGGATGAGTATGAGAAAGAGCAGATTAGAGCAAATGGGATCAAAAGCTTCACGATGCATGATATAGACCGAATGGGAATCCAGTGGGTTGTTGAACAAGCATTGGCCGTAGCTGGAAAAGGAAGTGATGGGATTCATCTTAGCTTTGATATGGATTGCCTTGATCCTCGTGAAGCTCCGGGCGTCGGTACGCCGGTGCCTGGCGGATTGAATTACCGGGAAGCTCATTTTGCTCTGGAGTTATTGGCTTCGACAAACCGAATAACATCCATGGAGCTTGTAGAGGTAAATCCGCTGTTTGACCACAATAGACATACCGCAAGATTAGGTGTAGAACTGATTGCTTCGCTGCTGGGCAAACGCATCTTATAATGGTCTCTCGATGGAGTGCTTATATCACATGAATTCGAAATATGTCTTATATAGAAGAAAAGAGTTTTATAAAAAGCCAGATACGAGTCTCAACTGTATCTTCCTGATGGAGGAGGATGGGGCTTGTCTGGCTTTTGATAGTGTTTGTATAAGCGATATGGTGCTATATATAGAAGATAAGCAAAACAAGGGAGTGAAGAATCGAGATTGAAGATTTTTTTAAAAAAGTACTTGCATAAAAAATCTGTACATGGTATATTCTAATTCCGGCCAAGAAAACACGAGAAACATGGTGCGGTAAGCAAACCAAATAAGCTTCGAAAGAAACTTAAAAAAAGTGCTTGCTAAATTGGTTCGGATGTGATAAGATATAAAAGTTGCTGAAGAGAACAACACTCGGATGCAAAC
>NZ_JBFOLB010000014.1:0-49945 GCF_047246825.1 Paenibacillus xylanilyticus | reverse complement strand
AGGGTCCTGGGAGAGTAGGACGTTGCCAAGCAAAGAACCACTGCCGATGATATTCGGTGGTGGTTTTTATTTGTTTAAAGGCTAATTTGTGGGAGTTCGTTGAAACACAATTTTAAAAGTTTTTAGAGCAAACACCATTTTAAACATCATGGTGTTTTTGTCATATTCGATAGTTGTCCGCACAAGAGATACAGTTGTATGCATGAGACAGTACACCTAATATAACCAGGGACTTTTCCTTGACAGTCTAAATATCGCTTTGCTAAGATGGCAATAATAAATTTTTCAGAAAACGTATTTTCGGCATAAATACTGCCTGAGATCTTCGGGTTTTGGACCGTAAAGCTGAGCAAACATAAGGAGGAACACCTGCGTGTGGGAAGATAAGTTTGGTAAGGAAGGTTTAACCTTTGACGATGTATTGCTAGTGCCACGGAAGTCCGAGACACTGCCAAAAGAAGTGGATGTATCTGTTCGTTTGAGCGACAGCGTAAAGCTGAATATTCCTTTGATTAGTGCGGGTATGGATACCGTTACCGAAGCAACATTGGCTATTGCCATTGCCCGTGAAGGTGGTATTGGTATCATCCACAAAAATATGTCTGTTGAGCAGCAGGCAGAAGAAGTGGACCGGGTTAAACGCTCGGAGAGTGGTGTTATTACCAATCCGTTCTCACTGACTGCTGAGCACCTGGTATCCGATGCAGAAGAAGTTATGGCGAAATACCGGATCTCCGGTGTACCGATTGTTGAAGGTGACCAAAAGCTCGTTGGTATTTTGACAAACCGTGACTTGCGTTTTATCCATGACTACGGTATTAAAATCAGCGAAGTCATGACTCGCGAAAATCTGGTTACTGCTCCTGTAGGTACAACCCTTCAAGAAGCAGAAGGGATTCTCCAAAAGCACAAAATCGAGAAACTTCCATTAGTGGATGAGTCCAACACGCTGAAAGGTCTCATCACGATTAAAGATATTGAAAAAGCGATTCAATTCCCTAATGCAGCCAAAGATGCTCAGGGGCGCCTGTTGGTTGGTGCAGCAATTGGTATCTCCAAGGATACATTTGAACGTGCTGATGCACTCGTACAAGCTGGAGTAGACCTGATCACCGTTGACTCGGCTCATGGACACCACATCAACATCATTGAAGCAGTTCGTCAACTGCGCGAGCGTTTCCCGAATTTGACAATCATTGCAGGTAACGTTGCTACGGGTGCTGCTACCCGCGATCTGATCGAGGCAGGTGCATCAGTTGTCAAAGTGGGTATTGGTCCGGGTTCCATTTGTACAACGCGCGTTATTGCCGGTATAGGTGTACCTCAAGTAACTGCTGTTTACGATTGTGCGACTGTAGCACGTGAATACGGAGTTCCGATCATCGCCGATGGCGGGATTAAATATTCAGGCGAAATTACTAAGGCACTGGCTGCAGGAGCACATGCAGTTATGCTGGGGAGTTTGTTTGCGGGTACAGCAGAAAGTCCGGGAGAAACTGAAATCTTCCAAGGACGAAGCTATAAAGTGTACCGCGGTATGGGTTCAATGGCTGCGATGAAACAAGGCAGTAAAGATCGTTACTTCCAGGATGATGACAAAAAACTGGTTCCGGAAGGCATCGAGGGCCGTGTTGCTTACAAAGGTCCATTGTCTGATACCATTCACCAATTGATCGGCGGTCTGCGCTCGGGTATGGGATATTGCGGAACAAGCAACCTTGAGCAGCTTCGCAACGATACAGGCTTTATCCGTATTACAGGTGCGGGACTTCGCGAAAGTCATCCGCATGATGTACAAATTACTAAAGAAGCACCTAACTACTCGTTGTAATCCGAAGAGAGTTAATTATTTCCAGGACAGGCTTGGCGATTTTCGCCGGGTCTGTCTTTTTTTGCGGATACCCCTGTGATAGAATAGAAAAAGCGGTGACGATCCTTTAATGGATTAGGGCGTTGCGGCGGCTTTTTGACGTGAATCTATGAAAATTTCTTTATATGGTATGTTGGGAACAAAAGGGTGCCCAGCGATAAAGTAGCGCGGACGTCCTTTTACATAAGCATTCACGTAATGCTAACTAAGTGACAATCGATAATGAATTTATGGAGCAATGCTATTGCTCTTTCGATACAGCGCATAAATGACCCATCTCACAACATCTTCTACACCCGTTAGGGACCAAGAAAATCGCAGCTCAAGCTGCACTGAGGCATTAAGTTATGCTTCGGAACGAAGGGAGTATTCATCATTGAAAGCCAAAAAAACGAATAAAAAGAAACGCCAAATGCTCAAAAAAAGCGTAGCCTCGGTTATGCTGGTAAATATGCTGTGCATGTCTGCAGTAATGCCAGTTTTGGCTGCAGCGGATTCTGGTCAGGTACTTACTGCTGCGGCAACAACAACGAAGACAGAGAAAGCGGTTCAAGTCCCTTCTGTAGATTCACTTGGACTTGAAGTCAGATCTGCTGTGCTGATGGAGGCTTCAACAGGCCAGATTTTGCTCAATGTGAATGCAGATAAAGCCATGCCGCCTGCCAGCATGACGAAGATGATGACCGAGTATATTGTCGCTGAGCAGGTTAAGCAAGGGAAATTTGGTTGGGATGATGTAGTTACAGTTAAAAGAAATGCTGCAGAGAGTGTAGGCTCACGTATTTTCCTGGCAGAAGGCGATCAGCATACAGTTAAAGAACTCTATATTGCGATGGCTGTAGGATCTGCAAACGACGCTACGGTAGCTTTGGCGGAATATGTGGCTGGATCTGAAGAAGCTTTTGTCAAAATGATGAATGAAGAAGCGAAACGGATGGGGATGAAGGATACATACTTCATAAACTCCTCAGGTCTGGATCGTGCTGATATGCCTGCGGACTTCCGTCCAGCTGAAGATAAAGAAACGGTCATGTCAGCATTGGACGCAGCGATTCTGTGCAGATACATCATCCAGGATCACCCGGACTACAAAGACTTTACGACTATTCAATCTTACAAATTCCGTCCGAATGATAAAGATCCAATTATCAACTATAACTGGATGTTGGAAGCGAATAAAAATATAACCAATTTCAAAAGCTATGCCTATGAAGGTCTGGACGGGATGAAAACAGGCCATACCACGAATGCAGGAAATAACTTTACAGGTACAGCTGAGCGTGATGGCATGCGTCTGATCAGTGTGGTCATGGGAACCGATTCAGAGCCAGCACGTTTCAGAGAAACGAAGAAAGTTTTGGATTATGGTTATAACAACTTCGAAGTAAAGCAAGCGGTCGCTGGCAAAACCAAAGTGACTGGCTGGGAAGCTGTTCCTCTGAAAAAAGGTAAAGAAACGAATGTACCTGTCGTAACCGATAATGCAGTTAGCTTTGTCGTTCCCAAAGGCACTGAAAACCTGGATGTCACCTTCAAAGCCAACGTAACAGAAGCAGACAAGCTGGTTGCTCCAATCAAAGCAGGAACAAAAGTCGGAACGGTTACTTATACCTATAAGGCGGACGGCATTGAGCCTCAAGAGAAAACAGTTAACCTGATTACCGCAGAAGAGGCAGAAAAAGGCGGATGGTTCCGTCTGTTCTTCCGTGCTGTTAAGGATTTCTTCGTTGATCTGTTTGATGGCATTAAAAACCTGTTCTAATCGTCTATAGTTTAGTATTTCGGCAGAGAAATCCAGTGTTTTGCTATTTGTATCGCTTACACCAGACAATATGCAATTAATTCCTACTGGATGCATTGTATATTTACACATTTTCCGGTAAAATATCAAGTTAGAATTCTACGTATGAATCAGTTGAAAAGTCTAATGTTCTTCTACCCATTACAGCGGATTTTACGCTTTATATAAGGGAAGGAACGGCACATACATTACGGGGGGCATGGAATATGGAAACAGGAACATCACGCGTTAAAAGAGGTATGGCTGAAATGCAAAAAGGCGGCGTCATCATGGACGTCATGAATGCCGAGCAAGCTAAAATCGCTGAAGCAGCAGGTGCAACAGCTGTTATGGCTTTGGAACGTGTTCCTTCTGATATTCGTGCAGCTGGCGGAGTAGCTCGTATGGCTGATCCGACAATTGTTGAAGAAGTGATGAAAGTTGTATCGATTCCGGTAATGGCGAAAGCACGGATCGGTCATTATGTTGAAGCAAAAGTGCTTGAATCACTCGGTGTCGACTATTTGGATGAGAGTGAAGTACTCACTCCAGCGGATGAAGTATTCCATATTGATAAGCACGAATTCACTGTACCATTTGTATGTGGTGCCAAAGACTTGGGAGAAGCACTGCGCCGGATCGGTGAAGGAGCTTCCATGATTCGTACCAAAGGTGAACCGGGAACGGGAAATATCGTAGAAGCAGTACGTCACATGCGTTTTATCAACAGCCAGATTCGTAAAGTAACCAACATGTCCAAGGACGAGCTGTATGCAGAAGCTAAAAACCTTGGCGTTGCTTATGAGCTGCTCCTTGATGTACATGAAAATGGAAAATTGCCTGTGGTGAACTTTGCAGCTGGCGGAGTAGCTACTCCTGCAGATGCGGCCCTGATGATGCACTTGGGTGCAGATGGCGTATTTGTTGGCTCAGGGATCTTTAAATCGGACAGCCCTGAGAAATTCGCACGTGCTATCGTGGAAGCGACAACGCATTACACAGATTACAAACTGATTGCTGAAGTGTCCAAAAACCTTGGAGCACCGATGAAAGGGATCGAAATCTCCAAACTTACTGCTTCTGAACGTATGCAGGATCGCGGCTGGTAAGAGAAGGGGAATTGCAGATGAAGATTGGTGTTTTAGCACTTCAAGGTGCAGTTACCGAACATATTCGCAGTGTTGAACGGGCAGGAGCAGAGGGACTGGCTGTAAAACAGGTTGCGCAGTTGGATGAACTGGACGGCCTGATCCTTCCTGGCGGTGAGAGCACCACGATCGGCAAACTGATGCGTAAATATGGGTTCATGGAAGCCATTCGGGACTTCGCTGCAAAGGGTAAACCGGTGTTTGGTACCTGTGCAGGCCTGATTGTTATGGCTGAACGTATTACGGGACAGGAAGAAGCCCACTTGGAATTGATGGATATGACGGTCTCCAGAAATGCATTTGGACGGCAGAGAGAAAGTTTTGAAACAGATCTGCCTGTCAAAGGGATTAAGGAAACAGTAAGAGCGGTGTTTATCCGTGCACCTTTGATCGAGAGTGTTGGGGAACAGGTTGAGGTACTTTCCACTTACAAAGGTGAAATTGTTACTGCACGTCAAGGACACTTGCTGGCCTGCTCCTATCATCCTGAATTGACCGATGATTATCGCCTGCATGCTTATTTCGTTGAAATGGCCCAATCGTATAAGCAGTCGGTCCAGAACCAATAGTGTATGATATACAACCTATGATATCCCGGTAAAATTGGATCACTCCTACTACAGCCTGTAAGGCTGCAGGAGGAGCTGTATCTGGTCGGATGCCTGATGTTGCCCGTATCTGCTTCCAAAGCGGGAATCGCAGCGTAGGGTGTCACCGGGGTTCCATAGGTTGTTTTTTTATTTTAGAATTTGATTAAGATTAAGTTATACGGGACTCCACAAAGGCTGTGTATAGGTTTAGGCTTATTTGCATGGTTTTTGTGTGGTTATTTAGGAGGAGTATGTCATGCTAGATGTGAAGATATTGCGGAATGAATATGCACGTGTGGAAGAAGCGTTAACGAACCGGGGCAAGTCACTCGACCTCATTGCTGGATTCTCCGAGATGGATGCGAAGCGTCGGGAATTGCTGCAAGAGAGTGAAACGCTGAAGAACCGCCGGAATACGGTGTCCGGTGAAGTGGCCAAGCTTAAAAAGAATCGTGAGAATGCAGATGAATTGATTGTTGAGATGCGTGAAGTGTCCGATCGGATCAAAGCAATGGACGAAGAAGTCCGTGAACTGGAAGCAAAGATTAACGATTTGACTATGGCGATCCCTAACATTCCGAATGAGAGTGTACCTGTGGGTGCGTCTGAGGACGATAATGTGGAGATTCGCCGCTGGTCGGAACCTAAGTCATTTGCTTTTACTCCAAAAGCACACTGGGAAATCGCGCAGGATCTTGATATCCTTGATTTTGAAGCTGCTGCCAAAGTAACGGGTTCCCGTTTTACGTTTTATAAAGGGCTTGGTGCACGTCTGGAGCGTGCCCTGATTAATTTCATGATGGATCTGCACAGTGATCAGCATGGATACGAGGAGATTTTGCCTCCATACATCGTTAACCGTGACAGTCTTTTCGGAACAGGTCAATTGCCGAAGTTCGAAGAAGATCTGTTCAAGCTGAAAGACACAGAATATTACCTGATTCCTACGGCAGAAGTTCCGGTAACGAACTATCATCGCGAAGAGATTCTGAATGCAGAAGATCTGCCGAAGCACTTTGTGGCATACAGCTCATGTTTTCGCTCCGAGGCCGGTTCGGCTGGACGTGATACACGCGGATTGATCCGTCAGCACCAATTCAACAAGGTTGAGCTGCTCAAACTGTCTTCCCCCGAGACTTCTTACGAGGAACTGGAGAAAATGACGCAAAATGCAGAGCGTGTGCTTCAGTTGCTGGAACTGCCGTACCGCGTTCTTACGCTGTGCACAGCAGATATGGGCTTCACTTCTGCCAAAACCTACGATCTTGAGGTATGGTTGCCAGAGAGCAATACATATCGTGAAATCTCTTCCTGCTCAAACTGTGAGGATTTCCAGGCACGCCGTGCCAACATTCGTTTCCGCAGAGAGCCAAAAGCTAAACCTGAGTTTGTTCATACGCTGAACGGATCAGGATTGGCAGTTGGACGTACAGTAGCTGCCATTCTGGAGAATTATCAACAGGAAGACGGAACGGTAGTTATTCCGGAAGCGCTGCGTCCATACATGGGCGGAATCAGTGTAATTGCACGTCGTTCTTAACATAAGAGTACGGTTCTATCCTTAGAATAAAAAAATCAGCCCGTCATTCATTTTAATGACGGGTTATTTTGTAGAAAAGCTTGCTTTTTAATATGAGAATGTGGTATGATCTATTTCGTGGCAAGTTTATAAAACTTCAATTTTTCTGGAGAGGTACCGAAGCGGTCATAACGGGGCGGTCTTGAAAACCGTTAGGGTGCAAGCCCACGTGGGTTCGAATCCCACCCTCTCCGCCATACTACACTTATGACAAGGATTCGAGCGTTAAGCTCGGGTCCTTTTTTGCGTCTGCATGTTTTGGCCTGCCCAGAGTACATACCATGAGAATGGATAGTTATAATATCTATACTTGGCTATTTGAGCTCCTTTGAATGTATAAAAACATCTTTTTCGCCGCATTTTATAGGAGTGGAGGTGGTTAGATGAACCGCGAGTTAAACATAGATCAGACAGAGCTTGTAGGTGCGTGGCAGGAACGTTTGCCTGAAGTCCTGAATGTCGGTGATCAGGCTCAGGTAATGGCAGATGAAGCCGATCAGAAGGCAATACGGATTCATATCGCGACTGCAGGGCACCAAATGTACTCATTCGATTTCAAATGCGCGTATGTGGACTCCCGGGAGGTCAGTGTACAGCTGATTGATGTGGAACGGGATGGACAAACGACAGATGAGCGTACAGAACCCATTCAGGAGCTGGCTCAGGATTATACACGGCACATTCATGAATGCGCCCAGTCGTTACAGTCCAAGACAAGAACATAGACCGAATTGAAGGAGTGAATCGGAGTGAGCAAAGGCAAAGCCGGGATTGATAAAAACTTGCAGAATGTTGTCGCTGATCTGGAACAGCCGGCCGTAAATAGCCATCATGCGCAGCAGATTCAGCAGGATACAAATGATCGTCGTCATCAGGATTCGCTGAATCATGACAAAACGGAAGATATGGATCCATCCCATTCCTAATACATGAAGAGGGGGTAACTGCATGAGCAAACCCAAAGCGATACCAGTACCTGAAGTTCAAGCTGCTGAACAACATCGGCGCCCGGAAAAGCATTCATCCGGACAGGAACCTCTTTCGGGGTCAAAAAAAGTTAAAAATCAAAATCATGTGGATCATAACAACCCTCAAGGATAAGAGAATAAACAAAGTATCACTTGTAGTTTGAGAAACATGTACTTCTTCTTCTATACAGAACCCCCTGTTACCTAACAGGGGGTTTTTGCGTATTCATACATAGATAGAGACCAGTGGTTGAGGATATGTAAAGCTAACATAGGTCTTTGTAGCCATTTTAGAGTGGAAAGATCACAAATTTCCCAAATCGTGTTTCCGTTTCAGAATAAATGGTATATCATTGATGTTGAATTACTTTTTTGGGGTTATCACGAGAGGAGAGAAACAAATGACTAAACGTATGGGGGCGCTGCTTCTAACGTTGCTGTTAACCGTATCCTTGGCTTTAACAGCATGTAGCAGCAAACAAGAACCAAAAGAGGCACTGAAGACGGCCGCAGCCAATGCTTCTAAACTGACTTCGTATGAGATGAGTTCCAATTTTACAATTAATGAATTGAGCTATAAACCTGCAGACGAGTCACAACAAGATCCAACAATGACACAGTTTATGAGCATGCTGAAGGATGCCCAGTTTAACGTAACTGGCGTTTACCAAAGCGAGCCAATGCAGACGGAAATGACAGTTAGCCTTGAGCTCAAGGGTGATATGGGTATGACATTCACCATTCCAATGGTGATGACAGCGGAGAAGCTTTATGTGAAAGTGCCGAGCATTCCGTTCTTCCCAATTCCGGAAACAGTGGTTGGCAAATTCCTGGAGCTGGATCTGAAAGAACTGGCTGAGCAAGAGGGTACCGAATGGAATCCTGACGCTATGGACGCAGCCAAAACACAAAAGCTGAGTAACGAAGTTATGGACGCTGTTCTGAGTGAATATGACCAGGATAAATTCTTCAAAAACGTAGATGTTAAGGATGCACAGCTTCCAGAAGGTGTAGATGCCAAACAGGTCGTGCAGTTCTCCGTTAACAACGACAACGTAAAAGAAGCAATTACTGTACTGGTAACTAAAGCAATGCCTAAAGTATTGGACATCTTGTCCAAGGAAGAATATCGCGATATGCTGCAAATGGATCAGGCTGATATTGATCAAGCCAAAGAGGATCTGAATATCACTGAAGCGGATCAGGCTGAAATGTCGAAGGATCTGGATCAGTTGAAAGACATTTTAACAATTAACAAGTTCAACATCGATTTCGCATTGGATAAGCAAGACTTCCCGGTGTATCAAAAGATTGCTGCTGATCTGCTGATCAAACCAGTAGATACCAAAGATGAAGTGAAGTTGGCCTTCACCGGTTCCAACACTTACACGAAAATCAATGAGAAGGCAGCTTTCAAAATCAATATCCCTACAGGTGAAAACGTGATTACTATGGAAGAGTTCGAGGAACTGATGAACACTTCCTACGGATACTAAGTTCACCAAAAATATCGAGTGAGAAAAAAGCCGCTTCGACTTTAAGTCGAACGGCTTTTTGTTATATTAAGTTCTTGATCTGTTTACGCAGCGATTCGGATAAGTCCTCAGCAAGGACAGCATAAATCCGGTGATCCTGATAGCTTCCGTTAATTTTCAGATATTTACGAGCGATTCCTTCCGCTTGAAAGCCGTTCTTCTCCAGCACACGCATGGAACCGGTGTTGGAGGGCAGGATGGCTGCCTGAACACGATTCAGCTTCAGGGCACGGAAGGCATAGCCTACAGCCAGTTTAACAGCGGCAGTCATCCGTCCACCGCCTTGATAGTCAGGATGGATAAAGTAGCCCATATCGGCATAATTGGCAACACCGTATGAAACGTTGTTTAGACTAACTTGTCCAATCAGAATGTCATCCGTAATGGTGTAAATTCCAAATTGATAACCGCTTCCTTCTTCTGCCGCTTTTAATCTATCTTCAATCCGTCTTCTTTGAGCATTCAGCGTATAGAACTCATCATCCCGAAGAGGCTCTACAGCTTGATAGGGAATGCGGGTGACCTGAATCAAGTCAAGGTAGGCTTGTGTATCATCGATCGTGAGCAGCCGAAGGCTAATCCCGTTCGGGGTATCATATAGTGTCAAGGCCATCGTTATGCACGTCCTTTCAAGAGTGGGAATATAGATATTACTTTTTGCGCAAACGACGGAAAAATTGAGTCAGCATGGTGGAGCATTCAGGCTGGAGGACATCAGGGATCACTTCGGTTCGATGGTTGAACCGGGGTTCCTGCAGCAGATTCATTAGGGTCCCGGCACATCCTGCCTTGGGATCAGCGGTGCCATATATGACGCGGGGGACTCGGGACTGGACGATTGCACCTGCGCACATCGGACAAGGCTCCAGTGTGACATACAGACTGCAGTCAAGCAAACGCCATGCTCCAATCGTTTCGCTCGCCTGACGAATTGCGACCATCTCCGCATGAGCAGTGGAATCGAGAGTGGTTTCACGCAAATTATATCCTCGCCCGATGATCTGATTGTTTTGCACAATTACAGCTCCAATAGGTACCTCTCCGAGCGCCTCAGCCTTATAGGCCTCAGCAATCGCTTCCCGCATCCAAAATTCGTGCTGTGATTCCTCCGAAAGATGAGAGAGATCAAGCGTAGTTGAGTGTTCGTTCATTACAGTAAAGCTCCTTCCAAAGCATTTATTCAGCGAACAAATATTCGTTTGTTAACATGATGTGCATAAGTCTGTGGATAACTACCGAGTTGCTCACATAGTTATGAACATACTATCCACAAGCCTGTGGATTTGTGTATAATTTTAGTGATTAATCTCATTGTAGGCACCGAAAAGACAAAAAACAATGAAATTCGCGCTTTTCAGCCAAGCGGTAACTTTTGGACTAGGGGCATTTATCCTTTTCAAAACCCCACACAACCGTTATGATGGAGATAGGTTTTGCCATATATCGCCAGAGGGTACAAGCCGTGAGGTGAACAAAAAAAGTTGTCTATTAAAACGAAATTATCCATGATTATGTCGTGCTCGGTGCTTGTTATTCTGGTTCTGAATATCGCGCTGAGTTATTATACTACAGAGGAAAATCTTAGACAGGACAGCGAAACTAAAATGGTCCTTACGGCCAAACAGATTGCAATTTCTGTCGAACAAAATCAAAATAGTTTGGATTATGTAAAACGCCAGATTGGAAATAATCTATGGCTTGCTTCAGTCATGGCTGCAGAAGAATTGGACCCGGATATTAATAATATCACAAATGAAGAACTCGTACGCCTGAGCAAAAAAGTGGGGGTATCCCATATCTCTCTCATGGAGCAAACAGAGGATGATATCGTTGTAACCCGTTCTTCAGATCCACGAGAAGTCGGTTTATCCACAAAGAAGATGACGTATTGGTATCAGGCATTTAAGCAATTGTTCGAAAAACATCAGGTTACCATCACCCAGGGACAGAAATTGGACCATTTTTGGTCCGATGGCTTCGAGTACTCTACATCCAGTCCATCGGATATTGATATCTGGGGTTATTATCATGATGGGAAGAGGAACTACATAATCAATCCCTTCTATAATAATGCTGAAGTTGATGACTATGTGAAGATCTCTGGTCCGGATGAGATTTTGACCAAGATTCGTGAAGTGAATCCTTCCATTTTGGAGATTACAGGTATCAATCCATTGACTTTTGGCAGTCCAAACATGAGTAACGATGGAAGGGATAGCAATTACAGCAAGTTGAATAATAGACCGATTCGCTTTGGTACGTATCAGTATGGTACTGCAGATGAAGATCACCGTGCGGTGGTGAGGGCCATCCGTACCGGGCAGAACGTTTCTTTTGTCAGTGAGACGCATGATCAGAAGGTGTTAAAAAGTTTTATCCCTATTTTCACTCCGAATGAAGCGTCCTATGTGATCAGTATTGTCATGGACTATAAACAAATATCCTCCATGGTATCCGAACAATTGGTCAGCCATGCTTCCATATCATTGGTGCTGCTGGAAATCGTCATCTTTGGCAGCTATTTGCTAGCAGGATACATCACACGTCCGATTCAATCCATTCTGGGCAAGGTCAATGATGTGGCTGATGGACACTTCGACTTCCGTCTGAAAGTGAGAAGGAAGGATGAACTGGGTCAACTGGCCAATCGGATTAATGCCATGATTCGCAATCTGGGTCACTATACCAACCGGCTAAAACAGATGTATGAAGAGAATAGGGCCGTCAAAGAACATCTGGAATCCATCATTAATCAGACCGCGGATGCCATTCATATTACGGATCTTGAAGGAAAGGTGCTGCGGGTAAACCGGGCGTTCGAGCAGTTATATGGCTGGCGGAGCCGTGAAGTTGAAAACCGCAAGCTGAAGATCATCCCGCCTGAAGCAGAAGAGGAAATGAAGGAACAGCATGCTCAGTTAGTCGAGGGGCTGTCCATCACATCTAATGAAACCGTTTGGATGAAAAAAGATGGCACACGGGTTGAGGTTAGTGTCAGCACCGCACCCGTACGAGACGAACTGGGCGAGATTACAGCACTGATCAGCGTATCCAGGGATATCACAAGCCGCAACCGTATGGAAGAGCTGCTTCGCCGCTCAGAGAAGCTGACAACTGTAGGCCAACTGGCTGCAGGTGTTGCGCATGAGATCCGTAATCCGCTTACGACACTGCGCGGCTTCCTGCAGCTTCAGCAAGAGACGAACAAGCTTAATCATCGCCATCTCGATTTGATGCTGTCTGAGCTTGATCGCATCAATCTGATTGTAGGTGAGTTCCTGATTTTGGCCAAGCCGCAGGCTGTTCACTTCCAGGAACGGGATATTCGCTTCATTCTTGGCGATGTCATCTCCCTGCTGGATAGTCAAGCGCACCTGCATGGGGTAGAATTTGTATTAAGTGCGTCACCTGATTCAGCTATGGTACACTGTGAAGAGAATCAGCTGAAGCAAGTGTTTATCAATCTGCTCAAGAACGGTATGGAAGCCATGCCGGACGGAGGCAGCATTCGGATTCGTCTTCATCATGACGAGGAGCTGAACCGGGTACGGATTGAAATTAAGGATGAGGGCATTGGGATTCCGGAAGAAATGATGCCGAAGCTTGGCGAGCCGTTCTTTACCAACAAGGAGTCTGGGACAGGGCTTGGTTTAATGGTCAGTCAGCGCATCATTCAATCACATAAGGGCATGATGGATATTAAAAGCGTCATGAACAAGGGCACGACCGTTATCATTGACCTTCCTGCTTCCAAACAGCTTTCGGAGAGCGCGGAGGGAGAGACTCAGGCGGATCATGCTCCTACAGACGAAGAGAACTAGATGAGGTGAGATTACCTTTTGCGTATTAATAAATTTATTAGTGAAACAGGTTATTGTTCCCGGCGTGAAGCGGACAAATTGGTGGAGAGCGGGAAAGTGACCATTAATGGTGTAACCGCTGAATTGGGCAGTCAGGCAGAAGAAGGCGATGACGTACGCATCAATGGTCAGCCCATTAAGGAAAAAAGAAAACATGTATACATTGCGCTGAATAAACCTGTCGGCATAACGAGCACAACCGAACGGCATATTCAGGGGAATATTGTTGACTTTGTAGGCCACAAGGAGCGCATTTTTCCGATCGGTCGACTGGATAAGGATTCGGAAGGACTTATTCTGATGACTAACGATGGGGATATCGTTAATCGGATCCTCAGAGCAGAGGGTCGGCATGAGAAAGAATACATTGTTACAGTGGACCGTCCGGTCACGCCGAGTTTTCTGAAGGGTATGAGTACAGGTGTCAAAATTCTTGGCGAAATGACGCTGCCCTGTACCGTTACAAGGATCTCCGAGCGTGTATTCCGCATTATACTGACCGAGGGGAAAAACCGGCAGATTCGCAGGATGTGTAGTGCATTTGGTTATGAGGTGCGCAAACTGAAGCGTGTTCGTATCATGAATATTCATCTTGGCGAACAGGCTTCAGGCAAATGGAGAGCACTGACAGCAGCAGAAAAATCGGAATTGGGTAGTCTGCTGGACTACACTTTGGAGTAAGATTTCATTTTCTTAAAAAGCTCTACCTCCCTTGCTGAAGGGCAGGCAGAGCCTTTTTTGTTTTAACAAACGGAGCATACAAAAAAGCCGCTCTCCTCTAACCTAGAGAAGAACGACCCCGTATAAGCTTCTAGTTTGCTTGATTGACTGATTTGACAGCCTTATTGTTACTTTGATATTTCCGGATAATTGAAACCTCTACACGGCGGTTCTGTGCCCGTCCGACGTTGGTTTGGTTGCTGGCGATCGGGTGGTACTCTCCATAACCGCTAGGTGTGAATTTCGCAGGATCGAGTGCATCGTTCAATAACAGGATTTTAAGGAAGTTCAGCGCGCGATCCGCACTCAGATCCCAGTTATCCTTATATTGGCTGTTCGAAATGGGAATATTATCAGTGTGGCCAGATACAACCACCTCATATTCCGGGAATTCCTGCAGCATGTTGGATATGGCTTTCGCCAGTGAGCGTGATTCAGGCTTCACATCTGCCCGGCCTGAAGAGAACAGAGCATTATCACTGATGGTGATCTTCAGTTCAGACTGATTCAGCTTAGTGTTGAGTTGGTCGGAAAGCCCGTTTTTTCCAATATATTGGTCCAGTTGTTTCTTGAGTTTTTCGAGATCTTCCTGCTCTTTTTGAGCCATCTGTGCATCGGTTATCTGAGCAGACTTGTTTTTGGTGATCTCTTCAGGCACCTGTTTGTTTTTGCCCAGGTCTGTAGTGGCTTCCGTAGGGTTCATGGATGTATGATCCAGTACACCTGCGCCACCGTTCAACGCACTGCTCAATGCCGAAGCCATCTGCTCGAACTTGGCTGCATCGAGTGAGCTCATGGAGAACAGGGTGATAAACAGGGCAAGCAACAGTGTCATCAAGTCAGAATACGGGAGCAACCAGCTCTCGTCTATATGTTCTTCATGCGGCTCATGTTTTTTAGCCTTTTTCACCTGATGATCCCTCCTTCTCTTCCAGCTGTCTACGTTCGGAAGGTGTCAGGAATACAGATAATTTTTGGTTGATGGCAATGGTGGATACACCGGATTGAATGGATAACAATCCTTCAACCATCATCAGCTTGATCTCCATCTCTTTCTTGGACATCCGCTTCAACTTGTTGGACATAGGATGCCACAACACGTAACCACTAAAAATACCAAGGAGTGTAGCGATAAACGCAGCCGCAATAGCATGAGACAGTTTTTCCATATCACTAAGGTCGGCCAGGGCTGCAATCAGACCTACAACGGCCCCGAGAACCCCGAGTGTTGGTGCGTACATCCCCGCTTGTGCAAAGATTAATGCTCCACCACGGTGACGCTCCTCTGTGGCATGGATATCTTCCATCAAAACATCACTAACAAATTCCTGGTCGTTGCCGTCAATAATCATGCGCATACCGCTGCGAAGGAATTGATCATCAATCTCTTCGACTTTTGATTCCAGTGCCAGCAAACCTTCACGACGGGTAGTGGAAGCCCAATCCATAAATGTGCCGATCAGAGAAACACGGTCAATCAGTTGCTGTTTTTTGAACAATACCCCGAAAAGCTTGGGGATTTTCTTAACTTCAGACATTGGAAATGCCATGAAGATTGTTGCTGCTGTACCAACAAAGATAATAACGTAGGCTGCCGGGTTGTTAACCAGATTGATCAGGGGAGCACCCTTCAGGAACATCCCGAGTACAAGTGAAACCAGCCCCAAAACTAGTCCGATAATTGTTGAAATTTCCATCATACACCTCATCCATGAGATAAAATTGAATCCTTTCAAGCGGCTGTATTCGGGCTTCCGGACGAATGTTTGGCCGCAATCCGTTTAACCTTTGGCATTTTATAGAAATGCTGTAACAGTTAAAACGGTCATGTATAGTATTTATCGACCAGTAGGCCTTTTTTTTTAAGGGTTATTTTCAGGTATAATAAGAACAAATCAGCTCTTTAGGGGCCAAACAGGAGTGAAAAAGCCAATGGGCGTAAAGCATGGACGGGATTATGAAGGAATATTGACAGATTTGACAGAGGCAATTGGCCGCATACCGGACCGGTATGTATTCTTTGAAATGGATGCGGAGGAGTGGGCCCGTCTGGGTGAAAATGAGCAGCTGGAGGTGGATGAGGCTCTGGCAGAGGACTTGTTCTATGCTCTGGGGACACAGTCGGTCATTCCTGTAGGGAGTGGTGTGGTTATTCATGACAAGGAGCAGCACCGCATTCATATTTTGATTGGGGAAGAAGAACTGACATTTGTACCGCTAATCTAGTGCGAAATCAAGGGCTGTTTTAGCATCGAAACCAAGAGGGGAAACTCTTGGAAGCCTTGCGGGTATTGGTTCTAACCCGATTCGCAGTATTGGATTTTGAGTGATGTACGTGGTAAGATGATAGTCATGAAACGGGCGGACCGCAGAGCGGTTAACCTATGACGGTTGGAGTTACTGTGGTAGCACCAAGGTTTCGATGACATGAGGAACGGGGAAAGATATTACCCTAGTGTCATCTTATGGGGAGGAAGATAACGTATGGTTTTTACGCAAGAGGAAGTCGAAGCTCATCTGGGAAGGCTTGAAGGCTGGGAACTGGAAGAGGGACGGTGGATTATCCGCAAGTTCGTATTTTCCAACTATATGAAAGGGATTGCATTCGTGGATGAGGTCGCCGCGATCTCGGAAGCGTTCAATCATCATCCTTTTATTACAATTGATTATACAACGGTTACCCTGCGTCTCACATCGTGGGATGAGGGTGGAATTACATCTGTAGATATTAAGGAAGCAGAGCAATTTAACGAAACGTTTGAGAAAATGAGGACGACATAGCCGGGAGTAGGTTAATGTTGTGCTGCCAGAAATGAGTGAAGCGTACATGTCAGACTCGAATCAGAATAAGCCTCTTATCGCGGTTGTTGGCAGCCTCAATATGGACCTCGTGGTGAAAACCGATACGATTCCAGAAGAGGGAGAAACCGTAAGCGGGGAAGAGCTTCACTACCTGGCAGGGGGGAAGGGCGCCAACCAGGCTGTGGCTGCTGCACGTCTGGGGGGACAGACAACCATGATTGGGGCGGTGGGTTCGGATGGTTTTGGTGAACGCCTGCTGCACAGTCTGACCGAGAGTGGGGCAGATGCCTCGCAGGTTCGCATATTGGAAGATACGGTTACGGGTACAGCCTCCATCTGGCTCTCCCAGGGAGATAATCGGATTATCGTTATTCCTGGAGCGAATGGGCAGGTGGTGCCGGAGATGCTGGAAGAGGCGGACACGGTAAAAAGCCTGACTGCAGCCGCAGCGGTGCTGCTGCAGCTTGAGATTCCGCTGCCAGCGGTCACCCGCGCCGCCGAACTGGCGGCAGAAGGCAGCGCATTGGTGGTGCTTAACCCGGCTCCAGCGGTGCCGGGTCTGCCCCAGGAGCTCCTGCGGTGCGTCGACGTGATCACGCCGAACCGCAGCGAGCTCGCCGTGCTCACCGGCCGGGATGATCTCCGGCCGGAAGACCTGGATGCGGCGGTCGCAGAGCTCGCCGCATCGCTCGGGGCCGCTGTCGTCACGACGCTCGGCCCCGAGGGGGCTGTGTACGCGGCGGCGCCAGGCGGCCGCGTACAGGCAGGGCGTGCCGGCGCGTGTTGTGCGCCCGGCTACGCCGTAAGCGCCATCGATACGACCGGCGCTGGCGATTGCTTCAACGGCGCGCTGGCAGTCGCCCTCGCGCGCGGGGAAACACTGGACGCGGCAGTTGGCTACGCCATGGGAGCGGCCGCGTTATCCGTGACGAAGCTCGGCGCCCAGTCCGGGATGCCGTCTGCACGTGAAGTCGAGGCCTTTTTGGCAGAACAGGCTGCCAAAGGCTGAACCATATGACAAAGAGGCCCTTACTTTCCCGAAAGGGAAGGCAGGGGCCTCTTTGCTGTTATCCATTATCGTTATTTCTTTTCAGCCAGCCACATCGCGATATTGGCAATTTCCTCGTCCTTCAGTTTGTCTTTGAAGGAAGGCATGCCGCCTTTACCTTTGATAATGGTAGAGTAGATCTTCTCCACATCATCCTTGCTGCCGATGTTTGCTAGAGCAGGTCCTACGCCACCTTGAAGCTGATCTCCGTGACACGTGATACAATTGGCTTTGACCAGTGCTTCAGCCTGTCCGGCATCCATTGTCACTTCCGGCATGGTTGGTTTGGCTTCTTCAGCCACTTCCTCTTTCCCTGGAAGCGTAAACATTAAAACAATAGCTAAAGCGCACGCTGCAAAAAATACCCCGCTCATGATCCACTTGTGCATCCCTTATGTCCCCTCCAGAATGAAAGATCATCTAAACTGAAACTGTCCATATCATTATAACGGAACCTGTTATGACATCATAGCATTTTGTGGTAATTTTTTGAACTAATCACATAAACGGGTATGAAATTTTCTGTATTGCGGGTCTGAAGGTTAACGCGGCCCCTCATATACCATACAATAGAAAGGCTTCAAGCCGCTCGGTGTCTGTCGTTCGTATGTGTCCTGAGTGACGAATCCCGCCTTGAGGTAAACCCGAATGGCCCGCGTATTCCAGGTGAGCACTTCAAGATCAATCTCATGGGTAGGATTTCGCCGAATGGCTTCCTTCACGATAGCAGAGACGAAGGCGGTGCCTTGCCCTTGTCCACACTGTTCGGGATGCATGCCAAGCCCAATACGTGTTACGCCTTCGAGCGGAAAGAATTGAGCGAATCCACAGAGCTGATCCTGCTCTCCGAGTACGACCGCATATTGCTCTTTCCGAAGCTTCTCATCACCGAATTCGACTTCCAGCGCCTTCATCTGTTCCCAGGGCAGCCAACTATAGATGTTATAGGGTGGATCATACTGCCAGCTGCAGATCAATTCTGCATGCTCTTCTTGCATCGGCACAACGTGAAACGTTACAGAAGCTTCATCCATACCACTGCACGCTCCTTTCATTGTGTACAGGTCACCTGAATTCATTTCATTAAGGTTTTGCTGCATATGTCATTCCATATTTAATCCTGATGATTTCACTCTACAAAAGAGGAGGGCATTTGGCAAGTTTCCGTTCATTGAAAAAAATTGAAACAAAAGTTCCGGTAATTCCGTTTATATTATAGTAGGATGGGTAAAAACATCATAAGGGCATGGACGAACAAGCACAAAAAAACCGCCGGATACATTCCTGCGGAGAATGTACCGGGCGGTTGATTTATGCTTCGTTACAGTATGATGTTGCTCAGCTTGTCCCTAGTCGAGGGCCAGTGACTCATATGCGTCCGTGCTCATAATCCGTTTAGCGCCAACATAGCGGTTAGCCCAGTAGTTCTCACTCAAAGAACTGATGGTAACCCCTTTGGAAGACGAGGAGTGTGCAAACTTCCCTTCCCCCACGAAAATGCCTACGTGTGAAACCCCTTTACCCGATGTATTGAAGAATACCAGGTCGCCTGGTCTCATGTCCATGCGGGATACTGAGTCACCCATGTCGAATTGGGAGCTGGATTGGCGAGCCAAATCAATGCCCAGCTTTTCGAATACATACCGTGTGAATCCAGAGCAGTCAAAGCCGTTAAGCGTTGTTCCACCGCTTTTGTATGTAGTTCCCATTGCTGAATCAATTACTTTATCCATTTTTGAATCTGCGAACGCGCTGCCTGCTCCAAGCGATAGTGCGAATGTTAAGCTAAGTACAGCTGCGGTTAATTTCTTTTTGAACAAGAGATATACCCCTTCCAACGCCTGCGAGGTTAGCTTAAGGATTCGGTTGAAGGTCCCCTATGATCCCTCTGTAGCAAGATCAATTCACCCATAACTGGTTCCCCCGCTTCCCAGGTGCCAGGAATTTGGCTATGCTAGTTGTGCACCTGCGAAATCAAGAAATGACGATTTAATTTTAAGTAGTTACAATTCATAAGGTAAAGATTACAAAGTTGTTACTAAAAACTCACTGCGATTATTGTAACAGAGGAGAAAGGCTTTGGCAACGTTTAACAGCAAAATTAGCAAAAAAAACCTCGACCTTTGACGGGGAAAGGTCGAGGTTTACTTTTATGAAGCGTTATCATTGACACGAGTTTACATGGAGATGGTAACAATTTTTAAATGGTTCATTACACTTTTTAACCTTTGGAAGACTTGGACTGCCACAGACGGAAATGGGCGCATATTTTCCATAGGTCCAATAAACATCTGGCAAGCGGGTACGTTTGTTGCAGAATAAGCCCGATTAGTCCGGTTAATAACCAGGAAGCAGATGTAAAGGTACCGAAGATGAGCAGATGGAGTCCTCCCAAAAGCACTGCAATGCCTATAACAGAAATGATATGACGCAGGGCAAGCAGCAGAGCCTGGAATGTACCTCGTGCCCCGCCCTGTCCATCAGGTGCGGCGACACCAAACTGCATATAAAGCAAGGCATGATGTATGAACCAACCATAAATGACCCAACCCGCTACGTATGGAATGCCTGGCAGCAGCAGCTGCAGGGAGTGGAACCCATCCAGGAAGATGCCATACAGCTTGGGGACAAGCCAGTACGCAGGCAGCAGCAATAATAACGTTTTAATGAAATGCAGCAGCATCATGGGTTTCCATAATACCTTGATCCCCCGCACGAATGGAATACGTTCCTCTGTGTGATTGAAGTGCTGTAACGAATAGATCAGCCCTGCCTGGATAAGGGGGGTGAGTAGCATGCGAAGCAGCAGCATGGCTCCTAGTATCCACAGATAGCGATGCACCTCGTGGTGTGTAGACAGACTGAGCTGACTTTCCATTTTGAATAAAATCGTACTGAGCTCTCCGGCATCAGGATCCGGATAACGCAGCAGCAAGGGAACGACAGCTGATTGCACCATCCTATAGATGAAGTAACCCCATACCAGTTGATAGAGAAACAAGAGTGCCGCAATGAACATATGTTGACGGACGAGAAACCAACCCTCACGTATTTTCGCTTTCACTGTCTCCACCTCACCATGACAGACCTCCGAATATGGCTTCTATAATTTTGGTTGCACTCATGCTCCAGCGGAATTTGGTTGGTTCATCCAGCCCGACTTTCAGAAAGTTGTTCATATGACGGTTCTCCAACACAATGGTATATAACGGGTCGGTCATTGCCCAGGATACAGGTGAACTATAGGTTAACTTGTACGTGATTCTCCCATTACTGCCATCCCACTCCTTGGTGACGATGTGTCCATCTTCAAAAACAATGCGAACAGGTACCTTCTCATAGTCGCTGCCTTTCTTCAATAATGTAACCGATGACTCGTACAACATCTGACCGTCTTTCTCCACAGGCTTGACCTGGATATTCTCCACGGCAAAGTCGGCCATGCCGTCCCCATATACATATTGATCAAAATACTCACTCCAGGACATACGGGTCACTTGTTCCACGACCTTTTGAAAATCGGCTGAAGTGGGATGTTTGAACCGGTACTTTTTCACATAAGTCGATAGAATGCGTTCCATCGTTTTTGTCCCCACTTGTTGTTCGATGCCTAACAGGACGAGCTTGCCCCTTGTGTAGGCATTGGCTGCGTAATGATTCTGGGAATCAAACTTCCAGGATTCCTGTGTAAGTGAGGCGGGAGAAGTGATTAAACCGGATTGTACCGGAAGGTTCGGAATAAGTCCGTATTCCTGCTCCATCAGTTTGTCTTCTGCATAGGAGGTGAACCCTTCGTCCAGCCAGGCTTCTTCAAATTCATTGCTGGCAACCATACCATAGAAGTACTGATGTCCGATCTCGTGTACAACCGTGCGTTCCAGATCGTAACCTGGCGTAGTGTCATCAGCACCGAAGGCCGTAATTAAGGTCGGATACTCCATGCCGCCTGCTCCATTGCCCGTTTTTGGGGGAACCACAATGGAAAGTGTAGAATACGGGTACGGACCAAACCACTTGCTGTAATTGGAGAGTGCTGCCTTGGCCGCATAGAAGTAACGTTCCTTCAGATCCTGATGTGCAGGGTCCAGATAAAGCTTGATTCGTACACCGGGAACGTTTGGAGAAGAGAAGGGCTCTTCAGCATAGACAAAATCGGGTGAGGCTGCCCAGGCAAAGTCGTGCACATCGTCAGCATAGAATTGATAGATCTTCTCGCCGTTCTTAACAACGGCCTGCTTAGTTGGAAACCCGGTCGCGGCCACTTTGTATGTTTCCGGTACCCGAATACGTACACTATAGATGCCAAAATCGGCATAAAACTCAGAGTTGCCATGATACTGGTGCAAATTCCAGCCCTCTGCTGTACGTCCTCGCGTGCCTGCGGGCTCGTATACGCTAAGTTTGGGAAACCACTGTCCTGCCATAACAAAGTCTTCCGCTGTTCCCATGCGGGCAAAAATTTTGGGCAGCTTGACCTCAAATCGGGTGTGAAGTGTAATGCTCTCTCCGCCCTTGACAGGTTTGGGCAACCTGACTTTAATGAGCGTTTTGTCTTTCATGTTTCCGTCATCCGGCTGTACATACTGCATTCGATGGAGGAGAGAGAGCCCGTCCTCTGTTTTCATCTCTGTAATGTTCATGGAGCCGTAGCCGTCCGTTGGCATTACATCACCGCGAAGTTTTCCGCCAGATTCTTTCATAAATGTCGTGTCGGAAGAAGAAAATGCATTGGGGTACAGGTGAAAATAAAGTTCGCTGACTGTTTTCTTCCCCGGATGAGTCCAGGTAAGCGTCTGCGTTCCCTCCAGTACATTACCATCCACCAGCTTCACATCCATGTGATATTCCACCACGCGGTTGCTGAATACCTCAGCAGTAGGTGTCTGTACGCTTTCTGGAGGTGCCGGAGTCTGAACTGTTCCTGGAGGCTTGCCCAATTCCGGGGCGAGCGTTGGCAAGTCGGATGTCGTAGAGCGAGTGTAGCCCAGAGCGATCCATATGCCTCCGGTAATCACACAGAGGGCTAGGAATGCAGTGAGCCAGCTCTTGGCGCGTAGTGGAATCATCGTTAAATACCTCCCGTTGACAAGCATCTACAGCATGTATATGTTTGCAATGGGACGATTATTAGTTAAAATATTTGTATCAACCCTTGGAGGCTATAAATATGGATCAAAACGAGCAAAACGGCAAAAAACAGATTGCCTTGAATATCGTAAGTGCCAAAAGCAAACACAAAGGTTTCGGTGCAGGCTCCATTGATCTGAACAATCTGTCACCAGTCATTATTGATAATGGCGAAGCGAAGATCGATATTGGTGCTATGCACGCCAAGAGCAAGGTGGAACGCGGTATCAAGTTTTCAACGAACCGGGAAGATGTACCTAACGGACGCCAGGTATGGCTCGTATGGGTAGCTGTGGATCGTACGGAGCAGGGTCAATTGTATGGCGGTGCAACGGCATGCGAGATGTGGATTGATACCGAGGCGAAACGTGGATGGAAACTGCTGGCTGATCATGTGAACCGGATGGATTATGCGATGAAGCGTCGTTTCATGCTGGATGAACTTGGACCAGAGGACCGTGCTGCCCTCAAAAAGCTGCTGGTTACACACAACGAAGAGTGGTGGAATGCTTCTCCGGATGAATTGAAAGAAGCGCTCGCCTGATTACTGTGTTCATGCTGTTTCACCCAAAAAGAACATCAAAAGCCCCATAACCGAAAATATCGGTTCGGGGCTTTTGATTTATAGGTGGGGTGGGGGAAAGAACTGAGTAGAGTTGTATACAACTGAATGTACGAGTGAGTTAGAGGTGACCCATTATTCTAGTGACGCAACTAAGTCATTACGTATTTGCGTCATTCTACCCACCAGCGTTTAAAGTCCTTCCACCACGAATGCTTCTCTTCCTGTATTCCTTGCTGGTTCTGTACTTGACGGCTGCCATCGTCCTTCTCGGAATCTGTACCATCTGCTGTGCCACGGCAGGTTTCTGTTGGCTCTGTACCATCAATGAATACTTCAAGCCGCTTCTCTTCACAGCCGTTGCCTGCCAGTTTGCCGGATTCCGGGTCGATATACACGCTGACCACATGATCAGGGACGGGAAAAATTTTCGGCGGCACACTCGCAAGAGCCTGCTCTGTGAATTGGGCAAACATCGGTGCAGCACGGCGACCATCCGAAGTGGAAATGGCCTTGCCCTGATCATAACCAACCCATACGGCGGTGGAGAGCTCGGGGGTGAAGCCGACCATCCAGGCATCGGTATTGGTTGTGCCTGTTTTGCCGGCTACCGGACGCTTAATGGTTGTAGCTACCCGATTCCCTGTACCACCATTCTCGAAAACACTTTCCATTAAACGTGTTAAAACATAAGCGGCAGCGGGTTCTACCACTTTTTCGGCCTTGGTTTGTGGTGCTTCGTAAATTACACGTCCTGCCGCGTCTGTCACTTGCAGGATGGCAACCGGAGGTGTTCGTTGTCCGCCTGCAGCGATAACAGAAAAGGCTGAGGCCATTTCCAATGGACTCACGGGTGAGGTACCCAGAGCGAGAGAGGGGACAGGACTCAGATTGCTGGTAATGCCCAGGTTCTTGGCCATGTTCACGACCTGCTCCGGTCCGATCTGCATGATCGTGTTCACCGCATAGATGTTGTCCGAGGCGGCAATTGCCTGCCTTAGATCAATTTCTCCCAGATACTTGTCGCCAAAATTGCCAGGCTTGTAGGTTTTACGGTCATTGTCATAGTGGAACAATGTTGGTTCGCTATTGAAGATGGATGCACTGGTCAGCTGTTTGGATTCCAGCGCAGCCAGATACATAATTGGTTTAAATGCCGACCCTGGCTGACGTGTCGTCGCCAGTACATGGTTGATCTGATTGGTGCGATAATTTTTGCCGCCTACCATTGCCTTGATATAACCAGTGCGAGGGTCGATGGACACAATGGCCGTCTCCAGCTCGCTTTTGGGATCCATGCCTTTGGCTACGGCGTCTTCAGCAGCCTTTTGTACACGCAGATCCAATGTGGTGTATATATTTAGTCCCCCGTGGTCCAGCATCGCTTCACTAATGCCCAGTTCCTTAACTGCTAAGTTGCGGATGTAGTCTCGGAAATAGGGAGCACTTTCTACCGTTTTTCGTTCACTTTCCGGCTTGAAGGAGAGCATCTGCTCATAAGCCTTGTCTGCTTCGGCTTTTGTTATTTTGCCGATATCGACCATAGCGGCCAGTACGATCTTTTGACGATCCTTTGCATTCTTCATATGGTTATATGGAGAGTAGTAGGTGGGACCTTTCGGAATACCTGCAAGCATGGCGCTTTCCGCCAAATCCAGTTGTTTGGCTGATTTGCCAAAATACATACGCGAAGCAGCTTCAATTCCGTAAGCACCGTGACCATAATAAATTTCATTGAGGTACATTTGAAGAATTTCTTCCTTGCTGTATTTCATTTCAAGCTGTGCGGTGTACATCGCTTCTTTTGCCTTGCGAGTCCATGTCTTCTCATGGGAGAGATACAGATTGCGCGCAAGCTGCTGTGTGAGGGTGCTCGCTCCTTGAGACATCTCCATATGTTCCAGGTTAACGAGCACGGCTCGTCCCATTCCTTGAATGTCGAAGCCATAATGGTTATAAAATTTGCGATCCTCGACAGCCAGCGTAGCGTTAATCAGGTCTGGTGAGATATCTGTCAGCAGCACGGGTACGGAATCTTTTCCGCCTGCAGAGAAGGTAGCAATGACCTCACCCTGGCTATCGAGCAGCCTGGAGTTGCGATCCGAATCGGCCAGGGGCAGGCTGGTAGCATATAGATAAACCAATCCTGCAACAGTCGCGATAATACCAAGAACAGCGAGCAGGGAGAGGCTTTTGATCCATTTGAATAAACGGAACCCGCGTTTGCGGGTCTTCTGGCGAGTTTGAGTCATGGAACGGGCCCCTTTCTTTCTTTTCTTCCCAGTATGGGATTTCATTGACAGGTATATTCAGTCTTCTGACGAACAGTTTAAAATGTAGCTTTGATGCAGTAAAAACCGTTTTGCAGTATAAACATCTATCGCGTATAATGCAAAAGGGTAATGAAAAGGTACAGTTTGGCACAACCTACAATAAGGCACCGAAGAACGAACAGCATCAATCGTCATTGATTTGTTGATTCAATCAAACGCTTCGCCCGTTCTGGTCAAGTTTAATCTATATAATGAAGTGAAACGCGGATCTTTCCGCAGCCAGCAACCATAACGCTAAATGGCGCGGGACGCTGGAGTGCTTGGTGAACCGGCGGCGCACAAGTGCTATGCTGGGTACGGCTGATCATTAACTTTACGGAAAGAAGGTAGAGATCATGGAATTATGGTTCACGGAGAAACAGACCCCGGCATTCGGGATCACCGCGAAGATTAAGCAGACATATGTAAGCGAAAAGACGGACTTTCAAGATTTGGCCATGGTAGAAACCGAGGAATTCGGTAACATGTTGCTGCTCGACGGCATGGTTATGACCACGGTAAAAGACGAATTCGTTTATCATGAGATGGCTGCTCACCCTGCGCTAAACACTCACCCGAATCCGAAAAAAGTTCTGGTTGTAGGTGGCGGCGATGGCGGCGTCATTCGTGAAGTCATTAAGCATGCTGCAGTAGAAAAAGCAGTGCTGGTCGAAATCGACGGTAAAGTAATCGAATACTCCAAAAAATATTTGCCTGAAATTGCCGGCAAACTGGACGAGCCCAATGTTGAAGTGCTCGTCAATGACGGCTATATGCATATTATTGAACATAAAAATGAATACGATGTAATCATCGTGGATTCCACGGAGCCTGTAGGCCCGGCCGCTCCACTGTTTGAGCGTGGTTTTTATCAAGGTATCCATGAAGCGCTAAAAGAAGACGGCATCTTCGTTGCTCAAACCGATAACCCTTGGTTCAAGGCGGATTTGATTCAAAAAGTAAACAAGGATGTTAAAGAGATCTTCCCCATCGTACACGTATACGGCTGTAACATTCCAACTTACCCAAGTGGTCTGTGGACATTTACAATGGGCAGCAAAAAATATGATCCACTTGAAGTGGACGAGACCCAAATTCCAGAGATGGATACCAAATATTACTCACCACGTTTGCACAAGGCAGCCTTTGTACTTCCTAAATTCGTGGAAGACTTAACGAAATAAAGGGGAAATTATTAATGAAATTGGATCAAGCTTATTCTGGTAACGTATTTATTTGCAGTTCTGAGGATTATGAGAATTCCAAAGCGGTCATCTATGGGATGCCGATGGACTACACTGTCAGCTTCCGTCCGGGTTCCCGGTTCGGTCCTTCCCATATCCGCCAGGCATCGGTTGGACTAGAAGAGTACAGCCCATACCTCGATAAAAGCATTGTCGATATGACTTACTTTGATGCAGGAGACTTGCTTCTGCCTTTCGGTAACGCAGGACGCAGCCTTGAAGTGATCAGTGAATACATCGGCAGCCTGCTGGCTGACGACAAATTCCCGATTGGCCTCGGTGGAGAGCATCTGGTTACTTGGCCGGTCATCCAACAAATGTACAAAAAATATCCGGACCTTATCCTGATTCATATTGATGCCCACGCGGACCTTCGTGAACACTATGAAGGCGAGCCGTTGTCCCACTCGACGCCAGTGCGCAAAGCAGCTGAGCTGATGGGCGGCAAAAATATTTATCAGTTCGGAATCCGTTCCGGCTCCCGTGAGGAGTTCCAATATGGACGGGAGAACATTAACTTCTACCCATTTGAAGTGGCAGCTCCGATGAAAGAAGCTCTTCCAAAAATGGGCAACCGTCCGGTGTACGTAACCATCGACATCGACGTGCTTGATCCGTCCGCAGCACCGGGAACAGGTACAGCAGAAGCGGGTGGCATTACTTCCAAAGAACTGCTGGAAGCCGTTCACATGATTGCAGCTTCTGATGTAAATGTAGTCGGCTGCGACCTGGTTGAAGTAGCGCCGATCTATGATCCAACACAACAAACACAGATTGTGGCTGCGAAGATGATCCGTGAAATGCTGCTTGGATTCGTAAAGTAACAGCCAAGTTAAATTCATTGAAGTTGACTTCATTGGACTGTGTTATACTGGCTACAACGTTATTAATTGATATATTACATCAGTGAAGTATAGGGTGATCTGGTTCGGCCATATACTGCAAAAGAGCCTTTGTCGTTGGTAGCGACAAAGACTCTAGGGCCAGAAAGGCTGTGGATCGCCACGGCGCGTATTAAACTTCATAGCTTAGTTCAAGCGAAACCCACCGTCAGGCTCCTACCTATGAGGTGGGTTTTTGCTTGTTACGAACTTTTTACGCAACCAGCGGTATAGCCTTTGTACACTCAGTGCTAGACTGAGAATCGCAGCAATCTACCGGATTACATCAAGCAACGCCACAAGTTTGACCATCGACGTTACTCCCTTTTGGGAAGCTGCGCCGTGTCATGAAAACATCCACCATGATTTAAAGTCCATAAGAGCAATTATAGTACATTTGTTCCCATGACAATACCATTTGTTGTAGATTTGATGCAATTATGAGGAATAATTATGTATAATATGGGAATAGAGGAAGGTGGATATTTATGAATGCGATTCGGGCTCATTTGAGTATGGTTCCAAAGTGGTTTAGTGTGATACTTACGATATTTGTAATCAATCTTATATTAATGATGACTGTATTCGTTAATCTATCTTTCATATTGGTTAATCTAGCGATGCTTTTTGCCGCATATAGTATTCGGGAATTTAAGAATAACAAACTGCATTTTGGATTTTGCCTATTTCTAGGTATCAGTTTTGTTATTATTGCTATTGAGACATTTCCGGTTTAACTTAGATCACACAACGTTTAGTGAAGGGATCACCTGTACCTACTGATACCAATCGTAGGTGTGGGTGGTTTTTTTATTGCAATAATGTCACTCGCGATAACAGATTGTTACGTTAGAACTCGCATAATAGGGTAAAAACATAGAAGGAGGTGTCGCGATGACAACCAAGAGTACAACGACGTGGAAACGGATTGGCGCACTGGCATTATCGTTAACAATGGCTTGGGGACTGGGACCAGTACATATGCAGTCAGATGCAAGTGCTGCATCTTCCCCGACATGCGGAAGTGGAGATCACGGATTGTCTGCTGCATTGAACAAGGGCAGCGGTGTGGAAGATCAGCGCCTACAGTTTACAGACATTGATTTTCTGAACAACACTACTGGCCGGGCAGCTGGAGAGGGGTTCCTCATCGGTACCTCGAATGCAGGTTGTACATGGCAGTCCATTTATACCGGGCAATGGCAATTCACACAGCTGGATTTTCCTAATAATGTAAACGGGTTTGCTCTTGCACAAATAAAAGATTCTGCCAAGACATATCTTATTCGCACCGCCGATGGTGGATCACACTGGAAGCGACTTGATACTCCTGGCATTCAGTTCAAGCGAATTAATTTTATAAGCAAAAATGAAGGCTACGGCTATACCTACAATGGGGCGTATCGGACACAGGACGGCGGATTGACCTGGACTGAAATCAACACTCCGGCGAATACGCGATCAGTAGCTTTCACCACGGATAAACAAGGGTATGCCGTTGTAGTCGTGCCTGGCTCAGGCTATCACTTGCTCTGGACTTCGGATGGAGGCAAGAACTGGACAACCTCTCTCCGAATCGTTTCTGCTGCATGGACCGGGGCAGACCTATATGCAAATGGGAAACAGGTATGGGCTGTCTTATATGGTGATGCAGGCATGTCGCAACAATCCTATTCTCTCTATGCAAGCGGGAATGAAGGCAGAAACTGGCGGCAGGTGTTTGCCCAGTCGACAGCAGGTGGAGGCCCTGCACCTGGTGGAAATAGCCTAGGTAAAGGTAAAGGACCGGCTGATCCCGGTGGACATCCTGGGAATATCGCATTGATCGGAAACCAGACTGCATACCTCTCAGGCGGGTCTCCCGCAGCGGGCAAAGTGGGTATTGGGCGCTCTTACGACGCAGGTTCCACGTGGAAAAATGTAGACTTGGACGGAACAGGCTACAGTTCCCGAATCTCGTTTCCCTCCGTCAAGACCGGATGGCTTGTCGTTACAAGCAATGATTCCCCTGCAATTTATGAAACAACCGACGGAGGAAGCACGTGGAAACAAAAAATCTTATTGCCCGGAGAGTAGGGTGAAACGACACTTTATTTGAAATAACAATATGATAAATTCAGGCTCAAAGAGGACCAATATTGGTTATTTATTGTCTATTGGCCTATGCAGCTAGAAACAAGCCCTTTCCTAGAACTATTTGTCAGAAAGGGCTTGTTTTCGTCTGAATAAAAACGGTTGAAACCTGTTCAAAAACAAGTTAATGTAAGCGATAACAACAGTTTTTGGGAGGTTGAAATGATGGTAGATGTTATTTTAAAAGCCAATTCAGAACAAGGATTAATAAACCGCAATATTTATGGTCACTTCTCTGAGCACTTGGGGCGCTGCATTTACGAAGGGTTATGGGTAGGAGAGGATTCACCCATTTCAAATACGGAAGGGATCCGGAATGATGTCTTGACGGCTCTGCAAAAGCTTAATATTCCTGTGCTGCGCTGGCCTGGGGGATGTTTTGCCGATGAGTATCACTGGAAAGATGGTGTCGGCCCATTGAGTGAACGTGCACGCATGATTAACACGAACTGGGGCGGCGTGGAAGAGAACAACCATTTTGGTACACATGAATTTCTGAGATTATGTGAGCTGCTGGGGGCCGAGCCTTACATCAGTGGCAATGTGGGCAGCGGCACGGTCCATGAAATGCAGCAGTGGGTTGAATACATTACGTTTGACGGAGAATCACCCATGGCAAACTGGCGGAAGGAAAATGGCAGGGAGCAGCCCTGGAAGCTGACTTATTTCGGTGTAGGAAATGAGAACTGGGGATGCGGCGGCAACATGCGTGCAGAATACTACGCAGATGAGTATCGCCGATATGCTACATACGTACGCAATTATTCCGATAATCAGATTTACAAAATCGCCTGTGGCCCCAACGAGGATAATTATCATTGGACCGAAGTATTGATGCGTGAAGCAGGGCAGCACATGAATGGATTGAGTCTTCATTATTATACATTGCCAACGGGTGTATGGCAGGATAAAGGGGAATCTACAGGATTTGACGATCAAGCCTGGTTTCAGACCCTGAAGCGCACATTGCATATGGAAGAACTGATCGTGAAGCATTCGGAAATCATGGATAAATATGACCCGGATTGCAAAGTAGGACTCATTATTGATGAGTGGGGAACCTGGTATAACGTAGAACCGGGAACAAATCCGGGATTCCTGTACCAGCAAAACACGATGAGGGATGCGCTTGTGGCGGGCATTAACCTGAATCTGTTCAATCGCTATAATAAACGGGTGCAAATGGCCAACCTGGCACAGATTGTTAACGTACTGCAGGCATTGGTGCTGACAGAAGGCGAGCGTATGCTGCTCACGCCAACGTACCATGTGTTTGATATGTATCAGGTTCATATGGACGCACAGCGATTGGAACTGAACTATGAGAGTCCTGGATACACTCTCGGGGAAGACACCATTCCTCAGCTTAGTTTGTCCGCTTCCCGCAATAAGGATGGAGTTATCCATGTAACGGCATGCAATCTGAGTCACACCGATGAACTGGAAGTCGTATGCCGACTTGAAGCTGCGGAGTCATCTTCCGTATCGGGACGAATTTTGCATCATGCCGATTTTGGTGCATTCAATACGTTTGAAGATCCGAGCCGGGTGGAGCCTGTTGAATGGAAGGGTGTTACCCTTGCTAATCAGGAGCTGCGCTTCGTTCTGCCGCCTGCATCCGTAGGGGTTATTGCAGTCCAAGGGTAATGCGATGAGTACATCCGGTTCAAGTCGTTTTGTGGCAAGGCAGGAGCCTTGCAAGGGATGTAGTGATCGACATGCGGTAAACATCAGTGAATCCAAAATGGCTCGTCTGGTGGAAATGGCCTCGCGTTCACGTCCTGTGGTACCGGATGAGGAGTATGCGCAGCGGTTATCCTTGTGTGCAGACTGCCCGGCACTGCAATACGGCACCACGTGTCGCTACTGTGGCTGTCTGGTCCAAGTACGTGCCAAGCTGGTGGAATCTACTTGCCCGTTTCCGTATGAATCTCGATGGACCTGATCTTTCTGTATGATCTCATTATAATGTAGCGAAGCAGGGCTGCACTTTCCGGGTGCAGCTCTGCTTTTTTTGTGATGCAGAGCAAAAACTCTGAATTTGGATTTGAATTGAGCGAGTGAACTGGATATAGTTATACAGTAGAGTGTAGGATAGAGAGTTATCCGGTAATATTAGCGCGTATAGCGGTACTTGAATTCGGGAAGGGCTGTTCTCACCGGTCCTGCCCGAATTTGCGCCGCCTCGAATATATTGGAGGTTAAACATTCATGTCGAACATGCGACCGGTTCAGATCCGGCTGCACAGCCGTTATGAAGGCGAAGATGTGCTGCAGGAAATGAAGGGTGAAGCCGTGATGAAAGGATCTGTGCTCTACGTTCGTTACGAAGAGCCGCAGGCTGGACCGGAAGGCGGTATTACCCGAACAACATTGAAGCTTGGCGGACAATCGCTCAAGATTATACGCCATGGTGAGGTGGAATCGGAGCAAACGTTTGAAATGAATCGCAAGCTCCCAGGTTTTTACCGATCACCTTACATGTCATTCACCCTGTCCACGCACACACATAAGCTGGACCTTTCCATACAGGGATTAAGCGCACGCGCAGCGTGGAGCTATGACTTTTACCGCTTTGACGAAGAAGCCGGACATTTCGAGATTAGTTTGCACATACAGGAGGAACCAATTTCATGACACGTAATCCATTGGATACTATTAACGAACGGGTAAGTACCGCGATCGGCAATGCTATTGTAACAGCCGGCATCGTTTCGCAGGAGGAACTGCCAGCTATTACTCTTGAAGTACCGCGCGACAAGTCGCACGGGGATTTGGCAACCAATGCAGCGATGCAGCTGACCAAGATTGCCAAACGCAATCCTCGTCAGATCGCAGAAGAGATTATTGCAAACCTGAACCTTGCAGAAGCCGGAATCGAGAAGGCAGAGATTGCCGGACCAGGATTCATTAACTTCAAATTGGACAAGAGTTATCTCTACCCGGTGCTTGGACTTGTTCACGAACAGGGTGAGAACTACGGACGAATCAATGTCGGCGAAGGACGTAAGGTCGAGATGGAATTCGTCAGTGCGAACCCGACAGGCAGTCTTCACCTGGGACATGCCCGCGGAGCAGCTGTGGGTGATGCACTTTGTAACATCCTCGATTACGCCGGCTATGATGTGACGCGTGAATACTACATTAACGATGCTGGTAATCAGGTGTTTAATTTGGCGCGTTCGATTGAAGCACGTTATTTGCAAGAACTGGGTCAGGATGCCGAGATGCCGGAAGATGGATACCACGGCGAAGATATCAAAGGATTTGCGAAGCAGCTTGTTGCCGAAAAGGGAGACAGCTTGCTGTCGATGCATCCAGGTGACCGCGCCGCTTATTTCCGTGACTTTGGTCTGGAGAAAGAGCTGGACAAAATCAAGCGTGACCTGAATCGTTTCCGTGTAAAATTCGACATCTGGTTCAGCGAGACGTCGCTGTACGACAATGGAGAAGTCCTTCGCGTTCTGGACGAATTGCGTGATCGTGACGAGATTTACGAGAAAGATGGCGCTACCTGGTTGAAAACCATGCAATATGGTGACGACAAGGAACGTGTATTGATCAAAAACGATGGTACGTACACCTATCTGACACCGGATATTGCGTATCACCGTGATAAGTATTCCCGTGGATATGACACAATGATCAACATTTGGGGAGCCGATCACCACGGATATATTCCACGGATGAAAGCGGCAATGCAAGCACTGGGCAATGATCCATCCAAGCTGGTGGTACTGATTGCACAGATGGTGAGCTTGTTCCAGAACGGCGAAAAAGTGAAGATGTCGAAGCGTACCGGTAAAGCGGTAACGATGGAGGATCTGATGGATGAAGTAGGCATCGATGCGATCCGTTACTTCTTCACCATGCGCAGTATGGATTCCCATTTGGACTTTGATATGGATCTCGCGATTTCGACGTCCAATGAAAATCCGGTGTTCTATGTACAATATGCACATGCCCGTGTATGCAGCGTATACCGTCAAGCCGAAGAGCAGGGCATCGAGCTGCTGCCGCTGGCGCAGATTGATCTGTCCAAGCTGACAACGGAACATGAATTCGATCTTCTTCGCAAAATGGGCGAGCTGCCTGAAGAGATTGCCGCAGCTGCTACCGGATATGCGCCTCACCGCATTATCCGTTATGTATATGAGCTGGCATCGCTGTTCCACAGCTATTACCGTGCTGAACGCGTCATTACAGAAGACGCGGGACAAACCCAAGCGCGTCTGGCGCTGATTGGTGCAGTGCGCACCGTCATCGCGACAGCGCTCCGTCTGGTGGGCGTATCCGCACCGGACAAAATGTAACCCCGAGACCAAGCGGCGCACCTGCCGCTCGGCGAGTGACAAAAAGTCTCCATGCATCACGCCTGCAATGCAGCGTGGACATGGAGACTTTTTGCTGTGCCCGGTGGTCAATCCCGCCATATCAGTGCGGACCACCCGGGCACCTGGGCAGGCCGGCCTGCCATAGGCTGCAGCCGGCCAACCCTAGGGCAGCGCATCACGCCGCTGCCCGCTACCCGCCGCCCTCCTGCATCAGCCGGAGGGCGTCAATCTCGCCACCGCGTACTTTGCTCTTCGCGGTGGTGGACTTGCGTGCGCGCAGCGGTACGGTTGCGCGCTTGACCAGCATCTTGATCTCGCCAGGCGAGAGACCCGGATGCTTCGCGAGCAGCAGCGCAATGGCGCCGCTCACATGGGACGTTGCCATGGATGTACCACTCATCTCATGGTGCTTGCCCTGCACCCAGGAAGAGACAATTTTGTCGCCGGGTGCATAGACATCGACGTATGCACCGCGATTACTAAAGGAAGCGATCCGCCGATTTTTGTCGGTGGCGCCTACGGAAATGGTCTGCGGATAACGTGCAGGATAATCAATGCTTCGGCGTTTGCCGTCGTTTCCTGACGAGGCCACAATGACAATGCCGGCCTGATATGCCCGGTTCACCACATCAAGGAGAGCCTTGCTGCGGGTTTTCATGCCGAAACTCATATTGATAATATCGACCCGGTTACGTACACACCAGTCGATGCCCAGTACAATATCGGATACGTAGGCAGAACCGTTATGGTCAAATGCCTTGACCGGATAGATCAGGGAGCGCGGAGCTACGCCAATCATGCCTTCCGTGCTATTGGCTGCAGCGATCGTTCCGGCAATGTGGGTACCGTGACCGTTGTCATCATGGGGAAGCATACTCCGGTTTAACAGATTGATCCCGCGTGCCAGGGAGTATCGAAGATCGGGATGGTGATAGTCGGCACCTGTGTCGATCACGCCTATTTTGATCCGGTGTCCTGTAGAGACGGACCACACTTTGGGGGCGCGAATCTGTTTAACTCCCCATGGAACCCCTTGTACTGTGGCCGGTTTATTGTGAAGTGCCGTTGCATGAAGCGAGATCTGCACATCTTCCTCCACAGTGATCTCGTCGCTGTATTGTTTCAATTCCTCCGGACAATGTACTGGAGCAATAATGGAACGAGCCAGCCGTGAAGAGCGCACCATTCCAAGGTGGGTATGCTCATTCCGCATCCGCGAGAGCTCAAGCAGACAGGCTTCATACTGTCCTGGTTTGGCGAACCGGATCAGGTACCGCCCTGCCTGTTCCGGTTCAGGACGCTGCATTCCTTCAACTAATTGATGCAAAAAACCAGTATAGTCCATTATGGGCTGCCCCCTTCGGGATGAACATGCTGAGGTATTCTATGAATGCATTCATCCCGCCGCATGGGGAACTTGCCCTTTTTTTACAAAAAGACGTTCTCTCCGTGTCAAAACGGGCGCAGGGACATATGATGGATGGAGGGCGAGAGGGCTCTTGCGGGGACCCTGGTAAGGAGCAATCCTTCAGGGGTATACAGTCAGAAGGCGGAGGGGACTCCGTCTTTTTCAATGTTCACTCACTTTTACAGAAAGGGGATCGTTGCCAATAGGGACCGAAGTGTTTTGAATTTGTATATCCTACCTACATAAAAACTTGCTTTTTACCGCTAAATAGGTTTTACTTAGGTTTGTTAATGGATATGTTATACGTAACGGTCCAGCTCGTAGGGATATAAAGTGAATTATGTGTGAGAGGAAGTGTCTGTCAGTGAGTACCTCGCTCAATTTGAAAATTGATAAAGAAAAGGTAAGAGAGATTCCTTTGGTTGACCTTGCCTTTATGGTGCTGAAAGCGGCTAATACGCCGTACTACTACCGTGATTTGATGAATGAGGTAGCAAAACAGCGCGGAATGACTGATGAAGAAATCAACGAGTTTATCGCCCAGCTATATACCGAGATCAATATCGATGGCCGTTTTGCCTGTGTCGGTACAAGTCTTTGGGGATTGAAACGCTGGTATCCAGTCGGTGGAACAGAAGATTCCATGACAGGTGCGAAGCGTCCGCGTATCATCAACGATGAAGATGATGATCTGGAAGATGAGGACTTTGGCGAAGAGGAAGACAGCTACAACAGTGACGAAGACTTCGACAATGCCGATGATGATCAAGACGACGATGACGATGATGACGACGACGATGACGACATCTTTGATGAAGATGACAGCGATGAAGAAGTTCTGGTTGAAGATGACGATTTGGAAGAAGAAGACCTCGATGAAGACGATGAAGATGAGTCCGAAGACGAGGATGAATTTGATGACGATTCCGATAAGTAACCGTCATTTTTGATGTCGATAATTTACCCGTTTTCCCCAGATAGTCAGCCTTGACAGCGCACGGGGGAACGGGTAAACTATTGCATGGGCTTATGAATGAGCGAGAATATATTTATGTTTTTTATAAAAAAGTGCCCCGTCCTGCGGGAGTACTTTTTTTTGTATTTTTAGAGGCAGAATATTGCAAAATGATTGATTTCCGCACGCTCCCGGCCAAACATCCGTGGCCCATTTTTTGTATATAAAAAAACCTCAGCAAGAGATGGCTTGATGCCATTTTTGGGGACAGGCATGGATGATTGGCTTTCGGAAAATTTGCACCATTCTTAGCTGTAGAGCAAGTTTGTACACATGGTCTTCGCACAAAAGAGCAGTTCGCAGATGCAGGGAATTTCTGCCATTGCTCTTTTTAACGATGATTACCTGGGAAACGGGTTACGATAACACCATATATCGCCTGAATTTCTGTATTTATATTAGGAGGGTAATAACAGTGACAAAGTATATTTTCGTGACGGGCGGAGTTGTGTCCTCCCTGGGTAAAGGGATCACCGCTGCCTCGTTGGGCAGACTGCTGAAAAACAGAGGTCTCAAGGTAACCATTCAAAAATTTGATCCATACATCAACATCGACCCGGGAACAATGAGTCCTTATCAACATGGTGAGGTATTTGTAACCGATGATGGCGCGGAAACGGATTTGGACCTTGGTCACTACGAGCGTTTTATCGATATCAACCTCTCCAAAAACAGCAACGTCACGACCGGTAAAGTGTATTCCTCCGTTATCAGCAAAGAGCGCCGCGGAGAGTATCTGGGCGGTACGGTACAAGTTATCCCGCACATTACGAACGAAATCAAGGAGCGCGTATTCCGCGCTGGACGTGAAGCAGGTTCGGACGTTGTTATTACGGAGATCGGCGGAACAGTGGGCGACATCGAGAGCTTGCCTTTCCTGGAAGCCATCCGTCAAATCAAGAGTGATGTGGGCCGTGACAACGTAATGTACATCCATGTAACGCTGATTCCTTACATCAAGGCAGCTGGTGAAGTGAAAACAAAACCAACCCAGCACAGCGTGAAGGAATTGCGCAGCATCGGAATTCAACCGAACGTTATTGTGTGCCGTACAGAGTATGAGCTTTCGACAGATATGAAAGCTAAAATCGCACTGTTCTGTGACATTGATGCAAATGCAGTAGTTGAATGTCGCGATGCGGATACATTGTATGAAGTACCTTTGAACCTGCGTGAAGAAGGTTTGGATGAAATCGTGGTGAATCACCTGAAACTGACCACTCCTGCACCGGACATGAGCGAGTGGGAAGGGCTGGTTGACCGCATCAGCAAATTGGAGCGTACGGTTGAGATTGCAATCGTAGGTAAATATGTAGCATTGCACGATGCTTATCTGAGTGTTGTTGAATCCCTGTCCCATGCAGGATTTGCATCCAATGCAGACGTGAAGATCCGTTGGATCCATTCTGAAGATATCACGGACGAGAACGTAGGCGATCTGCTGCACGGCGTTGGCGGTATCCTTGTTCCTGGTGGTTTCGGAGATCGTGGTATTGAAGGAAAAGTGTCGGCGATCCGTTATGCCCGTGAGAAGAACATTCCGTTCTTCGGTATTTGCCTGGGTATGCAGGTATCCGTGATCGAGTATGCACGTTCCATTGTGGGTCTGAATGGTGCGAACAGCTCCGAGATCAATCCGGCTACCGAATTCCCGGTAATCGATCTGCTGCCAGAACAAAAAGATATCGAGAATCTGGGCGGTACGATGCGTCTGGGTCTCTATCCTTGCAAGCTGCAGGAAGGTTCTTTGGCTATGGCTTGTTATGATGACGAGCTGGTGTATGAGAGACACCGTCACCGGTATGAGTTCAACAATGAGTATCGTGAAGCGATTGAAAAAGCAGGTCTGGTTATCTCCGGTACATCTCCGGATGGCCGTCTGGTTGAAATCGTGGAACTTCCGGGACACCCTTGGTTCCTGGCTGTACAATTCCATCCGGAATTTACTTCCCGTCCGAACCGTCCACAGCCATTGTTCCGTGAATTCGTAAAAGCTTCTTTGGAGAATGCGGAAAAATAATATAGATTTAACCCGATGATAAAGAGGGATGTTTGCCGATAGCCTGGGATTACAGGCTGGTGCGGTGAGCATCCCTTTTTTGATTTAATAATGGGTTTCCTCCACGCGGAGAGGAGATAAAATGTTTAGCTGTAATTTGTGTGTGGGGCAGGATTTTAATGGGAAGGGTAGAATACTTATCATGACGACTATGGGATAGTTATCCAGATTCGGAGATATACATGCTTTCCTAAATCCAGGAGGTTACAGAGTGGAAAATAAAAAAGTGTTAATCGTTGATGACCAGAACGGGATTCGAATCCTCTTAATGGAAGTGTTCAGCAGTGAAGGATATAACACGTTCCAGGCGCCCAATGGCAAGATCGCACTGGAGATTGTGAACAACGATAAGCCTGATCTGGTGTTGCTTGATATGAAGATTCCTGGCATGGATGGCCTTGAAATTTTGAAACATATTAAGGAGATTGATCCCGATATCAAAGTCATCATGATGACAGCATATGGTGAGCTGGACATGATCAAGGAAGCGACTGATCTCGGTGCGCTAATGCATTTCACGAAACCTTTTGATATCGATGAGATGCGTGTGGCGGTCAACATGCAGCTTCGTAATGACACGGCCAATAGGTGCAGCTGAATCCTGTGAATGCAGGATTTTTTTGTCTGCGTGAAACAGGTGTGTACTTCTTGGGGGTTATGGGTATTTGGGCCAATTAACGAGGGAATATTGAGAATGGGAGCGGCTTCATGCGCTATCTATGAAAACTGTGCTGCAAAGCACAGCATTTTTGCAAATGCTTGTTTAGTATTTGACATGGGATGTGGTATAATAAGCCCGTATGTGATTTCGGCTAAAAACCATAGACACAACCCAAACCCCTAGGAGGATTGAAACCATGCCATTAGTATCTATGACAGACATGTTGAACAAAGCGCTTGAAGGAAAATATGCAGTTGGTCAATACAACATCAATAACCTTGAGTGGACTCAAGCAATTTTGGGTGCTGCTGAAGAAGAAAAATCCCCAGTAATCCTGGGTGTATCCGAAGGTGCAGCACGTCACATGGGCGGCTTCTACACTGTAGTAAAAATGGTAGAAGGACTCATTCATGACATGAAAATTACCGTTCCGGTTGCTATTCACCTGGACCACGGTTCCAGCTTCGACAAGTGTAAAGAAGCGATCGATGCTGGATTTACATCCGTTATGATCGACGGTTCCCACCACCCAATCGACGAAAACATCGAAATGACTAAAAAAGTCGTTGAATATGCACACGCTAAAGGCGTTTCTGTTGAAGCTGAAGTAGGTACAGTTGGCGGACAAGAAGACGACGTAATTGGCGGCATCATGTACGCTGACCTCGAAGAGTGTGTTCGCATCGTGAAAGAAACAGGTATCGATACATTGGCACCAGCTCTTGGTTCCGTTCATGGTCCTTACCACGGCGAGCCTAACCTGGGCTTCAAAGAAATGGAAGAAGTTCGTGACGCGGTACAAGTTCCACTCGTATTGCACGGTGGTACAGGCATTCCTAAACACGACATCGACAAAGCCATTTCCCTGGGTACTTCCAAAATCAACGTAAACACAGAGAACCAAATTGCTTTCTCCAAAGTGGTTCGCGAAGTGCTTGCAGCTAAACCAGATGCTTACGATCCACGTACGTTCATCGTACCAGGCCGTGATGCAATCAAAGAAACCGTTAAAGGTAAAATCCGCGAGTTTGGTTCCAACAACAAAGCGTAATTTATCTTTACCAGTTCCATACTGTGAAGTGGAAAGAACACCGCCTAGCCGGTGTCTTTCCATTTTCACACCTTATTTCACGTAGGAAGCCATCAGCACGTAATGCCGTTCATCGGCTGCAAAACACGTAGGGGGACATTAAGCTTTATGGAAAAATTGATGATTAGTGGCGGACGTCCGTTACAGGGGACTGTAACCATAAGCGGCGCCAAGAACAGCGCCATTGCGCTTATTCCTGCAGCATTGCTTGCCGAATCAGAGGTCGTGCTGGACAACCTGCCGCTTTTGAGTGATGTGGCGGTTTATGCGGAAATTTTGGAGGAACTCGGAGCTCGTGTAGTTTGGGAAGGCAGTCAGATGAAGATTGACCCTTCCGATATCAAATCCATACCCATGCCCAATGGTCCAGTAAAGAAGCTGCGTGCTTCGTATTATATGATGGGAGCATTGCTTGGGCGATTCAAAGAAGCAACAATTGGTTTACCTGGGGGCTGTAACTTTGAGCCTCGTCCGATTGATCAACACATCAAAGGTTTTGAAGCGCTTGGCGCAACAGTAACAAACGAACATGGCTCCATTCATTTGCATGCCAAAGAGCTGCGCGGAGCAAAGATTTACCTGGATGTAAGCAGTGTAGGTGCAACCATTAACATTATGCTGGCGGCAACACGTGCCAAAGGCTCTACAATTATCGAAAACGCGGCTAAAGAGCCTGAGATTATAGATGTAGCAACACTTTTGAATTCAATGGGTGCCAGCATTAAAGGTGCAGGTACTGAAACCATCCGCATTGAGGGCGTGTCGGAGCTCAAGGGCTGCCGTCATTCCATCATCCCGGACCGCATACAGGCGGGTACGTATATGATTGCTGCAGCGGCAACGCGTGGTAATGTTCTGATTGACAACGTCATTCCCAAACATCTGGAGGCTTTGACGGCCAAACTGCTGGAGATGGGCGTGGGCATTGAAGAACTGGACGAGAGTATTCGTGTCATTGGACAACCTTCATACAGCCATGTGGATGTTAAAGCGCTTGTATACCCTGGTTTTCCAACCGATTTGCAGTCTCCTATGACAAGTGTACTAACTCAAGCAACAGGTGTAAGTGTTCTGAGTGATTTTGTCTACAGTAACCGATTTAAGCACGTTCCAGAGCTGGTGCGTATGGGTGCCAAAATTCGCGTAGAAGGCCGTTCAGCCATTATCGAAGGCGGCGCACTCAATGCGGCCAAGGTAAAAGCATCTGATCTTCGTGCCGGAGCAGCGCTGGTCATCGCCGGTCTTACAGTTAGTGAAGGTGTGACTGAAGTGACAGGTGTCGAATTTATCGACCGTGGGTATGACCACCTCGTTACGAACCTGCGAATGCTTGGTGCAGATGTATGGCGTGAGACTGAGTGACGAATCCGGCATATTGCAGGATTGGTGACTTGCCGCTATTATTTTGACAGAACTGCATATCTTTACAACAATTGGGTAAACCTATTCTAATAGAGTTCTCAGCCTCTCCGGGATAAGAAGAAATAGTTCTTTTTCCTTACCCGGAGGGTCTTTTTTTGGATCAAATATCATATGGCTGTAAGAACTGACATCATTCCTTTTTCCCCAAACCCCGGTTTGTCTGAGCTTCTTGACTGGTACCCGGATCGAAAGCCTCGTGAATTATGTATTCACTCACAAGCGGATAGCACTGTATGTGGGTCATCCCGCCCGGTAACTTACACTCAACGACAAGTATTTGCATTATAACGGTTACATTCCGTACAATGGACAGAAGAGAATGCAGCAGAGCAGAATTATGCTGTTCTCCATAGCCGGATCATCAAGCGAAACTATCCATTTCACGGACTTATTAATTGAATAGGTGGTTATTATATGGATCTACAAATTTCCGATTTGGAAGAAATGAAACTAACGGACCTCTACAAACTGGCCAAAAAATATCAGATTCCCTACTATGGCACACTAAAGAAGAAAGAATTGATCTTTGCCATACTACGAGCTCAGGCTGAACAGAGTGGTTTGATGTTTATGCAGGGTGTGCTCGAGATTTTGCCTGAGGGTTACGGATTTCTTCGCCCGATCAACTACCTGCCGAGCACCGAGGATATTTATATTTCAGCCTCACAGATTCGTAAGTTTGACCTCAGGACAGGTGACCTGGTATCAGGCAAATGTAGAACACCGAAGGAAAACGAAAGATATTTCGGATTATTGCAAGTCAATGCCGTGAATGGTGAGAACCCTTCAGCGGCTGCGGAAAGACTTCATTTCCCGGCTTTAACCCCATTGTATCCGCAGAAAAAACTGGTTCTCGAAACATCCCCCAACCATTTGTCCACACGCATTATGGATGTGCTGGCCCCTGTAGGTTTGGGACAGCGCGGATTGATCGTAGCACCTCCCAAAGCAGGTAAGACGCTTCTCCTCAAAGAAATTGCCAACAGCATTTCAACCAACAACCCAGAAATTGAACTGTTTGTCCTGTTGATTGATGAACGTCCGGAGGAAGTAACGGATATGTCTCGTTCGGTTAAAGGGGAAGTTGTGGCTTCTACATTCGATGAGTTGCCTGAAAATCATATCAAGGTTGCGGAATTGGTCCTAGAGCGTGCTCTTCGTCTGGTTGAGGCCAAAAAGGATGTAGTTATTCTGCTGGACAGTATTACACGTCTTGCTCGTGCATACAACCTGGTTATCCCGCCATCGGGCCGGACACTTAGTGGTGGTATTGATCCTGCAGCATTCCACCGTCCAAAACGTTTCTTTGGATCAGCACGGAATGTCGAGGAAGGCGGAAGCCTGACTATTCTGGCGACAGCGTTAATCGATACGGGATCACGTATGGATGATATTATCTATGAAGAGTTTAAAGGTACGGGCAATATGGAGCTTCATCTGGACCGCAAACTGGCAGAGCGCCGTATTTTCCCGGCCATCGATATTCGTCGTTCCGGTACACGCCGGGAAGAAGTGTTGCTAAGCAAGGAAGAGCTGGATACGATCTGGACCATTCGCAAAAATATGAATGACTCACATGACTTTGTGGAAAGCTTCCTGAAAAAACTGCGCAATAGCAAAACGAATGCCGAATTTTTGGCAGCGTTTGATGCAGCGGGCAACAGCCCGACGAGCAATTCGGGAACCACGACTACTCGGCGTTCGCCAAGACAGACGGCTACCTCGGCAACAACAACATAAAATAGTATCATTTTATCATCTCAAATTTGGCAGTCATACTGCTGAATTCACCATAAAACTCGTCGTTCGGTTTAACCCATTATATGTGAGGAGAACATCATGTATTTAGTATACGCAGATGAAAAAGGCAATGTATTTGATCATCCATCGCTGTATGGGCTTGCCCGTAGTGGAGATATGATCGTTGAAATTATGGAGGATGAACTTATCCCTCTACCAGAAGGTGCAACACTTGTTGGATTACCAAGCACTCGTCCCATCGGGATGGATCCGGATACGGGCGAAATGTTGCCTCTCCCGAGTGATACACAGGCCGTAGGAGCTTTGCTTCCGCAAGGTTTCACTCGCCTGTGTTTGCCGGGTTATGTGAAAACAGACAAAGAGTACAAGCTCCCATTGTTCGGGTATTCGGCTGTCGTGTGGAAAGATGACGCATTCTACGTCACTGCCCGCATGTCCGATCATCCGGATCAATGGAATCCGCTGAACTGTGATCGCGATGATGTACGTGCCGGAGTTAAGCGTCTGACCGAACAGTATCCTGAAAACCGCCTGTACACTCATTTGTCCAACTGTGCGCTTGGGTATGAGTGTCTGACATCATCCAATACGTTCCTTAATCGTTGGGAAGGCGGAGTCCCTGTATCGTATTCCTGTAATGCAGGCTGCTTTGGATGCATTTCAGAACAGCCGGATGACAGTGGCTTTGTTTCCCCGCAAACCCGGATGAACTTCCGGCCGCGTGTGGACGAAATAGTTGAGGTTATGCTGGAACATCTGAAAACGCCGGAGTCCATTATCAGCTTTGGACAGGGATGTGAAGGTGAGCCTTCAACTCAAGCCAAATTGATTATTGAAGCGATTCGTGAAGTGCGTTCGATCACGGACATGGGGTATATCAACATTAATACCAACGCTGGTTTGAACGATCACATTCGGGGTATCGTGGATGCTGGTCTCGATTTGATGCGTGTAAGCACCATCAGTGCACTCGATGATCACTATAATGCATACTACAAACCACGTGGATATACGCTTGCCAATGTGGAGAAGTCGATGAAGTATGCGGCTCAACAGGGTGTCTACACATCCATTAACTATTTGATCTTCCCGGGTGTTACGGATCGTGAGGAAGAGATTGAAGCGATGATTGAGTTTGCCCGCAGAACAGACCTGCGTTTGATTCAAATGCGTAATCTGAATATTGACCCGGAGAGCTACCTGGAATTGATTCCTCCAGCTCAAGGCGATATTTTGGGAATGAAGCAGATGATTGAAATCTTTGAAGAAGAGTTGCCTGATGTTGTTATTGGCTCGTATACCCACGTTCCGCCAGCCGGAATGGCACGTCCCAAACGCCTGATCACCTCTTGATAATAATGGATTGCAACCGGCATTAGGCCGTGTTATAATCTCTGAAGTTGTGCCATTTACTCTGGGTCCGCTTGAGGCTCAGGGCGGAAAGAGGTGAAAGGTAATGAAAGCAGCAATTCATCCTAAATACACGATTGGTCAAGTAACCTGCGCTTGCGGGAATACTTTTGAAACTGGTTCGGTTAAAGACGGACTTCGTGTAGAGATTTGCTCCGCGTGCCACCCGTTCTTCACCGGTAAACAGAAGTTTATCGATGCTGGCGGCCGTGTCGATCGTTTCAAGAAAAAATACGGAATCTAATTCCAGCAATTCCCCGGGAATTGTCTGCTAATTGCATCCAAACCACCCCTGCCTTTGGCAGGGGTTTTTATATAGGGATAAAGGTTCCAGTTCGCAGCTGGTTGCAATTTGGATGACCTTACGTTATACTATTTCTTACCGTGCTAGATGGGGAGGTAGCGGTGCCCTGTAACTCGCAATCCGCTATAGCGAGGTTGAATTCCTGCTAGAGGTATTGTCGATGTGAGGTTTGGTCCCTGAACGTGGTGTTGACGGTTGGGTCCTCCGCAATGAGTACTCATGAACCTGGTCAGGTCCGGAAGGAAGCAGCCATAAGTGAGATCACTCTTGTGCCGGAGGGTTGCCTAGCCTGAGCCGTTGTTCAGGGGTGCCACTTGGATCGCAATTATCGATAGCAGGTGCACGGCTTACCATTTGAATGTAGAGACCTTTGCAGTTGTATGTATGCAGAGGTCTTTTTGATATGTACAAAAAAACCACGCATGATGGGTCAGATAAAGTTTGGAATCACCCCGGAATATAGTATAATGGGGGAACGACAAAGGACTCGAATGCGAAGTGGAAGGAAGGTAACGCATCATGGAGCATATCGCGTTATACCGGGCTTGGCGTCCCCAGTCGTTTCAAGATATGGTGGGACAACAGCATATTATTCAGACCTTGCAGAACGCGATTCGTGAACAGCGGACTTCCCACGCCTACTTGTTTAACGGGCCCAGAGGAACAGGGAAGACAAGTGCCGCCAAGATTTTGGCCAAAGCTGTAAACTGCGAGCGCGGGCCTGCGCCTGAGCCTTGTAACGAATGTGAAGCTTGCCGTAGGATTACGACCGGTGCTGTAATGGATGTTCAGGAGATTGATGCGGCATCCAACCGGGGTGTTGAAGAGATCCGCGATCTTCGCGAAAAGGTTAAATATGCCCCGACCGAAGTCCGGCAGAAAGTCTATATTATTGATGAAGTACACATGTTAACAACAGAAGCGTTCAACGCTTTGCTCAAAACATTGGAGGAACCGCCTCCGCATGTAATGTTTATTTTGGCAACGACCGAACCACATCGCCTTCCGGCTACCATTATTTCCAGATGCCAGCGATTTGATTTTCGCCGGGTTTCTCTGGAAGAGCAGACGGCCCGCCTCACGCTGATCTGTGAGCAGGAGGGCATGGAGGCTGATCAGGATGCGCTCCAATACATTGCTCGTCTGTCTGATGGAGGGATGCGGGATGCGCTCAGTGTGCTGGACCAGATCTCTTCCTTCACAGATGGAAGGGTAACGTACCAACAGGTCATGGATATGACCGGAGGAATCCCTTCAGAGCAATTTGCGAAGCTTGCTGCTTCACTGCTCAAGGGTGATGTCGGACATATTTTGCAGATGATCGAAGGATTTATGCATGAAGGCAAGAGTGCAGATAAATGCATGGAGAACTTGCTGTATTACTTCCGCGATTTGCTTATGATCAAGATGGTGCCGGATGCAGATAAGCTGACCGATCGGGTGCTTAATCCCGAGTCGTTCCGCGATATGGCAGAATCATTTACGAAGGAACAACTGTTCCAGATGATTGACACGCTTAATCGGTACCAGAGCGAAATGAAATATGCAGTACAGCCGCAAACGTTATTTGAGGTCGCTCTCCTCAAACTGTGTAGCATACCTGCGCAGGGAGAGGCATTAGGGCAGGCTTCTGCATCGGTAGGTTCGGCTGCAACCTCACAGGCTGACAGCGGGGAAATTAACCGTTTGAAACAACAGCTTGTTGAGTTGGAGAAGAAGCTGGATCGTGCTCTGAAGAGTGGTTTGTCTGGAGGGGAGGCTGCACCAAGTGGTCCATCTCGTCCGGCAACGCGAGCTCCAGTATCGAGAGGCAATTCTCCGGCAAAGTTGCCTGCACAGCTGGATCAATACGTTGCGCGCAAAGGATCTCCTGAATTTGTGGAGGTCAGCAAAAAATGGAGCCAAATCTTGCAGCGTGTAAAAGAAGAGAAGGTAACAGTCCATGCCTGGTTTATGGATGGTGAGCCGGTATCTGTGCTGGAAGACAACGTATTGGTGGCATTTAAGAATAATATTCACCGTGAAACGACAGAGAAGCAGGCCAATCGCGAAGTGATTGAGCGTGTCTTGTCCGAACATCTCGGACGTTCAGCCCGTCTGGTGACAATGATGCTCAAGGATTGGACAGGAGCAATGGAAGGAGCTGCTGAAGCGCCAAAGGAGGACTTTAAGCTTGAACCTGAGCATGAAGACGGCAGTTCAGGCAGCAAGCAGCCTTGGATTGATGAAGCCATCCAGCTCTTCGGTGAAGATCTTGTAGTGATCAAGGAATAGATATATCAAGCGCATAGCGTTATAACTATTACAAGGGAGATGAATAATCATGAACAACATGAACCAAATGATGAAACAAGTGAAAAAAATGCAGGAGCAAATGCTGAAGGCACAAGAGGAACTGGCGGACAAAACAGTACAAGGTACTTCTGGTGGCGGTGTAGTAACGGCAGAAGTTAACGGACATAAAAAATTGCTCTCTATTACTATCAAACCTGAGGCAGTAGATCCGGAAGATGTAGAAATGCTGCAGGATCTCGTTATGACGGCAGTAAATGATGCAATGAGTAAAGCTGATGAAATTGCTAACCAGGACATGGGTAAATTCACTGGTGGTATGAAAATTCCGGGATTGTTTTAATTAAAATTGATCCTGTCAAAGGAGACGCAATCGATTGTATTATCCCGAACCGATAGCGAAGCTGATTGATGCTTTTACCCGATTGCCGGGTATTGGTCCCAAGACAGCTGCGCGACTAGCCTTTCATGTGCTTAACATGAAGGAAGATGACGTTATTGATTTTGCCAAAGCACTCGTCAGTGTGAAGCGTAACCTTCATTACTGCTCGGTGTGCTGTAATATTACGGATACTGATCCATGCCGTATTTGTCAGGATAAGTCCAGGGACGCTTCGGTCATCTGTGTAGTTCAGGACTCCAAGGATCTTGTCGCGATGGAGCGTACCAAGGAATTTGACGGGTACTATCATGTATTGCAAGGTGCCATCTCTCCAATGGAGGGAATCGGCCCGGACGATATCCGCTTGAAAGAGCTTTTGACCAGGTTGAGTGATGAACGGGTACAGGAATTGATCCTTGCAACGAATCCGAATATCGAGGGTGAGGCTACTGCGATGTATATATCGCGCCTGGTTCGTCCATTTGAAATTACGGTAACCCGGATAGCCCACGGACTGCCTGTAGGGGGAGACCTGGAGTATGCGGATGAAGTGACACTATCGAAGGCGCTGGAAGGCCGCAGAGAGATCCGATAAGGGTGCGTAGCGGGATTTAGGTGACCGTAGAGGTATTTATATGAAGTTGTTTGATGGAGAGTGGAACAGCTTTAGCAGGAGAGCCGAGAGGCTCTCTTTTTTTATTGGGTGTGAAATAGATTGCTTCGGATTTTATATGGTTCATAGTTCTAAGTTTGTCCTTTCCTTGATAAGTATGAGAATATGTCGTGCTGAATCAAAGGGGGAGAGCATATGTTTTTCTGGAAAAATGCAAGACACTCGGTGGAGAGACGCACTCAATTACAGAAGGAGATGGAAGAAGAACAGATCTATTTGGAGATTGAAAGGGCCAAAGCGGAGTGGGAGCGTGCAGTGAGGCAGTTTGAAGAGGCCCAGGGGAAAGATGAGATTGATTATGCGATATTTGTTCTGGAAGCGGCTGAGCGTAAGTACCAGATCCATCTGAAACGGGCCAAACGGGCAGGGATGAAAAAGTCGCCTGTAATGGATCGAGGCATGAGTGTGTGACAGAAGGAATAAGAGAAGGGGGTACGAACTATGAAAAGTGTGATTTTAGGAAGTGTGCTTGTAGCTTCGTTGCTGGCACTGGTGATTATCCTGTTCCGGAAACGGATCGGGTTGTCATGGCTCACGTCATTCGGAATACATCTCGCTCTGGCTGCGATAGGCATCTATGTTGTTAATTACTCGGGTTGGATCACTGGTGCATATATACCGCTGAACCCTGCTACAATCGGAACTGTGAGCATTTTGGGTTTGCCTGGAGTAGGGCTGTTGCTGGGTTTGAAAATTTCTTTGTTTGGGTAGTTGACTCTGAACTTGAATCTATGGTACATTATATCTCGTTGCTTTGCTTGCTTGGTCAAGAGCGTTTGAAGTCAAAACGAAGTTTAATAAGAACTTCGAAAAAAACTTCAAAAAAAAGCTTGACGAAAACAAACGAAGTATGATATATTATAAAAGTCGCCGCTGAGAGAAAACAGCGACGGTGAAGAACGAAGTTTGATCTTTGAAAACTGAACAACGAGTGAGTAATCATCCTGCTTGCAGGATGAACGTGAAGGTTTTCGG
>NZ_JBFOLB010000013.1:0-63407 GCF_047246825.1 Paenibacillus xylanilyticus | reverse complement strand
GCTATTATCGAAAAGAGCGATTAGCTCATTTTGAATCTGACGAGATTAAAAATCTCAATTGTGCTTCGAAATCATACAGTCCGAAGACGTGTACCCATTTCTCAGCGTCGATCTTGCAAGCAAGATCGTTACTCACTCGTTGTTCAGTTTTCAAAGATCAAACATTCAATTTGTTACTGTTTTACTTGTTGTCGTAGTTTCAGCGGCGACTTTTATAATATATCATGTTCAACTTCACTTTGCAAGCACTTTTTTTCTCAAAAGTTTTTCATTCGATTTATGGTTAGTGCTCGTTTTGTTCGGTTTGTCCTAAAAAAGGAACGAAAATTAATTTATCATATCTTATCAAAAAGGTCAACCCTTTTTCGACAAAATGATCAGCATCTTATACTATTCATTGATTATTCTAGTATAGAGGTACAGCGCTGGATGTAGTGGCCGCACCTCGCTCATCATTCAAACGACATATCCTGATCCCCTGCATTGCCTCTTACGGTTTGGATTTTTTAAGTTTGCCACTTCTTGCGTATTTGGACAACTCCTTCGGAGGAGCAAATCTTGCGTACATGCGGAATACTGTTTTGTATCTACTTGCTATTGCGTATTTAATCTCCTGGTCGAGACGATTATCACTGAGGTCAAACAACATTTCATCCAGCTCTTTACGTAATACATAATCGAGTTCCTTACATTCCTTCTCGTTAAACAGCATACCCAGCATTAAGAGTTCTCCTTTTTCTGCATATGGATAATGGCGCACTCCTGTTTGTCAAGGACAATCCCCCGCTTCTCTATAGTCGGAGATATTTTAGAGCGCGCCGATCCCAGCTCCCCCCCAAAAATTTCTGTATAACTTGCATATTGAGGGAGATTGCTGAAACCCGTTTTATTGTTATGGTCAACTTTCTGAAAATTTATGAATGTCATTCCATACAAATTTATCCACGCACAATACTGAAGGTAATTGTACTTTCGATAATGGCTGCAATGAACAGCAGAATAACAATCCAACAGGAAGCGGTTAATGTTTTCTTTAAGAAAGTCTCCCACTGTTTTCCTAACATCTGCCGCTTGGCGCTTCCAAGCTGTACCAAACTTCTGAATGCCAGTCCCCCGAACTTGAGTCCAAACGCACAGGCAATGATGATAACTGGAATTTCAATGATCCCATGGGGTAAAAGTCCCTTCACCACAATATCAAAAAGGCTTGCCCCATTGTTCGTGGTAAAGTGCACAAGAAAACCGATAACCATTCCATTGATAACTAAAAAGATAACCGGCAAAATGCCAAAGAAAATACCCGCATAGATTACAAGCACGCTTTTAATGGCATTATTAAAAAAGATAAATATAAAGAAATTCCACTGCACATTCCCGCCCTGTTCAAGTCGTTCGCTAACTTCACGCAATCCGCCTATTTGATTCAATAATATCTCCTGCAGCGGTCCAGTACTCACCCACCCGGCGCCTATACCTGCAACGAACAATAGGACTGACCAGATTAGAGCGCTACGAATGGATCCTAGATCTTTTAGAAATGTACTGAATTTCAGCATAATTACCTCCTGTTAAATAAAGATGATGGACAAACAAATTTCTGAGCGAATAACTACGCGGTACGAGCATACATTGGAGAGTAAACAAGCATTTCTTATGGGAGAGGGGCGCTTATTGAAATGAACTCGTTCTATGTATTCAGTGGGAAAAAGATTAAACGTTTCCTGATTGTGCTGGCTGCTGCCGTCTTTGCTATCGGGATTATTTATCTGGAAAGTGGCAATGTTTCTGTATTCTCAGAGGATGCACCGTCAGCTGTGTACAACGTACCAACAGAGAAAAAAGTCATTGCACTTACCTTTGATATTAGCTGGGGAGACAAGCGCACAGAGCCAATTCTGAAAGTACTGCAGGATAATAAGGTAGAGAAGGCAACCTTTTTCTTATCCTCCCCTTGGAGCAAGACTCACCCCGAGATCGTAACCTCCATTAAGGAGGCAGGATACGAAATTGGCAGCCACGGGCATAAGCACGATAATTACACCAGCATGACCGAAGAAGAAATCCGCAAGGAAATTTCGACAGCTCATAGCATTTTAACCGATTTAACGGGAAAAGAACCGAATTTGCTCCGTCTGCCCAACGGGGATTTTGACAAACGCGTACTTCAGGTAGCCAGCAGTCTAAATTACCAGGTTGTACAATGGGACACTGACTCGCAGGATTGGAAAAATCCCGGGGTACAGACTATTGTAGATCGTGTGGTCAGCAAAGCTCACCCTGGGGATATCGTATTGCTGCACGCGAGTGATTCTTCCAAGCAGACTCATGAAGCATTGCCTGTCATTATTGATAAGTTAAGAAACCAAGGGTATGAATTTGTTACAGTTTCCGAGTTGCTGAATCATTCCAGTGCCAAAGGTACCGAAGTTCGTGATCAAGCCAGTGCACAGTAATACTACACTACAGAAATTCATCGTTCATCCATAGACGGTATAACCAATATTAAAGGTACAGCAGCACAAATGAAAAGAGCTAACATGGTTAGCTCTTTTTTGGTGTTTTTTAAATTAACCCACAATGCCAGCCTTTCCTACACTTGCTCCGTTCTCCCACTCACTGTTTGCTCTACAGGTCCATCCACCAGCTTATGTAATATAAGCATTTGGTACGCATTACATACCAGCAATGGGACCACAATAAAGATGGTAGCTGCATTTACATCTATTCGCAACACACCGATTGTTTCCACCACGGTAACTGCAATCATAAAAAAGAGCGTCGGCACCATTGCCGAGATATGCGTCTGTTTCACTTTCACGTAAGCGGTAACAATTGCAGCTGCCAAAATAATAATTCCCAGTACAATATCGGATAGACGTTCTCTTCCGCCTCCGACGAACAAACGCAAAAACATGACGTCCAGCAGGGCCAACACGGTTAAAACAAGCTGTACTATTTGCCATCCGCGTTTCGGAAATACACCTTTGCCCATATAATTCAATATCAAGTAAGCGAAAAAACCCATTTGAGAATACACACTAATCATAACGCCTGAACCAAACAAAATGAGGAGATACAGTAGGAAATCGGTCATTCCATTCGTTTTTTCCCCGTTCACGAGCATCATAATCAAGCCTGTCACTAACGATCCCGCTGCCCCAATAAGTAAGGCTGTCCAAAATAGGAAAAACCATTTACGTAAATTCAAATGTTTTCCACCCCCGAGAGTTTATTTTACCAACCTTCTCAGCAAAAAACCATCATCGTTCAACATATTTAGTGCTTTGCCATCACATACTACATGCAATATCTATTCAAGGAGGGGTTATGCACATGAAACGGCCTTTGTGGCAGCTATGCTGTGTCGTATTCGGGCTTTCCGTCATGCTCGCCGGCTGTGGTTCAGATCAGAGTTCTTCGCCTCCTCAGGGCAGTTATAAAGAGATGAAAACGATGGTCGTGGATATTTTAAAAAGTGATGAAGGCAAGAAAGCTGTTGAAGAAGCTCTTACGGGCCAAAGTTCATCAGGTGGTGGTGAAGGCGGGGACTCAGAACAAGGTGGCGGTGGATCAGGTGGTGGATCTGGAACCATTGGTATGAAAATGTTAATGCCTATGCAATCTTCGGAACAAATACGTATTGCTGTTAAAGATACCATTACAGCTCCAGAGTATCAAAAAGAATTTGAAAAAATTATGACAGATCCGAAATTTGCCGGTGAATTTGCCAAAGCCATCAACTCGCAAAGCAAACAGCTCCATATGGAGCTAATCAAGGATCCAACGTATCAGAAATCGATCGGGGATGTCATGAAATCTCCTGAAGTATCCAAAATGTTTATGGACATGACCAAAACTCCAGAGTACCGCAAACAGACCATGACTGTTATGCAGGAAGTCATGCAGAATCCGTTATTCCGAATGGAAGTACTCACTCTGCTTAAGAAAGTAGTGCAGGAAGAGCTGCAGCCAAAGGTTGAAACGGGTGGACAAGAACAAGGAGGACAAGGCGGCGGCCAGGAAGGTGAAGGCGGTGGTGAAGGCGGCGGTGAAGGCGGTGGTGACAGCGGAGATGGTGGTAGCGGCGGTGGAGGTTCATAAAAATCACCGAGCTTAATTCAGATGTTTATGAGGGCTTCTTGACAGGTTTACAAGCTAAAAAAAGCCCGCATCCGATGGGATGCAGGCTTTTTAGCTGTAGATTAGAGTGTTAAACCATTAAAATTTCGCGTCGATCAATTGGGCTACTTCATCGTAGATAGCACCGATTCGTGTATCGGTCTTGTATACAGATGGAGAGAAATCAGGCTCTGATGGATGATTATCCGGTGTTCCTAAAGGAATCTGCGCTAGTAACTCTGTATGCAGACTCTCTGCAAGACGTCCGCCACCCCCACGACCAAATACATAGTCTTTCTCTCCACATTTGCCACATTCATAATAAGCCATGTTCTCCACGACACCGAGCAGCTCATGCTCTGTCTGAATCGCCATTGCACCAGCCCTGGCAGCTACAAATGCAGCTGTTGCATGAGGTGTGGTAACGATGATCTCTTTACTCTGTGGCAGCATTTGATGAACATCCAAAGCGACGTCACCCGTGCCTGGAGGCAAATCAAGCAGCATGTAATCAAGTTCTCCCCAATTCACATCAGTGAAGAACTGACGCAGCATCCGCCCCAGCATAGGGCCACGCCAGATGACAGGGTTGTTTTCACGAATGAAAAATCCCATGGACATCACTTTCACACCGAAACGTTCTACTGGCTGAATCACACCGTCCTCTACAACAGGGTATTCTTCGATCCCCATCATATCAGGAACACTAAAGCCATAGATGTCCGCATCAATCAGTCCGACCTTTTTACCTTGCCGAGCCAGAGCAGCTGCCAAATTCACTGTGACTGTAGATTTACCTACCCCACCTTTGCCACTTGCTACTGCAATATAACGAACACCCGATTCGGGGCTTAGCAGCTCATGTCCATCCAGACCTGCTGCATGGCCTTTAACAAGTACTTCTTCATCATTTGGTTCATTCCCGGGTGGTCCTGCATTCAAACTCTCTCGTTCATGCTCTGATGCTGCACGCAGACGTATATGTACATCATTAATACCGTGCTGGGACATCAGGTTACGCGCGGCATCACTAAGAGCAGTTGTATCCTCAGTCTGATTGTCCAATGTTACAATGGTCAGTGCCACATGATTTTCCTTTACCATGACATCACGGATCCATTGCAGTTCTGTCAGACTCACTCCCAATTGTGGTTCCTGTAAAGGTTGCAATAGTTCAAGTATCTGTTCTTTTGATATCATCAGACAGCACCTCAGCTTTATCTATTGGCATGTAATTAGGTATGCTGCGTTAATTATACCATTCTCCTTTACCTTGTGACTAACTTTTGGGACGTTCGCCAGAGGAATATCGCAGGATCCCGTTATAAATGGAAGCGGCTACTTTACGCTGGTAAGCTTCATCAGCAAGAAGACGCGCCTCTTCCGGATGAGAAAGGAAACCAACCTCTACTAGAGCAGAGGGAATTTTCAATGCCTGCAGCAGATAGACTGTATTTACCGTTTTCGCAATTCGATCAGTATTTTCAAGATTACGAATCATTTCTTGCTGAAGCAGATTGGCCAATCCTTCATTGTCGGGGTGGTTAGGTGTATAAAATACCTGCGCACCACTCCAGCGGTTCGAAGGCACACTGTTCATGTGAATGCTAATAAACAGATCTGCCTGCTTGTCTTCAATACGTCTTACTCTTTGTTTAAGATCTTCTGTCTTGCGTTTGGAGTACCCCCTGGTATCTGACTCAGCCAAATCTGTATCGATCTCGCGTGTCATGACCACCAGTGCTCCAGCTTGCTGAAGATAATCCCGCACATACAAGGCAATCGACAAATTGATATCTTTCTCAATAACCCCCTGCTTACTTACAGCTCCTCCATCAGGTCCGCCATGCCCTGCATCTATGGCGATGACCTTGCCCGCTAATGGCAAGCCCCAGTATCCGGACATCTTGGATGAAGGGAGTTCATACGTCACCACAGCTACCAACATGGCTAGTAGACAGAGGCTTAACAGAACCCGCTTCACTGTGCGAAGACGAATCCATACGACAAAATGCTTCCCCATATTTTTCTTACGCATAAAAAAACCACCTCGTCCCTATAAATGACTCTAATCATCTATATGGGACAAGGTGGACAAATATACCGTTAGGAGCGGACTTGCTCAGCCATTCCTTCGATCAATACTTCAGCTACCTCAGGACGCGTGAACTCTGGTGGAGGGCACTCTCCATCACGAAGCAAACCACGCACTTTTGTACCGGACAACGTCATGTGATGCTCTTTGCCATGTGGGCAAGTTTTGCTTGATGCCATGTTGCCACATTTAGTGCAGTAAAAACTATGTTCGAAGAATAACGGTGTAATATCCAGCTCTTCCGCAGTGAAGTTGGAGAATATCTGCTGAGCTTCGTATGTTCCATAGTAGTCACCCACACCTGCATGATCACGTCCCACTAATAAAACTGTTCAAACTTGGCCGGTTTAGGACGGTTCAAAACCTGAATTGGTCCTCCTACATACGTTGCAGGGCGTTCCAATAGTTTTTTCACGCCCTGGATGCTCGGGGTCGTCTGTTTTAAATACACGACATGCCTCTTCCCCCTGATCCACGGCGTATACACTCTGTACATCAAGCAGACCGTAAGTTACACCATCCTCTTCACCAATCAGCACTACAGTCTCTCCAACTTTGAGTGGAGCAGCTTGCTGCTCATCTACAGCCAAGGTAATGGGTATACTCCATACCGTTCCATCTGCAAGACGCATACGAGAGACAACCGAGAGGTAGTCTTCCTCATTCAAGAAACCGATAAGGGGTGAGAATGCACCTACTCCAATCAAATCCAGATCCGAAATTGCCCAGGTGTTGATACGTAACTAAGATAACTTCTCACTTTCGCGCAATAATTGTTCCCGTTCTTCTCCTTGTACGACACGCTGCACCAGCGTACCTCCATGAGGCAGAATCGAAGTCAATTTGTCAGCTTCCTAATTCTTCATAATTTATTGTTCATACAAAAAAAGTACAAAGCCATGATTAGAAGTTTAATGATTACTCCGTTATTGGAACTGATTATTTATGAAGACCACATTCCGTTTTGTCGTTACCGGCCCAGCGTCCTGCGCGTGGGTCTTCTCCAGGCATAACTTGACGTGTGCAGTATTCACAACCAATGCTTGGATAGTTCTGATCGTGCAGTGGATTGTATACAACGTTATTGGCACGGATATAATTCCACACATCTTCGGATGTCCAATGCGCGATCGGGTTAAATTTCATGAGTCCAAACTTGGTGTCATACTCAACCTTTTTTGCATTGGCACGAGTGGGTGCTTGATCTCTCCGAATTCCGGTAATCCATGCATCGTACTGAGACAGTATACGAGTTAGTGGCTCTACCTTGCGGATGTTGCAGCAAGCGTTCGGATCCGATTTCCACAATTCCTCGCCATGTTGAGCCGCCTGTTCTTCAGGAGTAATTTTGGGAGAGACCCGTACGAAATCAAGATTGTATTTCTCCTTCATGGCGTCACGCGTCTCATACGTTTCCTTAAAATGAAAATCGGTGTCGAGATAAAAAATATCCGTAGATGGACTGATCTTTTGAAGCATATCTACAAGTACCACATCTTCTGCACCGAAGCTGCATGCAAAAGTGATATTTGGGAATGTCTCAACAGCATAACGGATAATATCCTCAGGGCTTGCGTTTTCCAATTCTTCTGCTTTCACCCGAGCAAGATTTTCTTTTTCCAACAAGTTCATTTCTGAATTTCCCCCATTCTGCTTTTACCAAAATCAATAATACCGACTAATCTAATATGAATTACGTATAGTATAAATCTTTCATGAGGGATGTCAATGCCTGCCATATGGTAAAATCGATCAAATCACTGTCCATTTTAATAATTCGTTCCCAAGGGATTTTATGAAACATGTTGGTTAAATACATTTGAATGGATCACTGGGGATAAAAGCAAACTAAGTTGTATTAAATGACCTATTCGGCATTCTATGAGTGAAATCCTTTGTCCCTATTGGGTTATTTGGTTTAATGCGTACTAAAATCTGTGATGGTTAGTGCTTCAGATTAGCCCAAAGCGGAGGTAGAAAAAAGATAATCATTAATGAAAACCACCTGAGTTTATCTTGGCCACATGTAGGCGACTTTTATTGAAACCATAAGAAATACTGATGAGTGTATGTACAAGAGTAATGTAGTAAATATAGAACTTCAGCTTGTCTCCAATGGAAAACGTCTAACTACAGTAAAAATATATACCTTTTGTTCGAGGCGATGACTGTGGATTCATTCACTGAAGCTCGAGAAACAACAAAAAAGCCTCTGGCTGAAGGCCAGAGGCTTGTAAGACATCTTAACGTTTGGAGAACTGAGGAGCGCGACGAGCGGCTTTGAGACCGTATTTTTTACGTTCTTTCATCCGTGGGTCACGAGTCAGGAATCCTGCTTTTTTCAGGGAAGCGCGGTATTCCGGATCTGCTTTCAACAGAGCACGGGAGATACCATGACGGATTGCGCCGGCTTGACCGGAGATTCCGCCACCATGAGCGATAACCAAAACGTCATAGTTGCTGAGCGTTTCTGTCAAAGTCAGTGGTTGTTTTACGATCAGTTTGAGTGTTTCCAAACCGAAGTATTCATTAATATCACGTTTATTGATGACAATGCGTCCTTCACCCGGTACAAGGCGAACACGAGCTACCGAATGTTTACGACGACCTGTCCCATAGTATTGTACTTGTGCCATGAAACTGTCCTCCTTTTAATTAACCGCGAAGTTCGTAAACTTCTGGTTTTTGTGCTGCATGTGGATGCTCAGTGCCTCTGTACGCTTTAAGTCTCAGCTTCATTTTTTCGCCCATGCGAGTTTTAGGAAGCATACCGCGAACAGCCAATTCCAACATACGTTCCGGTTTGTTTTTAACCATCTCTTCAGCAGTAGTTACTTTCAAACCACCTGGGTGCATCGAGTGACGGTAGTATTTTTTATCTTGCATTTTTTTACCAGTCAATACGATTTTCTCCGCATTGATGATAACTACGAAATCGCCAGTGTCCACATGTGGAGTGAATTGTGGCTTATGTTTGCCGCGGATCAAAGCAGCTGCTTCGCTTGCCAAACGTCCGAGCGTTTTGCCTTCGGCATCAATGATGTGCCATTGGCGCTCAACTTCGTTAGGCTTCGCCATGTACGTGGTACGCATGAAAAGTTCCTCCTTAAAATGTTCAAAATCATCATTTTCATTTATCTTCGTTCATTAAGTGATAACTTTAGGTGTTGATGGATAGTTGTTGCGATGTGAACCTCTTAATTGGGGCTGTGGGAAAGCCATTAAGAAAACACAACTTTTATATTACATGATAGCAGCTTAAATCGCAAGTGTTAATTAACCTTTTCACTCACCAAATTTAATCTTTTTTATATTCAAGATCCCAGAGCATTAAACCGCTGCTAACCGCAGTTGGTCCTGCAGCAGAACGATTGCATGCAGCAATCATATTCGGTACATCAGAGGCTTTCCGTTTACCCTCTCCGATCTCCAGCAGTGTACCTACAATAATGCGTACCATATGCTGCAAAAATCCGTTGCCGCTCACATAAATATGAATGACACCTTGATCGCGCGGATGGTCTCTGCACATTGAACGGTCCACATCTATCCATGCATCGTATACCGAACGCACATGATTATCTTTCTGAGACTTGCGAGAAGCAAAGGAGGTGAAATCATACGTACCGATAAAATGACGGAGCCCCTCCTGCATTGCAGTTATGTCCAACCTGGCATGATGGTGGTATTGCAGTCTTCTGTTGAATACATCCGGGAATTGATTTGCATTGACAGTATAGCGGTACGTCTTCGTTTTCGCTGCATAGCGAGAATGAAAATCGAGCGGCACTTCCATGGCGTCAATAACAACAATATCCGAGGGTAGTCTAGAGTTAAGTGCAATACACCAGCGTTCAATCGGGATTTGAGATTCCGTGGTAAAATTGAAGATCTGTCTACGAGCATGAACACCCGCGTCCGTTCTACCAGACCCCGTAATCTTTACCTTCTCACCTGTTAATGCACGAATGGCATCTTCAAGATGATCCTGAATGGTATTCCCTCCCGGCTGTACCTGGAAGCCATAATAAGCAGTGCCATCATAAGTTAGCGTCATGCACAAGTTGCGCATCATTACCACACCTTTGTTCCATACTATACATGCCTATCCCGAACAGCAAAAGAAGCCCCTTCCGGAGCTTCTATTACAGCACGAATTCCGAAATGAAGTGAAAAAAAGGGTTAACCCAGAATCAACGACTCTGTCCCCTTTCCTCATCTCATCTGTTTTACGCGCGGTCAACCAGTTCCAAGTAAACCATAGGCGCAGCGTCACCACGACGAGGTCCCAGTTTCAGGATACGAGTGTATCCGCCTGGACGCTCAGCGTAACGACCGGACAATTCGCTAAACAGTTTTTGGATTGCATCTTGCTCACCATCGATAGTTTCGCGGCGAACATAAGCTGCCACTTGGCGACGGGCATGAAGATCTCCCTTTTTCGCTTTAGTGATCAGTTTTTCAGCAATAGAGCGAACCTCTTTTGCTTTCGCTTCAGTTGTCTGAATGCGCTCGTATAAGAACAGGTCGGTTACCAGGTCACGGAACAAAGCTTTACGTGCGCTGGAGTTACGGCCCAACTTTTGGTATGCCATTGTTTTCCCTCCTTCACTTCAAGCACTCGGCTGTCTATTCTTCTGTACGGAGTCCCAAACCGAGTTCCTCAAGCTTCTCTTGAACTTCTTCCAAAGACTTGCGTCCGAGGTTACGGACTTTCATCATGTCTTCTTCCGTTTTCGTAGTCAGCTCTTGCACGGTATTAATACCGGCACGTTTGAGGCAGTTGTAGGAACGAACAGAGAGATCCAGCTCTTCGATCGTCATTTCGAGTACTTTTTCTTTTTTGTCTTCTTCTTTTTCGACCATGATCTCAGCGTCTTTCGCTTCGTCTGTAAGACCCACGAAGAGCATCAAATGCTCGGTCAAAATTTTAGCGCCAAGGCTTACAGCCTCTTCAGGACGAATACTTCCGTCAGTCCAAACTTCCAACGTGAGCTTGTCATAGTTGGTTACTTGGCCGACACGCGTATTTTCCACAGCGTAGTTAACGCGGCTGATCGGGGTGAAGATGGAATCGACTGGGATGACGCCGATCGGCTGGTCATCGCGTTTATTCCGATCTGCCTGGACGTAGCCGCGACCGCGATTGGCAAAAATACGCATGTGAAGTCTCGAACCTGGTCCGAGCGTAGCAATATGCAAATCCGGGTTAAGGATTTCCACATCAGAGTCAGCACGGATATCTCCAGCCGTGATTGCTCCTTCGCCTTCAGCATCAATCTCGAGCACTTTCTCCTCATCCGAATGAATCTTAAGCGACAAAGCTTTCAGGTTAAGAATGATCTCCGTTACATCTTCCATTACGCCAGGAACTGTAGCAAATTCATGCAGAACGCCATCGATTTGAACCGAAGACACTGCCGCACCCGGCAGTGACGAGAGCAAGATTCGGCGAAGCGAGTTTCCAAGCGTCGTTCCGTATCCGCGCTCCAGCGGTTCTACTACGAATTTCCCATAGGTGCCATCATCGTTGACGTCTACCGTCTCAATTTTCGGCTTTTCGATTTCAATCACTGCAATACCCCTCCTTCAAAACGTCGGTCCTCTATGAAACATTTACCTTCTCTTGCGAAAACATGTAGTAGTATGCCTAAACAACCATTATTAGCAGATTGTGCTGGATTTATACCACACGCAGGGGCAAATCTCATTAGACACGACGACGTTTTGGAGGACGGCATCCGTTATGCGGGACTGGAGTTACGTCTTTGATCAGGTTAACTTCAAGACCTGCAGCTTGCAAAGAGCGGATCGCTGCTTCACGGCCTGCGCCTGGTCCTTTAACCATAACCTCAACGGCTTTCATCCCATGTTCCATTGCAGCTTTGGCAGCAGTCTCAGCAGCCATTTGTGCAGCAAACGGAGTCGATTTACGGGAACCTCTGAATCCGAGGCCGCCGGAGCTTGCCCACGAAATTGCATTTCCGTGAGGATCCGTAATGGTAACGATAGTGTTATTGAAAGTGGAACGGATATGCGCCACGCCAGATTCAATATTTTTACGGTCACGACGTTTAGTACGTACGACTTTTTTCGGTTTAGCCATTTTCTCTTATCCCCCCTTATTATTTCTTCTTGTTCGCTACTGTACGACGAGGACCTTTACGAGTACGAGCATTCGTTTTCGTACGTTGTCCACGAACAGGCAGACCACGACGATGACGAACTCCACGGTAACAACCGATCTCCGTCAAACGTTTAATATTCAAAGAGATTTCACGACGCAGGTCACCTTCTACTTTGACCTCTTTGTCGATACTTTCACGCAATTTGCTGACTTCATCTTCCGTCAAATCGCGAACACGAGTGTCCGGATTGATGCCTGTAGAGCTCAGAATTTTCTGGGAAGTCGTTTTACCGATTCCGAAAATATAAGTCAAGGCGATCTCAACGCGCTTATCACGTGGCAAATCCACACCAGCTATACGTGCCATTTTACGCTACACCCCCTTCATTAACCTTGTTTTTGTTTGTGTTTCGGATTTTCACAGATAACCATAACATTCCCTTTGCGGCGAATGACTTTGCATTTTTCGCAAATCGGTTTGACCGAAGGTCTTACCTTCATGTGAATTACCTCCTCAAAGTTCTGCTTAGCAAAACTCTCTTCGTAAGCATTGACCTCGTTTTACCATTGTAAAACCGGCTTCGAAGCTTTCGCAAGTTTTGCCGGGCAAAACCCGCTTCAAGCTTCACAGTTCATTGCAACTGTCTACTACTATTTACGGTAAGTTATACGTCCTTTTGTCAAATCATAAGGCGATAACTGAACAACTACTTTGTCACCAGTCAGGATACGGATAAAGTGCATCCGCAACTTGCCGGAAACGTGAGCGAGAATTTGATGACCGTTCTCAAGCTCAACCTTGAATGTTGCATTCGGCAGCGGTTCAAGAACCGTACCTTCCACTTCAATGACATCTTCCTTGGCCATTAGTCAGTCTCCTTTCTCTTCAGCTTGAATGTTGGTGGATTCCAGAAACGAATGAACCGCATAGCGGAGCTTTCCGTTTGTCACCCGACCACTCTCGTTTAAACTGTTTACGACCTCGCTGCTGATCATCGGCTGGAGCTCCAGATGAAGAATATTCTTCTTCTTGGGTTGATCAAACTTTCGTTTGTCTCCATCCGCAATATACACGAACCTACTGTCCGCTATAGCAACAATTACCGCGGCTTGGTCCGCATTGCGGCCTTTACGGATCTTCACAAGTTGACCGAGCTGCGGATTAGACTGATTGTTCATGCCTCATCACCTACGCATTCAGTTTTGTGAAAATTTCCATGCCATCTGGTGTAACTGCTACGGTGTGTTCAAAGTGGGCACATAACGATCCGTCAACAGTTACGACAGTCCAGTTATCTTCCAACGTTTTCACATACCGTCTGCCTGCGTTAACCATCGGCTCTATGGCCAGCACCATGCCCGCTTTAAGCCGTGGTCCCCGATCAGGAAGACCATAGTTCGGAATTTGTGGTTCTTCGTGCAGATCCGCGCCTATGCCGTGACCGACATATTCACGAACTACAGAAAAACCGGCATCCTCAATATATTTCTGAATCGCATGAGATATAGTAAACAAGCGAACGTCCGGTTTAACCAGCGCCAGACCTGCGTATAACGAAGCCTCGGTAACGTCCAGAAGACGACGGGCTTCTTCGGAAATACGGCCGACCGGATAAGTCCAGGCAGAATCTCCATGATACCCCTGGTACTGCGCGCCAATGTCAAACGTAACAATATCGCCCTCGTTCAACTTGCGTTTGCCGGGAAATCCATGCACCAACTCTTCATTTACTGAAGCGCACACACTGGCAGGAAAACCGTTATAACCTTTGAAAGACGGCACAGCTCCTTGACTGCGGATGTATTGATCGGCCATATGGTCAAGTTCTCCAGTCGTAATACCGGGAGCGATATGCTCTGCCAAGAGACGATGCGTTTCCGCAACAATTCTCCCTGCTTCCCTCATCAAGCCCAGTTCCGTTTCGGACTTACCAATGATCATTCAATTAACCTCGCAGTAAGGACACGATCTCTTGAGAGACTTGATCAATATCCTGTTCTCCGTCCATTTGACGAAGAAGACCTTTGTTCTCATAAAACGTGAGGAGTGGTGCTGTTTTGTTGATATATTCGTCGAGACGGGTGCCTACGCTCTCTTCGTTATCATCCGAACGTTGGTACAACTCGCCGCCGCATTTATCACAAATACCTTCCTGCTTAGGCGGATTGAATACGACATGATAAGTGGCGCCACAGTTTTTGCAAATGCGACGACCCGTTAGACGGGCTAGCAATTTGTCGCGGTCCACTTTCAGGTTGATTACATGATCGAGACCTGAGTTCAGTCGGTCCAGAATGCCATCGAGCGCTTCAGCTTGAGACAGGGTTCTCGGAAAACCATCCAAGAGGAAACCTTCTCTGCAGTCAGGCTGCTGCAATCGTTCTTCAACGATGCCAATGGTTACATCATCTGGTACAAGCAATCCTTGATCCATATATTCCTTGGCTTTCAGGCCAATGGGAGTTCCCTGCTTAATCGCGAGACGAAATGCATCGCCTGTTGAAATGTGGGGAATACCGAACTCTTTCACGATGACGTCTGCTTGCGTTCCTTTTCCTGCCCCCGGAGGGCCCATGAATAGGATGTTCACGTTATGTCACTCCCTCCAAGACTACCCTACATCAACAAACAGCACAATAGGTGCCGGCAAGTAAATCTTAGCTTGACCGGTACCTATTGCCTATTTATTGATAAAACCTTTGTAGTGGCGTTTGATCAATTGGCTTTCGATTTGCTTCATGGTATCCAGCGCAACACCGATAACGATCAGGAGAGATGTTCCTCCAATTTGCGCGGATTGAGGCAAACCAGAAAGTGCCCCTAAGAATACAGGCAGAACGGAAATGACTGCCAAGAAGATGGCTCCGGCCATTGTCAAACGAGTCATGACACGGGTCAGATATTTCTCGGTTGCTTTACCCGGGCGAATGCCTGGGATGTAACCGCCGTTCTTTTTCATATTATCAGCCATCTGCTGTGGATTCATCTGTACAAAAGTATAGAAGAAAGTGAAACCGAAGATCATCACAACATACAATAACATACCCAAAGGTTTGTGAGTAGTCAGATTTTGTCCGATCCACTGTGCCCATAAACGATCAGCCCAGAAGTTGGCGATAATCGTTGGGAACATCAACAGAGATGAAGCAAAGATGACAGGGATAACACCTGCTGCGTTAATCTTCAGCGGGATATGTGTATTCTGTCCACCGTACATTTTGTTACCTACAACACGTTTAGCGTACTGTACAGGAATTTTCCGAATCGCCTGCTGAATGTAAATGACACCGATGATAATCAGCACAATAACAATTGCGACGATTACCCCTTTAAGGATGTTCATGAACAACTGATCAGGTTGGATGAAGTCGGACTCGATTGTTTGTTTGATAATGTTAGGCACCGTTGATAGGATACCTGCGAAGATCAAGATCGAGATCCCGTTTCCTATGCCCTTCTCGGTGATCTGCTCACCAAGCCACATCAGGAATGAAGTACCGGCCGTAAGTACAATCGCAATCAAGATATAATCAGCAAAAGTGGCGTTAGGCACCATCTCTGTATTGTACAAGCGGTTGAATCCGATCGACGTACCAAACGCTTGAATCAATGCCAGCCCAATCGTCAAATAACGAGTAAGCTGTGCTGATTTTTTCTTACCTTGTTCACCTTGCTTTGCCCATTCCGCTAACTTAGGGATAACGTCCATGGAAAGCAACTGTACTATGATAGACGCAGTGATGTAAGGTACGATCCCGAGTGCAAAGATCGAGAACTGGAACAGTGCTCCACCCGAGAACGTATTGAGAAGTCCAAAAACTTCTTTACCCGCAGAATTTGTCGCTTCGAAAACCTCTTTGTTAACTCCAGGTACTGGAACGAAGGATCCGATGCGGTAAATGATCAGTACAAAAAGGGTAAATAATACCCTTTTGCGCAGATCCTCAACCCGCCAGATATTCTTTAGGGTCTTGAACATTAAATCACCTCGGTTGTACCGCCGGCAGCTTCAATTTTCTCCACCGCAGATTGAGAAAACTTGTTAGCTTTAACAGTCAGCTTCACAGTGACTTCACCGTTACCCAGGATTTTGATTCCGGATTTAGCGTTTTTAACTACGCCATTCGTCATCAAGAATTCTGGAGTTACTTCAGTACCCGCAGCAAAACTGTTCAGGTCTTCAATATTCACAACCGCATATTCTTTGCGAGTTGGGTTTACGAAACCGCGTTTTGGCAAGCGACGATACAATGGATTTTGTCCACCTTCGAAGCCCGGACGCACACCACCGCCGGAACGAGCGTTTTGTCCTTTGTGACCGCGACCTGATGTTTTACCCGTACCACTACTTGGACCGCGACCAAGACGTTTGCGTTCTTTGCGGGATCCAGGAGCTGGGGAAAGCTCATGTAACTTCATCGTTCGTTGCACCTCCTTAAAGATTTGTGGGATTATCCCGATATTAAGCTTCTACTTCTTTAACAGCAACCAAGTGACTTACTTTGTTAATCATACCACGAATAGCAGGATTATCGTTTTGAACCACTTTGCTGTTGATTTTGCGCAAGCCCAATGTTTTCACAGTTGTTCTTTGCGTCTCCGGACGTCCGATCAAGCTGCGGACGAGGGTAATTTCTAATTTAGCCATGAGATTCCCTCCTTAACCCAGAAGCTCTTCGACGGATTTTCCGCGCAGTTTAGCCACGTCTTCAGCACGCTTCAAACGGGACAAACCTTCCAAAGTCGCATTGACCATGTTCATGGAATTCGAAGAACCCAGAGATTTTGTCAAAATGTCACCTACACCAGCAAGTTCGAGAACCGCACGTACAGGACCACCAGCGATAACACCAGTACCTTCAGATGCTGGTTTCAACAGAACGCGTCCTGCGCCGAACTTACCTGTTACCAAGTGAGGAATCGATGTTCCTACGAGTGGAACGTGTACAAGGTTTTTCTTAGCGTCTTCAATACCTTTGCGAATTGCATCAGGTACTTCGCCCGCTTTACCGATACCAGCTCCAACCCAGCCGTTGCCGTCGCCGACTACAACCAGTGCGCTAAAGCTGAAACGGCGTCCGCCTTTTACTACTTTAGCTACGCGATTAATATTTACAACTCTTTCAGTCAGTTCCAAAGTATTCGGATCTACACGCAAGTCGTTAACCTCCTTTTGAAAAATATCTTAAAACTCAAGTCCTGCTTCACGAGCCGCTTCAGCCAATGCTGCGATACGACCATGGTACAGATATCCGCTACGGTCAAATACGATGTTGGAAACACCTTTGTCTTTCGCACGTTTAGCAACGAGTTCGCCGACTTTACGAGCTGATTCAACAGATGCACCATTTTTGATGTCGCTGCTCAATTCTTTGTCTACGGTAGACGCGGAAGCGATTGTTACACCAGCTACATCATCGATAATTTGAGCATACATATGTTTACCAGAACGGAATACGTTCAAACGAGGACGTGCTGCCGTTCCTTGGATTTTCTTACGAACACGAAGGTGTCTTTTCAGACGAGCCTTGTTTTTATCTGGTTTCGTAATCATCTCAGGGATTCACTCCTTTCAGGTTACCTCGCTGGCTTCAAACCGGAAGCCACGGGGTATATTAGAAACACACGAAGCAAGCAAGCCGAAAGCCGCGCAAAGGCAGTAAGAGAAATCTTATTTCTTCTTACCGGCTTTACCTTCCTTACGGATGATACGCTCGCCTTCATATTTAATACCTTTACCTTTGTACGGTTCAGGTTCACGAACGGAACGGATTTTAGCAGCGTAAGCACCTACGCGCTCTTTGTCGATCCCGCGAACGATGATTTTTGTATTCGAAGGAACTTCGAATTCGATTCCCGCTTCCGGTGTAATTTCAACCGGGTGAGAGTACCCAACGTTCAGAACGATTTTATCTCCGGATTTGCTTGCACGATATCCGACCCCAACCAGCTCCAGAGATTTTGCGAATCCTTCAGTAACACCACTCACCATGTTGTTTACAACGCTGCGCGTTGTGCCGTGCAAAGAACGATGAGTTTTGTTATCGGAAGGACGCACAACTGTAATTTCGTTGTTCTCAACTGTAACCTTCATGTCTTTATGAAGTTCACGAGTCAGAGTTCCTTTTGGTCCTTTTACCGTAATAACGGTGTTGTCCAGTGTGATGTCCACACCACTTGGTACTGTAATTGGTTTGCGACCAATACGAGACATATGTTGCACCTCCTATCTTGTGACGTTATATTACCAAACGTAGCAAACGACTTCTCCGCCGGATTTCGATTGACGAGCTTCTTTGTCCGTCATAACACCTTTGGATGTCGAGATGATCGCGATACCCAGGCCGCCAAGTACACGAGGTACTTCGTTGCTTTTCGTGTAAACACGAAGACCAGGTTTACTGATTCTTTTCAGACCAGTGATAACGCGCTCGTTATTTTGACCGTATTTCAGGAAAACACGGATAATCCCTTGTTTGTTATCATCGATAACTTCAGCGTCACGGATGAAACCTTCACGCTTCAGGATATCGGCGATTTGTTTTTTCATTGTCGAAGCAGGCATTTCTACTGTTTCGTGACGAACTGTGTTCGCATTACGAATACGAGTAAGCATATCTGCAATTGGATCAGACATAGTCATTGTGAGTTAACCTCCTTCCCGTTCAGGACTTTTTACCAGCTTGCTTTTTTCACGCCAGGAATCTGGCCTTTATAAGCTAATTCACGGAAGCAAATTCTGCAAATTTTGAACTTCTGCAGTACCGAATGTGGACGTCCGCAACGCTCACAGCGTGTATAAGCACGTACTTTAAACTTTGGTGTGCGTTGTTGTTTAACTTTCATCGAAGTTTTTGCCACTTTAGCCTGACACCTCCTAAATAATTTCGGAGAAAAGGGAGTCCTTCCAGACACCCGGAAACGTTATGCCAACTTATTTTACGAAAGGCATTCCCAGTTGCGTGAGCAATTCACGGGACTCTTCGTCTGTTTTCGCCGTTGTTACAATAACAATATCCATACCGCGGACTTTGTCTACTTTATCGTACTCGATCTCTGGGAAGATCAGTTGTTCTTTCAGACCCAGTGTATAGTTACCACGTCCATCGAACGCTTTGCTCGATACACCACGGAAGTCGCGGACACGAGGCAATGTAACGTTGAACAGTTTATCGAGGAAGTAGTACATACGCTCGCCGCGCAATGTAACTTTCACACCGATAGGCATGTTCTCACGCAGTTTGAAACCTGCGATAGATTTTTTAGCACGAGTGATTACAGGTTTTTGACCTGCGATCAGTTGCAAATCGTTTACTGCGGAATCCAACACTTTGGAGTTTTGGACAGCGTCGCCCACACCCATGTTGATAACGATTTTCTCGATTTTCGGCACTTGCATTACCGTTGTATAGTTAAACTTCTGCATCAAAGCAGGAGCGATTTCTTGCAGGTAACGTTCTTTCATTCTTGATGCCATGAATCATAGCCCTCCTTTCTCATTCGGTTCAATTAGTCGATAATTTCTCCGGAACGTTTAGCAACGCGCACTTTCTTTCCGTTATCCAACACTTTGTAACCTACACGGGTCACTTTTCCGCTCTTTGGATCGATGTGCATTACGTTGGAAACGTGAATCGGAGCTTCCTTCTCGATAATGCCGCCTTGCGGATTTTGCTGGTTAGGCTTCTGGTGTTTTTTGATCATGTTAACACCTTCCACAAGGACGCGGTTCTCACGAGGATAAGCAGCGATGACACGGCCTTTTTTACCTTTGTCTTTACCGCTGATCACCATAACCGTATCTTCTTTTTTAACGTGAAGTTTGTTGTTATGGGATTCCAGAACTTTTTTCACTCTTGGCATTTCGTACACCTCCTGTTTCTAACATCACGAGATTAAGCTTTACGCTTTAGATAACTTCTGGGGCCAAGGAAACGATTTTCATGAAGTCTTTCTCGCGAAGTTCACGAGCAACAGGTCCGAAAATACGTGTTCCACGTGGGCTTCTGTCGTCTTTTACAACAACTGCTGCATTTTCATCAAAACCGATGTAGGAACCGTCTTTACGACGTACAGAACGTTTCGTACGAACGACAACCGCTCTAACTACATCACCTTTTTTGACAACGCCGCCTGGTGTTGCTTGTTTTACAGAACAAACGATCAGATCACCGATTTGTGCTGTACGACGTCCCGTACCGCCGAGTACGCGGATACACATCAGTTCCTTCGCACCGGAGTTGTCGGCTACAGCCAAACGTGTAAATGGTTGAATCATTTAGTATTCCTCCTTTCAGCTATGCTGCTGATGCATTAGATGATAACCGCTTTTTCAACGATTTCTGCAAGTCTCCAGCGTTTATCTTTCGAAAGCGGACGAGTCTCCATGATTTTCACCGTGTCACCGATTTTCGCAGTGTTTTCTTCGTCATGCGCTTTGAATTTTTTAGTGACTTTGATACGTTTATGGTACAATTCGTGTTTTTTGTAGGTTTCTACAGCAACAACGATCGTTTTGTCCATTTTATCGCTGACCACTTTACCGATTTGCACTTTACGTGCGTTACGTTCTTCGCTCATTGTTGGCCTCCTTCCTGATTACGGACGGACTGTACATCCGATCCCTAATTAACCGATTCCCAGTTCTCTTTCACGGATAATGGTTTTAGCACGAGCTATTTCTTTCCGCACATCACGGATTCGAGTCGGGTTATCCAGCTGACCGGTAGCGAGTTGAAAGCGGAGGTTAAAGAGTTCTTCTTTAAATCCGGCAATCTTTTGCTCGATTTCAGCAGAGGTTAGGTTGCGAAATTCACTAGCTTTCATTTGCTTCACCACCCAATTCTTCACGTTTCACAAACTTCGTTTTGATTGGCAGTTTGTGAGCGGCAAGACGCATCGCTTCGCGTGCGATATCCTCCGGTACACCAGCAAGTTCAAACATGATCTTACCTGGTTTCACAACTGCAACCCATTTTTCTACGTTACCTTTACCGCTACCCATCCGAACCTCGAGAGGCTTTTGAGTGATTGGTTTGTCAGGGAAAATTTTGATCCAGACTTTACCACCACGTTTGATGTAACGAGTCATCGCAATACGAGCCGCTTCGATCTGACGGTTCGTAATCCAAGCCGGTTCCGTAGCTTGCAGACCGTATTCGCCAAAGTTCAGCGTAGTTCCGCCTTTTGCTTGGCCTTTCATATGTCCGCGTTGTTGCTTACGGTGTTTTACACGTTTTGGTACCAACATGATTAGTTGCCTCCTTCCTTAGCAGCTTGTTTCTTAGCCGTAGGAAGAACCTCTCCACGATAGATCCATACTTTTACGCCGATACGGCCGTAAGTTGTATGAGCCTCTGCTGTACCGTAGTCGATGTCGGCACGAAGCGTGTGCAGTGGAACAGTTCCTTCGCTGTAGCCTTCCGAACGTGCGATCTCAGCTCCGCCAAGACGTCCGCCCACTTGAGTTTTAATACCTTTTGCACCAGAGCGCATAGTTCTTTGAATAGCTTGTTTCAGAGCACGACGGAAAGAAACGCGACGTTCCAGTTGTTGTGCAATGCTTTCTGCTACCAGGATTGCGTCCAGGTCTTGATTCTTAATTTCAGAGATGTTGATGTGTACTTTTTTACCGCCAGCAATTTTCGTAATTTGATTACGAAGATTCTCAACTTCAGATCCACCTTTACCGATTACCATACCTGGTTTCGCTGTGTGAATCGTTACGTTCACGCGGTTAGCCGCTCTCTCGATTTCAACACGAGACATAGCGGAGTCTTTCAATTTATTTTTCAGGAATTCACGAATTTTCACGTCTTCCATCAAAAGATCACCGAAGTCTTTGCCTGCATACCATTTAGATTCCCAGTCACGGATTACTCCGACACGGAGTCCGACCGGATTTACCTTTTGGCCCACACGTTTTCCCTCCTTCTACTTTTCAGATACCACCAAAGTGATGTGGCTAGTACGTTTGTTAATACGACTTGCACGTCCCATTGCACGAGGGCGGAAACGTTTCATTGTCGGTCCTTGGTTCACGTAAGCTTGCGAGATGACCAAGTTATTAACATCCATAGAATAGTTATGTTCCGCATTCGCAATAGCGGAGTTAAGCAACTTCTCAACAATTGGAGAAGCGGATTTCGGAGTGTGACGGAGAATGGCAACCGCCTCACCAACTTGCTTGCCGCGAATCAAGTCAACAACGAGTTGAACTTTACGAGGAGCAATCCGGATAAACTTAGCATGTGCTTTTGCTTCCATTGTGTAACCTCCTCTCAAACATTAAAGATGATCATTTATCTTCTTGTTTTCTTGTCATCATCAGTATGGCCTTTGTACGTACGGGTTGGAGCGAACTCACCCAGTTTGTGTCCGACCATGTCCTCAGTCACGTATACTGGTACGTGTTTACGACCGTCATATACGCCAAATGTGTGTCCGATGAATTGCGGGAAAATTGTAGAGCGACGGGACCAGGTTTTAATAACGTTCTTTTTACCGGAAGCGTCCATCTCTTCTACCTTTTTCAGCATGTAGCCATCAATGAATGGCCCTTTTTTCAAACTGCGACTCATGTGGAGATCCTCCCTTCAAACGTAGCTATTGTGCATCCGCAGATGCCTCACGAAGTTATGCACAGTGTGTATTACTTCGTGCGGCGGCGAATGATGTATTTATCAGAAGCTTTATTTTTCTTACGCGTTTTGTAACCAAGAGTAGGTTTACCCCAAGGTGACATTGGCGATTTACGTCCGATTGGAGCACGACCTTCACCACCACCGTGAGGGTGATCGTTAGGGTTCATTACTACACCACGAACTTCTGGACGTTGTCCCAACCAACGGCTACGACCGGCTTTACCGATTTTGATGAGCTCGTGGTCTTGGTTACCAACAGATCCGATTGTTGCGCGGCAAACTTTCAGAATACGACGAACTTCTCCGGAAGAGAGACGAACGGAAACGTATTTATCTTCTTTACCAAGCAATTGAGCTTCTGTACCAGCAGCACGAACCAATTGTCCGCCTTTACCTGGTTTCAACTCGATGTTGTGGATAACGGTACCTACTGGAATGTTTTCGAGTGGCAGTGCGTTACCGATTTTGATGTCAGATCCAGGACCGGAGAAGATTTGATCTCCAACTTTCAATCCTTTTGGAGCGATGATGTAACGTTTCTCACCATCAGCATAGTGGATCAGGGCGATGTTTGATGTACGGTTCGGGTCATACTCGATCGTAGCAACGCGGCCCGGTATTCCATCTTTAGTACGTTTGAAGTCGATGATACGGTATTTACGTTTGTGTCCACCACCGTGGTGACGAACTGTAATTTTACCTTGGTTGTTGCGGCCTGCTTTTTTGCTCAGTGGGGCCAACAACGATTTCTCCGGCTGATCTGTGGTGATTTCCTCAAATGTAGATACGGACATGTTCCGTCTTGCCGGGGATGTCGGTTTATACTTTTTGATTGGCACTGGGTTTCCCTCCTTACTTCAACAATTTCAATTATACAGTTTCAAAGAACTCAAGCGTTTTGCTGTCTTGTGTCAGTGTTACAAACGCTTTTTTCCATTCGCTAGTATATCCGGAATAACGACCGTACCGTTTTGGCTTAGCTGGAACACGAAGAGTGTTCACGTTTTTCACTTTTACGTTGAAAATAGCTTCCACGGCTTTTTTGATCTCGGTTTTGTTTGCACGGATATCGACTTCAAATACATATTTCAAGTCATTCATCATGTCAGCAGTACGTTCCGTAATAATCGGACGTTTAACAATATCACGAGGATCCTTCATTACGCGAGCACCTCCTCTACCTTCTGAACTGCTTCTTTCGTAATGATCAGTTTGTCGTGCGCAAGCACGTCAAGAACATTAATGCCGTCAGCTGCTACGAATTTCACGCCAGGAATATTCCGTGCGGAAAGAGCCACATTATCATCATAGCTAGGAGCTACGATCAAAGCTTTGCGTCCAACTTTCAAGTTGTTCAAGATGGCTGCAAACTCTTTAGTTTTAGGCGTGCTCAGTGAGAGAGCGTCCAAAACGATAATGTCGTTGTCGAGCACTTTGGATGAAAGAGCTGATTTGATCGCCAGACGGCGAACTTTCTTAGGCAGTTTGTACGCATAGCTCCGTGGTGTCGGACCAAATACGATACCGCCGCCTTTCCATTGTGGAGAACGAATCGAACCTTGACGAGCACGACCTGTACCTTTTTGTTTCCAAGGCTTACGTCCACCGCCACGTACTTCAGAACGTCCTTTTACTTTGTGGGTACCTTGACGAAGGGAAGCGCGTTGCATAAGCACTGCATCGTAAAGAACGGATGTGTTCGGCTCAACTCCGAATACTGCATCGTTCAGTTCAACTTCGCCCACTTGGCTACCATCTACATTGTAAACTGATACTTTTGGCATTTTGTGTTCCTCCTTTCTTCAGTGGTTATTTTTTCACCGTTTCTTTAACTTTTACAAGACTGTTTTTCGGTCCAGGAATGGAACCCTTCACGAGCAACACGTTACGCTCAGCGTCTACTTTAACAACTTCAAGACGTTGGATAGTAACAGTCTCATGCCCCATGTGTCCTGGCAAGTGTTTGCCTTTAGGAACGCGGTTAGCTTGGATCGAACCCATCGAACCCGGGCCACGGTGATAACGAGAACCGTGAGACATAGGTCCAGTGCTTTGTCCCCAACGTTTGATTACGCCGGCAAAACCTTTACCTTTAGAAATACCCGTTACGTCAACGAATTCGCCTTCTGCGAAAATGTCAGCTTTCAATTCTTGGCCAACTTCATATTCCGCGATGTTGATGCCGCGAAGTTCACGAACGTAGCGCTTAGGGGCAGTATTCGCTTTTTTAGCGTGTCCTGCTTCTGGCTTATTGGCATTTTTCTCTTTCTTATCGGAATAACCGATTTGAACTGCTTCATAGCCATCGTTCTCAATATCTTTCTTTTGCAAAACAACACAAGGTCCTGCTTCGATAACCGTTACTGGAACTACGTTACCTTCAGGGGTAAACACTTGAGTCATTCCAAGTTTTTTTCCTAAGATACCTTTCATGTTGACACCTCTTTTCCTTTATACATGGTCTTTGTTGCTTTATATTACAGTTTGATTTCGATATCTACACCGGACGGCAGATCCAAGCGCATCAAGGCATCCACAGTTTGTGGAGTCGGGTTAACGATGTCGATCAAACGCTTATGTGTGCGTTGCTCGAACTGTTCCCGAGAATCCTTGTACTTGTGTACCGCACGAAGAATAGTAATGATTTGTTTTTCAGTTGGAAGCGGAATCGGACCGGATACACCTGCACCCGAACGTTTTGCTGTTTCAACAATTTTCTCCGCGGATTGATCAAGAATTCTGTGGTCGTAAGCTTTCAAACGAATACGAATTTTTTGCTTTGCCATTTTAGTCCCTCCTTCTATCGCCCAATTTATTATCGGACATACTCCGTGAAAATTTTCCAACATCCCTCCCATGGCAAAGGGGCCGGGTGTGCCAGTAACCTCTCACATCATCGCAACGTCTCAGAACAACATTCATTATTATATAGAAAAAATGGGCGTATTGCAAGCATATTTAAGAAAAACATTTAAACTAATCTTTTCAATAGAATCGAGGTTGTTTAATGTGCTGTTATCTTAGCTATGCAAGCTGCCTTAACCGATCTCTTTTATATATTTGAATGTCCTTCTTCGTTATGACGCAGGTTCCGAATCCTTTATACATAATAAAAGAGTTCTTTATCCGATGTCGGATAAAGAACTCTTCCGAAGCTTCGTTACAATACAATGTTACTCGTTACAGTACACTGTTGCATATGCTTATTCAGCAGTAAGCTGAATTATTTTTGGATGGATGCTACTGCACCGGCACCAACTGTACGTCCACCTTCGCGAATCGCGAAACGTGTACCTTCTTCAATCGCGATTGGATTGATCAGTTGTACAGTTACTGTGATGTTGTCGCCTGGCATTACCATTTCAGTACCTTCTGGCAGGTTGATGATACCTGTTACGTCAGTTGTACGGAAATAGAATTGTGGACGGTATCCTGTGAAGAAAGGTTTGTGACGTCCACCCTCTTCTTTAGTCAGAACGTATACTTGAGCTGTGAATTCTGTGTGTGGCTTAACAGAACCTGGTTTGGACAATACTTGTCCACGCTCGATGTTGTTACGATCAACACCACGCAGCAATGCGCCGATGTTGTCACCCGCTTGAGCGGAATCCAGCAATTTACGGAACATTTCAACGCCCGTAACTACGGATTTTTTAGTTTCTTCGTGGATACCCACGATTTCGATTTCTTCACCGACTTTAACAGTACCACGCTCTACACGACCTGTAGCAACTGTACCACGACCAGTGATGGAGAATACATCCTCAACTGGCATCAAGAATGGTTTGTCAGTGTCGCGCTCTGGAGTTGGGATGTAAGTATCGATCTCTTTGAACATCTCAACGATTTTTTGAGCCCACTCACCATCAGGGTTTTGCAGAGCTTCACGAGCGGATCCACGAGTGATTGGAGTATCGTCACCTGGGAACTCATATTCGTTGAGCAGGTCGCGAACTTCCATTTCAACCAATTCCAACAACTCTTCGTCTTCAACCATGTCGCATTTGTTCAAGAATACAACGATGTAAGGTACGCCTACTTGACGGGAGAGCAAGATGTGCTCACGAGTTTGTGGCATTGGGCCGTCAGCTGCGGATACTACCAGGATAGCTCCGTCCATTTGTGCCGCACCAGTGATCATGTTTTTAACATAGTCGGCGTGACCTGGGCAGTCTACGTGAGCGTAGTGACGAGCGTCAGTTTCGTACTCAACGTGAGCTGTGGAGATTGTGATACCGCGTTCGCGCTCTTCTGGAGCTTTGTCGATTTGATCAAATGCGATTGCTGCACCACCGTAAGTTTTGGACAATACAGTTGTGATTGCAGCAGTCAGAGTTGTTTTACCATGGTCGACGTGACCGATAGTACCAATGTTAACGTGTGGTTTATTACGTTCGTATTTAGCCTTTGCCATTTGAACGTGGCCTCCTTAAAATGTTAAATTTTATGTTTTCACTGGACGATAAGGCTCAGAACATTAATCCTATGCACTTTCGTCCAGTGTGAGAAAACTACTCGGTGCCTTTTGTTTTGGCAACGATCTCTTCAGCGATGCTCTTAGGAACTTCTTCATAGTGAGAAAGCTCCATGGAGAATACGCCGCGACCTTGAGTACCGGAACGAAGAGTTGTAGAGTATCCGAACATTTCAGACAAAGGTACCTTAGCACGAATGATTTGAGCTCCACTACGGGAATCCATACCTTCGATGCGGCCACGTCGGGAGTTAAGCATACCCATAACGTCACCCATGTACTCTTCTGGAACGGTTACTTCTACTTTCATGATTGGCTCAAGCAAAACCGGACTACATTTGTCTTTCGCTGCTTTCAGCGCCATGGATCCGGCAATTTTAAATGCCATTTCGTTGGAATCGACATCATGGTAAGATCCGTCTACGATAGTAGCCTTAACGTCAACAAGCGGGAAGCCTGCGATAACGCCGTTTTTCATTTGTTCTTCAATTCCTGACAGTGCAGGTTGAATGTATTCTCTCGGAACAGATCCACCGACAACCTTACTTTCGAACTGGCTGCCTGTACCTGGCTCGAGTGGTTCGAACTCAACCCATACGTGACCGTATTGTCCACGACCACCGGATTGACGAACGAATTTACCTTCAACACGCGCTGGTGCACGGAATGTTTCGCGGTAAGCTACTTGTGGTTTACCCACAGTAGTTTCAACCTTGAATTCACGACGCATACGGTCGATGATGATATCAAGGTGAAGCTCACCCATACCTGCCAAGATTGTTTGGCCTGTTTCTTCGTCAGTGTGAGCACGAAGAGTTGGATCCTCTTCAGTCAACTTACCGAGAGCAACGCCCATTTTATCTTGGTCAGCTTTGGTTTTAGGTTCAACAGCGATTTCGATAACCGGATCAGGGAAGTTCATTGATTCCAGGATAACCGGGTGTTTCTCATCACATAGTGTATCACCTGTACCTGTATCTTTCAAACCAACTGCAGCTGCAATGTCACCGGAGTAAACTTCAGTGATTTCTTGACGGCTGTTCGCATGCATTTGAAGGATACGACCGATACGCTCACGTTTGTTTTTAGTTGCATTCAATACGTAAGAACCGGATTGAAGAACACCGGAGTATACGCGGAAGAATGTCAATTTACCAACGTAAGGGTCAGTCATGATTTTGAAGGCCAATGCGGAGAATGGCTCTTCATCGGAAGACTTGCGAACTGCTTCTGTTCCATCTTCAAGGAGACCCTTGATTGCTGGAACGTCAACAGGAGCTGGCAAGTAGTCGATAACAGCATCCAACATCAGTTGAACACCTTTGTTACGGTAAGAGGATCCACAGATAACTGGGAAGATCTTAACTTCAACAACACCTTTACGGAGAGCGGCTTTGATCTCATCAACTGTGATCTCTTCGCCTTCCAGGTATTTCATAGTCAATTCTTCGTCAAGTTCTGCAACCCGCTCAACCAATTCGTTGCGGAGTTCTTCAACTTGATCTGCAAATTCCGCAGGAATTTCGGTTTCTTCAATATCTTGACCAAGGTCATCTTTGTACATATGAGCCTTTTGTGCAACGATATCAATGATACCTTTGAAATCATTTTCAGCGCCGATCGGAAGTTGGATCGCAACTGCGTTCGCTTGAAGGCGATCACGCATGTCGGAAACAACGTTCAGGAAGTCAGCACCGATGATATCCATTTTATTTACGTAAGCGATACGAGGTACGCCGTACTTGTCAGCCTGTCTCCATACGGTTTCGGACTGAGGCTCAACGCCTTCTTTCGCACTGAATACACCAACTGCTCCGTCCAATACACGAAGGGAACGTTCAACTTCAACAGTGAAGTCAACGTGTCCCGGGGTATCAATGATATTAACGCGGTGGCCCTTCCAAGCAGCGGTAGTCGCAGCGGAAGTAATCGTAATTCCGCGCTCCTGTTCCTGTTCCATCCAGTCCATTGTCGCAGCGCCTTCGTGAACTTCACCGATTTTGTGCGTACGGCCTGTGTAGAACAAGATCCGCTCAGTTGTCGTGGTTTTACCCGCATCAATATGAGCCATGATCCCGATATTACGTGTATTTTTCAAGGAGAACTCTCTAGCCATGAAATGGGTCTCCCTTCAAAATTGAAGTTATTATTGTGAACTGAATCCTACCAACGGTAGTGAGCAAACGCTTTGTTCGCCTCAGCCATTTTGTGCGTGTCTTCACGTTTTTTAACGGAAGCGCCTGTGTTGTTGGAAGCATCGATGATCTCAGCCGCCAAACGCTCTTCCATTGTTTTCTCACCGCGGTTGCGGGAGTAGTTCACGAGCCAACGTAAACCCAAAGCAGTACGTCTCTCTGGTTTTACCTCGATTGGTACTTGGTAGTTGGCACCGCCGACACGGCGAGCTTTAACTTCCAGGACTGGCATGATATTCTTGATTGCTGTCTCAAATACTTCCATCGGGTCATTACCCGTGCGTTCTTGGATCAACTTGAACGCATTATACAGAATGCTTTGAGCAACACCGCGTTTTCCGTCGAGCATGATGCGGTTGATCAAACGAGTAACCAACTTGCTGTTGTATACCGGATCTGGCAACACGTCTCTTTTCGTAACTGGACCTTTGCGTGGCATGGATATCCCCCTTTCTTTCTTGTTAAGCCGATCCTTATCCTCTGGGCCTTAACCCAGAAAGATATTTAGGATTGCTTCTTATAATGTGTTAGGCTTTTTTAGCTTTAGGACGTTTAGCACCGTATTTAGAACGAGCTTGCATACGGTTGTTCACGCCTGCAGTATCAAGTGCACCACGAACGATGTGATAACGAACCCCTGCAAGGTCCTTAACTTTACCTCCGCGAATCAAAACAACACTGTGCTCTTGAAGGTTATGTCCGATGCCCGGGATATAAGCAGTTACCTCGAGACGGTTCGTCAAACGAACACGGGCATACTTACGAAGTGCAGAGTTCGGTTTACGTGGAGTCATTGTACCTACACGAGTGCAGACACCACGTTTTTGTGGGGCACTGATGTTAGTTGATTCACGTTTCAAAGCGTTAAACCCTTTTTGCAATGCTGGTGATTTGGACTTTTCAACTTTAGCTTGACGTCCTTTGCGTACCAGTTGGTTAATAGTTGGCATGTGATTGCCACCCCCTTCCTCAATTGTTCATGTTTCTTTATAAACCTCTTTTCGCTAAGTCCACAGACCCAGGCGGTTCATAAAAAGACAAATGAAAAGTTTTTGCCTTGGAGAATCACTAAAAAGTTCTCGGACAAAAACGTTCCTTACCCTATCATTTTGCGACAGCAGCCATTGCTGCTCCCACTCCAATCCCGCAAGCTTTGCCGAGATTTTTCATTGTGTCCACTCTCGTGTACTTTACGTTGTGTTGTTCACACAAAGCAATGATTTTGGAAGTGAGCTGCGGATCACTATCTTCAGCCACATAGACCTCAGCAGCCATTCCTGACTGGACCATCCGCATGGTCTGTTTAGTACCTATTTTGACATGAGCATCTTGCAGGCCTTTTTCATTAGACATTGTTCATTCCTCCGAATAGGACATATACAATCAGCTGCTCACGCACCTTTGATATATTAGCATCTAGCGCAAGCAATGTCAATGCTAATCCCAAAACATTTATTCAAAGATTTCGCACATCAGGAAACGTCCGTCTGTATTATACAACCGTCCGCTCCCTGACGCACAAAACTTCTATCCCTCACTCTAGCGAGAGAAAATCTATTTAATCAACAGAAACCGGCTCAAGTTCTTCTACTGAAGATTGGCCATCTTCCGGCTCAGCAAACTTGATGCTGCGGTAGCGGTTCATACCTGTACCAGCAGGGATCAGTTTACCAATGATTACATTTTCCTTCAGACCGAGCAACTGATCGACTTTACCTTTGATCGCTGCATCTGTCAGTACACGTGTAGTCTCTTGGAATGACGCCGCAGAGAGGAAGGAGTCTGTTTCCAGGGACGCTTTTGTAATACCGAGCAGGATTGGTTTTGCAACCGCCGGCTCTTTATCACTAAGAATCGCTGTTTTGTTAGCTCTTTCGTACTCATGCGTATCCACGAATGAACCCGGCAGCAGCGTTGTATCTCCTGCATCAACGATGCGGATTTTACGCAGCATTTGACGAATCATAACTTCAACGTGTTTATCGTTGATTTCTACGCCTTGGTTACGGTATACGCGTTGTACTTCCTGCAAAATGTAGTTTTGTACGCCACGTACGCCTTTAATGCGCAGCATTTCTTTTGGATCGATAGAACCGTCCGTCAACTCGTCGCCTGCTTCAATTTCCATGCCTTCGCTTACGCGCACACGGGAACCGTAGGTAACAGAGTATACTTTGGATTCTGCTTCACCTTGAATTTCGATCTCGCGACGATCTTTTGCTTCGCGAATCTCTTTGACAATACCATCAATCTCACTGATCGTTGCTTGACCTTTAGGATTACGGGCCTCAAACAACTCTTGGATACGCGGCAAACCTTGCGTAATATCGTCTCCGGCTACACCACCGGTATGGAATGTACGCATTGTAAGCTGTGTTCCTGGCTCACCAATGGATTGGGCAGCAATAATACCAACTGCTTCACCGATCTCCACATGTTTACCAGTCGCCAGGTTGCGACCGTAACATTTTTTGCAGACACCGTGACGAGCGCGGCAGCTGAGTACGGAACGGATTTGCAATTTGGTTACACCCGCTTTGATGATCGCCTCTGCTTTGTCAGAGTCAATCAGTTCATTGCGATGTGCGATAACTTCTTTTGTTTCCGGATGACGAACAGTCTCGAAGCAGTATCTGCCTTCAATACGGTCATAGAGATCTTCAATAACCTCTTTACCATCCTGAATGCGGCTTACCGTAAATCCTTTATCTGTACCACAATCATCTTCACGCACGATCACGTCTTGTGCCACGTCTACGAGACGACGAGTCAGGTAACCTGAGTCGGCTGTACGCAGAGCCGTATCGGCCAAACCTTTACGGGCACCGTGAGTCGAGATAAAGTACTCGAGTACCGTCAGACCTTCACGGAAGTTCGATTTGATTGGGAGCTCGATGATACGACCGGACGGGTTGGCCATCAGACCACGCATACCGCCCAATTGGGTGATCTGCGATTTGTTACCCCGTGCTTTGGAGTCAACCATCATCATGATGGAGTTGTAACGATCCATCGACTTCATCAGAATCTCGGTGATATCATCTTTCGATTTCGACCAGATATCAATGATGCGGTCATAGCGCTCTTCGTTCGTGATCAGACCACGACGGTACTGGTTCGTAACGATTTGTGCTTTTTCTTCGGATTGTCTAAGGATATCTGTTTTTTCATCTGGAACGATAACGTCCGACACCGCAACCGTAATACCGGCACGAGTGGAGTATGTGAACCCGAGTTGTTTGATTTTATCCAGAATAACGGCAGTTTCCGTTGTATGGTAAATTTCGAAACAACGAGCGATGATTGTACCCAGATATTCCTTACCAACACCACCTGCTAGAGGTGCGTTCATGATCGCTTCTCTCAGGTCAGTCCCCTTCTCATAAACAAAGAAATGCTCCGCAGTACCTTGGTAGAGGTTCGAACGAGTTGCATCATTGATATAAGGGAAACTTGCCGGGAAGATTTCGTTAAAGATGATTTTACCGACAGTTGTCAGCAACATTGCATCTTGTTGTTTCTCAGTAAAGCTTGTTTTGCCAAGCGCTTTAACCGGAATCGCTACGCGTGCGTGCAACCCAGCAGTACCACGTTGATACGCAGATACAGCTTCGTTAACTGTACGCAGGATCATGCCTGTTCCCTTTTCTTCCTTGTTGTCCATAGTCAGGTAGTAAGAACCCAAAACCATATCCTGGGAAGGGGTAACAACCGGTTTACCGTCTTTCGGGTTCAAAATGTTACCTGATGCAAGCATCAGGATACGTGCTTCCGCTTGTGCCTCAGCGGACAACGGAACGTGCACGGCCATTTGGTCACCGTCAAAGTCGGCATTGTATGCTGTACATACAAGCGGGTGAAGACGAATAGCTTTACCTTCAACCAGAATCGGTTCAAATGCCTGGATACCGAGACGGTGAAGCGTAGGGGCACGGTTCAGCAGAACCGGATGCTCCTTGATTACTTCTTCAAGAACATCCCAAACTTCAGGACTTACACGCTCTACTTTACGTTTCGCGCTCTTGATATTGTGGGCAAGCCCTTTATTTACAAGTTCTTTCATAACGAAAGGCTTGAACAGTTCAAGTGCCATATCTTTTGGCAGACCACACTGATACATTTTCAGGTAAGGTCCGACAACGATAACGGAACGACCGGAATAGTCAACACGTTTACCGAGCAAGTTTTGACGGAAACGTCCTTGTTTACCTTTCAGCATGTGGCTGAGAGATTTCAATGGACGGTTACCAGGACCCGTTACCGGGCGTCCGCGACGGCCGTTGTCGATCAATGCGTCAACAGCTTCCTGCAGCATCCGTTTTTCGTTTTGCACGATAATGTCTGGTGCACCCAGATCAAGCAGACGTTTCAGACGGTTGTTCCGGTTAATTACACGGCGATACAGATCATTCAGGTCAGACGTTGCAAAACGTCCACCATCCAGTTGTACCATTGGGCGAAGTTCCGGCGGGATAACAGGAAGTACATCCATGATCATCCACTCAGGTTTGTTACCCGAGTTGCGGAAAGCTTCAATAACTTCCAAACGTTTGATTGCACGGTTACGACGTTGTCCTTGTGCAGTGCGGAGCTCTTCCTTCAGGAATTCAAGCTCTTTGTCCACATCAAGGTCTTGAAGCAGTTTCTTAACCGCTTCTGCACCCATGCCAGCCTGGAACCCATATCCGTATTTTTCACGGTAGCTGCGATATTCCTTCTCGGACAACAGCTGTTTTTTCTCCAGTGGAGTTTCTCCTGGATCAGTTACTACATAAGATGCAAAATAGATAATCTCCTCAAGTGATCTTGGAGACATATCCAAAGCGAGACCCATGCGGCTCGGAATACCTTTGAAGTACCAGATATGCGATACCGGAGCAGCGAGCTCAATATGGCCCATCCGTTCGCGGCGTACTTTTGCACGTGTTACTTCAACGCCACAACGGTCACAGACAACGCCTTTATAACGGACGCGTTTGTATTTACCACAGTGACATTCCCAGTCTTTCGTAGGGCCAAAAATCTTTTCGCAGAACAGCCCTTCTTTTTCCGGTTTCAACGTACGATAGTTGATCGTTTCCGGTTTTTTCACTTCTCCGCGGGACCAAGAACGAATTTTTTCTGGGGAAGCAAGCCCGATCTTCATGTATTCGAAATTGTTGACGTCCAACAAGGAGCAACCCTCCTTAACCAATTCCTGTATTCTAGGTTACGCCCTCTCCGGCCGAAGCCGGAGCAAGACGCGAGCCTGATGAAAAACGCCGGTCATCATGCGCCCGAAGCGGTTACTCCACTCCGACCTCTGAACCCTCAAGGTTGAGGCTGAGCTTGTCGCTCGCAGCGTCATCTTCATCGTCCATTTCTTTCATTTCAATCTCTTGCTCATCTTCGCTCAAAATCTTAACGTCCATACCCAAGCTTTGCAGCTCTTTGATCAATACTTTGAATGATTCAGGAACACCTGGTTCCGGAACATTCTCGCCTTTGACAATGGACTCATACGTTTTCACCCGACCAACAACATCATCGGATTTGACTGTCAAGATTTCTTGCAGAGTATAAGCAGCGCCGTAAGCCTCAAGCGCCCAAACTTCCATCTCCCCGAAACGTTGTCCACCGAATTGGGCTTTACCACCAAGCGGCTGTTGCGTAACGAGTGAGTAAGGACCTGTGGAACGGGCATGGATTTTATCATCAACCATGTGCGCCAGCTTGATCATGTGCATGACGCCGACAGTTACTTCACGTTCAAATTCTTCACCCGTACGGCCATCGTACAGAACGGTTTTACCATTACGCTGCATACCTGCTTCTTCCATCGTATCGAAGACGTCATACTCCTTCGCTCCGTCGAATACAGGGGTAGCTACGTGGATACCGAGCTGCATGGCAGCCATACCCAAGTGAACTTCGAGTACTTGACCGATGTTCATCCGGGAAGGTACGCCCAGTGGGTTAAGAACGATTTGAACTGGTGTACCGTCTGGCAGGAAAGGCATATCTTCTTCCGGCAGGATACGGGCTACGACCCCTTTGTTACCGTGACGTCCGGCCATTTTATCACCCTCGGAGATTTTCCGTTTTTGAGCGATATACACACGAACGAGTTGGTTAACACCAGGAGGCAGTTCATCACCGTTTTCACGGGTAAATACTTTCACATCAACTACGATACCGTCAGTACCGTGAGGCACACGTAAGGAAGTATCACGCACTTCACGTGCTTTCTCACCGAAAATCGCATGCAGGAGACGTTCCTCTGCAGTCAGTTCAGTTACACCCTTAGGCGTTACTTTACCAACCAGAATATCGCCAGCGGCAATTTCAGCACCGATCCGGATAATACCGCGCTCATCGAGGTTACGCAGCGCTTCTTCCCCAACGTTCGGGATATCACGTGTGATCTCTTCAGGTCCGAGCTTGGTATCACGCGCTTCTGACTCATATTCCTCGATGTGGATGGAAGTATAAACATCTTCCTTAACGAGTTTTTCACTAAGCAGAATCGCATCCTCATAGTTGTAACCTTCCCAAGTCATGAAGGCAACTACGACGTTGCGTCCCAGAGCCAATTCACCCATTTCCGTCGAAGGACCGTCGGCGAGGATGTCACCAGCTTTGACAACAGCACCCCGTTTGACGATCGGACGTTGGTTAATGCATGTTCCTTGGTTCGAACGCATAAATTTGTGTAATTTATATTTAACGATATCGCCTTTAACTTCCTGACCATCTACCTCTTCCACACGACGGAGCCAGATCTCATTCGCAGAAGAGCGCTCAATAATCCCGTCATATTTGGAGACAATACATACACCGGAATCTTTTGCAGCTTTGTGTTCCATACCTGTTCCTACAAGCGGAGCTTTAGGAATCAAGAGTGGAACCGCCTGCCGCTGCATGTTCGATCCCATGAGCGCACGGTTGGAGTCATCGTTCTCAAGGAACGGAATGAGCGCCGTAGCGACGGATACAACCTGTTTAGGAGATACGTCCATGTAGTCAACTCGCTCACTCGGCATCGTAAGGATGTTATCCGATTGCTTGTTGTAACGTACAATGATCGCTTCTTCTTCAAATGTACTATCTTCATTCAACTTCGCATTCGCTTGAGCGATGACATAGTTATCCTCTTCGTCTGCTGTCAGGTAATCGATTTGCTCGGTTACGACACCCGTCTTCGGATCTACCCATCGATACGGAGCTTCAATGAAACCATACTCGTTCACACGGGCAAATGTAGACAAGGAGTTGATCAAACCAATGTTTGGTCCCTCTGGTGTCTCGATCGGACACATCCGTCCATAGTGGGATGGATGGACGTCACGGACTTCCATGCCTGCACGCTCACGGGTCAAACCACCTGGTCCGAGTGCGGACAGACGACGTTTATGCGTCAATTCACCCAATGGGTTCGTTTGATCCATAAACTGTGACAGCTGGGAGCTACCGAAGAACTCTTTAATGGATGCGATAACAGGACGTATGTTAATCAGAGCCTGCGGCGTGATTACGTTAGCATCCTGAATGGACATTCTCTCACGAACGACACGTTCCATACGGGACAAACCGATACGGAACTGGTTTTGCAAGAGTTCACCAACCGAACGCAGACGACGGTTACCCAGGTGATCGATATCATCTGTGCTTCCGATGCCGTGCAGAAGGTTAATGAAATAACTGATCGAAGAAATGATGTCAGCCGGTGTTACGTTTTTCACTGATTTATCAATGTTTGCATTGGCAATCAGCTTAACGACTTTACCATCTTCAATTGGTGAGAATACATCAATGGTTTGCATTGGGATATCATTTGCATCCAGAACGCCGTTAGCCACGTGATACGTGCGGAAGCCAACGCTTTTCTCCAGATGCGGCATAATTTCATCCAGCAAACGACGGTCAACCATTTGACCTGCTTCGGCGATAATCTCACCTGTTTCAGTATCAACGAGAGACTCAGCCAAACGTTGATTGAACAAACGGTTTTTGATGTGGAGCTTTTTGTTGATTTTATAACGACCCACGTTAGCCAGGTCATAGCGTTTTGGATCAAAGAAACGTGCTACGAGCAAGCTTTTCGCATTATCCAGCGTTGGCGGCTCGCCCGGACGGAGACGCTCATAAATCTCAATCAGCGCTTTCTCCGTGGAGTCTGTATTGTCTTTGTCCAGCGTGTTGCGAATATATTCGTCATTACCGAGCAGATCCAGAATCTCAGCGTCTGTGCCAAAACCAAGTGCACGCAGGAGAACCGTAACTGGTATTTTACGTGTACGGTCGATCCGGACGTATACGACATCCTTCGCGTCCATCTCCAGTTCGAGCCAAGCGCCGCGGTTAGGAATAACTGTAGCGGTATACGTTTTTTTGGCGTTCTTATCTACTTTGGTACTGAAGTAAACGCTAGGAGAGCGAACCAACTGGCTGACAATAACCCGTTCCGCACCATTAATAATAAATGTGCCGGTTTCGGTCATCAGCGGGAAATCTCCCATGAATACTTCCTGCTCTTTGACTTCTCCGGTTTCTTTATTAATGAGCCGGACTTTGACCCGAAGCGGTGCTGCATAAGTAACGTCACGCTCTTTCGCGTCGTCTACTGTATACTTCGGTTCACCGAGACTGTAATCGATAAATTCCAAAATCAAGTTTCCTGTAAAATCCTGGATCGGCGAGATATCCTGGAACATTTCGCGCAACCCTTCCTCCAAAAACCAATCGTAAGATTTTTGTTGGATCTCAATCAGGTTCGGAACTTCGAGTATCTCGTTAATTCGTGCATAACTGCGCCGAGTGCGTCGACCATATTGAACAAGATGTCCTGCCAACTTAAACTCACCCCTCAATGTCTACTCACTTTAAAAATTTCGTTGCGAACCTCTGTTTGTAACCTTATAATGGTACACATACAGAGCAAAGCAATGCATCCACAAATAAAGAAAAGCCCTTACTCGAATGTCGTTCGAAAAAAGAGCAACTTTGATCGGCGGATGTCTTTCCAAATCATACTTATCCCCAGTTTGCCCAAAATGTACATATTATACGCCAAACGTAGGCATAATAAGCCCGTTCGGCGTAAAAAAAGGTTGACATTTTTAGATAGCTAAAGCCAAGTAGGGCATCTTAATACTGACATTTTACAATAATACCACGACCTGAATTTCAAGTCAATAGTCCTATTGCAAAAAAAATCATCCCCTGCTTACTTTACAAATCGGAAACTAGTCTATGGACGTATCCTCCGTTTTCACCGCTTTGAAAATCCGGTAGCCTTTATCCTTCGTCACTTCTTCCACTCTGCCAAACAAGGATTCCAACTTCGCTTTTGCCGAAGGAGCCCCCTGCTTTTTCTGAATGACAATCCATAACGATCCGCCTACCTTCAAATGCTGATGTGCCTGCTCAAATATGGCATGAACCGTTTCTTTTCCCGCGCGAATTGGCGGGTTGGTTAGGATTACATCAAAGTCTTTCTTATTTACTTCAGCCAGTAGATTGCTTTGCATTACTGTTACATTTGTAATTCCATTCGCTTTTGCATTTTCCCTAGAAAGTTCAACAGCTCTCTCGTTGATATCGATCATGGTGACATGTCCTTCCGGTGCAAGCTTGGCTGCCGTTAGACCAATCGGTCCATACCCACAACCCACATCCAGAACATGAGCTCCAGCAGTTAACTCCATTGCATCAATCAGCACTCTGCTGCCGTAATCGATTCCGTTTTTGGAAAATACACCTGCATCCGTAACGAGTCGCAATTTCCATCCACGAAGCTCCGCTTCCATTGCCCGTCTGTCATGTGCGACCTGCGGTTTGTCCGAATAATAATGATTGGACATGTCCTCACTCACTTTCCATATACAATTACAGCAACAAACCCCTTGATATAAGTCAAGGGGTTTGTTGTTTTGTTCATTTAGCTAACGAAAGCCAAATTATTTAACTTCGATTGTAGCGCCTGCTTCTTCCAATTTAGCTTTGATGGATTCAGCTTCTTCTTTGCTAACTTTTTCTTTCAATGCTTTTGGAGCATTGTCAACTACTTCTTTAGCTTCTTTCAGGCCAAGACCTGTGATTTCACGAACTGCTTTGATAACGTTGATTTTGGAAGCGCCAGCGCTAGCCAAGATTACGTCGAACTCGGATTGCTCAGCTTCTGCAGCTGCAGCACCGCCACCAGCAACAGCTACTGGAGCTGCAGCAGTTACGCCGAATTCTTCTTCGATTGCTTTAACAAGATCGTTCAGTTCCAGTACAGTCATGCCTTTGATTGCTTCCAAGATTTGCTCTTTACTCATGATTGAACCTCCATATATAATTTTATTTTTTTTTGTAATTCAGTGCCGCCTAGGCAGCTTTTAGATCAAGTAGCTTACGCGCCTTGTTCTTCTTTTTCCGCAACAGCTTTAACCGCAAGCGCGAAGTTGCGCACTGGCGCTTGAAGCACGCTGAGGAGCATGGAGAGGAGACCTTCGCGGGATGGCAGTTCTGCCAATGCCTTAACTTCTTCTACTCCGATTACACGACCTTCAACAACTGCACCTTTCAATTCCAGTGCGTCGTTCTTTTTCGCGAAGTCGTTCAGAATTTTGGCTGGAGCCACAGCATCTTCGGCGCTGAATGCAATTGCAGTAGGACCTGTAAGAACGCTATCGAGTTCTGTCAGTTCTGCTGCAGCAGTCGCACGGCGAAGCAATGTGTTTTTCAGCACTTGGAATTCGATTCCGGCTTCACGAAGCTGCTTACGCAGCTCAGTTACTTGGGCAACGTTCAGACCGCGATAGTCAACAACAACTGTCGTAGCGCTCTCGCGCAATTTCGCTGTTACTGCATCAACGGACTCTTGTTTTGCTTGAATCACTTTTGCGTTTGCCAAACTGTACACCTCCTGATCAAATTTATCCCATTAAGAAAAGCCTCCGTAGAATCACGAAGGCTTGATATATACTCATCATCGATTTGCATCGTTCTAAGTTCTATAATCACACCTCGGTAGGAAATTAAGCCTGATGGCACCTACTGTCTACGGCAAGCATATTCAAATGTCAACGGTCAGTCACTCGGACTCACAACTTTTATAGAATATCAGAACAGGACAAGCCTGTCAAGAACTATTATCTAAAAGCTGCTGCGTTCACGCGTGCGCCAGGGCCCATCGTGGAAGAAAGACTTACATTCTTCAGATAAACACCTTTTGCTGCCGCCGGTTTAGCACGGTTCAAAGCATCCATGAGAGCTTTAAGGTTCTCATTCAGTTGCTCAGAAGAGAAAGAAGCTTTACCGATCGGTGCATGAATTTGACCTGCACGATCCAGACGATATTCGATTTTACCGGCTTTGATTTCTTGAACAGCCTTGGATACATCGAAAGTTACCGTTCCGGCTTTAGGGTTAGGCATCAGACCTTTACCGCCGAGCAGTCGGCCCAATTTACCTACTTCACTCATCATATCTGGTGTCGCTACGCAGACGTCGAATTCGAACCAGCCTTGTTGGATTTTGTTGATCATGTCTGCATCACCAACATAGTCCGCGCCAGCCGCTTCCGCTTCTTTCGCTTTGTCACCTTTTGCAAATACCAATACGCGTTGTGTTTTACCTGTGCCGTGTGGCAAGACAACAACACCACGTACAGCCTGGTCTTGTTTACGTGGGTCAACGCCCAAGCGTACTGCTGCTTCGATGGTTTCATCGAATTTTGCAGTGGCTGCCTTTTTCACAAGCTCTACAGCTTCTGAAGGCTCGTAAGTTGCTTCGCTGTCAATCAGCTTAGCAGCTTCCAGGTATTTTTTACCGTGTTTAGCCATGTTATATTCCTCCTTTGTGGTGTTAGCGGATATACCTCCCACATCAACCGGCCGCGAATCGGCCGGCTTTACGAAGCCATGTTTCAAAAGAAAGATTAGTCTTCGATGGTGATACCCATGCTACGGGCAGTACCTTCGACCATACGCATTGCGGACTCAACGCTCGCTGCATTCAGGTCAGGCATTTTTTGTTCTGCGATTTGACGTACCGCATCACGTTTAACGGTAGCAACTTTTTTCTTGTTCGGTTCGCCGGATCCTTTTTCTACTTTAGCTGCCACTTTCAACAGAACTGCTGCTGGTGGAGTTTTAGTGATGAAAGTAAAGGAACGGTCTTCGAATACTGTGATTTCAACAGGAATAATCAATCCCGCTTGATCGGCTGTACGAGCGTTGAACTCTTTACAGAATGCCATGATGTTGACACCTGCTTGACCCAAAGCTGGACCTACCGGAGGCGCTGGATTCGCTTTACCTGCTGGAATTTGCAGTTTTACCATTTTGATTACCTTTTTTGCCATGATTGACACCTCCTTGCAAAATAGTGGTTAACGAACCTTTCGGTCCTCCCACAAGAAACTTGAAGAGACTATATCTTCTCCACTTGCGTATATTCCAACTCAAGCGGCGTTTCCCGTCCAAACATGTTCACATGCACTTTCAACTTGCTTTTGTCTACCAAAATTTCTTCCACGGAGCCCACAAAATTCGCAAAAGGACCAACTTTGATACGTACGGATTCCTTAATGTCGAATTCAATTTTCGGCTTCGGCTCAACCATGCCCATATGCTTCAGAATTTGTTCCACTTCTTCAGGCAACAGAGCGGTTGGTTTGGACCCGGAACCTGTCGAACCGACAAATCCCGTAACACCTGGTGTATTGCGAACAACATACCAAGAGTCATCCGTTTGGATCATTTCCACCAAAACGTAACCGGGGTAAACTTTACGCATAACGGTCTTTTTCTTACCGTCCTTGTTTACCACTTCTTCTTCCATAGGAACAAGAACGCGGAATATCTTGTCTTCCATGCCCATGGACTCTACGCGTTTTTCCAAATTGGCTTTGACCTTATTCTCATACCCTGAGTAGGTATGAACGACGTACCATCTTTTTTCCATATCAAGCCACCTGGGACCCTTCTTAAATAATCGCTTCGATCACAGCGGAGATGCCGATATCAACGACCCAAAAAAACAGCGTCATAACCACAACAGTACCAAGAACGATCAATGTGTAGTTGGTCAGCTCTTTACGATTAGGCCAGCGAACTTTTTTAAGTTCAGCCCAGCTTTCTGAGAAAAAGGAAATCAGAGATTTGAAACTACGTTTCACGCCGACTACACCTCCCAAAAACTATCTGGTTTCGCGATGAGAAGTCTGCTCGTTACAAAACTTGCAAAATTTCTTCATCTCCATGCGGTCGGGGTGATTACGCTTGTTTTTTGTCGTAGTGTAATTTCTTTGTTTGCAGTTTGTACAAGCCAAAGTAATAATTACCCGCATGATGTACACCTCCCGAAGACTTCCACTTTAAAGGAGAGTCTCTAAATTGATCCTAAAAAAAAGCCGCGAATTTAGGCCTACCTAAAACACTTTATCACAAGGGTATAACCATGTCAATGAAAGAATAGCCTTTCATTATTGGGTAAAAGTTCCGTACAAAAAGCGTGCAGTTCGGGCGTCTCTGATTTTTTCTCTTCTCCTGCTTGGACCAAGCGATTACTAGTATTATCAATCTTTTGACTTATAAACTTAAAGCAGCAAAAAAAGACTCAAACCCCGAGCCTTTTCCGTCATCAACAACATTGTTCAATTATCTCGAACTTCCAGGTACTTTTCAAGTTTGCGCTTAACACGCTGGAGTGCATTGTCAATGGACTTCACATGCCGGTCCAAATCTACTGCAATCTCTTGATAAGATCTCCCGTCCAGATACAACATCAACACTTTTCGTTCCAAGTCACTTAGAATCTCTGACATCTTATCTTCCAGGCCCACAAATTCTTCCTGATTAATGATAAGCTCCTCAGGGTCACTGACCTGGGTTCCACAAATCACATCGAGTAACGTACGATCGGATTCTTCGTCATAAATGGGCTTGTCCAATGATACATAGGAATTAAGCGGAATATGTTTCTGACGTGTTGCTGTCTTGATTGCCGTAATAATCTGTCTGGTGATACACAGCTCGGCAAAAGCTTTGAACGAAGCCAGTTTGTCCCCTTTGAAATCACGGATGGATTTGTAGAGGCCAATCATTCCTTCCTGAATAATATCTTCCCGGTCTGCCCCAATCAGAAAATAAGATCTTGCCTTGGCGCGTACAAAGTTGCGATATTTGTTAATCAAAAACTCCAGCGCTTCGCTTTCACCTTCACGGACCGCTTCGACAATGTCTTCGTCACTTTGGTAATCATACTTAGATAACATGATATCTTTGAGGTCGACACTCACAGACAATCCCTCCGGCTGCAACGCAAGGTACACCGTTACTCTACTCTATGAAATATACGAACAGTATATATGATGGCACCTCACACCGTCAACCACGCTCTGCCTAAAAAAGAACATCAATAACATAATTGTCAAGACTTTCAATATTGAAATATTTGTAAAACAGAACCCCTATTCCCTTCGCCAACGCTCAAACTGCTTCAGAACTTCCGGGCTGAGCTTGGCTCCAAGTGTATTACGCTTGGACTTGGCCTGGTCTTCCTCCAGACGTTTCTGCAGTTCTTTTTCATTCTGCTCGACTTCAATCAACAGTTCTCTTGCAGATACACGCAGTGCTCCCTGTCCAAAAATGACATGCTGTTCTACCATATCGCTTGTGGCCACATAGATTTGGCGTCTCCGCGAGCTTAGTTCCCGTACGAGTCTCTCAATGCATTCGTCAGCCGTCTCTTTTTCCTTGGTAAAATATATCTGCACTTTGCTCTGTGTAAATGTTTTACCTAGTCCGGGTACGAGATAGGCATCAAAAACAACGATGACCTTGCGACCGGAGAACGCCTGATAATCAGCAAGACGGAAGAGGAGACGATTCCGCGCCTCCTCCAGCCCGCTTTCCGCCAGTCTGGACAGCTCTGGCCAGTCGCCAATCATGTTATACCCGTCTACCAGAAGCACATCCCGGGAATCAGCCATACCATCTATCCCTGTGCTTGGCGCGAACGGAGCACTTCATACATGACAACACCCGCCGCCACGGAAGCATTCAGAGAGTTAATCTGCCCTTGCATTGGCAGCTTGATCAGCACATCGCATTTTTCCCGAATGAGCCTTCCCATACCTTTGTTCTCGTTCCCGATCACCAATGCCACCGGACCAGTAAATACCCCGTTGCCGAATACACTTTCCTGCGCAGCAACATCTGTACCCACAACCCAAACGCCTGCTTCCTTGAGACGATCGATCGTTTGTCCCAGATTACTCACACGCGCCACGGGTACATACTCCACAGCTCCTGCGGATGTTTTGGATACCGTAGCCGTCACTGCAGCCGAACGACGTTTGGGTACAATGACACCATGAGCTCCCGTGCAGTCTGCTGTCCGCAAAATCGAACCAAGGTTATGCGGATCCTCAATCTCATCCAGCAGAATCAGAAACGGTTGTTCATTTTTGGCATGTGCCGCTGCGAGGATGTCATCTACCTCCACATAAGCGTATGGAGCAGCTTGGGCAACAACCCCTTGATGCTGAATGCCCGGCACCGTTTGATCCAATTTACGCTTGTCCACATGCTGAATTACGATACCAAGTTTCTTCGCCTCCGCGATAATCGGTTGAGTCAAATGTTTCTGTGCTGTATCCGCGATCCATATTTTATTAATGGTCCGGCCTGAACGCAGCGCCTCCGTCACGGAGTGCTTACCAGCAATCCATTCTTCTTCCATTTTGTTCGTTCCTCTCTATTGCGCCCTGCAGGTACTCCCTTTCTGGCTTGTACCACAGGAACGACTGTGTGTAATTTTTATTTTGTCGTTGATTGCGAATTGTTTTCTGCATGCTCGATACCCTGGGTAATCAGCTGGATCATGCGATCATGCCGACCACTACTGTACAGGTAACCAATAAGGCACTCCAGCGCCGTGGCATGTCTGTATTCCAGTACATCCGCATTTTTGGGGATACTGCCAGACTTGGCGTTACGCCCCTGCCTTACAATGTCGCGTTCTTCTTCGGTCAATACTTCCTCTATTCCTGTCAGAATGCGGCTCTGTGCCTTGGCTGATACCAAACCTGTTGCACTGCGGTGCAGATGGTTTGGGCGCATATTGGCTTTGGACAACAAATACTGCCTTACCGCTACCTCATACACCGCATCACCGATGTAAGCGAGGGCGATCGGAGGAATCAGCCTTGCAGGACGGGAAGGCGGGTATGGAAACCACCCTCCCTGTGTCATTACCTCTGTTTGTTCTCCACCTGAACGTTCCCTCTGCTCAGATTGTTCGACAGTTTCAGACAACTTTTTCAGCTGTTCCTCGCTCATTTGCGCCGCCATCTCATCCCTTGAGCCGTATCCTCAAGCAATATGCCCTGCGCAGACAATTCATCTCTGATTTCATCAGCACGTGCCCAGTTTTTGGACTTGCGCGCCTCCGTACGCTCTTCAATCAGTCGTTCAATTTCTTCATCCAGAAGCTCCGGCTCAGCGTCCGTATAAATGCGAAGCACCGCATTCAATTCACTGAACAGCTCAAGCAGCGCACGGATTTCCGCAGCGTTCACGACTTCTTTTTGCAGCAGCTGGTTTGCTTCAGCAGCCCATTCAAACAATGCTGTAATTGCATCCGGGGTATTGAAATCATCCTGCATTTTCTCATGATACTGCTGACGGATCTGCTCCAGTTTGGCAGCAAACTCTGCTGTAATATCCTGGTCTACCGTTACTGCCTGCAAACGATGCTTCAGATTACCTACGGCATTCGCGATCCGGTCCACACTGTTTTGCGCTTGTTCCATTGTATCTTCGGTAAAGTTCAGCGGATTGCGATAGTGTGTTGACAACATGAAATATCGAATGGCTTCACGTTTGTACTGTGTCCGAAGGTCTTTTACAAGCACTCCGTTACCGAGCGATTTCGACATTTTTTCGTTATCGATGCGGATAAATCCGTTATGCATCCAGTAGTTGGCAAGCGGTTTGCCTGTCAATACCTCGGATTGGGCGCATTCGCACTCATGGTGTGGGAACTGAAGATCCTGTCCGCCTCCGTGTATATCGAGCGTATCACCCAGGTATTCACGCGCCATGGCAGAGCACTCGATATGCCAGCCTGGTCTTCCATCCCCCCAAGGGCTGGACCAATAGATCTCACCCGGTTTAGCCGCTTTCCAGAGTACGAAGTCTTCCGGATGTTCCTTGCGTTCATCTACACCAATCCGGATACCAAACTGCAACTCCTGCAGGTTCTGCTTCGACAATTTGCCGTACTCCTCGAATTTGCCGGTCCGATAATACACGTCGCCACCATTTTCATAGGCAAATCCCTTCTCAACCAGCTCACGAATAAAATCAATAATGAGCGGCATATTCTCCGTTACTCTCGGATTACTGCTCGCCTTCGGAATTCCCAGTCCCTCAAGATCTTCGTAGTACGCCGCAATAAACTTCTCAGCGACATGAGGAACATCCGTACCAAGCTGTTCGGCTTTGCGAATCAGTTTATCATCAACATCCGTGAAGTTTACAACGTAGTTCACTTCATGTCCTGTCTGTTCCAGATAACCGCGAACCGTGTCGAAAAAAATAACCGGACGTGCATTTCCGATGTGAATGTAATCATACACTGTCGGTCCGCACACATACATCTTCACTTTCCCCGGCTCTTGGGGAACGAAATTCTCTTTGGTACGACTCATCGTATTGTAAATTTGAAGCGTCATGGTCACTTTCCTTTCTTCCATACTTCCTTATTTATTTATTGTATCACGGGAATTCTCACTCTTGCGGGTATCCTGCAGTGTACGCACCTCTTCACGCAACCGTTCAATCTCTTGCTGCATGCTGCGCAGGGAGTCAATGACCGGATCGGGCAGCTGCTGGCTCAAACGGTCTACCCGTCGTCCGTCCTGTTTGACGATTCTTCCCGGTATGCCTACAACGGTGCTGTTGGATGGAACTTCTTTGAGTACCACGGAGTTGGCCCCAATATTGCATTGATCACCAACACTGAATGAACCGAGCACTTTGGCTCCGGATGAGATAACCACATTATTGCCAATTGTCGGATGTCTCTTTCCTTTTTCTTTCCCTGTTCCGCCAAGAGTAACCCCCTGGTAAATAACAACATCATCGCCAATTTCACAGGTTTCTCCAATAACGACGCCCATTCCATGGTCAATAAACAACCGATTTCCAATGGTAGCTCCAGGGTGAATCTCGATTCCTGTCATAAAACGGCTGATCTGCGAAATGAACCGGGCGACCGAGAACCAACTGCGTTTGTAAAAAAAGTGTGCGATCCGGTGCGCCCATATCGCATGCAGCCCCGAATAGGTGAATACGACCTCGAACCATCCCCGGGCAGCCGGATCGTTTTCAAACACCGCCTGGATATCTGATCTGATCTTCTTAAACATGCTCGTTCCCCTCTTGTTCAGGTCTTCGTCCTCCGGCATCCCGGACGGCGCAGCCCTCTTGGTAGTGTACTGCTGACTCGCCCTAAACAAAAAACGCCCCTGCAGCATAATGCTGCAGAGGCGTTAATCGCGGTCCCACTCTGCTCGGTTCACTCTTACATAACAGGATTGGTCAGCCACGTACTGCTGTTCCTTTCCTGCACAAATAAGAATGCACCCTCAAGCGGTTCGGTAACGGAAACCAACCGTCACAACCTATCCTGACGTTCTCCTCTTCTGCACGTTCAAGAGGCGGGGCCGGATTCGGCTATGCAGCTCACGGGCGCATTTCGACTGACGGACAGCGGATGGCTCACAGCCACCGCAGCCAAAGAAATTCATTCTTTGCCGCGGGACCATCCTCTCTGAATCTGTCCGGTTCAGCTTACTCCTCCCGGTCTTTGCTGTTCTATGGATTGATGTAAAATGCTTAAATCATGATTCATGTCATTTAACCTTCGTGTTGCTATTATAGCGAAAAGGTTATGGACTGACAACAGCCTTGCAGCATCTTCAGCCAAACTAGAAACCTGAGTTCAGGAACAGAAATACGCGGAGCTAACCGTCCTATATTACGCGCCTTTAACCTGTGCATGCAGACGCTCAATAACCGTATCCCGGCCGAGCAGCACAATCGTCTGATTCAGGTCACGTCCATGCGTCTGTCCAGTCAGTGCAACGCGAATAGGCATAAAGAGCTGTTTGCCTTTAAATCCGGTTTCCTTCTGTACTTCCTTGATCAACGCAGCCATTTTGCTTGGTGTAAACTCTTCGCTTGCCTGAACTTTATCGGCAAAGGCCTTCAGAACCGTTGGTACCTGTTCTTCTCCAAGTACTGCGGTAGCTTCTGCATCCAGCTCCAGATGGGAGCGGAAGAACACCTCAGACAATTCCACAATGTCGGAAGCTGCCGTCATTTGCTCCTGGTACAAGTGAACAAGCGTATTTGCCCATTCCTTCTGTTCAGGTGACAACTCAGAAGCAATCCGCCCTGCCTTTTGCAGATGTGGAATAGCCATTTCAGCAATACGTTCCGGGTCTGCATGTTTAATATAGTGATTGTTCAAGTGCGCAAGCTTATGCGTATCAAATACAGCCGGGCTCTTGGACAAACGTTTGGTATCAAAGATGGAGATCAGCTGCTCCTGCGAGAAAATTTCTTCTTCACCTTCTGGCGACCAGCCAAGCAGGGAGATGAAGTTAAACATCGCTTCCGGCAAATAGCCGAGCTGATCATATTGTTCAATAAACTGAATGACGGATTCATCCCGTTTACTCAGCTTCTTGTGATTTTCATTCACGATCAGCGTCATATGACCGAATTGCGGCGGCTCCCAGCCCAGCGCTTCATAGATCATCAGCTGGCGAGGTGTATTGGAGATGTGATCTTCCCCACGGAGAACGTGGGAAATCTTCATCAGGTGATCATCCACTGCAACTGCATAGTTGTAGGTGGGAATGCCGTCCTTTTTCACAATGACGAAGTCGCCCGATTCCTTGCTGTTGAATGAGATTGTGCCTTTAACCATGTCATCGAACGTATATGTACGTTCTTCCGGTACACGGAAACGAATACTTGCAATGCGGCCCTCAGCTTCAAACGCACTGATTTGCTCTGGGGTCAGGTCACGGTGCTTGCCCGAATAACGCGGAGTTTCTCCACGTGCCGTCTGCTCTTCACGCTCCTGCTCCAGTTCTTCTTCCGTACAGAAGCAGCGGTAAGCCAAACCTTTGTCCAGAAGTTCCTGGGTGTATTTGCGGTAAATGTCCAAACGTTCCGTCTGACGGTAAGGTCCGTATTCTCCGCCCACATCAATGCTTTCATCCCATTCAATTCCGAGCCATTTCAAATATTTCAGCTGGCTTTCTTCACCACCCGCAATGTTCCGTTTCACGTCAGTATCTTCAATACGAATGATGAATTTCCCGTTATTATGCTTGGCATACAAATAGTTGAACAACGCTGTACGGGCATTCCCGATATGCAGGTGTCCCGTTGGACTCGGCGCGTAGCGCACACGAACTTCTGTGCTCATAAAATATCCCCTCCGTATCTAGTTGGTTGATAATATCATACACGAACAAGGCAAACAACCGATTGGGCCGCAATCCCCTCTCCCCGTCCGGGGAATCCGAGCTGCTCTGTGGTCGTTGCTTTGACATTTACCTGGTCGACATCCGCTTCCAGCGCTTTGGCAATGACCGTAGCCATCTGTGGAATGTAAGGAGCCATTTTCGGCTTTTGTGCAATAATGGTGGAATCGATATTGCCCAAACGATATCCGCGGTCTTTCACGAGCTGCCATACATGCTCCAGCAGTTTAAGACTGTCCGCATCCTTAAACTCCGGATCGGTATCCGGAAAGTGTTTGCCGATATCCCCGAGTGCAAGAGCACCCAGAATCGCATCACTGATGGCATGCAGCAGCACGTCTGCGTCCGAGTGTCCAAGCAAGCCTTTTTCATAAGGAATGGTTACTCCGCCAATAATGCACGGACGTCCCTCCACCAACTGGTGTACATCAAATCCCTGTCCTACACGTATCATCGCTTCTTCTCTCCCCCAAGCAAAAACGCGGCATATTCCAAATCTTCCGGCGTCGTTAATTTGATGTTGGTATAACTGCCTTCCACAACCTTGACGGGCAAACCCTGGCGCTCAGCCAGCATCGCATCATCTGTCCCAAGGAATCCGTCGTTTGCCGCCGACTCGTAAGCACGCAGCAGCGAAGAAAGACGAAAAGCCTGCGGGGTTTGAATACTCCACAGACTGCTGCGGTCAGGCGTCGCCGTAACGATTCCTTCCGCATTCACTTGTTTAATCGTATCCTTAACGGGAACGGCGAGTACAGCGGCTCCCCCCGACATCGCGGCCTCCATGCAACCTGTAATCTGCTTACGGTCAACAAAAGGACGTACCCCGTCGTGAACGAGGACCCAATCCGTCTTCAGGGCCTTCAGGCCTTCATGAACAGAATGCTGTCTCTCTTTCCCTCCGGGGATGACACGGACACGCGACTCCAGTCGGTATTCTTTTACCCAATCCAGGCAGCGTTCAACATCTGCGGCTCCGGTTACCAGCACCATTTCGCTGATCTCCTCCAGAGCGGCAAACACCTCAAGCGTATGTATGAAAACGGGCTTGTCCTGCAGCAGCAGAAACTGCTTGCTCTCGGTTGTTCCCATTCGGGTTCCCCGACCTGCTGCCACAATGACGACACCCCACCCTTTATCCATGCCGCAATCCCTGCCTTGTCTGTCAGTTTATCGTCCAGAGATATCATTCACTTAATAATATACTCGTAACGATACACTACCCATCATACCGCTTTATTGGGCTTTTTCCAACAGTTTCGGCTTGGCAAAAATCATTCGTCCCGCGGAAGTTTGCAGCACACTGGTCACCAGCACTTCCATCATCATGCCGATGTACTCGCGTCCGCCTTCCACAACGATCATCGTACCGTCATCCAGATAAGCTACACCTTGACCATGCTCCTTACCATCCTTGATGATTTGAACCATAATCTCTTCACCAGGAAGCACCACAGGCTTCACCGCATTGGCGAGATCGTTGATGTTGAGTACGGATACACCCTGAAGCTCACAAACCTTGTTCAAGTTAAAGTCATTCGTGACGACCTTGCCCTGAAGGACTTTGGCGAGTTTGACCAGTTTGCTGTCCACTTCCGATATTTCTTCGAAATCACCCTCGTAAATGAGTACCTTCACGTCGAGTTCTTTCTGAATTTTGTTCAAAATATCCAGTCCGCGCCTTCCTCTGTTCCGCTTCAGCAGATCCGACGAATCAGCAATATGCTGAAGTTCCTCCAGAACGAATTCCGGGATGACAATGGTGCCTTCGATAAAACCGGTTTTACATATATCAGCGATGCGGCCATCAATAATGACACTGGTATCCAAAATTTTATGCTCTTCCATCCGTCTGTCTTCGTCCACCTCAGGGTGACCCCACCGCCCAGACATCCAGAATGCCCCCAGATCGTCTTTCTTGGCCATCGCCAGCATGTACCCCGAATACCCACTAACGGCCGTCAGTGCCACCTGAAGCACCTCTCCTGCTGTCCCCAGCCAAGCCAAACATGGATAGAGCAGCAAGGCTACCAGCAATCCTGCAACCGTCCCTGCTGCGCCGGCCGCCAGTTCGTTCATCGGTACTTTGGCCAGAGCATCGATCCCATTCTGCAGTCTGTTTGCCAACAACGCTCCACCAATATTGCACACGGCCATAAACAGTACAGCTCCCAGTGCCGTTGCTACCCCTGCTCCCAGCAGCCCTGCCGACTGAATCCATTCAGCCATCCACGGGACGGATTTTCCTGCCAGATGATATGCCGTGTAGCCAAACCATGCACCGCACAATCCTGTAAAAGTTAAAATGCCTTTTTTCCACATATGTCCCTGCACCTCCTTCAAAAGTTCTTGATCTTATATCCAGTATGATCCAATTCTCAGAATACTAATCCCGCTCAGAAGAACTTTTTGGAAATGTTGCAATCGTCAGTTGAAAGAAGGTAAATTATTGGCATATAATGAATTCAATTCATATCCCGAGGTGAGTAGCAAAAATGAGTACGCTAAGTTTACAGGCTTTTCAGGATCAGGTTTCCGAGCTGTTGCTGCGTCATCGCAGTCTGATTGATGTACTGTCCAAAACAGGACAAGCCGGAGCTTCTGTCAACCGTGCCGTGTCCAAGGCCATTACCGAATGCGGCTGCATTGAGCTGCACGCCACCAAGCAGAAATATGCCCCGGAGAGCGGTATCGCTCAAACCAAAGGCCTGCTGGAGACGCATGTGGAAGGTGAATTGTGCGAGAATTGTAAAGAGGTCATCAGCTCCGAACTGGGGCGGAACCTGTTTTATATGTCAGCTCTCTGCAATCTGCTGGATATCAACATGGAAGAAGTCGTGAATCACGAGTCACAGAAATGTTCGACGTTAGGGATGTTCAATTTGTCGTAATGAACTGCAATTTCGCTGTACAAAGATAGGTACTGTATAGATTTGAATAACAAAAAAAGCACGTACGCTCCTGAAGGAGAATGCGTGCTTTTTCTTATGCATTTCTGGGGCATTGATGCCAATGTAAAGAACTCACCGATCCGAAGGCCGGGAAGACTTCTCTTCCTTGCGTTTCTTCGCCCGGTTGCGCGAGGCTGCTGTTCGCATATTATGCTTCATTCCATATAGGGCGTACAGCACCAGAGGAATAAAGATCAGCTTTGACAACTGTTCCGGGAAAATGACAGCAACCGCTACAGCGAAAACGACCACCCAAGGTGCAATCCAGATCGCTTTTCGCGGCAGACCCACCTTTTTGAAATTCGGGTATTTAAGTGAACTTACCATCAAGTAGGATAATAACAATGTGGCTATCATCATGCTAACCGGACCAATATCCTTGTTAAACAACGTTAGCGTTGCAAGCACACCTCCGGCTGCCGGAATGGGCAGACCCGTAAAATATCCGGGAATCCCAGGTCTTACGTTGAAGCGTGCTAGCCGAATGGCCCCGCAAATGGGAAAGCTTGCTGTGGCTACCCAGGCGAGAACCGGAGAGGCATCCTGAAAGGATACCATAAACATAATGAGCGCCGGAGCTGCGCCAAACGAAACCATGTCGGACAGGGAGTCGAGCTCTTTGCCGAATTCACTTTGGGCATTAAGCGCACGTGCAACCCTGCCATCCAAACCGTCCAGCAGCATGGCAACGATCACCATAATCGCGGCTAGGCTGTAATTCCCATCGATTGCAAGCAGTATCGCCATCATTCCAAGAAACAGATTACCCAAGGTAAAAAGGTTCGGAATGAATTTGGTTAACATCGTTGTTTCACCTCATCATCTTCAAGCCGTTATAGGCAAACCTATCCATGATCGCTCTGGATTACATTTGTCTGTCAATAAACATCTGCTCCTGCAGACGCTTCAGACCTTCCTTAATTGTCCGGGCACGCACCTCACCAATACCGTCTACTTCATCCAGCTCTTCAATCGTTGCCATAATCACATGAGGCAATTGTTCAAATTGATCCACCAGGTTATGGATAATGACATTTGGAAGACGTGGTATCTTATTCAATACCCGATATCCGCGTGGTGCAACCGAATCTTCCGAAGTGGCAGCCGACGATGGATAGCCGAGCAGACGAACGATATGATGTGCATCGAGCAACTCATCATCCGAAAGTCGTTTGAGGCCCACGATAATTTCGCGGATTTTCTCGTCACTGTCGTCCCGAGCATAATCCTTGTAGAGCAACCACGCCTCTTCCTCCGTTGTTCCGACCAATTCTTCCATCTGCATGGAGATCAGCCGCCCTTCATTCCCAAGTTCATGGATGTAGCGCTTAATTTCCGTTTTGATGCGCATCACCATTTCCGTACGCTGAATCACATTCACTACCTCAGGGATTGTAACCAATTCTTCGAACTCGGAGGCGCTTAGATTCGTAAGGGATTGTGTCAGTACGGCTTTGTATTTCTCAAGTGTTTGGATCGCCTGATTCGCCTTCGTCAAAATAACTCCGATTTCCTTCAGCGAATATCTAAGCGTTCCCTGATACAAGGTAATAATATTCCGGCGTTGCGATATCGATACAACCAATTTGCCCGTTTGCTTGGCTACCCGCTCTGCTGTCCGATGACGGATCCCTGTCTCTGAGGAAGAGATGGACGAGTCCGGGATCAGCTGGGTATTGGCATATAGAATACGCTTTAAATCCTCGCTAAGAATAATGGCACCGTCCATTTTGGCGAGCTCATATAGATAGTTGGGGGAAAAATCACAATTAATCGAGAATCCCCCGTCAACGACTTCCATAACTTCAGGGCTGTATCCTACAACAAGCAGTGCCCCCGTCTTGGCGCGCAGCACGTTTTCCAGACCTTCGCGGAAAGGTGTACCTGGTGCGATCAGCCTCAACAATTCATTCATCTTATCCAGTTGGCTCGAATCTTTCATCTTGTATGCCCCCTAATCTAAAGCAACCGCTAGTGCATCTGCCACGGTATTCACACCGATCAGTTGTATCCCGCGAGGATGTTTCCAGCCCTTTAAGCTTTTCTCCGGTAAAATGACTCGCTTGAAGCCCAGTTTTTCGGCTTCCTTCACACGTTGTTCAGCCCGTGATACGGCCCGAACCTCACCTGTCAAACCAATCTCGCCAAAAATGACGTCATCCGGCTTGGTCGGCACATCTCTCAAACTGGATGCAATGCTCACCGCAACCGCCAAATCCACAGCGGGTTCATCGAGCCGCACTCCTCCGGCTACATTCAGGTATGCGTCCTGTGTTTGCAAAAACATGCCCATCCGCTTCTCCAGCACCGCGATAATCAGGTTCAGCCTGTGATGGTCTATCCCTGTTGCCATACGACGGGGAGATGGAAAATGAGTCGCCGAGATGAGTGCCTGCAGCTCAACCAGCATAGGCCTTGTGCCTTCCATACTGGCGACTACGGTAGAACCCGCTACACCGAGCGGACGTTCGGACAAAAAGAGTTCAGAAGGGTTGCCCACTTCGCGCAATCCATCCTCACCCATTTCGAAAATACCAATCTCATTGGTTGAGCCAAAACGATTTTTCACCGCACGCAACAATCTATACGTATGATGTCGTTCCCCTTCAAAATAAAGAACACAATCCACCATATGTTCCAGCATACGCGGACCGGCAATCGCCCCTTCTTTCGTAACATGCCCCACAAGGACGGTTGCAATGCCTCGCCCTTTGGCGATGCGCATAAACCGGGAAGTACATTCCCTTACCTGCGCTACACTGCCGGGTGCACTGGTGACTTCTGGCAGATATACCGTCTGAATGGAGTCGATGACAAGAAAATGCGGCTGGATCTGCTCAACCGCTTCCTCTACACGTTCCATATTTGTTTCACACAGCACATACAGTTCAGGAGAGAGCGCATCCAGACGGTCAGCCCGTAATTTGGTTTGCTTCACCGATTCCTCACCCGAAACATATAACACGCGCAAACCTGAATGTGTTAGAGCATGAGAAGTCTGCAGCATCAGCGTTGACTTTCCGATTCCCGGATCTCCGCCCACCAGCACGAGAGAACCCGGAACAATTCCGCCGCCCAATACCCGGTTCAGCTCTCCGATTCCAGTCTGTACACGCGGTTCCTGACCGCTATCTATATCTATGATGGGAAGGGGTTTATCTTTACTGTCAAAGAGGGGGGAATTTCTCCCTTGAGTTTTGACAACCGTTTCCGTTTCTTCCACCATGGAATTCCATGACTGACAACCCGGACATTTGCCGTACCATTTTGGGGCTTCATAACCACATTCCGTACATTGAAACTTGGTTTTAACTTTGGCCACTTCAGCACTCCTAAGATTTATTTTATAACAGCATTTTGCATTTTTCGACGAATTTTGCCTTACTTCCTGACGTGCAGGGTTAATAAAAGTTTACCATTGTTTGAGATTTTTCGTAAAGGATTATCGTAAACTTTACACATGTTCCATGAACAGCAAAAAATCCTCCCCGGCCGAAGCCGGAAAGGATCATTTTCAATCATGTTAAAACTTTACTTACTTTGTTTCGATTTCTTCATTGGAAGGAACGACTACGTCCTTTTTGGTTACAGAAAGCGCGCCATTCTCTTCATCGATTAACAATGAATCGCCTTTGGTCACAGTACCTGTAAGCAATTCCTCAGACAATTTGTCTTCAATATGCTTCTGGATCGCCCGACGAAGCGGACGGGCACCATACGCAGGATCGAAGCCGGCTTTGGCCAGGAAGGCTTTGGCATTGTCGGTGAGTTCGAAGTCAACTTCGTATTCACGCAGACGTTTCCGCAGCTCCTCACTCATGAGGGAAACAATCTCAGCAATATGTTTCTCTTCAAGGGAGTGGAACACGATAATTTCGTCAATCCGGTTAAGGAACTCTGGACGGAAGCTTTTCTTCAGCTCATCCATGACTTTACCTTTCATGTTATCGTAGTCCGCACCTGCGTCCACAACAGCTGTAAAACCAAGTGTAGAGTTACGTTTAATCGCTTCAGCACCCACGTTGGATGTCAGAATGATCAGGGTGTTACGGAAGTCTACGACACGACCTTTGGAATCTGTCAGACGACCATCCTCAAGCACTTGCAGCAGGATGTTAAACACTTCCGGATGTGCTTTTTCGATCTCGTCAAGCAGGACTACGGAATATGGTTTCCGGCGAACTTTCTCTGTCAGCTGACCGCCTTCTTCGTATCCAACGTATCCTGGAGGCGCTCCGACGAGTCTTGAAGTCGAATGCTTCTCACCATACTCGGACATGTCGATTCGGATCACTGCATTCTCATCTCCGAACATGGCTTCTGCGAGTGCACGAGCCAGCTCGGTTTTACCTACCCCAGTAGGACCGAGGAAGATAAATGAACCCATCGGACGTTTCGGATCTTTCAATCCGGCGCGTGCACGACGAACCGCACGGCTGACCGATTTCACCGCTTCATCCTGACCAATGACACGTTCATGCAGGATGGACTCCAAGTTCATCAATCGTTGTGTCTCTTCTTCTTTCAATTTGTTCACCGGAATTCCTGTCCAGTTGGCTACCACTTGTGCGATATCCTCAGGAGTCACTTCGGAATCCGTGCGACCTTGTTTTTCTTTCCATTGGTTCTTCGTTACATCCAGCTCTTCACGGATTTTTTGTTCCGTATCGCGCAGAGCTGCTGCTTTTTCGAACTCCTGGCTTTGAACTGCTGCGTCTTTTTCCTTACGGATATCTTCAAGACGGCTTTCCAGTTGTTTGAGGTTTGGCGGGATAGTGTATGAGTTCAATCTTACTTTGGAACCCGCTTCATCAATCAGGTCAATCGCTTTGTCTGGCAGGAAACGGTCTGTGATGTAGCGATCAGACAATTTAACCGCCTGTACAATAGCTTCGTCCGTAATTTTCACGCGGTGATGCGCCTCGTAACGATCACGCAAACCGTGCAGGATTTGAATTGCTTCTTCCGGAGAAGGCTGATCTACTGTAATCGGTTGGAAACGACGCTCCAGTGCGGCATCCTTCTCAATATATTTGCGATATTCATCCAGTGTTGTTGCACCGATGCATTGCAGTTCTCCACGGGCCAGAGCCGGTTTCAGAATGTTCGAAGCATCAATGGCCCCTTCTGCTCCGCCTGCACCGATCAAGGTGTGCAATTCGTCGATGAAGAGGACAATGTTACCCGCTTGACGAATCTCATCCATGATTTTTTTCAAACGATCCTCAAATTCACCACGATACTTCGTTCCGGCCACAACAGAACCCATATCCAGGGTCATAACCCGTTTGTCGCGCAATGTTTCCGGAATTTCGTTAGCGATGATTTTCTGTGCCAGACCTTCGGCAATTGCCGTTTTACCTACACCGGGTTCACCGATCAATACCGGATTGTTCTTGGTACGACGGCTCAGCACCTGAATGACACGTTCGATTTCCTTGCTGCGGCCGATCACCGGATCCAGGTTGTTTTCCTTCGCGTAAGCGGTAAGGTCACGTGCCAGACTGTCCAGTGTTGGCGTGCTTACATTAGCAGGTGTTCCGTTATGACTGGATACAGCCTCACTGCTGCCAAGCAATTGCAGCACTTGTTGACGTGCTTTGTTCAAGCTGATGCCAAGGTTATTGAGCACACGTGCAGCAACACCTTCGCCTTCACGAATCAATCCGAGCAAAATGTGCTCTGTGCCTACATAGGTGTGACCCAATTTGCGAGCCTCATCCATAGACAATTCAATTACTTTTTTCGCACGAGGCGTATATGCAATGTTGGTAGGCTGCTCCTGGCCGCGGCCAATCAGCGTTTCTACTTCATCCTGAATTTTTTCCAATCCGAGTCCCAAGCCGATCAGTGCTTTGGCTGCAATGCCTTCGCCTTCACGAATGAGGCCGAGCAAAATGTGCTCAGTACCGATGTTATTATGACCGAGACGGACAGCTTCTTCCTGCGCGAGTGCGAGCACCTTTTGGGCCCGTTCCGTAAATCTTCCAAACATCATATCTCCTGCACCTCCATGGTTTTGGATAAAACGGGGGCCTAATAATGATCCCGCCGTATTCTTCATATCATTTTTGTCTGCAGCCGTGCTGCGAATAAAATCATTCAGCATTTATGGAAATGCTCGTTATATAAAAGCCGCAGAAGCGGCATGAAACCTTAGGACAGTTCAATCCAAATGGAACTACTGGGATTGACTGGCTGAATTGATCGTATCACGAATCAACTGAGCCCGGTAGATGTCACGCTCATCTGTGCGCATATCTTCCCCGAATGTTTTCTGCAGAAACCCTGGCTGGGTCATCACATTCAACTCATTCATTACGGTGATGGACAAGCCATTCAACAAGCCCAGATCCACACCAAGGCGAACATCAGAGAGACGCTGTGCGGCTTCCTTGGAGTCCATGATAGCTGCGTGCGACAAAATTCCATACGATCGCATCACTCTATCGGTAATCCGCAGTTTGGAGTCGGAAATTAACCGCTCTCTGGCAGTACGTTCATGCTCAATAATCTGCTGCACTACGCCGTGCAGATTGTCGATAACCTCTTGTTCCGTCTGTCCAAGCGTAATCTGATTGGAGATCTGGAAAAGGTTGCCCATCGCCTCGCTGCCTTCACCGTAGATTCCACGGACGGTTAACCCTACTTGAGAAACAGCGGTCAGAATACGTCCAATCTGCTGTGTCATCACCAGAGCGGGCAAATGCATCATGACAGATGCTCTCACACCTGTACCTACATTGGTAGGACAGCTGGTCAAGTATCCTCTGCGGTCATCAAAAGCATAGTCCACATGCGCTTCAAAAGCATCGTCTATGGCGGAAGCTTTCTCCCAGGCTTCTTTGACCTGGAACCCCGGATAGAGGCATTGGATACGAAGATGGTCTTCTTCATTTATCATAATACTGACGGATTCATCCTCACTGAGAATGACCGCACCATTTTTGGATTCATTCACAAGACTGGGGCTGATCAAATGTTTCTCCACCAGCACCCGCTTGTCGAGATCATCAATATCCATCAAATCCAAGGTGTGGAAATCTCCAAAGGCATGAACGTCATCATATTGAAGTACTTCGCTCAGCTTATTCAGCACTTCTTCCGATTGCTCATTGGAAGCCAGCATCGGAAACGGATAATGCTGCAGGTTGCGTGCGATCCGGACACGGCTGCTAATGACGATTTCGGAATCAGCCGCATCACTGCGCATCCAGTCGCTGAGCGCCTTCTCTGTAAAACGCAGATTAGGCATTACGCATCCCTCCTACTCATGGCAAACTTTACTCCTGGGCTATTTCTTTTTCAAGTTCCCTGATCTGGTCACGAATCTGAGCAGCCTCTTCAAATTCTTCTTGGGCGATACTCTCCTGAAGATCACGTTTCAGGTCGGCAATCTGCCGTTTCACCTTGATGCGTCCTCCGGCACGTGCAGGTACTTTGCCTACATGGGTTGTACTGCCGTGGACTCTTTTAAATAAAGGATCCAAACGACTGTCAAAATATTTATAACAAGAACTGCAGCCGAACCGGCCGATTTTGCTAAACTGTGAGTAAGTCATGCCGCACTCTTCACAACGAAGGGCTTGAGCAGGGGGTGCCCCCGCATTCCCATTCTTGGGTTCAAAATCAAGCAACCCGGACAACAGATTATGAATGGAAAATCCTCCTGTTGTTCCAGGAATCATTTCTCCCTTTTCACGGGCACATGACTCACAAATATGGAATTCCGTCTTCTCTCCATTCACGATTTTCGTAAAGTGAAGTGTAGCCGGACGTTTGTCGCATTCTTGGCACAGCATTTATGATGTACCTCCTTGATCCCGATAGTTTTCATTTACCGAGCAAAGATATTAACATCGCCTTTAACATTCTGGCACGAATTTGATCCCGGTAAGGAAGTTTGACCAATAAAATTTCTCTTGATACAGCTGCACGCATTAAGCCGGCTTCCCGTTTACTCAGAAAACGTGCTTCTTCCAGTTGATAAATCAGACCTTCGGCAGCTGTCTGTCCAATCTCATCCCCGATACTATGGTGCAAATGATTATGCAGAGCAGAGTGAGCCGGCAATTCAATCCGCTGAATGCGGACATAACCACCACCGCCACGTTTGCTCTCGACCAGGTACCCTTTTTCAAGGGTAAAACGTGTGCTAATTACATAGTTGATCTGGGATGGTACGCATGAGAATTGATCTGCGAGATCATTGCGCTGAATTTCAACCATTCCTTCGGGACTTTCATGCAAAATACTCTTCAGATATTGTTCGATAATATCAGAGATATTACGCATCCACTCATCCTCCACTGTCTGAAACGTTAAGTCAATAAGGACCCACACGCCCCCACAGAGTACACCTTCTCAACCCATTTAACCAATCAGGGAAACAGCGAATCTTGAATTCCTCCGGTTTATTCGGGAGAGCAAGGACGCACGAAGGTCCTTTGATATTGCCTCTTTCCGATGATTCTTTAGATGTGGCATTAAAGATGTGATCACCGGATTGCAGAAAGAAAGCTACGTAAGTATTAAACCTTCAGTTGACTTTGACTTTCTTTGACTTTATATACATTATAGCATATTTTGTGGTTTTGCCAAGTGGGGTCACTATTCATTTTTTACGATTTTACACGAAATATTCCCCGGACACAAAAAAACCTCTCCAAAACAGCTGGAGAAGTTCATTTGTCTTACTGTAGCGCGGTTTCTCTATAAAGGTTGAAAGGGGGCAGAATCGATGTTATCGACTTACATATAAGTATCTGGAATGAACTTAGAAAAAATCAAGCAAATAGGTTTCCCGTTCAGGAATCGCGTGTTCCAGTGCACTAATTACTTCCGCAGGACCATCAATTCGGCCCATCCGTGCCATCTCTGTAGGTCTGCGATATCCCATAAGCATCGCTGTAAGTGCTTGGATGTCGACCTTAAGCGTCTGATCTTCCAAGACAGGTTCGGATGTTTTCCATATGGAGGCCGTACCATTCATCGCTACATTCAGCTGCCATACCCCCTCGTTCCAGGGAGCATGCGCATCCTCTACCTGAAGATTAATCTGCACCGGTGAGTCCTGGCTCGCAAAAGGATACTGCGAAATGAACTGCTCCACACTCACGATGCGTGCCATGAAGTAAGGTACGATCTCCTGCTGTATCCGTGGGTTATCCAGTTGGAATGCAAGTGTATCACTGGCTGGTGCCTGCAATGTGACCTCATCAATCATCGAATCATGGTTCGAAATAAAGGTCCAGAGTGCCTGTCTGGCTTCTTCATTGAGATAAATCATCTCATCGATGGCAAACTTGCGTTCTTTAACCTCATACAAAAGATAGCCTTGAGCTTGGCCTGCTTCATCCTGATACACTGCCTTCTGGCTCGTTCCATCTGTGAGCACCGAGTTCTCCCACCACGCATCATCACGGATTAGGGTTCCGTTATAACGCTCCGCATAAGCGCTGTAAACTTCCTTCAGCACAGCAAGGCCTGGCTCTCCACGCCGGATGGTACCGGGTGTAGCCTTTTTCGCAGGCAAATGCGCGGTAGCTACTTTATATTTTTTATATTCAATGTAGGTTTCCCATCCATACTTGCGGTAAAAGGCAAAAGAAAACGGGTGCAGGAACGAAACGCTTTGTTTGTTCCGGTTCATTTCTTCCAGCGCATGCCTTAAAAGACCCGCTACCCAACCCTTGCGACGATACTCTGGCCAAGTGGCTACACCCGCTATGCCACCCATCTCGAATGACCTGCCATGAATATACGTTTGAAAAGGAATGATGTGAAGCTTGGCACCCAACTCGCCTTCCTCATAGACTCCCCAGATATCCTGCAAAGTGAAGCGATGCCGCTGTTTCTCTTTGCGTTCCTCACTCAATACATACTGAAAAGCGTACTGGGAGAGCGCAATACTGGCTTCAAAATCATCTACGGTCAACTTGCGAATTTCCATGTCGTTCTGCACCCCGTTCTCTAGAATAGTAAGCGATTCAACTTCTGTTCCAATATGTGATGTATGTATCTTCTATGAGTGTGTCAGAGGTGTGGTACAAAGTCAAATAAGAGATGCACACGCATCTCCTTGTAAGAACATATATTCATATATAGCTGTGTTATAAATAAAGCATACAGCAAGAAAAATAAACAAATAAAAACCACCACCGAATTACATCGGCAGTGGTTCTTTGCTTGGCAGCGTCCTACTCTCCCAGGACCCTTCGGTCCAAGTACCATCGGCGCTAGAGGGCTTAACGGTCGTGTTCG
>NZ_JBFOLB010000012.1:0-67929 GCF_047246825.1 Paenibacillus xylanilyticus | reverse complement strand
ATCCGAACCAATTTAGCAAGCACTTTTTTTAAGTTTCTTTCGAAGCTTATTTGGTTTGCTTACCGCACCGTGTTTCTTGTGTTTTCTTGGCCGGAATTAGAATATACCATGTACAGTTTTTTTATGCAAGTACTTTTTCAAAAAAAGTTATAAAACTATACTAGGTATTTATGACAGATCAACGTCTCTATACAAACCTTCATTGTCACAGCTTCATCAACCGCTACATCAATGGGCATGCATATACTTCAGCTTATTACCCATAACACATGCATGCCTCATAACTGCTTTGAATGTACGCTAGTGCTTACTTAATTCTTTATCTCATTTCACTTTACTTTCTTCGCAGGCACCTTTCTTGGCCACAAGCTATAGCTGAAGCTAATTACAAAATCGATGACCAGCACAATCCCCCAAACTCTAACGATATTAATGAACGCTTCTGTGCGATTTGCATCACCAATCCACCAAGTCATCCCCAGTAAGAATGCAGTTCCTATGATATAGGCCGCCAGGTGTCGAAACCATCCACTCCGTTCCTTACTTGCATGTTCCCTTCCGTACGCCTTCCTGCTGCGCGGACTCTCCCCGCCCTTGAACCAGAATAGAAAATATCGATCTGCCCATGCAATCATCTGATGACCATAAGCGATACTGACTCCTATATATATGGCTGCTATTCCATGGACCATACTTGCCGTAGCACCTCGCTGCAGATCCATAACGGTAGCCACTAATAACAATAGATCGATAATGGGCGTTGCCATCAGCAATGTCATCCCCAGCCGCTTCATTCCGAGCAAATACCTTACACTTAATCCAGCAGCAACAAAAACCCAAAAGGCAATCTCGCATCCTATAATAAAATAGGCGATCAAAGTAACCCCTCCTTTTATAATACAAATGTATTAAATATAATTTAGCACATTTGTATTATATTAAGCAACCATGATATAATTCGTATATGCCTAAAATAGTAGATCATGATAAACAGCGTCTGCTTGTTGCTGAAGCAGCTTGGCGCATCATTCGAAGAGATGGGATGGAGCAGGCATCTGTACGGAATATTGCTGAAGAAGCGGGAATTTCCGCCGGTTCTATGCGTCACTATTTCTCAACCCAATCCGAATTACTCCTATATGCAATGAATCTGGTATCCGAACGGGTATCGAGCCGAATTCAGCAGATGTCATTCAACGGTTCTCCCATGGACAACATGAAACGTTTGCTGCTTGAATTCATGCCTAGCACGGACGAAAAATTGGCTGAGATGGAGGTGTGGTATGCTTTTACAGCCAAGTCCAAAACTGACCCAGCTCTCAAAGAGCTTGCCGATAAAGTATATGATGAACTCAGACAAGCTGTGGCTACCGTAATTATGTACCTCGATAAACTTGAGCTCTCTCGGGCTGATCTCGATAGGGAACTTGAAATAGAACGTTTGTATGCCCTGGTGGATGGTTTGGCCATTCATGCCGTCCTTCGTCCTGATCAGGTGACTGCCAAGGTCATGGAGGATATTCTCTCTTTACATCTTGCTTCATTATGTCGAGGGCATGATTAGCACCCCCAGCAGTCTCATTGCAGTAGACTATTGCATAAGTTGAGTGTTAGTCCTGCAAAAACACAGAAAACCGACAGTCACTCTGAAGCTGACCCCTTTTGATAACAGGAGTTAGCCCGAATGTCTGACGGTTTTTTTGTTTATCCGATGATAATGCGACCCTCCGGATGACGATATAACTTCTTCTCTTTGCGCGGACGAAGCGCATATGCAATGGTTAATGGTCCGATCCGTCCAATAAACATGGTAAAGGAGATAATGATTTTCCCCGCATCCGTTAACTCAGGAGTCACTCCTACCGACAAACCGACCGTGCCGATTGCCGAAGCAGCTTCAAACATCAGTGGAAGGAATGGCGCATCCTCTGTCGTAAGCAGGAGCATCACCACCACCATGAAGATAATTAACGAGACCATTATGATGGTCAACGCTCTCATAAGGAGTTCCTTCGGAACACGATGACGGAAAAACACAATATCCTTATTACCGCGAATCATGGCGTATACCGCTCCAATCATAATCAGGAACGTTGTTGTCTTAATCCCACCGCCGGTTGAGCCCGGTGATGCACCGATAAACATCAGCAAAATGAAGAAAAACTGGGTAGCTTGTCTCATCTGCGTAATATCAATCGAACTTGTTCCGGATGAACGTGTGGAAACCGACTGGAAGATGGAGGCATAGATCTTTTCAGGCCAGCTAAGCGAAGCCAGCGTATGTCCATTGGTGAATTCAAAGATAAAGAGCACCAGGGCTCCAATCCCAATCAGTGCACCCGACACAGAGAGCACCAACTTCGACTGTAGGGATAAACGGCGGCGTTTGTGATATTCAAATAAGTCATTCAGGACCACAAAGCCAAGTCCGCCCGATATAACTAGTACAGAAGCAGTCAGATTAAACAGCAAATCCCCCGTATAATACTGAAAGCTATTACCAAACAGATCAAATCCACCATTATTAAACAAGGAAACCGAGTGGAATATGCCATAGTATGCAGCTTGTCCTAAAGGCATTTCCGCTGCCCAGCGCAGCGCCAGAATCACAGCAGCCACTCCCTCAATGGTAAAGGAAAAGATCAACACCTTGCGGATGATCCGTACAATGCCTTCCATGCTGTCTGCATTAATCGCCTCTTTCAGAAGCAGCCTGTCCTTCAGGGAAATCCGTTTACCTAGCACAAGCGCAAACAGCGTTGCAATGGTCATGAATCCGAGTCCGCCAAGCTGCATGAGCACCATGATAACAATCTGCCCCAACAGATTAAATGTTGTTCCTACATCCACAACGACGAGTCCGGTCACACACGCTGCTGAAGTCGCTGTAAATAACGCATCAATGAACGCCAAATGCTCACCGCTTCGGTTCGAAATGGGCAGCATCAGCAAGACGGTGCCAATGGCAATAATCAGCAGGAAACCGCCAACCAAAATAAGTGGGGGTGACAGAAATTTGGCAATGTACAGCCTGAATTTCATGATGGACACCTCTTTTAACATAATACAATCCAATCAATCCAACCAAGGAACCATCTAAAGCATTAAAGCAACCTATGTAAACCTAAAGAGGAACTTGCCCCAGTATTAAACTAACGGCAGGTTCCTCTTCTATTATGGACGTGTTATACGTTCCTTATTTACTCTTGCGTACGTGGACGCATGTGTGGGAAGAGCAGTACGTCACGAATCGACGGCGAATTGGTCAGCAGCATGATCAGGCGATCAATCCCGATACCCAATCCGCCTGTTGGTGGCATACCGTATTCCAGGGCACGGATGAAGTCGTCATCCATTTCATGTGCTTCATCGTTTCCATGCTCTTTCTCAAGCAGCTGTGCCTCAAAGCGTTGGCGCTGATCAATTGGATCATTCAACTCGGTAAAGGCATTGGCGTGCTCGCGTCCAACGATAAACAGCTCAAAGCGGTCTGTGAAGCGCGGATCTACATCACTTTTCTTCGCCAGTGGAGAAATTTCAACCGGATGTCCCATAATGAACGTCGGTTGAATCAGTGTTTCTTCAACAAACTGTTCGAAGAATGCGTTCAGAATATGACCAAACGTCATGTGCGGTTCAACTGGAACCTTGTGTTCTTTTGCGAGACGGTGAGCTTCTTCATCTGTCATATGCACGGAGAAGTCCACACCGACAACTTCTTTAACTGCGTCTACCATGGTTACTCGGCGCCATTGTGGTGTAAGGTCCACTTGATAATCCGCATATTGGATAACCTGTGTACCCAGCACTTCCTGTGCAATATGGGCAACCAAATTCTCAGTCAACTGCATGATATCTTTATAATCAGCATAAGCCTCATACAACTCAATCATGGTGAACTCAGGGTTATGACGTGTTGACATCCCTTCATTCCGGTATACACGGCCGATTTCATATACCTTTTCCAGGCCGCCTACGATCAGACGTTTCAAGTGAAGCTCAATCGCAATACGCATGTACAGCTCCATGTCGAGCGCATTATGATGCGTAATGAATGGACGGGCAGCGGCACCACCAGCGATGCTGTGCAGCGTAGGAGTTTCCACCTCAAGATAGCCAAGGGAGTCCAAATAACGGCGCATCGACTGAATGATCTTGGAACGTGTAATGAAGGTCTGTTGTACTTCAGGGTTCATGATCAGGTCAACATAGCGCTGACGATAACGCAGTTCTACATCCGTGAGACCATGATATTTATCCGGAAGCGGGTAGAGTGATTTGGACAGCACTTCCAGATCCTTGACTTTTACAGACGTCTCACCGGTTTTGGTTTTGAAGACAACCCCGCTAACACCTACAATATCACCAAGATCAAGCAGGCTGAAAGCCGCAAACTTGTCCTCAGATACCGTATCCTGACGAACATAGATCTGGATTCTGCCGCTCAGGTCCTGAATATGTGCAAAGCTTGCCTTACCCATTCCCCGCTTCGCCATAATCCGTCCGGCAATACTGACTTCGATCTGCTTCTCTTCCAGCTCTTCCTTGGTCAGTGTTTCATACTTCTTCAGAATAGAACCGGCTTCTTCGGTACGTACGTATTTTTGGCCAAAAGGGTCGATTCCCAATTTGCGGAGCTCGTCCAATTTGTCGCGGCGAATTTGCAAAAGCTCGCTAAGTTCGGTTTCCTGATTCAAGACTTCATCCGTCATGATCTATATTCATCTCCTTATTTACATTGCAGACATCCTCAGATGTGTTCTTCCTCAAATGTTGAAAAAAGCTTCCCTAAGGAAGCTTTTGTCTCAGTGCCCGACTGCTTCATTACAATACAATAACTATTGCTTCTTAATATCTACAATTTTATATTGAATTACGCCAGCTGGTACGCTTACGTCAACAACAGTACCTTTTTTCTTACCCAAAATGGCTTTTCCAACAGGGCTTTCATTCGATATTTTGTTCTGAAGCGGATTGGATTCCGCGGTACCTACGATCGTGTACTCTGTAATGTCTCCGAATTCCAGATCTTCTACAGTAACGGTTGCACCTACGCTTACCGCATCGGTATCAATCTCATCGCTGTTGATAATCCGCGCATTCCGGAGCATTTTCTCCAGAGTGATGATACGACCTTCAATAAAGGCCTGCTCATTCTTCGCGTCTTCGTATTCGGAGTTTTCACTGATATCGCCATACCCGATGGCTACTTTGATCCGTTCAGCCACTTCGCGGCGCTTAACCGATTTCAGTGTTTCCAGTTCTTCTTCCAGCTTCTTGAGTCCCTCTTGTGTAAGGATAACTTCCTTATCGCTCATCTCAACCGATTCTCCTGTCATGGGAATAATTTGATTGCACGGCAACGGAACCCATGCTGATTACAGAGCTCCGACCGCATATATCTTCAAAACTATATGAAGTTCTCCGGAGAAACAGAACGTTCCTCCTGATGCACTAGCCTTATAACGCACATGGCGAATTTATACTGAGAAATTATAGGGTAACGGTCTCGAAAAGTCAATGTTACACCCCTTGTATCTGTAAACGTTTTACAGGACAGGATCAGGATGCATTTTCGACTACAGCCGATTCTGCATCATTGTACTCTTCATTGTGAAGCTGGCCTACAAAGTTCTCCAGGATTTGCACCATCTCATCACGTCTCGTTCCTTCCATGATAACGTCCTTGATGCGAGCAGAACCTTTTAATCCTTTCAGGTACCAAGCCAGATGTTTACGCATCTCCTTCACCGCTACTGCTTCGTTCTTCAGAGCAATCAGACGGTCCATATGGAGGATGGCAACACGGATTTTCTCTTCTGCGCTCGGATCGGGAAGTAATTCCCCGGAACTCAAGTATTGAATGGTACGATACAGCATCCAGGGATTACCCAGTGCGGCGCGGCCGATCATGACTCCGTCACAACCCGTTTCATCCAGCATGCGACGGGCATCTTCCGGTGAAGATACATCTCCATTCCCGATCACCGGGATGGAGACAGCTTCTTTGACATTTTTAATGTGCGACCAGTCAGCAGTACCTGTGTAGAGCTGCTCACGTGTACGGCCGTGCACACTTACCGCCTGTCCGCCAGCACGTTCAACCGCAAGTGCATTCTCAACTACGTAGATGTGCTCGTTATCCCAACCGATACGCATCTTGACGGTCACTGGCTTCTCAACCGCGTCCACTACAGCGGATACCATATCGTAGATTTTGTTCGGATCAAGCAACCAACGTGCACCCGCATCGCAGTTCGTCACTTTTGGCACAGGGCAGCCCATGTTGATGTCGATGATATCTGCGTTAGTTTCTTTGTCCACAATTTTGGCAGCTTCTACAAGTGCTTGACGGTCGCCCCCAAAAATTTGCAGGCTCAGCGGTTTCTCACGCTCATCTACAAACAGCATCTCACGTGTACGCTTGTTGCCATGCACGATGGCTTTGCCACTCACCATCTCCGCACATACAAGGCCTGTTCCGAATTCTTTTGCGATCAGACGAAAAGCCGGATTACAAACGCCAGCCATCGGCGCAAGTACGACCTGGTTTTTCATTTCAATGCCACCGATTTTCAGCATTCTATTGTTTCGCTCCTTCTAATTACCACAGATTCTTTCTTGCATGAATCCCGGTTATGTTGTGCTGTATACTATAAACGATTAACGATAATTGTCTTCGTGAAACCAGTTGTATAATTCATGATGACAGTGAAGTCTTTCTATTTGCCCTGTAATTCTTCAATGCTGATGCTCAGTACGCTCGCTATGCGATTCAGCTCCTGTTCGGATACCTTGCGGTTTCCCCGTTCAATCGTACCCAGAATGGCCAGCGATATGCCAGTCTCCGCGGCAAGTTCCTGTTGTGTCATACCCTTCAGCTTCCGAAAGGCCCGGATTCGGTTCGCCAGTTGCACGTTTTCCAAAGCTGTATTCCATCCTTTCCATCCAGTACAGACAACGATGTGTGTACATAGGTATACAAGCCTGAAAGCTCGCCTTCAGGTACGATATCTGACAATGGAACAAGCACAAAAGCCCGTTCTCCCATCCGTGGATGCGGTAGTTGAAGCAATTCAGTATCCCGGCTCTCTCCATCCATCCACAGCAAATCGAGATCTACCGTTCGAGGACCCCAGCGAATATCGCGAACTCGCCCAAGCCGGTTCTCAACTTCAAGCAATTCGGTGAGCAGCTGCTCGGGTGCAAGATTCGTCTGTACAGCAGCCGCCATATTCAGGAACGAAGGCTGATCTACGTACCCTACAGGTTCTGTTTCATATAGTGATGAGCAGCGCAGGACTACTATATTAGGGTGTGCATCCAGTAACGTTAACGCTTCAAGCAGCGTCTGTTCCCGGTCACCCAAATTGGCCCCTAAAGCAATATAAGCCTCTGAATATTCAGAGGTCGAATGTGCGATCATGATCGGTTCTCACTTTCTTGTGCGGCGAAGCTCTACAGTTACGCCCTCAAAATGAATATCAAACGGCGGATGCGGCTTCGTCACCTTAACTGTCAGTGCATTGATAATAGTATAAGTGTCCAGTAAAGAAGATGCAATATGTTCGCCCAAAGCTTCAATTAACTGGAATGATTTATTTTCAACGATATGTTTTACAAGTTCATGGATCTCTGCATAATTAACCGTTTTGGTCAGATCATCGGTACGTCCCGCTTCCCCCAGGTCCATATCCAGCTCCAGATCGATGTAGTAGCGCTGTCCCAGCTTCCGTTCTTCTGCAAAAACGCCATGATATCCGTAATACTCCATTCGATGCAATACCATTCTGTCCATAATATCCGCCCGCCTTCTATAATGTTGAGATTGTGTGTCACTAAGATCGTTCGTTACCTCATGCAAAACGCTGCGCTTCTACCGCACGGGTCATCCATACCCGCTCGATTTATTTCCTCCGCAGACCCGGAGAGGCATATAACATGGCATCACACATATCCGCCGTCCGCCGGATCGGCTTCACATCATGAACCCGCACCATCTGGCAGCCTTGGGCTATGCCGAATGCAACCGTTGCAGCTGTCCCTTCCACTGTATCATTGGCCTGCACCTGAAGGGTGTTCTGAATGAATCGTTTCCGTGAAGTTGCCAGCAGGACGGGATACCCCATCTCGTTAAGCAGCCCAAGGGATGACATGAGCGTCAGATTTTCCGTAAGATCCTTCACAAAGCCAATACCAGGGTCAAGAATAATCTGATTCTGGTGTACTCCAGCCTGCAATACAATTTGGATACTTTCCTGCAGGTCTCGAACCACATCTTTCAGATAATCTGTGTAATCCCGTTCTGGTCGATTGTGCATTAAAATGAGAGGACATCCCAGTTCTGCAGCAGTGCGTGCCATATCCGGGTCTGCCTTGGCTCCCCATACATCGTTAATAATGTGGGCACCCGCAAGAATGGCCTGGCGGGCAACTTCCGCCTTATAGGTATCTACCGATATCGGAATGTGCGGAGCCTCCTGCCGCAACGCTTCGATTACAGGAATGATTCGGCTGAGCTCCTCCTCGGCACCGACAGCTTCGGAACCTGGCCGTGTGGATTCACCGCCGATATCAATCAGATCGGCACCATCCTCCATCATCTGTATCGCATGGGCAACTGCCTGTTTTACCTGAGTATACCGTCCTCCATCAGAGAAAGAATCCGGTGTAACATTCAGAATGCCCATAATCTGTGTCCGTGTGCCAAGCTTCAATTGTGCTGGCCCCCATGAATAGTTCCGTTCATATATGACTGGTGTGAGTGTCATGAAGTATACCCCGCTTTCTGCCGGTACATACCCAGAAGTGCCGCTGTAACCGGGCCGATATGTCCGTTACTGATTATCGTTTCGTTTCCGTCCTGCCCTCGTAAAGTGCTAACCGGGACAAGCTCTGCAACCGATCCTGTCAAAAATATCTCATCTGCTTCCTGCAGCTCATCCCAAAAGTACAACCCTTCATTACAGGCAGCTCCCATATGAGCTGCAAGTTCCAGGACTACCGCTCGTGTGATGCCTGGTAAAATTCCTGTCTCAATGGACGGCGTATAGAGGTTGCCATGCCTAACCCAGAATATATTGCTGACAATACCTTCAGCTACATGTCCGTCCCGGGTTAATTGCAGGCCTTCTGCTCCCTGAGCCCTCTCCCCGTAACCGTTCAACTCCCGCTTGGCAAGGATGCTGTTCATGTAATGCAGCGATTTGAATCGTATATTTCCTTCAGGTGTGTTGCGCACTGTCGATAGGCACTGAAGCAATTTGCCTCTCTCATATAGAGATGGGGAGGGCTCAGGTAATGCTTTTGCAAATACAATATGATTAGGGCTCTCATAATCCCCGGAGGGAAGGCCAAGCGCAGCTTCACCCGCCGAAATCGTGTAGCGCACATATGCATCCTGAAGCTCGTTTGCCTGCAGCAGACGGTTGATCCAGTCCATCACTTCTTGTGTTGTAGTGGTAAATGGAATACCAAGCTCCGCACACCCTGCTGCCATTCGTTCCAAATGACGCTCCAGTAAAAAGGGAACACCCTGGTACGTCCGAAAGGTCTCAAACAACCCAAGTCCGTACAAAAAGCCGTGATCCGTCACCGGAACCACGGCTGCCGCCATATGGACTACATTTCCGTTTATCGCGGCGTATTGCATGCCTATACCTTCACCTTCTGAGACAGAAAGTTGCGCAGCATCTGATGACCATGATCCGTAATGATTGATTCCGGATGGAACTGCACACCTTCAATGGCGAACTCCTTATGACGCAGTCCCATAATTTCGCCTTCTGCCGTCTCAGCTGTAATCTCCAGGCAATCCGGCAGAGTGCTGCGCTCCACAATGAGGGAGTGATAGCGGGTTGCTGTGAATGGGGAAGGCAGTCCTGCGAATACGGATGTTCCGTTATGATGCATCTCCGAAGTCTTGCCATGCATCATACGATCAGCACGAATGACGTTACCTCCAAAGGCTTGTCCGATAGCCTGATGTCCTAGACAAACACCAAAGATCGGAATGCTGCCCTTGAAGTGATCAATGACAGCCAAACTGATGCCCGCTTCATTCGGAGTACATGGTCCAGGGGAGATCAAAATATGATCAGGTGCCATTGCCTCAATGCCTGCCAGATCAATCTCATCATTCCGGCGGACCTCCACCGTCTCTCCCAGTTCACCCAGATATTGAACCAGGTTGTACGTGAAGGAATCGTAATTGTCGATGACCAGTATCATATCCTTGTTCCTCCTCTTCTTCCGTCTATACAGAGACGGTTGCATTGTTTATTTTTGTTTGACCGCTACTGCTACTGCTTCCGCTTCCTCACTATAATTCACGGCCCTCATCATGGCTCTCGCCTTGTTCCGGCACTCCCTGTACTCCCGATACGGATCGGAATCAATGACAATACCCGCTCCAGCTTGTACATAACCAGTACCGTTCTTGATGGCCAGTGTCCGAATGACGATATTCAGCTCCATATTTCCACTGTAGTCGATCCACCCGATTGATCCTGTATACGGACCTCGGCGGACGGGCTCAAGCTCCTCGATAATTTCCATCGTCCGCACCTTGGGTGCACCGGTAATCGTTCCACCAGGAAACGTGGCTGCAATGACATCAAATACAGATAAACCATCTGCCAGTCTGCCCTCCACCTGGGAAACCAAATGCATCACATGCGAATACTTCTCGATGGTCATGAGTTCAGGTACATGAACCGAACCATAGGCTGCGATTCTTCCAATATCATTCCGTTCCAGATCGACCAGCATAATATGTTCGGCCCGTTCCTTCTCACTGTTCAGCAGCTCAGCCGCCATTGCCTCATCCTCTGCCTCATTACGGCCTCTTCTCCGTGTACCTGCGATTGGACGTGCACTGACCTTGCCATTGTTTACTTTGACAAGCAGCTCCGGCGAACCGCTCACGAGCTGGAAGTCCGGACTGCGAAGCATTCCCATATAAGGCGATGGGTTCACAAGGCGCAGCCATTCGTAAATGTGCTCTGCACTGGATTGAATCGGCTTCTCCTGCCGCAGGGAAAGGTTCACCTGAAACACGTCACCTTGCCGGATATACTCTTGCACTGTGCGTACAGCCTGTTCAAAGTCCTGTTGAGGAAAAGAAGTCTGCCAGCCCTCTGTTTCCCTATCAGTGTCTTCCTGCTGCTGAGCCAGATGCAAATGCATGCTGCGATGCTCCAATGCCTGCTGCTGCTCTTCCGCCTGTGCAAAGCCCAGAATATACAACCAGCGCTGCCGCATGGCCTCTGCACGTACTTCAGCCTCTGCATATAAGTTTTGAAGATATGCCTCGTCCGGCTCGGCTCTTAACGGCAGATGAACCATGCAATACAGCGCTTCTTGTTCATGATCATATGCCCAGATCTCCTCAAAGCGCATCCACCAATAATCCGGCAGGGCCGGTTTATCTTCAGCCAAGGTTGGCAGTTTCTCCAGGGACCTCGCTACGTCATAGCTGAGATAACCTGCGCTTCCCCCACCAAAGTCCGGAGCACCGTTAACTTTGGGAGCGTTGTACGGAGTTAGCCACCTTTGTAACACGTCCAGCGGCTTACCCGAGACCGTCGATGTTGATCCCTTTTTCAAATCATGAATGACCGCTTCATGACCTTTGCCTGAAATAACGGATACCGGGTGCAGCCCCAGAAAGGTATATCTTCCACCCTTCCCATTCTCCAGCACCATTGCATAAGGCGAAGCCTCGTGCCAAGCTGCTTCCCACGTTAACGGTAAACCGCCATGAACCGGCCCCTCATCCGACTTAATTATGTAAGGCATCATGGTCCATCCTTGTCCGGCCCACTCTGTCCAGTCGGCGTATGTTGTCATCAGGTGTGTCATCGCGGTTAGCCGCCCTCCATCTGTCGCTAGTTCTATTGTCTGATAGTATACTAAAGCGCCGCCCCTTTTAAAAGCATTCAGCAAAAAATCCTCCCTACCCATCATGTGGGCAAGGAGGATCAGTTTCATCTTGGTTACTCTTAACCTTCGAAGTTGTAAAGTGGTGTGCTTAGGTAACGTTCGCCGTTACTTGGCACGATGACAACGACACGTTTGCCTGCACCCAGCTGTTTGGCTACTTGCAGACCTGCACGAATCGCTGCACCGGAAGAAATACCGGACAGAATGCCCTCTTCCTTCGCCACCTGGCGAGCCGTTTCGAACGCATCATCATTCTCAATGTGAATGATCTCGTCGTAGATCTCCTGATCCAGAATCTCAGGAATGAAGTTGGCACCGATTCCCTGAATTTTGTGAGGTCCTGGTTTGCCGCCTGCCAGAATCGGAGATGCAGCTGGCTCTACAGCAACAATTTTAATTGAAGGGAAAGCTTCCTTCAGCACTTCACCTGTACCCGTGATCGTTCCGCCAGTACCGATTCCTGCAACAAAAGCATCCAATGTACCGCCAACAGATTGAATCGCTTCAACGATCTCAGGACCTGTTGTTTCACGGTGAATTTTCACGTTTGCTTTATTCTTAAATTGCTCGGCCATGAAGTAGCTTGGGTTTTCCTTGAGCAGTTCCTCCGCTTTTTTTACAGCACCGTTCATCCCCTCGGATCCCGGCGTGAGCACAAGCTCAGAACCATAGGCACGAAGCAAGTTGCGACGCTCCAAGCTCATCGTTTCAGGCATTACAATGACAGACTTATAGCCTTTAGCTGCAGCTACCATTGCAAGTCCGATTCCCGTATTACCACTGGTTGCCTCGATGATGGTATCACCTGGTTTCAGCTTGCCTTCTTTTTCCGCTTCTTCCACGATGCTAATCGCAATACGGTCCTTAACGCTCGAACCCGGATTCTGATACTCAAGTTTCACGAATACTTCAGCACTGCCTTCAGGTACGATACGGTTCAGACGAACAAGCGGAGTACCTCCGATGAGTTCTGTTACGTTATTAACAACTTTAGCCATATGAATGCCCTCCTTAGTGGGATGAATAATACTTAAGTCCTGTTACTTATATTGTGCGGCCGGGGCAGCCTCTTGATGTTTATAGAAGAACTGCGGAAATCCCTTAACTCCAGCTGGTCTAATCACTTACCCCTAGACTGGATCTGAGGTTTCCGAAGGTTTCTTACGTATATATAACCACTTTTATTCCGAGTAAACGAGTAGGTATTTATTATTTTTATCTTATCAACCTTGCACCTTATTGTCAATATGAGTACTCAAAAAAATACTCTGTCTTGGGCCCTAAGGCTGTAGACAGAGTATTTTTATCACGATGCAGCGTCACACTCCATCGATCGTTCTATTCAATCAGGAAGCTGGAATCTCGGCGATAATCACGGCCTCATACTTGTTACGCAGCCTCTCTTCCACCTGGGGGAGTGGATCAGCCTCACTGAGAGCCAACTGCATCCGGATATCTTCACGTACCTCTTCTGCGGACTGAACCTGAGCATCCTGTTTGTCATTTAGTTTAATAATGACATATCCTTCTTCGACCTGTACCGGCCCAGCAATATCGCCAATATCCAGTTCTTCGGCCAAACTCATGATGTCTTCTGGCTGGAACGGATCATTCTGTTCAATCCAGCCAAGCCGCCCACCGGAGTCGCGGGTGAAGCTATCCGTCGATTCAGCTCTCGCCATATCTTCAAAGTTCGCACCCTGCTCCAAATCATCCAGCAACGAATTGGCTTGCGCTTCCTTCTCCACCATAATCATGGACAGATCGTATTTCCCGGGAGAAACAAAATCCTCGCGGTGATCGTTCCAGTAACGCTCAATATCTGCATCCTTGACCTGAATGCCACTCGTAGCAATCTTCTCTAACAAAAGCCGATAACCAGCTTCCAGTTCAAGTTCCTGCCGCGTCAGGCCGAGCTGGGACTTCATCTCGTCATAATAGGCCTGCTCCGAATCATAACCATCCATCGCTGCAGCCAATTCCTTCGCGATCTCTTCCGGAGTGACTGTCAGGTTTCGAACCACAGCCTCCGCATAAACGGCTTTACGGTTCAGCATCTGAAGGAGCATATCGCTGCCATAACGTCTTTTCAGTGCATCGGTCCATTCCTTGTCCGTAATGACCTCTCCATTAATCGTAGCAATTGTGCTTCCTTCTTCCTGACCAGCATCATGAGGTGCGTCTGTTTCGTCCCGCCCCGGTCTGATCCCCTGCACCACCATAACCGTACCCATAACCAACATGCCGAGCGTCAAGACAATTACAGCTGTCCACAGCCCTTTTTCCTGTCTCGTCATTCCGCGTCCCGTCCCCGCTTATATCAGTTCTTGGCTTGCTCTAGAATGGTCTCGAGTTGTTCCTTGTTGAATTCATAGGCTTCATTACAGAACTGGCACACCACTTCGGCTCTGCCTTCTTCTTCAATCAGTTGTTCCATTTCGTGTTGGCCGAGGCTGATCAATGTTTTCTCGACCCGATCCCTGGAGCACTCACATTGGAAATGAATGTCCATTCCATCCATGACCTGTACATCAGGCAGTACACGTTTAAGCAGCTCTTCCAGTTCAAGCCCTTGTTCCAGCAACGTTGTCACAGGAGGCAATGTACCAATAGCGTTCTCGATTACAGTAATTTCGTCATCCGTTAACCCTGGCAGTAGTTGTATAATGAATCCACCCGAGACAATGACAGAATTATCAGTATCTACAAGTACACCAACTCCTACGGCTGAAGGCGTCTGCTCCGATTTGGCAAAATAGTACGTAAAGTCTTCGCCGAGCTCTCCCGATATGATCGGCACACTGCCACGATAAGGTTCTTTCAAACCAAGATTCTTCGTTACGTTGACAAATCCCTCTGTGCCAACGGCTCCTCTAACGTCAAGCTTACCCATGCTGTTGCTCGGCAAATGTACATGCGGATTCGTCACATAGCCACGAACTTCGCCTTTGGCATTGGCATCGGCAACGATCTGCCCAATGGGACCGTCTCCCTTGACTTGAATGGTCAATTTCTCTTTACCTTTAAGCATTGCACCCATAATGGCTGCAGTTGTAACCGTACGCCCCATGGCAGCTGTAGCCGTGGGAAACGTATCATGTCTTCTGCGCAGTTCTTCAACCAACTCTGTCGTCTGGACAGCAAAGGCTCTAACCCGTCCTTCCATTGCTGTTCCGCGAATCAAGCGGTCCTGTTTGTTGTTGTTTTCCAAGTCATTCAGCCTCCTTTGGCGTATCGCCATAATATTTTTGACACACGATATATAAATTGAATTTTTTTATACGTTGAACTGTGTGAATCATTCGTTTAACTTATAACTTCGTTCAATTTACAGAAAAAACGGCACAATACATAAGACCTTTAAATCAGCCCGCTGTATGCCGTCTCTTTCCTTACCTTTCCCGGTTCCGTTCATAAATGATACGCAGCCCTTCAAGCGTAAGCAGCGGATCGACTTCCTCGATGCTGCGGGTTTCCTCTGCAATCAGTGGTGCAAGTCCCCCGGTTGCAATGACTTTGGGCTGTGCGCCCATCTCTTCACGAATGCGCTCAACAATTCCGTCAACCTGTCCAGCATAGCCATAAATAATCCCAGCCTGCATGGCATGTACGGTATTGCGTCCTATGACCTTCTTCGGCTTCTCCAGTTCAATGCGAGGCAGCTTGGATGCCCGCTCATAGAGCGCTTCGGTGGCAATATGAATCCCCGGTACGATGGCCCCGCCCAGATAGTGGCCTTTTTCATCAATGCAGTCAAATGTCGTAGCTGTACCGAAATCAACGACCACAAGTGGACCACCGTATTTTTCAACGGCTGCCACTGCATTCACAATACGATCTGCGCCTACCTCGCGCGGATTCTCGTACCTCAGGTTCAGACCCGTTTTGATACCAGGTCCTACAACCATGGGCTTTTTACCAACATATTTTTCACACATCGCTTCCATGACATGCACCAGCGGAGGAACCACCGATGAGATGATTACTCCTTCAATGTCGCGGGTTGATATATCCGACATATGAAATAAATTATAAATCAATACGCCGTATTCATCCACTGTCGACTGACGGGATGTACTCAAGCGAAAATGATGGAGCAACGCCCGGCCTTGATACACGCCGAGTACGATATTGCTGTTGCCCACGTCTACAACAAGAATCAAAGAGGTTCACCCCTCTTTCTTTTCGTTTAAATCCAGGCTGATGTCGAGGCTCTCGAAAGAATAGGTTAACCTTCCAACCGAAATTACATCCACACCACTCTCAGCAATCCCTCGGATGGTATCCAGAGAGACATTGCCCGATGCTTCCACCTTCACATGTGGAGCCTGTGCGTGAATAACCGCAACGGCTTCACGCATCTGATCCGGGTGCATATTGTCCAGCATAATGATATCTGCGCCTGCCTGCAAGGCTTCTCTTACCTGTGTAAGATTTTCCGTCTCCACCTCAATGGTCATTGTATGCGGAATGACGGCCCGTGCCCGTTGAACGGCTTCCGTGATGCCGCCTGCACCCTTAATGTGGTTATCCTTGATCATAACCGCATCGTACAGTCCGAATCGATGATTGGCCCCTCCACCAATGCGGACAGCATATTTCTCAAGCATGCGATGGCCTGGTGTTGTTTTGCGAGTATCGACCAATCTCGTGGAAAGACCCTCTAATGCATCTACATACGAACGTGTGCGGGTGGCAATGCCGGACATGCGCTGGAGCAGATTCAGAGCCAGCCGCTCACCCGTCAGCAGACTGTGGGTACTTCCCTCCACTTCCACCAGTGTTGTCCCCCGTGTAACCTGGTCTCCGTCCTGCACCATCGGCTTAAAAACAAGCGCAGGGTCTACCACCTGAAATACCAGTTCAGCTACCGGTACTCCTGCAATGATTCCGTTGTCTTTGGCGTGAATGACTGCCTTGGATTGGTGGCCTGTGGGAATAGTCACACTTGTGGTAACATCCCCTGATCCAACATCCTCACGAAGCCAGTTTCTAATGGATTCAATGAGTCCTTCATTATATCCGTTCAGTATCATGACATCAATTCCTCCACAATCGCTTGTTCTCGTTGCTGCAAACTATGCTTCTGCCAAACGGCATCGTCACGCAGGGGGAAATCCTCACGGTAGTGTGCCCCTCGACTTTCCTGTCGGTGTAACGCTCCACTGGTTACCAGCCAGGCACAGGTCAAAAGGTTGGCGTATTCCATCTCTTCCTTGTGCGTAAGCACGTGGTCGAAAATGTTCATTTCATTTTTCAGCCTATCCATGGCTTCTTGCAGATGGATACCGTTACGTCGCAGACCCACCTGACGAACCATCATCTTCTGCAAACGCAATCGCCGTTCGGAAATCGGCCGTTGTCCGGGCATTATTTCATTCCCTCTGCTACGCGGTAGGAGACTTCCTACCTGAATTGAGTTCAGCGGAGGCAGTGATTGAATACGCTCAACAATTCGATGCCCAAACACAATCGCTTCAGACAAAGAGTTGCTTGCTAATCGATTGGCTCCGTGCACCCCTGTGGACGATACCTCTCCACAAGCAAACAACCTTCCGATACTGCTCTCCCCATTTAAGTCCGTCTTAACGCCGCCCATCATATAATGAGCTGCAGGAGCGACCGGAATCCAGTCTGTGGTCATATCCAGTCCGTACCGCATACAGGTCTCATATATGGTAGGGAATCGATGCTTGATCATCTCAGCCGGCTCATGAGTTATATCCAGATACACAAATGTGCTGTTTGTCGTCTCCATCTCACTGACAATCGCTCTCGCTACAATATCACGCGGTGCCAGTTCAAGCTGTACATGGTAACGTTCCATAAACCGCTCGCCTTTTATATTGCGCAAATAAGCACCTTCACCCCGTACCGCCTCAGACACTAGGAAACGCGGGGCTCCCGGATAACATAAGGAGGTCGGATGGAATTGGATAAACTCCATATCCCGAATGACTGCACCCGCACGATAGGCCATGGCAACACCATCGGCGGTAGCCACCTCCGGATTGGTTGTGTAGCGATACAACTGCCCAGCCCCACCGGAGCAGAGCACGGTAGCCCGTGCCTTAACAAATACCTGTGAGCCATCCGGCTTCTGAACCAGAGCCCCTACGCATTCTCCGTGATCCGTGATTAGATCGATTACAAAATGCTCATCCCATACCTCAATACCGGGATGTTCACTTGCTTGAGCTGCGAGAGCCCTCACGATCTCATATCCAGTCGCATCTCCATTCGCATGCAAAATACGGCGGTGGCTGTGCGCACCTTCCTGCGTCAACGCCAGCTCGCCGTTCTCCACATCAAATAACGTACCCAGACGGATCAGTTCCTTCACTCCATCCGGGCCTTCGTTCACCAATGCTTCTACTGCCTCTGGGCGACACAGACCAGCTCCAGCCACAAGTGTATCCTGCAGATGGTATGCAGGAGAGTCATCTTCCGCGATTACCGCAGCGATGCCTCCCTGTGCATAACGGGTATTGCTCTCCAATAATGACTTCTTCGTGATCATCAGCACCCGGTTATGTTCACTCGCCCTGATTGCTGTAAACAACCCAGCGATGCCGGAACCAATAACCAGTACATCCGTCTCTACCATGGGCAGTGCGGACAGATCAAAATCCACTAAATATTGCGGTATCATCCTATTCACCTGTCTCGGAGCAAGAGTAGCGCATGCTACTTCACCAGTAACATGCGCTCTAGCGATTCTCTGGCTTTGTCGGCAACGGCCGGTGGTACGTAGATTTGCGGCTTCATCGTTTCCAGGCATTTAACCAGCTTCTTCAGGTTGTTGACCTTCATATTTGGACACACAAGAAACTTGGTGGCAAAATGGAACTCTTTATCCGGGCTATCGAGACGCAGCTGATATCCCGTGCCATCTTCCGTTCCTACGATAAATTCCTTGGTCGAAGAATTTTTACAATATTCAAGGATGGCTGTCGTGCTGCCTACAAAATCCCCCATCTCTACCACTTCCGGGCGGCATTCCGGATGCACGACAAACTCGGCATTTGGATATTTTGCTCTCATCTCGACGACGTCTTTTACGGTCAGCATATCGTGAGTGTTGCAGTACCCTTCCCAGATGATCATTTTTTTGTCTGTGTGCTGCTGGACATAATGCCCCAGGTTTTTATCCGGCACCCAGATAATCTCATCGGAATCAACAGATTGAATAACTCGGACCGCATTGGCCGATGTACAACAGATGTCGGTCTCAGCCTTGATCTCCGCTGAGGAATTGATGTAAGTCACTACTTTCGCATTTGGATGCTGCGCTTTCAGTTTGCGTAATCCTTCAACATTCACCATGTCTGCCATCGGGCATCCTGCGCGTTCATCCGGAATAATAACTGTTTTGTTCGGGGCAAGAATTTTAGCGCTTTCACCCATAAAATGAACCCCACAGAACACAATGACATCCGCGTCAGTTTGTGCAGCCTTCTGGGCAAGCAGGAATGAATCTCCGCGAAAGTCGGCGACTTCCTGTACTTCGTCACGTTGGTAATAATGAGCAAGAATAATAGCGTTACGTTCCTTCTTCAACTCCATCAGCCGCTCTCGCAGCTCCCGGTTCATCTCAGCCTTGCGCTCTAAAGCCAGAGCTTCCACCTGTGATCCTCTCCTTTAACGGGACAGCGCCATGCGCCGTTTCCTGTGACTATCTGCGTCGTTATTTTCGCTTGAGAAACGAATCACAAGCGGTTTAACAACTAATGTACACAACGTTCACGACTCTGTCAATAAATGAAAAAGATACAGAACAACGCTCTAATCATCCATTTCCTGCGTAGTTCGCGCTCTAGCTCGCAGTTATCATTATCTCTGCAATTTGAATAATTTGTACAAAAAAAGAGAGCCTTTCGGCTCTCCTCTTATCTGTTCCAAGAAACAGATTGTGTAGCATTTAGATTAAGATGTTGGCTTCGTTCCGCCATCATCCGGATCATTGCTGTTGCCTTTATCCAGGTTCGGAGCATCGTTAGGGATATCTCCTGCTGGAGGCTCAGGTGTTTCATCTTTGCCTTGAATACGAACGCGCACATCACCGATGTTGTCGACAATTGGCTCTCCGCCTTCATTTGGCGTACCTTCATTATCGTTATCGCTCTCCGCTTTTGGAGAAAGGGAACCTGTCTCGATCAATTGTTTGATCTGATCCATTTCCAGTGTCTCCACTTCAAGCAACGTTTGAGCGATCAGATGCATTTCTTTTGTATGTTTTACGAGCAAGTCTTTACATTTCTCGTAACATTCATTGATAAAGCGTTGCATTTCCTGATCAATCTCATAGGCAATGGAATCTGAGTAATTCTGTTCATGACCAATATCCCGTCCAAGGAATACCTGTCCTTGTGAACTTCCGAATTGCATAGGTCCCAATTTCTCACTCATACCGTACTCCATAACCATGCTGCGAACAATACCTGTCGCTTGTTGGAAGTCACTGTATGCACCAGTACCAATTTCACCAATGAACAATTCTTCTGCCACGCGACCTCCAAGAAGTCCCGTAACTTTGTCCAGAAGTTCTTGCTTGGTAACCAGCATGCGATCTTCTTTTGGCAACATGATTACATATCCACCCGCACGTCCGCGCGGAATAATGGTCACTTTATGTACCATATCGGCATGTTCCAGGAAGTATCCTACGATGGTATGACCTGCTTCGTGATAAGCAACGATCCGTTTCTCGCGATCGCTGATGACACGGCTTTTCTTCTCCGTACCTACGATGACACGGTCAATTGCCTCGTCAACTTCTTTCATGGAAATGTCTCTGCGGTTACGGCGTGCTGCAAGCAGTGCCGCTTCGTTCAAGAGATTTTCAAGATCCGCACCAGAGAAGCCTGTCGTACGCTTCGCAATAATGTCCAGCTTCACATCTTTGGTGAGTGGTTTATTGCGGGAGTGTACTTTCAGGACAGCTTCACGGCCTTTTACATCAGGGCGGTCAACCGTAATTTGACGGTCAAAACGGCCAGGACGCAGCAAGGCAGGGTCCAGAATGTCTGCACGGTTGGTTGCCGCAACGATGATGATTCCTTCATTGGCTCCAAATCCGTCCATTTCAACGAGCAACTGGTTGAGCGTTTGTTCACGTTCATCGTGACCACCGCCGAGGCCAGCTCCACGCTGACGGCCTACTGCATCAATCTCGTCAATAAAGATGATACATGGGGCATTTTTCTTCGCATTTTCAAACAAGTCACGTACACGGGATGCACCAACACCGACAAACATTTCGACGAAGTCGGAACCCGAGATACTGAAGAAAGGTACACCCGCTTCACCGGCAACGGCACGAGCGAGCAACGTTTTACCAGTACCCGGAGGCCCCACGAGCAATACGCCCTTAGGAATCCGTGCACCTACAGCTGCGAATTTGCGAGGATCCTTGAGGAAGTCAACGACCTCAACCAGTTCCTGCTTCTCTTCATCAGCACCTGCGACGTCTTCAAATGTAACCCGCTTCTTCTCTTCGTTGTAGAGACGGGCACGGCTTTTACCAAAGTTCATTACTTTACCGCCGCCGCCTTGCGCCTGATTGAACAGGAAGAAGAACAGCAGGAACATAATGATCAAAGGAATAAAGGATGTCAGAAGTGTCAGCCAGATGCTGTCACCTCTCATTGGCTCCTGATTTAACTTGAAATTATTAGCTTCACTTGCCGCTACAAGTTCACTAATCGCTTCATCCGTAGGAGGAATGTACGTTGAGAAATTTTCTGATTTGGCTTCGCTAGGCTTCTCTCTATATTGACCGGTCACAAGAAAAGACTGACCGTCGAATTGAACCGTCAATTCCGAGATGTTGTTCGCCTTAACCGCCGTGCGCAACTGATCATATCTAGGATTATCTGTGGCTTCGCCGCCATTGCTGACGAACTGCACTATGCCCACCACGACTAAAAAAAGAATCAAATAAAAACCAGAATTCCGGATGAACCGATTCATCCCCTACCTCCTCTCGAGACACTTTAATTATTTTAACATAGCCCGACATGGCTTCTCAACAGAGGCCACAAGCAGATCAGGGCTTGGAGCTAGCATTTGCATTAACTACTGTATACTTCCGGTTTCAAAATCCCGATGTAAGGGAGGTTCCGGTACTTCTCGGCATAATCCAGACCATAACCAACGATAAACGCGTCAGGAATGTCAAAGCCGGTGTAATGAGCTTCAAGCTCAACCTTGCGGCCTGAAGGCTTGTCAAAAAGCGTAACCACGCGCACCGATTCGGCACCGCGATTTTGGAGCAGTTCAATTAAGTAACTGAGCGTAAGTCCACTATCGATAATATCCTCGACAATGAGGACCTCACGTCCTTCAACCGAAACGTCGAGATCTTTGATGATCTTAACAACGCCTGACGATTTGGTTGATGCTCCATAACTGGATACTGCCATGAAATCCATTTCAACAGGTACCGTTATGTTTTTAACCAAATCAGCCATAAATATAAACGCACCTTTGAGCACACAAATGACCAAAGGATTGCGACCTGCATATTCGGCACTTAGTGTTGCGCCTAATTCCTTGACTTTACTTTGAATTTCTTCTTCACTGATCAATACTTCCTGAATGTCGTTCTGCAACTGTGCGAACCTCCTAAGTTATACTATGAAAGCCTTACCTGAACCATAACCACTACCCCTGAATCGCTGAATTGCCTACAGTCATGTACAGGATGGCGGAAGTATCCTCCTTCACCGGTGCTATACTTGACCGGCGAACACCCGGCAACCAGACAATGTTGCCTGCTCCGTCACAAACCACAGGAATACGTGGACGGACAGAGGGGGGGATTTTTTCATCAATGAAAATATTTTTCACCTTTTTGCTTCCGTTTAATCCCATGACTTTCATGGTATCTCCAGGTAACCGTGAACGCACAACCAGCGGCATGAGCAGCTGATCCGCATCAAATGCGGCCTGATCCGCCGATTCCGGTACAAGATAGTCCTCGGGACTCATAGGAGTGATCCGAAGATATCGGTCAATCTCCCTGAGTGAAAGCTCATAAGTTCCGTTCCATTGCACGAGACGATACTCGAAAGATTGATCCTGTACGTCCGTCCGTAAGCCGAAGGAAACCAGATCATACTCCCGGGTACAAGCGAGTGTCTGTCCTATATCTAGGCTCCAGGTCTTCGCATAAGGCTGGGCCACCTTGCGGCGAATGGTTTCGATACGGGTAAAGTCGACAAAATCACTGTCCAAAGGCAGATAATTCAATATTAGTTTAATCAACCTTCGTTGTAAAGCGACATGTAACTTCAAAAAGGAAGGCACCTCAAAGGTTTGCCTTCCGCCGTTCACCTGCACTAGACACCTGTATGCGTCATATGCACCTTGCTCCATGAAATCGTCTTCATCACCCACAATTTCGGCAAGCCGATTCAAAGACGGCGTGAGCTGTCCATTATACTGCCCCAAAAAAGGAAGCACATCCAAGCGAATGGCGTTACGCCGATATTTACGCAGGGAATTGCTTTCATCCATAAAGTACAGAAATCCCTGAGTATTACAAGCTTCTACAAGGTCTGTCTTGTTTATACGAAGACATGGGCGAATAAGTTCCACATTTTTTTCGTGCCGTTTAAACTTCATTCCCGCCAGTCCCGATAGTCCACTGCCACGCAATAAATGAAGCATGACTGTCTCTGCCTGATCATCCGCATGATGTGCCAGAGCGATGCTTGCCGCACCATACTTGTCAGCCACTTCATGCAGAAATGCATATCGCCTATCGCGTGCTGCTTCCTGCGGTCCCTGACCGGTAAGCTTCATATAAGAAGGAATATCAACCTTAGCGCACTCAAACGGGATATTCAGCTGATCTGCCAGTTTCCCGACCATTTCAGCCTCATAATCAGATTCAATGCGAAACCCATGATGAACATGAGCACAGACCAGTTCCAGTGGAACATGTGTTGTGCTGATCTCATGCATAATATGCAAAAAAGCCACCGAGTCCGGTCCGCCCGATACAGCGACGATAATCCGATCCCCGGGAACCCATAACTGATGCTCTTCCGCTGCCTCCAGCACGTGATTCACCAGCTTGTTCCAGCGTAAAGCCTCCATACCTGTTCCTCATTCCTAGCGTTATGTATATGCACTTATATAGATTAAAATCGTAGTGCATAGATGAGTACCCCGATAAGTAATATAACCGATACAGCAAATGCATTTTTCAGCCAGCGTGGTGTCGAGCTTGATGATCGCCGGCGAAGAGGTGCAGGCCGGGCCATCATGTCTTTCCAAACTTTAGCTGCATGTCCGGCATCGCGGAACTGTCCCCGAAGCGCCTGAATCGTCCAGTTTCGAAACGGCCGCATCCGTTCGCTGCGCTCCACCAGAGCCGTGAGCTGGTTAACACTCCGCAATTGAGGCAATCCTTCGGCAGCCAGCGCCTTGAGCGCATCCCCCTCCAGTACATGAATCAATAACAATGCGAAAGCAAAGACATCGTAGGTACCATCTGCTGTCCGACTTCCACCATTCCAGAAGCCCCTGTCATACCATTCCGTAAACTGTTTCACACTTCGGCCGATTGATGTTACACCACCATAATCAATGAGCTCCACCTGACCAAAATCAGACACCAGAACGTTCTGAGGTTTAAGATCACCAAATACCCATCCCGCCTGATGCAATTGTGCCAGCTTCTGCAGAAGTCTAAGCCCCACCAAAAGTGTCCAGTCTGTCCCTTGACGCCGAATGAAGTGATGCAGAGCCTCACCTCGAACATAACGCATCACATAAAAGGGAATGTCCCGTCCCTGAATGGCATAGTCGTCCACATCCTTAAGATAGGAAGGAATACCACTCTGTTTAAGGGCCTCATGATTACGCTGCAGCTGAAACGATTTGAGCACATTCACCTCCGATTGCAGATCAACCGGATCAAATCCCATCTTCAGTGCATAGTGCTTGCCATTCTCACCCCGCTGGACAAGAAAAACGATGCCGTTGGCGCCTTTGCCCAGCAGCTTGCGAATCGTATAACGGCTGCGATTCCATTTCCCCGTGATTACTGTTCCTGGCGGGAAAGAGGCATCAGACAACGTTGTCACCGAGCATCCCTTCTCTTTCAATGCGATAGTTCCCTTCTATTTCCTGCTGTCCCTCCAGTGTACCATAACGGTAAAAATCAATCACCTTTTGAATCGCAGGTCCTGTCGGTGTTGCACCCTTCATCTGCAGACGTCCAAACAGGGAACGAACACTGCCCAGATCAGATGTCCAGTTGATATCCATCACCGCTTCCTCTCCACTATGACGACCCGGGAAATGAAATACCGAGAGCCGGCTTTGCCCTACACGTGCCTGCAAACTCAGCATCAAATCCCGGATTCCTTCTTCCACAGCGGCGAGCTTTGGCTTCATGCTTGCACTTACATCAATTAAAAGGATGACCTGTAGAGGGGTGGTTTCAGCCAAATGATCCATCACTTCCACCACCTGTGCACGCTGAGCAGGTTCAAGGTCGGTTACGGTTTTGGAAGTCTTATCTCCCAGAATTTGTGTTAGCTCTCTATTAACCGCCTGCTGAATGGTCTGAACCACTGTTTTTCTCGTCATCATCTGCATTGTATGGGCAAGCTGCCTTGTACCAACAATCTGGCTGATTCCACCTCCGGCTTTGGCAATATCCTCAATCTCCCGACTGCCCAGCTCGCCAATGGTTCCGTAATCAATAACCCCAACCACATTGACGGTGATCCCCTCTTCACGGGCTTCCGCTGCCGCCAGCACTGGACTTGTACCTACATTAGAACAACCGTCGGTGATCAACAAGATCTGTTTCATCCGAATCCCTCCGTTTTTCGTTACTCTCCAACTCTATGACTAGCATTGCCAGAATGAAGAGACTTCAAACAGAGAAAGATGCAATTAACTCACGGTACGTGGGCGCTCCATCCGGTTAATGCCAGGTACACGCAGAGTGGCCCATTCCGGGCGGTAATGTTCAACTTTTCCTACAACGACGGTCATGTCATCCATAATCTCATGCTGTTGATATCGAATCACACTTTCGAGCAGGCAGTCTGCCACCTCCTGTGGGTCATCACTATCAATCTCCTGAATGAGACGTTTCATCCATAATTCCTTGTTGACGGCATACCCCGGTGCATCATAGATGCCATCTGTCATCATGATCAGTATATCGCCTGGCTGAAGCTGTACGGTGACCAGGTCCACTTCGATATCTTTGATAATGCCAATCGGCAAGTTACTGGCTGATACCTGAATGACCTCCTGTCCGCGTTTAATAAAGCTCGGTGTCGAGCCGATTTTCATAAATGTGGTCTCTGCTGTATATTCATCGATCAGAGCCATGTCAACAGTAGCATACATCTCTTCGGGAGAGCGCAGCATAAGCACGGAATTTACGGATTTGATCGCCAGCTTCTCGTCCATGCCGGATTGAAGCAGCTGTTCCAGTATATTTAACGCCGCACTGCTCTCCATGCGTGCCCGTTCTCCATTGCCCATACCATCACTGAGGGCCACCGCAAATGTACCATTTCCCAATTCAACTGTACTGAAGCTGTCTCCGGACAGCAAATCTCCCCCTTTGGCAGCTGCAGCTACTCCAGTAGTCACTTCATAGGTTTTGGCTGAGCCGAATGTAACGGTAGCCAGGCCCTGGCGTGGGTCTGTCATCGTTTCATGCAAGACGGCAATATGCTCGTCCAGGACATCCGAGATCAGCGGTGCTATCATCTTCCGGCATTCGTCAAATCCCCGTGTGTAGGCATGAACAATCTCAATTTCCACGTTACCTGCCTCCAAATTAATGATTTCGATTGAATGAATGGACAGGCCCAGCGATTCCAGTGCATCCCGAATCTGTTCCTCCTGCTGTACCATTTCCTCGCTTTCCCGTTGAATTTCTTTGGCCAGGTCCTCCATCACCTGAGATACTCCAGACAATTGCTCGGCAACCAGCTGCCGGCTGTCCACGATCTGACGCTTCCATTGCATATTATGCTGGTACAGCCCATACTGGGCACGCATAACCTCGAGCACCTCCTCCGGTTTGGCACATACCCTGTTCCACTCTACCGGGATCTGTTTCCCAGACATCTCCGGATTGGCTTCAATGGAACTCATGACATCCGTCATATATTTATAGGTTTGAATAAACTTCGCATCCCAACACTGAGTTCTCTTGAAGCACCCTGCGCATGTTCCCTCGGCCACCGCATTCATAAAGTGTTCCATCCCGCCTTCGTTCTGTACCGGTTCCCCCGTGCCGGACATCTGATCGAAGCTGCGTGAGAGCTGGCGGAACACCTGCGAGAAACGGGTCACCCGTTCTGCCGTGATATCCCGAATCCGCTTCGCATATTCATGCTGCGATTTGGTATGATCCTGTGTACCCGGCACATATTTGGATATGGCCGTCATCAAGCTTTTTGGTGTGATCATGAACAGAACGATGGCAGCACATGTCTCCCACAACGAATTCATCACGTCGCCTGGACCGCCCAGATAGATGGACAGAATGGAGGAACCCAGCAGCATGCCCAGTGCAACCCCCGCACGTTTGCCTTCCTTCAACATACCCGCCAGCATCCCGGCAAAAGCAAGCAAACTCATCTGGTATACGGCCGACATATCGGCCAGACTTAGGATAAGGCCCGTAATGACCCCAACCGATGCACCAAGGGGGGCTCCGCCCACCAGCGCGAAGATCAGTATCAAATAACGAGAGAGCATATGCTCCACGGAAAGGGACTGAATGGTCCAGCCTACAGCTCCTGTCATGACCGAGGCCAGCAATATGATTAGACAGAGGATCTCCTCGCTCTTTAGGTTGAATTTTTTTTTGCGATACGTAAAAATCGGTATGGCTTGTATAAAAACCAGGGTAAGTACGAAGCTGAGCACAGAGTCCATCGTGAGCATTAACATGGCGTACCAGCTGAAAGACGGCCCAATCACAACGGCGAATAACTTGACCATAAAAGTTGTCGTAAACACCATCGTTGGTGCATAAGATAATTCAGCACGATCATAAGACTCCAGCCCGCGGAAGAGCAGATAGAAGATGGCCATCTCGGATGCTACAATCAGAGGAACTGGAAACGGGGCAAACAAACTTCCCGCCAACAAAGCAGCACCAACGGGGATAATGTAATCCCTGCGCATGAAGGCAATAACCGCAAAGTAGGCAATCGCAAAGGGCGATAATTCATTCAATATCATGGCTTTCCCCAATAAGAATCCCATGAATGTGAGGAGCAGCACCCATTTGCGTGCAGCAACGACCTGGACAGCCTTGCGGGAGCTAATCCACTGTTTGAGACGTACAGACAGCTCCTCCCGAGCTTCGGTACCCCCTTTGCCAGCTTTCATTCCCGGAAATTGAATGACATTCCACTTTTCCATCATCCCAAGGCACCCCATTCGATTAATTGTTTTTCGTGTTTCATTCTCGATGGTTCTGATTATAGATAGATTAGAAGACGTAGTTTGTCACAATAGGTGGACAGGATTGAAAAAGTTTACGACAAAAGAAACAGGCCCGGCGCGGAGGAGCGAATCCCCCGGCCTTATTGTCATTCCATCCTTTACGTCATGACTCACTGGCGATAGGGTTGTCTGATTTTGAACCGGATTTGTTCTGGCAGTGTCATGAATTGAACGGGATACCTGCGGAATGGCATGGAAATGTGTCGGTAAAAAATGGTAGACGACAAATGTTCTTATATCCTTTGAATCTTGCGCGAAAAAAACGCAATGTGGGGCGTTACTTTACAAAAAAGGCTACAAATCCGCCCCGATGCTCAGAGCCGACGGTAATCCCCAAAAAGTTTAAATAGGAAGTCGAGTGGAGGAATAAACGATAAAACGCAAAAAAGCCGTCGGCCCTGAATGGGCTAACGGCTTTTCTTATATTTTAAATCAGGTTGAGACAGATTACACGCGCTTGGCTCCACGGCCTCCGCGTTTGCCCTCTGTGTTCTTCTTGAGCGAAGAGATGCGTTCTTCGCTATCTTTCAGGAAGCGTGACATTTTATCCTCAAATGAAGGTTTGCCTGCTGCGGGCTTGAAAGAACGGCCTCCACGGTCACGGTTAAATCCACCGCCGCCGCCACCACGGCCTTGGCCGCCACTTGGGCCTCCACCGCTGAATCGTTCGCGATCTCCTCCACTGCGTTCCGGTCTTGGAGCTCTTGGGGGTCTGGATTGTGTTTGTTGCTCAACCGGTTTGTCAACAGCTTGCTTAATGGAAAGTCCGATTTTGCCATCCTTGTCAACATTGATGACCTTCACTGTAACGACGTCATTAAGTTTCAGGTGGTCGTTGACATCTTTGACATAATTGTCGGCGATTTCCGAGATGTGAACGAGACCCGTGACACCTCCTGACAGATCCACAAATGCTCCAAAATGCGTGATGCCTGTCACCTTGCCCTCTAACTTGGTGCCCACTTCAATTGCCATAGAATAAAATGATCCTCCCTTAAAAATATACAACCCGATTTTTGAAATGCCAAAATCAATGCTGTGCTAAATGTAATTATACCTTATGCCGTAAACCAAGGTCAACAGAGCTCTACCCCGTAAGGGAGCCTATTTTTAACAGTATAACGGCTTCAGATATATGGATAATAACCCTTGCTCTGTCATGAGCACAATTCCATCAGTTCCCTGACTCTTCAACCTGGATTGGCGTCTCTTCAGGCAGATAATACCCTTTTTTTCGCGCCAGCTGTCCTATGTATTCAGGGTCCTTCAACCGGCTGACTTCATACTTCAACTGATCCAGCTTTTTCTGCGTCTCTTCCTTAGAAGCCTGCTGTGCGGCCAAGTGCGAACTCTTGTCCGAAATCTGTGCATTCTGCACCAGGAACGTATATCCTGCCCAAATGACAAACACAACCATGAATGTCATCCAGAGAATAAGGCGTCTTCGTGCGCCAGCAGATTTCCCTTGGCCTGTTGGGGCTGCAGATCTCCCCACAGGTGTTTTACCCATTATCGGACCTCCTTAAAACCAGCGTTTCCATATCGCTGCAATACTTGAACCCGCACGGATCATCCAACGGGGCGTTACCCAATGTTTCAGGAGCGGCCTAAACATCCAGCGGAACAACTTGCCGAAAGGTACCAAACATTGCAATACCAGCTTGCCCAGGAATAGGAGGATCGCGAGTACAAAACCCAATAACACGCGTACTAGCTTGTATAATCCCTTAACTGGCATAACGAACAGGATGTTAAGGATATGCCCACACCAATGGATCAGTGTTCTTGCGAGTTTAATTAACATTACCACAAAACGCTGGGTTGTAACACTTAAAAGCCAAAAATAGAAGCAAACCCCTATAATTAGCCCCAAAAAGACATAAAACCGCAGCTGTCCGTGGTTTCCGGCGTACAGCATCCGGAAAACGAACAGCGCGGAAGCAACCCAATACAACAGGTCGAGTGTATGCATGCTCCATCTCGGGAACCGCAGCTGACCGGACAGCACCCGGTAACTGTCGTAGGCCATTCCCATCACGATTCCCGATAACAGCATCCACGTTAATGTGATCCACTGCGTGTCCGGACTCATCGGAACATCTTGCCGAACAGGCCTTTTCCGTTCTTGTTCTGGGAACCGGGGTCCAGATATTGAAGCGAACTGACTGTGCCTTCAATGGACAGCAAACCTTCCTCCAGGCTCAAGTTTTTGATATGTAAATTGTGCCCCCGGATGGTCAGATGCCCAAGTTCAGTCTGCAGCAAAAATTCCTCACTGTCGAAGCTCTCCACATTCGAGACGCCTGTCAGATCCAGCAGTTTGCGATTTTGCATGCTCAAATGATGCTGTTTCGGTTTACCGTGCTCAACCATGGCATGTACCCCTCCTTCTTACACCTAGCTTATGGAACGGAAGGCAGGAATAGAACCATCGATGATGAACGGAATGATCCGACTTGTCCAGACACAAAAGCGCCCTTCCTGTATAGGGAAAGGCGCTTCTATAACACTTGCTTTCATTTGAAAAAGGAGCATATCGGGCAGAACATTACCAGTTCAGCCCGTTATCCTTGGCGATCGGCTCTTCCTTAACCAAGGTATAGAGGCTGCTCGCCTCATCCTTCTTGGTACTCTCGGCAAGACGTTCTACCTTTACAGTGACCAACTTCTGACCGAACTGAACCGTCAGCTCATCGCCCACTTTGACAGCAGCGCTTGGCTTCGCTTCACGTCCGTTAATCAGAACACGTCCCTGTTCAGAGACGTCTTTGGCCACAGTACGGCGTTTAATCAGCCGGGAGACCTTCAGGAATTTATCAAGACGCATTATTTTACGGCTTCTTTAAGTTTGTTGCCTGCTTTGAATGCAGGAACAGTGGACTCAGGAATTACGATTTCATTCCCTGTTTGTGGGTTACGGCCGGTACGACCGGAACGTTTGCGGGTCTCAAAAGTGCCAAAGCCGATCAGTTGTACTTTGTCTCCGCTTGCGAGTGCATCTGTAATTTCTCCCAAAAAGCCGTTCAATACGGATTCAACATCTTTTTTAGTCAAACCGCTTTTGGTGGAAATGTTGTTAATCAGATCTGTTTTGTTCATTTTTAAAAGCCTCCCAAATTGAAAAAAAAGTATCTGCGAATCCTGGCAATCCGTTAATTGCCGCGGTTTCGCACAAGGTTTACTACACATGTATTCTGGCTTGGATTCTGAATTCCTGCCTTGATCCTCGACTTTTTTTGACTTATTACAAACCATTGCCTATGAATAGTCCAAGTCCATTACCCCAAACGGTATCTGATTACTCAGGAATATCCAGCCCAATACATGAACACATGTTCGTATATCATAACACAACAGATGAAATCATGGAACACGCTTATTGGAATAAGCTGCATGTAAGAAGTGCTTATAACCCTGCCTTCTTCGCTGCTTGCCAAAATTGCTCCATCTCTTCGACATTACTATCTGCAGGTGTCCGTCCCAGTTCACGAAGCCGTTCTTCAATATATCGGAAGCGTCCTGTAAACTTGCGGTTAGTGGCTGCAAGCGCCTCTTCCGGGTCTGTATCAATGAACCGAGCCACATTGGCAGTGGCAAACAGCAAGTCGCCTAATTCCAGCTTCTGCTCTTCAGCTGATTGGTTGTTCTGCACTGCTTCTTTCAACTCAGCCAGCTCTTCTTCAATCTTGGCAAATACACCCTCGACATCATCCCAATCGAAACCGACCTTGGCTGCTTTCTTCTGCAACTTGTACCCTTTCATCAAGGCAGGCAGATCGCGGGGAATCCCATCAAGCACAGAAATGGCCTGTTGATCCAACCCTTTGCGCTTCTTCTCCTCTGCCTTCATCTGTTCCCAGTTCTGCAGTGCTTCATTCGCATTCTCCGCCTGATGTTCACCAAATACATGGGGATGGCGGAAAATGAGCTTGTCATGGAGTCCTTCGATGACATCGTACACATTAAATGTGCCCACTTCCTCTTCCATCTGGGAATGCAGCAGAATCTGCAGCAATAAGTCCCCAAGCTCCTCCTTCATGTGATCTGGATCGTCCTCATCAATGGTTTCGATGACCTCGTAGGTCTCTTCAATCAGGTTTTTGCGAATGGACTGATGGGTCTGCTCCTGATCCCATGGGCATCCGCCCGGGCTGCGAAGAATGTTTACAATCTCATGCAACCGTGCAAAGGAGCGGCGGCGCAGTGCATCATCCATATTTTTGGGTACATAGATCAGTGACAAGTTTCCGTATCCTTCAATCCGGTCCAGATCATGAAGTGGTACCTTGTGAATGACCTCCTGGTCCTTCACACCGAGGGCATGTCCAACAAATACCGGGTAGTCGTCCGGATATACATCCATCAGGCACAGCTTCACGTCAGACGCTGTAAACACGTCGTAAACCTGTCCGATCAGCGTATGTAATTGAGGCTGCACCAGTTCCGTACTCAGGCTGCTGGCATCCAGAAGCTGAAAGCCTTCAATGGGGTCAAATCCAAGACGAATGAAAGCTTCGTCCAGAAAACTCTCCCCTCCCATGACACGAAGTGAAATACCCATCTGTGGGCAGCGCTCTTTCAGCAGGCGTACACTTGCTTCTGCCACCATTGGATGACCTGGCACAGCGTATACAATCTCAGTGCCTGGCTCTCCCTGGCGAGCGGCTTCAATTAAACGATTTGCGATTTCATCATACACTTCCGGGAACGATGCCTTCGCCTCGTAGATGGCATCAAATGATGTCATCTCCAACCCTTCCTGCTTCAGATCATTCAATACGGGATGATCCAGTGTGCGGACATACAATGTGGCCGCCTGTTTCATTTTTTTGATAATACCTACTGTCAGCTGGTCTGCATCTCCTGAACCGAGACCAACGACTGTCAAAGCTGCGCTCATCTTCCAACCTCCATCCGAACCATCCTGTCCGCGCACCTCCCTTTTCCCCATGGAAATAAGGAGCTTGTTCAGAACAGCGCTCTATAATTACACGTATTATACCAGAATCAGGTGATTTCCTATAATCCTGCATTCAAAAGCGGGCAATCCTGCTAGCGCAAGACACGCAGTCTGCGCAGCAATTTGGCCAGGCGCGGTCCAAGCTTGGGGATCGCTGCCAGGTCTGTGGCGGTCAGCAGTCCCGTGCGGACTGACGCCAGCAAGAACACGGCTGCACCTGCCGCAATGCCAAGCAGGCTTATGCCCACCGCGGCCAGCCTGCGATCGGCCGCGATGCCCATGCCGCCGAGCACCGCTCCGGCGGCCCAGGCCATGCCTGCCGCCGCCACGCTCATGGCGGCGATCACCAGCGCCGGCTTCGCCAGGACGGCGCCACGAGCAGGGCGCAGGGCGGCACGCCGCGCCAGCAGCGCCACATTCAGGCCAGCCGCCAGCATATAGGCGACTGCGCCTGCCAGAGCCGCGCCGCTGATGCCCAGCGCTGGCACAAGCAAGACGTTCAGCAGCGCCTTGACGCCTGCGGCGGCCAGCATGCTGAACGCGGGTGCGCGTACGGCGCCGAGGCCCTGCAGCAGCGCCGCCGCGATGATGCTGACGGTGCTGCCCGCTGCCGTCAGCGCCATATACCGCAAGGCTTCGGTGCCTGCGGCATCACCGTACAGCATGCGGTTGATCGGTTCTGCCAGCACCGCCAGACCAGCGGAGGCTGCCAGGCCGATTAGCCAGAACCAGCGCAGCGCAGTGCCTGCTTGCTGCCTAACGGCTTCCGGCCCGCCCTTCAGCCGTGCTTCGGCCATCGCCGGAATGAATAGCACGGATAGTGACGTAGCGAGCATCGTCACCAGCTGCACAAGCGGCAATCCCCGATTGTAAATTCCGAACGACACCATGGATTCGACTTCATCCAGCCCTTCACTCCTTAGGAGCCGGGGCACCGTGAAGGTATCCACCAGGTTCATCAGGGGCACAGCAAGCGAACCCAGGCAGACTGGAATGGCATAGAGCAATAGAGTCCTGATCCATTGACCATTGGTCCGAACCTGCTCACGCTCATTCGAGATCGCTCCTCCCGTCCTTAAATCGGTTTTTTTGCTCTTTCGCCCATGACCATATAGATATGCCAACATGGTTACCAAACCGACAATCCCTCCGGCAACGGAGCCAAGCATGGCTCCCGCAGCAATCGTCTCCAGTGATGCATCATGCCTCATAAGCCATAACAGCAGCATAATCATCACCGTAACACGGATCGTCTGCTCCACGACTTGAGATACAGCGGTAGGCACCATCTGCTGTAATCCCTGGAAATATCCACGGAGGCCCGTCATCAATGGGACAAATAGCAGCGCGAGCGAAGCAGCCCGGAGGGAAGGAATGACATGTCCATTACCGATAAGATGACCTATAAAGGGTGCACCCATGTACATCAATAATGCCAAAATTAGTCCGATACTTCCGAGAAGGATAGAAGACAGACGGATAATCCGTTTGCCCTCTTCCGGCCTTCCCAGCGCATTTTCCTCCGCAACAAACTTGGATACTGCAACAGGCAGTCCTGCGGCAGCAACCGTAATGATAAGCATATAAAACGGATATACCGTGTTATAAATGCCAAAAACACCGTCTCCCCCTAGATTCTGTAACGGAATCTTCTGAAAAGCACCGATGACTTTGGAAATAATGGCGGCAAGCCCGAGTATAAATGCACCCTGTAACAATCTAGAGCCAGTAGACGGCTGTTTCATAAGTTCCTCCTGCGTTTGTCCAAGCATTGTATCCTGTAAGCATACCTTGCTATTATACCTGCCTGAAGCCCCACAGACTAACCTTCTGCAGAGAATACCTTTATCCGTTTCACTTCTTGCTCGGAAACATGTCTCCAAACGCAAAAAACTCCTGTCTGCCAGAAAGGCACCAGGAGTTGGTTTGCTGTTTATTGTTCCATCTGTTTGCCAAGGAAGCCGGCAGCTGTCTCAGACATTTTAACTTCCATCTGGGACATTTTCACCGATTCATCCTTGTTGAACAGAATAACGGTTCCAATGGGATCTCCACCCGAAATGATGGGTGCAATGACAAAAGAGGATAACGTTTCGTCATGATCCTTACTTAGCTCGTAGGAGCCACTGCCTGTCTCGACAATGGTTTTCCGGTTTTCCATGCAGCTCTCCACCAGCTGACCTACCTGCTTGTCCAAATATTCCTTCTTGGAGCCGCCTGCTACCGTGATAATGGTATCACGGTCGGAGATCATGGTTACATGACCTGTACTCTCATACAGCGATTCAGCATATTCTTTGGCGAAATCGCCCAGTTCGCCGATTGGCGAATATTTTTTTAGAATGACTTCTCCGTCGCGATCCACAAAGATTTCAAGTGGATCTCCTTCACGGATCCTTAACGTACGACGAATTTCTTTTGGAATGACCACACGGCCGAGGTCATCAATACGGCGGACAATACCAGTAGCTTTCATTTCACATGTTGCCCCACTTTCTCGAGAAGATTTTTCAACTACTGTTCCATAATGGGTAGAGGAAAGTCCCAGAACGTTTAGTGTGATATCTTGACCATAGTATTCATCTGTTCCCATTTCCTTATACATGCATTGAAGAATATAGTTGTGTTCATTCCGAAGAAAGTGACCATGTACCCAATACACTGCAGTATACACAAAAAGAAGCAAGGGGCAGGCCATAAGTCCTCCCCTTGCTTCTCTATGCTTGTCCAAAAGGTACGTGTACCTCGGCTTGATTCTTACTTGCTGCTTGTATCTGCACTATCACCTGTTGTTGCATCCGCATCTGTTCCAGTTGTACCTTGGTCAGTCTTCTTGTCAGTGCTAGTGGATTCATCGGTTTTGGTTTCCGTAGATTGGTCACCTTCGGTGCCAGTGCCCGATGTACCATCCGTACCTTCAGTTGTACCTTCTTCAGCTTGTTCTGTTTTTGGCAGGTTTACTTCTTTGACGACCTTGTCCAGTTCATTCGTCATGAACGTATCGATCTCTGCAGCTGCCAATTGACTTTTGAGTGTTTCTTTTTGCTCATCCGTCAATTTGCCGTAATCCGCTTCCGTACGGGATTCCACTTTCATCACGTGATATCCGTATTCGGTCTCAACCGGATCACTGATTTTGTTGAGAGGCAATGTTTTTGCAGCTTCCTTGAACGCGTCTACCCAGTTGGATACAGGGGTATTTTCGTACAATCCGCCTTTTTCCGCAGAACCTGGATCTTCGGAGTATTCTTTTGCGATTTTTGCAAAGTCCTCACCCGCATCCAGTTTGGTCTTAACTTCTTTTGCAATTTTCAATGCATCTTCTTTTTTACGTTCTTTTTGTGTATCCGGATCGGTGAAATTAATCAGCACGTGACGAACCGAAGCCGTCGTGAACTGATCCTTATTCGTTTCAAATTCCTTTTTGATGGCATCTTCCGTAACGCCAGTCTCTTTGTCCTTAATTACAGTCATGATGCGAGTCATGTAATCCTTGATGTTTTGATCTGTCAGGTTTTGGGCTTTCAACATTTCAGTCCATTGATCAGCTTGAACAGAAGCTTTCATTTTGTCGAATTGTTCAGTTGCTGTTTTGGCACCTTCTGTTTTGGCTTCTTCACTCGCCTTGCCACTCAAATATTCATAAGCAACTTCCTGGCGTACCAGGTAGTCCTTGAAATCATCCATCTCCATCATTTGTGCATATTCCGGATAGAGGAATTTCATGACCCGTTGCTCCATGTCGAATTCATTGGCTGTAATTGTACCACCATCGTAAGTAGCCACAACAGCACTTGTATCATTCGTTTCAGGTGTAGCTGCTTCTTCCTTCTTGCCACATGCAGCAAGCAATGATAGGGATAATACTGCGACCATACTCACGGAGAGTACTTTCCCTACTTTTTTATACTTTGGTAACATCCTTTAGTTCCCCCTTTGATTTAAAAGCACTCTTCATGGACTCCAGAAATTTCTCTACCAGTTCCATCAGTTGCTTGTCCCCAAGCCCTTTGCCTTTGACATGTATAAGCATATGGGGTCCTTGTTCAAATTGTACACGTCTTTCGAACTGATTTCCAATGTGCGCAATTTTCGAGAGCTCAAATGCATGTTCACGGCCTTCATAGAACTTCACGGTAAGATCATCACCACGCTGAGTAATGGACTCAATTCCGTAGATTTTACCGTAAACTTTCAACCTTGCAACGGCCATAAGATTAATAACGGCTTCCGGAAGATCTCCGAATCGGTCAACCAGTTCGTCTTCCAGTTCCATGGCATCGTCGAAAGAGGCAATAACCGCCACTTTTTTGTAAATTTCAATCTTCTGTATACTGTCATAGATATAATCCGACGGCAAGTAGGCATCGATACTGAGATCGAGCGTGGTGTTCCATTGATCGGACGGTACCGGCTCTTCACCAAGCATCGTGACTTTGCGTTTGTTAATTTCCTCAGCCAGCATCTGAGAGTACAGGTCGAATCCAACCGAAGCAATGAAGCCGTGCTGCTCTGCACCCAGCAGGTTTCCTGCACCACGGATCGACAGATCGCGCATCGCAATTTTGAAACCCGAACCCAGCTCGGTAAATTCCTTGATCGATTGCAGTCGTTTCTCTGCGACTTCGGTCAGCACCTTGTCCCGTTGGTAGGTAAAGTAAGCATAAGCAATCCGATTGGACCGGCCTACGCGCCCACGGAGCTGGTACAGCTGGGAAAGACCCATTTTGTCCGCATCATGGACAATCAGGGTATTAACGTTCGGAATATCAACCCCCGTCTCGATGATACTTGTGCTGACAAGCACGTCATATTCACCATCCAGGAAGTCCAGAATGGTTTTCTCCAGCTCAGTCTCAGACATCTGACCATGTCCTACGCCCACTTTGGCTCCCGGAACCAATTCAGAGATTTCAGCCGCCATCTCCTGAATTCCTTGGACACGGTTGTACAAATAATAAACCTGACCCCCACGAGCCAGTTCCCGCTCAATCGCTTCCCGTACAAGGGCCTGACTGTGTTCCACAACATAGGTCTGCACCGGGAAACGGTTCTCTGGAGGTGTTTCGATAACCGACAGATCACGGACACCCAGCATGGACATGTGGAGTGTACGCGGAATTGGTGTAGCTGTCAGCGTGAGCACGTCCACGTTTGTTTTCAGCTTCTTCAGTTTTTCCTTATGTGTTACTCCGAAGCGCTGCTCTTCATCAACGATGAGCAGTCCAAGATCCTTGAATACCAGATCTTGCGACAACAACCGGTGTGTACCGATGACGATGTCAACCGTACCACTTTTAATGCCTTTGGCCGTCTCATTCTGTTCCTTTCGGGAACGGAAACGGCTAAGGACATGAATATTGAATGGATAACCCGAGAAACGCTCGCGGAATGTTTCATAATGCTGCTGTGCCAAAATTGTGGTAGGAACAAGTACAGCAACCTGTTTGCCCTCAATTGCTGCTTTGAACGCAGCACGAATGGCAACCTCGGTTTTCCCGTAACCTACATCTCCACATAGCAGACGGTCCATGGGACGATTTTGTTCCATGTCCTTTTTAATTTCCTCGATCGCACGAACCTGATCACGGGTCTCATCATAAGGGAACATCGCCTCGAATTCCTGCTGCTCGGCAGAGTCCTTCTCGAAGCCAAAACCTTTGGAAGTCTGACGTTCAGCATAGAGCTTGATCAGATCGTCGGCGATATCCTGTACGGATGTACGAACTTTATTTTTGACCCGTGTCCATTCATTACCGCCCAACTTGTAGATCTTGGGCTCTTTCTCTTCTGATCCAACATATTTCTGAATCAGATCGATCTGCTCGATCGGTACCGACAGTTTATCCCCACCAGCGTAGAGAATATGCATATAGTCCTTATGAATACCGCCAACCTCGAGCGTACCGATGCCCAGATATTTACCAATCCCGTGATTTTGATGGACGACATAATCGCCCACCTTCAGCTCACTATAAGATTTGATCCGTTCAGCATTATCGACATTACGGCTTGGTTTGCGTGCTTTGCGCTGCTTCTGGGAGAACATCTCACCTTCGGTTACAACTGCCAGATGTATGGACGGCATCTCGAATCCAGTCTGCAAGTTACCGATGAGCATTTCCGGTTCCGGTATATCGTAATCCATAAGTACGCGCCGCATGCGTTCGAGTCTTTCTTCCCCGCTTGCCAGCATGAGTACATGCACTCCGGCCTTCTGCCAGCGTTCCATCTCTGCCTTAAGCACATTCATCTGACCGTGGAAATCCTGCATGCCACGACTGATAAAATTCAGAATGTTCTGAGGCTGTGTATGCGGAACCTGACGCAAAAAGATCGACATAAACAGCGTCTGGAATGGACGCTCATACAGCAGCTCGTCCCCGTCTGCCGATAAATGAAGATCAGGAAGAGTTTTCCCATTTTGCATCAAATGCAAGTTCCACTCCGACTCATCCCTGTCGAGCTGCTTGGACGTTTCAGCCAGTCGTGCAGGCTCGTCAAGAACAAGCAGCGTGTCCTCTGGCATGTAGTCGTAGATTGTCTTATGTTCCGGATATAGAGGTGATATATATTTGTACATTTCAGAGAAATAAACATGCTCCCTCAGCAGCTCAATCTCCCGGTGAATTTCTTCACGAAGACGCAGCTTGGGTTGTCGGTCAGTCATTTTCTCGAGCTGCTGATCCAGCAGGACAACAGCGGCATCTGCCGCCTTCTCCATGCGTTCACGGTCAGCAATTAACTCCTTGCATGGCAGCACTGTAACTTCTTCAATTCGTTCAATTGAACGCTGATCCGCCGGATCAAATGTTCGTATGGAATCAATCTCATCGTCAAACAGTTCCACCCGATAGGCAATGGATGAAGTCACGGGATAAAAGTCGATAATTCCGCCGCGCACGCTCATCTCGCCGCGAGATTCAACCCGTTCCACACGTTCATATCCAAGCTTCACCATCTCCAGAAGGAACGAATCCAAATCGAGTGTGCTGCCTTGTTTAATTGTAATTTGAGCACTCGCCATCACTTCCGGAAGAGGGACATAACGCCGCACGCCGGAAAATGGAATAACAACAACGCCCCTAAAGCCCTGGGCGCAGCGGACCAACACATCAATACGCTGACCCAATGTTTCCGGACTGGAAACAGCGGCTTCAGCGGCAACAAGTTCATTGGCAGGATAGAGCAGTACCTGATCCGGTGAAAGCGCTTCCTGTAAATCTTCTGCAATTTTTTGTGCGGAAAACATATTGTGTGTAACGACGAGCAGTGGTCGGTTCATCTCTTGATGCAGAGCAGCCAACATGATCTGGCGGGCCGATCCGGATAATCCTGAAACCAGCTGCTCCTTCATACCGGACGTAATACCGGCAGTAATGGATCCAAAATCGGGATCTTTGGAAAAAGCCTGTATAAGTGCTTGTAACAAAAGGGGCACCTCTCTTATAACTTACTTGATTATCTCACGCATAAGCGCAGCATCATCATTCCAAATTGGATACAAATTCCTTTTTGTCCTGTTTCATCATAAAGGATTACTCGCTGCATTGCCACATCAGGTTGATACGATTACCCTGAATTTTACGAGGATTGTTTTTATCCCAAACTGAAAAGAAGCCTCAGCAGGCTGCCAAGGCTATAAAGGTGGAGCGGTATTCCGCAGCCCCCATCATCTGTCATCATTCTTTGCTGCGATCCGTGCTTATTATTGAAGCGGGCTCGCAAGCAGGCTGAGCTCTGGATTGAGTTCAAGCGCTTCCTTACAATAATCACATGTAATCCGGACGGTAATGTCACCACCGGAATTATACGCTATTATATCCCTCCGCTCGTCGGGGGTCAAGAAATGAAAGCCCAACTGGGCTTCTGATATTCGGGCAGAATCAATTCTTCCAATAAAGGTACGGCAATGCCTGCATACATAATTCACTGACATATTTATGCCTCCTGAACACAGTTTATACGTCCAGTATGCCCATTTTGACTGAATTGAACCCGGTTTTGATCATTTTTCCCAGTGCCTTCTCCTTGCAAGTCCTACCCGTTGAACTTGGCCATCGTTTGCTCAAACGTATGATTCAGGCTATGCTCCAGAGCATCACATGTCTGTTCAATGGTATGTTCAAGTGCTTCCTTTTCTTTCTTCATAAAAGTCGACAGTACATAATCAACGATGGCATGTCCTGGTTCTGGACGGGATATACCCATACGTACCCGGTTAAACTGCTGTGTACCCGTATGCTGAATAATGGATTTGATTCCATTATGGCCGCCAGCACTGCCCTGATACCGCAATCTGACTTTACCAATTTCCGTATCCATGTCGTCATAAACGACAATCAGGTCTTCCAGACTAACTTTGTAAAAATCCATATATGCCCGTACCGACTCACCGGACAGGTTCATGAATGTCATTGGTTTGATCAATATGGTTTTGACACCGCCAATGTTTCCTTCTCCAATCAACGCTTTGCATTTGCTCTGGGAAATGGAAATACCATGCCGATTGGCCAGTTGGTCAAGTGCCATAAAACCAATATTATGTCGTGTTTTGGCATAGTTTGAGCCCGGATTTCCCAGACCTACAATCCACTTCATCTCAATCCCTCCTTCGGATCACCCTGAGGTGAGGCATAGACTTCGAATGTTATATTTCATATAATATCAAGAAAGTGAACTTCCTATTTACTGTAATTTTCACGAATTATTATTTCATTAACCCAGGAAGGTGAGCGGGTTTTGCGCGAAGATAACGGACAACTGACTCAACATAGCGATTTTATCTATCATCTCGAATACCACGTACCTGTACAGGTATATGACCGCGACACCCATATTGAAATCGGACTAATTACACGTTTCGATAATCAATTTGTCGAAATTGCCGACACTCTTTTTCATCGGCGGCGCTTTCGTTTCATTTCAAGGCCGGGATACTAACATAACATTGATCCGGCATCTCATGCTTACGTTATAATGGCACGCCGACAGGGGTTACATTTTCCGCTCAACCGGAAAACGTAACCCCTCTACTACTTTGTGCAGACATCCTTATTCAATTTCAAACAGCTTGCTGATTGACAATTCCTCATGAACCCGGATAATCGCTTCCCCGAGCAAAGGTGCTACAGACAATACTTTAAGTTTGCTTGTCGGATTGGCATGCGTGATCGGAATGGTATCCGTTACGATAACTTCCTTCAGCGGTGCATTCTCCAAACGCTCCATTGCAGGACCGGACAACACCGGATGCGTACAGCATGCGTATACTTCCTTCACGCCGCCTTCCATCAGTGCGTTTGCTCCCAGTACAATGGTTCCCGCCGTATCGATGATATCATCGATCAGAATCGCCGTTTTGCCTTCAATGTTACCGATAATGTTCATAACTTCACTTACATTTGGCTCCGGACGACGTTTGTCGATAATCGCCAGAGGTGCATTCAGGAAATCAGCCAATTTCCGTGCGCGAACTACACCGCCGTGGTCAGGCGATACAACGACGGGATTTTCGATCTGTTTGGACCGGAAATATTGAGCCAAAATAGGCACCCCAAGCAGATGATCCACTGGAATATCGAAAAATCCTTGGATTTGCATGGCATGCAAGTCCATCGCGATAACGCGGGTTGCACCTGCTTTTTCGATCAGATTCGCTACCAGTTTCGCCGTAATCGGGTCACGTGAACGCGCCTTGCGATCCTGTCTTGCGTAGCCGTAATACGGAATTACAACGTTAATTGTCTTGGCAGATGCCCGTTTCAGTGCATCGATCATGACGAGCATTTCCATCAGGTTGTCATTAACCGGCAAGCAAGTGGACTGCACAATATATACGTGACAGCCCCGAACGCTCTCGGAGAGCTTCACTTGGATCTCACCATCACTGAAGCTGGTTGTGTGAGATTCACCCATAGGAATTCCGATATAATCAGCAATTTGATGGGCAAGCTTGGGGTTAGAATTGCAAGTAAATATTTTTAATTTCGAATCAAAATAAGTCATAAAATAAAAACCCTCCGTGCTGGTTCATTGGAATCTATAAGCGTCTGCGACATGTCGGCACCTCCCGAAAAATCGGGAGGCAATCAGAATATCAATACCCCTTATTCGGGTTTGGCATTTTGTTTCTTGGCTTTGGCACGTCCGCGAATCTTCTCCGCGTAACCAGGTTTGTTCTCCTGGCGAGGACGAGCAATAGCCAGATCGTTCTCCGGAACGGAATGTGTAACGGTGGAACCGGCTACCACATATGCGCCTTTTCCTACCGTGATGGGTGCAATCAGATTGACATTGCTGCCTACGAACGCATCATCTTCGATTGTCGTTACAGCTTTATTATATCCATCATAATTAACCGTTATTGCCCCGCATCCAACATTTACGTTCTTACCTACTTTAGCATCCCCAATATAGCTGAGATGTGATACTTTGGATCCTTCATCAATTGTAGCATTTTTCACTTCGACAAAGTCACCAATTTTTACTTTCCGGCCCAGCTTGGTGCCTGGACGCAGGTAAGCAAAAGGTCCTACCGTTGTCTCTTCGCCAACTTCGGCTTGGGACAACACGGAATGTTTAATGGTAACCCCATTCTGAATGATACTATCTTCAATATCGGCCTGAGGACCAATATGGCAAGCTTCGCCAATGGAAGTTGTCCCTTTCAAAATAGTTCCCGGGTACAATACCGTGTCTGATCCAATCGTAACATCCGCTCCGATATATGTCGATGTCGGATCAATGATTGTAACACCGTTCAACATATGTTTCACTGCCAAACGTTCACGCATATATGCTTCGGCTTGGGAAAGGGCGAGTCGATCATTGACCCCAATGGATTCCGCGATATCATCTGACATGTAAGCTTCAACCACTTCTCCATCGTTGCGGAAAATCCCAACAACATCTGTCAGGTAATATTCACCCTGGGCGTTCTGGTTCGTCACTTTCTCCAGTGCAGCAAACAACTTTGCATTATCAAAGCAGTATGTCCCTGTGTTAATCTCATTCACAGCGTCTTCCTGCTCCGTGCAGTCCTTCTGCTCCACAATGCGTTGTACAGAACCGTCTTCTCCGCGAATAACGCGGCCGTAGCCTTTCGGGTTGTCCAATTGAGCCGTTAGCACTGTTGCAGCAGCTCCGCGACTCTCATGAAGCTTCATCAGTCCTTCCAGTGTTTCACTGGTTACCAGAGGTGTATCCCCACAGACAACGATGGTAGACCCTTCCTCACCTCCAAGCAAAGACTTCACCTGTTTCACTGCGTGACCTGTCCCGAGCTGTTCAGCCTGAAGTGCATACTCTGCCTTGGAACCCAAAAATGACTTCACCGCTTCGGCCCCATGACCGACCACGACTACACTGCGTTCAACGCCTGCGCGAAGAGCCGCATCCAGCACGTGACCTACCATAGGTTTACCACATACGGGATGCAGCACTTTGTACAATTTCGATTTCATTCGTTTACCTTGCCCTGCAGCAAGTACAATTGCCATTCGTTTCAAAATTCACGACCTCCTGTTCTGAAAACCCCATCGAAATACCCACCTTCATGGATCATTCTCAATGAGTATCGTTCAGCCGGCCTGAAGCCGGTCTTGTTCATCGCCTGCTGTCTCTGTAATCACACGTAACAACGCGGACACGAGCAATCGTGACCTATATGTATACGCCGTGTACCTGCGAGCCTTAACCGAATCCCAATGACTCTTAAGATGCCGCCCTGTCACCAAGCGCACGCTGCGCTATTGTTTCCTTCAACATTTTCCAGCAATAAAGCTGATAAATGTTCCTCTTTGAATAAACTCAATACTGAATATATCTTATTCCGGTCAAAAAGAAAAGAGAGCCATAAGACATGGCTCTCTTTTCCTTCGAACCCCAATAATGTTCTCAGGCACCTTCTTCAATGACTTCTTCCTCAGTTGCAGCGCGATCATATTCAGTCAAAACAGCAGCCTGAATCTTCTCACGAGTACCGGAAGAGATCGGGTGGGCGATATCACGGAATTCTCCGTCAGGAGTCCGCTTGCTCGGCATAGCAACAAACATTCCGTTGTTCCCATCAATGACGCGAATGTCATGAACGACGAATTCGTTATCGATGGTAATGGATGCGATAGCCTTCATTCTCCCCTCCGAGTTAACACGGCGGAGTCTGACATCCGTAATTTGCATGTGTGTGTTCACCACCTTTTTCCATCAGAACTTGGTGTATAATTCCACACAGCCTATACGAACTCCTTCTTTTTATAACCACAAAAATGTCCTAATTTCAGGAATTTTTTTATTTAATACACAATTCGACAACGTTAGTGCCGGGTCGATGGAATAGAACCTTTCCCGACATGTCATTCGTCATCTTTCTACAGGTCAAAATAGTTGCCAGGCTTCACCGAAATGTGTCTGCTTTTTGCATCCACTGCTGTCAGCTGGGCGAGGGATACGTAATCGGTCAGCAACCGCTCTTCCGAATCTACTGAACCCGATTCCACCAGTACCCCAACACCAGCTACCGTTGCATTAAACTCGGCGAGCAAATCAATCATGCCCTGCACGGTTCCTCCGGCCTTCATGAAATCATCCACGATGAGTACCCGGGAATGCTCCCGCATCGCTCTGCGGGATAGGGACATCGTATGGAGACTTTTATGGGACCCTGATACATAATTGATACTTACGGCCGATCCTTCCGTAGCCTGATGGTCCCTGCGCACGAGCACGACAGGCAGGTTAAGCTGGGCTCCGGTCGCATATGCCAGAGGGATGCCCTTCGTTTCTACCGTCATGACAACATCAATATCCATGTTGCCAAAAGCAGTCGCAAATATTTTGCCTGCTTCATTCATCAATGCAGGCTGTCCAAGCAAGTCAGACATGTAGAGATACCCGCCAGGCAGAATACGGTCGGGCTGCTCCAACTGGTTGCTGAGTCGTTCAGCAAAGGCCAGAGCATGTTCTCTGGATACCTTCGGAATCCATTTGACTCCCCCGGCAGCCCCTGCCAGTGTTTGCAGTTCTCCCGACCCACCTTCTTCGAACACTTCCTTGATAATCGCCAAATCTTCACTGATTGACGACTTCGCGGCACCATAACGTTCGGCAAACGTGGTCAACGGAATAACCGTATGCGGTCTTGACAATAAATACTGCGTCATTTCAACCAGCCTAGCGCTTCGTTTTAATTTCTTCACAGAGATCCATCCTCACGATCACGGAAAACATCCAAATCCGAATAATTATTTAAAAATATACCACCTTTATACGTGTTTGTACATTATAAAAGCGAATTCTAAGTCAACATGCGTACTGCATACACTTCTTTGCAGAAGCCACGCAGCCCATTATAGATCCGTGCAACCTTGGATTCCTTGGAGACGAGTCCGAATACGGTTGGACCGCTACCCGACATAAGCACTCCATCTGCACCCAGTTTAACCATGGCATCCTTCAGATGCTGCACTTCCGGGTACAGCTTAAGTGTAACGTCCTCAAGCACATTGCCCATCTGTCCACACACTTCTGCAAATGATTGGTTGCGTATGGCCTGCTCCATTTTGGCAGCGCTCGGATGCCGAACGATCTTGTCACTGCGGAATCGTCCGTACACGTCCGCTGTCGACACATTGATCGGAGGCTTGGCCAGAATCACCCAGCATTGTGGTGGGTTAGGCATCGGTGTCAGCTTCTCTCCACGACCTGTAGCGAGTGCTGTTCCACCCGTTATGCAAAAGGGTACATCCGACCCAAGTTCCGCTCCAAGCTCCTGCAGCTCATGATCCGGGATATTCAGACGCCAGAGCCGGTTCAATCCACGCAGCGTAGCTGCGGCATCACTGCTGCCCCCAGCCAGTCCGGCAGCCACCGGAATCTTTTTGTCCAGATGAATATGCACACCAGTACGCACATTGTAACGCTCTTTGATCAATCTGGTAGCCTGAAATGCCAAGTTCTTCTCATCAAGCGGAATATACCCGGCCTGACTGGAGATAAATATGGTATCTCGAGGCAGTTCCGACATTTCGAGTCGGTCAGCCAGATCGACCATGGTCATGATCATCTCGACCTCATGGAAGCCATCGCTTCTTTTATGTAAAACGTCCAGCATCAAATTAATTTTAGCAGGCGCTTTTTCGTAAATTTTCAAGGCGTTCACCCGTCCTCACCTTTTCCCTAAGACAACTTAACATATTATATCAAAATGGGACTGTCAAGTCATTTCTATTCCGAATTCCATGGGGAAAAAGCGAGGTCAACCCAGTGGAAGGCCCCGCTCTCCAAACCGTTTAGAACGAATTACGATTTGCGTGCTGCCTGTTCAGCAAGCTGAATGGCGCGCTTCACCATATTGCCCGCATCCTTGGCTTTAATGCCACCCCAGCCTTCCTGCTGTACGGTATCATAAAAACCCAGATCTTTTGCCAGCTCATTCTTGAGTTCATCCGACATCACACTTCTTCTTCTGCGGCTCATGAAACCATCCTCCTTGAAATAGCAGTTCTGATAAGTCCATTCAACCGGATTAATACTTGACGACGACAGACCCACTTTGCCGATAAACTGTTTCAGCATATCGTTAGCGGCCTGTTCAAGTAGTATGCCGTTTCTGGTTAAACCTCATTCCTGAACATACCCACCTGGACAGTTTTGTATAAAATAAAAAGGCGATCCGCCATAAGGGCGGACCGCCTGTAAAACGATACTTACGTCTCCAGGTAGGAGTTAGGCGTCTGGCTGCCTGGATCGAATACCATGACTTCCACCGACTCCGTAAGTATATCTGCATAACTGTAAGATACTCGCTTGAAGGTTTCTTGCTCCTCATCAAGCTTGACGATAAAAACAGAAGGGTACGTTTCTTCCAATACACCCGTACGCTCAATAGTCTTACGGCGGCCACCATTAGCCCGCAACATAATTTTTTGACCTATATGAGCATCGAGATTGCGTTTGATATCCAACAGCGTATTTTTAGCCATTGTCGACGACCACCTCTTTTCTTGTCCATTATACCCGAATTTACAGTCACTGTCAAATCAAAACTAAATATTATATCAGCATGGAAAAGTTGCTGTCAATGAATTTTTTTGCAAACAAAAAAAGCCCCATATTGGGACTTTCATTGGTCTGCATCAAACTGCCGATGGGTTCACTTTTAGCGTAGATAAATCATTCAAACCAGGCAGGCCAACGCGATAACTGCCGCGTGTTTCGACACCACCGACACCCTGGCTGCCACTAATGGTGTTATGCAGAATATCATTCATGTTCACTGTTTCCCTTACTGAAGTAAAGGCTGCCTTGGCTGCCACATATACCGGATCAAGTGCATGAATCAAAATACGGCCGGGTGAGCTCGCAAAGTTCGCACCTGCCCGCAGCAGGGCTTCAAAATGGGACTGACATGCGCCTGCAACGATCGTGAGTGCATCCAGATGACGTTCATATTGCCTCGCCACCTGAATTGCGGCTACAAAATTTTGCGAATTTTTATAACTCCCGAGACTGTATAAGTCATAAGGCTGACGGGTCTTCAGCACCCCATCATGGCCCGTAATGACTACAATGTCAGGCCGCACCTTGGGGAGAAGACGATATAGCGTATCAGCCATAGCCGACTCATGTACATATTGCCCCTCTGCAGGGACACGAAGCTGTTCATAGAGATTCATGCTCTTCTTCAGATAATTTGGATCCCCATCCAAATGCAGCACCTTGCCTGGCATTTCAAAATAAGCCGGCTCCCGCTGTACAGACCAATCTTGAGCCAGACCTTCGCGATTGCGTTCTGCCTGCTCAATTCGGTTCTGCTGCAGCCTTGACAGTGTTTGATGCGCCTTTACATGTGCCTGCCTGGTCTTGGCACTCTGTGGTTCGTAAGGAACCTGTATCAAATCATCCACCGGGGAGTCGGCAAGCAGCCGGAATTCGGTCCCTTTAATGACCGCACTATCCAACTGGAGGCCTTCCACCCGAAAAGTCACATCTCCACCGTATGACTTCCGAACGACCAAGTCTCCGATATTCATCAACATAATCACCTCTACCCCATCGTATGGGCAAGGACCCGGATTGGTTCATCCGAATTTATTTACAGGCCGGCACGGACGCCCGCTTCCCACATCACCGTGCTGAGGGTCGCATACTCCTGCAGACTGAGCGTCTCCCCGCGTCTGGATGGCTGTATGCCAGCCTGCTCCAGCAACTGGTCCGCCTGCTCCCGATTTTCCTTGGTGAAGAAGCGTGCTTTCAGGTTGTTCGAGATTGTTTTTCTCCGCTGGGCAAAAGAAGCTTGTACCACTTCAAAGAAATGCGCTTCATCCGGCACTTCCACAGGTGGCTGTTCCCGCACTTTGAGCTTGATGACAGCAGATTCCACATTAGGCTGCGGAATGAATACCGTTGGCGGCACAACACAGACCAACTCCGGCTTACTGTAATACTGGACTGCAATGCTCAAACTGCCATAGTCCTTTGAGCCGGGTGCAGCTGCCATACGTTCTGCCACTTCCTTCTGAATCATGACGACAATACTGTCTACCGGCAGTTTCTCTTCCAGCAGCTTCATCATAATTGGAGTTGTCACATAATAGGGCAGGTTGGCTACAACACTCACTTTGTCCACACTGGCAAAGTCCGTACGGAAGAGCTCTGCCAAGTCCAGCTTCAGCACATCTCCGTGCTGCACCCTGACGTTAGAATAAGGTTCCATCACTTCGCCCAGGATCGGCAGCAAGCGCTGATCAATTTCCACAGCTGTTACAGGGCCGGCTACCCGAGCCAGCCGCTCTGTAAGTGCTCCAATACCCGGACCGATTTCCAGTGCGCCCTTGGACTCGTCCAGATCGGCTGCATTCACAATTTTATTCAATATATTCTGATCAATCAGAAAGTTCTGACCCAGACTTTTTTTGAATGAGAATCCATGTCTTTGAATAATCTCTTTCGTTCGCTTGGGTGTTGCAATTTCCAAAGTCTCGTCCATGCCTTTCATACGCTCACAATCCTTCACGTTCAATTTGCGATAATGCTGCAGAGAACTCTTCCCTAGTAATCTGGAATACACTCAGCCGCTTGTAAAACTGTTTGCCGTTACAATAGCCTATGCCCAGCAGATTCCCCATTTCCATGCGCCTTGCGGCTGCCTGCGGGTGTACAATCAGTCCTGCTGCAATCAAGTCCTCCCAATCGATCAGGCTCGGCGCACCTTCATACGAGGTATGGACTCGAGCCAGTGCATGACGAATCGCCTCAGGTGAGGCGTTCTCGACCCCAATGTCTCCTTTGCGGGTTGCATCAGCCTCCGGAATGAAAGCATGTTTGCAGCCAGGGACCTTATTCGCAATGATTTTGCGAATCCGCTCACCGGCATGATCCGGATCGGTAAGAACAATCACGCCTCGTCTCTCCTGTGCAAGTGCAATTCGCTTCAGAATGCGCTGGTTGATGGCAGATCCGCCAGTCTCTATTGTATCAGCCTCAACGGCTCTTCGGATGGCTACGGTATCGTCGCGGCCTTCTACCACGATGACTTCTTTTATCATGTTCCATTTCTTCCTTTCTAACGCAAAAAGAAGAGGAATATCCTCTTCTCTGCCAAACGGCGGCGAGCCTCTTCAGACTCCACCGCCGCATATTCCGCATGAATCATTCATGCTTATATTTTATAGCATTCCCAATTCAAAGTAAAACGATTTTAGTTGGCTTCCGGCTTCACCGGACCGATTACATATACCGTTTTGCCTTTCTTACGACCGAAATTCAGGGCATGCTTCACGCTGTCATAATACACATCAATTTTGTTGCCTTTAATGGCACCGCCTGTATCTTCCGCACGACGGAAGCCGAGGCCTTCGATATACACCCACCAGCCAATCGGAATCACCTTTGGATCGACCGCAATGGTCCGTCCTTCGGTTACCCGGGTACCGGAAGCTGTTTTTGTACCAATGCCAGGCTCCTCAGAGGAGTAAGCAGTCATCGATACATTTTTTAGTACTTTGGAATATTTAAAAGAATTGCCTGAGACGGTAATGACTTTGCTGCCTGATGCAGCGGTTTTCTTCGAGTTCGTTGTTGTTGCTTTTTTGGTTGTGGAAGTTTGGGCCGATACCGTCTGAATCTCCGGCTCTTTCACAACAGGTTTGGCTTTGGTTCCGACAGCGATCACTTTATCGACACGATTGGTCGAGACCGACTTGCCCACCATCTTTTTGGAGACCAATTCTCCATCCTGAAACACCTTTTCGATATGCTGTACAATTGTACCTTCTTTACCATTTACGATGACACGGTTATCGCCTTTGTACAAGCTGGGGTCAGCTGTTTTGATCACTTTGTAGGCAATCGACTGTTCCACATCCACTGTACGCTTTGTTACACGCACTACACGAATTTTCATATCTTCCTTGATTGGTGTTGTGAGCGAAGGATAGACTTTATCCTCACTGGCAACTTCAATTCCCGATTTCTGAATTGCATCTTCTACCGATGAATCGGTTGTATACAGAGTCTTGGTGTCTCCGTCTGCCGTAATGTTGACTGGAACGGCCCGCTCAATAACAATGCGGTCTCCATCTGCGATTGCTCCGTTCAAAGGCATCGATACCTCATCATGGGGGCTGACTGTGATTGACTGCTCCTCCAGCATTTCTTGAAGCATTCCTGTACGAGTCTCTACCGCTTGAGCTTTGCCATCAATAACCAGTGAAATTTGTTTTCCGGCTTGACCGTAAACGACTAACAAGATCATGATTGTAAGTGCGATTGAGAAAATAGCGATCAGTGCCATTTGACGCAAGTTCTCATGCTTCCACCGCAACGCGTAAGACTTACTGGATGATCGTGACTCATGGGTCTCTTCTGGTTGGAATGTGCCCACTTCTCCGTCCTCCTTCATAGCCTCGCCGTCTAAAGTAATGCATGATGTCTTTGACGCGACTATACCAAATTTTCTACAGAACACAGGTCCATATCTCAATGACCGGTTCTGCACCATGAACTCCTCTTCGCAACATGATGTCACCACCTGAATACTTACCGTATGATGACTGTATTTCTTTTATTCAAAAACAAAAAAGCCAAAGAAAGAGTGTAAGAGGAACTCTTTCGTGGCTTCCGAATGATTTTGAATATCGGAAATTCATGCACGAGGTTGCCTCTCTTTTTCCGCTTGCGAGGTTAGCTGTCGGGTTCGGGCGAAAGAGAGCCGCCCTATCTCCGGTCACCCGCTCATGGCGGATGCCCTTGAATTCACCCCGAGACCCAAAGAAGAAATCAAATAGCGCTTCGCAAAGGCATTCACTGCTTTTGGGTCAGCGAACGATGCGCATCAGCTGCTTTCGCTGATGTTTAAGCCCTATTGGTTCCCCCGCTCTCCGTAAACGGAGACTCAGCGAGATCGGTTCATGAAAGTATTGTTGTGTCATCGGAAAGTGTCCCTTTGTTCATCCCCCGAACATCTGTCCAATTTTCCGCGCAACAATTCACTGAAAAGATGATATCCTGTTTCGATGCATGTTGTAAAGCGTTGTTCAAGTACGTTTTTCTAAATATTTGGTTAAAATATTGTAATATTCTTCATTTATTTGGATCAAAAAGCAAATTCCCTCCGTCTACCTCTCTTTTTCATCGGTTTTGCTTCCTTTTTTAACGAATTCCAAATCGTTCCATGGCATTTTTGGTCGTTATTGCAGCAATTTCCTCTACCGAAATGCCTTTAATTTCCGCAGCTGCTTCTGCAACCAGACGTACATGCGCTGTTTCATTTCGTTTTCCACGATAAGGATGTGGTGTTAGATATGGGGAGTCTGTTTCGATGAAAAAGCGGTCCATTGGTACCTTCGCCAGTACCTCTTTGGGCTGCTTCGCATTTTTGAACGTAATCGGCCCGCCAAAGGATAGATGGAACCCCAGATCCAGGCAGAGTTTTGCTGTTTCCCAACTTCCTGAGAAAGAGTGCATCACACCTCCGACTTCCCCGGCTTTCTCTTCACGCAAAATTTTTACAATATCCTCATGTGCATCCCGGTTATGGATGACAATCGGCATATTAAGCTCACGAGCAAGTCCGATCTGTTGTCTTAATACACGATGCTGTACATCCTTTGGTGAAGTATCCCAATAATAATCCAGGCCAATCTCACCAATGGCAACTACTTTCTCATGTTTGCACAGAGACGCAATCCACTCGAGATCACCGTCCTGCATCGTAATGGCATCCTGTGGATGCCAGCCTACAGCAGCATATATAAAATCATACGTTTCGGCAAGTTTCATCGTAGAAGGAATGGTCTCCCGATTGAAACCGACATTGATCATGCGGCCAACCCCAGCGTCCACTGCACGCTGAATCATCTCCTCGCGGTCCTCGTCGAATTGCGGTGCATCCAGGTGTGTATGTGTGTCGAATAACATCATGTTTGTTTCTCCCTTCCTGTCGAATAACTGTTTATTGTCCCAATCAAATATTTTAAAATCGGCAAATGTTGTTCATCTCACTTGATTTTTGGAAGTACCATATATGGATTACACAGCAACACTTTCTACTATATATAGTCGACTTCATAAGTCCAACATTTCAAAAAAAGTGTACATTACAAAATTATGTCGATCTACATATACTCTCCATTAAAGCAGATTACTGTATCATGAGAACATCTCTAATTAGAAACTCTTTCTCCCATAGCTAAATTGTAAAAATTTTGAACCTCATGATCATGAAAAATAGGGGCGAATATGAGACGGCAGCTCGTGAATGATCGCATCCACCTTATTTTGTGGATAGTACAGATGATGCTTCCCACGATGTATTCCGCTGATTGAACGAACAATGTCCGATACCTCGGACAATTCGTGTAACTTGTCCTGTCGATCAAGCAGCAAAATCTGTTTGTCTGTCGATTCATCCGGACGAAAAACATCATACGGAAGATCTGTCGGAAAATCAATTTCCAGATCATATTCAGGATTCAGACCTGCTTTGGCAAAGGCAGCCCGAATTTCTTCAATCGTCTCCACATCGATCTGTTCAACCTCTACATACTTGTACAACCTGCGATCCATAAAACGTTCGCACAACTCACTCAGAACAGGATCGTTCTCTTTACGCCACTGCATAAATGCCGTCTGTACTAATGCTTCATCCAATTGCAGATATTCATCAACTGAGAGTGTACCCTCAAAAAGCTGCGGCAATGGCTCAAGCAAAAAGCGGAAATTGAAACCCTGCTTCACCAGCTCTTTAGCCCGCTTAAAAATTTGCCGTAAGATGATCTCGGAACTTCGGGTCACCGGATGGAAGTAGATCTGCCAATACATCTGATACCGCGACATCAGATAATCTTCTACCGCATGCATTCCCGATTCCTTGACCACAATTCTTCCATGATATGGACGAAGCATCCGTAGGATTCGGTCAAGGTCGATGGTTCCATAGTTTACACCTGTAAAATAAGCATCCCGGAGCAAATAGTCCATCCGATCTGCATCAAGTGGACTAGTGACCAGATTTACGACAATGGGCTGCTCATATGTTTTTTGAATAACGGAGGCTACCTTCTCTGGGAAATCGGGAGCATACCTTCTCAGGATCGCCCCAACCTCGGTATCGCCCAGAATAATCCGGCAGGTCCAGTCTTCATGATTCATGTCGAAGGCTTCTTCGATGGAATGAGAGAACGGTCCATGACCCAGATCGTGCAACAAGGCTGCACAGAGGGCGACTGCTTTCTCCTCCTTAGGCCAATCGGAATAGTGACTTCTTTCAAATTGGGAGATGATCTTCCGTGTAATTTCGTAAACACCAAGCGAGTGTGAGAATCGGCTGTGTTCTGCACCGTGAAAAGTCAGGTATGAAGTGCCCAACTGGCGAATCCGCCGCAATCGCTGAAACTCTGGTGTATTAATCAACTGCCATATAATCGGATCTTGCACATGAATATAATTATGTACCGGATCTTTAAACACTTTTTCTTCTGTTAATCGCTGTTCCATGTCGCTTCGCTCCCTTGTATTTAATCCCTATTGTCGCTTTCAGCCTTATTTGATCTGATCATTCGACATATAATGACGAATTTTGTCGAATAAAGCACTTTTAACGTTTTCCAAATCGACAAACCTGCCATTGATGTTTAAATGTGAAAAATCGCTCCCAATCCCTTACCACCCGTAATCTTATCAAAAACAGCCTTAATTTTAAGCTAATTTTAAGGTTGACTGTTTTGGGAATCGTTGGTATGATGAGTATCATAAAACATAAAATAATGTCGAATAATGACAATGATAGTTAGCTGAGAGGAGCACTGATTATAATGATGAAATCAACAGGTATTGTTAGAAAAGTAGATGAATTGGGACGGGTAGTTATTCCAATCGAATTGCGCCGTACACTGGGTATCGGTGAAAAAGATGCTCTGGAAATCTATGTTGACGGTGAACGCATCATGTTGAAAAAATACGAGCCAGCTTGTATCTTCTGTGGTAACGCTGAGAACGTGACATACTTCAAAGGTAAAATTGTTTGTAACGAATGTATTTCCGAAATCCCTGCACCTGTGACAAAATAAAAAATATCAGGTATAATGGACTTATTGAATTGTTAATTCTAACCTTTTTATATTCCTTACTTGCCTTCCCGGTGTGAACCCCACCGTTGGAAGGTCTTTTTTTTATTACCCTATCCGACTCATCATGGAGCAGTTCACCTTAAACCGGAAAGCGGTGAAAAAATCCAAACTATTTTTGCACCGCCCTATGACTTTTAATATTTGATTAAGCTTTCCAATAAGGTGCTTTTCAGGTTATGTCCCCCTATTTGGTGTATTCATAAGGATCAGATCAATGCATTATATACATCACGCTTGGTTAATCCGCGGTCTGTCGCGGTTTTTTTCATTGCATCTTTACGGTTGAGCCCTTCATTCTCATAATGACTTACATGCTCCTCCAAGGACATCAATTGCCACCAAGCTTCACGTTCTGCCTTTCGCTCCTCCTCTTTGATGCCTTCCACAAGCAGACAGTACTCACCCAGTGGTGGATGTTCCTCCAGCCAGTCCATGCATTCCCGTACACTGCCCCGTGCAAATTCCTCATGTCGCTTCGTTAGCTCTCGAGCCAGTACAACAGAACGATCCCCAAGAATCTCTTCCAGATACGCTAACGTTTTGCGAATGCGATGGGGAGACTCATAAAACAACAATGTACCATTGGATTCGTCAAAAGCCTCCAGCACTTTTCGCATATCCTTTTTCTCGCGCGGCAAAAAGCCGCCGAACGTGAAGCGTTCCGTCGGTAATCCGGATACGATCAAGGCAGATAACGCTGCATTGGCACCCGGGATTGGAATGACCGTAATTCCGGCTTCTATAGCTAGTTGTACCAGATCAGAACCCGGGTCGGAAATGGCCGGCAAACCAGCATCGCTGACCAGCGCCAGATTTTTTCCTTCTATTATATAGCGTATCAGTTCAGGACCACTTGCCCCCTTATTATGCTCGTGATAACTAAATAACATGGAAGGTGTAATCTCATAATGGGTCAGCAGCTTCCGGGTTTGCCTTGTATCCTCTGCAGCAATAATGTCGCAGCTCTGCAATGTCTTAATTGCTCGAAATGTCATATCATCCAGATTCCCAATCGGTGTCCCAACCAAATATAACTTCCCCATGCCATCATGAGCTTCAGCATAGCTTTTTTGAATGTGCAGTGTCATTTACTCTCCTCCTTCCGACATTGGTGGTGTATGTTGTGAACCGTAATAAATATCCATAATCTCATCGCAATAGGTTCCCTCTTCATTGTAGACAATGAGTGGTGGAAGCATCCGTACTTCTGGTTTGCCATCCTTCAAGGCTTCGATTAACACCATATTGGCTTCGAGGTGAGCACGTGGGTGCACCATTCGAATCCGCTTCGGCTCAAGCTTGTACTCTCTCATCAGAGAGATAATCTCACCCAAACGCTGTGGACGGTGGACCATGGATACTTTACCTCCATTACGGACCAGACGATTGCAGGCTTGAATGACTTCCTCCAATGTACAGCCTAACTCGTGACGGGCCATGGCTTGGTGTGTATTCATCTTGAGGTCACTTCCGTTCAGCGGCATATAAGGTGGATTCACCGTTATTGCATCGTACACAGCATGTCCTGTTTCTTTCACCAGTTCCCGCAGATCACCCTCATGAATGGTAATGGATTGATCCAGAGCATTCAGCTGTACACTTCTCCGTGCCATATCTGCCAGTCGGGGCTGGATCTCGATTCCTTCCAGTTTCGCCTGCGTACGCGTTGTCAGCAGAATGGGAACGACCCCATTCCCTGTACATAAATCGAGAACACGACCACGTTTCGGGACAGAAGCAAATCGGGCCAACAATACGGCATCCATGGAAAAACTGAATACTTCATCACTTTGGATGATTTTCAAATCATGAGAGAGCAGATCATCAATCCGTTCTGACTCATGTAAACTCACTTCATTAGCTGTCATTTGGTGCGCTCATCCTCCGGTACTCTATATCATGTTAACTTTAGTTTAGGTTTGTAACCTTGAAAAAAAACCGTAGGGGCTCTTCCCTACGGTCACTTCATTTATTCAAAAAAGACAGGCAGAACAGGCAATCGCCTTCCGTCCGCAAATGTCCGTAATAGACATTGCAGATATGGAATCCTTCGTGATACAGCCGGGCCAGATTATCATATCCTTCACCTACCACATCTTCACCTGTCGCCGGACCTGCAGGTCTAGCGGCTGGAGCCAGTGCAGATGGAACAGGCAGATCTGCCGGAGCCTCACGCTTGAGCAGTTTGCGCAGCTGCTCATTTTCAATCGTAAGCCGCTGATTATCTTCAAGCAGCTCCTTCACAATCATTTTTAACTCTCCTAAATCACTGTGCAACTGACCCAATTGGGTTTCCATTTCGTGAATGTGCGTAAACAGATTTTTCTTTTCCAAGTTTCCACCCCGAAGCAACCTTTATGGTTTACTTGATAACGACGTCATCCAGCGGAAGTTCTTTGACTTTACTGATGTCGAACAGTTGAACATGGACTGTGCGATTACCGGCATTGATGCCGACAACTTTCCCTTCACCCATAGAGGTGACGACCAACTTGCCTACAGCCGGCAGTTCTTCTCTCACACTTTCATAGTTATCATGCTCAAATTTCAGACAGCACATGAGTCTTCCGCACAACCCTGAAATTTTCGTCGGATTCAGTGACAGGCTCTGATCTTTAGCCATCTTGATTGATACCGGCTCAAAGTCTCCCAGCCAGGAAGAACAACATAACACACGGCCGCAAGGTCCGATCCCTCCAAGCATCTTGGCTTCATCCCGCACACCAATCTGCCTCAGCTCGATCCTTGTCCGGAAAATGCTTGCCAGATCCTTGACCAGCTCCCGGAAATCCACTCTTCCTTCAGCTGTAAAATAAAAAATGATCTTGTTGCGATCAAACGTAAATTCCACATCGACCAGCTTCATCTTGAGGCCATGGTCTTTGATTTTATTTAAACAAGTACCGAAAGCTTCTTTGGCTGCACGCTTGTTCTCATCCACCACACGGGCATCTGTATCTCCCGCAACCCGAATGACTTTTTTGAGCGGCAGTACCACATCGGACTCGCTTACTTCTTTCTTGCCAACAACTACCTTACCGTACTCTACCCCCCGCGCTGTCTCCACGATAACGCAGTTTTCTTTCTCAATGGGAAGGTCTAGGGGATCGAAGTAATAAATTTTGCCCGCTTTTTTGAAACGGACACCCACTACACTGTACAAAAAATTAACCCCCTTGTAAGCCAATCCCACTTCGTCTGAAGCCCTGTCTTCTTAGGGAACCCGCCGAAGTTATAACCGTTTGCATATGAATGGAATAAAACCTGTCCTCTCCCAGCCTTATGCCAAACCGATCAAAAATTGCTCCAGACAAAGCTGGCCATTGACGTTGAAACGCAATTTTTTTCTGCATGCTGCGGCCAAATCCATATAGGAGACCCACTGCTCCGTGCTGCGGGTATGTGCCAATTGAGACAGCATGTCCAACTGATCTATAAAAACGATATGTTCATGCCTACCGTGCTGGACATACAGCATATCCCTAAACCACAAATGGAATAGACTAAGCATAATATCCAGATGTTCTGAGAGTCCGGTTTTAAAAAGCTTCTGCTGTGCAGAGATCAATGATGTGCTCCCTCTACCCAGGGACTCCTTCCCTAATTGTAACATTACGTTTCTAATTTCTGCAAACCAATTCTGCTGGAGAATTTCTCTACATGATTCCAATCCTGACGCCAAATGAACCGCCGAACGTGCCAGATTGGCAGGGTGTCCCTCCGCAATCAAAGCTTGCAGCATTTCTTCCGGATTCAGCGCACTGAAAGGAACAAGCTGTGATCGTGAACGAATGGTTGGAAGCATTGCCTGTCCATTATCGGTAATCAAAATGCCCACCGCGGGCACCTGCGGTTCTTCCAGAAACTTCAGCAGGCTGTTAGCCGCCTGTACGGTCATTTTTTCAGCCTGTTCTATGATATAAACTTTGGGATGTCCAGCCTCTGAACGATATGAAAAGATACGCTGCAGATCCCGAATCTGATCGATTTTAATGTTGTTTCCATCTGGGGCAAGCATCGTTAAATCAGGATGATTGCCATGCTCCACTTTACGGCACTCAAGACACTGTCCGCAGGCATCATCTTCAAGCTCAGTGCAGAATATGGCCTTTGCAAATGTGACTGCTGTCTTCAGCTGCCCGCTGCCGGATGGCCCGCTAAACAAATACGCATGGCTTATCGCCTGGCGTCTCAAACTACTCTGCAACATCTGCTTGGCCGCTTGCTGACCCATAATTTGTTGAAAGGACATACTTCCTCCTCAGAAGCTTAAATTAATAAGCATTCCCCGAATTTCCCCTACTTGTTGTAATAACGTGATTTTGCCCTCTTCCGTTTCCAGCAGTTCGTCTGCCATGGATAAAAGAGCTGAGTCGATTTCGTCTATTAACTTGTACCTTTTGCCTCTGCCCCGTCGGTCCCATCCTCTTGTCTCTTTCATGGATACACCGCGACGAACGGTTTCCTCCAGAAACCTTTTGACAAGCTGCTTGTATGCTTTCAGCTCACGAATCGTCATGGAACGTGCCAAGCGATCGCCCTGCATCTGAATTTCACTTAACCGGCGGTTAAGCTCCGCTTGTGATGCCCGTTCGCCCTGGTGATTCATCATGTCAGAAAAACTTTTGGATTGGACCGGTTTGGAACTGGAATCTGTAGAGTTGATTCCACTCTGCACCGGTCTGAATCCAGGATTGATTTTCATGGATATGCCCGCTTTCTATCATAGTAGGCCATCGACCATCAGCACAGTGCGCGCTGCGCCTGTGCGTGGAAGATGCCTTTGTATAAGCTGTACGAAGCTCTATATATAATGGTAGAAAAACATTCCACCATTGACTTGCTTGATAGTCAACTTCCGCCCGATAGGAACATCCGCTGGAGGGACTGCTTCATTTCGGACGGAAAGCGCCGTTTCCTGATATCAAGAAGGACGCATATAATCCACCAAGGACGCTAGAAAATCATTTCATTTCACTCATTTACGCAAAATGATTCATTAAAAGTGTTCAAAGCGATCTACTGGCAGAACAAACACGGTAGCTCCGCCGACTTGAACTTCAACAGGCAGCGGCAGGTAGGAGTCGGTCGTTCCACTCATCGGTGTGACCGGAGTCACGAGCTGTTCACGAACCTTACAGCTGCTGCGAATGACGTTCATTACAGACTCGACTTGACCATCATCGACACCGATCATAAACGTCGTGTTGCCTGCCTTCAAAAATCCACCGGTACTGGCCAATTTCGTTGCCCGGAAATTTGCTTTGACCAATGCACTGGATAATCGGTTGCTGTCTTTATCCTGTATAATCGCAACAATCAGTTTCATCCTGCATAACCTCCTTTAGAATAAGCACTTAAGAAATGCCCTGTCTATATATTAGACAATTACTCGCCAAAATCCTTCAAAATCCCTGTCTCCAGCGACAAAATCAATGCTGCTGCGACTTCATCCGGCCGCCTGGAAGCATCAATGACCTGAATTCGTTCCGGAAACTGTTCCTTCAACAGGAAATACCCTTCCCGAACCTTACGGTGAAATTCCAAGCTCTCCAGATCCAGACGGTTTACCTCACGTCCATCATGGGCATCAATACGTGCAAGACCTGCTTCCGGCTCGATGTCCAGATAAAGTGTAACATCAGGCATAAGCTCACCTATTGCAAACCGATTAATGGCCCACACATTCTCAATTCCGAGTCCACGTGCATAACCTTGATAAGCCAGGCTGCTGTCAACAAAGCGGTCACAGATGACCGTTTTTCCCTCCTTCAGCGCAGGCTCCACCTTCTCCGCCAGGTGCTGGCTGCGTGCAGCTGCATAGAGCAGTGCTTCGGTACGAGCATCCATTGCCGTATGAAGAGGATCAAGAATGATTGCACGTATTTTCTCCGCGATCTCAATTCCACCAGGTTCACGGGTAACTACGTAAGGTATACCCTGTTCCTCGAAGTAAGAACCCAATTGGCTGATCATCGTCGTTTTGCCGGATCCCTCTCCCCCTTCCAGGGTAATGAATTTACCTCTGCCCTGCATATGCTTCCCTGCTTTCTATGTCGATAATTGCATCTTCCATGCTGCGAATATGATATGACTTTGATCTTTCTACTCCAGATTATGAAATTACATGCCCAGAGGTGTATGTTCATGATCATGGGTAAAGTAGTTTAGCGTGTTGTACAAGCTTCTTACTATAATACTATACATGATCAGGCGTTAGCGGTCAGCTATTCCACCAATATTTTCAATAGGGGGAGCCTACTCAACCGTAGATGATCCAGACCCATAACGGGAGGAACAATGATCCGGCTATGGCACTGACAATCATGGATACGGAGCTCAATGCTACAGCATTCTCGCCATATTCGAAGGATCTGGCCATGCCAAGTGCATGAGAGGCCGAGCCAAGCCCAATCCCATACGCATTATTGCTGTTTACTCTGGCCCATTTCAAAACCATCGGCCCAAGTAATATCCCCGAAAAGCCGGCAATCATCACAAACAAGGATGTAAAGGAAGCATTTCCACCTGCCTGATCTGCCAACTGGATGGCAACAGGGGTAGTGACTGACTTTGGCAATAACGCAATCACGATATCTTTGGGATAACCAAGCAGCAGAGCTACTGATGCTCCGGTAAACATACCTGCAATACTGCCTCCAAGCGTGCCACCTAGGATGGGAATGACATTCCGCTTCAACACATCCATATGCTTGGATAAGGGAAAGGCTAATGAAACGACCGCAGGGCCTAGGAGATCCTGTATCCACTTTCCGCCGAGCATGTAGGTCTCCAGCTTGATTCCCGCTAACAGCAGGATTACCACAATGACTGCTGTTGACGTTAATACAGGCATAAGAATGGGCCATTTCACTTGTTTGTATAAATGAGTTGCTGGAATATATAAGGCCACTGTTAGAGCAATCATTCCAATTCCGATGATGAATGTTGACATGGATTCGCCTCCTTCTTACCTTGATGCGATGATTTCCACGCCATAAGCCACTCACTGATTTTTGCAGACAACAGGCAGGTTACTAATGTACTGATGATCAACCCCAGCACTAGAAGGATTGTGTTAGCAGTAAAGAAATCAAAATGATTAATGATGCCCACCGTAGGCGGGATAAACAATAATTGCAGATGGGACTGAAGCCAGGATGAACCTTCATCTCCCCAGCTAATCCTGATCCACCCCAGTTGAATGACGATGAATAAAAACAGCATGCCAACAATGCTACCTGTTAATGGTAGATGCAGTATAGATTGCACCCAGGTTCATATCCAATAAAAACCATACATCAGCATGACTTGCAGGATTATTCCTGTATATTTTTTTAACGGAATATCCAACGTTAATTCCCTTCTTTCTTATGTCCGGAAGTACATGATGTCTTCAATAAATGAATACCACTATCGCATTTCAGGTCAAAATTAGCCTCAGTTAGTTGTTAATAATCCTCAAGGACTGGAGAGTAACATCGGCTGCACCATGAAATTTTGCTCCTTCATCTCTCAGAAGCTGGATACGAGCTATCACGGCTTCGCTTATCTTCTCCCCGGCATAAATAAGAGGAATTCCTGGAGGATACGGAATAATCATCTCAGCAGATCGATAACCTGCACAGTCTACAAGTGCAACTTCTGTCGTGTCTTTATCCAGAACAGGCCGCAGCGAGAACGGGATTGGCTCCGAAAAGGTGACAAGTGCGCCATGTTGAAAATTGTTCCACGTGGAAATATAGTGCACCCCATTCGTTGTAGCCTGCCCCAATGGCTCATTCTGTAATTGACTCTGTTCATTAGCTCGGCTTATATGTTCTAGCGCCTGTAACAGGTGCTCGGCGTCTTGCATCGTCGAGCCAAGACTGAAGAGCAGGACGACGTATCGTTCGTCGCTCATCTCGGGCACGCAGCCATGCGCTTCCAGCTGTTGCTGCAGCCCATAACCGCTCAGTACCCCTGCCCCGTCATATATGACGACTTTGAAAGGGTCCTGAGCGGTGTAGCCCGCGTCAGATGGCATAGCCGGCGCGGGCAGGGGTGATGGCCGCCCCGATGCGTCGGCGGCCCCGTTATCGCCAGCAGCCGGCTTTGCCTCGGCTGGCGGCTCCTGCTGCAGCGCCTGTGCAGGCTGCAGCAGCTGAAAGCGCGGCAGCTCTGCAAGGCCGCGCTTGAAGGCATCCACGGCGGCAAGCCCTGCCGTGAAGGTGTCCGCGCCCTGCACATGCAGCAGACGGCGCGCAAGATCAAGCGAAGCCATCACAGGGTATGATGGGCTTGAGCTCTGCACCATGGCCAGGCGCTGACGCAGCAGGGACCGATTCAATCGTGGTCCCTGAACGTGCAGCATGGCTCCCATGGTGAAGGCAGACAGCATCTTATGGGTCGACTGCACCACACCGTCAGCTCCGCAGGACAGTGCTGAGGCAGGCAGCTCCGGATGCTGCCCATAATGCGCGCCATGCGCTTCATCCACGAGCAGTGGCATGCCAGCAGCGTGGCATATCTCGGCTACGGGCGTCAGATCAGCGCCCATGCCGTAATAGTTTGGCAAAGTGACAAGTACCCCCTTTGCCTCAGGGTATGCCTGGACAGCAGCCTCAACCGTCTCCACCGACGGCATAACTGCAAGTCCACTCACAGGATCAACCCATGGCTCCAGAAATACAGCTCTTGCGCCAGCCAACATCAGCCCATGGATGACAGACTTATGTACATTGCGCTGCACCAGTACAATACTATTGGGCTCATCACAGACCGTAAGCAGCAAAGCCAAATTACCCGCCGTACTTCCCCCCACAAGAAAAAAGCTCTCTTCAGCCCCAAAACAATCCGCCGCGAGCTGTTGAGCTTCCAAAATAACCCCCTCGGGATGGTGCAGATCATCTGTACCCGAAATCTCCGTTACATCCACCTGCATCATTTCCAAGAATGCCGTTGTGGGAACAACTTCAGACATTCCAGACTGCTCCCTATTTTCTTTTTCGATCAAACCCCGATAGACTTGTCCATTCTTATGTCCAGGGACATGAAAGGATCGATTGCCCGATTCCTGATAAGTGAGCAACGCCTCGTACAAAGGAGCCCGATATGATTTATTTTTCATAGAATAACCTTCCTATTACTCATTAAATTTTGGTACAAGTTACTACTTAATCTTCCTATATAATAAGGGACCCACTGGTGAGCCTGCCTTCTCCAGATCTGACATTCAAGTGAAAGTCATATTCTGACTCCTTTTCTCACTTTTTCGACTCTCCGTCATTCTTTATTATATCAGCCTTTTTGCTGATCCCACTGCTCTTCTCTCTTCTCTGTCCTTCATTTTCTCCGCACAAAACAGAAAAAGGCCCCACGGGCCTCTAGATACACCTACATCAATGGATGTTTCGGTTAGTTTGTCATTATGCGTTTTTTTGCACCCAAATCTGTTTCATTTGGTGTATAAAATAATTGTATTTGGCATCCTGTGCATCGGTATGAACCATCTCTGCTTCGCAAGCATCGCATATAAATTCAGATACAATAAAAATGCCTTCTCTTTTTTTCTGTTCGCAGATAATACATGTGTGTTCGGTATGTTCTTCCATCAACCATCCCACCTTGTTTTACGTTTACTATCAGTATTGCACAGTTTCTATTATTTTAAACCTTTTCATAGTGCTTTCTTTCTATAAAACATATATATTCGTTCACCATGCATTGGGTGTCTGTACCGATTCGAAAGTTCAATAAATCCCCTATTGCTCGTACTTTTCTGGATTCAGCCCGATTTGCATGACGATATCCTGCCTACTGTATGCCACACCTGAAAACTTATATTCTATAATCTTAAAAAAACTTTGATTTTCAGCCGATATATAATACATCAGAACCTGACAGCCAAGGTGCTCAAAGGTATACTTGTATAAGTTTCTTCTCCATGCTTGTACAATAACCTTATAGCGCTTCCAGGGTTCATATCTGTATATGGATCATTAACAAAATAAACATGTAAAAGGTATACGTCCAACAAGAACGTGATCCCAGAAGGAGGATTTGTAATCGTATGACCGCCGAACCGGAGAATAAAGCTACATTTTATCAGTACCGGCTTCTGAAAAAAAAGGCTATAGCCCGTAGCGTCATTTACAGCTATCTGTGCTTGCCTATCATTATGCTCTTCTTTAATTTACTGGCATTCTCCTGGACTGGCCTCTTCTTTTTCCTGCTGGCAGGGCCGATCACCCTATGGATTCATTATGTCATTGCCAGAACCATATTGCTTCTGGTCCGCACCTCTTATGCAAAACGCTGGCGCTGGAACTTCCATATGCCTTGGTTAGGATACATACCGGATCAGCACTTCAGCTATCGTATGTTTGTCAGAGTACATTTGAATATGAGCTGGATTGGATTATGCATCATTACCGTTTGTCTGATATGGTCGCCCCTGTCCTTCACGCTTTCACTGATCTTCTGGCATCTGTGGCTGCTGTTCCCCCGTCTATATGTTGTCATGATCCTCTCACGTGAACGCAAAGACGGATTAATCAAATTAAATGAACAAGACGTTTCGTACTATCTTCAATAAAAGCCTTAACCTCATTTATCAAAATAACAATATGTAAATGTGCAATACATACACCCTTAAACCTCGCTTTGTCTTTAAGTTCATTTTCTGGCTTTCGTATGGCCATGAACTACCTATATCCTTCGAAATGATAAAGGTTATCCACAGTGGATAACCTTTATCATTTCTATATGGTCTCCCCTTTATCCACAGCATGGGTACAAGCTACGAAGGTTATCCCCATTTATTTATTCCATATCACTCTTTTAATTTATAGATAGGGACATTCATTCGGGCAGAACCTTAGACTTTTGAGGCTCAACATACTGCAGATCTTCACTACAGACTTATATCACAGTGCATTTCTTCTGGATTCATTCCACGTCTTTGACCAACAAAAGTAGTACATACACCCTTAGAGAAGCAGCCTAATACGCCTTCACTATCTCACCGGAGTATCTACATGCTGTCAGAGTATCTGCGCAGCAAACCTCTCCATTCCCCGTTTCTCCGCTCGTTCTAGCTTCAAGAGTCAGTCCGATCCATACTCCTGCATATACCGCTTTTACATATCTCAGCTCAAAATAAAAAAGTCCCCGCTTGAATACGGGAACTTGTATAGTCTGAACATTACAATGTTACAAATCAAAACTGAAAAAACCTACTCATCTTCATCATCCAGGGATTTCACTGTTGTTGTCGCAGTATCATTTTTAGGTACCATAAGCGTAAAGAATCCATCATGTACAGCTAAATGTACAATATGTCCCTCTTTAGCAAACACATGAAGAGAGTTTGAGGTATTTGATGTACTCTTGGCTTGTTTCTCCGTCCAGCCCCAGCTTTTGATCTCGTCTAGATATACTTCAGGCAAGCTGGTGCTCTCACTAATACCAGACAATGTATATCGAACATAATCCATCTCCGAGTTGTTTTCGGATTGGTCAGATTTACTCGCTACTTTCGGTACAGGGAAACTCTTCTCGTTTACCGCGCCTTCATATGAAGTCCATGAAGGTCCTGTATCACCGCATCCTGTAAGCACACCCAAGATGCAGATCATTAGAAATGAATACAGCCCAAGTCTCCGCCAACTTAACACACACACCCTCCTTTTCACAGCTGCACATTCCAGCTCTGTGGTCAGGTACTTTTAGCATATTTAACATAGTCCTATTATACTGATTTCCTACTTGCATTCTGTAACAATACTGTTACCTTCTTTTGACGCTTGTATCGCCACTGCTTCTGTCCTAGAAACAAATAAAAACCACCACCGAATATCATCGGCAGTGGTTCTTTGCTTGGCAACGTCCTACTCTCCCAGGACCCTT
>NZ_JBFOLB010000011.1:0-81104 GCF_047246825.1 Paenibacillus xylanilyticus | reverse complement strand
CCAGCGTTCGTCCTGAGCCAGGATCAAACTCTCCAATAAAGTATTGAAAAGAGCGATTAGCTCATTTTGAATCTGACAAGATTAAAAATCTCAATTGTGTTCCGGTTTTCCTACAGCCAGATAGCATGTACCAAAAACCTTCACGTTCATCCTGCAAGCAGGATGTTTACTCACTCGTTGTTCAGTTTTCAAAGATCAAACTGTTTCTGGCCATTTCAAGGCCGGAATAATAATATATCACATTCCAAAGCTATTTGTAAAGCCATTTTTCAGAAAGGATTTCTCAGGCTTTTTTAAGCCGGAAGAACAATATATCATTTACCGAATTAGCTTGCTAGTTGTAAAATATCCCAACAACAACTTACAGTCATAGCTATTTCACAGTTGACTTTATATCTGTGTTCATCCGAAAGTTACCTTTCAAATAGAATCACTATAATATGAGTTGAGTTTCATTCTTCAAGTTCTTTCATAGAATAGGATTAAAAATATCAGATATCTGCAATCTCTTCTAACCCATTATATTTAGAAGTAGATAGTATTTCTACCAATCCCCTGTGTCTGAAAGACCGCTCTTCTCATTTTCACTAAGTATATTAACTGTAGGTATATCAGCGGGAGCCCACCTTAAGCTTTCAATATCATCGTAAGAAACCCACTTTAAACTCTCATGTTCTGTTGCAAATGGGACCCCTGATATAAGTCTAGCATAATAAGTGATCAACTTTACTCTAAGGTTCGGATAGTCGTACACAACTTCCTTAATGTGCTCACCGACTTCGATATCGCAAAGTAACTCTTCTCTGATCTCTCTAATTAGTGCATCCTTCGGATTCTCATCCTGCTCAATTTTACCACCAGGAAACTCCCAGTAGCCAGGCTGAGACATTTGTTGTGATCTAAGTGCACAAAGGACTTGATTATGATCGTTGGTTATAACCGCCCCCACTACATTAACTTGCTTCATCTTATAAGTCCTCCTGTAATGCGAGATCAATAAGTTTGTTTACATCATCTTGTAAATCTAAAACGTGCATTTTTTTGTGACAGTTAGGACAGAGAGCTACCGTATTTTGAATTGTATCTCCTCCTCCCCTTGCCAACCAAATAATATGGTGAGTCTCTAAATAGGGTTCTCCCCATTTATTTTGAAATGGCGCAGGTTGCATACATAGCTGGCATATCCCTTTTGCTCGGCGTTTTGCATATTCTGTAACATATGGGTCCCGTTCATACATCGTGACCATCCCTTGTTTTTGAGCAGTCGTTTTTCGGGAATGACAAGCTCTCTTTTTTAGATCTGCGTTACTCATTTTTCTTGCTCTTTTCTCATGCTTTTCTTTAGCTAATTTCACCAAATCTTCAGAAGGCTTGTAATTCTCCTCTTCTCCAATGACTCTGACTGGAAAAATCCAAACTTTTCTTATCTCCCCTTTCTCGTCAGGCTGATTCTCCTGGTAAACCTCTTCAGCAAGCTCGACTTGTCCGCGATATGTATACTCCATCTCTTTGTAAACTTCAAAAAGATAAACTTCAACACCATTGGTTTTAGATTCATACAGAGTTTTATTTTGAGTAGCTGTCTTGCTTTGATCTCCCCTAGTCCCCATGCCTGTGTAATGAAGAACATCATTTACCCATCGGTCATCGTATAGAGACTTAACATGGTTCGATACAATAATTAATGAATTCTTTTTTAAGGATCTCCTCATCCCTCCTTGCGGTGAGCATTGAAAAATCCTACATAATTGTTCGTTGTTAACTGTGTCACCAGCTCGAAGACCGTGCCAGTTCATTCTTTAATCCCCCTTCTATCTGTTGTACATTTTATAAAAAAAGTATTGTTCTATTTCTCGTCTTTTGTTCGACCAAAATAACGGAACGAACCTATTAGTTGAACAAAGGCAGCCAATTATGTGATTTAGTGACCTCCATGACTTTATTGAACTATCGTATCCCATTAATTGAACGAGCGTATCTTAGTTATTGTATAGGTTTGAATGAAACCTTCCAAATGCCATCATCATCTTTAATCATACTGAAGCCTGATTTACTTTCTACTTCTTCGCTTGCCTGATATTCAATATACCCTTCAAAATCGCTCAATTGTACAAATTTCCCTTTTTCAATATTATTAAATGTTTTAAGGACTTGTTCTTTCGTTCCTCTATCGGAACTCGGGATTTTTTTATCCTCTTCTTTTGACCATTGAACAAAGCCTCGTTTATCCGTGTATAGTGCATAAACAACATCATATTTTTGATCCAAGCTTGCTTGAATATATAACTTCGCTATACTAATTGGTTCTAACCCTCTTAAGTGTTGTTTATTTAGGTCTTTTTGAAAGTTGTAATACACCTTTTGTTCTCTTTCTGATAGTTTAAAATTAGATGATGAGGTTGAGAGTGCTGTCTCAAGTGGTATTATGTCAGCAGTCTTGCCTTCCTTGCTCAAGCAACCTGTAAGTGCGCCAAGTATTACCACCAATGATAAAGCGATTTTCATCTCCATTTTCATTTATAAAAACTCCTTTTCATCGTTTTTTAGGCCCCTTTTTTGCTTCTTATATATTTACAACTTTTCTTTTTTCAACAGAGGTATCAACTAGTTTTATACTCATCAATCTCCATTTATAAAAAGACGTAGTGTACTCGCTTTTAGTTACAAAATACCTTAGGCTACTCGTTGTTGAGCAAAAGCAACCGATCAGTTGATCGGCTGCTTTTTTGATAATAAAGGAAAAGATGAATTATACGAAGCAAATGGAACAAGTGGTTTTACTTGATAACACCTGTAATGTGAATTAACAATCGCAATAGCTAGGTTTTTTTATGCTTTCAACGAGTTTTTGTGACAGAATTTAACCATTTAATTTCACTAACCTGCTCGTTAGCTGAAAAAAGCAGCTGACATATTGATCAGCTGCTTCTGTGTATTATTGAGCTATCGTTTCCTTAGTTGAACTTAATTTAAAACTGTATATGTATACTCCACTGTATCAATCACCAATATAGAAGATGTTTTGAAACAGTGCCACAAAAAATTCAGGCTCTTGTATGGGACAATCGGCTTCAATTTCCAGTCGAGCTTTAAACCAATCGCTCGGTTTCATTTGCCATCTTGCCAATACTCTGTCCGATTGCATGAACCTTGCCGAATCTAATAGATCTTTTTTTATCACATACTCTTGATCTTGATAAGTGACCTTAAACTCTGGAGCAATCTTTTGCCATGTGGTGTAGGTTATATGGTAAGTGTCTTGAGTTTTATTGTGATTAACGAAATACTCGGGTCTGCCGAACCAGGGTGTCTTTTTCGTGCATTGAAATATCGAATGACCTTCTGTGGAACTTACCTCTACTCTCGCGATCCAGTCAAAATCGAAAATAAAATTGCACCATTTTACTAGAATATTCGGATAAACTCGTCGAAATGTACAGACTACATTCTCTTGTTCATCTTTTACCTCAATACATTTAGTTGAAGGTTTCAGTTTTGGTGGATTGTAAAAAAAGACTCTCATTTAACGTCTTTCCTCCTAATAATGCGGCATTACGCGCTCCTTTTTGCTACCATCCTAACATTTATCACTTTAATATTAAACTAGCCTGCCCGATAGCTGAATGAGAAGAAGCAGTTGCAGGACGGCAAACTGCTCTTATTTTGTCTTACTCACCTACCATACCGTCCATATCAGCATCGTTCATATATGGATATAACCAATGTTATATTTAGGTTGGGTAAGTTAAACTGTTGAATTTAAAAGGACCACACATATTAGATATGTCTAAGATGTATGGTTCAATTTTATTTTCTTCAACTAAAGTTTCCCGTTAGCTTAACATCTCGTCGAAAAGTCATTTGAATTGTTTCTAGTTGCTCTCCTTTCATTACCGTCATTTCTAAAATAAACTTAAGCTCCTGAATATCCGAACCTTGGATCGGCAAAACATGGGCGTTTGCGAACAAAAAGTTGTCGTGGTACTTTTGACGAAGAGTGCTCATTATTTGAGGATGCAATTCGATTATCAATGCCTGCTGAATTAACGAACATTGAGTTGTGTCTGTTACTTGTGGGGTTTCTTTGCCCGAAACTGGAGTTTCGATTAGCGAAGTTAACCCAAGTGTTAAAACGAATGTCATAATTAACTTTATCAAATGCAAACACCTCATAGTTGGGATATTTTATTTTCCCCAAAATGAGGCGTTGAATACGGTTTAATTGGAATTAACCTGCCCGTTAGTTAAACAAAAGCAGCCGATCTCGTTGATCTGCTGCTTTCTTTGTATTATTGAGCTATAGTTTCCCGTTAGTTGAATTTTATTATCTAGTTAGAAGTTACATTCAGATGCCTTACAATTTTTTGAGCATCATATTTTACCCAGCCCAATAAAGCTGAACCCCTAGAACTTTGCCAAGGTAGCCCGACAAAATACAATCCAGCTACCTTGGAAACACCTTCAGTATGTTGAATTTGACCATGCAAATCAAATGCGTCCTGAATATCAATCCAATGATCATCTCGCCTAAATCCAGTAGCCCAAATTACATTATTCACCTCGATCTGGGTTCCATCCTCAAATGTAATATAGCTACCTCGCGCGTTTAGTGCTCGAGGAGCAACACTTACTTTTCCACTTTTAATTAGTTGTTTCAGATCATATCCATACACTTGCTCAGCCTGATTTTTCAACCATCTACCAACTGAACTCTGGGTCTTAGCTCGGAGAAATCCGAGTTTTTCAAAGTACCAGAAAATGCTTCGATTCATAATATGCATCGGCTTGAACGAAATCTCGTGTGCTACGGATATGTATATTGATTTGTTTTTATTTTGATCTTTTGCCAACTCTACTGCTATTTGAGCACCAGAGTTTCCTCCACCAATAACCACAGTGTTTCCAGGGCCTAACTGTTCTGGGTTTAAGTATTCTGAAGAGTGTAACTGGATAATGTCATTTGAAAAGGACTTGTAAAAAGGTGGGATATTGGGGACTTGGAACGGACCCGTTGCAACGATAATTTTACGCGCCTCCATCATACCATCGGTTGATTCTACTATGAAGTGATTATCCTTCTTCCAAAGTCGTTTAATTAGACATTTCAGCTTGATCGGGAGCTCCATGTAATTTGCATATGATTCAAGATAACTGGCAATCTCATCTTTACTCGGTAGACCATTTTTATCCCCATTCAACAACATTCCTGGTAATCCATCATACATACGAGGCGTAAAGAGATGGAGTGATTCGTACCGGCGTCGCCAAGAATCGCCTATTGATGATGCAGCGTCCAGAATCATAAAGTTTAAACCCGTTTGTTTTAAGTAATACCCTGCGGCTAATCCTGCTTGTCCAGCACCAATAACTAATACATCGTACATAGTTATCCTCCTTCAATTAAGTTAATGTTGATTATTCTGTTTAGTCTCAATCAAACTTTCGTTTGATTGAGTAATTATAATATGGTAAGGTAACAATAATCAAACATATATTTGATTGACTGGAGGGTATATTTATGAAGGATAGTTGTGAAATTTACTGTTATGACGAGCCTAAAGTTCGTAAAGTTCAAAAGGCATTAGAACAGCAAGATATAAAGAGCATGGCCAAGATGTTTAAAGTGTTGGCTGATGAAACTCGAATGAAGATCGCGTTTGCTTTATGTGAAGAAGACGAACTTTGTGTATGTGACGTGGCCAATATTACGGGGTCCTCACTTGCTACCGCATCTCACCATTTGCGGTCGCTAAAACAGCTTGGAGTAGCTAAATACAGAAAAGAAGGAAAGTTGGCGTTTTATTCACTGGAAGATGATTACGTACGCCAATTAGTTCATTTAGCTTCAACACATAGCAAGGAGTTGATGACGCATGCAACAACATGAGGAAGAAATAAGTAACAAAGAGGTCTATCGTGTACAAGGGTTTACCTGTACAAACTGTGCCGGTAAATTTGAAAGTAACGTAAAAAGTCTTCCCGGTGTCACAGACGCACAGGTTAATTTTGGGGCAGCCAAAATTACCGTTATGGGAAATGCAACTGTCGAAGAGTTAGAAAAGGCAGGTGCCTTTGAAAACTTAAAGATAACGCCTGAAAAACAACGGATTATAGAAAAGAAAGAGCCTTTTTGGAAAGAGAATTGGAATGTGCTTTTGTCCCTTTTATTGATGGCGGCAGGTTATTACTTGGCCTCGCACTATGGAGAAGAAGCCTTGGTTCCTGCCTTGGCTTTTGGTGCTGCTATTATTATTGGCGGATATGAACTGTTTAAAAAAGGGATCAAGAACTTATTTCAGCTACAATTTGATATGAACACGCTGATGACTGTTGCCATCATTGGAGCAGCTGCTATCGGAGAGTGGGGCGAAGGTGCTGTTGTTGTGTTGCTCTTTGCCATTAGTGAAGCGTTAGAACGGTATTCTATGCAAAAAGCACGTCAGTCAATCCGTTCACTTATGGACATTGCACCCAAAGAAGCTCTGATTCGACGTGGTTCTGCTGAAATGACCATAAGTGTTGATGATATCCAAGTTGGAGACGTTATGATCGTCAAGCCAGGACAAAAACTGGCTATGGATGGAGTTGTAATAAAAGGAACGTCGACGTTAAATCAGGCAGCTATCACGGGAGAGTCTGTTCCTGTCGCTAAAACTGTTGACGATGAAGTGTTTGCCGGAACACTAAACGAGGAAGGGTTGCTTGAAGTCAGAGTTACCAAACATGTTGAAGATACAACAATATCCAAAATCATTCATCTCGTGGAAGAGGCGCAAGCTGAACGGGCACCATCTCAAGCTTTTGTGGATCGGTTTGCTAAATACTACACGCCTGCAATTATGGTGCTGGCTTTAGGCATTGCCACTATTCCGCCTTTGCTGGGTGGGGACTGGGGAGATTGGATATATCGTGGGTTGTCCTTGCTTGTAGTAGGGTGTCCTTGCGCGTTGGTCATCTCTACCCCAATTTCGATTGTTACTGCCATTGGAAATGCAGCGAAAAACGGTGTATTGATTAAAGGTGGTATTCATCTTGAAGAGGCTGGGCGCATTTCAGCAGTTGCATTTGATAAAACAGGTACCCTTACTAAAGGATTCCCGGAGGTAACGGATATCGCTGTATTTGGGGAACATAGTGAGGGCGAGATGCTTTCCATTGCTGCTGTAATTGAAAAAGGATCACAACATCCTTTAGCATCAGCAATTGTACGAAAAGCTGAACAAATGGGTGCCGATCTCTCCATTTCAGTTGATCACTTTCAATCAATCACAGGGAAGGGCGTCAAAGCTTCGGTCGGACAACAGCAATATTATATTGGTAGCCCTAAACTGTTTGATGAACTGGAAGCTGAGGTATCCAGTTCAATACGTGAACAAATTACCATGCTTCAGACTCAAGGGAAGACGGTAATGGTGCTGGGGACGCAACATGAAGTCATTGCCTTAATCGCGGTTGCCGATGCCGTACGTGATTCGAGTAAGGCTGTTATTAATGAATTACATTCTATCGGTGTAAAAAAGACGATCATGCTCACTGGTGACAATCAAGCGACAGCTAACGCAATTGGGCAGCAATTAGGTGTAGCAGAAATTAAAGCAGAACTGTTACCTCAAGACAAATTGGATTACATCAAGAAGCTCCGGGGAGAGTATTCTCATGTAGCGATGGTGGGTGACGGAGTAAATGATGCACCTGCACTTGCGGCTTCCACTGTAGGTATAGCAATGGGTGGCGCAGGTACTGATACTGCTCTTGAGACAGCTGATATCGCACTAATGGCAGATGATTTACGAAAATTGCCTTACACTATTCGTTTAAGCAAAAAAACACTGGCGATCATCAAACAAAACGTATCTTTTTCATTAGGGATAAAGTTGTTAGCGTTAATGCTCATCGTTCCGGGATGGCTTACTCTATGGCTTGCGATTCTTGCTGATATGGGAGCAACTTTGATTGTGACCCTTAACAGCTTAAGACTTTTAAAGATAAAAAAAGAAAAGTAATACGATCCGACCGCTGAAAGGCGGTCCTTTTTGTAACTACTATACTACCTATCCTAATCGTTAGCTTAACGAAAAGATAGCCGACTTATTAGTCGGCTGTCTACTTTAATTATAGTATTGCGTTTTATTGGATCTCACAACAAACTCATGCTTCTAAGTTGCATTAAAGAAATCATGAAAATTTCTTAACGCGGCCATTGCACGCCAAACTATGGGTTAAGTCACATAAAAAATTTCTAAAGAGAAAGTTTTAAATGCGGGGATCCCCATCAAAACTCAATTATACAACTGTAATAGTCCCATAATACATATACATCCCACAATTGAAATTATATGTTCCAGGTTTTAAGTCATTTAAGGTAATGAAGTTATCTCCCTTCTCAAGATACACATCAATACCTAGATCTGTTGACTCAATACTTTTTATACAAGTGTAGCCTGTTTGTTTTATAAAATTTAATTTTGTAGGAACACCCGCTTTAACTACAATATTCTCTTGGCTAAAACCATTTGATTTTACATCCACTGAAATAACTTGATAACCTGCATTTTCTTGAACAGAATTCTGTTCCTTATTTTGAGAAGAAACTACTGATGTTCGATTATCTTGATACTGATTAAATAACAGCAAACCCACCGAAACAGTTCCAAAGGCAACAGTTATTATACCTGCAATAAAGGGCACGCTAATGCCACCGCTTGTTGGTTTATTGGTTTTAACTGAATCTGAGTTTGTTAATTGAAGAACAACACAAAATATAAGGATAAACAAGATATCAACAAACAATGCCATGATATAGGTAAAACCAAGCATAGATCCGAGCATGGCACCCATCATTCCACCCATGATTCCAGCTAACATGCCATCTAACGATGCCAGTACACTCACAGGTTTTCCTGTAAAGTAACCGGTCCCTAAACCAAATAAAATAGCGATGATGGTAGGGACAGCCAAATCGTGATCAAACACAATCCCTAGTTGAAAACCAAGGGCAAGACTAGACATCATTCCAATGCTCATAGCAATCATCATTCCAGGCATACCTGTGACTCTATCTTTTCGTCTATAGGTATTCAGCACAATGTATCCGGATAAAACGATAATCATTACTATGCTTAATAACGTAAGTAGCATTATAAGCCTCCCGATATATAAAATTTTAAATAATCATGTACTACACATTGTAGTGTATTTATGAATCGAATACAGTTTAAATTCGAAACATTCAGTAATTGTTCATAAAATTACTGTGCTATTTAGGCAAACGGCTCAAAAAAGAAAGTCTTTTTTTAAATATCTGGATTTTGTTGAAGTGTTTTTCGATAATCCTTCGGGCTAATTCCCATAATATCTTTAAATTTTGATGAAAAATGTCCACTATTACTATAACCTAGATTGAGCCCAATCTCTGTAATGGACAACGTCTTTGTTTCCATTAAAGACTTCGCTTTTTCGATACGTAATTGATGAACGTATTGCAAGGGTGTATAACCGGTAATGGCTTTAAAGGTTCTCTGAATATAGAAGGGATCTTTTTTTACATGCAGGCTTATTGACTGCAACGAAACATTTTCATGATAAACTTTGAAAATATATTGTTTTGTTTCTTCGACGAGCTCTTCCTTATATCCCTTCCATGCATTCTCATCCGGTTTACATCGCCTACATGGTCGAAATCCTTCAAGCAAGGCTACGCTCACATCACTGAATATAACTACATTTTTAGGGTTAGGTGTGCGTGAAGTGCATGAAGGCCTACATACCGTTTTGGTTGAGCGAAGTGCATAATAAAATAATCCATCAAAGCTTGGATCATTGTCTTGGATAGCTTTCCACTGTTTTTCGTTCATATGAAGCCTCGTTTCGAATTGAAAGTCAATTATATAGATGTAATGAATTCTTCGATAAGGTACACTTGTGCCAAAGAGTTCCGTGCACGTTCTCTTCGTTTTGTAATAAATTTCTCGAATAAAGGAGCAGTCGTCTTCATGGTATCTCGTGAAAAATTGGAGCATAACCAAATTTGGATATATACTGCTGCCCTTGTCATTGCAGCTATTGCAGGATGGATGATGCCCGAGACGATGTCCCTGCTCGATCATCATGTTCTGATCTCAGTTATCATTGCTGGCTTAATGTTCGGGATGTTCACGCAGATTCCGTTCTTATCGATAAAGGAATCTCTCGGAAACCCCCGATTTATTTACGCCCTCTTAGTCGCAAATTATGTTGCAGTGCCTTTGGTTGTATGGTTGTTGTCGCAATTTTTACCTCAGGAACAGTCACCTTTATTACTTGGCGTGTATTTAGTACTTCTTACGCCTTGCATTGATTATGTGATAGTATTTACCTTTCTGGGAAAAGGGAATGAACAGGCCATGCTTTTATCTACACCCATCCTTTTTGTGACACAAATGATTTTTTTGCCAGCCTATCTATGGCTTTTTATGGGAGAACAAACAGCAGAATTGGTTAAACCAGGCCCTTTTATTGAGGCTTTTGTGATCATTATCCTGTTACCGTTGCTTTTGGCCATACTTACTCAAGTGATGGCCAAAAAAGGATTTCATCCTGTATTAGAAGCTTCTGCCTGGCTGCCTGTACCACTCATGGCACTCACGCTATTTGTCATCGTTGCATCACAAATGAGCAAACTGTCATCTTATGCAGATACAATCGTGAAAGTCATTCCTATATATCTTGCATTTATGATCATTATGCCACTCATTACACGCTTGATTGTAAAATTTTTCTCCTTGGACATACGTTCAGGACGGGCTGTTGTGTTTAGTGCTGGTACCCGAAACTCTTTAGTGGTGCTTCCCCTTGCTCTCTCCTTACCTGATGAATGGAGTTCACTAGTTGCTGCTATCATCGTAACGCAAACTATTGTTGAACTCGTCGGGGAGCTGATCTATATTCGTCTTGTTCCCAGAGTTATTTTACCGGATAAGTCATTGGAACAAAACACCGGCTAAAAAATCATTATATTCAGGAGTGTGTCATAGCTAATGATAAAGAATCAGGGGCTTGTTTCAACAAGGAGCAAGACTCTGATTCTTTATATGTTCTCTAAGTATAGTTACGTGCAAATAAGGCAAGCTGCTCGACTTGTTTCAAAGGGGAGTGTTGTGTTAACCTGCCCGTTAGTTAAACAAAAGCAGCCGATCACGTTGATCTGCTGCTTTCTTTATATTATTGAGCTATCGTTTCCCGTAAGCTTAACGGCTAAAAGCCTTGTTTTAGTATAATTTCTTTAATAATTCCTTTTGCATTGGCTTAATATTAATGATATTTCTGATGGTTTTTGCCTTTAACTCAGCATCCTGAATTGAACTGGCTAATCCTAGTTCTAACAGAGTGCCAGCTGCTACGGTCCCTGTTCTACCTTTGCCTCCTCCACAGTGGAAGGCAACTTTCTTGCCAGCATTATACGCTCCGACAACCTCATGAATGGCTTGTTTAAAAAGCTCAGCTTCATGTTCTTTCGTATCGTCATCAAGCGGAACCTTTACCCACTTCACATGAGCTGCTGGATACGCGCATTCTGTTGCTTCTCCCCGCAGATCCACCACGACTTCAATACCTTCGTTAAGTACCAATGCCTCTACGTCTGCAGCTCCGCCCATATAGATTTTATCAGCAACGAGTGCATGGTACTCCTTTTTGGCATGATTCATCTTACTTACCTTCTTTCAAGAATTGTTCAATTCGAGCTTTAATTGAATCACGGACTACAGCGAATGTAGCTGTGATTTCTTCCTCTGTACCTGTCGCCTTGGCTGGATCTTCGAATCCCCAGTGCCATCTTTCAGCTTTGTCATTACGTACAACGGGACAATTATCGTTGGCATGACCACAAAGCGTGATGATGTAGTCTGCTTGTTTTAAAATCTCAGGATCAATCACATCTGATGTATGATTCGAAATATCGATTCCAGCTTCTTTCATCGTTTGAACAGCACGAGGATTTAAGCCATGCGCCTCTAATCCAGCACTTCTCACCTCATATTTGTCACTACCAAGTGCCTTTAAAAATCCATCGGCGATTTGGCTTCTGCAAGAGTTTCCCGTACACAAAAAGTAAACAAGTGGTTTGTTGTTCATGATTATTGATCTCCTTTATCCTTGATATGGTTTACTTGTATTTTGGCTTCGTTCATTTTTGAGTTAATCACAGCTTTTATAATCATAGCGATAATAACCATTGCTACTGTGATTACGGCAATCATTAACCAAACGTTTATGTTTGTTGAATGAATCAGGTGTAGCCACAGATACAGTCCTGTTAACGTGATAAAGAGCGTTGGGATGGTGAGCACAATCCCGATTTTGAAATAACTTCCCCAAGTGATTTTTACATCCTTTCGGGACAGTACATGTAGCCACAAAAGTGTTGCGAGCGATCCAATCGGTGTGATTTTTGGACCCAAGTCACTGCCGATAATATTGGCATAAATCAGCGATTCCCGGATGACACCTTGCGTACTCGTTCCATCAATAGCAAGCGCATCAATCATCACTGTCGGCATATTGTTCATAACCGAAGACAATATCGCAGCCAGAAAACCCATACCAAGTGTGGAGATGTAGAGCCCCTGGTCGGCGATTGCTTGAATGACTTTCCCTAGTTCATCCGTCAATCCCACATTTCGCAGTCCATAAACGACGACGTACATACCGATAGAGAAAATTACTACTGCCCATGGAGCCCCTTTAATGAGCTTCCACGTTTGAATAGCGTGACTCCGTCGTGCAGCTAATATAAACAAGATTGCAATAACCCCAGCGATAACAGACACGGGAACTTGAATGAACTCGCTCATCAAGTACGCAACCAGTAATACGGCTAAAATCACCCAAGTTATTTTGAACAGTTTCTTGTCCTTAATCGCTTCGGCTGGCTTTTTGAGCTGACTGACTTCGTAGTTCCTTGGAATACTCTTTCTAAAGAACAAGAACAAGACCAGAAGACTCGCTAATATTGAAAAGAAATTCGGAACAATCATACGACTTGCGTACTCCACAAAACCAATACCGAAGTAATCCGCAGAAACGATATTGACGAGGTTACTCACGACGAGTGGGAGCGAAGTTGTATCTGCAATGAAACCACTAGCGATAATAAAAGGTAAAATCATCTTTTGATCAAATTTGAGCGCTCGGACCATAGCAAGCACAATGGGCGTTAAGATCAGTGCGGCACCGTCATTTGCAAAGAACGCTGCAACCGCTGCTCCAAGCAGCACAACATAAACGAACATCAGCTTGCCATTACCTCTTGCGAGCCTTGCCATGTGTAATGCAGCCCATTCAAAAAATCCGATTTCATCTAAAATCAGCGAAATTAAGATAATGGCTACGAAAGCAAGCGTGGCGTTCCATACGATTCCTGTGACCGTAGCTACATCGGATAGACTCACAACTCCAAAAAGAAGAGCGAGGACAGCTCCAGCTGACGCTGACCATCCAATATTCAGTCCTTTAGGTTGCCAAATCACAAAAGTCAGTGTAAGTAAAAAGATTAAAATCGCGATAATGGTCATGCTTCCTCCTGAGGACCGCAGCAGTTTTTCAATCCTGCTATTTTATCTTTCATGGATGGCAGATACGGATACACACACTGAACATATGCTTCTGCATCTGGATTAAGAGAGTAGTACACCCACTGTCCTCTTTTCTTTTCATTAAGGAGACCGGCTGCCTTTAGTTTTCGAAGATGCTGACTGGCGTTTGGTTGTGACATGCCAATAATATCTGTGATATCACATACACAAAGTTCCTGTTCTTTAAGTAATGCAACGATTGTCAAACGTGTTTTATCAGCTAATAACTTATACGCCTCAGCCATCTCCTGAATTCTTTGTTCCATATGTACACCCCCTGTGATTAGTCTTGTCGGCTTTATTTAATGATATAAGCATATAATAAATCACTTATATAATCAATGGCGAATATAAGGAAGTTTAGTGCACCAAAAAAGTCGGTAATAAAGATACCGACTTTACTCTCGGACTAAAAATTCACATTTTGACTTGATAAAATAATGACCGTCTTTCATCTTAACTATATCTTTCGTTTGATACTCAATGACTCCACCTTGATCTAATAATTCATCATGCTGATATACCTCTACATGCCATTGTTTTAAGATTGCATCATTAAGTTGTGCTGCGGTATACAAAAGTGTGCCCTTCATTATAGTCACCTCAAGAATAGTTTTAATCGCCAATTATAACATCCTCCTGAGATTCAATAGCTCACAATCTTTTCACAAGTGATTGTACAACTTTTTTCGCATCTTTCCCTGAGCCTCGAATCGTCGCCGAAGCAAATGAGGTCTGCCATGGTATACCTACAAAATAAATATTTTCATTGCTTTGTTTTAAAGGTACACCTGACGAATCAAGAACGTTTAATCCACTAAGATATTCGAAATTCGGAATATACCCTGTGGCAAAAATAACGGTATCCACATTTTCACGAGTCTCATCTGCCCACACTATCCCATTTTCCTGAAAAGCTTTAAACATCAGTTTGGTATCCGGCTTACCTTGATTGATAGCATTTTTATATATACCAGTATCAAGGACACCGTCACTGCTTTTTTGCAATAATCGTTTTCCCCAATTGGTTTGATCAAGCCTAAGAATAGTTAGCCAAAAGTGAATATCTTTCCCTGCAATGACCTGCGGCTTGAATTTGATCGGGCTTCTGGATGCAATCGTTACATGCGCCGTCCTAGCCAGTTCAACCGCTATTTGTACTGCCGAATTACCTGCTCCCACAACAATGATCCGTTTGTTTTTTAACTCTTTCTCATTTCGGTAGTCCTTGGCATGAAGTATTTCTTCCTTAAATTCATGCATGCCAGGAATGTTTGGAGTATGAGGATTTACGAATGCCCCGCTTGCACAAATGATGGACCGTGTACGAAACTGTTCTCCGCTTGAGGTATGGACTGTATAGATATTACTTTCCTTATCCACTTTAATTACTTCTTGCCCTGTATGTATTGGAAAATTGTATGTAGCCGCATAAGACTTTAAGTATTGAACAACCTCATCTCTACGCGGATAAACATTTGCTCCGCCTGGAAATGGGAGTCCTGGCAATGAAGAATACGGTGCAGGCGAGAACAACGTTAAGCTATCATAATAATTTGCCCATGATCCTAAATGCTCTTCATTTTTTTCAAGGATGATAAAGTTCCGTTTAGCTTCTTGTAAGTAATAGGCTGCTGCCAAACCGGATTGACCACCACCAATAACGATACAATCATAAATCATGTTTTTCAATTTTCTCCCTCCTTCTATAATAAGCTACTGCATCACGATTCGGATGCAGTAGCTCTGGATTCTTGATTTATCCGCAGCAAGAATCTGATCCTGTCTTTTCCGTTTTTGAAGTAGAGCAGCAATTTGTAGTGGCTTCCTCTACTTGAACTGGTTCACAGCAGCTGTCCGTGCTACTAGCACCTAAACTGCAAACACCTGTCTCCGGCAGTTCCAGTTCTACTTTTTGAGCTGACTCCATATCTCCCACCAAAGCCGCTACAATGGATCTAACTTGCTCATATCCCGTTGCCATTAGGAAAGTTGGCGCTCTTCCATAACTTTTGGCACCCACGATATAAAAGTCCTTTTCAGGTTGACGCAGTTCTTTTTCGCCATGTGGTCGAACTGTACCACAGCTGTGTACATTGGGGTCAATCAATGGTGCAAGCTCATAAACACAGTCTAAGCTTGGGTCCGTTAATACCCGAACTTCTCTCACCATTGATAAGTCAGGACGAGATCCTGTGTTACCTACAATTTCATCGATGTGATCTATAACCACTTTTTCATCTTTAATGGTTCCGGTAACCTGGATCTGTTCCCCTTGTTTTTGAAGTTCTTCAATATGGAATCCTGTCAGGACCTTTAAGGCACCGGATTCAACCACCTTTTGAATGCGAGTACCCAGTTCACCCCTTGCCTGAAGCCCATCTAATTCTCGTCCTCCATAAACATCCTCAATATTCGCCTTGCGAATAGCCCAAACGATTTCAGTTCCCGATTCCTCTTTTTGAAGCTGGGCAAGTTCAAGCAACGTGTTGATCGCAGAATGTCCGCTTCCTACAACAAGCACCTTCTTGCCGCTATACCGATTTCTCTCTCTTCCTAATACAGCAGGAATACCGTATGAAATTTGACTATTAAGCGCTTTTTCCTCTTCTGAAAATATACCGTCTGAACGAAGCGGGTTGGGATTGGACCATGTCCCAGAGGCATCGATAACAGCCCGTGCTTCATGAATAAACGAAGATCCGTTTTGCTCAACATGGATCACAAACGGCAGTTTCTCACGCCCACTTGTTTTCACTTTGCTTAACCCTTTGCGACTGATCGCAGTAACTTTCGTATTCAAATGCACATTTGGACTTAATTCAGGCAGCGCAGCCAAAGGTTTTAGATAATGCTCAACAATTTCCTTACCCGTCGGGATCTTTTCGTTTTGTGGAGCAACCCAATTCGTCTTTATCAGCAACTCTTTAGCAACTTTATCGAAGTTATACTGCCATGGAGAGAACAGTCGTACATGTTCCCATTTCCGAATGTTTGCCCCCACTTCATCTCCAGCTTCAAACAACACAAACGGCTCACCTTTTGAAATGAGTTGTGCTGCTGCCGCAAGACCAACCGGTCCAGCTCCAATGATCGCAACAGGTAATTTGCCCTTCTCTTGTACTGGTGCTTCGCAGCAGCTCACTTGGTTCACAGGGATATGTTTAATCATCTTAGTTTCCTCCTTATAATTAATTGCATTTTGCAAGTATTATATTAAATAAATGGGATAAGTATTATCCCAGTGGTGTACAGCATACGCTGGATTTCGCCATACTTTCGTTTAGCAGTTTGACGGCGTTGATGACCATATCCCGTTCAAACTCAGACATATGCGAAAAGACTTCTTTTAAATAATCATTCATCTGCTCATCAATGACCGTAGCAACAAACTTACCTTGTGTAGTCAAGGATAATATGTAAATCCGTCGATCTTCAGGTAAGGGTGTTTTTTGAACCAAACCCAACTTTACGAGACTTTGGACCTGGCGGCTAAACGTCGTGATGTCTATGGATAGTGCATCTGCTACTTGCTGAATGGATGGATTATGCTTGCGATCAATTTCATAAATGATATGACTTTGAACAAGCGAAATATCCAGCCCTCCTGCCGTGCAACAGTTTTTATCCAATAATCCAAAACGTCGTGTCATGATCTGAAACATCTCTCTTACGTTGTTTTCCAATGACCTCACCTCTTGTTATAGTTATACTATTATTATTTGCAAAATGCAAATGATTTTTTTATTTTTCTATCCCCCTTCCCATTTCGAATTACAGTGTGATATATAAACATATACAAAAACAACTTGTGGGAGTGATCAATATGGTAATTCTGCGGCAAGCTGCCGAAGTGGATCTGGGAAGCATTCTGACTATTTATAACCAAGGTATTGAAGACCGCATTGCCACGCTAGAAACAGATATAAAAAATGAAGCTTACATATCTGATTGGTTTAACAAACACCAGGGTCGTTACTCGGTACTTATAGCCGAACAGAATGATCAAGTGGTCGGATGGGCTTCTATCAATCCATATAACGCTAGAAGCGCGTATAACGGTGTCGGTGACCTCTCCATTTATATTCATCGTGATCATCGCGGTAAAGGAGTCGGAAAACAGTTACTTCAGAAATTAGAGAAAATCGGTAAGCAGAATAACTTTTATAAGTTTGTTCTTTTCACCTTTCCATTTAATACGCTTGGTCAGAGCCTATATCATAAAGCTGGATACCGAGAAGTAGGTGTATTTCAGAATCAAGGCTTTCTGGAAGGAAAATTTGTAGATGTGATGGCTATGGAAAAATTATTATAAGCATCGAGCCGTATTGATCTTATAGTACCTAGGTTTACGTATTACTTGAACACGATATATTAAACTAACCTGCCCCGTTAGCTTTACAAAAGCAGCCGATCATATGGATCAGCTGCTTGCTTAATTGTATGTTTACCGTTAGCGTAGCCTTGTTTCTAAGAATTAATCACATTAATATCATCTACCTTATAGCCATTAAGACCATCTCGCCTAAACGCCATTTGAACTGTCTCTGGCCACTCGCCTTTCATCACTGTCATTTCTAAAATAAAATCAGCCTCTATATTATCCGAACCTTGGATTGGTAACACGTGAACATTCGCGTACAAAAAATTGTCACGGTACTTTTGACGAAGAGCACTCATTATTTGAGGATTTAATTCAATGATCAACGCCTGCTGGATTGACGAGCATTGACTTATGTCTGTTACTGACTGAGTTTCTTCAGCTAAAGCTGGAGTTTGGTTAAGCAAAGTCAAACCGAGCGCTAAAACAGTTCTTAAAATGATCTTTATCAAAAGCAAGCACCTCATAGTTGGAATACTTTATTTTATCCAAAATGAGGAGTTGGATACGTTTTGAACTAAATTATCCCATTACATGAACAAAAGCAACCAATAATGTAGATCGGTTGCCTCCTAAGATTTATTAAGCTATCTTTTTTAAAGAAATTACCTGCGAATTCATGAGTCTGAGTGAGGAAACTGAATCATTTCGAGGGAGTTGCATAAGAATTATATCTTCATAAAGTAATCAGTAAGCTTCTTATTTTCTTGTTCACGTAATCGTTTATTTTCTTGTTCAAGTTCTTTATTCTTTTTTTCCAACTTTTCAATCTTTCTCTTTAGAGAAGCGATTACTGCATTTTGATTGTTCTCGTCGCGTTTAATCCTCGAATCCACAAATACATTTTTTTGTTGATTTCGTAAGAAATCGATACGCTCTTTGAGCTCAGTATGATTGTAAAGGGTTGCTTTACTCACTCCAGCTTCTTCAGCTACACTATTAAAGTTAATAGCCTTAGAACTCTTTGTAAGGCGTCTAATAGCTTCTTCAACCTTTTCTTTAGTTTCTTGCTTTCTCTTTTCATGTAACCGCCTTAATTGTTCCTCACGATCAAAACTAGCCATGTTTAACACCTTTCTTTTTCTCACGTTCTAATTGTCTCTTCATTCGATCAAATCGACCAAAAATAACATTTCCATCTTTGATTGTTTCGTAAATAGTTTGGTACCTTTCCAAGTTCTTTTCGTTTGCTTTAACCATATCTTCACGACCATATTCTTTCGACGCTTCAATCCACTTTGTCGTTGTTTCTATGAGAAGCTCGTATTTCTTAACATCAAAACTTGACATACCTACTGCTAAATCAAAACATGGTTTTCCATCGTTTGCAGTAAGACAAGGGGGCTCTGCTGCTAATGGGCAGTTCCCATTGACTCTTGCACGACAGGTCCCATAAGGGTTATCTAAGGCATTTAACTTCTCGTCTTTCCACAACATATCAAGAATGTCTTTAGGGACATCTTCCCTTTCTGAGATCTTGCCAATATCCCCATTTATGTCAAATGTAAACACACCTTGTTTCACAACCTTCTCGAACTCTTTACGTTTCGTATCATCTAATAGACGAGCATATTGTAACGTCATTTCGGGTGATGCATGGGCTAATAACTCTTGCACTGTTAAAATATCAGCGCCACCATTTATCATTTTCACTCCAAAAGTATGTCGAAACTGGTGAGGTCTGAAGTGAAACAAATTGCCTGATTCATCAGTAATATTTTTTTCTAACGCTAATTTGTTTAGTTCTTCTCGAACAAAATTCTGACTAAAGGGCCTTCCCTTACGGGAACCTCGGTAGCGAACAAAAAGGTATCTTTCAGGATTATTATCATCATTGCTGTTTTGCTTTGAACGGTCAATTAAAACTGCAATTATATCTGCTAGATGATCATCAATGGGTATTTTGTGACCTATTACATACGTCTTTTCAATATCTGTTGTAAGATTTGATTTTCCGTTTATTTTACCTAAACAATCCTGCGTCAATTCCAATGTATCGCTTAAGCGAAGCCCTGTTTTGAAAGAGATCCAGACAATTGGCTGTACATCTGGATGAAGGTCATTTAGATTATTAAACAGTTGTTCCAATACGTAGTCAGGTATGTAATCAATTTCATCCAATGATTTTTTAGGGACAGTAGGAAAGTCTTCAGGATATATTAAACGAAACACCATTTCTTTAGGTGCAAAACCTTCGAACTTCTCTAAAATTTGAAGATCTCTTATAAAAGCGCGAACACACTTTAATGCTTGACGAACATATTTTTTAGGGTTGGAATTTTTCTTGTTTAATTTGTTTTTAGTATGCTCCTTTAACTCTTCTATGTACGTTTCTATATGCTTTCTTTCAAGTTCTTTAAAAACGTTCCATTTAGGATTTTGTTTTGTAATTGAGTTTAAAAAAGGAATAGTGTATGTTCCATAACTTCGAGCTGTACTCCAGGTGAAGTTTTTTCCGCTGATAAGACGACCTTTTATATATTCTTTAAATATTTTACGAAAATTTTTATTCTCTATATTTGAAAAATCAATGCCATGACAACTAGTTGATTCATTGAACTCTATCCCGTATTTTTTATTCAGTACCCGTACATCCCATCGATCCCTCTCCCATTCATCACGGGTATCTGTTAATTGGGAAAGTGTATTATAAACCCTTGCTAAAAAGCCATCTATTTCCGTGCGGGCTACGATTTCTTCCCCTCTCATCTTCTTGATGTAACACGTCTTTTCTCCTTTACCATTCAACCAAAAGGTCCAAAGCTTTTGCTCTTTATTGATGTCTAAATCAAGAAGGGAAGTGAGATTTGAGTGCCTTTCGTTTAAATATTCAGCCAGTTTTTTTAGCGATCCTGATATACTTTTAAATATAGTCCTTATTCCCCAACGGTCTGAAAAAATTTGATTGTAGTAAACAAACTTAATCTCCATGTTGACGTTTCGATTTGTACAGTTGAAGTAAATATTATTTACTATTCCTTTTCTCTTATTATATTGCTCTTCGAAATTAGGGATTTTACCAATTTCATGTATATTCCAAACATGATTGACTAAAAAGTAATTATCATCCACAACTCTTTTTTTTACTTTTCCATCGTTGGAAATATCTTTAACCTCGTAAGTGGATAGGGTGGACGTGATTAAGTCCCAATATTCACTTTTGGGGATTGAATTATTTGGTATGATTTTATCCAATGTTTGTCCTCCTAAAATACTAATCTACCTCTTAAAAAGGAAGTACCTCGTCAGGAATACCTGATTGAAAAATTTCCTCTTTGTTCTCTATGCCTCGCCCAATTTCAAAAGCATGAGAGGCTTTCTCCCAATCCTTACGAATATCATCTTCAGAAGGGTGAACATATAGGTCGATGGTTGTTTGTATTTGTGCATGACCTAGACGTTCTTGTACTGCCTTTATGTTCTTTGTTTGAAGATAAAATATGGTTCCATGTGTATGACGAAATAGGTGAGGAGTAATATATATGCCTGTTTTCCTTTCTATCTCTTTAAGAGTTGCATAAACATCAGAATATGTTAGAGGTTCACCCGCTTTCTTACCCCAAACCTTCACAAATACAAAGTTATGGTCAGGATTATATTCATCTAGCACTTCGAACAAATAATCATCATACAAGTCCATTAGCCCTTGAGAGATGTCAATCTTTCGTTCTCCAGTCTTTAACTTCCCCCCGTTTGGTAACTCCCCTCTATTTGTTAGTTGGATTTTGTGCTTCCTTTTTATTGCGTCAAATTGAAAGTCTTCAAGAAACAAGGAGAGAACTTCCCCTATACGAAATCCACTTTCAAAAAGTAACCTTACTAAAAATCCATCCCTAATGTTTGTAGTGGATTTATAGATTTCATTAACTTGCTCCTTTGTAAATATCTTTACTCTCACTCTAGGTTCGTCTAATTTAAGCACATTTTTGAAACGTGGTTTGTCTTTATTTACATGATATAAAAAATCTTTATATCCATTTCCACCTGGACCTTGGAACATCTTCTTCATCAACTTTTCAACAACATTTGATTCAATAAGTTCTTCTCTGTATAGATAATCATAAAATGATGTCACTACCGTGAGGTAAGTGTTTACTGTTCTTTCACTACGTTTAGCCTTAACTTCCTTTTGGGGTACTACTTTATTGCTTTCATATGGATTTCTGAGCCAAGCAACGAAGTCAGATATTATTTGAAAGCTAACTTGCTGATAATCAATTCCTTTTTGTTCTAAGTATGTAAAGTAAAATTTCAAAGCCGTACAATAAGTCTGTAAAGTATTGCTACTACTCTCCTTGTTATAGTGAAATTTCATATACATCGCAACGGGTTCAATGGGTGATCCATTTGAATCAATAAGCATATATACTTTTCTATTTCCAATCAATATTTGTTCTACTTTCATAAAAGCATCCCCAACCAATTCTAATTTACGATAGTGCTGATACTTGTAATGTTTACCGTAATTGTTGTTTCTTTAAGGTCCTCGAAACTATCGTTTCTGCGGAGTGCTGTCCTCGCACCGAGGCTACGTCCTCTTAAACCAAACAAATGTTCGTTGTTTGTATATCCATATTAAACATTCTAAACTAGAATTTCAACCATTATTTAATTAATCTATTATGTAAATAAAAAAGGATAGCTAGTCCCCATAATAGACTAACTATCCTATGAATTATCACCTACATTTAACCAATGATCACTCGTTATTGGCATACTATAACCTGCTGCTTTAGCTTCTTTAATCGTCACCTGTCCATTACCGTTTGTATCAACACTAGACATGTCAGCGTTTTTATTTGTACTAGTTAAGTCAGAAGGCTCACTGCCTGTTAATCCGAGTGATGCATTTACTTCATCAGGGTTCACATTGTCAAATTTATCAACGATCTTGTTACCCTTTAACGTATAGGTGTACTGGTACCTTGAAGGGATTTGGGTTTCTGTATTCGGATATGTGACAATCGCAGTGGCTCCACCTGCTTTTCGTATCGCATCTTCCATATAAGCCTGATCACCATGTCGGTTGAGGGTGCTATCTTGTGGGGTAATATTATATGCATTCGATACCCCGCCGAGTGAATCAGCAATGATATGTCCTTCATCTAAAACGTCACTTTCGACACCTGGAACCTTTGCCTCATCAGGGTAGTATCTGCCAGACGATAGTACAGGTTCGTTACGGTCGTCTTGTAGAATAATTTCATCAGCAATGACACGCACTAATTGCCCATATTCATTAGTAAATGCCCAATATTCACGGTCTCCGTATCCAATGTCAACAACAACGTTAGGTTCACGATGCCCAGACAAATCACCACCATCGACTTCGATAAGCTTGTATCCTAAAAACAATTCGTTATTTGGTTGTGTTGATGTTTCCTCTCCTACTGCTTCATCAACAACCGCTTTGACAGCTGCTTTTTTTTCACTATTCTTAGTTCTTGTATCTGTGGTTATTTCTTGTGAATCTGTTTCTACATCTGTATTAGATGTATCTTCTACGTTGGTACAACCAACCATAAAGATGATCGTTAAAATCAAGATTAAATAGTTCATTTTCTTTTTCATTTTAGGACTCCCCTATAATTTCATACTGTCACTCTATAAATGACGACTTTAACTATCTTTTCTTGTTCTATAATCTTACCATAAAAGACTAATATCCTATTGAATTACCCTGCCCCCGTTAGCGCAGCGAAGGTAGCCGATCTTAGTCGTCGGCTGCCTTCGGGTCATCATTAATCTATAGTTTCCCGTTAGCTTAATGAGTAATTTCACATAATATGTAAGTTCATCTTCAATATCGGAGCTTGTAAGAAGAATAATAATGGAAAAGCCAACAAAAAAACTACAGTACCTAACAGAACATTTCTAATTCCTTCTTTCACATACTCGCCTCCTAGGGATTTTTTAAAGTTCCCTACCTGCTATTTTAGCGTTTATAATTTTGCCTTTCCTTTGGCTATTCTCGATTGTGATCTAATCCCTGCCCCAAATAAGTCTTTTGAGGTAAATCCATATTGTTGTATGATTTAGAAATTTCCGAACGAAAAATATCCTGTGTTTTAATAGTGAGTATATAGCCATTTATTGTGTTAGCAATCATCTCAATTTCAGATGAATTGTATGTAGTCATATCCATTTTCGAAATGATCACTTGCTTACCCAGCACTTTGGATAAAGAAAAGATAATTTGTATCTTTACATCGTCATTTAAACCTTCAAACAGGAGTACAAGGTTTTCAAGATCCTCCTTGCTACCTCTCATCAAACTGGGGGAGTGTATAGCAATATGTCCTGGAGATGAAGATTTGATAGCATAAATCTCAATGATGTCATGCAATTCAAATTTAAAGTCTAAGCCTTCTTCTGTTTCAACAATTAGGCAGCCGTCATTTAATTCTTTAGAAACACCACGGAAAAATTCATCTTGTGTATTAACTTTAAATACTACTGAACGTTGTTCTTTAACTGTCATCTCAATAAATTGTCTCATATTCATACTACTATGCAATATTGTTCCCCTCCCTATTAGAGTTAAAGTGTTCTATATGAGGTATGTTGTTCCCTTTTGTACTTAGATTATCCTGCCCATTGGCTGAAAAAAAGCAACTGATCACGTTGGTCGGCTGCTTTTTGTTTCATATCGCTATCGTTTCCCGTTAGCTTAGTCCACAATAGCTAAAGGTGTTTGGTACAATTATATAATTGGCATGCCCACTTGTTGTTAGTGTGTGTAAGAATGGTTATAGAAGTATTATCTATATACGTTTTTTGGAGGTGTTGCGGCAAAAGATGTTGTAATGACAGCCCAATCAATGCTCCATGACTTATAACTAATATTCTTTTATCAACATACTCTTTAATCAGTTTTTCGAGAAAAGTTAGACCTCGCTTTGCGACCATTTTGAAATCTTCCATACCAAGATTTTGCTCACGCCAATTTGCTCCCCAACGAGTGATACGCTCTTCCACGGTGGTGCCCTCAATTAGCCCGCAATTAATCTCTCTAATACGTTCATCAGTGAATACGGGTACTCCTAAACATTGCTGAATGATTTCGGCAGTTTGCCTAGCTCTCGTTAGATTACTGGAGAATATAACATCCCATTCTTGCTTGAAAGTCTTTTTGCCAGTACAGCTGCTTGCTCTATTCCTTCTTCGTTTAGCGGTATATCAGATATTCCTTGAGCCTTGCTAAGATTATTCCATTCAGTAACCCCATGTCTAATAAGATCTATTGTGGTTGCCATACCTGCCCCCTTAATGACTACAATTTCCCCATCATTACCCAAACAAATAGTACCACATATTGGAACTATCTGCCCGTTAGTTGAAAAAAAGCTGCTGATCATATTGATCAGCTGCTTCTGTGTATTATTGGGCTATCGTTTCCCGTTACCTTAATGGAAAACCCTTAAGTCACTTCTTAACACTTATATACTGACGTTCTTTCCATTCGAACTCATTCCTCAACTGAAATGTGGCTAGTTCAATCACGAGGTCGAGTTCTTTTTTTGGAGCATCCGAAAATCTTTCCTGTCCGTGCGCCCAGCAGCAATACAACTCTAAGTCCTCACCTATTCTCATATTGCTGCTAATATATTTGAAAAGCTCTACTAAGCACTTTTTGCTTGTCTGAAATAAAATGGGGTGAGAATATTTAATTTCGTCATTAATCTCGAAGTCACCACCTTCGGGGTTCACTTGGTATACAAATGGATGACGGAAAGGATGTGAGGATTGCATGGTTATGGGACCGGTTATATATAATCCTGCTGCATCCTCTTCCGTATCGTAGACCTCCATAAGTTTATCGCCCTTTGGGTATTTCTCCAGTAGTATTTGCATATTGAGTTGATCCTTAGCGGCAGGGTTCACATTCGTAACATAATCATTAATTGTCATAACTGTTTTTTTCTTTCCGAAGGAGCCTGTCGGAAGCTTATGGCTTGCAGCAATATAATAAAATAGAGTCACAGTATCAACCTCATCTCCGATCTAATACTATTTTCCAAAGCTTTAATACCAACTATTCTATCTAACTGCTCCATGCTATTCCTCACTAACGTTTCACGAAAGTTGAATCTAGAATCTTTAGATTGCCACTTCTTCTATAACTGGACTCAATTTCTTTAGACAGTACTTTTGTTTGTTCCCCTAGATATTTCAAGGCGTTAGTCAAAACTGTTGTATCGTCGCCTAGCCGAGCCATCACTGTTACACTTACAACATTTCGAACATCATCATCATTACTTAAAGCCATTTGTTCAATAAACCCAAAAATTATAAGAAGTAGTTTTTCCTCACTTTTGGTTAATTCATGATTTACTTGGAGTAGGTTGATTAAATACGGATTCAGTATATTGCCAAATGCAACGTGAGGTGGAACCTCCCCCTCTTCTTTCCATAGTTCATTTAGCTCTTTTATGTATAGATTATTTAATACCGGCAATAGCCGACGCATTTCGTGAACAACGTTTTTATAATTCAACGTCATCTCTTTCCTCCTTAAGCAAGGCTAATCCCTCTTAACTCTTCGACTTATTTGTTAAACTATCCTGCCCGTTAGTTGAACAAAGGCAGCCGATCATATTGATTGGCTGCCCCTTGCTTTTATTGAGCTAACGTTTCCGCTGGTTGATGAACGCTGATTCACTACGCTGAACCCCCTTTTTAGTGAATAACAGAAATTATCGATTCTAACTTTCTTTGATTTTCCTTTCGATTACGTAAAATAATAAAAATCCGAATATTAGACCGCTTATAGTAAATGGTGTTGTTCCTGAACTGACCAAAAGTGAGCCCAAAGGAAAATCATCATAAGAAATAGATAGACCGGACCAGAATAATATTGGAAATAAGGAGACATAGAGCGAAGGTAAGCCGAATATACAGAGCTTAATCCAATTAATTTTCCATTCTCCAGACTTCCGAAGTAATTCAAAGAATCTTAATAAACCGAGTAATAATCCAAAGAAAATCGGAAAAAATACAGAAAAGACAACACTAGTTATAGGTTGATACGTCGTGCGTGCTTCTATTTGTAAGTGGTGTTGATATTTTAACCCAAATATAAAAAATAAGCTCACAATTACTAAGAACCCCAAATAAATAAACAAATTATTTACCGAAACCTTCTTCATATGTTCACCTCCCACCTATTAATTATCATCTTTTAATCCTTTCAGCATCTAAATCATGAAATATCTATTATTTCAGAATTAAAACCATTTTCTTGTATAAATCCGATAAATTAAGATTGATATCACTATTAGATTCCAATTAAGATAAATATGTCAAAACTGATGCTCCTCCAATAGAATATGTATGAATACCTCGCTGAACATGAGACCGTCCATCTATTTCTCCGCTTTAATCACAATTTTAATTTGCTCTAGATATTTTGATGATTCGGATATTTATAAGTGATATCTACCTGATGATTAGACATTAATTGCCTCCAAGTTACCTCTTTTTTTGGTTAATTGTCTCGCTCGATAAGTGGTATATTCTCATCGTATTTGATAGGCAAAATTGCTTCACCAAGTTGTCCAATCAATGCATACTTGCAGTTCTTACGAATGATGGCACTTCCCTTTTGAAAAGGTTTGGCTTCTTCGTACTGGGCAGTTAGCTTGATATCCCCCTGATCTGAAACATATCCCCTTATTGATCTTCACTGCTCCAGGCCCTCTGAAAAGGCTTCAACATCTGTATAATTACCCTCAAAGTTTCCTAAAAGAATAAACAACAAATTGTTTATGGAAAAGTAAACCTGCAAAAATAAAAAGCATCGTATAGAACTTTTTTGGGAGTGTAAATCTCAACAAAATTCATACGATGCATTTCAATACTTAGACTGACAAAATCAGCTCTAGATTGTGTTTCACTTCTGTTGCAACGAGATCTATAATGGGCTGAAGATCCCCCTTATCACCTTGTTCTAAAGCTGTGTAATACTCCTCACGATTCTCGTTTCGAATGATAGCTGGTGGAAAGCCCTTTTTCATTAAAATTAAGTTCATAGCAAGTCTACTAACTCTGCCATTCCCATCTGTAAAAGGATGGATTGCCACAAGTCGGTGATGAAATTTTGCTGCTAACTCTATAGAGTGCATTTTCGTCTTCTGAGTATCGTACCATTTTATCAATTCTTCCATCTCTACTGAAACATGAATAGCCGGTGTGTACTGATGGATTTCACCTGAGATCGTCAATACATGATTATCTTCCTTCTTATAGTCACCTGGAGAGAAGGTAATGTCCCTAACCCCTTGGAACAGAATCGCATGCAGATCTTTAATGAGACGTCCTGTAATATCCCTATCTTTGATAACTTCCTGTAAGTAATCAATCGCCTCAGCATGATTCACGATTTCAAGATGTTCTCTGAGTGATTTTCCTTTTACAGTTAAACCTTCTCTTAGAAAAAATGCTGTTTCTCTATAAGTAAATGTATTACCCTCTATTGCGTTAGAGTGATATGTCCATTCTTCACGAAATTTTTGAGTAATAATATTCATCAAATCTGGCTGAAGTGGTCGTTTATTATCTACTTCTTTACGCAAAGCATCAATCTCTTCAAACATGGCCTTTTTCCTTCCTACACAGTTATGATGTTATTTTATCAAAATCTCGAATCATATTCTGTACATTACTAACTTCGACCAAGACCAAGCATCGGCTAAGCAATTCCCTTAGCTTGCTCAGTTTAGTTCCTTTAATCCCCCGAGTGGATACAGGAGATAAGACATATTCATTTTAACGTTCATTACAACTGTCCCATCCCTAACAAGACAAGATTGTAATCTTTCCTGTTTCCACAACTGGAGTGAAAAGTAATTTCCTTTCTTATAAAAAAGTCGCTAATTTAGCGACTCGTAATAAAGGTATTTATCTCTTTAATTGATTGATTTCCTGTTCAGTCAATCCAGTTGCCTTGGCGATCGTGGATATATCCAAATTCAAATCTAACATATTTTTGGCAACTTCAGTGATACCCGCTTTTCGAGCTCCTTCGAGCATTGACGCTTCATCATGCAAATATTTCTGACGCGCTTCATACAAGCGACGGGCTTCGGAATCCTGGCTCAAAAATTGCAAGGTATCCATAGCCTTCTCTAATCCTGGTTCATTCATCTTCAGCACCTCCCAATGTGTAGTATCCACACCTTTCAGAAACAACAACCAGTTCTCAAGACCACCTTGTGACGGAATAACGTCGTCTAACTTAGGTAATTCTAGAAAATGAATCTCGATATCGTCAATTAAGGTTAAACCTGTCCGGTCTTCTCTAAGATGAAATGTACTATGGTAATCATCATTGGCTAAAAAAGCATAGTTCAGGATATTAATTGTGACGCATTTTTTCAACTCCTGGTACTTCTCTCCCTCATGAAGTTGACTGGAATAGCGTTTACTCCAATAAAATAACGTTCTTTTCTCAATATCGTACTTATTAAATAGCTGCATTTCAATATCAATCAGTTTTCCCTCTGAGGTTTTAGCATAAACATCAAAGATGGATTGCTTATCGAGCGGGTCATCTTTGTCCGTGTAAGGATTCATCAGGATGATCTCTGTAAGTGGTGGATCTCCTGCTTCAGTAAGGACTCGATTCAGAAATGCCAGTAATACATCTTTATTATTTTCACTGCCAAAGATACGTTTGAAGACAAAATCTACTCTGGGATCAAGCAATTCCATAACAGCAACTCCATTCTCTATACACTTCCATTATACCAAAAATCAAAGCGTTCAAAGCAATATTCATGCAGGTATCAACCTATTTATGCTTGGCCAGCATAAGGTTTGTATTCACCTATTGCGTTCAAGGGAACATTTACGGTTGCCATAGCTCTTTTCTTTTGTTCATCATTAACGTGCGTATAAATCATAGTTGTTTCAATCGAAGAATGCCCCATAAGTTCCTTCACAACGCGTATATCTACATCATTTTTCAGTAACATGGTAGCAAAAGAGTGCCTTAATTTGTGGCATGAAAGTTTCATATCACTAACATTCGGATTGCTCTTCTTGAACGCTTCAAATGTGAGATTGACGATTTTCTGTATCTGCCTAATAGATAGTCTTCGTCCTTTTTGAGATACAAAGAACGCTTCTTCCTGAAGTCTGTAAGGAGAAATCCTCTCCTTTTCTACCTCCAGTAGATAGTTCAGTAATACGTCTGGTACAGGTATCTCATTCCACTTTCGACCTTTCCCAAACACTTCTATCGTTCCTCTAGTTTTTTTCAGATCCTTTAAATTTAGCCTGTGGACTTCCCCTACACGCAAGCCACAATAGGCCATAAGTAAAAATATCGCGATGTTTCTGTTCTTATAGCGTCCTTCAATATATTTAAGGCTCTCAGATAGATCCTCTTCCTCTAGGTAGATCGGTTTCTTATTTTTTTCAGTTTTAGATTTTTTCACTTCAGCTGCCGGATTTTTTGATGCAAGTTCAAAATCAATCAGAGCCATATAGAATGTTCGAATGGCTGAAAGAGACCTATTACGAGTCTTATCACCAGTAGAACCCTGCTTGTCACTTAGAAACTCCATAATATGCAATTTCCCTGCATCTTGGGGTAGAGATCCATTTAACGAGTCTAAAAAGATCAGGCTTTCTCTCATATACTCTTTCTGAGTTGATGCTGTATATCCGGATTGTTTTAGATAAATTCGAAAAGCCCGGATTTGTTCACTATACAAATCCTCGAGTTCATATCGGTTACGCATTTCGCTCACTCCGGTCTCGTATTAAGACTAATTTTGATAAAAATATTCGTTAATCAATTTTCCAAAACAAGTACATCCATTTAATATGATTAATTGAAATAAAAGGTCATTTTACGAAGAAAGTTCGCCTATAACGAGTCTACTTCATATACTAAAATCTATTAAAAATTAAAGTGCGTCAAATTCATGTTTGGCGTACTTAATTATAGCACATATGTTCCTCAAGTAGAGAACATTTCCGCATACACTATTTATTCGAAAAGGTATTCCTTATTTATCCATCCTGGACAAAAAAATATTTTTCTCTCATGGGAATAGTAGGTATATGTAAGAAGGAGATTTTAGTTTACATAATATATAATATGTTCATAATCTTAAGATTTTAAGTAAACTCGTATAAAAAGCAAAAGAACCACCCTTTGGCCTGAGGACCGGGTAGTTCTCTTACTAGCAACTTCTACAGTAACATTATACTCAAAATCATCAAGTTTTATGCTTCATATTACAGTCTCTAATTAGAATAATTTTACCTAATGACAGGCTGTTTGCTTCTATTTCATTAACTACCATAACAAATGCGAGAAATCTTTAGTCGACACTTATGCCGATTGAAACGATTTTTCAGCCTAAACGTACTTTTTCCTTCACCATAGGAAGGCTTGCTTCAAAATTTTCACTCGTTTAATTACAGTTATATTCAATGCAACGGCTTCCTCTTTATAAATACAAGAGGGTAGTTAACGATTATAGTTCGCAAACGCTTCTTCAAACATTCTCCTGTTCCGACGCGGAAGATCGATCTCGATGTTGTTGTGTAACTGTATGATATAATTCCCAAGCGACATTTCGCTAGCATATACTTGTTTTACATATTTCATATTGATAATGTTCGATTGATTAGGCATGATCAAACTATTTGAACACTGACTCAAGATCTCTTTAAGTGAACTGCTAGTTGTAATTTCGTTTTCATTACCGTCAATAAAGACGATCGTCCTGTGAGCCCCTTTTAGCTTGTGAGCGTAAATCAAGTTGAGCTCATTCACATAAAAAGTCTTATAATTTGATCTTAGGTGTATAATTCGTCCAGGAGAGCCATTAGCAATTCTCAAATCCCTTTCCATTGCTATTCTAACCTTATGTATAGCTTTAGACATCTGATTAAGCTTTAGTGGTTTATTAAGAAAATATAGACAGTCCAATTGAAGTCCTGCAAGCATTAACTCCGCATTTAGCTTATCTGCAAATATAATAAGATACGGCATTGTTATTCCATAATCCATAAGTTTTTCGAAAGCCGTTAATCCCGGTGTCCCATTTAGATCATTTTTTAGGAAGACCACGTCCGGCTTGTAAAAGACACACTCATCGATTAGCCATTCGCCTGAAGCAACAGAGCACAAGATAGTTATTCCTAACCCTTTGGCATATTTCTCCATTTTCTCTCTGTCATTGATGTTATCTTCAGCTATAATAGCAGTTAAATTCTTTTTCAACAAAATTATTCCTCCCAAATCCATTTATTCCCCATTGTTATTCGACATATTTTTCTCCATTTAAGTTCAACAATCGTCCATATAAGCCATACCAATCTCATTCCCTTCCTATAAGGTATATAATCGTACTAAGAGTAGTTCATTTTAACTAGAAAGAGAAATTCATACACTATTCACGGAGGGACTATATATGAAAAACATGAAGTTTATTATTTTGGTTGAGGAGGACTATTCATCTAATAATGTCAGTGCATACGCTCCAGAATTTCGTTTGAGCGTCGTTGGGGATAATGAAACTGAAGCCCTTGAATGTATTAAGGAACTTATCAAGTTAGAATTTCAAAAGTCAAAGAACGTCAAGAGGTTCTCTTCTAAATTTGTTTCTTTACAATTAGATTCTCCCCTTCCATTAACAGCAGTCTAAATGAAACAGAAATATAGCCAGCTCCCAGTCACCAATAAAGTAGTAGCTGATTTTGGCATTAAAAAAAGGCAACTCAACAGAGAATGCCCATTGTACCTGTTTTAATCTACTGTTTATTACTACAGTAACAGTCCTAATTTTATATTTTCATAACATCCTCTTTAATTGGAGCTCTTACGTGTCACAGAGTCTATCCTTATAGGTGGATGATGATGCTATCAATCGAAGGGAATAAATTCATTGCTGGAGATGAACAACTATGAGGTTGCAGCAATAAATAGAGCTAATGAAGCACTTAAACATATTGATTATAACCAGTGGAATCTGGCTGTTGCGGATATCATGACGCATGAAATGTCCGATTTATATGCTTGTGTAAAGTTATACAAATTTACCTACCTTTATTGATGATTACAGCAATAATTAGGCCTGCTTTCTTACGGATACTAATGATATTTTTTAAAACGTTTGAAGTGATAGAGCTATAATCTAGAGTTCGTGCATTGATTCAGTTTTAACGAGCAATCGCGCATGAAAGCTGCATGGCTTTAAGCTCTGTCTCTGCCTTATTTGTTATTCAACACAACACAATTAATTCCATTGCTTCACTTAGCTTAATAGATTCAGAACGGTTAATTACATATTGGAAACCCTTGGTGATTACTTACAGTGAATTTTTTATTTTAAAAAACGGCGGTATCCTTCATACTACCTAGGCCATCTGTAAAACAAAATAAAAGAAGGAGCGAGCAATAACTATATGCCCTCCTTCTTCTATATTGTCTGTGATATCTCAGTCCACCCTAAAATGATAAGGAAGTATGAGTATTTTTAATTAAATGCATCCGATTACAATGACCATAATATCAGTTCAACAACTTGATCTTAAAATAATTTCGATTTGCGGGTAGTAAATTGCTCCACTCTCATCACCTTATCTAGGTCGATTCGTCCCGTTGTTCCTTGTAGCCATTCTCCATTACCCGTCCAGCTAACATCAACTACTCTCTTCAAATCAAAAATCCGTTCCCAGCTCTTTTCTTTCGTCAATTTTAACACCCCTTTTTCAAACTCAGCTGCTTCATGTTCATTATCAGAGCAAAACCCAGCGTTAAGTACTATGTTCCACCTATCAAGATCGGACAACAGAACATCTTTCTCATTGAGATCTATGGTCAATCTTACGCATGTAGTTCCTCCCTCAAAATGTCCCGTAGATCTCATATCCGGCTTTTTAATCCAAAGCCAGATAGGGTATTCTCCTTTATAATGTGGTAGTCTAGCTTTCATTTGTTCCATCATCCATATGTATTGTTCTGGAAACAATAAATGTTCAGAATTCCCCTCCAGGTAACCCTTTTCTTGTGCTTGTTTCCAAACCTCTAATGTCTGCATGCTCCAATAAATCATTTCTGACGTACCTCCACACATTAACCCTTGTTTGTAAGATCTTCACTTTATCGTTCCGTTTCGTTATGATGCTCTTTAGTTGAAGAAACTGTCATATTGACTTTACTAAACTCTCGTTCGCTTAATGACTTGTGATCGGTTCTCCGCGTCGTCTGTAACGGCAAGGATTGAAAGAAATACCATCCAACCATCCTCGAATAAGTTATTTCCGACCCAGCTCGTTTCAAGATCTCCTTCACAAAATCACTCTTAGCGTTTGTGTATCCCGCTCGGTCTCTATAAAATCGTTGTGCAAGTCCTAACTTCAACTCACAGTGCTTTTTAGCATCCTCGGGATGGCATATTAAGTAATCTCGGACAGTATGTGACGTTTATATACGGCGTTTTCTACAGTGCATATATACAAGTAATGCCAAGGTACATTACTTGGAGGGAAAAAAGCCTCCTAGCCTGTTGCCCATTAAATCACCTTCATAAGCATAGCCAAAAGTTGTAAGTCTTTGAATGGCTATATGAACATCATTTTGATTAGACACGACCACAACCCTATCAACAATCGGTTTAGTTTAGGTGCTAACCCCTGAAAACGAAGTACTCCCAACGTGTTCTATTGTGACAATATGATCATTCACAACCGGTAGTACAAAGTATCGTAACTTTACAAATAACTGAGCCTAATTGGGGTCATATGGAACGACTTGTACATTTGAAGCCATAAAAAAATCACCCTCCACTGAATTTTGCGATAAGTAGAAACAGACCTGTAGATCAATACCACTTCAAGTAATCTTTCAGATATATATCATATTCGTGAAGTAATAAGGAGCCCCTTTTCGAGAGGGCATTTTCATTGTTAGGTGGGACGAAAGTATGAGCGTCGTCAAATCACAGCAGGATTTTGGTATCTTGCCGGGCAGGGTGCTCCCAGCGGCGTTTCTAGATCTGATCGAGAACTACTTTCTACAACTTATGGTTAATTGAAAGACGAAGATGAGAGTCCGTTTCTTCAGTGCATAGACGTCTATATCGTCGTTCTCGAAGCGGGAGATAACCTTAGTGATCTCGGCAACGTCGGATCCAATCGCGAAAACACACTCTTGTCATTCGGCCCGGTGTGGGGAGCCAATCGATCGGACCGTCCCATTATTTCAACACTCCTGATAATTTCTTGATGATTTGTTTTTTTATAGATCATTTTAAGGTCCTAAATCAAGGTGCATCTTAGCTTCCGCCTTATCCCAAGGCACCGAGTAACCCGCCCCCTTGGCGCAAAAGATGGAGGAAGATGTATATAGTGGATCCGCCCCTTTGCGGTAGCCTATCTGCTCTATGACTTCCTCCGTATTATGGCAGCGGTCGTAGCCGCTGAACACACAGCGGATGCTACCTCTTCCATGCGTAAAGGATGCAAATTCTACACTGTAGTTCATGAAAGTTGACACGGGCACTCTGCCCGTGACCACCGCTTGCGTTCCAACTGTCTCCGGCGGATTAAAATTACCTGAAGCACGTTGAATATCGGATAGAACCCTACCCATTTCATCGATAGCGACTTTAATTTTGAAATCGTAATAGGGCTCCAGCAGCACGTTGTCCGCTTTCTCCAGACCCTGTCGTAGTGCCCGAAAGGAAGCCTCACGAAAATCGCCGCCATGGGTATGTTCTTTATGCGCCCGGCCCCTGAGTAAAGTGATGTTCACGTCGGTGACCGGCATGCCGGTCAGCAGTCCGTGATGCTCCCTTTCGTAGAGGTGATTCCGAATCAGATTCTGATAATTGACATTCAGATCATCGGCATGGCATATGCTATCGAACGTGATGCCAGCGCCTCTTTCTCCCGGTTCAATCTGCAGATGCACTTCCGCATAATGTCTGAGCGGTTCGAAGTGGCCATACCCTTTCACAGCCGATTTAATGGTTTCCTTATACAAGATTTCCGGTTGTCCAAAAGCGATAGTAAAGTCAAACCGCTCTCTAACAAGCTGCTCCAGCACTTCTAGTTGAATCAATCCCATGACGCGGATAGAAATCTCTTGCAATTTCTCATCCCAAACGACGTTGAGAGACGGCTCCTCAGCCTCCAGTGTGCGGAAAGCACCGAGCACCTTCTGTACATGTATCGAATTGTCGAATAATACCCTCGATTGTAATGTCGGCTCCGAATCGTAAGCTAACTTGTCTGTTATCGACCCAAGGCCTTGTCCGGTTTCGGCGGCGGACAATCCGGCAACTGCAAACAAATCGCCAGCTTCAACTTGTTCCACTGACTGCGATTTAAGACCGTTAAATAAGAAGAGCCGCGTAACTTTTTCGTTATATTGAACCCCGTCACTCTCATAACTAAGCTGTTCTCTCACCTTCAACTGACCACCTAGTGCCTTAATGAACGTGAGTCTTGCTCCACCTGCATCATGCCGAATTTTATAAACCCGCCCCTGGAACAATTCCTCTTCGTCATATGTGGTTGTCGTTAGCGAATGTAACTGATCCAGAAATTCAATAATGCCTGTGTCCTGAAGCGCAGATCCTTTAGCACAAGGAAAGAAAAGGCCCGCCGCTGTCATCCTTTGCATGGCCCCTAACCAGAAGTCAGAATCATCTATCCCCTCCAAAAATGCTTCCAGCAAAGCTTCGTCCCGCTCTGCCATGGTCTCACGCAGCGATTCGTCGATTATGCCGTCAGCGAAGCCCTGTGTAATGCAACATACGTCACCTGTCAACTGCTGACGGATATCCGCCTCGGTTCTGCCTGCATCCGCTCCGATCCGATCCGTCTTGTTGATGAAGAAAAACGTTGGCACCCGATGCTTGCGTAGCAGCTGCCAGACTGTCTCCGTATGGCCCTGGACACCTTCAACTGCGCTTACAATCAGTATGGCATAATCAATGACCTGAATTGCCCGCTCCATCTCCGGGGAGAAATCGACGTGTCCTGGCGTGTCTATTAAATAGTAGCTATCTCCTTTATATTCTAGTACCGCCTGATCTGCAAACACGGTAATGCCCCTTGCACGCTCGATGTCATGGCTGTCCAGAAAGGCATCCTGATGATCCACCCGCCCTCGCGACCGGATACTGTTCGTATGATACAGCAGCTGTTCCGCAAAAGTTGTTTTACCTGCATCCACGTGGGCAAACAGGCCAATCGTTAGTCGCTTCATCGAATCCCACTTTCAACAATTCTTGTTTTTACTGTTCTTTTTATTAAAGCATAGAAATCGGGAGAATGGATAGGAGTTGATATAGAGAAGTAGTGGAATTGAGCATAGATTGTGTGTTCAATGATTTTACATGCTCTAACATACCTTTGTATACAGTCAGTCTACTCATTATCAAGCAACTGACATGTTTAAGTATGATTAAAACGGAAAGATACTGGGACGACTTGCTTTAGGGCAAGACAGTGAGTATCACGAACGTCAAAACACCTTTTAAGTAACGCAGCCAGTCGTCGATCATCAAATAACGATTGGTTATTTAGTTTCTTAGAGTACAAATCGAGTTACAGTGTGGGCTTGCACAACCAACGCTCTCTCGCGTCCTTTATTTCTAAATGTCGAGAAGTATACTTTATGATCTATATTTCATTACCTGCCCGTTAGCTTAAAGAAAAGCAGCCAATCACATTGACCAGCTGCTAGCTTGATTATTCAATTAACGTTTCCCGTTGGTTTAACGAGTATTAAAATGTGATATTTTCACATATATAAGTGCCAAGCAGGTCTGCAGGCATAAAAAGTAGGCGAAACAGTTTTCCTGCTTCGTTTAACATATGAATTCACTACCTCGAGACAACCTGTTTAAGCAATTTCTTGTATTTCTGGTTCCATTCTTTGATTTCTTCATCCATCAGCGAGCCAAAATGAGTAGATAATACTTCTAATCTCATATCAAAGACTTCTTGGACAACCTTTCTGCCTATATCACTAATTTCAAGAACAACAAAGCGGCGATCATACGAATCGCCTGGCGTCCTTTCAGTAAAATCTTTTTTAATCAACCAGTTGCATATAACCGTTATTCCTCCAGAAGTAATATGCAACGGCTCATATAATTCTTTTGCACGCTTTTGCCCTTCAGAACTAACATTTCCAGTATGCTTACCTCGGTCAAAGAAAGGTTCAATGATTCTTGGGAATTCCAGTCGGTCAACCAAATTTTATCAAACATGGAGGACTTGAGTGCCTTTTCAATCAGCAACTCTTCTCTTCGCTCTTTTTTTCTCCACTAAATTCAGCACTCCGTTTAGATTTCTGATCGTTATTTTATTATATAAAACACTTAGTTTGTATTTGCACTCGGCTCAGTCTGACAAAAAGTCAAAAAGGATGCTCAGAAAATTTGAACTAACTGTCATACTCTAAAAAGAAATTGAGATAGCAGCTGAGGCTAGTGATAAACATAACATAATATAACGATAACTGTGATTTGGAGCCCATTTGCAAAGGGCGAATTTATGAGCTACTATTGCTTTTAAAATTACTCTTATGAGCCTTGAGATTATCCTGCCCGTTAGTTGTATCCTGAACTCTTCGGGGCCAAGAGAGAAAAACAGTTAACCTTCCGGGGTACCTTACCTAATAAAAAACACGTTATCTTTCACAAGGAGAGAACAACGTGTACATGAATTAATTTGAAGCAAAAAAGGGCATGATACCTAAAATCAAATAAACTATTGCATAGTATTGCAGGGGAATAAAAAAAAGTGTATGGCGATTTCCTAACTTGTACCGCTGTCCTGTTTTTTCATGCGTAAACACTTCATCTTTATCTTTATTCAAATGCTTACCAATAAACCATATTAGTATGGCTGATAAGGCAAGGCCAATAAAATAATACCAACGTGCGTTTTCATCAGTAAATCCTAAAGAAGCAAGCAAACCAGCGACAACCACAGGGAAGATAATACCGAGAATTCCCCATCCTTTCCAAAGAATCATTACCGTCATCCTTTCTAGTTGATTTGAATTATGTAATATATCCAAATAAAGGATACTTCCTATATAAAATATGAATCAAGGGTTTCTCTTCAAGAGTACAGCTAACATCTTGAGTTTGTTTATGAGTGGTTCAGAATTGCTCTTCCGTAGGCTCTTTCAGGAAATTATAATAATACCCTCTTGGGTGTCTTTATCATTCTGATGGTAACCCTACCATCTCTTTAACTTCCAATATTTTGGTCGCAGCTTGCTTTAAAGCTAGCTCAGAATCGTTTTTATATTTTTCTTGGTCGCCAGTTCCCATTTTGAAAGCAATTTTTGCTGCTTCCATTTCGCTGTGGAAATACTCAGCTAATGCAAGGCTGGCGTTTTCCAACGTTTTACCAACATCCTCAGGCAGGCCGTTTATATCTAGAATATAGCCTGCTTCATAACTTAGATTATCCAAAGTATCGATAAACTCTTGTTGTTTTTCTTCCAATGTTGCTGTGTTTAATGTACCTGCTTCATTTTCGCTCATGTAGACCTGCATCTGATCAGCTGCATTCCGAAGTTGTTCCAGTAGCTCTCTGGATCCTTCATCGTACGTTTTCACTACTTCCTTTTGTTCTTCTACACTCAAAACTCTGGTTTCGTACACCTGGGCTGTCTGAGTTTTTGTTTCTTTAGTACTGGTATCAGTACAAGCCACAAGGGCTACTGCCATTAAAAATAATAATAGTATGTTTTTCAAAAATACTCCCCCTCAAAGGTACAATATGAGAAGAAAGCCCAAAAGATCTACTAATATTTACAATTTGGCTGCCTTCCCATCGTGAACCTATACGGTTTTTTCGTTCCTCCGATTTCAACAAGCGAGCTCTAGCGTATAGAAGTTCTCAATGAACAGGGCTTATTATTCCGAAATGCTACAAAGTCACCAGACGTGTAGCAAATTTAAGCAGTCCTTTTTCCTTGAGGTCTGACACACGATTTTCAAATGAATAACATCTATAAGTACTCACTTCTCCATTTTTGACCTATGCAGTTTGAATGAAGGTGCCCAAGGCTGCTTGGCTTTAAGCGAACCGTTGCTTCGCTATCAGAGTGACCCCCGAAATACTACATCCCCGAGGTCTGCAACCTGCTTCTTGAGTTGCAAAGCAAAGGCTCGCCGCAATGTATTTGGGCTAATTCTCTAATTCGTTTGTCTGCCAGATAATGATGCCAAAATTCACTTCGAATGTCAATATATGAGCAATAGATTCTAATTGCCGAGCTTTTCAGAATGCATCCTCAATTCATTTATGCTGCAATTTAGCCAAACTAACCTGCCCGTTAGATTAATGAAAAGATAGCCGATCTGATTAACTTCTGGCTGTCCACTTTTTTATATCGTAAGTCTTATAAATACCCAAAGGCATCATCCACAGTAAAAATAATACAAAAATAAAATTTATAAAAAACAAGTTTTCAAACCCTGTAAAGGCAGGAATCCGTTAATTGTATGTATTAGAACGTATAAAGTTATTTCAGCTAACCTAACTAAATTAGTTTTATGGTGTCAGTTAAAATTCATACTACTGTATTCGATACTTTTAACTTATCGAAGAAAACATTTTTTTCAGTCAAATCTACTTTTTTCTTTGTTAATTCGATTTTCACAAGTTCAATTGCCATTACACGTGCTTCTTCGATAGTATTTCCCCTTACCCCGAGTCTTAATGCAGGAATATAGGCAGTTACCTGCGCTGATCCCATTTCAATTTCGAACATAACTACTAGTTCAACGTTATTAATTTGAATAGTTTCAATCTGTGCGTCAATCTGAATACCTACACCTTGAAGGCAGCCATTCTCAATCTCAATCTCAACGAGATCCATAGCGTTTATAAGAGCCTCTTCGATTGTATCCCCATGAACACCCAGTTTTAAAAAAGGGATGTATGCTGTCACGTTCTGTTCAGCGCGATCCTCTTCAAACATAACTAACATTTCCAACTCATTCTTCATTTCATATCCCCCTTTAATGTAATTAACGCGGATGTTAGCTTAAGAAGTTGAACACGTATAAGTATCTATTGAAAATCGATATAAAAATTAAAAAACCATCGAAACACAAAAAACACCCTATTCGGTGTCTATGTCTCCATGGCTAAATAGCACAAATATATTATGTACCAGTTCACACTAGTAATTACTCCATCACTGTCTAATTGGGTGACAATGAAAATAAACTAATTCGTATTAATCTATTTATACTACAATTCACATTTTTCGTCAAACAATCAGTTGATAAGCTAAATTAATGGATATATTACCATTTACCTGTGTGGTTAGTCGACAAGCACCATATAATCGCATTCACTTTCATCTTTATTCAGAACAGAGGATGTAATTGTATCATATACCATTTGCATAACGGGTTGTGTAATATCATCCCGGAGATTAACGAATCTCAGTATTAACTCTGTATCCTGCTTTCGCGACCGTTTTAATGAATCACTGAATCCATCGATCATTGCACAGCACGTATGTATCTGCTCCATGTATTGAAATTGGTCTATCTCTCCTTTGTAGAATCGTTCCGTTATCATCTTCACTGTTTCTTTAGCCGAAATTTCAATCTCTTCTATAGTGTTCATGTCCCTCACCCAACCTTTCTTCTACTTTGTTTTTTTATTTATTGAGTACTCATCGATTATTATTAGTTATTAGAATATTTCACAAGTAGATTATCACTCACTTTAGAACCTCATGTTTGTTTTCTTGGAAGGGCTGTACGCTCTTCCAAGAGTAAGATGATTAGATACCTGAAGAGAGTGTAAATGTAAATTAGGACTTATACATACGTCCACCTTCTCGCGATAATACCACTAGATTGCTCCACTTCTTTGAATGGTGAGAGCAGAAAATCCACATTGGATTCATTCTGCATTTGCCTATGTCTGCAGCGTGAAAATCGAAAAAAGAGCGAAAAAATACGAGCAAGTTATATTTTCCAAAAATCTCATTCCGTTCTCCTTCCTATTAAAGGGTGGGGCAGGTTGGCTGCCCCGAGTATTTTAATGTGGAGCTTGCGCGCTGAAATCATCGCGGCTGGATTGGTCCGCATTATAGAACACGATGTCTCCGTCACGAAGATTGAACACATTCATGGACGAATCCAGGATGTTCGGACGGTATCCTTCCAGTCTCCATTGATTCATGAGCGGTGCGTTAATGTACTGTAGATGCGGATCCTGCAGGTTTCCATTCTGAATCGATTCAATATCGAAGTTGACTACGATATAACCGTCCTTCAGGAAGATGGGAGACTTGTCAGTAAGTCCGCCATGGAGCCGGCCATATTCGGCTAAGTCTGTTCCTTGTGCAACTACATAGCTGTCTGCAGAAATGCTATACTCCCCGTACCATTGCTGAATGGATGCATTTGCTCGTTCCGGAGTGACCGTTGCGTTGGATGGGATCTCCTTCGGTCCAATCAGTGTTTTGAGTTGTTCCGGAAGCAGCAGCTGAGCGTATCCACCAACCGGCGTTGGCTTCTTTGTGTACTTGAGAACGTAATTTCGCATATAGAGATCTCGATCCGTGCCGGCTTGCTGGTCTGCTGTTAAGTATTGATCGTACCGCCAGTATCCTGCATTTTTGATATCTCCCTGCGGCACGCTGCGTAAGCGCTCGTTCAAGATGACATAACGCTCAACCTTATCTTCCGGAGATCCGATTTTTATGAATGGTTGGTCGTTGGTTTTGTAATACAGATCCACCGGAATAGGTGCACCACCATTCTTACTTACGTATGTTAATGTCGGTGTTATCCGAATTCCATCTTTAGTTCCAAACATGTTACCCATGGTTTTGAAGTCGAATTTAAAATGATATCCTGTCTTAACAGCTACATTTTTCATTCCTGTCAATGGGTTACTGCCTGCTCGGATTGGCAGCGTATAGGGTTCGTTATTTCCTCGCGGAGCTCCATCGATGCCATTTTGGCCAACCCAGTAGCTCATGCCTGTAGAGTCCTTGCTACCGATGTATGTTCGGAAGACACGTTCCCAGTTGTAATCTGCAATGTCCGTGATATGGAAGTCATACAATCGTCCAATAACTTCAACACTCACTTGATCGACTGCTGCGTGGTTTGCGAGATTCAGGTTGGCATCCTGCTCGTAGCTGTATCCTTCTGGCGCATTTTCTGCAATGTTCCGGAAATATACCTGGTAGTCACCTTCATCGACCCAAACTGGCAGCTGGAACGTGGTATCTAATTGGTACACCGGGATATCAATCCAGGTGTCTTTAGGGATCAATTGACTTTTCGACTCATTGTATACGTCGAATGGGAATCTTACCTGCTTGGTCCGGAAATATTTCGCGTAATCCCTGTTGCCATACCCCGGATACTGTGCCACATCTAAATGCTGACCAGATGTTGGGATCCGGACAATGAATGGCCTATCCAAAATCAGCGCTGACCGACTCATATTTGGCTTCGTCTTCTGATTGTGTGGCTGATCGTCAGACACCGCAGAATAGTTTACCACTGGCGTATGCACGGTCACTGTATTTATGCCGTTAATCTCGTACTCCAATTCCTCTTCTTCGGTGTTAATACTGCCCGCAGCCATGATAAACTCGATTTTTCCTGTGCTGACCTCATCTTTCTTGTTGACCTTGTTGGACGGAATGTAGTTGTACGGGCTGTACAGTACATCTTTTCCGATCTCTCCTGGAGCCGGAATGTTCCCAGGCTGAGGTCCACTTTTGGCCACACGCTGTTTATTCATGATCGTTTGCCCTTTAAAAATCAGTGAGTCATTCTCAACTTGCACATCCGGAACAGCTGCTTCAGCTATGCTTTGCAAATTGTCTTCGTCCATGGATGGTTCACTCGTACCACCGTCTTTGCTCCGAGAAGGTGCAATTACCGGGCTTGGATTGTTAGCTGGATAGAAATAGCCTGTCGTTTCCGCCTGAAATTCCGGTGGCACGTATCCAGAAGGTTCAATTGATATTTGACTACCCGAAAAAGCATATTGCATCAATGTAGCTTTCTTGATGTTATAGACACTAAGCTCATCGATAGCCCAATAAGAGTATGGCCGAACTACTTGGTATGTTGGTCGTCTTACATCTAGTTTTGATCGCGGAACATCATAGACAGTCCTGGTACCACCGTCTTCTGTCGGAACCTCTCGCGGATCTTTCCACGTCAGTGTCCAATTTTCTTCGACAACCACCGTATAAGTGCATATCCCTGATATCTCCACAAATTTGTTTTGAACCAAGTAGTCTTTGCTAAAGACGTTACCATACAGGCTTTCTGAAGTCGGTATGCCCTTTAACACATCAAAAGGTTCGCTTCCTCGTGCATCAGCCTTAATAACTCCTGTTGCGGCCGGATCCATATACTTGCCTTCCAAAGTACGACCAGGTTCTGGCTTTGTACAAACCAGTCCTGGACTCGGATTGTCTGGTATTGTTGTACCGCCTTTCGGTTCATAATAAAAATTCAGATAATATATAGGAAAAGATCCATTGTATTTAAAGTTCCCAGGGTCTCCCGCGCTTGGTCTACCGCCCGAAGGCGGCGACACAGTACTTTTTTTATATCCTGCATACGTATAATTGCTCCCTGGATCAGTATGGACAAAGTTATAATCTTTGTTCTTTTCCAGCTTTTCTTCTCGATCAACAAAATGTTCGACTCCATTCAACCTTTGACCAGTTGTAGTCCAGTGCTGAATGATGGCTTTTCCCTCTTCAGGTTCTAGCTCGATAGTGAACAAAGTTGGAAAATAGTATCGGAAACCTAACACTCCAGGAGCAAACGGTGGAGTACCAGGTTTTTGTTCTTGTTCATACTTTCTATCAACTGCTCTAACCGCATCTAATACGCCGTTCAAAACATACACATTTAACTTAGCTGAATTTGTCCCTATGCCCGTAACTGGCGTCTGTTCATAAGTATAGCGAACCTTAGAAGTGGCATCTTGATAGTATTTCTTATCATTTTCCGCTAGTTCTCCCGTCCGTGAAGCATTAAAGGTTTCATCAGCGTAATCCCACCCAAAGTCAAACTGACTTACTTTCACAGACTTAATTTTACGAGTTGATGAAAATGTGAATTCATAAGGGCCGCCATCAACTCTTCGTACAGTATCACCCGGTTTATATCCTTCATCAGTCCAAGTACCTCCTGAACTTCTCCAAACTTCGTAATATACCATTCCTACAAAGTAGTAAATATTTGACTTAGCCGGATCCTCATCTTGATAAAGTCGATTAAAGCCAATTGCTTCAGCCTGTCCAATACGAAACGTAAAAATCGTAAGAATGGAAGACAAGATAAGTACCACACTAAGCAAGGAGTTAATGGTTTTCTTCATCCCTATCTCCTTTATTTAAATGGATTTACAATGGCAACTGCATAATCTTCTAAGTTGCCATCTTCTAAGAGAATATAATCAGCCGAACTGATTTTAAATTTACTGTAATCATAATTCTCTACAAATTTCCCGTTTTGAAATAGATCAAGACTACTTAAAACCGGATAGTTATTCATACCTGTCTTATCTCCATTATTCACAAACCCTGCATCAACAACGTGTCTTCCTCTACCAAAACTATTTTTCACCAGAAAAGTAACTGGGTTGCCTCTGGAACTGCTTCTAATTTGAACCCAGTCATCTCCTTTGATTGGATTTTTCACTAAATCAATGCTGTATACAACCTGACCATCAGCTAATTGCAGTGGAAGGTCACTTTCCTTTATAATTTTAACGCCTGAGTATGTTTCACCCTTCGAGTTCTTGAAAATGTCTTTAGTTTGCGTGTAAGCATTGAAATTGCTAAGCTTCGTCAACCTAAACTCTTTATTATCTGTGCTCCGGAAATCCTTATTTCCAATCCAGACCCAGCGGCCAATTTTGTCCCATTCTACCTTTTGCCCAAGTCCTTCACTGACCAGACGCAACGGAACAAATGTCCGATTCTGTTTTAAGATGATTTGTGTTCCATAGTCTTTCTTTTGACCATCAACGGTAGCAGTTGTCTGTCCGATCGTCATATCTACCGTGTGATCCTTGGACTTGATGCCTACCTTGGACACTTTGCCGGTTTTAGAATACGTTACCTTAGCGCCCAGGGCTTCTGAAACGAAACGGATTGGAACCATGACGCTACCTTGACCATCTTGGAACGGCTTAGCATCCGGAAACTTCATTTTCACCGTGTTTAGCAAAACCTCGACTTGCTTCGGTGTCGTTGCAGCGTGTGCTGCAGATCCACCAAACCCTACTGCCGTGAACATCATCGCCCCTGCTACAACAGTCAACAATACTTTTTTCATCTTCATTTGAAATGTCTCCCCTCGAAAATTAATAGTCCCTATTTTTATCGGTAATTCCAATACCTGCAGTTAACAACCTTCCTCGAACGATCGGAGAACGTGCATCGCTTCCTGACAGCCCATTGTCAGCTCATCAAAAGCTGGATAGGCCATCTCTGGAACCTTGGGATCATCCTCCCAACAAATCTGTTCCCCTTCGGATCCGGTACATGTTTTGACATAGGATTTGTTAAACTCCTTGCCGTCTACTTTCAGTGTTTCAGTCCATCCTTCTTTGGTAATACGAACAATGATTTCTGCTTCCATGGTTTTCGTCCTTTCTTCGATCTATGTGGGATCAGATATGATCGGTGGCGACCGTTATGCTTGCCGCTTGGCTCAAGCTTATCATGCCGAATATACCTTCATAACAGGCTTCGCCCGTAGTTCAACTGGAGGCTCCGCAAAGCGACGAAGACGCTACCGGAGTAGTTGAACTTAATCGTCAAGGCAGGAACGCGCAGCGGCAAATCCTTGACGATTACAAGGGCCATGATACGCTGGTCCAAGTCGCGGCAAGTGACATAGAAGGTCGCAGGCTTCCGGGGGAGCCGGAAGGCAACATTGCATTTGTTCGTTGCTTTTCGGATCTGTGCCGATTTTTATCTTTTTTCTTTCACCTGTAGTTCCCAGGCTGACTTAATGACTTTCGAATCTTGTGACATGATTTTTAAAAGATTCTGTATACGTAGTATGTTTTTTGTTTTTCCTGTTTTGGTTTGGTTCGCTGGATGGGATTCAAATTTCATTAAATCATCAGCTCCTTCGGTTTAATCGGCACAGATCCCACTAGCAGCTATCTGGTATTGAGTCCTTTTGCAGGCATGTATCCTGCAGCTGCAGCGTCCTTTTCTGATGCGAACGTCTCCTCAACGCGCACGTGCAGTGGATAATTACTGCGATAATAGTATTTCAGACCAGTACTTTCATCTATCGCTCCATACACGACATTCTTCTTTACGATCCGGCCACTACCAAATGCGTAATTGTTATAGAACTGGTGCCCCACCGGCAAGCCTTGGATGAATGCCATAATCCCAATGTCATCTACACTGTTTGTCCATTCCTCATTGGGAATCAGCGGAATTTTAAAGTCATAATAACTGCCGAGTCGAAGCGCAAATTGATTATGTTGATTGATGAAATAGGCCACATCTTTCTGAACTGCATTCACAATGGTTCTGCGCCGCATCTCATCAAACTGCTTTTCATCATTCAGTAGTGCAATATCCGTAAGTCCTTCCAGCTCTTGACGATAACCCTTCAGCCAGGTGCCTGTGCTTGCCTCATACGCGGTTACATAACTATCCAAGGTGAAATTAATGCTGTTCCCGGCCTGGTCGCTGTAGGCATAAGGTTTTTCCGGTTTCCATTCGTGTTTATAGACCTTGTTCCCACCCGCATCCGTATACTCCGTAAATGCGTAGATATGGAATCCGCTATAATCCGTAACGGCAACAACCGGGACATATGCAGCTAGCGCGCCCTGAGCTACTGGATCCTCTCCTGCACCAAAATTAAGGTTCATGGTTTTCCAAAATGTCTCAATGGCAGCTTCCTTATTTGCATTGAAATACTTGCTGGACTGATAGGAAGCTTCATTCTCCTGATACTCATTTTGATTCAGGGCAAACGCCGCATCTTGGACAGCCGTATGTAATGCTGCTGAATACTGTGCTTCTAGCCGGTTAACTAGCTTCTGATCCGATGTTCGCATATCCAATATGAGATAAAACGGTACGACAATGAGAAGAAATATAATGGCTAGGTTAGTCGTCTTCATTGATTACCATCCCACCGTAAGGTACAAAAATTTTAGTGTTATCACCTGTGCTCCCGGCCAGTAACATATCTTGCATATGCGTTGCCGGCGTTCGATTTTTGTTCTTAATGGTTACTGTGAAGAAATCGCCAACTTCCAAATGATATCGTCTGGTTTCACTCTGATCAGGCTCTGTCGTATCCGGAAACATCACCTTCATGATGTCGTCCGTGTAGAAATTACTAAAATCGGTGATATATTTGCCTTCAAACGTGCTTGGATTTTCCGGATCCCGATATACAGGAATGTAAAGCTTGTGTTCGTGAACCATTTCGATATCAAATACGTTTCCGGTAGCCGCTATTTCTTCATTAAATTGCCTATACATGGTTGGTGTCACATATCCTTTGGTTCGTACAGCATCTACAAACCGGGTGACTGACTTTTGAACAACCATTTGCGATCGATAATCCTGTCGTTCCATGCTTTGATATAGGGGATAAATAAACAAGAGTATGATTGCTAGAAATGATGCAAAGATCTTTGAAAATGCGGAACCATTCAATCATGCCCTCCTCCTTATGTAAAAATGATGGTTTTCACTGTTCCACTCGCGTCTCGCACATACTGAACCTTGTACGTCTTGCGTAGATTAATCATGGAAACATCTGCACTGTCGATATCCAAGGTTTGCTGGAAAGTGACTCCTTCGACTTGAATGTTCGCCCTAATGTCTTGAATGCGCTGGATACTTTGCAGCACCTCTGCACCGCTGTACGTCTCTTCTTCTACCGAACCGAATGTGGTAAATAATCTATGGTCGACGGTGGCTGTTTCTTGCATGGACTGTTGAGCTCGTTGCTGGATGCTGAGATCGGTTGATGCTGTTCCCAAGGCAATTAAGAAAAGCATGATCCACGCAGCGTAATAGAGATAATCACTTACACTTTCATTCAAAGGGTATCGTTCCTTTCTTGAATTCCCCTTCTCTTTCTACTGAGAAGGGAAATCCTTGAAGTTCCTTACTTCCGTTGTGTGAAGATGATGCCGACGACTACTGAGTTAGCATCTCGAACCAACTTCGAATCGAAATTCCCAGAAAGGTTCACGTATGCGGGAGAGGTTGGATCTTCCGCTTTGCTAAAGTTCGTAATTTTGTCCGTCGAGGATACTGTTCCGTCCTCTTGGAACGTGTTTCCGTAGAAGGAAGTGTCACCTTTACCTGTGATGACTTTGATTCCAAACTGTTGTTTAGCTGAATATTGACGAATGGCATTAATCACTTCACTACCGGAGTTGTATCCTCCGGAATACATAGTGTATTTTGCGTCTGTTAGGTTATTGAAGACACCTGTAACTTCTTCTCTACCTTCTTGGCTCTTGTCCATAGCGAACATGACGAAACCGACAACAAAGGTGATTAACAGTACAGTCAAAAAGATTCCTCCGGTGACCTTTAGCCACGTTGGTACATTTTCAAGCATGGATATGATTCTCCCTTTTCTAGAAAATTTGGTTAACCGATGACATGCTCTGTAATGTCATGTAGAGCATGGGGAAAACTAAGTACAAAAAGATCAGGATTGTCGTTGGAACAAAGCCGATAGCTTGGCCCAAAATTGCTTTTTGCGAAATCAGTCGGGTCAGCTTATCCTCTTTATCCTTCGCATAATATTCTTGCTCCGTTTCCAAGTCAGCGAATGATTCCGCGACCGAGACTTTTTCACTAGCACGGATTAAGCGCTTGACGATCCGATCAAAGGATTCAAAAGGTGCTTCTTCCCGCAAAGCCTGCAACACTTGCTCAGCGCCACTTTCATAGTTCAGTACAGCTCGGCGTAAAGGTGTCTTGAAGATGACGCTAAAGCGTTCCATCCATTCTAGGACGGTATCGACTGACATCCGATCAAACTGCATGAGGATTGAAATCAACGTGTGGAACTGATCCACCTCATTTTGCATCTCCATAGCGCGCATGCGCCTCTTAAATAGGAGAATCCATAACGGTATGTAATAGGCAATCATTGCGACTCCAAGAGCTATCAATAACTCCCACCATTTGAAATACTCGCTTTGCATCGATTCCATTTTCGTAAGAATTCGATTCGTTACCTGTTCAATCTCAGTTACGCTCATGTTAATACCAGTCTTGGACTGAATCATCTGAACCAGGTCCTCCCTGGATTGATCCTTCAGGTCCCCGAAATTTATGTGCACCTCCTTGAAATAGTTCATTATCTCGTTGTCAGCTGCTGTTCGCTGATTCGCTTTTAGTAGTTCATCGCCTGATAACGTCCCCATCACGTTTTGTTGTCCAGCCGTTGGGTTCGTCTTAATTTGATGAATAGCACTGTAGTGTAAGAAAACGCACAGGATGACAACGGTGATAAAACTGGCCAAACCCACCGTCAGTCGTTGTATATAAAACCACTCTTTTGTTAATGGCGAGTTTGATTCTTTTAGGAACCTAGTTAGTTTGTAATGGGCTCTGGTGTGTCGCTCAGGCACCACCCGATCAACAACTGCCTTCGCCCATGGCCAGGAATAGACTTTCTTTTCCCATTGTTTTTCGGGAGAAGAACCTTTCATTTTGTCCTCATCCAGCTCGCCGACTTTTCGGATGAACATGTAACTGATAATGGATGAAGCGAAAATGAGAATTAAGATAATGTATCCGATCCGGCTGCTGTAAAAATCTGCGGTTATCGGAAAATAAGTTTCGGACCACTTTCGGACCGGAAAAGACAACAAAATTGGTGATAGTGCAATCATGGTCAATCCTTGCAGTTTGTAATTCAGGAGCCTTCTGCGAAGCAGATCATATCTGATTTGCTGTACGAATTTAGTAATGGTCGCCAGGTACATGGATCCTTTGGCCAGAGGCTTGTCACCATACTCCATGACCATGTGGGCCACGCCGGCAAAGATTTTCAAGTACCGATTTGGTGCAACCGCATAATATTCACTCAGTTTGCGTTGTGGATCCTCCGAAGAAATGATTTCATGGATCTTTTCGGCCTGCAGCTTGATCGTATGAGGCGCAATCTGAGCTGCATCATACATGGCATCGTCCACCCGACGTGACTCTTGATACTCATGACGATTTTCTTCTAAGAAGTCCGCAAACTGTTTGAGTAATCGATCCTCCACTTTGTTTACAAATACCGTAATCAGCATGCCGTTAGCGACAATGGCAACAGCAATCGCAATCATGATCGCAATCAAATTCCAGCTCACAATGGCAATGACAGTAATACCGACAAAGATGGAGCCGAGTATCCAAAACGTAATTCGCATGGTTTCTTTTCGAATAGTGAATTCATCATACGTATTGATCAGCGATAACCTTCTGCGGATGCTGGCAAGTTGATTCCGAAGAATAGGGATATTGGAAAACCGATCATACGATTTTTGATAAAACACCATCATTTTGGCATTTGTCCGTTTTTGAACACGGCTTACATGAAACATATCAACGGATTTCTTCTGATCCCTTTTGGACTTCACGAAATAGAAGATCAACGGAATAGCTGAAATAGCCGAGATGGAGAGGAGAATGATAAAGAGAATTTTCATGTATTAGTTCCCTCCCCAATGTTTACTAATGAATGCATCAAAGGCGATCTGATCTTCCGCCAACATGTTTCCTCTCATTTCATGAATTCGCTCTGGAGAGATCGGGTTAACTGCTACATAGCCCCCGTCCCTGTACTCCAGAATGTTTCTCTCTTTCCAAAGTGGTCCATGTTTTCTGCGGATACTCTCTTTCATCAGTTGTTCATAATCATTCGTGTTTTCGAAGAAAGAATCATCGTATTGGACCAACGTAATTTCCGTGATGCGTTCAATGTAACGATTCCCTTTTTGGTCTCGAGTCACATGGATATCCCACTTGATGGCTTCCGCCACTTGCTCTTCCGCCAAGCGTTCATCTTGCATAATTTGCATGGCCAGAAGTGCATCCCGGAACCATTTGATCAGTTGCCGTGTGGTCACCGCGTGATGCGAGAAGATCGTGAACAAACTACCTACCTGTGTCATCTGGATCATCCAGGTAGCCACTGACTGGCTGGCTACCTCACCCAAGATACTGACATCTGTATCCGTCTTCTTATTCAAGTTGAGGGCTTCTTGACCAGGTATGGTCGGAAGCTCTCGAAACGCCATCGAGTTTCGTTCTGGGTACAGCTGCCGTAAGTTAAGCTCAAAAATCAATTCCACGGTTCTCAAATTGAGAAAGGCGTACATGAAACCGATACTCGTCATCATGAGAGAGGTCTTACCAGCACCCGTTTTCCCGGTGTATGCAGTAGTCTGGGCACCTTTCATCAGATTTTTGATCATATCCCTCGCTAATTCGGCTTGACCATGAGTATCCGGAATCAGATTTTCGATCGATAGATTCGGAATATCGAACTTCCGAACCCAGAAAGCCCAACTTTCTGCGAATGGTGGCCGGACAACCACGACCCGGGAACCGTCAGCCATATCGTTTACCACAAAACCGGATGTTTCGGTTAACGGCCCAGGGCTGTTGTGCTTGTAAATATTTTGGGCTACACGTTTGAGCTCAAGGTCTGTTTCAAATTCCAAAAATGAAAGATGGATCGTCTTCCCTTTATAGAAAATCCAAAGCGAGTTATTTCCACGCTTGCTACTGCGCATTTGTCCCACCAACTCAGCGACATGTTCTACGGTGGTCATCTTGCTTGGTGCCCCTGAGACACCACCAGATAAACCATCAATGTTCATATCTCGAATCTCATCTGCAACCCCGAAACCTTTGTACAACTGGTACACTCGTTGAACGATGACATTGAGTTTATCCCTAAAGTCGAGTCCGCGGATCTCTTTACGATAAATCGCCTGGATCTCCTCTCCGGTAATCACGTAGGACTCCGATTTCCCGCCCTCGATCACATGTTTGGGCTGAGCCAGGTTATACTTCTCGATCATAAAGGACAAGGCCTTATAGCCATGCTTTTCTTTGAAATGGTTCATGAGGATGTCGAAACGATCTTGATAAGTTAACCGTTCAGGCTGAGAAAACGGAATTACCCAATCGATATTTTTCTCATCGAGTCGGTAATCATGTTCCAAAATGGCTTCAATGTGCTCCTTCAGATAAAGCTTGTCTCGAATTTCACCAGAGACGGCGTTTCGCATTGCGTTTCTAAGCTCATTGACCACGGCTTGCCGGCGCTCATACTCCTCTCCGGACAACCCCATATCCATTAAGTTGGTGTTAACGAATTCGTTAATCATGACTTTGGTATATTCAACCAGTATCGGGATAGAGTACTTTTCTGCTTGTGCCTGGACCGAATCCTTGGGGCGATTCGGCTTCTTCCACAGAAAGTAAAGGAGCAACCCGATTAATCCAGATATGATAAGAGCAATGAACAGAATATTGAAAATGATTGATGAGTCCATCTACTCATGCTCCTTTTCCTGAGATTTGCTTAACCTGGGTGTTGATCCCCGATTCGTTCAAGATGTGCAACACTAGTTTGCGAGATTCCTCAACAAAGAATCGATTCGGATGAAACTTGGTCAGCTGCTGGTTTCTCCGGAAAAATGACTGGATTTCGCCGTCATTACTGTGATCTTTAAAGCTAGTGTTATACGGCATCGTGAATACAGGTCCTTTATATCGATATTTGTTGCAGATATTTTTAACTTTGAATTTTGAATCCTCATCATACTGACTGAGCAGGATCACGAAGGACTTGTTCTGAAAAGCTTCAGGCTGCTGCTCTCGCTGCAAGAAGAATCGTTCCAACACGTTGATATTTTGAGATAGACACACGACAATGAGATCCGATTGATTTAATGCCTCCAGAACTACCGGGCTGTTTCGACCACTATGTAAGTCGAGCAGAACCAGATCGTAATATTCGGTTGCCTTCTGATAGATGAGGTTGATAACTTCACTCGCTTCGTCAAACTGGCCACGATCTGCCTTTGTTGTACCTTTCAAAATATCGAGCCGGTCTGGTACTAGAATCAGCGAATTGTTTTTCACAGACTCCCGTTCGAACCTCCCTGACCGAACCGCTCTTTCAAGAGCATCCAGCCCTCCACTGGTTTGAAATCCCTGTGGGTTTTGATGTTGAATCGTTTTTTGGAAGATGCGCTGAAGCGTATTGTCTGACCACTGTGGTTGTGAAACTAAAGCGCGTACCTGGTATTCCATTCCGATAAGTGCAGCAGTAGCAGCTGTGCTGCTTGTTACACCCAAACCATCCTGTATGCCCCAAAATGATATGATTGCCATGCGTTATTTCCCCCTTTCTGCTTGCTTCCATAGCCCTTTTACCTCTTTAGCTGTCATGCCTAGGATTTGGGATGCAACGCGCTGTAAGGCTGATTTAAGGTCGCCTGAGAGCTTCTTGGTATGCAACATAGATAAATGCTGATTCATATATTTGCTTTCCAGGTCCCTTTCGTCTGGGTAGAAGATAAAGGACTCCTTCCAGTCAATCGGGTGTTTAGTAAACGTCTCCTGAATGACTTCTTCCGGGAAAACAGCTGACTCCTGAATCAACTTGTGAACCGGAATCAGATCCGATTGGCTCTTGTCTTGGAAAAATGCATTCATCAGGATACCATTTCGTTGCATTATTGCGTTGTCATAAGAACTTACCAGATAATATTGATCGGCAACTGGCCACCGCTGCAGCTCATCCCTACGACTGATATCAACAAGGACCAAATCATATTTACTCTCTTTTTGCAGTTCCTGATACGTCTCCAGCGTGGCATTCTCAATCACGTCAAAGCGATCATGCTGCTGTACCCCGTCTTGTCCTTCGACTTTTGGATAAGCGTATTCGTAGTCCGCATGGGCCGTGACATCCAGGATTAACACGCTATGTTCTACGGATAGGAGTTTGGCTACATAAAAGAGGATATCTGACTTTTCATAAGCCCCAATGAATAAGATCTGCTTCATGGTGTCCCACCTACACTATTTTGATCGTTAAAAATCGTTTCTGTATTTTGAGGTTGTGTTGTACTCGTCTCATTCATCAGATCATTGGATTGCTGCTGATATGTTGTTTCCTCTGCAGCCGCTTGCTCTTCAGCCGTCTGTTGCGTGTTACGGTTGCTTTTGTAGTCCTGCCGCTGCTGTGGAGTCATTGCATTAAGAGCTTCTTCCAGCTTCACACGATTCCGGCGTTCCAGCTCGGTGGTTGCTTTCTGAACAATGTTCGGGTCAGAATCGATCAGATCCAATACTGACTTATTGGCCGGATAGGTCGTGTATGCTTTCTCCTGTATACCAGGCTCGACATACGTCAAAGCATAGATGCTGGCGTCATTAATGTACGCGTCTACGATAGCTGAAGACATGTTCAAGATTTCTTTTTCGGACATCTGATACCAAACGGTTCCGTTCTGCAGGTCTTCAACCCGTTTCTTGCTGAGCACGATGTAATCTTGTCCAGACGGAAGTTTAATACGTACATCGACATAATCGTTTTGCTTCAGCTTGATCGGAAGCTCAATCAGACCGAACTCTTGGTTCCGGATATCCCGGGTAGTCACTTCATCTTCATAGATTACTGAAGCCGTGACTGGTGACTTTTGTGGAAGATACACTTTCGCAATTTTGCCATTAATGAGCTCTTTGCTCAGCACAGCCTCATCAGCAATAACACTTTTGGGAATCTTACGTGTTTCCAGGTCGTTGGTCCGGATCGATTCACCGGATTGAATATCCCGGGACACTACTTCAACCTCGACCATTTCCTCTTCTAAGACCTGCTGGGTCTGTTCTAGTTCAAGCTCTACAGCTTGCCGTTGGCCGTTCACTTTTACCATTAAATGGTTAATGTACAATGATCCAACTAGAACACAAATCAAAAGAACTATAAGGCCACCAATCCCCCCAGCAATGAGTACTTTCTTCTGCCTGAATCGTATTTTTGACATTGTCTATCCTCCACACTTCAATATATATTAGTATACTATTATATTAGTATATAAATATTAGTGTTGCGATTATACTTCTTTCAATTGCACGACTTGATTAGCCCCTTGTAATTTAGCCGTGACCATTGCTTTTACCACGTAGTTCAAGTTTCGTTCCATCCTCCATCCATCAAACCTTTCACAAATTCAATACTTATAGATACTGGCTGCACTTTTCCAGCCTTGTTCGTGTGAACAACTTCTTCAGTAATTCGTTTCCGTATACCTTCCGCTAAAGATTTTCCATCACAAAACCACAGCTACAAACTCGAGTCCTTTCTGTCAACCTACATAGCAAAACGCATACATATTTGTATGAGCAGATACCCAAAATACTAGCTGTAATTACTTCAATCACATACGTATTAATTTAATACCATCACCTCCATTTACTGAAATACATTCAGCATTTTTCTCCTAAGCAAAGAGAGTCTATGCTGCTGATTGATTTTCAGCATACTTTCCAGCGAATCTTCAATTACATCAGATGAGTCAAACGGATCTGGAAAATATGGAATAGTATATAGTCGCCTTCGATTCCATTTCTTTCTCAGATCCTTTACATCTTGCTTATCAGCTAAAGGAAGGCATATTCTCCAATTCGATTGGTCTAAATGAATTTGACCATCTATAAACTCATTTATCTTATGCTGTTTCCAATCCCTACTCGAACCCACTACAATTTGAACATTTGCTCTAAGGAATTCAGTGTATGACTCCGTTTCAACATAGTACCCTAGGTCGAGCACAATATAAGCATATTCACCCGATAAAAGTGGAATCACATCGATATTGTTCTGATTTTTATAAAAATGTACTCCTTCAATATAGAAACTAGAAGTATGCAAGAGCTCTGAGTCCACGCCTTCATATGAAGCTTCAATTTCCTTATACTCATTCGATTCATTTGCTTCAATTAGAGCCACAGAAAGTTTCTGTTTTACGAGATAATTCGCTATTAACAGAGAAGTATGAGTGCACCCTACTCCCTTATCCACTCCAATAATTGCTATTATGATCGTGCCTATAAAACGATCTCTGACCTTTTTACGTTTTTGAAGTAGTGGATCGTAATTAAAATCGTCAATCTTAAACTCTGAATGACTATTTTTAACCTCCAAAACTTTTTTTAATTCCTTACCTTTTTCAATCATAGATCTCAGGAATTTCTCAGAAGCATTAACAGAGTCTCTTTCTTGATAAACATCTCGAATATCTGGTTTTTCTTCAACACTTACATCCTTATGCTTTAAAACTTGCTCCTCATACATATTTCTTGGCTCTGGTTCATTCCTTGTATGTAAGAATGCATCCTCAGAACTGTCTATAACAGCACACTGAGATTTATCTGTTGTGATTAGTGGAGTCTCTGGATCCGTATCTTTTTTTGTTTCTGTTTGAAGTTTCGTGAGAATTAATCCAGGAGTTAGATCTATATACGAGATGCAAATTATCCCTAAATCAGAAAGAGACCTCATGAATTCGTCTATCTCTCTAAAATGTAAAAACACAATTTGTACTTCTGGATTTGAAGCTTCGACTTGTTTGATTAGTTTTTCAAAAGAACTTGTATTCTTTACAATATACTCAGTAAAAACAATCGTGTTAATTGAACTGGTGGATTCCCACTGAGAAATAAAAAAGTCTAACGACTCAACAATTTTTACGACTTTCCCGAAATCCTCCAATTCTTCTTTCAGAAATTCACATTCATCTCGTTCCGATGAGCAAATAAGTATACGATTCATTTAAATCACCACCTTAACGTCTTCCCAGATCATAGTAAATTCGATTGCCCTCTGTATCAATAAAGCTAAAACTTTGGGTTATGTGTTTATTCTTGTCAAAAAGATCATCGTCCGTAATAAACCAAACCCCTGCCAAACCTTCTTGACTTAGCACGTGGTTTGCCATTTTTGCTTTTTCATCAGTAGATACATGAATCAACAAAGTTAAAGTGCGGTTTACAGTCTTATATGCTGCATAAAACATTGCTTGATAGCGAATCGTTTTCAGCCAATTTTCATCTTCCCTATGACAAATGAGAACAAAGTCTATTTCTTTGCCAGATGGGTTTCTTAATGAAAAAAGGGCAGTAGGAACCTGCTGTTCGTCGTTGATTTTCAAAATAGGATGAAATTCGAAATGAACCAAATTGAATTCTTCTCTCATCTGTAGGTATAACTCATTAACGGCAACATATTTCATTCGAAATAACATTGTTGTTGGTTTGGCATGTCTCGGATCTCTTTGTCCTAAAAACGTCGCGAATCGAAATTTTAATACATCTGCACCGCTGGCACCAACTTCATAAAGGGCTGGTCTAGTTTCTTTTCCTGTTGAGTAGCTCGTCCATTTTATTTTTCGGAGCAAACCATATTTAAGTAATTTTTTCATACGGGTTCTTGCTGTATTCTCTCTCTCCGCTTCGGGAAAAAAGATTCGATCTATTTGTGATAAGGTAACCCAACGGTGTACAAAAACAAAACGAACTATATCTATATCCCTACTTGTAATCCACCCTTGTTCAACTTTTCGTTCAATGTAATAGTATTGATGTTTAGTTAGTGCATCGATCTCAGTCACATAACTGTATGGATCATCAAGGAGTGGATATGTAGGCACCTTCGCTTCTTCTGGGTTGATTAACGGAGATACCATATGCTCCATCTAAATGCCTCCTAACCCATGATTTCATGCGGAAAATGTACGATTTTGGACTTGATTTTTCTTGCTTCCAGATCAACTTTTCCTATTTTCACAGAAACAGTTTTACCAACAAGTTCACCATGGGAAGGCACTCTATTCGGAAACCAAGCCAATGACTCGACACCTGGACATAATTTAATGAATATGCCGGTGTTCTCCACAACACTTGTAATAACTCCTCGGTGAAAGTCACCTTGCTTAAATCGTTCTCTCACCCTGTTCCAAGGATCTTCTAGCAGTTCTTTTCTTGTCACAGTGACTCGCTTCTTTTCTCTATCGATTTTTTTGACTTTCACAGTCACCTGCGTACCTAATGGAAGCAAATTTCTACCTGATGGAGTCCAATCATATTCATAATCTGAAATGGGTAGGATACATACTACACCTTTTACCAAAAGATATATTCGCTCCTCCTCAAAACCTGATACTGTGCCGGTGCAGATATGATCTTCTTCAGCTGTGTCCCAAAATTCTTCTTGTAGTTCCTCTAAAGCTTGTACTCTCGATAGGAGCACAATACCTTTCTCTCGGTCAAACACTTGAATATCGTCAGTATCACCTCCACGCTTTTTGGGATCAAGCACCATAAAATCCACGGTGTGATCAATAAACCCTACCAATGACCTGAACTGTTGTTTATCGAATTGATCCTCATGAATCATTCCTTTGATGTTATCCCCCAAGTCGATAATTGCACATTGCATACTTATACCGAAAGGAGTATGCGTTTCAATAGACGTCACCACGCCTTGATGTATTTGTTTTCTTCGAAGTGACGTTTCATATTTTTTCATTGGACCCACTTCTGTGAAAGTCATGCTTGTTACCCCTTTACTTTTAAAAATAGATGGCATCTATGCTCATCGACCTGTATTAAACCAATTAGTTTCACTTTCCCCTACCTGACACATAATACATTCACTTGTTTCTTTCGGAACATTGCATTAATTGTTTCATAGTCCATGCCGGGCTCCCATGCAACTTTGTAGTACCCGCTTATTGGTCTTTCATTTGTAAGATCAACATAAATTATTAATTCTTGTTTTGCTGGCGTTTCTTCTTTGTTTAGTGAATCCAGTTCCTGGCTAACCTTATGTATCATATCGTTTTCTTTAGTCCATTTATTCTAAGTCGGGCCTTTTGAACCGGATGTGTGCAACTATTGAGCTGTCTTATACGAGAAAAGACAATTGTTATAGAACGTTTCTAAATTACGGATGTTACATTTTGGGTGACTTATGACAAAGTCTAATTCTTCCATAAGTCCATCATGTTTCAATCGAGTTCTCCTTTCTTATATATTAGCTATATAGTATTCTAATTAATATATATGAAATATACCAGACTAAATCAAAAAATAGAAGAATAAATTATTTTACTCCTCTTAAGTGTTTTCATACTCTTTTTCGAACAATTTATTGAATGAATTATAATTATATATGAAATGATTTACGATTTATTTTGTACATAATTATAAATCAATTCACCTCTTTTTTGACCATAATTCTCAGTACTTTACGTATGTTCCTATCTTTTTTTATTAATGGGAGAAATATATCATAATTAACATAATGTGGCAAAATACATGCTTAGATATTGAAGGAGAAAAGCAATGAAGCACTCCATTGGAAAGTATTTAGAATACTTTCGTCTGGCTTGTGGGTACTCCCTACGCGAGGCAGCTAAACGAATAAATTAAGCCACGGCTATATACGGGATGTAGAATTGGGAGATAATCGTGTCAGTGGAAATGCAAATCAATTAGTTGGGTTCGTGCATTAAAACTTGCATCAATTATAGAAGATGCTGTTATAAAAAATTCTACCTTAGTTTCTATTCCTACGGAGAATACTAAACGTCTTATACGAAATATAGTGCCTGATAAATAAATTTGTGAATTCTGATGGCATAGCTAAATACATGGTAAAAACAATGCAGTACATCGCAACAATCTTTTTGTACTTTGCATAAATTCAAGGGTGCAAGGGTCCATGTACATCTTGCGAGTAATGTATTCTTTCTATAGTTAGTTAACTCACTGCGCAAGAATTGTGAATTAGACTTTGTGTTAACAATGACTGGTTTCTTTGAAAAGTTTGTGACCCAATTCTACCTATGCATAATTCTCTAGCACCAGGCAATAATAGTTTAGGCAAATTACAATATATATATTGCTTAATTAAATAATGTGCTAATATATATATTACAATACCCTGAAAGGACTGTTTCAATGAGCGCCTATGATTTTAACACCCCTTTAAAAACTTATCTTCAAAATATGATTAGTCAATTACCAAATGGAACAAAATTAATTTTACAAACACTTAATCAAGCAGATTTCAATAAGGACGATCTCTCTTTAAATGCTCGTGTTCGTAGAGGAGAATTGAATGCAGCTTTGATTTGGGCTGAATCGTTAGGCTTAGTTTCTTACACCACAAGTGGTCGCCAAAAAGTGTATAGTTTGACGTCATTAGGCAAACTTTGTTATGAAGAGTTTAACGATATTATAACAACATTAAATGAAGAACGATAAGATAGTAAGCCTAAACCATTCTAAGGCTTACTATCCCCTTCTATACTCCGCTTCTCCATACTAGCTTGTTTTATTCTTTCAGCTAATTTGAGAGCAGTTGGATCTATTGATGCCGGCACAAATTTGATGGGATTTTCAATCTCACCAGATCGTGCCGGCTCTTCATTCTTAACGAGTTGCTCTGCTCTTACTTTGATGTGGTTACTGTTCTCAGCATCATCCCAAATAGAACTTCTTATCATAAGAACTTGGGATTCCTCATGAGTTCTGCTATCTATCGTCTCTTTAGATGATTCTTGGTGAATCTCCACCAAACTTCTCTGTTGCATTGCTTTTTCTTTCATTCTCTCCACTCTTATAGATTTCTCATCTGCTAATGCTTGGTGTGTCTGATCCAAAAAATTCCCATTATTTAAATTTAATAAAATATCAGCTTTAGCCTGATCATCTTCTGTTTCTAAGATATTTCTGATGTCGTCTTCGTCTACGGCTGCAAATAGTTCTCTTGGAAGTGGATAAACTAGTCCGATCACAGGTTCTAATCTTTCATTGTTATGAACGCCTCTGTAAAGTACTTCTGCAGGCGCGCCGGTTTCCACATTATAACCTTTTAATGAAGCTATTGTTCTCGGTTCAACAATGTATCTTTTTTCTTCTTTAACTTGTGTTTTAAATCCGCTTGTCGCCATTTCATCGGTTCCACTACTTTGGCCAATAACATAATCCTCCCCAATCATTTCGGCAATGTATTTAACATCCTCATTCTCTAAACCAGCCATAATGTATTTTTGCACAGCATTCTGTTTTACCATTGCTGCAAGACGTTTACTTTCATCCGTTAATTGTTCATTACCTTGATGAATAACGTCAACAAAGACCTCAAATTCACGGGCCATCTCCATAAATGTACTAAATTCTTCATCTGCAAACATTTCAAGTTCATCAACTGTTAGCTGATGTGCTCTCGGAGTTTCTATTAGTGAGCGTCTAAATATACTTGCTCGAAATAGATTGATAAATAACCTTCCTACGGTATACGTTAAGGTTGAGAGTTTACCATAGGCACCATTGACTAAAACTATTTCTCCATTCGCCAATACATCATCAATATTAAATGTTGAGGGGCCGCAAAAAATTCGTTGAACATGCTTATTTGATGTCAACTCTGATAAGTAATCATGAAGGTTAGAGTAAGTTTGCATAGCATGTTCTTGCATTCGTGGGCTACCGGCCATACTGCGAGTGTATTGTTTTAACAAAGTAATCTGACTGTCATAACCTTTAAGAAGTGACAACACTTCAGCTCTATAATCATCATTTAAAGGTTGAATAAGTCTATCCAATTCGTTTAATCCACACTCGTTACCGTAAGCAAGCTTTAATGCCTTAATACTAACCCGAAGTAATTGTGTTGACCTACTTTTAAAGTATCTTTCAGAATCCGGTCCAAGATAACTATGAAAGGCTGCCACGTTAGCTTCAATCATGTCATCAAAATCATGACCTTCGGGACTATACATCGGATTTAAACAAGCTGTATGCTCATATTCCGGATCTAACCGATGGTAGGGCCTACCTACCCGGTCCAAGAAATTAGCTAATCGTCTGATAAAAGACCCTTTGGGTTCGATTATAGTGCTTCCTATATAGTCGTTTAGAAGATCCTGCGTCACTTTATTCGTCGCAAAAAGTGTCTTACCAGCTCCAGTTCCACCTAAGGTTTGTCCATGCTGTGCTCTATCACTTCTTGATATTGTAACTAACTGACTTTGACGATTTTTTGTGGGTTGTGTATGAAATAGTACGATCTTACATTCTTCAGAACTGTACCTGAGATGCGCAAGCGACCCTTTTTTTGAAATATCAATGGTTTCTGAAATGTCAAACTTATATACTAAATCAACTTCTTTGGATTCATTTAATGTGGTTAAAGATTCCTCTCTTTCATTTACATGTCCGGAAGAGTCACAATCCAATTTATTCTGATCTATTATTTCGGGCAAAGTCATTTTCAGTTTTGGATTGCTTCTCACACTTTTAGACTTTTCAACCGCAATATGTAGTTTTGAAAATATTGTGTTGTTCGTATTCCCTTTTAAGACATGTATTAAAGAGAAGGCCACAGTGGTTGCAACTATGGACATAACTATAAAAACAGTCCATGTCGATAATTCAAACCATAAAACTATTTGTCCAAGCGCCAAGGAACTTAGTGTATTCAGAAAGGTCTGAATGGTCGGTTTTGAATACAGATTCTTGAAAAACATTGGTGATGAATAAATAGTATGTCCCATAAAAGCTGCCAACAAAAGTGGGATGGCTCTTAAGAATATTGGTTCACTGGTGCCATACCATATATCCTGGTATCTCCCTACTAACCAAAAAAAACATAACAATAGAATGCATAAGATCGTAACTGCCTGAGTATTCCATAATGAATATTTGTTTGCTGGGTCCATAGCATATCTACGAACAGAAATATAAATATTCTTAAAAACAAACGCAAAGATATGACCTATCACTGATATAATTCCACCAAGAACCATGGCTATGAACTTCATGAACGAATCAATCCTCCTATATTATTTAGTATATTACTATATATATTAATATGTGTCATGAAATTTCGATTTCAATAAAAAAAGCAAGCCTCCTATTAGGGCTTGCTTCAGAAATTATGAGAATAACCTTTTGAAAAAGCTTTTCTTCTTCTGGCCAGCAGTTGAAAGCCATAACCTAATTTCAAAACTAAGGTCGGGATTCTCACTTGCTAATTTTTTGATTTTGTCTCTTACGGTATCACGTTCTGCCTCATTCTTGGTCCTATCATACTCTTCAAAAAGTTCATTCACTTCTTGTTTTAGGTTCATTACGTTCAATTCTTTTTCATCCTGTTTAAAACGCAAAATCTTATCTTCCGCGGAGGTTTTATATAATCTAATTGTGTATGCGTGCTGCGGATACTTCGATTCTAAGGAACTAAGTTCAACTAGAAATAACTCTTTATCAGCAATGGTGGTACTACTTGACAATATTTTTTCATATAGATCAATTGCACTTTGTTTAGCTTCTGCTTCGGTTTTTGAGTCTTCTAGAAGTAATTGCTGTGAAGTCTGCTTTACTCGCTTTTCGATATCCTGAAAAAATTCATCCGATTCTATTAATCTTTCAAACTTTTCGAAGTTTTCGAGTTTTTGCAATACTTTGAGTAACAATTCATTTGAACTCTCATTGACTCCAGTTGATGGATTGCTTCTAGTAACTCCACCCGAAATAATCTCCTTCAGTTGTGGAATTGTATACTCCGAACCCTCTCCAGTTAACCCAACAATCATTTTCATTTTAAATACAGAGATATAATTGTGCTTATAGATTTTTGTATTCCCTTCCCCTAAAACTGTTGGGTTTACATAATCTAGTAATTCTCGTCTTTTATTCTTTATCACGTAGGCTTGTGTCTCGCAGATATCAGCTACTTGTTGAGTAGTGTATAGTGCCTCATTGTCCATAAGAAGGATCTTAGGTGTAAATAACCGTTCTAACCAACCTCTTCTACTGTAAATCTCAAAGAGAACTGAATGTCCAGAAAAGGCATCCATCAAAAGATCTCTCATTTCCTCTTGCTGAGCTTCTTCAATCTCTTCTCTCGATATATAATCACTCATTCTTTCAACACCCGCTTCGTTCTCAGTATATAACTCTATTATAACTGAATAAGAACAGCTTATACAGCTTTATACACCAATTTTCTTATTCGGTTATATCCGAATTAGTACGTATTTATCTGGATTTATCCGGTCTTATACGTATTAATCTGTATATATTCATTACCGAATAAAGAGAGATAAAAGGCTCAATTCAGTGTTTATCCGGATATCTACGTATATACACGGATTTATACGGATTTATCCGGATATATCCGGATAGCAAATCAAGTGGATAAGAGCGAATAACTCGAGTTATACGGATAAATACACTTCTTTTAATAATCCCTTGGTTAAATTCAATTATAATTAAATAATACTATTATAAATATTCAATTCAATTTCATTTATGAATCCTTCTTAAATCTTGTATAATCATTCAAAATAATCATAATAAAAGAGCGGTATATGCTATTTGATAAATAAGCACATAATTTGAATTGCAGTATTGGCAGGAAAATAACAGGACATACTTCACTAGTTAGCTTGATGTACATATTTGTGCTGAAGAGAGAAGACTCTTACCAATCAATTCATTTAAAAATGAGGCTGCAACAACTTAATTGTTTTAATTAGCGACTACCGGTCTCATCACATTCATCAGATCCTCTTTCAATAGAATTAGGGGGACTTACCAGACTAAAAACGGGCGTATAACCAAAGCGGTAACAAGTTCACTAAAGGATGTATTCAAATAACAGGGATGTGAGGGGAGGCCTACATTTCGTTCATAAAACTATTGCGTGTATAAGAAACCATCATCGCTACATTGATGTGAAGTGTTTGCTATCGATTGCTTTTATGGGGAGTTGCAATCAACGGCTGATGTACCGCTATTCCGAATTTGCGCTCCGCAAGAATTCGATAATGTTGTCTGAAACCATAAAATCAAATAAGACTATCTAGACTATCGAAAAACTAATTCGTGAATACCCGGCTGAACTACCGTTAGTCAGAGCATCATAAAAAGAACACGTGCTTACCCGGATGGCACAATCACGCAACGATTAAAGGCTATCAACCAAGCGATACTCGCAGTTCCTACGGTTCGGCGCTTGTTATACGGAGGCAGTCTGTCTATTCGGTGGAGGTCCTCAGCACGCTCACGTTAACGTCCTAGTCATAATGAACGCTGTAGCTGGGGCAGATCCGACGAAATGGTATTGAAGAAGTAGATGGAGTAGGGGAGGGGCTATGTTTGACACATTTTTTTGTGCGTTTTAATTAACAGAACGAAACTTACAGACGCTTAATATGTGGAAGAAAGGGCAAGGAATAAAGTAAGCGGGCTATAAATAGGATAAAATCAACGAAATGATACTGAAAAAAACAACCATGAGGAGATCAACTTTGGGTCTTTGAATGTATAAGGGAAGTAGAGTAACGATGATACTTAACTAACGATATGCAGGTCTCAAAAAATTTACTGTTTTGTTTTCCTGTCTAGATTAAGCAATAAGCCAAATCATAGTAGAAACAAGTATCCCAATGTTACCTTCAGATAACTTGCCCGTCTATAGAGATTGAGATTGAGATTGAAATTGAAACAATCGACCACACAGCCTAGAAAGAAAAGATCAAAGCTTTGAGATTCCTAATCATCGGAACTGCCACTAACAAGTTTAGAATTTGCGCAGCAAGAACTGGTAATTCCATTAATATGCCACGAAAAGAACCCTCAAAGGGGAGAGAGTTTTGAAGGGGATGGTCCACAGCATTAAATGTAAGTGTTACTGAAGATATAATAGCGTTAATAGTACACTGGGCTGAATAAAAAAAGTTCACCTGATAAATATCAAGTGAACTCCATAATAAAGATTATATTACTGATAACTGCTTATAACCGATGGATCAAAACTCTTCTTAGCTGGCCGTTTGGTTGTTGTTCCCGTCCCTAACGATGATGACGATTTATTCTCAGACTTAGGAGTATCTGCAATCACTGTTGAAGGAGTAGGTACAGATTCAACAACTGGAACATCTTTCATCTCTGGTTCAGTATCAACTCCCGGCGGGATAAACACTTCTCTTTCAGGCTCTACACTATAATCCAAAACACCATTTTCCACGTTCTCATTCTGGATAGGAGAAGACATCGTATGCTGTTCTTGTGGGACAACTGACACATTTTCAGAACTTGCAACTTCCTGATGAGGGATAGATACTGGACGTTTCACGAGAATGTTAGAATTAACATTTTCAGTCTTCAGGTTCGCTGCTGAAATATTCATTGAACTTCTTAGTGTTTCAATACTGCGAACTGTAGGAATCTGAAGTTGAAGATTTTGGATGCCGTTCATTGCAATTTCTTTTTGTATCAGATACCGAAGTGAATCAGAGTAGTTGGATTGAGCTGAGATCCACTCAATGATTGCTTCTTCCTCGTCATCACGGAGTTTCATCACAGCCGGCTTTCCGCGTTCTGGAGACTTTGCTCTAGCCATTTTCAATCCTCCTTTCATGAAACAAGTCTAGTGATTATTCTTATACGGTTGGTGTTGCATCCTTTTTCTTCTTCTGAGCCGCATTATTTTTCCCTGTAACGGCAGTGTACTCTGCAGAAGACATGTAATTTTTTTTCAAATGTGCGTAGATTTCGCTACGAACAAAATAGTCTAATCCTTCAGCATTAAGAGTCACAGCATATTTAGCTGGTACATAAAACAACTCTATACGAGTCTTGTCGCACATCTCTTTCAATTTATCAAAGATAATTGATCTTGTAAGGATACTACCGCCACCGTAAACAACCACAACATCAATTTCGTTTGGTCCAATTTTAAAAACTTGGTCATTTACATGATGAACAATTTGAGTTGTTTGGTTCTCACAGTGTGGGTTGAAAGCCTGAATTGCTTCGTTCAAGAACTTGTGCTTCCTTGGAGCATACTGACTTTTCAGAATTTCACTGTATTGTTGTCTCGTAACAGAGTTGAATGCGTGCGGTGCTAAAGATACTAAGTCTGGAATGGCATCCCTAAGTGCATGTCCAATCCCATTGTTTACACCATCACAAAAATCATTATCAACTGCATCTCCCCGAGTGAATGGGGTATCAGTAGTACCATCTCCCATATCCACATGCAAGATGTTTTTTCCGTCGAAGTAGCTTCCATCGACATCCTCTAAATCATATAACTCAGCAAATTCCGAATACAAATCATTGGTCTCATCAGAACTTGATTCATAAGAGTTCGTTCTCCAGTTACCCTCACTGTCCATTTGTAAAGCAAAAGTCACTGGGGTACCTTCCTGAAGCACATGGACATAATCAAAATCAATCGACACGTTAACTTTCTTTGTTAGCCCCAAATGCACAGTAACCGTATGAGTTTCACTCATAAACTTTTTCCGATATGTCGCCACGTTTTCAGGGGAACATTGTTTAACCGGTAACGCTGTACCCATATCAGCAACTACTTTAATCTCATCAAGGCTTTCTCCAGCAAGGTGAGCTTCTTGAACCGCTCTGGCAGCAACTAAAGCCAAAGTATTTATGTAAGGAACCAGTTGATCTGACTTCGACTCATTTCCTTTAACATATAAATTTGTTACATTTTCACCTTTTGTTTTGAGGGCATGTGTCCCAACTGTGTACATTCCTGTTGGTACAGCAGACGAAATGATAGAAACCACCAGATTATCATAAATATTCTTCAGGTTTTTCTGAACCTCAACATCGTCATCTTTCCAAGGCATTTGACCAATCAGGGAATAAACATTCGGTTGTCTGATCAATTGACCGTTGATGTACATATCTATCTCACTGTTACCAATATCATTTCCAATATTCATATGTAATTTTAAAGTCATTTGTTTACCTCCTAAATTTGTACGTTACCATAACATACCACATAAAGAGTCTATCTTTTTTCATAATTACAGTCAACCACTAATTTAATATAATAATGATTGTATTTTTAATCATTTATATTTGTTTTATGTTCCATTTATAATTAAATATAAATTGTTTATAAATACAAGTATACCTCGGTTTAACCGTATTAAATCAGTTTAATGCGAATAAATCCGGATATATCCGTGTATCCACCTATCGAATAAATACGGATATCCGGATATATCCGGTTAATGCCCTATTTATCCGAATTAATTTGTATTTATTCAGATAAAAACAACATTTGATATATACATTTAGTAACCTTTTAGAATTCAATTTAGTAACACTCTGAGCAACCAATTAATCGATAAATTAGTAATCCATTATCTAATCCAATTCATCTACATTTTCATTCAGTGATGAAAACCACTTGATAATGCAGCTAACAATTGAATATCAAAGAGTTATTCTCTTGAACAAAACGCGACCAACACCGTATAATACTCTCCAATCAACCCAAGCCACTCATGGCTTAAGAAAGGAGAGCATAATGGAACCAAAAAAGAAAAGAAAACCTGCATCCGAGTTTTCATTGGGTGAAGTCATCGATTTACTTACCGATAAAGATTGGAATATGCTCACTGACCTATATATGTGTAGGTGCATGCCTCAAAGAGCCCTAATGGAGTATTACTTCATCGACACTCCAGCCTATCATTATTCAGAATACGAAAAAGCATCCCATGAGAAGAGGAGAGAGCTAGAAGGAAAAAACCGCATTCGAGCATTAGATCGACTCAGGAGAACCGTAAAGAGATTAAAAGATCGAGGTTTAATTGAGTACTCTTCGTTCGATCCCAACGCGTCGAGTTTACCAGCAAAAAAAAGAACCCATACGAGATCAGGGAATACGTGGTACTTCCTGAGTAGTAGAGGTCTTCGAGTGGTGGAAGTGAAGAGAGGGATACTTGAAGAAAATCGATTATCTAAAAATGACTTAGATATGGAGCGAGCTAAGAAGGAACATTTCTGGGAACTTGGCAAAGTATACTTAGATCTAAGATATAACTTGTTAAACACGAATCAAGAACTTCGTCAGTATTATGAATGGGATTGGCATCCGTCAATGACGGTCTATAGCGATGACGAAACCATTTATGTACGGCCTGATGCAATACTTCGGATAGGCCAGCAAGTTTTCTTTGTGGAGTTGGATCGCTCAACCGAACCAATTCAACGTTCACCTTTTCAAACAGAACAAGTATCCATAGAAAAGAAACTAGAAAGGTATCGTAACGTATTTAGGCTTACATCAAATGAAATTATTCAGCAAGGGATAATAGCTTTCATTATTCCTGAAGCAATCTATAAAACGCGATTAGATAATATTGAGAAGGCTGCAGCTGAAATATTCCGAGTCAACAACAAAGTACTTACGGGGAAAGTAATAGAAGACATCATTCTAAAGATAACCTAATGCTTATAACAACATTGATGAATTAGTTTCATTAACTCAGGCTTATATTCGTATGGAACTAAAATGAGGTATTATATATTAATATACTAATTAGTTAGCTATTATGTTAGTATACTACTTATAATTTCTCCAATGAGAGGAGGTTTACCTACAGTGAAAAAAAACACCAAGGTCGTTTTAATAAGTATCAGTTTACTCCTCCTATTAACAGCTCTTTTTTTGTTTATCCGTACGCCAAGTCAGAACACAGAGAAACAGGAGGTTTCACAACAAACTACAGAACCTACCGTACAAGCGTCACCGGAAAATAACTCTCCACCTGTAACAGATGAGGTAGTTAAAGACCGTGATGAATCGCATGAGAAGGTTGAGAACATCATAGACCAAGCTACCCGTATCGTTGTTGACAGAGCACCTGGTTTTTGGGAGAAAGTGAAGAACACAGGGAACTGGTTTATGGAGTTTGATACCAAGTATGCACTGATTCTTCTAGGTGTTTCCGTCCTTATTTTCTCAGTAGTTGGTGGAGAGGGGAGCAGAAAGAAAAATAAACGCTAGCAAAGTGGGGTGTTCCTTTGGGATTCCTATCAAAAAGACCATCGAAACAAGATGGTGAACAAGGAAATGAAGAGAGCATTAAGAAAGAACGTAAGTTTGAAAAAGGATTGAAACCCAAATCTCCAAAAAGAATTGCAGGTAAGCGAATTATTCGTTACCTATTCTGGATCTTCGTTATATTCCTCATCATAAAAGGTGCAGTGTCCTATGCTAAGGGAACTCAAATTATCCAAGAGGTCACCAATATAGGAAAAAACCAAACCATAGTTGAGGACAGCCTTAAGGGCTTTGCCAGTGATTTTGCAACCGAATATTTCACATGGTCAGTTAACAATGTTAATGATCGCGCTGTACGCCTTCAACGCTTTATCAGTGGAATCGATCAGGATGCTGGCTTGAAAGGCTATGAAATTAAAGGGTCATCCAACGTAATTTCCGTTGAGATTTATGACACGTCACAGATCAGTGATTCACAGTATGAAGTTACTTTGAACGTTAGACGTGAAGTGGATTTAGATTCACTACAAGGTGCTGAGCCATCCAAAGATAAAAAAGGCAGTGTAATCAAAAAAACTTACATGGTTGTTCCAGTAACTGTGTCCCCCTCCGGATATGTGATCCAGTCTTACCCGCGTTTCATTGGGAATCAATTAAAAGGGGAGTCCGCCCCCTTAACACCAGGGGAATTGAATACGAATGTAGATCTCATTAATCAATCATCCGAATTGGCAACAAACGTTCTTCAAGCTTATTTTGCTGGGAATGTTAATCAGCTGAAGTATTTCTACGAAGACAGTGGTACCGCTCCTTCGAGCTTAAGTCAAAGTGAATTCACATTGGACAAAGTCGAAAATGTATCACTTTATAATATGCCAAGTAGCGAAGGCCGTCCTGAGCATATTCGTATGGAGACTTCCGTTTTGGTTCAAAACGACATAGGGGAAGTTTTTACGAACCGTTGGATTCTTAATGTCGTGAACAAAGGAGATCGGCTTTATGTTTTGTCCATCGGTAACCCTAAACAAGAGTCGATAGAATCTGGGGAAGAGATGGGCATGAACACTCAACAACCATCTAACGATGAGGAAACACGAGAAGAGATCTCCACACCGGAAGATAATCATGCATTCCATTACTTCAACAGAATAACCGAGAGGAGTAAATTACTTTATGCGTTTAAACCATTTTCTAAATAAATCCTTATTGATTCGGGTCTCTCTTATGGTCTGTACTGGACTATTGATTGCTTTACCTGCATTTGCTGCTAAAGATCCAGGTGTGGAAGCAAACTCTTGGATTGTAAGAAATATTGGTGCTCTTATACCAGGTGTCATTATTATTGGGGCTGTTATATTCCTAGTTACTCGTGACTGGATGAAAGCTTTAAGTTTCTTTGGCTTGGTGTTGTTAGTTGCAGTAATCTCTGACTGGGAAGCCATGAAAGGTTTTGCCAAATCCCTCTGGACTACCATCTTTGGTTAAGCTATGAGCAATAAAAAAGAAAATCCCAGGATCACCGTATCGAACTATTCAAAAATATGGACATTGGACTGGGTCATTTACGCGATAGAAGGAAAGAAACTTCCCCTGCCAGCCAATCTTCGAATCGTGGGAATCTTTTTCGCTTGTTTAATCTTTTGGGCTATCGTTGGGAACATTCTATTTTTCATACCCGCGGTTTACACATATGCCTTTCTACCAGGAGTATCCGCTTGGATTATCGCTAAACAAAAGCTCGACGGCAAGGCCCCCCATAAATGGCTATTGGGCATGATTTTCTATTGGATGCGCCCCAAACATTTACATAGGTACCGCAAAGTTGAGCACAATCACCGGTATGTTTACAAAACCAGAATTACATACCGCAACAGTAGAAGAGAGAGCGAGTAACCACGCTCTCTTTAAATAAGGAGGAACTACCCATTGTCTACGCTTGGAAAAGTGCAGAAAAAACCAAACAAAATCAATGTTGAGTTCCCAATCGCTTACTTCGAGGGAAACCTCATTTTCAACCATAACAAAGAAGTTTGGGCCGTCTACGAGTTGAACTCCTATATCTATGATCATCTCAGTGACCAGCAAAAACTAGATCGACTCTTAACGCAAACAGCTTCTCTAAACATGCTCACAGACCGCTTTCAACTCCTTTGGCTACCCAAAACCCATGATATTCATGAGCATCATGAAAAACTTAGGCATAAAAGGGTCTCCGGTCCACTAAAAAGCCGAGCACTTGGAATCATTGATATGATGGAAGATTACCTTATTGGAAATTACAACGCCGTGGATGGAGCAAACAACGCCAACTACAAAGCATACCTGATTGTCTTTCTTCCTAGCAGCGATAGTAAAGATTTAGCCGAAGAACTGGGCACACTCGCCATTGAACTTAAAAAGTTCGTCTTAAATCCAAAGAGAGCCATTGAGAATTTTGCAGGTTTAAACGATCCTGAAATTTTTGAACATGAATACGTAAGTTACCAATCCAAGGAACGACAGATTTTCGAACGACTATCTCGCCGATTAAAGATCAAGCGAGGTACCGAAGCAACAACAGAATGGCTCATCCGTCGGAATTTCTGGTGGGGGATTGCCGAACCTCCAATGCGCTCATCCGAAAAGGATCCTTGGTCTCCGAAAAAGACGAAAGGTACGAAGCAGGGAAAACGATCATTCTTATATGACTCGAGACAAGTTCTTACCCTCACCGAAGCTGACATCGATACCAGTCATCCGCGGCGTATAACAATGACGCAACTTTATGAGGGTACAGAGCAATCCATTCACCATGCGTATCTTTCACTCTCGGATTTACCGGAAAGCATGGATATGCCAGGGAGTGAATGGCTGTATAGTGCAGCAACCCTCCCATTCCCCGTGTCGATGAGTATCAAGGTAGACATTCTGGAAGCAAGAGACGCACTGAAGAAATTAAGCCGTAAGCGGATGGACATCGACAACCAGGTGAAAAACATACACGAAGCACGAGCTACCGTTCCAGTAGATCTCCAAGAAAAACAAGAGAATGCCATGTATTTGGAAGATGAATACAAAAAACGGAAGAATCCCACCTTCATCACGCAAGTCACCTATGGGCTCTATCATACTGACCTGGAAATGTTAAAGAGTAACGTCTCCATATTAACAGACCATTACCGTGATTTCGGAAATATACAGGTTGAACTGCCTAGTGGTGATCAATGGCTACTGTTTAATGACTTCATACCGGGTTCACCAAAATATGTCACAGACTATATCCATCGGATCCCCCCTGAATTCTTAGCTGCAGGCATGGTAGGAGCTACACAGGAACTTGGTGATGGTAAAGGACTATACATCGGTACAACCGGTTCATTGGAACACCCCGTATATTTTGACCCGGCTAACGCCAGTCAAGAAAACCGAAGTCCTAGTATGACCGTTACGGGTACGTTAGGTGGCGGTAAATCGGTCACTGCCAACCTACTCGGATATCAAAATGCCATTCTGGGGGGTAAAACACTCATTTTTGACCCGAAAGGGGAGAGATCGAACTGGCCTGAAGATCTACCGGAGCTTGCCGGTCAAATCCAAGTGGCCACCCTATCCACAGAAAAAGAAGATATGGGGAAACTGGATCCATTCGTCATGCTTAACGATATTGAAACGGCAAAAGAGGCAGCGGTTGAGATCCTGGCATACCTATCTTCTACGAAAACGAACTCCGTGGAGTATAGCTATATCTCCCAAGCCGTCAATATCGTAGCCAAAGAGCCCGATCCCTATCTCGCAAAAACTATATCCGTCCTTTACGGCATGGGTGTAACCAAACCTCAGGCTACGATTCTAGCTGAGATATTGGAAAGCTTCGAAACCCTTTCCTTTGCGAAATTGCTGTTTGGGACCGGAGGAGAATCCACGATCAAAATGGATTACTCCATTAACATTATTCAAATTCAAAATCTCAAGTTGCCCTCTCCAGAAAAAGCCCAAGAGAACTACTCTTTGGCGGAAAAAATGAGTGTGGCTTTGATGTTTGCAATTGCCCGATTCACTCATAAATTCATTTATCATGATACCTCCATCTTTAAATTTGTTTTAATGGATGAAGCGTGGGCCTTGCTTGGAACCGAAGCGGGTAAAGCATTGGCCGATACCATTGTCCGTACCGGCCGAAGCCTCAATGGGGGTGCCGTGTTCATCACGCAAAATGCAACGGATGTTGCTGGCGATCTAGCAGGGAATATCGGTGCCAAGTTTGCTTTTCGCGACCAAGACAGCGACAAAATTAAAAACACCCTTGCCTACTTCGGCTTAGAAGCTACTCAGCAGAACATTGATATGATACGAAATCTAGAAAATGGCCAGTGTTTGATGCAGGACCTGTATGGGCGTATTGGTCTTGTCCACATTGATGTCGTATTTCAGCACTTGTTTGATTGCTTCGATACCCGTCCTCATGCCAAAGAGGAAGATCAAGCTCAGGAAGAAAACGCGAATGTACTGCAGCGTTTCCAACATTATTATGATGAAGAGTACGGTGAGGAGGAGGTTGCCTCGCAGGATGAACAAAAAGATAAAACGTAGCTTTACATGGCTTCATCACCCTATATGGCTCTCCTTGGGGATGGCGATCATTATCCTGTTCACTAGCTTGCTAAACAGTAATGTGGTAATGGCAGATTCGTTGGATGAAATGATTCCCCAAGATAGTCAATCCGAAGCCAATTATAACAAGTACGGTGTATCACACTACTCTTTCCAAACCGTTGCGAAGGACCATCATTTTTGGCAAGTCGGTGCGAAAGCACAGGATGGAATTGTCCGGGCATTTGATGCCATGTTGTCCATGGTGTTCTTGGCCAATGTGATGATTGTCAAGTTCACGAATTACGTCATCCGAGAAGCTTTCACCTTTAGCTTTATGGACGAGCTCATCGATGCAATCGGGGAAATGATTCAGAACATTACGGGGATTAAGAATGGCATGATTACTTCCGGAAGCTTTTGGGACACCATGGGTGGCATGCTTGTCATGATCACGGTAGGATACATTCTTTATCTTATGGTACGAGGACGAGTGATCGATGGCTTTTCCCAAGCGGTCAGCTTTGTCTTAGCACTACTGGTCTCCATCGCATTCTTTTCTCAGGCAGCAACGTTTTTGAAATTCTCTAATAGCCTGGTTACCTCAATTAGCGATTCCATTTATGTTTCTCTCGCTAAAACCACTGGGCTAAAAACGAATTCCCAAGATGGAGTTACGATCATATCTGAACAGGTATGGGAAGAGCTCGTACTCCGTCCTTACACCATGCTCCAATTTGATGATAGCAAAATCGGCGAGAAAGACCCTCAACTTCTGGATAAAGTACTCAAGACTGCAGCCTTTTCAGAGGAACGTGAGGAAGCGTTAAAAGAAGCCGTAACCAAATATCCCAAAGTGGAACAAGAACGTTCAGCCTCACAAGCCATTATCGTTCTCTTTAACTTGCTATTTTCGATCATAATACTAGGTCTTTTCTCGTTTTGGGCCGTATCCACCATATTTATGCGCCTCAAAACACTGATTCATGCCGCTATTATGTCGATTACTCTATTAGCATCGTTGCTTCCTGGCAAAGAGGCAGGTATATCCGTTCTTCGAACTCAATTCGTTAAACTGATCGGAGCCCTCATTATGACGGCTATGACCATGATCTTCTTACATTTCTCATTGGTATTTGGCCATTTGATATACGAAGTTGTTGCAGTGAAAAGTAACAAGGGCTGGTTTACCGGTATGCTTTTGGAGGCCATCGCCATCTTTATGGTATTTAAATACCGTTCAGAAATTAACGGTGTGTTTAGCAAAGCAGTTGGCGTGATTCCCGCTATGCCCAAACAAAAATCGACGGTACTGGACAGCGTGCAACGTAACATTACCCGCTCAATCTATAACCGTGCAACAAACAAAGTGACAGGCATGTTTAATCGCAGGGAACATGAGGGAGTACCCCGTTCCTTTAACCCAAGTGCCATTACCCGGGCTGACAACAACCTTAATGATGCAACCTCTGCCAGTATGATGCTGCGGTACCAACGTGAAAGACAAGCTGCAGAGGATGTTGCTGAAGAAAATGGTGAACCGGTTCAATACACGCCATACGTGAACAAAGTCAATGAGAACCTTCGACATGGTACCACGAACCCGTTCCGCGGGATGGACAAGGAATGGAAAGAGGAAAAAACGCGGCTGAAGGAGATTAAAGACGATGGTGGAGATGTCAAACAAGCTATCTTGTCGCAAGGTGTTCGCGAAGATATGAATGATCAAGAAGTGGCTGCAACGGTATATGGCAATGAGAATGCCATTCGTAAGGCATCCACATTTATGGTTCAGCGTCCGCAACGCGCCGTGGATCAGATGCAAAGGGTCAAATCGCTCAATCGAAACCGCAAATTGCAAACGGCCGTCGACGATTTCTGTATGATCCAACTGTTTGATCGGTACAAAGTCGAATACAAACAAGCGGTAGATACCTCTAATATGACGGATCAACCGGTCCAACATACCGACTTTGTGAAAGAAATGAATGGTAGATTCAAAGAATCTGGCTTAAGCACGAATCAAAAGATCAACGACATGATGCTAGTCCGGTCTGGTAGGGTCTCTATTGCTTCCAAATTCGAAGGCATGGAAGAATTTAAAGCCTACAAAATGCAATTACTGCAAGCGAATGAAGCATTCCGGAAAGTTAACGTGCCTCAAGAAGGCATTGTTGTTCCTGGACCACAAGTACGTGTGACTGTTCCAGCCAATCCAAAGACCATTCTGAAGTCGTTACCTCCTATGCCAAATAGTCAGATTCAGGCGACAGCACAGACGATGGAACAGAAGGCCGCCGTGTTACTGAATGTAAAACGTTCAGTCGAGACACCGTTTTCTCCGAAATCACTCCAATTCAATAACCGGGAATTGAAAGCGAAGATGGATGACTCCGTAGGTAGGCTTAAGGCAGGCATGCGGCCAGAAGATATAAAAATCAATGTCGACGCTGAAACCAACCAGCGTGTGGCCGTTCAGCTTAAAGGGAAGATCTCTACCGAAGTCTCGGACGGACTCCAAGGTGAACTGAAGCATTTAAAAACGATGAAAAGGGCAAGAACGGCCCCAATTAACGCGGAAGTAGAGGATGTTACACAACAGATCCGAAGAAAAGCTCAAGCAGCCCGTACACAATCGGTGAAATCTAAACCAACCGGAGACGAAAGCTAATTTTTAAGTTTAAAGGGACGTGATTATCCTGACTCCTGGGACTAACCCCTCGTCTGGCGCAGGCGAAATGCTCAAAGAGCAAATGAAGCAGCAGGTCAAAAACAAAGTGAATAAGAAAGCCAAGGAGATCATCGGTAAAACCTTGCTTAAATCCCCCGTATTTTGGGGGATTATTCTCAGTATTCTAGCATTCTTTTTAATCTTTTATACGCTAGCAGCAGCCATTTCATCCGCCCAAGAGGTTGCCGAGGAAACCCAAATCTTTGAGAGCATTCTCCCACCAACCATATACGTACGAAATTTTGAGCAGTCGATTACCAGTGATTTTGGGAAGCGGACGCACCCTGTAACAGGGGTTGTCGAGTCATTCCATAAAGGAATCGATATCGGTATCCCGATTGGAACTCCCGTAACCAATTCCTTCGATGGGATCGTGACTCAGGTTAGTTACCCCCGGAAAACCGATCCGGAGTCCACACAGAATGCTGGCATTTACGTGACCGTGGAAAGCACCAACCCTGAAATTGGGATGAGCAGTCGCTACCTTCATCTCAGTAATGCATTAGTCACCACAGGACAATCTGTTCGAGCAGGAGATATCATTGGTTTATCGGGTAACACCGGAAGATCCACCGGCCCTCACCTTCATTTTGAGATGATGCCGCAAGGGGAAGAGGCGATCGATCCTAAACCTTACGTGATGTTAATGTCCAAAGTAACGGAGACGGCAAGTATTGAAGCCTTTGAACTAGCGAAGAAAATCAAGTGGACGAACGCGAACACCGACGGTTCGGATTTTATATCTAACCAAATGATGTATATCAGTAATGTGTATATGACTACTGCAGCTCCAGAGTTTAGCGATCAAGCAACCACATACATTCGTGAACTTGTATCCGGAAGCACCAACGTTGTCGAGATTCTTGCACCTGACGGGAGTACCATAGAACCCGAAGAATCTCCTCCAGTTCAATTACCGTCTGAAATAGGAGGGATGACCCACCCCTTCTTCATTTCCAATGCATCTGCTGCCCAGGAAGAAGAACGGCGTAGTGGGGTGCCAGCCAGTATTACGCTTGCTCAAGCAGCCTTGGAATCGGGATATGGGAAAAGAGCCATATGCAATAATATGTTTGGCATAAAAGCGAATAGTAGCTGGAAAGGGGCTACCTGTATAGCTACAACGCATGAAGAAATTGGCGGAGTCAGCGTACAGATTCAAGCTAAGTTTAGAGCATACAGTAGTCCTGCCGAGTCATTTGCGGATCATTCAAGTTTCCTCATGAAAAATAGCCGATATAAAAAAGCGCTACAGATGGACAATCCTTTTGATTTTGCAAATGAACTGCAGCGGGCCGGCTACGCTACAGACAGTCAATACGCGAATAAATTGAAATCCATTATGATCAGTCAGAACCTGGTTGCTTTAGACATGAACGGAGGAGTTAATCCAGTCACTGGGGAAGCCTATGTAAGCAATCCATTTGGGAGTGGGCCAAGCTCTGGTCTCGTAGACTCGATTACGATCACCTTTGGGTTAAGACAGTACTACGGAACTCCCGCAACACTAGGGAACTCAGGCACTTCCTTTAGAGATCCGGACAGCGGCAACACGATCGTCAATTTGGAGAATTATAATCGTGTGTTAAACCTAGGATATGGGGATTTAAATCCTCCACGAATCTATATGAAAGACATTCCGGAAGCGATAAGCGTCACGGTTAATTCATCCGATAAGGATGCTTTACTCGTAACTAATGTACAATATATAAAGGGGAAATACTGATGAAATCACAAACGGTCGATTTAAACTTTAATTTCTTCATGATGAACTTGGAGTATATGTAACGGTAACCGACACGAATGAACCCGGGGCGTCTATTACTGCTTTGCATCTCCAGTATAAAACCATTCATGGTGGACGTGCACTTATTGAGCTATAATCCATCCCTACGGAATGATAAAATTTAGATACACGTTGTATACTTCATTACATGATTTCTTCGATTTTCATTCATGATGATGGGAAAAGCCCCTAGTATAGGGGCTTTTTTGTTTCACTGATTTCATATAATTGAATTATAATTGATTTATGATTTAGATATATTTATATCCTTATGGAGAGATAAAGCGTTGTCACGAAACGCATGTGAGTCCAAACATCCATCTAACAAGGAACCATAACTTACCTCCTCAATCCCTTATAGCAAACGCTATAATGGGGAAAAGGTGTTATTATGTTTATCAGTCCTATGTTACTTGAAACAGCACCGGGACCGTTCAGCCACTCAGAATTCATCTTTGAACCAAAGGTCGATGGCCACCGGTTGATATACTCACAACAATCCGGACTGTCCGGTTATATACACGTCATCACAATAACTGCACCCGCCAGTACCCAGAATTGGTTTTACCGTTTGACTCTGATATTATCCTAGACGGTGAGGTTGCATGTACGGATCAAAAGACGGGCATAAACGACTTTGAAGCTGTAATGAGCCGGTTTAGTACGCGGCAACCTTCAAAGATCCAACAGCTCACCAGGACACTACCGGTCACGTTTGCCATATTCGATATCCTGCAGTACAAAGGTCAGGACCTACGTAACTTGCCACTCCTGGATCGAAAGGCTATCCTACACCGTCTTCAATTGCCTTCCCGAAGTTTTGGGATTGTACCGCACATCGAAGGCGCAGGAGAGGACCTGTACACCCAGATAGAAGCTAGGGGGATGGAGGGGGTAGTTGGTAAGCATAAGGACAGTCAGTACATCAGCAGGCGGTCCAGAGAATGGCAGAAGGTCATCAACTGGTCATATACTGATGTATTCATTACTGGATACAAAAAGGCTGAGTTCGGATGGAAATGATAATGTTCAGTTGTGCGATGTTTAACATTAAATATATAACATGATTAGATAATGTTTT
>NZ_JBFOLB010000010.1:0-111532 GCF_047246825.1 Paenibacillus xylanilyticus | reverse complement strand
GATATTTAAAATATTTAGACAGCATCTAATATATCACATTTATTTTAGGAGATAAACATTATATATTCCCGGTGGCTGGCTTCCGTCTCAGGCACATCTGGAAAACTCAAACCTGCAGGGATTATTGAACATGGCCCGAGCCCGAAACACAAGCAGGCCTTTCGCGGAGTGTGCCAGCAGATCGTTACAGGCGAGGATAAGAATCATGTTTACCTGGAACCGAGGATACAAGCAAGGGTTAAGATGAGGAATTGGACGAAATCGGGTTTATTACGCACTCCGGTGTTTGAACGTTTTATCGTGTAATGAAAAAAAGCTCCCATTAATACTTGAGGAGCTTTTTTTGTTGCTTAATATTCACTTACCTCAAACGTCAGCACTCGGTCATACAGGATATAATCTTTACGGCTCTTGAACGGCCCTTTGTTGTTATCATGCTTATCGATGGCGTATAATGCCTTTCCACCTCCTGCTTGTTTTGCTTCGTACCAATTAATGAAGTCATTTACTTCCTGCAGGCTCAAGTCAAATTCTTTCTCAAGACCGGTGGTCATGGTCACGACGAGAATCGCACGATTTCCAGTAGGTTGTTCAGGATCAGGATCAGATGTCGTTGGTGGGTCTGTGGGTTCGGGTGCATCATTCTGAAATGAATATTTCTCGACTGTCATTAAAGTACTACTTCCATTGTTACCACCAATAATGAAAATCTCTCCATTGACAGTTACCGCGACACTCTGATTTCTTGGGGAAGTTAAATCTGTGAATGATCTAACTTCGTTGGTGTCGAGATTATATACTTCTACTCGTGATTGTGAATTAGTATTATTAAGCCCACCAAGTACATAAATTTCTCCATTATGAACTGTTGATACTGCTGAAGTAGTAGCTGTTTTAAAGCTGTTTCTTTTTATCCATGTGTCATCAGCCACACTATACTCGTATATTGCTCCCGACATCACACTAGCGAAACCGGTTCCTCTCCCATAAGCATACATTTTTCCTTTAACTATGCAGCATTCATCCCATTTACAGCTATTGGGAAATTCCTTAATGTAGTCCACTTTCATTAGTAATATGATAACGTTCTACAGTTGATACAATTATCGAACTATTAACTCCTCCACCAATCACGTAAATCATCATTTAAAACTGTGCCACCCGACCAAGCTCTAGCTATCGACAGGCATGAAACTGTCTCCCAACTATCTGTGAGAGTATTGTATACTTCTACCTTGTTAGTCCTATACTTACTACCATTACTATCGCAATATCCTCCAATTACATAAAATTTCTCACCATATACAGCAGCAGAAATCTAGATGTGAATGATATGATATAGATATCTGCAGTGGTAATGAATCTGAATTATCAGAATTAGTCAGTTCGGATAACCCTGAACAATCTTCAGGCGATCGCGCTATCCTTGTTGTTACTGGCTTGGAGAAAGAATACGACCTTCCAATGAGCGATGTAAATGCATTCCTTAACTGGTACGATGCTCGTGATGCAGGATCAGGACCAGCTAAGTTTGCCATCAACAAGTATAGCAACAACAAAGGTCCATTCAGTAAGCGTACAGATTACGTAATCTTCGATACGATTTTAACGTTCGAAGTAAGTGAATATACGACCAACTAATTACACGGCTCTGTGCTTATTGCACGGGGTCTTTTTTCTAACAGAAATATATGGAAATAACCACATAGGTCTGATAGACTATTCTGGATTAATTATATACTGGGAGAATTAACCATGCTTAAATACCTCAATTTAATTTAGAAATGTTTGTTTTAGGTATAGTCACTTTATTTTTTTTACTATTAGGCTTGTTAGCTTGGATTCTCATGTTCAAAAATATTTACTTGAAAATAACTAAGCGATCATTAAAAATGAAACCTTGTGAAGCATGTGGACATAGCATCTCTTCCACTGCAATTATTTGCCCACACTGCGGAGAGAGTTATCGGTCATCAGCTGCCTATGAATCAATTACTGGCTGCATTATAGCTGGAATAATGTTTTCGGTAATAGGATTGAAATTTATTGAGCTCTTTATTGAGGAGTTTTTAACAAAGTAAGAAGGAACCTAACTATGATAATATTTTGGAGTATTAAAAGAACTATAGCCGCAAGCTTATTAAAACGAATTGAATTAGGTGCATATTTGGAGGAATAGAATGCTTGACTACTTGTTAAAAGTCTTCGGATGGCTAACTGTGGTTGGTGTGATTTTATTGTTTTTTGTTGGAGGAGGAGCACTTTTCTACAGGTCATTTATTAACACTAAGATAAAGATCTTTAAAAAAGGTCATTACTTGAAGTGTAATGAGTGTGGAAATAAAGTCCCGCATGATGCTCGCTGCTGTGAATGGTGTGGTCTACGCTTCAAACGAACAGATCCTTTGTCAAACTCCATATTTTATTGTTTTATTTTTGGTTGCATGATGATCCCTGGTGGATTAGGCATGACACAAGAATTTTACGAAAATATTTTTTTCTTCTTAAATGACTAAAACAATAGGAGTAACCGCTATGGTCGCTCCTATTTTTGTACCCGAAATTCATACTGCTCTCGAAAGTATCTCCCGCCCATGATTTAAATGGACAGAGGACTAGACTCTTCAATTGGTCCCACCGTAATCCATGAGCGTTTCTCGATCATCCTGGACGTGCCATACGGATACGCGGACCTGACTTAAGGCTTCTGTAAGGAAATCCATTTCTGTAGATAGTACTTTGTGTGTACGGTTCATATGATCACCTTACTATATTATATTGGTAAAACAAAAAGTGTACTGCCAGCTTTATGCCTGCAGTGCACTTTTTACCGATGCTTTCGGATTATAGTTATATAAAAACCCAATTCGACATTTTTGTAAATAGTTTCAAATATATATAGAAACATTTTCCTAGTTCTGTTAGACTAAATGTGCTCATTTGAATTTGGAGGATAATATGTTAGATACCTTTCTCAATATTGCTGCATACATAATTATTAGTAGTTTGCTTTTGCTCCTTCTGCATATAGCTTATTTGTACTTTAGAATTTTCCTGGAATGCATCCGTTATAATTTTATGAGGATTTTTTTTCGTTCTAAAACTCAAGAAGAAGAAGACCTTGGTTTTGGGGACTTGATAATGTCTTTTACAGTTTCTTTTCCTTTATTTTTACTTTCTGCAGCAGGTTTCTATATGCTCATAAAAGAAGGGATTTCTATGGAAGAATTATTAAATGCCTTATCCAAAGCTAGGCGTCATTAAACTCATATCTTATCAACTTTGATTAATTTCGTTTTTCCCCTTCAATTTCTAGGAGTCGTTCATCCAACTCTTTTATATCTCCATCCACACCTGCAATCAACTTTAGGAAATTTTTCCTTAGCCGGTTCATCACGAATGCAGCTTCTTCCCTCGTTATCGTTTCCCCTGGACGTTTTCCGTCAAAATACCCATTGGGTGTAACCTCTTCCCATGCCGCCTCTGCCCACTTACTTGGCTTGTTAATGTCTCTTCCCTGTGATACTGGTTTGTCCTCCTTATTAGGCTTCAGCCCATAAAATCCAGCTCAGCCCTTCCCAAATTCAGGTCGATACAATCTAACCACAAAATGCTAGATGTTCTTAGGCTCGTTCATTCTATTCATATATAATAAGCCGCATACTCCAATGAGAGCAGCGGCTTTGCTTATGTACAAGCTTCATTGTTGGTAGTTGAATGTGAATGAAAAAATAAACTGAATCTACATTGACTTTATATTTCAAAAGCCATAAATAGTACTATACGTTACTTGGCGATGTACTGGAGGTTACGCGTTTGTGGAAGACTGATTCAGGGAAGTTAATTAGTCATGTTGAACGACGACCTTCTTAGTTCAATAAAGCTACTGTTCTCCGTTTGTTAGAACACTTACTATTCCTTTAGTCGTTTAAACTTGAAGAGATCAAGTAATGCTTAGAAGAAACGAAGCTTGAATAAACTAAACGACCGTTTCCCGGTAGAATACCGGAAAACGGTCGCAGCTTAAATCTTACCTGTCTACTTGACAGGATTATGAACACAAATACCGTTTTTTCTTTTCAAATTCTCCTCCAGATATCAACTTCCAAAGCTACAGTTTTCTTGCATACATAATTTCGCCATATCCGCCAACAAATATAAATTTCCCGTACATTTTGATGCCGTCCTGCATCCTTTGTATACCGACACTGCTTAAACCTTGATTTTTCGAAGGAACAGCGGTCTCTTTCCACTGCACTCCGTCTTTAGACAGATAGTACGTATTCGAACCGTTGTTCTCCCCATAGCTCGTAGCCATAGCAAAAAAGTTTCCGTCAAAAGAGGTCAGGAAGTCGAATCCGGTAAAATCGCCTTTCGTAAACGTCGTCTTTTTCTTCGTCCAGTTTAACCCATCTTTCGATACCCATGTCTTCAGAGAGTTGCTTTGATCTGCCGCAACATAGGAGCTACCATTCCAGGCCAGATGTGCTTGATCCAAATCTATTGTCTTCACAAACTTCCAATGAACGCCATCCGTGGTCTGCATGAGTTTCGTCGTACCGACGCCGGTATTGAAATTGTGCACGCGGAAGGTGGCGAGCAGCCGATTGCCGTCCCAAATCATCGAGGTCAGCCAATTGTCGCTGACGTTGGGGATCCGGGTCCATTTAAGACCATCTTTAGACGTATAGGTACCATAAGTTTGATCTGAAGCTACAAAAAATTTGCCTGTCCATAAGATCTTTCGCAATTGGCCGTATTCGTCTTTGAAAGGTACACTTGCTTTCTTCCAGGTGTACCCATCCCCCGAATAGTAAATCCCGTTATGGCCTGCAGCGACAAATTTATTCGCACCCCAAACCACATCGTACAAATTCGGTCTACCCAGTTTTTCCCGGTAGGCAAACGGGTTACTGCTACGCCATGTAGTACCGTTATCGGTATATATGACGGTACCGTTCATGCCAACAGCCACGGTTCTTTTCCCGTTTGTGGCAAGACCACTTAGCTCGCCTCCCGTGTGAGAGCCAACTATCCGGTAACTCCACGCAGTACCGTCCTTCGTATATATGGAATATGTGCTGTCGGGTGCGTCCTGTCGATCGTTTGATCCAATCCCGGCAAATCCGTTAGCCACCGGATAGATGATATAGATATTGGTATAAAGATATGAAAGATCAGTTTTCTTCCAATTCACGCCGTCTTTTGAGGTATAAGCGATATTTTTATTGATACCTGATTTTTGATTGGTTGCACCTGTCACAATGTACTTGTTGTGGCCGTATACAATGGTCGATAGTTCTGCGCCGCTTGGGGATTTAGATTGCTTCTTCCATGTGAACCCGTCAGCGGACGTATAAATTCCGTTACCGACCCCAATGTATTGTTTTCCCGTCCAGGCAATGTCCCGAATAGCTGCAGACTCGTTGTATTTTTTGGCGGACCAATTCTGCCCATCCTTCGAAATCAGCACGAATTTATCATCATAGATACTGGTTATAAAGTAAGTCCCATTTACATACTTCAGAGAGTTCGCCCCATACTCGTTATACAATGAACGCGAGGTTGTCCAGTTTTCCCCATCTACCGACGTGAATATATGCTTTTCCCCCAAGGCGACAAAGCCGCCATTCCCCCAAACCAACTGATGGATCGTTTCTCCCGGGTTAAAGTTGATTTTCGTCCACGTTAACCCGTCTGTTGAAATAAATCCTTCGGAAGGTTTCTTGTAAAGAGTAAAGGAATATTCCGTATTGGAACCAAACATCACATATTTGGATCCATCCCAATCAATAGCGGTTAAATGATATCCTCCGAACTTCGATAGAGCTTTCCAAGTGATTCCGTCCTTTGATTTTATCACCGAACCGTAGGCACCTACGGCTATGTATTCGTTCTTTCCCTTAGTCAATGCATATGGTGCGTTAGAACTATAACTTTTGTCGACAGTCCACCCTTCACCAATCGAGATGGGCATTTCCTTTAGTGTAATCGAGTCAATTGTCTTATCTTCGGCGTTCGCATCGACCGAACCTACGGGGTGAACCAAAAATAATAACGACAACGACAAACAAACTACCCATAAAAATGTGCTTTTTCTTCTCATGTTCTCCTCCTGTTGTTAAAAGCCTTGTTGTTGAAATCATTCTTCATCTTACTTTCTTTTCCACAAAATGTAATGGGTCTTTATACCTATAATAATAAAATTCCAACTCTTAGGACCTATTATATTGAGCTGTTATCCTTCCAGGGACCCCCTCCCGGAATCAAAAAGTTCACATATCACTTAAACGCGAAAATCCACAACCTCAGTTGGTTGTGGATTTACAGTATAAAACAGTGAGAGCTAGGAGCTAGTGAACCCCTATCCAACAATAAAGATGGTTCACCCCCTTAGGTTCATTTTGTTATGTAAATTACAATATACTAATTTATATATTTGTCCTTCTGAGAATACGGATATCGTTTACCATCATTAAATTGTCTACTCTCTCCAAAACACCTTTTTCATGGCTACCTTGAAATCTTTGGGGTAGTACTTTACCATTGTTGCGAAGTTGAATGCTATAGATGTTCCTAACAGCAATGTGGCAACACTATTTCCGAAGAAAACAAGATTAAGAACGAGCATCGCTAGTGATCCTACTCCCACAGAGAAAGACAACACAAAATGCTTATCCATAGCAACATTTCCCTCCTTTGAATATGCCGTTTACTACTCTACGAAAATTTATAAGGATATGGCCAACTTTTTATTCGTGAGAACAGAACATTATCTAACTTCTTTAAATCTTACTTATTTTAAATCACGGTCATAGGCTCCAGCAAAAGCAATTCCTACGATTTGTACTTGTTCGCAATCCTTAAATTCCGCTTGAGAGTCAATAAGCCCTGATACGACATGGGCTGCTCTTTCTGTGAGTTCATCCTTACTTAATATCTCATTTGAACCAATACGAACATTTTTGTTTATATAATCATCGTGATCATCCTGGCGAGTATATATGTTCACCACAACATGATACGAGAACCTCTGATTATTACTGAATTTTTTCACGATATCTGTCATTGGGGAATATTTCATTGCTTCCTCCTTAAATTACATGCTCTGTCTGCACTATCCTCTAAATAAAGCGATTTCTCGGGCTTCTGGTTTTGCATCATATTCTTCACACGTAGGTCCTCCATGACGATTACTTGGTTATCGCGAATCATCCGGGTCGACACGTTGTGTAAAAAGTCCTTTCTCTGGTTTGCCATTTTTCTCGTGGTGTCGAGCAACCTTTAGACGTGTTTTGTCCCGATTTCGGCTACCTTTCTGTTTCCTGGACAGTTCTCTTTGTAGCCTAGCTAAACGTTTTTCCGAACGACGAAGGTGTTTAAAATAGGTAATTAAATCACCCGATGGCAAAGTCTTTGAGTCCCAGATCGACGCCGATCTTGTTTTCGCTTCGTGGCAAAGGTTCAATCTCGGTTTCAACCAACAAGGAAGCGAAATATTTCCCTGACGCTGTCTTGAAAATGCCGCTAACATGGCTGAATTAGTAGAATAACTATACGATATTTTAGCAATTTTGTCTTCGTTTGATATCCATACAAATAGCTGGTACGAATAGGATCAGAGTACGATTATACTTAATGAACACGTTATGAATCAGTCCGTATCTTATTTGTGTATTCTCTATCCTCTAAAGAAGGACATATCTGTAATAGGGATAGGAAGGGTTCTCATTTACTGTTTCAATTATAATTCAATTATAATTTCGTGATAATAGGTTTTTCTGCTTTTTTGGATAATCATAAAAAGACATAGATAACACAAAACAGGCCAAACGTGGATATGGACCATAATCGCCCCGGTACTACACTTGTTTCAATATTTACGAGCCTTTGTGTTACCAGTGTAATACGGATATCCTCAAGTAGTACTTTAGAAAAAATGAAAAAATCATCTTCTGCGGATTTGATTCTCACAATGGTGTACATTACATTAGGTATTAATCAACGCTCAAACCTAAGATGTATTCTACCCTGGATTTGGTAGAATTTGTTGTTTCTCTAATTTTGTATTTATCCGTGCGATTAATCAGCAGTTTACAGGTCTCAATGTCTTGCAATAGCTTTTCTATGTCATTGTTGTCTATATGTTCTCCAAATGTCATATTTCTTGTATACCGATCCAGTCTAGCATGTATAAAATCCGCAATCTCTTTATACTTCAAACTCTCTAGAGCAATAGTAATAATATATAAAGTTCTTGTAAACGAACTATCGTTGACTACTCTCCAATCTTCTTCCAACGTTTTGGCTGAAACTTGTGACACATTTAACCCTTCTTGTTCCATATATTCCTTAAAATCTAACGCTATTGATGATTTAATAGATTCATAACTTGTCATGTTCTTTGCATCCTTCTTTATCCCTTATTATTCATTTTCAAATAATATACTAGCGTGGTAAACATGAAAAAGTCGAGATTTACATCTCGACCTTTTCGTGTTGCGCATACATTTAATTATATTTTCATTATTAGATCAATTATAACGGAAGTATTTCTTGCTTCAGTCAGATACTGAACTATTTCCGTTCCACAGAGTATCCTTTATCCTCAAGCAACTTCACAATCCCATGCTCCCCTAAGTAGTGAGCAGCACCTATCACAATAAAGTACTCTTCTTTTTTATCACTCTTCAAATATCCATCGATCTTGTCAGCCATGCCGATGTTTCGGTCGACTAGCATGGCTTTGTTGTACTCTTCGTTATCTGTGTAGTTATTTGTGAATTCTAACAACTGCTCGTCGTTTCCTGTTTTCCACATCTCTGCCAATTGGTTCATACCATCATCCAGTACATCAAAGTTCTCCAGTGTTGCATTCAGATTTTCTTCTTGAAGCTCTTTAGAGAAATTATTGAACATGTTTAGTTGTAACTCGTAAGATTCTAGTTCAATTACTGGAATTTTTCGTTCGATAGCCTTTTGAACAAAATACAGATCCACTCCTGCCGTAGCTTCATATCCAGCAGGCGTCGTCTTGAGGCTGGCGAGGGTATTTTCTACAACCCAAGGCTTGAATTCATCCAGCACATCAGGCTCCAACCCGTTTTTCTTCAAAATCTCCCCTAGCTTGGCATATGTCTCGCTTGAAATATGATCCTTCAGTGTCGATCCATCTTTGTAGGATCCCAGATCCAGGATTAACTGTTGTTGTGCTTCGTCTGTTGCTTTACTAACGTCCAGCTCTACGCCCAAGTAATCCGCTTCAGCAAAAGCTTCTTCAAACTCCTCGCGCAAGGGGTAAAAACTATCGTCAGCAAGATGCATGGATCCAACTAAGTATACGGTGTTTCCGTTGCTCTCCACTTCCCACATAAAGCCGCGGCCACCCGTTTGTGCAGCCGTTTCCGTTCCTTTGGAGACGAGCAGCACGGTACGTGTCTTCGCATCCCAGTTTACTTCGTAACCTGTTGCGTCTCCAATGATACGGATGGGTGCATACGTTACACCGTTAATACGTGTTAGCTTGTTTTTAAGAGTAATCGTTTTTCCATCCACGACGACCGTAATCGTATCATCTATCGCAGTCTTCAGTTTTACGTCCATCGCATCCAGCGTAGAGCGAAGCGGAACCAATGTTGTTCCCTTATTATTAATTGGTGACCCTGCAGTATACTCTACTGCCTGGTCATTGACTTTAATGGATGTCTCTTCTTGAGGTGCAGCCAGGGCCGGCGCTGCTGAAGCTAGCAAACCTACTGAGATGGTGAGAGACAAGAGCATGTGTTTCCAGTTTTTCATATTATGTATTCTCCTTTTATATATAGTTCATAGAATGAACGTACATTAATAATACGCATGCTGACTGGAATAGGTTCCATATTTTCCCTACCAATGATCTTTTTTTAAAAAGTTTTCTTCGGCCATTCCTAACAACTAGTCTCTTGACTGGCTGCCTACGAAGTATGAAAGAGGACGTTGGTTCCCTTCCATCCAGATCTGTTCCATTTGTGGACATCAGGATGGTAAGAGCCACATATCCGGGAGTGGAGCTGCCCCAGCTGCGGTGTCCATCATGACCGGGACGTCAACGCAAGCTTGAATATTTGAGTTGAGGTCCTGCGCCAAATAAGTCTAACTGCCTCCGTACAAGAAACACCGAACTGCAGGAACTGTGGGGGTCGCTTGGCCGATAAATCTAACCGCTGCTTGAATGTATGCCATCCGGGTCAACTATGGGTTCTTCCCGAGAAGCTCCGACTTCTAAAAGTCGGGGTAGTTCACGCACCGAGAAGGAAGTTTTCAAATAGATACAAGATGTGTTATCATTTTCCAATGATATGATATGTAGTGCTCTTGCTGTGATTCATCTAGAAATCGTCACACTCGAATACTATTGTGCGTGACGATAAGTTTGATAAAGATGATCGGTGGGATGTAGGCAACTGACATGTTCATGTCTTTTCTTGAAATAATTTCTGAAACAATTAGTAAGATACTCTTATGGATCATCTGGGGAGGTAGACATATGTGGGAAGATAAAGATCATCAAAGACTCGATAAACTCCGTTTTGATTTTACCATCAATGTAACCGAAGAATATAAAAACGTGTCAAAACATAAGAGAATTCTGGCCCCTGTTGTTCATTGGAATGTGGTTGTTTATGCCAATAATCGAAAGATAAATCAAGACGAAGAAGAAGTTTTTGTGATTGATGAGTTCTTTAATTCACTTGCCAAACAAGGGGAAGTCCCAATGTATACTTGTTCTTGTGGGAACTTCGAGTGTGGTGGGTTTTATATCAATGTCATGTATAAGAAAGATATTGTAATTTGGAAAACAGAGCAAAGGCCTGTTCAAAAGTTTACTTTTTCAAAGATAAATGTATTGCTTTTTGCAGAAAAACTCATGAAAGAGCTTAAAAAGTTGAATAATGTGTTATTGGAAAATGGGTTGACCCCCTATTTTGAGATAGATGAATTTAAAAGTAAAGTTCAAAGTTATGCTACATATAATCATTTATGAGGTTACAGTGATATACAGCAGAAAGTCATGAAAAACGAAAAGAATCCATTTTAGTTCCATCAAAGTGGATTCTTATTTTAACTATTGTCAATTCGCGTTGACTTAACAGAATCCTTCATTTACACATGTGCTTTATAGTTGGGTTATACTGTCAGGAACCTGTGCCCCCACTAACCGACGGCCTAGAATAAAACAGTAAAAATAGTCCAATTCCTAACTTGATGGCTCCATCAAGAAATCCGAAGTAAAGAAAGGGTACATGCTGAAACAACATTCCGCCTATAGCGATTACTGTGCAAACCGTTCCTAGGATAATCATGGACCTCCCGTGAACATAATAAAATATAAAGAAATGAACACCCGTTGCAAGAAATGCCCCAAGCCAGATCATTCGCCAATCCATGCTAGGAAAAAACGGACCTGCGATTAGAAACATAAGAATAAAAAGAGCGATGATCCCAAGATTCCCCACCCGATCTTGAAAAGGTATACTTGGACCCTGAGATAATCTTCGGTGTACATTCGAATTAAAAAAAGAAATGTAGAATCCAACAAAATATCCTGTCATAAAAATAAAAGGATTTAAATAATGTATTCCCCCAAATAGCGTTGATAGAATAATGACGCTTCCGATGATGGTTAACCACAAACCACAAACCCGTTTTTGGTTAAATTGCAATGGAACTTCACGATCATATCCCAGTTTTTGAAGCATACTTACCTCCCATAAAATATAGTGGAGCTATGCGGAGCACATGCTCCATTCAGTTATTCTTCAATTTGGCTAAACTATCCTGCCTGTTAGTGTAACAAAAAGCAGCTGATCACATAGATCAGCTGCTTTTGTTGTATTAGTGAACTGACGTCACCTTATTACTTAACGCATTCTGACCATCAACACTTTTAATATAAATTAGTTGTTGGAGCGCTTGCTTCACATCTCCATCAAACGGACCTCCATGATAGCAAATCAGCTGTTCAATGTCATATTTGAGCAATCGCTGTATGGAGCGGATTGCCTCTTCCAGACCCATTGTATACTGGGGATTAGCGATAGCAAGCTCACCATCCTCAGACGGCATCTGCTGCGACTAATGTTTTGCTGGAAGGGTAATTGGCAGTCCTTTTCAAACTAGCTTACGGTGTCCGCTTTATACTCATCTTCTGCTTTACTGCAGGATTGTATTTGGACCGCTATAAAAAGACACATGCTTCAATGAATGCGCAAAACTTCTATCTTCAATTCTATAACCAGCCTTCTTCTTTTTTTAGCACGCCTCGGTCATCTACTAACCACCCTGTAAAATAAGGAACCTCCTAGTGAAAGGCTCCTTATTGCTTTTTTGAATTGTAAACTCGGAGAGCTTATCGTCGATAGAACGATCGTATGACACACATTAGTTACTCTTACTCATAATGATAATTCGAATTCTCTAGCTTATAGAGGTACGGTGATTACTCTATCCTATGCAGTAAATAATCTTATTTACCGCACGTTCTCTATTAAAACCATCGCAATTCTAACACTTATTTTGGAACTATCCTTCCTGTTCGTTGAACGAAGGCTGAAAATATAGCATGTAACAATGGTGCCACATGCCCATAGAGTATATCTTCTCTTCTCTATCGTCCCCGAACAAGAACCAGGCTAAACTGAGTTTGTCTTACTTACCATCGAAGTCCGAGACTTTCGTTTTTTCTGCAGTCCTCTCCAGGACAGATACGTCCAGATGCGCAGAATGTATTCGACGGGTCCAAACCGGAACTTTTTCAAATAAATTGGACTGAGCCATAACTGCATGCAATATACAGCAAGTGCGATAAGCGCACCGATGAACACACCGGCATGGCCAAACAGTCCAAGGCCATATCCGTAGAAAATCGACGTACAGATTACACTTTGCATTAGATAATTCGTGAGCGAGAGACGGCCAACCGCCTCAAACCTTGCCTTTAAAGCTGCACGACGGTTTCCCGTATACAGAAGTGCAAAGGCGTAAATGTAGCCTAAAGCAAGCAGCATACCTCCGAGTGTTGATCCAATACCGATTCCAGGCCAACTTTCTGCACCTAGCTGCGGAGCTAATACGCCGTATGCTTTAATTAATAGTCCAACCGGAATCAGGAACGCGGTACGGCGATAATATGTACGTCTCATGGCTTGTGGATCGTCAAACGTTCCGATTCTAGCGGAACGCATACCGAGCAGAAACATTGGCAACGTGATAAGCGGGGCTAACACGATAGCGAGCAAGATAAAGTTCGTATCCATATCCCCAAACGGATCGGCATTGTTGCGGAAATCTTTGATCTCCGTATAGTTGCCGTTGCCATATACCTCCTGGCTTTGCACAATGTAATTGATCATCTCAGGAGAAGTGGCAGACAGCGGGTCTGATGGATCCGAAGCTGGGAGACCAAGCAGTCCCGCACCAGTAAGTAAAATGATCGCCCATATCAATAGTGTTTTGGGCTTCCGGTTGAGGAATAATAACAGGAAGAAACCAGTTATGCCATAAAAGGTCAAGATATCCCCTTCCCACAGAAAAGTCGAATGCAGCAACCCAATAATGAATAAAAGCAGAAAACGGCGGGCTAGATGACACTTCGGTCGTAGTTCCCGTGTTTTCAAGCTATCCGATAGTTTAATCATCCCGAATCCGAACATAAATGCGAAGATTGGCATGAAACTGCCCACTACCGTGATATGCAGAAATGAATGAACAGCCAGGTCCGCCCCCTCAATCCCAAACAGGTGCGGTTCGCTCTCGCCGAACAGACCGTATTGGAAAATCAACATATTCGCCAGCACAATGCCCACTAGGCTGAATCCGCGCAGTCCATCGATTAATTGAACGCGCTTTTTGTATGTACTCAATTCAATCACCTCTGTATACAGCATAGCGCACCGTCCTAAATGAACGTTAAAGCCTTCCTTAACGTTTCCTTAACACGGCAATGAAAACAACCTTCTTCCTTTAAGCATCGTTAAGGTTTCTCTGGTACAATGACTAATGCTACATGTAGACAAGGAGGAATTTCCCAATGAATTCAGCAAAAATTCTAATCGTGGACGACGAAAAAGCCATCGTGCAGATGATCGAGTTCGTACTGCGCAAGGAAGGCTTCGAGTATATCTATACAGCAGACAATGCGGAAGAAGGAATGCGACTTCTATTGGAATATGGCGCTGATATTATTTTGCTCGACGTTATGCTACCTGACCGTACTGGGTTTGAGCTTGGACCACAGATTCGGGCACAATCCGATGCACATCTAATTTATTTGACGGCTCGAACGACAGATCTGGATAGACTGACAGGCTTTGCTGTAGGCGGCGACGATTATGTTACCAAGCCGTTCAACCCCCTGGAGATTGCTGCCCGAATTAAAGCGCGCTTAAGGCGAGGAATTGCCGAAACAACACTCCAAACCTTAGCCACGCCTAACCCGGATCCTCGTCAACGATATGATTTCGGGGGATTCGTTCTTGATGAGCGGGCTGGTGAGCTGCTTGTTGGTGACCGAAACATCCCCTGCCCTGCTCAAGCTTACCAACTGCTGCTGTTCCTGTGCCGCAATCCAAACATTGTATTCTCCAAAGCCCAACTGTACGAATCAGTCTGGGGCTTTGACGGACTCGGCGACGATAATACGGTTATGGTCCATGTCCGCAAGTTACGTGAACGCATTGAGCCGGATCCGAGCTCACCACGCTATCTTCTGACCGTTCGGGGTCTCGGATATAAGCTTGTGAAGGGTGAAAACGGATGAAAAAGAAAGCCAAAATGAAACGTAGCCGCATCGCGAGGCGATTGGGATTACATTTTACCGTCCAGTTCTTCACCATCTGGTTGTTGGTGTTAGCCATTGTATTAATTTCTTTATTTACCATTATGTATCACATTGGGAACGAACAGCTGAAGAATGACATACCATCAGAAGTGCTAGATTCGCTGTCGATTGAGACCATGATCGAAGACGACAGCGTGGAGCTTCCTTCTTTCTGGCCGGGTCAGCTTGAACAAAAGGGGTATTGGCTTCAGATTGTCAACGAAAGTGGTCGGGAAGTGTATAATCTGAATGTACCTGAAGGTGTGCCGGAGAAGTACTCTGCTTCTGATCTACTACGTATTAGTGATACAAGAAGGCTGAATGAATACCAGGTCACAACGTTATACGAAGAGATTCTGGGTGACCGAAATCTCTATCTGCTCGGGTGGAAAGATGTGGACAAAACAAGGCTTGTAGAATGGTACCAAGGGTATTCTGAAAACGGAAAGGTACCGGAATCCGCCGCTGGTACAATTGATAATAAAGCGAAATCAATCGGTGTTTCACTTGTTGTTCTGGACGAGAATGGCCGTATTGTACAGAGTTTCGGACTTCCTTCAGAGCACAAGACATACGGGGCACTTGCTCTGATTGAAATGAACCAGCAACCGGCTAAATCGAAGATACAGGTCTCCTATCATTACGATCCTGCTTCCCAATATACCTGGCTGATTGAACGAGCACGAGAGGATGCCGAACCAACAAACCAGCCGATATTACGTACCATGCTCATCGTTTTGGTTATCATCGGCTTAGCGATTTTACTGCTGTCCCTTAGTCTTGCTGTTTGGCACGGCTACCGGTACGGCGGTCCCTTGCTACTGTTCATGAGGGGTTTCGAGCGAATGGGCCGGGGCGAGTACGATCAGGTCTTTACCGAGAAAGAACGTATGAAAATTTATAGCAAAAAGGGCCGCTTTCGCGCCCGCTATAAGTTGTACCATGAGGTAATTGCGGGCTTCTCCGAAATGGCAGATAAATTAGCTCTTGCCCGTAATGAGCGCCTGCGTCTCGAGCAATCTCGCGAAGAATGGATGACCGGCATTTCGCACGATCTGCGTACACCGCTCACTACCGTTCAGGGTTATGGTCATCTTTTAGAGAGTGGACAATTCAGCTGGAGTGAGGATGAACTGAGAGAGGTTGGGAGCACAATCCGCGAAAAGAGTACATATATGTTAGAGTTGTTACAGGACTTTTCGCTTACGTTCGAACTGAAAAATCATACGCCTGGCGAGAAACTGGAGCCGCTGGAACTAAATGAATTCGTTCGCCGTGCCGTTCTTCGCTATGTTAATGATGTGACGTTGCAAAATGTAACTTTTGATTTCGAAGAAAGCCCAACTTCTCTTCGTATTCTAGCGAATCCAAAGTGGTTCCAACGATTGCTCGACAACCTGATTTCCAACGCTGTCAAGCATAACCCTCCAGGTACGGAAATCAGACTGAGCGTTATGCGGGAAGGAAAACTTGCCGTCATTACGGTCCGTGACAATGGTGTAGGTATGGACGCGGAGACACAATCCCGCCTCTTCACTCGTTATTACCGAGGGACCAACACCGACGCGGGAGTTGATGGAGTTGGACTCGGTATGAGCATCGCTTACGCAGTTGTGGCCGCGCTTAATGGCACGATTACGGTGGAGTCCAGTATCAATGAAGGTACAATGATTAACCTGACCTTCCCTATAGAGACGTAGATATGCCATGTTGTTGGAATGAAAAGCTGGGGAAACTTAAGAAGTTATAAAGTATCGCCGGAATGTATAACTGCCTGGAGTAGATACACTGGTGAGTAGGAGGACGTTACCGAGTCCTCCTTTTTATATTCTTGGTTATCTTGATTTGGAGTTTATAAACTATATTTAATGTCTAGGTGGCTGAAACTGAGCTGCGGCATTCTCTTTACGTATTGTACTAAACTAAAGTTTCCCGTTAGTTGAATGAAAATAGTCAGCTTGTTTACTTACCAATGGTATATAACATCAAATATCAGTCGAACACTTTACAAACTCTAGTTCATTTTAGCTTTAATAAGTTCTTTCAGTTCAATAGGATCGTCCGTTTTAATTGCTACATAGTTATATTCTTTTTCAATCCCCATAAAAAGTGTTACTTTTTGAGGAGTCTTCATTTTTAAAATTAAATCTGGACATACCTTTTCAAAATCACGTATTACGAAGTCAATAGTGTCCTTTGAAAGTTTACTTTCTAAAATTGTTGAATCCTCAATCAATAACTCAATATTAGAAAGATCAATTTTTGCACGTTTTGTTAAACCTAATGGCAGATAAAATGAATCATTAGCGAAATGAATTGGATTTAAACGCAACGCTTGTATGTTCGCTAAGAAAAAAATAACCGTGTAAATATTCAACACTAATAGAATAATTGATAAAATTGGAGCTATTTCATGTAGCCAGTAATGTACTCCTAATGTTTCTAATATCATGGCGTGCATCAACATGATTTGGAATGCAATAAAACTCGATTTTTTATACATTGTGATTCCTATTGGCGCAGTATTTTTCCAACTGCTGAATGCATAATAAAGCATAAGCAATTCAGAACAAATTATTTGAATAATTGAATTGTTTCGTACGTAATGCCTCACTGCTTGCGAGAAAGAAAAAACAACAGGGAGATTACTTCTCTTTACATCAGTTAGTATCTTCGGCATATAACGAACAAATGTGATAATTAAAAGAACCTCAAAAAAAATGATACAACCTTCTAAAACAATGCCAATCAAAGTAATCGTTTCATAAGGCTCTAGCAAAGAAATTGGTATAAGAAATCGAATTAAAATACATCCTAATGCTGGTAGGATAATGGCCGATTTAAGCGTGAATTTGTTTCGATATAGCATTAAGAACAAAGGCAATAATATAATTAAATCTAACATTGAGCCTAGAACAATAAAATGGTTTTTTTCGGATAATATCTTTGAACCTATTGTAGTTTGATATAGCATAAAGTTGCCACTAAAAATCAAAACCAGCATCATGAACCACATTGGTTTTGCTTTCTCAATCCAAGTCATTCTGCTCATCTCCAGCTAGCTTTGTCAGTTTTCCAAGTATCCGTGCTAAATGCTGTAAATCTTCTATTGGTAGCATCCCATATAGCTTTTCGTTCATTTCTTTTTCCAGTAACATCAATTGATCGAAATACTTTTCACTTCTCTCAGCTAATTGGAGTTTTATTTTTCTTCGATTTTCTTTGTCTATTGTCCTAATAATATACGCATTAGCTTCGAGCTTGTTTAATAATTGACTGATTGCACTCGTTGATACACTTAAGTTATCTGCCAAAGCTTTTGTTGAATTAACTCCAGATCGAATTAATTCTAATACTAACACTTGTTTGGCCGTTAATTGATTATCAATATGCTTCTCGTATTTACTTGCTAATTGTATATTCAACTGTGTTTGTAAACTATTTATTTTTCCAACAAGATCTAACATGGAACCACCCTTTATTATTAAGATAACTTAATAATAAAGGGTGGTTCCTTAAATTTCAACGCATAAATTTTATGTGCTTCCAAAATTATAGCGTGAATTCTTCAAATCACAGATAGTACTGTGTTTCTGGTTCAACTAACCTGCCCGTTAGCTTAATAAATACATCAATCCAGCAACTGCAAACGAGCAGACACCTGCTAAAGCAGACCATGTAGCAACTTTCTTCTTTTTATGTACAACGGTGAGGACTTTATAGCATAAATGTCATAAATTTAAAGTTCATTCCTTCTTCTGTTTCAACAAATAGGTAGCCCTCCAATCATTTTCTTGAAGTGAAATCTTTGATAGCTCCTACTAGTGCAGCCGGAAGCAAAGTTATAGTGAAAATAGCCGTAAATAAGTTAAGTTCCTTGGTATGGTATGGAGTAAACCATTCTGTAAAAAGCCTTGTATTAGAGAACCTTTCTAACACCACCCCTTCTCTCACTTGAAAGGGTGACCAGGACGAATCGTCAAAAACGACAAAGAGCAACTGTAGAATAATAAATCCGCCAAGGGTGAGCACCCATCCTTTTGAAAGAAACGAGAAACCTTTTTTTTGTGAGTTTTTCATAGTCAAACTCTCCTTTTTTATAGTTACAATTTTAATAAGTTCTTATATTCTATAAAGTCATTCAACTTGTAGCAATGGGTTTACTTGATCTAAGAAAAGATTTATTTTCGGTATGTATTTTGAATAGATTAGGTAACATCAGTATTTAAGTCACCATTCTTAGGCATTGTATCTTCTACTTGACGTCTTTCTTTTTGGAATCAACTCCACCAACTTTTCCTCTAATCGTTTCTCGCCCCACTCTCAAATAAGATCGTAATTTCCTGTTACTCATTAACATATGTCTACAACAAAATTCTCGCGTCTCCCTCGGGTAAGGATACGATAACAACTCTAATATTCTTCCTCAATGCCGATAATGTGTACATAGTGTATATATAGTATATACACACTATGTACACAGGTGTCAAATTCATCTTTTTACTCGTCTCTTTATGTATTCCTTCGCTACTTCGATTAAAAGTGTGATTTTCTTTGTTCAGTTTAAAAATTCCTACGTTTTTTCTAACATGACTGCTTTTTTCCAATGTTTCAGCAGGTTATATTGAACATTTCTACTTAGGTAAGTTAATGAACTCCGTTCACTGTCAGCTGAATGATATATATATAGCCATGTAGTACCATCTATGTGTTGATTCAGAACAGCCATAGCTAACTACTACAGATTTCTTCGCAAAATGGACCGATTCTAGTGTTCTCGTCACTTTCTTCTACATCCAAAACATTACCTTAGATAAAAAAAGGTTATACATTACTCCAATTTGAATTAAAACATAGAATATATCTCATCTGTTGAAAATGTCCGGCAATCTGGAAACATGTAAAAAGTTAGGTTATATTACTTATAGCAGGTTCCTACTATTAGATAAAGGAGAGATAGTTAAAAAATGAATCGTAACAGATGGGGTATTCTCTTGCTGTCTGTATTGCTTGTATTAGCGGGATGTAGCAGTGGAAAGGAAACGGTAAAACAAGAGGAAGTTGAAGTAACGGATGGGGCCCAAGAATCCAGTAAGAATATGAAAGATACTGAGGATAGTAAGGAAGAAGTCTCCTTAGTTATGGAGTCGGATGCCACCGAGCAGGCTGCGGATACCGAGATCGTGGATGGTTCCGCTTCTAATAGCTTAAATCAGCTGGACCCCAATATATCGATTGAGGGTGAAATTATGGTTGAAGATAATAAGATCATCGTGGAGGGTAGCAGTAATTTACCAGCCGAGATCGAAATACGGGGGCAAATCTCAGCAAAGGGTTATACAATGATTGGATATCGAGATCAATCACTGACACAAAATGATGGCAGTTACCGTCTTGAGTTAGAACGTCCGGATATAACTGAAGCACCATTGAATCTTAAAGTGTTTATTAAGCCTGCTGAACTGGAGGAGCCTGTCCAAGACGTACTGGGTGAGTTTGGTGAGAAGATGACGGGCTCATACGTACTTCAGTATCTTTCCAATGATAAGATCGAGTATGAAGCAAGTGCCATAGGCAAGATTAAACCTGGGGAAACTCAAGCTGAACTAAAAGCTCCTACAGGTGAAAAACCGGATGATCAGGGGAACCCAGAGATATGGATTGAACCGACCGTTACTTTTGACGATAAGAACTACTATGTCACGGGCAAAAGTAATCTGGTGGAAGGAACCGAAGTGAATGTAAACATAGACATCCCTGATAAAATTGTCACTGGTTATACGGATCGCTCAAATGTTGGACCTGACGGTACCTTCCAGCTGCAAATCAAGAAGCCGAAAAACGTTGATACCTTGTTCATGTTGTTGCGAGTGAAGCCAGATAAGTATATGTGGCCAACGGTTAAAGAAGCATACGGTGAAAATGGTGAGAAATTCAAAGGTAAACATGTGAAGACGGAGAAAAAATCGGATTCCGTGCCTCAAAAGTACATTGAGGTTAAAGTTAAGGTGAATGGAAACTCATAGTACTTTTATAAATGGATAGATCTTTCCTATTGCTATCCACAATGGTATTATTCTGAACCCAGGCAAGCCTAATTGCAGCCAACTTGCTAAAACATTAGGCAAGAGTTAAAGGAAAATAGCGTTCTTTCAAAAGATCGATAAACAGTCTCATGTAATGAGGCTGTTTTTGTTAGGGTGCCGCTATTTTGAATTCCTTTGCTCAGAATAATCTTGTTAAGTAAGGTGTCTATAAAATAAGGTTTGAGGTATTTCGAATTTGCGAATAGCTAGAGAGATCGGTGCCTTCATTTATCTTCTTATTCAGAATGTTTACTCTCTCCTGATCCATCCTCCAAGGCTTCAGCCGCTCTGTATGAATATTTATTTCGAGTTCGATCGAAATAATTGTTTTCGTTCTTGTTGGAACCACAGCGCTGTTCCGGCAAAAGGCTACAAAACGCGTGCTGGCCATAAGTTACACGTTATCGATTCTTACAGGCAAATCAAGATTAATCGCCGTGTTGTTAACAAAGGAAGTGTGGGAATTAACATGCAGCAACAGCTCTCGCTCTCTACGAGTAATTGTAATACTTGCTTTATCCTAGCCCAGATCACTTTTGAATGGAAGTGTTCTGAAACAGCACGTATAGGAATCAGGCATTCTGTATTTTCAATTTTCCGATTGTCGAGTCTTTTTGAAACGAACCGAAGCTAATCGCTGCATTGTAAATTAATAAAGTACACAATAATTAAAGTGTTAGTGCAAGTGTTGTACTAATACAAAAAGAGTCGCTTTTCTAGCGACACGAATCGAGACTATATTCTTGCCCTATGGACATCCCTGGCTGTTTGACTGCTTAATTTCTGTTGTTATATGCTTTAAGTTGACGGTATCCATATAATTGAACAATTAGCATATAATATATAAACGGATATAATACAAATGACCACCATAGATTCCAGCCATTTGAGTGCCACACTATTCCATACCTAATGGCAAATCCCTCGTATATTGTCGAGAATGTTGAACAAATTATAATGTACATGAGCTTAGACCACCATGTTAGGAAATGTTGGTACCAATTAATTATCAGTATTGTACCGCTGGATAAATTCCAATTATAACCCATAGTGCTAAAAAGTCCACTTTCTCAGCATTGAAGTAACCCCATAAATAGAATCGGAAAGAGGCATGCTTATCCCAGAGTAAATCCATAAATAATGCAAATAACACCGTTGAATAAATTTCATCCAGTGTTAGTCGTTTGCGAATGAATACCGCAGTACTATTAAAAATAACGCATGAAATGATCAGGAACACCTACAATGTTTTAACACGTCCTTCCTTGACCTCCCCATTTATTTCCCCTATGTTACGTAAAAATACTCAGACATAAAAACAACTTATCTACAATCTTCTCTAGAAAGGAAACATGTAGTCTATGGGGGACCCAGCAACTCGGATACGAAACGTACCGGCACAAACGAACTATTCTGCTTCAAAAGTAAAGGCGCATCCAATGAGAAGTGAAAAGCTGCTCTCCTATGATATCAACTACTCGGTCAGCAAATTTAATTTTTAGTGAAATCGTGATTTTATTTGATGTGTGCTGATTGAATTAAATGTTTACACATTTGTTCAATGGACCACTTCTCATCTCATTACTTTGGTTACAAATTCAATATAAAAGATCGCTACTGGAACTATGTTCGGTAGCGATCTTTCATATTGAACTTTAGATTTTATAAGTACTCGACCGTTTTGCCAAGTCCAAATTAAACTGCTCCAAATCCTTGAACTTTCCAACAACCCTTCTTCTTCTAAAAATGATGTATACTTTCGTTTTTCAGAAATAGCTTGTTACGTTTATTACTGCTCATATTTCTAAACTTTAAATTCTTGGACCAGTTTATCTAAGTTTGATGCACTCTCTTTCACCTGATCCGATTGTTGAACTACTTCCATAGATTGTGCGGTAGATGCTACCATATGACTGGCTATCTCCTGACTAGACGCTGCAGATTGTTCACTTGCTGATGCAATTTCATGAATGGATCCCACAAGTGTCTTAATGTTAGCAGTTACTTGTTGCGATGTTGCGTTGAGATCTTTAACTGCATTGGCGTGTTCGAGAGTATCATTGTAATACTGTTCCGCTGTGTTTTCCAATAATTTATAATCTTTTCCTACCTGGTCAAACATAAAGGATAATAATTCTTTTGCGTTGGATGATAGATTGGTTACAGAACTCATGACCTCCTCGGTTACATGTTGTATCTGATCTGCAGCCTGTCTGGAGTCATCCGCCAATTTTCGAATTTCGTTTGCTACAACTGCGAATCCTCTTCCTGCTTCTCCAGCCCGAGCAGCTTCAATGGATGCATTCAGAGCAAGCAGATTAGTTTGTGCTGTAACATCCAAAATAGACTGAGAAAGAATACCAATCTGATCTACAGCAGTTGCCTGTTTCAGTGCTTCAGTCATCTTTTTGCTAGAATTCTCATAAATGTCCATGGCTGCTTGGCTCGACTCACGGGCCTCTTGCTTCAACTTTTCAGCTTTAGTGCTGGTCATATAGGCATATTCCGCTTGTTTAAGCGTTTGTGTCGTAATATATTCAGCGCCCTGCTGCATCTCATTAGCCGACTGGTTCATATTTTCAGTGTGGGCTGATGCCTCCTCCATCGCTGCTGAGAGTTCTTCAACTGTTGCAGATACTTCCCGAATCCGTTCATTCAGACCTGCCATGTTTCGATTCGTAAGATCACTGATCTGGTTGATGTGGCGAGATTCATGAATCACACCATTGATCACATTTGAAGTCGAATTGGTCATTTTGCGGATCGCACGTGCGATAACACTGATCTCGTTGTTCCCCTGTGTTAAAGATGGGTCTATGGATGCCGTTAAATCACCTTGCGTTACCTCTTCACAATAAAGAGTTATCGCTTTCATTCTTTGATGAATGCTACGAATCATTACATAGGATAAACTAATAAGAGCAACGAGTGATAGTAAGAGAACCGTCCCCAATATCATTACTCGTTGTTGAATCACTTCATGAGTATTAGCATACAGATTTGCTGACTGTTCTTCATTGTAATCACTCAACAGGGTCACAGTCTCAACAATGGCTGTACTGCTAGTGTTAATTCTCCCTCTTTCTTCGCTGTCATAGGTTCCCGTGATCTTTTTGACATCCATGATCTGTTCAATATCTTGAAAATATGTATCCATCTTTGCTGCCAAATCTGTGAATATCTCTTTTTCTTTTGTATCCAGTGCTCTGGCGGAAAACTCATTCAGGCCATCTGTAACACTCTTTTTGCCTTTTTGAACCTGCTCATACTGCTTTTCCGTAAACTCTGCATTATCAAGAACCTTGGTGTAATTAGCTCGCATGTTATAGAAATTACTTTTTAATTCAAGGATATTGGTTTGGTGCTGAAAACGGTCATTATAGAGAATCCCCTGTCCCTTTTTAGCTTCGTTCATACTGAACATTCCTATGAGAAAGACTGTGACAAGGCCTATTAGACTGATGGTAATCATGATGACCATTGTGGTTGTCATTTTCAGATTTTTTAATATGTTTCCTTTCCGCTGTTTTTGATTCGACTCCTCTAACATTTCTATTCCCCCGTTTTTCATGTTAACTGATCCATCCTGGTTCTTATGGATGTGTTAATCTATATATCGTACTTGGCTACACTATTTATTAGTTTTTGGCTATGTTAGTCCTTAATGTTGATATTTGATTAAACGAACATTCATTCTAAAATTAGATTAAAATTATTGTTCCGGAGATGATTTAACCATGAGTTTGGAGGAATTGAAACGGTTTACGGATAGCCTGGTGATAACGGAATACGGGAGCGTATCTACCTTTTGCGATCTCGAACAAAGGGAATTTCGGCTCCATGACGAGCAATAGATAAAATTCTAGGGCAGAAGCATAAAGACGGTCTTGTTTGTCCGTATTGCGAAAGATATTCTGTTGTTTGGATCGGTAAATACGTTGTAACAACCCGTACTGAGGGAGGTGAAACGTCAATGTTCCCGTTGTAAGCCCTGCCGTCACACGTTTAACGACCTTACGAACATACCTATCCAACGCACACACAGACTACATATTTGGGCTCGATTCATTGATTGAAGGCTTTTCCCTACGTAAGTGTGCTGAAATACTGCATAAAGAATTACACATGTGACCTTGTTTTCCTGGGGAAATAAAATCCTCGCCGCTTTGAAGCAAATTCCAACCAAAATCTTTCCAAGGCATCGTTGAGTGACTGGTTCAACGATCTTTACAGTTGATCCGGCACAAAGAGAAGCGATAAAAAACCGCATGTTTTGTAGTTTAGTTCGTTACTATCATTCAGAGTCCTAACCTTTTTAAAGACATTCAGGCACCCTCATGTGATAATCCGCTCTACTTTGATTAAAAACTATCCTGCTCCGCTTTTGGAATTGAAGAAACCGAAGCAGGATGAGAGATGCTTTACGTGGCGTCCATCGGATAGAAAGGGAAAGATCTATTCCATCATCCTCGTCTAGAAAAGAGAAAAGCAGACTAAAGATCCACTTTCTTTTGTTTACGTCTGATACTGTAGTATCGCATTCCTGCAGGCACCCCTTTAATTTCAAGAACTCCATCATAGATGAGATCTCTTAGGCGGTATTCAAAATAAGAATCTCCGATATACTGCTCACAATAACCGAGCACCTCTCCAATTAGGCGAGCTGATTTTAAGAAACCCTTATCGCCTGCGGGAGGCCTAAGATCGTCCAGTTTTTCTAGCAAGTATTGATCGTAATAATCTGCTGGAACTTCAAGCACAGCGTTGTCACTCCAGATACGTAAACTTTCTGACTGTTCCGTGATATCTTTCCATTCTCGTTCCAACTGTTGAATTTCAGCAGAATTCAATGTTCTCTTACTATCCAGTCGGGTGACAGCTTCCCGCAGTTTTTGAGAAGCAAGCTCTCCTGAGTGCCTATAGGTAATGAAAGCATCAGGCCGGTTGTAAAGCTCTTCACAGATTGCACAAGCATCATGGACAGAAATAGCATTAGGTTTGCCACGAAGTAAGTGAACCGCATGTCGCATCCCTACCTGCTCGCATGCATTGTTACTCGTCCAAATAATGATCTCTGCATCTTTCGGAATGAGATCTAATTTACCTAAAAGCTGATTATACTCATTTTCGAATCCATCGTAGTCTTCAAATCCTCCGATGATGTTGTTACGGAACCAATTGCTACGCTCCATACGTCCTTCCGATGAGTCCAGACTAAGCGGTCCAATCGCGTAATTCTCCCGTAGCGATATAAGCTTGTGCGTTTCTTCGACACCGAGTTCTCTAAGAGCCTGTTTCATGCTGCCCGCAAAGGAATCCCCGATCACGATATGGACATGAGTACAAGTCGGTACAGGCGACCAGAAGGCCGTTTTCTCCTGAAGGTCCATCAACTCGTCATACAGCTCAATCAGTTCCTGGACAACCGTTCCACTCGCTCCCTCGTTCTCCTTCAATAACTTGATTTTAGCCAGAATAAAATGAAGATAGGGCTTTAATTCTCCTACTTCTAAGTTCTCGGTTGCACTTTTAATGGCTAGAAAATCACTCATATTCAAATCAACTTCCCTCCTCTTCATATATACCGTTTACGTCGTTCCCGTCTACAAGTGGCAATTAGCTTACATCACGGAACTATGCTCTTATACTATTCTCATGGTACAAACGTCCTTGTAACACATATGGTTTGGTGCATTACGTTCCGATTTTGTTCTAATATGAGGATGACCGGGTTTCTCATCTTTTCTATACATATCTGTCTCATCTCTTTCAATACTTAAAGACTCCATTATCTAATTCAGACAGAAATTACGATTGTTTGATAAACTTGAGCCATTCGTAGCCTACTTGAGTTATTGTCCCATTTCAAAATAGAATTTTCAATTAACCTCTCTAGTCACGCAATCGGTTTATGAACCTTAACAACATATCAGAAATGATCCTGTTGATTAAGGAGAATAGCGACTTATGCATGCTACTAGTTGACAGGATAACTGGGAAGCAACTACTGCATAAAAGCAATAACAACTACTGATTCCTTATAGAACTTAATTCTTTTACTAGGATAGTCGTGAAAAATTGAGAAGACACAGCTCTATTGCGCTGATGAATCGTATCAAGTCTTGTCTCTGAATTGAAATCAATTCTAAGCTGGTAAAACCAAACATCCGATATAATAAAAAAGGCTGAGGAGATGATTTCATGTTCAAAACAATAAAGAGCTGGTTTAAGCTTCGAAATGATGATACCGCTAAAAGAATTCCAAAACCCAAGAATATTGCTACTACGCAAACAGCTACTAAAAAATCTAGAATTGATCCCTCTAGAATTGGGGATCTAGGGGAGCATAAAATAAACATTCAGCTGGATCAGCTGCCCAAGGATACAAAATACATAAGCGATATTATGATCATTAACCCCAAATCAAGAACAGGGTACTCTCAGATAGATCATGTTGTTATTTCGCCTTTTGGTCTATTCGTTATTGAAACCAAGAACTACAATGGTGAAATTAAAGGTACACGCAAAGATAAGTATTGGCGTGTGAACAATAGATTTAATATGTTTAACCCTTTGAAGCAAAACTATGGCCATATCAAAGCTCTGGAACATGTTTTAGTTGAATACTCAGACCTCTTTTTCATTTCAATCGTTTCTTTTACAATGCGTTGCCGCTTTAGCATTGATCCAGAACTCCGTAAAATTGAATCAAATGAATTGATCGTTTATGATACTGAACTTTCTGAATTCATAAACCGAAAGATTATTCGAGTTAAAACGACTACTGAAAATGTACCAATAAATAATGTGGAGGTTCAACAAATTTATGAATCTCTTCTAAATGCAAATATTACAGATGCAAGTAAACGAGCGGAACATATAAATAAAATAAAGAAAGACAGTTAACCTTGCAGTGGGTATTATCAAAGATATTGAAAGTATAGAGAGAAGCCCAATACCAGTTAACTGGTATTGGGCTTCTTTTCAATTCAACTAAGCTTACAGGCGATTTAACCTGTGATTTGTCCTATATTTTTATTAGATACCTTATCGGCGAGTCTAATCAGAACATTCATGTCAACAGCATTGATTATTTCATTTTGGAGACTTGCATAATCATTTTTTAACTTCTTATTCTGATCATTTGCCTCTTCAAGACGTTCGGCCAATTCGATAGTCATCTGCCTTAACGCGGTTATATTGTTACCCAGCTGATCCATGACCGCATTAAACGTAGTTAAAAACTCCTGATTCAAGTGATTGGGTACCTCAATGGAATGAACGATATTCTCAGCTACAGATATCTTCTCTTTGGTATTCTTTTTCTGAGAGTTACCTGCAGGAGCGGGATGCGAGTTATTAATCGATACGATATTGCCATCACTTTTATTTTGACTTCGGGTTCTTTTTGCATCCTCAATATCTTTTTCGTGCTGTTTACGTAAGGAACTATTCCAACGGAATCCACACGCTGCTTTCGATCTATTTAACTTTTCGCTAGCTTCCTCAAAAGCTTTTAACTGGGTGCTTCCCGTTTCAATATGTTGTAGTACGGTTTGGGCTAACAACAGATCTGCTTCAACGTCCCAACTATCTTTACGTGTCTCCATCAAGAACACTCCCTCGTTTGGTATATTGTTAATTCTATTTATATCCCAAAGCGTATTAAGATATTCCTAAGGTTCAAATTAATCTATTGAGCAGCGGGTAGGTTTCTTTCCAAAAGATTGGAAACGAGATCTATTTAACTAAGAATATTATCTGTTTTGAGTTTCAAGTAGTTATAAGTAGGAAGGAATATGCTGGAATAGGATATGTGAGCCTTAATCAGATACCCATTACACGTATAGTCACCTCTAAATTAAATTCTTAAATATCTTCTCCTGAGAAAGTTTACGCCTCTCTAGTCATTGAAATAATTCATCCTGCATCTTCTCTCAAAAAGATTGAAATGCTTCTATTATTTCTCTCCCTTCGTAACAGATTTTATATCTTCCGTCCATACCATTACAGTTCTAATATCATATTTTAATACGATATGGGGAGTATTTGGACGACGTGTGGGTAGTACGAATCGTTCAAATCTTCACCCGACCCAAAAAGGAGTGAATTAGAATGGGAGATGAATGTAATCAAAATGCGGTTGGACCGTGCTCCGAGGCGGAAGGATCAAACACAACTGCCAATGGTTCTGCTTCACACGCGGAGGGTTATCAGACTATTACCAATGCGGATACCGCACATGCCGAAGGAAATACAACGACTGCTGATGGTGCGGCTTCCCACTCAGAGGGGTTTCTTACTACAGCTTCTGCAGATACGGCGCATGCCGAAGGAACCTCAACGACAGCTAGTGGGACTGCGTCTCATGCCGAAGGGTATCTCTCCGTTGCAAGTGGTTTATATGCTCACGCTGAAGGAAACGGTACTACAGCGAGTGGAATCAATTCTCATAGTGAAGGGCAGTTTACGTCTGCTAGTAATGTGGCAGCTCATGTCGAAGGGATTTCGAATAGTGCAATTGGAGAAGCATCTCATGCACAGGGCGTTGGGAATAGCGCTACAGGCAGAGCTTCTCACGTGGAAGGCGGTGCTGAAGATCAGTTAGGTAATCCCACACCTAACTTGGCTAGTGGTGCGAGTAGCCATGCGGAGGGAGTGGGAACGACTGCGAGTGGTTTTGCTTCCCATGCCGAAGGCGGAACGTCTGATGTGACTTCGTTTCCTGGATCCGAAGCAAGCGGCAGCTTCTCTCATGCGGAGGGGTTTAGCACAACGGCAAGCGGCAATTTCGGCTCTCATTCGGAAGGACAAAATACAACGGCAAACGGGGACTCTTCTCATGCGGAAGGATCTCTGACAACAGCGAATGGTGATAACTCGCATGCGGAAGGAACTTCCACTGTTACTAATGGTACGAGTTCTCATGCCGAAGGTGCTGGGACAGAGGCAAATGGGAGTTTCACGCATGCGGAAGGAAACGGGACACTAGCCGTTGGAGAAAACTCACACACCGAAGGTTTTAATACGCAGACTACGGTTACGGGTGTGAATGCCCATGCTGAGGGAAACGCAACCATTGCAAGTGGTGCGAGTTCTCATGCGGAAGGTGTAGAAACCAGAGCAAGTGGATTCGCCTCTCATGCCGAGGGGGGGACTAACGATGTTACTCTCTTCCCTGGTTCCGAAGCAAGCGGCAGCTTTTCTCATGCCGAGGGGTTTAGCACAACGGCAAGTGGCAATTTCGGCTCTCACTCGGAAGGACAAAATACAACGGCAAACGGGGACTCTTCTCATGCGGAAGGATCTCTGACAACAGCGAATGGTGATAACTCGCATGCGGAAGGAACATCCACTGTTACCAATGGTACGAGTTCTCATGCCGAAGGTGCCGGGACAGAGGCAAACGGTAGTTTTTCTCATGCAGAGGGTAACGCTACACTAGCCCTTGGAGAAAACTCACACACCGAAGGCTTGAATACGCAAACTACTATTAATGGTGCGAATGCCCATGCTGAGGGGAATAATACAACTGCAGCTGGAAATAGCTCTCATGCCGAAGGCATCGGTAATACTGCTACGGGGAGAGCTGCACATGTAGAGGGCGGAGGTTCGTTCTCAGGGGATAGTCCAAACACCGCGGGTGGAGATAGTTCCCATGCCGAGGGATTAGGTACAATAGCAAGCGGGATCGGTTCTCATACCGAAGGAGTCGCTACACAAGCAAGTGGTCCATTTGCGCATGCGGAAGGTAATGCCTCGATTGCTAGCAACCAAGCCGCTCACGCAGAAGGATTTGCAAGTATTGCTAGCGGTTTTGCCTCTCATGCGGAAGGAGAAGCTGTTTCATTACCAATTACGGGATTTACTCGAACACAAGCCGTAGGCAGTGCATCCCACGCCGAAGGTCAAGCAACTATAGCGAATGGGGTTGCCTCCCATACCGAAGGGCTAAATAGTATTACGCTTGCAGCCCATCCAGGCTCTCATGTCATGGGACGTTACGGAACGTCAGAAGAGGCTTTCTCGTGGTTTATTGGAAATGGAACGTCTCCGACAACACGTGGAATTGGAGCAAAATGGCTAGCTTCAAGTGGGAATATGTTTGTAGATGGTGCCTTTGTTCCTGGAGGTGCTGATTACGCTGAAATGTTTGAGTCGGTAGACGGCACCCCTATAGATGTAGGATACTTTGTCACATTTGATAATTCCAGTGAAAAAATACGTAAGGCAAACAGTCATGACTCGTATATTTTAGGTGTGTCTAGTGCGAGACCCAGTGTTCTTGGAAACGGTGAAGAAATGCATTGGAGAGGCAAGTTTGTGACGGATGAGTGGGGAAGAGCTTATTATGAAGATGTGACTATCCCTGCTAAATTAGATGAGGAAGGAAATCCTGTCTCCCCTGCTTACGTTGAAAAGCAAAGAAAAGTTAACCCTGATTGGAACCCAACACAAGAATATGTTCCCCGTCTGAAGCGCCCCGAGTGGGTAGCTATTGGTTTATTAGGTCAAATTCTAGTTAGAGACAATGGTACCTGTCAGCCTGGAGGATACTGTCTTCCTAATGATGAAGGGATTGCCGTAGCAACAGAACATGGATTCAGAGTTATGAAACGCACGTTACCTCATCAAGTTTTGATTATGCTAAACTCCCAGCCTTCAAGAAGTGAGCTTGAACCTGTAATCAAGTTAGAAAAACTCGCCAGATTGAATGAACAAGGGTTTATAACAGACGAAGAATTTCAAAACGAAAAGCGGAAGATTTTAGATTGATGATTTCATGATCTTCATGATCTGTGGAATTGTATAGTGATTTAATAATATCGCCAAGTGACTGAGAAAGTCCAATGAGTAAAGGCCTACTATAAGAATTCTCTTTAAGCTCGAGATGCCCCATCGTGACGGTAAAAATAGTCTAGGTGGAAGGCTCTATCTCGAGCTCCTCATTTGAAGAATCTTATCGAGAAGTTGAGTGAATTGTTGTACAGTCATGTATAGAAGATGGCTCCTTCCCCTCCGTTCTGACGAAAGAGCATCTAAAAACAACCTTTAGTTATTTATATAAATATTTCTCGTCACCATTTTGCATTCCAAAGTAACGTAATCGGTAACCCTCCCGAAAACGAGCCATCAACTTGTCAATGAACAGGTCATCTCCAAATTGAATGTGTCCCGTCAAATAGAGCGTAATTAAGTACTCCTCGAAATGAAGATTTCCTAAATACATTTCCTCTTGCTCTATTTTTCCTCGAAGCACATCGATTTCAAGAACCAACATGTGAGAAAAACCTTGAAGTGTTGAATTAATGATCCAGGCAAATTCGAAAGGTTCGTGTATCTCCTCGTCGTTGTTGAGTTTTAAAATTTTCTGGATACCTCTTTCATCTTTGAAAATATACGCAGCAAGAGCTTGATCAAAGCCTGCTTCAGGATCAAACCTTAAACTTGAAAAGACATTGAGATCTACTTGTTCAGCATAATAGGCTTCAGTTAGCCGGTTATGAATTTGTTCTAATGTGAAAGGATTGGGAATCTCTAAGGTCAGGTATTTCTCGTATAATCTCTGTATATCAATCATTTATTATCTCCTCATTTTTGGAGTGGATAAGAGGGAAGTTATTGATGCGTTAATTCCTTATGTCCATCCAGTGTGATTCGTACGAAAAAGAATATCATCAGTCTTAAGTTAACCGGAGTACTTATTTAATGTAATCGGATAATGATAAATCTCAATATCTTTATTAATAAACCCTCTTCGCTGAGCAGCAAGTAGAGTTTCATACATATTTTTACGTCCAACTGGGTTATCGGTATGCATATAGATCTTATTAGCCCTCAAACCATGTTCGCAAAAGTACTTCACTAGGTCATACCCGTTATGCAACTCATTTCCATCTACATCCTCACCTAAGTCGTGATCTAGGGTGAGAATGTTAACCTCGCTTGTTTGAAGAATATGTATGGCTTCATCATATGTACGAGCCACAATGTAGCCTTCTGGACAGTCTCTGAGATCGTCTACATAAAGATTGATTTGCTTTGTCATAATTTCCCTCCAATATTAGGCTACTTTGTCTAGTTCGCTTCTTGAGATAAACAAGAAATATCTATCTAGGATCCTGCCCGAAGAAATACCCCATGTTCTGCTAACCTAACAATGATACCTTACTCATTCTTTGCGGCTTCCTTCGAATCATTTTCGTTTTAGTTTTGTAATTAAACTATCGATAAGCCAGCCAATCAAAAACCAACCGATGACGTTAATCACATACCATATCAACATTTGAATCTCTTCGTTGCCGATGGCTCGAATATAACGGGAGTAATCTACTAACAACAAGAGATGTGGACTGGTGAGAAATAAAAGTAAGTTTTTATCGTCTAATCCAGTTGCGTTATAAACACATATCAACAAACTGAGAAAGAAAAGCCAGAAGCGGAACTTCTTCAGCAAAAGTCATACCCTCCTATATGTACTTTACGTTATCCCGTTCACGTTACATTCTTCTACGGTTTTATGCGTCTGAATTTTTCTTCTCAAATTGTTGAAGTACTGCTTTATCGATTTTACGTTTCAGGTGATTAGGTAAATGTTCAAAGCAATAGGTCATCTTGTCTCGGTTTAAGTTAGGTACCTGTCCCAGCAGATCCCATTCATCCTCGGTAAGGGCTTTTCCGCAGACCAAACACTGCCGGTGAGTCCTCATATGAGGCTGAGACACTACCGTTTGTTCGCCAGGGCTAGCCTGCTCTAATAAATGCTTTAGAGCCGGGTTCCCCGCCCAATCATTCATCTTATAAGGTGCAAGGTCCCTCCACCCCATCTGGTAACTATCTAAGGCGGTCAGAAACGCCTCATTTACCGCTTTATCTACGGCGGTGTTAATATTACTAGGTTCTTTGGAAGGGTCCCCAGGGATGACGGCAAACCCATAACCATCTCGGAAATGAGCATCAATCTGCACTTGTACGATCGATTTCACGAATCGATGAGGTACATTAATCTCGAGCTCTTTAATCTCCAGGTTCCAACGGCTCTCTGTAGCAGACTCCACCCGGTCCGTATACACCTGATTAGGGATATACGGTCTATGGTTATCACTTCGGAATTTCACCGTGTCTTTAGGAAAGGTTTTCTTCAATTCAGCTACGATATCCTTGTAATCCCGTTCCATTCGCATCTTTCCTTTCATCCACATAAATTCAATATAGAATGAAGTGTACCATTCTCATCAGGTAAGTAATGATCCACTTAAACCAGTCTAGTATTTCTTAGAACGTATGTTATTACTTAGATAATAATATCATATGTTAGGTCTCACAATGGATCTCAGAGTGTTGCCATTAAATTTCCGACGACAAGTGTAGGACATAATCGACTACATTTTATGATTCGGCATTCACACATTTGGGCTGCTGACCATAACCTAACTAAGAATTGGGGTAACTGTTGAGGGAAATCATTGGGTAAGGAGATAAATTGCTGAACGACCAATAAAGGCTATTGATTCAGTAATGTTGGTTTACGACTAAAATATCTGAAAAGAGGTATTGATATGCATTATTATCCTTATTGTTATGACTGTTATTTGAATAGTTTAGCTCTGCATAATATGCACAGACAGCTTCCTATTCCAGGATTGTTTCCCACCGGTCAGCCACCGATGGTTCCGGGTCAGTTTCCCGGTTATTATCCGACGCCTGTGACCCCAATGATCCCTGGTTCTTCTCCGGGACAAATGCCTCAGCAATCAGCTGGTCAAGGAGCTTCACCAACGACACAACCTCCATCATACATTCCTGTAAAGCCACCGCAAGCTTATGCAATTGATGCACCGAGTATGTTTGGTTGTATCTACAAGTGGACATATGTTTGGCTTAGTAATGGAAATCAAATGTGGTTCTATCCTACATTTATTGGACCAACATCCGTTGCAGGATATGTTTGGCCACCAGGATCACCTTTCCCATCTTATTTTGGAATAGATGCAAAACAAATAGATGCGTTTCATTGTTAATGCTAACCCAATGTTCCTTATAGATAACTAATCGCACAAATAAGTCTGCCTCAACAAGGCAGACTTATTTGATTTCATTATTTCTGGTAAGGTAATGCTTACTAATCACTATTGGTTAGATACAGCTGGTACTCTTTACTCGAATTTTTTCAACGTAGAGTCAAATGCCTTATATACCCGCTGTGCCAGGGCGACGCGCTCCGGTAAATCTCGCTGCAATTGTTTAAAGTATTCCATCCCAGATTCCGTAATCTCATAATAGCGGTAGTAGCGGTTATCACTATCCCAGTAACTATGGGCGTGACCTTTTTCAGCAAGCTTTTTAAGCCGTTGAGAGAGGTAGGAGTCATTCACGCCGACACCCTTTAACGTCTTGGTAATCACTTGATCAAGTTCTTTACCAAACCGTCGTCCAGACTGCAGCTCAGCGAGCACTAAAAAATCGATAACGTGTTGAACCTTAACGACATAACCAAGGGAAGACAGCTTATCTACTTTAGGAACAGCTTCACGCATGAGTAATTACCTCCAGTATAATTAGTAGTCATTTGTTTTTATTGTGCCATTAGGTATATTTATTGCTACCAGGTAGACTCTTGGTTTCATTCCAAGCTTTTATCGCGTCTTCACGTGTTTTGCCTTGATTTTTTGGGTCAGCAAAAAAGTCACGAATGAACTGATTATATTCAAATTGAGGTGCAATCGTTTTCTGATATGCAGGGTCTTTCTTTCGCTCGGCTTCCTCGGCCCATGCATCTACAGCATCACGATATGTCTTTCCGATATGAGTTTTGAAGTAGTTCTGAATAAAAGTTGAAAAATGAAAGTTAGGGATGACCGTCTGAAAGAACGCTCTTACATGCTGACTGCAGTGATGGTTCTCCGTAATCAAGGTATCCAAACTTAACTCAACTTGAGGTTCTCTCTTCTTACGTGCATTTGGCTTTCGTGCAGGAAGCTCTATCTCCCCTGTCCGTAGAAAGGTTTCAACTCGTTCTGAAATCTCCATTTTAGAGCCAGATGCCCGTATACCATGTGTTCGACAAAACGTTTGTAATTCTTCTTTTAACCAATAAAAATCTTTAAAATGCTCTACACGTAAATCTTTGGTTAAATCAGGTCTCATACAGCACACTCCATCGTTTTTATTTCCTTGCTCTTCGCCTAATCTAGTTATGTATTGCAGAATCAGCCAAACAACTGGCTTTGCATTTCATTGGATGTAACAACGATACTCCACAAAAAACAGCAAAGGTATCTTTAGTTCAGTTCCTTCAGTAGCCTGTTATTTTTAAGAAAACCACATTTGCTATAAAACGTCTTCAGTCCGTCATGCGTAATACCCCCACCCTCACGCATGGTCCCCGTGACTGTTGTAATTTGTTTAAACTTCACGTTGCTGGAGTGTTTATTGTAGTCTTCCACCTGTATGTTATAAATTTGGATCAGATCGATCAGAGATTCAAGCAGTATCCGGCCATGTCCTATCCTCTTTCGATAAGAATAAATCTCTTCGATAACAAGTTCATTATCCATATAAATAAAGAATAAAAATGAAGGTTTTTCAACCTCACTAAATTTCAATCTGATTTCTCCAGATCCCTGAAATAATTGGAGCCGTGCAAGATCAAAAGTGACCTCCACTTCGTTTGGGACCGCTGCTTTATCCAGTCTTTTAACCAAGTACATTTGTCTTTTATTTTCTTCTAAGTCTTCACCCACGAACATACACTCCTTTGGTCATTAGATTCATTTATTGTCAGAACCTGTGCTTCATCACTCTTCATATGCAAGCAACCTCGGTAGGGTAGGGGACGTTGAAACCCAAACAACCCACCAGCCCAGCAAACAGCCACCAACATCTAACCTTATTATACCATAAACTACGTGTCCTCAACTTACGTGTTTACACGCTTATACCTTCCGCGCTCTGCATCATGCCCCTCTTCTTTCTTACCTCGCCTCACCTTTTCAACCCCATACGTTGTCTGGATCTAGAAAACTCATTTAGTGACTTAGACGCATGATTAGTTACTAGATCCGTGTTTATTCTTTGGCTAGGTACGGATCTATATCAGGTATGCAAATCTACTTCTATATACGGATCAAGTAGCAGTTTTGATTGAATGGGGGTGTGGCTGGCTCGCGAAAACCGGTCACAATGGTAAGGGAATGGTTTGGTAAATAATGTAACTTGGTGCGTGTAATTTATGTTGTTTGAGTTATCAGTGACTAGATATGTGGGAATAGATTAAATGATAGAAACTAGATAATAGGATATTGGCTTGATGAAGTGGATGAGCTAGGTGGAGTATCGATCGATAGTGAAAGTTATGTAGAGTGAGGGAAGTAGCAGGTAGGTAGGTGGTAAAACATCGCGGAGGGGCAGGATTAGAAGATATACCACGTGCAAACACGTATATTTTAAACACGTGGATTTGGGCTTTTGAGACCAAATATTATGATCCGTATCCTGAGATAGCTTCTCTCCAACTCATTGTGCCTATAGGGTTTTTCTTTCTTTCGATTATTATTACTGAGCAAGTTAGCCGCCTAAGTAATATCCGTATAGATTGATTGGTTTTAATGAAGAACAAGAAATACATAACTATAAGGATCTGCAGTTTGTGTTACGACAATGAAAATTCCTTCTTCTGCCTCTAGTGCTATGAGCAGGCAATATACCGTGTCATTTAGATTTAATTGGTATTCTAATCCTTGATCCCTAACTTATCCTTAAAGATATCCATTTTTATTTAGTTTAGAAACGATTGAAATAAAAAACCGTTTAAACATAATGGAGGATATTTGAGAATATTCACGAGAAAATACGGGCTCACGAGTATTAACCAAGTATCATACTGTGTGAAGTATTAGGGTGTAGCTACACGGTGTATATTTCTGAGAAATAACAGTTCAAAAGTTGTTTTCATACGTAATCTGGAGCTCCGCTGGAACTATAGCTGGGTGTTAACATCGTGGATTTTCAATATTACAATTTGAGCGCTGAAAGCTCTCTTTTTTTTGTGTCTTATAACCGATAAATAATAATGTACACACATCGAGGAGGCACTTACAATGAAAAAAAACATCTAAACTTTTCCTATCTTCATCTTTGCTGCTACCTACTCTTCCTGCTTCAGCAGCATTTTTTGAGGATGTGTCCCCTGTTAAATACTCCTGGGCTACTGAGGCCATCAGCGACATGACAGATCAAGGCATCATCAAGAACGTACAAGCCAAGTAAGACCGTAACCAAGAAGGAACTTGACATCCTACTGGAACGAATCAAACTAGACTCCACTTACAATATTCCTAACTACCAGGCTACCGATCCGAACAAAGCCCTCAATCGCTGGGAGTTATGAGCATACCCAGCTACGAGTAGGTATTCTGATGCAGAGATCTCTTAGACTGTTAGCGCAATCAAGGACGTCAAGAAGAGTGTGGCCAGTGCAAAACGGAACATTCTTCCGATAGCGACTGGACGCCGATTTTAATCGCTGACGAATACAAAAACGGTGTATACGCCTTCTGGGCTGGCTTTGATTAACTCGAAGCATCCGTTCTGACAGACATCACCATCCGGGGATTTATGTCAGTGAACGCAGCTGGTCAATTCATGCCGAAGCAGCCGATTACCCGCGCTGAGAATCGCTACAATTCTCTACCGTGTAATGCAATCACAATAAGGTAGAATTATGAGTGGACAAACAATTGATGAAGCGGTTAATTCAGGATTTGATAATTGGATCTTTTAATCACAGGATCAATAATAAGTGATCGAAGAACAAGCAAGTGCAGAAGCAAAACATTAGTTACACTAATACCGATATATGGGAGAAAAGCAAATAATGAAATTAAAATATTCTGTTGCACTTCTTGTGCTTATCGTACTACTGACGGGCTGTACGTCAGAAACCTTCAAACTAAATATTTCAGAAGGTGATGAAAAGTTTAGTAATGAGCAGTATGGAGAAGCATTCAAGGCATATGAGAAAGCATTAAATGAAGAACCGAATAATGAGGATGCTAAAAGTAAGGTCGATCAAGCTAAATCAAAATACGTAGAAAGTGTTAAATCAATAAATCTTGAAATCATTTCATCATCAGCAGTCGCAGAGCAACTCATAGGGACATACTCTAAGTTGTGGTTGCAAGCTATACAAGACGGAGTTCACTTAGAGGAATTTGCTGAAGCATTGAACGTAAGCAATGCTACCATTAACCCCATTATTGGTGAGGTCCATTATAGTGAACTATTGGAAGACAATGATTTTTCTAAAGTCAACGATTTTAGCGTAGCTGTAGCAGTTGCTGAAAAGTACTATGAGAAACAAGGTGATCTAGAGACTTTAGAAAAGGCCAGAAGCGAAGTAAGTAATACAATTAAAAAGTTGGCTTTACCTCCTCAAGATTATCAGGCTATTTATGACGAAACTTTTGATTTGTATAACAACTATGAAAAATATATTGATTTGGCTATTCAACCATCAGGGAGTTTAAGTAGTTATAGTAACAACGCACAGGCCTTAGTTTCTGATATTATCTCTGGTACAAAGTCAGTAGATGCTAAACTTCCACAATAAAGATAAAAATGGAGTTCAGTTGATTATATCTTGAAAAATGCTTTACCTAGTTATATTCCGATACAAACTTGTATCACATTTATTAACAACAAGAAGGAGTCGCGCACCATGAAAAAAGCAATACAAATTTTACTTTTATGTGTCTTGTTGTTTTTCCTAGCTATCTTAGGTATCGCCGTATTTCAAACGATACAAGAGAAAGGTTTGTCTCTTAATTTCTCGGATATGAAGACATCAGCACAATCAACAACACAATTCAATGGAACAGTTGCAATTGGATTGGACTATAAAGTAGATTATGGCCAAAACACACTAGGTTACACATTCCTTCAAGAAATAGATCGCGAAGGAGAATATGGGGCTACTAAAACTAATCTATTTGGTGCTAAAAATGCATCTATACAAGTATCAGATTCATCTGGTAAAATAATCGGCTTGTTCAACGCCGATTCCCAAGGTAGTTTCTCATTTAATGTTGATACAGATGATTATTATCAATTATTTATTAAATTTCAAAACATAGAGAAATCAATGACAATAAAAGCGTCAGAGGCAAACAACCTGAAGATATACCTTGGCTATATAAACGTTGCGACAGGTGAATGGTCCGAACAGTAGTCCTTTCGTGATTCAGTGCTTTACTGTGAGGTACGGATTATAGGATTGATAATACAAAGGGAGCTAATTGCATAATGCAATTGGCTCCCTTTGTATTATCAATATCACTGTTCCAAATCACAAAGCAAGGGATGTTAAAGGCAAACTCTCTCTATTCTATCGAACATTTTGATCATAAAGATCCAAAATTTTCATACATCTTTCAGTAAAGTTCTTTGGTAACCTTTGTCTAATCAATTCTTTTGGATCTGATTGAAGCACTATTCCTTGATATTTAATTGCTATGGTATAGATCTGAATAGCATCATCCATGCGGGCTTCAAGCTTCTCTCCCTTAAATGGGTAACAGTTACAAGCAGCTATAGATAATGCTTCGATTGATTTGCTGAACTTAAAGCCATCCCATTTTAACATACAAACAGACAAGTTTATCATTGAGTCACTAATTAATTCGAAAACCCATTCCCAATACATATTATCTGAAATGCTAATACTAGATTCATGTTTTAGATGTTTCATGCTTTCTATTATAAGAGTGTCCAATATTTTAAATGCAGTACTATAATCGCCCTCATTATTCATTATATTTACTGCTTTATTCATTTTAACCGAAAAATCTTGAATATCAATTAACCCATCATTAAAGATAAGCATGTTATTAACTCCTTTTATATAATCTTTCTATGGCCTTATATTACTATCGGTTATTTGATTTAAAAAGTTTAAGCAACTTACTGACTTTGAGGTAATTCTTTGCTATTCTATTTTTTGATTGGAATAGTTAAGCCAGTCCTCCCCCAACCAGTATCTACGAGACGTTCTCCCCCGAAATTCGTTGAGGTCAAAAAAACATGGTATGTAATAACCCTGGTGGGATTCAATTGGCAAATCTATTCATGTTGCTTCATAGCATTGTGACATTTGGGATGGCCAACGGCAGTCTTTTGTCTGAAATGTGAGACCTTGCAAGATAAAAGTGAGCTTTGTAATTACCTGAAAATATACTAATGCACTTAAACGTATATGTGTACATAAATCTTTGAAAAAATGTTATGTATCTAGTAGTTGTTGTGTCTCATAAGGAGCATATATTTTTTCCTTTCGGTATAACACATTGGTACTGGACAAGTTCCAAGATAACTATGATACTTATGAATGTATAATGTTAAGGAGGGGGAAGTTTGTGGGATTCTCTAGATTTTTATCAAGAGTTTCTGTTTTAGTCGGAATAGCAATGGCTATATATTTTTATCCTGAATGGGGTTGGGGCTCTATTTTGGCAGGTTTTGGAGGCTTTGCTTTTCTTACTTTTTTAGCTTTTATACTAGCCAGAGGGCAAAATATCTCAGAAGTTCATGCTACACCTGCTAACAGTAATGCAACACCAAACCCACATTTCCTTGACTCTACAGCTAAAGTTGGTGAAAACCTAGGGCAACAAACGTTACTTGGAATAGATGCATTTGAAACAGGTTTAACTAAGGCAGATCTATCAAATGAACAACGAGAGCTAAAATTCTTGTTATCTTACATTATGACCTCTTCTTCAGAAATGATAATCGGGGACAATATCTTTTCAGATACTCTGAATGCATGCTTTGATAAGGCTTTAATTAACTCTCATGATATGGTGAATTATAGTGATCGCTGGAGAACTTATAATGGGGTAATAGCGAGAAGTAAAGGTGAAGGTTCTGACATAAACCTCAGTTTAGCAAAATCAATGTGTGAAATTTATTTGAATGATACCAGTAGCACTTCTGCTCATCAAGTTACAGAATTAATTAGTGAATTATCATCAGTGTATAGTAAAGTTCTCTTAGAGTTTAAGCCTCAAATGGATAAAGAACTTAAACGATTGAGTTAATTAAAAAACTCCAGTTCAGCTGTTTCAAAATTTGAATCATCCTTATGCTTGAATTATCATCGGTTCGTTTTGATAGTAAAATTATGTAAGGTGAATGATACCCTAGTAGGCAGACCCGTTCAATAAAAAAGCAGCCGATTATTTTTAATCGGCTGCGGTTAACTTTATGAACAAGGACTAACTATCTGAAGTAATGACATTTAGCGCAACTCATCGTCCAACGGTACAATGATTTCACCTAGCAAAAATTTCCATTGACGTTTCATCTCTGGTGCGTATTTCAATGGCTTGGCATCTGGATGTATGGCTCTATACTTATCAAACTGTTTGCTATTAATAATACCTCCGATATTTGGGATCGGATCCATACCGATTACATATTGAACCGCAGATAAATAAAGTTCATTCTCCTCCACAAACCAAGTTTGTGCAAATTCTTGAATCGCCACGTTACGAGCGTTCTTGAAGAATCTCCGCTTCACTACAAGAATATCTTCCTCTGCGTCTACCTCTTTGGTGTCAATCGCGTTTAAAATTGCTCGGTATACGCCTTTAACAATTTCTGATTTCTTCAGTTTTTGGAGAGCCTTTTCGATCTCGTCACGAATACTCTGATTGTTGGCTAGATAGGATTCTAATAATCGGTCAATATAGGTTGAGTCAATATCATAGATCTTAATGGTATTATCTCCATAGAATTCAATTTCCGAAAAGTTGGGGACGGATCCTTCGTCGTTATCTCTCTCAACTATTAACGATCCTTTGACCGTGTTATAGATACCAATGTATTCTTCTAGAGTCTTTGCTTGCTCTTGAAGTATTGTAGATTTCTCCATTTCATCGTTATAGTCATCGTAGGTTACCAAAGCTTCAAAGGCGTTGTTTAACTCCTGGAATGCCTTCACAAATTCAATCCGGGTTTCTAGGGCGGAGTGTTCGTTGATGTCACTTGGATCTGGAACGAGTTTGGTTAGCTTTTTCTGAGCCTTCTGGAAACGTTTCTTGGATTCATCATAAGTTGGATAAACAAGAGTGGATTCCTCTTGTGCATGTGAATACAACTTCGTAGCATCCTTCACATTTTGCTCCATTGATGCAGGCTTTCGGAAGGTGACAATCATTCCTTTTTTCTTGGCTGGGTAGGTACGATTCGTCCGAGAGAAAGCCTGGATCAAATTGGCGTAACTCAAATTTCGATCTACAAATAACGTTTGGATCGTTGGGGCATCAAACCCAGTCAACAAGCGATCTACAACAATGACCAGGTCAATTTGTTTACCGAGTTGTTTGAATTCTGCTTTCTTACGGGCTAACCGATTATTGATATCACTGTTATATCGTTCAATATCCTCTATAGACCAAGCTGTACGATAGTAATCGTTATAATCCTTTATGATTCCTTTCATCTCATCTTGAATTTGCTTGGCATTCTCTTCATTTTCCTGCATCGAATAGGTGATGGCTATCCGAGGGAAGTCTGGGTCTTCAATTGTACGGCCCGTTCGAATCGGATATCCAGCAAATTCTTTTGTTAACCACTCCGGATCATGAGTTATCTCTTTAATCGCCTGATAATACCGTTTGGCCATATCAATGGAGCTTGTGGTTAAGATAGCAGACTTTTGGGGCCTCCCGTTTTGAAAATCAAACTTGATGTAGGCATTATCGGGCCTGAAGATCTTATGGATTACTTTGTGGATGTGTGCATCACTTTCAAATATAGAAGGATCAAGATAATATTCTTTCTCTATTCCTTCCATCTGATCGATTCGTTCATTAATATCATCATCACTATCATCAGGGAACTTCATCCGAAGTTGTTTATGAATATGATTATTTAATGAAGTAGGTTCAATCGTATCCTCATGTTCTACTTGAAATCCCAATACAGCCCCATCATCCAAAGCATTTTTAATCGTATACGTGTGCAAGACTTCTCCATACTGATCATGCGTAGTGCGAGCCAATTGGCCTTTTGCCTGTTTTTTATTTTCATTAAATATCGGCGTACCTGTAAAACCAAACCATGTGGAATTGGGGAAGAACCCTTTGATCGCATCCATTCCTTCTGAACTGAGCGCGCGATGGCATTCATCTACGACAAAAACAATATGCTGTCCCAACAGTTTTTTGAATCGCTGGGTGCCTTTTTGCTCTTCCTGCCTCTGAGCATAACGTAAGGCTGCCTCTAATTTTTGGCGAGTCGTGATAATCACGATATTGGAATTGGCATCAGATAATAGCGTATTACTCAGCTCTTTCGAACTTCCGGTTCCGACAATCAAGCTGTTAGACCTAGCACTACCCGAAGAAATACCCGTATTAAATTCGGAAGCAAATTTGGTGAACTCCGTCGTTGTTTGGTTATCTAAGTCTTTTCGGTCAATGAGCATAATGGTGCGATCTACACCTGACTTGCGAGCTAATAGCTTCGTAGAAACAAAGCTGGTCAAGGTTTTCCCTGAACCAGTTGCATGCCATATATGACCAGATTGATGTTTCATGGCAGCAGTAAATAAAGCCTCGATCGCATGGACTTGATACGGCTGCAAGACCAATAAGGCTTTGTTATCTTGGTCTTCACTCACAATGGTATAATTGGCAATTAAACGGTGCGCATCCGGAATATTTAAGACTTGTTTTACAAATTCGTAGAGATTCTCCACCTTCCGATTGTCTGTTGTCCGCCAGCCAAAGATAAACTTCTTATGCATATATTTAGGTAATACATTGGCAAAATAGCGAGTGGTTTGTTCATTAGAGATGACAAAGATTTGCAGAGTAGAGAAGATATTATTTCGAAACATCCCTTCCTCTGAATATTTTTTAATTTGATTATAGGCTTGGAACACGCCATCTTTCGCGCTGGCTTGCTTGAGTTCAATTTGAATAATTGGTAGACCATTAATTAATAGGGTCACATCAAACCGGCGATCACGATCATCCATGTTGGCCCTTTTTTTCGCAATCTGATGAACAACTTCATATGTAGAGATTCCACCGCCAATATCTTGATTAGAGTATAGCACCAATGACATCGAACCCAGTGCTACTTCTTCACGTTCAATAGTGATCCGAGCTATACCATTCTCCCCTTTGAGCCATTTAGCTGCATCAAAGGGGGTTTGGGTTTTCAATAGGATTTCTATTTTAATCGTGTCAAATTCCTTATCAGAAATGGGATGTTCCCCAATCTCTGATAAGTTGTTTTGTGTGATTTTTTGACGTAAGTTTTTCCATAAGTCTTCTTCTGATTTTAGATCTGGACGATAATTCCACTGATTATGTCCTTCTCCAAGTACTTCAATGAGGCGACGTTCGATTTCAGCCTCATCGTTATTCGGTATCTTCGACATGGGTTTTCCTCTCTTCTGATTGATTAGACAAACATTTTTTGAAGGAATGCCTTTTTGGTTTCATTTAGAGCATCTAGTTCTCGTTCGTGTAAAGCAATTATCTCATCGCATTGTTTAAAAAAATTACCTATTTGAATTTGTTCGTTCATAGAAGTAATAGGTACGGGAACATCTTTTAATTGTTTAATAGGTAATTGTTTAAGTGCAGTACCTGTATTTCTGGATAACAGTTCTTTCTGTCCTTTATTACTAAGAAAGTATTGAATCAGAAATCTACCGAATAGTTCTTCTTTCTCAGTTCTGATAATTGCCAACTGTGAATTTATATTCCAACCAATATTATCAGCACCTGTATATCCTAGAGCTCCTAAAGATCCACGAACAGCGATAACAATATCATCAATCTCCAAGTGTCCTGAGGTTAATTCTTTATGCTTTTCTTTCGTGATGTAATTAGATTTTGATACGTCAAGATAACCATTTTTTAAATCACTTCCACGTAAAAATGGAACTCCATGAAGGGAATCACTCATATCTATATCTGACGGATAAGCTTCACCATAATTTCCGTCAGTAAAGATTGTTTTTGTATTTCCCAATTTACGTTGTTCCCAGTCTCCAGTAAATCCCGCGAAACGAAATTCTGGAGTGGTCTCCCCTTCTCCCGGAAACATTTTTTGCAAGAAACCCTGTTTTATTTGTTTGAGGGTAGTTAGTTCTTGCTGATGAAGGGTGATAAGGTCGTTAATCTCCAGGTTCAACCCAACTAATTTTCTCTGCTCTTCAATTTGTGGAAAAATCAAGTTTATTTTTTTTAAATCCGAATTGTGCAAATGAACTACTGATTTACCTTGAGCTCGCTTTGCCATATCTCTATTTGGCGAACCATTTGATATTGCTAGAGCTAAGAAAATAGGGTCAATTTGCTTGTTAGGTCTAATGATATTCAGATCTCCACCAAGTATTATTCCTGGTTTTCCAACCACTGAAGCTCTTGAGATGTCTTCTGCCGATTCACCAGAAGATGGTACTATAACCTCACCACCTAAACTAATAACGGAGTTTTCCTTCTCTTTTACAAAAGTATCTACATCTTCAATCAAAGTTTTGTAATTAGTGTAAAGGCGTCCGTATAAAATGATCGGTGAGCCTGATTCCTTTAAATCTTGTTTACTATACCCGCTTCCTTTAATGAAAGTGGCGAGATCACTTAACTCCCGCTGTTCCCAATCACCGGTAAATCCAGAAAATCTGATTTCTGGTATATTGTTAGTTTTCACGATTGAACACCTCTAATGCACCTTTGACCCATTCAGCATTTTCTTCATTAATTTGTATGTTTGAAATTATGTCATATAGACTAGATGCTAATTTCTCTTTCTCTTTTCGAATGTCTTGAATGGTTGAACCGATCTTAGCCATATCGATAGGCTCTTCTTCTTTGAAAGTATCAACGTAGCGAGGGATATTTAGATTGAATTCATTTTCTTTGATCTCCTCAAATGTAGCGACATGAGCATACTTCTCAACGTTTTCTCTTCTTTTATATGTGTCGACAATCTTTTCAATATGTTCTTTAGAAAGATTGTTTTGATTCTTTCCTTTTTTAAATTCATGACTTGCATCAATAAATAATACATCACGAGTCGTACGGTTTTTCGTCAAGATGATAACAGTTGTTGGAATTGAAGTTCCGTAGAACAGGTTTGCCGGCATACCAATGACTGCATCAATACTTCCATCTTCTAGTAGTTTCTTTCGGATCACACCTTCTGCAGCTCCACGGAACAGTACCCCGTGCGGCAGGACGATTGCCATAGTTCCGGAATCTTTCAAATGGTAGAACCCATGCAAAAGAAAGGCAAAGTCTGCTTTGGATTTAGGAGCTAATTTCCCGTATCGGTTAAAACGTGAATCATCTAAGAATGTATCATCCGAAGACCAGTTGGCAGAATATGGTGGATTCATAAGAACGGAATCAAAGGTATATGGCTCATCAGTTGGCCAGTCTTTGTTCAAGGTGTCACCATTGCGTAAACGCATATCCTCTTTGTCTACACCATGCAAGATTAAATTCATCTTTGCTAGGTTGTAAGTCGTCGTATTGAGCTCTTGACCATGATACTTAACACTATCCGGATGGTTAAGATAGTTTCGGACATTCAACATCAAGGAACCTGAGCCCATTGTAGGGTCAAATACGCTAAACAATTTTTTATCTTCTTGTCCGATTACAGCTATGCGAGCCATCATGTCAGAAACTTCATGTGGTGTATAGAATTCACCAGCCTTTTTACCGGCCTCAGAGGCAAATTGGCTAATCAAAAACTCATAAGCATCCCCAATGATATCGCCGTTATGTCCGATCACATCAATATCATTTAGTTTTTTCAACACTTCGGTAATGGTAATGTTTCGTTGTTGGTCATCGGATCCTAGTTTTTTGGATGTAAGATCGACATCATCAAACAATCCATTAAACTGGTCATACTTCGTGGACAGATCGATGAACGCTTTATTCAAGTCATTTAACTGAAAAATGTTTTGTTTAGCCTGATTTGTCAATACGTTGAATAAATAATCTGCTCCAATGTCATATCCTAATGTATCTACTAAGGTATCAATGAGATCCTTTTCCACTTCTTTATCTTCCAATAAGCTTCTGTACAGTTCGGTTTGTTTTTCTTGTGTGTTGTATTCTTCTTTCGATTCATCAGCAATTTCAACCACTTTTTCTAATAACTTATCGGATAAGTACTTGTAAAAAATCAGTCCTAGTAAGTAGTTTTTGTATTCCGATGCATCCATTTTGCTACGCAGGTTGTCTGCGGCACTAAATAGTTTGGAGTTTAATTCAGCCATGTTAGAGTCCTCACTTGTCTATTGTTGTTGGTCTAATTGATTCAATATCTCTAAATAAAGCTTCTCTTCAAGTTCTGCTTGTTTCTTAACTAAAGCGTGGTGCTTTTTTAAAGTGAAATAAGCTTTACCAATGGTCCGTTGTTTCTCGATTATTGGCAACTTGATTTCAAACTCTTTTAGAATTGCTGGGGTTAATTTAGGGACAATACTACCTTGCATAGAAATTGCCATTTGCTTTTTCACGGAATAGGATTCATTTAAGGCGTAGCATAGATAGCAAGGATCCAGAGTCCTATGATCAAAAACGAGCTTAGCAAAGTTCTGGTTGATGATTTTCCCTTGGTTAAGGTCACTTACGATTCCCGCCTTGGAACTCACAAAACTGAAAACAACATCTCCAGTACTGCTTAAATAGCCGTCTGTGTATTCTTCATCCAGATTAGCCTGGAAATCTAGAAATGAGCCCTCTAAATCATTTTGTAAATCCTCGTATGAATACGCTACTAAAGTTAGATCATTTTTTTCGTTTCCTCTTGAAAGGTTTTTTCCGATTCTAACCGTTACAACATCTTCAAGCTTCATCTCTCACCTTCGTCCTAAAAAAGTAATTCTTTAGAATTACTAAAACTCGATTGCGATTTAAATCATATTACTTTAAAAGCATCTAGTCAATATATTTTTATGTAATTTTTAAGAATTACATGATAAATGACGTTCTACTTAGTGAAGATTTCTAAGAGTTGAGAAAAACACTAAATAGATAATCCGATATTCTTGGAAAGATTGCGTTAGACAGTAACGTCTCTTGCGGAAGTATAAACGGTGACGCGTTCCCAATTTTATGTCCAACTAATTGATTTTACCGCTGCCGCTAGATCCTCCATTCCAGGAGTTGCAGTTCACATCTTGGAGAAAAACCCAGAAGGATGACGACATTAGATTCGCTTATTAGGACAATAAAAGACCAAGACCATCTACAAGTAGAAGGTCTTGGTCTTTTAAAAAGTAATTAACAGTTCACTCCACGATTGAACGTACTGATGGATCCTTTCTTCGGATAGTGCTTTATCGCTCACAAGCAATTCCGTCGTTATCTCGATCTAAATGATCCGCGTAACCTTCTTCTCCAACACGAATATTTGATACCCCATATTCAAAAGCTTCTGAACAATTTTCATAAGACCAGTATGAATTAACAGGTGGAGAGGAGGTATCTGAATAATCAACACAAGGCTCTATAATGCTTCCCACATTCGGAATTTCCATTAATGAGTAGCTTGACGTGTTGCTGTCTCGGATCTCTTGTATCTGTTCCTTAGCTGGTGCACAATTTAGGTTGTTCTTGCTTCACTGGAGCAATTGTATTCACTGACTGCTGTACTGGAACTACAGACTTTGCTACTGAATTGTTAGATTCCGGAATCATAAGAAGAGAGACAACAAGAACTATAAATGAAACCAGGAATCCTAATGAGAAGAATTTCATTTTCCCAACGAAATCTTTAAAGTAGAATGTTGAAATTATTCCCGCTAAAAACACTACGAATGATGCAGAAGAAAAAACAAAAAGTATAAACAAATCCTCACTCCTTTTAAAGTATTAATTTCAAGGGACTTTTGAAAATTGCTCAGAAATCATTTCTGGCTTCCATAACTGTAGTGGCTAACTAGTTACTGTTTAATACCTAATCTGCCGTATACAGCATCAATGGAACTACATCATTATATTGATTCAAAACATTTTTTGCATAGCTGTAAGACATGAATGAGTACATGCCAAGTCAATTAGTCGTGGCAGCATCGCTGATATGCTTTTCAAACCCACTTACATGTCTTTCTATATTTTGTACCTTATTTTCTTTATGGTAATAGCGCCGATATAGGAAGAGAATTTTCGTTTTGATTATTGTATAAGCAAAACAAAAAGAATAACTTTTCGCTTCCCCTTGTCGGTCTTGAGTAGGTAATTGCCTAACATTAAACAGTTATTAGGTGTGTCCTCTTTATTCCAGGAATACCCGAGCGAGTAACTAATACATCATTTGATGATAAAAAACAAGTTCACTCATTAGCTCTGTCGTTGAAAGGCTTATATAACTTTCCTGTAAAGTGTTACAAAATTCTGTTATCTTTTCTTTTTCGCCTTCAGATGCGATTCCAATTGAATAAAAATAAATGTCTAAATTTGATCCATTGTGATAATGGTTTTTGGCTTAGAACACAATGAGAATCCGTCGAATTTACCCGTTCGGAGTATTAAATATTACAGAAAGCCAAGCAGTCAAGATGGTTAAAGATGGATTTACAGCTTATCCGTAAATTGTTGGGGTGAATTACATTGAAATTAAAATCTATATAGTTCATGCATATGACATAGCTATCGTAGATAAAGAAACAGAAGAAGGACATACAATGACTTATGGCTGGTACTACGTTAACAAAGATACTGGAAAAATAACGTCTATGTTTTAAATATGGAAATGGGCCTTCTAATCGAGTCCCATTTCCAGCTACGAATGTACTTTTCGTATCAATCCAAAAATGTTATAACTTTAACTGCCCTTTTATAATTAACGACAAATCTTAACTATTATCTTTTATAAGTAAGGGCTTTATTGTGGCACTTTATAACGGATACCAATTTTAATTTATTTGTGGGATCTTTTGTGTCAAACGGAAGTGATCCAGCTATTATACCGTCCCATACCATAGTAATCCGTCTTAATTTATCGTCCCAACTACAATCAAATGCATCTGTTCAAAAGAAGTGTTTATCTCTATAAACAGCGCTTTTATTTCTTCTTTAGTCAATCGAAAACTATGTTTTGATACTTGTTGCCAGGATAGAACACCCTAATACAATAATTCGTTATAACCTTTATTACAAAACCACTCATTCTCAGCCATACCTTCGTAAAATGCAGATTGCCAAGAGTTTGGGTTGTGTTTAATCCTACTTTTTGCTTGTCTCTTCATCTCTTCTTTAAGCACCTCCATGCTTAAATCGTCCCAATATGCAGCTTGAGCAGCAATCTCATCTATGACATGGATACAATATAGAGTATTTAGTTCATAAAATTTGAAGTGGTACTCTACTCTTGTAGCTTTTTGTTCAGTCCAATCTGGTCTGGGATGAATATAGAAATAAATACTGGCGGGCTTACTACTTGATATTGATGCGAATAGAAAGCGCTCTGACCCTAAGTCATCAAAGTATGGGTGAAGAGTCTCCTCTTCGCTCGAAGTCGGCGTTTTATCCAATTTTTTCTTGTTACACTCTGGACAAGAAGGAACTAGGTTATCTGGAGTTACCACTAAAGAGGGGTACTCTGCTTTAGGTAATACATGATCCAACTGTGAGACTTTGCGCTGGCCACACAACGGACATGTAAAGTTAAAAGGAGATGACATTAATTTATCATAAAAAACTCTTCCTCTTGACTTTTTTGCAGCCATTCTACCATTATAAACCTCTTTCATCTCATCTATGGTCACCTCGTTTTTTTCACACAAATAGTCTTTAAATGTGTAAACTTTACTTTCTTCCGCTAACTCCGCAAAACGATCGGATGCTTCAATTACATCACTTAGACAATCTTCTAGCCTTCTTCTCAATTGTTTGTTTCTAATTTGCCTTACGCATGTAGAATACACATCTTCAACCTGTACCTCTGGTCTATTTAAATTTCTCATTCAGCTTTTTCTCCTGATTTCATAAGTATTCTTAAAATAGCACGTGCTTCCAAACCTAAGTTTTCATCAAAGTGAGCTAGAGCTTCTTCATAATCTGTATATTTATTAGCAGCATCTTTTAAAATATTATGAAATCCTGAATCCGTAACTTCAAATGAAAAAACTTCTTTAGTCAATGTATTTATATTCTCTCCGAAAGTCTCAATCTCTGGTCTATTAAAAGAAAGTTCTCTACCGATACGGTTGTAGATCCAAGCACAATCTCTTGGTACCTCCTGTAAAACAACTGGCGAATGAGTAGCAACAATCCCAACACCATTTCTCTTTAATAACAAGTAAGACAGAATTCTTGTCAAAGTGGATAGTAATGGTGGATGCAAATGAGTTTCTGGTTCATCAAGTAAAATTAAAGTGCGTTCTTCTAATTTCTCAACTAATTTTGAAATAGTAAGTAAGACAATACTATGTCCAGAACTAAATTTTTTACATATTGGCTCAGCCATTTGTTCAAAGTCTTTCTTCAGTTTTTGCATATCGGAAGTAGCTATTCTCTTTTTTTCATCATGTGCCTTTTTCATCAGTTTGCTTTCTTCTTCTGAATATTCTAATAACTCTGCAATACCAGATTCCATGAAAATTGGGTCACTGTTCAGCATTTTCACAGCCTGTTTAAAACGTTCTTTTTTAGATGGCAACCTATTGCCCACATCACGTAAAAGCCACATACTATTAATAAATTCTTCACGTAGTTGTTCAGTACTTTTGGATTCTATAATTAACTGTTTCTTTGGGCTTTTTGAGGTTTCTACCTTTCTTTTTAGACCAATATAAGTGTACCCGGGTAATACCTTACTGCCCTGTTTATTTTGTAAAAATTCACTTTCATCAAAAGGGCTAAAGGATACATATATAACATTATCAAAAATCTTTTTTCTTTCACCAAAACGATCTTGATAAAAAACAAATCCACTTTGATCATCATTCTCCATTTTTTTATTAAGGAGGGATTGTATCATACCGTTCAATAAATGTGTCTTTCCTACACCATTCCTCCCAATGATGGCATGAATATTGCTTGGTGGTTTAGAGTTAGGATTAACCTCGAAAGATATTTGGTAACTCTCTGTTGAACCTCTCGCTGGTTTAGCAACAACATAATTAAAAGAGTAGTGAGACAATGTTGAGTCTCCTTGTGCTAAAGAATGGAATTTCCCCTTCACTTTTATTGGATTTATATCTCTTAACACTGCTTGAGTTGTAACCCTTTCCTTACGAACTTCACTATATTTCTTCAAATCCAGAGCAATATCATTCAGGCTATTGAGCAATTCATCTCTAAAAGAATCACCCAAACGATTTAAATTGTCATAATATGAAGTCTCATTCCCTAAAGAAAAGAAGTCTTCACTTAGTTTTTCAAAATAATCTGGAAGATCAACACGATCTTGATTAGCTTTCATTCCAATTTGTCCAAACTTTAAAGGCCCTATGTAATTAACCTCACCTTGATTGTCCTTGTAATACATTTGGTGCAAAACTCGGTATTCAAACCAATCATTCCAATTGTCCATTACTAAATATACAGTCTCGTTATCTTCTTTACTAAGATCAGCATTGACTGGCATTAATTTAAATATCATTCTCTTTTCACTACCTTCACCTAAAAATTCTCATTGACAGAGCACAACGCACATACTAGTATTTCTCTTTATCACAATCTAAACTGTTACTATCGATTTCTTTAAGTGTATATATTTAGTCAAAGTTGTGGAACTGTTATTATGAAAGAGATGAATAAAATAACTTCAAAGCTTTAGATAATAAAGAATCATGAGGTTTCTTGCTTTAACTATTCACCTCATCGTTTTGCTCTTTAAAGACGGTGCTGCAAGAATATATTTTTTTTAGTCTAAACCATAGATAAGTATAAACAGGCATTACTACATTAATAATTACTATAGCCTTATGTCTTTAAACCTTTGAAGAAGACCTAGTTCCTCCACAATATCTTCTGTCAGTTTTGAAAGAGTCCTTTTATGGTGACCATCATTAAATACATAATTCCCCACTACGAAACGAGCAACCTCTTCACGTGTTTGAAATATCAATCCAGAATTGTCCAGCAAATTGTCAATTGCTTCAGACGAGTAGTGGTACGACTTCTGGATAATCTCAGTAATGTAGTCATCATGAAAGTTATATAATTCTTTTATCTTAAACAAATTCACAGAGTTTTCTACTCTTTGTTTAAAATCAGAATCATTTGTCATAAAACGAATGCCAATCTCTAATTCTTTTTTTTGCAGTAGCTCGGTTAAATCGATCTCATCAGTACCGTTTATGCGAGGGGGATTAATCGTGAAGCGAACCTTATCCTCAAAACCATCTTGATAAGGATGAAGGAAACTGTTTAAAGTAAAGGATTTAGTCCCTTTAAAGTCAGAGTTACAAACTTTGCAACAAGGAATAAGGTTATACAGAGACAATGACAAATAAGGAAAGTTTGCTTTATCATAGAAATGATCGAGCACTGCTCTTGTTTGACCTTCTTTGTAGTTCTCAGATTGAGCTTTTCGATCCTTAGACTTTGATTTCATTCTGTAAGCATGAATATACTGCCGATTACAATAAGGACATACGGATATATTCAGTTCTTTCACGAGCAGATATGCTCCCCAATTATTATCATGGACTCCTGGTTGTCGGACGGAAAACTTTCCATAGTCAAACACAGTCATCATGCCTCTAGATATTGCCTTGCTGAGAGAACGTCCTCCATTTATCCGGTTAACCTCTGTAATAACTGTCTCAAGTTGTTCCGGTTCTCCTAATATAACTGTTTTATATTCCTTCAATAAGTATTCCCATACTTTTCTCTCTTTTTTTAAGCGACTTGGCTTTACTGCTAAGTCTTTAAGTAACGGCAATCCAGTTGATTCAAAATAACTTAGATGTTTATCCTTTACGCTTCTTATCTTGTCTTCAGGAATTTTTATCATCATTTTTTCCTTTCATTTTAAGAAGTTCATGCTCTAATTCTAGAATTCTCTTTTCCATTTGATGAAGAGAACTCTGAGTCAATTGAATCTTGTCCAAATACATCGCCCTTAACTTATTTCGTAGAATAGGCTCACCAATAAGTTCTATGAGCTTTTCTATAGTTTCTCTATGCTCCAATATACTAGTTGTATCTGACTGCACAATGTAGTTCGCTAATCTATTTATTTTCTTTTTGGCATACTCTCCAATTAAACCTTCACTCATGAAGAAGGCATCCGAAAACAAAGTATTTATGTTGGCTGCAAACGTCTGTTTGTGATCGTCAAGTCCATCCATTGTCTTTATTTTGTTATCACTTCTACGAAGAAAAACAATATGATCGTTCGGTAAATCAGAAATAATAAAAGGTGAATGGGATGTTAATATGATTTGTAAGTTAACTCTGTGTTTCTCACAGTATGAATAAGAGAAATATTCAATAAGGTCATTTATCAACCTTCGTTGCCATAGAGGATGAAGATATAATTCTCCTTCATCAATCAAAATTAAAACGTGTGACTTTTTATGAATTTTAGAATATGGACTATTAATTGCGGAAGAAAATCTGGAAATGATATTAAATAAAGCCCTCTCACCTGAGCTTAGATCACGCCAATCAAAATGTAGAAATGGATAATGTCTAAAAGCGTTTCTATAGTAAATAAGGAAATCACTAATCGAATCATTTATGTCAATATGAATTCCTTTCCTATCTATCTGGAGACGTTTTTGTTCAATCTCTTCAAGCAAATAATTAATAAATTTATATAGTCCTTGAAGAGTTTCATAGAATTGAAATGAATTTTTTGCTTTCAAAGTGATGAATTGGATCATTTCTAAAGCTTGGTAAATGTCGAATTTCTCACTATATGTATAGTAGTCCAGAGATTTATTAATTTCTTCGACTACTTCTTTGGGGCTGTTACGTATTTCAAAATATATATGCATTATCACTAAAAGTGTGAAATGAGAGACAGCATCATTTTTGTAGACTAAATCGTCATAAGCGGAGTTTAATATTTTTTCAAGTTGATAAGCATCTTTATAGCTCCTTAAATCGTTTACCATATGTTCATAAAAAATCATTGTAGGCTCAAATTTAGCTGTTACTTTCTTTGGCATTGAAAAAGGCAGGCTCCATTTTTCCACTTTATTTCTATGCCTAATGAGAAAGTTTAGTTGGTTTTCAGCGTCTAAGTAACGAATCATTTCAGACTCACGAGGAGTAAAGTCGTTTGTTTTATAACTACTATGAAAATATGGTCGATGGATCAGGAAATTTGTTGATATATTCTCTAAATTTCTGAATTCATTAGGAGTTGGAACATATGCTGAGTCAAAAATATTAGAAAAATAAACAATAGACATATCCTGAAAATGATCCTCGGTCATCAATTCAGTTTTTTGAATTTCCATAACACCCGATTCTTGAAAGTTACCATTATTCACATGCAGTTTATCTCCAACAAATAATCTTAAATCTCCATCAATTTTGAAAATAAGTAACACTTCGTATTCTTGAGAAAACTCTATAAGTTCCGTACTCCCACCTGACATAACAGAAGCAATTCGATTTAATAAGGTTGTTTTTCCTGTTCCGTTTTCTCCTATTAATGCTGTTATGTTTCTAATATAATAATTTTCTGAGAGGTGTTTTTCTGGCACAAAAAAACGAGGAATATGTAACTTATTCTTTTTCACGGATAGCTCTTCTGACGCTCGATCAAAACTAAATCTCCATGGTCCACCAAAATTAAGCTCCCATTCGTCCATACTTCTCAAAGGATCATTTATCCACATATATACAATTTCCATTTTCTTATATTACTCCTTCTCTTGACTCTTTATTTTCTAGTCCGTATTAAATCCATTACCTAGATTTAACAGTCTTATAAGGTTTTCTATTTTGATTCAATAACTCCCCCTCTTTTTAGTCTTAACCTTAGAAAAGTGATTCAATGACGAAGAATTATTGATTTCAATTCTGCTATAAAAACATACGTCAATCCACTATGAATAGAGTGAGATAACTGGAATCCTATAATTGTATTCAACTTAACTTTGAGCTCTTACACAATTTTCTTTTAGAGTTCCTCCAGTCCCTGTTAATAAATATACTCTATAACTCGTAGATATGCTTTAGATAGTAAAGAAGCGACAAGTAAAACTAGTCGCTTCTTTTTCTTCTTTTATCATATAGTTGCTTAGTTACTTGAATGTAATCGAAATCAGGAGCCATGAATCAACAACTTTAATAAACCTGTCTATTTTATTACCTATTTCTCGTACTTTATAGATGCCTATGAAACCCCATAGGGTGGTCGAAATCCGCTCCTGCTAAACTCACGGACACAATACTCCCCATCAGTCCCTTTTTGCGGGCTCTTCTGCACAATCTTTACAAATGCCCAAAATCACCACTTCGATCTCCCAGGCGTCTGTATAGTCTCCCGGCAGAGTCATTTCGTTTCCAATGTCTTTTGTATGCTGTAGGTGTTGACGGTTACTGGTGAATTAGCCAGTCCATCGGCGACTCTCCAGATGACTTCTCCATTAACACCCCATTTACTTCTTAGCTTGGAAAGCGGAGTGTTCGCCAGATCTCAACAAAACGAGCGATATTAAAGTGTCTCTCTTCAAGGTCGGTAATATGTAGATTACTCCGAGTCATTCATTCCATTCTTGTCGCTGTTCTAGACACCCAATTCTACCTGATCTTCGTACGCTATAAGAATTTGACCATTTGGGTTATGTATCGCATACCGGTTATAGACTACACCATAGGAATATGACCAGCTGTGCGGATTCCATGACTGAACTCTCTTACCACTCGAATAGTGATACAGCTCTGTTGCAGTGCGATCGATCAGCCACAAACGGTCCCTCTCTTCATCTATCATGATCTGATGAATGTCGTTTGAATTGTGGGTATCAGTTATGGCCTCAGCCTGATCGTCCGTGATCTGCCATTGATACATAAGAGATTCCTTAGAATTAAGCACCGCAATGAGGACTCGATCTTTCGAGTCGATTGCCACTGCACAGCTAGTATGCGGCTTTTCCAAATGACATAACCTATCCGGATGGTGGCCCTCCACATGGACAGCACGTACCTCGCTATTCTGCGCCGCATACACCAACCATTCGCTGTTAGGCGTGAAGGCCATAGTTTGAGTCGATCCCACACGGTCAGCCCGTGCAAGCCACACAAAATCATTACGCGAAGTCACAGGCTGGCTTTGTACCACATCCCAGATCTCTATTTCCTTTCCTTCCAGGCCAATAGCAAGAAATCGTCCATCCGGACTGAAAACGCTAGCGATAATCTTTCGATCCACATAGGTATGTTTGAGGATTAATTCACCTGTAACAAAATCCAGGATATAGAAAGTCCCGTATTCAGCTGGTATGGAATAACCGTTATCGCCCTGAGGATCATATTGAGCCGCTGTAGGTATGATCAGAATATACTTGCCCGAAGCGCTAAACGAAACATGAGTGTACTCTTCGTAATAGGCATTGGGAACCAGTTGCTCCCAATCCAAGCCCGGATATTTTAACTCCCTGACGAACTCCAGGCGCTGTAGATCCACAACAGCAACAAGCCCCACAGCCATCCCTACAGCAAGGAATTTCCCATCTGGACTGAATGCTAACCGAACCTCCATCGCTTTTTCTCCCAAAAAGAACGTATTGTAATCGGTCAATACCTTTAGTACCATACCATCCTGCATTCGGATCAACTTCAACTGTCCCGAGTAATCCATGACCGCGCCAATCGATCCATCTGGGCTTATCGCTATATCTCCTATCCACGAGTTCATCCGAGTTAATTCCAATAAAGCTGCACGGTTTCGGGAAGGGAACTGCACCGCTTCGGTGTAAAGCATGTTGTACTCACCCAAGGATTTCTCCATATCCTTCAACATTGTATCCCAGTATGAGCTACCAGAAGTTGGTCGCTCATGTAATTTAGCTTGAGCATCGAGCAGGTTTCCTTCACGTAGATTAGCCAGAGCCATCGTGTAGACTGCTTTAAACCGCAATTTCGGATGAATTTGTCCCCTGTCTAGCCACGGGCCGACTTCCCCATAACCGCATAACTATCACAGGGTTCTTGAAATACCAAAACCATTCCTTCGGTGATATCAAGCAACTGCCGAACGAAGCTCTCATTTTCGCTAGATTCCGTCTGTGTCGTGAATATCCCCTTCAAACAGGGAATCAGGTCACTCTCTACTCTGTGGATGTTACCGATATGCAAAGACGCTTCTATGTATAGAGAAAGTACTTCCATATGAATGACCTTACCTGCTTGATCGGCAAAATCCAGCCATTCACCCGCCGTAAAGGAATCAAATAGTTTCGTCAGTTGGGTAAATGAGCCTTCCGCATAGAAGTGCTGCACCTGATTGCGCTGATCCTTCGTAATCATGATTCCTTCACATGGCCTGCCTTTCTTACGTCTATTATAGAAGTTTCTTTAATTGAGAGATCCGACCTTGACTAATCCCCAATTGTACTGCAATTTGCTGCTGAGCCAGATCCGGCTGCTGTTCCATAAGTTCTTTCAACTGTTGAAGTTTAATGGCCGTTTTTTGCCTTACCTGCGGATATTCACTACTGGCTCTCTTAATAGACTCGTTAGAAGTATCTTGTTTAGAAGCAGAAACAATCGTACGCTCCGAGGATGCGGGAGTTTCGATGATTGGAGGAACGAACTCTTGAGGAATGTCATCTTGGTTTTTTAAATCTTGTGCACAGGTTCGGCAAATGAACTGCTCTTTATAGTACGTATCTGTATTCAGATCTCCGCAGAACACACATATCGTCGACTTATACTTTCTTAAAATCAACTCTTTTCCCTCTGTGAAAAACTCAAGCGGATCACCAATATGAATACCCATGGTATCTCGCATCTCTTTTGGAAGAACAATGCGTCCAAGGCGGTCTAAAGATCTCTTCATTCCGGTTCGTTTCATCAAAAATCCCTCCCCAAGTATATGAACTTCAAATGCTATCTTGTTTATTGTAAGAGGGAAGCCAAATTATTACAAGAAATTTACTTTTTAAGAGTGTTATCCGTATCAATTTCCTGAGTCTCACTCAAATAGACGGTCGATCAGCATTCAGGATTCGATCTTATTCTCGAGTATGGATAAACAGAAAAAAATACCTAGATAACAAAAAAAGTCGCATGAAAGCGACTTGAAATGCAATTGCATTGTGTAGCTGGAGTAACGATGAAACAAATATGATGTCTACCTAGAACTAATGACATAGAGAAAACTGCTGTCTTTTAATCTCTCTACTTGAGTGTTAAAAAAATTGTAACTATTGGACGGTTAAAAGCATAATTTTTTGATCAAACCCTCCACGCTCATCGTGTTTAGTTTTGCGAATATGCTCTAGTTCCTCCACTGTAGTACCTTGACTACGCGCAAAACTATAGACTACCTCTAACAAATCGGCCAAATCCTCGATCTGCTCGTTTTTCTCTTTCGCTTCAAGAAACTCGTTCAGTTCTTCTTGTAGCTTCGTCTTTAGAGCAACCGGATATTCTTCATCATCAAGTACTCTTATCTTACATTCCTTATCGTCTGCTTCAATAATTTGGGGTATCTTATCTCGAACAAGCTTGTTATATGTCTTCATCCAAAAAACCTCCTGTCGATTTCTTAACCCTGGCATGAAATCCAGAACTTGCGTACAAGATTACTTTCTATTGCTAGGTCTAGATCAGAAACATGCTTATTCAACTTCGCATTCTCTTTCAAATGGTCAAGAAGTGCTTGGTTTCTTGCTTCTAATCGAAGAATCATGTCCTCACTCGGTATCACATTGGATTTACTACTGTTACAAGATTGATGCGCGAACACTAAATTCCAGAGATCATCCGAATACAGATACGACCATGGGATCACATGATCAATCGCAGGTGTTTCAGCTTCTATTATTTCACCGCATAAAAAGCAAAGACACTCTGGGTTCTCAGCTTCAATAAACTCCGCAAATTTACCAAGTGGTTTCCGGCGCACCTGATCTTCGTCAATGATTCGTACTTTCTTTGACAATCTTGGCGAGTGATTAAAGTTCTCTAACATCTGCGTCCATCGATAATTAATGGCATCAAACACAATGAGACAATTGCTCTTAAGGGTAAGTAAATCCCCTCTTTGCATGAACAGACTATCCGCTTTTTGCTGATATTGATAAACACCTTCCACTTCTTTTCCTTCTATACGTAAGAAGCGGTAACTTACATCCGATTTTAGCGCTTTGACTGTAGAAGATACAGCCTTCTGATACTCTACACTGCATACGGTCTCTATATTAGATCTAAACCATTTTACTGGTTTCATCGAGCCTGTACGAGCCTGATAAGCGGTTATCAGCTGCTTTGCAATTGTCACCATAACAGGCGGCTTTACAGGATTTGAACTTTGCTGAAGAGCAAAGAATATGGTTTGCTCAAAATAATAGCGAAGTACCTTTTCTGCAATATCTCTTAACGGAACCTCAACTAGAATTACTTCTTCCGTTGGAAAAGCTTCTTCTTGCTCTACAGCAATTTCAGTAATGGCTTTAGCCCAAGCCATTTTATACGTGTTATCAAAAGAACAATTCCGAATGATATGTAGCCATTTTTCTAAGAAGTTCACTCATTTACTCCGATCTATCATATGGTTATTCCACAATGCTAACACAACATCCATCTGTGAGTTATGAGACATTTGTTTCCCATTCAACACCTCTCTCCACAAACCTAGCTTGTCCTTTGATAATCCAGGTTTGCTTTTCAAGACTTCAATCGCATGGATAGCGTAATATTTATTCTTCTCTGATCCACTTCTTGCAGAGTAATTACCATGAGGTATACCATTTACTAAACCCTTCTCACATAATCCAAGAAAAGCATTCTTAGGACAACCTTTACGCTGCCCCCATGTCCCCTCTCCGAAAGAAATTGACGCTGCTTTCTTCCAAGCAGAGAGTGGATGGGTTTCTTCACCATTTAATATGGAATGGATTGCACGAACCGCCACTTCACCGTACTTGTTCACCGATGTTTCCTCCAGAATTAAAAGTTAATGGGCTTTGACGAGATATGTTGAACCCCCTATATCCTAACATATCCAATTGATCTCAAGGTATAGATTTAGAGTTGTTTGGTTCATGTTGTTTTCACAAAGGCGCCTTGTCCACAACTTAGAACAAGAAATTGGTTTCTAAAACAAAAAAGCCGCGCGGCTTTTGATATCAATTACCATAACTCTTATTATTCAATAATAACTTTTTCAGCTAGAGCTTGTGGAGGCGATGACTGGGCTATAAGATTTTTTATCCATACTTCAGCTTTTTTGTTTTTTATTGAATTAGCAAATGTAGACTCGGCAGATCCACCGATAACCATTTCACTATTTTCATCTTGACTTATCCAAATTTGTTTCATTGCAGGATCATCTGGGTTATCTTGTTCAATCAATATTTGATTATCTTGTTCATTAACTTCTATAATTGTACCGCTGACGTCCGCATCTGATTGAGTTGGTTCATTTTGAGAACTACAGCCGGCGACTAGTAGCAACAAAACGAGCGTGAGCCCACTCACTAATTTAGCCATGATCATTACCTTCCACTTCATTATAAAGCCATCAATTGGAGGAATCAGTGTTAACTCCCGAGAGACCTAGCGCACTAATTGTATAACTATATTTTGAAAAAGCTTGCCAGATTTTCACTCCATCTATTCTAACTATACCCGAGTGGGTCCCTTCAATTCCTGCATAGTTTCGTACCCACTATTGACGACATTGTATACTAACCCTCCACTATCTCCTAACTGTGTACCACTAAGTTCAGTAATTATCATATCTGTCAGTCCACATTTAATCTCGTAACTAGTGTGAACAATATCTCAGCTAGAGGATAACTACTTCCATTCAGATTCTATCCACTCTTACCATACGCCTTGAGCTTCCCAGAAGTTATTTGAAATGTCGTCTCAAGGTGTATGAATTTTTATATGAATCGATATCTGTAGTTCGATCCCATTATGAAGCAACATCAAATGGGGATAGAGCGTTAATAAGTAAGGAAAACACATTAGGAGGTGTACAGTGAAAAATTGGAGTCTATTTGTATTACCTTGTCTTTTATTGTTTATAATCGGTTGTTCTGGCAACGAATCAATCATCCCTGAGAAATGGGATCGTTCAGAGGGCTATGTCATTCGAAAAGAAGATCTGAAAATATTGGTAGTTAAGCATATACCTGAGACTGGTAACATCTCAGTATCGCAAATTCTCGAACTAAACGAACCTGATGCAATTTGGATAACAGTCAAAAATTCTGAAGTGTATGAAACCATAGTAATAGGTGATAATGTTGACTTAAGCATTGAAGAATCGATAAAAAAGTCGTATCCATCTCAAGCTAATGCTACCGTTAGAATCAAGAACTAGTATCATTTTATAAGGTAGAAACGCTCATGTGGGATCCATAGAACAGGTCACACGTTCAATTGCTAAGCTAATTATCCGTATACTTCCTTTCGTGAATCGGTGTACCTTTAGTCACTTCACCTGTCGCAGTGTTGATTTCCAATGGCTCTACTAAAACCTTCCACCCATTGTCGCTATTAAAAACTATATAAGGGAGTGGCGGTGACTGCTGGTAGCCTTGGCCTGCATATTTTTCGATCACTGAAATTTCAACTTCCTGACTATTGATCTGTTTGCTTCCCACAATTTCATACCCAGTAGTAGGATTGGTTTTAAAATCCTTTAGATACCCTTCTTCACGACTCTTCTCATCCAAATAGTTTATATCTTTTGAATAGAACATCATTCCCTCTGCATCCCTGGCAATGTAAGCATCATAGTACTCCTTTGCTGCCTCTATCGGAGTTTGGGCAACAACTCTTTCCGCAGTTGTAGTCGTCGTTACTAAAATGGAACCAGCAACAATTCCTGCAAATAAAAGCGGAACTATTTTTTTCCTCTTCATGGATCGAAAACTCCTTTCAACGTAATATTTCTAAAGAATGGAAAATTCTTATATCTACTAAGTATAACGTGTTCAATTACCGGAAAGTTTTAAGATTTTTGAGAACTATTATTCCACAAGGAGGACAAAACTACTGATAGATAAATTTCGAGTTGAAGTTACAGTACTACTGGTAATAATCACCGTCTTACTAAGCCTTATCTATTTTGAAATGAAGTATAGCAACGAGCTACAAAATATTATTATTGAGTATTTGTATAATCATAGAGACTAAGCAAATAAATCGCCATTTTCAAGGAATTCCAGTTAATACTAAGCTTTCTTTCCCATAATCTCTAAAAGTATTCAAAAAGGACCGTTAGCATTTCTGCAACGATCCCTATTATCATCCACTAGTTATACCACAGTTGATCCGTTGATGCGGATGTATAAAGTTTCATTTATTATTGGATAGTTTCATTTGCTAATTCATCATTCCAATGAGTATCGGTATACCCGCGGCTGTTATTCCACTCTGCTAACATTCTTATTTGTCTCAATTCTAAATCCCTGTAGGGGGCTGCAACAAACTCGATGTCGCGGAACAGATCATTATAAATAGGTAATTCGCTATTTAATTCCTTGAATTTTTTAAATGCACCTATATCCCTATCATTTGCAGCCCAAACCACTTTTTTAATCAAAGACAACACAATTGTTCCCGTGCACATGGGACAAGGCTCACAGTAGTATATAAGGTAAGTTCGTTCTTAGGGATAAATTTCTTGCTCTCAAGATGAAGTATCACATTTCCGGCTTTTCTTATAGCGTCCACTTCGGCGTAAAATGCTAGAGATGAAGGTACTTTTCCTATCGGGGCAATTATTGTTGCTGCAGATGGTTCAGTTGTAAGCAGAGGTAGGAACCGAGTTTTTTCAAGTTGTGATTCTACAGCCCATCATCCCATCTCAGTAATTCCCAATGATAATATATTCCAGAAATATACTGCTACTTCTTCTCACATAATGCTCTCTAGCTTAATTTAATCCTGTAGATTATTTCTCCGTCCTGGTTCAAACGGTTCTCACTGATGAAGCCTAATCCTTGATATAAACGCTGTGCAATAAAATTCTCTTTTTCCACAGTCAAAGAAATGAGGTTACAACTTGGATGACTTTCTCTCAAAAATTGAATGATTGCTGCCATGGCTTTTTTTCCGCACCCTTTTTGTTGGTACTTTGCATCAATCTGAAATCCGCCAATCCAGTAATTATCTGAACTGTTAGGGGTGTACGACACGTAAAAGAAACCAATAATTTGTTCATGTATGGATAGTATGAAGGGATCTAACGCTTCATCCCATGGCTTGATATAAGCATATGCGAGTGATTGAGTCACTGAAGGGACAAAGCATTTCTGTTCCTCAAAAACAGATATATTAATCGCTTCTTCCCAATTTTCTGCAGATACTGGTTGTATGGTGAAATGCTCCATGTTTCCTCCTCGTTAACTGTTATAAATTTTTTTAATAAGTGTGTTTGCGGTATGTACTGCCCATAGCAAGTTCGGCGCACCCTATTTTTGCATAATAGAAATGTACTGCATATTAGGTTTAGTAAGAAAGGAGTAGCTGCTGCAACGGCCAACTGTTTCTGAAATTGTTCAAATACAAATTCGAGAATTATCCACCGTTAGCTCAAACATCCATGTTTTCAATCCTAATTCTATATAAGTTCAAGATTCGAACTTGTTCCTCGCTGAGCTCTTCAAAATTCCAATACATATGCATCAAGTTATATTCAAATAATTCTTTAAGTTTTAGAAATAGCGGTAATTGCATAAGCACTTCAGAAGAGAGATCATTCTCTTCCTTATATCCTTCGATTAGCGCTTTGGTAATGGATTGTTCATAATCTCGTATGTTCCCTCCCCCGGAGTACGAGAACTCAAGTGCTGAATAGATTGGAACGGCTAAATCGTATGCATAAAAATGCTTCTCACAATCTTGAAAATCAATCATAGTTAGTTTAGATTCATTGTCTATGAGGATATTTTCTAGCCACAGGTCTCCATGTATTAGACCATAAGTTGAATGATCCTGTGGCAGGCCCTTCACACGCTTTACCACGTCATGTGCAATCTCCCGTATGGACTTCTCTTCTGTAGGAATATATTTGAGAAAATCATATTCATCACTTTCGTACCAATGATTAATATGTACAATCGTTTTAGACTTCAAGTATCCTTTACTCACTCGATGCATTTTTCCCATTTGTTGTCCAAGTAGTCTAAATGCAGTTCCGTCCCATTTTGAGCGTGGCAGATGAATTCCCGATGCAGACTGAAATAAAACGGCCAACTTCTCTTCATCTATTGTTATCTTTTCAATTAGTAGATCGTTGTTAGATGGTATGACCTCGGGTACCCCTACACCTTGGGTAAATAAAAAATGGGTCCACATCACTTCTTCCAGTTGTTCTTGATATGTCTTATAGTTCGTTATTCGAACAAAGAAACTACCCTTGTTTGATTGGCAACGGTACATTTCATTAGTTATGGTTTCTACAATATAAAAATGAATAGGATATGTTTCATTCAAAAATAGTAGAATTCTTTCATCCATTCGCTTCTCCTCCCCATGTTTGCCGCAAGAAAAACAGCCGATCGCGTTACACAACTACCCCATTATTTTTATTGAGCTTTTATACCTTACGTACATTGCATCACACAAATTACTCGTTCAAAACATAAATTAGCAAGATCATCTTCATGGATCCAAAAATAAATTCTACCAACATCTCCCCACATCATCCCCGTCTTTTCTTCTTCCGAATCAATTTGGAGAAGTAAACGCCATTTAAGTGCAGAATGTGTAACTTGATCTCGAATCTTTGGGTTATTGCTTTCAATCCACTTATGTGGTCCATAAGTTAACTCACAGCTAACTTGCATGTCTCCCTGAATTTGATCCGGATGGCCCATAAGTCGGTTAATGTATCCTTTAGTGCTCCAATTCGGTAAAAATAATCTCCAATACTTTTCAAAATCCTCGATGTTCCCGTTCCAATCGAGCCCCAAGCTCTCCAGATAAGCGGACTCAGCGTCTGGTACTGAGAATTTGGATTCGAATACAACTTGGTTCGGCTTCATTTTTTCTAAATCAGTTAAACCATCGGGCGTGTCTCTTCGTACTAATTTTTTGAGACGGTCCGAGTCGAAGTAGAACACTCGGCATGTGGTAGGATCATGATGAAATTCCATATCTTCATACATAGGTTTTACAGCGTAGAAAAAGGATAGGAGTCCACTCGTAGGAAGAGACATGTATTGTGGGCAATCTGACAAATTAATTTGCGAGATAAAAGTCATATCATAGTCTTTCCATTTTGGCCATGCTAGGTCTTCTGGAAGATCTGGATTACCGCCTACCTTACTTTTTCCCAATGAAATATCAGAATCGGACATAGGCTTCAGGAATAGTTGAGCCGTCGGGAAAATCCAGTTGGCAATAGCATTACTGTATTCTTTTAGACCCACTTGTTCGAGCTGTTGTATTACTTTTTCTTTGATCATCATTATAAGGCCCCCAAAAGGTACTTTATTCTTTTCATGGTTAAATCATCGAAGCACATAATAGTGCTGGCTAAACGTTTTGCGTTTATCATATAGACTCAACAGCTTCCGGCAATATTCTCTCGTATTCTTTATGTAAGACATAACGATGGACACCTCTTGAAGCATCAATTGCTTCCCTAGCATGCTGGATGGCCTTTTCCCGGCATCCTGCTTTGATTTCTATTTCGGCGAGTAACGCAGATCTCATCCAACGCTTTTTGATTGACTTCGGACGTTCTCTTGCCTTAGTACTTTTCTCATCTTCCGATAACAATATGGTTTCGTAATATGTACGGTAATCCGAAAAGCGGATATGCGGCACGGCTTTCCGAACATCATTCATATCCTTGCGATAAACCCCATAAGCTGCTTTGTACACTGCTTGTGCCTTTTCACTCCTATGCTTATTCATAATCTGCTCCATAACCATTCTTGATTCATCCTCGAATCTATTCGCAAGCACATAATTCATATAAAGTTCAGGCGTACTTTTCTGAATAAGTAAAAAGGACTCCACACGATCCAAACGCTTTTCAAGGGCTAACGGATAAAAATAGTGGATGATAAACGCCATAAGGGCTGCTCCCATACCAACCCCTATGGTCAGGATTTTTGAATACCCATTTAAGCTCATAAATAAGACAAGCAGGAACACGGCGACATAAAAGGCAACTTTCCATCGAAACTTCATTATTACTCTCCTTTGAACATGGTAATGAACAAGCAAGTCTCTATTATACCAAAATAAATTCTCTTTTTTGTAAAATGTTAGGAGTGGTGGTTTGCGCTTGCCCAGTCGCTTCACGAGATGAGTCTACTCGTCTTCAGGTACAATCTTTATGAAGCTTCTGCACACAATGAATGATAACAATGCGAGGAGGAAGCTTCTTCACATCCACAAGCCCTATGAATTAAAACCCTTCTCAGGTTGATTCCAAAATGACTCCGATCCCCTTACATGAATTGGGTCCGCAGAGTACCTTTATTGTTCTAATCGAACGTTTAAAGCGTATTGCTCGTGACGCAGAATATGTTGGGTCATACCGCCGGTGAATCATTGCAGACGTCTAAGGGGTCACATCCATCTCCTCTATGTACGCATAAACACAAAATATAGTAATATACCCATATCATGATAGAACTAAGGAGTGGACATTATTCGTAAAAGTAAGTCATTTATTGCATTCATTTTTGTTTGCTTTGTCCTGATCATGGGAGGCTGTAGCTTCTTGTTTGATTCACACGAAAATACTCAAGTGATCAACAAAGCTATAGAAGCAGGGATAACACACTTTAAAGAAAAATACGGTCTCAATGTTGAATTTACTCGCCACAAGATAAATCCTCCCGATCTCGGGACGGACGTTGGGCTATACGGACATTTAATAGAAGATAAGGATACAGAAGTGTTTCTCCTCATTAACTATGAAACACTTGAAGTCGTGACTGTAGGTGTTCCTGAAGAGATCATTCAAAAATAGAAATTTTTAAACTTAATATTACTATTCCCACCTCTTATGTACTTTCCATCAACCCCATGCATGCAGAGTTGGTGCAATGGGCTGGTAATTCAGATTGGTAATATTTACTCATTAAACTAAGTTCTCGTCTTTGTTAAAGTGGATAAGCATTATGAAGACATAGACGGGAGTTTTAATTGACATGAACGTTCGCACCAAATCTATCATTGGCTTGCTTTGTGTGACAACAATAGCGGGCACGTATTTCAGTTATACGGAGCATCAGAAGAATCAACAATGGGAGCAGCAACAACAGCGCAATACGCAGTACTGGTCGCATATGCAATCGTTCTACCTGCGCGATTTCGACTATGCGCTTGCGGAGTCCCTTGCGGCCTCTACGATTTCAGATCGCCAAGCAGCACTTCAATCTGCGATAGAAAATGCTAATCTCATCTTGGAATATGTAAGGATCGGATCCGTTACAATGAACTTTCAAACTTGGGCATATGAGACGTTTATCTCAGACGGCAGCAGCTACTTGGCCTATCCTGCCAGTGAGAAAGATAACTCGCTTAACCCGGACCAATTAGAACAAATTGAGCGTTTGAGAACGTTCGCAAAGACCGCCCTACCGTATCTCGATCAGATGGAAAAGAAAGCTACTATTTCCTCTACATCAGATATACAACAGATATTAACTGAAATGGAAGAGGCTTTGTCTCAACTTGACTCGGTCTCCACGTATGGTAATAAAGCCTTTAACGAGTTCCTGTACAACCTGAATCCTTACATACCTCCGAAGCCAGGAACCGTTTTCGCCGGTGAAACCAAGTATACGGCTACGGAGCTTGCGGCCAAAGCAGAAATTTTCATGGGCGAGGCTTGGAATAAAGGAGCTGGTAAGCAAATCGTCCACATCTCAGGCGGGAGCAGTGCCGAGTTCGGAGAAGTCATGGATTTCAAGTTATCGGACACCGAAGGAAAATCGAACAGCTCCTATGTTGCAACGCTAAGTAAAAGCGGACACGTACTCCAAGTGACACGCAAGGGCTCGATCTCCGAAAAAGAAGCTGAAGAGCAATCTATGGACTTAAAGCAGGCTATCGCGGTTGCAGACATCTGGATGGCTCGCTGGTCTGACGAACGTCTGACATTAGTAGCAAAAGAAATAAAAGAAACATCCATTTATCTCACGTATATTCCGGTCCGTGAGCAAGTTCCTATTCCGCAGATGAAAGTCGTATGGAAATTTGATCGCCGTACCGGTGCGTTGAATAGCTTTAATGCGTTTAATTATTTTTCCCATTACAATAAAACCTTCCCCCTTCACCCGAAGCTGACAGCAGAGCAAGCCTCCGAGAAGCTTGGTCCAAACGTAAACGTATCGGGTAAGCCAAAACTGAAAATCCACAACGCCAAGCTCATATATGCATTTCCCGTCACTGGGATCGAAGGTGTATCTCACATATACGTAAACGCCCGCACAGGCGCTAGCGAAGGTATTGATTATAACTTGTAACCTCAACAAAACGAGGCAGCCCCCCGAATACCTTCGGTGCGACTGCCTCATTTTTGCGTGCAAATTTTTGGGTTAACATTTCATTTTTTAAATTGATGCGGTTCATCATATGTGAATACTAGTAATAAAAAAGAAGGAGCTTACGAGTTTTGGCATCTCCTAGAGATTCAATCAATTAACGTAAGCGATATTTCCTAACCTAACGCTGCATTCAGAACTGGTTATAAGGACGACGGGACGGGGATTACCACAACAATAAGACTAAATATTGCGATTCTCATACTCAAACGGTTCTTCACTTGAGTATATCTCATGAAAAAAACCTATATACGAGATATCTTCTTCCAGACATTTTATGAGATACGATAGTTCCTCATCACACTCAGGCTCTTCTCCATTGTTGCTCATATATTCGAATCTATCTAGTATATTTTCCATAAGATTCACTTGAATAAATAAGGGTAACTTAGCCAGTATCGACTCTTCAAGATTGGTCTCGGATCTGTATCCTGCAAGAACTGACTCAAAGTAATCATCCATAAACTTTCTGCGACGGCTAGCGTCTGGTTCAAATTGTATCCAACCTACGCCGTTTCTCCAGATACTGGCGAGGTCAAGCATATACCAACCAAAACATGAATTATCGAAATCATATACAGTTATTTGTCCGGTATCAGAATCTATCGAATAATTTCCATCGTTGTAATCAAAATGAATCATACCAAAAGTCTCCTGGTCTCTACTTAATCCTCCCAGGGTATCAAGCAGTTCTACCATCTTCGCCTTAAGTAAAGATAAGGAACATGGTATCATCTTATCGATATATTCGGCATTGAATTTGTCATGAAAGCTATACCGGTGATGGACAGGCGTATACCCTTTTGATATTTGATGCAGTCGCCCCAGCGTTTTGCCGCAATTATAATAATATTCGATAAGTGGAGCTCCTTCTCTGTACTGATAATTATTTTCTATAAGCAATTTCCCCTTCGCCTTTTCAAACAGGCAGACAAAAAAGATGTGGTTATTATGGGTAATCTCCTCTAGCAGATTCCCATTTCGGGAGCTAATTATATTGGAGACACTGCCTCCATGCTCAAATAGATACCGTACAAACTCCACTTCGCCTAGGAAATCTTCTCGGCTCCTGTCTGGTAAGAAAGCAATTCTGAGTATTTTAGCGACCTCGCCCTCTTTTTCACAGTATAGACGACATTCCGCCCTCCATCATGTGCCGGAATCCGCTGGATTTCATAACGTTCTAATCCGAACAACTCTGATACAACTGTAAGTAAATAGGCATCTCCGATTACAACGACTTCGTTATAGTTTATAACTATCTCTCCTTAACTGTACAAACATCTATTTGTGATTACTTTCAAAAATGAGTATGCCACAGTATCGGCACACTCAATGGACTTTTTTGATCATTTCAAAAAGATGTTCACTCTGATGGGCGCAAACCATTCCATCTGGCAATACTCTCCATCATATGCCTCCGTATCTACTTTTTCGAAGAAGAACTCGCTATCCAGAAGTTCGAATCTCTTGCTGTGCTCTGCTGCTAGCCTATCAATGGTAGTATACAGCGCCTCTGCTCGTTGTTGACTCAGATCCTCGTAATGATGATTTCCGATATAACGAAAGCCAACACACATTGAAGCAGGGACGGTGTCCCCAATACAGCCCCTCAGGTATGTTGTTCAGATCCGTTACACGCATAGAGGGTAGGTAGTACGTCCAACTAAGCGATGGATCTGGTGTTCTCGTTAGACCGTAATAGATATGGGGTTCTATCGGATTAAGCACTTCATGACGCTTGTCCCACCAAAACTGTTTTGCCACTTCGGGTGCTTTGGTCGGCGATTCAGCAATTTCAATTTGATACATTCGCCCGATTACATGAAAAGATGGGATCATGACCATGTCCGGCCCATATACTAGATTTCCGCAAATGTCGTTCTCTGGAAACAAATGAATTGGAGCGGTTACTTGAATGCTTTTTCCAGACTCCCTGCATTCGCCAGGCGTTATTCCGTATTCGCGTTTAAACGCGCGTATGTAAGTTTGTTCATGTTCATAACCACATTCGATGGCAATGTCGAAAACGCGTTTCTCCGTTTGCATCAAATCTTCTAAACTAAAGGCTAGCTTTCGAGAACGGATATACCTTTGTAGCGGTACGCCAAAAACAAACTTGAAAAGTCGACGCAAATGAACTGTAGAGATCGGGAAATAGTTCAAATATTCTGTCTCGCTGGTACCAGAAACACTTTCTTCTATTCGAAACAGGAGCTCAGAAAGAATTTTGTATGGTTGGTTAGCTTGTGTCACTCTCCTAATATGTTTTTGTTCCTTAGAATTCATAATATGGAACATATTCGCTACTAGCGGAATTATACCATATGGCGAGAGATGTAGTAGCCAGCTGTTTTATCAAAAAGATCAAAACCCTCATTGTCAAAGCAATATCTAAATATGTTTGCCTTTGATATCCTCTTATACCAGTCACTTTCTACTGTAACTATGGTATTCGCAATTGAATTATTAAAGAAGAGTTTTAAATGTTGTTCTGTTCTCGCCTCATCTTTCCTAAGACAATTCGGGGACGATCTCTAGGGAAATAGTACGAAAACTCGTGCTCTTCACCTATTGCCCAAACTTCCGTAGGAGTATCAGGACGATTAAACTGGAATAGAAGGCGCTACCCTGTGCCGGATACCGTTGTCTGTCTTACTTAGTAAGTAAGACAAAACTACTATATCTTATGAGGCAAAAAAAGAGGATCGGCCACCCTCTTTTTTTGTATAGCTTGACGGCAACGGTCGAATATACCACAAAGAAAGCAAAGAAAAGAGGACCAAAAGTAGATGGCCCTCAAATAATAGCGTATAAATCAATAAATACTCATTTTCAAAGAGATCAGTTACTTCATAAAACAAAATTTCTTATGAATAAGATGAATCCAGCTTTCGTCTATGAAGCATGAACAGAAATAACGCAGCACTAATTACACCATATAGTAATGATGCTCCAATTACATTTAGTTTGCTATAAAGCGTTGCAGCATCATAATCAACTAGCACGTTTACAGTGCTATTTAATGGAGGCAACAAAAGAATCATGTTTTCTAAGCCTTCAGGCAAAATATTTTCAATTCCTTGTACGGAAAGGGTAACGACAACGACAACACTTAACAATAAGAAAGACATGACTCGGGATCGGATAAATTTAGAACTAAACCAACAAGCTAGTGCGACACCTAACCAGGATGAAGAGACATGATAAATCAAGGACATGCATAGCTCTTCAAAGCTAGGATTTCTATCAAATTTTTGGAATAATGCAGGAAACAACACCGCATATAACGCCAATGGGACAGAAAATAGCCAGCTATATACCAATTTAGAAATATACAGTTTAAGTAAACTTCCACTGTGCAACATAGTTACAGATTCCTGATTCGAAGTTTCAATATCTATGAACGTATAACAAATAACCGCAGAAATAATAAATAAAAATGTAGTTGAAAACGCATAGCTTGCCATCACGGGATTTGGAACTACACTGTACACAAATATAATACCCAGAAAAAAGACAAATGTAGGCGGGCCATACCGATAAGAACGCATGTAGCACGTATGTAAGAAGGACACCAGTGAAGTCATTCATTCAGTTCCTTTCTTGACAGGCTGTTAATCTCTCCTCCGTTATGTATAAATTCAATTAAAAAGTCACGATAATCCTTCTTCATGATAGTGAACAGGAGATATCCATTATCGAATGTTTTCCAAGTAACATCAGAAAATAAACCTGAAAGACGATCTAAAGTCTCCTGGTCCACTGAACCTTCCAATTCGAAAAAGGCAATCGAATGATCTGAAGAATTATCTACACTATCCATCAATATTCGCCCTTGCCTGATCCAGTATGTTCTACTCTCCAATTGACCTGCTAGTAATGGATCATGAACAGCAGCAACTATTGAAGTGCCTTGAGATATTATTCTCTTCAATGAGCTAAGTAAGTGCCCTGTAGATTCTTTATCTAATCCTGAAAAAGGCTCATCCAGTACAAGGACATCTGGCGTTTTAATCATTGCTTGCATGAGGTTCGTTTTTTGCAACATTCCTTTAGAAAAATGAGACATTTTCAACGTATTATTCTGTTCAAGACTAAAAAAATCGTGCAATTCTCTAATGCGATTTTTTAGATTATTTTTGGGGATACCAGATATCCTCCCCATTTGTGTCAGGTACTCAGTCGAAGTCATCCTTAGTTTTGAGAGTCGGTCAGGTGTGTAACCAATAACTAAGCCAGAATGCTTCAGCAACCTTTCACCTGAATTTATTGGAATTAGCCCACTTACAATTCGGAGCATCGTACTTTTTCCTGAACCATTTCCCCCCCTTAAAATTAAACAATCTCCTTTGTTTATCGTAAGAGAGACATCTGTTAACACATCTCTATTTCCATATTTTTTTGAAACACCTTTAAGTGTTAATAGTGCCTCCGTTGTCATTTACCCACCACCTTAAAAAATTACTACGTTATATATGGAATTGATGAAACTTAAACTTAGGCATCTCGTTTACGGTAAAATACAATAGCTACTGTAATAAAAATCAGTGTCCATAACATCAAAATCCCTGTCCCTTGCATTGGTGAAAGGACATTTATTTCATCAGAGGTAGGCGGCATATACATATAATATCCTGCCGTATCCGGAAAATACTTTTTAAGTATAGGTAGAAAATCTCTCGATAATGGACTGACAATGAAATAATAACCAAGCAGTACCACTAAAGCAGGGGTGGTTCGTCTTAATAAAGCACCTATAGCTGCACTGAGAAGTGTGGTTAATGTGAGATAGCCTGTTGCACCTGCTAATGATTTTACCATTGTATCAACATCAATCGCTGCGGCTGTGTCTTTCATCATCATATAAGTATATAGTACACCGGATGCAGCTATAATAAAGGCCGCGGGAACGGTTATGATTGCCAACGCCATGTTCTTCATGGATAGATGGAACCCACGACAAGGTATCGTAGCTAACGTCGTTCGAATCTGTCCACCGGTATACTCTGAACAAATAGCTATGATCCCAAGAATAATGAATCCTGCTTGTAGATAACCCATCGAAGCAAACCCTATATTCAGTATTCTTTGTGTCCCTAATTCCCCTTGTAGAGCAATAGAAGTAAAAGCTGCGGCTAATCCTAAATTAAGAATGAATGTACCCACAAGAGTGAGCCATATCAATGGTAGTGTAGCTAATTTATCCAGTTCAGCACGAAGGATTTGTGTTATCTTTCTAATAGAAGGGTCACTCATGCTGCAACGTCCCTCCTATGGAATACAATAGCTGCAGCAATGAGAAGAACGGCTACCCAGGCAGACATGACTAAGCCGCCTGTGAACGGGGTGAGAAATCTATCGCTCATAAACATAAACATTTCAAGGCCGGCCCGATCCGGTAAGTATAACGCTAACCTTGTGGCCTTAGAAAGCAAGAAACTAAATGATACCATCGATGTATTTATGATGAGCACAGCAAGCGGAATAGTGCCATTTTTAGTTATAACAGTAATCCCAAATGCTAAAAGAGCAGTGAATGTCCAGTAACAAACTGCACCGAGCAGTTTAGACCATTCAAATGCAGGGGTATACTGACCAAGAACAAGATGCGTGGCAGACACAGTTGTCACTATAGCAACAACACAAAGCAGTATACTGATTACTGTCACAGCGCCCGCTTTTGCTAGCAAAAAATGAAGCCTTGATGAAATAACCGTTAAACTTGTTGTCATCTGTTGTCCTCCGCCAGATTCACTGCTCTCTGTCAAATACTCGCTACTGACAGCTAGCACACCAAGGATGATGACACCTTGTACACCAAGAGCTAACCCAATATAGCCAACTTCCAATAGCCGTGTGCTAGCTCCAGCTATAATCTCCTCTTTTTGTGCTTTACTGTCTAAGGTGGCTATGACCGCAGGAGAAAATGCTCCAACAAGAAAGGCAAGCCAAATGCCCGGCAGGGAGAACAATTTAGATAATTCCGCGTTGAATGCTCTCATACAATACCACCTGCATGTTCAGATGTCCGGGCAAAATAAGCTTTTTCCAGCGTGGAATGGTTATTTATCACCTCATCCAAGGTTCCATCTGCAACGATTGTTCCTTGCTTAATAATGATCACATCATCAACAGTCTCTGCAAGTTCTCCTATTAGATGACTGGATAGTAACACCGTGTTGCCAGACTCAGCCCGTTTACGTAAAAATGTCCGAATCCAACGAATTCCTTCCGGGTCGAGCCCATTTACGGGTTCATCTAGAACCAATATTGGGGGATCACCCAGTAGTGCAGCGGCCATTCCAAGTCTTCTCCCCATACCAAGCGAATAATTTCCAACTCTTTTCTCAGCTGCATGAGTAAGACCTACGAGTTCCAGAACTTCCTCGACTCGTGAATTAGGCAATCCTGCGGCACGAGCAATCCAGCGCAAGTGCGCTCGTCCTGTTCGCATACGATGGGCCCCAGATCCATCAAGTGCTGCACCTACTGTTGCTAAAGGATTATGTAATTCTGCAAATGGCTTTCCATTAATGAGTGCACTCCCTGATGTGGCACGATCTAATCCAAGCAGGATGCGAAGTGTAGAACTTTTACCTGCCCCATTTGGGCCTAAAAAACCAGTCACTCTGCCCGGTCTCGCTTTAAAACTGATACCTTTTAAAATTTCTTGAGTTCCGCGATGTTTGACTACGTTATTAATGGTAAGCAACCATAACACTCCCTTTCTGTTATGGCTCTCATTATAAAGAAGCAAAGTTACATCACGGTGATCCTGGTGTTTACTTCTGGGTTACCTTTAGGTTACGCTCTACCAATAACTACACGTGTGCCATTTTCATTTGATGTAAAGTCAGCTTTCAGCTTCATTTTTTTCAACATATAATTTGAAGTCGATAAACCAATCCCTGCCCCATGCTCATAGGAAGAGTTATCCAAACCTGGACCTCTGTCTGCAATAATGATCTGTTCTTTTTCTACATCAACCACAATGTTTGCATATTTCCCTTCTGCTGCATGGCGAAGAATATTTTGAAATAAATTATCCAAAACCCGTGTCATCCAATTCGGATCTACTTCCCAATAAAAAGTCTCCTCTCCCGGTAAATCAACATCGAGCTGAATTTCTTTTTCTTCAAATACAGGATACCACGCAGCAACAGATGCTCTTACTAGACGTCCAATATCTGTTGAAACGGGTACAAAAGGATGTTTTCCGGAGGTAAGCAATGTATAGGACAGTAAATCCTCCATTAGATCTCCGACTCTTGTAATCGTATGGTTGATCTCTGTTATCGAGTTTTGTCCTTCTTGACTCATGGGCTCTTTATTTAAACGGGTGACATGTCCTCTCAAAATGGTAAGCGGTGTTCGTAAGTCGTGAGATAAATTCGCAATCAGTCGATGTCTTAATAACTCCTCTTCATATTCTCGCATGCGACTGTCTTCAAGCTGCTGAATCATCCAATTAAAAGAACTACCTAACTGGTCAATCTCATCCACACGATTTGATTGGACAGATATAGTTTTAGGAAATGAGTTGTTTTTAGCAGAAAATGACATGACTTCTTGTAAGCTGGCGAGACGTTTTTGAAGTATCAAGAAGAACCGCCAAGATAAGATCACAAATGCGACAATAATAAAACCAAACACTAGTACGGTAAAGTAAAACAGATTTAACGTATTTACATTTTTATCATGGATTTCTGAAACCCCAAAAAACGCACTGAAGAAAATAATAATAATCGGAGGAAAAAAGATAAATAGAAAATGTACTTTTAAGAAACGACGAAATAGTGATCTCTTTTGCTTCATAATTTCACCCGATAGCCTATTCCCTTCAATGTTTCAATAATCTCCGGGGAATCCGGATGACGTTCCAGCTTTTGACGCAGTCGGTGGATATGCACCATTAGTGTTTTATCGCCTGTTATATAGGCTTCTTCCCAAATAGCCTCATAAATTTGTTCTTTTGTTAAAACTTGATTAGAGTGGCGTATGAAGTACATTAAGATTTGATGCTGTTTTCCTGTTAATATAATTTCTTCTCCTGTGTGTTTGTCAAATATCATTTGACCTTCAGGATCTACTTCAATCTGATTTCCTAATGAAATGCGATCGGATTTTATTCCACCACTACGACGTATTAATACTTCTATTCTTGCAACTAGTTCATCCGCATGGAATGGTTTCGTTAAATAGTCATCAGCAAATTGCAAACCATCTACTTTATCTTCTATCGATGTTCGAGCGGTTAACAGCAAAATAGGAACAGCAGGAGCTGTCTTCTTTAATCGTCTTCCCACAGTAAATCCGTCTAAACCGGGTAACATGACATCCAAAATAACGATTTCATGCTGATTGACTTCTCTTTCGGCTCCTTCCCCAGTTAGCAGCCACTGAACTGAAAACCCTCGCTGTTCCAATTCTTCCTTTACCCAAGTGCCTATTTTCTCATTATCTTCAATATATAATACACTTCTTTTCAAGTGACGTCCCTCTCTCTAAATGGAGTCCACTACAGATTAACACAATATAAAGGAATAGTTCCCAGTTAAGACAATTTTATTGTTCGTTAATAGAGTTTTATAAAAAAAAGGGGCTCATCTAACTGGTTGGCTCTTTCTGTTCTTAAATTAATTAAACTTATTGGTCCAAAACTGAAATTAGTTAGTTGAAAACTAAAGCGAGGGTAAAAATGGGAAAAAATCTGCAAATCCTGTACTGTTGTAAGTCCTACCTCAACAAACAAAAAGGATGTGACAGATGCCACTCCTGTATCAACGAACTGCTCGGAATACCAGGACTACATCTTCATAACGTACTGAATATCAATGCTAAAAAGGTTCATCTGGGAACGAAGACAGCCGATCACTATAACTGGTTGCCTCCTCGTCTTTACAAGACTAACGTTTACAGTTAATTTAATAAGCATCCTTGTTTAGTTTCTTTAAAGTAATCAGATTGCCAATAACTCCTATAGATCCTGTGACCGCAAGTACTATTGGAATATTCAACAGACTGAAAGTTGATGGCGTTTCTGTAATTAAACGATATCCCCCAAAAAAACATACAATTAGGGAACCAATCACCCCAATAATTCCTTTTGTTTTTTTGTTCATCAAATACACCACCTTAAAAACAATTATAACTTTCTTAAACAATCCTCCCCATTAGTTTATTGTTCAAGACAAACCATGAAGAAGTTACTTTATTGCTAGAAAACATAGCCAACCTCTTTTTTCTTTTTCAAAAACAGATACGTCTCTGAAGCCGGATCTCTCCAGCAGATGCAACATATCATGCTGCGATTCATAATTTTTCATATGATAATTCATCTTATATTGTTCTGAAACAATCATAAGTTGACCCGATGGTTTTAATACTCTGTGCAGCTCACTAATATCATGTTCTAGATCGGGCCAAAAATAATGAGTTTGAAAAGCAGTTATGAGATCGAAATATTCCTTAGAGTAGGGGATATCTGAAACAGATGCTTGACGAATCTCGACTATGCCTTGTTCTACTTTCTCTTTATTATTCCTTATTGAATCTGTAACGGCTTGATGTGAATAGTCAATGCCGCATATTTTTCCTTTCGGATTAATCCTAGACAGGTTCTGGATTGCACGGCCGCCTCCGCACCCTACATCTAATATGACGGAACCCGCTTGCACTGGATTTAACTCTAATGCCCATCGATTCATTCCCTCATGGGCACGATTCATTATACCGAGCATAATAGAGCCCAAAAAACCTTTTGGACTTTTCGCCTGTTCAATTAACCGATTTAAAATGTTCCGTTCACTAGTAGTCATTCTAGTCACATCCAACTAGTTATTTTCCCAACTAGCCATTATTACGTTTTAAGTTCTCCGTGGTTTCTGATCAAATTGTGCGCATCACAATCCAGATAATGTGATCTTAATTTACAATTTTACCAGGTAATCTTCATATTATGGTGAAAAGTTGTTTTTAACTAAATTTTAATGCCCCGGTAGTCAAATAAAGCCGCCGATCCTGTTGATCGGCGGCCTCCTATGGTTTTATGGAACTATTGTTTCCCGTTGGTTGAGTCGCTACCTACCCTGCATTGGACGACCTTATGAGGACAGTGAAACGTCTCTACGCAGTCGATCCCCGTTGGTCAAATGGCTCGAAGTGAAGATTCGCTATATATTACACCTCATAACCTTAAGACAAACAAATTCCTGGGTTCTGTTCCGGAACAAAACAGTTTGTTTGCAGTTTGTAACCCTCGTGAGAGGGTCAGTGGCGGAGCATAGGGGATTCTATAATTTAAATATGCGTTCACTAATGGCGCGCAAAAACTCAGTCCATTTTTTTTGAAATTCTGGATCTTCAGGGGTATGGCCTGTTATCATTTTCGTCACATTACTATAGAGAATTGGGTATATCGTCAGGCTAGATATCATCAAAGTAATCAATGACGGATCTAACTCCTTTGGAACCAGCCCCATCTCTTGCTTAGACCTCATATCATCATTGTAAGATTGAAGCAACTGCCCCCTGCTATTTTCACCATTCTTATTCTCAGGTATTTGTTCGACAGCTTCCCAAGCTGTATATTTTAGAAAATCCAATAAATGGGCTACATTGACCTTGAAACGAAATTCAGCAATATCCACTGGATTATCAGGTAATGTGAATGTTCCCAGTGGAACAGAACTCAAAAAATCAGTTACGGTCTCATTCATTAACTCTTCTTTGTTCTTAAAGTAATGATAGATTAATTGTTTGTTTGTACCTGCGCGTTTAGCGATGGATTCAACTCTTGATCCATTGAACCCCTTCTCAAATAATTCCTCTCTCGCTGCTAGAAGTATCGATTTACGTGTACGTTCAGCATTACGAATCTCACCCATTTAAAATCACACTCCAGTATGGTCATTCTGTAATATTACCAAAACTTGAATACCCCCTCAAACCATACTTTAAAATCACTCAAACTTACTTTACATTAGTTAAGTTGTAGAATATAATGAACCTACAACTTTACAACTGTAAAGTTAATATCCAGTGAAATGGGGTTGTTATATGGGAGCTCAATTACACGCGTATTTAATGTCAGACGACGCAAAAACTCAGGCAAACTTTTACATCCAATCGCTTGGAGGCGAAATTTTATTCCTCACTACGTTTGGTGAAACACCGGGGACTCCTGAAGCGATGAAGGATAAAGTCATGCACTTGGCTATAACAATCGCGGGTGCAAATACGATCATGATGGCCGACTCTTTCGAACCAGTTAATTACACCCGAAGCATCAGTATTTCCTTAAGCTTTGACGATGTATCAGAGGCAACGACGGCTTATGCTAAGCTAAGCGAGGGCGGAGAAATGAAATATCCTTTCGCTCCACAGCCTTGGGGTGCCCATTATGGTGAACTCGTAGATAAATTTGGCGTCACCTGGATGATTACCAAACAATAATCATTAAGCGAAGAAAAGCGCGCCTAATTTGGACGCAGTGGCCTGTAGGCAAAGTTTCGCAAGAATTAGGGTCCTTCAGTTTCTTCTTTATGATTCAGATAACGTAACTTGAGGCGTGGAAGATGCTGAGTATGAACCTTATGAAGACCACTTTCAAGAATAGCCCCAGTTCATGCGGATATCATTTTTTCAGAATTAGTCATTGTTCCCACGCCCCTCTGCTTTAATATGCCGCAACATTATCGAATAAGATTCCAATTTCTGAAAAGTTGCGTTAGCCTGCCCGTTAGCTGAATAAAAGCAGCTGATCATTATAATCAGCTGCTTTCTTTGTAGTATAGAACTATTGCTTCCCGTTAATGTAACCGATTATCAGTTATTAATCCCAAAAGCTATCGTTCAATATTTGTTGTTTAACTTTTTCGAAATCCTGAAAGACAGTTGCTTTGCACGCAGGATGAACATAGTCACATATGCGTACTGGTGAGATAGTTGTGCTGCTGCCATCGCTTGAGCAAGGGAAGGTGAGGATTCGAAGATTGTCTCTATTAAAACAATACAATGCTATGAACCAGTGTGTAGCATAAGAGTATTCACTGACTTGCATTTCTTCGTTCCAGTACTCGTTGTTCAAGATCCTGTAGTCATTCTCACCCATCGGCATTAAACTATACCTAAGAGCATACCATTCTGAGTTAACATGCTTCTTGCGACTTAATTTCAAAGTTTTTAGCATAATGTTATGCTTCTGTTTCCAAGGTAACCCCAGTTTTTTTCTTACTCTTTTGTTCATGTTTCTCCTCACTCTAATATTTAAATTAAGGATATCCATTTTATTTAATTTTAACTCTCGTTTGCTTAACAAAACAACCGTTCACAATGATCAGCTTCTTCTCTGTTCTTATTGTGCTATTACTTCCCATCATTTTAAAGAACACACTTTAAAGCAGAAAACGATCATTTACTCCCACTCTTGGCTGTAGTTCATTCAATGCAAAAAGCGAATAACCTCCATATTGATCAGATTAGCCTGCTCATGATTAATTGCATGGCCTGTATCCGGGATAATTTTGTAGTTCATCTGGTTGTCCTTAAGTCTCCTTATCGCTTTTGGACAGTTCGACAATCTATCGTATTCACCGATCAGGAACAGCACCTTGTCTCTCAACTCAGCTATCTCCTCATCCGTATGTATTTCAATTTTGTGTTGCATTATCGACCTGTTATTGAAGTATTTTAGCAGATAGTACCAATGCTTCGTCAAAAGTTTATTGTCATGAAATGTGGAACGCCGAGGCCCGCTCAATTGATTCAGTAGTTTTGTACAATTCTTTTCAGATGGAAATAATGCCTCTGGCAAAAAGGCTGTCATCATTTTAAACAGCACTTCAAATGAATTGCTCGGGATTCTACCGGCTAGGCAGGCTACCTTATTCACCTTATCGGGTCTTTTCAATGTATAGTAATAAGCTAAATATGCGCCATATGAAACCCCGCAAATGTTCATATATTGTATGTCCAAAGCTGTTACAATGTCATCCATCCACGTTATTTGATTGAATGATCTCCAATATTCATCATTCGGTTCGCTTTTACCAGACCCACCAATAGCATCCACTGCGATGACATAAAATTCCTTGGACAAGTCCTTCATATTATAAATCCACATCATGGCCGAGTTATCAGCAGTTCCATGAAAAAGCATCAGCGGAGGATTCGAACGGTCACCGGTAATAATGATATGTGTTAATCCATACGTCGTTTCAAAACTTTTTTCTTCGAAATCCGTTCCCCACGCTTGTAACAGCTTGTTATATGAATCATGGATTAGCATCTTTCCAGATGAGCTCTTATATCGCTCCATCGTTATGATCCTTTCATGAACATTATGGTTAGAAAGATGTATATTCGCTCTAGAAAACACTCATGCAAATCGTTTAGCGTTAGTTAAAGGGCTTGTATAGAAAATATAAAGAGGCTCCTTCATCCCCATTATATATCTGGTTAAAATTTATATGGAATTTGCGATAACTTCACATTTTTTAATAGCCCAAATGTAATGATTTGAAGTATTTGCAGCAAAATAGCTGTATAAATTACTTGTTTTTGTCCATTTATAGTATTTCTTTGTCATGATTTCTTCATTGGTATGTGAATTAATTAATACCATCACTCTCTCATGGCTTAATTTCAATTTTTTTATAGCTTGATTTAATGTAACATTTTGATATTTTCCCCATATTTCCATGTTAAGCAATTTAATCGCACTCCATTTATAACCAGCTGCTGGCATAAAAGGAGTGTCACCATCCATACCTTCTCTATACCATCTTTCAAGCATGGCATGCCATTCGTACAAATGCATTACTACATCCCGAAAATTTTTGTCTCTCTCCTCAGTTTCAAAAGAATTCTCTCTTTTGCTTCTGGGTACAGATTCGATTATTGCAAGTATTGATTTAAAATTCTTGTCGCTATTTAATAATAATACTTCTTTTTCATTTTGTGTTTCCATGACGAACACCTCCTATTTACCATATATTAGCACGTGAGTAATCGTTCTGATAAGTATCACTTCATACATTGTTTTTAAACTAACCTGCCTTTTAGTTGAGGAAAAGCAACCGATCACATTGACCAGCTGCTTGCTTAATATGTAGACAACACAAATCGAACGGAAGATTCATCAGTGTTTAGTTCATATCCATCTGAAATTGTGAAGGATTTTTCCAGGTTCTCTTCTTGCCCTGTATGCACTTCGTATCTAACCTTATAGATATACTTGCCATTGTTGTACTTTCCGTTCAAATGATCCGATAATATTTCGTGGGCTATCTTGGTTTCATCATCTAGCGAGTTATAGTATATAACATAGTCCTTTGAATACACCCACCTCATATCTTAGAGAAATAACTTCTATCAAATTGTTTTCAAGTGATTCTTAACCAGAGTTTGTAAGAGGTTCTTCAGGTAATAATTCGCTTCCTTATTAAGTGGTACTCCATAATAACTTTGTTCCAGTTGCAGGGCGATTTCTTCATTTGAGCTAGCAATTTTCTTGAACTCATCCAGTGAAAGTTCTCCATGCTTTAGTCCAAGCATAAACTCTCTATCGCTTCCTTCATAGCTAATAGCATCTTGAAAACCTTTAAAGTCTGACTTATGGAATCTGATCAAGAACAACAAAAAATGTAAAGACATCATCGCCTTTTTCGTGTTAAACCCATATCGAGCAATCATGCTTTCCTGTACTTCAGAGTTTGGTTTGGTAAGATCCTTCATCTGGCCTCTATACATACCGAAACAACTGTTGAACAAACTCCTTAGATTCATTGTTGAGATTCTATCTCTATATTCAAGAAGTTGCTTCATCTCAGCGTATCCAAACGTATCTACTTCTACAGAATACAGTAGTTCGAGGAAAGTGAGGTTTGAATGGGTAAGTACTTTTTCTAACTTTCTGACATCATGAATTTCGATATCTTCTGTCTCTGAAATTTGAAAGTTCTTATATAGCGATCCGGTATACAAATCATCGAAATTCGGTAATACAAAGAATTTGACATCTCTATCTGATGCTTCATCATTCAAGTTTCGATTTATGCTTCCTGAAACAGCCTTAAATACGGCCACACGATTATGGATCTTCATTATCCCTCACCCCTCTCAAATTAAAGATTTTTTCTTTAGGCATCTTTTTTTCGTTTAACTAATGCAATCCACGAATAATACAAAACCCAGAATAGTAATGGAAATATAGCTACTGCAATATAGCGTTTATCATGAGGGAGCGTAAAGATAGCAATCATGGAGATCGGTAATATGATGGCAAGTAGAAATTAGTATTTTCCCCAATGTCTTTTTATCATGACAGTTCCCTCCTTAATTATTTTAAATCCAAGCCTGACTTCACTTAGATTGCCCGTCCTCGCTTAATACTTCTTCGTCCCAAACCCAAACCGGTTTTGAAAGAGCTGTCGCGATTTTCATTATCTTCCGGTGCAACTCGTCAAGCGAATCTTATTCAATGGATTTTTCAGGATAGAGCTGTTTGGAATATCATGATCGTAATACACTTCTAATACTTCGAATACTTCATCATCTCCAACTCGATATTTGACTACTCGATAATTCCAATATGAACTCATGGAAACACTCCTTATAATCAAGCTCACACATCGTCATTACTTGATAATGCTGCAATATGTGCTAGTGTCTCCCCATCTGTCAATTTTTCAATTCTATCCTTGTGTACGTTACAAAATACATCTGTATCGAGGAAACGCTCCGTTGAACCAATGACACCATTACCATCCAGGTACATTTCGTACTCTACGTTTGAATTGAAATAGATACGTATTTCACCGTTGTCATCTGCAAGCTTATCGATATCGTATCTAGGGTTTACCTTTAATCCCTCTTCTCTTTCTCTTGCCAATCTTTCAAAGAGTTCTACTATATTCTCCATTCAGTTCAGCCTCCTATACCATAGATTCGATTTACTAAACTGCACAGTCTCTTCAACGAGTCTGCATTTCACAAGTATTGTTCTCCAGCCAATCCAATAGATTAGATATGGATTGTTTTGCTATTGTCACCTACATAACACTATTCTACCGAAAAAAATCATAAAACTACATCTCGTAGAACAACTCCAAAACTGTGATAAAAATATACGTGCTGAGACCTATACACATGCCACCAAACGTAAAATACATGGGGATCGCTAACGGACTGGGATATCTTTGTCCATAATGATGACCACAGTGTGGACAATGATTCGCTTCATATGATAAGGAATGCCCAAAGATAACTTACTTGACTAAAGATTTAATGATCATCAGGATTCCAACGTCCAGTTCCGTTAGTTGAATGCCTCTTTAGAATTAAATGCAAACATTATTTCTGCTTTACAAACCAATTCATTATTTACCATTGCAATGCCTGTTCCTTTGACAATCTGTCCCTTAATTCGATTCACTTCGAATTCAAGATGGAGTTGATCCCCTGGTTTTACTTGCTTTTTGAACTGACAATGATCAATACCAGTCAGTAACCCTATCTTATGTATATTGCTTTCTACGTTGGACATAGCGATCCCCCCACTTGTGCTAGTGCTTCTACAATCAACGCTCCAGGCATGACAGGATATTCGGGAAAGTGACCAAGGAAATAAGGTTCATTAAAAGTCACATTTTTAATTCCAACAACTTTCTTTCCCTCAACAATTTCTATGATTCTAGCGACCAAAATAAAGGGATATCTATGGGGAATAAGCTCTTTAATTTGATTAATATCAAGCATGGAAATCCTCCTCAATTAATGGTATATAAACATTCTAACGTTATTTGGAGAAATCATCCATTATTATACTAACCTGCCCTTTAGTTGAACAAAAGCAGCTGATCCCGTTGGTCAGCTGCCTTTTTGGCTTTTATAGAGATATGGTTTCAAGAAGGTCACATTGATCTGCTTCTTTTAAACCTAGAATTTACTGAAGAAAAGGATTGTCTATTGCCAGAGTTAACCCGACAAAATTACATCGATCAACATACCAATGGAATTAAATATTCAATTAAACGGAAAAACCTCACCACTGGTCGGATTAAATATCGGTGCTTGCCACACTAAAAATATAAATCCCATCCCAGAATGAAAGCAGCGAATAGGAAAGCCGACAATCCAGACATAATGTATACAGCCTTGCGCTTTTTGCTGTAACTTATTTTTCGCAGTTTGTAGGTCAGCAAGACAAGATATGCTAAAGCTAGAATCACGTATATTAGGTTGAAGATCAGATGGATACGTAATGAAGAATAAGAGGAGTTTAAACTCACTGCCCGCATGCCTAATACTATAGTATTCAGTACAAATGCCAGACCAGCAATATTAATGGCAACATGATATTTATCAAACCCAGTCCCGGGTCTTTCCCATTTTTTTTGTTTGTATTTGGATAACCGGAACAAATAGCCAATAATAGCTCTTAAATTGAGTACGATGGCTACTGCAAAAGCTATGAAAGAGGCAGTGATCAAGACCAACGTTGAGCTTGATACACGTACATAATCATTGTATGTAAAGGAGACTTTCTTAACGATACCATCCTTCTCCACAACATTGGTGAAGTTACTAAGCTCAAACGTGGAGTACTTTTCCATTAAAAGATACGCATAGAACTTAGTAAATCCAGAACTGGAACGTCGTGTAGTAAGATAATATCCATCATTTCCAGAAGTTACAGAGCTAGTTCTGTAATTGTTCCCAAACAATTTCTGGACAAGACCAAAACAATAAACTTCTTCTTCAAACTGGTTGGTCATTACCACTAACCCAAAATTAGATTCGGGGTCAAAGACCAATTTATTCGAAAACCCTAATGTATTTCCGCCGTGTTCCAGTGCAGGCGTCCAGTACTCTACCTCAATGAAACCATGTGCAATTCGAGGGATAGAAGTTCCATCATAGTATAGGCTGGTTGACAGCATTTCGTTTAAGGTTTCTTTGTTCTTGAATAATAAATGACCATGATTAATCGGCATCAGGGCCGCAAGGAATTTTGCTGCATCTTCTGCTGTGCCCATAGCACCTCCTGCAGGATATATATTCATGTATACTTTGGTCTTGGGAATGAGTTCCACATTAGGTGTATACCCTTGAACCTGATCCCTTCTCAGCATGAGGTCTGGTCGATCTTGATGTGACGGATGAATCGTAGTTTCTTTCATATCGAGTGGTTTAAATATATGTTCATTAACATATTCGTAAAAAGGTTGTCCGCTTTGCAGTTCTACAATATAGGCAGCCATAGCAACACCATAGTTTGAATAAGCCACTACGCTCCTTGGTTCATAAATCTGTTTTGGTTCAAATTTCTGTAATGTTTCTCCAAGATCCATAACTTGATTCTCAGACTGATACCATAAATCAATCATTTTATCTTCCCAGCCCGCTTGATGATTCATAAGGTCTAATAGCGTAATGGGGGCATCATATTCCAGCTTCTTTAAAAACCCTTTCGGCAGATATTCCTGTATATTGGTATCCAGATCAAGCTTTCCCTGCTCGACAAGCTGCATTACGCTTGTCCAGACCAACAGTTTAGTGACTGAACCCCATTCAAAAACAGTAGAGCTATCCGCCTTTCTCTGTTGTTCAATATCTGCATAGCCATAGGCCTTATTAAAAATCGTTTGACCGTCCTTAATAGCAATAACTGAAACGGCAGCGGTGTTTCTCTCATGCGTAGTCACATAAGAATCGATCGTCTCTTCTAGCGAAGACAATGGAATTCTAGAGGGCGTAGTTTCCATATTACCTGTCTCAGCATATACAGGTACCGCACATGCGATAATGACGAATACGAGTGACAGAACACAAGCAATTACTTTGTTTATCGTATGAAAACCAAAATCTCTCTGGCAATTTTTCTGCATCAGCTGCTCTCCTTCAGCATTATATATAATTCCGACCTTCTCGGGCACTAAAAATATAAATCCCATCCCACAATGAAAGCTGCAAATAGGAAAGCCGACACTCCAGACATGATGTATACAGCCTTGCGCTTTTTGCTGTAACTTATTTTTCGCAGTTTGTAGATCAGCAGGACAAGATATGCCGCAACTAGAATCACGTACAGTAGGTTGAAGATAAAATGGATACGTAATGAAGCATAGGTGGGGAAACCTAATGCTCGCATGAACAATAGTATCGTATTCAGAATAACTACCAGACCTGCGAAATTGATAGCGATGTGATACTTATCGAATCCTGTCCCAGGCCTTTCCCATTTTTTTGATTTGTATTTGAATAACCGGAACAAATAGCCAATAATAGCTCTCAAATTAAGTAGGATGGCTACTGCAAGAGCGATAATAGATGCTTTGATCAAGTTTATCGTTAAGTTAGATACAGGCAAAAAATCATTGTAGGGAATGGAAGCCTTCTCAATTATGCCGTCAGTCTCAACTACATTAGCAAAGTTACTCAGATCAAATGTGTTAAACTTCTGCATACTTAACATCGAATATCCCTTGCTAAATCCGGATACTACCTGTCGTGCAGGAAGATAATATCCACCACTCTCTGACGTAACAGAACTGGTACTGAAGCTATTTCCAAACAACTTCTGGACAAGACCAACACAATAAGCCAGTTCATTGTACTGATTGGTCATCACCACTAATCCAAACTTAGATTTTGGGTCAAACACAAATTTACTTGAAAACGCAGCGGTGCTTCCACCGTGCTCCAGCGCAGGCACCCAATATTCCACCTCAAAAAAACCGTGTGCTATCCGAGGAGTGGAAGTCCCATCGTAATATAGACTTGTTGACAGCATCTCGTTTAACGTGTCCTTGTTTTTGAATAATAAATTGCCACGATCCTGATCTGTAGGCATCAAGGCTGCAAGAAATTTGGCAGCATCTTCCGCTGTACCAATGACCCCTGCTGCAGGATACAAGCTTATGTATGCTCTGTTCTTAGCGATGAGTTTCAAATTAGTAGTATACCCTTGAATCTCATTTCTTCTTTTTAAGACGTTTAGATTATCATTTTGTGAAGGATGGATTGACGTTTCTTTCATATTCAGCGGTTTAAATATATGTTCATTGATATATTCATAAAACGGTTGTCCACTTTGCACTTCCACGATGTAGGCGGCCAAAGCTGTACCATAGTTAGAATAAGCGACTACGCTCCCAGGTTTATAGAGCTGATTCGGTTCAAATCTTTGTAAAGCCTCACTTAAATCTACAATATCATCGTCGGACGAATACCATAAATCAATCAATCTATCCTCCCAACCCGCTTGATGATTCATAAGGTTCATTAGAGTAATGGGATCATCATATTCTAGTTTTTTTAAAAATCCCTCTGGCAAATATTCTTGAATATTCGTATCTAAATCTAGTTTCCCCTGCTCGACAAGTTGCATGACACTTGTCCAGACCAATAGCTTAGAGGTTGAACCCCATTCAAAAACAGTAGATGTATCTGCTGTTCTCTGTTGCTCAAAATCTGCATAACCGTACGTCTTGTTAACGATTGTCTGCCCATTCTTAATAGCCACAACCGAAACGGCAGCGGTATTTTTTTGATTTGTAGCCACATACGAATCGATTGTTTCCTCTAGCGAAGACAACGGGATCCTAGAAGGCGTTGTTTCCACACTCTCTGTCTCAGCGTAGACAGGTAACGCTCATGCCAGAATGAAAAACACGAGTGACAAAAAACAGGCAACCACTTTGTTAATATAGGGATAACTACGACTCATCGGCATTAGCTTCTCTCCTTATCTTCAAAATAACTGCATTAATCTTGAGCAATTCTATAGTCCGGTATTGTGTTTCATAGTCAGACGAGTTCTTTAAACGGGAGCTACTGCTCACACGTCGATTCGATGATAGCAAGGGAAAATGATCGTGAATGCAAATGTGACAAACATTAGTACGCTAATCATGTATACGCTCTCAAAAAAGGTGTATTTTATGGATTAAAACCTTTCAACTCTAATGCGTTAGTGAATTTCGCTTTTAAATAGACTGTTTGCTGTAGTATGTGTTCTCACGAATTCGAAAGGCCTAAACACACCAAAAAGCCTCATAGCAATCGCAGCCATCACTAGGGAACATGTCTTCATACTACTTTGAGTTTCCTACAAATTATCTCGATCGTTTGTATTGCCATCCATTCAAAGTAGAGAACCACTTTCAAACCTGGAAAGGATCAAAACTGGCTGGAAATACATTACTTTAGGAGTAAACGCCTTTACTAGACTACATTTTTAACTGCTTTCACTGATAGGATATCTAATTAAGAATATGACTATGTATTTCTGTGTTCAAGTTGATCATAAAGCGCTTGTCCGTCATAGTTGCGATCTGTAACAACATCTCTGATCAATCGAACGCCATTGCCGGTATCGCCCCCAAAAGAAGCTCCGCTGACCACTCCTAACACCAGAGCAAAGGGATATAACAAAACAGCTAAGACTCTTTTCATTTCTTCAACTCACCTTCCTTTTTACGGAAACTATTATATGTTTATCCTATTCATACGAATACATCCTATCTAGGTTTCAACTTTTTGTAAATAAATACATATTGTTGAGTGAGGTATCATGTCGATGAATCCGTTGCATCCCGTTCAATCACTTCAATGCAAAAGAGTTTATAGCATATTAAGATAAAATATCATTTAATCCTAGTATAGTTGGATTATCAATCAAGTATTTAGAAACTTGTTAATGATCGCATGTAAAAAAAGGCCACCTAGGGTGACCAAGAGCTTCATGGAAACTAACATTATTTTTTCCTAACCGGAATCCATACTTCACAGATTGATTCTTGATGAGTATCATCAACCCAATAGTATTTCTCTATACACGGCCCTTCTACTTGTTCAAAACTCACTGAAGGGAACCATTCGGAGTAAATGCGTTTCCAGATATTTAGAATCTCCAATCCAATATCTGCATCGTCTGGAATCATCTCACGACTATCAAATACCGCATAAGTTTGGTTTGGCACAGGAAGGATGGAAAATTCATCAGGAATCTGTTTTCCAGTCGGTAGTTCTGCTCCCATTAAATATTGTTTTGACCCATCTTCGTCAAAGTTGAAATAATAACCATAAAGCAGTGACCCTGCTGGCCTCCCCACCAACTCGTTAATCTGATCATGAACACCATTTCTCCAAATCCCCTCTACAAATTCAGGTACCTCCTTGTAAGCATCCTTACGGATAGTAACGCTTTTTCCAATTACCGTTGATTCGATTTCCTCCACGATTCGGTAATTCATCTCGGTTTCCCCTTTAACTTGAATTTGAAAGGAGATACGAGGAAATGCTTTAAGTTTCACATTCATTTTCTTAGCCTCAAGAGGTGTTACCCCATGCATCCGCTGAAAAGCTTTTGTAAATGCTGCAGGACTCTCGTAACCGTATTTAAGCGCGACATCAATGACTTTACAATCCGTTCCCGCTAACTCCTGCGCCGCAAGCGTTAGCCGTCTATTCCTTACGTACTGGGTCACAGTAACACCGGTTACTGCATGAAACATGCGCTGAAAGTGATATTTTGAACTCATTGCTGACCTAGCAATGTCATCAATCTCAATGGGCAAGTGCAGATGTTGTTCCACATAATCAATGGATTGGTGAAGGAGCTTAAGCATCTCTAAATTTCGCACCTCCTTTCTCCTACAGTGTAAAAGAACCGCTGAATCTCTTCTTGTTTAGAAATGCTCCCTTTTGTCTAGAAATTCAAGTACAACAACAAAAGATATAAATAACGCTTCAATTCCTCAGGCCTATTCAACTAGAGTTTCCCGTTAGCTTATTCGATCCTTGATAACAGTTCATCTATAATTTCATTAAGTTCCTCTTGTACCTCATCCTTTGTAGGTTTAAATCTCATGCGTAATAGCTCTGGCTTTAGTTCCGAGAGATTCTTATTAGACAACCGATTAATTAGCCCATGGAGCAAGAAGTATTTCCAGCTGCCATCTGTTGTCTTTGAAACAGCCAAAAGATGAGGAAGTAAATACTCCTCATATTTAGCAACTACATCTTCAATATCCTTAGCTATAGGCCAGTTCATGTCCTGTAGCCATTCAAGTAGTTCAGGGAGAATAGGAACAACCTTTTCTTTTGGCGCACTTTTCAATAGCTCTACACGCTCGTAGTCCATTTTTGTTCTCGGGATTAATTCGGAGCTCTCCAGTTAATACCACTCCTAACTTCGTTTAGACAGGTCGCACTAACCTTGACGTGGGATATACTTTTCTTCAGAGTTCCATTCGGAATTCAGCATCGGTTCTCTTTTAAAATAGGCTATGTTAAACAACATTGTTGATTACTATCTAAATGAAAACCGCCTTTTCCAAAGGCGGTAATTAGGGCTATCGTATCCCAGTTTGTTGAGCTTGTCGGTTTGATTTTTTCATTTCCTTTTGCAACTTATCCTTAATACGGGCACATTTATTCAAATGCAAAAAATTATGTCTTGTTGCTGGCATTAGCACAAGTCCAGCAATTGTCTTCTTGCTCCAATATTCAGCAATACCACTTGCTTCCTGAAGAATAGCATTTTCATCAAACAACTTTTTGATTCTACAATCTTGAACTTTATCTCTGAACTCGCCTGGTTGCAGTGACGAAATTATTAGTCGAGTTTGTTTTCCCACGGCTATTCTATATTCTAATAATGATTCTATATTTATTCGTGAACTTAATTCTGTGATATCGTCATCACTCATGCAGTTTCCGCTATGGGGAAATCTGATGTTCATTTTTTGTAGCCAATCATCAGAATGAAGTACCTGCTGATTGTCAGCTACTAAAATATTCATCGTCATGTCCTCGACTCTTGCAATATGCCAGAGATGCCATACGATTGAATTTTTTGTATCTGGAGCATTTACTGGATACTTCCTTAATGCACTTTCCTCCAGACTATCCAATATGAAATCCTCTAAAGTATTGATACGGTCGTTACTCATATTCGCTGAGTACAACAAAGCATGGTGATTGAGAAAATGCTCAATCGCTCGAACATGTTCGTTTGGATTTAAAATGATTTCAGTTAAATTCTTATGGTTTTCATTCCAGACCCTTCTTTGCTCCAAATCCATTGAAATCAACTCCATAATAAAAGTGGGGAAGTGACCAGTTCCCTTAGTAATCAAACGATGCATGACGAAGATGAGCATTCGTCTCTTTTACAGGAAACAGACAGGAAGAAACTAACATATTTTTCTTATTCTACGCTGTGTTCTCATATTCCTTGCTGTCTAAATAACGGAACCATGCCAAGTAGTTTTGCAGATACTTGGTTGCCACACCGTTGAAGCGGTCTGTCCATCGGTTTAGTCGGCTGTAATAGCTGTTCACATTCTGTATATGGTAAATGCCTTTTAAGCGCTGTTTCCCATCGGATTTAAACCGATAATGAGACAAGCTTATTTTGCTGGCGAAGGAACTGAATGCTCTCCATGAGTCTGTACAGAGCACATTTGCCCCCGATAGATGAACGCCAATAGCTTCTTCGAGTTTTGATGTTCGAATGCGACCACGCCCAAGAGTTCCAGAGTAAGTGGTCCTCTGAAGGTCACGAGCAACCAAAACACAAACTTGGTCATTACTTATCCCACGGAACTTGGCTTCACCTCCACGTTTACGTGGTTTACGTCCATTAATATTTTTCTTTCCCTTTACAGAGTATAGGAAATAGGTCTCGTCCAATTCAACGATACCTTGGAAGGTTTCGGATGGTATCTGTTTCAAGGCAGATAAAATCTTATGTCGCCAATAGAACAGGGTTACATGGGTAACCTCCACATGCAGTAATTCCGCACTCTTACGTAAATAAAAACCCTCAATCATGCATTCTATGAACCGGATTCAAAGATGAGGTCGTTTCGTCCTTTGTAGCGGGGGTTTCATGCGTTTCACGCACTCAACTGGCTAAATCCATAATAAAAGAAGCCAATCACTCTGGTCATAACCCCGTCAAGTAGGCAGTTCTAAAAAGACAAAATTAAGCTGCGGCCGTTTCCCGATATTCTATCGGGTAACGGTCGTTTAGTTTTTTCTGAAATCGGTTTTGGTTGTAAAACAATATGTATTCGCTTACTTGCTGTTCAACCTCTGCTTTGTTTGCTGCCTTGTTCAGATAAATTTTCTCACTCTTCAAATGGGAGAAAAAAGACTCAATACAGGCATTATCTAAGCAATTTCCACGCCTGGAATGACTCCCTAGCATGCCGAGCTGGTTCAGTTTACGGTTAAAGGGCTTCGACGTATATTGAAATCCTTGATCCGAGTGTAGGATTACACCACTCAGATCCACGTGCTGACGGAGTCTATCCAGCGTTTCATGAACCAAAGCAAGGTCATTTCGTTCAGAAAGATGCCATGCAACAATTTCGTTATTGTATAAATCCTGAATAGTAGAGAGATACACAAAATGTTCTCCAGCACGAATATAGGTAATTGCGGTAACCAGCTTCGTTCGTGGCGTATCCGCCCGAAACTGGCGCTCAAGCCAATTCTGGTCCACCAAAGAGGCTTGTTTTCCAAAGAATCGACGTTTTTTTTCGAATGACAGAACAGATGCCTAATTGTTTCATTAATCTGTATATCTTTTTGTGGTTGACTCGAAGGCCTTCTCGCCGTAAAGCTACGGTCATTCGAAAATAACCAAAGTAAGGATGCACTCGATGGATGGCAAGCAAATAGGACTCTAGTTCATTTTCCTTGTGTCTACGCTCCTTTGCGGCTGCTATGCTTTTTCTCCACTTGTAATAACCCGAGCGGGGAACTGCAGCTAACTTCAAGAGCCAAACCAGACCATGCCGTGTTCGTAGGTCCTCAATGATTTGAAATCTGGCCGCTTTACTTGTCACTCCTTGTGTAGATTTGGATACTGCTTTTTTAAGTATTCAATCTCCGCCCGTAAGCACGCCATCTCTTCTTCCATACTGGAGAACTGGTTCTAGGGCGTCCCCGTTTGGGTGTAGCAGGTTCTAGACTCATTCCCTGTTTAGCTTTGGCTGCCCACACTTGTACCTGAGATTTATTTTGAATATCTAAACGTGTCTCTACTTCACGTATACTCATATGTTCTTCGTTGACCAGCCGGACGGCCTCCAATTTCAACTCCAAGGAGTACCGGCCGGTATGTTTGTCCTTTTTTAGCCATAAAAAAATCCCCTTCGTTTACATGATTAAGTTCATCTTAACAGATGTCTTTTTTCTCATGTCTACTAAAAGGGGATAATACCACTCGGACGGCTTCTTTTATATTTTTATTGATTTGTCCTTTCTCCCTAGCTGTATCAATAGATTAGCTATGACCTTAAGATTCATTGTGAACTATCCCGACTTTACTGCAGTTAGAAGTAGGGATTTCTTGGGAAGAACCCGTACTTGACCCGCATGGCATACATTCGAGCAGCGGTAAGGTTTATGGGCCAAGCGCTCCCTGCAGTTCCTACGGTTCGGTGTTCGTTATACAAAGGCAATGATGCTGCTGAATTGGTGTGGACCCTCCCCGATGTCTCTTGGTCCGCTTCTTATCCAAACTAACTTACAAAGCCGCGTGGTACGGTACACAAGTGATTTTTACGTAAACAGCTATTTATTCAATTTACGACTTACTCTCCATTTTTGAATCCAAAAGACAAGCGCAGATATTATAATGGTCAATCCACCAACAGCTATTTCGATTGCTCCTAAGAAACCGGCACCAAGTGCACCCATGCCTTCAATTTGTCTTGCTTTATATATGTGATAACCACCCATACCAATAATTAAAATACCAATTGACTGAAAGGTGTACAAAACTAGTTTCATTTTTGGATATCTCCTTCATAATTAAGAGCGTGGACATGCTTTTCCTAGCGATTCACTGCCCACTAACTAATCTCCAACTACGGATACAAAACCCAAAGAACAATGTTCTAGACGTAAATCAATTTTACTCTAACAGGTTGATTTTGGGAATGAATACTCTTCTTACATAACGATCAATATGCTTTTTCTTCTATAAGTATATGAGTTCCATAAACATGATTTGGATGTCGTTGCATCAATACTGCAGACAAGAATAATCAAGATCATATCCCTGCTCTATACCTAATAAGCACATGTGAGTAAGAGCAGTCATAAATCCTGCTACTTTATTTTGTTTATTACTTTAGGGCTAAGGAAAACTAGTTTATCCTACCGAGCCATTAACTCTTTTCTTTAAAGACTGGTGAAGTTGAGATCGCTATTAAGAGTTCTGTTTTATCATTAGTCATATAACAAAATCTTTTTGTTTAAAAATCATTATTGATTACAAAAAAAGCGCCTACAAATCGAGGCGCTTTTTGTTACCAATCTTTCCCATTATAAAAGTTCAAGCATCGTTTTAATTTTGGAATTTAGCTTTAAAGTGTTAAGAATAAGCTGCAATGCTTCCGCTCTTGAAGCCGTGCCCCTAGCATTGAGGTCTCCATTCCCATTACCTTGAATAACACCCGCTTGTGCAACCACTTGAATTGGATTGGAATCATCAATCTTGTTTTGGCCTTGGAAATCAACGATCTTGGATAGAATCATGGCCATCTCTTCACGTGTAATGGCCTTGTTTGGTTTAAATGTTCCATTGCCGTTTCCACTAATAATACCTGCTTGTGTAAACTGCACAATCGCATCTTCTGCCCAATGACCTTTAATATCTTTTAGATCAACTTGCTTTGTCCCACTAACATCAAAAATGCGGGACAGTATCCCTACGAACTCCCCACGAGACATGTCTTGATTAGGTCTGATCGTCTTGTCTTCATATCCTTTGATAATGTTCAATTTAGTGAAAATATTAATAGTTTGTTCAGCCCAATGGTTTTTTATATCAACCGGTTTAAAACCGTTACCCTTATTACTTAAAGTATCGTTGATTTTTGATTCTAGAATTTGAGTAGCATTAGTTCCAGGCTTAAAAACATCCTTCTTAAAACCACCATCAGTTGTTGTCGGTGTAGATGCTGGTGTCGGTGACGGCGCTGGCGCTGGTGTTGGCGTCGGTGTCGGCGTCGGTGTTGGCGTCGGTATCGGCGCTGGTGTCGGCGCTGGTGTTGGCGTCGGTGTCGGCGCTGGTGTTGGCGTCGGTATCGGCGCTGGTGTCGGCGCCGGTGTTGGCGTCGGTGTCGGCGCTGGTGTTGGCGTCGGTGTCGGCGCTGGTGTTGGCGTTGGTGATGGCGTCGGCACTGGTTCTGGTGTTGTAGATTCGCCTGCAAAAATCAACGTGTAGTGTACAGGGTTCAGCATTTCATCTGTAGCAGTAACACTGTAATTTTTAATGAAGAACGGATATATCTTGTATACGCCACTAGTCATCATAATAGCATTATCGAGAACCTGTAGTGCTTTTGCAGTATACGTAACAATCATGGATTGGTCAGACGCACCCCGAGGTATATCGAACGTGATTGTCTTTTTATCTTCATCTATAACTCCAACATGGTCATCAAGGGCAAACGAAGTAATGATTTTATCTCTATTGATATATCTGACATTAATGAAGAAATCGCGTCTTTCAAACACACCATCCACATACACTCTTGCAGTTAATTTAACTTCATGATCTGTATCATCTAGCGTCCGGTACACTCTACCATTGGAACTAATGATGGAAGGATCGCTTGATACCCAAGATATAGATGAGCCATATTTTCCTCCCGTTGGCAAGCCTACCTCTGGACTTTTAACCCCATCCGCCGTGTCTCCATAATAATAAGTAATCTGTAACTCATCTAAGGCTTCACGAAGCTTATCCTCTGGTGTAGGTTCTGCTTTGACAATGTTAAGGATAAACTCCTTCGTTACTGGAACTTCAGTTCCAGCTCGAAGTGTAGCCGTAAGCGTAACCTGCTTATCTCCACCCACATATGGAGGACGTTTGACGTTACCGTCATTGGCAATAACCGTTGTGTCAGACGAAGACCATGACAAAAATACATTCTCCATTTGAGTAGGTAAATTGATTCTTGAGGTGACTTTATCCTTAGTTTGACCACCGGTAAATGGTAGTTCTAATGAATCCTTAGTTTCTTGTAACTTTTGGTATGTTGCCCAAGTTACTGTGACCGGGAACGTACTAGAGACTTTCCCATCACGTGATGCCGTAATATTGGCTTTACCCTCCGTGACCCCCATCACGATTCCTCCGGGAGATACCGTAGCAACAGCTTCGTTATCAGAACTCCAAGTAGCTGTTGAACTGATATCTGTAATGGTGCCATTGTTCATCATACCGTTCGCGGTTAGTTGTAACTCATGATTAGGTGAAAATTCAAATGGCCCTGTAATATAGATTGAGTTAGCCTGCGGTTCAGCCGCGAAGGCTATAGTACCTCCACCATAAAAATTGTTAATACTAGCCGGTGGCAATACCATAGGTGATAACAGAAGAACAGATAGAAATAAAGACGCTTTTTTGTGCATTTTCAAGCAGAAGACCTCCATGAGATGTTAATTTGCTGTTAGTGCGAATGAAATGAGATTTTAATGATAATATTTAGCAGTTATGGACCTATCGTTTTAAAAGGATCCCTACAACGTAATGAAATAAAACAAGGAATAGAAGTCCTATACAGGGATAAACACCCTTTTCGGGGTACTTCTTTCGATACTTCCCCTCTCTGGTGTCATATGGATCTGATGGTATGAATGGTTCCGTAACGTTATCTATTTACGTTGAGTAAAGTTATGACCTCCTTGTGAGAGAAATTAAATAAACATGCTTAAGTATAGCAAGGCACGCTGAACAAATTCTGAACATTAGTAGCGAATACAAACGAAAAAAACAATTAATTTGTCGAATGTTGTCTAGCCACGATATACTGGTAAATTGTTTATCCTGTCTTATGGGAAGAGAGCAAAACGAATTGTAATTGAGATTCCGACAAATCAGTAAGCTGTACTCAAATTCGCCTGCGATTTCAACCCATGCCTGATCAACATGATTGGGTTAATATTCGGACTTTATTGGTGAGTAATGACAAAGCCATTCGGGATATACGAAGAGCGATTCGTATTATTTGGAGAGGATTGACGACAGCTCAGCTCAGGATCATAACGGGGAAATGGATATCTATATTCTAGCTAAGCCTGCACGTCTGTAGAAAAACAAAATCAGCCGATCATATTGATCAGCTGATTTCTTTAAATACTATCTTGATCCCCAATAAGTGCCTTTCTTGAACAAGCTTTATTCGCCGTTATTCAAGTAAACCTCTAGGTTGGTGCGAATGTAGTTGGATAATGTGGATGATATATAGCACTTATGGACCTATCGTCTTGAGAGATTCCCAGAAACTTACTAGTGATAAGAGAAGAAATAGAAGTCCTATGAGTGCAATGCCATTAGCTATAAATATCACTTTTAAGAATTCTTTGCGTTTCTTCCCCTCTCTTGGTGCCATACGGATCAAACGGTATAAACGAGAATTTCCGTAACGTCTTACTATGGACGAATTTAACGGCCAGCACACCACTGCACAAACGAGAAATAAAATAAAATATATCACTACGTAGACCTCACTTTTATCATCAATTGGGGAGAAAGTAAAAGAATTTCGGTTAGTGTCCGAGTGGAAGCTGTACCACTAAACAATATGGACACGAAGCTCGTCTAGAGAAAAAAACTTTCTGGGTTCCATCTAACAAATGCTCATCATGCTTGGCTTCTTGTTGCCTCAAGTAAAGACAAAGAGACTTTAGCGTAATTATGATGTTACACTTCCCTTCTAAAGAAAATTAACCAACTCTTTTGTCTGATCATTGAGTTGATTTGCCGTATCATTAATAGAGCTAAACTCTTATACCGCGCCCTCAACAAGGGACTGAGTATGACATATCGCTTGTTTTGATCGTTTAGTGTTGTTAGTGATGTTTACTACCTGCTCGGTTATTCCCTCCACTATATCATTTACTTGGTCAGTAGCCTCATGAACTTGTTTAGAGAGCTTTCCTACTTCTTTTGCAACAATATTAAACCCTAGTCCATGTTCACCAGCATGCGCTGCCTCGATTGCAGCTTTGAGAGCCAACAAGTTTGTCATCTTTGATAAACTATGTATGTTTGTTGCAATATCACGTATATTGGTCACTTCTTTTCCTAATGAAGCAAGAATTTGGACGTGATCTTCTGACATTTGCACATTATCATGAATCGCTTGATTGATATCCATTGCTCGGGTAATCCCTTCTGTAGCTCGAAACGAAAGATGGTTGGCAGTCTTTTGAAGATCTTTCGTCATTTTCGCTGCATTTCTTTCAACACGATCAGTAATATCAGTTGCTACCTTTATAATATTCTCGACTGATCCGAACTCGTTAGTGATCGGCGTTGAGCAAGAATATCTTTATCCGTGAGAGATGCAGATTCCTGATTGCTAAATGTTACGCGAACAACACCTGATTCAGTATCAATAACAGGGGCAAACTGCATTTCGCTAAGTTTTTCGCTCTTCTGGAAAGACAAGTCCGTTACCGCGTCCGTATCAAATTGAAGCTCTAAATGACCACCACTGAGTTGTTCCACTTGGTCAGCGGTAATATCGACCCTGTACGAATGTCCTGCATATACCTGCTCAGGTGTAACGTAACGGAACTTGGAGGCACCTGTATCTACGTTGAATGCTCCCCCACTTAGCTAACGCTTGAAGTGGTGGATTCTTGCGAACAGAAAAGGTTCCTCTTCTTTTTTAGCAAGCGATCCCTGCGTTCCCGCAGTTCTATCGTTTGGTTAGGTGGTGGTTAAACCGCTGCTTGTGCAATATTATGAGCTGCGTTTTCATCACGGTCATGAAGCGTACCACAAGCGATGCACATCCATTGCCGAACCGCAAGATTCTTTACTTCAGGGTGGATCATGCCACACACGTGACACCTCTGACTGGTCGGCTCGAACGGATCGGCGATCCGAAGGGTTCGTCCATACCAGAGGGCCTTGTATGTCAGTTGTCGTACCCACTCACCCCAAGATGCATCGGCGATGGATTTTGAAAGCTTGGGATTCTGAATCATACTCACAACACGTAGATGTTCGATACTAATCGTTTGGTTTTCACGGATCAGTTTCGTCGTCAATTTATGAAGGAAATCATTTCGTTTATTCGCAATACGTTCATGAATACGAGCAACATGTTGCTTTGCTTTCTTCCAGTTGGAGCCGCCTGGAGTACGCCGAGCCATCCGTCGCTGCCAAAACGCCAGCGTTTTCTCATGTTGGCGGTAAAAGCGAGGATTAGCATAACGTTCGCCATTCGAGCATACAGCATACTCTTTCAAACCTAGGTCGATGCCTATATGTGCATCCACTTGCGGCAGAGGATTCTTTTCAACTTCGCAAACAAGCGAAACGAAAAATTTTCCACTGGCGTTTTGACGCACGGTAGCAGACATTATCCGGCCTTCCAGCTTCCGGGAGTTTGCAAAATGCATCCAGCCAAGTTTAGGGAGCTTCAAGCGACTACCCTCAATGGCAATATTTCCGTTGGTGAATTTGGTTGTGTAACTTTGAATTGGATGCTTCCGGCTCTTGAAGCGTGGCGCTTGATTTTGCTTTTTGAAAAAGCGTTCATAGCTATCTTCCACATGACGAGCAGTCGACTGCAAAGCGATGCTATCGACTTCTTTCAGCCAGTCGTATTGTGCTTTTAATATGGGGAGTTGTGTCGCACAAGCGTGATAGGACAAACCCTTTCCCGTTTCCGCATAGCTTTGAGTCCAAGTTTCCAAGAAGTAATTGAACACAAAGCGGCAGCAGCCAAACATACGCCTTATGAGTTGCTGTTGTTCCGGTTTGGGGTAGATCCGGTATTTATAGGCTTGATGAATCAGCATGTACGACATCTCCTGTTTAGTGATCTTATCCATATTATAGCACATATGTTCGGATTGAAGTCAAAAACCGCTGATTCATCCCCACCCTATCGAGGGTGGAGTATTCTCAGCTTTTTTTCAGATAAATTTCCATTCCATTATCGTTTGGTTACCAGACAAGTCGCGGACGGCAAGTTTAACGGTGTGATAATCATCATCAAGTGTAAGTCCTGGCGGATACAGCGTATGAGTTACTTGCTCACCATCGATGTACATCCGAATCTGGTTAGGATCAATCAGTGTCGTGCCTGGATGAACTGCTGGATCCCAGCCGGTATCGGCAGCATTTGCACGAATGACCGGGGTACCTTTAGTTACGGTCTCATCTTCGTACGGAGCCACATCTGTAATCACCGTAGGTTCGCAGGTCCCAAAATATTCCTTCTTATAGATCTACTTATAAATGGATAGATTACTAAATACATAAAAGACCGATTCATTTAAGAATCGACCTTTAACGTATTTATTAAAATCATTTAGTTTGCTTTGCTCATTAATTTGTTTTAATCAGCTAGTGTTTTAGGTTAGTGAAATAGCCCTTAGGTCACTCAGTAAGTGTAGAAACTGATTAGATCCTGACTTGATACTGATGATCATCTAATACCCATTGTCTTTGATCTCGTCTTGGAGATCAATCTGATCTTGGTTTAAAATTAATATCCCTTATAGAAAAACTAATCAGTTATATCATGATTCCTTGTCCACACTTACATCTAAAATTCATTAATTCACATCAAGCATATATGGTTAACTCACCGAGTATTAATCACAATAGAATACTATCCGTATAGTAGCTATTTTCTATTTTTCACTGAGGTAGATGGATGAATGTTTTGAATAAGTAATATTCCATCATACTGATCTCGTGGAATCATCTTTTCATCTAAAACTCCCCATGCTTTAGCTGTACGAGGTGTATACATCCATTCTGTTGTCGGACTTAACTTTTTGTCCCTCATGTCAATAAACCGGGCTGGGCCCATTTCAGTACCCAGTATATCCTCAAGGCTACCCTTTTCATGAGGCATGACTTGCTCTTCCTCTCCATTGTTTTTATTAGCGCTTCCTTCATATGCATATAATCCAATTACATAACCAGCCTGTTTAAGTGAGTGTGGCAGCATTTCCCCCAAGGTCGGGTATGGGTTATTATCAAAATCGTATCCGTTATGCTCTGTGATCATTGTGGAGTTATTTTTACGTACATGATAGTTGTGTCCCCATAAAATAATCTTCTCATCCGGATATCCGGTTTCTGCAAGCCAAGCTACATTATCTGCCATAACGCGGTCTCGTTCAAAGTTCCCCCGTTTTATTTGCTTCTCGGGGTCTACCCCTGCTAGCAGATTTACAATGTGAGGATGGTAATTATCCAGCATATCTATCCTGTTTTGTAGGACGCGTTCAATTAGAGATAAATGGTTGGACTGTTTTTTGTAAGTTCTACTTAGTTCAGATTTGTTGTTTATAACAAAATTCTGAAATGTAATGTACTTTTCTTTTATCTTCTCTTTCTGAATAGCAAAATCTTCAACGTCGCTAATCATGTTAAGCTTTAAATACCAACGTTCCGTTTGCGCAAATGCTTTAGCCTTACTTTTATCCACATGAGCAAACCACGCTTCAACAAATTCAATAAAAGCTTCCGTCGTACCTTGTGAGTCAAACCCCGTCAAAATCAGGGGATGATCCGTCTTACTTTGTTGTGCAATATATTCGAAAAGGGGTAAGTTCTCTTCTACCTGCCATACGCCAAAGACTGACCTTTTCATCAATTCTTTTGGGGTCATATTATGTATTTGAGCATACGCAGCAGTCGTATCGGCTAAATTCGATTCAAATGCAATGACGTTGTATCCTAATTTTTCATGTAGGAATTTTACAAGTCTAACTTTCATAGCGTTGTATTCTGACGCTCCATGCGAAGCTTCGCCCAAGCTAACTATTCGTTTACCCGCTAAAATAGGTTGGAGAAACATTAAATCGGTGTATTGATCTTTTTTATTGGTATAGATGGATGAAATCGTATTTGAATTTGAACGAACTGTCTCCTTCCAAACTAAATCTGTAGCTATTGTGCTCTTCTCGTCCGCTGAGGGTAATCCAGACATAAATGCTACCTGGCCAATGCTCATAACGCTAAAACTACATAATACCGTAGACAATAATACTTTTCTGAGAAATTGATTCATTAGGCTAACACTCCTCTGCTTTTATGAATATTAGCTTAACCTCTCGAGTTTAAAGTCACTGTACTTCGCGTTTAAGATTGGTTTAAAACTGTAACAAGTTTTACAGGTATTTAGTTGTGCTGAGATTCTACATTCTTCATGTAGTGTTATTGCATCCAAAAACTGAACTATATGATAGCAAAGTTTGCTCTTTTTGTCCTAATCTTTCCTGTAATGTCTAGCATGTTGAAAAATGGGACAAAGAATCTATCCAATATATTCGGGAATCAATTGGTAAATTGCTATGGAAAGCCCTAGAAGACTTGCTTTCATTTTAGATGGATGATATCTTTTACTGCTAGACAGGTATAATAAAATCAACAAAAATCCAATGGGAATCGATAACTGAAAGACACCTTCTGTTGTAGCATGGGAATAGATTGGTGTAATGGACGTACTAATCAAAAAGTAAAAGAAAACCGTAAAACGTCTTGTTTCTAAGTGTTTGCTCCACCTTACTAACAAGAATATAATAATAATGATCCCGATAATCATAATGTATAAAGGTGGGAGAAGAATAGCGCTGTTCCCAAATCTGAATTCCATTTTGCATAGCCCTCCTCTTCATAGTGGTTCGCAACGTACGGTCCGAATGCTCTTATATCATCTCCGCAAAATATCTTCCTGCCTTATTCCTACTTAACTTACCTAATAAACAGCCAGAACAGATAGTAAGTGTGACGCCTCACTCTCCTGCTCTCATAAAGAGAAGTTGATCCTTGAGTCACGGTATTTCTCGGAAGTAATTTGTACTTATGTTGATATAGAATGGAGAATCATGTGTTATAATTAGAAGGTTGATTTTACCAAAAGTAAGGAGGAATGTAAAAAATATTTATAGCGTTTGTAGTTCTTAGCTGTATTTTTGTTTGTCCCCTAAATGTCTAAAAACGCTGTGAACGGAGAATCAAATTGATAGGAGGCTGCATGAAACAAGTTGAATACAACATTTATAGAGCTATAGCCGCGGGAGACACGGCCTTTGTTACACATCATCTTTCAACTGGTTGGGACTCCCAATTACTTTGAACAGTCTGGATGGACACTTTTAATGTGTACTGTCGAACATGAGAATAAAGAAATTATGGACATATTGATCGCAAACGAAGCTGATATTAACTATCAATGTGCTGGGGATGGACCGCTTTACACCAAGCCGTAGACTTATCATTGATGGGACCATTCAGACCGGTGGTTCTCCAGGCGAAGAACCCGTAGATATTTTAGAGTACTTATTTGATCGCGGAGCAGATGTGCACATCACGGTTTCAAAAGGTAGCTCTCCCATCGATGTGGCAATGAGCTATAAATCCAAAAAGATTGTCCAATTTTTACAAGAATATCGGCCAGTACAACCTGATTAGGGGGAACTCATACCATGAAAAGAATTACCAAACGTCAATTATTAATTGCGGCTCTAACAGCTTTCCTTACGATTCCCATAGTCATCAACTCTACCGTATCTGCTGCTGATTATAAGCAACTTCCAAAGCCGGAATGGACATATAATTTACCGACCGATACGACAACGGAAATACATACTAAGAACAACCATTATACGGGTAGAGTCATATTTCCTATCGTGTCAGAACTGACTAATTTAGAAACAGCATATACATTCTTGTATAAATCAGATCGTTCTACCGGGAAATCTAAAGCTGTAAATTCTATACTGGCAATAGATGATAAAACAGGAAAACAGAAATGGATTCATGACTCGCCTATGCGGTATAATTCTTTTGATCTAGATCAGAGTGGTAATGTCTACTATTATGATGAGGCAAAGTCCGGTAACAAAAAGGTATACAAGTTAATTGCCCTAGATTCAAATAACAAGCAACGTTGGGTAAAAACATCCAAAGAGTTTTTCCAATTCAACATACTGGAAGATGGACGTATAGCCGTAATTACGTTCACAAAAGACACTAGCGTAATCACACTTTACACCCAGGAAGGCAAGCAGCTTATCCAAAGGGAGTTTCCTGGCCACATGCGTCATATTCAGGGCAACTACGTCGGATTGATCAATTCTAATGCACCGAGAAACACGACGACTATTGATATCTACTCCATTTCCACTGGTAAAAAGGTTATTTCCGCTGTCCAACCGCAAGATCACGTCAATATTGTGCATGCTGACTTTGAAGTGCTCAGTGGCGGAACGGTTATTGTTCCTATTTACGATGCGAAGACGGAAGTGGAAACTTTACATGGGTACAAGCCTAACGGGAAAGAAAAATGGACCAGACCATTACCTAAGCCAGCACAGGATGCCGTGTACGGCACAACATACGCGCATAACATGTACGATTCTTTATATGTGTCCTTAGGAAATAATTATCTGATTCAAGAGAAAAATAAACTTAGTCTGTACAATACTAACAATCAATTGATTGCGACTAAGACGTTTGATGATTTACCTGCACAAGGACTATTACAACAACTCAATGATCAGAGTATCGTCTTTGGAGCCACAGACAAAACACAAGCTTGGTATGATTCAAAAAAACCAGAGCCAAAGGAAGCAACCTACTACATTCTAGATTCGCGTACACTAAAAATAAAAAACACTCTTGTACTCGATGACGCTCTTTTTCATCAAGCTGACGTTCGTTTTCACGATGCAAATACATTCTATATTCATATGGGTAAAACCATCACCAAATACGTTCTAAAATAGCCTATTAAGGCTTGCACACTCCCCAACAATAACGACGTATGACCTCGCTCCTTGATAGAGCTAGGCATACGTCGTTTTCTTAGATATCCCAGATTACCTATCTGTTACTTTAACTACTCGTAGTTAAACCCCTGCCAATCCAACTATCCCTGCTACTCTTGATCTAGATCGGCAACGATTATGTCTCTGTAGCATAAAGTTTCATTTTAATTCCGGTCTTCCCGCTGAATTTTAAAGATTACTTACATAAACCCCACCTTTTCAGAACTTATGTTCCCGTGTTAGAATATATTATTGGTTTCGGATAATTTACTGTTTAGAAAGGATTAATAAAATGAATCTATACAAATTTGAATTAACTGTTAATGGTTTTACGTTACGCGTCCATTTTAGTCCAACGGAAGAAAGTGGACTGAAATGGTGTAAACGAATGGCTTCTCAGTTTCAAAGGAATGTTGCTAATTTAGAGATTAAGGTCACTATACATAAAAAGGAAGACCAAAAATATGCATGGGAATATCACGGAAAACCATATTTATATCATCGAACTTTGAGAAAAAAGCCCCTTACAAAGAAAAACAATCTAACTGAATCATCTGCTGCTATGTAAAGGGTGTTTGCAGCTCATGCTCGGTTGTCCCCGTTGTCTGTATAACAACAAGTTTACTAATGTCTAAATTCAAAAAATCGATAGAGCCTCTGCCTTAGTACTCAAGGCAGAGGCTCTATAGCCAGCTTTCCCCCACAAGAAAAGCTTTGATTATTTTACAGATTTCTGAGGCTTACGCAATCCTAATTGCTTTGAAGATTTCTTAGCTAAAAGTGCAAACTTCAAAGCAGTACTTTTCAAGTCATCTTGTTTTTTCATCGATCAGTTTCTCCTTTGTTTATGCTGTATCCACATTCTTTCCACTTTCAAGCTATATCAAACATATTTCTTGAAAATGATAATAAATATAATAGAAAAGAATGTTTGGAGGACAAATCATAAAATGAAACCGCTAAGTAAAATGGATTTATTGTCCAAAGGATTACAGGATCTAACTGAAAACAAAAAAGGCCTCTACTCATATCTGTTAGCGAAATTCGAAAAATATGCTCGAAATGAACTGCACATCAAGCTACCACACTATGAGGTATTACGGGCAAACTCGTTCCTTGATGATGTTATGGAATTAACGGACCACACGGTATACTTAACGCTTGAAGATCTAATCGCGCTCCTCTATCATCAGTTCCTCGTTCAAGTGAGGAGCACAGCTAAATTTTCAACCCTTGGTCAGAAGATCCTAAATAAAAAGATTGAATTAGCTGAGAAAGAACAAAAGATAGTCACGACATTTGAAGAGATTAATCCCAACCACTGGGCCCTGGTAGAAAAAAAGATTCCTTCAAAAATGAAAACCAAGCAAATTACCGTTGAGTTTCATCGGAAATACCTGGAACGCGGAGAAATATTCTTGTATGATCTTATCAAGATTTCACCCAAGTTTTCGATGACTCTAGAAGAACTGGTTACAATTCTGGTAATTGATTTTGTCCAAGAAGTTGAAAAGGGAAATAGCAAAAAAGTAATGGATCAAATAATTAAAGCATTTGAACAGACCTAAGAGTGTAAACGTCTACATGGATAATTGTTAACTCCAGTATACTTCCTTAAACCATATACTTTCACCAGGATTTAGTATCTAATACTTCAAATAATTCCACCATGTTAAAGGATCTCTATTTAATAAAGAGCTTTATTCTTCTCTGTCACTGTACAATCACGCACATTGCATTTCCGTTTTGTTATGATTATAGTTCTTTGCAAACAGTAACCCCTAACATCTATAGTATTGGGGGTTACTTGATGAAATTTATATATTGAAGTTTAACTAGACCACGATAGATGAATCATCACTATTAACTTTCGTATCAAATCTTTCTTTCTCCTAATAGAACAACACTTGCATCATGGTCCGTGCCTGTCACGCTCTTTCTGTTGATTCTCCGCGCCTCTATGTATTTCCTCTACTAATTCCATTAGATCGATTAAAATTGCTCACATAACGTTATAAGAGCACTAATTGAGGCAACATGCCTACTTCTCCAAACGACCAAAGGATAATCCCCTGACGGGATTGATTTTTCCTCTCCACATACCTACCTGATGCCAATGTTCCCGTAACAAGATTGCCACTAATAGTTGGTGTTAGCCACAGGGTGCCCTATATTGGCGAATCTCACTAGATTCTCCAGAGTAAACGTGACTTTTTCCGGTTCTGATGCCTCTTTGACTGGAAAATAGATCAAATGCGGAAGATACCTATCGAGTCCATCTATTTTACTCCTTGAAGACAACTTTTTCACTGCAAACCGAAGAGCAGATATATTGATTTTTATTGTTCATGAACTTGTAGACAAAGATAAATTGTTCTTACAAGACTATCGTAAATGGATATACTCCACTCAGAAAATGGTTTCATTTACCTGCTGTAGAGTTTGAGAAACACGAAAAACCCCTGAGTACGCCTCAGGGGTTTTTTTAATTCAAAATATACATGTTCTAAGAGTAGTACGTCTACCCACTCCGCCACACACGTGCGCTTCACAATGAGCCATGAAGGGCTCGAACCTTCGACACCCTGATTAAAAGTCAGGTGCTCTACCAACTGAGCTAATGGCTCTCAAGAAAATGGCAGGGGCAGCAGGAATTGAACCCACACCAACGGTTTTGGAGACCGTTGTTCTACCTTTAAACTATGCCCCTAAATGGTGGAGGCTGAGGGGCTCGAATCCGAGCCTCTGCTTGTAAGGCAGATGCTCTCCCAGCTGAGCTAAGCCTCCATATCTATGACCCGTAGGGGATTCGAACCCCTGTTACCTCCGTGAAAGGGAGGTGTCTTAACCCCTTGACCAACGGGCCTTACTGGCTCCCTATGCAGAATTAAAACCGATACTGTCAATCCATCCTATTTCTCCATGAGGGGCAAAAAAAAGACACCGAAGGGTTTTCGCTTGGCAACGTCCTACTCTCCCAGGACCCTTCGGTCCAAGTACCATCGGCGCTAGAGGGCTTAACGGTCGTGTTCG
>NZ_JBFOLB010000009.1:0-115688 GCF_047246825.1 Paenibacillus xylanilyticus | reverse complement strand
GGATGATTACTCACTCGTTGTTCAGTTTTCAAAGATCAAACTTCGTTTGCATCCGAGTGTTGTTCTCTTCAGCAACTTTTATATCTTATCACATCCGAACCAATTTAGCAAGCACTTTTTTCAAGTTTCTTTCGAAGCTTATTTTGTTTGCTTACCGCACCGTGTTTCTTGTGTTTTCTTGGCCGGAATTAGAATATACCATGTACAGATTTTTTATGCAAGTACTTTTTTCGAAAGAAATCATTCAAAACACAAAGGATCTTCCTATTCCATTAATCTCTTCTATTATATATTCATATATATTCATATTGATACGTCAGGAGCAACTGCACTATTTTAAACCTGACCCTATGGTCTAACGATTACACCATCCGAATTACTCACATCGCAAATCCGATTTTGTGCTTCGCTGCCAATTGGAGAACCGTATTGTACGAAACTCCTCTCGATGTACAGGGACCTTTTCCGAATCAACAACCATTGGATCATAACTCATTGTCAGCCCCTCCTACATAATAGAACGAAAAGTTTCTACTATATTTAGTAGAATAAAGTTCAAGCACACATTTTATAGAGTTTCGAGTCCCTTATAGATAAAAAAAGAACGAAAGCTCTGGTAACGTCCAGAAGCTCCCGTTCTTTTTCATCAATAGATGACTGAACTATTCTCCGCCCATAAAGATGTAGCGGCATAGAACAATGATTGCGAGAATCCACATCAACCAGTGAATTTTCACTTTGCGATCCGTAACCAGGTTACTGAATACAGCCAAAATGACATAAGACAGGATACCTGCCGAAATTCCGTTTGCAATTCCGCCTGTGAAAGGCATCAGTACAATTGTAAGGAATGCAGGGAAAGCCTGAAGGAAATCATCCCACTCAATGCTTCGCACTTGGCTCATCATCAATACTCCTACGATGATCAGTGCCGGAGCTGTAGCAGCGGACGGAACAACCAGTGCAAGCGGCGCGATGAACAGAGCCAGAACAAACAAAACCCCTGTTGTTACCGAAGTCAGACCTGTACGTCCACCGGCTTCAACGCCCGATGCACTTTCTACGAAAGCAGTGATTGTGCTTGTACCTAATGCCGCACCCGCACTGACACCCACTGCATCGACGAACATCGCTTTACCGATCGTTTTCTCGCCTTTTTTCTTGTCATTCATAATCCCCATCCGTGTTGCAGTCCCTACCATCGTACCAAACGTGTCGAACAGTTCAACGAAGGTAAAGATAAAGATAATTTCGAACAATCCGAGACTGATAGCACCTTTCAGGTCCAGCTGTCCAACAGCCAGATCACTGAAGTTAGGTAGCCAGCTTGCACCGGACAGTCCACTAAGATCCGTAACACCCATCGGAATACCGATCAGAGTAGTAGCAACGATACCAATGAGCAGCGCACCCTTAACGCGCATAACCATCAGTATAGCGATAAGGATCAAACCAATCAGAGCCAGTAATGCGTCATGATGCGTTACAAAGTTACCTAGCGACAGATTGAAGCTGCTGCCCGGAATCGGTTGGCTCAGATCCGCATCAGGCGCAACATTTACTGTGACAGCAACGAGATTGGCCAGTTTGAAACCTACAATAGTAATAAAGAGACCGATACCGACCGTGATGGCCATTTTTAACGTTTGTGGAACGGCAACAAGCAGCATCTGACGAATCTTGGTCACGGTCAAAATAATAAACACGATACCCGAAATGAATACTGCTCCGAGAGCGGCTTGCCAGGTGATTGCACCATTAGAGCTCAATACCACAGTCATGAAGTAGGCGTTCAATCCCATACCCGGTGCAAGCGCAATCGGGATATTAACGAACAATCCCATAATGATGGTCATTAGACCAGCGCCTACGGCTGTTGCAAAAAATACTGCGTTATCTGACATCCCAGCCCCGGCAGACCCGAGGAACAATGTGTTGACAAAAAGAATGTACGCCATTGTCATAAAGGTAGTGAGACCCGCAACAATCTCCGTTCTAACATTTGTTCCGTTTTCTTTTAGTTTAAAGAAACGATCCATAATTCACTAACTCCCCCTTAGAGATGTTGAAGCCATATTGAAAAACGACAAAAGACCCTGGTGTTCTTGCTCCACCCAGGGTTAGCTATAAGGAGAGGCTTCGCCTTTCGCTAAGAACAAAAAAAATTCTAATGTGCGTCCAATATTGTAAATCACGCAGTCATGTAGAATTTATGTGCTTAGCTTCTCCTGTTCGTAGCCAGATCATTAGGGTGATCTCGTAGAGACTCCCGGGCCAATCCCCAGGATTATACGAAGTAGTATGCGCTATTTGTTTGTTTCCCATCACTATTTTAGAAGCGTGACCCGTTTCTGTCAATGGTAAAAACGAATGTTTTGTGTGTAAGTCTACGGAAACGTTCGTGTTCAAACGAAGGCCATAGTATAAACGCAAAAAAGCCACCGCAAATCACGGCAGCTGATGTATTTAAGTAATGCTTTCCTAGACCTTACTTAAGCCGAATCAGAAGCAATAGGGCGTTATCCTTTAATCCCCGAATTCAAGTTAATGGATTGCAGGAAATACTTTTGTGCAAAAATAAACAGAACGAGCGTTGGAATGATCGCCAGAATAGCCGAACCCATCAGCTGTCCAATCATCCGGTAATTGCCGTAAATATCCTGCAGCAACAGCAGTCCGGCGGTGATTGGCATTTTCTCAACGTCTGTGTATACGATGACAGGCCATAGGAAATCATTCCAGGACCCGATGAACGAGAATAGACCACACACGATCAACACCGGTTTCACCAGCGGTAAAATGATGGAGTAATAGATCCGGAAGTCGCTTGCACCGTCTACCTTTGCAGACTCGTCCAGTTCCCCCGGTATCCCCTTCATGAATTGACGAACGAGGAAGATATTGCCCATACCTGCCAATCCGGGAATGATCATTGCCCATGCAGTATTGACCCATCCAAGTGCTTCAATGATTTTATATGAAGGGATCAGGTTAACGACACCCGGGAAAAACGAAATACCGAGAAGTGTGAAGAACAAGGCATCTCTTCCTTTGAACTTCAACCTTGTGTATCCGTATCCTGTAAGAGAGATTATAAAAACGACAAGCAATGTATGAGAGACCGCAATGATCAGTGAATTGCTCAACCATCTCAGAATCGGAGCGGTTGACGTGTTTTCCAGTATGGCAACGTAGTTGTTAAAGTCCCATTCTTTAGGAAATAGGCGGAAGCCAGCCGACACCACTTCTGCCTGCGAGCGAAATGAAGTCGTAATCCCGAAAATAACGGGCACCACCCAAACGACACAAATGGATACCAAAAATAGATACGATATATATTTGGATATACTTATTTTTTTGACCATGTTGATATACCTGCTCCTTCCCGATCCACGTTCGATCCTGCTCCTTTAATTGGCATTCCGGTTCATCACGTAATACTGCAATGCGGAGATGACCAGAATAACCAGTCCTAACAGCACAGCCATGGCGGAAGCCATACCTGCCACTGACTCACCGGAGCCGAACGCAAGCTGGCGAATATACATCATGAGAACATGGGTAGTCTGCTGCGGTCCACCATCGGTCATCATCAAAGGCTGACCGAAAACGTTGAACGCACCAGCTGTCGTCATGACAAACGTAAAAATCAGCGGGAAACGGATGGAAGGCAGCGTAATACTGAAAAATCGACGTACAGGTCCAGCACCATCCATCTCGGCTGCTTCATACAGATCACTGGGAACTCCATTAATGGAGGCACGATAAATAATCATGTTTCCTCCGACAGCTCCCCACACCGATATCACAATAATAATGATCCAGGCATACGGTTGATTGGCTGCCCAGGATACCTCCGATCCGAAAACATTACCGGTGATACCAAGCTGTTTATTGAAAATAAGAGACCAGATCAACGCCGCAGCTGAAATGGAAATCATGCCTGGAATGTAGATAATCGCCTGCATGAATCCTTTGAATTTCACTTTTTTATGTTCAAGAGCTACAGCAACAAGCAATGGAATGATGATCAACGGCGGGACACTCAGCGCGACGAAGATCAACGTATTCTTCAAGCCATTGAAGAATTGAAAATGAAATGAAGAATCCTGGTCAAACAAGATGGTTCTATAATTTTCAAATCCGACCCATACCGGATCGTTTATCAAATTCCATCTCGTAAATGAGGCATATATTCCGTAGATCGTTGGCAGCAGTATAAACACCAGAAACAGGATCAGATGAGGACCAACAAACAGGAACGGTGCAAATGATCGTTTATTCATATCCTTTCATTTCTCCTTTGGGAAAAGCAATGTGCCACCCTTGCGGCACATTGCTTCTATTACAGTAGAATGGCGGGATGTGCAGCACATCCGTTTTATGCGATTCAAATGTTATTGGGCTCCACTGCTTCCTTGAGCAATTTTGTCCTCAACCTCTTTTTGCATGGTCTGCAGTGTCGCATCCAGCTCAACATTGCCGCGCACGATATCTGCAGCGTATTTGTCAACCGCTTCAGCTACATAAGGATAGTGCTCGTACGTATAGATGTAGAGTGATTCAATCTCCTTCTCGTTGGACGTGAAGAACGATTGCATGTAGTCTTTGTATTCCGGGCTCTCAATGACCTGTCTACTCGCAACGGTCTGCCCTGCTTTGGCCCATTCCATTGAATTTTGGCGGATAAACTCCAGGAATTTCCCTATACCCTGTTCCTTCTCATCTGTTCCGGCCTCATTCTTCAACATCGTAAACAGGTGAGAGGAAGAACGGTTTGTAAACTTATCAGCAGTAGATGAATATACATTCGTTACACCGAAATTCAGCCCTTCAACAGTCGCATGTGCAGTTGAACTCCATGTACCATCTGTGGAAAACAGTACGTTACCGGATTGGAACATCAAGTAACCATCTTCACCGAACGGGGTCATGAGACCCGCATCTGCAATCTTTTTGACACTTTCAAAAGCAGCCTTCATTTCAGGTGTGTTCAGCGCCGGCTTTCCGTCTTTCTGTACATCACCGCCCACATTTTGCAGCTGGCCAAGGATAACCCATCCGAGCAAAGCGTCATTGACAACAAAGTCTCCTTCGTCCAGCTTGCCCTGTAAAGAAAGCATCTCGTCAATTGTAACAACATCATCGTCCAGGAAAGATTCCGCGTTATACTTTTTCAGCAAATCCTTGTTGTAATACATGACATTACTATGAATATCGAGAGGCACAGTATATTGCGTTCCATCAATGGTTCCCGTTGACCATGCTTGCGGCAGATAGTTCTCTTCCTTGATCTCTGGCTGTGCAGCCAGCATTGCCGTCATTGGCTCAAGCACGTCTTGTTTTACAAAGCCCGGTACACGGTCAGCATGGATAATAGCCAGATCAGGAATACCCTTGCCAGAGTTGATTACCGTCGACAGCTTGGTGTACATATCAGAGGTGATCACATGTTTTAATTTGATTTCTGGTTCGGTGGCGTTATATTCTTTAACTAACTGGTCCATATAGGCGCCATCCTCTCCAGTCAGTGGTGTCCAGAACGTAATCGTATTTTTGTCGTCCGAACTGCAACCGGACAGTACAGTGACCAGCAGGAGTAGCATAGATACCATGGTTACAAAACCTTTTTTTGTACGTTTCACACAAGAACCCCCCTAGAATGATCAATCCTAAGCACATTTGTAAACGCATTCAATTAATCAAGAAAATCACAGGGCGCTGCAATTTTCTCCTTGGAAACCGGCCCTGCTTACAATGTAGAACTTGCTGAAGGAAGCTTGCCTAGGAGCACTCCCTTCATCCTTCTTCCAAACATTAATGTATTAATTAATCATTAATGTTTATGTGAATTTATCGTAATTCATAGCGCTTACATTTGTCAACCACTTTGTTCCACTTTTTTAGTGAAAGTTCGACTTTTTATTATGCATTCACCTGTCTACCATCCGGAACGGGTCTGCCGAAGTGTGGAAATCCATGCTCATCCCATCCAAAAACCTGCGCTCGCATATGGCGGTTGGGATCATAAAGTGGGTCTCCCTCGATTTCCTTGTAATTCCGAGCATGATAGACCAAAATGTCCTGACTTCCGTCCGGCGATACGGTAAAGCTGTTATGCCCAGGGCCGTATTGTCCCGCCTCTTCATCGGTTTGGAATACAGGTGCAGGCAGCTTCGTCCAGCTCTCGGGCGACAACAGGTCGCTACCTTCCTCGGCATACAACAGACCCATACAATAATTGTGGTCTGTAGCACTTGCCGAAAACGAAATAAAAATTTTTCCATTTCTATTCAGGACAGCTGCACCTTCATTGACCAGGAATCCGATTTTCTCCCAATCATGTGTCGGTTCGGCGATCATGACTTGCTCGGAAGCAAGCGTCCACGGATTTTCCATTGACGCAATGTACAGGTTGGAATTGCCAACGATGTTTGGATCCTTCTGTGCCCATACCAGATATTGAACACCTTTATGCAAGAATGAGGTTGCATCAAGTGCGAAACTTTCCCACTTCGTCTTGATTTGCCCCTTTTCTTCCCAAACGCCTTCAAGCGGATTGGCCGAAGCATTCTCCAACACGAACATGCGATGGTCGAAAAGTCCTTCCACCGTATCCGTTGTACGTGCTGCAGCGAAATAGATGTACCATTTACCTTGGAAAAAATGAATTTCTGGCGCCCAGATGTTGGCACTCATCGGTCCCTCATCGTACTTACGCCAAACCACAACGGGTTCTGCGTTATCCAGTTCTTGAACTGTACGGGCCCTTCTGACCTCGATCCGGTCATATTCAGGTACTGAACCAGTAAAGTAATAATAGCCGTCAGCATGTTTATATACCCACGGATCGGCTCGTTGCGGTATAATCGGATTAACAAATGATTCCTTCTTCGAAACTGTACTCACGCTGTCATCTCCTGTTCTGCAATGAATAGTTAATGCTTTTGTTTATAAATTCGTAAATATGTTATTAATTCACCTAAATATTAAGATACAGAGCATCGTGTGTCAATATTGAAGCAGGATTTTTTTGGTTATTTCATGGTTTGTTTTTACATTTTTCTGAATTATTTTGTTTTTGTGTTGTATTTTTGGTATTATTTATCTAAATCCGTTGTGATTATATCCAGAATCCGATATTATAATATTCTACGTTTACCATTCATATAAATGTTAATATTTCATTTCTTTCGGAGGAATTACATTGAAAATCGACCTGAACGAAAAAAACCTGCATATCTTCGAAGCCCTATCCAGCAGTGTACGCATTCAGATCGTTCATCTGCTGTCCAAGAACTCTATGAATATAAAAGAATTGGCCGAAGCCCTTGGACTTAGCAGCGCCATTATGACCATGCATGTCAAAAAGCTGGAAAAGGCTGGTGTCATTGAATCCAACATGGCGCCGGGTAAAGGCGGAGCTGCCCAAAAGGTCTGCTCTCTTCGCATGGATACTCTTGAAATCGCATTCCCGACCAAGGACGTCATTCAACGGGAGATTCACAAAACTGAAATCTCTGTAGGACATTTCACTGATCTGCAGATCAAACCGACTTGCGGCATATGTACAAGGGATTCCATTATCGGAATTTTTGATGATCCCCGTTATTTCCTGGATCCTGATCGGTTGAAGGCAAAAATTCTGTGGTTTGGGCAAGGTTACATTGAGTACAAAGTACCGAATTATTTAATGGGAGATGAGAATCCCGAGGAGCTTGAAATTTCGATGGAAATTTCCTCGGAGGCCCCCCTGACCAACAACAATTGGCCTTCTGATATAACGTTTATCGTTAATGATGTTGAGGTAGGGATGTGGACGAGCCCGGGTGACTTCGGAGGAAGAGGCAAGCTGAATCCGCCTTGGTGGTTCGAGAGTGTGAACCAGTATGGACTGCTGAAGCATCTGATTATCAAAAAGGAAGGCACGTTCATGGATGGCGTAAAATTGTCTGATGTAACCATCGATGATATCGGCATTCGCAACAGTTATTGGTCTCTTCGCATTGCTGTCAAGGAGGATGCAGAGCACATTGGTGGGGTGACAATATTCGGACAAGGATTCGGTAACCATAATCAGGACATCATTTTCCGTTTGTACTACACACAAAATAATGAAAAACCTGAATAAAAACGTAGAGGTTCTGCAAGCAGGATGTTATGCCACACCTCATACATTTCTGAAGTTATGTTGTCTCCAATCAGTACTTCGGAGTTAGGTATCTCTAACCGAAAAAACTCCCTTTAACATGTGCGATACATGTTTAAAGGGAGTTTTTTAGTTATTTACCGTTTGAACGTAAACCTATTCCCACTCGATCGTTGCTGGTGGTTTGGATGTTACGTCATACACGATACGGTTAACGTTATCGACTTCATTAACGATACGTACGGAGATTTTCTCCAGCACATCCCAAGGGATACGCGCCCAATCGGCGGTCATACCGTCAATGGATGTTACGGCACGAATACCTACAGTATAGGAATACGTACGAGCATCACCCATAACGCCTACGCTCTTCATGTTCGGCAGAGCCGTGAAGTATTGCCAGATTTCGCGGTCCAGACCCGCTTTGGCAATCTCCTCGCGCAGGATGTAATCCGAATCACGCACGATTTTAAGCTTCTCTTCCGTAACTTCACCAAGAACACGGATCGCAAGACCCGGACCCGGGAAAGGCTGACGGTGTACGATTTCGTCCGGCAGACCGCACTCGGTACCCACTTTGCGCACTTCATCTTTGAACAGGGTGCTCAGTGGTTCGATAAGCTTAAAGTTCATATCTTCAGGCAATCCACCCACGTTGTGGTGAGATTTGATCGTTTGAGCTGTCGCTGTGCCACTTTCCACGATGTCCGTGTACAGTGTACCTTGAGCCAGGAATTCAAAATCATCAAACTGCTTGGACTCTTCGTCAAAAACGTAAATAAACTCGTTGCCGATGATTTTACGTTTTTGTTCCGGATCATCCACACCAGCCAGCTTGGACATAAAGCGCTCTTGTGCATCAATTTTGACAACTTTCATGTCGAATTTGCCGACAAACGTCTCCATTACGCTCTCCGCTTCGCCTTTGCGCAGCAGACCATGGTCGATAAACATACATGTCAATTGATCACCGATCGCTTTGTGAAGCAGTGCCGCAACAACGGAAGAATCCACACCACCGCTCAGTGCGCACAGCACTTTACCGTCGCCCACTTTTTCGCGAATATCTTTGATTGTATCATCGATAAATGTTTCCATGCTCCAGTTGCCTTCGCAACCACAGATTTCGAACAGGAAGTTGCGAATCATATCGTTACCACGAACAGAGTGACGTACTTCCGGATGGAACTGAACAGCATACAATTTGCGCTCCTCGTTGCTCATCGCTGCGATTGGCGCACTTTCCGTGCCTGCATCCAGTTTGAATCCTTTCGGAAGAGAAACCACGTGATCCCCGTGACTCATCCATACCGTATGATCGCCTTCAATACCTTTTGCCAGAGCAGCACCTGGAGCAAAAGCGATATCTGCCTTACCGTATTCGCGCTTCTCGGAACGTTCTACTTTACCTTCAAGCTGCTGGGCCATAAGCTGCATACCGTAGCAGATCCCGAAGATCGGAACTCCCAGGTCATAAACACCTGGATCCACGTGCGGAGCGTTCTCAGCATATACGCTGGATGGGCCTCCGGAGAATACGATACCTTTTGGTGACAATTCTGCGATCTTCTCAGCCGGTGTGTTATACGGCAAAAGCTCGCTGTATACGCCAAGATCCCGGATTCTTCTGGCGATTAACTGGTTGTATTGGCCCCCAAAGTCAAGGACAACCACAATTTCATTTTGCTTATTCATTACCGTGCCTCCCTCAATTAATGAAACTAATTATACGCAACGACAAAACATACCGTCAAGGAAAGACGAAACTCCTTTTTGTGGACGGTTTGAACATTTGATATGAAGGCCCCTTTATTGCCAGTTTTCCTACAGAATTCCCACTTCCAATCAATTCATTCCCGAAAGAGTTATTTATGCCAATTTAATGAGAAAATACACAGGCAATATACCGAAAAAAATCGTCGAAAGACGCCTCGCTCGCATGCAGCGAGGAAGGCGTCCATGGACGATGTTACGGTGCCAGCAGGCGCCGGGCCAGACGAAGTGCCCGGCGCAGGAAATCTAGACTGTCCGCGCGCAGCGGACGGTCTGGCCCGTACAGCAGCCGTTCCCAGTCGGCTGCAAACCGCGCGATGTCCGCGCTGTCCGTGCCTGCGGCCAAGGCGGGTGACGCTGCATATTCACGCAGCGTCATCCCCGGCGGCCGCGGGCCGTACCGGCGCGCGAGCGCGGCCCAGACCGGAGCGGCGGCGCTGAGCAGCCGCTCGCGGTCGGGAAAGCTGCTGCGCGGCCACGCCAGCAGCAGCCCTAGCCGCAGCGCGGGGCGAAGCCGCCGCATGCGCACGGCCCCGGCAGCGGCCAGCAGAGCCGCTGCCGCAAGAGCTGCCGCGAGCCACGGCTCCGCGGCAAGAGCACGCACGCGCGCCAGCAGCCAGGCGCCCGCACTCCCCAACCCACCGCCAGACTGCGGTGGGTTCACCTCGCCGGGCTGCGCCTCGGCGGCCACTGCGGCGTCTGTGCCTTCGCCTTGCGGCATGGCAAAACCCGGCGTAGCCTCAAACGGCATCCAGCCTGCGCCGGGAAAATACACTTCCACCCAGGAATGGGCATCCCCCTGGGTAATGATGTACTGTCCCGACACCTCTGGGTCCGGAACCCCGGCTCCGAATCCCTTCACCCAACGTGCAGGAATACCTTCTGCGCGCAGCAGAACGACCATCGCTGTTGAGAAGTGATTACAGTACCCCTCTCCCGTAACAAACAGAAAGTCATCCACAAAATCTGTCCCGCGGGGCGGCATACGTGTGTCCAAGGTGTATTCCGCGTGCTCTGCCAGATAGGTACGCACCGCCTGGACCGCATCATAACGCGTTTCACTTTCCTGGATAATGTCACTTGCAAGTGAGCGTACCCGCTCAGGCAAAGATGCCGGTAGCTGCAGATAGGTTCTGCGAATTTCTGCCGGATCTTGGCTCGTACTGCTCGGCTTCCCTAATAAACGAAGCTGTTCCGGCGTTGCGGTGGGAATCATGACATCTGTTGTATAGGTCTTGATCGGTTCACGATTGCTTGAACCTGCGAGCCATAGCGTAGCCGAATCTGCATTGGAGAGCAGGGAAAGCCTGTTTTTCTCGTTATGATCATTCTTATCTTGAAAGGACAGGTTTAAGGGTACTCCGCCGGTAAAGAGCGGATTCGGCCCTCTCCAATCCCGCTTCAGCGTGACCGTTTGACGAATGCGAGTCCAGTAGGCCTGATTCTCCCAACCATCGGTACGGAAAAGAGCTGCCGGACTGGCCGTTTGGAAGTTTTGTCCAGGATCACTCCATGTACTGCCGTTATAATATGAACGAGTCTCTCCTCGCCAATACGTAACTTCAGGACTTCTCGCTGTAAAAAAGATGGCGTCCCCTTGAACCAACGGGGAACCCATCGGCGCATCCGCCGTGCTGTACCCCGTGACCGATGCTGAAGCAGGGATGCTGCCGTTTGGTGTATAACCTGCCCAGCGGGCAAGACGTTCCCCCATTTGTTCCAGGGATATTCGCTCCGGCCCAGGGACGGTGGCAACTCGGCCCGGCACAACAGAGATCAGCACCATGCCCACTGCGGCAGCAACAGCCACCGCACACCAGCGTCCAAAGGGATATCGGCGGAAGGTTGGTGTCGTAACTCCTTCAAGCAGACGGAGCAATTGCAGTATGGCCTGTATCAGCAAAATCCATAGAACAGACCGGACAACGGAGGCATACACATCCAGCCCGGCCAATGTTTCCAGGAGCAGCAAGTAGAGCAGGGTAGCACTCCCGAACAGCATGACACTTCGCCGCATCAACACAAGGGATTGTACGGAAGCCATGAGCATGCTCCAGCCACACATCATCAGTAACCCTCTTGTCTCTGTACTGATGGAATAAAAACGCCTGCTCTCCATAAATGAACGGATATCCTCCATCCATGTTCCCGGATATTCCAGAGCCCACCCGGCAGGATCACTGCCTCCATACATCAGGCATAGAGCCGTCAGAGCCATGAGCAAGCGAAGCAGTATCCCCATAATCCAGCCCACACGCAGCAGTCCCGCGATAAGGAGCGCACCTGTTAGGCCCGCCATCACTGCCAGAAAACGCTCGCTTCCCTGTTGTCCCGAAGACGTGACCGGATAGATCCACTCCAGGGACAGGAGCAGCAAAATGGCAGAAATGCTTATGCTGTAAACGGCAGGCTCTCTCTTGGAACGGTTGGCTTTGGCATCCAAACCGAGGTTTGGAATCTCTTCCGCAGATTGGAAGCCCGACGTCGATGGATTACTGTAACTACGCTCCCACATCCGAGACACCTGCCTTTCCCGCGGAAGGCACTGCACTGTCTGCGATTGTACTGATCTTCACCCCGCTGAGACGAAGCTGTTCCGTCCACTGTACTGATGGGTGCTCCGCCCCTTCCGGTACAGTATTCGTTGTCACTTTTTCCTCATCAAAAGGTGTCTCGGTCAGCTGTACTTCTATCTCGTGTCCCCGCTCAGCAGCGCCCAGTATCCATTCAGTCAGTACAGCGTCCAACCTGCCGGTTAGGACGACGACGCGTGTACCGGTTGGCCATTCGTCCAGCATCGTTGGTTCCAACAGGGATGAGACGGATGAGGCAGCACTTGCTATGTTCGCTTGGGCCAGCCTATCCAGTGAGAGATTTACATGCTCCGCATGGATTAAGTCACTTAACCAATACTTTTCCCCGTTCGAACCCGCATCTTCACCTGTTCTCCACAGCTGGTAGGGTACATGATCCCGAACAGCTGTAAACACCCAGCGGGCAGCCATGTTAACCGCACGTTCAAAAGCAGGATGCTCCTTCGCCTCCTGAGTTCGACGTCCATATCCTGTCTTGCCTTCGTACACTATTATGCCTAATGACGTTGATTCTGATATTTCGGGCAAAAAGGTTTGAAGCTTGCCTGTCTTGGCCGTGCTTTTCCAATGAATGCGTCCCATCGGATCTCCTGGCTGATACTCACGGAACTCGGGACTCCGACTTCCCTGACCCGTTATCCGTTCAATAGGAGCCCCTTCATCTGTATTCGCAAATGATGCAGACTCACGATCTGCGTACGTTGATCCGGATGGAACAACAACGAGGGGTGTACTGCCCGCTGTCTCTGCAGCGACCGTATTCCAGCCAAACGCATCCCCCCAGTACAATTGTCCTGAACCCCATTGATACAGGCCTCTTCGCAAACCGGACATTTGATATTGATAGGCGAATTTGCGCCTGTTTCCCGGAAAAAATAATTTGCGATGCACGCCAGCAGGAGTATCTTCACAGAGCACCATCCACAGTAGTGGAATGCGGGATTCAAACTCCACTTCCACCCGAACCCGCACTATTTCCCCAACCATAATCCGTTCCGAGTTCATTTGCCGGCGAATGCGAATCCGTTTAGGCCCCAACAAATGAATGATCAGACCACTGATCAGGATGAGGGACATCATAATGGACAGAAACAGTGCAGCCTTCCCCCCATGCCATATATATAAGGAAGTGAAAGCTGCCACCAGAACAGCATGAAACAACCATTGAACAGGGGCTGTCATCACCGCCGGCCCCTTCCCTGAACTGTCATTTGCACAGGTACGGGAACAGATGATAATGCATCCTGAATGACCTGTTCCTGCCCCTGGAATGCCTCTGTCCTGTTCTGGGCTTTCAGCCCAATCCGATGTGCAAGAACCGGAAGAGCCATCTCTTTCACGTCATCCGGAATAACATAGCTGCGCCCCTGCAGGTAGGCATATGCCTGTGTGGCAGTCATCCAGGCCAATGTTCCGCGCGGGCTGATGCCAAGTCTCACCGCCGGATGAATTCGAGTGGCAACAGCGACAGCAACCAAATATTGTTTGACCACGGGATCAACATGCACATGCCTGATCTCACGCTGCATTGCAACCACTTCTTCAGCGAGCACGACCGGACGGAGTTCATCCAGCAATTCTCTACTGTGCACTCTGGTTAGCAGCTCCACTTCCTGTTCCGGCTCAGGATAACCGAGCCCAATTCGCATAAGAAAACGGTCCAGCTGAGCCTCAGGCAAACGATATGTGCCTTCAAACTGCAGCGGATTCTGTGTAGCCAGCAAGAAGAATGGCCTTGGCAAAGCATGTGTTATACCGTCTACCGTAATACGCCGTTCTTCCATGGCTTCAAGCAAGGCAGACTGAGTCCGAGGTGAAGCACGATTAATTTCATCTGCCAGTACAATGTTGGACATGACTGGGCCGGGCCGAAATGTAAACTCACTTGTGTGTGGATGATACATGGACGTACCCGTTACATCTGCAGGCATGACATCGGATGTGAATTGAATACGGCCCATGGAGCAGTTCAGTGAAGAAGCGACAGCACGAACCAGCATTGTTTTCCCCGTCCCCGGTACATCTTCCAGAAGCACGTGACCCCCACTGAGCATTGCTGTAAGAACATATTGAATCTCTTGTTTTTTGCCAATAATCACACTTTCGACCCGTTTGGTAACCCTGTTCAACAGCTCGACCGCATGTTCATGTTCCATTCGAATATACGACATATCCCTCATTCTCCTTCCATCCATCGGCATTCCCAGAGTCATAGTAATCTATGATTCATTGTTGCCCGGAAGTAGAGAGATTAGTCCTGCCTGAAGCAGTTTATTCAGATTGTTCGGTGCAAATAGATGCTTAATGCTGCTGCAAGGGGCATATTGGCTTTCACAACCCACTCCGAGTCATTTGCATGTAATGAAGATAGATTCAGTCCCATCATCTCCAGTAATTCCCGCAGCGGAACCCAGATGGTTCCTCCCTGGCTCTGCACCCCTCCCTGAATGGTCCTGTCATTCAATAGACTCGTCGATGTGGTTTTCAGTTCCCCGCTGACACTGTCAGCCTGAATAACTCTATCCTTCCATACTGCGGTTGCCGTTCTGGATTCCACGTCCCAGCGGGTGCTGCCGCCAAACTTTTTCATAAAAGGTCGTAGTGGCACCATGATCCGCTGATCTTCCACGCGAAACTCGCCTTGTTTCAATGTGGCTGCCGCAAGACCAATCTCGACCTTCAGTTCCTTGCCGGTCAACCACAGGTTACTGTTTGCTTTCACATGATCCTCTATCCATTCGTTCCCCGGTGCTTTGCGAGATTTATATTTTCCTTCGGGATGAACACGGAATTGCACAGGTTGATCCTCTGCCTTCATTGTGTCAAAACGATATCCATGATCGCGGTAGTATTGGATGATTTCCGGCAGCGCCTTTACCGTCTCCGCATGCGCACCGCCATCGTGCATTAACACAATCACTGAGCTGGTTCCGGCAGGCACCTTGGTCGCATTACGCAAAATTTCTTTGGCAGGAACACCCTTGCGCTTCGAATCACCACTGTCTACGTTCCAATCCATCACGGTATACCCGCCCAACTCGAGCAAATCGAAGTAGTTTTGATCAAAATGTCCATACGTCCCGCCAGGTGCCCGCACCAGATTGGGGCGGAACCCTGCAATACGGTTCACAATTTCTTCCGTCTGTTTAACCTGTTTCCAGAACGATTTAAAATCACGATACAGTTCATCATAATGATGGTTATACGTATGATTGCCAAGTGCATGTCCCTCTTCCACAGCTGCCTGAATCAGTTCAGGATATCGTTCTGCCTGCTCTCCAAGCACGAAGAATGTAGCCTGAACCTGTTCTTTGCGCAAAATATCCAATACTTCACGGGTATGCTTGCCCGGTCCGTCGTCAAAACTCAGATAGACTACCTTTTCCTTGTTACTCTCTTTCTGGGAACCAACAGCTTCAGCGCCAGCGGCGTAAGAAGGGTATGCTGCCCAAACATAAGAAGCAAATACACATATCATCACTGCAAGACGAAGCAGATATACCGACCATTTAGGGAATCCATGTTTATGTACGGGTTTAACTTTTGCGGATTGCTGCTCATTATCCACCATTACGAATTCCGCTCTCTGCACCATTTACGAATCATCCTCCAACGTCTCTAGTGATTCTGCTGATAGACTTTAGCAGATTTGTTAGAATTATATGGAGGCTTCGCGGAAAAAAGACGCATTTCTGTTTTATATTTTTCACAATTTTTTGTAGCTCATGATTGATTCTTTGCCTGGGATTGGGTAGCATAATGAGCAGGCACATATCACCGGAACCACTGCTGTGACAGGGATAAGCCACCGTAAGCGTTCATATGCCGGATCGTTGCAAACATCGTATACAGGACAGCATGGAGAGTCAGCCGATTCCCCTGTCTTCAGGAGAGTGAAATCTATTGGAATTGCTTGAAAAGGTCCAGCATCTGTTTGGATCCTACGGATACAGCGTTTTGTTTTTTGGATTACTGCTGGAGTTTATCGCTCTTCCTTTCCCGGGAGAGACAACAATGGCTTACGCGGGATATCTATCGTACAAGGGACAACTGGACTTCGGGATTCTCGCCATCCTTGCTTTTCTGGGAACGACGATCGGTATGACCATCACTTATTTCATTGGGGCCAAAGCCGGCTTACCCTTCATTGTCCGTTACGGAAAATGGTTTCTGTTCAAACAGGACAAGCTGGATAAAACGCAAAAGTGGTTTGCCAAATACGGCAATGCTCTGATTTTCATTGGGTATTTCATACCTGGTGTACGCCATTTCACTGGATACTTCGCAGGTATAGCCGCTGTTCCTTTTCGCAAATTCGCTTTGTATGCGTACTCGGGTGCCTTATTCTGGGTCGTGTTGTTTTTGGGTATAGGAAAAATTTTCGGTCCACAATGGAATGCAGTGTTCCATCTGGCGCATCAATACGCAGCATATATCGTTGCAGGCATTGGACTGTTGCTGATTGCAGCCGTGCTGTACCGCTACCGAAAAGCGTGGGGACAACGCTCCATTCGCAAGTCCTCTCCGATTAGACAGAAACAGAATGCAGAATGAAGCATGGTCACGGGTCGCGATAATCGCGACTCTTTTTGTTTATCTTATCTTTTTGTGAAAACATCTCGTGCACGAATCCACGCGTAAGCTGCAAGCAAAAGAGCAATCACCGCAAATCCCAACCCTCCTGCAAATCCAAGCCTACGCGGTTCAGTCACTTCCAGCAGTATCCCTGTACCAAACATGGAGAACCCAAGCATGGAACTGCTGCATGCCGTCACCAAACCATAGATAAGCCCGCGGTATCGCTCAGGCGTTTCTCGCATGAGCAACGTATCCAGACAGGCATTCCCTATACCTGACATAAAAGCGAGCAAAACATACATCAGAGCAGCAATTGCAGCGAGCTTGGTCTCACTTAACAGCATTAACAAGCATCCTTCTATCAACAAACATGCAACAACTCCGGGGAGCAGCCAGTGCTGCAAGTAACGAGAACCCCAACTGCTGAGCACAAGTCCAATCCCAAGTGCTGCGTAAAACAGTCCTACACCCCAGTCACCAAGTTTAAATACTTCAATCGCATATACACTGATCAGTACATTATCAATCCCGTTTATAACAGGGACCCATAACTCAAAGGCAACGATGATCTGCAAAGGGACAGATGAGCAGATTAACTGCCACAACACATGAGTCACTCCATCCTCCTTTTTTGCTAGCAGCCTCTCCATCATTCCATCTGACCGATCCGTGCTGATGGGTGGAAACGAAATCTTACGAATCAAGGCAGCGGCAATCAAAAAAGCGAGTGCATTTGTTACAAAAGCTGCCCGAGGGCCCATTATGGATGAAACAAGTCCACCCAGAAACGCCCCCACAATGAGGACAGACCCGTTCATGACCTGTTCAAGCCCATTCATCTTGTGCAGATTATCCGATTGAACAAGCAAGGGGATTCCTGACTTGCGGACAGGTGCATAGACCGCTTCTGCACAAGCCAGCAGCGTACTTGCTGTATACAGAATCCATAAGTCATCTGCACTGTGCACAAGCAAATAACTTAAAGCCAGAGGCGTTCTTAAGATATTGGTAACCACCATAATTGTTCGCCGGCTAAAATACAGCGTTAATATACCTCCAAGCGGAGCCAGAAGAAGAAAAGGAAATACACGCAATCCAAGTGCCAGTCCTACGGCAAGACCCGAGCCGGTTGTACTGAGAATCAAGGCGAGCATGGCTACCTGACTGAATCGATCTCCAATCCCATTTACCAATCCTGCAATGAAGAGTCGTCTGTATTCCGGTTCTGATTGCAATAAACGTTTAGAAACCAAACTGAGTGACATGATATTACCTCGTTTTATAATTTAGATTATAATCTAATTAGATATTATTCTAATCAATTGGATTTGGCAATTCTACTTTTGTATTTGTAATGTTTTTTGCATCATTTCTTTTTTTTCATAGGCTACGATCTCAGAAGCAGAAACAGACTCCCAAACGTTTAACCACATAAAAAAGGCAGTGTCCACGGTGATTCCCGCAAACACTGCCTTTCGTTGATTTGGTTACTTTTTAAAGGGACTTCACAGCCTCTAAAGCGGCTTCGATATGCCCTTTGACCCTCACTTTGGACCATTCCTTGAGCAGCTTCCCCTCTTCATCGATGAGGAACGTGGAACGGACAATGCCCATATATTCCTTGCCATACAGCTTCTTGAGCTGCCATACCCCGTATTGTTCGGCAACCTGATGTTCTTCATCCGATAACAGGGTGAACGGCAAACCGTATTTGGCTATAAATTTATCATGCCGATTCATCGGGTCTGTGCTAATGCCCAATATAACCGTGTTTAACCCCTGAAACTCCTCATGACGATCACGAAAGTCACATGCCTGCTGTGTACATGCCGAGGTCATGTCCTTGGGGTAAAAGTAGATCAGGACCCGCTGTCCGCGGTAATCCGAGAGCTTTACCGTCTCCCCTGTACTTGACGGCAGCTCAAAGTCCGGGGCTTGCATCCCTTCAGTTAATGTCATCTCTCTTCCTCCTTTATCCATCCTGAATCTGTATAGGTTTCTCGCTCTACGATCCAGCACCACGGTAGCGTTTTACGCCGTAATTCCACAGTGTAAGTCCGATGGCTCCAAAGACCAGACCCATTACCGGTGTCAGCAGCGCCATGCGGTGCATCTCCGATCGCTCCAGAAACAGTGCTGCCGGATAGATCCCGACAAAGGCAAACGGAATGATCCAGGTTAACAGCACCTGAATGGCACGATTGTAGATTGTCACCGGGTAACGCCCATAGCCCTGAATGTTGTACATCAGCGGAAGAATACCGGTCGGTGCATCCGAATAAAAGGACAGGGAAGTCAGTGTGGTATAAATTCCCGCGTAGATTAACACGGAGCTGATCGCCAAAATAATTAACGCCGGAATATGCCACCATTCCAGGACAAGTCCCATCTCCGCTCCGCTGAAGATCATAATAATCAGGCCGATCAATGAACCAACAAGTGCTGGCGGATCCACATTCTCAAGTAAAATCTGAAACAGGTTATGCGCAGGGCGCGTCAGGATACGGTCCATCTCGCCTTTGACGATATACCGTTCGCTGAATCCCCACAGATTGATAAAACAGCTGAAGATGCCATAAGGCACCATAAAATAACCGTATACAAAGAGTACTTCACTCTCACTCCAGCCGCCCAGATTATCCGTATGACGGAAAACCACGAAGATAAAGATCAGATTCGTTGCCTGGAACAACAGATCTGAAATAATCTCGACCCAGAAGTCGGCACGATACGTAAGTCGTGTTTTCATGTAGTTTTTTAAATATTCCCAGATTAGACCGATGTAGTACATGCTGTTAACCCCCTTGCACGAACAGACGCTTGCGCGCCTGACGCCAGATCAGCATCATTGGAACGAGCAGGATGGCAAACCAGAACACCTGAATGCCAAGGACGCTCCAAATTCCGGTTCCTTCGACTCTCCCGGTGAAGACCGAACCCGGCAAATACGTAATGGCCTGAAAAGGCAGTACCTTCATTATGGCCGCCAGCCAGCCTGGATAAAGACTGATTGGTATAATCAGACCGGAGAACAGATCCACCACAACACGCTTCATGCGCATCATGCCTTCATTGTTTTCCACAAAAAATGAAGCCAGTCCCGTGATGACATTAATCTGGGAGTTAATGAGGAAACTGAAGAACAGCATGACGAGAAAGCCAATCCACGCCGAAGGCGCTGTAGGCAGCTCGACAGGGAACAACAGGATCGCAATGAGCATGCCCGGAATCATGAGAAGCAGGAAGCGGAAGATACCCTCGCCAAGACCCTGCATCATCTTGACCATCACATAGTTAATTGGCCTGATGAACTGAATCGCGATGGAGCCGTCCCGAATGTCCGTGGCGATCTCCCGGTCCAGGTTATTAAAATAAAACGCACGTGCCATCCAGGACACCGCTACATACGTTGTCATCTGGGCGGCCGTAAAGCCTCCTATTTCTCCGCTGCCTCCGTAAATAGCCTGCCAGGTAAAGTAATACACGCCGATATTCAGCGTATATATCAAAATGCCGGAATAATAATTCACCCGGTACGCCAGCATCGTGAGAAACCGGATCCGCATAAAATCAAGAAATGCACTATTCATCTAAGATGCACCTACCGTTCCGTTCCCTGCTCCCACAATCTCGGGACGCTCGGCGGAACCGGATTGGTAAATACTGCGTACGATCTCATCCGTATTAATCTCAATAATCTGAATATCGGTAATATCGGCTTGTCCAACGACACGTCCAAGGACATCCGACACGTTAAGTTCCAGTGGAATCCAGACGGATGCGGACAACTCATTCTCTACAGTCCAACGTACCGGCATGGCGGCAGTCCATTCCTGCATTTGTTTCATGGTGTGACCCGTACCGAACTTGAAGCGGATTTCCCGTTCCTTACCCCATTGGGATTTCAGGTGATCCAGACCGCCATCATAAATGATATTTCCGGCATCAAGCATAATAACTCTGGAACAGAGCGCCTCGATGTCCTGCAAATCATGAGTGGTCAGCAAAATGGTTGTTCCGTGTTCCTTATTCATGTCTTTCAGGAATTCACGAATCTCCGACTTGACGACGATATCCAGACCAATGGTTGGTTCATCCAGAAAAACAATACTTGGATTGTGCAGAAGTGCAGCAACCAGCTCACAGCGCATGCGCTGACCGAGACTGAGTTTGCGTACCGGGCGGTTTAACAAGTCCTGAAGCTGCAACCGCTCGACCAGTTCATCCAGACGTTTGCGAAAATCGGATTCATCCACACGGTATACTTTGCGCAGCAGATGGAATGATTCAATCACACCAATGTCCCACCACAGCTGACTCCGTTGACCAAAAACAACGCCAATATTTTTAACAAACTTCTCCCGTTCCTGATGCGGAACATATCCACCAACCGATATATGCCCTGAAGTAGGCACCAAAATGCCGGTCAACATCTTGATCGTTGTTGATTTTCCGGCACCATTCTCTCCAATATATCCGCATATTTCGCCCTGCGGAATCTGAAATGAAATATCGTTCACAGCCAATACTTCCTGGTATTGACGTGCAAACAGATCCTGAAACGCGCCCTTCAGCCCACCTCGGCTTTTCTGAACGCTAAACGACTTGCGCAAATCTTTGACATCAATCGCCAGCATGATTATACCTCACTTGGATTTTGTTGAAATTGCTTGTAGCCCAAAAAGAAATTATAATGGTATCAGTCAAAATTCAGCAAGCTTTTAAAAATAGTTTGGAGCTGCGTCCTCTGCCTGCTTTGGAAGAGACGTGCACGGAAAGCTTCAGCTACGTTACTAAGGCAACCCGAACTCGTTTTTTTATTTTATCTCAAATACAAAGGAGAGCTAGCATGACCAGAAAGACGAAGAGAACCATCTGGATTTCTCTTGCCGCCTTCGTGCTGATTGTTGGAGGCGCAGCGGCATTTTATTTCGGTTCTATTCTCAATCAGTTGAATGGCTTGCAGAAGGAAGGCGACGAATCTCCGTTCGCCAGTATCGAAAATATTGAAAAAGTAAATACACCAGACCCTCCGAAATGGGAAGGCACTGAAACCGTAAATATACTGGTTATGGGTGTTGATGCCCGCGGCCTGGAAGAAGGGGAAATCCCCCGTTCTGACAGCATGATGGTTGTGTCACTCGATCCCCTCACCAAAAAAATTAATTTGTTCTCCATTCTGCGAGACACTTACGTCAATATAGACGGATACGGCAAGGAACGGATTAACACCGCTATTACTCATGGTCCCAATGCAGCAATGAAAGCGGCTGGCGACCTGCTGGGGATCCCTGTCCAGTATTATGTGTATACCGATTTCCAGGGATTCATCAAATTGGTGGATGCCGTTGGCGGTGTGGATTTTGACGTAGAGAAGGACATGCACTATACAAGCAAGGCAGACAATAACGAATACGATATTGATCTCAAAAAAGGTTATCAGCATCTCGATGGAGAAACAGCACTCATGTACGTGCGTTTCCGACATGATGCGATGTCCGACTTCGCGCGTTCCGAGCGGCAGCGGGAATTCCTGAAGGCCGTAGCGGCGAAGATGCAGTCGACGACTACAATTGCCAAGCTCCCGACCATTCTGGAACAGGTTAGCCCTTATGTGGATACCAACCTGAGCCTCTCGGATATGTGGAAATTGGGCGGACTTGGATACCAGAGCAGCATGAACGGAAGTGAGCAGATCCCGCCGATGAACATGCTGAAGGAAGAGCGGACCGCAGGTGGAGCTCAAGTCCTGACGGTCTCCAATGAAGAGAAATTGAAGCAGCATATTCAGGATATCATCCATCCACCTGCTGAACCGGAAGACAGCACGACCGGAACCGAAGATAAAACAGCAAGTGGTGAAGACCAAACGTCGGAGCAACCGGCTCAGTAATGTAAATAAACAGCTAGAGGGCAGCCATTCACGCTGCCCTCTAGCTGTGTTGTTATGAAAATTGCAATCAATCCAAAGCCGAAAGGAAGTAATCCCATGAACTCATTTTCATCCCGTTCCCGTTCCGAAGCCTTGTATGAAGAGGCACTTGAGCATATTGTAGGTGGCGTTAATAGTCCCTCCCGCTCGTTCAAAGCCGTTGGAGGCGGCGCACCCGTATTTATGAAAAAGGCGCAAGGCGCGCATTTCTGGGATGCTGACGACAACCGTTACATCGATTATCTGGCGGCGTACGGCCCAATCGTAACAGGACATGCCCATCCCCATATCACCCAGGCGATTAGTGAAGCCGCAGCAAACGGTGTTTTATATGGCACACCAACCGAGCTTGAAATCAAGCTGGCCAAAATGCTGAAGGAAGCCATTCCGTCCATGGACAAAGTGCGCTTCGTCAATTCCGGTACCGAGGCGGTCATGACCACGATTCGTGTTGCCCGTGCTTATACCAAACGCAACAAGATTGTAAAATTCGCCGGATGTTACCATGGTCACTCCGATCTGGTGCTTGTGGCTGCCGGCTCAGGCCCTTCCACACTCGGTATCCCGGATAGTGCAGGAATTCCTACCAGCATCGCGCATGAAGTCATCACGGTTCCTTACAATGATCTGGATGGCCTGAAAGATGCACTGGAGCGCTGGGGCGATGATGTTGCCGCGGTGATGGTTGAACCGATTGTCGGCAACTTCGGCATGGTCATGCCGGAGCCAGGCTTCCTGGAAGGACTCTGTGCCATGACACGGGCAAACGGCTCACTCGTCATCTATGATGAAGTCATCACGGCTTTCCGTTTCCACTACGGTTCAACACAAACTTACGCAGGCCTTGCCAACCATGCCGAGATCGAACCGGATCTGACTGCACTTGGCAAAATCATCGGTGGTGGTTTGCCAATCGGAGCCTATGGCGGGCGCAAGCATGTCATGGAACAGGTGGCTCCGCTCGGACCTGCTTATCAAGCCGGAACTATGGCTGGCAACCCTGCTTCCATCTCTGCGGGTATCGCTTGCCTGGAAGTTCTTCAGGGTGAAGGTGTGTACGAAGAAATGGAACGACTGGCCATTGATCTGACTACAGGTCTGCAGTCTTCTGCAGATCGTCATGGAATTGCGCTAACAATCAACCGGATTCGGGGTGCATTTTCCACACACTTCTGTGATCACCCGGTAACGAACTATGATGAAGCTCAGGATACAGATGGCGAACGGTTTGCCTCCTTCTTCCGTCACATGTTGAACCGCGGTATTAATCTGGCTCCATCGAAGTATGAAGCCTGGTTCCTGACCACTGCCCATACGGATGAGGATGTGCAAGCAACACTGGAAGCAGCTGAAGCGTCCTTCAAGGCCATGGCCCAGGAATAAGCAACAAGATCATAACAACACAACAAAGGCGTGCATACAGGCTGGATGGTCAGCTTGTTTGCACGCCTTTTATACTATCCGTCTACTTAAAAGAAATTTAACGGTTTCCACTCTGCAGTTTCAGTATCTCTTCTCGAATAATCTGCATCCCCTCTTCGATCCGCAGCTTCGGAACATTGGATATGTTCAGCCTGAGCATTTTGTCCTGCTGCGTTCCCTCCGGATAATATCGCTCAGTCGTATTGGCAATAACTCCTCGTTTCTCGAGCCGGGATAACAGCACATTCAGTGGTATATTGTCGGCCAATGGCAAAACGGTATGCTCCCCTCCTGTACGCGGTGCGTTCGCAAAAGGGCCGAAGTCGGGAAATAAATCGAGCTGCTCATGAACTTTCTGCATCCGGGCAGCATAGCGGCTGCGAATGACCTTTCCGTGATGTGCAAACATGCCATTGCGTATGTAGACCTCCAGTGCAGCCTGAGACAGCACGGAGGTGTCGATATCCAGCATTTTTTTATGCCCTCCGAATGAGTGGGCAAGAGCAGCGGGCAAGACCGCGACACCAATGCGCAGGCCGGGAAACAGAATTTTCGAGTAGCTTTTCAAATAGATGACCCTTCCTCCGGTATCATAAGAAAATAACGGATCCTGCTTCGTGTTTTCCTCCAGATCAGCCAAATAATCGTCCTCCACCAAGTAGACATCATATCGCTCTGCCAGCCTGATTAATCTCTTCTTCTCGGCCGCGGTCAACGATGTCCCGAGCGGGTTGTGAAAACGCGGCATGACGTAAAAGAATTTAATGTCACCTTCACCAAATTGCTGCTCCAGTGTTTCCCAGTCAATTCCCTTCAACGTACGTCTTACTCCGGCTATGGGTACATTCAGTCCTTCCAGTAGCGATGGCATATTGTGATAGCCTGGAAGTTCAAGCAGAACCCGGCTCTTGCCATTTGGAAATGCCATCAGGGCCAGTACAGCGAGTGCCTGCTGCACCCCAGAGGTGATAAAAAATTGCCCTGCATGGGCAAACACCTGATAATCGGCAAATTGCTTTTGCAGCAATTCAATCAGTGAAGGCAGCCCTCGCTCAGTCCCGTATAGAAATAACTCCGCCTGATTGTTCTCCATCGCCTGATCAACACAATGACGAAAATCCGAATACGGAAATACCCGCGGATCGGGAGCAGCCGAGGCGAAATCCAGCGGCCCTTCCCATTCAACGTCCTCTGCGCCCACTCCGTTCTGTACAGCGTAATATCCGGATTGAGGGACAGCGTACACCAGATGTCGCTGCTCCAGCCATTCATATGCACGAATCACCGTGCTGATACTGCATTGATATTGTTTCGCCAGCACACGCACCGCAGGAAGTTTGATCCCCTTATCCATCCATTGCCGATTACCCTGCTGCTGCAACTGTTCGAGTATCCACTGCTTCAGCGACTCGGCGATCATTTCATATTTTTTCATAAAGGTCATCTGTCCCCCTCTCAATTGTACCGGTACAGTTCATACTTTGAACTATTGTACCACGGTTTACCTGGCAGTATATTGAAAAAGGACCTTACAACATGAGGTACCTTATGTTTGTCGGGTCGATCGGGATAAACAGCTAATTGGAGGAACGACATGAACAAGACACGTACCCGGGCATATGCCTATACTGCAGCCGTGATGTATGCGGCTATTATCGGTTTATCTTTTTTATTGGTAAAAATGACCGTCGATGTGGCCCACCCCATGGATGTGCTGGCACACCGCTTTGCCCTGTCAACGCTCGTTGTCAGTATCCCTGTCATTCTGGGATGGATCAAAATCCGGCTTACCCTGCGGGATCTATGGCGAATCATACCGCTGGGTCTGCTCTCTCCGGTTTTATTTTTCGCCTTTCAGGCATTCGGGCTTGTATCATCCAATTCATCGGAAGCCGGTATCATCCAGGCCATGGCCCCTGTCTTCACACTCATACTCGCTTCGATTTTCCTGAAAGAACGGACAACTGTGCTGCAAAAGCTGTTCCTGCTTCTCTCGGTTACCGGAGTCATCTTTATCTTCGTAATGAAAGGCAGCGGAATGACTTTGGGCAACTTCAAGGGTATTATCCTGCTGCTGCTCTCCACGGTCTGTTTTGCAGGGTATGGCGTGCTTGCCAGACCACTGACCCAGAAGTATAAACCGATGGAACTGACATGGGTTACCCTGGTGGTCGGCTGCATCGTTTTTAACGCGTCCGCACTCATCCGCCATTTATCCAGCGGTACAATCAGCGATTATGCCAAGCCCTTTGGAGACACATCTTATCTGGGTGCATTGGTCTATCTTGCCATTCTCTCCACCATGATCTCTACCCTGCTGTCCAGTTACGCGTTAACCCATCTGGAAGCTTCGAAGATGAGTGTATTCGGCAACTTGTCCACCTTAATTTCCATCGCAGGCGGCGCCTGGATACTGCATGAACCGGTAAGTGGGTACCACTTCATCGGTGCCATCCTGATTATTGCGGGTGTGCTCGGGACTAATATGAGCGGAAGAAAACACGGGCTGGTCAGCCAGGCCAAAGCGTGATACACTGTGAAAAATTGTAAACGGACGTTAGCAGCGATGATGAAGAGAAGTACATGCGGCAGGATGCTCCAGAGAGCCGGCGGATGGTGGGAGCCGGTGCATCGGTCGTATGGAAATGGGCTTCGGAGTTCCGAGTTGAACACCGTCTGTCCCCTGCAAGTCAGGAGCCCGGACGGTCAGTAGGCAAGGCGGCATGTTCAGCCGTTACCCATGGACAGGATATCGATTAAGGCACGGCCGGCTCCTGTTGGGTTTCTCAACGGAAGGCCAGAAGCCTTGATCCGTATCCCTCAAGCGGGCCGCAACCAGCGGCCAATTAAGGTGGCACCGCGAGGCATTAGCTTCGTCCTTCTATTCTGTTTCCTCACGGGGAATCAGGATGAAGGACGGAGCTTTTTTTATTTTGATACTCAAACCTTGGAGCAGGCTGAAAGGGGGTGATGGTCGTGGAAGATGGCTGGTGGCGTCATCATATAAGGATTAACCCATTACACAATCAAAGGAGAACGAACCATGAACAATACCAAAGATATTATTTTAACCGGAGACCGGACGACAGGACAGCTTCATCTCGGCCATTACGTGGGCAGCCTGCGCAGCCGGGTGCAGTTGCAGAACGAATACAAGACATATATTTTACTGGCAGATGTCCAAGCGCTAACCACCCATTATGATCAGCCGGCCCTGATTGCGGACAGTGTTCATCAAGTGACTCTCGATTATCTGGCTGTTGGCATTGATCCAAACAAGGCCACGCTGTTTATCCAATCCATGATCCCGGAGATTGCAGAACTCACTGTGATCTTCTCCATGTTTGTCACCGTGAATAGTCTTCGGCACAATCCAACCATCAAAACCGAAGCACGGGATCGTGGATACACGGATTTGTATTATGGTTTCTTGGGCTATCCGGTTAGTCAGGCTGCTGATATTGCATTCTGTAAGGCAACCCTTGTTCCGGCAGGCGAAGACCAGATACCACATATTGAAACAGCCCGGAAACTGGTCCGGCGATTCAACGAATTATACGCCCCGGTTCTGCCTGAACCACGCATGTTAACCGGGGACCGACTCGGTGGACTTGATGGCATCGGCAAAATGAGTAAAAGCATGGGCAACGCCATCTCATTACATGCGAGTCCCGAGGATGTACATGCCAAACTGACCAAGGCGAAGACCGATCCTGCCCGCATCCATCGTACCGATCCAGGTCATCCCGACATCTGCCCGGTATTTGCCTACCATCAATTATTCCGGAAGGAGCACGCAGAGGAGATTCATGCCAGCTGCAGCCAGGGTTCGATGGGATGCAGAGATTGCAAGCGGATCGCAGGCCATGCGATTAATGATCTGCTGGCACCTTTTCGTGAACGCCGCAATGCATATGAGCAGCGAAGAGATGATGTGAAGGAAATTCTTGTCGAGGGTACCCGCCAGGCTCGCCAAGTCGCACGGGAAACGATGCTTGAAGTGCGAGAAGCCATGGGTATTCGTTATTTTGACCTCTAGGTTCTAGGATGAACTAGGTTGATGTAATCATCAGGATGAGTCGCCCATAATATCTGCTCAGGCTTACCTGTATGAAGCGTTCAAATGACGTTAACAATGCTGAGGACAGTCTATCGGGAAAAGGAGACCCCTCAGCATGAAACCTAGACAACCTTCTTTTTTGCAAGCCATGATGTTAATTATGTTATCCGTCGGCCTGATCAGCCACGTCCTGATCATTCCTGCCTTATTGAGTGCGGCCAAAAGAGATTCCTGGATCACCGTCCTGCTATCGGCAGGACCCTATCTTGTGTTTGCGCTTATGCTCGCCTATGTCTCTCGTTTTCTCCAGCATCAAACCCTTCATGAATGGCTGACTTCACATCTGGGCAAGCCTATTGGTCTGCTGATACGAATTGGAAACAGTCTCTTTTTTCTGTCCGTCATTTACTTTACCCTTCACGATACGACCACTTGGGCCAAAACCAATTACCTCACAGAGACCCCCATCTTGGTTACCAGTATTGCTCTCATGTCCCTTTGTGCTTATGCGGCATATAAAGGAATCCGCTCATTGGCATTCACAGCAGGATTGATTCTGCCCCTCGTTGTGCTGCTTGGCTTCTATGTCGCTATCGTAAATACCCAGTACAAGGATTACAGCCGTCTGCTGCCTGTGCTTGAACAGGGTTGGAATCCCGTGTTTCATGGTATGATTTACAGTCTTGCAGGTATGTTTGAGCTGCTTTTGATGTGGTACATACAGCCCCATCTGTCCAAACGGGTACGAGTATGGCAGTATGTCATGCTCGCCTTTATTATTCTTGGACTGACACTGGGCCCGCTCATCGGGGCTATTGTAGAGTTCAACCCTTTTGAGGCTGCCAAAATGCGTTACCCTGCTTTTGAGGAATGGCGGATTGCCTCCTTGGGGAAATACATCGCACAGACCGATTTCTTTTCCATCTATCAGTGGCTTGCCGGCTCGTTCACCCGAATCAGTCTCGCCATGTATATTGTGGTAGAAATTTGGAATATTAAGAGCGCCTCCAGAAGGATGATTAGCATGGTCTCGATCGCTGTTATATTTATTCTCTCCATGCTGTACCGTCTGGATGATATGACATTCGAAAAGCTGCTTGTCGATTACATATTTCCGTTCAATCTCCTATATCTAAGCGGACTTGCAATTATAGCGACGAGCGTTGCATTCATCAGTTCACGCCATCAGAGGAGGAAACATCATGGAGCACCAAGCGATTGACACCACGTCCCATGAAACACTGCTTGCTTCTCTCCAAGAGCAGTTCAATCCATGCGCGGATGTTGTGATCCAGACCTTTCTTGCCAAAGATGAAACCGAATTGCCGGTCATCATGCTCTATTGCGACGGATTAGTCGATGGCAAACAACTCAATCAGTTTATTATCCCCCGCCTGGAACAGCATTCTCTGCTTATCGAAGAAGAGCACCCCAAAGAATTGGGCTTAACATTAAATCCGGTGAAAGACCTTACAGATACGGAGAATCTAAACCTGTTGATTTTCAGCGGACAATTGCTGCTCATTTTCGGAAATGGCGCTCAGTCCTGCAGTTTGGATATTGCAAGCATCCCAGGTAGAAATCCTGAGGAATCAGCTATTGAGTCATCCATAAAAGGTCCTCGTGATGGATTCACCGAAGAATTAAACGTAAATATTGCACTCATTCGTAAACGAATGAAAACCTCTTCCATGTGTTATGAGAAATATGTAAAAGGTGGCCGTACCCAGACCTCGGTTGGTCTATTGTATGTAAAGGACATTATTAATCCGGAGATCCTGAAAGAAGCTCGCAAAAATCTGGACGAGATTGAAATCGATGGCATTCTCGGTACCTCCATCATGGAACGAGCAGTTATGGGAGGCATTCGCAGTATTTTCCCGCTCACCGACAATACAGAGCGACCTGATTATGTCGTTGATTCCCTGTTGAATGGACGCTTTGCTGTTCTAATGGAAGGTTCTCCCGTAGCCATCATCGCTCCAACCACACTGTTCAATCAGCTAAAATCACCTGAAGACGAAAGCACCCCTTTTTTCATCGTAACTTTTGAACGAATTCTGCGCATTGCGGGTTTGCTGATCGCCTGTTTTTTTCCCGGCTTCTATATCGGTCTAACCAGTTTCAATGTGGAACAGATCCCTCTTCCCCTTCTGGCAACGATTGCCGAAACCCGGATGGGTCTGCCCTTGCCGGTGACGCTCGAAGCATTCCTGATGATCTTCATGTTTGAGTTATTTAATGAGGCAGGCCGCAGACTGCCGCGTGCATTGGGCCAGACGGTCAGCGTAGTGGGCGGGCTCATTATTGGAGATGCAGCTATTCGTGCCGGGATTACTTCCCCCACCATCATTGTTTCGGTGGCCATCTCGGTCATTTCGAGCTATATTCTGGTTAACACCGTAATTAGTGGGGCCACAGCCCAGGTTCGGATTGGGATGCTCATTATTTCTTCGCTCCTTGGATTATTCGGTTTCATGCTAGGACTACTGGCTCTGCTGGTGCATCTCGTTTCCTTGGAATGTTATGGCGTCTCCTATCTGTCACCCGTCTCTCCCTATATCCCCGGAGATTTTAGCCAAGCGGTATCCATGCAGCCTTCCATGAAAAGGATTAAACGTCCTGCCGCTCTCCATACCCAGGATTCCACCCGTCAGAGGAAACGTCCGTGAGCAGATGGATACCTCTGTTGTGCTTTCTTATGAGCAGCCTGATCTTGCTCACAAGCTGTTGGGATTCCAAAGAGGTTCAGAGCATTAATTTTATTACGGGTATAGGAATAGATTATGAGGATAACAAATATATCGCTTACGCCCAACTGATCGATTTCTCCGGTATTGCCAAGCAAGAAGGGCCGACTTCGCGGGAGGCAAGTGATATTTGGATTGGGCGTGGCGAAGGCACAACGCTAAGTATGGCTATTAACGACCTCTATCAAACTTCACAGCAGCAAACACTGTGGACCCATGTAAAAGCGATTGTTTTATCGAAAAATGCCCTGAACGGGCGGCTGGAGGATATTTTTAATACACTGCTCCATTCGGGTCAGCTGAGATACACACCTTGGATCTTCGGTACGGAACAACGATTACCCGATGTCCTTTCTGCCTCAGCCTTGCTGAATCAATCAACCCAGACCATTGAACTATTTGAACCGATCAAGGTCTATAAGCAGCATTCTGCTTTTGAACCCATCCGCCTTCATCAACTTCTTGACGGGTTTCGCGAACCGGCTTCGGTTATCCTGTTACCTTCTATCACCAACAAGAACCAAACCTGGTTCAATGGGAAGGAAACACCTCCTCTAATTCAAACGGATGGATTTTTTGTCATTTCAAATGGCAGAAGCCAGGGCAAAGTGTCAGGCGAGGACGCAGACGGTACTCGGTTCGTGAATTATGATCGCGTCTATCAGTATCCGTTATACGTTTACAAGAATGGAGGCAAGACTCCTGATCTGACTCTCAGGCTCCATGACCCGCATACCAAAATCTCAGCAAGGAAGGACGGGAGCGAGGTCGCGTTCGACCTGGTTACTTCGGTTAAAGGCATCATCATCGAGGAACAGGGCTCTCATCAACCTCCACAAACGATGGAGAAAGCAGCTGAGAAACAGATCGAGTCTGAAATCCGCAAAACGTTCGAAAAAAACAAATCACGCAAGATTGATTCCTATGGTCTTGTGGAGCATCTGTATCGTCATGACCACGATCTGTGGATAGAACACGTTCAGAATCGGACAGATCCAATCAAACGACTCAAACTTGGAACAGTGAAAGTTCATGTGAAAATTCTCAATGCCAGCACATACAAATACACAGAGTAATGCACAAAAGACCAGCCACCTGCAGTGGATGCAGGTGGCTGGTCTTCTTTGCCTTGAGCATTTAAGTCAGCGGAAAAGCCATGACACTCATCAGGGCCAGTTCAGGCTGGGTGGTATCCAGCCGACTGTACTGGATGATGACAGGGACATTGCTGGTAACCGTGATTGCATAAGGAACACCAGCAGGAATAAACTGATCTCCGGAATGCAGTGATGCTGTTCGAATGTGTTTAGTTCTTCTCCCAGGCACGCTAGCTTCAATGTTCTCTATCGGCTCCCTGTCTTCAAAGAAGATCGTTATGCCCAGCTCTGCATCTTCCAAACCTGTATTCAGTACACATATACTTTCATGACTCTCCAGTGTTCCCCGACTGTCTGGGGGGATGTAACCATCCGGAATGACCCAATAGGTGTGACCTGTTGCTGCTGCTGCCGTGCTCTTCCCCAAAGTCCCTGCTTCTGTATGCTCTCTTGTCATTAGGTGCTCCTCCTTTATTAAAAAATTTGGCGCTTGCATGGCAGACGCATGCCTACCGTAAATACATTTGCAGCGGCTGAAGTCGCAGCTCGCGGATGGCTTCCGCCACCTGTGCAGCGAGACGCCGCGCACCACGCTCCTGAAAGTGCGTGTTATCCTCCACGCCTGCCGGGAAATTCAAATACTCCCCTGGCAGCACCCACATGAAGTCTTCCTTGCTGCCTTCAATCCCCGCCTGCTCGAAGAGAATTCGGCTGCGCTCAGCCAGATCGATCAACGGAACGTCTTCCTCTTCTGCCAGTTCCCTCACAGCGACAATATAATCACCATGTGTGTCAGTCAGCGTACCATCATCGGCGAAATAACGCCGATGCACGGGCGTTACCAGTACAGGGCGCGCACTGGCTCCGCGGGCTGCATCGATATACTTTTTCAAATATTCCTTATATGTTGTGAATGGTTCCGTCCCCCGCTCTGGGCCCGGTTTCTCATCATTATGACCGAATTGAATGAACAAGAAGTCCTCTGGTTTGATATGCTCCATAATTGCATCAAGTCGACCTTCATTGATAAAGCTGCGAGAACTTCGTCCCGACTGTGCATGGTTATCAACCGCTACATCATGCTTGAATTGGGCTGGCAGCAGCTGTCCCCAACCACAGTAGGGATACCCGCTCTCTGGTTGATCGGTTACAGTGGAGTCACCTGCCAGAAATACGGTCATTGTCTGATTGGCAAGCGTAATTTCCAGAGCATTGATTCGTGGCGCAGGGCCGGAGAAGGACAGTCGAAATTTCCCTCCTCTTACTACTACCGAGAATCTGACCTCCGCATATTGTCCAGGCAGGGTGTGAATCGTGGGCAGCATCAATCGGCCCTCACCTGCCTTCACCTTGGTGACCGTTTCGGCCGATTCATCTCCGGCAATGACCAGCACTTGATAGATACCATCTGGCACATCAACGATGAACGATGCCTTGAGGGGAATACAGAAGCTTGAACGCAATCGGGCAGACACATTGGCCTGCCCCGAATTTTCATGATTATCCTGCACGTTATTCCATTCTTCGTCCTCACTGATCCGTTGTTTCTCATAAACAAGGGAATTCCGCTCGAACCCATAACCGGTTATAGCTTCATAGGTGCTGTTGGCTGACACCTTCCGGTACCCTTCAACCCCGGTACCCGGACCGAAGTCGAATTTCCAGTGGGTCACCGACTCATCTCCGTCCACCGCTGCCTTGGTGGCTACAGCCTGACTGCCCACCGCTTTATCCAATAGAAACAACCTCCTTGTTCAGCGATCAGATCAACTATTGATCCGGTGAAAATGGTTTATCCTTTCAATCCGCTGGTGCTCATGCCCTGTACAATTTGTTTCTGGAAAATGAAGAACACCGCCACGACCGGAATGAGGCTGACGATGGACATCGCGAACATCGCTCCCCAGTTGGAGGCAGACTCGCTATCCAGGAACATTTTGAGCGCCATCGACACCGTATATTTCTCAGGTGAGTTCAGATATAGCACCGGACCCAGCAGGTCCTCCCATCTCCAGTAGAAGGAGAAAATCGCTGCAGTCGCCAATGAAGACTTGATCAGCGGCATAATGATCTGAATGTACAGTCTGAATTTGTTACAGCCATCGATGGTTGCCGCTTCGTCCAGCTCTTTCGGAATCGTACGAATGAACTGCACCATTAGGAAGATGAAGAACGGCATACCAAAAAATGTAGGTACTACAATGGGGAGAATCGTGTTCAACCAGCCCAGTTTCGTAAAGATAATATATTGAGGAACCAATACCACGTCATGCGGCAGCATCAGAGTCAGCATCATAAGGGAAAACCAGAAGCTGCGTCCTTTGAAGTTGAGTCTGGCAAAACCGAAGGCAATCAACGACGAGGATAACACAGCACCAATTGTGGAGATGACCACGATGACAAGTGAATTGGTGATGTAATCCATAAACGGTCTTCCGCCTGCACCTTTCCAGCCATCGACATAGTTGCTCCAGATCCATTCAGCAGGAAAAAGGGACTCTGCCGTAACGAAGATGGTACGGCTTTCCTTGAAGGAACTGAACAACATCCAGAGCACCGGATAGAGCATCAGGAGGGCTAAAGCTGCAACGAACAGATGATAAATGGGCCACTTTACATTTTTCCAGACCATCGTTACTTCCCTCCTTCAGATTCGTAGAACACCCAGAACTTGGATGTCAGGAACACAGCGACTGTGAGTATGCCGATCATAATAAGCATGATCCAGGCCATTGCCGAAGCGTAACCCATGTTGTTAAACATAAATGCCTGACGGAACAGGTACAGCGAGTAGAGCATCGTACCATCCATTGGGCCGCCCTCTCCTTTGGAGATGATGTATGCAGGTACGAAGGTCATGAATGCACCGATGGTTTGCATGATCAGGTTGAACAGGATGATCGGGCTAAGCAGCGGCAAGGTGATACTGAAAAATTTGCGTACCGGGTTTGCACCATCCACGCCTGCCGCCTCGTACATCTCGGGAGAGATATTTTTGAGACCCGCCAGGAAGATTAGCATCGAAGATCCGAACTGCCAGACGGACAGCGAGATGAGCATCACCAGGGATGCATCCGGATCACCGAACCAGCTTATAGGCCCGATTCCGATCGCTGTTAACGCACTGTTGATGACCCCTTCATTACTAAAAAGGTTACGCCACATAATCGACACAGCCACACTACCACCGATAATGGATGGCAGGTAGTACAAGGTACGATAAGTTCCTACCATACGGGAACCCGTATTCAGAATCATGGCTACGAAGAGTGCGAAGACCAGCCGTAGTGGCACACCTATGAACACATACAGGAACGTTACCTTAACCGAGTTCCAATACTTTGGATCCTCAAAAAACATTTTGGTGTAGTTGTCCATCCCGATCCACCGCGGGGAAGTGAACAGGTTATAACTCGTAAACGACATGTATAGGGATACAAACATCGGAATTAACGTAAAGCCCAGGAAACCGATAATAAAGGGACTAATAAACGCATACCCGGTCAGGTTTCTACGTAACGACGAATACTGCCTCAACGGAACGAACCTCCTTTATTGATCTGCTTGCTTCCCACAGCCTGGAACTAACGTTGGACGGGGAAAGGCCCCCGCGGTAAGCGAGCAGCCCCATTCCCGGCCATCCCGGTGGTGGGATGAGCAAGCAATCATTCAACTGTTACTTATTGTTGGCCAGAACCGCTTCGGCGTTTTTGCGGAACGTCTCTGCTGCCTGTTCTGGTGTAATTCTGCCAAAGTTCAGTTCCTCAGCGACATCCGCCAGAGCTGCAATGACCTCAGGTGATCCGACTGGTGGCGGCGGGCTCATTGGCGAAGCTTTTGGCTCCATTTCAGCAACAAAGTCAAATACCTGCTTCGTTGGCTCACTCAGCTCAGGTGCAATAGCTTCCTTGATTGCACCGGAGATTGGCACACCGCGCTCACCTTTGATCAGTTTGTTGGCTTCCACGTCATTCACCCAGAAATCAATGAATTTGGCCGCTTCTTCCTTCACTTTCGAGTTTGAAGTCACTGCCCAGTACATACTCGGCTGCATGTAAAGACCCTTCTCCATGTCCGGTCCAGGCATAGGAGCAAATTCCAGTGGACGGTCAGCGACTTGCTGTACGGCTACAAACTGGTTGGACCATTGCCAGATACCGATACCTTTGCCCTTGACCAAATCGGATTCCTCGATAATCCCCTTCGTTTGGTTAGCCAGATCCGGTGTAGGGGCCGCACCTTGCTCGATCATTCGACGCATCAATCCAAAAAACTCGACAAACAGTTTATCATCGTCATATCCAAGACCTGTTCCTTCAGCATTGTAGAGGGACAAGCCTTTCGTCCGCAGGAAGTAGTGGAAGAAGATATCCGGAGCTACCCCACCATCCAAAAACAGGCCTTTCTCTGCGGTTTGTTTACCCAACGCTTCGTACGATTCCCAAGTCAGGTTTTCCGGGAACGTATCTACCCCCGCTTTTTTGAGCAGAGCCGGATCATAGTGGAAACCCAGTACGTTAACCCCGGCAGGTACACCATACTGTTTGCCATTGATCAAGCCAGTGCTGATGACGTTTTCGGAAACATCATCCACCTTGATCTGATTGCCGAGGTATGGCGCCAGATCCTCCAGCTGACCATTTTGCGCATATTGGCTGATGTAGGAAATATCCATCTGAACAATGTCAGGCAACTGATTTGCTGCGGCTTGTGGAGCAAGCTTTTTCCAGTAGTCATCAAACGAGGCATACTCGACATCAATTTTGACATTCGGGTTTTTCTCTTTGTACAGGTCAATGACCTTCTGAGTGTATTCGTGACGTGCATCCGAGCCCCACCACGCGATACGCAGCGTAACCGATCCATCCGCGGATGTTCCTCCCGATCCTCCATCTGAACTGCAAGCCGCCGTGAATACTAGCAGCACAGCCATCATCAGGAATATTGCCTTTTTCACCATGCCAATCTCCCCTTTTTTGTGTTGATATGGTTATGTGAATGGGTTATCTACACCTTTCTGATAACGCTTTCACAAACTTGATATTGTCATTTTCGCAAATGTACGACCAGAGTTGAATACACAAATCCGTCTTGTTGGTTCAAAAAACAGAGGAGGAGAACATCCACCTCTTACGGTGCTGTTCGTCCCCCTCATTCATTGGCCCAGGAGCGATGACCAATTGTTATATGCCGGATCTTCGATATTCCGTCGGTGTCATACCGGTCCACTTTTTGAATACTTGACTGAAATATTGTGAATTACCGCCGAAACCAAACAGCTCCGCAAGCTCAAATACCTTCACATCCCCGCTCCGGCGAATGTGCTCACATGCCCGCTCGATGCGCAAACGATTCACGTAGTTGGAGAAGTTTTCTCCTGTCACCTTTTTGAAGATTTTGCCCAGGTAATCCGGGTTCATATACAGCATCTGATGGGCGACGCCATTCAATGAAAGATCGGCCTCCCCATAGTGTTTATCTACAATATCCATCATTTTCTCCACGGCTGAGGACTGGCGGCTGATATGATTTTTGTAATACCCAGAGGTCAAATTGGCTGCGCTGTTAGCCACAAACGATTTCAGCTCAGACAGCGTATCCATATGAGGCAGCTCCGCCATCCGCTTAGTGAACTCTGTTGCCTCCTCAGGCGGACAGACATGAATCATGGCCGAATACAGCTGAACGACATAAGAACGGGTAACCTCAATATCCAGCTGTTGACCGGATAAGCGCTCAAACAGACGGTCAACCTCAGCCCCAGCTTCCTCCGTACTGCCCGACTTGATTAGCTGGCATAACTGTTCTGCATCCTGCTCGGCATGAACACCTTCACATTCACCGGCAATCGCGACATCATTCTTGGTGATCAGCTTGTCTTCCCCAATGAAGAAGCGATGGTTCAGGCATTGCGATGCCTCGCGATACAAACGCCGTGACTGGACCATGTGATCCGCTTCGCTGAGCGCAGCCGTCACTTGCAACTTATAGAGTCTGGTGAATGCTGCTCGCACTTCCTCAATTCGCTCTCTCAAGTGAGCAGGGTCCGCCGCATCTTCCAACAGAATCAGCAGCTTGCCTTCAATGGTTGTGCTTAACAGAACATGCGGCAGCAGATCGCTGGCAATGTTCTTAATGGCAAATAAATGGCTGTAATCATGTTCATCCGAGATCCGGAACAACAATAGGCGAACTTGATTGGCTTCAAGCTTCAGATCAAACAGCTCCTGATAATATTCCAGATCAACCGGCCCGTACGTGCGATTGGTCATAAATTCAAGCAAAAACTGTTCCTTCACATGGGGAAGTACTCGCTGGAGCCGCTGTTTCATCTCCCCGGCCACATGTTCTTTCACCTGTGCATCCTGGTGCTCCTGAAGCAACTCGGACAGGGCATCATGAATCTGGTTTTCATTACAGGGCTTAAGCAAGTAATGCTTCACACCGTACTGCATGGCCCGGCGTGCATATTCAAACTCCTTGTAACCGGACAGCATGATAAAACGAAGTCCGGGATAAGCTTCGGATGCTTTTTCGATCAGTCCAAGACCATCTAACCCCGGCATTGAAATATCCGTAATGATAATATCAGGTCTGGAATGCCCGATTTTGTCCAAAGCCTCAATTCCGTTTCTGGCGGTATCCACCAATTCTGTTCCGGCTGCCGCCCAATCCACCACTTGGGAGATCCCCTCCAAAATCACACGTTCGTCATCTACGAGCATCACTTTGTACATCGTCATCGTCCTCCCTGATCCAAGGTATTCTGATCGATACTACTGTCCCGGCACCGGGTTTGCTGCTCATGATCATACTGCCCTCCTCACCGAAGGTCAGTCTGATTCGTTCCTGGATGTTGGATAAACCTATTCCCTGCCCTCTTGTCTGAATTCGCCCTTCCTGTAATTGCTGCAGAAACTCCGGGGTCATGCCCGGACCGTCATCCTCCACTTCAATGACGACCTTGTCACCTTCTGCCCGTGCACGAATCCGAATTTTACATGGGTCGATACTCGGTTCAAGTGCATAGTGAATGGCATTCTCCACCAAAGGCTGCAGCGTCAACTTCGGAATGCGTGCATTCCCCACCTCAGGGGCAATCTCCATATCAAAATCAAGTCTTTCCTCAAACCGCGTGCGCTGAATCGTCACATAACTGCGAACGATATCCAGCTCCCTTTCCAGCGTAATCCACTTCTCGGACATGTTCACTGAACTGCGCAGCAGGAATCCAAGTGCCTCAACCATTTCGGAAATTTGACGCTGCTTCTGTACTTTGGCAAGCCAGTTAATGGACTCCAATGTGTTGTAGAGGAAGTGTGGATTTATCTGTGCCTGAAGCGCTTTCAACTCGGTCTCCCGAATAACCAGCTGCTTCGCATAATTCTCATCTATCAGTTCCCGGATGCGCTGCAGCATCATTTTAAAGGTGCGATGGAGCAAACCAACTTCATTCTGGGAAGACACCGGAACGTTGCCAAGCGCGGCTTCCTCCAGCTTATCCAGATCCCCTTTTTCAATATTACGCATCTTCTTGATCAACTGGGCAATCGGCTGTGTGATGCTGCGGGAAAGCTTGGCTCCAAACACAAGCGCGACAAGCAAGATCATAAAGAAAATGACCGTCACCAATTGTTTGACAAATTGAATCTGCTTGAACATCTGGTCAAACGGAGTCATATAAAGGTACACCCAATCCGTATATGACGAATGGGCGCGGGCGACAAAATTTCTCCCCTGCTCGAACATCGCAATCCCGTATGGCTGGGTACGCTTCAGTTCCGATTCAAGTTCGGCATCACTAACTGTGGATTGCGTGGGATAGATGACTTCCCGTCCATCCGTTATCAACAGCTGCGAGTCCTCTGCAGGATGCTGCATCTGATCCTGAACAATACGGTCCAGTCGTACACGGATAATCAGCGTTCCCAGCTTCTCCAGCGTGAAGGCCCCGCCTGTGAAGGACTTGACCTGTCTTACGGATAAAAGTCTGGCTTGCTGATCTCCACTTGTATACCATGCATTGGAGCCTGAATATTGCTGCCCCAGTGCAACCAGTTCCGTCTGCATGGATTCCGATATTCCCTCCCGGTTCCCTGCAGCCATAACATTATTATCATTATCGATAAATATCATGGAATAGACGTACTTCTCAGACCCCGCATACGCGACAAGCCTGTTCGTTATTTTTTTGAGCAGGCCATTTTTCTCATATCCCGATTCAGCCTTATCCAGCTGAAGAAGATACTGCTGGAGCGGCTCGTCGGACATGACCTTGAAGGAAAGATTGGAAATTTCGCGCAGCTGATTCTCAATGCCCACGGAAGACATGTTAAGGACCTGCGACGATTTTTCATAGATTTGGCGATCATAGATTCGGAATACGTATCCAAGGACAGACACATAAAACGTAAAGCTGATCAGCATCAAAAGTCCGATGAGAAGAATGGTTTTGTGATGGATCGGCAGGGTTGTGAAAGCGTTCTTAATTTTTCTCATCCAAAGCGCTCCTTTGGCCCCGAGAAGGGTGCAGGCAGGTGTGAGAGTCTCGTTCTACTGTAAGTTATTTTCATATTTACACATCCATGGGCAGATGACAAGTCATATTTATGCAACATTTGAGGTCATTTCAGAAGGTATACACCCTTTGATTTGAAAAGTGGATGCTCATTACTCATTGCCGTAGCAAACAATGGGTGTGACAAAAATGTAAGTTGGACCGTGGAAATGAGAGGTCAATCGATGGAAGAAACTCTCATATGTTTTATACTTGGATTAACCATCATAACGTTTAAGCAAAGAGGAGCACATCGATGAGTATTTTGAAAAAAGTACCCGTATTACTTGTAATTATTTTATGTATTTGGTCGCCTGACTTATCCTTCGCCGGAAATATGGATGACTTTAAGCTTCATCTGGATAGAAAAATCCCTCAACTTCAACAAAAGTATGGGGTTGCGGGGGTTGCTGTTGGTATTGTTCAAAACGGGAAACCAGCCTACATACTTCACTATGGATATGCAGACAAATCTCGTAGAACCGCCTTGAATGAAAATACGTTGTTTCAGGCGGGTTCCATTTCCAAAAGCCTGACCGCATGGGGAATACTGCATCTGATTGAAGAAGGTAAACTGTCACTCGACGATCCGGTTGAGAAATTTCTTACACGTTGGCATCTGCCAGAGGGGAGTTATAGCCATAAAGAAGTCACCATTCGAAGACTGCTGAGCCATACAGCCGGTTTTCCTGCACATCGTGGATATATGGGCACAGCACCAGGAAAACCTCTTCCCACTATTGAAGAATCCTTATCGGGTAAAGGACTGCTGAATACCCCCTTAACAATTGATCACAAACCAGGAAGTGAACCCCTGTATTCAGGGGCAGGGTACACTTTGCTGCAGCTTGTTATTGAAGAGGTTACAGGCATGCCTTTTGACCGATACATGGATGTACAGGTCCTAAAACCGCTGGGCATGCAGCATAGTACATTTCAACAAGAGCCGGCAAACCCCGCTCTATCCAAAACCTATGGTTATTTCGGGCAACAGATTCCTGCTTATCAATTCACCGAGCAAGCTGCGGCCGGCTTGCAGACAACAGCCAGTGATATGGTAAAACTCATTTTGGCCAGCATGGAAAGTAAGAATAATGATAATCTGGGCCGGGGAGTCATTTCAAGCAAACTTGTTAAAGAGATGCAGACCCCCGTCATTTCGGAGAACGCTTTAGGCATATTTTCAAGGACATTATCCAATCAAGACACTCTTCTCTATCATCCCGGGGACAACCGCGGATGGCATTCCTTTTATGGCTGGATTCCCTCCACAGGAGACGGGTTAGTTATACTGACCAACAGCGAGACCGGCTTAGAATTGCGTCAGGACGTATATCACGACTGGATCGAATCCCAAACCGGAATTCAGTCTGAAAGACAAGATGAGCTTATGCAGGCTGAAAGAGTCAACGCCTTGATCGCTGTCGTTCTTGGTGCATGGGTTGGTGCATACCTCCTGCTATTCTGCGTTTCACTATTTCAAGGAAAACGATTATTTATAACAAAGCACCCCCATAAACACGTTGTTCGATTAGCCTTTCGTTCCATCATGCTAGCGCTCATTAGTTCAGCACTGTTTTATCTGTCTTATGAAGCAACCCTTGTGGACCTGCATTCACACAAAAAGAGCATCTTGGTTTGCATCCTGATCTGGCTTGGGGCAGGGTTCGTCACCGGCTTTTTCCCCAAAAAAAGAATCCATATTGATCGTATAACCAACATGGATTCCAACGAGCTTTAACTTTATGGATTAACAAATACGGTTTTGAGCTTCGCTACATACTGCACATCAAAACCAAGACCTTCGGCTACCATCGCAAGAGGTACATACGTTTTGGACTCTTTGCCTACCTTGTTCAGGAACGCGGGTGTATCCACGGTCACGGATGCTCCGTTAACCTGAACAGCGTTGGCACCGATTTTCACGGCTACTTTGCGGTCTCCGTATGTAATGGTTGCCGTGGAGGTTTTATTATCCCAGACGGTGGTAGCCCCTACAGCATTCACGATATCCTGAATCGCCACAAAGTTCTTCCCACTGCGAATGATTGGCTTATAAGGGGTATCCAGCGTTTTGCCGCTGACGATGATGTTCATCGGCTCACCTGCTGCAGGTGCGGTCAGTTTCGTGTAATCACCCCAGATCGTTTCTGCAAACACCTTGGCGATCGCTTCATAACCAAACTGGTTCGGGTGGAAATCCCGATCCTTGATCATATGTGTCATTGTTCCCTCGCCGCCAACAAATTCCTTGGCTACATGCGCCACTTTTACGTCCATGCCCTGAGCAGTGAACTGGGCTGCAATCCCGTCAATCGTTGCTGTGAAACCCTGGGATGCCTCCATGAGTTTGGCATACAATGCTTTGCCGGCTACTTCAGGCATAGGCTGATATTGATCGGCAATGACAATCTTGGCATCGGGATTAATTGCCTGAATGTTACTAATCGCTTCGCTGACATTGGCCGTATACGTTGTCAGCAGTTCCTTCACTTTTGCTTCCAATTCCGCATCACTGAGTTGATCTGCCGTACCGAGCAGTTCGGATACGTCATTCCCCCCAATGGTGATCGCTACAAGATTGGCAGCCGCCACGCTCTCGCGAATTGCAGCGATGTTGGCTCCCATCTGCCCTGCTCTTGGATCTGGCAAACTCGGCTGAATCGCTTCAGGGGTAAGGGTCTTGCTCTCATTGATTGCAGAGGTAAAGTTCTTCAAACCAATACTCTTCAATCCGCCTATACCGTAGTTATCCACCTGAGTGCGGCCGTGAAGCAAACCTTGCTCCTGCAAGCGCTCTACATAACCATAAGGCAGTCCTTTCGCATTCGGCTCGTATCCTACAGTGATGGAATCTCCCAATGTGACGATTCGGAATTCCTTTGTTACGGCTGCAGCATCCTTCTTCGCAGGGGTGGCTGCCTCTGCTGTGCCTGCAGGTAGTGAGCTGATGCTCGTATCTGCGGCTTGTGCAGGCAGTGCAGTTGATGCAAACAGCATCATTCCCGCCAGCATGCCGGCTGTTAATCCAGCCGCTGTGTTACTCCATGTACGTGTACGCTTCATCCGTGGTAACACTCCTTTTCTCATATCTATAAGATGATAACCTGAACTTAATTACACGGTTGATCTCCGGTGGAAGAAGTTCACATATCCCTATTCTACCATTAAAAATTAGGGATGTCGTTTGGACTTCTGCCTGCTCACAAAATAACAGACTCCCCTGTACGGGAAGTCTGTTCACCTATAATCCTAGCCATGTATTGGTTTGTTGCATCCGCGATTCATTTGTCTTTTGCTTCACTTTCTGATGAGTTGAATTTACCGGCAGAGCGCTCCAGGTAACGATCATATCGATCATCCACTTCACGCGCCATATTCCGGTACAACAACGTTTCCTGGGCAATCGGGTCACGTTCCGCCTGAATGCGCACCTCATATTTGGGAGGAATCAGCTGACGTTCACGCTTGTCGGTGTCGCCGGACTCCTCCATCTCCCCTTCAGTCAGCATATCACTCAAACGTCGTTCCAGTTCCTTGGATTCATCCATCGTTCATCGCTCCTTTAATTAAGTTCATAAATATACAACCAAATACTATTGCACCTACACTTCGATGGACAGAACAATCTTTCGATCGCTGTTATCCCCATATTTTCTTGTTTACTTTTTAAAGGGAAAAATTCGGGGATAAAGGCTGGTTTATGCTTCCGAAGCAGCTTTCTTTCAGAAAGCTTTTAACTTCGCTTCTCCAGATTTTTTCTGTCCCTCGTTCATGTGCAATATAAGCTTGTTGAATCATTTAAGAAATTAATAAACTCACTCCAAACCGGTTGCTTTGGCTTCCTTGAGCACATCTGTCAGTGCATCATGAATCTTGCCATTGGTGGCAACTACATGGCTGACTGACAATTGATAAGGTGTACCGATCGTATCCGTGACCTTACCGCCGGATTCCTCCACGAGCAGTGCACCTGCGGCGATATCCCACGGTTTCAGTCCGACTTCGGTGTATGCGCTAAGGCGACCCGCAGCAACATAAGCCAAATGCAGAGCTGCCGATCCACCTGCACGCAGGCTCCGTACTTGCGGCGCAAGAGCCTGCACAGCAGCCATATTGATTGGAAGTGCATAGGTGGTATCTGCCGGGAAGCCAACCGCCACCAGGCTCTGAGCCAGCCCCTGCTCGCTGGACACCGCCATCCGGTTTCCGTGGACATAGGCCCCTTTGCCCTTTTCAGCTACAAACAGTTCGTCTCTTGAAGGGTCGTATATGACCCCTACTATCACTTCACCATGATGAGCCAAGGCGATCGATACCGAGTAAAACGGGAATCCATGTACAAAATTTGTTGTTCCGTCCACAGGATCCACGATCCAGAGGAACTCTTCTTCCTGTGCCTCTTTCAGTGCTTTGGCCGAAGCTTCAGGCCCCGGCTCAACTCCCTCTTCGCCAAGAATGGCATGGTCGGGAAAATGGGTCAGAATCAGGCGGCGGATCATCTGCTCCGCTCCTTTGTCCACTTCGGTCACAAGGTCCTGCGGAGAATATTTGGTTCCGGGTTCGCCTATTGTTCCAAGACGACTCTTGATCCACTCACCCGCTTTGGAAGCCGCATTGATGGCAACGGCAGTATAGCTTTTGCTTGTCACGACATAAGGTATTTTTTCCTTCTCATTCAAAGCGTTCACTCTACTTTCTATATCAATCTACGAAAATATAAAATACTTGTTAAAAGTATACGCCTCACATGTTGTAAAGTTTCTTGCTGCCCAAGCCCCTTTTGGCTCTATGGATGAATGATCACCGTAGACTCGTCCACCCATTCCACGCCTTCCTCGTGATAGAATGCCAGCTTCTGCATGAGCTGCACCAGTGCTTCATCCTTGCGCTTGGCCTCAATCATGACATCCAGTTCCGGCGTATCTGCAGCGATATGACGCAAAAAGGAAAGCAGCGGCTCCACTTCAACGCCATCCGCATGCCCTCGGATATCCTTTTCGCTCTTCGGGCTGGACACGTGAATTTTCGGCGGCAATGGCCGATCTGCCGGAGAATCCGCCTGAGCCAGCGGAGATTGCCACGTCTTCCATATGTCAGGCCACAAGTCCCATGGCTGTTCGCCTTCATTATTGACCCACTGATGGTGGATATCCAGCACCATCGGCAGTCCCAAATGCTGACATACAGCCAATGTCTCGGGTACGTTGAATGTTTTGTCATCATTTTCAAGAGTCAATCGTTCCTGAATATCCCGATCAAGTTTCAGAAAGTTTTCTTCAAAGCGGAGCGCAGCACTAGGCTTGTCCCCGTATGCACCACCAATATGTATATTGTTCTTGGCAGTGGCATTCAGACCCATGGCATCCAGCATCCGAACATGATGACGAAGGTCACGCATGGAGTTCCGGAGCACTTCTTCCCGCGGTGTGCTAAGAACGGTAAAATGATCCGGATGAAAGGATACACGCATCCCGTTCTCCTTAACAAAATCACCAATGGCTTCAAAATCCGACTGAAGTGCCGGGAACGGATCCCAATCATTCAGATCTTCATGTGTTGCCAGTGGAATCAATTTGGAGGAGAAACGATATACATGAATGTGGCTGCCTTTGTTGTGCCTCAGCAAACGTAACGTATTATGCAAATTCTCAGCTGCAATCCGTTCCAGCTTGCGGATGGCTGCATCCCTGTCATCGATTTTCTTGAAGCTGGCCATGGTCATCGTGCGGGAAGGTGAAGCATTCTCTACCAGCACAGACATCGCCACATAACCAAAACGTACAAGCATGATGTTCTTCCTCTCTGTTTAGGGCGGAATTCCTGTCTGAACATGAGCCACAGTCAGGCTTTCCCGTCACGGTATATAACCAAGTTTTACCCTAAAAGAAAGACCATAATCGCTTGCCGGACAATTCCGTTCATTGGTCCCACATCCGAAATCGCAGTTTAGCCTTGCGCCTGTTCACCAAAAAACATCTCGTCTGCCAAAGCGGTCTGAACACGAGATTCTTCTTCATTCAGCTTGCGGATGAGCAGCATCTCCACTTCAGTCACTTCCTGACCCTGAAAATTAATCTCTGCAATGGAGGCAACGATCTTCACGATGGCTACAGCCACGTTGTCAGGTGTATAGGCAATAACCTTCTGTCCGGTTGGAAATACCCGGAAGCCTTGTTTTACCATTTTGCCGCGGCCGTATTCCAGCAGCTCGAACATCTCCTGCTCGCTCTTGAATTTGCACACGGAATTGAATTCAGTCTGAAATCCCATCCATACCCCTCCTTATACTGTCTCCTACGCCTGTACGCCGTTCTCGTAATTCAGTGCCTGTTTGCGGCTGTAACGCTCCAAGGCCAGCTCAATCATGCGATCCAGCAGCTCGGCATACGATACACCTGTCTCACGCCACAGCAATGGGTACATGCTATACGGAGTGAAGCCAGGCATTGTGTTTACTTCATTAATAAGTAGTGCCCCATCCGATTTGCGAATGAAAAAGTCAGCCCGGGAAATACCGTTGCCTTCAATCGCACGGAATGCCTGCAAAGCTGCCTCGCGGATGCGATCAGCGGCTTCAGGATCCAGCGGAGCGGGGATCAGCATCTGTGATTGACCATCAATGTACTTGGCTGCATAGTCATAATATTCACCAGAGGATACGATTTCTCCTGGCACCGATGCCATGGGCTCATCATTACCAAGCACACTGACTTCCACTTCACGTGCTTCAACGAATTCCTCAATGACAACCTTCGTATCATACCGCAGCGCAAATTCAACAGCTGTCTTCAGTTCATCACGGTTGCGTGCTTTTGAAATTCCCACACTGGAACCAAGATTGGCGGGTTTAATAAAACACGGATAACCCAGCTGTTCCTCCACTTGCAGAATCATCTCGTGTTCAGTCTGCTTCCACTGGGTAGCATTAAAATACGTAAAGGCACATTGGTCGATTCCGGCTTGTGCAAACAGCTTCTTCATGACCACTTTATCCATGCCGCCTGCCGAAGCGAGTACACCTGCTCCCACATAAGGCATATCCGCCATCTCAAACATACCCTGGATCGTGCCATCCTCACCGAACGTACCGTGCAGCAGCGGGAACATAACGTCCAGTGCCTCTTCTCCGCCATACAAACGTGCAAACAGGGCGTTCAGCGCTTCCTGGGTTCCACCTGCTGCCTGTTCCAGTTTCAAATCCTCGATCTGCGCGAATGGCGCGTGCATTACTGAACCCTTTTTCCACGTCCCCTGCTTGGAGATATAAAAAGGAACCAGCTCATATTTCTCATAATCAAAAGCGTTCGTTACAGCAAACGCCGTTTGCAGCGATACTTCATGTTCACCTGACTTCCCGCCGTAAACGACGCCAACTGTCAATTTATCCATACTCATGCGTAACCTCCGATTATCTGTGCATGATGCCGCCATAACTGCATGTTTAGCATCAATTTTATTCTTGTCTTGGGACTCATTTTACACGGAACTGGATATCCCCGTCACCCAATCCCTTAATATCAACTTCATTAGAACTCATCTGCAATATGAAAAAGCCGGTACACCGTCCGCTCCGTCCAAGCGTAAGAATCCCGGTAATCCCAATAGCGGTGGCGGCTGCTGACCGTGTGCGCATTGACAAGCGGCATGCCTCCTGCATCAAAGGCGGTGACAACAGTACTATGCTGGAACCTGCCGTCACCGTCCCAATCATAGAAAATGACATCTCCGAGCATCAGCTGCTCCGGGCGATCCACTTCGGTTGCCGTTAAGCCCCAGCTGCTGCTCGCCAGATACCGCTCCAGACTATTGGAAACGGCCCAGCTGTAACTCCACATTTCGGCGCCATTCACGTAGCCCTTGTACCACCAGCCCGCTTCTCTTCTACCAGTATAGTGGATGGGTGCTCCCCCTGCAAAGAGACATTGAGAGATGTAATTGGTGCAGTCTACCTCGAATTCCTCAAATGCCGGGTTGCCCGCATTCCACCAACGATCCGCATAAGCGACCGCCAGGTCTCGCCGATATAACTGCTGTCTTGAACTTCTTCCTTGACCCAGTACTTCCCTGTTTAGCAGCGGCCGATTGATCGCCTGTACAAAATCCGCTTGCTGAAAAGGTCTGCCTTCCCCTGCCGGACGACGCTCCGGAACTTCCCTTTCCACCCGTCCAATGATCCATGAACCGTTCTGCCGCAAAAAGGTAAGCCGCTCCCGCTCAATCCGGTCTTCCCGGTGGGTAATCCCGCTTTTCTCATAGAAAAGCCTGCTGTACAGTTGAACATCCACCACCGATTCTTCAGGACCTTCCGTTACCGTACGCACAAGCTTGGCACTGGTCTCGCTGCGAAGAGGCACTGCACGCCGTTTACGATACCATTCGTCCAGTCTGGCCATACGTTCTCCCCGCTGCAGCACAAATTCCGGATCTGTGACAATCCGCTCGGTCGTTTGTGGACGATAGTCGATCTCACAGCGATTGTACTGGTTCACATAGGTGTATAAGGCACTCTTCCATTCCCGTTCCAAGCCTGTGTCCCCCTTTGGCATTAAATTCTGTCTGGAAAATTCAGTGCGTGCAAACTACTTCTATTCATATGAGGAGTTTATCGGTTGTATGTGTTTCGGACAGGGATCACAGGTCGAAATTCGGAGACTCGGAGGACAGAATGTGTCGTGTTCAACAAGTATTCACGAAAACGCCTTCATTGTTCTCAAAGCTTGTTTGGACAGGCAAAAAGCCCTTTACGTATGGAGGTGAAAACGGTATACTTAAAACTAAAGTTGCAATTATGAAATTACGTTTCATCTGATGAAACCAGCGAACAAGGACACGGAACGATGAAGGCCTGTTCTTTTACCTAAATGAACTTTATCTTCATCTCACCGACACATTTTAAGGAGGTACATGTATGTCAGCCAAGAACCATTTCTCCGCAGCCCGCAATCTTGAGGTCGGAGGCAAGTCTTACCGCTACTACAGTCTCGATGCTCTTCAGGAAGGCGGCTACGGCGACCTTTCCAAGCTTCCCTTCTCCATTAAAGTGCTGCTCGAAGCAGCAGTTCGTCAGTTCGACGGACGCGCGATTACCGAAGAACATGTGAAACAACTTACCGGCTGGGCAGAAGGCCGTGACAATAACAAGGAAATTCCGTTTATCCCTGCACGTATCGTCCTGCAGGATTTCACCGGCGTACCGGTTGTCGTGGATCTTGCCGCGATGCGTGATACCGTAAAAAAAGCTGGCGGCGATCCAAAACAGATCAACCCGCTCGTGCCGGTCGATCTCGTTATCGACCACTCCGTTATGGTTGATGCATTCGGAACCAACGATGCACTCGACTACAATATCAAGGTTGAATTCGAGCGTAACGAAGAGCGTTACCGCTTCCTGCGCTGGGCGCAAACGGCATTCAACAACTTCCGTGCTGTTCCGCCATCCACAGGGATCGTTCACCAGGTCAACCTGGAGTATCTGGCTTCCGTCGCTGCAACCAAAACGATTGACGGCGAAACGGTTGTGTTCCCGGATTCCCTCGTAGGTACGGACTCCCACACCACCATGATCAACGGACTCGGCGTTGTTGGCTGGGGTGTTGGCGGAATCGAGGCCGAAGCAGGCATGCTGGGCCAACCGCTCTATTTTGTAACACCGGACGTTATCGGTTTCAAATTGACAGGCAGCCTGAGCGAAGGCGCAACAGCAACGGATCTGGCGCTCACTGTCACTCAAATGCTGCGTAAAAAAGGCGTAGTCGGCAAATTTGTCGAGTTCTACGGCCCAGGCCTTGCCAACATCAGTCTTGCTGACCGTGCAACAGTTGCCAACATGGCACCGGAATACGGCGCTACGATTGGTTTCTTCCCTGTCGATAGTGAGACGTTGAACTACATGCGCAGTACGGGACGTACTGACGAGCAAGTGGATCTGGTGGAAGCCTATTACAAAGCACAAGGCATGTTCCGGACTTCCAGCACGGTTGATCCTGAATTTACAGATGTGATCGAACTGGATCTTGCTTCTGTAGTGCCAAGTCTCGCGGGTCCTAAGCGTCCGCAGGATCGCATCGAATTGACACAAATGAAAGAAAGCTTCAACAGCATCATTCGCACACCTGTTGATAAAGGCGGATACGGGCTGAGCGACGAGAAAATCGAAGAAAAAGTGCCTGTGAAGCACCCTGACGGTTCCACAAGTGAACTGAAAGCAGGCGCGGTTGTCATTGCAGCTATCACAAGCTGCACCAACACATCCAACCCAAGCGTTATGCTCGGAGCGGGTCTGCTGGCGAAAAAAGCGGTTGAGCGCGGTCTGACCACACCAGGCTACGTAAAAACCAGCTTGACTCCAGGTTCCCTCGTTGTTACCGAGTATCTGGAAAAATCGGGGCTGATCGAATATCTCGACAAGCTCGGATTTAACGTTGCCGGTTACGGCTGTGCGACATGTATCGGTAACTCCGGTCCACTGCCGGACGAAGTAAGCGAGGCGATTGCCGAGAATGATATGACCGTAGCGGCTGTACTGTCCGGTAACCGTAACTTTGAAGGTCGTGTACATGCTCAGGTCAAAGCCAACTACCTGGCCTCTCCACCACTCGTGGTAGCTTACGCTCTCGCGGGTACGGTCAATATTGATTTTGCTACCGATCCAATCGGTTATGATACGAACAACGAGCCAGTCTTCCTGAAAGACCTCTGGCCTAGCTCCGAGGAAATCAAGGATGCCATTGCAAGCTCACTGAATGCTCAGATGTTCCGCAACAAATACGAGAACGTATTTACTGCCAACGAGCGCTGGAATAACATCCCTGTACCGGAAGGTGAACTGTATGAGTGGGATCCAAACTCCACATACATTCAAAACCCTCCGTTCTTCCAAAACCTCGGCGACAAACTGACCGATATCGCAGATATTCGCTCTGCACGCGTCATGGCACTGCTTGCTGACTCCGTAACAACGGATCACATCTCGCCAGCCGGTAACATTGCTCCATCCAGTCCAGCTGGATTGTACCTGAAAGAGCATGGCGTAGAACGCAAAGACTTCAACTCCTACGGCTCACGTCGTGGTAACCATGAAGTCATGATGCGCGGTACGTTTGCCAACATTCGTATTCGTAACCAGGTGGCTCCGGGTACGGAAGGTGGTATTACGAAGTACCTGCCAACGGATGAAGAGATGTCCATCTACGATGCTTCCATGAAGTATCAGGACGAAGGTCAGAACCTGATCGTTATTGCAGGTAAAGAGTATGGTACAGGAAGCTCCCGTGACTGGGCGGCAAAAGGTACATTCCTGCTCGGCGTCAAAGCCGTTATCGCCGAAAGCTTCGAGCGTATTCACCGCAGTAACCTGGTTGGCATGGGCGTAATGCCACTGCAGTTCCAGGAAGGACATGGCTGGTCCAGCCTGGGTCTGAACGGACGTGAAACGTATGACATTACAGGCCTCAGCAATGATGTGAAGCCAGGACAAGAATTGACGGTTACGGTAACCCGTGAAGACGGAACCAAGTTCGACTTCCCTGTCATCGCTCGTCTCGACAGCATGGTTGACGTGGATTACTACCACAATGGCGGTATCCTGCAAACCGTATTGCGTCAAATGATGAAAAAAGCTTAATTGCATTAACCTTTAATGCGATTGATCAATACGAAAGCTCCTCATCTCGTGCCAAACGACACGTGATGGGGAGCTTTTTTATGATTTTCTTTGAATGATCGATATGCTACATTTCTGCAATTAGATTGATTAAGATTCGGATACCGCACGCTATTAAAAATCAATCTTCAATCCAACTTCTGAATCATCAGGTGGCGAAGGAATGCGGTATATTCCCCTGCAGTTTAATTTCTCCACGTTGATCCAGTCCATAAAGTCATCCCCTCCGAAACAACGTACAAAAACAGCGTATTCCAATTTACCCTCATAATTGATGGACTCTGTGTACTGGGTGAATGGATGCTTACACTCTAAACTCTGCAGAAAATCAGAAAATTCAATTCTCCACTCATCCATTTGCTCTGCATATTGATCGGGGACATAATAATAGAATCCATCCGGCGTATAGTATGAAATTTTCATTATCATCTAGCAGACCTCCTGTAGTATAACTTTGTTTATAGTTTTAAGATCTCCATACCTTCTTTAAGGAGCCGCGATACAATCGTGTTATCCTCAATCCTCTTCGCAAGTTCCTGTTTTGTTTTATGTACCAGATAGTAAGAGTATTTTTGCATCAGTTCAGGCCCGGTTAACTCAATGGGTAAATGAATTATTTCAATTTCATCCGAGTTAAAATGGTAACGATACCCTCTCTCTGATTGTCCAACTTTCATCACCGTCTCTATGACTAACAACTCATCCCGTGTACAGGTGGTGATCAAATCTGATCTTTCTTGTTCTAAAACACTCACTTCTTCACAGCGGTGAGCACTTTCAGATTCAGCAATTTCACTTTCGATTTCCATGATCGATCTCATTCTACCTGCCAAGTTTATAGCCAATGAATACAACAATAATTATCCTCCTTTGTTAATATGTAGGTTAATAGGGTTTAATCTCTACTGTACCTCAATAGTGATTCAACTCGCAAATTGCTCATTACTTTCCACCCTATACGTGTTATCCCGTGGAGATAAAAAAACTCCCCGCCATGTGTGGTCGACACGTGATGGGGAGCCTTATTTTGATGGGGTGTGAAGAATGTGATTCGTTTGAGGGTATCTTTCTCTAATGTCCAATATGATGTGAGGCTTCATCCAGCAGTTGCAGTGCACCCATGAAAAGAAACAGGGCTGACACCGTGATCAGCGAGTACCCAATCCACCTTGAGGTTTCTCGATTGGTAATTCTTTTATCCGAAGAATGTGTTACATACCGAGGACCAACCAAAAACATGATGCCTGTACCCATCATGACAGCTGTCACGAAAACCATGCAATCCCCTCCTTAAACGTGACTCTCCTTAGAATTATAATTTTTCTTCGCCACGCGCGATTCTCCTCCCACCAACAACTGTTTCATGCCGATAACCATGGTGAAGATTATATATCCAATCAAACCACCCAAGGTGTTCAGAAGAAGATCGTCCACATCGAATATGCCCATGCCAGTCAACAGTTGTGTCACTTCGTAGCTAAGGCTTAAAAGAAGAGACAGCAGGAATACGTTTGCCCCTGACAACCATTTGTTGCCCATAAGCAATGGAATGAACACACCCAGCGGGATAAAGGCCAATACATTGCCTACCAGATGAATTGCGGTACCCGGACGATGTAAAGATAGGCTGTTCCAATCTCTTGAAATTTCCTGAAATGGCGTCAGATTGACGGTCCGCATATGAATCAGATCCGGTTGGTGAAGAAAAGCCATGAACTGGCCCCTCACGATTTCGAAGTCGACTGGACCTCCTTTAAACAGAATCAGCTTGGTTAGTAGATACAGATAAATCATTAACGTGGCAATCCAAAGGATTTTATGCGTGAACTTTTTCTGCCTCATGTTGATGAACCTCCTTTGTGCAGCCCTGTTATTCCTTTACCGTGACAATGACTCCATCCATATTATCTCCCGATATTTCATATTGGCCATGCTCAGGTATGTAAACAGTCGCATCTCGGGTGGCCTGATAATAGCGGATATGATATTTCTCACCCTCCACCTCAACAGTAATGTTCTCCTTCTCTTTTAGCAAATCCAGATACTGTTCCAGCACCAGATTATTCTTATACATGACAGCACTATGCGGCAGGCCCACATATCGAAAATGCCATGGTTCATATTGAATACCCGTGATGCTCACCTTGTCCTTCGGGTAACGTAGAATGAATCCGTATTTCCATGCATTTTTCTCCAGCCAGGCGCCCTCTGGCGCTTCACTCATGGTGGTCAGCGTAGAGCCAATATCCAGGGATAGTCCGAGATTATGCTCACTGTGCCCCGCAGGAAGTGCGTAGTCTGAACCCTTTTCCTGATAAAGCTCCTCCTGTTTCGCCAAGTCCCGGTATCCGCTGCTAAAGAGAAAATAGCGCACTCCCTCTTCCCCCGCTGCTTCGACCATTTTCTGAAACGCTTGCGCTACCTGTCGTGACAGCATGATATTCTGATCCAGCAGTCCGTATCCACGTACCAAATCGTCCTGCTCGGCCACATTTACAATATCGGTTTGAACGCCTTCCGGATGAATTGGATATGTTGAATTAACAAGCAGCAAGTTGCCCTTATGTACCTGATCCCGGATATTTCCGGTGATGGATACGGTATTTCCTGCACGGTTTTCACGCGCATCCTGAATTTCGATAGACATCTCATCCTTTTGCAAAAAAGACGCCGGCGATCTCGCAACCATATATCCAATTAAAATGATGCATATCAATAAGCCCCACTTCTTCATCCTTGCTCCTCCTTTGCCTTGTAACATCAAGGATAGAGAAAACTAGTTAAAGAAAAAGCAGGGCAAAATTAAAGTTTTTCTTAAATTTGAATACAACCTCATTGGAGAACCGGCAGGCGAACCTCAAATACGGTCCGTACCACATCACTCTGGGCAGAGATGATGCCGTCATGCTGCTCCACAATATTCCGGGCAATGAACAGGCCAAGGCCCGTCCCACCCTCCTGTTGGGTCCGGGCACGATCTCCGGTGTAATACATATCGAAGATATGCGGCAAATCCTCTGGATGAATATGCCCCCCATAGTTGGTCACCTGAATGATGACCTGCTCTGCTTCGCGATAGCCGTTAATATCCACGTAGATGCCATCCTTGCCATGACGCGCAGCGTTAATCAGCAGGTTCTCAAACACACGGGCCAGCAACTCGCCATCTCCAGAGATGGTGAGATCAGCGTCAATATTTAATCGGGTGACCAGACGATTTTTCTCAAACACAGGATAGAGCTCTTCATTCATCTGCTTCAGCAGCTCGCTAAGATCAAGCCGTGTTTTCTGTATGGGCAGCATGCCATAGTTCATGCGGGTAATTTCAAACAAATCATCAACCAGCTTCTCCAAACGCTGCGATTTGGTGAATGCAATCGACGTAAAGTGCCGAACCTGCTCCTCCGTCAGCTGATCATCCTTCATGAGCAGATCTAAATAGCCAAGTACAGAAGTGAGCGGCGTTCGCAGGTCATGCGCCAGATTCACGACAAGCTGGTCCTTGCTATTTTCGGCAAAATCCCCTCGTTTCACCGCCTCCCTCAGCTTCTCACTCGCCAGATTCACATCCTCCGCGATCGTACCCAATTCGTCCTTCGAGGAAATCTGCACCCGATGTTGAAAGTCGCCATTGGCCAAATGACTGATTCCTGTAGAAATGTCTTTGAAATAGGTCACGTAGGGCTTGGTAAACCAGAAAAAGAATAAAATGGCGAGCGGGATGAACAGGAGCAGGAAGAAATAGATATCTCCAATGCTTTTCATAAAATGACGATATTCAGCGAGCTGATCTTCTGCACGGACACCCGAATAATAATATTGCAAAAGTTTGTAAACCCCATAGGTGATCGCGCCAGAGGCAAGCATGCTTAATCCCAGCAGCATAATCATGGTCGTCCGAAAACTTCTTCGTTTAGTCATTAAACGTGTACCCCACACCCCAGATCGTTTTGATAAACTTGTTCTTGTCCACATCTTCCCCGAGCTTTTTGCGCAGGGTTCGAATATGGACCATTACTGTATTACCGCTCTCATAATAGGCCTCTCCCCATACCTGTTCAAAAATGCTTTCCGCACTGAACACCTGTTTGGGGTGGCTGGCGAGCAGATACAGAATATCGAACTCCTTCGGTGTTAGTTCCACTGGTTTGCCGTAGAGTGTAACGCTATGTTGGTCTGGCGAGATGATAAGTCCGCCCTTCTCCAGAATGGAGCGCTGGACTGGCGCAGACTGGCTGAATTGCAATGAACGGCGCAGCTGGGAGTTCACCCGGGCAACAAGCTCCATCGGATTGAACGGCTTGGTCATATAATCGTCCGCTCCCATCACAAGGCCCGTAATTTTATCCATGTCCGATGTTTTGGCACTAAGAAAAATGATCGGCAAGTGATACTGCTCCCGAATTTTGCGAGTCACCTCGTACCCATCCATGCCAGGCATCATAATGTCCAGGATCGCCAAGTCTATGGCTTGCGTCTGAACAGCTTGCAGCGCTGACTTTCCATCGAATGCTTTAACGGTGTAATACCCTTCTTTTTGTAAATGCAATGCAACCAGATCAGCGATCTCAACTTCATCGTCCGCGATCAAAATGGTAATTCGCTTCATTGCTTATTCCACTCCTATATGTGATGCTCAACAATATAACATATCTGAATCCAACTTATAAATGATTGAAAGGAATCCAATATATGAAACTGGACCGTTTATTAGCCATCGTTGTGCTGCTGATCAATCGCGGACGTGTACAGGCCAAGGATCTGGCAGATACGTTTGAAGTTTCCATCCGCACAATCTACCGTGACATTGACACCCTGGGCCAGGCAGGCATTCCTGTCGTGACATACCAGGGCATGAGCGGCGGCATTGGCCTTGCAGAAGGTTATCGTCTGGACCGAAATGTGCTGACTGACCGGGATTTGGCCTCCATCGTCACCGCACTGCGCAGCGTTTCCACTTCTCATACTAATGTAGCACGGGAGCTGCTGATGGAGAAACTTAGCAGCATCGTGCCGGAAGCGAAAAACGAGGACTTCCAGGCTGACACAAACCGCTTTATTGTCGATTACTCGATGTGGACCCATCCTGAAGCGCTGCAGAACAAACTGCAAATCATCGAACAGGGACTGGATCAGTTGCGGCCCATTACCTTTACCTATTGCAGTGCCGAAGGAGCCCACACTCACAGAACAGTCGATCCTCATACCCTTGTTCTCAAAAAGCACTCCTGGTACCTCTATGCGTTCTGTCATGCGCGCAATGAGTTTCGGATGTTCAAGCTGGTCCGGATGCAGGACGTTACACTTGCCGAAGGTAACTTCGAACGTAAACCGGTCAATCCCCAAGACAGGCCCTGGCAGCAGGAATGGGCAACTCCCGGGAACACGGTTGCCATGACGATGAGATTCCACGCCCGTGTCCGTCATATTGCCGAGGAGTGGTTTGGCATAGAGAATGTGATCCCCGATGGCCAGGGATATTACATTAGCCAGGTGGCATTTCCGGAGGATAGCTGGCTGTACGGATTCATTCTTGGCTTTGGAGCAGATGCCGAAGTATTGGAGCCTCTTCATATTCGTGACGAGATCCGCCAAATCGCAGAACAAATCGTGCAAAATTATACAGCCCCTCCGCAAACCTGACAGACAGCTGTCCAGTTCCTCCCGTTATACTTCATCTATATTCAAGCTGTACATAACGAGGAGGAATTATTAATGAACGTCACTGTATGCCAGAGCTGCGGAATGCCGCTAACCACCCCTGCCCAATTCGGAACGGAAGCAGATGGAAATGCAACCCGTGAATACTGCATCTATTGTTATAAAGAAGGCGTGTTCCAACAGCCCAACATTACGCTGGAAGGCATGATTGAGATGTGCACCGCGATCCTCAAGGAAGAAGGTACGGACGAGGAATCGGCCCGCTCGATGCTGCGTAATCAGCTTCCTTTTTTGAAACGGTGGAATAGATCCACTTCTGAAAGGAATGAAAAAACGAACTCCGTTCAACCTGTTCGATATGTTACGCTTCCTGGGAAACGCCTGGCTGGTGTTTCGGCCAGAACGACAAATGCCATTGAGATGAGCGGTAAAGGCTGCATTCAGGGACTGTGGAACCGTTACTTCACGTCAGGGCCGCTCCCCGCTCCCGAGGCAGCCCGATATGGATGTTATGCGGATTATACCGATGGTATACACGGGGAATACACCATACTCGTAGGTCATGAGGTGGCTGCAGATGAAACGCTGCCTGAAGGTATGAACTCGGTCGAGCTGCCTCCTGCGACATACGCCGTGTTCACCTCCAGAAAGGGTCCAATGGCAGAAGTTGTAGGTGAAGCCTGGGGCGCCGTATGGGCCTGGAACCATCAGCACGAGCGAACGTTCACCGGTGATTTCGAGTTATACGATGAGCGGAGTATGGACCCTTCCAATGTCCAAGTAGATCTCTATATTGCAGTTAAACAAGCTAAACCAGGTGCAGATCAGTGATAAATATCATTTCTCTTCCTGTTTGATGAGCAATAAGCCGTCCGGTTTTCCGGGCGGCTTATTTGGTGTATCTTCCTTGTCTCACGTGTGAAAACGTGTAAAACATTCCCCTTTGCACCCAAGACAACCGACTATGGTACCAAGTTAGTTAGCTTCAATGATACCTACTCTCCCAGACAATTTGTCTTATTTGAGGGCACAATTGACATTCCTGAAACTGGGACTATTCACTTAACAACCGATTCCATCCTCCCATATCAGACCACTCATATACGGTTCTTTACTCCTGAATTTACCTCAAACCGTTTACATCTTCTCAATACGGGGTAAAATCACTACAATCCAATTGGAATTACGTCATAACTTCCCGATTTCGTCTAACAAGTCACATATACCTATTTGTGCACGGGGAACTGGGCCTATCCGAAATACATAACCTTAAATAAGAAAACAATAATGAGTGCATATTCGAACATGCACCAAAGGAGGAACCAAGATGATCCGCATGCCTATTCAGCAAATGATCCCGTACCACCACCAATATCCGCGCAACACGGCGACCACTGCTCCCAAAAAGGAGAATGAGAACACTCAAGGTCTATCCTTTCATGAGATTTTGCAGCAAAAAATGGCGCAAAAGAATGTATCGCCTTCCATGCGCTAAAATGTACATCTGATCATATTCGAACCTGATTATAGAACCGTCCTTCCGCCGTTTGGCGGGGAGACGGTTATTGGCGTTTGGCATAAACTTCTGTACAGTTTCCAATTGCATTTTTATAATGGGTTAAATATCTGTTGCACTCACAGGTTAAAAGCATTGATAAAGGGGATGTCACCATGATCACGATCGGCTGTTTTCACGCTCACTATTCCAACATCGCACTGATTGAAGAAGCGCTCGCTCCCTATGAAGTAGAACTTGTGCATTATGTCGATCCGGGTCTGGATCGCCGCAAACATGATGCCGACTTCTCTGAAGCTGTCACGCAAGAGAAGGTATCCCAGACGTTACAATGGATTGCCCAATGTCATGCAGATGCCATCCTGGTCACTTGTACCCTATTTGCTGCGGAACTGGCGCAGGCAGCACAGCATGTTTCCATACCCGTCATCGGCATCGATGATCCACTGTTGCAGAAGCTGCAGCAGACTTCCCAAGAATACATCCTTGCTTTTACCAACCCGGCAACCGTTGAAGGAACGATGACGCGGGTGAATAAAGCACTGCAGCAAGGTGAAGTAAACAGGCAGGAAAACGTTGCGGATACATCAAGAATAGAGGCCGTGTTAATTCCCGGTACATTTGAGTTGATCATGCGGGGCGATAAGGAAGGCTATCTTGAGGCAGTGAGTACCGGCTTGCAGCAACTGGCTGCTCAGTCGCCAGTCAAAACGGTAGTTGCCGCTCAGTTGTCCATGGCTCCCGCAGCAGCTCGCGCAACAGCAAATGCAGGTACGGAGATTTACAGTCCCCTGGCATCGCTTGCAACGTATTTGGAGCAGCACCTGAACATCGTTCATCGTTAGTTTTGACATGTAGAGCTTCAGCTGTGAAGTACTTTTATTTCATGATAAAAAGACTCTCGAATGAGAGTCTTTCGAATGGTATAATCCATATGTACAGCCAATTTGTGGTGGGGAATAGGCTTGCCTCCAGTGGGAGGTGATCCTATGAACTTCTCTTTCAACGACGTAATCGTGTTCGCAATGTTAATTATTGCGCTCCTGACATACATCGACCGGAAAAAGAAGTGACCCGCCACAGGTTGACAGGCCTGACGGGTCACTTCATCTGAGCTAAGCTGCACTCGGAGGAATACCTGCCGCAAATGCTGTGCAGGAGTAGCCATTGGCCTGGCTACTCTTATTTGTCTTTACTTATACTCATTTTATTAAACATCTGTGAGACAATCAACCTATAACGGATAGAAATATCCAGTATTTTGACCCTCTATCTACTTCTTCAGCGAAGCAAACTGGTTCCATAACTAAAAGCCGTTCTTCCCCCAATAGCGGAGAGAACGGCTTTTATACATTCTAGACCGCCCAGATTGCGCTGTAACGTCGCCTAGGATCGGGTTCGGTATTCCTCAGCCTTCTCCTGCATTCCAGCCGCCACAGCCTCATTCTCGGACAGCCCTTTGTCTGCGGCAAAGGCACGAATATCCTGGGTGATGCGCATGCTGCAAAACTTCGGACCACACATGGAACAGAAATGGGCTTCCTTGGCCCCTTCAGCTGGCAGCGTCTCATCATGGTAGGACAGCGCACGCTCCGGGTCCAGTGACAGGTTGAACTGGTCCCGCCAGCGGAACTCAAAGCGTGCCTTCGACAGCGCGTCATCCCGGCGCTGGGCACGTGGATGGCCTTTTGCCAGATCGGCTGCATGGGCTGCGATCTTATAGGCAATAACGCCCTCCCGCACATCATCCTTGTTCGGCAAACCCAGATGTTCCTTGGGCGTCACATAGCAGAGCATGGACGTTCCGAACCAGCCGATCATCGCCGCCCCAATGGCTGAGGTAATATGGTCATAGCCCGGTGCGATATCTGTCGTCAGCGGTCCGAGTGTATAGAACGGCGCCTCCTTGCAGATCTCCATCTGGAGGTCGACATTCTCCTTAATCTTGTGCATCGGCACATGTCCCGGCCCTTCAATCATCACCTGCACATCATGCTTCCACGCGATCTGCGTCAGTTCACCGAGCGTAGCAAGTTCAGCCATCTGAGCTTCGTCATTGGCATCATAAATGCTGCCTGGGCGGAGTCCATCTCCGAGAGAGAAGGCCACATCATACCTTTTCATGATTTCACAGATTTCTTCAAAATGGGTGTACAAAAAATTCTCCTGATGATGTGCAAGGCACCATGCCGCCATAATGGAGCCGCCCCTGGAAACAATCCCCGTCATCCGTTTGGCCGTCATCGGGATATAACGCAGCAGCACGCCTGCGTGGATCGTAAAGTAATCCACTCCCTGCTCTGCCTGCTCAATAAGCGTGTCACGATAAAGTTCCCAGGTCAGGGCCTCGGCTTCGCCATTCACCTTCTCCAGCGCCTGATAGAGCGGCACTGTTCCAATCGGTACAGGCGAATTGCGGATGATCCATTCCCGGGTGGTATGAATGTCCTTGCCCGTAGAGAGATCCATCACCGTGTCCGATCCCCAGCGCACCGCCCAGGTCATCTTCTCCACCTCTTCTTCGATCGAAGAAGAAACGGCCGAATTGCCGATATTCGCGTTGATCTTTACGTGAAAATGGCGCCCGATCAGCATCGGCTCACTCTCGGGATGATTAATATTTGACGGCAAAATGGCTCTGCCGCTCGCAAGCTCCTGCCGCACAAATTCCGGTTCGACACCCTCACGAATGGCTGCAAATTCCATCTCCGGTGTAATGATGCCCTTTCTCGCATAGTGCATCTGGGTGACACATCGTCCGGATTGTGCACGCAGCGGTTTGCCGCGCAAGCCCGGGTACTCTTCAGCTCCGGCTCTCTTCCCTCCAGGTTTCAAACCGTTATCCTCCGGTTTGACGGTGCGTCCCTGGTATGCCTCAACGTCACTCCGCTCTATAATCCAGCGTGTACGCAGAGCTGGCAGACCTGCCCGGATATCCGCATGGAATCCGGGATCGGTCATGGGGCCGCTCGTATCGTAGACACGCAGCGGCTCGTTATGCTCCACCCCTTGGGGAGTATTCGTGTCATGAAGGGCAATTTCACGCTCCGGTACAGCAATGTCCGGACGTGAGCCCTGAATGTACACTTTGCGGCTGCCGGGAAACGGCTGAACCCGTCGGGCCGCCCCTGTTTCCTTTTCCAACATATGCTCTGAATGTTTCTGTTCCGTTGTTCTGTTGTCCGTACTCATCGCTACCTTTTCCTCCTCATTGGTGGTCCCATGGATTGGTTAGTCCGTTTGTTTGCTTGCGCACCCAGCCCAATCATCCATGCATAGGTAAGAAAGAGCGACCACACTATGGAAAAGAGGACATTACAGCAGATTAAGCTGACAGGTTATAGAATGATTGGGCTAAACCCCACTCTCGCAGGCCCGCACATCAGGAGATGTACTCCTCCTCTGCAGCGGACGTTCGCCTGTTTACTGTATATAAAAAAGCCGGTTCCCGAGGGAACCGGCTCATGTCCATCACCCGCAACCAACCGGATGCCAAGCTCCCTAAAGGGGAGACATGCCAAAGGCTGTATTATGCAGGTGTTCGTGGGTATATCGCCGATTACTTCCCTACGCTGGTATGATCCAGATCAGGTGCAAAGGGTCCAGAATCTCATGCGATTCCGTCTCAGTCCGGACAATTCGGACTCCCCCAGTAACGTTAACAAGTTGCGGTAATGCAACCGCAGTTCCATATTCAATTCATTCCAGCCCACCGGGCCGTCCATTACAGACTAGCGCAAGCCCGTCAGAAAAACAACCCTTTATCTTCCACTGTATTCAAAATCAGGACAACATGAGGCCCATCTGGGCAGCCGCTTCCTTCAGCACAGGTGCATATTCATGCAAAGTTTCCTGGGACAGACGGCTAACGGGTCCAGATACCGAAAGTGCAGCTGCGATATTTCCCTTACGGTCCATAATCGGCACAGATACTGCAGCCGCTCCAGGCTCCCGTTCCTCATAGCTGGTCGCATATCCATTCTCCCGGATATCTCCCATCTGGGCCAGATAAACCTCAGGATCGATAAATACCGGCCATTCCGGCCCATTCATCAATTCCTCCCGGTCCTCCTCCGTCGCGAATGCCATTAGCACCTTGCTGGATGCTCCTACAGATAAGGGGAGCCGCACGCCGACAGGAGCCACACGGCGGATCGCCTGATCACTCTGGACGGCCTGAATCCGTATCCGTTCACTGCCATCCCGAAGATACAGACTGACTGTCTCTCCCAGACGATCTCTGAGCCGCTCCATCGCAGGAAGCAGCAATATGGCCGGGTCATCACTACGGGACATATGAGCAGACAGTTCCCAGATCCGAATACCGAGTCGGTATTTCTCTGTCTCAGCATCGCGAATGACGAACCCCTTCTCCTCCAGCGTAGCCATCAGACGGTGAACTGTACTTTTGTGCAAACCAATCTGGCTGGCAATTTCCGTGAGTCCCAGATCACTGCGGGTGGTAAAACACAATAATATATCCAGCGCCCGTTCCACAGCACGGACGGTTAATTTGCGGTCTTCCATGGCATAATGCCCTCCTCATGTTTCATCACATGAAACTTGGTTACATAAATTATATGAGAAACAATCTCATCTGTAAACCAAAAAGCGCCAAATCACAACCGGATAAGGTGTAAATATTTTCTTTTTATAAGCCTAAATCCCCTGCAATTTGCACCATCAGGAAATGTTACCCATATATCTTTCGAACTATATAACAATTGCGTAACAAATGCCTCCAATCAATTGACTTTAACTATAGGGAAACATACGATAAAGATATATAAAGACAAGATTTTGCTGCACATGCTTGTAAGGATAAAAAGACATTTTACCCGATCTGAACTCGTTGTTATCTTCAATTGATCTTAATAAGGAGGGGCAATCATGTTTCCGACATCCCAGAGCGAAGCCCCGCTGCAAACGAAAGTGTCCGATCTGCCCTCTTCGTTATCACCGAGGCTGATCCGGTTCAAACATATTATCGTAGCGTTGCTGCTCTCCGTTGTATTTTTTCTGCTCTTTTGTTTTATTGCACTACACGGCTATATCGCCTGGGTCTTATCCAATCCAACCGTAGCCCCTGTATTCTCCAACCCGATGCAGGCCAAGAATATGAAGTACGAAGACATCACGTTCCCGGCAGCAGACGGCAGCCGGACGATGCAGGGCTGGTACATTCCCGCAGACACCGAAGTCAACAAAACCATTATCTTCAGTCACGGATATGGTGCCAACCGGGAGGAAACCTGGGTACCGATGTATGACCTGGCTCATTACGCCCACCAGCTCGGTTTCAATGTAGTGATGTTTGATTACGGATTCGCCTCACAGGTGAACAAGGCGGTCGCCACGGGCGGCAAAGCCGAGTCCCAGCAATTGCTTGGTGCGATTCAGTTTGCCAAGCAGCGCGGTGCTCAGGAGCTTGTCGTCTGGGGCTTCTCCATGGGCGCAGGTACCGCATTACAGACTGGTCTGTTGACGGAGAACGTGGATGCCATGATTCTCGACAGCACCTTCCTGCTGGAGCCGGATACGCTGTATCACAACATCCATAACCAGATCGATCTGCCGCGCCAGCCGACCCTGCAGATCATGAATCTGTTATTCCCGGTTCTGAACGGCACCGGATTGCAGCAAATCCCGTATCAGGAAGTCAAAAAGAAAGACTATCCCTTCCCGATCTTCTTCATTCACGGTACGGAAGATGAGAAGGCTCCCTATCCAATCGCGGAGCTCCTCGCTGCCAACCAAACCAACACCTACTCGGAAGAATGGATTGTGCAGGATGCGCATCATGAGTTGATCTTCCGGGAACATCCGAAGGAGTACATTCGCCGTGTCTCTACGTTCCTGAGTCATGTGACGAAGACAAGCAGCGATGATGTGGAGAATACCAATACCGGAGAATAGTTACCTTCCGGTAATTTAAGAGCCCCTGCGGGGCTCTTTTTTTTGTGTACACATAGGACAACATGGCTGAAGAATATACTTTTGGGACGATTATAAATGGTTTGATCTTGGCATTCCCTTGATGGGCTGATATCTAAAATTTCACTTGAATGGAGGTCCACCGTATATGAATTGGTCTAAATATGGACCCTTGCTGCCTCTGCGTATTCTGGAGGAGATCCGATTCTGGAAAGAGCAGGAGAAAGAGCATACGCTCGTCATTCGGGCACTGGTTCCCGAACTTGAGCCCTCTTATGTAAAGCTGCTTGAGGAATGGGCGGCGACTTTTGAAAATAGTGAGAAAGTGGCCAATCAGCTGTTGAAACAGCTTTTGCCCGGAACCCACCCACCTGCCCCTTATATGATCCGCTGTGTGGAACAGCTTGTGGCCTCTGCACGTTCCCAATCGCGGGAGTTCATCAGACAGTTGTATGTGCTGCTCGAACAAAGTGCTGCTGTGCAGGCTGTGCCGATTGCCAAGGCGGTCATTCTGCACTTTATCCGCGAATCGGAGTATTTCCTCGGCGTGCTGGATACGTTGAATCAGCCAGGTGTCATTCGGGATGCGGCAAATGATGAGACCTTCTCGCTGGAAAAGCATCTTCAATGGACAGGACGCTCCGAGGAAGAAACAGCGGAAGAGCCGGCTTCCGCAGCCGGTAAAACCAATCCCTCGTCGCCTGCATCACAGGTGCAGTCTTCAGCCGTCCCTGTTCAATCGCCTTCTTCCGGTACCACAGAGAGCATGACTTTACCATCTGCCCCTCCTGTGAAAGAGAAGCCTGTCCCCATTGGAGGACACACCCTGCCGCCTCTTCCCTATGCATATAATGCACTCGAGCCGCATATTGACGAGATGACGATGCGCATTCATCATGACAAGCACCATCAATCCTATGTGGACGGACTTAATGTGGCCGAGAAGAAACTGGCAGAATCGCGGAAAAAGAATAACTTTGAACTCGTCAAACATTGGGAACGCGAACTCGCCTTCAACGGTGCAGGTCATTACCTTCATACCATCTTTTGGACGATCATGAATCCTAGGGGCGGCGGCAAACCTTCAGGTATGCTAGCGGAACAGATCAAACGGGATTTCGGCAGTTACGAGGCGTTCAAAAATCAATTCACCGAAGCCGCCAACAAAGTGGAGGGCGGTGGCTGGGCCTTGCTTGTCTGGAGCCCGCGGGCACATCGTTTGGAGATCTTACAGGCGGAGAAGCATCAGAACCTGTCTCAGTCCGACATTGTGCCACTCCTGCCGCTCGATGTGTGGGAGCATGCTTACTATCTGAAACATCAGAATGAGCGCAAAAAATATATTGAGGACTGGTGGAATGTGGTCTACTGGCCTGCTGTGGCCGAGCGTTACGAAACGGCGCGCAAGCTGTTATGGCCGCCCTACTAAATCGAGCCTGGAAAGATGAAAAAAGAGATATCTCCAGCCGGAAGACGGCCAGATATCTCTTTGATCTGCACAAAAAAAGCAAGCCTCTCTACTCAAGAAGACTTGCTTGTATTTGGAAAGGTTACTGACGCGCTCTACTAGGAAGCACAGCCCTCGCATGCAACATAGTTGTCCCCAACCTGTTTGCTGATGGCGATCAGATCGCCCAGCTTGATATCTTCTTCGCCTGTGAACTCCAGGTCGGCAATCCGTGCAACGATCAGCGCTGCAGCCTCTTCCTTGCTTGTTGCCATTTGGCTGAATTCAGACTTTTCGCCAGAAGATACAACCTCATATTCGAATGTATATCTTAATGTTTCCATCTTGGCACTCTCCTTCCGAAATCACATCATATCATCTCTATTAACCAATTCCAAGTCTTCTCGCACGATACTAATCGTAGCGGAGCTTCATCTGTTCTGCCGTCTGCCTTACTGTCTCACGGTCCACGGACAACACGCGGCCGGTCTCCGCCAGAGGATACCTATTCCGAAGTGTACGAACCAGGGAAGCGGTATAAGTCGCGGCAGAAGGTACGCCTGCCAGCTCCTGCAGACTAGCCATCGCACCCGGCCGAACATCGGGATAACCTTCTTTCAAATCGCCTGCAGCATCCTGGTAGAACTTGCGCACATCCGCTGCCAGTTCATCTCCGTGTCCTTCCACAATGATAAAGGCCGTAATGATATAAGCCTTCGCCTGCCTGCGCTGGGCAATACCGCAAAATTTAAGTCCGCAGACACTGACATCATAATCTCCCGGGCAGAATGCGCCCTCGATCTCTCCGGTCTGTGCCTTACTCGACCATGGCGTTAACGACTCGGCAATAAGCGAGGCCATCTCGCGAAAATCATCGTGAATATTGATAGCCCGACCCGGATTAGGCAAAATCAAAGAAACGTTAACCACGCCAGGATGAAGAGGAACAGCAGCACCACCGGAGGGACGAACACAGACAGCTGTTCCCCGCCTTCTCATGCGTTCCATCGCCTCCACGGCCTCTGGCAGCCGGCGATCCCGCAGACCCACTACAAAGGCGTCCGGATGGCGCCAAATATGAGCTACCGGCAAATGGCCTTCGCCCACACGGCGGCACATCACCTCTTCCCATGCAAATGCTTCAAGCACACTGCTTCCGTGCCGCAATAATGGCGTTTCCCAGATCTGTAAACGATGCAGCCCAAATGACGGATCGGAATGAATCGGTTGCACTGCTCCCGACTGTCCAGGTTGTTCTGAATTGAACGGTACACTCATATAAGATAGCCTCCGACTAAACGAATCTGAAACAGGATGAGATCAAACCATCGTTGTCATGCGTATGTACTTCTCTTCTGCCATATATATTTAATTACATTTACTATATCAGCATACTGCAAGATTCGTTTCAACTCATTGAATATGTAGCAAACTCATATAAATAAGCCGGTTCCCAGGGAACACGGCTTATTCGTAAACCATTTTCAATGATTGGACATCGCTTGTCCAGTTTGAATCTTAGTCCTTAACCAGTGACAGAAACTCGGCACGCTGTGCCGTATTGTCCCGGAAAGAGCCACGGACCGCGGATGTTACCGTTTTGCTGCCAGGCTTCTTCACGCCGCGGGAACACATGCACAAGTGCTCACCTTCCACGACAACCATGACGCCATGCGGTTCAACGGCCTCGTTCAAAATGTCGGCAATCTGTGAAGTAATACGCTCCTGTACCTGGAGGCGACGGGTAACTGCCTCCACCAAACGGGCCATTTTGCTCAAACCGACAATCTTCCCACTGGGTACATACCCAATGTGTACTTTGCCGAAGAAAGGTGCCATGTGATGTTCACACTGGCTGTAATAGACAATGTCCTTCACAATGACTAGTTCTTCATGATTCTCGTCAAACGTCACACCGAGTACATCGCGCGGGTCCACTTCATACCCGCCAAAAATCTCTTCATACATCCGGGTTACGCGTGCAGGCGTCTCAAGCAGCCCTTCCCGCGTACTATCTTCTCCGATTAGCTTGAGGATCTGTTCTACATGGTACTCGATCTTCTCCCGATTGTCGGATACTTTTGAATTCAAATAATCTTTAACGCCAGCCACTGCCGAACGCCTCCTTTCGAACCCCTTGGTGTAAGCATTCTACACCACAGCATTATGCATAATTCGATTATGCAAATTGCTTGCTTACAACTATTATTTTCGGCGGCCCGAGTTTTTACGCGCAGGATGTTGCCCCGGCTGAGGCATCTTCGCGCCAGGCTGCTGGTTCTTCATCATCTGCTGGGCGCGCTGCATTTGCTTGCCATTCAGGTTATAACCCATTTGCTTCGCCATTTTCTGAAGCATATCGGGATCACTTTGCATTTTCTCGAGCTGTTTACGCAAGTAGTACACCCCGATGAAGAATCCCCCGACCAGACCTACAATCAATGTAATAATCGGTATTGCTATTGCCATCTCTTAGACACCTCTGTATGCAATCTAAAAAGCCTAATAATCCGTGTCAGCACCTGATGTTCACTTGCCTGGTTGTACACGTGTCACGGACCGGATTTCCTGAAAATTATCATAGCATTTCCGCACGAATGGAGCAAACGGATTTTCCAGCTAATAGTTAAATTGGTGTTGACAAAATTTTAGCTCAACATGGATTATGCCTTTCAGGAAGATCCATGGACACCTAGCTCATTACAGTCTCGATGAAAACGGTTGTTTCCTTGGCAAGATCCACTTCAATAACATCCAGATCATAACGCGTACTGCCGCGGGCAACCCGAATGACAGGCCTGCCCGGTAATCCCCGATGCTGCCGAACAATTACGCCTGTCTCTTTGGTGGACAGCCGCACGGCTGTTCCATTCGGATACACGGACACGCTCCGGTTGAATTCAATCAGAATTTCCCGATCCAGCTTCGTACCGGACATCGCCATCATCTCTTCACAAGCCTCATGCGGCAGCATGCTTCGTCCGGATGAGCCGTTGATCAGATTGTCATATATATTGGCGGCGGCAACAATTTTGGCAAATAAATGAATGTCCTTGCCCATAATACCTCTTGGCAGACCTGTGCCGTCCACATGCTCGTGATGCTGAAGGGCGGTATGCGCCACCAAAAGACTGAATTCCCGTTTGGACTTAATCACTTCAAACCCCCGCCACGTATGGTGAAGAGAAGCATTGGCTGCAGATACACTGCCCGGAGGCTCTCCAACTTTGCCGATATCATGAAGCAGTGCACCCACCGCCAGATCCTTCAGCTGATTGTAGTTCAAACCCAAATTCAGCCCTATGACAGAGGACAGCAAGCATACATTCATGGCATGTACATACTGGGCGTTATCCTTGGTTCGAATATCCGTCAGTTGGACAAGCAGTTCCCGCCCGTTTAAAACATCGCTCAGCAGCTTGTCTATGCTAAGGGTAACCTTTTTCGGGCTCCAGTCCTTCCCGGAACGTACCGCTTCCAGCGTCACGCTCATTTCGTTGATAATGGCCCGCTTCGTGGCTTCATCCAGAATGTCTTCTGTCTCCACATCTTTATACGTTTCATCCTGGATGTACAGCATGGTTACGCCAATACGCTTCAACGTATTAACCATAAATACGGTGAGCTGGACTCCCGCAGACAACAAGACTGTTCCATTGCCTGAATACACGGTTTTGCCCAGACACTCACCCGCCTCCACACTTTCCACGTTTACATACTTCATGAACGTCCCCCGCTCTTACGATTGCTGCTCCAATGCGAGCAATTGCTCCTTGGTTTGCAGACCGCCTACATAACCTACCAGGGTTCCGTCTTTGCCGCTGATGCGGTGACAGGGAATAATAATCGGAATCGGATTTTTGCTAATGGCATCCAGAACTGCGCGAACAGCTTTGGGCCTTCCGATCGTTTCCGCAACCTGCTGGTGTGATGAGGCCTCTCCATAAGATATATCGGACAGGACTTGCCAGACTTGTAGCTGGAACGGCGTTCCAAGCAAATCCAGCTGTAATTCGAAGGATTTTCGTTCTCCGGCAAAATACTGCTGCAGCTGCTTCGCAGCTTCGCTCAGCTTCTCTTCATTTTTCTCATACCGATACTCGCCAATCCAGGTTCGGGCCCATTGCTGCAGGTGAGCCTCACGCACATGGAATGCTCCAAAATCAATATGACACAGGCCTTTATCCGTAGCACACAGGGTAAGTGTACCAATCGGTGTCAGCACTTCATCATAATATACTGGCGTGCCATGAAGTCCGGTTACGGCTGAAGGCTTCCACGCAGCGGCCTCCTGTTTCTCCGGTTGCCCGGACGGATTGGAATCCGTATCAGCCGGTTCATTCTTCTGTTCTTCTTGCTGCTTGTCACTTACTAGCCCAGCTTGGGGCTTATCGGGTAAGGACCCGGACGAACGGAGTCGCTCCTTGGCCTTCTGCAGCATGCTTAGCACGTTCCCATCTTGTTCGTTAGCGGCAGCTTCCCCAATTGCTCTCATTGCGTCTTCTCCTCCAATTCTGCTCAGCGCCCAGGCTGCGGTTCCCCGCAGCTCAGGACGCGGATCACGCTTCAGTACCTCCGTCAGCTTCGGCACAGCGCTTTTGTCTTTGAAATTGCCCAGTGCGATGACTGCGTTGCGTTGAATCGGCTTCTTGCCCCGCCAGGCGGCGGAGCTCTGACCGAATCGTTCCTTGAACTCCCGGTTGCCGATATCCAGCAATGGCAGCAGCAGCGGCTTCACAATCTCCGGATCGGGCTGCAGATCGGGATGGTGATCCCAGTTTTTGCCCCGATTCTTCGGACAGACGATCTGACATGTATCACAACCGTACAGACGGTTGCCTATTTTTAACATAAACTCTTCATCCACGAACCCTTTCGTCTGGGTTACAAAAGAAATACACCGCTGTGCATTCAATTGCCCCGGACCCACCAACGCTCCAGTCGGACAGGCATCGATGCATTTCGTACATTCCCCGCAATCTTCCGTCACCGGTGTATCCGGCTGGAAGGGAATGTTGGTCACCAGTTCACCAAGATAGATCCATGACCCAAACTTGGGTGAAATGATGGAGCAGTTTTTGGCGCTGAAACCAATGCCCGCTCGCTGGGAGACTGCACGGTCAACTAGTGCCCCTGTATCCACCATGCTCTCAATCATGGCCTCCGGTACCCGTTCACGTATAAAGTTCACCAGCTTGTCCATCGCTTCGCGCAGCACATGGTGATAATCCCGGCCCCATGCCGAACGGGCCAAAATGCCACGATATGCGCCAGGCTCCGACTTCGGTGGATTGACCATCTTCGATGGATATGCCACGGCTATCGCAATGAGTGAAGCCGGCTCACCTTCCTTCAAAGCAGGACGCACCCTTTTCTCAATATCCGGCTCTTCGAATCCAGACTCATAACCGTTAGCCCGATGCTGCTCCAGCAGTGATTTTAATGATACAAAGGGCTCTGCTGAAGCAAAACCGACATCATCAATGCCCAGTCCGGGGGCAGCTGCCTTGATCTCCTGTTTCAACTGTTCCCACACAGAACCAGCCTGGGCCGCCCCGGTCTGTACGCTCGTCATGTTCTCTTCCCTCTCTTCTTCTCCACTCTTATTTACTAAACAGTGAACGCCCGCCTCACTCGGGAGGACAGGCGTTTATATCGATATACGATCCGCGTATACCGCATTTAAATGGATAAGGGGCATTATATTTGACGCAAAATGCAGTCCAAAGTTTCCTCACCCCAACATTTTACAGTTTCTTGATTTCGGAAAATGGCCAGAAAATAAACTCGGCTCTGCCAACAATCTCACTGGACGTGATGCTCCCAAATACACGACTGTCCTTGCTTTTGCCTTCATGACGGTTATCCCCCATCACAAAATAATGATCATCCTCAAGCGTGATCGGTCCAAAATCAGGGTCCTGCACCTCAGTATCCGTATACGTCTCTGCCTGCTGTTCTCCGTTCACGTATAAATGGTGATCACGCACTTCAACCGTATCCCCCGGAAGTCCAACAATTCGTTTGACCAAAAAATCCTTTTTCTCCACACCCTCACTGGGGTCCCGCAGTACAATGACATCAAACCGGGATGGTTTTCCAAAGTCATATACAATCTTGTTCACAAACAAACGGTCACGCTCGACCAGTGTCGGCTGCATAGACTGACCCTTGACCATCGACAGATTAAACACAAACAGGTTGAGCAGCATCATAATCACAAAAGCAATAACGATGGTCTTCACCCAGTCCCACAGCTCTGCTGCCCATGACTTGCCCGGCTGTCCAGACCCTGTCTTATCGCTGCGGTCTTCGGCATTCATATGCTCTGTAGTAGGTATATTGGAGTTCAAAAGGGACACCTCGTTTATCAATTTTGTTCCAAATAAGTCGAAAATACTCCCTTTAAGTCTATCTTATTTGCGAGAGTGAAACAATTGGTTATGAACACCAATACCTGAGTCATAATTGGCAGAGTGCCATCATACAAATAGAAAGGCATATCCCCACGTGGTTACGTTGAAGGGATATGCCTAATATAAAATGAAAATCTGTTTTATTTCTTTTTTTAATCATTCAAACCTAAGCTTTGGACAAAATACTAAGCTTCTGAAAAGCACTTAATATCTTATTGGCACCGTAACCCATAGCTTCATACAGAGGCATGGCTGCTTTGTTGTGCTCATCACCCGCGACCCATATTTGGCTGACTTTCCGTTGCTGGAAACGCTGCTCCATGGCCTCGACAAGTGTTTTACCGACTCCACGGCGACGATAGTCTGGATGGACCGCAATACGGTAGATGCATCCCTGGTTGTGATCTATCGTACCGATTAAGGCGCCGACGAGGTCTCCCTCTTCTTCCGCAACCATAATCAGGTCAGAATCCCATGACAATTGACGGGCAAACGGGCCCATCGTGTTCTCATAACACTCTTCCGATAGTGCAACCTGGAGAAGCTCCGTCATCTGGCTTGCATCACTCAACTGAAAGGAACGAACGTGCATGTCTTAAATCTCCCTTTTCGTTAGCTTAGATGAGGTTTTACAAAAAGGGGAACCCCTTTTTACCAAAAACCCAATGTTCGAATAATGACAAAAAACGAGAAAATACCGCTTCTCCGTCAATTAAACCATACTTTCCGCCATAAAACACGCATTTTCTTTTGAAAGCGCTTAATTGTAACCGTTTACATCCGAATATTAATCTTTTTGCCTATTAATTCACTGAAAACCACATAAATATATTCATAATGGGTAAAATATGTTTGTTATCCCGAGTCATGCATTTGATCAACGCCTCAGGGGACTTAATAAACAAAAATGTTGCTTAATTAGCCCGAATGCGGTTTAATATTAGTGGCAAGGGTATTATTACATATGTACCTGGGCAATTTGCATAAATCTAAATGAGCGACTTCCAATCAGCAAGATATAGATCGAAATGATTCTATTCGTCTACCTCTTGTACCCGGGAGCGGTTTGAAACGAATTATGCAAAATGCTGACTTAAAAATTCAAAATCTCAGGAGGTATTTTCACTATGGCTTTTCAATTACCGGCACTTCCTTACGCTAACGACGCTCTGGAACCACATATCGATGCACAAACGATGGAAATCCACCACGATCGCCATCACAATACTTATGTAACTAACCTTAACGCAGCTCTGGAAAGCGCTCCTGAACTGCAAGAAAAAAGCTTGGAAGATCTGATTGCTAACCTCGACAGCGTACCAGAAAGCATCCGCACAGCGGTTCGCAACAATGGTGGTGGACATGCTAACCACAGCCTGTTCTGGGAAATCATCGGACCTAACGGTGGCGGCGCTCCTACTGGCGAGATCGCAGCTGCAATTGACAGCGAACTGGGCGGCTTTGACAAATTCAAAGAAGACTTTGCAAAAGCAGCTACAACTCGTTTCGGTTCCGGTTGGGCTTGGCTCGTTGTTGGTAAAGACGGCAAACTGTCCATCACCAGCACACCTAACCAAGACAGCCCGCTCTTCGAAGGTCTGACTCCGGTTCTGGGTCTGGACGTATGGGAGCACGCTTACTACCTGAAATATCAAAACAAACGCCCTGACTACATTGGCGCTTTCTGGAATGTAATCAACTGGGATGAAGTAAACAAACGTTACGCTGCAGCGAAATAAGACTGCCTGCCTATAAGAAGAGCCTGATTCAGTCAATGCGACTGAATCAGGCTCTTTCTTTTGCCTTGTGGTTGAGTTTATAGTTCACGATCTATATGTTTCTTGTTGCAATTGAGGCAAGGCAAGTCAAGTTAAGTTAAGTTAAGTTAAGGAATCATTCACTCACTTCATCATAGGCGCCAGCAAAATAACTGCTGAGCAGCTTCAGAAAGACATTAGGAAATGCCAGCTTCTCCATATCCTTGGGCCCGATCCAGCGATAGATGAGCCCGTCCCCCTTGCCTGTCTGAGTCAGGACAGAGTTAATGGATGCATCTACAGCTTCCGGAAGCATTTCCCCCTCCAGACCCGATGCTGAACAAGCAGCATCAAGCACGGAAGACATCTCCTTGGTTGCCGCCTGTACTTCGTAGGCGGCTCTGGCTTCCGCAGCGATCAGCGGAAGCTCGTCACTGCCCTGGTCCTGCTCGGTGCACTTGTACACCTGCAGGTTCCATACAATGTGGCTGAACACATGCTCCGCATGGGTAGCCAGCCCCTCCGGGCGGGCGGCGAAGCCCTCCGCCCACAGACTGCCGGCCAGCAATGCCATGGCCGGCTCATCGGCCAGCGGCCCCGCCGCCTTGCCGGCTGCGGCGGGCGCAGCCAGCACATGCGGCAGCTCCCACATGCGGGCTAACAAGCCCGTCGCTGGGCGCTGCCTCACAAGCACTTGGCCGCGATGGGCACCGCGGCCCTCCACCAGGGCGACCAGCCGCTGCTCAGGGCGCGGCGGCTTCGCCTTGGTCTTGACCGGCAGCGTAAGCTCCCGTCCGGCGATGCGGCCGGAACATTGCTCCATGACCGGGCAAGTCAGGCAGTGCGGCGCTTTCGGCGTGCATACCAGCGCACCAAGTTCCATCAGCGCCTGATTGAAATCACGCGCCCGCCCTTCCGGAATGAGCTCTCCTGCGAGCTCTTCCATCAGCACCCGGGTGCTGCCCTTCATAATGTCCTCATCAATGAGGAAGTATCGGGACAGCACCCGCATGACATTGCCATCTACCGCAGGCTGCGGCTGGTTAAAGGCAATGCTGAGAATGGCCCCGGCTGTATACGGGCCCACCCCTTTTAAAGCAAATACCGCCTGTTTGTCCTGCGGCATTTCTCCCCCATGCAGCTCCATTACCTGACGGGCAGCCGCCTGAAGATTGCGTGCACGGGAATAATAGCCAAGGCCCTCCCAGTTTTTCAATACATCCTCTTCCGGCGCTTCTGCCAATGCCTGCACTGTCGGGAAATTGGCGATAAAACGGTTGAAGTACGGTATAACTGTATCCACCCGAGTCTGCTGAAGCATAATTTCCGATACCCACGTAAAATAGGGATTATTATGACGACGCCACGGCAAGTCCCGTCTATTAATCATGTACCAATCCAGCAAATTCACACTGAAATGTTGCTTTTGTTCCATTAAACCCATATTTCCGTCCTCTCCTGTTACCTACCTATTCATGATATTACCGTCTTCCGGTCTACTTGTCCGTCTTCTCCACAATTGCAAACGCCGCTGCAAGCTCTGTCTGATGTGTAATGCTGAGATGAATGTCATACTGTTGGTCATACGGCAACTGAAGCCGTTCCCATGCCTGGCTTGACAACGTGGCAACCGGACGGCCCTTTTCGTCAGGCAGCACTTCAATGTCCGTAAAACTCATAACACTACCGATGCCGCAGCCAAACGCCTTGGATACGGCTTCTTTTGCTGCAAACCGGCCAGACACAAATTCAGTTATCCTTTTCCCGCGTTCAGCTGCCAGTTTCCGCTCTGCCGGAGTCAAAATTCGGTTCATAAACGCTTCGGCGTGACGACCGGACAGCAGCTTGTGCATACGTCCAATCTCCAGCACATCGTTTCCAATTCCATATATCATTAACGATTCACCCGCTTAATCTTTTATGCTGTATTGAATCTTTAATTGTTTCTATGATCCGCTGCTAATCCGAACACGTATTCTATTGTAGCAGGAGGTGCATCCAGAAGCGAGTACTCGCCGACATTACCATTTATGTTAAAATAAGAATCCGGAGCACATAGTGTATGAATTACGTTTATAATACAGCAAAAAGAGTCGCTGCCTGACGCAGTGACTCTTTTTCGTTCACATACTTAACCATTCATCATGTAAATTTAGCAACCACATTTTAGATGCCTGGGATGGCATTACGTTTGTGGTGAGTGCGTGTATAGAATCCTTCAAGACGTTCCTGTGCAGCAGGGTTAATTTGCTTGCCTTCCAGATAGTCACTGTTATCGTCATAGGAGATGCCCAGTTCCTTCTCATCTGTTTGGCCTTCCCATAATCCTGCCGATGGTGCTTTGTCCAAAATCTCCTGTGGCACACCTAAATAAGAAGCAAGCTGACGAACCTGACGTTTGTTCAGGCTGCTGAGCGGTGTAATGTCAACGGCTCCATCGCCCCACTTCGTATAAAAGCCAGTGATTGCTTCAGATGCATGATCCGTGCCCACTACCAAGAGGTTTTCTTCAAAAGAAAGCGCATATTGCATCACCATGCGTGTTCTTGCTTTGACGTTCCCTTTACCCTGCGGAGTCATATGACGGGGGCTGCCCATCGATTTGAAACCCTGTTCCACTTCCAGTGCGATCTCGTTAACCGCATCTTCAATGTTGGTTTCCACCACATGTTTCAGGTCGAACGCTTTTGCTACCGCATAGCTGTGATCAATATCGGATTGTTCACCGTATGGCTGGAACACACCCAGTGTTTTGTATTCCTGGTTATTCTCGGCCGTAAGCTCGTCTGTTGCCTTTTTGCACAGCGCTGCAGCTACCGCACTATCAATTCCGCCACTGATGGCAATGAGCAGTCCCTTAGTGCCGGAGTTTTTCACATACGATTTCAGAAAGTCAACGCGTTTGCGGACTTCCTCTTCTTCATTAATGCTTGGCTTAACTTTCAACTCAGCGATGATCTGTTGTTGCAAACTCATCGTTCAACACACCCCGTTTCTAATAATAATGAAATTTGATGTCCAGCTTGAAAGGTCCGAATGGTTCAATAACCTTATTTTTTCAAAATGAAACGCCCCGGCATCGGTCATCCGAAGGGCGGGGCGCTCTTTGAGCTGCTTAACGGCAGTAACGGTCAAACGCACTGGTGAGCTCAGCCGCGATTTCCTCCGCAGAACGATCTTCCACTTGGTGACGCTCGATAAAGTGAACGAGTTCACCGTCTTTCATCAGAGCGATGGAAGGTGAAGATGGAGGATACGGTGCAAAATACTCACGCGCTTTTGCTGTAGCTTCTTTGTCCTGTCCGGCAAATACCGTGTACAGGTGATCCGGTGTAATATCGTGCTGAAGTGCTTGGGATACACCTGGACGACATTGCCCTGCTGCGCATCCGCACACTGAGTTAATGACGACTAGTGCTGTACCTTTTGCATCTGGCAGACTTGCCTCAACTTCCTCAGGGGTACGCAATTCCTGAATACCCAGACGAGTCAGCTCATCCCGCATCGGTTGAACCATATCTTTCATGTATTGATCAAATGACATCGACATTTGTTTCACTCCTTATGAATGGTTGTTCTATTATTCCGGGGAAAATGTAAAGACATAGGTAATCCGCATTCATCATCTCTACCGGCATACCAAACGCGGATTTTGATGATGTGCTATCCCTATTATACATCCCCAAGCAATGAAAGCAAGGATGAGACACCGCATGCGGCAAGGCTTCTTTCATAATAGTATGTCTTGTACCCTGGCAAAATATGCTGAACGCTTATCGCGGAAACGAAACCTTGAAGGTTGTTCCCTCACCTTCTTGTGACTCTACCGTAATGGTTCCGTTGTGCCGTTCCACAATGCTGCGACACATGGATAAGCCCAGCCCGGTTCCCTTGGCCTTGGTCGTATAAAAAGGTTCGAACAGCTTCTCCTGCTTCAAGCGAGGTATGCCTAACCCTGTATCATGCACACACAGCTCTACCTTATCATCCACCATCCGCGTTTCGAGCGTGAGCACACCTTTCTCCGTCATGGCTTCCATACCGTTGCGAGCCAGATTGAGCACCACCTGCTTGATTTCTTTCGAATTCAGGTGCAGCTTCGGCACATTATGGTCCAGCATGAGCTCAATGCTCTGTCCACGCAGATTCGCATCGGCCCATAACAAGGGACTCAGTTCATGGATAATGTCATGCAGCTGGGACTCCTCTTTCTCTGAGATTCGGTTCTGGGCGAGTGAGAGAAAATCATTGATGATACTGTTTGCACGGTCAAGCTCCTCCAGTACGATGCGATAATAGTGATCCAGCGACTGCGGACTCTTCTCTTGCATCAATTGAAGAAATCCACGTACAACGGCCATCGGATTTCGCACTTCGTGGGTTATGCTAGCGGCCATTTGCCCCACCAGACTAAGACGATCCACATTGTCCAGTTCGCTTCGCAGCATTTCCAGCTCAGTAATATCCTGAATAATCAGCATCGCTCCCGTAACCTCTCTTGTCTGGTCGAGTGAAAGCGAGTAGATCGGCACGGTCCGCGATTGAAACACATAGGAGCCGTAGCGTACGGTCATGCCGTTGATTTCCCCGTCGACAATAGCCCTGCGGATACTGTTCTCCAGCTTGTCTGCCTGACCTTGTTCGACAAACTGGCTGGCAGGAAGACCGATCAGATTGGAAGTGGTCGTACAAGGCAATTGATTTCTTGCCGTTTGTTCCATCGTATCATTAACAAACTGCACTGTCCCTTCAGGGTCCACCGTAGCAATGGATAGCGGAACTGCGTTCAGGATCTGATGAAGTTTTTCCGTCTCGGATATGTATCTGTGGTGGACTTCGGACAGATGTTGTTCAAGCCCCTGATGATGATGTATATGCTCAATCCAGAGCATACTAAAACTGCCCGCAAGGATGGCACCGAATGTGTATCCCATTGTGATCGTAAGCCATTGAAATAAGGAGAGTGCAGTACCATCATTCCATAAGGGGATGCATAGCAGACCGGAAACCATCAGTTCCGCTGCAATCAGTGAGATGATGACTCTCGTTTTGCGTGAACGCGTATAATGCTTGAATCGACTGGCCGACAACCATACAATAGGATAGAGAAGAATGCCCGTTTGAAGGAGAAATTCGTACATGTTGTAGGGGTGCGCTAAGAGAAAATAGAATAGCACATGGAGAAGGGTAAGCGTAAGGCCTATGACGGGCCTGCAGTACAGTATGACAAGCGTAAGCGGTACAATCCCCAAGGATATGGGAACATCCACAGGACTTGCATAATGGACAAACAGCAAACAAAGCAGCATGCTCGCTGCACTGGTCAATGCAAGGCTGGTGAGCATTACGCCATTACGTTCAACCTTGGCAGCTGCCTGTCTACTGAGCCCCAGATAAAATAAGGGAATCAGGAATACCGCAGAACCTGCAAGCAGTACCTGTAAAAGAATGTCCTTCAATGCAACCACCATGCCATCTCCCTCCTCGCCCGCACATTCCCTCATGTATTTCTGATTAAAACATAGGCGACAGTATATTACAATATATCCCTTGAGACCGCATAATAGAACAGTTGATTCATCATAAATGGTCAAAAATATGTACCATTTAGGCCATAATCCTGCATATTTCGATTTTATGTACAATATATAGAGAAGCACTATCCTAGGTATCTATATATGGATTATTAAGTCCCATTCGTCAGGGTTGGATGTAGAATAATTAAACAAACAAAATCAATAAAAAAAGAGGGTAATAAAATATGTATGATGTCATTGTAATTGGTGGCGGTTCCGCAGGATTGATGGCCTGTGTTGCTGCTGCCGAGCATGGAGCCTCTGTGCTTCTGCTGGATAAGGGAGATCAACTTGGCCGCAAACTTGGGATTTCCGGTGGTGGTCGCTGCAATGTGACCAATGCCAAAGAAACGGATGAATTGATTAGGCATATTCCCGGTAATGGGCGTTTCTTATATAGCTCCTTTCAAAATCTGGACAATCAGGGCATCATGCGTTTTTTCGAAAACCTGGGAATTGCCCTGAAAGAAGAAGATAACGGAAGAATGTTCCCTGTTACTGATAAAGCCAAAACGGTGGTTGATGCACTGGTAGGCAAGGTGGTTTCCCTGGGTGTGGAGATTCGTACCAAAGAGCCCGTGAAACAGCTTATTCATAATGGGCAGCACGTTCAGGGTGTTAAACTCGCTTCGGGGAAAACCGTTATGGCGCATGCGGTCATTATAGCTACCGGAGGCAAATCCGTACCTCAAACCGGCTCGACCGGGGATGGTTATCCTTGGGCTGAATCAGCCGGACATACGATTACGGAACTGTACCCGACGGAGGTGCCCATTGTTTCCGGTGAAAGCTGGATCCAATCCAGAGAACTACAGGGGTTGTCTTTGCGGGATGTGGGGTTATCTGTACTGGACGCCAAAGGCAAAACCGTGATTTCGCATCGTGGCGACATGATCTTCACGCATTTCGGTGTATCCGGGCCCATAGCGCTGCGCTGCAGTCAGTTCATTCGCAAGGTACAGATGAAATCAGGCAACCCGCAGGTCATGATGAGTATTGATCTGTTTCCTGACCTGTCTCCAGCTGCACTGGAAACACAGGTTCAGCAGGTCCTGGAACAGGAGTCACGCAAGGCGGTTAAGAATATTTTGAAAACATGGGTGCCTGAACGCATGATTCCCTTATTGATGGAACGTGCCGAGATTAGCGAGGACCTGACGTTCCACCATTTTCCCAAAGGCATGCTCAGTACGCTGTGCGGACTAATGAAGGCTTTTACCTTCCGCGTGGATGGAACGCGTTCTCTCAAAGAAGCCTTCGTCACTGGTGGAGGTGTGCACTTAAAGGAAATATACCCAAAAACAATGGAATCCAAGCTGCTGCCAGGTCTATTCTTTTGCGGCGAGGTTCTGGACATTCATGGTTACACGGGAGGATATAACATTACGGCTGCATTCTCTACCGGATACACGGCTGGCATGCACGCTGCTGAGTACAAAAATGCCAGTGTATAGCGTCCGCACCAGACCATAATCAGCAAAAAACCTCGAATCCACGTGATGTGGAACTCGAGGTTTTCTTTTTTTTGATTATGCTTTGACACTGCCGGAAAATCCATCGACTGAATCATCAAATGTAGGGTCGTCATCCCGATTATGCAATCCTTGTTGGAGCCCACCGCCCTGGTTTCCGTTCGCATAACCTTCCTGCCAGTCCTCATTCACAATATGAGCCGGAATGGATATATCCTGGAATTGATCCACCCCGTCTGTTTCGGACAGGAATACGGCGCTTCCTCCGTGTGACTGTACGATCTCCACCGCCGACTGTGTATCCTGGCGATCGGTCGGAATGTAGAGTTCCAGCGGTCCGGATTGATACGGCTTATATCCGAGCTCCTTCAGCGTGTCTTCGGCAGCAAGCAATGCTGAAGCGTCTGAAAAATGTACCTGCAATTCACTATCATCCATCATTCGTTCTCTTCCTCCTCGCTACAACTGATCCCTGGCTTTCTTATCCATGAGATCTATCTTCTATAGCATGGTCAGTTATGAGAAACGATATGCGATTACTCCTGAAAGGAAATACTTCAGGCTGAACGGGTCAAACGAATCCATCCCCCCACGGTAAGGCAAAAGAGTCCAAAAGCCACGACCGCTCCCGCAACAATAACACCAGCCAGCCAGCCGAGCCAGGATACTCCCAATGCAAAACCCATAAGGATACCCAGCGGGATAAACAGCATCCGAACCATCGTCAATCCTGCACGGTGCAAAGCTGTCGGGTCATAGGATACGAGCTGAACATATTCCGAAGTCGCAAAAATATCCCATGCACGGAAGAACAGCAAGGTCAGCATTACGATCAATAAGCCGCAAACAATAACATTGACGGGAAAAGGGGGTAGCATGACTGCTACCGTGGAGAGACTACCGAGCTGCAAATACAATTTCATCGTGGATGAATCTCGAAAGAAAGCCTTGAAAGCTGTTTCGGCCGTCCGATTGGAGATGGAACGATTACGCAGCAGCCTGCGCCGTTTTCGGAAAATCACCGTTCGTGTTCGAGGCGCCTTTGGCTTGGAAACAGACCGACTTAACATAAGTGCTGTAAGTTTCAATCTGCCACGTAAATCCTCTCGTACATCCCCCTCAAATGTCCCTTTCATTATTAACCTCATCTGAGCCAAAGTTACAAGAAGAAGGATTGCGGCAAAGATTCCCGCAAGCTGTCTCCAGATTCCCCCATGCATCCAGGTCGTTGCATGAATTGTAAACAGCCCCATAGCAATTGCGGCAGAGGTTAATTGAATCCAGCGTCTCCATCCGGTATATCGAACCTTGATCATATGAAGCGCCATAGCTTGTAATGAAGCAACCACGCCGAACCAGAGCCCAATGAGCACCATATCGGTGAGCGACATACCGTAAACACGTGACAACAGGGGGGCGATCAAGGCCGTAATCACAATCATTTTGCCCTGATGCTGCAAACAAGCCCGGATAATCCCCTGCCTCATTAGGGTTCGCATCCATATCGGTCTCGATTTTAAAAACAGTACATCCGCTTCCTCCACAAAGATCAGAACACCGCCTGAAAGCATAACGATGTCAATTAGACCTGTCAGCATAGGCAGAGATAGTCCAGTCGCCCATGTTGGCAGCGATTTGGTCCATAAACTCGAATACCACCCGATCAGATACAGCAGGCCTGGAACGAGCAGATACACCCATACTGTCCAGTCGACCGCCAGCTTCAAATTCTTTAACTGCTCGTTAAAATGTTCTCTGCTCCTGCGTCTATATAAACCAAGTGGCGTATATCTATCGGCATTCCCCATGTTCTCTCTCCTCTCCGATCAGGATGTCAATATATCAAAACAGTCGAATAAGGATGCATCGGGGAGTTCGGCCACAGCACGGATCTCGTCCAGTGTCCCTTCAGCGGCGGATCTGCCGGCAGCAATCAATATAAATCGGTCACAGATTCGTTCCGCCGTATCGAGCACATGCGTGGACATTAACACACCCGCCCCGCGCCGACGTTCATCATCGAGCAGCTGCAGAAAATCCTTGGTTGCACGCGGATCCAGTCCTATAAACGGCTCGTCTACAATATAGACATCAGGTGAGGCTAGAAATCCGATCATCAGCATCATTTTCTGACGCATGCCTTTGGAGAAACTGGCTGGAAGATCGTCGCGCACATGATCCATGCCAAATCGAACCAGTAACTCCTCCGCTCTCGCGACAAAGTCCTCTTCCTCCATTTCATACGCAGCTGCGGCCAGATCAAGATGTTCCCATAGAGTCATATATTCGTAAAAGACAGGTTGCTCAGGGATATAGGCATATCTGCCCTTTCCACCGATTTCAATCTCATACTCGGAGTGCTCCAGCAAGCCAAGCATCGTTTTGATGGTTGTGCTTTTGCCCGCACCATTCGGACCAATAATCCCCACCAGTTCACCTGGGTACACCTGGATTCGGATGCTTTGTATCGTCGATTGACCGGATTCATATCCAGCCTCTGTTATATGTACGTCCAATATGGACTGCTTTAACTTCAATGTTGTATCTTTGTTTTCTATCTCCATATCCTTCACTCCCTGTCCGATCAGGTACTTGTTTTGGTTTGTTTCATTTATTGTAATCGAGTTATTGACTGAATTGTTTGATCAATTTGAGCATTTCTATCGAATTATAGATAAGTTTTTAAGGGACCATTTAGAAAGGTACAGAAAACATCTATAACTACACACAAAAAGCAGGGGTTCCGGAGCCCCTGCTTTTTATAATTAGAATGATATATCATTAGTTTTCCCCTCTTCAATCTACAACCAATGAAAATCATTCTCCTGCAGCTACCGTTTCAGTCACCAGCGTTCCTTCAATCTTACTCTGTTTGCGTTTCAATACATAAACCAATCCGAGCAGTGTCAGCAAAATGCCAGAACATACAAAAGCCGGGATAACTCCGAAAGAGGTGACCAGAAAACCACCGACAACCGGGCCCATAATATTGCTTGCTGTCATGACGCTGCCTACAGTCCCAAACACACGTCCAGTCATCGCTTCAGGAGTCCGTTCCTGCAGCAGAATCTGGAAGGGTACCACAGCGAACCCAATTCCAATCCCCGCTAGAGCAAACAGTGACACCAGCAGCAGATTAGCTGCCAGACCAGCATGCGGCCAAAATCCGACAACCATTCCTGCTACGCCAATAACGAGCCCCGTTACAGACGTACCGAGCCCCATTTTCAGCACATGTCCTGCTCTTTTCCATTTCCGCACACTCATCGCAGCGATTAACGTCCCAACACCACTTGCTGCAACGCACCATCCCAGTAAGTCACTTGAAATCCCGGGAAGCTGCCTAAACAGGACAACCGTCTGGGAATCTGCAAACTGCAGGAACAGGATGGCAGATGCAAGCAGAACGAGAGAAGTGCCTACCTGTGGAAGAGAAGCGAGCATACGAATGCCTTCCAATGTGTCGTTTAAAAATGCACCTTTTTTTCGGGTCTCAACATCCCCTTCTGAATCTTCCTTACCTTCTTGTATGATCCGTGTCGCCGATTGGAACACCCGTGAACCAGGAATCCACAGCAAAATAATACCCGAAAGCAGGAACGAGACCGAATCCAGAACAAAACACCAGGTGATCCCAAAGGCTGCTACCAGCAGCCCTCCAAGCGCAGGGCCGATAATTTTGGACATCTGTTCGATAACCGAACTAATGGAAACAGCTTGAGCCAGCTGGCCATGCGGCACAATCTCCTTCAGCTTCCCGTTCTTCGCTGGTGAGAATACAACGTCAAACAAGGATTTGAGAATTAGCAGCACATACACATGCCAGATCTGATCGGCAAAAATAAACCCGGCTACAATAACAATTCGTGCACCGTCCGCAACAATCATCAACCATTTTCGGTTTAGCCGATCCGCCAGCGCACCAGCAAAAGGACCCGTAAGCAATACGGGTAATGCCGCACAAAGTGTGGTAAACGTAATCTCCCATGGCGTTGCATTCCAACGGATGCCAACCAGCGTCAAAATGGCCAACAAATGCAACCAGTCGCCCAAATTGGAGATGGCCTGTGCCACCATCAGTGTTACAAAAGGCCGGTTATGCTTCAGTCCATGGTGTCCCTTCATTGTCATTTCCATTTTGTGTATCCTCCACCCTTGCCGGAATGTTGATATGTATTTAATTATAGAAAGCGTTACTTGTCCCAACCTCCTTCCAGAGACGGAGAAGAGGCAGTATCTGAAGGATGATATTTCCAAAACAGGCTGCCTGGGCCGGAGGGCAAATGATTAAATTTTAAATGCTAAAAATGCAAATCTTGTGACATATCGCATGTTTTTCGTGGAAACAGAGGCTTACAATAAGGACATGGCGACATTCTAAATCGTCAAACGTAACCTAATCATTTCATCCTATATCACTAATCTGAAAAGGCGGGATCAGCATGCTGGAATTACAAGAAATCGGAACCGAACGTTCACTTCATCTGTACCGCACCTTGGCCAAAACATTCAAGAGCGTGAATGAACACGCTGTATCCGGTAGCAAAGTGCATGGCTTCAACCCTACAGCATACGGAGTATTGGAAGTACTGTATATCAAGGGAGCACAGCCGATTCAACAGGTGGGCGCACAGCTTCTGCTGCAGAGCGGGAATGTGACCTATGTCATTGATAAGCTGGAACAAAAAGGACTTTTACATCGCAAACACTGTCCACAGGACAGACGGATTATATTTGTGGAACTGACAGAGGAAGGCCACCGAACCATGGATGATATCTACCCCGGGTATGCACACAAGATCGATCGTGCAGTCAGTGACCTGAGCGAGGGTGACAAAACGTTGCTGTCTGAGTTGTTGGAAAGGCTTGCGCATAGCGCAGACCGTTTATCTGCGAATGGATGAAGAACACCTTGATGAATATGGAAAGTAAAATAACCGGTTCGCCATCCTGCGGCGTAACCGGTTATTACTGTTGAATCAACTGTATAAGATCCACATCAATACAGCGAGGGCCAAAATGACAAGTCCTCCTGCAATCAGCAAATGTACAATGTATCTGGACATGCTGGACTCACTGTGGCCCTCAATTTCCCTAAGCGTCTCTTCGTACTTATGCCTGGCTTCATCTTCCGTGCTTCCGGGGTTTTAATATCCATCCTAAACTGGTTTGCCACACAAGAAAGACAAACGTAGTGATCAGTACATACAAATATGGACCGAAATACTGAAAAGCACCCATCTTATATACAAATATCGAAAATACAAGTCCACATCCCACACCCAGCAGAAAATAAGAGACGATCACATCCATCGTCCTTATCTCCAGTCCCCTCTTCTTTCTTGCAGCGAGCAAACCGTCTACGAACAAGGAGAACGGCATAATCAGGAATAGAATTGTGGCTGCGTTGATAAGCAGGCTTATGACCGATGTATACCACAATGAATAATAATATGTATCTTCAACCCGGTCCGCCAATTTTACATATCTTGAAATTCCAACATACAGGGAAATGGATATTCCGCTCAGCATTGCTGCAAGTATTTTAATGGGAAATGGCACGAACCAAACAGATCGAGTCAATGGCTTATTCAATATACCCGGCCCCCATTCGATAGAAATGAGTATTTTGCATAAATCCATAAATCCATAAATCCATTAATACATAATAACTTCTTGTAATTATATCAAACTCATCTCTGGAAATAACCAAAAAAGCAGCTGATTACCAGCTGCTTTGACGTGAAAATTCATTCTGTTATCTAGATGAGTTAACTAATTAAAGAACTCAATATGTACCGCACGGTGTTGTACGCTCATTTTCCAGCAACCTTGGCCTGTTTTGGCATATTTGCCTCCCCCTCTTCCGGTACAATGAGACGTTTGCGTAATGCTACTGTGGTTAACCACGATACAATTGCGATGACAAACATGATGACAAACAGGGAATGCAGACTGCCCTCCAACACATTTCGGAGCAGTGCCCACTTTTCACCAGACAGGGCGGCATCCGTATGCGGTGCGAGCAGCTCATTCAGGTCACGATCTGAAATACCGGCATCAGCCAAGTTCTGCTCACTGGACAACTTCGAAATTCGGTAGTTCAACCATGTGCCGAAAACAGCTGCACCAATGGTTTGCCCCAGTGTACGCATGAACGTATGCAGTGCTGTTGAAGAACCACGTTCCTGATATCCGACGGAGGACTGTGCAATAATGGTGAATATCGTAAACGCAAACCCAAAGCCAAGCCCATAGATAAAGGTCAAAATAAACAGCACCACCTGAGGCGATGTTCCTCCTACCAGGAAAAGTCCTCCTGAGCCGATGGCAATACCGGTTAATCCAATGAGCGCAGTTAAGCGTGAACCAATCTTCATAAGGAGGCGACCCGCCAGCACGCTTCCGATTAACCAGCCTACGGACATCGGTGCCAGCAGCAGCCCGGATTCAGTTGCATTGCCTCCCCGAACACCCTGCACCCATAGCGGCAAATAACTGGTCAGGCCGATCATCAAAGTACTGGTCAGCAGTCCGGCAATGTTAGCGACACGGATATCCCGAATACGGAACAGATGCAGGGGAACCATCGGAGCCTGGGCCCTTTTTTCCACAACGAAGAATAAGATCATGAACACAACGGCCACCGCACTAAGCCCCATGATGAGCGGGGAACTCCATGCATAATACTGTCCACCTGCCGACAATACAAAGAGCAATGCAGTTATGCCAACAGTAAAAGTTAACGCACCCACATAGTCGATTTTGGCAGTACGTGGAGATACGTCTTCTTTCAAATAACGAAACACGAACCACATGGCAAGCAAGCCAAAGGGCACATTGAATCCAAAAATCCACTGCCAGCCGAGATTATCGACGAAGTAACCGCCAAGCAGCGGCCCTGCCAGGGAAGATATGCCCCATACCGAACTGATCCAGCCTTGAATCTTGCCTCGTTCTTCAATACGGTAGATGTCTCCAATAATCGTAAACGTAACAGGCACAACTGCTCCTGCACCAATCCCCTGAATTGCACGGTAAATAATCAGCTGCTCCATGTTCTGTGACAAACAGCAGAGCAGTGAGCCGAGCAAAAACAGCGCACAGCCAATCAGGAACACAGGCTTTCGACCGTACAGGTCACTGATTTTACCAAAAATCGGCGTGCTGACAGCCATCGTAAGCAGATACGCGGTAAATATCCAGCTGAGCAGCTGAACACTTCCCAGTTCACTGACAATGGTCGGTCCCGCTGGACCAATGACCGTCCCTTCAATCGCTGACAAAAAGGTTGCCAGCAACAACCCCGCCAAGATGAAACTGCGTTTCAAACCTCCGGTTGTATTCACACAAACCCTTCTCTCTTTGTTCTCTGTTTATTTGCTATGCTTGCGAAGCCACTCATCATACAGCAGGGAATACATCACCATATCCTTAAATCCGGTAGACGTATGCTGTACCTGACGAAGTAACCCTTCCCGCGTAAAACCGTTGTTGATCAGGAACTCTCCTGAAGCGGCATTCCGCGGATCGACCAGCGCTTCAATCCGATTGAGCCCCATGGTCTCATATCCGAAGGGCAGCATCACCGAGAAAACCTCTGTCATATAACCATGCCGCCAATAGTCACGGCCCAGTTCATAACCGATCTCCCCGCGGAATGCGCCTTCAAGCTGCCAGGTATTGAACCCACAACTTCCGATGAGTCGGCCTGTTTCCTTAAGTTCAATGCCCCAGCGAATCGCCTCCTCTTCCCCTGCCATATGGTTAAGCAATCCAATCATATCCGCAGCTTCGCTTGTCCCGATCATCGGTGCCAGATTCATATAGCGGGTCACCTCCCGGTCTGACCAGTATGCGAACATCTGAGCCGCATCCCGGCGGCGCATCTTGCGCAAACGGAGACGTGATGTCTCGAGTTCGGGAATTCTCCCTTTGGATTTATACATAAAAAGACACTCCGATCCGATCCATTTCTGCAGACCATAAGATTCAATAGTCATCTAAACATAACCTGCGCCGAATGGCAACCATTCAGTCATCGGTTTGACGTCAAAAAAACCGGGCCGCATTGGGGTCCCGGTCTTGTTGTACGTATGATTCAATCGAGCATGTTCAGCTATAGCCTGTCCTGCCAGAGAATCATCCTCATGCGGTTGAAGCCTTCTCATCCACCGCCAGCAGCTCATCACTAACCCGGCCCAATACAGCCGTAATTTCCTTAAACTCCTCAATGCCTGTCCCGGTCAGGCTCCACTGGTCGCCATGGGCGGTCAGGAAGTTCTCCTGTGTCAGATGCTCAAGCTCCTGCTTGATCTCCCGCTCGCCGACTCGATAGCCGCGCTCTTCCAATAAAGGCAGTGCGTCACCAACGGTTAAATCCTGATTTTGGGCCAAATAGAGAAGATGAATCCGTACAAAAAGATTCTGTACCTCTGCGTGCATAATCCAAGCTCCTTCCAGGGTTATAGCCCTCCGTGATTGCTAAGTAATTACCCCGTGCGAGAAGCTGAGAAACAGGATGTATTTACATGGGTTTTCTTTCATAAATAAAAATTTTGCCGAATTCCTCCGCTTGACTAAAGGGATGCACTGCACTATCTTAAAAAATAAGTACCATTTTTGCTCGGGAGGGTGATTCATCATGTTTCAAGCTGTTTCCTATGAAGGAACACGAAGCGAGCAGCACACCGCCGTCCTGGGACAGTTAAGTGCTCTGATCCGCGATGAACCAAGCGCCATTGCCAATCTGGCAAACGCTGCGGCGCTGCTCAACGTATTTTTGACCGATACCAATTGGGTCGGCTTCTATCTGTATGATGGAAAAGAACTTGTACTTGGTCCGTTCCAGGGACTGCCTGCCTGCATCCGTATTCCGCTTGGACGCGGAGTATGCGGCACTTCTGCTGCGGAGCGGCGTACGCTCGTTGTTGACGATGTTCATGCCTTCCCAGGCCATATCGCCTGTGATGCCGCATCGAACAGTGAAATTGTCGTGCCCATTATCAAAAACGGCGAATTGTACGGGGTGCTCGATATCGACAGCCCGATCAAAAACCGTTTCGATGACGAAGACCGCCTCTTCCTGGAACAGGCAGTGAAACTGCTCACAGAACAGCTATAAACGCTTGCCAGAGGTTTCGTATCCAAATAAGCAGGACGTTACAACAGTTTGGGCATGCTTATAAACGAAAAGCACAGACCTAATAGGTCTGTGCTTTTCGTTATGCCATACACATCCATGTTCTGCTCGCCCAAGGTTACTCTATGCAATTAGGCTAAATCCTGTTCCGCTTTGATCATCATCCCGTCTCGCAGAAATTCGGCCAGCTTCGGATGGTAACCATCGTACATCTGGCGAAAATTTTGATGCTCAACATACAGATTGCCCAAATCCCGATAAATCTCGGCAGTAGGCGTGTAATAATCCTTAATCCATTCCAGATGTCTGCCAATAATCTGCTGAACCTCCGGACTTTCAGGTCGCAGGCCATCTTCAATCGCCTGCTGCAAGTCACGGTTGATTCGGTCTATTTTCTCCTGAGAATCCAGGTAATCTTCTTTTGTTTTGATTTCACCCTCATAAGACATGGCTGACTCGGCTTCTGCACGATGCCGCCCTTGGGTGGCAACCGACTCATTGGTTGGTGACTCCGGCAGCATGCTGTGATGTCCTTTTTTAACAAAACCTTGATATAAATCGCGAACCTCAAGCTCCTGCTCTCCCTGCAGGTGGGAGATCGTTTTGTCCAGAGTCTGGATCAAACCATGAAGATAGAGCGTCTTCTCCAGCAATTGAATGCGCTGCTGCTGCATCATATGAATGATATCATGAGGATCCTCCTGAAGCATTGAACCGATTTCTTCCTGCTCTACCCCCAGTTCCTTACAGAACAAAATCTGCTGGAGTTTCAACAGTTCCGGTTGCTCAACATAAACGTCATTCGGGTCTTTACCCACAAATGCAGGCGTCAGCCAACCCGATTTCACATACTGGCCCAGCTCATTCAAGCTTATACCGGACATGCCGGATACATCAGCCATTGTATACGCCATTCGAAACACCTCCTGTCTGGCCTGCTAAGATTCAATCCAGGCTTATTCATACTGCTTTTTATGTGAAATAAGTTAGTGACAATATACTTTCAGCAATGCTATGCCCCTTCGTCTAAGGGAGAAGGAGACACATGCTTTTGTACTATAAACAGCAATGTTGGTTAGATTTGCGGTATGTAAAGTATTTATACCCTTCTCATCCAAAGTGAACCTGGGGTCAGTAGAGAATTTGAAGACATTCCTTCAATTTTTTTTGATAATGATAAGAAAGAATCCTGCACCAATTTTTATTGGTACAGGACCTTTTTTGATTGTTACATGTTAGATCTAATATCAGCTGACCTTCAGGAACAACTTTAATTTTTGTTAAACATAACAAACTTGAGTTCCGTCATTTCTTCGACTGCATATTTAACACCTTCGCGGCCCATTCCGCTCTGCTTCACGCCACCGTACGGCATATGATCCACACGGAACGTGGGAATGTCGTTAATCATTACGCCTCCGGCTTCAATGTGATCAGCTGCATGGAGTGCCGTATGAATATCGTTCGTAAACACACCCGCCTGAAGGCCGTAGATAGAATCATTCACGCGCTCAATGCCTTCTTGGGCCGAATCTACGGTGTTAATCACGACGATGGGAGCAAAGACCTCCTGACAAGACACCTTGGCATCATGCGGCACGTTAACGAGCACGGTTGGACGCAGCACGCCTCCTTCTGCTTCTCCGCCTGCTGCCACCGCAGCGCCTGACTGCTTTGCTTCATCAATCCACTCCAGTGTCCGCTGTACATCCTTGGCTGTAATGAGTGCAGAAACAACGGTTTCCGGGTTCATTGGATCTCCTGTCACAACCTGTTTTGCGGCTTCAGCGAAGCGGCGTGTAAACTCATCTGCAATGGCGCTGTGCACATAAATACGCTGCAGAGAGATACATACCTGTCCCTGGTACGTAAATGCTCCGGTCACACACCGAGGGATCACTTTGTCGAGGTCCGCATCCCGGTCCACAATAACGGCAGCATTCGATCCGAGTTCCAAGGTCACCCGTTTTAATCCGGCCTGACTGCGAATGCTCGTCCCTACTGCCGGACTGCCCGTGAATGTAATATGGGCTACGCGCGGATCAGCCACAAGCACATCACCAATCGTTTTGCCATCCCCGCTCACCACGTTCAATGCACCATCCGGTAATCCGGCTTCCTGAAGCAGACTGGCAATAAAGTAAGCAGACAATGGTGTCTGCTCAGCCGGTTTCAGAACAATGGTATTGCCTGCTGCCAGCGCAGGTCCAACCTTATGGGCCACCAGATTCATCGGGAAATTAAATGGAGTAATCGCCCCAATGACGCCCAGAGGCTGGCGCATGGTATAACCGATGCGTCCCTCTCCACCCTTGGCTGCGTCCAGGGGAACAGTCTCCCCGGTCAATCGCTTCGCTTCTTCTGCGGCAAAACGGTACGTTTCCACGGTACGATCCACTTCCGCAAGTGCAGCCGTAATCGGCTTCGCCGCCTCCAGCGCAATGACTCGCGCTGCTTCTTCCTTCCGCTCTTCCAGCAGGGCAGAAAGCTTATACAGAATGTCTGCTCGCCGGTGAGCAGGCATGAAGCGCATCTCCTTGCCAGCCTGAACGGCAGCTTCAATTGCAGTCTCGGCTTCCTCTGCTGAAGCGGATGACACGTCTGCCAATATTTCTCCGGAGTACGGTGCATGAAGGGCTTTATATTCTACTGATGCTGTGGGTTTGCCACCGATAAACAGATGCTGTTTTTTCATTATTGATCCTCCATTCCACAATTGCTGCGAGATTGACTAATGAATTCAATGGGTCACGGGCGATGACCGAACGATCTTCCAATCGCTTTCATCCCTCATCTAGTTATACACTACAGTGATGTCATCAACCCAGTCCATATTCGTGTAGAGTCCTTATTTAACCGTTAATACTGGGCACTCTGCATGTTTCAATACACCATGGCTGACACTGCCCACGACGATTTCCGCCAGCATGCTTTTACCGCCTGTCCCCATGACAATCAGGTTGCATTTCCTGTCCCGTGAGACGCGGCAGATCTCATTCACCGGATCTCCTGCAATCAACAGTGTCTCATAAGGGATTGAACGTCCGGACATCAGCTCTGCTACGGGTGCGATAATATGCTGCCCTTCTTCTGCAATTCTTGCATCGAGATCTACTCCCAGAGCCGGCTCATTCAATGATACGGAAGGATTCACATGCACGATAACTAACTTGGCGGAATGCTTCAAACTTTCAGCTAATTCAACAGCGGTTTGCAGCGCCTTATGTGCATGATCCGACCCATCGACAGCGACTAGTATTTGTTCCAGCATTTTAATTCCCCCATATATTAATGTGTAATGGCTGCATCGATATCACGCAAATGTCTTCGACGTACCAACAGAACGACAACACCAATGAGTACCATCAATGCGCCAAAATAAAACGGGGTTTCCGGCAGGAACCATTCCGATAATTTACCTGCAAGCCACGGTGCCAGTGCGCCGCCAAGGAAACGAACGAAGCTGTATGCCGCCGAAGCTACTGAGCGCTCTACAGGCGTAGCTTCCATGACGGCTGTCGTAATTAACGTGTTGTTGATTCCGAGGAATATCCCTGCAACGATAACTGCAACAATGACCGTAGTGGATGATCCCATCACTGTACCCACAGCCATGACAACCAGGTCAATAGCAAACAGAGTAAGCATAACACTCATGGACGGCACTGATCCGAACCGGCGCTGCAGTCTTGGAGCGACGAATACGGACGTAATCGCCAGCATCAAACCCCAGCCGAAGAACACATACCCAAGTCCATGTTCATCCAAATTCATGACATAAGGTGAATAAGCCATTAATGTAAAGAAACCAAAGTTATACAGGAAGGCGGTAATCGCCAACGTTTTCAGGGATGGATAACTAAGCGCCTTGAACGGATCGGACAAGGAACTGCGCGTTTTCGGTTTGGCCATCTTGGGCAGCATAAACGTAATGCTGATAAAAGCAATCGTCATCAGGACCGCAACGCCATAGAACGGGCCGCGCCACGAGATCGAGCCCAGCTCACCGCCGAGCAGTGGACCTACAGCGATACCAAGGCCAAGTGCAGCTTCGTACAAAATAATTGCTTTGGCTGTCCCTGAGGTGGACAGACCGACAATCGCAGATAATGCTGTTGCGATGAACAGGGCATTACCCAGCCCCCAACCACCACGGTATCCGACCAGCGCACCAACTGTATCGGATGTTCCGCCAAGGGCGGAGAAGATCACAATAAGCAATATCCCGCTTAACAAGGTCCATTTGACACCGATCCGGCTGGATACAACGCCTGTAATCAACATGGCAATCCCCGTCACGGCGTTATAGCTTGTAAACAGCAGTGAAACCTGGCTTTTGGATGCATGCAGCTGATCTGCAATGGCTGGCAGGATGGGGTCAACCAATCCCAGTCCCATAAACGAAATAATACACGCGAAGGCTACAGCCCATACGGCTCTTGGTTGGGACAACAAGCCTCCACGTGATGACGGCAGTTCTTCAGGTAATGATGGTTCTCTTTTCATACATGATACCTCCTGGTTATTTATCAGATTGAAATGTAAATAATGAAATTTTCATCCCATTTTCAAAAGTGGATGAAACAAAACGGCACAAAATGACACCGGGTCGCCGGTGCATGTACGATTTGTTTTATTGAGTTATACGCTGACCAGCTTACTTATCCGCCTTCCGGTTGGCCTGCAGCTTCATGACTCTGTAATCGCTGAATCCCGCTCTGTACCCGTTCACGCAGTTCTTTCAGTTCCTCCTGTACGGCGTGAATGCTCTGGAGTTTCTGTTCGATCAGCTGAAGCTGACCATCCAGCGTGTCTTCCATCCTGGTGAGTTTCTCAATCCGTTCCCTCACTTCGGTTGTCTGCTGGTAATCAAACCGCTGCTCATTCAGTACATCTGCCGTTGCAATATACGTATGCAGTTCCTGAAGCGAGAAGCCAAGTACTTCCTTGGCACGCACGACCTTTTTCAGATAATCAATATCCTCTCTCGTATACAGCCGCGTGCCACCGTCCGTCCGCTGAGGTGAAGGCATGACACCAATCTCCTCGTAATACCGAATGGTGCGCTTCGTCAAACCACATTCCTTGGCCACGTCGTCGATTTTGTACAAACTCATTTCCTTCACCTCACTTTATATGTCTATAATGTTATGTACATAATTATATATAATTATAACGTTAACGTCAACGTTAGATTTCATTCATGGAAATCAAAACATTTTACCCGAACGCAAAAAGACCCGCTTGCGCGGATCTTCAGTTCAGATCATATAAAATATGTGGGCATCCCTTTACGCGCCTTGCTCATTCTGCTTCCGCTGCTGAGCGTGCTGCAATTCCTTGAGGCGTCCTTCAACTTTGGTAAACAGTCTGATGGTATAGAATGCCACTGCAAACAGACTGAGTACCAGTGCCTGCACATCCGTAAACCAGAACCCGAGAATCCCAAACACCGTAATAATGACACCAAACTGCATCATCAGATTGGCACTATAACGCTGTGCTTCGTCCCATAATTCAGGATCACTCATTGCGCGCGGGGTACGATAACCATATATGCCATTAATCTTTTTCGGTGGTTTCTTAAACAACATGATGCCCAGCACGAAATAGCATACTCCGCAAATTAATCCTACAATTGCTCCTGCCAAAATGTTCTCCCCTTCTCGTCAAACTTCCCTGTAAACCTCATGCAGCCATAAACATAAAAAAACGGCTCTACGTATATACGAAGAGCCGTGTCGTTCGTTTCGGAAACTTAGATGTTCTTCACACGCAGCACACGCATGGCGTTCAGGACAGCCAGAACCGTAACGCCCACATCGGAGAATACCGCTTCCCACATGGTAGCGATGCCGAACACACCCAGCAGCAGGAAGATGGCTTTGACACCCAATGCGAACCCGATATTTTGCCATACAATTCTTCGTGTACGCTTCGCAATGCGTATCGCACTTGCCAGTCTGGATGGTTCATCCGTCATAATGACCACATCTGCTGCTTCAATAGCAGCATCCGAACCGAGTGCACCCATTGCGACACCAACATCTGCACGAGCCAGCACGGGGGTATCATTAATGCCATCCCCGACAAAGATCATCTTCTCCTTCGGAGACTTGGCAGCTTCCAATTGTTCCAGCCGTTCGACTTTGTGCTGCGGCAGTAGTTCAGCGTAGACTTCATCCACTCCAAGCTCGCGGCCTACAGCTTCACCAACAGCTTTGGCATCCCCTGTTAACATCACTGTTTTGCGGATGCCGAGTTTCTTCAGTGCCTGAATGGCTGCTGCTGCGTCTTCCTTCACTTCATCCGAAATGATCAGATGACCGGCGTATACACCTGCTTCAGCAACATGTATGACAGTGCCCACCGTTTCTGGCTTGGTATAAGGAAGACCCGCCTGATCCATCAGTTTGGCATTACCTGCAAGTATCTCACGGCCATCCACAGAGACTCTGATCCCGTGTCCGGCAACTTCGTCATAACCTTCTACACCCTGTGTACGAATATCTTTCGCCCAAGCTGACCGAATGGATTCAGCAATTGGATGATTGGACTGGGCTTCCGCCATTGCGGCAAGCTCCATCAATTCATCTTCCGTACGACCGCCTTCAGGGCGAATAGCTGTGACTTTAAATACACCTTTGGTTAGTGTACCCGTTTTATCGAAAACAACCACTTTCACATCATTCAATGCTTCAAGGTAGTTGCTGCCCTTCACGAGAATCCCGTTACGCGAAGCTGCTCCGATCCCGCCGAAGAATCCAAGTGGAATGGAGACCACCAGCGCACACGGACAGGAGATGACCAGAAAGACAAGTGCACGATAGATCCAATCAGCAAACGTTGCACCACTAAGCACCAGCGGCGGAACGAATGCAATTAATGCTGCAAGAATAACAACAACCGGCGTGTAGTAACGGGCGAACTTACTGATAAAATGCTCCGTTTTTGCCTTGCGGCTGCTTGCATTTTGCACCAGGTCCAGAATTTTGGATACCGTCGATTCACCAAATGTTTTGGTCACTTCAATCGTCAGCATACCGTTCTTGTTCACAGACCCGCTCAGTACATCGCTTCCAGGTTCCAATTCACGAGGCACGGATTCACCCGTCAGAGCAGACGTGTCCACCATGGACCGGCCTACCTTCACGATTCCATCGAGTGGAACCTTCTCGCCCGCTCGGACTACGATCTGATCACCGATACGTACTTCTTCCGGAGAGACGCGCTTGGTCTCGTCGCCAGATCCGGTCAGAATATTGGCATAGTCCGGACGAATATCCATAAGCGATTGAATCGACTTGCGTGAGCGGTTAACCGCCATACCCTGAAACAGCTCCCCGAGCTGATAAAAGAGCATTACCGCTACCCCTTCCGGATATTCACCAATGGCAAAAGCACCAATCGTGGCAACCGACATCAGGAAGTATTCATCAAATACCTGGCCTCGGATAATATTTTTAAACGCCTGGAGGACGATATCTCCACCTGCGATCAGGTAAGCGACCACATAGAGCGCGAGCTGCGCCCAACCTTCCAGCGGCGACCAGATCGCAGCAGCAACCAGTGCGGAACCCGCAGCAAGCCGTGCAAGCAGTACCTTTGTCTGTCCTGCACCATGTTCATGCGAATGCCCTGCATGCGCGTCGTGTTCATGACCGTGTGAATGGCTGTGATTATAACTCTTATGTTTGCCATGGTCATGCTCCTGATCATGAACGCCATGATGATGTGTTCCATGATGATGATCATGGTCATGAGATTGACCCGCATGATCGTGATCATCTCCATCGGCTTCGATTTCGGTGCCTGCGTGTGCTTGCCTATGGCCGTTTAAGCGGCTTCCCGGCTCGGTAGAAGCATGATTGCCAAGCGATGGTTTCCCCTTTTCTGAGATGCGAATATGCGGCTCAAGCCGCAGGACCTTGCGTTTCGCTTCTTCCACAACCTGCTCATCCAGATCGGAAGTTGTATGCATCGACAAGGTTTTGGTTACAAAATTAACGGAGCAATCCGTGATTCCCTTGATTTTTTTAACACCATTTTCAATCTTCAGTGCACAATTGGCACAGTCCAATCCATCCAGCAGCAGTTCCCTTTTCACTTGTTCCTGTCCGGTTCCCATGTGAATTCTCCCCTTTGCAGTACGAAAACAAGATTATAACTGACTCTTATTGGATAAAGTTAATATATGAGCATTCATTCATATGTTTGGTTACCCCTATTATATGCACCTTAAAACTTTAGTGTCAACAATGGATGGTGATATTTTTCATACAGAATATGCTAATAGTAATCATTTCGCTTTAGACGGTTTTTGGATATAATAGGCGTATAGTTGCAATCATGTATCAATTCCTGAACAAATGAATTATGCAAAAAAATGTTGAGTTAACATAGGCGGTGATAGGAAATGGAACAACCGGTTAAAGCGCCAGGTGAATGTGATGCAGCCTGCTCGGGATCGGAAGCGGACGTGCAGTCCATTCGCACTTCACTTATAGATCGGGAGACTTCTTCCGAGATGGCAGATTGGTTCAAGGCATTCAGCGACCCAACACGTCTACGTATTATTGATGCGCTGCTGCAAAAGGAATTATGTGTTCATGATCTGACGGTGCTGCTCGATATGGGACAGTCGGCCATTTCACACCAGCTGCGATCACTTCGTAACATGCGGATCGTCAAGCGGCGCAAGGAAGGCAAGACGGTGTATTACTCCCTGGATGATACGCATATTGAGCAGATCTTCCTGCAAACGCTCCAGCATATTAAACATGGCTAGGCTATTGCCAGCCTGTTCATCAAACAAAACCCCCGTCCCATCGGCTTCTAGCCGATAGGCGGGGGTTTTGTTTGAATAAGGGCACCGTTTACCATGCATAAGCGCACCTAAAGCAGGTTGTTGTTATTCGGATCATACAGGCCGGAACGGCTTTTGAACCAGTTGAAGATATGGGATACGCAAACCTTGAGCACCGCATAACCCGGAACGGCCAGTAGAATGCCCACCACACCAAACAGATTCCCTGATGTCAGAATGACAAAGATAATGGTGATCGGATGGATTTTGAGCGTTTTGCCCATAATCTGCGGAGAGATGAATTTGCCCTCAATCAGCTGTACAATCGTCCATACGGCCACCATTTTCAGCAGCATAACTGGAGAAGTGACCAGAGCCACAATCAGTGCAGGCGTAATGGCGATAGCAGGCCCCAAATACGGTACCACGCTGGTAAAGGATGCGATAATCGCCAGAATCAGTGCATAATCCAAACCGATGATCATATAACCGATATAGAGCAGGATACCAATACAGAAGCTCACAATAATTTGTCCACGGATGAACGAGCTGATCTGGTGGTTAATATCGTGAAGAACGTCCATGGCACCGGTACGGCTCTTGATCGGCAAAAACGACAGGATTTTCTCCGGAAGCTTCTTGCCGTCCTTAAGCAGGTAAAACAGAATAAACGGAACCGTTACAATGGATAACACCGTCTCGGTAAAGGCACCAAGAAAACCGCCTAGTTTGTTCCAGGTGGTATTCAGAATTTCCGTTGCTTTCTCGGAGATCGTTCCCCACCAATCCTGCCAGTTCAGGTTCACCGTTTCCTGGACCTGACCGAACAGCTGACTGCCTGTCAGCTCCTCGAACTGCTGTCTGACATTCTCACTGTACATCGGGAAGTTGGCGATAAGTCCCATAATCTGATTGCGAAGCACCGGAATGACTGCCAGTACCACAACCGTCAAAATGCCGCCAATCGCGAGGTAAAGGATCAGTATCGACCACCCGCGCTTGATCTTCCACTTTTCCATTACATCCACCAGCGGATTCAGCAGGTAGTACAGGATACCGGACAGGATGATCGGCAGCACTATGGTCTTGATAAGCACCGCTAACGGATGCAGAACAAAGGATATCTTCGTTAGCACCATCACATTCAATCCGACCAGCAGCAGTATGAGTAAAAACAGGACAAACTTGTTGTTTAGAAAAAACCGCTTAAACCGATCCGGCCAAATGCGGGGTTGTTCGGGTTGCTCCATGGCATGTCTTCCTCTCTTATGTATCATGATCAGGATAAAAAATAAGCAGTCCAACTGCCTGCCTCATTCGTATGGCGAATAAAGCAGCTTGTACAGCCAACATATGTATAATGCTCTTGGTTTATACGTACGGCTCTTTTAACCGTTTCAAAATAGACCGTAATGTCATTTTACCCTAAAAAATCAGAACTGCCTCATATATCCATTGGAATGTACCCACTATATATAAAAACGGCCCGCCTCCTTGCGAGACGAACCGTTCATGAATCCGTTATTTCAGCTTTTGTACAGATGCTGCCAAACTTAAGCTTTGCCCGCCAATTGCGCGATCAATTCGTAAGAATGCAGACGTGCCTGATGGTCATAGATCATGGATGTAATAATAAGCTCATCCGCTTGTGTCTGGGCAATGAACGATTCAAGCTGTCTACGTACCGTTTCAGGCGAGCCCTTGACGGCTGCTTTCAGCGTCTGCTCCACTCCGGCTTTCTCCCGGTCAGTCCATTTGCCTTCCATGTCGGCTGGTGGCTGCACCAGTCCTGTCGTCCCGCGGATGATGTTCAGGAACTGCTGCTGCATGGTTGTACCCAGCCATGCGGCTTCTTCGTCCGTATCTGCAACAACCGCGTTCACACCCACAATAACATGCGGCTCCTTCAGCGTGTCAGAAGGCTGGAAACTGCTTCGATATGTTTCAAGCGCTATGCGGGTGTAATCCGGCGAGAAATGACTGGCAAAAGCAAACGGCAATCCAAGCTGTCCTGCCAGACGTGCACTAAAATCACTCGAACCAAGCAGGTAAATCGGAACATTAAGACCTTCACCTGGTACCGCACGAACGGGTGCATGATAAGAGGTGGCGGAAGCATCAAAGTAAGCTCTAAGCTCAGCCAGCAATTCCGGGAAATCTTCTCCGCTGTTGAGGTCTTTGCGCAATGCTAGTGATGTCCGGCGATCACTCCCTGGTGCGCGCCCCAGTCCCAGATCGATGCGGCCCGGGTACAGCGATTCCAGTGTACCGAACTGCTCGGCAATAACGAGTGGGGCATGGTTGGGAAGCATGATGCCACCTGAACCAAGACGAATGGTGTTCGTGCCACTTGCCAGGTATCCAATGACTACCGATGTAGCGGAAGAGGCAATACCGGGCATATTATGATGCTCAGCTACCCAGTAGCGATGGTATCCCCAACGCTCCGCATGCTGTGCCAGATCCAGACTGTTCCGGAGCGCATCGGCAGGCGTTGCACCTACAACGACAGGAGCCAGATCCAGAATGGACAGCTTAACGTCGCCAATATGTTGTTTAGGGGATGGGACTTGGTTGTCAGTAGTCATAATAAAAAGTTCTCCTTTGATGAAATATATTTTTGTATATCCAGATATATAGATGTAAAGAAGCAAAAAATAGGAGTCACAGCAATGTTATTTGCCGTTTACATCCGGACGGAATTCCTGCCTGCAACTGCATTCTTGCTTCCGCCCTGGCGTCCGGCTTATAACTCGTGCTGTACATACTCGGCAAATTGACGAATCGTTTCTTCGTTGCGGCGATAATATGTCCACTGGCCTCTGCGCTCGGACAGCAGCAGACCGGCTTTGAGCATGGTCAGCAAGTAGCTTGATATGACGGATTGAGCGAGCCCGGCCTTCATCTGAATGGTTCCGACACAGATTCCGCTCTTCCCTCCATCGGGATGCTGGGACAATTCCATAGGTGAGAAATGCTGCTCCGGATCTTTGAGCCATGACAATATCTGCCTGCGTGTCTCGTTGGACAAAGCTTTAAATATGAGTAAAGGTTCCATGGGTACGATTATACCCCCTTTCTTCTATTTTGCAAACCAAACAGGTCGATTCATCACGCGAATCGACCTGCCAATTAATGCATGGTTACCCTTTAGAACTTGGTGCTTACCGTTTGCTTCACTTGCTCCAGCATGGACTGATAAGCCGCATCATCCAGATATCCGATACTGCCAAAGAACAAATGATCCACGGACTCAATTCCTACGAAATCAAAGATTCCGACATCGGAAGTCATTTTCATACCAGCAGTCATGCCAATCTGGTCATATATGTCACTAGGTGTACCGTGTGTATTGATGATCAGTCCTTTTTTGCCTTTCAACAACTTCTCGATCCCCGCTTCACCCGCAGCATAAGCAAAGCCATATGCAAACACCCGGTCAACGTATCCTTTCATAATCGCCGGCAGACCTGTCCACCAGATCGGATAAATAAACGTAATGGCATCGGCATCCGTGACATACTGCTGTTCAGCAGCAATATCCTGTGGAATCTGTCCCGCACGCATGGAAGCCGTATCGGCTGCGCTTAATACAGGCTGAAATTCCATGGCGTACAGATCACGAACAACAACATCATGGCCTTGGCCTTCAAGTGCCTCTACTGCTGTATTCAGAATAGCGCGATTGAAGCTGTCTGCGTGTGGATGTGCATATACGATAAGATGTTTCATGAATAAAATCCCTCCAGATTGGTGTTATATTATGTTGCTTCATATGGACTCCAATGGTACACAACTTTATACATAGATATCTATGTTTTTACCCAAAAAAATTTTTTCTCTTTTTTTATAGTCTATGGACGATTCCAATCAATAGACTCTCCAGCTGTTCTGCTTGCTCATCCGTCATATCGCCATAGACCATGTCACGAATCGTCTCCGATACTTGTTCAAAAATGGGCTTTAACTGCCGTCCTTGCTCTGTGAGACGAATAAACGTCACCCGGCTGTCTTCGGGACTTTTGCTTCGTTCCACATAGCCGAGCTTCTCCAGCTTGTTCACCAGGACAGTCACCGTTGGCTGTGTGCGATGAACACGTTCAGCCAGCATCTTAATGGATAGTGAATCTTCAAGGTACAGGAACATCAGAATATCTCCGTGGGATGGAACAATGCCTGTAATATCGTGTTGCTCCAGTTCCTGAATAATTCGTTTGTTCACATGATCCCTGATCCTTGCGATTAGTGCGAATGCATTGTATTTTGGCATGCCCTCATTATACATAGACATCTATGTATATGCAAGATATTTTTAAGTGTAGAGTTTAATCTAATCGTAGGCCATTACAAAAGTGGCCCCTGATACCTCCTTGACGTGACGGGAGATAACAGAGGCCTACTTTATACGAAGTTATTTACTCAATCCATTGTGCAATCTTGTCCATGGGCTGCCGAGACTTCTCACGTTTGGGGTCCTCTGCCCGATAACCGAAGGCTGCCATCATGGAGATATCCCATGCTCCATCTTCCAGCAAACCTTCCTCTTCCAGAATGCGATGTACACCCTGGTAGCTGAATCCTTCGATCGGGCAAGAGTCAATACCAATTAGCGCTGCTGAGGTCATCATGTTGCCGAGGGCAATGTAAGTCTGTTTGGATGCCCAATCGAACAGGGTTCTTGGGTTTTCAAGCAGACGCTGGTTATTTTGAAAATTACCATATGCCGCACTTGTTAACTCAAATACGTCATCCGGCATGCCCTTGATTTCCTTGAGCATGTACTCCGCATAGGGGGAATTATAACTTGCGTCCGAACGGGCCAGGATAATCACAAAGTGGCTTGCCGTCGCCAATTGCTTCTGAGCCCCGGAGGATACTTCAGACAAGCGCTGACGAAGTTCCTGTTTTTGCACAATCAAAAACTTCCATGGTTCGAATCCGATTGAACTTGGTGATAATCTTCCTGTTTCCAAAATAAACTCAAAATCCTCATCCGAAATTTTGCGTGAATCATCAAATACCTTTGTTGCATGCCGGAAATGATACGCTTTTAAGATGTCTTCCTTTGTCATTGCTTTTGTTGTAGGTTCCATGAAACTCCACACCCTTCTCTTCTATTTTGGGGTTGTATGCTGCACCGACGGGGGCTGCTTTATTTTTCATTTGCTTGAGTATTAGTTTAGTATCTATATCCATAAATTAAAAGTACGCACATTATTGTTTCTCAGTTTCTAAAAGTAAGTAAAGTGTAGTTATAAAGAAAATAGCCGCTTGAGAAACTGAATGTTCTGGCTAAGCGGCATGGTAAATCCGTGAATGCTTTATAATTGTTCCATGAATTCATTTTCCGAAATGACTTCATACCCCTCTTGCCGAAGCAAGGCTGCAGTAACACCCTCACCCTGTATTTTATGGTTGGCAAAGTTCCCATCATAGATCGCCTGCGTACCGCAGGAAGGGCTGAATTCCTTCAACACAACGCAAGACACATCCAGTTTTTTGGCCCATTCGAGCGTTTGATAGGCTCCCTTGATATAGAGATCTGTGACATCCTTGCCACTTTTTTCGATCACCTTCGCAATGCCTGCCAGCACATCCTTGCCTGTGCCACCGGCAATCTCTGCCGGCTCCCGTGGGGTGGAGAACCCGCCGAGCAGCTCCGGACAAACCATCATGGCCTGCTCTTGCTCTACGAGCTCCTGAATCTTCTCATCCAGACTCGCTGTTCCGTTGTAACGGCAAGCTACTCCTGCCAGACATGAACTCACCAAATATTTCATTATGCTCTCCTTATGTTCAATTCCTCAGCTATTAGGATTGTACCATACGGATTAAACTTATAGATCTGATATTGTAATCATGGTAATGCGTGCATCTTCTTCATAACGAACTTGAATCGTATTGGCCATCTCTTCCAAGTGGAATGTTGCCATGCCAATATTGTTTGTATTCCGCTCAAAGACATATTTATCAAGATCAATACCGAACATTTTTTGGATTATGGGTTCTGCATTCTGCCTGATTATTTTTTCGTCCAAGGTAAGTAATTTCTCAATATATTGCTCTTGATCCTCTATGGTGACGAGTTCTGGAACGCCCCTCTGAAAATCCATTACAGTATATTCATTGCTATATCTCCCACCAACACTCCTTACCAAATACCGATCACCAAAATAGAGGGCCGTTGTTTCTTCAAGCTGCTTATCATTTTGAGTAAACGTTACACTTTTCAAAGCTGGTGCTGGCTCACCAGACAAGGCTTCAATCGAGCTTCTCGCATTGGTTATCAGATCTGTGGATACTGTGTCGCTACTCACCGTACCAGAAACCGAAACTGCTTCATCCCGTGTCCACTCAATGCTGCCACTGCCCTTCCCGTTCTCCAAAAATAATGTGGTGAACCATACAGGCTTCTCCTGACCCTGCTTCATCTTCACATAACGTCTGGCTGAGATCGGCTTCAACGTTGGATCACTGTTAATTCCTTTAAGAAGACCAGGGACTTGACGCAAAAATCGGTGCTCCAGCTCGTTGCCAGACATCTCACTTCGCATATCGGCTTCCACCAGTGCTCCAGTCTTCCCATCCAGCCACATCTTGGCATACTCTGATTTATTCACGTCGCCAGCCTCGATATATACCCAGCCGGTAATTGGCCCTTTCTTAGCATAATGGACTTCCAGTTGTTTACCTAGATAGTCTCTCATCGACATAGCCACAGTTTGCTTCATCTCACTTGTTAGCAGGTTCATGCTAGGGTCATCCGAGAGCTGCAGAGCAGATACAGGATACACCCTCTCTACAATGGGTTCCAGAACCTGTCCATTCCATAAGATAGCTGCTGCAGCTACTGCCGCAACTGTCGTCACTACAACAACTTTCCGGGGACGTGAACGAGCAGTGCGACGGTTCCGCTTCATAATATGTTGTTTCTGTTTGTGATCTGGAGCATCATTGACATGTTCCTCACCCGTTTTCATCCATTCCACCTGACGAAGTACATTCTGCTTGTGCTGGTCTTGAAAAGGAGACGATGCAAATGGCTCCTTGCGGATTTCTTTTTCCCAGTCCTCATCCTTGAACCTCATCTATTTCTCTCCTCCCATTGCTTCCGCACTTTATCTTTGCCCCGTGATAACCTCGATTTCACCGTGCCTGCACTGATTCTCAGCATTTCAGCAATTTCGTTCATGGTGAGCTCGTATTTTAGATGCAGCAACAAGATCTCACGAAACTTATCCGGCAGAGCCATGACGATGTCCCATATTTCATGTACATGCTCCCTACTTATTACCTCGGCTTCAGCTGAGGGATGGGCATATTGTGCAGGCGTCATCTCACGAATATGTGAAGGACCCTGTTCTGATTCAATCGGTAGTGTCTCCCCCCATAAACTGCTGCGAAAAAACCTCGATTTCCGGTATGTAAATGTCGTATTTCTGGTAATGGTGAGCAACCAGGTTTTCAGGGAACACTCCCCGCGAAAGTGTTTAATCCCGGAATATGCCTGAATAAATACTTGCTGTGATATTTCGTCTGCCTGCTCTGTACTTCTGGTCAAAAAGTAAGCATAGTTCCACACATCATTCCCATAGTCATCCATCATGCTGCTGAGTGTGTAATTGTCGATCGTCTGGGCCTGGGCCAGAAATTGATATTCCAACGGATGTTCACCTCACTTAATAAGACTGTATCCATTCTGGTTTGGTTCCCGATCCGATTATTTTCTCATTTCCTTTTCTAAAATTAAATAAAATAAACCAGCAGGGTTCCAACGATCTGAACCTACTGGTTAAGCCCTATCCAGGCTATGCCGCCTAATACTAACCATTCTAGTCAACTTTACAGATAGCTCATGCTTTAACTGCAGCAATCATGAGAAACATGGGACGACGATTCTCGTCTCGCATACCCGGGATTTGATCCATCATCTCAGGCGAAGGTTTGGACTCAGCCACCTGCTGAATCACAAATCCCGCCTGGATCAGTTCATTCAGATGGGTTGCCAATGTCCGGTGGTACTTAACTACGTCCTGATTCAGAAAATTGGTAACACGCTTTCCCTCCTGATGATAGTCATCCACAGGCCAATGCATAATCTCACCTTGAGGCCCATAGTGCCAATCCTGCGCAGCACGAGCCGTGAAGATCGGATGTTCCACTGAACATACAAATGTACCACCCTGGACGAGGGATGTATTGATTCGAGCATATACCTGTTCCAAATGTTCAATGTAGTGCAGCGCAAGCGAGCTAATGACCACATCGAATTGTTCAGGGGAAAATTCAATATCTTCAATGGCCATATGCCTGTACTCAATTCGTGAATCATCCGTCATCTCCCGTGCACGCTGCAGCATATTCTCAGATAAGTCCACGCCAATAACTGATCTGGCCTGCTGCTCTCGTGCGTACCGACAGTGCCATCCGAAGCCGCATCCCAGATCCAACACGTTTTTGTTCTTCAGCTCGGGCAGCATCATTTGAAGCTCATGCCACTCACCTGCAGCCTTGAGCCCTTGAGTGGAACGAGCCATCTGGCTATATTCGCTGAAAAACTCAGCTTCATCATATTTATTTTGTTTCATATCACAGTTCCCTCTTTTCTTTATCGATAAAACTGCATTAACGCTGATTAACTCTATTATCTAAACGATGTTTCTCAGGAAAAGTTGCCAAGCAAATTCAACCCGTGTTATTATACAGAACGAACGTTCAGTATTATTTATTATAAAACGAACATTCAGTTTACTAAACGGAGGTCATTATGAATACGAATTGGACGCATCCCCTGGAAAAGCAATCCGTTGGAAAAGCTTTTGTAAGTTATCTTGTGCCATCCATACTGGGGATGCTGGTAGTAGCTTTTAACTTTATTATTGATGGAATCATGGTTGGACACAAACTTGGATCTACAGCGCTCGCCGGAATTGGTATTGCTTCACCGGTATATACCCTCTTCGTTGCCATGTCGCTGTGGATTGGCATGGGCGGGGCAACCCTGTATTCAACCTATATGGGCAAAAGGGATATCACCACGGCCAAACAAATATTTACGAAATCCATAACGATTATTCTGCTGATTACGATAGCTATAGGATATACTGCGTTTACCTTCAAGGATCAGTTGGTCTATGCCTTGGGCGCCAATGCCGAAACATTCCCATATGCCGCTGACTATATGAACATCATGCTGCTGTTCGGGTTTGTCTTCACCATTGAAAATGCCCTTACCATCTTTGTCCGTAACGACGGTGATCCCAATACCTCCATGTACGCGCAGATTACCTTTGCCGTAGCCAATATCGTTCTCAATTATGTGACTCTATATGTGCTCGAATGGGGTGTGCAAGGTGTTGCCATCGGTACAATCGTCTCGGCGTCTCTTGCCCTGCTTGTCCTGCTGTCTCACTTTTTCAAAAAATCGAATAACCTTACCTTCACCCGGTTCAAATGGAATACCAAACTGCTGGGCACCATTGTTCTTATTGGTTTTCCCAGCTTTCTTGCCGAACTCGGCATGTCTGTCTTCTCCGTTTCACACAACATTTCACTGGATCGCATTGCGGGTACGGATGGCGTGGCATCCTTTACAGTACTGAATTATATCCACGGAGTAGTGTTGCTGGCATTTCTGGGTCTGGCATCTGCTGCACAGCCGCTGATCAGTTACTATCACGGGGCGAAACAGCTGGTGCGAGAAAAACAAACGATTCGCATAGCCTCTAGAACGGCTCTGGCCTGTGGTGTAATTCTGCTGCTTGTGGTCCAATGGGGAGCGCCTTATTTTGTGCAAATCTTTGGAAACTTTAGTACCAGTGTCACCGATAGCGCTGTATACGGGTTAAGAATATTTACTTTTGCCTACTTGTTTATGGGGATTAACTTTGTTATGAGCACCTACTTCCAATCGGTTGGAAATGCTAAGATGGCAATCTGGATTACAGCTGCACGTGAAATGATCATCATGATTGCATTGATCTCAGTCCTTCCATCATTTTGGGGTGTAACTGGTGTATGGCTTGCTGTACCGCTCTCTGAGATGCTTGTCCTTGCGACTATTGCTGTCTACTATAGAAAACGTGCCGTTTCGGAGAGGATACATGGTTTAACCCTTCAATAAAGCTTTGCATCAACAACCTAAAAAACCTGCTGGCCCCCTTGATAAGGATCCGGCAGGTTTTTTTATATCCCCTCATTTTGTGAAAGGAAATGATCAGACAAAGACAATACCAACCATTAAATTCGAATATCGATCGGCCAATACTGTCCGTCGTTGCGTTGGCAATTTCCTTTCGCGTGGCAACGTTCATAACGTTATATTCAACTGAAAGGTTGCTGAATGCAAAACGTGTTTTCATAAAGGTTTTTCGGGAAATTTGTCGAATATGAGAAGTTATGAAAAGGACAACATTTGTTTTAAAACCGAAAAGTATAATGCTCCTGATTGCTTTTATCGTTATCCTCACCGCCCTTAGACTAGTGTGGTTTGATTACTCACAGCCCGCTGAGCGGCCGATGATTGATAAAGGCGTTCTGGATCTGTCTTCACTGGATCTTAGTTCTTCGAAGCCTATTACCCTGGATGGAGAATGGGATTTTTATCCGGGACAAGAGGACATAGGAACCTCCCCGGATTTATTCAACAAACCGCAATCCATACAAGTACCAGGGGACTGGAAAAAGCAAGATGTCTACAAGGAAGGAAGTGCCTCCGAGCCAGGTACTTATAGATTGCGAATGCTTGTTAATCTTAAGCCAGATGAGGTATACACATTTTGGTTCAACAAGATTCAATCAGCCTCCCGGGTCACCATTAACGGCAAGGTAGCCGCCGAATTTGGGGAGTTTGATCCTGCCTATGTCCCACGCTCCTTTGGTCATCCGGAGTTCAGTACATATACAGCCTCCTACGTTGCGCCTGAGAACGTTCACGGCATTTCAGAAATTGAACTTTACGTGGAGATCCGTCCTTTTGCAGAGCAGGTCCATGGAGGAATCGTCTCTTCTGTTCAGTTCGGTACTCAGGCTGCGATAGATACCAAACGCTGGTATTCCATTGGGTTCCAGTTGTTTACAATCGTCATTATGCTGCTGCACATGATATATGCCTTTATTCTTTTCCTATTCAAACCAGGCCAAAGAGAATTCCTGAAATTCGCGCTGCTGCTGCTTGTCGCAGCCATATCAATCTCAACAGACAATGATAACCTGTTTGCTCAGTGGCTGCCGTTCAGCTACGCCTGGACAGTCAAAATCAGGCTAACTTCATATATTCTTCTGTCCACGTTGATTCTTAGCCTGACACACAGCTTCTTCAAACAGCATACCAAAGTTTGCAGGGTACTCTACGGGGTCGGTGCTGTATATATTGTCAGTCTGTTTCTTATGCCTTTCCCGGCAGTAACGCAATCGGCATGGTTGTTTTACGCCATATTCAACCTGCAGTTGGCAGTAGCCTTATGGATGATTATCAAAATAAAAATTCAAAAGCTGCCAGATGGCCTATTTCTGATTTTGGCCGCTCTGGCCATACTGTCCAGCTGCCTCTGGGGCATCGTACAGCATGCAACCGGATTGCCTGCGACATTTTATCCTATGGATATGATTGCAGCCATCATCTGCTTTTCATCCTACTGGTTCAAAAAGTACTTCCGCCATACCATGGAAAATGAACGCTATGCTCTACAGTTGGAACTTAGTGACAAGATGAAGGATGAATTCCTGGCCAATACCTCCCATGAGCTGCGTACACCACTGCATGGCATTATCAATATTGCAGAAACCATTATCAGCAACGAGAAGGCAACCCTTCAGGAGACCAGTGTGCAGGATATGAAATTGTTGGTCCAGATCGGCAGACGCATGTCCACATTGCTGAATGATCTGATGGATATTGCCCGGCTCCAGGAAAAACGTATTGTTCTCCATCCAGAGTCCGTTCGGCTGCAGTCCCTTGCTTTTGGTGTAGTCGATATGCTGAGGTTTATGATCAAAGGCAAACCGCTCACGATCCGGGTGGACATCCCGGAAGAGCTGCCTGCGGTCTGGGCAGATGAGAAGAGATTGATTCAAGTCATATTCAATCTGATGCATAATGCGATCAAATATACTCCCCAAGGAGAAGTGATCATTCAAGCCATTCATTATGGCAATACCGTTTCAGTACATGTGAAGGACACCGGTGTTGGTATGGATGAGGACACATCTCACCGGGTATTGGGAAGATATGAGCAAGGTGCTGAAGGCATGAAGGAGAGCGGTGGATTTGGGCTGGGGCTGAGTATCTCTACTCAATTGCTTCAACTCCATGGATCTGAACTTCAAGTAGATTCCGTGCCAGGCAGAGGATCAGATTTCTATTTTAATTTGCCGTTATCGAGCCAGCAGGTACAATCAGTTAACCCTACCAATGATGATCAAGCCAAAGTGAAGGAATCCCGCTTGGATTGGCCGACGGATATGCTACAGGTCTATGACCTGGCTGCTGCTGCGGAGCAGAGCGATTCTTACCCGGCAACCAAAATGAGCATTCTGGCAGTCGATGATGATCCGGTGAACCTGGAAGTACTCACGCGAATTCTATCCCGGGATATGTACGAAATAGTCCCTGCTCTATCCGGCCAGGAAGCATTGGAGCTGCTATCCTCAAGGCCTTGGAATCTGGTTATAGCAGACGTGATGATGCCCCATATGTCGGGATACGAACTAACACGCAGGATAAGAGACCGATTCACTCTGGCTGAGCTCCCTGTTCTCTTGCTTACGGCCCGAAGCCAGCCTGAGGATATCTATAACGGCTTTGCCGCAGGCGCAAGCGACTATGTGAGCAAGCCGGTAAACGCGCTTGAGCTTCGATATCGTGTAGGTGCGCTCACGACGCTTAAGCAATCGTTCACAGAGCATCTTCGGATGGAAGCGGCCTATCTGCAAGCGCAGATACAGCCTCACTTTTTGTTTAATACACTTAATTCGTTAATGGCACTTAGCGAAATAGATACCGAGAAAATGAGACACTTGGGTGATGCCTTTTCGACATATCTAAGATACAGTTTCCAATTCATTAATTTGCAGCAGCTTGTGCCTCTGTCTCATGAGCTGGATCTCGTGAATGCCTATCTGTATATTGAGAAAGAACGATTTGGTCCAAGAATCGATATCAAGCGCAACATGGATACCAACTTAAACACCATTATGCTGCCTCCGCTGACACTACAGCCCCTTGTGGAAAATGCGATTCGTCATGGATTACTGAGCAAGAGAAGTGGCGGCACGCTCACCATAGATGTAAAACGTCAAGATGGAGGAGTTCACTTTCGTGTCTCTGACAACGGAAAGGGAATGAGTCCGGAAGAAGCCGACAAAGTGCTTGGCCTTCGATTTGGCTCTTCCCTGGGGGGAATTGGACTGCGAAATACCAATCGTCGGCTCCTGCAGCTGTATGATTCAGGATTAACCATCTCCAGCATGACTGGGATTGGTACGACTGTTTCCTTCTTCATTCCCGATGAGGTTCAGCCACCTTTCAACAAGTAGACGTCATGTCCAATCAAACTAAGAAAGGAGATCATTTAACCATGTTTCGTGCCGTGTTAATTGATGATGAACACCTGGCCCTCATTCATTTGGAAAACTTACTCAAAAAGCTGGTACCTATCACTATTGCCGGCGTATTTATGGATGCTGAAAGCGCGATAGAACAGATTACGGACTTACGTCCCGATATCATTTTTCTTGATATACAGATGCCTGAGATGAATGGCCTGGAAGCAGCGGAAAGGCTGGTCTCCCTGTGTCCTTCGGCTGAGATCGTTTTCGTTACAGCATATGATAACCATGCTCTGGAAGCATTCGAGCTTAATGCACTGGATTATGTTCTTAAGCCACTGAACATGGATCGGCTCTCCAAAACGGTAAATCGCATACAGAAACGTTTAAGTTATTCTGCTGCCAATGAAGAACCCACAGAGGTAACCATAAGCATGTTTGGTTCATTGAAAATAAGCAGAGGTTCCGAGGAACTGCCGATTAAGTGGCGCACTCAAAAATCTCAAGTATTGTTTGCACTGCTTTTTCATCACGTCAACGAATTTGTCAGCAATCATACCCTTATTGAACAAATTTGGCCGGATACAGATATTGAGAAAGCCCGAAGCTACTTATATACAACGGTCTATCATATACGCCGCTGTCTCAAACAGGTCAACGTGGATCTTCCCATTGAGAAAACAAGTGGAGCAGAAGGATACTGTATGCGGCTGGAGAGCAACATTAACCTCACGAAAAAGTGGGAACAGTCCATTCGTAGCTTGGATGGAATCACACCTGATAACGAACAAGAGGCAAGAGAGATCATTGATGCATACAAAGATGATTACTTGAAAGAATTTGATTATCTATGGACCTTGTCTGAACGGGAGCGACTGCGTAACCTTTTTATACACCATGCACTCAAGTTGGCTGCTTATTATACAGAAAAGGAAAACTGGATGGAAGCTCTGGCGTTATACCAGCGCCTCAGTTATATACATCCATACTATGAAGAAGCCTATTTGAGACAAATGGAGATCTATGATTACTTGGGGGACTACGCCTCCGTAGAGGCACGGTACCAAACCATCCAATGCATGCTTCAGCAAGATCTGGATACTGCGCCAACAGCTGAAATTCGGAGTTGGTATGAGCGGTGGAAAGCCAGAGCTTAGTTTTCTGAGTCATAAGATTGCTAATCTGAACTTGCTTCTCATGAGTTTACGATTTTATGTTCCATTGTTTTTAATCTATTACTCTAGTTTCTCTGGTCTGTTACATCTGATTGAAGCCGCAGTTGTTCAGAATTTGTTAAGTTCACTATGATACTGTTGAATCATTAACATGATTGGATGGTGTACGAACGAATGAACAAAGCGTATTTCGAAGAGATGCATAAGTTGGGACATGATGATGAATTGAGATATCGGCTTCTGATCAGAGGCGTCAAGCAATTACTGGAAGATCAGAAAAAGCAACGAGTCAAACGCACCCGACGACTAAATATTCACAAGAAAAAAGTACCACAGGCCGCTAACTGGTCTTAATTATATTGAAATGTTATCTTATTTAAGAATTAGAGCTAGGATAGATCAATATTTCAACGGGGATTCTCCCCTATATATATTCATCGCTCGGAACCTGCTTCCGATTCCATAAAAATAAGAGAAGGCTCTGTTTAATTAACAGAGCCTTCTCTTTGATCTATGTTCAACTTTATTTTTACTGTGTTTGCTCTACGCTTAAATATAAACAAATAAAAACCACCACCGAATATCATCGGCAGTGGTTCTTTGCTTGGCAACGTCCTACTCTCCCAGGACCCTTCGGTCCAAGTACCATCGGCGCTAGAGG
>NZ_JBFOLB010000008.1:0-153671 GCF_047246825.1 Paenibacillus xylanilyticus | reverse complement strand
GCCAGGATCAAACTCTCCAATAAAGTATTGAAAAGAGCGATTAGCTCATTTTGAATCTGACGAGATTAAAAATCTCATTTATGTTCCGGTTTTCATACAGCCAGATGGCATGTACCAAAAACCTTCACGTTCATCCTGCAAGCAGGATGATTACTCACTCGTTGTTCAGTTTTCAAAGATCAAACTTCGTTCGCATCCGAGTGTTGTTCTCTTCAGCAACTTTTATATCTTATCACGTCCGAACCAATTTAGCAAGCACTTTTTTTAAGTTTCTTTCGAAGCTTATTTTGTTTGCTTACCGCACCGTGTTTCTCGTGTTTTCTTGGCCGGAAATATAATATATCACGCCGGTACATTAATTACTACATGTAAAATATCCCAAATAACCAGCTCGGTGATTGAATCGAATAGCATAAATATGCTGGCAGTTACCCACATAATCAAACCGAGCATACTGATCTTATCTATTATACTTGCAAGCTGATACTAGTCAGCACAATTAAACAGACAATCTTATCTAGTATAGTGTTCAGGTAAGTATGGTAGCTTATTATTTTGCGCTACCCTTTCTAGCTTATATTATGGGAGATCAATGATAGGAATCTATAAATAACCTCTATGATATCAGCCACACACTATATTCTGTTTCTTCTATATATAGTAGTTAACAAATGGACAACAGTATTATTAAACGCGGATCTACTCCCAATCAACTCTTAAACCTACCCATCACAATCGTATCGTAATACTTCCCGTCGGCATGTTTCCGGTCCTTTTTCAAAACACCTTCAATTTCAAAACCCATTCCTTTATATAGTTCTATCGCTTTATCGTTGGTTTCCAGCACGTTCAGCGTCATTTTCTCAACACCACTCGTGTCTGCCCAATGGATCGACAGCTCCAGCAGTTTCTTCCCGATTCCGTACCCCCAGTGATTTCTGGCAACACATACACCAAACTCAACCTTATGACAAAATCGCTTTAAATCCGAACCCTCACATCTGGAGTACCCAACGATCTCTCCCTGCACATCAGCAACGAGGAACAGGTTTCGATCCTTCTCCGTATCCAAACGAATAATCTCCCTAAATCCCGCTGCCCCAATAAAAGCCTCACCCTGCTCCCGATCCATGTTCTCCGTCTCTCCATCAATCTGTACACGAAGCGTAGATAATGCCTCAGCATCCTTTTCCTCTGCGGATCTAATGGAGTAAGCCAATCCTTTCACGATAAAGTCCTGTTTTTCAATGTTCATCTATACTTTCCCTCCTAATCCTTTCTATATTACTACTATTATGGACCAGTGCCCTATCCGAATTCGGATGGACTCTTACCCGTAAGCATCTTGAATACCTGGCTAAAATACGTGGCGTTACGAAAGCCCGTCATCTCACTAACCTCGTATACCATGTAATGGCCCGACTGCAGCAGATCCATCGCCTTTTGAATTCGATATCCGTTCAGATAGCTCACGAAATTCTGCCCGGTTACCCTTTTGAACAACTGACTCAAATATTTGGGATGCACAAAGAGTCCCTTGGCAATTGCCTCAAAGCTGATTTCGTCAGCATAATGCTGCTCCACGTACTGTTTCACCTGATCCACCAGTCTATTGCTTTTTTTCTCCGTTATCTCTTTCCGTGTCTGTTCTATCCAGTCTCCAATAATGGCGTCCATCCAGCATAGCAAATCCTGTAGCGAATACTTGGATTGAATATCCCTCAGAAACTCACTCATCGCCAGTGGTGGCTGCAATAAGGGATATTGTCTGTTCCAACTATGAATTAAGGTGTCGAATAGACTTACAGCCACAACCTGTACATCCTGAATACTAGTACAAATGCCATCCTCAAATAAACGGCGAATTTGCAGCCATACCTCCTCTGCCAGATCGGTCCGCATATCTGCCCATGACTCGTTCCACTGCCGCAGCAGCAAAGAATAATCGGTGACATTCGTTTCTACTTTTTCTATTGAATCGTATGCATAGACACGACTGCCTCCTTGAAATTCCGCCATCTCAAGGGCTTCTCTGCTCTCCAAATAGGAGTCCATTACCTCGCATATATGCTCTTTGGTTGTTCCAATCCCTGCGCTCATTTCCATTTTCAGATACGTAAATATCTGATCAATCATCCGCTCAACAAGTATTTCGATCTGTCCAGACATCCCCTCCCCACCAAAAAGAAGCAGTACAAACACCTGATCGGAATAGTCCAGAACTTCCACTTGGCTGTCCTGCATGTGCGCAGTCTGTTCCTTAACCGTCTCCTGAATAATATCCGCTGCCCCGTAACGGAGTAACTGCCAGTCCCGCTCTTTCATCCGTGCCAAGAATCCGGGACGATTCAGCTGCAGACTAATCGCACGTACCTGCGAAGACATCCGAATACCCACGTAATCCATACGTTCCTGCGGCAACTCATCTGCCAGATAGCGTGTGGTCAGGAGCTCGTGCAGAAACTGTTTGCGCAAATAGGGAACTACCTTCCCAATCTCCTGCTTGTATGTCCGCTCCAGCTGCTCATGGCGCTCTCGCACTTCCTGCTCCAACAGAACTTCACGCAGCACCGACTCAATCTCCTCTACCTCCGCCGGTTTCAGCAAAAAGTGATTAACCCCCCATCGCATGGCGGCACGAGCATTCTCAAATTCATCATAACCACTTAGAATAATGATTGGCAGATGAGGGTGATTGCGCCGAAGCGCCTGTGTCACCTCAAGTCCTGTCATACCCGGCATATATACATCCGTCATAACCAGATCGGGACGCAGCCGCTCAAACTGTTCCAGTGCATCCACTCCGTTGGAAGCGGTGCCTGCAATACGAAGGCCGAGGGAGGGCCACTCAATATGATCGGTTAATGCCTTTATAGTATGTGGATCGTCGTCTACAAGCATGATGGTTTTCATACCTTCTCACCGTCCAGCCAGAGATTTAACTGCTCTTCCGTCTCAATGCACGGCAGACAGATGGTCACTTCCACACCTCCCGAACTTCCTGTGCATAGATCAACTCCATATCCCCTGCCACAATATAATTGAATGCGCTGATGGACATTTCTCACTCCGATACCACGTGACTCTTCCTGTTTCCACTCTGCTGGCAAGCCTTGACCATTATCCATAATCCGAATAAAGACTTTGGAAGGATCTCCAATTTCTTCGCTGATCGCCACACATATTCGAAGATTCTCCTCTTGGGGATGCGCGTGCATGACGGCATTTTCAATAAAGGGCTGCAAAATAATTTTGGGAATGTAACAACCACGGACACGTGGATCAATCTTTTCCTCATAATCAATGGAGAACGGCAGCCGTTCAGCCTGAATACTGACATAACAACGGGCATGCTCCAGCTCATCGCGAACTTTAATAAACATTCTGCCTCCACTAAGTCCAATGCGTAAAAGTTTGCTGAGCTGCACAATCATGCGGCTGATGTCCTTGGCTTCATAATCAAGCGCACGCCAGTGGATCATATCAAGTGTATTGTAGAGAAAATGGGGTTTGATCTGCGCCTCCAGCAGGCTCGTCTGGGCCTCCCGCTTGGCACGGCTCTCTTCCTTGACCTGATCCATTAGCTCCGTCAATCTGGATGCCATGTGATTGAAGCCATAGGCCAGGTGAGCATATTCCTCGGTAAACGAAAGTTGGACCCGGGTCTCAAAGTCTCCCTTCTCGAGCTGCCTCATTCGTTTGATCAGCTGACGAAGGGGACGTACAATTCTCCGGACGAACAGGTACGCAAATACGGCAGAACATAGCAGTCCAACCACAGCAATTCCAAGCACCTGCCATCCGGCGTACCTGACAGGGGATAGCAGTGTATGTACAGGAATCGTCTGCACCAGACGCCACTGAAGTGTGGCGGGTTTGGAATATAACACGAGTTGTGCACCGCCAGCATTGCCAGATACCACTTCAAATCCGTCTTCATTATGTTCGGCATGTGTTCGAATCCAATCACTGTCTACAACCGGTAGAGTTCCTTTAGTGGATACGTCCACTGGCAGGGATGAGTCCGCTGCACTTGCTGCTGCAGCATTACCATTGGGATTTTGACCAGATTCCCTCGTCGGGTCTGCATCTCCCATCTGCATAACGACATTGCCCGCCGTATCCACCAGCAGCACCTGTCCATCCAATACCATCGGCATGTCCGCAAATCGGCGTACGATATCCTCGCGACTTAAGCGGATCAGAACATATGCCACCGTACCCCCACGGCTGTCAAAGATACGCTGGGCATACCCTACCAGGGAATGTCCCGATTCATTTTCTCGCAAAGGCACCCAAGCTGCGTCCGCCTGCTCCAGTGCTGCGAACCAGGAATCCCCGGCAATCGTATCCACTGGAAAGATTCGGTCAGCCATCGTGACAGTAACACCATTGTAAGCATCTGTATACAATTCCACCGAGGTAATGCCTTCGCTAACGACAAGTGTATGGTCCAGTATTTTGGCCAGTTCTCGCCGCTGATGGATCTGCGTAAGTCTCCCTGTTCCTGCTGTTTCCAACAAATTCGCAAGATCCCGGTTGCTCGCGAGCGAATAGGCAGTCCCCGTCACCCCTGTAATAAAATCAAACCCCCGCCGGGTGCTCTCGTTCAGAAGCGCCAGCCGTGCTTTGCTGATCTCGGTAAAGGTCACCGTAGAGAAGGACTGATATGCCAGCCAGACGATAATGGATACGAGCAGCAGGTTAAACGCAATAAAGCAAGTCACCATCAGTGTGGTGAGCTTGCTTTGCTGCAGCTTTTGATTGATAAACAGGGATAATCTTCGTTTCCCCATGAAATCAACTCATTTCGTTTTGGAATTAACCTTTGAGTCCGGAGGTCGCGATTCCTTCCACGAAGTACTTTTGACATACGATAAAAACGATAAAACAAGGCACCAACGAAAGCACAGACATGGCAAACATCGGACCCCAATCGGATTGGGAACTGGAATCAAGGAACAGGCGAAGTCCCAGCGGTACCGTGTACTTGCTGACATCACTCAGATAGATCAGCTGGCTGAAGAAATCATCCCATGTCCATAAAAAGGTGAAGATCATTGTGGTCACCAGCGCCGGAAAGGCCAGCGGAATAATGACTTTGGTATAGATACGCACAGGCCCACAGCCATCAATGGTGGCCGCCTCATCGAGCTCTTTGGGCAAACCCCGGAAGAACTGAACCATCAGGAAAATAAAGAAGGCGTCGGTTGCAAGCCATTTTGGCACCACCAAAGGCAAGTACGTATTCACCCATTCCAAATGGTTGAACAGGATATATTGTGGGATCAGCGTCACATGATGTGGCAGCATGATCGTCATTAACATCAAGCCGAAGCAGATAGCCTTGAAACGAAAATCGAGTCTGGCAAAGGCATAAGCCGCCATTGAACAAGAGACCACATTCCCCAGCACGGCACCCAGCGACAGGACAATGGAGTTGGTCAGAAAACGGGAGAACGGATTGCCTTGTATTCCCGTCCAGCCATTCATGTAATTTTGAAAGTTCCATTCCTGCGGCCAGAACCATGTTTCACTAAAAATCATATGTCCCGGCTTGAACGAACTGCCCAACATCCAGAGCACCGGATACAACATGACAAAGGCAATTCCAGAGATCAGGATATGTTTCATGGCAATCCAAGCCGCAGAATTCCGTTGTCCAATCATGATTTTCCACCATCCTCATAATGGACCCACAGCTTGCTGCTGCGGAATACCAGCAATGTAAACACACCGATCAGGATCACCAGCACCCAGGCCATTGCGGAAGCATAGCCCATCTGAAAGAAAGAGAATCCTTTTTTGTACAGATATAGGGAATACATCAGTGTTGAATTGACCGGACCCCCGCTGCCGTTACTAATGACGAAGGCTTGCGTAAACGATTGAAAAGACGTAATCAGCTGCATCACCAGATTGAAGAAAATCACCGGCGACAGAATCGGCAACGTTATATAGAAGAAACGCCGGAATGGACCTGCTCCATCAACTGCTGAAGCTTCATCATATTCAGGTGGAATCTGCTTCAAGCCTGCCAGAAAAATGATCATGGACGATCCGAACTGCCACACGGACAACAGCACGATTGAGTACAGGGCGTATTTCGGATTGGCAACCCAATCCGGCGCCTTGATGCCCACCATCGCAAGCACACCGTTGAGCAACCCGTCCCCACCCAACATTTTGCGCCACAACATGGCAATAGCCACACTGCCGCCAAGCAGGGTTGGGATGTAGTACACGGTCCGGTAAATGCCGAGACCCCGTATCCCCTTGTTCAACAGCATCGCTACAAGCAGGGCAAAGATCAACTTGATCGGCACGGACACCGCAACATACGTAAAGGTAACTTTGAGCGATTGGGTAAACAGCTTATCCGAAGTAAACATGGTTGTGTAGTTACCCAGACCGACCCAGGAAGGGGCGGCCAGGATACTGTAATCCGTGAATGAAATGTATAACGAAACCAGCATTGGACCAAGGGTCAGGAACAACAAACCAATCAGCCATGGAGCGAGGAACAGCAGTGCTGCTCTATTGTGTGCGTATCTCCGCTTCACCCTCCGGGCTGTCACTCGTTCGGCTCGGGCCTGACTGACCTGTGTTGTACTCATCTTCGCAACCTCCCCGCAGAATTGGACAAATTGGAACCAGACAAGCGGTTATTGACTCGAGGCAAGGGTGGCCTTGGCTCCCTCAATAAACTGAGCAATCACATCCGGTGTATTGCCTTGACCGAAAGCGATCTGCTCGCTTGCACTTTTGAAGCTGGTGTCCACTTCGGAGAATCCCTGCGGATAAGGAGGATCAATCTCACTGGAGTTATTGGATACAACATCGATGAATTGAAAAATGGCTTGCTCCGCCTCTGGCAGTGTGGGCTGCAGCTGCTCACGGATGCTTGAATTGACAGGGACCCCCCGCTCAGAACCAAGAATGGTCGTCGCTTCCGGATCATTTACCATGAAATCGATAAACATGGCTACTTCTTTTGGATGCTTGGTTTTGGCATAGCCGGAGATAAATTGGCTTGGTTTCAAGTATTCACCGATTTGCTTCTCATTCACACCATGAGGAATGACTTGTATGCCCAGCTTGTGATCCTGATTTTTGTTCACTTGCTGGAACGTCAGCAGTTGGTTGGACCAGGAAAAATCCATGGCTGCTGTTCCCAGCGAGATGGGGCGCGTCTCCAGCGCATTGGTAGTGGATGCTGTCACCTCGGCGGTTGTAACTCCACCGCTTGCGCGCAGGGCGCTCCACATGTCGAACCACTGCTGCATTTCTTCGCTGGTCGCCGTGATCGTTCCGTCTTCAAACAGACCTTTGCCCGTTTGGCGGATAAATACCTCAAACATGTTGGTTGTACCGGATATATCCGCTGAACCGTAAAACCCCTCCCCTTTGGCTTCTGCAATCCGGGTGGCAATATCGCCAAAATCCTTCCACGTCCAGCTTTCCTGTGGTTCCTCGATCCCTAGCTCCTTAAAAAGGGTAGCATCATAGATGACGCCTGGAGCGTTTACGCCCAATGTAATTGCATATAGCTTATCGTCAATTGATCCGGCCTTGAGCATGCTCTCGTCGTGATCCTCTGTGCGCAGCTCTTTGCTCTGACTATATGGGGTCAGATCCAGCAATGCGCCGCGACGGGCAAAGTCGGTCAGAAAGGCATAATCCATCTGCACGATATCCGGAGCATTCGAACCAGCCACCTGGGTGGTCAGTTTATCCATGTAACCGTCCCAACCGGAATATTCCGGTTTGATCGTAATACCGGGGTGCTTTTCTTCAAACAGCTTGATCACTTTGGTCGTCAGATCGTGGCGAGTTTGCGATCCCCACCAGGTCATGCGCAGTTGAATGTTGCCCGAGGCATCTCCTTCACTTCCGTCACCAGATGAAGCCGTTGAACCGGAAGATCCTCCGGAACAGGCTGCAGCAAACAATAACAGGGACATGCAGAACAGGGTAACCCACTTTTTGGTGATCAACATGAATGAATTTCCTCCCCTTTTTGCTTTTATGGAATCGCTTACAAAAACTATTGTAACGGCCTATGGCTGCTCATGACATAAACAAAAGTAAGCTTTCCTGTCAAAAAAGTAAGGGAGTTGGACATGTGATGATACGATAAAATGTATCATGTTCAAATAACCACCGGAACGTCCATTTCCGGCGGTTATTCCGCTGATTTTTTTTCAAGTCATATATTTAGGAATGCGTCACAGCAGCAGAGGTTTTCGTATGACGAGTCAAGTATTCCTTCATCTTCGCAACCTCGGTTCCTGCCAGCATCATAATACCAATACCATGATTGTCATTCGTTACAGTAAGTAAATCCTTATCATAATATTCTGCAGTAAATGCATACCTTGATCCACTGCACACCCCGTGCACATTGCCTTGTCGATCAATTGCTTTGAAAGTTAGTCCGTTCCATGCCCGCTCAGAAGCTTCAATATAACGGTCAGGCTGCTCTAACCAGCCAAATCGAACCCCCCGCGCAAATCCATAGGCGAACATCGCAGTACAGGAAGCTTCCTGGTATGTCTCCGAATCATTCAACACCTGATGCCATAATCCATCCTTTCCCTGCAGAGCCGCATACCCTTCACATAATTCATTAAAGAAATGGATTAATGCCGGGCGATCAGGGTGCTCTTCAGGCAAAGCCTCCAATACTTCAGTCAGGGAAAATAGTGTCCAGCCATTCCCGCGTCCCCACGGAATACGTGTCGCCTGGTCATATTTAAAATCATATACGTGAGACATAATCTTGAATTCAGGCATAAACAGATACTTGCGGTACAGTATAAATTGTCTGGCTGCTTCGTCCAGAGCAGAGGTGTTGCCTGTCAGGCGGGCATACCGAACGAGAAACGGCGTACTCATATAGAGGTCATCCGCCCACATCGTGTTCTCGGCAAACTCCCCAATGCACTCACGGTAAAACGCACCGTCTTCCTGTCGTTCCAACCGGGTGAGCATAAAATCGGCGATTCGCTCGGCAATCGGCAAAAACGTCGGTTCATGGCATTCCGAGTACGCCTCCAACATGGCTGAACCAAAGGACCCGCAGTTATCCAGCATTTTCAGCATGACCAGCTGCTGATTCACTGCAGGAAATCCATACTGCTCCCGATCCCACAGCGAGTAATCATACATCCGGGTACATGCCTGCACATGTTCTGTTGCATAACGAATAATGTCCGGTCTATGCAAATAACGTCCCGTCTGCAGCAGTCCATATACGGTTACACCCAGCGGATAATCCCAACGACCATAGTTGGTTACACTACCCACGGTCCATTTGTTGCTTAGCATGGCGTTTTCGTAGTAAGGACGAATCCATGCATCCGGTTGATCCAGCTGCCAATACATTCGTTCCGCCTGCACATCCTGGCTACCGGCTCCATTGCTGTCCTGTGACACACTTGACGTGTATACGCGATCTGTCCGCATTATGTCCTGAACATCAGGTTCCACATCAGATTCAAAGGGGCCGACATACATCCACTTCTCTCCTGAAGCTCCATGTACATGTCTGGGCAGCTCAAGTCCCAACTGCTTGCCATTCACGGCTGCGTTTAAAGTAAATTGCCATGGCTCAGCGGTATCACTACTGCATTCACTGCAAACCAGCAGATCGCTCCGGCCGAAAGGTGCATGCACCTCCGACTCAAACGATCCCGCTTCCTTTAATTGTACCGCTGGTATGCCATTCAGCCATATCGATAGTGGACCGGAAGAATGACCGGATAATCGGATGGAGCTGCCCGTCGAATCACTATTGTTCATCCGTGACCAACCATACACCCGCTGTCCCGGAAGATGTCCGTATAATCGCTGCAGGGTAGGCTTGTTCTTCATTTCAACAGGCCATTCCGTTTCAGGCAGCCATTTCAGTTGATGATCTTGTTCCATTCCAAGCAGGTTCCAGTCAGGATGACTGCCTCCGGATGTGATGAAAGAGAGAGCTTCATCTCTGCTTACAGGCTTGGAGTAAACCCATCCGGCCTGTCCCTGACGTTCCTGAAAAGGTGCCAGTACATTCAGAATACGCACTTTCCCTTCATCCGAACCAAACTGGCATCCAAAACCGGCAGGTGTATATTTCATTTCGAGCAATAACGTATTCCAGCCGGGCTTGATGTCGATTCCCAGCTTTACCGTCGAATCCGGATTAATCTCGTCCATCACCGTAGAGCGGTACACCAACTGCTCATTGAAATAGAAACGAACAGGTCCGTAACTGCGGATCAGCACATCCAGATTCCGGTCCTCATCTCCCCAGACCAGCGCTGCGGCATAGGCTAATTGTCCTTTTTGGGTATCAGGGAAACGTTCACTCAGATTGAGATCATACAACCCTTTCTCGTTTTGCAGAATACCCGATTTCTGAAACACCCGATACACAAAGTCCGCCTGCGCATTGGCTCCGATATATCTCTCAGCCAGCACCTTCAACACTTGATCCTGATCCTCCCCAAACCGGTAGTTCATACTCTGCGGTTCATCAAAATACGTTGTCATGGATTGCCACATTCCTTTCCCGTTGTGATTAACAACATCTCTGCAAATGTTATTGCATGAAAAGTCAAGGGTATAGCGCTTAACCTTGGTGAGAATCTCCCTTGCTGGGTCAATTCCTCCTGTTTTACCTCTGAACAGCCAAATATTAAACCCAGTATAACTGACAGGATTGTTGGTGGCTATAGAAATTTGTTTGCGCTTTCAGATAGAATAGATCATAATATCGGTTTAAAAATGGGAAACCCCTGCCGATATAGGTATTAGACTGGAAATTCCACTTTTTGTATGGGAAAGGAAAGATGAGCCTTGAGTATTCTTGAATCTTTGGTAAATGCTATGCCATTTGTAAGACAGATGTTTCGTGATGATGTTTCCATATCCATTAATGATCATGAGAAAGTGCTATATTTTGCCGAAGCTAATGGTCTGGAGATTGGTGTAAACGTAGGTGACGAGCTGCATGAAGACTATAAGGATTTCAAAATGCTGACGAACCGCGATTCCCGTACCGTTGCACGGATGCCGGGCGATCTGCAAGGCAGACCTTTTGATGCGATTCTTATTCCAATTAAAGAGAATGATCAGGTTGTAGGCATATTAGGTGTCAATTACGCGCTGGATAACCATATTACCCTTGAGAAACTCATCGGTGAAAATGAAGCAACCATTAATGCCCTGCTAGGCGGCATCCAGCAAATTGCAGCACATTCGGAGGAACTATCGGCGACTTCGGAAGAGATTTTACGCAACTCCAAACAAGCCGCAGAGAATTCGGTCAGTGTAACCAAGGTAACCAACGTGATTCGTGAAGTATCTGAACAAACCAACCTGCTAGGCCTGAATGCCATGATTGAAGCCGCTCGTGTCGGCGATCTGGGAAGTGGCTTCGGCGTGGTTGCCAGTGAAGTTCGAAAGTTATCGGATCATACCAAGCAGGCAGCTGCAGATATCGAAACCTCACTAGGCAGCGTTCAAAATTCCATGAAGCATATGGAGCTGGAGATCGGTCAGATTACAACCGCAACAGTGGATCAGGCACAGCTGGTCAGCGAGTTTATGCAAAGTATTGAGCAGCTCAGCGAAACCAGTGCGAACTTGAAAAAATTTGTAACAGAGATGCTGGCACTAGAGTAGCAAAGAAGATGTTGATAATAACCACTATAATTTCTCATAAGTACATATATTAAGGCACAAAAAAGGCCTCCAGCTGCATTTTCTAATAACAGGAACACAGCGGAGGCTTTCGTTTGATGAAAATGTAATGCCGTTTAGATTTCCACAGCTACGCCGTAGTGGTCAGATACAACCGGACCATTCTTGCCGTTAAGCACCACGGTCGAAGACTTTGCCTGCACAGGGTGTTTGGAGAAAATATAATCAATACGCAAATCGCGTTTATTATCAGCCCATCCTGCAATGGCTTTGACGACCGTCGCTCCATCATCTTTCTGTTTTGCGGTGGTATAGAGGTCATTCCAACCCCGACCGACCATGTGATCGTAGCCTTGCCCACGCACTTCCGCAACATTATTAAAATCTCCCATGATAAACAGCGGCTGATCCATATAAGGAGCCAATTTGCTCTCGGTCAGTTCCCATTGTCCCTTGAAAGGTTCCTGTTCATCATCCCACCAGTTATAGTGTCCGTTCACAAACCAGGTTGCTTCATCTTCAACGACCGTCTGTATACCCAAAATTTTGCGTGTCCGGTAGTTGCTGTAATCACGCATATGAGAAACGTATTCTCCAAAGGACTGGGTAATCGGCGTTCGGCTCAGAATCGCCAGGCCTTCATCGTATTTGCTAAATCCGATATGAGTCGGAACCCATGTCCAGTAATAGGTATCGGTTAGTTGCGTCAGCAGGACGTAGGCGTAGTTATCCTTTTTAATGACAGCCTCAGGATCGGTGACAACAAAATGCTGCAAGTGTTCCGCGGACAATGCCGCCTCTTGTATCGATTGATTGACCTCCTGCATGGAGATTACATCAAACTGGTGTGTATTGATAAAGTCAGCCAGCTGGCTTATCTTGTTCAACTGATCTTCTTCCGCCCAGGCGTGTGTGTTTAACGTAAGTATTTTCATATATACTCTCTCCTGTTGATTGAATTGACCACTTCGAGGGCCTGTATCGTTCCTGAAAGGAATACATACGATAAGCATACACAATATGGAGCGATAACGCATGCTAGTAGATGAAGGAACACGTGGCTGTTTCGGATTATCTTCATCAAAAAGTCTCTTACAAGTTCTCTCAATCCATGCACGGAGCCGCTCATAACTGATATGATGGATACAGAAAATCCACACCATACATCGTTAATTCGTATGGACCGTTAAACCTATGATTGCCCAGGAGATGGAATGATGAATATACCGATTGACATGAAAATGGATGATGCGCAGTGGCAGCAGCTGATCAGAGAAGTCGCCGAGCACTTTAACAATCTGACGATCATGCGCGGATTCCAATATTATAAACAGAAACGTGTTGGATCATTAACTTTTACCGAACAACATGGAATCAGAGCGGACGTACAAGGCTCCGAAGACTATGAAGTCACCTTGAGTATTCAGTCCCTATCTACTAGTCACTGCACCTGCCCAGTGGGCGCAGCTTGTAAACATATGATTGCTGTCATGATGTCTTATGCCGAGCTGCTGGAACGCCCAGTGCATGCCATTGTGAACGCTCATTCCAGTACGGCCCTGAAACAGGCTCCCAAGCCCGTGGCTTCCATGTCTTCACGCTCGAATTATGTTTCCGACCAGGATGAGGACATTCCCCATCATCAGTACAGTCAGATCAAGGAGCGGGCATTAGAGATTGCAGGCCTGGAGATCACGGAATGGCACGAACTGTTCGAAAAATGTCTGGCCAGGTTGGGTACAGGCACGCCAAGTACAGCGTATGTGCAGGAAGCAGCCGACGAACTCTATGCGATAAAACCCAAGCTGCCTGCTGGCATGGATCAGTTATTTGAATTTCATGTCCACCTGTACCTTATGCAGTACTGCATACCTGCTCGTCATTCGACTACGCATACACCCATCTATCTAAGTTACCCTGCGCAGCTTGCTGTAGATTCACTTCAGAAAGGCGTAGAACAGGTATTAACCCGCCCGCTTCAATTCGCTGATCTGTCAGACAATAAGCTCAAGCAACTGTGGAAACGGCTTGAAGAAACGGTAACGTATCTTCGCACACAGATGATGCCGGAAACATCCACGCTGATGCTATTTACACCAATCTATCGGCAGGTATGGCTGAATTGGATCGTTCCTCACGCACAGTATCAGCAACTGCTCGAATCAGAGTTGAACATCTTGCAGGAAATAGAGGCTCAATTGAAGGAAACAGCAGTCAATACACCAGGCAACAGCGGCGGAAGCGTGCTAAGTGTTGCGAATCTGACGGGCAGCAGCCAGCCGGGCAAGCCTGGAAAATCGCCGCCTTTGCCGCTGGTGCTGGCACAGAGCTGGATGCACTTCCACTTGCAGCAGGATGAACAGGCCTGGCAGCGATTAACCAGCGGAAGTACGGCGTACGGCATCCCGGCAGAGCATCTGCTGCATTTTCTTCATGTACTCGCGGATGAATCAGACTGGAAGCGGCTCGGTGCATGGCTTGCTCAGCTTGGACCACTGCTGGCAAATCGCCGCAATGAACCATTGCAGGATTACATGAAGCTGTGGGATACGACGATTGAACATCTTCCCGAGACTGAAAATCACATGTGGGATACCCTTGTCAGCATGCTCCCTCACTCACGCCCCGCATACGAAGATGCCATGCACAGCCGTGGACAGTGGCGCCGTTGGATTGATTTTCAGTTGAGCACGGAAACGGAGCCGCTAGAATTCCGTGTGGCTGTGCTGCAGCCGATTGAAAAAGACGCACCAGAGCTGCTGCTCCCGTTCTACCATCAGGCGGTTGAGCGATATATTGGACACAAGAACAGGGACGGCTACAAAGCAGCGGTCAAGCTGCTGAAGAGACTGTCCAAACTCTACAAAAAATTGAAGCAAGAGGATCGCTGGGAAGATTTCATTACCGCACTGGCGGTGCGGAACAGCAGACTGCGCGCCCTGCAGGAAGAGCTTCGGAAAGGTAAGTTGATCTCATGAGCCTTATACATCCTTATACCGAAACGATTGAAGTCCATGTGGCATTAACCGGATACGGTGATGCCTTATTCTATGGAGCACTAAATACGCATCATTTTGTATCCGGGCAGTCGCTCAAGCAGCGACTATTTGCCTGGCATGCTCCCTCCTTCTACGGAACAGAGCTGGAGACTAGGCAGATCGAAGATATTGATCTGGTGGTACTGCCTGCGGAAGAAGTTATTCCTTTCTTTGCAGAGATGCATACGCTGCTGCACATTGAATGGAAATGGGACGAGCAGGCAGCTCACCTGATCAGGCTTGCCCCTGCACTCGCTGCCACCATTGAGAACCGGAAGTATGTCCCCAGCTTCACCGCCTTTCGCACAGGTCAGCTGCAATGGAGCTGGGATCTGGATAGTATGAAACCCCAGGATCGGTCAGCTCTGAACAAAGCCCTCGATCAGACGGATGAGAGCTACGCCGAGGGACTCGGCGCAGCCTACTCTGCTTCGGTTTTTCAGCGATGGTATAGCACCGAGGAAGCTGCAACCGATCTGCGGCGCGAGTTCCCTCAATTGTTCCCTCAAGGAGATACGCCGCCAAGAACAGCAGGAATGGATGCCCAGGCCTGGCTTGTCTCCATCGGCTGGAAGGCAGACGCTGCCCCGTTCCGCCCTCTCCTGCAATTGCTGGAGCCGGATGACGATGAACCCGCATGGCGGCTGCGAGTGGTTTTGCAGGACAAGCTGGACGCAGCTACGCTCGTTCCGGTTCGACTGGACTCCCGCGGACGGCTTGAAGGGGAATGGCCAGAAGTGTGGACGGCATTCATTCTTGACCGTTCTGCCGGGTGGCTGGAGCAGCTGCGTGCACATTTGCCGCGAATCAGCCGTTCCATTAGCGGAAGCCGAGATGTGCTAAGTGACCCGCTCAGCGATCAGGAGGCGTGGCAGTTCCTGACGGTGGACAGCGGCAGACTGCTGGAATCCGGCTGGCAGGTACTGCTCCCGGGATGGTGGGAAGCGGCTCGCAAGAAGAAGCCCAAGCTTCGTGCCAAGGTGAAGCCAGAGGAAGGCAGTGAACGTGGACAGTCATTCTTCGGACTGGATTCGATCATTCATTTTGACTGGCGAATTGCGATTGGAGATACCGATCTCAGTGAAGAGGAATTTGCCGATCTCGTTGCTCGCAACGAGCGACTGGTGCGTTTCCGCGGGGAATGGGTTCCGCTTGATCCTGCCCTGTTGGAGCAGATTCGACGGGCCATGGGCGGTGTCGACCGGGAACAGGGGTTGTCGTTTCAGGACATCCTGCACCTGCATCTGCTGCAAAATGAGCAGCGTGAGTATCGTAATCAGAAGCGCCAGGAAGGACAGGAAGAAGAACAGCCACAATCTGCCGAGAACATCAAGCTTGAAGTCGAGCTGAACGAACACCTGAACCGGATCATTGCGCAGCTTGGCGGTGGACAAGGCGGTGCTCCATCCCTTCCCGTTCCAACTGGACTGCATGCCGAACTGCGTTCCTATCAGAAGGAAGGCTTCGCCTGGCTTGGGTTTTTGCGCAGATTCGGCCTCGGAGCATGCCTTGCTGACGATATGGGCCTTGGGAAAACGATTCAGTTCATTACGTATTTGCTGCATATTAAGGAAAACCAGCCGCGGTTACCTGAAGATGCCCCCGCCCTTCTCGTCTGTCCAACTTCGGTATTAGGGAACTGGCAGAAGGAAATCAGTCGTTTTGCACCATCGATCAACGTCAGTCTGCACTATGGAGCACGCAGACTTAGCGGAGATCAATTCAGGGAGCAGACTGAACAGGTGGATATCATCATTACTTCGTATGCCACGGCTACCCTGGACCAAGAAATGTTGCAGGAGTACACTTGGGCATCCATCTGTCTGGATGAGGCACAGAATATTAAAAATGCCCAGACCAAGCAATCCATGGCCGTACGCAGTTTCCCGGCCAAACACCGCATCGCACTGACAGGTACACCGATCGAGAATCGGCTGGCTGAGCTATGGTCCATCTATGATTTCATTAATCCGGGATACCTTGGCAGCGCACGCGCCTTCCAAACCCGGTTTATCAGCGCAATCGAGAAAGACAAGGACGAGCAGCGCATGCAGGATTTGCAGCAGTTGGTCAAGCCATTCATGCTTCGCCGCAAGAAAAAGGATCCGAATATCCAGCTTGATCTGCCGGACAAAAACGAAATGAAGACTTACATTCATCTTACTGGTGAACAAAGTGCCCTATACGACCAATCCGTGCAGGCGCTAATGGATAAAATGAAAGAGCTGGAGGGCATCAAGCGCAAAGGTGCCATTCTGTCCGCATTAACCCAGCTCAAGCAGCTGTGTGACCATCCGCTGCTTCTGACCAAGGAAGCCCTGCCGGAGACGCTGTCTTCGGATGGCTCCAGAACTGAGTATGACCTGTATAGTCCACAGGACATGGCGATGCTGATCAGCCGCTCCGCGAAGCTGGAACGGCTGATGGAACTGGTCCGCGAACTGCGGGAGGAGGGCGAGCGCTGCCTTATTTTCACCCAATACATCGGTATGGGTCAGATGCTGCAGCAAGTTCTCCAGCAGGAGCTCCAAGAACCTGTGCTCTATCTCCATGGTGGTACATCCAAGACAGCACGGGACCGCATGATCGAGCAGTTCCAGTCCCGGACATTGCCTCCGCAAGAGCAGCCCTCGGTCTTCATCCTGTCCATCAAGGCAGGCGGCGTGGGGCTGAATCTGACGGCAGCGAATCATGTATTTCACTTTGACCGCTGGTGGAACCCTGCCGTGGAAAACCAGGCCACCGACCGTGCGTACCGAATGGGGCAAACGAAGGACGTTCAGGTTCACAAATTCATCTCCCTCGGCACGTTGGAAGAGCGCATAGATGAAATGTTGGAGAGCAAGCAGCAGCTCAGTGACAACATCATCACCAGTTCCGAGAATTGGATTACCGAGCTGTCGACAGACGAACTGAAAGATCTCTTCACTCGTCGTCGCGACTGGTCGGGTTAAAATAGAAGCTGCTATAACAGCAGTCCATGTCCAAAAACACCAAAAGAGCGAAGTTACCGACCATGAGTCGAGAACTTCGCTTTTTGGTATGCCTAATGACCATTGATCACGAAGGGTCAATAAAAAATTAACGCATATTGCCGATGATGGATGATCTTGAATCCTGCATCTTTTTGATGAAGTTCGTCATCACGTCAAAAAGCCTCATTGCGTTTGTTGGACAAGGACTGCAAAGCCAGCCTTCTCACAACGTAAGGAACGACAATAGAAGTCAGAATGACCGCAAAAGCAATCTGCGCAACGGCCGTTTCCACATAAGGCGCATATGCGGGGTCAAACCCAGCTGCCATGGAGGGTACTACCATGGACAATCCTGCTACTGAACAGGTCGCCGCGGCTGCATAACCTGGACGTCTCAACACAACACGATCTATGCCAATTAAGGGTAACATGCACAGGAATAAAAACAGGACTGTGACGAGCAGCCCCGACAGGCTGGACTGAAAGGCAACGCGCAGGTCAATGTTAGAACCGAAGCTAGTCCCAAGGAAAGGCAACAGAATGAGCGTACCTGGAGCAAACATTTTCTGAATGCTGCTATCCAGGTTACCCAGCAATATACCGATCAGAAAGGGCAACAATGTTGCAATTACGCTTGCATAGTCAATGCCTACACCGCTAGCCGAATTGAGAATCATCACCGGAATAATCGGCACAGCAATCAGATTCAGAATACCGAATGCGGCCCGATCCACATGATCACCATAGGAGTTCATTAGAGCCAGATACAGACCTGGATTGCTGCTTGTAAGTACTGCTATAAATGCCACGGCCGAGACCCCGCCAATACCACCAATCCCAAAAAAGTGCACAAACGCCCAACCGATCAACACGCTGATCATTATCCGTGATACACATAGGACGCCCGCCCTCTTCAAAGTGGTTACAAGCTGGGACAAATTCAGCTGGGTTCCAGAGACAAGCAGAATCATGCCGATAAGAACCATAGTGCCTTTGGAAGTGAATAGTGCCGTGGTTGGGTCCCCGATCTGAAAAAGCGACGGAAATGCGGTGTTAATTACGGCGGCGATCAGCATGGGAACGATTAGCAAGCCTCCGGGTATTTTCTTGACTCGACCAAGAATATTCATGGAATTAGAGCTGCTCTCCATTCGTCTTTATCACATTTTGATACCAATAAAATGAATCCTTACGATATCGTTTCATCGTTCCATTCCCATAATCATCCTGATCCACGTAGATGAATCCATAGCGCTTGCTCATCTCGGAGGTTCCGGAACTGATCATGTCAATCGGGCCCCACATGGTGTATCCCAACACATTTACGCCGTCCGCAATTGCGAGCCCCATCTGCTCAATATGTTTGCTTAGGAAGTCAATTCTGTAAGGATCATTCACTGTCCCGTCCTCGTTCAGTTTATCGTAAAAACCCGAGCTGTTTTCAAGGATGAACACCGGCTTTTGGTACCGATCATAGACGAGATTAAGTGTGTATCTGAGTCCGACCGGGTCAATCTGCCAGCCCCACTCGTTGGCAGGCAAGTGCGGATTTTTATAGACACTATGCACGTTACCGGCCGTTAATTCAAGCTGTTCGGTATCACTGCTGGAGATCATCGAATTGTAGTACGACATACCAACATAGTCGGCGGTGTGTGCCCGAATGCTGTCCAAATCGCCATCCTCCACTTTCAACTGGATACCCTTCCTTGTAAAATACGTTTTGGCATAGTATGGATACTCACCCTTATTCAGCACATCCAAGAAAAACTGATTTTTCATCTGGTCATCCTGTTGCATCTGGAGCGCATCCTCCGGCTTGCAAGTATAAGGATAGGTTGTGAAATAAGCCACCATGCTGCCAATCATATTTTCGGAATCGATCTCGTGCGCCATCTTGGTTACTCTGGATGCAGCCACAAATTGATGGTGCAGTCCCTGGAATAACATTTCTTCATAATTCGGCTTGTCGTATTCAATAATACCCAGCGTCTTCGCCCCTGCCTTTACGCTCATGTTGATCTCATTGAATGTGACCCAGTATTTCACCTTGCCTTTATATCGGTTAAACAGCACGTCGCAATAATTCACGTATAGATCAATCAACTTGCGGTTATACCAACCGCCGAACTTGTCGATTAGCACGATTGGCATATCAAAGTGACTGATTGTGATCAGGGGCTTCATACCATGCTTCAGACATTCATCAATCACTTGGTCATAAAACTGAAGTGCTTTCTCGTTCGGAGCCGGATCATCCCCGTTCGGGAATACTCTGGCCCATGAGATCGAATAACGGAATACCTTGAAGCCCATCTCGGCGAACAGCGCAATGTCTTCTCTAAATGTATGGTAAAAGTCGATCCCCCGACGTTTTGGATATTTTATGGTGTCGGGGTCATTCTTCGCTTCTTCGATCATCTCCCGATTGATTCGAATCTGCTTGGTCACCTTGCGATCATTCTTCTCGTTAAACTTCATTACTTCTGGTATGGTGAGGCTTTTGCCGTCCAGATCATAAGCTCCTTCTGCCTGACATGCGGAAAGCGCTCCTCCCCATAAGAAATCTTTTGGAAATCTTGAATTTGTCATCATATTTTCCTCCTATTTGTTGAGTATACGTTCGGTTTGTTTTAGCAAGTTACTCATGGGATGAGCTTGAGCAAAGCTTCGCTTTCCCGAACTGGGCCACTGGTAGCTGTCGTCAATACATCTCCAAAATTCTGCATATTGGTTACAACAATGGATGTAATCGTGTTATACCCCGCCGACTTGATGCCTTCAGGATCAAACTCCACCAATAAATCACCTGCTTTGATGGCCTGTCCTTGTTCAATAAGGGCATTAAAATACTTCCCTTTCAAGCTGACGGTATCGACTCCAATATGAATCAGAATTTCTACTCCGTTCACAGCCTTCAATCCGATTGCATGTTTGGTACGGTATAATGCCTCAACTACGCCATCAAAAGGAGCAAACACCTTCCCTTCTGTTGGAACAATGGCAATGCCTTTACCCATGAGTTCCTGGGCAAATGCCTGATCCTCAACCTCTGTGATCGATTTAATTTCCCCGGTCATTGGACTGACAATCAGCATGTCCGAAGAAGATGCCGATGTCTGAGTGGACGCTTGTTCTTCATTCGCTCCTGTGTTAACAGTAGTTTGGATATTGTCAGCTGCATCTGTAGTTTGCTGTTTTGTTTTCACTCCATCCGTATCTTCCTTGATACCTGCCAGGAGGGTGAACACAAAACCCAGTACGACTGCGGCAACAGAACCAATGACCACATAGATGTAACGGTCAGCGGTGTACGTCCCTAAGGCCAGGATGCCGGGCAGAGAAATTGCGGTAGCACTGGTATGAACCAGACTATAAAACCCACCGACCAGGCCAGCCGCTGCGCAACCTGCAAAAAATGGCCGTTTGTATCGCAGTGTAACCCCGTAGATGGCTGGTTCGGTAATCCCGAACAAAGCTGTAAATCCGCTAGAACCGGCGGCAGATTTCATCGTTTTACTTTTCGTCAGTACAAACACGCCGAACGCCGCTCCCGCCTGAGCCAGATTCGCTGCCAGTGCAGAAGGCAGCAGCACGGTTGAACCCAGGCTCGCCACTTGCTGTACCTGAATGGGCATAAGCGCATAGTGCATGCCGAACATAACCATGATCGGTTTGAAAAAGCCAAGAATCAAACCGGCAAGAATGCCGACTGTGGAGAATAGATAGTTGATTCCCTGAGTGAGCCAGTCACCGATATACGAACCGATGGGTCCAAGTACAATGAGCTCAAGCGGAATCATGATAAACAGCACCACCATCGGGGTAAGCAGAACCCGCAGAAACTTAGGTATAAACTGATCGACAAATCGGTACACATAGCTCATGATCCATACGGCCAAAATGACGGGAATGACCGAGGATGAATACTTCATGAGCAGAATCGGCATTCCCAGGAAATCAATCGTGTCAACGCCTGTATCAGCGATCTGGGCAGCAGCATTCAGAATGGTTGGATGCATTAGTCCGGCTGCAAGTGCCACTGCGAGATATGGATTGGTTTTGAACTTATGTGCCGCGCTTACCGCTAGGAAGAAAGGCAGGAAATAGAAGATCAGATCACCAATCATGTTGACGATCACCAAGAATCCCGAGCCTTCCAGCCATCCCAATGCAGCAATCACTGTGGCAACACATTTGATCATTCCGCACCCAATGAGGGCAGGAAGCACCGGAGTGAATATGCCTGCAATCGTCTCCAGCACCGTATTGACCGGGTTACGTTTCTTCTTCGGTCCGCTGCTATCGGCGGATTGGTCCACCCCACCAAATTGGTCTGAAGTCAGATTTTTCACTTCACTGTATATCGCATCTACCTTGGCTCCAATGACGACTTGAATTTGACCTCCAGAATTCTGTGCCTTGAGCACTCCTTCCAGTTGGTCCAATGCCTTCAAATCGGCTTTGGCATCATCCTTTAATACAAATCTCAACCGGGTTGCGCAGTGTGTTAGACCCGAAATATTTTGTTCGCCGCCAACAAGTTCCAGCACGTTTTTGGCTAAGTCTTTGTTGTTCATGACCCTGCTCCTCTACATGAAAAGATAAAATAGTTCATATTTTTATATAAAAAATGACCAAGCCGGGGAATCGTCATTCCCTACGCTTGGTCATGCCTGATCGAATCAGTAACAGTCCAGATTGGATATTCAGCTATTCGTTGGAGATTAGTCGTTGTATGTGAAGAATCAGATATAACTTTTCATCGTCGGAACAGGTCCAGCCATAATTTTTTTTCAAAAAATCAGCGATCTTCTCAACACAGGCGAGTTCCTTCGGAAACTTCTCCTTCACCATAAGGAACAAGGATTCATTCTCGTCCTTGAGCGATTTACCACTCATCTGTCTCATGATAAAGTATCTGATATGTGTCGCAAACCTCATAAAATGGATGGAATCTTCCTGAAAGTCTATTTTTAGTGCGTATTTGATTACGGATAATATTTCACCTGTCACTGTAGTCACCTTGGTGGTATCCGACATCTCTCCCGAACCGACCTGAGCATTCACAAAATGCAGGGCGATCAGTGTTTTTTCTGCTGGCGGCAGCATGACACCTGTCTGTTCATGAATTCGTTGAATTGCAGCCTCACCCACCCGTGTCTCGTCAGGGTAAAGTGTCCGGACTTCCCATTCCAGCGGGTTCTTGATATTAATGCCCTCTCTGGTTCGAGTCAGTGCAAAACTAATGTGGTCGGACAAGGTGAGAAGCAGGTTCGGGTTAAATTGCTTGTTCAGAATCTGACTGCCAAGCTTAATGACTTCCTCTGCCAAATAGATATCCTCGATTGGAATACTGTTCAACAAGTCATACATGCGAATATTTTTAGGTGCTACAAAGATTTTCTCCACCAGATCAGTCTCAGTCAATTCGTATGGCGTTTTCAGGAACCCTACGCCTTTCCCTACCACAAAAACTTCTTCATTACTATCGTTAATGGCAATGGCCACATTGTTATTGACCTTCTTGATAACCTTCAATGTTCTCACCTCCCGACAAAAATAAAAAAGACCGAAAGCGATTACAGTTAAGTAATCGAATTCGGTCATGCCTGGCTCTCCCAGTAACAGTCCGTGTTAAGTATATACATATTATTATATGCCCATTCTCTGAAATGTCAATCGCCCAATATAAGGAAACCACTCCACCCCGATTATTCATATGAAGGGTAAAGCGCGCTCCGACTCGTCCATATAGAGCAAACCTTTTTCCCTTTTTAAAATTAATTGTGACCATATACACCACCTGAAAGTCTAATTCATGTAAAAACCAGCGGGAAGCTGTTTCCCGTATTCCAGAAAGGAGCTGTTACCCATGGATCCAACCGATCTCGTTAACCAGGCCATTCAGGGAGATCGTGATGCCTTTATCAGGCTCATCAGAGAAATCGAAAATTCCCTATACAATACAGCAAAATCCATGCTGCGAAAAGAGGAGGACGTGGCTGATGCCATTCAGGAGACCATTTTAAAAGCTTATAAATCCATGCATACGCTCCGCGAACCCCAATATTTTAAGACATGGATGTTCCGCATCCTTATTAATGAATGCAACACCATGCTGTCCCGTCGCTCCCTCTCAACATCATACGCAGAGGTACCTGCCAAGCAGGAACAAGCCAGTCCCTACGATGAGGTGGATATGAGAGAAGCGGTTGATCGGCTTGAAGAATCAAAACGAATCGTCATTGTGCTGCATTATTTTGAAGACCTCACCCTGCGACAGGTCGCAGATACGCTGAATATATCCGAGAGTGCGGTGAAAATGAGGCTGACTCGGGCAAGGCAGGAACTATATCAGAAATTTAAAAACTTTCGGGAGGTAAAATTACATGTCAAACCCATTTAATATCGAGCAGGAATTAAAAGAACAAGCAAAGGAGCGTCCCGTCATGTCTAAACTTGTGCGCACTCGAATCGATGCCACCCTTGAATCATTGCCCGAGCCCTCCACATCCAGTTTAAAGGATGCTCAGCGCCCCATTCGCCTTCACAAGGGATTACGCCGAACAGCCGTCGCTACCATCGCAGCCGGAGTATTGGGCGTGACTGTATTTGCCTCTGGTTTTGTATCTCCAGTTATGGCAGACTCCTTGCGTAATATTCCATTGGTGGGCAGTCTCTTCAGTTCCATTGAAGCCGATATGGGACTGAGAACCGCAGGTGAAGAAGGTCTGACGCAGATCGTGAACAGCAATGTATCTTACCAGGATGTGAAGCTTGAAGTTTTGGAAACGGTCTATGATGGTACACGTGCAGCCTTTTTGGTTCACTTCACCGCGCCTAATCTGAATAAAGGTAAATATGACAACGGCAAAGACATTGTGGAACTGAGCAATGGAGTTGATAACGTCTTTTTCAATGTGAAAGGAACAAGCCAGGAGGGCGGTCTGTTCTACAGTTCCATAGGGGAAACAGAGCCGGATACACTTCTGTTCGAACAGGTTATTCCTTCCGACCAAGCGGCTGCTGGACTCCCGGATCAGTTTAACGCCGAGGTTACATTAACGCTGCAGGGCATTGATCATGAGTTCAAGCTGGATATTCCTTTTACCAAATCAACTGATGACATTCAGCATGTTCAACCCAACACGGTTGTTTCCAATGATCAATTTACTGCATCCGTTACGGAAGCTGAGGTTACGCCGATTACAACACGGTTGTCTACGGTTATTTCATTAAACAACAAGAGCACACTCACGACTAAGGATGAAGACCAGTTACGCAGTATTGGGTTCGCGATCTACGATGATCAGGGCCAACAACTGACTGCACTAAACGGCGAGGGCCTGTACGAGGGTACCCAGTTAAAATCGGAACGAATCTATGCCACCACATCTGGCGATCCGAAGTACTTGATTGTGAAGCCTTTTGAGATCGAAGATGACTTCGCAGAAGAAATCAAAGATACGCAATTTATCAAAGGAATGGAAATGAAGATTGAGCTAAATCAGCCGTAAATCATAGCTTTGTAAAGGAGTCGTCCCGTGTCCATTCAACATACGATTACATCCATAACCGTACTCGGTCCACTGTTCATCCTGTTTCTAATTGCCCTGGTGGTTTGTACCAGGGTAATTAGAATTAGATACACTTCAAAGCAATATGCCCTCATCATTGCATTTGCAGTTTACATTTTGGGAGTAATGCATTTTGTATTCTTCCCGATCGACATCAACATCGGAGTGTATGCCAATCAGACACCTTGGTACAAGACCATTCAATGGATCCCCCTCCTCACCGCAGATATACCGAGTTTTGCACTGAACATTTTATTGTTCTTGCCACTGGGGTTCATGCTTCCTATATTGAGCCCTTTGGTTACCTCTATGCGGGAGGCCGCAAGGGCTGGATTGATCTTAAGTCTTCTCATAGAAATGCTGCAGCTTCTTATTCGGGTTACTCTGGGGAATGGCCGCAGCACAGATATCAATGACTTAATCGCCAATACTGCGGGAAGTTTGCTCGGTTTTCTCATTCTTAAGTGGTTTGATAAAAGAGCCATTGGACAGCGCCTGCTCAACCCATGGAAGCTTTCACACGGCATATTCCGCAAAGATATGCATTAGATTGCTGGCTGTAAAGACTCACCCCCTAGTAGGCAAAACATGGTCACTTCCTTCAGATGAAAAATGTGATGCGCTATGGTACAATGAAGGAATTGTGTATTCACAGACAGACATGTGGATAATGACCTAAATCAATTTTGATTTACTGTCCATTATCCATGACCATGCTGCCATTCTAGGGAGGTTTATGGAACAACCATGCTCATTATTGGTATCGCCGGAGGAACCGGCTCCGGTAAAACGACGGTAGCTCGCTCCGTCATCGACCGTCTTGGATCAGGCAAAGTGACGTTTATATCCCAGGACAACTATTACAAAGATCAGTCGCAGCTCACTCCAGAGCAGCGCCGACTCACCAATTACGATCATCCGTTTGCATTCGACAATGATCTGTTGATTGAGCATCTTACCCTGCTGAAGCAAGGACAAACGGCATATGCTCCCGTATATGACTTCACCATAGATAACCGTGCAGCCGATGAAACGGTTGAACTTGCACCAAACCATATTGTCATTGTGGAAGGACTGCATGTGCTCATCGACGAACATCTGCGTGCCCTGCTGGACATCAAGGTATTTGTCGATACCGATTCCGATGTTCGCATTCTGCGCAGAGTGCTGCGGGATATTGAGGAACGTGGACGTACAATCCAATCCGTTTATAAACAATATCTCGAAACCGTCAAACCGATGCACGATGCTTTTATCGAGCCTTCCAAAAAGTACGCGGACATTATCATCCCTGAAGGTGGACATAATGAAGTCGGCATTCAGATGTTGTCCATTTTGACCGAGAAGTACCTGACCGGCGAAAAATGGAACGGCGCATAACATTATCGAATACTAAGTATAGCCGTCCACCCTGCTCTTATTGGAGCTGAATAAGATGGTCATTGAAATCCAGGCTGCCTCTTTCGCAGTCTGGATTTTTTGTTTAATCCTGATTCTCTCTTTTCAAATGGGTGGAAATGGGTTATTCTTGAAATATAAGAATTTGACCATAAAATATGATGAACCTCTACCTTAAAGCATAAGGCTATGAATTTGCGGATTCGTGGCCTTTTTTTGTGTTTTTTGAGGCTGGATGGGTCTAGAGGAGGGGTTTTCACACCTTAAAAGGATCGTTAAAGTTGATAAATAATACCAAATGCCTAGTTATACATGGTAGAATATTGATGATTATTACAAATTTAGTATCTAGTAGTATCAAGTACATACTAAGCATTTTGCAAATCCCAAAAGTGTCTTTCAATCAGAAGATATAGATCGAAATGCTTCTATTCGACTATATCTTGTACCTGGGAGCGAGGTAAATCGAATTATGCAAAATGCTGTACAACCAGAAAGTAAAATTGGAAAGGAGTAGTATTCATGAAGAAAATGATTCTATCTGGAGTTACGGCATTGGCTTTGTTCACAGGAGGCGTTATAGGTTCTGGGAGTAACGGAAGTTCGGTAGAGGCTGCTCAAGCTACGCTAAAATTCAAAGACGTCCCTTCGACACACTGGGCTGCCGCAGCGATCAACTCCGCAGTAGAACAAGGATTTTTCAAGGGGTATTCCGATGGAACATTCAAACCAAGTTCTCCTGTAACCAAGGCTGAAATGGCAAGTATTCTTGGACGACTGACAGATCAACCTAATGCTGCTGCACAAGAAGCAAACAGCTTCACCGACGTGCCTGAGTGGGCAAAAGGTGGCGTATCCTCTGCGATCGCAAAAGGCTTCATCATCCCTTCCAACTACAATGGAAAACTCGATGCCAAAGCATCTCTGACACGCGGAGAAATGGCAACTTGGCTGGCGCAGGGGCTGACAGTAGTTGACCCGGATTATAAACAAGCTTTATCTGATGTAACCAACACCGTGATACCTGCAAAAGAGTATTTCACTGGGAAACTGGCAAGCAACCAAAAAAATGCAGTCGCTGTTGCTCTCGGTACGGGGCTGATGAGTGTCGCTAGCGATAAAAACTTTGGAACCGATCGTACAACGACAAGGGCCGAAGTTGCTGTTCTGATCTCACGTTATGTTAGTGTGGCCAAAACGAAACCTGCTGATTTTCAGGGGTTGAATGAGTTGCGTGAGGTGGGTTTGACTGGAACGAATTTGAGCATTATTGCACCTAAGTATAAGATGTATCCTGAAAGAAGGCTCCCCAAATCATATGATTACAGTAAAGTTACAGATGACTTTTCAAAGATTCGTAATGAAGAATTGGTCACAGTCACTAACTATGCTGATCTTAGATTAAAAAACTGGATTGTGGTCAACCCATACGTACAATTGAGTGAGAGAAGTATTTACTATCCTGTATTTGTTGATGAGAAAGATCGGCTTATTAGAGGAGCCTATTATTCATTTGTTGAGTTTGATATAAATATCAAGAACTCAATGAATCAATTACAAGGTGGCAGTTTGATTAACTCTGCAACCATTAATCCTCTTAGGTCTCCTAATAGTGAAGCAGTATTCGCTTATAATGTACCTCGTATTAGTGAATTAATCGGTGCAAGAGGTTTATTTAACGTAAAAAATCCAGTTTATTGGGCGGAAGGTTTATTGCATTTTGATAAAGAACTGGATCCAGAAGTTCTTCTTGTACTCAAAAATGGGACTATTTACGGAGTAACAGCAAAGCAATAACTACTTACTATTGAGATAAGGATGATGTATCTTGGGTCTTATTAAATTATTAAAAAAGCCCCTTCTATTAGTCCTCGCAATAAGTTTGATCTTATCTTCACCTCCAGCGATTTTCGCCGGAGGTGGTCCTGGAACTAAACCTATATTAGAAGCTTCACGAATAGAACCTTCTACCCCTGCAAAATCTCAAAAAAAAATTATTCCGTTAGAGGGTAAGGGAACAACTAATATTGGAATCTATATTTATCAATTAGATAATATGAAATGGAAAGTTGATGGAGAATGTAACGGTCAGGAGTTGTCAAACAACTCTTCTACAAACAAACCAAACTCTTCTACCGTATGCATTGATTTATCTTTAGAAGCTCCAAGTTATAGGCCTTCAGTTTATTATGATATAAATGATGAACCAATCTCTAACACAGAAATAGTCGAGAACTCCCTTTCACCAGAATACATGGATAATTCAAAGTACTATCAACCCGGACTACCTATTTTATTAGGTGTAGATTCCTTTAACAACAGAAGGGTTAAGTTTCAGATGCAAATAGGTGGAGCCATTGAGCCTACAGAATATAGACCTTATAATCCCCCTAAATACTCTGCAGACTATTTATTTAATACAGACTTATACTGGTACGGTAGAGCCGAGATCACCAAAGAAATCAATCTCACCGATGGCGGTCAACTCAGCATTAACCAATCAAAGCAATTAAATGCAACAGTCAAAACCAAAACCGGTGATGGAAGCTTTGGCGCTGAAACCAATGTGAACAGCGGAAATGGGAGAACGACCTGGACTTCCTCCAACCCCGGTGTTGCAACCATTAGTAATTCCGGATTAGTTCGAGCCATAAGCAGGGGTACTACAACCATCACCGTACTCTGGGAAAAAGACGACTTCCAACTAACAACATCTACAACGGTTGGCGTAGAAGAAGATCCCGGTGACGGTGGTGGCGGAGGAAACGGAGGCGGTGGTGGGGTCGGCTGTTCACCGACAATCGGTCCACCTTCTGCAGGAAACATCATGAGTATGAGCGACCTTGATCCAAATGCCAACGGTGTAATAAAGTCGGATAACAGAGGTAATGAGACATTTAATGTATTGAAAGGAATCCCTACTTCTGAGTCACTGTATACCAATGCATTTGCTGACAACTACCTGTTCAACCAGGCATGGGCGAAAATGTCGGGTAAAGTTACGTATGATTGCAATGTCACTCTCTCCTACGACAGGGAATGGACCGTGCCTGGTCCAGACATCTGTACCGAGGAAGGCTGCACGGATGGCCCTCCTGTTCCAGCCTATGATACGGTAACCAAACCGTACAATTTCCAAATTACACGTGACTACTCCTACTGGAAAATCAACAACCTTGAAGTGTACAAGATCGCAAAAGCGACCATGGAAAATTATGCTTTGCCAGGTGAGATGGTCACCATGACTCCATCTGGATATATACCACCGACCTTGGTATCCAAAAATGATGACAACGTGGAGAGTCATGTGAGGCCAGGGCAAACAACGTCCATATCTTATACCCCACCTAAATTGACAGGCGGGCTGAATTCACCTCCAGATGTGCCGGATGATACATCCATGTTGAAGGGAATGGCGGAGTCTAATACCCCTCAAGCAAAAGTAAATAATGACTCAGTCATATTCAACAACACCAAAATTATGGATGATGCAGAGGCGACCAAGGATGGACCTACGCCATCGAATATTCCTAACCCTACAACAATTGGTCAGGATGTTCTGTATAAACCAAACAACATGATCAGTCCAACGCTAATCAACAAGGAGAACACGCCAAGCTCCGGTACGATCTACTACGATCTGCTGCCCGGAAATGTGAATGGCGGAGCAAACAAAGAGTTGCCAATTAACGGCATCAACACCGTTACTGTGCACACCCCTGTTGTAAACTACGCCTTGGTATCGGATGACCAAGCACATAATCAGAAGACAGTTCCGGATCTAACCCGGTCAGCACTCATTCTGGAGCGTCCATTTATTGTGCGTATTCCAACCATCGGGCAGCATTTGGACGCAGCAAGTTACCCCGGTTATGGCAACCGGGACTACGCCAAATATTTTCGCATCAAACAAGTGCGGTTCCCGTTTGACGTCTATAACGCGGACAGGAGCCAATTTATTCCGGCCAATACCTGGGTGGACATCCCGGTAAACCAGTTGGACACTGGCTTTTATCTCCCGGTCTGGGTAGATGAGGGCAACTATGAGGTGGAGTTCCGCAACATCGCGGAGAATGCACCCTCTACCTTCACCGAACAGCAGGATGCCAACACCAACCTGGCCCACCATGTCGCTGCAGATACGGTTCCTGTCGAAGTTATCGGACGCCTGTATGATCTTCACGTCACCGATATTTCGGACTACAACTGGGAAAATGTTTTCCGCAAGCAGCCGGGCAGCCCAGAGCCAACGGGAGTAAGCTATTGGACAGGCCTCAACAGTATTGATGGCGACCCTCGAGGCAATCTGGCACCCTTCGTATTGCCCATTCGTCCAGGCAGTCATCCTTTACAGGGATTCAAAAATGCGGCTGTAAAAACCGGATATCATATCAAGTTTGACCTAAAAACAAAAGGCAATATGTTTGGCAAGCAGGATGGTGTACGGATTACGCCGACTTTTCATTTTGTGAGTGAAGACGGTACCTCCCGCCAGGAAGTGGACCTGTATTACCACAGGGGACAGGAAAGGTTTATTCGTATCGGATCTGCGCAGGATCTGGAGAAACGATTTGTTGTTCTGAACGCCCGTTTACGAAACGTCCCTGGTACAGAGCTGGGTGATACTGCCCGTTATCAATACACCTATGAATTGACAGAAGAGGAGCAGCGCCAGAGCACACTGGCAGAGTACATGATTCGTCTCGTCGATCAGACCTCTCACCAGAAAACGTGGGTGGGTCGCTATGATTGGATGATCCTGCCCTCCTCCATTCGTACATTGATCGGACCCAAAACCGACATTCCTCAGGGCGTAAATATGGACCGGGCCAATGCAGCCATCCAGCGTTGGTATGGCGAATACAGCCTGCCGGCCGATGTATATGCCGTGCCGAAGGGTACGGATCTGGAGCCGCTCGCGAGACAAAACCAGTTGGACGAAAAGTCCTCCGTGTTCCTGAGAAATGGTTATATCGTGGTCAACTTCAATATCGAAAGTCTGCGGAATGGTGAAACAGACGCGCCCCACCTGCAATACATTCACGCTCCTCTGATGAATCAGTGGCAGATGGAAGGTTTTCAGCGCAGTCCGGTTGATCATGAAGGCAACACCTGGCCCATTCAAGACGGAGATGTCGTCTTCTATCATGCTAATCGGTCCAGCCGAAACGATTTCCAATCTCAAGTGCCGCATTAAACTCATTGCATGGGCAGCAACACCTTAACATTGAACCTGGATGCTCCATACTTGCGTACGTTGTCGTACTACTCACCACAACCATCGAATCATCCATTCATAGAACGTTCTTATACAGTAAAAGGATTACTCCGAGAGTCATTGCCATGACCCGGAATAATCCTTTTTGTTCGCTTGCCTCTTTAGACACCTCAATACGCCAATGCGAGTCAGCGAGTGATCCCCTGAATCGCATACTCCCGCATCTTATCCTTGATCTCCCTTACCGATAACACCGAAGCCATCAGGCTACGCGTGTATGGATGATTGGCTGCATGGGCCAGCTGTGCACTTTCCAGGACCTCAACCACTTTGCCCTTATACATGACAGCAGTCCGATCACTAACCTGCTGTACCACGGCCAGATCATGCGATATGAAAATACATGATATGCCTGTCTCCTGGCGCAACTGCACCAACAGGTTCAGAATTTGCTGCTGAATGGAAACGTCGAGTGCCGAGGTGGCTTCATCAAATAGGATGATATCGGGCTGAATCCCAATCGCACGAGCAATAACCACTCTCTGCTGCTCTCCGCCACTGAGTTCATGTGGATGCTTGTCGGCAACAGCAGCAGGCAACTCTACCAGCTCTAGCAAGCGGTAAATCTCCTGCTTAGCCTGCCTGCGTTTGATCAGCTTATAATTTAATAACGGTTCGAGAATAAACGCTCCAATCTTCATGCGGGGATTGAAGATCGCCGAAGGTTCCTGAAAAACCATTTGGATCTGTTTGCGCTGCAGCCTTAAAGCCTCTCCCTTGATTGAGGTGATATCCTGCTGACGATAAATGATTTGTCCGGAGGTTGCTCTTTCCAGATGGGTCACACATTTGGCCAGTGTGCTCTTGCCACTACCACTCTCACCCACAATTCCAAGACATTCTCCCGGATACAGCTTCAAATGGACGGATTGCAGTGCAGGATTGACCGTCTGTCCCTTTGACTCATAGGTTTTACACAAATCCCTCAATTCCAGAATGGGCATCCTCTCATTTCCCATTAGCATCCCCCTCCAATTCGGGTACGGCATCGAGCAGTCTTCGGGTATACTCATGACGAGGATTGGTAATGATTTTTGACGTTTGTTCAAACTCAACCAATGACCCGTTCTGCATCACACCAATGTAATCTGCCATGTGGGCTGCAACGGCAATATTGTGCGTCACGATGATCATTCCTGTTCCTTGACGGGCCCGAAGATCGGTCAGACGTTTCATCACTTCAACCTGTGTGGTTACATCCAGCGCACTGGTCGGTTCATCGGCGAGCAGCAGTTCTGGTTCCATCGTTACCGCCATGGCAATCGCCGTTCGCTGCTTCATCCCCCCACTAAGCTGGCCGGGATACATGTTCATCATCCGATCGGGTTCATCCAGTCCCATCTGTGAGAGCATGTCCACCGCCATCGCATGGGCAGCCTTCTTCGATATATTAAAGTGTGTACGGATCGCCTCAATATACTGACTCCCTACTTTGCGGATTGGATTCAGATAAGCACCGCTATCCTGAAAAACCATCGCCATCCGCTTGCCACGTATATGGCTCCAGTCTCTTTGTGAATGGCTAAATATGGACTTCCCCTGAAAAACAATGTCTCCCCCCGCATATTGGCCACCGTCTGGCAGCATGCCGAGCAAAGCTCGAAGCAGCGTCGATTTGCCGCTTCCGCTTTCGCCAACAATTCCGACAATCTCCCCGGCATTCATGGCAAACGATACATTTTGCAGCGCGGGTGAGCCGCTCTTATACGTGACTGAAAGGCGATCTACACCCAGTAAGGCGCTCATTATTGCCCAACCTGGATATTTCGATCCAGGAGATAGAAGTCGATCGGATACATCGTCGCACCCTGCACCGCACTTTTGCTCACAATGTTAATCGGAGTATAGGTAATAAACATATATGCTGCATCATCCAAGATCATCTGCTGTGCTGCTGCAGCCAGTTCGTATCTTTTTTCCACATCAAATTCGGAATGAAGCTTCTGAATCACCACGTCGAGCTTCGGATTGCTGTATCCACCAATGTTCCACTCTGCCCCTGATTTGAAATAAAAGTCGAGAATATACTGGGGATCTCCGGTAATCCCCGTATTGATGCTGGTCAAGGCCAGATCGTAGTTTCCGCTTTTCTGATGATCGGTCAGATCCTCGTAGGAGGTCATCTCCAGGTTGACACCAATCTCCTTGAGCTGGGACTGCATCGCGGCAGCCACAATGGAATCAGATTCGTAAGCCGAGTTGAGAATCAACTGAAGCGTCATCTGTTGTCCGTCTTTTTCCCGAATACCGTCTCCGTCTGTATCCTTGAAACCCGCCTCATCCAGCAGCTGTTTGGCTGTCTCGGGTTCATAGTCAGATCCCTTGATCTGATCATAGCCAAAAGGCAGTGCGGAGGTGAACGGTCCTTTTGCCGCTTGACCACCTACCAGTGTATTTGCATACATCTCACGGTCAATGCCATAGGAAATTGCGCGGCGTACTTCCGGCTCACTCAGCAGCGGATTCTTAGTGTTGAACCAAACAAACTGGGTACGCAGGCTCGGAATTTCATCAATGGTGTACTGACTCTTGTCCTGGAACAATGCCAGACTGCTTCGTCCGACGTTGCTGGCTACGTCGATCTCACCCGATTGCAGAGCGAGTGCACGTGTGCTGTCATCCTTGATATATTTTAACGTAATGGTATCCACATCGGCTGCGCCGTCCCAGTATCCTTCATATTTTTTCACCTGAATCTCCTGATCCGGGGTATAGCCTGTTACCATGAATGGCCCGGTGGCGATGGGCTCGCTCTTGTATTTGGACGTATCTGCACTCGTATCCACGATCACAAACAAGGGTTCAGCAATATTGCCGAGCAGGGATGCGTAAGGCTCTGTTGTTGTAATAGTCAGATCCTGACCTTCAGCCGTCATGGAAGCTACCGGCAAGGTCGACTGTCCTCTCTCGTTTAACTCGATGGAACGTTCAATGGACTTTTTGACCGCATCTGCGGTGACCTTGTTGCCATTATGGAACGTTACACCGTCCCGGATATGAAAATGCCATGTCGTATCATCGATACGATCCCAGCTATCCGCAATTTTTGGTACCAACTTCATATTCTCATCGAATTGAATCAGCGTCTCTCCAATGGCTGCCCGTGTAAGGGTCCAGCCATTCCACTCTTCTGCCGGATCCAGATTGCTGCCGAGCCAGAACAGGGCTACATTTAGATGAGTTGGTGTACCAGCACTGCTATTATTCGCCTCAGCCGCCTTTTCGCCCGAAGATGATGAGGTGGAAGTACTTGTTGTAGTTTGGCCACAAGCTGCGATAATGCATAGAACCAATAATGACAGTACGGTAAGCGGTAGCGTTTTTCCATATCTCGAATTCATTTCCGTTCCTCCTGTTAAGCCGCCTTTTTCTTGGGGTCCATCACATCTCTCAGACTGTCTCCCAGCAAATTAAAAATGATAACTGTGCAGAATATCGCCAGTCCCGGATAAATCAACAGCCATGGGGCCGTCTGCAAATATCTTCTGCCTTCATTCAGCATCGCCCCCCACTCCGGTTCAGGTGGCTGGGCACCCAATCCCAGAAACGACAGGCCCGAGATGGACAGCATCATGCCGCCCACATCCATCATTGCCATGACAATGAGGGGAGACAGCATGTTGGGCAGGATTGTTTTTGTGATGATCTGAATCTGCTTCGCACCACTAAATGCCGCAGCAGCAACATATTCCTTTTGCCAAAGTGAGATCACCAGACTTCTTGCCAGTCGTGCATACTTCGCCCACCAGACAACCGCAAGAGCGATAACCGTATTAAATAATCCCGGTCCCAGCATCCCTACTATCGCAATGGCGAAGATTAATCCCGGAAAGGCCATCAGCGTATCGGATAGCCGCATCAGAATTGTGTCGATCAGACCGCGAGCGAAACCCGCAATCACACCAATTGTCACGCCGAGCACAAATACAATACCGATCATCATAAACGTAAGCAGAAGCGAAGTCCGTGCTCCGTATAGGAGACGGGATAACACGCAGCGTCCAAGCTGATCGGTTCCAAGCGGGTATTCGGCGCTGGCTGGCTGCAGTACCTTGGCAAAGTTCGTTGCCAGTGGATCATGCGGGGCAAGCAGCGGCGCAATCATCGCGAGAATAACCCAGAGGATGGTCAACGAGAACAGGAACGCAAACCAGCGGTGTTGTGTCCAAACAAGTCTGAATTCTCTCATCTATATATCCACGTCCAGTCGGATCCGCGGATCATGCAGATGTGTCCACAGATCAACGATCAGATTCAGCAATACATAGATCGTTGCCATCCAGATGACGTAACCCTGAATCAGGGGATAGTCCCTTGTAAATATGGCATCGACCGCCATCTGCCCAACCCCGGGCCACACAAATAAACTTTCCACAATGGCCGCCCCTCCGAGCAGAGCTCCTGTGGACATACCCATGAGCGTAACGATCGGCAGCAATATATTAGGTAAAATATGATGCATCATGATCACTCTCTCCTTCACACCCCTGGCTCTTGCCCCCGTTACATAGCTCTGGGACATCTCTTCCAGAATCACGGTACGGATCTGCCTGATATACTGGGCGATCAGAGGCAAAGCCAGTGTGCATGCCGGCAGAATCAAGCTGTTCCATCCCGAACTTCCCATTACGGGCAGCAGCTTTAAATGTACGCCAAACACCAACATGAGCAGCATCCCCAGCCAGAAGCTGGGCATGGATAATCCGGCAAATGAAAACAAACGAATGACGTAATCCAGCGCTTTATTTCTGTAGACTGCCGACATAATACCCAGCGGAAATGAAATCAGAATAACCAGAAGCAGGGCACTTCCCGTTAGCCGAAGTGTAGCCGGAAGCCTGGACAACAGGATGTCGAGCACGGGTCTGTCGTATTTGTAGGACGTTCCGAAATCCCCGGTAAACACCTGCCCCAGCCAGGTTCCATAGCGTATCCAAAACGGTTGGTCCAACCCAAGCTGAACGCGTACCTGCTGAACCAATTCGTCGGACGGAGTGATCCCCGTGGACATGAGCATGAGCCTTGCCGGGTCCCCTGGAGACAGGTAGGTCAGCAGAAACGTCAAAAACGTAATGCCGAATAACACGGCTGCCAGTTGAATGAATCTTTTAACAATGTATCTACTCACATGTCTGACGCCCTCTCCCCAATCTCCATCAATACACAGTGACTTGTCCTTGCATATCAAAAAAGACGTCTCTCTCCGTATTACCGGAAAAGGACGTCTTAAATAAACAGATTTTCAGAAAAATCATGCTCTCTCTAAACACCTTCCTATCTCCCGTAGGGTACTACTGTGTTGTTAAACTAGGCAGGTCTCCTGGCTCCAGAATCCTCATCATTGCAGCACCTTCCCGGCATAAACCAGTGGCATAACGTCTGCTTGACTCCTCTGTTACAGTGGCGGGACCGCGCCGGTATCACACCGGACTTCCCTATTAAGCTTCTACCCGAGGGCAAAGCACCTAGTTCCACATATTCAATTGAATTGCATTCTGTACCAGTATAGCTGGCTCACGGATAATGATCAAAACTTTTTATTCAAATTTGAAACAGCTCTGCAGGCTAACCTCGTTCTCTTGATCCCTTGGGGGACACTCCTGTCACTCGCTTGAACATCTTAGAAAATAACAGCGGATCGGTATATCCCACGGAGTGGGCAACCTCGCTTACCGAAAGCGTTGAGCTCTGCAGCAGTTCTGCCGCACGATTCATCCGGTATTCGAGAAAGAATGCCTGAAGTGACTTCCCGTACTTCTCCTTAAAAAGACCGGACAGATACGTACGATCCAAGCGCACGGACTGCGCAATATCAAGGATCGAAGTCTTTTGGCTGTACCTGTTCTCCATGAACTGGACGGCTTGTCTTATGTATTCATCCTTGGTGGACAGGGGACGCCGTGTCTTCTCTTCTTCAGGTGAGGAGGATATCAGTTCGGCAATTAACCGGTATAACAGACTCTGGCTAAATACATCTCCGCCATTGCGTGATGAGGCCTGGGTCATGTCTGCATACAAACCATCTATTACCTTAGGATCTCTGGCATCAAATACAGGATGTGACGGACTCAGTTTTGCCCGCTGCATGAATGTCTTGGCATGGACGCCCTTAAACCCGAACCAGGAGTACGTCCATGGCTCCTTCGCATCGGCCTCATAATGGATAATGGTATCCGGGAGAATGACGAAGCCCTGACCCTGGGTCAGCCGGTATTCCTTATCCTCCATATGAACCGTTCCCCATCCCTCATGAATGTAATGAACCACATAGGAATCTCGCACCCCTGGACCCCAATAATGAGAAGGATCGCAGGCTTGCCAACCGAAAAACAACAGCACCAGCTCCATCTGCGTCCAGTCCATAGGCAGCACATTAAACTCAATCGGTGTCATCCTTCCACTCCTTCCCTTCACCCGTATCTATTTTCTCACTTTAAATTATAACAGGTGAACCAGGGAAATATCAGCTGAAAGCGGGATCATAAATGGGATTATGCCATGTTTGAGAGAGGTTGAACCATAGTTATATATGCCGGATCGGCCTATAGTTGGGGTACACCATTATTCAGGGAGGCTGAACTTGAGATGAACAAAATTACGTTTCTCGGTGCGGGCAGCACCGTTTTTGTTAAAAATGTATTGGGTGACGTCATGATGACCGAAGCACTGCAGGATTTTGAATTGGCCTTGTATGATATCGATGCCGAGCGGTTGAATGATTCGGAGCGACTGCTGACCAGTATGGGGCGTTCCCTCGGAAGCCGTTGTGCTGTAAAAAAATATACGGACCGCAAAGAAGCGCTGCGCGGTGCCAAATATGTCATTAACGCGATTCAAGTGGGCGGATATGATCCGTGTACAATCACGGACTTTGAAATTCCGAAGAAATACGGACTGCGTCAGACGATTGCCGATACACTCGGCATTGGCGGAATCTTCCGCAATTTGCGTACCATTCCAGTCATGCTCGATTTTGCCCGGGACATGCAGGAAGTGTGCCCTGACGCCTGGTTCCTGAACTACACCAATCCCATGGCCGTACTGACCAATGTCATGAACGTTCATGGAGGAATTAAAACGGTAGGTCTGTGCCATAGTGTGCAGGTATGTGTGCCCCATCTGTTTGAGGCGCTGGGCATGGATCAGACAGGCGTAGTTGCAAAAGTTGCAGGCATCAACCATATGGCTTGGCTGCTGGAAGTGACTAAGGATGGCCAGGACCTGTATCCAGAGATTAAACGCCTGGCGAGGGAAAAGCAGAAGGAGCAGCATCATGATATGGTGCGTTTTGAGCTGATGAATCGTTTTGGATACTACGTAACAGAGTCTTCCGAGCACAATGCCGAGTATCATCCATACTTTATCAAACGTAACTATCCGGAATTGATCGAACGCTTCAACATCCCGCTGGATGAGTATCCGCGCCGCTGCGTGAACCAGATTGAAGGATGGAAGGAAATGCGCGAGAAGCTGTTTGCCAGTGAAAATATTGAACATACTCGCAGCCGTGAGTACGCTTCGCACATCATGGAAGCGATGGAAACGGACCGTCCGTACAAAATCGGCGGAAATGTAATGAATACCGGACTGATCACTAACCTGCCTCGTGAGGCCTGTGTTGAAGTTCCATGTCTCGTCGACGGATCCGGGATTAGCCCAACCTACATCGGCGACCTGCCTCCGCAGCTGGCGGCACTGAACCGCACCAATATTAACACCCAGCTGCTGACCATTGAAGCGGCCATGACGGGCAAAAAAGAACATATCTATCATGCAGCCATGCTGGATCCGCATACCGCTGCCGAACTGTCCATCGATGATATCGTCGCCATGTGTGATGAACTGATCGAGGCCCATGGCGACTGGTTGCCGAAATACACATCCTAGTGCCTAAGAAGTTATGATCCGCTTGATGATCAGGAAAGCGCCGAAGTCCTCTGTAATCCCAGGAGGCTCCGGCGCTTTTTTGAATGTACCTTATTGCTATACAATCTAATCCTGAAGCAAAAAGCGATAGCCAATCCCCGGCTCAGTCTGGATAAAACGTGGCTGCGTAGGATCTTCCTTTAATTTTTTGCGCAGGTGACCCACATAGACCCGCAGATAATGACTATCCGATTCGTGATGATGCCCTCCCCACACCTGCTGCAGCAGCTGGCGTTGGGTAATGATTTTTCCGGCGTTGGAAGCAAGAACCTTGAGCATGTCGTATTCCGTTGGTGTTAATTTGATCGGCAAACCGTCCAGCTCCACCTGCCTTTGCGCCAGATCCATGGTGAGGGACCCAAAACGAAGTACAGGTTCATCCGTTGTTCTGGCCACGTGGCGGAGTGCAACCCGAATTCGGGCAACCAGTTCTCCCATGCCAAACGGCTTGGTTACATAATCATCGGCTCCGCCGTCAAGCGCAGCAATTTTGTCTTCCTCGCGTTCCTTCGCGGTCAGTACAATAATGGGCACCTGGGACCACTCGCGGACACGGCGCAGCACATCCATCCCGGACATTCCAGGCAGACCCAGATCAAGAACGATCAGATCCGGATGAACGATACTGGCCTGAACGACAGCCTCTTCCCCGTCTCCACATTCGTGAATTTCGAATTGATGTGCCTGCAGAGTCACCTTCAACAGTTTGCGGATCTGTGGTTCATCATCTATAACCAGTATGCGTGCGCCTTGCGGTGACGTCATGTTACTCAACCTCTCCTTGTTCCATATAGGGAAATAATGCATCAGGCACTTCCATCGGTAAACAGATGCTTACTCTTGTTCCGCCTCCTGAATTAGGCTCTGTTCCAATCGTTCCTCCGTGGACTTCAACGATTCCTTTGCATATGGCCAGTCCCAGCCCTGTGCCTGTGACATGCCGGGAGGATTCCGATCGGTAAAACTTCTCAAATATCCGTTCCTTGTCGATATCAGGGATACCCATACCTGCATCGGCCACCACGATGGTCAGCTTGGCATTGTTCTCATCTACCTTAACGCTAATTACAATCTCGCTATAATCAGGAGAGTATTTAATGGCATTGCTGACGACATTGACCAGTACCTGCTCCAGCAGCACTTCATCACCACATATAAATGACGGTTGTTCAGGCAAATCCACACGAATGGCGCGGTTCTTGCTGAATTCCCGAACCTGCATCAATACCACACTGATCATGTCTCCCACGTCACACCATTTCCTTCGCAGCTGCAGCATGCCGCTCTCCAGTTTCACCATGCCCAGCAGATTGGTCACCAGCCGGTTCATGCGCATGGCACCATCCCGAATGTTGCCCGTTAACTCTTTCCGATCCTCGGGAGTAAAAATGGCGTCATTTTCAATCAATCCTGTAGCAGATCCGATAATGGCAGTTAAGGGTGTTCGCAGTTCATGAGACACGGAGTCCAGCAAGGCTGTGCGAATCCGCTCAGATTCAGCCGTTAGCTGTGCAAGCCTCGCTTCCTCCGCGAGTTTGACACGAGCAATCGCACTGGCAGCCAGTCCTCCACAAGCCTCCAGCAATTGCACTTGTTCCCGCTGTTCCCGGACATCACCGGTTTCCATACGGACTGCAAGCACACCGTGAATCTGGTTTTCCGTACGCAAGGGCACGTATAGACCAGATGATTCCCGCAAGCTGGAAGACCCTCTTCCAGCAGTTTCTCCATTTCTATATACCCACTTGGCAATCGCGATTTCCGACTCCTCTTCACCCCAGCTAGCGGTAACATGATTCTCAGCGGATGTCGTTATCGTCAGTTCACCATGAGCATCCGGCAAATATACCGCAGCCTCGGTATCAAGTGTGTATGATACCTGTCTTGCAATATGGTTCACCAGGGTTTCCAGATCGGTGACGGCCGTCATCTGGCGGCTTAGCGCATACAATGAATTCGTTGTGGCTTCGCGCTGCCTGACCATCTCCAACTGCTGCCGCAAACGGCTGGAAAGTGTCGCGGTTAACACGGCTACTGCCAAATACACCACAAAAGAAAAAATATATCGCAGATCCGCAACGGTAAAACTGAGATTCGGAGGCACAAAAAAGAAGTCAAACATCAGAACACTCAGACTTGCTGCGTAGATTGCAGGTCCAAGCCCCCAGAAGACGGCACTCACCAGAATGGGAAACAGGTAAATGAGTGAGACGTTAACCAGATCATTACTCATGCCGATGACATGAAGCAGTGGGGTTAACAAGGTAATGCCAATGGTGACCCATATATATTTGGGAACCCGGTGTACAAGGGTTAATCCCTCTTTCCCCTTAATTCGTTCAGACACCGTACTTTTCACATCCTGTTCGGATCATAATCGTAATCTGCAACTATCAATACATCCATATGTCTGGACAACTGAACCAGCCGATGGACCACCGACCCGGCACCCCGATAGCCATTCAGCCACCAAAGCCTTTTCGCTTGACCAACCACCAGCTGTGTTGCCTTCGCTTCCGCTGCCTTGCTTGTCAGAATGAGCGGTACTTCGCTCAGTCTCTGACTGTGATGAATATGAAATTGGCCGCCCAGCCTCTCAGTTAACTGTTTCAGTGCTTCCAGCTGACACTTTACTTCATGACTCATGGCCCTGCCTACATGGACATGATGTACATGCCAAACGGCCTTCAACCGATAGGCGGTGCGGAATCCGCGGCGAATTAGCCGCTCCGCTTGTTTGTCACTGCTTACACAGACAAAGACTGCTTCCTGTCTCCGCCAAGGACCCCGGAGTGCACTTTTGCGTTCCTGCGCTTCCAACCGCTCATCCACATCGTCGGCCAGTTCCCGCAGGGCAAGCTCCCGCAATGCAATCAGATTACCGATGCGAAAGAAATTCGCAAGGGCCTGCTCCACCTTGGCTGCTGCATAGATTTTACCCTCCCGCATGCGCTGCCGCAAGGCCTGTGGAGCGACATCGATCAACTGTACCTCGTCCGCCATCTGCAGAATCTGATCGGGCACCGTTTCCCGGACCCGAATGCCCGTAATATGCTCCACGGCATCGTTCAGGCTTTCAAGATGCTGCACGTTGACCGTCGTAATTACCGAGATGCCTGCATCCAGCAGCTGCAGCACATCTTCGTAGCGTTTTTGGTGTATACTTCCGGGCACATTGGTATGTGCTAGTTCATCCACCAGTACCACTTCCGGACATAGATGAAGAATAGCCTGCGTATCCATCTCCTCCAGAGCTACTCCCTGATAGGTCCGACTCATGCGTGGAATAACGGATAGCTGCCCAATCTGTTCCAACGTCCCGGCCCGATTGTGCGTCTCCAGCAAGCCGATCCGGACATCGATGCCTTTACGGAGCAGATCATTTCCTTCCCGCAGCATCATATAGGTTTTACCTACGCCGGGGGCTGCGCCGATGTACACTTTGAATTGGCCACGCCGAATTTGGCCGATCTGTTTTTTCATTTCCTGTTCACTTAATCTTCGATAGGTTGTGCTCCGGGTATCCGGCATTTTTGCCGGAAGCACCCGTTCACCATCCAGCTCGGTCCGATCTGCCAGCAGGAACAGGTCGACCCCCTGCAATCTGTGCAGGAGCGAATTGATGACAGAACCTTGCCATAGCTCCTGCCAGCGGGTATGCCGCGAGTGCCCCATTACAATACGGGTAATCTGGTGCTGAGCTGCATAACGCGCCAGAGTCGATGGTATATTGCGACGATGTGTGACCGGCAGTTCCTTGAATGCTCCTCCGAACTTCTCCACCAGCTTGATCATGTTACGGCGAAAAACAGCAGCCTCCTTGGTTAGCACCTGCTTCCTGTCGCGAAAAGTCACCACGCATAAATCCCCATTCAGTCTCTTGGCAATCTGTTGTCCCCGCCGAATGTAGATGGATCCGTTCCAGTGATATTGGGTCGATACCAGAACCCGTTCCATGATGCCTGTTGTCTTGGTGATCCCCATCTCTTCCCGGTGTTCACGAAGTGATTCATTGACCCCTTCGGCAACCAGTTTTAGTGCCAGTTCCCGTAAAATGCCCAAGTTACCTTGCCTGAACACAGCTTCTCCCTCGTGACCTTTCAGATGCCCTTCAGCAAGCCGAGTCAACACCGTTTCCGGTGTGACATCGATCAGCTTCACTTCATCCGCCAATTCAAGGGTACCCGCAGGAACTGTATGCTCAGCCGCAATGCCCGTGAGTTTGCGAGCCAGTTGGGTATAACCCTCCAGCTCATAGACATTCACCGTGGTGATCACGCTGATATTGTGTTGCAGCAAATACTGAATATCCTCCAGCCTGGTCGCATGAAGTGCCCCCTCCCGGTTTCTATGCGCCAGCCCATCGACCAGCACCACTTCCGGGTTACGCTCCAGCAGGGCTTCCAGATTCAAATCCTTCATCTCCATGCCATCTCTCTGCCGGCGCCAATGGATACTCGGAATTCGTTCCAGCTCACCAAGCTGTTCCACAGTCTCGGGTCTCTGCATGGTCGACACAGCGCAGATGACCACGTCAATGCCTTGCTGGCACAGCGTGTTTCCTTCTCTTAACATATGATATGTCTTACCAGAGCCGCTGACCGGACCGATATAGATGGTGAGCGTACCCTGCTGCAGCTTCGTAATCATCCTCAGAATGTCCTCCGGCGATTTGCGCTTGAAGCCGTCACCCATTCGCTTATTCCCCCTTCCCATGCATTGGATCAAAAATGGAGAAAGCCCCCTCCGAAACCCGGAAGAAGGCCAAGTATAGTTGAAGGACAGTATTCACATTTACATCGCTGCATTTTGATTATGAAATAGGGCTCTGACCCTGTGGCTATATTTAATACCAGTTCAATGTCGTAATCACCTTGAGGTCAGGCCCGTTCCCGCAGTTATTCCAGCTCTGCTGCCAGCGCCAGATTCAGCGCAGTCACGTTCACACGCGGCTCACCGAATATGCCGAGTTGGCGCCCCTGAATGTGAGCTTCCACCAGCTTCGAGAGCTGCTGCTCACTAAGGCCGGTTGCCTGGCTAATCCGCGGGATCTGCGCCTTGGCTGCTTCTGGCGAAAGGTCCGGATCGAGACCTGACCCTGATCCGGTCACCAGATCCGCAGGAATTTGCTGCAATGCCGGATTTTCCTGTCTGAGCTGGGCCGCCTTCTCTGTTATCTCGCCAATATACTCCTCCGAGGCGACGGCCCGATTGGAGCCTGCCGATGCAGTTGGATCATAACCTGCGCTTGATGCCCGAGGCTGGAACATGGCCGGCGATGTCACTTCCTGTGCCAGCAGCGATGAACCGATGACTTTCCCATTTTGCGTAATCAGGCTGCCCCCAGCCTCGGCTGGAAAGAGCAGCTGCGCCGCTGCAGTCGTCACCAGCGGATACACCACGCCGCAGAGCAGCATAAGGACAACGGATAAGCGGATGGCAGGCAGTATTGTTTTCATATCAGTCACATCCTGAATTCGTTATTGGTAAATTTGAATCAATTTCTTACACTAGCGCACTGCGCGGTCAGAACAACCTTCCGATCGCTGTTACCCCCAGATTTTTTGATCACAATTCCCAAGGTGAAAATATGGGGATAAAGGCGAACGCTTCGCTTCTCCAGGTTTTTTCTGCCCTCTCCGTTATCGTGTAAAAGGGAATTCCAATTTGTATGGGTTAGTATCACACCAGATGAAGCCCCGAAAGGATCAGGTCAATCAGCTTGATCCCGATAAACGGCACAATCACGCCACCCACGCCATAGATCAACACATTACGTCCGAGCAGCCGCTCGGCTGACATGGCCCGGTACTTCACACCCTTCATGGCAATTGGAATCAGCAGCGGAATAATGATTGCGTTAAAAATAAGTGCCGACAGAATGGCCGATTGCGGTGACGCCAGATTCATAATATTCAGTGCCTGGAGCTGCGGCATGGCTACTATAAACATGGCCGGGATAATGGCGAAGTATTTCGCAATGTCATTAGATATCGAAAAGGTGGTCAGCGCGCCGCGTGTAATCAGCAGCTGCTTCCCAATGGAGACCACCGACAGCAGCTTGGTTGGGTCGGAGTCCAGGTCAATCATGTTGGCCGCTTCCTTGGCCGCCATGGTACCCGAATTCATCGCAAGGCCCACATCGGCCTGCGCCAGGGCAGGCGCATCATTGGTACCGTCGCCAGTCATGGCGACGAGCTTGCCCGCCTGCTGCTCTTTTTTGATCGCAGTAATCTTGTCTTCCGGCTTCGCTTCAGCAATAAAGTCATCCACGCCCGCTTCCAGCGCAATCGTAGCCGCCGTAAGTGGGTTGTCACCTGTACACATGATCGTTTTGATGCCCATGGATCGCATTTCAGCGAATTTTTCCTTCAGACCGGGCTTCACCGTATCCTTCAGATAGATTACACCGTAAATCCGGTCATCGATCGCAACGGCAAGCGGTGTCCCCCCAGCCTTGGCAATGCGATTAGCGATGTCATCCAGATCGGCCGGAATTCGCCCACTCCGTGAGACAATATGGCGCTTGATGGCATCCACTGCACCCTTCCGGATCTGTGTTCCGCTGCCGAGGTTGAGACCGGACATCCGAGTCTCGGCTGTAAACTCCACATTTTCCGCACCTGCATACTCCTGCTCCATCCAGCTCTCACCCTGCTTGCCAGCAAGCTCCACCACGGAGCGCCCTTCCGGTGTCTCGTCTCGCACCGAAGCCTGCAGCGCCGCCCGTGTCATCTCCTGCACAGTCACACCCTGAACGGGGACAAACTCGGATGCCATGCGGTTCCCGTACGTAATCGTTCCGGTTTTGTCGAGAATTAATGTATCAATATCCCCTGCTGCTTCCACTGCTTTCCCTGACATGGCGAGTACGTTGAACTGAGTGACCCGGTCCATCCCCGCAATCCCAATGGCAGACAGCAGTCCGCCAATCGTTGTCGGAATCAGACAAACCAGCAATGCAATCAGTGTAGCGAGATCAAGTTGTATTCCGAGATAATTTGCCATCGGAACCATCGTCAGAATGACAATCAGGAAGATCAGGGTCAACACGGCCAGCAGGGTGGTCAGCGCAATTTCATTCGGTGTCTTCTGACGCTGTGCACCCTCAACCAGAGAGATCATTCGGTCCAGAAAGGATTCTCCCGGATCGGTCTGCACACGGATGACGATGTAATCGGAAGTGACCCGCGTGCCTCCCGTAACGGAAGAGAAATCACCGCCAGCTTCCTTAATGACGGGAGCAGACTCACCTGTGATGGCCGATTCATCGATGGAGGCCAACCCTTCGATAATCTCACCGTCCGTGGGAATCAGTTCTCCCGCTTCCACACGGACGATATCACCTTTTTTTAATTGGGCCCCGGATACTTGCTTGGTCGTTCCATCCTTCTGAACCAGCCTTGCAGTCGTATCCGATTTTGTCTTGCGCAGCGTATCTGCCTGGGCTCTGCCTCGTCCTTCAGCCAGCGCCTCGGCGAAATTCGCAAACAGCAAGGTAAACAACAAAATGAGAAACACCGCAATGTTGTATCCCCGACCCGCTTCCGATGCAACAAAAAGATCCGGATTGATACATAACAGCAATGTGATGAACGTACCGATTTCCACGATAAACATCACGGGATTTTTGATCATGACCACCGGATTAAGCTTCTTGAAGGCCTCCAGAGAGGCCTGACGCACGATATCCCCGCTTATTGTCCTCTTGGGTTGACGACGATGATGTTGGGGAGCACTGTCCTTTCCCGCACCCTTGCCAGTTGGTTTAAACGTTCCCTGATCTATTCCTTCCACCCTATGTTCCTGCTTTCGCTCTATCGCTGCCATTAACTTCGTGCACCTCCATGCTTGACGTCCTTCCTATACTCTCCATAACCTCTCCACACGCGGCCCATTACCGGATCATCGCCAAATGCTCAGCGATCGGTCCAAGCGCCAGTGACGGGAAAAAGGTAAGCGCTCCGACTACAACAATCATCATCACCAGTATTCCGGCAAAAAGGGGTGTATTCGTGCGAAGTGTACCCGTTGTTAACGGAACTATCCGCTTGGTTGCCAGCGAGCCTGCTATGGCGAGCATGGCAATCATGGAAATGTACCTTCCCAGGAGCATCACCACACCAATGGCGATATTGTAAAAGTCCGTATTGGCATTCAGTCCGGCAAAGGCCGACCCGTTATTGGCAGCCCCCGATGCAAAAGCATAGAGCACCTCGGTCAGGCCATGCATGCCTGATTTCGAGATCGAGGCCACAGCTTCCGGTCGCATGAGCGCCAGCGCAGTGGGGGCCAGAATAATCAGGGGATGAATCAGCAGCGCAATCGATGCAAGCTTCACTTCTTTCCCCTCGATTTTTTTGCCCAAAAACTCAGGTGTCCGTCCGACCATCAGTCCAGAAATAAACACAGCCAGAATGACGTACAGCAATCCGTTGAGCAAACCTACTCCTTTGCCGCCAAAGACGTTGTTGAGCATCATTTCAGCCAGTGCCACCATTCCGCCGAGCGGAGTGAGCGACTCATGCATATTGTTGACCGATCCCGTTGTCGCAGCTGTGGTCACTGCCGTGAATAGCGCCGATTCGGATATCCCGAACCTGACCTCTTTCCCCTCCATGTTGCCTTGAACACCGACAGCATCCAGTGCGGGCACCCCGCGATATTCCGATACAAATACGGTTGTAAGCATCACCAGAAAAAGAAAGCTCATCGCCGCAAACAGCGCCCAGCCCTGCTTCCGGTTGTTCACCATCAGTCCGAAGGCATACACCAGCGCAGTGGGCAGCAGCATCATGCAGACAATGTGAACCAGATTCGCAAGCGCGGTTGGGTTTTCAAAAGGATGTGCCGCATTGGTTCCGAACCAGCCGCCGCCGTTCGTTCCGATGTGTTTGATCGACTCCAGCGAAGCAACAAGTCCGCGGGTGATCGTCTGCTCTGCACCTTCCAGCGTGGTTGCATTCACTGCCCCTGCCAGGGTCTGCGGTACACCCTGAAAGACCAGAAATAACGCCACAATGAAGCTTAGCGGCAAAAAGATTCTCGTTATCGACCGTACCAGATCGACATAAAAGTTTCCTAGTTCATCTCTACGACCTATCAATCCGCGTATGAACGCAATAGCCACTGCAAATCCCGTTGCAGCCGATGTAAACATCGGGAACGTCACAGCCAGCATCTGTGACAGATACGAGAGGGCACTCTCGCCCGTATACGACTGCCAGTTGGTGTTGGTCATGAAGGATACAGCCGTGTTAAACGCCTGCGCCGCAGGCATGTTGCTGATGCCATCCGGGTTGAGCGGCAAAAATTGCTGCAGCCGCAGCACCAGAAACATTAAAATCAGCATCACGAAGTTGGATATGAGCACGGCCGACAGGTACTTTTTCCAGCCCATCGACTCATTCTCCCGAACCCCCATCAATCGATACAGCACTCGCTCAGGTCCGCCAAAAATCCGGTCTAATCCGGTTCGCTGACCACCGAATACGTTCACCAGATAACTCCCCACCGGTTTTACCAGCAGTATAATAATCAGCAGTGTGACTGCCACTTGTAATAAACCGCTACCCATATCCATAGTTCCTCCCTAATCACGATCCGAATGAATCAGAATTTCTCCGGTTTCACCAGCACGTAGCCCAGATAGATCACGAGTGCCAGCACAATCACTCCAATGACGGTCACATGCATCTTCCCCTCTCCGGCCCCAGGCCCTAGGCTCTCTCACAGAATTTAACGAAACCCCAGAACACCACGAACAGCAGCACAACCAATCCGATCATCGCAGCATCGTTCACCGTTACCATTCCTCCCTCTCTCTACCGTTCTCCCAACCTGCTACGTGTAAAATCTTATACCGGAACGCTGTAAAAAGGGGGTAAAGAAATCCCTGCCAGGGTGTAAAAAAAGCGTAAAAATAGACCCGCTCCTTCGCCATGGGCTGAAGAAAACGGGTCTATCGGGTGGTATGATCTTTAACCAAAGGGGTTCTGCGTCCATTGCAGCAATCTCTTTTTCGTGATTTTGCCATGAGATGTATGTTTCATCACCTGCCCCTGGTCCAGAAGCAATACCTGCGGTGATTCGTGCTGAACCTCTGTCTCCTCCGCAATACGGCGGGAAAGCGGACGATTTTCAATGACTTTGACAATATGATAGTCCATCTGCTGTTTCGGGTCTGACGCATTCGAGCCCACAAACGCCATAAACTCTCTGTATGCCCTTGCACTGATTGGGCAAGTCGTGCTGTGCTTCAGGATTAGCACCGGATGATCTTCCGAACGTTGAAGCGCCTCTTCCCAGTCGTCTGGTTTGCGGAGTTCGCTGACATGTTCGCTTAGCAGATCTTCCATACCAGCATTTGTCCGTTTGCTAACCACCGAACCGATCACAACTCCGAGAGCCACGCCAAAAGCAATGCCAAGTGCAATCTGATTCGTAGCCGTACCAATGCTGACCCCAAGCGCAACGCCCACTCCAAGCCAAAGGGCCTGGTGATTCACTTTTTTCTCCATTCAGATCATCCTTTCTGGACAGAAGGCTGCGCCGCGACTCCCACCCGTTATCTTTAACAAATTATATCACAGGCGCCCGCGAGGGCGCTTTTATAATATGCATCCTCGGGTATATATTTGTGATACACTGATTGTAATTTGGAAACGATGAATGGAGAACCGATTGGAAAGGCGGAAATTTCGATATGACATACGCTTTTATGATTGAACCGCAGCATTACACCCCCTTCGAGAACGATGAAGAGCTCATTGAAAAATGCCAGGAGTGGGGCCTGCTTTCCGGAAAAGCAACCAAGCTCAAAACCTTCTACTATAAAGGAAACGGACTCAACGTGCCCTGTACCATCATTGGCTTTGTCGATCACATGGCAGCAGTCATTCAACTGGATAATGAACAGAAACACTGCATTCACCCCTCTTATCTAAAAGAGATGCAGGCGTCAAGCTATAACGTAAGATCCGTGACGGGAGCAGGAGCTGAGAAGGGAAATGAACCTTCTGCCGCATCCAATACAGAGGTGACGCCTCGCACTGAAGCTGTTTCGGTCGCTGATCCATTGTCTGACTCAAACGATATTCCATCCGATCTGAATGACATGGATATTGATGAAGAAGGAAGCCATTCCGGCCTGAAGGGAGATCCGGATGGGCTGGTCGAGGAATATGTGGGGCCTCAAGGCGGGACAAGCAGTGAAGCCAAACCGAAGGCGAAGACGGCCAGCAAAGCCAAATCCGTCAAGATTGACCTGCCTGAAGGCAAAGTAAAAATGACTGCGGTCGTGAAGGAATTTACAACAGTTCCCAACCACTTCTCTGATAATGACGATGAAGTCATCATCTATGAAGAAGTGGCGATTACCGAGCCTGAGCGCGTTGAGATTGGCGAAGCCTGGTCCAGTCACAGTGCCACGATGAAAAAGCAGGAGCTTGAAGTTGGCGATGTACTTACGTTTGAAGCAAAAATGATTAAAAAGAAACTGACTCGAAATCCTGTTCCCTATAAAATCAACAACCCGTCCAAGATACAGAAACAAGTCTAACCCAAAAAGACCTCCAGCTTGCATGATGAAATCAGGCACTGAAGGTCTTTGCTTTTTCAATGGTAAATCAAAGACCAATGGCTACGCTTGGCTGGGAGTACAGCTAATTTGGAACTGAACACCGTACTTGTCCGTAACCATGCCGTAGGCTGGGCTCCAGAACGTCTCCTGGATCGGCATTTTCACCTCTCCGCCTTCTTGCAGTCTATTGAAGATTTGTTTGGCTTCATCTGCAGTATCCGTATTCACGGTAACACTAATGTTGTTACCAATGACATGGGGCATGCCCGGGAACGTATCCGACAGCATGAGCACAGAGCCTCCAATTTGCAGGGAAGCATGCATGATGCGATCTTTGGCTTCTGGCGGAATCGGATGGTCCGGATTGGATGGACCTTCACCAAACGTCTGAATTGCCAACACTTCTGCGTTAAATACCTCTTTATAGAACGCTACTGCTTCCTGTCCATTTCCATCCGTTACAAGATACACATTCAAACTAATCGCCATGCGTTTTTCATCTCCCTATGCTCATGTTTTTAAACCATTCATGCCGCTTGCGACATGAGTATATATGACAGGTTGTCCTTTGACAAGCAGGTATTTCCTTTTTTAAGCAACACCCATTCCTCCCACATCTTATCCCCTGTTCTAGACCAGGCTGCCTGCATCAAATTACAAAAAAAACAACCACTCTCCCGATACATATGTCGGTAAAATGGCTGATATCAGGATCATATGGATTTATTCGTTTTGACGATGTCGTCAACCTCGCTTTTCAGCAACAGATACCTGTGTACGCTTCGCATAATTGGCACCTTGGTTAACTTGTTCTTATCCACGTACAGTTTCATTTGATCCTTGGATAAACCGAGCAAACTGCCTGCCTCCGAAACCGTCAGTACAACCGCGGGGTTTGTCGCATTAAATGTTTTCTTCACCTTCTGATTCCAGTCCTCGAATACCTGCATAGATCAGCGATCTCTCCCATCCATAGCCAGTACTTTCCCAGGCTGAATAGATTAAGTATACCATACTTGTGATGATCGTAACTTCATCCTTACATAGAACCAATTTATGTTAGCTTTGCGAGAGTATGCTCAGCAATGAGGACTGCATCAATATTGCCAAAAAAAAGGCGCCAAAAGAGCCACTTCCATATAAAGTGGCCCTGACAATGAAATAGAATAATTGCTTATGCTTCTTCCCAAAACCGGCGCAGGTTGTCCATGGCGATTTTGGATGCGGATTTGCATTCTTCCATGCCTTCAAATTCCACCGTGATGTTTCCGTCATAACCGGAATCCTTGATCAGCTTTACAATTTTGCGAATCGGAATATCCCCATGTCCAACAATGGCTCCACGCAGGAAATTACCATTGGACGTGGTAAACCACTCTCCTGCCCCCGGATGTTCGTCATACGGGCGGAAGTAGAAGTCCTTGAAATGCACCAGAGAGGCATAAGGCAGGTTCTTCATGACTCCAATTATCGGACTCTCATCCACACACATGAAGTTGCCGATATCCAGTGTGGTTTTGAAATTGGGCCGGTCCACAGCCTGCAGCACCCGCTGCACACGATCGCTCGCCTGAACACTGAAGCCGTGATTCTCAATCGTCGTTGTGATGCCAAACTGCGCGGCATAATCGGCAATAATCTGGCTTCCTCGAACCATGAGCGGCAGATGCTGCTCAAACCAGGCAATGGTCATGTTTTCCTTTGGCAAAGTAAATGCCGTGACGTCATGACGCATATGTTTGACACCCATTCGGTGTACCACATCGATATGCCTTTTGACCCGAGCCATCTCTTCTTCAAACGCCTCTTCGGTCTCCTGTACAAAGTTGGCTGGCATCGAGTAGTTGGACAGCTCAATGCCTGCGGAAGCCGCTCGCTCCCGGATCGCATCGGCAAGCTCATGGTTATCCTCCACCGTGTAGCCGTACGGGACCATTTCCATATGCTCACCACCATTTGCCGCAATCCAGTCGATCACATCCAGAACCGTCATTTCTCCCGACTTCAAATCGTTCAACAAGCTATACGTACTCAGGCCCACTTTCATCTTCTCAGCTCCCTAGCGGTATTGTTTGATGAATTCAACTGCTTTGCGGATGTCCTGTTCAGGCTGGTCGCCCACTTCACGTTCAATCGTCAGGTACCCTGTGTAACCAATCTCCTGAAGGGCAGCAAAGTAGCTGTCAAAATCCACACCGCCCTCTCCGAGCGGCACCTCGCGGAAAAATGTTCCCGACGATACCATTTCGGCAATCTTCTCATGGTCCATAGGCGCGTAACCCACCGCACCATATACATCCCTTGGATCCACTTCCTTCAGGCGCACGCCATCCTTCACATGGGTATGCACGATATAGTCCTTTAGCAAACGAGCACCTTGGACCGGATCATCGCCGGTCACCATCACCATGTTCGCCGGGTCAAAATTGACCGAAACCCCGTTCGTCGAGAGGGTATCCAAAAATCTCTTTAAGTCGGCTGCCGTCTCCGGTCCTGTCTCAATCGCAAAGTATGCACCAGCACTTTTGGCATACTGGCCCAGCTCTTCACAAGCTGCATGCAGTGTTGCATACACTTCTGATGCAGGGTCATGTGGAACAATTCCAATGTGGGTCGTAACGATATTGGTGCCAAGATCAAGAGCGAGATCAACGATTCGTTTGGACTTCTCCACTTTCCACAGATTATCTTCCTTCACTTGAAATCCATGGCCACCCAGATCGCCAACCAATGCTGAAATTTCCAGACCCAGAGAATCAATGTAACTTCTTAGCTCCTTGCGTGCCGCAGGCGACAAGTTTTCAGGATCCATCTCTCCCTTGACGGCATAGATCTGCACCCCTTCTGCACCCACATCCTTGGCTTTATTCAGCCCTTCACGTACACCTACTCCGAAGCTGTCCACGATTACACCGATCTTGTTCGTTAATGTCATGTCATGCCCTCCCGCTGAACTCGATTTTTATCAAACCAGGATACTGCAAGCCCTTCTTCAAAATATGCTCGCAAATGGTAGAGAAGCGACTCTACCTAATCATAACTAAAGTACGAATCGCCGTCACATCGATAAAGCAACTTGGTTACAGTATTCTACTTACGTGTATGTCCTACGTTGTCATCGCTATACCCGTCTATCCTCAATTTACGCATACAAGCTTCACCGATTTAATCTCATATGGTTTAAACGTCAGTTCGAATGTGCCATCCTGAGAAGCCAGTTGTTCGATTTCGTCCTCTAGCAGATTGATCATGGATGCCTTCACATGCTCATCTCTCCACTGAACCCGCACCGTCTCCCGACCTCCTGACGATTCATAGAAACGAAGTACCGTTCCCGAGCCATCTTCTGAAGCCTTAACCGTATCCAAAATGACATGCTCGCTCTGGTACTCAATCCAGGCATGTTCAGCAGGTAATACGCCCGCATGTCGCCCTGCTGCAACAGTCTGTACCGGATGATTCAGCTCCATCGCCCGACGAACGACCCCAGCTGTCCGCCAATCCCCCTCATGGGGCAATAATGAATACGTAAATTCATGCTCTCCCTGATCAGCATGTTCGTCCGGCCACTTCGGAGCACGCAGCAGGGACAGGCGAATCGTCTGATCCTTGATGTCGTATCCATACTTGCAATCATTCAGCAGGCTTACGCCGCTATTCCCTTCGGAGACATCTGCCCAGCGATGCCCGCAAACCTCAAACTGTGCCTGTTCCCAGCTCGTGTTGTTATGTGTCGGCCGTTCCAGCGCACCAAAAGGGATTTCATACGTTGCTTTAGCAGCTACCAGATCCACCGGAAAGGCAACTTTCAGCAGCTTATGACTTTCCTTCCAATTGACCTTCGTCTGGAAATCGACCCGTCGCTGGTAACGATAAAACACGATATCCTGGCTGATGTCCGAATCGTTCAGCTTCCAGTGAAACCGCAGTACATCCTTGGTCGCTCCTCGCTGTACGATCTCTCTCGAGATCAGTTGCACCTTGCCTGCAAGCTGAGATTCGAACCGGGGATCAATATCCCAGGCATCCCAGTAAGTTGGTTTGTCATGGAAAAATTGCAGCTCATTCGCCTTGTCCCCCGGCTTCAGCCAATCCCGCTGCACCGATTTGTCATACCACCTTGTGATCTCGCCCGATTCATTAAATTCAACCCTATAGAATTCCGTTTCCCATACGGAAGAGAAAGTCTCATCCATTAACACAGCCGGAACAGAATTCGTGTCTGAACGAAGCCATATCGTGGTGTAACCAAAAGCCGGAATGGAAGGAATAGCAACAGACAGAATCAGTACGTCTTCCTTTTGCACCAGATCACAATCCAGACGGTTCCCCTGCTGATCAAACGCCGCCAAACCACTTAGCTCAGCTCCACCGCTAATGGTCACCACTTCTTCGCGCTCCCAGCCCAGACTGTTGAAAAGGATATACGGCACACCGTCTGATCCTTCTGTTGCAATGCGCTCCGCAAGGTGGCCGAGGGTATTGTCCAAAGCCGATGTCCCCAGTTCAAATACCTTCGTGTACTCTTCCGTGGACGTGACATATGCTTCCGGGATGGACGTACCAGGGATAATATCATGAAACTGGTTAAGCATAATCAGCTTCCAACCCTCATCCAGGGTGCTCTTCACCCAATCTGCCTGAGCCCCGGCAAACTGCCCCCAAATCTCAGCGTCCCGATACAATACCTCTGCCTTGCGATTGCTTCGTTTATTTCGGGCATGAGTCGTATACGTTCCACGATGCAGCTCCAGATACAAGTCGCCATGCCATTTCGGCAGTGTCGGATTGTTGGTTGAAATTCCTTCGAAAAAGGCCTGCGCTGTACTGAATGTACTGATCGGCTGCCCAACCATGAACTGGGCCCGCTCCGCGAACTCGACCATCTCATGCGTAACCCCGCCCCCACCATCTCCATGTCCATAGAGCAGCATTTGCTCCGGATGAAGATCCTTCTGTTTATAGGATTGCCAGTGTTCATCCACATCCTTGGGCCGCGTATGTTCATTCACCCCATGGTTGAGATACGCCAGCACCGAGGTGCCATCAATGCCTACCCAGTCGAACAGGTCGTACGGAAACGCGTTCGTGTCGTTCCAATTGAGCTTGGTGGTCATGAAATACGGAATATTGGCGAGCTGCAGCATCTGTGGCAGGGAAGCACAGTAGCCGAACGTATCCGGCAGCCACTCGATGCTTGAGCGTTTGCCAAACTCCTCCTGATAGAAATTCTGTCCATACAAAATTTGCCTCACCAGAGACTCACCACTCGGAATGTTCAGATCAGGCTCTACCCACATGCCACCGACGAGCTCCCATCGACCTTCGGCAATACGAGCCTTGATCCGTTCATAGAGATCCGGATAATGCTCCTTTACGAAGGCATATAGCTGCGGCTGGCTCTGTGAATATACAAACCCCGGGTATTCGTCCATCAAGGTACACATTGTGGAGAAGGTACGGCTGGACTTGCGCACCGTTTCGCGTACAGGCCAGAGCCAGGCAATATCAATATGTGACTGTCCGACAAGATGCATGAAACCATCCCGTTGTTCTTCCGGGTCCTGTTCCTGTACGGATTGTGCAAGCGACTGCTCGAAGCGCTGTACCCACGCTCCCTCAACCCAACGCTTAGGCTCATTGTACATCTCATCCATAACCTGATGGATGGCACGAACCAGCCGATTACGCTTCAAGTCTTTCTCCGGCAGTGCCTTTAGCGATTCCGCAAGCACCGTAACGCTGTACATCAGGCTTTGCAAGGGACGATTAATATGTACCAGGGCTGCACGTATCCCACGGATCGGCGGCTGAATGACTGCTTGGCGATTCAGTGGGTCATGTGGTTCCGGAATGGGGTCATACAGTTCAATCTCCAGCAGCGGTGATGCTCCGACCCGGCTCTTGGGGAGTGGCACCAGCCAATGATTGCGATCCAGTCCGTGATACGGCTTGCCGTTCACCTTTAGCAGTCCTTCACCACCAGCTTCAAAGGTCAGTCCAATCGCATGATCCTCCCAATCGCTCGGGATCTGAAGAAGCTTACTCATGAAATAAGTTGTTCCGTGTGTGCTGTGAAGGGGATTCACAGATTGGGCAGAGGCTTCTTCCTGCTCCAACCGGTATTCTCCAGGCCGTATATATTTGGCCTTCTGCATCTGCCATTCTGGCAGCTCCACCTTCTCTAACCATTGCTGCTCAGCCATATCCTTTATAAAACGCCCAATACGAATCATGCTTGCCCCACCTCACTCTGCACTTGTAAACTGCATGCACTCCATTCCCTGGAGTTGCGACCAACCATCAAGCGAAACTTGCCTGGCTCCACCACCCACTGATGACGGGAGTTCATGAGTTGCAAATGCTCCGAATTTACGGGAAATGTGACGGTTTGGGTCTCTCCAGGCTCCAAATAAATCTTGCGAAAACCCTTAAGAGATATTTCGGGTCGGGTGACGGAAGCTGCTTCGTCCCTTATATAGAATTGCACAACTTCAGCTCCGGCGACCGTTCCGGTATTCGTGACTTCCACCTGAACCACAGCCTCTCCCTCCGGCTGGATGACTTCAGGAACAACCCTTACATGATCATATTCGAATTCGGTATAGCTGAGTCCAAAACCAAACGGATACTGCGGCTCCAGATCCATCTCCAGATATCTCTTGCCCCGGGTACGTCTGGCATTGTAAACCACAGGGAGCTGGCCCACATGCTTGGGAATGGAGATCGTCAGACGCCCGGATGGATTGACTTCCCCGAACAAAATGTCTGCAACCGCATTGCCGCCTTCTTGTCCCGGGTACCAAGCCTCCAAAATGGCATGGACATGCTCATCGATCCATGGCTCTGCAATCGGCCGCCCGTTAATGTACACGACAACCACGGGTTTGCCCAGCTTATGAACCTCCTGGACCAGTTCCAGCTGGACACCCATGAGATCTAGCGATGAACGATCGATGCCCTCTCCGCATTCCATATCATTCCACGGATCATCCGTAACAACCGATGCACCTGTCCGCAGGTCAATCGCACCTTCTCCAAAGTCGCGTGCGCTCGATCCGCCCATGACCATGACAATCACGTCGGCCTGTTCAGCACAAGCGAGGGCTTGGGCAAAGCCCTCCCTGGAATCGCCTTTGATCCGGCAGCCAGGCGCATATAATACGTGGTCCGCATCTGCACCAAACTTTCGGCGTATGCCGTCCAACACCGTAACGATCTGTCCACTCGGTTGTGGAGAGGTGTAGTCTCCCAGCTGGTTATACGTATGATTGGCATTCGGGCCAAGTACAGCGATCTTCACATTCGTCTTGCTTAGCGGAAGGAGGTCCTTCTCATTTTTGAGCAAAACAATCCCTTCCTGGGCCGCCTTTCTGGCCAGCTCCACATGCTCTTCACACCCAATCACCCGCTCTGCGAAGTCCGGATCAACAAAGGGCTGCTCGAACAGTCCCAATCTAAACTTCATCTCCAGAATCCGCCATACGGCTGTGTCTAGGTCCTGATTACGAATCAATCCTTGCTCCAGCGCCTGCGCCAGATGTTTACGGTACATGAATCCGGACATCTCCATGTCCACACCCGCTTGAAGGGATTGAGCTACAGCCTGCTCCCCGTTCTCGGCTGTATTGTGTCCGCTGACCAGCATCTGAATGGCACCAAAGTCGGTAATGACAAAACCTTCGAAGCCCCATTGTTCTCGCAAGAGATCATTCAGCAGATACGTACTGGACGTGCAGGGCACGCCATCAATTTCGTTGTACGCCGTCATGACAGAGCAGGCCCCGGCTTCCACCGCTTTTTTGAAAGGCAGCAGATCCACTTCATGCAGCTCCCGCAGGCCCATGTGTACCGGAGCCGCATTGCGTCCGCCTTCGGAACTTCCATAAGCCGCAAAATGCTTCAGCGTTGCGATAATTGTCCGGTCAGAATCAAGCCGGTCTCCCTGTAAACCCCTGATCGCTTCCACGGCCAGTTCGCCAATCAGATATGGATCTTCCGCAAAACATTCTTCGGTCCGTCCCCATCTCGGGTCACGCACTACATCCAGCACGGGTGAATAGGTTGCTGCCCCGCCTTGGCTGCGGGTCTCCACAGCAATTGCTTCACACATCTTGCGGTACAATTCCGTGTTCCATGTGCTCCCTACGGTCAGCGGTACCGGAAATACCGTGGCCCCGATTGCCATATGGCCATGCGAGCACTCCTCCCCAAACAAAATCGGGATGCCCAGACGCGAATTTTCAATCGCATAGCGCTGAATTTCATTGGTGGCCGCCGCCCCCTGCCTTGGGGTTAACCCTGTCTCCAGCGTAACTTCGGTCCACGGATCGGCACGAAGGACACCGTAGAGAGAACCAACGCCACCCTGCGCGATATTTTCTTTGAATTCCTCCGTAACCTGCACGGTGCCATCTGATTCTTTCCGGTACGTTTTCCAGCCCATCGGCTGGATCAGTTGACCGATTTTCTCCTCAGTAGTCATCTGCTCAAGTAAATTCTGTACCCGTTCGGGGACAGATAACGAAGCATCTCTATAATCCATGTGCACATTCTCCTTATGCATTTGGCTTGGTTTGCTGCTGTTTTTCCACTTGGTATCAAATTGCCTTTCGGTAATCACTCGGCGCTACACCCACCACGTTCTTGAAGGCTCGGTTGAATGAATTGTAATTCGTGTATCCCACTTCTTCACTTATCTCCTGAATGGCCTTGTCCGTCTCCTGCATCAATTGCTTGGCCTTCTCAATTCGCTGGCTAATCAGCAGGTCCACAAACTTCTCACCAATCTCATCCTTGAAAAGCTTGCTTAAATATTTCGGGTTAATATCGAACAGATCACTTAGATAATTCAGCGACAGATCGGGATTGTTATAATTCTCCTCGATATACTTGCGAATCTCCAGAATATGTGTCCGGTGTTTCTTGGTACAACGCAGCGTCTGCAGCTGCTCGGCAAGTTTTCGGAACCCGTCTCGGCACAATTCCTGCAGATCTTCAGCCGTCTCCCAATCTTCAAGATTGCGAAGCAGATGACCCATGACCTCGGCCCACAGCTCGTGGTACTCACGCGGCAGCTCTGCAAATTCACGGTTCACATGTTGGAACAGCAGCTGGATCGTGTTCAAGATTTCCTGACGGGACAACACCGAAGCATGAATCTGTTCAAACAGCCTGTCAAAATGCTTTTCCCAATCGTCATCAGACAGCCGCATCGCCTGCACTAACAGGGATATCGTCCTTAGAAACTCATACACGTCATTGGTTGAACTTGGTACATCCCCACACGGAATGATTCGGTTCAAACCCAATACGGCTTTGTAATCCAGCGCACGGATTGCTTCCTTGAAGGAAGCCCTGAGGCCGCGCAGATCGACGGCCACCCGCCCAATTCCAATGGTCACCGTGAAGTTCAGATACTGCTCAACCTGATCCAGGTAACCGGACAACAGTCTGCGCTCGCTTTCCTCCGGCTGTGTCGTCTCCGGCAACCATAAGATGGCATACAGGCGATGGTCCGAGATCCACTCGGCCCAGACCTCGGTATCTTCCTTGCGGGCGCTCTCCTGCAGGATGCTGGATAATACAAATTTCAGAAGAGACTGGTCCTGCACATGGTATTCTTCGATAAAGCGGGAATAGCGATCAATCTCCACGACCATTACAGTCCATCTGTCATCCAAACGCGGGAGGTTGAACTTGTTCATCTCGGCTGCGAGCTCATCATCAGTGAATTCCTTCGTTCCTTCCAACAGCTCCTGAAAGAAGTATTTTTTCTTCAAAATCAGATTCTCTTCGTACTCCTCCTGATACTGCTTCGTCTGGTCAATCATCTGTTCCAGCGTTGTCTGAATGAAACGGAACTCGTTCTCCTTGGCATAAGTTATGCCTGGCTGTTTCTGTGAAGCAACGGTTTCGATTAACGTGACAATCTGCTGAATCGGCTTATAATTTCTGCGAGTTACATAGATCACCCATGCGACCCCAATCAGAACAACAGCCACCGCGAACACAAACCAGATATTGTAGAACTTCAGGGCAAATTTGACGACTTTGCCGTTGTTCAGACCCGTCTGCACCTTCCACCCGCTGTAGCTGGATGTAAATTCGGAGAAGACTTCACCGGAAGAGGCCTTTGCTGCGGGCTCTTCTGCCATGCCACCATCCCACAAATTGCCACCCGAGCGATTGAATATGTTGACGAAAGTGAATTCGGGATCATACATCTGCATGATGGACTTTTGCAGCGTTTGCAGATCAACGTTGACCACAATTAGGCCGCTCCCATTGCCAACCCCGCGGATCAGCGTAATTACCTGTTTCCCTTCCTCTGTAGGAAAGGCCTTAAAGGTTCTCCCACCAACCCATTTCTGCGTTTCTGCAGCCCGGCTGTCTTCAATAAATGCTGCATCCGGAAATTCTTCAATAGGTACGGGCTTGCCGTTGCTGAACACCTTGTCATCCTTGTACCGGACCATATAAATGGAATCGATCAGCGGATATTCTATTTTCAATTCGTCAATAACCTGGATGGCCTGGATTCCGGCATATACATCATCGCTTCCGGTTACCGCGTAATAATTTTTCAGATTGGAATTGGTTAAAATCTCGCGCAGCACCTTGAAGTCAATGGAACGCAGCGAATTATCCAAATATTGCGTCACTTGCGAAGCCAAAAATTCATTGGCCTTTAGCGCTTCTTTGCGGTTCTGTTCGTTGAAAATCTGGAAGAAGATAATGAATAGAATTGTAGTTACAATAAAGAAAACGGGCAGATACGATAGCAGCAAACGTCTAAACCAATTGTTGTTCATCCCCAAGGTCCCCCCACCACTGTTTATACGTGTGACGACAACCACTCGCTCTGGTCGTTAACTTTCTATAAATAATCTGTATGATATCGGAGGAAGTGGGGTTGTCAAAGGATAAGACTGTCCCGGTCACGGGTGACATCGGGACAGTCTCGATCTTGCATTCCTCAACTATTATTGATCCTTCTCAATTGCACGCTGGTAGATCTCAAGATAATTACTGAGTCCCAGACCATCGAAGCCTTTGACATATGAATCCCATTCCTTATCAATGCTCTTGCTGCCGATAATAAACTGCGCCATATTGGTCTGCACATAATCCTTAATGGCAGTGGTGAGTTGTGCAGCCGATTCCGTATCCTCCGGACGGATAAATACGTTCGCCGGATACACTTCTTTTGGTGCGTAAGGTTCATACACATTGGTCGCTTGAGCCAGACGAGTACCGTAACCCTCTGCCTCTAGCGGATTCTGACCTTCTGCGAACAGGTTGCGGAACGTATTGGACAAGTCATGTGCTCCGATTTGGGACCAGCTTTCGTTAACGATAACATTCGGGTCACGCTCAGGCAGGTTGTAGTAGCTGTATTTGGCAGGCTCGCCATTGATGTTTTTCTCATCTGCATCAGCCTTTTTCCATCCCTTACCCTCTGTTGGACCGTACTCCGCGTACAGTGCACCTTCTTCACTAAACATGTAATCCACAATTTTAATGGCAGCAATCTGCTGTGCTTCTGTCGCTTTGTTGGTAATGGCAAACTCAAACTCACCTACGCTCTGTGTAGCGCCTGTCGTCTGCACACCGTCCGGCCCTTTCAATGGAGGAACAATCTCCCAGTGCTGGTGACGAGTAATCTCTTTGTCATAAGTGTTCACGAGATAGCTGACCAGCGCCGTTGTAATGGAGCCAACCACTTCATCGCCTTCCTTATTCCCCAGCTGTCCAATCGCCTGATCGTTCTGCGTGAAGGAAGCCGGATCAATCAGACCTTCCGCATACAGCTTGTGCATGTACTCCAGCCCTTTCTTCCACTCCTCCTTGTTCGCTGCAAAATCAACCTTGCTATCGTTCACGATCAGGTATTTGTCATTGTCATTGTAAATAAAGCTGTTCATCAGGTAGGCATCAATGTTGCCATTCCATACGTACTTGTTCGGTGCACCCGTAAGTGGAATCTCATCGGCTTTGCCGTTGCCGTTGGGGTCCTGCTCTTTGAACGCCTTCAGTACAGTGTAGAGTTCATCTGTCGTCGTTGGCATTTTCAGACCCAGATTATCGAGCCATTCCGTGTTGATCCAGTATTTCTGTGCATACGTACAGTGGTAACATTCATTGAAGATCGGCAGGGCATAAATGTTGCCGTCCGGAGCCGTAATGGCTTCCTTGAAATATGGCTTCTCTTCCATGATCTTGGTCAGATTCGGGCCATACTCCTGGATCAGATCCTGCAGCGGAAGGAACACGCCTTGTTTCCCATAGTTTTGAAGGTCTGAGGTGGTGAACTTGCCGTGAAGGAACACTTCGGGATAATCACCACTGGCCAGCAGCAACTGTCTGCGGTCCTGTAATGCGTCTGTTGGGGCCAGATCCCATTTCAGGGTAACGTCGAACTTGTCTTCGATAAATTTGGTGAACTCATTCTCTTCCATGGGAGCTTTGCCTTGCGGGGCAAAGAAGGTCATCGTTACAGGGCCACCGCTCTCGCCGCTACCATCGCTACCTGCGCCCGATTCTTCGGAACCACATGCGGACAACAAAGCCATCGAAGCAAAGACCAGAAACAACATCGAAATCCAAGATTTTCTCAATCTGACTCCTCCTTTTTGTTCAAAACGGCTGGCATACAACTCATTTACTGCACTCGTTTAAAACCGATCCCGGAAGCCGGCGTGTTCCTTCCACCTCCTTTCAAGAGGCTAGCCGGGCATCATTCCTATGGATTATCCTTTGAGGGAACCAACCATGACCCCTTTGACAAAATGCTTCTGTACAAACGGGTACATGATCAGAATCGGAATACTTGCGACAACGATCAATGCATATTTCAACACCTGCTCAAACCCTTGATCCCGCATTTGTTGGCTGGTATTGGCGAGCATCGCCGGATCAGCTGCGTTCAAGATGAGCAGATTGCGAAGTACGTACTGCAGGGGGAATAACTTCTCGGAACGCAGATAGATCAGTGCGTCAAAGTATGCATTCCAGTGACCTACGGCATACATGAGCGTCATGACCGCCAGAATGGGCTTCGATAACGGAAGAACCACGCTGATCAAATACCGTATATCCCGGCAACCATCCATTTCCGCAGCCTCTCCGAGCTCTTCCGGAATAGAAGACTGGAAGAAGGTTCTCGCCACGATAACCTGGAACACCGCGAGCGCTCCTGGCAGCCACATGGCCCAGCGTGTATCCAGCAGGTGAAGGTCCTTCATCAAGAGGTAGGTTGGAATCAGACCGCCATCGAAGAACATCGTAATCATCATGAAAATGATAATGGCTCCTCTTCCGTAGAACGATTTGCGTGACAACGGGTAGGCCAGCATGACGGTAAGCGCCACATTGATAAATGTTCCTACAACGGTATAAATGATTGTGTTATAAAAACCGAGCATGAGCTGCTGGCTTTTGAAAATGGAGATGTACGCCTTGATGTTAAAGTCTACCGGGAACAGCCAAACCTGGCCGGATGTAACGGCTCGTGAAGAGCTGAATGACGAACTGATGATATACAAGAGGGGGTAAAATACCGTTAGCAGTATGGCGAACAGAAAGATATAGTTGAGAGTCATGAAGATGCGGTCACCGAGCGGATCCTTGATCCGGTTACGATTAAACAGATTGAACATGGATGAGCTCCTCCTTTACCACAAGCTGTTCTGGGATACTTTGCGGGAAATGCCGTTGACGATGACCAGCAGGATCAGGTTGATAATCGAGTTGAACAATCCGACCGCCGAGGAAAAGCTGAAATTCGCACCGATCAGACCCACCTTGTACACATACGTGGAGATGACCTCCGAAGCGCTTGTGTTGAGCGGATTCTGCATCAGATATATTTTTTCAAAGCCGACACCCATAATGCTGCCCAAACTCAGAATCAGCATGATGACGGTGACCGGGACGAGCGTTGGAAGGTCGATGTGCCAAATTTTCCGAAGCCTTGAAGCACCGTCCATCTTTGCCGCTTCATACAGCGATGGATCAACACCAGCAAGGGCCGCAATATATATGATGGATGAATATCCCATGCCCTGCCACACACCCGACCAGACATAGATCGATTTGAAGTATTCCGGAATGCCCATGAAGTTGGTCATCGGGAAGCCGAGCAATGTAAACAGCTTGTCTACCACACCCACATGCGGGGAGAGCATCAAAATGATAATGGACACCATCACGACCGTGGAAATAAAATGCGGAGCGTAGGTGACCATCTGCACGGTCTTCTTAAAGTAACCCGTTCGGATCTCATTCAGCGCCAGCGCAAGCAGGATCGGAATGGGGAATCCGGCAATCAGAGAGTAGAAACTGATGCCGATCGTGTTTTTGATCAGGAGCCAGAAGTTGGGGGACTCGAAGAATGCCTCGAAGTGTTTGAATCCGACCCACGGACTTCCCCAGATTCCTTTGACTACACTAAAATCCTTAAAAGCGATCTGGACTCCGACCATGGGGATGTACTTGAAGATCAACAGATACAACACGGGGGGCAGAACGAGCAGATAGAGCTCCCAATGCTTCTTGAGGCTTTTGATGAATGGATGCTGCCTTTTGGGCTCCACATAATTCCTTTGCTGGAGTTCCAGGTTGGCGGGTATGCTTTCCGTAGCTCGACTCATTTGCGTCACTCCTTCTACACCTCAAGTGTAATAATACATTACATTCACTTCTCTTAAACATCCTTTTTTTCGCTCATATTGATGTCGTCGCGCTAACTGTGTTAGTAATAGTGTCAGGTAGCGCTTTCTTAATTCGATAGTACATGGAACCTTGTTTTCTTATCAATTCGTAATTTTCTCCCACCTCTCCATATTCTATAAACCCTTGCGGCACAAGCGTTTACGTGCCCTTATTATCAGGAATCCCACCTCCATATGTTTAAATTAAAAATCCCGGAGGCCCTGATTGCTCCCCCGGAATTCACATGCCGTTCTACCCGCTTGTTAACAATTTGAACGTATGCGTGATTGGTGTTGTGCCAGAAACAGCAGATGGCGGAAGATCGACAACAAGTCCATTCTCTGTCTGCTGATACGAAATTACGTCATTGGAGCCAACAAGTTCGACGCGCTCTACCTTTTCCAAATAGGGAATGATGACTTGTGGTTGTACTGCTTCGTTCTCGTTTCTATACAAACGGAAGGCATACACAGTGTTGATATCTTCCTTCTGCGTAAAGGCCCAATCCTTTGTAAAGTAAGGTCCGCATATCCGGGTTCCATAGATCCCCTCTCCGTGGGCAGCGAGCCATTCACCAAGTGCCTTGATGCCCCTTACTGCACCTTTTGGAAGACGACCATCCGGCTGCGGTCCAACATTCAGCGCCAGATTGCCGCCCTTGGATACCACTTCCAGTAAAATATGCGCCAGCTGTCTTCCCGATTTATACTGATCATCGAATCCGAAAGCAAAGGAATTGCCCACCGTGATACAGCTCTCCCAAGGGATGTTCATCGGATGTTCCGGGATGGTCTGCTCGGGAGTGACGATATTCTCATATGGTCCACCTACCGTACGATCTGCTGACAGGAGCCATGGCTGTGTGGTCTGACGCGCTCGCTCCACGACTTCTCCAAGCCTGATATCCTGGCCGTGACGACCCTCACGCACCCAGCCTGCATCCAGCCATAGACATTCAATCCGGCCGTAGTTCGTCAGCAGTTCCATGATCTGTTCATGTGTGAACTCCACGAATTTCTCCCACAGCCACGGATACTTGTGGGGATCATACGATGGCCCGCGCCACATATGACGTCCACGCTCCATGCCCGGTGCCCAGTAATACGAGGTATGCCAGTCCGCTTTGGAAAAATACGCCGAGATGCCAAGTCCTTTGGCCCGAAAAGCGTCAAATAACACTCTACAGATGTCCGCATATTTATGGGTATGAAAAGGCGTGTCCTTGCCCGTGATGCGATAATCTGTCGTATGGGTATCCCACATGCAGAAACCATCGTGGTGCTTGGTGGTAAACAGAAAATATTTGAAGCCGTTGTCTGCCGCCATCTGTGCCCATTCCTCGGGCTGGAAGCGAATCGGATTAAAGGTTTTGTTCAGATCAAAATATTCCCGCTTGAAATGCTCCATGTCGTCCGTCCAGTCAATGTCATCGCGCGACCAATCGCCGTCCTCATCGCTCAGCGCCCAGGACTCCACGAGGCCAAGTTGGGAATACGGCCCCCAGTGCATCATCAGCCCCAGCTTCTGGTCCTTGAACCACTCCAGCCGCTCAAGGAGCAGCGGATCTTCCGGCTTGACCCATTCATCCTCTTTGCTAAAATTGTGTACCCCGGCTTCGACGACCTGTTCTTCCTGTTCCAGCACCACGTCTTTGGTTTCGCTCATCCCGTTCATCTCCTTTGGATTAGATGTCATAAGCTGAATAAGTAGCTTTACACTGGGCCACTGCGCGGTCAGAACCATCTTCCGATCGCTGTTATCCCCAGATTTTTTTGACTCCCTTTTTCCAAAGGGAAAATCTGGGGATAAACGCGAGCGCTTCGCTTCTTCAGATTGGTTCTGCCCTCTCCGTTAACGTGTAACGGTTTAGTTCAACTAAGAAAGACATATTAAGTCTCGTCATTTCGTTCCTTTAGTTTTTACACTCTCCGTTTGCATAGACGTTAGTTCGACAACACAGGCATGATGAACCCTGGCTACTTTGAATGTGATCTCTTCTTCCGATCACGGAGCCACTATAACAGTGAAATTTCGCGTCCCTCACGTGCTGACTCGTAGATGGCACAGAGCATTTTCATCACTTCGACGCCGTCCTCTACCGGGCTAAGCGTTTCTTTGCGGCCCTGCGTACTGTCGATAAAGTGGTTAATTTCATTGCGGAACGAACCCATGAAATCGAATGATTTGAAATCCACCTGTGGGGTCATGTTCAAAATAGTATTGAATTTCTCGCCAATGATCGAGATTTCCGGTTCCAGCTCGGCACCGCCTTTGTCACCATATAGTTTGACCGAGGTTTCATCCGCTTTCGCATGAAGCGTGAAGCTGACGTCCACGAGTAGACTCGCACCGTTCTCGAAACGAATCAGGGCATTTGCCATATCCTCGACCGTGTTCTGTTCTGCGTCATAGTCTGCGGCCTTGTAGAATGACAGATTTTTGATATTGGCACGATTCCCAAGTCGATTGGACACGTTTGCAGAGACAGATTTCACCTTCGGTCTGCCCATCAGATACCAGCAAATATCAATGACATGTACGCCAATATCAATCAGCGGACCGCCGCCCGAACGATTGATATCCGAGAACCAGCCGCCCGGGTTTCCGAGGCGACGCAGGCTGGACGCTTTGGCGTAATAGATCTCACCCAGCTCACCCGCATCAATAAACTTCTTCAGAATTTGTGCATTGTTGCTATAGCGGCGCACAAAACCAACCTGCAGCAGCTTGCCACTGCGATGAACAGCTTTCTCCACTTCGAGTGCATCCTCTACCGTTTGGCAAAGCGGTTTCTCACACAATACGTTTTTGCCTGCGTCCAGTGCGGCAATGCTGATCTCCGCATGGGAGTCATTCCATGTGCAGATGCTGACGGAATGGATCTCGGGCAGTGCGAGCAGTTCCTTGTAGTCGGTAAATACGTGAGGTGCATCATATTGCTTTGCCACTTCTGTGGCACGTGCTTCATTCAGGTCGCATATGGCGTATATTTCAACTTCAGGATTGCTGGCATAGGCTTGCAAATGGCAATCGGATATTGATCCGGCACCGATGACGGCGACTTTCAATTTGGACATTGTGCTGATCCCTCCATAAATAAATGATTATTGACACTCTACCACTACGCTGGCAGAACAACCTTCCGATCGCTGTTATCCCCGGATTCCTCAATCCACTTTCTATAAAGGTGCGAATCCTGGGATAAAGGCGAGTTAATGCTTACGAAGTAGCTTTCTTGCAGAAAGCTTGTAGCTTCGCTTCTTCAGGTTTTTTTCTGCCCTCTCCGTTGCTCTGTGTAATTCATACCTTCATTTAAAACAAGTACTCAGCACTATGCCTCTTCCCATAGGCGGCGGACGTTATCCATTGCAATACGCGAGGCGGTTTTGCAATTTTCCATGCCTTCAAATTCAACGGAGATATATCCGTCATACCCGGATTGCTTCAGCACACGGAACACCTCAGGCATGTCGATATCACCATGGCCCACGATTGCACCGCGCAGGTAATTGCCGTGCGAGGTTTGGAACCAGCCTTCGCCAGGATTTCGATAGGAAGATCTCCAATAGAAATCCTTGGCATGCACGATTGACGCGTATGGGATGTTATTTTTTACGGCACTCACCGGATCTTCATCCACACAGAGGAAGTTGCCGACATCCAGCGTGGTTTTGAAGTTTTCCCGTGCCGTTTCATGCAGCAAACGCTGAATTCGTTCGCTGGACTGCACATAATAACCATGGTTCTCCACACTCGTTGTGATTCCGAAGCCTGCTGCATAATCGGCAATCCGCTGACAGGCCTTCACCAAAACCGGCAGATCCGTTTCAAACTGCGCTACAGTCCCCTCTTCTGCAGGACGGAATGCCACGTCATGACGCATCAGCTTAACACCCAGTGCGGCAGCCACATCCACATGTCGCATCACATTCTGAATCTCTTGTTCCAGCGCTTCGGCGTCTTCCTGAACAACAAAGTTTGCACCGATGGCATAATTGGAAATGTCGATCCCAACTTCTTCTGCCGTATTTTTAATTTCATCAATCATCTCCCGATTGTCGATCAGACTGAATCCCATCGGTACAATCTCCACATGTTCCCCGCCCTGATCGGCAATAAATCGAATGGCATCCGGCACGCTCAGCTCTTTGCGATCAAGTGCCTGTTGCAGACTGTAGGTGCTGAGTCCAACTTTCATTTTTCCTCATCCTCTCCTGTAGTCGATGTCCATACCCAACGTATACCTTTTTCCGGCGGACACGACAATTCTCAATAATCGTTTGCTATGCTATTTTCCCTTTCCTAGCCCAGATCCGGTGTATCTACAAACGTTACTGCCTGATCGGTCGTCTTATGAAGCTCGAATAAAATGATTTCATTTTCACCTTGGCGCAGAAGCGGAGCAGGCACATACAACGTTTTTTGCGGTCCTTGATCCCAGTAGCGCCCCAGATTGAACCCGTTTACATAAACAACACCCTTGGTCCAGCTGTCCAGACGCAGAAAGGTATCCTTCACTTCACCTACTTGAAAGCTCCCCCGATAAAAGGCTGGCCCCTGTCCTTCAGAAGATGCACTGCTGAATTGCAAGCCTGACAGATCCGTCAGCGGCAGACAATGAATCGTCCAATCGAACAAAAATTGAAAGCCATGCCGCACCCCCTCCGTAATCCCCTTCGGATCTCTCAGGTACGGGCCATAATTGATTCGCCCCATATTTTCAACAAGGATCGATATGTCCGCACCCTCTGCAGGCACTTCGAACGATACCGACAATGCTTTATTTCCGCGCTCCAGAACGCCCTGAATCTGTCCATCAACAAACACCAGTGCACGGTCACGCACCTCCTGAACCACCAGCTCCTGCCGCTCCCTCGGGCCGGATATCCGGGTTTGATAACAAATAAAGCCATAATCCTGACCGAGCTTCTCCATTGGTTCCGGATTGGTCCGTTGAATCGGAACGGATAACCGGCCCAACTGTCTCAGCAGTCCAGCCTGTTCCGTCAACTCCACTCGCCCATAAGCGATGTTGCCCTTCGGTTCAGGCAGTACAAGGTCTCCCAGTTCCCTGTCGCTATAACGAGCAATGAGCTCACGCACGGCATGGAATTTCGCTGTCGGCTCCCCGGACTCACTGAGCAGCGAGTCGTAGTCGTAACTTGTAATGGTAGGTTCATATTGATCCTTTTGCTGACAGTTCGCCCCGTTATAAAATCCAAAATTCGTTCCGCCATGAAACATATAGAAGTTGACCGAAGCTCCTGCTTGAATCATCTCTTCAAACACACTAGCTACATCTGCAGCTTCCCTGGTATGGTGTGACTCTCCCCAGTGGTCGAACCAGCCGTTCCAGTATTCCATGCACATCAAAGGCTCATCTGGCTGATATTCACGCAGCTTGGCGAAGGCACCCTCTGTCCCTGATCCAAAATTGACTGTAGCCAGATGCCCCGGTACCGATCCGGCCTGCAGCATAGGGTCTGTCGGTCCGTCCGAGGTGAACAGCAGCACATCCATGCCGCGTCGCACCATGCCATCACGCAAGTATTTCAAATAATCAGCATCGTTCCCGAAGCTGCCGTACTCGTTTTCAATCTGCATCGCAATAATTGGCCCGCCATAGGTGCTAAGGAGCGGTTTCAATTTGGGCAAAAGTACATCATAATAACGATCCACATTCGCCAGAAACTTCGCATCATGACATCGAAGGCGAATTTCATCATCCGCGAGCAGCCAGGAAGGCAATCCTCCGAACTCCCACTCGGCACATATGTAAGGACTCGGGCGAACAATCACATATAGACCCACATCTCCTGCAATTTGAATAAAACGTTCCAGATCGGCCATACCCTCAAAACGATACTGCCCCGGCTGCGGTTCATGGAAATTCCACGGCACATACGTTTCCACTGTATTCAAGCCACAAGCTTTCAACTTCAGCAGTCGATCTTCCCAATATTCAGGGACCACCCTGAAGTAATGAATGGCTCCTGAATAAATTTGAATGGGCTCGTTATCATAAATGAATTGTGATCCTTTATACGTCAGAACCGCCATACTGCGTCCCTCCCCGCTCGCTCAGATATATGCCCAGTCCAGATAACGTAGGACACCATCGTGATTCATGAATGGTCAGCCGAATTTTTCTTGATGCGACCTTCGTAAAACAACAGATTCGCTTATATCCCACAACCGTTCCAGTGTAGACCTCATTCCAGACGCCATCGTCACTACAAACTTCCAGTGTAAAGCGCTCAATCCGTTGACCTGTCTGGATATGCTCCATCAGCACCACCCGGTCAAACGTCTTTTCCGCCTGTAAATCAATCTCAATCCACGCCTGTTCTGTTCCTTCATGAGGACACCAATACGTATCTCGCTGTTCAGTCAGCATTTCCGATACTGCATGTTGTTCGTCCATCGTCTCTGATGCTTTAGCCAACGCCTGCAACGCCAGGTTATCCTCAAATGTGGTGCGCAGGACATCTCCCAACTCCTGCAGCCGTTTCACATCCTGTTCGTGAATGAGACCACGCGTGTCCGGCGGCAGGTTGAGTAGAAAGCTGGCATTCCCCCCCACTGCGCCGTAATAGATGGTAAGCAGCTCTTCCAGCGTTTTGACTTGATTATCTTCACTCGGATGATAGAACCATCCCGGACGGATCGATGTATTGACCTCGGCAGGATACCAGATCAATGGATCGCCTTGGGTACGGATGACCTCTCTGCTTCCCAAATCCCTGTCCTGCGTATTGATCCTTCGGGCAAATTCTCCATCATCCACCTGCTGAGATTGCTCCTGGATCTTCTCATTATCCTGCATATGCGCCGGCACAACGCTCCATTCCGAGTCTCGCGTATGCCCCGCCTCATTACCACACCAGCGGACATCCGGGCCACATACCGAGATCACAGCTTCCGGCTGGAGTTCACGAATGAGAGCATAGTAAGCTGTCCAGTCGTAGACCTGCCTTTTGCCATTCGGACCTTCGCCGCATGCCCCGTCAAACCATACACAGAAGATGTCGCCATAATTCGTGAGCAGCTCACGGAGCTGATGGAGGAAAAATTCGTTATACCTCTCCGAATCCCCGTACGATGCTTCATGGCGATCCCAAGGGGACAGATATATTCCGAACTTCAATCCGCCCTTACGGCAGGCTTCGACCACTTCTTTTACCAGATCACCTGTGCCATTTCTCCATGGGCTGGCTGCGACGGTATGCTTCGTGACCTTGCTTGGCCACAAACAAAACCCGTCATGATGCTTGCAGGTTAAGATTAGTCCTTTCATTCCAGCGAATTTGCATGCCTGCACCCATTGCTCCGCGCTCAGCTCCGAAGGATTGAAGATGGCCGGATCTTCTTCGCCGGTCCCCCATTCGCGATCCGTGAATGTATTCACCGTATAATGAATAAATGCATAAAACTCCATCTCCTGCCACTTCAGCTGGCGCTCGGATGGTGTGACCTGCGCTGCAGCCTTGATCCAATCAGCTGTTTGCAGTCCATGATTCATGGGTAACACTCCCGTCATTCGTTGGATTGAATTGCACTTAACAACTGCCGCTTGGCTTCTGCGACCAATCGGGGATTAATGGGATGCTGGAAGCTGCTCTCATGTCTCACGCCTGATCCCATATGTATTTCTGCAATACCTGTTTGCCTTACCAAGGTTTGAATCCGGTCTATGGTTACCCCTGAGCCTGCCATAACCGTTACCTCCATCTCTTGCCCCAGTTCCTGAAGTTGTTTCAATTCGGGCATGGCTTCAGGCGCTGTCCGTTTTCCTCCGGATGTCAGTACGCGCTCTACCGAGCCTACTGTGCTGATGGACTTAAGCGCCCGTGTCAGGCTTGCGCTAGCATCAATGGCACGATGAAATGTAACACCTAGCCCCTGAGCTTCGACTGTACAAGCTTGCAAGGATAACAGATCGACTTCCCCCTCTTCCGTCAGGGCACCGATCACGATGCCGGAGGCTCCAAGTTCTCTCGCCACATGCACATCCCGGGCCATGGCGCCAATGTCTTCAGCGCTATAGCGGAACGAGCGGCTATGAGGACGGATCATGACATACACCGGAATGGAGACTCGGGACACCACTTGCTCAATAACACCTAAGCTGGGCGTAAGTCCTCCTTCAGACATGGCTGAAACCAGCTCAATCCGATCTGCCCCACCCTGCTCAGCTGCCCTGGCATCTGCCGCATCCATAGCGATCACTTCCAATATGGGCTGTCTTTTCATATGGCGGCTCCCTTCGTTTCTTCCAATATATAAGTCCCCAAGACATCTCACCATTCACAAAACGTCCTGCTTTTTGACCTTTTGTGCTCACTGGCCGGATGGTATAATCTGTTACAACAATAATGAGGCGGTGATCCCATGGATACGGATGTGGTTTTTCCAAATATGACGAGCACACTGCAGATTACAGGATGTCATTTTGGCAGGAAATCACCCGGCTGGGTCTATCCGAAGCACCATCACCATTTATATGAAGTCCTATACTGCCAATCCGGAGAGGGCAGACTGCAGATCGGCACGGATGAAATTCTGCTGGGTCCGGGAGACTGGTTATTCATCCGGGCAGGCGCCAGACACCTGATGGAGAATGCTTGTGCTTGTGCCAACGAATCTATAGGCAAAATTGAACCTATTGATCATTCGCGTTTTTCCTTTTTCAATATTCACTTCGATATTGATGATTCTGAGATGCGAAGAACGCTGAGCCAGCGTGAATATCGGCTTATTCCCCACAACCAAGCAGCTTCCACTGAACTGCCTGCTTATGTGGCAAGGATTGAACTCGAGATGAAGCACAGTTTGTCTTCGAATTCTGCCGTGCCCCAGAAAGACTCTGCAACCAGACTAACCTTGACCTCGGTTCAAAAGATGGCTTTGCAAGCCTACATTCTCCTGATTATTCAGGAAATAATCCTGCTGCAATCTGAGGAAGCAGAGCACATTCCGGATGTCATACCGGAAGCTACCATGCATAAGGCGGATACCGCTCACCGAATCGAAGAGCTGCTGCAGACCATGATCTCTAGCGAAGGTTCCATCACGCAAATGGCTGAAGAACTGAATCTGAGCCGCAGCCAGTGCACCAAAATATTTAAAGAAATATACGGCATTTCCCCTCGGCAGTATGTCACGGAAAAGAAGCTTAAACATGCAAAACAACTGCTTGTCAGTACCAATAAAACGATTGAGGACATCGCGGATGAGCTCGGTTATCACTCCGTCAGTCACTTTTCCAGACAATTTCGGCGTGGTACCGGACTCTCACCGAATCAGTTCCGTCCACGCCCCATGACATAAAGGACCGACAAAGCGCATCATTAGTGCCTTCGCGGTCCTTATTCATCGTAATGGGTTAACGGTCAGCTTCCAGAACGCAATCCGCTCCCTCTTCCACGTATAGGTGACATACAGTTCCTTCCCTTTGGCCACGATCGCCGGATACGAGTATTCCCCCGGTATATTTTCCAGCACAAACTCATCACCCCAAGTCTGACCATTATCCGCTGAAAAGGCGATCACCAGCGGGGTTCGAGGACTCTCCGTTGCATACCCGCTGACCGGATTGAAGACAAGCGCAAGCAAGCCATTCTCCATCAACGTGGCATCAATTCCGCTATTATTGTTGGGCAGTCCTGTACGGTAAGCTTCACACCATGTCCATCCACCATCATCCGAATCACTGCGAAAAACAGCCCCCTCGGTACTGCGCAGAAACATATGCACACACTTCCCGCCGGAAGACCACAGAGTGGGCTGAATCAGTCCCTTGGCAAACCAGTGCTCCGCCCCAACATAGGTGGACAGGTCCATCGGCACATGCGCACTCTTCGTCCATGTCTCCCCACGATCGGTGGAGATATCGACAAAAGACTCCCAGATCTGTTTGCCTGAACCCTCTCGGTCCAATCGTTCAATGGATGCCGGAGCCAGAATCATTCCATCCTCCAGTTGAATAGGCTTGTTGCGAACCGGCCCACGACCACCGATATCTCCAGGCACCAGTTCCTTGGGATCGGACCACGTATGCCCGCCGTCCCCGGAGTGAATGATGCGGGTATGCCAATCCGTTATTTCGTGCCCTACCTTGTAAAACAGCATTAGTGAACCACCCTGCGCATACAGTACTGGGTTCCAATGAGCGATGCCCTCTTCATCTGCGACTTTACGCGGAGCTGACCATGATCCTTGTTCCTGCCTTGCCATCCAGATCGCAACATCACTTGCCTTCTCATGCCGGCCTGCAAACCAAGCAGCCAGCACAGCTCCATCCGGTAAAACAGCAACCGTGGAAGCATGGCTGCTCTGAAAAGGCTGACCTTCCTGAAAGATATATTGTTTGTCGGCAATGATCTTCATCGATGGAGTCCTCCTTTGGAATAGCAGGTTATTTCTGTTCTGTTCCCTACGTTCTCATGTAAATGTGGAGTTTAACTTATATCCCGTTTCGTTCGATTCCATCTTGTTATTTTTGTTATTGTATTAACGTTATTATTATTTAGGTTTAGTCTAAAACGTTAGGTCCAGAACGTCAATACAAAAAGAAGACACCCCGGAGGGTGTCTTCTTGCCTTGGATACCCTAACGGGTCATCCAAGCTTTTTTTATTTTTTGCGACGAGCCTTCGTCATTCGATTAAACATAATAAGTGCGGCAATCACCATGGCAATCATGGCGATATTACTCGCTGCTTCTTGCGACATGCCGAACAGCATGCCCAGGTTGGTTACCAGGCTTCTTACGATCAGCGCCACTGCAATCAGCAGGATTGGACTCCAAAAATTATACCTTCTCATCCTTCGCAACACTCCTGACCAGATTGTTCAGAATTCCAGGATATCCTAACAACATCATAACAGTCAGCCTGTCCAGTGACAACATTCCCATCACTGAATGTCTGTCTGCCCGTCCTAGACCTGTTTGAATTCAATCCAGTCAATCTGCAGACCCGGTTTGGTGAAATCAAGCTTCAACTCATACAGTCCTGCTTCCAGCTCTACTTTTACCAGCTTCTGTCTGATCCATTTGCCCTCTGTACCATTCGTTTGAATGGTCGTCATCAACTGGTCGTTCAGGATCACATTACATGCGCTTTGAGCCAGTTCCGGCTCAGGGGACATGATCTGTACAATAATCCGATATTGGCCTGCCTCGTCTACTTTCATGTAAACCGGCTCACCTACAACAGGCTTCACTTGTGCATTCTCAGCCAGAACTTGAGCCTCTTCTGCAGAAAGGGATGCATTTGCCTGGAATGAAGCGACGTTCTCCACAATTTCATGCTTTCTGGAGGAAACCGGTGCATTCATGATGAATTTGCAAATATTAATCGCCGAACGCTGCAGCTCTCCGCGTGTCAGTGTTCCATTGGCGAGAGATTCAATCGTGTTGTCATCCCAGCCGTTGATCTCTGCGCCATAGTTTGGCACGACCATGTACAAATCGTTCTGGGCACGGATCATCCAGTTTGTATATTTGCGGTCAGCCTCCCCGCCTTCGACCACATCGTTCATAATGGCCCACCAGTCTGTCATAACGATCCCGTCGAAATTCCATTCTCCGCGCAGAATAGTCGTGTTCAGATCATAGTTGGATGCAGCCCAGTGTCCGTTAATCGGGTTATAGGAGGTCATGATGGAATTCGCGCCGCCTTGTTTTACCGCAATTTCGAACCCTTTCAGGTAAATTTCGCGCAGTGCACGTTCCGAGACTACAGCATCGACTTTGCTGCGGTGTTTCTCCTGATTGTTGCAGGCAAAGTGCTTCAGAGTCGCATTGGATCCGCCCTTCATAATACCTTTGGTGCATGCGGCAGCAAACACACCCGAGAGCAGCGGATCCTCAGAGAAGTACTCGAAGTTACGACCGTTCAGCGGGCTCCGGCGGATATTGAGTCCAGGTCCGAGCAGGGTATCCACCTGATTTCTCAGCAATTCCTGTCCTTCCATGACGTACAGCTCTTCAACCAGATCCGTATTCCATGTCGCCGCCAGCAGCGTCCCGATTGAAACTTGCGTGGCTTTCTCTCCGCTATCCATACGAATACCGGACGGGCCATCTGCTGTGCAGGCTACAGGAATACCATAGTTAAACAGGCTGTCGCTGACACCACCGAATGCAGAAGCTGTACCGGAAGTAACGAGCGGACTGCTCATACCCTCGCCTCGCACGATCGCAGCCAGATCCTGATCGCTCAATTGGGCAATGAAGGCTTCCAGACTGACTTTGCCGTTTTTGACATCGCTCAGTTTGTAGCCTTGGTTGCCTGTTTGCTCCAGCGTTTGTGGCAGGTTTTGCTCAATACGGTCAGCCATGGAGACCTGACGCTTCGGCACTTCCACGTAAGTCAGCTCGTATGATCCATCTGCCTTGCGAACACCCGGTTTCATTCGCGTGAAATCTTCGGTTGGTGCCATCGCCTCTTGCAGCTGCTCTACGACCTGAAGGACGTCGATCACGTACCCGTCCTGGCCATCAACGCTGAGGTGCTGCGCTTGCTTGACGCTGGTTCCAACGTGCAGACGATAGGTACCCTCTTCGAGAACATAAGCGGAAGCATGACCTGTTACACCTGCATCATCGTAGGAAGCCATGGCCTGTACTGGGAAGCTTACTGTGAGGAGTTCTGACTCTCCAGGCTGAAGCAGTCCCGTTTTGCCAAATGCCGCCAGAGCTTTGACCGGTTGTCCCAGTTTGCCTTGCGGAGCTTCGTAGTACACCTGCACAACCTCTTTGCCTGCATATGTCGTGCCCGAGTTGGTCACGTTTACACGAACTTCAATCACGGTTTCGCCATCTTTGGACACCGATTTCGCTTCTTCCGGTTGAATGGCAAACGTCGTATAAGACAGGCCGTAACCGAATTCAAACTGAACCTTTTCAGGTCGAAACGTTTCGAAATAACGATAACCCACATAAATATCTTCCTGATACAGGTTCTTGAATTCATTGCCGTAGTTGCTTGTCGAAGGATAATCTTCGATGGAATATGCAATCGTATCTGTCAGCTTACCACTCGGTGTAACGTCACCCGCCAATACATCGGCAATCGCGTTACCACCTTCCATACCACCGTGCCAGGAGTAAATGACGCCTTGAATCGGATGTACATACGTTTCGTTCAGCCAGCTCATATCGATGATATTCGATACATTCAGCACTACGATGGTGTGTTCAAAATGCGCCGTAACCTGCTTCAGCATGGCTTTCTCATCTTCTGTCAGCTGGTAGCTGCCTGGTGCATCGGCATTGTCCTGATCTTCCCCTGCTGTACGTCCAATCACGACTATAGCCTTGCTGGACTTACTTCTGGCTTGTGCAACCAATTCATCTGTCAGTGGCATTTCCTTTTGGTTCCACGGTTCAGCAGCCCATACTTTACCGCCATCATCAAATGGATTTTCCTCAATCCACTTTTCATAGACAGCTGCCAGCTCTTCATTAACGGTGACATTCTTCTTGCTGCGCAGTCCATCCAGCAGATTGGTTGTATACGCTACATGTACGCTTCCGCCTGAACCTGTGCCGCTGCGATAGTAGTTGACTTGAATACGGCCAAAAACTGAAACGTTTTCGTTTTCACGAAGAGGAAGAACCTGACCTTCGTTTTTCAAAAGCACCGCGCCTTCTGCGGCAACCGTGCGGCTAAATTCTGCAAACCCTTCCAATGGAACTCCGATTTGATGTGTGCTCAATGATTTCCCTCCTGATTGTCATCCCCATATCCACGAATCGCTATTCTATTCAATGATCTGGTAGATTCACTTGTACCTAGTCCCATATTAACAGATTCTATAGAAGAAAATAACTCACGAAACCGCTTTTTCACATTGTCGACATGCATTTTAGAAAAATTGTTAATCAAAAAAGCCACGAACGTAATTCGTCCGTGACTTTTAATGTATTTTCAATCCGCTACTCAAGTCGTCAGCTTCGCATACAGAAGGAAAAATAACATATCTTCCCCTACGATGACGTAGTTCGGAACCTGGTAGATCAGATCCACTATAACGAATGCAACCAATACCCCCACCATAGCTACCAGATGACGTGGACGCAGCCTTTGATGTGCATGCCGATAACGATGGAACACGAGCGAGGTCGAGAGGAAGTATAATAGCACAGATCCAAAACCAAACCCCAGCATGAACACATAGTTGAGCTCATTCAGATACAGCAGCTGAATCGAAGCCGCAATCATGCTCATTGAAATGTAGATGAACAGATGCCCATAGATGATCGCTTGCCCGGCAGTCTGAATTTCTTTGCTGACCTTTTTCTCTACATTATCGAAATACTGCCACCACATCGCAATGACAAATATGGAAGTAAAGGCGGCAAACAGGATGGATCTCAGATCCCAATGATCCGCTTGCAGCACAGCGATAATACTGATCACCGACTCACCCAGCAGGATGAGTGTAAAGAGCGCAAAGCGTTCAAGCAGATGATGTGTGTGGATTGGCACCTTCACCAGATTTTTGCGACCAATCAGCGGAAGCACGATATCTACCGCGATCCCCGCATACAGCACGACATAACGCAGCCAGGAATCAAAGAACAAAGAACCCGTGGAGATCAGGATACCGATAATAAAGCAGATACCCAGATACCGGGCAGCCTGTTGTTGATGTGCGCTTTTGGACTTATGTACTGTAAGATACTGAATTGCCGTAAATGCCCTCGATCCGATATACCCCACGAAGAATGACAGGTAATATTGGTCAAAATGAGTCGAGAGGCTTGCTGTCATGACGAGAACCGACAGAAGCTGAAGGATGAGAAAGACGCGATGGCTGAGGATATCCTGACCGTATCGGTTAATGAATAAGGTCTGCCCAACCCATGCCCACCAAACGGGGATGAAGATTAATACAAATTTCAACAGATATTCAAACGTAATGACGCCATGCTCAGCATGCAGCAGGACATGACCTGCTTTGGACACGGCTGCTACGAAGAGCAGATCGTAGAACAGCTCCAGCCAGGTAACCTTTTTCTCCATCATCCATCGATGCTCCTTTGGGTTCAAGTCGTAATGTGCCTTATGTTACATTGAATCCATTCGCGGCCAGAACATCGTTCTGACCGCTATGGTATTAACTCATTGAGCAGCTGTCGCAGGTTCCAACGTTCTTACCTCAATCGGCTGCAGGTTGCTCTCAATTTGATCACGATATTGCTCGAACCATTCTGGCAGCATCAGTTTTTGTCCGAGTGCATCAGCAGGTTCGTCTTTGGCAAATCCCGGCGGATCTGTCGCAATTTCAAACAGGATCCCACCCGCTTCTCTGAAGTAGATAGCGTTAAAGTATTGACGATCCCGGACCGGAGTTGGTTGGTATCCATATTGATATACGGCCCCTCTCCATGCTTCATGCTCTTCAAAATCTTTGGCACGCCACGCAATGTGGTGTACTGTGCCTGAGCCGCCTACACCCAGAGGGATCCGGGTAACCGGAACATCCACGATATTACCGATATCTCCGCTGGAGCGAAAACGGGCATATTCCTCATTTTCATCCACTCTGACGAATCCCAGAATGTTCTCCAGCGCATCCATCGTTCTTTGTGGATTCACACTGAACAATACTGCACCACCAAAGCCTTTGATGGCTTTGTCTGCCGGAATTCCTTCATGCTCCCATGTGCTGGCAGCTCCTTCTTCCCGTTCAACAAGCTCAAGCCGCAGACCTTCGCTGTCTTCGAATTGGAGAAGTTCTTCGTTAAAGCGACTTGTTTTGGTTACCTCAATGTTATACCGTTCCAACCGATCCTGCCAGAAGCCAATAGTCCCAGGAGGAATGACATAAGAGGTAATGCCTACTTGACCACCGCCAATTTTGCCCCGAGGTGATCCAGCAGATGGGAAGAAGGTAATAATGGTTCCCGGGCTGCCTTTCTCATCTCCAAAGTACAGATGGTACACGTCTGGTGCATCGAAGTTGATTGTTTTTTTCACGAGACGAAGTCCCAGAACCCCAGCGTAAAAGTCGACATTGGCCTGTGGATCTCCCGCAAAAGCTGTAATATGGTGAATACCTGCAGTTTGAAGTGTCATGAAAAATTCCTCCTTGGATTTTCGAATGGGATATGGTGGTTTAAGCCAGTTAATATTTATTGTAATTTGTATTATCTTTAAATTAAGATATATGACCGATTGAATTTAGTTGTTATTTTGGCTTGCTTGTTCCTGTTTCAGTTTATCCGGAGTAACGTCATCGCCGTTCGGATCATAGATGGTGACATTCAGCAGAATATCATTGATCGAACCGCGAAAGATTTGCAGATATTCCTGACGCAGACGAATTTGTTCCGCTTTCTCCATCTCTGTCAATTCTGCCTCTTTTGCTTTTCTGGAAAGTTCATTTATTCTGGTCAATGTTGGAATCATCATCTTGATCTCGCTCCTTGTAATTTGGATTCAGATATTTGTCTTTGGTGTCGTTTACCTTCGAATTAAATATCTTAAATTAAAGATAAATCATTATCGAGGTATTGTCAACACTTTTATCTAAATTAAATTGAAAATGCAAAAGGGCCTGCTAACGAGTTCTCACTCCCTTGCAAGCCCTTCTAATATTAAGTTATATTAGCCAAGCTTTTGACCGCAGTTTGGACAGAAGTTGGCTCCTTCATTTTTAGCACCACAGTTCGGACAGAAGTTCGGTTTTTTGGTACCTTCGGAAGAAGATCCTTCCTTGGGTGCAGTTGCTTGATCCTGGTTTTGACCTGAGTTGCTGTTGCTGTTATCGTTTTGGCTCTGGCCTTGATTCTGGTTATTGGAATTCATATTCTTCATCATTTCGTTTGCCATGTTCATGCCCATCATCATGCCCGCCATATCCGAAGCAGCACCGCCGCCCTTGACCTTACCGGATGCAATACCATCCGTCATGCTGACCTGCTGGTATTTCTGCAGATTGCCGATCATCTCGTGCGAAGCGGTCTTCGTAATCATATCCTGGATCTCCTGCGGATAATTGAAACTCATCACCTGGAAGCCGGTAATGCCGATCCCGATATCCATCATCTGCATATCCAGGTCTTCCTGAATGCCTTTTGCAATATCCGATGCGTTCGCCTGCAGGTTGAACATGTCCTTGCCCTCACGGCTGATCCACTTCATGAGCAGCTGATCCAGTACCGAAGTCATGCGAATTTTGACATCCTCGACCAGATAGCTCTGCTTGATGCCCGCAATTTTATCGATCAATGTAACATAGTCACTCACTTTAAAATTAAACGTACCGTTGGCCCGAATCGGCATTCCCCCGGGGAGCTGCGGTGTCGGAATCAGTACAGGACTCTGCGTCCCCCACCGAACGGTAAATTCCTTCGTATTCACAAACAGCACCTCGACCCGCATGCCGCTGTTGAATCCGAATTTGAATCCTTTTAATGTAGATAGAAACGGAATGATCTCGGAATCGATATTGAATGAGCCCTCATCTTCGAAGATTCCTTCGACCTTGCCGTTGTTCAAAAAGATCGCATCCTGACCCGAACGGATAATCAGCTTACTGCCCTTCTTGATCTCCCGGTTGCTCCACTTCCAGAAGATCATGTCATCTCTGAATTCTTCCCACTCCACCACATTTGAGAATTGATTCTTGAAAAATCCCATATTCGTTCCCATCCCTTCTATTTGGACCTGCCCCGAAAGCTCAGATACTAAAACGAACCTCTACTTCCACTATGCGAGTGGCCGCCTCGGGTGGTACCTCCACCGCCGCCTCCGCCGTTGTTATTGTTTCGTTCAATTTTTTGTTTGGTGACCGTTGTACGGATATATCGGTCCTGACGATCAATTACACTGGAATTACTGGAATCCTCATATGTCGCCCGATTGACGGTGACCCGTCCTCCAGATCGGTAGGCCATCACACCAACTACGATTCCGCCGATTGCGACTGATACAGCAAGTTGAAACCAACCGTTGAATAAAATATTATTAGGATTCACACCCGGTTTGTACCCCATGTACTCGTAAGAGAGCCTGATATATTTTTCGAAAGCTAGCTTATAGTCACCATTGGATAAATCAGGGGTAATTCTGCTGCGGATAGCTTGCAGCCGCCCATTATCCAAATAATCCTCTGCTTTATAAAATCCAGCCAGGTACACTTCCCGAAAATTCATATCCATTGTCAAAATGACGGCATTACCGTGGGCTTTATCATACCCTAGTGCCTGTTCATCATAGAAATCCTCGGTCAGCAGCTCTACATCCTGATTTTCCGTATTGTTCGTTGTCAGGATAATAAAATCCGTCTGCCTCTCGGCTCCATACTCATTCGCCAGTGCGTTTAATTCGCTTTCTTCCTGCTCGCTTAGCAGATTGGCCTCATCATAGATGAGATTTTTGCTCTCGGCTGCCAAAGCGGTCTGAACATTAAAAAAGGGAAATGCCAGACCAATCACCATCACCACCAGAGTAGCCACCATCGCCAGATGTTTGGCCTTTCTCACAGAAACCCACCTCCCATCATCCAGGAGACCAGTTTCAAGGACAGCAAGGAAACGGCCGAAACACCTGCGAACCATCCCGCCACTTTGGCTTTGCTAATCGGAGGTTTGCCGACTACCTTTCCCGTTTGACCATTCATCGCAAAGGTATACTGGGAACGATTAAAGTCATAATAGACCATCCACACCGGAAGCAGGACATAATCTGCATTTTTTAAGGTTGTATCGATTTGTTTGTCCGTGTAGCTCACACTGTTATAACCGGATACCGTTGAAGCAATGTAAGAATCAATATAAGAACTGGTCTTCTCCTTGGCCCGCGGATATAACTCCTCATCGGTGTAACTGTATTTTTCAGCAATGTACCCTGCAAGATATGGGGTCTTGAACTCTTTCAGCTGATTATAGGGAAACGGCTCCAGCTTATCCATTAGCTCATCCTTCATTTTCTCCGAAGCATCAATGGGCAGGTTCACATAGTTGAGCCGGATTTTGCGGTAAATATCAAAATGCTGCGTTTCCGTATAATGGTAGTCACCTTGAGTATAGGTTCTCACCTTGGTCCCGCGGCCGTGAACTTCGATTTTGTTATGTAGCTCATATAACCAGAAAGGCACATACATCCCGGTAATATTCTGAATCCGGTCTGCACTCATGAATCCGCTTGGCGTCAGCAGGCCGTTCCGGCACCACTTTTTGAATGCCTGCATCGCCTGTTCCTTACTGATGGAAAAGGGAATCACCCTAACTGGTGCCAGATCACCTGTCAGCCGATCACTCAGTACAACCGCCGCACCGCAAAAGCTGCACGTGGTCGCACTCGTCTCCGGTTCAGTTACGATGTCCGCACCGCAGCTGTTGCAGTGGTACTGCTTCACTTCATTTTCCGTGAACACCTGTTTCTTGAGCGGATCCGGGATCTGCTCAATATTGTCCTGCCGCCCGCAGCTCGGGCAGGATAACGCTCCTGTCGCGCTGTCAAAAACCATGCCACTTCCGCAGTTGGGACATTTGTATTCAATAACCGGCATCTGCTCACCTCAATGTTTAAAGAAATATAATCGTGTAAATCCTATTTATTCTTCAGCTTCTCCTGGATTGCTGCGAGTTCTTCCTCCGCACTTGGCGTCGCATTTTCATTATTACCCGCATCGGCGTTCATTTCTTTCTCCAGCTGGGCAATAAGTTCATCCAGATCATCCTCCTGCTTCCCTGCCCGGAGTTCAGCAAGTGCTTCCGCTTCATTCAATGCCTGATTGGCCTTGTCTTCCATCGCTTGAAATGCTGCATTCGCCCTTCCGGCAGAGGCATTTCGTTCATTAGCAAGCTGCTGGGCTCTCGCATCTGCCATTTTGCCCTTCAGCTCGGTATGCCGAGCTTCCAATTGTCCCATATCCGCCACCAATTTCTCGTGCATATGCTTCATCATTTTGGCTTTTGCGGAGGCCCGGTCGTAGGCTGCCTGTAACTCGTTCATTTTCTCCGCTTGCTTCACTTTCTTCTCCAGAAAACTTCGCGCCTTATCTTCATCGCCTGACTCTGCCGACTTCTCTGCATATCGCTGCAGCTTCTTAATTTCGGCACTGCATTCGTCCAATGCCCTCTTCGCCCTGTTCTCCTCTGACAGCACCACTGCCGTCTCCGCCTTTACCTGACCCAGGTCGCTGCTTAGACTCCGCATGTATTCATTCACAGTCTTCTCCGGATCTTCCGCCCGAGCCAGCAAGCTGTTCACATTGGCCTTCATCACGTCCCTAAACCTCGATAAGATTCCCATTTCACGTTCCTCCTCCGAAAAGTTTACATATACCCTATAATACATGAATTCCGAGAAGGGGGTTTCAATTCCCTGGATTGGACAGGTATTTGCGAAGCAAAAAATCCTTTACCTTATCATGACCTTAATCATCTTCCTGCAACAAATAAATAACCAAAAGAAAAACCACCAGACATCGCTGATGGTTTCTCTCACGCTATTTTCAATTTCTGACGCTAGCCGTTATCCGGATCAGGCGGGAAGACTCTCTACTGCAGTAAAGAATACATCCAGCAAATCAACACCAAAGTTTACCTCAACGTAAGCTGTGATTTCCTTCAGATCCTCTTCCCTCTGGTACTCCAGGCATGGGCGCCCCTCACTCCACAATACCCTGCACGGAAACTCGCTGACAACGCATTGGATAATGTGATCCGGTTCTACCGTTTCACGAAATGCTGCCATCGCATGACGCTCCTTTCTTTCCTTTCCATCGTTGATGCTTATGTATTCATTTTGAAAAAGTGGAATTCTGACTTCCGTGATAATTGTCACTCTCTTAAATGCATATCTGCCGCTCGGCCATCTTTTCTCTCTACTTATGTTCAAGCTGCCCGGAGCCAAAGATGCCAATCCCTCGTAAGTTGGCTATAATAAGGGAACCACCCGAATGAGATTTCTATAAAAGGCAGGAAAATTATGCGTACACGAGTTCATATTATCGCTCCTTACGAATCCATGACTACCATTATACAAGAATGCGTTCCCCGATTCCCCCAACTAACCATTCAGTACGAGGTAGGTGACCTGATGAAGGGCGCCGAACTGGCCTCCCAAGCTGAAAAAAACGGGGCAGATATTATCATTAGCCGCGGGGGTACTGCTCAGCTGATCAAGGAAGCTGTCACCATTCCCGTTATTGATGTGCAGCTGTCGGGATATGACATGATTCGTTCCCTGACATTGGCCAGCCAGTTTAACGGCAAAACGGCCATCGTAGGCTTTTCCAATATTACATCGGGTGCACAATCGATTATTGATCTGATGGATTTGCCTCTCAAGGTATATACCATACGCAGTTCCGAAGATGTGGCCAGACTGCTGCTGGAGCTAAAAGCGTCCGGATACCGTCAAATTGTCGGGGATGTTATCACCGTAAATACTGCCAGAACCTATGGGCTTGAAGGATTGCTGATCCAATCCGGCAAGGAAGCCATTCTGCGAGCGTTGGAAGATGCCCAGTTGGTATATCGGTATTTGAGCAAAAATCGTGCAATATCCGTTATTCTGAACAATCTGGTCACGCAGGAGCATCCGAATCTGCTTATTTTAGATGAACGGAACGAGATTGTATTCGAAAACCTGACGGATTTCGAGCAGAACCCACTGACCGATAATCACATTCATCTGATTAACACCAACCTGGAATTTCATCAGTCCCAAGTCCAGAATATGTTCATGGTCGACGACTACCAGCTGACAGTAACAGCCTATGAAACGACGCTCAATAATAAGGGGTATAAAGTATACACGCTTGAAAAGGGACAACCTTACCAGTTTGCACAATTTGGCATAACAGCTTACACCGATATTTCCATAGAACCTATCGTCGCAGAATCACCTGCCATGCAGGTGACGCTGAAGAACATCCGGGCACTATATGAAAATCATGAACCCATTTATCTGCTTGGCCATGCGGATTCAGGCAAATCATTTCTCGTAAAACATATTCATCAAATGTACTCGGGTGGTGGACTATTGCTGCAAATGGATCTGTCCCAGGTACCGGCTGGTCATTTGCATAAAATACCGCTCTCCAAGGTCCGCAACGTGGAAATGAATCATATCGATAGCCGCATAAATGATGAAGAACTAATCTCATTCATTCAGACCTGTCTCCATAGGCAGATTGGTGTATTCATCCTGGGTGAAGAGCCGTTGAATCCGCATTGGACGCATGATATTGAGCTTAACACCATGATGATGCCAAGTCTTGCAGACAGGCTGGAGGATTTGGCCCCACTGATCCAGCATTTCCTCACTGGCTACTATCAGAAGTATGGGACGGCTGCAGTGAAAATAAAAGACGATGCGCTGCAGTTGATCCGAGATCAAGTTCCGCAGATGACAGTCAACCAGCTGAAGCATCTTATCAAACAGGCTGCCCTGAATGAGCAGGATTATGTGATCTCGACGGATACGTTATCCCGTTTGCTTAATCAGCATTCTGCTTCCAACACGATGAGGCTGAACGGTACATTGAAAGAGATTGAGAAGGAAATCATTCAGCACGTCCTGCAGGAGGAAAACAACAATCAATCCAAGGCAGCGGATCGCCTGGGGATTAACCGTGCCACGTTATGGCGTAAACTTAAAGAATAATCTTTAAGTTTGCGCTTTTTTTACACCTAAATGTGTTGCATATTTAAACAATCATCACATTATTTTAAATTTACAATAAATTATTGTTGCTAAAATAAACAATATGCGATAACATAAGTCCTGCAAGCGCTTCATGAAAACGATTACTCATATAAAGGAGCTACTACTATGAACATTAAAGCGACATTGGATCGCATTCCTGGCGGTATGATGGTTGTCCCGCTGTTACTTGGTGCAAGTATTAATACATTCTTCCCCAATGCCTTGCGGATTGGTGGTTTTACTGAAGCCCTGTTCGTGAACAGTTCAAGCACGCTGATCGCCCTGTTCCTCCTGATTGCCGGAACGCAAATTACGTTCAAGACAGCCGGTTCGTCTGTAGGTAAAGGCGTTACGCTGCTTGTGTTCAAGTGGGCGATTGGTGCAATATTAGGTTTGATCGCCATTTTCTTCGCGGATTCCAATGGGTTATTCCTTGGCCTGGCGCCGCTTGCCATTATTGCCGCAATGACGAATTCCAACGGCGGACTGTACATCGCACTGGCCGGACAATACGGCAAAGAAGATGACAAGGCTGCTTATCCGTTCCTCGCACTCAGCGATGGACCTTTTCTTACCATGGTTGCACTCTCTATTTTCGGTGCGATGGGTTTCGCCAACGGCATGTTCTCCCCGATGGCTTTTGTAGCCGTACTGCTTCCATTGATCGTCGGTGTTGTTATCGGTAACCTGGATCGCAACCTTGCTGAATGGCTGCACAAAGGCAGCGACAAGCTCGTTCCATTCTTCGCCTTTTCACTGGGTATGGGAATCAACTTCTCGTCAATCATCCAAGGCGGACTAGGCGGCATCATGCTGGGTGTAATTACGGTATTGATCACTGGTGGCGTCGGCTACCTGCTGTTCAAAGCCATTGGCTGGAATCCCATTGTCGGAGCTTCGGAAGGTTCCACAGCCGGTAACGCTGTAGGTACACCTGCTGCCATCGTGGCTGCCAATGCTTCATTTGCCCCAATTGCTGAAATCGCTACCGTACAGATTGCGGCGAGTGTTGTGACCACCGCCATTCTGCTGCCGATCTTCATCGGATTCCTCTCCAAACGGCTGGAGAAATCAGGCGGTGTCGAGAAATACAATCAAAGACCGACCACATAAAGCAGCACCCTTATATTGAGCGGACATGAATTCACTTTTTTCTCAAGGAGGCGATAACAGCATGAAATTAGCCATTATTGCAGATGATCTGACTGGTGCCAATGACAGCGGGGTTCAGCTTGCCCGTCATGGCTTGAAAACCAGCGTACTATTTAATATGGACGAGAATAACATTCGTAGTTACGATGCTGTTGTTTTCGACACGGACAGCCGCTCCATTGCTTCGGATGAAGCTTATCAGCGCGTTAGCAGCGCAGCCGAGTTTCTGACGAGAAACGGATTTGATACCATTTTCAAAAAAATGGATTCCACCATGCGTGGAAACATCGGGATTGAGATCGATGCCTTGTACGACGTGATTAAACCCGATTTCATGATGATTGCCCCAGGGTATCCGAAAAATAATCGCACGATTCGAAATGGCACACACTACCTGAACGGCATTCCACTGGCGGACACCGAGATTGCAAACGATCCGAAAACACCCGTGACCGTTTCGTACCTTCCGGACCTGCTGAAGCTTCAGACGAAGTATGAGGTAAGTGCAATTACCGTATCCGACCTGGAAGCAGGCAAGGACCATATTCAGAAGAAATTAAGCCTTTTGAAAGAAAAGGGCATCCCATACGTGCTTGTGGATTCGACGGAAGAACTGCATCTGGAGCAAGTTTTGCAGATGACCAGCGAGCTGGAATATACCTTTGCATGGGCAGGTTCAGCGGGTATCGCCAATTACCTTCCCGGTCATTACCGTCTGGAGAATAAATCAATCGAACTGACTATACCGGAAAACCCAGGACCCATCCTGACCGTCGTAGGCAGCGTAAACAAAAACTCGCGGGAGCAGCTGAAGCAGCTGCTGCAGCAAACCCGTGTCTCATCTATCCCGTTCCATTCCTTCAAAGCCGTATCCGCTGCAGCAGATCGGACAGAGGAAATGGAGCGTGTATATGAAGAAGTAAAAGCCAAGGCACTGGAAGGCAATGACGTTGTCTTGTACTCCACCGCAGAGAAGGTCGATGTCGAATTGGCACGTGCCACGGGTGAAGCCCGCGGCCTGGATCACACCGAGGTCAGCAACGAAATTGTACGGGCGATGGGCGAGATTTGTGCCAGACTGCTCGAAGAAGGGTATTTCAAAGGTGTATCCATGACAGGCGGAGATACCGCCAAGCAAATTTGCATGAAGTGGAATATTAGTGGCTTCGAGCTGCTTGATGAACTTGAGATCGGTGTACCGGTATCCAAATTTATCGGGATTGAAGATCTGCATGTCATAACCAAAGCAGGCGGATTCGGTACACCTGACGTCTTTATCCATGCGATTCAAAAATTAAAAGGAGGGATTCCAGTATGAAACCGACAGTTGGAATTACAATGGGCGATGCAGCAGGTATCGGACCCGAGATTATTATGAAAGCATTGGGCCATCAGGAGGTCTACGACAACTGCAATCCGCTCGTTATTGGTGATGCGAAAATATTGGAGCGCGTTCTGCCCGTGATCGGATCGAACCTGAACGTAAATGCCATTCATGAGCCTTCCGAAGCCAAGTACGAGTTCGGCACTGTGGATGTTATTGATCTGGATCTGGTTCCTGCCGATCTGGAATACGGAAAAGTATCTGCCGTAGCGGGAGACGCAGCCTTTCAATTCCTGGCCAAAGCCATTGATCTAGCCAAAAAACAACAGATCCATTCCATCTGCACCGCACCTTTGAACAAGGAAGCCTTGCATCAAGGTGGGCACCTGTATCCGGGACATACCGAAATTCTGGCTGACCTGACCGATACACAGGATTTCTCGATGATGCTGACTACGCCTAATTTGCGGGTCATTCATCTTACAACACACATGGGCTTGATTGATGCCATTGCCAGCATCAACCCGGAAAGAACCTACACGGTGGTTAAGCTTGCACACGATACACTCAAAAAAGCAGGTTTCGATAATCCACGTGTGGCTGTATGCGGCATTAACCCGCACGCAGGCGAGAACGGATTGTTCGGCAATGGTGAAGAAGAAGAGAAACTGCAGCCAGGTATTGAGCGCGCGCAGCAGGAAGGCATTAACGTGGTTGGCCCCCTCCCTGCGGATACATTGTTCTTCCGTGCAGGCCGCGGTGACTTCGATATCGTTGTGGCTTGCTATCACGATCAGGGGCATGCTCCGATCAAGGTTATGGGCATTGAGGAAGGCGTGAACATCACCGTTGGGTTAAAAGGCGGCATCATCCGCACTTCCGTTGACCACGGTACAGCCTTCGATATCGCAGGCAAAAACATTGCCGATGACAAAAGCATGCTGGCAGCCATTCGCTCTGCCATTGAACTTGCTCCTAAAACACAAATGTAACAGCACGTATCCAACTATAAAAGCAAAACAAAGCAGCGACTTTTCCTTGATAGGAAGAGTCGCTGCTTTTGTGTATCATGTACCCTGCTTGATCATATTTGTTTCATCATATTGCCTACCGTTCTACTTCCGCTCATACCAATATCCAGGGATGCCCCGCTCCAACCGCATGAGAGCCTCAAGATAAAAATAGTCTCCCCAGATCACATAGTCATCCGGTGAATCCCCGCCTCTTACGGAATAGGAACCGTGCTTGAGCAGCCCTTCTTCCGTATCGGACCCATGAGTGGAGTAATTCTGAACCAGAGATGCCACTGACTGCTGCACCGCATCCAGGAAAACCTCCCGTTCAGGATCGGATGGATCCATACGCTCTACAATCTCCAGGATTCCACATGCGGCAATGGCAGATGCGGAGCTGTCACGTTTCGTCTCGGAGGTTTGCGGTGCATCAAAATCCCAATACGCCACATGATCCTCAGGCACATGAGCAATAAAATAACGGGCGAGACGCCTCGCTGTCTCGAACATCTCTGCACTTTGCAGATAACGACTGCATAATGCAAAGCCGTATATCCCCCATGCCTGTCCGCGAGTCCATGTGGAGCCATCATTGTATCCCTGATGTGTTCCGCCGCGGATAGCCTCACCGGTAGCCTGGTCAAAATAAAAGGTGTGATAGCTGGAATCATCTCCACGGACCAGAAAACGACGGCTTTTCGCGGCATGCAGCTTTGCCACACGGTGATACTCTTCGTTATTCGTCTGTTCATACGCCCAGAACAATAGCGGCAGATTGAGCAGGCAATCAATAATGATTCGCCCTCCGTTGTTCACATCGCCTTTACGTCCCCAAGCCTGGATCAGTCCGGCTTCCTCCCGCCAGCGTTTCATCAGCATATCTGCCGCTTCCAGCGTAAGTTCCCGTGCTGAGTCATCGTGTTCCACAATCCACTGCGCCTTGGAGGATAACGAATAGAGAAAACCAATATCATGGTGGTCAAAGATGCTTTTCCGCTCCATGCGCGTCCGAAAGTTAGCGACGGTATTTACAGCTGCCTCACGATACAGCGGATCCTGGGTATATTCCGTGCATAACCAGAGAATGCCTGACCAGAAGCCTGCCGTCCACTCCGTGTTGTCGTTCAGTATATAATGCTCATCCCCGTTACTTACATGGGGAAATCGTCCTCCGAATCGGTCAATATTGTGCCGGGTGACTTGAAGTGCATCTTCAATCGCTTTTTTCCACATGGAACCAATTCCTCCTCTTATGGATCTATTGTTTTCCAATCCTCGTGCTGGACGAGCCTACTGTTTTGCTTATATTGGCCGGGCGTGATGCCCTCATATTTTTTGAAGACACGAATGAACGAATTGCTGTTCAGGAAGCCTACACGCTCGGATACGTCCTGAATTGTCAGTTCTTCGGCCTGTAATATTTTCTTGGATTGTTCAATGCGGTACTGGTTGATGTAATCGATCACGTTGACCCCGGTCTGTTCCTTGAAGTACTTGGAGACATAGGTTGGATGAAAACGAAAGCGTTCCGACAAATGGGTCAGACCCAGATTGACATCTGCATAATTCTCCACAATGAATTCAATCAGCTGGTCCTTCAGCTCTGCATTGCGGGAGCGCTTGCGTTCATGCACCATCTGACAGATGCTCTCCAGAATCCGCAGTAACTCGGCTTCCATCTCCTCAAAAGTCTCACATGCACATAGCTGCCGGATCAGATCATTACGATGGGTCAGCTCGTTCTGGTCATCTGTCTTGATCTGTTCGGTGGCCTTCAAAAAGGTACCGATTAACTCAAACATGAGACAGCGTGCCAGTTCAACAGACAAGGGCTCTCCCGTAAAATTGGTCATCAGAATTTCGTTCATCACTTCGGTTGAGCGGGCATAATTGCCTGTCGCAATATAATTAATGAGCTGTCTTTCCAGATCGAGAGGGTAGTACAGTTCCTCTTTTGGCCTGCGAATCCGGTTCTGGTCAATAATTTGCCCAATCCCCAGAATCAGTCGATATTCCAGAGCCTCTTCCGATTCACGAAAACCGTCTGCGATCTCTGCTACTCCTTGATGAACATCACTTACCCCAACAGAGAAGTACACACAAAACCGTGATCCAATAAAACGCTGGGCTTCCTCGACTGCGCTGACTAGCTGGGGCCCGGCATTTTCCCCATACTCCCGGATGTTGACGAGAAATGCGATCCTTCCGTCAATGTCTGCCGAATATACATGGCCCACGGAACCCATCATTTCCTCCAACACATTGGTCAGAATCAGGTGCACAAATTGATATTTCTCCTCCTGATCCTGCTCGCGTACTTTTGTACGGAACAATCCTTCAACGTTCTCAATATGCAAAAGCAAGACGGCAAACGAATTGGACTCGAACCGAATACCCAGCCGTTCCAACGTTGAAGCAAACTCTTCGCCTGTCTGAACCCTTCCCTTCATCAGCTTGGAAAAGAGACTGTTCCGTACCATGTTTTGCTGATCCTTGAGTCTGCTCGCGAATTGATCCTGTTCTTCCCAGGCACGAACCAGTACCGATTGCAGGATGCCATATTCATCGTCTGGCTGCTCCAGCTTCCATTTGACCTTGTCGGAGATAATGTTCATGATCCGTCCAAGCGGACGGTAATTTCTCCGTGTGAACCACCAGGCTGCCACGCTGCCAATCATAAGTCCAGCCGCAACGCCACCAATCGTAATATTGCGGATGACCGTTAGCTTCTTGGCATAGATCCGGGTAGGTATGATGGATACATACTTCCAGTCCTGGACCTTGGAAGAGATCTGGGACATGGTGACGGATTCACCGTTCCAGTCGATCGTCTCTGTTTTCCCTCCTGTATCCTGCTGGAAATTCAGATCACTATCTGCTTTGTAAGGGGTTTCAAAAGATCCTGTAGAAAACAATGTGTTACCTTCACGATCCAGGATGAATACGGTGCTTTCTTTTTCCAAACGCACATTATCAATCGCTTGCTGGAACCGATTCGGGTCCAGATTGACCACGAAGGTAGCAGGGCTGTCGGCAGCACTCTGGATGGGAAACGGCTGCAGGTAGACAAGCGTCTCTTCAATGCGCCGATCTTCACTCCGAACCGCCATTTTCCGGAACATGCTTTTACCGGTATCATGCATCAGTCCAGTCCACGCTTCCTCAGTTACATCGGTGCCTTTATAGAACATGTCATACAGATATGTTTTCTGAATAAGTGAAGAAGATGACAAGGCAACATCGGAGTTTTTGATATAGATATATAATTCACTAATTAGGCCGTTGCCGACGCGTGTGGATTTGAGATTTTTGATAAGCTCCAGTCCCATTAACCTCCACCGGGCATCCTGTTCAGATGCATGGTTAATGAAGCTCGTCAGTTGGGAATCGGCCATCAATTGATTGCTAATGCTGCCAATATCGCCAATCTGATTATCGATCGTCTCCTGCACCTGGGATAACAGCACCATGTTGGAACGATTAACCTCTTCCTCAAGTAAGATGCGGGACTCGGCAAAGACAGCTGCACCGATCACAATCGGGATGAGCAGAATGACCATGTAAGAAATGCTCCAGGACAGCAGGATGCTTTTCTTCTTCATGAGTCTCCTCCTCACATGGTGGTTTGGCATGGCCTACGACTGATTTATTCCTTGATTGCTCCGATCATAACACCTTTGACAAAGTATTTCTGCAGAAATGGATAGATAAACAAAATAGGGAGTGTGGCCACCATGACGGTTGCATATTTTACACTTTCCCCGATTGCCTCTTTGTCCACAGCTGAAGCTCCTGTCGTCATGGAGTCCGTACTGTTCTGGATCAGAATTTCGCGCAGGACCAGCTGAAGCGGAAACAGATTTCGATCCCGAATGTACAGGATGGCACTGAACCATGAATTCCAATGGCTGACCCCATAAAAGAGAATCATCACTGCAATAACCGGCATGGACAATGGCACCACAATCCGCCAGAGAATGAGCATTTCTCCTGCCCCGTCCATCCGGGCTGACTCCAGCAGACTTTCCGAGATTTCCTGAAACGATGTACGCATAATAATCAGATTATAGCTGCTGATCAAACCGGGTACAATCAGGGCCCACAGGCTGTTCCCCATGTGAAGCGTATTGTTGATCAACAGGTAGGACGGTATGATTCCGCCGTTGAAAAACATCGTAAATACGATCGCCAGCATAATCGGATTGCGGAGCATGAAGCTTTTGCGAGACAAGGTATATGCCCCCAGAATGGTAAACAGCAGATTCAGCGCAGTACCCACAACAACAATGAATATGGTGTTTCGGTACCCGGACAGAATGTTCGGATTGCTGAGAACGAGCTTGTAACTCTCGAGTGTCAGACCCTTGGGAAAGAGCAGCAGTCCTCTGTGGGCCATGAGCTGACCGGAATCGCTAAACGATGCATTCAGCACATGCAGCAGCGGATACAAGGTTACAACAATCAGGCCGGTCATCAGGATGGCGTTGGCACCACCAAACAGCCGCTCCCCGATTGATCGTTTTATTTTCATTGAATTCCCTCCCCCACCTCATTCCTGACTAAAATAGCTTGGTATTGGATATCGCTTTGGACAGGCGGTTGGCCCCGATTAGCAGCGTAAAGTTAATGACGGATTGAAACAAACCTACTGCGGTCGTATAGCTGAACTCGGCACTTTCACTAATCCCTTTGCGATAGACAAATGTCGAGATGACATCGGCCGTATCATACACATTTGGATTATAGAGCAGAATAATTTTCTCGAAGCCAATCTCCATCAGTCCGCCAATGCGGAGTATTAGAAGAATCAAAATCATTGGAATGATGCCGGGCAGCGTAATATGCCAGACCTGACGAAGGCGGCTCGCCCCATCCACATTCGCAGCGTCATAGAGCTCCGGATTGATTCCGCTAAGAGCAGCCAAATATATGATGCTGGAGAAGCCAAGCTCCTGCCAGATGGATGAAGCCGTATAAATGGTCCGGAAATTGGCCGGATCACTGAGAAGCGCACTGCTCTGACCGCCAAAGTAACCAATAATGGTGTTAAACAGCCCATCGCGGGATGAGAAATCCACAATCATGCCGCAGATGACCACAATCGAGATAAAATGCGGAATGTACGAGACGGTTTGCACCGTGCGCTTGAAGATTTCATTTCTAATCTCATTCAGAAGCAGTGCAAGCAGAATCGGTGCAGGGAAACCAAATAACAGCTGATAAAAGCTCAACACAAGGGTGTTTTTCAGAATCCGCCAGAAGTAATAACTCTGAAAGAAATCCCGGAAGTGCTGCAGCCCTACCCAGTCACTGCCCCATATTCCTTTGCCCACTGAGTAATCCTTGAACGCAATGATCGCTCCGTACATCGGCAGATATTTGAAGATAAGAAAATATAAAACGACGGGAAGAGCCATCCAATAGATCGCTTTATTCTTTTTGTAATTGAGCCATAACAAGGAAAGCTTGTGCGACACCTTCTCCATCCCCTTCCTTTTTCATTCAAAGAGGGCAGCCGTGAGGTTGAAATGGTTCAACCCCACGATCTTCTCTTCCTTATCTGGCGTTATAGCGGTCCAGCGCAGCCTGCTGAATTTCAAGGGCTCGTTTGACGTTGAACTTGTTGATCTGCTCGACAAACTTGTCAAAGTTCTCAATTGGCTCGACCCCAATGACAAACTTGACGAACATTTCGTCCCGGTAGGTTCCTATGTCACTCATAATTTTGCTGTATTCCGTAGATTCTTCTGTTGTCAGACTGGTAGGAGGAAGCCCTACCTTCAGTGTATTCTCGCTGTATTTGGAGAACAGGACCGCAGCATCCTTCTGCTGCTGGAGCTGGTAATACTGCTCATTGTACCGGTCGTCATCTTCACCCACGAAGGGGTAGTTGGCAATAAAATGTTTGGCCATCGCTTGGGCAACTGACAATCCATCCGGATTTTTCAAAATCTCATCGGTATAGGTCGGATAACCGTCCTTCATCGTATAGGTGAGGCCCTCCACACCGAAATTTTTCAGCATATGTCCTTCTTCACTGAAGAAATAATCGAGTGCTTTGACCGTTTCCTCCGGATGTTTGTTGCTATTGGTGATTACGACGCCGCTACTGCTCCATTCCCAGGAACGTCCCGTAAACATTGGCTCATCGCCCTTGTTCCGCACCGGATATTGGACGGCTGTCAGATTGGCGTTCGGATCGGTTTCCTGCAGAGCGGGCAGATAGCGGCCCACACCTCCACCGATGAAGGTGAAAAATGCACCCGCCTGACCACTCAAAATTTTGGCATCATATGTTTTTTGGTCATTGGTGGCAAAATCGGGATCAATCAGTCCTTCCTGATACCAGCGATGGAACATTGTCAGGAATTCCTTGTATTCCGGCTCGATTGGTCCGTAGACTACTTTGCCATCTCTGATAAACGTATTGTTTGTAATGCCGTAAGCCTCCAAATAGGTCGGAGCAGCGGGTCCCATCGTTGTCATTTTAGGTGGTGCACCGAACAACAGGGGCGCAGACACGCCTTTTTTCTCTTTGAACGCTTTAAGTACGGTTTCCCATTCCTCCAGCGTTTCCGGTTTCTCCAGCTTCAGCTCATCGAGCCAATCCTGACGGATGAATGTACCGCCGAAGGTTTTGTATTCCCCCAGACGCAGATGCGGAATGGCATAGATATCTCCATTGTCCGCTTTCAACTGTTTGGCGACCTCGGGGTTCTCCTCAAGGATCTTTTTCAAATTGGGAGCGTATTCATCAATGAGTTCGTTAAGCCGGATGATGATGCCATCATTGAACAGCTTGGCGTAATCTCCATTTACAAACATGGCATCAGGCAGCTGATTCGAGGCAATCATGACATTGAACTGTTCGGTCTCGGCACCCACCGCAGGATGCTGGAATTCGATTTTGGTGTTGGTCTTCTTCTCCCATTCCTTAATCGCCGTGATTTCATTCATGCTCTTGAGCGTAATGGAAGCATTCGTGTTCATCGACATCCAGATTGAAATTGGTGTAGGACCGTCTCCTTCTGCCTCACCCGCATTTCCATTGTCTCCTGAGCAGCCTGCAAGGACAGTCAATCCCATCATTAGGCAGATTCCAATCGTCAGCCGTCTTCTCCATGACCGTTTCATCGCTTCACGTCCCCCCATGTGTTCGTGTAAGATGTCGGACTCCTTTGTGCTGAGCCCTCTTCATAAAGTTACTGCCTGGCCGCCATTATGGCTATCCTCCATTCTTGCTGAGATATCCAAAATTTGATATTTCCTTATCCGGCGCAGGATTTGCACATGCAGGCAAAAGTTCAAGATCATATTCTCAGGATAACAGCGAGCGAAAAAATGCCAGGCACCCCCTCCTGTAGACCGTCTGGTACGGTCGATTGGATGAACAAACACATGACAAAAAGCCCCCTATCTACATCTCTGCAGATCAGGAGGCTTCGTTTCCTTCGTACTCTTGTTCGTTCTCCTCACCATACGGTGAATTGCACGGTTCTTTTATAACACTTAAAACTCTTCGTATTCGCTCGGGTCCTGTCCCCACAACCGTCCATCCTCACGACTGTAAGATGAGATGACTTCCATCTCCTTCTCGCTCAGCTCAAAATCGAAAATATCGATATTTTCTTTCTGATGTTGGAGGGAGCTTGCTTTAGGAATCGGAATGGACCCCAGCTGGGTATGCCAGCGCAAAATAACCTGGGTCGCTGTTTTCCCGTGAGCCTCGGCGATACGGAGAATCTTCTCATCTTTTACGATATCCTGTACAGCATCATTACCACGCCCAATGGGACTCCAGGACTCGTTCACAATACCATGCTCCGAATCCTTCTTCCGCTGATCCACTTGATCAAAAAACGGATGGAGTTCAATTTGGTTCAGACTTGGTGCTACCCCAGTCTCTTTAATCAGGCGTTCATTATGTTCGGGAAGAAAATTACTGACCCCAATAGAACGGATATATCCGCGTTTCTTGGCCTCAATGAGTGCCTGCCAGGCCTCTACATACTTATCCTGTTTCGGATTCGGCCAGTGAATCAGGTATAGGTCATAATAATCCAGATCTGCTCGGTATAGGGACTCCTCAATAGCTACGAGAGCCTTCTTATAATCGTGGTAACGCCCCGGCAGCTTGGAGGAGATCAGCAGCTCTTCTCTGGAAACCGAACTCTGCTTGATTGCCTTTCCGACAGTCGCCTCGTTCTCATAGTTGTAGGCGGTATCAATCAATCGGTAACCTGTATCCAGTGCGGATACTATGGATTTAACGCCTTCTGCACCTTTTAAGCTATAGGTACCGAACCCAATCGCTGGTACTTTCAAGCCATCATTCAACGTATATTCCGGAATGTGATGATTCATCTGGAGACTCTCCTTTACGAAAGGTATACGAAACGATATGGAAAAAGATATATGTGCCCTCTCGTTTATTCTACCCCTCCATACACGCTTGAATCAAATGGATGCCCGAAGGCGCAGATCTACGATAAACATGCATAATACTTCGATATACTTTTCAAAAGATTTCTCAATATCCCCGTGAAAATTGCGGGCTTTCCTTCAGCTGAACGATATCATGGCCCGTTGGATTTTGGAAAGCACGAAGGCCAAAAGTCGGCGCAACGGCAAAGATGTGATCAAAGATATCCGCTTGAACCGATTCATACACAGCCCAGGTGATGTCGTTGCTGAAGGCATAGATTTCAAGTGGCAGTCCGTTATCTCCCGGCGCTAACTGTCTCACAATCAGCGTCATATCCTTATGGATTTTTGGATGATTCCTCAAATATTGATGGATGTATTCCCGGAACACCCCCACATTGGTCAGTTGTCTTCCGTTTACTTTGCTTGCTGTATTAATCTGGTGTTCCATGTTGTACTCGTTAATTTCATTTAGTTTTGTATCGATATATTCCGTAAGGTAGTGGATCTTCTGGAACTCCTTAATCATTTCTTCGGTGCAAAAGGTAATGCTGCTCGTGTCGATATAGACGCTTCGCTTAATCCTTCTGCCCCCGGATACCTGCATGCCTCTCCAGTTCCTGAACGAATCCGAGATGAGGGCATAGCTTGGAATCATCGTGATCGTTTTATCAAAATTCATAACCTTTACCGTATTTAGTGTAATGTCGATAACGTCGCCGTCTGCATTATATTTCGGCATTTCAATCCAGTCGCCTACACGCACCATATCATTTGAGGATAATTGAACGCCTGCGACCAAGCCCAGGATGGAGTCCTTGAAGACCAACATCAGTACGGCCGACAAAGCACCAAGCCCACTAAGAATAAGCAACGGATTCTGACCGATGAGGCTCGAGATGACGATAATGCCCCCAATGATGAATAGAATAATCTTCGCTACCTGGATGTATCCCTTAATCGGCCTGATCTTAGAGACTTCATAGGAACGATAAATGTCATCAAACACATTGAGCAGCGCATTAAATACAGTAATCATGACCACAATCATGTAGGTCATTGCAGCCTTCTCAATCAAGGCCTGATAGGATGGAAAGATATAAGCAGAATAATAGATGATAATAGCCGGCACGAGATGCGATAGCTTGTGGAACAGTTTTTTCTCCACAATGATGTGGCCCCATTTGTACCGATTATTATTGACGATATGATGAATCGTCTTCAGCACGATTTTTTTGGCTACATAATTCGCCAGGATGGAGACCACCGCTATAAAAATAACCATGATGATGTTCGAAAGAATGCCAATGGTTTGTTCACTCATGCCCGTTCCGTCTAGTTGATTTTTGATAAAATCCATTGTTTCCTCCTAACGCAGTCTAGTCTAGCTTCTCATTATAAATGACTCTCTGGTACGAAGCAAAAATTCAAGATAAGAGGCACGTTATAAAAGGTATGCTAGTTTGTTGGAGTTATGTATTACTAGTTGATATGAGAATAAACAGCGATGTCTCTAGTTAAAATATCCAATTATGGTAAACTACAATTACTTATATTTTTCAACAGGAGGGTAAATGACTTGAAAAAGTACTTTGGTTTGGTTTTCGTATTAGGCCTAATCCTAAGCATAACTGCTGCTTGCTCTTCGAGTGAGAGTCAGCCTGCGATTACTCTTGATCATATTGCTACTAAGTTTCAAGAAGCTGGACTTGAGATCGAAACTCCAACGGGGTCTATCCGTGAAGAGCACGGATTGGCTAACTTAGGTTTTAAAGATGTGCAGCGCATTCTAGTTCCGGACCTGGGTGAAGGGGAAGGTGGGTATCTATTCTTGTTTGAGAATGAAACAGCTCTTGAGAAGCTAATGGATTATTATGAGGAACCCGGAAAATCAACACTCATGCCCCATTCGCATGCCTATGCTCAAGACAATGTCCTTTTACAAATGAGTGATAAAATGAGTCAAACCGAGTTTGATCGATATGTAGAGGTTATCAAGGAATTGTGAGGAAAATAAAATCCTTATCCTTAGCCATTTTTATCAGCTTACGCTTCATATAAACCGAAAAGCCACCAACCAGATAATCTGGCCGATGGCTTTCTTGTTTCGCTCTAATGGAGGCGAGGGGAGTCGAACCCCTGTCCGAAGATAACGACACATAAGCTTCTACGGGTGTAGTCACAGTTTTGATGTCACCCGAGTATCGCCCCGTAACCGGCTATACGTTGGGTCAGCCTGATTGTCTTCTTCAGCACACCCCAGGCGGAGATGTGACAGCGTATCCCACTACTTGTTAGCCCCTAATCCTGTCACATGGGCGATGCAGGTTAGAAGCACGCACACAGTTTCTTAGGCTGCGAAAGCGTAGTTGTTTTGTTGTTTGCCGTTTAATAGGCTTTAGCGTTGATGAAGCGGACGCGTCCCCACTACCCGCTACCCATGCTCGAACTATCCCCGTCGAATCCATAAACGCCCCCTCATATAAGAAGGGCTCCAGGATTAATCCGTGAATACGGAGCAAAGGTGCTGCACATCTTTTTCCTCCAAGGTAAAAAGATGCTCTTTCAAACTCGGCATTCCTGTCTGCTACATGAATAATCATATCACAGGACAGATTGCAGATATAGTATAGATTACTGGAAGTCATTCCAGCAGGCTGAGCATCTGTGCAAGTTTAACCAATGCATCATATGAGGCTCAATCGTCTACATATTATACCGCGTCCCTCAGACGAAGTAAAGTTAACCAACTTGAGGTCGCGAACTACTTGTACCTACTGTATCTTACCCAAGAACTGTACTGACTACGCAGAGAGCAGCCGAATATAGTGTAATCCTGATTCACACTGCGATTACGATCCAAATTTCATCTTACCTCTCCACACCTATAGACTTTTGCTCATCCCGAATGCCGAAACACAAGTTGTCTCACTAAAAATAAAAATCTCAAGCTTTTCCCCGAAATGGGCAAACTTGAGATCCTCACCTTACTTCCCACGTTTACTTCACGTACTGCTGACTTATAAGAGCATCCTGCAACACCGAAGCAATTCCAAATCAACGAGCGATCTTCTGCTTCTCGCGCATTGCCCGTTGAATATCACGTTGTGCATCCCGTTTCGCAGCAGATTCACGTTTGTCGTACTGCTTCTTACCTTTACCCAGGCCAAGCAGCAGCTTCGCGTATCCATTACGCACGTAGATTTTCAGCGGCACAATGCTGTACCCTTCCTGCTTCGACAGCCCAAGCAGCTTGTGAATCTGGGATTTATGCAGCAGCAGTTTACGCGTACGCGTTGGATCAAGTGGATTATGTCGGTTCCCTTGTTCAAAAGGACTAATATGCATATTATGAATGTGAATTTCACCGTTGCGAATCGTGGCAAACGCATCTCCAATATTCGCACGGCCGTTGCGAAGAGATTTGATCTCCGTTCCGGTAAGCACCATGCCCGCTTCATACGTATCTTCAATGAAGTAGTCATGGGAAGCCTTTTTATTCTGTGCAAGCACTTTACTCTGTCCATCATTCTTGCCCATGTCCTCACTCCTTCTCCGTAAAATAAGACGGTACCATGCTCTATAGCCGCGCACCCGATGATGCCCAGGTACCCTATGCCAGACCTTAATTGTAGCAAGGACCGCTGTTAAAATCAAGAAAGAGCGGCATACGCCGCCCCTTCTCATTACACAAATTTTATGCTGTGCGAAACGGTATTACTTTTTCTTCTTCCGTACAAAAGCTGCCGTTCCATTAGTAGATGCACCTTTGTTCTTTTTCCGTTTACGACGCGGAGCTCCGCCTTCCTGCGCACCTCCCGGTGTAGCTGCTTCGCCAATAAAGATACCGCTAGGTGACGTCTTCTTGCGTCCGCCGCCGCCTTTGCTGCCTTTACCTCCGCCTTTGCCGGATTTGAAGCTGCTCTCGCCACGGCTGTTACCGGCGCTGTTCAGTTCATTTCCTTGGACACCAGTAGCGCTATCCTGACTGGAAGTTCCCGAGCTGTATCCACCTTTACCCGAGCCAAAACCAAAGCTTACCGCTCCAGTACCTTTTCCGCGACCAGTCGAAGCACTGGTATCTCCAGCGCGACGCTCACCTTTCGGTTTGCCACCGACCTTGCCGCTGAAGCTGCCGCGGCCACCCTTGCTGCTCTCCTCTGGTGCTCTTCCACCGCGGTTGCCGCTGCCTTTGCCGCCGCGTGAACCGCTGAATCCACCAGCACCACCTTTGGCCCCACTGCGTCCACCACCGCCAGCAGGACGACCGCCCTTGCCGCCACGGTTGCTACCACCAAAGCCGCCTGGTCGTTCGCTGCGAGGTTTCATGTCGACCATTTCGAAGTCAATGGTGTACTCCTCCATGCTTACGCGTGCAACACGAATTTTCACCTCATCACCGATGCGGAACACCTTCGAGGTACGTTCACCAATCAGAGCCATATGCTGATCGTCAAAATGGTAATAGTCGTCCGTCAATGCACTCAGGCGAATCAAGCCCTCAACCGTGTTCTCCAGTTCAATGAACATACCGAAGCTGGTTACACTGCTGATCATGCCTTCAAACTCTTCGCCAACTTTATCGAGCATGTACTCGGCTTTCTTCATTTTCTCCGTATCCCGCTCGGCTTCAACAGCTACACGCTCACGCTCAGACGATTGTTGAGCAATGTCAGACATGCGTGCTGCCAGGTATTCCTGACGATTTTCAGGCAATGCACCCTTGTTCTCAATCACTTCCCGAATGACACGGTGAATGACGAGATCGGGATAACGACGGATCGGAGACGTAAAGTGACTGTAGAACTCTGCCGCGAGGCCAAAGTGACCCGACATCTCGGCATCATACTTCGCCTGCTTCATGGAACGCAGCATCATCGTACTGATGACCGTTTGTTCCTTCGTTCCATTGATATCCTCAAGCAGGGATTGAAGCGCACGTGGGTGGATCGCGTTACCGCGTCCTTTAACGTGGTGTCCAAAATTCGCCGCAAAGGCGAGGAAATTTTGCAATTTCTCCTGATCGGGATCTTCATGCACACGATAGATAAACGGAACCTTCAGCCAGTGGAAGTGCTCTGCCACCGTTTCGTTGGCCGCAAGCATGAACTCCTCAATGATTTGCTCTGCAATCGAACGCTCGCGTTTCACGATATCGACCGGTTTGCCTTCTTCGTCCACAATGATTTTGGATTCTTCAAAATCAAAATCAACCGCACCCCGGCGCATACGCATTGCGCGAAGCTTCAAGGCGATCTCTTTCATCAGATGGAAGTCATCCACCAGATCCTTGTAACGTTCCAGCAATTCAGGCTCTTCGCCTTCGAGAATTTTGCGAACATTGGAATATGTCATCCGCTCTTTGGTTTTGATCACACTCGTGAAAATGTCGTGGTTCACAACCTTCATCTGGTCGTTGAACTCCATCTCACAGGACAGCGTAAGGCGATCCACCTGCGGGTTCAAACTGCAAATCCCGTTCGACAGACGATGCGGCAGCATCGGAATAACACGGTCTACCAAGTACACACTGCATCCGCGATTGTATGCTTCCTGATCCAGTTTGGAATTCTCGCGCACATAGTAGCCGACATCAGCAATATGAACACCCAGGCGGTAGTTTCCGTTTGGCAGCTTCTCCACATTAACGGCATCATCCAAATCCTTGGCGTCTTCACCATCAATGGTTACGATGTTCAAGCCACGCAAGTCACGGCGGCCCTGTTGTACGATCTCTTCATCCGTAATGGATTCTGGAGCCTGTTCAGCCTCTTCCACCACTTCATCCGGGAACGCTTCAGGCAGCTGATGCTTGCGGATAACGGACAAGATATCGATACCCGGATCATCCTTATGTCCGAGAATCTCGATAATTTCACCTTCCGCGGCAGCACGACCTTCTGGGTAGCTCACGATTTTTGCAACGACTTTTTGCCCATCCACTGCCCCGGCAAAGTTCGTGCGCGGAATAAAGATATCACGATTAATCCGTTTATCGTCAGGGATGACGAATCCATACACTTCATGGCTTTGGAATACACCAACCACTTGTGTTACTGCACGTGTGACAATGCGGACAATCTCGCCCTCCAAACGCCCATTAGAAGGACCTTGGGATGTCACTTTAACGAGGACCGTGTCCCCGTTCATTGCACTCTTCATATCGTTGGCATGGATGTATACATCCGGATGCTCTTTATCTTCGGGGATGAGAAAAGCAAACCCCTTTGCATGTGCCTGCAACCGACCGCGAACCAGGTCCATGCGTTCTGGCATGCCGTAGCGATTGTTACGGGTCAACAGGATTTTGCCGGATTCCTCCAGCGTATTCAACATAATCAAAAAGGCTTTGAAATCAGCGGCGTCTTCAATCTCGAAGTGCTGTTCCAGCTCCTGATAAGTCATCGGTTTATAAGCGGTTTCCCGCATGAAGTCGAGCAATTGTTGTTCTGTTATCATTAATATTCACCTCGGGAAACGTAAAAGTGTAATCATGTTTGTATCTGTCTTTATGTATCAAATTCCTTGCAAATTCTTGCCATGTAACACAAGCCCTCACTATCTCATACCCTAGTATACACGAATTCAATCCAGCGCATCCGTACCCCGCAAAATAAACCAACCCTCAAAACCATACCTGCATCATCGGCTTCCATACATCACAGTCACCTATTTGATACACGTTTTCATTTGTTTCTTAAATTATAAACCCTTACAAACCCTTCAGATCTGTTGAGATCAAAACGAATGAAGCAGAGCGTATTGGTAAGCAGATCAGATAAGACATAATCGGACGAAGTAAACAGGAAGGAAAACGATAAGGGAGAGGAATGAAACGGAAGATTGAATAGGTTGAGAAATAAGCGGGTGGAAAACTTTGGTCAGACGCCAATTTATTAAAAAACCTCCGTTTCTTCTCGAAACGAAGGTTTATCATCTTTGGTCGTTCAATCATATAAACTTGAATTACCGAAACGCTACAGCATCAATCCTTACTTGGAAATAACCGTAACAACGATAGCCAAGATCATAAATCCTGCACCCAGTACAACGGTTGCACGTTGCAGGAAAAGATCCAATCCGCGCGCTTTCGTTTTACCGAAAAGATGTTCCGCACCACCGGAGATGGCACCCGCCAAACCAGCGCTTTTCCCGTGCTGCAGCAATACTACAGTGATTAGACCGATCGAGAAGACAACGAGCAGCAATTTCAAAGCAATATCCATTCTTTCCACCTCCTACCCATGTGGGCATAACATCTCACCATAAAAACAGTTACTTTAATTGTACCACAGCTATTAGCGTGATACAAGTAGTGCCAATCTTCACATCACCCATTAATATCCACACCAATTCGCTACTGAATATTGTGGGATTAATGATAAGCGCCTAATAAAAAGGACAAGCCGGTTGCCCGGCTTGCCCTAGAGTCTTCAGAAGACAACTTATTTTTTGAGGTTGTAAAATCCTTTGAGACCATTGTATTGAGCCAGTTCGCCCAGTTGATCCTCGATGCGGAGCAATTGGTTGTACTTCGCGATACGGTCTGTACGGGATGGAGCACCTGTTTTGATTTGTCCTGCATTAGTCGCAACAGCGATGTCAGCGATTGTGCTGTCTTCGGACTCACCGGAACGGTGGGAGATTACAGCTGTGTATCCTGCACGTTTAGCCATTTCGATTGCATCGAATGTTTCAGTGAGTGTACCGATTTGGTTCACTTTGATCAGGATGGAGTTACCGATACCTTCTTCGATACCTTTAGCAAGACGCTCTGTGTTCGTTACGAACAAGTCGTCACCAACGAGTTGTACTTTGTCTCCCAATTTCTCTGTGAGCAATTTCCAGCCATCCCAGTCGTCTTCGGACATACCGTCTTCGATTGTGATGATTGGGTATTTCTCAACCCATGAAGCCAGAAGGTCAACATACTCAGCGGAAGTGTAAGATTTACCTTCGCCAGCAAGTGTGTATTTACCATCTTTGTAGAACTCAGTGGAAGCTACGTCCATACCCAGGAATACGTCAACGCCTGGTTTGTAACCTGCTTTTTCAATCGCTTCGATGATTGTCGTGATTGCTTCTTCGTTCGAACTGAGGTTCGGTGCGAAGCCGCCTTCGTCACCTACAGCTGTGTTCAAGCCTTTGGAGCTCAGTACGGATTTCAGGTTGTGGAAGATTTCCGCGCCTACGCGAAGAGCTTCTTTGAACGTTGGTGCTCCAACAGGAAGAACCATGAACTCTTGAACGTCGATGTTGTTGTCAGCATGCTCACCACCGTTGATGATGTTCATCATTGGTACTGGCAGTGCTTTAGCGTTGAATCCGCCCAGGTAAACGTACAATGGCAAGTCCAGAGCGTCAGCAGCTGCGCGAGCTACAGCCATGGATACGGCCAGGATTGCGTTAGCACCCAGTTTGCCTTTGTTTGGCGTACCATCCAAAGCGATCATCATTTTGTCGATACCCAGTTGATCCAAAGCGTCCATACCGATTACTTCTGGAGCGATTGTTTCGTTTACGTTTTTAACAGCTTGCAGAACGCCTTTACCCAGGTAGCGGGATTTGTCACCATCGCGAAGCTCAACTGCTTCGTGGGCACCAGTGGATGCACCGGATGGAACGATTGCGCGTCCGATTGCGCCGGACTCCAGGTATACTTCAACTTCTACTGTAGGGTTACCGCGGGAGTCGAGGACTTCGCGAGCGTACACGTCAGAAATAATAGTCATGAGTGATAATCTCCTTTTAATTTGAATTTATTTTTAATACGTTCAGAATAATTAAGTTTCACCAAACCACTCCGCATGCAGTACCATCTTCCGATCGCTGTTATCCCCTGATTCCTTTGAACTTATCGTCATAAGTTGGAATCATGTGATAAAGGCGAACGCTTCGCTTCTTCAGATTGGTTCTGCCCGCTTCGTTCCAGGTTCCACTTTGTCTATTCGACAACCTATTAAAACGAATTATTTACGGGTAGCGATAACAGATGTACCTGTCATTTCTTCCGGTTTAGGCAATTGCATCAGGTCCAGAATCGTTGGCGCGATATCGGCCAGGATTCCACCTTCACGCAAGGTTACGTTAGGGTCTGTAACGATAAATGGAACCGGGTTCGTTGTATGAGCAGTGAACGGACGTCCTTGCTCATCGAATACCATATCCGCGTTACCATGGTCAGCTGTGATCAGTACAACGCCGCCTTTAGCGAGTACTGCGTCAACAACACGTCCCATGCACTCATCTGTCACTTCAACCGCCTTGATGGTAGGCTCCAGCATGCCGGAGTGTCCAACCATATCAGGGTTGGCGAAGTTCAGGATGATTGCATCATGTTTGTCCGCTTCAATCTCGCGTACACATGCGTCAGCCACTTCATAAGCGCTCATCTCTGGTTGCAGGTCGTATGTTGCAACTTTTGGCGAGTTGATCAGCACACGCGTTTCGCCTGGAAGCTCAACATCGCGTCCACCGCTGAAGAAGAAGGTAACATGCGGGTATTTCTCGGTTTCAGCAATACGCAGCTGTTTTTTGTTGTTCTGTACCAGAACTTCACCCAGTGTATTGTCGAGGTTTTTAGGCGAGTAAGCCACATAACCTTCAACGGTTTCACTGAACAATGTTAGGCACACAAAGTGCAAGCCTTCTGGGAACTTCGGTCCGCGGTCAAATCCACGGAAATCCTTGTTCGTGAATACTTGCGACAGCTGAATCGCACGGTCAGGACGGAAGTTCAGGAAGATAACGGAATCGCCGCTTTCCACCAAACCTACCGGCTCACCATCCGCTTTAACGATAACCGTTGGCTCAACGAACTCGTCAAATACGGATTTCTCATACGATTCTTCAACCGCTCTGAGTGGATCGATGTATTTTGGTCCATCACCATAAACGATGGCACGGTATGATTTCTCAACTCGTTCCCAACGTTTGTCACGGTCCATCGCATAATAGCGACCTTGAACCGTTGCGATTTTTCCTACACCGACTTCCTCAATTTTGGCGATCAGCTTCTTCATGAAGTCTTTACCACTGTCCGGCATAACATCACGGCCATCCAGGAAGGCATGAATATATACATCATTCATTTCTTCTTTTTTGGCCAGATCCAGCATGGCAAACAGGTGGTCGATGTGACTATGTACGCCGCCATCAGACAACAAACCGTAGAGGTGAAGCTTTTTACCGTTTTGCTTCGCTTCGCGTACAGCTTTGACAAGTGTTTCATTGTCGAAAAACTCACCGTCACGAATCGACTTGGAGATACGGGTCAAATCCTGGTATACGATCCGGCCGGCACCAATGTTCAGGTGACCTACCTCGGAGTTCCCCATTTGCCCTTCCGGCAAACCTACAGCTTCACCACAAGCAGTGAGAGTTGTGTGTGGGAATTGGCTCATAAAGCGATCGTAATTCGGTTTTTTGGCTTGCGCTACTGCGTTGCCTTCCACCGTGTTACGAAGACCGAAGCCATCCATGATGATCAGTGCTACAGGTTTTGGAGCTGTCATTACTTCGCCCCCTCAACAAGCGCGATGAACGAAGCCGGCTGCAAGCTGGCACCGCCAACAAGCGCGCCGTCGATGTCGCTTTGTCCGAGGTATTCTGTTACGTTCTCTGGTTTAACACTGCCGCCGTATTGAATACGAACCGCATTAGCAACCTTCTCATCGTACAGATCCTTCACCAGGCTGCGGATGTAAGCAATAACTTCATTCGCATCTAGAGATGTGGAGGATTTACCTGTACCAATCGCCCAGATTGGTTCATAAGCGATAACCACTTGTGCTGCTTGATCTGCAGACAAACCTGCAAAAGCAGCTTCCGTTTGCACTTTGCATACGTCTTTCGTTTGATCAGCTTCACGCTCTTCAAGCGTCTCACCAAGACAGAAGATTGGAGTCAATCCGTGACGGAATGCTGCATGCAACTTTTTATTGACAGTCTCATCGGTTTCCGCAAAATATTGACGGCGCTCCGAGTGACCAATGATTACATAATCCACACCCAGGTCTTTCAGCATTACGCCGCTGATTTCACCAGTGAATGCACCGTTGTCTTCAAAGTGAAGATTTTGAGCACCAATTTTGATGTTTGTGCCTTTCACAGCTTCTACCAATGTAGGCAGATTCGTAAACGGTGCACAGATTACAGTCTCCACGCCTTCAACTTCGGCTTTTCCTTTAACTTCCTGAATGAAGTCATTGGATTCGGAAACCGTTTTGAACATTTTCCAGTTACCTGCGATAATCGGTGTTCTCATGGTTTTCAACTCCTTCATGCTATAGCTTAAAACTTACTTGTCGTTCAATGCAACTACACCTGGAAGCACTTTGCCTTCCATGAATTCCAGCGATGCACCGCCACCTGTAGAGATGTGGTCCATTTTGTCAGCCAGTTTGAACTTCTCAGCTGCTGCTGCGGAGTCACCACCACCAATTACGGTGTATGCTTCTGTCTCAGCACAAGCTTGAGCTACTGCACGAGTACCGTGGGAGAAAGGCTCGATTTCAAATACGCCCATTGGTCCGTTCCATACTACGAGTTTGGAGTTTTTAACGACGTCAGCATAAATCTCACGTGTTTTAGGACCGATGTCGATACCTTCCCAATCCGCAGGAATGTCGCCAACTTCAACGATTTTGGTGTTTGCGTTAGCGCTGAAGTCATCCGAAATAACGATATCTACTGGCAGGTAGAAGTTTTTACCCAGTTTTTTCGCTTTTTCGATGAAGCCCAGAGCTACATCCAGTTTGGACTCGTCCAACAAGGATTGTCCTACCTCGTGGCCTTGAGCCTTCATGAACGTGTAAGACAAGCCACCACCGATGATTACGTTGTCTGCAATGTTCAGCAGGTTGTCGATAACATCGATTTTGTCCTTAACTTTGGATCCGCCAATGATGGCTGTGAAAGGACGCTCAGGGTTGGAGATCGCTTTACCCAACACTTCAAGTTCTTTTTCCATCAAGAGACCGGATACCGCTGGCAGCAAGTGAGCAATGCCTTCTGTAGAAGCGTGTGCTCTGTGAGCTGCACCGAATGCATCGTTAACGAAAACGTCAGCCAGTTCCGCAAATTGTTTTGCAAGTTCCGGATCGTTTTTCTCTTCGCCTGCGTGGAAACGAACGTTTTCGAGCAACAATACGTCACCGTCGTTCAGTTCAGCAACTTGAGCTTTAACAGCGTCACCAACGGAATCGTCAGCTTTAACAACGGTTTTACCAAGCAATTCAGACAACCGCTCAGCTGCTGGAGTCAAACGCAAGGATTCAACCACTTCGCCGTTAGGACGACCCATGTGGCTTGCAAGAATGACTTTAGCGCCTTTTTCAATCAAGTAGTTGATCGTAGGCAGCGTTGCACGAATACGTTTGTCATCTGTAATTTTACCATCTTCGAGCGGTACATTGAAATCTACACGGACGAAAGCCCGTTTTCCTGTCAATTCGATATCGCGTACACTTTTTTTGTTCATCTGTATTTCCTCCGCACCCATGTATTTGTTGGACCAATCAAGGGCCCAAATCCCCTGTCAGTCCTGGTGTTTTTGAGAAATTTGCAAAAGGTTGATAGATAAAGAGCGGAAACAATAGCATCTGTTTCCGCTCTATGTTATTGCAGATATTACTTGATCATTTTTGCAAAGTGCTCCAAAGTGCGAACCAGTTGAGCAGTGTAGGACATTTCGTTGTCATACCAAGCTACAGTTTTAACCAGTTGTTGGTCGCCCACAGTCAGAACTTTAGTTTGAGTTGCATCAAACAGGGAACCGAAAGTGATACCTTGGATATCGGAAGATACGATTTCGTCTTCAGTGTATCCGAAAGTTTGTGGATCGGAAGCTTCTTTCATTGCTGCGTTAACTTCTTCAGCAGTTACTTTTTGTCCAAGAACAGTTACGAGCTCAGTCAGGGAACCAGTAGCTACTGGTACACGTTGAGCTGCACCGTCGAGTTTACCTTGCAGTTCAGGGATAACCAAACCGATTGCTTTAGCAGCACCAGTTGTGTTAGGGATGATGTTTTCAGCCGCTGCGCGAGCACGACGGAAGTCACCTTTAGGGTGTGGAGCATCCAATGTGTTTTGGTCGCCAGTGTAAGCGTGAATTGTAGTCATCAAACCTTGAACGATTCCGAATTTGTCTTGCAGTGTTTTAGCCATAGGAGCCAGGCAGTTTGTTGTGCAAGATGCGCCGGAGATTACAGTTTCAGTACCGTCGAGGATTTCATGGTTTACGTTGTAAACGATGGTTTTCATGTCGCCAGTAGCTGGTGCGGAAATAACAACTTTCTTAGCTCCGCCTTTCAAGTGTTTCTCAGCTGCTTCTTTAGTTGTGAAGAAACCAGTACATTCCAGAACGATGTCTACGCCCAGGTCGCCCCAAGGAAGTTCTTCTGGGTTACGGTTAGCGAGTACTTTAACTTCTTTGCCGTTCACTTTGAAGAAGCCATCGTGTACTTCAACATCGCCATCGAAGCGACCTTGAGTTGTATCATATTTAAGCAAATGAGCCAGCATTTTAGCGTCAGTCAAGTCGTTGATTGCTACTACTTCAATGCCCTCTACATTTTGAATGCGGCGGAATGCCAAGCGACCAATACGTCCAAAACCGTTAATACCTACTTTAATCATGAGTAAGTTCCTCCCAAGTTTTGATTTAATTTTTTTTATGAAGCTTATATATTCAAGACAGACGGTGAAGTCCGTCAAGACAACAAGAGTTGTGGTAAAACAAAACCTATTCCATTTCGGCAACGATGACTTCGGCAGCAGCCTCATCAATAATCAGAATATCCTCCTGTCCGAATCGCAGTACGGAATGAATGGCAGCCGCTTTGCTTTTGCCGCCCGCAATCCCGATCACTACATCGGTCCGTTCAATATCCTGAAGTCGCATGCCCAGAGTGAGCATGGTATGTACCACTTCACCCTGATCGTTAAAATAATAACCGAAGGATTCAGATACGGCACCTTGCTCTTGAAGCTCTTCTACGATCTCCGTTGCAAGTTTGCGTCTTCGCGCCATCTCCACGGCATCACCGATCCCGTGAATCACGATTCGTGACTGTCTGATCAGCTGAAGAATCTCCTGGACACTAGGGTCCTGAATTAACGATTCATAGGCATGATCACTCAGCAAATCCGGCACATGCAGGAGTTTGTATTGCGCTCCTACCCGTTTTGCCATTGTCGACGCAATCGTATTGGCCTGAATCTCGAGGCTTTCTCCCAATCCACCGCGTGCCGGTACGAACCAGACACCTTTTAGCGATGTTGGCGGAGTCAGCTGCTCTGCTACTTCTGCTGTTGTTGAACCGCCAGTAACGGCAACAACGTCGTTATCATTCATCACTTGACCAAGAGCCTTCGCTCCGGCCTTACCCAGTTCCCGTTTGGCAAATGGAGAAATGTCCGAATCGCCGGGAACGACAACTACCTTTTGCAGACCGTAGGCTTGCTTGATGCGTTCTTCCAGCTCGGATAATCCGAACAGCTCTTTGGCCACGGGCTCTAACTGCTGCAGCAAATCATGCCCAGCCTCACTGATCTTCATTCCTGCACTGTCAATTTCAATAAGTCCCTGAGCCTTTAACAAATCGGTCTCAGCCCTCAGAACCCGCTCGGTCATCTGCATGGAATTGGCTAACGTTCTCCGCCCGATCACATCCGATAACATGATTTGGTGCAGAATCGTATACCTCTTCTTCAAGACATCCATGAGATCAGGCAGAAGCTGCTTTTGCACTTCTAAAATCGTTCGCATGCTTTCCACTCCCGCAAGCTTCTCGTTCCAAGCTTTCTTTCATGGCCCTAAAATGTCCCGGGTTAACTTTTTAAGTCCCACGTCTATTCTACCTAAAACTGACGCGACATGCAAGTGTTTCAAAAGCCTTATTTCACAACGTTTTGGGCCCATTGTACGCGCTTATTTTCACAATCTTCAACTTTCACGACGAGGCGGCCCTCATACCTACCATATATAGAAGAAAACCGAAAATTCCATCTATATATCGCTTCTGAAGTCTTGATGAACAAGCTTCATGCAGCCTGTCCAAAATCTTTCTTAGCATTTACTTAAATGCTCTCTTTATCCATTCTTCATCATCATGATCAAATTCGGACCAATCCAAACCATAAGCATGATCACCCTCTTGCAATTCAGCATCTCATGAGCTATAATCATTATTGCTGTCACATAAATGTGCGCCCGTGGTCCAATGGATATGACGTAGGCCTCCGAAGCCTGAGATCCAAGTTCGATTCTTGGCGGGCGCGCCATTCTTGATTAGCAGCTCATAACCCTTTTAACCAATGGAACCGTAAAGGTTTCTTTTTTTTCAAAGTTAGTTTGACTTTCTTTGACTTTTTGTTTGAAATTGTTTATGATGTGGGTAATACGGTAACAGTTTAAATAGATACACTATTCCATGAACATTTCCGAGGAGGTTTTTCACGTGAGTTATATTCCTATGGTCGTTGAACAGAGCAACCGCGGTGAGCGCGCCTATGACATCTATTCCAGATTGCTGAAGGATCGTATCATCTTCCTAGGCAGCGATGTAAATGACGTTGTTGCGAATGCCATCATGGCACAGATGTTGTTCCTCGCTGCGGAAGATCCGGAGAAAGACATTCATCTATACATCAACAGCCCAGGCGGATCGATTACAGCCGGTATGGCCATTTACGATACAATGCAATTTATCAAACCTGATGTATCTACCATCTGTGTAGGTATGGCAGCTTCCATGGGTGCATTCCTGTTGAACGCTGGTGCAAAAGGCAAACGTTTTGCCCTGCCGAACAGTGAAATCATGATTCACCAGCCGCTGGGCGGAGCTCAAGGTCAGGCTTCGGATATCGAAATCCGTGCCCGCCGCATCCTGAAAATGCGTGATACCTTGAATCGCATCATTGCTGAGCGTACAGGTCAACCCCTGGAGCGTATCGAGAAAGATACAGACCGTGACTACTTCATGAGTGCTGCTGAAGCTGCAGATTACGGTATCATTGATAAAGTTATCGAAAACGTAGGCTCCCAAGGCATCTAAGCCGAAGCGGATATTTACGGAAGAGATGGACAGACAATCAGCAAAACCTGATTGACCTGGACATATGAAGAAGCGCCCCTTGTCACGAACATGACGAGGGGCGCTCTTTTTATTTAATAAAGATAATTCCGTTGATCATTAACTCATATTCGGCCATATAAGGTCTGCAAATACGCTAATCTGAGATTATTTCTCTGATGTCACACCACTGAATGGCTCTGTACCTTTAGGAAGCAGCTCTTTGTAGGTGAACGGGAACTCCGGGAAACCCTCTGCATAAGCGGTGTATTCATACAATTGGAAGAATACCACGACGCCTGTTGGTGTTACATAGAAGTCCTGATCTTTGTTCAATCCGTTATAACCTTCGAGGTAACCACCGCGAGCCTTAAGCTGTTCGCCTACTTTTTTGCCAAGCGTCTCACGCATCGACTTGTTGTTTTGCAGTACATCATCCAGGCTCAGTTCTTTACCAGTATCCAGCGCAAAGGTGTGACCTGTTCTTGTCGTCATACCATGCGCTCCGGCATAATCCTCGTAACGTTGAGTAACCAGTCCCAGGACACCATTTTCGTTATAGGTCACCACATAAGTGCTCTCAAATGCGTATGGGCGGTCTGCGGTTGCGGACCCATATTCTGCAGTCTGCTTTTTGAAATCAGCCACAAATGTATCCACTTCGTCTTTCAACACTTTGTTGATTGCCGCTTCGGCTTCATCACTAGCGAGTCCGCTTACCTGCGGGTACTGAATATCCACTTCAGCATTTTTGATGCTGACTTTTACTGTCGCTGCTTTCACTTTCACGCTGTTTTGTTCCACTTTGCTGAGTGCGAGTGTTTTGGTTTTACCATTCCAACTGCCTTGAACTCCCAAATAATCTCTCATTGCGGAAAAAGGAATGTACAGGCGTCCCTTGATCAACTTCGCTTCAACGTTGGGATAATAATTGTTCACTCTTAATGTCGGCTCGCCATCAGCCAGACTGATTCTCATCGTGTTGTTCGCTGCAGTCAGTGCGTACTCTTTTGTTTTTGCGTTATATGTTAGTGTTCCACCAGCCACATCCTTAACAGCTGTGAGGGATACCCACGTTGATCCACCTAGCAGAAGCCCTTTTTGTGTAAGGGTTTTGCCTGCTGACTTCAATGTCACGTCTGTAGATGCCGTTACTTTGGATGTTACCGAGGCTGCCTGCACGGAGTTATCCTGCCATACCGCTCCACTACCTACAATAATTCCTGCTGCGAGCAATGCACTTGTCCACTTTTTCCATGATGTCATATATAAAACTCCTCTCAAATTCGCCTGGGGTTCATAGCGTATGTATTCTGATCGCATATCTCATACGCTCACCTCTCTATTATAATTAACCCAATTCAGGAAAGGTTTACAGCACCAGTTACAATGTTGTCCGATCCTGATCCCATTGGTAAAGGTTTTGTCACGAACAATTATACAAAAAAGACATCAATCTGCAGCTTACTTGCCATGGAGTAAGCGCACTAATGTCTACTTCTTGAAAATCTCCACTTTATAATAAAAAAAGACCCTGTCCGCCGGACAAAGCCTTTGCATGAATTGATTGATGTTTTATTTCATTTCATACGTGATATTCAGCGTAGTGCTGACTTTTACCTGACCTGTTTCAATTTCTGTACCTGCAGCAGACTCTGCCATATCTTTGACCATTGAACTTTCAGTTGCATAGAACACAGGGACATTGGCGTCGCCTTGGCTCACCGACAGCACAGCACCCAATTGACGCTTAACAGCTTTGGCAATCGCACCTGCTTTCACATCTGCATTGGCTACCGCTTTTTCGATCACTTGTGCTTCGAAGTTTTCCGGATTTTCTACCGTAAAGCGTACACTTTCAATATTGTTGGCCCCTGCGCCCGAAGCGGCATCCAGCAATTCACCGATCTTGTCCATGTCGCGATACGTTATGGTCAATGTGTGATGAGCAGTGTACCCTTTAATTTTTTGACCTTCCTTATCGTTATACGTGTAGTTTGGCTGCACATAGAACTGACTGGTCTGAATATCGTCCGCACTGATTTTCCACGTATTTTTCAGCAGGTTGGACACCTTTTGAATTTTGGCGGCATTTGCTTTTTGAGCAGAAGCAGCAGTCTCCGCAGTACTATTCACACCGATCGACAGATAAGCGATATCAGGTTTCACCTGGATTTCGCCTTTGCCCACCACATTAATCACGTTCTGCTGTACCCCTTGCACTTCAGCAGCGTAGGCATAATTCCCCGGTGCCACCCACGCTGTTCCACCAACAAGCAATGTACCTGCAACCAACACCGCACCAAGCGGCTTCATCCATTGTTTACCCATTACCTTAGCCTCCTTATGTCTAACATCTCAAATTCAAAGCGGTTTGATACTTAACAGACGAGGCTTATTCCAAAATGTTGCACTTGACTATCCCGGAAACGCAAAAAAGCCCCTTGCGGGACTTCTTCATGTAATGGTAATCATATCTTATTGGTTTTCAAGTTCTTCCTTGCTCACCAGACTTACTAAAGCGTTTACAGCCTGTTCGGCGTCCGCGCCTTCAGCACTAATGTGGATTTCCGTACCAGTACTGATTGCAAGGCTCATGATCCCCATGATACTTTTTGCATTAACTTTTTTGTCGTCCTTCTCGACGAACACTTCAGATGAGTACTTATTCGCTTCTTGAACGAACAGTGCCGCAGGTCTGGCATGGAGACCCGTTTTCAAACGGACAACTACCGGGTGCTTTGTCATGGAAACTTACCCCCTATTATGAAATCTAGACATTAAATACACAATTATATTTATAACATTATACCATTAACCCGTACAGGACACTAGAAGAAAAAAACCAGATCTTTTCTGATTATTTACCTCCGTGTAAAATCCGTTAACCGTGACGCTCATTTCGCACTTTTTCGGCCAGTTCGTCAATCTTGCGAAGCCGATGGTTAACACCTGATTTGCTGACGGTGCCCTTCAAGAGCTCGCCAACTTCCTTCAGATTAATGTCAGGATGGGCCAGCCTAACCTCGGCCACTTCACGCAGCTTCTCCGGCAGTGACTCCAATCCCACTTCCTTTTGCAGCAACTTGATATTGTCGATCTGTCTCACGGCAGCCCCGATCGTCTTGTTCAGATTGGCCGTCTCGCAGTTAACGATCCGGTTGACGGAATTACGCATATCGCGCATAATCCGTACATCCTCGAACTTGAACAGGGCCTGATGTGCACCAATGATGCTGAGCAATTCAATAATTTTCTCGCCTTCCTTAATGTATAGGATGAATCCTTTTTTACGTTCTATACACCGGGCATTAAGATGAAATTCATTGGCCAGATCCACGAGGGCCTGACAGTGCTCTTCATACATGGATGCAATTTCCAGATGATATGAGGAACCTTCCGGATTGTTGACCGAGCCACCCGCCATGAATGCACCGCGAAGATATGCCCGCTTACAACAGTTTTTCCGTAACAGCTCCTGATTAATTCCTGGAGTAAACAAAAAGCCTTCCGATACAATGTACAGATCCTTTAATATCTCCTGTACCATGGACGGAATACGAACAATATATACATTGTTCTTTTTCAGCCGCATTTTTTTGCGGACTAGCAATTCCGTATGCACTTGAAAATGCTTTTTAAGCAGAGAGTATGCCCGCCTTGCGATCGCGGCATTCTCCGTCGAAATATCCAAGATGACTTTTTTATTCGATAACTGCACCGCACCAAGCATACGGATGAGGGCTGAAAGTTCCGCCTTTTCGCAGCACGGTTCGCTCTCAATCATGGTTAATTCTTTTTTGGTCTGTGCTGCAAACGACATGGGACTTCACCTCTTCCGTAACATCCAATTTTGTACCAGCTGGTAGATGTGGTGACTTAGCTTATCGGCATCATGACGCAGATAGGTTTTAAACAAAACAAGCGTATCCGCAACCACTTGATAGCCGGAACTCTTGAGTACATCCATATCCAGAACAACCGGTTTGGCTCCTTTTTCCGCATACTTATTCTGCACTTGCAGCGGAATATCACCATTATTAACGATAACATAGTCGAAGAGCTGGTGCCCCACATGCTCGTGAACCGCCTTGAGGTGATCACTTACCGTGTAGTTATCCGTCTCTCCTGGCTGTGTCATCACATTACAAATAAACATCTTTACAGCTTCTGCTTCAACGACAGCCTCTGCCAGTTTAGGTACCAGCAAATTAGGCAGAATGCTCGTATATAAGCTTCCTGGCCCAATCAGGATCGCATCTGCCTGACGAATGGCTTCCACGGCCTCTGGCAACGGCTCCACGTGATCCGGTTCAAGGAAAACACGTTTGATGCGCCCGCCTGCTTCAGGGATTTTGGACTCGCCTGTAATGATCGATCCATCCTCCATCTCCGCATGCAGCACAACCGCCTGCCCTGCTGCCGGTAATACCTCACCGCGAACGGCAAACACGCGGCTAAGTTCCCGCACTGCGGTTACGAAGTCGCCTGAAATATCCGTCATTGCAGCCAAAATGAGATTGCCCAGGCTGTGGCCTGCAAGCCCCGCGCCTGTATTAAAACGATAATTGAGCATATCCGAAAGCAATGGCTCTACATCAGCCAGCGCCGTAAGCACGTTACGGATGTCGCCCGGAGGCGGCATTTGCAGTTCACTGCGCAGGATGCCTGAACTTCCACCGTCATCTGCAACCGTGACGATGGCCGTGATGTCCAGCGGCTTCTCTTTCAAACCGCGCAGCATCACGGATAACCCGGTTCCGCCGCCCATTACAACAATTCTCGGACGTTCTCTTCGTGGTCCGGCTTCTTTCATCCCTTCACCCTCTTCAATGACGATCACGGTCAGCGTCGCGATGGCTCACGGTAACAGCTTCTGTTTCGCTACTTCCCAACATTTTGCCCAAATATTCTGATATGGCTACAGAACGATGCTTGCCTCCGGTACATCCAATCCCAATAATAACCTGACTCTTGCCTTCCTTCCGGTATTGCGGAATCAGGAAGTGCAGCATATCCAGCAGTTTAGTCAAAAACGCCTGCGTTTCGGGCCATTTCATGACATATTCATATACATCACTATTTTGCCCCGTATTCGGACGTAAATGTTCAATATAATGCGGATTAGGCAGGAAACGAACATCAAACACCAGATCTGCATCAATCGGAATCCCGTATTTAAATCCGAACGACGTGATATTCACCGACAGCATATGACTTTCCAAATGAGAAAAACGGGAGATAATTCGCTCTTTCAGTTGTGCCGGCTTCATCGTACTTGTGTTCAATACCTGGGTGGCCGAATTCTTGAGTTCTTCCAGCATCTTGCGCTCCAGACGGATGCCGTCAAGCGGCATGCCCTCAGGAGCCAGTGGATGTCTGCGTCTGCTCTCCTTGTAGCGCTGCACAAGGACGGAATCGGTCGCATCCAGGAATAAAATTTCGCAATGAATGGTAAAATGATCTTTTATATAGTTCAAAGACTCGGACAAAGCCGTAAAGAATTCCCGTCCCCGCAGGTCAATTACGAGGGCTACCTTACCAATTTTGCCGTTCGATTGTTCAATCAGTTCTGCAAACTTCGGAATCAACACCGGTGGCAGATTATCCACGCAGAAAAAGCCGAGATCTTCCAGGCTCTGTACCGCAATCGTTTTGCCTGCTCCGGACATGCCCGTAATGATAATGAGCGTGGCGCCTGTGCCCGGTGAAACTTCACCTTCAAGCATAAATGTCCCCTCCTTATCATATTGCTGCCTAATCATATGGTCCGAGGTTACTAAGAACGCAAGAGAAGTCCTGCCGCGCCAACAATTCCTGCATCGTTACCCAGAGTGGCTTCCAGAATCTGAACACCCTCCTGCAGCGGTTCTGGTGTCAGCTTCGCAAATACAGCACGCACCTCATCAAACAGAATATTACCGGCTTTGGATACACCGCCCCCGATAATGAACATTTCCGGATTCATGACTGCAGCGACAGCTGCCATCGATTTACCCAGATAAAATGCCGCACGATTTACAATGCGCAGGGCAACTTCATCGCCAGCTTTGGCTGCATCGAATACTTCCTTGGCTGCAATTTTGTCCACGAGCGCCAGTGACGTATGATCGCCGCGTTCTACCGCATCTTTTGCCATACGGATAATGCCCGTTGCAGATGATACCGTTTCGACACATCCCATTTTACCACAACCACACTGGATGGCTTCCAGATCAGGTACAACGCTGACATGCCCAAGTTCTCCCGCCATACCCGAGAATCCCTGATATATCTTGCCATTCAGTATCAAACCTCCGCCAACACCTGTGCCCAGCGTGTAGCATACACAGTTGTCCACGCCCTTACCGGCACCAGCCCAAGCTTCACCCAGCGCAGCAACGTTAGCATCGTTATCTATTTTGACGGGCTTGCCCAGACGTTCTTCCAGTATGGAACGAATGGCTACATTCCGAAATCCGATGTTAGGAGCGAGAACGATAATTCCCTCGCGTACATTCGTGAACCCGGCCACCCCAGCCCCTACACCTTCAAGCTGTTCCCAGCTGTACGGCGATTCGGCAACGATATGACGGACATACTTCTCGATGTTGGCGATGACCGTGTCTACGCCCTTATCCACTTCTGTCGGTCCTTCATACGTATGCATAAGCTGACCTTGTTCATTGCATATACCGACCTTGATTGCTGTTCCGCCGAGATCGACCCCAACGTAGATTTTCTCAGACATGCCGCAAGCCACCTTTATCTATCTAAAATAGTTTAATCCTACGTACCAACTATAATTGAAGGATACGCCTGGGTCAAGACGATAAGACCATTGATACAGAACGCTTCGCCGCGATTGTGAACAACATCACATCAACATCATGAATCCGTATACAACCTCTCCTGTCTTCTATTAAAACGCAGGCTTCCAAGCTTCCCTGGTAGAAAGGGAAGCCTCAACTCATGATATTTCATGATCACTCGTTCCATGCGTAAAAGATGACAGTTGTCACCTGGAAGTCATGACAACTCTTACTAATCCCGTCGCAGTTCGTTCGGTAAGATGAAATTATCTTAGAGAACAGACAAGGGACGTGAATACATATGAACTTGAATTCAACGATTATACAGCTTGAACAGGTCAACAAGCGGTTCGGCAGCAAGCTGGCCGTCAACAACCTCTCCCTGAAGATTAACCGTGGTTCCATTGTTGCCATCCTCGGCCCAAACGGTGCAGGCAAAACAACAACCATGAAAATGATGCTCGGTCTGTCCAGTCCCTCCTCGGGCAAGGTGACTGTTCTGGGAATGTCACCAGACCATAAACAAGTCCGCGAGCGAATCGGTGTCATGCTTCAGGATGTGAGTGTTATGGATGGTCTTACTGTACGGGAGGTTATCCGAATGGTGCGCAGCTATTACCCTGCCCCGCTCGAACTACATACACGTAAATGCCGCCTCTGGTCCATGTACAGCAAAAAACGCCTTCCCATCAAGGGAGGCGTTTTGTCTTTTTTAAAGCTATAAAGCCACTAAATCATGTGTTGTGCCTCAATCGTCATAGCTTGGTTTCTACACGTACGGGTTCTTCGGTCTTCTCCATCTTGTTCACATCCAGGATATCGAGCAGGAAGACAAAAATCGGTATACCGATAATCAATCCCCAGATCCCCAGGAAATGCTGAGACAGAATGAGTACGATAAACGTGTAGAACATCGGCAGCTTGGTTTTGTGTGCCATCAGTTTTGGATTAAGGAAGTACGTTTCCAGTGCATGAATGATAACAATCATGACGATGACGATAATGCTCAGCTGTATTCCGCCCATCTGGTAGCCGATCAGGCACAGTGGCACCAGTGAAATAATGACTCCCGCTACCGGTACAAGGCTGAGCAGGAAGACGAGAATCGTCAGAGCGAACAAATAAGGGAATCCCAGTATCCATAGGCCCAGAATGGTCAAGGCTGTATTGAATACGGCGATCAGCAGCTGTGCTTCAATGACTTTACCGAAAGACGATACGAATTTGTCCCCGAGGTATGCTACTTCATTGTAGAACCAGCCAATCTTGCTTGTTTTGAACTTGGATGTGAATTTGACGATTTCCCGCTTCTGCAGCAGGAAGAACAAACTGAGAATAATGACCAGCAGAATAAATTCCAACCACTTACTCAGAGCAAAAATATATTTCAGCGCATCGTTTGCATAGTTCTTGATGTCATAGGATTGAAGGAAGCTGGCCACTTTGGCTGCCAGATTATCCCCCTCTGCAGTATCAAAAAATGTCATGATCTCATTGGTTAACTGGATAACCTGATTGACGATTCTCGGTGAATATCTCGATATGCCCAGCACGATGGCTGCAATCACGATCAGATAGAGCAGTATGACGACGACTTTATAATTGATCGGAAATAGCCGATTTAATTTGCCCGTAATAAACTGCTGCAATCGATTCATGACATACGTCACCAGAAATAGCAGCAGGATCATATGCAGCATACTCCCCATGCTGAATAGGACCAAACAAAACAACAGCAGAATCAAAAAGCGTCTGACTGTTGCACTCTGTAACCACTCTTTTATCATTTCCCCCAAAATCTTCACCTCGCAGCTAATATGCCCATTATGTATACGATCTCATGCCCACTTGGTTTCAAAAAAAGAGAAGCCTCCCGGCTTCTCTCACTTGATGAGACTTCCCGTTGTCTCTTATTTACAGTTTATGCATCACAGTGCCATGGTCATGCTTACTTATCCAGTGTTTCGCTCCAATCATGGACAATGCTGCCTTCAAGGAACTTCTCACAGTCCATTGCTGCCATACAACCAGACCCTGCAGCCGTAATGGCTTGGCGATATTTCGTATCCTGAACGTCACCGCAGGCGAATACACCCGGAATGTTCGTCTCGGTTGTTCCCGGTTTCACCACGATGTATCCGTGATCGTCCAGAGCAATCTGATTGCCCAGGAACCCGGTGTTAGGCGTGTGACCGATGGCAACAAATACACCGTCCGCTTCCAGCAGTTCCTCTTGGCCTGTCTCGTTATTGCGCACCTTCAGTCCTTTGACTCCAAGTGCTTCAGGTACAACTTCGAGCGGTGTCCGGTTCAGAGCCCATTTCACCTTCTCATTGCTGCGCGCCCGATCCTGCATGATCTTCGATGCCCGCAATTCGTCCCGGCGGTGAACCAGCGTAACATCTGTTGCAAAACGGGTCAGGAAGCTGGCTTCCTCCATCGCGGAATCGCCACCACCCACTACGATGATCTTCTTGCCGCGGAAAAAGAACCCGTCACATGTTGCGCATGTACTTACGCCGCGACCAACGTTCTCCTGCTCTCCCGGAATACCGAGATAACGGGCAGAAGCACCAGTAGAGATAATAATCGATTCAGCCTCTAGTTCACCAATGCCTCCGACTTTCACCTTGAATGGCGGCTTGCTGAAGTCCACTTCCTCCACCCAGCCATTCTTGAATTCCGCTCCAAAACGCTCCGCTTGCTTCCGCATGTTGTCCATTAATTCCGGACCCATAATGCCCTGCGGGAAACCTGGGAAGTTTTCAACCTCCGTGGTTGTTGTCAGCTGGCCTCCGGGTTGAAGACCTTCGATAACCAACGGGTTCAGGTTGGCACGAGCCAGGTATATTGCTGCTGTCAAACCTGCAGGTCCGGTTCCGATCACAATCGTTCTGTATTTAGACATATAGATACAGCCTCCTTGATAAGGTTGAGAGTGTGTTGACTGGAAAACTTCTAGAGTGATATGACGAAGCCTATTCGTTAAGTTTACCCGTTTTGCAGGCAATTGTATCCTTCATGAAATTCCGATCTTTCTCAAACTGTCTCTAAGCGCATGGTATCGCTAATCTATACGGCCAACTAGGAACATGGCACATGGCATTCCAGAATAAACTATACTGTTGGCGGGATGCTTCCACATACCCGAACAATTTGCCGCGCATATTTGCTAACGGTTGAAGCCGATATGCCGTATCGTTCCGCTATGCTTTGATAGGTAACGGGACGACTGTGAATTTTGGCAGCCAAATATTCCAGTCCCGCAGCCCAGCCTTCAATTTGTTTGGTACCTGGCACTTCAGGATGCACTCTGGATACATAGTCCGTCCAGATCCGCTCCATTTCCTGTTGTAACTCCGCTTTTGCTTCAGTCATCTGTAGAGCACGTTCGACTACAGCTTGCCAGTGCGAAGTGGTTTCAGACTTGGCATGTTCTGTGCTCGACTGGACCTTCTGAAATGGTTTTACAGCCGCTCCAGATACCGGTTGCTGATCATGGGACTTGCGCTGATCCTGCTCTTTCATATGAAGTCCGTTCAATACGGACTCAGCAGCAGCGACCAGATCCTGATCTTCATCAGGCTCCTGGATAAAAGATTGCAGTGCCTGCTGTACTTCATAATCGCCGATCATCGCCAGAGCATGAATGACCTGAAGCTTGGTCGCACGATCTCCATGGCGCAGCGCCCAGAAGAACGATGAACGGATGAGCGGGTCATTTTTCATCTCTTCCGGTATGCCACTGCCGTAGTTCTCCCATTGTCTGAACTGTTCGTCAAACGGCAGATGGTAGTGATAGCTAAGCTTCTCTGGCTCCAGTTCCCCTTGCCGAACCGCATCAAGACCGGACAGATAGAACTTGGACACCTCTGACCCCGGATCAAGCTTGGACACGTGACGCCATAGCCGCTCAGCAACATCGTAGCGCTCCGTATTATAAGCTGCCACAGCCGCATAATGAGCTAGCGCCGGATCGGCTGCCGTCTCTTCATCCTTCAGCAGTCGGCGGAAATGGACATAGGCTGAATCGTGCTGACCAAGAATCCCCATCGTGGTGGCCAGTTTATACACTTGCTCCTGCTGGAAAGGCACGATGACACGCAGTTTTTTAATTAAAAGCAGCACTTGATCGGCCCGATTCTCATTCTGGTGAAAGATCGCGAGATTACACAGGGCATGCAAATTCCCTGGCTCCTGCTCCAACACCTCTGCAATCGTCTCTCTCGCCTTCGGGAACAGCCCCATATAGTAGTAGGCAAGGGCAAGATTGTTCCGGGCTGCCAAATAGTCAGGATAGTCAGGTGACATGCCTTCCAGAAGCTCGGCCGCCTGTGCGAATTTCCCTTCTTCAAGGAGTTCTCTCGCCTGATCATGCTCAACCACACCTTTGCGGGATTTGATCCGGTTCAGTTTGGCCGGCCGATCCAGCTCATAATACAGAAGTTCCATCATTTCTTCGGCTTCCGTCATGAACTGCCCTTGGGGGTCCTCCTCCAAATACGTAACAAGTGCCTGCTCCGCTTCCTCAAACCGATCCATATTCGCATAATTGTTCGCCATATAGAAATAACATTCCGTCATGGACGCATCTACCACATCCAGCACATGCGCCAGAACGGCATTGGAAGCTTCGTAATCTCCCTTCTCAGATAATATACCCGCCATATTGCAATGATTCACCGGGTTCTCCGGTTCATATTCAACAGCTTTACGAAAATATTTTAATGCCTTGTCAACATGATTACGGTCCAGCGAGCGGACAGCTCTCTCGAAAAAGAAAGATGCATCCAAGTGAATCGGTATAATATTGGCAAGGTGTCCCTCTGCCCGCACTAGCTTGCCCTTCATCTTCCAAGGCACCTCCTCTTTGCTTTCATTCATACTCTCCAGTATACCACATCTGAAGGCTGTCTTCTCAACATGTAGTTTCAAGAGCTTTATGCAAAAATTGCACAAAAAAAGATGCCATTCGGGCCTCCTTTTCGGATGAAATGGCATCTTTTATGTAATATGGACTCTTTATTTTGAAAATGGTGGTACACCCCGATTCATAACTTCATGGCCATCGTCGGTGAAAGTGTAATATTTATCGTCTTTCGAAACGGGGTCATGAAGTTGACCAGTACAACCTTGCACTTATCCGGCAGCTTCGCCTCGCGTACCGTTGCAGTCAGATGCCCCATCTCTCCTCCGGTCAGCTCAATCCAGTCTTCCCCGCAGGAATAACGGAGCGTTCCGCCCTTCCATAGATAATGTCCTCCATCCGTCTCCAGTAATTCGCCAGAGGACAGCTCTCCCTCATCTCCGAATACAAAGGACAACTGCATCATGATCTCCTCTGGCTCGGCGCCTGACAGGTCCAGTCTCCAACCCTTCTCCGTCGGTACAACCTCCGCCTTTGTGAGGAATGTCTGTTCATGGGTAAGTTCTCGGTTCTGATGAGGCAAAACATACCACGGACTGGTGGCAGTCCGCACTGTCTCAGGGAGCTGATTTGCGGGAATTGGAGCATAATAGCCTTTTTTCTGCTCGCCAGTCAGACGGTACCCTGCGCCTGCGGGCATTCGGGTCATCTCCTGCATCGGCACATAGCCTGGGTTGAAATAGGAGGCGAGCTGAACAGCCAGCAGACGTACCGCACCATGTCTAAGGGCAAAAAAGGAAGGTACTTCCGTCATGATCGTCACGCTTATATTTTGAGAGCGGATACGTGCAACAGGTGCACCAAAGTCTGTATGCATCCGGCTATGAGAGATGTGTCCATGATGGCCTGCCGAAGCCATCTGCTGTAAGTAGCCGGCTCGCGTAAAGTGTTCGTTCAGCATGATCTCATATTTCTCAGGCAGCTCATCCTCCACCTCGCATGCCTGCTGCAACTCCGGCTCCAGTAATAACCGGATGAGCGCATTCACTGAACAGACACCGGGGTCTGTCAATGAATTACCCGCCCAATTCGCCATGCCGGCAAAGAGCGGATCATTGTCCACCCGGGCAAGAATGGCATAAGGCAGGTAATAAGGAGACAGATCATGAAAACTACCCAGATCCTGACGACCCGAGTAATCCGTAACAATCTCGCCTGTAGGATGTACTAGATACACCATCATGCGCAAATTGAGTCTAACCGGCTCAAGAAGTTCAGGCCGATTCAGCAAACGAGCCGCATGGATTAACATGATGTCGCTGACCGCGTTATAGATGCCATTGCTCCGTTCAGTCCACTCCCCGTCCGGGGTAATATCCAATCCTTCCGCCAGCCACTGCTCTGCACGCTTCACAGCTTCCTCCAGGCCAAACAGCTGATACAGGAAGCCGAGTGCCGCACATAACACCCAGCGATGGTTCGGAGTATGACACCCTCCCGTTAGCATGACTGGGACGGTTCGCTCCAGGAACAGCCGCATGTTGTCCAGCACAGGCTGCAGTTTCTCCCATGCCTGCTGCTGAAGCAGCTGATACAGCTGGGCATATCCCACAACGACAAATGCCGTGTCCGGCGGAGAGTGATAGTTGGTCCATCCCGGAGATATGGAGCCATCTTCATGCTGATTACGGAGCACAAACTCCGTTGCCAGAAGAAGACGGTCTAATAACTCCTCATTCCGATAATAGATAGAGTCTGGATTGGCAAGCGCTGCCCCCCAGTAACACATATCCGTAGGTGTTCCGGTCGTATGATTGACCCAGGCGATACCTGTATAAGGATCAATTGTTCCCCCGTAGTACCGGCTATTCGGATCAAGCACCTGCCGGGACAGGCCTCTCTCCACCGCCTTGTCATTGCTGTCCACCAGTTGTTTGTACATGTGCAGTTCCCTCCAAACTGAGTAGTTGGGCGTGGCTAGGCTCGATCGCCAAAGAAACAGCCGCAGCGCACTCATCCAGCGCGCGGTCTGCTTCCAACATCATATTCCCTCCCCTGCCGCATCCATCTTCTTCATCAGCAGTTCATGACTTTCATGAATTTCTTCTGGTGTGCAGGCCGATTTCAGTTCATACACCTTGACCCTTGCTCGGCGGATCATGGGCAGGTAGGCATCGTAGAAATGCATATCTTGACTGTGCACATAAGGGCACCAGTGATCTGAAAGGCCAAGCGTCTCATGGATATGAACGCCTACGATATCATCCATCAGCCCTTGCATCTCACCCACGCTGTCGTAGAGACCCAGGCGATCCATCATGATGGCATGCCCGGTATCATACCAGATGCCAATCGGAGCTCCCCGAAGAGCCTTAATAATGGTCTTGGCCTCAGCCAGCGTAGGAATCTGCTGAGGTCTGGAGCGGGTCTCGATACCGAATTGGACATTCAGACCTTTAGCAGCTGCCTGATTGCATACTTCATCCAGACTGTGGATGATCTGCTGTACGTAGCCGGAGCTGAGTTCCTGCCGCCGTTCCATGAATTCCTCCCATTTGCTGCGATACTTTGAAGAATCTCTCCCCTCGTCGTTATACAGCTGTCCAAGCTCCTTGCTGATCTCCTCAGGAATGGGGACCTCACCGGGGTGTACAACAACAGCTTCAGCACCGTACCGATGGGCATATTCAGCAGAACCGACAAGCAGCTGGATAGCCTTTTGACGCTTCGTTTCGTCCTCGAATCCGAGTAATACGGAATCTGTACCATAATCCGGATCCGGGACATGAGGAAACGTATTGTGAACACTGGAAATGCCAATCTTCCCGCGCTCAATCATCGGTTCGATGGATCTTAGCATTTCCTTCGTTACATTGTAGTTAAGTTCAACACGGCGGAAGCCAAGCTCGTGAATTTCTCGGATCATGGCCTCGCCAGCCTGGTGACGCTTAATGTTCCAACAGGTTGAGAACGAATATTCACCCTTGTCCTTTTGCTGCATACGAGCTCACTCTTCCTTTCTCTGATGCAACCTTCCTCACATGTGTTTGTTATGGATATAAATCAACCTTTTACTGCCCCAAGCATGGCACCACTAACGAAATATTTCTGCAGCCATGGATAGACGAGCAGAATCGGTACTGTAGCAAAAATTACGGTGGCAGCCTTAAGGCTTTCCGGTGTGAGCGGCGCACGGTTCGCACCCTCCATCTGGGTCAGTTCACTCACCATGTTGTTCTGTACCATTTGGAACAGCTTGAGCTGCAGCGGATACAGCTGCGGATCATTAATATACATCAGGGAATCCTGGAATCCATTCCAGCGGCCCACCGCATAGAAGAGAGACAAGGTAGCCATCACCGGCATCGAGAGTGGAAGTATGATTTTAAACAATGTATGGATGTGCGAGCTGCCATCAATCTCTGCCGACTCCTCCAGACTCTCCGGAATGCCATTGAAGAAGGAGATCAGGATAATCAGGTTAAACGGACTGACCAGTCCCGGCAAAATCAGCGCCCATACCGAATTCAGCAAGTGCAGATCACGAATCAGCAGATACTCCGGAATGATGCCTCCGCTGAAGAACATCGTAATGATGATTACATACATAAAGAGCTTGCGGCCCTTCATCTTTTTCTTGGTCAGCGGGTATGCGGCAGCAATGGTAAACACCATGCATAGCACCGTAGTCGCAATCGTCAACAGCGTAGTGTAACCAAGTGAATAAAGCATGGATTGGTCGGAAAACACCTTGACGTATGCATCCCAATTGAACTCCTTAGGAAACAAGGTCACTTCTCCAGATGTGATTGCACGGTTGGAGCTGAATGATATCGCAATCGTGTGCAGGAAAGGAGCCAGACAGAACACGACAAACAAGGTTATAAAGGAGACATTAACGATATCAAAAATCCGGTTTGAGGTGCGTTCACTCATATGCGCACAACTCCTTTACTGATGATCTACAGAAAAGCAGGTTGTTGTCCTTTGTACGTTCTCTTGCTCTACAAAATCCCTTCACCCGTTACCTTTTTCGAAATAAAATTGGAGCCTAGCACGAAAATAAGACCTACAACCGCCTGAAACAGTCCGACCACAGTTGCCAATGTGTATTGTCCGGATTCCAGACCCATCCGGTATACGAAGGTGCTGAGTACATCTGAATATTCACGCACCGCTGTGTTCCCGATAATATAAGGGCGATCAAATCCAATCGTGACCATGTGCCCCAGATTAAGAATCAGCAAGGTTACAATCGTCGGCTTGATGCTTGGCAAGGTAATATGCCAGATCTTTTTAAGACGCGTTGCTCCATCAATCTCAGCTGCTTCGAACAGTTCCTTGTTCACGCCGGTCAGTGCAGCAAGATACAGGATGGTTCCCCACCCAGCGCTTTGCCAGACCCCGGTAAACAGGTAGGTTACAAGCCATGGATTTTTCTCCGTCAAAAATGGAATGGGGTTCAGCCCCATGCTCTCCAGCACACCGTTCACCATACCTGATTGGTTACCGAACAGCTGGTATACGATTCCCCCGATAATCACCCATGAAATGAAGTGAGGGATGTACAGAATGGTCTGAGACAATTTTTTGAACCATTTAAACCGAATTTCATAAAGCATGATTGCCAAAATAATCGGAGCAGGAAACGATACGATCAGATCAAGGAAATTGAGCATAAAGGTATTGCGCAGGGTGGTATAGAAATCCCGCATCGCGAATACCTCGCGAAAAGCATCAAAACCGATCCACTCACTGCCGCTAATGCCCTGAAACAGGTTGAAATCCTTAAAGGCGATCTGTACACCGTACATCGGTCCATAGCGAAAGATCACGAAGTAAATTAGGGGCAGGGAAATCAATGCGTACAATTGCCAATACCTCTTCAAGTATGGGGTCAAGTCGTTCTCCTCCAATCCGCGAGGATACGCAGTGCCGCCTAAGTTGACGGCACACGTCCCTTCAGAAATTATGCGGTAACTTCAGTACGTTGTATCACTCGTTGTTGTAAGGCACTTATTTGGCAGCAAGCTCCTGAACCGCCTGCTCAAGTTCTTTCTTCAGCGCTTCGCCGCCAAGTGACATGTAATCACTCATTTCCCGCTCATACACCGCTTCGAATTCTTCCGGCTTCGCCATCGCTGTTTTGACAATAATGACATTGAGTTTATCTTTGAGTGCCGTACCGTATTTCATTTCTGCCTCTATTGGCTTATCGAAAATGATCGGTCCTACCGTGTCCGTATTGGCGATATCAATGGACTGCTTCAACATTTCCTGATTGTTCTGCGGGAATCCCATGACCCAAGCTTTTTCATTCATGGCCTGGTCGCCCACATTTTTGCCGTTCGAGATGATGGCCGTATCCCCTGCATTGAAAAGACGATCCTTGGCTTCCTGCGAAGCATCCTCTTTGACAACCGGAATGCCATCAACCAGTTCGTAGTTCTCGCCTTCCACGCCATTGAGGATATCCACCAGATTATTATCAGAGGCCATCCAATCCAGATATTTGATTGCTTCCACAGCACGTTTGCTGCTCTTCGGAATCATAATGTACATGCCGTTAGATCCGTAACGGGATTTAATATGTTTGTTGTCTACATTGGGGTTGGTATATGCATCGACCGGAACCAGGTTGCTGCCCTCCACATTTTTGCGCAGATTGTCCAAGGTTCCGTCCGCATAGAAGATGGCATCGACGTCTTCAGACCAATAGCCGATATTACCGTTCTGTACATCCTTAGCCAGTTGGGTTTTATCTTCATCGAGACTGAAGTCTTTGCTGATCAAGCCTTCGTTGTACAGCTTATTCAAGAACTTCATGGCATCCTTGAAGCCCTCGTGCAGAGGCAGCTCAAAGCGCTGAGCATATGTCAGATCACCACTAACCGGCTTGATAAAAGAATAGATCAACGTTTCAAATTGAGCTGGAGCCAGTGCCATTCCCATTGGAATGTTTTTGCTGCCAAGTTGACCCGGGTCCTTCTCTTTAAACGCTTTCAACGTTGTATACAGCTCATCTGTCGTTGTAGGGAGTGGCAGCCCCAGTTTATCCAGCCAATCCTTGCGAATGTACGAGCTGTATCGGCCTGTAATCGCACGTTTACCTGGAATAGCAAACTGCTGGCCTTCCAGCTGTCCAAACTTTAATGTATCCTCGCCCAGGAATTTCTTCAGGTTCGGTCCATATTGATCCAGCAGTTCTCCGACATCCGTCAGACCACCCTGCTGGGCATAGCGATAGAAAACACTTGAATCATATACAAAAACAATATCGGGAACATCGGTATTGCTGGCCATCAGAACATTTAGCTTCGTCACTTCTTCCGAACGCTGAATCGGTACGAATTGTACATCAATATTATTCGGGTCACCGAATTTCTCCTGCACCAGTTTCGATAAGTAGTTGTTCGTAATGGTGTAAGGTGAAGGACTGTTACCACGATCAAACACTTCCACTTTCAAGGTGACACGCTCGCCATTGCCTGAAGCATTGCCGTCTGCCCCGCCTTGTTCCGATGCGGATGAACAGCCAGCCAGCAAGGAAACTCCCATTACCATCGTAAGCGCTAGTCCTACCCATTTCTTTAGACTCCCTTTGGTTGCTTTTCCTGTCATTTGTGTCATCTCCTTTGCCCTTGTGTGAATGGTTAAATCCTGCCCAGAGTATTCCATACCTCTCCTGACATTGGCAACAAACTCGTTTCGTAAACGCTTACATAAGGATAATGGTTTATCCCGAGCGACGATTTTCGTATACTGACTATTTTCATTGCTCCCTTGTCCAATGCGAGCAGCCATCCCTACTTGGCACTGTCCCAGCCCAACTGACCTGCATTCGGACCACAATAAACCATTTTCACACACTGCCTATATTCGTGATCGTGCAACAAACGGGAATAATCAGGATTCTTCAGCCAAAGTAATAAGCCCTCGTCAGAATTACCGGTTCGTACGAACAGCAAAAGGACGGAATCCCTGCATGACGCTCTCCCGGCGGAGAGCGCCTGCACGAATTCCGCCCTGTGCATATCTGATGTAATAAGATAAGAGCTTTATCTATTTATCTCTTTCTCTTCATTATTCGTCCGCCGGATGCTCCCGCTTTAATCGGCGATAATCGCCTGGCGTAATACCTGCCACCCGCTTGAATACACGCCCAAGCGTAATCCCATTGGCGTATCCGACCTTCAAGGCAATGTCCTGCAGTGAAAAATCGGTATTGATAAGAAGCCGCTCGACTTCCTTCATCCGCAGCTCAGTTACGAAGTCTACAAACTTCATGTTAAACTCGGTTTTGAACAAATAACTGGCATGTTTGCCCGATATCTGGAACCGATCACTCAGATGCTTCAGCGAAAGATCCGGATTCGCAAATTGTTCTTCAATATACGTTTTCATCTCATTGACCAGTGCCCTATAACTCTTCGTTTCGGTTACGGATACATAGGTTCTGAACAGATCGGTCAGGTCATCGAACAGGATGGCTTTAACATCCCCCAGGGTCTCGGCCTCTTCCATCGTTTTTAACCACTTGTTCAAGTTATCTTCTGATAATGTCTCCTGTAATTCCTCCGACATCATCGCAACTTCCCGGCGAAGCATCTGCAGCATGGCCTCGATTAAGGAGAGTATATCGTCATCGGGGAGCATGTTACGCTCAAACGCCGTGAAAATCTCCTCCAGTTGATCCCGCCACTGGCCGCTCGACATTCGAAATCGCTTCACAAAGTCAGCTATCATCTGCAAATACGTGTAGGTTTCCAGCAATTGCTGCGATGTTTCACCAGACCCGGCCAGAACCACATCGCCATTCATCAGAAGCTTGCGCTGCATTACGGCTTCGGCAGCTGTATACGATTCCCGGATCGCTCTTATTCCCTCAGCAATTGGCCCGATCCCGAAGCTGAGGGAGATGCGGAGATTTTGTTCCACCCAGGACCTGAATTCTTCCGCTACTGTACGAATCTGTTCTGTCATATCTTCACCATGAGTTGTGGACTGAAAAAGTATTGCAATTCGATCCGCACTCACCCATTCCATCCAGCATTGCATTCCCGTATTGCGTGTAAGTTCCTGCAGAACGTTCATGAGTGCGAATTTTAACGTATTTTGCTCGCCTCGCGTATATCGTTCCTGGAACCCCTTCTCATAACGATTGATTTCGCCCAATACAACGGTGAAACATGATGATTGATCAACGTCTGTTAACGGGGAAAGCTCCTTTAATCGTTCTGTGGCACGATCCAAATGCTCGCCTTGCAGTAGATCGTTGAACAGCTTGCTGCGCTGCAGCAGCGCATTTTCCCTGCTTTTCTCGTCATAATCCATCATGTGGTTGATCAGGTTTTCCAGCACACCATCAATCAACTTCATTTCATCAACACGTGAGCCTGATTGCTCCAATGCCCTAATCTGATGGGCCTCAATTCGGTTCATAATGATCTGAATGGGTTTATAGTTGCGACGTGTAATATAGACAATATAAATGATGGCGCAGACGACGGTAAGGGCTGCGATGAACACCCACACGTAGGAAATTACCGATACCCAGCCAAACAAATTCCCCTCCTTAATGCCACTATGGAGCGTCCATCCAAGTCTTTCGAGGTAAAGAGTATTTAATTGTTTTCCTCCCTCAGCACCATCACTGTCTGAATGCGCATTATATACAGTCTCACCCTTTTGATCCAGGACGGTCATGAAGGAAAGCTGTCCATTGACCATGCTGTCGATACTCTGCTCAATACTGCTCATTTTGATATTAATAACGAGCACACCATCGGTGCCAAAAGGCAGGGGCATGTCCTTGTTAACCGTGAGCACACGGATAGGGGTACGCTGAACCGATTCAACATCGTATACCCTAATAGGCTGCCAACCCGGCGTGAGAGAGCCAGACCTAATTTGATTGATCCATTCCCGATCTGCAAAGCTGTCTATTTCCCTTGAACCGCTTGACGTTAAAGCGCTATCATTTTTCTTGTCATATAAATATATGGATTGAATCCACGAGGAGGAATTCGTTAATTCCCGCAAACTCTGAGCAATGGTATACACCGTATCCTTGCTTGGCTGTCCTTGATTATTAAAATAGAGCTTATACGCCTGTTCACTCTGTACCGCCTCTGTTACCGACAGTTCAATATCGCGAATAGTGCGGTCCAGGCTGTCCGCCAGATAACTGGAGGAGATACGGTCTGCCTTTCTCGTTTCCTCCCTGGAGATGTCATTAATGAAAACAAAAGCGATAAAAATGAGTATGGTCACGGTAAGGAAAAAAATAGGAAAATACGAAAAAAGTAACCGATAATACCAAGTACGGGACAATAGACCCCACTCCTCACTCCACCATGCCAATATACATCAGCCGTGGTTCTACTGTTCATCACATTATATGCTGTCATCCCTCTGGGGTTGGCACACTCTCGAAAACTCCGATAGATACAATTTGATGTTATTATAGCACAAGCTTCAGAACAGCCAAGTAAGGAATTACAGCAACAATGGATTCAGGTACAAAAACAAAAAAACCGTGCTGAGCAGCTAACTACTCAAACACGGACCAGCCAATCTGGATGAACATGCTTAGATGCCCGAATCCTTAAACAGTGTAGCCATGGAACCGCCATCCACAATAATGCGAACCGCTCGTGCCAGCATCGGGGCAACAGGCAGTACTTTGAAACACTCCGGATGGTCATCCGGCAGCGCAATGGAATCTGTTACAACAACCTCGGCAATGGATGGATGATTAAGCTTGCTCAGCGCACCATCCGAGAACAGACCGTGTGTTGCACATACATATACATTTTTGGAACCGCGTTCCTTTAATCCTTCAACAACATTCAAAATCGTTGTTCCGGTATCAATCAAATCTTCAATGATAATCGGTGTCCGTCCTTCTACATCTCCGATCACATGTGTAATGATGGATTCGTTGTGGCTCGGACGCTTTTTGATCATAATGGCAAAAGGGGAGTCCAATCGATTCGCCAGCTTCTCCGCCATGGAAGCCCGTCCTGCATCCGGGGATACAACCACCGGATTTTCGATACCTTTACTGAGCAGGTATTCACTAATCAGATCAAGCGATGTCATATGATCGACAGGAATATTGAAGAAGCCCTGAATCGCTGCCGCATGCAGATCGATCGTCACTACCCGGTTTGCGCCGGCTGTGGTTAAGACATCCGCCACCATTTTGGCCGAGATCGGCTCACGCGGTGCAGACTTACGCTCCTGACGGGCATATCCGTAATAGGGAACAATAATGTTTACTGTGCGGGCAGAAGCCCTTTTGGCCGCATCAATCATAACGAGCAGCTCAACAAACAGCTCATTAATTGGATGAGACAGTGACTGTACCAGAAACACATCACAGTTACGGATGGTTTCTTCGTAATGAACGTATATTTCTCCGCTCTTGAACCGGGACAGCTTGATCTTGCCCAACTGTACACCCAGCTTATCACATACCTGCTCTGCCAGCTTGGGGTTCGATGAACCGGAAAAAATACGTAACGACTGTTGCATAATGCCCCTCCCGAGGGTTAATGTCCCTATATAATCCCTTATTGTACAAGGTTATTTCCTAACCTTATTATACCCCACTGTCTTATACATTTAAAGGAACGAACGAGCGACGACGGCTTTCAAAAACAGCAACCTCCGTACAGCCCAGCTCATGTAGGAGTTTTTCGGCTTCAGGCAAATGTTCACCCAGTTTCAGTGGATCGTGTGCATCGGAACCAAGTGTGAGAGGAATCCCCAGCTTAATGGCCTCTGTGAGCATCCGGCGGCCAGGGAACATCTCAGCGCATGGCTTCGATAATCCAGACGCATTAAGCTCCATGGCGCAGCCGCTCTTGGCTATGGCTTGCAAAGCAGCATCTTCCAATGCTATGCGCTCTTCCGTCTGCTCTGGTGATGGAGAGAAACCAAACCGCTTGATGACGTCTGTGTGACCCATAATATCGTACATGCCTGTTGCAGCTGCTTTACATACGGCATCATAATATTGACGGTATACTTCCAGAACATCTTTGCCTTCCCAGTGATGGGTCTGGCGGAAGTCGGTAATATCCCATTCCCCGAGAAAATGAACCGAACCGATGACATAGTCCCATGGATAACGCTCAATGATTGACCGGATTTCGTTCTCCCAGCCTTCGATGTAATCCCCCTCCAGACCAACACGTACATCAATCTGTCCGCGATACCGCTCTTTCAGGGAGAAACACTCCTCCACATATCGAGGCAGCTCGTCCATAGGCATCGCCATTTCGGGATAATAACTGGCCGGGTCTACATGCAGCAAAGGCATGTGATCAGACAGCCCAATCTGGGACAGTCCAATCTCCACGCCCCGCTGCACATAAGCCTCCAGCTTGCCCACGGCATGACCGCAGCGCTCATGGTGTGTGTGATAATCTATGCGCACTGGAGTACCCCCTAATCGCGACGAGGCCGTTCATGACGGCGGCTCAGCTCGGCCATAATGTCGTCCAGCGGCAGCTTGCGCTCCTGCAGCAGAACAAGCAAGTGATACATCAGGTCACTGACCTCCAGACGAAGCTCGTCATTATCTTTATTTTTGGCAGCGATGATGGTCTCGGACGCTTCTTCACCGATTTTTTTCAGTATTTTATCAACGCCCTTGTCAAACAGGTATGTTGTATACGCGCCCTCCGGACGTTCACGTTCACGTTCAGCAATGACGGATTCAAGTTCAGCGAGCACATCGAAGCGACCTTCCGCTTGTGAACCTGCCGAGTCGTTTGCTTCTTTTCCGTCTTGTTCTGCAGATTTCTGAGGCAGTCCCACGATTTCATTGTGGAAACAAGTTACCTCTCCAGTATGACAGGCAGGCCCGTTTGGTTTAACCTCCACAAGCAGCGTGTCACCATCGCAATCATATTTCAGTGAAGTAATTGTCTGTACATTTCCCGACGTAGCCCCTTTGTGCCACAGTTCCTGACGTGAACGTGACCAGAACCAGGTTTCTCCGGACTCCAGGGACAATTTCAACGACTCCCGATTCATGTAGGCCATCATCAGCACCTGACGTGTCTCGGCATCCTGCACGATCGCAGGTACCAGCCCGTCACTCCAGCGAATGTGCTCTACAACCTGCTCCAGGGATAAGCGCTCCCTGATCTCGTTACTTACATTACTCACGGATCTCCACCCCTTGTTCTCTCAAATGTTGTTTTAACGCCGGTACGGCGATTTCTTTATAATGAAATATCGTTGCCGCGAGTCCGGCATCAGCCTTGCCAGCCGTAAACACATCGTAGAAATGGGATTCCTTGCCCGCACCGCCTGAGGCAATGACGGGAATACGCACCGATTCCGATACGGCTGCCGTCAGCTTCAGATCGAATCCATCCTTGGTTCCGTCCGCATCCATGCTCGTCAGCAAAATCTCGCCTGCTCCAAGTGCTTCTGCCTGTTTCACCCATTCCAACGCCTTGATTCCCGAAGGTTTGCGTCCACCATGAGTGTAAACCTCCCACTCTCCCCAGGCTTCGTTATACTTGGCGTCGACCGCCACCACGATACACTGGGAACCGAAGCGGCGAGCCCCATCGGCAATCAGCTGAGGGTTAAGCACAGCAGCCGTGTTGACTGCAATTTTGTCTGCACCTGCACGCAGAATTCGCTTCATGTCTTCGACTTTGGAGATGCCACCACCTACAGTAAAGGGAATAGCGATCTCGCCAGCGGTCTGCCGCACCACTTCCTCCATCGTTTCACGACCTTCCACGGAAGCCGAAATATCGAGAAATACCAGTTCGTCTGCACCCACACGGTCATACAGTGCCGCCAGCTCAACCGGATCACCCGCATCGCGGAGATTCACGAAGTTAACGCCTTTAACAACCCGGCCGTCCTTCACGTCCAGACAGGGGATAATTCTTTTTGCCAGCATACGCCTCTTCCTCTCTACCCGATTCCTTTACTTGTTAACTGCGCGCACCGCTTCGGGCAGATCAATGCTGCCGGTATATAGCGCCTTACCGACGATTGCTCCCCCAATTCCATCATCCGCATGACGGCTCAGACGAAGCAGATCATCCATCACACTTACACCTCCGGAAGCAATAACATTACGTCCGCTTGCCTTGGCCAGAGAAACAATGGCTTCCACATTCGGCCCCTGCATCATGCCATCACGGGAAATATCGGTGAAGATAAACGTCTCGGCACCGAATGCAGCGAGTTCCTTCGCCAGTACTTCAGCCTGTACTTCTGAGGTTTCCAACCATCCCCGGGTAGCTACATAGCCGTTTCGGGCATCAATACCGATTGCCACTTTATCTCCATAACGTCCCAATACTTCTTCGGTAAACGCCCGATCTTCAATCGCTGCCGTTCCGATAATAAGCCGGCTGACGCCAAGACCCAGCAAGCGTTCCACATCAGCTACGGTGCGAAGTCCCCCACCTACCTGAACAGGCACGTTCACTGCGGATGCAATGCGCCCGATCAGTTCGTCATTAACGGGATGACCTGCTTTTGCGCCGTCCAGATCGACCAGATGAACGTATGTACCGCCTTGCTTTTCCCAGGAAAGGGCAACTTGCACCGGGTCATCATTATATACCGTCTCCTGATTGTAATCTCCCTGCACCAGTCTTACACACTTGCCGTCCCGGATATCAATTGCCGGATATATGATAAAAGATGACATACAAGGCCTCCTGATTTGTTCTTATTGGTTTATAAAACTTTATGAGTATTGCTGCTTATCTACAGTTTTCGGTTTACGTAAGACTGCCCTATCCGTTCATGTGTTCAACTATGACGGATCTCCTGCTCAGAAAATCACTACTTACCCTGATTAGGCTTATCCGTCAGGGCCAGAAAATTACCCAGCAGCTTCATGCCCAGTTCGCCGCTCTTCTCCGGGTGAAACTGCATACCGAAATTGGTTCCTCTGCCGACAATGGCAGTAACCGGGTGGCCGTAATCCGTGACGGCCAGCAGATCACTCTCCACTTCAGTACGTGCATGATAGGAATGGACAAAATAAACATGACCTGCTTCAAGCCCACTGAAAAGTGGATTTTCCGGGTGAAGAAACTCCAGCCGATTCCATCCCATGTGGGGAACCTTCAATTCTCCTGGTGCGAAACGCACCACTTTTCCTGGCAATATATCCAGCCCCGTATGCTCCCCATGCTCCTCACTGGAGCTAAAAAGCAGTTGCATGCCCAGACAGATGCCGAGCAGCGGCTTTGGTCCAGCTGCTGCTTCTTTCACTACAGCGTCCAGTCCACTCTCCCGCAAATGCACCATTGCATCACCAAATGCACCGACGCCAGGCAGTATGACACCATCCGCACCCAAAATTGCTTCCCGGTCACCGGTCACCAGCGCTTCATAGCCAAGACGTTCGACCGCTTTGCCGACGCTGTGCAGGTTCCCCATACCGTAATCGACAATTGCAATCGCCATCGTCTACAGCACTCCCTTCGTGGAAGGCACACCTGTTACACGCGGATCAATCATCGTTGCTTCATCCAGTGCACGTCCCAATGCCTTGAAGATTGCTTCAATCATGTGATGTGTGTTTTGACCGTAGTGTACAATGACATGCAATGTAATCCGCGCTTCCAGTGCCAGTTTCCACAAAAATTCATGCACCAGTTCCGTGGAGAAGCTGCCCACTTGCTGGGATGGATACTGCGCACGATACTCAAAGTGAGGTCTGTTGCTTACATCGATTACAACTTGAGCAAGTGCCTCATCCATCGGTACAAAAACGCTGGCATACCGTTTGATACCCCGTTTGTCTCCCAATGCTTCACGAAGGGTCTGACCCAGGCAGATCCCGATATCCTCTACGGTGTGATGATCGTCAATATCAATGTCTCCACGTGCCTGTACGTTCAGATCAAACTGTCCGTGCTTCGTGAACAGATCCAGCATATGGTTCAGGAAAGGAACGTCCGTCTCAATGGTCGATTGTCCGCTTCCGTCCACAGCAAACGCCAATTGAATGTTCGTTTCGTTCGTCTTGCGATCAACCTCTGCCTGGCGCACCGCACCTTTATTTTCAAGTTCCACACCATTATTCTGCTTATCCATTGTCCGATTCCGCCTTTCCTTCCTGTTCTAACCGTACAGCGATTGCACGGGCGTGTCCTTCAAGTCCCTCATGGCGTGCCAGTTCTATGATAGCCGCTCCGTTTTGGAGCAGCGCTTCCTTGCTATAGTAGATTAAACTCGATTTTTTAATAAAGTCATCCACATCCACCGGTGAACTGAACCGGGCTGTTCCGTTGGTCGGAATAATGTGATTGGGTCCAGCAAAATAATCCCCTACCGGCTCTGAGCTGTACGGGCCGAGGAAGATCGCTCCGGCATTTTCAATCCGGCCAGCGTAAGCCATCGGCTCCTGCACCAAAATCTCCAGATGCTCTGGTGCAAGCCGGTTCACCACGTCGATTCCTTCATCAATGGAATCGACCACAATAATCGCGCCATACTGCTCCACGGATGCAGCAGCGATAGCCTTCCGCGGCAGCGCTTCAAGCTGGCGCTGCACTTCGGCCTGCACGGCTTCCGCCAGCACGGCCGAGGTCGTGACGAGAATGGCCGATGCCATCTCGTCATGTTCCGCCTGCGACAACAGGTCCGCAGCGGCATACACCGGGTTCGCCGTTTCATCGGCGAGCACCACGATTTCACTCGGCCCGGCGATACTGTCGATATCGACCGCGCCGTATACCTCGCGCTTCGCGAGTGCCACGTAAATATTGCCCGGTCCACAGATCTTGTCGACCGGGGCAATGCTCTCCGTGCCGTAAGCGAGGGCGGCGATGGCCTGGGCGCCGCCAACCCGGTACATCTCGTTCACGCCTGCTTCCGCAGCAGCCACGAGAATGTACGGGTTAATGCCTTCGCCACCGTTGGTCGACGGCGGCGTCACCATAACAATTTCCGGCACTCCTGCAACCTGTGCCGGAATCACATTCATCAGCACTGACGAAGGATACGCTGCTTTGCCGCCAGGTACATATACGCCGACCCGCTTCAGCGGCCGGATCACCTGGCCCAGCAGACTGCCGTCCGGCTGCCAATCCATCCACGAGTTGCGTTTCTGTTTCTCGTGGAACGCACGAATGTTAGCGGCGGCTTGTCGAATCGCCGTCACGAAGGAAGGCTCTACAGCAGCGTAAGCCGCCTGCAGTTCTTCCTGCGGCACACGTAGCCCCGCGGCCGTCAGTTTGGTGCGGTCCAGCTGCTCGGTGTAACGCAGCAGCGCCGCATCCCCTTCCCGGCGAATGTCACTGACAATGCGCCGGACCGTTTCGTTTTGCTCAGGTGTACCATAATCCACTTCACGCTTCAGATCAAATTCCCGTGCAGGTACAATTTTCATGCCTTCTACCTCCCTGGCCCTGTATTCCCGTCATCTATAAGTCGTAATCCGTTCCTCTAATCCCTCTTGCCCGATGAATTATCCCTGAAGGTTCCCCGCCGAGATTTCATTGGGCGATGGAATGACCTGCTGTAGCGCATCGCATAATGCCTGAATACGTCCGTTTTTCATCCGATAACTCACCCGGTTCGCAATAAGGCGGCTCGTAATATCCAGAATACCCGTCATCTCAACCAATCCGTTCTCGCGCAGTGTCTGTCCCGTCTCCACCAGATCGACAATCCGGTCAGCCAGCCCAATCAGGGGAGCGAGCTCGATCGAGCCGTTCAGCTTAATCACTTCCACCTGCTGCCCCTGTTCGCGGAAATATTGAGATGCAATTCTCGGATATTTCGTTGCCACACGCTGCTGAATACCTGGGGTCCAATCCGGCAGCCCAATAACCGACATGCGGCACTGTGCGATACCCAGATTGAGCAGTTCGTAGACGTCCCGATTCTCCTCAAGCAGCACATCTTTGCCCACAATCCCGATATCCGCTACACCGTACTCCACATACGTTGGCACGTCCACAGGCTTTGCCATGATGAACTCCATCCCGGCTTCCGGCACTTCAATGACCAGTTTGCGCGTGTCGTCCACATCAACGGGAATATCCAGACCCGCCTCGCGAAAGAGCTTGGAAGCCTTTTTATAGATCCGGCCCTTGGGCATGGCTACCTTCAAAATATCCGACATCTCAGCGTCCTCCTTGTTCAGCTTGATAGGTGATAACCTGCTCGTAGACGTCCCTTGCGGAACGCTCTGGGCTACCCCCTGTTGATGCAAAAACCTCTGCTGTAGGTTCTGTTATTTCACGATCCGATAAAAGTTGAGTCACCACGTTTTGTCCGCTGCTGCGCAATCGGGCTGCTTCCGCCAGAGCTTCAGCTCGGCGTGCCTTGTTGTACTGGATAAGTATAGGCTTGTTCTCTTCTATCGTAATGCCATGTACGCCATCAATAATCCGGTTCGTTTTCAGTGCAAATCCTGTTGCCGGAAGCGAACGGCCGAACTGCTGCAGCAGATTGTCGTAACGTCCCCCGCTGCATACCGGAGATCCAAGCTCTGCCGCATAACCTTCAAATGTCATGCCTGTATAATAGGAGAAATCACCGATCATGGTCAGATCAATCAGTACGTGTTCAGATACACCGTATGCTTCCAGTACTTCAAACACAGCACACAAATGAGCAATCGATTGCGCTGCCTCTACGCTTGCGCTCAGTTCTGCTGCATGTGCGCACACTTCTTTGCCACCGCGCAAACGCAGAATGGCTTCCAGTTGTTCTTTCAGTTTTGGCTCCAGATTGAGGGCCTCGATCGATTGACGATATCCAACATAGTCGCGTCCGAGCAACCCTTCTTTTAGTGCGGCCTGTTGTACCGTCTGCCCTGGAATGACTTCTTCCAGCAAACCGTTTAGAAAACCCATATGACCCATCGCTATCTTAAAAGAAGACACACCCGCTGCCTGCAGCGAGGCAATCGCAAGTGCAACCACTTCGGCATCCGCCTCCGGTGAGTCATCCCCTACCAGCTCTACGCCTGTCTGGAAAAATTCAGCCTCACGACCTGCTTCTTCTTCAATGGAGCGAAACACATTCGCATGATAGGACAGACGCAGCGGGAGCTGTTCATCTTTTAAAAGAGAAGATACCACTCGTGCAATGGGCGCCGTCAGATCCGACCGCAGTACAAGCGTTGTTCCACGGCTATTCAGCAGTTTGAACAATTTGCGATCCGAGGTTGAACTCGCTACACCCACCGTATCGTAATATTCAATCGTTGGCGTCATAATCTGGCGATAACCCCAGCGTTCCATACATTCCAGTACGTTCCGTTCAATCGTTCTCAGCTTGTTCACCACAAGCGGTGTATAGTCACGAAAACCTGTCGGTTTTTCAAAGCCTTTTGGTTTGGACATTGGTATCATTCACCCCGAGTCAGTAGTTTGGTTGTGGCACACGGCTTATTTCAGGCAGGATTTATGTATCGTAAATCCCCAATTTCTATCTTCTATTACCCTGGAAAAAGGGACTCTGTGCAGATGCTGCCGGGCAGCATTTCTGGATTCATTAGTTGATGCTGAATTTATACTATCTCAAATACTTTCATATGGTAAAGTGCTAACAAACTAAAGGATATGGGATATGATAACATGAATGACTCCACATCGTCAACAATACCATGCCCTTGCCAGCCTGCTGCGCCAGACAGCTTAACTTGTGCCATAAGCAAGCCATGCCTACCGATATCTGTATACGAAAAAAGCTGCCTTCAGCAGCTTCTCTTCACCAACAGCACAGTTCTATTGTGCCTCCTGTTTATAATGCATTTTGTACTACCCTATTTGTGCTACCCTTCATGGGTCTACCCGTTGTCCGCTACCACACTAATGGACACGCTCATCCGTTTTCACAAGCATCTCCATTTCAGAGGGGGCGACCGTACGGGATAGCTCACGAAGCGGATTTCCACCGACAAATGCTCCCGGTGCCACATCCTTATGAACGACTGCCCCTGCAGCGACCACAGCTCCATCCCCAATGGTTACCCCTGGCAGGATGGTTGTGTTCGCACCGATCAACACGTTTTCGCCGATAATGACTTCTCCCAATCTGTACTCTTTAATGAGATACTCATGCGCCAGAATCGTTGTGTTGTAACCAATGACGGAGTTCTCACCTACCGTAATCTTCTCCGGGAAAAACACATCCACCATCACCATCAGTCCAAAGGCCGTATGTTTGCCCACCTTCATGCCAAGCATGTGGCGATAGATCCAGTTTTTAACCGAAAGAATCGGGCAATACCGTGACAACTGGATCCAGATAAAGTTACGAACACCCTTCCACGGACTTACCGTTTTATAGATATGCCAGAGTGCATTATGGCCTTCTACCGGATAGCGGGTGACTTTTCTCATGAACGTTCCGTTTCAGTACGGATCAGCGTAAGCAAGTCCTTCATATCGTGCAGCATATAATCCGGGCCATATTCACTCAATACTGCTTCTCCCTTAAGAGACCAGGCAACGCCTGCCGCGAGTGCACCTGCATTTTTGGCAGATTGGATATCGACCGGGCTGTCACCAACCATTAATGTTTTGGCTGGATCTGCACCCAGCTCCTCCATCGCTTTCAGCACAGGTTCAGCATGAGGCTTCGGGTGTGTTACGTCGGTTACCGTCACAATGGATTTCATATATTTCATCAGGTCAAAACGTTCCAGCACTTTAAGCGTAGATGGACGGATCTTGGTTGTTACCACTCCCATCACAATTCCAGCCTGATGCAAAGATTCAACAACCTCATTCACATGCGGAAATGGTTTTACCATCGCTTCATGATGGATATCATTATAAGCACGATACCCTTTTACGTACTCGGCAACTTCCTCCTGTCCGGAGAAGGTACGCATCTGCTGCTCCAGTGTTCCTCCCATATGTGGGATGATTTGTTCACGTGTCCACGGGGCAGAATGCTCCCAGCCTTCCATGACGTGCAGGAACGAGCTGATAATCAGCTCATTCGTATCAATAATGGTTCCGTCCAGATCAAATAACACCGTTTCAATCATGCTGCATTACTCCTTTTTTTCCTCGGCTTGCTTCGTCTCCTCTTTCACGGGACTTGGGCTTGCCTTACTCTCTTTGCTGGCAACCGGGCCTGCTTGCGGCATATCATCCGATGGTTCGGATGGGACCTTGGACGATACAATCGGATCGCTATAACGTGCATCAGCTCGTCCTGTTACTCTTCTGACTACAATAAATATGATAGCTGCGATAATGATGCCAATGGCGAGCAATTGTGAAATTCTCACGTTACCGTATGCTGGATCCAGATAACCCTGTTCGAAGCCCATTGCTGTCATTGGAGACCATAATCCGTTGACGAGCGACGCAAGCCACTGCGGTGCCTGGAAGCCAAGACTATCCGTACGCAGTGCTTCTATGAAGAAACGACCGATGGAGTACCAAATAAAGTAGGACATAAACAGTTCACCCGCACGTAGAAACTTCTGCCGGCGCAAAACCAGTAACAAGACCAAACCAACAAGACTCCACATCGATTCATATAAAAATGCGGGATGATGGAATACACCTTCCACATTCATCTGGTTCACGATAAAGTCAGGCAAATGCAGTTTGTCCCGCAAAAAGGACTCTTCCACAGGCCCGCCGTAGGCTTCCTGGTTTACAAAGTTCCCCCAGCGCCCAATCATTTGTCCAACGATGAGTCCTGGCGCACAAATATCAGCCATACGCCAGAAATTGTATCCTTTGCGACGGAAGAAAATGACTGCACAGATGATTGCACCAATCAGCGCACCGTATATGGCAATACCGCCATTCCATATCTTGAAGACATCCCAGAAATTATCCTTATAATCATCCCATCGGAATGCTACGTAATATATACGGGCTCCGATAATGGCAGAAGGTACACCGAGCAGGACCATGTCCATAAACACTTCCTGCGGAATGTTGTACCGTTTCCCCTCCCGGATCACAAGCAGCAGCCCTACTAGTGCCGCTGTACCGAGAATAAGCCCATACCAGTGAACCTTTAACGCTCCAATGGAGAACGCAATCGGGTTCAACAGTAATAATGTGTCCATTCATTCACACTCCTATAAAATTTGCTTATCTGTATGCATGACCAAATGGGACCTGCTCCATTGATCCCTTAAGAAGTAGAGCAGGCCAAGCATTAACCATGTTTTAAAGCATTTGAGTTCTTTACTTTCACACTTCAGATTTCCTTAGTCCATGTCTTCCATATCTTCCGAGATCGTTGCTGTCAGCTTGTTGGTGAATTGCAGAGCAGCATTAAGCCCCATTTGCTTGAGACGATAGTTCATTGCTGCTACTTCAATAATTACAGCCAAGTTTCGTCCTGGACGAACAGGAATGGTTACCAGAGGTACATCCGTATCAATAATTCGTGTTGTCTCTTCATCCAGACCAAGGCGATCATATTGCTTATCCTGCTGCCAAGCTTCAAGACGGACCACGAGGGTGATCCGTTTATTGTTACGCACAGCACCTGCACCAAACAATGTCATCACATTGATGATCCCTACTCCCCGAATCTCAAGCAAGTGGCGGATTAGCTCAGGTGCCGTTCCGTGAAGCTGGAAGTCTGATGTTTGACGGATTTCAACTGCATCATCGGCAATCAGGCGGTGTCCACGTTTCACCAATTCAAGTGCCGTTTCACTCTTACCAATACCGCTGCTGCCTGTAATCAGCATACCAACTCCGTTCACATCACACAGTACACCATGAATCGTTGCCGTTGGCGCCAGTTTACCCTCAAGGAATCCGGTAATCCGGCTGGACAGGATCGTCGTAGCCATGTTGCTGCGAAGCACGGCCAGATTCTGCTCCTCACTGATATCGATTAGTTCCTGTGGTACTTCCAGTCCCCGAGTCACCAGGATACAAGGCGTTTCTTCCGTGCATAGACGCTGCATCCGGTCACGACGCTCTTCTTCAGGCAACATTGCAAAAAAGGCCAGCTCTGTTCTTCCAAGCAGCTGTACCCGTTCTTTTGGATGATATTCAAAATAACCTGCCATTTCCAGGCCAGGGCGGTTCAAATCGTCTACGGTAATCACTCTCTTCAAACCTTGAGATCCGGAAACAACCTCAAGCTGGAACTGCTGCACCAATTCAGATACTTTCACTTTTTTCGCCATTTGTCTCTTCCTTTCAGCATTCGCTGCCTCTCTATGTACATCAGCATTTTTGCGTCAATTCCATTCCATTATTAGCGCATACATCTTGTTCGTTTCAGGTAACAGATTCTATGAAGTAAAACCGACCTTCAAATAATCTTAAATGAATTCGGGGATGAATGCAATCGCGGGCCACGACCGTTCATGAATCAAAAAAGCCCCTTCCAGCAACAACGGAAGGGGCTCTGAATACAATGTATGATTGCGTTAACTGATGTTCCATCGGATCCGAGGAATCCCAGTATGATTAGTCTTGAAGGAGAACGTTCACTTCAGTCTCTTTGTCAAAGATATGAACTTTGTTCATGTCAATTGCCATTTTAACTGTGGAACCATCACGAGTATTGGAACGTCCGTCTACACGTGCGATCGTAGTATCGTTACCCACACCGCTCAAGTAGAGGAGCATTTCGTGACCCAGGTTCTCTGTAACGTCTACGTGTGTAGAGAATACAGAGTTCGGGGATGCTTCCAGGAATACTGGCTCTTCGTGAATGTCTTCTGGACGAACACCCAGAATAACTTCTTTGCCAATGTATCCTCTTGATTTCAGTACTTGTGCTTTACCTTGCGGAATTTCAACATCCACGCCAGGAGCTACGAAGTGCAGGTTAGCACCTTGCTCAGCCAGTTTACCCGAGATAAAGTTCATTGTCGGGGAACCGATGAAACCTGCTACGAACAGGTTAGCCGGGTGGTTATACAGCTCTTCAGGAGAAGCTGCTTGTTGAATGATACCATCTTTCATAACGACGATCCGATCACCCATGGTCATGGCTTCGATCTGGTCATGCGTTACGTAGATAACAGTTGTTTCCAAACGTTTTGCAAGCTTAGTGATCTCTGCACGCATCTGACCACGAAGTTTAGCATCCAAGTTGGAGAGCGGCTCATCCATCAAGAAGACTTGTGGATCACGGACAATCGCACGTCCCAGAGCGACACGCTGACGTTGACCACCGGACAATGCCTTAGGTTTACGCTCAAGCAAATGTTCGATATCCAGGATTTTAGCTGCTTCACGTACACGTTTGTCAATCTCGTCTTTTTTCACTTTACGCAATTTCAAACCAAACGCCATGTTTTGATATACGCTCATATGCGGATACAAGGCATAGGATTGGAATACCATCGCGATATCGCGGTCTTTAGGAGCAACATCATTAACGACACGGTCACCGATATAGAGTTTACCTTCAGAAATTTCCTCAAGGCCTGCGATCATACGCAGTGTTGTTGATTTACCACAACCGGACGGACCAACCAGTACCAAGAATTCTTTATCTTTGATGTCCAGGTTAATATCAACTACTGTTGCTTTATCAGAACCCGGGTATTTTTTGAAAATATGCTCTAAACGTACACCAGCCATGATTGTTGCCTCCTCAGAGATCATTTTGTAATCGAATACATTTTGTAGTTTTATATTAACCCAACGCTGTGATGTTTGACTATTCGCAAACTGCACAAAAATATCAGAGCTTTTTCGTCACTTTGTACATAAGGAGCAAAAGCCGCACCAGAACAGCACTTTCGAAGCTTCTCACATCATAGCCGATCTCCTGTTTGATCTTATCCAGACGGTAAATAAGCGTATTACGATGGATGAAAAGGCGTTTTGCTGTCTCACTGACATTACAATCCAAACTAAAATAGGTCTCCAGCGTTACCAGTGTCTCGCTATCATCAAAAATCGTCGTATCCTTACCCGTTTCCTTGATGAAACGAAGACGCTGCTGCTCAGGGATACTCTCCACCAGACGCTCCAGTTGCAATTTCCATGGAAGATGGATATGCTGCGCTACATGAAATGCTCTGCCCAAGTGAATACTCTCATGAAGCAACGCTGTAATCGTCGATAATTGGTGCTTCGGAATACATGGCATGGATGCAGATAAATGGAACACACCCGCCCATTCACTCGCTACCAGCTCGTATAGCCCCAAACAAAACGCATTTAATAATTCTTTTCTTGCTTCAAGTGTATCCTCCTCGGCTTCACCTGTAACAATTTGCTCATCACTCAGAAAGAGCCAGTCCTGTTCTCCCAAAGGAATTAACATAATTTCTTCGCCGAAATAACTTCCCAATAACTTGTTCAGTTCCTTCGAACGAATACGATGGGCATCTGGTGTCTCACATTGCAGCAAAAATGGTATCTTTTCAGATTGCAGTTCTTCCCGTAATGAAAATTGCGCCGGAATGTCCTCCTGCCGCGAAGGATGCTCAATCTTCTGCCGTAGCCACTGGCCCAATTCAGCAAGCTGCTGCTCCCTATTGTTTTCATAAACTACAGGCTGTTCTTCAATGATCCTGTCTGCGCTGTTGGCAATCAGCAGTTCGATTAAGCGCCTGGTCTCATTTGTTATGGAGCCTGCAGAACATCCCCAACACACTACAGTTCCTTCATTCTCATTTATCCTAACTCTAAAATAGATGCGCTCCTCTGTTTTCAAGCTGTTCACATTTGTTAATATATCTGAGCCTATCTCCTGATCAAGTTGTCCTTCCTCTGCACCTTCCACCATAATCATATTGCTTTGAGCACGGTCCTCACCGGTTAACTGCATTGCGGATTGATTCCACCCGTTTACCGTGATTTCATATTCATCCAAGGACGTACCAATAATGGATTCAATTTGTTCTTTAAGACCAAGTATGAGCTTCATGTAATGAACGCCACCACTCTGCTTTTTTTCTACTATTTTATCATATCTTACACTATATCGCCTTTGATCCACATTGACCTGTCCTCAACGGCATAATGGATACATACAAAAAAGAGTGATTAATCACATTAATGATTAATCACTCTTCTCTAACAAGATGAGTCATGAAGGGCTCGAACCTTCGACACCCTGATTAAAAGTCAGGTGCTCTACCAACTGAGCTAATGACTCATAGAACTGGTGGAGGATGATGGATTCGAACCACCGAACCCGTACGGGAGCAGATTTACAGTCTGATGCGTTTGGCCACTT
>NZ_JBFOLB010000007.1:0-249506 GCF_047246825.1 Paenibacillus xylanilyticus | reverse complement strand
TATGCGGGTGTAGTTCAATGGTAGAACTTTAGCCTTCCAAGCTAATAGCGTGGGTTCGATTCCCATCACCCGCTTAAATGAGTTAAAGAACAGTTTCTACATATGTAGAAACTGTTTTTTTGTTGAAATCTATAGAAAAAATTATGTACATTAAGAAGCCAGGACCTTCCACTATTGATGATGGAGATCCTGGCTTCTTTATGATTCTGTGGACTGCCTTGGTAAGCGTGATGTTGTGGCAGCCCTATATTCCTCTGGAAGGCTTCCTAAACGGAACTAGGTCGTTTAGGTACCATCTTGCTTCAATTTAGCGCTCGTGACGGTCAGAAACTTTTTTACGCATACCTGCTAATCCAAGAAGCCCAAGCAAACCAATCCAGCCCCAATCCATGTCATTGTCGCGGTCAGTTGCAGCATTAGTCCGGACATTGTTAGCACGGTAATCACCGTTGGTGTAATTGGTGTTGTTCATTTGTGTTCCTTGATTCTGATCCATACCGTTTGTTGCTTGGCCATGAGCAGCTGCCGGGCCAGCTAATGCTGCCACCAGAAGCGTAGATGCGATAAGTGTAGAAACACTCTTCTTCATTAAGTGTCGCCTCCTTTTTGTTTGAACTAAGCTTAATCTGCCATGCTTTAAATCAAATTATGTAGTGAGTTTCACGTTAAAATATCCCTTTGGAGAATTTACGCTCTAATCAAGAAAACTGTAGGGTCTTATAAACTTATGGAAAATCGTGCAGAGAAGTTTGGATAAGCTGATTTAAAGAAAGACCGACTAAGTTACGAACGTAGTACTGCCTAAATACAGTGTCAACTTCACAAGTAAAGTTACATTAGACTGCTAGCCATAATATATAGGGTATGGTTTAGATATGATAAGGAAATTGCGGATTGTTTTTTGCTAATAGCTCCTCGAGTTTAATTGATCATACAAGTGCAATAACCAAAGAATGATAAATTTTAAAATTGACTCTTTAATTTATTACATCACTGTGGTAAAGTATACAAAAGCTTGCTTTGCCGGTCAGTTTTGTTTGCATATTACGTGTATAAACAATGAAAATGATACATGGGTTCCTCTGTAACAAGGCTATACTCAACGCCACTGTATATTTATGAATAAAAACGAATGGATATTAGATGTTTTATTTATAGATAGCATGTGAAAAAGGTATCATGCGACAAGCTTTTGCCCATTAATTGAAACAAATTGAGAAAATGAATAATAAAGCGTGTTTTTATGCGAGAAATCGGGGATAATCCCCTTTTTTACTAATAGAAAAATAAAGATTTTCGTACCATTTTATTGTATGATGTTATGAAGGTGTCAAATTTACGTGTACGAATGTGAACGATCAGATGGGAGGATAAGCATGACTGAAACTATGGTAACCGCCAGCAAAAGCCAATCCAACAACCTGCTTCGGCGAGACGTGCGGTTCCTGGGCAATATACTCGGAGAGGTTCTTGTTCATCAAGGTGGCACAGAGCTTCTCGATATCGTTGAGAAAATTCGGGAAACGAGCAAATCGTTACGTGCAGAATTTTTGCCTGAACTGTATACAGAGTTCAAAACGATGATCCAGGAATTAGATTCTGAAAATCGTCACCAGGTCATTCGAGCTTTTGCGATCTATTTTCAATTAGTTAATATTGCTGAACAAAACCATCGGATCCGGCGTAAACGGGATTATGAACGCTCTGCGGGGGATTCAGTACAGCCAGGTTCGATTGAAAAGGCCGTACAGGACCTGAAGGAACGCGGACTGTCTCATACCGAGGTAGAGCAGATTCTGGACGAATTGTCGCTGGAACTGGTCATGACAGCTCACCCAACCGAGGCCATGCGCCGGGTTATCCTGGACATCCACAAACGGATATCCGAGGATGTCATGCTGCTCGATAATCCTACGCTGACGTTGCGTGAACGTGAACAATTGCGGGAGAAACTGCTGAACGAAGTGATTACACTCTGGCAGACAGATGAACTTCGCGACCGTAAACCGACTGTACTCGATGAAGTACGGAACGGAATGTATTACTTTCATGAAACGTTGTTCCACGTACTTCCGGATGTGTATCAGGAGCTTGAACGCTGCCTGAATAAGTTTTATCCTGACCACGACTGGCATGTGCCGACGTATTTGCGCTTCGGTTCCTGGATCGGTGGAGACCGGGACGGAAATCCTTCGGTAACTTCAGATGTAACGTGGCAGACCCTGTTGATGCAGCGCAAGCTCGCTTTGCGTGAATATCAGCGGATTATGATTGAGTTGATGGAACATCTCAGCTTCAGTACCAATATCATCCGTGTGTCGGATGAACTGGTGCAGTCGATTGAGCAGGACCGCAGCTGCGTCACATTGAAGAAAGTGGATATCTGGCGTAACGAGAAGGAACCTTACCGCATTAAACTGGCTTACATGATTGCCAAAATGAATAATGTTCTTGATGAAAATAAAGTCGGGCAGCCGGACCGTTATGACAGCGCTCAGGGTCTGATTGATGATCTGATGATCATTGACCGCAGCCTGCGTCATCATTTTGCTGACTATGTAGCGGATACAACCGTTCGCAAGATGATCCGCCAAGTGGAGCTTTTTGGATTCCATACAGCTGCGCTGGATGTACGTCAGCATAGTCAGGAACATGAGAATGCGATGTCCGAAATTTTGGCCAAAATGAATGTTGTTGAAGATTATGCTCGTCTGACGGAAGACGGCAAAATTGATTTGTTGGCTCGTTTGCTCGAAGATCCGCGTCCACTCACATCTCCGTATCATCAGTACAGTGAGGGGACCAAAGAGTGTCTTGATGTATTCCGTACGATCAAGCGTGCACAGAGCGAGTTTGGTACTGGGTGCATTACAAGTTACCTGATCAGTATGACGCAGGGAGCAAGTGATCTGCTGGAGGTAATGGTATTCGCCAAAGAAGTGGGATTGTTCCGCAAAGGACATAATGGTGAGATCATATCCACCCTTCAGGCTGTGCCGCTGTTTGAGACCATTGATGATCTTCATGCTGCTTCCGATATCATGCAAAAGCTCTTTAACCTCCCAGTATACCGCGCAAGCGTGACTGCCCGGAATGAGCTGCACGAAATCATGCTCGGATACTCGGATAGCAACAAGGATGGCGGAGTAGTTACGGCCAACTGGGAGCTTCGGGTAGCGATGAACGCCATTACGGCTGTTGGTAACAAGCATGGCGTGAAACTGAAGTTCTTCCATGGACGTGGAGGTGCACTGGGACGTGGAGGAATGCCACTTAACCGCAGTATTCTTGCACAACCGCCGCATACGATTGGTGGAGGAATCAAGATTACGGAGCAAGGTGAGGTCATCTCATCCCGTTATTCCCTGCAAGGTATTGCATATCGCAGTCTGGAGCAGGCGACATCGGCATTGATCACAGCTGCCCTAAATGGCATGGAGCCGCAAGAGTCGGTATCCGAGCAGCATTGGGACAGCATCATCAAGGATATTTCCGAAGTATCTCTCACGAAATATCAGGACTTGATTTTCCGTGATCCGGATTTCTTCAACTTCTTCAAGGAATCAACTCCACTGCCGGAGGTTGGTGAGCTGAACATCGGTTCACGCCCATCCAAACGGAAAAACAGTGACAAGTTTGAAGACCTGAGAGCAATTCCGTGGGTATTTGCATGGACTCAAAGCCGTTATCTGCTCCCTGCATGGTATGCGGCTGGAACAGGATTGCAAAGCTACTATCAAAATAAAGAGGAAAATTTGGCTGTCCTCAAAGACATGTATGCCAACTTCCCATTCTTCCGTACTCTGATCGATACAGTACAGATGGCTGTCGCCAAAGCTGATCTGGTAATTGCCAAGGAATATTCCGCGATGACTTCCAACAAGGAAGCCCGGGATCGCATCTATGGTCAGATTGAGTCAGAATTCAAGCTCACCAAGGAACTGATTCTGAAAATTACTGGCGAAGCTGAAATTTTGGACGATGTACCGGTAATTCAGGAGTCCATTCGCTTGCGTAATCCATACGTTGATCCATTGTCCTACATGCAAGTACAGCTGCTGAGCGAGCTGAGAGACATGCGTGAACGCGGAGAAGATGATACCGAGCTGCTTCGTGAAGTGCTGCTCACCATTAACGGTATTGCCGCAGGACTTCGGAATACAGGCTGATGCAATAGCCAATATAGTATTAATGAAATGAATGTTTAATTGGGTTAATAGTAAAATGCACCATTCTCTCCTCAGCCCTGAGTGAGAGATGAAACGGGACTCCGGTAGGAGTTCCCGTTTTTACTGTTTTTGGCGGATATTTTCGGGCACAGTCTTGATTTTTGACCAAAGTTGATTTACGATTTGATTGGTGAATTACAAGTGTGGACGGGTATCAGAAGGCGGAAGACCCATCAGCATGTCTGGGGGAATAAAGGTGGACAATTTGGAGAACAGGCTGGTTAAGCTGGTGCTTAAGGGTGATCAGCGGGCCTTTGCAGAAATCGTTGAATTATACAAAGACAAGTTATTTCATTTGGCATACCGGATGCTGAACAATCGTCATGAAGCGGAGGACGTTGTACAGGAGACGTTTTTGCGTGTGTTTCGTAATATGGAGAAATATGATCCGAACCAGAAGTTTTCAACCTGGATATACCGGATTGCAACCAACTTGTGTATCGACCGTTTACGGAGGAAGAAACCATCCTATTCTTTGGATGCGGAACTGAATGATCAGGAAGGATCTGACGGTTATGCCATGCTTCCGAGCGATGATCGTACACCAGAGAGCGAAGCGCTTTTGTCAGAAACCCAGACTCTCATTCGTGAGGCCATTGATAGTCTGCCGGCCAAGTATAAGTCTGTGATGATTTTGAGATATTTACAGGACTTGTCGCTGCAGGAAATCAGTGATGTCACAGGTATGCCCGTAACAACGATCAAAACACGCGTGCATCGTGGCCGTGACTTTTTGCGTAAAAAACTGGAATATAAGCTGTAAATCATTAAAGTGTTTTTTTAAGCGAAATTATTTGAAACATATCCGAAACGGATGCGTATGTAATGTATGCAAGTCTTATGCGTGGTATTTGATGATGCATGGACTAAGTGATCTAAGAAAGGATTGGCTCTCATATGGATTGCAACTCGGCCGTCTCTTTAATGCATGAATGTTTGGATGAGTCGTTGTCCCCGGCCCAGAAGGTAGAACTGAAAAGTCACCTTGTTACCTGTCCGGAGTGTCGCATGCGCTTTAAAGAGTTGGAACAGACGGAAATGCTGCTCTTTGCCATGAAACATTATTCACCGTCTGCCTCGGATGAGCTGACCAATCGAATTATGAATGCTCTGCCCCAGCCCAAGAGACAACAGGTATGGCTCAAATGGGTCAAAGGACATCCCGCGCTGACGGCGGCAGCCTTCTTTTTGGTCGTGATGCTCTTTAGCGCTTGGAGCTTCTGGGATCAGAATAACGAAATGGTCGTTAAGGGTAACAATCTGGACCAGATCGTCATTGAAGGAAACACGGTTATTGTTCCTCAAGGCAAGTCAATTGCGGGCGATCTTACGATAGAGAATGGTACCGCCCAGGTATATGGTGATGTAGATGGCAATCTGACGGTGATCGACGGACAACTGTACCAAGCTTCCACGGCGCATATTTCCGGTCAGGTAAAAAGCATTGATCAGGCGCTGGACTGGTTCTGGTACAAAATAACCAATATGGTAAATGAAGTGGCTTACCGCTAGAACAGGGTAATTTCTTCAATGGTATATACCAAGCAGGGTACCTCCAGATTGCATGGGGTACTCTTTTTTTATATGTGAACATTGTAATTTATGGAAATTGTGTTGTTTCTGCGCAGTTTGTGACTCCCGTAACTTGCAACCTGAACGTTATCGTTATAACCTAGATACTAAAGAGAACATACTACTACATATAGATAAGCATTTTGCATAAATCCAAAGAGCGTCTTTCAATCAGCAAGATATAGATCGAAATGGTTCCATTCGTCTAAATCTTGTACCCGGGAGCGACCTGAACCGAATTATGCAAAAGCTAAGACAAAGGATTATTTAAAATCCTAATGGGTTAATATGAGATCAGGGTTTACTCATCAATGGGGATAGCGGGGGCTGGCTTATGAACTATTTTGCTGACTTAACGTGGAAAGAGTCCATTAAGGACGTTATCGATATATTGATTGTTACCTATATTATGTACAAACTGATTTTGCTTGTACGGGGTACACGTGCTGTTCAGCTGCTTAAGGGCATTCTGTTCCTAGTGGTGATCTGGGCGCTAAGTACGTGGCTAAACCTGTATACGCTCAAATGGCTAATGAACCAAATGTTTACGTTTGGTGTCGTTGCCGTCTTTATTATATTCCAACCGGAACTGCGCCGCGGTCTGGAGCAACTGGGACGTGGTAAGCTGTTTGGACGCTCCACGGCAGCCAGTGATGAAGAATTAACGGTGTTAATTGGTGAGATCATTAAGTCTGTGAACTATTTGTCGCGTCGTAAAATTGGGGCACTCGTTGTATTTGAACGTGAAACAGGTTTGAACGATTACACGGAATCCGGGATTCAGATGCAATCCCTGGTTAGCTCGGAACTGATGATCAATATCTTTATTCCGAATACACCGCTCCATGATGGGGCCGTCATTATACAGGGTAAACAGATTTCTGCGGCAGCCTGTTATTTGCCATTATCCGAGAATCCCTTTATCAGCAAGGAACTGGGAACGCGTCACCGTGCCGCTATCGGTATTACAGAGGTTGCAGATGCGATCTGTCTGGTTGTCTCGGAGGAGACTGGACAAGTGTCGCTGGCGATGAATGGACAGGTCGTTCGTGACATCAAGGAAGAGTCGCTGATTGCCAAGCTTTATGAAGAGCTGCGTCCAACATCCAATCTAAATAAAAAGAATAACTGGACTTCCTTCTGGAAACGGAAGGGGGGGACGAAATAATGGATAAATGGTTCAACAATAACAATTTTGCCAAGATCCTTGCTCTGGCCGTCAGCCTGCTGCTCTGGTTCATGATCCATCTGGATGAAGTTCCTACAACTCCCACGATCGCGACCGGAACGACCAACAAGGTGGTAGAGCGTACTGTTCCTGTTCAGCCTTATGGGCTTGACAGCAGTTCCTATGTCCTGACTTCTTTAAGTACGGATGAGGTTCGTCTGGAGATTAAAGGGCAGCGGTCCATGTTAACTTCAATTTTTACAAATGATGATTATAAGGTACTCGTTGACTTGAGTCAGGTCAAAGATGGCTCCAATACGCTGCCGCTTGTTCCGGATCTACCTTCTGGGGTCGAAGTAGTTAGCATGGAGCCTTCCATGGTTACAGTGAATGTCGAAAAACTGGGCACCAAATCCTTCAATGTGAATATTGTACCCGAAGGGGAGCCATCCGCTGGATACAGCCTTGGGACGCCTGTCGTTGAGCCAACAGGTCCGGTTAAGGTAACTCTGCCGGAAGGGCAGTTGGATGCCGTAGCGAAGGTTCAGGGCAGTGTGAGCGTGAAGGATGCGAAGGATGATGTAACGCAGAAAAGGGTAAAACTTCAGGCATATGATGCAGAAGGCAAAGTGCTTGAGAGTGCAGTCATTACGCCACAAACCGTTGAAGTCCGTATTCCGGTTAATCAGCCCTATAAATCTGTACCCTTAAGAATCAAATATTCAGGACAGCTGCCGGAGGGATTGGTACTGTCCAGTGTGGAACCAAGCGTGAAAGAAGTCTCGGTTTACGGTACAGAAGAGGCGCTTGGGGGTATACAGGCCTACGACCAAGTAACCCTTGAGCTCACACAATTTGAGCAGGCAGGTACATCCACAGTTAACGTGGACTTGACGCCGCCTCCGGGTTTTGAGAAAATCGAGCCTAGTTCGATTCAGCTCAAGGTCACTGTTTCACCTTACGATGAGACAGAGGAGACCACGAAAGTCTTTCCCAATGTTCCCATAACGCTTACAGGTGTGGGAGATAGTTTGGATGCTGCACTTGTCACGCCGAAAAGCGGCGGTATAAACATTACACTGAAAGGTTCTCCAACTATGCTTGAAGGGCTGAGTAGCGAGGATATCAAGCTGACCGCAGATCTTCAAGGCCTTGCCGTCGGGACGCATGATGTACAGTTGGATGCTGAATTGCCCCGGTTTGCTGAGCTGGATGGCACTTCTAACAATCTGAGCGCCACAGTCAAAATTAGCGAGAAGGCTGAGGATACGACGGTTCCTCCGAGCGAAGAGCCTGCGGATGAAGGCAACGCTGGACCAGAGCCGTCACCTGCCGAAGTGGAGAACGGGGAAACCGAACCTGCGCCTGATGATGGGGAAACGACAGAATCGAATACGGAAAGTCAGGAGCAGCAAACCCAGCAAGGTAATGCAACGAAAGGGAACTCGGGTAATAACAGTGGTAGCAGCGGCGGCACCAATGGCTCGAATCCGTGATGATTCAGATCTGAAATTAATAAAATAAAATATTTGATGCTCTTATATGATGCGAATAAAAGGAGTTAGATCATGGGGAAATATTTTGGTACAGACGGTGTAAGAGGTGTTGCCAATAAAGAATTAACGGCGGAGCTGGCTTACAGCATCGGACGATGTGGCGGTTATGTGCTTGCTGGTGGCGTGGAGAGACCCAAAGTGGTTATCGGCATGGATACCCGGATCTCGGGACTAATGCTGGAATCTGCGCTGGTAGCGGGTTTATTGTCCATCGGTGCCGATGTAATTCGTCTGGGCGTCGTGTCCACTCCGGGAGTGGCTTATATTACTCGTTTGCTTAAGGCTGATGCGGGAGTCATGATCTCAGCTTCTCACAACCCGGTTGAGGATAACGGAATCAAGTTCTTTGGCGGGGACGGTTTCAAATTGTCTGATGAGACAGAAAACCGGATTGAAGAGCTGATGGATGCTGAAACAGACCAGCTGCCACGCCCTGTTGGTGGCGGGTTGGGAACGGTAACTGTGGATGAAGAATCCCGGTACAGCTATCTCGACTACCTGAAAACAACCGTAGCAGAATCGTTCTCAGGACTTAAAATTGTATTGGACTGTGCAAACGGAGCAGCTTATGAGCTGGCACCTAAATTGTTTACTGAGCTTGGGGCGGAAGTCATTGCGATTGGTGCTGAGCCTAACGGCCTGAATATCAATGAGCAATGCGGTTCCACTCACCCGGAGCATCTGAAACAAGAGGTGCTTAAGCATAAAGCGGATCTGGGTCTTGCTTTTGACGGAGATGCAGATCGCCTCATTGCCATTGATGAGACTGGTGCAGAGGTCGATGGTGACTTCATTCTTTGCATCTGTGGTGATGCGATGAACCGTGCCGGCAAGCTGAAAGACAGTACGGTGGTATCGACCGTAATGAGTAATATTGGATTCTACAAAGCAACGGAAAAGCTTGCGCTGAAAACAGCAAAAACGGCTGTAGGCGACCGCTATGTGATGGAAGAGATGCGTCGCGGTGGGTACAACCTGGGCGGTGAGCAATCCGGTCATGTTATTTTCTTGGACTACAATACGACTGGGGACGGCATGCTAACAGCCATTCAACTCGTGGATACTCTTAAGGCATCGGGTAAGAAGCTGAGTGATCTGAAATCACTGATGACTCAATACCCACAAGTGCTGGTCAACGTACGTGTTGAAGACAAGAGCAAATATGAAGGTAATGCTGCAATTGAGCAGGCCATTGCTGCAGTAGAACAACAGCTTGGTGATAATGGACGTGTACTTGTTCGTGCGTCTGGTACAGAATCTCTAATCCGTGTTATGGCGGAAGGACCAGATAAAGGTGAGCTTGAGCAGTTTGTATCCCAAATCGCTGATGTCGTGCAAAAAGAACTGGTTTAAGACCTGAGATATACATTTTGTGTACACATTCCCACTGGGGATATGCTTGCATAGAATGGTATACTAAAGGGTATATGCCTTATCAAAGAATCAGGATTCCCGCGTCCCGATTGGTAAGACCATAGGTCTGGTTGTCCGGTCGGGATTGTGGGTATATATGCTGAAATGGTCACAGGTACTTTGCTCCATTGCAAAATGAACCTGACATGCATATAATGAGTGGAGTCGTCATTCAGACACAGAAAGTGAGGATCGTAAGGTACTAGTTACACAAGCGCCAGAGCTTGAAGTTGCGCGGGAAGGATTCTGCAAGGTAGGATCTTGGAGTTCAAGATTCACTAATCAGAATCGACGGCAATCAAGCTGACGAGGTGGAGGTGTTCGGATTGTTCGGCGGGGACCTCCCGGTGATGCACCAGAGCCGTAAACCGGATTTTGCGGAAAATGGATGGGTGACTGTCCACACAACGCGCCGGTAGGTGCAAGAGTTAATTAAAATTCAAATGAATGTGCGCGAAGAGCGTAATTGGTGCGCGGACGGGAAAATGATGTACATTCATGATTGCATTCATAACATCTTATGACTAAAGGGCGGCAAGAGGCCGGTCTGATCATTGATAATTGAATAGGTAACAGGTATTCATGATACGTTTAGGCAATCATTCATTTTTTCGATATGCCGCGACTGCCGGTTTCTCTTCGTGACACAGTATTCATATACAAACGGAGGAACTAAACTATGTGCGGTATTGTTGGATATATTGGTAATAAGAACACTCAATCGGTATTGATCGAAGGATTGAAAAAGCTCGAGTATCGTGGTTATGACTCTGCAGGTATTGCCGTATTTACACCAGAAGGTCTGCAAATTACGAAAGCTCTGGGCCGCCTTGCGAACCTTGAAGCTAAGCTGGATGGTGCACCACTGGTAGGTAATGCAGGTATCGGTCACACACGTTGGGCGACACACGGTAAACCTTCGGATGAGAACTCCCATCCACATACAGATGAGAGCCAAAAGTTCTCTGTAGTTCACAACGGTATTATCGAGAACTATCTGGAGCTGAAGGATGAACTGATCGCTCAAGGTCACACGTTTACTTCCGAGACAGATACTGAAGTCATCTCCCACCTGATTGCACGTGAATACGATGGAGATATCGTTAAAGCTGTGCAAAAAGTAATCACGCTTATGCGTGGTGCGTTCGCACTGGGTGTACTGACAGAGTATGAGCCGGAAAAACTCGTAGCTGTGCGTCAAGCGAGCCCATTGATTATCGGTATTGGTGAAGGCGAGAACTTTATCGGTTCCGATATCCCGGCGATTCTGGAACATACACGTAATGTGTACATTCTGAATGACGGTGAAATGGCTGTTTTGACACATGATGCTGTCGAATTGATGACGATTGAAGGCAATTTTATTTCTCGGGAAATGATTCATGTCGATTGGGATGCTGTAACCGCAGAAAAAGGCGGATTCGAGCACTTCATGTTGAAAGAAATTCATGAGCAACCAAAAGCATATCGTGATACAATGCTGGGTCGCATCGATAATGATGGTAAAAAGGTTCAACTTCCTGAGTTGAAAATGACAGAAGAACAAATTAAAAATATTCGTAACGTTCAAATCATTGCATGTGGTACGGCGTACCATGCAGGTCTGGTTGGACGTACAGTAATTGAGCAGTTGGTGCGTATTCCGGTTGAAACGGATGTGGCTTCCGAGTACCGCTATCGCTCCCCAATCGTGGGTAAAGATACACTTGTCATCGTCGTGAGCCAATCCGGTGAAACTGCGGATACCCTTGCTGCACTGCGCGAGGCACAATCCAATGGTGCACATGTACTGGCAATCACCAACGTTGTGGGCAGCTCCATTGCACGTGATGCAGACGATGTGATTGCAACACTGGCAGGACCGGAAATTGCGGTAGCTTCCACCAAAGCATACACTTCGCAATTGATCGCATTCAATCTGCTTGGTCTGTACCTTGCACAAGTGCGCGGTACACAATCTGCAGAAGAGATTGCACACACACTGGCAGCAATGCAAGCATTGCCTGAGCAAGTGGAATCCATGCTGGAGCAAGCTGATGCAATTAAGGGATATGCAGAGCAAATCTCCAAACATCAACATCTCTTCTTTATCGGCCGTGGTCTGGACTATGCGGTAGCTCAAGAGGGATCGTTGAAACTGAAAGAGATCTCTTATATCCACTCTGAAGCATATGCTGCAGGTGAGTTGAAACACGGTACACTCGCATTGATCGAAGACGGTATTCCTGTTATTGCCCTGGCAACACAGGAGAACGTACTCGAGAAAACGGTAAGCAACATCAAGGAAGTAAAAGCACGTGGCGCGGATGTACTGGCCATTACGTACGAAGAGCACGTAGCAAGCCTGTTGAAATCCGTAGACCAAGCGTTTGCGATTCCTAAGACGCTGCCACTCTTGAGCCCGGCTCTGTCCGTGGTTGCACTGCAATTGCTCGCTTACTACGCTTCCCTTGCACTGGGTCACGATGTGGATAAACCACGTAACCTGGCGAAAAGCGTAACGGTTGAGTAATTAGTTAGTTAGCACCCAACCAACTGTGTTCGTGTTCAGTTACATTATAGTTGGTAAATTGACATTATAGTTTGACAATTGCCATTATAGTTGGTAAATGGACATTATAGTTGGTAAGTGAAAATGACGACAAAAATTAATAAAAACTTATAACTTATAGAGTAATATTAAACAGTCCTGATGACTAAATGTCATCAGGACTGTTCTTTAATTTTTAGGAGGTTGTTAATTTGTCCACCATTGGAGAACGAATTAGAAGCATCCGGAAGCTACATAAGTATAATCAAACGGAGTTCGCAGTAATCATTGGGGTTTCTCAGGGGACACTGAGTGAATTGGAACAAGATAAATATAAACCTTCGTTAGATATAATTATGGCGCTTCATGATCAATTTAAAACAGATCTCTATTGGTTAGTTTATGGACTTAACCAAGTCAGTGATGTATCTGTCAGTAAAGGCCTTGGAGATAGTGAAGTCAGACTTATTTCAGAATATAGGAATTTAAAACCAAGTGACCAGGATGAAATTAGAGACTTTATTAAGCTGAAAATACATCGATATCATTTAAAGTAATGATTATTAAGGCGTTACATTTCAAATAAATAATATAGTAAGAGGGTAGTGCTGAGAGAAATAATCAGACACTATCCTTGTTTATTGTCAGGCCTCAATAAGTTACTTATTCAAAAGGTAAAATTCACCTTCTCATCAGTACAAACACAATATATTGTGGTATAATGTATTATCGACACTATAATTAGTGTGTAAAACGAATCCTAGGAGGGAAATTATGAAACTATCTAATCATTTCAAGCAACTACTTGGGGATATCTCATTAAATCCTGCTCGTGTAGACAGAATCGATAGTGCATATGAAACCTGGAATAGTATTCTAGAGAATGATGATGAGATTAAGGAGAAGTATCTTGATTTTTTTCTTCAAGGTTCTTATGCTACTAAAACTTCAATTAGACCTCAGAAGCAGGGAGAAGAATTTGATGTTGATGTTGTCCTAAAGCTTGATTTAGCCGATGATATAACTCCTAAAGACGCATTAGATTGGCTTGTTAAACGTATGAAAACAAATGAGAGTTACAAAGATAAAATCAAGGCAAGAGATCGTTGTGTTCGTATAAATTATGCTGGTGATTTTCATATGGACATCGTCTTAGCTAAGACGTCAGATAACGACCATATTTTAATACCTAGTAAAAAAGAGGGCGAGTGGAAGAAGACTAATCCCGAAGGGTTTCAAGAATGGTGTAGAGATGTTCACTATGATCATAATGAACAATTTAGGAAAATCACAAAATTACTCAGATATTGGAGAGATCATAAGGTAGGTAAACAAACAGCTCCAAAATCAATATTATTAACTACTTTGATCGGAAATAGTATGGTTGGGAAGAATTCTGTAGCCGAAAGCTTGTTAGAGACCATAAAGCAAATACTTATTGATATTGATTCGTATATTCAACTTGATGATACTGTTTTTATTGAAAATCCTTCGTTAACCGAAGAAAATTTGGCAAGGGATTGGGATAAGGAAAAACTTGAAAAATTTAAGAAAAAGCTTTCCACTCTAAAAGATGACGTTCAGGATGCCTATGATGAGAGTAACAAAGCCGAGAGTATTAAAAAGTGGCAAGCTATCTTTGATAAATTCCCGACAGAGCTCAATGAAGCATCTGCAATGTCAACTAGAATTAATGCGGGAGCTGTTTTAGTAAACACAAGTGGCCTATTAAACACAGAAGAGGGGATTAACTCACCGAAGCATCGTTTCTTTGGGGTGAACAACCAATGATAAAGAAACGAAAAAAAAGAATTCCACCTAGACGCGTACACTCATTAAACTTAGCTTTGCAAAACTTCTGGATAAAAAAGTACTTTCCTCAGTTCGAATATCAAGATGACGCCAAACAGTGGAGTGGCAGATTAATATCCACGCATATGCAGCAAAGCTATTCAGTCAAAATTGTTTATAAATCTGAATACCCTCAAGTGTTTATTACACATCCGCAAATTATAAAAAATAGTCCGCATACATACGACGATAATTCTTTGTGTCTGTATTATCCACCAGATAAGAGTTATAAAAAGGATAAACTAATTGCAAAGACGATCATTCCTTGGACCTGTGAGTGGCTATATTACTATGAAATCTGGTTAGAGACAGGGGTTTGGTGGGGACCTGAGGCCCCCCATAGCATTCATTCTTCCAAAGGAGAAAAGATTTTAAGAAAAATCGGTAGGGGGCTTTGATGTGAACTGGGAGCAAATTAAGAGTAATGGCTGGATACCACGTGACGGGAAAAACTTACGCATATTATCTCTTGATGGGGGTGGCATTAGAGGAATATTCCCTGCAAGATATCTAGCGAAATTTGAGAAAGAGACAGGTATGCCCGTAAATCAATACTTTGACATGATCGTTGGAACATCGACTGGGGGAATATTGGCATTAGGGCTCTCTATTGGGATACCAGCAGATGAGTTAGTCACATTTTATGTATCTAACGCGCAAAACATTTTCAAGAAAAGAATGTTTAGTATGAGAGGTATATTGACTAACCAATATAAGAATACGGGGCTACGTGAAAAACTGGCAGAGGTATTTAAAGATAACAAGATGATTGATGCTCAAACCATGCTATGTATTCCTTCCGTTGAGCATAGTAGGGCCTCGCCCAAAGTATTCAAAACTCCACACTGTCAGCACTTGTTTAATGACGCTCAATATCTGATGTCAGATGTTGCTTTAGCAACTTCAGCTGCTCCAACATATTTTCCCGCAGTTTCGATCGACGGCAATGATTGTAAAATTGATGGAGGACTCTGGGCTAATAATCCGGCTTTAGTGGGTATAGCTGAAGCTTTTGTTCTTGGTTATGATGTGAGTACGATAAGAATGCTATCATTGGGGACAGGATCTCATATCTATAACGTGAATAATAAGATAGCTGAGAAGAGTTCACTCATTAGGTATCGAGATCGAATTGTGGATCTTACCATGCAACTGCAAACGACTAGTGCAGCATACACTGCCGGCCATTTATTAAATGAGAATATACATCGTGTTGATTTTCAATTGAAGCAACCGATGAGGTTATCTGAAACTAAGTTATCTAAGCTAAATGAATTACAACACGAGGCAGATACTCAGTTTATAAGTTCTTATATGAAAGTAAGCTCATTGTTCTTACAAAGTGCCACTAAATCAGTCGGGTAGTATTTTGGACGTCACATTCATTTCAATCAGTGATGAAAATAGATAATTAATAATTCGATACACTCCCATTAAGAGCGATCACATTGAGATTGCTCTTTTCTATGTGTTTAAAAAAATGAAATTAGTTAATACATGATCCTAACTTGACGAAAAGGGGAAATGGGAGTGCCTTTCAAAGCTTTGGAGGAATTTGTGGAGAACTCACAGTACAGTAAGATGGTAAAGCTAAAAAAATGTATGGATCTACTTCGAGTATCTATAGGAGAGGATCAAATCAAACGAGGCTTAAGACGAATGGAGTGGACTGAATTAGGGATTGTCGGTTCATTTAATTCGATGAATGTATATGAGAAGCACAATATGGAATTAATGGAGTGCTTCGATAATCATGGTGTAATAGGGCAAGTCATGAACATAAAATGGAGGGAACTACTATCGCATGAGCAGGTGCTTATTTCAGGCCTATGTAAACCGAAAGAGCCTTATATAAGGTTTACCCCAAAAAGAAACAGGAATGAGTCTGCTTATGATTTTGATGGTTACCAGTTAAAACTAGTGAACCAGTCGATCCATTCGCAGTTGATTGAATGGAAATCAAATAAGTGGCTGTATAACCGTTTATTCGACTCGTGGGTGATTATTCGTAAACGAGCTCTTCAGGGACTATTGGAACAAAAAAAACGTAAAGAGATCTTGCCAGTCGGAAGTATTTCTTTGATTCAGTCCGATCCGGAGATAAGCTCTTTACACGTGCAAAAATATCTGGGAAATGAACCACTTATAAGTCGCGGTGGTGTGGATATGTCGAAAGTAAAAGAGTACGCGGCAAGAGGATTTTTTTCTCTACCTGAGATTCAACAGATACAGAAAATATCAGATGTAAGAAGCGCATATACTTTAATGGAACTTACCAGGGAGCGAAGGTTAGCTACCCAGATAAATCAGAAACAATTTTTATACGCTAGGTTAAGTCGAGAATCACAGATCTAAGTCTTTCATCATAATAATTGTATTTTGCAAATAAATCTTTAAAATGAACATATACCGATGTTTGAATAAAGAGGAAGCCAAGGCCTAGAAGAACGCAATGCAAGGTTTGAGGTCGCAGTATTGTAGAGAAAATTTTATACACTATAATCAGTTAGATCGTTGTAGTAATTTGAAAGAACTCCTTTTTAAATTATACTTGCAAAATGAAAATAATTTAGAGAATAGAATATGAAACAGATCTTGAATGTCATTGTCATTGGTGGGGGCCAGGCTGGGTTGGCTTCTGGGTATCATCTGAAAAAGAGGGTGTCCTTCTTAATTTTAGAGGCAGGTGAAGATGCAGCAGGGGCATGGCCTAGAATTACGAAAGTCTCAAATTGTTTTCCCCGGCAATCTATGCATCTCTGCCAGGACTACTCATTACATCTCCGGGAGATCGCTTATCCTCATCGGGATGAGGTCATTCAATACTTGAAGGAGTATTCCTCTCATTTTGAATTACCTTTAGTTTATTACAGTCGTGTTGAGAACGTATCTAAAGAATACGATTATTTCAGAGTGGAGACTTCCGCGGGAAAGACATATTTTGCACGGAAGCTGATCTCCGCTACTGGCTCCTACTGCAGGCCTTTATACATTTAATAAATAAGCAAGATGAATTTACAGGTTCAATTCTACATTCTGAAACTTACAGCACTCCGGTTTCATTTCAAGATCAGAAGGTCGTTGTCATAGGAAGAGGGAATTCAGCGGTTCAGATTGCCATGGAATTGTCGGGAGTAGCCGATACCAAACTTGACCGTGCGAGAGCCGGTGGCACTCATTCCACACCGCCTCCTGGGCCAAGATATTCACTTTTGCCCATTTTATTTATTTCCAGTAGGTGTCGCACTTCATATTACAATCCGTCAAATAAAAAAAGCCTGCCGGCTTTAATAGCAGGTAGGCCATTGGACTTTCCAGAGAATTAGGGAATGGAGTCGATACCGGAGCTACGAATAGCCCAGTGTGTTGTTTCTGACCATTTATTTTAATGGATCATTTTTAGTGTATCCTAAATTTGCAGTTCTATACGTTAAGAATGCCCACCATCGCCTATAATGGTGGGCATCTATTTAGGTAGGTAGACTTCATGGTCTAAATCGACATAATTTGCAAATGTTCAAGAATTGTACGGGATATTTCTTACATACATAAGAACCCCCGCCGTCCAGAAGTGAGGGTTCCTTTTAACAAACCGTTTGAAAGGGGTTCCGTTCATTATATACAGAGTCACAACAAACCATTCTTATTGTTTTTAATTAATCTGAAACAACAAATCCGTCAAAGTTCTCAGGTCCTACACGAATCGTACCTAGCAAGTTGGAACTTATAAATGGAGTGTAAGTCAATTGCGGCGTAATTGGCGGGTTAAAGTCATCTGCAGAGTACGTAATAACTTGTGGTGCAAGTACGCTTAAACTGAATGTCGATGTAGCGGAGTAGATATATTCAGGAAGACGGAGATGCTGGATGTCTGACTTGCGGCAACCTATTATTACACCGTGCGCAAGAAGACAAACGAGGTGCGAAAAGAAAATATGGTTTTAAAAAGGAATTTCGCTAATACCTGAGTTTAATTTGATGAAAAGAGAGAGATTTGGTTACCTTGAGAGCTTTACAGGATTTTGTAGAGAACTGAAAATTCGCTAATTTTTTTCCTGCGATAAAAGTGACCTAGAGCATAACGGTAGTGTTACTTTATAAATAAAAATGATCAGTAGGGAAATCTTCACAATATCTTCAAAGTTTTTGGGTAAACTGTTAGAGTGCCTCGTCTATACCCACCCACAAAAAAAAAAATAAAGTAAAGGTGTGTGACAACAGTGAAAAAAATATTCATTTTACTTAGCTTGGCAGCTATATTGGTTTTAAGTGCATGTGGAAACAATGAGAACACTAACAATTCCAATACGGGCTCAGAAAGCGAGCATTCGAATATGGGTGAGATGGATCATTCAGGATCGGGTGAAGTTCCAGAAGGGTTAAAAGAATCCGCGAATCCGACCTATAAAGTTGGAGACGAAGTCGTCATTCATGCCAGTCACATGGAAGGTATGGACGGAGCAAAGGCAAACGTAGTAGGCGCTTATGATACAGTAGCATACGCAGTAACTTTTACTCCAACGACTGGAGGTGATCCAATACCGAATCATAAGTGGGTTATTCAAGAAGAACTCAAAGATGCAGGTAGCGAGCCCTTAAAACCAGGGACCAAAGTTACCCTTGAAGCTGAACATATGGAAGGTATGATGGGTGCTGAGGCCACTATTGACTCGGTTGAGAAGACAACAATTTATATGGTGGATTATACACCAACTAACGGTGGAAACCCGGTTAAAAATCACCAATGGTTAGTAGAGAGTGAGCTTTCAACAAAATAGACCCCGTATGGAATGACGTCAGAAATGACGTCATTCTTTTCTTTTTCTGCGCAACATCAAGGTTTATAATTTTGGGTCGAAGTTAAATTACATACTTTAATTGTCTCTAGTGTTCAAAATTAAATTTATGTTTAGGGAAGATTGATGTTTACCTTTTAAAGATATGTCCTTGAAGTATCGGAGTACCTTTTTTCACAAATTTCAGCCCTTAAGTCGATAACTGTCCCTATGAACAGACACTCTAAAAACGGTGTAAACATAAGGGAATTTATAACTATGAAATATATATGGCCAATAGAGAACAGACTTGATTATATAAATCCATAGGAAAGCTATGAGAGCCTTCCTATTTTTATTGTGGGCTGGGATAGGAATGTTGTTCTATTCTATGAAAAAGTGAATAGAAATAATAGAGACAAAATGAAAAAGAGAGGGAGAAACGAAATGGCTCGAAAAACAAGAATGGGAAAGTTAGTCGTTTTTACATTTCTATCATCTTTCATTATCTCCTTGAAAGTTATCCCTATGTACATTGACTTAACTCCATTAGAGGAAATCTTACCTCAACGCAGTCAGGTAGAGGTAAAGGATATCACTGCAGATCAATCGGCCGGCGCAGTATCAAAAGAGATACCCAAACTAAGTAAGAACACGCAGAATTCTGAAGATAAGCTAACCAACCCTCCGACTAAAACAGAAAATACAAACCATGAGCATGTGACTAAGAAGCCAAACAACGTATCTGTAACGAAAAATATAACCCATCAAAAAAGTGCTTCTCGATCCACCCAACCACAAGTTCTTATTTATCATACTCATAATCGTGAATCTTGGTTACCAGAGCTGCAAGGCAAAATCTCTGCCGATGAAGCATTTGATTCTAATACTAATGTCACCTTACTGGGAAAGGACCTCACGAATAAATTATTAGCGAAAGGGATGAATGTGATTCAATCTACTGTAGACTATCCGAGTATAGTCAAGAACTTCGAATACGCTAAATCCTACAGTTATTCAAAGACTACGTTGAGCCAGGAATTGTCTAACCACAAATCACTTGACTATGTCTTCGATATCCATCGTGATTCACAACCCAAAGATCAGACGACCATTATGTTTGATAAACTTAACTATGCACAATTATATTTTGTTGTAGGAAAGGAAAATCCCAACTGGAAAGAAACGATGAAATTTGCCACCAGAATACAAAACAAATTAAATAAAAAAATACCAGGATTATCGAAGGGGATATACTCAAAAGATCATTCTAGTGGTAACGGAAAATACAACCAATCGCTTGCTGAATCAAGTGCCCTTATCGAAATCGGCGGTGTAGAGAATGTATTAGAAGAAAATTACAGAACGATTTCAATCTTGGCCGATGTAATTCACCAAATCTGGCATGAAGACCATGGATCAACACTTTCATAGTAGCAAGATATCATCCACACCCTAATTAGCTTTCGCTGATTGGGTTTTTTTATTGCGATTTCACCCCAATTTAAAGCGAAGTGACTATTGGCTATATTCATCCATGAAGCTCGTTTTAACCTTATGGCTCAAGCTGTTAAATGAATAATTTTTAGGCTATACCATCATGTACTAATAGAGTCCTCCTCCTCATTTCTACGTTAAAACTCGCAGAATCTTCACAATTTTTCTCTATAATGACCTAACATTATCAGTGGTGAGGAGAGAACGGTACATGCCTATAAAGAAAAAAGGGTTTACCTTGGGTATCGGCTTTTATTTCGCATTATTATTAGTGGTGATTGTCGGTTTTGCTATTTGGGGAGGGGTTAAAAAGGAAACTAAATCAAATTTGGATGTATTAACGGCCCAGACCAACACCCATCCTCATATCTTTAGTTATGCAGCCAATGATACAACCATATGGATGGGTACTCATAACGGAGTATATGAACTTATAGATCAAAGATGGCAGCGAACTTTTAAAGAACTTATGACAAGTGATGTGATGGCAATTGAAACGAATCCCAATAATCCCTTAAACATTATTGTTGCAGGGCATGGATTTGTAAAACGTTCTAATGATGGCGGGGAGACCTGGGAAACTGCTGAGAATGGTCTTCCAAGTCAAGCAAAACCCAATGAGCCCGATGTACACTATTTAGCAATGGATCCGAAGAACTCAAGTCATTTATTTGCGATGCTCGCTGGTGCTGACAAAAATTTGTATGAAACGAAAGATGGAGGTGAACAGTGGCAAAGTGTCGGGAGCATACCTCAAGGGGCTTATTCCATTTCCATACTTCCCTCGGCTACAGAAACCATTTTGGCTGCTACGGAAACAGGTCTGGTTCGCTATAACATCAAGGACAGCGATATAGAGCAAATCCAGATTACCAACGAGCCAGCATACGAGGTACTTTCTTTATCCGATGGAGGCACGATTATCATGACAGAAAGTGGTCTTTTAAAATCTACAGATTTAGAAAAGTGGTCTGACCTTGAGGTAGACTTACATGGTGAGATGCCTTTGGGGATCAAAGGTTCAAAGCAAGATCCAAATCGGCTGGTCATCGTGACAGATCAGTATTCGGTTTATGAAAGCAATGATGGTGGAGCAAAATGGTCTTTAAGGGAATCATGAAGAACAGCTCAGATATAATCCGATCCTTACTACGGACAGATGGATATCTGTAAGGATATTGTCAATAATGATAGGTTGAATAGAATTTTCAGCATACTATGTAGTAAAAAGAAAGGGTTGAATATAATACCATAGGGGGGTATACTAAGATCGTTAAATTACGATCAAGGCATCCAAGGAAAAATAAATCGGTTAAAGGGGAAAAAAGGTGAACAATGAAAGATTGATGATTGCAGTTTCTCCACCGGTTCAAGTAGGAGGTAGCTTATTTACTGCGGGACAACTTTCAGCCATTAGTAAACTTATGGGTCCAGAGCAAAGACTGAAATGACTCCGTTTAAACAATTATATATTGAAGTATCGGTTGAATCGGAAAGGATTATAACGGACAATCTTCGAAGCATCGGACTTGAGGTAAACCCAGCAGGTTTTGCAACCAAGAGCCTGATAGCCTGCACCTTCTGCAGGGGAGCTGAGGATACTGGACTAGATATTGCTCAAAAATTAAATAAAGCTATAGCGGGTATATTGACACCGACACCTCTTAAGGTCGGATATGCTGGCTGCGCACTTGGGACTAGTGAACCCCTTCTGAGAGATATCGGCATCGTTAAAATGAAAGAGAAATTCGATATTTATGTTGGTGGAGATCCAAAGGGAATCAAAGCTTCTTTAGCAGAACTTTTTTAGCTGGTTTAACGGAAGCGGAAGTGACACAAACTGTATTGAACATAATTGATTACTACAAAGTACACGCAAAAGGTAAAGAAAAATTCAGTAAGTTTTTGAAGAGGATCTCTGTAGAAGAATTAAAGGGAATGGCTTTAAATTTATAGTAAATGGCGAAAATGAAATTAACCACTGATTGGGGAAATTCCGTTTTAATATCTAAATTTAATGCCATAGTACTGTTAGTAAAAAATAATCTCGTCCTTTCTGAAGGGAAAATTTATGAAGTCGCCATTTTGGCGACTGTTTTGTTTCTTAATAACGATAAAAAAGGTGATGCATTTGACATGGAATAAAATTCATTTAAAACTGAGCTTTACCATTTTCAGTTTGTTTATTGGAATTTTAATATTGCTAAGTATTGTACTTAACCTCATATTTACGAATTTCTTATCATCTAAAGTACACGATGAAGCCAACGAGTTAGCAGCACATTTGTCCTCTATGCTTGAGGAGCAAGGTACCAGTGCAGAACAAATGGCCGATTTTACGGGGGTTCAGATGTATATTTTGAGCTCAAAAGGAACCTTCATTGAATCAAAGGCTTCAGGCATTCCTACCCTCCCTGAATATATCTGGGAGAATGATAAATTGTTAGAAGGGCAGAAGGTGGAAAAAGAATTTACTTTTAATAACAAACTTTACTTGCTTCATGGTATCCCCGTGACCACAATTCCAACAGTCAAAGGAATTTATGTGATTAGTTCTCTAGAAAACATGAAAGAATCGATCCAAACGATCAGAAATTTACTTTTTATAGCCGGCATTGGATCACTGTTGCTCGCGATGGGATGCATCTTTTTTTTATCTAAAAGATTATCTAATCCCTTGTTAAAAATTGAAAAAGCAACTCGTCAGATTGCCAAAGGAGAACTGAATTTAAAAATCCCTGTAGAAACTAAAGATGAGATTGGTTCATTGTCACAAGCCATAAACGACCTGGCTAGAGAATTAAAGCAATATCGAGATAATCGTTCTGAGTTTTTTGCCAACGTCTCCCATGAATTGAGGACACCCATTACTTACTTAGAAGGGTATGCGGATATTTTGGCTAAAGATCTTGTGGAAAATGAAGAAGAAAAGAAAAAATATCTACAAATTATTTCAGAGGAAGCACAACGTTTGAATGTAATCATAAATGATCTCTTTGAACTGTCTAAAATGGAGGAAGGTAAAATTGACTTGAAGCTAATGTCAGTCGAACCCACTTCGATCATCCAGAGGTCTATAGATAAGGTTCAATTAAAAGCCCAAGAGAAAGATCTTACTATTCAAAGTAAGTTGAGTCCCGTACCCCATATTTTTGTGGACCCCAATCGGTTAGAACAGATCATTTTAAACCTATTGGATAATGCAATTCGTTACACAGCTGATGGGAATATCCAAGTTTCACTAACTTCCGAAGTAGGTGGAGTAGCGATTAATATTAGCGATTCCGGACCAGGGATTTCAGCTGAAGAACTTCCATTCATATTTGAACGCTTTTACAGAGTTGAGAAATCTAGGTCACGTGAATATGGAGGAACAGGACTTGGGCTGTCTATTGTTCAAAGTCTTGTGTTACAACAAGGAGGAACAATAAATGTAGAGAGTAAGATTGGAGTGGGCACATCATTTAAAATATTTTTCCCTCCCATCACATCTTCATTGAAACCACATAGCTTTAAATTATAATATGTGAATCAAATGAGCTAATGATTTGAAAGTCACAGTAAGAAGAAAAAGTTCATGGCCTTTGGTGTAGGCTATGATGTTATAGATTTTATTGGGTGGTGGTAACCGTATGAATAAGTTGAAAGCATTAGTTATTGATGACGAATGGAATATGAGAAATCTCTTGCGTATTTATTTAACTAAAGAAGGTTTTGATATTACGGAAGCTCATAATGGAACCGAAGCTCTGTCCTATCTTCAGAAACATTCGTATCATGTCATTTTATTAGACGTTATGATGCCGGATATGGATGGTTGGCATCTTTGTAAAAAAATCAGAGATTTTAGTGAAACACCAATATTGATGCTTACAGCTCGAGGGGATGTGAAGGATAAGGTACATGGGTTAGGTGTGGGTGCAGATGATTATATGGTGAAACCTGTTAATTCGGATGAGCTCATCGCTCGTTTGTATGCGCTTGTTCGACGTTCCTCTCAATATTCGAGCTTAAAAGAAGCCGGTAAAAAGATCGTGTATTCGGATCTGATTATTTACCCAGATAGAAGACAGGTGTTTGTATTAGACACAAGTCTGGAGTTTACCCAAAAAGAACTTGATATCCTTCTTATATTGGCGGAACATCCACAAAGAGTTTTCTCTAGAGATGAAATAATAGAACGTCTGTGGGGAAACGATTTTTTCGGGGATAATCGAGTCGTTGATACTCATATCAAAAATATCCGCGAGAAATTGCAATTGGCTGGATTAAATCAAAACCCCATTCAAACGGTTTGGGGTATAGGTTATAAGTGGTTATACAGTGTAGAGGGGTCGTGAGCGATACAGCATTGTCAGTTAACAATAAAAGAAGCGATTGCTTACCTGAATTCGACAGGAGGCGGTCGCTTCATTTTTTCGTACACTAAGATTTACGAAATTTCTACATAAAATCCACACAATTTAAAACTATAATACTCATTATGGTTACAAATTATTAACTATTTTTGCCGAATTTCGTCTTGAAAACGGGGGAACCATTTGTTGGGTGAATTATTCTTGCACAAAAAGAATATAGGGATCCTTTAACCGAATCCTTAAGCTAACTCCGTAGGCAACAAAGGGAGGAACAAGAGTTTGAAAAAAGTAATTTTGTCGGTGCTTGGAGCAACAGTTTTATTTACGTCTACTGCAACGGGAGCATTTGCTAGTCAGGCAAAACTAACTGCAGAAGTAAAAGAAGTAGTTGGAACTCCATACCTATATGGCGGCACAACGACATCGGGTTTTGATTGTTCCGGCTTTATCTTGTATGTATTTAATGCGTTTAAATTAGATTTGCCGCGTACCTCCAGTATGCAAGCAAAGAAGGGATCGTTTGTAGAGAAAGAAGAACTCCGTCCAGGAGATCTCGTCTTCTTCAATACGAATGGTCGTAGCATCTCCCATGCAGGTATTTATGTAGGTAATAATCAATTTGCACATTCTTCAAGCAGTAAAGGTGTTCGAATTAGTAGCTTATCTGAAAGTTATTATAAAACCAGATATGTTACAGCTCGCCGAGTGGTTAGCGATCAGAACTATCTTAAAATGATTGACGATAGTCATTAAAAAAAATGGACGAGCTCGTGAGTAATTCACGGGTTTGTCCATTTTGTTTCACAACTACCTCTGAACAGATACCACCATTTGTAGTTGAACAAAACCTGAAAATAAATAGATAACTAAGGAAACTGTGATTTATAGTACAGACCATATTATTTTCACAAATTCCACATACATGAAGGCTAAACTAATCTTATATTGATTAGAGGAGATTAGCCCAATGTGTGGATTTGTAAGTATATATAACAAATATCGTATGCCAGTAGATGCAAACCTTCTGCAAAATATGACAGACTCCATAGCTCATCGTGGCCCAGATGATGAAGGTATGTATATCAATGATCATATCGGTTTGGGCTTCAGGAGACTAAGTATACTGGATATCGCGCACGGGGCGCAGCCCATGACCAATAAGACCAGAGATATTTGGCTTGTATTCAATGGGGAGATTTATAATTATAAAGAGTTGAAGGATTGGTTAAGCCAAAAAGGTCATACATTTTATACAGATTCGGATACTGAAGTGCTGCTGAGGCTTTATGAAGACGTTGGAATTAAATGTGTCAGCTATTTACGGGGCATGTTTGGTTTCACCATATGGGATCGAAAAAAAGATCTTTTATTTGCGGCAAGGGATCATTTCGGGATAAAGCCTGTATATTTCAGTGAAACCGCCTTTGGATACATGATTGGTTCTGAAATTAAATCGATACTGGCTTCAGGTAGGATTGATCGGGAAGTAGATGAGAATGCACTATATCATTATCTTACATTTCAATATGTACCTGAACCTTCAACCATGTTCAAAGGAATCCATAAATTGAAAGCCGGCCATTATTTGATTGTACAGGATAATGAATTGATCATTAAACCGTATTACGAAGTGAAGTTTGAGCCAAATGAAAACAGGTCCTATTCCGATTTAGTAGAGGAGACTCGATCGGTAATAACGGAATCGGTGTGTATTCACAAGAACTCAGATGTCCCCAGGGGCGCATTCTTATCGGGCGGTATTGATTCAAGCAGTTTAGTTGGATTACTTCATCAATTGGAACCAACCCAAACATTCAGCGTTGGATTCGATATGCCGGGATATAGTGAATTGGATGATGCCAGAAAGACAGCCGCTTATTTTGGGACTGAGCATCATGAAATTCGGATTAATGCCCGCGACTATATAGATATACTACCTTCTCTAATATGGCATATGGATGAGCCAGTAGCAGACCCCTCAGCCGTGGGTCTCTACTTTGTATCGAGGTTGGCTAGTCAGCATGTTAAAATGGCCTTCTCAGGAGAGGGCGCGGATGAATTTTTTGGTGGCTACAACATTTATCAGGAACCATATGCTCTCCGTATGTTTCAGGATCTTCCAGGAAGATTGAGAAGTCTTGCAGGACATCTTGGAAGGTTAATGCCCGATGGCATGAAAGGCAAGGGATTTTTGGAAAGAGGTAGTCTTATTCTACAAGAACGTTACTTTGGGAATGCGAAAATTTTTATGGATCATGAAAAAGATAAGGTATTAGCACCATGGTTAACGGAGCAGGGGGTATGTGAACCGACTCTTCAGGTGACTAAGCCGCTTTATAACCAAGCGAAGTTATATGATGAAGTCACGCAGATGCAGTATATTGATATTCATACTTGGCTGCGTGGAAACATCCTAATGAAAGCAGATAAAATGTCTATGGCTAATTCCTTGGAACTTCGGGTTCCCTTTGTAGACACAAAAGTATTTGAATTAGCTGCTACAATTCCCACAAAGTATAAAGTTACACCTACAGCAACCAAATTATTGCTCCGTGAAGCTATGAAAGGTGTGGTTCCACCTGATGTACAGCACCGAAAAAAATTAGGTTTTCCTGTGCCTACCAGGGTATGGTTGAAAAGTGAATGGTACACATGGGCTAAAAATCTGATTATGACGGCAGACGTAGATCAATGGATCAATAAAGCGTATGTTTTGCAGCTACTTGAGATCCATAAGGAAGGAAAATTGGATGTAAGCCGTAAATTGTGGACCATCCTTGTATTTATATTATGGCATCAAATATATATTGAAAATCGTGTGTATTCCTTTTCCGTTCCTTCTTCCAAAAGAATGATTTTGTAATCCTTTATCTTTAACAAAGTTCTCCAAAGAAGATGAGAAAACAAAAACGAAAAACGAGCCTTTGCTGAACAAAAATGACCAACATTTTTGAAAAGCTGATGGTATCAATCCCTCGAGATAGAGATCATGTTAAAATGAGCTCATTATACCGGGGGATTTTCTTATGCCACCCAAATAGGAAAAGCAATAAGCAATAGGAATGTTCGTCTGATGGCAGATCAACAACCGAATGAGAGTGACGTTTAAGATCAAGAGCGTGGACCAAATCCGGAGATAGAACGCAAAAATCATTTTTGTTACTGAAAATTGAGGAACTAAATCTAGAGAAACCCATAATTTGTAGCAGTAGGGCCTACATTATGTCAGTATCGCTTGTTTTACAATTAGGGGCATCAAAACAAATGCGGCGATCACTCCTCGGTTGGATTCCGGAGAAGATCGCCGCATAATGGATTCTTCTGTTTTTTAGTATCTCATTGACTAGACTTGTCATTTGTATCAGCAGTTTATAGTAGAGCGTGGAAAATGCTTCTCATTAATTATCCTTATTCAGCCACGTTATCTACATTCGGATCAGGTGTATAGTTACTTTCATAATCTGTATACACTACTTCCGTTACCATTCCCGCGGAAGCATGGTGCAAATCATGGCAATGGAACATCCAATCTCCTGGGTTATCGGCTTCAAAAGCAACAACGTAGGTTTCTCCTGGTTTAATATTTAGGGTATCTTTCATGATCGTTGACCCCTGATAGGATTGACCATTTTTACTTAGTACTTGGAAAAATTGACCATGGAGATGCATGGGATGGTCATCCGTCTTGGACTGATTTACAAAAGTAACTTTGACCTTGTCACCTTTCTTGACTTGTATGACATCTGTATCCGGAAACACCTTTCCGTTGATTGTGTAAACCATTTCTCCGTCTTTCATCTCCGTATTTAAATTCATAGTCACGTTCTGATCAAATGTTTGATTCAAAGAAAATTTAGGATTTGAAATGTTACCGTATTTCTCTAAATCAAACACGGGAAGCTTGAGAGAAGTATTAGAAATGTCATTTTGAACTTTTGAACCTTCATATTGGATAACGGCTTTCATATTTTGTATCGGTTTTTCAGTTCCGTGTTCCTCAAGTAGCCAGGAGCCTGGATTATCCGCTGTAAATTCAATATCATAACGTTCTCCAGGAGCAATAGAAAGAATTTGATCTTTAATCACCCCGGGTTCATTAATAGGCTGACCATCCGAAGCAATTACTTTAAAATTGTGGCCATGTAAGTGCATTTGATGACTGATAAATCCTGCATTAATTAGGCGAATTCTAACTTTATCTCCTTCTTTCACAGCTAGCTTCTCAATGGCAGGACCTGTTTTTCCGTTTACCGTGTATAGGTCATACATGCTCATATCATGTCCGCCCATACTCAACGTGTCCTCGTCCATATTCTTATCCGAATCGGACATATTCATTTCATTATGATCCATATCTTTCATATCCTTGCTGTCGGAATCACCCATACTCATGTCGCCAGAACTCATCCATTCATCTAACATAAGAGTGTAGTCCCGGTCATAGTCATTTTTGAGTTCTTCAACAACAAGCGAACCATACAGTCCTTTATCCACTTGGTTTACACTGTCTTGGTGAGAATGGTACCAATAGGTACCTGGTACATTGGCTTTGAAAACATACGTAAATGTTTTACCTGGTTCAACAGCATCTTGTGTGACGCCAGGTATGCCATCCATATTATTGGGAACCGGATAGCCGTGCCAATGAATGGAGACAGGCTGATTCAATTCATTTTTTAAATTGATTTTTACGTTATCTCCAACTTTTACACGGATTTGAGGTCCGGGGACAGAATTGTTGAATGTCCAAACAGGTAATATCTTACCTTTGGAAACTTCAAGATTGCTCTCTTCGGCAGTGATCGCGAATTCTTTACCGTTTACCACTGGAGTAGCAGATGTGAATTTCACGGTATTAGGACTGGAATTAACCGTTGTAGGATTATTCATGTTTGAATGATCCATTTCTTCCATTGCGTTGTTTTTAATAGCATTTGCACATCCCGTAGCAAAAATAGCAAAAGAACTAATTACGATAATTCTCTTTATAAGCATAGATTTTTTCATATATCTTTCCTCCATGTTTTGTATTTGTTTGGTAATAACAATAATAGTATAGATAATTTATGTAGAAATAATGTGGTTGATTTTCATTTTGTATAGTATAGGGGGGCTATAGTATAATAAATGTATAAAGAAAAGGAGTGATCGGAACATGGGGGATTTAATTCAAGAGCAGGAGTCATGTAACACCGAAGAACGTAGAAGTCATCATTCTGAGAAAACAAAGAATAATTTGATTAGCCGGCTTAACAGAATTGAGGGACAAGTTAGAGGACTAAAGGGATTAATAGAAAAGGACACTTATTGTGATAATGTGCTGAATCAAATCTCTTCAGTCCAAGCAGCATTGAACGGGGTAGGTAAACTTTTGTTAGAGCATCACATGAAAAGCTGTGTAATGGAACGCATTCAGGAAGGTGAAAACGAAGTTATTGATGAATTATTAGTTACTATAAATAAATTAATCAAATAGTGTTGTAAACAAAAGAGGGTTCTTGCAACCCTTTTTTGTTTACAGCAAAATATTTTGACAAATATACGGTAGGGGGGTATTCTAATGAAAAAGGAGGTGTGTACATTGAATGACATTCCATTGGACAATATAGAACTAGGTTATTCATCCAAATACAATCGGAACAGTTACCATTCATCAAAAGAGAAAATAATATGCCAATTCGTCTAAATCGTATTGAAGGAAAGATAAGGCGAATCAAGGGTCTTATTGAGAAAGATAACTACTGCGATCAAGTATTGAATCAAATTTCGGCTGCTGAGGCAGGGCTAAATGATGTCAGCAACGTTCTTTTGAGAGGGCGGATTGAGGACTTTGTGGTGGATCGGGATCAATAAGGTGATACTGAAGTGGTGAATGAATTAATGAAAACAATTCAATCCATAATGAAATAACATATATTGAAATCACAATTAAAAGGGGAGAGTATTCGAAAATGGAAAATGTTACGCTAAAAGTTAAAGGAATGTCATGTGGACATTGTGTAAACTCAATAGAAGGGGCTCTGAATCAGATAGGAGCTGACGCAAAAGTGATTCTTGCCGACGAAAAAGTTGAAGTGAAATTTGATGAAACAAAACTTAAGCTCTCGGTTATTAAAGAAGCGATAGAAAATCAAGGTTACGACATAGTTGAATAACGTTTGTAGTCGATCTTCTTGAACTGTAAGATCACATAGAAGAAGGTGAAGCGTATGAATGTCGAGGTATATACAACGCCAACTTGTGAAGATTGCAAAAATTTCAAAAAATTCTTAAATGATCATCAAATACTGTATACAGAGTTTAGTATAGCTGATAATCCAGAAAATGCTGTTATACTTCGTGAACGAACAGGTAAAAACCTGGTACCTACAATTTTCATTGATAATGAAGTTTATTTCGGATTTGTCTTCAATCGTCAAGAAATTGAGCAAAAACTTCTTGATTAGGAAAGGATATATGCAAAATCGATTTACTAACCTAAGGTATAGGTTATTTCTGCCAACTCACTAAGATGAAATTAGAGCATATGGAATTAAAATTTCTAAACCATTAAAACGGATTACACATGAATCCCTTATACTCTAGAGTAGTTGATTATCTTCTGAAATGCTCCGTGAATAGAATATTTCTATATGGGGTATATATAGAATAGGGGACTACCCTAAATTTATATATAAAGGAGATTTATTAATGTCACATCAAAAGTACAAAGAGTGTATTGAAGAGTGTTTAAAATGTATGGTCGCATGTAATCATTGTTATGTTTCTTGTTTGGATGAAGAGCATGTTGGAATGATGAAGGAATGTATTCGATTGGATCGTGAATGTGCGGATATCTGCGAATTTGCCGCTCATGCGATGTCGATCAATAGTAAATATGCTAAAGCTATATGTCTGGTTTGTGCAGAAGCTTGTGAAGCGTGTGGAAACGAATGTAAAAAACATGATCTTGAGCATTGTCAGCAATGCGCAGAAGCATGCTTTGCTTGTGCAAAAATCTGTCGTGAAATGGCCGCTTAATAAAAAACAAGTAACACCTAAGGGGTTTTCTCAGAATCAGTTCTTAAATTCCGAGAAAACCCCTTCTTTAACGAATTCCTAAGAAACAATCGATTTATGTAAAGGGAATAACAAATAACATAATACATATCAACAATAAAATGGGCTGAAAATTATCGAGTCTTGCTTGACATAATATAGGGTAGGGGGGTATTGTATTCATATGGAGTCAAGCAAATCTTACGAAATATAAATCTCGAATAAAAGGAGTAATGAATTATGCAAAATGTAGTGTTAAATGTGAAAGGCATGTCTTGTGGGCATTGTGTCAACTCGATCGAAGGTGCTTTAAAATCACTCGGTGTTCACGGGGATGTTAATCTTGAAAATGGCACTGTTACCGTAGTATATGATGAAAATAAGGTGACTCTAGAGCGCATTATAGAGACTATTGAAGAGCAAGGATACGAAGTCTAAAAGGTGAGGTGTATATGTAGTGTCAACAATCGAAGAGAAAAAAGCACAAACATCACTTCAACTCACAGGTATGACTTGTGCCGCTTGTGCTTTAAAAATTGAAAAGGTTCTGAACAAGCTGGAAGGCGTATCAGAAGCTAACGTAAACTTTGCGATGGAAAAGGCGACAGTAACGTATGACCCGAGTAAAGTCGACATCGGTAAGATGGAAGCAAGCATTGAGAAGCTTGGCTACAGTACAGTTAAGGAAGCTGTTGATTTGGAACTTGTCGGTATGACTTGTGCGGCTTGTGCCTTGAAAATCGAGAAGACTCTGAATAAGTTACCCGGCGTAAGCACGGCCACCGTTAATTTCGCCATGGAAGTTGCTCATGTCGAATATAATCCGGCAGATGTTTCTGTGACTGATATGCAAAAGAGAGTAGAGAAACTTGGATATCAAGCTGTACCCAAACAGGAACAAAGCGACCCGGCGGAACGTCGACAAAAAGAATTATCAAAACAAAAACGGAAACTTCTTATTTCTGCTATTTTATCATTTCCCTTGCTCTGGGCGATGGTAAGTCACTTTTCATTCACTTCGTGGGTATGGCTGCCAGATCTCTTTATGAATCCATGGTTCCAATTGATTTTAGCAACTCCTGTTCAATTTTATATCGGAAGACCCTTCTATATTGGTGCATATAAAGCATTACGTAATGGTAGTGCGAACATGGACGTTCTCGTTTCATTAGGGACCTCAGCAGCCTACTTTTACAGTCTATATCTAACCGTTGTGTGGGCGTTTGAAGGCGGTAGCGTACATCATGGCCCAGCGATGTACTATGAAACAAGTGCCGTGTTGATTACATTAGTGGTAATGGGGAAACTGTTTGAATCCCTGGCAAAAGGACGTACGTCTGAAGCCATTAAATCCCTAATGGGGCTTCAAGCCAAGACAGCAATAGTTGTCCGAGAAGGTCAAGAATTGACCATTCCCGTGGAAGAAGTGATTGCAGGTGATGTTGTAATTGTTCGCCCAGGTAGTAAAGTGCCTGTCGATGGGGAAGTTCTGGAAGGCCTATCATCTGTGGATGAATCGATGCTTACAGGCGAAAGCCTCCCTGTTGAAAAAAAAGCTGGGGATGCTGTTATTGGAGCCACCATTAACAAAAACGGTGTGCTTCGAATTAAAGCAACAAAAGTAGGTAAAGAAACTGCTCTTGCACAAATTATTAAAGTGGTCGAGGAAGCGCAAGGTTCAAAAGCTCCTATTCAACGGGTAGCCGACGTCATCTCCGGGATCTTTGTACCTATTGTTGTAGGTGTCGCTGTAGTGGCATTCTTGGTATGGTACTTTATAGTTACACCTGGTGACTTTGCAGGTTCTTTAGAAAAAGCAATTGCAATTCTGGTTATTGCTTGTCCTTGTGCTCTAGGGCTTGCTACACCAACCTCCATTATGGCTGGTTCTGGGCGCGCAGCTGAACTTGGAATCTTATTTAAAGGTGGAGAACATCTGGAACAGACCCATAAAATTGATGCGATCATTCTCGATAAAACAGGTACAGTAACAAAAGGTAAACCTGAACTTACCGATGTTTTGGTCGATGGAGATGAAACAGAATTCCTTAAACTTGTGGGGGCAGCTGAGAAAAATTCAGAACATCCATTGGCCGAGGCTATAGTTGCGGGTATTATGGAAAGAAATATTGAACTGCCCGGGACAGAATCCTTTGAAGCCATTCCAGGTTTTGGAATCAAGGCTACTGTTGATGGTAAAGAATTATTAATTGGTACCCGTCGCCTCATGGATAAATTCGATGTAGAAGCAAAACAAGCTTACACTACGATGTCTACTTTAGAGGAATCTGGGAAAACGGCTATGCTTGTCGCTATCGATAAAGAGTATGCGGGTATGGTTGCTGTGGCAGATACTATCAAAGAAACCTCACAAGCTGCTGTCAGCCGTTTAAAAGAAATGGGTATCCAGGTCATTATGATTACAGGGGACAATGAAAGGACGGCAAAAGCGATAGCGGCTCAAGTGGGAATTGATCATGTCCTCGCTGAAGTTCTTCCTGAAGGAAAAGCGGATGAAGTTAAAAAGTTGCAAGCTCAAGGTAAAAAGGTAGCGATGGTAGGAGATGGTATCAACGATGCTCCGGCCCTTGCTATGGCAGACATCGGGATGGCTATTGGTACGGGGACGGACGTGGCTATGGAAGCTGCTGATGTAACTTTGATGCGTGGCGATCTATCCAGTATCCCAGATGCCATCTATATGAGTCGTAAAACGATGGCTAACATTAAACAAAATCTATTCTGGGCACTCGGTTACAATACGCTGGGTATTCCGATAGCCGCAATCGGCCTCTTGGCCCCATGGGTAGCAGGTGCTGCGATGGCATTGAGTTCAGTATCCGTTGTTCTTAATGCACTTCGGCTACAACGTGTGAAAATACGTAATTCATAGAGGCGACGTGATTAAAGCTAATAAATGTATAAAATATATTTTGTTATAGATTCTATTGTTGTTATATTATATAAAAGTACCCACGCAGGGATACGGGGTATCCCCTGCGTGGGTACTTTAGTGAAGAAAAGGCACACATAAATTAGAAATCTGTTCAGGAGAATGTTAGGTTGAAAAAATGGATTATATTCGGTGCTAACCTGATTATGTTTATTCTCATTTTCAGTAAGCGAGATTCATTGTATGCATGGATTGCTGGGGAGAATACGCCTAGTTTTCCCCTGATGTTTCTCGTTGTGACTATGCTTGCTATATTTCCTGTGGTCCCATTCGGCATCGTAGGTGGAGTGATAGGCGCTAAATATGGTGTAGTATGGGGCAGTGTTTTGAACGTGGCCACCTCCACTTTAGCGGCAAGCATTGTCTATGTATTGGCAAAGTCCTCTCTTCATTCTTGGGGAAGCAGGATCATTCGGAAATTTACCTTCCTAAACGAATTGCATACGACGAGCAGCCAGCGCCTGTTTTGGACGATTCTTTTTGCTCGCATCATACCCTTTTTCCCAGCTGCTGCAATCAATATTTACGCTGGGGTATTCCATTTAAATTTTAGGATTTTCATACTTGCAACCTGTATAGGTAAAATCCCTGCTATGATTGCCTTTGCGTATATAGGGCATGAATTTTGGAATAATGGAACACGCTTGGTACAAGTCAGTCTGGTCTATGCTTCATTTTTATTATTGGTTTTTATCGTGAATAGAATATTTCTTCGTCACAAAGAATAGTTACAATTCCATAAGGTGAATTAAAAAAGCACTACGTTCTTCGTAGTGCTTTTTTGCTTTTGAATTCTTCGGTCATTTGAAATTTTATTGTATTGATATAACAAAATCCACACTTACTTCAAATTTAAACTTTACAATATTTCTTAAGAACAAACCAAGAGGAGTAGTATCAGATGAACAATCATCACGATGTAGAAGAAGCCAACCAAAAGAGTTCCAATTTACGCATTAACTTTTTCTTTTTTTTATCCTTTGTCATTTTTTCAATTATTATCATTCGTCTTGCTGTTATACAATTTGTAGAAGGCCCTGAACTTGCCCGTTTACAAAATGAAAGTGTCACCAGATCGAGTCCTATGCTACCCGTCCGAGGTACCATCTATGATTCATCAGGCAAAGTGAAACTGGCATATTCTGAACCTATTCAGTCGCTATATATCACTTTATATAAAAATTATAGTCAACAGGAAGGTGGTCCTGAAAACCCAAATCGTGAGGAAGCTAAACAATTTGCAGAGAAACTATATGGAGTGTTTCAGGAATTTAAAGATCCTGGGAGCAAAGAATTGTCGGTAGAAGATATATTAAATGCGATGGACCTGCAATATCGACAGACTCAAGGTTATTCTCCGAGATTGATCAAGAGTGAATTATCCGATAGAGAAGTCGCTTATTTTCTTCAAAACAAAAATATCATTCCTGGATTGAGTGTAGTGGAGGAAAGTAAACGTAAATATGATGAAGATAGTGTGGCTGTTCAAGCTATTGGTTACATGAAAACATTTAAAACATCAAAGACTCTAGAGAAATACAAAGAAATTGATAATCTAAATCAAACTGAAACTAATCCCGGACTTGTATATTCTGAGCTGGAAAGTGTTGGTGTTGATGGTCTTGAACTTCAATATCAGGATGTGCTACGAGGACAAAGTGGTTATAAAGAGATCCCAATTAATGCATTGAATTTGCCTGAAGAAGGCGGGAACATGCTCCCTCCAAAAAAAGGTTTCGATATCATCTCGACCATCAACAAAAACGTGCAAGTTCAAACAGAACAAGCTATTAAAGAACAGTTGGATTGGCTACAGCGAACTCCTGTTTCAGGAAAGCTTCACTCCAATGCAAAAACAGCATTTGCTGTCGCTATGGAAGTGGATACCGGTAATGTCGTGGCTATGGCAAGTATGCCGGATTATGATCCGAATGCGGAATGGGATTATGAAAAGATAAAATACATCTATAGAAATGGAACAGTTGAATCTTTCCCCCCAAACGATACCGGAAAGCACCCAGAGTCAACCGTATTATTGGGGTCAACAATTAAACCATTGAGTGTTTTAATTGGCCTAAATGAAGGTTTTTTTGCTCCAAATTCAACATATCAGGATCGAGGATACGCGGAGTTTGGTAAAGACCGTACCAGAGTCAGGAACTCCTCAGGTAGCGTATATGGGCTCTTAAATCCGGAAACAGCAATTATGAAATCATCCAATGCTTTTATGATTGACATGATCGGTGAGCAGCTTTGGAATAAGTATAATGTTGAAGGAATTAAAGTATGGGATGGATATATGAAAGAATTTGGCTTGGGCGTTGACACCGGAGTGGATTTACCCAAAGAATTTAGAGGCAGAATTGAATATAACCAGGAAAACCAATCTGCACTCACAGGCTTGGCTTTTGCTTCATTTGGACAACAAGGGAAGTATACAACGATGCAGCTTGCACAATATACCGTGATGTTAGCCAATAAAGGAAAGCGTCTAGAACCACACCTGGTAAAAGAAATACGTGACTCGGAAGGAAATATAGTTAAAAAAGTTAAACCTATAATACTGAATACAGCAAATTATGAAGACAGATACTGGCGCACTATTCAACGTGGAATGTCTACCAATGTAGATGTCGCGTTCAGTGGGTTTCCATATGATTTTGCGAGAAAGACAGGCACCTCCCAACAAACTATTTATATAAATGGTCAGTCAATTAATGTTGAGAACGGGGTATTCATCGCCTTTGCACCTCGTGAGAATCCAAAACTGGCAGTAGCCGTGGTTGTACCTGAAGGGGGGTATGGATCAAGTAGCGCAGCACCCATTGCTCGTGAAATATTTGATGCCTATGATATGGAATATGGTCTGGAACCCGATTCAGCAAAGTGATCCGATAGATCAAAGCAATAATAATTGTTCAATTGAGATATAGTTGATGTAAAAAAGAGTTTAATAATAGAACAAGAAGATACATGCTTAACAAGAAGAAAAGTGGCTAATATTAAAGCTGTTATTTAGGACATAAGGCTTATATCTACTTCCTTTATTCTTATTCGTTAATTTATTTGATTAAAAAGTACTTTTAACGATAATTTTAATCAAAATATCTGAGGTGGAGGGCAGGCAGGACTTGCTTCTGGGTATCATTTATAGAGGAAAGACGTTTCCCTTCTTATCTTTGAAACAGATGGAGAAGCAGCAAGCATGACTCATGGTTACGATGTTTGACGCTAATTTCAACCGCTGAATGTCTCTATCGGGCTTTATCGGGGTCAAGAATATACTTGCTAGAAAGTCGCCAAGTTTTTTGCTTTTTTAGGGTATCAAGTTCTTGTCCCAAGCTAAGGACAAGAACTTATTGCCGATTAGAGGGCATTCTAATCAAGACTAGCTCATAAATACAGCAAATGGACTAAAATCTTCGGGTCCTGCTCTTGATATTGCTTCTGTTCTAAATTAGTTTTGATAAACCGCACTTCCATTTGTTAATGGAGTAAACAATTATGGTGCTGTTCATTTATGTTCGACTGCCCACATTTTTTTTAGGAGTTATCGTTTTCTATTCACGGTCAATAAACTCACGCGCAGCATAGGAGATATCTAAACTCAATTATTGGTTAGTAGTTAGAGTTAAATGATCAACGATTCTTTGAGCATCATATTTTACCCAGCCCAACAGTGCTGAGCCTCTAGAACTTTGCCATGGTAACCCGACATAGTACAGTCCAGTAACTTGGGAAATACCTTCATTATGTTGAATTTGACCAAATGAATCAAATGCATCCTGAATATCAATCCAATTATCATCTCTCATAAATCCAGTAGCCCATATTACATTATTCACCTCGACCCGAGCTCCATCCTCAAAATAAATATAATTGCCACTAGCGTTCAGTGTGCGAGGAGAAAGATTTATTTTTCCACTTTTAATTAGTTGTCTTAATTCAACTCCATACACTTGCTCAGTCTGGTTTTTCAGCCATCTCCCAACTGGACTCTGAGTGTTAGCACGAAGAAAACCGAGTTTTTCAAAGTACCAGAAAATGCTTCGATTCATGATATACAAGGGTTTGAACGAAATTTCACGTGCTACGGATATGTATACTGAATTGTTTTTAGTTTGATCTTTTGCTAACTCCACTGCTATTTGAGCACCTGAATTCCCACCACCAACAACCAGCGTGCTTCCAGGGCTTAATTGATCCGGATTTAAGTATTCTGAAGAGTGTAACTGTATAACGCCCTCTGACAAGGACTTAGAAAAGGGTGGAACTCTTTTCACTTGAAAGGGACCTGTTGCAACGATAATTTTGCGCGCCTCCATAATACCATCGGTTGATTCTACTATGAAGTGATTATCATTCTTCCAAAGTCGTTTAATTAGACATTTCAGCTTGATCGGGAGCTCCATGTAATTTGCATATGATTCAAGATAACTGGCAATCTCATCTTTACTCGGTAAACCATTTTTATCCCCATTCAACAGCATTCCTGGTAATCCATCATACATACGAGGCGTAAAGAGATGAAGTGATTCGTAGCGGCGTCGCCAAGAATCGCCTATTGATGATGCAGAGTCCAGAATCATAAAGTTTAGACAAGTTTGTTTTAAGTAATACCCTGCGGCTAATCCTGCTTGTCCAGCACCAATAACTAACACATCGTACATAGTTATCCTCCTTAAATTGAGTTAATACAAGCTATTCGTTCGCTATCAATCAAACTTCCGTTTGATTGAGTTATTATAATATGGTAAGGTAACAATAATCAAACAAGAATTTGATTGAGTGGAGGGTATATTTATGAAGGATAGTTGTGAAATCTACTGTTATGACGAGCCTAAGGTTCGTAAAGTGCAAAAGGCATTGGAACAGCAAGATATAAAAAGCATGTCCAAGATGTTTAAAGTCTTGGCAGATGAAACTCGAATGAAGATTGCGTTTGCTTTATGTGAAGAAGACGAACTTTGTGTATGTGACGTCGCCAACATTACGGGGTCCTCACTTGCTACCGCATCTCACCATTTGAGGTCGCTAAAACAGCTTGGAGTAGCTAAATACAGGAAAGAAGGAAAGTTGGCGTTTTATTCACTGGAAGATGATTACGTACGCCAATTAGTTCATTTAGCTTCAACACATAGCAAGGAGTTGATGACGCATGCAACAACATGAGGAAGAAAAAAGTAACAAAGAGGTCTATCGTGTACAAGGGTTTACCTGTACAAATTGTGCTGGTAAATTTGAAAGTAACGTAAAAAATCTTCCTGGTGTCACAGACGCACAGGTTAATTTTGGGGCAGCCAAAATTACTGTTATGGGAAATGCAACGGTCGAAGAGTTAGAAAAGGCAGGTGCCTTTGAAAACCTAAAGATAACACCTGAAAAACAACGGATAGTAGAAAAGAAAGAGCCTTTTTGGAAAGAGAATTGGAATGTGCTTTTGTCACTTTTGTTGATGGCGGCAGGTTATTACTTAGCCTCGTATTATGGAGAAGAAGCACTCGTTCCTGCGTTAGCATTTGGTGCAGCTATAATTATTGGCGGATATGAACTGTTTAAAAAAGGGATCAAGAACTTATTTCAGCTGCAATTTGATATGAACACGCTGATGACTGTTGCCATCATTGGAGCAGCTGCTATCGGAGAGTGGGGCGAAGGTGCTGTTGTTGTGTTGCTCTTTGCCATTAGCGAAGCTTTAGAACGGTATTCAATGCAAAAGGCACGTCAGTCGATCCGTTCACTTATGGACATTGCACCTAAAGAAGCTCTGATTCGACGTGGTTCTGCTGAAATGACCATAAGTGTTGATGATATCCAAGTTGGAGACGTAATGATCGTCAAGCCAGGGCAAAAACTAGCTATGGATGGAGTTGTAATAAAAGGAACATCGACGTTAAATCAGGCAGCAATCACAGGCGAGTCTGTTCCTGTCGCTAAAACTGTTGACGATGAAGTGTTTGCCGGTACCCTAAACGAGGAAGGATTGCTTGAAGTCAGAGTTACCAAACATGTTGAAGATACAACAATCTCAAAAATCATTCATCTCGTGGAAGAGGCACAAGCTGAACGAGCACCATCTCAAGCTTTTGTGGACCGGTTTGCTAAATACTACACGCCTGTCATTATGGTAATGGCTTTGGGCATCGCCACTATTCCGCCTTTGTTGGGTGGAGACTGGGGAGATTGGATATATTCTGGGTTGTCCTTGCTTGTAGTAGGGTGTCCTTGTGCCTTGGTTATATCTACACCAATTTCGATTGTTACGGCTATTGGAAATGCAGCGAGAAACGGTGTATTGATTAAAGGGGGCATCCATCTTGAAGAAGCTGGGCGCATTTCGGCTGTTGCATTTGATAAAACAGGTACCCTTACTAAAGGATTCCCGGAGGTAACGGATATTACTGTTTTTGGAGAACATAGTGAGGTTGAGATGCTTTCCATTGCTGCTGTAATTGAAAAAGGGTCACAACATCCATTAGCATCAGCCATTGTCCGGAAAGCGGAACAAATGGGTGCCGATCTCTCCATTTCAGTTGATCACTTTCAATCAATTACAGGGAAGGGTGCCAAAGCTTCGGTTGGGCAACAACAATATTATATTGGTAGCCCTAAGCTATTTGATGAACTGGAAGCTGATGTTTCCGGTACAATACGTGAGCAGATTGTTAAACTTCAGATGCAAGGGAAAACGGTAATGGTGCTGGGGACGCATCAAGAGGTCATTGCCTTAGTTGCCGTGGCTGATGCCGTACGTGATTCCAGTAAGGCTGTTATTAGTGAATTACATTCTATAGGCGTAAAAAAGACAATCATGCTCACTGGTGACAACCAAGCGACAGCTAATGCAATTGGGCAGCAATTAGGTGTAGCAGAGATTAAAGCGGAACTGTTACCTCAAGACAAATTGGATTACATTAAGCAGCTCCGGGGAGAGTATTCCCATGTAGCTATGGTGGGCGACGGAGTAAATGATGCACCTGCACTTGCGGCTTCCACTGTGGGTATAGCCATGGGTGGCGCAGGTACGGATACTGCTCTTGAGACGGCCGATATCGCACTAATGGCAGATGATTTACGGAAATTGCCCTACACTATCCGTTTAAGTAAAAAAACACTGGCGATCATTAAACAAAACGTGGGCTTTTCATTAGGGATAAAGTTGTTAGCTTTAATACTAATCGTTCCGGGATGGCTTACTCTATGGCTTGCTATTCTGGCTGATATGGGAGCAACTTTGATTGTGACCCTTAACAGTTTGAGGCTTTTAAAGATACAAAAAGAAAAGTAATACGATCTGACCGCTAAAAGGCGGTCTTTTTGTGTAAATACTATACTCCTTACTTACGATTGAAATACCCTACTCGTTAGCTTAATGAAAAGACAGCCGACTAATTAGTCGGCTGTCTACTTGAATTATAATACTGCGTTCTATTGGGTCTCACAACAAACTTATGCTTCTAAGTTGCATTAAAAAAAGAAAGCATGACCCCCCCCTTTAAAACGGACATTACAAGCCAAACTATGGGATAATAGCGTTTTTACTGTGCGGAAACCAGTCGAAACTCGATTATACAACTGTAATAGTCCCATAATACATATACATACCACAATTGAAATGGTATGTTCCAGGTTTCAAATTATCTAAAGTAATGAAGTTATCTCCCTTTTCAAGGTAAACATCAATGCCTAAATCTGTAGATCCAACACTTTTTATACACGTATAGCCTGATTGTTTTATGAAATTTAACTTTGTCGGAACACCGGCTTTGACTACAATATTTTCTTGGATAAAGCCATTGGTTTTTACATCTACTGAAATAACTTGATAGCCTGCATTTTCTTGAACAGAATTCTGTTCCTTAATTTGAGAAGAAACTACAGAGGTTCGATTATCTTGATACTGATTAAATAGCAGCAAACCCACCGATACAGTTCCAAAGGCAACAGTTATTATTCCTGCGATAAAGGGCACGCTAATCCCACTGCTTGTTTTTTTATCGGTTTCATTTGAATCTGAACTTGTTATTTGAAGAATCACACATATTATAAGGATAAATAGGATATCAACAAACAATGCCATGATATAGGTAAAACCAAGCATAGATCCGAGCATGGCTCCCATCATTCCACCCATAATTCCAGCTAACATTCCATCTAACGATGCCAGTACACTCACAGGTTTTCCTGTAAAGTAACCGGTCCCCAAACCGAATAAAATAGCGATGATGGAAGGGACAGCCAAATCATGATCAAACACAATGCCTAGTTGAAAACCAAGGGCAAGACTAGACATCATTCCAATGCTCATGGCGATCATCATTCCATGCATACCTGTGACTCTATCTTTTCGTCTATAGGTTTTCAACACGACGTACCCGGATAAAATGGTAATCATCACTATGCTTAATAATGTAAGTAACATTATCATAAGCCTCCCGATATATAAAATTTTAAATAAACGTGTACTACACATTGTAGTGCATTTATAAAAACAATGCAGTTTAAATTCGAAACATTCTCTAATTATTCATAAAATTTTAAGTAAATAGCTCAAAGAAGGAAAACTATTCGGGTATGGGATTTATCCATAAAGGCTCTTACAGCTAAAACAAGTAGGGGATGGATGCTCATCATTTACTGTGTGTAGGTAGGGGAGATATGTAGTTAGTCGATAGAATATATTAGAGAATATATTCGCAGTGAAGGAAATTTGCTGATAAGTCTGTCCTACCTTTAAGCACCTTCTGCACTAACCTTAGATTATATATTCTCATACCTTGGTGATATATACTAACCTTCCTTAACTAAAATAATGGAAGGTTTTTCTCATTGAGTTTAATATCAAAGAAAGTCAAAGGGATGTGCATTGACAAGCAGAAACAATATGTATCCACCATGGGACATATATCTTCGAAAATGGAAAGGATATATTTCTTTATCATATATTGTATGTTATGATCCATAGGAAAATAGTATTAAATATTGATACATATTTAAAGTAATCTTGTTTAATCGACGAAGAATTGAATTCAATTCTTATTATTCTTTTGAACATCCTAAAAGCGTAAAAATTATGATACTCTGAGTAAAAATTGATTAGACGGAGTGACTATCATGGACACTATCAGAACTCGTGCCCAACTAGAATTATTATTTGATAATATCCTTACTAGGAATCATACGGACCATGCAACATATCAAAAATATGGTTATGGTCGCAATGCATTAAAGACGTATATTATCGAAATACATGAAATCAACAAACAAACTAATTATGATTCATTGCTGTCAACACTCTTGTCTAAAGCATTGGAAGTTGATGATAAATCTAAAGTTATTGAAACTGAAGAAGAATCTCTCTTAAGGCTACATACAAGTGATGGGGACTATTTTATTGATACTACATTTAGAAGATATGTTATTCTTCATTCTGCTAGTTCAACAAAAATTACTGATCGCTTTATTAGAAAGTTTCAAAATACAAAGGGCTTAGATACATTATGGTTACCTGTTCCCCTCTTACTTCAAACCATAGACTTCGGAAAGCTTTGGGGTATTGGTGTAAAGTACAAAGAGGCTTTAGAAGATTCTCTTATTGAAGGAAACGACAGCACAGAAGATGTCCAAGATGTAAGTTTGAATATAAATAGACATTTTGCAAAGAATTTTTTTCAAATTCTCATGAAATCAGAATTTTCCCATATGATGGGTTTATCTAAAGTCTCTCTTTTAAGAAAAGAAGATGAAGGAGAAAATGTACAGAAATCTAGCTTCATTATTGATGATATTAGATTTGATGGAAAGATAACTGCTAAGGGGAATTCTTACTCAAATCATTCTCAAGTTGTGCATAATCTTGTTGATTTATATAGTTCAGCAATTAGCAATATTGAGAGTTACGGTCTTAGTTTTGAAGAAGGATTTTTGTCAGGAACCCCAATTACAATTAAATTCAGTAAGAGGGTTCAACCGAATAAATTGGTTGATTTCTTATTTTCAGGAGAAGAGCCATTTCGATTATGGGGAATGCCTAACGATCTAGGACGCGACCAATACCGTGTGTATGCAGTTGACATGCATCATGGAAATTCAGGCGCTAAACTGACTTTTGAAATTGATCAGGAATTTATCCGAGTATCTTTACCAAAGTATTCTTGTGGCAATACAATTCTTAGGCTTCTCGCTAATATTAATCACTACATCGATGCGATGGCCACTTTGGAGGTAGGAGAGTTTGGACTCAAGGTTGACTTATCTAGAGCAGGACTTAGTTAACATTCTCGCAAGCATGACACTTAATATTGCCAATTATCCTAAAGTTTTTTTCGAGGCAGGTTATAGAATTGAATTTACTGAACGAGAATTTGATGTCCAACAGAAAGGAAAAGATGTTGAAGTAAAATTTGATTTGGTGTTAAACAATTTAGAAAAAAACCACGCAATTTCTTTTGAATGTAAAAGTGGGAAAACTGAAGCTAAGCAATTGAGTAAATATGGTGAATTATCACCTCAAGAAATGGTTGAAAATGGGGGAGTATCTTCGAATGATCTATCTACACACACCCATGATATTGCCATAGTTTATAATAAAAATAACCATGAATATATCATTGAGGAAACAAAACAATATGATTTTATACTGTTTTCTGTTTCAAAAGAACCAACTCTTATTGCTTCTACCGGTAAGACTATATATGACGATGACTTAGAATTCTTTTTTTCACAGCCAATAGATTATCCAAGTTTCATACATGAAGTCTTCAAAATTGGTGCCTCTACTCCAAAATCAAAATATATTTCTCTTGTTTCTGCAAGCCTTGTCGAATTATCCCTTAATGATAAAGAAGTTTTCACGCTGCAGGATCTAGCAGCTTCAGTTGCTACAACTTACCCGGGGCTTTACCCTACGAAATTAGGAAAGCGACTATGTAAAGAAATAGAAAATAAGATTGAAATAGTTCTTAATGACGGTGTACAACATGAATTAAAAGGTTTTGTTTCATGGGACTCCAAAGCTAAATCTGGTAGGCTTATGAGAATCAAGCCTGGTTGCAAACCGTCGACATTTAAGACTTTCAGGGATCTGGCTCAAGAAATGTCGGAGAGACTGAGAACAAATTCCCCAATTAATCCGAAATATAAAACCAATAGAGAAAAAATCTTTGAATCTCAAGTCACTATTGATGATTTAGTTCCAGAAGGACAACTATAATCTGAATTTCATTATGGAGTATTTGAAACTCATTGGTTTTCCTATTTTTATTGCAATTGCTTATTGTGAATGATGTAACCTTCTTTATATTCACAATAACCCGCCAGACCTCCATTCACATATTACTTGCAGAAACTCTTGTATTTATTTCTTTAACAATGATGAGGAAGCTGCCATTTGGCAGTTTTTTTGTAATTTGTAGGATATTTAAAATTTTGAGGAGTATAAAAGATACCCTTATTCAAGCTCTGCTCAAAAACTAGTAAAAATTTTCAGGTTCTCTGAGTTGATATGATGATGGACTTGAACTCGTCGTTAGCGGAGGCCCAAGCTACTGTTAGGAACAACTAGAGAAGGGGAGAATAACGATGTCTAATTATCATGAAAGGTAAAGTATATATTGGGGGAGCAGATGCTGCTCTAAGTGCGATCAAGGAGCAAGGTGTAACTGAGGTATTTGATCTCCGAGATGATGGTAAGGCACAAGAAGGATTTCCTGATTCACACCGATATCATTATCCAATTGTTGAAAATCGGAATGATCAGGAAGAATCCATCAAGTCCGCCATTCAAGCCGTGACTGAAGCTGTTCAGGAAGGTAAAAAAGTATTCTTTCACTGTGCTGTTGCCCGGAACTGTACGGGTACAGTAGCTACAGCTCTTTTGATGAACGTGGGTGAAGCTACTACAGTTGAAGAAGCTGAAAAACTCGCAATAGAGAGACGTCCGGAAATTTCAATCAAGCCTGAAATGCGTAATGTGCTCAAGAATATGTTTGGAGCGTAGACAAGCTTATCAAAAGACGTTGTCATTGTGAATGACAACGTCTTTTGATATCTGTACAATAACAAGTTGATTTTCATATTAAGTTCTAAAAGTTCATATGTATAACTGGCTTTAAAACTTAGGGAAGGATTTTACTGTGCGTAAAATTCTAGCAATTTCGAGATAGTTGTTGGGTTTAGAGAAGATGAACAATTCAACATTTTGTCTCCACACCCAAATCCCCATAGGAAGGAGAATAGCAAACAAAACTAAAGGAACAATTTGATCAATTTCTGTCCAATTTAGGTATTTGCTTACTGTTTCATTCCAGAAGGGAAAGATGAAAGCTGTAAAAATAGCAAAAGGAACCCATCCATTTTTTTTAATTGTGTCCCCTTCAATGGAATAATAAGCAATGAGATCATCTAGTGCATTATAATCGTAATCATTGTTCTTCAGATAATAGTAAACTTGATCACATCGAATAGAGAAGAGAACCTCTCGATCCAGCTTAAATTTACTCTTACCAATCAGAAAAGCTAAATCCTTGTACTGTGATTTGATATGTATACGAGAAGACGAAATTGTAGCTAACATACAACAAAGAGAAATAACCAATAAAGCAACCATAGTTATTCCGTACATAGGGCTTAGGGTCGTGTTCCAAAAAGCTATTAAAATCCCAGAAACGATGAGCAAAATAACACTGGCTGCTAGTGAGAGTAGAAAAATACCTTCAAACCATGTTGCACGCTTATTGAGTAGCTTATTTTGCAATGTAATATCCTCGAAGCAAATCTTGTACAATTCTTTTTTTAATTTTTGATCTTGAACTGAGTGTCTATACATCTCTATCAACTCTCCTTTATATACCTTATCGGAGGAAGATAATATAAAAATTACTGTTGGGATGAAAGCAAAACAAAAATAATTAAATTGATATAACGATAATATTGTATATATTATCCGTATACGGATATAAAGATAGTAATAAAGGATAGGGGAGGATGAAGGATGGATGATAGAGTTGTGGACCAGGAACAGTTCGCATTAGTCACAATACAAGGAATTTGTTTCCGAGATCAATACTACTCTTGTAGAGAAGCCTTGAAGGAACGCTGGTACGAGAAAGCGATGATTAAGGGCTGGATGATAACTATCTATAAATACAATGTACATGAAGACAAACTGATTCTAAGACCTAGTCAAAACAAACCTGATATTATTTGTAGTCGTATCAACGATGTAGAAATCAGTACAAAGAATAGGGAGGCATACTTTACACAAATGCAACAACTCAAGAGGATGCCACGAAGAAAAAGGCAGAGAAAGGATCGTAACAAGCTGTAGATGTGAGGAGAATGGATCTAACTTGCCTATTAGACAAGTTTTTACAAAAAGAGTTAAAAATACTATTTATCTGTGATATGATGAGGAAAATATACACCATTAGAGAGACACATAACGTCAAGGTTATGTGTCTTTTCTTTAAGGAGAGTGTGAGAAATGTCAATTAATAAGACTCACGTTAATCGATTGAAGGATGGACGAGGGCAAGGTAGAGGTGAACAGTATGTTCCATTCATCAAAGCCAATGACAATAAAGTAGCTTCGGAGGGATGGCTTACCCGTACTTTAGGGTGGCACTCTAATCGGATACATCACACACTCTCAAAATATGAATATCAATATTTAATTGTTCAGGATTGGTCTGATCAAGTTGTAGACATTAGGGAGCAATACCCTCTAACACCCATTGAAGCTACTCAGGAAATTGCAGCGAGGCTGAATATCAAACATCCTCAAGTTAAAGGAGAGGATGTAGTTATGTCCACTGACTTTATGCTTACTACGATGAGTGTACATGGTGAGCTTCAGGAGCACCCACGTACCATCAAACCTACTAATAAATTGAACAAAAGAACCTTGGAACTATTCGAGATTGAGCGTCAGTACTATAAAGAATTGAATTTAGAGTGGAAAGTTGTTTTTGATGTTGGGAGGCCTATTTCATTCATACGAAACATTGATTGGTTATATGACGCGAAACGATTGGAAGGTAGGCCAGGTATGGATCTTGAAATGGTTAACATGTTAGCAGAACCTCTACTATATAAACTTCAATCTCTCAGTCGGACAATGTCCATAAGCAAAAAGTGTCTTAACTGTGATAATCAACTGGGTGTAGAACCTGGGACATCGATGTTTATGATAAAACACATGTTAGCTAATAAGAAATGGACAACTTCAATGATGGAACCTATACGAGAGAGTGCTCCTCTTCAAATTGAACGTTCAAAAAGTAAATAGGTGGTGTAAATCGTGATTTATATTAACTCTGTTGTTGCTTTTCAAAAGTGTATTTCGGATGAACATGAGGAGATCTCGCTTGAACGGGTTCTCTGGATTTCCCCTGATCAATCATACGTGGTATTAGTAAACATAGATGATAAGCGTAAATTACAATTACCCTATTTTCGAGATTATGGAGAACTGCTTCGCTTACTTGAGATGGAGGAAGCGAGTATTTCCTCTTATGAACCGGATCTATTGTTTTTAAATCCTACTGATGAGTATTTAAACAAATATAGAGCTGAGAGAGACCAGAAATTTGACTTAATAAAATCTATTGCTAATAAAGAACCAGAAATTTTCTGGAGCGAATCAAGGGGGAAGTTAATTAGAAGTGAATCAGATCGAACAGGAAAACCACAGAAAACAATATATTTACTACTGAAAAGGTATTGGTTCTATGGGAAATCAATTAATGGTTTATTACATGACTATAACGATGTAGGGGTCACGGGAGACAAGAGAAGAATAAACATAAAGACAGGGCCAAAAACAGAAGACCACAACTTTATTGTGACAGCTAAAGATAAAGAAATATTTAAGTCTGCTATAAAAAAATATCATTCGGCATTGAAAATGAATTTAACTGCTACGCACAAACATATGTGTGAGGAGCATTATAATGAAGGATTCTTTAGAAAGCATGAGATTAAGGTCCCTATTGTAAATATGACTAATTGTCCATCTATAAAACAATTCAGATATTGGTATCAAAATGAATATAACAAAAAAAGTCGTTTGGCTGCCAAAGTAGGGAACCGTAAAGCAGAGATAAGAGCCAGAGCTCTTCTGGGTTCACCTACTGAGGAAATTCATAATCCGGGAGCATTATATGAAACGGATTCTACACCTGCTGATGTAATTTTACTCTCTTCTGATTATCTTACAGCCATTGGGAGACCTCATGTTTATTTTGTCAAAGATGTAATGAGTCGTTTAATTGCGGGCATGCATATATCTAAAACGAATTCCTGGGCAGAAAATATGATGGCGTTAGAAAATGCTTCTACAGATAAGGTGGAGTTTTGTGCTAAATATGGAGTGAGCATTAATGAAGAGGATTGGCCATCTAAACATCTTCCTCAAAAGATCGTAGGGGATCGTGGAGAGATGAAGAGCAAGAATTCGAATAATTTAGTGAATTTGAATGTTCGCTTAGCGAATCCTCCTTCGTACCGAGCAGATCTGAAACCATATATCGAACAGCAATTCAGAAACTTTTGTGGACGTGTAAAAGAACTGATACCAGGAGCAGTCCATAAGGAACATCGTGAAAGAGGGGAACTTGATCCTTCCAAAAAGAGTGTCTATACCTTCGAGGTATTTACCAAGATCGTTATTTTATTTGTACTAGAGTATAATCGCAAAGCGCTTAGTGACGATTTTCTAGTAACCAGTGAAATGGCTAGAGATAATGTGGATTTAACACCAATTTCCATGTGGAATTGGGGTGCTAAGCGAAGCTTACTCCATGAAGAACCTCGAGACCTGATTCGATATGTTCTCTTACCTAAAGAAGAGGGAGTTGTAACAAGGCGTGGTATTAATGTAAATCAACTAAATTATGCATGTGAGCTTGGGGTTAAGGAAGGTTGGTTCGAAGATGAACAAATAGAGGGTAAACATCAAATTGAAGTCAGCTACGATCCTAGAAACTGCAGCAGTATTTTCATTCGACTCAAAAATGGCTCGATTGTGCAATGCAGTCTAACGGCAAAATTTAAGGAATATGAAGGTATGCATATTGATGATGTGAAATCTATACTAAATTTCAAAAAGAAAAAATTACAAATGGCAAAAAACGAGCGTTACCAAATTGAATCCGAATTAGATGCTGCTGCTAAATATTTGACTAAGTTGGAAAGAGAAAAAATGAATGAGAGACAAAAGGGAATGCCAAAGTCTAATAGGTATAAAAATAAGCGGGCCAAAAGAAAACTAGAGTCTCGTATTACTGGAAGTGAGACTTCTTGGACTGCCCGACGTCAAACGGATGAGAAGACTTTTACATTTACTGAATCTAAATCAACGTTACAGGAAGCTTATACTTCCAATCCCCCTTTGAGTAAAATGCAACTTTTTCTCTTAAGTAAAAGTAAAGAGAGGCGGTTACCGAATGAACAATAATTCGGATCGATATGTATATCTTAAAGGAAGACAAATAGAGGCAGAGTATTATCCACAAATCATAGAGGCATATCAAAATAATCCACTCATAGAAGCTATTCCTCCTAGATTAACTCAAGAGCAACTTTATCAACTTTTATATTCGGTACCCCGATTTACAGGTGATCTATCTCAACTTGATGATGAAGAACGACTAGAACTTGTCCAACAAATTAAACCGATGTATTGGCAACCCCTTGTATCCCATTTCGAAAAATACAGAAATCTATATACAATGATTAAGATTGGTTATCAATCTAGGAATCCCATTAGTCCCATGTACCAAAGACAACTTTCCATTGGCTTAGATAAAATATTGTCCGCTGGAACCAATGAATATGGAGAAAATTTAATGGGCAATGTTCAAACAGCTCAACAGATGGCTGATATAGGGTTGAGTGGAATGGGGAAATCTAAATCCTACGAGAGAGTTCTGAGTCTAATACCTCAAGTTATTCACCATACCAGATACAAATCAGACTATTTAGCTTGCAAGCAGGTGCTATGGCTTCATATCGAGTGCCCAAGTAATAAATCTGTGGGTGCACTTTGTCGTAATTTCTATTTTGCCGTAGATAAACTCTTAGGCACTTCTTATTATGATGATCTTGCGGAGAAGGATGGTCGAGCTGAGGTGCTGGCGAAAAGAATGTCAAAAGTAGCTGGTCAAATTAATTTAGGTGTGCTTGTTATTGACGAAATCCAACGAATTCATAAAGGACATTCTGGTGGAGAAGCAAAAATGATTGATTTCATCACCGAACTTACCAATTCTATTGGGATACCGATTATTATGATTGGGACATTTAAAGCGTTGTATCTGTTTAAGACATCTTTGGCAAACACAAGGAGGGGGATACCAGATGGTTATGCAGAAAATATAACAGATCGAATGAAGGATGGCGTTGAATGGGATTTGTTTGTACAAGGTCTTTGGGATCTGCAGTATACCAAAAAATTCACTCCTCTTACACCTGAATTAAAGGCAGCGTTGTATTATCATACCTTAGGAATTCCCGATTTTGCAGTGAAACTGTTTATGCATATTCAGTGTCATGCAATATTGTATGAGGAAACAGAATCAATCACTATAGAGATGCTAGAGTCGGTAGCAAGTAAGACTTTCCGACTGGTTCAACCTATATTTGAACGTATACGGGGAGAGGAGGAAGTTGATCCTGATGAATATGAAGATTTGAAGCCCGATTGGATTGTTTTCAAAAAATATATCATGGATGCTCAGCATCGAATAACGATTGACGGTCAACTTTCTGAAGAACACAAGTTAATTTTAATCCAAAATAACCGCAAAGTATTAATTGACCAATTATGTGCCTTTGCAATGAAGATGGGAACTACGTCTGAGAAAGCAATGGCTTTTTCAGAGCAGATTGAATTAGAGAATAGAAATGAAAAAGTCGATGTAGAACTTCTGTATTCCCTGATCGCGCAGAAGGTTCTTGCATATAAAGACTCAGAAACAGAAAATAAAGTAGATCCAATCACAGAAAGTAAACCTCGAAAAGCCAAAATAAAAACTAAAGGAACCTTAGATGCAGATGATATACGTTTCATTTCCTATGGAGCTAATAGACAAGAGAGAACCATTGATGAAGCTCTCAAGCTAGCTGGACTTGTCGCAACATTTGACGAGTTTGTTGAATTTGCTATTGAGGAGGAACAATAGATGGGGAAGATTATTTATTTCCCACCAACATATCCAGATGAGGACTTTCGTAGTATTCTTCATAGGTATTATTTGAGATCTGCAAAAACATTCACTAAGTGTAAAGTGGAACTTTTAGGCGGAAATTCACCACAAAAGGTGGTGTATCCCATAAATCTCACACAAATATCACTAGAATTAGGGGTATCAGAAGATTTTACAGATAAGATCATTGAAAATCACACTTTCTTCCCCGTAGTTAAGATTTTTCTCACAAAGATACAACAAGAAAATTTATTACAAGGAATGAAAATATATTCATTAAGAAAAAAACTACTGAACAAAAAATTCAATTCTCAAATCAGTAAAGTGGAAAGATATTGTCCTGAATGCATGTTGGGAGATTTTACTCAGTATCAGATAGTTTATCTTCATAGAATGCATCAATTTGTTTTTCTAAGCCACTGTTTAAAACATGGTGGAGAACTCATTTCTGTATGTACTCATTGCGGAGAACGTTTGGTTCAAAAAGATGGAAAAGAAATGTTAATAAGTCTTAATTGTAACTATTGTAATCATTATATCCCGATAGATAGGGATGTAAGAGTTGAAAATATAGATCAAGAAATACGAGACGATATTGAAACATTAATGAATGAAAAAGAGACAGGAATAAACTTGTTATACTTTAAATTTATGATGTGTCTTGGGGCTCGAAATTATATCGATTTTAGAGGAGAGTTTAATTCAGACAAAGACATAATATCCAATTTAACTGAGTTCTACGGTGAGAATTGTTTATCTAAATTTGGTCTATCAGAAGAAAAATTAATTCGAGAGTTTAGGGAAAAACGTTTATTTAACAAAAGTCACATGGGGAATTTTATTGTTATATACATTCTATTGATGCGATTCTTATCCGGATCAGTAAAATCATTTCTTAGTCAAACCGAAATTTATTCAAATAAAATCCCTTTTGGCACTGGTCCTTGGCAATGTCTCAATCCAGTGTGTACTTATCATAATAAACCTGTAATTACCAGTATAAAACGCCAAGTACATGAATTAGTCACTGGGAAATTTAAATGTTCATATTGCGGTTGTATCTATGTTAAAAAGATGAAATCTAATGAAATGGAGACATCTGAATATGTTATTGAAACATGGGGATCTTTATTTGTACAGAAAGTAATTGAATACTGGGATAAAGGATTAAATTACACAGAAATTAGTGAAGAGCTAGGAATTAAAAAGAGTATATTATACAAATACATGAGGCCTTTTGTTGATTTAAAAAGAAATGCACTTTTAGATAATGAAAAGGATGTCTTATTGGAAGTAGCTTATGCTGAAGCAAATCTTGAAAAAGCAGATAAAGCAGAAAAATACAAAGAGGTTGTCATGGAAACCATAGGGGCACTTGGTCCTGGCACTACCCGATCTCAAATTTCTGCATATACACAAACTCAATTTTCCTGGCTAATGAAGTATGAAAGTGATTGGATGGAGATGCATCTTCCTTCAAAAGAAGCATCTGCTAAAGAGATTAACACTGAAATCTTAGACAGTGAAATTTATGTTGAACTAGAGCGAGCAATTGTTACAATTTATAATGCTAATCCGGTTAGATGGATAGATAGAGATTCCATTCTTGAACTCCTCCCAAGAATCAGAAGAATCCAGTACAATCGAAACTTGTCCTTACTGCCGCGTAGTAGAGCCCTTCTTGAATCAAATATCGAAACAGATGAAATGTATAAAGTAAGGAATTCTCATATGAGATGAGTTTTTATCCTTTAAGCAATGCAAACAAACATAGGAAGGAAAAAAGAGACCATGATCAACTTTCCTACTCCTTTACCGGATGAATTATTATACAGCATTTTTGCTAGGTACCATGTTAATTCTGGAAATGAAAATAATAGAAAAACATTATTAGATCTATTTTCTAATTCAAATGTTTCTGCTACAACTGCTTACTCTGGTTATCTTCATACGTTAAACACTCACATACCAGGGAGGGCAATACCTATTGTGTATTTATTGGAGCATCACACGCTAATTCCATATTATCGTCCCTTTATTCAAGAAGCTCGATTTAATCGAATATTTTACACGTTGGTACACTCCAATTGTCAACCTATTTATATGTGGTTAGGACTACCTCCAAGCGGAGTAGAGAGGCCTCTTTTTCTTAGGTACTGTGGTCAGTGTGTTTCAGCGGATCGTTTAAAGGTTGGTGTTGCTTACTGGCATCGTTCTCATCAACTAACTGGTGTTTCGGTATGTGTTGAACATCAGTGTTACCTTTTAGATTCTTCGATTCACTATGCACAAAAAGGAAAGAAACATGAGTTTATACCACTAGAGTCTATACTTCCAGAAAATATTCCGCTTCCTCTCGAAGGAAGTAATAAGGAAGTTGATATTGCTCAAAGATCTATTGACCTTTTAACAATGACTTATGAGCCACTGGGGCTTGAAGCAGTCAGAAAATACTACCTGTACAAGCTTCAAGATATGGGATTCCTAACTGCTGGAGGAAACATCAGATTTATGGATCTTATTCCCCAATTCAACTCCTTTTACGGTTCGACTTTTCTTATAACTTTAGGCAGCACTTTAGATATAGGTAGTCAGTGTACATGGCTGCACAAAATGTTGAGGAAGCCTCGGCACGCAACACATCCCTTACGACATGTTCTAATGCAGTATTTTTTAGATATGAGTATGAGAGATATAGTGGAAAGAGATCAATACAATAAAGTTAATGCTTTCGGCATTGGCCCGTGGCCCTGCTTAAACAAGGCAGCATCCCACTTTGGGAGCAGAGTAATTGAATCTGTCCGTGTGACAAGGTGTTCGGACACCTCCAAACCTGTTGGCACGTTCCAGTGTAACTGTGGTTTTATATATTCACGTAGAGGGCCGGATCAATCTGAAACTGATATCTTTCGAGTTGGCAGAATTAAGCAGCTAGGTGCCGAATGGATGGAGAAGTTAAATGAGTTATCTTTGAATCCTGCTTTGAGCTTACGAGAAAAGGCCAGAAGGTTGGGGGTTGATCCCGGAACCGTCAAAAAATACTTGAATTATTCAGAGTCAGCTAAGGATTGTTCAAGTATTAATCGAAGTATTCGTCACAAACCTAAGCGTCAAAGGAAAAATTATGGTGACAAGAGAGTGCCATACCAACGTGTAGATTGGAAAAAAAGAGATGAAACTTTAGCGCAGAATATTGAAAAAACGGCTACTACATTGAAAACAAAATACAATCGTCGGATATCACGTTCAATAATAGTACAAAAGCTTCATTGTACGACGATGATCCACACTAAACGAGAAAAATTACCTCTTAGCCGGGCGAAGCTTGAGCAGGTAATTGAAACAACGGAACAGTATCATGAACGTGTTCACTCTTTGAGAGAAAACAAAGTGAGTATTTAATTTATTATGAGAAAACATACTTATTTATAGGAGATGAAGGGCTAGATGATATTTGAAATTACCGATGTTATGCTTGAAAAGATACGAGAGTGGGATACATGTAAGCCAACTGATGTTACAGGAGCAAAATTTGCTTATACATTCATTCCTACAGGAAATGGTCTATTCATTCAAGTTGAGTGTGATGTTTGTAAGAGAAAGTTGTCATTCTCTGACTTATAATTTAAGCTTGTTTAGGCTGAATAAGAGAACCTTTGATAATTACCCTAAAGGAGGAGTGACATTGATTAAGTTTGTCATGATTAATAAGAAAAATAATCAATTTAATTTCTATACCTATACAAATGAGATTATGAATAAACTACAGATTGAGCTAGGGTCCAATGGATTGGAGTTCTATTTAAACAAAGAGATTATACGTAAAGCTACCTTCGAGTATAAACATACAGAATTCTTAATTAATTTTACTGTTGTAGCTACGTCTGAGACATTTCAACTTAAAGTAGATATCAATCTACCAACTAAGGATGTTTCAAGTCTTGAGTTGCATGATGTGAAGATAAAGATTAAAGATTTGATGATTGGAGATTGGGAACAATGTGTATGGTTGGAAGACAGCCAGTCCGAACTTTTTGCAGAAGAGTTGTATAAGAAAGTACATAATGTAGAAAATTCTCTTAGGAGACTTATTAATAGTATATTGTTTTTCAAATTAGGAGGAGACTGGTGGGGAAAGTATATGCCGGTTGATTTAATAAACAAGTATAACCTAAGAAATGACCAGTATAGACGTCGAACTCCTAGTTTTGACAACATTCATACCAATTTAATGTCTATTGATACAGCAGACTTAATACTCATACTAAGTTACAAAACCCATAAACTACGAAAAGATAGTATTTTTAGAGACGAAGATATAAATCCATTTGAAGGTTTCGCAGAACCAGAGAATGCACTGTCCCACGAAGAAAAAAAGAAACTAGTACATTTCCAAGATACGATGAATAGCATCCTTTTCAACTCGAAATCAATGGACAAGCTACATCTTAACTTAATCCAAGTATTGAAGGATCAAATGGAAATAGACAAAGATTTTTGGGAAGATTATTTTTGTCCGTGGTTTTCATGTGATTTTAGGAAGTTCAGTGGTCTGTGGCAAGAGTTTACCGCTGACCGAAACCACGTCGCACATAATAAACTTATTGATGTAAAATTGAGTGATAAATTCCACAAAAGTATGACTGAACTTCAAAAGCTTATTTCAGAAGCTGAGGGAAAATTTGCTACATATACGGAGAGCGAAGCAGCCAACTATTTGGAGGAAATAAAGGTTGAGGCTAAAGAAATAGAAAGACAGCATGCTTTAGATTGGAGAGAACAAGTAGAAGCAGATGCAGGTATCAACATTTTAGATGATATTGAGATTATTGAGCAATACCAAGAGTATATAACTGACGCATTGAATGAAATAAAAGATAATTTTTATTATCGTACAGATATAGAAATTATCTATTCTGAACCTGATCTTAAAGAAGAGTGTGAGATTCTAGTAATTAAGCATAATTTAATTGGGAATGAGTTAAAAGTTAGAGTCTTCCCTAATATTGACTCTTCAGAAGGAGAAACAAGTACAGTTACATTACAAGTAATATCCAAGGGCTTTAAAGGTACTTTCAGACTTCATTATACGAATGGGGAGGCAGTATATAACTCTGAGCAAACAACATATATGCCATTAGTTTAGGGATCATTGGAATGCAGAATCAGACCTCTTGAAAATGAATAAAGTTATAATTTCGTTAATAAAGCAACACTTTCCTGAAATTACGGAAAGTGAGTTAGCAGATGTATCTTGTAAGAATTGTCATTCCTATTCATTATATTATAGTGATGAATTATCGGAGGCAGAGGAAGAGGGTCGATTCACCATAGGAAGATGTCTTAAATGTGGCACGTATAATACATTAGGTGTTTGTATGAGCTGTGATAAGATCTTAAACCAAGAGGGCTATGGACTATGTAAGAGTTGTGACGAATATGTCGATTCTCAATGAAGTAATCAAGTGATTATTTGAATTGGTAAAATAGGGTTATTATGGGTTTACCAACTATAATGTAACTTTTCAATATGGAATAATTTCATTTACCAACTATAATGTCATTGTAATTTAAGTCAAAGCGCTGAAAAAGTGCGATATTACGCGATTTTTCATTTACCAACTATAATGTCACTGAACAGTTCGAATAATAAAGTAGTAAGATTAATAAAGCCTTTTAACAAAAAAAAGTTATCTAAAAGATGATATGACTTAGTCATATCATCTTTTTTAGTTATATACTGAACGTAAGGTTTTTGATTATTGAATTGACAGTAAATCGTACAATCTCAAACAGTAGAATGAATATACTTATTTCAAAATGAAAGAGGTTAAAAATGATGGGGACTTGTGCAGATGTGTTAATTGTTATCGATTTACAAAATGGCGTTTGTTACAGTGGAGATCATTTGTTTGACTTGGATAATTTACTCAGTAGAGTAAATAGCAGAATTAATTTATATAGAGAATTACATAAACCAATCCTTTTTGTTCAACACTGTGATGAAGAATTAGTACCTGGGGAAGAAACATGGGCTATTCATACCGATCTGGACGTTCAAGAGCAGGATTTTTTTGTGAGGAAAACACATGCGAATTCGTTTTACAAAACGAACTTAAAAGATCTTTTAGACCAATTGGCTGTACATCGTATTGAGTTTTGCGGTGCCCAAACAGAATACTGTATGGATGCTACAATTAAATTTGCTCATGGATTGGGATATGAGAACGTTATGGTACCGAAAGCAACCTCTACGTTGAATAATCCATTTATGTCTGCAGAAGAGACGATTGATTTTTATGAAAATATATGGAATCATAGATTTTTAAAATGGATAGGAGAAGAATCCTAAAAAGAACGATTATTTAAAATCCATATTTAGAATTCTTCAGCTAAGCCAGCATTAAACATCTTTATTCTTTTATACAATAACATCTAAGTAATGTAGTTAAGGGTCCTGATGACATAAAATATTGTCATTAGGACCCTTTTTGTTATGAAAAAATGACGAGTTCTGTTTCAAGAGATTATAAACATTTCCTCCATACTCCTGCCATTCTTGAGAATATGTCATTATGCCCAAGTCGCGATCGTTTGAACCGGGAGGCGATAGGAAGGATAGCCTTCTTTGGCTGCTTTGCCTATGGAGATCAACATCACGGGTTGGAACCGTTCTTTGTCCAGGCCGAAGACTTCGGCGATCTGGTCCTTATCATAACCGGCCATTGGGTTGGTATCATACCCGTGGGCACGGGCAACGAGCATGAGCTGCATGGCAATGAGGCCTGAGTCGATGAGATTCATATCACGCAGATCAGATGGGCTCATGCTCGCATAATAAGGTTTCGCCTGCTGCATCTGCATTTCCTTGATGTCTTGTGGCATATATCCAAGTTCCACTGATTTACTGAAAATCTCGTCCATATATTCAATGTTGTTAGCATCATAAAATACGGCAATAACAGCTGAAGAGGTAAGGGCCTGCGTTTGATTGAAGGAGGCCAGTGGTGCAAGCTTCTCTTTACCTTCAGCACTATCGATGATAAGGAAACGCCACGGTTGCATGTTAATGGCAGAAGGAGCCCTGGAAGCTTTCGCTAATATTTCAGTCATTTCCTCGCGGCTGATTTTCACTTCGGGGTCGTAGACTTTCACGGAATGACGTTCCAAGACGATTTTATCAAAATCATTTGTTTTATTAAATTGGCCAGTAATTGTATTCATGTAGATATCTCCCCTAAATCATATTTGTGAGTTGGATTAAAGCTTCAATCCGTCTCACTATGAGGAGTGTAAACTATAAAGTATACTTTATAGCAAGAGAAAGAATCGAGGGTGATCCATATGAAGATTAGTGAAGTAGCCAAAATAGCAGAGCTTCCTATATCAACTATTCGATATTATGAAAGTATAGGAATTATCACGGATGAGTATGTGCTTAGAGACCAGAACAACTATTGGAAATATGCACCAGGTATCATTCAACATCTGGAAGTGGTCAAACAATGCTTGGCTGTTGGTTTTACAATTCAAGATTTACAATCCATGATCTCAAAAAACGGGTTCTCCAAAATGGAACAAACCTCCATTATCCAAGAGAAAATATCAGAAATTGAAGAGGCTCAAAAGAAATTGGAAAAGTCCAAACAAAATCTGTACAACATTCTTGAATCGGATATTACGTGTGAGGATGGGTTTGGAAAGTATTAAATCACGTGAATTAAACATGATCCAGCAAATCCAGATAATACTGTCTTAGGGCGTCCTTCAGACGGGCGGGCTTCACAATCTGAATGGATTTGCCATAGCCCGCAAGATATCGAACGATAAAATCAAGCTCTTGGGGTTCGTACGAACCAACAAGATACGTCTGTCCCTTACTCTCTTCAAGCTTCATCGATGGAAAGTGTTCCTGTTGAAAAAGCTCCATCCCCACTTCGTCAATCAGGCATTGAAATGGAATGGCTTGCCCGGATGGCTCCCAGAGGGAGTGGGTATCCTGTAGGTTGAGTTCCTTGATATGGGCTAAGGGTTCAATGTCCGTAACTTCTGGCGATGTCATTCGATCACATCGGAAAACGCGGTATGCATCTTTGCTCAGATCATAAGCCTGGCAATACCAGTAGCCTTTCATGGCATAGAGAGCGATGGGTTGAATGGTACGGATACGGGGTGTGGATATGCTCGAATATGAGCTTTTATCCTTTCCACTGGGACGACTCGAATATTTAATCTGTATCACTACATTCTGGACTGCAGCCATCAATAGAAACTCCAGGTTTTCACTATCCTTAATTTGTTCGGTGTGTTTGAACGAAACCCGGTGCTCTATGTTTTCAATATCCTGCCTTTGTTTGTCGGATAACGCGCTCATAAATTTCTCGTGAATCGTACGGAACGTAGCCTGAAAAGGCAAGTTGGAAAAGCTGCGGAGGGCCTGCATGGCAAAATAAAGGGCATGCAGCTCACCCGTGTTAAACGAGATGGGAGGCAGCTGCATGTGCTGAAGCAGACGATAACCGCCATACCGACCATACTCCACATAGATGGGGGCGCCGAGCTCTTCCAATGATGAAATATCTCTTAGCGCGGTTCGCTTGGATATCTGAAACTCCTGCATTAAATCTTGCAGAGTAAACTGCTGTTTTTGATTGATAAAGCGCAGCATCTGGTTCATGCGTTCTGATTTTTTCATTATAGAAGCCTCTCAATGGTGCCATGGATTGGCACCTTTTATTGTTATAGTGATAAGTGTAAACCAATCGAAACAAGGAGGCAAACCAATGAATTTTGAAGTAATTCCATTTTTGTCGATGAACGGGGACGCGGCAGCTGCCATTGCATTCTATGAGGAATATCTGGGTGCCAAGGTACTCTTCAAGAAAAATTATAAAGAGATGAAGGAAATGAATCCGGGTTTCGAATACCCTGCTGGCCAAGATGAATTTATTACGCATTCGGTGCTGGAAATTGGGGTCAACAAGATCATGATTGCCGAGGACGCAATGGACACGGAGAGACCGTGGCAGCTGGGAAACAGCACGTCCCTATGTATTCAATCCAAGGATAAAAGTACAATGGATCAACTATATGCTTCACTTGTGCAGCATGAGAATGTGAAGGTACTTGTGCCTTACGAACAAAATGAATTTAGCCCGGGGTACGGTATTGTGCGGGATCCGTTCGGGATTGCGATTCAGCTCTGTGTGACCGTACATGATTTCTAAAAGACATAAGGGATGAGCTCCACTCACTCGGTATGTAGACCATAATCAATAAGCAACAAAAAAGAAGAGCCATTGATCCCAATGTGCTCTTCTTTCTTTGGTTTCTTTATAAGTGGCATTCTATTTAAGAACGTTCAAGCAATCTGAAGATCACTTAGTCGAACCGGATACCGAAGTGTACCAGTCATTTATTTGCTAAGCGTTGCCGATTGAGCTTCATCATGTTTTTCACTGAAAATTAAAGCCAGTGCAGCCAACATCAGTACGAGGGATACAGCCCGCTGCCAGGAGAATTCAATGAACTCACCACCGAAAAGGCCCATGGCGTCGATAATAAACCCGGCAACAATCTGACCCACAATGGCCGTAAGGTTGGCAGGGGTCACTCCTAGTTTATTCACGGCCAGGGTGGACAAGAACAGATATCCGAAACCCAGGAAAACCGCAGAGAGCTGCAATTTCGGTGCATGAAGCAAGTCGAGCAGATGTCCACTGCCAAAAAAGTTGATCAGTACGGCCAGAATCAGTGTGCCTGAAGCGAATGTGAAAAAAACCGTCTCCAGCAAGCCGATATTTCGGCTAATGGTACCATTAATGGAGGACTGTGCACTAAGCACAGCTCCACCAATCAAAGTGACGACAACAATTAATAAACCGATGCCCATCGTAATCCTCCTCTAGAATAAAGTAAGAGCCAGCGCGCCCAGCATCAGTACCAAAGCGGCGATTCGTTTGCTTCCTACCGGTTTGCGACTGCTGCCCAGCCATCCGTAATGATCGATCAGAATACTGGTCACCATCTGCCCGACCACAATGGCGATCATGGAGATACCTACACCTACAATGGGAACACCAATAACCAATGTAAGCAGGTAGGTAACCCCGAGCAAACCACCAAGCAGGTTCCACTTCGGAAACTTGGTGATGGCAGAGAGGTTTCCTTTTCCGAAGAAAATTAACAGAATCAGTGAAATAATCGCACCCATGAAAAAATTATAAAAATCAGCTTCCAGCGTACCGACTTGTTCTCCAAGCTTGCCGTACAGTGCGCCTTCAAAGCTTAAAAGAGCTCCTGTTGCAATGGCGATCATATAAAAAATCAGCTTTTTCAATCGATCCTCGACTCCTTGAAATGTGATGGATTTACAGGTGCATGACTCATCATAAAAAATTGGGTAGGGGAAGACAATGAAAGATCTTGCTTTGTTTTTCTGAAAAATTATAGATCTTGCTGTGGCAAAAGGGGTATATTAGTACAGCTAGAGGAGAATCATGCACGGATGAAGGGAAGATACAACAATGAGTAAGACAAGAAAAGAAACATCCTCCCGATTGCTGTATATAGGCAAAGTGAACGGCAATCCCAATTGGAACTTTCCAAGTCACATGCATGAGGATATCAGTGAAATGGTGTATGTGTCTGATGGAGAAGGAATTATTAAAATTAATGAACATCCCTATACGGTCAAAAAAGGCGATCTCCTAATCTACAACCAAGGTGTAATTCATGAACAATGTACCTCTCCCGTCTGTCCACTCAGTCTTTATTATTGTGGAATAGCCAATATCTATTCGGATGGAACGCATACCGAACATTTAATTTCCGAAAACGCATCTCCATATATCCAAACCAAAGCGTACGCTGGCAGAATCGGCGAGCTGCTTGAGTTCATGTATGAGGAATCCTCCAATCAAAAGACGGGATACGAGAAGATCTGTGAGGGGTTACTTGATGTACTGCTTGCCTTAGTTCAGCGGTTGGTTCAACCCAATGCCTCAAAAAAACAAGATTCGGATCATCTTGCCGTACGGATCAAGGAGTATCTGGATGAGAACTACCTTCAACACCTGAAGCTCCAGGATATCGCTGCACACTTTCACATGAACCCATACTACCTATCTCATGTGTTCAAACATAAGTACGATGATTCCCCGATCCGTTATATTGTCTATAGAAGAATGGGGGAAGCGAAGCGACTGCTGAGCACAACGGACATTAAGGTGAGTGAGATCGCACATATTCTGGGCTATCAGAATGCGAATTATTTCACCAATCTTTTCACCAACACGATGGGCGAATCGCCTACTCAATATAAGAAAAATGAACGTGCAGAACGTGTAGATCTTCAGAAAACCTGAATCTGGCGATGTGCCTCTGATGGCGGATACCACGGTCTGCTTAATTAATGCACATAGGTTATGTATAATTAGAGAAGGGCCTAATGTCAGAGGCAAGCCCTGAGTAGAGAGGGGGCAGAGGACTGGATTGCGAAAACAAGGGGTTATCGGTAAAGAGAGCAGACTTCGACTACTGGAAGCTGCGACACAGGAATTCGCGTTAAATGGGTTCTATCAGACGAAAGTAAGCTCTATTGTTGCCCGGGCGGGGGTGACACAGCCTGCATTTTATCTTTATTTTGAGAGCAAGGAGGCAGCTTTTGCAGAGCTGATTGATGGTTTTCGAAATGGGTTAATTCAGGTGGTCCGGGATAGTCATATCGAGGCAGGAAAGAACGGGGACGATCTCAAGGAGGCCGTTATTGAATCATTGGGACAGATCTACCGGTATCTTGGAGAAAATCCGGCACTAACCAGGATCGGGCTGTATCAATCTGCGGAGTCGGTGAAAATTAAAGCCGAGATTGCGGGTCTGATGGAACAAAATTTGATTGCAGAACAACAAGCCGGATATTACCGGCATAATCTCGACACGGTCTTCTTCGCTGAATGTCTGCTGGCCATTGTGGAGCGGCTCACGCTGATCAAGCTGCTGCCGGGGCACGAGTCGCCATCCAAGCTTGCGCGGATCACGCAAGATCTCTTTTTCTACGGTATATTGGACACGCGGCATCGGGATTAATATTTTATTCAAGCAGCGAGCTATGGCTACCCAATTACGTTGATCGGTTGTATTTTACGTTCCGTGATTCATTGATAGAAAAAGAGCCAGACTTCGCATTATCGAAGTCCGGCTCTTTTTGTGCTGTCTTTAGATCGCACTCGCAGCATAAAAGCCAGAGCGAACGGCAGTACCTACTTTGCCAATGTTAACGCAATCCCCTATAAGGCTTGTTTTGGATTCAAACTTGGCCCGGATCAGTTCGGCTATCGTTGTATTTTTTCTCATACCGAACGCATTAATGATGGTGTCAGCCTCAATGAATACCTTGGTACCATTGGCTTTCTCCGCATACAAGCCATTTGTTTCAAAGGAAAGGACCTTATGACCCCCGAGTATCGTAACCCCGTAACTATCCAGCATGGGCATCAGAGCTGCACGGTTAATGTACATCACGTCCTGTCCCGCTTCCGGACGCATCTCCACAATGGTGACTTTTTTGCCTTCCATGGCCAGCTCAAGTCCCAGATCACAACCTGTTAAGCCGCCACCTGTAATGACGATCTGTTCGCCCCGAACAAGCTCTTTTTGCAAATGAGCCTCAATGGCCCCAACGACATTATCATTATCAATTCCTGGGATAGGCGGGATGAGAGGGACTGCCCCTGCCCCAATGAAAATATGATCTGCCGCTTGGAGTGCCGGATCATCCGGTGTGATCTCATGATTGAGCAGTACTTGCACATGAAGCTGCTGTAACTGCCGTTCATACCAGCCAATCAATGCACGCAGCTGACCTTTGAATTCCGGCGTAGCCGCACTGGTCACCTGCCCGCCAACTGTGGCCTCTTTTTCATACAGGGTAACCCTATGCCCTTTGAGTGCGGCAACACGAGCTGCTTCCAGTCCGGATGGACCTCCACCTACCACGACGATGTTCTTGGGTGTCTCTGCCGGATCGATGGTGAAGCGTTTTTCGTTTGCTGCCTGAATGTTGACCGCACAGCTGATTTTGGTATTACGTTCAATAATGCGACCGATGCATTCCTCGTTACACCGGATACATGGACGAATATCCTCTCGCATATCATCGCGCAGCTTGTTCGGAAGCTCGGCATCGGCAATGAGTGCACGACCAAACATGACAAAGTCGGCATCTCCGGATTCAATTAACCTGACTGCGCTCTCCGGAGTATGACTGCCAGAGTTCAGGATCGGAATGTTGACCGCTTGCCGTGCAGGTCCACACATGTAATCCATACAGGCATCACCCAGATAGGCTGGCGGGAAAATATAATCGATTCTCTCGTAGGAGCCTGCATCGATATCAATGGCATCCACACCAGCCCGTTCAAGAATCTGAAGCATCTCCAGACTGTCTTCAACGGTACGACCGCCTTCGAAGCGATGATCCAGTGCGATTCGGAACAGAATAGGCATATTGGGACCTACAGCCTTGCGGATCGCCTGTACAATCTCAACAGCGAACCGCATCCGCTTCTCGGTACTGCCTCCGTACTCATCCTCACGTTTGTTCCAGATCGGGGACATGAACTGGTCAATCAGATAACCGGCATGGGCATGAATCTCGATCCCATCGAAGCCCGCCCGTTTCAGTCTGGCTGCCGAATAGGCAAATTGATCCATGATTTTTTGAATTTCCTCCACCGTGAGAGGGTGGCATAGAACCTCCGGATTGTAGATGGCAGGGATGGCTGAGGCAGATACCGGAGGCTTGCCCGAACGGTCTGGCAGCGCATTACGTCCGGTGCCGCAGCTTAACTGAGCAATGATTCGGGTGCCATAGCGCTGCACCGCATCTACCAGGTCCGTGAGCATTGGAACGACATAATCCTTTTCAACGATGCCTTCCAGCACGCCTTGAGCCAAATCTTCCGTTAGAAATTGTGCACCTAGGATGATCATGCCTGCACCACCTTTGGCCCGTTCTTCATAGTAATCAATCTCTTCAAGTGAGATCCGGCCATCGGGACCGGCAGAGTTTGTACCCATGGGGGACATGACAATTCGATTCTTCACTTCCATGTTTCCGATGTGGAATGGGGTGAACAGCTTGGCATAAGGATGACTCATGTTGTGTACCTCCTGTTGTTCTGGTTCATTCATGTACTTCATCGATAAATAGGAATGTTCATAATTTTAAGCTCAGGTTACTCGCGAGTAATATAAGTGATAAACTCATCGTAATCGTTCCGGTTCAAAATAAAAGTGAAAATAATCACAAATCTCGAAATTGGCGATGAACTTATTAATTCTGTGACGGAGCTGAACTAAGTACATGGTAATAGCGGAGTATCATACAATACACGGAGGACTTACATTATGTAACTTAAAAAGGACCTGCAGGACAGTTTCCTGCGGGCCCAATATCATTCAAACGTATCATGCAATTGACTACACTTCCTGCAAGCTGGCGGTTTCGAGCTTGGCAAGACGTTTCATCACTTTTTTCAGCATCACCGAAGCTTTCACGCGGAGAGGAAGATCGGGGGAGATTTCAATATTGTAGCTTCTGGCAAGGATTAGCTCTTTGAGTTCGGCAACCGATGCACACGGGCGATCCAAGACATTGAAGACACTGCCGTATTGCAGACATTGGTGTGTGTCACTTCCAGCCGTTACGGGTTTGCCAAGAGACTGGGCGAACGATTCAACCTGAGTTCGGCAGGTCTGGATGCCGGTTTTGTACATATCCTTGGCGTTCAAGTCGAAAGCATCCAAACGCGCAAGCAGATCGCGGTCCAGCTCATACAGGGGAGTGGATTCCCTGAAGGGGTGTGCACCAATTTTGAGCAGGGGCCAGGCTTCAGCCAGATCAAGCAGCTCGGCAAAGGGGATGAAGGACCCCTTGGCTGTATAATTTTCCAGGCCGGCACGAACGGCAAGAATATGTTCTTTTTGACCCATCAGCAAAATATGTCCTGTCTCCTGAATATCCACTTCCATCCCGGGAAAAATGAGGAGTCCGTCCGCATCATAATATTCCCCGTTGTAAGGGTAGAGGCGATCCAGTGTCTCATAGACATCGTAGAAGTGCCGGGTATTGAAATGTTCAGTAAGTGCGAGGGCGTCCAGTCCGCTGGCTTTGGCCTCGGTGACCATTTCGGTGAAGTAATCGACGGAGAAATCAGAGTTTTTGGATAATTTGCCGTGGGTATGAAGATCAATACGCATATGAGACACTCCTTTTATTCCATGAATGGTTAAGTATATGAATTACAAAATTTCATAATGTCCGCCCAGCCAGAACAGCAGAGCCGCATAGATGGCTGAGCCAGCAAGAAAACCGATGTCACGCGGGGTGATCTTCAGGTGGGCCAGCTTCAGACGTTTGGACTCAGGATGCTTCATCCCGTAAGAGAAACCACGGGTTTCCAGTGCTTCAACGGTGGTGCGGGAACGTTTGGCCGTAGCCAGCATTAACGGGAAGAAGGACACAACAAACAGTTTCATATAATAGACAACGAGTCGCCAGTAGAGCCAGCCAGGTCTGGAAGGAACTTGACCCCGCAGTCTGTAGGACAGCATAATGTTGCGGAATTCTCCAAACAACACGGGCAGAATGCGGTACGCATACGAAAGGCTGAATGAGAATGCCGCAGGCATACCGAGTGCCAGCAGTCCATCCCCAATCCGTTCCGGGTCCATGCCGGAAAAGACGGTGATGCTTGCCAGCGAGACGATCGACAGCTTCAGGGTCAGCAGCAGCAAGGGGAAGGCGGATTCCAGGTTGCCCCCGAAGAACAGCGAGATAATAAACATCCAGCCCACCTGACCGATCAGCCCCAGACATAGAATGATGATAATGAAGGGAGCAGCCCGGGACAAAATGGTCGTGGTGACCATGAGCAGAAACATGCCGAGCAGCACCGTTCCGTTATGAATAAACCAGGGCACGATGGCAAAGAAGAGATACCAGATCAGCATGACACGGGGGTCAATTCGTGACAGGCTCGCATGACCGCTGCCGTACACGGTATTCATCAGCTCCAGCTGAATGCGTTCAATGGATATTTTGTCAAACCAGTTGCGGACAAGCTGCATGAATGTCATCCTCCTTGGTGAACGAGTGATTCCGAAGGTTCCCAACAAAGTCCTCGGGTGTTGGACACAGTGCAGACAGACCCAACCGATGTGAAAGTTCCATCATCTGAGTAAGCGCAAGTCCGGAGCGACGCAGAAGCGGTTCATCAGCAAACACCACGGCAGGTGATCCATCGGCTTCAACTCGTCCATTGTGAAGCACGATGACACGACTGGCCCATTGGGTAACCAGCTGCATATCATGGGTTGCAATAACGGTTGTCCGCACATGCTGATCCAGTTCATCCAATACTCCGATCAGTTCCTCCCGAGTGGCCAGATCCAGATTGGCAGTAGGCTCATCAAGCAGCATAAGGGCAGGCTTCATGGCTGCACCGATCGCAAGGGTCACGCGCCGCTGTTGTCCACCGCTGAGGAGACGGGCGTCCCGCTCCTGTAGCGGCGTAAGACGGAAACGATCCAGCACATGTGCGATTTGCTCATCGGCTCCCTGGATGCGGCGGGTTCTCAGGAAATATGAAACTTCTTTGCGAACACTGTCTTCGATAAACATCTCGGCCGAATGTTGAAAAATATAGGCGACCCGGCCTGCCAGCTGTTCCAATGATGAACGATGCGTCATTTCTCCAAGCACGCTGACACTGCCTTCCTGAGGCAGACTGATGCCGGCCATGAGTCTGAGCAGTGAGGACTTGCCCGCGCCATTGTTGCCGACCAGGGCGATCCGTTCTCCTTCATGGAGTGAAAAGTTAACCCCACGAATGATTTCATGCTCCTTTTTGCCAAGCCCTCTGTACCGCAGACGTGTATCCTTGAATTGAACAATCGGAAGAGAATTGGCATTCTCGTGTTCAGAACGTAACTGGACCATGCTCTCCGCGTCTCTGGGTGGTCTATCCTGTACCGCTAATAGTGCTGATATCTTAGCAGGGTACTGTTCCTTAAAATATACGGCTGCTTCCTCCACTGTGATAGGGAAGAGCTGACTATCCTCCAGATGTTTGGAGGGGGATACATCTATTCCTTTGTATGATTGGGCAGCCTGAATGGCTGCCCGGGTCACTTCAGGAGGCTGAATGCCCAGCCGCTCCAGATCTGCGATCCGATTCAACCCTTCCTTGACCGGAAGGTTCCACAGCACAGATCCTTTGTCCATCAGGACCACATTCGCACAGAAGTCGGCGATAAATTCGGTATGATGCTCGATGACAATAATGGTCTTGCCATGCTCTGTGTTCAAGCGAGACAGGCATTCATAGATCAGTCTGGCATGCTGTGGATCCAGTTGTGAGACAGGTTCGTCCACGATGAGAATATCCGGGTCCAGCGATAATGCACCAGCCAGCGCGAGCAGGTGCTTTTGGCCGCCGCTCAATTCCCAGATGTACCGATTATGGATGGAGTCCAGACCACACATCGCCAGGGCACGTTCACCCAGCTCCTTATAGTTGGACAGCCCGTAATTCAGTGGGGCAAAGCAGGCTTCATCCAGCACGGTTGGACGCACCAGCTGATTGTCGAAGTCCTGATAGACATAGCCGATTTTTCTGGATAAGTCTGCAACACTTTGTCCTGCCACTGGGACACCGAGCACATGGACTTCACCCGTGAAGTCCCCCGTGTAGAACTGGGGAATGAGACCGTTGAACAATTTGCACATCGTTGACTTGCCACATCCGTTGCTTCCGATAATGGCAGTGAAGCTTCCACGGGCAAGCTCAAGTGATGCTCCGTTCAGGACAGGTTCTTCCGAACCCGGATAGGTAAAAGTGACGTTATGAATAGCAATAGCGGAATCTGATGAAGAAGCTAACTGAGAAGAATGTATATTAGGCATAAGGGCGGTTCTCCGTACCTGGTGCCGTATTGTTTTTGCTCCGTTTAGCCCGCATGATCAACAGGGTGACTACTGCAATCAATGCAGCGGCTCCGATACTGATCCAGATCGAGGCGGAACCATATTGATCGGCATAATCCGTTTCCCATACCGCGAAGTTGATGTCCATCTCGGACAGGGATTCTGCGCCAAAGGCCAGTGCGAGCAGCAGCAGACCGATCAGAATCAGTTTCGGACGGAAAAAACCAAACCCTTCATATTTCATGCCAGGATTACGAGGCTTAATGCCCAGCAGCGGTTCGATTTTTCCATAGAGAAGTGGAACGAGGTACAAGGTAGGCAGCAGAGCGAACAGGATACCCGAGAACAATACGTCATTCAGGAAACCAACCCCTTCGATCAGCACAACACTCTCGGCAAGTCCAGGGACGGCTTCGAGCTCTTCCACACCAATCCATACTTTACCGATATCGACCAATGAACTTAGAAACTGATGGATGATAACCCCAGTCATAGCGGCCACGCCAACCTGTCTGCGATTGCGCGGATCACTGACCATGCGGCCTGCGACATACATGGCGAAGGAAAAGGTAATGAATTTCTCCAGTTCACCAAGCCCGCCGAATTGCCCCAGCATCAACTCACCAAAAATCACTTCTCCAAGAGCGGCCCCAAGGGCGGCAATCATGGGATGGAACAAAATGCAGAGCGTCAGTGGAATAAAAGCAAAATATTCAACCGACAATTCAATCGGTCCAAGCTGAAGCTTGGGGATGAGCTCTGTGAACATGTTGGACAAGCCGTACAGTGACATGGAAAGCACAAACACCATCATTTTCTGTGAAGACGTCAGCGTATAACGCTCAGTCATCTTCTTCATCGATACATACCTCCCTGAATGTTGTTGATCATAGCCACAGTCTAGGGGCAGAGTATTAACGCAAAGGGAGATATTTGTAAACAGGTTGTAATATTTATTACAATATGAAATATAAATGAAAAAAATATTACATACATAAACCACTAGATCTCGAGCCAGCTGTTATACTGATGGCAGAGCGAGAAAAGGAGTGTATCCGGAATGAATTTATTTGCCCAGAAAGAACAGCTGTCACCTGGTCATCTGAAAATTGCCGATTTTGTTGAACGTAACCCTGAAGAGATATTGTTCATGACAGAGCAGGAGATCGCCGACAGACTAGGCGTCAGCATAGCAACGGTATCCCGCTTTTGGCGCGCCGTTGGGTATGACAATGCCAAAGCATTCAAAATACGGCTGCGCACTTCCGAAGACACCACACCTGCACTCAAGTTAAATAAAACGATCTCCCGCATGGACACGAGCAGCTTGCCTGTGCAATTGCTGGAAGCCTCGGTGTCCCATCTGCAGGAGACCTTATCGCATATGAAACAGGGAGATCTGGAGCATGCAGCTTCCATCCTCGCTGAAGCAAGAAGAGTATATCTTTACGCTCCGGGACCTTCAGCTGGTTTGGCGGAGCTGCTGTCATTCCGGTTATCCAGATTCGGATTAACAGTCATCCATCTTGCCGGGAGCGGACATGAACTGCTTGAATCCCTGATGCACATGCAGCAGGAGGATATGGTTTTACTGATGAGTTTCACCCGTCTGCTGCCTGAGGCGGAGGTCATACTGGATTATGCGAAGGAAGTAAGCAGCAAGGCTGTGCTCGTGACAGACCGGGAGGATCTGTTATATGGACTGGCCACAGAGTTGTCCTTCTATGTAAGCCGGGGGGAGCTGGGTGAATTCCACTCCATGGTTACTCCGCTTCTGCTTATGGAGCAGCTGGTGCTGGCTGTGGGATTGCTGCAGAAGGAGCTGGCGTTATCCAAGCTCGAACGGCTCGCTGAACTGCGCAGCAGGTATGCGGACAAGCTGCCTCGCGGCTGATTCCGGATACAGGGGATGATCTGACACTGTTATATAGGCCCTTTATCCGGCCCAATCGAAAGCGGGGAAGGCAATCAGTTCGTGTATGGGCGATCACCGTGGGGGATGCTGATTGAACTGATTTCTTACCCTGCTGGCATCCAGTATCCCAACGACAGTGAGGCGAAGCGCTGGACTCCTCCCGTAAGCAGGACTTAGCTTGAACATAGGCGCGATAATGAATTCGGATCTTAAGATTATAATAGTGAAAGGACCGTTCTGTTGGAGCGGTTCTTTTTCGTGTAGGCCAAAAGATTGTTAGGCGAACTTTTTTTTGAAAAAACAAGATGGAAGTGATCCAAATGCCCCGAATTGGGGTATCAATAGTAGGAGCTTTCAGAACTTTATTATACATATACATAACGGTTGGGGAGCCCAGTGTCTATTTTTTGCATATTTGTTTGTAGTAATCTATTACGGATTGAAGTGTGGGGGGAAATCAGTTGCTTACATTAGAGTTGGAAAAGAAAGATGCTGTCACTGATGAGTTGGTTATTAGGGCCATGGAAAAAAATCTGGCGATCATTCGTTTCGATCTGGACAAGCGAGTGACCTACGTTAATGAAGTCTTTGCGAGTACGATGGGGTACCAGGTAGACGAAATGAATGGGATGCATCATCGGCAATTGTGCTTTGCTGAATTTGCGAACAGCCCGGATTATGAGCGGTTCTGGCAGAGCATTTTTAACGGGGTAAGTTTCCAGGACAAGATTGAACGCAAGGATGCAAAAGGTAATTCGGTCTGGCTCGAAGCCACATACATGCCTGTCTATGATGAATTCAACCAGAGGGTTCTCGGGGTGTCCAAAATTGCCACGAACATTACAAGCCGTCAGCGAAATATTTCGGCCGTGGTCCATGAATTGAAAACGATGTCACATGAACTGAATGAGCATGCTGATATTGGTATAGAACGCAGTCGGGATCTGATGTCCACCATTACGCAAATTTCAGAAGTATCAGCCGATAATCGGGCTACGCTGACTCATTTGCAGGAGCAGGCAGTCTCCATTCAGGGGGTTGTCAAAACCATTCGGGAAATTGCGTCGCAGACACAGCTTTTGGCGCTGAATGCTGCCATTGAAGCGGCACATGCGGGCGAGTATGGACGTGGGTTCGATGTGGTAGCCAAGGAAGTCAAAAAGCTGTCGAGCATGGTGGAGAATTCCATTAATGAAATCCGGGACAGTGTGAATGGTATAACAAAAGAGATGAAGAACATTACCGGGGGAACACAGAAAGTAGACGAATACGTAGAACAGAGCCAGCAGCAAATTGAGATAGCATTGAATGATTTTACAACCATTGCTGCGTCAGCACAGCTGCTTGATGCCAAAGCTCAGCAAGTAACGAAGATTGTTTAAAATATTTCTTTCTCACTATAAACTGCCACAAAAGAAGCGGGCTCCTAATCAGGGGCCTGTTTTTTTATAACGTCAAAAATACGGGAATTATTGTGAGACTTCAGGGAAAGAATACACAGAAATACATGCAGGTTCACAGCTTAGAGAAATGTTGGGGTGAGGGTGATGTGGTCCAAAATTTTATCGCACGTTCCGGATTGGAAAATATGGGTGCAGGCTTTTTTAGTGTTGATCATTCCCATTGTAATCTTACAAGCGAATCGTTGGCTTAAATCCACTGTTAGAGGTGGGGGAATAGGTAAGGATAACAACCAACCCAACCAAGCAGGGAAAGGCTCTTCATCAGATAACGCTGACCAGAATCAGAAAATGGAAACAGGCGCTTACGCCAATATCAAACTTACAGGTAACTATGCCACAGATTTGATCAGTTCACGAGAAACATTTGGTCAGAATGCAGACGTACATATCCGAGAGTTTATCATTCGTGGGACAAATACACCTGCTGCTGTTATGTATGTCGAGGGTTTGGTGGATCAGCAATTGATCGATGATCATTTGATTAGACCACTTATGTTACATGGGGTACCAGAACTGAAGCAGGAGAGCTTTCTGCATCCGGATCATGCGAATGATCTCAAGAATTATCTGAAAAACCAGCTGCTTCCTGTCAGCCAGATTCAGGAAACGGAATCACTGCAAGAGCTGGCACTCGGCGTGCTTGTGGGCAAGAATGCTCTGATCATTGAGGGTATGCGTGGAGCGCTGCTCATTGGCACATCCAAGGGGAAGACACGCAGCATAGAAGAGCCGCTGTCGGAAGCATTGCTGCGCGGTCCACGAATCGGTTTTACCGAAGAACTGAGTGATAATACAGGTATACTGCGGCGGTATGGCAGCAATCAGAGCCTGTTTATCCAGAAATATGAAGTCGGTGATCGAATCAAAAAGGATTTGGCCATTGCGTACATTCAGGATATTGCTGACCCGGAGCTCGTCGCTGAAGTTCAGAAGCGGATCGAAGGACTGAATATGGATGCCATGTTGGAATCCGGATATGTTGAACAGTTGATTGAGGATAATGAGCTAAGCCCGTTTCAACAGGTTCAGAATACCGAGAGGCCTGACCGCGTCATGAGCGGGCTGCTTGAAGGAAGGGTTGCCATCATGTTGGACGGTACACCTTTTGCCCTCATTGTGCCGGCTACGTTCAGCATGCTGCTGCAATCGCCTGAGGACTATTACGATCGATGGATTCCGGGAACATTTTTGCGGATGCTTCGTTTTCTGGCAGCCATGCTGGCGCTTCTGGCACCAGCGTTGTATATCTCTTTCATTTCGTTCCACCCGGGTTTGATTCCAACCAAACTGGCACTGACCATTATTGAGACAAGAAAAGGTGTACCGTTTCCCTCGATCATTGAAGCCTTGATTATGGAGACAGCGATCGAAATTTTACGGGAAGCCGGGATCCGGCTGCCCAAACCGATTGGTCCGGCGATGGGCATCGTCGGGGGTCTCATTATCGGGGATGCGGCTGTACAGGCGGGGATTGTTAGCCCATTCCTCGTGATCGTGGTTGCCGTAACAGCCATCTCTTCGTTCTCCATTCCAACGTACAGTGCGGGAATCACGCTGCGCATTCTTCGTTTTACTGGAATGTTTAGTGCGGCTGCTCTTGGATTATATGGGGTGATCATGTTCTTTCTTCTGATATGCAGCCATCTTGTCCGTCTTAGCAGCTTTGGTGTTCCGTATGCCAGTCCGGTTGTGCCGTATAGCCTGAATGAATGGAAAGATTTTTTTGTCCGAGCTCCACTCCGGCTTATGAAGAAACGTCCCAGCATGATGAATCCGACAGATCAGGATCGAAAAAAGTAATTGATAGGTAAGAGAGTTTTCTGCAGTTAGCACCATCAATCGGCAAAGAGGTGATAATGTGAATTCCACGAATCAGATATCAACCAAACAAGCAGGGGTCATCATTATTAACTACATGTTAGGCGCCGGAATTTTGACTCTTCCACGCACGACGGTAGAGGCTGTAGGGACCCCGGATGTCTGGATTTCCATTATCCTGTCAGGTCTGATCATCACTGGTGTAGGATTTATTCTCGTTATCCTGTGCCGCAGGTTTCCCAGCAAGACGGGGTTCCAGTTTGTTGGGGAAATTACAGGTCCATGGATTGCTTATGCACTTAGCATCATCACGGTCCTATATTTTCTTATCATTTCGGCATTTGAAATCCGGGTCATGGCGGAAGTTACCGGACTCTATCTGCTGGAAGGCACACCAGTGTGGGCTATTGTCATGGTCTTCATGTGGGTGGGGATCTATCTGATGTCCGGTGGTCTGGTTACCATTGCCCGTTTATTTGAGATTATTTTGCCGGTTACCCTCGTTATTTTTGTCATTGCCATTTTGCTTAGCAGTCAACTGTTTGATATTAGTAATCTCCGTCCTGTATTGGGAGAAGGGGTTCTACCCATATTTAAAGGTTTGAAATCGACCTTGCTTGCGTATACAGGCTATGAAATTATGATTGTCATCATGGCATACATGCAAAAACCAGAAAAAGGCATCAAAGCGATGGTCTGGGGAACGGCAGTGCCGATGGTCATCTATCTCATTACAGTCGTTATGGTTATTGGGAGCCTGTCCGTTGAGGGCATGAAAACCCGCACGTGGCCAACGCTGGATCTGATGCGAAGTTTCGAAATCCAGGGGTTAATCTTTGAACGCTTCGAATCCCTGCTGCTTGTCATCTGGGTCATGCAAATATTCTCAACGTTCACCATCACGCATTATGCAGCCGCAGTAGGTGTTGCACATACGTTCAAAATAAAAAACACGGTTCCCATCATGTACGCATTACTACCTGTAAGTTACCTGATTGCTGTACTACCCAAGGATGTGAACGAAACATTTACCTTGGGTGACATGGTGGGTAATGTGTCCATCTACCTATTCGGCATACTCCCCACCGTCCTGCTGTTGATCAGCATTATCCGTAAAAAGGGAGGGAAGCACGCATGAATCGAACCATTCGAATCGGCCTGTTCCTGCCCGGATTACTTCTGCTGCTATTTACTGCTGGGTGCTGGAGCAGCAAGGAAATCGAGGACCTTAGTGTATATGTTGGACTTGGAATTGATCTGGAGAATGAATCTCCGTTTGAAAAAAGTATTAACCAACAGGGAGGACACTACCCCAAGAAAAACAATATTACGGCCACGGTACAGATTGTACCGAGAGGAACAGCCAAAGAACAGTCCGGACCGGGAACAGCAGGAGCAGGAAAATCCTATTTTAATGAACGGCTAACAGGAGATTCACTGATACAAATTTTTCGCCAGTTTGCAGTCAGAAGAGATCGACCGTTGATTGGTCACCATCTTAAAGTCATTGTCGTCTCGACCGAGGTATCCAGAAAATACAGTTTGGATCAGCTGCTTGATTTTGTGCTGCGGGATAACGACATTCGGCCAAGCTGTCTCGTTGTGGTCAGTCACCGAAAAGCACTGGAAGCACTATCGACCAATGATCCTGGTGAGATTCCATCATTCTATCTTACAGGCCTGGTTGACAATGTGAATCGAACCAACAAGATACTCCCGGCCATGTCGCTCACCAAGCTGGATGCTACCATGCAGTCGGGATCAAGCTATTTATTACAAAATGTCATTTCGTTTGAAGGAGAACACAAATTCTCAGGAGCAGGCATCTACAGTGGGAAGACCAACCGGTGGATTGGGAGTCTGAGCCAGACCGATATGGAGGGGTTATCCTGGATTCAAGGGAGGGCACAAGGGGGAGTAATCAAAACGTATCGGGAAAAATCAGGGAGTACCGTCACGTATGAAATTAAACACACCAAGAGCAAAATCATCCCCACAGTCAAAGGAGATGACATCTCATTCCATGTAAAGGTGGAATCCGATGGCTGGTTTATGGAAGACTGGACTTCACCGGAGGAAGAGGGCACTGAGAAGTATTTGGACGAACTGGAGCAGGAGTTCAGCGAACTGGCCAAACAACAGATACAGCAGTTGTTGTATAAAATGCAGCATGTGTATAAGGTAGATGTAGGTGGATTTGGAGACCGGCTTCGTATTAAATATCCGAAAGTATGGCAGAAAGTTAAACCGGATTGGGATAAAATGTTTAGTGAAATCCCGATTACCTATGATATCAAAATCAACATTACCAATCAGGGATCATCGACAGAGTAATATCAGGACAAACCAAACAGCCTTTTCGGATTCCATAAAGGACTCCAAAGGGCTGTTTTTTTTGCATGTTGCCAACGTTATTCAATAACCAGCATACGTGGCGATGTTTCATGAATCACACGGGAAGAGAACCAGGAGCCAAGGGCTGCTGCAATCATGCCTACGCAAGTGAATAGACCAATCCCACCCCAATGGAGAATAAGAGGAAGCTGAACAATACCGTAACCCGCCAGGACCATCTCAAGTAGAATAGGCAGCATGTAAACGCCTACCAGGATTCCAAGTACGGCGCCAATGGCAGCAAGGGCTGCCACTCCCATTGAAACAGACACTCGAATACGCCGTGATGTCATGCCAATCGATTTGTAGATTCCATAGGTTCTGCTTTCTTTGCGGATACTAATCCGGCAGGTACTGAAAATGATAATAAATGTAACCAGGAGGAATAGCAGCCCGATTAGGCTCATGGGGTAGATCAGGACGGCTGCCGCTTCTGCGTAGACGGAATCAAGCAGTGTCTTCTGAGTTACAACCGAAGCGGAATCTTTAAATTGATCATTTAATTCCTCGGCGACTTGATTTGCTTGCATAGGATCATTCAGATTAATGAATACAGCATCAAAATTGCCAAAATTAGGATGTATGGCACTCATGGCCTCCGTCGTAATCCGTCCCGAGATAGACATGTTGGCGATGGCTTGATAAATGCCTGTGATGAGGAATGTTCGCTTTTTTCCCTCAATATAAAGTTCCAAGAAGTCACCCGGAGCTTTGTTTAATGTTCTCGCTACACTTACACCGATGGCGATTTCATTCTCCTGTTGTGGATTTCTCCCCTGCAGTGTTTCAAATCCAAGGTCCTGATAACTTCCATCCAATACACTCAGAGCTAAACTGGTAGATTGCCCCTGCATATCAGCAGAAGAATCTGGATGAAGTACACCCGTAATGTTCCCTTGCCAGCCGACATTTTTAATTCTTGGATCTTCTTGTAACCTTTGCTTTAATTCGTCTTTGGGAAAGGTACTCTTGTTCACAACGACAGCAGCAATGTTGGCATTGTCATAGCCCCATTTGGCAGCTGTCTGAACAATTCCGGTGATACTGGTTAACAGAACATATCCCAAAACCAGTACGGACGAGGCAATGGTCGTCAGCAGCAGCATGAGAATGGAACTTTTGGTGTTCTTCAACAAATGGCGCAATCCGAGAACTGCAGCTGCAGGCAGGCGTGTAAACCCGATTAAGCCCGCCAGCGGGGAATTCATTCTGCGTGCCAACCGGGTATGGTCCGTCTCCGACATGCCATAACGGATGGCCTGCACCGGCTGGATATGTCGTGCTTTTCTGGCATATAGCACAACGAACAGTATGATCAATGCGAACAGAAACACGCCCACCAGCATGGCCGAGCCTATTCCTTCGACCGAAATGTCACTATTGCCCACGCGAAGAGAAGACACGGAAATGTTAATGATGAATTTGGATGCCCATATACTGAATGCGAGCCCTGGAATAATGGCTATGAAGGAAAGCAATGAATATTGAATCACATAGGTGCCGATCGTTTTGGCTGAGGTTAATCCCAATGATTTGAGTATGCCAATCGTTTTGTAGTTGGCCAGAATGGCATCCGAAATCGTGAATCCTATCGTCATAAGAGCAATGGCGAGCATGACAACACCTAGGAAAATCATGATGAACCCAACGATCTGGTTAATGATCAGATAAAAAGAGGAAATGCCCTCAAACTCCATCTTGGTTTCCAGAAATGGTCCGCCTGCCTCAAGCGTGTAACGTTCCCAATACCTTGAATTCGTACTGTAATCGTCGAAATGGATTCCCATCATGTGATGATCGGTTCCCGCAAGTGACTGGACATCATGGTGGTAATCCAAGGGATTCATCCAGACCCGTGCTGTATTGGTAAATGGTGCTCCATAAGGCACATCGACGACAATGGCGGACACCTTCAGATTCAAGGCAGCGGCCCCGGTTTTGAAACCAACTGTATCTCCTACCGATATATCGTAGGCATTGGCCATGGATGTTGGAATCCAGACCGAACCTTGTTTCGGAGCAGCTTCAGGTGCTCCCTTGGAGAAAATAAGTTCATCCACAACCCATGGAGGAGAAGGGGTGCTTATCATGTAAAGGTAAAGATTAGGAATATCCATGCCATTAAAAGCGATCCCTGATAACGTGCGATACGTTAACAATGAGGACACTTCAACGCCATCCTCGGAAGCCCACCAGTCGTGCACAGCCTGCGGATCATTAAGACCTTTTTCAAAGGTCAGAATTTGATGCGACCCATTGGTGCGGTTGTGCATTTCCCTAAACTGGTTACCCGTGTTGGCCAGGATCATAACAGCTGTAGACACGAGGAGCGTGGATAGAAGAATGAGCAGAGCGATAAAACCATTTTGTATTTTGCTTCTGCTCAGGTAGGAGAGGCTAAGTTTCAACATGACAGCCATCGCTACGCCTTCCCCGATACAAAAGTAAATATGACGGCTTCACGGTCATGCATCTGATGTTCGCTATATTTATCAAATTCGAGAATGCCTCCAACCTTGCCGTCCCGGATCAAGATAAGACGATCAGCACGGCAGGCAGCCTGAATATCATGCGTAACCATGACAACGGACTGCCCTTTTCGGTTAATGTCGGTCAGGATGTCGAGAACAGCCTTACCGTGCTCATAGTTCAGGCTGCCCGTAGGTTCATCGGCGAAGAGCACATCCGGTGTATTAATCAAAGCACGTGCAATGGCGGCTCGTTGCTGCTGACCTCCTGAAGTTTGGGAGGGGAAACGGCTGCTCTGTCCGTCAATATCCAAGGCTTTCATCAGTTGGGCTGCCCGAATTTGAATTTCATTCTTTTTGGTCCCGGCAATGTATCCCGGCAATGCAATGTTCTCTTTGATGGAGAGATCCGGTACCAGATTAATACTCTGATAGATATAACCAATGCGGCGAGTCCGGAAATCGGACATTTCCCGTTCACTGTAAGCATCAATCCGTTGATCATAAAAATAAACCTCACCGGCTGTCACATGATCCAGACCACTCAGCAGATAGAGCAAGGTCGATTTTCCCGAGCCGGAATTGCCCATAATGACCGTGAAGTCTTCTTCATAGATATCCAGATCCACATTGCGTATGGCATGATATTGCTCCGGGCCAGTGCTATATGTTTTGCATAGGTTATGCGCACGAATAATGGTTGTTTTGGTCAAGCAGATCACTCCTCAGGTGCAGTATACGATTTATTCTAGCGGGGGGATGTTGAGGAAGTCTTATCAAATTATGAATAAAGTATTACAGGGCCAGATGTCTGCTTGAACGGTTTATGAAAAACTTAGCAGATCGGCAGACTGAATTGAAAGAGGGTTCCCTGCCCCTCTTTGCTTGAGAAGGAAATACGTCCGCCGTGTGCCTCTACAATATTTTTGCAAATGGATAAGCCGAGGCCTGTGCCATCCTGCACATGACTGTACACAGGAGATGCCTGTCCCCGGAAATATCGTTCGAATACAAAAGGCATATCCTGTGGCTGTATTCCCTGGCCGGTATCCGCGATCTTTACAATGAACTGATCCGCATCCAGCTCTGTAAGGACACGAATGACATCTCCGGGACGGGTGTTTTTCAGTGCATTGGATATCAGATTGGACAGAACTTGCTCGATCCTTGTCGTATCCATACGGACTAATACATTTGGGACGGAATCTGGTGTTTCATACGTTAGGCCTTTAATTTTGACAGCATGTCCAAACGATTCAAGCATGGCTTCGAAGACGGGACCACTATAAACTTCACGCGGCTCCACCGAAATTTGACCTAGCTCCTGCAGCGCATGGATTAACAGATCCTCAACCAGCTGGGCTGTTTTGTCCGTGTGGGTCTGCATGATTCTCATATATTCCATGAGTGTTTTCTCATCTGTACATATGCCTTCGATAATGGCTTCAATGTATGCTTTAACCGTCGTAATCGGAGTCTTGATATCATGCGAGATATTGGTGATGAGCTCTTTTTGTGCCTGTTCCTGCTGAATACGCTGTTCACTCAAAAATTTGATTTCTGTACGCATCAGATCGAACATGGCATATAGTTCGCCTATTTCGTCTGCATGTTGATATTGAATGCTTTGATCGTATTGTCCTTTAAGAATGGACTCAGCATGATGCTGAAGCAAGTTTACAGGAGACAGTAACCGTTTATGCAGATTGCGATGCATGGAGATCAGGAGAGTCCCCAAAATAAGAGCAATAATGAGTGAGGTGCCTACAGCCAGGAGGGGGAGCGTTGAAGAAGGCTGCACTGTAACCATCGATTTAGGAATTGTAAAGATGGCATTACCAATCTGCTTTCCCTCATCAGCAGGTATGACAGGGAAAGCAATGTCCAACAGATCCTCCCCATCCTTGGCATACGCGGCATGGTTCAGATCATAATGCAAGGCGGATGCCAGATGGATATGCTGCCCTTCAGAGGATGGGTTTGAAGATAGCCTGATTGTCCCGTCCAATCCGGCCAAGGATAGCTGAATGCCTTGTTCTCTGGCCATGGAACGAATGTTTTCCTGAATTTCCGGTGTGTTTAGTTGATGATAATTACGCTCTATAGCAAGCATAATTGGATTAACCCTGAGGCGGACCTTATTAATGGATAAGTTAGACTCGCCTGTATGGTTAACTAACCGATCCACCGCAAGTGTCAGGCTGCTTCCAAGCAGCAGCATAAGCAAAATCAGTGTAGTGGTCAGCCAGCGTTTGGACCCATTAAATAATGACATGCAGGTTGTCGTCTCCCATCTTTCTTATTCATGGTTAAATTTGTAGCCAACACCCCAGACTGTCTTCAAAACGGTTGGATGGGAAGGGGCAGCCTCAATTTTTTCTCTCAGTCTTCGAATATATACCGTAACGGTATTTTCATCTCCGTAAGCATCATATCCCCAGACTGCATCCAGTAACTGTGACTTGGAAAACACCTGATTTTTGTGGCTTGCCAGGTAGTACAGCAGTTCGAATTCTTTGGCGGAGAGCGAAACTTCAGTCCCGTTCAGCGTAACCTTGTACGCTTTTTTATCGATCACCAGGTTGGACAGACGAAGCAGATGTGTCTCCTCAAGCTTGGGTTTAAGACTGTCATAACGTCTAAAATGGGCATTGATTCGTGCAAGCAGCTCACTCAGGGAAAATGGTTTGGTCATATAATCATCTGCTCCAAAACCCAAACCGAGCACCTTGTCTGTATCGCTTCCCCTTGCACTCAGGATGAGGATGGGGATATTGTTTCTTCGCCTGATTTCACGACATACATCAATACCGTCCAGATCAGGCAGCATAATATCCAGAATGATATAGTCCGGTTGAAGCATGTCCATCATCTGCAGTCCATCTTGCCCAGTGGCTGCAACTGCGGCGTCGTATTGATTTTTGTTCAGATAGTCTCTGATAATGCGTGAAATGTCCTGCTCGTCTTCAATTATGAGTATTTTCCGTGGAACATGCATATGTATCGCTCCAATTAAGGTTGATGGAAATTCCGCTAATGATGTATGAATCTGTAAATTACTATGGTTTTAACTATACAGGGTTATGTGAGAGGAGTCATGAGTAAATTTAGAGCATCGAAAATGGTAAAGAACCCATAAACGTTACCTGTCTACAGGTCGTCATGGGTTCGGGAATTGAGGTCGTTATACACGCTCTAGATCAAAGGAAGGGTGAGACTGGGACTTCAAATATTCCAAGGGAGACATCCCGAAGTGAGCCCGGAATACCCGATGGAAATAGGAATAGCTGGCAAAGCCGCATGTCTCGGCAATATGCTCCAGCGTCATCTCACTGTACTTCATGCGTTCCAGAGCCACATTCAGACGAATTTCGATGGCGTACTGGATCATGGTTTTGCCATAGTGCTCCTTGAATAGCCGCACTGCCCGGGACAGACTTAAACCTGCGTAACGAGCGGCCTCTTCGAGTTTGAACGTGACGGTTGCGTGTTCCTCAATGAAACGCTTCAGTTTCAGGGCTGAGGAGACACTTCGATCCGTCTGAAGATTCTCATTGATGGCCCGGTCGATGTATAGACAGAGTCCACGCAGCAGCACATCTTTTAACTCCGCATTTTCCTCAAGAGGTCCCCGGCGCTTTTCCAGCAAAAGATTACGCCAGAGGCTGACCAGCTTATCATCCAGACCAATGCGGTTCACGGTAGGGCGCTGTATTCGCTTCCACCACTGATCAATCCAGGATCCTTCACAGAACAAATAATAATCCCCGCTGGATAATCGGCCTTCCTTGTGCGGTTCTTCGACCACGAGATGATAGTCATCACCTGGTTTCAATAAAAGCAAATCCCCGCTGGTCATCTTAAATTCTTCATCCTGCACATATACCTTGCAAGAGCCTTCGGTTTGCAAACGAAACAGGTAAGTCTGCAGCTCGCCCTTCATGTTGTGGTTAAATGCCTTGTAGTGATAAGAGTAGTCACAGATCAGTACTGAAGTCTCCATTGGTTCCAAAGATGCAATCCTCCAATATACGTATCCTGCATGCACCTGAAGAATGATATTTGGGTGATGCAAAATACTGGAATAAAAATTCGATCAGATAGTTCATGTTCTGACGATATTGTATATGTTCATTCTAGCCTGTTTTGCGGTAGGATGATACCAGATAGAGCAATGAAAGCAAATTTGAGAGCAGAGGTGTATCATTCATGAAAAAACTTAATATTGGTTTGCAATTGTTCACCCTCCGTGATGAAACTGCAGCAGATTTTCGTGGAACATTGCGCAAGGTAGCAGAGCTTGGTTATGAAGGTGTGGAATTCGCTGGTTATGGTGACATTCCTGCTGAAGAAATGAAAGCATTGCTGGATGAGCTTGGCCTCCAAGGCTTTAGCAGCCACGTTTCCTTGCACGCGATGCGTGAAGATTTGCAAAAACAAATTGATTACCTCAAAACCATTGGGGCTCAATATATGATTTGTCCTTACCTCATGCCTGAAGATCGTCCTGACAATGCGGAAGGCTGGACCAAGCTGTTCGCTGAACTGCAACAATACGGTGCAGAAGCAGCCAAGCAAGGTCTGATCTTTGGTTATCACAACCATGACTTCGAATTCCATGGCCAAGTGGGCGACAAAAACGCGTTTGATGCGATGTTCGCAGAGACTACTCCTGAGGCTGTACAAGTTGAGATGGACGTATGTTGGGTACAATTTGCGGGACAAAATCCGATCGAGTATATTAATCAATATGCGGGCCGACTGCCGCTGCTCCATCTGAAGGATTTCAGCAAAGACGAACAGGGACAGATGAAAACACTGGAACTGGGACAAGGTTCGGTTGACCTGCCAGCTGTAATTGAAGCATCGACGAATGCAGGTGTGGAATGGCTGATCGTTGAACAGGATGTATGTCAGAATCCTCCGCTTGAAAGCGTAGCCAACAGTTATAACTGGCTGAAACAGAATTACCTGAACCAGTTTTAATTGAAGCGATTTGAATTGAATCCATGCAAAATGCTGAATTTATTTGTCAAAGGAGACCTTTAAACCATGAGTAAAATTAAAGTTGCTGTCTTCGGCTGTGGAGCCATTGCTGAACGCAGACATATTCCAGAATACGCTGCTAATGAAAACGTAGAACTTGTTGCTTTTGCCGATCCGATTGTGGAGCGTGCGGAGAAAATGGCCGAAACTTACGGCGGTAAAGCTTATTCCAGCTATGAGGAACTGCTTGCAAACGAAACGGTTGATGCCGTTAGCGTGTGTACGCCTAACTATCTGCATGCTCCAATGGCTATTGCTGCTGCGAATGCAGGCAAGCACGTGCTCGTTGAAAAGCCGATGGCTGTTACAACCGAGGAAGGCGAGCAGATGATTGAAGCCGCGAAGAAAAACGGCGTGTATCTGATGGTTGGTCACAACCAGCGCCTGATGCCTCCACACGTAAAAGCAAAAGAAATTCTGGATTCCGGCAGACTGGGTAAAGTGCTGAACTTCCGTACTTCCTTTGGCCATCCAGGTCCGGAAGCATGGAGTGTAGACGGGGCAGAGAGCTGGTTCTTCCGTAAGGAAGAAGCCATTATGGGTGCCATGGGAGATCTGGGCGTACACAAGTCTGACTTTATCCGTTATTTGCTGAACGATGAAGTGTCCGAAGTGGCTGGATTCATCAGCACGCTGCACAAAGAAGGCACTCAAGTCGATGACAATGCAACTTGCCTGCTGCGTATGAAGAGTGGTGCAATCGGTACACTCGTTGCCAGCTGGACTCAATACAGAGCAGGGGATAACAGTACGGTTCTGTGGTGCGAAAATGGCGTCATGAAAATCGGAACGGTAGAAGGCGACGAAGTTATCGTTGAGCTGACTAACGGTACGGTTGAAACATACAAAGTTGGCGCCATGGCTACCAACGAGAAACAAGTACCAAGTGGTGTCATTGATGCATTTGTGGAATCCATTGTGACTCAAACGCCTCCAACCATTTCCGGTGAAGAAGGTCTTCGTTCCCTGCAAGTTATTTTGGCAGCGTTCGAATCCGAGAAAACGGGTCAGATCATTAAACTGTAATGACAGGGTAAGGCCTGTTCAAATAACAAGACTTATTATATGTAACTTATGGTCAAAAAGGGGCTAACGATCCAGAATCTAATCTGGATCGTTGCCTCTTTTTTTAATGGTGCATATTGTAGTTGTATTGAAATTGCTGGTGTGGCAAGGAAAAAGGACCACCTTTCCCTCATGTAGAAGAGGTGGCCCCTGAAAAAGCTGTCATATATGAATACTCATGTGCTGACTATTATTGAACCTTACAGTTTTACACGACTGCCGGTTTCACGTCACTGCCGAGGTCCAGCCAATCCAGCTCCTTGCGAGTTAGCGTAATCCGTGAACCTTCGTCACAGGATAGCAGTTCCGCCTGATTCTGGGCACCAATCAGTGCGCAGGTTGGGAATGGTTGATTTAAAACATAGGCGAGTGCAATCTGAATTGGAGAGGTTTTCTTCAATTCGGCGAGCTGCTCGGCACGGTGCAAACGTTCCCAGTTGCCGTCACTGTAGAAGACACGAACCAGATCGGCGTTGTCCCGCACCTCAGGCGTGAACCGGCCAGTAAAGAAGCCACGTGCCTGGGAGGACCAGGACAATAGGGGAAGTTTGGTCCGCTCATGCCATGCAAGTGTCTCCGCATCTGCCGACACACAGCCTGCCCAGAACGGTTCGTTCGCCTTGGCGAGACTGAGATTCGGGCTGCTGAATGTAAACCCTTTCAGACCATGATCAGCCGCATACGTGTTTGCTTCCTCTAATCGCTGCCAAGTCCAGTTGGAGGCACCGATCGCACCGATTTTGCCAGATTCAATATGCTCATTCAGTGCTTCAAGAATTACACCAACAGGGATATTGGGATCATCCCGGTGCAGTGCGTACAATTCCACATGATCGGTTTGAAGACGCTCCAGGCTGTCAAGAAGATCACTGCGAATGGCATCGGCATTGACGCGCGGCCCGTTCATGTCGTGGTGGGCACCTTTGGTGAGGATGACAACCTGATCACGATTGCCTCGCTCTTGCATATAGCGTCCGAGAACTTCCTCACTCTGCCCGCCGCAGTAGATGTGAGCCGTATCCACGGTATTGCCGCCAATCGCCAGAAAGGCATCCATGTTCGCAGCGGCTTTCTCGTAAGCATCGTGTACAAAATAATCGGTACCTTTAATTAACCGGGAGATTTGTTTGCCTGCACCATCAATCGTAATGAATTCCATGTTATCCACCATCCTCGCTTATAGTGTAATCCGTGTACGTTCCTCAGCGGAACGAAGACAAGCTTCGAGTACTTTCATATTAGCCACAGCATCGGAAGATGCAAAACGCAGATCTTTACCTTGGAGTACTGCCCGTGCCATATCATCTCCCTGAAGGGAATAATGATTGACCTGTGGTACCTCAATCTCCCTGCGCTCACCGCCAGCGGTTACATAGAAGTTCGAGCTGCGGTCCGGGTTGCTGATAAACGCTGACGGTACCTCGATAATGCCATCTGATCCAAGCACCTCCAGCGTATTGCGGAAGGCTGCCCACATGCTGCTGTCAAAGGTTACGCCAACATGGTCATTGAATTCGAGCAATCCGGAGGCCATCATGTCGACATGGTCATGCTCCGGGGAGAACATGCCAATGACCGTGACCGCAGAGGGTTCCTGGCCGAGCAGCAACCGCGCTGCACTAATGGAATAACAGCCGATATCATAGAGAGCGCCGCCGCCCCATTCACGTTTGAATCTGACATTGCCCGATGAACCGGAATTATTAAAAGAAAACGTACTATGAATGCCGCGGATTTCACCAATTTCGCCGCTGGCGATCACGTCTCTGATCTGGTCATAACGGGGATGATGCCGATACATAAAGGCCTCAGCAAGCAGTACCCCGGCATCATCACAGGCTTGCGCCATTTCACGGGCTTCCTGCTCGGTTAACGCGAGCGGTTTCTCGCATAAAATATGTTTGCCCGCCTCTGCCGCACGAATCGTCCACTCCCGGTGGAGATGATTGGGGAGGGGGATGTAAACAGCGTCAATGGTGTCATCCGCAAGCAGTGCTTCATAGCTTCCATAAGCCTGGGCAATTCCAAGCTGATCGGCGGTCTGTTTCGCTTTTTCCTCGTCCCGGCTCGCAATCGCCGCCACTTCATTCAACTCCGATTGTTGCAAACCAGGAATGACAGAACCTTTGGCAATGCTAGCGCTACCAAGAATGCCCCAGCGTAATTTTCGATCTGAATTCATGAGTTGTTTCCTCCTGTGGATGAATGTATATTGTGATTATAAGGAATAGATCAATGAATGAAAATGATAATATATTGAGATCTCTTAACACAATATTGCTGGTCAAGGAGAATTATTCATGAATAGACAGACCGTATTGCTTACCCTTCAGGATATTCCATATTTTTGTTATCCCGAGTCGGTCGGGCATTATATGAATCATCCGCAGCACTCCGTATTGCGGGAGGCTGGTGTACTCAACAATTTCAATATTCACTATGTAGCTTCTGGTAAGGGATATGTGGAAGTGGACGGGATTATACACGAGCTTCGTGCAGGTCAGGCGGTACTTTATTTCCCCCAGCAACGGCAGCACTATTACAGCAGTGAGGATGATCCGTGGGATGTGCGCTGGGTTCATTTTTACGGCGAACGTCTTCATGACTATATGATTGAACGGGGGCTGCACCGCAATCTCCTGTGGACGCTGCGGCAGCAGGCCCCTTGGGAAGAAGCACATCTGGCCTTGCTCGACGAAGCCGAGCAGAACCGGATGCTGCGCCCGGCCCAGTTATCCACTCTGACGTATGCGGTCCTGGCCGAGTTCGTCCAGCATGCGGTACCCCTGAAAAATACACGTACCAGTCAAGCGGAGAATCGGATCCTGGGATTGCTTCCCCAGATGCAGCAGGAGGCATGTCAGCCGTTTCTGCTGCAGGACTGGGCTGATCTGGCGGGGGTCAGCTCGTACTACTTCTGCAAATTGTTCAAGAGTGCAGTCGAGATGACGCCGATGGAATTCGTAACCCGTTCCCGGCTGCAGATGGCGAAGCAGTGGCTGCTCGAGCGTCCAACAGCCAACATTGGGCAGATTGCGGAGGAGGCGGGATACCCTAATGCCAGTTATTTTAACCGGCAGTTCATGGCGCATGAAGGCATGACACCCACAGAGTACCGAGGACTCTACCACAATTAATGAATGGGCGGGTCTGTTGTGACCGCGGGATCGATTCATCCCGGGGTTTGACAGCGAGCCCGATCAAGTCTATTATGGATAAATTAAATCCGTATACAATGAGGTGCCCTCATGAAATATTCAAAAGCAACGAACTATGCCTTGCATACCATGCTCCATCTTGTCATTACCGAACCGGAGCAGCTGGTTAGTGTACATCAACTCGCTGATTTGCAGAAAGTATCTCCAACCTATCTGTCCAAAATATTGACCAAGCTGGTCAAGGCCGGCATGATCGAATCGACTTCCGGAGCCAATGGTGGCTATCGTCTGAGTCGCAAAAATCCGGATCCTTCGTTTCTGGAGATCATTCATGCCATTGAAGGACAGGCTTCCCTGTTTGAATGCTCGCAGAACCATAATGAAGGCTGTTTGATTCAGCAGGTCATGGTTCATGCCGAAGAACAGATGGAGCACTATCTGAACAATAAGAAAATGTCCGAGCTGGCTGCCCAGATGAAAGGTGCACATACGGTGTAGCCTGCAGAATTAACGAATAACTGAATCTTGGTTGTAAAAAAGTCTGAGAGTTGGCATGAAGAACATTGCCGGGCTCCCGGACTTTTTTCGTTGGAGTAATTTATGAGTGAATGGGATTGTGCAGTGGAGGATGTACGAGAAACAGGGTCATAGCCATATTTCTAGACAGGGTTAGTGGGTCAATATGCATCCGTATAATAAGCCGTTGTGCCTAATCCAAACGTAATGGTACAATAAGGAAGATTAATAGTACATATTTTAAACGAATTACATCTCTGGAGGGACAACACATGAGCCAATCAACCATCACAGGACTGGAACAATTGCTTGCACTGGAAAACATCCGCAACACCAAAGCACGCTACTGCCGTTTTATTGATACGAAGCAATGGGACGCACTGGGTGATGTGTTTGCTCCGGATGCAGTGGCTGATTTCAGTACAGAAGGCAACCCTATCCCGGTATTAACGGGCCGTGACACCATCGTACAGGTATTCCGTGATCTGGTAGATGTTGCTGTCACTGTACATCACGTGCATAGCGCCGAGGTTGAATTTGTATCCGAGAACGAAGCCAAGGTCATCTCTCCAATGGAAGATTGGGTAACGTTCCCTGAAGGCAATGAAAACAAATCCTTCCATGGATTTGGGCATTACCATGAGACGTTTGTCCAAATTGACGGTCAATGGTACATCAAGCATACAAGCCTGAAGCGTCTTCGTCTGGATCTGTTTGAATAATTCATAATAGATTTATAAAAGTAAAATCAGAATAGTAAAAGCCCCAAGAACATGATGGATATGTCCTTGGGGCTTTCTTGTATTAGGCAACCTGCCTGCAGCTCTTACGAGCTTAGATTAGACGAAGCAGAAGAGTCTTTTTTGCGGGACTGCATGCTCAGATATACCCAGGAGAACATAACGGAGGCCAGAGCAACCACGGTCATGCCCCAGAAAATATTCGTGTAGGCTGACGATAATGGCAATTGCTGCATCGCAGTCAGAGCCACGCCCGTTACGGCAACACTGAAGGCACCGCTGAAGAACTGGCTGAGCTGGAACAGACCCATGCCTGCGCCCACCTGATCCATGGTCAGGTTATTGGACAATTCGTTGGAAACGCTGGTTGTGAGAGCAGAGAAACCTACGCTCAGCAGGATATAGACAACCATAATGGCGTAAATGCTGTTGTCTGCAAACAGAGCGAACAATCCGGCGGCTGCCAGCAGCAGCCATGGTGCGAATCTGAGCAGCAATGTATTGCCATGGCGGTCGATCATTCGGCCAATCCGGTTGGATAGCAGCATGGATACCACTGCACCAGGGAAGATGACCAGTCCGGATTGGGCTGGAGTCAAGGCATACAGGTGAGCCAGAATCTGCGGAAGCAGGAACAGGGTCGAGAAGTTGTTGATGTAGGATACGATCCCGAGCGAGCTGAGCATCATATATTTTTTATTTTTGAACAGGGCAGGCTGAACAAATGGATCAGCTGCACGGCGAATCCGGAGCCAGAACAAAAGAAGCGCTGCGACACCAACGACGAGGGTAAGCCATTCGCGTGAGGTGAGGAATAGAAGAACGCCCGTTGTTCCGATCGCCAGAAGCAGTGCACCCAGCAAGTCGAACGACCCCTTTTGCGGCATTTCACTCGGAAGCAGCTTGAAAAATACAGGGATCAGGAATAACGTCAACCCGGTGACGATAAAGAGATCATGCCATCCGAGGAACTGTGTAATACTTCCGCCGATGACTGGACCGAGTCCAAGTCCAAGGGAACTGGCGGACATGATGACGGCCATGGATTTACCCCGCCGGTCACTCGGAACATAACGGGTAATGAGTACGATCGCGAGTCCCGGTACAGATGCGGCACCCGCTGCCTGAATCAGGCGCGCACAGAGTAGGATAATAAAATGATTACTGAAGAATCCCAGAACGGATGCAGCCCCCAGCAAGGTAAGACCGGTTGTAAACAGGGTCCGAATCGGGACAAAGTCCGATAGGCGTGAGAATGTGATCGACGATATGGCAAAAACGATGGAATACCCTGTTACAATCCAGGAAGAAGCAACGGATGAGAGCTGAAACTCGGCTGCGATCTTGGGCAGGGCGAGATTGAACATCATCGTATTCATGACGACGAGGACTACCGTGAAGCCAAGCAAACTTACAATTAAACCTTCCTGGAGCCCGGTCGTCCGTTCCCCGGATGATGCGGTTGCCGTGTTGTTCATGAAAACCTCCTTGAGAGAATAAGTAATTTCGCAACATTTCAGAAACGGTATGTAACATTTGCAAAATGTGATATACGGTGAATCCCATGCCAGACAGCAGGGGTTACATTGACGAAATCATTGTTAAAGTTCGATTGGTATCGAACATTAGAAATATATCATGGAACTGTGTTAAAATACAATGGATAGTCTGAAAAAAGGAGACTACAGCATGAAAATTTTGCATCATCCTCAAGTGGAGGATATTGAACTTTCTTCCGTATTGTACGCTTTGAGCGACCCAACCCGTCTTGGTATTGTTGCGGAAGCAGCCAGGAGCGGAGAGCAGCCCTGCAGTCATTTTAATGCACCTGTTGTGAAATCCACGATGTCCCACCATATTCGCACACTGCGGGAAGCCGGAGTCATTCGGGTGCGTGTGCAGGGAACCCAGCACTTCCTTACACTGAGATCGGAAGATCTGGAAACACGATTCCCGGGCCTCCTGCAGCCTTTATTGCAGGCCGCTGCTCAGGCGTCCACCCATCATTCCTAAGATTTGTCCTTTCTTCAGGCTGAAGAGGGGACATTTTTTATTTTAAAAGATAAGCATACTGCTGTGACATTCTATGTCGTACCATGTTCTCTATAATAACGGTGAACACACAAACCATATCGAAAAGAGGTTCACACACATTGGCAAAAACCAAAAGAGGACGCGTCCTGTGGAGTCTTCCTTCCAGAGGGCGGGGAACATGCCCGGTATGTAGCAGTACCCGGATTAAACTGTTGTACTCGCAAACGAAAACGGATGGCACAAGTCTGAAAGTTTGCAAGAAATGTTCCAAAGCTGTGCAATCCAGGGTGGATATAGCGACCGTATAACATGCAGGCCTGTTCTTCGGAACGGGCCATGTCTTTTGATATAATGGATCTAAGATTTGCTCATTATAGAATTAAAGGGGGCGCAAAAGATGAGCAACATGCATCGCATTCACTGGTTTGACGAGCAGATTCGAAACGGACATTTTCCGAACAGCAGCTGGCTTGCCCGTGAATTCGAAATATCCCGGCGTCAGGCACAGCGTGATATTGAATATATGGCAATCTCCCTACGTGCCCCCTTAGTATATATTGCAAAGTATCGGGGGTATTGTTACGAGGATCAGACCTATCGACTACCCCATCTATATATGACCGAAGAAGAACAACGAGTGCTTAAATATCTGGCTCATCGTTATCGCCATTATGATCACGAACAATCAGAAGTGGTGAAGCGTGTGTCTCATCTGCTGGAACGTTTTACGCTGGAAGATCAGGAAACATGGAAGAGTCCACTTCCTGTATTCGCAGCACCTCCTAAGCAGCTTCAGCACTTTGAATTGATGTCCCACGCCATAACAGAATCACGTAAAGTACATATGCATTATAGGGATCACGCCGGGGAGCGGCAATTTTCGTGGTGCCCATTAAAGATGATATCCCAGTACAACGCTGATTACGTCGTTGGCTATGAAACGGATCCTGTTCAGCAAACAGCCATCCGTCTGGAGGGCATCATTCATGTGCGGATTACGAATGAGACATTTGAGTGCAGATCAGATTCATTGTTGGGTGGGTGGGAAGAACCACTGCCTGTTCGTAAACCGTTTGTGGCTGAGATCCGACTAAAGGAAGTGCAGCAAACAGAGCTATGGCAAGGGTATCGAATTCGAGCAAGGCAAGATCAGATTCATTCCGTTGAGTTTTATGACACGGATGCTTTCCTGCAGCATTTGTTTGTTAACGAGTGGGAGGAACTGTTATCTCCTGGGTGGCTCAAACGCAAGCTTCAGCAAAGTGCAGAAAGAATGATCGACAGACTTGCCATGCCAAGTAAAGCAAATGTCGAGTAGACCACATCCTAGAGAGGAGAGATTCCTTTGGCTGAAGTATGGTTGGATAATCTAATGGTCAAGCGGGAGTCCAAATCGTATGTGGATAGCCTGTACGCGATATTGACCCATACGGGTCAGTTTCAAGGTACCAAGTATTTACTCGCCGGATATACGGGCATGGCTTTCAAACTTTCGGTGCATTGCAGGTTACTCCCCATGTCGGTTACAGCGTACGGACAATGGGGCGAGGCACATCGATCCGGAATTGATAACCTGGGAATATTCACCATTTGGGATGGGGGACGTACACGCCATGCCACATTCGAATATTACCAGCGGGAGGCAGTAAATTGGGTTAAACGCAGTCTTGATGAGGGCAAAGGGGTGATCTACTGGATTCCTGAATTCGGTGTCATCCATGGATATGATGACGCTGATCGCATCTTTTATGTACAAGACGGGTGGAGTAAGGAACCGCAAATTTTGCTGTATGACAACTTCGGTCTAAACTTCACGGGGTTCTGGTATTGTCAGGTTTTTGGTGAGCAGGTCCATATCTCCGAAAAGGATATGTTATTGGAATCCTTACGACTGGCGATTGAGGATTGGGATATTCCGTATCGTCTGCTCCCTGATCGAAATATTGCTTCCGGGAGAATGGCATATGATGTGTGGGTGCATGCCCTTCAGAGTGGGGATTACGATGAATCCGGTGCAGCTTATCTATTGGAATCCTATTGCCAGTCCCGGACTGAAATTCACATGTATTTGCAGGATTTCCGAGGAATATGGAACGAACTAGATCAGGCCTGCGCTTGCTATGACCAGCTTGGAACGTTAATTCACCGGATGAAGGGATGCATGGTTCAGCAGGATAACAGAAGGATGCTCCGGCCAGATGCAACAGATGAACTGATACAGGATCTATTGAAGGCGAAAGAACTGGAGGAGCAGGCGATCCATTATTTTCGCATAATATCCCTGAAGTTTCCTGATCGTAAACGTTCTACTGTGCCACGCTGGGGGGCGCACTCGGCAAGATAGGAAGAGGGAGGGACGGAAGATGGCAACCCGAGAACTGCTGGATTTGATTCAATCCCCATATGCTCAGTATTCTGCGGGTGAACACGCATCTTGGCATGGTATGGGTTCATATACAGATGCGATGTATCGCATTTTAGTGCACAAACAGTGGACGAATTTTCCACGTCACATGATTGCGGGCATGACAGCAAGTGGATTTCGATTGGTGGTGGATCAGCATCTAACTATAGAATCGATCTCGGCGTACAACTGGATGGCAGAGAACTTTGTAGCGGCTGATTTCATTGGTGTGACGGCGAGTCAGGCAGCTGGATTTTCGTTCGAACCGACCTTTTCGTTGTATCAGAAGCAGGCTGTTCTGGATATTAAGGCATCCATTGATCGTGGTGTGGGAGCCATCTTGTGGCATGATCAATTTGTTGTTTGTGTTGGGTATGATGATCTGGAGAAGGTACTGTACATCTGTGAAAGTGAAGGGCGTGAAGTCTTTCGATTGCCATATGATTCTTTTGGACAAAACAGTACACCCTATTGGTACTATCAGGTGCTCGAATCCCATCAAACCGTGGATATGTGGGAGGTCTGCAAGGAATCGTTGATTCAGGCTGTGTACAAATGGGAGACCCATGATTATATGCTGCCGCCCCGGGATTACACCTGTGGAGCTGCTGCATATTCGACCATTGCTGCGGTCCTGCAATCTGGAGTTTATGACACCGATCAAGCTGCCATCGTTCTTCGATATTACGCCAAATCAAGACAAGATATCGCTTCCTATGTCACAGGGCTTGGGCACCTGTCGGATCAGATGGTTCATGTCATGCGGGAGTATGTGTCCCTGTCAGATCTTTATTCAGAGATAATTGAAATGTTGGAGCATTCAATCTGGTGGAATACTAAGGAACCTGGATGTGTGCAGCGGGTGATAGCGCTTATCCATCAAGCAAAAGAAACGGAACAACGCGCCATTGATGCGATTAAGCATGCATTTCCAGAAACGATTGGCAATCGCTTTGAGGATATCGGACTGAGATAAGCCTGAACATTGTAGAGGCGAAATTCATACAGAAGTAAAAAAAACCGGAGAAGGCTGAATGCAGCCTATCCGGTTTTATTTGTATTGTTGTAGAATTACACATACTTATTTCAGCCTTTACAAGAAAAAATATACAAATTTTAAATTTGGGGTAATCGGCAGCCCCCTTTGTTCCGAATATTATAATAGATGGTCTTTTTTGGGTGATGGATATTGAAGGACAACAGGGGGCGGGAGTATGGTGCATAATCCGGAAACCATTCAGGAATGTATCGAAAAGGCACGGCAGAGGCTCTACCAGATCGCAAATTCACATGCGGAATTAATGCATCCGGAGGTCATTCGTCAATCGATGGTTCTGGATGAGTTAATTAATGAATATAACAAGGCCATTCGCATACACGGCAAAACAACCCGAGACGAAAGCCCCGGGATGAGATGATGCGGAATATTCCGCGTTCGTTCTATTCTTTTACCGCCCCAAGCACAATCCCCTTGACGAAGAAACGCTGCAGGAATGGATACACGAGCAGGATCGGCAGAGCACCGATGAAAATCTGTGCAGCATTAACCGTACGCTGTGACATGTTCTGAAGCTGCGTAGCATCCACGTTCATATTGGAGAAGTCCTGCTGCACGATAATGGTCTGCATCAACGTAGCCAGCGGATATTTGGAAGCATCATTCATATAGATCAATCCGTCAAACCAGGAGTTCCATTGGCCTACCATGGTGAATAGCGAGATCGTCGCAATCGCAGGCATGGACACGGGCAGATAGATTCGGAACAAGGTCGTAATATGGTTAGCACCATCAATGAAGGACGCCTCTTCCAGCTCTTTCGGAACGTTACGGAAGAAGTTCATCATGAGAATCAGGTTCCAGACCGCCACCGCTCCCGGCAGAATCAGTGCCCACAGCGTATTGATCAGCCCGAGTTTTTGGATCAAAATGTAGGACGGAATCAGCCCGCCGCTGAACAGCATCGTGAAGATGAAAAACCAAGCATACATAGAACGTCCCTTAAAATGAAGACTCTCCTTCGATAAAGGATATGCAGTCAGAATGACCAGCACCATGCTGAGCAGTGTGCCAAGAACGGTACGCTGGACCGAGATCCAGAGTGCACTCAGGAAATTGCTGTTACCAAATGTTTTGGTATAGGCGTCTACCGTAAAATCAATCGGCCACAGTGTGACGAGATTGGCAGAGGCGGCTGCCTTGCCGCTGAAAGAGACCGCCAAAATATGGACAAGCGGCAGCACACAGAGCAGTGAAACGGCCGCAATGAAGAACAGGTTAAAGCCGTTGAATATCCGGTATCCGGTCGTTTTGTGATACACCTTGATTCCCCCTTAATGCAATATGCTAAACCCCTTAGAAAATGCGGTAATTGGCGATTTTGTAAGCCATCCGGTATGCAGAAATGACGAGGAACATCGCGACAAAAGACTTGAATAATCCAACAGCTGTGGCGAAGCTCATTTTGCCATTCAAAATCCCCATCCGGTACACAAACGTATCGATAATATCGCCTTTCTCATACACAAGCGGATTGTACAGATTGAAAATCTGGTCAAATCCTGCATTCAGAATATTACCAAGGGAAAGTGTACCCACCACGATAATCATCGGCACCAGGGCAGGCAGTGTAATGTGCAGCGTCTGTTTGAGCCGTGTTGCGCCATCCACTTCGGAAGCTTCATACAGAGCCGGATTAATCCCCGCCAGTGCTGCCAGAAATACGATTGTGCCAAATCCAAATTCCTTCCATACATCACTGATGACCACCGTTACCCGGAACCAGTCACCATCTCCGAGAAAGAAAATGGGTTCAATCCCGACAGCCGCAAGCACCTGATTCACCAGTCCGCCCTCCGGGGACAGCATATCGAGCAGAATGCCGCCAAGGACAACCCAGGACAGGAAGTGGGGCAGATACACTAGAGTCTGCGAGAATCGTTTAAATGTAGAGTTTCGTACCTCATTCAGCAGAATGGCGAACACCACTGGCGCCACCAGGCCAGCCACAATTTTCATCGAAGCGATCAGCACGGTGTTCCAGATCACCTGTACACTGTCCGGATACTCGAACATGAACCGGAAGTTATCCCATCCCACCCATTTGGAGCCAGTGAATCCCAACCACGGTTTAAAATCCTGAAAAGCAATAATAATGCCGCCCATAGGCACATAGGCGAACAGCAATGTGAGCAGTACAGCAGGCAGCAGCATCAGATGCAGCGGCCACGTACGTTTGAAGTTCCAGCGTGTGCGTTTGCGTGGATGATGTACCGCCTGCCGCACCGGAGTGTTGGTTGTTAATGGTTGTTCCATAGCCATCGTTGTCCCTCCTTATGTATCGTCCAGCCTCCGCATTGTGAGGCATCTCAGCCTCTGCAAAAAGTGGAGCAACTGAATTATAGCAACGGAAAAGGGTGGCCTATAGACCAACATTTCAAGGCGAATGTTGATTTGTTAACCTGTTGAAGCAAACGATGATTTCAAAAATCCATATAGATATGAAAGGGTTTTCAATATAAAATAGGACTTCGGTAACATTCGATACTATTTCGGGACAGGGTGAAACGATGAAATTCACAGTATTTGCAAAAACGGTCATTCTGCTGATCTGCCTGCTGGTGCCCATCTTGCTGCTCTATACTTACGCCAACCAGGCAAATGTGGACATGGTGGTGGAGGAAAAACAGCAGTCGAGCTTGAACCAGTTCAATTATTTCAGCTCCCAGGTAGATAAAAATATTGAGCAGCTCTCGCTCTACGGGCTTACCCTGCTCAGGGACCCCAGCATACTGCACTACCGTTACATGACGGAAACGACCAGCCAGTATGAAAAGAACAGCATTTATCTCGATATTCTCGACAAGTTATCGCTGTACCAGTCCACCAGCCGCTGGAAGAACGATATTACGATCCTGCTTCCGCAGGCAGAGCTTGTGTTATCCACCAAGGCAAGCCGAACCGTCTTTAATGAAAACATGCTGAAGTTTCCCCAGCCTGGACAATGGCAGCTGGAAGACGGGAGTTTTACCTTTTTCTTCACAGATAACTATGAGTGGAGTGCCAAACCCGTAACCACGGGTGTTCGAACCGTGATGGAGATTAATTTTGATCCGATGAATATTGTAGCCATGCTGGACGACTTCAAGGAGGCGCAGGGAGGAGATCCCTTTCTGTTTGTGCCGGGGAATGAGCCTTTATTAAACCGCAGTGCGGACCCTGAACTGGTGAAAGCCATTATGGAGGATATGCCTTTGGACGGACTGGGCAGTGAGGGCAACCATCAGCTGGAGGCAGGTGGCAAGCAGTATCTGGTCAGCTATGTTCGCTCCAAACAGCTTCATGGCGTCTATGTGAACCCCGTTGTGCTGGATGATCTGCTCACCCCGATGGACAAGAGCCGGAACATGTTTATTACGTCCATTCTGCTGCTGCTGGTTCTAAGCATTGGGGCGGCCCTGCTGCTCTACCGCAAAGTCCAGATTCCGATCTATCGCTTGATGCAGGGGCTGCAGCAGATTCGCAAAGGCCAGCTGTCGACCCGGATTCCGGTGGATCATTCACGGGATGAATTCGCGTATCTGACTCAGAGCTTCAACCACATGGCGGAACAGATTCAGGAACTGATCGAAAAGGTGTATGAGGAACGAATTCGTTCCCGGGAAGCAACGCTCAAGCATTTACAATCACAGATTAATCCTCACTTCCTGTACAACTGCCTGTTTTATATTAAAAATATGACCCAGCTCGGCCATTCGAAAGCCGTTATTGCGATGTCGCTGAGTCTTGGTGACTACTACCGGTACATCACCCGGGATGAGAATGACATGACGACAGTGGAAGGGGAAATTCGGCTGCTGGACAATTATTTGTCCATTCAACAGATGCGGACCAACCGTTTATCCTATGAAATTGCCGTCCCGCAGGAGCTGATGCAGCAGCAGATCCCAAGACTGCTCATTCAGCCGATTGTGGAGAATGCCGTAATTCACGGTATTGAGCCGAGTGAGGGCAGCGGTCATATCGTGGTAACGGGGATGTCGACAAGGGAGCAGATCGATGGCAAACAGCTTATACGATACAGTCTGTTTGTAGATAACGATGGTGTTACGTTGACACCTGAAGAAATTGCAGAATTGGAACGAGAGGTCAATGAGCCTATGGGCGAGGAGATTGGCACAGGCACCTGGAACGTACATCAGCGTCTCGTTACGCGGTATGGGCATTCGTCCGGGCTTCATTTTGCAGCGATTCCTTACGGGGGACTTAGTGTGGAAATACGATGGTTTGAGGAGGGAAAGTCTCATGATGAATCTGATGGTCGTGGATGATGAACATTCGGCGGTGGAGTCTATCGCATCCTCCATTGCATGGAGAGAATATGGAATCGGTCAGGTATACAAGGCATATTCGGTCAAGGAAGCTTTGCAGCAGATGGCTGCACATCAGGTCCATATTATCATTACGGATATCCGCATGCCGGGTTTGTCGGGGCTTGATCTTGTGAGTCATATTCGGCAAAAGTGGGAGCGGACCAAATGCATTATTTTATCGGGTCATGCCTCTTTTGATTATGCAAAGCAGGCACTGAAGCATGGAACGGTAAGTTACCTGCTTAAGCCGGTACGGGATGAGGAACTGATCGAAGCCGTGCAGCAGGCCTCCGTCCAGATCCGACTGGAAGGAGAGAAACAGCAGCTGCATCAGCGCGCGATGTATTCGGTAAGGGAACATCTGCCGGAAAAACGGGCGGAATTAATGAAGGATGTGCTGCTTGGTCGCAAATTTGCCGAAGACGAACTCGTGAGCAAGCTGGAACAATTGGAGATCGGTTTCCGTCCCCAGGATAAAATGCAGCTGCTGCTCATCCGCTATGATGACCCTCAGCCAACGCACAAGGCATTCCGATTAATGAAATATGCCATATCCAATGTGGTGGAAGAAATCTTCAGCAGCAGCTACCATCTCTGCCATACCGATGATGCGCATGATGATCTGGTGTTTATGGCCTGTCCGAGACAGGCACAGTCCGATTCCGAATTGCTGCTGAGCCGGCTTGGCGAACGATTGATTCACAGTGTGAAACAGTACTTGAATGCCACCATCTCGCTGTCGGTCAGCCGGACTGGTCGTTTTCCGCACCAGGTTCCGCAGCTGTATCATCAGGCCGTAAGTGCCCTGCGGAAGCAGGCTGAAGCAGGAAAAGGATTGCATCTTAATGCCGCTGCCAGCTCACATGGAGCTACATTGAAATCACTTGCGGCGCTGTATGAGCCACCTGGCCTGACAACGCTGTTGGAAGCCGGGAGAATGGACGATGCACATCGCAAGATTGATCAGATATTTGCCGAGTTAGCGGACAGTGTGTTTCCGGAGCATGTCTACGTTGCCTTTCATTATCTGGCGGCTGCTTTCTCCTACATGGCTCACCGGGAAGGCAAACAGCTAACGGATGTGCTTGGTGAACAGTATCAGCAGCTGCTGAAGGACGGTTATGGCGTATCACTGCGCAGTCTGGAGGCATGGACCCGAAACGTCATGCAGCAGTGGACAGAGCGTACCCAAGACGCGGGCCAAGCGAGTGGGTCTACCTTGATTCGGCAGGTACAGCACTGGATTGACCATCATCTGGCAGATGATCTGTCCCTGCAGGTGATTGCGGGAGAAGTGCATCTGCATCCGGTGTATTTGTCCAAAATGTACAAACAGTCCACTGGTGAAGGCATCAGCGATTACATTATTCGTTCCAGAATGGAACGTGCCGTGCACTTGCTGAAGCATACCGGGATGAAGATCTATGAAGTCGGCCAGGAAGTGGGATATAACAACACCCCCTACTTCATTCAGGTGTTCCGCAAACATTATGGTCTGACACCACAGGATTTTCGGAACGGTTAACAAATCAATATGAACATTGAAATTGTGATATATGTTTGCCTCCCCGGCTGCACTATCCTTTTCATGTAAGGTGCATTAAGCATTGAATGATGCAAAATGCAGAAGGGTATTCAAAGTTACCTGAGGAGGGGTTTGTTCATGTATAGAAAGATGATGACGGCGTTGCTTGCATTGACGATGGTTGCTGTAACGGCATGCAGTTCAGGGGCCAAAGAGGAGCCAGCCAAGGAAGCGGCTGCGCCACTTGCGATGCAGGACGGGAAGTACGAACCAGCCGTGCAGATGAGCTATTTGCGGGCCTGGAACGATGATACGAAGTTCAAAAATGGCGAAACAGCACAGAGCAATGTGCATACCAAATGGGCCAAGGAACGGCTTGGCATCGACCTGACCACACCATGGGCTGTATCGGTGACCAATGATGCATTTTATACGAAACTGCGCCTGTCCCTGTCGGCCAACGAAGAGCTGCCGGATATTGTCTCCATCCGTGGGGACTACAATCTGGTGCGTGAGTTGATCGAATCCGGCAAATTTGCCGATGCAGGTGAACTGTTTGACAAATATGCTTCCGACACGTGGAAACAGGCCTCCGAATCGGCACCGGAAGAATGGTACCCCTACATGTATGAGGGTAAGCGTTACGGAATTCCAATTTTCGATTATGCCTATAACGGCGATCCGGTGATGTTTATCCGGGAAGATTGGCTGAAAAAGCTGGGACTGGAAGAACCAAAAACGATCGATGAGCTTGTTGCGGTCATGGATGCATTTACGAATCAGGATCCGGACGGCAATGGGAAGAAGGATACGTATGGTCTGACTGTCGGCATGAAAAATGCCCTCAATACGTGGATGACCGAGTCCGGCTGGATCTTCGGCATGTATAACACGATGCCTGGGCAATGGAATGAGGCAGAGGACGGAACACTGCAATACGGCTCGGTACAACCGGGAGTGAAGGAAGGCCTTGCCACGATGAAAGATTGGCTGTCCAAAGGCTATCTGCCTAAGGAAGCTGGCGTATATGATGAGATCAAGGCGGCAGAGCTGTTTACAGCAGGCAAAGCCGGAATCATTGTGGGTCCGCACTGGATGCCGAACTGGCCGATTGATGATGTAAAGAAAAATGTGGACGGTGCCACATACAAAGCCATTGCCCTGCCAACCGGGCCAACTGGCGAGAGCCATCACCATGGTTCGGGCGCTAGCAACGGGGTTGTGTTGATTAACAAGGATATGGCTAACCCGGAAGTGTTCTTCACATATCAGAATTATCTGTTCGACAACTTTGCCAACCCGGAAGTGGGCAGTGAATTTGAGCATGGTTTTGCCCAAGGGTATGATTTTGACATTGTGGACGGGAAAGTCATTGGCGAAGCTGAAGTAAAAGATGGCGTATCGCCGCTGAAATACACGATTACCTATGATGGTGCACGGATTCCCGACCTGATGATGGATACGCTTGCAGAACTGGCGACAGGCAAGGAGCCTGAGACACCTTTTGAGAAAAATACGAGTATTGCCAACAAACCGGAAGTGTTCGCAGCGGCTCAAGTCGTGGTGGCCCATAAGGATGATGCCATCAAGAACAAATTCACGGGTGCGCCTACCGAGACGATGAAGATGAAGAAGGATGCACTCGACAAGCTGGAAAAGGATACGTTCAGCAAAATTATCTATGGCCAAGTCGGCATTGAGGAATTCGATGCCTTTGTAACGAAGTGGAAGTCCATGGGTGGCGATGATATTACCGCCGAAGTGAACGAATGGTATAAAACCGTGAATTAATACGGTGAATGGTTCATGGTATGAATGGAAATGTGGAAATTGACATGAGAACGGAGAGAACAGAAAAGACCTGGAGAAGCGAAGCGTTTGCCTTTATCACCGGATTTCTTCCTCTGGTAATGGGATCAAAGAAATCTGGGGATAACAGCAATCGGAAGGTTTTCTGTACTCGCAGTGGCTATATGTACAATCTGTTTCTATTTATGCAGATGGAATCATACTAAAGTATTACAAGTGAGAAGCACGTTTCGTGAATACACCGGATTTGGGCGGAGAATCGCCTGATTCCGGTGTATTTGTTTTGAATACAGGATGCATAGACATGTGCAGAAGAAAGGATCATTCCTTTTGCTCAGCGAACAACCGTGCCTAGGTCTTATTGTTCCGGCTGTACATGGGAGGGTAAAATAATAGGTGTTATGCGAACATCAATACGCATTTTGAACATGCATGGATATGGAGCGATCCTGGATGAATAGAACAATGAATATTACTCAGGGAATTTAGATGTTGAAAGGCAGGGAGATTAGATGAGCACACTTTATGACCAGGCGATGGAAGAGATGATTGAGGCCATTCATGAATGGTTTGACGAACAGGCGAAGCGGAACGACTTGGAGAAGACCGTGAAGCGAACCACGCTGCAGATGGGTATCTTCGATGATATTCTACTGGAATACAAGCCAGGGCGTACCATTGTTGACAGTGTGGATCTTGGTTTGGATGACGGGTTGAAATCAAAGAACACGGGCCCCTTTACCGAAGAGCAGGTGCGTAATGAATTCCAGCCTCAGCTTGTAAAAGTGGTTCAGGAAAGATTGGACGAGCTGACGGACTCACCGTTGATCGACTACCGCTTCACCTTTCGCGGAAAATTCCCGACAACCGAAGGAAAGCTGCAATTGACGCTGCTTGAATATATCAATGAAGAGAAGAAAGAGCAGTTGCTTGAACGAATTCATACGTACGTAGATAAAAAGCTGGAACATGGTACATATCCAACGAAGCCGCTGGAATCCTTTTTTTTGACGCGTCATCTGGTTGACCCGGAACTCTTTCCGGAACTGGATATTGCTTGGGTCATCGCTCAATATGAGCGCATCCAGGAATTAAATAAAGGGCGTCAGGATGCCTTGGCAGAGCATCGAGGTAACATTATTCGTGCGTTGACGGATTGGGCGGAGAATCAGTTTTTGCCTCAGTATTATGATGTCCAGTCATCGGTGTACAGGTCCAATGAATATACACTTAAGCCAGGCGCAGTACTGGAACAGAACGAGTCTCGGGCTGGGGGTGAGAGCCAACAGCAGGCTGCACAGCCAATTGATCTGCTGCTGTACGCAGCTGTCATGATTCTCCGTTATGAACCCAGCTACAGCAAACCGAGAGGGCTTACCTTTTTGGAGCTGGCGAAACAACTGGGCAGCAACCGTGCAGCACGGATGATGACAGAAGGCAGCGGCACCTATGCGGAGGAAGATATTCTTGTGAAAAATGAACAGGTGGAATGCACTGCCAACGATGTGTTCTCCATCATGACCATCATGATTCGCAAGGAGGAAGCATCTGCCTATGAACAGGCTCTTGCTTTTATTATTCGTTTGCTGAAGCAAGGCTTTCCGAAAAATTACAAGATCAAGCTCAAATCCAGCGTGAAGCAGTATTTGCCGGTTAAGGGACTCGCGAAGTCGGACACTCACCGATTTTTCGCAAATGCACTGGCGTACCCGGACTTGCATCCTCTTCTTGAAGAGTACGCTCGTGAAGCCATCGAAGAATTCGAATGGTATGCAGATACGGAAGGCGAAAAGAGCTGCATGCCGGGCACCTATGCCACATTTGGCCTTGGACTCGCAGATGAGCGGTATTTCCCGTTGGTTGAATTTTATATGGGAGAAGTGGACGATGAGCACCAGTTGGTGCAGGACAAATTCACCGTTGCCTTTGCTGAAAAACACGGCATAACTGCCAGCTCTGTACCTGCATTGGTTGCCTGTTTACGGCGTTCGACGGATTACTTGAAGCTGAAAATCCAGCCGGAACTGGAAAACGAAGAGAAGCTGGCCCTATATGTGCAGCAGATAAAGGGATTGGAAACCTATGAAGTAGAGCGTGTGCTGTATCCGATCTGGGGTAAAGTGGAGAAGCTTGCAGCTCTGGCCCGCAAGGCTGAAGGGAAACGGAAAGAGCTGCTGCTGGAGCTGCTGCATGCCGCAGGAAAGTAGACTTTTTCCAACATGGGATATCCCAATTTTACAGTACAGATGCAGTACAACCCTGTGCCGTTCCAAAGCCTAATGGGTAAATATAATCAGGTTTAACGTCCCAATAACAGGAGTGGGGGCGCATTGAGCCTGATTGCCTATCCTTTTACAATAAAAAGATAGGCTCTTCCATTGGAGTTGGCTGCACATATCATGGAAAAGAGGAATGACTGTGCCTACATATACATCGTTTACCTGCTCTGGCCGGGAGGCCCTGTTTCTGTTTCAGTTAATGAATATTCCGGAAGCTGAGGTACTCTTGGCACATCTGAATGATGTGGCATTACAGGGTGAGCAGGCCGAGCACACTTATGAAGAAATTAAAAACGATCTGATCAAGGATGGAGTTATAGAATCCGAGGATAGCGAGATTACCATACATCCACAGGTGAATCAGCTGCTTCAGAGCTGCAAGCTCAGTAGTGCATTGATCAAGCTCCACCTGCATACAACAAGCGCTGAGCAGAGTGATCCATCGATGACATATGGCTTCATATCCGGTACGAACATTGTTGAATGGGTTTGGCGCCCTGCACGGGACCAGGTAACTCTGACTACGTTTGAAAGCTTGCAGGATTTGTACCACATCATGGGAAATCGAATTGAATTGCCTGACTCTGCCGAGGAATCACTGCATACCTCCATTCAGAAGGACACATTACAGAAGCTGCTGACACTGAAACAACCAGGGATGGAAAGGATAACATTCGCGCTGCGCCAGGATCAGCATGTGCATTCAAATGCAATCCAGGAACTGGCCCAGGCATTGGCAAACATCCAAAAACAAGGGCAGTTTGAGGTATCCACACGGGGGATGCAGGACAGCCCACAAATGATTTGTTTTATCGGCAGCAGTACAGGTAACTGGCTATTCATTGAAAACAAGGAAAACAAACAAAGAGAGACGTTTACAGCGTTCAAGATAACGGAAGAAGAACTGATTCAAAGCCTTTTTCTGCTGACGACTCGTTCTTTATCGATCTTGCCTGTAGTTTAATCCCATAGAACGTAGGTAAGCTAAAAGGGGGAAATCCAGTTGACCAAAATTGTCATGAAGGCAGAGTACTTGAATTCGCTCGCACAGCAGATTGAACAGGTTACTGCACAGCTGCAGCAGGTAGATGGTGTTCTTCAGCGCTCCATCCAGGGAGCAGCCTGGCAGTCAGGGAATCGGCAGACCATTATCGGTCTGTACCAGTCGCACCAGCAGCGGTTTCAGACCGCTGGACAGAGCATGCAGCAGCTGGCTGCATATGTGAAAACGACACGTGAGCGAATGGAGCAGGAGGACCAATCCGGGGGTACATTCGGGCTTACCGGCTTTAATCCACTTGCTCCATTCGATGGGCCGGGGAGCACGGTAGGGACAGTGACCGCTGCTGCGGCCGTTGCCAAGCTGGGATATCGGGTCAGGAATGGTTATATGGTGAAGCAGCAGCTCGATCGAAATACGCCTCGTATTTTGGTTCGTGAAAGTTATGATTCGGTTAAAGGCAACACGGTAGTCAACGGCAGACCAAGGGATTACAAAATCCATTATGTCCGTGACATTGAAGCCAAAATCGCAAACGGAACAGCTACGCCACAGATTAAGGAAATTGCCTCGATGATTAAACCAGGTTATGCGGTCAGGTCAGCATTAACGGATAAACTGGGCTGGGCCAGCGTAGGGATTGATGTTTTTACGGATACCCAGGAGAACATCAGCCAGAATGCATCCAGTGACAAGATCGCCGGGGATATCATCGGAAACGTAGTTGTCGGTGGGGCAACGACGGTAGGGGCAACGCTTCTGACAGCTGCCATATTGCCTGCAGCAGCACCCGTGCTGGCTGTAGGTGCAGTTGGTTTGGGCGTATCCGTAGGTCTGACTTATCTCGCGGAAGGGGTAACCATGAACATGGACCTTGATGGCGATGGACAGGATGATTCCGTGAAAGATGTGGTGAAACACGGAGCGAAGAAGGCCTGGTCTACCGTCTCAGGATGGTTCAAATAGATGGCGCGCAAGAAACGTTCCACGTCATCGACGACCGCTTCAGTTACAAAAAAAGTTGAAGGAACCTCCTTCCATCAGAATGCGTTTGAGAATTATCTTGCTGTATATGCGGCGGATGGAATACGTTTCAGTGCAGGTACGCTTGTGCTGTTCTTTCTTAACGTATTCCTTTTAATCCCCGTGTTCAGTGTGCCGTTCCAGTCCTTATACGTCTATATTTTGCTGCCTCCTCTGGCGGTAATGAATGTGTGGGCTGTAGCCCTGATTGTGGCCCCGCGCAGGCTGCAGTTGAATTATGTTCTGTTCCGGGGAGTATTCGGGATTGTCTGTTCCTTGGGATTCATGATTATCGTGCAAAAGTTTGCCTATGGCATGCTCGGACTGACAACTCCGTGGTATGCGATTGGGTCGTTTGCCGTGTACGGTTTCGCCTTGTATCAATATGCCAAGTTTCACCTGCGTAAACTGCAGCAGTCCCCGCATCGCCCAAAAGCGGGTGCTGGTTCACGCATGCCTGTGGCCACGCTGACCATGTTAACCGGAGCCGGGTATCTGCTGGCCAACCTATCACTGGCCTTTGTAACGCAGCAGACGGTTGCGGTTGTCCTCATGTGCGTATATATTATGCTTGCTTTTGTTGTATTTCACTTTATCATGGATGTGCATCGTTATTACTGGCTTCGCCGGGTAATGAGCATCGCCCAAGGAACTTCTGTCCACAAAACACAGAATAGTTAATGGAGGTTACAGCATGGAAAAAGAAACATCGACATTATTGCCCAACGGCTCCGTGATCCGGCTGAAGGAAGGCACCAAAAAGCTTGTCATCTATGGACGCAAGCAGATGTTAATGACCGAACCGCCTCGGCAGTTCGACTATATTGGCTGTTTGTACCCGGAAGGATACATTAATCCGGATTATACGTATGTGTTCAATCATGAAGATATTGAGGAGATTATTTTCAGAGGATATGTGGATGAGGAAGAAGAAGTGTTTGCTGCTAGCTTGAGTGAGTGATTTACTTGGAAAAAAAGAATGCTACCTTTGCAACGGCTGCAAATTCTTTGAATAGAACCTAACGGATCAGCACTAGCGTGACTGATCCGTTTCACGGAAACGGGTTGCCGTCTGCTGCAGGCTGGTGCTGGTTTCCTGCAAACCAAGCAGGTAATTGCTTATCGATGTCATGCTATCATTGATGCGCTGCATGAATTCACGCTGCCGTTCACCTTCCCACTGGCCTTCGGCCTGCTCAACCATCGTTTTGAGCTGAGCGAGAATATCATTACCGTTCTGGGATGCCTTGCTGAATTCACCTGCCAGCTGCTGCAGCTCCTCAGGCGAAAGATCGATTCGCTGGTTCATCGGGTTCACTCCTTATCTGTTATACGTCTGATAATCATACATATACCATTCATTATAACCCCTTCTTTTACGAAGTGAAGCTGGACGAAAGCCTTGTTTTCTCAGCAGTTGTAACGTCATGAATAGGACAAAACACACATCAAATCTGCCCCCAAGCATGTGGGGAAGCAAAATGATGTGTGCTTGATGTGTTTATTTTATTTCAACTTTTGCACGGACATGGCCATTTGCTCCAGTTGTGTATGGGTCAGTGAGTTATTTGGCGAGCTGAGTGTTATATAGCGGTCATCCAGTTTAAACGTGAGCATATCTGTTTTGTCAGGTGTATACCACTTGGCAGTTATGCCATTGGACAGTTTTACTTCTTTTCCATCATAGCTGAAGGAGTAGTCTTTCGGCGATACCGTCACATTCATATTTTTGAATACAAAGTTTACGCCATCCCCGCCGGCACTCACGCTTTTGAATGCATCACCTGCAGTCATATGCTGAGGTGCGTAAGCTGTCTCAAACCCTTGGAATTTGGCAAACTCCTTACGGATGGTTGCTGTTTGATTCTTGGTGTAGTTTACATCAGCAAACCCGGTAACACCTTGATCATTGCTGTTTACTTTCTGAACAGATACGGCTACTTGTGCAAGCTGTGCCTGAGTCAGCTTATGATCAGGGGAACTGAGCGTTACATAACGGTCATCCAACTGGAACGTGAGCATGCCCGTTTGATCCGGTGTGTACCATTTGGCGCTAACGCCATTAGACAATTTTACATCCTTGCTGCTATAACCATCCGAGTAATCTCTCGGAGATACACTTACTTTCATATGGCTGAAGATAAAGCTTACACCATCGCCACCAGCACCTACACTTTTAAAAGTATCACCCGAGACGCTTTGCTGAGGTGCGTACGCAGTCTCAAAACCATCAAACTGTGCAAATGCTTTTTGGATGGCTTCTTTTTGTGCAGCGCTATAGGATACATTGGCCAGCGTCGAGGGATTGCTTGTCGCTTCGCCGATGATGACTTGGCCTTTTTTGCCGTCGTACGATACAGGCACATGCAGCGCATCCGCAATGGCACGTACAGGCAGATAAGTTGAATTGTTGTAGGTGATCGGAGCCAGCTTGTTGCCATTGCCATCGGTTGGTGTATAGGCTGCACCGTCTACATTGAAGCTGATGCCATGATTAAGATATGCCGAGATTCTTTCCAGTTGAGTGCCGGCAAATACGCCCGCAGCTCCTGTTAGTGTCATGCCAAGTACCATCATCGTTACTGCGGATGTCTTCAGGTTTTTTTTCATTTTATATCTCTCCTTCAGATTGGTTCTGCACTCTACGTTTTAGTGTAAAATGTCAGGATCAACTTATATGGTTGTAATTTGAATGGGCTCGCTGTCCCTTATGGCTTTATATTAAACCCGGAAGGTATCCATAATAATTCTGAATTATCTCCAACTTGTAAACATCGTACATTTATTTATCCGGACAAAACTCCAAAGAAAAGTAAAGGAGGGAAGAGTCTATGGCTGACATCGATTTTGTGGCGGAGCATTATGATATTGGCAAAATTTTAAGCAGAAAGGCCTTGCAGAAAGGCAGCAGTTCGAACGCAATGCTGATCCTTGCAACCACGGGCAAATATGTGCTGCGTGAGCTCAGGAATGAACAGCAGGCGCTGGCTGAACATCAACTTTATAAGGTACTAGCATCTGTTCATATTTCTCCAAACATGCTCCAAGCCAGAGATGGCCTGCCCTATATTCTCTACAACCACAAGATTTATAATTTGCAAACCTACATAGACCATACGATTCCGCATGATCAGGTTAGCGTTGATTTTGTCCGGTTAGGAAAAGTGATCTCCAACTTTCATCAATTCACGGAACATCTGGATGTCCCTCAACAGGAAGATCGTTTTGCATTACCCCAACTATGGAGCGAAGTATCCGCTAAAGTGAACAATTCATTATCCGAAGAAATACGAGCACTAGTGGGGCATACCGAGCAATGCATGGAGTACAACATGGAGTACAGTGCGGTCATTCATGGAGATCTGGGGATTTGGAATCTTTTGTTTACAGAGGAGGCTGTTCAGATTATTGATATGGGCGAAGTGAGAAGGGGCAATCATCATTTTGATCTGGCGGCTGTGCTGACTTCCACAATACGTCCATCCGTAACTGTAAGAGAATTGGAAACCATCGTGGCAGACTTTGAACGCGGATATGTGCAGGGAGATGCTGTCTTTAACAGGAGAGATTTATTTCAACAAATTCATATATGGATGCTGCGGGGCTTGCTGGCGGTAATCAGGGAGAGGGGAATTGTTCCCCAAACCATCCCATATGTACGACGGAATTTGGAAGTATTACAAACGTTTAAAGCCATACTTAACTGAACCCTGCTGGTTTAGTTCACTAGGTACAGGATCAGTCCGCCCATGCCAAGCACGATTGCACCAACGTATACATAGGTTAAGCGACTTAAGTTTTGCTTGGTTCGGCGGTCATATTCAGGGTTGCTGGTCTGATTGGCTTTGGAATTTCCGATGATCATTGTAGCAATTCCGCCGACCAGCGCAATACCAACAATTAAAATATAAGGCAGCCATGACATGAGTAGACCTCCTTCAAAAAGGGTTGATCTTTATGTTTTTATTGTACCCCAGGATGACCTGTGATGTAAGGTGTGATTGTGAGATAAAGGGAAATAAAGTGCCTGTCTTAGCCGTTAAAAACAACGATCGGCAGCCCGTACAGCTGTAGAGAAGCGTATTGCTGGATTCACAACCGAGTTTGCGACTTTCCTGGATTCGGCTACAGCAGGCAACCTGCCTCAAGCAGCAGGGCAACAAGCACTGACGAAATCAATGTAATAGTAAGAATCAAAATAATACAGTCAGGCAAAAAGCAAAAAGCTGCCCCATACGGCAGCTTTTTTGTTGTTATACTAAAGAGGTAATGGAGTTTCGATACATAATTTTATTTACAGGGTGACGTACTGTTTGATGTCCATTTTTCGTACCTTTGCCAATCGCGATCAGCATGACATCCAAATATCTTTCGGGAATATTCAGGCTGGTTTTTAATTGGGCGGAATCATAACCTGACATGGTAATGGTTTCAAAGCCGGATTCGTTTGCGAGCAGAATAAATGACATCGAGGCCAGGCTTACATCTCGGGTTAACTCCAACTTTAGCTCTTCATCCGATTTATTTGCATAGTACTGTATTGCAGCATTCGCCAGATAATCTCTGAGCGATTCATCAAAAAAACCTGCCTGGAAGCCTTCTTCGTGGATTTTGATGATGTTATCTTGCTCAAATGCCCGATAATCTCCAAGCATGACCACCAGCGCCGAAGCATCGACCACCTGTTGTTGATTAAAAGCTATAGGCAGCAAAGTACTTCGCAATGTAGGGTCATCGATAATAAGGTATCGGGTGGCTTGAATATTATTCCCGTTCGGTGATTTACTTGCAGATTCAATGAGGTTAGTCAGAATTTCTGTGCTTATCGTATAACTTGGATCAAAATGCCGAACAGAACGTCTTTGTTCCAAAATAGTTTGTACACTCATAAGACCATCTCCATCGTTGTTATTTATGGCTCATTTGAATTATAGTAGGCAATAACTAATGAGAAAATAACGCACAAAAAGGTGGTATAGCCACATTAAAGTATCTATTGGGGAGTGACGGCACATTGGTTAAATATAATACCGGAATAAATATTTTTATGGATATCGCCGGCGGAAAATGGAAGTGTCTTATCCTTTTCTTTCTGAGTCAACAATCGGTAAGAACCAAGGAATTCTATGAATTGATACCTGGAATTACACAAAAGGTCCTAACCGATCAATTGAAACAGTTGGAAGGCGATGGACTTGTTCATAGGGAAATATTCAAGGAAGTCCCGCCAAAAGTAGAATATAGTTTAACTGAACTTGGACAATCCTTCGTTCCGGTCTTAAACACGATGTGCGACTGGGGCAATACGTACGCCAGGTCCAAAGGTATGGAGCAGGAAGAACATATTCAATGTGAACACAAATGAAACCAAAAGTTCAAATTTTTGGTATAATGATCATCGTGTAACACCTACATAAAGGCTACAATAGCCCTGCGCGTCATGAATGAGGTATGATATTTCGGTATGAGCAAAATCCAGAGGAGGCCAGAGGAATGAGTACATCATCAAAATCGGAGCGTCCGGCGAAAAGTGTGGATACCCGATTATTTGTTGCTTGGGCCGTTTCGGTTATTGCAACAGGGGGAAGTCTCTATTTTAGTGAGATCAAGGGCTATCTTCCATGTGATCTGTGCTGGTACCAGCGCATATTTATGTACCCGCTAACGATCTTGTTGGGCATTGCCTATTTTAAGGATGACGCGGGTATCGCGAAATACGTGCTTCCGCTTAGTTTTATCGGTGGCGGCATTTCGTTATATCATGTAACGATTCAACGTATTTTTTCAGCTACAGGCAACGCCGTAGCGTGCGGTAAGGTTCCATGTTACACCGACTATCTGAACTGGTTTGGTTTTATCACCATTCCGCTGCTGGCACTAATTGCATTTATTATTATCATCGTGATGCTGTGGGGCATCGGCAAAACATCAAAATCTTCTTAAATAAGAAAGGACAGATGATGAATGAGTGGACAAGTCCGTTGGTTCATGCCCTTCATTGTTTTGATCCTCCTGACCGTGGGATGCTCCTATGAGGAACAGTCCCCATCGGGTGAGATGCCAGAAATGATCAAAGTGCAGCTTATGATTCCCGATAAGGTGTCTGTCAAGGAAGATGTCGCTTTGCAGATCAAGCTGACCCAGGGAGATCAGCCTGTAAATGATGCGGATCATGTACAATTTCAGGTATGGAATGAACAGGATGAACCCGAAGCTTCACTTGATCAAGGAATGATGAGTGCCGAAGAGCTTGAATCTCGGGGAGCGACGAAGGCTGTATCTATAGGCGATGGTGTATATGAAGTGAATTATACGTTTCAGGAACCTGGGGTATATGTCGTTCAGGCGCATGTGACCTCAGGGGCGATGCATACGATGCCGAGAACAAAGGTAACCGTGGAGTAATCGTTGTGGTTCACCCGATGAATATACCGTACAAGCTCTTCCAAGCTGTATGGCATATTTATCGGGTGTTTTAATGGATTGGATTCATCCATTTTCCGTTCATATATTCAGCCTTGACCTTGAAGTATACTTCAAGGTTTATTCTTGTCTTATCAAGAAATATTGGAGGCAGAATACTGAGGATTTTAGAATGGATGTCGTGTTGGTAACCGTAGCTGCTACGGTATGTATGCTGGTGTTTCCGAGGCACCGAGCAATGACCATGGGCATACTCTCAGCTTTGGTTCTGGCAGTGCTTCTGCATGGTTTAATCAATTCATTTCGCATGCAGATGATACAGATGAATCTCGCGAAGAGACCAAAACACCCGAGGCAGGAGACAAGCGTGAATTTATGATTAATGTGCCGGGTATCCGCTCAGCCCGTTTTCAGAGTATGACAATGATTGGCTGCAAGGGTCTTCGGCGAATTTCCCCGAGGCCACCTATGATGCCCAATATACCAAGACACGCAACGAACAAATGCAATAATTTCGCAGAAGGGTGGAGGGTAGGCATGGAAACCATGACAAGAGGAACGTTGGCCAAGCGTACCGGTGTGAGTATGGCAACCCTCCGTTATTACGAGGATAGTGGGATTCTGCCTGCTCCTCGTCGTTCCTCGAACGGATACCGGTTGTATACCGAGGATTATCTGGTCAAAATTAAGTTCATTAAGGATGCCCAATTGCTGGGTTACTCTCTAAAAGAAATACAAGAGACTCTGGAACTCCTCAGCCAGGAGGATATGGAAAGTGATACGCTGAAAACACTCGTCTCTGACCGAATCGCAGATATTCAGAAGCATATTGATCACCTTGAACAGATGCAGATTCATCTGGCCAGATTGCTTAAGACGCCAGAAGATGATATTCACAACTATATTCAGTCGTTCAGGGTGACCAAGAAAGAGCCGGATGAGATTAACCCATAAAATTCGTTGAATAGGGAAAGAGCAAAAAGAGGAGCAGTATTTTCTATGAGGGATTTACAACGTTTTGTATCCGATTACATCAATGGAAAGAAACATCTGCATCTTGAGATTGGCATGATTACGAAGGGAGAAATCGAATATCATTCATTCGGCAATACCCAAAAGAAGAGCGCAGCTGCTCCTGTACACAGGTTGTTCGAAATCGGCTCTTTAACCAAACTTTTTACATCTATCCTTCTATTAGAATTGGAATGTCAACAGCAGCTTTCCACGGATGACACGGTTGGCAAGTACATACACAACGGTAAAAACGATTATTTGAATAAGGTTACCTTAAAAAGTCTTGCTACGCATACCTCTGGATTACCCAGACTTGCCACAAACCTGTCCTCGAAGAAAAACCGATACAATCCGTTTTCAACTTATACGGAGGATGATTTACTTGCTTTTTTATCCGATGCTGTTTTTACAGATCAGATGGGTTCATTTGAGTATTTCAATACCGGCGTGGGCTTACTTGGCTATATCCTATGTAAAGTGACAGACTGTACATATGACGATCTGCTGAAAAAATATATCACAGGTCCATTAAACATGACGGAGACAGCTGCTAGGCTGAATGCAGAACAGAATGCCAGATTTGTGGATGGACATACGTCAACGGGGAAAAAAATGCCTCACTGGGATAGTGGTGTACATGAAGGGGCAGGGGCGATCAAGTCATCTCTTCACGATATGTGTTTATTTGTACAGGCCAATCTGAATGAAGATCATCCGCTAGCCTCTGCAATACAACAAAGTCACGTTCCTATAATGATTGGAGATTCGAGCCATCGTTACGCCTGGTTTAGTGATACCATCTCAGATCAGGAAATTCTCTGGCATAACGGCAGCACATTTGGTTTCAGCAGTTATTTGGCTATAAATAAGGAACAGAGTATAGGCGTTGTATTATTGTCCAATTATTGTTTTGGATCAGCCTCCATTGTGGATGAGTATCTGGATGCGATATACAAGTTTATAACTAAAAAAGATCTTTATCCATTCACGCCGCTAGAGCCTGTGGGTAAACAAATACTGGAAGCAATGACGCTGAGATAAACGCAGAAAAGTCACCTCCATAGCGAACTCCCGAAGTGCATCCTCGGGCGCTCTCTTCTGAAGGTGTCTTTTATTTCTGTCTTAATAATCTCAATCATGTTAAGCCCGCTTCACGCAGAAAATGGTGCACAATCTCCGTCTGATACTTGATACGGGTCGCGCGCTTCAGACTCCAGCAGGTCTCCACCGTAACAGAACGGGCTTGTAATACTCTTGAAGCCGCTGTGCGGGCAGATCCCGGCAATTCATGCTGCTTGAGGTTAAAATGACGATCACGAATGGCAATCGACCGATTCATCCGTTCGATCACTCTTCTGCAAGCTGGAATGGTCCGACTGCCGGGATTGGTAATCAGCGTCTGTCCGAGCACTCGCGAACTAAGCTGCGATAGGCCGTTAGCTTCATGCAGATCTAGCCACCAGTCAGCCAAATGTTCACGTGCCAGCTGAAAAACCGCTGCAGCCAGTGGATGCTTGGCCTTGCCTGACATACGGCGTGGAAACGTACGATTCAGATCTGGCTTGCCTCTGATTTTCTTTGCGTAGGCTTTCTGGTTCACGCGCGGCACAATAATCAGCAGCCCTCGCTGAATGACACGGCGACCTGACGCACAATCATCTGCGAGCTTTTGTGCAGCGGCCATACTCGCCGTTTCATTCCCGTGTACCCCGGATGTAATGAACATTACCGGTCCCGGCATCATGCCACGTACGATGTAATAGGGAGTGGCGTGTGCGCTGGATGCCGCAAGTATATGTTTGGTCACAAGCATGACGCTTCACCTCCGCTATTACAGTACGTCATGTCCCTCTTTCATGTAACGGCAGAAGAACAGGTCTTCATCCAATTTCATCACAAAAGGGCCATTTAATAGACTTGATGAATGATATCTTCGAAATCCGGTTCTTTCATCTCTACATCTTCAATTTCTCCCCAGTGTTCCAACTGTTTCAGAATGTCCATTGTGCTCCATTCCTTCCGGTTCACCAGGGAGGTGACGATCTGTCCTTCCACTCCTGTAATGTGTATCGCAGGTGACACAACTTCTGGGATGTGAAACGCTCCCCGGAACGTTATCCGAATTAACGTAGGCAGTCCGATGGTTTCGCGAAGCGATGAGATCGTGCCGTCATATGTCAGTTGACCATGGTTAATCACCATGACCCGGCTGCATAACTGTTCGATGTCGTCCATGTCATGTGTCGTCAGCAAAATCGTTTTGCCAAACGTTTCATTTAATGTACGTAGAAACTGGCGAATGTTCCGCTTCGCGTTCACATCCAGTCCAATGGTTGGTTCATCGAGAAAAAGCAGTTCCGGGTCATGCAGCATGGAAGCTGCGAGATCCGCACGCATGCGTTGTCCAAGCGAGAGCTTGCGGACAGGCGTGGCCCAGAAGGATTCAAGGTCCAGCAGCTCCGCGAACTGGGACAGCCTTTTCTTTTTATCCTCTGCACGGACGCCATACATCTCAGCCAGAATATCATATGAATCTTTCACGGGTAGATCCCACCAGAGCTGGCTGCGTTGCCCGAACACGACGCCAAATCGACTGACGGTTCTGCGTCTGTCCTGATGCGGGTTCATACCGCCAAGTAGTACCTCACCCGAGGTTGGATGGAGGATACCTGTCAGCATTTTGATCGTGGTAGACTTGCCAGCCCCGTTCGGACCGATGTAGCCCACAAACTCCCCTTGCCCGATATCAAAACTGATATCGCGTACCGCTTCCTTGGACACATACTCACGTGAAAATAACGTACGTAACCCAGAGAAACGTCCTTCCCGAATAACAGGGGCCTTGAATTCCTTTTGCAGATGCCGTGCTGTGATCATGTTCATGATACGTTTCGCCTCCTTAGCTACCTGTACTTTGATATTTGGTCATGCCGAAGTGCCAGAAACGCAGACTTGCAGCCAAACTCAGTACGGCAACCGCCGCAACAGCAACAAGGACCCACGCTCCTCCTTCACCCCGCAGCAGATAGAGTGACGGAATGTAATTGACGAATCCCACTGGAATCACCGTTAGCAGAATGCCAGACATCCATTTGGGATATAACGTTAGTGGATATTGGGCAGCCGTTCGTGCTGCATCTTCAGTGATCGTCTGTAATTCCTCGATGCGTGTGGTCCAGAATCCGAGTGTGGCGGTAGCGAGTCCGATGGAAAAGAGAATGACTGCCCCCGTCAGGATAATGAGCAGGGAGAAAGGGATGGCTATCCAGCCGATCTGTCCGCTGTGCATCATGCCTGCCAGAGACCAGCAGAGAATGAACCCACCTTGCAAGACTTCCCCAGCCATGATGCGGAAGTTCTGCGGCAACAGGGCCAACAATACGGGCATGGGGCGTGTTAACAGTTGATCAAGCTCACCACCCACCAGATATTTTTCCAGATGGTGAACCTCATTGCCGAATGTGCGGTACAGCGTTTTGGATAGTGTCATGATCGCGAAGAGATAACCAATCTCATGAAGAGACCAGCCCTTAATCGCTCCGAATTTGTGCAGCACCAGAGCAACCATGAGAAACTCGGAGATTTGAATCAGCGCGGCCAGAATGGACGCCAGTATGAAATTGAACTTGTACTGCATCCGGCTGCGGATGCTTGTTCGAATGAGCATTTTATATAAATTGAACCAGGAAGTTTGCTTCATCCGCCCTGCACCTCCACTTTACGACGTAACACCTGGGTAATCACAAGACAGATCAACGTCATGAAGACGCACCAAAGCAAGGTTCCCCATAGCAAGGAGCCGTCTTCAAAACCAAGGTAGATTCGGGTAGGTACATAGAGAAGGAAAGGGTAGGGTGACAGCCAGGCAAGACGTTCCAGCCAGTCAGGCAGCCATTCCAGCGGAATGAAGAAACCGGCGAGCAGATTCATCATGGCATGATTGCCCCAATGCAGCCAGGAGGACTCCGTTGTCCACATTGCTGTGGCACCAATAATGTAATTCATGCAGATGGATAAGTAGGATGCGCCGGCAAGACCTAGTGCGGCAAATAGCAGGGTTGAAGCTTCCGAGGGCCATTGCAAGGAAAAAACAATGGAAAAGAGCACGTAAATCGGAATGCTTTTGTACACGAACTGGTAGGCAATCTGCCCCCATTCACGTGCCATCAGGTGGGGAAACAGATGCACCGGCCTCATGAGATCCAGCGCGATCTGCCCTGTCCTGACGGTAAGTGGAATGCCCAGTCCATTGGTGAGAAATCCAGAGATCCAGAGAGAGGATTGCGTAAACGCAATGTAACTGACCATCCCTTGTGTCCCGTATTCCCCGAGAGAGTGGTCGGCCCCGATGCCGATCCAGAGGCAGGCGTACATGTAACCGAACATGGCGCTTGCCAGGTTATGTACCATGTGTGCCCCGCGGTATTGCAGGTTCCGGGAGTAGGCTTTGGCAGCCAGAGTAAGATAAAGCATATGACACCTCCGATAAGTGGATTGAACGGCGTTTCCGTTCACTTCAGTCAAGGCGAAAAAGAGAGAAGGACAACAGCATACCAATTTATTCCTTCACAGGCAAGACATTTTTTTGGGATATCTCGGAAGAAACAGGGCTGTTCAACAATGCGCCACAAGACAGCGGTCTGTTCAGTCCTTTATAATGGAGGAGCAGGGTCGTAAACGTTTACAATATGAACTATTCAAATTTTAAATAATCCGCCGGGCATGTGCCTGACGATGGAGGATACAGCTTCAACAATCCGGCAAGAGAGAAGGTTGGAATGAAAAAAATTGCATGGGTTACCGATAGTACCAGCACGCTTGATCCGCTGTTTGCAGAGCAGAATCACGTATACATTGTACCGCTGCGCGTCGTATTAGGAGAAGAATGTTATCGGGAGACGGAGGATATCTCATCAGAACAGTTCTATGAGAGGCTTGCTGAGGTTTCAAGAGCAAGCAGTTCTCAGCCGCCTATAGGTGAATTTATCGAACTGTATGAATCGCTAAAAGGACAGTATGACGAGATCATCACCATTCACTGCTCAACCGCGCTTAGCGGAACGCTGCATACTTCGATGCAGGCCGCAGAGATTGCTGGAGTGTCGGTGACTGCAATTGATTCCAGAGCAGGAGCCTACCCGCTGCGGGAGATGATTTTGCAAGGCCTGGAAAAGCAGAAGCAGGGATGTACGGTATCTGAAATTAAGCTGCACATTGAGCAGATGATGGATAACATGTCTTTTTACCTCATTCCGGCCAGCCTCCAGCATCTTCACCGCAGTGGCCGCGTGTCTGGCACACAGCTGGTGCTCAGCCAATTATTGAAGATTCACCTGCTCCTGCGGTTTGATGAGGGCAAAGTTGTTGTAGGCGAGAAGATTCGAACTTTTAAACGTGCCAAACAGCGCATGCTGGAGGTGCTCAAGGTGGACATGGAGAAAGTTAAGCATGTATGTATCATGCATGCCAACAACCAGGAAGAAGCCTTCACGATCAAACAGCAAATTGCCGATCTGCTTCCCCGGCTGAAGACTGAAATTATGCCCTTTATCCCTGTGGTGGGCATCCATGCAGGTGCGGGTACGATTGGACTATGCTGGATACGAAGTGAGACGGTATAAAGAGTTTGACCATAGATCCGGCGGGTGCCACACTTGAAGACAGGTGGCTCTCCTGCCGGTTTTTTTGTGATTCATTTTTGAAGTGACGTTTGAAGAAGTGTCATTCCACGCATTGCCAATTCAACTGAACTGTGAGGTAATAAAAGAAATAGAGAGGCTGGAGGGAATTTACGTGTCAAGTTACCGTTTACTGTTCGTAGAAGATGATCGTTCAATTAGTGAGATGGTTGGGCCATATCTGGAAAAAGAGGGCTACAACGTCACTTATGCATATGACGGATTAGAGGCAGAGCGCAAGTTTCAGGAGGCGCAGCCTGCATATGATCTTGTAATTCTGGACCTTATGCTGCCCCACCGAAGCGGCATGGAAGTGCTGCAGACCATACGGGCTGCCAGTCTTGTACCCGTATTAATACTATCCGCGAAGGATGGGGAAGTGGACAAGGCACTTGGACTGGGTTTCGGTGCAGACGACTATCTGAGTAAGCCATTTTCGTTAATTGAGCTGACTGCCCGAATCAAGGCCGCCATTCGTCGTGCCAACTATGCTGTATCATCTGTTAATGAAGTGGCAGCCAAGGATCAACGTATAGAAATCCGCGGGTTGGTGGTTGATATGGAAACCTACGAGGTGGAGCGGAACGGCGTGCCAGTAAGACTGACCTCCAAGGAGTTTGGCATTCTGAAGCTGTTTGTTACACATCCTGGCAGAGTGTTTACGAAGGCACAGATCTATGCGTCTGTCTGGAACGATCCGTATTACGGGGACGAGAATATTATTAACGTACATATGCGCCGTCTGCGTGAAAAGATTGAGACTGACCCATCGGCACCACAATACATCAAGACATTGTGGGGCATCGGCTATAAGCTGGAGGTGGAACAGAAGTGACATTGATTTTTGGCATGTTGGTTGGCGTTCTCATCATTGTTATCATTCTACTGGCGATAAGACTGACCAAACGCAGCCGGCAATTGGCATATATTCATCAGAAACTCACAGGCATTCTGGATGAAGGGACGTATGAACGGCTGCTGGTGTTCAGCAGCGATGCCCAGATCCGTCAGCTTTTGGCCGACATTAACGAGTTACTGGATTATGCACACCGGACCGGAGCCCGGTATGCCAATCAGGAGAAGGAGATACGCAACATGCTGTCCAATATCTCGCATGACTTGAAGACACCACTTACGGTAGTGCTGGGCTACAGTGAGACATTGCTGCACAGCTCTTCATTAACTGATGAGGAGCGGGAAGTGATGATCAGCAAGATTCAGGATAAGGCGCAGGAGGTGCTGCGTCTGATACATTCCTTTTTTGATCTGGCAAAACTGGAGTCTGGGGATACCGAACTTGCATTAACTCGGGTAAATCTTAGTGAACTATGCAGGGTGAAGATGCTTTCCTTTTATGAAATGTTAACGAATCAGGGTCTGCAGGTAGAGCTGTCCATTCCTGAGGGGGATTTCTTCGTGACCGGTAATGAGGATGCACTCGACCGGGTGCTGGATAATCTGATTACCAACGCGATGCGATATGGTGCGGATGGTAAGGTATTGGGCCTTTTGCTTGAACAAACGAATAACGGAGAGGTCATGCTTCAAATCTGGGACAGGGGCAAAGGCATTCCGGAAAGGGAACATGACCGTGTCTTTGAACGCATGTATACTCTGGAGGATTCCCGTAACCGTCTCTATCATGGCAGCGGGCTAGGCCTGACCATTACCAAACGGCTTGTGGAACGAATGGGGGGAAGCATCAATCTGCGCAGCATACCTTATGAGCGAACAACTTTTTCGATAGTTCTGAAACCTTGTTAAATGCTTTTTGGTATGCTCTTATCGAACTTAAGTTTTTTGTAAGATTTGATTAATAAAAAAGCAGACTTTTCTCTTTACAATACAGATATAAGAACCCGTCAGGGATCGTAAAGGAGAACAAGAAGAGATGACATATATTGCACGCACCATCGGTGTGACCAAAACCTATGCAGGCACGGAAGTCGTGTCCAACGTTAATATGAATATCAGGCAAGGCGAAATTTATGGATTTCTGGGCCCAAACGGAGCCGGCAAAACGACGATGATGAAAATGCTGACCAATCTGGTCAAGCCGACCTCGGGTGAGATCGAAGTCTTCGGGGAGAAGTTGACACCCACTTCCTATGAACTGCTGAAGCGAATGGGTAGCATCATTGAATATCCGTTTTTCTATGACAAACTGTCTGCCCGAGAGAATCTGGAGCTCCATTGCGAGTATATGGGATTCCACAATAAGAAGGTCATCGGCGAAATGATGGAAAACGTAGGTCTGAGGGATACGGGCAAAAAACCGGTAAGGGATTTCTCACTGGGGATGAAACAGAGACTGGGCATTGCTCGCGCACTGATTACCACCCCGGAATTCCTCATTCTCGATGAACCCATTAACGGACTCGATCCTGTTGGGATCAAGGAAATGCGTGATCTGTTCAAACGTCTAAGTTCGCAGTACCGCATTACCCTCTTGATCTCCAGTCACATTCTGGGCGAAATTGAGCAGATTGCCGATACGGTTGGGGTGATTCGCGGTGGTCGTCTGGTAGAGGAAGTGTCTATGGAGAGCATTCGCGGAACTCAGAGCGAGTATATTGAGCTGCAGGTCATTGATGGGCGCAAGGCGACCTATGTAATTGAACATCAGCTTGATCTGAAAAACTATAAGTTGGTCGATGACCGTACGGTTCGCATCTATGATTCCGGCGTGGTCCCTTCGGAGTTGACAGGCAAGCTGGTCCAGCATGGTGTTCAAATTGAGTCGATCGTCAAGCGGGCTCATTCATTGGAGGAACACTTCATGAAACTGGTGAAAGGGGATGACAATGTTGCTTAGACTGATCCTGCTGGAAATGCGAAAACATCGGCTTGCCGGTTATATCGGAGGTGCTGCCATTGCCAATGTGGCCATCCTGCTATTTCTGCTCTTGATCGGATTCACGGACTGGGGTGCGAAGGATTATGCTTTTGCCAACTATGAGGTGTCCTTCATGTTGATTGATACTTGTGCGAGAGCGACCTTTATCATTTTTGCGGGGGCATTGTTATCCAAGATGATTATTGGTGAGTATAGAAATAAAACGATGAACGTCATGTTCACCTATCCGATAAAGCGTCATAAATTGATTGCAGCCAAATTGGTGATTGTGTTTGTGTTCACCTTTGTGATGATCATGTTTACAGACTTGTTGATGGGTGCCATTTTGCTGGGCGTAGATCATTTCTATTCCTTCATCCCGGACTCATTATCAAATACAGAGGCGGTTACGCTGTTGATAAAATACACGATTAGCTCCTTGTCTGCTGCATGTATGGCCCTCATTCCTCTGCTGTTTGGGATGCGCAAACATTCGGTTACAACGACAATGGTATCTTCCATTCTGCTTGTTTTGGTCGTGTGTTCCGGAATTAATGGACCTTCGGTTTCAATTAACTCCATCATCTTTATTCCGCTGGCACTCGGAGCGATTGGATTGTGGATTGCGTCGCTGTCCATGGTTCGCCTGGAGACAAAAGATGTGAACTGAATGACCCTGAAAACCATGCTCCGTATGGCTTCAGATGCCATTGACATCCGCTCGTACAAGGGATAGGATAATGTCAACTGAAACACGAAGGAGAATGCGACTACCATGACGATTCCAAAAACTTTGACAATAGCCGGCTCCGATACGAGCGGCGGTGCAGGAATTCAAGCTGATTTGAAAACTTTCCAGGAGCTTGGTGTATACGGTATGACCGTACTGACTACAGTTGTGGCCATGGAGCCTGAGACGTGGGATCACCAGGTCTTCCCTGTGGCTCTGGATGTAGTGGAAGCACAGCTCCGTACCGTTCTGGACGGAATCGGTTTTGATGCGATGAAGACGGGTATGCTGGGTTCTGTAGATATTATTGAACTGGTTTCGAAGCATATCCGCCGCAGCGGCCTGCCACAGATCGTCATTGATCCTGTAATGGTCTGCAAAGGTACTGATGAGGTGCTGCAGCCTGAGAACACGGAAGCGATGATTGAATTTTTGCTGCCGGGTGCGGACCTTGTAACTCCAAATCTGTTTGAAGCTTCCCAACTGGCCAAGAGCGGACCGATCCGTTCCAAGGAACAGATGGAAGCCGCTGCTGCTGTAATTCACAACCATGGGGCGAAGCATGTCCTGATCAAGGACAGAGGCGTCATTACCCCAGGCAAAGCGATGGATCTTCTCTATGATGGCAAAAACTACGAATGGTATGAAGCCGATGTTGTTGGTTCCGGTTATACGCATGGTGCGGGTTGCACAACCTCTGCAGCGATCACCGCAGGTTTGGCGCGCGGTCTGTCTGTAAAAGAGGCTGTACGTGAAGGGAAAGCCTTCATTACTCAAGCGATTGCTGGCGGATTCCCGCTTAATCGTTTTGTCGGCCCGACGTTGCACGCGGCACACCGCATGGAGCACCAACGCTAATAGCGGATGCTGTAGGTAGTACCGGAAAGAGAACTTAGGATTCAGCTAAAGGGTGGTTGTCAATGGGCGAAGGTGGCTCGTTGGTAACCGCCTTTTTGTGTGGATTGTTGAAAATTCGGTAACTTATGATGGTTATTAATCGTATATAAGATGGAGTTCATTCCAGAACATGGATGGACACACGAACGACACATGAAATCGTTATGTTAACAAAAGAAAGATAAAAGGAGAGTCGGCCATGGTTAGAACAGTGCTTCTCGTGGAAGACGAAAGCCGCATTCGTGAAATTGTGGCCGATTATTTTATAAAGGAACAATGGAATGTGATTGAGGCGGAACATGGAGTTGAAGCACTCCAATTGCTGGATCTGCATGAAGTGGATCTGGTCATTCTGGATGTGCTGATGCCTGAAATGGATGGATGGACGCTATGCGGGCATATTCGGTCCCAATCCACCGTACCTATTATAATGCTGACCGCAAGGTCTGAAGATGATGACAAGATCCATGGATTTAACCTTGGTGTGGATGACTATGTAACGAAACCGTTCAGCCCTCGTGTGCTGGTCGCGCGTGCGGAGACATTAATGAAGCGAGTCGAAGGTGCGATCACCAGGGAACAGGGCGTGATCCGGTTTGGTCACGCGGTGCTTGATCCTTGGGCAAGACGACTGGAGAAGGACGGAGTGGAGGTAGAGCTTGCTCCGAAAGAGTATGAAATGCTGCTCTACCTGACACGCAATCAGGGAATCGTTTTATCCCGGGATGCCATCCTCAACCGGGTATGGGGATATGATTTTGACGGTGACTCTCGCGTTGTAGATACACATATCAAGAAGCTGCGCAGCAAACTCGGAGATGAGGCCAAGTGTATCCGTACAGTCATCGGCACGGGATATCGATTCGAGGCTGAGGCATGAGACGTAATGGTGTAACGATGAAGCTGTTTCTGGTGATGGCGGGTTTCCTGCTCCTGCTATACGGAACAACGGTGACTGCCCAGTTAGTCTGGTTCCCGGACTTTTATCAGCATCAGAAGATCAGCAGTATGAAGAAAAAACTGGCGAAATTTGAACAGCAATATTCTACCGCGCATTGGGATAGTGTACAGCTGGCCAAGGAAACCGGGAAATTTATGCGTCAAAATCAGTCACATCTGGTGATTCTGACGAGCACGGGAAAACTGGTCAATGACCCGTTTCACATTACACTGCTCCGTGAGGACGGCAGTCAGGTGAACGTGTCGCTGTCCCTGTTTATTAATAGTGAGAATGCGGGCTGGATTGCGACACATCTGAAGTACGGTCAGGAACTGACCGTCACTGGTCCAGCCAGTGGGTTGAACAAACCGATGGTCTATCCGGTGAAAATCCAGGACGCAAACTCTGCTGTGCGAGGTACAGAGGATTTCATGGAGCTCTCTGAGCCGGTTCAGGAATGGTCTGGTGTGTTAACCGAAGTGGTGCTTCCCAATCTGGGCACATGGAGTCAGAGACAGGGCTTGCTTGTGCAGGCACTGAACAGCCGCTTCCCGCTCACTACGGAGGACCAGCTAAGTTTGGCCAACGGTAAAATGCTTACGGAAGAATGGACCGATAGCTGGAGTGGAGTCCGGAATGTGATTACTATAGCTCCGGTCCATAAGAACGGGCCACAGCAGCAGCTTATTTTCTCCCTGACGTCCCTGCAGGAAATGAGAGAGGCGAATGAAGCAACTCGTTTGTTTTATGCATACTTTGGTATGGGTGCGTTTGTGTTGATCCTGTTCCTGTCCCTGCTATTGTCCAGAATTGTCACGAAACCTCTGCTGGCCTTGAACCATGTTGCCAAAAAGATGTCGACCCTTGATTTCACTGTAAAATCACCGATCAAACGCAATGATGAAATTGGCAGTTTGTCCGACAGCTTGAACGCTCTTTCAACTACGCTTGGGCAGACCTTGGAAGAACTCAGGCAGGCAAATCGCCAAATGCGGACGGATATGGAAATGAAGCAGCGAATTGAACAGCGGCAGCGTGAATTTTTTGCGGATGCATCACATGAACTCAAAACACCCATCAGCATCATCAAAGGGTATTCGGAAGGTCTGAAGGATGGAGTCAGCGAGAACAAGCGCGAACGTTACATTGAGGTCATTGCCGATGAAGCGGTCAAAATGGAAACCATGGTAGAAGAAATGCTGGATCTGGTTAGGTTGGAGTCCCAGGCCATCAAGCTAAATACCGGTGCTGTTGTCCTTGGAGACATGATCGAGGAAATCGCCGGTCGTCTCGCCCCGCAGCTGAAGGAAAAAGGGCTGGATATCGTGCTTGTCTCCACCACAGAGCAGACGGTTGAGGGAGATCGCAGCAAGCTGGAGCAAGTGTTTTATAACATGATGATGAATGCTATACGTCATGCGCTGCCACAGACCGATATAATGATTGAGATCAGCAGACTGGAAGGCCAGGTAAGAATCTCCATCGAGAATAAAGGTGAAGGGATCTCGGAAGCTGAACGCCAGTATATCTGGGAAAGGTTTTATCGGGTAGAGCGATCACGTAATCGCAAAATGGGGGGAACCGGGCTGGGCCTGGCCATAGCAAAGCAGATTCTGGATCTGCATGGGTGCAGTTATGGAGTAGAGAACACGCCGGACGGAGTCCGCTTCTATATCATTTTTCCTAATGCTTAGTAAGAAAGGGAGTCAAGTCTTATGAAATCTTTACCGTCCATCTTAACTTTGGGCAATTTAACATCAGGCATGCTCGCAGTCATTATGGCTATTCATGGCGAGTTCGCGCTGGCGGTGACCATGATCTGGGTTGCCATGTTCTTTGATTTGTTTGACGGCTTTGCCGCACGAAAATTGCATTGTGAGGGGGAGTTTGGCAAGGCGCTGGATTCCCTGGCTGATGTTATTTCCTTCGGAACAGCCCCTGTGCTGATTCTGTATCTGAATTCCATGAACGAAGTGAGTGTGCTCGGCATGGCACTGACGGCGTTATTTCCGGTGTGCGGCGCGCTGCGTCTGGCCCGTTACAACTGTCAGAAGACAGCAAGCACGGGTTTTGTCGGAATGCCAATTACATTCGCAGGCGGACTGATGTCCTTTTTCGCACTCTGGAGTCCTTATTTCACCCATGGTGTAGCCTATCTTGTTATCGTTGTATTATCCGGTCTAATGGTTAGCCAAATTCGATTCCCATCTCTGAAACAGGTGTTGGCGCCTCATGAGAAGGACGTCGTGGAACCGAAATAAGGAGCGAGTCAGTCATGGAAATTGCTAAAGAATTTATTGGTCAATATGGATATTTTGCAATCTATGGATTGCTCGCTCTTGGTGTCATTGGCATGCCCATTCCGGATGAGGTGATGATGACCTTTGTCGGTTATCTCGCATCCATCTCGGTCCTTAATTATTCAATATCTATTATTGTCAGTTTTGGTGGTGCATTTACGGGTGGGCTGCTCAGCTATGCGATCGGCAAGAAGGCAGGCAGACCTCTCGTAGTGAAGTACGGGAAATGGGTAGGCGTGAACCCCAAACGGCTGGGAAGGGTGGAGGGCTGGTTCCTGAAGTATGGGTACTGGTCCATCATTCTGGGATACTTCATTCCAGGCATCCGTCATCTGATGTGTTGTTTCTCCGGCATCAGCCGAATGGCATTAGGGAGATATGTACTCATTTCCGGTATCGGGGCCTTCATCTGGTGTGTCGTGTTTATCTCGATTGGTTTCTACGTAGGCGTATTAACTTAAAATGGACAACCTGTGTAAGATCCAGGTTAAGGGTAATAAAGACCTCTTGTAAATGGAGCGGTCTTTTTTTGTTGCCTGTGGACGTTTAACGAACTTGAGAATGTTTATTTCGAGAAAAAGTGAATGTAAGGAGTATGCCAAGCCAATACAAAAAGCCGCCTTGAACATGTTCCTTCCTTCGGCTTCGAAGGTGAACCATGGTTCAAAGCGGCGTGTGCTTCACGATCTAAATGGTTAATCTGATGAAATCATAGCTTTAAACTTCACTGAATTCAACAGTGGTTTCATTCCCGGTGATATTGATTAACTATCCATTTAGATGAGCTTCTTCAATCCCTTTTTCAACACGGGCTTCCCCTTTTTTGCGGGCAAAGGTTATTTTGAGCAGAGGTGGAGTAACCAGTGTAGTGACGATTACCATGATGACTACGCTGGTGAAATATTCAGAGTCGAGCAAGCCGGAAGCGAGTCCGGTTGAAGCAATAATCAATGCCACTTCACCCCGAGAGATCATGCCAGACCCGATGGCCAAGGACGAAGTCCGATCAAACCCTGTAAGCCGTGCACCTGCTCCGCCGCCAAGCAGCTTGGTCACCACAGCGATTAAACTAATCACGATGATAAACCAGATCTGGGAACCGACACCGTCAAACGTAACATTCAGACCGATACTTACAAAAAATACGGGGACAAAAATACTGTAGGCAATGGGTTCCACTTTGCTTTCGACTTCATGTTTGAAAGTGGTTTGGGAAATTGCAATACCGGCAGCAAATGCTCCAATAATACCCGCTACACCCATCCATTCTGCAAAATAGGAAAATCCGAAACAGATAATCAGCCCAGTCGTAATGACTGTTTCAGTAACCTTAAGCGGCGCCATCCATTTCATGATTCGAGGAACAAGGAACCAGCTTGCAGCGATAATAATAATAAAGAACAGCAGCTTCTTACCAATAAGCAGACTAATGGAAGTGTCACCTGCTCCTGTACCCAGCAAGCTCATCATGACAGCGAGTAATACAACGACCAGGACGTCATCAACAACAGCTGCACCAAGTATAGTTGTACCTTCACGTGAACTGAGCTGATCCATGTCCTTCAATGTCTGAACAGAAATACTTACAGATGTGGCGCAGAATAGAAGTCCGAAGAAAAGAGCATGAGTTTGGGACATGCCAAAAGCGATAGCAGAACCGTATCCCCCGATAAATGGAAGAATGATTCCACCGACTGCAACGGCAAAAGCAGCCTTCCAGTTCTTCTTCAACTGCTCCAGATCTGTCTCAAGTCCGGCGATAAACATTAACAACAGAACACCGATCTCTGCCATGTAGTGGACAAAGTCGGTTTGTTGAACCCAACCCAGAATAGCAGGCCCGAGAACAACACCGATAATGAGCTTCCCTAGCACCGAGGGCTGACCAAGTCTTACGGAGAGATCTCCAGCAAGCTTGGTGAAAATCAGAATTAAAGCAAGAGACAAAATAAATTCCATAGGTGTGCTCCTCTCCAGCAGTAGCGTTTATAAGGTTGCCTCCACCAAGGGCGCTTCATTCCATGCATACAAAACAAAAAAATGGCATAGAAAGGCGTGAATAACAGTGCCCTAATATGCCATAAAAAAGACAAAGAGGGGCCCTTGGTGACAGGCTCCTCCGATTTCAACGCGTATGTGATTAATTGCATTAATTATACCATAAAGACTCTTTTGGGTAAACCATTAGCAGCAGGCAATCGGATGAAAACGAGCTGTTAAGGGCATTTTATATGGATATGAAGCGCTTTTGTTCAGAGTGTTGTCACTTAACAGTCGACAGGTGGCGAGATATAATGACATAGAACATAGAAGTTAGTATATGAGGAGGATTTTGCATTGGGCAAACATAACAAAGGGGATTCGAATATTCAATCCAATTCGGCTGCCCCGACCAGTAATAAAAATTTTGCAGGTCTCATTATTACCATTTCCATTCTCGCCAATGTCATTATTTTATTGTTGTTCTTCGCACCTTCGATCGGTTACAAAGGGGATGTGGCCTTTGATATTACGGTGCTGCCGCGATTCAATGCCGTGTTTAACAGCTTCACGTTTATCTTCCTGCTTGCGGCACTGATTGCCATTATCAAAAAGAATGTAAAGCTGCATAAAAGATTTATTCTTGCCGCGTTCTCAACAACCCTTCTGTTTCTTGTCACATATCTGTCGTTTCACTATCTTTCTCCCGAAACGTCCAAATACGGCGGGGAAGGTATCGTTCGCTCCATCTATTTCTTCATTTTGATTACTCACAGTATCCTTGCGGCCATTATTGTGCCGCTGGCTTTGTTCACTCTCGTCTGGGGCTGGACAAATCAACTGAAGAAACACCGCAAAATTGCACGCTGGACGATGCCGATCTGGTTGTACGTCAGTTCCACAGGTGTAGTCGTTTATCTGATGATGGCTCCTTACTATTAATAATGTAGCTTGTAGTTCATAAAGTTATATCTCGCAGGGCTTGCGGGTAATGGTTTCAAGGAAGGAGGTACGGCTATGTACAGAGTGGTATTGATTCGCCATGGACAGAGTATGTGGAATGTAGAGAACCGTTTTACCGGTTGGACCGATGTCGATCTGACAAAGGACGGATACGGTGAAGCCCGTAAAGCCGGCAAGATTTTAAAGGAACAGGGTTTTGATTTTGACTACGCCTATGCTTCGGTGCTCAAACGTTCCATACGAACACTGGACATTGCGCTTGATGAAATGGACCGGATGTGGATTCCAATTACGAAGACGTGGAAGCTAAATGAACGCCATTACGGTGCACTGCAGGGATTGAATAAACAGCAGACTGCAGTCAAGTACGGGGAAGACCAGGTCATGGAGTGGAGGCGCTCCGTTAGCGTATCTCCACCGCCTTTGAATGAGAAGGATGAGCGTTATATGCAGGATCTGGACAAGTACAAGCGGCTTGGCTGCACGATTCCACGTACCGAAAACCTGATGGATACGTCCAAGCGGGTGCTGGAGTATTGGAACAGCGAGATCAAACCCATGGTTTCGGCTGGCAAAAGGGTGCTGATCTCTGCGCACGGTAATACACTCCGTTCACTGGTCATGCATCTGGACGAAATGTCGGAAGCTGATGTCATGGCACTCAACATTCCGACGGGCATTCCGCTGGTTTACGAGTTGGATGAAAACCTTCATCCTATTGGTCACTTTTACCTGACTGCTGATGGTTCCACTTACAAACATGAAGAAATGACCCATGTAGCACCTCCGTCGGATTAATCAAATGGCGATGTGCATTGCAGGTGACCTCTGAATTTTAGAGGTCATCTTTTTTCGTTTCATGGTCACAAATCATGTTCTTCTTCTAATCTCATAGGATATGGATGGTCTTACATACTGCGTTTCGTTTTCCCCACAAAGGGTAAATTTCAAGCAAGACACGATGTACATTAATCCCTAAAGGAGGAAAAACACATGTCTAAAAAAAGCGGAATTATTATGACGGCCATAGGGGCAGGCGTTACCTACCTGATGAGAAACAAGCAGGCAAGGGATAAGCTGTTCTCAACGGTTTCCGGAATGATGAAAAGCTCAAGTTCGTCTAATGGAAGTAAAAAGGTCCAACGTGTAGATGTAAATTAGTTTCTGTCACAAAGTGATTACAAAAGTGAAGCCCGGAGCTGTCAAGGTTCCGGGTTTTTCCGTGATTCTGTTTCATTATAACGAGGTGCGATTTTTGCCGGGAAGAATGATACAATGGATACTTGCAGAACGTATGAAAGGGGATATACACATGAAGAAAAACCGTCTGGGCTCATCTGAACTCTGGGTCGGGGAGATCGGGCTGGGCTGTATGTCGCTCGGAACTGAAGTGAAGCCCGCTGTAAACCTGATTCATGAGGCATTGGATCATGGTGTCAATCTGCTGGATACAGCCGACTTGTACGATGCAGGACGCAATGAGGAAATCGTGGGAGAGGCTATCAAGGGACGCCGAGAGCAGGTCATTGTGGCTACCAAGGTAGGCAATCGCCGAGTGCCTGGGAAAGAGGGCTGGTCATGGGATCCATCCAAGGCGTATATCAAGCAAGCTGTCCATGACAGCCTGAAACGCCTGCAAACGGATTATATCGATCTGTATCAACTGCATGGAGGTACATTGGACGATCCCATCGAGGAAACGATTGAAGCGTTTGAGGAGCTGAAGCAGGAAGGACTGATTCGGTATTATGGGATATCCTCGATACGCCCCAATGTAATTCGGGAATATGTACAAAGATCTTCTATTGTCAGTGTTATGAACCAGTACAGTGTTGCAGATCGCCGAGCGGAAGAGGAAGTGCTGCCCTTGTTGGAGAAAAAGGGGATCAGTGTCATTGCCCGCGGACCCGTCGCAAGCGGGGTGCTCGCAGATTCCGGTGGTGCGAAGGTGGACAAGGGATACCTGGATTATACTCCAGAGCAACTGCTTGCCATTCGTGAAGGCTTGAGCCGTCTTGTTACAGACGAGCGGAGCATGGCACAAACCGCCATCCGATATGCTCTGTCGCATCCTGCAGTAGCCGCCGTAGTCCCTGGAGCAAGTTCACGAGCACAGCTCCTGCACAATATTGAGGCTTCAAAATCTGCTCCACTTACGGCTGCGGAGATTCAAGCGATACGGGAACAGTATCCGGCCAATCAGTACAAGCAGCACCGATAATTTGCAGAACTACCTATTGCAATTGTAACTATTAGAGGTACAATAGAAATCAACACAAAAAGAATTGTACAAGGAGAGATGACATATGGAAAGAATACAAAGTGAACAACAATACCGTGATACCATTAATTCAGACGGGCTGACCGTCATCAAATTCGATACAACCTGGTGCCCGGACTGCAAAAACCTCGATCGTTTTATTGGCGAAGTCGTAGATCAGCACGCGGATAAAACCTTCTATGCGATGGATGCCGAGAAGTTCCAGCCCCTGGCTGAAGAGAACGCAGTACGCGGTATTCCAAGTCTGCTCGTTTTCCAGAATGGCAAGAAGATCGCACATCTGCACAGTAAATGGGCAAAAACACCTACACAAATCTCAGAGTATTTGGAGACGCTGGAATCCAAGGTATAAAGGTATGAAGAAGGCGACACAGGTTCCGGTTGGAACGCGTGTCGCCTTTTTGGGTTTACTTTTTTCTGTAATTACATCATCAAAATGAAAAAGAACACGGCTGCCAGCACAAAGCGATAGATCGCAAAGACCGTCAGACTGAGTTTTTTCAAAATGGACAGGAACGTCTTGATTGCGAGCATGGCTACGATAAATGCAGCGATAAATCCAATCGCAAAGATAGGGAAGTCGCTACCGTTCAGATGATCGATACTTTTGTAGAGGTCGTATCCTGTGGCTCCAATCATGATGGGTACGGACACAAGAAAGGTAAACTCAGCAGCAGCAACGCGGCTCACACCTGCGAACAATCCACCGGAGATCGTTGAACCGGAACGGGAGAAGCCTGGCCATAACGCCAAAATCTGAAAAAGTCCCACAACAAATGCCTGTTTATACGTAATATCGTCCACATCATGTGTGGTGATTCGATCACTGCGGTTGCTCCAGCGCTCAGCTACAATCATCAAGAGCCCACCGATGACCAAACTGTACAGTACGGTCTCTGGCCCAAAAAGATGTGCCTTGATCCAGTCACGGAAAACAAGTCCAATGACTACAGCCGGTACCATCGCCAAAAAGATATGTACGAGGTTCAGACGTTGGGAATAGCTCCTCTTCCCTCCGGTGAAGCGGAACATGTCAATGAATTTGTTCCAGTAGAGCACAACGACAGCAAGTACAGCACCGAGTTGAACAACCACCTCAAACGTTTTGACTGACTCGTTGTCCTCCGATAATCCCAGCAGGTGGGCAGTCAGAATCATGTGTCCGGTTGAGGACACGGGCAAAAACTCAGTCAAACCTTCGATGATGCCCATAATAATGGATGATAAAATGTCCAATTCTCTTCCTCCTTGAAATGCAGATGACAGAATGCAGTCTGCTCTGCTTGACTGACAACACTTGTTCAGCAGAACAAGGCTATCATCTATTATGATCAGAAACGTGTCCAACTTCAACTTATGCATTGAATTGATTGTTTAAAACCATATTGACAAAAACCTAGTTATCCAATAGGATATACTTAACTGACTGACTGATCAATCGGGAGGTACTGAAATGTCCAAAGTAAATCATAAGGAACCCGGTGAAGAACGACGGGATCAGATTATACGTATTGCGTTGCAGCGATTTGCGACCCACGGATACCATCAGACCAAAATTTCGGATATTGTTCGTGAAGCTGGCGTAGCCCAAGGGACGTTTTATTGGCATTTCAAGAGCAAAGAAGCCATCGCTGCAGAGATTGTGTTAACAGGCAGAGAGAAGCTGCTTGAAGCCATCGGTCAAGGTTATCGTAAGGACGCAGGCTCGGTTGAGGATATGGTCAAGGCTTCAGAGCGACTGTTCATGAATTTGTTCTCTTTTGCCGCCGACAACCGTTATTTTATGGAGCTGCTGCTGAAGGGTATCGTGACAGAAGAGTCAGTACGTCGTTTGGTTGAAGAGACTCGTAATGCTGTGGAGTCAGCGTTCCGCCATAACATGGAGCGTGCGATTGAACTTGGCATGCTGCCACAATCGATGGATGTGCCAGTACGAGCTGCATTACTGGTGAGCATGATTGAAGGCATGATCTCCCGCTGGCTGTTTGGCTCCGCGGAGCTGCATGAAGGAATATCAGCCAAAACGGCACAATCACTTGCTGTGGAAGCATCAAGCTTTGAATTTTACGGTTTGCTGGGCACGTAATGGACGTGCTGGTACCGGGGGCCTTTTTACATGATTGATGCAGGATCAGGGAATAATGGGTACAACTATTAACCACATGAATGAGAGGAAGTTAACGTGATGAATAATGGAACACAACGTTATGGCAAAAAAATGCGCAAAAGCTGGATGCTGACAGCAATTCTGCTTATGACCGTGCTGGTTGTAAGTGCTTGTGGCAGCAAAACAACCGATACAGACAGCACTAATGGAGCACAAGCGAGTAATGAACTGGAACAGATCAAGTCGGCTGGTACCATTAAAGTGGGTATGATGGGCACATATGCTCCGTACAACTTCCTGAATGACAACAAAGAAATGGATGGCTTTGATGCGGATATTGCACGTGAAGTTGCCAAGCGTCTCGGAGTTGAAGTTGAATTTGTATCCCAGGAATTCTCCGGCCTGATTCCAAGTCTGCAATCCAAGAAAATCGATGCTGTAATCAGCCAAATGACGATTACCGATGAACGGAAACAGGCGCTGGACTTCAGTGAAGGCTATATCACCAACCAAGTGAAAATTATTGTGAAAAGTGATAATAATGATATTACCAAGCTCGAAGATTTCAAAGGTAAAACGATTGGTGTAGGTCTTGGCACGAATGATGAAACTTACCTGCGTAACGAAGTGCTGCCGAAAGTGGGCGACTTCACCATTAAGACATATGACGATGTAATCTCTTCACTCAAAGACCTAAATGCGGGACGTATTGATGCTACAATCAACAATCTGTATGCACTGAAACCAATCGTGGATGCCAACGGATTCGATATTAAAGCAGTAGGTGAACCAATTAAGAGTGACCAAGCCGGCATCGCCGTTCGTAAAAACAATCCGGAACTCGTAGCTGCTCTGAATGAAGCACTCCAAGGCATGAAGGATGATGGTACGTACAATACCATTTTCAAAAAATGGTTCGGTGAAGAGCCTGCGCAATAATGAACCTGCAAGGCGAAGGGAAGTTTGATCCATGGAACTGGTATATGAGAATTTCCCCTTCTTTTTGAAGGGGGCATATTACACACTATACGTAACTGTAATATCCATGTTTTTTGCTTTTATCATCGGAGTGCTTGTTGCCATCGCTCGTCTTAAGGGGCCGAAGTGGCTCCGATTAATTGCAAGATTCTACGTGTCCATCATGCGGGGAACCCCGCTGCTGGTGCAATTATTCGTTATCTATTACGGATTGGTCGATTATGGCGTAACCTTGGGATCGCTCACAGCCGCCTGTCTGGGACTGAGTCTGAATGCAGGTGCATTCCTGTCCGAGACATTCCGGGGTGCCATTCAAGCTGTACCGAAAGGGCAGACAGAAGCAGCTTACGCTACGGGGATGACTCCTTTCCAAACCATGAAGCGGATCGTGTTTCCGCAGGCTGTCCGCATTGCCATTCCACCTATGGGTAATACCTTTATTGGTATGCTGAAGGAAACATCACTTGTGGCAACCATCGGAGTAACGGAGTTGCTGCGATCAGCACAGCTGCTGGTCGCACAATACTATGTTAACATGCCATTTTATCTGGCGATCGGCGTGATCTACTGGATTATGAGTATCGGCTTCTCGGCCATTCTGGAACAAGTGGAGCGCCGGTTGGCCCGGGCTTACTGATGGGAGGAGAGAACCGATGATTACAACGACAGGACTGAAGAAACGTTTTCAAAATAATGAAGTGCTCACGAACATAGACCTGCACGTGGATGCAAAAGACATTGTGGTGCTGCTGGGACCCAGCGGCTCCGGCAAAAGCACATTGCTCCGCTGTCTGAATGGACTTGAGGAACTGTCCGGCGGGAAAATTGAAGTGAACGGCATTGTTGTAGACAGCGCCGATCCGCTGCGACTTCAGCGCTCGCGGGTGCTTGAGATTCGCCGTCAGACAGGTATGGTGTTCCAACAATTTAACCTGTATCCGCACAAGACAGTGCTCGGGAATGTGATGGAAGGCCTCGTGACGGTGAAAAAAATCAAGCGGGACGAAGCGGCCGAACGCGGCCGGATTCTGCTGGATCGGGTAGGGCTGTCAGACAAGCAGGATGCTTATCCATCCAGGTTGTCAGGCGGACAACAGCAGCGGGTTGCGATTGCCCGTGCACTCGCCATGGAGCCGGAAGTCATGTTGTTCGATGAGCCAACTTCCGCCCTTGACCCCGAACTCGTGGGCGAAGTTCTTTCCGTCATGAAGGAACTGGCACAGGAAGGCATGACCATGCTGGTGGTCACGCATGAGTTGAAGTTTGCCCGTAACGTGGCTAACAAAATCGTATTTATGGCAGATGGATCGATTGTGGAGGAAGCAAGTCCGCAGGCATTTTTTGAGCATCCGAAACAGGAACGAACACGGAAATTTTTGCAGCAAATTACTGAATTCTAAGAAAGAAGGATAACATCATGAATGTAACAACCGTATGGAAAGGCAAACGCGCATTTACTTCCGAAGGACCCTCTGGCTATGCTGTAGGCATGGACGCCACGGCTGCTTATGGTGGTGACAGTAAGGGTGCTACACCGATGGAACTGTTACTTGCAGGTCTTGGGGGCTGCATGGGGATCGATATTACGATGATTCTGGATGCCTTTCTGGACAAAATTACAGGAATCGAAATTGAAGCTCAGGGAACCCGCAGCGAAGGTATGCCGAAAGGTTTTACTTCCATTGATCTGATCTTTAAAGTCGACGGAGATATCCCGGATTACCGCATCTGGAAAGCCATTCAAATGGCTGAAGAGAAGTATTGTGCCGTATCCGCTTCCCTAAGCGCTGATATTCATCCCAAACTGATTCTGAATGGGGTAGAGACACCCCGTCCTTAAGAGATCAGGATAGCGCTCCCAGTTCAGGCTGAAGGCAGCTATCTGCAATCGGGTGCTTCATATCATCGTACGTTTGCAATAAATATAAGTTGCAAGCCCGGTCGCCATGCGAATGGCGGCCTTTTTGTATGTTCGTCTCACAAGTACATCCTTTGTTCACTGCAAATGAGCAGGAATGTGTGCTAATCTTAGGAAATAGTTGGCGGAAGAACAGACCTGTAAGGTTGTATGGTATGATAAACGGAAGGGCGGAAATGGTTTAATCCTGCTCCTTATATGTAAGCGCTTATATAGAAAACGGAAGGTGCAGACATGTTAAAGAGGCTCATACGAATATCCAACAATCTCAAATTGAAGCATAAGTTGCTCATTTCCTATGTACTTGTAGTCATGATTCCGGTTCTCATTATCGGACTTGCCGTGACCGGCTACTTTCGGCAGCAGGCGCTGGATAACGCAATTGGTCAGACCATTAATAACGTGGATAAAATCAAAAGCCAGACTGCAACACTGCTGCGTGTGCCGACGGATATTTCCGATATCCTGATGTTCAATAACGAACTGAAGGAGATTGTGAACAAACGCTATACCAGCGTGATGGAACTGACTTCTGCTTATTTGGCCTATAAGGATTTTCAGGAATACAAGCGACAATACCGTGAGGTGGCAGGAATTCGTTTTTATTCCGCCAACCCTACCCTGATCAACAATCTGGAGTTTATCCCGTTGGATGAGAAGACCAAGGAAAGTTACTGGTATCAGAAAGCGCTGCTATCCACGAGTACGGGATGGTTCTACATTCCGGACAAGGAAGATAATCCGGTGCACAAGCTCAGTCTGGTCCGCAAAGTACCCTTTCCCGAATATCGTACTGAGGGAGTACTGATGATTGAAATTAATCAGGACGAGTTGAACGAACTGCTGCGGCAGGAACCGTTTGAGACCCTGATTGCAGATGAGCAGGGCTACGTTGTGGCTGCGAAGAATACCGAGCTGGTTGGCAAAACGCTGGATGAACTGGATTTTGGCGTGGATTTGCAGAATCAGGCCAAAGGAACACTGGAAGCCGATTTTCAGGGAGAGCCATCCAACATCGTTATTGATGAGCTGCGTCCCGTTTCGAGTATGAACAGCTTGAAGGTGATCTCGGTGTTTGCCACTAAAAATATCGTCAAGGATGCCAATACGATCAGTCTGATCGGGATGGTTTTTATCTCCCTTGTTCTGGTCATTGCACTTTTGCTCGTATACATTATCTCATTTCTTACATCGAACAGGCTGCTGCGTCTAAGCAAACATCTGAACAAGCTTGCCTTGGGGGACTTGAATGTTTCATCCAGAATCGACGGAAATGATGAGATTGGACAGTTGTCCAGACAATTCAATTACATGGTCAAAAGCATAAACGAATTGATGACCCAGGTCGTTGAAGCGACCGAGCAGAACAACCAATTGGAAATTGCGCAGAAAGAGATTAAACTGAAAATGATGGCGAGTCAGATTAATCCCCACTTTCTGTTTAATGCCCTGGAGTCCATTCGAATGAAAGCTCATATCAAAGGGGAGGCTGAGATAGCCAATATCGTCAGGCTGCTGGGCAAACTAATGCGTAAAAGCCTGGAAATCGGCAGTGGCAAAACAACCTTTCAGGCTGAACTCGAAATGGTGAGTTCCTACCTGGAAATTCAGAAATTCCGCTATGGCGACCGCCTCGCCTTTCAGATTCATATTGATCCTGATGCAGAAAAGATATATATTCCGCCTTTGATCATTCAACCTTTGGTGGAGAATGCCATTGTGCACGGATTGGAAAATAAAGAAGGAACGGTCCATGTAAATGTAACGATTCATCTGGTAAATGACATTGTACAGGTTCACGTCAAGGACGACGGTGCAGGCATTACGCCGGAACGACTGGCTGAGGTGATGCAATTTATCCGCGGACCGGAGGAGCAGGAGAAGAGCCGGATTGGTCTGCGTAATGTGCATCAACGGTTGACGCTGACCTATGGTGAACCGTACGGATTACAGATTACAAGTGTGTATGGGGAAGGAACAGAGATTTCTTTTGACTTACCTTCAGGAGGGGACCAGCATGTATAAAGTATTTTTGGTAGATGACGAACCGAGCATACGCGAGGGACTGACAACAATCATCGATTGGAAAGAGTATGGTTTTGAGGTCATCGCTACAGCTGCGAACGGTCGTGAGGCCATTACACGATTCGATGAGCTTAAGCCTGATCTGACCATTATAGACATCCGAATGCCCGGCATGACCGGATTGGACGTCATCGAAGAGGTGCGGAAACAACATCCGGGCTCACATTTTTTAATACTGAGTGGTTATGCAGATTTTGATTATGCCAAGAAAGCGATCAGTTTCGGTGTGGACGGATATTTGCTCAAGCCTGTGGATGAAGAAGAAATGATTGGCGAGCTTCAGCGTATTGCCACAGTGCTTACACGTGAACAGGAGACGCTGGCACGTCATGCAGGTGAAGATACGGCATATCGGGAGCATCAGATTGAGGCACTTCTGTTTGATAATTTGGAGGGTGTTGGGCCCATTGACGAGGATGCACTTGGATTGAAGTGGCCGGAGTATCAGGTTGTACTGCTTGAGATGCATGCTGCACCGGATATACAGCGCGGAAATGTAGCCAAACGCAAATTGGCGGAAGCCTTCGATCAAAAGGATCGGGGGATCGTCTTTTCTTATCATTCCGGACTTGCTTTGTTGTGCAGGGAGCCGATCACATCGGCACAGTCTGCCCAGCATCTCTATGATGAGCTGAAGCATTTGTTGGGAGAATGGAACATCGTCATGTACGGGGCAGCGGGTGAACCGGTGAATACCACATCCGACATTATCAGGTCCTATAAACAGGCCAACGGACTGCTTGCAGAACGTTTTTTGTTTACGGAACAACGTATCATGTTATGGAATGAAGAACTCGCGGCGCATGAAAACGCTGCATCAATAATAGCTGAGGATGAAAGTGCTGAGCCGGTGGAGTCAGAACTGGCAGACAAGCTGTACTATGCACTCGACATACGCAGCACTGAATCGGTCATTCGGGTGCTGACCGAGATTGAAGAACGAATTGTTCCCTACCACCGGACAGAGCAGGCGATCAAAACAGCGTTCTCACAGGTATTTTCTATGGCGATCAATAAGCTGGCTGCATCGAATCAGCACATGCAATCGATCACACAGGAACATTCCGTCCTGATCAACGAAGTGTATCACCAATTAACGGTATCTGATCTGAAGGTCATGGCTGAAGGCCATTTGACGCGGCTAATTCAGCGCATGGGCGGTGGCAGCAAGGATACGGTACTGAAACAGATGATCGATTTTATCCGGCGTAATCCGGGGGAGAATCTCAAGCTGGAGGTCCTTGCCGAGGTGTTTAACTACAACAGCAGTTATCTGGGCAAGCTGTTCAAAAACCATACGGGAGAATATTTCAACGCATTTTTGGACAAGGTCCGAATGGAAAAAGCGAAGGAACTGCTTGACGAAGGATTGAAGGTACATCAGGTTGCCGCGAGAGTAGGGTACGCCAACGTGGATTATTTTCACGGTAAGTTCAAGAAATACGTAGGAGAGTCTCCTTCAGCGTATAAACATGCCAGATCCCAGTCTAAGGGTCAGTCCGAAGAGCCTGATGAAGTGTAATTGGCAGCAGGCTCACATGGTTTATGCAGTTCTATTTTACACATCATATTTTATAAAACGTTTTCGGATTCATCTTGGTTCGTTTTTCATCCGTAGATAGTCCATCGTCTTCCTTAAATAAGCAATGGAGCCTTCCGACTGTACATCATAAACTGGGTGTATCTTATTCCAGACAAGGAGAGACAAGCAGATGAAATTACCGGGCGTACACGCTGTTCGACATACGTTTGACTTGAAGGGAACCTGGCAGTTCTGTCTGGAACCGGACCTCGCTAATGACCAGAGGCCTCCCCATCCTGATGACTCAGCATGGGGGAACATTCAGGTTCCAGGCTCCTGGGAAGAGCAGGGATACGGGAACGAGCCGGACTATCACAGGATGGATACATGGACCAAAGTACGTGAATATGAAGGTGCTGCCTGGTATGCAACTAACGTGGATCTCACAGCGTCAGAGACGGACTGCCAGTATGTGTTTAGACTTGAGGGAGTAAGGTGGACATCAGACCTCTGGGTAAATGGGCATCATGCAGGGCAGCAGGACAGTCTGCTCGCTGCGCAAGAATGGAATATTACATCGCTAATCCATTCGGGAAAGGTGAATCGGCTGGAGCTGCGTGTGGATAACACCATGAAACTGCCTTTGGCTGGCAGTCATATTCATTCTATTCATACGGCTACAGCGTGGGGCGGTATTACCGGTGGGGCTTATCTGTACCAGCTGCCGCCTTGTCGAATTCAGCAATTGCATATCCAGACGGATGCTGAGAAAGGGATCATAACGATACAGTATGATGTAAGCGTTAACGCCTCGGCGAAATCTCGTGCATATCAACTTCATATGGATATCAGGCACCCTGACGGAAGTTGGTTTACCCGACAGAGCCGTAGTATCGATTTGATGTCTCATCCCGTTGAAGAGACGTTATTAGATGGTAATTGTGGGAGGTTGCAATGGGAGCTGGAGCTTGGGCAGGAAAAAGACATAGCACTGTGGTCGGATGAATCCCCGATGTTGTATCAGCTCGCTGTTTCCTTGCATGATGAGAAGCAGGAACTGGATCGGGTGGAACGAACATTTGGGATGCGTTCTTTCAGAGCGAATGGAAAAAAGCTTGAGTTGAACAATGTGCCTGTTTTCTTGCGCGGCTACGTGGATTGCTGCATTTTCCCGCTAACGGGTTATCCGGTCTGGGACAAGCAGCATTATGTACAGCAGTTTCGTACGGCTAAGTCATACGGTTTCAATCATGTGCGTCTGCATGGCTGGAGTGCACCCCGCCCGTTCTGGGAGGCAGCGGACGAAGAAGGCATGTTAGTCCAGGCTGAACTTCCCCACTGGTCGCGTTGGTTTGAAAACCGTGATGTGACCGCACCAGCAGAGATCATGACATTTTTGACCCGTGAATTGAAGGGGTTATTACACTCTTTGCACACACATCCGTCCTTTGTCATGTTCTCGATGGGGAATGAACTAATTGGGCCTAATGGTCACCCTGAACTGAATGAATTGGTGGAACTGGCTCGTTCCCTTGATCCAACCCGGCTGTATACGGATAATACAGGGTTTGGTCAGCTGCCGGCTCAAGGACGAGGTGCAGATTATTACATCCAGTCGCTGAACTGGCATCCTCCACTGGAGTCGGAGCTGTCTGCGGTACCGGATACTACTCTGGATTACCATGATGTCACCCGACTTGCGGACTATCCCGTCATTGGACATGAACATGCCCAGTTCACCATGTATGTACGTCCCCAGGAGAAGGAGAAATACACAGGAGTCCTGCGTCCGAGCTGGCTGGAATCAATCGAGGAATCATTGTTACGCAAAGGTTTGGATGCTGATGTGGAATCCTTTCAATACGCCAGTGGAATACATCTGATTCGGTCGTTAAAGGAAGCGATGGAGCGTGTCCGGCGGACATCGGATGCAGCGGGCATACAATTGCTTGATATTCGTGACTTCCCCGGACAGGGGCATGCAACAACGGGTTTACTGGATGTTTTCTGGGAGAGCAAGGGGATAACGGAGCCAGCAGCATTCAGGCAGTGTAATGCAAGCGTTGTACTGTTACTGGGATGCAGTCAGCGGACCTTCTATGCAGGAGAGCCCATTCACATTGAAGCGAGTATATCCCATTATGGACAGCAGCCGATTATGGATGCATCCATACATTGGAGACTGATCTGCAATAATATAATCGAGGACGAAGGCGAGTGGGCATGTGGGGACATCAGCTGTGGCTCTGTTGTTTCGATTGGGCGTCTGACCATTCATGCACCCCATCAGGGTGCGGCTGCCTTTCACATTGAAGCTGAGATAAGATCGGGTCATTCGGAGCGCATGGCTGCCAACGTATGGCATGGTTGGTCGTTTCCTCTCTATCATCTTCACGATCAATCTCACCGGATTTGGAACAGCGTGAAGGAGCTGCAGCCATTTCTACTAGATTCGAATCATAATCAGGTGAATGTTCTGGATGGGAAGGAACTGCTCAGTCAAGATGAGATGGATCTGGTGATTACTTCCTCACTAACACCCAATGTCCTCGATTATTTGATGAATGGTGGACATGTCTGGCTTCACGTCAAACCGGATGAACTATATGATGCGGTAGACACCAAGTATCTGCCTGTATTCTGGAATTATCTCATGTTTGCAACACAGCCTGGAGCAACGATGGGGATGAACTTGCAGAAGCATGTACCTTTGCTGGGCAATTTCCCCCATGATCAGGCTTCGGATTGGCATTGGTATCATCTGGTGAATGGCATTCCTGCCATATGCCTTGATTCGTTGAACGGGGTGCGACCATTAATCGAAGTGATTGATCATTTTCACAGGGCCAAACGTCTGGCATATGCCTTTGAGGCTAAGGTGGGGCAGGGTAGTGTGCTTGTATCGTCATTCCCGTTTGCCGATGTCTCCATGATGAAACGTCCCGAGGCCGCCTACCTGTTTCAGGAGATGGTCGCTTACCTGCTGGGAGATCAATTCAAACCTGAAGCTGCCGTGTCAGTGGGTGAATTATTAGGCATCGTCAAGCTGCAGACCATTCAATTTACATTGTAAGTGCCGGGACCTGTTTCAGGTCCTTTTTTCATTCTCTAAAATAGGAAGTAAACGATTTCCGTAAAACGTTTTCGTAAATTAACATTATCAATTGTTTATACCTTTTTATGGCGGATATTGTAGATGAAAGGGCTTAAATTATCCGATTTTAATCGGATGATGTCGAATTAGATGGGGAGATATCTAATTTTTATATGATTTTCTCTAAAATCCAGATGGTATTTTGAAAACGCTCTATCAGGTATGATTGATCTATAAAACAGAGGAGGGGGAACGGAGATGGAAACGCTAACAAAAAAATCCGCTTCCGCGAAAAGAAGCAGTAACCCCAAGCCGCCAGCGAAGAGACGGCGGAACGGAATTTGGGATAGCATCAAGCAGCAGAAATATCTCTATCTCATGTCACTGCCATTCGTAGTTTGGGTTTTTGTATTTAACTATCTGCCACTATGGGGATGGACGATGGCTTTCCAAAATTATAAACCGGCCAGATCATTCGGCGAACAAGAGTGGGTTGGTTTTAAACACTTTGTAGAGCTGTTTAGTGATGAACGGTTCTATCTGGTACTAAGAAACACACTTGCAATGAGCTTAATGGGGCTGATTGTCGGTTTTGTCGTGCCGATTTTCTTTGCAATTCTATTGAACGAAATGAAGGGCATGCTATTCAAGCGGACGGTCCAAACCGTGTCCTACTTGCCTCACTTTGTATCCTGGGTCGTTGTAGCCGGGATCATTACCAAGATGCTCTCCACCGATGGAGGGATTGTCAACGACATTCTGCTGGGCCTGAATATTATTGATCAGCCGATCCAATTCATGGCGAAGGGGAACCTGTTTTGGTACATTGTAACCGCTTCAGATATGTGGAAAGAAACGGGCTGGAACGCCATCATCTATCTGGCTGCGATTACAGGTATTGACCAGGAACTGTACGAGGCTTCACGTGTCGACGGAGCTAACCGCTGGAGACAAATGTGGCACATCACACTGCCAGGCATTCGTACTACGATCTCTGTACTATTCATCATGTCCATTGGACACTTGATCAGTATCGGTTTCGAGAAGCAGATGTTGCTGCAAAACAGTCTGGTATTAGACTACTCGGAAGTCCTTGATCTCTACGCGCTCAATTATGGTTTGAATATGGGACGATTCTCATATGGTACAGCCATAGGTATATTCAACTCCGTTGTCAGTATCATCCTTCTGTTTACAGCGAACGGGTTGTTCAAAAAATTCACCAAAGAAAGCATTATGTAGGGAGGGGGAAACATTATGGCGAACAAATCATTCAATGCTACACGGGGCGATAAACTGTTCGATATATTCAATTATATCGCGATGGCGCTGGTGTTGGTCGTAACGCTGTATCCATTCCTGAACGTGCTTGCGATCTCGCTGAACAACTCAACCGATACTGTACGTGGCGGAATATACTTGTGGCCGCGGGAATTCACGCTGGAAAACTACAAAACGATTTTCCAATATGACGGGCTGCTGCAGGGTCTGCAGATTTCCATCCTGCGTACGATTGTAGGTACACTGCTCGGTCTGATCAGTTCATCCATGATCGCCTTTACACTGAGCCGTCCTGACTTCAAATTGAGAAAGTTCGTATCGACTACACTGGCACTCACGATGTATTTCTCCGGTGGTCTGATTCCGGTGTACATCCTGATGCGTGACCTGAACCTGATCGGTACATTCTGGGTATATGTATTGCCAGGCATGATCAGTGCATTCAACGTATTCATCATCCGTTCATTCATTGACGGACTGCCGTATGCGCTGCAGGAATCCGCAAAACTGGACGGTGCAAATGACTTTAAGATTTTCTACAAAATCATCTTGCCGCTCTGTAAGCCGGTACTTGCAACGATTGCATTGTTCCTGGCAGTAGGCCAATGGAACGCATGGTTTGATACGTATCTGTACAACGGTTCCAAGGCACATCTCACAACACTCCAGTATGAGCTGATGAAAGTGCTGCAGAGTACGCAGCAAGGTTCTGGCGCTGGACGGAATGCCAATGACATGGCACAGCAGATGACACAGATTTCACCAGAATCAATCAAGATGGCCATTACGATTGTCGTTACCGTTCCAATCCTGGTTGTATATCCATTCCTGCAAAAGTACTTTGTAGGTGGTATGACACTGGGTGCAGTAAAAGCATAAACAACATTATAGAGCTGCCAAAAAGAGCAGCCGTAAACTAAAAAAAAGCATCAGATGCCCGAGGCGTGATCCATTGGTTTGCGCCTCACCGTATAGGGCTGCGGAGCGGCATTCATGAAGCTATAGACAGGGACAAAAAAGTCCCGGACAAGACAGACATATGAATCAGGGAGGATTACCATAATGGCAGGTTTTAAAATGAAAGGGGCACTGGCTCCTGTACTTGCGATGTCTTTGCTCGCAGGTTGTGGTGGCGGAGGAACTGGCGGCGAAACGTCGTTTAAAGACACAAGTGGTGACACGTCTCCGCTCACATTCAGTTTTTTTAGCGTCGATCCCAGTCCAAACTGGAATGGCATGAAGGATGAGGTCGGCCAGGTTATCACGGAGAAAACAGGAGTAACACTTAACGGTGAGTTTGCCGTCAGCGGTGGTCAGGACAAAATATCCTTAATGGCAGCGAGCGGTGATTATCCCGATATCGTGTCACCAAAAGGAGAGCTTAGCAAACTGGTAGATGCAGGAGCGATGTTGGATCTGACAGATCTGATTGACCAGTATGCTCCCAATCTGAAGAAGCTGTATGGTAATTACATGGACCGGTTGAAATACAGTAATGAGGATCAGGCCATTTATGTGCTGCCGACGTATTATGCGGTAGACCAGAAGTACTTTGATGCAGGCGGCGGGTTCGGTATTCAGCACCGTGTGCTGAAAGAGCTGGGCTATCCTGAGGTGCGTACACTCGAGGATTTTGAAAATGTGCTGAAGGCTTACAAAGAGAAGCACCCAACGATTGATGGTCAACCTACGATCCCGTTATCCTTGGACGCAGATGACTGGAGAATCATGATCACGGTAACGAACCCGGCTTTCTTGGCAACGGGTGCACCGGATGACGGTGAATACTACATCAATCCGGAAACATATGAAGCGATGCTTCACTACAAACGTCCAGAGGAAAAAGAGTATTTCCGTTGGTTGAACAAAATGTACAACGAGGGATTGCTTGATCAGGACAGTTTCGTACAAAAAACAGACCAGTACAAATCCAAAATCGCAAGTGGACGTGTCCTTGGTGTTATTGACCAGGATTGGGGTTATTCCGATGCGGAGAACGCATTGAAAGCGGCAGGCAAGCCTGAAGCAACATATTCACACTTCCCGGTAACGCTGTCTGAAGATATCAAGGATCATTCCTATCAGGATACGGGCTTCGTATCCGGTTGGGGTGTAGGTATTACAACGACAAATCCGGATCCAGTGCGTACGATTAAATTCTTCGATTACCTGGCTTCTGAAGAAGGTCAAGTGCTGATGAACTGGGGAATTGAAGGCAAACACTATGAAGTGAAGGATGGCAAACGCGTTATCCCTGCCGACGTTCTGGATCAAAAGACAAACAATGCTGCCGTATTCCAAAAAGAGACTGGTATTGGTCTATACACCAATATGTCGGGTCACTATGGTGACGGAGTTAAGGATTCAACGGATAACTACTATACGACGAATTTCCCTGAACAGATCGTAGCAGCATATTCCGAGCCAGAGAAAGAAACACTGAAAGCATATGGTGTTACAACTTGGAAAGACCTGTACCCAAGTGAAGATGAGTTCCCGGTTAAGCCATGGGGAGCGGCATACAATTTGCCAACTCCAGGTGACTCCAATTACAACGTCATCTTCCAGAAAACGCAGGATATTATCCGTAAACGAATTCCGGAAGCTATTCTCAGTTCCCCGGATCAATTTGACAGCATCTACGATGGAATGATTGCGGAAGTAAACAAAGCTGGAGCAGAAGAAATGGAACAACAATACACCGAGCTTGTCCAAAACCGTGTTAAATTGTGGAACGGTGAAGCGAGCCAATAATCAGCCAAGTGTATCGTTTATTTTTGAACGAGGAGAACCCAGTTACCTGGGTTCTTTTTTTATGTCTAAAACGTTTTCTAAAAAACGTTTTCAATTTTATGAATTCACTATTGACAAGGACTTGTAGAGGGATTATGATGCAAATATGAAAGCACTTACATCTGTGGTATGACAGTTCAAAACGGCTTTTCATTCAAGTTTGAAAAAGAGAGTGACATCAGATTTATAGAGTGATGAGGAAAACTTCAAGTTAAGAAGTAAGCGCTTTTAATGTATTAAAAACAAATGATTTACATTCAGTTCTTTCCGGTATGTGCAGGCCAGCCTGTTATACAATAGATAGCTTCATTTTATCCATAAGGGGGATTATACATGAAGGGCAAAACACCAAAAACATTCGCAATGCTTCTGCTCGCAAGTGCACTTGCCATCACGGCAGGCTGTGGAGGAGGTACTACCGCTTCGGAAACACCAGAGGATACAGGGGATACAACCAGTCCGATCACGTTTACATTCTTTGGTGCAGATGCAAGTCCAAACTGGAACAATATGAAGGATGCAGTGGGCCAAGAGATTACCAAACGAACAGGTGTTACAATTGAGGCAGAGTACGATGTGAATAATGGCGGAGATCAGAAAATACCTTTGATGGCTGCCAGCGGTGATTACCCTGACATTATCTTTCCTAAAGGGAATTTATCGAAGCTAGTTGATGCAGGCGCAATGCTTGATCTTACCGATCTGATTGAAGAACATGCACCAAACCTGAAAAAAATCTATGGCGATCAAATGAACCGTTTGAAATACAGCCTGGAAGACCAATCCATTTATGCGATTCCAACGAACATGGGTGTAGATAATATTGCTTTTGATGCTGGTGGCGGATTCGAAATTCAGCAAAAAGTGTTGAAAGAGCTCGGATATCCGGAAGTAAAAACACTTGAGGATTACGAAAACGTATTGAGAACCTACTATGAGAAACATCCAACGATTGATGGACAGCCAACCATTCCACTGACATTGAATGCGGATGACTGGAAGATCATGATTACCGTAACGAACCCGGCATTCCAGGCAACAGGTGCTCCGGATGACGGTGAATACTATATAAACCCGGAAACCTATGAAGCGATGCTGCACTACAAACGTCCAGAAGAAAAAGAATATTTCCGTTGGTTGAACAAAATGTATAATGAAGGACTGCTGGACAAAGATACATTTGTTCAAAAAGACGACCAATACAAATCCAAAATTGCCAGTGGTCGTGTACTTGGTCTGATTGACCAAGACTGGAACTATGGTGAAGCTGAAAATGCTCTTAAATCAGCGGGCAAGGATGACAGCACATACGCTCACTTCTCCGTATCTCTGAACGAAGATATTGTAGATCATACGTTCCAGCCTACCGGTTTTGACGGCTATGGAATCGGAATTTCTACGACGGCTAAAGATCCGGTGCGTATTATCAAATTCATGGATTGGCTCGCTTCAGATGAAGGTCAAGTATTGAGAAACTGGGGTATCGAAGGGCAACACTATAACGTTGAAAACGGCAAGCGTGTTATTCCTGACGAAGTACAGGATCGCAAAATCAATGATAACTCAGCCTTTACCAAAGAAACTGGAATTGGATTGTACAATATCTTCAGTGCAAGATACGGTGACGGCGTGAAAGATTCTACGGATAACTATTACACTACGAACTTCCCTGAGCAGATCCAGGCAAGTTATACTCCAGCTGAGAAGGAAACGCTAAAAGCATATGGCATAACTACATGGAAGGACTTCTTCCCATCTGAAGATGAACTGAAGCTGAAAGACTGGGGCGCTGCATACAATATGCCGGTTCCATCAGATACCGACTACAACGTAACCTACCAGAAAACACAGGATATTATCCGTAAACGTATTCCGGAGGCAATTCTTGCGAAGCCGGAAAACTTTGACCAAGTCTACGACAGCCTCCTAGCTGAATTGGACAAAGCAGGTGCAGTGGAGATGGAGAAACAGTACACCGTATGGGTGAAGGAACGTGTTGCTCTGTGGACTGGTAAAGATGTGAAATAATGAAACAACGCTGGAAATAACCTGTGAAAATATAGCTTTTCATTTACAAAAAGAGGCCTATCAGAAAGGCCTTTTTTTGTTGTTGACGGAACGGGTAGGATAGCATATAATCATTGATGTAAGCACTTTCAGTAAGCGTTTTAAATCAGTTTTCGAAAACGTTTTACCGTTGTTAAATGAGAGTTAGTAATTTAAATGTACAACGTTTTAAATGTTTGCGAAAAGTGTGAAATGTTATTTCGGTAAGCGCATACAGAAATGCGCTTCAAATGTGGTATTCGCAGGCTTCAGCCTGTTATACAGATAAAACCTTCATAATAATAGGGGGAACTAGACAATGAGAGGCAAAATGAAAGGCAATACACCTAAGACTTTTGCAATGTTGATGCTCGCAAGTGCGCTGTTGGTTACTGCTGGTTGCGGAAATTCGGGAAGCAAGGATTCCTCTTCCGGAGAGTCCAGTGGAACTGATCCGATTACAGTCACGTTTTTTGGTGCTGATGCAAGTCCAACTTGGAACAAGATGCAAGATGCAGTCGGCAAAGAAATTACGAAGCAAACAGGCGTTACGATTGAAGCGGAATATGATGTAAACAATGGCGGCGAGCAAAAGATATCTCTCATGGCTGCCAGTGGCGATTATCCGGATATCATTTTCCCAAAAGGTAACTTGTCTAAGCTCGTGGATGCGGGTGCGATGCTTGACCTCACGGATCTGATCGAGGAGCATGCACCGAACTTGAAAAAAATCTATGGCGATCAGATGAATCGTTTGAAATACAGCACGGAAGATCCAGCAATCTACACGATCCCAACCAATATGGGTGTAGATAATATGACGTTTGATGCAACAGGCGGGTTCGAAATTCAACAAAAGGTTTTGAAAGAGCTCGGCTATCCTGAGGTAAAAACACTTGAGGATTACGAAAATGTACTGAAAGCTTATTATGAGAAACATCCAACGATTGATGGACAACCTACCATTCCACTGACATTGAATGCGGATGACTGGAAAATCATGATTACGGTAACCAACCCGGCATTCCAGGCAACAGGAGCTCCGGATGACGGTGAATACTATGTCAATCCAGAAACCTATGAAGCGATGCTGCACTACAAACGTCCAGAAGAAAAAGAATATTTCCGTTGGTTGAACAAAATGTACAATGAAGGACTGCTTGACAAAGATACATTTGTTCAAAAAGACGACCAATACAAATCTAAAATTGCCAGCGGCCGTGTACTCGGTCTGATTGACCAAGAGTGGAACTATCAAGAAGCTGAAAATGCATTGAAAGGTGCTGGCAAGGATGACAGCACGTACGCTCACTTCTCTGTATCCCTGAACGAAGATATCGTCGACCATTCGTTCCAGCCAACCGGATTTGATGGCTACGGAATCGGAATTACTACTTCTGCGGAAGATCCAGTACGTATTATCAAATTTATGGACTGGCTCGCTTCGGACGAAGGTCAAGTGCTCCGAAACTGGGGAATCGAGGGCCAGCACTACAATGTAGTGGATGGCAAACGTGTCATTCCGGATGAAGTCCAGGATCGTAAGACCAATGACAATTCCAACTTCAGCAAAGAAACAGGTATTGGTCTGTACAATGTCTTTAGTGCAAGATATGGTGATGGTGTGAAGGATTCAACAGATAACTATTACACAACCAACTTCCCTGAGCAGATTATCGCTGGTTATACAGCGGCTGAGAAAGAAACGCTCAAAGCCTATGGCATTACAACGTGGAAAGAGTTCTTCCCGTCTGAAGAAGAACTTCCACTCAAAGAATGGGGAGCATTATATAATATGTCCGTGCCTACAGGTACAGATTATGACGTAACGTTCCAAAAAACTCAGGATATCGTACGCAAACGGATTCCTGAAGCCGTTCTGACCTCGCCAGCGAACTTCGATAAAGTGTATGATGATTTCCTCGCTGAGCTGGACAAAGCTGGTGCAGTGGAAATGGAGAAACAATATACGGTATGGGTTAAAGACCGTATCTCTCTGTGGACAGGCAAAGAAGTGAAGTAATATAAGCGTGGTGGATGGGAATTCATTCATTGCAAGAAAGAGGCCCTGATTCAGGGTCTCTTTCTTGCTTTTTCTTGTGATGTTTTACATTGACGCAGATATATAAATCCAATATACTTTTCTTACTGAAAGCACTTTCAGTTTAAGGCTGTTAGAGCAGCGGGTTTGACCATGCAAAGAGCCAGTGGATACGAAATAACTCTTACATAATGTAGTATCCGAAAACGTTTTAGTGTTTACTATAAAAATAATAGATGATTCATAAAGAGGAGTTATTTTATGTCCCCATTCAATGAGAAAACAAAAATAAATCGTCTATGGTATCGACAACCCGCCACCCGCTGGGAAGAAGCCCTTCCTATTGGGAACGGACGACTCGGAGGTATGGTGTACGGAGGTGCAGCCGAAGAGCGTATCCAGTTAAACGAGGATACCCTGTGGTCGGGTTTTCCGCGTGACACCATTCAGTACAGCAGCCAGCGGTACTTGAAGCAAACCCGCGAACTCATTATGTCAGGACAATATAGTGAGGCTGAAGAGCTTCTGAACCGTGAAATGCTGGGTCGCGATGTAGAAGCCTACCAACCGATGGGTCATTTCATGATAGAGCAGGAGGAGCTTCGAGAGCAGGATTATGAAGAGTTTGAACGTGAACTTGACCTGGAATCCGGAATCGTTAAGACGAGTTATTCCTATGAAAGCGTTCGTTTTGTTCGTGAGGTGTATACCAGTGCCCCGGATGATCTGATGGTATGTACGCTTACGGCTGATCGGGACGGAGCTGTGAATGCCATTGCTCATTTGGACAGCCCGCATCCGTACACAACCCAGGATTCAGAAAACGCAGTGACGATGTTCAGTCGTTGTCCAAGTCATGTGGAATCGAACTATTTCCGGGACCATCCCGAATCGGTTATCTATGAAGAGGATCGGGGGACCGCATACGCGGTTCGTTTGGCCGTTACTGTAATCGGAAAAGAGGCAAAGGTTTTTACTATGGATGGCAAGCTTCATATACAGGGAGCTAAACAGGTCGTATTTTACTTGGCGGCAGCTACGGCTTTCGAGAATTACGATGTTATGCCAACCAAGGATGAGCAGTTGCTGGAACAAGGCTGTAAAGATGTCATAGCCAAAGCGATGAGCTTGGGTCATGAAAGTCTGCGTATTCGTCATGAGGCTGATCATCAGTCTTTATTTTCACGTGTCAGTCTTGATCTGGGATCCACGCCTAATGGGGAGCTGCCTACCGATGAGCGACTTATAGCTTACCAGTCTGGAGTTCAAGACCCCGGGCTTGAAGCTCTTTATTTTCAATATGGCAGATATCTGTTAATGGGCAGTTCGCGGCCAGGCACCCAGCCGGCTAATCTGCAGGGCATATGGAATCATCAGGTTGAGCCGCCTTGGCACAGTGATTATACAATCAATATCAATACCGAGATGAACTACTGGCCAGCAGAAGTATGCAATCTGAGCGAATGTCATGAACCGCTATTCAGCATGTTGGAGGACCTCAGTAACACTGGGCGAAGAACGGCTCGCATTTTGTACGGCGCGCGTGGATGGACAGCCCACCACAACGTGGATATCTGGAGAACGACAACACCTACAGGCGGAGATGCCAGCTGGGCATTCTGGCCGATGGGTGGTGTCTGGCTGACATCCCATCTGTGGGAGCATTACCTATTTACCGGTGATCAAGACTTTCTTCAAGAACGTGCTTATCCGGTCATGAAGGAGGCGGCTCTCTTCTGTCTGGATTGGCTGATTGAAGGACCGGATGGTTATCTGGTTACTGCTCCTTCAACCTCTCCGGAGAACAAGTTCCTGACAGAAGAAGGAGAAGCTCGCAGCATTTCGATGGCGTCGACGATGGATATGACATTGATTCGTGAATTGTTCTCCAGATGTATTGAAGCAGCGGGAACACTTGGGGTCGACCAGGCATTGGTCAACGAGTTGGAGAACAGTCTGAGCAGGTTATATCCGTTCCGGATTGGCAGTGAAGGGCAGCTGCAGGAATGGTTTAAGGACTTCGCTGAATCGGAGCCAGGACATCGTCACGTGTCCCATCTGTATGGCCTGTATCCTGGAGAACAGATCAATCGAATCCATACACCTGAGCTTGTTGAGGCTTCACGCATATCGCTTGAACGTCGCATATCGCAGGGGGGCGGGCATACCGGATGGAGCTGCGCATGGTTGATCAATCTGTATGCACGTCTGCTTGACGGCAGGCAGGCGCATCAGTTTGTGCGTACACTGCTGGCCCGGTCAACTCATCCCAATCTGTTCGATGACCATCCACCATTCCAGATTGACGGCAACTTCGGAGGTACTGCCGGGATTGCCGAGATGCTGCTGCAGAGCCATCTGAATGAACTGCATTTGCTGCCAGCCCTGCCCGAGGAATGGACACAAGGAAGTGTATCAGGTTTACGTGCGCGAGGTGGCTATACATTATCCATGGAGTGGGCGGACAGCCAATTGGTTTCTGCCGAAATCAAGGCTGAACGTGATGGTTCGGTGACCATTCGAAGCGCACATGTGCTGCGGGTGGATAACGAGGAGCAGCAACAGGCTGAGCTAACACCGCAAGGGGATTATGTAATTACTTTATCCATGACCGCAGGACAGACCGTCCGCGTATCATGAGGAGACGAGGGAGAAACCAATGACTATTTTTCAATTTCCGCAAGATTTTCGCTGGGGAACAGCTACAGCTTCCTATCAAATAGAAGGAGCAGCACAGGAAGGCGGACGCGGAGTATCCATCTGGGATACATTTGCACGTACACCTGGTAAAGTATTTAATGGGGACAATGGGGATGTCGCTTGCGACAGTTACCACCGTTATGAAGAAGATATTGAGCTGATGAAGAAACTTGGTATCAACACGTACCGATTCTCTATTGCCTGGCCGCGTATTATACCGGACGGAGATGGTGAGATCAATCGCGAAGGTCTGGACTTTTACCACCGCTTCGTGGACAAGCTGCTAGAGGCAGGCATCGAGCCTTTCTGCACACTGTATCACTGGGATCTTCCACAAGTGCTGGAGGATGACGGGGGCTGGGGAAACCGCAGAACCGTCGATGCGTTTGTTAAATATGCAGAAGTTATCTTCAAAGAGTTCACTGGCAAAATCAAATTTTGGCTGACGTTTAATGAACCGTGGTGTATCGCATTCCTGTCCAATCTGTTGGGGGTTCATGCACCGGGGAACAAGGATCTGCAGACATCCCTTAATGTGGCCCATGGACTGCTTGTTGCTCATGGTAAAGCGGTGCAATCCTTCCGCAGGCTCGGCATAACGGGACAGATCGGTATTGCACCAAACGTGTGCTGGGCTGAGCCTTACAGCAAGTCACCTGAGGATCAGGCGGCATGCGACCGCTCCATCGCGCTCAACACAGACTGGTTCCTTGATCCGATCTACAAAGGTACCTATCCGCAATTCATTGTCGATTGGTTTGCACAAGCAGGTGCTACAGTGCCGATTCAGGAAGGCGATATGGAGATCATCTCGCAGCCGATTGACTTGCTGGGCATTAACTATTACACCATGGGAATCAATCGCTTCAATCCGGAGGCAGGAGCTTTGCAGTCGGAAGAAGTGGATATGGGACTGACCAAAACGGATATTGGTTGGCCGATCGAATCCCGTGGGCTGTATGAGTTCATGCATTATTTGCAAAAGTATGGAAACGTCGATGTCTATATCACCGAGAACGGTGCTTGCATCAATGATGATCTGGACAATGGCAAGATCAATGATGATCGCCGGATCTCTTACTATGAACAGCATTTAGCCCAAATTCACCGGATTATTAACGATGGCATTAACCTGAAGGGATATATGGCGTGGTCTCTGATGGACAATTTTGAATGGGCAGAAGGATACCGGATGCGCTTTGGTCTTGTTCATGTGGACTATCGCTCGCTGGTTAGAACACCGAAGGAGAGTTTTTACTGGTATCAAAATGTGATCAAGAACAACTGGCTGGAAACGCGTAACTAGTTGGAATGATCTTTCGCTGCACTATAGGTAAAGATAAAAGACGGCGTATTCGGTTTATCCGAATCGCCGTTTTTTTGTTCTGGTTTTTATGGGAATAAGACATGTTCATAAAGCTTTCATAAGGTTAAACCTCATTCCTGTTATGAAGAGGTTGTTTTTGGGTTATACATAACAAGAAGATAAATAAGTGTTTGTCAACAGCTTAAATTAAAATAAAGTGTCCAAATTGCGAAATAAATTTGAACATTTGTTGACTAAAAATCATACTGATGTGGTATATTGGTATTAGGAAAGCACTTACAAAAAGGGAAAAGGAAGTGTTTACTATGGCATCGAAGACAGCAATGGTAAGCCAATTGGAGCGCAAAGACAAGAATATGCGGCGCGCAGTGTTGACGATGACAGTTCTGGCCTGGATTGCTCTCATTACAGGAGTGGTTATGTGCCTGATTAACCTGAACGATTTTAATGACCGTAATCTTGGCTTGATGGTCGGAATTGGTTTTCTGGTAGGTAGTGTGTTTATTTATGTGATCGCCAAATCGATTGGTCTTGTTCATACACGCCGGGAAGACGAAGGAGCCGATTAATTATAATCTGGCGGTCTTTCGTTCATAATAAGACTGGATGAGTACCCGGAATCCAGTCAATAAAGCCCTTTGTGGATTCGTTGATACTATTCAACGGGACTGCAAAGGGTTTTATTTTGTGACTCGAAGTGTAATGATTACAATGGAGAAATATCAAGTGTGCAAGCGATTTGTGAGAAAAAATTCACACATTTAAGGTGTAAAATCGACAAATTTGTTAACAAGAACAAAAAAGTTGCTCATTTCTGATATCTTTAGAAGGAAGAGAGTAGTATACTGATTTTTCAGTATGAGCGAATTTAAGGAGAGGGGATCAAGATGAACAAGAAACCTAGGTCGCTAGCCCGGATTATTATTCCGGTTGTCCTGACGTTGGTTACAATTGCATTGATTGTCTGGCCAATGCTGGCAGGCGGGCAGTACGTTGTTCTGGATCCGAAGGGACCTATTGGCGCCTCGCAGAGAGATTTGATTGTCATTTCGACGATTCTTTGTGCGATCGTTATCGTGCCTGTGTTGATTTTGTCTGCTGTAATCGTTTGGCGTTACCGCGACAAGCCGGACAATAAAGCTGCTTATGAGCCGAACTGGGCTCATAGTACCAAAGCTGAGGCTATCTGGTGGACGGTTCCAATTGTTATCATTGGTTTGCTTGCAATTGTAACTGTACGCTATACCTATGATTTGGAACCTTCGAAGCCGCTGGCTTCTGAGAAAGAACCCATTACCATTCAAGTATCTTCACTGGACTGGAAATGGTTGTTTATGTATCCTGAGCAAGGCATTGCAACGGTCAATACGTTGAATATTCCGGCAGACCGGCCCGTGAAATTTGAGCTTACTGCGGATTCACCGATGAACTCGTTCTGGATTCCGCAGCTTGGTGGACAAATTTATACGATGTCGGGTATGGCGATGACCTTGTATTTGCAAGCTGATCACGAAGGAACTTACTTCGGTTCAGGTGCCAACTTTACTGGTGAACATTTTGCCCAAATGCGTTTCGACGTCAATGCAACATCAGATGAAGAATTCAAACAATGGGTAGATGAAGTGAAACTACAATCCCAGCCGCTGACACAAGAGACGTATAACACATTGGCGGAACCGGGAACAAGCAATGTCGCTTATTATTCTTCCTTCCCTGAAGGATTGTTCCAAGACATTGTGACCAAGTATGTTGTCGAGGGTTCAGGCGCTCATAATCATGGAACTTCGGAAGAAGCTTCAGGCGCCTCAAAAAATGTGTCCACTGAAGTGGACAAGAGTGCTAACTAAAGATTCGAAAGGAGGCCCCCAATGTTAGAGAGACTTAAGGAGTTTGCATCGGAGTTTTTCGTTACCGGTGACCCGCTGATTTATGGTGCGGACGTGGCCATCGGGATTACGATGATTACCATCGTAGCGGTGCTGACTTATTTCAAAAAATGGGGCTGGCTCTGGCGTAACTGGTTAACAACCGTCGATCATAAAAAGATCGGTATTATGTATATCATTGCTTCCATCATCATGTTGTTCCGTGGTGGTGTCGATGCGCTGATGATGCGTCTTCAGCTAGCTATGCCTAACATGGATTTCTTGCATCCTGAACATTATAACCAAGTCTTTACGACTCACGGTACCATCATGATCCTGTTCATGGCGATGCCGTTTATGTTCGGTTTGTTTAACGTAATTGTGCCTCTTCAAATAGGGGCAAGGGACGTCGCATTTCCGTTCCTGAATGCACTAAGCTTCTGGTTATTCTTCCTGGGAGCGATGCTGTTTAACCTGTCCTTCGTTATCGGTGGTTCACCTGATGCAGGATGGCTGAGTTACCCGCCTCTATCGGAGCTGTCACACAGTCCGGGGGTAGGGCAGAACTTCTATATATGGGGTATACAGATATCGGGTATCGGTTCCCTGGCTACCGGTATCAACTTCCTGGTTACCATCATTAAAATGCGTGCGCCAGGCATGAGATGGATGAAAATGCCGATGTTTACATGGTCGGTATTCTCCACTTGTATTATCATCTTGTTTGCATTCCCAATCTTGACTGTGACACTTGCATTGCTCTTCCTGGATCGATTCGGCGGGGCGCATTTCTTCACGCTTGATTTGGGCGGTAACCCGATGATGTATATTAACTTGATCTGGATGTGGGGTCACCCTGAGGTATACATTGTAGTCTTGCCGGCATTCGGTGTGTTCTCCGAGATTGTAAGTACCTTCTCGAAGAAAAAATTGTTTGGTTACAAATCGATGGTATTTGCGATGTTAATCATTAGCTTCCTGTCCTTCTTCACATGGGCGCATCACTTCTTCACGATGGGTTCGGGAGCGGATGTTAATGCCTTCTTCGCTGTAACAACGATGTTGATTGCGATTCCGACAGGGGTTAAAATCTTCAACTGGCTGTTTACGATGTATCGTGGACGGATTCGCATGGCCACCCCGATGTTATGGACAATCGCATTTATTCCATGCTTTATCGTCGGTGGTATGACGGGGGTTCTGCTGTCCGTTGCACCTGCTGACTTCCAGTTCCACAACAGTTACTTCCTGATTGCCCACTTCCACCAAGTATTGATCGGTGGTGTAGTATTCGGATACTTCGCGGGTCTGTACTACTGGTGGCCAAAAATGTTCGGTTTCCAACTTGAAGAGAAACTGGGCAAATGGGCTTTCTGGACTTGGAATATTGGTTTCTATGTCTGCTTCATGCCGCAGTACGCTGTAGGTCTGATGGGTATGACACGTCGTCTGAGCACCTACGGCTGGGATACCGGCTGGTGGGAACTGAACTTTGTATCCACAATCGGGGCATTCCTGATGGGTGTCGGGTTCCTGTTCCAGGTTGCACAAATTGCAGACGGTATTCGCAAATACAAAACGCTCAAAGCATCCGGCGATCCATGGGATGGTCGTACACTCGAGTGGTCGATTCCTTCACCAGCTCCTGAGTACAACTTCGCCATTACACCGCGCGGAGATGATATTGATGAGTGGTGGGAAGAGAAAGAACGTCGTGCCAAAGGCATCTATCCACCAGAACAGCCGCTTGAGCCGATTCATATGCCTAAGAACTCCGCAATTCCGTTTATCATGTCCGTCTTCTGGTTCATCGCCGGCTTCGGCTTTGTATTCGGATGGCTGTGGATGGCGATTCTCGGACTCGCTGGCGTAGGGATCTGCATGATCGCTCGTTCATTCTCATACGACACGGACTATTACATTCCGGTCGACGAAATTAAGCGTACCGAAGCGTCGTTAAGGGGGTCGGTATAATGGCTCAAGCAGCCGCTAAGCATGGTCACGATCACGGTCACGACCATGGTCACCATGATCCACAAGAATTGAAATTGCTCGGTTTCTGGTTTTTCCTGATTTCCGACGTTATCCTGTTCTCCGTATTGTTCGCAACCTTTATTGTGTTGCGTGACAATACGGCGGGTGGACCTATATTGTCTGAATTGATCAAAATGCCTGGCGTTATTGCCGAGACATTTATCTTGCTCACAAGTTCATTTACAAGTGGACTTGCAGTGCTTGCGATGAACCAAGGTAAAGTGAAGCAACTGATTAGCTGGCTGGCAGTTACAGCCGTTCTCGGTGCAGCGTTTATCGCACTCGAAGTAACGGAGTTTGTTGAGATGATTCACGAAGGGTTCAGCTACACTACAAGTGCTGCTTCCGGCGCATTCTTCACCCTCGTGGGAACTCACGGACTTCACGTATCGCTGGGTCTGATCTGGATGATCGGACTGATGTTCCAACTGAAAAAACGTGGTATTACCGATGTTACTCGCGGTAAAATCAACGTAATCAGCTTGTACTGGCACTTCTTGGACGTCGTCTGGATCTTCCTCCTGTCGATCGTTTATCTGATGGGGGTGATGTAGATGGCAGAGCATAACTCACATGATTCCCATGCTCACGAACAGCATGGTTCAATGAAGTCCTATGTCATCGGCTTCATTCTGTCCATCGTCCTCACAATCATTCCGTTGGTGGTTGTACTGAACGACATGATGGGCAGAACAGGAACAATGGTTGTAATTCTCGTAACGGCTGCACTTCAGTTTGTGGTTCAACTCTTCTTCTTCATGCATATTCGTGAAACAGGAAAACCACGCTGGAATGTCATGGCTTTGATTTTCGGTCTGTTGATCATGATGACCATCGTTATTGGTTCGATCTGGATCATGCTGAACAATGCCGTTGCACATTAAGGTTTGAATAAAGAGGATCTCCCGGTCTGCACTGCAGACTGTGGAGATCCTCTTTTTGTTTTATCCAGAATAAGCAGCGTCAAAATAAACCGGAATTAAACGATCTTTTATTTAAAAAGAGGTACACAAAAGATACAAAATGAACTAAAATGAACTTATATGAACCTTATCTAAAAATTAATCAACATCATTCAAATGACGAAGGGAATGGATTAATGATGCAAAATCGTTATGCTGCACACCCGAATGAAGTGAAAAATTATGATACGTCCCGTCTGCGTGAGGAGTTTTTGATGGAGCAGCTGTTCGCGACAGATGAACTGGTGACTGTATATTCCCATGTGGATCGTTATATCGTAGGAACGGCCGTACCACAGAGCAAAGACATTGCGCTTGAAGTAAACCTGAAGGATATCGGTACGAACTTTTTTCTGGAGCGTCGTGAAATCGGTATCATTAATGTTGGAGGCCACGGAACCGTTACTGCGGATGGTCAGGGTTATGAGATTGGGGCCAAAGAATGTCTTTATATCGGAAAAGGTGTCAAAGAGGTCGTGTTCAAAAGTAATGGAAACGATCAACCGGCTCAGTTTTACTTTGTATCTACACCGGCACATCATGCTTATCCTACACAGAAGGCAACCCAGGAACAGGCTCAGCCGAACCATCTGGGCAGTATTGAAAGCTCGAATGAACGGACCATTTATCGCTACATTCATCAGGGTGAGGGCGGAATTCAGAGCTGTCAGCTGGTAATGGGTATTACGGAGCTCGATAAGGGTAACATGTGGAACACGATGCCTGCACATACCCACAATCGTCGTTCCGAAGTATACTTGTATTTCAACCTGCCGGAAGACGGTGTGGTATTCCATATGATGGGTGAACCGAATGAGACCCGGCATCTGGTTGTGCGTGACCGTCAGGCGATCATCTCTCCAAGCTGGTCCATCCACAGTGGCGTTGGCACAAGCAGCTATACGTTCTGTTGGGCAATGGCTGGTGAAAACCAAACGTTCGAGGATATGGACGGCGTGGCGATGAAAGACCTGAAATAAACGCGTAAATTCCAAAGAAACAGGAAGTTGATTGCATGAATCCATTGAAAAGACATGAAAAGATTATGGAGGCTCTGCTGGAGCGCCAAGAAGTGACCGTCAATGATCTGAGCGAACTGCTGCAGGTAACGGGTAAGACCGTTCGGGAGGATCTCGACAAACTGGAAGCGATGGGATTGCTAGTACGTGTCCATGGTGGTGCCATGCTGGCTCAGAATGACCAGTATGGCATTCTCACGAGTCGTGGAGCCACAGAGAAGCATCATTCGGAGAAAACGGAAATCGCCGAGCGTGCGCTCGCTTATATACGTCCCCATGAAATCATTGCACTGGACGGAGGGAGCACAACACTGGAAATGGCGAAGCGGCTCGACAATCAGCCGCTCACTGTCGTAACCAATGATCTTTTCATTATCGCGGAGCTGACCAAAAAGGAGCAGGTGCGACTGGTCGTGCCCGGAGGAGCAAGAGTCCGTAATATGCTGGTGGGTGAGGACACGGCATCTTTCATTTCCAGTCTTAACATTCATAAAGCATTTATCTCGACCACAGCATTACATCCGGAGTTCGGCCTATCCATATACACAGGTGATCTGGTTCCACTGAAAAAGGCAATGATCTCTGCCTCTCAGCAGGTCTTCGGCGTTGTCGACCATTATAAATTCGGACAATTTGCGCTTCGGACCTTTGCACACTGCTCGGAGCTGGATTGCATTATCAGTGACAGTCATCTGGATGAGGAGACAGCAGAACTGTATAACCAAATCGGAGTCAAAGTCGATTATCAAAGCTAAATGCACAGACGCACTTGATGCCTGAATAGCTAAGCATAAGCAAAAAAAGTTGATTTGCATCACTTATAGGTTTGCATCTCATAACATGCGGAGGAATCATTCATGAATCCATTTGATCTAAGCGGACAAGTTGCTCTTGTAACCGGCACGTCCGGCGGTTTGGGACAGGGAATGGCTATTGGCCTGGCTGAAGCCGGGGCCGACGTGGTACTCGTTTCCTATTCAAAGCCTTCAGAAACAGCAAGTGCGATTGAAGCTCTCGGGCGCAAAGCATATATCATTGAAGCCGATTTAAGTCGTGAAGATGAATTGCCAGCGGTATTTGAAAAGGCGTTAGCTTTTCAGGGGAGAATTGATATTCTCGTTAACAATGCCGGAATCATTCGCCGCACGCCTGCAGCTGACCACGGACAACAGGACTGGCACGATGTAATTGGCCTTAACCTGAACACGGTATTTTTCCTGAGCCAACTGGCGGGCAGACATATGATTGAGCGCGGCAGCGGCAAAATTATCAATATCGCATCCATGCTGTCCTATCAGGGCGGCATAAACGTACCAGGTTATACGGCCAGTAAACATGGCGTTGCAGGCTTAACCAAAGCACTTGCCAATGAGTGGGCAGGCAAGGGTGTACAAATTAACGGTATTGCACCAGGTTATATGGAGACGGATAATACCACTCAGATTCGTGCGGATGAAAACCGTTATCGGGATATTACAGCACGCATTCCGGCAGGACGATGGGGAACCCCAGAAGATCTGAAAGGTCCGGTGGTTTTTCTTGCATCAGCGGCTTCGGACTATTTGAATGGTCATGTACTGAATGTGGATGGCGGCTGGATGGCTCGTTAATCTGTTCTGCTATCAAATGCTAAGGAGGCAGTGACATGAAACTTGGTATTCTGGCACATACGTTTGGCCAGCAGCCTACAGCGCAGCTAGCGCAAACGGTTGCAGATCACGGATTCAATTCAGTACAGCTGGCACTTGCCAAAGCCTTATCTGATGTGGACTCGGCTAATGGCAAACTGAGCCCCGGACTGGCGAATGAAATCGGGGATCAATTTGCAAGGCGCGGAGTTAAGATTGCTGTATTGGGCTGTTATATTAACCCGATCGATCCGGATGCTGCACGCAGACGTGCAGATATTGAACGGTTCAAAGAACATCTGCGTTATGCCCGGGATTTCGGTTGCAGCATGGTAGCGACCGAAACGGGAGGATTGGACACATACCAAGCCACTCATCCCGATGGGTATGAAGAAAAAGCTTGGACAGTGCTGCGGGAAACGTTGGAGGAAATCACGGAGGAAGCTGAAAAATGGGGTGTGCATGCGGCCATTGAGCCAGTGTCTACACATACACTTCATACACGTGAACATATGACCCGTTTGTTTGAAGAGATTCCGTCCTCCAATCTGGGCATGCTGTTTGATCCATGCAATTTGATCAAGCAGCCCCATATCGCTGATCAAGGAGCTTTCCTGCGTGATGTGATGGAGAGCCTATACCAGCGAATCATTGTCATTCATGCGAAGGATGTGGCCTTCAATGCACAGGGCGAGAAGATTAATCCTGTGCCAGGAGCAGGCATATTGGATTACCCGTTATTTTTTGAGTTGTTAAAAACCTATAAACCGCATATCGATATTTCACTTGAGGGCGTAACGGCAGAAGAAGCTGTGCCTGCGGCCAAACATTTGCGTGAAGTATGGAATGGTGTGCGGGTATAGGGATAGGCTCAGGATAAGCTGATGTCTGCAGATATTTAAGTAGCCAGGAAACCTTTGCCCGTGCAAAGGTTTTTTGGTATGAGCTTGTGAATCAACCATATAAAATATTTCTCATCGGATAAATCGGAAATAATTCTTTTCAAACACGACATCTTGTGAGAGAATATGGAAAACATACGCCACCATGTGAGGACATCAGGATCTTGAAACGTATAAGCCAAGGGAGGATTCAGATTTATGTCAAACGAACGTGAGCTTTCATTTGAAACATTGGCAATTCATGCAGGCCAGGAAATTGATCCGACGACCCATGCACGTGCTGTACCTTTGTACCAGACTACATCCTATGGTTTCAAGGACACAGAACATGCTGCCAATCTGTTTGGTTTGAAAGAGTTTGGCAACATCTATACCCGTCTGATGAATCCGACAACTGATGTGTTTGAACAACGTATAGCGGCGTTGGAAGGAGGAGCAGGGGCACTGGCTACAGCTTCCGGTCAGGCAGCCATCACGTTTTCTCTCCTCAATATTGCAGGTGCAGGGGATGAAATTGTATCCTCAGCGAGCTTGTATGGTGGTACGTATAATTTGTTCTCGACAACGCTGCCGAAACTGGGCCTTGATGTAAAATTCGTTGATTCCAGTAATCCGGAAAATTTCCGGGCGGCCATTACAGAGAAAACGAAAGCATTATATGCGGAAACGATCGGGAATCCGCAGGGAAATGTCCTGGACATTGAAGCGGTGGCAGCCATCGCTCATGAACATGGCATTCCTCTGATCGTGGATAACACCTTCCCAAGCCCGTACTTGCTTCGTCCCATTGAACATGGTGCGGATATTGTGGTTCACTCGGCGACGAAATTTATTGGCGGTCACGGTACATCCATTGGAGGCGTGATTGTCGATAGTGGAAAATTCGATTGGAAAGCAAGTGGCAAGTTCCCGGGTCTGACCGAACCGGATGCCTCTTACCATGGTGTAGTATACACTGAAGCCGTTGGCCCAATTGCGTATATTATCAAAGCTCGGGTACAACTGCTGCGCGACTTGGGCGCAACCATCTCACCATTTAATTCATGGCTGCTGCTGCAAGGACTGGAGACGCTGCATCTGCGAGTGGAACGTCATAGCAGCAATGCACTGGCTGTTGCGGAATATCTGGAGAAACACGAGGATGTTCTGTGGGTGAGCTATGCGGGTCTACCGAGTCATGCCTCATATGAACTCGCACAGAAGTATCTGCCTAGAGGGCAGGGGGCAATTCTGACATTTGGGATTAAAGGCGGCGTAGATGCAGGGCGCAAGCTGATCGAAAGTGTAAAACTGTTCTCTCACCTGGCGAATGTGGGTGACTCCAAGTCACTGATCATTCACCCGGCAAGTACAACGCATCAGCAGCTGACGGAAGATGAGCAGACAGCCGCAGGGGTTAATCCTGAACTGATTCGTTTGTCTGTGGGTACGGAGAATATTCAGGATATATTGTATGATCTGGAACAGGCCATCAAGGCAAGTCAGGGAGCAAGTGTTGGCGTGTAATCAGATAAATACTTCAACAGCCGCCGTCCTCAGGGACAGGCGGTTTTTTTGTCGTTCTATCGAACGATTGGAAAATGCCCATTTACAAACGTCAGGCCGAGGCATATAATAAAGCCAAAGTTGTATTGGGTAAACATAATTGCATAAGTACAAAAATGATTATCATTCTCATTCAAAAACCATGCTGCTGCGGGATTCCCGCAGCAGCATGTGTCATTTTTAGGGCATTAACAATGGCTCTCATTCTCAATACGACACCAATGATATCCATGAAACGAAGAAAGGATTGTGATTCACATGCAAGCAATACATCAACCTTTACAAACCCAGGCAAAAGCGGAACAGCGCTCCGTACATTCACCTAATCCAAACCGTGGACGCAGACCGAACTTTCGGGCCATGCTTCGGAATAAGGAGATGCAGGCGGCTCTCGGCAGCGGATTGTTAATGCTTATCGCATGGGGAACGTCACCGTATTTCAACACATTATCCGTCATGCTGTACATTGTGTCTTATGCACTGGGGGGATGGACCAAGGCGAAAGAGGGCATCGAGACACTGGTCAAGGACCGTGATCTGGATGTGAATCTGCTTATGATCGCTGCATCACTGGGTGCAGCAGCCATCGGGTACTGGAATGAAGGTGCGATGCTGATCTTCATTTTTGCATTAAGTGGTGCACTGGAAAGTTATGCGACAGAACGGAGTCATAAGGATATTTCATCGCTGCTGGCACTCAAGCCGGAGGCGGCACTGCGCATTGAGGATGGGAAGATGAATCTTGTCGCCATCGATGAACTGGTGCCTGGCGATCTGCTGCTGGTTAAACCGGGCGAGTTAATTCCCGCTGACGGTATCGTGTACCGCGGGAGTTCATTCATTAATCAGGCCTCCATTACAGGAGAATCCCTGCCTGTGGATAAAGCTGAAGGTGACAAAGTGTATGCAGGCACAGTAAACGGGGAGGGGGCTTTGTACGTAGAGGTAACCAAATCGGCTGAAGGTTCACTGTTTGGCAAAATCATTAAATTGGTGGAAGAGGCACAGGCCGAAGTACCGGACTCCCAGCGTTTTATTGAGCGATTTGAAGGGATCTACGCACGGATAGTTGTCGGGGCGACTGTGCTGGTTATCGCAGGAACTCCCTTATTGTTTGGATGGACTTGGAGTGAGGCCTTTTATAAGGCGATGGTCTTTCTAGTTGTGGCTTCACCTTGTGCGCTGGTTTCTTCGATCATGCCGGTCATGCTGTCTGCAATGTCCAGCAGTGCTCGTCGTGGCATATTGTTCAAGGGTGGGGCCCATGTGGAGAACATGGCTCAAACCCGGGTGGTGGCTTTTGATAAAACAGGAACATTGACCTTGGGCACACCCCAAGTCACAGATATTTTAACGGCCGCAGGCATGGATCGGGTAAAAATGCTGTCTGCAGTTGCGGCGATTGAAAATCTGTCCATGCATCCGCTGGCTCGTGCCATTGTCGATCAGGCAGCCCGTGAAGGCCTTGCAATTCAAGATGCCGAGCAGGTACAAACACTAACGGGATGGGGAATTGAAGGGAACGTGCACGGTGTTCTATGGAGTATTGGTAAATCAAACGAAATGCATGCGGGTACCAATTCAACTTGGGATGCGGAACGTGCCCGTCTTGAGAGTGAAGGCAAAACGGTATCTGTAGTCATGGCTGATGGTGAATTCGCTGGTCTAATTGCCATGCGGGATACGATTCGGCCACAGGCCGCAGCGGCGGTGAAGAAGCTGGAAGAACTGGGCGTGAAAGTGGCCATGCTGACAGGTGACCGAGCGAAGCCCGCAGCCGTGATTGCACAAGAAACAGGAGTAAGCCTCGTCTACGCCGATTTGCTGCCTGAAGGCAAAGTGAAGCAGGTACAGGCATTGCGTAAACAATATGGGCAGGTGCTCATGGTTGGTGATGGCGTCAATGACGCACCTGCACTTGCTGCGGCTACCGTGGGTATGGGAATGGGTATGTCTGGTAGCGGTACGGCGCTGGAAGTGGCAGATGTGGTGCTGATGAATGATAATATCGAAGAAATTGCTTGGGCCATTGGGCAGGCACGCAGGGCTCAACGGACCGTGAAGCAGAATATGTTTTTTGCGATTACGGTTATAATGGCTCTGGTTGCAGGAAACTTTCTGCAAGGTGTGGCATTGCCACTAGGAGTTGTTGGCCATGAAGGCAGTACAATTCTGGTTATTCTGAATGGTCTAAGATTGTTGCGTTAATAGTCTGAAAGTGAACCTGAGTGGAATCAGTACTAATCCATCCTGATGGACGTATTCAGCAACCTTACAAAGGCTACCAGTAATTTCATGGAATCTTCATTTGTGACCAAAAAAAGAACCTGAAGGGCAGAGTTGATCTGTCCTCAGGTTCTTTTCGTTTTACATTTATTTTCTAAAAAAAGGTTTGCTTAGAATAGTTCAGTCAACCCGATCATGGTGATCAGTCCAAGCAAAAATGAAACAGTAGCCACACGTGCGTTGCCGTCCCCGTGACTTTCGGGAATTAGCTCTTTGTAAACAATGAACATCATCGCACCCGCCGCAAACGCGAGTCCATAGGGTACGAGGCCAGCCACAAGACTGCTGAGCGTGTAACCAATCATGGCTGTGATAATTTCAACCGCGCCTGTCAGGGTAGCAATACCAAGTGCCTTGAAGCGGCCGATGTTCTGATTCACGAGGAAGAGAGCGACCAGGAATCCTTCGGGAGCGTTCTGCAGCCCGATGGAAAAGGCAATAAGATTACCCAGGCTGGCATCGGTACTGGCATAACTGACGCCTACGGATAACCCTTCAGGCAGGTTATGCATGGTGATGGCTGCAATAATCATGAAGGCTTTGGCTTCAATTTTGAAAGGCATCTTCTCCGGATTTTCCAGATCCACATGGGGAATCTTCATCTCGAGTACCAGCAAGACCATGCTGCCGAGCATAATACCAAAGGCAAGTACGAACAGGTTTGACTGTCCCAGCGCTTCGGGAATGAGATTGTACACCGAAGCCGAGGTCATGATGCCTGCTGCATAAGCAAGCAAGATATCGCGCAGACGGTGGGTCACTTTGCGCATAAATAGAATAGGTACGGCCCCAAGGCCGGTAGACATGGCTGAGATAAAGCTGCCAATGATTGCATCGTTCATGCTTCCATTTTCCCTCCTGATGAAGACTTCTTCATAATCGCTGCCGAGCATTGACACCGTACATAAAAGAGATCATAATGAACAACAGATTAGAATGATTATAAATTAGAATTCCATTTCTGCATAGGGCCATTGTCATATCGGGCAGGTCTTGTGGACATGATTTAGGCTTATCGATCTAGTGTATGCAAAGGCGTTTGCTTTTGATGACGGTGAGCCCGGCCTTTTTGCAGAACTCGGGGGAGGAACTATACATGTATAAATCCATTATTATCGGAACTGGCCCTGCAGGGCTGACAGCAGCAATCTATCTGGCTCGTGCCAACCTTAACCCACTCGTTATTGAAGGACCACAACCTGGTGGTCAACTGACAACAACAACTGAAGTGGAGAACTTCCCAGGTTTCCCTGATGGTATCATGGGTCCTGAACTCATGGACAACATGCGTAAACAAGCGGAACGCTTTGGTGCAGAATTCCGCACAGGCTGGGTAAACAACATCGATATGAGTGAGCGTCCGTTCAAAATCCAGGTTGAAGGCATGGGTGAACTGGTATCGGAAACATTGATCCTGTCTACTGGAGCATCTGCCAAGTACCTTGGTATTCCTGGAGAAGAAACAAACGTGGGCCGCGGTGTCAGCACTTGTGCAACATGTGACGGATTCTTCTTCCGCAACAAAGAGATCATCGTCATCGGCGGTGGCGACTCTGCATTGGAAGAAGCAAGCTTCCTGTCCCGTTTCGGTTCCAAAGTAACCCTGGTACACCGTCGTGAAGAACTGCGCGGCTCCAAAATCATGCAAGATCGTGCACGCAGCAACGAAAAAGTGGAAATGGCACTGAACCGTACACCGATCGAAGTCATTGCTGGCGACAATGGGGTAACCGGACTGAAAGTGTTGAACAACGCAACGGGTGAAGAAGAAATCATTCCGGCAAGCGGCGTATTCGTAGCGATCGGTCACACGCCAAACACAGGTTTCCTCGGTGGACAGATTACAACGGACGAACATGGGTATATTATGACCACACCAGGTACTTCCGAAACGAACATTCCAGGCGTATTCGCTTGTGGAGACGTTCAAGACACTCGTTACAAACAAGCGATTACAGCAGCAGGCAGCGGCTGTATGGCTGCAATGGATGCAGAGAAATTCATCGAGAGCCTGGAGCATAGCGCAGTAGCACTGTAAGGTAACTCGTTTAAATGGTTAAATAATCGCTATACTATATATAAACTATATGAGGTGAATGAATAATGGAAAACGTAATTGTATACACATCGACCAACTGCCCGAACTGCAAATCAGTTAAGACTTTCCTGGCGGAAAAAGGAATCTCTTATGAAGAGCGCAACATCGAGACAAGTGACGAGTTCGCACAACAAGTATGGGATATGGGCGTACGTGCAGTACCTCTGACCGTTATTGGTGAACACCGCATCCTGGGGATGAACAAAACGCAATTCGCAAAAGCGCTGGACGCTTAATTATCCCGATACAGGGATTTAATCAAGCTGCATTAAGCTATTCCGGTTCGCGCGAGCCGTTTGAATATATAATATAAAAGAAGCCTTAGTCCAGAACAGGACTGAGGCTTCTTTTACTTGGATTAACCCAGTTTCCTCAACACGTAGTAAGCTTGATAATTGAAAATAGATGACATGAAAATCCCCTTACACAGCAACAAAGAGCAGATGGTAACAAGAGCTCTACGTGTTGCTGCGGAAGGGGATTCATCATTTAATCCAGTTATTCCATCTAAAAAAAGATGCTCATAAACGTCTGAAAAACAACATACACCAATACGCCTGACAGCATATACATGAAGCCAGCCTTCTTTTTGCTCTGAAACAAACGAAGTATGCCGAGGCTGAACAGCGGCGCAAGCACGATCAAGAACAGGAGTACGGTGACAAACATTTGCGCCGAGATATCTGAAGTATCCACGTAGGTCACGGGTTTTCACTCCGTTTCGTTATAGGAATTAACACAGCGGCAATCATTCCGCCATGACAAAAATCACATATCCTCATTATAACTCTGGATTTCTTTAACAAAAAGGGAGGAAATGGGGCGAAATGATGTCAATTTTCTTCGGTTATTAGACCGAAACTCGTATTTTACCTAGAAACTGGGAAATGGCTGAGTAAGCGGCACCAATACGTGTAGAACGGCTGCCCAGCGCGGCCCATTCAATCTGCAAACTGCGTCGGTGATAGGGCAGAGTTCGTTCTTCGACCACTTGTTTGAGAGCTGTTTCAATCCAAGGACCTGCTTCCGAGAGAGGCCCGCCAATAATGATGCGCTCAGGATTGAAGCTGTTGACGATATTTGTGATGCCCACCCCAAGTTTGCGGCCAATGTTCTCGTACAGTTCCAGTACGGCTTCATTTCCTTGTTGTGCATATTCTACCAGCTCCCGGGTCGTGTGGGCAGGCAAACGAAGCTGATGGTCAGGGTACTCATAGGCTTTCTCGGAAGCATACAGCTCCCAACAGCCGTGATTGCCGCAGGAACAAGGTCTGCCTTCCGCTTCAATCGACATATGTCCTGTCTCGCCCGCGTAGCCCCAGGCGCCTTTGTATAATTCACCATCCACCATAATTCCTGATCCAATCCCCATGCCTGCACTGATGTAGATCAGGTGACGCACACCGATTCCGCTGCCGAAGTTCAGTTCCCCATGAGCCCCTGCATTAGCCTCGTTATCAATCGTAACAGGAAGCTCGAACGCCTCCTCCAGCATGGAGCGCAGAGCGACCTTTTCCCAACCCAGGTTGGGTGCAAACAGGACCGTACCGGCCTCATCCACCATTCCAGGCACTCCGACGCCAATGCCAATCACACCATGCGGGGAAGGGGGGGCGGATTCAATCAGATGTTCAGCTGCAAGTTTCAACTGTGCCAATACGGAAGGGACATCGTGCTGCTCCAGCTTCATGGCGTACTCCGTAATAATATGGCCTTCCAAATCGGTAAGAACACCCTTCAGGTGCTTTACGCTGAGCTCCAGACCAACCGCATATCCAGCCGTTCCCCGAAACAGCAGCATGAGTGGTTTGCGGCCGCCACTGGACTCACCCGGACCAATTTCCTGTACAAGCTCATCGCTGATCAGATCGGCAACAAGGTTGGATACGGTTGCTTTGTTGAGTCCCGTAATCTCGGATACCCGCGCGCGGGAGAGGGGGGCATGACGGCGAATCGTATCCAGGACAATAGACTTGTTTATTTTCTTGACCAGCATCTGGTCTCCGGTAATTTTCATATGGATCAGGCACTCCTATTCTGTATATAAAAGGGTTCAATCATTCATCCCGTGCCGAAGCTATTCGACTATTATAGCGTAAACAAACCCGTAAAAAACATTTTTATTTTACTTTGTTTAACCAATAGACAAAGTATAACCGATGTGTTAGGATAACGGTGTAAACGATTTCTTTAAAACTATTGAGGAGGCATTTTACATGGCCTATTTTGAATCCGTTAATAAAATTGCGTTTGAAGGCAAAGACTCCACCAATCCTTTTTCATTCAAACATTATAATCCGGAAGAAGTTGTTGCCGGCAAAACGATGGAAGAGCACTTCCGTTTCGGCATGGCTTACTGGCATACATTAACAGCAGGAGGCAGTGATCCGTTCGGTGCGGAGACAGCTGTTCGTTCTTGGGATAAATACTCCGGTCTGGACCTCGCGAAAGTGCGCGTGGAAGCGGCTTTTGAATTTTTGGAAAAAATGAATCTTCCGTTCTTCTGTTTCCACGATGTGGACATCGCACCAGAAGGCAACAGCCTGCGTGAGTTCTACAGCAACATTGACACGATCGTTGACCTGATTGAAGACCACATGAAATCCAGCGGCAAAAAACTGCTCTGGAACACGGCGAACATGTTCTCCAACCCGCGCTTCATGTTTGGTGCAGCTTCCACATGCAACGCTGACGTGTATGCGCATGCAGCAGCACAAATCAAGAAAGGTCTGGAAGTGGGTAAACGTCTGGGCGCTGAAAACTATGTATTCTGGGGCGGTCGTGAAGGTTACGACACATTGCTGAATACAGACATGCAACTGGAGCAAGACAACATTGCCCGCATGTTCCACATGGCTGTAGACTACGCGAAGGAAATTGGCTTTGATGCACAATTCCTGATCGAGCCTAAACCGAAAGAGCCAACGAAACACCAATATGACTATGATGCAGCAACTTCGATTGCATTCCTGCAAAAATACGGTTTGGACAAACACTTCAAACTGAACCTGGAAGCTAACCATGCGACTCTGGCTGGCCACACATTCGACCACGAAATCCGCGTTGCCCGCACAAATGGCATGCTCGGTTCCCTCGATGCGAACCAAGGCGATATGCTGATCGGTTGGGATACGGACGAGTTCCCAGTGGACATGTACGACGCTACATTGACGATGTACGAAGTATTGAAAAACGGTGGTATCGGCCGCGGCGGCGTGAACTTTGACGCCAAAGTACGCCGTGGTTCCTTCGAAGCAGACGATCTGTTCCTGGCTCACATTGCAGGTATGGATACGTACGCGAAAGGTCTGAAAGTTGCTGCGAAATTGATCGAAGACCGTGTATTCGATGACTTCATCGAAAAACGTTACAGCAGCTTCAGCGAAGGTATTGGTGCAGATGTGGTTGCAGGTAAAGCTACACTGGCTTCCCTTGCAGAATACGCGTTGAACAACGAAAACCCACGCAAAAACCAATCCGGACGTCAAGAATTGCTGAGAGCAAAACTCAACCAGTACATTCTGGCTGACTAATACCTGAAGAAACATGTACGAGGCAGGGCATTAGCATCTGCCTCTGTTGTAAACAAGCTTGTACCATGGAACGCCTGAACAAGCATGACATTCGGACCGTCCCCGTCTTTCCTCTGGGAAGGCAGGGGCGGTTTTTTGATACCCGAACAAAGCGGTTTTTAAATTTTTTATAGAATGAATAATTTGTATGCTAAACGAAGGGATCAGAAAGGACCTGAAGAAGCGAAGCGTTCGCATTTATCCCCGGATTTCTCCCTTGGAAAAGGGAATGAAGGAAATCCGGGGGTAACGGCGATCGGAAGGTTTTCTGATCACGAAGTGGTTACATGTTCAATTGATGAGGGTTTCATTTATAACCAATGACTAATCAAGGTCATTGGATCAATCTTTCCACTATAAGAACGAGTACGTTTTTACTGTTTTGATATAAATGGTTGTCTAAGATGGTGCAGGCAGAACGAAGTGAGCAGAAAGGACCCGAGGAAGCGGTAGCGTTCGCTCAGAGCTTTCTGAAAGAAAGCTGGCTTCGGAAGCATAGGCTTATCCCCGGATTTCTCCCTTGCTAAAGGGTATAAAGGAAATCTGGGGGTAACGGCGAGCCGAGGGTTTTCTGATCACGGAGTGAACACAGGAGCATAAGGGTTTCATTTATACAACCTTGTTATAAACGAAAGGAGCAAACCCATGAGTTACGTAATTGGTGTCGATCTGGGAACAAGCGCGGTCAAAACCGTACTGGTTAACCGTGAAGGAAAAGTGGCATTTGAAGCATCCGAGGCATATCCGCTGCACCAGCCCAAGGCTGGATACAGTGAGCAAAATCCGGAAGATTGGGTAGAGCAGACGATTGTCTCCCTGCGCAAATTGCTGGAAGTTTCCGGCGTACAGCCTTCGGAGATTGAGGGGCTGAGTTTCTCCGGGCAAATGCACGGACTCGTTCTGGTGAATGCAGAGGGCAAACCGCTGCGCAATGCCATTCTGTGGAACGATACACGTACAACGGCCCAGTGCCGACGGATTGAGAAGGTGCTGGATGGCAAACTGTTAAGCATCGCCCGGAACCGTGCCCTCGAAGGCTTTACACTGCCCAAAATATTGTGGGTACAGGAGAATGAACCGGAACTGCTGCAGCAAGCATCCTTGTTCCTTCTGCCGAAAGACTATGTTCGTTATCGCCTGACAGGAGATTACGCCATGGATTATTCGGATGCAGCAGGTACATTACTGCTGGACGTTGCAGGCAAACAGTGGAGCACAGAGATTGCGGAAGCTTTTGAACTGCCGATCTCGCTGTGTCCACGTCTCGTGGAATCGTTTGAGGAAGTGGGTACATTGCTTCCGGAGATTGCAGATCAAACGGGTCTTGCGGCTGCAACGAAAGTATTCGCAGGCGGCGCGGACAATGCGTGCGGAGCCATCGGCGCGGGCATTCTGAGTGAAGGACAGACGATGTGCAGCATCGGTACGTCCGGGGTTGTACTTTCTTACGAAGAACGCAAAGATCTCGATTTCGAAGGGAAAGTGCACTTTTTTAACCATGGGGAGAAGGATGCCTTCTATATCATGGGTGTAACTCTTGCAGCAGGATACAGCCTGTCCTGGTTTAAGGATACGTTTGCAGCGGACAAATCGTTTGACGTGCTCTTGCAGGGCATTGACGCCATTCCGGCGGGCAGCAACGGACTGTTGTTCACTCCTTATATTGTTGGAGAGCGCACGCCTCATCCAGATGCGAATATTCGCGGCAGCTTCATCGGCATGGATGCAGGGCATAAGCTTGAGCACTTTGGGCGAGCAGTGATGGAAGGAATCACCTTCTCCCTGCGGGAATCGATCGATATTCTTCGTGGTGCAGGTAAAACGGTCAATGAGGTCATCTCCATCGGAGGCGGCGCCAAAAATGAAGCCTGGCTGCAAATGCAGGCAGATATCTTTAACGCTACCATTGTGAAACTGGAGAGTGAACAAGGTCCGGCAATGGGTGCGGCGATGCTTGCAGCGTATGGCTGTGGCTGGTTCCCATCCTTGCAGGATTGTGCGGCAGCCTTCATTCGCCCTGCAAAATCCTATAAACCGAATCCGGAAACAGTAGCCGTATATGATGGACTCTTTGCGCTGTATCAGGATGTATATGGACAGACACGCAGCCTGAATGACCGGTTGGCAGAGTATCGTTAATTCATGACATTAATCCAATAGTAGTTAACAGAGGCACTCGCTGAAGCGGGTGCCTTTTTTGTTTTTTAAGTCTGCAGGAATTGAAACCTCGGGAATACGATAAGCGGGGAATCAGAAGGAATGGTGAGTCGTCAGACATAACCGTATTCCAGATACGCATAGATTGAGTATAGAAGGTTTTCGAGCCAGCTTACGCACGGGGGTGGGGCTTTGAATGATCGGGAGGAAGACGGAAGACCGCATATTACGCTGTCCATGATTGTTCGCAATGAAGAGCAGAGATATCTCAGTCAGGCTTTGCAAACGCACAGGCCGTGGATTGATCGAGCAGTCATCATTGATGACGGGAGCACGGATGATACGGTTGCCATGTGCAGAGATCTGCTGGAAGGGATCCCACTTCTGTTGGTGGAGAATCCGGCGTCCAGGTTTGCCGATGAAGTGACTCTGCGCAAACAGCAATGGGAGACAACGGTGGCTACTGAGCCCGAATGGATTCTGAATCTGGATGCCGATGAAATTCTTACGGCTGATTTTGGCGTTCAGCGGAATCAGCTGCTGAGCGGGAACGAGGACGCCATCTATTTCAGACTGTTTGATATGTGGAGTGATACCCACTACCGGGAAGATCAATACTGGCAAGCCCATGCGTATTACCGGCCATTTCTCGTCCGTTATCGTCCTGAATGGAGTTATGAATGGAAGGAAACGCCGCAGCATTGTGGACGTTTTCCGTTAACCATTCAGCATTTTGCCTATGGATGCCACACGCCGCGTGTGAAGCATTATGGCTGGGCCCGCCAAGAGGATCGTATACGAAAATTTGAGCGCTATCAGGCTCTGGACCCGGAAGCCAGATACGGCTGGCGAGAACAGTATGAATCCATCCTGGATACAGATCCAAGGCTGGTGCCATGGTTGGAATAAGGAAGGGGGAACATGCATTTTGAAGAAGGTAAAACAAAAGGAAAAGGTGCTGATCGCCAGTCCGGTTCGTCAGACAGCTGCGGTGCTTCGCGAGTTTCTGGAATCTCTGGAACTGCTGGAGCGAACGACAGTGGAGACGGACTATTTATTTGTGGATGATAATGAAGAGCAAGCATCGTCCAATATCCTCCGTGATTTTGCTCTCCGGCATGAAGGAACCGTCTTTGCTTCAGATCATGATGATGAATCCGTCCAGGAAAAAGGGGTATACAACAAGGATGAGGGAGGCCATTATTGGCGCGACGAGCAGATCTGGCGAGTAGCCGGTTTGAAAAATCGCATTTTGCAATATGCCCGGGACCAGAAGTATGACGCTGTTTTCCTGATTGATTCGGATCTTGTTCTGCATCCCCGGACGCTGGAGCAGCTTGTCTCCTCCCAAAAGGACATTGTATCGAATATTTTCTGGACGCGCTGGCAGCCGGGCACAAGGGAAATGCCGCAAGTATGGCTGCAGGATGAGTATGCCCTGTTTCGCAAAGGCGGCAAGATCGAGGCGGGCAAGGAGATGGAAGATGAGAGCACTCAAACGAATGCCTTTTTGAATCAATTGCGTGAGCCTGGCTGTTACGAAGTAGGCGGGCTTGGCGCATGTACGCTCATTCGCAAGTCAGCTCTGGAAGCAGGAGTTTCCTTCGATCAGATTCCCAATGTATCCTTCTGGGGCGAGGATCGCCATTTTTGCATACGTGCCCAGGCACTGGGTTTTCGTTTATACGTGGATACCCACCTGCCGGCTTATCATATCTATCGCTTGTCTGAACTCCCCGGCGCAGCTGCTTATAATCGCAGGGTCAGACGAGGAGAAGAGGCGATCAGCATTACACTGTGTATGATTGTAAAAAACGAAGAAGCTTCCCTCGCCAGATGTCTGGATTCGGTGAATGGCATTGCTGATGAGATTGTCATCGTGGACACTGGTTCAACGGATCGCACGAGGCAAATTGCTGCAAGATACACGGAGCGAGTTATCGATTTTGAATGGATTGACGACTTTGCAGCCGCGCGTAACTTTGCCTTTGATCAGGCAACCAATGAATACATATTATGGCTGGATGCTGACGATGTGTTTGAACCGGAGGACCGGGCGAAGCTCATCGCCTTGAAACGTTCCCTGGATCCCGCTGTGGACAGCGTTACCATGGCCTACAATCTGTCATTCACGCCAGATGGGAAGGTGGCCTACAGTCTGAGACGGAACCGGCTGGTACGCCGTGATCGAAATTACCGCTGGATTGGTGCAGTGCATGAATATCTGGAAGTTGGCGGCAATTTGCTGCATAGCGATATTGCGGTTACCCATAAGAAAGATAAGGAGTACACGGATCGCAACTTGAGGATTTACCGCAGACGGGAGGAGGCTGGAGAGAATTTCTCTCCCCGGGATCTCTATTACTTTGGCAATGAACTGAAAGATCATGGACAGCATGCGGATGCTATTGCGTATTACGGGAAGTTTCTGGATACTGGTCTTGGCTGGGTTGAAGATCAGATTGCCGCATGCCAGAAAATCGCAGACTGTGAAGCAGCACTTGGCCACGCTGAACAGGAAATTTCAGCCCTTCTGAGATCCCTGGCCTATGATCTGCCGAGAGCAGAGATCTGCTGCCGAGTAGGCGGTTATTTCGCAGACCGTGGAGATTATCGCAAGGCGCTGTTCTGGTATGAACAGGCGACTCGGGCTGTTCGTCCTGCAGATCCGATGGTTGTACTGAACGAAGCAGCATGGACGTGGATGCCTCATTTGCAGCTGTGTGTATGTTATGACCGGTTGGGCAATCGCGCCAAGGCGAAGGAGCATAATGATATTGCTATGGCGTATCACCCCACACACCCCAGCATGTTGTACAACGACCGGTATTTTAAGGATATGGAAAACGATAGTGTTCTGGAAGAGGCCTAAACTCAAGGCAAAAACCTCTTTTATAGTTATGGTTCAGATGGGTGGAATTCCACCAACATTCGTCCATGATTACAAGAGAGGTTTTTTAGTTTTGTATTTCAACAAGATGAGAATCGTTTTACAATATGAATTAACGGAAAAGCGGTGATACTAATACTGTCTTCAGCTCCGAATCTATGAAGCAAGGGGAAGCTCGCATGAATTTGACGGAAGTGCTATTGGAGTCGAGGCTGGTTGCCATTGTTCGCGGCATTAGCCGGGAAGCTGCCATAACAGCAGGAAAAGGCATGACAGACGGGGGAATTCGCCTGATGGAAGTGACGCTGAATACGCCTGGGGCGTTTGAGATTATTGGAGACTGGCGGACTCGGCATGAAGGACAAGCTTATGTTGGAGCAGGCACAGTCCTGAATGTAGAGATGGCTAAGGAAGCAGTCGCAGCGGGTGCGCAATTTCTGGTATCGCCCAATGTCGATCTGTCTGTAATTGAATATGCTGTAGAACATGGGGTGGAGATTTGGCCGGGAGCCATGACGCCTACCGAAATTGTAGCTGCCCATGAAGCAGGTGCACGTGTGGTGAAGTTATTTCCGATGGCGAGTCTAGGGCTGCCGTATTTGCGGGAGATCAAGGCGCCACTCAATCATATTCCACTGCTTGCAACTGGTGGAGCTAATCTGGACAATATTACGGACTACTTTGCTGCTGGTGCAGCGGCAGTTGGACTTGGCAGTGCACTCTTGCCAAGAGTGGCACTGGAGGCGGGAAATCATGAACAGATTGCTGCATGTACACATGCATTTGTGGAAGCAGCGAGAATCAAAAGGTAAGATAACACAAATCAACAATATGTACATTTGGGTATATATAAAAGATGTGGCTGTTTAACAGGGCGTTAATGGTATTGTCGTAGAATAGGTGTATGATAGAGGCCGGAGAGGAGAAGTGCACAGTGAAAGCCAGAACGATGATTGGTGGAGTTATTGCTGTTGCTGCTGTAACGGCAGGTGGTTTATGGAAGGCAGCGGTGAAGAGCCAGACACCCAAAAAGATCCCCATAACGCATACCCCGCCTATGCCGTTTGAAGATGTAACCTTCAATAGTGGCGGAGGACGGGTTCACGGATGGTTTATTCCCGCTGGGGCCCACGTTTCCAAACCGTGGCCGCTAATTATTATAGCCCATGGCTGGGGTTCCAATCGATCACGTGTACTCCGCTACGCCCGTCCCATCTGGGAAGCAGGATATGCTCTCTTCATGTATGATGTCCGAAGTCATGGGGCCAGTGATCCGGTAAAAGCGGCATCTGCCTACCTGTTCCGTGATGATCTGCTCGCAGCATTGCGCTACATGACTTCCCGGCCGGAGATAGATCCGGGTGCCATCGGTGTGTTGGGACATTCGTTGGGCGGTTTGGGAACCATAATGGCAGTAACGGAACATATTCCGGTATCGGCAGTCATTACGGATTCAATGCCATCCCAGTTCGAAGTGATTGTCAGTTCGGAGCTGAAACGTCGGCGATTGCCCCTGTTTCCACTCGCCCAGTTGATTCCGCGAATCTGGTTCTGGCGGCTTGGGGAATCACTGAAAACGTATCGTCAGCGCGATCCCGTCATGCTTCTGAATGAACGGCGCAAAGGCATGCAGCTGCCGATGCTCATGGTTCACTCCAAGGGAGATAATTTTATCCCGCCAAGTGAACTGGAGTACTTCATGTCCAAGGCAGATCCGCCTGTCGAACATCTGTGGGTCAATAGCGGAGGGCACAGTTGTTCAGAGGAAGATCCTGTATTCTGGCAGACAGTAATTCCTTTCCTGAGAAACCATGTACAGGTTCAGGCGAAATCGACCGATTCCAGTACTGCTGTATTAGATTGTGAATGATCATCAGCCTACATAATGCTGCGGGCTGACATAGAAAACGCCAACCAGGTTGGCGTTTTTTTTGCTGTTCAGCATCTTTTGAAAAAATTCTCATTTGTAAAATTGTTGGGAAAAGGACGATTAAAAAGGAAGCTTATGGTATCATAGAATAGACTGGCCATATTCATGCGGGGTTATTTGGCATGCATCCATGTGAGCATTTGCATAAATCCAAAGATACCGATAATGCAAAATGCCGATGTATGAAATTGAAGGGAGAGGTCCAGATTTGAGTTTTCAGATTCGTTTCAAAATGATGACAGCCAAAGCTGCATCAGCAGCCATGGCGGCATTGCTTCTGGCATCGCAGGTTCCAGGGTTTGCAGGCAGTGTGTCAGCAGCGCAAGCAGAGCAGGTAACAGAAGCTGTACCGGGGGAAAATGAACAACTAGACGTGACTAGCAATGACGTGCCGGAGGGGGCTAAAATCTCTTCCAAGCAAGCCAGTGAGAATATATTGAAACTGTTTCCCATGTTAAAGAAAGCTACCATTACATCGGCACAATTTGATCCGAACAACCAATTTCCTCCGCTGGAGTACAAAACATGGGACATCGGATTCCAGATTACCGAAGGTAATCATTCGATGGGATTTAGCGCATCTGTACATGCAGGGACAGGGGAAGTACTGAGTGTGCATATGCCATCTGATTTACTGGATAAGCAGTTGGCTGAATCGGAAGTTAGACTAACCAAGGATGAAGTCGAAGAACAGGCCGTGGCCTTTCTGTACAAGGCAATCCCTGGATTGAAGGAAGACGCATATGCATCTTTGGGAGATCTGTACCAAACGCCAGGGCAGCAATCGTTGTTTGGGAGAACCGAATATCAATATGCGTACCAACTGAAGCATGACGGTTTGTTATCTGAGGCGGAGACGGTTTACATAAGTGTGGATCAAAGTGGCCTGGTAACAGGCTATTCACGAATGACGACCGCAGCGGAATATCCTTCATCGAAACCGGCCGTACCTGCAGAGAAGGCACGGCAGCAATTCGAAGAACAGTTCGATGTGGAACTAGCCTACATTTCGAAAAACCGCTTGTCTTCAAAGCAAGGCCAGCAGTACTATCTTGGATATATGCCGAAGGATTCCAGCATGGTTCCCCTTGAGGCGAATACGTTGGAACGGTTCAACGCTATGACTGGGAAAGCCATTACTGAGGATACCGTACAGCAGGACAAACCACTGAAAGGCAGCGTTGCTGCGTTTGTTCCAGCGAATGGACAGAGACTGAATGCCAAGCAGGCGGAGAACCTGGTTAAAAAGAACTTTGATATTCCGGAAGGATACAAGTTGGATTACAGCCAGTTAAATAAAGGAAGCTACTGGAGTCCGAACAATCAGGTTTGGAGTCTGAGCTGGAGCAATCGAAACGCGAATATGTCCTATATGTTCATGCGAGACATTTCAGCTCAGGTGGATGCCACCACCGGACAAATTTACAGCTATAGCTTGTATCAGCGAATGGGTCCGGATGCTGAACAAGAGAAACCGACTGAAGAAAATGAAAGCAAGTCCATAACCCGTACGCAAGCCGAGAAACTTGCAATCAATTCGGTTATTGCACTTGTGCCGGATGCTGCGGAACAGTTCAAGCTATCCAGCGTGCTTGAGGTAGAGGACGCCCGTACATTTATCTTTCAGCGCTACCTGAATGGAATTGCGGTTAAGGATGATCTGGTACAGGTACAGGTCCTGAAGGATGGAACGATTAGCGAATTTTATGCCAATCTTGCTGCAACGCCTGAGCAGCTGCCCGCAAGCAAGGAGCCGGAGATCAGTTACGAAGAGGCAAAAGCTGCCTACCTGGAAGAATTCAAGCTGGTTCTGGCATACTCCCGTTACGGTGGACACGGTACGAACAGTGGCCAAGTCACTCCGTCGGGAATAAATCTTGCGTATATGCCTACACGGGATGATAAATCAATCTACGGCAGCTATGAAGTACTTGATGCCAATACAGGCGAATGGATGTCTTTGTACAACACTTCCAGCACGGCAGCCCAAGCTGCACCCAGTGACATTGCTGGTCATGTGGCTGCAGAGGCAATACTCAATATGAACCAGCATGGTGTCCTGATTCCTGATGAGCAGGGACGCGTTTTCCCGGATCGGGTGATCACCAGAGGAGATTGGTTTAACTATCTCGCTAGAGCGGTTAATCCGAATCTGGACTTATATTACACTGTGAACGGGAATGACAAGCTGTACGCGGACATTACGTCCGAGAGCCCTTACTATCCGGCAGTGCGTACATTAATCGACCAGCGCTGGCTCGCGGGTTCTGATCCGGAAGTCAATCTGAATCCACAGGAGGAGATGACCCGGGAAGAACTGGCTGTTCTGCTCGTGCGTATACTGCGTTACGAGAAGCTGGCTGGTTTCTACACACTGCCATCGGATCTGCCCAACCTTGTCGATGCAAATGCCGTTACGAACAAGGGTGCGGTATCTCTCAGCATGAAGCTGGGGCTGCTGCCTTCCATTGAAGGGCGTTTCATGCCGGCGCGCAAAGTGACCGTGGCCGAAGCGGCACAGGTACTGGAGCGGTTGGCCCAGCTGCAGGGCAAGACGGATACGTTTATGACAGGCAGCCGTCTGTATTAAGATGCATTGTTGCATAATCCGTTGAAGGAAGTCATAGGATTGGCATAACGGGTATGTAGAGGTATGTTGCTGAAGATAAGGGAGACCTTCTGCGGAAGGTCTCTTTTGATTCTTTTCGACAAAACTAGAAGCCTGACGTCAGATCCTTTTGTGATACAATGAGGCATGAGAACTTTGCAAAGAGAGGTGGTATCCTTTCATGGGCAAGAACGGGAAACGAGTAATCACCATATTGCTGGCAGGCTGTCTGATTGCTGTAGCCTTACCGCGTACGGTTGACCTGGATCAGCTGTATGCTGCTTCGGGCACATCAGATATATCTACGACAACGGATTTACGCCAGACGTTGCTAACGGCCATGTCACAGCGGACGGAGGAGCTTGTTTTTACATACAAGGGCGATGTGAAAGGCCTCAAAAAACAGCTGCAGAGCTCCATTGATGAAGCAATGACCAGTGATCCCTATATCCAATATACCGTCAAAAGTTATGCTTTTAATTATAAAGGTTCCAACGTATCCGCCGAGGTCCATGTGAATTTGTCCTACCGGGAGACCAAGGAACAGACCGATTACGTTAATCGTAAAGTGACCAGTGTATTAAAAGAGATCATTACACCGGGGATGACGAATCATGAGAAGGTGAAAGCAATCCATGACTGGATTGTTCTCAACCTTGCCTACGATACATCTCTGCAAAAATACACGGCATATGACGGACTCGTCACAGGCAGCACCGTATGTCAGGGATATTCCCTGCTTGCTTACCGCATGCTGGAGCGGGTTGGCATTGATAACCGGATCGTGGAAGGTACGGCAGGTGACCAACTGCACGCCTGGAATATCGTGAATCTGGACGGGAAGTGGTATCATATGGACACAACCTGGGATGATCCGACACCTGACCGCAGAGGGAAGGTTAGTCATAATTATTATTTGCTCAGTGACGACGAAATGGCACGTGACCATATATGGTCGGGCAAAGGCAAATACCCGGCTGCACCCGATCCCTATCGGGAAGCCCTGCAAACCTTGATGCAGACAGGAGGAAGCAAGGCAGCTGCATATCAGAAGCTGTATCATACTCTGGAATACTCGCTCTATGATGAGAAAGATGCGATTAGTGGGCATTCCGCACTGGAAACCAAGGTGCAGAACGTACTGAAGGATGGCGGCACCACACTTACTTTCAGATACAAAGGTACAGAAACAGGCCTGGTTGAAGATTTGCAGCATTTATACCAGCTCGGGATGAAATCGATATCGTATTATGTGTCCAAAATGGAAGATACGACAGACCTGCGTGTGAAAATTAATTGGACGTTATAAGAATCGCTATGCTACTCAAGCTAGAATATGGTGTGAAGTTTTATAAGGATGCTCCGATGATGAGCGTCCTTTTTTTGTATTTTAAGTTTCTGTCAGGCCCTTAATAAAGAATTGTCTATTTTTTGTATATATGCCCTTGGTATTCTAATTCTTGGCCTATTGTCATGCCAACATTATGCTAGAGGGGGATATACAACGGATGAAAAGAAAAGTGAGCATAGTGATCATTGCTTTGCTGCTGGTTACACAATTAATGCACGGATTTGCATTTACTCAAATCACACATGCTCAGGATATTACGGTCACGTCAGAGGGGGAAGGGGGAACTGCTCAGACGCCAGGCCAAGAAGGATCGGCCGAATCTGTGGATGTGGATCCTGGCGAGGTGCCTGACACCACCGAACCAGATGCCGGTGAACCAGATACTGCTGAACCAGATACTGCTGAACCGGATACCACCGTACCGGACAGCACTGTACCTGTCACTCCTGAATCAGGTGAGGCAGCAGAGGGTGCAGAGGCTGTAGTGGATGCTCTGGAGAGTCTGACAGCCATGGCAGCAAGCTCAGAGATCCAGGAACAAATAATCACAAGAGTTCAAATGTATGATGAAATTCCCGGATATGATGGGAATGGGAACATTACACCGAAAGGCAGTCCGGTCGATCAGATTCGTCCGAATGTGAATGATCAGGTAGCAGTTATCTTCGGCTGGTCGTTCCCGAGCGATTCTCACGGTTATGGAGCGGGTTCAACATATACGTTCGATCTGCCAGACAAATTCAAGATTGAATCGCAATTAAAAGGCAATTTGGATGGTGGAGCAGGCGAATATGTCGTCGATCCGGATGGAAAGGTTACGTTTACGTTCAGTGACCTGATCGAAGGTGCGCAGCTGCAAGGCAGCTTTTATGTATGGGTCAAATATGATGCAAGCAAGATGGAAGGCGGCTTAAAGCAGCCATTCGATTTCAGTTCCATTGGACAAGGCATTATTGATGTGCATTTTGCCAATACGGCTGTGGACAAACTGACGAAATCAGGTGCCGCAAATAAAAGCAATTTCAACTCGGATGAAATCGTATGGACCGTTGATTTTAACCAGGGTGAAAAAGAAATCAAAAATGTGGTACTTGAAGATATTTTTCCAGAAGGTTTAAACCTCAAGGGAGATATCGAGATTCGCCCATTGCAAGTTCAAATCAATGGATCCGTAAAAGCGGGAGATATCGCCAAAACAGAATCCCAGTTTCCTGTTTCTCTTGGCGACATTAATCAAGGGTACCGGGTAACGTACACAACGAGTGTTACAGCGCCTACTTCAGGGTCATTTACCAATCGTCCATATGAAAATCAGGTCAACCTTACTGGTGATGATGGATACAAGGAAACCGCTAAAGGTAAAGTAAACATTAGCTTTAATGAACCGCTGAATAAATCCGGGCAAGATAGCGGTTATGATCCGGTAACCCAAACGATTACGTGGAAGGTTCAGTACAACTACAATCAACAAGCGATTTCGAAGGAAAATGCGTGGATTGAGGACCATTTTGACACGACGAAGTATGCGCTGGTAGATGGTTCGGTCCAGGTAAACCAAGTGGAGATCAATAACAGTGGCAGACCATCTGGTTCAACACCGGTTAATTCTAGTGAATATGCAATACAAGGCGTAGGCACAGGGTTCGATGAAGGGTTCAAGCTGCAATTCAATAATAATATCTCCAAGGCTTATGAAATTGTGTATCAAACCAAAGCCATTGATCGTGTTTACAAAAATGCCACCGTATCCAATACAGTCAAAATGTACGGTGGGTTGGAAAAAACAACGACGAAAGATATCCGAGAAGTCATCTTTGCCAAAAGTGTACAAAGCGAAGATTTCAATAAGAAAGAAATTGAATGGAAATTAGTAATAAATAGCGATCAGAAAGCAATGACGGATATCGTCATTACAGATGATTATGAAGGCAGACATATGAAATTGGTGCCCGGTACACTGCAGATCACTGGACCTCAGGCAGATCAGTTTGTGCAGGACCCAATCGCGACCACAGATGACTCTGAATTTGAACAAGGATTCTCCATTCGTCTGGTAGATGGTGGTATGATCAGTGGCGAACACACCATCACATACAAGACAAGCTTTGATCCGACAGCAGGAATGCCAGCAGGTAATGTATACCGCAACACAGGTACAATCGATTGGAAGGAATCAAGCGTATCCCAGACTTCCATTACGAAGTGGGCAGATGTAACACCTCAAAGTTACACCGTTGATAACGGGAATAAAAAAGGTGAGTACAGCGCCAAGGACAAAACGATCACCTGGACGATCGATACGAACTATAATTTGTACGACATTCAGGATGCAATTATCCAGGATAACTACATTGGTGATCAATCCTTTGTAGATGGTTCCCTGAAAGTGAACAAGCTGCAGTTGGAAGGAAAAAATAATGTTATCGCCATTGGTGACGAGGTTTCTTTGAACGATGGACAATTTCAACTCAATCCGGACGGGAAGGGCTTCAGACTGGATCTGGGCAACATCGGCAAGGAAGCCTATCGGATTGTTTATAAAACAAGCCTGGATGGCGAATATGACGTAGACGGCACGTACTCCAATCATGCAACCTTGAGTGATGGAGAAGGTGGAGAGGTGCGATTTAATAAATCAGCCACTGTAACACCTGCACACGGCGGCGTTTATGTAGCCAAAACAGGTAAGCAAGAAGGCACAAGTGATCTGGCCTCCTGGACAGTGAACATCAACCCAAGTCAATCCTATATTGCAGCGAGGTCTGTGCTGACTGATACTCTGTCGGACAATCAGATTTTACTGGCGGATTCCCTGAAGTTGTATCATACCGATCTTCCGGCGAACAATTCAGGTAATGTTTCAACCAAAGCCGGTGCTGTGAGCACGGATGATTATGAATTGGTTGTAGAGGGAAACACATTTACATTTACGTTCCTTAAGGCAGTTGATACCGCATTTATTCTGGAATATCAATCGTTTATTAATGCGGATAGCGGCGATCGAATTTCCAATAAAGTTGACTTTGCAGGTCAGTCCTCCTCCGTGCTAGGTTCAGATAATAAGGAAGGTATTCGCGTTTCACTGGCTGGAGCAGGCGGAGGTTCATCTACCGGACTTGGTCAGATTAAGATTAAAAAAGTAGATGATACTGGAGCTCCATTAGAGGGAGCGGTATTTGAAATTTATAATGCTTCGGGAAGCATGCTTCTTGAAACATTGAAACCTACAGACTCCAACGGAGAAACCAGTTCAACCAGAAACTATAGATTGAATGAGAACGATGGAATTCCGTACAAACTAAAAGAAGTTTCCGCACCGACGGGTTATTTGATAGACTCCGAGTATGGATCTGCTACAGGCAAAACGGTCCCATTTAAAGATGCGGACAAACCGTTTGAAATTGAAAACAAAAAAATTCGTCAGGGCTTTCAATTAACCAAGGTTGATTCTGTTGATGCCTCGAAGACGTTGAAGGGTGCAACGTTTGAGCTGTACTTGAAGAAAACGGATCAAACCAGAGAAAAGATTGGTGAGGATTTAACGACAGGAGAGGATGGAAGAATCGCAGCAGGTGATTTGTCGCCCGGAGATTATGAGCTGGTTGAAGTTGTGGCTCCGGAGTATTACACACTGGATGCAGCACCGATTCCATTTACCATTGTCGCTAATCAAACCCAAATTGTTACCCTCACGCAAACCAATGTAATGGGAACGGATGGCAAGCTGATTGTTACCAAAGTCAATGCCAAGGATCAGTCCGTGTTAAGCGGAATTGAATTCGAACTGCGTGATAAAACTAGTACCGTAATTGGCAAAGATGTTACGGATGTTAACGGTGTAGTTGAATTCGACAGATTACCTTACGGTCCATACACATTGGTAGAGACGAAGGCGGACGGTTTCGTGATCGAGCAGCCTGAAACACTGGTATCGATTATTCAACCGGAAACAAAGCTAACGATAGAAAACAAAGAAAATGACCGTTCTGTCAAATTGGTTAAAACCAATGAAAGCAAAACGCAACATCTTCAAGGTGCTGTTTTTGAATTACGTGTCCAGACGGCCCTGATGGATCAAAATGGAGATTGGCAATTCCAAGCGGTTCCTGACATTGATGAAGCACAGCTTACAACCGATCTAAACGGGGAGCTTTATCTGGAGGACCTGGAGCCAAACCGATATCAACTGGTTGAAGTTAAAGCACCTTCAGGATATGTTTTGGATAACACTCCAGTTGAATTCGAGATTACGAATAAGCAAACGGAAACCGTTGTTGTTGAAAAAACGAATAAAGTCATTGTCATTCCGGGTGGTCCGAGTACACCAAGCAATCCGGGAACACCAATAACGGAAACACCAACAACACCAACACCAACAACACCAACACCAGAGTCTCCGGCACCAGAAACATCAAATCCAGGGACAACCGTTCCAGGTACTGTAGTTGTTCCGGGTACGGATACAGAATCTACTTCCCCGGATACGTCAGTTCCAGAACCAACGGTTCCTGAGAATCCGACAGATCTGGAGTCTGCGGGCACTTCACCGGATTCAGCAAATCCAGCCGTTCCTGGTGAGGACCCGACGTCAGTTGCAAATGCAGGTGATAAATCGAATCTTGGCAATGGGAATGGGGGGAATGCTTCGACTCCTTCAGAAACCGATGTCGCGGGGGCACAAAATGCTCAAAACCAACAATCCCAAGGCATGCTTCCTAAGACAGGAGAAGAGAGCCGGGCAGGGTACACCTTTACCGGAGCAGCTTTGATTCTGCTGGGCTGTCTAGGTTATTGGTATACTCGCCGTAGACAACAAATGAAGCATAACCAAGCTTAATAAACCGCGTATCATTAATTGCATGACTACAAAAACACCCCTGTGTATATGCTTGGAGGATTAAGTTCCTCCTCGCATACACCAGGGGTGTTTAAATATGAAGTGGGTTTACGAAAGATCACGATCAGGGGCATCCGTGGTATCGGCAACGGCTCGCACGATTAATCGATGTGTCGGGTTTATCAACGGGTCACAAGTGATTAGGGTCAGCACCTGTCCCAGATGTGGATCCTCAAGCACAGACAGATCCGTAGGCTCCACAACGGAAATTCGATCGATGTTGTACCGGATTTGGGTTTGATCTGCCAATGTAACATCAATCTGGTCGCCAATCTCCAGTTCTCCGAGCCGATTGAACAGGCGTCCTTTTTTATGAGCACGGTGGGCTGCTATTGCTGTATTTCCTTCACTGCCGATCGGGGCTGTTTCCACCAGATGGGTTGCTGAAACCTTCATGTTGGCTTCCGTTGCATCCTCCAGAATGGGCAGCTGGACATCAATCTTGTCTATAACGATGACGCCTAGCGCGCCTGTGTCCACATTCGGTATACGTTCTTCCTCGAAGGCTGGATCGGTTGAGCTGGTGTCGCTCATGGCTTGTTCAAATGAGTTATTAAGTTTGGATAAGTCGGATTGGAGGTTGTCCATAACTTTGTCCTGCTGCCAGTCATAATACTTTTCCTGTAGAGTTGGAAATAGAATGACAAAGATCCCCAAAAGGACGAGAAGGGAAAAATATTTTTTCATGCGCATAGGCCCCTTTTTAAGAATGAAATGTACTGATGTACTATCTTACCTGGGGAACATATACAAAACCTGAACAAGACAGACAAACAGGCAGCCTCTTCTCCACTCCGGAGAGAATGCTGCCTGTACGTTGCATGCATATTTGTTTCATCTATCCTTGCATTTGCCGATTGGAAAAAGCTATTCGGCAGAAGTTGTGAAGTCACATTCCTGCAGGGGAACCACCTTGGTTTTCTTGATCCATTTATAACCCAACCAGAGGATCAGGAATAAAGGTACACTCAGGTAAGCTACGAGCGCTCCGCTCCAATCAATTTGGTCACCCGTAAACGCCTGATAGTTCTGACCGATAATGACGATGATACAGAGTACAAAGGCGAAAATCGGTCCGAATGGGAACCAGCGTGCGCGATAGGGCAGATCTTTCAAATCCCTGCCTTGAGCAACGTAAGCACGACGGAAGCGATAGTGGCTGATTGCTATTCCGAGCCAAGTAATAAAGCCGCACATGCCGGATGCATTCAGCAGCCAGGTATACACAATACCGTCACCGAACAGGGAGGCGAGGAACGCCAGCATGCCGACAGCTGTGGTTACAAGCAGGGCATTCATCGGAATCCCTTTTTTATTCAATCGTCCAAGGAAGCGCGGTGCCTTGCCATCACGGGCAAGAGCATAGAGGACCCGGCTTGAAGCGTACATGCCGGAGTTCCCGGCAGACAGCACAGAGGTCAGAATGACAGCATTCATGACGGAAGCTGCAATGGCGAGCCCGGCTTTTTCAAATACGAGCGTAAACGGACTGACACCGATGTTTTCCAGATCACCCTTAAGCAGGTTTGGATGAGTATACGGAATGATCAGACTGATTACGGTGATCGCCAAAATGTAGAAGATCAGGATCCGCCAGAATACCTGCCGAATGGCACGAGGTACATTCTCACGCGGATTTTCACTCTCACCGGCTGCTACACCAATCAGCTCGGTTCCCTGGAACGAGAACCCGGCAGCCATGAATACACCAAGCACAGCGAAGAATCCGCCATGGATCGGTGCATCGCCTACAGTAAAGTTGCTGAAACCGACTGCTTCTCCGCCCATGATACCGAAGATCATAAGCACACCCACTGTAAGGAAGATAATGACGGTAGCGACCTTGATAATGGCGAACCAGTACTCGGACTCTCCATAACCTTTAACGGATAATACATTCAGAGCAAAGATTAAGACGAGAAACAGCAGGCTCCATAACATGGATGAGCTGTCAGGGAACCAGTATTTGATGAGTACCGTAGCGGCGGCCAGCTCGGCAGCAATGGTAACCGCCCAGTTGTACCAGAAATTCCAGCCCATGGCGAAGCCAAGTGCAGGATCGACGAAACGTGCAGCATACGTATTGAACGAGCCGGAGTCAGGCATAAAAGTAGCCAGTTCTCCAAGGCTTGTCATCAGAAAATAAACCATGATGCCTACGGCAGCATATGCAATCAGTGCGCCACCCGGACCGGCTGTGGAGATGGCGGTGCCGCTTGCGAGGAACAATCCTGTACCGATGGAGCCACCGAGGGCAATCATCGTCATATGCCGTGCACGCAATCCTTTTTTCAGAGAACCGTCTTTTGTTGTTGTTTGTTTGTTGCGGTCTTGCAATGAAAACACTCCTTTACTCAGCGTACTGATGATATGGATCAATGAGGCTATACGCACAAAAGACCGCAGGCATCAGCCCGCGGTCTTTATATCCATTGTCCGCACCTGTCCCAGATGTTATAAGATAGCTCAACACAGAAGAATTCATACCATCCAAGCTGGCTGGTTTGTATCTCTGTGACAGTTCTGTACCTTTCGGCAGCAGCCCCAACCGTACTGGACAACGTAAGGAACCGTCCAGCAGGCTTCGGCGGGTGCACCTTTCGGCTGATCTCATGAGCGGCTCCTTAGCGCCTCCTTCAGCTTACTGATCGCACCCGCGACCTCTACCTCATCATCGTGGATGAGGTGTATCTATTGTCTATGAAATTATTGAATAGCAGAACGTTACATGCCATGTTCTGTTGCTCAAACAGACATTCAGTATACCTTTCCTGGTTTCATCATGCAATAACAAAAGTTGGATGTTCACCGGAATGAGGATTATTCCGTCTTTTTGTTGCGTCCAGCCATTTGCTGCCACACCGTACCAGCAGCCTGTTCACCGGATTCAATTCGCTCGAGTGCCATCTTGGCCTGGAGGCTGACCTCAAACTCGGGATCATCGGCTGCCTTCCGCAGAGCCTGTTCCGCTTCTTCGGTTCCCACTTCGTATAAGAAACGCGCTGCACGCCAGCGTACCAGTTTGCTGCTGTCGGTAAGTGTTGCTGTCATCGCAGCGGTTGCAGCCGGGTCGCCGATGTCGGACAATGTATCTCCAGCGGTACGACGTACGGCGGGGGAGCTGTCCTTGAGTGCTTCATACAGTAATTCCATGGCTTCCGGCGTCCGAATGTCACCAAGATAAACAACGGCCAACCGGCGTATTTGCATCTTGCTGTCATGGAGGGCACGAGCTACAAGCGGCAGTCGTTCTTCTGTGGGTTCCATGCCGTCAAAGGCCGCGTAACGCACGTTCCAATCCTCACTGTTCAGCGCTTCTTCCAGTTCGGCACCTTCCAGCTGACGACGCCGTTCCACAAACTCTTCCGTTTTGGTACCATGCGCAATAGCCTGTTCGATGACTTGCTTCAGACGTTCCGGCGGATAAGCGGCTTCCAGTTCCTGCTCAACCTCGCGGGCAATATCCGGCAGCTCACCATAACGCACACCATAATCACTTAATTTGCGTTCCTTGATCAGGGTTGCGCTGGCCACTTCAGTAACAGCTTTAACGAATCGATCGGATAGGGAGATCCGTTCCTCTTTGGCACCGGCCTTGACCCGAATCTGCATGGGTACACCACGGAAAAACTGAACGAAAACCTGTGCTTCACCAAAGTGCTCGCCTGATGTGTCTTCGGATTCAATCCAGTCCAGGTCAATTCCTTGTTGTCCCAGACGGCTCTGAACTTCTCCCAGAATGACAGACCAGTCGGCATTACCCTTACGGTCCAGCGCAACGAAGTCAGTGGTATGAAATACACTTTTAACGCCAGGAATGTGCAGCATCTGGCGGATAAACGCAGGAGCAGACCGTTCATTGTCCAGCGTGTATGTTTTGCGGATCCCGTCCTCCAGCCGTTCATCGAGGTGAAGCATCATTGTATTGGGACTGGGCGTTGGTTCAATTGAAACAATATTCATCGGTTCATAACCTCCTGTACCGGATTCAACATTAAAGTTCCCGTGATAGTACGGGTATACTCCTATTTTACATGAATGGGCCCAAACTGCGAAATGGTTGATGAACCTTACATAGTTGTGTGAGAAGTACTAAGATAGTTAACACTTCTTTCATGTTCACTCACAAACATTTTTAAATGAAGATTGGCACAATAAATAGAATGAATCAACTGGAGGTAACAGCTATGGAACGTATAACAGTACTTTCGGACGGAAACCGCGGTATTGCTTATGAGAATATTATTGAAATGTTCAATCAGTGGATGATAGAAGGGCAGGAAGTGTCCAACCGGGACAATGAACAAAACGAGAAGAAACGCCTGTTATCCACTTGGGAAAAATCACGTTACTGTATTATCGATTACATGGATGCCGGCCAAGCAATCTCTGCATCCAATGCAATCCGGGCCTTTTTGCCGCAGATTCCTCTGCTGGTCATAACGGATTTTCAATCGTTAATTCGCAGACAGCATTTGCAGCAGGTCACGGGTAATGGCGTCATCAAGATGATTCTGTGGAATGAACGTGAACCACATCAACTCATGTTGGACATACAGGAGTGGCTGCACTCCACGCTGCAGAATCATGAAGAGGCCATGCCCTCCGCCATGTCAATTCAAAAATTCACACGGAGAGGGCATGGCCATTAGAAAGGCTTACTTAGTTCAGATCACATACTTATAGCCTGTTCCCCAGACGGTTTTGATATAGCGGGGATTTTTGGGATCAGGTTCAATTTTTTTTCGCAAGCTGGAGATGTGTACATCAATGGTACGATCCAAATAGGCTCGCTCCGAACCTTTGATTCGATCCATGAGTTCATTACGGGTAAATACTTTCCCAGGATTTTTGTACAATTCCTTCATAATCTCAAATTCAATATGAGTGACCTCGATCTCCACTCCATTCACAAAAAGGGTCCGTCTATATTCATTTACACTCACATGCCCCGTATCTTCAGACGGCTTATCCTCTTTTGCTGGTTTATCGGGATAGGCGATGGTGGATCTGCGAAGCAGTGCCTTGATTCGTGCGTCGAGCTCCCTGAGACTAAAAGGCTTACACAGGAAGTCGTCAGCACCATTATGCAATGCTCTGAGTCGGTCATTCAGCATCGTGCTTGCCGAAATCATGAGAATGGGTACAGTGGAATGCTGGCGAAATGCATCTACCAGGTCATTTCCATCCATTTCGGGCAGCATCAGGTCAGTCACAACAATATCCGGCCCGAACCGTGGGAAAAGTTGAAGTGCCTCACGGGCATGATGAACCCGTTCTGTTATGTATCCTTCCTCCTCAAGAAAGAAAGCAATCATGTCAGCCAGATTTTTCTCATCTTCTATAAGAAGTACTTTGATAGACATTGAGGTCACACTCCTGATGAAAAGAAATTTGTTAAGAAAATACGAAAAAAAAGCTGTGATTTGTGTAGAAATACACCAATTTTTTTAATGTTTATATTCCAAAATATAGGATGTATATGTAGGGGAGGACAAACTCAAGCATAACTTCAGTATTTTACCATAGCTGTTGCTATTTTGCCGATAAATCAAATTTTGCCAACAAAAAAACCTGTGATAATTACAGTATAATGTATCAGGGGGAGTTGAGGGAAGAAAAGTAGGCAGAATTGCTTTAGATTATAGGAGGAACCAACGTTGTTGTTGAACTCGAATAAAGAAACGAACCAAGAGGACTTCAGCCCATGCTCAAGATAAAGGCAGCCCAAATGCTGGGATGGGTCGTAGAGAAGCTTCGGGTGGCCTGGATTGGTACCGTGATCCTGATTGTGCTTGGAACGCTAGGGAGCATCTATCCACTAACGTTGTTTTATGGCGTCCAATTGATGTTTGGCAGTGCAGCAGCACTTGTTGCCCTTCGTCTGCACGGTGGCATTTATGGATTTGTTACCATAACTGCAATCAGTGCTTTACACCTGTTGTATACAGGGCCAACTGCACATGGTATATATATGGTTTGCGCTCACTTCATTGAATTGATCTGGATGCTGGGGTGGCAGATCCGCTGGAAAAATGGAAGTATCATGAAGGCGAATGCCGTATTCTGGGTCGTTATGTTATTGCCTGTGTTAGGTTATGGTCACTTCATCCTGAACATGAATTTGGACGATGTAAAGTATGCATATATGCATATCGCTGTAATCAGCATGGTTAACGCACTGATCGCTGGATTGGTGGTGGACTTCTGGATTACCAATGGCGAGCCGCAATCAAAGAGGACAGGCACGATCCCTCTGAGCAGAATTGCTTTTAAATATGTAGTCGTTTTTGTTGTGGTTGTATCTCTTTCTCTTTTATCTGCGGACAGCCGCAGACAGTTAAATCAAATTAACGAGACGATTGTATTTAATCTCGAGCATGCTTCGAGTGCAGTGATTCAGGATTTGGACGAGGGATATTTAACGATTCAGAATATGCAGCAGAGCATGGTGCGTTATCATCATCTTTTAGATGTGAATGTCATCATTTTGAATCGCAATGATCGGGTTCTTGCTTCTGGACTGGATACCCTTCAGGTTGGTGATTATCTCGATATGGACAAATATCGTTATCTGAAGCCAGGGGAAACCTCCATGCTCTTCCGTTCAGGAGATGCGTATTACAGTGATGCGCTCACCTACTGGAAACATGCATCATTTATTTATAAAGCAGATATGGAGTCGGGTACTTCTTACCGTGTCTTTGTGGAGACAAGTTCGGCCAAATATTATCCCAGGATTGAATCCATTTATCTAACCACACTTCAAAGCCTGTTTCTCATTTTTGTAACTTCCATGGTTGTGGCCGCTCCTTTGAGCAGAAAGGTTGTAAGTCCTCTGATCAGGCTTACCCGGATGACAGGTTTGCTCCCGAGGTTGTTATTTCGAAAAGGCAAGATGGATTGGCCAACAAGCCATGTCACCGAGGTTCAAATTTTGATCGGCAATCTGCGTAAGATGGCAGATGTTCTTCTGGAGCAATTCGAGCAGATTCGTCAGGACAAGCTGACACTGGAGGACAGGGTCCGTGCACGAACCAAGGCGTTGAAAAATAGCGAGGAGATCAAACGGGCCATCATTGATTCATCGATTGATGCCATTATTGCTGTCGATTCCAACGGCTTGATCATTGAGTTCAATCCCGAAGCCGAAAGGATGTTTGGATTGAAACGGGAAGAGGTCATCCTCGAGACCGATGCACCATCCCTTTTTCAGGGAGCGAGTTGCATGGAAATCAAAGAAATGCTGGAGAGATTCGAATATATTCGAGGCAAGCGACATGCAAACGTCGAGGAGATTTCAGGCATACGCAGAGACGGTTCCGTGTTTCCCATTGAATACAAAATTGTGGAAATTCAACTGGGTAATAATGAAACGCTATATAACCTCTTCATCAAGGATATTACCGATAAAACAAGAGCAGAAGAAGAACGTGTGCGCCATGCACTTGCACTGGAGAGACTGAATACAGAGCTGTTTAATGAGAAGATTGCCATTCAGGAACAGCGTGATATTAGTGAACACTTTATTGAGTCGGTCCGGGAAGGGCTTGTCATGTCAGATCGCTCCGGCACAATTACCATCGTAAACCGAAGGATTGAAGAGATGTTCGGCCTAGGGGACTTCTTGGGCAGATCCATTGAAGAATTTGCCCAAGCCATTGATAAGGTTGTCTTGACGGATGACTTCAATCTGATGGAACAAACGCGGGCATTTTTACACGGGGAACGTTCCTTCGTGGAGACCGAATTTATATTCAATAACATGGAAAAAAGTGTGTTTTCCCTCTATATCAAGCAAGTGGACGTACCCGGCAAAAACCATGGGTTCCTGCTAGTGTTCCGTGACCGTACGGAAGAAGAACGGCTGAACCGGATGAAAAATGAGTTGATCAGTGTGGTATCCCATGAGCTGCGGACCCCTGTAGCAACGATTATGGGTTATGTAGAATTAATGATGATGTATGATTTACCCGCTTCACAGCGTCAGGAGTTTATGGAAACCATCTCGTCGGAGGGGAGCCGGCTAAGCAGTCTGCTTGATGATGTACTGGATATCCAGCGTCTGGACAACGATGGCATGACTTATCATATGACCTATGTACCTCTGCTCGAATTGGTGGAGGGTGTTGCCGAGCAATGGAATATCAAATCGGTTCAGCGCATTTATGTGCACGCCTTTAACGGTGACTTTTTTGCATATGCGGACCAAAACCGGATGGTTCAGGTCCTCCATAACCTGGTTGGCAATGCAGTCAAGTATTCGCCTGGAACAGACCGGATTGACATTACCCTGTGGGAAGAAGACAAATGGATATGCATCGATGTGCGTGATTACGGAATAGGCATACCAGAGAACGTGCAGGACATGCTGTTTAGCAAATTTTATCGTGTTGATAACTCGGACCACAGGCAGATCGGGGGAACCGGACTGGGACTGTATATCTCACGCAAAATTGTGGAAGACCATCATGGTACGCTTACGTTTATATCTGCATCTGACAAAGGAAGTACATTCAAGATTCGATTGCCCAAGCAGGAGGATCTCCTGTGAGATACTCAAGCCTTTATTTTTCAGTGAACGATATGCTGAAGGATAAAGGCTTTTTTGTTTTTTAAATTTTCAGGATAAAAAAACATGATCTTTTGCAAACTGTCTATAGAGCCATAATTTGCATTCGTTTCAAAAGGAGGATGGCAGGTATATGTTTCGCAAACAGGAGAAAACGCTCATTATTGTCTGCCTGGTCGCGGCAGTTGTCGTACTGTATGCCGTTGTGAAGAGTATCATCCGTATCATGAGTTATTGAGATATAGGACAAGCAAGTGCAAGAAAACTGTACATAAAGACTACTGTTGAAGAGGAGTTGTCACTCATGTCATCGCTGGACCCTGTTCTGCTCAGCCGGATTTTGACTGGCCTTACCTTGGCTGTGCACATTATATTTGCCTCCATCGGCGTAGGCGTTCCGCTAATGATTGCACTAGCCGAGTGGAGGGGGTTACGAACAAACGATATCCACTACACCTTGCTGGCACGCAGATGGGCACGGGGGTTTGTTATTACCGTTGCCGTGGGTGTTGTTACCGGAACCTCCATCGGTCTGCAGCTTAGTCTGCTTTGGCCGATGTTCATGCGGGTAGCGGGCCAAGCTATAGCCCTGCCCTTGTTTATGGAGACGTTCGCCTTTTTTGTGGAGGCGATCTTTCTGGGGATTTATCTGTATACATGGAATCGGTTCAAGAAGAAATATACACATATGCTGCTGCTCATTCCGGTAGCACTGGGATCATCGGCTTCGGCCATATTTATCACAACGGTAAATTCCTTCATGAACCAGCCTCAAGGGTTTACGTTAATTAATGGGATCATGAAGGACATTCATCCAATTGCTGCCATGCTTAATCCGGCCACACCAACCAAGGTTTCTCACGTGCTGGGTTCCTCGTATACGCTGAGTGCGGGCGTCCTTGCAGGCATCGCTGCGTTCAGTCTGCTTCGTGGCCGGGACCATGTCTATTACAAAAAGGCACTTAAACTCACCACCGTGTGTGCACTTGTATTTGCCGTCAGCACGGTCATGCTCGGAGATTCCTCGGGCAAGTTTTTGGCCAAATACCAGCCAGAGAAGCTGGCGGCAGCAGAATGGCATTTCAAGACCATGAAGGAGGCTCCACTCCTTTATGGGGGAATTCTGGACGAGAATAATGAGGTGAAATATGCGATTGAGATTCCCTATGCGCTCAGCATTTTGGCAGGGAATCGACTGGACACCGAAGTAAAAGGACTGGAAGAATACCCCGCTGATCTTCGGCCGCCGTTGTCTATTCATTACATGTTCGATCTGAAGGTAACGACAGGGGTAATCATCCTGCTGATTCCTGTCCTGTATGTGTTCCGCCGCTGGCTTCCTGGAAGAAAGCCGTATCCGAAGTGGCTTCTGCTCGGTATCGTTTTCCTCGGTCCGCTGGCCATGATCGCCATAGAGCTGGGCTGGATGTTTGCCGAGGTGGGCAGACAGCCTTGGATTTTGCGGGGGTATATGAAAGTGTCGGAAGCTGCAACCACCTCTACATCTGTAGGCTGGATGCTAGTTCTGTTCACCCTGCTCTACCTGGTCCTTTGTTTTTCTGCTATTCGCGTGCTCAGCAAACTGTTTCGTAACAAGGAAGCAGAGAAAGAGCTGGAGTCGCTTGGCCTGGAAGGAGGGATCGTGCATTGAGCTTTGAAATTGCAGGCATCGCGATCCTATGGACGTTTTTGTTTGGCTATCTGATTGTGGCTTCCATCGATTTTGGAGCAGGATTTTTCAGTTTCTACAGTTTGTTGACGGGACATGAGAACAAGATTCATAACATTATTCAGCGCTATCTGTCACCCGTGTGGGAAGTAACGAATGTGTTTCTGATCTTCTTCGTAGTAGGGCTGGTTGGGTTCTATCCGGATAGCGCCTTTTATTATGGGACAGCTCTGCTGGTTCCCGGCTCCCTGGCCATTGTGCTTCTGGCCATTCGGGGTGTCTATTATGCGTACAACACCTATGGCAATCATGGGAAAAACAGTCGTATCTACATGGCTTTATATGGGGCGACGGGTTTGCTGATTCCGGCTGTATTCTCCACCATTTTGGCGATATCCGAGGGCGGAATTATCGAGCAGGTCGGAGAGCAGGTGTTTTTTCGCTGGGGTGAATTCCTGACGAATCCCTATACATGGTCGGTCGTGCTGCTTGCGCTCGTAAGTGTGCTATATATTTCGGCGATGTTCCTTTCCTATTATGCCAAGAGGGCAGAAGATGAGACTGCATTTGAAGTGCTGAGGGAGTATGCTCTGCTGTGGAGCTTGCCCACGATCTTTGCCAGTTTTCTGGCTTTTTTGCAAATTAACAAACAAAATCCGGTGCACTTTGAGCAAATGGTCAATATCTCGTGGATGTTTATCGCCTCGTTTATTTGTTTTGTTGTTGCGGTCTCTCTCGTATGGAAACGAAAGTATCTTGGTTGGTGCTTTATCGCCGTGATGCTGCAGTTTGCCTTCGCCTGGTACGGATACGGACGGTCACACCTGCCATACATCCTGTATCCCTACATTAATATTTATGACAGCTTCACCAACCGGACGATGGGGATTGCACTCATTACCGCATTCAGTCTCGGTCTGCTGGTGCTTATTCCATCACTGATTCTGATTATGAAGCTGTTCCTGTTTGATGCGAATTATGTCCGTGGCCATTCGGGCAAAAAGAAAGGGTGAACCTCATGAATCTGGAAGGCGCAACAGGTATTCCGGGGATAACGGGTTTGAGTTTTTTTGAGGAATTCACGATCATGTATGCTCCGCCGCTGATTATAATAGCCGCTATTGCGTTTCTGTTCGTGTATCTGGCTGTGTGCAAAAACCCAAAAGATTAATCACTGCTCTTTTTTTCAAAAAGGCTTAGGATGGGTTAAGATATTAGGAAGGGAGGAGGGCCCTTTCATGCCGAAAATTCGTTATAACAACATTGATAATGTAAGTACGGACAAAACGTTGAAGGAATTCAAGCAGTGGAGGGAGCAGCGGCGGAGCAAGGTGAAGGATTATTCGTATACCGTGCCCAAGCACCCACCCGAGTTGGATTATCTGCATGCCAACCGGGATGAGACGACCATCACCTGGATCGGTCACTCCACTTTTTTTATTCAATATTATGGACTGAACATCGTGACTGACCCCGTGTGGGCTGAAAAAATGGGATTTCAACGGAGACTGGGTCCCCCTGGTATTCCCATTCATGATATTCCACCGCTGGATGTTATCCTGATCTCCCATTCCCATTATGATCATTTACATCTGGCATCATTGCGGAAGCTGGTCACCGCCAAAACGTTGCTCATCGTACCGGATGGGCTCAAACGGAAAATGGTACGCAAAGGTTTTCATCGTTGCCATGAGATGAAGTGGTGGGAGCATATGGTATTAGGCGGTGTCAAAATAACTTTTGTTCCTGCACAGCACTGGACTCGCCGAACGTTATTTGATACGAATACGTCACACTGGGGCGGGTATGTATTGGAGCAGAATCATGCACTGACAACTTCCGCTGAGGAGAGTGCGGCTGCAAGCGAGCAGAAGGAAGCATCCTCTGGATCGCAAACAACTCAAACATCGCAGCAACCAGGGGGTCCGCCTGTGTTGTATTTTGTTGGTGATACAGGATACTTCCAGGGCTTCAAAACGATCGGAGAACGCTTTGACATTGGTGTCACCTTAATGCCGATCGGTGCCTATGACCCGGAATGGTTTATGACATCCCAGCATGTAACGCCCGAGGAAGCGCTGCAAGGATTTGTGGAGTCCGGTTCACAACTCATGGTTCCAATGCATTATGGCACGTTCAAACTCGCGGACGATACACCCAAGGAAGCCCTGGACCGGCTTGAAGTCGAGCGTGAACGACTTGGAATCAAAAAAGAGCGAATTCGGGTACTTGGACATGGGGAGACGCTGCGTATTCGTCACGAGGATCATCGAAAGGACTAACAAAAAGTGATCCAGATATGTTAGTGTAAAGATATATCCGCATGAATTTCACATTTACCAAAACTTTAACGAGTAAAAAGCGGCCAATTTTCGAATTTGCCGCTTTTTTGTGTTATAATATGGTGCCAGAATAGGCACGGGATATTGAATCCATGATTGCTATTAATGCAGTATGCAGATTATTAAAATAAAGGATGGTATGCTTAATGATTAGTACAAGCGGCATCACGCTCCGCTACGGAAAACGTGCACTTTTTGAAGATGTGAATATCAAATTCACACCAGGCAACTGTTACGGCCTGATCGGCGCCAACGGAGCCGGCAAATCAACATTTTTGAAAATTTTGTCCGGTGAAATTGAAGCAAACTCGGGAGAGGTGCACATCACCCCGGGCGAACGTATGGCCGTTTTGAAGCAAAACCACTTTGAATATGATGAGTACCCGGTTCTCGAAACCGTAATTATGGGTCACAGTCGTCTCTACTCCATCATGAAAGAGAAGGATGCGCTGTATGCCAAAGCAGACTTTACAGAAGAAGATGGTCTGCGCGCAGGTGAGCTTGAAGGTGAATTTGCCGAGTTGAACGGCTGGGATGCTGAGCCGGATGCAGCTGCACTCCTGATCGGTCTGGGTATCGATCGTGACATGCATGAGAAGAAAATGACAGAACTGAGCGGTAATGAGAAAGTTCGTGTCTTGCTGGCACAGGCATTGTTTGGCCGTCCAAACAACCTGCTGCTCGATGAGCCTACCAACCACTTGGATCTCGAATCCATTCAATGGCTTGAGAACTTCTTGATGGATTATGAAGGTACTGTAATTGTCGTATCCCATGACCGTCACTTCCTGAACAAAGTATGTACTCACATTGCGGATATTGACTTTGGTAAAATCCAGCTGTATGTAGGTAACTATGACTTCTGGTACGAGTCCAGCCAATTGGCACTTGCTTTGCAGCGTGATGCCAACAAGAAAAAAGAAGAGAAGATTAAAGAGCTGCAAGCCTTTATTCAACGCTTCTCGGCGAATGCCTCCAAGTCGAAGCAAGCGACTTCGCGTAAGAAGCAGCTCGACAAAATTACGCTGGATGATCTTCGTCCATCAAACCGTAAATATCCATTCATCAACTTCAAACCTGAACGTGAAGCGGGTAAACAATTGTTAACCGTGGATCGTATTAGCAAGTCGGTTGATGGTGTGAACATGCTGAATGATGTCAGCTTTGTGGTGAACAAAGGGGATAAAATTGCATTCGTTGGACCCAACGGTAATGCTAAATCGCTGTTGTTTGACATCCTTATGGGCGAAACGGAAGCGGATAGCGGTGAATATACTTGGGGTGTAACGACATCACAGGCTTATTTCCCGAAAGACAACTCGAAATACTTCGACGGTGTAGAGATGACTTTGGTCGACTGGCTGCGCCAGTACTCCAAAGATCAGGACGAAACGTATCTTCGTGGATTCCTGGGTCGTATGCTCTTCTCAGGCGAGGAATCCCTGAAAAAGGCTAGTGTTCTCTCCGGGGGAGAAAAAGTTCGCTGTATGCTGGCGAAAATGATGCAAACAGGTGCCAACGCCCTGATTCTGGATGAACCAACGAACCACTTGGATCTCGAGTCCATTACCGCGCTGAACAATGGTATGATTGACTTTGACGGCACCATGCTGTTCACTTCCCATGACCATCAGTTCATCCAAACGATTGCAAACCGGATTATCGAAATTACGCCAAATGGCATTATCGATCGCCAAATGAGCTATGATGAATATCTGGAGAGTGACGAAATTAAAGAACTGCGTAACAAAATGTACCCTGTTGAAGCTTAATTAAGGCAATCGGGTTAAAACGCCAGTAATACAAAGAACCGCAAGCCCTGTTGAAGGAGCTTGCGGTTCTTTTTGCATAGATCGGATCCAGCTATCTCTAGGATCCACCCGTACGGCGACGCTGATTGTTAGGCTTTTTGTTGTTTTGACTCTTCATCGCTTTTGGTCCGCCTTCAAAATAGGCGCTGGATTGGTTACCGGAGTTCGCCTGTTGTTTCTTTTGCGCCAGTTTCTGGCGTATGGCATCCTGCAAACTGATTTTTTTCGGTTCAGTGTTTTCGCTCATCATTATTTCCCTCCCGGTCTTACAGTAAGCCGTCCGGATTGGACGGGATGTACTTATTTTATACGTTTTGCAAAAGCCCCACAAGGGCAACCTGATAATAAACGGGGATCCTTGACTTTTTGACTGGCGCAACATTTTTTCTCTACACCTACAGCCATGCAGCTTGGCAACTTTGTTTCGGCTTCCCTACAGCCATGCAACCTGGCAACACTGTTTCTATAGACCCACACGGGTGGCATTTGGTACCATGGAAAAACCGTAATACGAAACGTAAAAGGAGTGTCGCCCGGTTTGAACGCCTATGAGGAAATACGTAAAGGGGAACGAGGGGCCTGGGTCAGTATCGCGGCCTATCTGGTCCTGTCCGCCTTTAAGCTAATCTGTGGATATTTATTCGCTTCCAGCGCCCTGCTGGCAGATGGTTTTAATAACCTTACGGATATTGTTGCTTCTGTTGCTGTATTGATCGGGCTTCGGATTTCCCAGAAACCACCCGATTCAGATCATGCATATGGCCATTTCAGAGCAGAAACGGTTGCTGCCTTAATTGCTTCCTTTATTATGGCCATGGTTGGGCTTCAGGTATTAGTGGAAGCCATACGTTCGTGGTATGAAGGGGACTTTGCAGCACCTAATCTGTGGTCTGCAGCGGTCGCTGGAATCTGTGCAGTGGTTATGCTCGGTGTGTACCGCTATAATCATCGTTTGGCATTACAGATCAACAATCAGGCCCTTATGGCAGCTGCCAAGGACAACCGTTCAGATGCCTGGGTAAGTATCGGAGCCGCAGTCGGGATTGTGGGTGCACAATTCGGAATACCGTGGTTGGACAAGGTAGCTGCGATTGCTGTCGGGCTTTTGATTTGCAAAACCGCCTGGGAAATATTTCGGGATTCCACGCATCGCTTGACGGACGGATTCGATCAGGAACAGTTAACGGATCTTAGATCATCTGTTGCCCGGGTTCCTGGTGTTGAAATGATCAAGGACGTCAAGGCCCGTGTACATGGGAGTCATGTACTTGTGGATGTAGTGATTGAGGTGGATGGCGGGCTTAGTCTGATTGAAGGTCATCAAATCTGCGATGAAGTGGAGGAACGGCTGAAGCGGTCACATAATATTATGCATGTTCATGTGCACGTAGAGCCGAGAATGGAAGATTTGGCAGAGCATTCGTGAAAGGTCTTAGAAGACAGGTAACGTTTGTTAAAAAAAAGAGGACAGTCGCTATGTGCGCTGTCCTCTTTACTTATGTTTAGAACGATTATACGATACTATTGAATGGCAACGTGGATCCACGCTTTGCCTTTCCAAGTGTATACTTGAACCCACTCGCCGCCATCGAAACCGTCTACAACTTCACCTGTTGTATCAATAACTTGGGCACCCAGTGCACCGATTGGTTTGCCGTTAGGTGCATCGTAGAACCATGTACGCTCCAGCAGGTTGAGCAGCATTGTAGGGACAAGAACTTCGTCACCCGGTTTTACAACAGGCTCGTCAAAGATTTTGTCTTCATCCGTTCCATAAGTTGCACCAGTAACAGTCTCCGCTGTGCCTTCAACCGTTTCTACAACCGGTTTATTCACTTCAACCGCAGGTGTAGTTTCAGCAGGTGTTGTTGCCTCCGTTCCTGTTTCTGGAGTCACGGTTCCAGTAACCGCTTCCTCAGCACCGGCAGCAGCAGCCATCGAACCCATCAAAGTTAAAGCAGCGGCAAAACTTACGATTTTTTTCATTTGTTTTCCTCCTCGGGTTAGGTATGTAATTTGTTGTTCTGTGTTAAAAGTAACCAGGCAAGCTCACTTATGAATCAACATTTTAACAATATTTTCTTTTATTCTCCAGTGTCAACTGGAGCATATGTGGGTATAGGGAAATCTTGTGAATATCAGACTTGAGTGGGAGAAAACCGGGTTGGCTATGTAAGAAAAGTCCTGTTTCTACATATAAGGAACTGTTTGGAGCGGAATAAGGATGGAATAGACCCGAAAGGAGTGTAATACATAATAATTAGGTGGGGGACCTTTTGGCCTGGGTCGTTTGATGCAAAAAGGTGAGAGCATAACAAAAGCCCAACGGCTTTTGCAAGCGCGTTAGGCTTTTGTATGTAATCTTGTTAAATACGTGCCGAGATTAACTTGATTCATCGCATTCGGCTGCGTCCGGTAATCAGGGAGATGACGAACAATACCACAAAGATGAAGAAGAGAACTTTCGCGATGGAAGCCGCTGCCTCAACAATACCGAAAAAGCCGAAAATACCTGCAACAAGAGCAATAATCAGAAATAGTACAGACCATTTCAACATGAGGATTCATCCTTTCGTTTTGAGATTCGGTGCGATAGGGTTCATGTCGCCGCCGTGTTGTAGTTGTTCTTTAACCTAGGGTTTTTACCTTGAAACACAAGAGCTTTTTCCAAATTAAGTATATGCTGAAGTTCAATTCGAATTTGTTTCGCACTTGAAATGCTCGGGTAACTATAGCAATAACAAAACGATGTAAATGAGAAAGCGAGGTTCTTCTATGATCTATCAGATTAGTGTTGCCTTGATTGCAGTGGCGTTTGCAGTGCTGGTTTTCTTCTTGATTCGTACATTGAAATCTGCTCAAGGCTCGCTCGACAACGTATCCAAGACACTTCAGGAAGTTCAGAAGACGATTGATGAACTGAGTTATGAAGTCAAACAGACGGTAAGGCATGCAAACGACATTACTGTTGATGTACAGCACAAAATGAAGCAAATTGATCCGGTAATGGAATCGGTACAAAATCTTGGTGAGGTTTTGAATGAGGTGACAGAGGCTGCCAAACAGGTATCCACAACCATGATTGCCAAATTTCAAACCAAACGCAACAATCATGAACAGCAGAACAAACGTGCAGAGGTAGCCAAAGTACAGACAACGCCTGCAACACCGACAGACCGGACCCTGCAAAGTTATCAAGCTACATATAATGATAATGCAAAGGGCGGGAAAAATTGGGTGAAATATATCGATCTGGCCGCTAATGTTTGGCAGCGTATGCGTAAGTAACATGACCGCTATGTAATCCTGGATGTCCTTCAGAGCGGTGATGAACTGAACTAAATGAAAGGGTGAGAATCATGATGAAACTACTGCTTGTTATGTTTAGCGTAATTTCTCCCTTTTCCGTTCAACCGGCAGCGGTACCTGCTGCTCAAGATATGCAGTGGACGGTAGTGGAAGAGGAAGTACCAGAGATTAATCTGGCTGCTGATCGATCCGAACCGGTTCAGCATTTTCGGACTCTGAATGGCATCTCTCTGGATGACAGCAAAGGTCATATTTTATCAGAGAAGGGTCAGCCGCTTCAAAAGAAGGTAGATCCATACCTTGGTTGTCCTGAATATGAATTCAATGATGTCAAGGTTGGGCTCTGTGAAGATACCGGAGAAATCCAGTATGTGCATATTGATGGAACCGAAGATCGGTTGAAGCTCAATCAGCAGTGGATTGACATGGATATTGAGTCCATCCGCCAGGTTCTGGGCGAGCCCTATGTTGTGGCTGAAGATGGAGAAGTGTATCTGCGAGGTCATCAGGCCATCAAGGTTTATATGAAACCTGGCACCGAACGTATTGATGGTGTTGATCTTTTTGAGGATCATCTCCAGTAAGAGGGAAATAGTTTCTTCTAAAGATGCGTTTCAATCGAATATTGTAAGGTTATATATTAAAAGCAGCTCGAATTGAAGATTATCAGAGGAGAGTGGAAACGATGAATTCAACCAATGCGCAAGCTTATGCAAAAGTGGTAGAAAACGGAGTCCAAGCGGTAGAAGCGGTGAAAGAATTGCAGAATACCGGATACCTTGCTGATCATATCTTCGTTCTGGCCCACGAGAAGGATCGTACGGATCGAATTGCTGATACAGCTGATGCCAAGGAGATCGGTATCAAGGAGGAAGGCGTATTTGATTCCATGGCGAATTTGTTCCGTTCACGTGGTGATGAACTCCGGGCCAAAATTGTATCCATGGGCTTTACCGAAGCTGAGGCGGACTTCTACGAGACTGAACTCGATAAAGGCAAAGTGCTTGTTATTGCCAAAAAGAAAGATTGATTGGTATACATGTTAACCGAAGCATCCTGAAAAGGACAGGCTGTAGGATCAAAAACATAGATAAGGAATGGGGATTTCCCCATTCCTTATCTATGTTTTTGCGAGTTTGGAAGCGGGATCAGAACGCAGCAAAAACAGGGCAGCGAGCAGGTGTATTTTCCTGTGGTGGTGCCATTTACTGATAGATGTTTTTTGCTTTTAAGATTATAGTTATAGTAGGAAATATTATGTCTACCGCCGTATTGATCGCGAAAAATGTATATTTTGGGTTGTTACATGACTTGATAAAAATCGACAAACCCGGAACGGAACGCCACAGATAAGGGAGATAGAAATGAAAATACTTATTGTTGACGACAATCCGACGAATGTCATTATTATTCGAGAAATTCTGAAAAAAGAGAACTATCGTGACATTTTAACGGCAAGTTCAGCCATGGAAATGTTTGAAGTATTGGGAATTGGGGAGGAAAACAACGAACTCCGTCCAAAACCGTCGGATATTGACCTTATTTTGCTAGATATGATGATGCCTGAAATGGATGGAATCGAAGCCTGCAGAATTGTGCAGAAATTCGAAAATCTTAAGGATATCCCCATTATTATGGTTACTGCGATCGGTGACTCCAAAAAACTTGCCGAAGCATTGGACGCCGGAGCGTCGGATTATGTAACCAAACCGATAAACAAAGTGGAACTGATGGCCCGAATTCGCCTCGCTCTCCGTTTGAAGCAGGAAAAGGACTGGCATAAGGAACGTGATCAGCGCATTCAGGATGAGCTTAAGCTGGCTGCCATGGTACAGAATGCGGTATTAAGTCCGGCCATCGAAGATCCGTTGTTTCATGTCAATGCGATCTATAAACCTTCATTCGAACTTGCGGGGGATCTGTATTCATGGTATCCACTTGGGGAAGGGCGTTATGGAGTACTGCTGCTGGATATGATGGGACACGGAATCTCTTCCTCCCTGTTTACCATGTTCATTGCCTCGGTACTGAAAGATACGGTTACGACCTATGTGGATCCGGAGAAGGTGATTCAGGAGCTGAATCGTCGTTTTAACCAGCTGGATTTGGGGAAACAGTTGGTACATTACTACTTTACAGCCATTTACTTGGTTGTAGACACCCGAATGAAGCGTATTGATTATGTCAACGCAGGGCACCCGCCAGCTTTATTTTTCCAGGAGGATGGAAGTGTGACCACATTTGATTCGGTTTGTTGTCCGGTAGGTTTGTTCGACAAAATGGATATTGAACCGCAAACCATTCATTATGAGGGTGAAGGACATATTGCACTCTATACGGATGGATTAACGGAAGCTGTTCAAGGAGACCAGGAAGAGCAGCTCGAATTTTTGATTGAACAGTTAAAAGGCGAACATCAATGGAATGAACCTGCGATGCAGGCGTTATTTTTTGATGATGAGATTCCGCAGGAGCGGGATGATGATAAATGCTTGGTATGGATTACATTGAATAAAGGGGCGGAAGCTGAATGAAGATCAGAAATAAACTGCTGATTGGTTTTACCGCTCTCATGGCTATTCTACTTGTGCTAACCTTCGTGAGTTACGAGCGGATGAGTAGTGCCAATCAACAGCTCGATCAGATGTATCAGGATCGTTATCTGAAAGTCAGGAACACCTCATCGGTACGTGGAGAGGTCAATGATATAGGCAAATTGCTGACTAACTTGTTGCTTAACCCTAACAATTCGATCAGTGCCGCTGATGCTGAGCTCAAAGAGATGGAAGAAAGAGGAGAGGGCTACCTGGAGGAAGTTCGGGCACGGGCAGACAGCGCAGGTGAACATCAATTGGTTGACCGTGTCAATGACGCCTGGGAAGCCTACGGTACCTACTCAACGAAACAGCTCAGCCTCTTGTCTCAAGGGCGGATCGAAGATGCCAATAACTACCGCAATGCAACAGGGCTTGCTGTACAAAAGGAAGCTGTGGATAGCCTGAATGCACTCTCCCGTTTTCAGGATCAGGAGATTGATACGGAAATCAAGCTGGCCAACGAGGAATTTAACCGTGCAGTTCAGATTACCGTAGGCATTATGATTGTCGGGCTTCTGCTTGCACTTGGCGTTATCCTCTGGGTGCTGCCAAGCATAACAAGAGGTCTGAATACGGTGTCGATGATGATTACAAGTTTTGGTAAAGGTCGATATCGCACCATCAGACGTATTCAGGTCAAGTCCACGGACGAGATTGGGCAAATTGCCAGTGTATTCAAAGATGTATCTGCTGATCTGGAAGAAAAATTGGACATTGAAAAGGCCTATATGCAGGCACAGCAGGATCAGAACTGGATGAGCTCCAACATAGCCAGAGTGCCTGAACTGCTGCGCGGTATCGGTTCAATTCGTCAGATATCTCAAATGTTCATCAGTGAGTTTACTCCGGTACTTGGAGCACAGCTGGGCGTGGTTTATATAATTGATGAAGAGAAACACCCCGATGAATTGAGACGATATGGTGCATACGCATTTGAAGAGAACGACGACGTTGGCAAGGAAATATATCGGGTTGGCGAAGGGCTAATCGGTCAGGCAGCCCTCGATATGAAACCTATTATTCTTGAAAATACACCTGAAGATTATGTGCACATTGGTTCGGCTTCAGGCTCCACCCGTGCTACCGGTATCATGATTTATCCTGTCGTTTTTGAGGATGAGCTGATCGGTGTGGTCGAATTGGCTTCTTTTGAAGGGTTTAATGATCTGCATAAGCAGTTATTCTCTCAGTTGATCATGAACCTGGGTGTCATTCTTAACAATGTTCGGCGCCGCTTGCGCGTGGAGGAGCTGCTGCGTGAGTCGCAGGCACTTACAGAAGAACTTCAGGTGCAATCCGAGGAACTGCAAACACAGCAGGAGGAATTGCGTCGCTCCAATGAAAACCTGGAAGAACAGACGGGGGCTCTTAAGCGCTCAGAAGAATTGCTGCAGCGTCAGCAGGAAGAACTCGAACATTTCAATACCGAGCTGATTGCCAAGACTCGTGCACTTGAAGAGCAGGTTCGTGAAGTGGAAGAGAAAAATGACGAGATTGAAAAAACGAAAACACAGCTGGAACAGCAGGCGATGCAGCTGTCGATGACAAGCAAATATAAGTCCGAATTTTTGGCAAATATGTCGCATGAACTTCGAACTCCGCTGAACAGTCTGCTCATCCTGTCCCAATTGCTGTCTGAAAACAAGGAAGGCAACCTCAGCAGCAAGCAGCAGGAATATGCTCAAACGATCTATATGTCGGGCGCAGATTTGCTTAAGATGATTGATGAGATTTTGGACCTTTCCAAGGTCGATGCGGGCAAGATGGATATCAATTATGAGACGGTTCGAATGGATGAATTGACCGCTTTTGTGGAACAAAACTTTGGTCCTATGGCGAACAAAAAAGAACTGGATCTAAATATTCAATTCGACAGCACTCTACCTGAATGGGTGTATACCGACAGCCATCGTGTGAAGCAGATCTTGCGCAACTTGCTGTCGAATGCCTTCAAATTTACCAATCGGGGATCCGTAAGCATTATTGGACGGAAAATGACACCTGAGGAACTTCCGGGTTATCTGAACACCAATCAGGAGTATGTAGGATTTACCGTGAAGGATACCGGAATCGGAATACCTTCTGACAAAACGGATCTGATCTTCGAGGCCTTCCAGCAAGTGGATGGAACAACCAGCCGCAAATACGGCGGTACCGGACTGGGATTATCCATCAGTCGTGAGTTGGCACGTCTATTGGGAGGTGCGATCCAAGTCGAATCTTCCGAAGGTGTGGGCAGTGCGTTTACGTTATACCTTCCTGACAATCATGAAGAAGCGGCTCCGGAGGACGAAGGAGTTATCGAAGCTGCCGCATCTGCAGAGTATGATTCGTCTGCAAGGCAGTCCCGAACCATGCGTTCAAGCCGGCAGACTGTAATTGCACCGGATCCTGATGCTACTTCCCTTATGAAGATGCCAGCAACCGACACAGCTGTATCCGTGCATGTAGAGGATGATCAGAGCAATCTCATCGAGGGTGACAAAATATTGCTCATTATTGAGGATGACGTCAACTTTGCTCATATTTTGATGGATATGGCCAGAGGAAGAGGATTCAAGGCGATTGTGGCAACTCAAGGAGACAAGGGGCTCGACATGGCCCGTCAATATTTGCCGGATGCGATTATTCTCGATATTCAGCTCCCGGTCATGGATGGTTGGGCGATTCTGGGCGAACTGAAAAGCAGCTCGGCAACACGTCACATACCAGTACATGTCATTTCTGTGATTGACGATATGAAACAGGGATTGATGATGGGCGCAATTGCCTACCTGAAAAAACCTTCCAGCAAGGATTCGCTGGATAAAGCCTTCTCGCATATCGAATCATATACAGAGAATCAGTTGAAACGTTTGCTTATTGTGGAAGATGATGAAGTTCAGCGTAAAGCCATTATAGAACTCATTGGACATGATGATGTTGCCATAACCGCTGTATCTACAGGCAGTGAGGCTTTAACGGAATTGCATAGCCAGCGGTACGATTGCATGGTACTGGATCTGATGTTGACGGACATGACCGGATTCGAATTGCTGGATCAGATCAGGGATGATGAATATCTGAATGATCTTCCGATCATTATCTACACAGGCAAGGAGCTGGATAGCAAGGAAGAGATGAAGCTGCGCAAATATGCGGAGTCCATCATTATCAAGGACGTGAAATCACCTGAACGTTTACTTGATGAGACAACCTTGTTCCTGCACCGGGTAGAAGCCAATCTGCCGGAAGACAAGCGGAGAATTTTGCAGAAGCTTCACAACAAGGAGACCTTATTTGAAGGCAAAAAAATATTGCTCGTAGATGATGATATCCGAAACGTATTTGCACTTTCGAGTGTGCTTGAAGGTTACCGAATGGATGTTACGTTTGCTGAAAACGGCCGTGAAGCCCTGGAGATTCTGGATAAGAATCCGGAGATTGATCTTGTACTCATGGATATGATGATGCCAGAAATGGATGGATACGAGGCTATGACACGGATTAGACAGATTCCAAGGTTTGAGAAATTGCCGATTATTGCGCTGACGGCCAAAGCCATGAAGGATGATCGGGGCAAGTGTATTGAAGCTGGTGCATCCGATTATGTGAAAAAACCGATCCAAACGGATCAACTGTTATCATTAATGCGTGTGTGGCTGTATTCGTAACCCGATAGTTTGGGTAATGAACAACAATACAACGATTACGCAAGTAACAAATGAAGAAGTGGAGAGAATCTATGACACCGTGGGAACCTACCGAGGCTGATGAACAATCGGTCCGCATGCCGCAAGACGAAGAACGCGAATTGATTGAGATTGAGTTGTTATTGGAAGGTATGCACCGTCTATATGGATATGATTTCAGAAATTACGCATTGCCGTCTTTGAAACGAAGAATCTGGCATTATGCCCATTCGGAAGGTGTTAAGACGATATCCGGTCTGCAGGAATTGGTTTTACATGAGCGTTCTGCATTTGAGCGTTTCGTACAAAATCTGTCCATTCCTGTGACCGAGATGTTTCGCGACCCTACGCTGTTCCGGACGTTCCGTGAAAAGATCATTCCTGTGTTAAGAACATATCCTTATATTCGGATTTGGCACGCGGGTTGTTCCACGGGCGAAGAAGTGTATTCCATGGCGATCATGCTGCATGAGGAGGGTCTCTATGATAAGGCACGCATCTATGCTACCGACATGAATGACCGTTCTTTGCAGCAAGCCAAGGAAGGCGTATACGGCATCGAAAAGATGAAATTATACACGACAAACTATTTGGAGGCAGGGGGTACTAGAGCCTTCTCCGAATACTATACAGCGAAGTATAACTCCGTTATGTTTCATCCTTATTTGAGGAAAAACATTATTTTTGCGGAGCATAATCTGGCAACTGACCGGTCATTTAACGAGTTTAACGTTATCTTTTGCCGCAACGTGATGATTTATTTTAATGATGAACTGCGGAATCATGTGCACGGGCTGTTTCATGAGAGCTTGAGCCACTTCGGCATCCTTGTTCTGGGATCCAAGGAATCAATACATTTCACGGAATTCAGCGATGCCTACGAGCCGTTAGACCGGACGGAAAAAATATACCGGAAGATCAAATAGGGGGTTAGGGTTAGCCATGGGGCTCAATGAACCAATCCACATATTATTGGTAGATGACCGCCCCGAGAATCTGCTTGCTCTGGAAGCAGTATTGGAATCGGAACAGTATAAACTCGTCAAGGCAACTTCTGGAGAAGAGGCACTTCGATGCTTGCTTAAAGACGAATTTGCGGTCATTGTGCTGGATGTGCAGATGCCTGGAATGGACGGAATTGAGACAGCAAAGTTAATTAAAGCGCGCGATAAATCAAAGGATGTACCGATTATTTTTATCTCTGCCAACAGCAGGGAAGCAGAACATTTATTTGCCGGCTATTCGGCGGGTGCCATCGATTACATGGTTAAGCCGTTTATCCCTCAAATTTTGAAATCGAAAATTGATGGGTTTGTCGAAATGTTCATTACAAACAAACGACTGAAAACCCAAACCATGCTGCTTCACCAGAAAACACAGGAACTCGAAAAAATGAATCAGCAGCTTATTCAGGCCAAAGAGGAAGCGGAGATTGCGGCCAATGCCAAAACCGAATTTCTCGCCATGATGAGTCATGAGATCCGGACACCGATGAATGGTGTCATCGGCATGGTTGATTTGCTGATGGAGACTGAATTGAAAGACGATCAGAAAGAATACGTCGATATCGTAAGACGAAGTGCGGATGCACTTGTAACAGTTATCAACGATATTCTTGATTTTACGAAAATGGAATCCGGGAAGATGGAGCTCGAGGAGCATCCATTTGATCTCGTTACATGTATAAGAGAAGTACTGGGCCTGTTTGCTGTGGAAGCGGGTAAGAAGAATCTGGAGCTGGACTACTTTCTGGAGGATTCCGTCCCGGAACTGGTTTATGGGGATATGGCGAGACTGCGTCAGGTCCTAATGAATCTGATTGCCAATGCAATCAAATTTACGGATCAAGGCGGAGTGTATCTGATTGTATCCGTTAACGAAGAAAAAGACGGTAGAATGACGCTGGAATTTGCAGTAAAAGATACAGGGATAGGGATTTCATCTGACAAAGTGGATCGTCTGTTTCAACCATTCTCTCAGCTTGATACGTCCATGACACGCAAATACGGAGGAACCGGCCTGGGACTGGCTATTTGTCGAACGTTAGTGGAAATGATGGGTGGGAACATCTATCTGGACACGAGCGAAAAGCGTGGTGCTACCTTTATTTTCACAATTCAGGTTCAGCGTTATGTAGAGACGGAGCTGTTAAGTGGGAATGGAGAAGAACGATCGGAGGATGTAGAGAGTTATGAAATGCAGCCTTCCGTATTAATTGTCGATGATCACCCGATTAACCAGAAATTGATGGCCATTATGCTTAGCAAGCTGGGCTTTATCTCGGATACCGCTGAAGATGGACAGAAGGCGCTGGATATGGTTCTAGAGAATCCAAACTATGATTATATATTTATGGATTTGCAAATGCCGGTGATGGATGGCTTGGAATGTACACGCAGAATTCGGGAAAGTCTGCCCAAAGAGAAACAGCCTGTCGTTTTGGCCATGACCGCAAATGTAATGGAAGGTATTCAGCAACGCTGCCTGGCTGTCGGGATGGATGATTACATCAGCAAACCCGTCAAGATGGGAAGTGTGAAGCAAAAATTGTCACGATTTCAGGAGGAGCGGCAAATCTACAAATCCCACTCGTCAGCCATGAATCATGCCAATTGAAATAATTGTTAATTCCCTTTTTGTTTCATATGGGCTCAAGTTGGGTTATTAGGTAAGGAAACCATTGATCAGGAGAGAGATGTCTAATGAATACAAATAAAAATGAAAAATTCAATGCAAAGACCGAAACACAAAACGGCGTGTGCACGGTATACCTTACTGGCGAACTGGATTTGTCAGTAGCTCCTGAATTTCGTTTGGTCATGGAGCCTCTTGTGGACAACAAGGAACAGGATTTGATTATTAACATGAAGGACCTGAAGTATATCGATAGCACAGGGATTGGAATCCTGTTATCTGTTCTGAAGGCACGACATGGAATGGAAGCACGCTTTGAAGTACAAGAAGTTCCTGCGCAGATTCAGAAGCTTTTTGATATGACGGGTATTGCCAAATTCTTTGTCTCACAGAAGAATTCCCAATAGGAAAGGATCGAAAAAGGAATGAATGCAGAAGTTCAAAGAGTCACCCTTAACTTACCGGCGACAGCTGATTACGTGGATATTGTAAGACTTAATCTTTATGGTGTTGCGTCCAAAATGGGATTTTCTTATGAGGACATTGAGGATATGAAAGTTGCTGTATCTGAGGCTTGTAACAACTCTGTACTTTATGCCTACTCACACGAAGGTGGCATGGTTGAGGTTGTTTTTGAAGTGGACAGCGACACGCTGGCAATCACAGTCAAGGACGAAGGTGCAAGCTTCGAAAACGTCAACCCTGCAGTATCGCGTGCAGGCCTTCACGACACTGAACTGACAGATGCCCAAATTGGCGGACTTGGATTCTATCTAATGCAAGCCCTGATGGATGATGTCAGCGTGGAAAGTGAGACGGGCAAAGGTACGAAAGTAGTACTCGTAAAACGTCTTGCAAGAAGTGAGGAGAAAGTATGAATGAAAAAGTGACTCCCCCAGAGTCCATGTCTGAATCCGTAGGTTTGATCTGGGAGTACCAGCAGACCAAGGATAATGAAATTGCAACAGTTCTTATCCGTAAATATGAACCGATGGTAAAAATGGCGGCAGGTAAAATTGCCCGGAATCGTCCGGATCTGTATGAAGACTTATATCAGACCGGCCAAATGGCTCTGATTCGTCTTCTTCAGCAGTATGATATTAATCTCGGTATTCCGTTTGAACCATATGCTATGAAAAGTATGATCGGTCATATGAAGAACTACCTTCGGGACAAATCATGGTATATTCAGGTACCACGACGAATCAAGGAAAAGGGCGCGCTTGTACAGCATGCCATTGATGAATTGACGGTGAAGTTTGAACGCTCACCAAGTGTGGATGAGATCGCTGAATACCTTGATCTGACCCCTGAGGAAACCATCGAAGTGTTGGCTGGTCGGGAATGCTACCACTATGTTTCACTCGACTCCCCTCTATCTCAGGACGAGAGTGCAGCAACGCTTGGTGAACTGATCAGTGCAGACGTGAACGACTTTGATTCGGTTGAGAAACGGATGGACTTGCAACAGGCATTGGGACAATTGAAGGAACAGGAACAAAAGGTGCTTATTTTGGCATTTCAGGATGGTCAGTCTCAACGGGCAATTGCTCAGAAATTGGGCGTATCCCAGATGAGTGTTTCCCGAATTCAGAAGAGAGCTACTGAAAAATTGAAACAGATCATGTCAAATGCTTCAATGTTATGAAATGTGAAGCCCTGATGTTGTTAAGTACGGCATAGAGAAGGACACGTGATTCCGCTGGAATACATACGTGTCCTTTTTTGAAATTTGTACAGAAGTATGATTTATGAAAGCGGGAGTGGTATTGTGACGTTGGATAAGGTCAACCTGGCAGCCAGGCGAGACAAATTATCATTTTCGGAGCAGTGGGAATGGTGGGACTGGGTGGCACCAGAAGAGGAGGACATGGCTGAAGTATTGGGGGAACTCACAGAAGTATTCCCAGAGATGCAGTACTGGCTTCGCAAGATCCCCGAGGTGCATTCCAACTACCTGTCTGTACGATTTTTGAATGGGACAGAGCCAGTCATATTTGGTTCCCTTCTATACGCAGTCAAAAATGAGAAAGATAGTGAACGCAAGGATAATCAGATGTTTTTCTATGTAGACCAAAACCGCTTGGTAACGATAAATTTGGACGACAACACAAGAGGGATCATGAATACGGGGGAACGCTCTGCCATGCTGCAGCAGTGTAACATGGCTCGCGACGGGATGTTTGTGCTGTTCAGAGCCATATTGCACTATTACCATGTAGGAATGGATCAATTTGAGGCGCATTTGCGGGAACTGGAACGAAAGATGGAATCGCGTAATGCCCGAACACTGATGGACCAGATCCTTGAGGCACGTTTTGAACTCTTGTATTGGAGCAATTTGTTTATTCCCTATTCCGAATTAATGGCTGCTGCCCGTGAAGCCTTTCTGGACGAAATAGAGGACAATCGCTTCTTCAAGCAGCTTCAGCATCGTATAGAGCGTATGGAGCGCCTATTTCAGCATTATGAAAAAGAGATCGACACACTCATCTCGATAGATAATGCGACTTCCGGTGTACGTGGTAATGAAATTATGAAGACACTAACCATCGTTACTTCGGTATGTACGCCCGCAACGGCTGCCGGTGCAATCTGGGGGATGAACTTCGAAAACCTGCCTTTGATTGATAAGACATGGGGGGTTGTATTGGTCATCTCACTCATCCTTGCCAGCATGGCCAGCATGTATGTATGGATGATGATGAAAGGCTGGACCGGAGATCTGTTAAGGGTGAAGTCCACGCAGCGACCGGCTGATGCCCCCGAGAAACGAGGCAAATCCGTGCGGAAGGGTTAATCGTTCTTATCGCCTAACTCTTGTAATCTTCGATATACCCAAGCAGATCAGCAATGTATTGTCCCACAATCGGCATGTTCACAAACTGGCTGAGTATAAGTCCAAGGAGACCAAGGACTACGAAAGTTCCCAGTGTAAGTCCGAGTCCTCTTGCCATACCAGCCGTGAAGTTGGTAATGATGCGTTTTTTGGGACTGGTGTAATTCTCGATAATATCCTTAATCTGTGCCTTTTCCAGACTGTCTGCAAGCTGATCCAGTCGCGTGTTCAGCTTTTTTACCTCATGGCGCAATTCAAAAGGATGTTCTGCCGTGTCATACTGCTGCGATGGTTTAGCTCCGGTAACGGGGGTGTTTCCGTTTAATGTGACTTTACTCATGTCAGTCCTCCTCCTATTACAGTGGATGAAAAATAGCCAGCTGAAACTCAGCTGGCTATTGACCATTCGCTCAAGCCCTTACAGGCTGGTCGAATTCAGCTCTTTTCGTGTATCTTCCTTGGCATCCTCGGAAGCGGAAGCGACTTCGCTGGTCGCTTTGGTTGCTTCATCAGCTACATCTGCGGAAGCCTTTCTTACCGAATCCATAACGTCGTTGCGGCCTTGATTCACTGTTTTTGCGATATCAGCTGTTTTGGTAGAAACGGTTTTGGCCAGTTCAGTAGCCTTGTCGGTTACAACTGCCGCAACTTCCTTGGTTCGATCGGTAACCAAACCGACCTTCTCAGTGAGGTCACCGCGGAGCTCCCGACCTGGTTTAGGAGCGAAGAGTAATGCTGCTGCTGCTCCCAGCAAACCACCGATGAAAATACCTTTGGCGAACGTCGAACCGCTTTGTACAGGATATTGATCTTCTGCTTTATTCATGTCAAATCACTCCTTTTTCAAATTTAAGAAACGAATAACGAAACAACGAACACCTTGTTGACCGATCAGGCAGCCTGTCTGAACAGTCTGGACACTAGCCCCAGCAAAAAGACAAAGAGCGCTGTACCAATGATGGCAGGAATAACGGCGAAGTTACCGATAACCGGTCCCCAGTTACCAAGCAACAGTGCGCCCAGCCAAGCTCCGACAAATCCGGCAATCATCGCCCCAATGATACCTCCAGGCATATTGTGACCGGCTAGTGCATCTCCAATTAGGCCGATGATAACCGCCAGTACAATGCTGAGAATGATGCCCCACATAACAACCGCCTCCTTTACACTTGATGCAGGATGTTGTCTGTTCGCGTTTGCTTACTTCGTATATAAACGCCGTGCATCAAGCTGAAACAACTGAAGCAGATATGGGCAAGCTGGAAGTTGAAGGGAAACTCAGATCATTCGTTTCATTGCACCGATCATGCAGGCAAGCCAGGCTAGTCCGGCAACAAATCCGGCAAATACGTCGGTAGGATAATGCACGCCAAGCATAATTCGGCTTATTCCGATGAGTCCAATAAACCCTATACCGCAGACAACAGGGAGTACGATGGAGGCGGGTTTTCTCTGTCTTTCGATCGCCCAGATCACAAAAAACATGCCATAGAACCCCATGGAAATCATGGCATGACCACTGGGGAAGCTATATCCATGAACCACCATTAAATGATCAAGTTCAGGACGGCTTCGACGAAAAATTTCTTTCAGTCCCGTATTAAGCAGCCACATGACTGCAAAACTGCCAAGGATTACATAACCATAAATGAAGTATCGTGGATTGCGCTGTATAAAGAACAGGGCTGCCGTACAGACTGCTGCCAATGCCGAGATTTTGAAAGATCCGATTGCAGTAATGAAGGAAATGACAGGCAGCAGTGCAAGACGAGATTCAGAATGGAGATAAAACCAGTGTTGAATCTGGTCGTCCAACTGAATGATAAAATGGGTCCCTAGCCAGGCACCAACTACGGCCAGAAGGATAACAAGAGCAGAACTGAACAGAACGCCTACTCCGCTCCAGACAAAGAGGGAACGCCAGGATAAACGCGGGGAACTTCCAAATAAAGATGAATTGCTTTCACGCAGCATGATGAGATCTCCTTCAATTAAGATTGGTTATTAGTTCCGGATTGGTATAGGCTTACCCGAAAAACATGTCGAAAAAACTGAAAAAACATCGTTTTTGTACTATAATTTAAAGATATCCCATGCAGCGTGATGACGCAAAGCAGAGATGAGACTGGGAGTAAAAAGGAGAGAACTCGCATGGAGAGTGCGTTGTTAGTCAAGGAATATCGTGCAGGCGTTATGGAATGCGCCCACTTTGGACACATAAGCATCACGAATGAGAAAGGAAATGTCGTTTATTCAGCGGGGAATCCGCACTTTAGAGCGTTTACCCGCTCATCTGCCAAACCTTTTCAGGCCATTCCAGGCATTCGTGCAGGCATTGCAGCCCACTATGGGTTATCATCTGAGGAAATTGCAATCATGGCATCTTCCCATCGTTCGGAACCCGAGCACATTCAGGTACTGGAACAATTGTCGGCCAAAATCGGTTTGGGAGAAGAGTGCTTGATCTGCGCCGCAAGTTATCCGTTAAATGAGGAGAGCCGGAATCAATGGCTGCGCAACCAGGGGGAAAAACGGCGTATTTTGCATAATTGCTCGGGTAAACACCTCGGGATCCTCGGTTACAGCCGCATGAAAAATTTCGATCTGGAAAGTTACGCCGAGAGAGAACATCCGGTGCAGCGTGAAATTTTGGAGACGATGGCTGGTATGGCTGGAATTGATCAGAAGGAAATTGAACTGGGGACGGATGGCTGCGGCTTTCCGGTATTTTCGCTGCCATTATCGGCCTTGTCGAATGCTTATCTGAAGCTGGCCTGCCCGGATTTAATCGAAGATGCCCCTACACGGGCGGCGGTAGAAACCATTACGTCGGCGATGAACGATCAGCCTCTTATGGTTGGGGGAACTGGACGTGTAGACTCCGTATTGCTGGAGGACAGTAACATTGTGGCGAAGGGCGGATTCAAGGGTGTGTTTGGTTTTGCGCTGAAAAAAGAGCGTTTGGGAATCACGTTTAAAATCCTTGACGGTTCAGAGGAGGAATGGGCCTGGATTGCACAATCCATCCTTACACAGATTGGGTATTCCAACCGGACAACCATTGAACGGCTTGCCAAAGCTTTCCCTCCGGAAATTCGCAATGATGCCGGAAAAATAGTGGGACGTGCGGATTGTGAATTTGTGCTTCACTCACCTGAAGAAAGCGTATAACCATAAGCTAGGGGCGTGATTAGAATCCCCGGACCCCGGGTAAAGATGAGATACCAACTGGTATTGATTTATAAGCATTCATATACACGCAAGACCTGCTGTGAAAGTAAGCGGCAGCTCTAAACCCTTGGAGGTGGATGAACATGATTAAAGTAGTGACATCGGAAGAAAGGCACACGTCGGATCGAGGTTGGATACACAGTGAATTCAGCTTTTCTTTTGCGGATTATGACGATCCAAGCAACGCCCATTTTGGCTGCCTGCTGGCTCATAATGACAACACGCTGATGCCGCAGGAAGGCTTTAAACGACATCCACATCATGACCTTGAAATTGTTAGCTATGTTATATCCGGTAAGTTGAAACATACAGACAGCATGGGAACCGAACAGGTGCTTGAGCCGGGAACCGTACAGGTGATGAGTGCAGGAACCGGGGTGGAACATTCGGAAACTAATCCGTCTGAGGATGAACCGGTGCGCTTCCTGCAAATGTGGTTCCTGCCGTCTCAGCGCATGCTGAAGCCGTCGTATACAAATCAGCGATTTGAGCAGCAGGCCCAGCTTAACCGTCTGTGTCCTATTGTATCCGGACAGGGAGGGGAAGGGGCCGAAGGCGCGCTGCACATTTCCCAGGATGTGACGTGTTATCTGACCCAATTAGAATCCGGGAAAAAAATCATGTATCCACAGCATGAAGACAGGCGCACACATCTTTTCATGATCAGTGGTCATGTGGAGATTACATGTGCGGACGGGAACTTTAACCTGAAGCCAGGGGATGCTGCCCGTATTCGCAAAAGCTGTGATCTGCAAATTACGAGTACGGGGAGCGAATCCGCTGAATTCGTACTGGTAGATTTGCCTTAACAACAAGTCATGCAGAGTTAATGATTGGTTTGCATAAGAACAAAAAGGACCTGTTCTCCCATGAAGGGGAGTCAGGTCCTTTTTGCTGAAGTCTGCTGAATTTGGGATCAGCTAAACTTTACGAAGTTTTCCCAGTTCGGAAGCAACAGCTTCCACTTCGGAGATACTGAGATGCTCTTTGCCCAGGACCATCTCGTAAAGGTCGTACAGATCCTCGTACTTGTCCAGTGGGAAAGCCGAAGCCTGCATGGCTGCACCGCTGGCCATCCGCAGCTTGGTTTTAATCGCTTCAATCATATATTCCATGTTGGCAGCGTTCGCTTGTGTTAAATCCATCGTTATGTCCATCCCTTCCGTATCGGAAACTGTAGTCATTGTATCATGATTGGACAGGCACAGGCCAATGCTTTTGCGGGTATAGCTTTTATCGGATAAAATGTGAATACAACCATTCTTTAATGTGGACCGTTACGTGTAAAGGAGAGAAAACAGATTGGCAGCATACAAGCGGGAATTTGTGCGCCACCAGAGCCGGGAAATCCCAAAAAGTGTTTCGGGAGAAGACCTGATCTTATTTTTCAGACATATCTACCAGCAACATTCACCTGATGAAATAACATTTGTCTGCATTGGTACAGATCGTTCCACTGGAGATGCACTTGGGCCCCTCACCGGAACCCTGCTGGAGGAGCATGGAGTCGGCCATGTTGTGGGGACGCTGTCTGCCCCTTGTGATGCAGATACACTAGAGAAACGAATGGCTCAAATTCCGGCGCATCACGCGATTGTTGCGATCGATGCCTGTCTTGGTCCCAAACATGCAACGGGTACATATTATCTTTCGCACCGTGCACTCCTTCCGGCAGAATCAGTGGGAGGCAAACTGCCGCCCGTTGGACAATATAGTGTGGCAGCAGTCGTAAACGCCAATGGACCGAGACCGTATTCCATCTTACAGATGACTTCGCTTCACCTCGTTATGGGCATGTCCCGAACGATCGCCGATGCTGCGTTGGAAGCCTGGAAAACGAGATAAACGTTTCATTCATGGAATGAAAGCTTAATAATATACAACTTGAACTACAAGAAGCTTGTTATATAAAATGAACGTGATCAATACAATTCGCGCAGAGAGAGGGATTCATATGGAAAAAGTGATATGTGATGGAACGACAATATGTTATGCCGAACAGGGTAAGGGAGAAGCACTTATTTTGCTCCACGGCTACTGCGGCAGTTCGTCCTATTGGGATGAAGTAGTGCCGGAGCTGGCACGTCATTATCGCTGCATCGTACCCGATCTGCGTGGACACGGCAAGACAGACGCGCCTATGGGCAATTACACAATAGATCAGATGGGCAATGATGTCCTGCAATTAATGGATGAACTGAACGTGGAAAAGGCAGTCCTGCTCGGACATTCAATGGGAGGATATATCGCCCTCTCCATCGCTCAACGCCATCCGGAACGATTGAGAGCTTTTGGTTTAATTCATTCTACTGCATACCCGGATAGTGAAGAGGGCAAGGAGAAGCGCCTTCGTGCAGTATCCACCATTCAGACAGAGGGCATTGTAAGCTTTGTGGATGGATTGGTTCCAGGCTTATTCGCTCCGGAACATGTGGAATCATTATCGGCACAAGTATCACGTGTCAAGGAAATCGGGTACCAGACAGCACCGCAGGGAGCTGCCGGAGCCGCACTGGCTATGCGGGAACGTCCGGATCGCCGGGATGTTCTATCAGCTACACCGCTCCCGGTTTTGCTGGTTGCAGGTGAGAAGGATTCTGTCATTCCACCGGAACGCACCTTTACAAGTGACAAGCCGCATATCGTCCAAGCAGTAATTGCCGGTGCGGGACATATGAGCATGTACGAGGCACCGGAACAGTTGATTCAGGTCATTCAACAATTTATGAACGAATTACCAGAGGCATAACTTACGGGAATTAACCATTTACCGGATAACTTATTCACTTCTTGTGCAATGTCACCAGACCCCTGCCACGTCTTCATACGACGGCAGGGGTTTCTTCGAGTCACGGCATCCATGAGGCAAGAAACCTGCTTTGGCTTTTTGACATGGCATGAATTAAACTAAGAATAATGGATGATGATTCGAATGAGCGAACGAGGGGGCGTATCTAATGTTCAGAAAAGACTATCTGCTCCGCATGATTGAAGAAATGACCGAGGCGATTGGCAAAGCATTAACACTCCGACAGCAGCGGAAACATACGGAGGCACTGTCGGAGCTGGACGAGCTGCTTCGCAGGCAGTTTGGCATGAATTTGTCTCTGCTGAACTCTCTGCCTGCCGAGGATGTCATTGAAATGTTTCGTTTTCGCGGGATCATTGAAGTGGACAATCTGCAGCAAGCTGCCCGGCTGATCGAAGAAGAAGCTTATATTTACGCAGAGAAGGCCAGAGTGGAAGGTATCAGTGATCAGGAAAAACAGGATTCAGAGGATGAAGGACTTACCCGGTTAATGAAATCATTACACTTTTATTTGTATGCCCTAAATCATGGTGCCAATCCGAGGCTGCTGGAAGCACCGGAACGCGTCGAATCCATACTGGAGCAAACGAAGAAATACGAACTTCCTGCCCGTACGGAAAAACAGCTTGCGCTGTATCGTGAACAGCAGGGGCGTTATGACCAGGCCGAGAACAGCTGGTACAGGGCGCTGCAGGTTGGGGATGGACTTCCCGTGAATTATCGTGACGAGGTACGGTCCTTTTACGAACGTTTACGCAAGCTTGAAGACGAGCAACTGGAGCAAGGTGGCCTGCCACGTGAAGAAGTCGAGGAAGGACTCGCTGAGTTAACCCGCTGAGTGGGAAAAAACAAGTGACAAATGCATTAAGGCTTGTTAGGTGCCTTTACTTGGAGAGCCAACGGAATTGTGGTATGGTTACGGTTGACCAAACCAAATCGAAAGTGAGATGTACCCCGTGGATTCATTGCGAAAGCTTATACAAGACATCTTTGAACAGAATTCGCTGATTACAGCGACCTGGAGCCAGCTGCGCAGACGGGACAATGTCTCGTATACCAAAGTGCAAGTCAAGCCGGTAACGCTGAAGAATCAGCTGCATTATCAATTCGCATTTCATTACAACAACAAAGTGCTGCACGAGAATTTGACTCCGGCTGAAGCGATAGAACGCATGACTTTGCTGTGCGAAGAGACGTTTCGTCAAGGGCTGCTCTGTACGACAGAGGCAGATTATCAAATTTTGATCAGCAAAAAATATAAAGTATCCATTCTGACCAAATCCCCATCCAAGACGGCGGTGGATCTCTCGCATAACCGCAAGAAGCAATATGTGCTCGAAGAAGGAGTCCCTGTCTCCTTTTTGGTTGAACTGGGGATCATGAATGAAGAAGGCCGGGTGCTGGCCCGCAAGTATGACAAGTTTAGACAGATCAATCGTTTCCTTGAGATGGTTCAGGATGTCATCCCGCATCTGCCGGAGGGACGCCCGCTTACCATTGTTGATTTTGGCTGCGGTAAGTCTTACCTGACCTTTGCTCTGTATCACTACCTGTCGGTACAACAGCGCAGATCGCTTAAAATTATCGGTCTCGACCTGAAGGCAGACGTCATTGAACATTGCAATGATCTGGCAATCAGGCTGCACTACGGTGATCTGAAGTTCCTTGTTGGTGACATTGCAGATTATGACGAGTTGAATGAAGTGGATATGGTCGTGACACTGCATGCCTGTGATACGGCTACAGACGCTGCTCTGGAGAAGGCAGTTCGTTGGGGTGCTTCGGTTATTCTCTCCGTACCGTGCTGCCAGCACGAGTTGTTTGATCAGATCGAATCCCCTGTGATGAATCCGTTATTGTCCCATGGCATTTTGAAGGAGCGCTTCTCCGCACTGGCGACAGACGCCATTCGTGCCAAGCTTCTGGATCTGATGGGATACAAAACGCAACTGCTGGAATTTATCGATATGGAGCATACACCGAAAAATATATTGATTCGTGCCGTACGCGGCCAGGCAGGTCAAATGACTGACATGTGGAGGGAATATACGGAATTCCGTGATTTCATACATGCCGATCCGTATTTGGAGCGCGCTTGTGCAGATCTGCTGCCGGATGGTGCCAAGTCGATTGCAACAGCAGAGACCGTTGTGACGGAAGGGAATGCAGAGCGTTCATCCGAAAAATCCACAACCGGTGCAGATTCCTGTGATCATTGCTGAATGATCTAAAGGTTAACCGATAGTTGAAGATCGTCTGCCATGTCCATGAATGGGACATACTGGTATGAGGGTCTCGCCATGTATGCGAATAAATGATGTATTATATATGAATCGAAATGACGACGGTTATGCATAAGACAGAAGACCCTGTGAGGGAGCTTCTGTCTTTTTTATTTTTAGTGCACGCGGGGCATGAACGAAATGTAATTAGGAAATTTGCGATTATGGTTCAACAAGATGGAAAGGAGGTGGCATATGGAAAAGCTCGGAGATGATGATCGTACGGTTAAGCATCAAAACAGCAAGGCTCAGCCTGGGACGGAGCAGTCTGTATGCAGCATGGAGCCAGCACTCTGTACGGCGGGAGGAACCTTGCGTTCCGACGTTAAGCAGAAGAAGATGACGAAGTGTGAGATACAAAATTCGGCATTGACGATTACGCTGGGCTTGATTGGATCGATCGTGTTGATGGCTGCATGTCTGGGGCGAGGTTTGTATTTTCCTGTGGATGTATATGGGGTCATTCTGTTCGCAGCCGGGAGTCTCCTGATGGGAGGGAGCATGCTGCTTCTGTTATTCATACTCCAGAGAAGGAAAAACAGCATCTTTTCAAGTGGAGGTAACAAACAAACGAAAATACGATTTCTGCAAATGACTAATATATGCTGGGTGATTTGGCCTGTCGTGATGATGTGTTGTTACGGTCTACATGCCTGGTCAGGTTCTGTAAGTACACACGGCAGTTTGAATGAAATGCTGCGGTGGAGTCTGCTGGCTATGTTCGCCCTGTTGGCAGGGATACTGGCTTCCCGCATGAACGGCTTGCGATGGTTTGCCTACGGCTGGCAGGCAGCAGGCGGCCTACTTGTGCTGAGCGGCATTCTTGCCGTGTGCGGTGTCCTGCCGCTGCCCTTTGGGGTCATGCGGACCGCTGACCCCGAGATCAGTTCCGCCGGCGCGAGGCTCGGCGGACTGCTGCAGTACCCCAATGCGTACGGCGCCGTTGCCGGCATGTACGCTTTGGAGCGGCTGGCTGCAGTCGCGCGAGCCATGGCCCGGCCTGTGCCGGCCTGGCGGCTTATCACAGCAGCGCTGCCGCTTATGCCCGCGCAAGCTGCGCTCCTGCTCAGTGAGTCGCGCGGCGCCTGGCTGGCGACCGGCCTCGCAGCAGCCTGCGCTTTCGCCTTGCAGCGGCGCGGGCACCGCCTGCCGCTGCTGCTGGCCACGGCCGCGCCCCTGGCGAGCGCGGCCTGGCTGTACCGCCAGCTGGCTGCTGCCCAGCTGGCGCCCACACCCGTGCCCGGCCTGCTGGCACTGGCCGGGGCATGGGCAGCTGCGCTGCTCGGCACGCTGCTGCTGTGCCGCCTGTGGCACAGCGGCGCCAGAGCGCGCGCCGCTGCCTTGACGGCCATGGCGCTGGCGGTTACTGCCGCCGCCGCGCTGGCCGTGGCCTCCACCGCCGAACGTCTCACGGCGGGTGTCGGCACAGGGCTGTCCCGCCTTCAGATGTGGCGGGACGCCCTGGGGCTCTGGACCGAGGCCGCATGGTTCGGCCACGGGGGGGATACATGGCGCAGCATGTACCGCGCCATCCAATCCTCGCCATATGTCGGCGGCGAGGTACACAATGGCCTCATCGATATTGCTCTCGATACAGGCTTGATCGGCTTAATGATCATCTGCACCTGGTTTGCTTTCACCCTGCGTAATACCAGGGAGCATGCTCCCGTGCTGATGCCTTCCATGCTTGTTTTTATTTTGCATGGGGCCATGGATTTTGACTGGAGCTTTACGCTCATGTGGATGCTGTTTATCTGGCTGGGAGCTTGGACATACGCATATAAGGATAACAGGCACATGTCCGCTGCCGAAGAGCCCGCTGCATTCAATGAGAGACAGGCATCAGTGTCATACACGAGTGATCCATCCACACAACAATCACGCTTGCCTGCTTGGTTTCGTTATCCAGCTATACGGGCAATGTCAACGGTAACCGGGCTGGCCATCGTGATTTGGCTTGGGGGAACCGTATGGCTGGCCAGTCATGGTGTAGTAGCCGAAGTGCAGTACCGCTCGGCTAGATCTGCACTGGAGGGAACCAATCAGCAAAAGGCCGCATTTATTGCTGCTTTTCAGTCGAATCCGTACAGACCGGAAATCACCATCTTCCTCTCACGTACGTTTGAATCAAATGATGCAGAAGCACTCCTGCTGAATAGCTTGTCCCACTCCCCGGCAGAGCCGCAGCTCTACCAGGAGCTGGGGAAACGTGCAGCCCAAGCAGGGCGGGGAGCGCAGGCTGGTGCTTACTTTGAGCAAGCAATCGCCTTGAATCGATATGATACCCGGAGTCATTCCGCTGCCTTGTACTGGATGGCTTATGCATCAAGGCGGGAATGGGCTGCCGGTTACCCGGATCGAGCCAGGCAGACCGCCGCCGCAGGCGTGCGAATGTATGACCATTATGAACAGTTGCGCGAAAAAGTGGCAGCGGGGAATGCTCGCAATGATCGCCGTTTCACCCTTGATCGGAATGCCTTCAATTATGGCAACCATCTGCGCATCCTCGCATCAGCTGCCAAACCTTTGGAACAGATCGAACGAACTCCCTGAATATTTGCTTCTTTCGCTTCTCTAGGACTCTGGTATCTGCCGAGTTATTCTGGAGAAGCATTCGTGTTTTTTATGCGTGCTTCTTACTGTATGAAATCCAATGAATCTGACCAACTCTACAGACGATATCCGCCAAACGCCTGCTGAAACGCAGCCTGCAGCGGTTCAATGTCCACATTCCATAGAGCAGCAATTTCTGCACTGACGTCGGCGTTCCACCACTCACATAGTTTTTTTCGATTATCCCTGTTTTCACCGATCCACAGCAGGTTGGCAATGACTTTGCCGTAATAGAGCTCTTCTGCCTGTTTCATCTGATCGGGAGAAATGTACACTTTCAGCCGTTTGGCTGTCCGGTACAGCTCCTTGCTGCAAGCTCTGCGAATACCTCTGGCGGAAGGCAACTTCTGGCCGGGGGTGTTATGTTTGACCGGGGGAGTGCCGGGTGTTGATTTGGGTGACATCTTCTCACGCTCCTCTCCCGATACCATATGCGAAGGGCGACTTGCAGGACACTAACCCGGTTCGAGGAAGTAGCAACAAACTGCAGCCCTGTGCTAAAATAGGGACGAACATCCATGGTGCTGCAGAGCGCCGCCAAACAGGATGAAGAAAGAGGGTCGAGATGGACGTTATTCATAACATTGTCGGTCAATTATTCGACTGGATTCAGAGCCTTGGATACTTTGGAATTATGCTGGGATTAATGCTTGAAGTCATCCCCAGTGAGATTGTGCTGGCATATGGAGGATTTCTCGTTTCACAGGGCAATATCAATTTCTTTGGCGCAATGATTTTCGGTACAGTGGGCGGCGTGGTAGCCCAGCTCTTTATTTATTGGATTGGCCGTTATGGCGGCAGGCCTGTACTTGAACGTTACGGAAAATACATACTGATCCAGAAAAAACACATCGACCATTCCGAGGAGTGGTTCCGCAAGTATGGTACAGGTGTCATTTTCACGGCGCGTTTTGTTCCGGTTGTGCGTCATGCCATCTCGATTCCTGCAGGCATATCTAAAATGCATACAGGCAGATTCATTCTGCTGACCACACTTGCTGTTATACCTTGGACTGCATTGTTTATATATTTAGGGATGGTACTGGGAGATCAATGGGAACATATTAACGAGAAAGCAGCGCCTTACATCATGCCGATTTTGCTCGTTGCGCTCGCACTTATGATTGTTTATGTGCTTATTAAATGGATGAATGTTCGCAAAAAGAGAGGAAGTGTCTAGTTATGGGTAAACCAAACTTGTCTCACAAATTCGGTAAGGGTCTGCCGCCGAAGGAATTCATTGAGAGCATGACCAAGAACCAAAGCGAATTTCAGGCGAACTATGACAGCTTCACATGGCCAAGCGAAGATGATCGCGAATTTTTCGAAAGTCTGAACCACCGCGATGATTTGCGTGTATTGATTTTGGCTGCTGACTGGTGTGGAGATGTTGTTCGCAACATACCCGTTGTATTTCAGGCGCTGGAGATTTCGGGCATTCCAACAGAAGTTCTTATTATGGAAAATCATCCTGAAGTGATGGATGAATTCCTTACGATGGGCGGTCGCTCCGTACCGATCGTTATTTTCGCGGATACGGGCGGACACGTGCTGGGCCAATGGGGACCGCGTCCTCAGCATGTACAGGAAGTCATGGTTGAATTCAAACGCCAGAATCCGGATCGCGATGCAGCTGACTACCAGGAGAAGATGGCTGTAGTACGTCAGGAAATAGGTAAACGCTATGGGGAAGGAACGGAGTCGCATGCAGCCATTATCCGTGAGCTGCGTGAACTGATTTCGGGTTACTAATTCAATATGCTTAACATTCGTACATTTACACTCGGTCCGCTCCAGACGAATGCATATCTGCTGCAGGGCGAAGATCCAGGTAAAGCGGTTATCATTGATCCGGGCATGAACCCGGGCCCGCTGCTCAAAGCGATTCAAGACTTGGAAATTGAAGCGATTTTGCTGACACATGCTCATTTTGATCATATGGGCGGTGTGGATGAAATCCGTAAATTGAAGGGTTGTCCGGTCTATTTGCATGATTTGGAGAGTGACTGGCTCACCTCCCCGAAACTGAATGGGTCATTGAACTGGCCTCAGGCTTCACCGCCTCTTTCGACAGATCCTGCAGAATATGCCATGGATGAAGGACAAACCTTACATTTTGTTGGCCACACGTTTAAGGTCTATCATACACCGGGGCACTCCCCTGGCAGTGTAAGCCTGCTATGTGGTGATGACCTGTTCGCAGGAGACGTTCTGTTCCGCATGGGTGTAGGGAGAACGGATCTGACTGGTGGACGGGAACGGGATCTGATTGATTCGATTCAGAACAAGCTGTACACCTTTGCAGATGAAGTGAAGGTATACCCTGGTCATGGCCCCAAAACGACGATCGGTTATGAGAAACAGAACAACCCTTACGTTTCCGCGAGATGACCAACATTGGATATAGGATCTGAGATTTATCCCTTTATCGAATGCTGACAAATTTCGATGCGAAGAAAGTCTGGACAAGTGACAAATTTTTCATTAGAATAGCAATTAGTTGTTACAAGCGTTAAGGCATCATCTAACTAAAGCATTGAATAGCAGTACCCTAACTTGCGAAGCACGCAGACTGTGGTCTATACCCGGTTTGCGTTCTTTTTTTGTTTTTTGCAGCATTTGTAAGTGGAGATCCACCCAGAGACAACCTACATAAGATAAGTCATTGTAATACAGACAGCTTAATTTTGTTAGCAAGTGCAAAGAAGCAATGATAGTTAGTAAATAGGAAGTAAATAGTAAGTGAATAGTAATTGATGAAACATGAGTAACAGGAGAGCGAGGAAGAAGAAGTGGAGAAGAAACGAGTCATACCTTTTGCACAGCGTGCCAAGTATCCTTCCATTGAAGAAACCCGTCCTATGATAGACATTAGCAAACTTGAATTAGCGAAAGATCGTCCTCAATTACATAACTACAGAAGCAAGGCTCTGAATGAACCTTTTAAACAGCAGCAAAATATGTGGAGAGACCGATTACTAAGCAGCGGGGCCCGCAACCAGCCTTGGTTCGACAAGCTGCAGGATTACCGGAATCAAGTCTGATTGCCCGGGAAATTGTCGGCTTCAGATTTTTTTGTGATTCCATTGAACGTTTCTGCAGAGACTGTCGTATTAACACAAGAATAAACGGGAAGCAGGTGATGAACTAGATGGAGGCAGCCGAATTGGAAGAGGTCCGCAGAGCAGCAGAAGGAGACGATCGTGCGCTGGCAGCACTGCTTCAACGACACTATGCTTTTGTGTACAAATATTTGGTCAAGGTTACGATGGATCCAAATGTTGCTGAAGAGACGGTGCAGGATACGATGATCCGATGTATGGAGAACATTCACCGTTATGACGGTTCGTCTGCCTTTTCGTCATGGATGATTACGATTGCCACCCGTATATATATTGACAAGACAAGGCGTAAGAAAAGAGAGAATGGCTGGCTGGATATGATTCGGAGTGAGGCCATAAGACGATTCCGCTGGCAGTTCGAGAGCCGGAATGAAGAATGGACGGATGTCATGGATGCGATGACAAGACTGACACCAGAGCATCGTGTTGCTGTTCTGCTGAAGCATTATTATGGTTATGGATATGATGAAATTGGGGAGATGCTCGGTATTCCATCCGGAACGGCGAAATCGCGTACGGCCTATGGCCTTCGTCAATTGAGAAAGGAGTTGGGGTAAGTATGAGCAGGACGGATGAGCAAGATGAGCAGGAACTCCTGATACGACTCCAGCAGCAGATGAAAGTGCTGGACGATGCATATGAGCCTGTCAGCATCCCTTCATTAGCTTCGCTCGAAGTGCAGGTCAGGGAACGAAGACGTATCAAACGTCGGAAGAATTTGATCGAAATGATCCTGTTCTGGGTTGTGGGACTGTTGGTTATCGCTTCTGGGGCGTTGTTGTTCCTGTCTGCTCCGGCTCTTTATTTGGGTATCCAGGCAATCGGCGTAGGGGCAGCAGTTATAGCGGCAATAATCTGGGCAGGAAAGAATCGGAAGGAGGAAGCCCATCATGAGTAATATGCATTATTCGTTGAATGAGATTTCTCCGATTTGGCTAATATTGATCGCAATTGTTTTGTTTGTGCAAGGGACATGGATTTTTCAGGATGCACGTAAGCGTGGGCGTTTCCCCTGGTTGTGGGGATTGTGGGGAATCACCGGATTTCCGACACCTCTTATTGTATATTGGTTGGTTGTTGTTCGATCAGAGCGCAAACGATCCTAACGAATATTGTGGACGATCGGCGGCAGGTTCTATGGATATAAAAAGATTTTGCACAAATATGTTGTTTAATTCTAGTAATCGTAGACATCGTTATTCTTTTCTAGTAGACTATACAAATAAATATTAAAGATAGACTACCAGGAGGTTAGACGATGCTGCGATTAGGAGAAAAGGTTGTCATCGTCGCGGATGCGTTTGAGCAGAATCTTCCTGTGGGGGAATATGGATTCATCATCGCTTATGACCGGAATCCGGACAATGCGTTCGATTACGTGCTTCGAGTGCCGCAGGTAAACCGGAACTTTTTCGTTCCATCCGGCGACGTAGATCTGGAAGAGGTTCTGCTGAAGCAGGAAGCTGAGCGGGTCGAGCGAGAAGCGTTGATAGATTACGCCCTTGCGACACACAATGAGAAGCTGTTTCATCATCTGATGAACGGAGATTTTCAAGCTGTGGAAGAGGAAGAGGAAACCGCGAACGATGTTATGTCACAAGCGGATTTTATAAAGCAGGTTAATCTGCGTGCTTGGATTTAGGATTTTAGAGAGTCGGCTGATGCCGGCTCTTTTTTGATAATTACACGAACTCCATGGATTGGGGTTATTTTGCTTATTGGACAAGTCAGGTCATTTGCATTGAATTGTCGAACCATCTCCCCTATAATGAAAAAAGTTATCTTGGGACTTTAGCCCGTTAAACGAGCGATTCGTTTCAGGCAGTTTCGGGAAGTTGAACGAAATGAAGGAGGCATCCGGAAATGAGTATTTCGAATAATGACGTTCAGCATGTGGCCAAGCTGGCCCGGCTCAATTTGACTTCTGAAGAAGAACAGACGCTAACAGGACAGCTGAACGCGATTTTAAAATATGCAGAGAAGCTGAATGAGCTGGATACAGAGAACATTGAGCCAACCACTCACGTTCTGCACGTCAGCAATGTGATGCGCGAAGATGAAACGAAGGAAAGCCTGTCGATTGAACAGGTGATGCGGAATGCACCGGAAGAAGAAGACGGGCAGTTTAAAGTGCCTGCTGTAATGGAGTAACGGATAACCGGAAGGAGGACGAAAAACCGTGAGTTTATTTGAACAATCGTTGCCTGAGTTACATAACAAGCTGCATGCCAAGGAGTTGTCAGTCAGCGACCTGGTGGACCAAGCGTACCAGACTATTGGTGCGCGTGAAGACAAGGTTAAAGCATATCTTGCACTGGATGAAGAACAGGCGCGTTCCCGTGCACGTCAGCTGGATGACCGGCTCGTCAGTGGTGAGGAGAAAGGTTTGCTTTTTGGATTGCCGGTAGGGATTAAGGATAACATCGTTACGAACGGACTGCGCACCACGTGCGGCAGCCAGTTTTTGCGCAACTTCGACCCGGTGTATGATGCAACGGTTGTCGAGAAGTTGAGAGCTGCAGATACCGTGACGATCGGAAAACTGAACATGGATGAATTCGCCATGGGCGGCTCGAATGAGAATTCAAGCTTCTATCCTGTTCGTAACCCATGGGCACTGGACCGTGTTCCAGGTGGCTCCAGCGGTGGTTCAGCAGCAGCTGTTGCTGCAGGAGAAGCTTACTTCACATTGGGATCAGACACAGGCGGCTCCATCAGACAGCCCGCTTCGTATTGTGGAGTTGTCGGCATGAAACCGACCTATGGACTTGTTTCACGCTTTGGGTTGGTTGCATTTGCATCCTCCCTGGATCAGATTGGACCTCTGACGAAAAATGTTGAGGATTCTGCTTATGTGCTGCAAGCCATTGCCGGCTACGATGCCAAAGATTCGACATCCGCAAAAGTGGAAATTCCGGATTATTTAAGTGGACTGACAGGAGATGTCAAAGGTCTGCGCATTGCTGTTCCGAAGGAATACATCGGTGAAGGCGTTGATCCGCAAGTCAAAGAGACCATTCTCTCTGCCCTGAAAGTGCTCGAGGGACTCGGCGCCACTTGGGAAGAGGTATCCCTTCCGCATACCGAATATGCGGTTGCTACGTACTACCTCTTGGCTTCATCAGAAGCTTCTTCCAACCTGGCTCGATTTGACGGTGTGCGTTATGGCGTGCGTGCTGATAACCCGGACAACCTGCTGGATCTGTATCACCAGTCCCGCAGCCAGGGTTTTGGTCCGGAAGTGAAGCGTCGTATCATGCTCGGAACGTATGCACTCAGCTCCGGTTATTATGATGCTTATTACTTGAAAGCCCAAAAAGTCCGTACATTGATCAAACAGGACTTCGATGATGTATTTGCCAAATATGATGTCATTATTGGACCAACTGCCCCTACGACCGCATTCAAATTGGGTTCTCAGGTGGATGATCCGCTCACAATGTATCTTAATGATATCCTGACCATTCCGGTCAGTCTGGCAGGCGTACCTGCAGTAAGCATCCCATGCGGCTTCTCGGAAGGATTGCCAGTCGGCATGCAGATTATTGGTAAAGCCTTTGATGAAACAACTGTACTGCGCGTTGCGCATGCGTTTGAACAAAATACGGAATTCCACAAGCAGCGTCCGCAGCTGTAGACTGCCCGGAACGGAGGAATATTGAAATGTCCGCATCTAAATACGAAACGGTCATTGGACTTGAAGTCCATGTGGAGTTGCACACCAACTCCAAAATTTTTTGCGGCTGCTCCACGGCCTTTGGAGCACCGCCGAATACCCATACTTGTCCGGTCTGTCTCGGACATCCGGGCGTATTGCCGGTACTGAATCGCCAGGCTGTGGATTATGCCATGAAAGCAGCCATGGCCCTCAACTGTACCATTGCTGATGTTAGCAAATTCGATCGTAAAAACTACTTTTATCCGGATTCTCCGAAAGCCTATCAGATTTCGCAATTTGATCAACCGATCGGTGAAAATGGATGGATTGACATTGAAGTCAACGGAGAAACGAAACGAATCGGCATCACCCGTCTTCATTTGGAAGAAGATGCGGGTAAGCTTACTCACGTTGATGGGGGCTATGCTTCATTGGTCGACTTCAACCGCGTGGGTACACCTCTGGTGGAGATTGTATCCGAACCGGAAATTTCTTCTCCGGAAGAAGCCCGTGCCTATCTGGAAAAACTGCGTGCAATCATGCAGTACTGTGATGTGTCTGACGTGAAAATGGAAGAAGGCTCCCTGCGTTGTGACGCCAACATCAGTTTGCGTCCGCATGGGCAGGAGAAGCTGGGAACCAGAGCAGAACTGAAAAACATGAACTCTTTCCGTGGCGTACAGCGCGGTTTGGAATACGAGCAGTTCCGTCAGGCTGAAATTTTGGATGACGGCGGTGAAGTGGTACAGGAGACACGTCGCTGGGATGAGGCACAAGGGAAAACGCTGACGATGCGCGGCAAAGAGCAAGCGCATGACTATCGTTATTTCCCGGATCCGGATTTGGTGAAACTGCATATTGATGCAGCTTGGAAGGAACGAATCAAAGCTTCGATCCCTGAACTTCCGGACGAGCGCAAAGCCCGTTATACTGCTGATTATGGACTGCCTAATTATGATGCAGAGGTGATCACCTCTTCCAAAGCGGTTGCTGATCTTTTTGAAGACAGTCTGAAATATACCCAGGATGCCAAAGCTGTATCTAACTGGATTATGGGTGATCTGCTTGGTTATCTGAACAACAGCAACCTGGAATTGTCCCAGGTGCCTCTGACGGGTCAGGGACTGGGTGAAATGATCGGATTGCTTGAAAAAGGCACGATAAGCAGCAAAATCGCCAAAACCGTCTTTAAGGAAATGCTGGAGAGCGGCAAGTTACCACAGCAAATCGTTGAGGAAAAAGGTCTTGTACAAATCAGTGACGAAGGTGCCATTCTCGCCATTGTTGAGCAGGTTGTCGCGAACAATCCTCAATCCGTGGAAGATTACAAAGCAGGAAAACAGAAAGCGATTGGTTTCCTGGTTGGTCAGGTGATGAAAGAAAGTAAAGGCAAGGCTAATCCGGGTCTGGTTAATCAACTGCTTGCAGATGTACTGAACCGCTAATCCATCCGGTGAGGCCGGACAGAAAGAGGCTCGTCCCTGTGACAGCCTCTTTTCTTATTTTGTGAGGCAAGGATGTACTCTTGTAATTCGGATTTAGCAGCGTACGAAGGAGATGAGAGCGGATATGAAGATTCAATTGTTGGCGTTGAATGATCCGGAGACGGCGGGGCAGCTATGGAGACTTCAGCATGTAGCATATCGGTTGGAAGCAGAGATGATCGGTTTTCAGGAAATTCCGCCTTTGATGGATACGATTGAATCCCTGCAAAGCTGCGGAGAGACCTTTTACGGTTTAGTGGACGATGATGAAGAGCTTCTTGGTGCCGTTGCTGTGGCTGAGGAAGAGGAGAACACGTTGACGATTACACGCATGATGGTGCACCCTGAGCATTTTCGAAAAGGCATTGCTGCTGCATTGATGAGACATGTGTTTGAGCAGTATCCCAATCTTCCTCGGTATATCGTTTCAACCGGCACGTTGAACCAGCCAGCAGTGAGTTTGTATACCAAATTCGGATTCAAACCCGTAGAGGTTATTTCGATTGCGCCTGGCGTGGAATTAACGACATTTCATAAGAATAAACATTAATCATGTGAACTTTGTGGAGGAGGAATACCAGTTTTGGGCAATCCCTGGTTTATCGATGAGTGGCACATTTTATTGCGATTATTACTGGCCATGCTGCTTGGAGGACTTGTAGGTCTGGAGCGTGAACGTTCCAATCATGCTGCTGGTCTGCGTACCCATATTCTGGTGTGTCTTGGGTCTGCACTGATTATGATGTTGTCTGTTTATGGTTTTAAAGATTTTGCCAATGAATTAAATGTAAGGATTGATCCGGCCCGTTTGGCTACGGCAGTAATTACGGGTGTCGGATTCCTCGGAGCGGGTACAATTCTCTTTACCGGAAAGTCCATTACAGGACTCACCACTGCAGCTTCAATCTGGGTTGTAGCAGCCATCGGACTGGCTGCTGGCGCGGGATTCTTTTTTGCCTCGATTGTATCTACGGTATTGGTACTGCTCAATCTATGGGTATTCAACAAGCTGGAGCTCAGGTATATACGGGGGAACAAACTGCATGTTGTGACACTCCATACGCTGTCAGAACCCGGTTTTCTGGAACAGGTGTCTTCATTTATGGAGCAAGAGAAGATCAAGATACGTAAAATCACAGTAAATGAGCAGGATTTAGCCTTTGCAGAAATAATTTCGGTTGAGCGCAAAATTGAGATTGTGCTCCATGTGCATGTGCCACATGAACTCAATACCGTACAACTGGTAACCCAATTAAGGCAATGGGAACATGTGACCAAAGTGTCGATAGAATAAATGATCGAAAACCCTCCACAAGCCTGCTGTGCCGGAGGGTTTTTGGTCATACCCATATTTTTACCAGTTACTCTCCGGGCTCTTTAGGGTACTATCTAACCAAATGCATGAAGAGCGGGAATACGATTTCATAAGAAAGGAGTATGTCATGAAAAGAAAACGTCAATCGAGGAGAAACGGACAAAAGACCAAAACAAAGCCGCTCCGGAATCGGACACATAAATTTGTTGCCGGACTGCTAAGTGCGGTGATTCCGGGTCTGGGACATATCTATTTGCGGCTGTATATGAGAGGTTTAACATTTATGCTGCTAGTATTGCTCGACCTGTCGGCACTTTTATATTTTTCGTCCATTGGCATACAGATTAATGTACCTCTTTTAATTTTGCTCGCTTTGTTCATTCCGGTAATCTACTTTTACAATGTATTCGATGTACTACAATCGGCGGATTGGGTCATGATGCGCAGACGTAGAGCCGCAACCCAGGGAAATATGGACAAGCCTATAACAAGCGAACGAGCCATTGGTGAAGCATTTATGGCTTGGGAGCGAGGCATTTCGTTTGGGCTCCTGCTGATAATAGGTGGCGGACTGATGGTCCTGTTTTTCCGTAAACCCCGCTGGTTCCAGGAAATTCTAGCTGTATATGGTGGATATGTATTTGCCGGTTTGTTAATTATCGGTGGGCTGATCCTGTTTGGACGAGAGATCTGGGTCATGCTGCGCAAAAAGAAAGTATAGATGGGAAATCAAGGAGGGAAAGTGATGAACCGTAAAGTCCGGGTCGGTCGCTATACGGCTGCCGCCTTAATCATAGCGGTCGGTGTGCTGTTGATTTTGGATAAACGGTGGGGAACGGACTACGTATATGAAATGGTCGACTGGTGGCCATTGCTGCTCATTGTATTGGGTGTGGAATACATACTGTTATTCCTGTGGACACGCAGCAAGAAAAGGGCATTATCAGATGAGTTGCAGGATGAGAAAGTAAAGATTCGTTTCAGGCCGGATGCAAAAGGCATTCTGGTTTCCCTTGTCCTTACAGCTTCCGTATTTATCGTGACAGAACAGGATCATTACATGCACCTGTGGAACAGAGTGAGCCTTAATCTGGGTGCAGCATCCATGGATTATAGCCAGGCAGCAGGATACATGCAAGACAAGGGAACAATTCGTGTGCCTGTTGGAATGGATACGTCCGATCTTGTTGTCCAAGGAGTGAATGGGGATATCTCGGTACAACGCGGGGATACGGACGAGATAGAGGTACGAACTGTAGTATGGGTAGATAAGACAACTGAGGTAGAGGCAAAGGCTGTGGCAGATGCATCGTTTATTGAGACAGACGGTACCAAGGTTATTCATATTACGGCAACGGGCAAGACTTATGGAGAGAACGATAAAACACAGCCGCGAATGAATATGACCATCACTATTCCGGATGACCGGCGTTTCAATCTCGATATTCGTACTTCCAATGGAGCCATATTGTTAAACCGTCCGGAGGCAATTAGCACGATTTTTGCTGAGACGGGGAATGGACGTATCCGAATTACGAATGCGGTAGGTGACGTTTCGGGCAAAACGCTAAACGGTGATGTCATTGTGGCCAATGCCATGGGGAATGTGGATCTGGATAGTAACCGGGGAGACATGAAAGCTCGCGGAGTTTCGGGGGATGTGGATTTGACGACACAGGTGGGAAGCATCAGCATTACCGATTCTATAGGTGAATTTACCGCTGAAACGCGGAACGGAAATATTACTTTGGATGGTGCCAATCTTGCGATCAGGGCTCAGTCCCTTAATGGCAGCATCAGCATCGTATCCTCCAAAGTTGGCGGGGATTGGGATGTATACAGCGCCGTTGGTGCAATCAGCATCTTGCTGCCGCATCAGGGGGATTACAGTCTGAGCGGCTCCAGCAGTTATGGGGATCTGAAGACGGACCTGCCATTTACCGTGCAAAATAAAACCATAGAAGGCCAGCTGGGCGAAGGGGAATACAGAGTTAAAATTGAGGGGAACAGCGATCTTACCATTAATCGTAACCCCGATGTGCCTTCGACGGAAGTGAACACTTCAAACGTGGAAGACACAGACGAGAATTTGGAGCAGACCACCGAAAACGGAGACAATTTCCAGGACAATACGTCTGAAGTTCCGTAACTGCCGCGTTGACAATAAACTTACAATCGCCGTACAATAAATAATAAATGGCAAGGTTACACGGCAGGAAAGATTGAAAGTCGTGTTCTTTGTTAAGAATCAACTCTGATAGATAAGACGATAAATGATCTGGTCTTCTTAGGAGAATGAAAGGTAAGGCGGTGGGTTTTATGGCAACACGTGTCCAACATGCGTTGGAGCATCTGAAAACGACCGGTGTCCGTATTACACCCCAGCGCCATGCCATATTGAATTATCTGATGGAATCCATGGGGCATCCGACAGCCGATGAAATTTACCGTGCGCTTGAACCCCAGTTTCCCAGTATGAGCGTGGCGACTGTATATAACAATTTGAAGATGTTTCTGGAAGCCGGCATGGTTCGGGAATTGACATACGGAGATAACTCCAGCCGCTTCGATGCCAATGTAACGGATCATTACCATGTCATTTGTGATAAATGCGGTAAAATTGAAGATTTCAGTTATCCTTCGCTCAAAAGCGTTGAGCTCCAGGCAGAATCGAGTACAGGATTTGAAGTCCATGGACACCGTTTGGAAGTTTATGGTGTTTGTAAAAGTTGCAGGGATTAAGAGAGTTGAATTACAATATTAACGTGCAGAATTCAGTTTGGATTCTACACGTTTTTTGTTTTTGGGAAAAAATACATCATGGTTTTCAAGCTGCAAATATATCTTCATGATTCAGCATGATTAACGGAGGTAGGCGTTTGAGTAGAAAAAGCAGAAATACACGGCAGAAGAAGCGACGCTCGTTCTGGCCTGGGTTCTTAGGGGCCTGTCTTATTGCAGGGGGTGCGTATTGGTTTATAACGAATGTATGGCTCAAACAGATTCACGAAGATCCCGATTGGCTCGGAATGAATCAGCCTGTTTTTGTGAATGGACAGTTGATGGATGGTGAAGCTTCGGGTACGGGAGAACAGCTTAAGCTGCCTGTGAAGGTGCTTCAGGAGGCCATTGATCCGGGCATACGATATGAAGCGGACACAGGTGATATTATTATTGCGACGCCGCAACGTGTGCTTCATATGAAGGAAGGCAGCACCAAGGCGGAACTTAATCATAGGGATTATCCCATGTCCGTCAAGCCGGAGGTCATTGGAGGAGAGGCATATATCCCGCTAAAACCTTTGAAGGAAGTTTATGGCATAGCCATTCAGGAGGATACGACCACGGGTGCCGTGCTGTTGATGCGTGGAGGAGACACGATTCAATATGCGGAGATTGATACCCTGTCATCCAAATCAGATAAAACCGTTCCTTTGTATAAACGTGGTGGGGAGTCATCCCCGATTATTGCAGATATGGAACAGAACGCCCGAGTCCGGGTATGGCAAACGGGTGATGAACAGAGTTTTGTTCAGCTGGATAATGGCTATGCTGGATACGTGGACAATAAATATGTTTCTCTCACAGAGAAAAAGGTGCTGGACAAGCCCAAGTTTACGTTGACTGCAGCAGAGAAGAAGTGGCAGAGCAAATCGGTAAATCTGGTGTGGGAGGCTGTGTACAATCGTCAGCCCGATGTCGGTTCCATCGGTAAGATGCCAGGTGTTAATGTCGTCAGTCCAACGTGGTTCCATATTACGGACGGGCAAGGCAACTTGAAAAGCAAAGCTGACAAAGCGTATGTTAACTGGGCTCACCGTTCCGGGATGGAAGTTTGGGGTCTGATGGATAACAGTTTTGACCCGGATATTACAAAAGAAGCGGTGTCGTCTTATGAGACACGCACGCATATCATCGAACAGATGCTGGAATACGCCGATACCTATCAATTGGATGGTATTAATATTGATTTTGAGAACGTATATACAGAAGATGGACCCAACATCACTCAATTTGTTCGTGAGATTAAGGCGATGGCTCGTATACACGGACTGATGCTATCTGTAGATGTAACTCCAAAATCGAATAGTGAGATGTGGTCTGCTTTTCTGGATCGACGTTCACTTGGTTCCTTTGCCGATTATATTGTGGTTATGGCATATGATGAACATTGGGCTGCCAGTCCGAAGGCTGGTTCCGTAGCTTCACTGCCATGGACTGAGTCCTCCATGAGACGAATTCTTGAAGAAGATGAAGTGCCTTCAAACAAATTGATCATGGCTGTTCCGCTATATACACGAATCTGGACAGAGGAAACAGACGAACAGGGAGAGGTTAAAGTGTCCTCGAAAGCGGTAGGCATGGATACCGTAGCCGATCTGATCAAAGAGAAGGAGCTCAAACCTGTGCTGGATAAAGACAGTGGACAGAATTATGTGGAATACTCCGAAGACGGAGCCACCAAAAAGATCTGGATCGAAGATGCTACTTCATTACAGGCTCGTGTGGATCTGATTGATTCATTGAAGTTGGGTGGTGTAGCCGCCTGGAATCGCAGTTTTGCCAATGCTTCAGCCTGGCAGACGTTACAGCAGGTGGGGCGTTAAAAATAAAACGGTTATTGAACTTATTTATTTATATGAACCTGAGTCACTAATTGAAAAAGATGCAAAAAAGGTCCGGTTTATACGCCGGACCTTTTTGTTGTTTGCTCTTGATCTTAGATGAGAAGAGAGGCTAACCCTTTGGACTTATGCCGTGATCCACGTCAGTAGGTGGTGGAGAAGGCGCTTTCAGATGAGGGCGGTTTGTGTTGGCCTGATTGGGATCCAAGGTGAGGATCGTATGGCAGAACATACAGCGATCCGTCTTGCCAAGCATTTTGGTCAATTTGCCACATTCGGGGCAATCTACTTGAACAGCGCTCGTGGACAGCATGCCGGCCCAAAAGTAAATGGCCAAACTGGCCATCATGGCAACCAGACCGATAACGAGTCCCACGGCAGCAAACACCTTGCCTGCATGTCCCCAAAACACAATTCCGGCAGTTCCCAGTACCATTAGGCCCATGCCTAGCATGGTAAGCAGCAATCCCCAAGTGCGAAAAGCATTAATTTTAGCTGATTTAAACACCATGAAAAATGCTCCCATCGTATGAGTAGTATTGGACCTGGAAAAGAAGGAAACTTCAGTATGCATGTAGAATTACATTATAACTGACTTGGCGCTTATCTGCCATGAATTGTATGGAGGGAATCGTGGAATTAAAGAACCTAGCTTTTTTGTCCGGACAGTCGGAAGAGTCAGGGGCAGTTGGGGCTATCGCTTATTCCCATCCGGGTGAGCGATTCCACGGCTCCCTGATTCAGGATTTTGAACTGCTTGTACTCATTGTCTGTAATACAGATCAGATTATATCGAAGGTTGGGCATTACCGATATGGCGATCTGCGTTATCAAATGATCTACGCGGGGCGTCATCAACTGCAGAGCAGTGTAATTACCGGGGACAATAACAATCTGATGCAATGTTTGATTGAGGGCGAGATTATTTGGGAAGCAGATGGTGCCCTAAGTGCCCTGCGAGAAGAATTATCCGCTTTTGGATTGGAATTGCGCGAACAAAAGCTGCTGCACGAATTCGCAAGCTTTCTCAGAATGTATGTTGAAGCCAAGCGGCACATCCAGGAAGGACATGTCGTTGATGCGTATTACAATGTACTGGAGGCTCTGGGTAACTGGGCCAGGATTGTACTGATCGAACAGGGAGTATACCCTGACCATGCCGTTTGGACACATGTGCAGAGTTTGGACCGGGCACTCTGGAAGCTCTATCAGGAGCTGACGGTTAGTTCGGAGACGTTGGAGCAGCGGGTGGAACTCGTCCTCCTCGCCTGTGAATTTTCTGTCATGTCCAAAATGAGCGATTGTTCCGAATTGCTTCTGCGGGTTATTAGAAGTCGGAAGGAAGCGTGGAGCATAGATGAGCTCGTCCATCATCCGCAATTGAGGTTTGTGGGGGAAGACCTGCCATTAATTCTTCGGAAGCTGGTGTTTCGTTCTATAGTAAAAGAGTCGGCTGGTTGGCCATCCTTAATAGGAGGCGAGGGGCGGGAAATCCGGTATTGGATTGAAGCCTGAACAAGGCACCTAACCTAGTTTATATCGTTCAGTAAAAGGAGGGGAAACCTTCCTTTTTTGTTTGTATAAAAAATTAATAAAAACAGGTTGACTCACAAATAGAGAATGTGATACATTATATTTCGTTCCCTAAACGAGCTAATCGTTAAAACATGATGAAATCGTTGAGGGAAAGGTTAAGAACAAATGCTTCAAAAAAAGAAATAAAAAAAGTTCTTGACGAAAACAACTTGAATGTGATACATTATTTAAGTCGCCGCTGAAAATGAGGTTGACGAAAAAGAATGAAATAAATCAAGTTTGATCTTTGAAAACTGAACAACGAGTGAGTAACGATCTTGCTTGCAAGATCGACGCTGAGAAATCGGTACAAGTCATCTGACTTTATGATTTCGAAGCACAATTGAGATTTTTAATCTCGTCAGATTCAAAATGAGCTAATCGCTCTTTTCAATACCCTAGATGATTTTCATGGCGTCTAACCGCGCTGTTGAAATTCATCTTTATTGGAGAGTTTGATCCTGGCTCAGGACGAACGCTGGCGGCATGCCTAATACATGCAAGTCGA
>NZ_JBFOLB010000006.1:0-268141 GCF_047246825.1 Paenibacillus xylanilyticus | reverse complement strand
TTATGCGGGTGTAGTTCAATGGTAGAACTTTAGCCTTCCAAGCTAATAGCGTGGGTTCGATTCCCATCACCCGCTTACAGTAAACCTCTTGCTTTTATGCAAGAGGTTTTTTTTGTTTTTTGAATACCACACACCTACTTCATTCTTTTTTATAAATGCATTGAATTTTGTAATTTGATCTCATCGGATTGAGTTTGTTTAAATAGATAGATGCAAGCATTTCCTGGATGTAACATCAGGATTGGACCTAAGGAGGAGGAGTAGTGTGAAAAGAGCTCTCGTTATTGGAGGAAATGGAACGCTAGGTACAGCAATTGTTGCCAAGTTGAATGAGCTGTCAGTAGAAGTGGTTACGGCGGGGAGAAATTCCGGTGATTATCAGGTGGATATGACCTCAACCGATAGCATCACGGCTCTTTTTGAAGCTGTCCCAAACATTGATTACGTCATTGTAGCGGCGGGTCAGACGCATTATGCCAAATTGGAAGAACTGACACCTGAGAGCAACATGGTTAGTGTACAGGGCAAATTGTTGGGCCAGGTCAATATCGTATTAATTGGCCAACACTATGTTAACGACAAAGGAGTTTCACGCTGGTGAGTGGCATTATCAAGGATCATCCTATTGCACAAGGTGCTTCCAGTGCAATGGCCAATGGCGCGATTGATGCGTTCGCCAAAGCGGCTGCCTATGAACTGCCGAGAGGTATTCGCCTGAATTCGGTCAGCCCTAATCTGTTTGAAGAGTCAGCTGAGAAATATAAGGACTTCTTTATTGGTTTTAACCCAGTACCCGTGGATCGAGTGGCTAATACATTTATTCAAAGTGCGCTGGGCATCGAAACGGCTCAAACCTTTAAAGTATATTGACTTGTGAAAAAAGCTCCTCTCCTATGCTTAGGGAGAGGAGCTTTATGTTTCAAGCGAATCGATTAGTATCTTTCCAGTATGGTTTGTGTTTTCAACCCATCGGCAGGGATAAGCCAGTTGTTGTTCTCCAATACTTGCAGCAGCTCGGTACGCAGACCGGATACAGCTGCAGTATCATCGGTTTTGAAAGAAACCTCAACAAGATTCTCTACACCTGTACCATCTGCGTTACGGATTGGCCATACTTCCAGCGTGAGGTCTTGTCCATTCCATGTGCCCTCATAGCGCTGGAACGTGATCGGCCCGTGAGCACGGGATTGCGAGAGTGCTTGTTTGCCCCAGTTTGAAGAAGACCAGTTTTTCAGTTTGCCCGGCAGCTTGTCAAGCAGCATGTCCAGTGCGTCCTGCTCGGAAGGAAGTTGTACGCCTGTAGCTTTGGTATCCACTTTTTTGGTGTTGGAGAAGCTCAGTGTTTGTTTGCCATATCCCCAATCGATCTCAGCCTCGTAATTATCGTCAGACGCATCAAATCCTTCTTGATTTGCCAGTGTCAGTGCTGCATTAATATCACCGTTAATTACGGGGTACCGCTTCTTGTAGGTTAATTCATAATTGTTTTTGTCATCCTTTTTCCGAAAACGGACATCCCATCCGGCTTGGTTCAGATTCAGGGAATTGGTATCAAAGTACTCTGCACTGATGTTTCTTGGTGTAGAATCCAGAGCCAAAGTCTGTATGACTTCACTCCGAGGGGTTCCATCCGAGTTCAATACCAATTCCGGTTTAGCCAGAAACTTCACTTCATAGGCTGGCACGGCATTGGCCGCCGCTGAAACTTGTGGTGCCTGGAACGTCAAACTACTTCCCAATGTGACGATGCTCAGCATGAATGAGGCAGTTACCTTTTTCCACTTTTTCAAAACCTATCACTCCCTAGGCTGGATTAATGTACAGACCCACTTTACCGCCCGAGTATATGGAAGTGATTAACGTTGGACGAGCATTACGTTAACCCTGCATAGAATTGATGAATGGCGAGCGATAGTTTTTATGGGGCCAAGCCGAGAAATGGCGGAAAATGATGAACCCCTTCCTGCAGGACTTCCTTGAACCGGTTCACCTGGACTGAAGGATGACGATCCTTATTATGTACCGTGTATATATGTCGTGGAGCTTGCTCGCCCGGGATGGGAAGAACCTGAACCAAGCCATGCTGCTCCTCCCATTGTACGGCCATACGTGACATGAATGATATATGACCTCCGAGTAAAACCAGCTGTTTGATTGCCTCGAGTGAATCCATCTCCACTGTACTGCGAAGCCGCACTGCATGCTGTTCCAGCCATTGGTTGGTCAAACGGCGTGTGCTCGATTCGTTCCCATGCAAGGCAAAAGGCACCTGAGAGATATGCTCGGGCTCCAACACTTCTCTCTGGGTCAAGGCATGCTGCGGAGCACAAATCAATACCAGATCATCTGCACATAGCGGATCTGCCTGGAGGACAGGACCAACAAAAGGTTCGGAAGAGATTACCCCCAGATCAATCTGATGCCGCATTAACATCTCACGGATGACAGGGGACGGTTTGACTGATAACACAATTCGAATGCCGGGAAACTCCTGCGAAAATGTATTCAGCATCGGAGGCAGCAGATAGGTTGCAGGTACATAGCTCGCCCCAATGTGAAGCGTACCCCGGTAAAGGCTGTCGTATTCCTTGACCACCCGGCGAGCTTCTTGGGTCAGGGCATTAATTTTCACAGAATAATGAAGAAGGGCCTGTCCAGCCTCAGTCAGAAATGTCTTCCCGCTGCGCGATTCGAATAATCGCACACCCATCTCTTCCTCCAGTGATTTCATGTGAAACGTAACGGTGGGCTGCTTGATGCCCAGAATCTCCGCCACGCTGGTCATATGGTGATGCTTATCAATCAGTTCTACAATTTGCAGTTTGATCAGATTCAATGAACTCATACTCCTCTCCCTTATGCAGGCCTCCATAATATAAGATGATTTAATGCTTGTTTTCATAAAGACGTAGAGTACAGGACCAATCTGAAGAAGCGAAGCTAAAAGCTTTCTGAAAGAAAGCTACTTCGGAAGCATACGCTTCGCCTTTATCCCCTGATTTCTCCCTTTGAAAAGGGAATCATGGAAATCCGGGGATAACAGCGATCGGAAGATGGTGCTGTAATCGGAGTAACAACATGAAAAATTGATTTTGCTCATCTTATATAGATTTAATCTATGAACATCAACAGAATTCATCTAAAAAGTTAATTTCATTTTTACATTCATAACATACAACTTGCGAGAGCGGACGTTAGACTGAGGACAGTACAAGAAGACAGGCAGGGATGCTTATGAAAATGGAGATTTCAGGGGTTCAAAAATCATTCAATCGCACGCCTGCACTATTGCCTACAGATTTGACGCTGCAGCATGGTCAGTTTACGACACTGCTCGGTCCATCGGGCTGCGGTAAAACAACACTGCTGCGCATGCTCGCTGGACTTGAGCAGCCGGATTCGGGAGAGATTATTGCGGGTGATCAGTGTATCTTTTCAGCAGCCAAACGGATCGATGTACCGACCCATAAGCGTAATCTGGGCATGGTGTTTCAGGATTTTGCATTATGGCCGCATATGACGGTATATGAAAATGTGGCATTCGGCTTAAAGGCAGGCAAGCAAAAGGTGGATCTACGGCAGAAAGTGACCGAAGCGCTCGGCATGGTTCGCCTGCAAGGCATGGAAGATCGTTATCCTCATCAGCTGTCCGGTGGACAGCAGCAGCGGGTTGCTTTTGCCAGAGCGGTAGCAGTGAGACCCGGAGTGATTTTGTTTGATGAACCGCTTAGTGCACTTGATGCTGTACTGCGGGAGGAAATGCGGATTGAGATGATGTCTCTGGTTCGGGATATGGGACTAACCGCATTGTACGTCACCCATGATCAAGTCGAGGCAATGTCGATGTCAGATGAGATTGTAGTTATGGAAAAGGGACGGATATTGCAAAAGGGCACCCCGGAAACGATCTACGCATCGCCAAGTGATCCATTTGTCGCTTCGTTTATCGGAAAGTCCAATTGGCTGACACCGAATCAGTCCATGGTACGGCCGGAACATGTGACCTGGAACAGGACAAGTCACGACGATCTGCGTTATCAGGCAACGGTACTGAGTGTCAGTTATGTAGGAGAGCGTTATGAGATTCGGGTTCAAATGGAAGGGCTGGGCGTGTGGACCGCCTATCTGGACCGTAGGGTTCGCGTAGGGGAGCAGGTTCAGCTGTATATATCGCCGGAGCGTATCTGCCGGATGGCTGGGCATGAAGCCACCGATGTGAAGCGGGAAGTTATAGCAGCGGCGAACTAGGAAGTGTGAAATGGGAAACAGGAAATAGCATATAAAACCAAGGGAGATGGAATAAGATGTTGGGAATCAAAACACGGAAAAAAAGTGCAATGCTGCTGTTAACAGCGATAATGAGTATTGGCTTGTTCGGATGCAGCACGAATTCAACGGGCGGAAACGCAGGACAATCTGCTGGGGAAGGCAGTGCGGCAGCAGCAGCGCAAACAACAGAAACAGCAGGCGGCAAACTGGTGTTGTATAGTGCAGGACCACAAAAGCTGGCGGATAATATCGTGAGCGGGTTCACGGCCAAAACAGGTATTGAAGTAGAGATGTTCCAGGGAACAACAGGTAAAATTCTCGCCCGTATGGAAGCAGAAAAATCCAACCCTGTGGCCGATGTAGTTATTCTGGCTTCTCTGCCTTCAGCACAAGCACTAAAAGCCGACGGTTTAACGTTACCTTATCCTGAAGCAGCAAATGCCGACAAGTTGAACAAGGACTGGTCGGATGCGGAAGGCAACTATTTCAGCTCCAGTGCTTCGGCGCTCGGGATCGTATACAATACCAAACTGGTGTCTACACCACCGACAAGCTGGGCTGAGCTCGCTACACCAGCCTGGAAAGACGCCGTGAATATCCCTGATCCAACATTGTCCGGTTCTGCGCTGGATTTCATTACAGGTTATCTGAGTGTGAACGGTGACCAAGGCTGGGATTTGCTGAACAGCTACAAAGCGAACGGTGTTGCCATGGCGGGGGCGAACCAGGAAGCCCTTGATCCGGTGATTACGGGTGCCAAAAGCATCGTTGCGGCTGGTGTCGATTACATGGCATATTCCTCCAAGGATAAAGGCGAACCACTGGATATCGTATATCCCGAGGAAGGGACGGTAATCAGTCCGAGACCAGCAGCGATCCTGAAGTCGAGTCCAAATGTGGAGAATGCCAAGGCGTTTATCGACTACCTGCTGTCCGATGAAGCGCAGAAGCTGGTTGCAGATGCTTACCTGATTCCTGGCCGGGAAGACATTGAAGCGACCAACCGGGCCAATCTCAAGGATATCCCGCAACTGAAAGTGGATTGGAACTGGATGAGTGAAAATGGTGATGAGACAGCAGCTCGTTTCTCTGAGATTTTCAAATAGGATCGCTGAAATCAATACTGAGTAACATTCGACAACACGTGTAACGAGTGTCTTGGTGGAAGTCATGTGAGGTGAAAGCAGTGAAACCTGTTGTATTGGACAACAACCGTATTTTTCGGAGAGTGGGCGTGATTCTGGCCCTCTTTCTGCTGACTATAAGTATTGGCGTGCCGCTGCTGCTGATTTTCTGGCAAAGCATTTATCCGGATGGACAATGGGACTGGATGGCTCCGATTCGGACGATTACGGGTCATCATTTATCCGGCGTGCTGCTCAATTCCGTCTGGCTGGGCATCTGTGTTGTTGCCGGGACAACCTTGCTAGCCCTGCCGCTGGCCTGGATGATGGCCAAGACCCGTATGGGGCAGCATCGCTGGGTGGACGTAATCCTGATGATTCCATTTATGACCCCGCCGTATATCGGCTCCATGGGCTGGATTTTGTTTATGCAAAAAGGGGGATACCTGCAGCAATGGGTACCTTCGGCTGAGAAATGGAGCGAACTATTCTTCAGCTTCTGGGGCATGGTGCTGATTATGAGCCTGCATCTGTTCCCATTCTTGTATTTGCTGTTACGGGATGCGCTGATTCGTATCGGCGGTAATCTGGAAGAAGCGGGATCCGTGCACGGGGCACGTGCGGGTTACCGGTTCAGACGCATCATTTTACCTCTGTTGTTATCTTCCTATGGGATGGGGATCATGCTTGTTTTTGTCAAAACGATTGCAGAATTCGGAACCCCGGCAACCTTCGGGCGCCGCATCGGATACTATGTCATGACTTCAGAGATCCACAAATATATCTCCAGTTGGCCCATTGATTTTGGTAAGGCGACTTCACTGGCATCGGTACTGTTATCCGTATGTCTGGTGATGTGGTATATGCAGTCTGCCATGAGTCGAAAATTCACGTATCGTCTGGTGGGAGGCAAAGGGCAGCGTTCGAAAAGATATTCCCTTCGCGGGGGAGCCGGATGGCTATGCGGTCTGTATCTTGCCGTACTGCTAATCCTATCTGTGGGTATTCCGTACTTCTCTATCATTGCTGCTTCGACGATGAAGCTGCGCGGGGCCGGGTTGTCTCTGGACAACGTAACGCTGGACCATTATCGGGATCTGCTGTCATGGGGTTCGGTCAGCATGAAAGCCATCGGCAATAGTCTGGGATTGTCACTGGCCGCTTCCACAGTTGCGGTTGTGATCGGTACAGGATTTGCGCTGGCGATCGGCAAATCATCTTCGTTCATGCAGCGTGTCATTGACCTATTCAGTCTGCTGCCGAATACGGTACCGGGCATTGTCATGGTCGTGGGTCTAATCCTGTTCTGGAATTCTCCATGGATGCCATTTACCCTGTACAACACATACGGGATGGTCGTTCTGACGTATGTCGTACTGTTTCTGCCTTACACGGTGCAGTACGTTAAATCAAGCTTCACTCAGATTGATGGAACCTTGTTTCAGGCAGGCCAGGTATTTGGTGGGAAACCGCTGTATATTCTGCGGCGCATTCTTGTGCCCCTGATCATTCCCGGCATGCTGGCGGGTTGGATGATGACTTTCACCATCGCCACACGGGAGCTGGTAGGGTCGCTGTTGATTCTCCCGCCGTCGATGCAGACGTCCGCTACGTATATTTTTGCCCAGTTTGAACAAGGGCAGGTTTCGCTGGGCATGGCCATGGCGGTGGTGACTGTTGGCATGACCGTACTGATGCTGCTCGGCATTGAGCTACTGAATTCGAAGAGAAAGTGGAATGCATCATGATCAAACTGAACGTATGGGGCGGGGCAGGCGAACATGGCCGCTCTGCCTATCTCCTGAGCGGAGACAGGTTTCACATTTTAATGGATTGCGGCGTGAAAAAAGAAGGCGCAGGCGAGTACCCACTCATCGAACCGGATATCGTTTCAAACTTAGATGCCGTACTGTTGTCTCACGCTCATGAGGATCATTCCGTTGCTATTCCATTGCTCTACAAGATGGGCTATCAGGGTGAAGTATGGACGACGCGTGAGACAAGGGAGCAGCTGGACACCTATTTCCGGGCGTGGAGCAGCAACATGGAGCGTGCAGGGCATGGTTTGCCCTACGAGGAAACAGATGTGCAGTCAATACGATATCGATATCTGGAAAATGAGGCCAAGGCTGGGATCTGGTTCGAGGTGGTTTCAGGGATAAATGTGTTGTGGGGACGCAGTGGTCACCTTGCCGGATCGGTATGGTTTGCACTTGAAATGGAGGGCAAACGGATCTTTTATTCGGGGGACTATACGTCTGAATCCATGCTCTTACAGGAAGATTGTGCGGCAGAGGCGTTGAGATTGGCAAGCGTGTTTCGTAGCAGAGAGCGAACAGGCAGCCGTGTTAATAACCCGCTATTGTCCCAGGGTATGGCTGCTAGTGATGGTATTCAATTAACTGGCGGGCCGCTGGCGGAAGCTGCAATGGCAACTGTGAGCTCTGGATTATCTGCTTCCTTGTCTCCATCGTTAATAAAAGGGCGTTTGAATCGGCCGATGGATCTGGCGATTGTGGATGCTGCATACGGAACGGACCGGGATACACAGACAGACAAATTGGCACATTTGGGCCATGCCATTCGCCGGACCATTGCCCGTGGCGGCAAAGTATTGCTGCCGATGCCTTCGGTAGGCCGTGGTCAGGAGATTATTTTATGGGCACATGAGCAGTTCCAGGGTGTTCCGATGATCGTGGAGCAGGGGCTGGTGGATGGCATGAAGCAACTGATGCGTGTTCCATACTGGCTGAGAGAAAAGGGAGATCGTCTCAAGAGTCCATTAATGGATGTCATTGAACGTTTTCTGGGCGGAAAGTCTTGGCATCTACCCCAGAGTCGGGAGGATCGGGAGCGACTGCTGAATCAACATGCTGCTTCGCTATGGTTCATTCCTGACGGCATGATGCAGTCTTCGCTTGCCCGTTGGTACTATAATCAACTGGCAGACAGAGAGGAGAACCTGATCCTGCTTACGGGGCATGCCGCTGTTGGAACGTTTGCACAGAAGCTAATACAGAATCCGGCTGAATATGGAGTCTGTGAGGTGCAGAAAATTCGTTATAAAGTGCATCAGGGCTGGCTGGATGTCGAGAAAATGCTGCAGCGCGTGCCTGCGCGGCATACCGTGCTGGTACATGCAGACAAAGCCGAGACGGATAGACTAAGAGAAATTTTGGTCGGAAATAGCCCAACTCCAGAAGTCATGATACATTCATTGTCTCCCGGAGATGAGCTTTATGTGTAAGTGATTGAAGGGGATTAGATTATATTCAATAGAGGGCGTCCCTTGAGGACGTTCTTTGCCTTGTTCATGATGATTAGCGTTCGCGTTGAATGGGGTGTTCCAGTTCCGAGTGCCCCATCAGACTATCGAGGGCTTCTCCGTCCACCAGCACATCCAGACTCTTTACTTCATCAAATTGAAACATTGTTGTCGTTAAAGCTTCCAGTGCCAGCAGTTCTCCACTGGTGCCGAGCTTGGCTTCATCCGGGATATGAACATCCAGAGTCAATGTGTTCTCGTCATATTGGATAGAGAGCAATTCAACCTTTTCCCATAGAGAGACCAGCTCAGGATCCCCATTGTTTTGCAAGGCTTCAAATGTTTTTTTGTATTTTTCGTCGTTATCTACGAATTCCAGCTCAACTTCCCTTTTTTCCAGTTCCAGCACCTGTGTATCGGCAAAGAATACTTCAACGGTTTGCTTCTGCTCCTTGTTCGGCTCAACCTGAGTCCCACTATTGTTGGGAGGCTGTACACTTCCGGATTGTTTGGGCTCATTCGTTCCAGATTCACTCACTGGCTTCTGCGCACACCCCACTGCAATCATCAGAATGAACGAGAAAAGTAGTACGTATCCCATCTTTCGTTTCAATAGATCACATCCTTCGTTTGGTATAGCGTTATATTTTATATCCCTAGATATTCCTTGATTCCATCAACTATCGCTTGTGCAGCCTTCGTCTGAACTTCCTCGGATGACATGGCTTTCTCTTCGGCAGCATTGCTTAGGAAACCAATTTCCAAGAGCACTGCAGGCATGGTGGTTTCCCGAATCACCTGCAAGCTGCCATTCTTGACGCCCCTATCTTTGAATCCCAGAGCTTGAACTAGGCGTTGATGAATGATATTGGCCAGGTCCTTGCTGCTGGTGCGCTGATAATAATATGTTTCTGTACCTGATGCCTGAGGTGAAGCCGTTACACTGTTTCCGTGTATAGAGACAAAGACATCCGCATTTAACTGATTCGCCAGTTGAACGCGTTCGGAACGTGTGGGATAGATATCACTGTCACGTGTCATGACCAGTTCAATATCCGGCTCGTTGAGCAGGAGAGCTTGTACTTTTAGAGCCAATGCCAGAACGTATTCCTTCTCGGGTTTGCCCGTGATACTTATTGTTCCTGGGTCACTCCCTCCGTGACCTGGATCAATAACGACAACTTTACGTCCTGAATCGTAGTCCGGAGTCACTGGAGCGGGCGTGACATTGTCTCCGGAAACGTTGAGATCAATAAGCAGCTTGTCGGCAATAACGTTTTGATCGAACTGCACGTCCTTCACATTGTTCAACTCAACAACGATCCGGACTTGTCCGGGGTCCCGTTTAAAAAGGGAATATCTCACTTCCGTTACATTGGGATATCCGCTTACGTCCAGTTTGCCATTAAACCCTTGATCAAGTGGTTGCGTCATATCACCAAAGACTGTACCAGGCAGATCCACAACCAGCCGATCCGGGTTCTTCAAGGTGGTTATCACGGGCTGCACTTTTTTTCCATCCATGGACACAACCAGCTGATTATCGGCAAAAATGATGTCGGTCACATGGGTTAACGAGATGGTATCACTATCTCCTGAATCATTGCCTTGCTCTCCATCAGGCCCTTTACTGTTATCGGTTAAGTATACAATCTTCTCTTGGTTGTTCCATTTTACGCTAAGTCCCATCTGTTCACTGACAAATCGAATGGGCACCACCAGCGTTTTGTTTAAAATTTGCGGAGCTGTATTCAGGGTAACCTGTTTGTCAGCAACTGTGGCTTGCTTCTGATCAACGTTTAGTGAAATCACTTTGTCGTTTTGCTGAATTTTTACCTGACGGGCTTGTTGATTCCAATCGACATCGAACTCCAGATTTTCGGCAACAACTCGGATTGGAATCATGACGTTCTTATTCACGATGGTCACCTGAACATCATGCGGGAGAGATAATTCCTCTCCATTCAAGAAAATTTTAGACGTATTGGCAGCGGCATTCCCCTGAGTAGAAAATAAGAATAGAAAAAACAGGCTCAAAAACATGAGAAAAATGGGTTTCTTCATTATACACCTCTACAATATTAGAGCTTGTAACTCACCGACATCAATTTCAAGACAACGAATCAGTGAGCGACAATTTCTCTCCCAAAATTTAACTACATTATATAAACAGCAGATTTGTAAAAATGTTTCTTTTATTGCTTTATTTAATTTATTTATTAATGGATGGTGTTAATTTTCGCTGAAAAGAAGGGGTCTCCATACGATAGACAGACTTTTGTAATTAAATTTCATATAATAATTGACTTGTAAAATTTTATATCATATACTGGGTGAAATTATGGCAGGGTGACGTGTACATGAAGTCTGACAGGAGGTTGGGAATAATGGATACAGGCAGCTATCCGATGTGGGAACAGTACCGATTGAAGCGGGAGCATTACATCATAGGGCTGATGTCAGGAACGTCTCTTGATGGGACGGATGCAGCTCTGGTCCGTATTCTTACGGATGACAGCGGGGGAATAGAAAAAATCAGTCTGATGGATTTCGTCTGTATTCCATTCTCGTATGAGCTGAGGGAAGTGATGATTCGACTGTGTTCCCCAGAGACAGCGAGAGTGGATGACCTGACGAAGGCCCACTTTGGCATATCGGAGTGGTACGCACACAGTGTCATGAAATTGATTCGTTCGGCAGGCATCCCGCCTGGACAAGTGGATGCGATCAGCATGCACGGGCAGACGATATGGCATTCACCCGTTGCGACAGCGTTTCCCGGACCCGAGGGAAGCCTTGAAGTGGCATCCACACTGCAAATCGGTGAATCTGCCGTTGTGCGGGAACGGACCGGGCTGCCGGTGATCGGCAACCTGCGGGCAAGGGATATGGCTGCAGGCGGGGAAGGAGCACCCCTCACGCCATATGCCGATGCTCTAATGTTTCGAAGTCTGAAGGAAGGACGGCTGGTGCAGAATATCGGCGGAATCGGCAATGTAACGGTGCTTCCAGCTGCGTCATCCCATGAAGGCATCTCTGCTTTTGATACAGGTCCGGGAAATATGGTGATGGATGCGATTGTGCGAAAGGCAACGAATGGAAGACAGCATTATGACCCAGATGGAAGCATTGCCGCCAAGGGGAAACCCGATCAGAGTCTGGTGGAGATGTATCTGGAGGATGATTATTTCAAAAGAATTCCTCCCAAAAGCACTGGACGAGAAGTATACGGTGCCGCTTATGCCGAGCATTTGATGGAAATGGCCGCTGCCCGTTCTTTATCCCTGGAAGATACCCTGGCTACGGCCACCTGTTTGACTGTGGAGACCATTGTGCGGGCTGTGGAGGATTTTGTACTACCGAATGTACCAATCTCGGCCATGCTGGCTTGCGGTGGGGGAACATCGAATGCCACACTAATGAAGATGATTCAAGGACGACTCCCGGAAGGCATTCGACTGGAGCGGACCGCGGACTACGGCATACCGGATGATGCCAGGGAAGCTATCGGATTTGCACTCCTGGGCCATGAGGCGTTGATGGGAAGAACGAATACACTCCCGGCAGTCACTGGAGCAAAGCATGCAGTCATCTCCGGTACGCTTACGCTGTAGTCACCCTAGTTTGGCCCATTAACAGAAGTGGAACACAGGGTTAGCCAATTAGACTCAGGTGGAATTATAGGATAAAATGCTTGTACATGAACAAAGTACGGAAAGGTGGAGCGGATGGAAGGCATGAAAGGTGGACTTGTACGTTTACGCGCATTAATGGATGACCTGACTCCATCGGAACGGAAGATCGGGGCATATATTCTTGATCATCCGCAAGAGACGGTTCAGTCTTCAGTGGCGCAGCTGTCCGAACGGAGCGGGGGCAGCCCGGCTGCCATTATCCGTCTGTGCAAATCGTTAGGGGTTGCGGGGTTTCAGGAGTTGAAGCTGAAAATTGCCGGAGATTTGCAGACGGGTGAACAATATCAATATACGGAGATTCGTCCTCAGGACTCCATGGAGAGCATTATTCAGCACGTATCCGCTAATAATATTCAGTCGGTGAAGGATACGGTTCATATTTTGGACCCACGCCTGGTTGAGCAAGCTGTTGATGCGCTGCACCGGGCGAAGCGGATTTTTTTCTATGGAGTAGGGGCCTCCAATCTGATTGCGCTGGATGCACATTACAAGTTCATGCGAATCAATCGCACAAGCTTTTCGTTTACTGATCCGCATATGCAGATTTCCTCCTCAACGACGCTTCGTGAAGATGATGCCGTTGTATGTATCTCCTACTCGGGAGAAACGTCAAACGTAATCTCCTGTCTGAAGCATGCTCGCGAAGGCGGGGCTGCGACAATCAGTATTACCAAGTGGGGCAGCAACACACTCAGTGGTTTGGCAGATGTACCCTTAAAGATTACTTCCACTGAAAGCGATATCCGAAGTGGAGCAACATCGTCGCGGATTGCGCAGCTGAATGTAATCGATATTCTGTACCTGGCGATTGCCAGCCGGGACTACAACCAGTCTGTTGAATATTTGGAGAAGAGCCGCCAAGCTATCCTGGAACATAAATGAAGCGGGAAAATCCCTTACTGTATTGAACAGAAGGGATTTTTTAATGGGTGAACATAGATCAAGAATGTAAAAAAAATTAAAGGAGCCTGGCTCAATGTCCGGCTCCTGCCAATAAATAAGATACGAGATACACGGTACACTCCGTGTTCTGTCAGGAAGATCCTGCAATGGCTGTACGGACGAAGCCGTCAGCCAGATCCAGTCTGCGCTGGGCTTCCGGTGCATCTACGTTTGCCATTAGCATAACGATTGCCGTTTTTACATGCCCGCCTGCCGCAGCGAAGGCTTGCTCTATATCGGATTGATTCGCTCCGGTAGCAAGGTGGATCATGCGTTTGGCCCGGTGGACAAGCTTCTCGTTGGAAGGGTTCAGATCGACCATGAAGTTCCGGTAGACTTTGCCCAGACGGATCATGGCTGTCGTAGTCAGCATGTTCAGAATCATTTTCTGTGCGCTGCCTGCCTTCATCCGTGTTGACCCCATCACTACTTCCGGGCCCATCACCGCTTCAATGCTCACATCAGCCAGGTGGGTCATCGGTGTGCCCGCATTGTTGCTCAGGCTGATGACAGCCGCCCCTTTTTCCCTCGCATGTTTCATTGCTCCGAGCACATAGGGTGTTCGCCCGCTGGCTGCAATGCCTACCACAACATCGTTATTGTTCAGGCCATGCTCATCCAGATCGGAGGCCCCTTGCGATTCACTATCTTCGGCTCCTTCCACAGGATCCTTCACGGCCCGAAAACCGCCTGCAATAATGCCCTGCACCATGGAAGGGGGCGTTCCATAGGTCGGTGGGCACTCGGAAGCATCAAGGATGCCCAATCTGCCACTGGTGCCTGCACCGACATAGAACAGCCGCCCGCCCAGTTGAAAAGCCTCTACAATCCGATCCGCAGCCTGGGCTATCACAGGGATAAGCGGTTGAATCAATTCGGCAATCCGTTGATCTTCTCTATTAATCAGTTCCATAATCGCTGCCGATGGCAGTTCATCTATATGATCCGTCTGCGGATTCGGCTGTTCGGTTAACAATGAGTTAAGCATGTGATTCATCAGTATGGCCTCCTTATCTCTTTCAAAATGATCCATGAAGGGAACGACGCAGCCTTGCCAGCTGTGCCGCACCTACCGCCGGAGAAGGGGCATCCGCACGGTGGACAAAGCTGAGCTCACCATAAGATGCCGATAATTTGCGTATAAATTCGCTGCGGAACAATGCAGAGTGACGGAACAGTGATCCTGACAGGGCGACCTGAGCGGATTCGAAAGTGATATGGCGGGTGATCAAAGCTTTGGCTGTATTCGCCAGCTGTCCCGCTTCATCGGTAATGATTACCCTGGCAACCGAGTCGCCGTGATCACCAGCTTCAATGGCGAGACGGGCAATAGATGCAGTATCGGACTTTCCCCAGCCGGATTGGTAGACTTTCTTTTTCAGCTCAGTGGCAGTGTGCAAACCCAGCTCTTGTAGAATGAGTGGAGTTAACTCGGTTGGGGGAAGAATGCCATCATGACTCTGCATAACCGCTTGAAGTGCCCGTTGTCCAATGCGATAACCACTGCCTTCATCCCCAAGAAGATGCCCCCAGCCTCCAGCGCGGTATCGTTCGCCCTCCGGCGTGAATCCGTACACGATGGATCCTGTACCGGATATGCATAAGACCCCATGTGTATGCCCAAGCGTGGCCATAAGGGCGATCTCACCCTCAGATACCACCCAAACTGGACAGGCCTCCATATCCTGATGACGAATGTGATTCATATGATCATTTACGGCTTCAGCAATCATCTGCCTCTCCTGTGCACTATCAACACCTGACATCCCAAGACATATACCTTCACAAATTGTCGATAAATCACTTCTTAGGTTAAACAGCTCATCCAACACCCGCCGCAGTTCTGAAATGGCCTGTTCAGGCGATACGCTGTGAGGATTGGTCGGACCACCACTGAACCTGGCGAGAATCGTGCCTGAATCGGAAATGATTGCTGCATCAGTATTGGTACCGCCTCCATCAATGCCTGCATATACTCGCAACGTGGCTCACCTCGCTTGCTTAGGTTTTCTTTTTACATAGTATAGAGGCATGAAATGAAAAAGTAAAATTAAATTTTATATTAAAAAATAATGTTGAATTTTTATTTCACAGCTCATATAATGAACTCAATCTACAATTTTGGAAGGAATTAATACTGTTAATGTCAACTAAGTTGACGTTAATATTGCATTTATGTGATTGAGCCTGCGTACTGGCAGGTCCGGTCTACAGGGAGGTGCTGTTCCTTACTGCCACACGGTAAGAGTGGTTCATCATTTCATGTTGGAAGATCTCAAAGGGGTAGCAAGTTGGCAAAGGAATAATCGGGAAAGACTCGCAAAGGAGATGAAGGGATGAAAAAGAAGAGTCTGGTATGGGCAATGCTGTTGATGATGGTCTGGGTTACGGCCTGTGGGAACAGCGGAGGTGCTGCTTCGGACGATCCGAATGCGGAGGATACAGTAACGGTATGGACCTACCCGGTGCATGGAACTTATGAAGACGAACTAAAAGATCTGATTGCCGATTTCAATAAGGAACACCCAAACATTACCGTGAAGACGGAGATGCTCTCCTGGGCGGAAGGGCCGAAAAAATTCGATGTTGCTCTGAATGCGGGGAACCCGCCGGATCTGTACTTTCACAGTGTGGACGGAACGTACGTAAATACAGGGCTGGCGCTCGAGCTGGACAGCTACCTGACTCCTGAGATTAAGGAAGATTATCTGCCAGGTACACTGGAACTGGGACAGATCCAGGGCAAACAGTACGGCTTGCCTCTATATCAATTCCAATGGGCATGGGGTGGTAACAAACGCATTCTGGAGGAAGCCGGCATTGACTGGAAGTCCATTCAGCAAAATGGCTGGACCTGGTCCGAATTCAATGAAGCAGCTGCCAAGCTGACCAAAACGCTGGATAGTGGAGCTAAGCAGTACGCACTCGTTACTGACGGCACTTCACTTGATTTCATTGAAATGCTCTCCCGTAATAACGGCATGATTGACGTTCTCGACAAAGACGGTACGTTCCAATGGAATGATGGACGGATTCTGGATACACTCTCTTTCATCAAAAATCTGATGGATCAAGGTTATATGCCAAAGGAAACGGCAGCGATTGCCCCGGCGAAACGGACGGATATGTTTTATGCGGGTGAAACAGCGATGATCTCCAAGGCCATACCTTATTATGATGTGATGATTCAGAACCGTAACAAGGATATTGATGATGGCAAAGTGCAGGGAGAGAAAATTGATTTTGTCCTGCTGCCTGTACCGCACAGTGACGATCAACCTGCAGCAACAACGATGGGTGGCGAAGGGTACGTAGCCTTCAAACAGAAGAAGGACAAAGGCGAACAGCATGCCAAGAATACGTTCCTGGTCATGGAGGCACTGAGTGGTGCGAAAGCCGGGAACTCTGCTAATGAACTGGCGCTCCCATTCGTAAGACAGTCCCAAGCTGACCTGTTTGAAGGGAAAGAACTGGGTCAACCGGACAATCTGGATGCTGCGAAGGTGATGGCCGAAAATATTGCCATGCCGGTTGTGCTGGAGCTGGACATCGACAAAGCCTCGCAGCAAAAGCAGTTCAAGGAGCAGGTTGTAAAGCCGAATATTCAGGCCCTGTTCTCAGGAGAGAAAACACCGGAACAAATTGCAGAAGACTTCAAAAGTAAAGGCCAGCAGATGTTCGGACAATAAAACATAACGCAAACGCAAAACCACCATGATTAGGAGAGGAGGATTCGCCATGCAGACCGCCCTTGCGCCAAAGCCGTCCGCGCCCCGGACTTCCCGGGCTGCCCGGCTTTGGCGAGACTACGGGTGGGCGTATTTGTTTATTTTGGCGCCTGTCCTGCTGTTTCTCATTTTCACCCTTTATCCGGTTCTGACCGCTCTTGTGATGAGCTTCCAGAAATATAACATTATGAATTCAACGTGGGTTGGATTGGAAAATTACGAGCGTCTGGTAAAAGATGAAACGTTCTGGAAATCGATTAAAAATACAATCATCTTCACCGTGGGTACGGTACCGGTCAATATTCTCATTACATTTGTGCTGTCCTATTTCATCTTCCAGATGAAAAGCAAATGGCAGACCTTTTTCAAAGCCACATTGTATTTGCCCGCCGTAGCATCCGGAGTAACCATCTCCATCGTGTGGCTGGCGATCTTTGATCCTACCGATTCGGGGCTGCTGAATCGCTTTCTCGGTCTGTTCGGACTTGATCCGGTGATCTGGCTGGGCCAATCGGGAACGGCACTCTTTTCACTCATCCTGATGAACTGGCTCGGGTCGCACGGTGCAGGCATTATTCTGTATCTTGCAGCTATGGGCGGCATTCCAAAATCACTGTATGAAGCGGCAGACATTGACCATGCCAGTGGATGGACCCAATTCAGCAAAATAACCTGGCCGCTACTTAAGCCAACAACGCTGTATCTGCTCGTGACGGGTGTGATTACGTCTTTTCAAGTATTCATCTCCGTATATCTGATGACGCAGGGCGGGCCCAACTTTGCGACAACGACAATTGCCTATCTGATCTACGAAACGGCGTTTAAGTTCTACGAGTTTGGATTGGCATCGGCACAGTCCTTCGTACTTGCGATCATTATCATCGTCATTTCCGTTATCCAGTTCAAGTATTTCTCAAGTGATATTGAATATTAGGCATGTTGATATGTTGCATCAAGCATCCGGGGGTGAACAAATTCATGAAATCTAATCAGAAAAAGACGCTGCTTGTCGTTGCATCCATTCTGCTGGTCGGTTGGGCACTAGTGACCATCATTCCGATGTACTGGATGCTCGTCGGTTCGGTGCAGGACACCACGATGTCTGCCTCTTTTAAGCCGCAGATGATTCCGGAGCAGCTGTCGCTGTCACCGTATGAACGTTTCTTTGCCAAAACCGATGCGTGGCGCTGGCTCTATAACTCACTGCTGATCTCGGTCATTCTGACTGTGACAAATGTGTTTTTTGCTTCCCTCGCGGGATATGCGTTTGCCAAATTGAAATTTCCGGGCAGTCAGGCTGTATTCTGGGTTTTGCTCGGCACAATGATGATTCCGGCTCAGGTTACGCTGATTCCCTTGTACATTATGATGGTCAACGTGTTTGACCTAGGGGATACGTACACAGCTATCATTCTGCCTGCTGCTGTTAGTGTGGGCAACATCTTCTTAATGAAGCAGTTTATGTCGACACTGCCAACATCGCTGATTCATGCGGCTCGCATTGATGCCTGCAGTGAGTTCGGTATCTTCTGGAAAGTGATTCTGCCCATGGCGAAGCCAGGGATTGCAGTGCTCGCCATTTTCACCTTCGTGGCTTCATGGAATGAGTTTTTCTGGCCGTTCCTGATCACCAATTCGAATGAAATGCGAACCATTCAGGTGGGGCTGGCTTCGTTCGTATTTGCCGAATCAACCGATTTTGGCGCCATGATGGCAGGGGCAACGATTGGGGCTCTACCGATGATCATTCTGTTCTTCTCATTGCAGCGTTACTTCCTGCAGGGAATTACGATTGGTGCGGTTAAAGGCTAAGGTTAACTTGCAGGTTGAGGACAAGCGACAACGTAAAGGGGGATCTACCTATGGCACGCGTGGAGTTTCGCCAAGTGCGCAAAGAATTCAAAGACGATCATAAAGGAACGTTCACGGCTGTCGCCGGTTCGGACTTTGTTATAGAAGATAAGGAATTTGTGGTGTTTGTTGGTCCTTCGGGCTGCGGCAAAACAACGTCACTGCGAATGATCGCCGGATTGGAGAAGCAGACGAGCGGCGATATTGTCATCGGCGACCGGATCGTCAACGATCTGCATCCGAAGGATCGGGATATCGCGATGGTATTTCAGGATTATGCACTCTACCCGCATATGACGATCCGGGAAAATCTGTCCTTTGGTCTGAAAAATCTGAAAAAGCCTAAGTCCTATATCGATGAACAGGTACAGAATGCTGCCTCCATTCTTGGGCTTGAGGCGATGCTGGAACGCAAACCGCGTGAGCTGTCTGGTGGTCAACGCCAGCGGGTAGCGGTGGGGCGGGCAATTGTCCGTGATCCGCAGGTGTTTCTGTTCGATGAACCGCTCTCCAATCTCGATGCGAAGCTGCGGGTTCAGATGCGTGTGGAACTGGGTGAGCTGCACAAGCGGCTCGGAGCCACGATTGTATACGTTACTCATGATCAGGTGGAAGCCATGACACTTGGGGAACGCATCGTGGTCATGAATCATGGTGACATTCAGCAGGTGGCTTCGCCGAAGGAGCTGTATGCGAGTCCGCGCAACATGTTTGTTGCCGGATTCATTGGTTCCCCTGCAATGAACTTTATTGATGCCCAGATTGAAGGGACGCAGGTCGTGATGGAGGGAGCGTCATTCACCTTGCCGGCAGATGTGCTTGTCCGTCTGCAGAGCCACCAGGGCAGACGGGTGATCCTTGGTTTGCGACCGGAGCATATTTTTGGAGATGATGTTGCGCCTAATATACCTAAGGATCACATGTTGCAGGCTCGGGTTCAGGTTGTGGAGCATCTTGGGTCGGAAAATCTGGTGTATTTCCATCTGGGTGCCCGCACCGTAACGGCCAAAGTTCACCCGGAGACACATGCATACGTAGGCATGGACAAAAACTTCGTGCTGGACTTGCGCAAGGCACACTTTTTTGATCCGGAGACGGAGTTGGCCATTGGTCGGGAGTAGTCGATCGGTAAGAGCAAGGTGAAGGAACAGCAAGAAAGGGGAGATGTGGGATGCGTAAGCTAAGTGAGGTGCTGGTCAAATCAGGAGTGGAAATCTACCGTGATATTATTCCTGCTGCCTTGTACAGTGTGGTCAGTTCAGTGGTGCTGGTTCCAATTCTGATGCTGGCTCCGCTGCCAATCGCTATCATGCTGCTCGCTGTGATCTATATGCCCATCGTTTTCGGTGTCTGCTACGCGGTACATCACAGGTTGGAGCGGAAGGAACGCCGTAATGGAATTAAAGATCTGTGGGCTGGTACGCTGAAGGGATTCGTACCAGGTGGTGCAGTAGGTATCCTGTTTGCCGTGCTTGGCTTCATTCTGTGGTCAACGTGGTGGTATTACGGGGGACAGGGCGGCATGATGGGGACAGCGGTGGGTGTTTTCCAGACGTTCTTCGTTCTTATGGCCCTGATGTCACAGTTCTATACCTGGCAGCTTGTGCTGCAAAAAAACATGGGCATCGTCCAGGCAATGGGGGAAAGTGTGAAGCTGTTCTTCCGCCATCCGGGATATACCATGGGAGCCTGTTTCCAGGCCCTGTGTCTGACAGCATTGCTGGCGTTGACGGTTGTTGGTTTTGGAGCATTGTTCGCAGGCATGTTCGCCATCTATCAGCATAAGGTTGCTCAAAATGTGCTGGAGCCTGAAGAGGAACCCGCCTTGTCTGTTGGCAATGATCATCAACATACAGGGTGGATGAGTCAGGGGAATGTGTGATGAACAGAGGGACTCATGTAAGAACGGGTGCTGACCGGTTGTCCGAAGGTTTTTCCCATCCATGGTTAATGGATGCCCGAATTGGTCTGATGACGAACCCAACCGGCATTACGGCTGGTTTTGTCTCGACAGTGGAGGTGTGTGCCGGATTGTCAGATGCCAAGCTGACCGCGTTATATGCTTGTGAACATGGGCTGGACGGTGAGCTCCAAGCCGGCGTTCGTTTCGGGGATACGGTGCATCCGCGTCTGGGGATCCCTGTGTTCAGTCTCTATGGAGAGCACAAGAAACCGACGCCAACCATGCTGTCCGGAGTGGATACCGTGCTGTTTGACATCCAGGATATAGGTGTCCGCTACTACACGTATGCTTCGACTCTAATTCATATGATCGAAGCCTGTGCTGAAGCCGGCAAACGAATGCTGGTGCTGGACCGTCCTAATCCCCTCGGAGGCAGCGTAGTGGAAGGTGGCATGCTGAATGCGGGATATGAGTCGCTTGTCGGTGCTTGGCGTGTTCCTGTCCGCACCGGATTGACGATTGGTGAACTAGCCCTTCTGGTAAACAGTGAGATGGAGGTCCCCTGCGAACTGGAGGTGATTGCGATGGATGGATGGCAGCGCAGCATGGAGTTTACGGATTGTCAGCTTCCCTGGATGCTGCCATCCCCTAACATGCCGACGCTGGATACAGTCAAAGTATACGCGGGCACCTGTCTGTTCGAAGGCACCAATATATCGGAGGGCAGGGGGACAACCCGTCCGTTCGAGTGGATTGGTGCACCGTGGATGGATGGCGAGCAGCTGGCTGCGCGGTTTCGAAGTCACGGACAAAAGGGAGTGCATGTGCATCCCGTGTACATGTCTCCGACGTTCTCCAAGCATGCAGGCGAGCTGTGCGGCGGTGTCCGCATTTTCGTAACGGACAGCAGGGAGTTCCGGGCAGTGGAGACAGGACTGGTGCTGCTGCATGAACTGGCTTCACTCTACCCGGATCATTTCCGCTTCCTGGAGCCACCGCAGCCTGGTTCGAGATATTTTATGGATTTGTTGACGGGAGGCAAGGAAGTCAGGGAAGGTATACATGACCGGGGAGAATTATATCGTTTGATTGAAGTGTGGAATGCACAGGCGAAGGAATGGAGAGAGCGGCGCAAGCCGTTTTTGTTATATCCATGAGAAGTGCAATCATGCATTGCATCATGAGGGATGTTAGTCATTGGGGAGGAGGCATGGAATGAATGCGGTAATAGAGCAGTACCAACAGAAGCTGAAACGGATGACGCTGCGTGAGAAAATTGGACAAATGCTGCTGTGTGGTTTTCATGGTACCGAAGCGGATGGGGACATAAAGCACTTGCTTCAGACTTACCCGATCGGCGGTGTAATTTATTTTGCACGCAACATCGAGTCACCAGAGCAGGTGGAGCGGTTATCTGCCGGTTTACAGGGAATTGCCGACAAAAGCGGTCATCTCCCCCTTTGGATATCCATTGACCAGGAGGGGGGCATGGTGGCTAGGATTACAAATGGGATTGCCTTGATGCCTGGACAGATGGCGATTGCTGCTGCGGGGTCCACCAAGGATGCGTATGAAGCAGCATATATCAGCGGGTTAGAGCTAAAATCCATGGGGATTAATATGAATTTTGCTCCGGTATTGGACATAAACAATAATGTTGCCAATCCTGTTATCGGCGTGCGTTCATTCGGCGAGTCGCCTCAAATGGTTGCGGATTATGGGGTGAAGACCATTGCAGGAATTCAAATGGCCGGTATTGCTGCGACAGCAAAACATTTTCCGGGGCATGGAGATACGGATACCGATTCCCATCTGGATCTACCCGTAATTGCACATGACCGGGAACGGGTAGAGCGGGTGGAGCTTGTGCCCTTCCAGGCTGCCATCGCAGAAGGAGTTGATGCGATGATGTCGGCCCATATTTATTTCCCGGCACTGGAACCCCAGCGTCTTCCTGTTACACTTTCCAACACGGTATTAAGTGGACTGCTGCGGCAGGAGCTTGGCTATGAAGGCATCATTGTGACCGATTGTATGGAGATGAACGCCATTGCGGTTCATTATGGCACGGTTGAGGCGGCGGTGATGGCGGTTGAAGCGGGAGCCGACTTAGTACTAATCAGTCACACGGCTCAGCTTCAGGTGGAGGCTTTTGAAGCGTTGGAAGCAGCTGTGAAGAGCGGGCGGATAAGCGAGAGCCGCATCGATGAATCCGTTGTCCGCTTGCTAATGTACAAAGGGAAGCGCGGGTTGCTGGAAATGGGAATGGATGTAACCGCCAAGGCGGAGGTGCTTAATGAGTTAGCCTCGACCGAGCGGCCAGAGCGCAACAGTTTGCAGCATCAAGAGGTGGCGAGACGTATTAGTGAGAACAGTATTACCCTGGTACGCGATCAACTGGATATGCTGCCGCTGAAGGCGGAACGAACGCTGGTGATTACTATTGCTGCAACGGTGACCACAATTGCTGACGAGCAGTTGAACCAGGCTGTTACGCTTGGCTCTGCATTATCGAGCCACGGACTTGAGGTTGTTGAACTGACCGTAACACCGGAGGAAGTTGCGATTTCCTCTGCGCGTCTGCTTCAGGCTGCGGAAGAGGGGGACATTCGGCAGATCGTGGTGGGGACCTATAATGCGGGCAGTCCTTCCGGTGATCCGCAGTGCAGGCTGATAGGCTGGCTTCAGAAACTGGGCAAACCGCTGGCTGTGGTCGCGCTGCGGAGTCCCTATGATGTGCTGGCGCTTCCTGATGTGCGAGTCTATGTTGCGGCTTACGAAAGCCGCCCGCTTGCCATGGATAGCGTTGCCCTAGCAATGATGGGGCATATTCCTTTTACCGGAAGGCTTCCGGTGAATCTGATTTGAATTGCGTATCCTGCTTTCCAAAAAGGACTTGAACCAAGTTGGCTCATTCCTGCAAATGGCAGCAATATATAACTCAAAGAGACGACCCTTCATAGGGTCGTCTCTTTGAGTTGCGTATAAGTTGATTATTGCAATTTCAACGCTTTGGCTGTACGTGCCTCTACTTCATCTATCAGAGTAGTCATATCCATGCCGGCATGATTACCAAGCAGGATAATAGTTACGTCATCAGACAGATTGCGAGAGAAGGCTGTGGCAAAACCGCCGCCGCTGCCGTTGTGGAAGACCGTGCGATTATCACCATTCTCCTTGAGAATCCAGGCGTAGCCATAATTTTTATCCGAGTAGGGCTTGTACATCTGTTCAATGGTCTCCTGGCTCAGGATCTGATCGGTGTACAGTGCCCGGTCCCATTTAAGAATATCGTCAACCGTCGAATAGATCGTCCCTGATCCCGATTGTGATACGTAATAAGGAGCGGGCACCCACTTGTTATTTTCTGCGACGAACCCACTGATGGTTTTGACCTTCCGTGATGCCTCTCCGGAGTTTTTCATGCCGAGCGGCTGCAAGATTGTCTGCTGAACGTAGTCGGCATAACTCATGCCGGATACCTGTTCAATGACATAAGCCAGGAGCACGTAACCGCTGTTGCTGTAGAGATAGGCAGTGCCTGGTTCAAACTTCAGTGTTTTGTGCCGGATTTCTTCTACCGTTTCTTCCAGCGAGGTTCCTTCCCCCCGACCAAACGCGGATGGAAGCCCGGAGGTTTGGGATAACAGCATATGCAGAGTCATCTCATCGCCCTTTGGAATACCAGAGATGTATGTGGAGATTGGATCCTGTACATTCAGCTTGCCTTCTTCCGCGAGGCTGAGAATGGAAGCTGCCGTGAAAGACTTGCTCAATGAAGCAATTCTTGTCTTCTGATCCGGACGGTTCAGCGTCTTCTCATCGGCCAGTCCATATCCTTGACGCAGCAATACTTCGCCATTGCGGGCAATAAGGGCCATGCCAGGGAAGTGGATTTCACGCAAATAAGCATCCACGCTGGTGACTTCGTTGTCCAGCAAACTGACTTTATCTGTTTGGATGTTCACACTCATCTGACCCGATGCGGTGCGTCCGACTTTAATATCCGCTTTCAGGGCATTCGCCATAGGACGGACAGGTACCATAAGCGTACCTTTAACCGTACGGGAGTTCACTCCTGCATCCAAGCGTACATGGTTGACTTTGATCGAGTCGCTGCCTGCCTGGTGAACCATAGTATCTCTTCCAACGGTGATGGTAGCCGTTTTGGTACGGTTATCCCATTTCAAGGAACCTTTCACCGACTGGACGACATCCCTTAGGGGTACGTACGTTGTTCCTTTATAGATCTGAGGTGTATTCTTCCAAGATTGTGGTTCGCCATTAACTTCAATAAGAACTGCTTGAGTATTCTGGGCAGCCGATAGGGATGTGCTGAATTGTCCCAGCATCGGACCCGCAACCAGAATGAATGCGAGCAGAATACGAAATAGGGATAAATATGCCTTAGAAACTGATTGATGCACATGAGGCAATTTACGTGTGATGTGAATCCTCTCCTTCCAGACTTTTCATAGATAACCAGCTTACGAAACATTGTAAACGATCTCGTAGAGGGGGTCAAAACGGATGGAGAGCCAGCAAACATAAGAGCCTAACAGAAATAATAGAATTTCGACGAGATTTCATATTCATACATAATATTTTCATGATAATCGTCCGATAAAAAGAAAGGTGAAGATGATGATGGGGGATAGTTATATGAAGAAAAGGATTCGCAGCTGGTTCACTTTAACCGTAAAGAAACGCCTAATCGCTGTTTTGCTTCTGTTCCTGATTGTGCCGAGTATCACTGTCGGGTGGTTATCTTATGATAAAGCGGCAGAGCGGGTCAGGGAAGAACTCCTGCATTCTGCACAGGCCAAAACAGAGATGCTCAGTTTACAGATTGATCAGATGCTCAACATGGAGAAGGATAACGCCGCACAGCTCGCTGCGGGTTTTACTTCTGAGGATGTTATTAATAAATCGCCTGCACTGCAAAAACAAATGGATCATATGTCCCAAAACCATAAAGAGCTGGGCGTCCTGACGATTGGTGCCGAGGATGGAAGCTGGATGAAGTCTCCTGATCCTGGACAACAGATCTATGATCCGCGGGAACGCAGCTGGTATACGATGGGTATGGCAGCAAATGAACCTATCATTTCGGACACATTCCAGTCGGCAACAACAGGAGAGTGGGTTGTGACCGCTTCTGCCAAGTTGGCTGATGGTAAAGGTGTATTTGGAGCCAATGTAAGTCTTAACCACTTGAAAGAAAACGTAGATCAGATTCATATTGGTGAAAAAGGAAAGCTGTACATGCTGGACAATGGCGGGAAATTCCTGTTCCATTACAATATCGAATCGGGTGTGCAGTCAGACCAAGATTATATTAATAAAATGTACACCAGCGACACAGGAACCGTGAAGTATACGTATGAAGGGCAAGAAATGGAGGCTGTATATTTCACCAACCCGGCGACAGGATGGAAAATTGTCGGTGAGATGCTTCCTTCTGAAGCAGATGAAGCGGTTAGACCGATTATGATTCGAACCTACACGCTTGTGGGAAGTTCATTGGTCATTGGAATGATCCTGCTCATATTCATCATCCGAGGAATTATTCGTCCGCTGCAGCAGCTTACCCAAGCCGCATCCAAGGTAAGCGCCGGGGACCTCACGGTTTGCGTAGGGCTGAAGCGGCGGGATGAATTTGGACAGCTTGGAGACAGCTTCGATTCCATGACTTCATCACTGCGCAATGTTCTTGGAGAAGTGCATGATACATCAAGCCAGCTCGCAGCATCTTCCGAGGAATTAATGGCCAGTTCGGAACAGACGTCCAAAGCAACGGAACAGGTCGCTGAACTGATGCAGGATGCAGCAGAAGGAACAACCAAACAAAACGACAGTCTGGCTGCTACGAGTCAGCTCGTCGGAGAGATGTCCATTGGAGTCAAAGAGATCTCCTCCAGTGCAGAGGAAGCAGCCCGCATTGCAGGAGAGGCATCGGCTAAGTCTGAAGCCGGGATGGTTACTGTGGAAGAGGCAGTCGCTCATATTCAGCAGGTCAATGAAGAGAGTGAAGCTATGGCAGCAGTTATTGAGGATCTCCGGGCGAAAAATGAAGAGATTGTTCAGATCGTTGCCGAAATTACCACGATAGCCAAACAGACCAATATCCTTGCATTAAATGCAACCATTGAAGCAGCACGAGCAGGAGAGCAAGGGCGCGGATTTGCCGTTGTAGCGAATGAGGTCAAAGCTTTGGCACAAAATTCGGGCAGCTCTGCTGAGCGCATTAATGAATTAATGCGTGAAATGCAGGAGAGAACGTACGCGGTACAGTCTACCTTTGCACGCACAGGGGAAGGCATGGTCAAAGGTTCAGAGCTTATTACGGAAGCAGGGGATGCATTCCGCACGATTCGAGATGCTGTGCAGCTTGTTGCGGCACAAGCCGGAGAAGTGTCCGCAGCCTCTCGTCAGATCGATGGTGGAATGAACCACGTCACCAAAGCAGTGAATGATACCATCGTATTATCCGATCAGATTGCTTCCGGCACGGAAGATGGTTCTGCCGCTGCGCAGGAGCAGCTTGCCACGATGGAAGAAGTTGCAGCTTCATCTGCCGCTTTGTCCCGAATGGCTGAAGATCTGCAGAGCATGATCGAACGCTTCAAATTATAATCGGATGCTCAGCTTTACCGAAGCTGGCTACAATTTAGACTACAGGACTTGAAATCCTGTAGTCTTTTTTTGTCTGTAAAGGATATGTCATGACGTAAGAAACCAACTTAAGGTTATCTCTGCCTAGGCAGGGGCCATTTTTAAGTGAACCAGTTTATATGGATTGACATAAAACAAACAAAAGTATATTATATCTATAAATGAACAAACAAATTAAATAATTTATGTGTTTAATTATAATCATGTAAAAGAAGTAAAGGAGATCGTTCAATGAAATCATCGGAACCATTGTTGCAAACAGCCACGCTCGAAGAGATCAAGCGGGGATATCTCACAGAAGGACCAACATTCACATGCATCTGCTGCGGCCATAAAACGGAAGCGGGCATCATCTATCCAGAGGAAGGCGTCCTCTATGAAGCAGAGCGTTATATGCGTGTTCATATCGAGAAGACTCATGGGTCGGTATTTGAATATCTGTTGGAGTTGGATAAAAGTGTGACGGGCCTGTCAGATGTGCAGCGGGGACTGCTTGGCCAGTTTTATGAGGGGAAGAAGGATACCGAAGTGCAGAAGGCGCTTGGAATTGGAAGTGCCTCCACCATTCGAAATCATCGGTTTGTGCTGAAGGAGAAAGAGCGGCAGGCTAAAATCTTCCTGGCATTGATGGAACTGCTCAAAAGCAAGGATGACTACGCGCCTGCCGAACTGGTCTTGCCTGTCACAAGACATGTGCATACGATCAATGCCAAACAGTTTGATATTTCGGAACAGGATCGGGAGAAAGTGCTTGGCAAGTATTTCCCTGAAGGGACGGATGGTCCGCTGTCGAGTTTTCACATGCAGCAAAAGCATAAATTCATTGTTCTCACTGAAATTGCCAAACGGTTTGAGCCGGACCACCAGTATACCGAGAAACAGGTTAATGAGTTGTTAAAACAAGTTTATGACGATTACGTGGAGCTAAGAAGGTATCTGATTGACTACGGATTCATGAATCGTAAAGAGGATGGAAGTCATTACTGGCTGAACCTTTCAGCTGAGATTGAGCAGAAGAAGAGCGACAAGAAATCAGAAACGGGAAGCGGGAAAGGAGAGAACGAAGAAATGAATCGGCGCAAGGAACTTCAGGAACAGGCCAAAGAGGTCAAGACGGAAGCGGGAATTTACCAAATCCGCAATGAACGCAACGGTAAAGTCTTTTTGGACAGCACATTGAATCTGAAGACGATTAATGGTCAGAAATTCATGCTGCAAATGGGCAGTCATCTGAATAAACAGCTGCAGGCTGAGTGGAATGAATATGGGGATGACGCGTTCACCATTGAAGTGCTGGAAGTATTGAAAAAAGAGGATAATCCCTATTTCGATACTAAGGATGCCCTGGCCAAATGTCTAAATCGCTGGATGGATCAGCTTGAGCCATACGGTGAACAAGGATATCACGGCGATAAAAAAGACTCTGGTGAGTAATCATACAACAAGAGATGTCTCCAGCTATTTTAAGTCCATTACTTTAACGGTAATGGGCTTTTTGTATACCCATATAGATCCCATCTGTTCTGTGAAAAAGAAATCTGTCTCTCCCTCAATATCTCATCTTGTGGTATATTTCTAAATTAATATAAAGGAAACGTACATACATCACCGAAAGGGAAGAGAAGGAGTTGCAGCAGAATTGAATAAAACAATGCCCTTGGCATCGGAACCACAAGACATCATGGAAGCTTCGGATAATGCCACCTTTATGCAGGGAGTAAAAGATTGTATCCCAACGCTACTGGGGTATCTAAGCATAGGTTTTGCAGCGGGTGTAATCGAAATGACCGCGGGTCTCAGTTTGGCAGAAACAGCCTTGCTGAGTCTGATTCTATATGCAGGTTCGGCCCAGTTTATTGCCGCAGGCATGTTGGCATCGAATGGATCGGCAGCAGCCATCATATTCACCATTTTCTTTGTCAATCTGCGTCACTTATTACTCAGTGCGGCGGTCTCGCCGTATTTCAGGCATCTGACTCCGCTCAAAAACATGTGGATTGGCTCTCTGCTCACGGATGAGTCGTTCGGAGTAGCCATGACGCGTGCGGTTGGCCGTCAATCGTTGAGTGAACGGTGGATGCATGGATTGAACATTACAGCATACCTGAATTGGTTCGCGGCCAACATGGCGGGTGCTTATTTTGGGCGCTGGATTACCAATCCGGAGCAGTATGGGCTAGACTTTGCCCTTCCCGCCATGTTTATCGGCCTGATCGTACTGCAGTTAATTCATCGAAAAAACAGAAAGCTGCACATCAATGTAGCGGTAATCTCGGTAGTATGCGTAGTATTCGCGAGCATGGCCTCCTTGGGCAGCATGAGCGTAATAGTGGCTGCAGTTGTCGCAGCAACGATGGGAGTTGTGATGGAACGATGGAAGTAAGATGGGATGTTTTTTGGATCATTATCGGGTCAGCAATGTTGACCTTTATTCCCCGGGTGCTGCCGCTGATGCTGTTCAGCAAAATACAGATTCCGGTATGGCTGCTCCGCTGGCTGGAATATGTACCGGTAGCCGTAATGGCAGCTCTGATTGGGCAGGAGCTCTTTATGTCTGGCAGCCAACTGGTGCCGCTCACACAAAATGCTGCGCTGTGGGCAGCCCTGCCTACCTTCGTCGTGGCGATCTGGACCCGAAGCCTCCTCGGTACCGTTCTTGTTGGAATTGTGGCGATGATGATTCTGCGATACTGGATGGGATAGAGGACTTCATGTGTACAGGTAATTCCTTCAGGCTAACGGTTAATAATGTTCTATAGACATATGTTGGGTTGAACAAAGTATCCGTCACCAATGAAGGGAGCGAGATGAATGGAGCATACGAGGAAAAAGTTGTTGATCACTGGAGCTGCGGGGGTCATCGGTCGCAGTCTTCTGGAAGGTCTGAGAAGCATGGATAAGTATGATATTGTTGCGGCAGACCTGAATGATGATCCTGGGGCAGGCATAGTAGCAATGGATGTCACGGACGCGGAGCGTCTGAAAGAACTAATGCAGGGAGTGCATACGGTACTGCATATTGCGTGGGCGAAGGATGAAGAGGACTTCTTGGGAAAAGTTCTGCCTATCAATGTAACCGGAGCTTATCATGTATATGAAGCAGCACGAATGAATGGTGTTCAGCGCGTAATCTTTGCAAGCTCAAACCATGCTACCGGTTTTTATCGAACAGGAGAAGATATTGAAGTAGATGATCCGTATCGTCCGGACAGCTTCTATGGCCTCAGCAAATGTTATATTGAACTGCTCGGCCGATATTATGTGGACAAATATGACCTTTCTTCATTCAACATTCGAATTGGCAACTTCTCGGGGGATGATCACCCGCATTCCGAGCGTTCGGCACATATCTGGATTTCGCCCAGGGACATGGTGCAGCTCGCCGTGTGCTGTATTGAGGCCAATCCGGAAATGAGATATCTCAATCTGTATGGAACTTCCGCAAATACCGACAATTATTATGATATAGGTTACCTAGAGGAGAAGATTGGATATCGTCCGGAAGATGATGCGGCGGAGCTATGGGAAGAGGCGAAGCGCAGAGGCGCACCGGATAAGCAGGATGAAACCAAGTATCAGGGCGGAGGATATGTGGCCAAAGACCAGAAAGGCGTTTAGTTGAAGATTTGAAAACGATATTTTCTATTGTTCCTGAAAGGGATAAAATGGAGGCTGTAGGATTAAGGTTTCCATTTTACATAAGAGGAAGGAACGGTTTGAATCATGAGTACAAGTCCATCCGTAATATTGTTTCAGGGAGACTCCATTACAGACGGGGGAAGATCGCGGAATGATGATCCGAATCATTTTCTGGGACACGGCTATGCCTATCTGATCTCAAGCAGATTGGGTGCGGAGCTGGCTGGGAAGCAGCCACTCTTTTACAACAGGGGGGTCAGCGGGGATCGGGCATCCGATCTGTATGCACGCTGGAATGAGGATACGTTCAGCCTGACGCCGGACCTGATTAGTATTCTTATCGGTGTTAATGATGCCTGGCGTACGATGAATGGTGAGCCCAGTGGGGTTACAGACCGCCTTGGACGGGCATACCGCCATTTGCTGGAGGAGACGAGGGAAGTGCTGCCGTCTACAGGTCTTGTGTTGATGGAGCCCTTCATTTTGAAAACCGGAGCTACGGTGGAGAGATGGGATATGTGGCAGGAGCGTATCGGTCAGTATCAACGTCTTGTTCGCGAGCTTGCTACTGAATTTGGTGCTGTGCTGGTTCCGTTACAGGATGAATTCAATCAGGCCACTGAAAAGGCTGACGCATCCTATTGGTTATGGGATGGCGTACATCCAACGGCTGCCGGTCACGAGCTAATCGCCCGTCAATGGTTGTCTGTCGTACAGAATAGTCCACTTAAAATTCAATAAAATGAGCAGAGGATCTGTTGCAGATCTTCTGCTTTTTTTACATCGTAGATATCGTAAAAAAATATAGAAAAATGACATATTTAGAAATCTTATGTTTTAATCCCAAATAAGAGGGTAATTAAAAAGCGTAGCACACTATACTCAATACCCGATAAGGAGTGAATTCAAAATGGCACAAAATAACCAAAACGGAAAAATGAGCCGTGAAGAAGCAGGACGTAAGGGTGGAGAAGCAACCTCCAAGAATCATGATCAGGAGTTCTACCAAGAGATTGGCAGCAAGGGCGGAGAGGCAACCGCGAAGAACCATGACAAGGATTTTTATCAGGAGATCGGCAGCAAAGGTGGGGAAGCAACTTCGAAATCCCATGACCGTGAGTTCTATCAAGAGATTGGACGGGAGGGCGGAAGCGCCCGTGGCAACAATGATGGGAACGATGATCAGGATGGCAAAATGAGCCGCGAAGAGGCAGGACGCAAGGGTGGACAAGCCCGGTCCCGTAATCGGAATAATTAATCAATTGAATAGAAACATCATATAATCCAAGTAAACAAGGCCAGATCTCACCTGTGGAAAAGGGTGAGTCTGGCCTTGTCGTTTGTTAGAGTTGCGCACTTAACGGGTCAGGCGATATGTGGCTCAATCGCTTGCCGATAACTGAACAGGGATTCATCAATGATGGTGCGCAAGAAAACGGGATCCATATCAAATAGCAGGGATTCTGCATAACGCCAGGCGTTTTCTTCAATACGCAGCCGAATTTCCGCTTGCTCAGAAGCTGTAAGAGGTCCATCGAGGAGGTTGGACAGATCCACCAATTCCACATCCTCGGCATGCCCCAGTTCATGAGCCAGAATGACATAAATATAAGCCTCTAATGGAGCCAGCGAACCAAACAGCATTCGGCATTGCTCCATAATTTCTTTTTTATATAAATACACGGTGTGGCTTCCCATGTGATATTTACCACCGACGAGACGACTGTCCGGAAAATGGGGCTCAACTTGGACAAGCACACGGCTATCGGAGCGATGCAGCAGTTCAGTTACAGCCTGATTAAATAATTCAGTATTCAGTATGGTTCACCTGTCCTCATAATGGAATAAATACATAGACAATGAGTACCGACATACCTTTTACGAGAAAAACGTCTGAAAAGTTTCAGATATTTTCATTATTTATTTTTTTTACAAAAGTATTCGTCCGAACTCCCTTCATTTTTGCTAAACTATGGGCTAAAATGAAATCGGTTACATAAATAGGGAGGAATTATTATGACAGTTCACCCTGGATTAAATTGGACGGCCGATTACATCATGATGGCCATGAGACATGGAGCAACCCGTAGTTTGGAGTACATCTATCGTTGGAAAGACAGATTGGCTGACACGTTGAATGATCCCGACTATGCCTCCTTCTGGTCAGATCTAGAAGTATATGAACAGAGGGCGGGTACGGAGAACCTGCCTGAACTATCCTTTTCCCTATATCGTCAATTCAGGGAGACAGGTGAACGTCATGCGTATGAGCTGGCCTATTTTGAGCGGCGGGGAAGGCTAACTGCACTGGGATTACTGGTCGCTGCATCCCCGTCTGCCGAGCGCCTGCACGTACTGGAGGACCTGATCTGGAGTGTCTGTACCGAACACACCTGGTGTCTGTCCGCTCATGTACCTGAAGGGGAAGAAGCTGGCGCGAGAGAACATATCGATTTGTTCGCTGCAGAAACAGCACAAATGCTCGCAGAGATTATTATCATGTTGAATAACATTTTGGACGAGCGTGTGGTAAAGATGGTGCGTGCTGAGATAGAGGGCAGGATCTTCAATCCATTGTACCGGGAGCAGCGGACTTACGGTTGGGAGAACGCGGATCACAATTGGTCAGCAGTGTGCAGCGGCGGCTGCGGTATTGCGGCTCTCCTTCTGTTGGAAGATGAGCAGCTGAGGGCCAGAGCGGTGCAGCAGACGATTCATTCCATGAATGCCTTTTTGAGCGGTTATGGGTTAGATGGGGGATGCGCTGAAGGTATCGGTTACTGGGTATACGGGTTTGGATTTTATGCGTATTTTGCAGAAATGCTGCGAATATTCAGTGCTGGGAAGCTGGATATGTTATCTGATCCCAAAACGAAAGCGATCGCGGCCTTCCCCGGAAATATTCATTTGTCGGACGGGGTGTTTGTCAATTATTCAGACAGTCGTGAGCGGGAGACGATTCCGCCTGGGCTGCTTTCCCTGTTGTCCAAGCGGCAGCAAATTCAATTTAACATGGAGCATCGCATCCCGCTTCTGACAGAGGACCCCTGCCGCAGGTGGGCTCATGCTCTGCGCAATGTACTCTGGAGTAATCAGGCTCTATTTGAAGAAAAAAATGAAGCAGAGGAGCCTGCAGCCTTCGTTTACCTGGAGGATATGACGTGGTTGATAACCCGAGGGACACTGGCAGCAGAAGAACAAGAGGAAATGACAGCGGCCTTTTCGATAAAGGGTGGTCATAACGCAGAGCCCCATAATCATAATGATCTGGGACACTTTATTCTTCATGGCGGAGGAGAAAACATTCTCTGTGACCCAGGTTCAGGCGAGTATACTCAGGCCTATTTCGCACCTGGTCGGGAAAGCATTTTCCAAATTGGCTCTCAGGGGCATAGCGTTCCGGTCATTGAAGGAGCAGTTCAACAATCCGGGCGGCAGGCAGAAGCGAGCGTACTGTATACCAAGCAATCGACGCCGCAGGGGATAGAGATCGCATTTGATTTGACGTCGGCATACCCAGAGGCACCAACACTGGCAAGATATATCAGGCGTTTGAGCTGGAACGGCCCTTCTGGAACCTCCGAAGCGGAGCTTCTCCTGGAAGACCATTATCAGTGGCAGCAATCCCCTGATCCCCGGGAAGAGGGACAACGGATTGAAGAACCGCAAGTCGTTGAGTATTTTGTCAGCCGAATTCATCCTGTCATGCAGGAAGCAATGGTCCAGTGGGAAGGGAACAAGGCTGTTGTGACGATGCACTACGATGCTGAACGATGGGATGCACGGATGGAAGAGGTAGAAACTGTGGATCACGATCACCTGCCCCTAAAATTTTACCGGACGGCATTAACCTTACGGGAAACGGCAGATGACGACAGGGTTTCCCGGGATCATTTTGCAGCGGAGACTTGGTGCAGATTAAGATTTACCATACATTCAAGATAAGGCAAAAAAGCAGTAGAACAGATAAAGCCGGATTAATGTAACAGATACCTGGTAACGACTCAAACCAATTCAGTCCCTTATTGAAGTGGGGATCGGAAATGAGGGTGATTTGTTTTGTTAGCGTATACATCGGATTCAGCATATCCATGGAAAGGTGAACTGGAGAGGTTCCGAACACAGGCGGAACAGGCCAAGCATGTAGAACCTAGCGGATGGAATCGGGCGCGTAAAATAGCACTCATCGAAGACATTGTACGTGCCTACTCGGGATATCAGCAGGAGAACGGTGCTATTAAGGACCCCTTCTCTGATCGGGAACGCTATTATTCCACGCCAGCCTATGCATTTGCAGCTGCTGTTCTGGTACAGGAGGGCCGGGCTGATCTGCTCACCTCGGCTGCAGCTGCGCTGACCCACAGTATCTCCCTGGTTGTTCGCGGCGAGGTTCCGGACAATCATGCCGACTTTTTCCCCATCCTTATGCTAAGAGCCTACGTGCTGCTACAGCCGCTCCTACCTGAACAAGCGACTCGATGGGCAGCCGGGCTGAAACAGATTGAACCGGAAGAAACCTATGTATTTACGATGTCCAAAATGAACAACCCCAACCGGATGATTAACTGGAATGTAATCATGATCTCGGGTGAATACCTTCGCTACCGCGAGCAGCTGGCGAGTGAAGGGACCGAATGGATGGATCATTATCTGGAGAGCTATCACCTGCCGCGTTTTACAGCGCTGGGCCTGTATCAGGACGGCCCGCTGGATCGCCCAAACAGTCCGCTTGCGTACGATATCGCTACCCGCTACCACTTGGGTGTCATGCTGGACGCCGGATATGATGGAAGCTGTGCGTCTTCCCTGGCTGAGTCCATCCGGCGAGGGGCATTTACTTCGCTCCTGACGTTATCACCGCTGGGCGAGATTCCTCCACGGGGACGCAGCTCACAGCATCAATGGAATGAAGCGGCGGCTGCGTATGTGTTCTCCAGTCATGCCTCAGCTGCGAAGCAGATGGGTGATCCCTTGATGGCAGGTGTATTTGCTCGTGCAGCCAATCTTTGTTTTGCTGCCGTGGACGGGTGGAAAATGGAGGACGGCCGTCTGCATATCGTGCGGAACCGGTATGCTCCGGAAGTACGTCACGGATACGAGATATATACCAACCATACGTGTTATACCCTTTGGACGGCTGCGGCACTGGCCAATGCATACCTGTGTGATCCGGGAGATGAAGTGGTTGAATTGCCCATTCCGTCAGAGGTGGGTATGCGAGTCCTTCAGATGGATGGCTGGTTTGAGACGATTACGGCTTCGTTACCGGGCCAGCAAATGGTATTACATACGGCTCTGAATGATCCATATACGGTGCCCGGACTGGTGCGGATTCACCAGCAGGGGCTCCCAGGACTCATTGGCCCGGCTGCTGCTGGACATACCGAGTCGGGATTCACTGAATTTTCAGAAGGGGAAACCCTGCCGATCAGTTATTGTCCGGCCTGGCGGACACCGGATGGACAGTGGCACAGCCTGGCGGCAGGTATCCCTTCCGGATCGGAATATAATCGGGATACCGGAATCAACCCTTCCGATGGAGGGGGAGCTATCGTTTTCAACGTGGTAGAAGATCAGGGGCAGGAAACCAACACGTTTACGGTAGACTGGATCGGTCCATTGGTCGGACTGCAGTCACTTCGGGCGTATTATACACAGCAGCCGGGTTTGTTAACAGTCACCTATGAGTTCGAAGGGGAGATTGAAGCGGCCGGAGCTGTTATCCCGCTGATGTTCAGCGATGGCGAGGAGCAGGCGGTCATTACCGTCTCAGATAATTGTGTTCGAAGTGAGTTCCGGGGAGCGTACGTGGAATCAACGGTGCTTGATGAAGGGGCGGAGATTTGTCTGCAAGATTATACCGTGGCTTCTCGCAATGGTTTGTTAAAGGAAGCACGGATGGTCTTGAGTGATAGTCAGCGGATTACGTTTACGGTTCATCTGGGTCAATGATGTGAGTCCATCCAATTGAAATATATGAAGCAACGTAACGTGTGAACGCAAGGAAAAGGATAAGAAAAGAGGAGGCAATGCTCGTGAATACATCAACATCGGTAACATGGGTGGAAGAAGCATGGCGGCAGGGAGCGGACAAAACACTCCGGAATGCACAGCGAATCAAGGATACTTTTCCGCACATCTCCCCGCAGGGTACGTATGACCGGAATGATCCGGAGTGGTGGACAGCCGGATTCTGGCCAGGGCTGTTGTGGCTTGTGTATGGTGAATCTCCGGACGATGGAGTCGTCGCCCCGTTGTCCCGCATTGCCGAAAGCTGTGAACGGCAGCTGGAAGGCTGCCTCCGTAATTCTGATTCGGTGGACCATGATCTGGGATTCATCTGGCTGCTTAGCGGCGTAGCATCCTACCGCCAGACTGGCAGCATGGACAGCCGGCGGCGGGGGATGCTTGCTGCCAATCTGTTTGCCGCTCGCTTCAACGTGCGCGGCCAGTTCATCCGTGCCTGGAACTTCAACTCGTCCACCATGGATACACGCGGCGTAGCCATCATTGACAGCATGATGAATCTGCCCCTGCTCTACTGGGCATCCGAGCAGAGCGGCGACCCCCGCTTCCGCTTGCTGGCGGAAGCACATGCGGACACCGTGGCGCGTGAGTTCATCCGCGCGGACGGGTCCATCTGCCACGTGGTGGAGTTCGATCCCCACACGGGGCAGAAGCTGCGCGAGCATGGCGGACAGGGCCATGCTCCGGGTTCCGCCTGGGCGCGGGGTACCGCCTGGGCGCTGCATGGTTTTGCGCTGTCTTACCGGTATACGGGCGAAGCCCGCTATCTGGAGACAGCGGAACGCGCGGCCGATTTCTTCCTCGCCATGCTTGGCGAAGATATCGTGCCGTTCTGGGATTTTCGCGCACCAGCGGAGCATCAGGTGGCGTGGGACTCGTCCGCTGCAGCCATTGCAGCGAGCGGTCTGTTGGAGCTGGCGAAGCTGTCGCCGCGCGGGGATGAATATGCCGCAGCGGGGGAGCGCATCGTTCGCGGACTGCATGAGCGCTACAGCTCAGGCGAGTCAGCGGCTGAAGAGGGGATGATTATGCAGGGAACGGTGCATTACCCGGAAGGGCGGGGATTGAATGTGCCGATCATATACGGCGACTATTTTTATATGGAGGCGCTGGCGAAGCTGCGCGGGCGTCCAGGTTTATTTTAACGCCAACATTTCAGGAATTGAATTATCCAATGATCGCGCTATTCACAGGGAAATGAATGGATGATCCGCCTGATTCCTCATTATTCAGCATTTTGCATCATTCGATTCCACTCGCTCCGAGGTACAATATAGACGAATAGGACCATTTCGATCTATATATTGAAGATTGGAAGTCGCTTATTGGATTTATGCAAAATGCTCAAATAAGAAACCACCTGAAACAGTCAAGTTTCCATTGGACTGTTGTTGGGTGGTTTTTCTCGCTTGCTCCATTTAGTTGTTTTTGCTTGAAGGAACGCGTCTAAGGATGACGAAGTCAGCTGAAGACTGATCGGGATATCGCTGAGGGATGATCTCTTGCACCTTGAAGTCGGGATAATCGAACAGGTAATGGAACAGGTTCCGATCCTGAATTGTGGCGACACCCGGATTGCCGTTTTCTTTCAACCGTGTGTACAGTACCACCCAATCTTTCGATGAATGCAGAATATCATAGAGCGTATTGCGAAAATCGGTCTCATCCGTGATGTGGTAGAGCACATCCAGACACACGGTAAGGTCAGCCATCAGAAAGCCACGGTTAATCCACAGACCAGGTGTATACAGCATGAAGCTTTTGGAGGAATCGGTGGCAAACTTCGAGGCGCACAGGCGTACTGAAGAGGCAGCGACATCTACACCCAGGTACTCTTTATAATTCATATACTGCAGCTGATTGCCGTCTCCACACCCAAACTCGATAACGCTGGTAATACCCTCTCGCTGGATCAATCCGTTCACGACCTCGGCCTTGAATTCAGCCAGAACCCCATAAGATCCACGTCCAGAAGTTTCCCCGGAACGGTACGTTTGCTCCCAATATCCGATGTAATCAAAAGGCTGTCGCATGTTTCTCCTCCCATCATGTACAAATTCAGTCGCTCGGCGCTTATGAGATAGCAATATAGATAGGTTATGCGGAATGCTGGCAGGTATGATTCCTTGGAAAAAAGACAGTTTTGAGAATTCATTTCCAATCATTTTCCTGAAAAATCGCTGAAAGTCTAAACATCTGGAAAGAACTTGCCGACATTAACTTTAAGGAAAAAAATGATGATAATCGGGGGGAAATGATGTTAAAGCCAAGATTGACCAAGTACATGGTGATGATGCTGGTATTGGTGCTGAGTATTTCCAACGTAGGCTTGGCCGCTGCGGCAGATAAGGAACTGTCCAAGATTGTAGTTTCCAAAAATGAAGTGGCGCTTGAAGTAGGAGAATCCAGTTCGGTGACGGCTACAGGAGTCTACACGGATGCTTCGACAAGCAATATTACAGTAAATGCAAGCTGGAGCAGTGATGACACTGCGGTGGCTACGGTATATAACGGAACAATTACAGCCAAGGGTGAAGGGCAGGCAACTGTCATCGTATCCTATGAAAATAAGCCACAATCCATTCAGGTGAATGTAACCAAAAAGGTTAAGGCATTGACGAAGGACAAGCAAACCCTTGATATTCGTACAGGAGAATCCGATCAGATCACACTGACGGCAACATACAGTGATAATACTTCTGAGTCGGTGTCCGATATCGCGGAATGGTCTTCTGATGACGATCAGGTAGCGACTGTAGTTAACGGTAAGGTTACCGGACAAAGTGCGGGTACTGCCCTAATTACAGGTAAGGTGGGGAAACAGTCTGTTACCGTTGAGGTAAATGTCGAAGTCGTGAAGCGGATCGATACAGACAAAAAGCAAGTGAACCTGCTGTTGAACAAAAGTGACAAAGTCGTTATAACGGCAACCTATCCAGATGGAACGACCAGAGATGTAACTTCTCTTGCAGATTGGAGCTCCAGCGACGAGAAAATTGCTGATGTACTTAAAGGCACCATCACGGGTTATGCTGCGGGTTCTGCTGTAATCACAGCTAAGTACGGCACTAAGACGGTTTCGATTGATGTGGATGTGGACCGGACGAGCAATCTGAAGATCGATGAGCAAAAGTTATTCTTCAAGTTGAGTAATACGGATCGTTCCAAACAACTGAAGTTGACCGCCATTTATCCGGATAGTTCAGATGCGGATGTAACCAGTACGGCAGTGTGGACATCAAGTAATGAGAAAGTCGCTACTGTTTATAAAGGACAAGTCACAGCCATTGGTCAAGGTACCACGACGATTAAAGCTAGTTACAGTGATAAAACAGTTGAAATTACTGTAGATGTGGACACGGCTCGTTATCTGGACGTTGTTGATGTTGAAGATAAACTGGCCATGAGTCTAACTGGAACAAAAGAAAAAGAACTTACGGTCAACGCTGAGTATGTGGATGGAACTACGGAGATCGTTACATCCAAAGCAACGTGGACTTCAAGCGATGAAGATATTGTTTATGTATCCGAAGGTAAACTTACCGCTTACAAATCGGGACAGGCAACCATTACGGTCGCTTATGGCGGCAAAACGGCTAAAATCACCGTAAGCGTGGATGTGCCGGACAAATATGAAATGCAAAACAAGAAAAAATCAATCGGTGTGGGCGATACCTTTACGGCAGAAGTCCTTGCTGTATATGGCAATACATCCAAAGTTGTTACTGAAGATGTAGAGTGGAGCAGCAGTAGTGATAAGATTGCTGAGGTATCCAAGGATGGCGAAGTCAAAGGTATCGCTGTCGGCAAAGCAACAATTACAGCTAAAGTGGATGGCAAAACACTGACCATGTCTGTTGAGGTTGGTATGGCAAGCGGGCTCGAAGCGGATGTGAACTTTATCGCACTGGCTTCCAAAGAGACGCAGCAAATTACCCTGACCGGGACAGACGAAGATGGGAATACGCTGGATGTAACTTCAGAAGCAACCTGGAAAACGAGTAACGCTCGTGTAGCTGACGTTAAAAAAGGTTTGGTTACGGCGAACGGAAGCGGTAAAGTCAACATTACAGCGGAGTATGGTTCCCAAAAAGTGACGATCGCGATCGAAGTGGACGTCATTGCACGCATTGAAGCATCGGAACCTGCCGTATCCCTGAAATCTGGCGAGACAGCTGACATTACTGTTGTAGCTTATTTTAACGACGGCAGCGAACGTGACGTTACAGACAAAGCCGAATGGAAAACCAACAGCTACAAAGTAGCTCAGGTAACCAAAGGCAAAGTAAAAGCCGTTGGAGCAGGTAAAGCGAAAGTAACTGCAAAATACGGCAGCAAATCCGTAACTGTGGCCATTGATGTAGATACATTGAAATATCTGCAAACCGATAAGGTAACCCTGACCATGAAACCGGGTGACAAAGTTACCGTGGTGGCAACAGCAACGTATGCGGATGGCAGTGAAGCGAATGTATCCAAACCGGCACTCTGGAAATCTTCCCGTATTGCAACTGCAACGGTGAAAGATGGCATCATCCAGGCTAACGGTAAAGGTAAAGCGACTATTACGGTGAGCTATGCTGGCGTGAAAACCAAAGTGACGATCGTAGTTGAAGCGAAATAAGGTTTGTTTTTAATGTGAAACGTGAAATAAAAAACGGTGATGACAGCTTGATGCTGGCGTCACCGTTTTTTGTATGGTTATTCGTATACTGTTCCTGCGTCTAGCATTGAAAGCAGCCTGTTCGTGTCAGTCCGTTATCTCTGAGTCCTACCAGTAATCAGTCATCCCTGACTAATCAATTACATCGTGTGAGATAGAACCAGCGCACCGTACGCAAATGCAATGACAATTAAAATAGCAGGATGCAGTTTGGTCTTGGTCATCACCCATAACGAAATCCCGGCGATGATTAATGTCTGCCAGATCCCGATGGAAGCGGTAGATACTTGGCCGAATTCCCAAGTGAGCAGAATCATGAGCACCGCGATGACCGGCTGCACAAGCAGCGTCATACCTTTCACTTTAGGTGAAGTACGATACTTGTTCAACAGGCGAAGCAGCATAATCAGCGCGGCTGCCGAAGGTACAATTGTGGCAAAACTGGCGATAACCGCCCCGAACCAGCCGGCCACCTGATAACCGACAAATGCGGCAATCTTGGTTGCGATCGGACCTGGAAGAGCATTACCGATGGCGAGCACATCACCGAATTGTTCTGTGGTCATCCATTTATAATGGTTGACCACTTCTTCCTGCATTAACGGGATGGAGGCAGGACCACCTCCGTATCCCAATATATTCGCTACGAAAAATCCCCAAAACAACTCCCACCACGTCTGAAGCATCGTTTAGGACACCTCCTTGTCGGAGCTGCGCTTGGACTTGAAGCGCTGAACCAGATCCAGGTGAAATACCCCGTAGCCAAGAAAGACGGCTACTACAATTCCGGGATGAATATTCAAGAGCTGCAATAGAACAAACGCGATGACGCCAAACAGGACGGCAAAGGTTTTACCCAGTCCGGACCATGCCTTTTTGGCAAATTCATAAGCCATCATTCCCAACATCACAAAGATCACTGGGCGGACGGCCGCCACCATGCCTGCAACGATCTTCGACTCACGCAGCGCGTACATGGAGCCGAGCAGAGCGATGATGGCAATACTTGTTGGCAAAATGTGTGCAAGTACAGAAGCGATGGCGCCGAGCACGCCTTTGGTTTTATAACCGAGATAAGCGGCCATCTTGGTGGCAATAGGTCCTGGCAAAGCGTTGGCAATCGCCAAAATCTCGCCAAATTCCTCATCACTCACCCATTGATAACGCGTGACGGCTTCATAGCGGATCAACGGAATAACCGAAGGACCGCCGCCATAACCCAATATCCCGGTTCGCACCATACCCGTAACAAGACCGATGTAATCTTTCCAACCCATGCTGTTTTCCTCCTACAGTCTCATGCCCATTCGGCTTTTATATCGTTTTAACAACAACTGAGATTCAACCTTCACGATACCAGGCATCTTATAGAGCTTCTCCAGCAGAAACTGCTCCATCTCTTCCATGTCTGCAAAAATGCCGTGCATATGCAGCGTACTTGGACCTGTCATATGATAGAGGCTTGTCACTGCCGGTTCTTCGTCCAGCTTCTCGGCCACTTCGTCCAGGAAGGGCGGCTCCACATCCACATTGAAAAAAGCGGAGACCTGAAGTCCGACCTTACCGGGGTTAATCACCACCGTGAATCGTTCGATAATGCCTTTTTCGGTTAGAGCATTGATACGAGCCTGTACGGCCACACGGGACAAACCGATCTGCGTACCCAGATCCGTGTAGGAGATCCGGCTGTTCTGGTGCAGAGCGGCTATAATTTTCCGATCGATCGCGTCCAGATTGTACATTTGCGGGATTTCTCCTCCTTTGGAGGAGCGTTTTTCTGACATGATGGACCATCCTTTTCGTTCTGTATATGGAATATAAAATGTAACCCTTCAAAAATACAATTTGCATGCAGCATTCATATTTTAATGACGAATCGTAATTGGAGTCAACATATTTATCCATCATATTGAATTTATCCGATTATGAGCTTTCATTTTGTCATTTGTACCAAAAGTAAACCCAAAAAAGCCGCTCTTGGAATAAATCCATGAGCAGCTTTTTTCTCTCCACTGTGGGCAAGGGCCCACATTCGAACCGGTCTAAACACTTCTGGGCAGATGAAACGTAATGCTTGTACCTTCACCAGGCTCGGAAGATAACGTCAGCGTTCCTCCTGCACCACGAGCACGTTCTTCCATACTGAACAATCCGACGCCGTGACCTGCGGTTTGCACATTGAATCCGGCACCTTGATCCGCAATAGTTACAACCGTGCCTTCCTGTGAATCTTCCACTGTTACCTGTGCTTCGGCGACATCGGCATACTTGGCGACATTCGTGAGGGCTTCCTGAATAATTCGGTACATGGCAATCTCACGGTTCATTTCCAGCCGTCTGCGCAGGTTGCATCTCAGATCCACTTCAATGCCGTAGTGGCGGGTATAATTCTCAATATAAGTACGGATGGCTGGAACGACACCAAGGTCATCGAGTACGGAAGGTCTGAGTTCCCAGGCCATGCCCCGTACATCTTCCATAATCCCGGTAACCTGCTTACGCAATGCTTCCACACCGGAATGGGGCTTGTCAGCCAGGAGCTGATCCATCTGAATCACGAGTGAGAAGAGACTCTGTCCGATTCCGTCATGCAGCTCACGGGAAATTCGGCGGCGTTCCTCTTCCTGAATATTCATGACCTGGGTCATCATCGTCTGCAACTCGCCTTCCACCCGTTTCAGCTTCGTCACTTCACTGCGGACAGCCAAATATTGATAAGGTTCCCCGTCATTGTCGAGAAAAGGCACAATCGTCGTATTCACCCAATAGTGGCTGCCATCCTTCGCCCGGTTACGAATTTCCCCGTTCCAGACTCGTCCCGAAGAGATGGTTTCCCAGAGGTTTTTCATAAACGTTTTGCCATGATATCCGGAATTGATGATCCGATGGTCCTGACCAATCAGTTCCTCTCGTTGATATTGTGAAATTTCGCAAAATTTATCGTTCACGTACTGGATTTTTCCTTTGCGATCTGTGAGGGCTACGATGGAGGACTCATCCAGTGCAAATTTCAGATCACTAAGCTGGTGCAGTGAACCCTTCAGTCTGCTGCGAAATTCGTCATCGGTGATGTGGTTGTCCAGCTCATCCAGCAGCTGTAGTACAGGCTGCTCCGCAAGTCCGCTAAGTCTGTTTTCGCGTGCACTACTCAAAGTTTAACAGCCCCTTTTTCATGGCAAACTTGACCAGTTCAGGTCTGGTCCGCAGTCCCAGTTTCTCCATCAGGTTGCTTTTGTGGGATTCGACCGTTTTGACACTGATGACCAGATGCTCGGCAATTTCCTTGTTGGCGTAACCCTTCGCAATCCAGGACAGGATTTCTTTTTCACGCTCGGAGAGGGTGTCATATGGCCCGGCGTTTTCCTGTTTGGATTTGTCCAGGTATTCACTCATCAGCCGTTTGGTGGCACTGGGATACAGGTAGGCACTGCCATCTGCTACGGAGCGGATAGCTGCTAGCAGCTCCTCGTGTGGTGCGCTCTTGAGAATATACCCTGAAGCTCCGGCATGGATCGCTCGGAACAGATACTCTTCATCGTCATGCATGGTCAAAATGAGAATGGCCACGTCCGGCATCAACTTTTTCAATTCGGCGGTAGCGGTTAACCCGTCTTTGCCTGGCGGCATGCTAAAATCCATCAATACAACATCCGGCTTCAATTCCTGTGCCTTGGCAATGGCTTCGTCGCCATCTGCTGCATCGCCCACGATCCGGATTTCATTCTTGCCGTCCAGCAGGGCAATCAGCCCGGAACGTACAACGACATGATCGTCGACAACCAATAGTTGAATCACTAGTTTTCCCCCTGTCCGCTTGCTTGGTTCTATCTTCATGATACCAAAAAAAGCCACCCAGAGGTTTAATCTCTGAATAGCTTTTCTTCCTTCTGTGCTTCCAAGGGGCTTATCCGTAAAGAGTAGGCTCCAACGGTTTGGGCTGCCAGCTCCGCTTGCCGGATGATGTCCGTTGAGAACGTGCAAGGCTGTCTGCTGCCAACAAGCAGCACCGCATCAGGTACGCTGCCATCGTGAAACACAGGTACGGCTATTGCACATAGCAGCTTCTCCGCGATCATCAGCGGACAACGGCCCGGCATATGGCTGCCAGTGGACTGTTGATCGGCTAGGGACGTGCGGCCTGTCCGAAGAGCTGTACCCACAAGGTCTTGTCCGGGACGCATTTCCATGCGTGTTACGCGTTGGTTGGTTGCACCGGAGGTATATTTCCAGCGCAGCATGGACCCGGACAGACAGGCAAGTCCGCAAAAATCGGCGGATGTGTTCAGGCGCAGATTGTTGATCATCTCCTGAATGCCGGACGGCAGTTCATCGTGCATGAGAGACACTTCCTTTTTGGAATGATACCGTTAGCTTAGACGCGGTGAAATGCATATCGTTAACCTTTGACCAAGGTGCCCTGAAATATAGAAATTTGTATGTTAGTTCTATTGTAGTCCCATTCGTGCGGGTTGTAATTCAGGGAATCCCCCGATTTCGGTCTTGCAATTTACTGATCTTGGTTAACAGACGGCCCTCAATCCTTATGCAGCAAGAACTTTACTACATGACAACATGAGTATGTCATCATAGGATGTGACTTATCTCACAGCAAATTCAGGGAATTTATCGGCCAGGTTCAGGTAATCCCCCGATAACGTTTATGCCGGTTTCGCGATAAGATAGATTCATAAGGAAACACGAGGGGGACGAACAAATGGGTACGGTATTTACAGAAAGAACAACCCAAGCGACAGAACGGGAACAGGCGGAGGGAAGCAAAATGACACGGGAGACAGGCGGAATACTTTCGTTCGTAACAGCTGAACAGTGGGCCTGGATTGAGGCCAAAATGCAGCCCAAACGGGTGAAGTCGGGGTATAGTCTCTTTCTGGAAGGTGATGAAGCCGGATATCTGTACTACATTCGTTCGGGGCGCGTGAAAATGACCAAATCGACGGAGGACGGCAAGGAAATCATTCTCTCGATTCAGCAAAAAGGGGATCTCATTGGGGAGTTCGGCGGTATTGGCGGGCTGAATCATAGCTATAGTGCCGAGATGACGGAAAAAGGCGAACTTGCGATTATCTCGCTGAGCGATCTGGAGAGTGTGCTTAGCAAACATGGGGACCTTGCTCTGAAGTTTCTGCAGTGGATGGCACTTTCACAGCGGATTACCCAATCGCGTTTCCGGGATCTGCTGCTCTATGGGAAGGCCGGTGCTCTGGCTTCGACACTGATCCGCGCCAGCAACTCGTACGGCAAGGTCACTCCTGATGGTATTGTACTGGAGATGAAATTGAATCATACGGAGCTTGCGGAGATGATTGGAGCTACACGGGAGAGTGTGACACGGATGCTGGGAGCATGGAAAGAGCAGGGTACCCTAGACACACTGGAGGGCAGATTGGTAATCCGGGATCTGGCTGCCTTGCGCTGCATGTGTGGATGTCCTACATTCCCGACCTGTCCAGCAGAGTTATGCCGGCTGTAGTCTTCACTAGAGCTTTTGGATCCACAGATTATCTTCTTTGGCGATTGGGGTCGTTACGGAGATGAAAAAAAGCTGATGTTCGGTGGTTAACCGACATCAGCTTTTTTTAGTTCTCTAACCTTGATGAACTAGGCTCGCATATTCCCTGGCGAGGATCGAATAGACCAATGAATCGTGGAATTCTCCCTTGTAAAACCAGTGCTCCCGCATCATTCCTTCATACTGCATGCCGATCTTCTGCATCACTTTCTCCGATGCCTTGTTGTTCGGACGACATTTGGCATAGATCCGATGCACACCGAGTGTGTTAAAACCCAAACCGAGCAATGCCAGGCTCGCTTCGGCAGCGTAGCCTCTCCCCTGATATTGTGGATTCATCACATAACCCATTTCCGCATTGGTGCCTTCCGTGTATATGCCTACGCTGCCTACCAGCGTTCCATCTGTTTTTAGGCAGACAGCAAGGTCGAATTGGTTTCTTGGCTCTTCCTGTTGTGTTAGCAAAACCTGTTCAATGTAAGTCGTTGTATCTTGTTCCGTGTTGGGTCCCCAAGCCGTATACCTGGTCACTTCAGGTGATACAGTGTACGTATGTATACTTTCCCAGTCGTCCATGCGGATCTCTCGCAAGATCAGTCGTTCGGTCTCCGCTAACATGACTTTCACTCCCCCAGTTCCATGATTAAGTCCATTCTACCTGTATCCAGATCACGATTGAAACAAAAAAATAACCCATGATAGATTCAGGTCTGAATCTGTCATGAGCCATTTTAACAACGATATGTTATTGTGGTTGTTTACATTGAACGGCAGGATAAGTATAAGCCAGCTTGCGAATGATTTCTTTTTGCCACTTCGTATCACCCAGGGTTGTTGCCAGGTTCAGAAGATCCAGATAATCGTCGAGCTGCAGTGATGCTTTTTGCAGAGTTGTATTCATATGATGTTCGTTCCCCTTTAGCTATATGATCGGTAATTCATGTAAAGTTGATTGAAATGAAATGAGAGACAAGCTCAAGAATGATAATCATTATCACGTATAAGTTTATTATGCTATGAATTCAACCAAAAATCAATGCCGAGTCACGGATTTACCTTATTTTTTTTCGAAAAAAGGCCCATCCATAACAGATATGGAATGTACACACCCAGATAAGCAGACGGATAAAGGAACCAGCCATTCAGCAAAAAATGATGAATTTCAGTGGTAAAGGTGGTCATATGTGCATTTGTGGCATACACGTCTCCGGCAATGACCGTGGCTGCACTATAGAAACAGAGGAGAGCCAGGACATGAAAAAGCCGTTCCACCATCCGGGAACGAAGAGCCAGAAATACCATAACCAGAGGGATGATGATCAGCAGCAGCAAAAATATGAACTTCATGGTATGTGTTCTCCCTTATCATGTTTTTGGTAAATAGTATGGGCAGGTTCGTAATGCAGCAAACTTTTTTCAAAAATTTTACATAAACAAAGAGGAATTCATCATATGAAAGATTAAATTAAAGTGGACAACCCATTATAAGGTAAATCTGAGGAGGAGAAGGAGAACATGAAGAAGGCATTATGGCAGCACTGGATCGGGGCATTCCTGGTCTTCATGATGATGACAACTGCATTGCTCGGGCCGGGTTCACAGAGTCCGGTACAGGCTGCAGCAGCACCACTTACCGTATCTCAGGCCATTGCTGCTCAGAGCGGTGGAGGAACAGCGACTGTCGAAGGTTATATTGTTGGTCATGCCACCGGTTCGCTTACAGCCAAGTTTACATCTCCTTACGCCAATGATTTTAACTTCCTGATTGCGGACTCCCCTTCAGAGAAGGCAAACGCTAAATTATTGGATGTGCAAGTTTCCTCATCATTCCGCTCGCAATATGGACTGGCTACCAATCCGGGTCTCGTAGGCAAGAAGGTCATCGTAACCGGATCACTTGGTGCTTACAACAGTTATGCAGGACTCAAAAACCCAACTTCCATCTCACTTTCTTCCGGGACAACAAACCCTGACCCTGATCCTGAACCAAACCCAGGCACGACACTGCCGGATGGCACAGGCAAAAAAGTATTGTTCGACAACAGCCATGCCCAAACCGCCGGAGCTGCGGACTGGATCATTGATGGAGCATTTTCGGACTTTGCAAATGGTTTGCGAAACGCAGGCTTTGCCGTGGATCAGCTGGAACGCAGCATCCCGTATACATTCGGTGAGCAGGCCATCACCTATAATAAATTAAAAGATTATGATGTCTTCGTCATTGGCGAAGCCAACGTACCATTCAAAGCGACAGAGCAGGCTGCACTGCTGCAATACGTACAGAATGGCGGCAGCGTGTTCTTCATCTCCGATCACTATAATGCAGACCGCAATAAAAACCGCTGGGACTCCTCCGAAGTATTTAATGGATACCGTCGCGGGGCATTCCTGAACCCGGCTAAGGGCATGTCTTCGGCAGAAGCCGAATCCCCAGCCATGCAGGGGGTTACCAGCTCGGACTGGCTGGCAACAAACTTCGGCATCCGTTTCCGCTACAACGCACTTGGTGATGTAAATGCCACAGATATCGTTGCTCCGTCACAGTCATTTGGAATTACAGGTGGGGTGAATGCAGTAGCAATGCACGCAGGATCCACGGTGGCTATTATTGATCCAAACAAGGCCAAAGGATTGGTCTATGTGCCAAGCGGTGTGTCCAAATGGGGCAACGCGGTCGATCAGGGCGTATACAATGGCGGCGGACGTGCAGAAGGTGCATATGCAGCCATAGCCAAGGTAGGTGCAGGCAAGGCAGCATTCATTGGTGATTCCTCTCCTGTGGAAGACGCGACTCCAAAGTATTTGCGTGAAGAGACGGGTGCTTCCAAAAAGACCTACGACGGATTCAAAGAGGCTGATGATGCCACGTTCCTCGTCAATACCGTAAAATGGCTCGCGGTAAAAGAAAGCTATACCAGCCTGTCACAGGTGTCTGGTCTGACATTGGACACACCGACAAGCCTGCTTGCCATTGAAGCCCCGGCTGCTTCCACAGAACCGCAGCTTGAGCCATGGTCTGCTCCGGCTGCAGGGTACAAATGGTATGATCCAGCTACGTTCAAGAAAGGATCCTATGGCGCAGTTACTCCATAATCTGACGCCTTCTGACCATTTTTCTTATTAGGCAAAATGCTGGTGTGAGTAAGGATAATTGGATTGAAGCCTGTTTGTAACGGTAACGTTGCAGGCAGGCTTTTTCTGTGCACAGCATAGTGAACGGTGAATTTCTCTTGGTATAAATGAACATTGCTAGGGGAAACGTATAGGTTAACTATGTTGGCATACAGAACAGAAAGGGGAGGCTCCGAATGATGAACCGGCAAGCAGACTGTGATAGCTCGTCCATGAGACAGAGATTGAAGGAAGATCTGCATCGTGTAGCGGATCGGATGAATCTGACGTTATCCCGTTTTGACAATGACAGTGTCTGTCTGCTGGGGCAGTTCGCCGAGATTCGGACCGAGATCAAGCAGATTGAGGTACTTGCTTCTTCTTTTTATCTGGATTGTTACCTGTCTCCCTTCACCGAGAAGTTTGCTGAGCTGACCGCTAGTGTACAGCATCTGTCCGATCGAAGATATGGTGCTCTTATTGTCATTGAACGTGAGGTGCCTCTTGAACCCATTATTCATTCGGGCGTTGCTATTGATGCAAGAGTTACCCATGCACTGCTTGAATCACTATTTATTCCGGGTGCGCCTCTGCATGATGGAGCTGTTCTGATCCGCGGCAACCAGATCGTCTCTGCAGGCAATGTCCTTCCACTGTCACAGGCTGTAGCAGGGGAACTTAAAATCGGAACTCGTCATCGGGCCGCACTGGGGCTGAGTGAACTGACGGATGCCGTTGTGCTCGTGGTTTCCGAGGAGACGGGACAGGCATCTTTTGCCGTGGACGGGGATTTGCATCCAATCAATGTGGTCGAGACGCTCCATTAATGCTGTTCGAAAATGAACGATTTTTGCCTTTTTCCCTGTGAAGAGAGAAAGGTTTATTGGAGTTCGCTTACTGGATTTATGCAAAATGCCACTCTTACATAGTGATGTGATTTTGCACATTCTTGGCTTATCTAGGTACAATAGAGGATGGCAAAGATACAGAAACCTTGCGAATTACCCGCAAAAATGGTTGGAGGAGACGGTTAAACATGAGTTGGTTTGATGTAATGGAACACCATGATTATGAGGAACTGGTCCTATGTCAGGACAAAGCTTCCGGGTTAAAGGCGATTATCGCCATTCACGATACAACACTTGGCCCTGCACTGGGCGGCACTCGGATGTGGACGTATGCTTCGGAAGAGGCGGCCATCGAAGACGCACTGCGCCTTTCGCGGGGGATGACATATAAAAATGCCGTATCCGGCTTAAATTTTGGCGGCGGTAAAGCCGTTATTATTGGCGATCCGCGCCGTGACAAGAACGAGGCCATGTTCCGTGCATTCGGAAGATATATTCAAGGTCTGAACGGACGTTATGTAACCGCAGAAGACGTGGGAACTTCGGAAGAAGACATGAACCTGATCTATCAGGAGACCGATTATGTAACAGGCATATCCCCAAGCTACGGTTCGTCGGGGAACCCGTCTCCAGCAACAGCATGGGGAGTATATAGGGGAATGAAGGCGGCAGCCAAAGAAGCATTCGGCACGGATCTGCTGGAAGGCAAAACGGTCGCTGTTCAAGGCGTCGGCAACGTGGCCATGAGTCTGTGCAAATATTTGTATGAGGAAGGTGCCCGCTTGATTGTGACGGATATTCACAAGGATTCCGTGAAGCAGGCAGTGGATCGCTTTGGTGCAACGGCTGTTGATCCAGCAGACATTACGGGCGTGGAATGTGACATCTATGCACCGTGCGCCCTTGGTGGAACGATTAATGATGATACGCTTAAAACACTCAAAGCCAAAGTGGTCGCAGGATGTGCCAACAACCAGCTGCTGGAGACCCGTCATGGTGACAAACTGCATGAGATGGGCATCGTATACGCTCCGGACTATGTGATTAATGCGGGCGGAGTCATCAACATTGCGGACGAATTGAATGGGTACAATGCAGAGCGTGCGTGGAGCAAGATCGGAGAGATCTACGCCAGTTTGGAGAAAATCTTCGAAACGTCCCGAACCGAAGGCATCGCCACTTATATTGCCGCAGACCGTCTGGCCGAACGCCGGATTGAGCTGATGAAGAATACACGAAGCACCTTTCTGCAACAAGGTCATCACGCACTGAGTGCCCGGAGATTGCGCGGGTAACTCAGTGATTATCCTGAATTTAGGCAAGTGATATAGCTCCTTAACAGAAACATCAAGAGAGGCAGGCATCGCAAATGGGATGCCTGCCTCTCTTGATAAATGCACAGCTGTTACGGAATTACTTTTGCTGCTGCGCTTGGTCTTTGAATCCGCCTTTATAAGTGGTCGTTGGTGCCTTGACCTTATCAATTAACAGAATGCCATCGTATTGTTCTGCAGGGATAAAGTTCATCGACATCGGATGAATCACTTCATCCACCATGCCATCCTCGGCAGCGAAGACCGGGCGGGACAACCAGGCTGCAGCATTTGTAGCGTCTTTGGCTTCGGAAAGATCAATATATGTATTACGATAACCAGACTTCATCAGCGTATACTCCAGGCTGCCACGAGGCATGGGAGAAATATCAAACGTTTTGCCTGTGGAGATCTCGCTCGCTTGCCCTTCGTTCATATAGAGTCCAATCACATACATGTTGTCCTGTAGTTTTTCATGCATAATTTCGCCCATGCTCTTGAAGCTGGATTGCCAAAGGCCGGAATTTCCATCGCTTTCTCCAATCGGGGGATTAAGGATGGTCGATGTGCTCTTGGCAAGGTGGTCATTATGAGCCCAGAGAATGAACTTTTTGTCCGGATACATCACGTCCATCAGCCATTCCAGATTATCCGCCATGGCACGATCGCGGAACTCGTAGCTCTCCCGTGTATCGTAGGCTGCCATCTCGATGAATTTGGTCCGGTCGTTCAGCACGCGAATCATCATGTCAGCTAGTTTCGGGTTGTCCGGGAATGACTTAACCAGCTCCGGTTTGTGTTCGTTGATCCATTGAATCAGTTTCTCATATTGCGGCACATAGGCATCCTTCACTTGATGGATAGCGGCTTTGAACTCCGGATTGTTATCGCTGTCGATTCCATACGTGTTAAGGACGGCGTACAGATCCGTGATGCCCTGCATTTCAAAAGCATAGAACTCTTTACCTCTTTCGGGGTCGATACTCCCAATCCAGTCACTGATAAATTGCGTTAAGTACCCGGTTGTGAACTGCATATCGTAACCGGCCAAAATCAGGGGGTGATCCGTTTTGCTCTGTTCCTGCACATACTCGTAGAGACCAAGCGTTTCCTGTGAGTGCCAGATGGGGAAAATGGAGAGCTCCATCATCTGGGCAGGTGTCAGATTCGCTCCTTGTTCATAAGCAACAGCTGCATCTCCCATGCCCGATTCAAAGGCAATAACGTCATAGCCCAGTTCTTCATGCAAAAATTTGATCATACGCGTTTTAATTTCGCTGTATTCGGCGACCCGATGAAAGTTTTCTCCAAGGCTGACCACTTTTTTGTCCTTCAGTAATGGCTTCAAGAAGGCCAGGTCACTATAATTATCCGATGTCAGGGATGTAATCTCATGGGCATGCTCCTGCACCCATTGTTCCTTGGCAATAGGTGAAGCTGCCGCTGAGGCGGTACCGGTAATCATCGCGACGGCCATGCCGAGTACGGCTGTTTTTTGAATAAGACGATGTTTCAGGTTCATATTAATTATCCTCCGTATGAATGATGAGTTGAAATCCATAACTCAAGGATAGTGGCCAATTCTAACGAAAGTATAACGTGGACATTAAAATGTAATGCATTTCTGATTCAGCAGCTTCACGAATTGATCCAGCGCACTGCTGACATACCGATCCTCCCCGCGAACAAAGGTGGTTGTAGTGTGGGTGAACTGTTCGGCCAGATCGTGTACGGAGTACACTTCCGGCTTTTTGTGAATCACACTGCAAGGCATAATCGTATAAGCAATCCCGGACTCCACACAGCTGAGCAGGTTCTCCATGGTACTGACCTCGATCATATTGCGGGCAGACAGCCCTTCTTCCTCCAAAAACATTTCCGTAATTTCACGATAGGGACAGCCCAGAGGGAAAACCACCCATGAAACCTGGCACAGGCTCTCTGCGGGGGTTTCCATTCGTTTAGAAATAATGTGTACCGTATCCTGCATTTCGTATTCCACTTTCAACCCTTCTTTAACACAGGCGCCGCTGATGAACGCACCATCAATCTCATACGCCTGTATTTTTTGACGCAGCACTTTGGGCGAAGTGGCGTTCACCAGTGAGATGGAAACCTTCGGATACGTGATCTGGTATTCGTTCAGTATCTCCATGAAGCGGCTTGATGCAGCCGTCTCCACAATCCCGATTTTCAGTGTGCCTGAAGGCTCCCCGGGATCCATCATATCCTGTTCCAGATCATGCAGCAGGTTACGGATGCGAGCGGCATATGCAATAAACTGCTCTCCTTTGGCAGTGGGAACCACACCCTTGGAAAACCGATTGAAGAGCTGTACCTGGTATTCCTGCTCCAGCTTTTTGATGCGGGTGGTGACATTGGACTGGGCATAGTTTAATTCTTTGGCGGCTTGCGAGATTTTGCCTGACCGTCCGACTGCGAGAATGATATCGATATCTGATAATTCCATACGTATTCCTCCTGATTGCGGGATTTCTCCGAAAAGCCAAATTGAAGTCCTTATGATATCTCTCACAGAGATACTTCCATATATTCTAATCATTTTACGATATGCCTGAGCCATTCTACAATATCCCTAATTACGATGAGAGAAGGGATAGCATGAACAATCTTATAAAATTACTCAACCCGGTTACGATCAACCAATGGAACCTTAAGAACCGAATCGTGATGGCTCCGTTAACGAGAGGGTTTGCGAATGATGAGGATGGCACAGTAACAGAAGAGATGGTGGCATACTATGAGCAGCGTGCCCGGGATGGTGTGGGATTGATCATTACGGAGGGAGTTAACCCCAACCTGGCGGGTAAAGGAACCTATGGCATACCTGGACTGTATACGGAAGCACAGACCGTTTCATGGAAAAAGGTTACGGAAGCCGTCCATAGACATGGAGGTACGATCATAGCGCAGCTGTGGCATGTCGGCAGATTGTCCCACTCCGATCTCATCGGAGGAACGCCGCAGGCACCTTCAAGCATTCAGGCCGAGGGCAAGGTGCATAAATTGCACAAGCCATATCAGGTTCCCGAAGCGATGTCCATACAGGATATTCAGGATACGATCCAGCATTTTCAGAATGCTGCCCGCAATGCGGTGCTGGCCGGATTTGACGGGATTGAGCTGCATGCAGCGCATGGATATCTGATGGATCAATTTATCAACGAGAAGACGAATCATCGAACAGACGAATATGGAGGCGGGATCCAGGAGAGATTACGTTTTTTGAAAGAGATCATTCTGGCGGTAAAAAAAGAAATCAGCGTGGATCGCATTTCAATCCGATTTTCCGAGAAAAAAGACGATGATCCATCCTTTGCTTGGACAGACAAGGCGGCCATGATTGATGCTTATCTTAACCTGTTCCGTGAGACGGGCATTACGATTCTACATCCTTCAACCGACCGCTATACAACAGCCTGGGCAGGAGAGAAGACCTTTCATGAAGTGATCAGGCAACAGTGGGAGCATACGATTATCGGGGTGGGGAATCTGGATGCTCGAGCGGCAGAGGAAGCCCTGAATGAGGGGATCATTCATCTCGCTGCGTTTGGCCGGCCCTTTATTGCCAATTCCGATCTGGTGCACAGATTGCATGCAGGTGAGCCGCTGGTGGAGTACGATGTGAACAAGCATTTGCCTGTTCTGATATGAAAAAATAATGAAAGGGCAGCTCTAATCCTCGGGATTAGGCTGCCCTTCTATATTGAGTGATGCAGTTATGAGTTGCTGACAACGCTGGTTTTCTTTTCCGTAAAGTAATAGCCAAGCGCCAGCAGCGGCATGATCAGGCCGATCAGTGTCGTCAGACTCCAGCCTCCCGATGCGTAGGACCAGCTTCCAAGCGATGAGCCAATGGCCCCCCCGATAAAGAAGATCGACATAAAAATTCCGTTTACCCGTCCTCTCGCTTCATTCGCCAGGGAGTAGATGATGCGCTGTCCCAGAACAAGATTGCCGGAGACTGCCATGTCGAGAGTTATGGCGACAATGACCAGCAGCACAAGAGAAGCGGTAGAGTGCCCCTGGAATACATAGGCAAGACCGAAGGAGAGAGCGGCAATCACCATGGCAACTCCGGTTAGTATCCGGGTCAAGCCTTTATCTGCCCATCTACCTGCGATAGGCGCCGCAATGGCTCCACCTACACCAGCCAGGGCAAACCAGGCAATTCCCTGCTGGGTCATGCCAAAATCATTAGCGAGCCGCAAAGGCACGGTCGTCCAGAACAGACTGAAGGCACCAAACAAGCTGGCTTGGTACAGTGCCCGGCGACGCAGCATGGGCAAGGTTTTCAGCAGGGTGCCCAGTGAAACAATAAGCTGACCATATTTCATTGCAGGGTGAGGCTGACGTACAGGAAGAGCACGTGACAGGAGCAGGGCTAGCAATGCAATGACAATGGCAGAGAAAATGAAGACAGCCTGCCAACCGAATGCATCTGTAATGAAGCTTGCGATGGGGCGAGCCAACATGATTCCCAGAAGAAGCCCGCTCATGACATTGCCTACCACCTGCCCACGCTGTTCTTCCGAAGTCAGGTAAGTGGCGTAGGGAACGAGAATCTGGGCAACGACGGAACCTATGCCGATCACCAAAGACGCCGTCAGAAATAATAAAGCATGAGTGGAGAACGCAGCTGCAGCCAAGGCAACTACTAGTAATATCAGAAAGGAAGTTACGAGCCGCCGGTTCTCCATAATGTCACTGATGGGTACGATAAACAGCAATCCGATGACATACCCAATCTGGGTTAGCGTTACAATCAATCCTGCAGCAGCAGACGATAATCCTGTTGTTACACTAATCGGGCCGATTACAGTTTGAGCATAATACAAATTTGCCACAATAAGTCCACAAGCCGCTGCCAAAAGGAAAATCAGCCAACTCGGAATCTGTTTTGCCTTCGTATCGTGTTTCATGTTCATCATTATCTCCTCCACATGGTATTAGAATAGTTTCATTATGGGTCAAGCAGCTTGAATCATTAATTTCTAAACGTTTCGTTTACTAATTACAAACATATAATAAACGATACGTTTAGTATTGTAAATAGGCATCAATATTTTATTCTGAGTAAGTAACCATTGCGAGAAGGCGAAACTGTTTATGTAGTGGGCATTTTAGTATAATGAACGTATCGTTTTTAAGAAAATTTGATGGTGATGGTTAGATCAAGGAGGGGTTCAGATGACAGCCAAAAGAGGACGTCCCCGCAACATGGAAACCCAGAATGCCATTCTTGCAGCCGCCTATGAGCTGCTGCTGGAACATGGTTTTGCAGCGATTACGGTTGAAAAGATAGCGGAGCGTGCTCAAGTGAGCAAAGCGACGATATACAAATGGTGGCCCAACAAAGGGGCTGTCATTATGGACGGTTACATGTCTGCCATGACAGCAAGATTGCCTGTTCCGGATACAGGATCGGTATTTGAAGATGTACGCATTCATGCGAGCAATATGATTCAATTTTTGACAAGTCTGGACGGTAAGGCTATTACTGAGATCATTGGAGAAGGACAGTCAGATCCAGGTCTTGCAGTAGAATATCGGACCAGATACATTCAGCCTCGCCGGCGTGAAGCTTGGGGAATTATAGAGAAAGGTGTAACGCGAGGTGAATTAAAAAGTGATTTGGACATTGGCTTGTGCATCGATCTCGTTTACGGGCCGGTTTTTTATCGCATGTTGGTGACTGGCGAACCGATGGATAGTGAGTTTGTAGAGAGACTTTTGAATTCTCTGTTTGCAGGGATTAAATCCACTTAAATAAAAGAAAAGAACGTCGAATAAGGGAGGAACAGGGTGATTCTCACGAATCACCCTGAATTTGATATGTGTATCTGAGTGAGGACTTATATCTGGAATGTAGGGGAGATGGCTGAGGGCCATGTGGCGGAAGAATGGGAGGCAGGGGAAGGCATTTGCCGGCTTAATACCGGGGGATCATTCCATACCGAATTCGGTAATTCACGTCGTAATACGGGCGCTACGTCCTGGGCAAAGCGCTCAACCTGCTCTAGCTGCTCGCTATGACTGAGTCCATCTACGCTGATGCTGAGCACCTGATGTCCAAAAGCGGCATGGTAATCCATGATTTTCTCAATAACCTGTTCAGGACTACCAATGAGCACAGGGCCGCGCGCGATGTTATCCTCCAGGTCTGTGAAGGGTGACTGGTTGTGCTGGGCGGCAGCGGTTGCGTGAAAAGCATTATAATAAGGCGTATAGCGACGAATCGCTTCCTCACGTGTATTCGCAAGGTACAGGCTCCCCGCTCCGGAACCGATCACCGCACGATTCGCATCATGACCATAATAATCAAGACGTTCCCGATAGTGGTCAATCAACGCTTTGTATTTTGCCTGTGGGTGAAAAGAATTCGAGGAGAAGAGTGGTTCGCCGTATTTCGCTGCCAGCTCGGTGGAGAGGGTACTCGATGCGCTGCCATGCCAGATCGGAATGGATTGTTGGAGAGGGCGCGGCCAAGTGGTAACATCGTGGAGAGGCGGGCGATACGTTCCCTGCCAGGTTACATTCTCCTCCGTCCACAGGCGCTTTAGCAGCTCATAGCGTTCACCAAGTGAATCCCACTGTTCCTCCTCACGAATGCCAAACAACGGATAGTGCCGAGGGTCATTGCCTTTTCCGATGATCATCTCCAGCCGCCCACCGGATAATTGATCTAGTGTTGCATAATCTTCGGCAACCCGAACCGGATCCAACACGCTGAGCACAGTGACGGTTGTTAGCAAACGAATGCGGGAGGTAGCAGCAGCTACAGCGGTCAGTACAACAGGCGGCGAGGATGAAAGAAAAGGCGCTCCATGCCGTTCCCCAATTCCATATGCATCGAAGCCCAAACGCTCGGCCAGTCTGGCTTGTTCCAGAATGTTATGGAATTTCTGTTGTGCGGTCAGTGCTTCACCGGTTACCGCATTGGGGAGGTTCATCATGAGGCTAAACAAGGCAAATTTCATCTGACCTTCTCCTTGAAAGGGATTGGCAAATCTGTTTTGTTTAATTCTATGGAAATAGTAGGATATTATTAGTTGAACTTACTGTAACATGTCCGTTTCTATTCTTCTAATGGATTTTTTCTATAAGAAGGAATATATTCAACAAAAATGTCTAAATGTGAAGGAAATTGCCACGATTGTTATTGACCGCTGTAAAATTTAGGATTAAAATTGTGCATATCATATAAATTCAAATTTCTGGATTTTTCATTGTGGAGGTGGGAGACATGGAACCTACAACTACGATACGCTCAAATATTGAGGATTACATCAGGAAACAAGGGTATACCCTACAATACTTTGCTGATATATCGGGGGTTAATGCCGGGACTTTAAGTGCGATTATCAAAGGGACACGGCCGATCGCCATGGCTCAATTGGACCTCATCACCCAGGGCATGAAGCTGGAGGAGGGCCACTTCTACGAAATATATGGTGCTGAATGTTTTGTGGAATCTGCGCCGCACTGGCGAAGGTTGGAGCCGTTCCTGCTGCGCTGTGCCGAGCTGGACAAGCTGGACTGTATACAGAGGGTGATTCAGCAAGTGACGGATGATCGCTCTTATGTTTCCGAATTGTTTGAGCTGGCCGAGTCCATGTTTGAACGCGGACAGAAGAAGGCTGCGCGGATGTTGTACGAATGTGTTGCCGAGTGCGAGAAGTACCAGCACTCCGAACGTCTGGCGTTGTGCCAGTATCGTATCTTCACCTTGTCTCTGGGCCAGGACCAGCATGAGAATCTTAGAGCAGCCGTTCACTTCGAGCCGTATATTAACCGGCTGGACGAAGAGCGACAGCTGGATGCAATCAAGGATCTGGCGAATACATACTCCGCTCTCCGCTATTGGGACAAGTTGTTCACACTGGCTGATGAATTGGGTCGTAAAGCGGAAATTATACAAACTTACACCAAGAAGAATGTAGATAAAGCAAGCAGGGTAACTTCATATCCGTTATTTGTGTACAAAGCCTATTCAAGCCTGCTCAAGGCAACTGCAAGTGAAAGGCTAGGCAAGTATGAAGAAGCTTTACGTTATACAAAGGCATACGCAGACTTAATTAAAATTATAGAACCTGATGATGAGGATATTTTTTATATTATTAAATTCAAAGGTTGGGAAGAAGCAAATACGTATCTCTATCATTTATTAATGGGAGATAAAAATGTTCTGCCAGCCTATGTCGATTTTATTGAAAGAAATCAAAAAGAGTTATTACCTGCCTTGGTCAACATCATGGAGGCAGCGAACAAGTATGATATGGACGTGGATGAGGTTCTTGATAAATTTGGTGTTCAAATGACATCGGTAGATACCTTAATTCAAGGTTATAGTAAACAAGTCAAATTGGATCTTTATATAACTTTTTTAGTTGAATTGTCCATATATCACCTTGCTCGTGGTAGATACGAGGAAGGCATGAAACAACTTATGGAATGTTTAGCTTCTGCTATAAAGATAAATAATCAATCTGATATTATTCATTGTGTGGCTCTATATGAGAAGTATAGGAATAAGGCAAGTAAGGAAATTGAAAGTCAATATCATTCATTAATGACGGAGGTAGAAAATTATTATGAAAAAAAAGAATATCCTGTATATAGTCTTGCTTAGTTTCTTTCTCATTACCCTTCCCCTGGAAGGCTCAGTAACAAATACATCTCCTATGCATACACTTTCCTCTCAACATGGAACAGGAGATTTGTAAATAATAGTGTGTTATTAAAAGATTTCATTAAAAACAGTGCGGTTCCTAAATTTAGGGCGCGCTGTTTTTATTATAGTAGTGATGATTGACCATTGTAAAATACAGGATTAAAAATTACATTTATTATGCATGGTCATATCATTAAGAAGTTTGGATTGTTGGGGGTGAGATATTTGCAACTTGCACCTACGATACGCTCGCATATAGAAAATCATATCAAGGTTAAGGGGTACAAACTTCAACAATTTTCTAGTATCTGTGGAGTTAATGTTGGTACGATGAGTGCCATACTTAAAGGAAGCAGACCTATAGCCATGAATCAATTGGATCAAATTACTTCTGGTATGGGACTTGAAAAGGGATACTTCTATGAGATGTACTGCGTGGAATGTTTTGTGGAAACTGCCCCACATTGGAGACGCTTGGAACCTTTTTTATATCGGTGCGCCGATCTAAACAAGCTGGATTGTATTAAAAAGGTTGTGGTCCAGGTAACAGATGATCGATCTTATACTTCAGAATTGTTTGAAATGGCTGAGAAGATCTATAACGAAGAGATGAATGAAGCAGCGCTAATTTTGTATGAATGCGTGGCAGACAGTGAGAAATATCAGCACTCCGAACGGTTGGCTTTATGTCAGTACCGCATTTTTTCAATCAATAAATCCATGAGCAAATTCGATAATCTAAGCGCTGCAGTTCACATGGAACCTTACGTAGATAAGTTGGATGAGGAAATACAACTGGATGCAATTAAAGACTTGGCCAATATATACCTCACAATGCACCTCTGGGATAAGGTTTATTATCTGGCTGATGAGCTGGAAAGAAAAGTTGATTTTCAGCTTAGTCTTCAATCTCGAAGACGAAAAAGCAGACAAAGAATTGCGTTTTATCCCTTATTTACGTACAAAGCATATGCAAACTTACTGAAGGCAGGTGTGTGTGAAGCTCGCCAAGATTATGAAAAAGCTTTAGAATACACCGATATTTATGAACGAGTCATTGAAATTCCAAACCCAACTGAAGAAGAGCAAGAATTAATAGAACGTTTTCAGAGTTGGGCTAAGGGGAATCGATATTTATATCAAATGTTGTTAGGAAATCATAAGGTGCTTGAATCTTATCTGGATTATCTCAATGATCATCCTCAGGAGATTTTAACTGCCTTCGTGACTATTGTACAAGCAGCTAATCAACACGCACTAGATATCGATTTTGCGTTGGAGAGATTCGATCCCTACATTAAACAATTCAATACAGAGGAATATGTAAAAGGGACATATACTGATCAGGTGATGAATCATAGGTATATACGCTTTTACTATGAACTTGCGAAATATAGGCTCAGCCAACAAAAGTACAAACAAGGAATGGAGACTTTACTCATCAGTTTGAAGCTCTCATCTGCCAGTGATGATGACTTAATGTCTATTAGATCTATTGATTTATATGGAAAGTTCAGAAATCAAGCCAGTGATTCGCAGGAAAAACAGTATAGTTTGCTAATGGATAGTCTAAGCACCCAACATTTTGGAGTATGAGACTTATAATCAGATTCAGGGGAAATCGTTGTGCATCCAGCTTTTTTCATTACTTGCGTATTGGTCAATTTGCATCTATTTCCAGAACATTTTCTTGTGATAACTTCCCCTAAAATATGTTGAAAAAGGGGTGCATGGCATGAAAGAAGTAGAATGGCACAAGGAACATATCGAACTGAACAGACAAGAGCTGCGTCGCTTGGTGCAAAATCATGGCATGCAGCACCATAAAGTTCTTCTTCAATCCAGAATACTGGACGAACTAATTAATAACCATTACAAAATGAATGCTGTTAGTAAGTGTGAAACTCTCTAAGAAAATTTTTTGAGTAATGAATTAAATGCGTTCAGGGATACGATATGTGGACAGTTATATTTTTTTTCGATCTACATATTGATGGTTTTGAGTTTGTTAGAGAACTGATGCAAAATGCTTGATTATGAAAGAATAACTATGTAAATAAACTTTTTAATTTGCAAAGGAAAAAAATATGAATTTTTTGGCAATCTATCCTAAAATGGTCTACAAAGAGGGGGGTGCATGCTATGAAAGGACCAAGTCAGGTTGTAGACCAGATTGAACGGAACAGGCAAGAATTAAGTCGTTTGGCGGAGCATCATGGCATGCAAGACTACAAAGTCCTTCAACAATCCATGGTACTGGACGAACTGATCAATGAATATAACCGTTTCAAATATAGAAAACAACAACAATATATGAACAGACAGCCGATTGCATAATGCAATCGGCTTTTTAGTTGGAGAAAACGACACAGTGCTATACCATCCATCTACTGGATAAAGGGCTTCCCCTTTTGATTGACCAGATTCGTTTATAAAACAGTCGACTGTCAGCGATACAGTCGGCTGTTTTTGTTTTTGAGGAGGTGAGGATTTCATCTTGAAATTCCATACTAATCCCGATGTTGGCAGGATAGCCCTCCATCGTTGAAACTGGATAAGATAAACGCCAATTATATCCAGTGACTTTCGAAGGTGATTCTTGAATGACGGGAGAGGGAGGGATCCGTTGAATGGACAAAGCACAAGGTTATTCAAAAAGAAACATGAACCTGCGCACCAAGCTGCTGGTGTTGTTTTTGGTACTGACTTTGCTTCCGCTAAGTTTGCAGGGATTGGTCAACTATCACCATTTTTCACAGACGATTGACCGCAAAACCGAGCAGTTCACCATTGATATTATCCGCCAGATTAACACAAATCTGAATCGGCTGTTGAAGGATTTCGAGCGTATATCGCTCCTGCCGCTCTATGATCAGACCGTGCTGGGTATTCTGGGGAAATACAACGCGCCAATGGGAACAGCCAACTGGGCAAGGTCCGACGATTACTTGAAGATGAAGCTCTATACTTCGGGTCAAGCCTATGATCGCCCTGAAATCCGCGGCATCCACCTGATCTCGAACAGTGGCATCCTGTTCTCCAATCTGGATTCATTGGCGGTGAAGCCGGTATGGGACAGTAGGCAGGATAATTGGTTTGCAGAGCTTGGCGGTTCAGAGGGGGAGTGGCGACTGCTCCCTCCGCATCATCCAAGTTATTACACAGGCAAGAATGAAGAAGCCTATATCTCCGTTGCTCGAGAGATCCGTGATCCAGGCACCCTCAAAAGGCTGGGATATATTCTGATTGATATCCGGCTGGACGCCTTCCGCCAGCTGTTATCCAATCTGAATTTTGAGGAAAATGCGAGTCTCATGATTGTGGACAGCAAGCAGCGCCTTGTGTTTGAGCGAACTTCAATCGGTGGACGGTCCGCATACAACCAACTGTTACAGCATGAACAACTTCAGGGTTATGCAGGAAACCAAAAGGTGGTACTGGATGGGAGTTCCTATCTGTATGTACAGCACCATTCAAATTATTCAGGGCTATCAGTAATTAGTCTTACACCCAGTTCTGTCATTCAGAAGGAATCAGGAGAAATGCTTACGTTCACGTTTGGGTTCGCTGTACTGTGCATGGCAGCAGTAGCCATTCTGGCAGCTCTTTTATCCTACCGAGTAACAAGGCCGTTAATTAGTTTGAAGCAGAATATGATTCGTGTGGAGCAGGGGGATTTTACCCAACGTGTGACGAGCTTCAGCAGTGATGAATTCGGACAGATCAGCCGGGGGTTTAACCGAATGATGGAAGAGATTCACCGCTTGTTTAACGAGGTTTTTCTACTCGGTATTCGGGAGAGGGAAGCAGAGCTGTCAGCATTGCAAAGCCAAATCCATCCTCATTTTATATACAATACGCTCGAGTCTATTAATATGATGGCCATCCGCAGGAAGCATGCAGAAGTGTCCCATATGGTGACGGCACTTGGCAAGTTGCTTCGTTATACGATTGATAAGGTGGATCGGATCGTCCTCCTGCAGGAGGAAATAGCTTTTGTACAATCTTATGTACGCATTCAACAGGTACGGTTTGACGGTAGGCTGCAGGTGATTTTTGAAATTGAAGAAGAGGTAATGAGCTGTCCAATCCCCAAATTAATTTTGCAGCCACTGGTGGAGAACGCAGTTTACCACGGAATTGAAGGGCAGGAGGATGGGGGAACGATTTGGATATCGGCCTTACAGTTTGATCAAGAATTGCTGCTTACCGTTCGAGATAATGGGAAAGGTCTGAGCCAAGAAGAAATTGATGAATGGAACGAGTCATTATCCCAGATACCCTCTAGCGAATCCCTGCGCTGTAACGCGGAAGACAACTTAGGGCTTACCAATATCGCACAGCGACTCCATCTTATTTATGGTCAAGCCGCCAGTTTGAGCGTCTACGGAAGTTTAGGGCATGGCTTGGCCGCAACTATTACGATACCGCTTCAGGAGAAAGGGGATAACGTGCATGTATAAAGTGCTGCTTGTGGAAGATGAAAAAGTCATCCTCGAAGGGTTACGGGAAATGATTAGCCAGACAGCTCCCCAATTTCGAGTTATGGGGACAGCTGCTGGCGGGACCGAGGCCCTTGAATTTTTGAGAAGTGATGTGCCTGATGTGCTGATTACGGATATTCGCATGCGTGAAATGGACGGACTGACCCTGGTATCCAAAGCAAGGGAGATGTACCCCGATCTGCTGATGGTCATTATTAGCGGCTATGGCGAGTTTGAGTACGCTCGCAGAGCGATGGAGTATGGTGTACTGAATTATCTGTTGAAGCCAGTGGGGCGCCAAGAATGGGTAACCGCGATCCGGAAAATTCAGCTGTTGCTGGACCGGAGATACGGCGTTTCTTCCAGCCAGACGATGGATACACCGGGGGAAGCAGAGTGTAGCAGTGGAGATACACGAAAGATCATTCGGGATGTAAAGGAATATATCAGGCTCCATCCTGATGGGGATTTGCGTCTGCAGAACATAGCGGCCCTTGTTCATCTGAACCCAACCTATCTGAGCCAACTCTTCAAAAATGAAACGGGAACAAATTACTCAGATTACGTCGCTGAGGCGCGCATGGAGCGGGCCAAGTGGCTGTTGGTCAACACTCAACTGAAAATCTATGATGTAGCCAGATTGTCCGGGCATCAGAGTCCCAAACACTTCATGCTGGTGTTCAAACAGCAGGTGGGCTGGACGGCAGGGGAATATCGTAACCGATTCAGCACGGATGAACAGCTGTAGCAGGTGCCTATCGTTTAAGTCCTTGAAAAACCATACCATTTCTGTAGCTGGCGTGATTTAGGAACAAGTTATTCTTTCGCTATACTTTGGTTGCACGTGTATGTCACTAAGCGTATAAGGGGGATTTCCATGAAAAAGGCAGGACTGACGTTGATGCTCGTATTCATCATTGTTGCATTAATTGGCTGTGCAGGTGCTGATTCCGGCAGTGATCCTGAGAATGCATCCGCAGGAGATGGAGAGATTGAACTGAAGTTCATGATGTGGGGAAATCAGGCGCATATGGACGTGTATAACAAGCTGATAGATAGCTTCACACAGGAAAATCCGGGTATCAAGGTGACGATGGAATCCGTACCCTTTGCGGAATACCAGCAAAAAATTTCTGTGCTTGCCGCTGGCGGCTCGCTTCCGGATATCGCCTGGGTCTCTGAGCGGATGGTTCCACAATTCAAATCCAATCACATTCTGGCAGACGTATCCGAATTCAAGGATGATGCAGGATTCAAGCTGAATGATTATATTTCTAGTACGCTGGATCTGTTTCGGGACGGTGATCAACTGCTTGGCTTGCCGTTCTCCACGCCTCCGGTGGTCATGTTCTACAACAAATCTCTGTTCGACAAGGCTGGCCTGACCGACCCTAACACACTTGCTGCACAAGGACAATGGACGTGGGAACGATTTGAAGAGACAGCCAAAACAATTACCAGCAAGGAAGCGACAAACCGAATCTACGGTGCCAACTTTTTTCGTGATTGGAAGACTTGGGCTGTTCTTTCCTCCTATTCCTGGTCCTATGGCAGCGGGCCTTTCGATGAGGAGATGAGTCAGTTCACCTGGAATGATCCGTATGGTGTGCAAACCTTTGATTTACTGGAACGCATGATGTTTACAGATGAATCGCATCCGAAGGCGGGTGAGCAGGTCAGCTTTGATGCGGGCAATGTGGGTATGTTCTTCGACAACTACAGTTATGTGTCCAAAGCAAGAGACATTACGGATTTCGAATGGAGTATCGCGCCGATGCCTTCAGGATCACAGGGTAGTGTGCCCATGCTGGGCCAAGCGGGATATGCCATGTTCAACGATAGCAAGCATCCGGAAGAAGCGAAGAAATTGCTGAAATTTTTCGCCAGTGAGCAGGGAATTCAGGCAACAGCAACTTACTTTGTCCCTCCGCGCACCTCTGTACTGAATTCGGATGCTTTCATTAACCAGCCGAATAATCCAAGCAAGGAACATATTGTTCAGGCAGTGATTGATGAAATGCCAAAAGCACGCTTGATACCGGGCCATATTCGCTGGCAAGATATCGATAATGCGGTGCTGCAAGGTTTCGATCGTTTATTCGCCCGTTTAGCCACATCTCAGGATAATTTGAAGCAGATGCAGGAAGAGATTCAGGGTCTGCTGCAATAATAAGTAATGGCATAAATACAGGAGGTAAGGGTATGGGGCAATTGAAGGAGGCACTGAACGGACAACGCATGCTGCTTGTCGTCAGCCTGCCCGCGAACGATACAGCACTGGCCAAGGCAGCGATTGAAGAAGGTGCCGACGCGCTAAAAGTACATTACAATGTCGGACACCGCGCCAGTGGAAACCATTTTGGTCCGCTGGATGAATATATCGATACCTTTCGTGCAATCCGATCCCAATTTACCGGTCCGCTTGGGGTGGTTCCTTCGGGTACCATTGATGGGACACGACAGGAAGATGTGGGAAAGCTTTCCGGTCTGGGTTTTGATTTCTATTCCATATATGCTCATCATTTACCGTCTTTCATGTTGGGTGAGCTCGGTCTGGATAAAACATTTGCCATCAATGAACACTACGACCCTTCCCTGGTTAGTGAGGCAGCTCATTATGGTTTTACCGCGTTGGAAGCATCCATTGTCCCCGGAGAGGAGTACGGCACACCGCTAAGCTTCTCAGATATCCTTCGGTATCGCCGGTTAGTGATGCAAACACAGCTTCCCGTGTTGGTCCCTTCCCAGCGGGGACTGGTACAGGAGGATGTGCCGGTGCTGCACGATACCGGGATTAAGGCGATTATGCTTGGGGCAGTCGTAACAGGTAAAACGGAGGAAGAGCTGCGAAAAGCCGTTAGCGGGTTTCGCAATGCCATGGAGAAACTGAAGTAGAAGGAAGACGGATGAGAAGAGGAGGGCCAGAGTTGACCAAATCACGCAAGCATTCAGGAAGAGGACCGCTCGCAAGAGAGGCCCAGATTGCAGGATGGCTGTTTATATCTCCAATGGTCCTTGGTTTTACCTTGCTGCTGCTCTTTCCAATGGGCCTCGCGTTATATATGAGTCTGACCGACTGGCCGCTGCTTGGGGATCATCACTTTATTGGGCTGGATAACTACCGCGAGATCATGACAGATAAAATGTTTTGGAGGGTACTGGGAAACACGGTTTATTTCACAGCCGGACTTGTTCCGCTGAATATTATACTGGCACTGCTGCTCGCTTTGCTGCTATCCAAAAGTTTGCGGGGCATCGGAATATTCCGTACAGCCATCTTCGTTCCGGTTATGACTTCCCTTATTGTGTGGGCAATTGTATGGAAGCTTATGTATGCAACCGAGTCGGGACTGATCAATCAGCTTCTGATGATGATGGGCATCAAGGGACCGGCTTGGCTTTACAATCAGGATCTGGCGATGCCCGCGGTTATTGTAACCAGTGTGCTTAAAAATGTTGGCCTGAATATGGTATTGTTCATAGCCGCCATTCAGCAGGTGCCGCGATCATTGTACGAGGCGGCCACACTGGACGGTGCAGGCAGGCGGAGGGCTTTTTTCCATGTGACGCTTCCAATGATTACGCCAACCGTGTTTTTGACCATGGTGATGACGGTCATCGGCTCGCTCAAAGTGTTCGGGCAGATTTATGTGATGACACAGGGAGGTCCGAGCAATAGCACCAAGGTGCTGGTCTACTATATATGGGAAAAAGCGTTCAAGCTGTTTCAGTTTGGTTACGCCTCCGCATTGGCGTATGTACTGTTTGCTATCGTACTGATCCTGACGCTGCTGCAATGGCAGCTTCGAAAGAGGTGGGTATTCAATGAAGGCGATGCCTAAGCCGTCTGTGCGGACAGCAGGGGGTGCGATTGGTACGTATTTGTTGCTGAGCCTGATTTCGCTGATTATGATTGTGCCGTTTATCTGGATGATATCTACGTCATTCAAGGAGCCCCAGAGCATATTCACGTATCCACCGCAGTGGATACCGGAACCATTCCGATTTCAGAATTACATCGATGTTTTTCGATTGATTCCGTTTCATCGATTCTATCTTAATAGTGTGTATATTGCTGTTGTGGTCGTGCTGGGTACAGTGTTTTTTGCTTCCCTTGCCGGATATGCATTTGCCAAGATTCCATTCAAGGGCCGCAACGTGGTGTTCCTTATCCTGCTGAGCGCCATGATGATTCCCCACGAGGTGACGGCAATTCCGATGTTTTTGTTCATGCGGCAGCTGGGCTGGATTGATACACATCTCCCGCTGATTTTACTTCCCATCTTCGGGGCAGGTGGCGTATTCGGCATCTTTGTGATGCGGCAGTTCTTTATTACAGTCCCCACCGAACTGGAGGAAGCAGCGATGATTGATGGCTGCAACCGATTCCGGATATATGCGCGGATTATGCTGCCCATTGCCAAACCCGGCATGGCGACTCTAACGATCTTTACCTTTGTGACCATTTGGAATGAGTTTTTTGATCCGCTGATTTTCATTAACTCGCGAGAGTTGATGACACTGCCGCTAGGGTTGTCCCTGTTCACGGATGAAGTGGGTACAGCATGGCATTATCTGATGAGCGCCACCGTTATGGCAACCGTACCACTTCTGGTTATATTCTTCATTGCGCAGCGGCGATTCATTGAGGGTGTTGCAATGACAGGGCTGAAAGAATAGGCGGCTAATCGATGAGAGGAGGAGTGGAACATGAGCAAACGGATAAGCATGAAGAGTGAGCAAGCCGATGTTGTTATTGTGGGAGGCGGACCCGCGGGCATTGCGGCGGCCATTGCTGCCGGGCGACAGGGTGTGCGTACGGTGCTGATAGAGCGATATGGGTTCGTTGGCGGAATGTCGACCGCCGCCATGGTCTATCCTTGGATGACTTTCCACACGGAGAGCGGTGAACAGGTAATCAGAGGCATTGCCCAGGAGATCGTTGACCGACTGAAGGAGCGAGGTGGCTCTCCAGGGCATCTCCGAGATACAGTTGGGTTCGTGCATACCGTTACACCATACCATCCGGCCATTTATCAAGTTATTGCGGCCGATATGCTTCAAGAGGCAGGCGTTCGGCTGCTGTTGCACAGCTTCATGGATGAAGTGATTGTTCTGGATAATCGGGTGGAGGCGGTCCGATTGACAAACAAGTCGGGCCGAATGGAGCTTAAGGCAAAAATATTTGTCGATACCAGTGGCGACGCGGATGCAGCTTATCTTGCTGGCGCTGCTGTTGCGAAGGGTCGGGATGGAGATCATCAGTCCCAGCCCATGACCATGAAATTTCGGATGCGTGGCGTAAACCTTGAGCGAGTAAAGCAGTATATTATGGAGCACCCGGAAGATTTCTACGCCAAGACACCTTTCGCAGAGCTGGATCGTATTCCGTTAACCGGGGTGAGTGGTTTTTATTCGCAATGGCAGAAGGCGGGTGTTCCGATTAACCGCGATCAGGTGTTATTTTTTACCGGGCCGGCTGAAGATGAAGTGTTGATTAACTGCACCAGGGTTCAGGGATTGGATGCTACCGATGCAGAGGATCTGACCTCTGCTGAACAGGAAGGCAGGAAGCAGGTACTCCTGATTGCCGAGTTTTTGCAGCGTGATGTGCCTGGATTCGAACGGGCTTCCATATCCGCAGTAGCTCCCCAGATTGGTATACGTGAATCCAGACGGATCATTGGGCATTATTCTTTGACGAGGGAGGATGTGGTTGCGGGGCGGAAGTTTGACGATGTCATCGCCAGAAGTGGTTATCCCGTTGATATACATGATCCTTCAGGCCAAGGCGTGGTGGCTGCATTTATTGAAGGAGATGGGGCGTACGACATCCCATACCGCTGTCTGATCTCCAGCAATATCCGCAATCTGCTGGCAGCAGGACGCTGCATCTCCACCACGCATGAGGCTCATGCTACGACAAGGCTGACTCCTAGCTGTATGGCAACGGGGGAGGCCGCTGGAACTTCGGCTGCATTGGCAGTGCAAATGCAGCTTGAGCCGCTGTCACTTCCGGTTACGTTGCTGCAGAAGGAACTACGGCGAAACGGAGCAGCGATTTGAGTTCGAAACAATACGAATAATAAAGAGTCCAGATCGACACAGAGGTGTGTTTATCTGGACTCTTTATGTGTGCTGTCACCAAGTCGAGCGCATTAATTCATCCTTGCCTCAAGGCGCCGGGCTACGATAGACAGCGTGTAGTTGATGGCAAAATACAATACGGCTGCGAGCAGCAGAGCGGGGATGACATAATCGAAGCTCTGGCCGCCAAGGATCTGCACGTTGTGCATCAGCTCAGGCAGTGAGATGATGATTGCCAGTGACGTATCCTTCAAGAGTGAGATGAACTGGCTAACCATCGGTGGTGACATACGGCGGAGAGCCTGCGGCATAATGATGCCGCCCAGTGTTTGCATGTAACTCAGGCCGGAAGAACGGGCAGCTTCCACCTGGCCGCGCTCAACCGATTTGAGACCGCTACGGACGATTTCTGCGATCATGGCGCCTTCGAACAGACTCAGTCCAACAACAGTGGACCAGAAGACAGACATTTTAATCCCTAGCTGAGGCAGTACAATATGAATGAAGAAAATGATCAGCAGCAGCGGCAGATTTCGAATCGTATCCACGATAACCGCAACGATCTGAGACAGGACCGGAATACGGGTATAGCGGACGGTACCCAGCACGGTGCCGAGGACAAAGCTGAAAACGATCGACAGCCCTGCGACTTGCAGGGTGATCAGAAATCCGTGCAGCAGGAAACGAAGGTTGGGCCAGGCATAGGCCCCGCTAAAGTCCATCGTACATCGACCTCCTTCTGTGAGTGGAACAATGGCTGAATAGTTGGCTGATATTACATCGTAACCTGTCCTGCTGGTTTGTTTTTCTTCGGCTTGCCCTTGGTACTGCGTGCCTCGGCGTCACTCTGTCCGAATCTGCGTTCCAAATAATGAACGAGGAAACTGAGTGGCAGCGTCAGCACCAGATAGAACAGCGCAACAATGGTGTATACACTCAGCGGCTGGAACGTATCTGAATTGACCAGGTCGGCAAAATACATCAAATCCATGCCGGCAACAACCGCGAGAATGGATGAGTTTTTGACCAAATTGATAAATTGATTGCCGATCGATGGCAGTACAATCTTAATTGCCTGCGGCAAAATGACCAGGTTCATGGCCTGTACGTAGGAAAGACCGGAAGACCTCGCAGCTTCCAGCTGTCCCCGGGGTACGGTCTGAATGCCTGCACGGATGGCTTCAGCAATAAAAGCTGCCGTATAGATGGTCAGGCCCAGCGTACCCGAGACAAACCCATCCAGTGAAATGCCGAGTGCAGGGAGTCCAAGGTAGAAGAAAAACACGACCAGCAGGAGAGGGATGTTCCGGATGAACTCCACAAAAGCCGTACCTATCCAGTTCAGCGGTTTGATCGGAGAAATCCGGAAGATCGCCATGATTGCTCCAAGTATAAAGCTGCCGATCAAGGCCATGATGCTTACCTGAATCGTATTGAGGAATCCTTCCAAGAAACGGTCTGAATGATTGAACAGTACATCGAAATCCAATTTGCCCATATAGGCGAAGCCTCCGTTCTCCAGATGGCGAAGCAGCGATTTATGCTGTGACGATGATCCGACTCCTTACAGATGAAACCGCCGCTTGCTCATCATTAATCGAGGTTACTCGGGCTTGCTGCCAAGCCATTTCTCATGCAACGTATCGTATTCGCCGCTGTCTTTCATACTTTTAAGCAGGCTGTTCACTTCTTCTACGAAGGCAGAGTCGCCTTTGCGAATCGCCATTCCATAAGGTTCACTGGTAAAATTGCCGCCCACCAGTTTGTAGTTGTTGTCCGTTTGCTGCATGCCGATCAGGATGATGTTATCCGTGGTCAGTGCCTCACCTTTACCTGCTTTGAGCGCAGTGAAGGCATCCTGGTAGTTATCGAATTCGAGTACCTCAGCATCAGGGGCTTTCTCACGGATATTTTGTGCAGAGGTTGAGCCCTTAACGGCAAGCACCTTCACACCTCCCAAACTCTCCAGTCCGGTAATCGCACTATCGTTTTTTACAAGCAGGGACTGCCCCGCCTCGAAGTAAACGTCACTGAAGTCCACTTGCTCCTTGCGCTCGTCGGTGATGGTCATCGTCGCAATGATGATGTCAATATCACCGTTTTGCAGCATGGGAATACGGGTTTTGGATGTGACTTCTTTCAGCTCGACCTTGGTTTCGTCTCCAAGGATCTCTTTGGCGAGTGCTTTGGCGATATCAATGTCGAATCCTTCTACCTCACCGCTTGCCGGGTCTTTCAAGCCAAAGAGCTTTGTATCGTATTTAACCCCGGCAATCAGTTTGCCGCGCTCCTTGATCTGCTCAATCGTTCCTTTGGCAGCAGCATTCTCACCACCACCACCACTACTGTTGGTTGTTTCCTCTCCCGTACTACAGCCGGACAAGACCACCGAGAGAATCAACACAAGGATAAATGCCGGCCACTTCAATACATTCTTCATGAATAAAGACCCCTTTCAAAATGGAATATTCTATAATTCTCAATGATGAATCAGGCGGCTCAGGAACTGCTGTGCCCGCTCTTCTCGCGGGTTATCGAAAAATTCGGCGGCAGCGGCCTCTTCCACGATTCGGCCTTCGTCCATGAAGATAACCCGGTCTGCAACTTCACGGGCAAATCCCATTTCATGGGTGACAACAACCATGGTCATTCCGTTATGAGCAAGGGAGCGCATGACATCCAGAACTTCCCCGATCATCTCGGGATCAAGCGCAGAGGTCGGTTCGTCAAAAAGCATGATTTTGGGCTCCATGGCGAGCCCTCTCGCGATGGCTACCCGCTGCTGCTGTCCACCGGACAACTGGGAGGGATAACTGTCTGCCTTATCGGCAATGCCCACCCGGGTCAAGTATTTCATTGCTGTGGCGGCTGCCTGTTCTTTGGGTTGTTTACGCACCTTGACAGGTGCAAGCGTAATGTTATCAATGACTTTTTTGTGAGGGTAGAGATTGAAATGTTGGAACACCATACCAATGTCGCGGCGGAAGAGGTTGATGTCCACCTTTTTCTGATGTAAAGGGACACCGCTGACGACTAGCTCGCCTTCTGTGATGGTCTCCAAACGGTTAATACAACGGAGCAGCGTACTTTTGCCGGAGCCGGAAGGGCCGATAATGACAACGACCTCTCCTTCTTCAATGTGAAGATGAATGTCTTTGAGAACATGAAAATGACCAAAGTGCTTCTGCACACCCCTAAATTCAATCAAGAGTACACCCCATCCTTTCTACGAGCGCTTGTTTGAGAAGGAATAATAAGGAATAAATTGAAACTAGTTATTTAATCATACATAGTCATCCTGCTTATGGCAATTGGTTTGTGATAAAACATGACATAAGTATGGGGTTAAGTAGGGCTGTAGCCAGAATTTGTGTTATGTATTTGTTATATTATTGAGTGGTTTGTGACGAATCCTGACAGAAAAATGAATCGAATATCCTAGTTGATTTACAACCATTGGAATAGATGTATAGAGTATACTGATGTTGATACCCATCATATGTCCAAGGTAATGGAGCATATAACCTCAAGTTCCAACTCTACATGGCAAAAAAGCGCAACCTTGGACCAGATCGCGTTGATATGATGGGGATAATGCACATTTATGGAAATTATGAATTATCAATCATAGTTCAATCCCAATTATAGAGAAGAGAGGATGTTCTGAACGATGAGTACATACTACTCCCCATTAAGTACAGGAGAAGGTCTCCAATCGGATATGAAAGCCTATGAGGTTGCTCTGCCTGTCATTCCTGCTCGAGATTTTCGGATTACGGACTATGGAGCAAAAGGAGACGGCGTGACGGACAATACCGAGGTGTTCAGGCTTGCTATAGCGGCTTGCGCGGAAGCGGGGGGCGGTCGAATTATCATCCCGGCGGGTGTCTGGCTGACAGGTCCGATTGTGCTGCGCAGCCGCACCGAGCTTCATACAGAGGCTGGAGCATTGGTTACGTTTAGTCGCCATTTTGAGCATTATCCTCTGATTGCATCAAGCTTTGAGGGTTGGCAGGTGGTGAGGTGCCAATCTCCAATCGATGGCGAGCTTCTCGAGGACATTGCGATTACAGGTGAAGGAATATGGGATGGCAGCGGTGAAGCATGGCGTCCGGTCAAGCGATCCAAGATGACCACTTCGCAGTGGAATCGATTGGTTGCTTCTGGTGGAGTAGTAGAGCGTTCAGACGGAGACGGAAATGAAGAAATCTGGTGGCCTTCTGCTTCGGCTCTCGAAGGTGGTGCTATAGCGAGTCGTCTGCACATGGAGCAGGTGCGTGAGCTTACAGCTTACGAAGGAGTCAGAGACTTTTTACGGCCGAACATGGTTAGTTTGCGCAGATGCAAGCGGGTACTTTTGGACGGCCCGACATTTCAGAATTCGCCTGCATGGAATCTGCATCCTTGGGCATCGGAGCATGTTACTATACGCAACGTGAGTGTACGAAATCCGTGGTTTTCTCAGAATGGGGATGGATTGGATATTGAATCATGCCGTTATGTTGTCGTGGAACGCAGTGTGTTCGATGTGGGGGATGACGCCATCTGCCTGAAATCCGGCAAGGATGCCGAAGGCCGCGAACTCGGTCTGCCATCCGAATATATTACCATTCGGGACTGTACGGTGTATCACGGACATGGCGGGTTCGTGATTGGCAGCGAGATGTCTGGGGGTGTGCGGCATGTCAGAGTGTCGGATTGTACGTTTATCGGAACGGACATTGGGCTCCGATTCAAGAGTGCGCGCGGGCGAGGCGGAGTTGTCGAAGATATTGAGATACAGCGCATCTATATGAAAGATATCATTATGGAGGCCATTTCGTTTTCCTTTTTCTATGCAAATCTGGAGGGCTCGGCCCGCGGCAGCGATCTGTTTCAGGAGATTAGCGAAGAGACGCCGGTGTTCAGGGGTATTCGCATATCGGATGTTGTCTGTGCAGGTGCGGACACAGCTTTATTGGTAAGTGGCCTGCCCGAGATGCCTTTGGACGGTTTGATCATTGAGGGGTATAACGTCACTGCGCGAAACGGGGTACATTGTGCTCATGCGAAGCACCTGAGAATTGCCGGGTTAAACGCCCAGATTACCGAAGGTTCACTGATCCATCTGCATCAATGCAGGGGAGCAGAAGTAGAAGGAATTCGGGGCAGGGGCGCGGATGGACGGCTTTTGATTGTAACCGGGCATGAGTCTGCCGGGATTGTGTGCCGGGAAGATGATGCAGATGAAGAGGGACGTCAGATTTCCATCGGACCTGAGGTGAGAAGCGGTGTGCTCATCCGGAGATAACAGGCCCTGACATACACCGATAGGAACGAACGATTATAATGATTCAAATTCAGCCGCAGTGGCGTAGCCGTATATCCAGTAATCCTGATTTTTCTTCGATATAGGGATACGCAGTCTTTTGAGCATGGCTACCCACACGGCTTCCTATCCACTACCTATATTTCTGCCTTAAATCCGGCTCGAAGAAGCCAAGATGGGTTCCTGATCATCGATGCTCTTTGCGATAGCGCAGAGGGGTGGTTCCTGTAACCTGTTTGAATGTTTTGTTAAAATGAGCCGTGTGCTCAAACCCGACCTTCTCCGCAATCAACTGCACCCGCTCCTGAGTGGACAGCAAACGCCTCTGTGCTTCCCGAACCCGCACCACCCGCAAATATTCGCTGAATCGAAATCCGGTAAACCGACTGAACATCCGGCTCAAATAGGATGGACTGATATAAAAGCGGGCTGCTGCATCTTCAAGTGTAAGGGGTTCGTTATAATGTCTATTTACGTAAGAGGCAATCTCGCTGATTTTGTCCTGCATCGGATGAATGGGGCCGGGTGACACCAGGCGGTTATTCTCCTCCACCCGATGGATGTGAATCAGGAGCTGGGCGAGCAGGCTTCGTACAACCATTTCATAGTGCGGGCGGCGCTCCTTGCATTCACGCAGCATCTGCCACAGCATCCGTTCCATCTCCTGCTGCTCTGTTTCAGGAAAGTGAAGGAGCCTTGATCGTTCAAATGGGAGCAGACCACACACGCCGAGTTCCATCCCGGTGGCAAATGAAGGTGAGAACCCGATGAGGATTCGTTCAAATCCGGGCCTGTTTCCTCTGGAGGTTATATGTACATCATGCGGATTAATGAGAATCAGATCACCCTTGCTGGCGGTCAGGAGCTGACCATTCATGGAATACACCCGTTCCCCCTCAAGCAGATAATACAGTTCGTAAAACGGATGAGCGTGAGGCTGAGGCATGGCGCTGCCATCATGTCTGCGCATATGTTCGATGGTGAACGAATTTTCTCCAATGCGATATTTGGGTCCGATTCGATCCTCTATAATGCTCATAATCAAACTCCTCTCTGCTTCGGCTGCTTTACGTTTATATCCATATCATAACGGAAAATCCAGTTTGTTGTAAACGCTATCAAATGATGAGTACAAAAGGGATGAAAAGGTCTCAAGGGTGACAAACGACCAACGATGTTTTACAGTAGGGAGAGTGAGGCCAAACTCTGGATAGGGGGTCTCCAATATGATTTGGAAGGAAGGAACTGGTTATGACGACACATGAATTATCGCCTCTGGTTGCTGCGCTGGATATGCAGCCTCACGTTGAAGGCGGTTGGTATAAGGAAGTATGGAAGGCTTCTTATCAGATTCCGCAATCCGTTCTGCCGGAAGCATATTCGGGCCCAAGATTCTCTGCAAGCTCGACCTATTTTCTGCTGCACTCGCATGAAATTTCCGAGTGGCACACGGTCCTGTCCGATGAGCTGTGGCTGTGGCACAGCGGCAGTCCAATTGAATTGAAACTGGGTGGCAAAGGGGAGAACCCAGGGGATGAGGAAGTGCTCGTGCTTGGCATGGATCTCGCTGCAGGGCAATCACCGCAGGTGCTTGTTCCAGCGGGTGTATGGCAAACAGCGCGTCCGCTGGGAGACGAACCTGTGCTGGTAACGTGTGTGGTTGCGCCAGGTTTCCACTATGATGATTTCAAGCTGGTCTCCAAAGGTTAATCTGACAACGAATGAATGGCAAAATCCCGGTTCGGATACAGCATCCGAACCGGGATTTTTTGATTTTCCAGAACTTCATCAAGCAAGTATCCTTGTACATGCTTCTAGAAGTTAAAGTTATCAGGATCGGAACCAAAGCGTTTGTTTTCGTTCAGTCCATTGATTAATTCGACTTCTTCGGCAGTCAGTTCAAAATCGTATAAATCAGCGTTGTCTCGAATACGCTGCGGTGTAACGGATTTCGGTATAGTCACGATGCCGTTCTGCAGATCCCAGCGCAAAATGACCTGTGCCGGAGATTTGCCATACTTGGCTGCGATATCCTGGAGAAGCGGGTGCTCCAGCAGGTTCCCTTGGCCGAGTGGAGACCAGGCTTCAATCTGGATCTGGTGTTTACTGCAGTAGTCTCGCAGCTCCGATTGGATCAGCAGAGGATGCAGCTCAACCTGATTCACAGCTGGCTTAATGGTGGCATCCATCATCAGATCTTCCAAGTGGTGAATCTGGAAGTTGCTCACACCGATGGCGCGAATGCGTCCTTCCTTGTACAGTTTCTCCAGCGCTCTCCATGTATCCTTATACTTGCCTTTGACTGGCCAATGAATCAGATAGAGGTCGAGATATTCGAGTTCGAGTCGCTGCATACTGGCTTCAAAGGCGGCCAATGTGGATTCATACCCTTGGTCGCTGTTCCATACTTTGGTGGTAATGAACAGATCCTCGCGGGCCACTCCGGATTCACGAATACCTTGGGCTACACCTGTTTCGTTGTTATACGCCTTGGCTGTATCAATGCTGCGATACCCTGCCTGAATGGCTGTTTTGACGGCTTCAACCACTTCTTCTCCGTCTTTGACCTTGAATACGCCAAAACCCAGCCAAGGCATTTTGACTCCGTTATAGAGTGTCGTTGTGTCCTGCACGTTTTTCATGTTCCGAAATTCCTCCTCTGTTCCATCATTGAATTCCATATGTAATTACCCTGCTGCCAGGCGGCCAATCGTAATTCAAAGGCCATCTTCCCTGATTATACTAAAAGGTTTTAGGGAATGGAAAAAGATAGACGTCACTTTTATGGAAAAAGAATTTCTTTTGCTCTTTTTTGGCAGGCAGAGGTTTGGTTTTGGTGCTTGTGGGTGATAAGATGAAGTATACGGGATATGGAAGCACAGGCTTCTTGCTATAAAAGAGTTTTGATAAAATACATTTGAAAATAGAACGGATATGCACGAATGAGTCCGGTGGGGTTCAGACGTGTGATTAACGATAAAGGAGCAAGTGTGATGGCTAAACCTAAACAAACCAAAAAAGCAGCAGCCTGGTCTCTCGTGGTAATGGGAGCGGGCTTTGCCGCATCATTGCCGTTTCAGGGCAGTGTCGTAGGCAAACTGCTGGTGGGTTCATTTGAAGCGGGATTGGTAGGTGGACTTGCCGATTGGTTCGCTGTAACGGCATTATTCCGTCATCCGCTCGGCATTCCGATACCCCATACAGCATTGCTGCCGAAGAACCGGGACAAAATGACTGAGGGTCTCGTCTTTGCGGTGGAGAACAATCTGCTGAATAAAGAAAGCATTACCGAAAAGATTGCGAGCTTTAAAGCAGCGGAAACCCTTCTGGATATCATGTCGCGGGAACTTCACAATGATGGCGTTAAAACGATGATTGATATGCTGTGCAAACGGATCCTGGCAGGCCTGCCTCTGGAGCAGATTGCGCCACTGGTTGCGAGCGAGATCAAATCACAAGCCGGCGCCTTCGATCTTGGACCCATCCTGGAACGGGCGTCCATTCAGTTGAGCGATCGCGGATATGATGCGAAAGCACTGGACTACGGGTTGAAACAGGCGGAAGAGTGGCTGGTGAAGCCGGAGACCATCACCTTTTTGGGTGAGAGTGGCATGAAGGCGATTAGTGGCATTCAGATGAATGGCTTAATGCAATTTGCCATGAACGCTTTCCTTGGTTATATGAATGAAGAGAGACTTGGCAGCATTTTGCAGGGATATCTGTTTGACCAAGTGGAAGATATGAAGCGTGAGGGAAGTGCCCTCCGGTATAAAGTATTAGGTTTGGTTCGAACCCAAGCGGTACGTCTTGCCATGAGCGAGAGTGTACAGGATGGAATCAACGGGTTGAAGGACAGCATACTGGGCAGCTGGAATGCCGAAGAAACCGTGCTGAACAAGCTCACCCAACTGAGGGAGAGAGCACTCGCTGCTATGGAAGATGGGAAGTATGTGGAGACATATGCTCTTCCTTCAATCGAACGGGTATTATCCGATTTGCGTTCAGACGATGCATTGCTGGAAGGCATGAACGCCAAGATTGTGGAAGGCGTAACAACGCTGCTTGAGAAAAACCATTCCAAGATCGGTAACCTGGTTCGTGAAAATGTTGATAAAATGGATAATGCCTCATTGATCTCGTTAATTGAGGACAAGGTAGGTCAGGATCTGCAATGGATTCGGATCAACGGTGCTGTGACCGGATTCGTCATCGGTATTGCGCTGACTGCATTAAGGATGGTACTGGAATAAGATTATATGCATACCAAGTTGTAGGGCCGCTTTTTAATGAGTAGGCTCTTTTTTTTGCGTATCTATGCAAATGATAAATGATTGTTGCAAAAATCAGGAAATTGGGTAATGTAACCCGAATACTTTAATGGAACCATTTAGGAAGAAAGTTATATAAAAACGATGCCACGAGCCGATGTGGGCATGTTGATTTTGTACTATGATTCACTTAACAAAAGAATAGGGCGGACCTGAATTGCTGCTTATGATCAAGGGGGGATTGGTATTCAACGTACAGGAGGGCTTAAAGGTTTCATTGCACTCATCATCATGTTGACTTTAATTTTGGGAGGCTGCGGGAATATGAAGGAAAGCGAGAAACAAGCGTTGTTCCAAGAGGCAGAAGCAAGTGTGGTTCAGCACTTTAAACAGAAATTTGAACTGGATGTGGTGATTACAAGCAAAGAACTTTTGCCTGAAATGGCTGTGTCCCAGATTGGTCTGAAAGGGCATGTGAAGGACCATGAAGATCAAAGTTTCGGCATATCATATGATTATAAAAAGAAAATTACCAAAAATCTGGTCATAAGCCCGGAGATTGAGGAAGCAATCAAAGCGAAAGGGCATGACCCGTACGCCAAATAAATACAGGAGGTGTAGTTGTTGAGCAAACCGCCGAATATTGATGACGAAACGTATAAAACGCTATCCGACTTAGCCTACCAGGACCAAAAAACGGGTGATAAATTAACCGAACTTCCTGGATGGGAAGTGCTTGAAGGGACTGAAAGCAACAAATTGTCCGGCTTTGACGCCGTGACATTCTATAACCCCGAGACCAAAGAGGCAGTAATCTCATACCGCGGTACAGAGGGAAGTGCGTCCTTGGACAGATCTGTTCCCGATTTTGTCATGGATGGACGGATTGGGGGCGGGGAATTAATTCGCAAGGGTCAGCAGGAGACCAGCAAATTTGTCGATAATCTTACGCCGGAATGGCTTGATAAAGGCGTTGAAAACGTCAAGGACTTTACCGGTGTTTCCAAAGTTGAAGATTGGGCCGGAGACAGAGTGCGGGATGTTGAGAACTGGGCTGGCGATCGGGTAAAAGATATTGAAAAAACGGTGTCTCCAACAGGTTGGGCCAACCAGATGTATCAGGCCGAGAACTATGCCAATCATATGCAGGATAAGCATAAGGACCTGAACTTCTCGATGACTGGACATTCCCTTGGTGGAGGGAATGCACAGTATGCGTCTGCTTACACGGGCATTCCTGCCGTGACATTCAGTGCCCCATCCGTTATGGGTAACTTGACCCCAGAGGTGCGTCGGCAGGCTGAAGCGGGTAAATTCGATGGCCAGATCACGAACTATGCGCATCCTGGCGATCTGGTGGCTAGTGGTACGCTGGGCGGATATGATCGGCATGTGGGAACAACCTATTACATCAATTCCGACTATGCTTCAGCAAACGATGGTGTTAGCGTCATAGACAAAGCCAAGAATTCATTTGGCGGTGAAAACTATCACAGCCTTGATCAATATAATTTCAAAAATGGCTATATCTCCAACGATCTGTACGATCCAATCACCGGTGAGAGAATTGGTTATTCCCCACGGCTGATGGACCACTTGAGTGGGTACAGCAAAAACCTGGGGCCTGTTTTATCGAAAACAGGAGCGGGCGGGGGAGCTGCGGGAGCCGCTTCCGGTCTGATTCAGGTAACGCCGGAAGAACTGAAAAGCGTCGCTTCCCGGTGGAAGCAGAATGCACAGCAGTGCAATGCAGAGCTGAATCAGGTTCGAAGCCGCATGGCTCAATATCTGCATACAAGCCGGAGTCGCCGATTGGAGCCCATTGTGACCCAGCTCGATGCGTCCATTAATGAATTGAGTACATGGCATATGAAGCATACGAGTCAATTCCTCGACTTCATTGATCAAAAGGCAGATGCTTTCCGCCAGGCTGATGAGAGTCCGGTTCATTTTAATTAGAAACAGGTACTGCTGACAGATCGATGATGACACGTACATAAGGGGAGGGGATAGGCGTGAGCGGACAATTGCTGGTGGAACTGAATGATCTTCGGATTGCGGAGAAAGAACTGACACGGCTGTTGGCCCAGCTGCAGGCAGATGAGCAGGAAGCCAGGGCCCTGTACGCGCGGCTGAATGACTGGAAGGGACAATCGGCCGACTACACCAGGCAGCAGATCGAAGGATTCTTCGCAGGGCTGTCCAGTCGGATCCATTCGATTGAACAGCAGAAGAAGAGCTTGCTGCAATACATTGAGATCATGATTCAAACGGACCAGGAACGTTGAACTTTCCCTAGAGAGAGCGGAAGCAGCGTCCAAATCCTTGCAAAAGGAGCCTTGGCAGATATGCCAAGGCTCCTTTGTTACATTCAAAGATATATAAAGACTAAGTATTATCTCTTTTTGCGGCGTGTAGCGAGCGCGATGCCCAGGAAGGACATGATCAGTGCCAGAATGGATACGATCAGCGTGGCCTGTTGCAGCTTCAATGTACCTGGATCACTATCGGTATTATTTGGCTCACCTGTAACCGTGTCGTTCAATGCATCGCCGAGGGTGGTATCATCGTCAGCCTTGGTAGCATTATTGTCTCCAGCGGTGGCTTCGTTATCGTTTGCATTTCCGGATGTACCTGCACTATCGTGACCGCCCGCTGCGGACTGATTGCCTGCCGCTGCAGGATCTTCACTAATGGCCGTAATACTGTGAGGTGTGCTGTCACTCGGCTGGCCTGTCCATTCTACAATGCTGCCATCGCTATAATATTGGAATGCATCCCACGCTACTTCAGTTTCTGTATCCGGATTCTGCGCAACAAAGTTAAATTGTTGGAATTGTCCAGCGAGGATACCTTCGTTATCGCCATCCACTTCCCAAGTAATCGATGTCACTTCGTTGGAGCTGTTTTTCTCTGTTGTGATTTTCCACCCAGCCAGTGGCTGATATTGCTTGAACGCCACACCTTCCGGAACCTTCATCGTAATTTTGGTTGTCGGGAGGTCCTTCTCCGAAGGAATTTTGATTGTGTACGTTTGCCATGCGCTGGTCTGTGCCGCCGACGGGCTGACTGTAACGTGGGCACTTGCGAAGCCGGCGAACAGCATGAGCGCTGCAGCACCAGCCGCTATAGTGGATGTAAGTTTGGAAGTCCAGGATGTTTTTTTCAAGATAAATTACCCCTCTCAATGTTTTGAAACTATGGATTGGCTGTGTCGATCTCGAACTCGGCGTCCAGCGAATCCAGTGACCGGGTCAGCAGGTGAACCTTAATGCTCCATCGTCCAGGCATGGAGATGTATTCTTCAGCCTGGTAGACTCCGGTATCATTTTTCGGAATGGTGACTTCATAGATACCCATATCCATATCCAGATGAGTCAGCGTTAATGTGATCTGTTCCAGATCATTCACAATGCTGCCGTCAGGTCCCTTTACGCCAACCTCAAACTGATTCTCGCCCGTTACATTCGGACTGACCTGGAGTGTGATCGCTGAGCCATCCTCCATTGTCTGTACTTCCTTGTAAGGGCCAGCAGCCTCAGGTTGTCCGGGGGACAGGTGGGTAAGAATGGCGGCCAGAGCCAGAACAACGGCACCTGCAGCCAGTTCTGCCTTAAGACTGCCTGCCAGACGGTTGCCTTTTCCGTGCCTGGCCGTGCGGGCATGACGCCAAGCGAATCCGATCATTACCAGCAGCAGGATGATCTTCGCGATCAGCACGTAACCGTATGCTGTGGTGAACAGGGATGTCAGTGCAGGTTCGGGTAAAATGACCAGACTGCTATAGATCCCTGTAGCAACAAGAGCGGCAACGGCGCCAATGCCCCAAGCAGTGAAACGACGGATGGCTCCCCAGTACACTTCTCCTCGTACTTTTGGCGGAAGTTTATCTGCGAGTGGAGGCAGACAAACCGCCATAGCCGTCAGGGCACCAATCCAGAACGCAGCTCCAATCAGGTGAACATAGTCCATGGTTATGGCGAGCACACGCTGCTCGGCTGCGGCAGGGTGGCCTGTCATGGCATGCGTTAGCAGCCAACCGAGCACGAGGAGCAGTGAACCGTAAGATGACCAGATGCGAACCTTCAAAGAACGATCCCGGTCATATCCAGACAGGATCGTGACTGCAAGCAGCATCAGAATGAGCATCTGTGCCATCCAGATTAGGCCAAAGGACGTCAGCTTCAAGGCACTGCCCATCAAAGCCCAGCTGAATTCGGTGATAGACACCCCTGACTCGTATAGGGTATTCAGCGGCAAACTGATAATCGCTGCGACAGAAGCTGCTGCATAGCTGATCCATAACAGCTTATAACTGCCGGGCACTTCCATGGGTTCTCTTGCCATGGATGCCGGAGCGATCCGGAAGAGCAGAAAGGCCAGCGTGCCCAGGATGACAGATAATCCAAGATACTGGATCCAATCGGTCAGGGACAGGATCCACTTGATCGGTCCGCCAGTCTGACTTGTGCCGGATGTCAGATCTGCCAAACCAGCAGGTGAACCGGAGGGTTCACCGATATGGAACACATAGGCTCCCTGAATGGGATGACCATCAGCCGATACAGCTTTCCAGCTGACGGCATATGTACCGTTGCCAAGTCCGGTGCGCAGTCCCGTTTCAAGAACGTGGGGACGCTCTGCATCTATCCGTACATTGCCGTCATCGGCCTGTGTACCGTCAGGGGCGGTAATTTTAATATCATAAAAGGCCGTCTGCAACGATTCATTAAACTCCAGCGTCAAACGCTCTGGAGCAGTGGCCACCTGCTCGTTCTCCCCTGGCGAAGCCTTAACAATATAAGCATGAGCTGATGCCCATTGCGGCATAACAAGACAACACAGAAGCAGGAGAGAGACCATTACGGCCCAGTGCCGTTTGCCCAATCTCATCGTAAAACTTCCTAAACTCAAAAAAACATCACCCTCGGGTTATAGAATTGTAGTTATTCTTCGGATGCCGATAACAATCTATACCATTATAACTTTGTCCAAAATAACGGCGTATGACTACATCGGGCTATAAAAAAACGATTATATTCCATGAATTGTGACAAAAGCATGAATGCTTGCTACTTGCGCAGTTTGCGTCCAGCGAGGCCGCTTTCGAGTGCATAGCGGGTCAGTTGAACCCGATTTTCGAGCTGCAGCTTCTGCAAAATATTTTTGAGATGGTTCTTTACCGTTTGATCGGAAATACCTAGCTGGTCAGCAATTTCGCGGTTCGTATAACCTGCTGATACCCATTGAAGGATCTCCAATTCCCGCGTAGTTAGCGGGTTATTCGGCACATCTTCACTGCGTGGCGCAGGGAACTCCTGCAGTATCCGGTACGCCAGTTCCTTGCTGAGCGGTGCATCATCTGACACAATGGCGCGCAGATATTCAAGCCATGTGGAGGGAGACAGGTTTTTGAGCAAATACCCTTGTGCCCCTTGCTTCAGTGCCTCGAACAGATATGTTACATCGTCCGAGACCGTCACCATAACGATGATAACGTAAGGGAAACGCAGCTTGATGAGCCGGGTAGCCTCCAATCCATCCATATCGGGCATCTGCACGTCCATCAGGATGAGATCAGGCATCCACTGTTCGGTCAGCTCCAGTGCTTCCTGTCCATTCGATGCCGTACCAATCACTTCAAACAGACGGTCTTCCGATAGAATGCTGCATATCGCTTCACGCGCATGGGCGTGGTCATCGACAACCAGTACACGTACATGTTCCATGTTAAACGTCCCCCTTACCAATCGTCATTCTTGTTAAGCCGGGTTTGGAATCCAAAGTAAAGGACCAGCCCATCTGAATGGCCCGTTCCTTCGTAATCCGTAATCCATACCGGTCCTTAAGATGCATCGGATCGCCACTGACTCCTACTCCGTTATCCTGAATGCAAACAGACCAGGAGAGGGGGTTGCCCTCTGCCTCCACCCGCACATCGGTGGCCTGGGCGTGTTTACGTACGTTAATTAAGCCTTCTCGAATACAGGCAAGGAGCTCAACTTGTTCTTTGGGTGAAAAAAAGGTACTATCCAGGTCCCAATGGATCCGGGCTCCCGGTACAGTTTCCTGAATTAATGATTCGGCCTGCTCATGTAGAGAGGCCCCTGTGAGCACGGCAGCATTCCCGGGGACATATCGCAGCTGTGCGATGGCCTGCCTGACATAGGCATTTACTTCATGCACGGTCTTGCGAATTTCCTGGATTTCATGCTCGTGGCCGCTGCCGGCCAATCCACGCTCGGCCTTATCGGTTTTGACAGACAGAAGAAAGAGCGATTGGGCAATGCCGTCATGAAGCTCGCGAGCCAGCTGGTCGCGCGCCTCAAGAGCGGCCTTGGAGGCGCGTTCCTGTTCCAGCGCTGCTCTTGCGCCTTCCAGCATCTTGAACAGACGGCTCAGCAAGGTGACGCTAACGAGGTATACGATAACGGGAGTCAGCCAATTTCCCGCATCCATGGAGAGATAGGGCATCAAAAATTGGTGACGTATGTATTCCCATAGACCAACGGTTAATGTGGGGATCAGCAGGATCATCCACTTGATTTGTTTGTAGGACATGCATCCAGAACTCCTTTGATATCGACTCTTTGTGCGAATCTATGCCCCATTATAACCCAACCTGTCCCCGGCACCTAGTCTGTAGGTCTCGAAGGATTTGTGGGTGGATCAGGGAGTATATAGAAGGATATCTAAGAACGACATGTCGTGACAGAATGTCACGGAGTGTGAGGCTTGATGTATGAGGGAGAGGGGAGCTGTGCCCGTTTTCCCTGAGGAGGAAGGTTCTTTATACTTATATAGAACGTGAATTTATGACAAACCATGTTAAGGAGTGAACGCAACAACATGAATCAAGAGGTATTGGAACGTCGTAGTGAGTTGCTCAAGAAGAATATTCATCAAATGCTTCTTCAGGACAATCAGCACGGAATCAGTCGCCAGGATAACATGTTTTTGCAGCAGATGATCAAAGAGCTGCATCAAACTTCACATGAACTGAATACTGCTCGTTAATTGGAATCGGTTCAGGAACCGCTCGGGATTTCAATGATTTATCCAACGATAAAATGAAAATGGCGCTATCCCCAATGGACCGGGGGTAGCGCTTTGGCGTTATTTAGGGATTTTGTAGTTAGGTAAACGTTAGGATAGCAGCTGCTGCGCCGTCTTCTTCTGAATGTAACGGATGAAAAGCTCCGCCAGCTCAGGGTCAAATTGGGAACCCGAACATGCCCGAAGTTCGTTGATCGCTTCATCCACGGTTTTGGTTTTCTGATACGGTCGTTCGGTGGTCATCGCATCGAATGAATCAATGACCGTCAGCATTCGGCACAAGCGGGGAATTTCACGATCTCTTAAACCGTAGGGATATCCTTTGCCGTCAAACCGCTCATGATGCAATTCAATATACGGGATCAGATCCGTGAAACGTTCGTTGGTCATCACCATTTTTTTGCCCCAGGTGACATGTCCCTTGATCGTTTCCCATTCCTCCGCAGTAAGCTTTTCCTTTTTGTTCAGGATGGACCACGGAATTTCAAGTTTACCGATATCATGGATCAGTGCACCCAGTACAAACCGCCGTTTCTCCACGTTGTCGAGCTCCAGCTGCTCGCTAAGGTCGAGGGCATATTTGTACACTCTTTTGGAGTGCTTAAATGTATCGATATCCTTGTATCTGAACAGGTTGAGCTGCTGCTCGATATCCCGCACATCCTGTACCAGATCAATCTCATGCTCCATGCCGTCATTGCTGCCATGACGGTGCACGTTGTTTTTGCCCTGTTTTTTGGCATAATAGAGTGCTTTGTCCGCTTGATCCACGAGTTGTGATTTGTTATACATATCCACCTGATATCGCGCTACACCAGCGGAGAAGGAGAGGCAGCCGTGCGGAAATACCTCGACTCCTTCAAAAGGGGTATCATTCAGCTGCTTACGCAGCCTGTTCATAAATGTATAAGCCTCGTCCAGCTCCATGCCTGGCATGAGCAGCGTGAACTCTTCACCGCCGTAACGAAACGCGGTAACCTGCGTGCCTTCCGTCTTGCGGTTGAGGAAGTCTCCCAGAAGAGCGAGCAGACTGTCGCCCTGCAGGTGACCGAAGCGGTCATTATACTTTTTGAAATCATCAATATCAATCAGTCCCAGCGATAGCGGGGTTCCTCCAGCACGGGCAGCCGCCAGTTCATTCTCCAGCATGTTTTCGAAATGGCTGTGGTTGAACAAGCCGGTTCGCTGATCCGTATTCGCTTTTTCTTCAATGCTCTGATACATCAGGAACAACTGTTTGAATGCATGGGATAACAGAATGCTGAGACTCAGATAGAGCAGCAGGCCCAGAATGCCGTTATGGATGACCAGTATGGTCAATACCAGTGCCAGTATGAGTGTACATAGATACACGAGCAGCGACTCGGTCACGAAGGCACGCTTCATCTGCTGCAGGGCATCCTTGGTGGAGAAATGAAAGAACAAGCCGAGCGTGATCGTATTAATGATGAAGTATGCTGCGAGTGCCGCAAAATAAGGCAGCAGGTTATACCCATCGAGTGTGCCCGGAACACCGCCGGTCCATATGAATACGGAAGCTGCTCCGGCTATCATAAGACTGTAGATGCTGAAATTAACGATGTGTTTCCACCAGGCAAGCTTGCGATCCTTGATTAACAAAATGAGGGAAACCGGTAACAGCACAGACAGGCTGAACGCGCCGCCGAACATGAAGATACAGGCAAGATACACGGAAGAGTCCATGGACTGCTGATTGCCTTTGGGAGGAATCTGGAAGGTGAAGTAATCCAGGATCAGCGCAGCACCCAGCATCGTATAGACCATAACCCATTCCCCCGTGGAGAGGTGCAGGTAAGATAACTTGTTCATATACAGAAAAATACCGATGCCTGCGCAGCTCAGCAAAACAACGTACATGCTGCTTCGGTCTGCTTTATGGATAAGGTTACGAATAAAGTTCATAAAAATTCTCCTGCTTGGTTTAGTCGGCTCTTGATGTATAGATATCGGTTTGTACTATATAGATGTATAACATAACAAGTTACTTCGCAAAAATCCAGAAAGAAAAAACAGGCCGCTGGCAGCCTGTTTGTCTTGGTTGGCGAGTATGTACTAGCCGCCCAGCTTGTATCCCGAAGTCAACGCGACAACGACAGAAGCTACGATGATTGCATTGATGACGATTCGGGAATATTTAATGCCTTCGAATTTTTTCATGGAAAAGACCTCCCTTCCTTGGAGTCTGTCCTTATCTCTTCAGGCCGGATGGATGCCGCTGGCGGTACAGCCTTGCCGGAACGATTCACCATCATGTACTGGATAAACAGGAATATACCAATGTTCATGACCACATCGCCGATGCTGATCACCTGGGTCCGCGGGTAGGGGCTGGAGAGCGGGATGATATCGCCCAGGAAGGAAAGGTGGGTAGATGCATCCATCATATAGTGTTTCGATACCGCTCCACCTTCGCGAAGCATGTCCACATAATAAGGTCCAAGTACAGCGGAAGCCTCCACGGAAACAGGCATGCGTCCACCATTCACCGCCATGACGATAAAATTGAGGAACACGCCGATCCAGATCAGCGTAAAACCTCGGTGATGTCGGTTCAGCCACAAAAAGGCGAGACCTGTGACGTAAACTGCCGCAAAAAGGTACCCATTAATGGATGCAATCCAGTCCAGTCTCTCCTGCAAGAAAAAGATAAGGAACTGGGCAAGCAGTAAAAGGGGAAAAATCCACCCGCCGCGAAGTTGAAGTGTTGCGAACTGATGGAGACCATACCGGTACCCGCCCCGGAACAGTCCAATGATCAAACCGAGCAGAATGCCGTCATATACCATGATTAACTCCTGTCATACAGTTATGTTTGATTGCGGTCTCTTATTGTTGTACCTATGTTATTCGACCTTTTACTGGTAAATCCTTCAAAGAGATGTTGATTTTTAAGAAGAATTTTGCAAAAAAATAAACGAAAAGCCATCTTTACGAAACAACGGATGAATTTCATCGTGAAGTTCGGTAAAAATGGCTGTTTATACGCCAAAATACGAGAATATTTAAGGTGAAGCTAATTCTATTACTCCGATTCCCCGTTCAGATAATTGAAGAATGGCTGATCCACCCAGAAGTTGTAACGGGTAATGTCGGCGTTGGGAGCAAGTTTCCGGAAACCTTGCTGGATTGCTGAGGCATTCTCCTTCAATGAGAAGGATTGTGCATAATAGTTGCCGAGTGAGATTTTGTTGTTGGTAATAACGGGATAGTCCTGAATAGCTGTCGGTGAATAATACAGCGGCTGCCACCAAGAGGCATGAATGAGAGCAGAGGCATCGTCACTGTTCTTTTTGGCGTACTTTAGAATAATGTCGTTGAAGCGGGTTTTGTCCGCCGTGTTGTTGAATTCAAATTGAATGTCATATTCCTTGGCATAAGCAATATAATTGCCGTTCTCAATTTGGGTTACTTTGTAATCCGGTGTTTCTCTGGGCTCGCCCCATTCCTTCAGATAAATGAAGGCAGATGTCTTCGGCTGGAATTGCACATCGGCGTCAATGCCCTCGCTCCGAAGCAGACCGATCAATTGTACGGCGTGTTTGATGTCGTCATGTCCGTAAGTCAGAGTCAGCTCATCAATAAAGTTGGAATCGAAGCGGCTGTCCTTCAGGTTGTAACCTGTAACGAGGTCATCCCGGAGCGCCTGATCCACAATCTCTCTTAATTCTGGTGCTTCAATCAGATCCGCTGTGCGATAAGCGGCATATAGTTTCGAATAGATATCGGCATCGCCAGAGCGCCCAATCTCATGCTTGTATTTCCCCTGACTGGTCAATACCCGTCCAAGCAGGATGTTGGCAAAATCGGAACTTGCCGCGCCGCCCTTGCGCAGAGCAGGGTACAGACTTTCCGGAATCAGGCCGGTATCAATGGCGGCAGCGAGCTCCTGAGCAGCTTGGCCTTGGAAGCGGCCGGGGCTAATGCCGAGCTTGGTGAGAGCCTTTGTTGTTTTTTCTTCAGGGTATGTATACGCAAGTTCCTTGAATCCCGCTGCCTTGACGGCGATGAATACGGCAGCATAGGTGCTTAGGTTGTCATCAGCACGAACTTCCGTTCCGGACAGGACACCATTGTTATGTAAGGTAACAGCTGCATCATAAGTTGAATCTCCCGAGCTCAGATCGGTAAAGGCAGGAACCTTGGTCTGACTGTCACTGGTTTCTTCCGAAGCTTCAGCAGCTTGCTCCCCTTCAATAATGGCTGCTATGGCCTGAATGAAATCACCCTTGGTTAACTGCTGCGGCAATTGGATGCCGTACTTGGCTTGCAGAAACTGGGCGTAATCAGCCGCACTCTCGGTGTATACAGATGGAGTTGGAGATACGGTTGCTTTTGCAGTCTGTGATACAGATGGTGTGACGGGTGAAGCAGATGCTGCGGAAGCAGAAGCAGGCAAGCTGAGGCTTCCGATGGTAACCGGAGCGGCGAGCAGGGCCGCCAGTGTGAACTGGGTGATCTTTTTCAAATGAATAGCCTCCTTAATATGTGGTTGGAAAATGAAGTGGTTTGCGCTATAATTCTGACAAAACCGATAAGGATTTAATAATTGGATTGACTTTAGCATGGAGAAGCTCTTCATGTCAACGGAAAAAAGCCTGTTATAAAGCGCTTTCCAGAGCATCCCGGCATGCAAATAAACAATTATATTTAATTTGAGTCTTTGTGCTCAAAGATTTATTGACAAGGATCGACAGTATCCGCTAGGATATAAAAAAAGAATGTGGAAAAGGGGAATTTTCAAAATGAAAAGAGGCTTATCGTTCGTCTTATCGATCATCATGTTGGCAGTTTTGTTGGCGGCTTGTGGGACTTCGGCTTCCAAAGACGAACAATCGGCCCAAGGTGGCGAAAGTGAAAAATCACTGCGCATGGCACTCGTACTTCCTGAAAAAATCGGGGTAAACCCGTTCTTTGTACAAATGGATGAAGGTTTCAAAAAAGCAGGTGAAGAGTTTAAGGTAGATACCAAAACGATTGAATCCACAGACCCGGCAGCATTTGAGCAAAATCTGCGTGCTGCGGTTGCGGAGAACTATGATCTAATTATTACGGCAACATTCCAGGCAGAAGATGCACTGAAAAAGGTGGCTGCCGAGAATCCGGACAAGTCCTTTGCCATCGTGGATACAACGGTTGATCTGCCGAACGTACGCAGCGTTGGTTTCCGTGAATATGAAGGAGCGTACCTGCTTGGTGCGGCTGCCGGACTGTCCACCAAAACGGATAAAGTCGGCATGATCGCAGCGATGGACGTTCCATTGATTAAGAAATATACCGAAGGTTTCAAAGCAGGTCTGGAATCCGTTAATCCGGATGCAGAATTCCTCGTAAACTACGTTGGTGGATTCAATGACGTAGCCAAGGCGAAAGAGCTGGCTTTGGTTCAATTCGGCAAAGGTGCTGACTTCATCGCTGGTGCATCTGCTGTAGGCGACCTTGGCGTATTTGAAGCAGCGAAGGAAAAAGGCTTCTATACTTCCGGCCAGGATACAGACCGTACCGTTGAAGATCCGGAACATATCGTATTATCCCAATTGAAATCAACAGATACGGTTGCTTATCAAACCGTGAAAGATTTTGTGGAAGGAAACTTCCAAGCAGGCGCTGTAAACTACGGCCTGAAAGAAGATGGTGTTGGTTTGACTTTCGTTACACGTGATAGCGAGTCCGCACTGAGTGATTTTGTTGGACAAGAGGTTATCGACAAGGTGAAAGCAATCAAGGATGATATCGTATCCGGCAAAATCGTTGTGAAAGATCCATTGCAACAATAGCATTGATTGTTTCATGGAATTGTAATGATCAGCCGGCTGCCCGATCAGGCAGCCGGTTTTGCTGCTATTAAATAACCTATATATGTTCAACTAGTTTACAAGACAACGGCAGAGGACAGAAAAAACCTGAAGAAGCGGAGCGTTCGTGTTTATCTGCGGATTTTCCCTTTTAAAAAGGAATCAAAAAATCTGGGGATAACAGTGATCTGAAGGTTGTTCTGTCATCGTAGTGGCCAGTGTAATATCTTTAGTTGAACTTATATCGACCGAGAGGAGCGAACGCGAGATATGCTGTTGGAGATGGATCAGATTACGAAGAAATACGGCGGCTTCACCGCCAATCGGGATATCCGTTTTAATTTGCGTGAGGGAGAGATTCATGCCCTTGTTGGTGAGAATGGAGCGGGTAAAACAACCCTGATGCGCATGCTCTACGGAATGGAGCAGCCAACGTCAGGTACGATCAAAGTCCGCGGGCGCGAGGTGAGCTTCGCCACCCCGTCTCAGGCCATGGCAAGCGGCATTGGCATGGTGCATCAGCATTTCATGCTGTTTCCTTCCTTTACGGTGGCCGAAAACATTGTCATTGGCCGCGAGCCGGCGGCAGCGGGCGTGTTTGACCGTAAACAGGCAGCCGCTCAGGTGAACGAACTAGGCAGGAAATATGGCATGCCGGTTGACCCGTGGAAAAAAGTATCCGAGTGTCCTCTCGGCTTGCAGCAGCGTGTGGAAATTCTCAAGGTGCTGCATCAGGGTGCAGATATCATCATATTGGACGAGCCTTCAGCGGTATTAACACCGCTGGAAGTCAAAGAATTGCTGGCGAATATGAAATCCCTTGCCAAGCTGGGCAAGACGTTTGTATTGATTACGCACAAGCTGCAGGAAGTCATGGATGTAGCAGACCGGATCACCGTTCTTCGAGATGGTCAGATAACGGGAACATTGGAAGCGAAGGACACCAATGTGGAGGAGTTATCCCGCTTGATGGTTGGCCGTGAATTAATACGATTGAACAAGCAGCCATCCGTTCCGGCAGAAGCGGTACTTCAGGTGGATGGAGTAAGCTTGTCCGGAGCAAAGGATCGGTCAGCGCTTAAAGATATCCATATGGAAGTTCGAAAAGGTGAGGTCGTTGGCATTGCGGGCATCTCCGGTAACGGTCAATCCGAACTGATCCAGGTCATTGCGGGACTGCGCAATGCAGACAGCGGCCGTGTTCTGCTCTCAGGGCAGGATACAACGAATTGGCCTGTCCGCCGCATTCGTGAGCATGGACTTGCTCACATTCCCGAGGATCGGTATATGTGGGGAGCGGCCAAGGACGCGAGTGTTCGTGAGAACGGACTCATGGGACATCATCACCGGCTACAGACGAGGGGTGTCATCAAGGCCAAGGCCGCACGTGCCATGGTGGAGGGCTGGATTAAGCAATTTAGCATCAAGACAGGTTCAGCGGAGACGAAGGCACAGTTCTTGTCCGGAGGTAATCTGCAGAAGCTGATTGCTGCGCGTGAATTCGCGCAGGATGCTCCGTTTTTGATTGCGGCGGAACCTACTCGGGGTGTGGATATCGGAGCAATGGAGACAATCCATGCCGAGCTGCTTCGCAAGCGCAATGAAGGTGCTGGCGTGCTGCTCGTTTCCTCCGAGTTGTCCGAGATTTTGCAATTATCCGATCGGATCATTGTGATGTATGAAGGTGAGATCGCCGGGGAACTGAAGGCGGACGAAGCCACAGAAGAACAGATTAGCTTGTTGATGGCAGGAGGGAAAGAGCGGATATGAATCGGGTAAAAGAAACACTTCGCGGTCTCGTACAGCCGCTGCTTGCCATATTGATCGGTTTGCTTGCAGGAGCTGTGGCCATTCTGGTCGTAGGTGGGAATGTATTGGATACGTACGCAGAGATGTGGAAAGGGGCCTTCGGCAACTTCTACTTCTTCACCAATACACTGGCTCGTTCGACACCCATTATACTTGCTGGACTGGGCGTAGCACTTGCATTCCGTGCTGGATTTTTCAACATGGGAGCGGAAGGCCAGATGATTCTCGGGGGACTCAGTGCCGCGCTGACGGCGCTCTATCTGCCAGGCCCGGGCTGGTTTGTCTGCATTGCAGCCATTGTGGCGGGAATCCTGGCCGGAGGGATCTGGTCGGTGTTTGCAGGTTGGCTGGATGCCAGGTTTGGCATGAACCTGTTGATTACAACATTGCTCCTCAACTATATTGCCATTTATTTTGGTGGATACATGGTATCCTACCCATTCAAAGATCGTACCGGATCCGCAGCAATGGCTCAGACTCCGATGATTGATCAGACTGTCTGGCTGCCCAAGCTCTTCCAGGGCATGGGACTTCATGCCGGATTTATCATTGCCATTGTAGCTGCGATTCTGATCTACTGGTTCACACACAAAACCGTAACCGGTTATGAGATTCGCATGCTCGGAAGCAATCCGTCGTTCGCGACTTACGGCGGGGTACGCCGGATTCGGATGATGATGCTGTCCATGGTGATCAGTGGTGGACTGGCGGGTCTGGCGGGTGCTGGCGAAGTGCTGGGAACGCAGTACCGTTTCTTGGACGGATCACTGTCCTCTGCAAGTTATGCATGGAGCGGTATCATGGCGACACTGCTTGCCCGCTCGCACCCGCTAGGTACCGCTGTAGCGGCGATCCTGCTTGCTGCTCTGCAGACAGGCGCAATGGGCATGGAACGGAATACGGATGTCCCACTTGAAGTCGGCAGTGTGATCCAGGCCGTGCTGACGTTATTTGTATCAGCCCAGATCGGGTATTCATTCCTGAAGCGGAGAAAGGAGAAAAAGTCCAATGCAGCAACTGTTTGATGCAGCCATGTTTGGCTCTACCTTGCGGATTATGACTCCGATCCTGCTTGCAGCGCTCGGCGGGGCGTTATGCTCCCGTGTGGGCCTCTTCAATGTGGGTCTCGAAGGACTCGTTCTGATCGGCGCTTTCTCCGCGATCGTTGGCAACTATTTGTTCGGCAACGTACTTCTGGCCGTTTTGTTCTCCATTATTATCGTAATGTTATTCTCGGCACTTTTTGCCTTTATCAGTATTAATCTGAAGGCGAACGCCATCGTGGTCGGGATCTCATTGAATTTCCTGGCGACAGGATTAACGACCTTTGCACTACGGGCCATTTTTGATGTGAAGGGTGCATACTACGACAAGGACATGGTGGGACTTCCCAAATGGGATATTCCCCTCATTAAGGACATTCCTTGGGTTGGCGACGTAATCTCGGGGCATAGCCCGCTCGTGTATCTCGGAATCATACTCGTTATTGCATTACAATTTTATCTGTTCAAAAGTGTGTCCGGTTTCCGCCTGCGTTCCGTGGGTGAGAATCCTATCGCGGCGCAGAGCATCGGTATCAAGGTGCGCGGCATTCAGTATGGTGCAGTTCTGATGTGCGGTATCCTGTGTGCCCTTGCTGGCGCTCAGTTGTCTCTGGGTCAGGTTACAATGTTCACCGAGGGTATGACCGCAGGCCGTGGCTTTATCGCATTGGTCGCTACCATGCTTGGACAAGCGAATCCGCTTGGTGTAATGGGCTCCAGTGTGCTGTTCGGCTTCATGGAAGCACTCAGCATTCGTCTGCAGGGCTTCTCCCTGCCAACGCACTTTACCTTGATGCTGCCGTATATTGTGACGCTGGTTGCAATGTTCTTTTTCAAAGATCGTACCTATGCGCAAGATGCACTGAAAGCGGGCGGAAGCTCGCGTTAATGTAAAACGAAGGAGGGTTAACATTGCATAACAAGGCTGAACGTCTGAAAAAAACCAAAACTCCAGCACCCAAAGCGGGTGCTGAGCATGGAGATCGGCTGCCGCCGGGACAGATGCTAACCGAGAAATTCCCGATTTTGCATGAAGGTGAAGTGCCGGAATACGACCTGTCCACGTGGGACCTGAAAGTGTTCGGCGAGGTAGAGGAAGAGAAAGTGTTTTCCTTCGCTGAGCTTCAGGCCATGCCGCAGGTGAATACCGTAAGCGATATCCACTGCGTTACCCGCTGGTCGAAGTTCGATACACCGTGGGAAGGCATTCGTTTTTCGGATTTCATCAAGCTCCTGGGGGTCAAACCCGAGGCCAAATATGTCATGATCCATGCCGATCATGATTATGAGACGAATGTTCCGCTCGAAGAATTGATGCACGACGACGTATTGCTTGCTTTCAAATATAACGGCGAGCCGCTTACACCGAAGCATGGCTACCCGCTGCGCCTGGTGGTGCCGCAGCTGTACTTCTGGAAGAGTGCCAAGTGGATACGCGGTCTGGAATTCATGACAGAAGATCGTAACGGATTCTGGGAGAGCAATGGGTTTCACCACTTTGCCGATCCATTCAAGGAGCAGCGCTTCTCGGGCGAAGATCTGCCGATTCCGGAAGACGAATGGACGAAGAAGGAGTTTGATTAATATGTTGATGCCTATTTTGCAGATTCAATCGGAAGACATGCCTGCTTATGCCATCGTCTGTGGTGACCCGGCACGTGCCGAGAAGATTTCCCGCAAGCTGGAGCAGGCAAGAGAACTGGCGTTCAGCCGGGAATATCGCACATTCGTTGGGTTGTATGAAGGCGTGGAGATGGCTGTTGTCAGCCATGGCGTTGGTTCACCGGGGGCAGCCGTCTGCTTCGAGGAATTGATTCGCGCTGGGGTGACCACCCTGATTCGTGTCGGAACAGCAGGCTCGTATACTGCGGATTACCCGGCAGGCAGCGTGATTGTCAGTACGGCAGCGGTCCGCTCGGATGGATTAACCCGCCAACTGGTACCGGATGGTTTTCCTGCGGTTGCTGATATCGGAGTTACACAGGCGCTGATTGAAGCTGCACAGGAGAAAGGGAATGCGGACGCGGCAACCGCTGCAGGCAAAGTCGGTGTGGGCATCACAGTGACACTGGATGCGTTCTTCACAGGGGTGGAGGAGATTCCTCACCGCAAGTATAAACAGGCTGGTGCGCTTGCAGCTGAGATGGAAATTGCGGCGCTCTATATTGTCAGCACATTGCGCGGTGCACGTGCCGGAGCGATTGTGGCGATCGATGGTTTCGCGGACAGCGATCTGGCGGCCGAGTATGATCCGCATACGGATGCAGTAGCACATGCAGTTGAACACGAGATGAATGCGGCTCTGCGTGCGCTTGCTGCGCTCGCACGCCAAGATCAGGCGTAGGCATCGCTCATCGGGGTGCAACGTAAGGTGAAGTAAAGCTCCATCTGAAATGGTTGGTTTGAAAAAGGGACGTTCACTTGGTCATGTTGTATGACCTTAGTGAACGTCTTTTTTATATATAGCGAGTTACTTCCCGAACAAGTGCTGCGCCGTCTCGATAAACAAACGGGATGCCGGGGAAGCTTCCACCAGGGAAGGGACAGCAATCTCAATATTGCGATAAGCCTTCGGTTCAGTAGGGACTGCTTTTACACCAGGAGGTAGCCAGGAAAGAGAAATGGCAGGCAGCAAAGCGGTACCCAGTCCCTGTTCAATCATGCTAAGGCAAGTGTTGACGTTATGAACAATAAACCCGAATTTAAGCTCCGCTTCCGCCCGTCTGAACAAATCCACAATGGGCACTTCGTATCCGCCATTGCATATAATCATCGGATGTTGGTTCAGCCTCTTCACCGGCAGGATCTCCTGATCCGCAAAAGGCTCATCCTCCCGAAACACGGCCAGCATCTCTTCGTTATACAGCGGCAGCGTCTCATAAGCCCTATCCAATGGTTCCTTATCTGTCACAATAATGAGAGCAACATCAATAGAGCGTGAATTAAGCCACTCCTGAATCTCATGAATATTTCCCTCATGCAGCTCAAACTCAATGTGCGGATAGCGGTCACGGATGGAGCGGATAATTTTGGGCAGCAGATGGGCAGATGACATGGGAAAAGAACCAATGCGAATGGTACCAATCTCAAGTCCTTTTTCAGCCGCAACAACCTGTTGGACTTTATCGTATTGCTGCAAGATCCGACGGAAGATGACCAATATTCGCTGCCCCACATCGGTAAGTAGAATGCCGTTCCGCCGATCCCGTATGATCAGGGTGACGTCCAATTCATTTTCAAGAGAAGAGATGGCCCGGCTGACCGCAGGCTGCGTCATATTCAGTTCCTGTCCTGCACGGGTGAAACTTCCGGTCTCGGCAACTTTCACGAACAACTGTAATTGTGAATTGGTCATAACTAATATGGTATGCTCCTTATGATTAACATGCATTTCAATTATTTCGGTGATTATTGTATCATGGAGACACGGAAACGATCAACGGATAGGAGAGGTTAACTTATGGCTTTATCACGTGCAAAAGCAGGCTGGGTCCTTGCTTTTCTGGTACTTATGTGGGGAGTAAACTGGCCCCTGACCAAATATGCGTTAAATTTCACACCACCGCTTTTGTTTGCAGGCATGCGACTGTTAATTGGCGGACTGTTGCTTGGTATCTATGCTTTTCCACGGTACAAAACGCTGCGGCTCCGGGAAACCTGGCATATCTATGCTATCTCTGCGGTGCTGAACATTATTTTCTTCTACGGCTTTCAGACCGTTGGCCTGACGGAAGTGCCCGCAGGTTTATTTTCCTCCATCGTGTTTCTTCAGCCTGTGCTGCTCGGGATCGGGGCCTGGCTGTGGCTGGGCGAGTCGATGTATGGATTGAAAATCGCCGGACTGGTTCTCGGGTTTGCCGGTGTGGCGACGATCAGCATCGGCGGCATGACAGGCAAAGTATCCCCCGAAGGGGTTATGCTTGGACTGTTTAGTGCGATCAGCTGGGCGATTGGGACCGTATATATGAAGAGAACATCAACGAAGGTGGACGGGATCTGGATGACGGCGATTCCGATTCTGATTGGCGGGGTTGTCCTGACGTTGACGGGTACAGCCACAGAGAGCTGGGCTGAAGTGCAGTGGGTACTTCCTTTTATACTGGATATGCTGTTCATTTCGGTGTTTGTCATTGCAATGGGATGGCTCGCGTTCTTCAAACTGGTCAGCTCCGGCGAAGCCAGCAAGGTGGGGTCCTTCACATTTCTGATTCCGCTGATTGCCCTGCTATGCAGTGTGCTGTTCCTTGGGGAATCGGTGACGGTCAATCTGATCGCAGGTTTGGTCATGATTATAGCCAGCATTCTGCTCGTAAATCTGAAGGTAAAGGGCAGCAAAGTCGCAAAAATATAAAAGCTAGTGGTGAACCTCCTCGATCCAGCTTTCCAGCTGGGCGGGAGGCTCGCCACTTTTTTGTTATTAAGTGAATGAATTATAATTTCTGGCCAAGAAGGGGGAGAAGGCGTGGAGTAGCGAATTAGTTTATGAGCATACAGAATTTAACATGATCTAACGAGGAGGTGTTTTCATTAACCCATGTCGCTTACAACACTCATCTGGTTATTTCTTGTCACTTTTCTGCTTCATGATCTCGAAGAAATCATTTGGGTAGGTCCCTGGATTCGGAAGAATAAAATAAAAGTTCTCCAGCGTGTCTCGCCAAGGATCTCCAAACGTCTGGAATCCATGCTGCGGATCAACAGCAGCCAGTTCGGTGTGGCTGTACTGCTGGAATTTGTCGTCTTCATACCCTTTGTGTATATTGCGGCGGAGTATGGGCATTATTTTATGTTTTTGGCTTTTAATACACTCTTTTTGCTGCATGTATTTACACATATCGGGCAAAGCTTGTACCTGAAAATGTACACCCCGGGGGTAGTCAGCGCAGTATGTATCACGTTGCCGTACGGCATGTATCTGTTTTACCGATTTCTGAACGAGGGAATTGTAACTTGGGGGGAGGTATTGGTAAGCATACCAGTGGGACTTGTAGTTCTGCCCATTGTTATGTTGGGTCACGAACTTGGACGCAGACTTATACCGGATACATAATGGAATTTCATTAAACAGGAGGCGAATGGAATATGGGGTGGAGTGAATTTCGTGCAATTCCTTTTGAATATAATGATGAGGTGCGGCAGATTGATGAACAACTGCTTAGACTGGTCGCTGGACGGAAAAATATAACGGGAGCGGTTCAATACCATCCGCCTCAAGAGATTATTGATGAATGGGTAACATCACTGGATATGAAGGAAGAAGACATCCGTTATGTTCTCCGTAATGTTCAACCTATGCCGCAGAGACATTTCTTTCCGCGCGAAGAACTGCCATTGATCGGTGTGGTGCCGATTATGAAGAAAGCAGTAATCGATTCATGTGAGTACCTCATAACCCATTCCATGCAATATGAAACAGAGAGTATAGTTCATCTGGAGATTCAATATAAGGGGAAGGAAGCTGAGCGTGTACATGTGGTACCACATCTGGCACTAGAGATTATTAGTGGACAGGGTTATATGTCGATGAGACATAGCAGTCGTGGAGGGGGTGGCGAGACACAAATGAGTTTTCGCGTGGTACCCGCCCTGCCTTCCACTCTGGAGAATATTCAATTCTCACTGATCCCTTCAATCCCGGAGCTGGAACATAAGATAGAAGAAGTCATATTGGACAAACAGGTGGACTTCGAATAGCATCATTGCGAATGGGAATGAAAAAATTGGGTAAGTTATATAAAGGAACATCATTATGATGATGAAATATAAAGGAGGACTCTAGAATGACACAGAATAATCAACCTCAAGATGAGGCGGAAATTCGCAACAAGCTGGACGAAGACGGGGATTCCTTGATGGAGAAAAAGAAAATCATGAACGGCGTGGATATCGAGCCCGAAGCGGATGATTGGGCTGCGAAGCCATCTCCAGTTGCATTTGATGAGGGAAAATCCTCCAAAGAATAAGACGAAACGAATGAGTCGTTTCTAACCAAAGCAGATACCGCCTGAGGTATCTGCTTTATTTTGTTATATAATAATGTGAATTCAAGCAAGGAAGGTGTGATGAGAGTGGATCGTATCCATATCAGAAAGGCAGAAGCTAGAGACTATCCTGGTGTATCGCTGCTAATGGATGAATTGCATCTAATGCATGTGGAGGCTCGGCCCGATGTGTACAGAACAATGCAGCCCAGGATGGAGAAGCAGGAGTTTGTAGAGTTACTAGAAACGGACGAGCGTTATCTCTATGTTGCCGAATCATCAAGCACAGGTGAAATTTTTGGTTACGGAAGTGCACAGTTAAATTGGATTCAAAATGTGGATCTGCTGTGTGATCGCAAAATACTGTATATCAATGAATTGGTTGTTGGAAGCGGTCAGCGGGGTCAGGGGACAGGGAAGAAGTTGATGCACGCTCTAATTGATTTAGGCAGGGAGCTCCAGGCAGACAGTGTCGAATTGACGGTATCTACTTTTAATACGGGTGCGCAGGCCTTCTACGAACAAATGGGTCTGTCTGTCCGAAGCAGCAGGATGGAGTACATACTGTAGCGGTTTCTTGCACAATTTATAATAAATAAGGGATTAGAAGAGGACTTTTTTCGCAAAATAAAGACTTTATTTTTAATGCTTGAATACCCCCGTGGGGTATGTTACACTGTGAAAAGAACGAAGAAAAGGGGTGTTCATGATGGATCATCAGAGCCATCCCAAGGAACCCTTGGAACCATCGGTAACGAACCAGCCGGAAGCGGCTGTACCGCCCGATCAACAAGCGGCTGCATGTCATTCTGAAGGCAGTGACGGGAAGCATGTGCGTAAGAGCCATCACTCGCAGGAGATGAAGGGGAACCTGATATCCCGTTTGAACCGTGTCGAAGGACAGATTCGCGGGATCAAGGGACTGATCGAGAAGGACACATATTGTGACGATGTGCTTACCCAGATTGCGGCTGCGCAGTCTGCGCTCAATTCAGTGGGCAAACTGCTGCTGGAAGGTCACATGAAGAGTTGTATCGTTGAACGGATCCAAGCGGGGGAACACGAGGTTGTAGATGAGCTGTTGGTTACGGTAAGGAAATTGATGAAGTAATGATTTGCAGAAAGAAGTAATCATTTATATATGCCAAGGAGGAAATGAATTATGTCTAACGTTACTCTGAATGTTACTGGAATGTCGTGCAACCACTGTGTAAAATCAGTCGAAGAAGCTGTGAAAAGTGCGGGAGCCAAAGGACAAGTGGATCTGGCAGCAGGAACCGTTGCAGTGGAATATGATGAACAGCAAGTCAATGTGGAGCAGATCAAGGCTGCCATTGAAGATCAAGGATACGATGTAGTCTAAGAAGTTGGCTTAAACGGTGTTCTCTCGATTTATGGCTCAGTCCAAAGTGCCGACAGGCGTTGATCACGAGAGGTGCATCGTTTAAGCCTGATTTTTTGTTTACTTTATACCCCATAGGGGTACCTTAGGATGACGATTCAAGTATGAAAGGAGACCGACATCATGGATAAATCATCATCAACGGATAATACACCAGGAGCCGGATTGCAGCCGGATGGTTTGAAGACAACGCTGCAGATTACGGGCATGACCTGTGCGGCCTGTTCCACACGGATTGAGAAGGGATTATCACGTATGGAAGGTGTTCAGCAGGCCAGTGTCAATCTCGCCATAGAGCAAGCAAGCGTGACCTACGATCCGAAAGCTGTTAGTCTAGGCGCATTGCGGGATAAGGTGGAGGCGCTTGGCTATGGTACAGTGACGGAGTCTGTTGATCTCGATATTACGGGTATGACGTGCGCCGCATGCTCTGCCCGAATTGAAAAGGGGCTTTCCCGATTGCCAGGCGTATCGCGTGCGAATGTAAACCTGGCGCTGGAGACAGGGCATGTTGAATATGCAGCCGGAGCATTGAAACCTTCCGATATCACGGCCAAAATCAAACAGCTTGGTTACGGAGCAGAATTGCAGCAGACACAGGAAGAAACCTCATCTGTCCGCGAGCGTGAGCTGCAGCGCAAGAAATGGAAGTGGATGATATCCGCTCTATTATCGATACCTCTGCTATGGGCGATGGTAGGTCATTTCTCGTTCACTTCTTGGATCTGGGTGCCTGATCTGTTTATGAATCCGTGGTTCCAACTGGTGCTGGCTGCACCGGTACAATTCGTGATTGGATGGCAATTTTACGTGGGGGCTTACAAGGCCTTGCGAAACGGCAGTGCCAATATGGATGTGCTGGTCGCTCTGGGTACAAGTGCGGCATTCTTCTACAGTCTGTACCTGACCCTCACAAGTGGATTTGTAACCTCAACGACAATGGATCATGGTGGGATGGGGACGAACACAATGGCCACCATGCCTTCAGTAGAACTTTATTATGAAACCAGTGCCATTCTGATTACATTAATCTTGCTTGGCAAATGGTTTGAAGCCGTAGCGAAAGGCCGTTCGTCGCAGGCCATTAAAAGCCTGATCGAACTCGCTCCTCGTGAAGCCCGGGTAATGCGAGACGGGCAGGAAGTGGTTGTACCTGCAGCATACGTGGCAGTAGGTGACCTTGTTCTGGTAAGACCAGGGGATAGCATTCCCGTGGATGGCATCGTGGAAGAAGGGCAGTCCTCAGTAGATGAATCCATGCTGAGCGGCGAGAGTTTGCCTGTCGATAAAAAGCCTGGTGACGCTGTTACGGGTGCTACGCTGAACAAAAATGGTGCACTGAGACTGCGCGCGACCCGAGTCGGTTCAGATACGGCGTTATCTCAAATCATTAAAGTGGTTGAACAGGCGCAGGGTTCCAAAGCGCCCATTCAGCGAATTGCAGATGTCATTTCGGGAATCTTTGTCCCGATTGTGGTCGGGATTGCTGTATTGACATTCCTGATCTGGTATCTGTTCGCAAGTCCCGGTGATTTCGCCGGATCGCTTGAAAAAGCGATTGCCGTACTGGTCATTGCCTGTCCATGTGCACTCGGGCTGGCGACACCAACCTCAGTCATGGCCGGGTCAGGGCGTGCGGCTGAGTATGGCATCCTGTTCAAAGGCGGCGAACATCTGGAATCGGCACAGCAGATTCAGACGGTTGTGCTGGACAAAACAGGCACGGTCACTCAAGGCAAACCGGTACTGACGGATGTAATCACAGCACCTGATTGGGCAGAAGCCGAACTGCTGAAACGGGTTGGAGCAGCAGAGCAAAGTTCTGAGCACCCGCTGGCGGAAGCCATCGTAGAAGGAATTCGAGCCAAAGGACACACCTTAACCCAATCGGAGCAGTTTGAGAACGTGCCGGGGTATGGCGTTCGGGCCAGAGTCGAGGGTCAGGAAGTTCTGGTTGGAACACGGCGGCTGCTTGCAGATGCTCATGTGGAGGTTCCGGAGGCGACCGTTCAACAGATGAACGACTTGGAGGAACGCGGCCGCACGGCGATGTTGGTTGCGGTTGATGGCCGCTGGGCAGGTACAGTGGCTGTAGCAGATACGATCAAGGATACATCACGAGAAGCCATTCAGCGTCTTCAGGCCATGGGTATTGATGTCATCATGATTACGGGGGACAATGAGCGCACTGCTCGTGCTGTAGCGGAACAAGCGGGTATCCATAATGTCCTGGCAGAGGTCCTGCCTGAGGGCAAAGCAGCAGAAGTGAAGAAGCTGCAGGATCGCGGGCTCAAAGTGGCTATGGTCGGCGATGGGATCAATGATGCACCTGCTCTGGCTACAGCAGATATCGGCATGGCGATCGGCACGGGGACAGATGTAGCGATGGAAGCGGCGGATATTACGCTGATGCGTGGTGATCTGAACAGTATTGCGGATGCGATCGAAATGAGTCGGCGCACCATGGGCAATATTAAGCAGAATCTGTTCTGGGCCCTTGGCTATAACGTGATCGGTATTCCTATTGCGGCAGTGGGTTTCCTGGCTCCTTGGCTGGCTGGTGCAGCCATGGCATTCAGTTCGGTATCCGTTGTGCTGAACTCGCTGCGTCTGCAACGGTTGAAGTTGGAACGTAATCACAAATAGGCTGTGGTCATGGGCTGCATCCTTGTCGTCACATGTCTAAGAGAGGAAGCGCGGTTTGCTGCGGCGAGCCGTGCTTTTTCTTGTCTTCTTATGAAAATGTGCAGCACTATTTGTGAAATGTAAATTATGTTTTCTGAACATTTCAGAAATCAGTTGACAATAGTGACATATGCCATTAAAATTTAAACAATTGTTTGATTCAAACGATCGTTTAAATCAAATTAGAACTATTTTGTAATGGGGGACCTTATTCATGTTACAGGCATTACGCATTTTATTGAAAAAACCGCCAGTGATTGTAGGGATCGTTACGGCACTTATGTTCCAAGTGATCTTTAGTGTCATCTGGATGACTGCATATTCCGGCGTGAACGACCGCACGAATGAATTGACGGTTGCGATTGTGAATGAGGACGGAGAAATGTCCCAAGGGATAGCGGATAGTATGGCTAAAACACTGCCTTTCCACACGGTATCCGATCTCAGTTCTGCTGAAGCATTGGATCAATTGAATCATCACCAAGTGCACATGGTGCTGAATATTCCGGCAGGTTTTAACGAGCTGCTTCAGACCGCGGGTTCCACAGCCGAAATTAAGTACACGATTAACGAGGCTAACCCGGTTACGATCAAAAGCATGATGCAAGGTGTATCACAAAGTGTAACAAACACGATTAACAAGCAAGCAACAGCTCAAGGTGTACAGACCCTGCTGACGGCTACAGGAGCACCTGCGGATCAGGCTGCAGCTGCTGCTGCCAACCTGGCTTCCCGGGTCGAAGGAACAACAACTTCGATTAACCCCGTGAATGGAATGAATAATCAGATGGTACCGATGATGATGGTACTAGCTTCTTATGTCGGCGCCATGATCATGGGTATGAATCTGCAGACAGCAATGGGGATGCTGTCAGCTACGCACTCCCGCCTGACGCTGTTCGGTGCGAGAATTGTGATTAACATCGGATCCGCTCTGGTTGTATCCCTTCTCGGCTCATCGTTGATTGTTGCGCTGGGAGGACAGATTGCTCAAGGATTCGTCGCTTTCTGGTTGTTCCAGGCTCTGTTCCTTTGCACGTTCATGTTCTTCTCCCAGTTCTTCCTGATCTGTTTCGGACCTGCAGGAAGCCTGTTCAACATCATCTCACTGTCCCTGCAGCTGGTATCTTCCGGTGCAATGGTGCCGCGTGAACTGCTTAACAGCTTCTACAGCGGAATTGGACAGTATTTGCCTGCAACGTACGCGGTTCAGGGTATTCTGAGCGTTCAACTTGGTGGACCTGGAGTTCAGTCGGCAGCAGGCTCTGTTGCCATTGTCCTGGTCATCGCGGTTGCACTCTCCCTAGTTGTGACATTGTTGAAAAAACACCGCATGCCAGCGGCTGCACCAAGCCCGGCTCAAATGAATAACTAACATTACAGTTGTACCTGACTTCATAGCAGTGGAACAGGCACCCCGGTGAATTTCATCGGGGTGCCTGTTGTAATCAGACGAACAGTTGCTGCTCTGGCATGGCATTGAACGTGCCTTGCGCTTTGATATACAAACTTTCATAATAAATAGATGAGAACAGCCTGGCTGCAGCCCGGGAAGCTGGAGCATAGAAAAGAACGGACAAGAGGAGCGAACGGAATGACGGAACCGGAATTGGATATCAAAACGAGGATTTTGCTTGCAGCCAAGAAACTTTTTGCACAGCAGGGGTATGACGGGACAAGTGTTCGTCAAATCTGTGATGAGGCAGGTGCCAATGTGTCACTGGTCTCGTATCATTTTGGCGGAAAAGAAAAGGTGTTTGAAGCCATATTCGAGCACTTCTTTCCTGGTCATATGCTGAATGATTTGGCTGCGGAGTCCATGTCCCCTGTTGAGGGTATCACCAAAATTGTAGGTGAAGTCGTGAAGTTCACGATGAATGACTGGGAGATGAGCGATATTGTACAGCTTGAAATAACGCTGAATACCCATCGCACGGCTACCGTATTTCGCTTCCTGGATCCTGTATGGACCAAAGTGAAGGACTTGTTGCAAGAAGGCAAGGACCAAGGGATATTCCAGATCGATTCCGTATCTTATGCAATGCTTCAGGTCATGGGTGTGGCTCTGGCACATAAACGTGCCAAAAACTCACGGTTTACGTTTAACTATGAGGATATGGATACAGATCAGCTGGCTGAACAGACGATTGAATTCGTACTACGAGGACTGGGAGTGAATAGACATGAATGAAACGATTGAATTGATGATGAAACACCGCTCGGTGCGGAAATTCAAGCCGGACCCGGTAAGCGAGGAACAGCTGGCGGCAATTGTGGCAGCCGGGCAGATGGCTTCCTCATCCAGCAGCGTACAGGCATATAGCGTCGTTGCCGTGACGGATGCGGAACTAAAATCGAAACTCGCTGCATTGGCAGGTAACCAAGTCTATGTGGAAGAATGTCCTGTTTTTCTCGTATGGTGTGCGGATCTGTACCGATTGAGTGATGCGGCAAGGCGCCACCTGCCAGAGAAGGAATCCTATGCCGATTCCACAGAGAACTTCATGGTAGCAACTATCGATGTGGCCTTGGCCTCCCAGAATGCCGCTCTGGCGGCTGAGTCGCTTGGGTTCGGGATTGTATATATTGGCGGGCTGCGGAACCGGATTGAGGAAGTGACTGAATTACTGGGATTGCCGGAAGGAGTTTACCCTGTGTTCGGTATGTGTATCGGCGTAGCCGATCAGGAAACCGGAATTCGCCCACGTCTGCCATTAAAAGCGGTGCTTCACCGCAATCGCTATGATGCCGAGCAGACGCTCCAGGGCGTAGAAAGCTACGACGAAACAACGACAGCATACATGAAAGCTCGCACGAACGGTGAACGTACCACACCATGGTCCGAGTTGATGGCGAAACGCCTTACGGAGCCGGCACGTCTTCAAATGAAGCCTTACCTCGAAGGCAGAGGATTTATGAAGCGCTAAAGGGGTTGTATAGAAGAAGGTCAGCCGGGGAGTCCCGGCTGACCTTTTTGTTGTCGTCATCTGCACCCTGAATTAGGGCAAACGGTAGAAGCGCTTGGTGTTCTGGTAAAAGAGTCGTGCTGCCCGCTCGGTTTCCATGCCGGTAATCTCGCTCCAGGCCTGAATGACCTGCCTCGTCATGGCGGGATGTGTCATGCACCCCTGAAACGGTCCCTCAAAAGGCCAGGGGCCATCAGTTTCCGCCATGACCTGTTCGGCAGGGTACTGCCTTGCCAGATCACGGATTTCCTCTTCGTATAGAATATCAGGTGTGAATGAGATGAAATACCCGTTATCAGCCATCCGCTGAACTGTTTTGCGAGAGCCTTTGAACCAGTGAAAATGGGCATGTCTGAACTGATATTGTTCCAGCATGTCACAAACGATGTCGGCATCTTCATATACGGCATGAAGCACGATGGGTTTGTTATGCCGCTTCGCGAGCAGAATAAATCGTTCAAGCAGCTCGATATAACCGCTCTGGTCAAAATCTTGCCCGGCCTGTTCAGCTTCCTGGCGATTGTAGTAAGGCAATCCCACTTCCCCAATGGCTGCAGCTTGACCGATGTGCTTTTCAATCCAATCGAAGAAGAGGTCCTGGTCTGCCGCGGCAGGCAAGGACTGTTCCGGGTGGAAGCCGAAGGCCGGATACACGGTTCGGGGATTCTGTCTCGCCAGCTCCAGATTGGCCTGGGCCGAAGCCATATTCATGGAAACTGCGATCAGCGCTTCAACCTGTTTGTCCGAAAAGGATTGCAGCATCTCACGTTGCTCATCTGGCGTGTATTGATCAAAATGAATATGAGCATCGATTAATGGTGCAAAAGCTTGAGTATGCATGGAGGTGCCCCCTTGTAGTCTTTTGTCTTTCGAATAGTGATACGCAAAGGATGCTGAACTGGACCACCGCTTTAGATAAATATAACCAAAAACCCGTACTATGGAGATAGCCGGGCTTTCTTTTGTTCTTCTCTCATCCACTCGGAAATCTGTCGTTTGCGTTCGAGGAAAGCAGGTTCTTCCGTAATTTCTTCACGTCTTGGACGGCCAAAAGGAACATCTACCTCTTGTAGCACTGCAGCAGGTCGATTGGATAACACATAGATTCGATCGGCAAGCAGCAGTGCCTCCTCGATATTATGGGTTATGAACAGCACCGAGCGGCGGTTCTGTTCCCAGATATCGAGCAGCCAGCGCTGCATATCGCTGCGCGTCAATGCATCAAGCGCACTGAAGGGCTCATCGAGCAGCATCAGTTCCTGTGGGCTGAGCAGGGCGCGAAGAAATGCAGCACGCTGCTGCATGCCGCCCGATAGCATATGCGGATAGGCCTGTTCGAATCCGGCGAGACCAACACTGGTCAACCACTTCCGTGCTTCCGTGAGTGCTTCTGCCTTGGGCGGAGCACTTGCCGATACTTCACCTGCAAGCAGCACATTTTCTTCAATGGTACGCCATGGGAAGAGAGCAGGCTGCTGTGGCATATAGCTGATTTTACCCCGCTGTCCGGTAACGTTCTGTCCGTTCATCAGGACCTGGCCTGCTTGCGGTTTTAGCAAGCCTCCAATGATGTGAAACAACGTGCTCTTGCCGCAGCCGGAAGGACCAACGATGGCTGCAAATTCGCCCTGCTCCACAGTCAGGGACAATCCGTTCAGGACCGGGAGCTTGCTCCTGCGTTCCCGAAATGAAGCATGAACGTCCTGCACTTCCAGTGCAGGCAGATTCCTTGTCCCGGAAACGGAAATATCAGCAGGAGAGGGAGTGAGTGATCCTTCATTTGATCCCTTATTTGTGGCACTTCCGCTTGGCACAGATTGCGCCTGTTCGTTTTGTTTGAGTGTCATCTCGCATTCACTTCCTAACCTTGTATATTGCTTATGATGCGATTCAACGCTTCTGTGGTCGCCAGCGAACGAGCAGCTTCTCCAGCAGGGCAATGAACAGGAAGAGCAGCAGGCTGAGCGCTACAATAATCATGATCGCAACGAATAGACGGTCTGTTCGGTAGGCAGACTTTTGAAGCATCATATAATAGCCGATCCCTTTATCCGATCCGATCCATTCTGCAATGATGGCGCCCATCACGCTGTACGTGGCGGCAATTTTGACACCGGAGAAGATCGAGGGCAAAGCGTGCGGCAGCTCCAGCTTCCAGAAGATCTGTCCGCGTCTTGCTCCCGCCATGCGCATATAATTCATCATTGCGGCATCGGTTCGGGTCAGGCCATCCATGGCAGCAACAGCAACGGGGAAGAAGCAGACCAGGATAATGGTAATCAGCTTGGGCAGCAGCCCGAATCCGAACCAGATCAGCAAGAGCGGAGCAAGCGCGATGGTCGGTATATTTTGACTAAGGATAAGTAATGGATACAGGGCAGATTTCAGGAATGGAATCAGGTGCAGCACCATCGCAATCAGCAGTCCTACCAGTGTGCCTGCCGCGAAGCCGATCAACGTGAGCTGAATGGTTGCCCATGCATGCATGCCGAGCCGTTCTGCCTGGGATGCCGCTTCATGTGCGATGTCGGAAGGAGCGGGCAGCATCCATTTTTCGATGTGAAACAGGGACACCGCGCCCTGCCATATCGCTATAAAGAGAATAACCGCCACAATGGGCGGCCATACACTTTTGAAATAGGTATGCATTAGCGATACTTCTCCGTCAGAGTATCCATGCTGAAGCCGTTCGGGCTATGGGCAATTTTGATCTGGGAGATGATGCTTGGACTGCCAGCCTCCACGAGCACCTCGTGCATTTTGCGGACAACTTCGAGCAGTTCCTCCAGTTCTCCCTCCATCGTGGTGTCGAGCGGGTTGACCTGATACTTCAAACCGGATTGCTGAATAACTTCAATGGCACGATCCACGTAAGGGTATGAATTTTCACCATTTGGCGTTTTGGGAATGACCTGAATGCTAAGCAGTGTGCTTGCCATGAGAGATCACGGCTCCTTTCGGGTTGAGTTGTATTTTATTGAGGCAAAAATTCGTTCGTATACGCCTGGGATACATCAATCTGCTCATCGAGCAGTTTTTTGTCGAACATCCAGTCCGTGTAATTTTGCCATACTTCCTGTTTCTGCTCACCCCAGCGCGGGGCATCGTCCTTGTACTTAGGGCTGAGCCATTTTTGGCTTGCCAAAACAAGGTCCTTATCCAGATCCGGTACAGCCTTGATCAGAATGTCCGCAGCTTCTTCGGGATGATCAATGGCGTATTGGTACCCCTCGGAAGTGGCCTTCATAAACGCCTTAACCAGCTCGGGATCGTTCTGAATTGTCTGTTCGTTCGTAACGAGTACAGGGGTGTAATAGTCCAGCGCGTCAGAATAATCTTTCACATACAGCATGTCGATGGGTTCTCCGCGCAGCTCGGCTTCAATTCCGGTCCATGCGTAGAAAATCCAGGCAAAATCAATGTCCCGTTTCACTGCGGTAAAAAAGTCGGCATCGCCCATATTAATATTTTTCACTTTGGACACATCGGCGCCTTCGCCTTCCATTATGGATTGCATGACTGCTTCTTCCACAGGGGAACCCCAGCCGCCATAGGATTTGCCTTCAAAATCTTTGGGTGATTTAATGTTTCGGTCCGCCGGAGCGGCGAATCCGGACGTATTATGCTGAATGACGGCTGCAATGGAGACAAGCGGAACGTCCTGTGTACGGGCTTGTGTTACACTCTCCTGATAACTTACGCCAAAAGGCACTTCGTTCGACGCAACCATCGTATCCGCTCCCCCAGCACCCGGCTGCACAATCTCAACATTCAAGCCTTCCGCTTGGTAGAAACCTTGATCCACGGCGGCATACAGGCCAGTGTGGTTTGTATTTGGGGTCCAGTCGAGCACGACTTTGACATCCTTCAGTGCTGCGCTATCCCCTTCATTGGTGTTTTCAGTGTTGCTGCTGCCGTTCTGTCCTGTGGGTGATGCTTCCTGGCTGCCGCATGCAGCGACGGTGACCAGTGTCACACACAAGAGCAGGAGGCCGATCATTTTACGCCATCTCATCTTGATTTCTCTCCTTCATATGTCCGGCCAGTGGCACGGGGTACTCCTTGGCTTCATATCCAAGCATGGTGCATAAATCCTTCGATTTATACCAGCTATGATCCGGATGGCATCCTTTTTTATACAAAAAAGAAATTAGGAAAAATGTCTTATCTTATGTAAAAAAAGAAGCCAGACCGATTTGGCGGCAGTTTTTCTTGCAATATCAGGTAGGTGGGTAAGTGGTGCTTTGAAGCCTGTACTTTCTGATATTATCAAAAAAAGCGTCCCGAAATCCGGGACGCGTGCAGGCGTTAGAGAGGTGGCGTACAGCACATGGCTGGGCCTATTCAATATACTCCGATTCCTACGCTGGCATGATCCAGATCAGGTCTAAGGGTTAGTATCTTCGTGGGATACACTCTCAGCCGGCCAATTCCGACTCCCCTGGGAAACTATGAAGTTACGGGCATTACTAGGTGTTATTATAGGCCAGCGGGTGGAACGTGTCCAGTCAGGAACTGGATGGGATACGTATGAACTTATTAAACAGGCTGTTATACATATGTATAACAGCCTGTTTAATTTTCAATAATTATCGTGGCGAATAATATAAGGCGGCTCCCAACAAATACTTGGATCAAATCCAATGTTTGATATCTCGTCGCATAAGGGCTGCTTTCCCTATTTCAATGATCAGCTTTTGATCGTTTGACCTTGACCGGAGTCGCTTGATTCATTTAAACAACATAATTTAGATACAAAAGGAGATAGTACTGCTATATAAATAATTATTTTTTACATATGGGGGCGTACTGAATGATCCTTAAAACCATATTCGCAATTATTCTATCCTATTGTATCTACGTTTTTTTCACAGCTTACCTCTTATTTTTGGTTCCGTCTCCATCTACTATTGAAAATACGGATATCCAAAAATTGTTAACCGCAGGAAGTACGACAGATCGCGTATTGCTCTTGGAGGACGGCTTTCAATCCGGTCAGGTGAGAATCCAGACCATTCGAGAGGCGAAAACAAGCATCGACCTGGCTTATTACTCCATCCAAAAAGGAAAAACATCTCAACTCTTTTTTGCTGCTTTATTCGATGCAGCTGATCGGGGTGTTCATGTTCGAATCATTTTAGACGGGATTTTTCACAACATGCGCGGAGAATTGCGTGATATTCCAGATGCCATTGCAGCTCACCCCAATGTAGAGTTAAGGTATTATGAACCACTCAACATAGTTATGCCATGGACATGGCATAATCGTCTGCATGACAAGATCTTTCTTGTGGACAACACATATGGCATCATTGGCGGCCAAAATATTGGTGATAGATACATGGCATTGCAACCCCAAAAAGACTATGTATTCGATCGGGATGTCCTTGTTTACAATCCAAAGCATAATACGAACAGCACGGTTGTTGAAATGAAAAAATATATAGATCGGTTATGGAATCATCCATTCACCAAACCAGAAAAACATGCAAAACGTCAGCATCATGCAAAGGGGTTAAAAGAGCTGGCTCGGCTGGCTCAGTTATATAAAAAAGCCCGGGCTCAGAGCGATCCTTTTGTTAAAGTGTTGCCGAAGGAATGGGCTCAAGGAGCTCTTCATTCCGACCACGTCGCTTTCATTCACAATCCAATCAAAAGGCTGTATAAAGACCCGACCATGTGGAGAGCATTTGTTCATTTCGCCAATCAAGCAAAGTCGAAAGTGTACCTTCAGACGCCATATGCCATTCCTACCAAGAAAATGAAGAAAGCAGTACATCTGTCGATGAATCCAAAAGCAGAATGGGTCATGCTAACCAATTCAATCCAGCAGACCCCTAACCCTTTGGCTTTCGCGGGATACTTAAGCTCTAAGAAACGGTTGCTTGATACCAGTCTGGCCATTTATGAATACCAAGGCCCTTATTCCATACACGGCAAATCATTTGTCATGGATGATTACCTCAGCATGGTTGGTTCGTATAATCTTGATCCCAGATCCGCCTTTCTAAATACCGAATCTGCTGTGGTCATTTCTGGTTCTGCATTCGCCAACGAACTAACAGAGGCTATGGATATCAAACGTGCACATAGTACGCGTGTGAATAAAGGTGAGCATCCAGCAGAATCTACGAATCAGAAAGGCTCTGTTATCAAACGAATGGCAATCACAGCTTTATCCAAACTGTCTTTTCTCTGGAAATTTATGTTGTAGGATAGAAAAGAACACTATTCCTTATGGAATTAATCCCGCACATGACCAGCTAATAGATATAGCTACTTTCACAAATTTTAATTTGGACACAGAATGTTCACTTATGTGGAGGGTTTCCTCATCTCTATAATTACGAAGGTAAACAGAGAGGATGAGAGAATTGCCAACAAGCAAGAGGGAACAAATTATTTTCGGATTAATGATGTGCACAGGAATGGTCTTGGTCATGATGTTCTTCAATCTATGGCACAGTGGGTTACTCGGCAAGATGTCCCCGCTTGAGATACTGCTTCAATTCATATTATGTTTTGTCATCGCGTTTCTGGTGGAGTCTTTCATTGTTGGCCCTGTGGCGAGAAAGATTGCATTCTCCTTGCCCTTTGACAAGTCCAATAAGATATTGGGTGTGCTTGCTATGTCATTTTTTATGGTGATTGGCATGGTTCTGATCATGTCCTTGTATGGAATGATCTCGGCATATCTCGCGGATCAATTAAGTGGGTCATCCGTACTCCGTACGTATCTCCATACAATTGCTCGTAACTTTAGCCTGGCGCTTCCATATCAATTGATCATTTTGGGGCCCCTCGTGCGATATGTATTCGGTAAATTCATCAAGGATAACGGGCCTGTAATGCCTGTTGTTAACAAAAGTGTGTGATTCGGTTGGCCATAAGTATTTCCTGGGCAATCTTGTGCAAATGAGAATAGATCGTATTCTTTCCTTTGATTTAAGGTGATCAGAGGCAAAGATGGGGCACTTGCCCCCGTAATTACAGCGCTAACGAATCGAGAACACCTTATTAGGCCAGTTTTTAGGGAATAAAAAATCTAACGAATCTCAGCGGCGTTATTATGCTAAGAAACTGCAACGAGACCTTGAATTTGAGATAATTACCTAAAATAACGGCTCTAGGATTCGTTAGATCTCAAACATGTAGAAATGGAGGGGGATAGCGTGTGCTAGGTTCGTTAGAACAGAGTAACGCTACAAAAAAATGTCCACCGTCAGGTCATGACAGTAGACATTTCAATCTCAATCTCAATCTCAATCTCAATAATAGGTATTTCTAATCCTCAGAACTGGATCAACACAGAACTGTTAAGTCGCAGAATTCGCTATATGTTTGTTCTGCCATTGATACGTGATTACGCTAATGACAAGCAGGCCAACTGCAAAGATGGCAAGCATCCATGCAGACTGATTAACCGCCAGATGATCAAGACTCCATCCCGTAGTCAAAGGCAGAATGGCACCGCCAACCCCACCTGAGGCAATCAAAATGCTGGGTGTGGACTCTTCTGTTCCGGGCAACAGTTTACTGGCGAAGACAAGGGCAATGGAGAAAATGCCTGACATCGCAAGTCCAAGCAGCAAGATGATGAGAAACGCAGACCAGATTTGGTTTGTAAATGGAAATACCATTAACAAGAGAACAGATGCGAGACAACTGTACAGGACATAGACGCGGTATTGGAATTTCTCTGCGATATACCCGGCGAAGAGTCGTCCGACAGACATGGCAATCCAGAAACAGGTGACACTAAGCGCTGCTCCGGCTTCCTTCATGTTCATTTTCTCAATCAGAATCGCTGGCATGAAGTTCGCAAGACTCATCTCCGTACCAACATAAAGGAAGAAGAAAAGCACGAATAATACCAGAAGAGTCATGTTACGGCCACGATAGGTTGGACCGGGTGTGCTGACAGCTACGGGATGCATCTCACCTGATGCCCCGGCAGTGTGGGCATGTATTGAACCGTTATTAGAACTACGTCGCTCTAGAACCTTATCGAGTTCACCGAATGATCCTTTCGCCCAGAAAACAAAGGTCAGCGCTGCGCAGATCGCAACAACGAGAAAGGAAAGGCGCCAGTATCCGGCAGCAATCAGACCGCTGGCAATGAGCGGCATGACCATCGCCCCGATCCCGAATAACACTTCAAGTCGACTCATGGCAACGGCTGTATTGTCTTTGATTGCAGCAATGATAATGGTACCAATGACAGCTTCAACCATTCCGAATCCAAAGCCGGCTGCGGGTGCGATGACGTACATCCAGCCCCACGGTGGCAGCAGCATATAGGATAATTCTGCGATACAGAGCAGTGCTGTGGCGATTAACAGGCCTCCCCGTTTACCAAAGCGTCTGTTCAGCCATGGAGATAACAATACACCACCCAGGAATCCGGCAAATTGAGCGAAGATCAGCGTTCCGCCTTGGCTATAATCCTTGCCATAATGTTCAAGTGCAACCGGCAGAATGGAACCGAGCACAACGTGGGCAAGTCCAATCAGGAAATAGGATAGACATCCGATCCAAAGTAATTTTTTCATAAAGAACTCCTTCTACCTATATACATAAAATGAGGATCACAATAAAGCGCAATCTTGGAGACAAAGTCTATCATAACAGGACATGTTAAGTTATGCCATGAATTCCGGATCGATACAGAAGGTTGCAATTAGGTCCGGCGTTCGTATATACTGAGACACAACAATTACAGATCGGAACCATGCCGTTGAAGAGCATCCAACTCGGAGGCGTTATCGCCAGGGGAGCGAATATATCCCCAAGTTAACCGGAACCGCCCGTTATCGCGGACCAAGAGGCTGAATGAGGATATCCTGATTCGGCAAGTTGGGTGGCACCGCGAGCAGAGCGCTCCTCGTCCCAAGGGATGAGGGCGCTCTTTGCATTTTTACAGCCAAAGGAGACGGTGACCATGTTGGACATGAAGTGGATTCGGGCACATGCAGATGAGGTGCAGGCAGCGGCCGACGGGAAGAAAATCAATATTAGCATTCATGCATTGCTGGAACTGGATGAGGAGCGCAGAGCGCTTTTGCAGGAGACAGAAGAAGGACGCAGAATGCGAAACACATTATCAACGGATATTGGGAAACTGATGCAATCCGGGGATCGGGATCAGGCCGAAGGACTGAGGATTCAGGTAAAACAGCTTAATGAGCAGCTGGAACAGGTCGAAGCGAAGCTTGCGGACGTGCAGGAGGAAGTGACCAGGCTGCAATGGCTGGTGCCCAATGTTGTATCGCCGGATACGCCGAACGGAGCATCCGACGAGGATAATGTGGAGCTGCGGCGCGTGGGAGAAACACCTAAATTCGATTACACAGCCAAGGACCATGTGGAACTCGGGGAGCTCCACGATCTGATCGATATTCCGCGCGGGGTGAAGATCGGTGGAACACGGAGCTATGTCCTGAAAGGGGCAGGGATTCTTCTGCACCGGGCTGTACAGCAGCTTGCGCTGGATTTGCTCCTGAGGCATGGATTTACGCCTATGGAAGTGCCTTTAATGGTCAGGGAGGATGCACTTGTGAACACGGGTTTTTTCCCGACAGGACGAGATCAGGTCTACGAGCTGGAAGGCGAGGGTAAGTGGCTGGTCGGAACCTCGGAGGTACCTCTCGTATCGTATTATGCCGATGAAATTGTGGATGTACAGAAGCCGATCAAGCTGGCTGCCGCATCGACATGTTTCCGCAGTGAGGTTGGATCAGGCGGTCGTGATGTGCGAGGGTTATACCGGGTTCATCAGTTTGCCAAAGTCGAACAGGTCATTCTCTGTGCACCAGATGCGGCGGAATCGGAGCGCATGCTGCAGGAAATTACCGGGCACGCTGAAGAGTTGCTGCAGTTGCTGGAGCTGCCTTATCGGGTAGTCGCGGTGTGCACAGGAGATATGTCCCAGAAAACGTATAAACAATATGATATTGAAACATGGATGCCGAGCCGGGGGGCTTATGGAGAAACCCATTCGTCGTCAAACCTGCATGATTTTCAGGCGCGTCGTTCGAATATTCGCTGCCGTGATGCCGAGGGTAAACTGGCGTACTGCCATACACTGAACAATACAGCCGTAGCTTCGCCGCGGATCCTTATCCCCTTGCTGGAGAATCATCAGCAGGAGGATGGAAGCATCCGTATTCCGGCGGCTCTCCAGCCTTATATGAATGGTGCTGAATATTTGATTTTGCCGAATCTAGATGAAGAAAACCAGAAGTAATGTATTGTGAAAAATTGTAAAAGCAAACGGAACCCTGAATGGGGTTCCGTTTAATCAAACATATGGTCTGTTACCTAAAGATATTCTTGTTCAAGCCTAGCTGCCAGTTCTATATGTTCCATAGTTCACCTGTATTCTTTGTCGAATCTCAATCCTTTTATCATTTTATTGCTATAATATTCACTTTTATGCTTTGCATCTCCGATATAATATAATAGAAGTAAAATATTGGATTATAGGAGCTGGGAGATTGAAATGAACAGAATCAAAATCACACTTCGAGGATTGCTTGCACTCATCATGGTATGTACCGTACTGGCTCCGTCACACATTCTGGCTGCTGCGGGTGACGTGACCTCCATTGAAATTACCAACAGCAGTCCGCAAAAGTTAAGTGTGTCACAGACCGTTGCGCTTAAGGTTATGGCTGAAGTGGAAGGGTTTGACAACAAGCAGGATGTAACTGCAGGTGTCACATGGTCTACGAGTAATGCAGCCGTTGCAACCCTTGTGAAGGGTAAAGTAAAGGCGGTAGCAGCTGGTGAGGCAACCATATATGCCGAGGTCGATGGAGCAAAGGCCCAGATCCTTGTTCAGGTTTCCGAGAAAATCAAAAGCATAAAAGCCTCGCCCAAATCGTACAGTTTTGTCAAAGGCAGTGAAAGCACGCTACCCAAAGTCAGCATTGTACGTGCGAACGGCAAAGAAGAAGATGTAACGTCAGAGATCGTATGGACGGTATCGAATGATTTGGCTGTGCTGGAAAATGGAAAGATCAAAGGCAATACGCCTGGCCGAGTGCTGTTACAAGGCAAATACGGTTCAGTAACCGTTAAAGTACCTGTCGCTATCACTGACATTATTACCAAAGTTGAAGTGACTCCTACTGCAATGCAGTTGAATATCAAGAAATCCAAAGCACTGAAGGTTATTGGTACATATGCAAATGGAAAAACCATTAATCTCTCGAAGCAGGTGACCTGGACTTCATCGAATAATGCGGTGGCAACCGTTAAAAACGGGACGGTCAAAACGCTGACGGAAGGTCAGGCGACCTTGACAGGAACCTATCAAAATCAGACAATAAAGGCAGAAGTTACTGTTGTTCCGCTGCTCAAAAAACTGATTCCAAGTCAGAAGAAGCTTGTATTATCCCCACAGGGAAGCACTACGCTAACGGTTATGGCTCAATATGACACTGGTAAAACGACGGTTGTTACAAACAGTGCAGTCTGGAGCAGTACGAAACCAAGTGTAGCTACAGTAACGAATGGCAAAGTTGTGGCTGTGGGCAAAGGGAAAACAAGCATAACGGCCAAATGGAACAACAAGAAAGTGACGATACCGGTAACGGTAAAATAACTCATCAAAATAGCGATTGACACCATTATTTTTCATTAATGCAATGGACAGCAGAGGGGGGGCGTAGATATACGCCCCTTTTTAGATACCAAAATTCGAAGTCACCCAGAGGTTGGTGGCGGCTGTATACACGAAATTAAGAACGGAATGGACGTGATTACATGAAAGCTACATTTGTAAGCTCAAACCTGGATCTGAATGATCTGGCTTACCTGGGGTATCTTTTGCTATCCATCGTTTCCCTACTAACGTTTCAGAAGAGTACCCGGGTTGAAGGCATGAAGCAACGTGCATGTGAAAAGTACAAAGCAGGCTACCATCTGAAGTCCGATCAAAAGGGGAGGGCGGCTGAAGAACAGGCTCATGTGTAGGGAGTACATTTGGAATTCAAACATCTAAGAAGGTGATGTTGATTAAAGGAAGGTTGATGTATCTTATTGCGGCAGTAATTACAATGGCAGCCGGGCTAGCCTCCCGGCATTTTGGGGGAATGCTGCCTGTTTTCTTGCGTGAACATGCTGGCGATGCGTTGTGGGCAGGCATGGTCTATTTTGGGATACGTATGATTTGGATCAGTCACAGCAGGGTTTGGGCCATCTTGTTTGGCGTAATATTCAGCTCGGCGATAGAGTTCTCACAAATGATCCAGACGCCTTGGCTTAATGAGTTGCGTTCAACAATGTTCGGAGGTCTGATCTTGGGACGCGGATTTCTGGTGGCAGATCTAATCAGGTACACGGTAGGGATTATGTGCATGTTTGTGATAGATCATTATTTCCTAAGTAATAGGAGGCGTTAATATGAATATCGAGAAGCTGTTTGCCGAGGCACCAGAATTCGAAACCGAGAGATTGAGGCTGAGACGTCTTACGCTGGAGGATACCCAGGATTACTTTGCATTCGCCTCCGACCCAAGAGTGAGTGCGCAAAGTCTGTGGAACTGTCATGAGACAGTGGATGAGTCTGTTCAATACATTCAACGTGCACTGGACAATTATGAGAAGAAGTTGGTGTATCTGTGGGGCTTTGTTCTGAAAGATAACGGTCGCCTGATAGGTCGAGGAGGGATTTTTCATTTTAATGAATTTATGCAGAGTGCTGATCTGGGATATGCCATTGCCAGCGCCCACTGGAACAAAGGGATTGCTGCCGAAGCGATGCAGCCCATCGTCAATTATTGCTTTCAGGAATTGGACTGCAACCGGCTGGAAGGCAGGTGCAACGCAGGCAATATCGGATCTGCACGGGTTATGGAGAAACTGGGCATGTCATATGAGGGCTTGCTTCGCAAACAATTGAAGATCAAAGGTGTGTTCACGGATCAGAAATTGTACTCCCGTATCCGGGATGATCTATAATACGTTCAATGATGCACAGAGTACATAGAAGAAATAATAAGGAGGCGGAACAATGATCTACAGTATTATTTCCCGATCGGTATGGGAGCAGGTATCCAAGGAGAACGTGTACGCACCAGATAGCCTGAAGACGGATGGGTTCATTCATTGTTCCACCAAGGAGCAAATTCCATGGGTAGCCGCACAATATTACGCCGGGCGAACAGATCTGCTATTGCTCGGTATTGATGAGAAAGCATTGAAGCCTGAACTTGTATATGAAGACCTGTATGAATTGAACGAACTGTTCCCTCATATTTATGGAGAGCTTAATCTGGATGCGGTGCAGAAGGTTATTCCTTTTGAGCCCAATAAAGAGGGAGTACTTTCTTTTCCGGAGTAATGCAATCCCTGAAACGCGATCATTGATACAGAAAGGTGTTGGCATATTGGATATGAATATGAATCAGGCATTTCTGGAGACAGCCGAGAAGCAATTTGAGTATTATAAGCAGCTCGGAGAAAAGGCAATGGAGCAGCTTGAGACCGAGCAGTTATTTCAGGCATGGCATGAAGACGACAACAGCATTGCAGTCATTGTGAAGCATTTGTGGGGCAATATGTTATCCCGATGGACGGACGTGCTCATAACGGATGGAGAAAAACCATGGCGGGAGCGTGATGCCGAATTCGTGAATGACATCTCCACCCGCGAAGAACTGCTGGACAAATGGGAAGAAGGCTGGAACTGTTTGCTGAATGCCATTCGTTCTTTTACACCGGAACAACTCTCACATATCATATACATCCGCAATGAAGGACATACCATCATGGAGGCCATTTCACGGCAATTGGCGCATTATCCATACCATGTGGGACAGATCATCTACGCGGCCAAAATGCTCAAAGAAACACCGTGGAACAGCCTTTCCATTCCAAGGAATGGGTCCGCAGGATACAACGACGGCAAATTTGCCAAGCCGAAAGCACGCAGGCATTTTACCAAGGATGAGTTAGGCAAGGGTTGATCGATAAACATGAATTAAACGCCTATTACAGAACAAAGTGAGGAACATTATGACACAGTTTGCATTAATACGTCACGGAAGCACAGCGTGGAATAAGGAAAAACGGTCCCAGGGACAGACGGACAATCCTCTGGATCAGGAAGGGAGAGAACAGGCCGTTTTGCTTGCTGAAAGGCTGAGTACAGAGTCGTGGGATGCGATATATGCGAGTGACTTGGAGCGGGCAAGTGAGACGGCACGGATCATTGGACAGCGGCTGGGGATTAACGAGATTCACCTGGACCCAAGATTGCGTGAGATGGGCGGTGGACAAGTGGAAGGAACTACGGAAGCAGAACGTATAGCCAAATGGGGCGCGGACTGGAGCAGCCTTGAGCTGAGACGGGAAGCTGCAGAGGCTGGAACTGTGCGCGGCAGTGCGGCGATCGAAGATATTTGTAAGGCGCACCCTAATGGCAAAGTGATTGTGGTTAGTCATGGCGCGATTCTGCGGAATGCCCTCAGAGGCTTGGTCCCTGCGCTAGATATTAGTACCAAGTTGTCCAACACTTCGATTACCCGGATTAAAAAGAAAGCCGGAGTTTGGGCATGTGAACTGTACAATTGCAGTGTGCATCTAAATCCGAAATAAAACGAAAAGCGATTAAACTTGCCGGCAAGGGGGGGCGATGGCGTGAGCATAACCAAGTATTCGTGGACAGAAGAGATGCTGTCTCCACTGGGTGAGGCTGGAGTAATGATTCGGTGTGGAGATACGATATCGGATGAGGTTCATCGCAGAGTGATCTCGGTCTGTACTTTACTGGAACAAAATTCTTTTTCGGGCATGGGCGAGTTGGTGCCATCGTTTGCATCAGTTGCACTGTTCTATGATCCACTAATTATTGCAGCGACTGCTGTATCAACGGCAGGAAAAGGAGCAAGATTATCCTCCCCTTATCAAGAGGTGTGCGGTATGTTATTAGCCCGGTTAAACATGCTGGAAGAATCGGTACATGATCACGCCAGAACCGTTGTGATTCCGGTTTGCTACGGTGGTGAATTTGGGCCTGATTTGAAGCATGTTGCAGATGAACATGGGCTGACGCCAGATGAAGTCATTGCCATCCATGCATCGGGGGAGTATCTGGTTCACATGATCGGATTTGCACCGGGATTTCCCTATCTTGGTGGTTTATCTAAACGGATTGCTACACCCCGAAGGGCAACCCCTAGGCTGCGGGTGGAGGCTGGAACCGTAGGAATCGGCGGCGAGCAAACCGGAGTCTACCCGGTAGCCACTCCTGGTGGATGGCAATGTATTGGACGAACTCCTCTGACGCTGTTTCGCCCTGAACAAGATCCGCCAAGCCTGCTCCAGGCAGGGGATCGGATTCGTTTTGAACCGATTACCGAGCAGGATTATAAGGAATGGAAGGAGGGCGAAGGATGAGGATTGAAGTCATTCGCCCAGGGTTGTTGTCCACGGTTCAGGATGAAGGAAGATACGGGTATCGACGGCATGGAGTTCATACCGGCGGGGTCATGGACGCATTTGCCGCCATAGCGGCCAATATGCTGGTCAATAATCACCGTAGTGCAGCCGTACTGGAAATGACCATGTCGGGACCCGAGCTCCAATTTCAAGAGAATCACCTCATCGCCTTATGTGGAGCGGACTTGTCGGCGTCCGTAGATGGCCAGCCGGTTCCGCTCTGGCGTCCGGTTGCGCTAACGGCTGGAAGTGTATTGAAATTTGGAAAGTGCCGATCTGGATTAAGGGCATACCTGGCGATTGCTGGCGGGATTGTGGTGTCTGAGATTATGGGAAGTCGAAGTACGGATCTCAAAACAGGTATGGGTGGGTTGGACGGCCGTGCCTTGCGTACAGGAGATATGTTTCCAACGGGAGAGGACTCTCCTGAAGCGCAAGCCATGCTTAATCATTTGCTGAGGCAAGCGAAAATAGAAAAATTACCAATGAAGGCAGCTGCGTGGTTTCTATCAAGCAGGGAATGGCCCTCATATCAGGCCGAGCCTGTGATTCGTGTTATGCCAGGCATGGATAACTCCAGGTTTTCCCGGTCTGGCCTGGAGCAATTTTATAATGGACGATATGTTATTGGTCCCCAGTCGGATCGGATGGGTTATCGATTGGAAGGCGTGAGACTGGAGCTTGAACAACCCATCAGTCGATTATCGGAAGCCGTTACTTACGGCACAGTACAGGTGCCTGCAGATGGTCAGCCTATCATATTAATGGCAGATCATCAAACCATTGGAGGATATCCTGTCATTGCTCAGGTGGCTCGGGTGGATTTGCCGGTATTGGCCCAGGCGAGGCCAGGGACACGGGTTGCTTTTCAGGCAATTACACATGAAGAAGCTGAGCAATTGTTCCTTCACCAGGAACGGGAGTTACAATTGGGTGCAGCATTTATCCGCAGAAGATTGATTGAAACGGAGGGCTATTAATGAAGACGGTGGATATCAATTGTGATCTGGGCGAAAGTTATGGTGTATATCGAATGCAGTGGGATGAAGCGGTATTGCCGCTGATTACTTCCGCCAATATCGCTTGCGGATACCATGCGGGGGATCCGGGGACCATGCGATCAACCGTGGAGCGGGCCCTGGAACATCAGGTTGCGGTTGGAGCTCACCCCGGATTGCCGGATTTGCAGGGATTTGGCAGGAGACGTATGGAAATTACACCACAGGAAGCCTATGACATGGTGGTATACCAAATTGGCGCGCTCGATGCCTTTGTCCGATCATACGGTGGTTGCATGCATCATGTAAAACCACATGGCGCTTTGTACAATATGGCTGCAGAGAATATGGTGCTTGCTGAAGCTATTGCCCGTGCTGTTTACAACGTGCGGCCTGAGCTGTACTTATATGGTCTAGCAGGCAGCCAGCTCATACAGGCAGCGGATCGCATCGGTTTGCGCAGTGTGAGCGAAGTGTTTGCAGATCGTACCTATGGTTCGGATGGGAAACTGACACCTCGCAGTCAAGCCGGGGCAGTCATTCAGCAGACGGAACTGGCGCTGGCTCAAGTTCTGCGTATGGTGAGAGAAGGAATCGTTGTTTCCACGGAAGGCGCACAGATTCCCCTAAAGGCTGAGACTATATGTATACATGGTGATGGGGAGCATGCCCTTTCTTTTGCGAGGGAGATCCGCATGCGACTTGAAGCTGAAGGGATTATCCTCGCTGCTGCCGGAACACCTTAAGAATGGTTCGGAAGCGGACCATCTGGGCAATACATATGAGATGAATAGGAGTAGATGAACACGATGAAACCCATACGCAACTCAGCTAAGGCGGTCATTGTACAGGATGGACGTTTGCTTGTGATTCGACTGGAGGATCAATACGGTACAGCCTATGTTTTCCCCGGGGGAGGACAAGAGAAGGGCGAAGAACTCAAGGATGCGGTTGCCCGCGAGTGTCTGGAAGAGATTGGACAGGCAGTGACGGTGGGAGAGCTGCTGCATATCCGTGAGTATATCGGAAAAAATCATGAATTTGCCGAGTGGGACGCAGACGTCCACCAGGTTGAATTTTATTTCGAATGCACCCTGAAGGATGCAGGGGCGACAGTGTTCGAAGGCTCCAATCCGGATGATCATCAGGTCGCGGTGGAGTGGATCGCACTTGAAGATCTGCCTGCAGTCCGGCTGTACCCCAAAACCATTGGTGAATTGCTGCTGAAGCGGTTGCCATCACGGATTTATCTGGGGGATCTGAACTAGTATTCTTTCCAATATTGTCACGTTTAAGAACGGATTCATGGATTCACCATAGGTGGGGTGGGTACACTATAAGTACAGGCTTTTATGTCACAACAACTTATATAAGCAGGCCGATGGTTATGCGCTAACATGAAGAACTGAGGAAGCCCACAAGAAGGGCGATTAATAAGCATATTTAATGCACTTGGCCTAGCAATCCCAGATTTGAAGAGCTGGGGAAGTAGTGAAGGGGACGGAATCGATTCTGAAGAAGCGTGAGCGGTCGCGTTTGTCTCTGAATTATAACCTTATAAAGATCAAATCAAGAAAATTTAGAGACAACAGCGATCGAAAGAACGATCCGTAACCGTAACGATTGCCCATATGCTCATCAAAACTAACCCCCAAACCGGAAGGAGCATGTCCCATGAATAAGACTGAACTGGAACAAAACATTGTAAAGGCATTGGAAAACAATCCTTTTTGCAGCTTCTCGACTGTGGAAAATGGTAAACCGAAATCCCGCTATATGGCGCTTTTTAACGATGGCATGAATATTCATCTGGCGACGAACCGCCGTACCCATAAGGTGGAGGAGCTTGAGAACAACCCGAATGTAAGTCTTTTGCTCGGCTACGAGGCAGGTGGCTCCAAAGAAGTGGTAGAGATTGAGGGAACCTGTGAAGTGACCAAGAACGAGAACCTGCGCGAAGAAGTATGGAATGACGAACTGAAAGCATGGTTTGACGGCCCGAATGATCCGAATTATGTGATTCTGGATATTACACCGGTGCGCATTGAATACACAGGCAAGGATCATGAACATCAGGTGTGGGAACAGTAACACAAACTCAATAAAGTACCTTTTGGAGTAGAAGGGATGATCGGCCCCAGCTATATCTAAAAGGACATATTAACCGTGGATGCCAAGTGGCTTCACGGTTTTTCTATGGAAATGATCAGGTTGAATTGGATATACATGTAAGCCGTATGTAATATACGTATTTAACACTAAACGTAAACTATATATTAACAAAAGTAGCGAGAAAAATGTCGAAATTCCGCATGATTATGTAAAGTTAGCTTAGTATGTGCGGATAAAGTAAAAAATAATGCTTTTCAACCGCTTCACATTGCGTTATGATTTGGAATGTAAACGATACGCACAGATATGAATAGATGTTCATGTGAGATAAACTAACCTGGAATTCTGCTGGTAGAGACCGGGGTTCCAGTACGCACAACCCATGAAATCTATCCTATTTCTGCGCCTATTCGTTTGCATACTAAGGCATGATTCAATGTACATAACCGGGAGGGGTTATTTTGAGAAAGAACAAGAAAGTATTATCAAGCCTGACTGCCGCTTTGGTTGCATTAAACGTGCTTGCAGTATTTCCGGTACCTGTATCGGCTGCAGATGCTGCCAAGGTAAAATTGCGGATCATGGAAACAACAGACATTCATGATAATCTGATTAACTATGACTACTACTCTGACAAAGAGACGGACGAGTATGGTTTGGCCAAAACAGCCACGCTGATCAAAAAAGCGCGTGATGAGGCAAAAAACAGCCTGCTGTTCGACAATGGTGACCTGATTCAGGGTAACCCGCTTGGAGACTATGTAGCCAAAATCGATCCACTTCAAAAGGGTGAGACTCACCCTGTATATAAAGCAATGAACCTGCTCGATTATGATGCAGGAAACATCGGGAACCACGAGTTTAACTATGGTTTGGATTTCCTGGACATGACGCTTGAAGGCGCGAACTTCCCTTATATTAATGCCAATGTTTATGTGGATGACGGTGACGACGATGAAACCAATGACAAGAACTACTTCACGCCATATGAAATTTTGGACAAAAAAGTAACGGATGAAAGTGGCAAAGAGCACACCATCAAGGTAGGTGTCATTGGATTTGTACCGCCACAAATCATGCAGTGGGACAGCGCTAATCTGGAAGGCAAAGTCATTGCCAAGGATATTATCGCTACCGCTAAAAAGTTCATCCCGCAAATGAAGGCTGAAGGCGCAGACATTATCGTGGCGATTCCACACTCCGGTTTTGAGGATATTCCTCAAACGGATCTGATGGAAAACTCGGTATTATATCTGAGTCAGGTGGAAGGCATTAACGCCATTTTGTTTGGACATGCCCACAAAGTATTCCCGAGTGCTGATTTTGCCGGCAAAAAAGGCGTAGATCTTGAAAAGGGTACCATCAATGGTGTACCTTCTGTTGAGCCAGGCTTCTGGGGTGACCACCTCGGGATCATCGACCTGGATCTGGAACTGGTAGACGGCAAATGGAACGTGGTAGACTCCGCAGTGGAGGCGCGTCCGATCTATGATACAGCCAACAAAAAGGCACTTGTCGATGCTGACCAAGAGATCGTTGATGCTGTTCATGAGGAACATGAAGGCACTCTTGAATATGTGCGTGGTCCGGTTGGAGAGACGACTGCACCAATCAACAGTTTCTTCGCATTGGTTCAGGATGATCCATCCATTCAGATCGTGACGAATGCACAGAAATGGTACGTAGAGAAACATATGCAAGGAACAGAATACGAAGATATCCCGGTATTGTCTGCTGGAGCTCCGTTCAAAGCCGGCGGCCGTTCAGGTGCTTCGTATTACACGAATATCCCTGCAGGAACTATTGCGATTAAGAACGTGGCTGATCTGTACGTTTATCCAAATACGGTACATGCGGTTCTGGTTAACGGCGCCGAAATCAAGGAATGGCTCGAATGGTCTGCAGGCCAGTTCAACCAGATCGACCCGGCCAAGGGTGGACAACAGCAGCTGATCAACATGGATTTCCCAACGTATAACTTCGATGTCATCGACGGTGTAACCTATCAAATTGATGTGACACAGCCGGCGAAGTATGATGCGAAAGCAACCGTTGTTAATGCATCGGCAAGCCGGATTAAAGATCTGAGCTTTAATGGCAAACCGATTGATCCGGAACAAAAGTTCATCGTGGCGACGAACAATTATCGTGCTTCCTCGTCCAAACTGGCCAATCCGGACGGCAAACGTATCGTTCTGGCTGCACCTGACGAGAATCGTCAAGTGATCATTGACTACATCCGTGATAACAAAACGATCAATCCGGCAGCAGATGGCAACTGGTCCCTGGCGCCAATCAAGCCTTCGGCAAGTGTAACTGCAGCTGCGTTGAACGATCTTGAAGTGGTGTTCGCATCTTCACCGGATGCCAAAGCGCTGGTTGAAGCAAACCCGGCGATGTCTTTCATTGGTACCAATGATGACGGTTTTGCTGAGTATGGTTTGAGACTGACTGGAGAAGCGACAGCAACTCCAGAACCAGGTACGACGGAGCCTGCTCCAACGCCAACGCCTGCTCCGACACCAGCACCAGCACCTAAACCTGTGCCGCAACCTGAGAAACCAGCAGGCGGCAAAGTCGTGTATGTGGTGAAAAAAGGGGACAACCTGTACCGCATCGGGTTGAAGTATGGTGTGGACTGGCGCAAGCTTGCCACAACCAACAAAATTTCAAATGTGCACCAATTGAAAGTTGGACAGAAAATCGTAATTCCCGCTTCATAATTAATAAGCGGATAATGAAGACCGACAGTCATCAGACTGTCGGTTTTTTTCTGCAAATATGTTTAAGACTGCAGCAAAAACGTTCATACAGGAAGTCATCAAAACAGTAGAGATTAATTTTATGACCCATGCTATAATATTTACAAACTTTGGGTATATACCAATAAACATTAATTGAAATAGAATCATATACCGGCAAGGGGGTTCTACATGAATTGCAGTGGCTGCAGTCCAATCTATCCAATTGAGGATCAAGGTACTCTGTATCTGCGTCCCGTTTCCCCTGTTTTGCTGGAAGCGCTGCGAACGTTAGGTGTGCATGTTGAACATTCGGAAGAGGCAATCTGGATGGCTTATTCGAATTCTGATTCGGTACTGAACTGGCTGAAGGAGATACAGCAGCTAGAAAAGACCTTGCCAGAATCCATTAAAGTACAGGTAACTCCGATCCATGAAACAGCTGATCCGACAGGCTGGATTAGTTCTCAGATGCTGGAATCCCGATTCAAGCATGCAGATCTGGTGTCTATCATTTTGAACAATCAATTCAGCAGTCATATGCAGCCCATTGTCGATGCAAGGGAACAGATTATCGGATTCGAGTTCCTGTTGCGACCTGCCGAAGATGGAGTACCGTTCAGTCCTTATGATTTGTTTGAGGTTGCCCGCGATACCGGTCTGCATTCCTTTTTGGATCGAACCGCAAGGATTACGGCGATCGAGACAAGTGCAGCTTTTTTGCCTCATGGTGTTAAACGCTTTGTCAACTTCCTGCCTTCCTCTATATACAATCCTGAGTATTGCCTGATCCATACGTTTGAAGCGATTGATCGACTGGCACTGGATCCCAAGGATTTTGTGTTTGAAGTGGTGGAAACGGAACAGATTCAGCATATGTCCATCCTCCAGCATATCTTCTCGGTGTATCGTTCCCGTGGAATGTCGGTTGCACTGGATGATGTCGGGGCTGGATATTCGACAATTGAATTAATGAATCGGTTGGAACCGGATTTTGTCAAAATCGATCGAAGTTTAATCGATCAATGCGATACCGATCAGGTCAAACAACAGCAAATTATCGATATTGTAGAGATGTCACGCCGGTTTGGGGGACGTGTGCTCGCGGAGGGGATCGAACGAATGGAAGAATTTGATTTTTGTCGTTCGATAGGTATTGAATTGGCACAGGGATACTACTTTGGCAAACCATCGGCTAAGCCGCCGCAGGGTCCTTACCGGCAAACATCTGCCTAAATAATGAGTATTTTCTATGTATACATAGACAAGTCACTTCGGATCAGCGGAGTGGCTTGTTTGACATTCCATGTAAATTTTTGTGATCAAATAAATACAAACTTTAGCCGATATATAAGATAGCCCTATAGATAAATAAGGTTTGAAAGATAAGGGTTAAGGTCGACATGGAGAGGGTCTTACATAACAACAAAGACAGATTCAACTTTTTAGAGGGGGAGAAGCAGGATGGGGGAAAATCTGGATCAAGGGAAAGCGAAAAATGCTGCCAAACCAGCCAAACAGAAAGAGAATAAAGCAAAAAAGAAAAACAAGAAGAAGGGCTTTGTCTGGAGCATACGCAATAAATTACTGGTATCGTTTCTGGCTGTATTGCTGGTGCCCAGTCTGATCATTGGGATGATTACGTTAATGATCGCGGATCGCACGGTGGAGGGCCAACTGATGGATAGTGCCAAACAAAGTGTAAGCACTACTAACTCAATGATTGACACCCTTGTAAATGCGAAGATTCATGATATCAATTATTTTGCCAATTCCATTCGGACGGATATGCTCAGTGGGGATAGCGGCTTTTCTGAGATTGAAGTGAAACTGCAGCAGTACGTAGGGTTGCATCCTGATGCGATGAATATATTTGTAGGAACTGAAGATGGCATCATGATTCGGGGAAAAGAAACAGCAGGCAGTGCGCAAGGATCCAATTATGATCCACGGGAAAGGGAATGGTACAAGCTTGCAATGGAGAGTCCCGGTACTCCTGCAGTCTCGGCTGTATCCAAGAATACAGATGGAGTAACCGTAGTTTTTATTTCAAAAACGTTAGAGGATCAATCCGGTGTGGTGGGGCTGTCCTTGGATCTGACGGATCTTAGCGAGCAGGCTTCCATCAAGGTGGGCAAGGAAGGATATGTCATCATCTTGGATGCGGAGAAAAACTATATCTCCTCACCTGTGGTGGAATCTGGGACACAAGAAACGTCAACGGAACTTGATCCGATGTTCGCAGGCAAAGAAGGAAGATTCGACTACACCTACAATGGTGATTCCAAGATGATGACCTTCTCGACCAATGAAGCAACGGGCTGGAAGATTGCCGGTACGATGAAAAAAAGTGAACTGTCCCATGCCAGCCAAGACATTCGTATGGCAACGTTAATCGTTATTTTGGCTGCAACGTTCCTTACGCTGATATTTATTATCTGGTTTACACGTTCCATGCTGCGTCCAATCCGGCGTTTGCAAGAATCTGCGCGAGCGGTGAGCAAGGGCGATCTGACGGTCAAAATGGAAACCGGACGAAAAGACGAAGTAGGCGAACTCGCCAAGTATTTTGAACGTATGGTAGATAACCTCCGAATGATGATTCTGGGTGTGCAGGAAACGACGGAACAGGTATCGGCTTCCTCCCAGCAATTGTCCGCAAGTGCGGAGCAAACAACCAAAGCCATTGAGCATTCAACACAGTCTATTCAGGAGCTTGCGGAAGGCGCGGAGCAGCAAGTCAAAAGTGTGACGGACGGATCGGGACAGATGAGCCGTATGGCCGAAGATGTTCGCATAATGTCTGAACGCGTGCAGTCCATTACAGCGAATATGCGGAATACATCCGGAGCAGCTTATTCAGGGAATGAAGCCGCAGGTCAGGCTATGGAACAGATGGGCAGCATTCAGGAGACCGTGGAACAATTGGCAGTGGTGGTTCAGTCCCTGAATGCGCGTTCCACGGAGATTGGCAATATGGTTAATGTCATTACGTCCATATCCAAACAGACCAATCTGCTTGCACTAAACGCTTCCATAGAAGCGGCTAGAGCGGGTGACGCGGGCCGTGGTTTTGCCGTGGTAGCGGGAGAGGTACGGAAGCTGGCGGAAGAATCGGGCAGCTCGGCAGCACAAATTGGTGAGCTCGTTCATAATATCCGCCTGGATATGGATGCTGCGATGAACGCCATGACGGCTGCCCAAACCCGAGTGGAAGACGGAATTCAGGCAGTAAACACATCAGGACAGTCATTCGCCCAGATCCGGGAGGCTGTTGAAGATGCGGCCCACACACTTGATGATCTGTCTCAAACAACGAAGCAGTTGGAGGATGGGGCTGCTCGTGTTGCACGAGCCATGGATGATATTTCCATCGTAACCCAGGAGAGTGCTGCGAATGCGGAATCAGTTTCAGCTTCCTCCGAGGAACAGCTGGCCTCTGTAGAAGAGATCGCTTCCTCTTCGGCACATCTGAACAGTATGGCGGAACAGTTACATGGACTGCTGGGCATGTTCAAGATGGTCGAAGAAACACCGAAAAACAAGAATCAAGCGTAACCCGGTGACAGCACCTACTTATAGAAAAAATAAAGATAGACAATCCTCCTGTTGCCCTGTATAACTATATCGTCTGGTTTTTCGCTTCAATTGCGGTGTATTTTTAATAGTAATGATAGGGTGAAGGTACAGGTGGATTTATGTCATACGTAGCAATACTAATTTTTGCATTGACGGTCACATTGGTGATCTGGCAGCCTCGTGGATTGGGGATCGGTTGGTCTGCCTCAGGCGGGGCCTTGCTGGCATTGCTGTGTGGTGTCGTCAGCCTGAATGATGCCGCCGATGTGGCATCCATTGTATGGAATGCAACGCTGGCATTTGTCGGCATTATTATGATTTCATTGATCCTGGATGAGACCGGGTTTTTCGAATGGGCGGCCCTTCATATGGCGAGATTGGCTGGAGGAAACGGACGCAGATTATTTATTTATTCCATTTTACTTGGAGCAGCAGTGTCCGCTCTATTCGCGAATGATGGGGCGGCGCTCATCCTGACTCCAATTGTCCTTGCCATGGTGCGTGCGCTGAAATTCGATGAACGCATGGTACTTGCGTTTGTCATGGCAAGCGGATTTATTGCGGATACAACATCACTGCCGCTGATTGTCAGCAATCTGGTGAATATTGTATCTGCCGATTATTTCGGAATTACATTTGTGGAGTATGCCGCGCGGATGATGGTTCCCAATCTGTTTTCCATTGTGGCGAGTACGGGAATGCTATTTCTGTTTTATCGTAAAAGCATACCGCTACGCTACGAGATCTCCGCTGCGCGTGACCCCAAGGAAGCCATTCGCGATCCGCGGATGTTCCGTATTGCCTGGTTTATGCTTGTGCTGCTGATGGTTGCATACGTCTCCAGTGAGTTTCTGCCGATTCCGGTATCGGTTATCGTTGGCGCAGTCGCTCTGTTGTTTGCCATGTTGGCACGCAAGAGCGAAGCAGTTGACCTCAAACGTGTCGTCAAGGAAGCGCCTTGGTCGATTGTGGTCTTTTCGGTAGGTATGTATATCGTGGTTTACGGGCTGCGTAACGCAGGGTTAACTGATCATCTAAGCCGCTGGCTTGATGCCATAGCAGAGCATGGCCTGCTGGCTGCTTCGCTTGGCATGGGTTTAATTGCAGCGGTATTGTCATCGGTGATGAACAATCTACCAACCGTCCTGATTAATGCACTGGCGATCCAGGATGCACACACCGAAGGCATTGTTCGAGAAGCGTTGATCTATGCCAACGTGATCGGATCTGATCTGGGTCCGAAAATGACTCCGATTGGTTCACTGGCCACATTGTTGTGGCTGCATGTGCTGTCACGGAAGGGCGTTAAGATTACGTGGGGATATTATTTCAAGGCAGGTGTAATCCTGACGATCCCTACATTATTGTTCACTCTGGCTGGACTGGCACTATGGCTGTGGATCTTGGGTTAGTAAAATCAAATTACATTAGATTATATAAGATGAACCCAATTAGCTTTACACTAAACCACTACGAGTGCAGTACCATCTTCCGATCGCTGTTATCCCCGGATTTCTGTGATTCCCTTCTCCAAAGGGGGAAATCCGTGGATAAACGCGACCGCTCTGCTTCTCCAGATTGGTTCAGTACTCTTCGTTCTCGTGTAAATAGGCTAGTCCATCTTATTTCGTCAATAGTATTGTTGGTCGATCTGTCGTTTAAAAGGCTGCTTTCACTCTGGTGTGCTATGCACCTGAGGAGAGGCGGTTTTTTTATTTTCTTCTATATATGAAGTTTAAGTATTATTTACAAAAAGACGTTAAACAAGACCAGCCTTTTATTGGCTGGTCTATTTTCTTATCTCTCCCAGGCGGTGGATTGAAACGTCTGGAAGCGACCAAACAACAGCGAAATCAGTGAAGGGGACGGAATCGACTCTGGAGAAGCGAAGCGTTCGCTTGGTATTTTGGAGATTTTTTAACATTACATAGGAACGGAGAGGACAGTAATAATCTGTAGAAGCGAAGCGCTCGCCTTTATCACCGGATTTCTACCAAAGAAAAGAAACTAATGAAATCGGGGGATAACAGCGATCGGAAGATTGTTCTGTCAGCGTAGTGGCATCATGTAATTTACTTGAAATCGGGTAAATACAGCGATCGGAAGAACGATCCGGAACCGGAACGGTCGCTCGCGGAGTAGATTTATCTTCCATATATTTCAAAACACCGCCCATAATTTTAACATTGCGTTTACAAAACATTGATTTTGAGATGACATACCGAAACTACAATGATAAAAGAGTTGATGGTGAACAAACAAATTCACAAAACGCCATCACTACATTGGGGGAGGAAAACAAAACATGTTTAAAAAGTTGCCGTTTATTTTGATGACCTTAACGTTCGTACTGGTACTCGCAGCATGCGGATCCAAAAATGACGCTGGTACAGAGGGCGCTGCAAGCAATGGTTCAGGATCAGGCGAAGCAGCTACTGAGCTTAGCGGAAACATCCTGGCTGTTGGTTCAACAGCACTGCAACCTCTGGTAGAGCAAGCTGGACAAAAATTTATGGCAGTTGATGAATATAAAAATGTAACAGTTCAAGTGCAAGGTGGCGGTAGTGGTACGGGTCTGACTCAAGTATCCGACGGACAAGCTACAATCGGTAACTCTGACGTATTTGCAGAAGAGAAGCTGGAAGATGAAGCAAAAGCAAAAGAACTGGTTGATCACCAAGTAGCAGTAGTAGCTATCGCGCCAGTAAGCAACAAAGATGCAGGTGTAGAAGACTTGACGAAGCAACAACTGATCGATATTTTCTCCGGTAAAATCACGAACTGGAAAGATGTTGGCGGTGCAGACCAAGCAATCGTTATCGTTAACCGTCCTAGCAGCTCCGGTACTCGTGCAACATTCGAGAACTTCGCTCTGGGAACGAAAGTAGAAGATATCCAAGGATCCATCCAAGAAGATTCCTCCGGTACAGTTAAGAAACTCGTATCCGAGACTCCAGGAGCAATCGGTTACCTGGCTCTGTCTTATCTGGATGACAGCTTGCAAGTACTGAAATACGAAGGCGTAGAAGCAACAGTTGAGAACGTAGAAGCTGGAACATATCCAGTGTGGGCTTACCAACACATGTACACTAAAGGTGAGCCGGATGCAGCGACTAAAGCGTTCCTCGACTATATGTTGAGTGACGAAATTCAACAAAACGACGTAACGGAACTGGGTTACATTCCGGTATCCGGTATGAAAGTGAAACGCGATGCAGCGGGTAACTTGACTCAATAATCTTTGAACTTGCGCATACAGCGAGAGAGGCGGACTAAGGTCCTGCCTCTTTACGCGGTTTGAACTGAAATAATCCCATATTTTACATTACTCTAATATAGAAGGATGGTTGTTATGGAACAGACCGAAGGGGGAACGGTAATGAACAGCAAGATCAAGTCACGCCGGCCCTTGAGAGAGAAACATTTCTGGGAAGAATGGACAGGACGGATCTATACGTCGATTTGTGTCGTATTGTTGATCGTTGTCATGTTTTCCATCGTTTATTTTGTGGCGTCCAAGGGTCTCTCAACCTTTTTTAAGGATGGTGTGAGCCTGAGTGAATTCCTGTTCGGCAAAACGTGGAGTCCATCATCAGAACCAGCAGCCTATGGAGCATTACCGTTCATCACCGGTTCCTTCACAACCACCCTGCTGGCCGCTCTGATTGCAAGCCCGCTCAGTTTGTGTGCGGCACTCTTTATGACGGAGATCGTACCGGGTAAAGGGAAAAAGATATTGCAGCCTGCCATTGAATTGTTGTCCGGTATTCCGTCCGTCGTATACGGTTTTATCGGTCTGAGTGTTATTGTGCCTTTATTGCGCAGCATCTTCGGCGGGGCCGGCATCGGGATTGCAGCCGGATGTTTGGTTCTGTCCGTTATGATTCTGCCTACCGTAACAAGTATCATGGCAGACGCTCTGTCTGCTCTGCCAAAAGGCTTGCGTGAGTCGTCCTATGCTCTGGGCGCTACGCGCTGGCAGACGATCTACCGTGTTATTATTCCAACGGTTCTGCCAGCTTTGCTGACAGGGATCGTTCTGGGTATGGCCCGTGCCTTCGGTGAAGCACTGGCGGTACAGATGGTTATCGGTAATGCTCCGCATGTACCGACATCCCTGCTTGAATCAGCTTCCACTTTAACAAGTGTAATCACTCTGAGTATGGGTAACACCACCATGGGTTCTGTTCATAATAATGCGCTCTGGAGTATGGCTCTTGTCTTGCTCGTGATGACGTTTGTATTCGTCATTCTGGTTCGCTTGCTCGAAAGGAGGAACCGGGTATGAAAATGAAGGCGAAAACGGTAGATAAAATTGCTACGTCTGTCATTGTTGTTTTAGCCCTGTTCATCGTAGTATTGCTGCTTGGTTTGCTTGGATTCATCCTGTTTCGGGGAGTGGGACAAATTAACTGGCACTTCCTGACGAGTGCACCGCAATTGCTCAAAGGTGGAGGCGGAATTGGTCCACAGCTCTTCAACTCGATCTTCCTGTTGATCTTAACCCTGATTATTACGATTCCGCTCGGCTGGGGCGGAGGAATTTATATGGCGGAGTACGCTAAGCCAGGCAAGATTACAAGTTTCATCCGATTGGTTGTCGAGGTATTGTCCTCATTCCCGTCGATCGTTATCGGTTTGTTCGGTCTCTTATTGATTGTTAATACGTTCGGTCTTGGCTTCTCCCTGATCTCAGGTGCCATGGCACTCGCGATATTTAACTTACCGCTCATGGTGCGGACTACGGAGCAGGCTTTCCGGGCTGTTCCGAAGGAACAGAAGGAAGCAGGACTGGCACTTGGTTTGTCCAAATGGAAGATCATTACCTCCATCCTGCTGCCTGTGGCGCTGCCAAGCTTGATTACTGGTACAATCCTGGCTTCCGGCCGGATCTTCGGTGAAGCAGCAGCCCTGATGTTTACGGCTGGAATGAGCAGTCCTCCACTGGACTTCACAGACTGGAATCCGACGAGCCCAAGATCGCCGCTCAATCCGTTCCGTCCGGCAGAGACACTTGCCGTTCATATCTGGAAAGTCAACAGTGAAGGCATTGGGCCAGATTCCAAGGAAGTGGCAGCAGGCGCTTCAGCAGTGCTCGTTCTTCTTGTGCTGGCGTTCAATCTGAGTGCACGCTGGATCGGCCGGGTTGTATACCGCCGCATGACAGCTTCGAAATAAGGAGGAACCAACATGGCCATACCTTTCGGTACGGAACAGTTAAGCATATATTATGGACATTTTCAGGCGGTCAAGCAGATCAGTCTGACGTTTCCTGAAGCCAGTGTAACAGCGCTGATCGGGCCGTCCGGCTGCGGGAAATCGACGTTTCTGCGGTCCCTCAACCGCATGAACGATGAAATTTCCGGCTCACGTACAGAGGGACACATCTGGATGGATGGTAAAGACCTGAACGAGCCGGGCACGGACGTTATCAAATTACGCCAGAAAATCGGCATGGTATGGCAGAAGCCTAACCCTTTTCATAAATCCATCTATAACAATATCGCGTTTGGCCCCCGCTACCGCGGTATTAAAGGCAAGAAGGATCTGGATGAAATTGTGGAAAAAAGCTTGCGCCGCGCTGCGCTGTGGGATGAAGTGAAGGACCGACTGAATGAATCGGCCCTGTCCCTCTCTGGTGGACAACAACAGCGTCTGTGTATTGCTCGCGCATTGTCTGTTGATCCTCAAATTTTGCTGCTCGATGAGCCGGCATCTGCACTGGACCCGGTATCTACCGGTAAAGTGGAGGAATTGATTTCCGAGCTGAAGAAGGATCTTCGGATCGTAATCGTAACCCATAACATGCAGCAAGCGGCACGCATCTCGGACTACACAGCTTATTTTTATCTGGGAAGCATGATTGAGCATGGGGATACGGAGCATATCTTTACCAACCCGGACAACCGTTTGACGCAAGAATACATTATGGGACGTTTCGGTTAATTGAAGTACATTGGATAGAGTATAATATAGAGCTATAAATAGAGAAGAGAGCATAACACCCGAACGGGAAGTTTGGGGGTTATGCTTTTTACATTTTAATAATGGTAGAGTTTGCCATAACAAAAACAATCGTGCTACGATAACCAGAGTTACGATGACGTTTGCACGTTTTCAAACCTATCTTCAGAAGATTAAAGATGCAAGACAGATTACCTATAAAATCCGAAGGAGTTGTTGACTGTGGCGACGTCCCTGGACAGCTTGGCAGCTGAGGTTATCACACACTACCCCTTGAAGAATCCATCTGTTTCTTTTATCCGTCACAATGAAAACCTGACGTATCAAGTCGTTGATGAGGCAAGCGGACAAAAGTTTCTGCTGCGTATACATAAGGCTGCTTTTGCGAGCATGACGGGGATTCAGCATACACGCCCGGCACTGGAAGCGGAGATGAATCTTCTCCATGAATTGAAGTCAACTGCCGGATTACGTGTTCAGATTCCCGTTCGTAATTCATCAGGAGATTGGGTTACGGTCTGGCTCTCGGAAAGTGGAGAAGAAATCTGTTGCACGGTGCTCGAATGGATTGAAGGCAGAGACATTCAGCAAGGAGAGCGACTGACTGCGGAGCAAATTCATGACCTGGGGGAGCAGATGCAGACGCTTCATCAGTATGGTCGTGTACATGAGACGTTTGAGACTTCTGGTCAGGGATCAGAGGAGGCGGCCTTCCGGGCAGACCAGACCGATGTTCGCCCATCTTACGGCAGCATCAAGGAAAATCTGAACATGCTCAGACAGCTCGAGGAAGGCGTTCGATTAAGCATTTTTACTCCAGAAGATTTTGAACTGATACGTGAGACATTTGAAAATATCAACAAACAGCTGGAAGCATATTCCCATCATCCGGAGACATGGGGAGTGATTCACGGAGACATCACCCGGGGCAATTTGCTGGTGACGGAACAGGGGATTTCCATGATAGACTTCTGTTTATACGGTTATGGTTACTATCTCTTTGATACCGGAGGTGCGGCCTTGATCTTCAACCGGGAAGAACGGGATGTGTTCCTGTTCGGGTATACGAAACAAAGGGTCCCGCTCACGGAACAAGAGATCAGGCTGATGGAAGGATTCATGCTGATCTTTACGTTTGGCTATTTTGCCTTCCAAATGGGGAACGAGTCCAGGCATGAGTGGATGAAGGATCGGATGCCCAAGCTTTGCAGCAAGTACTGCCGGCCTTATATCCAGAATCAACAAATCTTCTATGATCTATAGCCTATTTCGCAATCAGAAATGAAGACATAACGGCAGCATGCGTCAACCAATGGAAGAGGGCGTCCTGGGATCAGGGGGCTCTTTTTGCGTACGCTTTACTGTGCTTATGTTCGATAAACGCATTTATGAAGAAAGTATAAACTCTGCGGAGGGATGAACATTCTTCACTACAATACAGTTATGGGGAGGATGAAACAGCGATGAGAGACAACATAAACATATTGCTGGTAGAGGATGACATGGAAATTGCCCGCATTTTAATGGACCATCTTCGGCGTGAGGGGTACGGTGTGACTTGGGCTTCGAGTGGTCTGGAGAGCTGGGAAGATTTCAGAGAAGGGACCTATCAACTGGTTTTGTTGGATTTGATGCTGCCAGAAATGGACGGGTTCACGGTATGCAAAAATATCAGACTGATCAGCGACGTTCCGCTGCTCATGATGAGTGCACGCATCGAAGAAGAGAGCAAAGTCAGAGGTCTTGGCCTGGGAGCTGACGATTATATTACCAAGCCATTCAGCCTGGCGGAACTTACAGCCCGTATTGAATCCCATCTTAGCAGATACCGCAGATATCAGGGCAACAAGCCGGATTCAACCCATCAACTATACAACGACGGGTTGTCGATCGACCTATTGAATCAGCGGGTGCAGCTTCATGGGGAAGATGTCGTACTGACCAACAAGGAGTGGGCCTTTTTCACATTGCTCGCATCTCATCCGGGCCGGGCATTCACCAAGGCGGAAATATATGAACATGTATGGAATCGGCCGGTAGCGGGAAGCTCAGGCACGGTTACTGTCCATGTGAAGAGCCTGCGGGCCAAGCTGGGTGATGAGCCCCATCAACCTCGCTGGATTCAGACTGTGTGGGGCAGCGGATACCGATTTGTAGGGGATCCCGTGGAATGAAGCTGAAGTACTGGTTGATGATTGCTTTTCTCATTGTGATGCTGCTGCCTGTCGCCGCAGGCTGGGCTCTATTCTCCCTGTACAACTACTATAACGAACAGCGTGCCGTAACGGAGTATGTGGAGCTATCCGGACGGCTGGCTCCTATTGAGCAGGTATTATCTGACCCGGGTCTGTACCGTCTGCAATCGGCCGATGCCTATGCTCCGCTCTCCAAACTGGCGAATGAACAAGTGAACTTTGACCTGTATTTGCCGTCTGGCATTCGGGTGTATACATCTGGCGGGGATACCTGGTCTGCCGGTGCTTATACTGTCAGGGGATCGGAATTATATCGTGATCTGTACGACATGCAGATTCGTCATCGCACATTTACGCTGAAAAAACCGGTATGGGAAAAGGGCGAGCTGGTTGGCATTTATGAAATCACCATGCTCCGTGGAGAGTGGATCAAAGGCATCTCTATTCGGACAACCTGGGTCATTGGATCCGCCTCCGTTTTCTTTATCCTGTTATATGGCACCGTGCTCTGGCTGCTATCCAGAAAGCTTTTCCGCCCGATGAAACAACTGATGGGCAGAATGCATGCTTTTGCTCGGGGAGAAACCCCTATGAATGATGTATCGATACGTCGTGATGAAATGGGCACGTTGCTGCAGCAATTTGATGCAATGCAGGAAAAAGTCAGACGGACCCGGGCAGAGGTGGAGAAGGAGCAGCAAGAGAAAGAGCTCATGGTCGCTTCGCTGTCTCATGACCTGAAGACACCGTTAATGTCCATTAGTGCCTATGCAGAGGCACTTAGTGTTGATACGCCTTTAGAGCCAATGGAGAGACAGGAGTACCGGGAAGTGCTGTTTGGTAATGTGGAGCGGATGAAACGAATGATTGGTGAACTTGAGATGTACACGGCACTGGGTTCCACTGAATCGGAGATGGCCATGGTTGAGGTGGAAGGTGAAGAATTCTTCGATATGCTGCTTGGGAGTTATGGGGAACTAACCGAGCGTGGACAGATTGGCGTGAAGACGGTTGTCTGCACAAACCATCTGTACCAGGTTCATCCCGAACAGCTGATGCGCCTGACCGATAACTTGATTAACAATGCACTTCGCCACACAAGGATGAATGGTGTAATGGGGCTGGGAGTCATTGCTTCAGATCAGCCGCTGCCGGAATGGATCATGCCTTCGCTGGATTTGGAGTTGAATGAGTACAGGGCGGGATCAACATTGATTCTGGTGCAAAATGAAGGGCCTGCTATTCCTGAAGAACAGCTGCGTCGCATTTTCGAGCCCTATGTTCAACTTCAAAATCAGGAGGAGAAAGGTTATGCAGGAGGTTCGGGTCTGGGATTAAGCATAGCCAAACGGATTGCCATAAAGCACGGAGGGGATATGCGCATGTGGTCATCCGAGGGATACGGAACGCTGGCAGCATGCCGATTGCCTGAAACGCAGAGGTTTTGAACGAAATAAGAGAGGATGAGTGGTATGATGAAAAAAGGATGGATGATGCTAGGAATGGCCTTACTTGCAGGTTCACTGCTCGGGGGTTGTGCGGAGAAGGATATGCTTGGCCTGTCGGGTGATGAGATGATCGAGAAGGTCGTCAGTGCAGAAACGGAACCCGCCTCGTATTACGCCGAAGGTGTTATGAAGGTGTGGTCGGATGACAAACTGAACCACACCATGCATATCAAGGAATGGGTCGACGGAGAGACAGGGCGTAAGCGCACAGAAACAGAGGAGAATGGCAACGTAAGCTACGCGGTCAATAATGGAACGGATATTACCATTTACGAAAAGGAGACGGGTACGGCGTATTCAATGGACGTATCTGCCATGGGACAACAGCCTGAACAGACTCAAAAGCAGATGCTGGTGGATCAGCTGGAACGGTTGCGGGATTCCCATGATGTGGATATGATGGGACAGGAAGAGCTTCACGGGCAGGATGTCATTCACATTAAACTGATGCCAAAAGAAGAAGGCACATTATCCATCTCCTCCGAGTATTGGGTAGACCCCAAAACGTGGATGATTGTTAAAGTCATTAGCACATATGGCGATGAAAAGTCTGAAATGGTCTATGATCCGATTCAATATGATCCTGAATTTTCTGAGGATACGTTCGTGATCGACATCCCCAAGGGGGTTGAAGTGAAGGATCTGAATGATCTAACCCAGAGTTCGGAAGTGAGTCTGGAAGAAGCTGAACAAGCTTTGGGACAACCCTTTCTGCAGGATATGAACGGTGCGCTTGAACTGTCACGGATTGAGATGTATTCATCAAGTGGAGATTTCGGCAGGGATGAAGTGACTTTGTATTATGTCAACAACAACAAGGTGGAAGTGAGTCTGACGGTATTCCAGGCACCGGATGAAAATGGTGATGATACACTGCTGCCTGATGAGTCCAAGATTGAGGTTCGGGACACCGAGGGTTCGTATATGAAGAGCATCCGGAACATATCATGGAGCGAGAATGGACTGCGTTACTCCATCATGGGTGAGAACGAAGAATGGACGAAGGAGAAGCTTCAAGCTTGGGCGAAGGATCTGACACTGCCCAATCAGCCTTAATTTGAATTGTAGGAGAGTGTGAGTCAAGCAATGGATTACACAGAGCATAACAACGGAGAACTGCGGCGTCTCCACCCCAAAGCCAAACAAGCAACAGCCCTGACGGCCTTGACGGTCAATGGGCTGTTGACTCTTCTGGCCATCGCATATCTGATTGTCGCATGGGTTAAGGAGTGGGTGCAGTGGCCGGGATGGATGGGTGTGGGGCTTTTCATCATTTCACTAATCTGGTACACCTGGATTCTGCCCGGATTGCGTTATCGGCATTTCAGTTTTCGGGTTGCTGAAGATGAGCTGGAAATTCATTCAGGATGGCTGTGGCAGACGGACACCATTGTGCCGATGACACGTGTACAGCAAGTGGAACTGGAGAGTGGTCCGCTGCTGCGAAAGTATGGGCTAGCCAAAGTCAGCATCGTTACGGCGGCAGCCACGCTCCACATTGCCGGACTGGAGAGGGAAGAAGCGGAGCAGTTGAAGCGCAATATCGGACATCTGGCCAAGGTGGAAGACCACGATGAATGAACCGAAGCGTCTACATAAGTTGTACGTCTTATTCCCCCTTTTTAGTGTAATGAAGTCCATCATTCCAATCCTCGTTTTGCTCATCATCAAAGGCGTGAACTGGAGCAAGTTTCCCTGGTACGGTTACGCTGCAGCAATTGTAGTAATCGTGCTACCTTTTGTTCTGTATGGGTGGTTTACATGGCGTAAATTCAGCTATACGCTGCAGGAAGATCGAATTGTGCTGCGCCGGGGCATATTTGTCCGGGAGGAGAAATCGATCTATTTTAGCCGGATTCACTCCATCCAGACACAACAGCCTCTGATTCAGCGGATCCTCCGGCTGGCTCAGCTCAAGATTGAGACGCCGGGAGGCAACACAGAGGCGGATGGGGTGCTTCCCGCTCTGGCGATTGCGGAGGCCGAACGGGTAGAGCAATGGCTATATCTGAAACGAAGTGAAGCTGCGAAGAAAGAGGAAGCACCTACCGCAGCCGAATACGCTCATGAGCATGCTCACCATGAAGAGGGAGAATCTCCTGAGCAGAATGAGGGGGCTATACACGAGTCTGCTCCCCTTATGCCGCGGGAGCGGGAGGTTCTGCTGCGGCTGTCAGCCGGCAGACTGTTTGCCGGAGCGTTGACAACGATGAATCTGCCGCTTGTTGTGGTATTTGGTACAGGGGTCTACTCATTCGCAGATGACCTGATCCCGGATCACTTCTACAGCAGTTTGGTTGAACGGGCTGGACAGCTGTCAGCGATCTGGTGGCTCGGACTTGTTCCCGTCATGTTTTTGCTGGCATGGATTTTGTCGGCAGTGCTGTTTACGATCAAATATGCCGGATTTACCGTAGAACAGGAAGGCGGTAATATTACGATTGTCTCCGGTCTGCTCGACCGGAAAAAGCATGTATTTTCTCCCGCTAAGGTGCAGGCAGTGGAGATCAAGGAAGGGCTGCTGCGACAGCCATTTGGTTATGCCGAGGTGGAGATTTTTGTTCTGACTTCAGAGACGGAGAAAAAAATGATGCTGCATCCGCTGCTGCCGCTCCGTGATGTGAATGAGCTGCTCGCCCGAATTGTACCGCAATTCGAATTGCAGCCACCCGTTACATGCCCTCCGAAGAGAGCGCGCTGGCTGTTCCTGCGCTGGAAATTGCTTGGTGCAGCCGTGCTCGGAACGGCGGGAACCGTGTTTCTGGGCCCAACGGGCGCACTGCTGTTTCTCTTATTGCCCATATGCGCCGTGTGGGGATACGGATGCTTCAACGATGAGGGGATGAGTATTCAAGGCAAGCAGCTAACACTTCGCCACCGGACCATATCCCGCAGTACGGCATTAATGCGCCGGCCTCATGTGGTCACGGTGAATACTGTTGCTACGCCTGGACAGCGAAGCAAATCCTTGTTATCCGTCCGGGCGAAACTTATGGTGAATCGAATCGGCTTTAAAGCGGTTTTTCTGGAACGGGAACAGGCCAATGCTGTTAAGGACTGGTTTCGGCAGGCTTCTGCCTTTATGAAGAGATGAAAATCGAATATCACGAAGTATGTACCCATTTAAGGCTGCCGGAATGCCGGCAGTCTTTTTTATGTTTGGGAGGCTAACTAAACGTGATCAACAACGTTTGGCATGATCCATGTTGTTACTGCGAGAAGAGGATGAAATAGGAGATAATACATTTAATGGGATTTTCCTTTCTGTAATTAGATGATTCATTAAGGAGGGATGTAATGGATGAGCAATGATCACAAAAAGGGGGAAGCGGAAACAAGCCGGCGAGGTGGATGGAAACATGCCGGATTGCTGCTTGGTGGGGTAGGCATATCCAATCTGGGGGATTTTATCTACATTGTGGCTATTAATCTGATGGTGCTCAACATGACTCAGTCTCCAGCAGCAGTAGCAGGATTGTGGATCATCTCCCCTATTGCCTCGGTATGCACCAAGTTCTGGTCAGGCAGTCTGATCGATCGCTATGACCAGCGGCAGATGATGATTGGAGCCGATCTGGTGAGAGCTGTACTCGTGGCAATGCTTCCGCTGATGCCGAGTCTATGGATGATGTATGGCGTCATGTTTCTTGTCAGTATGTGTTCCTCCATATTTGTGCCGTCTTCACAGGTATATATTACCCGGCTGGTTCCTGCTGAGCGGCGCAAGCGATTCAATTCCCTGCAGGCGATGATCAGCTCAGGCGCTTTTATTACCGGTCCGGCCATAGCGGGAGTTATGCTGATCTATCTGTCTCCTGTGGCCGCGATCTATGCCAATGCAGCTTCCTTTGTTGTGTCTGCACTGATCCTGATGTTCTTGCCAAGGCTGGGCATTGGAGAGCAGAACCGCGGAACGGGGACAAGGCTAACCCCACGTCTGATTGCACAGGATTGGCGTGCCGTGCTGCACTTCAGTCGTCAATCAGGTTATGTGGTCGGAGTCTATGCTTTGTTCCAGATCATTCTCGTCATCGGCATGTCGCTCGATGCGCAGGAAGTGGTGTTTATCCGTCAAGTAATGAACCTGTCCGAATCGCAGTATGGCGCGTTGATGAGTGTTACCGGAGTTGGCTATTTGGCTGGATCTCTATTGGTTTGGTTATTCGCCAAACACTTTCCTATCCGTCATATGATGGGCGGTGGTGTGCTCCTGGTTGCGCTTGGCTATTTCCTGTTCGCTCGTTCATTTTCGTTCGAGCTTGCAGCATTCGCCTTTATTCTGCTTGGGCTGTGTTCCGCACTGGCGAACACGGGTCTGGTTACCTTTTATCAGAATAATATTCCGGTAGACCTGATGGGGCGGATGAGCAGCGTGCTTGGACTGATGCTGAGTGCTTTACAGGTCATCTCCATTTTGGTAATGGGGGGAGTTGCTGAAGTGATATCCCTTCGGACGGTGTATACGGTTGTTTCAGCAATTCTTACGCTGGGTGCTCTCCTATTGTGGCTTACTAGCTGGTTTCCTTCCAGACAACTATTTTATGGCGAACATGAGTCTTCCAAAAAATCGATCAATAGTTAGGCTTTATACTATACTTAATTGAACAATATTGATGAAGGATGCATATAAATATAAGAGGAACTTTTTAAGATGATAATGATACGTCACTTTTATTGACATTACGTGTGTTGCATATTAATCTGTTATATGAATGATTCATTTGAAAATGATAAGCGTTTGATATGTGTTCGAACGAGTATGTGACCATACAGCGGATGAGAACGAGCGGGAGAGACCTGAGCCGGCCAAGGGTAATAATATGGCTGCCAGGCACCGAAGGAGCAAGCTGCTGCGCACCCGGCGCAGTGGTTAATCTCTCAGGTAAATGTACCATCGTTGGACGCAACTCTGGAGAGTGCGCGGTTGCGCCACCCAAGGGGTATATGATGAGAACGGTATGCCGATTGCGGCTGCCCCTGATCATGAAACTCTCAGGTAACGAGGACAGAGAGAGGGCCTAAGGCCTTCTACTGTCCTTTTTTGATGTCATCATTCAGTAATGAAGGAACATTATGGTGCATGTCTGGATGGATATGACGATATGGAGGGGTGCAGGATGCGTTTTAAAGATGTTTTTTCGATTATTGGTCCGTCGATGACGGGTCCTTCAAGTTCACATACAGCTGGGGCAGCAAGGCTGGGGAGAATTGCGCGTCAGTGGCTGGGATGTACCCCGGAACGTGCCAGGCTGACATTGTACGGTTCATTTGCTGATACGTACCAGGGTCATGGTACGGATCTGGCACTGATCGGCGGTTTGCTTGACTATGCCACGGATGATCCGCGTATACCGGACGCCGAGGAATATGCGGAGCAAGCGGGTATGGAGGTTGAATTCTTTACGAGTGGACTACCTGCTCCGCATCCCAATACGGTCAAGATCGAGTTGTGGTACGGTGAGCGTCAATGCTCGCTGATTGGTGCTTCCATTGGTGGCGGCAGCGTATCGGTGCATTCGCTCAATGATTTCCGTGTACAGATCAGTGGAGAGTTTCCAACACTGGTTCTGCGCCATTCGGACAAAGCAGGGGTGCTCGCCTCGGTTACGTCTACGATCAGTTCGTCAGGTGTTAACATCGGTTACATGCAAGTGGACCGGAAAGCCCGGGATGGCGAAGCGCTGACTGCGATGGAAATGGACGGAGCGCCAAGTCCGGAAATGTTGAACCGCTTGCGGTCACTGGATCATGTGCTGGATATTCGCGTTATTGATTTGAAGAAAGGGGTGGATCCGAATGCGGTTTAAGCACTTGCACGAATTGAATACCATCTGTACAGCTGAATCCAAAACCATTGCTGAGCTGATGATTGAGGAGCAGGTTCAGGAGACCAATACGCCTGAAGCAGATGTTGTACGGCAAATGTCAGAGTACTATCAGGTGATGAAGGAGGCTGTGCAGAAAGGGCTGACAGAGGATACAACTTCACGCAGTGGCTTGACCGGCGGAGACGGCAAGAAAATGGCGGAGTATATTCGTCAAGGCGAAACCTGTTCGGGTGATGCTTCTGCACTTGCGATGGCATATGCCCTTTGTGTGTCTGAAGTCAATGCTTCCATGGGCCGGATCGTGGCTACGCCGACAGCAGGTTCGTGTGGCATTATCCCGGGGGTATTTATCAGCTCCCAAGAGCGATTCGGCTGGAGTGATGAGCATCTGGTGAACGGCCTATTCTGTGCAGGTGCGATTGGATATGTTATTGCCAACAACTCGTTTATTTCCGGTGCTGAAGGCGGCTGTCAGGCTGAAGTCGGTTCTGCGATCGGCATGGCTGCCGGTGCCATGGTCGAACTGCGCGGAGGGACACCGGAGCAGGTTGTTCATGCGGTAGGTCTCGCGTTAAAAAATACACTGGGCCTCATCTGCGATCCGGTTGCAGGCCTCGTGGAAATCCCGTGCATCGTCCGTAACGGACTGGGCGCCGTAACAGCTCTGGCTGCGGCCGACATGGCACTGGCCGGAGTACGAAGTGCCATACCATCGGACGAAGTCATTGACGTCATGCTGGAGGTGGGCAGTGCAATGCCGAGCAGGCATCGGGAGACAGCGCAGGGTGGATTGGCCCAGACGCCAACGGGGCGGAAAATGATGGAGAAGCTGGCCAAACCGAAGGCGAAGCGTGCAGAGCCTGAGGAGGAGATGGGAAACGCTCGGGGAAATTCGGAAGAGCAGGCTTAGAACCGAGCAGCTAAGGCGAGCATTCATCATAGAAAACAAATAAAACAAGCGTCCGCTGGCCCTTTTACAGGTCATACAGGACGCTTGTTTTCGATTCAGGAAATCTGAATTAGCTCCTTTGGTATTAATAAGTAGAGGGAAGGTCGTGTACTCTAAAGTGCATGCAAAGTGACTACTTGTATCGAGTGATCTCCGTACTTAATACGGCATAACCATAAGCAGGCAGCTCAATCGCCAGAACATTGCCGTCCCTGGCTGTACGATGGTTGCCGTCCAATAATTCGGTCCATTCGCCTGTACCTGCATCCAGTTCAATGATCGCCGTCTCCTCCGAACGATTGAACAGAATGAGAATGCGTTCCTCATCACTCTGCCGTTCCAGGACCAGCTGGCTTCCTTCTGCCCGAGCCTGCAGGAATCGCACTTTGCCTTCTGCGCGCAGAGCGGGGTGAGCATGACGAAGCGCAATGAGCTGTTGATAAAAGGCTAACAACTCGCGGTCCTGCTTGGCTTCATCCCACTCCATGCATTTCCGGCAGCCCGGGTCAGCTCCACCATCCAGCCCAATCTCGTCTCCGTAATAGATGCACGGCGTTCCTATGTAAGTAAACTGGAATAGCGCCGCCAGTTTCATTTTGCGCTGGTCACCTTCACATAGCGTCAGCAGCCTTGGGGTATCATGGCTGTCCAACAGGTTGAACGCCACTTCGCTGGCTTGCAGCGGATAACGTGACAATTGCCGGCCGATGGAGTTCGCGAACGTCTCGGCATTCATTTTATTTTTCACAAAGAAACCATTCACGGCATCGGTAAACGGATAGTTCATGGAGGCATCGAACTGGTCGCCTTGCAGCCAGGCCGAGGATTCATTCCATATCTCACCGAGAATGTACGCATCAGGATTCGCAGCTTTCACTACCCGGCGGAATTCTCGCCAGAATGCATCATCCACTTCGTCCGCGACATCCAGTCGCCAGCCGTCCATGCCCACTTCCTTGATCCAATACTCGGCAACCTTCAGCAGATAGTCTTTCACCTCGGGATTTTCTGTGTTCAGCTTGGGCATGTGAGGCTCGAAACCAAAGGTTTCATAGGTAGGGATACCATCTTTCACATCAAGCGGGAACTCATGTACGTGGAACCAGTCTTTGTACTTGGACTTCTCTCCGTTCTCCTGCACGTCCACAAAGGGCGCAAACGTCTTCCCGGAATGATTGAACACCGCGTCCAGAAGCACCCGGATGCCGCGTTCATGGCACAGCTTAACCAGCCGTTTCACTGTATCTGCATCACCGAAATGCCGATCTACCCGCAGATAGTCTTCGGTATCATATTTATGGTTGGTGGTTGCTTCGAAGATGGGGGTAAAATAGATGGCGTTAATACCCAGCTCGCTGAGATAGTCCAGATGATCAATCACACCCTGGAGGTCGCCTCCGAAAAAGTTGGACGGTGTTGGTTCGCCGCCCCAGGGCTCGACATTCTCCGGATTAAGGTCAGGGTTTCCGTTGGCAAACCGCTCTGGAAAGATCTGATAGAAGACAGCATCCTTGACCCACTCAGGCGGCGTGAAGAGCGCACCCGGGTGAATATAGGGGAACTGAAACATCTGCCCTGGATCGTCAGGTTCGTCTTCCTGGAAATCCGTTTCGGACATCCAGATCTGCTCGTCTCCGCTTTTCAGCAAAAAGGAGTATTTAAGACGATGATATGGAGGCTTCACTTCACCCTCATAGTAGTCGAACATGGAATCGGAGGTGAACTTGGCCAATGGAATCAACTCTTTGGTGTTTTCCCATGCGTATTTATCACCCGTCATGGCGTATACCTCGGTGAGATCATTCTTTTTGGCACGCAGACGCAGGCGAACGGTATCCTTATCGTAGGCGTACGCCCAGTTTCGTTTGGGTTGGTGATAGATGGCTTCCAGCAGCATGTTAAAATTCCTCCCCTTTTCACATATGGTATGTACTTGATAGACCTCAAGGCATGACATTTCTACAGCTGAAGATTAAGGTATAATACAAATAAAAGTAACAGACTATTCCTTAGTTGGAGCATTGTTCGTTATACATACAGCTTACTCCATTATGTTCAGATATATAATTAACCCAAAGGGTGCAGAAAGGAAACGAATTTACGCATGAAAACAAAACTGCTATACATTGAGGACGATACGGAAATCGCTACATGGGTCAGAGCAGACCTGGAGGAGCGTGGTTATGAGGTCGTATGGCTGGGAAGTGGAGAAGGCGCTGCTGAAGCTGCCGGGGACTGCTCGCTGATCATTTTGGATGTCATGCTGCCAGGGCTGGATGGATTCACGGTGGGACAGAGGCTGAAAAAGGAACATCCTTCCGTGCCTATCGTCATGCTCTCGGCCAGAACGTCCATTGATGACAAGCTGCATGGGCTTGATTTTGCCGATGATTATGTAACCAAGCCGTTTCACCCCGATGAACTCGCTGCGCGAATTGAAGTCCAGCTGCGAAAGGCAGGGACTACGGTTTCCTCGGATGCTGCTCTGAAGCTGGATCACCTGTCCATCTATGAGAAGGACAATCGGATTGTCAATGAGGAGACGGGGGAGGAGATCATTTTATCGGGAAAACAGTTTCACATCTTCGCATACCTGCTCAGGCATATGGGCATGATCCGTACGAAGGAACAGATTTATGAAGCTGTATGGAACGAGCCCTACCTGGATGGGGATAAGACATTAATGGTACATATTCGCCATCTGCGCGAGAAGCTTGAGATCGATCCAGCCAATCCGTCAGTGATTCAAACCGTGCGCGGGGTTGGATATCGTGTGAAGAAACCATGATCGGGCGGTTTAGAAAGCAGGAGAACCTGAAAGATCAGAGTGAAGGAAAAAAGACCGGGAAACGAAAGTTTCGATTTGGCCAATCGCTTATGTCCCGTTATATGATTCTGATCTTGTGTGCCGTTTTATTTGTTCCCGTCGTACTTCCCATCACCTCCATCGTATATGTGGTGATTGTGAATAACATGGGCAAGAGCAGCAATACCGCTCCTTACGGTGATGTTAACCATATAAGCAATCTTTGGTCGAAAGAATCGATGAAGCTGGATGAGGCAGCGCCTGCCCAGATCGATAAACGCATGAAGCAGTTACAAGCCAAGTATCCCAAATCATCAATGTACCGGGTAAACGAAAAAGGGGAGACCGCGTTTATCATCGGGGGGGAAGGCGTGGAAGTATCAGAATCTCCGGCGAATGGAACGACAATGACTACATTGAAATGGACGCTGAATAATCAGAAGAAGGAAGAAACTCGAATTCCTGCAGTATGGGACGTAGCCAAAACCTTGCAATTCATGAAGGAAGCCAACTACCGTGATCCGCTGACTGTTGTTTCATTTATAGGTGGAGGGGATCAGGACAAGGGAAAAGGCTTTATGGTGATTGAAGTACCGCGATATTTACTCCAAAAGCCTCAAAGCAACTGGCCGATGGAACTCTTGTATCTCGGGTTGCTCATGACCATCATTTTTCTGCTATTTATTGTGATGTCGATACTGTTCTTCGCACGGATTCGCAAACGGCTTATCCGTCTGCAGACAGCCATGATCACTCCAGGCAAGGAAGGCATTCCGCTCCCCGTCGATATCCGCAGATCGGACGAGATTGGCCAGCTGGAGGATTCATTCAACCAGATGGTGTATCAGCTGACAGACAGCCGCCACAGGGAACGCGAGGAGGAACAGTTCCGCAAACGTCTCATTGCAGGACTGTCTCACGACTTGCGCACGCCTCTAACGGTCATCCGTGGACATATGCATGCTCTTCACAAGGAAGTGCTCAGCGATAAGGGCATCAGCTCATTGTCACGCATGGAGGCCAAGATGGATGATCTAAGTGGACTTATTGATAACATGTTATCGTACAATCTGCTTGCAAGCGGAAAGTATACCCTAAAACTGGAGGAGAAGGATGTCCTTCGAATCGTTAGGGAAACGGCTGCGGCATGGTACCCCGTATGGGAGAAGGAGCAGTTCTACATCGATATTGACCTGCCGGATGAACCGCTGATCTGGCGGGTGGATGAACAGGGCATGCGTCGTATTCTGGATAACCTGTTACAGAATGTGATCCGGTATGCAGGGGATGGGAAGTACATCGGCATAACCACAGAACGGATTCAGGAAAGGACGGCCTTGGTGATTCGGGATAAGGGGCCGGGGATGCAGCATGAAATAGGGGCAAAAGGTACAGGTCTCGGGCTGTCTATTGTGGATCTGCTCGTTCGCGAGATGGGTCTGCGCAAGAAGGTGGACAGCTCGCCGGAGGGCGTTCGGATATTTATCTACTGATTCGATTAGGTGAAGCAGAAACACGATTTAAACTAAACTTAAACTTCGGATTACTTTAGATTTAACCTTGGGCAGTTACGATGATATCCGAGGTGATCAAACAGTGAGTGATAACATTATTCAAACGGCTAACTTATGGAAAACATATCGGGATCGTGCAGCGGTTCGCGAATTGGATCTGCATATTAAGAAAGGGGATATCTACGGTTTCCTGGGGCCTAACGGTGCGGGTAAAACAACAACCATCCGCATGCTGCTGGGCTTGATCAAACCGACAAAAGGCGTCATTCGTGTCTTCGACAAAGACATTCGGAAGGATCGCATGGATATCCTGCGCCGTGTCGGTTCGCTCGTGGAGTACCCGTCCTACTACGGCCATCTGAATGCAGTGGAGAATCTGGAGGCATTGCGCCGGATCCTGAACGTGCCCAAATCGAGAATTGCCGAGGTACTGTCCATTGTTGATCTGACAAAGGATGCGAAGCGCTCGGTGAAAGGATATTCGCTCGGCATGAAGCAGAGGCTGGGGATTGCAAGTGCTCTGCTGGGAGAACCGGAACTGCTGATTTTGGATGAACCTACGAATGGGCTGGATCCAGCGGGGATTCAGGAGATCCGGGAGTTAATTAAACGCATGCCGCTGGAACATGGCATTACAGTATTGGTATCGAGTCACTTGCTCAGTGAAGTGGAGCAGATGGCCAGCCGGGTAGGGATTATTCGCGAAGGCAAAATGGTGCTTCAGGATACAATTGCAAACCTGCATAGCCAGACAGGCAGTTCCATCCGATTGACCGTCTCCGAGCCGGAGGAAGCCATGAAGCTGGCGAGAGAACAAGGGCAATTCGGTCAGCGGCAGGGGTCTGAACTTACTTTCCCATACATGGACAACAGTGCCATAGCGCTGCTGGTGCGCAGACTGGTTGAGCAGGATCACGCCATCTATCGGGTGGAGGAGCACCGTCAGTCGCTCGAAGATCTCTTCATGCGGGTGATTGGTGAGGGGGCAATGGTATGACGGGACGTGCACTATCGTCAGACTGGCTCAAAATTCGTGGCAAAGGTATCTGGTTTCTTGTTTTTCTTGCACCCATTGGACTTACGTTAATGCAGGCTCTGAATTTCGGATTGCGCCTGGATTATCTAAAAGGGGTATTCGGCGATGACATGTGGAACGGGCTTTTGGAGAATGTGGTTGTTTTTGTGCCGCTTGCATTGATGCTGGGAGCAACAATCCTGAGCTCCATGATTGCCAACGTTGAACATGAGCAAGGTTCATGGAAGCAGCTTCTGGCCATGCCGATTCCGAGACCGGCGGTATATCTGGCCAAATTCCTTTTGGCGTGTGTGCTGCTTGTCATCTCTTGTCTGCTCCTAACAGCCGGAATCGTCATTCTGGGTCTGGTGTTCGGCTTCGACGCGGGAGAAATCCCATGGGGACAGGCAATCAAGCTGGGGCTGCTTCCACTGGCTGGAGCACTCCCCGTATTGTCGATAGAGCTGTGGCTCACCATGATTGCCAAAAATCAGGCGCTTCCGGTTACCCTTGGTATTGTGCTTGCCATCACAGGGATGTTCTCCCTTAGTATCTCACCAAGCTTCCCGCTCGCATGGGCACAGATGGCATGGAATGGACCGAATCCATTCATGTACGCAGGGATGGGGTTAGCTGCGGGAATCCTGATTATGCTCCTTGGAATGATGCATTTCAGCCGGAAGGATGTGGCCTAGGATGAACTTTGCTACGACGTATTTCCGAATCCTGTCTGCTGAACGGCTGAAAATGGGCAAGTCTCCTGTATGGCTCCTGATTCTGCTGAGTCCATTATTGGCCCTGCTTATTGGGCTGCTCAGTGAGCCGTCAGGACAGTGGGAAGTCCTTTTGGGAACGATGGTCTTTTTGCATGGAATGCTGCTCATGCCCATTCTGACCGGCGTATTCACCTCGTTTGTCTGTCGCTTTGAACATGCAGGCGGGGGATGGAAGCAAATGTTGGTACTGCCACTCACCCGCACAGGTGTTTATGCAGGCAAGTTAACCATTGTCCTTTTGCTTTTGGTGGGAACTCAAGTGTTGCTGCTGGGATCCATTCTGCTGGCAGGATGGATTCAGGGCATAACGGAGCCTGTGCCATGGGCATTCATTGGAGGCAAATTGCTGCTTGGTTTGTTCGCCTGCCTGCCCCTTGCTGCACTGCAAATGTTTGTTTCCCTGATATGGAGCAGCTTCGCTGCACCACTGGCTTTGAATTTTGCCTTAACCGTCCCCAATATACTGATTGTAAACTCGGCTACGTTCGGCCCATTTTATCCTTGGGCTCAGCCGATGATCCTGATGACACCGACGGAAGGCGGTGGATTCGGAGCCTATAACGTTCCACTTGGTACACTCCTTACTGTCGTTGGAGGAAGCGCAGTGGTCTTCATTTTAATTGGCGTTCTCTACTTTAGAAAAAAAGAAATATAAAGATTCCAATAACCCAATCTGATTCTCGTTAGAATTAAGATCCCCCGCAGCCACTATCCGAGTATATATTCGTGAGGCCGCGGGGGATGTATTTCATCTTCTGACCCAGCCATCATGAATTGTGAGTTCTCGAACAACCTTCGCTGGCGTTCCTGCAACCAACGTATTTTCAGGTACATCTTTGGTAACAGTACTCCCCGCGGCGACCACTGCATTCTTTCCGATGGTAACGCCAGGGAGAATTAATGATCCGGTTCCGATCCAGGCATTGTCGTGAATGACAATTTTTTTGGCCATGTTGCTTCCATCATCAAGGGAGTCAATTCGATGGTAGGCACTATCAAATATGCTCGTTCGTGGTCCGATCATGACGTTATTGCCGATGGTGATTTCGATGTTGGCCGCAATTCCCACGCCGGCATTAATCATAACGTCATCCCCTATGATTAACCGTGCCCCTTTAACAACGGTTAGCTGCGTCCCCCAGGGTTTTCCGATGATATTGAGTCGTTTCCCCACATGGAGATCACCGAATTTATTTAAATACACCTTGCCTCTTATACGTGGCAATAATCCAAGCGATGGCTGGATTTTTCCAAACAAAGCCATTCCCCGAACCTTCCCGTAAGCAACTTTAACTCTGTTCGGCAGCATGATCTCCATCCTCTCCATATCTAGCAACGTCCTGTTGAGATAGGTTTCTTATACCTGTACAGGCACGTCCTTTGTGTATCGATTATAGCCTAAATGATACAAATTGTATCTGAGACATTGTAACTAATATCCAGATTTTCTAAGGCGATTTGCATACTGAGACATCCATTTCAATCTGCTTAAATTAAAGAATTAAAAATTCCATCTTTTTCAAATGGGAATATTACAATTTGATACGAGATTGTAAGCAAAGTTAAACTGGAATCTGGTAAACTGAAAAAAGTTGTTTCTTGTCAGCCTTACATGGTTATTCGAGGGTAGACACTTAATACTAAAAATGGCTTTAGACAATGTTTAGAAAAAGATAAAGGCTGAGAAAAGAGGGGTAAGCCTTGGATACTAATAAAACGGAAACCCTGAAGCGGATTATTTCTGAGGGAAGTTCTTACCAATCATTGTTTTTTAATCACCCGGATGCCATATATGTGATGGACATCCATGGAAACTATATCGATGCCAATCCATCAGTAGAGCGAATATCAGGGTATACACTGGATGACTTAATTCGTATGAATCCAAATCAGATCTGTCCGCCTGACAGTGAGCATTCGAGGCAGGAATATATTAACGAGGTTATTACTGGACGCTCAGTAAGCAACACCCTTTCGTTTTATCATAAAAGTGGTTCGGTACGACAGGCTGAAATAACCTACGTGCCCATAACGGCTGGCGCAGAGGTCGTAGGAATTTACGGCATTGCCAAAGATGTGACTGAGATCGTGGCAGTGGAGCGGAAACTCCAGGAAACGCAAGAAAAGTATCAGGTGCTCGCGGATCACGCCCAGGACCTAATAACGACAAGTTCATTGGAAGGTGAGCTGTTGTACGTTTCTCCTTCAGTGTACTCTTTGCTGGGATATCGGCCGGAAGAAGTGACAGGCAAGTTTTTCAAGGATTATTGTTATCCCGGAGATTACCCTGATCCGTTGGAGCTATCGGAGATTGGCAAAGGCTGCAAAATGCGTGTGCTGCACAAGAAAGGCCACTATGTTTGGATGGAGACTTTGGCGAAGCCTGTAGCTGGGGCGAAGGGCAGAGGCGTCCAGATCGTAAGCATAAGTCGGGATATTACCCAGCACAAGGATGCGGACAGACGTTTGAGAGAGAGTCGACAGCGCTACAAATCCCTGTTCGAGCATAATCCGGCTGCGGTCTATTCGTTGAATCTTGAAGGTAAATATAGTGCGGTGAACCGCAATTTGGTCAAGTTGCTGAACATCCCTCGCAATAAGCTGATCGGACAGTCCTTTCTATCCAATCTGGATTCTTGTGAGGTGGGACGTGGCGAAACCTACTTTGAGCTGGTGAAGCAGGGTAAACCGCAGCATTATGAAACGCGAATTGTGAATGCCATGGGGAAGAAGTTTGATGCGTCTATCATTAATGTACCCATCATTGTCGATCAGGAATTGGTTGGCGTATACGGCATATTATCCGATATAACCGAACGCAAGGAGTATATCGAGCGTATTCAGGAGCTCAGTAAGCAGCATGCGCTGATTCTGAATTCTGTTACAGAAGGCATATATGGACTGGATGCGGAAGGGAACACCATGTTTATGAATCCGGCTGCGGCGTACATGTTTGGTTACGAAGTGGAGGAGTTCCTCGGCAAAAACGCTCATCCCATCATCCACCACTCCCGTGCTGATGGAAGTTATTATCCCAAAGAAGAGTGTCCAATTCACATGACTGTGATGGATGGACAGCGTCGCTCCGTGAAGGAGGATGTGTTCTGGCGTAAGGATGGCAGCAGCTTCTTGGTAAAATATCAGGTTACACCGATTATTGATCAGGAGCAAATTCAGGGTGTAGTTATTGTCTTCAATGATGTAACAGACGAACGTGAAATTGTACGTGCCAAGGAAACAGCCGAACTCGCAGCGCAGGCCAAGTCGGAATTTTTATCGATGGTGAGCCATGAGATTCGTACACCGATGAACGGAATTGTTGGCATGACCGAACTCCTGATTGGAACCGATCTGTCGGAAGAACAGCGGGAATATGCCCAGATTATTCAAGAGAGCGGAGATGCGCTGCTGAATATTCTGAATGATATTCTGGATTTCAGCAAACTGGAGTCCGGTAAGATGGCTCTTGCTTATGAACCGTTTTCTCTCCGCAAGATGCTGGAGCAGGTTGCAGAGCTGTTCAAGGTTCGAGCAGAAGAGAAACGATTGCAGATCAGGTACCGTCTGAATCCAAACATTCCGGAATTCATGGTGGGTGATGCGATGCGTATCCGTCAGATTCTGGTTAATCTGGTCAGTAACGCCCTGAAGTTTACGGACCAGGGCAGTATTGATGTCAATGTGGATATCGTTAAGGGCAGAAAGCCTGAAGATAGCGTACTGGATTTTGCGGTGAAAGACACGGGGATCGGCATACCCGCGGACAAGCTGGATCAGTTGTTCCAGTCCTTCTCTCAACTGCATCCGGTTATTAACCGCAAATATGGAGGCACAGGGCTGGGTCTTGTTATCTCGAAACGGCTTGTGGAGATTATGGGCGGAAGTATCGGTGTGGAGAGTGAGGACGGAAAAGGATCAACCTTCCGTTTTGCGGTGCCTGCCACAAGTGTAGATGATGCTGCCGAAGACACAGCACGTCAATTCACTCATGACCGCACTCGCCAGAGCGACAAGGTCGCGATGCGTATTCTGGTAGCCGAGGATCATCCGGTGAACCGGAAGATTTTAACCGAGTATCTTGAAAAGCTTGGATATGAAGCTGATATTTGTACCAATGGGGTTGAAGCCATCGAAGCCATCTCGCAGAATGCCTATGATATTGTGTTGATGGATATTCATATGCCCGTTATGGACGGGATTAAGGCGACCGATCTTGTACACCGGCTCATTCCACAGGATCGTATTCCTGCAATTATTGCCGTGACAGGTAATGCCAAACGGGAGGACAAGGAAGCTTGTCTGGAGATTGGAATGCGGGATTTCATCAGCAAACCGGTGATGCTCAGTGAATTGAAGCGGGTGCTTCAGCAGTGGGGGCCGACAGATCAGCCTCAACTCGCACCGAACTAATGATATAGCATCCAATACAACAATCAAACAGGCCAGCGAAGTCTCCGAACAGGAGGCTGCTGGCCTGTTTGGTGTATCAAGTTTTTTTGATTTTTAGAATGATCAATAATAGGGTCATGGAAAGGATTATGCCAGGGTCAGTCGATTGATGTTGCCGGATAATATCGCACAGGAACGCTCGAATTTCTCACGCTCGGACGAATCCAGATTCAATTCAATAATCTCCTGAATGCCATCCCCTCCAATAATCGCCGGAACACCGGCACAGACATTGCTCTGACCATACTCTCCCTCCAGAATGGCCGAGACGGCAATGATTTTGTGTTCATCATTAAGGATGGAACGGGTAATGTGAGCCAGTGCATTCCCAATCCCGAATTGGGTGGAACCTTTGCGGGTGAAAATCTCCCATCCGGCATCTTTGGTTTTACGGGCGATATCATCGAGATCCAGATGTTTAAAACGTTCTTTATGCTGTTCCATGATGTGCATGATCGGTTTGCCCCCAATGGTCACATGCGACCAGGCTACAAACTGCGACTCTCCATGCTCCCCGAGCGCATATCCGTGCACGCTGCGCGGATCGATCGAAAACACTTCGGATAATAACGTCTTGAGCCGGGAGGAATCAATGGAGGTCCCCGTACCAATGACATGTTCGCGTGGAAGACCAGACAGTTTCCATACCATATAAGTTACTATGTCAACCGGATTGGCAGCGACGACAAAGATACCGCGAAAACCGCTCTCCATGATGGGGAGAACAATGTCCTTGGCAATCGATTCAGCTTCCTCCAGAATATCCAGACGTGTCTGACCCGGTTTGGGATTCGCCCCCGCAGTCAGGACAATGACATCCATGTTTCCGCAATCCGCATAAGTGCCAGCGTATACTTTGGTACGATTATGTGTGAAGTCCATGCAATGCGAGAAGTCCAGCGCTTGCGCAACGGCGCGGTCATACGTCCGATCGACCATCATGATTTCCCTGCATATGGACTGATTAATCATAGAATACGCACAACTTGAGCCTACAAGACCCGCCCCGATGACCGCTACTTTCCCTGATTTGCCTAACACTGTCGTTCAGCCCCCATATCCACTTATTTTTTCATTCGTACTTCAAACATATGTTAAGTATAGTCCTTTAATTTATGCCAAAATCCGTATCTACGTTACATAAGATAACACATGAAAAAGCTGTACAGCAATGATATCCTCTATCGCGGGAGCGTATTGGAGTAATGGTGTTAACAAAATTTACATGTATAATGTATTTTCAAGGAAACGACGGCGTTTGCATCAGCACGATTCGACCTGACATCATTCCCCCTGCTTGTCGGATCAAGGGAGATTCTTACGAATAAGAGACCTGACAAAAGTTCTTATGAATCCGCACAAACAGAACAAAACCGTCAAAGGGATCTCTGCATGAGCTGACGAATACCTATGGCAAGCTAATCAAAATGCAATTTGGTCCATGAGACAGGTTGACCCGATCCGATGACAGTTCCAGAAAGGAACGCTGAAGCCACTATTTTTGAATCCAAAAGACTTCATTCCGGGAGGGAATAATAATGATTGAAGAAGCAGGAGCAACGACGGAAACGGCCAAGAGCCTGGGCATAGGAGCCAGTACTCTTCGTAAATATGCGGCAGCACTGGAAGAACAGGGATATCGCTTCGAGCGATCCGCCAACAAATCCAGATTGTTCAGATCAGACGATATTGAGTGCATTGAACGGTTAATGACAGAGCTCAGGGAGCATAACCTGCCGCTTGCGGATGCCGTGGTGACCGTTTTGTCACCAGGGGTACCCGTGAGCGCCAAAGAGATTTCTTCGGAAAAGGAATGTGCGGCATCCATGATGCCTGCCATGTTCCCTGAAGGAACAGAGCCAGCCGGCAATCTCAGGTCCTATGAGGGTCTGGGCCAGCTTGTAAATGAAGTGACCTACGGTGCCGTTGAGCCAAAAGAGGATCGGGTGCAAATGCTGCAGCAGCGAGTGGATGAGCTGGAGTTAACACTGCAGCAACTTGCTGATACCCATACGGCCCTGCAGGACCAGATCGAGAAGCAGCGTCTATGGATGAATGAGAAGCTGGAAGAGGAGCGGGATCGTGAACTGGTGACCAATTTGCGCAGTTTCCAGGGCCGAAAGCGCAAACCAAAAGGAACTTCGCTGCGGATGCTGTTTGGTTTGCTGCCCAAGAAGCACAAGGAAGCGTGAAAAGAAGAAGGGGTCTGTCGTGATTTCGCGCAGGCAGCCTGATATAATAAGCTCCATATCACAACAAGAAAACGGGCAGCTTGATCTGCTCTGTGGGCATATGGAATGCCGCATGGCGTTCGGGATGCCGGTGTAGGAGGACATGTGGGGCTGCAACGAAGTTGGCAAAGGTTACTTGGTCTGTGGACAGACCGTCCCCGTCGGGAGGGCTCATTGATTTTGGAACGTTACAGGATACAAGAGCTGCTTGGCATGGGAAGCTATGGACTCACCTATTTATGTGTAGACGAGCAGAACGGCAAGGAAGTCGCATTAAAAGAATCAAAGCCCAGCAAAGGCAGACTTTCTGCCCGATTGCTGGAACGGGAAGCGGACGTGATGAACCGGATGGATCACCCGGCAATTCCGAAGCTGCTGCATGCATTTCAATATAAGGGAAGAAGCTGCATCGCCACGGAGTATATCTGCGGTGAAACGCTGGAACAGTGTATATTTGAGCAGGGCCTTAAGTATACAGAGCAGGAATGTTTGGCACTTGCTATTCAATTGCTGGCACCCATGGTCCATGTTCATGAGCAGGGATATATTCACGGAGATGTGCGTATTCCGAACGTTATTTTGCGTCAGGGGCAGGTACATTTAATTGACTTTGGCCTGGCGCGGCGTATGGGGGAGCCGTTGTTGCCTGAGCTAAAGCGCCGGATGCGTGAACTGCCCGAGCCCGAAGATGAGCCTGCCTCACCTGATCAGGATCTGCAGGATCTGGGTCATTTTCTTCTGTTTATGCTGTACTCGGCATATGAGCCAGAGAAGGGCAAGGCACCTGCAAGTTGGCAGGAGGAGCTGGAGCTTACGCCTGAACTGCGCCATATGCTGGAGAGACTGCTGGGGCTTCGCCCCGGATACACAGCGGGTGCGCCTGAATTACAGGCGGAAATGAAGCGCGTATTGGATTCCTATTCAAGTGAAAAGGGTACACAAATAGGGGATGTTCTGCTGCCGTGAGATTCGGCTGGCTGAACATCCCCTATTTGCATATATACTCATTGCAGCACCATATTAGCTGGAGCTGTATTTTCTGCTTTTGTAATACCCCGAGCCGTGGCGGTTATCCCGGTATTTCATATCTGAAGATGAATAGCGTTTATATCCACGTTTCCCTGAGGAACTGCTGTAACGTTTATAGGAGCGTCTGTCCGAGGAGCTATAGTGCCTCCGGTGTGATGAAGATTTGGAATCAAGGAGTTTGCCAATAATTTTTTTGAACATTGCATGATCACCCTTTCGTCTTCCGTTTTAAGCATATACGCAGCCTGAGAGGGGAGGGTTTCGAGTTTTTTATGGAAAGTGGTATTCATTGCACATATGGTTGGCGTATAATAGGATGTTGATGGTTTACGGAGTACACGAATTTTTTATTTTGAGCGTTTCGCGCTACAATAGAAGACAGGATAAGATTATAACGGACAGGAGAAGTTGTAATGATTACGTTAAAAACCAAAGAGCAGATCCAGAATATGAAAAAGGCGGGCGAAATTCTCGCTGCGTGCCATAAAGAAATCGCGAAAATGATCCGTCCAGGGATCACCACCCAGGAGATCGATCAGTTCGCAGAAGCTTTTATGAAGAAACATGGTGCGACACCGGAGCAAAAAGGGTACAACGGGTACCAATATGCGACATGCGCGTCTGTAAATGACGTGATTTGTCACGGTTTTCCGGGAAAATATGTACTGAAGGACGGCGATATCGTCACGATTGACATGGTCGTGAACTTGAATGGCTGGCTGGCCGATTCCGCGTGGTCTTATGCCGTGGGTCAAGTGACACCGGAAGCCCAGCATCTGCTGGATGTCACGAAAACATCCCTCTACAAAGGCATTGAGCTTGCCGTAGTCGGCAACCGGATCGGTGATATTTCCAATGCCATTCAGACGTATGCTGAAGGAGAAGGCTTGTCTGTCGTACGGGAGTTTATCGGTCACGGTATTGGTGAAAAAATGCATGAAGAGCCGCAAGTTCCTCACTATGGCCCGCCACATCGTGGTCCCCGCCTCAAGGAAGGCATGGTGATTACCATTGAGCCGATGCTGAACATCGGAACGTTCCGGAGCAAGCTGGATGCCGATGGCTGGACTGCACGTACACAGGATGGAAGCCTGTCTGCTCAATACGAACACACCATTGCCATCACGGCAGATGGTCCTGTGATTTTGACTGCACAGGAGTAGTGATTCATTCGTCGATCGTGGCAATAAAATGATATTTGATGTTTTCAAGGCGGCCCACGTTTGTGATCCGCCTGTTTCGGTTTAAACTATTAAGAGTCAGCATTTAGCACTGTGTGATAACGGGAGCTTCGGGGATATTGAATTCCTGAAGAACAGCCCGAACCCGCGGGCGAGCTTCATGCTTGAAGAGATAACATATTGTGCTGGTGGTATAACATATATGATGATAGAGGTTATATTCAGGCCACTGGCAACAAGGAGGTCATTAAGTTGTCTGAAAATGAACAGATTGTACTTGCATCCCGTCCGGAAGGTGCACCATCCCGGGATAATTTCAAATTCATTCACACTCCGCTCCCTGAACCGGAAGCAGGTCAGGTTCTGGTGCGTACATTATATTTGTCGGTTGACCCTTATATGCGGGGCCGTATGAAAGACACCAAGTCTTATGCACCTCCATATGCGCTGAATGAAGTCATCAAAGGCGGGGCCATCGGACAAGTGGTAGATTCCTCGGAACCCAATTTGCGCAAAGGTGATTTCGTCTCAGGCATGTGGGGCTGGCAGCGGTATGCGGCAGTCAACACGGGAGATCTCTCCCTTATTGATACGGAGGAAGCACCCCTTACAGCATACCTCGGTGCGCTCGGCTTAACGGGGTTAACGGCTTACTTTGGCATGGAGGATATCGGCAAACCGAAGGATGGCGAAACGGTAGTGGTGTCCGGCGCAGCGGGAGCTGTAGGCATGATTGCCGGTCAGATCGGCAAGATCGTAGGTGCAAGAGTGGTCGGTATTGCAGGTTCTGATGAAAAATGTGCATATTTAAAAGAAAAGCTCGGATTCGATGTTGTCCTGAACTACAAGCGGGAGAACGACATGTCTGCAGCCATTGAACGGGTGTGTCCGGATGGCGTAGATGTCTATTTCGACAACGTTGGCGGTGATATTTCAGATGCCGTGCTCAGACATATCAATCGGAATGCACGCATTCCGCTGTGCGGGCAGATTTCGTCCTATAATCTGGAGAAGCCGGACATCGGCATGAGACCACAGACATTGCTGCTGACCAACACAGCGCTGATGAAGGGTTTCTTGCTTGGTGACTATGCGAAATCCTTCAAGGAAGGACGCGCTAAATTGGCGAAATGGATGAAGGAAGGCCTCATTCAGTATGAGGAGAACATTGTGGAAGGATTCGAACAAACTCCGGAAGCCTTTATGGGTTTGTTCTCGGGGGATAATCTGGGTAAACAGCTGGTGAAAGTTGCAGATCCTGAGTAAAATCACATTGTTCATGCTTGCGATGCAAACAGGTTCATGTAATCAATAACAAAAGACACGTCTCGCATTAGCACATGCTGAGAACGTGTCTTTTTTAATGACTCAGTCACCGATCAAGATGCTGCGGCAACGACTTCCTTATAGTGTTTGTACATATATACCCGCCAGCGAACAATCATGCCGAAGGCCAGGAGGAAGAACAATCCGCCTGTCTGCGGAATGGTGATGTACTGCTGAATGACCTCATGCAGGATCAGACGTACTGCCAGCAAACCGAGCAAAATAAAGGCAAAGCTGCGGGATCGGGTCGCAAAAATCTCTTCGTTTATCTTTTCAAACCGGGTACTGCGAATGAGGGGATAGGAGAAGAGGAACCAACCAACCAGCAAAGCAATGAATGCCCACAGCAGCGGAACATGGGTCTCTGGTACAACAAACATCAGAAATCCGGTACTCATGCCCAGCGGCGGAATAAGTATTTTTCGAATGGTTACCGGCCGGTGACTGGCCTTCATACGAATGAAAATGGCAAGCAATGCCATGACAAGCATACCCAGGGTTGCGCCGATCTGAAGGTAATACGGACTGATTTGAGCCACGAAAGTATCCCTCTTTCTGGAATAATATATGATCCGGCTATTCGGATGATCAAACGAATCTCAGAATTTGTTGTTTCTATTATATCACAAACCAAGAAAGCCGATAGAATGCATAGTGCATAATTTGCACGAACACATCATAACGTGATTAGCACCATTTGATTATTGAAAATTTGTACTATTTTGTCCACTGCAGGTTCGTTTATGCAAGCAAGGGCAAATCAGGTAAACCATGGACTATACGAATGCATGAAGAGAGCGAGACACCCTGGGAGGAAGACACAGCATGAAAAGAATCCACAGGCCATTAACCTTATGGTTGCTGGCTTGTCTGACAGTGATATCGGTGGCTCTGGCTGTTCCCTGGATCTGGTGGCAGTCTCAAGCCCCGGTGCTGCTGAACATCATGATTATCGACAAAACGAGTCCGAAAGCACCTAATCCGGGATATAAAGGCTTGGTATGGCTGCTGAATCAGCAGAAAATTGTGCAGAGGACCGGAGAACGGTACTTCTATGACGAAAATAATGACGAGGATAGCACGGTGAATGGTGTTTCTCCTGTAACAGAAACACTCCAGGCTGAGGTAACCGAAACGGATCTGATCTACTTGACCTCATCTAGAATCAACCCTGGACCTGATGTTAGCCCCAAACAGCCTAAAAACGAGGGGGATGAAGGGCTAACGATATATGATGCCCATAAAATTCGGGAAGCAGCCGACAGAGGGGTAACGGTTGTTGCGGAATACAATATACAGTCCTTGTGGACATCCAATAACGTTAGGGAGCAGCTCCACCCCATCCTGGGATTGAAGAGCAGTGGCTGGCGGGGGAAATATGTGTCCAATCTGCAAAGTCGGATTGAAGTGCCTGAACAGGTACGCATCGACTATGAGCACATTGCGGGACAGGAGTGGCCTTACTCCGGACAAGGCATTCTGCTTGTTCATGAAGATGGCCGGGTTATCGTGCTGCGTGGCGGGAGGGATGTACGGACGGGTGAGCTTGGGCTGTCCTTTACTGAGAAAGGCAGAAAGTGGAGCGGAATTCATCAGGAGATTCGGTACAGCAGCTGGTTCGATGTCGTCGTGCCGGATCAACCCGATTCTGTACTGGCAAGGTACCAAGTCGATCTGACCGAGGAAGGCCGACAGAAGCTCGTTAATGCGGGTATCCCGAGTGATTTTCCGGCTATCGTACGTAATGACAGGAATTACCGGGCCTACTATATGACAGGTTCATTCGGAGAGCTGGAGCATTACTCGTTCTGGCGCAGAATCAAGGGATGGGATGTTATTAAGGGTTGGCTTACGCCGAATCAGAAAGGAATACCGGATATGTTTTACTGGAAGGTGTACGTGCCTGTTATGAAACAGATTCTGGAGGAGGTTCAAGCCGAAGAACTTGCCTGGCCTAGAGAAAAACCGTTCTGAAGGAACGGTCGGAGGTAGAAAGGGAATGCAGCAATGAGCTGTATTCCCTTTTTTTCGTATGATAGTGGGCGGATCAGTCATGATGCAGATGTTGAAGCCCATGAATGAAGGCTTTAACGGTCAGGCGCAGGCTTTCATGGGGTTCAAAGTCCATGTTGAACCCGCCTTGCGCTTCAATGGATGCGAAGCCATGGCACAGACTTCTTAAACCGCGTACCGCATGCAGGGCTTCGGCTTCGGAGAGCGGGTATGGCTGCAATGCCCGCAACAGAATCTCAAGTGTAGCTGTGCTGGCAGCTGCGAGCTTCGGTTCATCGCGTTCCGGAGCGTGGAAGGAAGCTTCGTACAGCCCCGGATGCTGGCGGACAAAGCCGATATACGCTGAGGCGATGGCCTGAATTGCCTCGTCGCCAGTGTGTTCAGCGGCAGCCGAGGCTAGTGCCTGGCTGAGCTGCTCGACAGACATCAGCGCCAGCTCCTGGCGAAGCCCGGGGAGACCGCTGATGTGGTTGTACAGCGACGGAGAGCGCACATCCAGCCGCTGGGCGAGTGCCGCCAGCGTGAGCGCCTGGAAGCCGTCGCTGTCAGCAAGCTGGGCCGCGGCGCTCAGCAGTGCGCCGCGATCCAGCCCCTGCCGCGGGCTCACAGGTGCCCCCCGGCAGGGCGAAGCCGCTGCTCTGCGTCAGCCGCCGTCGCACGCATGGCGGCCGCGGGCTGGCGCAGCATCCGTCCGTGGCCTACAGCCAGCACGGACGGTTCCAGCTCGGCCAGGCGTTTCGCGCTGGCCAGAGCAAGTTCACGGTTCCACGTCGCCAGCGCGGGGAACGGAAAGAGCGGGCGCACGCGGCCGGACACGGCGAGGCCGCCATGCAGCTGATACGCGTCGCCAGCGATAAGCACGCGGCTGCGCGTATCCATGAAGGCCATGTGCCCTGGCGTATGGCCTGGAGTGGCTATGGCGATCAGGGAGCCGATGCGATCGCCGTCTTCCAGCAGCCGGTCCGGACGGGTGCGGATTCCTTTGGGCACACTGCCGCGTACCGGAGTCTGTGGTTCCCCCGAAAGCAGGGTGGCATCTCCCATGAGCAGCTTGGCATCACGCTTGGAGATGATGACCTCCGCTGAGGGCAAAGTGTCCTTGAGGCCATCCAAAGCACCAACATGGTCGCCGTGGGCGTGGGTCAAAATGATTCGGGTGATCGGTTTGCCAATGGATTTGGCGGTAGCCAAAATCCCTTTTAGACTAAACGGCATCCCTGCATCAATAAGGGTTAAGCCCTCTTCCTCCTCCACAAGATATACGTTCACAGGGAAGAGACGGGGGAGGAAAGAAATTTGAATAATGTCATGCTCACGGGTTAATCTCATCGAAAAAACCTCCTGAAAACTAATGGTATTAGTAATATAACTAATGGGATTAGTTTTTGCAAGATCTTTGGAAAAATAAAAATATTTAAGGGAATGCACTTCTTTACAAAAAAAGCGTTTTCAAAATGACGATTACCGATTATAATGATGACGTAAGCCCTTTCATATGTCTATCTTTTTGGAGCCATTCGCCATGCGATTGGCTCACTTTTTTTGTTCATTTTGAATAGAAACATGAATGGTTTCGTAAAATGACCTTGTTCTTATTCGAGCCCACAAATGCTGATGTAACAGGGGAATCAGGCTACAGAAGCCCTGAAGAGCAGAAGTTGACAAACATAACTGTTATTCCTATAATAACAGTTGAACTTACCTTGGTTGAAGCGCATCGGTGATTGCTGCCGGGAAGGGAGTAAGTTATGAACAGTGAATTTACCATTGCCGTCCATTGCCTTGTCTTTCTGTCCATGAAGGATGAATGCATGGCAAACAGTGAAGACTTGTCCCAGAGTGTGGGTACACATCCGGCGAGAGTACGCAAGGTCCTTAGTGTGCTGCGGAAGCACGGTTATCTGACCACGAAGGAAGGTGCACATGGCGGATACTTGCTAAGTCGCCCGAGCGGTGAAATCAAGCTTGGGGAACTGTACCGATTGGTTGCAGGCGGCTCACTTGGCCCCAATTGGTGTTCCGGAGAGTCGGGTTCCACTTGTATTGTTTCTTCCAACATGCAGGACGTCATGGGGAGTATCTACGATGGTGGTGAGGAAGCGCTGACTTCCTATTTCGACAGTATATCAATTGAGGATGTGAAGCATCGTATCGGAGATGGGGGCGCATGCTCTTCGTCCAAGAATGGATTGTCGTCGAACGATTAGAAGAAATGCACGTTGTCCCGGTGAATGAGATTCATGGATGGTTCAGGTTATTCCGGGCATAACGTGAACACAGATGGGTGCAATCGTCTGCGCTGATGTTATTTTCGGAAGGTGGGTACCTCGTAGAGATCACTTGATATGGCCTTGCGAACATAAATTGAAACAATAGATATACTAAAAAACACTTGGGGAGTGGAATGAATGTCCAGTATTGAAAACAATGAAACACTGCGCGTGATTAACGAACGTCATTCAGTCAAGAAATATGAAGCCGGTTTTGTTATGCCCGAGGAGGATCTCACTGCGATCCTGACTGCAGCTTCCGAAGCACCGTCTGCATGGAACCTGCAGCACTGGAAATTCCTTGTGATTGAATCCGAAGCGGACAAAGCTAAATTGCTGCCGATCGCCTATGGCCAAAGTCAAATCACAGACAGCTCCGTTACGATCGCAGTACTTGGAGACCTCGAAGCCAACCGCAATGCCGTGATCTATGATCAGGCTGTTGAAGCAGGCCACTTGAAGCCTGAAATTCGCGACGCATTGGTTGGCCAAATCAACGGTGCTTATCAAAGCCCGCAAATAGCTCGTGACGAAGCCATCCGCAATGCTTCTTTTGCTTCGCAAAACATTATGCTGGCTGCACGTTCCCTTGGCTATGATACATGCCCAATGGGTGGTTATAACCCGCAGCAACTAATCGAAACATTCAACATTCCTGCACGCTACGTACCTACATTGTTAATCACGGTAGGTAAAGCAGCACAACCAGCTCGTCCGGCGGGTCGTTTCCCGTTGTCTGACGTAGTGGTTAGAGGCTCTTTCTAAAAGAAAAACCTTGTATCCGTCTAAGGTATAGACTCAATATAAACAGCCGCATGTTCCCTCAGGGAGCATGCGGCTGTTTGCTATGGAAGGCGAGTAAGGGTTTCATGGCTCAGGCGAGCAATCTTCAAGGCTTTCCGTTGACTTTATGTTCTACTTTTCAGGTGTTTCGGGGATCTTCGGTGCGTTAAATTTTTCCATGTACTCAATAGCATTGTACATCATGACCGCCGCTTCTGCACGGGTGATGGTTTCCTTCGGATTAAAATTGCCGTCCGCATCGAGCGTATTGATTTTTAGAACCAAAGAACGCTGAATGGCGCCCTGATACTCAGGAGTAAGCTCCTGTTCATCTGTAATATCCACCGGTTTGATGTTAATCATCGGCAGACCGCCTTTGGCTTCAATGCCCTGCATCAGAAAGAGGGTGAATTGTTCACGCGTCAGTTCCTTGGCTGGATCAATGTCCTCAGCCATTTGAATTCCATTATATTTGGCACGGATAAAGGCATCACTGTACCATACACCGTCCTTCACGTTGCTGAAGGAATCACTCGGGAGCGGTTCCTTGACAAAACGAATCGCATCCAGGTTCAGATCGAGACCATCTGCGATAAACTGTATTCCCTGAGCGGTGTTTAACTGCTGTTCGGGCTTGAACAAGCTGTCGCTCACTCCTTTGATCCATCCCTCCTGGTGCAGGGATTCAATCTTGTCGGCCCCCGCAATACCCTGAATGTCAGTAAATCCGGCTTGAGCAGCGCTAATCGGGCCAGCACACAGAGAGAGTGTGAGCAGAGCTCCGGCAGTTAAAGTGGCTATCATATTTTTGGTCATGTTGGATCGCCTCACTTTTCCAGGGGTTTTCCCTTTGTATAAAAGCTATTTGCCCCTATAGACGACCCCTATCTTTAAAAGGTTGCTTCAATTTTCCAATGAATTCATATTGAATCTCAGGTAACAGGGGCTGCCCGTCTAACCTTTGGTTTTGTTGCGATATTCCGTGGGCGAACGTCCCATCATTTTGCTGAACAAGCGAGAGAAATAGTAGGGATCCTTGAACCCAAGCTCCGAACTGATCTGTTTCACGGTCCAATCGGTAAAATCAAGATAACGGCAGGAATGCTGGATTTTGAGTCGCAGAAAATAATCGATGGGTGAATGTCCGGTTGCCTGTTTGAACAATTGTGAATAATGAGGTACTGATAATCGGGCTTGCGCTGCCAGATCTTTCAGAGTAACGCTGCCCTCCAGATGTTCCAGCATATACTGGACAGACTGTTCCGCCGCCCGTTTGCTGCTGACCATGCTGCCACCTGCTCCCTGACCGTAGGCAAGCAGCCCAAGCATGTAGCCAACAATCTGGGAAGCATATATCATGGTTTGCAGCGAGTATCCCGTTTCGAGTACATCATAACATTCGTGGAACAGCTCCAGCCATTTCTGCGCTTTGACTGGAGCGATAGTGGAGATGTGATCTGTCAGAAGTGGTTCAATATATGTAAGGGCGTGCTCACCGCGCAGATGAATCCAGTAGATGCTCCAAGGCTCCGCCGCCTTGGCCCCATAGATATGAGCCTTATTTGCAGGCAATATGACCAGGTCGCCCGCATTTACATCATGGCGCTTGCTGCCATCCAATACATACCAACCTGTGCCTTGAACACAATACATTAGTATATGAGAGGCACATCCTTCAGGTCGATCACGGTAATGATGCTTTGCTTCATGGAAGTAGCCGATATCGGTGACATATAGTCCTGAGGTGACAGGGTAGCGTGCTGCTTCTTCCAATAGCGGATCTGGCAGTACGATGAGCTTTTGCATTCGGAATCCAACGGATTTACGCAGTGTGGTTGTTTGGTTGTAAAGTCTCATACTTGTATTATGGTGAGGGAGGATGGGGGAGTCAATGATAGATCTGCAAGCGTTCACAAAATCATCATGGTATTCTTGTTGCTGCGTATAATCGAGTGAAGCAGAAGCCGATGAATTGGGTAAGTACATCATAGTGGAGCCAACAATCCAGAGTATGCGACGAATCATGAAGCAAGATAGACATAGAATTATGAGAAGAAGGAGAGATGAGAGATATGGAACCAACAGTAACCAATGAAACATTTTTTTATATAGGTACTTATGCGTCGGCGGATCAACCAGGCATTGTTTTGTGCGCGTTGAATGCAGATACAGGCGAGATGCGAATCGTCAATCACACCGAGGGGGTGGACAACCCATCGTATCTCGCATTATGTCCAGATGCAAACTGTCTGTACGTGGCGAGTGAAACAGACGAAGGAGAGTTGCTGGTATACCGCAGGGATGAGGCAACGAGTGAACTGCATCTTATGGACCGCAAGCTGACCAAGGGGGCATCACCCTGTTATGTGTCTGTCACGAATGATGGCAAGTGGGTGCTTGCTTCCAACTACAGCAGCGGTAGTGTAAATGTATTTCCGGTAGGGGATCAAGGGACCCTTGGAGAGATGAGTGCACTGGTTGAACATACCGGCAGAGGGAAGAATGATGACCGCCAGGAAGGACCACATGCTCATTCCATTCAGCCGGATCCCTCCGGACAGTATGCGGTTGTCTGTGATCTTGGTCTGGATCAGATTATTGTCTACCGTATGGAAGAAGGCCGTCTGGTAACTCACCGTGAGACGAACCAGCCCCCAGGTTCAGGACCACGACATCTGGTTTTTCATCCGAGCGCGAAGTGGGCGTACGTCATTAACGAGTTAAGCAATACTGTTACGGCATTCATGTATGATGAACGCAGAGGCGAGTTCAATACGCTGCAGCACATTTCCACACTGCCTGAAGGGCATTCGGGAGAAGGAACGGCTGCAGATATTCGGGTATCCACTTGTGGCCGCTTCCTGTATGCTTCGAACCGCGGTGATGACAGTATTGTGCTGTATCACATTGATCAGGAATCCGGAAAGTTGGAAGCTGTTGAGTGGACATCTACCATTGGTCAAACACCTCGTAATTTTAATTTGCTGCCAGGGGGCATTCTGCTGGTGGCCAATCAGGACAGCAATAATATTGTTGCATTTCAGATCAATGGGGAAGACGGGCGTTTGACGCACAACGGATTCAAGCTGGAAGTGTCCCGTCCGGTATGTATTACCCCAGTAGTCTGAAGTGCAATGAATTAAGAATGAACATGGATTGACACCTTAAAAGCTATAGGATCATGTATTTATACATGATCCTACAGCTTTTTTGATTATCAAATCATTCTGAACAAAATAACTGTAGAATTAAAGAAAATTACTAATTTAGACCTATAGATGGAATTATATGTTTAATTTAAAATAAATGTATTAAAGCGCTTACATAAAGATGACGCTAATGGGACAACGGGCTTACCAATTTATTTGGGGAGGCTGCTATTCTATGTTAAATCGATCATGGAGACGTATCTTACGGACTGCGGGAATATCCCTGCTGAGCTCAGCGATGTTGATTACTTCATTTGGACTGGGTAACGCTCCTGTAACTCAGGCGGCAGGTACGCGTCAGATGGAATTTTTGGACCGTGGGGTGATTGCGGTGAAGACGGGGACGGGTGTATTTGTCAGTTGGCGTCTTCTGGGAACGGAAGGATCCAACGTTTCGTTCAATGTGTATCGGGATGGAACCAAAGTGAACACGTCTCCAATAACCAATAGCACGAACCTTCAGGATACAAACGGGACAAGCAGTTCCAAATATACGGTTCGAGCCGTAGTAAACGGAACAGAACAAGCTGCTTCGGCGGCAGCCAGCGTTTGGGGTAACAACTACCTGTCTGTACCTCTCAGTGTACCGGCCGGCGGGACTACACCGGATGGAGTAGCGTATACGTATAGCGCCAATGATGCCAGTGCAGGCGATCTCGACGGAGACGGTGAGTATGAATTGATCGTGAAGTGGGACCCTTCCAACTCCAAGGATAATTCCCAGAGCGGCTATACCGGGGAGGTATTCATCGACGCTTATAAATTGAACGGAACGCGCCTGTGGCGTATCGGTTTGGGCAAAAATATCCGCGCAGGTGCTCATTACACCCAGTTCATGGTGTATGACCTGGATGGTGACGGCAAAGCCGAGGTAGCGATGAAAACGGCTGATGGCAGCAAGGATGGTACGGGTGCAGTCATCGGCGATGCCAGTAAGGATTACCGCAATACAAGCGGCTATGTTTTATCCGGGCCCGAATTCCTTACCATCTTCAATGGCCAGACGGGTAAAGCCCTCTCCACGGTGAATTATGAACCGGCGCGTGGAAATGTTTCCGATTGGGGAGACAATTATGGCAATCGGGTAGATCGTTTTCTTGCAGCGATTGCCTATTTGGATGGAGAACGTCCAAGTCTGGTCATGGCACGTGGATATTACACGCGTACTGTGCTCGTCGCCTACAACTGGCGGAACGGGCAGCTGACCAAGCAGTGGACATTTGATTCCAACACGTCCGGAAACTCCGGTTATGCAGGACAGGGCAACCATAATCTGAGCGTCGCGGATGTCGATGGAGATGGCAGGGATGAAATTATCTATGGCGCTATGGCGGTGGATGATAACGGAAAGGGTTTATACACGACAGGGCTCAAACATGGGGACGCGATGCATCTGAGTGATCTGGACCCGGATCGTGCGGGGCTTGAAGTATTCCAGGTCCATGAGACACCATCCAATGCGGGAGTTGAATTCCGTGATGCACGTACAGGGCAGCTGATCTGGGGCATACCAACAACGAAGGATATCGGACGCGGCATGGCAGCAGATATTGATCCAAGGTACAAAGGTGCCGAAGTTTGGGCGGACGGCGGTTTGTATACAGCCAAAGGACAGAAGATTGGGACAACCTTGCCTTCATCCACGAATTTTGGCATCTGGTGGGACGGGGATCTGCTGCGGGAGCTGCTGGACAGCAACCGAATCGACAAGTGGGACTATGCCAACAGCAAAACGGTTAATTTGCTGACAGCTTCAGGTGTTTCCTCCAATAACGGAACGAAATCCACACCGAATCTGCAGGCTGATCTGTTCGGGGACTGGAGAGAGGAAGTGGTTTGGCGTACAAATGATAGCTCTGCTCTGCGGATCTACACCACAACCGCAGTTACGGACAAACGCCTGTATACCCTGATGCATGATCCGGTGTACCGACTGGGTATCGCATGGCAAAATGTGGCCTACAACCAACCGCCGCACACCGGTTTTTATTTGGGTGAGGGCATGAGTACACCTCCGGTACCCATTATTCATTATGCAGGCAGATAAGAGAGAAACGTGATCTAGTGCAGGCAGGGTAGAGCAGGTAGCTATTCAAGATAAGTTATTCTGCTGACAGGGAGGACAACGGCAGTAGTCTGTTGTTCTTCTTTTTTGCCTACTGTGAATTCGGGAAAAATCGGAAAAAACGTTTGACAGGCCAAGGGGCTGCCCTTATGATATGCATATAACTTACTAAACAGGTAGGAATAATAAAAATGATTGCTTTAACCATTGCGGGAGCGGTCATTTACAGTCAGATTAGAGCACCTGAACAGAATAACGTTCTCACCGTATAGACGGAGGAACACCGCAGCACATCATCTCTGGATGAAGCATGCACGACCGAAGGTCGGCATGACTTTGTGAGGGAGAAGTGTGCGGGTGGTTCCTCCGTCTTTTGCTTTTTTTTCGGTGCGTTCCATGCTGTTCAGCCTGCCTGAGGTAGTCATTGCAGATCATTTTGGGGGGAGTGTTGTTGATGAAAAAGAGAATTCATAAGGGTATTCTGGTTGGTCTGGCACTGGTGTTAACAGGGGTACTGGCGGCATGCGGCGCAGAAAGTGGTGGCTCCAATGCGGCAGGAACATCCGGAGGGCAGGACAGTGGCAATGAAGGTGCAAAAGCCATCGAGCTGCTGAATGTGTCCTATGATCCAACGCGGGAGCTGTATGAGCAGTATAACAAGGCGTTTGCGGCGTATTGGCAAAAAGAGAAAGGCCAGGAAGTGACGATCAAACAGTCGCACGGCGGCTCAGGCAAACAGAGTCGTTCCGTGATTGATGGCCTGGACGCGGATATCGTTACGCTGGCGCTCGGATATGATATCGATGCAATCGAAGATAAAGGGCTGATCAATGCGGGTTGGCAGGATAAATACGAGCATAACAGCTCCCCGTATACCTCAACCATTGTATTCTTGGTACGCAAGGGCAACCCGAAAGGCATCAAGGACTGGGATGATCTCATCAAAGGGGATACCCAGGTGATTACCCCGAACCCGAAAACCTCCGGCGGAGCGCGTTGGAACTATCTGGCGGCATGGGGATATGCGCTGAAGAAAAACAACAATGATGAGGAGAAGGCAAAGGAATTCGTTGGTGAACTCTTCAAGCATGCGCCTGTACTTGATTCCGGGGCACGCGGCTCTACGACAACGTTTGTAGAGCGTGGGATCGGCGATGTGCTGCTTGCCTGGGAGAACGAAGCTTTTTTATCGGTAAAAGAACTGGGTCCGGACAAATTTGATATTGTTGTACCTTCCGTTAGCATTTTGGCTGAGCCTCCGGTTGCGATCGTGGACAAAAATGCAGACAAAAAAGGCAGCCGTGAAGTGGCAGACGCCTATCTGAAATACCTGTACAGCGAAGAGGGGCAGACCATTGCCGCGGAGAATTATTATCGCCCAACGCTGGACAGTGTAAAGGAGAAATTCAAAGACCAGTTCCCGGAGGTTGAATTGTTTACCCTGAAGGATGTATTCGGCACATGGCGGGATACACAGGCCAAACATTTTAATGACGGTGGGATTTTTGATCAGATTTACGTTCCAGGCAGCTAATGCTTGATACAAACAAAGCGCACGACCATGTAAGCGGCCAACCAGCCCTACCGGCTGAAGGCAGAGAGGATGAACGTCCATGAGCAAGTTGATGGTGGCCCGAAGACGCACACTGCCGGGTTTTGGATTAACCATGGGGTACAGTGTGTTCTACCTGAGCCTGGTTGTACTTATTCCACTGGCAGCGCTGATCTTCAACTCCACGGGACTGACGTGGGCCACGCTAATTGAAACGGCAAGTAACCCTCGGGTGCTTGCTTCTTTCAAGGTTAGCTTCCTGACTGCAGGCACGGCTGCCCTGATTAATCTGGTCCTTGGGCTGCTCCTGGCTTGGGTGCTGGTCCGGTATGAGTTCCCAGGCAAGCGTTTGTTTGACGCGGTGATTGACCTGCCATTCGCCCTGCCTACTGCAGTGGCGGGTGTTGCTCTTACGGCACTGTATGCGGGGAATGGCTGGATTGGGCAGCTTGTGGAGCCCCTGGGCATCAAGCTGGCCTATTCGCAAGCAGGTATTACTCTGGCACTAATGTTTATCGGGATCCCGTTTGTTGTACGCACGGTGCAGCCGGTTCTGGAGGAGCTGGAGGCAGAAGTGGAAGAGGCTGCGGCTACGCTGGGAGCGGGAAGGTGGCGAATCTTTCGGACCATTTTGCTTCCCGACCTGATTCCGCCGCTGCTGACCGGATTTGCGCTGGCATTCGCCCGAGGTATAGGAGAATATGGTTCGGTCGTGTTTATCTCGGGCAACATGCCGATGAAAACGGAGATTGCACCTCTGCTGATCATGGCGAAGCTGGAGCAGTTCGATTATGCGGGAGCGACGGCTGTAGCTCTGCTGCTGCTGCTGGTTTCTTTTGTCCTGCTGCTGGTGATCAACTCTCTTCAGCGATGGAGCAGGAAGGCAGGCCGGGCTTAGACGCAATAAGCCAACCTAAACCAAAAGGAGGTACAGATTATGGCGGGTTCCGTTCCATTAACGCCTACCCCCCGCGTGCGAAGCGGGCCGGAGAGAAACCGGGCAACCACGGAGGCTCCATGGGTCAAATGGCTGTTGATTGGACTGGCAAGTCTGGTACTTCTCTGGCTTCTCATTTTGCCATTAATTATGGTTATGATGGAGGCATTGAAGCAGGGGTGGGGCGTCTACATCGCTGCTCTTACTGAACCGGATGCCATGTCGGCCCTGAAGCTGACACTGCTGGTTGCGGCAATTACCGTACCGCTGAATACGATATTCGGTGTAGCTGCTGCGTGGGTCATTACCAAGTTTCAGTTCAAGGGAAAGGGACTTATGATCACGCTGATTGATCTACCCTTTTCGATCTCGCCTGTTGTGGGCGGGATGATCTTTGTGCTGGTATTTGGTTCAAATGGCTGGTTTGGACCGTGGCTGGCAGAGCATGATATCAAAATTATTTTTGCCTTGCCCGGCATAGTGATTGCGACGTTGTTTATTACCTTTCCCTTCGTTGCGAGGGAACTCATCCCGTTAATGGAGGATCAGGGTACGCGGGAGGAGGAAGCAGCGGTTACACTCGGAGCTTCCGGCTGGCGAATCTTCTGGAATGTCACGCTGCCCAACATCAAATGGGGTTTGCTGTATGGCATCATTCTGTGTAATGCCCGTGCGATGGGCGAGTTCGGAGCCGTATCTGTGGTCTCGGGACATATCCGCGGAGAGACGAATACATTGCCGCTTCATGTCGAGATTTTGTATAACGAGTATCAGTTCTCGGCATCATTTGCTGTCGCTTCCCTCCTGCTGATCCTGGCTTTGGCTACGTTGCTGCTCAAGAGCTGGCTAGGACATAGAGCGGTTTCTGAGAAGTGAACGAGAGCTTGAAAAGGGGATCCAATCCAACTTTTTCGGGCGAGTTGCTAAGGTCTTGAAAATTCAGTTAGGTTTCTTGGAAATACAGATTGACAGCTACTGGAAGCCCTGCTAATGTATAAACCAAGTATATAGGTTGGATAAGAATGAATTATAATTCGAACGAATGATGATGTGTTAATAATATAGTGGGCAGCAGCCCGGGAAGAGGAGGCGGCTCAATATGGCTAAGCCGTTAAAAGTGGATGAGGTTTGGATGGATCGAATTGCCGGACAACTGAATGACATGGAGTTTGGCTCGCTTCACATCGTTGTACATGAAGGTCAGATTGTGCAGATGGAGCGAACGGAACGCAAACGATTTGAAAACACGCCCTCAGGCAGCGCCTCCAAATCCGGCAGTACTGCACGAAGTACCTCACCCCGTTCATTGCGCGGATCGAATGCGAACGCCAAGGGATAGAGAGTGAGGCGGGATCAGGAAGCAAGGATGGTGGCAGAGAATTGCTTGGTGTGAATTGCCAATATGTTCTTCCAAAAAACACGCGTAGACTCTCAGTAATTCACGGGAAATTCATGCTTATCAAGCGGGCCAAACTATTTCGTGGGACTTATCTCCATATGCCCGTTATACCATTCATTCGCTTCAGTCAGCACCTGTTGCCCACCTGCTTCCATGAATTCCTCCACAAAGGTATCGAAACTCTCAACAGGCTGATCGCTGGTGATGATGGAGATGTACGCTCTGTCTCTCATGTTGATCAACTCAGTTGAATATTGAATCAGGGCAGGGGTGGCAACCTCCAGGTGATTATAAATACCGTTCTCTGTCAACCCGATGGATGCAGCCCACTGCTCACGTTTGCCGGAGGGTACACCTGGAACAGTCATGCCGATACTGGAGCCGATCATGTTGGTGTAATTCTCCATGCTGTTATATGGGGGGAGAATGTGAAACTCCCCTGAAGATGCAGCGCTCCAGTCCCAGTGTTTTCCTGGGAAGCCATACTCCATTTTGATCTGCTCCACGGGATCGGAGTTTGCACTGACATAATCAAGTATTTCGAGCGTTTTTTCCAGTTTTCCGGGCTCCTTCACCGCATCGGCTCCAATCGTAATAAAACTCATCAGCAGATTGTAACCTTTTGCCCCGCTGTGCCCATCAGGCCCGATAACGGGAGGACCGAATTCAACGCCTGCGGATGCGTTCTTCTGTAGGAGTTCATGGACATTGAACATGGCTCCTACGGGGATTTCTTCGCCCTTTTCATTGAGGACGCTATAATCTCCGTCTTGAGTCCAATGATAATAGTTGCCCATCGAGGTCATCCCAATTCTGCTATTGATAAAAGCATGGGACAAATGCTTATAGCCCCCTTTATTTTCTCCGGTTATAAACTCAGGGTCGATAATCCCGTCCCGATACCACTTTTGCAGATAAACCAAGGCTTGCTTCATCTCAGGCTCCAAAGCGCCGATCACGAGTTGGTTATTTTTTTCATTAAAATACAGCTGTTCGGTAAAAACGGACTGTCCAAAAGCGCCAAACACGACATTCAAGCCCTCTTTGGATAAGGCATATGTATCCTCTTTACCATTTCCGTCAGGGTCACCTTTGGCAAAAGCATACATGACCGTTTCGAATTCCTCTAATGTTGTCGGAATTTCCAGTCCGAGTTGCTCCAGCCAGTCTTTTCGATATACGACAGGGGTCCGGTAGATGTTGGTCTGATTGACGACCGGAATTCCATATAAGGCGCCGTCTATTTCTCCGTACTCCAAGTAACGTGAATCATAATCACGGATTCGCTTTACAATGTTAGGTGCATGTTCTTCAAGTACGTCCTGGGGAATTTCTGCTAACACCCCTTGCATTTGATATTTAAGCAAATCTTGTGGCTGCCTGATCCGGAACAGATCCGGTATGTTCCCTTGAGCAAGCTCCAGGTCCAACAGATCCTCATAGCGCTTGTTCTCAAGGTTCCACACTTCCAGATTGACATCAAAAAGATCCTCAAGATATGCAATCATCTCTGCATCCTCAGGAACAGGCGCATTATGATGCATTGTCCAGGAAATGGTGTAACGTGGCTCGGTCTCCTTCTCAGAGTTCTCCACATGATTCGGCAGCTGTACTTGTGCACCTTGTTCCCCTATATCGGCACAGCCGCTTATGAATACGATGAGGACAAGGGATGTAATAAATAGACGTAGAGCTCTCGAAAGGTTGGGGTTCATAGCAGCTCCTTCTCATTTTTGGATTTCTGGATAATGTCCAATGACGTGATGACTTATCGACGCATCAGTGCATCAGGCTGCGCATGAAGTTTTTCGGCGTGCAGCCGTGAATTTCTTTGAACTTCTTGATGAAATAAGCGGGCGTACGGTAACCGACTGTACTCGCGACCTGCTCGATGGTAAATTCTCGTTGTGCAATGAGTTCCCGTGCACGTTCCATTCTCTGATTCGTAACATATTCGGAATAGGTGATACCGGTTTCTTCCTTGAAAATCTTGCTGAGATATTTGGGGCTGATAAACACTTGTTCAGACACATGATCCAGGGTGAGTTCACCCGAAAGATGCTCGCGGACATAGGCTTTGACGGCCGAGATCGTATCAACGCTCCTTACCTCGCTTCGCTTCTCCATATGCGTAACAAACTCGGTTACGAGATGAATCAGCCATTCCGAATACCGGTCGATATTGTAGAGCGATGAATACTGCTTGTACAGATTCATTGAGCTGGCCTCAGCGGGCTGCCAACGCACCTGACTGATGCAGTCAGCGTAGATGGAAATCATTTTTAACAAAATAATGCGACTGTACTCGGCTGAATACATGCCTTCCTTGAAGGTTGATACCACGTCCTGAATGGCCAGGATCGTACCATCCACATCACGGGACTGCAATTTTTTTTCAACGTTTGCAAGGTACGAGTCTGGTATTTCCAAGGTGCTGGTTTCCCGGTTCAGAAGATCAAGATCCTGTACGGCAGACAGAGCCGGAAAGAAATAGCTGTATTTAATCAGGATGTTGGCCTCATGGTAGCTTGTATGAATCTTCGTGAAATGGTCTACCCAACCGCCTAATGATAATGCAAATTCGAGATCGAATTTGCTTTTCGCCTCAGCGTGAATAGATCCCACAATGTGATCGGTGAGAGGTTCCCCAGGCTGGTTGGTACAGATGATCACCGCTATTTTATGATCCTGCAATTCCTCTGCCAGCAGCCTAGTTTCATCGATATTTGTCATCTCCAGCTGCTGGATGATCGTGTACAACGTATGCTGCAGCTGTCGCGGCTGAAGTTTTTTCCACTTTTCACTCACGGGGTCAATGACGATACAGCGGAAGCGGGAGTATGACATCGAAATTTGGACCGATTGCAGCTGCTCAGCAAGCTCCTCCGGTGTGAATCGGTTATGTAACATATTCAGCATGATACTGTGCTTAATCATTCTGTGATTGGCCTGCAGGGTTTCTTCAAGACTATCGACCTTGCTGGAAAGACTGTTGATTGCTGTATCGATGAACCGGTATTCGTCCTGCTTTAAGCTGGTTGGGCTATCCATCCGGCTCTTAATATTGTTCAGGAGTCGCTTCAAAGGGCTATAGTTGGCAGCTGTAAAGATGGACGACATGGCAATCCCGACCGCAACAGCGAGTAAGCAAAGAATGACCGAGACCTCCTTCAAGCTGTCCAGTTTATAATAGAAGTTTTTATTGGGTGTGGCCGTGTAAATCCTCCATCCAGTGCCTTTAAATTGATCTTGGGAGATGACATAAGAGCCATGGTCAAATATGTGCGAAAAGCCCTCATCCGAAGAATGATCAGAGAGCCGGGACTGAATCGGATTTTCTGTATTCGAGCTGCCCAGCAAGGATTTATCCGCTGCAGAAATAACGGTTCCATCCTGATCGATGATAAATGTACTTTCATAGTCAGCAGGAAGCATATTTTTAATGATCTGACTTATCGCAGTTTCTTTGATATCAATGGCAATCATGACCTTACTGTCTTGTCCCGAAGATTGAAACGGGTAACTGTGGACATAGGAGATTAGAGAGTTCATGTTGTTTGGTTCAGGTGATTGGATATAAGCATCCTGAGGGACCATGCGCGTCTGCATCCATAGGGAATTCTCTTCGGTCTCTTTCATCGCAACAATCCAATCGGCCATATTATCCTCACTGGAGGATGAATTCTCATAGAGCAGGAGTCCGTGTACAGATGAGATCATGAAATGATTCTCCGTATCGTACAAATGAATGGCTTGGATTAGGTCGGAATAATTTTGGACCTGTTTTTTGAGTAACTGCTCAATGTCCAGAATTTTGCCATGGTTTCCTTGTAAGCGATCCAGATCAATATTGACGGAGCTGCCCAATGCCAGAGACAGATAGACCTGATTCACCTTCTGGATGACAGAACTTTCTATGTAATTGACGGTATTTTTGAGCGAAAGCTGCTTGGCGTTTCTAATCTCTTTGCTGTATTGATTGGAGAAGAAGAGATACAAGATTGAACCGAAAAGAAGCGCGATCACGAGGACGATGGCGAGATAGGAAAAAACCATCCTGGATCTCACGGACTGGAAGTATTTGCGCATCCTTTTTCCTCCTTCACAATAGGTTTCTGGACAACTTCATCATTATATAATAGGCCAAGGACGAGAAATCATATTGATCGAAATTTAACAAAATCAGTCCTGAAAATTTACTTTCGGTTAATGAAAATTTACAAACAACTGCAATCCGGATAACGAATGTCGGATTCGATCTTTTTTTCTTTGAATGCAGGCTCCAAATCGTACGATTTTGATATAAAGCGGAATTTGTTCTATAGATGCCAGACTCCCCCCAATGCTACAGTAACGGCAGATCAGACATCTGAATGGAGACTTTCTCATCATTTGCTGGTGCAGTCGAAAAGCTGGTGCAATCGAAAAAATAATTAACGATAATGGGAGCGTGTCTTGCAGGCTATGAGAAAACCACTAAAAAAATCACTCGCATTACTTCTAATGTTGTCTATGGTGAGCCCGACGTTTGCCAATCAGAGTTATGCAGCCAATTCGAATATTCAGTTCTCTGATATTAAGGGACACTGGGCAGAAGCAAACATTCAGGCTTGGGGTGATAAAGGCTTGATTCAAGGTTACTTGGATCGTTCCTTCAAACCGAACAACTTTATTACGAGAGCAGAATTTATGAATTTGGTGAATGGCGCTTTTGGATATACAGGACAATCTAACATTAACTTTAACGATGTTTCGGAAAATGCATGGTATTACCAGGCCGTTTCTGTCGCTAATGCGGCTGGATATATGGATGGCTATACGGATCAAACGATGAAGCCTCAAAATCCGATCACACGTCAAGAAGCGGCAAAGATTATTGTTGAAATTCTAAACCTGGAACTGAATGAGGAAGCTGCGAATGCCTTCAGTGATTCTTCTTCTATTGCGGAATGGAGCAAAGGAGCTGTAGGTGGTGCCGCAGCGGCAGAAATTATAGCTGGATATGCAGATGGAAGCTTCAAACCTCTTCAATCAATCACTCGTGCAGAAGCCGTAAATGCACTTGTGAATGCTCTGGAAATGGACGCTAATACGGATGCTAAACCATCTAAGCCAAAGGGAACAACAAGCGTGCTGAACGTTGAAGCCCCTGCCGAAGAAGCTCGTTTATCTGCAGTCGAAGATGGAGGCAATGCGGAAGACGGCACGTTGAAAAATATCGCGGCAACGAATCCGTTTATTGATATTTTGGACGGTTTTGAACAAGTCTGGTCCATGAACCAGTCAGAATGGAGAGAAGGGACAGCCGCAACGAAGCCGGGAGCAAAGGGAGAGGTTGCCAAGTATGGAGATGGACCGACCCCGTATTATGATGGCTTTAAAAATGATCCAAAAACAGCCGTCGCAGACCAGAAAACATTCGCGAACGAAGAAATCCGTAATAAGGCGACTTGGGTGGCTAATATCAAATATGTAGAAGATGTTACGCAAAATCGCACGGATGAAGAAGCGTTAGCCGCCTATTATGATGATCAAAGAGATAAGATCTACAGTATGATGGAAGCTTTCGGGCCGCTGGCTAACACTTATGTAGACATCGTCAAGCCAACGACAAGTGTCGAAAGAGATATCAATGAGATGGATGTTGTATTGACGGAAGAAACGGCGGAAGACCAAAGCCAGGGAATTGGAAGTGATTGGACGAAGACAGAGCTTGCAGACATGGTAGCTCTGGTGGATTTGGTTCGATTCAAAATCCCTTCATCCTCCAATCCCTCAAAATACTTCTACTCGTCTCCAAGACCATGGAGAATGAATTCAAACGGCGAAGTGAAAGAGGTAGTCGATGAGAGTGGTTTAGCCGTGTGGGAAACATTGGGTAAAGGCGAAGTGACTGAAGAGCCTTTGGCCTCAGGAGGAACCAAAACAACAGGAGAAAAGCATTTCCAACAATACGAAAGTAACGTTGAAATTATTCCAGCATTAAGTTATGTAAGAAGAATAGCGGAGGATGGACGAGGAAAGGACGGAGCATACCCAAGCGGACATACAAGTGCTTCGTACTTGTCCGTACTTCCTTTTGCCTACGCTACACCAGAACGATTCTCTGAATTCTTAACGAGAGCAGCCCAAATGGGTGAAAATCGAATTGTAACCGGGATGCACTCGCCGCTTGATGTGATCGGTGCAAGGATACAAGCTACAGCAATGACTGCCTATGCATTCAATAAGGAAGAGAATCAGGAATTGATGGAAAAGGCATATGAAAATGCAGGAGAGGTATTTGGGGCATTAGCACAGGAAGAAAATATGAGTTTGTACGAATATGCACACACGGTAACAGAGGATTATACGTTCAAAAGTGCATATGATGAAAAGAAATGGGAAGATCATGACGCGAATAAAGCCTTCTACAGAGAGAAGCTCACGTATGGTCTGCCGCAAACAGGAATCAAAGGTTTAGCTCCCGTGGTACCGCAAGGTGCAGAGGCTCTATTAAAAACACGTCAGCCTTATTTGACCGATGAGCAGCGCAGAGAAGTATTGTATACCACATCCATTGACTCCGGTTATCCGGTACTGGATGAATCAAAAGGTTGGGGCAGACTGGATTTAGTGACGGCAGCGGATGGCTACGGTGCATTCCTGGACAACGTAACCGTGGATATGGATGCTTCCAAAGGGCGCTTTAATGCAGAGGATTGGTGGAGAAACGACATTTCCGGCAGTGGAATGCTGACGAAAAAGGGAACAGGAACACTTACCCTGACAGGAAATAATAGCTACACAGGCGGAACTTTGCTGCAAGCAGGAACGCTGGTGGCTGAATCTGCTACTGCATTTGGTCATGGTGATCTTTATGTGGAAAATGGAACGGTTGTCGTTCATGCAGATGGCGCATTAAAGTTAAATAGAAACTTTACCATGGACAGTGGAACGTTGGAACTGGTTATGGACGATGATCACAGTCAAATTCATGTTGGCAAAAAGCTGTTTCTCGATGGAGGAAGCCTCAATCTGGACTTGTCCAACGATAAGATTGAAGGTCCCAAAGATATCACGTTGATTACGGCTAATGCAATCCAAGGTGAATTCGATCACGTAACTGCGGATGGTTATGACGTTCAAGTCACTTACGAAAAGGATCGCATCATTGCACATGTTGTAGCAAAATAAAAAAAAGGGCTGAACTACGTTGTAGTTCAGCCCTTTTTGCATGCGATGATGCGTAAGTTATTAGCCGATATAGGCATCAGATTTGCGTAATGGCTTCACTTCATTCTCAGTAGAGAGCTCCTTCGTTGGTTCGAGCTCGGTATGTCCTGCGTAAGGGCGATCACTTCGAGGGCGGGTTCCGGTAAGTCTGAAACCCGAAATGAACAGGACCAGCTGTAATCCCAAGGCATAGGGAGCAGCGACAAGTCCAATCAGATGGAGCAGCGAGCACAGCGCAATCAGCAAGGAGAGCATTCTGGTTACTGTACCTCGTGTACCCCGGCGCGGGCTGGCCCAGAGCAGATAACCATATATTATGGTGATCATCAGGGAAACCACACGTAACCACAGCAGTGTGTTCTCCCATGATTCGACGGAAATGTCCAACAGACGCTGACGGAACATGAGATCAGCGAGCAGAAACCATGTAGCTGCCAGTGCGGCCGGTTCAGCTGCAGGCCGAAGGATCGTCCAGATTGCTTTGCCCCAATGATCCGCTCGGGTATCTTGGCCGAGTTCATCTGATAACACTGTACACTCTCGTTCCAAAGCTTTGTGCATCAGTGCGAGTCTGGCAGGATCATGATCCTTGATGCAGTCCCGGATCTGATCCTGTAACTGAGAGGATAGGCAAGCTGCCGATTTGCAGGCTAACATGGCAGTTAACAGTTCATGATGCTCGTTTTCTGACCATTCATATTTTCGATTTTCATGAATGGTAAGTTGTCCCAAGAGGGTTGTGCTTATGTATAATGTATCTCGTACCCTGTGCATTCGCCTTTCATGGCTGCGACGAACTTCTGTGGCAGACCATATGTATATGACCAGAAGCAAAGCCAGGACTCCAAGCAGCACAATTTCAGCGCCTGGGCGAGATGTTAGATCTTCCATCCAACGTGGAAACACAATTGTTCCTCCTTTGCGCGAAATTGACGTATCTTTGAAACACGCTTCACGTAAGCTTTCTCTCACTATTACACAGGAAGTAGATGAATTCAAGCAGAAAGGGGCACAATTCATGGAGCATGTGAATATTGAACACACACCACCCGCAGCAGAGGAGTATCTTGCCTTGCGGCAGACTGCAGGCCTTAGTCCGATGAGCAGACAGGGGGCGGAGATTGGGCTGCCGAACAGCCTTTTTGCTGTATGTTTGCGGGAAGAGGGTGAGCTTGTAGGAATGGGCCGGGTCATTGGGGATGGCGGCTGCTTCTTTCAGGTGGTGGATATCGCTGTACACCCGGAATACCAGGGCAGGGGTTATGGCAAATTAATCATGAGCGAGATCATGGATTACTTACGTAAACACGTGCCTGCTCGTGGTCTGGTTAGCCTGCTCGCTGATGTCCCTGCAGATCGTTTATACTCCCAATTTGGCTTCATTTATACCCGTCCAAAATCGGAAGGCATGTGGTGGAGACAAGGGGAGGATGGGCTGGAATAAATACGTCATTCAACTCTTATGGCCGCAATAGCGGCTTTTTGCTGTGTAAACCACGTCTTGTTCTTAGAGATGGGTTAAATCCAAACATAAGTTTGGAAGATTCGTGTCTGCTTACCACGATTGGTTTACAAGTGGTCACATACGGTTTAAGATGGCGTGAGCCGTTTAAGGTATATAACAATGGGATTAAGTATTACAATAACGGTATGTTGACTGGATGATATCTACTGAAAAGAGGGATTGTATATGAAAGTAGCGATTTTTGGAGCAACCGGAACGATTGGAAAGACGATACTGTGGGAGCTTATGGACCGCGGGCATGAAGTGACTGCGATTGTGCGTGATCCGTCCAAAGTGGAAATGGTTCATGAACGTCTGCGTGTGGAAAAGGGAGATTTGTTGAACCCGGATCAGGTAGCCGATTTTACAGCAGGCCAGGAAGCTGTCGTTAGTGCCTATGGTCCGAAATTCGGAGAAGAAGAGGAGCTGCTGGAAGTTACACGTTCGTTGATTGAGGGTGTTCGTCGCGGCAAAGCGAGCCGTCTGGTTGTCGTTGGAGGAGCAGGCAGTTTGCTGACCGATTCCGGTGAGATGCTGATGGATACACCGGGGTTCCCGGAAGAAGTCAGAACACTAGCGAAGGCCCATTTGGACGCATATGGTTTGATTGAGGAATCGGATATTCACTGGACGTATATGAGTCCTGCCGGAACGATCACTTCTGGACCGCGGACAGGCCATTTCCGTATCGGCATGAATCGGTTGGTAACGGATGATCTGGGAGAGAGCACAATTTCAGTAGGCGACTTTGCCGCAGCATTGGTTGACGAACTAGATGATCCGCAGTTTATCGGTTCGCGCTTTACGGTAGCCTATTAAGTTAGCATTTTGCCGGGAGCGGGTAGAATTGAATTAGCAAAATAAGGAGAAGTTACTCACCGGGGAGGGATGAACATTGTTTATCGTCACCGCTGAACAGATGAGGAATGTAGATGAGCACACCATTCACAAGCTGGGTATTCCTGCTGCAAGTCTGATGGAGAACGCAGGCAGGGCCATAGCGGAGGAAGTTATCGCCTTGTGCCGGGAAGAGGGAACGGGAAGCAAGGCTGCTGCCCGGAAGGGACATCGGGAGCCGGGAAAAGCTGAACGGGCACACACCGGGCCCGGTGATCGGCAAGGTTATGGGGGCGACATCATCGCCGATCCGGCGCTCGTTATGGCGCATCCCGGTGATCAGCATTGGTACATGCTGATTGGCAAGGGCAATAATGGCGGTGATGGGCTGGTTGCGGCCCGCCATTTGCTTGAGGCTGGGCTCGGCGTGACGCTGGTCTACGCCGATGTGCCCGAGTCACTGCGGGGCGAAGCCGCAGTGCAGCGGGATGCCGCCGCGCAGCTTGGCATCCCTGCCCTGGTCCACGGGCGTGAAGCCGTGGACTTTAGCCGGTGCACAGGCATCGTGGATGCGCTGCTGGGCACCGGCTCGCGGGGGGCGCCGCGGGGAACGTACGCGGCGCTGATTGAAGCGGCGAACGACAGCGGCAAGCCGGTCGTGTCCGCGGATGTGCCAAGCGGGCTGAATGCCGACACCGGGGAGGTATACGAGCCCTGCATTCAGGCCCGGGTGACTGTATGCCTCGCGCTGTTGAAGCGAGGGCTTGTGCAGTACCCGGGCGCTTCAGCCGCAGGGCGCATCGTGGTGCGCTCCATCGGCATTCCCGCGCGGCTTGCGCCAGAGCATGGTCCCTCAGTCCGGCTGCTGACTGAGGAAGTGCTGCGCAGCGCCATGCACGTGGACACAGACCGCCTCCGGGCACCGGACGGCCACAAGGGAACCTACGGCCACGTACTGCTGGCCGCAGGCAGTCTGCCGATGAGCGGCGCTGGCCTGCTCTCGGCCAAGGCCGCGCTGCGCGCCGGCTGCGGGCTCGCCACATGGGCGCTGCCCGCGGCACTGCTGCCGCATGTCATCGGCAGCGTGCCCGAGCTCATGCTCGCTGTCGCTGCAGATGGCGACAGCGGCGAATGGAACACGGCTTCCGCGGACGCCGTGCTGCGTCTCGCGGAGAGCCGCGACGTCATCGCGACCGGACCGGGCCTCGGCCGCTTCGAGGGCGACACCGACTGGCTGCGCCGCCTGTGGCAGCAGACGGATCGCCCGCTCGTCATCGATGCGGACGCCCTCAACATGCTGGCAGACGCGGGCAGAACCGGGCCTCGCGACTGGGGCCAGCGAAGTGCGGCGACCATCCTGACGCCGCACCCCGGAGAGATGGGCCGGCTGCTGGGCATGCCGACCCCCGAAGTGCAGCGTGACCGGATTGGACACGCTGCACGGTACGCCCGCGAGCAGGGCGTGACCCTTGTGCTCAAGGGAGCACGAACGGTCATCGCAACGCCTTCCGGCGAGGCGTACATCAACACCACCGGGCATGCCGGCATGGCCACTGGCGGTGCGGGGGATGTCTTGACCGGCATCATCGCCGGTCTGCTCGCCCAAGGACTCAGCGCGGAGCAAGCTGCCACGTTTGGTGTATACCTGCACGGCCAGGCGGCAGAGCAGGCTGCGCTGCGGCGTGGAGATCCGGCGTCCCTGCTGGCGGGAGACATCATCGACGCGCTCTAACGCGGTTCTGACCGGGAGTTTTATCCTGTGTGAAGGATAAGCCCCACCAATACGCTCCGTAATCAAGAAAACCTCCGTTTCTCTCATAACAAGAGAAACGGAGGTTTTCTTATGTTCTAAAGTGTATCGTCCCATCAGCTTATAGACGGAAACGCTGCAGCTCCTGATGCATCTCCTCACTGATATCTCGCAGCGATTTAACCTTGCTGCTGGCCTCTTCGAATGAACGCTGCTGCTCAGCCGTTGAAGCTGTAATTTCTTCACTGCTGGCAGCCGATTGTTCCGTAATGGCACTTATGTTTTCGATCGCCTGCTGTACCTGGGTACTCAGCTGGCTTGATTGCTGCATGTCTTCGGCAAGCTGGTTGATGCCTGTGCTAATCTGTTCCACGCTGTCACGAATGGCAGAGAAGGAGTCCCGGGTTTGCCCAGTCGCCTGCTCTTGTTCCGCGAAGAGCTGCATGCTCTGTGCCACAGATCCTTTCACCTTATCCATGGCGCTTGTGATCTCGCCTACGGCTGCATAGATGTGCTGGACGGATTGTGCCGACTGTTCTGCGAGCTTGTTGACTTCTCCTGCCACAACGGCAAAACCGCGTCCGGCTTCTCCCGCACGAGCGGCTTCAATGGAAGCGTTCAGGGACAGCAGCGTTGTCTGCTTGGCAATCTCCGACACATAGCCGGTCATGGTTGTAATGCGGGCTGCGCTTTCTTCCAGCTCCAACACCGTCTGTTCAACCTCGGACATGGCTGTCCGATTCACTTCAGCCAGACGCAGCTGCTCCTGAATGGCCGTGTGTCCTTCTTGAACCGTGCTCAAAACCTCATTGCCATGAATCGCTGATTGGGAGGTGGCTTGAAGATTGCTCTCGAAGGTCTGCTGCATCTTGTCCACGACCATAACGGTTTCACTCAAGTCCTCCGCAATTTTCTGGCTGCCGATCGACAGCTCTTCCGTTGTCCGGGATACTTGCTGCACAATGGCTTGCATGGTGTCATTGCCACGATCGATGTCCTGAGCCATTCCATCTACCCGTTTTCCGGCGTGGTCAATCGATTGAATGATGTTACGGATGTTATTTGTCATGAGACGGAAGGAACGGTTCAGCTCATCCAGCTCATCCTTGCCCCGGGTTTCGGGCAGCTGCTGGGTAAGGTCACCGTCTGCGATCTGTCCTGCAGCTTCCTTCAGCACCCGGATACGTTTGGCTAACTTCCGTGAAGTATACATATTGAATAACATGGCTGCGACGAGCAGGAGAGCAGCGCCGCCCAGCGCAATTTGCCAGGTCTGCTGGATATCCTGCTCCAGATGGATCGTGTACTGGTCATATCGTTCCTTGGTTATTTCATCGAGCATGTAAATATCATTCTGAATGCCTTGAACACGTGTGCTGTATCGCTTGGCTTCCGAACTGTCCAGGGCCGTCATGGCTTCAGTGGCACCCTGGTCCAGTGCAGTCAGTTTCGTTTGGATGGACTCAATCAGCCGCAGCTGTTCATCGGTTTCCAGCAAGCCTTCGGTAAGCTGCTGAATCATCGCTTGGCCTTCGCTCAATAAGCTGAGTACGGCATCCTGATTGCCTGCAGTCATGGAGAAAGAGAACACATCCAGCGCCTGCTGGGTCTGGATCTGGTTGGCTTTGAGTTCACTGACCTTAAGCATGGCAGGTACCAGGTTTTGATTTTTGGCATTAATGCCCAGCAGCTGATAAATGATATAGGCTACCAGTACGAGACATAAAAGTAATGAAATTAACGCATTAATGATCAGTTTGCCTTGCAATTTCATAAGCGTATCTCCTCTGATCCGTTGAATTAGGGTTCAAGCGTAATTTTGGTTTTACCGGATATGATCTGTGCTTTCAGATCTTCGAAGGTTTGCTGCTGTTCCTCACTGAGTGTGATGTTATGTAGTGCGGTCAGACCTACGGCATCTTCTGCCAGTCCCTCAATCATGTTTTTCTCCGGGAAAGAGTGATTATTTTTAGTGAACGTGTTAACGGCGTTATAGATGGATACATTGACATTTTTCAGCATGGACGTGAGGATTGCTTTTTCCGCCAAAAAGAATTGATCGGTATCCACGCCAATGGCGTATTTCCCCAATTTCTGAATTTCTGTAAGAGAGCCTACCCCGGTAAGGCCTGCAGCAACATAAATGACATCCGTACCTTGTTCCTGAATCATCTGTGCGGCCAGTTCCTCACCGAGCTTCGAATTCCCAAAGTCTCCAGCGTAAACGACATGAACAGTTGCATCAGGATTAACGGCCTGAACTCCTTGTTCAAAGCCCTGCTGAAAATCGCGAAGAAGGGGAATCTCCATTCCACCCAAAAAACCTACGTGATCGTCTTTGGTAGCAAAGCCGGCAATCATACCAGCAAGATAGCTGCCTTCTTCACTGCGGAATGACATGGAGGTCACGTTGGGCAGCTCCGAGTGACCATCGACAACAAGGAACTGCTGATCCGGATATTTCTGAGCGACCTTCTCCAGGTCAGGCAGGAGGGTGTCGCTAAGGCCGATAATCAAATCCACATCCTGTTGTGCGAATTGCTCGAATGCAGTTTGGGTGGTTAAACCGTCCCCGGGTTCCTTATAGTCAAATAAAATTGTGTTCTCATTTCTGGCCTGAACCAGTCCTTCAAAAGCAGCATCATTAAATGAACGGTCGCCAAGGCCGACCTCGGTAAGAACAATGCCCACTTTGGTCCGCTGGTCAGCTGCCGTTTCGTTTTCCGTGGATGAACATGCTCCCAGCATCAAAACCATTAAAACCAAAATCACGGTCAATACAGCTTGAGTGCCCCTTTTTGTTTTCATGTGTCATACCCTCATTTCTATATAAGTAGTGATGTGTGAGGTGAGCCTTTTGCCCTATATTTATATCGGCCAGAAGGAGGGTGGGTATTATGGTTAATGATGAAAATTCACGAAAATCTTAATTAATTTCATGAATTATACATTACTGTTACAAATGCTGTTGGATTCCAAAGCAATGCGCCGTCTTCCATACCGATCTCCTCACCAAAACAGGCAAAGAAAAGATCCGTGTGATGATCTCTTCTTTGCCTGTTTTATATGATTAAGATATGGAGGTGAGGATAAGCAGCGATTTCTGGATGATCCGCCTTCCTCTATATATCAACGGTTTCTCCTGCCCCGAAGCACATGAACAGCATGTGATTGCTTCTGTCCGCACACTGCCCAAACTCCGTTTTACTGGATCACCAAGCAGCAACCGATCCGTCTGTCCGGCTTTCGGTGCCTACGCACAATACCCCGCTGTCCGGGTCACGCCATATAATCTGGCCGCGCCCAAACATGGACGGGTCGAGAGCAACCTGAATATCATGTCCTTTACGGGCAAGTGCTTGTGCAATATGCTGCGGGAAGCCGGTCTCCACCAGAATCGTTTTGCCTTTTGTCCATTGCCACCGCGGAGAATCCAGTGCGGCCTGCGGATTCAAGTGAAAGTCCACCGTATTCATGACGACCTGCACATGGCCTTGCGGCTGCATGAAACCACCCATGACCCCGAATGGCCCGACAGCTTCATCTCCGCGTGTGAGGAAACCCGGAATGATCGTATGGTACGTCCGTTTTCCCGGCTCCAGCGCATTGGCGTGATCCGGGTCAAGCGAGAAATTATGTCCCCGGTTTTGCAGGGCGATGCCTGTTCCCGGAACGACCAGTCCGGAGCCAAAGCCCATGTAATTGCTCTGAATGAAGGAAACCATGTTGCCTTCCCCGTCTGCCGTCGCCAGATAGACGGTTCCGCTTGCCCGGGGATCTCCTGCCTCAGGGGAACGTGCTGCATCACCAATGAGCTTGCGCCGCTCTGCCGCATACGTTTCGGACAGAAGCTCCTCTACGGTAACGCCCATCTTTCGCTCCTCGGTAATATATTTCTCCCCGTCAGCGAACGCAAGTTTCATGGCTTCCATCTGTCTGTGGTATGCGATTACGGATTCCTTTTCTTCAAAATCAAAGCCTTTCAGCAGATTAAGCGCCGCCAGGGCGATCAGGCCCTGACCGTTCGGCGGAATCTCCCAGACATCATAGCCGCGATAGGAGACCGAGATCGGATCAACCCATTCGGGTTGAAATGCTGCCAGATCGTCTTTGGTCAGATAGCCGCCATGCTCTGCCATAAAAGAATGAATGCGTTCCGCCAGCTCTCCTTCGTAAAAGTCGCGCGCGTTGCTCTCGCCGATTCGGCGCAGCGTAGCCGCGTGATCCGCTGAACGCCACATCTCGCCCGCGGCCGGGACACGCCCGCCCGGAGCGAATGTCTCAAACCACGCACGCCCGGCAGCTGCATCCCCCTGGTGTGCATAAATGTCCGCTGCCCGTGCCCAGTGACGGGCCAGCCCCGGCGCAAGCGGGTAACCTTCCTCCGCGTAGCGGACAGCCGGTTCCAGTGCTTCCGCCAGCGTGAGCCGCCCGAAGCGGCGGCTCAGCTCAGCCCAACCCGCCGGTGCACCAGGTACTGTCACCGGGATGACCCCAAGCTTCGGCATCTCCGAATGGCCTGCCGCCTTGAGCGCCTCAATGGATATGCCCTGAGGCGCAGGACCGCTGGCATTCAGGCCATGCAGCTTGCCCCCGGTCCAGACGAGGGCAAAGGCATCGCCCCCGATGCCGTTGGACGTTGGCTCCAGCACGGTGAGTGCAGCAGCCGTTGCAATCGCGGCATCAATGGCATTGCCGCCTTTTTTTAACACATCCAGCCCGGCTTGTGCTGCGAGAGGCTGCGAAGTGGCGACAACGCCCTTTTTGGCATAAACAGGCACACGATAAGAGGGGTACGGTTGATAGAGTGGATCGTAGTTCATCAGACGGTTCAGCTCCTTGTCCCAAGATGTCAGGTTCCGGTTTGACCGGATCGCATACTCCTAACCCTCTTTCGGAGCGAGGTAGCCAATCTCCTGCTGAACTTGCCAAATCCAACCTGACATAAGCGAACAAGCGGAATGGACACATTTTTTTGGTGCCCGATTGCTAATCATTATGCGTTCCGTTAGGTGGTCACCATATCGCCGCCGTTTACATGAATGCATTCACCGGTTACATAAGAGGAATCGCGCGACGCGAGATAGACATAGGCAGCTGCCAGTTCATACGGCTGGCCTGCACGCCCCATTGGCGTATCTGTTCCGAATACCTGTACATCTTCGGCAGAGAAGCTGGAGGGAATGAGCGGCGTCCAGATGGGTCCGGGAGCTACGCAATTGACCCGGATTCCCTGAGATGCGAGCGATTTGGCGAGTACACGAGTCAGAGAGACAACAGCTCCTTTGGTGGAGGAGTAATCGATCAGCTGCACATTGCCTTTATAGGCCGTGATGGAAGCCGTGTTGATGATGGAAGCCCCTTTGCTCATGTGCGGGAGAGCAGCCTGGATTAGAAAAAAATAGGAAAATACATTCGTCTGAAACGTATGGTAGAGCTGTTCCTCCGTAATGTCGACAATGCTTGGCTGCACATATTGCACTGCGTGATTATTGACCAGAATGTCGATTTTCCCGAAGGTTTCCATCGTCGTACGGATGACAGCATCACAGTTTTTCTTCAGCCGAAGATCAATCTCGATGAGCAGGCAGCGCTGTCCCAGCTCTACAATGCGATTACGAGTCCACTCGGCGTCTGTCCGTTCATATAGATAAGCAATGACAACATCGGCACCTTCCTTGGCAAAAGCAATAGCTGCAGCTCTGCCGATTCCGCTGTCCCCGCCAGTGATGATGGCCACTTTTCCGTCCAGCTTGCAGCTGCCGATATAGGCTGGGTCCTCACTGATGGGTTCAGGCACCATGAGTGTTTCCAGACCTGGCTGCTGGTCCTGATGCTGGGGTGGGAATGCCAGTTTTTGTTCTTTGCAGACCGTCTTTTCACCGTAAAAAGGGTAGACAGGATTCATTTGCTTTACATCCTCCTCGAACATTCATTGATACGCCTAAACTATGCATTCGCCCAGAAGAACGTGCGGCGGAGGAAAGAAGCCATTTGTTTTTTGAATAGAAAATATACCATAATAAGGATGTGGGTAAACAAAATAATGGAGGTGTCAGGAGTCCAATGAATATTCAAGGAATCAATCATCTGTGTTTTTCCGTATCCAATCTGGAACGGTCCATTACCTTCTATGAGCAGGCTCTCGGTGCCCGAATTCAGGTGAAGGGCCGCAAGCTCGCATATTTCGATCTGGCAGGTCTCTGGATCGCTTTGAATCAGGAGGATGTTATTCGCAATTATACGGAACGAACCTATACACATATTGCATTCACGGTAAAAGAAGAGGAGTTCGACGAATCTGTACAGCAGCTGCGAGCAGCCGGGGCGGATATTCTTCCTGGCAGAGCACGCGATCCGAGAGATGCACGCTCGGTTTATTTTACCGATCCCGATGGTCATCTGTTTGAACTGCACACAGGTACCATGAAGCAAAGACTGGATTATTATCGTGAAGATAAACCGCATATGACCTTTTATACGTAACCTGTTAGAACCTGTATTGGGAAACCTGACATAACCATTGTGTAAACAATGGAATTTCCTGTAATATGGACAAATGAACCCTTAATTTACCATTGTTAAATACTTTTGTTCATTCTTAAGGAGGTTTGTCATGATTCAGTTTCCCAAACCGGACGTAGAGCAATATTTTCAAACGTATCGAATTTCGCATTTTGCTGTATCGGATGACGAGAAACGGTTATTTTTTGACAGCAATCTGAACGGTGAACCAAATATCTGGGCTATGGATTTGCCGGGTGGATATCCGTATCCATTGACGTATTTGAACCAGAGCAGTCAGTTTATCAAACCCGACCCGAAAGGACGTCACATCCTCACAGCGTTTGATCGGGATGGCGACGAAAATTATCATCTATATGCGCTTAAACCGGAAGGTGGCGTGCCGCTGCAGATCGTACCGGCAGAGCTGAATGACCGCTGTTATTTCTCTGAGTTGTCCAAGGATGGACAGCGGCTTTATTACGTGACCAGTGCGGGTAACCCGAATTATCTGAATTCACGCCGAATTGACCTGGAGACGGGTGAAGATGTGCTTTTATACAGCGGGGAAGAGGTAACAAGCCACTTGATGGCGGTAAGTCCCAATGAGAAGAGCTTTGTTATCTTGAAAATGTATTCCAATACGTATCAGACTGCACATCTGCATCGGGATGGTGAAGTGGAGCCGATTCTGCCCGTCTCGGAGCGTCAGAGTCAGGTGCCGGATGTCCTGTTTGCAGATGATGATCGGCTTCTGATGGTCACCAATGATAACGAAGCATATTCCTATGTGGCCGAGTACCGAATGGATACCCGCGAGTTCCGACCTTTGTGCAAAATCGATGGCGAGGACGTGGAGATGATCCGCTGGCATGAGGCATCAGAGACGCTGTATTTCTGGACGCTCACAGGTACGGAGAATCGGATGTATATGCTGGGCAAAGATGCGGAGCAACCGCGTCGTCTGGACATGCCACTGGATACGGTAGAACATACGCACTTAACCAAAGCGGGCAATGTGTACATCCTTGGTCGGGGAGCAATTCAGCCTCACAATATTTATCGTCTGCCTGCTGGCGGCGATTCCTGGGAAGCTCTGACTGCCAACCGGGTAACCGGACTTGATCCGAGTGATCTGGTTTATCCTGACGTGATTCGGTACAAGTCATATGACGGGATGGAAATCGAGGCTCTCTTCTTCAAGGCCAAGCCGGAGCAGGCGAACGGTTATACCGTGTTTTGGCCGCATGGTGGACCACAGGCTTCGGAAGCGAAGTTTTTCCGGCCCATGTTCCAGCTGATGCTGGCCCAGGGCTACCATATCTTTGCACCAAACTTCCGAGGCAGCACAGGGTATGGTGCGGAATTCGTGAAAATGGTGGAGAGAGACTGGGGCGAGGGACCAAGGCTCGACTGTGTTGCCGGAATTCACTGGCTGTTTGATCAGGGCATCTCTTCGCCAGATCGCCTGTTTGTCGTGGGAGGCAGTTACGGCGGGTATATGACTCTGCTGCTTGCAGGTCGTCATCCGGAATTGTTCCGTGCAGCAGTCGATATCTTTGGGCCAAGCAACCTGTTTACCTTTCTGGAATCTGTACCGGAGGATTGGAAGCCGATGATGGATAACTGGCTGGGGGACCCTGTCCGCGATCGTGAGCGGTTAACGAAAGATTCACCGATCACTTATCTCGACCAGATGGTGAACCCGATGCTGGTCATTCAAGGAGCGAATGATCCACGGGTGGTCAAAGCTGAATCGGATCAGATTGTGGCGGCGCTGCAGGACAAAGGCGTAGACGTGGAATATATCGTTCTGGATGATGAGGGGCATGGATTCTCCAGAAGAGCGAATGAAATTCTGGTTTATCGGCAAATGCTGGAGTTTTTGCAAAAGCATCAGGAAGCAGCGGTTCCTCAAGCTTAATCCGTTAGATAAAGAATCAGTTTAATGGAATCGAAATGAAAACAATCCGGCCGAATGAGAGCGAGTTTTCTCCCATTCGGCCGGTTTTTTGGTGTAATGATTTTCGTTGTGCTGAGACACGTTCTTTTATTCGAGCAGTTCAAGCACCGAGTCCACATATTGCTGTGCCCAGGCTGCAAAAGGCAAATCTGCTTCCCACGTGACCCGGTTGGTTGCTTTGGCTTCGCCCCATAACAAGATACGCTGATACAGCAGATGTATCCCTAAGCGGGCAGCGAAGTGTTTACATCGTACCTCATCGTTTGCGCAGACCACTTCCCGGTAGCTGAATAGAAAGCGTTTAGCAAGTTCAGGCTGATTTTTTTGTATGTACAGGGCTGTCATTTTGGTGAGATCTGCTGTACCGTCTCCAAAATACGAGGTAGTAAAATCAAACAGTCCGCTAATTCGCCAATCGGAGGCATGGTCGCCTTCCTTTTGAATAACAAAGTTCTCCACCTTGAAATCTCCCATAACAAATCCCGGAACAGGCATGGCCTGGAATGCAGTTTCTGCATTCATGAGCTGCTCATCAACCCACTCGATATCCTCATCCGTGATGACAGAATACTTCTGTGCATCCAGCAGCCAGTGACGGATGGTTCCGTACAGCCAGTCAAGATAAGTTCCGGCAAATGGAACGATTCGTTCCGCTACAGGGTCATATTCACCTGCATCCGGCACTTTCCATCGATGCAGTTCAATCAGGCTATGTGCGAGCATGGTGGCGATCTCTTCGTGCTCATCCTGTCCGAGTGCAGTCTGGACTGCCGGATCATACAGGTGTTTTCCCGGTAAACGAGGCATGATCGCATAGCTCCAGCCCAGCAAGTCCGTGTCTTTTTGCAGCATGTAGGGGACGGGGACAGGAATAGTGGTGTGCTCCGATAGCTGTTCAACGAAAAACAGCTCTTCCTGAAGCTGCCCAACATACAATGGATTGCCTTTCAAAATGTATTCCCCTTGAGAGGTGCGGACAAGTAGTGTCTGTCCCATTACTCCCTCGTCGGTTCGTTTATACTCCTCAAGGATTCCCAGGTCGAATTCATGGAGTGCCTCCTGCAGTGAAGAGAATGCAACGTCGCCAAGTTTGTTGGTTGCAAAATAAATTTGGGTTGTCATAAGGGCCTCCTGCGTTTTTAGTCCTCGTCCTCTTCTTCGAGGTCGAACGCTTCCTCATCCACAAGTCCACGGATAAATGCTTCAAAGTTGGGTGCCAGGTAGGTTATTTCATAATCATCCTCCTGGTCAACATGTACAACGCTTGGTTCGCCATGCGGACCGCAGAATCGATAATCAAGCATAACGACGTCATGGCCCGCTGATGGACAATCACAGATCACAATGCCCAGATCAGGGTATCCCCAATCCTCAATCATAAAGCGACTTCCCATGTCTCCAGTAAGAGAATAGGACTTCGCGTTGCCAATGCCTAGAATGCTAGTAATGGCAATATGATCCTCTGCCCACGAAGTGGCTTCCTCTGTAGGGAAAACGGTACATGCAGGAACACCGCCGTTTTGAGTGTTCATTAATTGAATATAGGAAGCAGGCAATTTGTAGCCCAGTTCCTGCTCGGTAGAGACAATTTCGTTCTCATCAAAAGGAGGTGATACATAACTGCTCAATGCATAGTCACTCTGCTCCCAAAATGTGGAGGGGTGATAGGAGCCTGAAGCAGCTCTGAGATGGTTCTGCATCCCGCTTTGTTCCCAATCAGCCAGTTTTTCTTGATGGCGCTGACGATCACGCTGCATTTTTTCGGCTTTGGGCCGCGTCCATTTCAAAAATTCGAGTGTTGATTCGTCATAAGGCTGAAGCCGGTCAGCCTGTTCAAAGGCTTGCAATGCCAGATCATACAAGGCCATATGATAATAGGCATAACCCAGTCGGAACTGCCACAGGGGATCCCACTTGCCTTGCTCTTCAATGGATTTGAGCTGCTGAGTGGCTTCACGGTAAAGTGCTCTATTGTTATATGCTCTCGCAAGATGACCTGTCAGGTCGTAATCCCGATCAGATACGGGAATCCGTTCAATACGTTCAACAATGAGACTGAACTGATCCTGCTCATGCCAGGAGTTCAATTGATCCAACAGTTCTTGTTCCATACGATGCCTCATTTCAATAGAAAAATATGAACCTCTTCCATTATATCCTAGAAGTTTCAGCAATGGGGCAGAGGGTACAAAACGTAACAAAAACACTCCCTTGCAGGGAGTGTTTTATAAGATATGCTGTATTCCGTACCGTATGATTAAACTTACAAATCGTCAAATCCGTTGTCGTCGCCGACTTTACCATAGTTGCGGGACTTAGCTTCGAAAAAGTCTGTTTTGGTAGCATTGAGTGCTTCATCGGAGAAAGGCTTGATCCAAGGCATGCAGTTAACATCCACACCTTCGTATGCTTTATCCATGCCCATCAGACGCAGGCGTTTGTTGGCGATGTACTTAATGTAATCTTCCAGCTCGTTCAGATCGATACCACGGACATTGCTGAGTGTGTAATGTGCCCAGTTGGTTTCCAGCTCCACGGCACGGTCGATGGTTTTGTAGACATAGTCCATGTTCTCAGGTGTGTTCAGCTCTGGGAAATCAACAAGCAGCTGTTTGAACACTTCTGCGAAGAAGTAGCAGTGCTGATTCTCATCACGCTGGATATAAGAGATCATTTGGCTGGTTGCCATCATCTTCTGGTCACGGGCCAGGTTGTAGAAGAAGGCGAATGTACTGTAGAAGAAAATACCTTCGAGTACCAGATCGGCTACCATTGCCTGGAAGAATGTCTGTGGTGATGGTTCATCCCGGAAGCTTTGATAGATATCAGCGATGAACCGGTTACGGTCGAGCAGTACAGGATCATGTTTCCAATATTCGAAAATTTCTTTTTGTTCCCGATCAGATACGATGGAGGACAGAACGTAGGAGTACGATTGGTTATGAACCACTTCCTGTTGTCCGATAATCGCCGAGATCGCTTCGAGCGAAGAATCGGTAAAGTAACGTTTTACGTCACCCACAAACATCGTTTGCATGGAATCAAGTACAGCCAGCAGGGAGATGTTGATTTTGAATGTACGCTGTTCCTCCGGATCCAATTGGGCGAATTGGGATGCATCCTTGGACATTGGAATTTCATCAGCGATCCAGTGGTTGAGCAGCAGTACTTTGTAAAGCTTGTACATATGAGGCATGCGAATGTCATTCCAGTTCAGGATCCCGGAGCATTCACCTTCAATAATTCGCGTGGATTGGTTAGGCGCTTCGGTATTGAAAATTTTCTGTACTTGCATATTCCGTTCACTCCTTAAATTAAACTTTTTATGTCAGGTGAAGTAATAAGGCATCTATATCAACATCGGTTGGATGCTGTGATCGTATTTTGGGCAAAAAAGTACCAGGGCAGCGCCATTTTGCAATCAAAACAGGATGCCCTGGTGGTCATCGTGAAACTAGTAATCTATCGATCAGCTTGCGCAGGAGTCGCATTCTTCAATGGTCAATGCACGGCTGCGAACGTAATAGGTCGATTTCAGACCTGCTCTCCAAGCGTGCAGGTGTAGTTCCAGGAACTCCGTTGCCTTGATGTCAGGACGAACGTAAAGGTTGAAGCTTTGTCCCTGATCGACGTGACGTTGGCGGGCAGCAGCCATGTTGATGGAAGCATGCTGGTCCACCAGGAAGGCCGTTTTGTAGTACCAGATTGTTTTGTCCGACAGATCCGGTGCCGGGTTGGCAATCTTGTACGTTGTTTTCTCTTCGTAGGACAACAACTCGTAGAGTGGGTCGATACTTGCTGTCGAACCAGCAATGATGGATGTTGAACCATTTGGAGCGATCGCGAACAACCAGGCGTTACGCACACCATTTTGCTGAACTTCAGCTTGCAGCTCTTTCCATTGTTCAGTAGTTACGAATTCGCCTACGCGCTCACCCGTGGTGTAATCCCGCTGCTCGAAGTATTTGCCGCTTTCCCAGTCGGAACCTTTGAACTTCGGATAGTGTCCTTTTTCCTTGGACAGTTCCATGCTGGCTTTCACGAGCAGATAGTTAATTTTTTCGTACAGGTTATCGTTATAGGTTACCGCTTCATCGGACTCCCAACGAATGCCTTCAAGGGCAAGCAGGTGGTGAAGTCCGAATGTACCCAAACCTACTGCGCGATACTGGCTGTTGGTATATTGGGCTTGCAGTACTTCAATGTTGTTGATATCAATAACGTTGTCCAGCATGCGAACCTGAATCGGTACCAGACGCTCCAGTACATTATGAGGCACAGCACGTGCCAAGTGAATGGAGTTCAGGTTGCAGACAACGAAGTCGCCAGGCACTTTGGAAATCACGATGCGTGTTTGTCCATCTTTGGTTACGAGCTCTTCTTTTTCGACTACTGTAGCAGATTGGTTCTGCATAATTTCGGTACAGAGATTGGAAGAGTACACCATACCATGAGCACTGTTCGGGTTCGAACGGTTAACCGTATCGCGATAGAACATATAAGGCGTACCTGTTTCCAGCTGGGATTTCATTACGCGTTTCATAATGTCGATGGCTTGTACCGTAATTCGGGACAGCAGTGGGTGGTTCACAGCCTCTTCATATTTCTCGCGGAACGTGCCTTCACCGAAGGACTCATCATAGAAATCTTCCAGTCCGAGTGGGCGGCCGTTTTCATCTTTCCAGCCCATTACTTTTTTCGTTTCGTGCGGGCAGAACAGGCTCCACTCACCGCGGCTGGCTACGCGTTCCATGAACAGGTCAGGCAGACAAACGCCGTGGAATACGTCATGCGCACGCATCCGCTCGTCACCGTTGTTCAGCTTCAGATCGAGGAAAGCCAAAATGTCTTTGTGGAAGACGTCCAGATATACGGCAATCGCACCTTTACGTGTTCCAAGCTGGTCTACGCTAACGGCTGTATTATTCAGTTGGCGAATCCAAGGGATAACGCCGGAACTTGTATTCTTGTGACCACGGATATCCGAACCACGGGCTCTGACTTTACCGAGGTAAACGCCGATACCGCCGCCCATTTTGCTCAGTCTAGCTACATCCGTATTGGAATCGAAGATGCCTTCAAGCGAGTCATCCACGGTATCAATGAAGCAGCTGGAGAGTTGTCCGGCCACCTTTTTGCCCGCATTGGACATCGTTGGTGTTGCAGCGGTCATATACATGTTGCTCATTGCCCAATAGGCTTCCTTGACCAGATGCATCCGATTCTCTTCAGGCTCTTGATGCATCAGGTACATGGCAATAACCATGTAACGCTCTTGAGGCAGCTCCATTACTTTTCCATCAAAGTCATGTGCGAGGTAGCGTTCTGCCAGTGTGAGCAAGCCGATGTAGTCAAAGAGCAGATCGTTGCGGTAATCGATACATTCTGCCAGTTCATCAATCTGTTCTTTGGTGTAGCATTCCAGCAGTTCTTCACGGTAAATGCCTTTTTTTACCAGATCGACAAGGAGAGGATGGAATGCACCGTAAGGCTCGTCCGGGTACGATTTATATCTGCGGTTAGTCGCCGCTTTTTTGTAAAGGGAAGTGAGCAGGGAGCGTGCCGCTGCAAATTTCCAGTTCGGCTCCTCTTTGGTTACCAGTTCCAGGGCGCTCATCATAAAAGCGTTACTGATCTCATCTCCGGTAACTTCATCACGGCGAAGTTTGCTGTTAACCCCGCGTACCAAACGCTCCTTGTCCAGCATGTCCAGTCCATCCAGAATACGGTCGGCATATACCGAGATACGCATATCGTCAAAGGCAAGCTGGCGGTTGTTCGGCTTGATCACAACTTGTGGCATGAATATTCCTCGCTTTCGCATGTTTAAGAGATTAATTGGAGAAATTCTTATATAAAGAATTGAGTGTCTTCTTACGGTGAGTAAAATACAAATACATACGATGGACTGCGGCGGTGACAGTTTGCGCACGGAAAGACCCCGTAACATAGGAGCAGCTAAGAACATGATCATATAAAAAGCACTCTCCGCCTGACGGCCTGAAAATGCCCATGAATGCCCTGGCTTCCTGACAGTCGCAGGTAAATGATGTCGACCGAAAGGTGCTATTATGTAAGGTTGAGTGTCCATATCTAGTTGCGACTGTCATAGAGGCAACCGGGTGCAGTCCAAACAGCCCCGTTGACCTCGGCGTCAGTTCTGTTTCGAGAAAGCGATTTACACCTACAGGGACGTGCCTTTGGAGGTGATTCCATCCTGTTTTTCGCGAGATTGCAGAAGATGACTTTCAGAAGTGGGGAAACGCTTTGTCACTACATTTTGTTGCTGTTACCATACTCTAACCCAACATCTTGTGTTTGTAAACAGGTTCAGCACACTGAAACGTAATTCCGAGTATACCATTTACGCCATGAATCCGCAAAGGAAAAGGACTGGAAGATTTGAAGATTATTCAAAAAAAATTTTTCGTTCAAAGGGAATGACGTCTTCACGTCAGTTTGAATTGTGACGCCTTCAACTGGTAAAATAAAAATAGTTAAAATTGAACTAAATATGAGCGGCAACGGTAATACACGGAGCCAAGGGAGGCGGAGCGGGATGGCGATAGCAGAAGTAACCGTAATTCCAATCGGAACAGGGACAACCAGTCTTAGCAGTTACGTGGCAGACATGCAAAACGTTTTGGAAAACCAGCGCGGTATTACATATCAGCTGACTTCAATGAGCACCATTATCGAAGGTCCGCTGAATGAGGTATTTACAGCCATTGCGGCTCTGCATGAAGCTCCGTTTCTATCAGGAGCCCAGCGGGTCTCCACATCCGTCAAGATCGACGACCGTCGGGACAAACCGGATGCTTCCAGCATACAGAAACTGCAATCCGTTCAGGACAAGCTGGCGTCCCGTGAGGTGCGTCCCAATTAAGGGATTAATCAGGTAATTTACTAAAGTGGAACTTTTCTGTTTATTTCGGGAAACTTGACTGTTGTTCTTCTGGGGAAAAAATAACACGGGAAAAAGCCTCGCTGGAGTGACTTCCAACGAGGCTTTTTATTTATGTGGATTATTTAATCAGACCAGCTTTTTTGAGATCTCCACGATTCAATACCAGGGAACCTTGCAATTTTGTGTAACGAATCGTCTTACCAGATGGATCTGCAACAACCTTCTCTTCATTTTCTTTAAGACCAGTAGTATTAACACTGAGGATTGTTTTTGTATCTTTTGAGATATTGTAGACCTCAGCAGAATCTCTCTGAAGGTTGACTTCATACGCGTAAGAAGCAGAAAAATCAATCAGCGTTATCCAGTCTGCCTGAGCTTGGCTTTTTGCAGAAAATTCAATTGATCGGGTTGAACTGGTGTAATTTACTTCATAGCCAAGAATTTTGGCAGCTTCACGAAGTTGTAAGTATGTATTGCCTTTATAAAGCAATTGATCTGAAGTTACAGATTTGGATTGACCGTTTACGATAACTTTAAAGTTCGCTAAAGTAGCTTGAACCTTTTTGGAGGTAGCAGCTACGGCCATAGAAGAAGAACCAACCAACATACCTATGGATAAAGCAATAATAACTTTTTTCATTTTCACTTTTATCATCAACTCCTATGTAATTGTGTGATACCTGAGAATAATACCCTAATCAGGGATGATTGACACGGGTGAAAGCTATTATTTTTTTGCTTCTTACGAATCAAATGTTTACGCTTTATCACGATAGATTGAGCTTGGAAGTAAACAAAAATATATAATCGGGATGTAAAATTGGTTCGAATGATTTGTGCTAGCCAAGTGTGAGTATGACGATGGGACTATGTGTTTTCGTACTTGTGTTAACTAAAAGTGGAGGGGAAATGCAAAGAACTCAACCTATAAGTTCAATTTCTTATTTGTGCAAAAAAATGATTCAGGTATGATCAACGATGGATTAGATGGATATATAAGAAAATACGGTATTGATCGCGACTTCAGGGGACACCAAGTTTGTGGTGTAATCAGAGAATGGAGGTACTGGTTGGAATAATATGCAGTTAAAATGGCGTCTGTTCAAATGCCTAAAGAGGTTTTTTTGTTGAGCAGGTAAATGGGACAACAGCCCATTTTTGTTCAGAGCCCGGTCTGGGAAAAGACTTCTGCATATAGTGAACTGTACCTCAAATCAAAGGAGGGTTTTACATGAGTGGAGTTGTAGGTGGATACGGCGGTGCATGGACATCGACTGGTGCCATTTTGGTTCTCTTCATCCTGTTGGTTATCATCACTAAATCTTTCTGGGTTTAATAGAATTATTGAACCCCCAAATGCGAATACTCTGGTAAAGGAGGGTTCTCCATGAGCGAAGTCGGAGGCGTAGGGTACGGCGGATGGACATCGACTGGAGCCATCTTGGTTCTGTTCATTCTCCTCGTGATCATCACTAAATCTTTCTGGGTATAATATAGCGAACTCTGCCGGTTACCCGGCGGGGTTTTTTTTAGATTATGGACAAGCTGGAAGAATAGCTCGGGTAGAAACCAGGTACAGAAACCAAATACAGAGACCAAAGGAGAGTATGGTGATGGGACGATCACGCCAGATATTATCGGGGATGTGCCCATTTTATCCAAATGAGGGCCATAGCCCGGTCCAGAAGTAGGCAAAGTACATAGCTTAGGGGTGTAGGCAAATGCTAAGGAGGAATGAACAATGAGCGAAGTTAAACCGAATTCACCGAACGGACAGGGACACGTATACGGACATATGGGAGGTCATGATCACATGTATGGATATCAATACACAGGTCACGAAATGTACGGTTATGGCTGCGGAACAATGCCGGTTGGATACGGGTACGGATACGGACACCACGCGAATCAGGCTCCGATCATGCATGGTTACCAACAGGGTTGTGGAAAGTCTTATGGTCACGGGGGCGGAAGCTGGGGATCGATGGGCACCATTCTGGTTCTGTTCATCCTGCTCGTCATTATCTCCAAAACAATGTTTATCTAAAAAAGGCATTCCGGCAAGTTTGTTATCGAAAAATAATATGTATGCAAACATGGAAAAGCACCCGGAACCCAATTCCGGGTGCTTGGTTTCTGTATGTTTTCAATCTTCTCAAGAATAAGTGACTTCCAAAACAACAAAAGCCCTACCTCTCTTTTGTCCTTGCGGCTCCGATGACCGCGCCAGTGTGAATGGGAAAATCTTGTGAAACTCTGTATACCGGGTCAATGTGAATCAGGTTCTTCAATCTCCATAGGTTAGTTGTACATATTCGCTGCGGTCGCAGCATGAAGAAAATATTCCGGGGTTAAAAGAAGATAGAAAATCAGTTGAGGTTTAATACCAACTTTAAGAGTATACCACAGTCTGTAAGTTTTTGCAAGATAAAGGAAGGCTAAAGCTTTTTATGAAACATTTTGCGTAGGGAAGCCAGTGACTTCCTGCGAGCTGTGTACTATACACTGGACTCGGTCAATGACTATGATACTGTGGCGATAACGTTGGAGCCGGACGCGACGGGCGACCAGCCGCGGGGGACGATGATTCTGGCTGCCAAGATTAAAGGGTAATCAGAACTCTATACATGAGACTGTCCCTTGCGGGGGACAGTCTTTTTGTATGCAATACGAACTATAAATGGAGATATGCACATAGTGTAATATGCCGGAGATGGATGATTAAGAAATACATTAATTTTTTGACACGGGTTAACCGATAAAAAATAAAGGCATTACCCTTAATCTCCCCCTACATTGATCGGGAGAACTGGTTGCACATAGAGAGTGAGGGGTTTGGGTGGAGATATACCGTTCATTTATCTTTCGTCTGGTGCGCAATTATCTGGTCGGTTCACTCTCGGCCGTGTTTGTTATCGGTACAGTGATGATGGTAGCAACCCTGCAAATACCGAATATTCAATTTGTACTTCTGATTCTGATTGTGCTGGTTTCCCTTCTGTTTATGCTCGCTGCCGAAGGAATTGCCTTGCGGAGGCAGTTAGGGCCAATCAGGAAATTTTTCGCTCAAGAGCGTCACGAGCGGGCTGAATTGAGCCAAATGTATGAGAATATTCATCGTTTTCCGGGGCGGACCATCTACCGGATCATGGGGCCGCATTTGTTGGGATTTTCGATACCCGCTGCAGGGCTGACGCTATGGATGATATCGGCAGGTTGGTTGGAGTTCCCATCCAACTATGTTGTCGTGGCAGCTGCCTGTGCCATCTTGATCGCTATCATGCATGCGCTGATTGAATATTTCCTGACCGTTCGGGCGGTTAGGCCGCTCCTGATGGAGGCCCGCCGCAGAGGCAAACAGCAGTATGGCACCGAGCCATCACTGGGAGGGCGTGTGTTGGTATCGATTCAGCGAAAATTTCAGCTGAGTACAGCTCTAATCGGATTATTCCCACTGTTTTTATTCTTCCTGGCTACATTTATCCGGCTTCAGTATATGGATCATGAGTTTGCGAGAGAGTATATCCTGTGGGGCGTCATCGTTGTCGTGTTGGGGGCTGGCTTTGCCCTTGTAGGCAGCTGGCTGCTGATCCGTGATGTGCGTGATCCGGTAGCAGAGCTAACCAAGGAGATGAACCGGATTCAGGAGGGGGATCTTGGAAGGAGAGCTCCTGACCTCTATGCGGATGAGTTCTCTGCACTGATATCCGGTTTTAATATGATGATTAACCGGCTTGAGATGAGGCAGGAACGCAATCGGCAGCTGCTGCAGAGCTATTTTTCCACACTGGCTGCTGCACTGGACGCGAGGGATAAGTACACGGCCGGGCATTCGATGCGTGTGGCCGAGTATTCCCTGATGATTGGCAAATTGAGTGGCATGAATGAGGAACAAGCTGATTTGCTGTATAAATCTGCACTTCTGCATGACATAGGTAAGATCGGGGTACCTGATGAGGTTTTGTTCAAGGACGGTAAACTTAGTGAGGCAGAATTTGCAATCATTCAGACTCATCCGGTTCTGGGCGAGAGCATTTTGTTACAGGTTGAGCCCATGGATGCCATGGCTGATTTTTTGCCGGGAGTGAGGTCTCATCATGAACGGTATGATGGGAAAGGATATCCCGATGGCAAGGCAGGTCAGGATATTCCGCTCTTTGGACGTATCATTGCAGTGGCTGATGCCTTCGACGCCATGACATCGGATCGTCCGTACCGGAATGGCATGAGTCATGAGAAAGCGCTATCCATTTTGGAAGAAGGAAAAGGGACCCAATGGGACCCTTATTTTGCAGGCTTGTTTATAGAAGAGTGGAGAAGGAAGCAGCATCTTCACGGTTCGTCGGAGCGAGGGGTCAGTTGATCCCCTCTGTCCACTTCGAACCCTTCCGGCGCCGCCGGTGTAAGGACAGTCCGGTTATGATGGTGAAGATACACTCGCCAAGAATGATTGCACCCAGGGCATCATAAATCACATGCTGTTTAATCAGCAGAGTGGACAGTACAATCAAGGCTGCCCCAGCGGCTATCAGCAATTTTACATAACGGCGAATGCTTTGTACTGAGAGGACCGCACGCATAACGAGATAGGAATGAAGTGCATGAATGCTCGGGAAGCAATTGTATGGTCGATCCTGGCTATAGAGCCATCCCAGAACGGTTGCGCCAAGGCCTGTACCTGTAATTTCCGGGCGAACAACGGTGGTCTGAAAATTGAAATAGATCAGGTAACAGATCCAGACACAGATGTTCATGGACAACAGTACCCGGTAATAGGTAAGCCTGTCTTTGGCACAGAGATATGCGAGTACACCAAATACAAACGGATACCAGCCAAGGTAAGGCAGGGACATGGCAGGTACGAACGGGATGAGCCGATCGATTGGTGAATTGAGCACAGCGAATCCGCGCTCAGGGCTGTTAAGAACATCATATAACAGTCCCATGACAGCCAGGGAAAGCATTAAGCTTAATGACAGCCAATAGGATTTACTTTTTAACGATTGCACAACAACGTTTCTCCTTTCACCCACACCCGTCAAGGAAGTGGATCACAGCAATAAAATTAAACAACACTATATTCTACTATGTTTTGAACACAAATTGAATCCGGATTTGTGTATTTTTGTGTATTTTTTTGACGAGCGAGGAATGTCGAAGGTTGTATGGGCATGATATGATAGAAGTACATACGACTAATGATATGTCTGCGGACAAAGCCGGGACAACAGGAGTGAGTGGATGCAATTTTCTAAGATGTTCGTATTAAATATGGGAATGCTTATAACCATAGCCTATCTGGCGAGTGTGTTCTATAAATATATTGTGATACGTACTTCCACCCGATTTAAACAATGGAGCTCCGTGCTGGTCCTTATTTTTGCGGGCTGGGTTAGTACGGTGTTTGGCTTTCAGCTAACGGATGAAGTCATTTTTGATCTCCGGTTTGTGCCATTAATTATTGCCGTTCTGACCTTCAGGCAGTCTTATAGCTTGGTGATTATTGGTGTTGGGATTGGGTTGTCCCGATTAACCTTTGGCATTAATGAAGCTACGCTGGCGGGACTGGGGAATATGGCGATCCTGGGTGTGTTATGTGCGGCATTAAATATATGGATGAGACGCAGTGATTACAGACTTATTATCAAGGGCGTGCTCGTTATAGTCATCGTGAATGTTGTCAATAGTATCAATATTGCTCTGCTTGGCGTTTTTCCTCCAACGTACTTTTTTTCCCATATTATGCCCTATACACTTCCGGTAGGTATTGTACTTAGTCTCATTTTTGCGTTTATTTTAAGGGATTTTCAAAATGAACAGAATCGGATTCTGCTTATTCAAAGCACGAACCGATTATTGTCCGTACAGAAGGAAGAGCTGCAGAAGGCCCAAATTGTATTGGAGGAGCGAGCCAGGCAGCTGATGCTGGCTTCACAGTACAAGTCCGAATTTCTGGCCAACATGTCGCATGAGCTGCGTACACCGCTGAACAGTGTGATTAACTTTGCACAGATGATTAGTGAAAACAGTGACACGATGGAACAGGAGGATATTGTTCGATTCGCAACGATGATTGACCATTCCGGTCAGGAACTGCTTACCCTGATTAATGATATTCTTGACTTGTCGAAAGTTGAGGCTGGCCGGCTGGATATCGTATATGAGGAAATCAGTGTGATGCAGCTTGCCGAGGACGTAATGAGCCACTTCCAGCTGGTGGCTGAAAAAAAGGGTATACAGCTGTTTATCCATAAGAACCCTGACGCACCGGAGACGATGTGGTCCGATTCCCAACGCGTGCAGCAGATATTGCGCAATCTGATGTCCAACGCCATTAAATTTACGCATAAAGGGGCCGTGCAATTGACGGTGAGCACCGAAAAGTCGGACGAGCCCGGAAGTTTAGGGAAATGGCTGGTTTTCTCGGTTAAAGACACAGGAATCGGTATTCCGGAGGACAAACACCACTCCATTTTTGAAGCTTTTCAACAAGCCGACGGGGGGATCAGCCGCAAATTTGGGGGCACAGGACTGGGTCTCTCCATCAGCCGGGATTTGGCACGTTTGCTGGATGGATCGATCCAACTGGAGAGTGCTGAAGGCAAGGGAAGTACCTTCCGGCTGTACCTTCCGCTGAACCATGAAAAAATGAGTTGACAACCATCTTGCTGTGAGTAGAATTTGGGGTGATAACTAGCATCGGCCGGCATTCAAATCCCGGTCTAAGGAGTGTATCCCCATACAGAAGATGGTCAAAGTTCACCCTCCCTCGTTTGCTGGCAAACCAAGGCGCAAGGGTTCGACACAACGTATCAATTTATCGATCGCAACATGGGAGGGTGTGCCGGCAATTATATTGCAAACATTGCTGGGTGGACCATTCTTAACGGGATTTCTGCTGTATCTTGGGGCCGGGTCAAGACATATTGGTTTTGTACTCGCCATAACAACGTTCGTGAATATTGCCCAGATTGGAGCAGCCTTCTGGATGCAGCGTATTCGCAGCCGGAAGCGGATGCTGCTGCTGTTCGTCGGGGTACATCGGATCTTGTGGAGCGCAACGGGGCTAATCCCGTTCCTGTTTCCAAAAGAGTGGTGGGTAGGCGTTTACATTGGAATGTACACGGTTGCATTTATATCAAACACCATCGGGGGCATGATCTGGACTTCCCTGATTGGAGACCTCGTACATGCCAAGGTAAGGGGACGATATTTCGGCATTCGAAACACGATCCTGAATGCGCTTGGAAGCGTATGCCTGTTTGTGGGAGGAATTGTTTTGGACCGCTTCCCGGGTGAAATGGGTTTCCTGCTTCTTTTCATTCCGGTGTGGATCTGTGCAATAGCGAATATCGTAATCTATTTCTTTTATCCGGATGTTCCTTTTGAACGTTCGACCGAGACGGTTTTCTGGCGGATGCTGAAGAAGCCGTTTCAGGATCGATCTTTTCTGAAGGCTGCATTATTCCTCGCGGTTTGGTTACTGATTCAAACCTTGATTGTTCCACTCTATTCTTATGTGATGCTCGACTTGCTTAACATTAATTATCAGATGGTTTCTTTAATTACGGTGGTACAGACTATTGTCATGATGGCCGGATTCTATATCTGGGGTAATTTAAATGCACGATTCAGCAACAAAACCTTATTATTTTGGACACTGCCGATTATCGCACTCTCCTGCCTGTCCTGGGGCTTGATGTCGTTTATGCCCGTTTTGATAGCGCTCTTTTTGTCTCATATCTTTCTTGGCATAGGTGTCGGAGGGTTTAACCAGCTCGCCTTTAACTTTACCATCGGGGATACACCGAAAAGTGAAAGGCCTATGTTTGTTGCTGTGTACTCGGCTTTAACTGGGGTGACTTCATTCCTCGGACCGCTGATTGGCGGCTGGTTATACGAGGAAATGGAGAGATGGCCGGAAGCACTGACATGGATGGCTACCTATGGGTTTCAGGTAGGTATAGGTATCGCCATGCTGCTTCTTGCCTTCACACTTGGACGCCGTGTGCTTCTAAGATCGTGATCGGAGAAGTGAAATGGAGGGGTGAGTATGGAAATTCGCGAACGAAAAGCCATCGTGATCGGGGCCACTGGTCTGGTTGGCAGCATACTCGTTTACAGCTTGCTTCGCCAACCAGAATATGGCTTGGTTCGTATTCTCGTCAGGCAGCAGCTGGAGCTTGAGCATCCAAAGCTTGAACAACATCTTGTGGATTGGGACCGACTGGAGGATGCCAAGGATTTGTTTCAAGGAATGGATGACTTGTACTGCTGTTTGGGGACAACCATCAAAAAGGCAGGCAGTCAGGAAAATTTCCGCAAAGTCGATTATCACTATCCTGTGGAGGCGGCCCAACTTGCGATTCATCAGGGGGTAACTCAAATGCTCGTGATTTCCTCCATGGGTGCAAGTGCGGGCTCGCGAGTGTTCTATAGTCGAACCAAAGGGGAGTTGGAGGAAGCTCTCTCCTCGATTGGTTTTCGTTCTTTGCATATCTTTAGGCCTTCCCTGATTCTTGGTGACCGAAGCGAGACACGTATTGGAGAGCAGCTTGCCGCTCACCTCATGAAGTTTCTGGATCGATGGATGAGGGGCAGAGCCGCCAAGTATCGTGCCATCCATGCTTCAACCATCGCATGTGCAATGATCAACATGGCACTTGTAAGAACCAAAGGCAACCATGTTTACTCCAATGAAGTGATTCATGTCCTCGGAACGGTGGACTCTTGAACAGTTTCTTGCCAGTAGGGGATCATGGTATAATAGGCTTCAAAACTTGAGAACATGAAGGAGAACCAGCCCATGAAAAAACCAATCTCTACAGATCAGGCTCCAGGCGCTATTGGTCCATATAGCCAGGCTGTTGCTGCAGGCGATTTCATCTACACGTCCGGTCAGCTTGGCCTGAATCCCCAAACTGGAGAGTTCGGCGCAGATGTACAGGAACAGACTCGTTTGTCTTTAAGCAACGTAAAAGCGATTCTGGAAGCAGCAGGCACCAGTATGGATAAAGTCGTAAAAACGACGGTCTTCCTGAAAGATATGAACGACTTTGTTCCTGTGAATGAAGTGTACAGCACATTTTTCGAACAGCCATATCCGGCACGCAGTGCGGTTGAAGTGGCTCGTCTGCCGAAGGATGCACTCGTGGAGATCGAAGTTATTGCCCTGAAGTAGAAACAATTGTTGTTATTTCTCTGAGAAGTAAAATACATAAAAGCCGATTCCGAGTCATACGACCGGGATCGGCTTTTTGCTTATGCTAGAGAGAGTATGTTTCGAGTTAATCACGGTCCTGATTGCGGGCAAAGAAGAGCCATACGGCATAGATCGCCAGTACAATCGCAATGATAATCGCCGTATAATAGACAGAGGAAACATCCTTCTGCTTGAGTGCGATAGCGATGTATGCCCACGTAAACACAAGTGGATAGATGCTGTCCCGATAAGGGAAGCTGACCAATACCGCCAGCACAAGACCTACAATTAGCATGATCACGGTCCAGACCGGTTCGCTGATACCAAAACCATCCCAGCCGATTTTGTACAATAGAACAGCCGCATTAATAATGGTTGCCACACTGACCCAGCCGAGATAGATGCTGAACGGCAGCTTAACCAGCCAAATCTCCGCTGTTGTCGGGAGGGTGATGGCACGCGTTTTGAGATACAGCATGATCAGGCACAGCAGAAGCAGTACAATGATAAGCAGGGCGAGGCCTATCTGGAGGTTCTGAAAAGCAAATATCCATGCTACGTTAAAGGCGCAGCTGGCCAGAAACCAGTAACCGAGACGGGTGATGGAATCCCTTTTCCACGATGAAGGAAGAAACTGATAGACCACGAAACCTGCAAGCAGCAGATAGATTAATCCCCAGATGGAGAAAGCGTACCCTGAGGGTGTAAGCAGCACCGGATACATATCGGAAACTTCCTTGTTGGTTCTGCCGCCGATGGGTAGTGAATTCGACAAATAGTTGACGACAATAACCGCGATAAAACCAATCGCATTAAGCCATTTGTACGGATTGTTACGAGACATTGTACATCCTCCTTGGTTAACGAAAAATGAATGAACCACGGGTCAGTCTACAATGAATATACCCAGTTCCTCCGCATTCTAATAAGGGGCCGCAAAAAATTCACAGGATCCATTGTAGAGTCCTGCGCTTTCCGCTCCCTGCTCCCAGATTATGTTCTGTCCAATGTACGCTGAAGGAAAGAGGAATATACCCCATAAAGGAGGATGAGGATTGTTTACAAGAGAAACGATGGAGAAGCAGCAAACATGGTTTTATGTCGCAGCGCTTTTTATAGGTGTCGCAATCGGGCTGGGAAACGCTGAATGGGGGTCTGCGCTGCAATATACCGTTTCGCCTGTGCTGGCCATTCTGCTATACAGCATGTTTGCTCAGATTCCTTTTTTGCAGTTGAAACAATCCTGGTCCAACGTAAGATTTATTGGAGCTGTACTGACAGCCAATTTTATCATTGTGCCTGTGGTCGTATGGTTACTGACATGGCTATTTCCGCAATCACCAGTGGTTCTAATTGGCGTTTATCTGGTGTTGCTAACCCCGTGCATTGATTATGTTATTGTGTTTACGCAGCTTGGCCGGGGGAATGAAAAACTCATGCTGGCTGTAACGCCAATTCTGTTCGTTGTACAGATGGTACTACTGCCGGTTTATCTATGGTTACTGACCGGAAAGGAAGCAGCAGAGTTGATGAGGGTGGGGCCCTTTGCGGAGGCCTTCCTGTTTCTTATTGTTATACCGCTGCTGCTGGCAATCCTTACACAAGTCTTGTCGAGGGGAAACGCTGGAGGAGAACAGGTAATGAACGCTACGGCCTGGCTGCCTGTTCCCTTGATGGCTTTGGCTTTAGTGGTAGTGGTTGCATCACAGATCGGCAAGGTATATACAGATTTTGCGATTATTGCAAATGTTATTCCGATCTACGTTGCTTTTCTTATAGTGATGCCGTTCCTGTCACGCTTGGTTGCGCTTCTGTTCCGATTGGACATCGGTGCTGGACGTGCTCTGATCTTCAGCTCGGCCACCCGTAATTCACTCGTTGTTCTCCCGCTGGCGCTTGCACTCCCGGGAGACGGGGCTACCATAGCTGCCGCTGCTATGGTAACCCAAACCATCATCGAATTGGCGGGAGAGTTGATTTACATTCGCCTTGTGCCGTTGTTCATTATGAGAGATAAATGAGATATGAACAGGAACGAAGTTTTTTATTCGCTCGTGCCGCGTTTACTTTGGGAGGTGACTATCCGCTCAAGCTCGTTGGTCACTTCTTCAATGGATTTGCGCGTGTCAATTTCAAACGTAGATCCGGCTCGCAGCAGTGGTTCCACTGTATGCACATAGTGAATAATTTCTTCCCGTTCAGCCAGGGTCTTGCCGTAAGGATTGTTCCTGCGGGAAGCCACGCGTTCCAAAATAACTTCAAGTGGTGCACTTAACAATACAATTGCATCAAACATGGAATAAAACTTTCCTTGGTTGGATACGGTGCCCGAAATGAATAGAGCCCCTTCGTTATGCCCCATAAGAAGTGCCATGATCCGGTCTTCATTCCATAACCAACCGGTGCCATCTAAGTTTTCACTCCATTCCCCGTAATCGGTATCCACCACACGATGCCCTTTCCGGGCCAGTTCGGTCAGAACCGTTGATTTCCCTGTGCCCGACATGCCTGTAATCAGAATAACCCTTTTCATTTTGCTAGGAATTCGCCTCCGTTAACGTTTTACGGTATTCACCGGGTGTTATGCCTTCCATCTTTTTAAACACCTTACTGAAATATTTTTCATCCTGGTATCCGACCATCTCCGAGATTTTGACGATTCGCAGTGAAGGGTTCTGCAGGAGCAGTTTGGCATTGTTAATTCGCAGTTTTCCCAGATATTCCGACCAGTTCAAACCGAATTGCTGTTTAAATTTACGTGATATATATTCACGACTGAGATAAAAGCGTGCAGCGATCTGCTGCAGGGACAGATCCTCCTGGTAATGGGCATCCGTGTAACGTGCGATGTCAGTCATCGGATCAGGGCTGGTGTGAGGAGTGAATGTGAGAGCTTTTCCGGCTGCGAGTAAACGCTGTTCCAGCAATGACCGAAGGAGAGACAAGGACAACAGCCCTTCGGAGTCAAATGGCAGCTCGGCAAACGGGAAGGACTGTTCCTCCGCTGCATCTTCTTCATTCGCTGGCGGAGAGTCGGCTGCATCATCAAGCCAGCGCCCAAGCATCCATTCCATTTCCTCCATCCACTGATGAACCTGTTCTGCACTGACGACCTGAAGCTGCGTGATGGGATCGATCCATTCAGCTACAGCGGTGGCTACACTGGAGACACGCCCGCTCATCGCAGCAAGCCGCATCGGTTCTTCAAAAGTGGATAAACGCATTCCCTTGTTCCCGGACAACGTTTCCAATGAATCATGGAATCTTTGGGCGTTCTGGAGGGCATTACGCCGCCATAACCGGAGGCTTGCCTCCTGATAGGCAGCCGCGATTCCCGAGGGATACGTTTCACAGGCAGAGATACCAAAATGAAGACGGCGCTGAATGGTTTGCTGTAATCCATCGTTTACCTTTTCCAGCAGGGGCTGAAGAGCGGAACAATTTCCCCAATGCAGCAGTACCACTTCATCAGTCTGATCCAAATGGCGGAAGGCCACGCCTTCTTCAGGTGTGGATAACATCTCGGCACAGATATTTAGTACAGAGAATACAAGCAGATCCGGATGACTGCGGTATTTTGCCAGACAATCCGCGTCCAAATGGGACAGGCTGGTGACTGCAACATTGCATCTTCCAGCCTTTAACGGAAGATTCAGCTCATCCCGCAGCCGCTGAATCTGGGCATGGCTATTGCCACGTCCAACCACAAGCTCTGTAAGCAGTCTGTCATGATAATGGGGACGCATACGATTGACCACAATGGACTGGCGTGTTGCCTGTAAACGGACGGCTTCTTCTTCCTGCCAAGCGTTGACTGCCTTGGATAGGGAGGCATTCAACTCATCCGCTTCCACGGGTTTGAGCAGATAATCCATGCCGCCATAACGAATTGCATGTCTAACAAGCTCAAAATCATCGTATCCGCTGATCACCAGTACCTTGCTATGCGGAGCATGAACCGAAATCCATTCCAGCAGGGCCATGCCATCCTGACCAGGCATGCGCATATCACTGAGGACAATTTCCGGTTGATGGTAGGAGATGGCTGTGGCGGCTTCATGACCGTCTGCTGCTTCAAGAAGGGTATCAATCCCCAGGTCATCCCAATGCCCAAGCAGCCGGATGGCATCGCGGACGTGCTTCTCATCATCGACAATAAGTGCTTTCATGTTGTTCACTCTCCCGCGTAAATTTTAAGCCTGATCATGACACCGTTTGGTTCCATGTTGCTGATGTCCAGCATAGCCGTATGGTCTGGCGGCGAATTCAGCTGAAGCCTGCGCATCACATTCCGAAGACCGATAGATTCCGATTGCTCAGGATCGTGAGCGGCTGGTCCGAAAGAGCTGTGAACCAGGCTCAGCCATCCCTGAATCTCGGATAGTTTATCCTCCGGAATGGGCGGGCCGTTATTCTCCAGCTGAATTTCAACCCAGTGATCTGATGTTCTGCGGCTGCTTATACGAATGTAACCTTTCCCGGGCTGAACGTCCGCCCCATGTTTGAAGTAGTTCTCAATTAATGGCTGCAGGGTCATTCTCGGCATTTCGGTACGTAACGTATCGTCTGCAAAATCAAGCTGTACTTCAAGGCGGTCACCAAACCGCTCCTGTTGAAGTTCCAGATACAGCCGTGCATGCTCGGCTTCCTCCCGCAAGGTTACACAGGTTTGATCCCGCATGCTGTAACGCAGCATTTTGGACAGGGAAGAGAGGAGCACATACACTCGCTGTCCTTGATGCTGAAGGGCGAGTGTGCCTATGGATTGCAGCGTATTGTACAGAAAATGTGGATGGATCTGTGCCTGCAGCGCCTTGAGCTGATTGGTTTTATTCGCAATTTCCAGTCGGTATTCCCTTAAAATCAGATTGTTTACCGTATCCATCATATCCCGGAAATGACGGGCAAGTACACCGATCTCATCCCGGCTCGTTAGCCGAATATCCACATGCAGACGACCCGCCTGAATCTGGTTCATATATCTCATTAATTGCTTGAGTGGTCCGGTGATGCGGATCGAGATAAACAGGGTTGCCACGATCACGAGCAGCAGAGCAGCAATGGCAATCATGGCGTTATTCCATGTCAGTGTGGTAGCCCTGGCATAGAGCGTTTCATTCGGAATCTGTTTAACAATGGTCCAATCGGCAAAAGTACTGCCCATCTGCTGGTAAACATACATGGAATGCTCCTGCTCAAAATGTCCTGCAGCGGTTGGGCTCGTACCTGTACCGGCACGGGCTATGTTCAACTCCGTGGTTGCTTCCTGTCGTAATTGATCTGTTCCGCTGATGTCAGAATGCCCCTGGTATATGATCTGATTCTGACCATCCACGACATAGATTTGTTCCTTCTCCGGATCGTACAGTCTGCTGCAGATCGCTGCAATCGTATCCATGTTCAGGTCAATGGCGAGCACACCCAGACGCTCGGTAGAAGGAACATCCTTGATTACACGATGCAAGGTGATCACTGTTCTTGCAGGGTCATCAGCGGAAGCAGCCTTGAATCCATAAGTGTGACTCGTATGTGCTGATTCAACCCATATATCCGGGCTTTCACCGCCTGTTTTTCCATGAAGGGAGTCCGAATAAGCCTGTTTGCGTTCCTCGCGCTTCGGAAAAGGGCTCATGATCAGGGTGGACTGGTTGGCTGCGAACGAGTGCAAGTATAGCTGGAACACATCCGGTACAGCTGAGCGGATGGTCTGCAGTGTTGTATACACCTCGGCCACCGCGCGGTAATCCCCAGGGATTTTCGCCAAGTTTCGCAAAAAGTTGGGGTCACTGTATACCGCCAGCGAAGCACGTGCCACATTATCCACATAGTTGTTGAGATTGGTGGATGCCTGGTAGATGAGGCGTTTGTTCTCGGCAACGGCCTGTTCGCGGAGGGCTGTTTTGGTCTGAATGAACGTCATGCTGATGGAGGCCAGCAGTGGAAGTGTGGTTGCAATGAGCATAAAAGCGATTAACTTGGTGCGTATGCTGTAGTATTTTGACATCAGGACACCCCTTCTGGTTGCAGGTTAAGAAAGGACAATATTTTACACCCAACTGTTCACAAGGGTCGGTGTTTCTCAGGGCAAGATTGGGGTTTAATAGAAAAAGAGACCAATTCCATCCATCTATAGAAGGGGAGAACGATATGAAGCATCGCAAATCTTCACAGCTGTTACAGCAGCTTGTGTTCGTAGGTCCCTCCATCGTGTTTTTTATTCTCATCATCGTGGTCCCTTTCCTGCTGGGAATGTATTACTCCTTTACAGACTGGAACGGGGTGTCGGAGAATATTAATTGGGTAGGGTTCGACAACTTCCTGCATATTTTTGCGAATGATCCCAAGTTCCAAACGGCGTTTTGGTTCACGGTACGTTTCACGGTGGTTGGTGTGGTATTAACCAATGTCATTGGTTTTTTCCTGGCGTACTTTCTGACCAAACCGCTTAAGACGAGAAACATTCTGCGCACGATCTTTTTTATGCCTAATGTGATCGGTGGACTGTTGCTCGGCTTTATCTGGCAGTTCATATTTGTGAAAGGGTTTTCAGCAGTTGGCGATGTAACCGGGTGGTCCTTCTTCAACCTCCCTTGGCTGGGAGACGAACCGACCGCTTTCTGGGGAATCGTTATTGTATTTGTCTGGCAGACCGCAGGATATCTGATGGTAATCTACATCTCTTCCTTGACCAATGTGTCGCCGGATCTGCTGGAAGCCGCTGAGATTGATGGAGCAAGCCGCTGGCAGGTACTGCGGAGCATCATTCTACCGCTCATTATGCCGGGTGTAACGATCTGCCTCTTCCTGGCGATCTCCTGGTCATTCAAAATGTTCGATCTCAATCTGTCCCTGACCAAAGGTGGGCCGTTTGGATCGACGGAGTCCGTAGCACTCAACATTTACAACGAGGCATTTGTGAATAACCGCTACGGTATTGGTACGGCGAAAGCACTCATTTTCTTCGTGATTGTTGCGATCATTACGATGATCCAGGTACGTCTGACGAAGAGCAAGGAGGTAGAGGCATAGATGGAAACGACAAAAAACTACCGCTTCAGTACGATCATAACCGAGATCATTATGGTGCTGATTGGACTCCTGTTCCTGGTTCCGTTCTACTTCCTGTTTGTCAACTCGGTCAAAACGTTTGGTGATCTGCTTACGAACTCGGCCGCCTGGCCGGAAGTGTTTCAGTGGGGCAACTATGCAAACGCCTGGGAGAAAATTAAATTCCCTTCGGCACTGATGAACTCGCTTATCGTCACAGTGGTCAGCAATCTGCTGCTCGTGTTGATCAGCTCGATGGCTGCCTACCGGATGGTTCGCAGTGATACCCGCTTCAACCGGATTCTGTTCGGCATGTTCATTGCCGCGATGGTGATTCCGTTCCAGTCTATCATGATTCCGCTCGTTACGGTAACCAGTAATCTTGGCCTGATCGACAGTCTGGGCGGACTCATCATCTGTTATCTCGGATTTGGTGCGCCCATGTCGGTGTTCCTGTTCCACGGGTTCGTTAAATCGGTCCCGGTTGAGATCGAGGAAGCGGCACGAGTGGATGGCAGTTCCGTTTACGGAGTGTTCTTCCGGATTGTATTCCCGCTTATGAAGCCGATGTATGTTACGGTCATTATTCTGAACACGCTCTGGATCTGGAATGACTACCTGCTGCCATCCCTGATTTTGCAAAGCTCGAATTTGCGTACGATCCCGATTGCGACCTTTGCGCTATTCGGTCAATATACGAAGCAATGGGATCTGGCACTCCCAGCCCTCGTGCTGGGCATCATGCCAATCATTATCTTTTTCCTGCTGATGCAGAAGTACATTATTCAGGGGATTACGGCTGGCTCCGTTAAAGGGTAGGTGCGAGGGGGGGGTCGCTCCGGGCACATGTGCACTTCCGATCGCTGTTGCTCCCCGGTGGCCTGAATAATTGGAGCAAAGGAAGCCACCGGGTATCAAAGGCGAGCGCTCCGCTTCTGCAGTGCATCATGATCCCTCCGCTCTCGCCTCGCACAGAGGTGTGCCAAGGGAGTAAATGCCCGCATAGCCTGGGCACTCCTCTTGGGGAGAATGATATACTTGCGGGTCAGGCGCTAACGAACCCGACGCATATTAAAGGTGAACAATCAAGGCATGCAAAGATTAACGAACCTCAGTAACGTTATTTAGGACAAACAAGCTTCAAAACCTTAAAATTCGCCGAAATAACGTCTCTATGATTCGTTAAACCGCAAACCTGTGCAAACAAAAGCGAATAGCATGCGCTTGGTTCGTTAGACGGGAAGGACACCAAAAAGGGATGTTACCCTTCATACTTATGGCTGTTAAGACATCCCCTCCGAGGAAGAACCAGGTCACTTAGCAAGGTGTAAGGGAAGACACCGATGCAGGATCGGTTGTAAATCCAATCGCCGTCTGCACCCCGGTGGCTGAATATAGCCAACAAGCTGTTATAACTGAAACTACTATAGGGAGAGTGTATGTATGAAAAGAATGACAAAGTTGACGTTGCTCATGCTGATTGCTTTTTCCGTAATGCTCGCAGGTTGTGGTAACGGGGACAAAAGCGGTAGTCCGGTCAATACGGATGCTCAAACTGGTGGAGAGGCCGCTGCAGGGGAAAAAACGATTAAAATCTTTCAATTTAAAGTCGAAATTGCGGAAGCGCTTAACCGTCTCAAAGCGGAATATGAATCCTCCCATCCAGGCATCAAGCTGGACATTCAAACTGTCGGCGGCGGCAGTGACTACGGCGCTGCATTGAAAGCCAAGTTCGCGGCTGGCGAACAACCGGATATTTTCAACGTTGGCGGATATCGTGAACTGGATACCTGGCTCGAATATCTGGAAGACCTGTCGGGTGAAGCTTGGACCAAGGACGTGCTTGATGTAGCCAAAGAGCCGATGACCAAAGACGGAAAGCTGTACGGACAGCCGCTGGCACTGGAAGGCTATGGTTTCATTTATAACAAAGACCTTTTCGAAAAAGCAGGCATCACTGAAATTCCAACAACACTGGAACAATTGGATCAGGCAGCACAAAAACTTGAGGCTGCTGGCATCACACCATTTTCGAATGGATATCAGGAATGGTGGGTGCTCGGCAATCATAATGTAAACGTGGCGTTTGCGAATCAGGCAGACCCGGTGAAGTTCATTCAAGGTCTTAACGAAGGAACAGAAAAAATCCCGGGCAACCAAGTGTTTACGGACTGGATGAACCTGCTTGACCTAACGCTGAAATACAGCAACAAAAACCCGCTTACAACGGACTACAATACGCAGGTAACCCTGTTTGCAAGTGGGGAAGCAGCAATGATGCAGCAAGGGAACTGGACACAGGTGCAGATTGATGGAATTAACCCGGATCTGAATCTTGGTATGTTGCCAATGCCAATCACGAATGAACCAAATGACAAATTGTTTGTCGGCGTACCGAACTACTGGGTTGTGAACAAAAATTCGCAAGTGAAGCCGGAAGCGAAGGAATTCCTGGAATGGCTCGTGACATCTGATATCGGGAAACAGTACATGACCAAAGAATTCAAGTTTATCCCGGCGTTCAGCTCGATCCAGGCATCGGAAGAGGATCTGGGAGATCTGGCAACAGAGATCATGAAGTACAGTCAGGAAAATAAAACATTGAGCTGGAACTTCAACCGCTTCCCGGAAGGTGTTCCACAGGAGTATGGCAGCACGATTCAGGCATATGTCGCAGGCAAATCGGATAAAGCCGGATTGCTTGATGCCTTACAGCAAAACTGGGATAGTCTGAAAAAGTAAACCCATCAACGATTCACTACATCCGTAAAATAGGAGCTTTCTCATCCTTGAAAAGTTATCCACACAAAAGGGGTATCCACAGGATTTGAAGCCCTTAGGAAAGGGTTAATTCATTGCCAGCTTAAATAGGTCAGCCAGAATTGCATTCTGGTTGGCCTCTCTTTATGTGGAGACTCAATTATTGCAGTTTAAATCCAACACAACGAGAAACGGCTCCTGAAATGTGGATAATCCGGGATTATAAGATGGTTCAATGACATGTTTAACACCAGGTTAACACTATATGTGGATATCTTGTGTGTATACGTTTCTACATGTGGACAAAGTGCGAGGATTTCATGTGAAGATTATCATTTTTTGTTAACAGAAATACTTGTATATGCACGTTTAGTACTGTATAGTTCTATTTATGACAAAACAAACATCAAGCTCTGGTTCAGCTAAATCCAGAAGTTCCAATCCGGTTAACCGGACCAAGGCAGTTGAAGTAGCGGCACAGTTATTTTTGCGTCAGGGATACAGCTATGTCAGCATGGATGAAGTCGTGCGGGCGAGCGGTGTGTCCAAGTCCAATATTTATTATCATTTTAAAAATAAGGAGGAACTGCTTCAAGCGGTTGTGCAATACTGGATCGCCCAGTACGAGTCGCAGGTATACCTATTGCTCAGTCAGCGAGAAAGAAGCGTCGAAGAGCGCATTAACACGTTTATATCGTCATTGTCGGCTGGAATGGAGGGGCGCAATTATGAAGGGAGCTGTCCTTTTATTACCCTTTATATGCAGACACCCGCGAGTGCGCCTGAGGTGAAGGCGAGTATATCCCGATTTTTCCGTGAGCTCCAGCCAATGATCGAGAAGTTATTACAGCAGGGGGTGGATCGCGCCGAATTCCGTCAAACTATTGATCCAGGAGCAGCTGCTTCGCTCTTTGTAGCGGCACTGGAAGGTTCGCTGGTTTTGGCGGAGACCGCAAAGGATACCGGGATTATCGAACAATCCGCACGTACATTTTGCCAGATGCTTCGTTAAGCGAAGCTCTTTTTTTGAATATATTTAGTACTATATAGTACTAATGAGGAGAATGAATTCATGAACGTAAATTCTACATATATAACATCAAACGACTCGAAACATACAAACAAGGTGGACTCAGAGGCATCAGCCGTTATCTTTATGACAGGCAGTACTGGATTTATCGGCAAGGAGGCCATAAAGCAATTACTGGAAGAGAACGTACGATTAGTACTGCTTGTCCGTTCTGAATCCCAAGCGAGAAGTGCCTTGAATTCTTATGGCATAACAGATTTTAGCAAAATTACATTTCTACAAGGAGACTTGACGGTTAAGGGACTTGGACTCACTACAGCGGATCGGGGGCGTGCACTTGGAGCGGATGTCATCATTCATGCAGGCGGGACAATGGACGTAACCCTGGAGCGCAAAGTTGCGGAGCAGATATTTATGAATGGGGCAAAAGAAGTAGCCGGACTGGCTGAAGAGATTCAGCGTGTACGTGGTCTAAGACATGTTATCCATGTGGTTGGATTCATGAGTCCTTATGGGCTGCGTAACGAAAAGGGTGAGGTCATACCAATTGACAAAGTGGCTTCGAATGAAAGCGCATATGAAGAAATGAAGTTTCATGCTGATTTGTATCTCCGTGAACATGCAGAAAAGCATCAATATCCATTGTCTGTTGTGAACCCGAGTACAGTGGTTGGACCGCGTCCGACGGGTGAGACCGAGCAAACAGGTGGTATCGGCCTGCTCATTCAGGCGATGCAAAAACGGCTCATGCCGGTTGTGCCCGGAGGATCATCTTATTGGTTGCCGTTAGTTGAGAATGATGTAGTTACGCGGACTCTGGTTTTCCTGACCAAAGAATCAGCTCCGTCAGGCGGGACCTATCCGCTCCTGGCACGCAAAGAAAACAGTCCCAACATGAAGGAATTGCTCCATCTTCTTGCGCAACAGCTGGATGTGCCGAAGCCCAACGGGGCTGTTCCGTTATCATGGATGCAATTTGCAATGAGATCCGGAGGGGCACGGATCAGCGGTGTGCCGGCCGAATCCGTTTCTTTTATTACAGACAGAATATTTCATGTGGATGAGACGGAAGATTTATTTAAACGCATGGGACAATCATGGCCGGATATCCGGGAGCAGCTTCCGTTTGTGACAGCCGATCTGGATTATCGACTTTGTCATACAACATATGAAAGTCGGCCTTCCGGTTGGACCAGAACCCGCATTGGGAACTTGGCGGCGCTTGGCTGGGAAGGGAAAGGAGAACCGTGGCTGATCGTGCATGGTCTGCTGAATTGTGCTGATGAAATGTTACCTCTGGGAGAGCAGCTTCATGTACTTACAGGTCATCCGGTTTGGCTTGTGGATCTGGCAGGGTTCGGACGATCTCCTGTACATCAGGGGGAAGAAGCCTTTGAAGGTCAGGTTGATACGTTGCTTACAGCCATCGGCGAGTTTGAAGGTCCGATGAAGCTGGTAGGTCACTCCATAGGTGCAGTTATTGCATCTGCGGCGGTGCTGCGCAGTGGGAGGAAGGATATTAGGCTTGGTTTGCTTCAGCCGGTCGCTGACAATACAGACCCAAATATGCTGCGGTGGGTTTCCCGTTTGCCAAGAGGAATGATGCGCACACTTCTTAGTCGAAGGTCGGAGAAGAGTTGGCGGCATATGTTAAGTACATCCAGCGTCCGAGAAGAAGGTAGCCTTACGGAGGCTGTACTGGCTAAGAGAATCCAGTCCAGTCTGCAATCCCCGCGGATAGCAGGAGCGCATGCCGACTTGTTGCGGTGGATTCACTCCGGCAAAATAAAGGGTACTACATCATCATGGGGGAGAATGTGGAACCGAGTCGATCAAGCTAACAATACATTAGTAGTATGGGCCAAGGAAGACCCGGAATATCACTACCCAGAGGATTTGAATCCACAGTTTAACCGGATAGATGTGCCTTATGGTCATTACTTTCCAGTCTTTCAATACCGGGAAACGGCTGCAATTCTCGCAGAATGGTCCGCTACGATGAGATGAGTTCAAATTCCTGTCCAAGTTGGGGCGTGCAGGAATTCCATTCGGATTGTCGAAAGGGTCAAGTCGAGTGTTTAGGAGTCCAACTGAGTTCAACCAAAGACAGGAGAGAGAATGAAATGAATCAGCAACGTGTGGAAATCAGTAAAAATGTACTTACCGAATGTTTGGGGCTGCGTGGGGGAGAGAATCTCGTCGTTGTGGCGGACGATGCCAAACGGGAGTTGGCTGAATCCATTTATGGGGCGGGTAAAGCACTTGGTGCAGAATCTGTACTGATGATCATGGAGGAGCGGAGCAGGTCCGGAGAAGAACCGCCAGCAGCGGTTGCACAAGCCATGATGCAAGCCGATGTGGCCGTATGCGTGACGAGATATTCATTAACCCACACACAGGCCCGGAAACAGGCTGCTGCATCAGGAACACGAGTGGCCACCATGCCCGGCATGACGGAAGATATGTTCATGAATGGTGCCATCACAGCCGAATACCCACAGGTGAAGGCACTGACCGAGAAGGTGACAGCTTTACTAACTGCCGGCAGCCAGGTTCGGATTGAAAAGGATGGACACAGCCTGGTGTTCTCCATCAAGGATCGAAGCGGAGTGCCCAGCACGGGAATGTATTTGAATCCTGGCGAATCGGGAAATTTGCCTTCGGGTGAAGCGTACATTGCTCCGGTTGAAGGCCAAGGTGAAGGCAGCATTGTTGTAGATGGATCTGTCGCCGGGATCGGTGCACTCCGTGAACCGATGACCCTAACAGTACAAGAAGGACGGCTGGTTTCAACCGATGGCCCGGACGGACAGCAATTGCTCGCGATGCTGGGCGAAGGGGATGGTCGTTACCTCGGTGAATTCGGCATTGGCACCAACAATAAGGCTCGAATTACGGGAGTTGTTCTGGAAGATGAGAAGGTGTATGGAACCATTCATATTGCCTTCGGCAGCAATAACACTTTCGGTGGAACGATTGCGGCGGGGGTACATATTGACGCAGTTGTGCAAAAGCCGGATGTCTATATCGATGACAAGCTGATTATGCGCAGAGGCGAGCTGGTTGAATAACGGGACTGATGAATACGTGGATTCTGCAATCCACAGTATGTCCACAGTGAGGGATAATTGGAGTGGGCATTTAAGGTTTTACGTGAGATTTACAAACAAATACACAACATGTCCACATTAAATTATTGTATATCCACATAGAAATACCCATTTATCCACAAACTGTGTGCAATATGTGCACAACTTATCCACAAAAGGGGTATAACTTGTACTTTCACTGTGGAAATTCACTCTAATTATTGAAATATAAAAGTTATCCACAGATATTAGGATAAAAAAGACCAAAGATTTGGCATGCAGCCAACCCTTTGGTCTTTTTCGTTTAGAGTGTACTGGTTTAGTTTATTTGTTTTCCGTATTAAAACGGCGGACTTCACTCAGCAATCTGCATGATCGGATAATGCTTCGAATTCTCTATCAAGTTTTTTAGAGTACTCAACTCATTGCTGCAGCTTGCCAAAATGGACGAAGCTCTAAATATTTCATGGAAAATAGCCGATACACCAAGTAACACTTTAAAAGTGAGAGGGTATGGAGACAACTATGAATGAGGAAGCTCAAGTTCAATACATTAATTTTACGGTCGGAGATCAGTTTTTCGCGCTTCGCATTGAGGAAGTTCATGAAATTATCAGGATGATTCCCGTGACCACCGTCCCGTTCGGCAGCCCGGAAATCAGAGGTTTTGGATCTTTATACGGCAAGGTGGTTTCCGTCGTTAGTCTGCGGGTTTTGCTGGGAATGCCCGATCGGGAAGATGATGCTTCGACGCGTATCATTGTCGTTCCATATAAAGGAGGATATGTGCCTTTGATCGTGGATACGGTGGATTCTGTGGTGACGTACGATCGATTCGAAGAACCTGCGGAAGAGCATAAACGTTTTATGACAGGCGTATTTAGGGAGATTGGACATGCCCCGGATCATACGGCGGGTATTTTGAATCTGGATGTACTGTTGGGCATGTTGACGAGCTTAGGCGAATAACAATTTCATTTTTACTGCAATGGCAGAGGACACCCTGCCTAAAATTTTAATGTTCCTAATCCCTTACAGGGGAGAAGGGACATTTTTTTATGCGAATTCCCCCTGTAAGGAGAGCGTCAGGAGATGGATAAAGCAATTTTTGTGCGTAAAGGTTTTTAAATCCGGGCATTTTCGTATATGATGGAGAGTAACAATGCGAAGGGATGACGGGAGACTGTAATGATGCAATCGCTGTATGGAGTATGGCTTGGTGACGTATTTTTTTGTTTTTCCGGTGAAACATCGGAACCACGTGTAGATGCTTGGACCCACGTGGTAAGGAGGCTGAATTTTGGCGACGGGGGTCGTCTGTTTCAGCCTGCGGCTCTGCGTCTTGCGGAGCTGCGCTGGCCCAATCCGATGCGTAATGCTGCGGAAGCCAAGGGTACGAAGCGGCGCCAATTTCTTGGACGGACGCTGGAAGGATTGGCGATCTCACCCAAAGATACATTTAAACTACTGCTGCATTGGGATGTCAGCATACTGAAGGCCGCGGGGATTCAGGCAGGGGAGGAGATCCGCTACTGGATAAAAGCGGCACAGTTCACACAGGAACTGCTGCTGCGCGGGGAGATTGCTCCTTCTGCTGAGTTCGCGGCCAAAACCGGTGCGCGGCGGCGTACGGGTCAAGAGACGCTTACAGGAACTTGGCGTCCTCGTCTGTCGCAGGAAGACGATGTGGAGCGTTTCCGTGAGCTGGCGGAAGCCATGCCGCCGATCGGTTTGTCTGCTCCTGGTGCGTATGCTTCCTTTGAGCCGGAATCGCGTGAGGAGGCTGGTGCTGCTGTCTTATTTTCATTCATGAGTGGCATGATTCACGCGGTTGTAACAGGGGAACTTGAAAGTATGGACAGTGATTTGTCCCGATACCGTACTCAATTTCGGCGTGGATCTTCTCCTGTAGCCGAGTTGTGGTGGAACAGTCTGATTTCCATGTTCCGTCCCGTGACTGTGCAGGGCCCGACGGAGGAAATGGCAGAACTTATCGAGACATTGCAAGAAGCAGGGGGCACGGCGATGCCGGTCGTGGGCAGTGAGGAGACAGCTCCCACGGAAGGCGAGCTGAAACTGGTGCTGCGGCTTGAGCCCCCTCTTGGTGAACATGAATCGTTATGGGGAATCACCTTCTGGGCAGATAGTGCGCAGGAATCTGGACTGAGACTGCCAGCACGCACCATCTGGGCCCACCCGGAACGTGACCTGGATCGGGGGAAGGTACGGTACGTATCAGCGGCGGAGCAGCTGTTGATGGCACTGGGTCAAGCCAGTGAATTGGCACCTGAACTGGAAATCGCCCTGCTTCAACCACGCCCGGAGGGAATGAAGCTGGAGCAGCAGCCGTTTTTTGAATTTTTGACACATGCGGTGCCTCGGTTGCAGAAGGCAGGGATAACTGTGCTGATGCCATCCCGCTGGAGTCGTGCCGGAAAACGGCGGGCCGGGCTGCGGTTGCAAATGCTGAATCGTGGGAATGAACGGGCGCCTGGCGCTCCGAATGCACTGGGGATGGAACAGCTGGTAGCCTTCAAGGCAGAGCCGATGCTGGATGGTAAACCCGTTACAGCAGAGGAACTTGCTGCGTTGGCAGAAGCCACGGTACCTTATGTCATGTTCCGCGGTGAATGGATCGAAGTGGATACCAAAGAGATTCGCCAGGTTCTGCGTTATATGAAAAAAGAAGAAGAACAATATATGCCGCTATCTGAATGGCTGCATCTGGCTGCAGAGGAAGGGGAGGATGCAGCCTGGAAAGGGCTGTCTGTTTTTGGGGCGGAATCCGAAGGCTTGCTCTCCTTCCTGCTGGACGGACAGGTGCTTCGCAGTATCGAGCCCCGTCAGGTGCCCGAAGAGCTGCACGGGGAGCTCCGGCCATATCAGGAGCGGGGGTATCAATGGTTATCTGCGATGCGCGAGCTTGGATTCGGCGTATGTCTTGCAGATGATATGGGTCTCGGGAAGACGATTCAGGTGATTACTTGCCTGCTGGACCTGAAACATGAGGAGCAGCAGGCAGCGGCTGAAGAGGCACGAGAACATGAGATGTATGGGGCGGACCATCCATTGGAGATTGGCGAGAATATCCCCTCACAGGATGTACACCAGCCTGCACTCATCGTGTGCCCGACTTCTCTGCTCGGCAACTGGCAGCGCGAGCTGAAAAGATTCGCCCCGAATCTGTCGCTGTACATCCATCATGGGGGACAACGACTGCACGGGAGCGCATTTCAAGCCGAGGCACAGGCCCATGATATCGTACTGACGACGTATCATCTGGCTGGCCGGGACGGACCGGATCTTGCATCATTGCATTGGTCTACCGTGGTCCTTGATGAAGCGCAGTATATTAAAAATTATCGCACCAAGCAGGCGCAAAGTGTAATGCGCTTATCGGCTCCTCATCGGATTGCCATGACCGGTACGCCGGTCGAGAACCGCCTGAGTGAGCTGTGGTCGATTTTCCAATTCCTCAATCCGGGGTATCTCGGAACGGCTTCATCGTTCCGTCAACGTTATACAGGAATGGGGACATCCGAAGAAAACAGCGCGTCACTGCGGGAGCTTCATAGGCTTGTCTCGCCATTTATGCTGCGGAGGCTCAAAAGTGATCCGGACATCCGCAAAGATTTGCCAGAGAAGCTGGAGCTGAAATCGTACTGCTCGTTAACACCCGAGCAAACCATTCTATACCAACGTGTGGTCGATGATCTGATGGGTGGACTTGACGGCAGAAACGGCATTGCCCGTAAAGGCATTGTATTATCGTCGCTCACCAAGCTGAAGCAAATCTGTGATCATCCGGTACTGGCTGACAGCAGCCGCAAGGATAATGCGAAGGTGGAGGCATCCGGCAAAATGGAGCGCCTGCTGGAGCTGGTTGATGCCATCCGGGACAACGGGGAATCGGCACTCATTTTCACTCAGTATGTAGCGATGGGCGAGCTGTTGGTCTCACGTCTTACACAGCGTTATGAGGAAGAGCCTTATTTCCTCCATGGCGGCGTGTCCAAGACACAGAGGGATGAGATGGTGGAGACGTTCCAAAAAGGCGAGGGACCATCTCTGTTCGTTTTATCACTCCGGGCTGGCGGTGTGGGTCTGAATCTGACCCGGGCCAGTCATGTCATTCACTACGATCGCTGGTGGAACCCGGCGGTGGAGAATCAGGCAACGGACCGGGTGTTCCGAATTGGACAGAACCGCAATGTGCAGGTGCACAAGCTGATCTGTCAGGGTACGCTGGAAGAACGCATAGATGAATTAATTGAGAGCAAAAAGGCACTCTCCGAGCAGGTGGTTGGTTCCGGTGAAAACTGGCTGACTGAAATGTCGGATGACGAACTGCGCGGACTTATTTCACTTCAGGGTGAGACGTGGTTATAGGCTTGATGAATACATTGGTAAGCGATAAAAGGGAAGGGGGAAGGTTATGAGCGAAAAGTGGAATGTGGAGCTGCATATGTCCCCCGGTGGATGGACAGCAGAGGTAAGTGAGTCTGCTGAAGCACGTCAACATGTGTCAGCAGACGTGGATCAGGCCGGGACAGCAGCTAGCCTGTTCACGGTAACCGGTACGCTGCCGCAGCTCAGCGAAGCCGCACGCGAGGCCGTGCTGGCCCAGCTGCGCAAGCGTCCGCTGGCGCTGTACGCGCTGCTGCGCGGTGGCCCCGCCCCAGGGGAGCTTGCGGGGCTGATGCCTGCGGCTGCGGCCGCTGCAGCGTGCACTTGCGGCCGCACGGACTGCGCACATGCTGCGGCTGCGGAGCAGGCCATGGCTGCGCGCTTCGCGGCCGAGCCGCTGCTCCAGCTGGCGCACGCCGGCCTGCCGCGCGAAGCGCTGCTCGCCGGCGTGCTTGGATCTTGGGCAGAGGAGCTGGCCCATGATCCAAGCGGCGCAGGCCGCGCAGCGGAGACAGCCGGCCGCCCGCAGGCGCGGGGCGGCGAAGGCGGCGCTGCCGTCGGCGAATGGATCGCCGAGGCGGCCGCAGACGGCGCGATGCACCAGCCGGGGCCTGGCTTCGGCGCCGTGAAAGTGCGTTTGGCGCAGCCGGGCAAGCCCCCGGCAACGCCGGAGCTGGCCGCGCTGCTGCCGGGAGTACCCGTAGCAGCCGGGCTGACAATGATCCGCGAGCGTGTAGCCGCGCGGATCTGGCAGGCTGTCCAGAAGAAGAAGGACAGCCCGGCAACCAAATGATGCTCGCATCGAAGCGGGGGAGATCTTAGATCACCCTCGCTTGTTTGTGGTATGGCATCTGCATAAACATGTTTTGGAAAGGATATCTATCCAAACTTCATTCTGGATCTGTTGATTAAAGGTTGGGATGAAGCTTTAATTGTCCGAAAAACGGACGTATAGCCCGCACACCCTCCTTCACGCGAGGGCCATTCCCTGCCAGTGAGGTCTGGAGCAGTGGAGCTTCAATGCAATTTGATGTTATACTGTCGCAGGGGAAGAAATGCCCCAGAGCGTACTCAATTTTTGTCATGATTATTTTGCGATAGGAGTTTTTTATATGAAATCACGAACAGGAAGACAGCGCCACATTGCGGTATTGCTGTCCTCACTGATGATATGCGGAGCATTGCTGTCCGCTTGCCAGGATGGCTCGGGTTCAGAGGAGAATCAGAATCTGAATGCAGCAGGCGATACACAACAGGAGGCGGACGGGACGACCGTTCATTTAACCGAGGACACTGGAGATGATGGTGCTAAGACAGACGGTGAATCTGACAGTTCACCATCTGGTGACAGTGAGGATTCGGGCAGTGCTTCTACGGATGAAGAGCAAGGTTCTTCGGATGCTGGCAATGAAACGGCAACGGACGACTCCCTGATGGAGCAGCGCAGCGTCAGCGCTATGCAAAATACGATTGACAGCGAATCCGTTGTAACCAATGCAGAAGCAATGACTGTCATTGTGAACAAGCAGCGCAGCCTGCCAGAAGGATACGAGCCGAACGATCTGGTAGAGCCGAATGTGCCGTTTTCCTTCGACGGTCCTCATGAGAAGCGCCATATGCGGAAGGAAGCCGCAGAAGCACTGGAGAAGCTGTTTGCCGGGGCCGAGGCGGACGGCATTGAACTGCGTGCCGTATCCGGATACCGTTCATATGAGCGTCAGGTTTCCATCTATAACAACAATGTCAAAACCAAAGGTCAAGAATACACGGATCGTGTGAGTTCTAAGCCGGGCAGAAGCGAACATCAGACCGGTCTGGCGATGGATGTATCCAGCCCGAGTGTAGGGAACGCGCTGGAAGAAGTATTTGGAACCTCGAAGGAAGGCCAGTGGCTGGCCGAACATGCTGCAGAGTACGGCTTCGTCATCCGTTATCTCGAAGGTGAGGAGGACATAACGGGCTACGTCTATGAGCCTTGGCACATTCGTTATGTCGGAACCGATCTGGCACCGGACATTGTAAAGAGCGGTTTGACACTTGAGGAATACTTTGATGAGGCTAATATTAAACTGTAGGCAAAACGTTTCATGTGTTGACGCCTGCATCTGCGTGATAAGTCCCGTGCAAGTTACCAATTGCTGAGCAGCTGGTTTCATGCACGGGGCTTTTTTTGTACATATAACGATCAATCACCTAATTTTTGGTATGCCAAATGCTCCCGGCTTGTTATAATTCAGAGATTATCCACGAAAATGACAAGTAGAGAAAGGGAGGTCCCAATGAGCAAACAGCAGGTGTTTACCGGTTCTCCATGGGAACCACTTGTGGGCTACTGTCGAGCCATCCGGATCGGGAACCGGATCGAGGTGGCAGGGACAACAGCCATGCAGGATGGTGTTGTTGTCGGTGCGGGAGATCCTTATGCCCAGACAAGATTTGTTTTGCAAACGATTGAAAAGGCATTAAATGAACTCGGCGCAGATTTATCGCATGTGATACGAACCCGCATGTTTGTGACCGATATCTCCCGTTGGGAGGAAGTAGGCAAGGCTCATGGCGAATTTTTTGGCCAGATCCAGCCTGTGGCCACTATGGTTGAGGTGAGTGCACTTATTGATCCGTTATTAATGGTCGAGATTGAGGTAGAAGCCATGATTGAAACGGATTCTGAAGCGGAATGAAGAACGGAAAAATAACCTTATCCATGTCTGCATAAAACAGGCTGGGTAAGGTTATTTTTGCAATTTGAGCTTTAGTAGAATCAATCGGTTTACTTTAATAAACCTGTGACAACTTGCTTATTGAAATGGTACAACCTCTGCATCGGAAGTTTCCAAAACGACTTTCCAGGCATTTCCGATTGGAGGCAGACTGCGAGTCAGCATAGGACTGTAGAATCCGATGACTTTTGCATCTTTCGTCAGTTCCTCTGCTTTGATGGCCTTACCATTCTGATTTACCAGCTTGGTGTCTTCCGAAATATTGAGGATGACGTGGTCAGGAGCTGTTTCGGTTAAACGAGTACCAGAAATCTCGATTTGAGTCACCTGATCTTCCGTTGTTTTTACATTTTCAATCGTACCGGCTGTACCAAGAACTTCTTTGGGTTGTGCCTCAGCATCCGCAGAAACGGTATCCAGAACAGTAACTTGGTAGGTTGGTGTTTGCGGTGGGAGGCTCATCGTCATGATTGGTGCATGTACGGCTTCCACAGTCATGCCAATGGTCAGATCGGCAAGTGCGATCTCCTTGCCATCTGCAGACTTGATGACCGTATCCTCGCCAAGGTTAAGTACCAGACCCTCGGTGCCTGTACCCCCGATATGAATGGATGGATACTTCGTATCCGGGTTGATTCCAGTAATGACACCACGCTCCGTAACGTTTTTCACGTCCTCTTCATTTGTAATCGTGACTTGGTTACCCGTTGTGTTTACTTGGGTATGTAGTACCTTTTCTGTAAAAGAAGCGGGTACGAACAGTTTGCCATCGGTGATTTGAGGGGCAGTTCCCAGGGTAAGCAGCATTTTATTGACGGAATACTGATCCTTGTCTGTTGTGACGAGTGTCCAAAGGTTACCTTTTGTCAGCTCGGCCGACTTGTTTTCTTTGTTCCATTTCAACTCAATGCCAAGTGCATCCGTAAGATCACGCAGTGCGATCATGGCTTCCTTGCCATCTTTATTCCAATAGCCATCAGCTATCGCTGTGCCGTTCACGGACACTTTTACAGCTGAGGATAATGAACTATCCGTTGTTACGGAAGTTTGGTTACCAGACTGTGTCGTGTCGAGTGTTGCTGCGTATGCTGCTCCTCCGCTCAGGGCCAAGGATAGGACCATTAGGGCACTTACTTTTTTCATGTTGTTGTTCATTGTTGATCATCCCTTCTAATCTTGGTTATATCGCGGTAAACTCCTAATTAGGGCTGCGCTCATTCTTATAGACGGGACAACTTGGTAAATTGTTGCACCTGAACGCTTGGTCATGTGTGTGACGTGTCAGCTCATTATTTGCAACATGTGGCAATTTGCAGGTTACAGGCAGTGGGATACGGTTAAATTTCAGGTGAGTGGTACAACCTGTGGTCTGTTTCCTGTTGCTTAGTTGTTTGAAAAAAAGCATTATCACATTCAATGAGGAGAGGAATGGATCAGATGAGTGATATGTTGGTAGCACTCTACGATTTGCCGGAGCAGGAGAGTGGTTTGAAGAAACTGGAGCAATCCTCCATCGTCATCCGAAGAGCCATCGCCCCGGAGAAGCAGCTTGTGCTGGATTGGGTTAAATCTCATTTTAGCCAGCCCTGGGTGGATGAGTGTGATGTATCTTTTGCACGTCAGCCGGTATCCTGTTATATTGCCCTCGAACATGGAAAAATGATCGGCTTCGCCTGTTACGAAGCGACATGCCGCAACTTTTTCGGCCCAACAGGGGTGAATCAGGATGCACGGGGCAAAGGTGTGGGTACAGCACTGCTGCTGGCTTGCATGCACGCGATGAAGGCAGATGGTTATGCCTATGCGATCATCGGATCGGCAGGACCAGTAGATTTTTATGCCCGGACGCTCGGTGCCGTCAAGATCGAAAATTCAACACCGGGTATTTACAAAGGTATGCTGCGGGCAGACTAGACGAGAATGATGTTCCGGAAAAAGGAAGGGAGGACGAAAATGAGTACGAGCAAAATGCTGCACATCGGAATGATCGGGACCGGATCCATCTCGGATCTGCATATGAGGTGTTACGCCAAAAACGAGAATGCTGTCATCTATGCCATCTGTGATCTGAACGAACAGCGCGCAGCAGCAGCAGCACAGAAATATGATGCACAGTCCGTCTATACAGATTACCGGGAAATGCTGAAGGACCCTCATGTGGATGCAGTCAGCATCTGTACCTGGAACAACACGCATGCCAAATTCGCCATTGCCGCATTGGAGGCGGGCAAGCATGTGCTGCTGGAGAAGCCGGTGGCTACAAATGTGGAAGATGCGCTGAGAATCGAGGAAGCCGTGAAGAAAAGTGGCTGTACCTTTATCGTTGGATTTGTGCGGCGCTACGATAACAATATGCAAATGCTGCGCAGGTTTATCGATGCAGGGGAATTTGGTCAGTTGTATTATGCCAAGGCATCCATTCTGCGGCGTCTGGGCAATCCCGGAGGCTGGTTCGCGGATAAAAACCGTTCCGGCGGAGGTCCGCTTATTGATCTGGGCGTACATATCATTGACCAATGCTGGTATCTCATGGGCAGGCCGAAACCCGTCTCGGTAAGTGGCAACACGTATCGGAAGCTCGGCAATCGTGCTCATATCGAAGAACTTTCTTTCTATAAGGCAGCGGATTACAGTTCAGCCGTGAACAACGTGGAAGATATGGCGAATGCGTTGATCCGCTTCGAGAACGGGGCTTCGCTGGCGGTGGATGTAAGCTTTACATTGCATGCACGCGGAGATGAATCTTCAGTAAAACTGTATGGAGAACGAGGCGGATTCGAACTGGAGCCGGAGACACTGATTGTAACGGAAAAACACAACACCATATTGAATATCGAGCCGCAAACAGATAACACGGGGCTGCATATTCATAGTGCATTTCAGAATCAGATCGATCACTTTGTGGATTGCTGCTTGAATGGGACTGGACCGATCAGCCCGATTGCGGATGGTGTTGCCTCGACAAGGATGTTATGCGGAATTTACGAGTCGGCGGAAAAAGGTCAGGAAATTCGTCTGGACTGATCGTATTGCAGGATTTGCAAGGATTCTAATAATATTACAAAAGCATGCGCTTCCGCTTGATATGCGGCCTCGCATGCTTTTGACTGTTTCATTTATTCATCGGTGAATTTTCATACCCAGGGTCATCGTAATCGGTATCCTGCAGCCGGAGCAGTACATTCATGCTCTTAATGGCCTGCCGGGTATGGGAGGTGCCATGGTCGTACAGAAAACTGTACAGCAATGTCATGCCATCCGAAAATTGTTCGGTTGCTTCATCGTGATCCGCCGATTTGTAGGGTACAGGGGCGCGCTGCAGCGTATAGGCATCGTCATCCTCCAGTACTTTCATCAGGTCTTTCAGCTGATTCAACTCTTCGTCATCCACCATGACTTCAAATGGTGTCGATTCGTTCTTGGTCTGTTCAATGAGGTTATGGGTTACGGACACATAAAAATGCGTTTTACCATCTTGCATAATCCAACCTCCATTCTAAAATGGAAAAAAGACGCTTCTACTGTTAATAAACAGCAGTAAGCGCCCTGAAACGAAGGATACAGTTACTTATGCCTATCCATCAGAGTATTCGGTCACAACGGACCATCCATTGCCTTTGCCATCCAAACGGCCTTGTTCGAAAAAATCAATTCCGTCTACGGTGATACAGACTGCCACAAGTTCTGGTTCATTCTCTACGGGATTGGCAGCGATAAACCCTTTGTTCAACAAATAAGTAATGGCTCTGTGTTTCTCAATATGTGCTTGCTGATAGAATCTTTCCATAGGTGCAATTAAAGCGGGATTTTCCGTAAACCAGATATCATAAAGCTCATGTAATATATCGAATCGCTCTTGTATCCTCTCTTTGATTGCGCTCTCCAATTCCATTAACACACCTCCTCGGTTCAATTGATCCAATTCAAGACAAGATATCTTAAGTATATATTGATAAACAATGCTGGTTACAATAATATCCAATAAAATATTATATTTACATATTCTTGCGTAAAAAAGCCTATCCATCAATAAACAATTGTGGATAGGCTGTACTGCCAATCTAGTATTCCAAAGAGATTTTATATCATGTAGTGCTTGTTACCGGCCTATCCGCCCAGTCACAGGCACCTCGCGTGTTCCGGCTACCATGGATCCTGAACACAGGGGACAGGCTGGTGGCCCGGACGCTGCTCGTTTACTTACTTTTGCCGAAGGCACAGCTGGTTTCTGACGGAGCCATGCCTTGCAGCTGGAAGAGCTGCATTTCCAGATTGCAACGGTCTCAGTCCGTTCAGCATGGCCTGAACCTGAAGATTGCGAGCGGGAGGAGGTCGTGGCTGTTTGACTCACACCGGTGGTGCTGAATGCCTTGTGGTTGCGAATCTTACCACTGCCACGACGTTCACTGAGGCGATCCTCGTCACGTTCATTGTGGACCTCGAAGTCACGCTCACTGTGGCTGATAGAGCGGCGATGTACCACTTCCCGACCTTCGGATCGGGCACCCGATCGGGAACGTTGCCCTGATCCCTTGCTGTATGACGTATGATTGCTGGTTCGGCTTTCATCACGGTCTTTCCGTTTGTCTGGAACTTCCATGCCAAAGGCTTCAAGCAGAAAGCGGGATACATCTGCTGGCTTGCCGTGATGACTCGCTGGCGATGTAACATACAAGTACTGTTTGGCTCGCGTGATGGCAACATAAGCGAGCCGCCGCTCCTCTTCCAGCGCCATATCCAGTTCCGTATCGGTCTGTTGTACCGCCAGAGCAGCCTTCTGATCTTCAGGAATTTCCTGCCGCAGAGCTGTACTGTGAGGTACGATTCCCTCGCTGGCACCAATCCAGTAGACACATGGGAATTCCAGTCCCTTAGCCCGGTGGATGGTCATCAGCTGTACTGCATCACTGTCCTGGGCACGCCGCAGTGATTCCATCTCACGGTGTCTGCGGGAGAGTTCATCGGCAAACTCTATAAACTCTTCCACCGTTTCGAACTTTTTGGCTGCGGCTTCGAACTCATCCAGTGTCTCCAGCATCGTCTCCTTGTAGTGGGTGAAGATGCTGGGATCGCCGCTCTCCATATATTTGTCATAAAATTGGCGTCGCATCTCCTGGATGGCGATGACCGGTTTCATTTTGACCAGCGACTTAATCAGCTTGATGCGTTCCTTGACCTGTTCCTGCTGAAAGGGCTTCAGCTTGTCCCATTTGGCCAGATGGATCAGCGGATATTTTTTGGCCTGCTGCTGTTCGTTCCGCTGAATCCACTCCAGACCAGCATCACGGGATACGTAGAGTGGTCCAAGTGCACTTGGGAGAGCATCCACAGCGCGTGGATTCAGGGAGAGACGCATATGATCCATTAGGGGTCTGATAAGTGATTGATCGTAAAATACAGGAGAAGCCCCGTGCTGTACAAACGGCACATCTTTTAGCACCAACTGCTCAAACACTGCCCGGCTGCTGCTGGCTGTTCGGTGCAGGATCGCAATATCGCGATACGTGTGCAATCCTTCCTCAACCTGCTGGCAGAGCTGGTTCACGACCCAAGCTGCTTCCTCCTCTGCATTCGAAGGTGTGGCGAAGCGGGGCGCATCTCCGCGATGTCCGGCTGCACGAAGCCGCTTGTCGCGCCTTCGCTTGTTGCGGGCGACCAGTTCACTGCCAAGTCCGAGGATGCGTGCATCACTGCGATAATTGATATCCAGCGTCACGATCCGTGCACCAGGGTAAACTTTATCGAATTCAAGAATCGATTCCTGACGCGCTCCATTAAACGTATAGATGGTCTGGTCATCATCCCCCACAACCATCAGGTTGCGATGGGCCGAAGCCAGCTTCTGGACAATTTCATATTGCAGATTATTCGTATCCTGGAACTCATCGACCATAATGTACTGAAAACGCTGCTGCAGCGGCTTCAGCACAGCCGGATCCCGAAGCAGTGCTGCTGCCTTCAGTAAAATATCATCGAAATCCATTTTGTTTCGCTCTCGCTTCCAGTTCTCGTAACCAAGAAGAACCCGCTTGGCATCACGTTCCTCCTGCGACTTTTCGGGAAGGTCCGTTGTCTCGGAGCCTTGCATCTTCCATGCAGACAGCATGGACAGCAGACTCTCGGGTTGAAATGCTTCACTCATGCCATATTGGCGCAGAAGCATTTTGATTACGGTATGCTGGGCACGGGGTTCTCCAAAAATCTCTTCCTGTACACCGTAATGACGCAGCAGCGTCAGGGCGAAGGAGTGGAATGTACGGGCCTGCACCGCTCGCGCAGCTGCAGGACGTATGCCTGGCAGTGATGCGATGCGGTCTTTCATCTCGGCAGCGGCCTTGTTCGTAAACGTCACCAGCAGAATGCTGCCTGCATGAACACCGCTGACCTCCATGAGGTAGCCGGCTCGGGCAGCCAGTACGGTTGTTTTGCCGCAGCCCGCTCCGGCCAGCGTGAGCAGGGGCCCTTTGCCGTGACGGACGGCCGAGATTTGTGGCCCGTTCAGACGGATGCCTGCCTCTTCCAGGGAACGGAAGTAGAATGCATCCTGTTGATCATCGCCCACGAGCTGCCGACTGGTCTCCAGTGGAGCAGACGGGGACTGGGGCAAGGATGCCGCCGGAGTGACCCCGAGCGGACGGGCGTAGAACGTTGAGTTCGGGCTTAACATGTTTCATCCACCTCTGTATGCATTCAGGGATAGGACTATCCCGGTTAAAAGTAAACCATTTGCCCTTTTCACAATCACATTGTAAATTGGTATGATAGAGTTAGTCGCCTAAGCAGGCGGTTATGCAGGGCCAAAGCTTCATTATACCCGAACGTATGGTCCTGACGAAAGCCCCCGATTTCATCCATCATCGGCAGAAAACGGGCACTCGCGCGCGAATGCGCAACTTTTTGGCATGATATCGTATAAGTTATATACTATGAAAATTTAAAGAACAAATTGCAGTTGAATCGAGAGATTCAACGTCTGACGGGACAGAGGAGGAGATGTCATGAAATTGCTTCAACGTATCAAGAACGGAGCGAACAAGGCAACAGAGCGTGCCCAGCACGCCGTTGAGATTGGGAAATTAAACAATCAAATTGTGGGCTTGCAGCAGGAACAGGAAGTCCATTTTACAGATATGGGTCGCATCTTTTATGAGGGTTACCGTGCACAAGATATGACGCGTGCCGAAAAAGAGATGGTGGATCTGTCACATCTGTGCGACGAATTGCAGGATGAGATTGACGGTCTCCGCAGCAAAATTGCGGAACTCAAAAATGAGCGGTTGTGCGAATGTGGCCACGTTGCTTCATTGGATGCCAACTTCTGTCCGAAATGCGGACGCAAGCTGGGGGGATTCAAGGCCGCAGCAGCGGCATCCGCAGGTCCGGCTACAGCCAGACAGGAAGCGGCAGTAGCCCAAAGTACGGAACGGCCTTTTTATGATGAAACGATTGAAGAAGAAACGGACGAAGCCGAGCCATATCACACGGTAATTCCGTCCATTGCCGATCTGGAGACCGAATCCGAATACAACAGCACCGAATTCACACAGGAAGAAAAGGAAGCATTCGATGCAGAGTGGGAACGCCGCCGGGAAGAAGAAATGCTGCGCGAACGGGAACGGCAGCAGGAACTTGATGAGCGTATTCGCTATTGGAAAGAAAACAACCCGATCGTGAACACGGTTGACGTACAGACCGAAGTGCCTCGTGAAATGGTCAAGTGCCAGATTTGTGCAGCTGAGCTACCGAAAGGCTCGAAGTGGTGCCCACGTTGTGGTGCAGAACAGATCTGATGCAGTAGAGTCACTGCCACAGTAAGGTAAGGCAGTGTGGTTGCTGACAGCATGGGGGGACGGGAATATGGACCAACTGCTGCATCATCTGAATCATCTCGGGTTTACCGAGATGGAATCCAAAATTATGGTGGAACTTGCACGCCAAGGCTCTGCCTCAGGCTATGAGGTTGCTAAGAGGCTGGGCGTGTCCCGTTCCAATGTATATTCCACTTTGCAAAGACTCTCACAGCGCGGGTTTCTGCGCTGCAGTGCCGGAGAGCCTGCGAAGTACAGTGTGCTGAAACCGGAGGAGATGACCCGAATGATCTCCGGGCAGATGCGTGCATCTCTTGATTACGTACAGAGCAGCATGCCACAGCATGAACCCGAGAAACCGGTCTTCTACAATATTGAAGGTGACAAGAATGTGTTCGATAACCTGAGCCGCGAGCTGGCAGATGCCAAACACGAGATTGTCGTGGATATTTGGCGTGAGGAAGCCGAACTGCTGCAGGATCAACTGAAACGGGCAGAGGATCGCGGTGTCAGGCTGTTATGGTCATGTGATGGAGGCGAAGGCATGTTGGATCAGCCAGCGCCATGGCCGGGTCTGCCTCTATACGGTAATGGCAACGGGAGAAAATTCTCCATTGTCGTTGATCGACGCTGGTGCATGCTGGGGATGCGCGGGGAGTCCTGCGCAACTCAGGCTGTCGTGACAGAGCATCCGGTCATGACAGGTTTGCTGCTGAATCATTTTGCACAGGAATTGGTACTATACGAATTGGAACAGGATATGGGGGAAGAGCTGGAGTCTCGCTACGGACGTCGGTTTGGGCAGCTATCTGCACGTTACTGGTCGGTTCATGCCGGAGGAGATCAAGGCTAAGGCTAAGCCAAAGGTTCTGAGGCAACGGCCCTCGGTTGAGCTGGAGCAGAACAATCTATTGAGAACTCAATTTATGTAAAAAAACGAAGCAGGCGCTCCCACGAGACAGACGCCTGCTTTTTGTGATTTGAAGCAAAGCAGTGATGTTCATCACAGCACATGTGCCCTGCTGAGTTAGAGTAAGGTATGAAGTCATGCTAATTTTGAGAAACTGAAACTATGAACCCGAAACTCCATTTTGAACAACGTTTGAATCAGCCTTTGGGCACGTGATATAGAGCTTCGAGTACACTGATGTAATACTCCGGCCCATGAGGTACGAATTCGGAAGCTTGGATTAAACGATCCTGACGTGCCGGAAAGGGAGATGAGCATTCGCGATTATAATTCTGATCTGCTTGATTCACGGATTCTGGCAACGGTGTCTGCTCCGCATTCACCCCACTGGCCTGGATCGAATCCATTTCACCACGGAACAAGGCGAGCAGATCACTTAGAGGCACTTCATACAGGCTGTCCACTTCACTGGCCTGCAAGGTGTAAGCCTCAAGTGGCTGGTTCAGGCATAAACCATATACCGAGCTGATCTCCCGATCCATAAATGGTACGCCGCGAACCTCGCCTTGCAGCAGCTGCTTGGCAGTCATCAGATAAGTCAGGGCTTCAAAAGGGACATGTACTCCCAGCTCTTCCTCCAGTTCGCGACTTGCATCCTCAAGCTGCTCACCCGCACTAAGGTGTCCTGCTGCTGTAATGTCATAACAACCGGGGAAGGTATCCTTGATCTCGCGGCGACGTTGAAAAAGAACCATCCGCTGATCGCGATCGTCACGCACGATCCAGCAGTGGAATGAACGGTGCCAATATCCTTTGGCATGCACCTCACTGCGAAGCTCCGTGCCTAACCATTGCTGCTGATCGTCATAAATGTCGAAACGTTCTTGGGTCATAATACGTATCTCCTTATATAGCAAGTTTTAAAGTTCAAAATTTCACAAAGTATGTTTTAAACGAAAGGGGAACGAACGTATATGGAATGCATTGTACACTTTCAGGTCATCTATCCGCAACCACAGGAGCGTAAAAGTCTTAGAGGGCTTATCTTTGTTGGGCAAGGACAGGAACCGGCAAACCATCAGTTAACGACCATGTTTAAGGATATGGGATTCAACGTACGTCTTGAAGATGAGGCACAATTGCTGTTTAAACCGGTAGATGCTTCGGCAAACTTTGAATATATTCGGGTAACCGAACTCGATACCGGGGAAGAAGTTTATAAGGAAGATAAGGATCTGAAGTCGATTTTGGAGCATCTGCTGCCACGCCGATTCTAGACCATGATGATGTCTTAAAATAGTTTAAGTTACAGCAGCATTCATCTGCTCATGGCCATAATGAAAAAGGCCCCACCTTTAGGGTGAGACCTTTCATGCTGGAGCGGTTTCCTTTACATAAACAGTGACAGTAGTAACCCTGCTGATTATGCCGGGGCGCTGCTGCCTTCTGCCTCCAGCACTGAAGTACAGTGCGAGCAGCGGGTAGCTGCAGCCGGTATTTCGGACAGGCAGTACTTGCAAGCCTTGGTTGTTTTTTTCGGCTCAGGCTTTTTGTGCTCTTTGCTTTTAATATAATTGACGCCCTTGACGAGCATGAAAATGCAAAATGCAACAATCAGGAAATCAATAAGTATGTTGATGAATTGTCCGTAGGCGATAACTGTAGCGCCTGCCTCATTGGCTTGAGCCAATGTCGTTATTTCCTCTCCGCTGGCGGTTCTCATTTTCCCATCCAGATTAATGATTTTCTGACTGAAATCAATGCCTCCTAGCAGCTTCCCGACAGGGGGCATGATGATATCATTCACGAGGGACGTGACGATTTTGCCAAAAGCAGCCCCGATGATGACACCAACTGCCAGGTCGATCACGTTGCCGCGTACAGCGAATTCCTTAAACTCCTTAAGTATGCCTTTCATGTCTGCAATCTCCTTTGACCGATAAATTCATAGTTCAGGCCGCGCTTCCGTTATCATATTGTACAAAAAAAACACGCACCAATCACCCCCTAGTTACAAATTAAGACATGTTTTCACAATTTCCATGAAAATACTTCTTTATTTCACGCCGCCGATTCGGTATACTTCTAACATTGTCAGTTACGTTTACACTTTTATATTTCAGGTTCGCAATCATATATTGTAACGAATCTTGGAGCCAAAAATTAAATATGCCGTTACTCGTATATGTGCAGGAATAGGCCTGCATGTCTCTACCCGATCACCGGAATGATCGGACTACGGGAAAGATCTGCATGATCGCTATGATTGGGCACCCTCTCTAGGTAAATGACTGAAGGTATATGCCGAGAGTGGTTGTCGTGTATTGATATCCAATCTATTCATGTGTACATGCAGCATCCGATACGGCTTGTCCTGATAAGTACAAGTCCGTCTTTTCCCGTCTCCGGTTTTTCCGCAGCACGTGAAAAAGGCGGGCTTTTTGCTTTTTTACCATGGGATATGGACATGCTGGCTGGCTGTATAGAGGGCGCACAGGGGGAAGAATCACAATGCAATTGTTAAAAGACAAAGTAAGACAGGAAGGAATCGTCCTGTCCGAGCAGGTACTCAAAGTGGATTCATTCCTGAATCACCAGATGGACCCGGTTCTCATGAAGGAAGTGGGCAAGGAGTTTATCCGCCGTTTTGAAGGAGAGAACATTACGCGGGTGCTTACGATTGAATCGTCCGGAATTGCACCGGGCATCATGACTGCGCTGGAACTGAATGTGCCGCTGATTTTTGCGCGGAAGCAGAAGTCGCTGACACTCACGGAAGACATTTTGGTAGAGAAGGTGTACTCCTTCACCAAGCAGGAAACGAATGAAATTACGGTTGCCAAGAAGTTTATGCAGCCAGGCGACCGTGTGCTGATCATTGATGATTTTCTGGCGAATGGTGAGGCGGCTTTTGGTCTGGCACGCATTGTGGAGCAGGTTGGCGCTGAAGTGGTTGGCATCGGGATCGTCATTGAAAAAGCATTCCAACCGGGAGGCCGCTTGCTGAAAGAAGCGGGATATCGAGTGGAATCATTGGTTCGAATCAAAGCCCTGTCGGATGGACAGGTTACATTTGCGGACGAGGAGGGAACGAACTAATATGGCACGCGAGCGCATTTTCCAGCGGCACCGGCATCCCATCAAAACGTTCTCGCTTGGTCTGCAGCATGTCCTTGCAATGTACGCGGGAGCAGTAGTCGTACCACTTATCGTTAGTAATGCACTGGGCTTCACGCAGGAACAACTGACGTACCTGATTGCCATCGACCTGCTCGCTTGTGGTGTGGCAACGCTGCTGCAGGTATGGGGTAATCGTTATTTCGGGGTTGGACTGCCTGTCATGCTCGGCTGTGCGTTCCAGGCAGTATCTCCGATGATCTTGATTGGTCTGAATAGTGGGGTGTCTGCCATTTACGGGGCGGTCATCGCGTCAGGGATTTTCGTTGTGCTGTTCTCGGGGTTATTCGGCAAACTAATCCGTCTGTTTCCACCCGTTGTGACAGGTTCGGTCGTGACCATTATTGGTTTGACACTGATTCCTGTAGCGTTTAGAGATCTGGGGGGCGGTCAGGGAGCGGAAGACTTCGGCAGCGGGACAAACCTTCTGCTTGGGTTCGGCGTATTGCTGTTTATCATTCTGATGACCCGCTTCACGACAGGATTCATCCGTTCTATTGCCGTTCTGGTCGGCCTTCTTGCGGGGACGGTAGCAGCCGGCTTTATGGGCGAGGTTAATTTTGCTCCGATTCGTGAAGCAAGCTGGTTCCATGTGGTGAAGCCATTTTACTTCGGTACACCAACGTTTGAGATTGTTCCTATTCTGACGATGATCCTGGTAGCGATCGTAAGCGTGGCTGAATCGACAGGTGTATTTATGGCTCTCGGCAAAATATTGGACAAAGACTTGTCCTCCAAGGATCTGGCCCGTGGTTACCGTGCGGAAGGACTCGCGATTGTGATTGGCGGGATATTCAACTCATTCCCGTATACCACTTATTCGCAAAATGTAGGGCTTGTACAGATGACCCGTGTTAAAACGCGGGATGTTATCGTGGTAGCAGGTGGACTGCTGGTTGTGATCGGATTCGTACCGAAAATTGCAGCACTCGCACAGCTTGTACCCGGTTCCGTATTGGGCGGAGCGATGGTTGCGCTGTTCGGAATGGTCGTTTCCTCCGGTATCCGCATCATTGGCAGCCAGGTCGATTTGAATCGACATGAGAACCTGTTCATCATTGCCTGTTCCGTAGGGATGGGATTGGGCGTTACAGTCGTACCAGAGTTGTTTGCGGGTGCACCGGACTGGGCACAGATTATGCTCGGTAACGGAATCATTGCCGGCAGTTTTACGGCCATCTTTATGAATTTGCTGTTCAATGGTCTGGGGACTAAGGCGACGGCTGCCAAGATGGCTGAACAGCAGGCTGATGTGATTCTTGGAGAGTCAGGAAAATCGGCTTAAAGCTTGAATATAGGTACCGGAATGGTAGCTATGTTAACTCACAGGATGAATCAGTCACGATATGAATGAATACAGTTAATGGCATGATTGATTCACGGAATAAATGATATATCACCTAAACATCCGGATGGCTGCGTGGAAGAGCAGCGATCCGGATGTTTTTTTGTCTTCAGAGGAAAAGCAAGGGAACAAAATTTTTTATCTGAGTCCCTTACTACTATGGAGCCAGCGAAAACAGTTTGCCAGACTGCTTGATTCCTTGTATGTCTTTGGGTGGCATTGACCAATTATGGTGGCAGCAATTTAATAGAAAAAGGGCGATTCAAACCTCAGTCAGGTTCGGATCGCCTTTTGTTATTGAACAGACGGAACTTGCTTATTAAGAAAGCTACAGATGGCGCATCTGTTTCTCGGCAAAATCACCAACCCAAGGCAGCTTCAGCCATTTTCCCTGTAAACTGGTGACGACCATGATAATCCATACGACTACACCCAGCAGTGATAACAAGGATGCCACCAGGGGGCCGAAAAGAGGAAGAAATGCGGATAATACATGGCCAACCATGATAATGCCAAAGACCGTAACGGATTGGAGCGCGTGAAACAGCACAAACCGGCTGCGCTTTTCAACGGCCAGGAAGACGATACCGCCTACAAAAGTAAACAGGTAACAAAGCATGCCGGCAATATTTTCATCCAGACCGCTTGACGATTTCATTGGGGACATCCGGTCCAGCCTCCTTTGTCCTTTTTCTCTAAGGTATGAAGAAGGTGGACAGAACTGAACCATAAGTACTACGGAAGATATTCATTTTGAAGCGCAATCTTTAATATGTAGAAACCTATATGGAAACAAGGGCGCACCAGCCATAGGTATGGCTTGGATGTGCCCCAGTCAGTTTGCTAGATAATCAATGCACTTCAACGAATTTAAAGATCTTTTCGTTGAAAATTTCTGCGTGGATGAGTAACTTTGCCGATTTTGTCGGTATCGTTCTCTTTGGGTACAAGTCGTTCGTCAGTGCGGCCTTCGTGATGGTTGTCAAACATAAATTCGGTGAGTTTCCACTCTGATTTGCCCAGAACCGGATCGGCCGGGAAATGTTGACCCCGGTGCAGATGTTCCTCGCGTCCCGCTTCGTTGATGTAGACTCCGTCGACTTCCACCTTTTCATGCGAAAGGGGCAGCATATCCTGTTCTTCGCGGTCCATGAAACGGCGCCTCCTTTGGATACCATTAATTTAACTGTATGGGTTGTCCGTGATAATATCCCCCGAATAGTTCCGTGTTATGCTGGATAGAATTAATTCCGTACAGAAAGGACATATTCATAAAATATGATTCGGGATTAAACTTTTTGGGCGTAAAAACCGTTATAAATAATAAGTAAAATCGTCAAGTCGTAACATACTCCCGAATATGCTACAATAAGATTATGATTCACACTGAATCATATCGGGTATTTATAGTGTCAGGTACTTGCTTTTAGCGAGGTTCCCGACCTAAAGCTTGCTTTAAGCCGCGCACACAACTTCATGGATGGCATTTAAGACTTATTCGGCGTTCTCTAAACGGAGCATTCACTTTCAACGTTTTGGGAGGGAATTACAATGGCAACGAAAGGTCACAATGAGGTCAAAGAAAGTTTGAGGGAAATGACTCGGATTTTCCGTCCTAAGGATCCAAAAAAATTCGTGAAGGAGTACGTGAGGAAATACCGGATTACGGGTGGATATGAGGAAGAATTGACTTCTGTGGTCGAGCATGAGCTTGTCAAGATGGATTCTTCCGTGTCCTGAAACACCACATCACTGAATTATACTGTTCCGATATGAATAGAACCGTCTCCCGGGCGTCATGCTCCGGCAGACGGTTTTTTTTGTTGTTCTGTAGTTCACTCGGAGAGGGAACAGAGCTTTGCATCACTTTTGGGCTTTGTTGCATTCTTGCTGCATATACATGGAAGTACACATATGGCAGGAAGGATGAATGCATGTGGACCCTATTTTGAAAACGAGAGAAGAGATTGACTACATGCGGGAAGCAGGCCGGATTCTGCGAAGCTGCCACGAGCAAATTGAACAATGGCTCACTCCTGGTATAACCACAGCTGAAATTGACAGACGGGTTGAGGCATTTCTAACCGAAAGAGGAGCAACGCCGGAGCAAAAGGGATATAAGGGATATCCTTATGCAACCTGCGCTTCGGTCAACGAAGTTGTCTGTCACGGCTTCCCGGACGATCGGGAATTGGCCGCAGGGGATGTTGTGACCATTGATATGGTGGTAAACAAGGACGGCTGGCTTGCCGACTCGGCATGGACTTACGGGATCGGTGAACAACGCAGGTCCATCCGCAAGCTGATGAAACGAACGGAGAGGGCTCTCCATCGGGCTATAGCCCAAGCGGTCCCTGGAAACACGCTCGGGGATATCGGCAACGCTATTGAGCGTACCGCAAGGCTGTATCGATATGGTATTGTAAAGCCGCTCATTGGTCATGGTATTGGTCAATATATTCATGAACCACCCAATGTACTTCCTTATGGCAAACGCAGAACGGGCATGATGCTCACCGAAGGCATGGTCATTACGATAGAGCCGATATTTACGAGGGGAAGTTCTGGAGCGGTATTTTGGGATGAAGATGGATGGACTGTCAGGACAGTGGACGGAAGCTGGGGAGTCCAATATGAACACACGATAGCGATAACCCGGGATGGACCTCTTATTCTGACAGATGGATCATAAATCCACTAAGGGACAGAATTGATCAGTTCCAGTGTTAATTTAAAATGTAACTATATTACAGGGATGGCGCTTCATGCCGGTTCATCGTTGTAAATGAGAGCTGAATGAGCGCCACTTCCCAGTAGATCTGGAAAAAGGCAAATGGAGATAAAGCAGCAATCCCTTTGCATAATACTGCATGTTTTTAACGTGATAAAAATCACCAAAAGAACACGTTAAATCACCGAAATATGGCAAATATTTTCAAATTAAGAGGTTTACATTTATAACTGAAATCGTTTGCAAACTAAGTTGTGGTGCGGATTTTTACATAAAGTGAACAATTTGTGAACATGTGTCCAAAGATTGACAAAATCATACCCTCAACTTATATTTAATAAGTGATTGAACCATATAGAATGAATTGGAAGAATGCGCAGACATGCCCTATGAAGGAAATGATGGGGGTTCTGGAAGCGTTATTTTTGTAAGCGTTCTGTATGACGGACAGGATTATGCGTATCGGGTTGAAACAGGTTGAATGAGCTAGGCCTTCGAACGACGACGGTAATCTACGAAAATGTAAAAAAGTGGGGTAGATCAATGATGAAACAGTGGCAGGTTGCAAAGCGAATTCTCCCCTTGCTGGCGGTGTTCTCTTTGCTGCTATCCGCATGCGGGCGGGAAGACTTGTCGGTAATGAAACCTCAGGGTCCTGTGGCGCAAGGCCAATATGATCTGATGAAGCTGTCCATTGCGATTATGATCGTGGTGCTCATCATTGTATTTGCCATAGCTGCGTATGTGCTGATCCGGTTTCGCAGGCGGGCCGGGCAGAATGAAGTGCCCGAACAGGTTGAAGGCAATTTCAAGCTGGAAGTTATTTGGACAGCCATTCCGTTATTGCTTGTTATTGTATTGGCCGTACCGACGGTTCAGACGATTTTTGCCCAAGGCGAAGATCTGTCCAAGGACAAAAATGCAATTCAGGTCAAAGTTACCTCGCATCAGTATTGGTGGGAATTCACTTATCCTCAATATGATGTCACCACCTCTCAAGATCTAATCATCCCGACCGGCAAGAAAATCGCATTCGAATTAAAAACCGCTGACGTGCTTCATTCCTTCTGGGTGCCGTCACTTGCGGGCAAAATGGACACAAACCCGGATGGAACAGTGAACAAATTTAGTTTTTCGGCTCCGAATGAAGGCGTTTACCGCGGGAAATGTGCAGAGCTCTGCGGAAGGTCTCATGCCTATATGGAGTTCAAGGTAAAAGCAGTCAGCCAGGAATCCTTCGACAGATGGGTCAATGAAATGAAAGCTCCAGCGGTATTGCCGGAAGATACACAGCTTGCTGAGAAATTCAAAACAAACTGTCTCTCTTGCCACGCTGTAGGAGATCAGGGCGGACCGGTTGCGCCGAATCTCACAGGAATCGGTGGTAAGGAATCGGTTGCCGGAATTCTGCTGAACCAGCGTGAGGGACAAGAAGAAGGCAATCCGGTACTGGATAACATGAAACAATGGCTCCATGATCCGCAATCCGTGAAGCCAGGCAATACGATGCCGAATCCAAAAGATCTTGGACTTACGGATGAAGAAATCGACGGAATTGCCGAATATCTAGCCAACTACAAATTGGACTATGAATAGAACAGCAAGGACGAAGAAGGGGGTACACAACCTTGGCTCATGCTCATAGCGTCAAGCGGTACAGGGGCTTGATGGATTGGATCACCACCGTCGATCACAAAAAAATCGCCATTCTTTATTTAATTGCAGGCGGATTTTTCTTCGGGATTGGCGGGATTGAAGCCATTTTAATCCGGATTCAGCTGATGAAGCCGATGAATAGTTTTGTATCGGCACAGGTGTTCAACGAATTGATTACCATGCACGGAACAACAATGATATTTCTCGGAGTCATGCCAATCATATTTGCCATTATGAATGCTGTTGTACCGTTGCAGATTGGTGCCCGGGACGTCGCATTTCCATTTGTCAATGCACTTGGTTTCTGGACGTTTCTGTTTGGTGGACTGCTGCTCAACCTGAGCTGGATTATGGGCGGGGCACCTGATGCAGGCTGGACCTCCTACACGCCACTCTCTAGTAGTGAATATAGCGGGACACACGGTGTGGATTTCTACACAATCGGTCTCCAGATTGCCGGTCTGGGAACACTCATCGGGGGCATTAACTTTCTTGCTACCATCATCACGATGCGTGCGCCAGGCATGTCCTACATGCGGATGCCGATGTTTACCTGGACAACATTTATTACATCAGCCATTATCCTTTTTGCATTCCCTGCCATTACGGTGGGATTGGTGCTGCTAACATTTGACCGTATTCTGGGAGCCAACTTCTTCGATGTTGCGAATGGTGGTAACCCGGTACTCTGGCAGCACATTTTCTGGATCTTCGGACATCCTGAAGTGTATATACTCATCTTGCCGGCCTTTGGTATTATTTCGGAAGTTATTCCGACCTTTGCACGCAAAAGATTGTTTGGTTACAGCTCCATGGTGTTTGCAACCATCCTGATTGCCTTCCTGGGATTCATGGTCTGGGCGCATCACATGTTTACAACAGGTTTGGGTAATGTCGCAAACGCGCTCTTCTCAATATCAACCATGTTGATTGCTGTACCGACAGGAATCAAAATCTTTAACTGGCTCTTTACGATGTGGGGTGGACAGATCCGCTTTACAGCAGCGAACCTGTTTGCTGTTGGATTCGTTCCAACCTTCGTCATGGGTGGTGTTACGGGTGTCATGCTGGCATCTGCACCGGCCGATTTCCAGTTTCATGATACGTACTTTGTCGTGGCCCACTTCCACTACGTTATCGTTGGCGGATTGGTGCTTGGCTTGTTCTCGGGATTGCATTACTGGTGGCCAAAAATGTTTGGTCGCATCCTGAGTGAAACGCTTGGAAAATGGACATTCTGGACGTTCATGATCGGTTTCCAATTGACGTTCTTTGTACAGCATTTCCTGGGTCTCATGGGAATGCAGCGCCGGATCGTTACATACTTGCCGAACCAGGATTTCGACCTGCTTAATCTGGTCAGCTCCATTGGAGCATTCCTGATGGGAGTTGGGGTGATCATGTTCCTCGTGAACATCGTAATCACAACGAGAAAACCGGTCGACGCACCAAATGATCCGTGGGAGGATGGCCGTACGTTGGAATGGTCCATTCCATCTCCGCCGCCAGAATATAACTTCAAGCAGACTCCGCTTGTTCGCGGGATCGATGCATATTGGAAGGAAAAGATGGCAGGTCATACCGAAATGACTCCGGCCGAACCGGTAGGTTCGATTCATATGCCATCTGCGACTCCACTGCCATTTGTCATGTCTGTCGGTATTTTCATTGCCGGACTGGGTCTGATGTTCAGCAAGGACGATTTTGGCAATGCTTTTATGAATGGACTGTTCAATAACTATATTGTGGTCATTGTCGGCCTTCTGATTACATTCGGAGCGATGGCGCTGCGTTCACTCTATGATGACCATGGCTGGCATATCGAACCGGAAGATCAGGATGAGAAGGGGGTTAGAACATGACAACTTCACATGCCGAACCGGTGAACGGCCAACTGCCGCATGAACCGGAGAAAGCAACGCTGGAGGGACGCAACAAGCTTATTGGCTTCTGGTTGTTCCTTGGCGGGGAGACGGTATTGTTCGGTACACTCTTCGCAACCTTTCTGGCACTTCGGAACCAAACGAATGAGGGCCCATCAGCCAATGAATTGTTTCATTTGCCTCTCGTGGCAGCAGCTACCTTCATCCTACTCGTCAGCAGTCTGACAAGTGTTTTTGCGATCCAGGCCATGCACCGGGGCAACCGCAACGCGTTGGCGCTTTGGCTCGGAATAACGGTAGTGTTGGGCCTTGGATTCCTTGGTATTGAAATTTATGAATTCTATGAATATGTGGTGCACAAAGAGTTCGGGATGACAACCAGTGCATTCAGCTCGGCTTTTTACACCCTGGTTGGCTTCCACGGCGCCCACGTTGCATTCGGTATTCTGTGGATCGGACTTATTATCGGGCAGCTGTTCAGAAAAGGATTAACGGTCGTAACCGCACCAAAGGTGTACGTCTCCGCAATGTACTGGCACTTTATTGACGTGGTCTGGGTGTTTATCTTTACGGTCGTTTACCTGCTCGGAAAGGTGGGGTAACACATGTCGGTACAGGATAAAAGTGATCAACAACCTGTGAAGCATCGTCACCGAACAGAAGGACCACAGAAACACGTTGTTGTGTTTATATTCTCAATCGTCTTGACACTCATTGCGTTCGCAGCCGTGAAGGCAGGGGGCATGAATACGTCCTTTACCATTATCCTTCTGGTGGTCATGGCAATCCTTCAGGTTTTTGTTCAGCTTGGATATTGGATGCACATGAAGGATAAGGGGCATTTGATGCCAATCCTGTTTATGGCGTTCGGATTTTTCGTAGCATTCACGTGCATCATTATGGCGCTTTATTGGGTTTGGTGGTAAATGAGATGGCGGCGGCGCAGAGCCGCCGTCTTTTCCCCTTTTTGGCGATCCAAATCCATGTAACGAATTCCAGAAAACAACCATATTAGATCACCGGGAGGTTTCCCGTATGCTCGGGTTGCAATATTTTAGTTTCAACGATTTATGGAGTCCGCTAATTCTTGCTTTTTTTCTGCTTATCGCAGCTGCATATCTGGTCGTCGTAGGTCCATTGAGTGAGAGAATCAAGGATGCAGAGCCGGCAACGGTTGCTCAAAAAAACATGTTTATCATTGGTCTAGCTGTATTCTATCTCGCGCAAGCCGGGCCATTTAATCTGCTGGGGCATGTCATGTTCAGTTTCCACATGGTGAGCATGGCTTTGTCTTATCTGGTAGCGCCACCGTTATTAATGAAGGGTCTGCCTGCGTGGGTATGGCGCAAAATGCTTCGATGGCTGCCAACACGGCAGCTCTCCTTCTTGGCTCATCCAATCGTGGCGGCCCTGCTTTTCAATGGACTATTCTCCTTATATCATCTGCCTGTTGTGCATGATTTTGTGATGCTCAATTTTACAGTCCACCGATTATATTACCTGGTTCTCTTTATAACCTCCATGCTCATGTGGTGGACACTTCTTAATCCGCTGCCAGAAAGAAGACAGGCATCAGGACTGTCGAAGATCGGATTTATCTTTCTCAACATGGTACTGCTGACACCCGCTTGTGGTCTGATTATCTTTGCGTCCGAGCCGTTATATGCAACGTATAGCAACCCGGGTGTATGGGCTGAAGCGATGCGGTATTGTGTATCCGGGGACTCCTCGGCCTTGCTGCGCACTTTCGGAGGTCCAGCCTTCTTCAACTTTCTGTCCTCTGCCAAGGAGGATCAGCAGGTGGGCGGGATTGTGATGAAATTCATTCAGGAGGGTATCTTCGTTTCCATGCTGGCTTATGTCTTTTTCCAATGGTATCGCAAGGAAAAACGCGAAGATGATGATGACCCATATCCTGTAGAGAGTTCCGGTGGGCCGCTTAATCCTGCGAAATAAGCCAAGTCATGTTTAGACAAGAGGGGGAATACACGATGATGGATATACATTTTCTGCTGCCTACGATCAGTACTTCTTTCATTGTAATTAGTGCTGTGCTGGTGGGAATTGGGTGGGGGTTGATTATTCGTGGAAAACGTGAGGCACACCAAACCGCGATGGTTGCAGGAGCCGTTGCTGCCTTGCTGTTCTTTGTGATTTATATGTCTCGTACGATCTTTGTTGGAAATACCGCCTGGGGCGGTGATCCTGAGATGGAGATTTTCTACCGGATCTTTTTGATATTTCATATTATTCTCGCTACGGCAGCAGCTGTCTTTGGTATCTCCACACTGGTACTGGGTTTCAAAAAGAAGTTTGCAACTCATCGCCGCTGGGGACGATTTACTTCCATGGTCTGGTTCAGTAGTGCACTGACTGGCGTCATTGTGTATGTATTGTTATACCTCCTATATCCTGGCGGGCATACACGTCCTGTATGGGAAGTCATTCTTGGGTTGTAGAATTTGAGCAATTTCCCTATGAAAATATGAAAATGGATGAATCGATCCGTTGATTCGTCCATACCTTCTCTCACATCCATTCATAGAATGAGATCGAGAGGGGGGAAGACAAATGAAAAAAACAGTCCAAGTCAGTCAAACGTATCCACGTCTTACGGTGTATTCAGAGGAGAACTATAACGGAAGAAGCCGGATTTACCGTGGCAACACGGGTCTTCGCAATCTGGACAACATTCTGGGTGGGGTAGAGAGCCTGCGCTTTTTCTCGACAAGTTCGAATGCAACGCTGGTTGTGTTTACGAGACCAAACTTTCAAGGTGGGTTCCGTGTTTATCGTGGCAACACCAACTTGAGAGATTTGGATGATCTGATCCGTGGGAATGATGTGGAATCCCTGATTTCCACTAATCAACGGCTGACACTAGCCGAGATTCGTGCCATCCGTCGTAATCGCCGTTTGCCAAGCGGCTACACTCTGGTTTAAAAGTTAGACCTCTTCTGTATACAGTTGCCGTGAAAATGAAAGAGTTGACCCCACTTTGTGTTCGCACAATTTCGGAGTCAGCTCTCTTTTTTTGTGCCTGCAAATTTACAGCTCAATACAGTTATTGAACGATCATAGTGGTACGTGCCGCGCTATCTGCCTGAAAGGCCCGTCACGCTCAGGAGTTCAGCAGCATGGAAAAGGAAATAAGCCCCTGGAATATTCCTGATTCAGGAAAATAAGGGTTGACGGCACAGAGGTGCAGTCTGTATACTGTGTATATTGATATATACAGTAAACACAGTGAACACAGCTTGCACAGTAAAGCGTGAGATGGAAAGGCAGGCAATGTTATGAATGATTGGAAGCAGGCTTGGTGGTTAACCCGCAGCGAATGGAGCAAGGATCGTCTTCAATGGTTATGGTCTGCGATGTTTATGATCTACGTTGGAGCTATGGGTGGTGTCATGTTATATGGACAGAGAGAGGAAAATGTACTTAACACGATTTCCGATTCCTACTTCATGCTTATGATTCCATTTCAGGGATTTATCTTCTCCAGACGCTCTTTCCGCTACATACAGGAAGATTCGTATACACAGATGCTGACCTACTATCGCAGACTTCCCATCTCGGCAGAAACAGTCATGTGGGGACGCATTCAGCAGGCATTGCTGGCCTTTATCTATAATGGCATATTCCACTATGGCGCATTGTATGTCTCCGTTATGCATCTGGAAGGGTTCCGATGGGATCAATATTTGGCCTTTGCCCTAACTTGTACAGGATATGGGGTTCTGATTACAGGGTTCTATATCTTTGGAGAGTTTTTACACACTGGCAAAAAGTATTTGTTAATCAGCATGCTGTTTATACCCGTGATTGTCCTTATTGCGATTATAATTCGACTCATGGGCGGGAACGGAGTGCAATATGCCGTAGAGATCAGTAAAACCTGGGGGTTGTTATCACCTTTTATGTGGGTTTCGTTAATCCTAGGTTTTGCGGTGTTGTGGTTGCTTAGTCGCATCACACTCAGGAAATTATCGAAACGGGATTTAAGTTAAAGTTAGGCCAAATACAGAACGACATCGAGGATGACCGGCACTATCGTGCAAGTGAACTGAAGTGTACGCGAGGGTGAGGTGCAGGGCTTGAATATACCGATTCAAATTAATGAAAACAGTGCTGAACCTTTATATCACCAAATTGAAAACCAGCTAAGATCTTTAATTATAACGGGTCAATTGGGGGAGGGAATGCATTTGCCGTCCATTCGAGAATTCGCAGGATCATTGAACTGCAGCGTTATTACTGTTCGCCGGGTCTATCAGGATTTGGAGAATGAAGGCTTGCTTCGAACGAAGCAGGGTACGGGGACGTTCGTAGCCAAAGTTGAGGCAGGAGACCGGGAAACGTACAAATTGACAGCAGCAAGAGAAGCACTGCAGGCAGCAGTGCAGTCAGGTAAATCCGTTGGATGCAGTGAGGAAGAAATGGCTAGATTGTTCCAAGAGATTCTTCAGATCTACTATCCGAAGTGAGGAGGGACCAAACATGGAACCAATAGCGGTTCAGTTAAACGGTGTATCCAAGATACGCAAGCGTAGAATTATTGGCCCTATTGATCTCGCAATTCCCGAAGGATACGTCGTCGCCATATTGGGACATAACGGTTCAGGGAAGAGCACCCTGCTGAATATGCTTCAGCGTGTCGTGCTACCGGATTCCGGTCAGATCATGTGGTTCGGACAGCATTACGAAAGTGAACTTCCTACAGAGCTGAGAGAGCATATTGGTTTTGTTGCAGACGGTGGAGGTTCGGAAGAAGACAATATAACCGCTGTTGAAGCTGCCAGATTCCGGGCGCATTGGTATACCCGTTGGGATGCGAAATTTTTCAACCAGCTCATGGATGATATGGATGTTCCTTATGATGTGAAGTTAAAGAAGTTGTCCAAAGGAGAACGTCGCAAGTTCGAAATAGCGGCTGCGCTTGCTGCACGGCCGAGATTGCTTCTGCTGGATGAGCCTTCTTCAGGGCTTGACCCCTTTGCCTGGAGGGTTATGGTAGAACAATTCCGCAATTTCATGGCGGATGGGGATACCACCATTTTGATAGCTACACATATTGCTGATGAAGTGAAGCGTCTCGCTGATTACATCGTGCTGATGCACCGGGGACAATCGCTTGGCATGGCAGAGAAAGATGTGGTACTCGATCAATGGAGAGAAATCTGGTACGAAGGTGATCTTAGGCCTGAGAGTATACCGGGGGCTGTTGAGTCGAAGCAGGAGGCTGGAGCCATTCGGGTGATTACGACCCGGGTCGTTGAAGCGCAGGAGAGGCTGGAGCTTGCGGGTAATCGCATAATGAAGATCCGAAACCTGGAGCTGGACGAAGTACTGCAATATTGGATTGAAGGGTATGCTCCGACACTGTGGAGATAAAAGAAGGGGGACGATAGATGATGAACAGATTGGAACTGAAACAGGTAGTGAAGCAATATGCGGATAAGACAGCTGTTAATGGCGTTACGCTCAATGTGGGAGAAGGCGAAATCTACGGACTGCTGGGCGCCAATGGTGCTGGTAAAACAACAACGATGCGTATGGTCCTTGGACTGATTCATCCGGATGGTGGGGAGATACGATATAACGGCAAGCCTTATAGTACCGAGCTGCAGCAGATCATGGGTTATCTTCCGGAAGAACGCGGGCTCTATCCCAAGGTTAAGGTCAGTGATCAGATCAATTACTTGGCCCGCCTTCGCGGCATGAATGGCAAAGATGCGGACAAAAGCTTGAGGTATTGGCTCGATCGTTTCGAAGTCCCCGAGTATTACGACAAAAAGATTGAAGAATTATCGAAGGGTAATCAGCAAAAGATGGGCTTTATTGCTGCGGTAGTACACCGTCCTCAAATTCTTATTTTGGATGAAGCGTTTAGTGGTCTTGATCCAGTGAATGTGGAATTGCTCAAATCCACCGTCAAGGAATTGCGTGACGAGGGAACGGCCATTCTGTTCTCGACACATCGTATGGAGCATGTAGAAGAACTTTGTCGTCAGATAACAATCCTGCATCGCTCGAATACTGTGGTTCAAGGCGAGATCAAGGAGATCAAGAACCGCTATCCACGTGAGCAGGTGTACCTAAACACTACTGGCAGCGTCGATGGCTTGGAGCAGCTGGCTGGTGTGAAAAAGGTAGAACGAAACGAGCGTGGATATCTCATCCATATCGCTCAGGTGGAGGCGGCGCAGGAGATTTTGAAACACGCAATGATGCAGACTACCGTAGAGCATTTTGAAATCAAAGAACCAACGCTTAACCAAATCTTTATTCGTGAGGTAGGTGAGTCGAATGAATAAAATGGGAACAATCATCGGATTTACGTTCAAAAACAAGGTTAAAACGAAATCATTTGTAGTTACGACAATTGTACTCGCACTTTTAATATCGATTGGACTTAATGTGCCCTATTTCATTACCTTGTTTAATGGTGGCTCAGGTGGCGGTGGAACTGCAGGAAGCAACCCTGTAAACATTGGACTACTGAGTGCTGGACAGCCTGAATTGTCGGAGAAGCTGGAGAAGTTCTCATCCGCACAAGGAGATCAGGCGTACCGATTCATTGCTGCTGGTGATAAAGATGAAGCAGCGCTGAAGGCAGACGCAGAATCCGGGCTTACCGATGGATATCTGAAGTTCGAGGCGGCCCAAGGACAGGAGTTCCCGCAACCGATCCTGTATTCAACGGAAGAGGTGTCCCCTCAAATTATTGCTTCTATAGAAGCTGCGCTGCAAAGTGTGAAGCTGGATGTCGTTGTGAAGGATGTTCTTACAGATGAACAAAAGGAACTGATTAATACGCCTGTTAAGGTAAGCGAGCAAAGCTTAACTGTGGATGAGGGGGGATCTGATGCCGCGTCCGAGAATGGAATGAGCCCGATCAACTACATTGTAGTCTACCTGCTGATCATCCTGCTGTTCACATCCACAATGATGACCGGTAACATGATTGCGTCCGAAATTACTGCAGAGAAGAGCTCGCGCATTATGGAAATTTTGATTACGAGCGTGTCTCCACTCAGTCAGATGTTTGGCAAAATCATCGGTATATTTATGGTCGGTCTGCTTCAAATCGGTATTTTCGGTGCAGTGGTTGCCGGGAATGTGCTGCTTCCTCATAACCGTGATGTATTGAGTGAATTCAGTTTGAATCTGAGTGATGTGAATTTAGCTGTGATTGCATACGGACTTATCTTTTACATTCTTGGTTACTTCCTATACGCTGTGATGTTTGCTGCGATTGGTTCAATGGTTAGCCGTACGGAAGAATTGGGTCAAGCGGTTCTGCCGATTACGATGCTGTCACTGGTTTCTTTCTACATTGCAATCTTCAGTATTTCAACGCCGAATATTTTGCTCTTAAAAGTTGCCAGCTTCATTCCGTTCACCTCGCCTACGGCCATACTGGTACGGATCGGGGCGGGGGTTGCACCAACGTGGGAGATTATCGTGTCTCTGGTCATACTGGCCGTATCGATATTAATCTTCGGCTGGCTTGCTGCCAAAATCTATCGCACAGGTGTACTGATGTATGGTAAGCGTCCAACTTTCAAGGAGCTATTTAAGGCGATGCGAGCTTACAAAATTTAAGTTATTTCAAGTACTTACTTACTACTACTACTCTACTATTACTGCTTTAAGAAGTAATCAAAATAAGGGAAGAGGGGACCATCCTAGGGAAAAGGTGGAACCCCTCCCAGTCTATTATCGTAATATGGATGGATGTTCATTCATTGAACTAATAGATTTAATCTACTATATATCTAAAAGGAGAATACATAATATGAAAAACTGGAAACGCATGCTCTTATCCCTCACAATCTCGGTGGGTTTGCTCGCTTCAGCTGCGCCGGCCATGGCTGCACCTCAAGGGACTTCTGTTAAAGTCAATGACCAGGCAGTGGAGTACAATGTAGGAGCACCAATTAATAATAAGGGAACTACATTGGTTCCGCTTCGCTCCACACTTGATGCGATGGATGTGAAGCTGACGACTGCGACAGATGATACGATTACAGCAGTAGTGGATGGCAAAACGATTACACTCAAAAGCAAGCTTACACGCATTAATGGCGTAACGTATGCACCGATCCGTATCGTAGGTGACGCTACAGGTTACGAAGTAAACTGGGATGCGAAGACCCGCACAGTGCTGCTTGTCTCCAAGGGAACTGAAACTGCCGCAAAAACGGGTAGCCGCGGATTCATGTGGGAAGTGGAAAGCAACGGTAACACGGTATATCTGGTAGGCTCCATGCATATTGCGGACGATAGCTTCTATCCATTGCCTGAGGAGTTTGAAGAGGCCTTCGCTGAAGCGGATTATCTGGGCGTAGAGGTTGATGTAAGTAAAGGGGCTGACGAGGCACAACAACAGTTGGTTCTGGATCTGGGAACTTACAAGGATGGAACAACACTGAAGGATCATGTTTCAAGCGAGACGTACACCAAGCTGGGGGATGTTCTCAAGAAAAACGGACTGGAGCCTAATGCACTGGATGCATTCAAGCCCTGGGTTGTAGAGAGTACACTTGCCAGCCTGAAAGCGGCGACGGCCGGATATGAGGCTTCAGCGGGAGTGGATCTATATTTCATTCAAAAGGCGATCGAACGTAAACTTCCGGTTATTGAACTGGAGTCTTACGAGTCCCAACTGGGCATGTTTAACGACTTCTCGAAAGAATTGCAAGAAGAAACACTGAGTGCAACACTGGATAACTTCGATGTATTGGATAGCAGCGTAGACCAAATGGCTGAGATGTGGAAAACGGGTAACGACGAGCAGTTGTTAGACTTCACTAATAACTTCTCTGATAACGAGGAGTACAACAAAGCAATGCTGATCGACCGTAACATTGGCATGGCTGACAAGATTGATGGGTATTTGAAGAGTGATAAGAAAGAGGAGTACTTTATCGTTGTAGGTGCTGCCCACTACCTGGGTGAGCACGGAATCGTGAAATTGCTTGAGGATAAAGGTTACACAGTAGAACGTAAATAACAACAATGATTTCTAAACATACCCCGTTCAAATCCAGTAGGATTGAACGGGGTATGTTTATTATATAGAAGAAAGACTATCATCTACTATCGTAGGAGTTCTACGCAGTCACTTGAAACACAGGAATACTATAATGAGAAAAATAATTATAATTAAACTCTTTACAAGTTGTTTGAGTCTGTGATATATTAATTGTCCGGCCAAGAAAACACGAGAAACACGGTGCGGTAAGCAAAACAAATAAGCTTCGAAAGAAACTTAAAAAAAAGTGCTTGCTAAATTGGTTCGGACGTGATAATATATAAGAGTTGCTGAAGAGAACAACACTCGGATGCAAACGAAGTTTGATCTTTGAAAACTGAACAACGAGTGAGTAATCATCCTGCTTGCAGGATGAACGTGAAGGTTTTCGGTACAAGTCATCTGACTGTATGAAAACCGGAGCACAATTGAGATTTTTAATCTCGTCAGATTCAAAATGAGCTAATCGCTCTTTTCAATACCCCAGATGATTTTCATAGCGTCTAACCGCGCTGCTGAAATCCATCTTTATTGGAGAGTTTGATCCTGGCTCAGGACGAACGCTGGCGGCATGCCTAATACATGCAAGTCGAGCGGAGT
>NZ_JBFOLB010000005.1:0-275736 GCF_047246825.1 Paenibacillus xylanilyticus | reverse complement strand
GATATTTAAAATATTTAGACAGCATCTAATATATCACATTTATTTTAGGAGATAAACATTATATATTCCCGGTGGCTTGTTGCAGCTCCTGATGCATCAGGGAAATTAAGACCTGCAGGTGTGATTGAGCATGGACCGACCCCGAAGCATAAACAGGCATTCCGTGGAGTTTGTCAGCAGCTCGTGGTGGAAGAGGACAAGAATCATGTTTACTTACAGCCAAGGTTACAGGCCAAGGTCAAAATGAGGAATTGGACAAAGTCCGGGTTGTTGAGAACCCCCGTGTTTTTAGATTTCATTTTATAAAAAGAACGTAGGCCGCGAGGTCTGCGTTTTTCGTACAAATAAGGAAAATCAACAAATTGGTCTGATAGTAGCGTAGCATATAGTTCATGGAGAAATACGTGGATAATTTAAGTGGCATACTTGGAAATTCTTTTAGCCTTAACTTACTTTATTATGTAGCTATAGACCTGTTAGCTGATAATCAATTTACATACTTGCTCTATACATATGTGCCCTAACGCGCCTTAAACTGTGCTGAGCACACGGACTAAGGCGCGTTAGGGATCAAGATGTTACAATGCACAAGCCTATTGCTGCTAACAAGCTTTATGTCAATAGTAGATGCCCTCCGCGGTTCCATCCCTCGTCAAAAGAGCTATGTCAGTAGCTTTTGTGTAATTCTTCAATAATTCAGCTCTCTGTTCCATATCACGTACAATCCGAGCCACTCGGCTATTCCGGCCTTTTGCTCTCCGCGGTATTCTAGGTACTGTTTTCTGTATTGGAAGGCTTCTACCTGCTCTTTATTCCATCTGAGAAACCACCATCAGCAATGATGATCTCAAGTAGATGCTTGGGATAGGTATGCGACTCAATAGACCCAATGCATTAGAGAAAATGAAACCTTGCAGGGGTGATTAAGAACAGACCAAACCCGAAGTGTAGGCTGGCATTTCGTGGAGCTTGTCTGCTGCTCGCATGGATGAGGACAGATTCACTTACTGCATTCAAGAATACAGCCCAAGGTCAAGATATTGGACAAAGTTCGGATTGTCGGGGGAACCCCGATATTTGTAGATTAAAAGACCCCCCTCTTATGAATATCTCCTACAATGGACATCATATCTTTCTCCAAATGCAATAAATAAACTAAATCGTTTAAGGTTATAAATCAATTAGTATATTTATTGCATTTCTTTAGTGTATCTAAGCCACTTTCACAATAAAAGACTTACAACTATAGGTAAACGGCATATATAGGTTCAAATATGTCCTTATAAGAACCGCTTAATAATGATGGCTACTTTTCTCAAGAAATAGTTGAATACTCTACTTCTCAGAAGGGGGAATGTGATGTTCAACTAACGGGCAGTTTAGTTTAATGGTTTAATCCTTTCTTCAGAAGGAATTCATCATGGTGATGAAGAAATAATTAAGTAAATATCATCAGAGAGAGGGATATCGATATGAAGTGTGTTAGTGAATCTATGCTTTGTGAAAATTTACCGATGCAAAGTTTCGAGACTTGCTCCATGCAAAGTCTATATGACATTAACGCGGTTGTTTGCATGGAGCTTATTATTCGTACCGTATAACAAGGAATTAACGGCAAGAAACCGTTCCTCATGTAGGCTTTGCAACTTACCATCGATATTAGATGAAGGGGCGAAGCTAATGAAATATGTTTCAGCAAGTGAGGTTTTACCAGAAAATTTACTTCGTGAAATACAAAATTATATACAAGGCAAGACTTTATATATCCCCGTACCCAAAGGATGTAGAAAAAAGTGGGGACATGATTCAGGGCAACATGAATTTCTTTTGAACCGAAATGCAGAAATTCGGAAGCTTTTCAGGCAGGGTATGAATGTGGATCAACTCGCGAGTTCCTACTGTCTATCCCATGACAGCATTAAGAAGATTGTTTATAAAACGCAGGCATAACAAAAGGCTCATGTTGGATAAAACCAACACGGGCTTTTTTTATGTAAAAAATGAATAGATAAATACTCTGCCTATAAAGGATGCGATATTCACCTTATACTGATGCTAGACAAGAATTATGGTATCAGTGATATCGTTGATTGAGTATCGGAATCGGAGGAGTTGCAAAATGGATTGCATTAATCATGAAGTAAATAAGTTAAATGTTACCGCTAGACTATGCGGTATGGGGGAGAAGTTCATTATCAATAATATTTATCCTCTTTATCTGCATGATTTGTCTGAAGTATGGGAACGCAAGACCAATCGTTATGGGGTGTTTGAGAATGATGATACCCGAACTTTGATTGAACAGAATCGCGTCGTGTTTGATATTTGGTGGGAACACCCGAACGTATTATTCCCTTATCTTATCACAGTGGATGATATACCTGCGGGGCTTGCTTTTGTGGCTACTTCCCCTTTCATACCATGTCCTCACTATATCGATTATTACATGAATGAGTTCTTTCTATTACGTAATTATCGAGGAAAGGGTGTTGGAAAAGAAGCGGTGCGACAGATTATTGGAAAGATGCCAGGGCAATGGGAAGTGCAAACAAATCCCACCGAACGAAACGAACGTGCGAAACGTTTCTGGCGTAGAACACTTAACACATGTATCAACGGGAAATACTCCGAAGAACTTGGTCATCATCCTGATGTTGGAGAAATGCTAGTCTTTCGCTTCAGCACGAGTTCTGAAAAAGTGAGTAATTAGAGAGGTTGTTCCTTATTCATAGGTTTTGTAATAAACAAGGTTATCCGATATTCGTTGAACTACATAGCACGGAGCAACTTGCCAGTTAGCAGCTGCTCCCTTTTATTATGCAAACCGGCAGTATTGTTTAGCTATAAGAATATTTCTATTGCGATATCACAATATGTTGCGTAAAATTTCGAGAAAATCCATACCCAATTAAAGGAGAAGTGCAATGAAAGTTGACGTACAATTAACGGACAAAAATAATGCATATGTGATTAAAAACCTGCTACCGTTGTACCTATATGACCTATCCGGCCATTATGACAGACTTCCAAATGCACATGGAATCTATGAGGAGAATGACGACTGCAGAACATTAAGTGAGCAGTATGAGGTTCAAAATATTTGGTGGGAGAAGCCGCCTGGCATCCTATTTCCCTATTTAATTTCGGCAAATGGGATACCAGCGGGGTTTATTCGAGTAGCGACCCCTCCGTACTGTAATAAAGGAATTGATTATTTTGTAAATGATTTCTTTTTAATCCAATCGTTAAGAGGTCAAGGGATTGCTGAACTGGCGGCAACTATGGTGTTTCAACAATTCAGAGGGAATTGGGAGCTGTTTACTAACCCTTCAGCCAAAAACGTTGTTGGACAAAGGTTTTGGAGAAAAACGGTTTCTAAATATACGAATGGCAATTACATGGAGGAATTCGGGGAAACCTTCGATGGACATAAACTTATTTTCCGCTTTAATAATCTTGCATGAGTCGGATGTATTGTTGGTGCTTGGGCTGGAGCTTATCAATTTACCTGATAAGGTGCTTTTGTACTACACAAGCTCGTTGCTGGACGATTACAGCAACAAAGCCGCTATTTCGCTAACGGGAGTTTAATTAAGTAGATTTCCTCTGAGAGTGAGTGGTGCAATTTGGTGATAAGGGTGAGAAAAGAATGGCTACAAACATTTGGACAGGCAGAATAGTTAGATTGCGCCCTGTGATAACATCAGATTGGAAGGAATTCCATGAAAATGATCAAGATTCGGAAGGTGCAAGACTATCCGATTCTATTTATTTTCCGAGGTCCGAGGATGGGACAAAGGATTGGGCGGAACGCACAGTCTCCAATGCATCAAAAGGTGATAATGTATTTCTTGCAATTGAAACACTCGATGGAACTCTCGTTGGCAGTATCACCGCAAGCAGTTGTGATACACGTAATGGCACCTTTAAATACGGGGTAGCTCTATTTCGTAAACATTGGCGAAAAGGGTATGCTTCCGAGGCTATAAGGATATTGCTCCGTTATTACTTTGAGGAATTACGTTATTGTAAGGTAAACGCATATGTGTATTCCTTCAATGATGGGTCACGTGCTTGGCAGGAGCATCTTGGATTTGTCCAAGAAGGGATACTCAGAGAAATGATTTTTACCAAGGGAAAGCATTACGATGAGTATGTTTATGGACAAACAACGCGAATACCCTACATATGGAATTGTTTACGAAGTTCGCGAATAAGATGTTATCAGAAATTGGGGGCGAGAATATTAAAGACAGGGAAGGTGAAGTCTTGAAACCTTTTTTCCACTTTGATACAGACGAAACAAGACAAAGTTTGCTCTCACGAGCAAGAAATGTTGCTCTATGGGCAATTCGACAGTATGAAATTGAATGGAATTGTATTCGTTTTATTCAATTGTCAGGTACCATTACATACAAAATAGAGACCAATACAACGGGTAATTATTTACTTCGCATTCATTCAGAAAGAGTAAACAAAGAAGAGATCATTTCTGAACTTATTTTTCTTAATGAATTAAGGAAAATAGGTGACTTAGTACCTGAAGGGATTATGAGTTGCAATGGCTCTTATGTTTTGGAATGTGAAACAGAGGATGGGTATCGGAAACCTTGTGTCACAATAATGAAATGGGTCGAGGGAGAGCGTTGGAGTGGAGAGTTCACAGATAGTCATGTGTTCAGCATTGGGGTTATGATTGGGAAAATGCATGAAACTTCAGCAAGTTTAGATGCATCACATAATTTTGTTCGACCTCATTGGGGGATTTCTAGTTTCAGGGAAGAAATAACCAAATTAGAGCGTTATTATCCACGATTTCTATCGGGCGGATCATGGAAGCTATATCAAAAAGCCATAGATAAGATCATTGATCAATTGGCCAGCATGCAACGAGATGTTCGAAATTACGGTCTAATTCATGCGGATTTGCATTCCGGAAACGTTGTATTCAACAACGGACTCCCATACCCAATTGATTTTGGAAGATGCGGGTTTGGATACTATTTGTATGATATGGCAGCTGCATTGTTGGAGCTTTATCCTAAACATCGATGGTTACTTATTCAAGGATATGAGAGCGTAGTCAAACTTGGCAAGGATTACATTCGCGACCTAGAATGTTTTTTCATCATGTTTATGATTGAAAACTATTGTCATCACTCGTCTGATACTAGAGAAATACCTAGTTTAATCGAGGAACAAAAATATGCTCTGGCCTATATTACAGAATACATAAATGACAGGTCATTCTTATTCAAAGTGATAGAACCTATAGAACCTGAAAAAATATAGTTTTTTAGCGAACTTGAATAGGGCTCCAACATCTGATAACACCGCATTCACGCTTCGGGCCTTACGGCCCTCGGTCCGCCCGAGGGATTTCAGAGAAGCTGAGCCAGGCGGACAAACCCTGCACCGATTAACCGCATCGCGGCCGCTCACTACGTTCGCTTAAGTCGGTGAGGGTTCGTGAATGCAAGAACAAAAGGACGGACTTACATGACTTTGAAGCTGGAATGAGCCGGCTTAGTACGCGGCAACTTCAAAGGTCCAACAGCTCACCACGACACTACCGATCACGTTCGCTAAATTCGATATCCGGCAGTACATAGGTCAGAACCTACAATAATTTGCCACTCATGGATCGAACGGCTGTCCTACACCATCTCCTATTGCCTACACCAAGTTTTAGGATTGTACCGCATATCGAAAGCACAGGAGAGGACCGGTACACCCCGATAGAACCGAGGGGGATAGAGGGGGTAGCTGGTAATCGTAAGGACAGTCCGTACATCAGCTGAGGTTCAAAGAATGGCAGAAGGTGCTCAACTGGTCTTACGCTGATGTATTCATTACTGGATACAAATAGCTGAATTCGGATGGCTTGATGCGGCCCCGATGTCTCAGACGAAATGAGACCTGCAGGTGTGATCAAGCATGGACCAAGCCCGAAGCATAAACAGTCATTCCGTGGAGTTTGTCAGCAGCTTGTGGTGGATGAGGACAAGAATCATATTCATGCAGCCAAGCATACAGTCAAAGGTCAAGATGAGGAATTAGACGAAGTCCGGATTGTTGAACACCCCTGTATTCTTAGATTTCATCATTTAACAAAACGTGGGCCAGGAGGTCTACGTCTTTTATGAAGAAATATTATAAAGCGGTTTGATAGACTAGTTGACTCTTGTTTTTTTAATAGGTTCTTATATTTCTCAACAGTTCTCTCAATTCCTCTACTCTTTTGCCACATATCTCCTACATTGGACATTTAATTCCCCTTCAAATACAAGAAATAAACGAATTCGTTTATTTCTTGTATTTCTTTCTTTGGTTTGTCTAAGTCACCTTTACTACAACAACCTTAGAACAGTACATGAATGATACAACTATTCAGGCACAACTATTTACTTTCAAGAACCACTCCACAAAGGAATTGTCAGCTTAACTTTGGCAAGAAACCACGAGTGCGCAAACTCGGTATGTAAGGAACATGTTGCGGTAACGTTTTCGCAGTCGGATAAAAGGGATTACAATTACCGGCATGGAAGTAATACTAGTTTAACGATACTAAAGCATGTTGTAATTAATGGACACTTGCTAGCTGGATTCATGCCTGGGTGCACCGTTGTTAGGAAGTATAAAAACTTAGGAAGCTTAACCTAGTTATCTACCAACCATTTCGTTTCCAGCTAAATCATTTAACGATGAACCTGTGCCTCGAATGTTTTGTTCGTTAAATCTTGCGTCTACAGTACCTGTAGGTATTACAATGAGGATGAACGGAGGCAGTCAAATGAAGGAAACGTATTTCATTGGTGAATTTTCTAAACTGACGGGCATCCCGGTAAGAACACTGCATTATTATGAAGAAAGGGGGCTTTTAAAACCTCAAAGACAGGAAAGCGGGCATCGAGTATATAAGACCGAGGACATGGTGGAGCTACAAAAAATATTAACTTTGAAGTCGCTTGGCTTTACTCTAACCCAAATCGATGAACTACTCAAACTCGCTAAATATGATCAAACTCTGGTTGAGATGTTAAAAATGCAACAGCAGGAACTCAAAGTAAAGCTTGGTAGGATAGAAGAATCTCTTGAACTGATAGGTCGTATGACTGCAATCGTTCAGGCTGAGGGTCACTTGGAACATTCACTGCTTTTTAGTCTGATACGCAATATGAATCTGGAAGATTTACAACGCGAGTGGGTGGGGAACCATTTATCCGAGTTTACGGAACAAACTCTGTTTGATCGGTCAGCGGAGGCAGTAAAGAAAATGGACGCTGAAACGATACGTTTCTTTCGAGATGTCAAACGGTTATCAGAAGGTCCGAGTGATTCCCATGAAGCCGAGACCGTGATTGGTGGATATGTGGGCTGGGTTATGACTTATATTGACCAGAAGGCAATTGACAATTTCAGAAAGCTGGATGAGGAACATTATAACGAACTTGATCATTTAGTAGAGATGCCATTCAATGAAAGGGAAAGCATCTGGCTGGAAAAAGCAATGGAACATTATTTTTCTAAATATAGGTTGATTGAACAAGGGAAACTGAAACTTAAAAGCAATGAATGTACATCTGACGGTTGTTCAATGGCATAATGGAAATTTTTCGGTGCGTTTTATCTGAAAAACGCAAAATTATTACAGTCTGAGGTGAAACAGAGTGAAAAAAAAGATGGAACAACAAATCCACGCATTATTCGAAGAAGTCAAACAGCAGGGGAGTTTCAACGGCGTGGTTCTTGTAGCTGTTCAAGGGGAAAAATTGTTATGTGAAGCGATAGGGACAGCGGAATACAATGTCGGTAGCTCACGCCATTTGACGACGGACTCCATGTTTGAACTGGCCTCTGTATCCAAACCAATTACGGGTCTAGGTATTGTCCGTTTGCATCAACTGGCGAAATTGCACTGGGATGATCCCATCGCTAACTGGATACCCGAACTCCCATACCCAGGGATCACGATACGGCATTTGTTAAGCCATACCTCGGGTTTGCCTGATTACATGGAGTTATTTGCAAACTTGTGGGATCCTGCACATTATGCTCGTAATGAGGATGTGTTGCATATGCTGATTGAGCATCAGCCCGATCCACTTTTTGCCCCCAACGAGAGCTGGATGTATAGCAATACGGGCTATATTGTGTTGGCCATCCTGATCGAGAGAATTAGCGGTCAGCGTTATGGGGACTTTTTGAATGAGCAGATCTTTCAGCCGCTCGGGATGGCGCGAACGAAAGTGTATAATCGGCGGGTGGAGCCAGGCCTTGTACCAGAAGACTACGCCTGGGGATACGTGTATCGAATTGGACATGGCGGATATGTACTGCCTGATGACGTACCTGAACTGAATTATGTAAGATATTTAGATGGCTTACAAGGGGACGGGATGGTTAACAGTACAGTCGGTGATTTATTACGACTGGATCGGGCTTTGTATGATGATGAGTTCGTCAGTTCAACGCTTCGTCAGCAGATGTTTGCGCCAGTGTCGATGAATAATGGTGAGATCTTCCACTATGGGATGGGGTGGCTGGTTGAGCATGACGATCGGTTGGGGAGCATCGTGCACCACACAGGAGGTTGGCCGGGATACTCTACATGGTTCAAACGATATATAGATCGAGATTTCACGCTGATCATGTTGCAAAATGGTGAGCGCGATCATGCTTACACGCAACAATTGGTGAAGAGTATCGAACAGATTATGGCCGGAGAAGCATACGATGTACCGAGCCCCCTGGAGATTAAGAAAATTATTCCGCTAGAGTCGAAAAACGTTGAGGCCCAGCTTGGGAAGTACAGGTTTACCAACGATACGGGAGATTCCCATGAAGTAGAAATATATATAGAACGGGATAAGCTGTATATGAAGCTGAGTAATGGGATGGTTTTATCGTTGCTGCCATTAACAACAACACGTTATTTTGAAGAACAGACAGCAACGGAGCTTGAATTTCTCATCGATGAAGATGGCAAAAGATTACGTTTGGCCTGGTATACAGAAGATGAGCCGGAAGTGGCTGAACGGATGGATATTGATCGGAGAGATGAATTGTAGACTGCATCAAATTCCAAAAAAATGTGATATAACCTTAATAGAAGTATAATAACGAGCGGTTATTAGTGTGAAAAAGGTTATTCCCAGTGTCAATGACCTGACACCTCGGGGATGTCCTTCACTCCAGTTTAAACAGAGGGGGAGTAGGTGTAAAGCTTAACCCGTTGTTTGATGAAAGTGGCAAGTTTTGGGTGGGTATAATTGAGCAGGGACGGATGCAAACGAAGTAAAACACTTGAGAACATCCCAAAAGACTAACTCGCTAGGTTCGTTCTTCATTGAGCTATCGGGAAACGACAGCTTAACAAAAACAATCACGCTGCCGAACAACCATATCGGCTTCTTAATTCCGCTAACAGTCAGTTAGTGGAATGGTGTAACAATTCCTATAGGGCTGCTATGAGCTGCCCTATAGGATTGAGTTCTATTTCTTATTTAGTAAGTCAGCTATTTTCGCGCTCTACTTCTTGCACCGTATTCGTATCTTGAACATCTTTGTTGGCACGTTTTTTACTCTTTCGTCCACGCTCTAATAATTTGGGTTCATAGTAAGCACGCATAACAATCTCATGAATTTTGATGTACCTCCCCGTGCTTTTTATTAAACCCATCTCTTCAAACACTTTTAACTTTCCTAGATGGCGATCTTGTTTAATGGTTCCTGGACGTAATCCCCACTTGGGCTCCGCTTCATTGGTGACCATAACCTTGTCGATTGCTGACATACAATTTGTGCACAGGGTCATATGAATAGGCCGGGTTTTGTTATATTGATAGTTTAACTGGACCGGTTCCTCAGACTCTTTAATCCAATTATTGCACTCTGTACACTGCTTCTCCGTTTTTAAGAAGGTAAATCGCTCGAGTCTGAAACGTAGATCATTTAACTGGTGATTCAACAAGTTTTGTACAATATAGTTGATCTCAGTGGGTAGCTTTTCACTAATCCGTTTATATTCTTCAATGGTACCTTCAAGATTGCTAATCTTGTTACGCATATCTTCTACGATAGACATCTTACATTCCTCCAAAACAAAGGTAATAAACTAATTCGAACTTTATTATATACGATTTCGTCTATTTTTAGTATTTGGAGATGTACACGGGATCCCGTAGGAGAACTCGCAAACAAAGAGAATCGCTATCTATGAAGCGGAGAATGAGGCTAATCTAACGAAAAAGGACCTTCTGCTCAGTTATCCAATGGAGAAACGATCTTCGTCAGAGAGGTTGTATATTTTCGAAAGTAAAGAATGAAGCAATTAGTGTTTTAGCCGCTGAATTAGGATTGAAGTATCGGAAGGTACCCAAGCTAAGCCAGGAATTTGTATGTTAACGCACAGAAAAAAAAGGAGACCTGATTAACAGTTTTCCTTTTTGACACTCACTTCTTTCGGGTAGGCATTTTAATTATAAAGAATAGTATTGATAAGAAAAACAGGGCTTGTGAAACGTTGACAAATATTCTAATGCCTTCACCCGATTCTTTTATCCCAAATAAAATATCTATTACGGACACCAAACCTGTAATTATAAGTATGATCATTGAGAGAATGTACACGGTTAGCCCCCCTTAAGTATTGATGTTTTACAGCAGCAAGAATACCATTGCTCTTACTGCCGCATCACTTAACCATGCCGGTACACAACTGATTGCAGAGCATTGGAAAGACCATCCTCTGCTGTACCAGTAAAGTCTACCATAATGTCCAATGTCCGCATAAGTACTTGATAGCTTAGATAATATTTCAACGTACTTTTTACGCCGTCTGTGAGCAATGGTAGTTTATCTACATAACTTTTTAATTTCTACTTGGGCAAGATTCACTGTCCGTTTTAGTGGTAAATTCTCCATCATACTTTTAAGTAGTACTCAATCCCTATTGTCCAGTGTTTCTACTTCCTTTATACTGTGAATATTACGATTAACGATTCATTTTCTCGGCTGAAGCATCGGCTGTAGATGGAGCATGTTGTCTACCAGACAACTCATAGAAAACTGCCTTGGAGTAAATGAGAGTATGACTTTTCGAGCCATGCCCTTTTTAACATCCAGGGCTTTTTTGCGTTTAAAAATATTACCTAGGGGGCTACAGCATTGAACCACATGCAAAAATTCTGGTTGGATGAAATGGAACGAATTCTTAAAGGTGTTAACAAAATTGATGGGTACATCACTACGATTTCTCCACACTATATCCATGATCGTTTAAACAATCCGGATTTTCCTAACCGGATCTATGACGAACTTGATATTGTATGGGCAATTGCCCATGGGAAAATCGTTGAAGGTTTTGATTCAGGGGAAAAGGGAAGAAATCCTGAGCCTGAGCGAACCGTGATGGGACCGGCTACATCCGGAGATTGGATTGTCATCATTATGTTGATGAAAACAGATAAACGCTTCATCGTAAAAACCGTTTATCCTGTGAACAACAATCCAAGATACACGAAGTACATACCAGAACCTTAGAACATCTACACTCCCTGTAAAACCTTTGGAGAAAATGAAGTCTCATGATAAAATAAAGGTCATAGGAGGGATGCACAAATGAGCTCTCAATGTGACCGGTGTAAAAAGGAGATTATACATATGACAATAACAAGCGAGCGCCCATTTAACGGTGGGACATTAATTGTTACGGATGTACCAGTAACAAAATGTGATTGTGAAGAAGAGGTGCCTCTTGCCGATAGTGCGTTGATGGCTGGTTATGCTAGAATGCTGACTACGCATAACATCGTCGGTAACGTAACCGTATCCCTGAAGGATATTGCGAGGAATTTTTCACTTCAGGATTTCTTGCCACGAAACGCTGCTTTGTAGAACGTCAATTGAGTCTGGAGATTAAAGGATACTGCCTGAGGCAGTGTCCTTTTTTATTGCCTAAAAACGGGAGGGATCCTTGTGATCATTAAAAGAATCGATATCAAACTGAGCGTAGAGAACCTCGTTGGTGGTCTAGCCATCGTCCAGTGTGAGGAAGAGGACACGGAACTTTGCTTCGATTTTGATGTTGTTATCCGTAATGAGCAACTCGTAATCGTCAGTAAACGTAAAGAGGTTCCGGAGAAAACAATCTCTCAATTGGAGCACCAATTGAACTTGTTATTCAGGAATAAGAAAGTCCCTCGCATTATCGGCTCATACACATTCAGGGCGCCAGCAGTAAAGGAGGCCATCTAATGCGTGGAATCCAGAAAAAGGTCTGTCTGGTCGTCAATATGGGCGATTTTGAACGGCATATGGAGGAGTATCTTACTCTGGCTAAACAACATGGCCAGCACGTATTTACCCTCACCGGTGATGGACTGGTAGATATCGACGAAGCACCACGAATACCGGTGAATATCTTGAAATTGACGACACCGGAACTTCAAGTATGGTCTTCCTTGATTAATGAGCAGATAGTTGAACTTGGTATTCGGTCTGAAGACATGGTCATTTTCGCCGTTGGCCAATCATTCCGAGGGATTCTCCCGATCGGAACCATGATCAACCATGACCTGCGAATTGGAGCGTGAAGCAAATGCGAATTGAATTAAATATACAAGGAAACGCAAAACCAGACGATCAGATTGGCTTTAATCTCGTAGGATAAAGAGCAATTTACAGGGAGGAGTGGGTCATGATGGCCATGTCTGAGGTTCAACAAGGAAATATTCTTACATATGTGAGTAAACTACCTTTGGATATCAAAGACAACATCATCCAGTGCATGAATAAATGGTCCAACGGGGAACAGGCTTATGGATACATTCATCCCGTACAGGTTTGTAGCAATCTGCTGGCTTTACAAACTAGGATGCCATTTCTCAGCGACCAACAGACTTTGGATCTGACGATCCTGAAGATGCATCTGGCAACAGAACATTCACTAGGAGGATTTATAGATGAGCAAAACCATAGGACAATTCGTAACTATTTTATCGGGAATGAACGGAGCAGAATTGACTAAAGGGAGAGTCGGCTTTTACAGAAGGTACTCAGAATCTTTATGTCATGAACCCGCAAACAGGACGTGAAACGTCCGTAACGATTCAGAACAACCTGGTGAAGGTTTTGACGAACTAATCACGTTTCAGCTACGTTCCGACGTTTAAAAATACATTAAATCAGAGGAGGGAGCCCTTCTGCCGAGCACTTGAGGCAGATGCCTCCTCGGTTTGGGCGATAAACAATGAGCATGAACACCATTCAAATAATGAGATTACAATATCAGGCTGCGCGACGTAAAAAGCTACGGTCTTATACGGTGATCGGCCTTTGTCTCGGAGTTAGCATGAACCTTAAGGAGAGTCTCGATGAACCGGGGCTCTTTCTTGGTTGTAAAGAACTATGGAGGCTGTCATATGAAAATACTTCATATCGTTATCGTAAGATTTAAGGGCTACGTTAACCATACCGTGGATGATGTTTTGACCCGATTTCGTACTCAAGAGATTTGTGAGGTGGTCGTGTGGCTGTAAAGGGCTGTAATCTACAGGAGCGAATAAGAGCAAACAAAGTTAAGGTGTAATTAAGACCACAAGGAGAGAGAGTAGGTAATGTTTTCGACTACAGTGATGCTAAAAAGTGTATAATGAGTATATTAAGTTCATTTTTTGATAAAATGAACTTAAGAAAGAGGGGATATTATGGCTCCTATTAAAGGGATCAAAAAATTGCCGACTAGTATTAGAATGGAACAAGCAGCTGAGTTATTTATGAAATTGGCTCCTGTTTCGTCGGCAATAAGTCGGTTAGACGAGAAATTTAAACACTCCATTGTTAGAAGTGATCTGATAAATACCCTTGCTTTGAAAGAATCTGTTCAATCGACACGAATCGAAGGTACACAGGTTACTTTTACAGATATGGTTAATGAATCGCATAAATCAGAACTAAAACAGGAACATATTAAAGTACTAAATTATCGAAAAGCTTTGTATATAGGTCAAGAAAGAATTAAAAATGGTTATCCAATAACGACTCGTCTAATTCTAGAACTTCATCATGTATTAATGGAAGGGGCTAGAGGAGCGAATACCAATCGTGGTGAATTTCGAAAGGTACCCAACTGGATCGGTCCAACAAAACGTTTTGAAGATGCAGTGTATGTACCGGTTGATGCAAGTGAAATAGAAAATTATCTGATGAATTGGGAGATGTATTTGAATAAACATCCGTATGGGGAAAAGATGGATGTGAGCCACTTGCCTGGTACGGAGTTTATTTTAGATGAAAACATTCATCCATTAATAAAAGTTGCTATCCTTCATGCCCAATTTGAATCTATTCATCCGTTTTTAGATGGAAATGGACGCTTAGGCAGAATTATCATATCCATATACATGATGCAGTCTGAACAAATTTCCAGTCCTATATTCTTTGTTAGTGAGGAATTAGAGAAGCAGCGAGCCAAGTATTACCACTTACTAAATGAAACGCGTGGTAATAATCCTAAATGGTATAACTGGCTGAACTTTTTCTTGGATGCTGCCCAACGTATGGCTGAAAAGTTAAATGTCTTATTAGATCAAGCAGAGCAGATAGCAGTAGCTGGTAAAGAAAAATGTGATGGACATACAGAACAGCTTGTATATCTACTGACATTTAGATACCCAAATATTACAGCAGTACAGGCGGCTGAACATGCTAGAATTGCACCTTCAACAGCTAGACGAACTTTGAACGCCTTAGCTGAAAAAGAATTAATATTTAAAGATCCCGCACAAAGAAGGAACGTAGAATATTTTAACTATGATGTCTTAGGTTTATTCGATAAATAACATTCATATCTCTCACTTCCTTTGACGCAGACACATACTAAGTAAATGAAGAACAGAAGGGCCTTAAAAGTCGCTCGATAGTCACGGCAAAGAAATCAGTAAACTGAGCAACCGTTCCTATTCTCTATACACGGAACGGTTGTTTAGTTTTCTTTATGATCAAATACAGGTACATATCGAATCTAACCTCGTATAGGAAAGATATCGGCTTACTTTAGTGTATAATGTTGAAAATGGAAGGATGGAGATTACCGCTACATTTGGCATCCCTAAGAATGAAAGCAATTTTTTCTGGATGCCAATGAGCGCAGTCACGATACACTACATAGAACGAGAACCTGCTATTCAATTTTTTTAAGCTAATAATGTGACTCTAAAACATCCTAAACTACTCTTACAGACAAAACATCAGAGCGCTTTCGTAGTATTCCATGAAATTCAGCACATTTTTTGAAAATATAAACAACACAAAAAAATGTAAAGATATGGCTCCGGATCTTCTGCAATTCGTGTACAAGTCAACGGTTCATGGAGTAACAGTTTCACAAGTGATAATCAATATATCTAAAAATTGGTACGTCTAATTAATGTAACATGAAAAATGCTGTGAAAAAAAACTCTACAAAAATGTAGAGGTTTTTTTCCAGTAAAAGTATGAATGCCCACAAAGAATCATATATAATGAAGTCAAACAATATATGGTAGGTGCATCATTTGAATAGTACAAACCCAGGATTACAACAACTAGGAAGATTTATGATTTCCAATGTATTTACTGCATTAATTGGCGCTGTTTTGTACACCATTCTGATTTTTACTGAACGGCAAACTGACGGCGGGATGGATAATACATTTTCAACTGGACTATTCTATATATTTATGATTAGCTTACCGGTTTTTTGCCTATCCATAATAATCACATCGCTAGTCGTGTGGATAAGAGATGGGTTAAAGAATAAATTAAATACCTTTAGTCTGATGCTCTTCTATCTGTTGGTTGCAATCGTATTTAGTGTTTTATTTTATTTCATACACCAATCTTTCTTTCAAACTAATGTCATATTGGGAATGACAGCACTATTACCACTCATGATCTTTGGTATTCTATATGAAAAATACATTACAAAAGCACGTGAGAGGTCATAATGACGTATTGTATCTGTGTTTAAGACAAGATTAAGTAGAAATCTTCAAATAATTCATTTGACAGGAACGATAGCTTATAACAAAGACAGCAGCTGATGGAAACTGAACTGCACCCCTATTGTTAGACACCAACTAGCAATTGGAGGTGCCGTTTTTTTGTGAAAATAACTTTTTGACTTGAAGATAGAAGCTATCCATCAATACTTATTATGAAATGAAGGGATTAAACGCATTGCGAAATCCTTAGAAAGTCGTGTGGTCATCAAGACTACACGACTTTTTTGTAAGATATTAGTTAGTTACTGAGAGAATCCGCCAGTCAGAATCTTCTTTTTGCATTATGTATAACTAATCCGTTTCATCAGCTGTTAAGGGAGAATCACTGAAATACACATTCTTTTGTTTAACAAATACCTCAATGTTTCCATCTTGAAGCACGTTAAACCTCGGATCGTCCGTTGAAATAGCTGCAGCATAGACTTGACTGAAATCCTCCTTGTGAGCCGCATGTTCTTTTACATATGAAGATCGTACCGCGTCAGCATCAGAATCCAGTACACCTTTCATCATGCGATTCAAAATCTGTACAATTTTTAGCTCATCACCTACATAATTTTCCTCATCAATGTTTTCTGGATGCCAATGAGTGCAGTCAAGATACACAACACGGAAAGAGACCCGGCTATCTAAGCCCTTTTAAGCTACGATGTGATTCCAGAACATCTTATTACTTGATAGCTAAAACTTGTGTTCATGGAAACTTATCTAAAATAATTGAAATGTAACTTATTGAGTGTAATGACGTTTATTGTAATAAAGGTTACTTCATTTGGGGGATTTTGAGATGAAAATCAAAATGGCACTATTAGCAAGTAGTTTTGGTTTAACTGTCCTACTGACAGCATGTGGATCGGACACGGCTGAGGTCCCCGATTCAGTTCAATCTACAGATATAGAGTCCAAACAAACCGAAGTAAAGAATCAAGTCAAAGAGGAGCAGCAAGTATTTGTTGATGAATTGAAGTATGAAGGTGAGGAGCAGAAGTTAGTGAAGTTATTAAATTTACTTACTAAGTACAGAAATGAAGGCGATGAAGCAGCATATATGGCTCTTATTAGTGATGAACCAAACACACCGATCAATCAAATGAACCCTAAAAAACTTGTGGCAGTACAAATTGACAGCATTGATGGAGTTACAGAAACTCAGGGAACTATCACTGCTACGGTAACAATAGAAGGTGCTTCTCCAGGTTCAACAATGTATGTATTTCATAAAATGAATAGCGAATGGAAGATCTACGATATTGATTAATTAACCAAAGACCATTTTATAAGTGAAAGGCAAATTGGGATTGGAGGTTCTTGGAATGTATCTAAAGAAAATGTTATTTGCTACAAGTCTCACTTTAAGTGTTGTTCTCATTGTCGGTTGTGGATCTGAAGAGAGCAGGACTCTAGATCCAGTTCAATCCAGCGGTAACATAACCACAAAAACAGAGGAAAATGAAAAATTCAAAGAAGACCCAGACGTATATATTGACGAGGATGGTCTTGAGGATGACGAATTAAAACTGATTCAACTTATTAATTTATCAACAAAATATAGGAACGAAGGTAACGAAGAGGAATATTTAAAGCTGTTTAATCCCAATCATATGAAAACTTTAACTACTATGAAAGTCGAACATATCCAACTTGAATCAATCAACTTCATGTCGGAGAACATTGGAAGTGTTGAAACTACCATAAAATATGATACAAAACAAGAGTCAGTGCAAGCCTTATTTGTATTTGAGAAAACGGATGGCAAGTGGATTATCTCTGGAACAGACTAACGAAAAAGGTTAATAGAATTTTGTGAAAGAATACGTAATTAATTGAAATGCAGAAAGGGTAACTGTCTGCTCATTTTGGCTTAAAGAGACTATTAACATGGGCACTCCACAACTTTACTCAAAGCTGTCTGAATTCTGAATAAGAATATGATAATTCTGTCTGCGAAGAAATGGTGTTGGTGATATTACGTTTAATAACGGATCGGGTGTAGAGGTTAGCAATTTAACGACTTGACAAAGAAACGGTTAGGCATCCGGTACATTATATTGAAGTGTGGGGGAGAAAAATGCCCATTTTAAGAGAGTTCGATTTGGACATTCCGTATATAAATAGTGGAACACCAGAGGATTACGAAGCAAATTGGAAACAAAAAAGAATTCAATTTAGAGATGATATCCGTTGTGTCGCTTCATTAGTTGAGCGATCATTTGAAAAATATAAGACCTCTGATTCATGGAAAGTGCTGATCGAAGTTGTTGATGTCATAACCGATCCTGGTGGGGTGGAAAATAACGGCTTTCCGACCTAGCATGGAAACAGACATACAAGTGAATTTTGGAAATCATCTTCTTAAAGCTGACAATGTAACATTTGATTATGAGACCATTCCAGAAGGTACCATGTTGGATATAACTCTATTTAGTCCACAGTATAGTGAAGAAATGAAATCCGCCATATATACTGCTGGATGGAGTTCTTGGTGAATACGATGTGATGACGAAAATCCGATTTATTGAATTTGAGTTACCTGGAAGAAGCTTAGGCATTCCTCTAAAACAACTTCCTATAATTGTAGACAATCTGCAGCGCTAGTCATTTTTAGTATTTTACAACCTTAGTCCGTTTAGGCAATGGAAAACGATAGTGCTATAAAACAAAGAAAGCAGCCAATCAATGTGATCGGCTGCTTTTGTTCTACTAGACATCAAAATTGTTAAGGGGCTGGTTGTTCGAAAAATTTAGTTGAGTACGTCTAGAACCTAATAAGAAATTTACTTAGAAAAAGCTGCAATTCAATTCTACTGTTACTAATAATAGAGAGACTCACTTTATGTGGATCCGAAATTTTATAGTAGTAGGTTGTGATAACTCTTTTCGTCATCACTTTATGTGATATAGCTTTTAAGTTCTAGAATCAAAATTAGGTAGGAGGCGATTAAATGACAGAACTGGTATTAGATAAATACAATATCAAAAATTATTCTAATTATTATGATGAGATTCCGAAAGGAGTTTCTTCTATAGGGGCTCCATCATTTTGGAGTAAAGGAATAACAGGTAGTGGCATTGTAGTTGCGGTATTGGATAGTGGTTGTCAATCCGATCATCCTGATCTAAAAGATCGAATTGTCGGAGGATTCAATTTCACTTCAGATTACAACGGAGATACTTCAATTTATGAAGACAATTTACAGCACGGTACTCATGTGGCTGGAATTATTGCAGGCTCATATGATGGGCACGGAATTGTGGGTGTAGCCCCCGAAGCAAATCTATTAATACTAAAAGTGATTTCGGGTAGTGGTTCTGGGACATACAATAATTTGATCAGAGCTATTTTTTACGCTATTCACTGGCGAGGGACGAAACAAGAACGAGTTCGCATAATTACCATGTCACTTGGTGGAGCAGAACCAGATCCTCTGTTGCATTTAGCAATAAGGATAGCGATAAAAAATGATATTTTAGTGGTGACCTCATCAGGAAACTATGGCGATGGAAATTTGGATACTGAAGAGATACTCTATCCGGCTTATTATCCAGAAGTCGTTGCTGTAGGAGCCATAAATGATGAGAAAATAGTAGCTGCATTTAGTAATTCAAATGATGAAGTAGACTTGTATGCCCCGGGTACAGACATTTATTCGACGGTCCCGAATGGGCTGTATGCTCAGCTAACGGGAACCTCTATGGCTGCACCGCATGTAGCTGGTGTAGCAGCCTTGCTTTTACAGACGTTAGAAAAGGAATCCGGTAAACCAATATCAGAAAAAGAGTTGTTCAAGGTTCTTATAGAACAAACTACTGTTACAGATCAAAACATTAGAGCACTTTCGTTAGATTACAAGAAATTCAACGCATTTTTAGACAATACGAACAAAAGCAACAGTGTAAAAGGTTGTTTTTTGGGGGAGAGCTAACACTTTTAATTATAGAAAATAAGCATGGGGGTATAGCCAAGCGGTAAGGCAAAGGTCTGCAAAACCTTGAGCCCCGGTTCGAATCCGGGTATCCCCTGATTCCTAATTCAGGGGGAATAGCTATGAAGTAGAATGACTGTTTTAGAAAGTGCCCTCTTGAAGGGAGGATATGAATGAATGCGGAGGAGATAGTTTCACTAATTGCAAATGTTGGTTTTCCCGTTTCTCTATGTTTCATACTAATACGTTACATTTTACAAACCCTTGGAGAAAAGTTGGATCGACTTGATAGATCGGTGAATCAACTGAATGTTACTATACAAGATTTTGATCTCATCAAAGTTGCTCCACAAAGTATGACTAATCAAAATGTAGAGAAACATTTCGAACAAAACACATACCAAAACACCGAAAGGAAGTAATAATATGACAAATGAGAGCGTAAAAAAACAGAACTGACCAAAGAAATGGAACAAAATGCCATTGAGTTCCTAGAGAGAAGCGGGACTGACCCCATAACGTGAGACAAATTAAAACACCTTCAAGTGAATGAAACCTTGTCGTAAGATAAGGAGATCATCTTGGAGGTGTTTTTTGCATTGGCAACTAGAGTGAGTTATCCCGTGGAACTAAAAATGAAAGCCATAGAAATGAGATTGGCAGGGGTACCCGTGAAAGAAGTTATGGAGAAGCTGGGAATACGGAATAAGTCACAACTGAAAACGTGGATGAGGTGGTATCGAAAAGGAGAAGTTCATCGCCTGGAGCAACCCGTAGGCAAGCAATATAGCTATGGAAAAGGCCCAGAGCACTCCACAGAGCTCGAAAAGGTGAAAGCAGAAAACCGTTTCTTGAAGCAACAATTAGAACTGCTAAAAAAGTACAAGGAATTGGAACGGAGGTGGAAGCTGAGGTCGTCATCGCCTGGGTTGAATCCATTCGAGAAGAAGTAACTATATCTGAGGCTTGTGCATGGCTTGGGATTGCTCGTGCGACCTACTACCGCTGGAAGGCAGCCGTTGAGAGTAAGCGTCCAAATCCAACAGTGGAGAAAGTCGTCCAACTTTGCACCCAACACAAATTTCGGTATGGGTATCGAAAGATCACTGCCTTGCTTCGGTCAGAGGGTCCAATTAACCACAAGCGAGTTCAGCGAATCATGCAGGGCGAGGGATTACAATGCCGAGTGAGGACCAAGAAGCGAAAAACAACTGGGCAACCGGCACAACCGGCGGACCATCTACTTAAACGAAAATTTCATGCAGAAGCTCCATTGCAAAAATGGGTGACGGACATTACGTATTTGCCGTTTGGTAACAAAATGTTGTACCTTTCAAGCATTTTGGATCTGTACAACGGAGAGATTGTCGCTTACAGTATAGCGGACAAGCAGGACACATGTTTGGTTCTGGATACACTGAACCAACTTCCAGAGCGAAGCAATATGCTGCTCCATAGCGACCAAGGTAGCGTACACACATCTCAGAATTACCAGGCTGTTGTAAAGGAAAAGGGCATTACCATGAGCAAGTCCCGTAAAGGAACGCCCGCTGATAATGCCCCCATAGAGTCGTTTCATTCCACACTAAAGTCTGAAACGTTCTACCTCGAAGATCTGATGTCTACAACGACGGCCATCGTTTAACAAACAGTTCGAAACTACATTACTTACTATAACTCAATTCGGATTCAAACAAAACTAAATAACCAGTCTCCGATGGATTTCCGGAGACTGGCTGCTTAAACTTGCAAGGTGTTTTATCCCTGTCTCACAAAAGGGGTGCAGTCCCAAGCGGATACAAAGGTCCTTTTAACATCCGGCAATCATATGATCTGGAAGAATATAAGGTATCTTTGTTAACATCCCCTGTGCTAAATGATTTATTTATTCTTATCTTTAATCAAAATAATCTCATAGTTGAAGCTACTTTAAAAACTTACAAAGAAGAGAGCAGTAGATATATTGAGAAAAATCTGATTACAGGAGAAGAAAACGAATATTCTAAAGAAGAAATACAATTTAAGAAGGATAATGTCATAAATGCAATGGCAACCTGTCCTCCTGGCCAAGAATGGAGAGAATACAATTGTACAAATGACCCAGAGCTGAACTGGGTGTGCTATGCAGGATGCGCAGCGGGTCTGAAAAATCTCAGAACATGCATTAACCTTTGCACTACAAATATTAGAAGATGCGACGCTGACTGTTTCCCAGTCGATGGAGGAATCCTAGTTTAAACCTTACTACTTCTCTTTTTCTTTAGCTTAACTCTAATTTTCTCAACTTTCGGAATTTTTCGAAACGTAATAAAAGATAGCAGGACGATAATAACGTATTCCATAGAGCTATCTTCGGTATGAATCACATTCTTCACTTTAGTCAACCCCTTTAAAGGACCTGCTAATTGCGGGTCCTTATTCTATTTTAACTATTGATGAGTCTTATCCTGTGTACAGGTGCTGTTGTATCACTTGTCTTGAGATATAACCACCCGCTTTTAAATCACCATTAAACATACCAATAATAAGATACAATAAAATTTATACTCGAACATATTCGCTTTACTTCTAATCTCCGAGGCAAATTGGCCTACTTTAGTCTGCTACACGTCAGGGATAGAAAAAACTATTTAATGTTAGACAGTAGCTTACACACGTAATAGTGGCTCTTATTTATCCGAGAGTAACATCTTTAGTTCATCTATATTATAATCGTCTTTTTGGATTAACCAATTGCCTTTTGATTCTTCAAGAGTTAATAAACCTTCTATATCAATATGTTTATTTTCTGAAGTTTCTTTGTTCTGGATCGAAAGTTTAAAAGAATAATTTATGATAATCCTTTTACCATTGTTATTTTTGACATTAAACTTTAAATCTTTTGTTGAGAGCAACGCTTTCTCTTTTTCTGCGATTTGTAATGGTAAAGAAATATTTTTACTGTCATACTGCTCATAGTAGTACTCTTCTGTTAAGTATGATTCTGTTGATTGCATCTGTTTCTCAATGCGTTCTGGACTAGAAGCATCAAGAACGTCTAAATTAAACTCCGTTGTTTTATATCCTCTGGCTGCTTTAATTGCAGCATTTTCTTCATGAGTATTACAACCTATTAAGAAGATAAAAGAAGAAATCAATAATAAATGAAATAGTACACGAAAAATATGCATTATTGAGGGAACCTCCAACATTTATTGCTTAATTATAACATAAATTGGCTTTTCTATAAAATTGATGATGCTTTGGTCAACAACATTCATAAGGTTGTTATTAATATCACTTTAGACACTTTATTAGGTGTAACATTCAAATATATTATGGAGGTAAGAAAAATGGATAAAAAGCCAAAAGAAAAAATCGTGAAATCTCAGGCAGAAATTACATGTTTTTCTGAGCGGAGTTGTTGTCAACACAATGAGAGCTGTTCAGGGATATTTAAAATCCTTCCCAACGGCACCAGTATTTTTGAACGTTGTGGTTGTTAACAGTGTAGAAAGAGTCAAAAAGGACGCAGATATTCTGCGCCCTTTTTGTTTGGCCTGTTCTAATCTAGTGATAACGGTAAACTTTTAAATGCTAAAGTCACAAGAAATTTATGACAATCATTAAATCAAATTAGCATGTGCTCAAAAAACTATGTTATAGATATTCGAGCTTTGCTATTATGCTGGCTCTGGGCTCCTGAATCTTACAAGGCCTGTAGAAAGACGGGCCTTGGCATTACCGCACCTGAAACCGTGTTTACGTTGGATCAGATATTTATACTTTGAACAAAAGGGGAATAGACTAGTAAAGGGTGTTTTCCTCACACAATGAGTTTGAAATATCATGAGCGATGCTGACCGTCGTGTCCAAGTTTGAAGCGACAGAGGAGGCTGGTACACGATAAAACAATTTAGCATATGCACTTCGAATCTAGAGTTGGTTATGTTGGGCACACTCTGTGAATAATGATTATGTTTCAGTAAAATTAAACATTCACCACAATGTATTATATGTTAGCATTTTGTTGAGAAAGAAACACTACGATGAAGCAGTCGAAATCGTTAGTGAAATCACGCCAAAAATACGCTGAAGTATTCAGCGTATTTTTGATTAAATAAATCATTATTTACAACTTTTGCTTCCTGCCCACATATAGACAGAGCGCCAACCTGGGGAATCAGTTGCTGTTCTTGCGCAACTTTCAAGCTCATCGTCGCAACCGCAATCATCAAAACCAAAGTTGGAGTAACAGCGATCATGTGCTCGGCAGCAGTAATCAAGACTGTTAATTGGTGTACCGCCACCAATCGGGGATCCGTCGCCACATGCTTTACCACAGTGCTTATACACGTGAGATTTGTTGTAATCATCACGGAAAACCAAACATCCATCAAATAGATCTTGCACTTTCATATCCGAATTATCAGGAATCAAGTTCATAAAGGAGAAAATGTTTTCACTAGCAGGACTCTCTGTAACAAGAAGTTCATTATTGTTTTTCACTTCAATTTGTTGAAGCTTAGTGCCTTCAACGAAGTAGCCAGTTACTACAAGTGAACGATTGGAAGTGCCTTTAATGACTCGTTCAAAGGACAACACTGTTTTCTCATTGTATTTTACAAACAAAATCTCAAGCTCTACAGATGGTTGATCCTCATATACTAGTGTCATCTCATACGATACTTTCTCGATAGGTTGTTCATTTCGAAGGTTCACTTTGGCCTGTTCATTGACTTTTTCGAACTGGCTAGCCTTTAACAGGTCGAGAAACAGAGATTCGGCTCGTTCAGGAGTTTGTTGCAGGTTGTTGATGATTTTCATTTTTTATCACCTCATTTGTTTTTTGACCAAATGCTTTAATCACTTGGTTCGAAAACTATAGTGTCATTGAAATTATCAATCACAACCGTAGTATCAAGAAAAAAAACAGGACATATGTTATAATTAACTTCTAAAGATTCCTGAAAATCCAAAAAAAGGAGTGGATTATATGGGGAAAAAGTGGAATACAACTGACAAAGTCATTATCTTTGGAGGATTATTCCTTGCAGTCACTTTTGTAGTAGTGGGGCTGCTTCTGTATTTTGGAATAAAGAGTAACTTTATTCGGTTAAATTGATTTTTAAATAGGATTTTAGTAAGCGTATTCTTTGGGATGGTATTAAAGAAGAACTTTTCAAGGTTCCTTTAGCGCAATTAACAATTACAACAGAATGTTTCATTAAGACAGAATATAGATGAGACCGGCATAAAGCTTGGGATTACAAAATTTCTGTTCTAATATCTTTTCAAAGTCCTGCCATTTCAGATGCTCTTGTGATATACCTGCTTCTAAGTAGGTGGAGTTACTGTTGAACTTCCGAGGGGACCCACCATCCATGGGATTTCCCTGGAAGTTCAGTTCAATGCCATTAATTAATGGTGACTATATTTACTTCGAGAAACTGCCATAGGTCTTTTCCGATAGCACCTCAACTATCTTAGGAAGAGTTACCAGAACTTGCTAGAGCTAGACTTCAATCAGATAGGTTCATTATTTGGATAAGGATCTTATACATAATTAATAGACGATGAGAAAGCTGGTTCATTAGGTTGTGAAATAGATTGTACTCTTCACTTTATATTTGTAAATAGTGAGGAGGTTTTTATATGGAGAAGAGTCTGCGTCACTGGAGAGATAGACATCATTCTTTTAAATTAGAACTATTGACACTTAGCAATAAGATTGTCAACATTACTGACCCCGTTGACTTGGAATTTTACCAGAAGATCTGTGAAAATTATGCTCGCCATCTAAAGAATATCGAAACCGAGTGTTATGCTGAATTAGGAGTAAACATTTGTACTTGTAATTTCAACCCTGAACAATGTAATAAGTAACTCCTAGCGAATATTATTCCAAAGATTAAGTCCAATGATTTTTTAATTTGATAGCTTAGTAACCTAAAACCTTCCAAATTGGGAGGTTTTTTTTATTGCCTGTTCGTAATATAATAAGAACATAAGTTCCCATTTTTCTTATTTATGGTTGTTAATCCATAGAGATACACCACTTTTATATATAAAGTTCATTTAAGGAGGAAATTATATGAATAAATTGGAAAAATTAATTGAAAAACATAAAAAGAATCCAATCATAAAAGATTTTATGGATAATGAAAAAAACAAACAAATGATCATTGACTACATAAATTCTCCCACTTCAGCGAATATGATAAAACTTGATGATTGTTTTCGCGCTTTTTATTTTGAAATTAGGTTTACCTCATACATTTTATCGCTAATCCGTTTTGCCTCTATTGACTTTGATAGGAAAGAAAGAAAGATTAGCAAAAGATCTACACTCATATTAGACGATCAGGAAAACTCACATTTATTAGAACATCATTCAGTTAGGAATGAGGAGAAGGAAGTTCATCTTGAGGAATTGTTTTCAGATCCCGTGTTGTTTGAAGCTATACAACAACTTACGAAGAAAGAAAAAGAGGTTCTGGTTAAATCTTATATCATGGAATTATCAGATACTCAGATTGCTCAAAAAAACAATGTTTCTCAACAGTCCGTCTCTAAACTGCGTACAAAAGCTTTACAAAAGATTAGAAAGTATATTGAGCAAGAAAAGGGAGGATGTTAGTATGGATTGTCTAATGAATTTATTAAAGCAAGCAAGGCAAAATGATACACAGGCTATTGAAACAATCATCGTGAAATTTAAACCAAAACTCCAAAAAAGTTTATATCAAACTCATTTGCAAAATCGAAATGATTTAAAACAAGAAATTAATTTGAAGATTATTGAAGCAATATATAAATATGATATTGAGAAAGTACCAGGCTTTTTAGAATTTGTAGCGGAGAACAAAGAACAGCATTCCGTATGATCTTCTAATGGTGATGTACTGAGTATACTAAACGAAATAATAAGTGGCGAAAATAATTGGAAAAATAAATCAGATTAATTATTATAGATAATTGCTGTTAACAAAGGGTACAAAGCCTATTCCTTAAGATAGGCTTTTTGGCTTTTCTAATATTGCTCTCTGGAATCCTCGTAACAATTATTGTTGATTCTTCATTAATTACCAAGTGATGAAATTAAAAAAAATGTATTGTATCCGCGCTGTCCTCTAAAATAACTGAATCTCAAAAATAGGTTCATACACCTTCATAAGTGTGCATTTAGAAATGGATTTCGGACGATTGAATTATATAAAAAACTCTAAATAAGGTTGTAATTAGATGGATCTTTAACACTGTAATAATATAGTTGGACATGATTATGGGAGTATAGCCAAGCGGTAAGGCAAAGGTCTGCAAAACCTCAATCCTCGGTTCAAATCCGGGTACTCCCTTTGTTTTATAATAATTTCTATAGGAGGATAAAAAGATGAAAAAAGTAACTGTTTATACTATGCCTAACTGTGTATATTGTACCCGGATGAAAACATGGTTACAGGATCATGAAATTCATTATACCGAGGTAAGTTCTACCAAGATTGTAGATACAAATCTTATCAATTCCATACAGGGCTTTCCGTTTACTGTAGTGCAAGAGGAAAATGGGAATGAACATACAGTACTTGGCTTTAACGTTGATTTACTACAGAAACTAATTTAGTATAGCAGTTGCATTATCAACATTGTTAAGCTCTTCAAGAACAGTTTTTTGAAAAATAGCAAATGCTGCTGCAACAATTACGCTTCCAAAAATTACACCAATTAAAGCAAGTTTCTATTCTCTCATAAGTCACTTCCTTAGTTAGTAATTCTAGACAAACAATTTAGCAGCTTTTTAGGTCCTTTTCCAAAATCCACACCTTCAAATAGGAAATTCTAACAAACTTCCCCTGTAATCAATAACTATAAAAATTCATAGTATGTTATTATGAGGCTCATGAAAAAGGGTGCGATTGTTGAGCAATACGACTATTGAAGTGACATATGCATCGAGATGAATCGATGTTTAGTCATTGTGTTCACGGTAAAGGAACGCATCAAAATACATGCATAATGTATTACCTATATCGGCAGCACAAAGATTCAATAATTTTACAATCATCCTGCTCTACGGTATACTGAATATATTACGAAGAACATTCATTTTCTTTGTCACTTCATGTGACAAAGACGGAGTTGCTAATTTGAAATTAGCTTAACATGGACCATTTCAGGAGACTTAACACATACGAGATACGTATGTTTAGTCTCCTTTTTTGCGTTCAAAACTAAGAGGATGAAATCATGTAATCTCGAGAAAACCATGTTACCCAGTCACTGGCGGAGAAAAATATTCCCGCCAAGTGCGGGAGAACGTGGAGGTAATTTTAATGACTCAGTATTCACTATTCGACTATTCTACATCTCAAGGTATCGGCACCCCTAAGGTTGCTAAACGGTCTATTGGCTCTACACATAAGGGATCCAAGAAGACTTCAAGGAAGATCTATGTACATGACGTAGGAGAAGAATTGAAAGGTGCTAAAAAACATCTGAATCAGCAGTCCGGCTTAGACTGGGCAACGATCGAAGAGGATCCTACCATTGCATACCAAAAAATAAATAAAAATGAATTGTTAAAAGATTGGGATGTAAAAGATCTCAAATCAGAGGGGTTTTGTTCCGAGGCCGCTTACGCCATTAAACTCATTTGGGCGAAAGTCTGCCAGCGTCCAGAGGATACACCTCAGCAGCGTACAGACTTCATTAAGGCGGTTGGGACATTACGAGCCCTTCTATCGGATGCCAAAGATAAGGAAAGACTTACGGAAGCCATCGAACAGATAACCGAATCTGTGTACCAAGCTAAGCTTGCAACCTACGCACACCAAATTCAAGAGAAACCTGAACTAGATAATTATCGGTTCTGGTTAGCTTTAGGTGACCGGTTTAAAACATGGATCCTTGGTACCCGGAGTACGCGTCCTGCATACATATCTCTCATTCAAAAGGCGTTTCACACTGATCAGGGGAGGGACTGGAAATGGCTAAAATCAGGGGGAGAGAAACGAACGCAGCGTAGAGAGACGAAAGTAAAATGGGAAAGACTTGTACCTGAAGAAGTTGTCCGGCAATCGAATCAAGAATCTGGTGTTAGACGCCCAGAAGATTTGGTGGAGCTATTTGGGTTCCGGGGAATTCAATTTGGTCAGTGGGTGCAAGATGTCGCTGGAAGATATCATGTCTTGTGCTGTGGCCATGCACTTACGGATCTTGTAACAATCCTGGACTTACCTCTAAAAGCCGCATCATTCTATGGACTATTAGGACTTGCGTTTGGTGCACGAGGTTCTGGCGCTGCCTCGGCTCATTACGAGCCGGACAACAATATCATGAACATTACCAAAATAAGAGGTGGGGGATCGCTTTGTCATGAATGGGCACATGCATTGGATTTCAATCTATACTCCGTTTCGCATCGATATACCAATGGAAGAAGGCTTTCGCTCTCCGGAAATGTGCCTGGTTCCCATTTACCTCATGATGTCGGGAGAGCCTTTCAAGAGCTCATGAATGAGATCAAAGAGGGAGAAGGATTGAAACAAGTTGTTGTTCCAGATCCTCTCCCCAGGGAGCAACACGGATACCGAGCCAGGGTAGCTGAACTTCTGAAACAGCATAATTACAATATAGACGCTACGATGATGGCCCTTAAACAGAGTAACTATCGGATCAAACCACGTATGTGGAATGATATCGGCTTAATGTATTGTAATATGTTGAAACGTGCAGGGATGGAGGTTCCCGCTACATTCGGTATTCCTACAGATGAAAGCAACTTTCTACTTGATGCAAAAGAACGCGGTCCTTACTGGCGAAGAGAGCATGAGCTCTTTGCCAGAGCCTTTGAATCTTGGATTGAAGACGAACTGAGTGAGAAAAGGATGACCAATTCCTATTTAGTCTCAGGTACAGGATTCGGTGGGCCTTATCCAACACATGAAGAACGTCAAAACATTAATGATGCTTTCCGTAACTGGTGGCAAGCACTACATCGTTCAGGCATTCTTCATGATGACCAACATTGGAATAGATAACTATGGGATCGGAACAACCGATACATCATATTCAATGGGAGGTCACATCGTGGATAAGGATACCGCTATACAAGAGAAAATAGAGCTGAAGCGAATAGAACTGTACAAAGAAAGCTTACGTTATGGTTTGCAGTCTAAAGAAGCACTGAAGATTTCGCAAGAGTTAGATGAACTGCTTAATGAATTTAACAATTCAAAAAAGTAAAAAATAATAAAAAGCGCAGCTACCCAGCTGTGCTTTTTTTTGTGATGAATCTGTTCTTCCATTTACTTTCTTATTTGATCTTATTTCTAAAGATTAAAGATTGTTATTATTTATTCTCAGCTTTTGAGAGGGGGACCTTCAATCTTTGAGAAGGGGTATCTCGAGTTTTGAGACATAGTGTCTCAGAATGAAAAGAGGCGTGCTTCAATTTTTGAGATACCCACAGGACTATCTTTTTTTGAGATACTGTCTCTCAAAATATGAGAGACAGCAATTCTATTCATCTATCGCTTGTCAATTGTTGAGATACGCTGCTTCTCAAAAATTGAAAGACAGCGATCTATTCTTTGAAAAGTAGCTTCTCATCATTTTATATGCTGCCTCTCATAATTAGAGATACTGGGTGTCACAGATGTAGAAGCAGCCTTAGTTAACTAATGGACACTATGCAGGCAGTCCATGGTCAGACTTGGTTGATAAGAAGAAGTAATGGTTACGAGTATTTTTATGCATATTCGCTCCATCCAGGTCAAAATCTCTCAAGAAAAAGCATACAAAAAGCCTGCAAAATTCCTCTGCAGGCATGTCCTATGTGCTTATTATGATGAGGCCATTATTGATGAAGATAATCATATTGGATTTGCTCTACGTGTGGGTCAACCTGAAGTAATCCATCGCGAATTAAGGAATTCATTCGATTGCTCAGCCATTCCGAAGCAAAATGGGTTGGAGAATAGACAGTCACAGTGCGACCACGTTTAATACAAAATGAATGTTTAAACCAGGTATCGAAAGAGGGTTTTGTCATTTTCGCTTGCAAAATGATAAGAACTTCATTCCAAAGACTTCTATCCAGATCCGTTATTTCCATCTCAAGTGACTTGATTTTCGCTTGAGTTTCTTTTTGTAGCTTCTGGACTGTTTTTTCTTTTCGTACTACAGTCCCTTTGCGGATTACATTGTCATATACCTCTGTAAAATCGACAGAAGGATCAAGATGTATGACCTCATCTAAATTCTCAACAATTCTCTGCATGTATCGATCGTGATCCAGTCTCAGCTCTGTTGGTAGCTTTTCATATAACTCAACAGGCAGGAAAGGAACCTTCTTACGGACTTTATACAGTGGACTTTCCTCCAAGTTGTTCTTGTCGGCATTTTGGACATTGAAGACGACGACAAAACCATACTTTTCTAGGACTCCAAGTACCTTTTTAACCGTATTGCGACTCTTATTCATCTTCTGGGAAATCAGTTTCAAATCTGGCCAGCAATAATCTTTGTCACCGTAACAGAATCGCTTGAGATGTCCATATAAGGCCACGCCTTCAGCACTGAAAAAATGTCCCCAATAATCCCATATGTAATTACTAATAATCGTCATATGACCATCCACGTGTGGAATAGGTTGACCATGCTTGTCTAAAGAGAACTTTCTTATTTCTTCTTCGGGTATGTAGATCTTCTCGAGTTCCTTCTTGATATAAGCTTGCTCCTCATCATTCACAACCCTGATTCTTGATTCCTCAGCACCCGTGGGTCGGTAACGGTAGTATAACAGCTTATGAGGGGAGCCCTTTAGGTTTTTCTCATACATAGAAAATCTCCTTTAGTTGACGCCTAGAAAGGCAACATTGAAGAGAAGTAGTTACTTCACTTAATCTAAATTAATCCTGTGATAGTATAATTCAAATAACTTGTAGGCAGCACCTCTAATCATCGAGTAGTTACTCCATCGTTATCAGTAGATTGTGTCATCATACATATATACTATTATTATAGTATATTAATTAAAATATTGGTATCGGGTAAATGGAATTCTTGCTGTTGTCTGTGCACAAATCAGTTTCCTTTGGAGAACACACTGATATGGTATTAAGTTTTAAAAAATATCAGACCGGAAGTAATAGAGCGATCGTCAATACGGGTACAATGGGGGAGGATATTCACATGGTGTACATCACCAAGCATATCGAATTCACTTACGGGTTCGAAAAACCTCAGAGAATGATAAACTGTTTTTAGCCAATAAAATCTTTACGCTGAAAAATAACTGTAAACATCTATAGTAGAAAATATTATATGTTTACTTTTCAAGCTTTTACGGATTTCGAGTAAAGCTCTATCGACTACCACACATTTTAAGAGTTATTATTAAGATCATTATGTTATGATAATGCTGGAGGTGAACCGCTTTGATGGAGGAACATGTACCCCAATATTTTATCAATCAAGTTGTGGATGAGTTAGGCCTGAGATGTGAAGAGCTCTACAATAAATTAAATGAAGGAAACATTAGAGATTTTCTACATGACATCATTTCTACTGAGCTTACACCTGCCAACATCCATGAAGTAAGAAGAAATACCTTTAAAGAACTGCAAAAAACCAAGAAACGCTGGCTAAAGTCTCTTCAAGAGCTTTCTAATATATCTAAAGTAAAAAACAAGCGAGTTGAAGTTGTAAAGGAACTTGATCTTGCAAATGAACTTATTGAGATGTATGGCATGGATCAGTTTAAAAAGATCTATGAAGTGGATACGCTAGAGGAATTAAATGCAAAACGTGTTGAAGAGGTTACCACCTGGGCAAATGATAAAACTTCTAGACTTATCGACTTCCTATATATCAAAGATAAGACCCCATTACAAATCAAGAAAGCTTTAAAATCAGATACGATTGTAACCATCGCAGATATTCTTATTAAAAACTTCGACGGGAACATTAACAAAATCATTATTGATCAACCCTTGGTTTATACGGACCATGCCGCTGTAAATCCTGGATGGTCACGGATGAAATTAACCAAAAAGAGTGTAGTTATTGATAATAAATTACACTATATCAGTGAATATCAGCCCGATGAAAACTATTCACTACTAACACTCGTGAATCAAGAAATTATTAATGAGGATCAAATTTTGCGTGCCATTGATGAAACGGATTCAAAACTGTTTAGAGCTGTGCTATCGATGCGAGATCGTAAACTATTTTTTGAAGAACGAAAAATTTATGTAACGATCGGGGATTTGGTAAGAAGGACCCACGGATCGGATAACAAAAGTAACTATCTTTCGGTAAAGAGTCGTTTGACTAAACTTGCTAATGTTAAATTCAACGTACTTACGGAAAATGAAACCTTAGTATTTGGGATTTTTGACCGGCTTCACATTACTGAATTTGGTGATGGTGAGATGGCAGAGATCACGATCGCAGAGGACATTCACCAAAACTACATGATGGGCCAGGTCGTTCGAGCTTACAGTGATAAGTTAATTCATTTCGAAAATCGGATGTCGGAGCATTTAATTTTCCCTTTGCAGAAGGAGAGATTTTTATGCTACTTGCGGCAATCAGGATATACTGCTGAATTCGATTACACCTATTTTATTCACAAGATACAGTTTCGTAGTAAAAGAAAAGATATTAATCTGACTTTTATCGAAGAATGCTTAAATGACTTTGTTAACCACGGAGTCACTGTTGAGTCTTATGTACGAAAGAAAGATGTTTTCCACATTACTTTTCTTCCTGTCAAACCTTACGAGGCTGAGGATTTGCTAGGGGATCAACAAATCAATCATTTCATGAATGATCCAGAGCAACTGAGCCTACCTTTTTAATATTTCGCTGAATAGAGTTAGTATACTAACTCTATTTTTTTATGAATTTATTTATAAAGCGATCTGTTATATATAGAAAAATCAGCTAATAGCTCTAATCAAGCTGATCCTGTTTTTTTATAGTGCACGGAAGTTGAAGCAAGTTCAATTAGAGCGCTTAACGCTAGTTCAAGTAGATAATCAAGTTAAGCTAACGGGTAGGATAGTTTAAGAGTTATCTAAAATAAATGTATTGTAAGTATGCTTTACGATCAAGCACTCTATAATGGAGTGAGCTTATTATTGAGTGGATATAAATCGAAAACGAGCCTCCTGCCCTGACAGACCACTTGTTTGTTATCCTTAGCTTAGTAGTAGGTATTCCTAAGGCAAGAAAGTAAGTTTTTTTTAATTCCACTAAATGACTATAAATTTCTCAGTACCATTCGTTACACCTATGTTACTGAGTTTTATTTGGATTTTGGGACTTTAGAATTTTTCTACTAGAAATATGTCAATGGAAGGACGTACAAATATGAAAGGAACACAAGTGAACATATTCCCAACTTTCAGCATTTATATCAAAGTCTTTTACTTATCGATTAGCTGTTATCAACGAACCGGCTAGCAGACAATAATGGGGAACGATAGCTCAATAATACCAAGAAAGCAGCTGATTAATGTGAGCGACTGCTCTTGTACAACGAAAAAGCAGGCTAGTAAAATCAACTTACACTGTTGGTTGATCCACTTCGAATGCAATCATACGCAAAAGCCAGCTTGCGGAAGCCCTACAACTTTATCAGACCATGAACGGTTCCAGATAGATGATGCGCTGGTCACACTGAGCAAGAGAGAGAAACAAGCATACATACTTCGATATGGATTGTGCTTCAGTCTTCGATAAGTTTGCATTGGAGATGGATATAACCAAGAGTTCAGTTCAAAAGATGCTTGAACGGGCCGACGTTAAGACAATTAAAAACAAGAGTAGCAGTTTATTTTTAGTAGGTTAATTCATTAAATGCGACTGTTTTATTTAAATTTATACCTCATAGTATATAAAAAAAGAAGACCTAATTGGTCTTCTTTATATGTTTTAAGGAAACAGCTCAAGTGGACCACTAGCATAATAAGGGGAATACAGTTAATACTTCTTGTTTGGCATCATTTCTATAAATAAGAGATCTGACAGGGTCTTTAAGTTGAGTATTTCCTTCTGAAACAGCTAGAGTTTCAATTTGGTTATATAGCTCACCCCAAGCATTCTGATTAATAGTTTTTAAGTAGCAGAGGTAAGTTTATTGTTTTTGTATCCTCTTTCTGTATGAACCTCTATAGTTTGCACATTGTTTGAAGAAACCTTTAATTGCCAAACAGTTCCGTTTTTAACCCAAACATATTTCATTTTTGAAGCGGTGGAAACCAATAAGTCGTAAGTATCAAAACTAGTGTATCCCTGGATTGATGGCCACCAAAAATCATAAAAAGTATGTTCTGAAGAAGGTTCTAAATTGTGGTCAATGTATCATAATGAAACAGGATTATATACACAAAAGATAGATTCTCCAGACATTGAATTATTTAAAACGTTTAATCCAACATACAAGGATAATCACTTAAGGCAAATTCCTGTCTGGGGTGGGGTTGTTAATTTAGGGGATTATGACTCAATCAGTATACATTTAAATAATGAAAAACAGTTGCCAAATGTTACAACTAAGGAAAATGGTAAAATGTATTTCTTCTTCAGTTTTCCTAATATTCTTGATGATGAAGAAATAGAGGTATCTAAACCATAAAATAATATAAAGACAAGTCAGATGCTAAACTACTGGGAGTTAATGAAATAAATTTTCTGGATTTTTTCATACATTGGCTACCTCTCTATTAGAAGCCATATTAGGATAACTATACGTTACCATCTTGATATTCTTGATTTCCACTCATCTTGTTTACAAAACTTACCGCCTCTCACCGGAAATGCCAACGGTATAATCGAGGGGAGGTGTTTTTATGTTAATCAATCCAACGTTATGAGAAACTGCTGACGGTCCATTTAGCCATCTGAATTATATATTTGAATTAAAGGTATCTCTATAAAATCAAATGTACATAAATATAAGATTGATCCAAAGCCCTGTCTGCCCTGGAGAAAACGTCTTAACGTAAAATGTACATAATGACAGCATTGCACATAAGTAGCCTTAATAATGTACATAAAAAAATTATAATATGGCGTTTGCGAGGCATGAATAATTACACATACCTACTGAGCTTCTTTTTTATTTCTGCCTTCATAAAGTTATACAAAAAAGGATCGTCAGCATTTCTGGAACGATCCCTATGGTCAACGTTAGTTAAAAACAGGCAGTCAGTATGTGAATGACACCATAGCAATAGGTGATATTGTTGAATTAAGTATGGAAGGATCAATTATAAAGTCGTATCCTCCTCAAGTCACTGCTACCGTTAGAATCAAGAACTAGTGTCATTTATGTGTAAAAACGTTTTTGTGGTTATCTACAAAAGCGAAAAGTACCCGGGGAACTTTAAATGGGAGTGGTGGTGACTGTTCGTAGCTTTGTCCTGTATATTTTTCGATCATAGAAATCTCAACTTCATTACTGTTGATTTGTTTGCATGCTGATATTGAAGTAACACGTGCAGGCAGAGCGTTCCAAGTTGAAGCCAACGAAGTGCACAAACTGGCCGGCGATAGTGTGAACGCGGTACAGCAAGCCGAACTGCGCATTGGCCACATAAGGGAGAAGGTAGAGACGATTCTCTCTAGGGCCTCCACGGTCGATGTAACGGTGTTGCGTCAGTCTGTGGAATTCAAGGAAATTGAAGAGACGCTAGTTAGTCTAAATGATTTGTCGAATCGCTTACTAGAGGATTCTGGATGTTGTTAAGTATAGAGGACAGTTCCTGATCATGCGGCGAACTATCTTCAGCTTGTACAGTCTTGGGCAATGCAAAATAGTAGAGTGGATCTATACCTTCTCCAGAACTACTTATCAATTTCTCCCCCAAATTTCCGCTCAAAACGTGGGGGAATTTTTAGATTAGAACGAAAAGTACTCCAAATCTCCGCTATAATCGAGAAAATCCCCCATATCTCCGCTAGATTAAAATTTCTTATCAAAATCTCCGCTCAACTTATGAAAATCTCATAAATCTATGTTTATTTTTAATAGTTTTGGGGAAGAAAACGAGTTGTCAGAGTGAAAAACCACTAATAATTCCCCAAATCTCCGCTTAGTATTATCATTATGCATATAAATGTGATCATCTATATTAGAAATTCAAATTAATTCCCCCAAATTTCCGCTGTAAATACAGTAAAAAAACTTCTCTATTCAATCATCCTGAAAAAACACTGTCAGAACAGGGGATTAGAATTTATTCTCCAAATCTCCGCTCTATTTTAGGGCCTTATATTTCATAGGATATTTCATAAATTCCCCAAATCTCCGCTCAACCTACCTCTATTTACCATCAAATTTTTCAATGCTATAATGGCTTAAAGCTTAGAAGATCCGTGTAATACATAAAGAAAACTCGATATGTACCGTCGAAATAAAAACAAAAAAGAACCCAACCACAGGTTCTACTAAATGGCTAAGTTTGGCGACCTGGCATTTAGTAGAATTCGAGAGATCGGGTCTTGGTGTTGCTTCTTTAACTGATATGGCTCAATTATAGCATGTCTTTTTCAGAAAAAAAAGCCAAAACCCTTTATTTCCTATGCCATTTTCGGGTTGGATTTAAGGAGCGGCAGAACATGAAACATCATCCTGATTTATTTGACGCACGCACACTCCAAAATGATACTCGTTTGTTATTCAAACTGAAATTGCTGCTCGGTACCGTTTGTGCATATGGCGGGGAAGTTCCACTTTCCTTAACCGCACTTGCTAAGCGAATGAGCACCTCCACGTATCGTATTCGAATCCTACTTCAAAAATTAGAGTTTGAGGGCGTTATTCATTATAATGACGCTGGAACTCTGTTCTTTAATCAATATGTCTTTGTTCAAGATCAAGCAGAGGTTTCAAAAGAAAACCTCTATGCGAAAAACTTTGCATTTTTCACTTGCGATGAATTCCTCGCAGAGGATCGTAATGTCCAACGTTTTGTTCTTCATTACGTCGGTAAAGAATTGATTTACATCCCAGGTAACTTTCGCTGGGGTTATCTTAATGATCTTTATGGTCCAACCGGCCTTCTTAATATTCGCACGCCTAAGGAAGCGAGAAACGTTCTTATCAAGGCTTCCAAGTATCTGAACATTAAAATACATACCGAAAACTTTCAAGTACTCCATGTTCATCAAAAATGGATTGATATGGGGGAGATCTACTCCGAGGGTGCAGAGCTGTGGGTTTTTAAACAGCTGAAGAAGCATCGTTTTTGTTGTGAATTTTTATCACGTAAAGCAGTGTGGCAGATCGCCAAAGTGATGGAAGACTACTATGCGAAATTTGGATATGAATATGCTACTGAAATCTTTGATACAGCTCTGTTTAACATTCAACTCAATAAAATGCGCTCTCAAACCTTCTTGAATATGATTTACCGAGAGGATTCAGAGTATATCGTTACAGATGAGAAAAATGAATTAGATGAAATCAGTGCTTATTTCCGATCAGTAATGGAATCAGCCGAGCTAAATTATGCGGTACAGTTATCAATGGATCTTGAAGTGGTACACCAGAAGAAACAAATGGCAGAAACCCAGCTGTTTGCTAATGATGCGCTCTTGGAGATAAATCAAGAACTGATAGAGGGAGCTGAGGAACAACAGCGCGAAATTTGGGATAAGCTTCGTCGCATACATCACTGCTGGCTCATTCGTTTTAGACAAAACCCAGAATGGTTTGTTGAACGTCATTATCAAATAAAAACATTACCAGCGCCTATTCTGGAGATTAAACTTGAAATTGAAAAGTATATTTTGAATCAAAAGAGTAAAGCTGTCTAATTTTAAAGATAAGTTAGGCTTCTTTGAATTGCTCTTTATTCTACTCATTTAACTTTTGATGCAGTGGCTACTATAGACAGTAGAGTGACTGCTATTTGTCATGTCATAAATTGAAAGCAGGTTGAAAACCCATAAAAGAATTTTAATTTGTATATTTGTCCATCCTTAAGATTTCATCTGATTTAAGATTAACTCCCTAAAATGTCTGTGGATAACGTGTTCATTAGCTTGGATAAAGAGATATTCTTTGTTGACATTGTATAATTGAAAGGGTGTATCGTTTACTAGCATAGGGATATAGTTTATGTAGTCGTTGATAGATAGTACTCGGTCGTGGGTTTAAGTTTGAGTGGAGTGTAACATTGGATTTCTTATCTTTTTGCAAAATTATGCTTATGCAAGAATCCTTATGTAACAAGGGTTTTAAGGGGTTTTGGGAGGGTCCTAAAAAGGTATTAACTAAAGGTTTTGACCTATAGTGTTAAAGAAAGATATTAAATTATGGTCTTAATTGATGGTGTTTAGAAAAAGTTTTAACATGTTTTAAAACAACTCCATCACCTAAAAGATATGAACCTGAATTCAATATCAGAACAGAAACTATAAGTAACCAGACTTAGCTTGTTGTCATAATAAAAGTTTATTTATTGAGGAACCAAAATCAAAGTCGCATTTAGAGTGATAGCATCATTAGTGGTATTTGGCAATTTGCGAGGACTTCTTAAGCCCTACTACATATGTATAGATCGTTTCTTAATTGATCTACTAAGAAAAATTCAACAACCATTATTTTACCTATTGCGTTCTGTACTATAGGCAATACTGAAGATAGGGCCTACAGCATCTATACAAGGGAGTTGATGATCATTACGTTCATAATAAAACAAAATATAGTAAAAGCAACAATACTAGGAGTCGCTTTTACTTTGCTATGTAGCGGTTGTACATTGTCTAACTCTAAATCGAATGACGCTCCTAACGGAGAAGAGTCAGGGATTAGTAAGAATGCAAACAAAAAACAGAAAAAGGATAGTAAGAGCTTAATACTCAACGAAAAAAATGGGATTGTTATATCTATCTCATCAATAAAAGAAGACAAACTGCTAAGAAATATTACCGTAGACATGCGAGGGAAATTGAAGAAATCGTTTCTATGGAATACCGTGGTGGATACTTCACGTCCTCCTATCATTGAAGAAATCGATGTGAATGCAGATGGTACCAAAGAAATTGTTATCCGTATGAATGCTGGAACGGGTACCGGGGTTGCTATCAATGAGGTCCACATCTTGGATCCAAACTCTCTTGAGGAACTGAATGTCGAGGATCCAGTGCAAAGGTTAAACAACAAACTAAACTCATCCATAAAGCACCAAACGGGTAAGACTTATATAGATACGGAATTGGACGGTAAGCATCTGAGTAAAGTGTATGACTACGATATCGGATCATGGGGAGAGCGGGTTAGTTTCGGATCTATCGTATCTTATGAGATTCAGAATGGACGTTTGAGAGCCAGTCTAGCTGGTCAGGCTTCGATGAGTGAATTTCCAGTGAGGGTTGTAGTCGATTATAATAGCGATCTCACCATTGAAAACTTCACTTTATTTTATAGCGGATTTCTTCAGCCTCCATTCAGCGAAGCGGATGTGAGATCTATGCTGGATCAATGGTTACCCGAGGGAGACTGGATTGTTGATCGTAAAGATAATCAATATGTCACTAGTTACCCCAATCATTCGAGAGACGGCGAGTCCATGATGATAAGTATTAACCCGATGACAGGCACGGTACATGATACCACTTCGGGTAGTCCGCTTAAAAGTCTTGCTAACGTAGATGCACCTGACCTTTTTCAGATTAGCAACGGTACAAAATATATGACCGAACTCTACAGACTGGGAAAGCCTATACTTGAGGCCGCTGGTCTGAAGCCAGCAAGCAAAGATTGGATTACTGGCTTTCTAGGTGATGGACACGTATTGGGGGAGGTTATACGTTCCAATCATAAATTTATGATCAAAGTTGACGTATTTACAGGCCAATGGGAAAAGATATCTGATCCTTTCCAGTAGGGGGTGTAACTCAAGCTGTTGTAACGATGCCATTAACCTAGTTTAGTCATCTAGGTTTTTTGGAAAGGACTTCGCTTCTTGGTGCAGTCACAGTACCATTGTTTGGTACTCACAAATTTAAAGATGCAGTCAAAGCTAGTTCTGCAATGGGACGTGGTTGCTCGTAAGCAACAATTGGAAAGTAAGACATACTGGATCCGGAAAGAGCGAATATTGCTGGAAAACATAGATCATTCTTCAGATTTATAGACTGTGTAGAATTCTTACTATTGGAGAACGAATCATATTCTTACCTTATTACTGAGGGCCATTTAGTTCTGGTCCTCTTTTCTTTGTGGCTTAACTGAACGTTGCTGAAATAATAATACACGAAGAGTCAAGAATTTCGTTCATCCAGTCCTTTAGTGAATTTCCTCGTAATATTGATGATGCGACTATCGCAATAAATTTTAGTTCATAATATGCTCTTCTTAGACATGGATGTATTATTTGAGAGGAGAAAAACTATGAGTGTAGGAATTACAGATTTCGAAAGTATTATCAAAGCAGGCTATGCTAATATCACTGGTATTGTCGTAATGCAGGCCGGAGAAAAGGTATATGAAGGTTATTTCGACGGCCACACCGCTGAAGATACTATTCATATTGCATCCGTGACAAAGAGTGTTGTTTCTACACTGATTGGTATTGCCATAGATAAAGGCTATATCGAAAGCATAGACCAAAAAGTATTGGAATTTTTTCCTGATTACAAGATCAAGCGCGGTGAAAAAACGATACAGCATGTCACAATAAAACACATTCTCACAATGACAGCACCACACAAGTACAAGTCGGAGCCATACACAAAGGTTTATACAAGCAAGGATTGGACAAAAGCTGCACTGGACTTCTTAGGCGGTAAAAGCGCTATTGGAGTGTTTAAATATTCCACCATCGGCATTCAGATTTTATCAGGAATACTCACAAATGCGACAGACCAACCGGTGCTTGATTTTGCCACAGAGAATTTGTTTAGCCCACTTGGAATTAAAGCACCTCACAATACGAATGTAAATCGCAAAGAGGAGTATTTTGCGCTTCTTAAGGATAGGCATGTTCAAGGTTGGGTGGTTGATCCCAAAGGCACGAATACTGCTGGTTGGGGACTTACCTTATCACCACGGGATATGGCAAAAATCGGTCAGCTATACTTAAGCGGAGGGAATTGGAACGGCAAGAAACTTCTATCCTCTCAATGGATTAAAGACAGTACCCAAGAAAACAGTCGATGGGGAGAGTTACCATACGGATATCTATGGTGGATTGTTGGCAATAAGGAAGAAGGTTGTTATACAGCTTTGGGCGATGGTGGAAACGCGATTTTTGTATCTACAAAGCATAATATGGTGGTTGCTATCGCCTCTCGTTTTATGCCACGTGCGAAAAATAGAATTGAATTGATTGTAAAACATATTGTACCGTTATTTACTGATAATCATTGAAGTGGCTTATGTATATAGGCAATGAAAAACCTCGAGACTCTCAATTCTTGGAATAAACTACTGTGCTTATTATAATTCAGAATCATCCAATCTGTAATATAATAACTTATCGGAGGTTAACTAAATGTTAAAGAGAAAATTATTATGGGCTCTTCCGTTATCTTTGGTACTCGGATCTGTACTGGGAGTATCCATATCACATTCACGATTTGCACCTTTAGTTTTTTGGGGCTTCACTTTAGCTTTTGCGGTACTTGGATTTAGAGCCGGATCCAGAGGTCCCCTCTGGCGTTCTTTAGCTTATACTTGTTATGGAGGAGCAATAACGACCGTGATATTTGGGTTTATTATTATGAATTAATAGATTGAATCCTACCACGTAGCCAAGTTTCATTAATATTCTAGTTTGCTATTAAAAGTTCTGTCTAGCATTGCTAACAAAAAAAGAAGTGCGATCTGCATTTAAAGCGATTCAGGAGGTAGCATTAATTGAAAAAAACACTTAATAATGTATACCGGCAGATAGCTGACACTGTCAATGAAATGATACCGGAGGTTTGGGGTAAGTTTCATTTCTATGCTCAAATCTCTGAAGATGGTGGAGGCACCTATTTTTTTTACCAATCAGAAGAGGACCCGAATAGGTATGTATACAGTCTTGAGATCCCTTTAATGTATCAAGTGAATGAGAGGGAATTCAAATTAAAGAAAAGAAAGCTTCTATTATTTGCAGAAGAAGTTAGAGAAAACTTTAAAATAGAAGGTCAAGATTTATGGTATTCTTTTACTTTAAGTTTAGAAAGGTCAGGAAAATTAAAAGTTCACTTTGATTATACAAAATGGTTTGATACTAATTATAGTTTTAACGACCAACTTATCATTTGGAGTTACAAGTATCTAAATGAGACTCCTCAAGATACAACTGCCCAAAATGTATTATCTAGGTACTTGAAAGAATACCCCGATAATCCAATATAGTTGTTCAGAGCAAAGTACTCACTGGCCGTTCTCCATTTCTGAATTATCTTAGTATAATCGAAATACATATTAATAATGATGTATACTCCTCCAAATCAACAGTACCTAAGACTTAAACGATCTTCATAGAAAAATCCACAACACGCGCGTTCAGCACGTATTGTGGATTTTTGTGTTTATTCCCAAATCGAGAGTAACAGCTTTAAACTACAAAAAATATTGATTTTTATAAGATTCTTTATTCAAGATAAGCAGTTCATTATAAATTATAATTCAATTATAATTAGCAAACCTTGAAACTTTTCAGCTGATTCGAAATTAAGATAGAGTCGCTAAAGATTCACTTACTGATTATATTTAAATTTAAAAAATAACTATTGGAAACAAAGTACAAAGAATGAAAAATATTAATGCATTTCTATTGTTTTTAGTTGAGTAAAGGTCTAATATGAAAGTTACACATGTCTTTTAGACTACATTATAGTATATTGAGGCAAATAGAACTAAGACATATGGACTATGACATATAGATTGGAGGAGTACATACTAGCTTGACTTAAATTCAGATAGAAGGAGTACGTAGAATGAAGAAGAGATTTTCAAAGAAAATGGTTAGCACGGGTCTAGCAGCTGCCATGATGTTAACAAGTGCAGCACCTGTTTTCGGTGCTACAACCACTAGTTTGACTAAAGAAACAACAAGCACGTTAAAAGATATCTCAGGCCACTGGGGTCAGCAGGCCATTGAAGAGTGGAACGATTATGGAATTGTTCAAGGGTATAACGGTAATTTCAGACCTAACGCACCTGTAACGAGAGCTGAATTCTCGAAGATGATTGATAACATTATGAAATACATAGACCAAGGTAGTAATAATTTCTCAGACTTAAATGCAGAGCAATGGTATACCGACGCCATACTTAAGTTGAATAAAGCTGGCGTACTGAATGGTGTCAACGGAAATGCGTTACCGGACAAGACGATTACACGTCAGGAAGCGTCAGTACTACTAGCTGGAGCTTTCCAGACAAGTGACAGTCAAAATCCTGTTACGTTTAGTGATAGTGATCAAATTGCTGAATGGGCAAAAGAATCCGTACAAAGTCTGGTTTCAGCATCCGTCATTGGTGGCCGTCCAGATGGTTCATTCGGTCCACAAGCCAGTCTTACCCGTGCGGAAGCGGTCACGCTGTTTGATCACCTTATTCAAACCCTAATTACCACAAAGGGGACCTACACACAAGATGTGCAAGGAAACGTGGTAGTCAATACGCCAGATGTGACTCTAAAGGATATGACCATCTCCGGGGATCTGTACGTGACCCAAGGGGTTGGGGAAGGCGAAGTTACTTTGGATAATGTGAAGATTAAAGGTAACGTTCACGTTCAAGGCGGCGGGGAACACTCCATTATCTTCAATAACGTAACTGTGCAGGGTGCACTTGTAGTGAATAAATACAATGGCCAAGTACGCATTTTGGCTACAGGTAGTACGTCTGTTTCTTTAACCGTACTTGAGAGTGGTGCTTTAGTCGTTACGAAGAACCTCACGGGTGGAGGTTTCGAAACGGTTGAGATCCCAGCAAATATTTTAGCAGGTCAGGAAATCAAACTGGATGGTAACTTTAATAAAGTCGTGAACCACGCTGCAGATGTTAAAATTACAGCCAATGGAACGATCAAGGAATTTACAGCTGAAGTGGATACGCAGATTACCGGTAATGTCAGCATAGATAAGGCTTCTGGCCATTCGAATGTTTTGGTTAACGGTGCAGCACCTACGCCATCTGCAGGTACTACGGCACCAAGCACGGGCACAAGTACAGGATCAACGGGAAGCGGAAATACAGGAGATAGCAATTCAGGCGGAGGAAATTCGGGAGGATCTACACCAGGAAACGGTAATCAGAATATTGCTGTGTCTGGCGTGAACGTCTCTCCCGCTTCGGTTTCCCTGGTTACGGGTCAGACTAAACAACTTTCAGCAACCGTTACACCACTGAGTGCGACAAACTCCAAAGTGAGTTGGAAAGTTGCAGAAGATAGCTCTTCTGTTCTAAGTGTATCGGATACGGGGTTAGTTACTGCTCTCCATGCAGGTACAGGGAAGGTCATCGCAACGACAGAAGAGGGTGGGTTTACTTCTACTGCAACGATAACCGTGACGGAACCTTCTCTTGGTCTTGAGCTTTCTAAATATGATGGATTAACTGCGGATCCAGCAGCTGAAGTCGATGAGGAAACAAAAGCAAATAGTGAGGCCGTATCGATCGCGAGCAATGGGAAATCCATGATTCAAGACAATCACTATGACGTTGCTGTAACGGCATCACAAGCATTACAGGGAACTGTCACGTCTTCCGTGTATACCGTAGTTTCGTTAACGGATGCAAGCGGGAGCCCATTAACCGATGTTTCCGGTGTGCAAGTGACTGTAGACGGGCAACCGTACACCCCTGAATTTGGAGCAGGGCTGAACCAGGCAAACGAAGCGAGTTTCCTGCTAAAACTGAACATGAATCAACCGGAGCACATTGAAGAACATCAGTTAGTGATTTCACAAGAAGGCTATTCAGAAACATCTATGACAATCACATTCCGGCCAAATGGAACGGTTTCCTTAAATACCATTGGGTCAATTACGGGTGACGAAAAGATTGGATCCGAGTTAACTGCAGGATTAGTTCAATATGATGGTGATCCTGTGAATCAGGAGTTAACTTACCAATGGTATCGTTCTGATTCGGAAAGCGGGCTGTACAGTGCAATCAATGGCGCTACACTGTCTACCTATACGTTAACGGAAGCTGACAGTGGGAAATATATTCGGGTAAACACTTCTGCAGATGAAGTTCAAGTGAGTGGTTCAGCACTCAGTGCAGCGTTTGGACCTGTTCAAACATTAGTAAGCGCAGATGAGATCTTTGCTGCGGTAGAGAAGACTTTCCTTGGGGCTAATTCGGATCAGAACAATATTGTAGGAAGCTTATCTTTGCCTACTACCATGGCTGCTTATCCAGGGGTAGTCATCACGTGGTCAACGAGTGATGAAACAGTAATAACAAACCGTGGGGCGGTCACAAGAAACGAAAATGAAGACAAATTCGTAAAATTGACTGCTGTGCTTAGTGGTAGCGCTATTGGTACTCGCGAGTATGATCTAACGGTGAGAGCGGTCGGCACTGATAATGTGGGGATTGACGGTTACATTGATCGATATTTCGTAGATGGTTACCCTCAAGCTTATATTAAAAATGGTACGATTCATGTGAAGTACGCTCTCAACTCACCTGCGGAAGTATACATGGTCGTCAATGTCATTAATGGGAACTGGAAATCGGATGTAAAATCTATACTTGAAGGACATTCCGGTGAAAATAATAAAATTATCTATGTAGATGGATGGCCATACTTCCAATTGAATGCGGATCAAGTGAACAAAATCCAGGATTTTGACACAGGTGTTAATATCACACGTGACAGTACTTCAGAAGCCAAAGTGGAATTTGTTATTGTAGATTCATCTAACCAATACACATCTAGCGCAGTGACCCGAATTCAATTCGATCAGGCGGTTGTAGGTAGTTTGGATACGCAGCCTCCTATGACGTATACCAAGTATATTAACGATGCCCTAAATTCCATTTATATCTATTACAACGAGATACTTGATCTTAGTAGTGTTCCTTCTGCACAGGATTTTACCTTAAGTGCAGGTCAAGTGCAGTCCGTAAGCATATTTAACACGGGTAAAACATCAGGGTCACAACCTTCATACGTTAAGCTAATGGTTAGCGGCATTACAGAAAACGATTTGGCTATGTTAAAGGTTAGCTATAACGGTACGGCGATTCAGGATATTAGTGATGCAAAAAATAAAGCACAAAGCTACTCTAATGCTGCAATCTTATCTCTAAGTCCAAAGTTTACTGAGGTTACGCTGAGTTCAGATCGACGCACCGTTTTGGCGAAGATCGAACCGGGTTGGGATCCATATGTAAATCCTAGTTTCAACACGGATGATGCTTCTAAGGCGCGCTTTGCGATGCAAATTGCCAATGTGGATTACCAGCCAAACACGATAAGATACAGTTACAGTACATCGTATATATCTTATACGCTCAAATTTGATACGCCGCTTCCACAGGGAGATGCAAAGCTTAAATTTAATTCGAATGGGGTAGTGGATTGGGCCAATGACACATATCCATCGGAGATCGTATTTGAATCTATTTCACAACTTCCTGATTCAGGAACACCAACGGCAAGCTATTCCCAATCAAGTGGAAAAGTTCTTCTCTCCTTTGCGAATGGTTTCCAATTAGATAGTTCTTCCACTACAGCTGCTGGCTTAACGTTAAAGGTGGATGGAGTAGAATATGCCCTTCGTGGTTACTTGTTGTCTCTTAACTGGAATAGTAAAAATCAGATCTATATCGACCTTAATGACCCATATGCTTGGAAGTTTAAACAAGCGGTAGATCAAGGTAGCGATATTCAAGTGAAATATGTGAAAGTGAATCAAGAAGATCAGCAACAGATGTCGGATATCGCGGGCGCGTTGGTCCCTGATTTCGATTACATTCAAGTAACTAAGCAACCATAAGAAACAAACCAAAAAAGAAGCGACGATAGTTTGAATGTCGCTTCTTTTTATATTGAATCATTAGATCGATTCATACCAAACAGACTAGTTTTGGTATGAAGAGAATGATAGTTCTTTACCCGATTTTTTAGCAATGATATAATGCAGTTAATATGAAAAACGTTTGATTTTCTTCGCACTCATATAATTTGCGAAGACGGGGTTATGCTTGAAATGCATTATTTCAGATACTGTATTCGGATGGTAACAAGGTCCCACGACAGGACTGTACTTTTATCATCGGATATGCCAAGGAGACACATTCTACTAATGGAATGTGTCTTTTTTCGTTTTTGACTTCTTATCTAGGAGAATACATAACTAATTTGGAGGTATATGATGAGACTTCGCAGACTTAGAAACATGGATGGATGGTATGAGATCATGTCTATATGCCCGATTTGTGGTCACAAAGGATGGTGTGCCATCAACAAGGAACAAACAATTGTACATTGCATGAGAGTTCCATCGGACCATTATTTTAACTCCAATATGGGAAGGCAATTTCGTCACGAATTAGTTCCTGGTTCCATTCCAAGCCATGAAAAAATTGAAATTGAGCAAGTCGATACCGTTGATAAAAAAAACAATGCGCATTTGAATCGCGTATACCGAGCATTGACCAAAGAACTGTGCATTTCAGTAGCTCATGAGAATCATTTGAGAGGAGAACGGAAAATGTCAGATGATACGATTTGTGTTCGAGAGTATCGAACCATGCCAGAAAGTGAGCGTTGGACGATTGCTAAAGAAGTAGGCAAACGACTAAATTCAGATTCTGATCTGCTTGGAGTACCAGGATTCTTTGTTCAAGAAGGCAAATATGGCCCGTATTGGACAATGTCCGGTTACAGTGGATTAATGGTCCCGTTTCGTTCTATCCAAAATGAAATTACGGGTTGGCAAATTCGAGTAGACTCTCCTCCTTTGGAATTGGATTTAAAGGGAGCAGTACAAGGCATGATCAAAAAGGAGATTGAAAAAGACCATATGGGTAACCGACGCGCGCTCTGTGAATTAACCGTGGGCGGAAAGGAGCTGGAAGTTCAGTTAACTGTAAAAGACAAAAAAGTTTGCATGCAGGATGATCAGTTCATATTCAGTGTTGAGTTGAAGCAAGCACAGCGTTACTGGTGGTGGAGTAGTGGATCAAAAACCAGTGGGGCTTCTATAGGAGGACCGATTCCATATCACTTGGCTCTACCTTCGCCTTGTTTGAGTTACTGGAAGTCTGATAACGATCCTGCATCGTTAATCGACTGCACCGAAGTTTGGGTGACGGAAGGTGCCTTGAAGGCAGATAAGACCGCTGATGGTCTTCTAAAGCCAGTATTTGGCCTTCCCGGCGTTGGTTCTTATCCAATTATAATAGAACCGCTCAAAGAGCTAGGGTGTAAGCATGTTGTCATTGCATTTGATGCAGATAGTGTGAAAACACCAGAAGTTCAGCACGCATTAGAACTTTGTGCAGAGTACTTTGCTGCCAATACAGATATGAAACTGAGTCTCGCCATGTGGGATATCTCACTTGGTAAAGGAATCGATGATCTCCTTGATCAGGGCTATATCCCTCAGGTTTCTTTATTAGTGGAGTAATTGTTGCTGGTTCATTATACGTCATAAACATAATCCTTTAGGTTTATCGAAAAAATTTATAATGTTTTCAACAGAAAATTTGGAGTGGACAACTCAGTGATTCAACCTCATAAATTCACTAGATGGCTTCAGTGATTGTAAGCAGCTGATCATTCTGATCTACTACTATTGTTTCGTGAATAATATTAGGATGGCAGCCGATCGTAACGATCGGCTGTTTGTTTATTAGCCATGTGAGCAGAATTCACAAAGACTGATTGAGTATAAAATGGACTATTAAAATTATTTGAAATTGGACCTTAAAACTTTGGTTTTTTTTGTATATATTAAGTGAAAATCAAGAATATGAGGGGATATACATGGAGATAGTGTATAAAATTAATACGCCGCTTTGCTCTGACGAAGTTTCAAAATTGTTTAAAAGTTCTGGAATTAAACGTCCAGTAGATAACTTGGAACGAATTCAAAAAATGATTGAAAATGCAAATGTTATTATTTCTGCATGGGAAGGTGTAAAACTAGTAGGGATTGCAAGAGCAATTACAGATTTCTCTTATTGTTGCTATTTATCAGATTTAGCGGTGAGTAAGGAATATCAGAGAACAGGTATTGGAAAGGAGCTCGTTAGATGTTTGCAAGATCATTTAGGAGAAGAAGTAGCTTTATTGTTACTCTCTGCACCGACTGCTATGGAATATTATCCTCTGCTAGGCTTTGAGCAAACGGAGAAGGCATTCCTAATACCAAGAGTAAAGTAACCTGTCCCTGCTATACCATTTGGAAGACAGGCTAATAAATAATTCATTAGGGGAACATATGTGGGGTATTAAATGCGACACGTTTAGATATTCAAAATAAATCTCAGGTACAAGTGTGGGCAGCCAAAGCGAAACAAGGAATGAGTACGCCATGGTCTGGTTTGGCTCTTGAAGTTAGCTGCGGTTTCCCGATCGGGTTATTACAAGTGGAGAAAAAGCATAGCAGCGGCAAAAGAGCGTAGACACAAGGAACATGAACTAGAATCCCATTTGCTTGCCATCCATCGCGTGCATCCTTACTTTGGTTATCTTCGAATGACACTAGCTTTACGGCGGGAGGGCCTTCGAGTCAACCATAAAAAGGTATACCGATTAATGAATCTCGAATCCATCCAGAAGACACAGTATTCAAGACGCACATTTTCCAAGTAAAGGATATTGCTGAGAAGCTTGATATACCAGAAAAGAACTTCTATAAACGAGTTAGTGAGTTTGTTAGTCGACTGCAGGATAAGAAAGTGGTCATTAAAGAGAAGAGTATGAATTCGACCCTGTCTGCCCATTGGTTGGCTGCAGCGCGCTACTGTCACGGTAAAGGCAATGATTGAACTTGAAGTTTCCGAAATGCTGCGGCCTTACCTGTTGCAGCTTCAATAAAATTTCACAAAATTCAAGCTTTGGAACGTGCTTTATCTGAAGAGCTTTTACTCTTCTAAACTATATAAGCTGCTGAAACAGTATCTTCCCCTCCAAAAGCGCAAGTTTACGATGGAGCAACTTCGAGACAAGCTGGAGATCGATGAAGGGAAATATGTAAGGTACAGTCATCTTAAAAATCGGATTTTGTTGTCAGCACAGGAGGAACTGGAGGCTAAAACCGATATTAAATTCACCTTTGAAGAGGTAAAACAAGGAGCGAAGGTTGTAGGGATCGTGTTCCACATCTTCCCCAATCATAACAAGAACACAATACTTTAAATGATGGCGAATATATTGATCAAGAGGATACAGTGGAATTGCTTGCCCGGTTTGAAATCAAGAAAAAATTGGCTAAAGAACTTGTAACAAAAGTTGGTGAACAGCATATACGTGAGAACATCAAGTACGTTTTTGAAAAGAAACCAAATATAGAAGTGAGTAATATGGCCGAATATATTATCCGAGCTATTGAAGAAAATTAAGCCGATATACAAAGGCCATATGTCCGGAAGAGGATGAGAATAGTAAGACTTCTATTCCGATGTTGAATGAAAGAATATCAAGACAAATTGTCTTTTTTAATGAATGTAAAAAGTCGGGTTTCAGACGGAACGTGATGGTACCCGTGAGATGTTATCTAAAATTATGATTGAGCTTCACCAGGTACACGAGGAGAGAATACTTTGCAACCAGCGACCATTAGAGGAGGAAGACTTCTATCATGCATACGTGAAAGAAGCATTTCGCTTCCTGATGGTACAAATGAATTCTCAGTTGGAATTAGAATTGAATTAAAAACTTCGACCCTACCATTGTTGTGGTGAGGTCGATGTTTTTTAATTCATGAGAAATGCTGTAAATGTATCTAATGCTAAGGATAGTATAAGATATTAATAGTACTGGGCTAAGCAAAGAGAAGGGCAAGGAATTATAAAAATTAGCTCAAGAAGGGAAGTCTCTATCAGTACGAGTGTCTACCTCAATTGCACTTAAACGGTTGAACCTTCGTATACCGAACGGTACGTAAAGTGGTGGAAATCGGGTACTCAACGAATGGGTAGCCTCCCATCCGATTCTCCATTTGAAATATCAGTCAGTCCAAGATTCTAATTTCCCATTATAGAAGTATAGGTAGGTGCTTTCGTATACCCATTGCTCGCTCCTTAGATTGGTATTGTTGTGTGAGTTTATTCTGCTCACTCCTGGATCATATGTTTTGAAAAACAAACTTTTCGATTCTATTGTTGTTAATTATCCTCCTTTATCAATTCCACTTTATAAATAAGGAAAAATATTACAAATGTAATGATTTCCATATTTGTCGAGAAAGTAAAAGAAGAGACGTTGTAATATGAAGTGTGACCTTTGGAAATAAATAAAAAGGGGCCCATGGCCGGATTCGTGTAGAATGCAAGTTCTCACACCCCATTCTCACAAGGAGAATCCACCATGAGCTACACACTTCTTAGCATAATCGAGCGCAGCAAACTAGAAATCCTCCAAGGTTGCAGGTGTATTTCACAGATCCACAGAATAATTTAGTATAATCGTCGAGCGAGAGAATGATTTTATCATTATCTCGCTTTTTTATACTTCTTTTAAAGTTAAATAACCAAAAAAAACCGCAACCTCGGTAAAATGTTTGTATCTCTACAAACTCCGAAAGGTGGCGGTTCCATGAAAAAATGTGCTCGATTTCAGATATGACATGTCAGGTTAGGAAGCCCCGACATCATAGTCAAGAATGTCACCGGGTGGGTGATCTTTCAGGATTTCGAAGGCCGGGAAATTTGAGTGGCTATGGATTTGATGGAAGTAACAGGCGAGAAATCGCCAAAAAACAATAAAGCTCACTGGGGCATTGAAGTTTATTCTCTGGATTAACCATATAATAATGTACTTGACGTGAAGAAGACTTGAAATTACAAGTTTAATTGAAAGTGCTCCCAAACAATCTCTGGAATCTTATCTTTTTCTATTTTTTGTTTTGTTTTTTCTGTACCATTTACTACGATAAACGTATTTCCTAACAGGGTGACTCGACCGTTTTCCTTTACTCGCGATAAGAAATACTCTCTGTTTAGCACAGACTCAGGAGATGTTTCAGCCTGAACACAAATTGAGTTTAACTTATCTAAACTCCAGTTGTTCAGAGATTTTTCAAAGCGATATTGAGTTTCCCATTCTTCGTCAGTCTTTTTTTGTAAAAAGAACATTGATTGAGTGTCATCTTTCATTACTCGGTAAATCCCATTAATATCGACGACTTCATCTCCATTTAAAGGAATAGGTAGTCGTGGGCAAATACCTGCAAAGCCAACATCTACTAAATACTCCTTATTTTCTAGAGTAACAACTAGGAACATGTGAGCGTTCTCAGGCGCCCAGATTCCATTCCCCACATATACAGTGCCTGTCATTATACTAGGTTTAAAACCTAGTTCCTCTAACAGAAAGAAGAATAGTCCATTTAGCTCATAACATATGCCACCTCGTTGCTCAAATACAATTTTCTTATATAAAGATTCTTTCTGTAAGGAGAGAGGTTTCTTTTTAAGAATATCCAGATTCTCGAAGAACACGTTCAGGACGTGCTGTTGTTGGAGATAGGACAAAAAATCTAGATTCAGTTCAATTTTCTTTGAGGCTTGGATCCGATTTAAATATTTTTGGATGTCCATTCTTGTCACCTACTTCAATAAATTAGGGTTTAATCAGACACTAGCTTAGAATCTCTATGATGATATCCCTGACCATCTTACAAAAATAAGATTCTCTACTTAGCATTTGAAAATATTACGCTGAATAACTGGAGAAAAATCGTACGACGTATTTCTAAGAGATTACTTAGTGAAGACATAACTAACGTTTGAAGTCAGAGCTTCTTGGGAACTACCCAGACTTGCTTCAGTTGGCGGATATCCGAGGCAACGGTTAGGTTTATCGGCCAAGCGATACCCACATTTCTTCCCGTTCGACGTTTGGTCTATCCCAACGGTAAGGCTAATTAGCCGTAGGCCCTCGGCTCGAATGTTCAAGCTCGCGTTGACGTTCCTGTTTTGATGAACCCCGCAGTTTGGACAGCTCCACTCCCGGATATGTAATCCTTTCTTTCTATCCTGGTGTTCGCAAGCATAGCAGTTCTGGCTGGAGGGAAACCAGCGTATGATCGGGATTACTTGTTTCCCGTTCACTCGGCTTTGTAGCTCACTTCCTCGGGGCTGACTATGTAACTTAATTCGCACCGGCTCCATTTTTCGTAGCTTGAAATACCGAGCGTTCACCAAGGCAATCGTCCCGTTTTGATTATTCGTGGTTTAGGACTCTATCGATTCTTATGGGATTTCCACTTAAGAAAACGATAGTCAGTTGTTTGAAGAATTGTTGGTACGCCTTGTTCAAGCCACGCGTTAGAGAGTGCCAAGCTGTCGACTTCTTTCAAAAAAGGAAACTCCGTTTTATACCGAGCAGGTGTAGGGAACTTGATTTTCTTGCCGGTTACCTGGATCCTTTTGTTCGATTCGATTCGGTCGTTTAGAATGAGGTTGTAAATTTTCATATATCAGGGAATAAAAAGTGATAAACTCTTTAATTGATCATAATGATATAGATTACCAATATGCCAAATTATAGTATAATATAATATAAAGACCTAATTTATTCAAGACAAATAAAAAAACTTCTTTTCTAAGAATAGGTGATAGTTGATAGAAAGGGTGAAATACCTCGACTTAACTAACGTTTGAAGTCGGAGCTTCTTGGGAATAACCCAAACTTGCTCCAGATGGCGTACATCCGAGGTAGCGATTAAATTTATCGACCAAGCGATTCCATGTCTGCGGTTCGACGTCCGTTTAATTCGGAGGACGCCCAGTTCATTTGCTTCTGCCCTTCGGCTCGAATATTCAAACTCCCGTTAACGTTCTGGTCATGATGAACGCCGCAGCTTGGAAGCTCTACTCCCGGATATGTGTCCTTTCTTTCCAGCCCGGTGTCCCCAACGGAGGAGATCTGAATAGAGGGGCTACCCCCCAATGGGGATCACTTGTTTCCCGTACCACTCTACTTTATAGGTCATTTTAACAAGAAGCTAGACCAAGTGACATCGTGCACGGAGCCAGCCAAGCCGCGATTTCGTATCATGCTTTGAGTATTCAGCGACTCGATAAAGATTATCGTTGTATCCGAAACACATAAGATGGATCAAACCCAGATCCATCCCGATGGTGGAGCCAGTTTTTGGCTTCGGATGCCTTTCGGTTTCGCCAAAATGGAGACACCGATGCTGCTTTGTAAATTGACGTCGACTTGATGATTCTCTGGGGCTGTCGATGTAACTTGCTGCGCACCGGCTCCATTTTTGACAACTACCGACCGAGAAGTCAATACGCCAAACGGATCTTCAGTACGATGATCTGCTAGTCATAACAGCCCGAGCAGCGTTTTAAAGAAACATCCCAGTTCAGGGAAGGTACTGGGATGTTTGTTACGTGGTTTTTTGTAGCTGCGGGATACAAGGGGAGAGAATCTCCACGCCTAAGTCGAAGACCTTCTCGGCACCCATGAAGTTGAGGTGGATTTTCGCCCGTTTTTTGTGGCGGTCTATTTTAGTGATGATGCCTTCCATACCCTGCAGCGGGCCGGAGGTTACGGATACACGTGAATTTTCTATGTAGATGCTCGAATAGTCAACGATCTCTCCGTCTCCGATCAACTTCAAGATCAGCGACATCTCGATCTCGTCAATTTTGGAATAATAGGTTCCTTCTTCTTTGGAGTAGATTTTGCCTTGGCTGAGCAGCTTGTAGCACTTGGGAATTTTTTTCAAGGTGTGAAAAACTTCATCGGTCATACGGGTCTTGATCAACACATAGCCGGGGAACATTTTCTTCAGCACGTGCTTGACAGCGCCTGCCTTCTTTTCGGGGACTCTGCGTTTCGGTACGATAGAGTGGAGGGATGTTTCATCAAAGTACAGGTTCAGGAATTTTTGCACCACCTCTTCTTGACCGGATTCAACGAATAGTACGTACCAATTCAAAATCTACATCCCCTAACTTATGTATTTGATTAAACAATAAGTATATTTTACAACAATATACCATATATTATTTGCCCAAATCTACCAATACTTGGGGGCCTTCGAATGGATAGGTCTCTGGTAATAAATTCTTGACGAATAAAGTTGAATGGGGGTAGTATTAAGCTGTCTTAGAGTAATGGGTTATGTTGTTAATTTTGTAAGTACATTGATCTAGTATTTGGTTGAATTTTTAGAAAATCCCTAAGCTAATTTAATCGATGTTTCGGCACGTTGAAGGAACTTAGGGTATCATATGGAAACGCATTGAGAGGAAGGAGCCATAGGTGAAGTGTGTCTTCCGGAGAGCTTTGTGCAGGGACTTGACGTGCGGGGGGAAAAGGATTCGCACATCGCTTGGCTGAGCGTTTGCTGTGCGAAATCTGCGGCAGAGTATCAGGCCACGATTCCGCTCCTGCATCCGAACGAGCTTGCGTTTTATGAAGGGCTGCATTTTGAGCGGCGTATTACCAGCTATCTGGCCGGACGCTATGCGGCCAAGCGAGCGGTGGCGGTCTCTGTGCAGGAAGAAGATCTGGATCGGATATGGATTGATCGGGGGATTCTTCACCAGCCGCTGGTCGTACACCCTGCTGCTCTCAACCTGATGGTGAGTATCTCTCATTGCGATGAGTTGGGGGCGGCGCTCGTGTTTCAAGAAGCGCTGCCGATGGGGCTGGATGTAGAGCAGATCCGTCCGGCTCGACAAGCCGTACTAGCGGCTCAGATGACGGAGCGGGAACGCGAGTGGATCGGGGCCATGACGGGGGCTGAGGCTCTCTTGATGACGCTGTATTGGTCGGCCAAGGAGGCCTTGTCTAAAGTCTTAAAAACTGGCCTTGCGGTGCCGTTCGAGTTTTTGGAGATCACAGGGCTGAAACAACAGGGAACCGCTTGGGTGGCGGCTTACACTCATTTTCCGCAGTACCGAGTTGCGGGCTGGGTCGTAGGGGAACACGTCTTTGCGATCGCTTATCCCAAGGACTGCCGTTTGAACTTGGAGACTGTGTGGAATCTGTTGTGCAAGGTTGAAAAAATTATATAAAATAGCCAAAGCAAGCACAAAAAAGTAGCGGAACCCGTTCCGCTACTTTTTTGTGCTTGCTTTTTAGTATTTGAAGAGAGGGGAGGAAGGATGAAGCGGAGCTATGAGTTGCACCCGTTGAAGGTGGAGTTTTTGTTCATGAAAAATTATGCGTACATACTTGTAGACAAAACTACCCGGCAGGCGGCAGTTGTGGACCCGGCTTGGGACTTGGAGTTGATCGATGGGGTGCTTCGCTCATTGGAGGCGGAATTGGCTTGTATCCTGCTGACACATTCGCATCATGATCATGTCAACAAGGTGGAGCCGTTGTTGGATCTCTACCCGATGGCGCGGGTGTACATGTCAGTCAAGGAGATCGATGCTTACGGGTTTGCATGTCGAAATCTGCATCCGTTTGAGGAGGGGGAGACGATCCGACTGGGAGAGACGCCTATCACCTGCATGCTCACGCCAGGGCACACGGCCGGCGGGGCTTGTTTCCGACTCACAGACGATCTGATTACGGGTGATACGGTGTTTATTGAAGGTTGCGGCGTCTGCGATGGGGCTGGAAGTTCCCCTGAGCAGATGTATGACAGTTTTCAGAGAATTCGCAAGTCCATTCCCCCTCATGTGCGGGTGTTTCCAGGACATTCTTTTGGCAAGGAGCCGGGCATGGCGTTTCGGGATGTCCTGGAGCACAATATCTATTTTCAGATTGAGCAAAAAGAGCATTTTGTCCAGTTTCGGATGCGCAAGAATCAAGGGAACTTGTTCAATTTTAAATAAAATGTAGGAAAACGATTTGCGTTCAGGGGGGACATAGATGGGCAAGCCGGTTGTGTTTCTTTTCTCCGGGCAGGGTTCTCAGTTTTACCAGATGAGCCAAGGGATCTATGAGGAGGTATCTGAGTTTCGCAATTGGATGAACAAGTTGGACGAGATAGTGACGCCACTCGTCGGAGAGTCGGTGCTAGCGCATCTGTATGCGGAGAACAAGCGTCGAGACGAGCCGTTTAAAAGGACGCTACTGACCCACCCTGCGATCTTCATGGTTGAATATGCGCTGGCGCATGCGTTGATGGACCGCGGGGTCAAGCCAGATGCGGTCCTTGGCAGCAGCATGGGCGAGTTCGCGGCGGCAGCTGTGGCAGGTGTGCTCGATGTGGAGGTCGCGTTGGAGCTAGTGGTGGAACAGGCCAAGGCGTTTGAGGCTACCTGTCTCCCCGGCGGGATGATCGGGATTCTACAGGAGCCGAGTCTTTACGACAGGATGCCGCTCTTGCATCAGAACACGGAGATGGCGTCGATTAATTCGGACGCACATTTTGTGGTGTCCGGCCCTGAGGCGATCCTGCCGAGTATCGGGGAGGTATTACGGAAGAAAGGCATCGCCTATCAGATTCTACCAGTTTCCTTTGCATACCATTCCTCATGGATTGATCCAGCAGCCTCTTTCTATGTGGCGCGGCTGCACGGGCTCTCGTATCGCCAGCCTCGGATACGTTTTTATTCAGGGGTGACCGGGCGGCGGGAGGTAGCGCTGAGGAGCGAATATTTCTGGAAAGTGGCTCGACATCCGATTCGCTTTGCCGAAGCAGTGCAGGAGCTGGAGCAGGGAGACGATTGCCTGTACGTGGACTTGGGTCCTTCGGGAACGCTGGCCAATCTGGCTAAGCGGAATTTTAAACAGGATTCGCTATCGCAAAGCTATGCGGTCCTCACGCCGTATCAACAGGATTTGAAGAATTTCAACAAGGTTTGCGAACAACTGGAGCAACTCATTTCATCGCCCATCAGAAAGGGAGGACAACCTATGAAAGCATACGTGTTTCCTGGACAAGGTTCTCAGCATAAAGGCATGGGAGGTACACTGTTTGACGAGTTTACAGATTTGATTGAACAAGCGGATGAGATCTTAGGCTATTCGATTAAAAGACTGTGCTTGGAGGACCCGGATAATCAGCTAGGCCAGACGCAGTACACGCAGCCAGCTCTGTATGTGGTCAGCGCACTGAGTTTTCTCAAGAAGGTGCAGGAGACTGGAAACAAGCCGGATTATGTGGCCGGGCATAGCTTGGGTGAATACAATGCGCTGTTTGCGGCAGGAGCGTTTGATTTTTCTACCGGTCTGCGGATGGTCAAGAAGCGTGGGGAATTGATGAGTCTTGTGAGTGGTGGGGGTATGGCTGCGGTGATCGGGTTTACAGTGGAGCAGATCGACCGGGTTCTAATGGAGAACGGGCTGGACGCGATCGACATCGCCAACCATAATTCACCGGACCAGATCGTCATCGCGGGCTTAAAGACAGATATCCTGCGCGCGCAGCCGTTTTTTGAGGAGGCGGGCGTGGGAATGTACATTCCGCTTAATGTGAGCGGTGCTTTCCATTCCCGGTATATGGCGGAGAGCAAGCGAAGTTTTGAGACGTATCTGGAATCGTTTGAATTTTCAAAACTGGAGATTCCGGTCATCTCGAACATTTATGCGCGTCCGTATAAGCAACGGCAGGTGAAGAATAACTTGGTGCAGCAGATTGTGTCTCCGGTCAAGTGGACTGACAGTATACGCTATCTTATGGGCCTTGGGGAAATAGAGATCGAAGAGCTGGGACCAGGAAATGTCCTGACCAAGCTCGTCACTACGATTCGCCGCAAAGCGGACCCGCTTGTTATTGAGCTGGAATCCGATGACGCGGAGGAGGCTGAAGAGGCGGTGCTAGTGGCTGAGTTGGCATCTGTGATTGTACCTGAAATGTCTGTCGCTGAGGTGTCTGTCGCTGTTGCAGCGCCTGCTCTGCCTCCGGTGGAGGTCGTGTCGGTGAGGGAAGAAGCGAGCGAGCTGGTCGTTCGTGAGTCAAGAAGGGCGAACACGGCAGAATCGTTGGGTGATGAGGAGTTCAAGAGGGATTATAACTTGAAGTATGCCTATGTCACGGGTTCGATGTATCGCTGCGTTGCTTCTGAGCGCTTGGTCATTCAGGTAGGCAAGGCAGGCATGCTGGGCTTCTACGGGACTGGTGGCATGAAGCTGGAACAGATCGAACAGGCGATCCGCACCATTCAGCAGGCGTTGACGCATGGTGAGTCGTATGGCATGAATCTGCTGCATAACCAAGGCAACCCATCGATGGAGGAGAAGACGGTCGATCTCTTCCTGCGCACCGGCGTGCGGAACGTGGAGGCAAGCGCCTACATGGCGGTAAACTCCGCATTAGTCCGCTACCGGGCGAAAGGGCTGAAACGATCGGTAGAAGGCGGCGTGATCGTCGAAAACCGTATCCTCGCCAAAATCTCGCGCCCGGAGGTTGCTGAGGCGTTTCTGAGCCCGGCACCGGAGCGCATTGTCGACAAGCTGTTGCTGGAACAGAGGATCACACGTGAGGAAGCGGATTTGCTCCTGGAAGTTCCAATGGCGGATGACATCACCGTCGAGGCCGATTCCGGCGGACATACCGATCAGGGGGTCTCATCCGTGCTGCTGCCGTCAATCGTTCGGTTGCGTGATGAGTTGATGACCAAATACGGATACAAAAAGAAGATTCGCGTGGGAGCGGCAGGCGGCATCGGCACCCCGGAAGCGGCAATGGCGGCAATCATGCTCGGGGCGGATTATCTCGTGACCGGCTCGATCAACCAATGCACGGTGGAAGCACAGACATCCGAGTCGGTGAAGGATCTGTTGCAGGAGATGAACGTACAGGACACGGCCTATGCGCCGGCGGGGGACATGTTTGAGATCGGTGCTCGCGTGCAGGTTTTGAAAAAAGGCGTCTTTTTTCCTGCCCGTGCGAACAAGCTCTACGATCTCTACCGCCAGTTCAACTCGCTGGAGGAGATTGATGAGAAGACCCGCCGCATTTTGCAAGAGCGTTACTTCAAGCGCAGTTTCGACGAGGTCTACCGTGAAGTGCAAGCCTATGTTACCCCGCAGGAAATCGAGAAAGCAGAACGCAATCCTAAGCACAAGATGGCGCTGATCTTCAAATGGTATTTTGGCTATTCGTCGCGTATGGCGCTCAGCGGGGACGCTGAGTACACGGTGGATTATCAGGTGCATTGCGGCCCGGCCTTGGGGGCGTTCAATCGCTGGGTGAAAGGCACGCCGTTGGAAAGCTGGAGAGCGCGCCATGTCGATGTGATTGGAAAAAAACTGATGCGCGAAACGGCAGACCTGCTAAACCAGCGCTTCTCTGAACTGGTTGGATTGTAAACAAATTGTCCAGAGGGATGATGTCATGTCACTGATTCGGATGAACTGGAGATTCTCTTGTCTATAACGGCTGACGGTGAACGTCCAGATTGTCGCCGTCTGTATTTCATAAAAAACGTCTCCGATTCTTTCGAAATGACACGTAGGGTGTGGAAGGGACTAACCAGCGGGTCAGAAACTCAGACGCGTACCGGGGGAACAGAATTTTTTGTAGACAATGCTACAGGTATGAAAAGAATCTCCCCGTTGAATCCCTATGATCCATTAACCAGGGGCATGCCGGAAAGTCCAGTCCCTAATTCAGATTTAAAAGAGCAAATTTACTAAAAGTTTTTGAAGGTCGCCACCAGCTTCGAGGGAGCTGGAGTATGGGTGAGAAATAGATTCAAGAAATACTATACGAGGAGCAGATCTGGATGACTCAAACGCCAAAGCGAGAAGTTGCCATTGTCGGAATTGCCGGTCGTTTTCCTGGGGCGAAGAACACGCAGGAATTCTGGAATAACCTCAATGCAGGCCTCAACAGCATCTCTGTCATTCCAAAAGACCGATGGAAGTGGGAGGATGTGTACGGCGACCCGCAAAAGGAAGAGAACAAGACGAACAGTAAGTGGGGCGGATTCATCGAGGGGGTCGATCGATTCGACCCACTGTTTTTTGGTATCTCGCCCAAAGAGGCGAATTTTATCGACCCGCAGCACCGTCTGTTCCTAGAAACGGTCTGGCAAGTGATTGAAAACGCTGGCTACAGCCCGAAGAGTCTATCGGGCCGGAAGATCGGCGTCTATGCGGGCGTTTCGAAAAACGACTATGCCGAGCTGATGGGGGAGAACATCAGCGCCTTTGTTTCCACTGGAACGGTACACTCGATCCTCGCAAACCGCGTGTCGTATTTTTTTAACTTCAGAGGGCCTAGCGAAGCCGTGGACACTGCGTGCTCCAGTTCTCTGGTCGCCCTGCACAACGCGGTGCGCGATATTCGGGAAGGTGAATGCGAGGCGGCGATCGTCGGAGGCGTTAATGCGCTGCTCAGCCCGCGGATGTACATCTCCCATGCTAAGTCCGGCATGCTGTCGGTGGACGGGCAATGCAAAACGTTTGATGCGACAGCAAACGGTTATGTGCGTGGTGAAGGCGTGGCGGCCATGTTCCTCAAGCCGCTGGATAAGGCGATGGAAGACCGTGACAACATCTTGGGGGTGATCAAGGCGACGGCGATTAATCATGGTGGGCGCTCGAATTTCCTTACAGCCCCCAACGTGTCCGCCCAGTCTGAGGTGGTCTACACGGCGCTGCAGCGCTCCGAAGTAGATCCGCGCAACATCTCTTATATCGAAGCGCATGGCACAGGCACGCCGCTGGGCGACCCGATCGAGATTAATGCACTGAAAAAAGCATACGGGCAGTACTATGAGGAGCGGGGCCTGCAGCCGCGAGAAAACACTTGCTTGCTCGGTTCGGTCAAGACGAACATCGGCCATCTGGAGAGCGCGGCAGGGATGGCTTCGATCATCAAGGTGCTGCTGGCGATGAAGCATGGCGTGCTGCCGGAGTTGCTCAATTTTACAGAGATCAATCCGTACATCTCGTTTGAGGGTTCACCGTTTGGCCTTGTCACGGCTCCGACCGCGTGGAAGAAGCGGCGCATCGAAGGCAAGACGCTGCCGAGACAAGCGGGGGTCAGTGGGTTTGGCATGGGCGGAGTCAATGCGCATGTGATCTTAGAAGAGCCGCCGCGCAGCAACAGACCTCGCACCAAGAATGCGTCGCAGAAGCGGTTGGTGCTTTTGTCTGCGAAAAAAGGGAAGTTGCGGGCATCGGCTGAACAACTGCTCGCATTTTTGCAAAGCGAAGCCGGACAGTCTGTGCATGTGGATGATCTCGCATTCACCCTGATGTTCGGGCGCGAGGAGTTTGAGGAACGTCTGGCGATGGTCAGTTCGTCGGTAGAGCAGGTGGTTGAGGAACTGGAGCGGTATGTGAGCGAACAGGCCTCACTGTCGCTATTCCAAGGTGTCGCTGTAACGAAATCTGACACACCTGCGCAGATCGCTACGTCGACGGACGATCTTTCCCTGCTCGCCGAAGCCTGGGTGAAGGGCGAGGGGATCGAGTGGGAGCAGGCGAGATTCTACGGTTCTCGCATCGAAATTCCGGGGTACCCGTTAGAACGGTTGCGCTGCTGGTTTGAGTCGAAGACAGTGAAGGCAGATGCGAATGCAGCTTCTAGCGAGAAGCAGATCCTACTACCTGCTACTGAGCGGATGGTGCAAGACCATCTCGTTCAGCGGCAGAAAGTGCTGCCGGGCGTGGGATATCTGGACCTGATTGTCGGAGAGTTGAGGGGAGAGTGGACAGCCGGTGTGACGTTCCAAGATGTGTACTGGCTGAAGCCGCTGGCAATTCTCGACGAGCCGCGTACACTCATATTGAACGTAAAGGAGGAAGGAAGCGACCGTGCTGTGCACATCCGTTCTGGTGCTGACTTGCATTGCCAAGGACGCCTGCTCAAGCAGGTGGCGCGGACGGAAGAACGTATAGAGGTGGAAGAGATTCGCAAGCGCTGTGAGACTAAGGAATCGAAGGCCGATCTGTACGCTCTCTTTTCCAAAAACGGTCTGGTGTACGGGCCTTCGTTCCAGGTGATCGAGACGCTGCACTGCTCGGCTGACGAGGCGATTGCGGAGGTGGACGTTCGGAATCACGGGCGCATTGCAGCCGGCATTCTTGACGGAGCGCTACAGACGGCGGTGTGCTTGAGTGTGCGAAACTGCTCGGCGAGCGAGTCGCAGTATGTGCCGTATTATGCGGAGAGTTTCACGGTTGCGGGAAGCTTGGAAGCGGTGCGCTATTACTATGTAAAGCAGCGCCAGGTGCAGCAGAGTAGTTCGATCCACTTCGACCTGTATCTCTGTGACGGCGAAGGTCGCGTGCTGGCTTCCGTGAAGAATTTTACGAAGCGGACGTTGGTGAAAAAAGAAGAAGCAAGGAACGAGAACACGAGAAAAGAAGAGTCAGGCAAACAAGGTCTGCTCTATTACACCTCGAAATGGCGGGAGGAAACCTGCGGGCCGGAAGCGGAGGCGAAGGGCGTGCTCCTCCTCAATGGTTCGGAGTCACTGGCAGATTGGTTGCGCGGCGAACTGGGTGAGCATGTGCCGTTCCGGTGCTTGACGATTGCGGAGCAGGATCCAGATCGCTATCTGGAAGCGCTGCAGGAGGTCAAGGCGAGCGGGTTTGCCGTGCGACAGATTCTCGTGCCGTCCGTCCGTCTGGGAGTGGAAGACCTGCAGGGGCTGCTCGTGCTGGCAGGAGCACTGATCAAGAGCCGATTTAAAGAGCCGATCAAGATTCTCTACGCTGGCGAGAGCATGTCGTCTGAGGCATTGCCCGCGCTGTATGCTGCCGGCGGACTGGCTCGGACGCTGAAGTATGAGTATCCGCGCCTTCACCTAGAGGTGGCGGCGTTCACGGACTGCTTTGAAAATTGCGGAACGGCCCTGCTAGAGGAGCTGTTTGCAAGTGTTCCGGCCCCGCTGCATGAAGTGAGATATGTGGGCGGGACAAGGCAGGTGCGCGAGATGGTGACCGTGACGGGTGGCTTGCAGATGCAGGATTATACGTTTCGCCAAGGCGGGGTATATCTGATCGCCGGCGGAACGGGGGGGCTGGGGCAAATTTTCTCCGACTATCTGGCCAAGGAATATCAGGCGAAGGTCGTGTTGCTCGGGCGAAGAGAGCATGATGAGAGAATCGCGGCTCAGCTCGACAGGATGGCAAGTCTGGGCGGTTTCGGCCTGTACATTCGGGCGGACCTCGGAGATGCCGGTCAAGTGCGTGCGGCAGTGGAGCAAGCGCGTACCACCTATGGCAACATCCACGGCGTACTTCAGGGAAGTGGGTTAATAGAAGACAGCTTCATCTTGCGCAAAACAACCGAGTCTTTTGAAAAAGTCCTGCAGCCCAAACTCGCGGGGACGCTCCATCTAGACGATGCGACGGCCGGCGACGAACTGGACTTTTTTGTCATGTTCTCTTCGATTGCAGCGCTAATGCCCAATCAAGGACAGTGTGATTATTCTTCGGGCAACAGCTTCATGGATGCGTACTCGTTGCACCGGCAGCATCTCGTCGCCGAGGGCAGGCGCAGCGGTCTTTCGCTGGCGATCAACTGGCCACTTTGGGCAAACGGTGGGATGACCGTGGAGCCGGAGGAGAAGGAGCACCTCTGGAAGGTTTTCGGGATGCAGCCGCTGGAAACGCCGCAGGGTTTGGTTCTTCTCCGGGAAGCGCTATATCTGGCAAGTCAGGAAGGTTTCTCTCACATCGTAGGGATCGAAGGTGACCAGATGAAAATTAACCAGCACTTTGGCATCCGCAAGAAGGCGGAGACTGTGCGAGAACTTGATGTGCCGACGATAATCCGTCGGGATCTCTACAGCATACTCGCACAAACGCTACACTTGGCTCCGGGGGAAATCGGTGCCAGCCAGTCACTGCAACAGCTTGGGGTGGCGTCGCAGTCCCTGCTGCAGATCGCGAACCTGATCTCGCAATATTTTGGTGTCGATTTCAAACCGCCGTTGCTGTTTGAGCATGGAACAGCACAACAAATTCTGGACTACCTGCTACAAGACAAGCAGCGCGCTGTCATTGAGGCGCACTATGCCGAGCTGGGGACTCTGGCTCCGTTGTATCGCAGCTCGGGGCTGATCGATCTGAACAAGGTCGATGGTGAGCAGGGGCTGTACCAGCAACGTTATGACAACACGGAATTCTATCAGGTCGGCCTTATGGTGGACAACAAATACAACGTGCCAGGCTCATGCTATGCCGAGATGGCCAGACAGGCCGGTGCACTTGCTCTTCCGGGCCAGCGAGTAAGCAAACTGCTCAACTGTTACTGGGCAAAGCAACTGTCTTCAAGCGGAGAGCCGTTTGATGTGTTCATTAAACTGCTGCCAAAAGGGGAGCGCACCGACTACGAGATCTACAGAATGGAAGGGGCCGAGCGCGTCGTTCATGCGACCGGGGTGTTGGAATATGCTCCGTGGAAGATTACACAGAGCGAGGTGGAAACGCTCGATCTCGCGGCGATTAAAGAACGATGCACGGCGAGCTGGACGCGGGAGCAGGTCTATCAGCAAATTCATGCGGAGGGCTTGATCGTCGGGGAGAGCTTAATGCCCATGCAGGAGATGGTGCTCAACGAGCAGGAAGCGCTGGCGACGCTGGAACTGCCGGAGATGATCGCAGACACGTATGAGGAGTTCCTGCTGCACCCAACGATGCTGACTGGTGTGTTCCAGACGGCGCTGATCAACAACCGGTTCCACGGCGATGACGAGCGTGATTTTATCCCGATTGGGATCGAAAGCTTGGAAATGTGGGGGATCGTGCCACGCAGATGCCACGTCTACAGTGAAGTTAGCCCAAAGACAAAGAACAACCCCGACATCAAGAAGTTTAATCTGACCGTTTGCGACGAGGAAGGGCGAGTGGTGGCGCGGCTCGTCAATTTCTTAATCAAGGCGACGAATTATGAAAAATCGGCCTTGGTGCAGACGCCGTCCCAGGTATCGACAGCCCAAACGCAGGAGGTTCGCGACTGTGGAGTGGTGGAGCTGAGATCCCGCGCACAGGAATTTGTGCGGGGTCTGGTTTCTGAGGCCATCGGGCTGGAGCCGTCGATGATCCGGCCGGAGGAAGACTTCGAAGCATATGGCATTAACTCGGTGATGATCTTGGAACTCAACAAGCTGTTCGAAGATGCGTTTGGGTCCGGATTATCCAAGACTCTGTTCTTTGAGTACCGTAACTTGGAAGATCTTTCAGGTTATTTCCTAGAGGAGTATGAAGAGAAGCTTCGTTCGCTGCTGCAATTGCCGGAAACGTTTGAAGTTGATGAAGTGGTAGAGGCGGAGGTTGAATCGATAGTAGCGACTATGCCGAGTGCTCAAAAGACCTTGAGTTCCGCAGATGTTGTCGAGACAGTCGAGATGACAACACATGCTCCGGCTGTGCGGGATATCGCGATCATCGGCCTTGCTGGGCGCTATCCGCAGGCCGAATCGCTGGCGGAATTTTGGGCGAACATTCAAGAGGGCAAGGACTGTATCGAAGAGATCAGACCGGATCGATTTGATTATGTGCGCTACTATGATCCGGACAAGCAAAAGGACAAGCTGTACAGCAAATGGGGTAGTTTCCTCGATGATATGGACAAGTTCGACCCGATGTTCTTCAACATCCCGCCGCGTGAAGCGGAGCTAATGGACCCGCAGGAGCGTTTGTTCCTTCAGGTGGTCTGGCATGCGCTTGAAGATGCCGGCTATACGAGACAGAGTCTCAGCGATCAATCGGTCGGTGTGTTCGTCGGGGCAATGTGGCAACCTTATCAAGAGCTCGGTGCGATAGCACAGGCACAGGGCAATATGCTTAGCCCAAGCACGCTGTTCTATAGCATCGCCAACCGTGTTTCTTATTTCTGTAACTTCAACGGTCCAAGCCTGACGTTGGATACCGCGTGCTCTTCATCCCTAACCGCGCTGCATCTTGCTTGCCAGAGCCTTCTGAACGGAGAGAGCAGCGTAGCCATTGCCGGCGGCGTCAATCTGTCGATCGGAGCGGGGAAATATCTGCTTCTGAGCCAGTACAACTTCTTGGCGACGGATGGAAAATGTAGAAGTTTTGGTGCGGATGGCGACGGGTATGTGCCGGGCGAAGGCATCGGCGCCGTGCTCCTCAAGCCGCTAGACCAGGCGGTGAAGGACGGCGATCACATCTACGGGGTCATTAAGGCGACCGCTGTTAATCACGGAGGCAAGACGAACGGGTATACGGTGCCGAACCCAACGGCGCAGTCGGACATGATTCTGAAAGCGCTGGAGAGGGCGAGGATCAACCCTCGCGCGATCAGTTACATCGAAGCTCACGGCACTGGCACAGCACTGGGCGATCCGATTGAAATAAACGGGCTCTCCCGTGCATTTGGTAAGTACACGCGAGACAAGCAGTTCTGCGCCATCGGCTCTGTAAAGTCGAACATTGGACATCTGGAAGCGAGCGCTGGCATCGCGGGCCTGACCAAAGTGCTGCTCCAGCTCAAGCATCGCAGAATCGCTCCGTCCTTGCACTCTCAAGAGCTCAATGCAAACATTGACTTCCGAAACAGCCCGTTTGTCGTGCCGCAAGAGCTAATGGAATGGAAGCGTCCTCTGGTGGAGATCAACGGGCAGACAAGGGAGTTCCCGCGTCTTGCGGGCCTCTCATCATTTGGTGCCGGCGGTGCGAACGCGCATGTGATTATCGAGGAATACCAAGCGATCAAGCAACAGCATGACCATCTCGGAACGGCTCCGCATGTCATCGTGCTCTCGGCCAAGAACGCAGACCGTCTGCTAGAACAGGCACAGCGTTTGTTGCAGGCTGTTGAAAGCGGTGTATATAGCAACGCAGACATGCCGGCGATCGCCTACACCTTGCAGATGGGCCGCGAGACTATGGAGGAGCGTCTGGCCGTACTGGCCTCGTCGCTCAAGGAACTGAGTGCCAAACTGCAAGATTTCCTGTCCGGCAAACGAGCGATCGACGGCTTGTTCCACGGACAGATCAAGCAATATAAGGACACGCTAGCTCTTTTCGCGCAGGACGAGGACATGCAGTCGGTGATCCAGGCATGGCAGGCAAAAGGTAAGTTTGGCAAGCTGCTTGACCTTTGGGCTAAAGGGCTGTCGGTTAATTGGAGCCAGCAATATGCAACACGCCAACCAGGTCGCATCTCACTGCCGGGCTATCCCTTTGCCAAGGAGCGCTACTGGTTTCCGATTGATGGAGCTGTGCGGGTCGGTACAGGCGTAGGACGGCCGGCTATGTTACATCCGTTGGTACACGAAAATACGTCCGACCTAACCGAAGTGCGGTTCCGTTCGACGCTGATTGGCAGCGAATTCTTCCTCCGCGATCACGTTTTCTGTGGCAACCCAGTCCTCCCGGGCGTCGCAGAACTTGAGCTGGGGCGAGCAGCTGTTCTGCTGGCGTCGGGTTTTGAAGCGAACGATCCGACATCCATGCGTTTGAAAGATGTGGTCTGGCCGCAACCGATCGTCGCAGCAGACGAATCTATACGTCTGCATGTTAGTCTCCATGCGCTGAAGGACAGCGAAATTGCCTATGAGATCAGCGGTGATATCCGAAAAGGGGAAGAAGCTCCGACGGTGTATAGTTATGGCGAAGTCGAGATCTGCGCGTTCGATCCGGAACCGCCGCTCGATCTGCACGTCTTGCAGATGCAGTCGGGACTCGGTGTTCTAACAGCTGAGCAATGCTACGATGCATTCCGCGCGATGGGGACGACTTATGGGCCGAGGCTGCAAGGGATCGAGACAATCTATTTGGGGGAGAGCCACGTGCTGGCCAAACTTGCCCTGCCGTCGGCAGCTCTTGCTACGGAAACGGATTATGTGCTGCATCCAACTTTGCTTGAAGCTGCGGTTCAGGCAGTGAATGCTTTTGCGATGAAACAGACTGACCGCAAGCCTATCAGACCGGTCTCTCTTAAGTCTTTGGACATTCTCCGTCCGTGCCCGTCCGCGATGTGGGCGTTTGTTCGAAGCGGCGAGGCCGGCTATGACCTCGACCTCTGCGACGAAACTGGAGAGGTCTGCGTGCAGATGCGCGGACTGCAGCTGGGGCCGGTCGAAGGCGAGTGGCCTGGAAACAGCACGTTGGCAGAGCGCAAGAAGTATTTTCTGAAAAAAGTGTGGGAACCATGTTCGGCATCTCCAAGCCGCAGCGTCAACCGGGCAGTAGCGATCTTGACCACGCCGGAGACGCGCAGTTTGGCGACCGAGTTGGCGAAGAGATTACCGCATAGTCGCCTGTTCGACGTGGCGCAGGAACCACAAGAGCAAGATTGGCAGTCGTATGACGGTTTGGTTGATCTAGTCGGATGCGGTCAGCAGCGCAAGGATTCGGCGGAATGGATGAGCTGGCTTCAGATGCTGATCGAACACGGCCGCCGTGATGGGATGATGCTTTTAGGTGTCACCAAGGGGCTGGAAAGTTATCAGAATGCGACAGTCAACCTCGTAGGTGCCTCCCGTGCGGCGCTCTATCGCATGCTGCAGAGCGAATATGGCCATCTGCAATCCCGCCATATCGATTTGGAGCCGGTCTCTGATGAGACGATGTTGGCCAAGCAGATCGCCGCTGAGTTCCTTGTCGAAGATGAGGAGACGGAAGTGTGCTGGCGAAACGGGCTACGATATCGCGCGTGGCTTAAGGAATGGGAAAAAGGTGAGCAGCAAGCGCGAACACCGTTCCCTGAAGATCAAGTGCTGTGGATCACCGGAGGCACGCGGGGCCTAGGATATCTGTGCGCGCAGCATTTTGTCAAACACTATGGCGTAAAACGCCTGGTACTGACTGGACGGGAAGGCTTGCCGCCGCGCGATACGTGGGCGGCGCACCTTCAGGAGCAAACGCCATTTTCCCGGAAGATTCAGGGCATCCAAGATCTGGAGCGTGAAGGGGCACAGGTGATGGTTCTGTCTCTGCCACTATCCGATGTTAAGGCGGTCGAAGAGACCGTGCAGAAGGTTCGCCACAGCCTCGGCCCGATCGGCGGTGTACTGCATGCGGCGGGACTGCTCGATGAAGAGAACTCGGCCTTCATTCGGAAGACGGTCGAAGGCATTGAGAAAGTATTAGAGCCAAAAGTGGCGGGACTTGATGTGTTGTACCGCAGTCTCCATGCAGAGCCACTACAGTTTTTTGTCGCGTTTTCGTCTGTGTCGTCCACGATCCCTTCGCTCGCGGCGGGGTTAAGCGACTATGCGATAGCCAATGCTTACATGGATTATCTGGCGGAAGCGAAGCGTCCGGAATGTCCAATCGTCAGCGTGCAATGGCCAAGCTGGAAAGAGGTGGGCATGGGCGAAGTCAAAAGCAGAGCCTATGAGCAGACAGGACTTCAGACGATAACCAACACCGAGGGCCTAGAGCTCCTCGATTATGTGCTGGCGAGAAGAATCGGCCCGGTCGTTATGTCCGCCGTGGTCAATCCATCGCTTTGGAATCCGCAAACGCTGATGCAGCGCAAAAAGCAGATGGCTCAGCTCCAGACACCCTCTGTGGTTCCGGCACAGCGTCTGCTGGCCCCTGTACAGAAAGCAAGCGTTATGGCAGGCGGCCAAAGACAGACAGCGGAGGCTTGGGTGCGGTCGATTTTTGCAAAAGAGTTGAAAATGGACTCAGCCAAGATCGAGGTCGATGCGCAAATTGCAGACTACGGAGTCGATTCCATTTTGCAAGTGCAATTGCTGCGTCAGATCGCACAGGCGTTACAAGTGAAGCTCGACCCATCTATCCTACTGGAGTTCCCGACAATCGAATCACTGGCGAAGCATTTGGAAACTCTGCATGGGCCAGCCCTCGTTAACGCGATGGGGGCTACGAAGATTCAGCAAGAAGAGATGGCGGCACCTTCTTATCTTGCGCAGAGTCGGCCAGCCGAGCCGCATGTCGCGAAGCAAAGACAAGCAGGCGTTCGTAAAGCTGCTCGGGCCTCTGAAGTGACTGATCTGGCTGTCGTCGGCATGTCTTGCCGACTGCCGGGGGCGACTTCTCTGGAACAGTACTGGCAGTTGCTGTCCGAGGGACGTTCCGCTATTCGTAAGGTGCCGCAGGACCGCTGGGGGTATTCGAGCGGCTTCTATGCGGGATTACTTGACGATATCACACAATATGACCCGTCGTTCTTCCATCTCTCGGAGGAAGACGCTAAAGCGATGGACCCGCAAGCCCTTCTGGTGCTGGAAGAGAGCCTAAAACTCTTATGCCACGCCGGCTACACCCAGCAGGATGTCAAAGGACGCTCGGTCGGCGTCTACCTCGGGGCGCGCAGCAAGCACTCGCCAAGCACGGCGGATCTGGGCCAGACGCGAAACCCTATTATGGCTGTCGGGCAGAACTATCTGGCGGCGAACATCTCGCAGTATTTCGACTTACGCGGCCCGTGTGTCGTAGTGGACACCGCTTGCTCTTCCGCACTGGTGGGGATGAACATGGCAGCACAGGCGCTTCAGAGTAGGGAAATCGAATCGGCGATCGTCGGTGGGGTCTCTCTGCTGACCACCGATGAGACGCACCGCATCTTTGAACAGCGCAACATCCTGAACCGAGAAGGGGCGTTCCACCTCTTTGACGGTCGAGCGGACGGCATTGTCGTTGGAGAAGGGTGTGGTATGGTTTTACTGAAGACGATGGATCAGGCTTTGCGCGATGGCGATGCGATCTACGCCGTCATCAAATCTGTCGCTGTCAACAATAACGGACGGACCGCTGGACCTTCAACCCCGAGCCTCGAGGCACAGAAACAAGTGCTGCAGATGGCGCTCCGAAAAGGAGGGGTAGTGCCTGAAGAGGTTCGCTATATTGAAACTAACGGTTCGGGCACGGAAGTGACCGACCTCTTGGAACTGAAGACGATCAAATCGGTGTATCGCGCTTCCTCGAATCTTCCTCTGGGATTAGGGTCGATGAAACCGAACATCGGGCATCCGTTGTGCGCGGAAGGGATCGCCGGATTTATCAAAGTCGTCTTGATGCTACAGCGCAGGCAGATCGTGCCGTTCTTGTCGGGTGAAGAGGCGATGAGGCATTATGATCTGCAGGTGTCACCGTTTGAGATGGACCGTCAACTCAAGCCTTGGACGGACAAGGCTCGTATCGCCGCGATTAACTGCTTTGCGGACGGCGGCACCAATGCACACGTGATTCTCAAAGGTTGGGAAGAGTCTGAGGAGCGTTCGATCCTTCGCAAGCCGATTCCAATTCCTGTCTTGCAGCGAAGCGATGTAAGCGGCTGTAGACAGGGCGAACGGGGAGAGAACACGATAAATATTTGGAAGAAAATCGGAGCTGAGGTGTAACATGGAAGATCAAATTCTCATCGGAAAGGATCATCCGGTCGTCAAGCATCACAAGGCCTACGGTCAAGAGTTGTTTCCGGGATTGGCGTACATCGATCTGCTCTATCAGCTGTTTCGAGAGCAGGGGTATGATTTCGCACAGCTGGAGATTCGCAATCTTTCCATTTATAACCCGCTGTTCGTGGGGCAGGATCTGAACGTCCTGCTCCGCGTTCAGTGCGAAGAGACGGAAGCCGGCCGCTGGCAGATTCGCGTGGAAGGGCAGGAGCAGCGCAAGGGGCTCTTGTCCCCGGAGTGCAAGTTGCACATTACAGCGGAGATGCATCTGTGCGATCCGCTGATGTTCGATGAGGTTCTCGATATCAGCCGGATTAAGCAGACGGCTGCGCGCTCGTTATCGCTTGATTCGTTTTATGCGCAGTGCCGCCACCAAGAGCTTGTGCATACCGGCTTCATGCTGGCGGAGGGCCTGGTCTATGAGGGCGAGAACGGGGCGTCATACATCGAGATCGCCCTGGGGGAAGAGGCGCGCCGTAGTGCGGAGGGGTTTATGTTCCACCCGACGCTGATTGATGGCAGTGGCGTAGGCACCGGTGTCTTGTTCGACAACACAAACGAGGAGGAGCATCGGTTGTTCCTTCCGCTGTTTTATGAAAAGTTCCGCGCTGCCGCTCTGCTCGGAACGGAGTGCTGGACGCGTATCGCCAAGCCGGTTGAGCGAAAGAAAGAGCTCAATTCCCTGACGATGGAGTTTTTTGACACGAACGGAAATAAGATCGCGGAGCTGCTCAATTATAAGGGCAAGCTGGTGCGCGGGGCTGGGCTGATAAATCCTGCCCGTAAGGGGACAACTGTGCAAGAAAAACCGGAGCCAAAACCACAGCCCCGGTCCTTTGCACCGGTCGCACCTCCTGAGTATGCGTCGGGAGGCGGTTCGGCGCTCGAGGAGGCGTCCGCGTTCCTGCGCCGGTTGATCGCCGAAAAGCTGGACAAACCGGAAGAACAAGTGGCGAGAGATGTCGGGTACTACGAGATCGGTCTAGACTCGTCGATGCTGTTGGAAATCGTGAAAGCGATCGGCAGCAAACTTGAAACTCAGCTCATGCCGACGCTGTTGTTCGAGTACACAACAATCACAGAGTTGGCTGATTACCTAGCTGAGCATCATGCGGATCGCTTCGGCGGTGGTGCAAGCGGACCGAATCATAAAGAGGCAGAGCGGAGCAAGCCAGCGGACGAGCTCCACGAAGCTCGGCTCGAACTCCCGGAGACCCGTAGCTATGACGTGCCGGAAGTGGGAGAGGACATCGCGATCATCGGGATGTCCGGCAAGTATCCGCAATCACGCGACCTTCAGGAGTTCTGGGAGAATCTTCTGGCTGGCAAAGACTGCATTACGGAGGTTCCGGAGTCGCGCTGGGAATGGGAGCGGATGGAGGGCGTAAAATCTCCGACTGGCAAGCCGATTTCACGGTGGGGAGGTTTTATTCATGATCCGGACCGCTTCGACCCACAATTCTTCCGCATCTCACCACGGGAGGCGGAGACGATCGACCCGCAGGAGCGCTTGTTCCTGGAAACCTGCTGGGAAACGCTGGAAGACGCCGGCTACACCCCGAAGACGGTGGTGACACCAAAAGGACCGAACAAGCGCCGCAACGTCGGTGTGTTCGTAGGGGTGATGCATAAGGACTACACGCTGATTCAAGCTGAAGCGGTACGCGGCGGACAGCCGCAACCTTTATCGCTCAGCTATGCGTCGATCGCCAATCGCGTGTCGTATTTTTGCAATTTTAACGGCCCGAGCATGGCTATCGACACTGTCTGCTCGTCTTCGCTGATCGCCGTGCATCTGGCGCTGGAGAGCATCAAGCGCGGCGAGTGTGAAGTGGCGCTGGCAGGCGGGGTGAATCTGTCGCTTCATCCGAACAAGTACATGACGTATGGCATGATGGATATGCATTCCAGCGACGGGTACTGCCACACGTTCGGCGAGGGCGGCGACGGGTATGTGTCGGGCGAAGGCATCGGCGCGGTGCTGCTCAAGCCGCTGAGCAAGGCTATTGCAGATAACGATCACATCTATGCTGTGGTCAAAGGAAGTACGATCAACCACGTGGGCGCGGTCAGCGGGATCACCGTCCCGAGCCCGGTGGCTCAAGCAGACATGATTCAGGCATGTTTGGAAAAAACGGGTGTCGATCCGCGCACGATCTCGTATGTAGAAGCGCACGGAACTGGAACGTCGCTCGGCGACCCGATCGAGATCCAAGGGCTGGTCAAGGCGTTCAGACACTTCACGCAGGACAAGCAATACTGCTCGATCGGTTCGGTCAAGTCCAACATCGGCCACAGCGAATCGGCTGCCGGCATCAGCGGTCTCCACAAAGTCGCCCTGCAGCTTCATCATAAAAAGCTCGTGCCGTCGTTACATTCGGTGGAGCTCAATCCGTATATCGATCTGGAAAATTCCCCTTTTTACGTCCAGCATAAGACGGAAGATTGGCAGCGTCCGACGCTGTTCGAAAACGGTGAGAGGGTCGAATACCCGCGTCGTGCCGGGCTGAGCTCGTTCGGGGCGTACGGTTCGAACGCGCACGTTATATTGGAGGAATACATCCCGCCGCAAGCGGTGAAGAGCACGGATGGCCAGGGTGCCTCACTGGTTCCTCTGTCCGCGAAGAACAAAGAGCGCCTGTTCGCCTATGCTGGCCGATTACTGGCGGCTCTGAACAAGAACGAGGAGGCCCAGCGTCAGAATCTGGCGTGGGTGGCGGATCAATCTGTGGAGAATGTGCAAGTGCAAGGGATGGAACTACGTTTGGAAGCGGTGATGCGGGAAATACTCGCGGAGCTGATCCACGTAAAGGCAGATGCGTTGGAAGGGGATGTTGATTGGAGCGAATATGGCATCGAACCGATTCACCTCGCACTGCTGAACGAGCGTTTGCAAGCGGAATTCCAACTGGAGATCGATCCTAAAGGAATGCTGGAGCAAGAGTCGATCTCGTCGGCGGTGGCCCACGTGGCAGGGATTGAGGGAGCGGGGCGGGAAACGGCTGTTGCCGATCTGCATTTAGATTCTGTCAACCGAGTTGTAGAGGCTCTTCAAGGCTTCAACCTGACCGACCTGGCGTACACGCTGCAAGTTGGCCGGGAGGCGATGGAGGAGCGTGTGGCCTTTGTCGTTCGCGACCTTTCTGAGCTGAAGCAAAAGCTTGAAGCGTATCTGGCAGATCCCGAAAGGCAGGCGGGCGTACATCGTGGCTCCGTCAAGCAGAACAAAGAGACAGTTGCGCTTTTCAGCGCAGACGAAGACTCGCGGGAACTTCTGAACTTATGGATCGCCAAAGGCAAGTATGACAAGCTGGTAGACCTCTGGGTCAAAGGCGTGGAGATTGACTGGAATCGCCTCTACCGTCAAGGGCTTCCGCATCGTATCAGTCTGCCGACCTACCCCTTTGCCAAGGAGCGCTATTGGGTTCACAAGACCGCAAACAGAGCAACGGCACAGGTCGAAGTCGAAACGGCGGGCATTCAGAGCGTTCTTCATCCACTGCTGCATCAGAATACGTCCGATTTTGCCGAACAGCGTTTCTCATCTACCTTTACCGGCGAGGAGTTCTTTCTGAACGATCACCGGGTGCAGGGCAAGCGTGTCCTGCCCGGTGTGGCTTATCTGGAAATGGCACGGGCTGCAATCGAGCATGCAGCCGGGGGGTTGGTCGAAGGACCAAGTGAGGTGCAATTGCAGAATGTCGCATGGATTCGCCCCATCATGGTAGGAAAGGAGCCTGTACAGGTACACATCGGACTGTTCCCTGAAGAGGACGGCGAGGTCGCGTATGAGATCTATACGATAGGGCAAGACTCCGAGCCGGTGGTGCATGGCGAAGGCCGCGCGCTACTCACTTCGATAACGGCCCCTCCTAGGATTGATCTTGCCTCATACCAAAAGCAAGCGTCTTCACAGGTGCTGACTTCGACGGCCTGCTATGAAGCCTTTTCGTCGATGGGCATTGATTACGGGGAAGGTCATCGCGGCATTCATGAGCTCTACGTCGGCGCAGGTCTCGTGCTGGCTCGACTGTCTCTGCCGTCCGCGCTGTCAGCATCCGCAAGCTCATATGTTATACATCCTAGTCTGATGGATTCTGCGCTGCAGGCGTCGATCGGTTTCCTACTTGGAGCTCACGGAGACCTCTCGCCGAACCCGATTTTGCCGTTCGTGCTGCAAAAGCTGGAGGTCTACCAAGCCTGCACCTCTGAGATGTGGGCGCTGCTCCGCCACAGCGAAGGCAGCCAAGCTGGCGATGAGGTGGAAAAGTTCGATATCGATCTGTGCGACGATGCAGGCCGCGTTTCGGTTCGGATCAAAGCTTTCACGTACCGTGCGCTAGATGCGAAAACGTCGTCCGGTCAAAACGACCCACTGGTCGGCAACTTGACCTTGGCACCAGTATGGGATGTCGTCACCCCGGAACGTGGGCCGTCTTTCCCAGCTTCAGCCGATCGCGTGCTGGTGGTTGGTGGCACTTCGGAACAGCAGCGTTCTGTTCACTTGCAGCTTTCGAACGTGGAATTGCTTGAACTACGGCCGAGCAATTCCATCGCAGAGATCGGGGACAAGCTTCAGCGCCTGGGTAGCTTCGACCACATTTTCTGGATCGCTCCAGAGTCTACTCTTTCCTCGGTGACGAACGAGGCGCTGGTCCGCGAGCAGGAAGAAGGCGTGCTGTTGCTCTTCCGCACGGTTAAGGCTCTTTTGCGGGAGGGATACGGATCCCGTCCGCTGGGTTGGACGGTACTCACGATGCAGGCCCAACCGTTGCATGAGCAGGAGCAGGTTAACCCGACCCACGCCAGTTTGCACGGATTGGTCGGTTCTCTGGCGAAGGAGTACCCGCGCTGGAAAATCCGCCTGGTCGATCTCGAAGCGTGCAGCTGGCCGTTGGTTGACTTGCTGCAACTCCCATCGGATCGTCGTGGTCATTCCTGGGCATATCGAGGCGGCGAATGGCATCGCCAACAGCTCGTCTTGCTCCAAACGGCGCCGGCTGACGGTACGATGTACAGACAGGGTGGCGTTTATGTGGTGATAGGTGGGGCCGGACGGATCGGGGAAGCATGGACCGAATACATGATCCGCGGCTACGGGGCGCAGGTTGTCTGGATCGGTCGCCGTCAACCGGATGCATCCATTCAAGCCAAGATTGAAGCCCTCGGACAGCATGGCAAGACTCCTCACTATGTGTCCGCTGATGCGACCGATACCGTGTCGCTCCAGCGGGCGCGTGACGAAATCCAGCAGCGGTATGGTCGAATTGACGGGATCATCCACTCAGCGATGGTGTTGCAGAACGCAGGACTGGATCGCATGGAGGAGTCCCAATTCCGCAATGGATTCTCGGCGAAGGCGGACGTCTCTTTGCGCGTGGCCCAAGTGTTCCGAGACGATCCGCTTGATTTTGTTCTGTTCTTTTCTTCGATCATTTCATTCATAAAGAATGCGAATCAGAGCCATTATGCGGCTGGTTGCACGTTCATGGATGCTTTTGCCCATCAGATGGCGCGCGAGATGTCCTGCCGCGTGAAGGTGATGAACTTTGGCTACTGGAACGCTGAGGAGATCGTGCATTCCGAAGAAGGGGAGTTGTTGTCGCAGGTCGGCATCGGATTTGTCGACTCGAAGGAAGCGATGGAAGCTCTGGAGATGCTGCTGACGCGCCCGATCGCTCAATTTGGACTGATGAAAACCACCAAGGCGGTTCAGGTCGAAGGGGTGAACGCAGCCGAAACGATGCAGATCGAGACGGACGTTTTACCTGTACTTACAGAGTCGCTGCAAAAGCGCCTGCCGGATCAGAACAGTCGGGTAGCGTGCATGAAGGCGGACGAGAGCTTGGACAAGACGGATATGGAGGAATTGCTGCTTCGTCTGCTCGGCGCGCAGTTGCAAGCGCCGCAATTACAGGACGGAAATGCAGTTCGCGAATTTTACCGCAAATGGCTGGAGGAGAGTGTCTCCGTTCTGGAGAGTGATTCAGCACTCAGGTTCGATACACCGATACAGGTACTCTGGCAGGAATGGGAAGCAAACAAGCCGAACTGGCTCACCAACCCGAACCTGAAAGCTCAGGTGCAGCTTGTTGAGTCGACCCTACGCGCCTTACCGGATATCCTGACCGGCCACGTGGCGGCGACGGAAATCATGTTCCCCAATTCCTCCATGGCACTTGTGGAGGGGATCTACAAGAACAACCAGATCTCCGACTACTTCAACGAGGTGATAGCTGATACGGTAGTGACCTATCTACAGGAAAGAATGGAAGACGATCCGGCTGTCACCCTGCGTATTCTCGAGATCGGCGCTGGGACGGGAGGCACGAGCGAGATGGTCTTCCGGAAGCTTCGGCCATATCAGGATCGTATTGTGGAGTACTGCTACACCGACATCTCGCGGGCGTTTCTGCTGCATGCAGAGCGTGAGTACGGAGCTGATAATCCGTACTTAGCACCGAGGATCTTTAACATCGAAGCACCGCTGGCCGGACAGGATATTGAAGTAGGGGCCTATGACCTTGTCATCGCGACCAATGTCTTGCACGCGACCAAGAACATCCGGCAGACGATTCGCAACGCCAAAGCCGTGCTTCGACCGAACGGCCTCCTTTTGTTGAACGAGATCTCGCAAAAAGCGCTGTTCACGCATCTGACATTCGGCCTGCTTGAAGGCTGGTGGCTCTACGAAGATGCAGAGTTGCGCATTCCGGGTAACCCAGGCCTGTTACCTGATGTCTGGGACAAGGTGCTGGAGAAAGAAGGTTTCTCCGGCGTGTTCCATCCGGCAAAACAAGCGCATGAGTTCGGTCAGCAGGTTATCGTTGCTATGAGCGACGGCATCGTTCGCCAGAAGCAGGTGGCTAGGAAAAGTAGACCGGTGACCAAGCAGGCGACCAAGGTACAAGCAACAAAATCCCAAGCGGTATCGATCAATCCGGCCTCTGTGCAGACGACAGTCGCCGCGCTTTCTCCTGAATTTCTACGCGAGAAGAGTGTGACGTATCTGAAAGAGCTCGTCAGCGACACACTGAAGATCCCAGTGCACAAGATTGACGAGACAGAAGCTTTGGAGGAGTACGGAATCGACTCGATCCTCGTCGTGCAACTGACCAATGCTCTACGCGAGGTGTTTGGAGAGGAACTCAACAGCACATTGTTCTTTGAATATCAGACTCTAGACTCGCTAGCCGATCATCTGGTCGACACGCAGCGCGAGGTGATTATCGGAAAGCTCGGGCTGGACGGGCAGACGGAAGTGCAACATACGCCGCGTACGGAGGCATCCGTGCCTGCAAAGGATGAGCAAAAACGTACGAACCTGACCTTCCGCACGTCCTCCAAGCGTTTTCTGCAGCAACAAGAAGAAGAGGCACCTACCACCCGCGAAGTGAGAGCAGAAGAGCCGCCGATGCGCCTGCAGGACATCGCGATCGTCGGGCTGGCCGGGCGTTACCCGGGCGCTGACGATGTAAACAGTTTTTGGAACAATCTGAAGCAGGGCCGCAGCAGCATTGGCGAAATTCCGCAAGAACGCTGGAACTGGCAGGACTATTTTGATCCGGAAAAAGGAAAAGTGGGGACGATGTACACCCGATGGGGAGCGTTTCTAAAGGATATCGACAAATTCGATCCTTTGTTCTTCCAGATCTCTCCTGCCGAAGCGGAGAAGATGGACCCGCAGGAGCGGTTGTTCCTGGAGACGGTATACACAAGCATTGAAGATGCGGGGTACACGCCGGGCACTCTCGCGGAGAGTGGCAAGGTTGGGGTGTTCGCCGGGATCATGAACGCTTTTTACACGACGGGTGCGAACTTCTGGTCGCTGGCGAATCGTGTCTCCTATCTCTTTAACTTCCAAGGGCCAAGCATCAATGTGGACACGGCTTGCTCGTCCTCTTTGACGGCGATTCATCTCGCATTAGAGAGCTTGTACAGCGGTACGAGCGATTGTGCGATTGCAGGCGGTGTCAACCTGATCATTGATCCAGCTCACTATCTGCGGCTCTCGGCGATGACCATGCTCTCAGCGACCGATGCGTGCAAGGCATTCGGTGATGGGGCAGACGGCTTTGTCGATGGAGAGGGCGTTGGGGCGATACTCCTGAAGCCGTTGCATAAGGCGATCACCGACGGCGACCACATCTATGGCATCATCAAGGGCAGCATGGTGAACGCGGGCGGTAAAACCAATGGCTACACGGTGCCGAACCCGAACGCTCAGTCTGGCCTTATCACAGACGCTTTAGAGCGGGCGGACGTTCATCCGCGAACGGTCTCGTATCTCGAAGCGCATGGAACAGGCACGTCGCTGGGCGATCCGATCGAGATCACCGGCTTGACAAAAGCATTTGAAAAAGGCACGGAGGATAAACAGTTCTGCGCAATCGGCTCGGCCAAGTCGAACATTGGCCATTGCGAGAGCGCTTCGGGTATCGCAGGTCTGACCAAAGTGTTGCTCCAGATGATGCATGGACAGATCGCGCCGACCTTGCATGCCAAGACGCTGAACCCGAAAATTAACTTTGGCAAGACGCCGTTTGTCGTGCAGCAGGAACTGGGAGAGTGGCCGCGCCCGGTTCTAGAACTGGGTGGGGTTCGTCGAGAATATCCACGTATCGCCGGGATCTCGTCGTTTGGCGCCGGCGGTTCGAACGCGCACTTGGTGATCGAGGAATATATCCCGAGCGGAACACGACAGACCAAAGGCACCGACCCGGATCAGCCGGTAATTGTCGTGTTGTCGGCGAAGAATGAGGAGCGACTGCAGGAAAAGAGCCGCCAACTGCTCTCCTTTGTGGCGGAAGGACGCATCACGGATGCCGATCTGGTGGACGCGGCCTACACGTTGCAAGTGGGACGCGAAAAGATGGGAGAGCGGATGGCCCTCGTGGTTCGATCCTTGAGAGAGTTGATAGACCGTTTGGAAGCGTACGTCCAAGGTCATGAAAACATTAACGGATTGTACCGTGGTCGGGTCAGACGCGGCAAGGAGAAGCCGAGCCTTGGCCACCTCACATCCGCGGCAAGCGATTGGATGCAGAATCGCGAGTACGACAAGCTCGCTGAATTCTGGGTTTTTGGTGGCAGCATAGACTGGAACGAGCTTTATCAAGCCCCACCGCAGCGTATCAGCCTGCCCACCTATCCGTTCGCCAAAGAGCGCTACTGGATGTCCGAGGATGTGACGGCAGGCAGCGGAAACCCTTCGTCGCAAGTGATGAACATGGCACTTCATCCGCTGCTTCACCGCAACACGTCTGACCTGACCGAGCAGCGTTTTACCTCGACCTTCACAGGGGAGGAGTTCTTCTTGGCCGACCATGTCGTTCAAGGCCAGCGAATGCTGCCGGGTGTAGCATATCTGGAAATGGCACGTGAAGCTGTCGAACTGGCTGCCGCTTCTCTGAAAGATGGAAGAGACGGCCTGCGCCTAAAGCATGTCATCTGGGCAAACCCGCTTCTCCAAGAGGAGCAGCCGCTGGATGTGCATTTGAGCCTATTTCCGGAAGGGGATGGCGAGATCGGGTTTGAGGTCTATCGAGAGGAGGAGGAAGGTCAAGAACGGGGCATTCACTCACAAGGGCGTGCGGTTTGGAAGTCGTTTGAAGCCATACCAAGCCTTGATCTCAAGACTTTGCAGTCTCAGTGCTCCATAAAGATGCTAGATGCCTCCGCGTTCTACTCGATGTTTGAGTCACTTGGCATTGACTACGGGCCGGCACATCGCGGTGTCGAGCGCGTGCATCTGGGCACGGATCAAGCGCTCGCCCGCATTGTGCTGCCGACTTCCGTTAAGCAAGAAAGTTCGTTTATGCTTCATCCGAGCCTGATGGATGCGGCATTGCAGGTCACGATGACCCTGCTGTTTGACGGTGCCGACATCAATCGTCCGGCTCTACCGTTCGCGTTGGAAGAAGTGGACATCCTCGGTTCGTGCACGGACGAGATGTGGGTACTTGTGCATCGAAGTGCTGGCAGCCGTCCGGGGGACAAGGTGCAGAAGTTCGACCTTGACCTTTGTGCCGCAGAAGGCGACGTCCGCGTTCGCATTAAGGGTTATTCCGCACGACAACTGGACGATTGGCGCGGCCGGGAAGAAACGCTGATGCTGCTTCCGAACTGGACGGAGCAGTCGGTTAACCAGTCGGAACAACATCCGAGCTATAACCAGCGTTTGGTGCTCCTCTGCGACATAGAGTCAGACGTGCACGACGCTCGCTGCATAACTTTGCGCTCAAAGACATCCGATCTGGCAGCGCGTTATGAAGCGCACGCGACCCAAGCGTTCCGAGAAATCAAAGCTCTACTCCAGCAGAAGCCCAAAGGCCAAGTGCTCGTGCAGATCGCAATCAGCACGGAGCCGGAGCATCGCTTGAGCGCAGGACTCTCAGCTCTACTACGAACGGCGTCGCAAGAGAATCCGAATTTGATCGGGCAAATGATCGAACTGGAACACACGTCCGACGCGATGGAAGTTGCTGCTCGCCTGCAAGAGAATCTCGCCTGCTTGGAAGACCGTCACGTTCGCTACCAAGATGGCAAGCGCTGGGTGGCAGGATGGAGCGAAGCGGAGGTCTCCCCACAGGAGGAGCACATCCCGTGGAAAGATGGTGGTACCTACCTGATTACGGGCGGAGCAGGCGGTCTAGGCCTGATCTTGGCTCGGGAGATCGTGCAGCAAGTCAGCGGCACGACCTTGTACCTCATAGGCCGTTCTGCTCTCGAAGCGGGACAGCAGACCGCGATGCAGGAGCTGCAAGCGACAGGTGCTCGCATCGAGTATAAGCGTGTGGATTTGACCGACAGTGCACAGGTCGCGCGCCTGTTTGACGCCATCCGCGCCGATACCGGCAAGCTGGATGGCCTCGTCCACAGCGCCGGTGTGATCCGCGACAACTTCATGCTGAAGAAAACGGAAACGGAACTGGCCGAGGTGCTGGCTCCCAAAGTTGCGGGTCTGGTGAATCTGGATCAAGCAAGCGAAGACATGTCTCTCGATTTCTTCGTCACCTTCTCGTCGATCGCCAGTGTGCTCGGCAATCCAGGCCAAGCGGACTACAGCATGGCCAATGCCTTCTTGGATGCATATGCCCAGTATCGCAACGGGCAGGTGGCAGCCAAGAAGCGCAAAGGTCGCACACTGTCGATCAACTGGCCTCTCTGGCAGGACGGCGGGATGTGCTTGGATGCCCAGACGGAGCGAACCATGCAAGAGCAGCTAGGTTTGACTGCGATGCCAATTTTTAGCGGTGTACAGGCGCTGTATAAGAGTCTTGCTATGGAACAGGATCAGGTAGTTGTGTTTCACGGCGACATGAGACAGCTGCGGGCTTCCCTGTTGGAGCAGTCGCAAGAGAAGGCAGTTCCGAATGTCTCGCCTTCTGTGCTGAGCACGTCTTCGGTATCGGAAGAGATTCTGAGGGACAAATCGATTCTCTTTTTTAAAAAATTGCTATCGACCGTTCTGAAGATGCCGACGGCTCGCATCGAAGCGAATGCGCCGCTGGAGGACTATGGCATCGATTCGATCATGGTCATGCAAATGACCAACCAGCTGGAAAAAACGTTCGGTTCGCTGCCGAAAACCTTGTTCTTCGAATATCAGAACATCGAAGACCTGACCGGGTACTTCATAAACTCCTATCCGGATCCGATGAAAAAGCTGCTCGGGGTCGAGGTGGAAAAAGATCAGCCGGCTGTGGCAGCCGCTGAGTCGATCGTCGCATCCGATCCGACCTCAAAACGGGAAGCGGATGTGCTCAGTAAACGTGGTAGAGGCCGTTTTGTACAAGCTCCTTCGAAGGTGCGTGCAAACGTGCCGGCCGTGGAAGCAAATTCTGATGCAAAGCCGCTGGATATCGCGATCATCGGCTTATCAGGTCGCTATCCAGAGGCGCAGAATCTGCGCGAGTTTTGGAAAAACCTGCGCGACGGTCGAGACTCGATCACGGAGATTCCGGCTGACCGCTGGGATCACAGTCTGTATTACGACGCTGACAAGCGCAAACCGGGCAAAACGAACAGCAAATGGGGGGGCTTCCTCCAAGATGTGGACAAGTTCGATCCACTGTTCTTCAACATCTCTCCTCGTGATGCTGAGTTCATGGATCCGCAAGAGCGGCTGTTCCTGCAGACCGTTTATGAAGCGATGGAAGATGCGGGATACACCCGTGATGCGCTCGCTAAGCACCGCGCCTATGGGCTTGACGGCAATGTCGGTGTGTTCGTCGGCGTGATGTATGAAGAGTATCAGCTGTACGGAGCGCAGCAAACGCTGCTTGGCAAGCCAATGGCGCTGGCCAGTAACCCGTCTTCGATCGCCAATCGCGTGTCATATTTCCTGAACCTGCACGGACCAAGCCTGGCGGTTGACACGATGTGCTCTTCATCTTTGACCGCGATTCATCTGGCTTGTCAGAGTTTGATGCATGGTGGGTGCGATGTAGCGATTGCCGGCGGTGTCAATGTGTCGGTGCACCCGAACAAGTACCTACTGCTCGGGCAGAACAACTTCGCTTCGAGCAAAGGACGCTGCGAGAGCTTTGGCGAAGGCGGCGACGGTTATGTGCCTGGTGAAGGCGTAGGAGCTGTGCTGCTCAAGCCGCTGGATAAAGCGTTGGAAGACGGAGACCAGATCTACGGCGTGCTAAAAGCGACTACCATCAACCACGGCGGCAAGACCAATGGCTATACGGTCCCGAACCTGAACGCGCAGACGAGTGTGGTCGGCCGCGCATTTAAAGAAGCAGGCATCGATCCAGGAACGCTCTCCTATGTGGAAGCGCACGGTACCGGAACATCGCTGGGCGACCCGATTGAAATCGCAGGTCTCACCAAGGTCTTCCAAGAATCGCCTGTCGGCGGGCAGAAGTGCGCGATCGGTTCGGTCAAATCGAATATCGGACACTCTGAGAGCGCCGCGGGCATCGCCGGTTTGACGAAGGTACTGCTGCAAATGAAACATCGTCAGCTCGTGCCTTCACTGCATTCAGCCGTCCTCAACCCGCACATCGACTTTGACCGCACGCCATTCGTTGTCCAGCAGGAGCTGGCGGAATGGAAGCGGCCAGTGATCGATGGACGGGAAGTGCCGAGGAGAGCAACTGTAAGCAGCTTTGGCGCGGGTGGTTCCAATGCCTGCCTCTTACTGGAGGAATACGTTCCCGAAGCGGAGGTTCGCGTGCAGAGGAAGGTCACCGCAGAGAACCCAGCGGTCGTTGTGCTGTCGGCCAAAGAAGAGCCACGCCTGATTGAGCAGGCAAGGCATATCCTGACCGTTCTGCAAGAGGAATCGTTCACCGAAGCCGACCTCGTCGATCTCGCTTATACCTTGCAGGTCGGACGAGAAGCGATGGAGGAGCGGTTGGCCCTGACGGTTTCGGATGTCGGGGAACTGGTGGAAAAGCTGGCCGGCTTCCTGAATGGGGAGGACGGCATCGACGGCTTGTACCGTGGTCAACTCAAAGGAAATAAAGAGACCCTGTCTTTGTTTGCAGCTGATGAAGATTTGCAGGCGGCGATCGAGGCGTGGGTGAACAAGCGCAAGTTTACAAAGCTGCTCGACCTTTGGGTCAAAGGATTGGCGTTTGACTGGAGTCGGCTTTATGAAGGAAACAGACCGAGACGCATCTCCCTGCCAACCTATCCGTTCGTCAAGCAGCGCTGCTGGGTGGAACCGCTGAATCCAGGAGTGGCTTCCCTTGCACTGCAGAATTCAAACATAGAAGCGAACCTTCTGCTCGATGAGCAAGGCGAGGTTGTGAGTCTGGTTCCTGTCTGGGATGCGGTTACCTTGGAGCAAGGCCCCTTGCACCCATCCCCGCTCGACCAGATCGCTATCGTAGGCGGAACGCCGGAGCAACAGCAAGCAATTCGGCAGTATCTGCCGAACGCACGCGAACTTGACATCAATCCGGGAGAGAGCGTAGAGGTCATCGCTAGTAAGCTGCAGGCTCGAGGTGCTCTCGATCACATCTTCTGGATCGCGTCCGACCGTTCTTCTGACGAGTTGGAGCTGGATGCGGTGATCGCTGGGCAGCACGAAGGGGTTTTGCTCGCCTTCCGACTGATCAAAGCAGTGCTTAATCTTGGGTACGGGGCTCGAAAACTTGGCTGGACGGTGCTGACAACGAAGACGCAGGTTCTTCACCGTGAAGAAGTGGTCAACCCGGTTCACGCCGGATTGCATGGCCTGATCGGTTCGATGGCAAAGGAGTATCCGAACTGGAGCATTCGCTTGGTCGATCTGGACGCAGAGGAGGCATGGCCACTGCCTGATCTATTCACGATCCCGGCAGACCCGAAAGGGGATGCATGGGTCTATCGAGGAAGGCAATGGCATCGCCAGCAACTGGCGGAGCTAATTTGCCCTGAACCAGATCAGACGATCTATAAGCCAGACGGCGTATACGTGGTGATCGGCGGGGCCGGTGGCATCGGCGAAGTCTGGAGCGAGTATATGATCCGTAATTACATGGCACAGATCATCTGGATCGGCCGCCGAACGAAGGATGCCGAGATTGATGCCAAGCTGATCTCCTTATCCAAGCTTGGGCCTGCACCGCACTACATCTCGGCGGATGCGACAGATCGACAGTCACTGGAGAGGGCTTATGAGGAGATCAAGACTCGCTACGGACAGATCGACGGGATCGTACACTCTGCGATCGTACTTGCGGACAGCAGCCTGGCCAACATGGAGGAGGAGCAGTTCCGCGCCTCGCTCGCAGCCAAAGTGGACGTCAGCGTCCGCATGGCGCAGGTGTTTGGCGAAGAATCACTAGACTTCGTGCTGATCTTCTCATCGGTGAACACGTTTCTAAAAGCTGCAGGCCAGAGCAACTATGTGGCCGGCTGCACCTTTACCGACGCGTTTGCGCGCCGGCTCGCACAGGAATTGCCTTGTGCCGTGAAAGTGATGAACTGGGGCTACTGGGGCTCGGTCGGGGTCGTCGCTTCTTTGGCTTATCGGGAACGGATGACCCAGGAGGGGATCGGCTCCATCGAGCCGCCTGAGGGCATGCAGGCGCTGGAGGAGCTGCTTGCAGGTCCGATGGATCAGATGGCACTGATGAAGATTTTGAACTAGATGAAAAGCGCTCCTCTTCCTATTCCGTGAAGAGGAGCGTTTTTTTATGTAAAAGATAGGAAAGCAAATCACCTGATTTGAGGGGGCAAGATCATGAACCGGTATCTACAGGCAAGAGCAGGAGACATCATCACCGTCTATCCGCAGAAGCATTCCTCCATTGTGGAACAGATCCGCGAGGAGTTCGTGTTTGATGACGCCACTCTCCTTCGCATCTGGGCGGAAGGCAGCCGTGATCGCGAAGAAGTGGATGAGCTCCTCTGTCGTCTGCTCGGGGCGCACCTGCGCGAACTGGGACTGCATCCGCTCAAGAATCCGTCTCGCGGATTCTTGGGCGACTTATATAACAAGTGGTACGAAGAAAGCCTCGCCCTCTTGACTCGTTATGCGCATCTCAGCTTCGACGAATCCTCGGAAAAGCTCTGGCAGGAGTGGGAGGCGAGAAAATCTCGATGGCTGGAAAAAGCGGAACTCCAGGCACAGGTCGTGCTTGTCGAGACGACGATGCGTGCTCTGCCGGATATTCTTACGGGCAAGCTGGCGGCAACGGACATCCTGTTCCCTGATGCCTCAATGAAGCTGTTAGAGGGCGTGTATAAAAACAACGTGATCTCTGACGGCTACAACAAAGCACTGGCCGACACGGTGGTCCTTTACCTGCATGAGCGTTTGAAAAACGAACCGGCTGCGCGCATCCGCATCTTGGAGATCGGAGCGGGAACCGGCGGGACAAGCGCGATGGTGTTTGACAAGCTACAACCGTATCAGCAGCACATCGAAGAATATTGCTACACGGACATCTCCAAGGCGTTTTTACTCCATGCCGAACGAGAATATTCTCTCAAGGCTCCGTATCTGACTTATCGAGTGTTCAATGTGGAGGAGCCAATCGCCACGCAGGGATTGAACGCGGGGGCGTATGATCTCGTGTTGACGACCAACTGCCTACATGCCACTAAAAACATTCGCCAGACCTTACGCAATACCAAGGCTATTTTAGCTAAAAACGGACTGTTGCTACTCAACGAGATGAGCCGTAATTCGGTGTTCACACACCTGACCTTTGGCTTGCTCCATGGATGGTGGCGGTATGAGGATTCTGAGCTGCGCATGCCGGGTTGTCCGGGTTTGACTCCGGAAGTCTGGTCCTCAGTGCTGAAAGCGGAAGGATTCCGCGTGGTCGATCATCCGGCGCAAAAGGTGCTAGATCTCGGCCAGCAGATCATCGTGGCGGAAAGCGACGGCGTGGTGCGACAGAAGCAGGGGCAAGTGCAAGCGGCGATGGCCTTCACGGCAGCGAAGTCGTCGAAAACGAAGATGCCAGTTGTGTTGAGAGAAACGGACTTGACTCCGGCCTCCGAGGTAACGGAAGCGCTGATCGAGGAGCGGGTGAAGGACGCGATCAAGGACCAGCTCGTCTTATCGCTAAAAGTGGATCGGGATAGGATTGATTCCGACAAGTCGTTTGCCGATTACGGTCTGGATTCGATCACGGGTGTTCATCTGGTGCAGGCGCTGAACGACAAGCTACCGGTCGAGTTGAAGACGACGAACCTATTCGATTACAGCTCAGTCAACCAACTCGCTATCTACATGCTCCGGCAATTCAAAGAAGCCCTTACCACAGCATTCAATCCCGCTGAGCTTCAAACATCAGCGTCGACCTCAGTGACTGGAATCGCAAATGACCCTGCAATTGCAAATACAATTGCATCGGCAGCAACATTGGTGAAAGCGGCAAAAGCCCAAGCTGACGTTCAGCAAGGCGATCAGGAACGTGTTCGAGAAGGCGGTCGAGTTGGGGAGCAAGACGATTCAGGGAAAAAAATCTCTGAACAAGGAGGAGAGCTTGATGCGATTGCGATCATCGGCATGAGCGGGCGTTTTCCGAAGTCAGGGGACTTGGACGAACTATGGGAGCATTTGGCGAACGGAGACGATCTCGTTGGCCCGGTGACGCGATGGGATCTTCGCTCTTATCATGCGGAAGGAAAACGCTTTTGTAACGAAGGTGGCTTCCTCGATGACATTGACTGCTTCGATCCACTATTTTTCCATATCTCGGGAGTTGAAGCGACGTACATGGACCCACAGCAGCGTTTTTTCCTCGAAGAGTCTTGGAAAGCACTCGAAGTGGCCGGTTATGCCGGCGATGCGGTCAAAGGAGCTTCCTGCGGGGTGTATGTCGGGATCAACGGAGGCGATTACCAGCAGTCGATGGTTGAACAGGCACCGGCACAAGCGATGTGGGGCAATGCCACCTCTGTAATTCCGGCGCGCATCTCGTATTTTTTAGATCTTCAAGGCCCGGCCGTCGCGGTCGATACGGCTTGTTCGAGTTCACTTGTCTCCATTCACTTAGCTTGCCAAGGGTTGCGGTTAGGTGAGACGAACATGGCGCTTGCCGGCGGCGTTTTCATCCAGAGCACGCCTCGTTTCTACTTGACGGCGGAGCGTGCGAACATGCTCTCAGCAACGGGGCGTTGTCACACATTCGATGACCAGGCGGATGGATTTGTGCCAGGAGAAGGTGTTGGGGTCGTCGTCCTCAAACGATTGAAAGACGCGCTCGCAGACCGAGATCATATCTATGGCGTGATTCGAGGTTCAGCGCTCAACCAGGACGGCACGACGAACGGAATCACCGCTCCCAGCGCCAATTCACAAGAACGTTTGGAGCGCAAAGTCTATGAGGCACATGGGATCAACCCGGAGCAGATACAACTGGTTGAAGCGCACGGAACGGGAACGAAACTCGGAGATCCAATTGAGTTCGACGCCTTAAACCGTGCCTTCCGCGCTTACACGGACCATAAGGAATACTGCGCGATCGGTTCGATCAAAACGAACATCGGACACGCAGCTGCTGCGGCCGGGGTTGCTGGGGTCCTAAAAATCCTGCTCGCACTGGAACACAAGCAATTGCCACCCTCGATTCATTTTGATGCGTGGAATGCAAACATTGAGCAACAAGGCAGCCCGTTCTATGTGAACACCAAGCTGCGGCACTGGAGCATCGAGCCAGGGAGCAAGCGCCGGGCGGCGATCAGCGCTTTCGGGTTCAGTGGCACCAATGCGCATATGGTGATTGAGGAAGCGGCTGAGCCCATTCGCACGTCGATTGACAGAGGTGGGCATATGATCGTATTGTCCGCTCGAACCCCCGAACAGCTTCGCAAGCAGGTGCAGAATCTGATCGACTTCTGCGATAAGGAACCGATTGCGGACTGCGGCAACATTAGTTACACCTTGCTCGTCGGCCGCAGGCATCTTACTCACCGCTTGGCCTGCGTAGTTCGCGATGTGCCGGAATTGGTCAAGTCGCTGAAAAAATGGCAGGAGACGGGGAAATTTGCTGGTGTGCATCACGGCGAGTTGATTGAGAGTGAACTTCGGGAACAGCCGTCGCTCAAACGATACGGGAACCAGTGCATCGAAAACTGTCGCCATACTGCCCAAGGGGAAGACCTGCTTGAACAGCTCGCGGCTGTGGCCGATCTATATGCACAAGGCTATATGCTGGAGTACGGACGCCTGTTTGAAGGGCTGCCCTATGCGCGCATCCCACTGCCAACATATCCTTTTGCCAAGGTGAGATATTGGAAGCCGGAGGGTTCGGCACAGTCTTTCGCGAAAGCGGTCGGCACAAATTCCGCTACGTTGCATCCGTTGCTTCACGAAAACATTTCGGTACTGGAAGAGCAGCGCTATGCGTCTGTTTTCACAGGAAAAGAGTTCTTCCTTGCCGATCATGTGATCAACGGACAGCGGATTCTGCCTGGCGTAGCTCACCTGGAAATGGTTCGCGCAGCTCTTGAGCTGGCATCAGAAGCGTGTGAAGCAGGAAGCGCATGGAGCATGCAGCATGTGGGCTTCGCAAGCCCGATTCTCGCAGGTAACGGGTCGGTGGAGATTCAGGTTAGGCTGCGGATGGAAGAAGCAGACGTGGTTTCCTTTGAAGTCAGAGACGGACGGGGGGCTGTCGTACACAGCCAAGGCCGGACGAGATGCCTGGGTAAGGTAGATTCTCCTATCGTCGATCTCGCCAACCTGCAAACGGCCTGCACGCAGAATCGAATTAGTGCTTCCGAGCTGTACGAGCTCTTCCGCCAAGCCGGGCTGGACTATGGGCCGGCACACCAGGGGATCGAGAGCTTGTCGATCGGAACGGGACAGGTGCTGGCGAAGTTGTCGCTGCCCGATTGCGTGGCTGATACAGAAAGTCACTACGTTCTGCACCCGAGCCTCATGGACGCAGCGCTGCAGGCCGCGATCGGCCTGATACTCGGCACTATGTCATTCAAACCGCTTGTGCCCTTCGCATTGGAGGAAGTGGAGATATATGGCCCATGCACGCCCTCGATGTGGGCCGTGGTGCGCCGAAGTGAAGGCAGCACAGCGGAAGACAAGGTGCAAAAGTTCGACGTGGACACTTGTGACGAAAATGGTCAGGTGCGTGTGCGCTTGAAAGGCTACACTTCGCGTGTTCTGGAAGATGGAGCAGGGGGGCGCACGCAGGGAGCGCACTTGCTGAAGCCGAGTTGGAAGCAGCAGGGCATCGTGCAGAAGACGGCCCTTCCGGTCCTGTCGCAGCATCTGGTATTACTTTGCGAGTTGCCGGCACCTTCCGTGCTGGGCGGGCAAGTTGTAGCGCTGCAGTCAGATCGCAAGGACATCGTTGAGCGCTACCAAGTGTATGCGGTACGCGTGTTCGAAGAAATTCAGACCCTTTTGCGTAGTAAGCCACAGGACAAGGCACTGGTGCAAGTTGTGGTGCCTGCCGACGGAGAAGGTCAGGTCTTCAGCGGTCTTGCCGGACTGCTTCGCACTGCACGCCGCGAAAACCCGAACCTAATTGCGCAGCTGATCGAGGTCGAAGATACGGAAGAATTGGAACACAAGCTTTTGGAAAATCGCCATTCCCTGGAAGAAGACCGCATCCGCTACCGATTTGGGCAGCGCTGGGTGACTTCTTGGGGACTGGAGGAAGAGTCGCAGCAGACGTTCCACATTCCGTGGCGGGATGGCGGTGTCTACCTTCTGACAGGCGGTGCTGGAGGAATCGGTTTGATTTTTGCTAAAGAGATCGCAAGCCAAGTCAAGGCTCCGCGACTGATTCTCACCGGGCGCTCCCCCCTGGGCCTGCAACAGCAAGCAGCTCTGCAGGAGTTGATGGACCTCGGCGCGCACATCGAGTACCTACAGGTCGATGTGACGCGAGAAGAGGCGGTCGCCAACCTGTTTGAAGAGATCCGGACGCGGTACGGCACCCTCCAAGGCATCCTGCACGGAGCGGGTGTGATCCGCGACAATTTCATCATCCACAAGAACGTGCAGGAGATGAAGGATGTGATGGCTCCCAAAGTGAGCGGATTGGTCCACCTCGACCGTTTGAGCATCGGGCTGCCATTGGACTTCTTCGTGCTGTTCTCCGCTGTGGCCGGTTGCCTCGGCAATCCGGGGCAGGCCGATTATGCAGCGGCCAACGGATTCTTGGATGCTTATGCTGCTGAGCGCAATCGTTTGCTTGCTCGAGGGCAACGCCAAGGCCAAACACTTGCGATCGACTGGCCACTTTGGCAAGACGGTGGAATGCAGGTGGATGCAGAGACGGAGCAATGGATGAGAGAGCATATGGGGATGTTTCCGCTGGAGAGCCGCAACGGGATTCGAGCTCTCTATCGGGGCTTGGCCATCGGGTGCGATCAGCTGATGGTGCTGCAAGGCGACCTTGTTCGGATCACGGAGAAGCTGTACCCGCTGTTCCCTGAAGTTGCTGCCCGCCCGGTTCACAGCGTGGCTGGCCATGTGGAAGCGAGAGTGCTGCAGATCGCCTCGGACTTACTGCAGGTCAGACCTGATGAACTGGATGCCGAGGCCGAGTGGCTGGACTACGGGATCGATGCGTTCCTGATGAATGAGCTGGCTGATCATCTTAACGAGGAATTCGGCCTGAATCTGAAGCCAAGCACCTTCTCGGAACTGCCGACGATCCAGAAAGTGATCGACCTGCTGACAGGCGAAACCGACAAACAGGTTCCCGCAGTTCCGCTCTCGACTACTAAGGAAGAGGCGGTTCTGGACAACGCAGCGGCCGTTTTTTTAAAAAAGCAGCTGTCCTCCGTCCTGGGTGTTCCGGCTGAGAGCATCGAAGGGTCTGCGCCGCTGGAAGTTTATGGCATTGACTCGATCATGGTAATGGAGTTGACGCGTCAATTGGAAAAAACGTTTGGTGCGTTGCCGAAAACGCTGTTCTTCGAGTACCAGAACATTCGCGATCTGACCAGGTACTTTTTGAAAAATCACCGTGCTCATCTGAATGACCTGCTTGAGGTTGAGGAGCCACCGGCAGATCCTGCATTGGTTTTGGCGTCAGCACCTGGGCGGAAGGCTGTTGCGCCAGTTCGCGAGGCGGTCAAGGAGCCGACCAAACAGAGCGGTGCGCTCGACATTGCGATCATCGGCCTGTCAGGGCGCTACCCGCAGGCGGATGATTTGGAGGCATTTTGGAACAATTTACGCGAGGGTAGGGACTCGATCACTGAGATTCCAAAGGAGCGCTGGGATCACAACTCGTATTATGACCCGGATCGCAGCAAGCGTGGCAAGACATACAGCAAGTGGGGCGGGTTCGTGCGCGATGTCGACAAGTTTGACCCGCTGTTCTTCAACATCGCACCTCGGGAAGCTGAGATGATGGACCCGCAAGAGCGTCTGTTCCTGCAGTCCGTGTATGAGGCGATGGAAGATGCGGGCTATACCCGCGACACGCTCGTGTCAGGCGGGGAATCGGGCGAGGAGCGAAATGTAGGTGTTTACGTCGGGGTAATGTACTCAGAGTATCAGCTCTACGGAGCGGAGGAGACGCTGAGGGGCCGTCCGATGGCTTTGTCGGGTAACCCGTCGTCGATCGCCAACCGTGTATCCTATTTCTTCAACTTGCATGGCCCGAGTCTTGCGGTCGATACAATGTGCTCCTCGTCGCTAACGGCAATTCATCTGGCGTGCCAGAGTCTGGAGCAAGGCGACTGCGAGCTTGCTGTGGCCGGAGGGGTCAACTTATCTTTACATCCGAACAAGTACTTGATGCTCAGCCAAGGCAAGTTCGCGTCAAGCAAAGGGCGGTGTGAGAGCTTTGGCGAAGGGGGCGACGGGTACGTGCCTGGTGAAGGCATCGGCACTGTGCTGCTCAAACCGCTCGCCAAGGCGTTGGAGGACGGCGACCAGATCTACGGCGTGGTCAAGGGTACGGCGGTCAATCACGGCGGCAAGACCAATGGCTACTCCGTTCCAAATCCGAATCTGCAAGCTCGCGTGATAAGACGAGCGTTCAAAAAAGCGGGCATTCTCCCGCGCTCCCTCTCTTACTTGGAAGCGCACGGCACGGGAACGACGCTCGGTGACCCGATCGAGATTTCTGGATTATTGAGAGTCTTCCAAGAAGACACGGCAGACACGCAATTCTGCGCGATCGGATCAGTCAAATCGAACATCGGTCACTGTGAGAGTGCCGCTGGCATAGCGGGCCTGACCAAAGTTCTGCTGCAGATGAAGCATCGTCAGTTAGTGCCGTCTCTACACGCTGAAGTACTGAACTCGAACATAGACTTTGGTCAGACGCCGTTCGTAGTGCAGCGGGAATTGGCGGAGTGGAAGTGCCCACTGCTGGAGGTGGACGGCGAGCTTTGTGAATTTCCACGCATTGCTGGCATTTCCTCGTTCGGAGCAGGAGGTTCCAATGCGCATATTGTGATCGAGGAATATGTGCCGGAGGTATCACCGCGATCGGCTGCCCATATCGAGCAGAACCGTCCGGCTCTGCTTGTGCTGTCCGCTAAAGACGAACAACGTCTGCACAAGCAGGTGCTGCGCCTGCAAGAGGCGATCGACAGACAGGTAGTGACGGATGACACGCTCGCCGATGCGGCCTATACCTTGCAGGTAGGGCGCGAAGTGATGGAAGAGCGTCTTGCTGTGGTGGCAACCTCCGCACAGGACCTGCAGCAGAAGCTGTCCACCTATCTGCAAGGGCGTTCGGCGCTTGGCGCGGTCTTCCGCGGTCAGGTCAAAGGCGCGACGGATAGCTCGCTGTCGTTCTCTGCGGATCAAGATCTGCAGGAACTCGTGACGAAATGGTGGGAGAGAGGCCAGCTTTCCAAGCTGGCCGACCTCTGGGTCAAAGGTTTGAGTGTGGAATACGGTTCTTTGTATGGCACGGAGAGACGGCGCCGTCTCTCGCTACCGACCTATCCGTTTGTCCGTGAGAGATGCTGGGCCGTGGAGGGGCCGAATTTTGACGAAGGGTTCTATGAGCAGATTCTGGACGAGATGGTAGAAGAAGAGATTACCCTCGAAGAAGCCCTTCTGAAAATCAGCAGCGCCATGATCCTGAATTGATCTCTTGACTAAATGAATGTTGCGAGATTAGTATTAGATATAAGATGGTAAATGTTAGCATGATTGAAACAATCTCCTTATTGGCATTCCAATCGATGTTGCGGCGCGTTGGAGGGGTAAGGGGTATATCCGTTTATATTTTGTCGTGTGATTGTGTGGGCAGATGACATGGGAAGAGTATGTCCACATGACATATTTTCATAGTAGAACCTAAGAAAAGGGAGGAGCGATCCTCCCTTTTTTCTATTTTATGAGAGAAATTCGAAAAGGAACGCCGAAGCACGAGGAGGCACATATGAAAGATTTCCTGCAGAAACTATTATCTGAAGTGAAACACAATCGTTTGTCCAAATCCGAAGCGATAGATATGATTCGAGATGCACAGGTGGCAAACATAAATGAGTCTGTTTCTGAATTGTTGACCTATGAAGAAGTCTGGAAGGAGCAAAAGGTGACCGAGGGAACGCCGTTTCGTGCGTACAAGCTGGTCTGCTTCCTGACAGAGCCAGAGCATCAGCAAGTGGTCATGGAAGCGATGAAGGCTGTCGATGATCACGCACAGGTTGCGTTCGTCACCATCGGGGAGAGCCTTCAAGACATACTTGGCGATGGGAGGCAGGATTGGCAACAGGTGGACGCCGTGCTGTACCTCTATCCGGTGGAGGATGCGAGCTTCCGTCAGGACCCGGCTGCACTCATTCCTCTTGTCCAAGATCTGGCGAAATCGAATGTGCAGGCCAAGCGATTGCTGTTCGTCGGTTCTTATGCCAACGAGTTGGAGCGCTGTCATCTGGAGTCGTGGATCGCGCTGACCCGCTCGTTACGACTCGTACTGCCGCTGACGCAAGCAGCCATGTTCATTCAAGAGGGAGAGGTCTCGCTCGCAGCGTGCCTGCCGAAGATTTTAAAAGAACTGCAAGCGCCGGCTCTCTCCAGCGTTCTTTACCGATCCGGCAAGCGACATGTCTGCTCCGTGAAGCCAACCGATTTGCAAATGGGCGAATTGAAGGTGAGAACAGGGGGCACTTATCTGATCACCGGAGGATGCGGTGGGCTTGGGTATTTACTTTCGGAATATTTTGCGAAAAAAGGTCCGGTCAAGCTGATCCTAACTGGCCGATCTGAGATTGACAATGAGAAGCAGGCCAAGATCCGTGCTTTGGAACAGCTGGGTTGCCAAGTCCTGTATGTGCAAGCGGATGTCTGCGATGCGGATGCGATGCGAACTGGGCTTGCACAAGTTCGTGAGCAGTTTGGCCCGATTCATGGCGTTGTACATGCGGCGGGTGTCACTAGCGACCGGACCATCATTGAGAAAGATGCGGAGAGTTTCAAGCGCATCCTCGACCCAAAAATCAGGGGAACCCAAGTGCTTGATGAGCTGTTCGCAGACGAAGAGGCGTTGGAGTTCGTCTGCTACTTCTCGTCGTCTTCGGCGATCCTGGGTGACTTTGGTTCGGGTGACTATGCGCTGGCGAACCGGTTCCAGATGGCCTATGCAGCTATGCGTAACGAACTGGGACGTCCTGGTAAGACGCTGGTGATTAACTGGCCTCTTTGGAGAGAAGGAGGCATGGGGCTAGAAGATGAGGAGAGCGCCAAGATCTATCTGAAAACGAGCGGTCAGCGCTTTATAGAAGTGGAAGAAGGGCTGGCGATGTTCGACCTTCTTCTCTCTCAGGAGCGAACGCAGCATCTGGTCATGGCCGGAGAGCGTCGTCGAGTCGAGCACTTCCTCAGCCTGTCGCAGTCGGAGCCTTCGAAAGACCCGACCTTGCAAGCGGTCCTTTCTTCCGGCTCCGGAAGATGTCCAGAGATGAAGGGATTCACGGTGGCACAATGCTTGACGTGGGAGCTACAAGAAATGATCGGCAGAATTCTAAAGGTCTCGCGGGACAAGTTGGACGTGGGAACGAATTTGGCCGATTTTGGCTTTGAGTCAGTCAGCTTGGCCGAACTTGCCGCTGCGATGACGAAGCATTTTGGCGTGGAAATCTCCCCTGCGGTCTTTTTCGGGCATTCGACGATTCAAGCGCTGGTCTCACATTTGGAGAGCGAGCATGGGGAAGTTGTGAGAGCCTTCTATGCGACGGAGCGAGTGCAGCCTGAGCGTGTGGAGAAACAGCCGGAATCGTCTCTTGAGGACACTATTGCCGAAGCGGCGACAACAGAGACCTCTGGAGCGGGACCGGAGCCAATTGCAATCATCGGGATGAGTGGGCGCTTCCCGCAGGCACGCAACATCGACGAACTATGGGATATCCTTGCTGAAGGACGGGATGCGGTCACCGAGATTCCGGATGACCGTTATGACTGGAGGGAGTATTATGGCGATCGCAGCCGCAGCAAATGGCTAGGGGCGATCCCGGGCGTGCGGGAGTTCGATCCGCTGTTTTTTGAGATCTCGCCGCTGGAAGCCGAAGCGATGGATCCGAAACAGCGCCTGCTCCTGCAAGAGGCCTGGCGGGCGCTGGAAGATGCGGGATTGGGTAAGCGACATCTGAACGAGAGCAAGATCGGTATGTTCGTCGGCGTGGAAGAAGGCGACTATCAGACACTGTCTCAAGGAGAGGATACGAGCATTACCTCGAACCATAACGGGATTCTTGCGGCGAGACTGCCGTATTTCCTGAACTTTAGCGGCCCGGTGATGGCGATCAATACCGCCTGCTCCTCCGGATTGGTGGTAGCCCATCAGGCCTGTTTGAGCCTGCGAAATGGGGAGTGTGACGCGGCGGTGGTCGCCGGCGTGAACTTGCTGCTGACGCCGGCCGCTTACATAGGCATGACGGAGGCCGGCATGCTGTCGGAGGATGGCAAATGCAAGGCGTTTGACAACGGGGCGAATGGTTTGGTGCCGGGGGAAGCCGTGGCAGTGGTCGTGCTTAAGCGGCTCTCGCAAGCACTGGCGGACGGCGACCCGGTCTACGCGGTCATCCAAGGCAGCGGCGTGAATTATGACGGCAAGACGAACGGCATCACGGCGCCAAACACCGTAGCACAGGCAAATCTCGTACAGGATGTGTATGAGCAGAACGAGGTAGACCCGGAAGAGATCGACTACATCGTGACACATGGCACCGGCACGAAGCTCGGGGACCCGGTCGAGGTTCATGCGCTGCAGGACGTCTTCAAGCGCCGTACGCAAAAACGCGGATATTGTGCGCTGACTTCGACCAAGACCAATCTGGGACACACATTTGCAGCATCAGGTTTGGTCAACCTGATCAGCTTGATTCAGGCGATGCGACATGAGACTATCCCGGCAAGCCTGCATTGCGAGACAGAGAATGAGTACATCCGTTGGGAGAACAGTGCCTTTTATGTTAACAAGACGAGCAAGCCGTGGACTAAGCGGGAGGGCGCAGGCCGTGTGGGAGCGTTGAGTTCGTTCGGCATGAGCGGAACCAACGCGCACATGGTCGTCCGCAGTTTTGAAAAGGTCGGGATTACCGGACCCCAGGACTCTCATTACCTGCTCACCTTTTCGGCGAAAACGGATGAAGCGTTGCAAGAAAAACTGCAAGACATGATCGCAATGCTGGAGACCAATCCGGGTGTGGCAGGCAGTCTTGCGCAGATCAGCTACACGTTGCTGGAAGGACGTCAGCATTTTGCCCATCGTCTGGCGGTCGTGGTGCAAGATGTGCAGGAGATGCTGCGCGTTCTGAAACAGGCGCGGGAAGGTGTGCAAGATGTCAACGTGTTCCGCGGTAAAGTGGCGCGCGAGAAGGCTGGAGAGCCTACCCTACAGGAGCAGTCGTTGGAGCTGGCAGGTAAGAGCCGCGAATTGGCAATGAACCCTGCGGCCTATCAGAAGCACCTTCGTACACTTGCTAGTCTGTATTGCCAAGGTGGCGAGATCGCGGGAGACGCGTTGTTCGGCGCAGAAAGACCTACGCGCACGAACCTGCCGACCTACCCATTCTCTCGGGAAGAATACTGGGTTGCACCGATAGCGCATGCCACCCCTCCTCCGACGGCGTCGCAATTACATCCGCTTTTGCATCGGAACACTTCTGATTTTGCGGAACAGCGCTTTTCATCGACGTTCACAGGAGCGGAGTTCTTCTTGACCGATCATGTGGTCAAGGGGCAGAAGGTGCTGCCGGGCGTAGCCTATCTGGAGATGGCCCACAAGGCCGTCGAGCAGGCGGCTGGCCTGAAGGATGTTCGCCTGCGCAATGTGGTCTGGGCGCGGCCGATCCTTGTCGGCGAAGAACCTGTCGAAGTGCACATTGCCCTCTTCCCGGAGGCGGACGGGGAGATTGGATATGAGATCTACACCTTGGAAGACGGGGAGGAGATCGTGCACAGCCAAGGACGAGCTGTACGGAATACACCGGAGGAAGAAGCGCCGAGGTGGAACCTGAAGCAACTGCAAGCATCCTTCGTGCAGGGTCAGTACGGGGCAGCAGAATGTTATGATTTTTTCCGTACGATGGGTATGGAGTACGGGCCTGCCTATCAGGGCATCGAGCAAGTGCAGGTTGGGGAAGGGGGCGTGCTGGCTGGATTGAAGATGCCGTCCGTCGTCACTGACTCGCTGGCCGACTACCTTGTGCATCCGAGCCTTGCGGATGCGGCCTTACAATCAGCCGTCGGGTTCCTAATCGGGCAAGAGATCTTCAAGCCGGCACTGCCGTTTGCGCTGCAGGAACTGAATGTTTTCGGACCGTGTGAAGCTGAGATGTGGGCGCTCGTTCGATACAACACGGACAGCCGGCCAGAAGACAAGGTGCGAAAGCTCGATGTTGACCTCTGCGACAAGCAAGGAAACGTTCGAATCCGTCTCAAAGGGTATACCTCCCGCGTTCTGGAAGCTGGAGCGATTGCGGCAGATGAGAAGGCCGTTGTGTTGGAGAAGCTCGTGGAAACGAGCCGGGAAGAGGTAGCGACTTCAAGCGCGGACCCCTTGCAGGAGAGAGTGATCGCGTTTCTCAAAGAGCAGGTTTCCACTGTATTGAAATGGCCTGTAAGCCGCCTTGATGCGGATGCGCCGCTTGAACAGTATGGGATTGATTCCATGCTGGTGATGAAGCTGACCAACCAGTTGGAAAAAACATTTGGCTCTCTGCCCAAGACGATCTTTTTTGAGTACCAAAACCTCCGAGACCTTGCTGGGTACTTTCTCGAATCGCATCGAGCGCAACTGGTACGGCTGACGGGGGGCGAGGAACCAGCACAGGACGCTACGCCGGCCCGCAAGTCTACGGTCAAGGAGGCGCCGGAACGGACGACGCTGGTCAGCAGTCGACGACAGCGGTTCGCTTCGATGACGAATGCACAAGAAGAGGTAGCGAATGGCAGGCTGGACGTCGCGATCATCGGTGTCTCCGGACGCTATCCGGGGGCGCGAAACCTTCAGGAATTCTGGGACAATCTACGGGACGGCGAGGATTCGATCACGGAAATTCCAAATGACCGATGGGACTACAGCCTCTATTTTGACCCGGACAAAAACAAGGCGGGCAAGACGAACAGTAAATGGGGAGGGTTTATAGACGGCGTGGATCAATTCGATCCGTTGTTCTTCAACATCTCCCCGCGCGAGGCGGAGCTCATGGACCCGCAGGAGCGATTGTTCATGCAGACCGTCTATGAAGCGATGGAAGACGCCGGTTATACCCGCGAGATACTCGCCAAACAACGTGGGATGGGGCTTGACGGCAACGTCGGGGTCTATGTCGGCGTGATGTACGAGGAGTATCAGCTGTATGGCGCACAGGAGACTTTGCTTGGCCGCCCGATCGCGCTGGCGGGAAGTCCGGCCTCGATCGCCAACCGGGTGTCGTATTTCTTCAATCTGCACGGGCCGAGTCTTGCCATCGATACGATGTGTTCGTCTTCGCTGACGGCGATTCATTTAGCCTGCCAGAGCTTGCAACAAGGTGGTTGCGAGCTGGCAATTGCAGGCGGTGTCAACATCTCGATTCACCCGAATAAGTACATTTTGCTCGGCCAAGGCAAGTTCGCGTCGAGCAAAGGGCGATGCGAGAGTTTTGGCGAAGGGGGCGACGGGTACGTGCCGGGCGAAGGCGTTGGCGCGGTGTTGCTCAAGCCGTTGTCCAAAGCGATGGAAGACGGCGATCAGATCTACGGTGTGATCAAGGCGACGGCGATCAACCACGGGGGAAAAACCAACGGGTATACCGTCCCGAACCCGAATGCGCAAGCGAATGTGATCGAGCAGGCGCTGCGGCAGGCAGGGCTTGACCCGAGCATGGTCTCCTACATCGAAGCACACGGAACAGGTACCTCGCTTGGCGATCCGATCGAGATCGCAGGCTTGACCAAGGCTTTCCAGGCCAACACAAACGCCAAACTGCAATCCTGTGCTATCGGCTCGGCCAAGTCGAACATCGGGCACTGTGAGAGTGCGGCGGGTATTGCCGGCGTTACGAAGGTGCTGCTGCAACTGAAGCACCGTCAACTCGCGCCTTCGCTGCATGCCAAGGTGCTCAACCCGAACATCGACTTTGACGCGACCCCATTCGTCGTTCAGCAGGAGCTGGCGGAGTGGAAACGCCCGTTGGTGGAGATTGACGGTCAGGTTCGTGAAGTGCCCCGCATCGCTGGCATCTCTTCGTTCGGGGCGGGTGGTTCCAACGCGCATGTGATCATCGAGGAGTACGTTCCCGCAGAGTCGCTGCGCACGCCTGTTGAGGTGTCGCCACAGAATCCCGTGCTGCTTGTGCTGTCGGCCAAAAATGAACACCGCCTGCGTCAACAGGCGGAGAACCTGCTCGCCGCACTGCAGGAGGGACGATTCGCAGACAAAGATCTCGCGGACATGGCCTATACTTTGCAGGTGGGACGAGAAGCGATGGAAGAGCGTCTCGCCGTAGTTGCAGGATCGGTAGAGCAGCTGGTTCGCAAACTGGAGGCACTTATCACTGGACAGGAAGAGATCAGTAAACTATTCCGAGGGCAGGTAAAGGGCAACCGAGACACCTTCTCGCTCTTCGCCGCAGATGAAGAGCTACAGGAAGCGATTGATAAATGGATTCAGCGCCGCAAACTGTCCAAGCTGGCCGACCTGTGGGTCAAGGGCCTGGCGCTCGATTGGAGCAAGTTGTGGGGCGATGAATTGCCACGGCGTATCAGCTTGCCGACCTATCCGTTTGCCAAACAGCGTTGTTGGGCACCGCAGCTAGAACGTCCATCTGTCGTTCGAGCAGACTTGACGACGGATGCGCTTCATCCGCTTTTACATCGGAACACATCCGATTTTTCCGAACAGAGATACAGCACGAGCTTGACGGGGGAGGAGTTTTTCCTCGCCGATCATGTGGTGAAGGGACAGCGTGTTCTGCCGGGCGTTGCCTATCTGGAGATGGCGCGCGCCGCCGTCGAACTGGCGGCCGGAGCTCTCGACGAGGAGACGGAATTCCTTCGACTACAAAATGTGGTCTGGACGCACCCTGTCAAAGTTGGTGAGCAGCCTGTCGAGCTACACATCGGACTGTGCGAAGAGGAAGATGGCATGATATCCTACGAGATCTTCAGCGGCGTTGAATCGAACATACACAGCCAAGGGCGTGCTGTTGTGAAGAGCAAGAAACAGGTGGACCAGTTGCCTGTTGAGGAGTTGAAGGCAGCATGCAGCATGCGTGAGATTAGCGTGTCAGAATGCTATGAGAACTTTGCCGCGATGGGCTTGGAGTATGGTCCAGGGCAGCGTGCGCTTAATCAGTTGCAGGTCGGCGACGGGCAGTTACTGGCTCGTTTGACACTACCGTCTAGTTTGACGGGTACCGATTCGCAATACGTTCTGCACCCGAGCCTGATGGATGCAGCTTTGCAGGCGGCGATAGGGTTCCAGCTCGGCGTGGCACCGCTGAAGCCAGCGCTTCCGTTTGCGTTACAGGAGCTTGACATCTATGCTCCTTGCTCGATTTCGATGTGGGCGCAAGTTCGCTACAGCGAGGGGTGCAAGCCAGGGGATAGCATACAGAAGCTCGACATTCGCCTTTGTGATGAGCAGGGCAACGTGTGTGTGCACATGAAGGGCTTTTCCTCTCGCGTGCTGGAGAATCAGGACGACACGGACGCGTTTGAAACGCTCATGCTGGCACCGCATTGGACGGAACAGGCGCACGAACAGCAAGAGGAGACGGTCTATGCGGATCATCTTGTGCTGTCCTGCGAGTGCGAAGTTGACGTGCAGGGCGCGCGCTGCATAATGTTGCAAGCGGATGAGAGGGACATCGAGGTACGTTTTGAAGCTTATTCGTTGCAGGCGTTGGAGGAGATTCAGCGCATCTTACAAGGCAAGCCTAAGGGCAAGGTGCTGGTTCAGATCCTCGTGCCGGCTCATGCGGAACAACTTCTTCTCGCCGGGCTGTCAGGTTTGTTGAAAACCGCCCAGATGGAAAATCCGAACTTGATTGGACAGTTGATCGAAGTCGATGAGCTCGAGGCCGTTGAGCAGAAGCTGCTGGCAGATCGCAACAGCAGAAAAGAAGATCGCATTCGATATCAGGGAAGCTCGCGACAAGTGGCGGGCTGGTGCGAAGTCCGTTTATCCGCAGATGCCCCATCACCATGGAAAGAGGGTGGCATTTATCTCATCACCGGGGGTGCGGGTGGTCTTGGACTGGTGTTCGCTAAGGAGATCGCCACACAGGCTCCGGGTGCAACGCTAGTGCTCACAGGTCGATCCGTGCTGAACGAATCTCAACGGGATACGCTGTCCGAACTGGAGTCTCTGGGGGCACGCGTGGTGTACAAGCGGGTGGATGTGACCGATCGAGCTGCAGTCGAGAATCTGTTTGCCGAGGTGCGGGCGAATCATGGTATCCTGAACGGCATCCTGCACAGCGCCGGGGTGATCCGAGACAGCTTCATCATCAAAAAAATAGCGACGGAACTGACGCAAGTACTGGCACCGAAGGTTCGCGGGGTTGTAAACCTTGATGTCGCAAGTCAAGACATAGCCTTGGACTTCTTTGTTTTGTTCTCTTCGCTGTCCGGGGCCCTTGGCAATCCGGGGCAAGCCGACTATGCGGCGGCAAATGCGTTCATGGATCAGTACGCGGCGCATCGCAACAGACGGGTGGCCGCCGGGGATCGTCTTGGCCGAACGCTGTCGATCAACTGGCCGCTCTGGAAAGAGGGTGGCATGCATGTGGATTCGGAAACCGAGAAGATGATGATGCAGAACCTCGGCATGATCCCGTTGCGCACCAAGAGCGGACTTCGCGCCCTCTATGAAGGCTTGGCATCGGGTCAGAACCAATTGCTGGTGATCGAAGGAAAAACGGAGCGAATCAAGAAGAAACTGCTGCCTACATCTTTCTTTGCCTTGCCGTCCTCTATCGCTGTTGCTGTCGATGACAATCTGGATAGCATGAACCTGCGAGAGCACGTGTTGGGACTGCTGGCTCAGACGGTTTCCCGTCTGCTCAAGGTCGACGCAGAAGAGCTGGATGCAGATGCAGAGCTGAGCGATTATGGTTTTGATTCGATCACGCTAACCGAGTTTGCCAACGATCTAAACGAGGTGTATAAGTTGGACCTGATGCCGACGATCTTTTTCGAGCATCCAACTCTACATGAGTTTGCCGGTTATTTGGCCGATAAATTCCGAGATGTATTCGCCTCGCGCTTGACGACTCCTTCCTCCCAGTCTGCTCATGTGCAAACGGAAACTGTACTGTCGGAAGACGCAGCGCACCTGTTGCAAGAAGCGACACCGACTCGGGCGACGAGACAAAAGCGTCGTCCGCGTGCCGCTGTGGTGCACCAGGCACAATCAGCGGTAACAGAGCCGATCGCCATTGTGGGGATGAGCGGGGCCTTCCCGCAATCCCGCGATATGCAGGAGTTCTGGCATAACCTCGTGGAAGGCATCGACTGCATCACCGAGATTCCTCCGGAACGCTGGGATTGGAGAGCCTATTTTGGCGACCCGAAGAAGGAAGACAATAAAACGAACATCAAGAGGGGCGGTTTTCTCGACGAAACCGATAAGTTTGATTCGCTCTTCTTTGGCATTTCGCCGCTTGAAGCCAAGCTAATGGACCCTCAGCAGCGTCTTTTGATGACCTATGTCTGGAAGGCGATCGAGGATGCGGGCTATTCGGCACAGAGCCTGTCGGGCAGCAAGACGGGGATTTTCGTCGGAACGGGGAGCAGTGGGTACAGCGGACTGATCGCTCAGGCGAACTTCCCAATTGAAGGGTACTCGTCCACAGGCGTCGTGCCCTCGGTCGGACCGAACCGCATGAGCTATGCCCTGAACTTTCACGGCCCGAGCGAACCAGTGGAGACCGCATGTTCAAGTTCGCTTGTCGCCATCCACCGCGCCGTCAGCGCGATGCAGAACGGCGACTGCGACATGGCTGTCGTCGGCGGTGTGAACACGATCGTAACCCCGGAGGCGCACATCAGCTTCAACAAGGCCGGTATGCTATCTGAAGACGGTCGCTGTAAGACGTTCTCGGATGCGGCGAACGGCTATGTGCGCGGCGAAGGGGTCGGCATGCTCGTTTTGAAAAAGCTATCGTTTGCCGAGCGGGACGGGGATCATATCTACGGCTTAATTCGCTCGACTGCGGTCAATCATGGGGGGCGCGCGAACTCGCTGACAGCTCCCAACCCGAAGGCCCAAGCGGACCTGCTGATCAACGCGTACGACAAAGCTGGCATCGACCCGCGGACCGTCACCTACATCGAGGCGCACGGAACAGGCACGGAATTGGGCGATCCGATTGAGATCAACGGATTAAAGAGCGCGTTCCAAGAGTTATATAGAAGAACAGGGACAGAAGATATAGAGAGCGTTCACTGTGGGTTGGGTTCAGTTAAAACGAACATCGGCCACCTTGAACTTGCGGCCGGCATTGCAGGCGTGATCAAAGTGCTGCTGCAGCTCCGTCACCGGACGCTGGCACCTACGTTACATTGCGAAACGGTCAATCCCTATATCCGACTGGAGGACAGCCCGTTCTATCTCGTCCGGGAGGCGAAGCGATGGGAGGCACTGCAGAACGAAGCAGGCTATGAGCTGCCGCGACGTGCGGGCGTCAGTTCCTTCGGATTCGGCGGCGTCAACGCGCATGTCGTAATCGAGGAGTATCAGCCGAAGGAGCAGTCGAAATCGAAGACGGATGCTTCCAACGAGCACCCGGTTGTCATCGTGCTGTCAGCCAAAAATGAACAGCGCCTGCATGAACAGGTGCGACAACTTTGCAACGTTATGGTCGCGCAGGACTTTGCTGACAAAGACCTCACATCCATCGCTTACACGCTGCAAATTGGGCGCGATGCAATGGAAGAGCGCCTGGCGATGGTCGTCACGTCGGTTGAAGAGATGGGGCGCAAATTGCAGGCGTTCTTGCAAGGGCAAACCGGGCTGAACGATGTCTGGCGAGGAAAGGTCAAACGCGGCAATGCGCACTCGGCCGAAGCGGCCGCTCATCCGGAATCACGAGAGCAGATCGCCGAACACTGGGTGAAGGGCCAGTTTTCTGACTGGAACCGACTTTACGGCGAGAACCGACCGCGCCGTCTCAGCCTGCCGACCTATCCGTTCGCAAAGGATCGTCACTGGATTTCGCAAGGGCAGGATCCTTATGAAGGGCAAATGTTTGAACCGATCTGGACCGAACAGTCTGTGGTCCTGCAATCTTCACTACCGTCTCTCACGCAGCATCATGTGCTGCTGTGCGAGGTCGAGGCGAAGCTCGATTCGTTGCAGTATCGCGTCCTACAAGCTGGATCCGCTGCGCTTGCAGAACGATTCCAAGGGTATGCGGCCCAGGTCTTCAAGGAGATTCAGTCCCTTCTGCAAGATAAGCCGAAGGGCAAGGTGCTGATACAGATTGTTGTACCGTCACAGACTGATTCGCAGCTATTCACTGCGCTGTCCGGCATGTTGCGAACGACACAGTTGGAGAATCCGAACTTCATCGGGCAAGTGATCGAAGTGGAATCTGGTGCAGGGCTTGAAGGGAGACTGCAAGAGAACCTGCACGCTTTAAAAGAGGACCATATCCGCTATCAAAACGGCAAGCGATTTGTTGCTGAGTGGCGAGAAGTGGAGATCGACCAAGAGTGCGTCCCGGTTCCGTGGCGTTCAGGAGGCATCTACCTGCTTACGGGCGGCGCTGGTGGGATTGGGATGATCGTCGCCGAGGAGATCGCACAGCAGGCCGCCAACCCGACCTTGATTCTCGCGGGCCGATCCCCACTGTCGGAGATTGGTCAGGCCCGACTGCGGAAACTACGAGGTATGGGCGCGTGCGTGGAATATCGACAAGTCGACGTGAGCTCTGCTCCTGAGGTGTTACTCCTGATAGAAGGCATCTGTGAAAAATATGGCCACATTCACGGCATCTTGCATGGTGCGGGTGTAAAACGGGATCAGTTCATTTTCAAGAAAACACAAGAGGAGCTGGCCGAAGTGTTGGCTCCCAAGGTTGCAGGTCTTGTGCATTTAGATGCGGCCACCAGAGGCCTGAACCTTGACTTCTTCGTGCTCTTCTCCTCCGTCGCAGCTGTCTTCGGCAATCTCGGACAGGTCGACTACGCGACTGCAAACGCATTCCTTGATGCCTTTGCGAACTCTCGCGGCGGACGCTTCTTGTCCATTAACTGGCCTCTGTGGCAAGAGGGCGGAATGCGCGTTGATGAAGAGGCGGAAAGGCTGCTGCTGCAACGCATGGGGATGATCCCTATGCGAACTCAAACTGGGTTGCAGGCCTTGTACCGCGGTCTGGCAATCGGCAAGGATCAGGTGATGGTATTGGAAGGCAAACGTGCACAAATTAATCAGACCTTGCACTCGGAACCGATTGATGCAGCGTCCGTTTCCTTGACGTTGGTTCTGCCGCCGCTCGAAGCAGCCCTGCTGCGCATGGTTTCCGAGTTGCTCAACGTGAAGGAAAACGAGATCGATCCGGATGCCCAACTGATGGAATACGGCTTCGATCCGTACCTGTTCAGCGAACTGGCGCAGAAGATCAACCGTCAATACGGACTAGTACTCACGCCCGCTTCGCTCTATGAGACCACGCTTCGTCAAGTAACAGAACGCATCGAAGCACGCGTAGACAAAAATGTAGCCGCAGAGGTCGTCACTCCTGCCAAGGAGCAAGACGCTGCACTGCGGGCCAAAACCTTGCATGCGCTGAAAGTTCTTTTCAGCAAGACCACCGACATCAGCGCTAACCAGTTGGATGCCGAAGAACCTCTGGAGAGCTACGGGATCGATTCGCTGATGATCTCTAAACTCAATCAGAAGCTCGCTGTGATCTTTGGCGATCTGTCCAAGACGCTCTTTTTCGAATACCGCACGCTGGGCGCGCTGGCCGACTATTTTGTCGAGGAAGAACAGATGGCCTGCCAGCGGTGGACGGGGTATGAACCATCCGTCGTATTAGATGCATCTGTTGCACAGCCACCGGCAAGACCAGTCGAACGGATCGCGTCTGTAACGTCGACGAAACCAAACGAGCGCGAACCCATTGCGATCATTGGGATCTCCGGCCGGTATCCCAAGTCTCCTTCACTTCAGCACTTTTGGGAGAATCTAAAAGCGGGCCGAGACTGCGTCTCCGAGGTTCCGAGTGAGCGCTGGTCGCTGGATGATTTTTATCTTCCAAATCAAGACGAAGCAATGAGACAAGGCAAAAGTTACAGCAAATGGGGCGGTTTTGTAGACGGATTCGCAGACTTCGACCCGCAGTTCTTCAACCTGTCGCCCCGAGAGACGATTAACATCGATCCGCAGGAGCGCCTCTTCTTGGAAGAGAGCTGGAAGGTGCTGGAGGATGCCGGATATTCCAAGCAGCGAATCGCGGACCAGCACGAAGGCCGCGTCGGGGTGTTTGTCGGCGTGACCAAAACTGGTTTTGAGCTGTATGGACCGGAACTGTGGAAGCAAGGGGAGAAGATCTTTCCACGCACTTCTTTTGCTTCAGTTGCGAACCGCGTGTCGTATTTCCTCAACCTCAACGGGCCGAGCATGCCGGTGGATACGATGTGTTCCTCTTCGCTGAGTGCGATTCACGAAGCTTGCGAGCACTTGTATCGTGGGGACTGCGAGATGGCGATCGCGGGCGGAGTGAATCTGTACCTGCATCCTTCCACCTACGTTTTTCTCAGTGCGCAGCGCATGCTCTCGACGGATGGACAGTGCAAGAGTTTCGGGCTGAACGGCAACGGATTTGTGCCGGGCGAAGGTGTGGGTGCAGTATTGCTCAAGCCGTTGTCGCAAGCGCTTGCGGATGGCGATCAGATTCATGCGCTGATCCGAGCTTCCCGTGTGAACCACGGCGGAAAGACTAACGGGTACACCGTGCCCAACCCGACTGCGCAAGGTGACCTGATCTTCGAGACCTTGGAGCAGGCTGGGCTCAACGCGCGGCAAGTCAGCTACATTGAAGCTCATGGCACGGGCACAGAGCTCGGCGATCCGATCGAGATGACCGGGCTGACACAAGCTTTCCAACGTCATACGAAGGACACTGGATTCTGCGCGATCGGTTCGGTGAAGTCGAATATCGGACATTTGGAAGCTGCAGCTGGCATCGCAGGACTGGCGAAGATCGTCATGCAGATGAAGCATGGCCAGCTTGTGCCGAGCCTGCATGCGCAAGAGTTGAACCCGAACATTCAGTTTGGAAAAACGCCGTTTGTAGTGCAGCAGGAGCTGACCGACTGGGAACCTTCGGCGGCAGAGATCGATGACAAAGTACAGGAAGGTCCACGCATCGCAGGTCTGTCCTCTTTTGGTGCAGGGGGTGCCAATGCACACATCCTTATCGAAGAGTATAGACCTGAGCAAGCGTCTGGGACGCAAGCACGGGTCACTCCGCAGAACCCGGCTGTGATCATACTGTCGGCTCGGCAGGAAGAGCAGCTTCGCCAACAGGCTCTACAACTGCTGGCAGCCGTCGAGGACGGACAAATCACGGAGGACAATTTATCCGATGCGGCATACACGCTGCAGGTGGGACGAGAACCGATGGAAGAGAGACTAGCGCTGGTCGTTGGCTCTCTACAAGAGATGATTGACAAGCTGAAGCTCTATGCAGCTGGCGAGACAGGCGTAGAAGACCTGTATCGCGGGCAATTCAGACGTAACAATGAGGATCTGATGTTATTTGCCACCGATGAAGATATGGCGCTGACGATTGAAGCGTGGATTGCAAAGCGCAAGTTCGGCAAACTCCTTTCCTTGTGGGTCAAGGGATTGACCTTAGATTGGAAAAAGCTGCACGGTGCACACAGGCCACGCCTGATCAGTCTCCCGTCATACCCGTTCGCCAAACAACGCATCTGGCTTCCGTCGATCCGTGTAGCATCGGCAGCATCATTAGGATCGGATAGCGAACTCAACCCGATTGGGCCGGATAAAGCGTCGTCGAATCGTTCCGGGAGATCGAACCGTTCCGTCCGAACGAGCGGGATCGCACTGCAGCCACTTTCAGCTGTCCGAAAGACATCTTCGGAACGATCAACACCCCGTCGACCGATCCAACTGTCACCTGTAGGTCAAGCGACGATGACTCCGGCCCCTGTGGACATCAAAATGATGCCTGCACTGTCTGTTCCGGCCTGTCTCCCTGTGGATTCTTTGCAAAAAGAGCTGCAAGCAACCCTGGCCGAAGCACTGTTCTTGCAGCCGAGTGACGTGGACGTGAACAAGGCATTCGTGGACATGGGGCTTGATTCCATCGTCGGTGTGGAATGGGTTCGCGTAATCAACCAGCAGTACGGCACGGACATTTCGGCGACCAAAGTCTATGACTACCCGACCGTCCAAAAATTGGCCACCTATCTGTCGAAATTCTTGAAGGCGCAGCCGAGCGAACCAATTCAGCCAGAGATTAAAAATGCGATACAGATCCCCTGTGACCCATCCGCAAAGACGTTGCAAGAAGAATTGCGCAACAGTCTAGCAGAAGCGCTGTTCCTACAGCCAAGCGACATTGACCTCGACAGGAAATTCGTGGACATGGGGCTTGACTCCATCGTGGGTGTGGAATGGATTCGAGTGATTAATCAACAGTACGGCACGGACATTCCGGCGACCAAAGTCTATGACTACCCGACCATCCGTGAATTGGTCACCTATCTGTCAAAATCCCGGAAGGTACAGCCGAGCGAATCAATCCAGCGTGAAATTAAAAATGCGAGCGAGATCCTCAATGTCCCGTCCATAGAGGAGTTGCAAGAAGAACTGCGCACGAGTCTAGCAGAAGCGTTGTTCCTGCAGCCAAGCGACATTGACCTCGACAGGAAGTTCGTGGACATGGGGCTTGATTCCATCGTGGGTGTGGAATGGATTCGCATAATTAACCAGCAACATGGCACAGACATCTCGGCAACGAAAGTCTACGACTATCCAACTCTTCGCGAATTCGCCGCCTATTTGAGTAAACAGCTGCACGAGCATCCTATCGAGGAACAGCCGGCAACGGATCTTTCCATAGATGAACTGCTCTTGAAAGTGTATGAAGGGAATCTCGACAGTGAACAAGCCGATCAATTGCTTCAGCAGTTCAAAATCAAGGAGGAAGTAAAATGACCAAACAAGAGATATTTGAAGTCGTCGTTCGTAATACGTGTGAAGTGCTCCCGGAGCTAGAAGGTCATACCTTCCAACCGACGGACCAACTGGCCAATCTTGGAGCGAATTCAGTAGATAGGGCGGAGATTGTCATGATGACCATCGAAGAGCTGGACCTGAAGATCCCGCGCGTCGAGCTGTCCACGGCGAAAAACATCGGTGAACTGGTCGAGGTCCTCTATGGCAAGCTCCAGACCGCCTGAGTTGCTCATCACAGGTCTTGGCATCACCTCGGCCATCGGGCAGGGTAAGTCGGATTTTACCTCTGCTCTGCTGGCAGGCCGGCATGCGTTCGCTGTGATGCAACGCCCGGGCAGACAAAAAGGAACCTCCTTCATCGGAGCGGAGGTTCCTTCTTTGTCTCTTCCGGAGCGTTTTACCAAACGTCTGTTGCGCACGCTCTCTTTTTCTGGGCAAGTGGCACTGGCCACCTTGCAAGAGGCGTGGGACGAAGCGAAGCTTAGCACGGTCGATCCGTACCGTATCGGCCTTGTGGTAGGCGGTTCCAACCTACAGCAGCGGGAACTGCTGCAGACGTATCATTCCTACGGAGACCAGCTTGATTTTCTGCGTCCGACCTACGGACTCTCTTTTTTAGACAGCGACCTCACGGGATTGTGTACTGAACAGTTTGGCATACGCGGGTTCGGTTACACGCTCGGAGGAGCTTCGGCCAGTGGGCAGTTGGCAGTCTTGCAGGCCTGTGAGGCGGTTCGTTCGGGACAAGTTGATGTCTGTCTCGCGATGGGAGGATTGATGGATCTGTCCTATATGGAGCTTCAGGGATTACGGGCACTCGGCGCGATGGGAAGCGACCGTTATGCCGACGAACCAGCTCGGGCATGCCGTCCGTTTGATAAAGGACGCGACGGTTTCATTTACGGAGAAGGATGCGGATTCATCGTGATCGAACGTGAGGAACATGCGATTCAACGGCAGGTAAGGCCATACGCGAGCGTGATCGGCTGGGGCCAGGCGATGGATGCCAACCGGAACCCGAATCCCTCGTGCGAGGGAGAAGTTCGAGTGATCCGACAAACGCTTGAACGAGCGGGCCTGTCACCTGAGGAGATCGACTACATCAACCCTCATGGAACGGGATCGGGAATCGGCGATGAGACTGAATTGCAGGCTCTGCGCGAATGCGGGCTGTTTGCGGCGCGCATCAACGCTACCAAGTCGATTACGGGCCACGGGCTGACGGCTGCCGGGGCTGTGGAGATCATCGCCACGTTGCTGCAGATGAGAGCGTCTCAACTGCATCCCACCCGCAACTTGGAGGACCCGATGGACGTCGAGTTCAACTGGGTGCTTGGAGAAGCGGAGCCACATGACATATACAGAGCCCTCAGCCTGAGCATGGGATTTGGCGGCGTGAACACCGCCATCTGTTTACAACGAGTATGAGGAGGACAACTATGATTGCCGTCGGTATTGAAGCGATGAATGTGTTCGGGGGGACCGCGTATCTCGATGTCATGGATTTGGCCAGACATCGAAACCTGGACATCCCCAGATTTGAAAATTTGCTGATGAAGCAAAAGGCAGTTGCCTTGCCGTTTGAAGACCCGGTGACATTTGCCGTCAACGCGGCCAAGCCGGTGGTCGATGCGCTGACCGAGGAGGAAAAAAACTGCATCGAACTGCTAATCACCTGCACTGAATCCGGAATCGACTTCGGTAAGTCGCTCAGCACCTACGTGCATCATCATTTGGGACTGAGCCGTACCTGCCGCCTGTTCGAGATCAAGCAAGCCTGCTATTCGGGCACAGCCGGATTCCAGATGGCGATCAACTTTATCCTCTCCCAAGTCTCGCCCGGAGCAAAAGCGCTCGTCGTTGCAACGGACATCTCCCGGTTCCTGGCCGTCGAAGGCGGAGATACGCTCAGCGAAGACTGGTCGTTCGCCGAACCGAGCGGTGGTGCAGGCGCGGTGGCGATTCTGGTCAGCGACAAACCGCACGTGTTCCAAGTCGATGTTGGAGCCAACGGATATTACGGTTACGAGGTGATGGACACCTGCCGCCCAGTGGCCGACAGTGAGGCGGGCGACGCGGACCTCTCCCTACTTTCGTATCTGGATTGCTGCGAGAATGCTTTCTTGGAATATCAGCGCCGCGTCGCCGATGTCGACTACCGCGAGACGTTTCAGTACCTGTCCTTCCACACGCCGTTTGGCGGCATGGTCAAAGGCGCACACCGCACGATGATGCGCAAGATCGCCAAGGTCAAAGGTCCGGAGATTGAAGTTGATTTTCAACAGCGTGTGATGCCGGGCCTGACCTACTGTCAGCGTGTGGGCAACATCATGGGGGCTACTGTTCTGCTCTCCTTGGCAAGTACGATCGACAACGGGCAAATTGAAGGAAACAAGCGCATTGGGATCTTTTCCTATGGCTCGGGATGTTGCTCCGAATTTTACAGCGGCGTCGTCACTCCTCGCAGTCAAGAAGTCCTGCGTGTCTTTAAGCTGCAAGAGCAACTGAACAACCGCTACCAACTGTCGATGGATGAATATGAAAATGTTCTCCGCAACAGCAGCGCCGTCAAATTCGGCACCCGCAATGTCAAGCTGGACTTGAACCTGATCCCAGGCGCCCTCGCTTCTGGGCATGCAGGACAGCGTCTGTATCTGGAAGGGATCTCCGAATTCTATCGAGAATACCGGTGGTGCTGATGAACACTGCAGCCTATGAGACGATCCAGGTTCGGATGCAAGGCTCGGTATGTTTTTTGCAGTTCAACCGTCCCGAGGCGAAGAATACGATCAACGAGCGTTTGGTGTACGAGTGTCGCCAGGTGATTAATCACTGCCGGGAAGAGGCTTCGATCCTTGTGTTGGAGGGGTTGCCGGACATGTTCTGCTTCGGGGCCGATTTTCAAGAGCTGTATGAGAAAAAAGCGAGTGGGCAGAGCTTCGACCCGTCACCCGAGCCACTTTACAACCTGTGGCTCGATCTGGCGACTGGTCCGTTTATCACTATCTCGCACGTTCGCGGTAAGGTCAACGCAGGCGGTGTCGGGTTTGTCGCCGCCTGCGATATCGTGCTGGCAGATGAAACCGCGGAATTCTCCTTATCCGAATTGCTCTTTGGACTTCTGCCGGCATGCGTGCTGCCGTTTTTGATACGGCGGATCGGTATTCAGAAGGCGAACTATCTGACGCTGATGACGCAGCCGGTCAACGTCCGACAAGCCGTGGAGTGGGGGCTTGTCGATGCTTGCGATGCAGAGAGCCAGACTTTGCTTCGTAAGCATCTCATGCGGCTGCGCTATGTACCCAAGCGCGGCATCGAGCGATACAAGCGATTGATGAACAACTTGCAGGACGGTTTGTACCGGGCCAAGCCATTGGCACTCAAAGCGAATCAGGAAGTGTTTGCAGATCCCCACAACCAAGGGCTGATTTTCCGTTATATCGAAACGGGGCGTTTCCCGTGGGAGAGCTAATTCACGGAGAATGGAGGAGAAAATGACGAATCCAGTGGTGGAGTGCAGAGAGATCGAGACAGGGATCGTACAAGTGACCTTGCAGGATCGGGAACAGAAGAATACGTTTACCGAAAGGCTGGTGCGCGGACTGATCGAAGCATTCGAAGAGATCGCCGCGAACGATCGCTGTAAGGCGGTCATCCTAACCGGCTATGACAATTATTTTTGCTCTGGCGGAACGAAGGAAGGGTTACTGGCCATTCATGAAGGAAGAGGCAGGTTCACCGATGCGAACGTATACGCACTCGCCTTGGAGTGCAAGGTTCCAGTGATCGCTGCGATGCAAGGGCACGCGATCGGCGGCGGGTTTGTCATGGGGCTGTTTGCCGACTTTGTGATCTTGAGTCGTGAGAGCGTGTACACGACCAACTTTATGCGATTTGGATTTACACCTGGCATGGGGGCTACTTACATCGTCCCGAAGAAGATGGGCTTCTCACTTGGAGAAGAGATGCTGATGAGCGCCAACAATTATAGAGGCGACGATTTAGAAAAAAGGGGCGTGTCGTTCCGTGTCGTTCAGCGTGAAGACGTGATAAACCAGGCGTTACAGCTGGCGCGCCAACTGGCAGAAAAACCGAGATTGTCGCTAATCACCTTGAAGGACCATCTGGTCCGATCGATCCGCGAGGAATTGCCTCGCGTGATTAAGCATGAGATGGCCATGCATGAAAAGACATTCCATGAACCAGAAGTGAAAGACAGAATCATCTCCCTGTTCGGAAATTAACAAGCACTCGCCGTGCTTACGACCATAAATTTTGCTGTAAAAGAGGGGTTCAGATGAAGATACAAGAGATCTTACGTAGGCTTGAAGCTAAAGAGATCGGCCCTGAAGAGGCCAAAATGGCCCTTGCACGGGCTCGATCCCACGAGTTGCAAATGTCCGCCCCCCTTGCGAATGCTGTGCGTGAACTGTCCTTTAATCCGGCGGTTCGCTTGCAGCCAGAATCGCTAGGCCATCCGCTGTTCCAAACGAGATACAGCACCATTTGGAGTTACTTTGCCGGCTCGATGTATCGAGGGATCGCATCTGAGGAGATGTTGATGCGCATGGGGCAGGCCGGTCTACTGGCCTTTTTTGGAAGCGCCGGTTTTCAAGTGCATGAACTGGAGCGGGTCCTGCAGCGCATTCAGGCGCGGCTGGGTTCGGACAAGCCGTATGGCATGTGCCTGATTGCCAACCTTAACGAACCTGACGAAGAGCGGCGCACAGCGGAACTGTACGTCGAGTACGGCGTGAAGGCGATCGAAGTGTCCGCCTTCTCCGTTCCGACGCTCCCGCTCGTCTATCTGCGCCTCAAGGGCTTATCCCGTCAAAATGGCCGTCTGATCTTCCCACGGCGTCTGATTGCCAAATGCTCGCATCTGGACACGGCGCGCGTGTTTCTCTCGCCGCCGCCTTCTCCGCTCGTCCAGCAACTGCTGGACTACGGTCTGATCAGCGAGGAAGAAGCTGCCCTGTCACAAACGATTCCGCTGGTTGACGACCTCGCAATTGAAGCGGACTCGGGAGGTCATACGAACCAAGGCGTGTCGTTCTCACTCCTGCCCGCCATCCGCGCGCTTAAAGACCAGTACCAGCGGCAGTACTGCTACAACGAGGAGATTCTCATCGGCTGCGGCGGAGGGATCGGAACGCCAGAAGCGGTCGCGTCGGCCTTTATGCTCGGAGCTGATTTTATTTTCACAGGATCGATCAATCAATGCACGGTGGAGAGTGGGGCCCATCCGGTCGTCAAGGACCTGCTGCAGTCTGTTTCGATCCACGACATGGCGATGACGGTTGCAGGCGATATGTTTGAGATCGGTGCGAAGGTGCAGGTGGTGAAAAAAAACACCCAGTTCGCTACCCGCGCCAACAAGCTGCACCAGCTGTTCCACCAATACAACTCGATTGACGAGATTCCGCTGTCGATCCGTCATGAGATCGAAACGAAATATTTTAAGAAGACATTTGAGGAGATCTGGAGCCTCGTCTGCGCCTACAAGCGTGCGAAACATCCAGAGCAGCTAGAAGAGGCGGCAGAGAACCCACGTTTCAAGATGGGGCTAATCTTCAAATGGTATTTTGGCCATTCCGCACAGGCAACCCTGCGAGGGGATGAGCAGGAGCGAGATAATTTTCAGATCTTCTGCGGCCCGGCGATGGGGGCGTTCAATAGGTGGGTACAAGGCACGCAGTATGAGTCTTGGCAGCAACGCCACGTGAACACGGTGGCAGAGCTGCTGATGCGCAAGGCGTGTGAACATCTGGAATCTTGTCAGTCCACGTCCGTTTCGGCAGTCGGCGCAGAAGCGGTGCCGAGTTTTGAAGGGGCGGCGATTGCGATTATCGGGCTGAGTGGACAATTCCCGGAGTCCAAGAATGCAGACCAATTCTGGAACAACCTTGCACAAGGACGTGACTGCATCTCTGAGATTCCTTCGACGCGTTGGTCGCTCGACGAGCACTACTCGCCGGACCCAAGTGTACCGGGAAAAACCTACTCCAAGTGGATGGGCGTGCTGGAAGATGCGGATAAGTTCGATCCGCTGTTCTTCAACATCTCGCCTGCCGAAGCTGAGTTAATGGACCCACAGCAGAGGCTATTCTTGGAGAGTGCATGGCAGGCCATTGAAGACGCCGGCATCGCGCCGTCCTCTCTGTCCGGCAGTCGAACTGGTGTGTTCGTCGGCTGCGGCACGAACGACTACGGGCAGGAACTAAACCATCAAGGCTTGAACGCACAAGGACTGATGGGGGCGGCCTCCTCCATCCTCAGTGCTCGGATCTCGTATCTGCTCAACCTTAAAGGCCCTTGCCTTGCGATCGACACCGCCTGCTCCTCCTCGCTGGTGGCGATGGCTGAAGCCTGCAACAGCCTGCTGCTCGGAATGAGTGACTTGGCATTGACCGGAGGGGTGTACGCAGTGGCCGGGCCTTCATTACACATCATGACGAGCAAGGCGGGCATGTTGTCACCCGATGGACGCTGCTATTCGTTTGATACACGCGCCAATGGCTTTGTGCCGGGGGAGGGAGTGGGCGTCTTGGTGCTCAAGCGCCTTGAAGATGCTGTGCGGGACGAAGACCCGATCTATGGCGTGATTCGCGGCTGGGGTGTCAACCAGGACGGCAAGACGAACGGGATCACCGCGCCGAGTGTTAATTCGCAGATCCAGCTGGAGCAGGACGTATACGAACGATTTGGTATCGACCCCGAGACGATCTCCCTGATCGAAGCGCATGGGACGGGCACGAAGCTTGGCGACCCGATTGAAGTCGAGGCGCTGACCGAGTCCTTCCGGCACTTCACGGAGAAAACCAGCTATTGCGCTCTCGGTTCGGTGAAAAGCAACATCGGACACCTGTTAACGGCAGCCGGAGTGGCCGGGGTGATCAAGGTGCTGCTCGCCATGAAGCATCGACAGGTGCCACCGACGGTACATTTTAACCAATTGAACGAGCACATTCGGCTCGCGAAGAGTCCTTTTTATATCAATACCGACCTGATTCCATGGGAAGTGCCAGCCGGAACGCCGCGCCGTGCCGGAGTGAGCTCTTTCGGATTCAGCGGGACGAATGCGCATGTCGTCATCGAAGAACATTTGGAAAAAGAGAGTCTGGTTTTGGCAACGGGAGAAGCGAATGCGCCGTTGCTCTTTGTGTTGTCTGCCATGACCAAGGAACAGCTACGGGCGTATGCAGCATCGATGTCCGACTTTCTCGACCGGGAGCACGACCTTAGCCTTGCGAGCATCGCGTACACCCTGCAGACGGGACGCGATGAAAGGGAGGTACGGCTGGCGTTTGTGGCCCGTTCGAGAGACGAAGCGCGTCAGAATTTGAAAACCTATGCAGAGGGACGGACAATCCCCGGTCTCTTGACGTCGCAGTCGGGAACGGGGCAGGAGGAGGCGCAGAGCATAGCAAACAAGCCTCTGCAAGAGATTGCCGAGCTCTGGGTGAAGGGCGTCCGACTCGACTGGTCGGAACTCTATGTCGATTCAAGACCTCGCCGTACTCATTTACCGACCTATCCATTTGCTAGAGAGCGCTTCTGGGTGCCGGAGATGGAGGAGGGGGAGGTTTCGACGCTTACAGCCGCCCTGCATCCGTTGCTGCACAGCAATACCTCCAAACTAAAGGAGCAACGCTTCTCTTCGACGTTTACTGGGCAAGAATTTTTCCTATCCGATCATAAGGTACAGGGGCGGAAGGTGCTGCCAGGTGTCGCTTATCTGGAAATGGCGCGCGTCGCACTGGAGCAGGCTGCCGACATGCCGTCGATCTCTTTGAAAAATGTAGTCTGGACGCGTCCGATCATTGCAGAAGAAGACGCGGTTTCGGTGCAGATCGGGCTGTTTCCGGAGGAGAACGGCGAGATCGGATTTGAAGTGTACAGCGGCTTGGACGGCGAGATCGTACACAGCCAAGGGAGCGCAGTACCGGCTCTGTTGGACGTCGAGGCTCCCGTGCTCGACCTTGCTTCTTTGCAAGCGCAGTGTGAACAGTGTGAACGAGGCGCGGCGGAATGCTATGACTTGTACCACCGAGCTGGCTTGGAGTACGGACCTGCTTTCCAAGGGATAGAGCACCTTTATGTCGGACAGGAGATGATCTTGGCCCGCTTGTCGCTACCTACTGCCGTCGCGAGCACTGCGCGTCAGTTCGTCCTACACCCGAGCCTGCTAGACTCGGCTCTGCAGACGGCCATTGGCTTCCTGACTGACGAAACGATGCTCCAGCCGGTCCTGCCGTTCGCGCTGGAGGAGTTGGAGATCTTCGGGCCTTGCACCACTTCGATGTGGGTCTTCGTGCGCCGAAGTGAAGGTAACAAGCCAGGTGACAAGGTACACAAGCTCGACCTCGATCTGTCCGACGAGAGCGGAAGCGTCCGCGTGCGGATGAAGGGCTATTCCTCCCGAATACTCGACCGCGAACGGGGAACAGAGGAGGGGATGCTAATGCTCAGACCGGACTGGACAGAACGTCCGGTCAATCTGCAGGCTGAGCAGACAGTGTATGAAGACCATCTGGTTATGCTGTGCGAAGTGGACGCTGAGATCAAACAGAGCGGGATACGGAGCCTGAGCTTGCAGACAGAGGAAAAAGGACTTGCCCGACGCTTCGAGGGCTATGCAGCCCAGGCGTTTGAGGCGATTAAGTCGATTTTACAAGAAAGACGCAAAGGGAAAGCGCTCGTGCAGATCGTCGTTCCGGCGCAAGGGGAAGGGCAGGTCTACGCAGGCCTTTCTACACTGCTGAAGACTGCTCAGCTGGAGAATCCGAATCTTGTCGGTCAGCTGATCGAAGTTGATGATCCGAGCAACCTTGCTGAAACCTTGCGAGAAAATGCTCGCTGCGCAGGCGACGCACACACCCGCTACCAGGGAGGCAAACGATGGGGAACAGGATGGAGCGAAGTCGATCCAGGGGAAGAGGCGTTACACATTCCGTGGAAGGATCAAGGCGTCTACCTGCTCACTGGGGGCACAGGGGGCCTAGGCCGCATTTTTGCTGGCGAAATCGCACGGCAAGTGAAAGGGTCGACGCTCGTCCTGACGGGAAGGGGGCCGCTGAGCGCTGAGATACAGGCAGAACTTCAGTTCTTGGACGCAAATGTTGTGTACAGGCAAGTGGACGTGACAGACTTCGCGGGGGTCATGAAGCTGATCCAGAGCATTCAAGCTGAGTATGGCACCCTACACGGAATCCTGCACAGCGCAGGCGTGATTCGCGACAACTTGATTCTTAAGAAGACGACAGTAGAGTTTCAGGACGTGCTGGCTCCCAAGGTGGCTGGTACCGTGCATCTCGATGAGGCGACGCAACATCTGCCGCTCGACTTCTTCGTGACTTTCTCCTCGGTTGCAGGAGCCATCGGCAACCCTGGACAAGCCGACTACGCAACGGCCAATGCGTTCCTTGATGCTTTTGCGGGGTATCGGAACGAGCAGGTCACAAACGGAAAACGCTCCGGTCGGACGCTGTCGATCAACTGGCCGCTCTGGAAAGACGGTGGGATGCAGGTGGAGCTGGAGACGGAGCATGCGTTGCGAGAGACTCTCGGCATGATCCCGATGCAGACGGCTACAGGGATACGCGCCTTGTACCAAAGCATGGCTTCCATGCAAGATCAGATTCTTTTCGTCGAAGGCGATCTGGGTCGTATCCGCGCGGTTTTTGCCAAAACACCGTCTACAGCTGCAGCTGTGCCCGTGTCTAGGCTGGAAGAAGAGCTGGTTCTCATTTCAAGCGATTTTGAAGAGAGAGCGATCGAGTACTTTAAGAGGTTGCTTTCTTCCGTCCTGAAGATGCCAGCCGGCCGGATTGAAGCCAATGCGCCTTTTGAAAAATACGGAATCGATTCGATTGTGGTCATGCAGCTGACCAACCAACTGGAAAAGACGTTTGGCTCCTTGCCGAAAACGCTGTTTTTTGAATATCAAAATCTCCGCGAGCTGACCGGATACTTCTTGGATGCCCATCGTGTTCTCTTGCATCAGCTCTTGGGCATCGGGGAGCAGGAGCAGGTCTTTAAATCCGCTTCGGAGGCTGCCGCGTCCACTCCTGAACCGTCGGCTTTCAGTAGCCGCAGACGTTCGAGGTTGGCGCCGAGTTCGATGGCTGTGCATGCAGTGCCAGACGCGCGAGCTGCGAAGGAGGCAAAGGAAGAACAGGACATCGCGATCATCGGTGTCTCCGGACGCTATCCGGGGGCGCGAAACCTTCAGGAGTTTTGGCAAAATCTGCGGGATGGCAAGGACTGCATCACGGAGATTCCAAAAGACCGATGGGACCACAGCCTCTTTTTTGACCCGGACAAAAGCAAGCCGGGCAAGACGAACAGCAAATGGGGCGGATTTATTGACGGCGTGGATCAATTCGATCCGAAGTTTTTCAACATCTCCCCGCGCGAGGCGGAGATTATGGACCCGCAGGAGCGACTGTTCCTGCAGACCGTCTACGAGGCTCTGGAAGATGCGGGGTATACGCGCGAGACGCTCGCCAAACATCGTCTGCTGGGGCTTGATGGCAATGTCGGGGTCTATGTCGGCGTGATGTACGAAGAGTATCAACTGTACGGCGCAGAGGAGACGATCCTCGGCCGACCGCTTGCCCTGTCTGGCAACCCCTCGTCGATCGCGAACCGGGTGTCGTACTTCTTAAACCTGCATGGGCCGAGTCTAGCTGTCGATACGATGTGCTCGTCCTCGCTGACCTCGATTCATCTGGCCTGCCAGAGCTTGCAACAAGGTGGTTGCGAGTTGGCAATCGCCGGCGGTGTCAACATCTCGATTCACCCGAATAAGTACATTTTGCTCGGCCAAGGCAAGTTCGCGTCGAGCAAAGGACGATGCGAGAGTTTTGGCGAAGGGGGCGACGGGTACGTGCCGGGCGAAGGCGTTGGCGCGGTGTTGCTTAAGCCGTTGTCTAAAGCGATGGAAGACGGCGATCAGATCTACGGTGTGATTAAGGCGACGGCGATCAACCACGGGGGAAAAACCAACGGGTATACCGTCCCGAACCCGAATGCGCAGGCGAATGTGATCGAGCAGGCGCTGCGGCAGGCAGGGCTTGACCCTAGTATGGTCTCCTACATCGAAGCACACGGAACAGGTACCTCGCTTGGCGATCCGATCGAGATCGCAGGCTTGACCAAGGCTTTCCAGGCCAACACAAACGCCAAACTGCAATCCTGTGCTATCGGCTCGGCCAAGTCGAACATCGGGCACTGTGAGAGTGCGGCGGGTATTGCCGGCGTTACGAAGGTGCTGCTGCAACTGAAGCACCGTCAACTCGCGCCTTCGCTGCATGCCAAGGTGCTCAACCCGAACATCGACTTTGACGCGACCCCATTCGTCGTTCAGCAGGAGCTGGCGGAGTGGAAACGCCCGTTGGTGGAGATTGACGGTCAGGTTCGTGAAGTGCCCCGCATCGCTGGCATCTCTTCGTTCGGGGCGGGTGGTTCCAACGCGCATGTGATCATCGAGGAGTACGTTCCCGCAGAGTCGCTGCGCACGCCTGTTGAGGTGTCGCCGCAGAATCCGGCCGTGATTGTGTTGTCGGCCAAAAACGAAGAACGGTTGGAGGAGCTGGCCGCGAGCCTGCTTCAAGCCATTGAGACGCAGCCGTTCACAGATATGGACCTCGCTGACATCGCTTACACCTTGCAGATCGGTCGAGAAGGGCACGATGCGCGCATGGCGCTGCTCGTCGACTCGCTTCAAGACCTTTCGACCAAGTTGCGCGCCTGCGTGTCCAGACAAGTGGATGTCCCAACCCTCTATCGCGGCCATGTTAAAGCCAACCGAGACACTCTCTCGCTCTTCCTCGCTGATGAAGAGCTACAGGAAGTGATTGAAAAATGGATTCAGCACCGCAAGCACGTCAAGCTCGTCGAACTGTGGGTCAAAGGATTGGAATTGGACTGGAACAAGCTCTACGGCGAACACAAGCCGCGCCGCATCAGCCTGCCTACATATCCGTTTGCGAAACAGCGCTACTGGGTACCGGAAGGAACGGCGGGATCGGCACGCACCCTGATGTCTTCGAGCATCGTGGAAAATCTTGAAGTGCTGGCCCCGGTTTCGACGACCCTGCAAGGAAGGGTCCAAGAGGGAAGAGATGGCACGGTCAACATCGAACTGTACGACTCTCTAGGGAATATCTGCGTTCGCCTGACTGGACTGCAGGCTGAATCTGCACAGGACAACAAGCAGCCGGAATCCTTCGAGTTGATGACATTCCGAGAAATCTGGCAAGAGCAATCCCTGACTTCTGTCACTGCTCGGAACGCTGGAACGCTCGTCTGCTTCCTCTCCGATCAAGCACTTCAACAAACAGTGCGGGATTCGCTAAAGTCCCTGAGTCCGAGCCTGCAAGTCGAGTTCATCACACAGGGAAGCACGATTCAAGAGACCTTCCAACGCATGCAAGAGGAGCGTCGAGACATCTTCGGTATGCTGTACCTGTGGCCGCTTGAAGATAAGTCTATGATCCGAGAGCATTCCAGTATCGTGAACATCTTGAAGTCCATCGACGCATCCGGTCTGAAGCCCGAACGGTTACTGTTGGCTGGGCAATTCGAGAGCGGAGTGGAGCGAAGCTACTTCGAATCGTGGATCGGATTTGAAAGATCTCTGGGCCTAGTGCTGCCTAACACGAAGGTGACGGCGGTTTTGCAGGCGGGCTCTTCCACACTTCAAGATTGGATGCAGCTGCTCTGGCGTGAACTCCATGCCTCACAAGCACAAAGCGTCTTGTACGAAGCAGGCAAGCGCCACATCTGCACTGTCCAAACGACTCGCCTCGAAGCTGGCCAACGCGCGGTGCGTGCAGGCGGCACCTACCTAATCACCGGCGGTCTCGGTGCACTCGGTTATTTGTTTGCGGAGCATCTGGCCCAAAAACAGCCTGTGAACCTTATCCTCACCGGCCGCTCCAAGCTCGACGAAGAGAAGCGCAGTAAGCTGAGCGATCTGGAGGCGCTGGGCAGCCAAGTCTTCTATATTCAAGCGGACGTATGTGACGAAGAGCAGATGCAGGCCGGGCTGGTTCGTGCACGCGATCGCTTCGGACCTCTACACGGCGTACTCCATACAGCAGGGTTGTCCGGAGATGAAAGCCTTTTCTCTAAGGAAATTAAGTCATTTAAGCGAGTTCTGAGCCCGAAGATCGCAGGGACCCTGCTACTCGACGAATTGCTGGCGGATGAGACCGAACTTGATTTTGTATGCTACTTTTCCTCGTCATCCGCCGTGTTGGGCGATTTCGGTTCCTGCGACTACGCGATCGGAAACCGCTTCCAGATGGCTTATGCCCATCACCGACACAAACAGCAGCTGCCGGGCCAGACGCTGGTGATCAACTGGCCGCTCTGGAGAGAAGGCGGAATGGGTCTTGATGAAGGAGAGATCACGGCGAACTACCTGAAGTCGAGCGGTCAGCGTTTTTTGGAAGCGGAAGAAGGATTGGAGCTATTTGACTTGATCCTCTCGCAGAACGAAGTTCAGCAGTTGGTCCTCGTTGGGCAGCCAAGCCGCATCGAACGCTTCCTCGGAGTGGCTGCACAAGCTCCGTCAGCGGTTCAACCCACTTCGTCGCCGACGACTGTCAGCGTCCCGTCGTACACAGCGATACGTCCGGAGTTGCAAGGATTCTCGCTTGAGCAATGCATTGAGTGGGATCTCAAGGAACAGGTCAGCCAGATCCTGAAAATTTCCCGAGACGAACTCGATGTCGAGGAAAATCTAGTCGATTTCGGGTTTGACTCGATCAGCTTGGCCGAACTTGGAAACCGTCTTTCCAAGCATTATGATGGCCTCGAGGTGACACCGGCCTTGTTCTTCAGCTACTCCACGTTGGAAAAATTGATTTTGCACTTCCTGCGCGAACACGAGGCGTTGATGACGCAGCACTACCTTGAAGCGACTGCTGAACCAGCCCATGAACCGACACCCGTCCCGGTTGTTGCCCCAGCCCGGCAAGAAGTCGTGGTGACAAAGAAGACTCACGTGTCGCCGCAGACATCCGGCGTTCACGAACCGATCGCCGTGATTGGGATGAGCGGACGCTTCCCACAAGCGGACAGCGTGCAGGACTTCTGGCAGAACCTCAAAGCAGGCAAGAACGCGATCACCGAGATTCCTTCTGATCGCTGGGACTGGCAAAGTGACTTTGAAGAAGGCAAAATCTCGACCAAATGGGGCGGATTCATAAAAGACATCGACTGCTTCGATCCGCTGTTCTTTGAGATTTCGCCGAAAGAAGCAGAGTACATGGACCCGAAACAACGCCTGTTCTTAGAGGAAGCATGGCATGCGCTCGAAGATGCCGGCTACATGGGCGATCAAATTCGCGGCAAGTTGTGCGGCGTCTACGTCGGTGTTGAAGAGGGTGAATATGGCTTCCTAACAGGGGAGGGAGGCCCGCTCAACGGCAATCAAAATGCGACGTTAGCCGCCCGCATCGCCTACGCTCTCGACTTGAAGGGGCCGAATCTGGCATTGACCGCTGCTTGCTCCTCCGGGCTGGTTGCGCTCCATCAAGCCTGCCAAGCTTTGCGAGCAGGGGACTGCGACCTGGCTCTTGCCGGCGGAGTTAATCTTTTGATCTCCCCGATGATCTACAGAGGGATGAGCAAGACTGACATGCTGTCCCCGGACGGAAACTCGTATGTGTTTGATTCACGTGCGAACGGATTGGTGCCAAGTGAAGCCGTTGCCGTCGTCGTGCTCAAGCCTTTGTCCAAAGCGATCGCAGACGGCGACCAGATCTATGGCTGCATCACAGCAACCGGAGTCAACTACAACGGCCAATCGAATGGTATTACATCGCCGAACCCGGACGCTCAAGCTGATCTGATCCACAGCGTGTATGACCGTTATGGAATCGATTCGTCTGATATCCAGTTCGTCATGTCGCACAGCACCGGGTCGAAGCTAGGCGATCCGATGGAAATCCAAGCGCTGACCAGCGCCTTCCGCAAGCCTGGTGCCCAAACGCAGAACTGTGCGCTCTCCTCGATCAAGCCGCTCATCGGGCACACGTTTGCCGCTTCGGGCATTGTCAGCCTAATCAGCATGCTGATGGCGATGCGCGAACGCACCCTGTTAGGCTTGCACGGATTTGAATCCAGCAACGAGTACATCCGATTTGAGGAGAGTCCGTTCGTCGTTAGCACCGAGAACCGGGCATGGACGACGCAGGAAGGCCAACCGCGAGTCGGCGCGATCAGTACAACAGGGATCAGCGGTACGAATGCACATGCTGTCATCGAAGAATACATTCCGACTGCGATGTCTGTGCAAATAGAACGACCGGTTGCAGCACAGCAACTGGTAATTCTCTCGGCCCGAAACCACGACCGACTGCAGGACATGGCGGCTCGTCTGTCTGAGCATCTCGCGAGCGAAGTGAGCCGATCCCTGACGATTGCCCAGATTGCCTATACGCTGCAAGTCGGTCGTGAGCCAATGAAAAAACGTGCAGCCTTCATTGTCACTTCCAAAGAAGAACTGTTGCAGTGCTTGCAAGAATACATCTCCTCGCCTACTGTGGACGAGACCCGTCCTGCATTGGATCGCCACCAAGCCAGAGCACTCGTTGAAACCGCGCTGCAAGAGCGTAATCTTGAGCAGCTGGCCGCCCTCTGGCTCTCCGGTAGCAAAGTGGTATGGCAGCGACTACATGACGGCAAGAACATACAGCGCGTCTCGCTACCGACTTATCCATTTGTGAAGCGTAGATGCTGGGTAGAGGGGCCCAAATCACAAGAAAAAGAATTTGTCATCTCCAACAAGGCGGCCGAGTTCTATACGCGCGTCGTCGAAAGCGGAGACTCCGGGTTTCAAGAAGAGTACTTGACCTTCTGTCCGTTTGAGGAAAAAATCCCTGGCTTCTCGATCAGCCGTGTGTACTTGAACCCGGAACAATATCCAGCTGAACTTGAGATGGTACGTAGCAAACAAATTGAGATGCGCCGCGTGCTGTTCAGCCGAGGTGATTTTCAGCGTGCACAGGCTTTGCTTGACATAGGATGCGGTCATGGAACAGACGTAATTCAGCTGGCCAAACGCTACCCGCACCTGAAAACGCAGGGCTTTACGATCACGGAGGCGCAAGCGGATCTTGGTAACCGGAGAATTCTAGAACTGAACTTGGGAGCACAAGCTGCAATCTTCCATGGAGACAGCTCCAAAGACCGATTCCCAGGTCGCTACGACATGATGATCGGGATCGAAGTCAGCTGCCACATCCCGGACAAGCAAGGGCTGTTCCAGAACATGTCCATGGCCCTCAACGAAGGGGGACAGGTGCTGATGATGGACTTTATCTCGAATCTGCGCGGAGCCATTGACGATCCGAGCATTGACATCTACATCCCAACTGTACAAACCTGGATCGACTTGTTGGTGGAGCATCACCTCGTTCTTGACGAAGTGATTGATGTCTCCAAGCAGATCGCTAACTCTCTGCATGATCCTGAGCACGCGGAGAATACGAAAGGTCTGCCGGAAGTCGTGCAAAATTCTATTCGGAATTTTGCCAATAGCTCGATTTCGCTTGAGAAATGCTGGATAAGTTACTGTCTGTTCGTCATCAGCAAAAATTCAGCTCTCAGCCCGGCAGGACTGCGAGAGCACAACGCAAAGCAGATGTCTAACAGGACGCCCTATCCGGAAGCGCGGCGCAACATGTTGCAACAAATCTAAGGAGTGAGAGAGCATGAGTTACGAGATTACCAGAACTGAGATCAAAGAGATCTTGTTCGAGATCTTCGAACAGACCATGGGTTTGGAACGTACCGAACTGGAGCAATCGGATACTTTCAAGGAACTGGGAATCGGATCACTTAATGCAGTTGAACTGCTGGAAGCGATCAACGTCCGGTTCAATATGAACCTGCCGACCAGTATCGTATTTGAATGTGCAGACCTTGAGTCTCTGGCGGTCTACATGGAAAAGCAGTTCCATACCCTTGTACAACCTGAAAAACAAGCCCATTCGACAGGATCGGCACCAACGCCGACACCTAAACCAGCACTAACACCGAAACCCACTCCGCCTCGCCATGTACGGGTCGAGACCGATGAAATTGCCATCATCGGTCTCTCCGTTCGGAGTGCCGGGGCGAGCAATCAAGAAGAATTTTGGAACCTGATTCGAGACGGGAAAAAATGCATTAGTGAAGTGAGCGATCCGAAGTGGCTGGAATACATCCAAGCCCATTCGTCCAATCCGTTTCCGATCAACTATGGCAAGATGGACGACATCGACAGATTTGACCCGCTCTTTTTTAACATCTCGACCATTGAAGCTGAGAAGATGGATGTCACCCAACGTATTTTGCTGGAAGAAACGTACAAGTCTTTAGAAGATGCCGGCTACACTCCGACGCAGCTGCGCGGGCAATCTGTCGGGACCTTTATCGGCACCGCCGGTTCCTCGGCGCTCGCTCAAGATTTTTCCCATTATTCCATGCTTGGATATGACATCAGTATCCTCGCAGCTCGCATGGCATACTATCTGGATCTGAAAGGACCGGCGCTTGCGGTGAATACGGCCTGCTCTTCGTCGATGGTGGCGATCGACTTGGCCTGCCAGCAGTTGAAAAGCGGAGAGATCAATCTGGCCATCGCAGGCGGAATCACGGTCTACAGCCATCCGGGCTCGTTCATCTCCATGCACAATGCCGGGATGCTGTCTCCCAATGGTGAGTGCCGTCCGTTTGACAATGGAGCGAACGGCATCGTCGTCGGCGACGGCGTCGGGGTCTTGGTTCTCAAGCGCCTTTGCGATGCCGAGCGGGACAACGACCATATCTATGGCATTATCCGAGGCAGCGGCACCAACCAAGACGGCCAGACCTCTGGCATCACCGCGCCGAGCTTCCTCGCGCAGAGCCAGCTTCAAGAATCGATCTACCGCAAGTACGCGATTGACGTGGAAGACATTCAATACATTGAAGCGCACGGCACGGGCACCAAGCTTGGTGATCCGATCGAGATTCATGCCCTTAACAACACCTTCAGCAAGTTCACGACTAAGAAAGGCTTCTGTGGGATTGGCTCGCTCAAGGCGAACATTGGTCACACGACGGCTGCAGCAGGCGTACTGGGCGTAATCAAAGTCTTGATGAGCATGAAGCATGGAGAGATTCCGCCTTCCATCCAGTATGCACAAGGCAACAAGCACATCGACTTTGCTAACAGTACGGTCTATGTCAACACAGCTCGTTGCGAGTGGACGCCTAATCGAAATGGCAAGCGTCTCGCTGCCGTCAACTCGTTCGGTTACAGCGGTACGAATGCCCATGTGGTGATCGAAGACTACCCCGATCCGTCGCGGTCGGTTGCAGCGCCGATCAACGAATCGATGCCAGGTCTGTTCGTGTTGTCGGCCCAGAGTACAGAGTCGCTGCAAGCCAATGCCGATGCCGCGCTCCGCTACCTCCGTTCTCAACCGGATGTCTCGCTCCCAGACTTCCTGTATACCTACCAAGTGGCCAGAGAGAGCATGGCACAGCGGCTTGCCATCGTTGTCCAAGACCGGGACCAGCTGATCGACCAGCTTGAACTCTACCTAGATGGGGCCGGCAAGTCTGGAGAAGTTTTCATGGGCACCGTCGGCAAAAACGGCAGCATCAACGGGATCAACTTGGCCGACACCGAAGAGGGACAAACGTTCCTCCTGAGCCTACTGCATAACCGCAAGCTCAAGATGGTTGCAGAACTGTGGGTCAACGGCAATCGGGTCGACTGGGAAGGGCTCTATCCGGCAGGGACAATCAAGCGACTGACCGGACTACCGACCTATTCATTTGCACAAGAGCGCTACCCGTTGCCTGCGTTTGAAATCGTGCACACAGGCTTCAGGACACGGGGGGAATCTGACGTCAACGTCTTACATCCGCTGCTCCATCGCAACACGTCAGACCTGAACGAAATTCGTTACAGCACCATCTTTACCGGCGAGGAGACTTTCCTTTGCAATCGGACGGTGCCGGAATTTGCCCTTTTGGAGATGGCGCGTGCGGCTGTGGAACAGGCATCCGACGCTCCGAAAGAAGGGCTAACCCGTCTCCGTTTGCAAAATATCATTTGGGAGTCGCCACTCACAGTGGGTGCTGACGGGGCGCAGGTGCACATCGCACTGTTCCTGGCCGCTAATGGTAAGATCTCTTTTGAGATCTACAACGACGAGGAAGTCCTGCACGCATCAGGAAGTGTCATGGTGACAGAGGACGAAGCGCCACTTCTCGATGTGTCTACTTTGCAGGAGCGGGGCGCGCGCGTTATGCTGCCGATGGTGCCTTCGCAGTTTCTGCTACATCCGCACTTGATGGATATCGTGCTGAAAGGGAGTGTACCTGCGACCTTACAAGAGGTCACGATCTATGCCCCTTGCTTTTCCTCGATGTGGGTTGTGATAGACGACGGCAACTTCACGTTTTGCGACGAACAAGGCAAGGTTTGTCTGCAAATTAGCGTCATGCAAACGCAGAAGAACCATTCGCAAGCGGTCTCTCCGTCCGCCGAACCATTTGCTTTGATGACCTTTGAGGAGATCTGGCAAGAACAAGCTCCAAACAACTACACGCAATCCAATTTGAACACGCTGCTCTGCTTCCTCTCGAATGCGGAGGCTCAGCGTACAGTCGTGGAAGCGGTGCAGGCGCGAAGCCCGCAGACGGAGGTCCTTTTCGTCGCCCAAGGGGAATCCTTCCAACAGGCGTTCCGCAGCGTCCAAAAACAACAGGGGGAAGTTGATGCCTTGCTCTACCTCTGGCCGCTGGAAAACGCTTCGTTTGTGGAGGACACGAAACCAATCCTCGACATCGTACAAGCACTTGCCACGACCAAGCTTAAAGCAAAGAGCCTGATACTCGTCGGCCAGCACCGAAATGCGACTGAACGTGCGTTTCTTGAATCATGGATCGGCTTTGAGCGCTCCTTAGGGTTGGTGCTCCCTGATACCCGAGTGGCTGTCGTGATGCAAGAAGCGGGGGCCGTTTCCTTGCAGGAGAACATGCATGTCCTTCTGGAAGAGCTCAATGCTTCTAAAATCGAAAGCGTCCTCTACCAAAATGGCAAGCGCCACGTCTGCAAGGTACAGTCAACCCGCATCCAAGCCGGCTCTTTAAGCTTGCTGAAACCGGGCGGCACTTACCTGATCACCGGTGGTCTCGGCGGTTTAGGCTACCTGTTTGCCGAGCATCTGGCTAGTAAACATCCAGTCAACCTGATCTTGACCGGGCGCTCGGCGCTCGATGCTGACAAACAGGCGAAGATTGAAGCCCTTGTAGAACGAGACAACCGCGTCTTCTATTTGCAAGCGGACGTCTGTGACCGCACGCGTATGGAGACGGGGCTTGCAGAAGCCCGGTCGCACTTCGGCCGAGTTAACGGCGTCCTGCACGTAGCTGGCCTCGTCGGAGCCGAGAGCATTTTCGACAAGGATGATCTTCGGTTCCAGCAAGTGCTCGATCCGAAGGTCAAAGGAACGTTGTTGCTCGACGAACTGCTGAAAGGGGAGCCGGAACTTGATTTTACCTGCTACTTCTCCTCTTCGTCAGCAATCCTCGGGGACTTCGGCTCGTGCGACTACGCGGTTGCCAATCGCTTCCAAATGGCCTATGGGGAGCTGCGCAACGGGAAAACATTCGTCATCAACTGGCCACTTTGGAAAGCCGGGGGTATGCATTTTGAGAAGAAAGAGAACACGGAAGCCTACTTTAAGACCAGCGGGCAACGCTTCTTGGAAGTTGAAGAGGGCCTTGCAATCTTTGACCGAATCTTGTCGCAGAACCACACTCAACATCTTGTTATGGTCGGCCAGCCGAGCCGCATCGAACGTATGCTGGGCCTTGCGAAGTCGGCAGGATCCCCCCCCGTACCAGTGCATTCCGGCAGTAACACTTCTTACGGAAAGGGAAGACGTCCGGAGATGAAAGCATTCACGCTCGAACAGTGCGTGGAGTGGGATCTCAAAGAGCAGATCAGCTCCGTTCTTAAGATTCCGCGCACCAAGCTGGACGTCGAGGAGAACTTGGCCGATTTCGGGTTTGATTCGATCAGCTTGGCCGAGTTTGCAGGTTTCCTGTCGAAACACTACAGGATTGCCGTGACGCCAGCCTTGTTCTTTGAGCATTCCACGATCAGAGATCTGACCCAGTTTTACGCCGTCACACATGGGGAGGCAATGCATGACTTCTACCAAGAGCAAGCGGCATCTCCACCAGCGATCGCGGCAGCGTCTGTCGGACCACTCGTCAGTACCACGTCCAAGGGCTCTTTGCGCAAAAAGACCGGCAAGGCGCGATTGGCAGCCAGCGGAGTGATGCGCAGTGAGCAGGAGCCGATTGCCATTGTCGGGATCAGCGGCAGATTCCCGCAGGCGAGTAACGTGCAGGAACTATGGAAAAACATCCGAAATGGGAAGGAAGCGATCACGGTCGTCCCGTCTGACCGCTGGAACTGGCGGGAAGAAAAGGGCACGGGCAAATGGGGCGGATTTGTCTCGGATGTCGATCGCTTCGATCCCTTGTTCTTTAAGATTTCGCCCAAAGAAGCGGAATACATCGATCCGAAACAACGCCTGTTCCTGCAGGAAGCATGGCACGCGCTGGAAGATGCTGGATATATGGGTGAGCGCATTCGTGGAACCGCATGCGGCGTCTATGTTGGGGTGGAAGAGGGGGAGTACGGTTTCTTGGCCGGAGAGGACAGTCCGCCGAACAGCAACCAGAACGCCACACTTGCGGCCCGCATCTCTTATGTATTAAACCTCAAGGGTCCGAACATGGCGATTACCGCTGCCTGTTCGTCCGGTCTTGTCGCGGTTCACCAAGCCTGCCAAGCTCTGCGGCAAGGAGAATGTGACATGGCGCTGGCCGGGGGTGTCAGCCTGTTGATCTCGCCGATGATCCACAACGGCATGAGCAATCTCGATATGCTATCCCCGGATGGCACCTGCTTTGTGTTCGATAGTCGTGCAAATGGCTTGGTGCCGAGCGAAGCAGTAGCTGTAGTCGTGCTTAAGCCACTTAGCAAAGCGCTGGAGGATGGTGATCAGATCTACGGCTGCATCAAGGGCAGCGCCGTCAACTACGACGGTCAGACTAACGGGATCACGGCACCGAGCCCTGCGAGCCAAGCAGACCTGTTTCATCAAGTCTATAAGCGCTTCGGCATCAACCCAGCCGACATTCAGTATGTGCTTTCCCACAGCGTCGGTTCCAGATTGGGAGACCCGATCGAGGTGCAGGCGCTCACTAACGCCTTCCGCCGACACACCGACCGGAAGCAATACTGCGCGCTCGGGTCGATCAAGCCGTTGATCGGGCATACATTCGCTGCATCCGGCGTCGTCAGCTTGATCTCAATGTTGATGGCGATGAAAGAGAGGACAATTCCGGCTCTGCACAATTATGAGTCGAGCAACGACTATATCAACCTGACAGACAGTCCGTTCGTGATTCAAACCAAGAACAAGTCATGGACCACGAACAATAAGAACCCGCGCCTCGGTGCAGTCAGCACGACCGGCATCAGCGGCACGAACGCGCATCTTGTGGTAGAAGAATACATCCCTGCGCAGCAAGAAGCAGTCGATCACAAACCGACGAATGCACCGCAGATCATCGTCCTCTCCGCGAAGAATCGTGAGCGTCTGGATGAGGTTGTAGCACAGCTGCTATCGTTCCTCGAAGCAGACGAGAGCTTGAAGCTGCCTGACATCGCACACACCCTACAAGTCGGCCGTGACGAGATGGAGGCTAGACTTGCGATGGTGGTACAAAGCCGCGACGAGCTGATGCAAGGTCTGCGAGACTATTTGAAAAAAGGTGACTCGTCCATCGTGCTTTATCTCGGCGACCTGAACGAGTCTCATTCTGAGATCCTCGATCTTCTGGTTGGGATCACCGGAGAGACTGTTCTTCAAGCCTTACTGGCAGAGGGCAATCTTGGGAAATTAGCACTCTACTGGGCAAAAGGCGGCAAGATTCCTTGGATAGCGCTACAAGGCGGAACGTCCGCCCGTCCCATCTCCTTGCCGACCTATCCGTTTGAGCGACGCAGCTGCTGGCTGACCGCTCCGACAATCGCAAGACGAGAGCTGACAGCGCAGATCCTGCCAGGAGTTTCTGCAGCTTCTGCTTACGAGGCGGTTCCGGTCTGTGAGGAACAGGACCTTGCCATCCCGGAGGATCTTCAGGAGCGAGTCATCGGCATCATCTCCGAACTAGTGGGCCTCACGCCTGCGGAGCTGAAGGTGAACAAACCGCTCGACCACTACGGGTTTGACTCGATTCTGTTCATGCAGCTATTACAGCAGATACAAACGCATATCGACCCGTCCTTCTCCTTCGCCAAACTGAGCGAATGCCGATCGATGGAAGACCTGATTCGAGAGCTAGTTCCCGATGGGGCAACTAAGGCGAAACCGAAAGCAGAGATCATGAGCCAGACTCCCGCACCGCCGCAAGCGACGCAGGCCCACAAGCCCGTGCAGACCAGCTTGTCGCAGTTTCCGGAACTGGTCCTGCTGAACCAAGTGACGGAAGGACGTCCGATCTTCTGGATGCATGGGGCGGCAGGCGGTGTCGGCATCTACTCAATGATCGCCAAAGTGAGCAACCGACCCTTCTACGGCATCAAAGCGCGTGGCTGGATGAGCAACCGCACCCCGATACGAGGCATTTACGCGATGGCCGCCTATTACGTGCACATCATTCAGACCGTGCAGCCAGAAGGGCCGTATGATCTCGGCGGATATTCGCTCGGCGGCATCCTGGCCTACGAAGTGGCCCGTCAGTTGCAGGAACTGGGGCAAAAAGTCGACTCCATCGTGTTCCTCGACACTTTGTATTCGGACAAAATTTACACCAAGACCATGTTGCCGGAGGCGATGTTCAATAGAAAAACCGCGATCCTGCAATCGGTCAACATGACCCTGCTCACTGAGATTCAGCACGAGCCGGAGAAGATTCCGACCACATTGATTCACCGTGATGATCTGGACCCGACGCTCTCGGATGAGGATTATTCCAAGCAGTTGCTGACCCTGGCACACGAGCGCGGCTACAAGCGCACGGAAGACTACCTGAACACCATGATTCAGAGTAGTTCTGACGTGCAGGAAGCGTTCGACCGCAGCGGATTTACCATCTTGCCGTTACCCCATCCGCAAGAGGTTAGCGCGTATTTCTTCCGCAACAAAAGCGGCTCGTTCCTCGGGGCGCTGGAACCGTACTTCAAAGTCAAGACGAGCCCCGTATTCGACCAAGGGGATTATTGGACTGAATTTGAACGTCAGATCGACGATTTCCACCTGTTCGACATCGACTCGTCCAACCACATGATGCTGCTCTCGGAACCAAAGGCAGCTGCGTCGATCCGTACCTTCTGCCAAGAGCTCTACTCCGCATTCAGCCTGGATCCGACGTTCCTTGAAACGTTTGCCTACGAACATCGCAGTCTCATCGGTACAACCTCATAACGCAAAAAAAGGGATTCTCACGCTGGTCGTGAGAATCCCTTTTTTTGTCTTCAAAATTAGTCTTTTTTGATTGCAAAGGTCAGCTGTGCTTCAGCGGCCAGTTCGCCATCAACATAAGCAACGGCCTGTCCTTTGCCGATGACGCCTTTGAGTTTCGTGATCGAGACTTCGATGCGCAGTTGGTCGCCCGGAAAGACTTGGCGGCGGAAGCGAGCATCGTCAATCCCGGCGAGTAAGGCGATCTTGCCTTTGAAGTCCGGCACGCTCAACATCGCGACGCCTCCAACCTGTGCCATTGTCTCGATGATCAGCACCCCTGGCATCACCGGAAATCCTGGGAAATGCCCTCGGAAAAACGGTTCGTTGATACTGACATTCTTGATCCCGATCGCCTTTTGAGCTTCCTCAACCGATTCAATTCGATCGACAAGCAGGAATGGATAGCGATGCGGCAACGTTTCGAGAATTTGGTTCGCGTTCATGAACGGATAGCCTCCTTATATACGATATTTGGTAATTGATACAAGTATTATAGCATTCACAAGAAGAGAAAAGAAGGTATGAAGGAAGACAGGCTCATGTTCAGGTCTTTAGGCTTGATTGTAGTCCCAAATGAAGTCTTCGTCCGTAGAGATCCATAATATCAATATCATAGAGCATTGATAGGCCACACAGGTTCTGCAATTGCTTGGCAAACCGCCCGACCTCGGAGGACAGATGAGCGCCTGAATCGTGCAGTCGAAACGGTCTTTTCCAACTCAAGTTAATTTGTGTACTTCCCGATTATGCACCGAGTCCAGATTAGTACGCTTTTTCGGGTAGCAGGTCTTATTACCCTAAGGTGTAAAGAAGTTATTTGAATATCATCAAATTATACTTCCAAGGTTAAGCTAACGTAGAAACGTCTGCTTTTGTTTTTCAACTAACATGTAGGATAGTTCGTTCAAGGTCAAATGATGATGATGTCGAGGGACAAGAACTTGGTCCCATTGAAGTCGCTATTTTAGCGGCTTTTTTATTTTATCGGTACAAGTTCTTGTCTCGAGCCAAGGACAAGAACTTGTACCGATTGCCGGAATGGACAAGAACATAGTCCGATTATCGATTAGATGAATATCTAATCATTGATAACATGCACTTAAAGCTTTATTAAGTGCCATAATACATGAAAATGTTCACAATGTTATAAGACAACTGACAAGATGAGAGGTTAAAAACGGTTGCTAGGTATTAATAAGGCGAAATATGGACTGAAAATAGCTGCTGAGGACAAGAACTTCTACCGATTGCCGAAATGGACAAGAACATGTTCCCATTTCCGGTTAGAAACTATCTAAGTGGAAGTGGTGGTCTCTATTGAGTAATTAACGCACTAATGACTGGATAACGATCAAGAGACCAGCTTCAATGCTCAAAAGTATTTCAACCGGAACTATAGCCTTAATGGAAAGGGGAATATACCCTTGTAACAAGGGACGAACACATTGCCTAGATCGTAGTAGTTGTAAAAAAGACAAGAACTTGAACCGATTACCGTGTGGACAAGAAGATGTTCTTAAGCCGATTAGGTGTTTATCTAATCGCTATTTTGTTCTTAATCATTAAACTAATGGGCAGGTTAGTTCAATGATTAAAGGAATGGATAAGTGCCTACAAACTGGATGATTTTTTGTTAAGTTTTAAGTTCGGCGTAAAGAAGGCTCTAGAGAATAACCTAAAGATGCATGAAGAAATATTGGCATTTCATGTTGAGAAATATGGTGATGACTAAACAACCTGGGATTTTATCTGGAAGATGGGAATCTCAAAGGAAGTACGTACTCTTTATCCTACATACCTCTATTATGATATGACATTGTTTAAAAGTAAAACGTTGTTTATATTTTGAAATGTCGAGGGACAAGAACATAGTCCCATTGAAGTCGCTATTTTAGCGGCTTTTTTATTTTATCGGTACAAGTTCGTGTCCCGAGCCAAGGACAAGAACTTGTACCGATTGCCGGAATGGACAAGAACATAGTCCGATTACCGATTAGGCGTATATCTAATCGGTATTTTACCGTATTTCATTAAGCCAACGGGCAGATTAATGTAAATAGAACTTCACTTCTTCGCTTGCAACCTTTCCCTGTAATAAACGTTTTATTAAAAACTAGGGCGATTGGGAAGGAAGATGAAATATGAATTTTTTTATTTTTCTAGGGATCATTCTCCTTTTTGTTTCTGGACTTTGCATTGGAGCATGGACGACTGGTTACCAACAAAGAGGTAATTTTTATTCAGAGTCTAAGGAAGACCGTGAAATAAAGAAGAAAGTTGCTACATGGTTTGCTTTAGCAGGTGTTTGCTCGTTTGCAGTTGCTGGATTGATGCATTTATTAAGCTAAAGGGCAGGATAGTTCAACATAATATAAAGACTTACAAAGCTAACGAGTACCATAATTCAAAAAGGAAAAGTTGTGGTTCTTATTGAAGTAAAGAAGCAGCATGGTCTCGAAGAAAATATATTAATTATATAATGAAAGGGGCTCTTACATGACAGAAGTTATTCATATACCATATGGTGATCACCCATCCCAATTCGGTGTATTGCGTGTGCCAAAGTTGTCTGGACGTATTCCAGTAATTGTTACGATTCATGGTGGTTTTTGGCAATCGAAATATGGACTTGAAGAAAATGACCCACTTGATGAAGATTTGACTCGTCGAGGATATGCTACTTGGAATATTGAGTATCGTAGAGTCGGAGAAGATGGCGGAGGTTGGACAGGAACATTTAATGATGTTATAGAAGCTGTAAATCACCTGACCCAGCTTGAGGAACGCTTTCAGCTCGATCTTTCTCAAGTGATTATCCTTGGGCATTCAGCAGGGGGACACTTGGCTCTTTGGTTGGCATCCCGAATTAACAATGTTCAAACGGACGAGATCGGTATTACTCTCCTTGTACCTATACAAAGCGTAATAAGTTTGGCAGGGGTTTCAGATCTGAGGAAGATGTGGGATATCCATGAAGAAAGAGGTTATGTTAGTCACGTTGCTTCTTTGATTGGAGGATCATTTTGTGTCGAGGGACAAGAACTTGTACCGATTACCGGAATGGACAAGAACATAGTCCGATTGCCGATTAGGTGTATATCTAAACATTAAGCACATGCACTTCAAACTTCATTAAGTACCATGATACATAACAATGTTCAAATTGTTTAAGGAAAACTGACACGCTGAGAGGTTAAACACGATCGGCTAGACATTAAAAAAGCGAAATATCAGACTGAAACTGTCAGTTGAGGACAAGAACTTCTACCGATTGCCGAGAGGGACAAGAACATGTTCCTATTTCCGATTAGATATATCTCTAAACAATGACCATATGTACTTAAAACCTCATTAAGCACCTTAATACATGAAAATATTCAAATTGTTATGGGACAACTGATACGCTTAAAAGGTAAACACAAGTGTTTAGGTATTAAAAATACGAAATATCGGTAATGGAACTATTGGTTGAGGACAAGAACATAGTCCGATTGCCGATTAGATGAGCATCAAAATAGAAAACGATGTGATTTAAATCTCAGCATACTGTAGCACAGTTTTCAATTTTTTATGGAATAAACAGCTCGATAAAAATAAACGGATACGTATTAAAAAAAAGAAATATTGGCACTAGAACTAGCTACTGAGGACAAGAACATGTTCTCATTGTCGATTAGGCGTTTATCTAATCGTTATTAAATCATTAAACAGTAAGAACGAAGACTAACAGGCCCCATTTAGTATTCTTGTTCAAATAAGCACCCCCACCTGAAGAAAACTGGTTTCCTACATCATATGATGCAAAACTTTCATATTCAAATAGAGAGAGATTCAAAGCTTATGGTAGGTTAGTTGCGGTGAACCGGAACTTCAAAGGATGTCTTCTGTTACAGAGACAAATGTACTTAATAATAAAATCATTGAAGAAGACTAACCACTTTTTTGATCGGTTAGTCTTCTTCTGCGTTCCAATGATACGGAGGAAGAGATTATGTAGTCTCTAAATATCATGTAACTAGCCAGTAGGGAGAACATAAATATATATATGAAAAGTATTTCCTCGGGAGATAATTCATTAGACATCTAGGTCATTTGTATTGTTTTGTTTTATTTTTTTACAACTTTAAAGATCAGTACTAATCCCCAGTCGATAATATGATAAAAAACGGCTATAGAGAGAGCAGACCAATAATCTAAAATATATATGCCATTAAAGCTAGAAGCTAAAATGTAAATTATGAAGCTATCCGTAATAAGCGTAATAGCACTCCGAGTATAAATAGAAACCTGTTTCTTCAATCCGTAATTTAAAATAGTAACAATAATGGGATGGACCAGGGTTTCAAAAATTAGAAATCCAATAATGATAAGTACAGAAAAAACAATGATATCTCCTATTTGGTTGAAATTTATAAAGTTACTCACTTTTCCGAAATTATAGAAATACAAACCATACAATGTTGTGAAAATAACCATCGGCAAGATGATCAAAGAAGCTAGTAAAGGAATTAGCCATATCTTCACCATAATAGAAGGTGGGGTTTCCTTATCTTTACGACTCATGTAATTGATTATCAAATTTAGCCCCAGTAACAGAATAATAAGCAGTATGCATATGACAAGCCAATGTGTTGAATTCATAATCCCTCCCATTCATATCCCATTTTTTAGTGGTAATTCCTTATTTAAATAAAAATATACTTTACTTCATCAGAAGTAAAGTATATTTTTACTCATTTTTAGTTTTAGAGTCCCGCTAACCACACGATGTATTTTGTAATTTCATACGCTTCTGCTGGTGGAACCCCGATACCTACAAGGCCGGTTGCAATAATATTTTCTTGCCAATTTGTATTAGAGTCTAAGAAGTCAGCGATCTTGCCAGAATATTTTGTGACATAGTTACCCGCTGAAGGGCTGAGCTTTGAAAGAAGTTTACCTAAATAATCTCCACCGTAACGTAATGCAGAGGGTATAGCTTTTTTTATAACGTTAGAAATGAGATTTTGAGTGTTTACATCTCCGTTCTTTTGAGCAGTTGGAGTCACAATAACTGTGTTTGAGAGTTTGTTGGAAGGTATTGTTGAAATACTACTTCCATTTAGTGTGGAACTGGAAACAGAAACGGTTTTCACAGGAGCTGGACTAGCCATAACTGTTACTGGAACAGATAAAGCTCCCATCAAAATTCCCGCAGCTAGAGCAAATGCAATGGTTTTTTTAAATTTCACAGAAAAGTTCCTCCATATCACTTTAATTTAAATATTTGGATTATAACCTATTTATTTCATAGATACTTATTTTATGTAATATTTAGCGGTATTTGTATATACTTTTTCGAAAAAAAGTAAATTAATTCTACTTATTTACATAAAATATCATAAATTTATTTAGGCGAGAAACTCCGTTCAAGCGGGTGGACCTATGGGAAAGGGTTTTATTGGGAGCATTTTGAATCAATGATAAAGGAGCTTATAGCGGAATCATAATAATGCAGAAAATAGTTACGTAAAATGTTGATAATACAACTAATCGGAACCGTTAATCTTCGTTGAAAACACATGATCTCATTAAACTGTCCAATTCATGAAGGGCGCACACTGATTATTCCTAAAAACACTAATTGGAATACGAAGGCGATGGTTTTTACTGGCGTCAACCGATGGTGCTGAAGACCGCTTGCCACAAACTATGGAAAATCATCAAGGTTTTAAATGAACTATAAAATTAACGGGAAACGACAGTTTAAATATCCCCAAGAAAGCAGCTGACTATCGATATCAACTGCTTTTTTTAACGGCCGGGAGCATAACAATGCTCCGAACTCGAAATATATTAAATTGATTTTAATTGAAGGTAATCAATTTAGGTGAGACTCGGCCCAAGAATTACTTGAATAAAAATGTGATGGCGCGTCCATAAAAAACCTCACCTCAGAGGATGGAGCATTCAGAATCTACCACTCCTAACATTTACAAAAAAACAGAATATATTCTGATATAATATTTACTTGCTTAAAGATGTAGAACAACATAAAGTTGCCAACCAAGAAACCCTTATAAAATAAGGAGTTTTTAATTTTTGGTAGGGAACTTTGTGTCAATTTTTAGTGACATAAAGTTCCCTACCAGACTGGAATTTGACATGAAGTTCCCTACTTTCCTAGAGTACAAAAGAAATTAAGAGGTAACTACATTCTAAGGGCCATCCTCATGTACGTGAGGCTGAAAGTCTGGATTATATCAGCAAAACGTGCTCTTCCAAGTATTTCGATTCGTTGATTTTCAGTTTATCTATATGAAGTAATATGTATCTGTTGAACCGATGCAGTGGTTAAAGGGAAGTGGCGAACAGTTGGTATTAGATACGGATAAAGCGTCACGTATTGAATAGTGATATGCCGTATTGATGTTATTCTATTCAAAAGGATTTCTTGAATTCTTCTTTGTTATCTGTTGAAGATGTTAGCTGATTTGAATTAAGCTGCTAACTCTATAGGGGAGGAGTGTATGTTGAAAATCCTGAAAGTTTGCTTGCTCATCGTTGGAATAGTCATTCTTACTCTTATTATTACGAAGTCCATTAAAGTTGGGATACTCACTCAGTATATAAAGATGTTTAATAATACCAATTCACTATCGGTAAGTCTGCCAGTTAATTAGTGAGTCTCATGAAATTATTTTAATGGATATAAACTTTAAAATGCTAATGATGCCCTCAAACACAAATCATACGGTAGACTCTTCGATTGAACTTAGAGAAAAATAAGGTTTACTACAATACTGCATTAATTGTGGGAATTTGAGCAGGTGGCTTAAGCAGCACTTGAACGATCTTAACACAAGGGTGATTTTGCTCTAAGACCGTTTCCTGATCCTCCATCAGGGAACGGTTGTTTAGTTTCATTATTGAAATCATATAGCCCTGTATCTATAACAAAGTCCAGCAATAATTCTGCTGGACTTTTAGTTTAATATTAATTTTTATTCATCAAAGTCAAAATGTTTTGCTGGATTTGATCTTTAAATATTTCAGACTCATTTACTATTGGTGTATTTGTTTATAAATTCCACCATCGCTTCATAGCTATCCTTCGCAGCTTTAGGATCGTTCTTCAAGTTTGACATATAACCATGTTTTGTTTTTCCGTATTTATTAATGTCTGGATAAAAGTAAAGATTATCAACTCCAGCTTCTGTCAGTTTATCAGACATATGCTGCATATCCTTAGGGAATCCATCATCAGTCCCAGCCGTAAGAAATGTCGCTGGATAATCGCTGTTAATATAGTTAATTGCATTATACTGATTCGCTTTCTCTTTATTATTAAAGAACACAGAATCATCTAAATAATTTGATACAAGTACTTTAATTGAAAAATTATCAAAAGAGGGAATATCAAGTGGTGCATCATCAACAACAAGTGCTTTAACATCATCTGTAGTTAATTTTGGCGATTCTGCGAAGTTAAAAGTTTCTGCATAGTCAGGATTAGATAAGATGGCACCATACTGTGCTGTCATAATTGCCCCAGCAGAACCTCCCATGATAACAACATTATGCATATTGAGTCCTAATTCTTTGGCATGGCCAACTAGATAATTGACTGCCTGATTCATTTGAATGACTGGTACAGGAAAATGGTGATCTGGAACTAGTGCATAATCTACGTTCACCAAATTATATCCTTCTAATACAAGCCTATCATATAGATAATTTGAATCGTTATTCGCTGCCAATGGATCTCCCATTGATTTTGAGCCTGCAAAATATCCTCCACCGTGGAAATAAATAAGGGTTGGTCGATCTATGGTCATATCGTCATCTGGATAAGATATATCCAGAAAACTATTTGGATATTCATCAGCATATCTCAAGTCACTTACATAATGCACTCCATTTTCCTTCGTTGTTTTAATAGGTTCCTGCAAAGGTTCAAAAGAATTAATTGGTGAATCCCCATACATTAATTTCTGTATGCCGCCAACTATAATTCCTGGACGAAAACTAACATACAGAAACAAAGAGCCAAATAGAACAACTATAGCGAGTAAAGTTATGCCGGTTATCTTAAGTAATTTCTTCCTTTTAGTTTTTTTAGGTTTAAGCATCTTTCCGTTCATTTCGTCTGATACGTTATCAATTGGATTTTTCATGCTGATTCCTCCTGTTACTTGTTAGCAGATGTTTTTTTGAGGCATATTCTGTGCGTCTAAAATCATGATTATTTGTGATACACTTGAACCATCTTTTGCATGCCCTAAGTATAACTGTATAAAATAAACTGAAAATCAACTGATTTGGACGATGTTGTTTATGTTCAATTTACTTTTCAACGGTAAAATGAGACATCATATTAGTAATAGAAGGAGATATTTCTATGTTAAATATATTAGTGGTAGAGGATGACGAAAGTACCAGAAAGTTAATGTGTGTGATTTTGCAAACGAGAGGATTTAAAACATACTGGGCCGAAGACGGGATACAAGCACTTGAGATTATTGAGAGTCAGCATATTGATTTAGTGGTGCTTGATTTAATGATGCCGAATATGGACGGCTATGAATTGACACGGCAACTTCGGATATTCTCGGAACACCTCCCGATTCTGATGGTTACAGCCAAACAGGAGCCGAAAGATAAGAGGCAAGGATTTATTGCTGGTACTGATGATTATATGATAAAACCAGTAGATGAAGAGGAGCTCGTTCTCCGGATTAAAGCGCTCCTTCGAAGAGCGCGGATTGCCAGTGAACAAAAGCTAACCATCGGGAACGTTGTACTCGACTACGATAAGCTGGCAGTATCACGCGCAGATGAAGTTAACGTCCTTCCAGCGAAGGAATTTCACCTGTTATTTAAATTACTTTCATATCCAAACATGATATTCACGCGTTTACAGCTAATGGATGAAATCTGGGGTATGGAATCTTCAACAGATGACCACACACTTACAGTTCATATTAATCGTTTGCGGAACCGTTTCAGAGAATGGAATGAGTTTGAGATTATCGCGGTTAGAGGACTCGGTTATAAGGCGGTGCTCCAAGCCAAATGAAAGATTTTTTTCGCAAACGAATAAGTCTTACTATTACGTTAGTAATGTTTGTTTTCGGTGTGTTGGTCGCTACATTTCTACTGCTAATTGGCAGTAGCATTCTCCTTCAGTATCTCGGTGTTATTTCACTTGCTCCGTCCCCGAATCAAGGATTCGGGGAACGTCTGCTCTCCATTCTTTTTCTTTTTGGCCTATGCGTATTGATAGGAACTTCACTTACTGCCTTTCTCAGCAAAAAAGCATTAAATCCCATACGCAAGGTCATTGACTCCATCCACAGGGTTGCAGCTGGTGATTTTAACGTTAAGGTCAATTTGAAAGGTATCGGAGAGTTGGAAGAATTGTCGGAGAGCTTCAATAAAATGACGAAAGAACTGGCAGGTATTGAGACACTGAGAAGTGATTTTATCAACAACTTTTCCCATGAATTTAAAACACCTATTGTTTCGGTTCGTGGTTTTGCCAAAGTTCTAAAGGAGAATCCTTTATCTGAGGAAGAAAGACAAGAATATCTTGACATTATCATTAAAGAATCCGAGCGTTTAGCTACGCTCTCCACTAATGTGCTTACTTTGGCGAAATATGAGAATCTTGAAATTCTAATGGATAAAAATCTGTTTAGGTTGGACGAGCAGATCAGAAGAACCATTATATTAATGGAACCTAAGTGGTCAGTTAAGGCCATAACCATTAATTTGAAATTAGACGAAGTGGTTTACAGTGGCAATGAAGAAATGATACAGCAGATTTGGATCAATCTTTTAGATAATGCAATTAAATTTTCCAACACAGATGGTTTGATTGAAATCACCCTTGTCATAGTTAATGATAAGATTCATTTTAGTATTCAGGATCACGGATTAGGCATGGATGAACATACGCAAGCTCATCTGTTTGACAAGTTCTTTCAGGGTGATTCTTCTCATGCTAAAAAAGGATACGGGCTTGGACTTCCTCTTGTAAAACGTATAATAGAACTGTGCAATGGCGATATTATCGTACAAAGCGAGCAGGGAAGAGGCAGTAAATTTAGCGTAGTCTTCTATAGATAAACTGGATGTATTTAACGTAAAAACAGCTGGTAACCGGACAATTCCGGCGTCAGCTGTTTTTTTGCATTTGACATTTCCAGCTGTATTCTCCTCATATTCGTAATAGGCTACTGGGTTGAGCCAATCACTTAAGTCACATTAAGAATGCGATACATATGATTGAATTCCTCTATATATTCGTCAAAATGCGCTCACCTATAATTAAGAGTGTAGCCACCATAAATGATTCCTGATCATTGAGTGGTGTGCTTCAGCCTAAATTAGCAGTATATAGTGACAAAGTTAAACAGATCACCAAATAAAGGAGAACGATGATATTGGAGTTATATCCCTATGAATTGGAGCATATTGAGACCTTGCGGCGTCATGCATCAGAATGTATGGTTCTGTTGAAGGCAAATGGCGATTTCCCACTTAGCAAAAACGGCGAGATCGCTCTGTACGGCAGTGGCTCACGCCAGACGATCAAAGGCGGTACCGGCTCAGGTGACGTGAACTCTCGGTTCTATGTCACAGTAGAGCAAGGCTTGGAGAATGCTGGGTTTACAATCACCACCAAGGACTGGATGGATCGTTACGATCGTGTGCAGGAGCTGGCTCATCAGGAGTTTGTCGCTGGCATCAAGTTCAAAGCTCAAGCCACCGGCGTTCCAGCGATCATGCTGGGAATGGGCGCGGTGATGCCTGAACCGGAATATGAACTGCCGATTGAAGGAGCGGGCGATACTGCGATCTACGTGCTTTCTCGTAATTCGGGAGAAGGATCTGACCGTAATGTCGTAGGCGGTGACCTGTTGCTGACAGAAACCGAAATCCGCGACATTAGGGCAATTGCCAATACCTACAAACAGTTCATGCTGGTCCTGAATGTTGGCGGTGTGGTTGACCTTACCCCGGTAATGGAAGTACCGAACATCCTGATTTTGTCCCAGCTTGGTGTGGTCACCGGCGATGCATTAGCTGACGTGCTTCTGGGCAAAAGCTGTCCTTCCGGCAAGCTGACGACCACTTGGGCGGCCTGGGAAGATTATTCCCCAATCGGAGACTTTGGCCTCGAGGACGATACCCGCTACCGAGAAGGAATCTATGTCGGTTACCGCTATTTTGACAGTGTATCCCAAACTCCGCTGTTCCCCTTCGGTTTCGGCCTTAGCTATACAAAATTCAGTATTGTTGAGTCTGTTGCCTCACTGGATGGTACCCGTGTCAACGTGAACGTAACTGTGAAAAACGTGGGCTCTACTTCTGGCAAGGAAGTTGTTCAGTTGTACGTCTCGGTTCCCTCCGGGAATCTGGATCAACCGTTCCAGACGCTCGCAGCATTTGCCAAGACCGAAGAGTTAGACGCAGGACAGGGACAACAATTAATGCTGAGCTTTGCAATGGAAGAACTCACTTCTTACGACACAGAGCGGACGGTTGATGTGCTTGAAGCAGGAGATTATCTGCTGCGTGTGGGCAATAGCAGCCGGGACACCCGCATTTGCGGCATCGTTCGCATGAACCAGGAGGTAATTACGCGGCAGCTATCCCACGCAGGCGGCACGCCGGATTTCGAGGACTGGAAGCCGGAAGCTCAGCAATGGACTTATGCCGGGGAATCCGATAAAAGAGCCAATGCTCCGGTATTGATTCTTAGTGCCGATGACTTTGTTGCAGGGGTGAATCCTGCGATACCGGAAATCGACTCTGCTGTAAGCAATATGGTCGAAGGTCTGTCAGACAGTGAATTGGCCTGGCTCTGTGTAGGGAATTACCGCTCCGGCAATGAAAGCGGCAGCGTTATCGGCAACGCAGCCTTCACGGTGGTCGGCGCGGCCGGTGAGACCACTACGCGGCTAAAAGAAAAGGGCCTTCCTTTTTTGGTCATGTCAGACGGACCAGCCGGTCTGCGGCTCAGCCGCCAGTACGGTGTTGATGAGTTGGGTGTTTACGCCGTGGGAGAATCCATTACACCGACGCTTGTTGACTTTATGGATGATAAGGTGATGGCGACTCTTGGATTTCAGAAATCGGGAGGAGTGGAGCGCAGCGGCAGGATTTTTGACCAGTATTGTACCGCGCTGCCAATCGGCACGGCTCTGGCTCAAAGCTGGAATCTGGATTTCTGCTGGGCTTGCGGCGATATCGTAGGTGATGAGATGGAGCGATTCGGTGTGCATCTGTGGCTTGCCCCTGCATTTAATATTCATCGTAGCCCGCTGTGCGGCCGGAATTATGAATACTTCTCCGAAGATCCGCTCATCAGCGGCAGAGTGGCCGCAGCCATTACGCGTGGTGTGCAGAGTCATCCCGGATGTGGCGTAACTATCAAGCATTACGTAGCTAACAATCAGGAAACCAACCGTTTCCGCTCCAACAGTGTCGTCAGCGAGCGAGCCCTACGGGACATTTATCTGCGCGGGTTCAAAATCTGTATTGAAGAATCGCAGCCCTACGCCTTGATGACCTCCTACAATCTGCTTAACGGGGTGCACACCTCAGAGCGTAAGGACATTATCACCGGTATTTTGCGCGAGGAATGGGGCTTTGACGGCATAGTCATGTCAGACTGGGTCGTTAACGGTGTTCAGCATGGGATAAAAAAGTATCCTTATGCCACGGCAGCAAAGAGCATTAAGGCTGGCAACGATGTGATGATGCCCGGCGGCGAAGCGGATCACACGGATGTGCTGACGGCCCTTGCCGGTACCAACAAAGCTGTCACATTGACGCGGGATGAAGTCCAGGGCAGTGCCGCACGTATTATCCATATAGTACTTAGACTGGCGGGGGTCAAGACACGACCATCTATTATTATAGAAAAGGGAGTCTGAGAACATATGAAGACACATGAAATAATTTTAAATGAAACAAGAAATGTGAAGTTTTCGGCTTGGATACAAAACGTGGGCGGTGAATTCGGCAAGCTGGAGAAACGCCCCGCCATTCTGATTCTGCCAGGCGGTGGATACAGCTTCTGCTCCGACCGGGAAGCAGAGGTTGTCGCTGCTCCTTATCTGAAGGCTGGGTTTCAGGCCTTCATTCTCCGTTATTCAACAGGGGAGCACAAAGATTGGCCTAATCCACTGAATGATTACGAGCAGGCCATGGATCTAATCCTGAACAAGGCGGATGAATGGCATGTGCAGACGGACAAAATTGCGGTTCTCGGGTTTTCGGCCGGTGGACATCTGGCCGCTTGTGCAGCTACTAAAGGAAAACACAGACCTAATGCGGCGATCCTTGGCTATGCGGCTTTGTCGCAGGAAACGGCCGATATGTGCCAACCAGGTATGCCTTCGCCGATTAATGATGTCGACAAAGATACTTGTTCGGTTTTCTTGTTTGCTACCCGAAATGACAATATCGTGCCTGTTCAGGACACGGTGGACTTTGAGAAGGCGCTGCTTGCTAACGGCATCATGTTTGAGTCTCACATCTACTCTTATGGTATGCATGGATTTAGTACCGGCGAAAGCTATCTGAATCCCAATAAAAACTGCAGTCGTGTTTCCCATTGGGTACAGGACAGCATCGAGTGGCTGGCAGATGTATTCGGCACGCTGCAACCGGAGGGCCTCAGTGCCCCTGCTTATACCGGTAGAGTCAGCGGAGACTGGGACGAAATGCTGTCTGCAGACTGTACCATGGCGCATTTGCGGAAGCAGCCGGTAGCAGTGCAACAGCTGCTTGCAGAGGTCATTGAGGTTCTGGACGCGATTGTAGCACAGAAAACCGGAAAAGGGTCGAATATGACCCCGTTTTTTAAGATGATCAAGCTTCGGGATCTGATGACAATGATTGGCCAGCCGGAAAACGCCATTGAACAGATAGATGCAGCACTCAAGCAATTCTCCAATGTGCCTGATTTACAGTGAACTGAAATAGATTTTTGTCGAAAAGAGTACTGAAAATCGCTCGTGCATAGTGGGAAATATACAGATTTCTTTTTATAGCACCCAGTTATCGGTGTTGGAGGGATAACCGGAGGCAGAACAACGCTTCAGCTTCCGGTTCCATGGATATTTGGCTTCAGAATTTATCCATTTTTTCGTTATATGATCTGCTGGTCGAACAGTTCATTATAACGACAGTCAACAGCACGAAATGTATGGCAATCAATAAATAAATATAAAATTATATACATAATAGACTACCGCCGCGACCTTTATACTAAAAGAAATGAGCAACGAATCGTTTGTTTGACAATCGTTGATATTCAGTTACTTAGTTAGTTATCCTAAACTGCTTACTGTAATCAATGATCCAAAAAGAGAAAATTAACAACGGATTACATTACTTTGGATAGAATGCCTTAGACCAAGGCAATGAGCGGCTCATGCATGCAAAGAACTTGAAATGCGATATGTATGTTTATATTCCTTTATATCATCGACTAATTACGAGAACCTATAATTAAGTTGCAAAGCGCACAGGAGAGCACTAATGATGCACTTTTAAATCATAGTCCGGCGAAAGCCGGATGCACCATGACTAAGAAAAGAGGGAATTTTATGCCAAACGACGGAACATTTGAGTTACTTGCTGGATTGCATGACGACAACCAGGCAGCTATGTCTTTTCTCCAAAAGCCTGTGTACAATCTTGACGAAATGGATCGCCGGGAGTCTATGATCTCCTTAGTCTATTCTGGCTGCTTCTGTATCAAATCTTCCAAGCACATCGATCCCCAGCAGCCCGGAATGGTCTATATCGATGGCAAGGCCACGGAAGCCCCATTGATCGAAAAGCCTACGGCGATGTTTGGTCAACTGGTAGGTATCATTGTCCGGAAATACCTGTTGGAATACAACAAGGAATATAAGGTTCGTTATGCGGGTGCCTATGACACCGATGGTCTCGAGATTCCGGAGTTCATCTTCAATCTGAAGACTCTGCCCCGGATCGAGCCCGGGGTCAAATATCCGGAGCACGACGCCATCGTGCTGCAGGCAGCCCGTGAAGGCGCAGTATTGCTGAAAAATGATAATACGCTTCCCCTGTCATCAGGTAGCTATGTGAACGTCTTTGGCGCTGCCGCCGTGGTCTTCCGACTGGGCTGTCTGGGTGCTGGTAAAATTAATCCCCGTTATGGCATCCGAGTTAAGGAGGGCATTGAGAAGTACTCATCTCTAGAGCTTAACCAGGAGCTGTATGAATTTTATACCGAAGAGAAGAATGTCTTTCCGCCGGAGGATGTGGTTGCACGCGCCAAGGACCGCAGCGGCACCGCTGTTGTATTTATCACCCGCGGCAGCAGTGAAGCCCATGACGCTCCGAAGGACAAGGGTGGATATTACCTGACCGATGAAGAGCGGGGGCTAATTCAGAGAGTCACCACTGCTTTTGATAAAACGGTTGCCATTCTGAATGTGGCCCATCCTATTGAAACTACATGGATTGAGGAATATGGTGTGAATGCCGTTCTGCTGACTGGGCTTTCCGGCATGGCTGGCGGTCGCGCCCTGGCCGAAATTCTTGAAGGCACCGTCAATCCCTCCGGCAAGCTGCCCAACACCTGGGCCTACGACTATGACGATTATCCAAGTGCTCCTAACTTTCTGACCAAGGATCAGATCGCCAATAAATCCGGAAAAGCCCCATTTCAATACGCAGCCACAGTATATGAAGAAGGGCTGTATGTCGGGTACCGCTACTTCGATACCTTCCAAAAACCTGCAGCCTACCTGTTTGGTCATGGTCTTAGTTATACGACCTTTGATACCGAGCTGAAGTCAGTCGTCAAAACGGATGTATGTAGTACGCAGATGGACGTTGAAGTCAGAAATACCGGAACCAGAGCGGGTAAGGAAGTCGTTTTGCTCTATGCTCACTTTGACGGCGGAGAACTGGAGCAACCGGACAAGCGTCTGGTGGCCTTCGCCAAGACTAAGGAATTGCTCCCCGGCGAGGTCCAGATTTTATCTCTGGAGGTCAGCGATAAGCGTTTGAAATCCTACAGCGAAGCTGAGGCAGCATGGATCATCGAACCGGGAAAAATTAGCTTTCTTCTTGGAGGTGCGCCCAATAGGGCGAAAAAGGTCTGGTCCGTGGACGTTGCCGACAAGATCGTTGTAGCTCAGGTAAAGAATAGGGTGGCACCTCCATTCCTGGTCAAGGAGCTGTCCGCCAAGGACCTTGCTGGGACCTATCCTCAAGGTGAAATGACCAAAGCTTATACTGCGGAGGAGTGCGAGGGAAAGCTTCCTTTTAAAAACAGCCGTACCGCTGTTGGCAACGATGATGTTCCCCTTGAACATACCACAGACCGTCTAATCCGCTTTCCAGATCTGGTGAAGAATCCTGCGCTGGTGGAACAGTTCGTGGCCCAGATGACCGACTATGAGTTAGCCCGGATGAGTGTAGGCGGACACACTGGATGGGGCATTGAGGACAACGGGTATGCGGGAACTCTTTTTAATGAAAAAGCCTTGGATAAATATGAGATCCCGGACTATTTTTTCGCAGACGGAAACAATGGTCTCAACATGTTTGAGGTCAACATTGGCTTCCCCGTCTCCACTACGGTATGCGCCAGCTTCAACGAGGAGCTATCTTATGCTGAGGGTAAAGCCATTGCCCGTGAAGCCAAAGACATGAACCTGCACTGTCTGCTGGCTCCGGCTCTCAATCTGCAGCGGAATCCACTTTGCGGACGGCATACGGAGTACTTCAGTGAAGATCCGTTCCTCGCTGGTCGTATGGCTGGCCAGGAAAGCCGTGGCTTCGAAGAATCCGGTGTCTCCAGCTGCATGAAACATTTCTTTGCTAACAACGCAGAGACCATGCGCAACACCAACCACAGTATTATGAGTGAACGCACTGCACGGGAGTTGTATCTGGCAGCATTTGAAACCGCTTTTGAAGTAAACAAGCCGGACACGGTGATGACTGGTTACAACGCGGCAAATGGTGTTTATTGTTCAAATGATGAGGAGCTGCTCCGCGGCATTCTGCGGGAGGAATTTGGCTTTACGGGTTATGTCATGACAGATTGGAACGGCTATGGTGATGAAGGAATGGCAGCTCCACTGGCCGCCGGAGTATGCTGGCTTGCACCGGGAAATCCCGATGATACTCTAGTCACCCCAATCGAAGCTGCCCTGAGGTCTGGGGAACTGCCGCGGACACGGGTGCAAAAGAACCTGGTTGATCTAATCAAGGTCGTCCTCAAGTATCAAGAGGCATGACAAATCTGTCAGTATGTGTGTTCCTTTAACAATTCTCAGGAGTGTGGGTATCATGACAAAAAGTTTAGAAGAATGGATTAAGTTAGCCAAAGAACGTCAAGCCCCTGTTTTAGATGGAGAACCAGAGGAGGGACAATGGTATAGGATTCCAGTTCTTAACGCGGTTTGCGCAGGAGGGTCGCCTTACTGGGGCTACCTGCGTAAAGGTACTGAACCGAACCTTATTGTCTGCTTTTCTGGTGGCGGAGTATCCATTAACGAGTATACTGCGGCTAGGCCTAACCGTTTAGGTGTAAAAGGGGAGACCTTTTACTCTGCCGAAGATACCATGCCTTTCAACGACCTGATCTTGGACATCGGTATATTCAATGATGAACCGGATAATCCATTTCGGAATTGGAGCCATATCTTTGTCAGCTATTCTACGGGTGATTTTCATGTAGGGAATGGAGATTACCACTATACATCCCCCGACGGATCTCCTGCTGTGCTTCACCATCATGGTTACCGTAACTATCGGGGGTTAATGGATCAGGCGGTCAAATACCTATCTCCACAGGCAAAGCTGTTGATTACCGGCGCGAGTGCAGGTGCCTTCGGTGCTTCGGCGTTGGCTTCGGATGTCACGAGTTATTTTCCGGATTGCCATGATGTGACATGCTGTCCGGACAGTTCATTACTCCTCTACGATCAATGGCAGGCAGTCGCTCAGAACGTATGGCAGGCGGAGGAACGGATATGGCAATCCTTGCATAGCCCCGATATCTGTCTTGACTGGATGCGCAACCTCTACGCCGAGAAGGGCAATAATATAAAATATCTTTATACTTGCTCCATTCGGGATGCTTTGTTGGCCCAGTATCAACACTATATTGATTACGATACACTAGAGCTGACTCGGGAGCAGTGTCTGCAATTTGAGAAAGATCTTAAGGGGATGATCGATGTGCTGAAGGCAGAAATCCCCGGCATTGGCCTTTTCCTGACCGACAGTCCGGCAGCAGGGATAGATCCGGAAATTCCAGGTACTCAGCATACGAGGATTCTAGACTTCAATTTTCCTCTTTCTGTCATACAAGGTATAAGTCTTAGAGACTGGATATGGAGTGGTGTGAATGGAAACATTTACGATGTGGGTCTGGAGCTTTTAAATATGGAGGAATCTTAAGGACCTAAACGCTACCAAGCAGTTGGAAACGTTAAAGGGGTTCCCCTATGAGCAAAGTTTTACAGCATGCGATTCGAAGATAGAAAGGCAGTAGACGATCTGGATCACCAAACATTCCAGATCGTCTACTTGCCTTTTCCCTTATATTCTTTGAAAAAGAATAGTGATGCCAAAAAAAGTCACCCCCCCTTCCGGGAACTTCGTTTAATATCAAAACAAGTTGATAACTTTGTGTTTTTGGTTAGTTTCAATTTATATAGCTATCTTAAGCTTGTTCAAGACAATGATTTCTTAGAAGACTTCGTTGAAATGAGATCTTTATTCTTCCATTTCGCTGCTTTTATCCCAGATCAGCTCCATGCGGATTCCGCCGTGTTGACTCTGGGTGATATTTAAGCTCGCTTGGGAGCCAAGCTGAATAAGCATTCGTTGTCGTATGTTCCATAACGCACAGCCCATCGTATCATCCAGTGGTTGTTCAATGCGGTGCAGTAGGCTCCAAATCTCTTCCGGAGTCATTCCTTTCCCGTCGTCTTCTACTACCAGAGAATACCGATCTCCATCATCACTTCCTGATATGTGTATGATACTGGCACTTTGCTTTTTTTCAATTCCGTGAATTATGCTGTTCTCTACCAAGGGTTGAATAAGCAGCTTGGGAACAATCAGGGACATCATAGAGTCCGGAATATTAATTTGCGCATGCAGGCGGTTGATACGTAAACTCTGGATATTAAGATAATTACGGACAACACCAATTTCTTTCTCAAGTGTGGTTAGCGGATCGTTGATCCGGGTTGTGTAACGGAAATATTCAGCCAGATTCTGAGTCATCGCATTCACTGCTTCGTCATTTCCCATACGGTTCATATTGTTGATAAAGAACAGACAATTGTACAAAAAATGTGGGTTAATTTGCGCCTGGAGTTGTTTAACCAATGCTTCTCTTGAAATGATTTTTTCTTTGTATACATTTTCAATCAAATCCTCGATTTGCTGTGCCATATTATTAAAATTGTGATATAGAATAGCAAACTCGGTATTGGACGTTCTGCTAATCCGGTGCGAGAAGTCTCCTTTTTGAAGTTGACGAACACCTTTCAACAATGTAAGAATCGGGACTTGCACTTTCCTATAGAAAAATATCAGGGTTAGTATTCCGGACAAAAATAACAGAATACAGGTGATGTAAAAAAAGAATTGCGTCTTTACAATGGGTTGAAGAGCTTTGTCCAGAGGTACATAATCCACCATGTACCAACCTAATGTCTGCGCTTTCAAAAAACTGACCATATAATCCATATTGCCGACTGATATTAACTCTGTTCCTTCATTTGTATCCTGCATTTTTAATGACATTTTGGAGACCAGTTCTTGGACCAGATTGGTATGTAAGGTACGGTTTGAAATGAAGATGGAATCAGAGTAATAGAAAAAAGGATCATTATTCTCTAATTTGGCTGAGTCCAGCATATTTTCCAAATTAGCTTTCGGAAATGTAACTCGGACCACATTTTGTTCGTATTTCCTGTACATAGAAAATAACTTTTGAGGAGATTCCAATACCCATCGCCCTTCTACCATGTCAACTGGAGGGGGTGTCTGGTTTTGAGACGAACCCACCCATTTATTCAGCAGAGTAGAGAAAATGTCAATTTGAACATTCCAACCCTGTGTAAAACTCTGGAGTTTCATTTTTTCCGAGAGATCCAGTATGAGCTGATCCTGTTCGTAATTATCCATCATGTCCACAGATTTAAGCAATCCCACTTTAGATTCCGCATTTAGAGCAACAGACAGCATGTTAAGCTGCTCAACATTGAAATCTAAAGAATTAACCAGGATACGCAATCGGTTCAGATTATTCGTTTGTATATCCTTTTTCACTGTACTTAAACTGGTCTCCACGGTGTAAGAATACATCATCAAGACTACTATTGTTGAAAGTAAAATAATAATTACCACACTGAGAAAGGTTCGGTATTGCTTTAACATGACAACAATCCTTTACAAAGAGGTAACCCCATTATAAGAATTCGTGCGATGCCTGGCAATGCGTATCGTTCGAGAACAGAATAAATCTTTGAAATGCGATATCTATGTTTATATTACTACACCAGATCTGTTTAGAATGAGATATGGAATGTTGAGAATAAGTTATTTAACGGCTGGATGCATATTTCTATAATTAAAGACGTATTCAAAAACATCATCAGGGGGGGTCTGTATGACCATGAAAACCAGAGTGCTGACCGTTGCACTTGCTACTGTAATGCTGACAATAGGAGTGCTCGGTTGCAGCAATACCAATAATCAGGTCAGTGAGAGTGACAAGATCAACAAAGAAACCAAAAAGTTGAATATTGTGAACGGAAAAATTGAACCGACCGCTACGTTTACTACAATTAGGATGGATAATCCAGTCGTTAAGTTTAGAGATGGGGAATCGATTTCAGACAATACGTTTACCCGTTGGGTGGAGAACAAGCTTGGGGTGAAAATTAAAACCTTGTGGACGGGCGGAGCTACGGACGGTTCTTTTACCACAAAAATGAAACTAATGCTTTCCTCAGGAGAAAAAATGCCGGATATCGTTAATGTAGGCGATCCAAATAATTTTAATCTTTTGATGGATTCAGGCAAGTTTATGGATGTGGGCGACGTTTTCGAAAAATACGCATCCCCGGCTTACAAAGCTGCAGTAGCGGAAAAGGAAGATGCTTGGCTTCCGTTCATTCGAGATGGTAAAAAAATGGCAATTCCCTCCGCAGATGAAGATTTTGGGCAAGCACAATCGGTGTTATGGATTCGCCAAGATTGGTTGGACAAGCTGAATTTGAAAGCACCTACTACAATAGGTGAACTGGAAACCGTGATGGATGCGTTCGTCTACCAGGACCCAAATGGTAATGGAATCAAGGACACGTTTGCCCTAGATTTTGCCATGAAGGAAAGGTTGAGCGGAGCAGCCATTGGAGATGCCTCCTGGATCTTCGGGCTATTCGGAGCGGTACCGGAAAGATGGTATCCGGGAGAAGACGGAAAGCTCCAATATGGATCTACTCAACCTGGGGTCAAGCAAGGGTTGGCAAAGCTGAACGAGTGGAAGAGCAAAGGGTATATTGCCAGCGATATCGCCTTACATGATACGAATACGATTGTGCAAGCGGTCACATCGGATAAGGTTGGCATTGTTGCTGCTCCTGCATTTTTTATGGGATATCCAGGTTCCCTTCTGCAAGCAAGCCATCCAAATGCACTATATGTTCCGTATCCGCTTCCTGTAGGGGTTGACGGACAAAATATGCGCACCAATTTGAATCTCGTGGGAGCAACGTTAATTAACAAGGATATTTCAGATGAAGCGCTGCAAGCCTTTTTTCATTATATAAACTCGATGTATGAGGGTTCTGAATCAGGGGACCCGTTCTACTTCCGAGGATATCAGGAAGGATATGATTATATCGTCAAAGACGGAAAAATTGTAACAGAGGAAAAAGAAATTCCAGGTGGAAAGATTGACACGAGTGTTTATGTCTTTATAACTTCGGGTGTAAGTCCAAAACGTAATAAAGAACTGTTTGATAAAATCGCCAACCGAGAAGAGCTAACGGACGAAGACCGTGCCTTGATGATCAGTACAGGGACGAATGCTGGTATCACCCCAATACAAAGATCGGTCTACGATGCATACCTGGTAAGTAAGAAGCAAGCTTCGGCGAATGTGAAGCAATATTATATGGGGCCTACGACCTCCACGATGTCGTCCCGAAACGAGTTACTGCAAAAAATGCAGATGGAGGCCTTCACGAAAATCATTTACGGTGAAGCTGCTGTGAATACGTTTGATCAATTTGTAGAGAAGTGGAAATCTATGGGTGGAGATACCATTACAAGCGAAGTAAATGAATGGTATGATTCTGTCAAATAAATGTTGATTAATAGGGGGCTTGATGCAGGTAACTGCATCAAGCCCCCTATTTTTTGAGTTGCAGATCTTTGACAATTTTAATATTTAGAATGCGTTATTGGTATTTGCATTGCTTTATATCAAGCCGAAATGGCTGAAATTATAATGAAGATAGATGATAAGAATTAGCTGGGAGGATTTAGATCATGGGCATGAATACTGCTGTACCTGCTGTACCGGCAAAAAAAATGAAATTATCCAGAACAAAAGGTAGCTGGGGATTATACCTGATGATCCTGCCTGCGGTGGTACTGACCGCGATTTTTGTCTATGTACCCATGAGTGGTCTCTTAATGGCCTTTCAGGATTATAAGCCTTATCTGGGGATCTCCAAATCTCCCTGGGTCGGGTTAGACCAATTCAAGTTTTTGTTTGAGTATCCCGACAGCATCCAAGTCATTTGGAACACACTGAAAATTTCGTTCCTCAAATTAGTCATCGGCATGATCAGTACGCTTGGGTTTGCACTGTTGATCAATGAAGTGAAACATAAATTTCTGCGCACATCGGTTCAGACCTTTGTGTTTCTGCCTCACTTCATTTCTTGGGTGGTCCTCGGCGGCATTTTCATCCAGCTGCTGAATCCGGAGTATGGATTGGTGAACCAGCTGCTCCAAGCCTTGGGGCAGGAGCCTGTGTTCTTCCTGGGGAGCAACCACTGGTTTGTGCCCATTGTGCTCTTGACGGACGCATGGAAAGAATTCGGCTACGGGTCCATCATTTATCTGGCGGCTCTGGTGGGTATTAATCCGGCTCTATATGAAGCCGCTCAAATCGACGGAGCGGGCAAACTGAAACAAATGTTGAATATCACCCTCCCAAGTCTAATCCCCACCATCTGTGTCATGCTGACGATCTCTCTGGGCGGCGTGCTCAATGCAGGCTTTGACCAGATCTTCAACTTGTACAATCCGCTGGTCTACGAAAGCGGCGATATCATCGATACCTTTGTGTACCGCATTGGCTTGATCGGTGGGAACTACAGTTTCGGTACAGCCATCGGATTATTCAAGTCCGTGGTGGGTCTGATCCTGATTCTAGTGGGATACCGGATCGCTTACAAAGTTGCAGGTTACAAGATTTTCTAAGGAGTGGACCTATGCGTACAACAGCCAAATTCAGTGCATTTCAACTCATCAACAATCTGGTCATGATCATGCTGGCCGCGGTGTGCATCCTGCCCTTTCTGCATGTGTTGTCTGTTTCTTTAAGTTCCAGTGCAGCCGTATCCGCTAATCAAGTGACGTTCTGGCCGATTGGTTTGAACTTGGGTTCCTACAGCAAGGCACTGGAAGATACCCAATTACTTCGTTCCCTCTGGATCTCGGTGGAGCGGACCTTGTTAAGTGTCACGCTGGGGTTGCTGGTGACCAGTATGGCAGCCTATGTGCTCTCCAAAGGCGGAGGACGAAACGGGATTGCAGGCTACAAATGGTTTGTCGGATTTTTTATTGTAGCCTTGCTGTTTAACGGGGGGATGATCCCGACGTATTTGGTAGTGACCAAAATCGGTCTGTATAACTCGATATGGGCGCTGATCCTGCCGACGATGGTCAATGTCTTCAACATCATCCTGATTATGAATTTTTTCAAGGCATTGCCGAAAGAGCTGGAAGAAGCCGCTTATATCGACGGTGCCGGGCACTGGAAAGTGTATCTGAGAGTAATGATGCCCTTATCGCTGCCCGTCATGGCGACCGTGGGTCTGTTCACCGTGGTAGGGGAATGGAATGAATGGTTATCTGGTCAAATTTATATGAAGCCGGAGAACGTGCCGCTGAGTACGTTTTTGAAAGCTGCCATATCCATGCCGAATATCGATATCAAGAATGCAGAAGAGGCCGCGAAATTTAATGCCCTATCCCTGAATTCTGCGCAAATCTTCATCGGAGCTTTACCGATCTTGCTGATCTATCCGTTCCTCCAAAAATTCTTTGCAAAAGGTATCGTCATTGGTGCAGTGAAGGAGTAAGACAATCTTAATTAAAAGACATTTATCTTTAAAGGAGAGAGATGAAGAATGAGTTATAGCAAAGAAGCAGTCACTAGAACTTTGGCAGGCGAAGGTATTGCAATCGTCAACGGTGCAGAGGTGAAGGTTTGCAAGGGTGCAGACTATCCTGAGGGCAAGCTTGATCCCTGGTTAATGGAAATATTGAAGCGGAAAAACAAGCTGGATGAAAAGGGTGATTCACCTGGTGTAGACATTGCAGCATTAACAGGTGTAGATATCGGGAAATTAATTTCCGGTGAGGAAGACCCGGCTCAACTGATGTTGGTCCTGCGTCATTTACAAGAAAAAGTTAACTTGAACGCTGATAACGAAGACAGCATCAACCTCTGCGAAGGAGAAATTGAGGTTACATATGAGGACCGGGTATTTTACCGCAACACCAATCGCTTATGGCGCTATCAGAGGACAAATATGGACACTCAAAAGGCTCATCCATGCTACATTCATTTTCACGGTGGTGGGTGGTTTACCGGTTCTCCCCAAGGGAGAGATAACATGTTGAAGTACATTGCAGAAAAATCGGACGCGGTCATATTTGATTTCGATTACTCGCTTGCGCCAGAACACCGTTTCCCGGAAGCCTTTAATGAATGTTATGAAGTCATTAAATACATCTATGATCATGCACAGCAGTTTCGTATTGATCCGAAGCGAATAGCAGTTGGCGGCGGCAGCGCCGGAGCGAACCTGACGGCTGGGTTGACACTGCGGGCTAAACACGAAGGGCGGAATGAGCTCATCGCTCTTCAAATTTTAATTAATCCGCCACTTTTGTGGACAGATGACCATCCCGATGGATTTATTTGGTCTATAGATCAGTTTCCTGTTACTGAAGGGGGAGAATCCTTTTTTGGAAAACAAACGGATCGCGCCACGGATTGGGCCTTGCGCTTAATGGCCCAAAACTATATGGGCAAAGAACCGCTAAGTAATATATACTTTTCTCCCATGTTGGCGGATGATCTTAGCGGGCTGCCGCCTGCGCTGGTCGTTACTGCCGAGCTGGATGGCCTGCGGCTGGAAGCGGAACATTATGCAGGCCAATTGAAAAAAGCCGGAGTTCCTGTTAAAGCTTGCCGCTACAGTGGAACTAATCACGATTCACTGGCTTACTTCGGTCATTTTCCGGCAGGAGAAGCGTGTGCAATTGAAATTGTGAACGAACTGACCAAGATGTGATAGGGGGGTGCAAGGGATGAATGAGACAAACTTTGACTTGCAGCGCTACGCTGCAAAAGCGCGGCAGGCCGCAGCAGAAGGTGTTGTACTGCTGAAAAATGATTGCAATGTTTTGCCGCTTGCACCAGGGAGTAAGGTCGCTCTGTTTGGCCGTTCACAGTTTAACTATTACAAAAGCGGTACCGGATCCGGGGGGTTGGTCAATACCAAATATGTTGTTGGCATTGCAGAGGCTTTGGAAAGTAAAGACGGCTATGAGATCAATCAGGCGGTCAAGCAGTCTTATCTTGATTGGTTACAGGAACATCCGTTTGATAAAGGTGCTGGTTGGGGTAAGGAACCGTGGTTCCAGGAAGAAATGTTCCTTGATGCTGATCGGGTTAAGCAAGCAGCTAAGGAGTCAGAAGTTGCAATCATAGTCCTTGGCCGCACAGCTGGGGAAGACCAGGATAACAAACCTGAAGCTGGAAGCTATTTACTGACAGAAGCAGAGGAAGCTATGTTAGAAAGGGTTTGTAAAGAATTTGAACGGACCGTGGTGTTGTTAAATGTGGGCAATATTATAGATATGAAATGGGTGGAGATTTATAAACCTTCGGCTGTGCTGTATGTTTGGCAAGGTGGACAGGAGGGCGGCAATGGTGTTCTCGATGTTTTGACCGGAAGGATAAGTCCGAGCGGACGAATGACAGACACCATAGCAAGAGACATTGAGGATTATCCGTCCACGGCGAATCATGGGGGTTCAATACGCAACTTGTACCAGGAGGATATCTATGTTGGATACCGCTACTTTGAGACTTTTGCCAAAGACCGTGTCCTGTATCCATTTGGCTTCGGCCTGTCCTACACCACATTTGAAACACGGACAGAACGGATAGAGCGTTTGAACGATGGTGTCCGGATTTATGTTACTGTTACCAATACCGGAGATAGACCAGGGAAACAGGTCGTTCAGGTTTACTGTGAAGCTCCGCAAGGCAAACTGGGTAAACCAGCCCGCGTGCTCGCTGGGTTTGCGAAAACCAAAGAACTGCTTCCGGGTGGGAAACAATTCATTGAAATCAAAATTGCTTTTAAAGCAATAGCATCCTATGATGATTCCGGCATCACAGGGTGCAGATCGGCTTGGGTAATGGAAGCTGGGAGCTACATCTTCCATGTGGGGGATCATGTGAGAGATGCGAAATCCTGCGGCAGCATTGCCATAGACAAGCTGCAGGTATTGGAACAATTACAGGAGGCCATGGCACCGGATGTTGCATTCGAGCGAATGCGTTGTGCCTCTGACGAAAGTCTAATTTATGAACCGGTTCCATTAAGGACTATAGAACCAAAGGCGCGCCGCGCGAAAACTCTTCCAGATGAAATTCCTTACACTGGAGATAAAGGATATAAGCTTACAGATGTCAAATCGAATATGGTCAGCATGGAAGATTATATTGCTCAGCTTTCGGATGAAGATTTATGCTGTATTGTGCGCGGTGAAGGCATGAGCAGTCCAAAGGTTACACCGGGCACAGCCGGCGCATTTGGCGGTGTGACAAAGAGGTTGGAAGCTTTCGGAATCCCTCTTGCTTGCTCAGCAGATGGTCCAAGTGGTATACGTATGGACTGTGGAAATACAGCATTTTCCATGCCCAATGGAACCTGCCTGGGCTGTACTTTTAATGAAGCATTGCTGACAGAACTGTATGCGTACGCAGGTTTGGAACTTCGGAAAAACCATGTAGACACTCTGCTTGGACCCGGAATGAACATCCATCGCAATCCTCTCAATGGCCGGAATTTTGAATATTTCAGTGAGGACCCGTTCCTGACGGGTCGGATGGTGGTTGCACAACTACATGGTATGAATCCATATGATGTGACGGGTACCATTAAACATTTTGCTTGCAATAGTCAGGAGGCGCACCGCAACACGGTGGAGGCTGTGGTATCGGAAAGGGCCCTGCGGGAGATTTATCTGCGCGGGTTTGAAATGGCGGTCAAAGAGGGCAATGCGATATCAGTTATGACCTCGTATAACCCGATCAATGGGTTTTGGTCTGCCAGCAACTATGATCTTACAACTACAATCCTGCGGGGGGAGTGGGGCTTCAGAGGGATTGTAATGACCGATTGGTGGGCAAAGGGAAATGACGAAGGAGAAGAGGGAAGTGTCCAGAATGTGGCAGCAATGATACGGGCACAGAACGATTTGTTCATGGTAGTAAGTGACTCCCAGCAGAACACCAGAGGGGATAACTCCGCAGAAGCCCTGCGGATGGGAACCGTGACACGGGGTGAATATCAGCGCTCAGCAATGAACATTTGCAACTATTTGATGGGAACAACAGCCTTTAACCGGATGATTGGAATGGAAACAGAGCTGGACAAGGCACTGGCCGCTTTCAGGGAAGAGGAAGGCGATGTGGTCTTGGATATACTTTCGGTACCAGTAGAAAAGGAGTCTGTTGTGTCAGGAGAGATATTTGATATCTCTCGGGGACGGAGTACTTTTATACGAGCTGACCTGAAGGAACGCGGTGTATACCGGGTCGAGTTAACGTGCCGCGCCACCGCTGAGAACAGTGAACTTGCCCAAATTCCAGTGAGCATTTTCCATGATGCTGAAATCTTGCAAACAATAACGCTGACAGGTGCAGATTCTGAATGGAAAACCTACACGGTTGATATCCGGCAGCCGATTTTGCAAAAAACCACACACTTTAAGTTCGTTTTTGGTCAAAGTGGAATGGAAATCAAGGAGTTTAGAATCATTATGACCAGCTCTTTGGAGGAACGTATTCAGCAGGCACTATCAGTCCCCGGCGGTCAAATTTAGTAACTGGGTAAAATTTAGCAAAAAAGGCTTCCAGTAATCAATTACCTGGGAGCCTTTTGTCGTGTGATCGATAAATAAGTTTTACCGGTTCCGATAATCCTGCGGCGTCTTGCCGAAATGTTCCTTGAAGATTTTGATGAAATGAGGGGTTGCCTGAAAGCCCAGCTGGTCGCTGATTTCAGATATTTTCAAGTCCGTATTTCGCAGGAGATGAACCGCTCTTTCCATTCGGAAATGATAAATATAATCACCAATCGTTTCATTCATAACAGTCTTGTAAATCTTGGAGAGATACACCGGATGCAGACCCACATGGTCGGCAATGATTTGCAATGAAATCCCCTCAGACAAATGTTCATGAATAAATGTTCGGACTTTGGTGGCAACCTGCTGTTGTGCATTCTCCATTTGGGTCGACGTCTTAGCCTTTAATGCAATTATAATTTTACTTGCCCAGTCGTAAATTCGTTGTCTTGAGAGATGCCCCTTCTTGCGGAGCAACAAATCGAATTCTGGTCCCATCTGATCATATAAGCTGGATCCATTCGGCTGGAAACAGATGGTGAATGAGGATGAGAGATAAAGCAGCACTGTAAATAATTGATCCTGTGAAAGATCGTAAGATTGTTCGTCTGCACTACTGCCAACAATGAGCAATTCATCAATCTTGGCAATCGCCTCGTCCCAGCTGCCTGAATCCAGCAGTGTTGAAAGTGCAGGCGGAGCATATAATTTTTTGACGATGGAGCTCTGAGGCTGCTCACTTTTTTCATTAATGGTTAGGAAGAAACTTTTATTATTTCCAATATTCCGGTTAATGGCGTTTATTGCGTCCAAATATAAGTTTTGCAGGTCGTCTGGAAACTTGGCGATGTTGCTTAGGCAGATCGAGAGCGAGCCCTTCAGGAATTTTTGGACATGGTTCTGCAGCTTCACTGCAAATGAATCCACCAAGTGCAAATCGTCTGACTGGTTGCCTTTGATGAGAAAAACTAAGTATCCCTGCTCGGTGACGCAGTGCCATAAAGTGAACAATTTTTGGAACACTTCATCTGCAATATTGGTAACGGCATATTCAAGGAGTGATAAGGATTGGAGGTCGTACCCCGAGAAGTCCTCCTCCATGCGAACAACCATCATCATATAGGGGTCATCGAACCGAAAGGGAACGCCTACCAGAGCAAGTCTCTCATCCAAAACTTCATGGCGGATGATCTTGTTCTTAAGCAGGTCGTTAAGCAGCTGTGACCGCATCAGTGGGAGATTAGCCTCTAGGGTTTGCTTAATACGCTGGAAGGATATGACTTCCTTCCATTCCTCTTCAACATTATGAATTGCTTTCTTAACCGAGTTAATTAACTCATTATAATCGACTGGCTTAAGCAAGTAATCCTGTGTCTGAAAAGCTAAGGCTTTTTTGGCGTATTCAAACTCGTCATGTCCCGAAAGGATGATACAGCGGATTTTGCGTGAATAATGCTGCATCACTTCGATTAACTCCAATCCGGACATTTCTGGCATCTGAATGTCCGTAATCATAATGTCAATCGAATACTTGGCCGCAATGTGCAGTGCTTCTTGCGCAGAGTATGCACAATGTACCTCTTCTATTCCATAATCTTTCCATTGTACAGTCATAGCCAGACTATCTACGACAGAGGTCTCATCATCAACAATAAGTAGTTGGTACATAATTTTATTCCTCCGGTTGGTTGCTAATCTCCCATTTCTGCTTGAGGTAACCTCATTATATGAATCTGTTAGTCGGCTGGCAATGTCTATAGACTGGAATTCCGTCTTAGATTAGAAATGAGATATTTATGTTTGGATTCCTATATATCAACAGCTAAATACAGGAACCTATAATTAAGCTGTGAGGAAAGTATAGAATTTGTCAACACATGACTAAAATCTATTACCAAGAAAGGATCCAAATTATCTATGCAAACATCAATTAGACCGGGGCAAATCTGGCTGGATACGGAAGGCAAACGAATTCAAGCTCACGCAGGTTCTATCTTTTACGAGAATGATACGTTCTATTGGTACGGTGAGAATAAGGAGAAGACAACACCGGGCAGCGGAATCTGGCACTGGGGAGTCCGTTGTTATTCGTCCAAGGACCTTTACAATTGGCAAGATGAGGGGTTGATTATTCCCCCAGTGGAAAATGATCCTGCTTCTTCTCTTCATCCAGCCAGTTATATGGATCGTCCACACATTATTTTCAACAAGAATACCGGGAAATATATTTGCTTCCTCAAGATTATGGAAAAGGATAGCACCCAGACTCTGACCATCATGTCCGCAGATCAATTACTAGGGCCTTATATGATGATTAAAACCAAGTTCCGCCCTTTAAATATGAGTGCCGGTGATTTCGACCTGGCAGTTGCACGGGACGGGAAAGCGTATTATTACTTCGAACGGGTTCACAGTGAATTGATTTGTGCTGATTTGACCGCGGATTATACAGGTGTAACGGGATTTTATTCAACTCATTTCCCCAATTTTTATCCGCCTTACGTCCGCGAGGCCCCGGCATATTTTACAAGAAGAAACTTGCATTATTTGGTGACCTCAGGTACGACAAGCTATAATCCGAATCCTTCAGAAGTTGCATGTTCACGGTCCTTCCACGGCCCATTCGAAATTCTGGGTAATCCGCATGTGAATGATCCCTCAAATACTTCCTTCTGTTCCCAGATCTCTTCGGTATTCAAGCATCCGAAGAAGAAAGATCTGTATATCGCCTTGGCTGACCGCTGGATTACTGATGAAGAAGGCATGATTTCATATGACGTTCTGGCTGACGCCTATGACCGGTATTTTAATCCAGACCGCCAAGATGAACCAGTTACGTTTATCGGTTCCTCTTATAATGTGAATGAGAATACACATAAAGCAGATTATGTTTGGCTACCGTTCCGGTTCGACGGGAAGATGGCTTATCTGGACTGGAAAGACGAATGGCGGATTGAAGATTATGATTAATCATGGAGCGAAGGAGGAACATGCATGAAACGTGATATCCGAAAAATGATGGCACTATTATCGGAAGCAAATGTAAAAGAACAGGACCTGCCTTTCTCCGTTGAAAAACGGGATATTGAAATTCCTTTCATTTCAAAAAACGGCACTGTGCGCCGGCGTCCCCTTCGTATTTATGTTCCGGAAACTGGGCCGACTCCGAAACCGCTGGTGTTCATCGCGCATTATGAAATGCCCGAAAATGACGCAACGTTGAACCTTTATTTGAGGAAAGGCTGGGCTGTATCGACACCGATTGATTTTCAGTCTGAATATAATGGGAATCTAATCGATGACGACCTGATTTTCAACAGCGCCGCATTATCAGCCGTCAGGAAGCAGCCCGACATGGACCGGACACGGATCGTTGTCAGTGGGGGAAGCGCCGGCGGTTATATGACGCAGATGTTGTCTGTTCTGCATCTTGGTATCTGCTGCTCTGTTTCCTTTAGCGGAATTACCAATATATTATTTAACATGAAGTATCTTCAGTCAGCAAACGAACATAACAAGGAGATTCTTGAAACGCTAACCGCAGACGAACGAAAAGACTTCATTCGCTGTCTGGAAGTAATTCCAGTGCCTATAATCGGTGCGATATTCGGACAGTTCGCTCCAATTCTGGCAAAGATCCAGGAGAATTCACACGGCGAGATTTGGAAGGCTTTATCTCCATCCTGCATGGCAAGATGTTTTACCGGTCCGGTATTATTTTCTCATTTTACCTCTGACTTGCTGGTACCCATTGATCAACTGACCAAACGATTCACATATGCCGAGCTTGACAAGTCCCTTCCCGACGGATTCCGTATCCGTATGTCAGAGTTCCCGCTCGAAGAAGAGCTGCAGCGATCAATGGCTGAAATGCTTCCTGCAGGTGATTTATTTGAGAATCTTTGTCCGCCCCCGCAAACATCAGGAGAAAATTTCAAGCTCTCCTTCGATCTCAGCAAACGCTTCAACATACTCGTATTCGATGAAGGCAATGTCGAAGCAGAGGGTGGGCATTATAAAAAAATGGATCTTGGTTCCATTGACGCGACCGCCTATATACAGGCTCAGCTTCAGAAGTCGTCCAGAGAAACAAACTGGCTGACCGCCGGAAAACTGGCGCTCATGGCTGAGCGGTATGCGGGAAAAGGCTTCCTGATTCCCGGACAGGCTGGCATCGACGATACCGTTTATGGTTCGGTTGCTATGAACTGTCAGGAGATTCTTGAGGAGCTGTCGGAGTTTGGCGAGCTTCATCCTGAGGAATTTGCCGATACGCTTCGTACAGTAATGACTGCAAGACCGGATCTTGCGGATGCACTGGGTGAGATCAAAAACCGACTATTAATCTAATAAGGAGCGCTGTCATATGTTTGATAATGACGAAGAGTTAAGAGGATATTTGCCGAAGCACTTCCCGATATTAGAGGGAAAGCCTGAAGCCGGACAATGGTATAGGCTCCCGGTTCCCGGAGCAATTAGTGCAGATGGCTTGCCTTACTGGGGATTTCTGCGGAAAGGAACAGAGCCGGGCCTTATCGTTTATTTCTCCGGTGGAGGTGTATCGCTGAATGCATATATGGCGGCACGTCCCAATAAGTTAAATGAGATTTCGGAGACATTTTATTTTGACGGCAAAGCGTTGCCGTACATCGATGCATTCGTAAAGCAAGGCCTTTTTGACCCTTCCCAAGATAATCCCTTTCGGAACTGGAGCTGCATCTTGGTAAGCTATACAACAGGTGATTTCCATGTGGGGAATGGCGACTACCCTTATACAGCAATAGACGGTTCGCCTGCTGTGCTGCATCATCATGGCTATCGCAATTATCGGGGGCTTATGGAGCAGGCGCTTCAATTTATATCAGCTCCCACGAAACTGCTGATCACCGGCGGCAGTGCAGGCGCTTTCGGTGCTTCGGCTTTGGCTGCGGATGTCATGGATTATTTCCCGGAGTGCCGGGATGTGACCTGCTGTCCGGATAGCTCATTGTTGCTCTATAACGAGTGGCAGGCAGTTGCTCAGCATGTCTGGCAGGCAAATGAACGGATATGGAAACCGCTGCACGGGCCAAATATTTGCCTTGACTGGCTTCGCGCCCTTTATGCTGAGAAGGGTGACGGCGTAAGGTACCTCTTTATTTGCTCCATTAGGGATAGTGCTCTGGCAAGGTACCAACATTTTTTGGATCACGGCACTATGGAGCTTACAAGGGAACAAAGTCTACAATTCGAAAAGGATCTCAGGAATATGGTCGATGTGCTGAAGAGCGAAATCCCTGGCATTGGTGTCTTCCTGCTGGATAACCCCGATACGGGGCTTGATCCGGAGCTCCTGGGTACACAGCATACCTTTCTTCACACTCCCGAGTTTTTTCAGCCCGTCAAAGATGGTGTCAGTCTTCGTGATTGGCTGTGGAATGCCGTGAATGGAAGTGTTCTAAATATAGGGTTGGAACGTTGAAAAGCAAAATTGAATTGTGATGGAATGAAAATTAAATCGAAAGGCTCCGTGGCAATTTAAAGATTGCTCAGGAGCCTTTTTTTTATTAGAAAGCTTGATGCAATCGAATAAGTACTCTTAGAAATCTAGATGTAAACTTCCCATTAAAGATATAAATGCACACTGTACTGGATGTCCATAAGGTTCATGGCCAGCTTTAATTTTCGTTGGTAATTACAATCTATAATTAGAACACTTAGAATGAGATACCTATGTTTGTATTCCTTTATTTCGGAGGTCAGATGCATCAAATTATAATGAAGTTAACTCAATCGTGAGGGGTGATAACACACCTTTTTTTAGCATGTATACATTGTTTTTCATGGTTGGTTACGAGTTCCTCGTAAGAAAAATCTGTCAAAAATAAAGGGAGGAATGTTGAGATCAAAATGGTAGTCGTTCTTGTTGTAGGGTGAATCACGACCGCGCAGCCCATTTTGCGCATGGATTGTATTAACCACGGTGGAATGTTGTTTGATTAAGGTAATCCGAGAGAGGGGTAATGCTCGTGAAAAAGGTGATAGTAGTTATCTTAAGCGCAATGTTGATTCTGTCTGTTTTTGTACCCAACAACGCACTGGCAGTCACAAACGACAATCAAGAGCAATCAATCCGAGATCTTAATTACAAGAGAATTATAAAAGGGGAGGAAAATAATACTCTCAAACCTGACAAGATTACAAAACATGTCACTGGCGGCAAAATTAGAGGTTATCTTTCCCCAAATGATAGTTCAGTGGCAATATATAAAGGAATCCCTTATGCTGCGCCTCCTGTTGGAGAAAACAGATGGCGGGCTCCACAGGATGTAAAAGCATGGTCTGGTGTAAAAGAGACGAGAGAATATGGATTTTCATGTATGCAAAAAATAAATAAAGAAGATTACACAAATTATCCTGAATATATGGTTTCAGACAAAGTATCCGAGGATTGCTTGACTCTAAATATATGGACTAACAGCAAAACGGGAATAAAGGCAAATATGCCGGTTGTATTTTACATTCACGGAGGAGGTTGGGTCGGAGGCGGGTCGGACATCGAAATTATAGACGGAGAACATCTTGCATCACAAGATGTTATATTTGTAAGTGTCAATTATCGTTTGGGTGTATTTGGATGGTTTGCGTCCTCCGATTTAGTTGAAGAAGATCCTGAGAACTCTAGCGGAAACTACGGACTGATGGATGTGGTGAAAGGATTGGAATGGGTAAATGACAATATTAGTGCGTTCGGCGGAGATCCGAATAATGTAACAATTATGGGGGGCTCCGCTGGAGCGAATCTGGTAAACACATTATTGGTATCCCCTAAAGCCAAAGGGTTATTCAAGCACGCTTTCAGCATGAGTTATCCTCTCGATATCATCAATACGTACCCTAAATTGAGTGATAGAAAGTTGAATGGTGATCGAATTGTAGAGAATGCAGGAGGCTTGGAAACCCTCAGAAATATGTCGACCGAAGAAGTATATAATTTAGGTTTATTCGCAGCACCTTGTATTGACGGAACTTATGTTACCAAAAATTTCAGAGAAGCTCTGGAATCCGGCATGTCAAAAGATATAGATTTAATAACTGGAGTAGTTTGGAATGATATTAACGGGACTGATGAAAGTATGAGAGGTGACGGTTTGTTTACTTCATTTATGGTTCCTGTTCCCGAAGCGACCGAAGGTGAAGTGCTGGCAACGGTATTAAACGGTGTTGCTATTGCAAGGGAAAAGGGAGGTTCAAAAGGAAAGACATATGTTCTAGAGTTCAATCACATTATGCCTGGACCTGTAAATTTAGGGGCATTTCACGGGTCTGAAATCCCTTATTTCCTGAATTACTTTTCTGATTTTAGAAAAGCCTTCTGGCAGAAGAAGGATTATAACGTAGGAAAAATAGCATCCTCCTACTTAATCAATTTCAGTAAAACAGGATCTCCCAATGGAAAAGGTTTAGTCAAGTGGAATCCGAGTAAGGGAGATTACACACATTTTGTAATGAAAGCCAAGAGTGAAGAGCAGAAAATAAAACACGCAGACATTATTGTTGAGGAGTTCAAGAAAGCAGGATTTGACTTTTTACAGTATGGAAAAAAAACAAACTTAGATATTCAAGAGCTTGCTGTGGCAAATGAGAAATAAATGGTAAGAGAACATTAATGAACCACATTTTAATGAAGTAAATTAAATGGTTGCCTTATTTGAAAGCGTTACCAGATTAGAGAAGGAATGAAGATTAGATTGAGATGGCTGTCTTTCTTATTATAGGGTCACTCACGACAGAGTTAACCGTTGTAAGAATGGAATGTATAAGACTTTAAAGGAGAGAATCATATGTTGGATAATGTTGAGGGATATAAAAAATATCTTGAAGAACATCAGTTACCTGTGTTGGAGGGAGTGCCGGTTTCCGGACAGTGGTACAGAGTCCCGGTTCCGGGAGCTATTTGTGCAGGGGGTTCACCTTACTGGGGCTACATGCGTAAAGGAACGGAGCCTGGTCTCATCGTCTTTTTTTTAGGCGGAGGTGTATCGATAAATGCCTACACGGCTGCCCGGCCATCCAGGTTAGGTGTGCAAGGAGAAACCTTTTATTTTGACGACAAATCATTGCCATATATGGATATGGCACTTAATCGCGGTATCTTTGATGACACACAGGATAATCCTTTTCGAAACTGGAGTTGCATCTTCGTCAGCTACGCTACAGGGGATTTTCATGTGGGAAATGGTGATTTTCATTATACAACAACGGACGGCTCACCTGCTGTGCTGCACCATCATGGGTACTCCAATTACAGTGGGCTTATGGAGCAAGCGACGAAGCATCTGTCTGCTCCGACAAAACTTTTGATTACGGGAACAAGTGGGGGTGCTTTCGGTGTTGCAGCCTTAGCTTCGGATGTCATGGGTTATTTTCCGGAGTGCAGCGATGTAACCTGCTGCCCTGATAGTGCTTTGTTACTTAATGATCAATGGAGGACAATAGCACAGAACAACTGGCAGGCAAGCAAACGGATATGGGAGCCTCTCCAGGGTCCAAATATCTGTCTTGAATGGATGCGTAACCTCTATGCCGAGAAGGGTAATACCGTTCGATATCTTTATATCAACTCCATTAGAGATGTAGCTTTTGCTATGTATCAACACTATATTGATCACGGCACCTTAGAAGTGAAGCGGGAACAATGTCTGCAATTCGAGAAGGATCTCAAGGAGATGGTGGATACCTTGAAGTCTGAAATCCCCGGCATCGGAATTTTCCTGTTCGACAACCCAATTGGGGAAATGAACCCGGAATCTATGGGTACAGTTCATACCCTAATTCACGACCCCGAATTTTATCGACCGGTCAAACATGGCACAAGCCTGCGAGATTGGCTGTGGAGTGCCGTGAATGGTAACGTGTACAATGCTGGTCTAGACCTACTAGAAGGGTAGATTTGAATAATTCAATTGTAATAATGGTTTACAAGGAAACGAGATAAAGTATGAGAATTTGCAGAAAAATAGGACATTTATGGCTGACGTTGACGCACAGACGACGTCAGCTTTTTTTTGTTTGTTCTCATTCTGTCTCAATTAAATATAAAATGAGATAGGTATTTTAACCGTAATACGACGATTATGGCGCTATCAGTGGGCAAATAAGGACACTCATTATTTATTTATAGCGGGCGGACTCTCCCAAGGGTGAACACGATATTTAAAAGTAAATTACGAAGAAATCCGATACTACGTCACAAAAGCATTGCGAGCATTGGCAGAAGGATCAGTAGGGATAAAAAATAACCGATATTTTGCTCCTTACATAATCCCGCTGTTTGGCCCTTCGTAGTTTAAACTATTATACAAAAGCAATACCAGTTCTGGTGCTTCCAAGTTGTTGTTTGGATTAAGATATCGGATGTTGCTTATTCGTTATTTCATAGGTGACATCATGTTTCTATAATGAAAGCGTAACCAAAAAAATAGGGGGGTTGAATGAATATGAAATGGTTAGCTACCGTTCTTTCTGTTGGTTTACTTACTACTGCGCTAATCGGTTGCAGCAATGTCAATAACAACGGCGAGGCCGAGAAGGGAAAGGCAAATCTGGAAACAACGAAGAAGCTGAATATCGTGAATGGCAAGATTGAGCCAACAGCGTCGTTTACCACAGTTATGGGAGAAAATCCGGGCTATAAATATAGAGAAGGGGAATCCGTTACGGACAATGTGTTCACCCGCTGGGTCGAAGACAAGTTTGGCGTAAAGATTAAAGCTTTATGGACAGGAGGCGGTACGGATGGTTCGTATAATACAAAATTGAAACTCATGCTATCCGCGAACGACGAATTGCCGGATATTATAAGCTCGGCTAATCCCGATAACACCAATCTTCTCATCGATTCGGGCAAGTTTATGGAAGTGGAAGAAGTATTCGAGAAATACGCCTCCCCAACTTGGAAACAGGCGTTAGCCGATATAAAGGATCCCTGGTTACCGGTCACTCGAGACGGCAAAAAGATGGCGATTCCTGGAACTGGTACAGATTATGGGCAAGCAAACAACGTTTTATGGATCCGTCAGGACTGGCTGGACAATCTCAAGTTGAAAGCACCTACTTCAATTGAAGAGTTGGAAACGGTCATGGATGCTTTCGTCAATCAGGATCCCGACGGTAATGGGCAGAAGGATACATATGCCCTGGATTTTGCCATGAAGGATAGGATGACCAGTAGTCTCCTTGGAGACGGGTCCTGGATCTTTGGACTTTACGGGGCCATGCCGGAAAGATGGTATCCAGGAGAAGACGGCAAGCTTCAAAATGGTTCGATTTTACCGGGGGTCAAACAGGGCTTAATGAAGATGAAAGAGTGGAAGGATAAAGGGTATTTTGCGAGCGATATTGCCTTACATGACCCAAATACAATTGTCACCGCGGTCACATCCAATAAGGTTGGAATTGTTGCAGCTCCCTCTTTCTTCATCCAATATCCTGGTTCCATGTTGCTTGCGACCAACCCTACGGCGATGTTTAAACCATATCCGCTGCCTAATGGGGTCAATGGTCCAGCTTTGCACACCTATTTTACGATGTCCGGCGGAATTATGATTAATAAAGATATTTCGGATGAAGCGCTTCAAGCTTTCTTTCATTATATGAACTCGATGTATGCTGTCTACGAATCCGATAACCCGCTTGAATATTTTAAAGGATTTCAAGAGGGCTATCAGTATGTTGTCAAAGATGGAAAGATTGTGACCGACGAGAAGCAAATTCCCGGTGGAAAGATTGATTCGAACAGTTACATTTTTGGGGGCATGCCGGATGTTTCATCAAAGATGAAGGAAATAATAGTAAAAGTAGCAAAGAAAGAAGAACTCACAAAGAAAGATCAAACTTTTATGCAAGCTCTTGGGATTGCAGATGACACGAATCCATTACAAAGAATCGTGTACGATGCGATGCTTCTGTCCATGGATGGAGAATCTTCGCGCGTAAAGGAACATTACAAGGGACCGGTAACGCCAACTATGTCGTCCAGAAATGAGCTGTTGCAAAAAATGCAAATGGAGACATTCTCGAAGATCATTTATGGAGAGTCTTCGATTGATGCGTTTGATAAATTTGTAGAGAAGTGGAAGTCTTCGGGCGGAGATACCATTACAAACGAAGTCAATGAATGGTACGATTCGGTTAAGTAATAAGTAGAGAGGTTCTCGAGCAGATCAAGAACCTCTTTTTACATACTTGTTGATTTCACCAAAAATGGACTGCCTGCATTTTCCGCCAGTTATTCTTTCAACTTTAAAATGCGATATTCATATTTAAATTCCTTTATATCATCCTTGGGAAGCGCCAACTTATAATTAGACTAATTGATTACAGGCTACATTCCAGGTGCCTTTGGTGCTACAGCCCTGGCTTCCAATTTAATCGGTTATTTCCCTGCTCGTCGCGTTGTGACCTGCTGCGAGGACATTCTCTATCATCGATGGCAGTCAGTAGCGCGACTTTTGGCAGGCTAGAGGGTCTGCAAATGCTGGAGATGGATGTTGAGATCTGTTTATCCTAAGTCAAGCGTGGACTCGAGGTTAATTTGGCATGGGATAAGCAGCTCGTTCTTCTGTACTTTTCAAGAAAAGACGAAAGGGGCACCAACATGTGTACTGAAGATGAGGCAAGAGGAAAACTGAAATCCCTGAAAATTACAAATGGAGAAATTACGCAAATCGAGTTTGTGACAGCTGGCGTGCCTGATTTTGGTCTGGGCTTTCCATTGGAACCGCTTCCGGAGCACTGTCGCGTCTGCGTACGAATGAGTCCGGAAGGCGAATCGAATATTCTGATCGAAGTATGGATGCCGCTCACCAATTGGAACAGTAACTTCTTGGGGACTGGAAACGGGGGCCACGCAGGCACCATGAACCGATTGTCTTTGATTAATGGAATCCGTCGAGGATATGCTACAGCCAATACAGATATGGGAACCGCCCCGGACCCGGACATGCTTATCGGTAAGCCGGAAAGGTGGGTTGACTTCGGTTACCGGGCAACGCACCTTATGACCGTTGTTGCAAAGGAAATCATTCAAGCATTTTACGGCAGAGCGCCTAAATTTTCTTACTTTACAGGAGGCTCCACTGGTGGTCAGCAAGGATTAATGGAGGCACAACGGTATCCTGAAGATTACAATGGGATTCTAGTGATGGCACCAGCCAATAATCGTACCCATTTACACATTGCTTTCATATGGAATTGGCTTGCCCTAACGCAGAATCCGGATGCAGGGTTTGACGAACAACAGGCTGCAACTGTTACGGAGCAAATCCTTGTGCATTACGGCGCTGAAGGCGGATGCATTCCAGGAGACCATTTTTTTGCACAGCCTGATCGGATAACCGTTAATACGGATATTTTTAAAGACGGTAAGCTATTGAATGATGAACAGATCCGTGCAATGCAAATCATCTATAACGGTCCTGTAAACCCTGTAACGGGAGAACGGATTTTTGCTCCGGTTGTTGTACCGGGCAGTGAGCGTTTTCCTTTGGGCCTTTCCGCTCAAAGTGATAAGGATGAGTTTGCTAAAGGTTTTCTTTACCTATTCCGCTGGATTTTTGGCAAAGACTATGACTTCGCGAAGTTTGATTTTAATCGCGATGTGGATTTTGTTGACGAACAGTTGGCCCCAATTCTAAATGCAAATAGCGCAGACTTGCAGGATTATAAGAACGCGGGCGGAAAAATTATCATGCTTCACGGCACGGCCGATCCGATTATCCCGTACACGGACTCCCTGCAGTACTACGAGCGGGTGATCGAAGCACAGAACGGCCTAGAAAATACACAATCGTTCTTCCGGTATTTCATCATCCCGGGGCTTGCCCATGTCTTCGATGGTCCAGGTGTTCAGGATATTGGAATCGGAATCCGGGCAACGCCCAAGGATAGAGAACATGATGCGCTAACTGCGCTTTCTGCTTGGGTCGAAGAAGGAATCGCTCCGGAACGGTTGCTGCCTGTTGCCTTCAAAGATGGTTCGATAGTGAACGGCTTTATTTTGGATGAATACGAGTATGAGAGACCTGTATATGCCTATCCGAGCATGGCTGTATACAAATCGGGTGATCCCAATCAGCTCGCTCATTATAGTAAAGAGAAACATATCATCAGCAATTTGCCAAAACCTGCTCTTAAGTACCTGAATTGACAGTTCAAAGAAAAACGATTCGGTTTCTATACGAAGGTTATTCTCAGCAAATGACAGGAGGATATAGGATATGAAACCTGTAGAACAAAGTTGGTCACAGGTAACTGAAGTTAACCCGGTCATAGAGATTAATACCGGAAAAATCATGGGGTTTAATCGAAATGGAAACGGCGTTTTTTTAGGAATTCCTTACGGTGATCGCTGTGATGGAGAGTACCGTTTTAAAGCACCGCGACCAGCTACGAGGTGGGACGGAATACGAGACTGTACCCGGTTTGGTCCGATCGCAATGCAGGAACAGAACTCGCTGGATACGTTGCCTGATGCAGTGAGACAAGTGCTGTTGGAATACGGTAAACACTTTTCCGGCGGGACTCCTTATGACAAGCGTGAAGAATATTGCGATGAGAACTGCTTGGTTCTCAACGTGGTAACTCCCGGAATTGATGAGAGAAAACGGCCAGTTATGGTGTATATTCATGGTGGCGGTTATATGTCCGGCTCGGGAGCGGTAACGGCGGCAATCTGCGACCGATTGGCGGACGAGGAAGATATCATTATCGTGACAGTTAATCATAGATTGAATCTGTTCGGAGGATTGTATCTTGGAGAATTTGATGAGGAATACGCGGAGTCCGGAATAGCAGGACAGCTAGACTTGGTTATGGCCCTGCAGTGGATACGAAGTAATATCGAAAAGTTCAGTGGCGACCCGTCAAATGTTACATTGATCGGCGAATCCGGTGGCGGAATAAAAATCGGGCATCTGATGTCGATGCCTGCTGCCAAAGGGCTTTACTCAAAGGCAATCATCGTTAGCGGATCGATTCAGATCGGAGCCAAAACAAAAGAACAGGGTACGGCTGAAACGCTGAAGGTGTTGAAGCAGCTTGGCATTGCTAAAAAGAATTGGCGAAAGCTTCTGGAAGTACCGGCAGAAACCTTGATAGGTACCATTCGCGGAATGAGATTGGTGCAGGAAGAAAGCACTCCGTTTTATCCAACACCCGACGGTGTACACATTCCCTTCAATCCGGATCGCGTTTATCAAACATTTGATTGTTCAGCGGAAGTGCCGCTTCTGGTGGGTGCTTCCGAGGAAGAACTGGCTATGGAAGTAAGGGATCCCATGATGACCTGGGAAGAGGTAAGAATAGAGTTGCTTAAGCAGAGCTTTGCTGAGGTTCAAAGGATAAAAGGCCTGTCGGAAGATAATGTGGATGCGGTGATTCGAACCTTTCGCGATGCATGTGAAGACCGGAAACAACCATGGAAAATCTTGGTACAAATTATTTCCATGTGTCATTTCCTTGGTGGCGGTGCTTATAAGAATGCCATGGCTAAGGCAGAGCAAAAGGTTGCGCCGGTTTGGCATTATATGACGACCTATGATTCTCCGATGCCAGGAATGGGGGCGCTGGCTTGCGCTTGGCACACAGCTGATTTACCGTTGATTTTCCGTGCCGTCTATCATAAAGAAGCCGAAAGACTTTCAAAGTCAATGGCGCACGCCTTGGCCTCCTTCGCCCGTACCGGTTCCCCGGCAACAGAAAAGTTGGATTGGCCGGCATTTACCGTAGAAGACAAAAAGACCATGCTATTCGATGAAGAATCGGGCTGGAAAGAAGATCCTTATCAAGCGATTCATAAGGTTCTTGACGAAATCAACACATGAGTAATCGAGAGGAGCCAATATGCTTCAGATCTATGATATAAGAACGGAATACTTTTCGAATAAGATGGGCTTGGATACGGTAACCTCGCTTTTTATAGAAATTAAGAAGCAACAATCGGGGAGTCCTCCAGATAAGTTATCGTATCGTTGCAAGAACATCTGCTTTTACAAAAATTAGACAAGGGGGGAGGATGTATCGGATTACGGATACATCCAAAAGAAGATGAGAAAAAATCTGTTTACTGTAAATGAAGATAGATTTTTTGCAGAAGCATTTTCTAAAACGCTTGATATGAACCAGTCAGTTGAACTGGGAGGTTTAGCAATTAGTCTTTATAAATCTTTATCAGATAACAGCAAAGAGACATTAGATAATATTCAGAAAGTATATGAGGTTTATGAAATTGCCAGTTTAACGTTCTATCCCAATGGAAAAGTAAGAGTTGCTCATAAAATTACCGATAAAGTTTATCATGCGTTGGCAGAAAATGACGTGTTCAAATACATGATGAAACAAACGGCCAATAAGGTGCTGGACTACTCGGTTGATCATGAAAAAGGGCTCATCGATATAGGGGATGGATCGACATATGTCTACAATATGGAAGTTGACTCAATATATAGACAATCCATATTGGCTAATGAAGTATTTTTTTCTTCCGGACAAGTAGGAGATATTCCTTCGGATGAGAACGAAGCTGCTTATACTGTGATGAGGAATGTTTCGTATGGTTCTAATCCGTCAGATATACGAAATCAAATGGATGTGTATATACCTGATAATTTGGATACGAGTAAGAAAAATGGAGCGTTCCTCCTTCTTTATGGTGGTGGATGGGTATCTGGAGGGAAAGAATCCACGCAGAGTACTGCTCGGATGTATGCTTCCAAAGGATATATATCCATTGCCATTAATATGCATAATACCTACATTAATCCCGAAACTCAAAAAACAGAGACGACAGTTTTTGATATGTTGAATGATATTCACAATAGTGTTAAAAAGTTAAAAGCACTATCTGACGAAAATAATTGGAATATAACTCAAATGGCTACGTACGGTGGATCAGCTGGAGGAAATCTTGCTCTGCTTTATGCATACTCAAGAGGAACAGATATGCCGTATTTTGAAACAGAAGAGATTTTGCCAGTAAAATTTGTAGTAAATCTGGTAGGTCCAGTAGATATGCATTTTTCAGCTTTCGGAGGAGATAAAGACTGGGAGGATCACGAGGCGCATGCAGCATTGATGGGTTCAGGGATTACACTAAAATTGACCGGTGCAGCAAATAATCCGGAGCTGACAGAAGAAGAAAAGGAAAAACATATACAAGCCATGTCGCCAGTGTATTACGTAGAAACGTATGGTGGAGTCCCAACGGTGATGGGGTACTCTAAGAGAGATACCGCAGTAAATCCAAAACATGGGAAAATTCTAAAAGAACATCTAGATAAGAAATCTATCCAAAATGATTTATTCACGTTCCCTAAATCAATTCATGGTTTAGATGATGATCCAGAAGAGGCTGAAGCATTCCATGCTAAATCAATTGAAAATGCAGAAATCTACTTCAACGTAATGGATTAAGTTAAAAAGCAGGAATAACCTTTATGGCTGACGCTGACACATAGTCGACGTCAGCTTTTGTTGTTCATTCTGTTTTAAATTGCAATTTTATGATTTTAAAAGATAGCGTCATTGGCGCAGATTAGAGCCTGCTACTCCTTTAAATAGCATTCTGCATATTCAATATTTAGAATGCGTTATTGGTATTTGCATTGCTTTATATCAAGCCGAAATGGCAGAAATTATAATGAAAATGAACATGGATTATAAGAATCAGCTGGGAGGATTTAGATCATGGGCATGAATACTGCTGTACCGGCAAAAAAAATGAAATTATCCAGAACAAAAGGTAGTTGGGGATTATATTTGATGATCCTGCCTGCGGTGGTACTGACGGCGATTTTTGTCTATGTACCCATGAGTGGCCTCTTAATGGCCTTTCAGGATTATAAGCCTTATCTGGGGATCTCCAAATCTCCCTGGGTCGGGTTAGACCAATTCAAGTTTTTATTTGAGTATCCCGACAGCATCCAAGTTATTTGGAACACACTGAAAATTTCGTTCCTCAAATTAGTCATCGGCATGATCAGTACGCTTGGGTTTGCGCTATTGATCAATGAAGTGAAACATAAATTTCTGCGCACATCGGTTCAGACCTTTGTGTTTCTGCCTCACTTCATTTCCTGGGTGGTGCTCGGGGGCATTTTCATCCAGCTGCTGAATCCGGAGTATGGATTGGTGAACCAGCTGCTCAAAGCCTTGGGGCAGGAGCCTGTGTTCTTCCTGGGGAGCAACCACTGGTTTGTGCCCATTGTGCTATTGACGGACGCATGGAAAGAATTCGGCTACGGGTCCATCATTTATCTGGCGGCTCTGGTGGGCATTAATCCAGCTCTATATGAAGCCGCTCAAATCGACGGAGCGGGCAAACTGAAACAAATGTTGAATATCACCCTCCCAAGTCTGATCCCCACCATCTGTGTCATGCTGACGATCTCTCTGGGCGGCGTGCTCAATGCAGGCTTTGACCAGATCTTCAACTTGTACAATCCGCTGGTCTACGAAAGCGGCGATATCATCGATACCTTTGTGTACCGCATTGGCTTGATCGGTGGGAACTACAGTTTCGGTACAGCCATCGGATTATTCAAGTCCGTGGTGGGTCTGATCCTGATTCTAGTGGGATACCGGATCGCTTACAAAGTTGCAGGTTACAAGATTTTCTAAGGAGTGGACCTATGCGTACAACAGCCAAATTCAGTACATTTCAACTCATCAACAATCTGGTCATGATCATGCTGGCCGTGATGTGCATCCTGCCCTTTCTGCATGTGTTGTCTGTATCTTTAAGTTCCAGTGCAGCCGTATCCGCCAATAAAGTGACGTTCTGGCCGATTGGTTTTAACTTGGGTTGCTACAGCAAGGCACTGGAAGATACCCAGTTACTTCGTTCCCTCTGGATCTCGGTAGAGCGGACCTTGTTAAGTGTCACGCTGGGACTGCTGGTGACCAGTATGGCAGCCTATGTGCTCTCCAAAGGCGGAGGACGAAACGGGATTGCAGGTTACAGATGGTTTGTCGGATTTTTTATTGTAGCCTTGCTGTTTAACGGGGGAATGATCCCGACGTATTTGGTAGTGACCAAAATCGGTCTGTATAACTCGATATGGGCGTTGATCCTGCCGACGATGGTCAATGTCTTTAACATCATCCTGATTATGAATTTTTTCAAGGCATTGCCGAAAGAGCTGGAAGAAGCCGCTTTTATCGACGGTGCCGGGCACTGGAAAGTGTATCTGAGAGTGATAGTGCCCTTATCGCTGCCCGTCATGGCGACCGTGGGTCTGTTCACCGTAGTAGGGGAATGGAATGAATGGTTATCCGGTCAAATCTATATGAAGCCGGAGAACGTGCCGCTGAGTACGTTTTTGAAAGCTGCCATATCCATGCCGAATATTGATATCAAGAATGCAGAAGAGGCCGCGAAATTCAATGCCGTGTCCCTGAATTCTGCACAAATCTTCATCGGAGCTTTGCCGATCTTGCTGATCTATCCATTCCTCCAAAAATTCTTTGCAAAAGGTATCGTCATTGGTGCTGTGAAGGAGTAAGTACATTCAGGAATGGGAGGGCCAAAGTTCATATGAAGAAAAAAAAGAAATCAGCAGTACTGGAAGCGATGGAAACGGACGCATGGTCTTTATTTATAAATAATCTGAAAAATTCAATGTATATGTAGTAATGACCGGTAGCTAAACTCAATTTATATTTTCCGGAGGAATCAAATTGAAGAAGAATTATGAAGATGAAATTCAATCCTTATTACTTAAAATGACCATAGAAGAAAAGGTTGGGCAACTTCAACAGTGTGGCCCCTCTTTGGTAGGAGCATTCGATGTAAGTTTTGAAGAAGTGGTGAATATGGTGTTTGACGGAAGAATCAGCAAAGCTGATTTCCAGAACATGATGAGTACAGCTAAACAGGATTTTCATGAGGAAGACTTAAGAGCAGGTAAAATCGGTTCTTATAATGGACTAAATGATGCGAAAAAGGCTAATGAGCTGCAAAAAATAGCTGTAACTGAAACGCGTCTAGGTATTCCACTTTTGTTCGGATACGATGTGATTCATGGGTATCGCACCGTAACACCAATTCCGCTTGCAGAAAGCTGCGCGTGGGAGCCTGAATTATGGAAAAAAACAGCAAGGGTCTCGGCAGAAGAAGCGACGGCCGGCGGTGTCCATATGACATTCGCTCCAATGGTGGATGTAGCAAAGGATGCCAGATGGGGCCGTATCAGTGAAGGGGCAGGAGAAGATGTTTTACTGTCATCCATTTACGGTGCTGCAAAAGTAAAAGGATTTCAAGGGGATGATTTGACAAAGGAAGAGGCGATGGTAGCCTGCGTTAAACATTTTACCGGTTATGGTGCAGCGGAGGCGGGGAAAGATTACAACCGGGTGGATATGTCGATGCAGCGTTTATTCGAAGAATATCTTCCGCCATTCGAGGCTTGTATCAAAGCCGGAGCAAGAGCGGTCATGCCCGCTTTTAATGATATTAATGGAATGCCATGCACGGTGAATTCATGGCTCCTTACGGATATTCTTCGAGGTAATTGGGGATTTGACGGAATGACCATTAGCGATGCGAATGCTATTGCAGAATGTGTCACTCATGGAATTGCAGAGAACCTAGCAGATGCAGCTAAGCAGGCCATTGAAGCCGGACTTGACATGGATATGACCTCGAATGCTTACAGCGAAACGCTGGCCGAACTGATTGCTAACGGTGACGTGGAAGAACAAGTGTTGGATCGAGCTGTTGCTAATATCCTGCGGATTAAGTTTGAGCTGGGATTATTTGATCGACCGTACCGTACTTCGGAAGCACGTGAGAAAGCTGCTATATTGAAGCCAGCCTACCGTTCACTGGCAAGAGAGGCTGCCGAGAAATCCATCGTTCTGCTGAAAAACGAAAATGTACTGCCTTTAAAAAATGGAGTAAAACTCGGTTTAGTGGGTGAGCTGGCCAATAACCGGGAGGAAATGACAGGAGCCTGGGCCATCAAGGCAGACGGGGAAGACTGTGTAAGCCTTGTCGATGCTTGTAAAGCTCAAGGGATTAACTTTATTTACATGGCTGAAGATACAGTGATCTCTGAAGATTGCGATGTTTATGTCGCTGCCATTGGAGAATTCAAAAATCAGAGTGGTGAGGCGGCCAGCCGTGCTTCTATTGAGCTGCCCACAGAACAGATCGATTTATTGAAGAGATTAATAGAAACAGGAAAACCGGTGATTGCCGTTCTGTTTAATGGAAGGCCTCTGGCAATTCCATGGGTAGCGGACAACGTACATGCAATTGTCGAGGCATGGCATCCGGGTGTAGAAGCGGGAAATGCCATTCTAAATATACTGTTCGGGATAAAAAATCCATCCGCTAAATTAACCACAACCTTCCCTTATTCCAGCGGGCAATGCCCAGTATACTATGCACATATTAGTACCGGTCGCCCGGGAGGAAAGAGTAAATTCACTTCAAAATATTTAGACACACCGCTTGCGCCGGTTTATCCGTTCGGATATGGCTTAAGCTATACAACATTCGTATATTCGGATTTGCAGGTGAGAAAAGAGCAGGAAGGAATCAGAGTGTCCGTTAAGGTAAGGAATAGCGGAGATCGCGAAGGAACTGAGATTATTCAATGCTATATTCGCGATATCGTGGCGAAGCGTGTCCGGCCTGTAAAGCAGCTGATCGATTTTACGAAGATTCCATTGCAGGCAGGAGAGGAAAGCGAAGTCGTCTTTCTAGTGCCCTATCAGGCAATGGGCTACTATGACAAGAGTATGAACTATGTTATTGAAGAAGGAGAATTTGAAATTTTTGTGGGAGGTAATTCAGTAGATTGTCTGTCAAGTAAGTTCTGTCTGTAAAACAGTAAAACTTGCACTCCTGCGATTTTCAGAAAAAGAACAAAACGAGATGGATACCTATTTGCATCAGATTTCAAATCAAATGAGTTAAAGACAGAAGGGAAGGATCCTGAAGTGCCACATAAATTAAATGATGTTCTATCCGAAAGAGAAGCTAATTATATCTTGCCGTTTTTTTGGCAGCATGGGGAAGACGAAGAGGTGCTTCGGGAAGAAATGGCAAGGATTCACGAATCGGGCATTGGTGCGGTTTGTGTAGAAGCACGTCCGCACCCCGACTTTCTTGGACCGAACTGGTGGAGAGACATGGATGTGATCATAGAAGAAGCCAAGTCACGCGGAATGCGGGTGTGGGTTCTCGATGACGATCACTTTCCAACAGGTCATGCTGCCGGCCGGTTAAAGGATGCGCCGGAAGAATTGCGCCGCGTTTTTCTATCCAAACTTCATATTGATGCTCTAGGACCGAAGAACGGCTCCTCATTTGCTGTGGCCGTTCCCAATCTTCCCGGATTTTATGAAGCCGCCTCGTCCAACCTGACTATCATTGCGGTTCAGCGGAACTCTGTTACAGGCGAATTATTGGACGAGGCTATTGATTTGACTTCACGGGTGGTGAACGGCAGATTGTATTGGGATGTACCCGAAGGATACTGGAGAATATTTACGGTTTTTGAGAATGCCATCGGAGGAGACCCCTCCAAGCGTGATTACTTGAATCCGCTTGTAAAGGATTCAACCAAAATCTTGATCGATACCGTGTATGAAGCCTTTTACTCACGTTACCAGGAATACTTCGGGAATACCTTTGCAGGGTTCTTTTCGGATGAGCCGGGCTTCTACAGTGGGAAGAATGCAATCATTACCAATTATGAAATTACCGTTGGGCAAGACAAGGCAGACTTGCCATGGTGCCCTGAGATGGGAAGGTTGCTTGAGCAAGAACTGGGTTCTGACTATAAAACACTCTTACCCTTACTGTGGCAAGATGGCGGCAAGGAGGCAACTTCGAAGACCCGCTATTGTTATATGAACTTAGTAAGCATGTTATATGCCGAACACTTCACCGCCCAAATCGGTGATTGGTGTAGAGAACGGAAAATCGAATATATTGGTCATGTAATCGAAGACAACAATACACACGCACGTTTGGGTGTCGGCAGCGGGCATTTTTTCAGAGCGCTGGGCGGGCAGGACATGTCGGGACTTGATGTCGTCCTATGGCAGCTTAATCCCGGTTTTGATGAAATCCCGTCGGCATGGGTTGCCGGTGAAGCCGACAACGAGTTCTTCAACTATGGTCTTGCCAAGATGGCGGCATCGCTGGCCCATCTCGATCCGAAAAAGCAAGGCAGAACCATGGCTGAAGTATTTGGTGCTTACGGTTGGGCCGAAGGTTTGAAGCTGATGAAGTGGATGACTGACCACATGCTCGTGCGTGGGGTCAATTACTTCGTCCCCCATGCGTTCTCTCCAAAGGAATTCCCTGATCCGGATTGTCCTCCGCATATGTATGCGCGAGGGAAAAATCCGCAGTATCGCTATTACAAACATTTAAATTATTATACTAATCGCATGTCCCATCTCCTGACCGGCGGATTGCACATCGCATCGGCGGCTGTTTTGTACCATGCTGAGGCAGAATGGTCAGGACAATATATGTACTTTCATAAACCGGTAAAGGAACTGATGCGTGCGCAGATTGACTGCGATGTGGTGCCGTGTGACTCGATCATTACGGATGCAGCAGTTCAAAACGAAAAACTGAAGTTGGCGAACGAAACTTATGACTGTTTAATCGTTCCTTACAGTGAAGCACTTCCGAGTGAAGTATTGCTGCGGTTTATTGAATTAACGGAGAAAGGTTTGCCGGTTTTCTTTGTGGGCGGGCTACCAGCAAGAACGAGCGAGGGTGGGAAAGGGGAACTTGTAGAGCAATTAAAACGATGCAAACATGTAAAAGTAGTTGCTCTTGAAGATTTGGCACAAAAGTTAAAAAGCTCCGGGTTTACAGATATCCTCACGGACGCCAGCTACCCGTTTCTGCGATACTATCATGTACGGCATCAGGATATGGATGTTTTTATGTTTTTCAATGAACACCCCATTCAGGATATATGTACGGAAGTGATTCTACCGGTTAAGGGTTCGCTTGTCTTCTATGATGCTTATTCCAATAAGGTTATCCATACGTGCAGTGTTCAGGAAGGTGATTCTACCCGAATCTCGCTCGAGCTGTCCCCATTTGAGGCGATTGTTGTGCTATCAAGCGATTGCTTTGAACTATTCGAGACAGCGCCGGACTTGAAAAGAGATGGTGAGGAGATTCTCATTGAATCATTGTGGTCTATCTCGACAGCAATCTCAGAACAATATCCTCACTTTACCCCATGGGCCGAGCATCAAAAGTTGACCGATCTAAGTGTACCTAGTCTTCTACCCGACTTCTCAGGGACGTTCCGATATGAAACATTTTTGAACTACGATGGGCTTAACGGAAAACAACTTATTCTTGATCTTGGGAAAGTATTTGAAACAGCGGAAGTGTTCATAAACGGCACATCCGCTGGTGTCCGGATCAGCGCACCCTACCGTTTTGACGTAAGTAAGCTTATTCAATCAGGAGAAAATACCATTTCTGTTGAAGTAACCAATACGCTTTCAAAAGAGATTACGGATTTCTGTTCCCGGGTAGCACAGCATGAACCGAGTGGTCTTCTTGGACCTGTCCGGTTGAGTGCTCGATAGAATTTTTTCGGAGTTACATGGCAATAAGTAGCTACCGCATCCTGTAGCATTGGATCTCATAGACGGGTACGCTTGAAGCTGTCGCTTACAAAGATGACAAGGAATATGGACGTTAAAACTAAAGAGCTAACTTATGAATGAGGCAGTTGCCCATCCTGATTTTATCTTGAATTCAAAAGGGAACTGCCTTTTGTCAGGGTGACTTAATCCCCCTATGCCTTCCGCGTCTTACTTATACCTATGAGTTGTGAATCAATTGCACCCTTTTACATCAGTTTATTTTCAGTTTAGGTTCCACTAATAAAATATGAAAGAACAAAGATACGGAAACACCTTATTGAAAAAATCAAACTAAAAGGGTTAGGAGGATTGTCTATGAATTAAAAGTGATTGAAGCGAGAGTTAATGAACTGCAAGCTAAGCATAAGTGTTATCGTCAATTCACAAAATAAGAGAGGTTATTACATGAGTGAAAATAATGGAATTCCAGAACATACTTCAGAAAAAAAAAGCTTTTTCAAGCGTTACCGAGTTGCTATCCTTATCGCGTTTATTGCAATCGCGGGCATCGGTGCTTTAGCGTATTATTGGCTTAATACCGCAGGCGGAACGAAAGTGAGTAAGCTCGGCGTTATGAAAATAAGGGAAAACGCTATTACAATCAGAAAAGAAGCGAATGAAAAGGATACTTTGGGTAAGAGAATAGTTATTGAACGAGATGGTAAGGATCCAGTAGAAGCCATCTGGTATGAACCAGAAGGACGTACGGAAGATCTTCCGGTGTTTGTCTATGCGCATGGTGGTGCGTGGATCAGCTTTGATGCAATCGATGGAGATGAATTTAATAAAAAGATCGCAGACTCAGCTAACTGCATCGTTGTCAATCTTAACTACAGATTGCTTCAAACAGAGCCATTCCCTTACCAACAGGAAGAAATGGCTGATACGGTAAAATGGCTGCAGGAAAATGCAGAATCCTTGAAAGTTCAACCTGACAATATTGTCATTAGCGGAGGAAGTGCTGGGGGACACATTACTGCCGGTGCTGCGCTGCTTCTTTCAAGAGAAAACATTAAAGTTGCTGCGCAACTCCTTGAAATGCCCTTTCTTGACTTTACAGCACCCAAAGAGGATGATTTAGGAATTTTTAGTGGGTTTATTGGACAGCTCCATGATACCTTCTTTCCTGATGTTCCCACTGATGACCCAATTGTATCTCCTCCCTATGCTTCAGCGGAAGAACTCAAGAAGCTTCCCCCTGCTTATTTTATTATTGGAAAGCAAGACCCGCTTCATTTGCAGGGCGAACGATATGCAAAGATATTGGAGAAGGAAGGCATTTATACAAATATTAAATACTTCGATACTAATCACGGATATACAGTAGAGAAGAAGGATGAAAACGGCGAGACTGTTAGTGTAGCTGATATCGAAAATAACGAAGCGGGTGAAAAATATAAAATTGAGTTGCTCCAAAGTATATTTAATAAATGACCTATTAGCCAAAGACAGCGTAATGCCTTTAGAAGCACAATTCCGTCTCCCGAGGCGCTCTCTACGAGTCCTCGGGAGTTTTTTAATCCTGTTTACATAAATAAGAACAACATTTGGAGTTCGCTATAGAAGCAGCGTACGCTATGGTCACTCTGCTGTTCAAGGGCGGACTTGCACTCACGTATCTGGTTGCAGTAGGCTCAGAGTATTTCAGTGAGGACCTCCTTCTGAAAAGCGCACCAGATACTTTGTTTCCGGACGCTACCTTTAAGCTTTGGTGCTGACGGATCAATGGTATTGAAAATCTGATATTCTTTATATTTCTTCTACTTACAAAATTAAGAGAAATAAGTTTGAAGTAACAAACGATGGAAGGTATAAATTCTCTTAAATAAAAATATGGTAGATGCAAAGTTGCGGTATCTGCCGCTGGAGGATCGGTCAAAACTAGATCTCTAAACTGAAATTAATTCATTTAATTAATCTGACTAAACCGAAAAACACCTTAGGGTGTTTTTTGTGGTGACAAAAGTCGGTAAAACACTTAGTACTAGATAAGCAAATCACAAGGCAGAGGCTTGACTAGAAATAGTTAAAATTGCGCTATCAGAGTTTCATTTCCGTTATATTAATCTATTCTAGGGGATGCCTATAATAAATTCAGATTTAGTAATTAAGTTTGATGCAGTTTTCTCATTGAAATGGAGGAGAAGCGAGTGTTAAAGCTGGATTTTAACAAAGATTGGACATTTGGAAATAATATAAGCATCATTGAAGCTTCTACGAAGGGTATTAAGAAAAATTTACAGCATGTGGATTTGCCCCATGATGCGATGATCTTGACGGAGCGCTCCGCAGATAACCCTGCCGGTTCAGGAGGAGCATATTTTCAAGGCGGAAATTATGAGTATGTCAAGAAACTCATTTTACCAAAAGAGGATCAGGGGAAAGTTGTCTTTCTAGAATTTGAAGGCGTTTACATGAATACTTTCGTTTATGTTAACGGTGATCTGGCAGGTAAAAATGATTACGGGTACACGAATTTCTATGTGCAGATCAACGATTTTCTTCGCTACGGACAAGAGAACGAAGTGAAGCTTGTGGTGAAGAACGGCTCCCAACCCAATAGCCGTTGGTATACCGGCTCAGGGATTTACCGTAATGTCAAACTAATGAAAGCGGAACCGATTTATATTGCCATGGACGGCGTTCGGATTACAACAGTAGATGCAGAACCGGATCTGGCCGTACTCCAAATTGAGATCGCGATCAAAAATGAGAATCTGGGACTGCACACCGGTTATGCAATCACCACAATCAAGGACGCTGAAGAAAAAGTAGTAAGCGAGGAGGCGACGAAATTCTCAGTAGCATCCCGAGGTGAGATATCGGCCTGGCAGAGAATAACACTGTCGTCTCCTAAACTCTGGGACACGGATAACCCGAATCTGTACACTTGTACTACAGTCATAAAGTTGAACGACAAGGTTGTGGACGAAGACATCACGACTTTTGGTATACGCAAGCTGCAGCTGGACAGCGTTCATGGCCTGCGCATCAATGGTAGGACGTTGAAGTTAAAGGGAGGATGCATTCACCATGATAACGGAGTCATTGGCACCGCTGCCTTCAAAGACGCCGAAGAACGCCGGATTCGTAAGCTAAAAGAAGCAGGTTACAATGCAATACGCGCTGCCCACCACCCGATGGGCAGAACGCTGTTGGATGCTTGCGATAAGCACGGTATGCTTGTGATGGATGAATTGACCGACTGTTGGACGCACGGCAAAATCGATTATGACTACGCCACAACGTTTATAGAGCATTGGGAACAGGACGTGGAACGCATGATTGGCAAGGATTACAACCATCCTAGTATTATCATGTATTCGATCGGTAATGAACTTGCGGAAATTGGTTCTCGACATGGTAACATTCTGGGCCGAAAAATTATTGAGAAGATTCGTTCACTGGATGACACCCGTTACATCACCAATGGCGTGAATCCAATCATGACCACCTTGGGAAGGATCAAAGAAATCGCAGTTGACCAAGGATTCTCTGAATTAAGCAGTTCGCTGGATAGCGGTGAGATTAATCAGGTTATGCAAGCGATGGGACCGCTTATGGGTCAATTTTCATCAAGTAACATCATTCAAGACATGATCGAGGAAGCACTGGGAGTGCTAGACATCGAAGGTTACAATTATTCACCTGAACGGTACCTCATTGAACACGAGAAGTCCAACAATAAAACCTTTGTTGGCGCAGAGTCACATCCGGCAGCACTGGACCATATATGGGAAATTGTGAAAAATAACGGATTTGTATTGGGAGACTTTTCGTGGACCGCTTGGGATTACCTGGGTGAGGTTGGCATCGGCAAAGTCAGTTATGAAGGAGACCCAGGCATCATTGTCTATGCTCCATATCCATGGATTACCGCCCAGACCGGGGATTTCGATATTACGGGTCACCGGCTTCCGATTTCCTATTGGCGTGAGATTGTGTGGGGTGGACGCGGTTACAAGCCCTACATTGCCGTGCAGAAACCTGAGTACTATGGTCGAGATGCAAAATTGAGCCTATGGGGCTGGACGGATTCCATAAGCAGCTGGACATGGCCCGGTTGGGAGGGCAAAGGAGTCGTAGTTGAGGTATACTCGGATGCTGAGGAAGCAGAACTATTTATCAATGGTAAATCTCAAGGCAGGAAGACGGTTGGAGACGATTTCAAGAAATTTTACTGCAAGTGGGATACCACATTTGAGCCAGGGGAAGTTGAAGCTGTTGCTTACATCGGAGGCAAGGAAGTCGGACGTTACAACCTGAAGTCGGCCGGAGCACCGCAACTGAAAGTGACCAAGGAGCGCGAAGATCTGCGTGCAGGGTCAAACGATCTTTGCTACGTTAACATTGAACTTGTTGATGCCAGCGGAATCCTTAATACGGCGGTGCAGCGGAAAGTTTCAGTTGCCATAGAGGGACCAGCCGTCATTCAAGGCAGTGGAACGGGAAGAGCGAGAACGGAAGAGAACTATTTCGATTCGATGCATGAGACTTACAACGGTCGAATGCAGGTCGTCGTTCGGGCTGGTGTGGAAAAAGGAACTGCTACGCTGATTATTTCCACTGAGAAATCAGAAAGCGTAACGATTGAAATACCTGTAGTGTAAGCGATAAGCAAAAACAGTTCCCCATCCTGGATCGCCAGATGATTCGGATGGGGAACTGTTTTTTTGTCATACGATTTAATAACCTTTACAGTTTTCTTAAGGATCAGAAAACAGTTTTTATAGAAGCGTTAAAAAGAATACAAGGTTGACGGTTTCAATTGCCATTACCCATTGACGGCAGCATTTTTTGTTTTAGCTATGCTGACCCAATCATATTAAGAATACGATATGTATGCTTGTATTCCTCTATATCGTCGCCTAAATGCGCCAATCTATAATTAGGTAAGTGATGTGTGTGATGGATTTTAAAAAAACTAATTCTGAGAGGTTCTCATGAAAATTATTCATTTAAAAACCAACCGTGTGGTGAATCCATTGGGCTTTGATTTAGGCAGACCGAGATTTTCATACACTGTAACCGATACGAAAGGCCAGAAGCAAGTGGCAGCCCGGTATGTCGTGGCGCTTGACGATGAATTCCAAAATGTCATATTTGACAGCGGGTCAAGGAAGGATATCAACAGTCTTGCCTTTGAGCTTCCGCTAGAATTGATACCGCGATGCCGCTATTTTTGGCGTGTGGAGGTATGGGCGGATAATGGAGAACACGCCACAAGTGAGACTGCGTGGTTTGAGACAGCCAAGCTGAACGAAGCGTGGAAAGGGACATGGATCACTCCAAAATTCAATAAGACCATTCATCCGATTTTAAAAAAATCGTTACTGCTGAAAGGCCCCGTTGCTTCGGCTCGAGTCTATGTATGTGGACTGGGGCTTTACGAAATATATATTAACGGTCTAAAAGCCGGAAACGAATTTCTGACACCTAACTTCAATAATTATCATAAATGGCTGCAATATCAAACATATGATGTGACCGAACTTCTGCAAACAGGTCAGAATGAGATATCGGTAAGGCTTGGAAATGGCTTATACAAAGGGCGTTTTGGTTTTGACGGCCATTCGAGCGAGATCTACGGTAATACGTTTGCTCTTCTATATGAAATGGTTGTGACATACAGGGACGGCTCAACTGAGATCATTGTTTCCAATGACTCATGGACTGCGGAACAAAGTCAAATTATATCGGGAAATTTATACGACGGTGAAATTTATGATGCAACTTTTCAAGCCTCTGAAAACTATCCCGTTAGAGAAGTTGAACTTGGCTATGATCGACTCAAGGCCAGGCTTAGTCTTCCTGTAGTGATCAAGGAGAAAAGGAAGCCTCTCGAAGTGATTCATACTCCTGCGGGCGAGACGGTCTTGGATATGGGGCAGAACATGGTAGGCTGGATCGAATATCGGACCAACGCTCCCAAAGGAAGTATCATTCGGTTACAATACGGCGAAGTGCTACAGGAAGGAAATTTCTACCGAGATAATTTGCGCACCGCATTGGCGGAACATCAATTTACGGCAGATGGACGGGAAACGATCGTTCGTCCTTACTTCACCTACTATGGATTCAGATATGTAAAGGTTGAAGGCTGGATCGGACAATTGAATTCTGAGGATTTTACTGGATGTGTTCTTTATTCGGACCTTGATGATACAGGGCATTTTGAGACCGACAATTCTCTGATCAACCGCTTGTTTCAGAATGCAAAGTGGGGACAAAAGGGGAACTTCCTGGATGTTCCAACAGATTGCCCTCAGCGGGATGAACGAATGGGCTGGACGGGGGACGCTCAGGTATTCTCTGGTACCGCCTGTTTTAATATGGATTCCTATGCTTTTTTCAACAAGTATTGCTTTGACCTTGGAAGTGAACAGGAGGAACGCCAAGGGGAGGTTCCGGTGGTTGTTCCTGCTGCTAATATTCGTGTGGGTGGTTCCAGCGCTTGGGGAGATGCGTCCGTAATTATTCCATGGAATGTATATCTACATTACGGAGATGTGACCATTCTTCAGCAGCAGTTTGAAAGCATGAAAGGATGGGCCGACTACATTATAAAAAAAGATACGGACTCAGGGGGACGTAGACTATGGACGGTAGGGTTCCATTTTGGAGATTGGCTTTCCCTAGACAGCAGCAATCCGGATTCTCCTTTCGGCGGAACCGATAAGGATTTCATCGCCTCTGCTTACTACTGTTATTCAACAAACATTGTGGCCAAAGCAGCGAAGGTATTAGGGCAGGAAGCAGAAGCGGCATACTATGAGCGTATTTCAAAGGAAATTAAAGTTGCAATTCAGGAGGAATTTTTTACTATAACAGGCCGGTTGGCGATCGATACACAAACTGCATACGCTGTTGCGCTGTTTATGGATTTGGTTCCAAAAGACTATATCGACAAAGTGGTTGAGGCTCTACGGAAGCGTTTAAAAGCTGACCGTAATCACCTGAAAACAGGGTTTGTCGGAACACCTTACTTAAATCATGTACTGACAAATCATGGATGTAATGATCTTGCTTATACTTTACTGCTTAATGACGACTACCCGAGTTGGCTTTATGCCGTGAAGCTGGGTGCAACGACCATTTGGGAACGGTGGAATTCAGTTCTACCAGACGGAACGATTAGCGGTACAGGCATGAATTCCTTAAACCATTATGCTTACGGCGCAATCGTAGAATGGATGTATCGTTGCATGGCGGGAATTAATCCCGTTGAGGAGGCCCCGGGTTTCCAGCGCGTGGAGCTCGTCCCGCAACCGGATAACCGGCTGAAGTGGGTGAAAGCAACAGTTGAAACCGCATCGGGCACCTATTGTAGCGGATGGGAGATTGATAAGGAAGGAAGGCTTGATTTTACTTTTGATATTCCTTTCAATGCATCTGCCCGTATACGATTACCCCATGCCCATTTAAAGGATTTAGAAATTAACGGTGTTACCTGGGAGTTTACTGACATAACCGGAGAACAACTTGAGGAAGAGGTCCTATTGGAATTATTCAGTGGAAGCTATTCGATCAGCTATTCTCCGACCAAGAGTTATTTGAGGATATTTAGCACGAAAACTCCACTAATTGAACTTTTGCACCACGATGAGGCTGCACCGCTCATACGGACAATGATGTCTGAACAGGTTAAAGTCAATCCGGATGATTTGGGCGCTTCAATCGGTAATTCCTCCCTCCGGGATTTGGCAGCGTTCTATTCATTGCCTACACATATTTTGGATCAAATGGATGAACGTTTAAGCCAAATAAAATAACATTCATCAGGTTTGACGACAGATATTCCCGAAAAAGCTATTTAGGGGATGAGAGAAATGAAGTACTTATACAAAAAAGAATTAATCAAATATACAGATAACCTGTCCATCAAAATGTACGTTTGTCGAATAGAAACTGTTCCTTTACATTGGCATCAAGAGTTGGAAATTATCATGTTAGTTAAAGGCGATCTCCAAGTTCATGTGGAAACCCATGACTATTGTATGCAAAAAGGCGATCTAATCTTGATTAACTCGAATAATGTCCATTCCTTTACGGGTACGGATTATCAAAATTTAGCCGTGATCATACAAATGGATATGAATATGTTCCAGAATCTTCATCCCCAAATTGAGAAAATGGAGTTTATTTGTAATAGTGTTACGGATCTAAAATCACTGGACAAATATGCTACATTAAAAAGTTTTTTAATAAATATTTTACGAGTATTTCATACTAAAGAGACAGGATTTATTATTGAAATTTCCATTATCCTACAGCAAATTATCCTCAGTCTTATCAGAGAATTTGAAATAAATATGATTGATGAAGAAAATCTGGAAAAATCAAATGACAATCTGAAAAGGTTAGAACGAATCCTAGATTATATCGATCTAAACTATAACAGGAAGATAACTTTGGAGGAAATATCCAATCATGAGTATCTAAGTAAGTATTATTTCTCTCATTTCTTCAAAAATAAGATGGGGATGAGTTTTCAATCCTATTTAAAATATGTACGGTTAAGAAAGGCTTATGAAATGCTCTTGCACACCAATGAAAGAGTAATTGACGTTGCAATGATGAATGGGTTTGCTAATTCCCAGATTTTCGCTTCCAGCTTCAAGGAGCAATATGGAATGACACCAAAACAGCTTAGAATAGAGTCCAAGCATGGGAAGCTGGAATTGAAGAACGATGACAAAGTTCAAGATCACAAATATGTTGATGAAGATATTAAACAGGCACTTAATTTATTGAAGTAAATCGTAAGACCAACTTCCAAAGTTCACTTTGTAGGTTGGTCTTTATTTTAGCAGTATTACTCGGACTCGTCTTCAAACTCAAGCAAGCCACACCATAGAACGCAACACAGGCTTATGTCATTTCTTGAGCCTATTGCAATGCAGTTGTAAGTAAAGTATTCATCTCATCAGCAGATTCTTGCATGCCCCGCATCATCCACTCTACAATCCAGCCATATAGTCCATAGGCAAAGAAAGACTTTCTATAGGCATCTATGTTTGATGATTCACCCTTGGGGCCGCAGATATCCAAAATGGTATCAAGAATCAATTCTGTCAGATGGTTACGGTACAAAAGCAGATAGAAATTGTCGTTGTCCTTATAGTGCTGAAACAGACTGCCAAAAAGGTTTTGCGGATTGGAGTTGGGGTTACTTTCAAATTCAGCTCCCCATTTTTGTGTCAGATACATAATGTGCTGTCTGAGGACATCTGTTTTATCAGTGAAATTACGATAGAAGGATGCTCTGCCAACCTCAGCAGTCATTGTTATTTCGCTGATGGAAATGTCAGACAAAGTACGTTTCTGCATAAGCTGAATGAGTGTAGTCGTAATCTGTTCTTTTACATATCGGTTCTTCTGTTGATTATTAATGATGATACATTCCTTTGCTTTTGTCTCATTTTTGGTGGTTGCATTGACGATCAGTCAATTAAGTTGATACAATTGTCACATCGAAAGAAGACTACAATAAATAATTCAATTTGTCAAGGGAGTAATGTATGGAAAAGTCGAATGGAAAGAAACGGAATATTCTGCGGAATATAATGATAGGCATTTTTTTATTGATTGTGGTTTTGGCTATTGTAGTTTTTGTTATGCTAAAAAACTCCGTTCTCATCAGCTTTCCTGAATTGAAGGGAAGCCCGGAAGTAGGAGAGTGGTATGCTATTACGCCGGAAGAAGCAAAATCGTCTGATGGGAGCGAATGGAATGGTTTCATTCGTTTAGGAAGTGAAAACAAGGTTATGGTTTATTTCTTTGGTGGTGGAGCAAGTATAAATGAATACACTGCAGCGCATCCAAAAGACTTTTATGCAGATGTGGTAAAAAACCAAGATTTCGTCGCTAAGATGGGAATTGCAAGTGATACAGAAGATAACCCATTTAAAGATTGGACAATCCTTGTTCTTCCATACAGTACAGGCGATTTTCATTCAGGAACAGGTGAATATGCCTATTCGGATGACAAGGGGAACTCAAAAACGTTATATCATTATGGCTATACTAATTTTTCTCTTTTCATGAAGGAGGCAGTAAAGTATACTGGCACGCCGGATACACTCCTTGTTACTGGATTTTCTGCTGGGGGATTTGGAACATCGCTACTTGCAGATGATGTTATTGATTATTATCCATCAACCTCAAATGTTACAGTTGCTGTTGACAGTTCTTTGCTGCTCACAGATGATTGGCAGGATATATCTGAGAATGTCTGGAAATCCCCAAAAACAATTTCTGAACGTCTCAATACGGACAATATCGTGCTTGACAGCCTGACGGCATTATATGACAAACGTGGAGATAGCGTAAAAATATTATTTGATAGTTCTGTACGGGATGGGGAGCTGGCAAAGTGGCAAGCTTACCTTGATCACGGAGAAATGTCGGCAACCGATAAAAGTGGTGATGTTTTTCAGTCAAATCTGAAATCAATGGTTGAAGGGCTTCAAGACAATATACCGGGCGTGGGAATCTACATCTGGGATGGTCTGTCTTATGATAAGGAGATAAACCTGACACAACACACAATCATTTCAAGCAATGTTTTTGATAAATTAAATGGCAACAAAAGCATAAGCGATTGGATATTAGATGCAGTAAATGGTGATGTCCATAATTATGGAATTGAATTATTAGAAAAAGAATATTGATAGTCTTCAGAAATTTTATACCTACATGAAAAGCAGATAAGGAGAAGTTTATGAAAAAAGCAGGGAGATTATTGAAAATGTTAGGGAAAGTTTTGTTAATCCTCTTGGGAATATTAGTGCTAGTGGTGGTTGGCATGACGCTCTATGGTAAATGGAAATCGACGCAGCCACTTTTAGATGAAGGATATTCTGATGGTTACAAGACTGAAAGTGTAATAGAACAAAAATATATCAAAATGGGAACGTATGATGTTTCTACTGTTGAATATAATTCAAGAGATAAAGAAGGCGTTCAGTCTAAAATTTGGTATCCGACTGAATTAACAAATACCAACCATCCTTATCCTCTGATTGTGATTGCAAATGCTAGTGGTATGAATGCATCTAGATACGAACCCTTTTTTAAGCACCTTGCGACATGGGGATTTATAGTTGTGGGGAATGAAGACCGTATGTCTAGTAGTGGTAAGTTTAACGCAGAAAGCCTTGACTTGATGCTTGAACTAAATTCAGATGCCGATGATATATTCTTTGGGAAAATAGACATTAATAATATTGGCATAGCAGGATATTCTCAAGGTGGTGTTGGAGCCATCAACGCCGTAACAGCTCAAAAAAACGGCCATTACTATAAAACAATTTTTACAGGAAGCGCTGCAAATGTTGAACTTTCGAAGGCATTGGGGTGGAACTACGATGTAAGTAAAATCACCATCCCCTATTTTATGACAGCCGGCACTCTCAAAAATGATACAGGAGAGGATAACGGAATAGGAGTAGCACCGCTATCTTCCCTTACTAAAAACTACGATTTGATTACCGATAATGTTTTGAAAGTCCGGGCTAGGGCGGTGAACGCTGACCATGAAGATATGCTGGTACACTCTGATGGATATTTGACAGCATGGATGATGTACCACCTGCAGGGAGATGAAGAAGCAGGTAAGGCATTTCTTGGGAAAAATGCGGAGATTCTAAATAATGCCAACTGGCAGGATGTGCAAATATCAAAATAAGCGTAAAATAACCCACACCTATTTACCAGGATGTGGGTTATTTTACGTTGTGTCGATTTCCAGCCGTCCTTCTTTCATGAATACTGTAAGTTTCCCTGTTTTCCCACTGATTCAAGCTGTAGGTAATTCCCCCGCTGCGTTCTCTTCAGCTGCAACTTATGATAGCCCGCATAGCCATTTACATGTAGATCCCCAATGAAGCTTGTCAAGTAACTGCGTGGGTGTTCCCGCCTTGTGTCGGCTGGTAATGGTAGAATAAACAATTTTTAATACATGGTTCAGCAAGTTATAGCAAGAAGTCAATCTGTTCCCTCTCTAAAATAGAGTAGTAGGGAGGCGAAGGAGGGCTGAAATGGATTTAATTGGATTGGACATTGGGTCGACAGGAGCGAAGTGCATAATTACGAATTCTGATGGTAATGTGATGGCTCAAGCGTATGAGGAATACAGTATGGAGTCGCCGATAAGCGGTTATTTTGAATTGAATCCTCAGATTGTTTGGGAAGCAGTTCAATCCATAATGCATTCTGTAATAAGAGAGTATAACAAACGGAGTACTCATCTCGCTGGTATTTCAATTTCTTCCTTTGGAGAAGCTGCAGTTCTCATCGACAAGGAAGGCAGAGAGCTTGGGAACAGCTTGCTTTATATCGACAGCAGGGGAAATGAGCAATTAAAAGCGTTTATCAAAAAAATAGAAGCGGATGAAATTATCCATAAAACAGGCTTGAAGCCTCATTCAATGTATACGCTCTCTAAATTGATGTGGTACCGGGAGGAGCAGCCGGATATTTATGCAAAGATTCATACGTTTCTTCCTTTTGGCTCCTATATTCTTTACAAGCTGGGTGCCGGCCCTATTCTGGATTATTCTTTGGCCTCCAGAACAATGGCATTTGATGTCCGTAGGCTCCAGTGGGATGAACATATTATAGAGGTGGCTGGCTTACACAAAAGGATATTTCCGGAGATTGCAGCTCTGGGAACAGTAGTCGGTCAGATTTCGCTGGAGGCAGCACAAAACTTCGGGTTACCTTCTGATTTCAAACTGGTATTAGGCGGGCATGATCAGGTGTGCGCTGCTATAGGAGCGGGGATAACAGAAGAAGGCTCGGCTGTTGATGGAATTGGAACAGTAGAGTGTATCACACCGGTTTTTAGTAAAGAGACGATAAATCAACAGGATATGGCATCCAGCAATCTAGCTCTGGTTCCATTTATCAAAGGAAAATATGCAACCTACGCTTTTAATTTTACGGGGGGTTCTTTACTCAAATGGTATAGAGATCAGTTTGGCTATGAAGAGAAAATGGAAGCGGATCTAACGGGACGAAGTGTATATGACATTATGAGTGAGAACGTTAGTGACAGTCCCACCAATATTCTGGTGCTGCCGCACTTCGCAGGATCAGGCACTCCGTATATGAACCCTTTGGCAGTAGGAGCTGTACTAGGGATTGATTTCAACACTACGAAGTCAGATTTATTTAGAGCTTTAATGGAAGGCGTTACCTATGAGATGAGGCAAAATATAGAATGCCTGGAACAAGCGGGAATCCGGATTGATAAATTACGAGCTTGTGGTGGCGGGGCCAAGTCAGATCTGTGGTTACAAATCAAAGCAGACATTATGAATAAAACGATCGTTGCACTTGATATAGATGAAGCTGGAATATTAGGCACCATCATCCTTTGCGGAGTAGCGCTTGGTGAGTTCTCTTCTTATGAGGAAGCTACACGACGTTTGGTGAAAGTGAATAAAACATTTCATCCTCAAGCAAAAAATCGGAAGCAATATGACGAGAATTACGCCAAATATAAACGCTTGTATCAAGCGGTTAACGAAGTAATGTCAAACGAACCCATGGAAAGGTAGATTTCTGACTGAACGAAAAGTAGACAGGAGATGTATAAGAATGCCTTTAGTTACGCTAAATGAGCTGATGAAAGATGCTGAAGCCAAGAATTACGCCGTTGGTGCCTACAATGTTAATAATCTGGAATTGATCCGGGGCATCATTGCTGCCGCCGAAGATTCACAATCGCCGGTAATTCTTTCCTTCGCTGAAGTTCATATTCCCCTTGTGCCGCTTGAGGTTATTGCTCCGATTATGCTAGAAGCCGCGAGAAAAGCCAAGGTTCCAGTTGCTGTGCATCTTGATCATGGGCAAGATCATGAGATTTTGATCCGTGCGATGAAACTTGGCTTTTCCTCTATCATGTTTGACGGTGCACATTTGCAGCTTGAAGAGAATATTAGACAGACGAATGAGATCAGCAAAATTGCGAAAGCTCTCGGTGTTTCCGTTGAAGCCGAGCTTGGCAAGATACTTCGCCCCGAGGGCGGCGGGGATGAGGAAGAAGAGGAAGAGTATGATCCGGATGATATCTACACCAATCCAAAGGAAGCCAAGACATTTATAGAAAATGCAAATATTGATGCTCTGGCCGTCGCTTATGGAACCGCACACGGCGTCTACACCAAAGAACCTGTCCTGGACTTTAACCGTCTGCAGTTAATTAAGGATATAACCGGCATGCCGCTGGTGATGCATGGAGGATCCGGACTGGATGAGGCAGCCTATGTGAAATCCATTCAATGCGGAATTCGCAAGCTTAACTACTATTCAAACATGGCATTTGAGGTTGCCAATACAATTCAGTCGAAATTGAATGCAAATAGCGATCAAAACAAAAAAAGTTACTATCATGATCTTTCTAAATGGGCCATGGAGGCCATTCAGGAGGATATTGTACGAACAATGAGAATTTTCGGGAGTGCGGGAAAAGCCTAGAACTTGACCAACCAAAATTTGAAGGAGCTACAGTGATGGTAAGACTTTATGGCAAGGAATGGACCCGGCGTGAATTGGAGTCAAGGGTTGGCAGAATAGATCAACTTGGAGGAGTACAGCGTTTTGTGATGAAGGAAGGACCGGAGGCAGGTCAAGAAGCGTTTCAAGTGCGTACGGGCGCCGGACTCTCCTATTGGGTTAACCCCAGCAAAGGGATGGATATCTCGTTAGCTGAATTTTGTGGTATCCCGGTTAGCTGGTCTGCAAGCAATGGAAATCCCCATTCTTCTTACTATGACGCAGAAGGAAATAACTGGCTCCGCACAGCTTCAGGCGGTTTGCTGATGACTTGTGGTTTATCACAGGTAGGAGCATCGGGACAGGATGAGTATGGAACATTTGGCTTGCACGGACAAATTCATCACACTCCAGCCCGTCAAACTTCCTATCACGCAGAATGGCATGGAAGCGATTATGAGATGTTCACTCGCGGAGTATTGGAGGAAACATCGATTTTCGGCCATACACTACGACTAACTCGGACAATCCAAAGCAGGCTCGGAGAGAACCGTCTGAAGATTATGGATACGGTCGAAAATGTAAGTTTCAAACCAGTGCCGCACATGATGCTATATCATTTTAACTTCGGTTTTCCTCTGCTAATGGAAGATACGATCATTGTATTGCCGGAAAGTAAATCTACCCTTCGTGATGCAGGAATGGATATGTCCAGGTTACACGAGTGGCAGGCCCCAGATCCTCATTTTGCGGAACAAGTTTACTACCATGAACCATTAGAGCAGCAAGAGAAGATCAGTGTCCAGATTATTAGTCCTTCATTCCCTGTAAACGATTTTAATTCTACTTCACAGGGCCTCACCGTGGAATTGAAGTGGGATCCAGTAACGTTACCCAGATTGGTACAGTGGAGAATGCCAGGTGCTGGTGAGCATGTACTGGGAATAGAACCGTCCAATTGCTGGACCAAAGGTAGAGCGGAGGAGCGCAAGACCGATTCGTTAAGGATGCTTCAGCCAGGAGAAACCGTTCAATATGAAATTGAATTAAATTTTAAATCTAACTAAGTGGAGGATAACGATATGTTGCATGCTAAACCTTATGTATTTTGGTTCGTGACAGGAAGTCAAGGTTTGTACGGAGATGATGTATTGTCCAAAGTAGAGAGTAACTCCAAAAAAATGATTGCTGAATTGAATCATGAGGCTAACCTTCCATACTCCATTCAATTCAAAGAAGTAGTCACTACTCCTGAAGCGATTCGCCGTGTTTGTCTTGAGGCAAACTCCAGTGAAAACTGTGCGGGCATCCTAACATGGATGCATACCTTCTCACCAGCTAAAATGTGGATCTCTGGATTGAATCAATTGCGCAAGCCGTTGCTTCATCTGCATACCCAGTATAATGTGGACATTCCTTGGGACAGCATCGACATGGAGTTTATGAACTTGAATCAAGCGGCGCATGGCGACCGGGAGTTTGGTTTTATTGGCGCACGCCTCGGAACGGCAAGAAAAATTATTGCAGGGCATTGGAAAGATGAAGAGGTACGCACAAGAATTGGTGCATGGATGAAGACCTCCGCTGGTTACACCGAGAGTCAAACTATGAAAATCGCCAGATTCGGTGATAACATGCGCTATGTGGCTGTGACTGAAGGGGACAAAGTCGAAGGACAAATAAAATTCGGGTGGACTATTAACGGATATCCAGCGGGTGATTTAGCCGAACGCGTTAAAGAAGTGAGTGAAGCCAAGGTAAGGGAACTGATGGATGAATATACCGAATTGTATGATTTCACCGATAACGGTCGTATTGAAGGAGCTGAACGAGAGGCAATCCGTGAACAGGCAAGAATGGAAATTGCTCTGACTGAATTCCTGAATGAAGGTGGTTATACTGCGTTTGTGACCAGCTTTCAGGATCTGCATGGTTTAAAACAGTTGCCCGGGTTGGCGGCACAGCGTCTAATGGCAGCAGGTTATGGATTTGGCGGGGAAGGAGATTGGAAAACGGCAGCCTTGGTACGGATGATGAAAATGATGGCCGATAACAAAGGTACTTCTTTCATGGAAGATTACACGTATCATTTGCAAAAAGGTAACGAGATGGTACTGGGTTCACATATGCTGGAAATATGCCCGACACTAGCAGCAGACAGACCGAGAATTGAAGTGCACCCTCTATTTGTAGGCGGTAAGGGTGACCCCGCCCGTCTGATCTTTAATGGAGCAAGCGGCAAAGGGGTTAACGCAACCGTGGTGGACATGGGTGACCGTTTCCGTTTGATCGTTAATGAAGTGAATGCGGTACAGAATGAAAAACGCATGCCTCACCTTCCCGTAGCCAGCTTGCTCTGGAAACCCGAACCGTCATTGACTAAAGCGGCAGAGGCTTGGATTCTTGCAGGGGGCGCACATCACTTTGGATTCTCTTTCCATGTAACGAGCGAGCAGCTTAAAGATTGGGCGCGCATGGCAGGAATTGAATGCCTAGTTATCAACACTTCGACCACTTTGGATTCCTTGGAGAATGAAATCCGCTGGAATGATCTCTATTATAGATTGAATCACTAGTTAGTGTTGGACTTGAAAATCATTTGAACCGATCAAAGCCAATTATAAGCTAGGGTCTACCATTAGTTTACTAAAACTGTTGGTAGACTTTTTAACTACATAGTGGCGGATTTAGTTTTACCACTCATCACTTTAGCGATTTTTTCCAGTAACGTTATTTCCGATTTTCCAACCTCAAGTTAAAATGTACCCATTGTAATCGTAAAAGAAGACAACGGGGAGGACATCTTAAAGTTTAAGAAAGTCGCCAATTTAAATAGTGAGATAGTGAATTTCTTTGGTGTTTTCGTAACCGAAAATTTATACGTCCTATTGATTTTATAGTGCTTACTAGGCTGTTACTTAACGGTGGTAGGTTAGGTCAAATCATCAGATTGTTTTTTGTTAAGAGAATCTCGCCCATGCTTTTCCCCGAATTGTTCTACACTTTTTAATATAGGAAGAAAATCTATTCCTTTTTCGGTTAATGAATATTCCACTCTGGGCGGAATCTCTGAGAAAACATGGCGCTCAATAAACCCATCTTTCTCTAATTCCCTTAGTTGTTTAGTTAAGGAGCCTTGTGAAATGTCAGTGAATATGGACTTAATCTCCCCAAAACGTCGCTTTTGTGTTGAGAGAAGCCAAAGAATCATAAGCTTCCATCTTCCTGAAAGTACATGTTGGGTATGAATTATTCCATATACAATTGAGTCTCCATTGATTAAATCAGAGTTGATACCATCCTTACAGATGCGGCCCATAGTATATCTTCCTTTCTCTCCATTAGTACTAAAAAAGTGACTAGGTCACATTTTTTTGCCTACTTCCTATGTTAAAGTGATGTGTTTATTATATGAAACATCGATTACTAACTCAACGATGGTATGTAGGGAGCTAGTGGTAATTATCTTGGATTGGTATGAAAGGAGTTTTTTTATGAATAGAGTAACCAAATTACTGGGGATCAAGTATCCCATTATATCTGCAGCTATGAGCTGGGTTACCTCGGCTAAATTTGTTGCTGCAGTCTCGAATGCTGGAGGAATGGGAGTCCTTGGGCCCAACGCTGGACAAAACAACTCCGCGAGGAGTTTAGATGAATTTGTAGAGAACGTACGAAGTGAGATCAGGAAAGTAAGGGAGTTGACGGATAGACCGTTTGCAGTCAATTACATTTTACCCTTCGATGCTAATGGTACAAGTTCATTCACTAACGCGTTGTTTGATGTTTTAGTTGAAGAGAACGTAAAGATAGTTGTAGTAATCGGAGTTATAATGCACCGAAACGAAATAGAAAAATTAAAAAAACACGGTTTCACAGTAATTTACCGCCCAATTAACCCAACAGTTCAAAATTTAATTGAAGCTGAGACTGCAGGAGTAGATGCCCTTATTGTAACTGGTAATGAAGCAGGGGGGCACATTAGCCAGTATGAAATTAGCCTGTTTACGCTTGTCCCTCAAGCGACAGATTCCTTGAAGATCCCCGTTATTGCGGCAGGAGGAGTTATCGATGGCAGAGGGGTAAAAGCTGTGATGGATTTAGGCGCAGAAGGAGTATACATGGGCACTCGTTTTGTAGCGACTCATGAGAATCCTGCCAGTGATGCGGCCAAGCAAGCAATTCTTCAAGTTACTAGTGATGAATTTCTCAGACTTGAAGGAGCTAATGAACGAACCATCCCTACAATTGGAGGTAAGAAAGCCTTTCAACTTATTAAAGAAGGAAAACACGATGAAGCTGGAACTTATATCAAAAACGGATTTAAAACGGGATTACTCGACGGAAATCTGGAGATTGGCACAATTTCTATCTCTCCATCGGCAGGAGGAATCAAAGAAATTAAAACTTGTAAACAGCTCATAGATGAGATTGTGAATGTTATTTCATAATCAAAAAATTTCTGTAACTAGTTTCAAATGTATTAAGATTAATGAGGCCTTAACAAAGACAAAGAATTTCGTTTCATAAGCCAAAAGCGGCGACCTTTTCCCAAGTGAATTCCGGGAAAAGGTCACCACTTTTATGAAGTTTTTTATTGTCTTTATCTAGATAATTATTTAAGATATTAACTTTTAAGAGGCTTTAGTTTCAATTTTCTTGGCAGCTGGGGAGAAGAATCCAGCGATCAATACAGCAATTATTACTACAAGTAGGGCATAGAGCAGCCCTACTGATTCACCTAAAAGTCCAATGAAAGGGGGCCCAACCAAAAAAGCTAAATAACCTAATGTGGAAACGAAAGCAACTCTCTCTGTTGCACCATTGGGATTATCCCCAGCAGCGGACAAACCTACCGGAAATCCTAAAGATGCACCGATTCCCCATAAAAAAACTCCAGCTGCAGCAAAGTAGAAATTAATATTAAGTATCACAACAGCTAATCCCAATACGGCTAAGATTGCAGCTGATACCAATATTGGAACTCGGCCAAAGCGGTCTAGTAAGAAGCCACCGGACATACGGCCAATTAGCATAGCTAATAAAAAAATGCCATATACAATCGTACCTGTAACATGAGTCACCTGGTAAGCATCCACAAATAAAATGGGTAACCAATCATTTGCCGTACCTTCTGCCAAAGCCATCCCCATAACAATAACACCAATGTAAAATAGTCTTAATTCTTTGAAGATGCTAACCTTGGTTTGTGGAGAACTTACTGAATAATCAGTTGTTAAGTCTACTTTTCCTGTCGCTGTCGGTAAATACTTTATGCAGATAACTCCAAACAAGATAAGTACAAAAGCGATGATTATAAAGTGTATAAAGACAGGAACTTTCGCCGCTATGGCTAGTGACCCTAAGCCTACTCCTAAAAGAGTGCCTCCACTAAATGATGCGTGAAGAGCAGGAAGTAATGTTTTATTGGTACTTCGCTCCAGTGCTGCTCCCTCCACATTTTGAGCTACATCTATAATTCCATAACCAAGCCCGAAAATAACAAGACCTGAGAAAACAAGTAGCTTTATAGCCAATAGAATACTAAAACCCGCTATAAGCAATCCTAAGGACAAAATGATAACGCTTAAGGCAATTGCTTTTCGTGCTCCTATATGACGGATCACCGAACTTGCAGAGACAAGACCAACAATTGCGCCCGCCGCAATTCCAAAAATGATCCAGCCCATCATTGAAGTAGATGCATGAAGAATATCTCTTACCTCAGGTGTTCTCGAAGTCCACGAAGAAAAAGCCATTCCAGACAGAGCAAAGAAAATAAATAAAGAAATTTTCCACTTGTTAATATTAAGAATTATTGTTTTATTATTAGTTTGTTTCACAAGAGTACCTCATCTTTAGTATTTTTTGATTCTGATATTGGTTACTGATATACCTTGACCTTGTTACAGCCTCCGTTTCATTCATAATTAGAATTATTGTTTCTCTAAACCCTTTTTATTAATTTATCTCTATTTTTCGCTACATACTTGCAGTATAAAGTGAAATTGTAGTACAATATCGCCGAATTTCAGGAGGTGTTTGGATTGCAGGGGGCCGTATTAACTAACGAACAATACAGGGAAGTTACCACTCACGGATCAATCAATTTCCCCATTCAATATTATCTAGACGATACGTTATATTTTCATAATCAAACCATTAACCGTCATTGGCATCCTGAGTTAGAGTTTGCTCTCATTCAAGAAGGGAAAGTTGATTATTGGATAGGTGGGAACAAACGAACGCTTGAAGCAGGGGATGGGGTTTTCGTCAATACTCGAGTAATTCATGGTTATGAAGCCATAGAAAGGGCGTTGGTTCCGAATATCGTTTTTTCTCCGGAATTCATATCAGGTGGAAATCATCTTGTCTTTCAGAAATTTGTGCAACCCATAACGTTCTCCACGATTTCAGGACTTTTCTTAAATAAAAAAGTGAAATGGCAAGACGAAATTCTTCATTCATTAAACAAGGTGTTTGAATTAATGAATTCTAAGAATATGACAAAAGAACTTGATCTTCAGATATTAATGTCTTCCATATGGCGAACACTTTACTTGCATCAGGAATCTTGTAAAACTTTACCGCATTCTTCAACTTCTTATATTCTTCAAACCCGACTGCAACTGATGTTAGATTTTATTTTTAAAAATTATGAAAGGAAAATTCACCTTACCGATATTGCAGATGCAGCGAAAGTAAGTAAAAGTGAGGCATTGCGTTGCTTCAAACTAGGTGCCGATATCACACCAGTTGAGTACTTAATACAGTATCGATTATCAAAAGCAAAAGAATTACTCTTGAATTCAGAAAAAAATGTTACCGAAATTGCATCACATGTAGGTTTTGAAAACGTTGGGTATTTTAGTCGAATGTTTAAAAAAAATTATGGAGCGACACCGAAATTACTACGTAAAACAAGTCTACAAAAAATACAATAAACGGTCTTACCCAGTAATCATCCATATAGGTAAATAAACGATGGTTCCGAGGTAGCGGCTAATCAAAATGCCAAACTCAGCTCCGGAATGCAGGTGAAGTCGAGTAATTTGTCGAATGATAAGGTGCGTATCAGATGGGTATAACATAGCAGAAGGGATGAGACGCAGTTGCGGAGGTACTCTTTAATTAAAAACTATCTTCAACAGACGACAATGAAGAAAAGATGTCCTCCGACAGCATATTTGTCGAGGGACAAGAACATGGTCCCATTGAAGTCGCTATTTTAGCGGCTTTTTTATTTTATCGGTACAAGTTCGTGTCCCGAGCCAAGGACAAGAACTTGTACCAATTGCCGGAATGGACAAGAACATAGTCCGATTGCCGATTAGATGTATAATGTCGAATATAATCGTTAGGAGGGATAATATGCAAGAAACGGATAAGGTCAGATTGATTAAAATTTTGGGCATCAAGGATGGCAGTACTGTACATAGCTTGATCGATTCATCTATTGATGCGTTACCTTTGATCGGTAAAATCCATAGCGCATATAAAATGGCCAATTTAAAGAGAAGAGTTAATGGAATAGAGACAAGATTATCTGCACTCTCAATTACCATGTACGAAAATGATAATAAGCTCCTTAACCAGTTCATACGAGATAAAGCATTTCCAATCGTATTAGATGAACTTCTTGCGGAACATGAAGAAGAGAAAATTGACTTAGTGGTTAATGGATTGGAATACACTTACAATGAAGAAATAACAGAGGTAAGTAAGATTCTTGTATACTTTGACGTTTTGCGTGAACTTAGAATACAAGAGTTGAAAAAGTTAATAACGTATTCGGATCATTATAAGAAGCATTGGAAAACTCCAAAGCTAGAAGTTTCACTTCCTGACCCTGAAGACAAAGAAGGAATGAAGAAACTTAATGAGAACACAGGTTACAAAGCATATATAGACAATCACCTTACAACTCTGGGCTTGACCTTTAAGAAGGAAACGACGAAATGGTACAGCACAGAAACCTCTGGTTACGAAGTGGTTCTCACTGACTTTGGTGAACATTTTATTGAGTTCTTCAACTTGGAAGTTATGGCTCAAATTCCAGCAGAATAATGGGTTTATGTATGCTTGTTTTAAACCCGCTTTATTGAGTTTCATCCTCTTTGGAGGAAAAGGAGCTAAGAAGAGCGGGAAACAGCAACTGAGCTAGTGTACGCACACATATAAAGCACATATATATCGGGTTTTTCCTAGTTCAATTGACTTAACAATGTTTGAACAAATGGGGGAGAAGCTAGGTTGCTTGTTAATGACCATGACCCTCAGTTAGAAGACAAGTACAAAACTAAAATCACAATAAAAGAAGAAATTGATAAAAATGAATTCGTAAATTTTGATATCCATAACTCATACTTACTGCCTAAACTACTAGATGAAAATCGTTTAGTTTAAACCTGTAAGTGTAGAATGACATAAAACCAGACTGGAAGGAAGAATGAATGATGCAATGAACATTCTGATCTTCAGTCTAAATCTCAACACTTTCCAAGACGAAAACTATATGGAAATTAATAAGTTATGGAATTCAACATGTAGTATTTTAATGTTAACCATAACACAATATAAGGACACAACAGGATCAGGTGTTCGTGAAAAAATGTTGACATTTTCCAACTGATGGATTAGCATAAAAAATGAAATTTCCCCAACTTTTGAAGATTAGGTACAAAAGAATCTTAAAATTAAAGGTTACGAAGAGTTAGGAAATAACATAATTCACCCATATAGCTTTCTCTATTAGTTATAAATGAGAGGATGAGGATTTGTGCCACATAACCAAAGTCAATTCGAAGATTTTCATAATGCAATAAAATTAAGTGACGAGTCTACCATCCTTAAAGAAAAACGAGATATCATTATTGAACGTCTATCAGAAAAAATGCCTGTAGCTGCTAATTCCTATACAACCTTTAACCAAGGTAGTTATGCGATGAAGACTGGTATTAAACCTTTAGACGGAAAAAATTACGATATTGACTTAGGGCTTTATTTTAAAATGTCAACGGAAGATGTAAAGAATCCTCTTGAGGCAAAGAAATGGGTCTATGATGCCCTCGTTGGTCACACAAATAACGTCGTAATGAAAAATCCCTGTGTAACTGTTACATATTCTGCTGGGTATCATGTTGATATAACAACATATGCATCAGAGAATAATGATGGCAAGGTGTATATAGCAAAAGGTAAGTTAGGAAGTACGGTAGAAAATCAAAGCTGGGATGAATCAAACCCCAAGGATTTAATTAAAGAGATCAGAGAGAAATATTCGGACCAAGATGATAGAAAGCAATTTCGTAGGATCGTTCGTTATCTTAAACGTTGGAAAGATGTTCAGTTTACTGGCACTACTTATGGTAAACCTACTGGTATTGCTCTAACCTCAATGGTTTATCATAATATGCAGGTTAAAACAGAAGTTGTAGACATTTTTTCTGGCGAAAAAAAATATCGTGACAGTGAAGCTCTTATCCATCTTATTTCTACGTTTCTTTCAACATTCTCCACAAGGTATGAGATTGAAGAGGATGAAGTTGTTCAGTATCCATATGTAGAAGTAAACTTACCAGTTGCTCCTTATCCTAATTTGCTTGAAAGAATGACCCTGAAACAAATTAAGGTATTCAAAGAAAAGTTAGATAAGCTGCTAGCGTGTCTTATAGAGGCGAGAGATGAGGTCGATAGCGCAGATGGGGCAACTATACTTCGAAGACAATTTGGAGATGATTTTCCTGTGCCTTCTAAAGATCCTGGGCAAAGGGCTGCGATTCCAGCTATAATTCCGTCAACAGAGTCAGCGTGAGAGAAGAGGGATATGTTGTGAACATCTTTGAAAGTACTGTAGATTATATCAAAAGACATGGCCAACCTATTGTAGAAGATATAACTTTAATTCACGAGACGTCCCTCGAACAGTACCGTCGTAATATAAAACATGCTTTTCGAATTCAAATAGAAATATTAGAGGGGCCGGCCACTCTTGTGGTCGGTTTACCTTTTGATTTTCCTTCCTCACTGCCTCACTTCTATGATTCTCAGCAACAATTTGGTTGTATACCCCATCTTGAGAATGATGGATTTATCTGTTTTACACAAAACGAAAATTTAGTCATTGATGAACGGTATCCTGGTAAAGTCGTTTTAGATTGTTTAAAAAAAGTTATCTCTGTTCTCGAAACCGGAGAAACGACATCTGAAAATCATGATTATCTAGAGGAATTCGAAGTATACTGGGCAAAGAACTGTATTCGGGAAGCGCATACACTTCTCAATGAAAGTAACGTGGCAGTGCGAGAATTAGATATATATATGATGCCCAAAGATGAAATCACTTACTTTATTTGCGAGAAAAATATTAATGCAGAACACTATATGCAAACAACATTTCACCTAGGTGAGGAGGAGTTAGTTAAAAGAAGATGCATTTATATTCCTCTGAAAAACGGAACTTTCACCTTACCACCAAAACGTGGGCAATTTTGGAGCTTTAAGAATTCAAAAGATTTTATCATGAATAACATTGACTCGAAAAACAAAAATATTCTACTGAAATTACTAGGTAGAACCCCAAAAAGCAACTGTAACTATGACTATTTTTGCTTAGGGTTACCTATTGATACAGATAAAAAAGCAATATTCGGGATGACATTAAATTATCCAGAAGGAATGGTTCGTAAAAAGAAACAATCATTACATCCTTTTGTACAATCCCCAGTAAAAATAGAGGTATTTCCATTTAATATTTACAGACATCAAAAAGAATTTCTGCTTGAAAGGACTGGCGGAGATCCGAGCTTCACTAACAAAACCGCCGTCGTTGTTGGCGTTGGCGCTATAGGGAGTATAGTTGCAACGGGATTAGCAAAGGCTGGATTTCAAAGGATAACCCTTATCGACCATGACTATTTAGATGTAGAGAACATATACAGACATGAACTTGGATTTGACCAGGTTTTTGACAACAAAGATCCTAAAAGTCTAACCCCTCAATTTAAAGTGGAAGCCTTAAAAAAGGAATTCCAACGTAAATATCCTTTTACAGAAGTACTTACTATCCCTAAAAGAATAAATATAGTACTAGCTGAAAATCTAATTGATTGGAGCACGGTTAATTATGTAATTGTATGTGTTGGTGCGCCAAACGTAGAAATGTCAATTAATAGGTACATGCACAAACTAGATAACTCCCCCCCAGTTATATATTCTTGGGTTGAGCCCCTGGGGATAGGCGGCCATGTCCTTGTGACTCTAAATAAAGAGAAGCGTGGCTGCTATCAATGCCTATTCCGACCACTTAGTAATGAAGAACCAATAAGAAACTTATCCTCCTTTGTGAAGCCCGGCCAGTCATTTACTAAATCACTTGGTGGATGTGGCACCTACTTTACTCCGTATAGCTTTCTTGATAGCGAAGAGACGGCTAATAAAGTACTACGAACGGTTCACCAAGTTTCTCGTGGTCAGATAAGTGGAAATCCAATATTATCTTGGAAAGGGGATTCAGCCTCCTTTATAGAACGCGGCTTTCGAGCTAGTAGTAGATATGAGATGTCAGAGGAAACGTTGATGGATAATAGATTTCTTTATCATGATCCTAACTGTCCTGTCTGTTCTAAAAAGGAGTCACATTAATGATGTCAAAAGCTATATTTTCTTTACCTTTACCGGATAATCGTAAGATTAAGTTAACTAATGAGATACTACAAATGCTATTTTCCTTTGCTCAAGATCATAAGAATTCCCCGGAATCCGGGGGTATTTTAATTGGAAGAGTACTTGATTGTAATTCTCATATAGTAGTAGACCATGCTTCGCGACCTATGGAAACTGATGTACAAACGAGGTTCAGTTTTATTAGAAAAGCTGCTGGGCACCAGGAGTTTTTTAATCAGATCTGGGAAAGTAGTGGAGGCAGATGTTTCTATCTTGGTGAATGGCATACACACCCTGAGAAAGATCCAACTCCTTCTACGATCGACAAGAGAGAATGGAGAAAATTATTAAACAAAACAATACAAGGCCAAAATCGATTGTTTTTTATCATTGTAGGTACTACAGAGCTAGTTGTATGGTATGGACAACGACAAGCTAGTAAAAATACCTTCCTTAGAATTGGATCTTATTGTCGAAACGAAATTCAGAACTAACATAACTGGAGTTGTTGAAATGGATAAACCAAAATCTACGAAGAGAAAAAGACTTTCTGCTGCCGAAACTTATCATTTATGGATGATAAGTGGAGGGATTTGCACATTTGATGGGTGTCCAGAAAGATTAGTTGTAGACACAAAGGGGAAACTTACCAATGCCGGCATTATTGCACATATCATTGGTCACAGTAAAGGGGGAGCTAGACACGAGTTTGCAAAAGAATTTGGATACTCTGATGACAATTTAGAGGTCGTTTCTAACTTAATGCTAATGTGTTATACACATTCTAAATTAATCGATGATGAACACAATAAAGATCACTTTCCACCGGATAAATTGTTTGAAATGAAAAGAAAACATGAAGCATGGGTAAGAAGTTCGACAGATGTTAAGAAAAAGAGTGTTGCTATTGTTCATAAAAGACTCGGACCACCACTTACGTCATTGCCCATAACTGAACATTCTCCTAATATCATGCTTGAAGCTATTGAAAATCAAGTTGAGTTCTCTAATTTCACTCCTGAGGGGTGGGAACAAGGTAAAGCCGATAATGAGAAGCTTTACGAAAAGTATGTCACTCGAATCAATAAAGGAAAGTACGATGTAGCTGAAGTTTATGCAATTTCGCCGATTCCCCTTTTAATTCATTTAGGGAAACTACTATCAGACACTGTTCCTTTGACAGTATACCAATATGATCGAGAAGCAGGCTACTGGGTTAACAAAGTACCGGACATAACTTTGCTAGAAGATTTGAAGCCTACTACATCAATTACAGATAAAGGTTCTAGCGAGTTGGTTGTAACTATTTCAATTAGTGATACTATTACTGATGAGGATGTTCATGCAATTTTGGGAGAAAACCAGGATCGGTATGATATTTTGATTGAGAATCCTCATGTAAAACGATTACTTTATTCGGAGCAGGTTCAACAAATTCAAGAGCTTTTTAAGGATAAAGTTGAAGCCTTACACCGTGAAAAAAAATATAAATTAATACATTTATTGTACAGTGGCCCAGCTGGGTTGGCCATTGAGCTTGGACGGAGCATTAATCCAAATATGTGGCCAGAAGTAGTCGTATATGAATATAAGTATCGAGGAGCCCCACGCTATCAGCGGACTTTTAATATTTAGTGAAAATCATACAAAGCTCAATTAATTCATGTCAGCAGCACCATTCAGGATCTGCTAACATGAATTAATTTTGGAACATCTCTAGTTATTACTATCGACTTAGCAGTTAGCTTAGTAGAGGAGAAAGACATGGATAAGAGAATGAATTCTATCAAAATTCGGAGTAGGGAAAAACAGAAATTAAGAAAAGAGTTTAGTACTGATTACATATATTTCACCTTATATTTGCTTTGCTTAGGTTTGTTACTATGGAGTTTCTTAATAAAAGGCAATTCGAGTGTTGAAAGAATTCGAGCATTTATAGAGATGTGTAGAATTTTGGGACAGGTTTCAGTCACAGTTGTTATTGGATATGTTGCTCTCTTTGTTGGACTTGCTGCTATCTATCCAAAAAATGATGAAGAGTTTACATTAAAACAAATAGCAGCATCTATTAGAATTGCTGTGTATTTCTGTATTTCAAGTCTGTTGATGTTAGTATTTTCATTTCTTCCTATGGAGCCTCAATTAGTCTGGGCATTACAGGAAGGAGTCTTTCCAGTGTTTTTATTGTTTTTATTGAACCAAATCGTATTTATAATTTTAAATCATCATGCTTTGAAGTTTATTAGAAGAATAATAAGGAAGCTCTAAAACAACCTACAAATACAAATTCAACGAATCTATTCGAGTGATGCTTAGATTTATTCCCAGTTGTCTGACCTAGTTTAAAGCATCATCGAAAAAAGGACCTTTGAGAGAAAACTTCTACTTCTGATAACCTCAGACGTTGGAGAGAAAATGAATTTATTAGAGTATTTCATCCTGCTGTCTGCTAATAAGTTAAAGGAGTGGTGGTACATGAGTGTTTTTCAGATTTATGAAGAATTTTTGAAACTAGATATTGCAAGCAAATTCTATGTATCATTGTTTATTGCACTAGTAATATATTTATACAAAACATTTCTTACCATGCAAACAGATAGTGATAAGCAATCTAGAGATGGAAAACTTAAAGCTGGGGAAGCTATTGCTAAATTCGATGCTTACCTATCCAATTATGAGCACAGTAATAAGACTCTAGAAGACAAAAATAAAATTGTGGAGAAAATGGGAGAATGTTATCTTTACTTTGATGAGAAGGGAAGAAAGGTAATCCGTCTCTTTTATTCGAATCGAACTAATGTCAATATTACAACATTAAGAAGTATCATAAATAACTCAATTGATACTTTTGAAGGTCCTAACAAAGAGAAAAAATTCTTTGATCAGATTTCTTATAATTTGGGTTACCTCTGTAAACCAATATTATCTGTTGTTGTTTCAATAGTTCTTATAATTATTCTTATAGTTCACTATTCTATCTTTGTTAATCTACAAACAACAGGAGAACAGTTTATCTTAACAATTAATTTCCTCTCCGTTATATATGCATTTTTAGTATTTGCTGCATTAATGAATATCCTGTTTGATGACTTCAGAAACTTTAGAGTTTCTAACGTTAAGTTTTGGATAATCTCAATTGGAGGTATTGTTGCACCACCGATAGCTATATTGTTCATTTATTATGATTATTTGTATCTTGGATTTATCATCCAGATTATATGTAGTGTGTTACTGTTCAGGAAAAAATCATCTAACAACGTTTAAAATCTTTATTAGTCAATTATCTCAAAGACAACCATCAAATTTTACGGTTCTATTTTATCGGTTGTATCATACTAAAATCAATGGATCAAATAATTATGAGTTAAAAATATAACGATTTGATAAATATCTGAGGTAGTGGATAGTTGGATCCTGTCGACGATTTGTCGTGAATTGAATCGTGCTCTTCATCGCAGCCCTATTAGGCAGAACAGGCTCAGAGCGCGTACGAAGAGCGTCATAATGCTTCTGTCTCACACGGTAAATGGTCATAAGCCATCGCTATTTCCTTGAAGGAAAAACTATAGACAATGTGATCTCTGGAACAAATAACCGAACGTTTCCGCACGGAAGGGCCATGTGCAGTCTCTTTCAAAACCATCTATCTCTAGATCTATGCAGGGGTCTGGTTAGAGGCGTATTACAGGTACTTCGGCATAAGGGGAAGCGTCAGAAACCTGCGGTAAATTCGCCATTAGAAACGCCAGAAAAAAGTCCGTTCCCTGTAACGTTTGGCGCTGAAAATTGAATACCCTTATATCGGGTCGTGGGAAAAGCAATGCCTGTGAAGCGACGTTGATTGAAAGCAAAACACGTCTATATACCGCTGTTCTCATGCCTTATCGCACCTCTTTGTGGATGGAGATTACGCTCGGGTGTAGCGATATCACAGTATCCCACGGGAACCTTCCTCACAGCTACGGATGACCGGTGAAAGAAGTTTGCATGCTATGCTAATCTGTAAACGACCCATAACCTACACGTTTATTTTCTGATCGGTATTCGTCTTGGCAACACGGTTCTAATCAAAATCCGAATAGCTTGCTGCGAGAGTTTTTCTAAAAGGCGTTGGAGAACCGCTCACGAATCTTTCACAGAGGAACTGTCGCACTTGATTTGACAAACTGTCAATTTCTTAAGTATAAGTTTCTAATTACTATGTTAAAATAAAAAGGGAAGATAGGGGTATGTATCACAAGAGTCAATCATTAGCCGCAAAGTAGGTTGTAATCAATTAAATTTTTTATTATAACGTATCTATAGGTGTAAGTGCCCCTAGTAATATAGGAAGTCCTAATAACAATGAAACGTGGTACGGAAAAGCTCATTAGTTGGTGTTGGATTCTTTTGGGTAACAATATATCTATGGGGGGATTAAAATGAGTAAAACGAATGAAGAGTTTAATAAACAACAGCAAGTTGGTGACCTCCCGAAAGTGAGACTCATGGCTCCTTCGTCAGATGGTGGTCCTGATCGTGAAGTAACTGTTGTTTACCAAAGAAAGGCAAACTATGGGAAGCCGTCATTTCTTAAAGATAAATGAACGATTTTAATTTAAAGCCAGCATTTAAATGTTGGCTTTTTCTTTATATGTGATAACGGATGCATTAAGTCATGTTGATATTGGCCTCAATCAATCTATTTTGAAATAAGAAGAATAAAGATTCGATTAAAACCAGGATAGCGCCCTTAAAAGATGTTTTTTAAGATTTAAAAGCCGATTCGTAAATATTAAGAATCGGCTTTTAATAGAAATCACATCATTACAGCTTGATTGAGAAATCTTGTAACAATGTTTTGAACTCTCCTAATTTTTTCTCACTAAGAATTTTACTCGCATTGTGTTTTGAATAGTCAATATGATTGATTAATTTCATATCATTATACTTACCTATTTCTTCAGTTTTAAGTGTTGTTGTGAATATGACTTGAACATTTAACTGCGAGAATATTTCAAGAACTATTGCTTCTTTTTCGGTTGATAAGTCTTCAGCGCGAAAGGAATCCACAATCACTGGCAGATTATAATTTAGTACTCTAGCAAATGAATATAATTTTACAAGATGATATATCGTAGCCTCGCTACCTGAAAATATTTGAGTGCTTTTAGTGAAAATAGAATCAAATTTAAGATTTCCATATGGATCAATCATAGAATAAGTAGTATTCATTAGTTCTGTTATATTCTTTATTAAATCTTGTTGTTTTTGAATAAATTCCTTCGAAACAGTATCATTTCGTAGTAGGTCGTCCTCAATTTTTTTTAAATCCTCATCTATTATTTTTATACGAGCTTCTGCATCCTCTGCTGAAAACATTTCATTTTTAAAGGCCACTAGCAATTCTATACTTACTTCATCTTGCTCAAGTATTTTCTTCATTTCTTCTTGACGTTTATTTATTTCAAATGTCAAATTATCCATGTCCTCATTGTATGCATTGATTTTTTCCGATATCGATTCAAGAATTTGTTGACGGATTTCGGTTGTAGAAACATCAAAACTATAAGAGTTTTTACCCGCACTCTTAAAATTAATATGAGTTGAGTTACAGTCCATACATCTTAATTCACCAGACTCGATAGTTCTATTTAAAGACTTTAGCTCTTTTATTGTTAATTCACACTTACTTTTCCTAGATAAAGCTGAATTTCTAGATTTACTAAGTTCTAATATTTGGTCTTTGAGCTTCTCAATTTTTTCTATCTTTAACTTGAAACTCAATCTGTCATTAACACTACTTAAATAACTCGCAACTGAATTTGTAGAGCTTAATATTTCATGTTGAGTTAATAATTTTTTTCTTTCTTCTTTTAGGTTCTTTATTTTTTTCTTTATTTGGTCATCATCTTCTAGAGTTTTACTACCAGTATTGATATCGGTATATGAATACAACATACTAAAAAAGTCAGCTTTATTATAGTAACCCTTATTTGTAATTGCAGATGTATCTTTTTTGTCTTGTCCAACAAAATTTAATTGATAAAACAATTCAGGATCCACAATTCTTTCTATTCCATTTTTTATGATTGTAGGAAGCTTAAATATATTCTTGGTCCAATATCTTTTTAATTCAGAAATACTATCAAACATCATTATTTTGTTATTATTTTTTAAAATGAATGAGTTGCCTTTTCTGCAAAGGGCATATTGTTTATCTTGTACAGAGAAAAAAACTATATGATAGTAGTCCATAAAATTAAAGGTCGAAGGGAAGGCAGGGGTATTTCCTAAGCAAAACATAAGACTTTGAATTAATATAGTTTTACCACGATTATTATCGTCACTTGAAATAATATTTATAGATTCTGATAAAGATTTTTCAATGTAACTTTCTTCAGAATTTCCTATCGCTACCTTTTGAATTATCACTATTGCACGCCATCCTTTACTATAGATATAAAATATTTTAACGATATAGCATCAAAATCACTTTGTTCAACCCATAGTAGATTTAGTTTTTTGAAAATCGAATTTATATCATCAAGAGGATTTGAAACAATTACTGAATAAATATTTTCAAATAAGGCCCAAAATTCTCCTGCTCGGTTTTTGTTAAAAAGAGCCCTTGATAATGCCAGTTGGCAATCCTCAAGGATAGTCTTCCATTTTTCTGGTGGAGCTTTATGTAGAGTTGAAGAAAATGAAAGTGGTACACCTTTATCAAACGGGTTTCTGTTGATTATTCTTCCTAAAACTAATATTTTTATTTCATTACTTGTCATATGATGATAGTAATCAAGGGCTTCAGAGCTTGTCTCAATAGTTATATTTTCAACAACGCCTATATTTTTTTTGCTAGATTGTTGATCTCTAATTTCGTTGAAAATTGCCACAAGGGATTGTTCATCAGGAATTATTCCAGAATGAATTTTTAGTATTGATTTAACGTAATCACTTGGTTCTTTATCATCAACAATGAACTGAACCTTATCTAAAAACCCCTCAATTTCTTCATCCGTTATAGACTCATAATCAATATATGTCTTATCTTTAGATTCTTCCCATAAACCCTCTTTTAGTTTTTTTACAGCTTCAGGTTTTACATTGCTAATATCAAAAATATTTAGGGAGTTATCAATTCGGACTGTATTTGATACACCCCCGAGAAAAAGAAGATAGTAATTAAATTCTAATTCGCTTCGGTAATTTTTAAATAATGTGACCAGTTCTTTACCAATCGCTTTTGGGGAAGAGTTTTTTGCTCCTTTGGACTGCATATCCCATAGCTTATTTCCCATTCTATCCATACCGGTTAAATCATTGAAAAAATCTACAACAAAAAAATAAATATCATTACTATCATTTCTAAAATTCATGAGATAAAGTAAAGCTTTTGTTTCATATTCAGCGCCTGAAGGCCGTAGTCTTTCCGAAGACGTCACTTTATACGCCATAAGACAGTTAACTCCTTTCTGACTAATTTGTAGAGACTGGCTACCTGTAAGCTTTACCATGATTCTCTAATCATATAGTAACAATTTAATTCTTAATTGTATAATAATAGTTTAAAACAGGTGAATTGGTATATAACTTAACAATATCAGAATTTCAAATGAACTTTTAACTTACAAGCAAATGTGGATCACTTATTTTAAGGACTCATTTAGTTTCATAAAATAATGCTAAATGAAATACAACAAAAAGGCTTAGTTGAGTTGAATGCACAAGTTAAAATGAATAATTTAGCACGCTTAAATACCTTGTATTGTATTTTTTTGATCAATAATGGGAGTATAAGCTAGTACTACATAGAGGAAAAGTTTAGAAATCGTTGGCATGTTAATCCATATGAAATGGGAGGATTCACGAGGGAAATAGATACATATAAACACATTTATCCATATATTGAGTCCAATTCTAATACTCACTACTCTTAACTTTGAATATAATGTATAAAAGTAGTCAATACCACTCACTAATCTGATGAATCAAAGGAGAATAGATTAGTGAGCATAGAAAAAATCCTTTATTTTGTTCAATCATCAACCTATGAGCAAATGCACAGTTCAGGTGCGAAAGTCCAATTGCTGAGACACGCCATAAGTGAATATCAATCATCCCTTGGACTTCAGAGACTTGAGTGGACAGAACAAAATGTTGTTGGCAAATTTATTGCAACTAAAGAGTACGATCTGCAAAATCAGCAAATGTTCGACTTATTTGATAATCATGGTGTTCTATCTAAGGTGGTCCGAATTAAATTAAACAAATTAAATGAGTCAGAAAAGTTATTACTTCAAGAATTCTGTATAGCTAGCAACCCATATTTAAGATTTTCTCCGATCAGAGCTAATAACGGCCAGAGAGAAGAGGAACTCTTTGCATATAAAAAGAACATCACAAACAACAACATATACTGGTGTTTAGCCCAATGGAAGCATTATAAAAGGATCCACTCTAGCTTTGTTGAACACTGGGAATCTATACGCAATCTGGCTTGTAAAGAAATGTTGCGTACGAATCAGCATAAAGTAACCTTACCTGCTGGGAAGCTAAGTGTAGTAATTTCAGATCCAAACATTGATGCAGATGCTGCATATAAAATGGGAGGGAGGAAGCTGCTACAACGAAGTGGAAAGATTAACATGGAGCAAGTAAGATTATATGCAGCTAGAGGATACTTTTCATTGTCACAAGTATATAAGCATCTACAGGTGGAGAACATCCAAACGAAATATTTGCTTTTAACATTAAAAAGCGAGCGCAATATGATGGAGGGACATATACAGCAGAATAACAGATACTCTTGGATTAACATACAAAGTGAAGCAGAGTGGAAGCAATAAATTTGAAACACAAAAAACCGATGTCAGAGGACATTGGTTTTTTGTGTTAACTATCGAAAAATTCAGATAAGAGCAGGTTAACCTTTTTTAAATCGGAAGATTTCATAGGCCAAAGTTTCTCATTGATCTCGTTTAGCAATTTCTCTTTATCATTAGTTCCGCTTTTAACAAACTTACTGTAAACAAAGAGTTCATGGACATTAACTTTGAGAGCATCCGCAATTTTTTGAAGATTTAACAAGGTAATATTTTTCTCGGCACGTTCAACGCCTCCAATGTAGGAGAAGTGAAAACCAGCCATTTCGCCTAATTCTTCCTGTGAATATCCTTGTTTTTTCCGTAATTCGCGAACACGTTGTCCTACTAATCTTAAAACAGGTTCGTTCATTGCCACACCTCTAATTCAGTCTAAACAATGCGAAACCTCCGATACATTAATGTATATAGATTATTTAATTAAAATGATAAGTTTATATATCAATTTATTGGACATAAATGATAAAGGAGGTGGAGAGGATGAATGAAAGACTCAAAGTAGGTATTGAAATTGCTACTGTAACGGCAAAAGGAATTTTGTTTGACGCAAGAATGTATACCAATCGAGAAGTGGTCAAGAAGAAATGGTTTGATTTGGCTAGAGAACAAGGAGAGTGGAAGATTCCTATCGTTCATATCAAGGACTATCACGAAGCAATTCTGATCATTTCGTTAAAATATCAAGAAGTCAGTGTCGCTACAAGGGTGAGCTTTGAAAAGAAAAACGTAAAGGAGGTGGAGGCTTACTACGATCAATTAAACCAACTAAAGCAGCTTAAGAAGAGCATTACAAAACAGATTAACTAAACAAAAAAAGCCTTGTTCAAAGAGAACAAGACCTAGTTAATAGGTTAACTCAATCAATAAGACTCGACAATATAAGGTACTTCTCTAGTGATTCAATATTACGTTGAGCCAATTGTTGTTTCATATTGCGTACGTTATTTGTTCCAGCGTATTGAACTCCAAATGAATGGGTAAGCTGCCTCACTGTAAGCTCTGAGGCACCAAATTTCACAGCGTACTTTTTAACCATAGCTTGGATAGTACGCTTTGAGATTCGTTTTCCATGTGTTTCACCATTAGGTTTGGCCAAGAAAAATGCCTGCTCACTCTCTTGAGGAGCATAGTTTTTTGTCCTGATTTTTAAGTATTCATGTAAATAATGTTTAGCGTTCTCTCCGAACATAATTCTATGACTCATTTGTACTTTAGCATGTTGTCTAGTTACGATAAGGTAGCCATCTTTAAGATCAATATCTCCCATATCTAAATTGACAATATCGCTTACTATTATTCCGGATTCCAAAAGTAATGTAATAATACTAACATCCCTATCTCGGTTTAGATTGTGAAACCACTGAGCCTGAACATTGTTTTGCTCGGTTACGCCTTCCTGTATAAATTTAACAAAAGAAGGGATTTCGTTGACATGAAGGATCTTATTCTGTATCTGACGTGCGATCTCTACGTGATTTTTTGGTCTCTCCATGGTAAATGTAGCAAAAACATTACGTCTCAATACAGGGAATCCACTGTTGTCGAATTCCTGATGTAGAAAACCAAACAAAGAGCGTAACGAATTAAATTTTCGTAACATGGAGCTATATTGCAAATTTCTCGATGAAGTTAAGTGTTGTACAAAATGCTGTACATGTTCTTGGTTTATATCATTAAACTTTTCCAAGGTCAGATCACATGTGGACTCAACATGCGGCCAAAGTTTGGGTGTAATCCAATTGAAGAAAATGCGAAAATCCCTAACGTATTCTAAACCGGAAGAAGGTGACAGCATGTCGTCTAATTTGTGATCAATGAAAACTTTAACGGGCAACGGCATCTCTTTTAGCAAGACTAATAATACTTCTAAATCTCTACGCTCTTGTACTTTCATATAGGAAACACAGCCTTTCATCTTTTCAGGCTTTATTCCCTATATATTTTTATTTTATACAATCAATAGAATAATTCTTTCCTAGAATTTGAGATTTCCTGATAATTATTCCTCAACAAAGATTCAAGAGGTACATCTAAAATTTGTAATAGAAGATACAAATTATAAGCACTAATAACATGTCTGCCCCGCTCAATATTGGCTAGGGATGAACGAGCAAGATGATAGCTTTTACAAATCTCTTCTTGTGTTTGTTTCTTCAACTTTCTAAGGTCCCGTAGATATTCTCCAAGCCACTTGTAAAACTCTTCTTCTGACATATAGTATTCTCTCCCTCTATCATTCTATTACTTCTTAGTATGTTCATAGAAATGCAAATTTTATACATGATGTGTATAAAAACTTGAATTTTTGTTTATACAGGAAAACAAATCTAAAGGGGTAACTTATGACGAATAGAAACGAATTCATGAAGTATCAGCCCATCAAGGTACTTCGAAGTAAAAAATATGGAAATAACTATTGGACTCCGCGTGGAAATAAAGTCGATGAGCGGATCGTTGAACTATATAGTGATCTGGAATACGATCATTGGCTTCTCGTTGATACGGACCCTGAAGTCATCACATATTGTGAGCAACCAATGGAAATTTCCTACGTTCTAAATGGCCGACTTCGTACTTCTATCTTTGATATGTGGATTTTAAAAAAGGATGGAACGGAAATTTTTGTAGAAGTCAAATACAAGAAGGAACTGACATCTAAACATCCAAAACATGCGAGAACTCAACGGCAAATCGAAGCACAACGAGAATGGTGCCGAATGAATAATAAGCTTTACGTTGTTCGTACTGAAGAGGATATAAGAAAGGGACGTCACTCAATAGAAAACAGAACATCCTTATGTATGGCAGTAGTAAATAGTAAGAAGCCTGTTTCCTTAAAAGAGGTGCTCGGAGTTATTCCAGGTGAAGGGATAAAGATTAAAGAAGTTGTGCGAGAACTATCTAATCTTTCTGTTGAGGCTGTACTTTTGTGCCTAAAATGGCTCCTTTATGAGGGGGATATTAAAGCGAACATGGAAGATCAACTTATCGGATTTGAAATGGAGGTTTGGAGACAATGAGCAGATCGCGAATTTATGAGCAGGACGGATTAGAACCCGACCAAGCTAATCCTGGACTATGGCCCTCTGTAGACGAGAATGTACTCCATAAGACTGCCCATACTTTGTTTATACAACGTAAAAATGCGGTCTTAATGTATTTTCAGAGGGAGAGTTTAGATAGTATTCAACATACGACCGGAGTCTCGCCACGAAACTTGAGAAGATTAGTTCAAAGATGTATTCAATATGATCTGGATGGCGTTGTTTTAGGATTCCGTGGATTGATTCCTCAGAAAAACGTAAAAAAATATGAGTTGGATTTATTAGGTCAAAAAAGAAACAAAGATCAAAAAACCGGGGAATTCAACCGTTTTTTGGAAATGCATCCGGACATTAAAGATTTGGTAGAAGATTTATATTTAGGCAGAAAAAATCGTTCCATAGAGCCAGTTATGAAGGTTAAGCATATCCACAAGCGCTTTGTGGATCAGTGCCGTGAAAAGGGTATAACTCTCTCTGAATACCCTTTAAATACAAAATGGATGGGGTATAAGGCTCTACAACGTTACATTAAACAAATAGCTGAGCAAAATTTCAAAAAGGCTGCAGCCCGTTACGGTAAAGACGCATTTCATAAAGCAAACCGAGTGGGAGAGGAAGATCAAAACCAACTATCAAACTTATTCCCGTATCAGAAAGTCCAGTTTGATGCCCATCGTATTGACGGTTTTTTTACAGTAGATATTGATACACCCGATGGAGACCCTATGACCTTGACGCTTGAACGTTTTTGGATTCTTACCATCATTGATGTGAGTAATCGCAGCATTTTAGGATATTCTGTTTCACTAAATAGAGAGTATGGTGGAAGTGACGTAATGCACTGTGCTCGTAATGCAATTATGCCACATAAACGACTAGAATTGACAATCCCAGGCCTGAGTTATCATCCCCCAGGTGGGTTTCCATCAGAAAAGTTCCCTGAGCTAGAGTGGGCAGTGTGGGATGTAATCTGTTTAGATAACGCCAAGTCTCACTACGCTAAAATGGTGCAGGATCGACTCACAAACTTAATTGGTTGTACTCCGAACTTTGGTCCCGTTGCACTTCCAATGAGAAGAGGAGTTATTGAGAGATACTTTAAAACTCTAGCTGAGAATTTGTTTCATCGGTTACCGAATACAACCGGCAGCGGTCCGGATGACCCAAGAAGAAACAATCCTGAAAAAAACGCTCTTCGTCTAAACATCACATACGAACATTTATTGCAGCTCATTGATGTAATGATTTCAAATTACAATGGAACACCTCATGGTGGGATTTATCATCAAACACCACTCGAACTTCTTGAAAAAAGAATACAACTAAGAGGCTTACTACCAAGACGCCTGGAAGAAGAGAAACGATCGGAGATGTTGTTTATGCAAACCCGAATAAATCGAACCGTAAGAGGTTCCCTATTGAGTGGAAGAAAGCCCTACATTCAATATGAAGGCGTAGAATATCGAAGTGAAAAGCTCACTAACTCTGCCCATCTAATAAAGCACGAGCTAGTTCTACATGTAAATGTTGATGATCTGCGTACTTTAAAAGCTTTTCTTCCTGACGGCAGCGAATTCGGTTATTTAACTGCTTGTGGCAGATGGTCACTTACTCCACATTCCTTGCAAACGAGACGTGCGATCAATTCATTAGTTCAGCGAAAGCTAATCCATTATACAACTTGGGACGATCCTATCTTCGTGTACACTGACTATCTCTTGAGTAAAGAAAATACCAAGAAATCAATAAATAAAATTACTCAAGTGAAAGAGGTAAGTAAACAAAAGCTAACGGATGAAGCGGAGGAACAAACAAAAGCATTAGAAGAAGCAAGAGCACAACATGAATTGTTAGACAAAGTTCGAGAAGAACAAATCAACAGGGAAAAGATCAATGAGATGGATAATTATGAGCGCTTACTAAAACAATTCAAGACAAAGATGTATTGAGATAAGGAGAATTTGACATATGGAAAATCATTTGATACCTGTTGGTACACACCCTATTGAAGTAGGGCATTATTTACTTCCGACCAAAGAAGTACTCCGCCTAATGGATAATCTCAAAAAGATTGTACTGAACCGATTACCAGGAATGATTGTCTATGGTCGTCCGCGTCTTGGAAAGACTACTGCATTAAAGTTTGCATTAGAAAATCTGCCACATTTTATAAATGCGCCAATACCAATCTTCATAGCCAATAGCAACTCATATAGATTTCCGAGTGAAGAGAAGTTCTACGCAGATCTGCTACATGATTTTCAATTTCCGTTTATAGCTAGAAGAAAACCTGGTGAGTTGCGGAATCAAATTGTTAATTTGTTAAAAGAAAAAGCTGAATTGTCTCGTTTAAGAAGGGTTATTTTGATTATGGATGAGGCACATCACCTAACAGAATCACATTATCATTGGTTAATGGACATCTATAATCAACTAGATCGTGAGAAAATCAGTATGTCTGTAATTTGCGTAGGTCAAGAAGAATTGCTCACTAGAAGAACGTTCTTTTTAGGACAACGTAAGTCTCAGATCATAGGACGCTTTATGACACATGAGCATCGTTTTTTTGGTATTACTTCACTAGATGATTTTAAAGCAGTTCTTCGTTGCTATGATTCACCTGAAATCTCAGCTTATCCTGAAAACAGTGATTGGAGCTTCACTAGATATTTTTTTCGGGAAGGATATGAGAAAGGTCATCGGTTGGAAAAGGATGCAGCTTTAATATATCAACAATTTCAAAATCTTCGAAGGGAGCACGGAGTGAACTCAAAACTTGAGATTCCTATGGAGTATTTTACGTATACTGTTGAAAATGCTCTGAAAATATACGGAACTCATGGAGAGAAACTTGAATGGATCTCAGCCCAAAATTGGTTAGATTCCATTAAACTTACAGGCTATATTGAATCTGAAATTTATATGGCATTAGCAGGTAATGGTGATTAGAACATGAATGTCGTGTGGAGGAAAGAATGGATAAATGAATATGAATCGCCTTGGTCCGTATTTGAAAAACTTGCTTTGGTGAATCTTGCAGATCGAAATGAGATTCTTCAAATCTTTGGCAGTGCTCACGTGAAGGATATTAAACATTACATTGGAGATAAGCAAAGAGAACTAATACAGTTAAATGGATTTCACCTCGAAAGGCTTCATCAAACGCTGGATTTTAACTTGCAAGAGCACAATTTTAAGAATATTCAGTCGTTAGTAGGTCCATTTTCTGAACTATATAGTTCATGGGAGCATTGGTTTCATCGTGAATTGCATTGGTGTTCGAAGTGTATGGAGGGGGGGTATCATTCTTGGCTGCATCAGTTTAAACTTCTTGATGAATGCGCATTTCATGATCTGAAATTGAATAATACTTGCCCTAACTGTAGATCAACAATACCTTTCTTGTTGTCGAATAGACAGTTAGAACATGCATTTCAGTGCAAGTGTGGATATGCCTTCGCTAATTTTCATATGTCCAGTTGGAACGAATGGAGAGCGCCTGACCAAATGAATCCTGCTGTCCTTCGTTGGGTTCAAGCAAACCAGGCAAACATGAAGATATCAAATATGAATTCCAAATGGATTATTCATGCACAACATTGCAATTTAAAGCGTTTAGTTACGAATGAACCTGAAGAGATAAAAGTATTTAATATGGAAGAAACCTCGCACAGACAGGATTATTTCTCTAACCGTTTCCAAAAAGATTTACTACAAGTTACTTCTAATGCTGTTCAACAAGTTATTGACCGATTATTTCAGAGTACTCTTAAGTCTCATCAACATTGCATAACTCAATTGATGGAGCTTAGAAAATCGAATGAAACGATTGAATTTCCTGAAATTTGTCCCTATGCATATGCTTTTGTTTTTTGGAGAAAATCTCTGTTAAAAGAGGAGCATTTCTACGGCTTTAATTCGTTAAGAACAAGCTCGATTTCAGATTTAGCACCACTTCTAATCAGGGAGCTCCTGGAGTATTTCTCTGATCAGATCGTCAAATATCAAATGAAAATCCGTGGAAGTTTTGATATGGGGGGACTTTCCTGGATTCTTGAAAAACTGGTCTTACAGTTTTGTGAGAATTTCTTCTGTGCTTGGATGGAGACCGCAGTGAAGAGAAGTAAAGAAGTTAGCGTACCTTCTTGGAAGGAAATTGAGAATATGAGGGATCACTCGTTTCCAGATGTTGCTTTCAAATATAACTTTGATGAGTTAAGCTCATCGAGCAGCATTGAATATTATCATTTGCAAAACAGAGAACCGTTGTTGACTAACAAATGCAAATGCCCGAATCAACATGAAACGGCTAAACAAGATATTCAATCAATGATATCGTATACACCACAAAAAGTTGTCATGCTGAACATGAGTAATCCAAGTGATAAATATAAGATCCTTCAAAAAACAGTCGAGAGATATGTGAAAAAATTAAGTTTTTGAAGCCGTTAATCTGAAAAGATTAACGGTTTTTTTGTGTTTAACTCGGTTTAAAATGAATAGGAAAAGGGGTTTGTAAACGGCAATAGGTACAAGTTCTTGTCTTTTAACGGTATAAGTTCTTGTCCCAAACGGCCAATTTTAAAGAAATATGCTTAATGTAAGGTGATAATGACCATTAAGATACTGATAAAAAACGTCAAGAGACTGTATAAAATCAAATTTTGAATCAGTTATACTGAAAAGACTGATTGCTTATTTCTTATATAAACTCGGGTAAATTGAAGGAATGCAAAGAGAGAAGTACACAGCAATAGGTACAAGTTCTTGTCCTTTAACGGTACATGTTCTTGTCCTCCGACATGAAAACTCAAACTACATATAACTCAAGTTTTACGCAGTTTAGACATATGTACAAAATCCTAACTTTGTGCAATAGTAAATGTAATCAACGGGAGCATGTTCTTGCGCAAACTGCAAATCATACATTACATAACATACATACTGGTCTGAGCGCAATATATGATTTTACTTCTGCGCTAAATGTTTCTCTAATTTTTTCATTTGACTACCAAAAATCAAATCGACATTTTAAGTATGAACAGATTCTTAGGATTTTCATTTGCTTTGTTTTCATTGTATTTGCTTTATTGTATAAATATTCTACGTCGGTCAAAAGTATACTGAGGCTCTTTTCTTTATCTTATTAATTTAAGCTTCAGCATTACTGTTTTTCTATTCTAGTCATGGCTTCTTCATACGTTTCATAATGAACATTGTCATACTCCCATTTCAAGTGACGATTTGTGGCTTTAGATACTTCATCCCATGTAGGACGTATGCAGTCTTCCAATATTTTATTGATCTCTGTTTCCACTAAAGATAGATCAAATTCATTGATAATAAATGTTGCTCTCCCCTTCAATATCTTGTCCTCATTCAAAATTTCAATCAATTTATTTGGAGTCACAATTCTAAAGTAAAAATAATCTTCACCTTCTACATTTTCCGAACCGATATCCGCACTAGCAGCAACAACGAAATTCTTAGTGTCTTCAGGTTCGGTAACCAAAACAATACGTTTTAATATAGGGTGGCTATGATGCTTATATATCAGGTACGTGCGTTGATACGAATGGTATAATTTCATGGGTCGTCCCCAACTGCCAATTACATTTTGATGTATACTAAATAGTGAGAAAGCTCATCGTTCCGAATTGGAACGATGAGCTTTTTACTTTTCAAAATATGAATTCATTGTTGCCCACATTCGATTGTACTCGCTTCGTACCGCTGAGAATGCACCAGGCTTTTCAGATTTATTGTTTGCATTTGGCTTAAACGTTAAATATTTATTACGTGAAGTGCACTCATAGTTTTTGCTATTTACAAGGAACTCAAATCTATCTTTAAATGGTCTGTCTAATAATTTAACCACCATAATGTCTCCAGTACTGGTACTTCTAGCAGGAAAATAAATCAAAAAGTAACCTTGTTCAAATCGGTATTCCATAGCACTTACCTCCATTCGAATATAGAGTTTATTACTAGTTAACTAAACCATCAAAAAGTATCTATACATCAATTATACATGATGAAGTTAGTGCATAATATTGTTGTTTTTATCACTAATTTAAAGAGTTGACGGGTCTCATTTCTGTAATCAACACGTTTCCGAATGAAATAAAATTTCACTATGACGGTGATCATGAATCCAAAAACGGCATTCCTAGATTATTGGGAACGCCTTTTTTGTATCCTGGTTGAAATCTTTGCTTGGTTTAAATCAAGCCTGGGACTAAGGGAAGGCTTTCGGATCAGGAAGGGCTTCAGTGCTGATGCTATCGGCTCTAAGACGGCAAGAGCGGCCACCTAAAAGCCCGCTACGAGCTCCTAAACCGGTGATAGAGCACCCGACTAGGGCGCTCTAGGTTCCTATGCTGCGCTTTACATCCCGCACCGAGCCTTAAAGAAATTGAAGACAAACATTATTCGTCTTTAACAGCCATTTGGATCCTAGGTATGCTCCTGCAGCTGGCCTATTTCTGATCAAAATCCGTACAATAGATCAATGGCTAACTTGTCAGAAGTATTTATATTCCGAGCATTCCCATTGTGTAATTGCTTTCATCACCGATAGAAATATCGAAATATGGTATAATGAGGAAAAAATCAGGAAGAGGAAACAATGATGAAAAAAGGTAAAGATACGGGAATGGTACGTAACATAGACGCACTTGGGCGTATTGTTTTGCCTATTGAGCTGAAGCGTAACCTGGGTATCGAGCATGGCGATCCAATTGAATATTTTTATGATGATCCACGCATAATTTTGAGGAAATATAGAACATGTGAATGTTTATTTTGTTCCTCAACAGAGCGCCTTACCTACTTTAAAGATTATTTTATTTGTAGTTCTTGTATAAATGAGGCTTCAGGGAGTATTGAGTCGAAGGTAGATGAAGAGTTTTGAAGGTGTATTAATCATATAAGAATAGTTATAAAGAATATTGGTTGAGAAATCGAGCGTGGTCGGAACAAAATTACCCGATGCGTACTTCAGATGATAACGTAGATCATTTTCTCCAAATGCACCGCTTCACGGTTACTCAGGCCGATAACGTGAGTGCCTAAAAATACACTTACAGTAGTCAAAAGAGGCATTTTAGATGCTGATTCTTCCAATTGGAAGAATAGTGATGGAGATATATCACTTGTCTAAACATTCTCCACGTCGTTCGATGAGATAGTTACACCAAAAAGTTTTCAATTTATTTTGTTAAGCAATCTCTATCTGTTCATCGATCAATATGCATAGCAGAAACAGTTTATTGTGTTTCTATAATAACACGTTGTTGAACAATAAAGTCCATGCTGAAAGACGACTTTTATTGATTCAATAAGCTACTATTCTCCGTTTGTTAAAACACATCTATCCCTTAAGTCGTTTAAACTTGAAGAGATTAAGTAGTGCATAGAAGAAACGAAGTGTGTCTTCCTGAGAGGAAATTCGATCTTCATGTTCCTCATATAATGCATTCGCTAGAGCATGATTTTTATTTAGATTTCCACCATAAAATCCATACACCGCTCGTGAAATTGTCCAAGCAAAGGAAGAACAATCAAGACGTCTCTTTTGTGAGGTTTTACCCGCTGTTGTTTTCCATGCCCATACTTCAGCTAACGCATTTAATGCCATTTCTGGCTTTCCTGCATCAAATTCTGTATTAAAACCTTCCTCGTGTCCGATACGTTTTACTTCGTCTAGACCAATCGGCTTTCCTACGATTAAACTTAGGTCCTTACGCATTAAGTCGCGAATCGAGGGAAAGTGTATTGTTGAGGAGTGTAATAAATCCTCTTTCCAAAACCATGAATCATTGGGGTCTTTCACTCCAGTGAAATCAATTTCATTTATTTCGTTCCATTGAGGTGTTGTTAAATCTGGAAGTCTATGTTTATCATTTTTTATTGATGTGATAGGAGAGGACTCTATGTAGTAGCAAACACCATTCTTACATCCATATTCTATCGTACTTCCTGTGTCTCCATAGACTAATTTTTCATCGAAGTCAGCAGGTACCACTTCTGTTACATGTTTAACGAAGAATTGCACTGCCTGAAGAACAGAATCGTCATCCTCTTTGCCTTCTATGCCAAGCCCACTGGGCCCCTGATAAATCGAAAACACACAAGAATTACCGATTTTATCTATGGCTGTTATGGAATACTGAAATGCATTCTCTGCGTCAGATGTTTTATAATTGGGTTCTCCAAACAGTGTCAACAGAGATCCTCTAAATCGAGCGATGGCCTCCCCATTTTCAATCTCTAGAGATAGGATATTCGAGCCATCATCAATACTAGTATTTTTTTTATTTACGATAAAGATATACATAATACTTCAAACCCTTCTTCAAAGAAATTTCATTTCAACAACATGGAGGGATGAATTGAATACAACAATTCAGTTTTAATTATCTACTGTAGATAATACAGCGGGGGTTTGCTTGTAGTCATTTTTCTAAGAAAACCTTTGAGGCGATTCTTTTCTGACCAATAGTACAAATTAAATTGGGAAATCTTGAGGGAGATGCTCTAATGATAACTTGTTTCGATTGAGAAAGTAAATAATTTCACCAACTAGGAATGAAATAACGGCCGGGTTTTCAATAATATATATGGATGAAGGCAATTCTGTGATCTCTTCGATTTCACGCATGTTTAGCATCCTTGGAGACGTCCCCTTTATTAAACGAGGCACAAAAACATGTGAAATTGAGCTAAGATCGTTATCAAGTATAACTACATTCCTATATACTTGGCGTTCAAATAAATATCCTTTTACCATCCGCTTCTTATAATTACCATCTAGCTTTTGAGCGTGGCTGTTTATATCAATAAAATAAGAGCATTCAGTAATAATCTACCTGTTGCATTCGTTTTATCAAATGCGTGTGAATCATCTGTAACATAAGCAGCAAACACCGGTAATCTGATTTTCCCCGCAGAGATCCCACAATCCTTAAACATTTTATTTTTTGCGATAAATAAATGCCATAAAGCACTCAAACATGTGAACAATGCTAACTTCGAATTCGTATCTTTGACAAGCAAAGCTTTCCAAAACCCTATAGCCGGTAGTATCTTTTTGTCTTAATCTATTGAAACCAGTATAGGTCTGATTGGTGAAATCAACGTATTTAGTTTCAGAAATATTGAATAGGTTGAACAGTTCTTTTTATACTTCGATAAAGAGAGTGTTTCAAGTTGTTTTCCGTAACTCCTTTTTCTCTCGTTTATGGTCCGACTTGCTTCCCAATTTGTTGATTTTCATGGAGCCCTTCTTAGCTAGCGAACTGCATCCAAGCGCCATTCTGGCAATATCTAGCTGAGCTAAACTCGCTTCCGCATCCGAGACCATTCTCTTCCTCGGTTAACGTCAACATTGTGATCGAATCCATTTTTCCTAGTTAACGAGAGAATCGATATATTCGTTCGTTACCCCTTGAGTAGAGATACAAAGCCAACTCTATGGTGATATTGAAGCCAATGGGTTTCATTAAGCGATTATATCGGCGTTGGCGGAATGAAGAAGAGTTGACTTAAATCGGTGCATCGATATGAAATAACTTTCGTTTTAGCCGTCCTACTCTTAATAGTGAAGGTATCTACCCTATACGATGAAGATTATTGTTAGTTCATCTTTCTTATAAGGGCGGCATATTATTAAGTTGCGATATATTTTGGTAACAAAAAACAGGTCAATTACGGTGGTATCTGACCATAATCAACCTGTTTGATGTATAGAAGTAGCGTTATTTAGAATATAAAATTAAAGCAATTGATGTGCGTACAACCCAAATCTTTTATAAGGGCGGTTTGTTTGTGTTTGCGTTTTGTTGAATTAATATTACCATTAAACTTCTTGCGAATGAACATTGTGGTTATATTATAATTGATCTACTACAAACTTAATATCATTATAATACCTTTGTAGAGTCAAGTTGTTTTGACCCAATACAGCTCCCACCAAATTATGTGGACTTTTGTTGAAATTTGGAAGACCTCCGATATTTTTGATCATTGGGCCTTGTTCTTTATCAAATTCCCAAACTGCTCCAAAATGCTTAACAATCATCTCTCCAAAACAAAAGCCCGCCAAATAAATCTCATTTGGATTCAACCCCTGTGCAATTAGTTCATCCAGTTTAAGCAGTGCACTAGAACTTTCTAATTCGAGTTGATTTGTCTGAATGAAATTATCAATAGATTGTAACCAGTCATTTTCCAGGTAATTAGGTATTGTAAAAGGTTGGTTGGCTACATTTTTTGCGAACCATTCTAACCCAAACTTCTCCGTTATTTCTCCGAATAGTTTGAGAATAGAAAATAATTCTTCTTCGTTTTTATAAACATACCATTCATGAACTGTACCTTCAGCAAGTTGAGTACTACTGATTGACTTGAGGTCAGTTTGAAAGGTACAACGGATAGCGTAAGATTGATAGTCACTCAAATCAATTTCGATAATCTCTTTTGAAAAACCATCTCTTGATCTAACGAAAATCCAGGGGTTTATTGATGAATTTTGATATTCAAATGATAGTTTATGAAGTCTCTCAGCTAATTCTTTTTTAATTATGTTGGTGATATCCAATGGAATCGTCCCTTCTATATTACTGGTATTATTATCGGAATTCCCCAAGGAGCAGGTAAGCCTCCAAAGTTATTTTTTTTCTTAATAGTCCCATCTGGATTTAAAGAACCATTTGGAGAAAATTCCGCAGAAAATACTCTATTGAGAATTTCAATTAAGTCAAATTCATTCGGGACAGGTATGTTTTCAATTAGAAGTTTATTAGGATTAACTTTATTCTTATCCCTCTCCCCATAATATATCATACCTGGATGAATCGCATAGTATGTGTAATAGACGATTTCTTTCTTTGAATTATATGGGCTTGGAATAGAAGTATTATCAGGATTCCATGATGTCCCAGCAACTGCTGTTGCTATGGTATCTCCCCTGAATCCATTTACAATTATCCCAGTGATATAGATTTTAATTGGTCCCTACCTGTAGCACTTAATTTTGCATTATTAGCCCAAGTTATCGGTTTGAGTTCATAAATTTCATATTGATGTTCACTTACTTGTAAAGCTAGATCTACTCTTCCTCTTTTACCATTAGTTAGATTAACACCTTTTTCAGTAAATGCAATAGGTGTTTTAGTGAATAAATTTATTAGTTTAAATATATTCTGTAAAGCTGTATGAGCATAATTGCCGTAAGTTTGTGTTCCAAACTTGTTATGCCCACTTGGATCTACATACTTCAATGGATTATTGCTTACATATGAATACAAGTTTAAACTTGACGGGTCTTCCAGTTCACCTTCATACGTATCTTCCCCAATAAATCGAGCCATGCCTGGATCGTACCAACGGGCTCGTAAATACTGTAGCCCTACTGCTTCATCCCAATACTCGCCCGAATAACGGAGAACATTTGAGACCGTTTCTTCTGTTGTGAGTGGTCCTCCCCAGATGTCATACGTATACTCATTCAACACTTCACCAGTATCGTCCACAAGTCCGACTACATCACCATGACCATTAAATTGGTAATATTCCAATTTTCCAGTTTGCTTGTCCTGGCGCGCCCATAGTTTTCCACACAGATCATAGATATATGCGTAGGTCAGTTCAGCCTTCCCGGACGCCACTTGGGCTCCCGCCATCAGTTTAGCTTCTTCATCGTAGTAATAACGGTTAGTTTGGTCGCCTTCGGTGCGCTCATACAGTAAACCGTCCCCGTTGTAGCTATACGTTATTGTCTTTCCTTCACCAGTCGCATTGACCAACCGATTCTGACTGTCATACGTGTACTCTGCATTTTTCAGACCGTATACCTTACCGCTGCCTGTAGTATACCTGTTGCCATTCGCATCGTACGTATACGTCTCCTGCACGGTACCAGATTCTGTTTGAATTCGACTGAGCTCGTCATACGTGAACTGGTCGGTTGTACCATTTTGAGTTCTAGAGGTAGTGTTTTTATTTCCATCGTATTGATAGTCGAATTGGTGCATTGCAGTCGTTCCTTGGGAAACGGAGACTCCTGACAGATCATATCCGTCGTACTGATAGCTTGTGCTAAGGCCTTTCCCAAACGATACGTTTTCCAGCAAACTGTTCGACGCATAACTAAAGGTCATTCGATCCACAGGCGTCTGGGCCGATACTGAAGCGCTCCCTGTTCCCGAGGTGATGTCCATGGAAGTGACCCGATTCATCATGTCCAATTCACCGTGTACCCGCAAGGATTGTCCGTTTGGATCAGTAAGGGTATATCCTAACCGCTGCTGGGTATTGTTTTCATATTTCAGCTCGGTTCCATCCGGGAAGGCGAGCCCACTGAGCATACCATCCGTATCACGGTATGAATAGGTCGTTTTGCCGTGATCATCCGTCATCGACGTTCTACGGCCCATCTCGTCGTAAGTATACGATACAGACGTATCCGGACCTTTGAACCCTGTAAGCATGTTGTCGCTATTATACGTATACTCGGTGATCTTCCCGAGCCGATCCTGCTTTTTGATCAAATTGCTCTTTTTATCATAATAGAAGGTAGTCGCAGAACCATCCAACTTCGGTGGGGTCTGCTTGATGACCCGACCCAGTTCATCATACTGTTTGGTCACCGTTTGTCCGTTAGCAGAAACAACTTGGGTCACTTGCCCCAGATAGTTGTAAAAATAACGACTGGTTTCTTGTTTTGGCGTGGTTGCCGTTGAGATTTGTCCAAGTGCATCGTGCGTGTATGTTGTACGCTCCCCATTACCATCAATGGACACAGTCACGTTTCCGCTTAGGTCATACTCACTTTGTTGTAACGGAGTAAATTTGCCGTCTCGATACTCCTCTAATGCTGTCGTACGTCCCAGCATATCCAATATCTCGCGTGTTTGATACCCTGAAGCGTCCTGATACGTAACGGTTTGTCCAACAGGATCGATGGTTGTTTTCTCCGTGGTTCCATCTGGATATTGAGTCTCCGTTTTTTGTCCAAACGCGTTGACCACATACCTCGTCACATTACCCTCGGCATCTTCCGAAGCTATCACATTGCCTTCACCATCATAGGCATATTTATAAGTTGCACCCGCAGTTTCTTCTTCCGCAAGTAGACCAAGCGGATTAAACCGCTGTGAAGTGACTAAGCCGTCGGCTGACATAGTTGTAATGATGTTATTTGTATCATCATATGAGTTCGTTGATTGCGTACCATCGGCATGTTGAATCTGAAGAAGACGTCCAATTTGATCATATTTTTTCGTTTCTTGTTCACCGGCAGCGTTCGTCGTTGTCTCCAGTTGACCGGCAGACGTATAACTATACGACTCCACTAGAGATTCTGCTTTGCCAGCGGCATTATGCACGTTCAGCGAAGTCGATTCCAACAGATGCCCTGCACTCAGTTGATAAATGAGTGTCACAGTACGATCTTTGGCCAGCGTACCACCTTTGTTGGTTTTGCTGATGACGCGGCCTTTATCATCCAGCTTCACTTCTGAATCGGAGAGTACTTGTCCGCCATATCCGTTTTTGATGGTGCTACGTAACATGGAACCTTGATTATTGTATGTTGTTTCACTATACTGCTCCAACGTACTGTTCACTTTTGTAGTATTTCGAACAGGTTTAACCCAATGGTAGGGGGATTTTCCCGTTTCATAAGCAAAGGTGGATTCCTGTCCTGTGCTTTGCTTCGCTGACGTTAACATACCGTTAGTATCATATGTCATAGTCATAGTCAGCTTCTCGCCAGAAAGACCACTTACACTGACCCACTCTGTCATTAGGGTCGGGAGATTCCGTTTCGTTTGGCTGTCGTATTGAAATGTCGTGGTATAGGTTGCGTCATCACCAGTTAATGTATGTTGATCTGCAAAAATCAGGTCAGGCTCAGTGGCAGCGCCATACGTTTTGGAGAACGCCCACGTATCCACGGTATGTGCGGCGTTTACTTTCGTTGTCCATGTGGCTGATTGACCATAGGAGTCCATATCTTCTCCAGAATACTCAAAGTTGATTTTGTCCAACGTGCCTTCGCCATCGGTCGTACTGAAATGGCTCTTGCGCTCTCTGACTTTAAAGACGAAATAGGAAGAAGCTTCTCCCATTTGCTTAATCGCTGGAATGTATGCATAATCCGTAATGGCAGAAGATGGACTTGTAATTCGTGACAATAAAGCAGTATGCATTACACCATGCGCATTCTGATTGCTTTGCAGCTCAGGCAGGAAATTGAATTTGGATTCCGGATAGTAATACGTATACGTCGTTGTCCGATCCAGTGCATCGGTAAACTCTCGCAAAATGCGAATGCCCTCATCTTCACGCTGTGTATACGTTACTTTCCGGTCTGTTCCGGCAAGCTGTACGGTAACCTTCAGGCTGTCATAAGCAAAAGTCAGTGCCTGACCTTCGCTATTTTGAATCCGGGAGATGACTTGGTTTCCATCCAATGTTGTATATTGAAAATCCACCGTATTCCGGTAACCATCTGTAATTTGCAGTAACTCTCCGGTTCCGTTAAACAAATAATCGTAGCCATTCCGGATCGACAAACGATAACTGCTGGACTGACCATCCACGGTCACTGTCGTATCTTGCTTCACGGTTAAATCGTTCCAAACGTAACCTTCAAGTTCAAGATTAGCGTTTAGGCGATAATAACCTACACCTGGAATTAGAATATAGCGTTCATCCCCGCGAGTTTCCATGTAGGGTATATCCCAGCGCCACCCTTGTCCCAATCCCGTATTGAGCTCTTCCTTACGTGGCGTGACTACATTGGAATAGGTTTGTGTCGTTTCGTCGTATTGAACGCCGAGCTGTCCACTTGCTCTAGCACAGTCATAGACACGTGTCAGATCAAACGGAAGCTGGCCTGGTCCGTTAAGGAACGCCAGCTGATAGTGCCTCCATAGAGTCGTTTCATTCCACACTAAAAGTCTGAAACGTTCTACCTTCAAATATCTGATGTCTACAACAACGGCCATCGCCCTTCAGAACGTTCGAAACTACATCACTCACTATAACTCGATCCGATTTAAACGAAACTAAATAAACAGTCTCCGATGGATTTCCGAAGACTGGTTGCTTAGACTTGCTGCAAGGCGTTTTGAATCTGTCTCACAAAAGGAGTGCAGTCCCTAGAGAGCACACTTAAGTTTTATATTTGATACAACTTAAAAAGGGGTGAAGATTAATCTGCTACCAGGGGTCAATTTACATTTATTCGATAATAATATTATTTCACTAACATGATTTATTTCGTTAATATTTTGGAGCATTATTTTCAATCTTTGAAGTTCTAGTACTAGTTCGTCCATTTCTTTTGATGAGAATACGTCGTAACTACATACCGAAAGTTCACCTAAAATTTCAAATTCGTGTTCTTCTCTCTGTAAATAATTAACATTATTTTTCTCGGAAAACTCATCTATAAGTGTACCATCAATTGATTCCAATATAATTCTAAAAATACGATCACTCTCCAAATCCTAACCCACCTGGGAATGTATTGACAAGATTACCTTTTATGTCGGTGATAACTGTTAAATTATTTGTAGACGATCCACCCCGGTTAATCGATAAGTTTCCCACTCGGTATCCAACATTAACTTGACGAACAAAATCTCCAGATGTTGGAGAAATCGTTACTGGTGAGTTTACTACCTTTTTCGTTTGTAGTAATTTTTTTATTTGATCGCGAGAAATAGAAAATTGAGATTTATTAGCTGGACCAGATCCTCCGTGCTTTCCGAGCGCATAATTTAGACCAGAACCTTTATGGAAACATTACCCAGCAATGGTTGGGGTATACACTTACTGATGCAAACGAACAATCTTTGCTGGTACACGGTGAATTGGCAACGATGAACCGGGTCTAGTTGCCAATGCTAAAAACACCTTCAAGATGATCTCCTTATTTTATGTCAAGGTTTCATTCACTTGAAGGTGTTTTAATAAGTCTCACGTCATGGGGTCAGTTCCTAAACTCGCATGTGGTCTGTAGGTTTTCAATCATTTCATGCAAATGTTCTAGGTTTATTAGAGATCTTCAAGTACATCATGTTCAAGATCCCAAGGTCCTATCGTTTTTACTGCACTCAACGGAATCAGTAATCGTGTATCATCATGAGCATCTTCTGGTAAAATAACTAGAACATTATTAAAAGTATAATAATTAATGTACATACCAATTACATTTAAGTTATCAAGAAAAGTTATCTTGATACCTCTATTTAGATAACCCTTCATAAATATTTCCTGTTTTTCTACAATGTATTCTCCTACATCTTAATTATTAGATTCTTATTCCCAGCTTTCCAATCAAAATAGTGAATTCCTTCATCTGTCCAAACTTGAATTGCATACATAATTGTTGTTTCTTTGTACCGGTCTGCAAGTTTGGTGCTAAGAGTGTTATATCTTCTAAAATATATTCAACATTAAAGTATGTTAAGTCATATATAGCGACATACGCTCCTTGTTTTTCAATTCCATATGTTATCGCACTCATAGCACTAGTCATGTTAAATTCCCCGTTATCGGGTTTGGCAGTTTTTAATTCAACCTTGTGATATCCGTTAATTTTAAAGTCATATTGTTTTGAATCTACCTTCGCAGGGTTTAAATAAACATCTTTCCCCATGCCGTAACATATCAACTACGTATCTTTCTGCTGCTGTTAAGGCTTTCCTGTCTTTAGCTCTTTCATAGTCATATTCCCCGAGTTTTTTTCCTTGTACATAGTCGCCTACAGTTATACCGAAAGATTCCAGAGCAAGAAAATCGGCACTTCTTATTTTAAAATTTCCACCTGGGTCACTATAAATTAAAGGATTATTTTCTACATACGTATATAGATTCTGACTCAGCGGATTCGTCAGTTCCCCTTCATACGTATCCTCACCTATAAACCGTGCCATACTTGGATCATACCAGCGTGCTCGCAAATATTGTAACCCTACGGTATCACCCCAATACTCTCCCGCATAGCGAAGTACATTCTGTACAGTTTCCTCCGTCGTTAATGGTCCAATAGGTATAGCTGTTCAAAACTTTACCTCGTCTACGAGGCCGACAACATCGCCGTGACCATTCAACTGGTAGTATTCCAATTTTCCAGTTTGCTTGTCTTGACGTGCCCACAGTTGACCATACAGGTCATAGAAATAAGCATAGGTCAGTTCAGCTTTCCCGGACGTCACTTGGGCTTCCGCTATAAGCTTGGCTTCCTCATCGTAGTAATATCGGATGGTTTGATCGCCTTCAGTTCGTTCATACAGCAAACCATCCCCATTATAGCTGTAGGTTACTGTTTTTCCTTCCCCGGTTGCTTTAACCAATCGATTTTGACTGTCATACGTATATTCTGCATCTTTCAGTCCGTATACCTTACCACTTCCGGTACTGTACCGGTTGCCATTCGAATCATACGTGTATGTTTCCTGTTGCGAACCCGATTCCGTTTGGATGCGACTAAGTTCATCATACGTAAACTGATCGCTTGTCCCATTCTGAGTACGGGACGTGATGTTTTTGTTTCCATCGTATTCATAGTCGAATTGATGAATGGCGGTCGTTCCTTGGGAAACGTTGACTCCCCAGTTTGAGGACTACAACCAACGTTTTTCTACCCGTTGTCATATCGGTTTTGATCAAGCACGTGCAGAAACGCTAGTTATGTTTATCACTACAGAATAATATCGTTCTACGACATGAAAAGGTTGTTTTATTTACACAAATTCTTGACGCTCCCTTTCATTCATATCCTGTTAACCTTCGTTATTTAACAGAGTAGCAATGTTTATTTTCTATAGAGTTTAATCATATGTTATTCTTATTTCGCCATAAAAAAACCCCTATAATAGACAAATTAATCGTTTTACTTTTTTGTCTATTATAGGGGGCAAATTATTCATCGGCTATGTTCTAAAACAATGTTCCTTCCGAGGAAACAACTTAGTTAGAGCTAAATTAAATCAACAATTGAAGAATATCTATCCTCTGTCATAAAGACGCCAGTAATACGTTCATTAATAAACCTAATTACATCTAGTGAGTCATAGTCTTCATAACACTCATCTTCTTTATAGATAAGTCTAACATTAGCCAATCCATTCTGAATTAATCGTTTTCCTTTGTCAGGTTCTCCATTTTGCAGATAGTAATTTCCTAAATCAACCAAATTCATCACAAGATAATTACATGTGTTAATTGATTCATTTAAAAAATTCACATATTTATTAGTGTCTGTAGATTCGTAGTGCCATGCCATCAAATACATTATAATTGCTTTCGTATTTGGATCACTGGAATTTTTCATCGTATTCACAACATTTTCAAGTTGCCTGTCATTCATTCCACCCAAAAACCATTCACTAAAGAAACTTAAAAGAATTGTCAAAGGGGAAACACTACCATGATATTCAATAGCTTCCTCTAGCAATAATGCAGCTCTTTGATAATCTCCGAAGGGAGGTAATGTTTGCAATATAGCCACTCTCACCCATGCATCTATGTCATGAGGATATTTATCCAAGTAGTTAATAATTAACTTTTCTGCTTCCTCCAGAGACTCTCCAGTTGACTGGTTCACTAACTCACTGACAATATTTTGGATGGTTGAATTATCCATTATATTCCTCATTTCTAATTAATAAGATTACCAAGTGGGCGTTTAGCCTTGCCCATAAAGGCATCTACATTAATAATCATGCCGTTCTTGTCGGCGAAAAACCTAATTGTTACATCGTGGCCATTGATTTTTGCATACATCTGGTTTGAACCTGTTTTAATTTTACTAGGATCAACTTTACCTATCTTACTAGTTACACTGTTAAAAATAGACAATCTATCTTTCCCAAGCTTCATGATCCCACCTTTAATGTGATCTTGAGAAAAACATATGAGCTTCGTACCGTTTAAATAAATCTGATTTGAAACTAATTTTAGCCGTTGGACTGATAGCTCCGCCTTGGCCTTTCTTTGAACCGCTAACTTTACCACCAGCAAAACCCATTGCGAGCGCTGCAACATATTCTGCTTCTTTTCCTTTAATCAACGCCTTACTAACTGTTCAGTCGCCCAACTAATATTACCTGCAGACTTAGTATAAGGGCTTTTACCCAATGCCATATCATACAAGTAATTATACCGATTCTTATCTAAAAAAGAGTTAAAGCCGTAACGATCTCGAATTGTATTTTTATACAGATTATAATTTGAAGTGTTTATTTTAAAACCTTTCGCTCTAGCATCCTTCAGCATATGTCTGAGTTCCTGAGCATAGTAAGGATCAGCCATATTGCCGCTTGGATCCACATACTTTAACGGATCACTCAGTTCACCTTCGTACGTATCCTCGCCAATAAACCGTGCTATACCCGGGTCGTACCAACGAGCTCGTAATTATTGGAGTCCTACCGTCTCATCCCAATACTCTCCTGCATAACGAAGAACATTTGGAACCGTTTCTTCCGTTGTGAGTGGTACACCCCAGATCATACGTGTACTCGTTCAACACTTGACCAGCATCATCCACAAGTCCAACTACATCGCTATGCCCATTGATATTATCGGTACATGTACAAGTTCTTATCCATAACTGCTAGTTTCAGTCCGACATTTCGCTTCTTTAATACGCATGTTTATATATTCTGTTCTATAACCAGAACCGATTCCAGAAAAGACTAAACGACCGTTCCCCGGTGGAATACCGGGAAACGGCCGTAGCTTAAAATCGTCTTTTTTTCACTGTCTAACTTGACAGGGTTATGACCAAAATAGCGACTTCAATAGGACTATGTTCTTGTCCCTCGACATTTTTTGACTACTTTGATATGCTGTATAAATTTATCCATTAAAACTTCTTGCTAATGAACATTGTGGTTATAATTGATCTACTACAAACTTAATATCATTATAATACCTTTGTAGAGTCAAGTTGTTTTGACTCAATACAGCTCCCACCAAATTATGTGGAGTTTTATTGAACTTTGGAAGACCTCCAATATTTTTGATCATTGGGCCTTGTTCTTTGTCAAATTCCCAAACTGCTCCAAAATGCTTAACAATCATCTCTCCAAAACAATAGCCCACTAAATAAATCTCATTTTGATTCAGCCCCCGTGCAATTAGTTCATCCAGTTTAACCAGTGAACTAGAACTTTCTAATTCGAGTTGATTTGTCTGTATGAAATCATCAGTAGACTTTAACCAATCATTTTCCAGGTAATTAGGTATTGTAAAAGGTTGGTTGGCTACATTTTGTTCGAACCATTCTAACCCAAATTTCTCCGTTATTTCTCCGAATAGTTTGAGAATAGAACATAATTCTTCTTCGTTTTTATAAACATACCATTCACGAACTGTACCTTCAGCAAGTTGAGGTACTGCTATTGACTTGAGGTCAGTTTGAAAGGTACAACGGATAGCGTATGATTCCCATTCACTCAAATCAATTTCAATAATCTCTTTTGAAAAACCATCTCTTGATCTAACGAAAATCCATGGGTTTATTGATGAATTTTGATATTCAAATGATAGTTTTTGAAGTCTCTCAGCTAATTCTTTTTTGAGTATGTTGGTGATATCCAATGGAATCGTCCCTTCTATATTACTGGTATTATTATTGGAATTCCCCAAGGAGCCTCCAAAGACCTTTACCAAAGGATACATTTTCCAGTAAACAGTTCGACGCATAACTAAAGGCCATTCGATCCACAGCGCTGTACCCTTACTGATGCAAACGGACAATCCTTGCGGATACACGGTGAACTTGTCCAGTGCTTTGTTTCTCGGACGTCACCATGCTGTTTGTATCGTATGTGATAGATGTAGTCAGCTTCTCACCAGAACGACCACCCTCGCTCACCCATTATGTCGTTTGAGTCGGGAGATTCCGTTTGGTTTGGCTATTGTAGTATAATCAACCCATGTTTCACCATCTTATCAGTTTGAAGACAATCCTTAGTTTTGAGTATCTTAGTAATGTTTAGTAAAGTCACCCCTAAGGTCTATGTGGAGAGAACTTAGTAGATCTGTATAGCACGATAGAGCAAATACCCCATAGAGCGACTTTTTACGTAAGTCTAAACTATAGGGTACATATTATTAAATGGTCAGTGATTCAACAATTTTTCTCTCCACCAAACATAAAGATCACTTAACATCTTTATATTTCCAGCATCATTTAAGACCCTTGCCGCACAAACATCCACGACTCGAATCGGATTCAATCGTATCTTCCCTGTCCCAGCCAGTACTGGTTGATTAACATCAACATGATTCCGTGGCTTATGAATTACCATCCATTTCAATTGATTGGATGAATGCAGCAATACACTGCTAAAATAAATTCCAATATCTATTATTTGATTTTCTGTATCTTTACTAAACTTTAATACATTTTCTTCTGCTTCAGGTCTCATCCAATGCGGTACCAGCTCCAATTCTTCATTCATTTCTTCTGATGTTAATTTTCTCAGCAAACCATCCCCGTTGTAGCTATAGGTTACTGTTTTGCCTTCACCGGTCGGACGTTGAAGGAGAGATACAACATGCCAATCAGAATACGGCTTAAAGAGATACTTGCTGATAGAAACATGTCGCAACGTGAACTAGCCCGACTAATGCAAGTACGACCAAATACCATTAACCGATTATGCCAAGATAACGTGACTACTGCTTTCTTTGACACATTGGAACACATCTGTCGAACGTTGGACATAAGTCTCCATGAACTGCTTGTTATGGAGGACGAGTAAGTCATAACGCAACTGGTACTTTGCTCACCACGCCGCCCAATATGGCACAAGGTATCGTTATGATATCCTCCCATTGCTCTTCCGCCACTCTATCGAAGTCCAATATAGGACGTTGCCGCATTTGCTTCTCGATTTCTCTGCGGTAATACCCCGTTACTTGTTTCTGTTCCAGTTCGCCGCTCATCAATCCATTGACTCTTTGTTGCAGTTTCGGTTTCATCTGCTCAAGTTCAACGACTTGGGAACACAGATAAAGCCTATCGAATTGGGGCGGAAACTGGACTAGAACGCTCATAGGGATTTTCTCATCAGGCTTATACACGATTTCAAACCTCGTTAATTCGTCTTCGATTCTCACCCCACGCCTTTGTAGCAATTCCATCTTCTTGTCATACACTCGGCAGTATCCTGCTACTTGCCGCTGATGTCGCTTGTTGGAGTAGAACGTCCCCTTCCTCTTCTTCATATTCCGCCCCGTCAAGGACAGGACGAACATTTCACTCAAAGGCAGCGGAATGTCGAATGCTACATCAGAGCGAACATAGAGTATTTCTGTTGCATGGTTTCCAATCTCTGAAATCCAAGACTGAAAGTGAACCAAAGAGTCGGGAGGACATTCTAGCCGAAGCGTATGCTTCCTTGCCAGTCGGGCATAAACAAGCTGATACGAAAGATATGCCCAATACTTACCCTCTCTGACTCGAACACGGTACTTGAATCCCTTGTCCTTAACATAACACGCAGCGTTGTAGAAATCACAAAGCCACTGACGAAGCGGATTGAAAAACGTCCAATGCACATTCGTAAAGTCCACTACAATACGGTCAATCGAAACCTTTACTCCTTCCATGCTTAGCCCCCTGCGGAAATTTTTTAACGAATTTCCGTCTATAATTAGAGGGCAAGGTGGCTAGCCTTCACGTTGCCTTACCTGTATATGTCAACTGGCACGTTACCAGATTGTTCTCTCACAGTAACCATCGCTCTATATTGACAGTTAGTTGCGGACTAAAATGATAATTGACTGCTTTCCCACACACTATAAAAGTCGGGCTATGCATCTGAATAGTTGCTATTATTCTTTCTCATCCTCCCTATCGTGTCGGTAATGCTATTTGTTGCGGATTTATTTGCATTTGCTCTTTATTTCAGAAAAACGGGAGAAAACGAAGATAAGGAAATTCGGACTGTATACGATGGTAACTGATGATTTTGAGGTACAAGCGAGTCAGAAGATAACTGACAAGGGGTATAAAATTCAAGCTAACTGAAAGAAATTGTGCGTACAGGGGTTTTGAGAATATCTCATACGGGGATAGTGGGCGTTAAGTTCATCATGTCTTAGCCACCCGATTCATTCGGCACTGGGTGGGGGTAAAAGAAAGACCTTGAGGATTGCCCCCAAGGTCGATGCAAAGTTATTCAAATTGTTGAAGGAAACCAGGTATCCAATCAGTTTTAGAATTATATTGCCTCTGATTAGTCTCCCATTGCTCTAAGAATTCAGATTTGCTTGAACTCCAGTCGGGGAATTTCAATTTGAAGGTAGATACAAACAACCCGTCTCCACCTAAAAGTGCATGTTCTTCATGTGAGATAATTACGCCCCATTTACCATTAGTAGAATAGATGGCATTTTCTAAAGGTAGTGTTAAATTGCAATAATCATTGTAACTTGTGTTAGTGTCTATTACCCAATGCCCATGTTGATAATCCTCTTCATTAGAAGGCTTTGAAAAGCAATCCCCCTCAATTTCAGAGATAATGAATTTACTTTCATTAATTGAAAGGATTGCACTCATAAGTGCATTATATTGCTTTTCATTAAGATAATAACCGTCAGTTGGAAACAAGATAATTTTCTGTTCAACTTCATTTGCAAATACAGATTCAAAGGGGTTTTTACTTTTGAATACTTTTTGAAACACCTTTTCCAGTTCAGGTATACTATCAAGATTCACTTTTTTTATCATAATTAGTTCTCCGGTAAAATTTAATCTTTCTAACGCCACCTACACCATTTACGTCAATTGTTGGTGGACCTGATTTAGAATCCGCCCTATACGTAAACGTTACTCCATTCGCATCTTTACCGACGAATGTGCCTGGTTTTACTTCCTTGAAATCTTTCACTTGTGCCTTGAAGAAATCAAAGGCATCCCTTGCGTCACCATAGATTTTTCTAATATCACTTTGGTCTGCCTTAGCAAGTTTCTTCAAGTCATCGTAACTTACTTTACCCCAACAAGCATTATGTGTCCAAATGCCTAAATTGGAAACAAAGTACGTATGGAAATCCTTTACCTTGAAGTTATATACGGTAACATGTTCCTTCTTAACCTCAATATTTTCAATGGCTATCTCCCATACCTGTTATTCCGAGGTAATATTATCCCCTCAAGGTAGACAGTGAAAAAAGAGACACTAGGCATTTATTTATCGATTGGTACGTAAATATCGTGGGTGGATAAGCAAATGATGCTAAGCGATTTATAGTCATTTATGGGATTAAGTAAAGAGGGTTAATTTCTTGCCTTTGAAATACCTATAACTAAGCTGATTATCGCAGCATTCAATATGTTTACCCAATGGTCAAGCTCATCCCAAGTCCGATGCCATATAAGCATATTTATTCCGATAAACACTATGCTAGAAAGTATGAAGAATCCGAAGAAGTTTTTTAGGAAAATTTTCAATTTCATTTTAATCCGCTACATCCCCTTTCAATTTCTATTTGTTTTTGAGAGCATTCCCTAAATGACCATTTTTTCTATTTTATAACACTAAATAAACTTGATTGTACTCGTTATGTAATCTTTACATTAATTTGGTTTTTAAATTCCAGATTGGACCCCATCTGAAAACTTCATATCGTAGAAAGAAGTACAAGTCGAAAAAAGTTTTTTAATTCCGCTTCAGGAGTTAAATTTAACAACCGTTCGCCTTCTTCCTATGCTTTTATCGCCATACTGACTTCATCTTTTTTAAGTGCCTTGTGTTTTCTCAAGTTAGGATTTATATTGCTTGTACATTCACTCCGTATTGTGACTGCATCTATAGATACAAAAAAAGCAGTTGGCCTAAGTAGTAAAGTACTGTCGCGGAGATAAGGCCAGCTTGCTACTCAATTAATCTTTTCCGTTTTAATAATGATTTTTTTTATCTGCAGGTAAGACACCAGTTTAGCTTTCCCTAAATACAAATCATTTTGGCCATGGAGAGTTCATCTCTAGTTTCAAAATATAGCAAATTTGATCTTTTGGTCTCTCGTATGCTCACTAGTTTTAGAGTCCAGGAAAATCACGTGACTATTCAATGTAAAGGTAGCTTTCGCTGACCTACTTCATTTATAATGATTTCTGTGTTCATTGAGCACAGGAATCAAGTATAGATTCTAGCCATACTGAAGTCAGATCAGCTAATTAAATTGTTGGATAAACTCCGTAAAGTCTGCTGCGGTATAAGTACCCAGAGGGTTGTCAGAACGTATCGTTTCTACATAACTAATACTAGGAGAAGGCAAGTTGCTGAAATTAAAGCAAAACAGGTTACCCTTCTCATCTATAGCAAAAGGAAAATGATTAAGAGGAAGATTGTTCTTTTGCTCATTATATACATCCAATATATCAAGATCATCAAATGCGATGAATGTTAGGAAGGAAGAAAACATAACTTTCTTTCCATTAATATTCAACGTCCGTTGTACAGGCTCTGCACCGTGATATTTTTGAATAAAATTAATGTACTCTGAAGGAAACTGTATACCCCACTTTTTTTCTACTAACCTTACTGCACGCATATCAACAGAAGAATACTCCGTGCTCCAGGTATTATTATCGACCATATGCTCTACTCCCTATTTATTTATTATTTATATGAATTGAATCTATTTAACCCATTTGATATCATCATCTGACCAGTATGTGCTCCAATCGGGGTCATCCACTTGACTAACTTGAATAATTTCTCCCGTATCATTTCTTCTAACAACATAACCACTATCTTTGTGATAATATACTGTAACCGGTGCATTATTCTGTCCTTTTCTTTGATCAACCCAGTCTACAGTCCCTGCCGGTTCATTTATAGCTTCACTCAGTCGTTGATCATTCCAACCACGTTCAGTAATTTGATCTGCAATACTTTTGCCACCTCTTTTTGTAGGTTCTTGGCTATAGTGAAAGGGCTCTCCAGAATAACTATCTATTTGAGAATTCATCCCATTTCCATTACTTCCACCCGAATCGGTATGAGGTGAATGATGCTGCTTACCATCGATGGACTTTAATCCAACTCTTCTTCCAAAGACACCAAGTAGCATAGAAGTTGTAATATTTGCAGCATACTCTGCCCCGCCATCTTGCCTCATTTTATCAAACTCAGCTGCTATTTGCTTCTCTGCCTGTTCGCGGGTATCTCCATTGTCCCAACCATAGTTCCAAGCGAAGACAATTCCGTTACCTATATCCGTAACGGTACCAATGGTATTATCATACAAAAGCTCCCCTGCGGTATCCAGAGGATGTTCAATGAAATCCTTGCCTAGTTGGAGAATAGAATCCCCCATTGCAGCTATATTCTCCCCAGCCTGATTAAAGAAGGCATCCACATGTTCCTCGATACTTCGTTTAGGAGGTGGATCATTGGGGCCGCATACGAGATCATTGGTAAGGGGTGTACTTGGGTTCGCTTGATAATCGAGAAGCGCTGAGATATTAACCATAGTTGAATCGGTATCCACAAAGCGATCACGTATTTGTTCCAACCGTAGGGATACCATGTGGAGCAGCTCCAGAGTGTTATTCAAGTTTTTCTCCGCATAGCGGTATAGATGGGCAAAACGCTCAGCTGTCTCCCCTTCAAATCCGCCAATCAACGGAGTAAGATGGCTGTTTAATTCATCCAGAATTTGCTGCAAGTGCCCGTGTCCTAACTTAAACAGTCCAACCGTATGTGTCATTTGATTCACAGGAATCTGTATCTTTGTCATTGTCTCAACCCTCAGTTCTAAATCTATCCTACAGTTTAATCGATGTTAGACGCTGTTTTTAAGGAGCGATAGTTCTATTTATGTGTAACCATTTTACTAGAATTTCCAAACGGAGATTATAATAAATTGTAATTAACTCCATTGACCTAAATGAAGACAATTCTTTTTGGCTCTAGATCGGTGAGATTAGAATTCGCTAAGTGTTAATCACCGAGTAAATTAAATTTTTTTGTAGAACTGAAGTCAAAAATAATAAAACAAGTAACCCTGCTCCTATAAAAATCCCTTCCCTCTTCACAAACGGCCTAAGCAATTATTCAAGTAAAGGGTAACTCCATCTCAGCCCTTCCCTAATCAGGCCGGCCGATCTAGTATTACCACAAAATTGCTAGATGTCCTTAGGCTCATTCATTCTGTTCATATATAATAAGCCGCATACTCTGAATGAGAGCAGCGGCTTAGCTTATGTACGGTCTTCATTGTTGGCGTTGAAGTGAATGAAAATACAAACTGAATCTACATTAATTTTATAATTCAAAGGGCATCGCCAGTGCTATACGTCACTTGGCGATGGCCTGGAGGAATTACGCGTGTGTGGAAGACTGATTCAGGGAATTTATTTCGCTCTGCGCTATTTCAGTATGTATTTGGTCAAGGTGTTATCGAAGAACTCGTTCGTAAGATAAAGCTCACCGTTTCCGGCATAAATATACATGTGCCCGGCCTTTTGATCGAGCCACAGCGTAGAGAGATGGTACTTGATCTGCAAATTTCCCGGGTCAAGCACGTAGAAATCTTCCCTGGCCCAATCTCCCTCAAACAGATTCTCATCAATTATAGGTGGACGCTCCTGCCACTGAAACTGCTTCTCCACAGTAATCTCGCCTGAAGGCGTCATATGGTAAATCCACTTCTTATCGCCAATTTCGCCAATTTGCTGCTTACCGAGAAGCTGATTGTCCTTGCTATACAGCCTATATGTGTTTTCGTTCCGAACCAAATAGTTATTGCCCGTAATATCGATCTGATCATTCACATTTAGAGTACGCACCCACTTCTTCTTGCCTTTCATATCGTAGCCAATGACCAGCTTACCATTCTTACTGCTCAAATAAACGATAAAGGATCCACCTTTGAATGACTTCACCTCGAAATAAGGATTTTTCATCGATTTGGGAGCTGTATAGGTGACTAACGGTGTTTTTAGCGCACTCAGACTCCGGTAAATACTTATGCTGCCTTGCTCAGGCAATTCATGCGTCACATAGCCGTTTGGAAGTACCTCTAATATCCCTGAAGTCCATTTGTTGGTTAAGTTTAGCTTTCGTATCTGTTTCCCGCCCTGGTTATACTCAGTGAAGGTAATGGAAGTCGGCTTGTGGGGGACGTAAGAACGAATGACAATGTTACCGCTGTCGAGCACCAACGGCGTATACGAATCGGTTATATTTTTTGTCCATTTCAATTTCCCCTTCGGATCGACAACGGAGAAATCATAAGCGATTGCGCCTTTCATTTTGTAAAAATAACTATAGCCATTACTAGCAGAAAAAAACTTTGAGGCGGTAAAAGGTTTGTCGTTGGCAATGTCAGAGTAATCGTACACCCAACTCGTAGAACCATTGTTGCGATCGATGGACGCGTAAACCTTATCGCTGTATTTGGTCTGGGAGGCCGAAAGCTTCGCTTTCTTGCTCAGTTGAATAAACATCCGTTCCTTGTTTTGCAAGCTATCGAGCGTGTTCCAAAAAGTGTAACCTTCTGGTAACGTGTAGCTCCATTCCGGCTCCGGCAGTTGTTCGATGGTTTTGGCTGCTGCTGCCGAGCGACCTGGAGCAAGCACTTGTGTTACAAGTAGAAGCGTTAGCGCGGCGATGATAAACTTGAAACGTTTTGAATCCATGCTTATATCCCTCTTTTTATATGTAATGGTGTTTCAATTTCCTCCTATTATATTTTCGCTGAGAGAAGGAAGACAAGGAAAGTAGTGGAAAAAATTCCGTCGACATGTGGCGAGAAACGGCTAAAGTTGTGCGGACGTTAACCAACCAGGTTACTGATCCTATATCGACTGTGAAGAGATCCTTCAGAATGTAGAAGGACTTTTATCACAGTGTTCCCATATTCTTTTTACAGACAGCATATTATCATCCTATCTGAGTTCTTCTAAAAATCATTAAAGAAAAATATATAATAAACGCAATAACTGCTACAATTGCTAATACTTTATTACCTATCTTCACTAGTTATACTCTCTCCTTATTCAAATTAACAGCCCCATTTAAATGCGTAATAACAACAAAAAAATGAATGCAGTGTATACATATTAACTTTCATCTTTAAAATGAAAATGTTCATGAAAAATCGCATCCGTTCCAACTAATGTACCGCTCTTTTTATGGATATATCCAAAGTTATGATTTAGTGGCAGTTGAAGCAATTGATAATTGTGATCTCTTGGTAAAGCATTGATTTCATTCACAGCTACATCACGAGTAGTGTAGATACCTATTGGAAAGAAATTAGGGAACTTAATTGTTTCATCAACAACGAAAATTCCCCAAACGTAATCATTTTGCACATCATTCACCTTTATTCTTAAATTCTTTAATCAGAGTTGGCCATGGATTATTGGATAAAATAAACAATTCTTACTGCTTCTCTTGTGTATCAAACCTCGTTAATCTTTTTAGGTTGGTTTGGAAATCTCTACATGTTTATTCATATCTACAGCAATGGTTCGATGCTTGGTGTGTCAAGACTACACTAACGCCGCTTAACATTTCTTAAATCCATTGAACAGGCTCTTTATCTCTGAAGTAAATACTTCCAACTTGGACACTTTCATGTTACTAATGATGATGATCCATGAAGATTGACTAAGAAAAGAAAAAATTGATTGATAGTGAAATACATAAAACAGCTAGTATTAAGAAAGCTATTGCTAAGAGACGCTCACTATGCCAACTCCGTATCGCTTGGGCGATATTCAAGATTGAAATCGAAAGCATGGAAACACCCATATTCATTTTAAAGAGATTGATAACAAGAGCAACCATTACCAAAAACCAGATAACTAAAAACCATTTTGGATGATCTCGCCAAATTTTTTTAATTAGGATACACCCCTTTCAGTTTTAATTGGTGGGTACATATCAATCTAAATAACAACTATGTAACAAACGTAACTTTTATCCACTATGTCGTCCAACTAGTACTATTGGAGAATAAAGATTTTGAAAGAAGTCATCTTATCGACTATTCTCTCCAAAATATCTTCTTCATGGCTATCTTGAAATCTTTGGGGTAGTACTTTATCATCGTTGCAAAGTTAAAAGCTATAGATGCTCCTAATAGCAAAGTGGCAAAACTGTCTCCATAGAAAATAAGATTAAGAACAAGCATTACAAGTGATCCCACCCCTACTGAGAAAGACACCATTAAATGCCTATCCATAGTAACGCTTCCTCCTTTAAACCGTGTACAAACAATTGTTATGATAGTGAATTCAAATTTTTTTTAAAAACAGGATTATGTAATTTCATTAGATCTCAGTTGTCATTTAAGTCACGGTCATAGGCCCCAGCCAAAGTAACTCCTACAATTTGTACTTGTTCACAACCCTTAAATTCCGCTTGTGAGTCAATGATTCCCGAAACGACATGAACTGCTCTTTCTGTGAGTTCATCCTTACTTAATATCTCATTTGAACCAATACGAACATTTTTATTGATATAATCATCGTGATTATCCTGGCGAGTATATATGTTCACCACAACATGATACGAAAATTTCTGATTATTACTGAACTTTTTCACGATATCTGTCATTGGGGAATATTTCATTGTTTCCTCCTTAAATTGTCTGCACTATTCTCTAAATAAAGCGATTATTCTGTGATTTAGTTGATCCGTATCATATCTGTATACAACAATCGCTGATTATTCGGCAATTCAAAGTCATGATGAAAATGCCCAAAGTACCACTGCTTATATTCTAATTTCTGCTCCATTTCCTGGAAGTATGAATGCATTTCATCCGCATCCATGTGAATATTACGTTGAACTTTAATATACTCTAATGCTTTGGTCGAACACGTATGGGTGATAATATAATCTACTTTCCAATCAGCCTTCTCTAGATTGCTCAATCCTTCTATGTATTCCTCTGGTGAAGGCATTTCACGGCGCCACCAGGACTTCCCTTCTTTTCGGTATTCCTTATCATGAGAAGCTGCGCCACCAAATGTGAAAAATGATTGGCCATCAATGTTATATACTTGTCCTCGCATCAAATGGATGACGCTATTGTTTATCCTATGTATCTTTCCACCATTCCAAATCTCAACGGGGTACTGTTCAAGCAAATCGAAGTTCTCATGATTGCCGTCTACAAAAAGAGTGGTGAACGACTTGGTTTTGTCCAGCCACTTAAGCCAATATCGATCCTCATTACTACCACCCCATATCAACCCAAAGTCTCCAGCAATGATGACGTAATCTTCTTTGGTCAGGTGTTTTTGTTCTGGAAAGTTTCTTCTATTCAGCCGTTTATTAACGCTCATTGTTCCATGAATATCTCCCGTAATATAGATCATGCACTCACTCCGATAAAATTAAGTCTATAAGTTATCCATTGTTATTATTATAAAGGTAAAATTTCACAACGTCATTATTTGATTACACAAAAGGCAGCAACTTTGCAATTACTCCAATCATCATAAATACAACCCCTGTACTTATAGCGATTGTTCGTTGAGGTCCCTTCGTGTAGAAGGTAGATGAATTAGGATTTAATACATAAATGAGGCTATATATAGGGGAGCATTTTCGATTTTTTGTTTCAATTATAATTTAATTATAATTTCGTAGTAATAAAGTTCATCTGCGATTTTGACTAAAGCTATAGGATGAAATCCGATATTTTGAGTACATTGCATATTTTGACTTCTTGACAAGTACTATACTTGTCAAGAATTTATAAGAGTCTTTGTGCTCCAAATTAATAAGGTTATGCTGAAGGAATACTACAAAGAAAACATGGATAAATCATTTGGTGCGAGTTAGTTTATGCTCGCTTCAATTAGATATCAATCTACGCTCAAACTTAAGATATACTCCATACTAGATTTATTTGAGATTATTGTTTCTCTGACTGATTTTGTATTCATTCTCACGACTAGCATCATACTTGTATTGAAATCCTTTTGAGCTACACGCAATGAAAGAATCCCTTAATACTCTGATCGCAATTAGAATACCTCTGTTGGGAATCTTTGAGTCTCGAGGCTGGGTTGATTGAATCTTAGAAATCTTCATCGTTGAATTCCTTTATCTGATCGAATCTTCAAGTAGACGAACGTATTGAAAAATTATGCAAGAGACCGGGTAATCCTCGAAATAACAAGATTCCATTACTCACTAAGCTCCAGATTCGATACACAACAAACGAAGACCCTATACTTTGCTGAAGGTACTGCAAGACTTTGCTCACGACAGCACCAGCTTGAACAAACTCTTCGGGTTGGAGCTTGTTTTGTAGCTTTTTAACTGACTCCATAATAACTGCATCAATGACATCCTCTGCCTGGCCTTGAATTTTTCCGTCTTCCCAAAAACGAATGATATGATGTTGGTCAACCAAATCCAGCCACTCTGATTCATAATACTTTCTCTGATCAGGATCTAGAGGAAAACCGTCGCCATAGTTTTTTACAATTTTAATGTAATTCTCTTTGCTGATTAATGCCTGTGCGTAAGGAGCAACGCCTTCTTCCGGAACCTTTGCGACGTCCTTATGCACTTCGGATACATTTACTGTATGAACTGAATTCTTACGATCCTTCAATAGATATAATGCGAAGCGAAGTCCGATCTGGTCATGAGCATTATCCGCATACCAAATGGTAACTGACTTACCCTCAGGTATCTGTCGTAAAGTCCTAATCATGTTTTCCATCTGATTATCCTGGTTTAGAAGGTTTCCATAATATTGATCTGAATCATGTTCCATCCACCATAACTGCCTTTGCAGTTGACCTTCCGCGGTAGTTAAATCATAAATAGGTCCTACTGAAAATAGATCATTAAATGCCAATACTCGGCACTGCGATCGTATACCGAGTTTACTAAGGGTCACTTTTAATGAGCCGGCATCCGAGAGGCTAAATACGATGTGAATGTGTGTTACAAGACTTTCCGATTGTATCTGATACTGGTATATAGTCTCAATTTGTTCCTCGACCCGCTGAGAGATCCTCTCTGCTATTTTTTTCTCCTCCTCATTCTTTGACTCAATGTCATGTTGTAATGTGGCTAGAAGATTATGAATCAAGAGTCGATAACCTGTTTCCCCAAGATTATTTAGCTTTTCCATTAACGATCCCTCCCAAGATTCATCCACCTACTAGTGATGTAAATGACCTTTCCATCCATTCTTCTTTAGATGCCTGCTTACTCTAACGAACACGAAGTCTTTAATCTTGGCAGATGTTATTTAGCTGTTTGATATCGGAAGCGATTATGCACTTCTTATGTTAACCGCACAAACAAAAAAACTCCAAAAAGGAGGGTAGGTTTCGATGCGTATCATTATATTAAGCTTTTATAGTACAAACCGTCATTAGGGTAAACAGCTACAGTTTGAAAGTATGAATATCGTAACTCTTGTTCTTGATTTTCGACACACAATTCTTTAAACCAATCCTCTTCAAAAGATATCTACATCCTTGCAGTCCCTCACTTTAGTACTTCACTTGATTTTTTGTACTCATAAGGTGTTTTCCCCATTACTTCCTTAAATGCTTTTCTAAAGGACTTCACGTTAGGGAACCCTGTTTCATAAGAAATCTCCGTAAGCGATTTATTGGTTGAATCCAACAATTCGATCGCCATTTCTAGGCATAGGATCTGCTTGTACTCTGTAAATGTTTGCCCTGTGTATTCATGAAACATTCGGGACAAATAAGCCTCAGAATAACCGCATACTCGGGCTGTTTCAGCCAAACTGATATTCTCCGTATAATGCTCTTTTATATAATCCAAGATGGTCTGAATTCTTTGCTGTCTCGCACTGTTAGTCGCAGATGGGCTATGAGCGACTTGGCCAAAAGAATGCACCAGTCTATATTTCAATTCGATGACCCGGCTTTGTGCAAGAATATAGTCGTAGGTACCCGTAGATACATGCAGATTGTATATTTCCATCAGTAAGTTTCTGAGGTTAGACAGGATCTCCTCATCCATACGTTCCTCCGATGTGTTCAACTGGATGACGACCTGTTCATTAGCAAAAAAGGATTCCGTAAAGTGAAGTATAAGAACACGATTCTCAGTCAGACTTTGAGTCGAGTGAGGAACATTACTATTAATGAACAACAAATCTTGGTCCGTCAGTGTGATTACCTTCCCGTCATGCCATACCCGCAAGCTTCCGCTAATACAATAGATGAGTTCCATATTGCTGTGAAAATGCATCGGAATAACTCTTTCCGTATCATTGGCTTGGAAAATAAAAAGGTTAATTAACTTTTTGCGATCTATTTCAATATGTTCATACATTTTTTTCATGATGTCACTCCGTTAACAAGGCCATAAACCATTAACTCACGTGTTTTATTAAGTCGATAACCCGCTTCTTTTACCTATACTATACCGACAGTAAATCACGCAAACAAGTAATTCTTTCGAATTAAGGTACTAAAAAAGAAGGCAGATTATCCCCGGAGGGGATCACTGCCTTCTCTAGAGTGCTTGTACCCTTACAGAGATTCGTCATAGTACAAGGCTTGTCTCATTATCATTTCAAATGCACTGTCATGACCGGATCATCAGAGCCTTTTGGCTGTTGAAGGTCATGTATTTCTACTCGGTCCACAGAATCCAGTCCATCCGGAACAATGACTGGACTGATCACGGACAGGCCTGCTGCTTGAATCAAGGCAATATCGAATTCGAGGAGCAGCTGACCCTTGCTCACTTTGGCGCCATTCTTTACATGTAGTATAAACCCATTTCCTTTGAGCGACACCGTTTCAATACCCACATGGATGAGAACCTGAATACCGCTTTTGTGCTCGATGATGACAGCATGCTTGCTCTTGTCCATGATATGAGCAATTTTCCCATCAATGGGAGCGTAGACACTTCCCTCAGCGGGGTTAATTGCTACCCCTTCACCCATATGGCCTCCCGCAAAAGCGGGATCAGGAACTTGGCTTAACGCAATAACTTCGCCGGGAATTGGAGCTATTATATCCAGCGAATCCAGTGTCTTTTTGTTTTTCCCCCATTGAAACATGTGATTTTCCTCCTAATCTATACTTTTCTGCAATGAATATATGCTAAAGGCTCCTTCAATATCTGCCGATTCAAGCCGAATACTCCGTTCTTGGATATCCTCCAAGAAGTAGCGTAAAGAGAATACTTCTTCCCCTTGATTTACAAAGAGCTCTATACTTGAGCTTTCGATGAACATATGCAATTCTGCGAGCGGGTGACTTAGCACAGTTCTCCGGTGCTCTTTCTCGTTCGTCAACCAGTTCGTTCGCCATACCGTGAGATGATTATGTTCGTGATTGAATTCGATTTGAACATCATTTCTGATCACAATCTGGAAGCTTTCCTGTAGCTTGGTAAATCGCATAATCACTTCTGCTGCAAGTGAAGGTAGGTTCCATTGGCCGTTGCTGCGAATTTCGCCATGTTCTTCATGTTGTCTCAACAGTTGTAATTCGTGTATGGGTTTCTGATATAGCACACCGTCTTCCAGAGTCATTTCTCTTGGAATCGTTAATGTATGAACCCAGCCTTCCTGGATCGTTGGAACAGCTTGCTCTATTTCTCCGGTCATCGCGCTCATCCAACCGAACATGATGATTCGATTATCGGTCTTAAACGTCTGAGGAGCATAAAAATCAAACCCATGATCAAGTTCATTAAATTCAGACAACTTACCGAGAAATTTCCCTGTCTCTGATAAAAGGCCTACAATGTAGCCTGATTGATTGGGGTTTCTATACTTGTCCCCTTCCTCCTCCAACCCTTGAGGAGAGAATACAAAGACATCCTGTTCCGGAAACTGTATCACATCCGGACATTCCCACATATAACCGAAAGACTGTTCCTGTTCAAAGAAGGATCCCTGACTTGACCAGTGGATCAGATCTTCAGATGTATAGATAAGCGCATCTCCTGTAAGATTTTCCCGCTGAGCGCCTACGATGAGCCACCATGTCCCTTGACTATCTTGCCAAACTTTCGGATCACGAACATGTCTCGTATAGCCGGCAGGGTGCTCAAATAATGGACCGAGTTTTCGGAACTCCTCGCCATCTTCAGAAACAGCCACGCATTGATAACTGGCTCTACTTCCATCGTCCCGGATCACATTACCTGTATAGAACAAGTATAGCTTTCCATCATGAACAATACTTCCGCCAGAATAAATGCCGTCTTTGTCATACGGTTTCGAAGGCACCAAGGCCACTTTTTTTCTGCTCCAGTTTACTAGGTCGGTAGACACCACATGTCCCCAGCTTTTGTTTTTGTGTTCTGTGCCATAGGGATTCCATTGATAGAAAACATGATAGTGGCCTTGGAAATAAACAAGCCCATTCGGGTCATTTAGCAAGCCTTGCGTCGGCGTAATATGGTATTTCAGCGTATAAGCTTCACTTTTGGTCATGATCATAATTGCTCCTCCCGGTGGAGGGAAAAGCTGAAGGTCAGCGGAGTATCTTGTGAACTTGTACCGATGTACACATCAAAATCACCTGGCTCACTCTGATACTTCATACGGCTTCCAACAAATCTAAGCATCTCTTCATGAATGGAGAACTGAACAGTTCCGGTTTCGCCGCTCTGCAAGAAAATCTGCCGGAAGTCGGTCAGCATTTTCACCGGTCTCGTTACACTGGCAAATCGATCGCGAATGTAGAGCTGAATCGTCTCTTTTCCGTCGAACTTTCCTGTATTGGACACAGATACCTCAATATCAACTGACTCATCAGTGCCCATTTCTTTTTGGCTGACGGAAAGTAAGCTACAGTCAAATGTAGAATAGGATTTTCCATACCCAAATGGATAGAGCGGTTCGTTTACTTCATCGATATACCGAGTTGCAAAACGGTAGGAGCCATTCTCAGGTAAATCTGGGCGTCCCGTATTGAGCTCATTGTAGTAGACCGGAATTTGTCCGACACTGCGCGGGAAGGTCATTGCGAGCTTACCGGATGGATTGACTACCCCGTATAGGATATTCGCCAGCGCATCCCCGCCCATTGTTCCTGGATACCAAGCTTGAATGAGAGCATCGGCTAGTTCGGCAACTTCAGTCAGAATCAACGGCCGTCCGCTGTACACGATGACCACAAGCTGTTTACCCAGTTGCTTTAATTCACGGAGTAGCTTCAGCTGAGGCTCAGGTAATGTCGGGTTCGTGCGAGAACCGCCCTCACCGCTCTGATAGATGCTTTCTCCCAAAGCAAGGATAACAACATCTGCTTCCTTCGCGTTATGGATTGCTTCCTGTAGTAGAGCGTCCTCACTCTTTGTTTCAACAGGCAATTTATCTACATACTTACCGAGAGCTTCTCGTGCATGGTCAGGTATGAGGTATGAACCCCTGCATACAGACAGTTGTTCTGCATCCATATGTTTTAACAGTCCTGTTTTTAAATTTACGGTATCTGCTTCGTTACCTTTGATTGCCCACATACCCAAGGTAGAGTTTTCTTCTGCATAGGGTCCAATTAAAGCGATCTTAGTCTGTTTTGATAATGGCAGCAGATTCTTTTCGTTTCTCAACAAAACGATGGATTCTTCTGCCAACGATTGTGCAGCCTTTTTATGTTCGTCTGAAAGAATGCGGGTTGCTTGCCCCTGACGAGTCTTCAACCCGCGGTACGGGTCCTCGAATAGTCCAAGGTCACTTTTCAGCTTTAACACACGATAGACAGCGTCATCCAAAAGTTGCTCCAAAAGTTCGTTACCCGAGATTACGCTCTCCAGCTGGTTGGCATATACGGCTGTCTTCATATCGATATCAACCCCTGCGGCCAGAGCTAGTTTGGCGGCTTCAGTTGCGTTTTCCGCGTAGCCGTGCATGATTAACTCTTCGACCGCCGCGTAATCGGAAATCAAGACCCCATCAAATTTCATTTCCTCTCTGAGCAAATCTCGGTTCAGCCATGCGTTTCCTGTGGCGGGAATACCATTTAGTGTATTAAACGCAGTCATGACAAGCTTGGCCCCCGCATCAATTGCAGCTTGATATCCGGGTAGATAATATTCGCGCAGCATATGTTCGGACATGTCTACAGCGTTGTACTCTCTTCCGGCTATAGGCGCGCCGTACGCAGCAAAGTGCTTAACGCAAGCAGCAATTTTATCAGTAGGAATGCTTTCAGCTTCTTGTCCCTGTATTCCGTAGACCATGCTTTTAGCATATTTTTTGGCTAGTAACGTATCCTCACCCGGTGACTCCATCACTCGTCCCCAGCGGGGATCCCTAACAACATCCACCATAGGAGAAAAGGTTACGTGGACACCTTCGTCATAGCACTCTCGAGCCGAGATTGAAGCTGCATGCTTAATCGCCTCAAAGTTCCAGCTGCATGTCTGAGCAAGCGGGATGGGAAAGATGGTACGGAATCCGTAGATGATATCCGCCATAAATAGCAGCGGAATTTTATGATTGGATTTTTCTAAATAATCTGTTTGCAGTCGGATAATTTTATCTGCATCTGTCACGTTGAGAATGGAACCTGTATTGTACACATTATAATTAGGATGTAGTCCCAATTTTTTAAGTGGTCCTGTTACAACGGTATCTAGATCTCCTTCAAAGAAGTCACCCGTTAGTTGAATCAGTTGGCCAATTTTTTCTTCAACGGTAAGACTGTTCAACTTTTCTAGTAGTTTGTTATGCATGGTTCTCTCCACCTGTTTCTTTATTTAAGTTTAGCTGTCTCTTTAAAACCAAACATCCAAGTAAGGGCGAATGCGACTCCGAATCCAATAACGCAAGTAGCAATGTACGGAATAATCTGTGAGTTCAAGTACAACAGCATTCCCGGAATAACGGTGATCGACATGCCTGTTGCCTGAACATCAAGGATCCGTGCAAAGAATCCGGCGAATGCACCACCAATTAATCCCATTAAGAATGGCTTGCCGTAACGTATATTCACACCGAAAATAGCAGGTTCCGTAATCCCCAGTAGTGCGGACAGGGAAGAAGGATAGGCAACGGACTTAATCTTGTTGCTTTTTGCTTTCAGACCGACAGCTAGTGCCGCTCCAGCTTGTGCGGCAATTGAACCGGAACTAATCGCATTGACCATATTCCAGCCACTATCACTCAACATTTGAATCTCAATCAGGTTCAAGGCATGATGCAAACCGGTTACTACGATAAATTGGTTTATACCGCCGTAGATAAATCCGCCGATTCCAAACGGTAGCTGCAGAATCCATGTAACTGCTGACAAAATCAGCACTTCAACTTCATGGAACACAGGACCAATTACGAATAAGCCCAGCAATAGAGAAACTAGTAAAGTTAGGAACGGGGTTAAGATCAAATCTAGCGCTTCAGGAACAATTTTTCGGATTCTCTTCTCCATTAGTGCACCGACTATACCGATGATAAACGCTGGTAGCACTGATCCCTGATAGCCCGCTACTTTAATAAATCCAAGGAACATTAGTGGTTCCTGAACCCCTTGGGCAACATCCCAGGAAGTTGGTAGGGATGGGTGAACAAGCATCAACCCGAGCAAAATCCCGAGCAACGGTGATCCCCCAAATACCCGGAATGTCGACCAGCAAACCAGTACTGGCAAGAAAGCGAAAGCCGTGTCGGTCAAGATTTGCGTGAACATCAAGAAATTATCGGAAATGCTCTCCGGTGTAAGTCCAAACCATTCGAGGATGGCCGGCTGCGTAATCAAGCCTCGGACACCCATGAATAATCCCGTTGCGACCAATGCTGGGATAATTGGTACAAATACATCTCCGAAAATCCGAATCATACGTTTGATGAAATTATCACCTTGTTCAGAGGCTTTTTCTTTCAGATCCGCTTTGGAAGTTGATGAAACATCTTGGCCAATCATGGCTTCGTACACCCTGTTAACGGTACCGGTTCCAAATATGATTTGATATTGCCCTGAAGTGAAGAATACCCCTTTAGCCTTGTCTACGTTTTCAATAAACTCATCATCAATGATGTCCCGATCTTTAACGATCAGTCTGAGACGCGTGGCACAATGTGCCATTGAAATGATATTTTCTTTCCCACCAAGCCCTTTAATTACATCCTGGGCAATTTTTGCGTACTCCTTATCAGCACCCATCTGTCTCTTCCTTTCGACTCTTAAGTTTTTTCCTGCTTCTAAGCATAACAAGATGGCGCTTACAAACAGCGGTATTATTTTACGTGATTAAGGTCATTTTTTTACCTTTTGCCCGCCTTTCCCAAAAATGAAACAGACCAAAAACCAATATATATATAAAGATTCCAAATATATCAATAGAGTATATTCAAGATTCTTCACCACATTAAAATCTTGGCCCTAATGTTTTCTAAACAGATTAACATTAGACATCTCCTCAAGAAAGTTCGAGATTTCTTGTTTTATTCGATGAAATAATCATGACTTCGTTGTCAGAATGCCAATTGAGGTTAATCTAATTAATTGGGAGTCTAACGAAAGGTAACAGCCAGTCGCAATTATATTCTGACGACTGGCTGTTACCTTTCGTGTTAGAGTATTTGGCTCTTTTGTACAATGATAAACTTAGGATTTTAAAATGCTTGCTCCTCGCTTTACTGAGAAGTAATCAGTTTGAGTCGTAAATGTAGAGTTGAGAAGGAAGAACCAAGACTCTTAGATTACTCTACTCTCCCCTTTTGGGATAATTCTTTAATTCGTTCATTGATCCGTTCTATTTCAGCGACAGGATTTCTCCACCAATTTCGGCTCCAAATTCGTTCAATAATCCAGCCTCTCGATTCCAGGTATCTTTGTCTATACACATCTCTTTCTCGAGCGCTTGGAGAACTATGATACATGGCCCCATCACATTCGATTCCTAGAATATACCTAGAACGATCATTCGGATGAACAACGGCCATATCGATTCGGTAACCTGACATCCCCACCTGTGTAGTCACTTCATATCCCAAGTTCCGTAGTTGCTGGTATACTTGTTCTTCAAATGGAGAATCGAATTGCAGTGATTGTTGGACCGTTTGTGTGCTTACGGATTCGTGGATCTCTCGAATCACTGAAGCAATGTCTTCTGTATGACTTCCCGAGACGGCTCTAGCATATTTCAAATAACTCTTGAACAGTCTAGGGCCTGGTTCAGAAGTATTCGCTACATTCAGATCTTCGGGCTCTATGCTTGAAACCACAATAATACTTTCTTTGGCACGAGTAATCGCCACATTAAGCCGGTTTTCCCCGTTTTTTTGGTTGAGAGAGCCAAAGCGATTATATACTTTACCTTCTTCATTTTTGGCATATCCTATGGAGAAAATAATGATATCACGCTCGTCCCCTTGGACATTTTCAATATTTTTAACAAAGAGTCTTTCATCTAGGTCCCGAGCCATCTGCTCTGAATAGAGTACTCTAAACTCCTCATCTTCTAAGACGGTTTTATCAATTAAATCTAGAATTTTAGACTGTTGCTTCGCATTGAAGGTGATTATACCAACGGATTTGTGATCTTGTTCGATTAAAGTTTGCTTCAACTGCATAACAACTTCTAGGGCTTCGACTTCGTTTGATTGGTTCAGCCATCTGCCATTCACCTTTTTCCAGACTATTGCTGGAGGGTTTTTAAACGGCGTCACGTTTGGTGCAATTTGTACATAGCCGTTGTAAAAGGCATGGTTAGAGAAATTAATGAGTTCCTCATATTTTGACCGGTAATGCCACTGTAAGATTTTTTCCGGAAATCGTCTTTTGGCTAAGTTGAGTAAGCTAACAGACTCATCGACTTCATATTTAGCTTCTCCATCTTCTTCCTCATCGGTATAGCCTGCTCTAAATAAATTGGACGGTTGAAGCTGCTTTTCGTCCCCCGCTACGATAATTTGCTTACCACGGTATACTGATGGCATACTACTTTCAACGGTGAGTTGAGAAGCCTCATCAAAGATAACTATGTCAAACATTCCTTCTTGAAGTGGGAAGATCGAAGACACCATATCTGGCGAAGCTAGCCATACGGGTAAAATATCGGATAATACGTTATCGGTAAAATGATTAACTAACTTGCGAAGAGGCCAAACCATTCTCTTTTTGCCCGTTTGATGTTTTAGCTCTTTCGTTGATGAACCTTTATTTAGCTGCAAGAAATTCACATGATTTTTTAATTCATTTATCAGATATTTAGCGGATACTTCACGCTTCTCTTCCAACAATTCTGCAAATGACTGGCGTATTCGCTTAAATTCATTTGTAGAGATTTTTTTAACATCTGGATATTTTGCTTCAATTAGATCGATCCAATGTACATAGGCAGAGTTTTTAAAGGTATCTACCCAAAACGCAGAGAGTGACTGGTCACTATCGCATTCTTTTTCTTGCAAGGCTAAGATAACGCTTCTTGTTTCACTATTAGTCTGATCCCAGAAAGCATCCATCAGTTTTAAATCATCAAAATTACGCTGAAAATGGTGTAACAGTAAGATGAACTCTTGTACGGGAATTTCCCCTTTTGACACTCGCTCTTGTAACTTCACAACATCCTTTTCCTGAATTAAAGAATTTAAAACAATTAGTTCATCAGCTAATGCTTTTGTTACAACCCCTAAGTCGTGTATCACTTTCAATCTTTGCTTTATTTGGACCCACTCAACTGAACTTGTTCCTCTAAATGGAACTCCGTCAGTAACCTGGGCGATGATGGATTTACCTGTGAATTTAGTCCACCAAAATAGGCGCAATCCTTGAAGGGGACGCTTCTGGCTTCCTTCGAGTTCTGGGTATATTTTGTTTAATCGGTTTTGCACTTCCCAGGAATAAGCTGGTGTAAACTTTTCAAGATTTAGCGTTTGGATCAATTCTATGGCTGTTTTGGCTTTGTGAATTAAGTTTTCGAGTTTTTCCATTGTGTCTAACTTCTTTTGTATATCAAAGTTAGCAAAACTCTTACGATCACGCAGCGGATAGTCCTTGTCACCGAACTGCTCGTACCACTCCCCATACGTGAATATATCATTTGCCATTTCACGTAATGAATCCTTGGTCAAATGATCAGAAATGCTTTGCAAAGTAATAACTTGGTTCGAATCCATAATGGGTTTGGATTGACCGTAAAGTTCATACAGTCTGTAACCAAAGGACTGTTTTTCGTAAAGAGCTTTCGCGATAGTGTTCAATAGTTGTTCTTGATCAGCGACCCTTGAGGTGACGTTTATTAGTTCGTCTACGGCTTCAGCAAATTGCAATTCGCTATGTTCCAAGACAGTCGTAATCTTTTGATACAATTGTTTTCGATCCATATTCTCATCATGGACAAGGGCAATGTGATCACTCAGACCCAGCGTACTCATCCGTTGATAAACAACATCCAAAGCGGCTCGTTTTTGACAGACTACAAGAACTTTTTTCTTTCTATGTAGAGCGTCCGTAATTAAATTTACAATGACTTGGGATTTGCCTGTTCCGGGAGGGCCGTGAACGACAAGGCCTTTTTGAAAACGAGCTTCCCGTATAATCTCCTCCTGGGAACCGTCGGTTTGCAACAGATTTAAAATATCTCCCTTAATATCTACCTGCTCGTTTGGTTCTTCTAATGGGTTCCTTAACATGCCTTCGTCCGTTGACCCATTATTTTTAAAATCAATCATTTCCCCCACTAATGCGAGAGAACTGGATTCGTTCAATTGAATTAGTTCATCATAATCACGGACAATGGCTGATCCCCCTTGTGGAAAATCACCTATTACTGCATGTTCTAGCAGGGTTAAGTTGGCTACTTCTGGAATGTCGCTCGACTTATACTCCTTCAAACGAGTGAGACCCGTTGGAGAATAGTGGACCTTTAACTGATGTTTTTCCAAGAAGCTTAGAATTTCCGTAAAATTCATGGAACTTGCTACAGAGATGGCCTCTTCGAAAATCTCTTCTGAGAAGCCAAGTTGGTGTAACTTCTTCAAAGCGAGAAATAGAGTGCGATTCAGCTGAGGTCCACCTTCTTCAAGTTGGATCACCCATTTTTGTAATGCTGTGTTATCTTTCTCTAGGCGAATCGGAAAAAGGAAAAGAGGAGCTTGAATAAAAGTGCCATCAAGAAGAACACCAGATAAAAATGGATACCCCAAGTAAAAATCGTGGACACCCGTTTCATCTTCTGCTGCTTTAATTTGACGGTAGAGATCCGTTAGTTTTTTAGATACGATCATGGATTTCTCATTATCTATTGAAGGTTGTAGTAAGGTGATTTTTCCTTTTGTCCTCAGTTCTATGACCTTTTTCAAAATGGATTCCGCATCATCCTTTTTTTCTAAAGTATCTATAGAAGAAAGGTCAAAACTCCATTTTTGGTAAATTTTCAATAAGCGAATCGAACGATTACGTTTATTTATATTATTTAACTTGTCGCGCATGTGTACTAATTGGTCTTTCAATACTTTCACGTCCTTAAAGCTGTAGTTATACAAATAGCATAGTTAGTATTATACTTTAACATCAGTACCAGTATACAGTCATCAGGATCAACACTATGTCTTTAGGATTATTAGGACGGTAATGATATAGGTTAAGCAACATAAGGAATTATTCGAATAGCTACAAGTTGTGTTATTATATTCGCGGACATTGTTATATTTTTTGTGAATGTAAGTTGAAGCTATACTTTGGACCAGAACTTTGATATTAGATAATTCGTGTGTCTACGAGATAGTGTTCGCAAACCAACAAAAATAGCGCCCTCGTCATATGACAAGGTCGCTTTTTTAAATACTCGTAGAAATAATTTTATCTATGTTTATGAACTTGTACTCGCCATTACCCCAGACAAGTTTGATTTCCATTAGATATGTATTTATGGTTGATACGACTCCCTCATAGACTTTATCCTCTATCTGATCAAAAACCGTGATACGAATGCGCAGACGTCTGTTATACGAGTCGATCAACGTACGGTGGATCTGCTCCAGTTCCTGATCATCCAATACCGTTATTTTCTTTTCGAGTATCTGCTCTTGTCGCGTCAACCAATCTACCTTGTGTTCTGGTAAGATTAAACATGAAGATTCGAACTGGTCGTTATCAATCAATTTTTTGGCCATATCTGTTCCCTCCTCAGTATTCAGTCCAATAACTGATGTCATTTGATCGCTCAAACTGTGAAGTTGCAGGTGGTTTGGGCTGCTCATTCTCACGTTCCCAGCCTTCAAGAATAACGATGTTTGCGGTATCAGATTTATCTACCCACGTTATGTAATTTGCAGCAATCAAACCTTGAAGGGCAGCCATTATGTCCGCTCTGCCTCTCCCAGTCTTAACTGTTAGTTCATGTATAGTTGGAAATCGTCTCCGAATCCCTTTGTAGTTATACAAAATTCTCAGCACTTTCCGTTCGTAATCATTTAGCATCTGGCCTACCTCCTATGCTGTCGTCTTGATCGGATGACATGCCAGCAGCCCCGATTCACGGAAAGTACGTGGTTGGCCAGACAGAAGGTCGTCTGCCTTAATCAGCCCAGATCGAATGCTCTTGACTTGTATACGCCGCTTTGTAATCTTCCCGCTTTGATCCTCATATATGATCTCGACCAACCAACCTAGGTATTTTGCTGGCATGTTCATCCCTCCAGATAACAGAACATCTGTTTGCTTTTTACTATTATATGCGAATATACGTTCGTTATTCAACAGAAAAAATACCCAGTCAAATGACTAGGTATTATCTTCTTTTAATTATCTATCCAATCTAATAACATTTCTGTCCCATCATGTGCAAGTAAGGGTAAACAGAATCCCTAGTCTGTCCGATTTAATATGTATAAAGGCGTTTGAGAAGTACGCTTCAATGCCGCTGTACGGGTTGGGTAAACACCCCTGCTGTCGTTATACAGGAGAAGCGGTACATTGTAAGGAACTGGCGTATAAAGTGCGATTATACCCTTCTGGAGCATCAAGTGAAGGAGTGTTTTAAGGAACTACCGAAGTATTAAATAGGAGGTCAGAGAATGAAAAAGATTGCAGGAATGATCTTGGCTATCATAATCAGTTATGCCGTTTATCATGGAGATCAATGGTTTAACTCGGATCAGGAAGAAACAACAGAAGTAACCACACCTCAGCAGGAATAAGAAGCAATAGTTCAAATCACCTTTCCTTCTGATCGCTATCCAGAGACAGCACAGCACATCCAAAACGCCATAGAGAGTGGCCATCCAGCCACGTGCACTATTGACCGTGATGGAGCAGAAAACAAACGTAAACTGTCACTGAGAGGCGTAGGAACATAGAAAGGCTATGACCGTGATGAATGGCCTATGGCAATGTGTGCAGAAGGTGGAGAAGGAGCAGAAGGAGCAGATATTGAATACATAAGTCGATCAGATAACCGTGGTGCCGGGAGTTGGGTGGGGAATCAATTAGAGGAATATCCGGATGGTACGTTAGTAGAATAAATTTTGAGTGAAGGGATAAAAGCTTCGTATGAGTGAACAGATGAATAAAATTAGTAACTACTTTGGTGTGTTTGTATTAGGTCTCTGTATATTAATTGCAGTTTTGTTTGCCATCTTTTTTACTGTTAAGATGTTTATCAACATTTACAAGAAATTAAGAGGTATAAGAATAAGCACAACCACGTCTTGTAGAACATGTGGAAGATCAATCTCAAACACAGCTATCATTTGCCCTTATTGTGGTGAGAATTACGGCAAACTAAACGGTGTTACCGACTCTATAGTTTGGTGTTTCATTAGCGCCTTAATGTCTTTAGTTATAGCAATCGCGACTATAACAGAGACCCTTGAATGGTTTGAACGTACATTTATGAAATAAAATATTCAACAACTTTCTCCATAACTTACCGCCTCAATCCTTTCTAGCAAAACGCTATAATTGGGTTGAGGTGTTTTTATGTTTATCAGTCCAATGTTACTTGAAACAGCACCGGGACCATTCTCGGATTCGCAATACATTTTCGAACCTAAAGTAGACGGTCACCGGTTGATATATTCGCAACAGTCGGGCAATGTCCGGTTATATACACGTCACAACAACGACTGCACTCGTCAGTATCCGGAGTTGGTCCTGCCATTTGACTCTGACATCATTCTTGATGGTGAGGTAGCATGTACTGATCCGGAAACAGGCTTAGATGACTTTGAGGCAGTCATGAGCCGGTTCAGTACTCGGCATCACTCGAAGGTTCAGCAGCTGACCAAGACTCTATCGGTCACCTTCGCCATATTCGATATCCTGCAATATAAAGGTCAGGACCTACGCAAGCTGCCTCTTATAGAACGCAAAACCATTTTACAGAGTCTCACATTACCATCCAAAAGCTTTGGGGTTATACCTCATATAGAAGACGCTGGAGAGGCTTTGTTCGCTCAAATAGAGGCTATGGGTATGGAAGGTGTGGTCGGAAAAAAGAAGGACAGCCAGTACTCCAGCATCCGGTCCAGAGAGTGGCAGAAAGTTATCAACTGGTCTTATGCAGATGTATACATTACGGGATACAAAAAGGGTGAGTTCGGATGGAAATGATAATGTTCAGTTGTGCGATGTTTAACATTAAATATATAACATGATTAGATAATGTTTT
>NZ_JBFOLB010000004.1:63748-356299 GCF_047246825.1 Paenibacillus xylanilyticus | reverse complement strand
GCGTGGCGGAATGGCAGACGCGCTCGACTCAAAATCGAGTGGGAAACCGTGGAGGTTCGAGTCCTCTCGCCGGTATAACGTATAGCCCTGTGAATTGCTCAGACAATTCACAGGGCTATTTTCATTAGAAGATAAGCATTGTTTTCCTTGAGCTGAGGAGGAGGCTAAATATTTGATGTTGACGTATAGGTTTATTAGATATATTGTAGATATATAAAGTCTATAATGACTATGGCTATAACTTAATAACACTTTGTACCTCTGTAGATTTTAAAAGGCTTTAATTCTTGTGAATTTCGATTCCTATTTATAGAACGGAGTGAAGTGAAATGGCTGGAGAAAAAGTTCTTGAGGAAAGTAATGTCGCTGCGTATTCAGAAATATTATTTAATTTGTCCGTATGGGAAGAGGCGTGGAAGCAGCGGCCGAGAAACTCAAAATACCAGAAAAAAAGCGCCCCGTTTGACACCGAAGAAGCGTTTGAACGTTGGGCTACGGATTATCACCGCCAATCCTTCACAGAAGAAGGGAAGCAGCGTTCTGAACGCATAATGAACTGGATCGAGAACCAGGGTGTAGATTTTAGAGGTTTATCCATATTGGACATTGGAGCAGCTTCAGGTATCTTTACGATTCCCTTTGCCGAGAAGGGAGCCACGGTTACCGCGGTCGAACCCTCTGAAATGCTTGTATCTTTGATGAAAGAGACAATTCCACATGCCTTGGTGTCCAATATTGAGATTGTTTCAGAGCGTTTTGAAGACATATCAATTCAGGAGAAGGGCTGGGAAAAGGAATATGATGTTGCCTTTGCATCAATGTGCCCAGCGATGTCTGATTGGGAAACGATTGAACAGGCGATCCAGTGCGCACGAAAATATGTATATATCAGTACTATGGCTGGACCAAAAGTACATACGTTAATGGATGAACTAAAAGAGGTACTTGGGGTCAATTCACCCTACCGGGCTGGGGATATGGGATACATACAACAGTTGCTGTTCCTGAAAGGTTACGCGTATACGACCCTGATTACGAACGAAATCAATCCTATTGAGATGCCCATTCAGCAAGTTGTCAATCTTTTGCCGGAATGGCTAAACACCTATGGTTTGCCTTCGAATGAAGACTCACTATACAAAGCTGAGCAATATATCAGAGATACCTACCCTGAGGGTGTGGTTACATTCTTACGCGGAGGCAGGTTCGGAAAAATTCTGATCCAACTGGACCAACAGCACATGAAGGTTGTTCGTACCAAAGGATCTAAATAAACAAATAATCTTTTCTCAATAAAAAGGGAGCGGACCATCTGCTCCCTTTTGGCTTGCCTACAATATAAGCTTTTATTTCGTTGTAGAAGAGAGCGCTTTCTGTCTACGTTCCCGGTACTGGCCGGGAGTGATTCCTTCCCATTTTCGAAACGAACGGATAAAGTTCTGTGGGTTGTTGTAACGAAGCCGCGAAGCGATATCTTTGACGGTTAACTCCGTTTCATCCAACCACTTTCTGGCCATCTTAAACCGATATTGGGCGAGATATTCGCTGAATGCACAGCCTGTCTCTTTTCGGAAAACGGAACTCAAATAGCTGGCATTATAATGGAGCCTTATCGCACACTCCTCAAGTGTCAGGTCGGTATCGTATTCTTGCTGGACCATTGCAATCATTTTTTCCGAGATCTGTTGATGCTGTGCATATTGCCGCTCTCTGAAAATATCAATAACCGGTCCCATGATACGAGAAGTGAACCATTGTTCAACTTCAGCAGCATATTGTAGATCAAGCAATTCCTTGAAAATCGAACTGTGTCCTGGAGAAATCTGTGCGAGTCGAATACCGGAGTCCTGCAACATCTGTAAAATCTGCATCAGTAATCGAGCTAGAGCAACTTGATACTCTTCCACAGTCCATTCCATACGAAATATATTCTGGAGCAATTGTTGTAAAAGAACGGAGGCTTCAGCCTCGTCTGCGGATTGAATGGCGTGGATCAGATTATATTCCAGTGACTCAGGGTAAGGGAGCGTCCATTGGGAAGGATAGATAGCTTCCGCTTCATATTGAACGATAACCCCCGTCCCCAGCTTCATTCGCTGCCGTAATGCTCCCATGGCTTCGACATACGCCTGATGGACCTCTAAAATGGATGTGTGCGGTTGACTGAAACCGAAGCTTACCTGAAGATTCAATACCTCACCAATTCGATGTTGTAACTGCTTCGTTATTTTGTAAAGTTCCCGTGAAAACAAGTGATTGTCCGATTCTATACTACCTATTACCGTCACTGTGGTTTGTTCCATAACGGTTGGAGAAAATTGTCGTTCCTCATCAATGGATTCTTCCAATATGTTCTGAATGGCAAATAGCAGAAGATCGAGATCCTGGGGGCCATATTTCGTTTGATTCACCAGATCTGCCTGTACGGTTAATACGGCCATTTGTTGCCACCGAATAAGCTGGTTGTTGTAGCCTTGTTCACTCAAGCTTTTATATAGCGTGGCTGATGAGCATCTGCCTAGATACATATTCATCATAAAATGGTTGCGTATCTGTAACACATATTGATTCAATTTATGTTCCATCTGGGATCGAGAAGCAGTAAGCTGAGTAATGTGTGCTTTAATTTGCTCGAATTCATCTTGATGCGGTGAAAAGGATTCTTGCAGATGCTGGTTTAACAGCGCTCTGTCTCCAATCCCAAGCTGCTTTAACAGTTCGCGAATAGGGATATGCAATCGTCTTGAACCAAGCCATGAGAAGAGCAGGGAGAGTAACAGCAGTACGATGCTGATACACATCGTGTAAAGTGCGGTCTCTACATATTGCATGGTTAGGACATTCATGGGTGTGATCAAAATATAGGTCCATCCTCTTAACGGTGACTGAGTGTAATTCAAGGAATAGTGTGCATCGGAGATACGCACTTCCCGATATCCCGACGAAGCAGGAAAACTGGTCGGAGACAGCAGCTCGCTCAATTCCATGTTGGATTCGCTATCCTCAATGTTCACTGCCGATAACGGTTGACCAATATAAATGGGATTGGGATGAACAAGAATGCGCTGTTCCCGATTAATAATAATCAATTCTGAAGCCGATAGGTCCATGTCATCAGGTATGACAGGGTTTTGCATAGAGCATGCAGGGATTCCGGCAATTAAGGCAGATCCTGAAGGTGCATTCAGATGCGGAATAGATCTCGCGAGCGCAATATGATAGATACAGCCGGAATCGGATGACCGTTCATTATGATTAAATACGGAGGAAGGAGCTAGCTGCCAACCAGAGGTTAGAGTCTTGGACAACAAATCCCGCATGGGAAGAGCGAGAGGGAAATCCGTGTTCAGATACAGTCCGGCATGATCGATCAGCCAGTCCTGCGTTTGATTAACGAGAGTAATATCCATTAAGGGCTCCCATGATCGCATATGTTGAAATTCGGATTGCAGCTGGTTTGCTGTTGTTAAATTCGTATCCGGAAGCGGAGCGGACAGGGACGACAGTATAAAGGGAGAGCGTGTCGCCTGATCCAGCATATAACTGACGGTGCCAAGCTTGTGTTCGACATTGGACTGCATCTGTAAAAGAAGTTGCTTATTGGTCTGAATCCTGTGCAGCTCCGTTTGATTCATTGAATAAATGAATGCCGCTATTCCAGTCAACAAGATAGGCAAGGTGCTGAGCAGCGTACCAAAGACGATTATTTTATGAAGATAACTGACAGGTCGCACAGCCCCACTCCTGACTTTTGAATTAGGATAGTACCTGTTTCTATTCTAGTAAACGCTTACAATTTAAACAACATAAATTTGTTTATATGGATAAATAAGTAATTTAAGTAGAATTTGATATTTCCCTTTCGCTAAACAGAGAGTCGATCTGGAGAAACGGATTACCTGTTGCATACGTAAGTAAGAGGTGAGGACGGATTTTATCATATACGGTCGTACTGACTCGGATAAGGGTATTAAGAGTTAACCGTAGTTCATGCTGAGGTGTATGAGTACAGAGGTCTGATGCAAGGACAGACGGAGGTCCAACCCCATCCCCGACCTGAGTCTAGGATGAAAAACCGTCCGCGGTCTGTTTTGAAAAGTCGCCGTTTCCCCTAGAATAAGGACATAAGGTTAAACAAGAAACAACAAACACAAACGAGCAAACAAACAAATCAAAATACAAACCGAAAGGGCGGTGAAAAAATTATGAGATGGAATAAGGGAAATGGTTGGGCGATTGTACTGATCGTGCTTGGAGCTCTCATCCTTTTCGGAAAGTTAACTCCGCTTCTTGGACACCTAATGGGGTATCTGATTCCGATTCTGATGATTGCACTTGGATATTACGGAGTTAAACGAGGAAATGTGATGTTGGGATGGATTGTCCTGATCATCGGTATCATTTCACTGATGGGTAAACTGGCTTGGCTGATTGGACCAATCATCGCCATCGGATTAATCATCTTCGGTGTATCGATGCTCAGCAACAATCGCAGTCGTCGTGGCCGCTACTAAGTTTTCACGATCTTGAAAAGGAGGACAGAACATAATGAGTGTATTTCGTCGAATGCGGGATATTACCGTAGCTACGTTAAACGAACATTTGGAGCAAAGTCAGGATCCAGTCAAACTGATTGATCAGTTTCTGGTCTCGACCCGCCAAGACATTGGTGAAGCCGAGAAGCTTCGTCATCAATATGCTAGCCATACCAGACAAATGAAACAACAAGCCGATCAGGCAGCAGGTATGGTACACAAACGTGAAGAGCAGGCTTCCATGGCTCTCAAAGCAGGAGAAGAGCATTTAGCCAAACTGGCCCTGCAGGAGAAAATTCTCCACGAAGAAAAAATGGAACAATACAATGAACTGTATGCACAAAGCAATGCAGCATTGCAGGAACTTGATGAACAGATTGACCAGCTGAAAGTGGAGTATCAAAATGTGTACAGCAAACGTCAATACTACTACGCTCGTATGCAAACCATTCAGTTACAGCAGCGAATGAACCAGAGAGGGCACTATAACGGTCAAAACGTACCCCGTATGTTTAACCGACTGGATGACCAAGTCTCTGATCTCGAATATGAGGCACAAAGTCTCCGGGAAATCCGGCGGATGAGTCAAGATGGTTCAGGAGCGTCTGGCAGCATGTCATCCTCTGCGCTGGATAAGGAATTGGAACGGTTGAAGCAGAAGCTAAACAATGAAAGAAAGGAGTAGTCACATGAATAGATTATACCGCTCAACGCGTAACCGAAGGCTGACAGGTTTGATCGGCGGCATCTCTGAAAATCTCGGACTAAGTTCCACGCTGCTGCGTCTTATCTTCTTCATCAGCATTTTCGCTACGGGAGGTACATCATTGCTGATCTACTTCATCGCTGCATTGGTAGTGCCGAAGGAATCCTATCCTGCTGATCCATACGGATATAATTCCGCAACAGGATATAAGTAAACGAAAGGAGCAAGCACATGAGCAAATTATACCGCTCAACGCGTGACCGGATGTTAACAGGTTTGATCGGTGGGATCTCAGAATCCATTGGAATGGATTCCACGCTGCTGCGGATCATCTTCGTCATCAGTATCTTTGTAACAGGCGGCACAGCGTTGTTGATCTATTTCATCGCAGCACTGGTGGTACCCAAAGAACCGTTTCCACCATATGACCCGTACGGTTACGGTCCTGGCCCCGGCCCGGGTCCTGGCAGAGGATACAACAGTTACGATCATGAGCCGCAAAGAGGCCCGTTCCGCAATAACAATCAAGGACATGGAAGCTTCGGTCCTGGCCCAGGATACAATAACAGACCGCATTTGGGCCCACGTTCTTATGACAATAACACCTATGGAGCAGGTACACAGCAAGAAAGTGAACTGGATTCCATGATGAAAGATATTGAGAAAAAAGCACTGAAAAAAGAAGTTGAAGAGCTTCGCCAAAAATTATCTCGTTACGAGAAGGGAGAAAAGTAAAATGGGAGTATTTAAACGGATTAAAGATATGACTAAAGCGTCGGTAAACGATATGTTGGATAAAGTGGAAGACCCGATTGTAATGTTGAACCAGTATTTGCGTGACATGGAGGCCGAGATTCATGAGGCTGAAGTAACTGTTGCAAAACAAATGGCAAACGAGCGTCGCATGAAACAACGTTTGGACGAAGCGGAGCGTACATCTGTACAACGTGAGTCCCAAGCTGAAGCTGCTCTGGCTAATGGTCAGGAAGAAGTGGCACGCAAATTGCTGGAAGAGAAAATCTACTTTGATCAAAAAATTACGGAGTACAGCGAACTGCACGCTCAGTCTGAAGCACAAGCCAAAGATCTGCTGCAACAGCTCCATGACATGAAAGATGAGTTCTACAAAATGCGTAACAAGCGCAATGAGCTCGTATCTCGTGCACAAATGGCGAAAGCCAAAAAGCAAATGTCCCAAATCAACAGTTTGCATACAATTGAAAGCGGCGGCGCATCCCTTGGATTCCACCGCATGGAAGAGAAAATCATGCAAATGGAAGCTGAAGCTGACGTAATCCGTGCACCATACCGCAACACACAATCTTCATACACGAACCCTGTGGATGCAGAGAAGCAATACAAAGTGGATCAACAACTTCAAGCCCTGAAAAACAAAATGGGCAGCGGTTCGAAAAATGAAACGGGCGGTACTTCAAAAGAATAACTGTTCGCTCAGCAGACAATATGATATTCTATAAATCGTGAATAAAGAACGGTTTGTGGAACAAAGGTTAAGCCATACAGGTCATCATTGCCTGGTATGGCTTTTCCAACGAATAGGGAAATTCAACTTACAGAGGAGGTGCGGCAGAGATGAACAAAAAAGAACAATGGCTTGCATTTGCGATCATTATCATCGGTGTAGTCATGTTGTTAAATCAGCATATTAACCTGCTGACGGCTGCCGCACTAATTCTGTTAACGATTGGAATGGTCCAAATCCGTAAGGGAGACACTCACAAGGGGTACCGTTACTTGGCAATTGGTGGATGTCTTCTGCTGCTTGGCAACCTGATGATCGTATTTTTAATTGTACTGGCTTCACTGGCATACTTTTATTCCAAAAACAAAAAGATTCATCTGCATGGCGATGTCATGCGCAAACAGAATTTTATGGCCCGCTACTACTGGGATCAGGGACCTTGGACGTTACGCAGCATGAGCCTCTGGCATGCCCTTGGTGAGGTCAATGCAGATCTGTCCCTCTCTATTCCGGAAGAAAAACAGACAATCGTGCTGTTGCAAGGTGTTATGGGGAATGTTCGTTTGACACTGCCGGAAGATTACGGTGTAGAAATTGAGGCTTCTGTCCTTTTTGGACGAATTAATTTGAATGGTGAAAAAGACAGTGGCATGATGAACAAGTTAATATGGAGAACACCTGGTTATGAAACCAGTGAACATAAAGCAAAATTTGTTATTTCCTATATTGTTGGCGACCTAAGCATCCGTAATCCGTAATAAGTTAAAGGTGAAGAAAAGGAGGAGACCCGGTTGAAGACAAAACGACATACCGACATGGTAACCCGAAGTATGGGTGAAGGGATCCTCCTTGTTTTCATTGTGCTCGCCGTTATCTTGTATGTATTGTATACATATGGTTATCTTGCTCCGTTTGCAGGATGGAGGCATCTGATTCAGTCAGGTCTCGCACTGTTATTATTATTGATTGGTATTGGAGCAGTTTTTGGTTTCTATCAGAGCTATCGGGTCAAACGCAGGCTTGAACTGCTGCGGGAAACCCTTCTGCAATGGGAAAAGGGGTCTCTATCACGCACCGTGCCTGATCTGGGGATTGATGATGTAGGACGTTTAAGTGAACAGCTTGGACGCATCGGCAAGAAGTGGGAAGATCAGGTTACCTCGCTGCAGAGACTATCGACCAATAATGCGCAGCTTGCGGAACAGGCTCGAATAACAGCGATTGTGGAAGAGCGTCAGCGTTTGGCACGAGAGCTGCATGATGCTGTCTCCCAGCAACTATTCGCAATTTCAATGACGGCCACAGCGGTTGGGCGGAAAATGGAAAAGGACTTTGCACGTGCCCAGCGGCAGGTGGCTTTGATTGAGGAGATGGCTTCGGTAGCCCAATCCGAGATGCGAGCGCTGCTGCTGCACTTGCGGCCGGTATATCTGGAAGGTAAACATCTGGAACAAGGTTTGAAGGATCTTGTCATGGAACTGAAAACAAAAGTACCCATGGACATTGTGCTCGAGATGGATGAAGATATTCATTTGATCAAAGGAATTGAGAATCATCTGTTCCGTATTATTCAGGAGGCAATGTCCAACACATTGCGCCATGCCAAGGCAGAGAAAATGGAAATTCGGCTGCAGCGCCGAAACGATGCGATACGCGTGTTGATTCGCGATGATGGTCAAGGCTTCGATCTGGATGACCAGAAGCAGGCTTCCTACGGTCTGGCGAACATGCGTGAACGGGTTACGGAAATTGGCGGAGCCATTCAATTCGTAACCGCACCGGGTAAGGGAACACGGATTGAAATAACGATACCTTTGATGAGCGATGAAAGTGAGGAAGAACATGTCAATGGAACCCCAAGTAGAAACCGAGACGGAAACGTCGATCAAAGTGTTGCTCGTGGATGATCATGAAATGGTACGGATCGGCCTTGCGGCTGTGCTCGATACCGAGGACGGTATTGAAGTTGTGGGTGAAGCAGGCAGTGGAGAGGAAGGCATTCGACTGGCGCAGGAATATAAGCCGGATGTCGTTCTAATGGACCTCGTTATGGAAGGCATGGATGGGATTGAAGCTACCCGGCAGCTGCTCAAAATGTATCCGGAATGCAAAGTCATTGTACTGACCAGTTACCTGGACGATGAAAAGATGTACCCTGTTATTGAGGCAGGTGCCTTCAGTTATTTGTTGAAAACATCAAGAGCCAATGAGGTGGCAGATGCCATTCGTGCTGCAGCACGCGGACAATCCGTTCTGGAGTCACAGGTTGCTTCCAAAATGATGAATCGTTTCCGGCAGCCACAGGCGGCAGCGCCAGCACATGAAGAGCTTACTGACCGGGAGATGGATGTGCTCCGATTACTGGCGAAAGGCAAGTCCAATCAGGATATTGCCGATGATCTGATTATTGGGATCAAGACGGTCAAATTTCATGTAACGAATATCCTGGCCAAACTTGGTGTGGATGACCGTACACAGGCAGCCATTTATGCCTATAAAAATGGGCTTGCAGAGTAAGAAAAACAGTGATTTGAACGACTAACTAAGCAAAAGAACCGTACTTAAAGAGTCCGGAAATTATAGATTGGGTATAGAGATCGGTAATACGGAAAGGTCCAATCCGCCATGAAGTTGGTGGAGAGGACCTTTTTTGGTATGTCTATCGAAGTTTAGCAATTGAGGAATGGGGGCATACTGTTGATAGATTCATAGAATACAAGAGAGAGCGGGGGATATACATGTTAAATCGATGGATGACTGCAGGTTTAGTGGCAATGGCACTTATTATTGTTATAGGCATGACTAAGGTGTATGCAGGGAATGCAGAGAAGAGCGAATCAGAAGGTGCGAAGTTGGAACAACTGATGAAGACTTCAAACGCAGCGATTGATCAGATAGAGCGCATGATTATCAAATGGCAGGGACAGGGGATCGGAAATGCACAAGATCAGGCAGAGCTGCTGGCGGGACAACTAGGACTGCCACAACCGATTTTGGTTCGGCAGACAGGCCACGATGTATATCGCAGTGAAATTCAGGCTGAAGAGCAACATGCAGGAATACTGGTGAATGCAGTCGTTACTGGAGAAAATGAGTATTATGTGATCGTGCAATTATCTGGCGACAAGTTTACGAATTCAAGTCAACTAACGTCCTTGCACGAGCAAGTGAATCAAACGCTAGCAGAATCCGGGGTAGAAGCGGGGTGGAATTATGCGGTTCAGGGCAAAGGAGCAAGTGGTGCAACGGCCAGCATTCAATTGCAGAAGATGGAGGATAAGCTGTCCGACCGGCTTAGTATGCATGCAGCAGAGCGCTACACGGATGCCAACACTGCAAGTGTATCCTACCGAGTGCCTGAGCTGTCTACTGCCATCCAGAGCGGTTCCCAAATCCTGAATATGCAGATGGCTGTGCATCAGGATCATGGCAAAGGAAGCAATCGCATTACGTTAGGATTTCCGGTAATCACTATCGAATATTGAGGTTGTATTACGTGTATTTATAAGCTTGATCATGAATATTTATAGATGAATTTTCTGAGAAATTCTGGAGCTATATTGAGAATCTATATCAGGAAAATTAGTGCAACCGTTCAGGCAATATGCTAAAATGGCATCACATCCAAGAAGGAACTTGCTGGTAATTGTCGGTTGTATGTTGTGCATATATAACACCATTACATAGCTCGGGAAGAACGAAGATAAATGAGTCTTCCCGGAAGGAAGAGGAGCCCATGGTCGAAAAACAAATGCAAGATGAAGTGCAGACGCCTGGCGCAGTATTTTTCATTTTTGGAGCAACGGGTGATTTGGCCCGCCGGAAGCTGTTTCCGGCCATCTATAGTCTCTACCGTGAAGGAAAGCTAGCCGAAGACTTTGCGGTTATTGGTGTAGCCAGAAGTCCGAGGACACCAGAACAATTCCGGGAAGACATCCATGAATCCATCAGGGAATTCTGCCGTTATCCGGCGGGGGAACCTTATGAGTGGAATGCTTTTGTCGAACATTTTGAGTATAAAGCTCTTGATATTAATAATGTGGATGGTTTCAGAGAACTGCGGGACCAGACAGAACGTCTGGAAGAGAAGTTCAAAACGCCCGGTAACCGGCTGTTCTATCTGGCGCTTGCACCTGAGCTGTTCGGCAGTGTCTCGTATAGTCTGCGAGATGGCGGGATGCTGGAGAGTCGCGGTTGGAACCGCCTTGTCATTGAGAAACCATTTGGATATGATCTGCAGTCTGCCGAGCAGTTGAATGAGCAGATTCGTGAAGTGTTCCGTGAAGAGGAAATTTATCGGATTGACCATTATCTGGGCAAAGAAATGGTGCAGAATATCGAAGTGATTCGCTTTGGTAATGCATTCTTCGAGCCGCTCTGGAATAACAAACATATTGCAAACGTTCAGATTACTCTGGGAGAGACTGTGGGCGTGGAAGAACGCGGAGGGTATTATGATCACTCCGGTGCCTTAAGGGACATGGGACAAAATCATATGCTTCAGATGCTGACGATGATTGCCATGGAGCCGCCAAGTCGTTTATTCCCGGAGGACATCCGGGATGAGAAGGTCAAGGTGCTGCGCTCCTTGCGACCATTTACTTCCGATGAAGAAGTAAGCAGCAATGTTGTACGTGGGCAGTATACGGAAGGCGAATATCGGGGGAAACAGCTACCGGGCTATCGTCAGGAAGACAAGGTTGACCCGGAGTCGAATACGGAGACGTATTTTGCTGCGCGTGTATTTGTAGATAATTTCCGCTGGGCCGGTGTACCTTTCTACATTCGGACAGGCAAGCGTCTCCCGGTGAAAACGACCGAGATCGTCGTTGAATTCAAATCGATGCCGAATAACGTATATCTGGGGAAAAAATATAAGCTCGAACCGAATCTGCTTGTGATCCGGGTGAATCCGATGGAAGGCATCTATATCAAGATCAATGCCAAGAAGCCTGGCTCGGATTCCGAGATTCAGCCGCTCGCGATGGACTTCTGCCAGAGCTGCATGATCGGAATCAACTCGCCTGAAGCGTATGAGCGTCTGCTGCATGATGCAGCAGAAGGAGATTCCACGTACTTCACCCGTTGGGATGAAGTGGCGACCGCATGGTCTTTTGTCGACCGGATTGCTGCGGCATGGGCTGAAAACCATGGAGAACTCCACATGTATCCTGCAGGGACATGGGGTCCGGAAGCGACAGGCAAGCTGCTGGAGCAGGATGGTTTCCACTGGTGGCCCGTTAATGGGCAGGACGAAGACAGTGTCATTTGGCAAGTAAACAACTAATACAGTGAATTAAGGTAATGAGGCCTGAAAAGGACGCGATTACGCGTCCTTCCAGGCTTTTTTTGTGACCAAAAAGAGAAGAGAATAATTAACAAAAAGTAAATAAAATTAAGTTGTTGACAAAAAGTAAGTGAATAACTTATACTCAACTCAAGAGTTAAAGAGATTACGCAAAAACAAAATGCACTGAGGAAGTTCTAAGAAGTTCTTCAATCCAGTAAAACATTCATGAGATGAAATTTGAACCAGTAGAAGGGGTTTCAACAACATTCATGAAAAAAAATTTTAGCATAATATCTTTAATCTAAGAATACTATTTTGTAACTATTTGAATGGGGGAAAAGAAAATGTTGGATGTAGGATTGCTGTTGATTCGTTTGGTGATTGGATTGTCGTTCATGGCTCATGGTGCACAGAAATTGTTTGGATGGTTTGGCGGGTACGGAATCAAAGGAACAGGTGGTTGGTTTGAGTCAATGGGAATGAAACCTGGCGCCCTGGTTGCACTGCTGGCAGGATTGGCGGAATTCGGTGGCGGGTTGCTGCTCGCTCTGGGTCTGTTGACTCCAGTAGGTGGCATTCTGATTGCACTGACGATGGTAATTGCGATTGTAAAGGTGCATGGTGCGAACGGATACTGGTCCACGCAAAATGGCTTTGAGTATAACCTCGCCATCCTGGTGGTTGGTGTAGCTCTGGCTTTGACAGGTGGAGGACAATACGCACTGGATGCATTGATTTTCTAAGTGAGCTGAATAACATGAATGAGGAGTACCTGGATGCCATTATGATGGCTGAAAGGTGCTCTTTTTTTGTAATCGGAAAAGAGAAGAATCCTCTGCAGGTAATCGGTTATTTTCGGTAAAGATTATGGTACAATAGGAGAGTTGGGTAAGAAAGCAGGTTAACGGATTGAATGGAAGCACAGGGATAGGGAGGATGAACTCCGTTGTAAATGTGTAAAATTAACCTAATGAGCAAAAAGCGAAGGAAACAATCAACCGGTATTACCGGATTGCATAAAGATTGAATTTAGACCGGCCTGGCCGGTAATTAACGTTGAATGAACGGATGAAAGGGATAGAATCGATGAGCAAAGCAGATAACATTCTTCAACAGGAAGTGGACAAACGCCGGACGTTTGCCATTATCTCTCACCCGGATGCGGGTAAAACAACATTGACCGAGAAGCTGTTGCTGTTCGGGGGCGCCATTCGTCTCGCCGGTACGGTCAAAGCGCGGAAAGCAAGTAAGCACGCAACAAGTGACTGGATGGAAATTGAGAAGCAGCGGGGGATCTCGGTTACATCTTCCGTGATGCAGTTTGACTATCTGGGCCATCGCGTAAACATTCTGGATACCCCGGGTCACCAGGATTTCAGTGAAGATACGTACCGTACACTGACGGCTGCCGACAGCGCGGTAATGTTGATCGACGTGGCAAAAGGTGTGGAGGCACAAACGATCAAGCTGTTCCAGGTTTGTGCAAAGCGTGGCATCCCGATCTTCACGTTCATTAACAAGCTGGACCGTGAAGGGCAAAGTCCGTTCGATCTGATGGAAGAACTCGAAAATGTACTGGGTATTCGCTCCGTGCCGATGAACTGGCCGATTGGTACTGGTCGCGATCTGTGCGGCGTGTACGATCGGATGAAAAACCAAGTGGAATTGTTCCAAGGGGACGACCACTCCACGATTAAAGTACAGAAAGTCGATGGATACGAAGATCCAGTTATCCGTGAGATGGCAGGAGAGTATCTGCATGATCAACTGTGTCAGGACCTGGAACTGCTGGATGTGGCGGGTGATCCATTTGATATGGAAAAAGTACAACGCGGTGAGCTGACGCCGGTATTCTTCGGCAGTGCGATCAACAATTTTGGTGTGCAGACGTTCCTGGAGAATTTCCTGCAGCTGGCACCGAAGCCTGAGCCACGTCACAGTACGGCGGGTGAGATTGAGCCGACCAATGAGAAATTCAGCGGCTATGTATTCAAAATCCAGGCGAATATGAACCCTGCACACCGTGACCGGATCGCTTTCCTGCGGATCGTGTCCGGTAAATTCCAACGGGGAATGAGCGTTAAGCATAACCGTGTAGGTAAAGAGATTAAGCTGTCACAGCCACAGCAATTCCTGGCACAGGACCGGGATATCGTAGAAGAGGCATACGCTGGCGATATTATCGGTTTGTTTGACCCGGGCATCTTCCGGATTGGCGATTCTCTCAGCCAGGGCAGTGAGGTTATATTTGATGAAATGCCAACCTTCTCACCAGAGATTTTTGCCAAAGTAACCGTCAAAAATGCATTGAAACATAAACAGTACCAAAAAGGAATTGACCAGTTGACCGAGGAAGGAACCATTCAGGTGTTCAACACGGTGAGCTTCGACGAGACGCTGCTCGGTGTTGTAGGTCAGCTCCAGTTTGAGGTATTTGAATACCGGATGAAAGGCGAGTATGGGGTTGATGTGCAGTTGCAGCGCATGCCTTATCAGTTTGCTCGCTGGATTGTGGACGAGAACCTGGATCCAAGTAAATTCCGGATTAACTCCACGCTGGTGAAGGATAAAAAGGGGAACTATGTTGTCCTGTTCGAGAATGAGTATGCGATGAGAACGGCAATAGACAAAAACCCAACTGCCCAATTCCTGGAGACAGCTCCATAAGTTAAGCTTATCAAGAGAGAGAATCAGTGTTTGACGCAGTAATAAGCATGAAATGTTAAAGATCCCTCCGCCTTTATTGGCGGGGGGATCTATTACTTTGCACCTTACTTTTTAGGCCTGTACCAGCCTAGTAAGGGAAAGCTTTCTTTTGAAGACAGAACAAACGGTATGATGGTTACCAATCTCCTTCAATGCCTCGGTTAGCGAAGCGGTTGAACGGGAATGGTATGCAGATGCTCCTGCGCGACTTGAATCAATTCATCCTGCTTCGCAGGTTCAGTGTTCTTCCAGATCATTTCAAAAATGGCACCAAGTCCGGGCAATGCGGCTTCCGGTCCATCTACAGAACCTTCAATCATTTCACGGAGCTGAGCATCACTCTTGTCATGCACCTTATGAACAATCGCTTCACGCAGGCTTAATGTAATTGGCATCGCAAGTCCCTCCTCGTATATTCGGCTGCTCCTTTACTGTTCCCTGGGAAGCGTGAGCGCATTCAAGTTTATCTGGCTTTGTGGTATACTACGAAGGATATTTAAGTAAGCATTGACATCTGGAATGATGCTCAAGTGCTGAAGTGCAGCGGGAGGTTAAGACCCTAATGGCTAAGAAACAGTATGCCGTAATTGGCATGGGGCGGTTCGGATCAAGTGTGGCCAATGCGCTAAGTGGTATGGGATTCGACGTGCTGGCAATTGATGCGGATGAGCAGCGGACCCAGGAAATGTCCAATGTGGTGACTCATGCTGTATCGGCAGATTCAACGGATGAAGAAGCGCTTCGAGCGCTGGGCATACGAAATTTTGACGTTGTCGTTGTGGCAATTGGTGAAGATATTCAGGCGAGTATTCTTACAACCCTGATTTTGAAAGATATGGGAGTGCCGGTTCTGATCGTCAAAGCACAAAATGAGCTTCATGGTAAAGTGCTGCAAAAGATCGGAGCGGACAAGGTGATTTATCCGGAGCGGGATATGGGGCTGCGGGTAGCCCATCATCTGACCTCCCCGAACATACTGGATTATATCGAGTTGTCTGAAGATTACAGCATTTTGGAGATGAGAGCTTCAGAAGAAATGGTTGGAAAAAACCTGTTGGAGTTAAACATTCGTGCACGCTTCGGTTGTAACGTGATGGCAATCCGCAGCGGGAATTCCATGAACATCTCCCCATATGCCGAGGATCGGATTGAAGCAGGGGATGTGTTGATCATTGTGGGCCACAAAGACCATTTGACGAAAATGGAGCTGGCCTATCCGAAGTAATCTCTCGGAGGAACCGGAGTAAATTGAATCGCAGACGGGAAGGATGGAAAGATGGATATTGTATCACCGCAAAATTCACGTGTGAAGGAATGGGCACAGCTGCTGGAGAAAAAGCATCGTACCCGTCAGCATAAATATATCATTGAAGGCATTCACCTGGTACAGGAGGCACTGCGTGCCCAGGCTGATCTGGAGTGCATTGTTTACGATGGTGAACAGGGTGTACCAACTGAACTGGCCGGGCTTGAAGCTCCGCTTCAGCGTATAGAATGGATTAGTGTGTCACCGGCTGTTATCGCCAAATGCACGGATACCATGACGCCGCAGCCTGTTTTTGCGATTGTCCGTAAAGGACGTGAGCCGCTGGAAAGCCTGATCTCTGGAGCACGAGGGCTTGTTGTGGTGCTGGACGGAGTACAGGACCCGGGGAATGTGGGGACGATCATTCGCAGTGCGGATGCAGCCGGAGCAGCCGGCGTGGTGCTCGGTGCGGGATGCGCTGATGTATATAATCCGAAGACCATTCGTTCAACGATGGGGTCTCTGTTTCATTTGCCCATTGTCGAAGGCCAGTTGGAATCCTTGCTTCCCGAAGCGAAGGCGGCGGGCGTGAAGCTGGTAAGTACCTCTTTGCAGGCAGAGCATTCATGCTATAGCTATGATTTCACACAATCCGTTTGGCTTGTGATCGGCAATGAAGGCAAGGGGATATCCGAGTCTACAGCAAGGCTGGTGGATGATGCAATTACAATTCCGATGCAGGGACAAGCAGAATCGTTGAATGCTGCAATGGCGGCAACCATCTTGTTGTTTGAAGCGATGAGGCAGCGGATGGTGTAAGATATAGTTTATGTAGCAATAGCAAGTAACACATAGGACAAGGTTTCCAGAGACGAGATTAAGCTTATTCCTACTTCTGCGAAGAGACAGGGATGAGCTTTTTTCTTATTTCTTATGGAGAAGATAAAGAGTTATTAAAAAAAACGAACGATATCATCCTCATAAGCCAATATATAGTGTGAAGAAGAGAGGGGATGCGAATGAGTGAGAAAGAAAATTACATAGAGCTTGTAGAGCTGACTCAGGCTAGAGACGATGAGGCGTATGGGGAGTTATACGAAAAACTGGGTCTTGAAGTCAGGGAATCGTAAGAGAAGTAAAAGTAAGAACCCGAACATCATGTGTGAAGTTTGTCTAACATCTAAATGAATGATTGACTAACAATGAGTTGCAGGAAATTAACGGTGGAAGCGGAGGGAGGGATCCTTCGCTTTTATTTTTTACTGCTGAAATCAGGTTCTCCCTTGCACATTCAATCGGTATTGATGGGGAGTTGTACCTGTTACGGTTCGAAATACTTTGCAGAAGTAGGAAGGAGTGGACATGCCTACACGGTGGCCTATTTCTGGTACGCTGTAGGAGGTACGGGCGAGTAATATGCAAGCATGACGAATACGGGTGGCCTGGGCATAAGCAACGATGGTCGTTCCTGTGGCCTTTTTGAACACGTGAGACAGATGGTAAAGAGACATGTGCATCTCGGATGCCAGATCCTTTAAATGAAAAGGCTCATCGTAATGTTCTTCAATCCACTGCATGACAGCTTCCGCATGAGGATGGAGAAGGCTGGAGGAAGTTGGAGGTACCAATTGGGAGGGGGAATGCTTCCCTTCTTCCCATATATATTTAATTTGTCCGAGCAGATGGAGTAAAAAGAGTCGAATATGCTCTTCTCGTTCGTATGGGAGCAGGTTGGGATGAACTTGCGCGAATTGTTCCATTAATTGAACCAGCATGGATGCAGAAGGCAGAATGAACGGTGCAATCGGTGAGTTTTGTCCCAAAAGCTCCTGTACAAAATCGTGGATAGCGGTAAAATGCCGCCAAGATCCCTTTAACAAATCCAGATCATACATAAGTACACTGCGGACAAAAGGATGCTCGTCCGTAACTTGAATCTGTACCTGGTGTAATTGAAACGGGCGGAAAATCATTAGCGTTCCCGGTTCAAGTGGAAATGCCTGACCTTCCGTGATCAGTTGACCATAGCCATCATGAATATAAGTTACTTCCATCTGAGAATGGGCATGAAATATTTCACGGAAAGTCGCGGTAGATGTACGGCGGCAAGCCAGATCGAATTGCTCTTTACCTAAGATGGACAACGTCAATTCCTCCCTCAACATAAGCGCAAGATCCTTTTATTTTAGCACAAGATGAACGCATAAAAGCGCTTAATTATTGTGTATTGTGTAGGAAATAAGGGAGGAATGTTCAGATGTTGAAAGTGGCGATTATTGGAGCTGGTGCAATTAGTGGAGCGCATATCTCAGCGTATTTGGCCTTTCCCGATCGATGTCAGATTGTAGCTGTGGTGGATATGTACCCTGAAAAAGCACAGAAGCGAATTAACGAGCATGGACTGAAAAATGCACAGGCGGTAACGGATTATAAAGAATTGCTGAGTCAAAACATTGATGTGGTTTCTGTCTGTACCCCACCGTACACACATGCTCCCATTGCGTGTGACTTCCTGTATGCGGGTACCCATGTGCTGGTGGAAAAACCGATGGCTTCCTCCCTGCAGGAAGCTGATCAGATGCTGAACGCTGCACAGCAAAGTGGCAAGCTGTTGTCGGTTGTGGCACAGAATCGATTTACGACGCCAATGATGAAGCTTAAGGGTGTGCTGGACAGTAAACTGATGGGACCAATTGTGCATGTGCAGGTGGATTCATTCTGGTGGCGGGGTCATAACTATTATGATCTGTGGTGGCGTGGAACGTGGGAAAAAGAAGGCGGCGGCTGTACGCTTAACCATGCCGTGCATCATATTGATGCCATGCTCTGGATGATGGGTCCACCCGTGGAGCTGCAGTCCATGATGGCCAATACGTCTCATGATAATGCTGAAGTGGAGGATGTGTCGATGGCCATGCTTCGTTTCCGCGAAGGGGCACTTGGCATGATCACCAGTTCCGTCGTACATCACGGAGAGGAGCAGCAGTTGATTTTCCAGGGCAAAGAGGCCCGGGTATCCGCGCCATGGAAAGTGGTTGCCTCTACGGCACGCAGTAATGGATTTCCGGAGCCCAATCCAGAGCTTGAACAACAGATTCAGCAAAGGGTCGACGAATTGCCGGATATTGTTCACGTTGGTCATGCCGGGCAGGTCGAGAATGTGTTAAACGCCATTGAGACCGGATCACCACTTCTGGTGGATGGGGAGAGTGGCCGGAATACGCTTGAACTGATTGTAGGCATCTATAAGTCGGCGAGTACGGGGGAAAAGGTAACGTTTCCGCTGGGAGCAGAAGATTCATTTTACACACGAGAAGGGATAATGAAACATGCGGTTCATTTTTACGAAAAGAAGACGACGGTGGAGAACTTTGAGGATCTGAGTATTACGCTGGGGAGCAAATTGGAGTCCTAAGCAAACGATTGAACATAAAAAGAAAGATGCCCGCCTCATGAACGTGAGGCCTGGCATCTTTTGCTTATTCTTTTATCAGCACCACTTCAACATCAATACACCCGATGCTTCCATCCATTCAACTTGGCGATCGCTTCCAGATAATAATAATCTCCATAAATTAGGGAGACATCAATGAAGGAAGTGCCGCTGCCGGTGGCGTGCAGTAAAATCGATTCATGCTCTGGCTGATCCCAGACGGCATAGTTCTCGGTTAATGAACGTAGTATACGTTCAGCGGCATCGGCATAGAGGCGTTTCTCACCTTCGGGAACGAAGGAAGCGAGCTCAAGCAGACCGGAAGCGGCAATCGCTGCAGCGGAACTGTCACGGGACTGTCCTTCCAGAGAAGGAAGCCTGAAATCCCAATAAGGCACGGAGTCCTCCGGCAGTGCGGAAATAAAATAATGTGCAATACGCTTCGCCGTATTCAGGAAACGGACATCCTGAGTATAGCGATATGTATTGGCAAATCCATATAAGCCCCATGCAGCGCCCCGGCTCCACGTTGAATCCGGTGAATACCCTTGACCGCCAAAGCTTTCAATATAATGTCCGTCCTCTGGATCGAAGGACAGAATATGTTTGGTCGATCCATCTTCTCTGACACCATATTGCATCGTTGTCTCCGCATGTCTAATCGCAATGTGCTTGTACCGGGGATCTCCAGTAACTTCGGAAGCCCAGAACAACAAAGAAATATTTAACATACAATCGATGATCGCCCAGCCGTATTTATTCCCATTCCAGGCACGAATGAATTGACCTGCCGGATTATATCGTCCGGCCAGGAAATTGGCTGCCTCCAGACCACGTCTGAACCCGTCTTCATCACCTGTAATTTTATACTTGATGACAGCGGTGGAGAGGAACTGAAAACCGACGTCGTGATGAAGTTCCACAGTAGGTTTAACCAGCCATTGCTCCAGCATCTCATCCCATGACCACGCTGCATCCCGATAGGCCTTTTCACCAGTCATGTCATGCATAATCCAGAGCATGCCCGGCCAGAAACCGGAGGTCCACCAATCGGTATGGATGTTATCATACTTCCCATCTTTACCGGCAAAATGGGGACACTTTCCCCCGATTTGATCTTTCATTCGGTTCATTTTGTTTTCCAGCTTCTTCATGACTTCCTGCCAGTATGTGATCGCAACACCGGAACCTATGTTAGACATGTCCAACCTCCTGAGATTAAAATTAGAAATGCTGGATAGCGCTTTCTTTACGCTGATTATATCTTTTTTAAATTCAGGAAAGTTGTGCTAGGATATGAAGAAATGTTGTTTTATTGTCATGCTGCAAAAGGGGGAAAAAGATGTTTGATCGCGTGGAATTTGCGGGGGCTACGCTTGCATGGGACTACAGAATACGATCGGTGCATGAATTTACAGGGTATTATCACTGGCATCAATGTGGAGAGTTTCTCTATGTACATGAAGGAAATGGTATTGTCGTTTTGAACAATCATACATACACCATTCGCAAGGGGATGCTGTTCTTTTTTCAACCGTATCAACTGCACCATGTCTATGCGGAAGTTGAACCGGAGAACCCCTATGAACGGAATATTTTTTATATTGATCCGATCATTATGGATCGTTATCTGGAATCATTCCCACATCGGCGTGCATATTTCTCAACATTATGGAAAGGGTACAATCAGCAGCAGGTGTTTGATTTGAGCTCATACACTTCGCACTTGGACTGGATTTATGAGAGTTACGATAGGTCACGCAATCGTGGTGGGGGAGATCGGGAAGAATCGGTTATGTTACTGCTTCAGATCTTGAGTCTGTTGGAGCAGCAGAACGCGGGGGAAGGACAGCAGGGCTTGGCGAGGCAATTAAAGGTCTGCCGAGATTTAAAACATGCCGAGAGGATTATGTACTGGATCGAGGATCATTATGAACATGAGATCAAGCTTGACCATATGGCTTCAGACATCCACTTGTCCAAATCATATGCTTCCCGTATCTTTCAACAAGAAACAGGCAGCAGCATTACAGAGTATGTTACAGCCCGGAGACTGAAGCAGGCTTATCTATTGCTTGAGACCACGGCATTCCCCATTGAAGAAATTGGCAGACGTGTCGGATTCCCTAACGGATCTTATTTCATCCAGTTATTTCGCAAATCTGCTGGCATAACTCCGTTACAGTACCGGCATCAATTTGAACGGAAAAGCAGACATTAGGTCTACATATATCACACTTAATGTAAGATTTATTATTGATTATATTAGTGAATTAATGTCAGATATCTTCATAAAAATCCCGGTAGCAGCCATCCCCTCTTAATTCAAAGGCAAAGGGAAACAGCCACACCCGGGATTGCAAACAACATGTAATTTAAAAGTAGTGAAGTCATTATAATCTATTGCATTATAGCCACTTATCAGCCCATCGCTCCACGGCACTCAATGCGCGCCCAAGCTCCGTCCCTTTACGGGACAACATATATTCTGTCCGAACTGGTCGTTCCGTAACCACATGCCGTACGACCAATCCTTCTTCCTCCAGTTCCTTCATTCGTTCATTCAGCACTCGCTTGCTCAGGTCAGGGATATAAGCGTGAATTTCACTGAAACGTTTGGGCTCTTCCATCAACGCATGAATAATGAGGGCTACCCATTTCCGGCCAATGATCTGATAAGACTGTTCCACCTTTTCGCATATTTGCTTGGCATTCTCATCATCGCTCATAATTGTACTCCTTTGAATTAGTTATGCTCATTATAGCACTAGTATACTTATTGTAACCTGGCTGTCTACAAGCCTTATGTATAAAATATCACATACCAATTGTTTATAATCTTACCACATAAAGCGTTAACATCAAATAAAAACCCTGTAAACACAGGTGTTCACACGTTAGACACGATTGTTGACGAATTGTGACGACAGGTGTAATATGGGTAACGTTAATTCAAATGGTTACAATTTATAACCTTGGTTTAAGGTTGTGGAGAGAAGGAATGTTCCATGGTTAAATTCAGGTGCATTATTTAAACGGAGGCAAGGGGGCAACATACCCACTTATTCCGTCTTTTGTCATGCTTGAATTTGAACATTTTGCAACATCATATACTATACTGCACAGATCACAGGAGGCAATCCAATGGATGCAATGACATTTGTCCTGTTCGGGGCAACAGGCGATTTAGCCAAACGCAAGATTTACCCTGCATTATATAATTTGTACATGGATCAAAAAATGCCGAAATCCTTCTCCGTTATCGGTCTTGGACGTCGTGAATTGTCGGATGCTGACTTCCAGGCGAATGTCGAAAAGTCACTGCATGAATTCTCACGGCAAACGCCTGAAGAAGATTCTCAGGTACGTGATTTCATTGGGGCTTTCCGTTATTGTTCTCTGAATAATACGAAGCTTGAAGATTACACCAAACTGCTGAAGCTCGTTGAGCAGCGTGAACAAGAACTGGGCATTCCGGAAAATCGCATGTTCTACATGTCGGTAGCACCTGAATTCTTCGAGCCAATCGCACTGAACATTCAGGAGAGCGGCTTGGGCAATACCAAAGGCTGGAAAAAGCTGATTATTGAAAAACCATTTGGACACGATCTGCAATCTGCACGTGAACTGAATGAGAAACTGAGCAATACATTTGCTGAAGAAGAAATCTACCGTATTGACCATTTCCTGGGCAAACCGATGGTTCAAAATATTGAAACACTCACCTATGCGAATCCGGTCATTCAGGCGTTGTGGTCCAACCGTTACATTGCCAATGTACAAATTACGGCTAGTGAAACTGTTGGTGTTGAAGAACGCGCGGCTTATTATGATCAAAGTGGTGCCGTTCGCGACATGTTCCAAAATCATATGCTTCAATTGCTGATGATGATCGCCCTGCATTTGCCTAAACGCTGCACTCCGCAGGAAATTCAATTTAAAAAACAGAAGATCGCTGAAGCTCTTCGTCCATTGACGAAAGAAAACATCGCTTCTGAGGTGGTTCGTGCCCAATACGGAGCAGGCGAGCTGCAAGGCTCTTCTGTTGTTGGATATCTGGACGAGCCTGGCATCCCGGCTGGTTCCCAAAATGATACGTATGTTGCCGCAAGATTGTGGATCGATGATCCATTCTGGAGCGAAGTTCCTTTTTACATTCGTACAGGTAAACGTCTGGCTGAGAAATCCACCCGGATCGTTGTTGAATTCAAGGCACCTCTTAAAACAGGCCATGAAGCTGAAAATACAACTGAGCCTAACCTGCTGACGATTGAAATTGGTCCTGGAGAAAGCATCTCTCTTCAATTAAATGCGAAGAACCCATTGAACCACGGTGAAGTGGAACCTGTTCACATGACATTTGCTTCAGGCAAACGCAATATTCCGGAAGCTTATGAGAACCTGATCTTTGACGCAATGCGTGGAGATTCCACCTTCTTTGCTCACTGGAATGAGGTTGAGCTGGCATGGAAGTGGGTACAACCAATTCTGGAAGCATTCCAGGATGGCAGCGTGCCGCTGGACACATACAGTGCAGGTTCGCAAGGACCTGAATCGGCAGATCGTCTTATTGCAGAGAATGGCTACCGTTGGTGGTAATCGAAATTATTTAATCTGATTATACCGTTCCAATTTTGCATAAGTCCTTCCGGTACTTGCCGGAAGGCCGTAAAAATTTTTGATATAGATGTTGCTGCACATGGTTTCGTTTTAAGCGGTGTAGTGCAGGGGACGGAATCGATTCTGCAGAAGCGAAGCGTTCGCCTTTGTATCCAAATTTCAACTACTATAGTTGAATCATGAAATTTGGATACAACAGCGATCGGAAGAACGATCCGTAACCGGAACGGTTACTGCGGAACGCAAGCATGTTGGATGCACTATGCAGAAATGCATTAATAATTGTTCATAACAGGAGGATTTATCATGAAACTTGGACTTATTGGATTGGGCAAAATGGGATTGAACCTGGGCAGAAACTTGATCGACCACAAACATGAAGTGGTTGCGTTTGACCTGAACACTGAAGCAGTAAATGAAATGAAAGAATACGGCGCACAAGGCGTTTCTTCTTACAAAGAGATGGTTGAATCTTTGGAATCCCCGCGTGTACTGTGGATCATGGTTCCCCACAATGTGGTGGATGCTGTACTGGCTGAAGTAAGCCCACTGCTCTCCAAAGGTGACATCATCATTGAAGCAGGTAACTCGCACTACAAAGAATCCATTCGCCGTTACGAAGAATTGAAACCATCCGGTATCCACTACATGGATGCAGGTACTTCCGGTGGTATGGAAGGCGCACGTAACGGTGCGTGTTACATGATCGGTGGAGACCCTGAAGCTTGGGCGATCGTTGAGCCGGCATTCAAAGATACTGCAGTAGAGAACGGTTATCTGTATGCAGGTAAAGCGGGCAGCGGTCACTTCCTCAAAATGGTACACAACGGTATCGAGTACGGTATGATGGCTTCCATCGGTGAAGGTTTCGACGTACTGGAGAAAAGCGACTTCGACTTCGACTTCGAAAAAGTGGCTCGTGTATGGAACAACGGTTCCGTTATCCGTTCATGGCTGATGGAATTGACAGAGCGTGCGTTCTCCAAAGATGCGAACCTCGATGAAATCAAAGGCGTTATGCACTCTTCCGGTGAGGGACGCTGGACAGTGGAAACGGCATTTGACCTTCAAACGGCTACACCGGTTATCGCGTTGTCCTTGCTGATGCGTTACCGTTCCCTGGAGACAGATACATTCACAGGTAAAGTGGTAGCAGCATTGCGTAATGAGTTTGGCGGTCACGCTGTAGAAAAAAAATAATTCATATATAACTGTTAACATATAAGGTTGTTCGGGTAATGATTATTATTGTGTTTACAAATTCATCAAGTGGAGGGAACATATCATGAAATTTTTCTTGGATACAGGGAACGTTGAGGAAATCAAACGGATCGAACGTCTAGGTCTGGTGGATGGAGTCACGACAAACCCGTCTTTGATCGCGAAAGAAGGCAGAGTATTTAAAGAAGTCATTCAGGAGATCTGTGGCGTTGTCAAAGGCCCAGTCAGTGCTGAAGTTATCGGCCTCAAAGCCGAAGATATGTTGAAGGAAGCTTATGAAATTGCTGAATGGGCACCGAATGTAGTCATTAAACTACCGATGACCGAAGATGGACTGTATGCTTGCCATGAGCTTACGCAAAAAGGAATCAAAACGAATGTAACCCTGATCTTCTCGGCTGCACAAGGTCTGATGGCGGCGAAAGCCGGAGCGACTTACATCAGTCCGTTCGTTGGCCGTCTGGATGATATTGCGGTGGATGGCATGAAGCTGATTCGTGATCTGCGTCTCATTCTGGATACGTACGATATGCCGTCCGAGATTATTGCAGCAAGCATCCGTAATATCAAACACGTTGAAGATGCAGCTCTTTCCGGTGCGCACATTGCGACCATCCCTGGTTCGCTTCTGCCTACATTGTGGAAACATCCGCTGACAGACAGTGGCATTGAGCGCTTCCTGAAAGATTGGGAAACTGTTCCTAAATGATTTTGCACAGTATCATGATGAATTATTAAACCATGTGAAAGCATGTGTCGTATTGGTTTGAAGCCTTCCGTCCTGCAGAGCAATCTGCTGACGGGGGCTTTTTTTATTAGAGTAAGCAGCATTTAGGCTAATTCTATGAAGGGATTGTTCCACTTTTACAAACGGATGATGTCCCCACAATACGGGTGCTGTCCTTCTTTTTCGGGACAACAGTGCATAAGGATAACATATAACCCTAAGCTCATCCCGCAGGGGAGGGACACCCGATGATGAGAAAAAGATGGCGTAGCCGAAGACGACGGAAGCCGCCAAGCGGCAAACGCAAGATGTGGCTGATTATTTTACTGGTAGCGGTATTTTGCTTAATGCAGGGCTTTGCCTACGTGGATAAAAAAATGAAGCCTCCAATTATGCATTTGGCCAAAATCCGGGTAAAGCAGATTGCCACGGAAGCGATCAACAAGGCGATTACAGCGCAAGTTGCAGAAGGGAAATCGACTGAAGGACTGATTGACTGGAAAACCGATACAGCCGGAAAAGTGTCCGGTTTCATGCTGAATTATGATGAACACATGAGAATTACCGCAAGTACGATGAATATTGTGCAGTCCACATTACAGAATGTGCATATGTTAAAAGAGAAGATCCCGCTCGGTCAGGCATTGGGGAGCCCGGTCTTAGCCTCCTTTGGTCCGAATATTCCCGTTCGTATCGAACCTCAGGGGGCCGTGAAGGTAGATCTGAATACCCGCCAGCAGAATGCCGGAATTAACATGATTCTGGTGGAGGTGTATATTCACATCATTGCCGAAGTAGCCGTGGTCGTCCCCTTCGACATGGAGCCCGAGACGGTAGATACCGAAATACCGATATCCTACCTGCTGGTTGTCGGTGATGTGCCGATGTACTATTACGATAACCAGGGCAAGCCTGTAGGCAGCAACGGCAGCAGTGCACCGTCAATTGCGCTGCCATCAGGACAGACTGGGGTTTCGGGTGGGAATGGCGTAACGACCAACCCCTCTGACCAGAACCAGCAGCAGGTTCCAGGAGGGAATCTGAACGGAGATGAATTTGAACTTGAACCAGATCTTTCAGGGGAAATTGAAGGGATACCTCTAGATTCAGATGTAAACCATTGAATCAAAATGAAGAAGTCGTCATAAAACAAAACGGGATCCTCAGTAGAGGTCCCGTTTTGTTTATTTGCTTTTAGCCTTGGCTTTTTTCTGCGCGCGCTCTTCCCGTTCCCAATGTTTCAATAATGGATAGGGGTCGAATGACCATTCCGTGAGCCCGGTGTCACGGTAGATTCCGTAATGCAGATGAGGAGGGAATTTGCCCTGCGTACCTGGTTTGCCATAGCCTGAGCTGCCTACCCAGCCTACAACTTGACCGGGGGCAACGACTTCGCCAATATGCGCATTTTTATCAAACCCGGATAGATGAGCATAGTAGTGATAGTGGTTGTTTAGATCACGGATGCCTATTCGCCAGCCGCCAAAGGGATTCCATCCCTTGATCTCCACGACTCCATAGCAGGTGCTTCGCACAGGAAGTCCTTGGGGAGCAAAGATGTCCGTTCCTTCATGGATGCGAAAACCACCCCAGCTGCGTTTGGTGCCCCAGGTGCTGCGATACGAATAATTGGTGCCGAGCGGCACGGGGAACGCATGATCGAACAAATCAATGCTGTCAAAATGCTCATATAATTTCGCAAACTGCTGAATGCGCTGCACGGCACGGGAATTGTGATAATACTCCCACAGGGCAATGCTGAAGTCCTCCTGGCGGGTTCCATATTTTTGGATGGCGTTCGCCATGCTGTATAGGACATCCAGATCATTGTTGGCATCTGCCACCCCGTCTCCCGATCCATCACGGCCGTGACCATTAAAAAAAGCGATGGAACCCGGCTGTTGATCCGTTTGGTCCGGGTTTAGCCAGCCTGTCCAGGCTGGGGACGTCATGAAAATACCTGTCAGTCGCTCCGGGTGCTTGCGATCCTTGGGATGAGCACGCGTGAGGGTCCGTTCATATTGATCGATGGCAGCGAGTCTGAACCAGGGAATGCCACTTATCTGTTCCATGCTTTCATATAAACCTCGACGTGCTTTCAAAATCTCCGCTGGTTTCAGTTCGACAGGTTCGGTTTTAGACGGCACAGCGGAGGATTCACCATGAACATCTACAGGCAAGAATGGGAGAAGCAATGTGCCTGCAAGTAATGTTTTGATCCAAAACGAGTGAGTGAACCGCGATGTCAAGCGATCTTGCACAGGGAAGCAGCCCCCTTTCCGTTGAGATGATGCACAAAGTGCCCGGTGAACCAAGCTATAACCTAGCGTTCTTCAAAAGTCCTCATTTTATCCCTTTGCACAAGATGTGACAAATGGGAGTTTTTCCAACGCTTTCATGGTATAATATGTTCCGAGCAACAGCCTAACTTCATTAGAAAGAGGGTTTACGCATTGGCTAAACGTGTTAAGGAACCGAAACCGGACTGGATTCGGATCAAATTGACAACCGGCGATAACTATCAGGAAATGAAAACGATGATGCGTTCCAAGACGCTGCATACAGTATGTGAGGAAGCACGATGCCCAAATATTTACGAATGCTGGGCCAATCGAACAGCTACTTTTATGATTTTGGGCGACATTTGCACACGGGCATGCCGTTTTTGTGCGGTGAATACCGGCTTGCCGACGGAGCTTGATTTGCAGGAACCAGAACGTGTGGCGGAAGCAGCGGAACAAATGAACCTGCAGCACTGCGTTATTACAAGCGTGGCTCGTGATGATTTGAAGGATGGGGGAGCGACCATTTTCGCCGAGACGGTGAAAGCAGTTCGCCGCCGTTTGCCTTTGTGCAGTGTAGAAGTGTTGATTCCGGACTTCCTGGGTGATCGGGATTCCCTGAAAATTGTGATGGATGCCAAGCCTGACATTCTGAATCACAACATTGAGACGGTGGAGCGACTGTCGGACAAAGTCAGAGCCAAGGCCAAGTACAAGCGTTCTCTGGAATTGCTTGCCCGTGCCAAAGAGATGCAGCCAAACATCCCGACCAAGTCCAGCATCATGTTAGGCGTGGGCGAGGAATATCAGGAAATTTTGCAAACGATGGATGATCTCCGTGCCGTCGATTGTGATATCATGACTATTGGTCAATACTTGCAGCCTTCGGAGAAACATCTGTTTGTTGAGAAGTATTATCCGCCAGAAGAGTTCGCTGCATTGAAGCAGGAAGGACTGAAGCGTGGATTCAGCCACGTCGAATCCGGCCCGATGGTGCGCAGTTCCTACCATGCGCATGAACAGGTCAAATCTGCTGCAAAACATGCGGAGCAGGCGGCAACACACGCATAATGGAGGACACTGGATTGGAAGAAGAAAAAGGCACTGAGCAGGTTCAGGATACAGTCCAGGATCAATCTCAGGATAAACCACAAGATAAACCACAAGATAAACCACAAGATAAACCACAAGATAAACCACAAGATAAACCACAAGATAAACCACAGGAAAAGATCATCGTTCAAGTGAACGGGAAAAATTATGAAATCGTGCAGAACCACAAAGAAGGCTGGAATCCAGAAGTTTTCCGTGACCGTTACAGTGAAGTACTGGAGCGCTACGATTATATTATCGGAGACTGGGGTTACAGTCAGTTGCGGCTAAAAGGCTTTTACCGGGACAACCATCCCAAAGCCACAAAGGATTCCACAATCTCAAGCATGGTGGATTATATTAATGAATATTGCAACTTTGGCTGTGCTTACTTTGTTCTTCAGAAGAGCAAAGAGCAACCACCAGCCAAAGCAAAAAGCGGCTCCTGAGAAGGACCGCTTTTTTCTATGCTTATTAATGTATATACCTTTGAATGCAACGAAGCTTGTTCCTGAGCAGGCTAGTCCAAAAAGGCTGTGCGAACCCGGTTCCAGAACGGATAGGGACGATACCGGGCAAAGCTTACCTTGTGACTCGCTACCTGACAGCGTACGGAGATGAGATCTTCTACCATGACATTCACATGATCAATGGTGAGCAGCAGCCTTTGATCCTTACGTGAGAAAATGTCGCAGTGATGATGTTTGGGCAAAATAACCGGTGAACCAAGCGTCCGGTAGACGCGGTTATTAATCGAAGCAATCTCGGCAATCTGTATGGCCTCGATGGTGGGGTGTACCATGGCCCCCCCCAGTGCCTTGTTGTAGGCAGTGCTGCCTGAAGGCGTGGATACGCAGATCCCGTCACCCCGAAACATCTCGAAGGTCACATCATTAATGTCGACTTGGGCAACGACAGTACCGTCCACACCTTTTAGCGTAAATTCATTCAAGGCAATATAGGAGGTATTGCCCGATTTTTTACGAATTTCAAGCTCCAGCAATGGGTACTCTACAATTCGGGGTTTGAGTCGTTCGGGATCACCTTTGCCACTCATCAGTCTTACAAGTTCTTGCAATTCGTCCTTCTTCCAATCGGCATAGAAGCCGAGATGGCCTGTATGAACCCCAACAAAAGCAATGTCCGGGATCCGGTCGATGAAATTGTGAAATGCCTGCAGCATTGTACCATCGCCCCCGATGGAGATGACAATCTCCGGCGATTCTGCATCCAGCTTGAACCCTTCTTCCTTTGCCAGCGCATGAAACTGCTGACTCAGATCAATCGATAACTGGTCTCCGCGGTCTTGAACATAGTATCTCAAGATGAAAGCTCCTTTGTGGTCATTATATTACCGATGATAATCAATTCCAGAGCAGAACACAATGTTGGATTGATATTCATTTGAAATATAGATGAACCTCAGGGCTTATTTTTGAAACCTTTCAGGGGAGAGGACGGTACGAAGCAGGGAGAAGAACAACAATACAAGCAGCACACCTACAAGAATCACCAATCCCGAAAATATAATCTGTCCCCCATCTGGTGAGTATAAAGAGATATCGGCGGGGAGAGCACCAGAATTACTCATGGCGGGGCTTGTCGATCCACCCATGATGGGGACCCACAGTACAATGACAATTACAGGTGCGATTAGGGCATGCATAGCTCTGGAAAACAAAAATGGCCCATATCTCATCGGTGTGTTGCTAAGTATACTCATAATCTGGGCATGCACCGACAGTCCGCCCCAGGACAAAACAAATGCAGCAGCAGCAGCCTTATATACGAGAGGCACGGCTGTACCTGCTCCGCCGGCTTCTTTGGCTCCCAGGGTCACTTCAAATAAACCACCTACAAGGCTTTGCGATAGGGCAGGCGGCAGGTTCATCCATGTGAGCAGTTGTTCGGTCATTCGATACAGTTGGCCAAGCCATCCTGTCTGTACAAGCAGCTCCATCATGACCGAGAAGAATACGACAAGCCCTCCTACGATAATAATAAGGCGAAGGGATGAGGAGACAGCCTGGCGCAGCAATTCACCGAATGCCCGTCCATCCGCCATTCTAGCCTGGTGCATGGCATGAATGGCCTGAAGCAGTCGGTTGCGCTTCGGTTTCTCGGATGCGGGTGAAAGGTGAGGCGATTGGGCTGATGAATCAGTGGTCCGTCCATGAAAACGCATGAGCAAACCAACGATAAAGGCAGCAGCGTAGTGGGAAGCGACCAGAACGGGAGCGACGGATACATTATGAAAGAAACCAACGGACACCGCACCGATCATGAAGATGGGGTCGGATGAAGTGGTGAACGCCACGAGTCGCTCGCCTTCTTCCCGCGTGACCAGCTTTTGGTCCCATAGCTGGGCGGTTAATTTCGCTCCTGTCGGATAGCCGGAAGCGCAGCTAACCGCAAATACAAAGCCTCCGCTTCCCGGAACCCGAAACAGCGGACGCATGAGTGGATTTAACAGGGTGCCGAGAAAATGGACGATGCCTAAACCGAGCAGCAGCTCAGAAAGAACCAGAAAGGGAAAAAGGGAGGGGAATAACACATCCCACCAGATGGAGAGCCCTCGTACACCTGCATGCCAGGTTTCTGCCGGAAACAGGACCATAAGGAAACAGAGAACCAGGAGAGCAAGTATAATCAGGACATGGGTGAGTCTAAATGATGAGGAAGCCATGTATACCTCTCCTTTATTTTATAATGGTTGTTAGACTTGCCTCCGTGAGTGTAGCTTGTGCCATCAATATATGAATAAAAGCGGACAAACAGTACAAATTAATATTCGGAAAGCGCTTGCAAAAATGGCTGTATTTTTAAACGATGTATGCTAAAATGATAAAAACGCCTGAACGTCACCTATTTGTCCAATAAAGGTGAAATTCAAATCGGATGGAGTGATGATTATGAGTCTTGTCACCGGAATCCTGGTCTGTGCTTTTGTCTATGTGATACGTGCCTCGCTTGTACGCTCTGAAGAAGAGGACTGGCGAAGTTATTAATGGAATATATGGTGCGCCAATCTTGAGATTGGTGCTTTTTTTGTGTCTTCCGAGGTGCAGCAGCCTAGAAAAAAAATACCCCAAGAGACCTTGACTTGATGATGTTAGATAGGACTTTTGGGATTTTTTTGATAGAATGAACATAAAGGCGATAAAGGCCTGATCCTTGATTTTGTTTTCACATTTAAACATTGGTGTGTAATATATGCCAAAATTCGACACGACGAGTGAGGGTTTAAACGAATGAATCCCAATTTGAGTATTTATGAAAATCTGGGCGGAGAGCAAGGCGTCCGGGCATTAGTTGAAGCCTTTTACCCTATTGTCCAGCAAAATGAGCAGCTGGCTCCTCTTTTTCCGGAAGATATACAGCCGGTTATGGACAAGCAATACATGTTTTTGTCTCAATTTTTCGGTGGACCTGCGTTGTTCTCAGATGCGTATGGTCACCCGATGATGCGTGCCCGCCATATGCATTTTGAAGTGACAGTTGAACGAGCACATGCCTGGCTGGCATGTATGGATCAAGCGTTGACACAGATCGGTGTGGAAGAGCCGTTGCATTCTTTTGTCCTGCAGCGTTTGTCGGGGCCGGCACATCATTTTGTGAATACGCCGTAACTCCGATAACAGGATAACGGGAGAGGGATGGAACGAGTGGAATTAGAGCCTCTGTATAAGGTGAAAGTAACATGTCATTATTGCGAGACCGAGTTTGACACGTCCAGAGTAAGACCGAGCTTGAAGCGGCCTTATCGGACGGATTCCGATTTTTGCACCTACTACAAACTGGAGAATCCGGATTTCTATGTTGTTCGAATCTGTCCTGAATGCGGGTTTGCTTCGACAGAGAACTCAACAGATAAACTGAATGACAAGCAGCGACAGGCCTTCAAGGAACAGATTGGCAATCGCTGGGAGAGACGGGACTACAGCGGTGCTCGGACACTGGATCAGGCACTGGCTACGTACAAGCTGGGTCTGCTATGCGCGCAGGTGATACAGGAGAAAGATCGCGTGGTTGCGGGGCTGCTGCATCACATCGCCTGGCTGTATCGTTACCGGGAAGACCATGAGCAGGAACGTCGTTTTCTGGAATTTAGTCTGGAAGCCTATGTAAGAGTGTTCGAGCGCGAGGGTGCTGGGAGCAATGAGGCCAGATTGCTGTACCTGCTTGGAGAATTGAATCGCAGAGCAGGCCATTTCCACGAAGCAGTCAAATGGTTTGGGCGTGTTATTCATGATAAGCGGATTACGGATGCGGCCATGATTCGAGCGTCCAGAGAGCAGTGGGCGCTTCTGAGGGAACAGATGATTTCCGGCAAGATGGAACTGCCTGAAGAAATGATTGAAGCAGACAAAGAGGCTGCTAAGCGCAGCCCCCTTTAAGTCATATCCAATTATTTGCGGACAGGCTTACTGGATAGCAGATAATCACTGTCGTTATCAATAACGGTCATACTGCCGTTACAACAAGGAAAGACCAGCAATTTCTTTTTGCCTTCACGAATGCGTACAAGCTCTCTCGGTTTGAGGGGCAGCAGCACATTGCTTGCTTGGCAGAACGGGCATTGCTGTACATAAATGTCCCCCATGACAATATCATAGGGCCAGCTGTTCTCAAAAGGAATCATTCCTGTTCGCCTTCCGCAGGAGTTGATTTGGATGCTTCTTCTTTGGCCAATTCGGCAATCTTCTGCAGCAGGATGTGCTGGGGCATGTGCATCAGATGCTCAAGGGGTACGCCAAGGGATTCTGCTAATTTGACGGCTGTGTCAGCCGATATTTGTAAAGGTTTCATCACATTTACCTCCTGAAAAAATGGCTTGAACTATTTCTCTAGTATAGAGATAGAGCACTCATAAAACCAGTTTTAATTGAAGTCTTTTCGTTTGAATCCTTGAATCCAAAAAAGAGAGGTGCCTTATTAAATGAAAACACCATTAAAACCTGTTTGGGATCTGGAGTCCATTTTTAGTGGAGGTTCTTCCTCCGAATCCTTCGCGGCGTACTTGATTGAGCTCGAACAGGATGTACGTAAACTGCAAGCTCTTTTGATCGAAACCTCTGCACCAAAAACCGTTGAAGAAACTCACGCGTTCGACGCGATCTTGGAATTGCTGCAAAGCTGTTATATTCGCATTTCGGAAGGCTCTGCGTTTGTGTCTTGTCTTTCGTCGCAAAATCAGAAGGATAAGAAGGCTACGCAGCTGCAAGGCTCCATTAGTTCACTCGCGGCTATGCTGAACAGCAGCAAGTCCCGGTTTGACAATCTCCTCAGCCAGACGGCAGATGACGTATGGGAGAAATGGATGGCACGTGAAGAGATCAAGCCTCTGGCTTTTGTACTGAACGAGAGCCGTACTCAGGCTCGTGAGAAACTGTCCCCTGAATTAGAAGGTCTTGCACTGGATCTGGGCGTGGATGGCTACCATGGTTGGGGCAAGTTCTATAATACGATCGTCAGCAAGGTGAACATTCCGTTTGAACAAAATGGTGAGACAATCATGCTGTCTGCAGGACAGGCTGCCAACAAGCTGAGCGACAGTGACCGCGATGTACGTGAAACGGTATTTGCGAGCTGGGAGCAGGCTTGGACGGACGTTGAAGACTTCTGTGCTGACACACTAAATCACCTTGCCGGATTCCGTCTCAAGTTATATGAGAATCGTGGCTGGGACGACATTCTGAAAGAACCGCTAGCGATCAACCGGATGTCACGCCAGACGCTGGATACGATGTGGGATGTCATTAACGGGGCTAAGCCAGCACTTGTAAAGTATCTGGAACGTAAGGCAAAGCTGCTTGGTGTGGATAAGCTCAGCTGGAGTGATATCGATGCACCTGTAGGCAAATCGGGTGGTAAAGTAACATATGATGAGGCTGCAATCAATATTGTTGAACAATTTGCAAAATTCAGCCCTAAGCTCTCGAAATTTGCCGAGATGGCATTCGAGAAACGGTGGATTGAAGCCGAAGACCGTCCAGGCAAGCGTCCAGGTGGATTCTGTACTTCATTGCCGCTCAGCAAAGCTACCCGCATTTTCATGACGTTCTCCGGAACGCCGTCGAACGTGTCTACACTTGCTCATGAGCTGGGTCATGGCTATCATCAGCATATTATGGAAGAACTTCCTGCACTGAATCAACGTTATGCCATGAATGTGGCGGAGACCGCTTCTACGTTTGCCGAGCTAATCGTCGCCGATGCATTGGTGCAGTCTGCGACCGATGAACAGGAAAAGCTGGCTCTGCTGGAAGATAAGATTCAGCGCAGCGTTGCTTTCTTCATGAATATCCATGCCAGATTCCTGTTTGAGAATCGGTTCTATGAACAACGCAAAAAAGGCTTGGTGAATGCAGATGAGCTTTCCAAATTAATGGTAGAAGCTCAGCAGGAAGCATTCTGTGGTGTACTTGCATCGGATCACCCTCATTTCTGGGCATCCAAACTGCACTTTTACTTGACGGGTGTACCGTTCTACAACTTCCCATATACATTCGGATACATGTTTAGTGCAGGCTTATACGCCAGAGCGCAGCAGGAAGGTACAGCTTTCGCAGATAAATACGACGATTTGCTGCGGGATACCGGACGAATGACTGTAGAAGAGCTTGCACAGAAACATCTGGGCACAGATCTGACACAACCTGAGTTCTGGCAAAATGCTGCGGATTTGGTTATTGCCGATATTGAACAATTCCTTGAAATGACCGCAGCCGCCAAGTGACAAATGCAGGAAACAATACCCAATCATTTTAATCGAGTTGAATAATACTCTGTTACATGAAAAAGAGAGCTGCATCACGTGTTAACCGACATGTGAATGCAGCTCTCTTTGGTTGTACTGATAATTATTTGGATTCGAATATTTTGTCGTATTATAGAGGATTGACTCGTTTTAAAGCAGGAGATTGGCAATTAATTGTGCAAATTATAGTAATAAATACCCAAGTTTGTTTAGTTTTGTTGAATGAGTATATATGTTGTCATATAATGAGTCGTAAGTCCTTGTTTTATAGGACGAAGTGCATAAAGGAGGAGCGTAATGGTGAAAATTGACCAGCTTTCATTGGCACGACAGTTGGATTTAGTGTTTAAAGAGCTTGATAAGGAATTAGCAGGGTTGGACTCAGGTGTTGTTTTTGTGCAAATACGCAATAATGTAATTGGAAAGTTCGGTATTCGACATAATCCGATAACTGGACGGGATGGACAGATGGAGGTGGAAGATCAGGGCTTAAGTGAAAGCCAGCGATCCTCATTCCGCGTTATGGCGCTTGAAACGCTGAAATTTAAGCGGAACTGGACCCATGGGGAGATTTCGTATGACTTTACAGTAAGGCAGGGCATGATTTTGGTGGATGCTACGATGGAATCGAATTACAACATGGCTAATCTTATGATTCGTTACCCTAGAACAAATACATACATGGAATCCGGAATGGAATCGACATCTTAATCGTCCAGACATGCCAAAAGCGGCGCTTCCGGAGAAGGCCGCTTTGGCTTCAAATCATCCAAGCATTAGTCCTAGCTTAAGAACGACCAGACAATTGTTGCTCAGCGATTTGTACCAGACGTTTAGTAATGTATCCACCCAGAGAACCTGTCTCACGGGAAGTGTAGTTACCATAGTATCCGTCTTGTGGAATTGTTACACCCAGCTCTTGCGCAGCTTCCATTTTCAATTGTTGCAATGCTGCGTTTGCTTGAGGAACAACCAGGTTATTAGAACGGCTTCCGCTACCTCTGTTTTGACCTCCGTACATGTGTGTCACCTCCTTATGGCTTGGTGATGTTAGTATGGTTAGAGAATGGGGAAATATACGTGATATGGCGTAAGGGAAAAATTGGGATTTAGAATGGCGGAATAACATGAAAAAGCCGATCCAGACAGGATCGGCTACATTGTTTATAAGGTAAATATTATGAGTGTTCCAATGCAATACTCATATAAGATTTAAAAGTTACTACTCGGCAGCAGGAGCTACAACCTCAATACGGGTGAGAAGCTCAACAGGCTGTTCAGGTTCCAGACGAATTAACCCGGTTTGTTTGTCCGTCAGAGGAAGATTCGGGGCATCCGAGAGCCAAGTGTAGGGCTCAATGCACAGAAACTGATCGGATTCACCTTTGGTAAAGAGAACCCAGTGCTTAAAATACTGTTCATCTGCTGAATAGTTCAGCACATATCCATCTTGACGACGAAGTGTTGCAGTAGCCGCCTGACCCTCAGCTGCTTTGAGGATCGTATCCCAATTGCGTCCCTGCATATTCATTCCTTCGTTTAAGGATTCCCATTCACCAAGAAGTTCAAGCTCGCCCGTAGGCAGTTGTTCTTCGTTCTGAGCGTATACGCCTGAGACAGGCAATTGCAGTGTCCATTCGGCAGGCTTGCCGTCTAGCAGGAACCATGTATGATATCCCATTCCAAACGGAGCGGGAGTGGACCCCAGGTTGGTGACACGAAGACGCTGGCTCAGCACGGAATTTTGCAGTCTGAACGTCATTTCGAGTTTCAGTGGCACCGGAAATTGCGCCATCCAGTGCTCTTCATTTGCAGTCAGCAATTCGGTAGTAATGGCACAGCCTTCTTCATCTTCTTCAATGTCGCTGACACACCAGGATTGGGTTCGATGGAGGCCGTGAATATGATTGTCATTTGCCGTATTCTGATCGAACTGGTATTTAACTCCTTCGTACTCGAAGCGTCCGCGATGAATGCGCCCTGGCGGAACCAGAAGCGGAACGCCGAAGTGATATGGTTTCTGCAGATAAAATGCTAACTCATCTTCTTCAGGACTGCGAACGACATCACGATCCTGTACCAGATCACGAATCGAGATGATATTATTTCCTAGACGCGGCAGCAGGGTGATCTCCAATTCACGGCTATGTAGGATATACGTGTCGTAACCATTCCATTGGCCTTTGGTCACTTGTTTCATATCGATGCTCCTTTTCCCACTTGAAATCTGTCTGCAGGCGGCTTGTCATGTTCCGCCGCAGGCGTGTCATTGAGTACATGCCAGCAATCCCATACAGCCTTCAGATCGAGGGCTGAAACAGGATAAGCAATTCCATCATAACAGATTTCGGCTTGGTGGGTAAAAAAAGCTGATTCCATTTTTGACAATCTGCGTGAAGCGCATTAAGATGGAATTCAGATAGCAATAACTTATGAATTCAACTAAAGCGATGACAGGGACAAGTACGTCAGGAGAAAACTCTTCAGAAAGCCGGTGGGTGATGCGAACCGGTGTGAACTCTTAACCGAATGGGCCCTTGAGTGCCGATTGGAACAGGTGAAGCTTGTGATATACCAAGCGAACCTCAGTAGAATGGGACGTCTATTCCACGTTACGGGAAAATGAAGGTGTTTTTGCGCAATGGAAAAACACGAATAAGGGTGGCACCACGGTCTCACGTCCCTTGCGGATGTGAGGCCTTTTTGCGTCCGCGGAGAGTTCAAGGACCGGGTAAATTTGAATGTTAAATTAGGAGGGCGTACGACATATGAAAACGGTATTGTCTGGAATTCAGCCGAGCGGTAAACTCACGCTGGGCAACTACATTGGTGCAATCAAGAACTTTGTGAAGCTGCAGCATGACTATCAATGTCATTTCATGGTAGTGGATCTGCATGCAGTAACTGTGGCTCAGGAGCCAGCTGCGCTGCGTGAACAGTCCGAAGCGGTGGCAGCTCTGTTTTTAGCCGCGGGAATCGATCCGTCCAAATCAAATGTGTTTCTGCAATCCCATGTTCCCCAACATGCGGAGCTCGGATGGTTGATGACCACACTGACATCAATGGGGGAACTTGAGCGGATGACCCAGTTCAAGGACAAATCGTCAGGCAAAGACTCCGTTGGTGCGGGTTTGTTTGTATATCCGTCATTAATGGCTGCTGACATTTTGCTGTACAATGCGGATCTTGTACCTGTTGGCGAAGACCAGAAACAGCATTTGGAACTCACACGTGACCTGGCAGGTCGTTTTAACCACCGTTATGGAGAATACTTTACGATTCCGGATCCTTATATTCCACAGGTGGGAGCACGCGTGATGTCTCTGGATGACGCTTCTTCGAAAATGAGTAAAAGTAATCCTAATGCAGGCAGCTATATTGCTTTGTTGGATCCACCGGATGTGATCCGCAAAAAGATCAGCCGGGCTACAACGGATTCTGGTCGTGAAGTGGTCTATGACCCAGCTAACAAGCCTGAGGTCAGCAATCTGATGAGTATCTATGCAGAATGTGCAGGGATCACCCTGAATGAAGTGGCAGAACGTTATGAGGGTAAGATGTATGGTCCGTTCAAGAAAGAACTGGCTGAAGTGGTCGTATCCGTGATTGAACCGCTGCAGGAACGTTATCGCGAAATTCGTGAGTCCGGCGAATTGGCCGAGATTCTGGATAATTCAGCACGCCGCGCGGAAACGGTCGCTGCCAAAACTCTTCATGATGTGAAAGAGCGTATGGGATTTGTTCCTAGACGTACAGTGTAAGCATCAAAGATAGGGATTAGTGGAAAACTTCATTAGGAAAATGTTTAAATACGAAGAGAGGAGCCGATGGCTCCTCTCTTCGTTGTTTCGAATAGAAAGATGATGATTCCTGTTCAGGATGTCGATTCGGATGTGGAGCGTACTTCCTGACGTTCCTTTTTGGCACGAATAACGAATCCCCAGCCGATATTGGCAATGGACAGAATAAACAGGAGCGAGGCCAGCCAGCCGTTATAAGAAATTGATATCGCTGAAACCGTTAACAAAACAATCGAGGAGAATGCAAACCATAAGGATAAACCTTTACTCATTGGGAAAAACCTCCATCACAAATTTAATGAATCTCCGTATAACCTGAAGCGTGCGAGCCATAATAATCTTGCAAGCTTGCAATACATTACAGACACAGATTGAAAGGAGATTTTAAATATGGCTCAAGGATCTCGTTCTAACAACTTGGTGGTACCTCAAGCAATTGCAGCACTGCAACAATTGAAAATGGAAGCTGCACAAGAACTGGGTGTAACAATCCCGCAAGACGGTTACTACGGTAACTACACTTCCCGTGAAACAGGATCTCTGGGTGGTTACATCACCAAACGTCTGGTACAACTTGCTGAGCAGTCTCTTGCTGGGTCTGGCAAATAATTTATCATAACAAGACAGCAACAAAACAAAAGCCCGGAGCGGAAACGCTCCGGGTTTTTTCGCGCAACAGTTCCTATGTCTGATTGTGCCTTCCGCAGTCCTTCCCGTCAAGAGCGGGCGGATAAAAGTTTTTTATCCATTTTCTCATCACTTAACCAGCCTACATACGTATCAATGGTTTCAAAATTTCGGTCCATCACGACCACGGCGACAAACGGATACTGCTTGCGGTGACGATAACGAACGTCCGCCCAGCGAACTTTGTATCCAGCTGGCAGCTCTTCTACCTCTGCAACCGCATAGGAAGTGAAGTAGAGAAAGGCATTTACCTCAGGTGATTTGCGTGAGGCTGCTACGGCTGCATGAGTGGAAGAGGAGGCATGCAAATGCCATGTCAGCTCCGCTCCATCCATTTTCCCGATTTCATAACTGTCATCTGCAAAATGCTTCACCACATGCCAGCGGTTCCAGGATATCGTTGGGATGACGATATATCGAAGTGCCGGTTTGTTGTTATCCAGTCTTTTCACTTTGGCAACAGCCTGGGCATGCGCAACAATACGCCATACATAATAGAGAGCAATAACGATATACAGTGTAACGAACAACGGTGCAGGGGCTGCCAGATCAAAGGCCCACAGCAAAATTGCGACCACATGCGAAGTAAACAGAAACGGATCAAAAATATGAATGATGTTCCAGGCAATCCAGCGTTCTGTAAATGGCCTTGCCGCCTGGGTTCCATATGTGTTGAACAGATCAGTGAAGACATGCACACCCACAGCTACAGCTGTCCAGGAAGCGACGTGTCCAATGGGAACATCCGGGAAAATCAGCGCTATAACCCCCGTAATGAGTAAAACCCACAGCAGGAGAAAAGGCGGTGAATGGGACATGCCCCGGTGATTTCGAATGTACAGTGAATTACTTTTGAGACGCAACGCTGTATCAATGTCAGGGGCCTGGGAGCCTGCGATGGTACCCACCATTACCGCAGCAGCGAGCATGGGGCTGGAAGCCACGACAGGATCAACATAAGCCAGGCCTGCCAAACCGATACCCATGACAAAATGTGTAGAAGTATCCATAAACGTCTCCTTTGTGGTGTAGATCAATTTCATCATATTATTGATTCTCTATCTAGGTGATACCCATATATAGTGTATATTATCCGCCTGGCCTGAAGCAAAAACTGCAAAAAAACAAAAAAAGATGTCATAAGACTTCCATTTCGACTGACATTTGTACGAGCATTGTCATACTCTTTGCCATTTTCCTATGATAAACTTTATATCGGAGGCAAAAAGAGAGACCTCCAAACACGAGAATTAAGGGGGATTTCCAAGCGTGGATAATCAGTTGAGATACCAGGCTTCTTCCGATTCCGCAACATTAACCTCGCCTCCGACCAAGTCGGGATCGTGGAAAGACTTTATTCACATTACCAAACCGGGAATACTCCGGACCAATCTTATTGCTGTTTTTGGTGGTTTTTGGCTGGCATCCCAGTGGGATATCAACATGGTTAAGATGCTGCTAACCTTGCTCGGAACCGCGCTTGTTATGGCTTCTTCCTGTGTGTTTAACAATTATTTTGACCGCGAGCTTGATTTGAAAATGGAACGTACCCGCAACCGATCCCTGCCAACAGGGCGTTTAACACCCAAAGTAGTTCTTTCCTATGCCGTTATTTTGGGCGTGTTGGGATTAACCGTTCTGTTTGTTTTTTCGGGTACACTGGCCGGACTATGCGGTATTTTTGGCATGTTTGTCTACGTTATTATTTACACTCTCTGGTTAAAACGTTCTTCGACATGGAGCACATCCATTGGTGGTTTGTCAGGTGCCATGCCGCCTGTCATCGGTTATGTCGCAGTAACGGGACGTTTGGACTTAGGTGCATGGCTGCTTCTCGCCATGTTGTTTCTGTGGCAGCCTCCGCACTTTTGGGCGCTTGCCATTCGCCGGGTTGAAGATTATCGGGCAGGTGGATTTCCACTCCTGCCAGTTGTAAAGGGCATTAAGCGAACCAAAATTCAAATGATTCCTTATCTGGTTTTGCAAATTTTTGTCCCCATTCTGATGTATGCTTATGGCTATGCCGGTATTTTTTATTTGACGGTGTCCCTGGTTCTGTCTGTACTGTGGTTGTACTATGCACTCAAAGGTTTCCGCACACAAAATACGGACGCCTGGGCCAAAAAGGTATTCCTTTACTCCATTAATTATCTGTCTCTGAGCTTCATCCTGATGATTCTGGATACCGTTCATAAATAACTGGAATACGTTCAGTATACGTGCAAAATAAATGCTTGGGCATCTGCATCCAGAACGGTTACAATATGGTAGAGTCCCATTGTCGATGGGGTTCTTCGTATACATATGCAGTACAAAGAAAAAGAAGCAGGTTATTTCCTCACAATTAATGGACAGACACCCCGGCATGTAATAGAGCATTTTGCATAAATCCAATAAGCGACTTCCAATCTTCAATATATAGATCAAAATGATCTAATTCGTCTAAATATTGTACCCCGGAGCGAGTGGAATCGAATGATGCAAAATGCTGAATAAAAACGCTTAAACTTCAAGCAAGTTATGTATGCGTATTCATATTGTCAGGTATAGAAAGGACGAGGATGATGCTGAAAAAGTACAAATGGACCTGGATGCTGCTGGGGCTCGCACTGATTATGGCTGTATACCTCATGTGGGGCACCGTGTTTGCCAGCAAAGAGAAATTACCCGAAATTCGGGAGATTCAATCCTTTTCCATGGAGAATGTAGATGGAACTACCGTCTCACTTGATGATACCAAGGGCAAGGTGCGTCTGTTCTATTTTTACTTCACCAGTTGTCCGGATGTTTGTCCAATTACGACGTTTACGTTGTCACAGGTGCAGGATTTGTTGAAGGAAGATGGTACATTCGGCAAGGATGCTTCCTTTGTTTCGATTTCATTTGATCCTGAAGTCGATACGAAGGAGAAAATCAAGGAATTCGCGGACCGCTTCCACGCGGATTATGACGGGTGGTATTTCCTAAGAGGGGATATGGACAAAACGAAACAGCTCGCCAAGGATTCATTCCAAATCCTGATCGAAGGTGAGAGCAAGGAAGATTTTGCACATATGAACATGATTGGTCTAGTGGATCAAAATAATCAGCTGCGCAAAGTGTACAACGCGTTTAATACTGAGGATGTCGAACCAGCAGTAATTGCTGAGGATATCCGCAATCTAATCAACGAATAATGCTTGTTCAGTCATATTAGAAGGATAGCAAAGGCTGCTCGCCAGGTTGTTGAACGAACCGGCAAGCAGCCTTTTTGGCGTTTTGTTGATTTTAAAAAGAAGGATGTTCCGGGTATTGAATATATTCTTCCAGACCGGCCTTTTCCAACTGGGCAATGATATATTCATCGGGCGTTCCCTCCACGCCGGCATAACCTCGCCTTGTATACATCTGCACCGCATCGGGAAAGGCGTCCCGCAGCACACCTCTGATTTTTTTGCCTGAACTGTCATTATCCATAAACAAATATACTTCATCATAACCAACCTGTTTGCGCAGTGACTCTAGCTTGAGCGAATTCAGTGTACCAAATGTACATAATATGCTAATTTCAGGCCCAACGAGTCGCTTCAGTTTGCTGCGGTCATTTTTACCTTCCACAATGACATGAATAGGCATCATATTCACCTCTTGTTCGAGAGCTAGTGTCGACATTCCCCGGGAAATGTTGCAGCGAAAATCGACTGGATTATATATAGTGTAGCTTTAAATGGGGGAATGATGCAAAGCAAAGGTAATCCAAACCACCCGATTCAAAAGGGAACACAATCCTCGTTGTGACGTTAACCCAGAACACTGTTCGGATCAGTAGAAGACAGGGAAGCTTCGCGTCGGCTTGTGAAGTATGGAAGGAGCAGAATGCCAACCATCAATAGAATGAATGCAATGAAATACGGCGAGACACCCATGCGTAATTGCCCAGCAGCGATTGGACCGATGAAGGAACCAATTGAGGTGGCGATGGATTGCAGCGAGAAAATACGCCCCAGCTTGCTTCCTCCACTTAAACGGATGAACAGGGTAGCCATGGCTGGGAAGGTAATCCCTTTGGACATCCCGAGTACAAACAGTACAGCCGCCAGTGGGATCTGCGGGAAGGCTGCGAGTGTGAAGAAGCAGAGGGACATCAGCAGAACGCCTGCAGTTAAACGCAGCTTGGGCGAATAGCGGTTAAGAAACAGCATGCTCAGGGTGAGAAGTGCCCCAACACTAATGATGGAAAACAACAAACCGGTAGACATCATGGACGCGTGTCCTCCGCCCCGAAGAGGTAATTCAAAAAACAGAATGCCTTGGGCACAAGCAATGACAAGCGGCAGCGCGAAGTATCGCCAGGAGACGGGAATAAATGTGCTTGAGCTCCCGCCAAGGTTAGAAGGCTTGGGTGGAACAGTCTCCTTCTCACGCTGTACATCGACAAGCCCTTTTGGCATGGATAACCAGGCAATCATTCCCGACAAGATGAGCAGATAACCGAGACTCGCAAAGGTAGCAGAAAATCCCAAAGCACCAACAATCAGAGCCCCTGCTGCAGGGGATACGACCGACGCCAGCGTATGCACGACACCATGTCCCGACATATATTTGCCCTGCGTGACGGGGTTGGTCGACAGCTGTGCAAGCAGAGCTAGGCAGGCCGGAGACAGAAAAGCAAGCACAAATCCACTGATGGAGCGAAGTGCAAGCAGCTGCCAGGGGGTGTGAATATTGGCTTGCAGCAGCAAAATGATGCCGGCCCCGAGCAGACTGAACACAATATAACGCCGACTGCCGTGTTTATCGATTTGTGTGCCGGCAATCAAATTACCAGGAAGATGTGTCAAGGAGTAGATGCCCATCATCCACCCGATGAAGGTGGGAGCAGCCCCGAGCGATATCGCAAATGGGGTCAGGATGGGATACTGGGCGTGCAGATCAAAAACAGCAAGAAACAAAAATAGATAGAGCCAGATGGCCGTTTTCACAAAAGCCCCTCCTTGTTAAACGATGCATGTTCATGCCAGGTCGTCAAAATGTGCTCCCCGTTCTTCATGCAAAACCTCATGGTACTACTTGTACGTTCAACGGGACGAACTTAGACCTTTATTTTTACAAGGGAGTGCTTAGCTGACAGCGGGTTCGGAAATCATGTATAATATTCGGGAAGTGTGATTTCTTAACTCTAATACGGAAGGTGTAATCATGAACATAGAAGTAATCAAAGAGTTTGTGATGCAGAACTGGCTGGTGATCGTTGTTGCGCTGATCATTTTGTTCTTTGTTCTGAATGTGGTCAAAACCGTATTGAAATGGGCGATTGCCATCATCATTATTGCGGCTCTGTTGATATACAGCGGCATCTCCATCGATCAAATCAAACAGACGGTTTCCGAAGTACAGACCAGTACGATGGACACGTTGAAAAAGGAAGCAACCAACATGATGGTGAAGGAGGCCTCGAAGGCAACCTACACCAAAGGACAGGATGGACAATTTACCATTACGAGTCCCAATGTGGAAATTAAAGGTTCTGCCGGATCGAACAAAGTCAATGTGACCTTCCGCGGTATTTCACTGGGTGAATGGAATCTCGACAATGAAACGATACGTACTTTTGTCGATCAGGCCAAAGGAAATATAACAGCACCAGCTTCTTAGCAAAGGGGGAATGGATACGTGCTGCAGAGTTGGCTGGACAGTCTGAAGGAGTTCAATGGCATCACGATTATGCTGTTATTGATTGTGGCTGCTTCATTGCTGCAGGGATGGTCCAGAGGGGCTTCGCGTTCCGCAGGTAGACTTTTTGGATTCCTGATGGATGGTATTATGGCGGTCATTGGCATTCTGTTGTCCATCGGATTGACACTTTGGCTTGCGCCGTACGTGCAGCAGTGGTTGTCTGCACATGCCGCGGCCATGCCGAATCGGGATCTGAACCGCTGGGAACAGATGTATTATACGTTGGTTACGGCGATTGCCGATTTTCCGCTGATGCGGTTTGCCGTGTTATTTGTGCTTAGCTATGGATTTATCCGTATGATTCTTGGATTGTTCTCTTCCCTCTTCTTCAGAAGGAGATATGATTCAGCAGAACAGGCAAGCAGTCCCAAAGGGATCGTTAGTCGCTTCATGGGGGCTGTTATTGGTGCCGTCATCGGCTCAGCCCGCGGGATGATTGTTATTGCCATTCTGTTTATGATTGTCAGCCTGTATCCCGGAAGCATGTTCAGCCGGTATGTGGAAGCTTCGCCGATCTATATGCAAGGGGCCAAATCCGTGATCGAACCGTTATCCGGTAATCTGATCAAGGACAAGCTGCCGGTATTTACCCAAGCGGTTCAAAAGGAACTGGGCGGAATTTTGCAGCGTAAGTATGAAGTCATTGACCACAATATTCCGGCAGATATCGAATCTGCGGCAAGTGAGATTGTGAAAGGTCAAGCGACGGATGAAGCGAAAGCACGGGCCCTGTATGATTGGGTCGGTTCCCGCATTCAATATGATTACGGCAAAGTGGATGATTATGAGCAAAAAGGCATATGGCATGAACAGACACCGCAGAACACGTTTGATACCCGAAAAGGGGTATGCATTGATTATGCTCGTCTGTATGCGGTCATGGGTCGTTCACAAGGACTGGATGTTAAGGTCGTTACAGGCCTAGGATATAACGGTCAAGGTGGATATGGCCCACATGCATGGAATGAAATTTATTTGAGTGATTCCCAGAGCTGGATTCCGCTTGACCCGACATGGGCGGTGAGCGGTGACTGGTTCAATCCTCCGAATTTTGCCGATACCCATCTGAAAGATCAGACAGCATAATATTACACCGGACAGGGTTCCGGATTATGACGACGTTGCCAGGTTATCATGCCGCGGCTAGACTACGCAGAGCGGTATGCATCAAGTCATGAAAGAGGTAGGGTGAATGAACAATCATTCAAAAGAGAAGGATGAACTTACGGACAAACGGCGCTTCAGTTACCGGATGAACGTATTTTTCTTCGCTTCCTTTGTTATTTTTAGCGTTATTATTGTACGATTGGCGTTTTTGCAATTTGTGGAAGGGCCTGAGCTCAGTCAAGAAGAAGCCAGCAATATTACCAAGGATGTCCCGCTCGCTCCGGTGAGAGGAACCATCTATGATTCGACCGGTGAGGTGAAGCTGGCGTACTCCAAGCCGATTCAGTCTCTATATCTGACGCTATACAAAAACTACGGTGATGTGAACGGACAACCAAGTCCAAACTTCCCGGAAGCTCAGGATATTGCAACCCGGCTGCATGATGTGTTTGAACAGTATAAAACAAAGGAATCAGAGTCCCTTACCGTTGATCAGATCATTGAAGCGATGGACCTGAATTCCCGCAAGGCGAATGGCTTCATGCCACGTCTCATCAAGAGCGATCTATCCGAGGAAGAAGTGGCTTATTTCCTGCAGCACAAGGATGAATTCACAGGGATTCAGATTGTTGAAGAAAGTGTGCGTTATTATGATGAGGATACGGTTGCTGTTCAGACCATCGGATATTTGAAAAAGTTCAAAAGCTCCAAAACACTGGATAAATATAAAGAGGTTGATGAAGCGAACAAAACGCAAACCGACCCGGGACTGGTATACACGGAAAACGAGTTTGTCGGGTTCGACGGACTTGAGCTGCAGTACCAGGACATTCTTCGTGGTAAAAGTGGTTATAATTCCGTTGATGTGGATTTGCGGAATTTGCCAGAAGGCGTGGCAGGTTCCACTCCACCTGAGAAGGGGTATGACCTGATTACGAGCATTAACAAAAACGTGCAGGTGAAGACGGAGCAGGCAATTCTGGATCAACTGAGCTGGCTGCATACACATCCGGTTTCCGGTAAGCTGCATCCCAATGCCAAAACAGGTTTTGCCGTAGCGATGGAAGTGGATACAGGCAAAATCGTATCGATCGCCAGTATGCCGGACTATGATACGAATATCTGGAGAACAGGGAGTATTACGAACGATCAGTACGATGACATCAAGTATGTATACCAAAATGGTACCATTCGTTCCTTCCCTCCGGATGATTCCAAAAAGCGGGCTGAATCGGTTGTTTTGCTTGGTTCCACGATCAAACCACTCAGTGTATTGATCGGCTTGAAGGAAGGCTTCTTTACAACGAACACGGTCTATTCGGACAGAGGTTCAACGACGTTCGGTGGAGATAACCGCAGAGTACAGAACTCCTCAGGGCATGTCTATGGTCTGATGCGTCCGCGTGATGCGATCCGTCACTCTTCCAACGTGTTCATGATTGACGAAATCGGTAAGAAATTATACTCCCAATATGGTGCCAAAGGGATCGATAAATGGGACGAGTACATGAAGCAGTTTGGCCTTGGCGTTTCCACCGGAATCGATTTGCCAAACGAATGGCTTGGATACAGAGAATACACCAATGAACTGGAAAGTTCCCTGACTCGTCTTGTGTATGCTTCCTTTGGTCAACAGGGGAAATATACAGCCATGCAGCTTGCTCAATATACAACGATGCTGGCAAACAAGGGAAAACGGATGCAGCCGCAATTGGTTAGTGAAATCCGTGATTCAGAGGGTAATGTTGTTGAGAAAATGAAACCGAAAGTTTTGAGCACGGTCGACTTCAATGACGCATACTGGAATGAGGTTCAACGAGGCATGGCCACAGAGGTTACTGCATTTAGCGGTTTCCCGTATGACTTTGCCAGAAAAACAGGTACTTCAACACAGGTAGTCGGCGGGAAATTGGTCGACAACGGGGTATTTATTGCTTATGCGCCGCGGGAAAATCCAAAACTGGCTGTAGCCGTGGTCATCCCCGAAGGTGGATTCGGTTCCAACAGTGCGGCTCCGGTTGCACGTGCGATCTTTGATGCGTATGACGAAGAGTTCGGTCTGGACGGTGTTCCGAAGAAAGATAAAACCGAAGAAACAGATGAAGCAGCAACGCAGTAATTCATATCGTTAAGGAGAGGGCCCTTTGGGTCCTCTTTTTACTTTATGGAGTTAAGAATGGAACAGAAATTTACATAATACCTGTAACTTCATAGGAGTGTGACACGTTTATTAAATTGAATAGATACACAATATTCCAGGTCAACAATGGAGAAAGGGTTATCTCTAGTTTACGAAAATGTAACCAAAATTAGGAAGACGTGTTAATCAACCTTTGATAAACTTATATAGGAGAATTTTTGAGCTGTGAGTTAATTCAAAATGTTACTAATTATTTGATATAGAACGGAGACGCCTACACATGTTTAAGCGATGGAGGAGCAAGAAAGCATCCGATGAGGATACAGTTGTCAACAAGCCGTCAGCGGCAAGAATAAATATGTTTTTTTTCGCGGCATTTGTCATCTTCAGTATTCTTATTTTCCGATTAGCCTTTGTGCAGTTTGTCGAGGGACCTGAATTGACGTATATGGAAACGTCTCGTAATACGAAAGACATTCCTCTTGCACCTGTGCGTGGTCCGATCTATGACGCCACCGGGAAAGTGGCGTTAGCGTACTCTGAACCTGTGCAGTCTCTGTATGTATTGTTGTATGAGGACTACAGTAACGGTTCCCGACAAGAAGAAGCTCAAAAACTGGCAGATGATCTGGCTGCCGTGTTCAAGGAGTTTAACCCTGGTGACAAGGAACAGCCGGATGCAGAGGAAATTATGAAACGCCTCGATCTGGATTATCAAAAGGCGCACGGGTATACACCAAGACTGGTGAAATCCGATCTGAACACAAAAGAAATTGCCTATTTCATGGAAAAAAAGGCTGATTATCCAGGTGCTATGGTACTGGAAGAAAATATAAGAAAATACGATCCTGACAGGGTTGCTGTTCAGGTCATTGGTTACACAAGAGAGTTCAAGGGTCAACAAAATAATTTGGATAAGTATAAAGAAATAAGTAAGTCGCTGGCAACGGAACGTGATCCGGGTCTTCGCTATACTCAGCAAGAAATGGTTGGAGTTGACGGATTGGAATTTCAATATCAAGAGGAACTTCGTGGACGTAGTGGCTACCAATCCATTGATATTAACGCAAGGAATTTGCCGGAAGGGACCATGGTGCAGACGCCACCCGAGAAAGGATACAGCCTGGTATCAACGATTAACAAGGAAATCCAACTGGCAGCTCAGCAGGCCATAACAGATGAACTGCGTAAATTGCCCAAAGCCATTACCGGGTATGCGGTTGCCATGGAAGTGGATACAGGCAATGTAGTAGCGATGGCGAGTATGCCAGACTACGATCCGAATGAATGGGATTATGATAAGATCAAATACGTTTTCCGTAATGGGACGATTGCCTCCTTCCCGCCAAATGATTCCAAGCCCAGCCATGCAGAGTCAGTTGTTCTGCTAGGTTCCGTCATCAAACCTCTTAGTGTACTTATTGGTTTGAAAGAGGGCCTGTTTACAGCAGGAGAGACCTATCCCGATCAGGGATATGCCATTCTGGGGAAAGACGGGCGACAGGTGAGAAACTCCCACTCTGCCTATAATGGTAATATCACTGCAAGACGCGCCATAGAGAAGTCTTCCAATGCTTTTATGATTGATATGGTGGGTAAACGGTTGCTGAATAAATACGGCTCGGACGAAGGAATCCGCGTCTGGGACGAAAACATGAAAGATTTCGGCTTGGGTGTCTCCACAGGTGTGGATCTGCCAGGTGAGTACCTCGGCACACTTGAATATAAAGATAAAGATGAATCCGCATTGACACGTCTGGCGTTTGCCTCGTTTGGTCAACAAGCGAAGTACACCACGCTTCAACTGGCGCAATATACCACAATGCTTGCCAATAAGGGCAAACGAATGGAGCCTCATCTGGTGAAGGAGATTCGTGACGCGGAGGGCAACGTGGTTAAGAAAATCAAACCCAAAGTATTAAACGAGGTGGATTTTGCGGATGCATATTGGAATGAAGTACACCGCGGCATGGTCACCAAAGTGAGCTCGTTTGACGGCTTCCCTTATGACTATGCTCGTAAAACAGGTACATCGGAGCAAGGGACAGGACCAAATAAGAAGGAAAACGGTGTGTTTATCGCATTTGCACCGCGTGAGAATCCGAAACTGGCCATCGCGGTTGTTGTCCCGGAAGGCGGATTCGGGTCCGTCAGTGCGTCTCCGATAGCACGCAAAATCTTCGATGCATACGATGAAGTGTACGGTCTGGACGGAACTCCAAAAGGGAAGAAAGATCAGGAGAAGGACAAAGAGTAAAACAAGATTTTTGAGGAGAGATACCCAAATAAGCGAGTATAACTAACTCAAGTGTAGTGTGGTTACTCCACAACATCATCCTGCAAAACAGCCAATGAAACGGCTGAACTACGGAACTGGACAGGCAAGGGAAATTATCCCTTGCCTTTTTATTTTGCATCGGCTAAAATTTGCACAAGGGAAACATTATTAGTCGTGTATAAATTTCAATACCTTGTACAACAAAATTAGTTATGGACAATTATTTTAGGTGAGGGAAAGGGGAGGCTTGATTTGTTGATGGTAAAGATGAGGAGTATTCAGAGAGGGCTCATGACGCTTACAGCAATGGTTTTGGTTGTTCTATTGACAGCTTGCTCCAGTTCGGCAGAAACGGGGAGCACTGAAGGGAAGATGCAGGTCACAGCAACCACAGGCATGATTGCAGATGTAGCACGTGAGATCGGAGGGGAATATGTTGACGTTACCGGGCTAATGGGTCCAGGCGTAGACCCTCACTTGTACAAGGCATCGCAAGGGGATATCCGCAAGCTGGAGCAAGCCAGCGTTATTTTCTATAACGGGCTGCATCTGGAGGGCAAGATGACTGACATTTTGGAGAAAATGTCCAAGAGCAAAACGGTAACTGCCGTAACAGAGGGCATTCCAGTAGAGGAATTACATTCGGGTCAGGAAACTGGCGGTACGGAATATGACCCACACGTTTGGTTTGACGTAAGCCACTGGATGCATGCAGCAGAAGCCGTGCGTGACACACTCATGGAAGCTGATCCGGATCATGCTGAGGCATACAAAACCCAGGCAGAAGCGTATTTGGCCAAACTTGAGGAACTAGACAATGAAGTGCGGGAGAAAATCCAGGAGATCCCTGAAGCGAGCCGGGTACTGGTTACAGCCCATGATGCCTTTGGATATTTTGGAGAAGCCTACGGCATGAAAGTGATGGGACTTCAGGGAATCAGTACAGCAGCTGAGTACGGTGCGAAGGATGTCAGCGAGCTGCGCGATTATCTTGTGAATAACAATATCAAGGCCGTATTTGTGGAATCCAGTGTGCCGGCTAAAGCGATGGAAGCAATCATTGCCGGAGCCGCCGAAAAAGGACATACGGTCAGCATTGGCGGCGAACTGTTCTCGGATGCCATGGGTGCTGAAGGAACCGAAGAAGGTACGTATATTGGCATGATCCGCCACAATACCGAGACGATTGTAGAAGCTTTGAAGTGATGAACCATATCGAGAGAGGAGTGGAAACAGCATGAGCGACACATCTTTATCACAAAAAATCATTACATCTACGAATCCTAACCACTTGCAGGGAACACAGCCTACATCGGCTCCTCTTAGTGTTCGGGATCTGGCGGTGGCTTATCATAAAAAACCTGTGCTAAGCGGGGTATCCTTCGATATACCCGAAGGGCAGCTGATTGGCATTCTCGGTCCGAACGGGGCCGGGAAGTCCACACTGATCAAAGCTGTGCTGGGGCTGGTTCCGAAGATGCACGGTGAGGTACGGATTTTTGGTCAATCTTACCGCGAGCAGCGGCGCCGGATCGGATATGTACCCCAGCGGGAATCGGTAGATTGGGATTTTCCAACCCATGCACTGGATGTAGTCATGATGGGACGGTACGGTCATCTGGGCTGGTTCCGCCGTCCAGGCAAAAAGGAACGGGATCTGGCTGCACACTGCCTGGAGCAAGTTGGAATGGGAGAATACATGCATCGCCAGATCAGCCAGCTGTCCGGTGGACAGCAGCAGCGAGTCTTTTTGGCTCGTGCACTGGTACAGGATGCAGACTTGTACTTTATGGATGAGCCGTTCGCAGGAGTGGATGCCACAACGGAAAAAGCCATCATTTCCCTTTTGGAACAGCTGAAAAAGCAAGGAAAGACGGTACTCGTTGTTCATCATGATCTCGCGACAGTGGAAGAGTATTTTGACCATGTGCTGCTGCTCAACGGGCGCCTGGTTGCCGGCGGTCCGACGAGCAAAGTGTTTGTCCCGGATCTATTGCAGGAAACGTACGGGGGCCGGATTGCGATGATCGGAAGCCGGACGGAGAAAGGCCAGGTGTAATGATGGGGAACTGGATCCTTTCCATTCTGTCTGATCCCAACACACGCTGGATTTTGCTGGGCTGTTTGCTGCTTGGGTTCAGTAGTGGAATCATTGGCTCATTTACATTTTTACGCCGCCAGAGTTTAATGGGCGACACTTTGGCACATGCAGCTTTGCCGGGGATATGTATCGCATTTATGTTGACGGAAACAAAATCGGTGGGTCTCTTCCTGTTTGGCGCACTCGTTGCAGGAATCATCGCTACCTTCGGTATATCGTGGATTACAAGCTATTCACGAATTAAGCAGGACGCAGCAATGGGGATTGTACTGACAGTATTCTTCGGCATTGGCGTAGTCATGCTGACCCGCATCCAGCACGGAGCCAGCGGGAGCCAGAGCGGGCTGGATAAATATTTGTTTGGCCAGGCGGCATCCATGGTGATGACGGATGTATATGTCATGGGCGGTGTCTGTCTGGTATTACTCATTGCCTGTCTGGTGTGGTTTAAGGAATTCAAGCTGGTGAGCTTCGATCCGGGATTTGCACGCGGGATGGGTCTGCCTGTTGCGGTGCTTGAACAGCTGATTTTGCTGCTGACGGTCATTGCTGTTGTAGCCGGAATTCAGGCAGTCGGCGTGGTTCTCGTCGCTGCCCTGCTCGTGACTCCCGCGGCCGCAGCGCGCTGCTGGACTGATTCGCTTGCACTTATGGTGCTGCTCGCAGGCATATTCGGTGCACTGAGTGGTGCGACAGGTACCATCTTCAGTACACTTGTACCTAATCTGCCGACAGGACCCGTGACGGTACTTGCGGCTACGGTATTGTTTGCCGGGTCAGCGTTGCTGGCACCACGTCGTGGATTGCTGGCTCGCCGTTTACGAAGTATGCAGGCCAAATCGGCTTATCTTAGAGAAGAGCGTGCTGCGCTTCAGACACTTTCCGCCCAAGGCACACAGCAGGAACGAGGTGAGATGTAATGGCGACATTTTGGATTATTTTAACGGCAGTATTGGTTTCATCCGCGTGTGCCATTCTCGGCTGTTTCCTCATCCTGCGGCGGATGGCACTGGTTGGGGATGCGATCAGTCATGCCGTACTTCCCGGGATTGCGATTGCTTTTCTGTGGAGTGGTTCCAGAGATTCCTTATGGATGCTGCTCGGGGCGACTATTTTCGGCCTATTAACGGTGTTCTTTATCCAAAGTCTGCAGGCTGGGGGATTGTCTTCCGATGCTTCCATTGGCATTGTGTTCACGGCACTGTTTGCCGTTGGCGTTATTCTGATCAGTCTCAATGCCCAGCATATTGATCTGGATCTGGACTGCGTGCTGTTTGGCGAGATTGCTTACGTGCAGTGGGATACATTAACGCTTGGGGGCACCGATGTCGGGCCGAGGGCGGTTTGGATGCTCGGGATCACACTGCTGGTTATCCTGATTGTCATCGGACTGTTCTATAAACAGTTCAAGCTGTGTGCCTTCGATCCGGCCCTGGCAGCTGCCTGCGGTATTCCGGTCGTATTGTTCCATTACCTCCTCATGGGGCTCGTTTCCATGACGTCCGTGGCTTCTTTTGAAAGTGTAGGATCTATACTCGTGGTAGGCATGTTGATTGTTCCTGCGGCGACAGCTTACCTGCTCACGGATCGTTTGGGTAAAATGATTCTGTACAGTGTACTGGTAGGTGCAGCTTCCTCGGTGGGAGGTTACATCATGGCCTACGCGCTGGATGCTTCCATTGCTGGCTGTATGGTGGCGGTAGCTGGGATCCTGTTTGTTCTGGCACTGCTTTTGTCTCCGAAGCATGGGATTGTATTCCGTTACGCTCGTCGCAAATGGGCTACACGTTAATGAATCGAAAAAACCGTCTGCATTGCGCAGGCGGTTTTTGACTTTTATTTTTATATCCATATGGAAAAGGATTTCATTGATTATGCCATACAGAAGGAGTGTATTTATTCTTAACTCCCTTTATATCGATATTTTGTTGCATATGGATGATCTGTGGTAAAATGTCGTTAGCTGTGACGTCCGGAGCGTCCGCCTCCCGCGGATACCGGGCGGTCTTTTTGTGAGAATATGTTGGATAGAGAAAAAAAAGAATGGAAGTTGAACTGGAGATACATTGCAGGACGGTGGGGACTGAAAGGACCTGGAGAAGCGAAGTGGTCGCGTTTATAACCGGATTTTCCCCATATAGATGGGATCAAGAAAATCTGGGGATAACAGCGATCGGAAGGTTTTCTGTCTGCATATCGACTGTATGTATATCTAAGAGTTGAACTTGGAGAGAGAACCGAGGAGGAATACTGCATGAGTGAACTTAAATACAAATTGCTGGCACTGGATATGGATGGGACATTGCTCAACGATAATCATGAAATCACCCAGGAAACCGCCAAGTGGATTCAGATTGCCATTCGTCGCGGGGTACATGTGTGCCTGTCCACGGGAAGAGCCGTGTTCCATGCGATGCCGTATGCGGTACAGCTTGGTCTGGAAACGCCGATGGTCACGGTCAATGGCAGTGAAGTCTGGAAAGCTCCGCATGATCTGCACATTCGCCATCTGATGGACCCGGCCCTGATCCGTACGATGCAGGAAATTGGCGAGAAATATAACAGCTGGTACTGGGCTTACTCCGTGGAAGAACTGTTCAACCGAGAACGCTGGACAGACAATATTGAAGGGCTGGAGTGGCTGAAATTTGGTTTTAATACCGAAGTGGATGAAGTTCGCCACCAGATCATGATGGAACTGCAGCAGCTGGGAGGTCTTCAAATGACGAATTCCTCACCTGTCAATATTGAGATTAATCCGGCTGGCATTTCAAAAGCGAGTGGTGTGGCTGAAGTCTGCAAGCTGCTGGGAATAGAGATGTCCGAAGTCGTTGCTGTCGGAGACAGCCTGAATGATCTGGCCGTCATTGAAGCGGTCGGTCTGGGCGTTGCCATGGGTAATGCACAGGAACAGGTAAAGGAAGCTGCTGACCTGGTTGTGGCGAGTAACAATGAGGATGGAATTGTGGAAGTCATTCGTGAACACATTTTGAAGGGGGAATAACCTTTGCTTGCAACCGTTGGCTGGATTTTAATTGTGCTTTTGTTTGTGGTGGGGATGGCCGGAACGGTGTATCCGATACTGCCTGGTGCTATAGCGATCTTTTTCGCGTTTCTGGTCTATGGCTGGTTCTTCAGTTTCGATCCGTTTGGCGTATGGTTCTGGATTTTCCAGATTCTCATCGTGGTGGTACTGTTCGTAGCTGACTATGTCGTCAGTGCATGGGGGGTCAAGAAGTTCGGTGGTTCCAAGCTATCCACTACCCTGAGTACGATCGGTGTGATTATTGGTCCATTTGTGATCCCGGCATTCGGGTTGGTACTGGGACCATTTATCGGGGCGTTTATTGGGGAACTGATCGGTGGATCTTCACCTTCCAAAGCGTCCAAAGTTGGTTTTGGTTCTGTCGTAGGCCTGTTTACCAGTACGGTCATGAAAATTATTTTGCAAATCGTTATGATTGTTCTGTTTATTATCTGGGTGGCAAGATTCGCATAGACGTTCGGAATGGGCTTTAACCGGATGCACGTCCGTGTGGGGGAAAGAAGGGGAATTAGTTTGTCTAAGAAGGAAACATTCATTAAGGGTACGCTCATCTTGGCGGCAGCGGCACTGATTGCCAGGGTACTTGGTCTTGTGCAGCGGGTGCCGCTGGAGCATATCCTTGGCGATATTGGTAACGCATCGTTTACCATCTCCAACACGGTATACTTAATGCTGTTAACTGTCGCAACAGCGGGAATTCCCAGCACACTCAGCAAAATGGTGTCGGAACGCTACGCGCTGGGACGTGCGGGAGAAGCACAGCAAATCTATCGGGCTGCCCTGATTTTTGCTGCGGTAGCCGGGGTTGTCATGTCAGCCTTGCTATGGTTTGCAGCACCTTATTATGCAACATATGTATCCAAGGTACCGGAAGCCGTTAGCGCGATTCGTGCCCTTGCACCGGCGCTGCTGCTCTTCCCGGCCATTGCCATGATGCGTGGTTATTTCCAGGGACGTGGCAATATGACGGCAGGCGGCATTTCACAAATTGTGGAGCAGTTTGCCCGGGTGGGTACAGCCATTATCGTGGCGTATGTCATGCTGCAATGGAATTACGATGACAGAACGATTGCCGCGGGTGCTTCATTTGGTGGTGTGCTCGGCAGTATCGGCGCTTTCGCCGTGATGCTGTACTTCACCTTGAAGCTGCGCCGCAGTGACCGTGCAGCCCAATTGGACGTTGTTCGCGCGGAACAACTGCCGATGCGAGGAATTTACAGTGACATTTTTAAGCTGTCCATTCCCATTGTGTTATCGTCACTTGCGGTTCCGGCCATTAACTTTATCGATTCATCCCTTGTGGTTCCGCTGCTCAGCGGCCGCATTGGGCTGGAAGAGGCAACAGGGGTACTCGCCATTCTCGGGGCGAAGGCTCAAAGTATTGCAGGGATTCCGCCAATTCTTGCCATTGCGTTAAGCCAATCGCTCGTTCCCGTCATTTCGGCAGCTTTTGCACGCAAAGATGAGGCCCATCTGCAAAATCAAATTACACTTGCCATGCGCATTTCGATTCTGACAGGCATGCCGATTGTTATTGCCCTTTGTGCAGCAGCCTATTCGGTGAATGGTTTGCTGTTCAGTACGCTGGATGGAACACCGATCATTACCTTGCTGACCTTCGGGACTATTTTCCAAATTACGATGATGACCACGAACTCCATTTTGCTTGGGGTTGGTAAACCGCGGATCACGATGATCAGTGTAGCTGCAGGGATTATCGTCAAATTTGTGGCAAGTCTGATCCTGGCTCCGATGTTTGGCATTTATGGAATCATCATCGGAACAGCGTTATGTTTCCTGGTGATTACGTATCTGAATTTGAGAGTACTGAGAAAAATCGTAAACTTCTCGATCATGGGTGATCGCTGGATCGGGTTCGTCGTGACCGTCCTGCTTGCGGCAGGTGTCGGCTTTGGTGCCAACTCGGCTGGTAATTGGATCTTTGGCTTATTCCTGCCAGCACGAGTCTCCTTCCTCATGACATGTTTGGTTGTCGGTGTACTTGTTGTAGTTGTATACCTGGTGATGCTGGTCATCCTTCGCGTATTGCGCAGAGATGAACTTGGCAGCTACCCGCGTATTCTGCAAAAGGTACTGCGGCCGCTTATGCGTCTACAGCGTGGAACCGGTCAGCGGGCATAGGGTTAAAGCCAGATCATGTATCCAAAAAATGAGTACAAGCTCTGTCTGCGCATAAGCGGACAGGGCTTTTTTAATGTAATGAATTGAACCCAATGACTTAATGCAGCAATGCCTTGGCATCATGGGCTAGAGCTGTTTTGAGCATGCCATATCGGTGCTCGTGACTCATTTCGAATAACCAGGGGCGACGCGGGGCGCTGAGATGTCCGAGACTATCTCGATTTTGCAGCCAGTCCTGTCTCGTAATCGGCTCATATGGCGTGTCTTTCCATACGGAGAGCAGTTCCGGACTGTACAAACGTTGACCTTCAGGCATCCATTCATGTTCCAGCAGTTCCGGACTGTAGAATTCTGCTTTTACCACGCCCTCCATGCTCGTTGTGAATAGACCCGGCCAATATTCGGCACGTGATCCTCTATGGGGAACCGCATGGGCAAATTCCAGCACCTGTGTGAATACCTGTTCAATGCCAAACAGCATCGCGTACAGGCTTTTGCCAAACATGATGCGCTCGTCCAACTTGCCAAAATGTTCAATAACCCGACCGGCTAGCCCTTTCCCGCGTCCTAGAGGAAATACAATATGATTAAGCCCGGCGAGATTATGCAGATGGAATGCAGGTTTGGAGAGCACTTCCTTTTGAAAATAAGGATGCTGCACGACCCGGCTCTCAATATAATTCTGCTCATTAATAATTAACGCTACACTAAGCAGCGAACTGCACCGTTCCAGCCAGAATCGTTCCCAGATGGGTGTCATGAACGCCGATACGTGAAAATGGGAGAGCAGGTGGAAGCAGCTTCGCCCGATTCGCCTGCTGTTCATATACAGCAGAAGCTGTGGGTAGGCGTCCTGGAAAATGAGTGCATTACAGCGCTCAAGCAACCGATACATATGTTCGCGATCCGTCTGGTTTTGCAGGTTATGCATCAGGTTGCTCTGCAAATCGGTCATATGATAGCCGCCATTGCGAGAAACCATGTGTGCCAACAGGGCCCAGTGCAGTTCGGGATATTGGTCATAACACGCCAGATAGGCTGCCGTACGCGTAATGTTGCTCCGATTGTTTTCTACCGTCAGTGTTTTGATCTCTTCCAGGATGATGCAGTCTTCTTCGCATAAAGGGGCGCTTTTTGCATGGCGGGCAGAAGCCGTCTCCGTACCGGGCAACAGGCGTTCAACTTCGCCCTTCAGCGTCTCGGCCATTTCCGCTTCCCAGGCCAAATCACGAGAAGGATGACGAAGCTGTGCCGACGCCTGCCATGCTGCCTGTTTGCCTCGCCATACTTCTCTGGCGGCTCCGGGAATGGATCGAACCATGCGAAAGAGCGAATCACGGGAGAGAGAATCGGTTCTGGTGGGAGTCATCGCTTGCCATCCTTTCATCATGATTGGTTTAAACTAAGTATGTGCTGAATATTTGACTTCCACTCGGCAATTTGCTTCACTAAGGATAAGACAAGGTACAGAAAGGAAGATGCTGTCATGGAACAGATTACATCCAAATCTGCGTTTGATGTGGCCATTCAATCTCCACGGCTTACCGTAGCGGTATTTAAGGCAGATTGGTGCGGGGACTGCAAGTACATTGATCCGTTTATGCCTGAGGTTGAGGAAAAATTTGCTCGTGATTTAACCCTGGTTGAGGTTGATGTGGATCAGGTGGGGACCGTTAGTGAGGAACAGAATATTCTGGGTATTCCGAGCTTTGTTGCCTATACGGATGGCCGGGAACTCGTTCGGTATGTGAACAAACTGCGCAAGTCGAGAGAAGAGATTGAGCAGTTCCTGCAGCGTGCGGTTGAAGTGTACAACACGATCCATAAATGAGCATAAAATAAGCGCCGTTTCTCTGGAAAAAGGGAAATGGCGTTTGTATTTTAAGCATTTTCGGGGGAGAATAGCACCGTACATAAGGACGCGGTGACCTGTTGGTCAATCTGTCGACAGACGTTAACATTTTGTCACAAAGCGAGGCGTCAATGACACTTTTATCCGGTATAATGAATTTAGTTGTGAAATAAGTGTCAAAGTATCGAAACAAGCGGAGAGATCGTTCTTCGCCATCTTAAACCAACAGCGGGTGAGAAAAAATTGAAGCACTTAACCTTGTTTAAATGGTTAACCGTATTAACTTGTCTTGTGATGTTTTTGGCTACATTCGGCGGTGGGGTCGTTACCAAAACAGAATCCGGACTCGGTTGTGGCACGGAGTGGCCTCTGTGTAATGGTAAACTCGTTCCTGCACATACAGTAGCCTCATTGATTGAATATTCACATCGTGCGGTCAGCGCAATGGCAGGATTGCTCTCCATTGCCTCATTTGTTGCATTCCTCCGATATGGCAAATCACGTCGTGATCTGCAATTGTTTTCATTATTAACGCTGATTTTCGTTATTATCCAGGGAATCATGGGGGCCTTTGCCGTCGTCTTTTCCCAATCATCAGCGGTTATGGCGCTGCACTTTGGATTTGCCCTGATCGCATTTGCCAGTTCCCTGATGATGGCTCTCGGCATTAGGCAGGAGGCACGTCATGGCGGCCTCGAAAGGTTGAACAAATACCCTCGGGTCAGCAAAAACTTCCGCAACCTGGTGTGGTTTTCAACCATCTATACGTATCTTGTGGTATACACAGGGGCATTTGTAAGTCATACCGATTCAGCTGGAGGCTGTTCGGGCTTCCCGCTCTGTAACGGCCAGATTGTACCTGAACTGTCCGGTGGTGTAGCTGTAGCTTTTGCTCACCGTGTAGCAGCAGCTTCTCTTGTTGTTGTGATTGCGATCCTGGGTCATTATGCGTATCGCAAACATCCGGATAACAAGGAACTTCGGGCCTTGGGCGTTGTGTCGGTTGTGCTCATTCTGCTTCAAGTGCTGATTGGGTTTGGCATGATGCTGACCATAAGCCGTCCGGAAGTGTATATGTTTGTGGCTCTGGCTCACATGCTCGATATTGCCGTATTGTTCGGTATATTAACCTATATGAGTTTCTTGGTGTACAAGCTTCATCGGCCAGCTGATCGCTTCTAAGTCATTTGATCTTTGGTTCATAACCTAAAAACTGCAAAGTCCACCATCCAGTGATGTACATCATTGGACAGGTGGACTTTGTTTGATGTAAGGCGGGGCAGGGCACCCTAAAACAAGCAGCGATCACACGTTTACTCTGATTCCGATTAGGTTTAATATTATAAATCATCTTATTGATCAGCAGAGTGGAAAGAGGAGGCTGTATATGCTGCGAACGTTGCTGGGTGAATTGCCGCGCCAGAATGAAGGCGTATTGGAAGAAGCGATCGAGTCGATGGTCGAGACGCTCGGACTTTTACAACGACAGCTGGACCTGAATCAGGATCCGACTCACGATTATCGAAAACTGTATGTCTGGACACAGGGTTTGATCTCCTCATTGGATGAGCTGGAGCAGAGCTGTTTTGCTGCTTCCCACTTTCGGAAGAAGGTGAAGGCGGGTTCCACCGATGATATGACCATCGAGGAAAAGGCGGAATACGCCCGCTATGTATATTTTTATAAGGATGGGTTTATCCGGTGTTTTGCGATTCTGGATAAGACAGGCACGGTATTGAATGAATTATTTCAGTTAAACACGTCCAAAGTGAAATCCCATTTTTCGTACTTTACCGTCTTAAGACAGTTTGGCTATGCCAAAATGCATGGAGACCTTGCTGTTCGATTAATCAATATCAAGGATGCCTATCGGGAGCCAATGAGCAAGCTTCGCAAACGACGGAACATGGAGATTCACTACATGAACTCCGAGATGCAGGATGACCTCTGGCAGCTTCACCAGACATTGCAGGGCAAGGTAAAGCTGGAGGATCTGGATCAGCATCTGGATGAATTGCGCCAGGGCGTTGATATGGTTTGCGAAACGCTGAAAGAGGCTTATGGTTACATCAATAAGATGTGGCGCGAGCAAGGAGTGTCCGAACTGGCAAAGTAAATCACGTGTAATATTTACCTTTGACAAAGCGGAATACTTGGATTATACTGAGTTTCTAATTAAACGTTACATGGAATTAATATGTGTAGCCATTTAAAATTTTACCACTGAACTTATAAATTTCATATTTCTTATCGAGAGCGGCGGAGGGACAGGCCCGATGAAGCCCGGCAACCGATTTATAATGACATGACAACCGAGTCATACTTTATAGATGTTAGGTGCTAATTCCTACAAAATGGTGCAAGGCACGATTTTGGCAGATGAGAAGGTACATTCTTTCATGTGAAGAGCCCTTTTTGTTTCTGCAAAAGGGGCTCTTTTTTATGCGCCAGAGGGGAGTTTTCCTTTCATTCGGGTAAAGATACATGTAGGCGGTGGGAAGGAGAAGTCATATTGATTGAATTAAAGGGATTAACCAAGACGTACGGCAGAGGTGCAAAACAAACGACAGCACTAGCCGATCTGGATCTGAACGTCGGCAAGGGTGAAATATTCGGAGTTATTGGACACTCCGGTGCAGGGAAAAGTACATTGATCCGATGTATCAATCTGCTTGAAAGACCAACAGCGGGTGAGGTATGGGTAGATGGTGTGAACCTTACAGGTCTCAGCAAGACGGAGCTGCAGCAGCAGCGCCGCAAGATTGGCATGATTTTTCAGCACTTTAATCTGTTATCTTCAGCTACGGTATATGACAATGTTGCTTTCCCATTGAAGCTGGTTAATACGCCTAAGGCTGAGATTGACCGTAAAGTGAAGGAGCTGCTCGCTCTCGTTGGTCTGGAACACCACAGCAGCAAATATCCGGCTCAGCTGTCAGGGGGGCAGAAACAGAGAGTAGGTATCGCCCGTGCACTTGCCAGTGACCCGGCAGTTCTTCTCTGTGACGAAGCGACATCTGCGCTTGATCCGCAGACAACGGCTTCGATTTTGAAACTGCTGATGGATATTAACAAGAAATATGATCTGACCATTGTTCTGATCACCCATGAAATGCATGTCATTCAAAGCATCTGTGATCAAGTTGCTGTCATCCATCAGGGAGGAATCGTGGAACAAGGCCCTGTAACGGAAGTCTTCCTTAAGCCGCAGCATGCCATTACGCGTGACTTCATGCAGCGTGATCACGAGTCCGAGCTTCTATTGGAAGAGGCAGCCCTGGCACATGCCGGTGGAACGGATCAGCAGGATGGACGCTCACAGTTGGTCAAAATCTCATTTTTGGGTGAAAAAACGTTTGAAGCCATTCTGTCCAGAACCGTTCGCCAGACCGGAGTGGACTTTGCCATTCTGCAAGGAACGATCTCGAGGATCAAGCAGGTTCCGTATGGACAGTTAACCGTTCGGTTTGAAGGCGATGCGGATGCGATTCGTCGAACAGTGCATGAATTGAATGAGCAAGGGCTTGATGTGGAGGTGCTTCGTTAACATGGATTTTTCATCTGTACGCTGGGAAGAGATCGGCAAGGCCTCCATTGAAACATTGCAAATTCTGGGTGCGTCCGGTTTGTTTACCATCATCATAGGATTGCCACTGGGTGTCCTGCTATTTATGACGGCGAGATCGGCTTCCGTTCAGTCACGTATCTTCTATACCGTGTTATCCATCGTTGTTAATATTCTGCGGTCGGTACCGTTTATTATTTTGATCGTTGCCCTCATTCCGTTTACACGTTCACTGGTTGGTACAGCCACAGGCGTACTCGGAGTCATCCCACCACTTGTTATTGCAGCTGCTCCTTATTTCGCAAGGTTGGTTGAGACTACACTGCGTGAAGTGGATCGTGGAGTTATTGAGGCCGCTCAGGCGATGGGAGCATCAACCGGACAGATTGTAAGGCGCGTACTGCTGCCTGAGGCGCTGCCTGGTCTGCTTGCAGGGATAACAATTACGATTGTAACACTGGTATCTTATACGGCGATGGCCGGCATGGTCGGCGGTGGTGGACTCGGTACACTTGCCATTAACTATGGTTACTTCCGTTACCAATATGAAATTATGATTATTTCAGTCGTATTCATGGTCATTCTGGTGCAAGTTCTGCAAATGTTCGGCGATCGACTGGTTAAATTGTTCACCCGGAAATAACACATATATAGCATTTTGCATTCAATCCATGCTGGACGAATGCAAAGATGCAACAAATTTATTGGAGAAGGGGTTTTACACATGAAAAAATGGTCTTTTGCACTGCTCAGCTTGATGCTGATTGCGGTACTTGCTGCATGCGGAAACAACAAGGATTCAGACAGTGGCGCAGATAATGAAGCAGGTGCACCGCGTACCGTGGAACTGAAAGTCGGAGCTTCACCAACACCGCACGCTGAAATTCTGGAAAGTATCAAACCTGAGCTGGAAGCTCAAGGCATTCGTTTGCAGATTGTAACGTTCAATGACTATGTTCAGCCGAACCAGCAGCTGGCAGACAAACAATTGGATGCCAATTTCTTTCAACACCAGCCTTATCTGGATACAGAAAACAAAGAACGTGGTTTTAACCTCGTTACTGTAGCACCTGTCCATGTTGAACCTTTTGCTGGGTACTCCAAAAAGATCAAATCTTTGGATGAACTGCAAGACGGCGCTAAAGTAGCGATTCCCAATGACCCATCCAACGGTGGGCGTGCATTGTTGCTGCTTGCAAAGGAAGGGATCATTAACCTGAAAGATAACACTAATATCGCATCCACGATTCAGGATATTACAGCCAATCCGAAAAACCTGGAGATTATCGAGTTGGATGCAGCCATGATGCCACGTCAACTGGATGAAGCAGATCTGGTATTCATCAACGCTAACTACGCGCTTGAAGCCAATTTGAACCCGGAAAAAGATTCTTTGCTTATTGAAGATCTGCAAGGTAATCCATATGCCAACATTCTCGTTGCCCGTGAAGACAACAAGGATGCAGATGCGATCAAGAAGCTGGCGGCAGCCCTGAATTCCGAAGCGGTTAAAACGTTCATCAAGGAACGTTACCAAGGTGCAGTTGAACCTGCGTTCTAAGTTACCCATAAACTTACTTTAAATGGATTTGAATAGTATACGAGAAAAACCGAGCATCTCTCTATGAGAATTGCTCGGTTTTTATTTTTCATTTCGAGATCCTTTCGAGGGGGATGTAGTTTGATGAAACCTAAAAGGTGTAAGGACTAAATGACAGTAACATAAGTGCGCAATTCCTATCAAGATATTTTTGGATACAAAGGGTTTTATTCCCTATATGGATATGCAAGTTGTGAGGGGCGGATAAATATTTTATACTGGATGAGTGACTGCTCTTTGAAGAGGGGGATGGACGTGAAGGGAAAGATTGCCCTCATAACGGGAAGTGCCAAAGGCCTTGGGAAAATGACAGCCCTTAGTCTGGCAGATCAGGGATGCCACATTGCCTTGAATTACGTGCATAGCCGAATCGAAGCCGAATCGCTTCAGGCTCAGATCACAGCCAAAGGGGTGCGCTGCATTGCCGTTCAAGCTGACATTTCCAAAACAGAAGACATCGCCAAGCTTGTAGAACAGGTTGAAACCGGGCTGGGGAGTATCGATATTCTGGTGAACAATGCGGGACCCTTTGTTCGTGAACGGCGTTTGTTTGCAGAGTATACCGAAGCAGAGGTACAGATGCTGGTGCAGGGCAACCTGCTCGGACCCATGCTCCTGGATCATCGTGTGCTGCCAGAGATGAGACGCAAAAAGTGGGGCCGGATTATTCATTTTGGCTTCAGTCACGCGGGAGAGGCACGGTCATGGCCTCATCGTGCAGTGTATGCTGCTGCGAAGGTAGGTCTGGTTTCTTTTACGAAGACACTCGCCGTTGAGGAGGCTCCTTACGGCATAACGGTAAATATGGTTTGCCCGGGTGATATCCGGGGTGCCAACAAGGAAAAAACCATTGATGAAATGGCAGGCATAACCGATCAGGAGACGCCGCGGGGTCGTCCCGGTAGTGGTGAAGATATTGCACGGGTGATTACGTATTTGTGTCTGGATCATTCGGATTTTATAACAGGCAACATTATGGATGTATCGGGCGGGCTCGATCCCATTCGTCCTACGATTCAGCGTGAAGATGGACAATAGACGGGATATGCACAAAAAAGAGCCCTCCGCTTCATGTGAAGGGAAAGGCTCTTGAGGTTTATTTCGTGAAGGATTGATTAGAATACTTGTACGACTTCTTCGACACCGTCAACTTCTTCAAGAAGGGCGCGTTCAATCCCGGCTTTTAAGGTAATGGTGGAGCTTGGGCAGCTGCCGCAGGCACCGACCAGTTTCAGCTTAACGATGCCGTCCTCCACGTCGACCAGTTCCACGTCACCGCCATCGCGTTGCAGGAACGGACGAAGTTTGTCAAGCACGTCAGATACCTCATCATACATGGTGCTTTGTGCGTTTTCGCTCATATTTTTCAACTCCTTTCCTCTATATATTATATTACAATTGGCCGTAAATTAAAATGGTCAAACAAAGCAGGTGAACCTACATGAGACCGATTATTGAATTTTGTGCCAACAATATGCATTTTGGCACAGATGAAGTCATGGATCAACTCGAAGAGAATCCAGACTATGATGTGATTGAATACGGCTGCCTCAGCAACTGCGGCCAATGTTACATGACTCCTTTTGCACTAGTCAATGGTGAACTTGTCATCACAGACAAAGTGGAGGATTTATATAACGCAATCCTGGCCAAAATTGCCGAAGCCGATGCCTGGAACGAGCTGGATCTCGACTAACCGAGATGACGCTTGGACATCCAGAGCACGCCGCTTTTCAGAATACGAGGCACACGTCCCATCATGGACGTTTTGCCCATCAGCCCAAATCCAGCCTTCTTGCCGAGTGCGCCGAGCGTGCCACGGAGCTTGAGCGGCTGCGGATTGGGCTTTTCGCCTTTCCAGAGGGCATGCTGAATATGAGCGATCTGTTCACCCTGCACTTCTGCAGCCTGACCGCTTGGTGCATAAGGTACACTCGCACAGTCACCTACTACATAAACATCCGTATATTCGGGAATTTGATAATACTCGTTCAGTACAACACGGCCCTGCGGGTCTTTGGTCACATCCAGATCCTGTACAACTTTTACAGGCTGAATGCCGGCAGTCCATACGACCGCATCAGTCAAGATCTCTTCATCCCGGTTGAAAATGGCGTGATCCTCAAGGCGGGAAATTGCAACATGTCCACGTGTCTCTACCTGATGTTCATTGAACCACTCATGCACGTAAGCGGACAAACGCTGCGGGAATGCAGATAATACACGCTCGCCACGATCCAGGATACTAATGTTCAGATCCGGTCTGCTCTCTCTCAGTTCGGCTGCCATTTCGACACCGCTCAATCCACCGCCAACAATATGCACGTTTCCGTAAGCTTTCACTTCGTTCAGACGGAGGTAGGTTTCCCGTGTTTTGCTAAAACTCTGAATCGTACAGCTGTATTCTTCCGCTCCAGGTGTATTGTGGAACCGGTCTGTACAGCCAAGTCCAATAACGAGCTTGTCATATTCCAGAGGATCCTGGCCTTCAAATTCAATCTGACGCTGTTCCAAATTAATCGAAGTGACTTCACCGTAACGGTGAGTGACCTTTTCATGTACTGGAAATTGGATACGCAGGTCATAGTCAGATACAGTCCCTGCTGCGAGTGCGTAATATTCAGTCTTCAATCCCTGAAAAGGGCTGCGATCCACCAACACGATTTGTGTATCTGATGGTATTTTGCCTTCCAGAAGTTCCTTGATAATCGTGAGGCCACCATAGCCGCCTCCGAGAATGACGAAATTTTTCATGACTCGGCTTCCTTTCTGCATCAGTCCCGTGTGAGCGGGGCTGTAACCTGTGGAGCAGCTATGTTTTCACATAGCTGCTCCTTATGATTTATTTTAATTATTATATCGAAAATTCAGGACTTTAAAATTAGAGGTATTATACAAATAGGGTGCATCGATTCGAATAGCGGCTCTCCTTGTGGAATGAAAGAAGCGATCGAGGCGATGCAGCAGGTTTATTCGTATACTTGAATTTCGTTGTAGAAGGTATCGCGTTCCACAGGAATGCGTCCAGCGCCCTTAATGAGCCAAATGAGCTCTTTGCGAGTGAGGCCTTCAGGCGTTAATGCACCTGCGGCATGACTAATCCGTTCGCGAACGATGGTGCCATGGGCATCCGAAGCGCCGAATCCAAGAGCAACTTGGGTCAGCTGTGGACCGATATTGATGAAGTATGCTTTAATGTGGTCGATATTATCCAGCATGAGGCGGCTAATCGCAATGGTTTTAAGATCCTCGTATGCCGAGTTGCGGCGCATTATGCTGGCATTTTTGCTCTTAGGCTGCATGGAGAGCGGGATAAATACCATGAAACCGTTGGTTTCATCCTGCAGCTCACGAATTTGCGCCATGTGATTAACACGATCTTCGTACGATTCAATCGATCCGTACAGCATTGTCGTATGTGTACGCATGCCCAGATTATGGGCCGTACGGTGTACCTCAAGATAGCGATCCACGTTTGCTTTGTCGACACGCATTTTTTTGCGGTATTCGTCCGACAAAATCTCGGCGCCGCCACCAGTCAGTGATTTCAGGCCTGCTTTTTGCAGCTCCTGCAGCACTTCCTTAATGCTCAGACCGCTGATCCGGGTGAAGAAATCAATTTCTGCTGCCGTGTAGGCTTTCAGCGTAACATCCGGATATTTTTCGTTTAAAGCACGCAGGGAATCGACATAATATTGAAAAGGAACATGATTGTTATGTCCGCCTACAATATGGAACTCACGCACGCCTGGATGAATATGCTGTTCCACGTAGTCGATCATTTCTTCTCCGGATAACGTATAGGAGCCTTCTTCACCCTGGTCTTTGCGGAAATTACAAAAAGCACAGTGTGCTTCACATACGTTCGTAAAATACAGGCTCATGTTTTCGATAAAATACACTTTCTTGCCGTTCTTGCGCAGGTTGGCCTCATTGGCCAGCTGGCCCAGAGTCAGCAGATCATCTGTTTGATACAGATAGACGCCATCTTCTACGCTCAGCCTTACGCCGTTCTGCACTTTCTCAACGATTTCGGCCATTCTTTTGTCTGTGAACGGTGTTACCAATGTAGACATTTTGTTTCCTCCTGTTCTTAACCGGACCTGAGTTGAATGTAGGACTTGCTTACAGAACTACATAAAAAAGATGCGGTCATCTGCCGCCTCCTTATTAGGAACTAACTCTTAATTACCCGGTGCAGCGTATGCTGCATGTGTAAAGCTGAATTTTTCTTTTAAGGTTTTCGCATCATGGATGTAAAATCTAAAAGTGAGTCATATGACTCTATATGCATTGGGGACTGCGCTGCAGTCTCGAAATGTGAAAAAAATTACAACTCCATATATGAGCAACATCTGAATAAGTCATGACAAAATATCGACATTTCAGAGCGATCACCTATTCATTATAAACCTCGTGTCCCGGGGGTTCAATACACTGGGAAGAAAAAGGAGGAAAGGAGAACACGGAAATAGGGTAAACATGTCTTGAGCCTCTTGACGTGGTGGAGTATAATTTAAGGAAGAGTTAACGAAAAGGAGAGTGACCTGGCATGATTAACATCAGCGAAACAGCTGCCGAGCGTTTGAAAGAGATGCTTTCACAGCAAGAGACACCTGATATGTTCCTGCGTCTGGGCGTAGCACCGGGTGGTTGCACCGGATTTTCGTACGCCATGGGCTTTGATGATAAAGAATCCGATGAGGATATTTATATGGATATTCACGATATGAAGGTTGTAGTCGAGAAGGAGAACCTGAAATATCTGAATGGTCTGGAAATTGACTTTGAAGAATCCGGCATGTCCGGCGGCTTCACCATCCATAACCCGAATGCCGTTGCAACATGCGGCTGCGGATCTTCCTTCCGGACGAGAGAAGAAGCTGGGGTACCGGATAAGGATTGCTAAGACTGCAACAGTTTCACGCGATTTTTAACCTATAGAAATAAAATGATGAGGTTTTAAGATCAAGGGCTCTATAACGTATTAGTCTCGAACTAATTACGTTATAGAGTCTTTTTATTACAGTTAGAGTAATAAGTAAATATTAAGGGAGGTGCTGCGAGAAATTTAACATTTACGAGATCACTCCTTGGATGATACAATTTGTATCAAAACGAAGCAAAAGGAGTATGTCGCATTGAAAAAAGAACTGGTCTCAGAAGTTATCTGGCTTAGATGTCTTGCCTGTCTTACTGTTGTTGCTATTCACTGTATTAATATGACCTTCACAAATTATGAAGGGACTCTTTCCACTCAGTCAGTTATTTTTCTAGAGGTTTTAAAGCTTGCTCTTTTGTTTGGGACACCCACTTTTGTTTTTATATCCGAGTTTCTTTTGGCAAAGTCCTATCCTAATCACATTCCCGAAAAATTCTTGTGGAAGCGTGTTAGGTACATCCTGATTCCATACATAACGATGGCAGTAGTCTATGCCTTCTATAGTTTAATCAGATCAGGAGAACTAACGCCCGCTGCCTTAATCGTGAAAACTCTTAGAAACATTGTTGTAGCTGATTATATAGCTTACTTCATTATTGTTATATTTCAATTCTATGTCTTACATATTATTTTTACTAAGTATTTGCAAAAGACATCGCCCAAGCTCATGATACCTCTGTGTTTGATGGTTAATTTAATCTACCTCGGCTTTTTCAACTTTGTTCCCCCTCTTAATTTTATTCCTAGTGCGGAATATATATGGACCCGCTTGTACTGGGTTCCGTTCCCTGGTTGGTTATTTTATTTCTCAGTAGCGTACTATTGTGGAAGAAACCATGTTGTCTTCAAAGAATTTCTAAATCGAAATATAAAATGGCTCATTTTCTCCCCTATAGTCACGTTCCTTGTCATAATGTTCTTACGATTTGGAGAACTGTTACCAGAAGCAAACTCAAAACGAGTGGACATTTTGTTTTATACTATAAGTATGATTTTTGTTATGTTTTATCTTACTTCAAAAATAAAACAGATCCCTTGGATTATTGATCTAGTAAGCAGGTATTCCTTTGGTATCTATTTATTGCACTTGATGTTCGTACAGAATTTCAGTGAAATGTTTGTTGGGCTAAACCCATTTATCAATATTCCGTTGACCTTTGTTATAAGTATTAGTGCATCCATCTTACTCACGTACTTGCTTCATAAATTGAAAATTGGAAGTTACTTCGTGGGTAAGATTGGAACTAAGTTTACAAGAACAAAAGAAACAGGCAAGCAGAATGGGACCTGGGCTGAAACTCAAATAAAGGTTTGAGGGTTAATAATCTGAATATCGGACAAGAGAAGAAGCTGGGGTACCGGATAAGGATTGCTAAGACTTTAGAAATAAGAGTAAATAAAGCGTAGTTCCGGCGGGTGTTAACCGTTGGAACTGCGCTTTTTCATGTGCCTTCACAGTCAGATGGTCTCGGACATTCAAGCCGTTACTGATTCCTGTTACTTGCTCAAAATGCTCAATCCACATGCTTCTGCTGGTGATGAACTTCCATAAGATGCTGTTTTCGATAAATTCCAGGGGAGATGCCGGTTGTCTTTTTAAAAATGCGATTAAAGGAAGTGATGTTCTGGTATCCCACACGGACGCTGATTTCGTTGATGGTCCAGTTCGTCGTAGCCAGCAGTTCACATGCTTTGCCCATGCGGATTTTTTGCAGATGCTCGCTAAAATTGATGCCGGTTTTATCTTTGATATACACGGAGAGATACGTCGTCGACAGATTCAGTTTCTCGGACAGGTACTCAAGTGATATATCCTCCATGTAATGAGAGTTGATGATCTCGTAAAACATGGCGATGGTTGGTTCTTCTGATGGCGAAAGTTTGTTGTCCCGCAGGACGGCAAGGGCAGAGTAAATGATGTGCTTAAAAACAGACTCATAGTCTTCCTGTGAATGACAATCTTGAAGCATATATTCCCAATCGCTCAGAGACGTGGCAGCGCCTTTACAGGGCAGATGCTGATCCATAAATTCATTAATGTGACTTGTTATGGCGAGAGCCAATTGCTTGAATTGAAGCACACTTGCCTCTTTTTTGACGAATTGGGCGAACGCCTGACGTATCCATTCCATGCAGGTATCTTCCTCCAGCGCCTGGAGTGCCTGATCGAACTCACGCCCCCGTTTTACCAGAGGTTGATCCAGATCGGGCAGGGGACGCGCCTCACTGATCAGCTGTGTTTCCTCCAGCAAGCGGGCCTCTGAAGCCAGATCACGTAATTGCTGATAGGTTTCACTGAATTTGGTCGGTTGGTCCGTAGCCGGAAGGGTACAGATGGTTACAACGTAAAAATGGTTTTCTTCATCCAGACTTGCTTTAAGCTGCTCCAGCAGGGCCTGAAGTTGGATAGCAGAAGCTCCCTTTAATATGGAGACGATCTCGTTTTTCTCCATTTGGAATGTATGATTGGCATGAATTATCTCCTTGGTTTGCAAATGAATATAATCCAGCAAATGACGCACTGCACCCTCTCGATCAAGGGGCATACTGCCATTTTCCGATATCCGGAAACGGATGTCGTAATACACAATCTGATAACTTCCTCCATCCGCCAGGAAATCGTTCCACTCGCTAAGGTCTGTATTAATGTTCTTCAGTTGATTCATATAGGAGTAGTTGGTTAGAATCGCGTTCTGGCGGTTAAGCTTGTCCACAATCGTGTCCTTTTCTTTCTTCAATTCCCCGATCCTGCTCTGAATCAGATCATATTCCCAAATACTATCTCCCGCTCTGACATCATCGGCTTCATTTCGTGATGTACGGTCCAGCAGGGAGGATAACATGTGCTTGACCGGCGTATGCAGGCGGCGGCTTAAATAAAGGGATACCAGCGTTGCAGCCAGGAGTGAGAATGCAAATATAAGAACCATGTAACTGGTCATTCGCTGTAACTGATCTGTAATGCGAGTATCTGCCAGAGAGGTAATATAGGTGAGCCCATCCGCGGCCTCTGCCTTGAAATAATATCTTCCATTCTCTTTGAGCGCAGTTTCTCCATTCTGAAAAACAGGTATGGCTTCTCCCTCAGCTGTTGAACCCGAGTGGTAGAGAATATTGCTCTGGTCATCCGTAATGGTCAAGGTGTGACCGTCTGTGGTGCCAAAAAAGGACTCCACTGCTTTCTCGATATTCACCATTGCAATGATCTGATAAGCCGTGCCGGGTTTCTTAAACGTGTACGGCAGAAGCCGTCTGCTCTCGGGAGACCCTGCGTTCATATGAAAGGAGGCTGCAGGCGAGATCAGGAACGTATGAGGCTGATCTGCGAGTATCTCCCAATGCTCCAATGGGTAGGTAACGCTTTGATACGATGTGTTGAACATGTAATCCGAACTGCTACTGCCTGATTTGCCGAACGCAAAGTGCTCCTTAGGGAAATGCACGATCACATCTTCCAGCAAAAACAATGAATTGTATACATATCCCCGAATGTCCATCATCACATTTTTGGCCTTCAGATAGTCTGCCTGTTCCAATCCCACTCTTTGCAATTGCCTGTTGAAGGCAACCAGATCCTGATTGTTGTACATATGGAACAGCATGATCTGAATTTGTTCCATATGATTGGAGAATCGTTCCGCTGTATTCTTCGTTTCATTGTGGCTGTTTTGGACAATTTCCTCCTGCAGACTCGTTTTGAATACATAATAAATCAGAATATAGAATAGGCAGAACAATGAAATGATTGCCAAAAAGCTGACAAATAGTTTAAAAAACAGGGTTCGTTTTTTGTTCAATATCCAGTTCATAGGCCAACCCCTCATTTTATTTTTCTACAGAGAACAAGTTATTTGGCCCATTCTACGCGTGAACTATTAAGCCTCAGAATGCAGAGTATGAACGTGGTGTAAAAAGGGGCTATACCTTTTTTGCGAAAACGGCTGTTTTTTCAGGAAAGATCACGAATGATGTAAATATCATAAGGATCGGACAAGATCCCAAAAACGGATTATACCCATTGCCGATGCAGAGCTGTAACATTCAACTTGAAGCAAGACTGGAACAAAGTTTGAATGAAGGAGGGTTAAGCTGTGAGAGCTGCTGTACTGGGATGCGGAACGATGGGAGCTGTACATGCCAAAAGTTATGCCAAGTTGAAAGAGATTGAACTGGTTGGTGTCTGTGATGTGGAGAAGGATGAGGCAGACAGGCTGGCCGCAGTATGCGGAACAAAGGCGTACAGCCGTTTCGAGGATCTGTTGAGCGGGGGGCGTCCGGATGTTGTAAGCATCTGCCTCCCTACGTCCTTGCACTGTACGTACACAGTCATGGCCGCTGAAGCGGGTGTGCATGTGATCTGTGAGAAACCGGTCAGTGCAACGTCCAAAGAAGCCGAAATGATGGATGTCGTTTGTCGTTCGAACAAGGTGCATTTGTTTATTGCACATGTGGGCCGCTTTTTCCCTGCCTATGCGGATGTCGCCCGCCAGATCGCTGCAGGTGTTATAGGAAAACCTGGAGTTGCCCATGCCAGACGTATCGGACCCCATCCAGGGCTGATGAAGAACTGGTATAACGATGACAAGCGCAGCGGTGGTGTCATAATGGATCTGATGATTCATGACATCGATTATATGCGCAGTGTGCTTGGAGAGGTTCAATCCGTGTATGCCCAGCGAAGAACCCTTGCTCATCTGGACTACGCATGGGTGACCTTAAGATTCGAACAAGGAGCTATCGCCAATCTGGAAGGGATGTGGGGGTATCCCGGGCCGTTCCAGACAGCGATGGAATTCGCGGGGGATCAGGGAATCCTGCATGCGAATTCCGAGGAGGCCAAATCAGTGGTTATCCGGCAAAATGGAGCAGCAGGAGGAATGTCAGCGACAGGCTCGGATGACAGTGGGACACATACACCTATCGTTGTAAGGAAAAGCCCTGAGTTTGAAACGGCCTATGATCGTGAATTGTCTCATTTTATCCAATGTATCCAGTTCGGGTCGCAGCCCCAGGTCACTGTTCAGGATGCTTGTATTGCATCCAAAATTGCGCGTGCTGCACTCCATTCTGCCTACAGCGGGGACCCTGTCAATATGAAGAGTTTTGAGAAGAAGGGTGGAGCACTCGCATGAAACAATTGCGTATTGGCATGATCAGCTTCGCTCATCCCCATGCGTTCAGTTATTATCGGGAGCTCGCCGCGATCGAGAATGTGGAAGTCATCGCCATCGCTGATGATAACATGGAGCGGGTCAAGACTCTTCTTGATCAAGACCGTATCTCGTATTACGAGGATTACCGCATCATGCTGCAGCTCCCTGAGATTGATGCTGTGATTATATGTTCAGAGAATGCGAAGCATGCGAGCATGGTCATGGAAAGTGCCCGTGCGGGCAAGCATATTTTGTGTGAAAAACCACTTGGAATAGACATGGATGAAATGAGGATCATGATCGAGATCTGCTCCAAATACGGGGTACAACTGATGACTGCATTTCCCTGCCGGTATTTGCCTGCCGTATTGGAGACGAAAAGAGCGCTTGAGCGAGGGGACATTGGGCAAGTGATTGCGATTAAGGGATACAACCGGGGCACAGCACCAGAAGGCTGGTTTGTGGATCCATCCCAATCCGGCGGAGGGGCAATTCTGGATCATACGGTGCATGTAGCTGATCTGCTCCGGTGGTTGCTTAATCGCGATCCAATCGCTGTATATGCAGAGCAAGGGCACTTGTTTCATGATCTGGCGGTGGAAGATTCGGGCATGGTACATATTGAATATGATCAGGGATTGATCTCATTCATTGATACAAGCTGGTCGAGAAACCGGAAATATCCTTTTTGGGGAGATGTGAAGCTGGATATTATCGGTACGGACGGCGTCATCCATATGGATGCTTTTGCACAGAAGAACGAGGTATACAGCGATCTCGAGGAAAAAGCAAAGTGGAGCTACTGGGGTGAGCGTATGAATTATTACATGCTGCAGGATTTCGTGGACTCACTTGCAGCTGGAAGAAGTGTTCCTATCTCCGGGGAGGATGGTTTACAGGCGACTTTGATCGCTCTTTCCGCATATGAGTCGATCCGGAAAGAAGGCAGGGTGATGCTCAAGGAAAGTTGAGGAACATGAAATTCGTTAAGGACAATAATATAATGTGGTAACCCTTAATATAGACCCGTAATGATAGGATTCGTCTGTAATGGCTAACCGATCAGGGTCTTTTTTATTGTATCGATCGGAGGTTCTGCTTTTTTGGCAGAGAGGGATAGTTGACAAAACTAGTTGTAACTAATATAGTTACAATATAAAGTGTTCCAAAACACCACAACCAAAGGAGAGATTATAATGAAAATTGGAATCATTGGTGCAACAGGCAAAGCCGGCAATCTGATCCTGAAAGAAGCGGCAGATAGAGGTCATGAAGTAACAGCAATTGTTCGCAACGCATCCAAAGTGGAAGATAAAAGCTTAAACGTATTGGAGAAAGATGTATTTGATCTTACTTCGCAGGATGCTCAAGCCTTCGACGTCATCGTTAATGCATTTGGCGCACCAGCCGGCAAAGAACATTTACATGTGGAAGTGGGACAGGCCCTGATCAACATCCTGAAAGATGCACCCCAAACTCGCCTGATCGTTGTAGGTGGAGCGGGCAGCTTGTTCACCGATGAGACACGATCCTTGCGTGTAGTGGACTCCCCGGGATTCCCTGACGCATACAAACCAACAGCAACGAACCAGGGGAAAAACCTGCAGGATTTGCAAGCATCCTCAGGCATTCAGTGGACATTCCTCAGCCCTGCGAGTTTCTTCAATCCCGAAGGTGCACGCACCGGTAAATATCAAACGGGTAAAGATCACATCATTGTGAACAGTGAGGGCAAAAGTTACATCAGCTATGCAGACTATGCCATTGCTCTTGTGGATGAGATTGAAAATGCGCAGCATAAAAACGAACGCTTTACGGTTGTAGGCGAAGCTAAATAATATGAAGGTACATTGAACAACGAAACGGACGCTGATCTGAATAGATCTTTGTCCGTTTCGTTTTTATTAATTTCTTTACTTGGGCGAGGATCGAGGCGTATAATCCGTTGAGATATCAGAGTTAAAAGAGAGGGAATACGAATGATGAACAACGGATTGATTAACGCTATTATCGCGTATATCATGTGGGGGGTTCTCCCGCTTTATTGGAAGCTGTTTAACGAAGTGCCAGCAGGCGAAATTCTGTCTCATCGGGTTGTCTGGTCGTTCGTCTTTATGGGAATTCTCGTTGCCATCCAGCGCCGCTGGGGCGATATGAGGCGTATTCTGACCAGCCGTTCGCTCCTGCTGCCGCTTGCCGCCAGCGGACTTCTGATTGCCATTAATTGGCTGATCTTCATCTGGGCCGTTAACAGTGGTCATGTTGTTGAGACAAGCTTGGGCTATTATCTGAACCCGCTGCTAAACGTACTGCTCGCAGTTGTATTCCTCAGTGAGAAGCCGAATCGCGGTCAATGGCTCGCCATTGCCATCGCTGGTGTAGCAGTGATCATCATTGCCATTGACTATGGACGCTTCCCTTGGGTTGCGATTTCGCTGGCCGCGTCATTTGGCCTATATGGCTTGGCGAAGAAGAAGATCAAGCAAGACGCTTCTGTAGGTCTACTGTCAGAGACAGCAGTAGTTCTGCCGGTCGCGTTAGGTTACTGGATTTATTTGGCTGCAGCTGGAAAGACGACGGCATGGTCCTTGCCTGCGCACATGTTTGTGGAACTGCTTCTATCTGGTGTCGTGACAGCGCTGCCGTTACTATTCTTTGCACGGGCAGCCGCCCGGATGTCATTGTCTACACTCGGTTTCGTACAATACATTGGGCCGACCATTATGCTGATATTGAGCATATTTGTATTCAAGGAAACCGTATCGCCAGTTCTGCTCGTCGGTTTTGCGCTCATCTGGACTGCGCTTATCGTATACGCGATAGCATCGGTTCGTGCCACGAAACTTGCAAAGGCAAGTTGACATTAGATGCAATCACCGAAACCTTCTTGACGGCCCTTTCCATCCATCTGGATGGGAGGGCCGTTTCCTTATTCAGCCCATTGAACAGCACAAGCCGGACTGGGATTAGTGTACATATTGACACTCTTTTCGTTAACCAGCAAACTATAATTGTTAACTGATTAGTAATAGGAGAGACCTTTGGACTTCGCTTAATCACGTCATAAGGTGCCATTCAGGGCAAATGTCCATTTTGCTAGAGTTTGGTAATGCTTGTTTTCATTTAATAAGTACTTGTTAGTTGTTGTTTTAGTTTTGTACCCTGCGATGAAACGGAGAAAGATTGTTTATGAAGTCATCCTATTTAACCCGTCCTTTTTATTTCCTGTGGACGACCCAAACAGCTGCGAATGCTGCTGACGTACTTTACATTATGGCACTTACGGTGCTCGTCCTCGATCGTACCAACTCTCTCGTGTCAGCCGCACTTTTGCCGCTGATGCGGAGCGGGGCTCAAATGCTGAGCAGTTTGATTGCACCTTTGCTGATCCAGCGTTTCAAATTATCCAACCTTCTTTTGCTTTCACAGGCAGGGCAGTTTTTGCTGTTCATATGCCTGGCTGTTTATATGCAGCTTAATGGGGAAGCGGCATCCCTTGTGTTGGTATTTTCACTTGTATTTGTGATGTCTTTTCTCGATGGCTGGACAACGCCGGCTCGCAATGCACTTATTCCCCGTCTGGTGACACATGAGCAAGGTTTGCTCAAAGCCAACGGACTTATGAGTGTCAGCGATCAGATTGTACAATTCGCAGGCTGGGGACTAAGTGGCGTCGTGGTTGCATTTCTGGGAGCTAGTCCCACGTTGTTGCTGACGGCTATGATTTATGGCTTGGCCGCAGTGTTTACGCTGGGTATCAGGGAACCAATGAATCCAGAACTTGAAGGAAGTAGATTGGACACATCTTCGGAGAAAATAACAGCAGCGGGAACATCCAAATGGCATACGTTAACCGAGGGATGGAAAATGATATGGAAAACGCCCCGTCTGCGGGTGCTTACCGTTATGGATATGATCGACATGCTTGGCGGTTCAATCTGGGTAGGAGCCTTTACTTTGGCTTTCGTACAAGTTGCCCTTGGACAAGGCGAGGAATGGTGGGGATTCATTAATGCCGCTTATTTCGCTGGTACCATAGGTGGCGGGCTGCTGGTGCTCGCACTGGCACGGATCATTGGCAACCGTTATTTCGTGGTGATGATGATCGGCATGGCCGGTTATGGAATACTGACCGCTTTTTACGCAATCAACACACAACCTTTCATTGCACTTATATTCGTTATGGTGATGGGACCTTTTGCCGAGCTATCCATGATTAATCGGCGCACACTGATTCAGAGCAGCGTAATCAATCGTTTACTGCCGAAGGTGTTATCCGCTCAGGCATCTCTCATGCATCTGGTATTTTGCATTTCATTGCTAGGCATGGCGTGGCTTGCCGAGTACATCGGAATTGTGAACCTCTACCTGTTTGCGGCCGGATTGACCATATTGGCAATTTTCGTAGGTTTGCTGAATTACCGGGCTTTCCGGGACAAAGCTGCTCAGGACGGCATAATCAGTTAAGCCGATAAAATGAACCTTGAGAAAGTGTAGTACAAGCTGCTCTAAAAAGGTTTAATGCAGTTTTCTTCATAGATCATCAAGTTTACGGCGGGTTAGATCACATCTGTGGGCTCTGTAATGCCCGCCGCATTCATACTATCAGCACCATCAACTGCATCAATGACACCCACGGCGAGCGTAGTCACTGCAGCAGCAGCCAGAAGATGTTTGGCGCCAAACTTAACTCGTTCCATATCTTCTTCTTTCATGCCTAGGACAACGTCTTTGCCACCGTTATACACATATTTGGCTGAAACAGCGACGCCTTTTGCCGTGTTGGTCACAGCATCTCCCCAATCAGCAAGCCCTGTCTCGACCGCAGCATCATCTTTTCGAATAGCACCGCTGGCAAGGTCATATGTACCGCTGGCCATTTGCCCTATCGTCTTCCCTGTGTTAATCGTAGCTTTCTCTACGCCGTTCCCAATTTCCTTGATAAAGGGACTACCTGCGATCTCACCGACAACTCTCACGCTGCCGCCCAGTACTTTTCCGGTAACTTCCCCGGCGAACTGACCCAGTCCTTTTAAAAAACTCATCCTTGATCCTCCTCTAGAAACGATATGTTTTCTTGTAGTTTATTATATTCGTATGCAAGACAAAAGACCATCTGCGTCAGCCCAGGCATTGCAAAAAAAGCGCTGCCCCATCAGGATCAGCGCTTTCCGCCTTACTCGACCATACCAAATTGATTAGGCCACGCTTTGGAAGTGGGCCGTATCAGGAGCAGCATGTAGTGGAGGGGAAGGAAGTGATTCTGTAGAAGCGAAGCGTTCGCGTTTGTTTCCGGATTTCCCCCTAATAAAGGCGGAATTCAAACAAATCCGGGGACAACCAGCGATTGGAAGAACGATCCGCCCCGGAACGTCTACCACTGCTCCAAACTCACTTCCACCCACCGTGCCTAGTCAATGAATCCTTCCATTACCACCGTCGGCATCATATTCGACTGCCAAGCGCCCTTGCCGTAACCGCCGTTATAACCTGGTGTAGCCTGCGGCTCCCAATAGAATACGCCTTTTCCTTTGCCGTTTGGCAGGTTGCGGAATTGGTTTTTCATCGCGGTAACGAAACTTTTGCCAGCTGCGGGCTGGTTGTTGTCCATGCCAATTTCTGAGACGATAATCTCTTTGCCGTAGCGGTTGATCAAGTCCTTGGCATTATTCACCGTATTAGTGACAGCTGTATTCCAGCCGGAAGCCGAAGGATAGAGGGACATGGCAATCATATCGAAATTGGCACCGTTGTTGATCAGTCCGCCGATATTCCATACATAAAGGGCATTGTCGTCACCGCCTGCAAGATGGACAATCGTTTTGGTTCCTGTGCTCATGGACTTGACAGCATTATGACCCGTGTTCACCAGCCATGCGTAATTTTTCATGTTCGTGGACGCCTTACCGTCCTCCCATAACATGCCGTTGCTTGTTTCGTTCCCGATCTGTACCCAGTCAGGCGTAACCCCTTTACTCTGCATGGCTGTCATCACATCGCGTGTATGATTCCATACGGCATCCATCAGCTGTTGGAAGGTGTAGTTTTTCCAGGCTGCCGGTTTGGTCTGTTGGCCAGGGTCTGCCCAGGAATCACTGTAGTGCAGAGTCAACATGACACTCATGCCCGCGTTTTTGGCCCGCTGTGCCAAAGCAGCGGCGCGATCCTTATTCATGTACCCGTTGCCATAATCATTGGAAGGATTAACAAACACCCGGATACGAACCGAGTTGATCTGATAATCGTTTTTCAAAATATCAATAATGTCACGCTGTACCCCATTTTTGTCTTTCCATTTGTACCCTTGCGCTTCCATGCCTGGTACCCAGCTTATATCAGCCCCCTTGGCGAAGCTGGGTGCTGCACTGACATGCTGACCCGCAGGCAGCATAATGGAGGTGAACAACAACACAAGAACAAGTGTAATCGATATTTTGTAACCCCTTACAAATTTAAGCATTAAAATATTCCTCCCTGAATATTAGAATGAGTTGCAATCTAATTATAGGTGGGAGGAGTCGTGAAACTACAGGGTTGATTTCCAATATTTTGGTTGTTTTTCAAACTACTCACTTAAAAAAGACAAATAAAAAAAGCCGTCCGAAGACGGCTTTTCTACCCGTGGCGCTTTTTGAAACCTTGATCCGTATCCCGCGCCTCCACCAGACTCAGTTAATTTGAGCTAGTGGATCGGGTAAGGGACACGTTCAACAAATGATTAGAAATGTTGACGCACCTCCTTTCCTTGTGGCAAGAGTATACAACACCTTGTTTCGGAAAGCTAGTCTTTTTTTCATATTAACGAAAATTATTTTTCGGTCTGGAACATCGTCATATCCCGTGCATAATGACTCTTCGTTCCGTTCTCGTTGCGAATGCGCACGCTATCTTCGCTAATCCGTTCCACAATACCGCGGCCCACCTCGCAATATACGCCAGCCGGGTCTTCCTGCCATGCCGTTACGACACATTGGGACAGTGCAGCTGTGAAAAACTCTATATTTTTTTGTAACGTTCTAGGTTTATTTGATTTCATTATATACTCCTTTAACAACAACATATTTGTAATGAGAACAGCAACCGGGCTAAATTACACTGTACATCACTTTACTCTGTCTATTGCTCTTTGTAAAGGGATGGAAAAAGTTATCGTCATGAGGTATCATTTACATAAATTTTACACTGCATTTACACTGCGATGACGCTTGAATCCAATCACGGATAGTACAATTATAGTAGAACCATTAAACAAGGATTGATATGCAACACATTCGGAGGCCATACATGCATAGAGATATCAAAACAGGCAACTATGTTAACCGTGATTTAAGCTGGGTTGAATTTAATCGTCGTGTACTACAAGAGGCTCAGGATCCAACCACACCTCTGCTCGAACGATTGAGATTTCTCGGAATAGTGGCCAGTAATTTGGACGAGTTCATGAGTGTAAGGGTAGCGGAGACAAAAGAGAAGATCAAGGCCGGATTTACCCAAAAGGATTTTTCGGGATATACGCCATCCGGTTTGTACCGCAGATTGATTAAACGAACCGGGACCATGGTCGCCGAGCAATATAAAACCTACCGGGAACTGATCCGTTTACTCGCCAAAAAGGGTGTTGTTCTGCAGGAGTATAACGAACTTAATGGAACACAGCAGCGGGCGATGGATCAATACTTTCATGATATTATTTTTCCGGTGTTAACACCTATGGCAGTGGATCAGAGCCGCCCATTTCCACTGGTGCATAATAAATCGGTTTATCTTGCCGTGATGCTTCAAAAAGAAGAAGAGCAGGAAGATGAGCCATTTTTTGCAATTGTTCAGGTGCCATCCAATCTGCCGCGTGTTATTCCGGTACCCCTTCGAGCGAATAGCAAGAAGAAAACGTTCATTCTGATTGAAGATCTGATCAAACATCATACACATACCCTGTTTAGCGGATATATTCCGCTGGCTGTTCAGGAATTCCGATTGACCCGCAATGCAGATCTTTTCATTAATGAAGAAGAAGCGGAAGATTTGCTCGAAGCGATTGAAAAGGAACTGCGCCGCCGGCGCCGGGGAGCTCCTGTTCGGCTTGAAGTTTGCAAGGATTTCCGTTCGGATGCCCTGCATGAATTGCAGGAAGAATTCGAGATTCAGGATCCGGTATATGAAATCGATGGTCCATTGGATTTGAGTTTCCTGGCTGGATTCGTGGATAGTATCGAAGGCTTTACCCATTTGAAATATAGCCCGGTGAAACCGGTGTATCCTCCGGAATTTTTACCGCGGGAGAGTCATTTTGAACTGCTGCGGAAACAGGATGTACTTGTTCATCATCCCTATGAGTCGTTTGAACCTGTCACTGATTTTGTATTGGAAGCTTCGGAAGATCCGCGGGTTATGGCCATTAAAATGACGCTATACCGGGTGAACGGGGATTCGCGTCTCATTCCGGCACTGGCTCACGCAGCGGAAAGTGGCAAGCAGGTAACCGTTGTGGTGGAACTGAAGGCACGCTTTGATGAAGAACGCAATATTGCATGGGCGCGCAAGCTGGAAAAGGCGGGTTGTCATGTCGTATACGGTTTGGTTGGATTGAAAACCCATGCGAAGATCATTCTTGTCGTGCGCAGGGAACAGAACGGGCTAAGACGTTACGTACACGTTGGAACAGGCAACTACAATGAAAGTACGGCCAAGGTATATACAGACGTAGGACTGTTCACCTCCAATCCGATTATTGGTGAGGATGCGTCGGAACTCTTTAATGAGATAACCGGGTATTCCGGACCGAAGGCGATGCAGGCTTTCCGCGTTGCTCCGGATGGCATGAAGGATGAACTGTTTTCACTCATACGGAGGGAAACGGAACATGCCCTTAAGGGAAAACGAGCCCGGATCATTGCCAAAATCAATTCGTTGTCTCATCAGGATATGATCGATGAATTATATGTTGCATCCCAGGCTGGTGTACAGATCGATCTGATCGTGCGTGGAGTATGCTGCTTGCGACCGGGTGTGGAGGGGCTCAGTGAAAATATCCGAGTGATCAGTATTGTGGATCGTTTTCTGGAGCACTCTCGTCTGTTTTACTTTGAAAATAACGGGAACCCGGACGTGTATATCTCCAGTGCAGACTGGATGACCCGGAATTTGAAGCGAAGAATTGAACTGATGTGCCCGGTATTTGACCCGACACTCAAAAAAATGCTTGTCGAAATTCTGAATTTGTCCCTGAATGACAATGTAAAAGCAAGGGAACTGATGCCTGGCGGCAATTATGTATTTGTGGAAAATGATAAGCCCCCGCTGAGAAGTCAGACGGAGGCGATGGGCATTATTCCTTGGAAGCCTGCAGAGTGGAGTATGTTAACTTAACGTCCCAGGCTTCTTCCAGATCCTTGGCGGCCTCTTCCAGGCCGTTCAGTTCCAATAACGGCTCGGCTGAACAGATGAGTTTTATCTGCAGCGAGCCGTTTTCTTTGCTCGCTTGTATAGCAGAGATCCGCTCTGATCGATGGATGGCTTCGGCTATGCGCAAGATGGAGCCCAATCGATGAGCGTGCCGCTCATCCGAATCCTTAAGAATGTCCCGGTGCTTGTTTAGCAGCTGGGGCGTTCTTTTTTTTGGATGATAATCGGCTGCGATGGCGGTTAGCACGGTTTCCCGGTGTGAGAGTCCGTAAATGCCCGCATTCATGATCCAATAAGCGGAGTGCTGAGGGTAACGGAAATAATTAATCTGTTTTCCCGCTCCATGCAGCATGCAGGCTGTATACAGAATTCGGGCATCTGCCGGGTTGAGTGTTTTCCCTTCCAATGCCTCATGCAACACGACAGCATCCTGATGAATTCGTTTCAGCTTTTTCTCTGGGACCGGCGGGCCAAAATGAATGAAGTTACGGATGCTGTCCTCCAGTGCACTAGGCGCGGCTGGCCGATATGGAATCATCAGATCACGCAGAATTCCGTCTCGTAGTCCCGCTCCGCTTACAACATAACGATCCCCCTGAATGATCTCAAAGACCGTTCTCAGAATCAGTACGCCCGGCACAATAATGTCAGCACGGTCTTTCGCCAGACCCGGAACTTTTTTGCGTTGGGCTGATGTGAGATAAGGCAGAGACTTGGACAAGTTCTCCATGGCTGAGGCACGGATCTCATAGTGATGGGTTACCGGTAACGAGTATTGTGTTCTTTTCTGTTCAATTTTGGCGAGTGTACGCATGGTACCACCGAGCCCAATGAGCGGAAGACCCGGATGCTGACGGACCCAGTCCTGATTGCGCAGAGCCTGAGTGACATCATTACATAGGGCAGCAACATTTGCTTCAGACCAGGTATCTTCCCCGCCATATCGGGCATGGGAATTCACGGCGCCAATGGGGAGTGAAATGCTGTGGAGTCTTTTGCGATCCCGGAATATCGTAACTTCGGTACTGCCGCCCCCGATATCCACAACATAGCCGTCCTGCAGATCGATGGACTGAATAACCCCGAGAAAGCCATAATACGCTTCCTGATCTCCTGAGGCACACTCAATCTCAAGTCCGGTCTCCTCCTCGAGCCAGTCAATGATTTGCGCAGCGTTGCTGGCATTGCGAATGGCTGCGGTTGCCGCAGCTTGGATACGTTTGGTTTGAAATGCTTCACAAGTAGCCTTGAATTGCTGCAAGACAGTTATGGCTTGGTCCAGCGAATGACGCAGGATCTGTCCATCCTCTTCAACGACATTGCTGAGTCGGGCAGCATATTTATCTTCATGAATGATCCGGTAAGCTCCTTCCTGATCCAGTTCATAAATGACCAGACGAATGGAGTTGGAGCCAATATCGATAATGCCGAGAGTTCCTTTTGAGTTCATATGCATCTCCTTCTAGACAGGTATTCTACCCAAGTTGCAGCAAGGCAGCCATGGCTTCCGGTGAACCTGGAGGGGTGGAGGAGAAGGGCGTGGTCAGCATTACCACAATGATGAAGACAATGAAACAGGCAAACAAAATACAGCTTACGGCAAAACCGCGATTGCGTTTCTTCATAAACAGTCGAATACCTGTAACGAAAAGAAGTACCGTGACGGCGACCAGCACAATGGACATTGCAAAATAGGCTACGCCATACAGTGATTTGAAAAATGCTTCCATGTTTTCTGAACGCTCCTTAGATCCTCATATTTAAGCCTTTCCATTACATTCCTTAGTAGCATACGACAGATTGATGCGTTTGAAAAGCAAACCCGGGCGTGTGTACCTTTCATTAAACAAGCCTATGGACGTTTCTAACGGAAAAGGGGCAACCGCCTTGGACAGACATCCAAGAGAAGACGACTCCTGTTGAGTATGTATATGGAAGGACCATTGTTCAGGAAAGGAGATCAACTCATGTCGAGACAGCTTGCAAGCAAATGGCTGAAGACGGCGGCACTGATGAAATATCCGGTAGCAGCTGTTCATATCCCACAGACGATGGCATTTAATTCGAGGAATCTGCTGCACATGCTTAGCCGTTATGGAATGGTGTACATCAAACCCGTTGTGGGTGGCGGGGGCTACGGCGTCATCAGAGTATCTACGAGCGGAGGCATATACCGCTATACGCATATGAAAGTTACACGTTCATTTCCCAATTACGGCCAAATGTATCGTTCTCTCGTACGTGTCAAAGTCAGACGAAGATACATGATCCAACAGGGAATCCATCTGGCGACCATTCAGGGCAGACCTGTGGATTACAGGGTTAAAGTGGTCAAAACCGAACGTGGCTGGGTTTTCCGTTCACTGGTAGGACGTTTGGCTCGTCCCGGACTATGTGTAACCAACCTGAGCAAGGGAGGCACGATGCTGCCAGGAAGAAGGGCACTTGGTCTTTCACTCCCACATATATCGGGCAGACACAAACGCCGGGAGATGCGTTCATTGACACTGACGTGTACTCAGATAATGGAAAGACAATTTCCGGGTGTGGGATCGCTCGGTTTCGATTACGGATTGGATCACTCCGGCAAGATATGGATTTTGGAAGTGAACACCAGACCCCAGTAGAAAATAGTGAATAAATATAAAAAAATCCAAAACTAAACCGATAAATATATAGAGAAAATCATTTGTAAAACGTTTGAAATGAAAAGAAAACGGGTAATTTACTCGCAAACATCTTAAAACTATGAGTTGTAGCTAAAAAAAATATTTTGACATTCGTTCTAATAGAAACGTTACGATCCTGTGTATAAGTACTGTCCACATAATCCACGTTGCTTAATCAACATTTTTACCATTTATCAACAACCTATGCACAGGATTTCCACAAAACCTTGTGGATAACAGAACGCTTGTTCTCTTTATAAATCTCTGATATAGTAGTTTTGAGGAAAAAAAAGGAAAGGTTGTGGCGGGAAATGGCTATGTTATCCGATGAGATGTTGTTGGATTCCTACCATAAGGCGATTGAGCTTAATCTCGAGAGAGATTTCATCGCGCTGCTATTGGCAGAAATCCATAAGCGCAAACTGGGTACCGACGTATCTGCCATTCTTCACTAGAGATCCTCATTGCAGGCAATGCTAAAGGTTTCCGGACATGTCCCATTGTGCGATGGCCCAGAGGGTGCTTGTCTGACAGTGGTGACAGTACATCATATGAATGCAACCGTTTTCGTTTCCGTCTTCTTCTGCCATGGAAGAGGAAGTCTGCAACGAATAGGGGCTGTACGGTCCGGTGTAGTCGTCCAATTTGCCGCATTCTGACAGTCCCTGAAGGCAGTGGGGACAAGCCTGCTCCGGTACAACCAGACCGTTACACAGCGGGCATATATAAGACAAGGGTATCCCTCCTGATTTTAAACTTCAGGAGTAAGATACCCTTTTTTGTGTCTTTTATGTGATTCAGGAAAGAACTAGCGTTTCATGTTACTGCTGTGTCCTGGGGACAGCTTGGCATCCGGATCGAAGTAAACTTTCGCATTGTTAACTGCGGTTGGTGCTTCGCCAAATCCAACAGCGATCAGCTTCAGTTTGCCCGGGTAAGTGGTGATATCCCCGGCAGCAAAGATGCCTGGAATGGATGTTTCCATACGCGAGTCAACGACGATGGAGTTGCTGTCAATTTCGATGCCCCATTCGGCAATCGGTCCGAGCGACGATACGAATCCAAAGTTGACGATAACGGCATCAACGTCAATTTCTTTTGTTTCTTTCGTTTTGACGTGTGACAGCGTGACTTTGGTAATGGTATCATCCCCATGGAGTTCCGTAATCTCGGTGGGTGTAACCACGTTAACCTTGGAATTCATCAAGTTCTCCACACTGTGCTCATGTGCACGGAATTTGTCACGGCGATGAATCAGGGTTACCTGTTCTGCGATCGGCTCCAGCATAAGTGCCCAGTCTACAGCAGAGTCACCGCCACCACTGATCAGCACTTTTTTGCCGGCAAAGGCGTTCAGATCACTGATGAAGTAATGCAGGTTGGATTTCTCGAACTTGGCTGCACCTTCAAGCTCCAGGCGACGTGGTTCGAATGCGCCAACGCCTGCAGTGATGATTACTGCTTTGGCATGATATTCGTTCACATCGGTTTTGACGACGAAATGACGCTCGTCCAGTTTTTCAACGGATACTACTTTTTCTTCAAGACGAATATTCGGGTTAAAGTGACTCATTTGTTCAATCAGGTTGTTTACCAATTCCTGAGCCGTTACTTTGGGAAAACCCGCAACGTCATAAATGTATTTTTCCGGATAAAGGGCAGCCAGTTGTCCGCCAAGTTGAGGCATACTTTCTACTAGAGTAACGGATGCCTGACGCATCCCTCCGTAGAATGCGGCGAACAGACCCGCAGGGCCGCCACCAATAATAAGCAAATCGGTCATGTCATGACCGGCAGTTTGTGCAGTCAAGAATCAACAACACCTTTCTTATTTTAATAGGTAGTTAACAGAAATAATGTAGCCGGATACATCGTGTCTCCAGCGTTTGTTGCTGAACTGTCTTTCTCATTATAAACGGTGTAAACTGGGTTGCAAAGTTGGCAACCCGATGAATCTGGGAACAATTGATGAAGATCAGGTGAGAATAGGATGAAATTGGAAATGAAAGGCTATGAAAAATAACAAAAAAAACCTTGATATTTACCAGAAATACAGATATTCTTGACCTGTACTATGTGTTTTTTTGTCTAAATAAGAGCCAATTTGTAATTCGAAGACAAGACCCGCGTTTTGTTGAATCTTGTGTATAATTTCACAATTTTAAATGGACATGTACATGCAAAAAATTCAAATAAATTCGCGAAGTTAACATTTGTCGTCATAATGGATAAGACTTCATCCATATTTTGTAGTATGTGCAGTTGAAGGTATAGAATCGAATGATGCAAAATGTTGTAAAAGAAGATACGTGAGTGAAACCGGAAGGGGTTAAGACATGAGCAGCATTCCCAAAATCGTCATTCTCGGCGCGGGTTATGGCGGGATTTTGACAGCCCAGCGGCTGCAGAAGGAATTAAACTATAACGAAGCCGACGTCACATTGGTGAACCGGCATGATTATCACTATATTACAACACATCTACATATGCCAGCAGCCGGCACGGATACGATCGAACATGCGAGGGTGCCGATCTCCAAGCTGATTGATGAATTCAAGATTGATCTGGTTAAGTCGTCCGTGAAGGAAATCCGTCTGCAGGATCGCAAGGTCATTCTGGAAGACGGTACGTTATCCTACGATTACCTGATTATTGGTCTTGGCGGTGAACCGGAGACCTTTGGTATTCCAGGCATGCTTGATCATGCCATGACGATTCGCAGCATTAACTCGGTAAGGCTCATTCGGGAGCATATCGAATACCAGTTTGCCATGTACAAAAACGATAATAAACGTAACCGCATTCGTTTTGTCGTGGGTGGAGCCGGATTCAGCGGAGTTGAGTTTGTAGCGGAGCTTGCTGATCGCATTCCTCAGCTGTGCAAGGAATTCGACGTGAACCCCAAAAATGTGCATATCTACAATGTAGAGGCGGCACCTTCAGCCCTGCCTGGCTTCGATCCGGAATTGGTAGAGCATGCGATGAATGTGTTGAAGAAAAAAGGCGTTACCTTCAAAATCGGTGTTCCGATCAAGCAGTGCCTGCCGGATGGCGTCATTGTGGGTGAAGGGGAAAAAATCGATGCAGCCACGGTGGTATGGACCGGCGGGATCCGCGGTAATGCGCTGCTTGAACAGGCCGGCCTAGAAGTTATGCGCGGCCGGGTAAAAGTGGACGAATATTTGCGTGCTCCGGGACATGAGCACGTCTACGTCATTGGTGACAATTCACTCGTATTCAACGGAGAAGGGCGTCCTTATCCGCCAACAGCCCAGATTGCGATGCAGCAGGGTGTCAATTGTGCGAAAAACGTGGTTGCTGCCATTCGCAAAAAACAGCCACAGCCTTTTGTGTTTACAAGTAAGGGAACCGTTGCTTCGCTTGGTAAAGGTGAGGCCATTGCCGTGGTTGGTGGCAAGAAGTATAAAGGCTGGAAAGCAGCTCAGCTGAAAAAACTGGTGGATCTCCGGTATTTGTTCATCATTGGAGGCATTCCGCTCGTACTGAAGAAAGGGCGGTTTTTTGGATGAGACATTGCAGTGTTCAGGTTCGGGGTCTGCTTACGCGTGACGAACTGGATCGCTACAACGGCCTGATGCAGGTAGGCGGTTACCTTGAGGAACAGAATCAGTATGACCTGGCTTATATTGTGCAAAAGGAAGTGGACATCCTCATCCTGCCTGCGATTGAACGGCTTAAGGAAAAGGGACGGGACCGGGATCGGGCCACCGCTGAGTTTCTGGAATCTCTCAAGGCGATGGAAGAAGAGGACCGGGATTAATACGTTTTCGAGCATATCTTGGTAAAATGAATGCCATAAAAAAGCACCGATAACTGGCTCCCTATTGGAGTCGTCATCGGTGCTTTGTGTTAGTTTTACAGTTTAAGCATGTCTTCAAGTGAACTCTCGTTCAGCAGACTTCCTACATAGAAAGAGCCGAATTCGCCATAACGTGCGCTCACTTCATCAAACCGCATTTCGTATACGAGTTTTTTGAACTGGAGTGCATCGTCTGCAAACAGTGTTACGCCCCATTCCCAATCGTCGAAACCAATGGATCCGGTAATGATCTGTTTTACTTTGCCGGCGTAGCTGCGGCCAATCATGCCGTGGCTGCGCATCATGGAACGGCGCTCGTCCATGGACAGCATGTACCAGTTGTCGGCCAATTCGCGCTTTTTGTTCATCGGGTAGAAGCAGATATACTGACGCTGCGGCAATACCGGCTTGAGACGTGCCACAATTTCCGGGTTTTGCATCGGGTCTTCGCCTTCTTTGCCAAGATAGTTGCTCAGCTCCACGACGCTAACGTAGGAATACGATTTGGTGGTATATTGCGCAAACATCGTTTTGTTGAACGCGTTCTCGACTGCCTTGAGATCCTCAAGTGTTTCACGCAGGTGCATCATGACGATGTCGGCTTTCTGGCCAACTACAGTGTAAACCACGGTGCTTCCTTTCGAGGAATCCTCGACATCCTTCCATTCTTTCCAGAACTCCTGAAGCTCGTCCAGTGCTACAGCGCGTTCCTCATCATCGGCTGCTTTCCAAGCGGCCCAGTTAATCGAGCGGAAGTCATGCAGGGCATACCAGCCCTCCAGTGTTGATGCAGCTTCGTTCATTGGTTTTGTTCCTCCTGCAGGTTATATTTCCAAATCCCGGTTAGGGATGGTTTAGAAAAACTATATCGTTTACATTGTATCCCAACATCGAGCACAAGGGCAAATGAAGAGAACATGAATATAGGGGAAATTATCCAGAAAGTTCGTTGCTTCGCCACATTTTTTGCGGTACACTAACTACTAGCCAGAGAAGAAACCACAGTATGCATGCAACTTAACATGCGCTGAGTTCATAAGAAGAGGTGAACGTCACCCGATGCAGTTTATACCTGTGCTGGTATTGATGGTGTTATTTTTCGTTATGATGTTTGGGATCGGTTTCATTCTGAATATGTTGATGAAGACCACCTGGTTTCCGTCGTACCTGTTCATCATTGTCATTTTGCCTGTCGTGGTGTATTCCTTGTGGGATCACACGGTTTCCCTGACGTCACATCTGGGTTCTTTCCATATTGTTGATTATCTTACAGGAGTGGCTGGATTGGCAGGAGCGATCATCAGCGGTTGGACCATTCGCAAGCTGCGACTGGGCGGGTATAAAATGTTTTAACAGGTTGGAGCTGCACACCGTCTCATGGATTACAAAAGACACAATGAGCACAAAAGGTCTTGCCTTTCTCGTAACCGCTTACGCGGGCAAAGGGAGGGCTTTTTGTCATATTGACTAAAGTGGGCATAAACGAATCGCTATGCTGCATATACATGTGGATAACATTTTTTAAATAGTTTCACTTGTTTTATACGGCTGGAGCTTTTATAGTATTCTAGCAACTCTGCGAAAACGTGAATGCTGTCGACCTAGGACGAAACGGAGCGAGAACGGGCCATCTTTTTACCTGTTTTTGAACATTTGAAGATCAGGCATTTATGATAGAATAGATAAACACACTTTTGGGAAGAGGAGATCAAGCCATGCGCATGAAGAATTTGCTGCATTATACTGAACATCATCGCTACTGCGTATACAGGGAGTTTGGACTTAGTGCTCTGGACGACCGTATGCTTACCGGAGCATATCAGCCTATGGTGGGTGCTTTTGCAGTTGGCTTGTATCGGCTGTTGTTTCAGCATCTTCCCGGAGAACAGGTCGGTTACTCTCCCCTTGAACAGCAACGAAAGCTGTTCATGACGCTTGGTCTGGAGCCAAGCGAGAAGGGCCGCAAGTATTTGGTGGAGCAGGCTTCCAAGCTGGAAGCGGTCGGATTGCTTCAGACATCACGTCTTTATATCCCGGAAAATGATGATTATATCTACGAATATGAACTGCAGCCTCCGTTGTCTCCGGCAGAATTCTTCCGGACACAGCATTTGACACTGCTGCTTCGTGACAAGATCGGCAAATTTGCTGTTCTCTCCCTGCGCTCCGGATTTTCCGCAGTCGAGAATGGGGACGCACCTTATCCGGCAGCCAACAAAGAGAATATTTCTGTTCCTTTTTACGATATATTTGAACTCAATACACATGTCATTGATTATGAGTTGGAGCAGGCGCTCTCTGAAGTATCCACATCTGCTCAGCGGAGTGGGACAAGTGTTGCGGCGGAAGAGTTCACTTTGAACTATGCCGACATTATTTTGCGTTTTCCGCGCGAGTCGGTAAATCGTCGTCATGTAGAGAAGTTGAGGTTCGATCACGAACAACTGGGCATTGTAAATTATGTTGTGAACAAGTTCAGTCTTAGCGTACAGGATGTGTGCCGTTTGCTGGATGAGGATGATATCTTCAGTCCGCAAGGGCAGCTCATTTTAGACGATCTTCAGCATAAAGCAAGCCTGCAGTTCCGGCAGACGAAGAAACGGCAGGAGCAGCAGACAGTACAGGCTGCCAAGGTGGTAGCACTGAGGCAGCATATGGACGAGCCTGAACAGCAGAACGATTCCGGGGAGCCGCCTGTGGAGCATGTGGTGCAGATGGAATACTATGTTGAGGTGCCACCACAGTTTGCAACCAAATGCGATATTCATCAATACAACATGATGCTCCGTAACGAGCCGTATACCCGACTGTTACAGACCTTTTTCCCGGGTGCCGTGCCGGATAATCTGGTTGATATTTTTGAGAAAATTGATCTGAGCTACAAGCTGCCTGGTGAAGTCATTAATGTACTTATTCATTACTTGATGCAGCTGCTTGTATCGGGTGGAGAACAGCGGATCAACCGCAACTTCGTGGAAGCGATCGCTTCCAACATGCTGCTGAAGCAGGTCAATTCATATGAGAAGGCAGTCCAATATATTCGTGATCAGGCCAAGGTAAAAGGCAAGCAGGCTGCTGGTGCAGCCGGAACCCGTGCCCGTACATACGGCAAAGGAACCAAAGCCAAGCCCGAAATTCCAATTGTGCAGGACGTTGTAGCTGAGAGCGATGGAGTATCCGAGGAAGAGTTCGAAGAGATGATGAGATTTGCCCAGCAGATGCAGGCGAGCAAACAAAAAGGAACTTCATAGTTGTTTTATTACATTAAAGACTAAAGGCGAGTCCCCTTATTAAAAGGAGGCTCGCCTTTTTGTTGCCTGAACTGCTTTCCTATCTCAAAATGGTTGTGGCCTTATTTCCTGCGTAATCTTCAATCATGAGCTTCAGCGAGCTGCTGCTTGAGGCAGGTGTGAAGGTCATTTCACTCAACTTCGTTCTACCCCGAATAATATAAGGGAACTTTTGTGTAACGTAAGTCACTCCGAATTCCCGCGGTACCTCATTTTCGTAAACATAGATCTTATACCAATCCTCCAGATCAGGCAGGGCAAGCGTGTATTTTCCATCATTTACCGTAACCTTTTCCTTCGCGTATGGTGTAATCTGATGATCAGCCAGTTGTCCGGTAAACGTGACCGGTTTTTGTTTGCCGATGGCAATGTTGAGCACATAATGTTCACCATTCGTTGGCAGTCCCGTCAGGACGGCAGAAGATTTTCCTTTCTTGACCTGTACGGTCTTCGTGAAAGGTTCAGTCGTATATTCGGTTTGAAGGGTGAGCTCGATTGCTTCCTTACCTTTGGTTTTCTTTGGATATTTCCAGCTGACAGTGGCGTCACCCTGTTTGTTGAATTTCACTTGAATGTCCTGAACGGCTGCATCCAAATTATAGGACAGGGTAGCGGGCTCACTCTCACTGCCGTCTGCGCCTACAGCACGGATGGACAGTTCGCCGGAGCGTTTTTTCAGGGATTTAATATAGTAGGTGGAATCATAGATCCCGCCAACATAAGACCCATTTTCGTAGACATTGTACTGCTTCACCTTCGAATAGTCTTCGATGTCCCACTCGACAACGAGTTCATTCGTGTTGGTCAGTGACTTGGCAATGTGGAAACCCGAAGGGGCATCTGGTTTGGCAGCAGATCCATCGAAGATGCGGATTTCACCAATGTTCATCTGATAATCTTCAACCGTTGTACCATTGGGGTCAAATACCAATCCGAAAGCCGCGATTTGTTTGCCTGCATAGGCACTCAAATCCAGTGAAGCTGTTTTCCAGCCTTTCGTATGCTTGCCTGAATTCGGCACATCGACCCGGACCATTTGTGATGGATCGTCTTCAAAGATTAACCCAACCTGCAGGCTGGATTTATCGCTGCTCGATGGTTTGTTGTACGTGAGCTCCAGTTTGGACTGAGCATTAACTGATAGATCCGTTTTGTACAGACGTAGGAAGTTCTCCGCGTTCAGATCACCGTTAACGACAAGAGAACTACCGCCGTTGAAGGCACCGATGGAATCGTATTGATAACGGGCACCCTTCTCATATGTGGGACCATAATCGAAATCAACACTAAGTTTGTCACCTTTGCTATCCATCCACCACTGCCAGGTAACCGGAATATCCTGGATGTTGATGTTGGACCATTCGGAAGCATTGGACACCGTTCCATTTTCATAGTATTGCAGACCATGTCCTGTATTGAAGCTGGTAGCAAAATTCGAACCGTTAATGACGGAACGTTCCGTAAGGTAAGCCGCTATACCGTCCCAGTTCGCGCCGGAAGCATATACATCCGACAGATCAACCGACGCATTGCGGCGAGCATTGGTTGGGTCCTGATTTGGTCCTGACCACCAGGCACGATCGCGTACAAAGGTCATCCATTGATACTTGTCTTCGGCCCTGTGATTGGTGCTGCCATCACCCATCTCTTCGTCAAGGGCATTGTGGGTAAAGTCCGCTCCGAGCGTCGCAATGCTGTTCATGGGCTGACCGTTCTCATCCAGATTGTTGCGCAAGTCATAGAGCTGCTTCCATCGTCCAAACCGGTCATGACCGCCTTCGACTCCGGCGAAGACTGTTTCCAGCGGATCCAGTCCAAGACTGACGGCATGATCGCGTGAATCGCGGAGCATCTCATGGTTCCAGACATAGTTGAGGAAAATGGAATCCGAAACTCTGCCCAGGGCCGTATCCTGTACAAATGGGCTGTTGAGTTCATTGAATTCATTTTGATATTCAATCTCACCTGTCGTATTAATGGTAGAGTCATACCACTGGACATAGAGGCCCTGATCTCGCAGATATTGCATAAATTTTTTGTAGGATGGAATGTCTTCGGGAGCAACCCCTTTGGCTACCTCTTCCTGATTGAAGAAGTACCCATCGTAATTATAGTACTTGGCCATCTCCGCCAATTTGACAGCGACCGGGAAATTACCTTCTTCATCCTGGACGAGCATCTGCTTGTACGTTTGAGGACCGCGGTCATTGTCGGAGAAGAAGATGTTGGCAATGGAACGGACGCCGTTTTTGTGCGCGGCGTTGGTGTAGGCCGGATTCGGAATGTTCAGAATGCCGAATTCGAAATATCGCTCTGTCCACTCCTTGTTCGGGTCATATAGCTCTTCCGGAACTCCGGCAGAAGCCATACCGTGCCAGTAGCTGTAATAGTCTGTATATTGCCAATAATTGAATAGATACTGGCTAAATTCGTTGGTATAAGGGGTGCTGTCGAAGAATGCGTTACCGTAATCACCACTCATCGTAAACAGTTGGGTGTCCGGGCTTAGTTCGGGGTAGGCCTGCGTGGCAGCAAAGGCATCATTACGCGGCTGCAATGGTACATGTGCACGAAGCAGTTCTCCATAGATATCACTTTCCGGTGTCCAATTCAGGATTTGGGCAGAGGTGTAGCCATGCTGATAGGGCTGATTAGCGCCTTTGGCACTGTCACCTGTGTACGGAAGTGTATCCCCCGCATAAACAGATGAGGCGACCAATTGTCCTAGCAGGGCTGACGTGATGGCCAGTGCGGTTACCTTGGGAAAGATGCCTTTCGGTTTGAGTTTGCGTGTCATGCTGTTCCTCCTTCAAGTGGACTGAATGTAAGGTATTCGTTTACACAAATATAAACTTATGGTTAACGATAGTGCATGAAAGCATTTTCAAATAGGGCGAAATTAAAGAAAGGCAGGTATAAACTAAAGAAAAGTTCGAGGTGAGAAGTTAATGTCAGAAGGCAAATGATATAATTCAGACAGGACATCCGCATCGGGGGGAACTTGCGATTTGAAAATTGTTAGCGTTTACAATAATTTCTTCAAAAATAATATGTTTATGAAAATGCTGTTTATTTTCTCGATGATATCCATTGTGACAATTATTACGTTGTCTTATATCATTTTTCTATCTGTGTCCGACTCCACGATTCGTCGGGAGCTGGCCATCCAGAAAGCAGCGATGGAAAGCGTGGACCGCTACATTCATCAACAATATGAGTCTGTACAAAATATGGTGAGAGACATGCATCAGAATGAGGCACTCTCGGCCAATATTTCATATTTGATGAACCATACCTATGCAGATTACGTTCAGCATCTGACGAATGGATATTACGCCAATCAAGATGACTACTCCGCAGATGTATTGAAACATTTTCAGAACATCATGGATCGAAACGCGGACATTCATCAGTTGATGTTATATAGTGCAGAGCGTCAGGACATGTCCATGTTCAGCCCCAATAAGCAATTCAAGAAGCTGGACACGAATGCTGCCCATTCCTATATTCCTGACGTCATGGCCATGGAGACGCCCAATATCAGTGCACCGAACTACTGGATTCGCAAAGAGATAAATGAATGGAGTCCAGACCTTTACGCTATTCGTGTTCCAATAAACAATACACAGACCCTTCGTAATCTGGGCCAGTTCCTCGTTTTTTTTGACTCTGCAGGCATTGGTAATGCGCTTGATAGTTATGAGAGCAATTTTAAGGGCGAAATTGTGGTGTTGTCAGCAAAAGGCACCGTATTATTTGACTCCAGCAGCAATTATTACGGGAAAAAGTATCCTTATGTTGAAGTCGCCGATTCGCTCTTTGATCAGACGGACATGGATTCCATGAAAAAGGAAAAAAACATGTACGTGAACAAGTTTGTTTCGGCAGATCAGGGATATGTCATTGTAGCCACGGTTCCTGTGGAAGAGATGGCTGAAACCTATGCGGGTATTCGCAATACGATTATTTCGATCAGCACCGTGTGTATCCTGTTTGCCGTGCTGGTTCCTGCGTTTTTTATCATTAATTTTGCCAAACGGACCCGGCGTATCATCCGGTTTACCCAGAAGGTGAAGTATGGCAACCTCAGTGCGCGTATCGATGATGCCCGCGATGATGAGCTTGGCCAGATCTCGCATAGCTTTAACGACATGCTCGATGAACTGAACCTGTATATTGAGCGGGTGTACAAAGCCGAGATCAAACAAAAGGAGACGGAACTGGTTGCCCTTCAGGCCAGAATCAATCCTCACTTTCTCTATAACACCCTTGAGGTGATTCGAATGAGGGCTATCTCCCAGGGCGCAAGGGACGTTGGTGAGATGATCTACAGTTTATCCGTGCTGTTCAAGAGCCTTGTTCAGCAGAAAAAGAACTATACTTTGAAGGATGAGATGGAAGCCTGCCGTCTATATCTGGAACTCTTTCGAATCCGCTATAAGGACATTTTCACATACACCATCCAACTGGACCCTATCCATAATCAACATCCTGTGGTCAAGCTCTCCCTGCAGCCGATCATTGAAAACTATGTTGTGCATGGGATCCAGACAGAACGCTCGGATAATCAGCTATCCATTGTGGTGGAAGAGTTGGGTGACGTGCTGCAGGTGGAAGTCAGAGATAACGGCAAAGGCATAGCTCCTGACAGGTTGACCGAGATTCTACAAGAACTGGAACGTCCAGAGGAGTCAGGGCAAATGTTTGGACTGCGCAGTGTACACAGTCGATTACGGTACCTGTATGGGCCGGAATTCGGAATAACGATGGAGAGCACGCTCGGAGAAGGAACCCTGATCAGGGTACGTTATCCTCATACGGAAGGGACAGGTGTTTAGCATGTACAAAGTGTTTATTGTGGACGATGAGCCGTTTATTATTGAAGGGTTATACGAGATTGTGGATTGGTCTTCGTTTGGAATGGAAATTGTAAATCATGCCGGTAATGGTCAGGCGGCACTAAATGCCATCTCTAACCAGCCTGTAGATATTCTGATTACGGATATTTCCATGCCTCTTATGAACGGGCTTGATCTGATTCGTGAAGCAAGACGTGTCCAGCCTGACCTCAAAGTGATTATTCTCAGCGGCTTCAATGAGTTTGAATACTTGAAGGAAGCCATGCAGCTGGGGATCGAAAATTATCTGCTCAAACCGATTAATGTGGAGGAACTTGAATCGACATTGCGAAATACGGCTTCCAAGCTGGATCAAGTTCCGGCAAAAACAAGTTATGATGCCTACGGCATTCAAATTTTGAAGGACAACATCCTTCATCGATGGCTGACGGGACAGATTGCAACGGCGGAATTCGAGGAACGTTCGCTGTTCATGAATCTCACACTGGACGGTCCATGCTATGGCATCGCCATTCTTCGTACGAAGGGAGATGAGCCGGGCATATTTCAACAGGTCCAGTATTTACTGGAAGACAAGCCGTATGTGAGCACTTTTCACGATTTGGATGGAGATATTGTCATGATCGCGAGTGTGGACGACCAACAGACCGATAGACAGCTGTTCATGGATTGCGTTACAGGTTTATGCGGCCAGATCTCTGAGGCACATCCGTCGGCTTATATTGGTGTGGGGAGCATGACAAAAGGGATTCATCAGGCACCAGCCAGTTACAGAGAAGCCAAGCGGGCTCTGCAGTATGTGATGATCTATCCAGAACTTAAAGTCATTGATCATGCGATACTTGAAACGGGGAGCAGTGCAGGGAGTCGTTTCTCCATCGACTGGAAGGAATATGCCAAGCTGATGTTATCCCGCAATACCGAACAGTTGGCTGAGCGAATTCAAATCGATTTTGAACAGTATCGTGACGGAATGACCCCTGTGGAACTGAAGAATACGGCCCTCGAATTGGTTGTTCGCTTCAAAATGGAACTCGAGAGCATCAAACATACGGATGAGTCTGTCATCTACCAAAAAGGGTTAAGGCGGGTGCTGGATAGCAGCACTTTTGCCGAACTGGTGCAGGCCCTACAGCAAGTGGGGAGCGAAACGATTAAATCCCTGCTTCAGGATCTGAAAAATCCAATCGTCAACCAGGTGCTTCAGCATATCGACAAACACTACGCAGAAGAGCTTTCCCTTAAACTGCTTGGCGCACATTATCATCTGCATCCAGTGTATCTTGGACAATTATTTCACAAGGAGACCGGAGAAACCTTTGCCGAGTATATCAATAAATACCGAATTGAGCGTGCCAAGGAGCAGCTGCGAAGTTCCAATCTGAAAGTACATGAGATTGCAAGAAATGTGGGGTATTGGGAGACAGGCTATTTTTATAAACAATTCCGCAAATATGTAGGCATTTCTCCCACCGATTTCAAGGTTATTGGTTAATTCGGTGACGGAAAGATCCGAACTGCGGACTCAACGATTAAGAGACATATCGGGAACAGCAGTGTCAAGCGTAGTGTTTGATGCCAGATGTTACCCGGTATGTCTCTTTCATGTAAGCGATTTAATAAATCAGGGACAAAAACAAGAGTCAGGGAGAATATCTCTTTAATTTGTACCTCGAAAACTTAAGTTTATCTTCTTTTTGAAAATGCTTTCATTCGATAAGGTTATAGCAGTTAGTTTGTTAGTGCTTAAGGGAAAACGAAAAGGGAGGATCTAAATCATGCGTAAACAAAGAAAGAGTTTTTCTCTCGTCCTGGCATTATTGATGGCCGTTACACTTGTACTGAGTGCCTGCGGCGGAAGCGAGAGTGCTTCGGAATCCGGCGGGGCTGGAGATGATTCCGTCGAATTGATCTGGTACACCATCGGTACTCCGCAAAAAGATGTTAACAAGGTCATGGAAGAGGTCAGCAAGTATACCAAGGAAAAAATTAATGCAACCGTAACCATGAAAATGGTCGATTGGGGTGACTACCCTCAGAAGATGCAGGTGAATGTGGCTTCAGGCGAGCCAATGGACATTTTGTTCACCTCCTCGGGCGGATTTGATTATGTACAGAATGCCAGAAAAGGCGCGTTCTTGGAGCTGGATGAACTGCTTCCCGAATATGGCAAAGAGCTGATGGATACGATCGATCCGGCATTCCTCAGTGGTTCCAAAGTGGATGGTCATAACTACGGCATTCCTGCCAACAAGGAACTGCCACAGCAAGAAGTATGGCGTTTCAACAAAACGCTGCTCGACAAATACAATCTGGACATCTCCAATATTCGTACATTGGATAGTCTCGAACCTTTGCTCAAAACAATCAAGGAAAATGAGCCAAGTGTGACACCATTTGCAATGGATAAAAACTATGTTCCTTATGTCCCATATGACTATGTCATTCAGAATCTGCCAATGGCGATCAAACTGGACACTACGGATTACAAGCTCGTGAACATCCTGGAGACTCCTGAAATGAAGGAAGCGCTCACAACGATGAACAAATATTACAAAGCTGGCTATGTATCTGCAGAGGCGGCAACAACGGGTTCGACCAATGACCTGACTACATCAGGCAACTGGTTCCTGGATCGCGCACAGACTCAACCGCTGGCTGACAATCAATGGTCTGCAAGTTACGGATACCCTGTCGTTTCCACACCGGCAAGTGATGCGATCATCACAAACACATCTGTACAAGGCTCCATTATGGCGATCTCTGCCAACTCGGAGTATCCGGAAAAAGCAATGGAATTCCTGAATCTGCTCAATACCGACCCAGTGCTGCGCAACATGGTGGATTCCGGTATCGAAGGCACGCACTACAAAAAAGTGGATGACACACATATGGAAAACCTGGCTGAATCGAAGAACTACGACATGCCATCGTATTCCCTTGGTAACAACATGCTGCTCTATCTGAACAGCAACGATCCGGATAACAAATGGGATGAGTTCAAGAAGTTTAATGCTGAAGGCGTAAACTCCCCAATCCTCAGCTTCAACTTTGATGCAAGCAACGTTTCTGCTGAATTGACAGCTGTACAAAACGTGAAAGAACAATACTGGGCCGCATTGATGACCGGTACGCTGGACCCTGCGACCAACTTGGATCAGGTCATTGAGAAGTTCAATCAAGCCGGTCTTGAGAAGGTAATGGCTGAAGCCCAAAGCCAGCTTGATGCCTGGAGAGCGGAAAATAAGTAAGGTTACATTTGTAGGATCGGGCGGCTGCATGTAGCGTCCGATTCTTTTTTCATTCAAGCCTGAAGGAGGATATCCCAATGACTGCATTTTTGAAAAATCTGATAAGAAACCGAGTCATGCTGTTCATGGTGCTGCCAGGCGCCATCTGGTTCTTCTTCTTCTCTTATCTGCCTCTGGTAGGTACTGTAGCGGCATTTAAGGAATACCGGTTCAGCCGTGAAGGATTCTGGGCCAGTCTTGCAAAGAGTGAGTGGGTGGGCTGGGACAACTTCAAATTCCTGTTCAGCACCAATGACGCGCTGCTCATTACCCGAAATACGCTTCTATATAACATCGCCATCATTTTCCTGGGGCTGGTGTTTGCCGTAGGTTTGGCAATTCTGCTCTCGGAGCTCATTAATAAACGGCTCGCCAAAATATATCAAACAGGGATGTTCCTCCCTTATTTCCTCTCCTGGGTCATTGTAGGTTACTTTGTATTCAGTTTCCTGAGCATGGACCGGGGGATGTTGAATCAGATCATCGGTTGGTTTGGAGTGGAACCTATTCAGTGGTATTCGGAAGCCAAGTATTGGCCGTACATTCTGATCTTTGTCGCACTCTGGAAAACGATTGGCTACAACAGTATCGTCTATCTGGCCTCCATTCTGGGCATTGACCGTTCCCTCTATGAAGCCGCAATGATTGATGGTGCAAGCAAATGGCAGCAGATTCGCAACATTACGATTCCTCTGCTCTCGCCAATCATCACCATTATGACGCTGCTGGCTGTGGGCCGGATCTTCTATGCCGACTTTGGTCTCTTCTATCAAGTGCCGAGGGATTCAGGTACGCTCTATTCCGTTACGAATGTCATTGACACGTATGTATATCGTGGATTGAAAACGAGCGGTGAGATTGGCATGAGTACCGCTGCCGGATTGTATCAATCGGTTGTGGGCTTTGTACTTGTTATCATTTCCAACTATGTGGTACGCAAGATCGATAAAGATAGCAGCTTATTCTAGGACAAGGAAAGGAGTGAACCACTGTGGCTCAACTCGTAAAAAAACGCGACTTCCATCATGTATCCAGCGGCTGGAACATCATTATGAACATCATGGCCGGTTTATTCGCTCTGATCTGTGTATTTCCTTTTATATTTGTCGTCATCATCTCGTTTACGGACGAAAAGGCATTGGCCCGTGACGGGTACCGCCTGATTCCGGCCGAATGGAGTCTTGCAGCATATCAGTTTGTCTGGCAGAGCGGAGACACGCTGCTGCGTGCGTATGGGGTTACTATTCTGGTCACGGTGCTCGGGACGATCATCAGTTTGATTCTCATGTCCCTGTATGCATATGCCATTTCCCGCAAGAGTTTCAGATACCGGAGATTTTTCTCCGTGTTTGCGATCCTGACCATGTTGTTCAACGGCGGGATGATTCCGACCTATATGGTCGTATCCCAGCTGCTTGGATTGAAAGATACGGTATGGGCACTGATTCTGCCGCTGGCAATGAATGCCTTCTATATTATGATTCTGCGTACGTTCTACTCCACCAGTGTGCCGGATGCGGTCATTGAATCCGCGAGAATTGATGGCGCCGGAGAGTTTTATACCTTTATGAAAATTGTAATTCCACTGTCCCTGCCGGGGCTGGCAACCATCGGGTTGTTCAGTACGCTCGGTTATTGGAACGACTGGTTCAACGCACTCTTATACATTGATAATCCCAATCTGGTACCCCTGCAATCCATGCTGATGCGGATTGAGTCGAGCATCCAGTTTATCCAGCAAAACTCCGCAAACAGTTCCATGAGTCTGGCAGCCATGCAGTCCATTCCGCAGGATACATCCCGAATGGCGATGGTCGTGTTGGCAACGCTGCCGATTATATTCGCGTATCCGTTCTTCCAGCGTTATTTCGTACAAGGTCTGACGGTGGGAGCGGTCAAAGAGTAACCGGAACACTCTATAGGATTGGAGAGTTACAGGATGATGACATACAAGGACAAAAGCAAGCCCGTAGAAGAGCGGGTGCAGCACCTGCTTGGCCTGATGACTACGGAAGAGAAGGTGGGCCAGCTCATCCAGCCTTTTGGCTGGCAGACATATACAAACGACCAGGGGAACATCACGCTGAGTGAGTCATTTAAGGAGCAAGTGGAAAACGGTGGGGTCGGCTCTCTCTATGGTGCGCTTCGGGCGGATCCCTGGACAGGAGTTACGCTTGAAAATGGTCTATCTGCGAGAGAAGGTGCAGAAGCCGTAAACCTGATTCAACGCCATGCTGTCGAGCATTCCAGATTAGGTATTCCCATCCTGATTGGGGAGGAATGCTCTCACGGTCATATGGCGATTGACGGAACGGTGTATCCCGTACCTCTGCTGCTCGGCAGCACTTGGAACGTGGATCTGTACCGGGAGATGTGCCAGGCGGTAGCACGAGAGACGCGTGCCCAAGGCGGTGCGGTTACGTATTCTCCGGTATTGGATGTCGTACGTGATCCACGTTGGGGGCGTACCGAGGAATGTTTCGGCGAAGATCCGTATCTCATTGGGGAACTGGCGGTTGCCTCAGTGGAGGGACTTCAGGGAGAAAGCCTTGACCGGGAGGATGCGGTAGCTGCGACACTGAAGCATTTTGTCGGTTACGGCAGCTCGGAAGGTGGACGCAATGCGGGTCCTGTACACATGGGCTGGCGCGAGTTAATGGAAGTGGATCTGTATCCATTCCGCAAAGCGGTGGAAGCCGGTGCAGCGTCCATTATGCCGGCTTATAACGAAATTGATGGCACGCCTTGTACGGTGAATACGGAATTGCTGGACCATGTTTTACGCAAAGACTGGGGCTTTGACGGTCTGGTCATTACGGACTGCGGCGCAATCAACATGCTGGCAGGCGGGCATGATGTCGCAGCAGATGGACTGGATGCATCTGTCCAGGCCATTCAGGCAGGCATCGATATGGAGATGTCCGGTGAGATGTTTGGACAGTATCTGGTGCAGGCTGTTTCGGAGGGCAAGCTTGATGTGCAGGTTTTGGACCGGGCTGTTTGCCGTGTACTGGCATTAAAATTCAAACTGGGATTGTTTGAACAGCCTTATGTGGATGCCGACCGGGCAGCAGAAGTGATTGGCAGTGAGCAGCATATCCAGCTGGCACGCCAATTGGCTGCAGAAGGAGTTGTCCTGCTCAAAAATGAGAAATCCGCGCTCCCGCTATCCACAACAGGGGCAGGCCGAATTGCCGTAATCGGCCCGAATGCGGATCATGCCTACAATCAGCTTGGTGATTACACGTCACCGCAACCCAAATCCAAAGTGGCAACGGTACTGGATGGGATCCGCTGCAAGCTGGCGGGGAACGAAGCTGTACATGTGGATGGAACGTCTGGCGCTAATCCGTCCAGTCAACCGGAACAGGTACTCTACGCGCCAGGCTGCCGAATCAAAGGCGATTCCAGAGAAGGCTTCGAGCATGCCATTGAGATTGCCGGCAATGCAGATACCGTCATCATGGTGGTTGGCGGCTCCAGTGCCCGTGATTTCGGGGAAGGAACGATCGATCTGAAGACCGGAGCATCCAATGTGTCTGATGATTCTTGGAATGATATGGAGTGCGGCGAAGGTATTGACCGTATGACGTTAGGGCTTGCGGGAGTACAGCTGGAACTCATTCAGGAAATTCACAAGCTCGGCAAAAAGCTGATCGTAGTCTACATCAATGGTCGTCCAATTACTGAACCTTGGGTGGATGAACATGCCGATGCCATTCTGGAGGCATGGTACCCGGGTCAAGAGGGCGGGCATGCCATTGCAGACATTCTATTCGGAGACGTGAATCCATCAGGCAAATTGACGATTTCCATTCCGAAACATGTCGGCCAGTTACCGATTTACTATAACGGCAAACGTTCCCGGGGCAAGCGTTACCTCGAAGAGGATCTGGAGCCTCGTTATCCGTTCGGATACGGGCTAAGCTATACCACTTTCGATTATAGCGAGCCGAAGCTTAGCAGGGCATCCATGACAGCTGGCGAATCAGTTACAGTATCAGTCAATGTAACTAACACGGGCTCTTGTAAGGGGGCGGAAGTAGTGCAGATGTATGTCACGGACGTGGTTAGCCAAGTGACTCGACCTGCCAAGGAACTGAAGGGATTTACGAAAGTAAACCTGGAGCCTGGTGAGACACAAACGATTGAATTCCGTATTGGGGCAGAGCAGCTGCAATATATCGGACGGCAATTGAAGCCCGTCGTTGAACCGGGTCAATTCCATATTCATATCGGCGGCAATGTGAACGATACGCAAATGGCCGAGCTGACGGTAAAGGAGGCGTAAAACAGTGGAACGCATCAGACGATTTATCCGCGAACTGTCCGAACATCAGTGGCTGGAGCAAGTGGAGCTCTGCAGCTGGGAGATTACCCGCGCTTATTATGACGTGCCGGGAAAATATGAGCATCAAGGGCCTTATCCGGAGGGAGAAGGCCTGGATCGTTTTCCAAGCACGCAGGGAACCACCTACTTCTTTCGGACGCATCTGGAGGTCCCTGCTTCCTGGAACCAGGCTCCATTCGGGCTTGTATTTGAATCGGGAGGCGAAGGTTTGCTGCGGGTGAATGGGCATTCTTATCAGGGTCTGGACCGCAATCATACGTACGTTACGCTGAACCCGTCCAGTATCGGCACGAATCCCAAGCTTGAAATTGAGCTGTTCGATCCGGTACCTGAACCGGTGGATCCATTGAATCAGCAGGCGGTTATTCAGCCGCCGATCACATCGATTGCCAGCTTGCTGGTAAGACCGAACGAAGCGGTTCGGAGCCTGATGTATACGGTTATCATTGTGCGTGATTCGGCCGTGCTGCTGCCGGAAAGTGACTTCCGGAAGGTTCGTCTGCTGGAAGCCCTCTATCGTGCGATGGACCAATTTGTTGGCATGACAGATGAAGAGATCCAGCAGGGAGAGGGCATTCGCCATATTGAGGAGAGCCTGAGGCATCAGGTCCGCGAGATTGGTGGCAACGCGGAAGGGCTCGAACATATGGTGGGGCAGTCTCATATCGATATTGCCTGGTTATGGCCTGTACGCGAGACCGTACGCAAAACGAGTCGCACCTTTTCGACCGTGGATGCACTCATGAATGAATATCCGGAATATGTTTATTCCCAGAGCCAGCCCTTGCTGTATGCCTTTTTGAAGGAGCATGATCCCGAATTGTATGCCCGGGTGAAGCAGCGGATTGCCGAAGGGCGCTGGGAGCTGGTAGGCGGCATGTGGGTGGAGCCGGATCTGAACATTCCAAGCGGGGAGTCTCTGATTCGCCAAATGTTATATGGTCAGCGTTTTTATATGGAGGAATTCGGCAAGACATCTCAGATTGAATGGCTGCCGGATACATTCGGTTACTGTGCCTCCCTGCCTCAGATTTTGAAGCATGGGAATGTGGACTATTTCATGACGACGAAGCTGGGATGGAACGATACGAATATATTCCCGTACGATCTCTTTCACTGGGTTGGCATTGATGGTACACCGATCCTGTCCTACCTCAACCATGGTGTCAATGAACACACATTACCGAAGGATATTCATGATCACTGGCAGTCCTATCGCGAGAAAGCGGCACATCCCGAGCATATGCTCCTGTATGGGCACGGAGATGGCGGCGGTGGGGTAACACGCGAGATGCTGGAGTACGTGGACCGGGCAGAATTGATGGTAGGACAGCCTGCGAGTCGCTATAGCACAGCCGCAGCTTTTTTTACAGGAATTGAAGCAGGGCAGCCTGCACTTACTGAATGGCACGGTGATCTGTACCTGGAACTGCACCGGGGTACGTATACGACTCATGCACGCAACAAGCGAAACAACCGCAAAGCAGAGGTCCTGTATCGTGAAGCCGAGCTGTGGAATACACTCGCTCTACCGGACATGGAGGAGCAGGCAGAAGCCAAAGTACGTTCGGCGCTGCATGATGGCTGGAAGCTGATTTTGCTGAATCAATTCCACGATATTATTCCTGGTTCGGCAATTACGGAATCATACGTGACTTCGAATGAGGAGTATGTACAAGTATTTGAACTGGGTAGAGCTGGATTGGATCAAGGTGTTGCAGCATTGACGAAGGGCATTAACACGCAAGGTCCAGAGGGTTCAGTGGCCTATGTTGTGTTTAACAGTCTGGGCTGGAAACGCAGTTCGGTCGTTCAGCTCCCCTTGCACGATGGATTTGATCGTTACGTAATCGATGAAGAGGGTCAGCGTCTGCGGATGGATCGGGAGGATGGAACCATTTCAATTCTCGTGACGGACATCCCGGCGTTTGGATATAAGACGATTTGGCTGGTACCGGAAAATACAAGGGAAACGAATGTACGCGAAGTGATGAACCTTGCCGGGCAACCGACCTTCAACGGTACCTGGGATACCGCATTTTATCATGTTCAGTTTAACGAACGTGGAGAGATCACTCGCCTGTGGGATAAGACTGGAGATCGAGAGATGCTGAAGACGGGTGAACGGGGCAATCAATTTCACTTTTTCCATGACCGTCCAACGCTCTGGGATGCATGGGATATTGACAGCCGTTATGAAGAACAGATTGCTGGCGAAGTGGAACTCTTGGAGAAAAAGCTGGTGCTGGCCGGTACAACGAAGGATGTATTGCGGTTCCGCTGGAAGCTCCATCAATCGGTGATTACGCAAGATATCGTCTTCTACCATGATTCACGGCGGATTGACTTCCAGACACAGGTGAGCTGGAACGAAAATCACAAGCTCCTGAAAGTTGGTTTTCCAATCGATGTGGTGACCTCCAAGGCGACTTACGAAATTCCGTTTGGTGCATTGGAACGGCCAACGCATCGCAACACAAGCTGGGAACAAGCCCAATATGAAGTCTGTGGACATCGATTCGTGGATGTATCGGAGTATGGATACGGCGTGAGTCTGCTCAACGATTGCAAATACGGATATGACGTACAGGGAAGCACCATTCGTTTGTCCCTGCTGCGTGCACCAAAGTGGCCTGACCGGACGGCCGATCTGGGAGAACATGAATTTACCTACTCGTTGTATCCGCACGAAGGAGATTGGCGAAGTGCACATACGGTACGTCAGGCTGCCGAGCTGAATCATGAGGTGACGGTACAGCAGGCGGAGCAGGAGCAGCAGGGTACGGGGAAAGATGTACCCGCTGCCGCTCACTCTCGTCCGGCCACAGGAGCCTGGATTCACTTTGATAGCAAGCACGTCATTCTGGATACGGTCAAACTGGCAGAGGATGGACACGGTACGGTGCTTCGTTTCTATGAATCTTCAGGCAAACGTGAACGTGTAACCTTGCAATGGCCGCATGCCTTTGAGCAGGCCTATCTCGCCAACGCGTTGGAAGAACCGGGGGAGCCACTGACCAGTACTGATGGTCAGATTACATTATCTTTTAAACCTTACGAAATCAAAACCGTGCTGCTGCGGTAAACCTTTTTGAAATATCTTTGAGCTATGTAAGATGTACTGAAAATGATATTTACACGTTAACGAAGAGTGCAGAACCAGTCTGGAGAAGCAGAGCGGTCGCGTTTATCACGGGATTTTCCCCTTTGGAGTAGGGAATCCAAAAAATCCGGGGATAACAGCGATCGGAAGATGGTACTGCAATCGTAGTGGCTAAGTGTAAAGTTAATGGGTTCATCTTATATAGCTACACTATTCAATACGTTTAAGGAGTTGCACTCATCCATGGAACAATTCAGATTACCCAAAATACCCATGCCGCCCGTTGCATTGCCGCAATCCATTCAGGCAGTGATCGAAGAAGCGGAACAGAAGCTGGCTCACAGACCGAAGCTGCTTCAGCTTTTCAAGAACTGTTTTCCCAATACAATTGAAACGACAACGAAGCTGATGGAGGATGGCACGACTTTTGTTATCACCGGGGATATTCCGGCTTCCTGGCTGCGTGATTCTGTGGAACAGGTTGTACACTACATTCCGTTTGCGAAGGAAGATGAGGACCTGCAGCGGATCATCGGCGGGCTGATCAAGCGCCATATCCAGTATGTTCATATTGATCCGTATGCCAATGCCTTCAATGAGACAGCCAATGACTGGCATTGGAACACCACGGACGAGACCGACATGTCGCCTTGGGTGTGGGAACGCAAATTCGAGATTGATTCGCTCTGCTTTGTTGTACGGCTGGCCTATTTATATTGGAAGGAAACCGAGCTGACCGACATTTTTGATTCCAGCTTCAAGGCAGCGATGCGAAAAATCGTAGACCTGTTCAAAGTGGAACAGCATCACATGGAACAATCCCCATATCGCTTCACGCGGAATAACGGCATTCCGACAGATTCACTCCGTAATCACGGGAAGGGCATGCCAGTCAACTATACGGGCATGATCTGGTCCGGCTTCCGTTCCAGCGACGATGCGTGCGATTTTCACTACAACATCCCGGGCAACATGTTTGCCGTTGTAGCTTTGCGCCAGATGCAGGAGTTTGCCGAGTGGGTGTTCCGGGATATGGCGCTGCTGCAGGAGCTTAAGGATCTGGAGCAGGACGTGGATCACGGCATCCAGCTGTACGGTATTTATCGTCATCCGGAATTCGGTCCCATCTATGCGTACGAGACAGATGGTTTCGGCAACTACTGTCTCATGGACGATGCCGGTACACCGGGACTGATGTCCATTCCGTACCTGGGTTACGTAACAGCGGATGACCCGATCTACCAAAATACCCGCCGTTTTGCCCTGAGCAAAGAGAATCCGTTCTATTATGAGGGCAAGGTTGCGAAGGGGATCGGCAGCCCGCATACACCGCCGGATTATATCTGGCATATGGGTTTATCCATGCAGGGACTGACGGCACAGTCTGCCGAGGAGAAGCTGGAGATCATTCGCATGCTCGAAGCAACGGATGCGGATACAGGTTATATGCATGAAGGCTTTCACGCTGATGATCCGACGATTTTTACAAGAAAATGGTTTGCATGGTCCAACAGCCTGTTCTCCCAGTTGGTCTATAAATCCATGAAGGATGGCCTGTTATGAGCCGTGCACATGTGAATGACCAAAAGCTGATTATCTTCTGCGATCCGGATTTTCCGGTGGAAGGCCAACTGCCATCCCGTCAGGCTCTGGATGGATGGCAAGGTGCAGAAGAGGTTGTCGTTGCAGGTGCAGGCGAACTGGCTGAGGTGTTGAAAGCAACTGCTGGCAAGGGCTGTCTGGTGAATCTGCATGCCCCCTATTTCCCCAAAGCCGCCTGGACGGAAATTGCAGCTTATCTGCATCAGGGAGGAAGCCTGATCAGTGTTGGTGGAGCTCCCTTCAAGCGTCCTGTCCGAGATGAGGACGGAGCTTGGGTTGTGGAGTCAGAGCAGACCGCGTATCACCAGGAACTTTATATTCATGAGGCACTGAACGTATCTTCAGCGAACGTACAAACCTACACTTCCTCTGTACAGATCCCGCTTCTTGCTGGCAAAGAGAGACTGTTCGAGATTGCAGATACGTGGAATCTGGTCCCGCATACCACCAAATCCAGTGACCTTCCTCACCAGATGGGTTCGGCCGGGCCAATGAGCACGCAGATTTATCCGCTGCTTTGCGGAGTGAGCAAGGATGGACGCAGCATCGCTGCTCCGGTCGTCCTGTGGGAAAATTCCCGCAGTACGTTTGCCGGTTCACGCTGGATGTTTGTGCATCTGTCGCTGACTGCTTCGTTCTGGGAGGAGAACGGTGCTGCCGAGATTGTGAAGTGGGCACAATTCTGTGCCAAAGGGGTAACCGAACTGTCCCTGAAACCGAACTATGCCTCTTACGAACCAGGTGAACGGGCTGTGCTTACCCTTCAGGGCCAGATTCTACAGCGTGCAGGACACAGACGCACAGCGTCCGAGCTGTGGACATTTGACCTGACCGTTGAACGGGAGGATCGCACAAGTGGCACGGCTGAGAAGGTATGGAGCCATCGGCTGGAGATGGAACTTTCCGGAGAGCAGCAGTTTGCACGCCTCCCACTCCCGGTTTCAGTAGAGAGTGGGCTGTACCGGATCGTGTGCCGTGCGCAAGCACCTGACGGGGAAGTCCGGATCTTGCGCCAAGGTTTCTGGGGCCAGGATGCCGCCTTGCTGGCAGAAGGGGAAGTCATTACCCGCAGCAGAGATTATTTCGTAAAAGATGGACGCCCCCTACCTGTTGTGGGCATGACGTACATGACTTCCGATGTTGCCCGGAAATTTCTGTTTCTACCGAATGCCGACGTATGGGATCGGGACATGGCACAGATGGCGAAAGCCGGGATTAACTGGATTCGGACCGGAATTTGGACGGCCTATCGCAATATGATGCAGGTGGATGGCCACATGGCAGAGGATGTGCTGCGTGCCATTGATGCATTCCTGTTAACGGCGAAACGCCACGGCCTGCAGGTGACGTTCACCTTCTTCTCCTTTACACCCGAGACGTGGGAAGGAACAAATCCATATTTGGACCCGCAAAGTGTCGAAGCACAGAAGCGTTTCATCCGCAGCATCGTCAGTCGGCATACGCATACCACGCATGTGGATTGGGATCTGATCAACGAGCCATCCATGTTCGACCCGGTGCGCATCTTCTCAGCTGGCCCGCGCTCGGCCAGGGATTCGCATGAACAGCAGGCTTTTATCGATTGGCTTCAGCAGCGGCACAAAACGATTGAAGCACTGCAGGAGGCATGGAATATGTCACCGAAGCAGCTTCCGAACTTTGCGGCTGCGGTCATCCCGGAGCCGGAAGAGATTAATTTTGATGTACAGGACATGCACAAGGCCAAAAAAGGAACGCGCTGGCTCGATTATTGTCTCTTTTCTATGGAGATGCACAATGTTTGGGCAAGAGAGCTCGTAGCAACAATCAAGGATCTGGTTCCAGATCATTTGGTTACTGTGGGGCAGGACGAAGCCCTTGGTGCACAGCGTCCTTCACCATTCTTCTATGAACGCGAAGTGGACTATACAACCGTGCATTCCTGGTGGTTGAACGATGATCTGGTCTGGGACGGCATTTTCACCAAAACACCACACAAACCAAATCTCATCCAGGAAACGGGCATCATGTATGTGGAAACCCCGGATGGCCGGGCCAAACGCACGGAAGAAGAACTGCGCGGCATTCTGGAACGCAAATATGCCTATGCATTTTCAACTGGCGGTGCGGGAGCTGTGCAATGGATCTGGAATACCAACTTCTACATGGATAATGCCAATGAGTCTCATATCGGGGCGCTGCGTGCAGATGGTACAGAAAAGCCCGAGGCCGATGTGTCTTACGATTTTGGCCGGTTCATGAATCCGATTCGTGACCTCTTCGAAGATCGTGAACTGGAGGAAATTGCGGTGGTATTCCCATACTCCAATGACTTCTCCAACCGTTCCCTGGCCTATGATGCAACAACCAAGCTTACTCGTGTGATGACCTATGATCTGAAACTGCCGTTCCGTGCCGTATCGGAATATCATCTGGAGGCGCTGGAGCAGCAGCCGCCGAAACTGATTATCGTACCGAGTCCACACAATATGGATGATAACGCACTAAGCCAACTGCTCGCGTTCACGGAGAAGGAAGGCGCAACCCTGCTCATCACTGGACCACTGGGGCTGGACGCATACTGGAAGGCAAGTGACCGGGCAGATCATATCGTGGGTAAACGCAGTCTGGGTAACGTGCAGCGTGAAGAGCTGCTGAACATTAATGGAGTGAATCACCGCGTGACCTATGGACGGCGCCGTATTGCCGAAGTGGCGAAGGAGTCTTTGCTTCATGGGGATAATGTTACACCAGATGAAGTAACCGTTCTGCCATGGGGAAAAGGGAAGTTAATATGGACCCCACTGCCGCTGGAGTTAAACGGACGGGATGAACCGCTTGCGGAATTATATCGTTATGCGACTGGAATTGCGGGTGTCAAACAGGAGCTGGAATGGAAATCCGGCGGAGACATTGCAGGAATCTATGGACGGAAACTGAGTTTTCCAAAAGGACATTTGTATGTATTTGTATCGGAGTCTGCCCTGACTCATGAGGTAAACGTCAGAGACAGCCGTACAGGTATTTCATATGCGTTCCGATTGGAGAGAAATCGTTCTGTGCTCTTCACCACAGATGCTTCAGGAAATCTGCAGACCGTGTATCGTCCGGATGAGGTTGAGATTGTACAACAAGCTGGAGAGGTGGGATAACGCAATGACCGAACAACAGAATAAAGCTGCTACCAAAACCAAAAGAGCCCATATCATTTCACATACACACTGGGACCGGGAATGGTATTTGCCATATGAGAAGCACCATATGCGGCTGGTTCAACTGGTGGATTCACTGTTAGATCAGCTTGATCAGGGATCAGACTACAAAAGCTTTTATTTGGATGGACAAACGATCATCATCGATGATTATCTTCAGGTTCGTCCGGAGCAGAAGGAGCGGCTGGAGAAGCATATCCGCAATGGGCGGATTGTGATTGGGCCATGGTATATTTTGCAGGATGCATTTTTGACAAGTGGCGAAGCCAATGTCCGCAATATGCAGGTTGGACATAAGGATGCGAAGCGTTACGGTACACCTTCGAAGATCGGTTACTTTCCGGATACCTTTGGTCTGGTCGGACAGACCCCGCAGTTGATGCTGCAATCCGGCATTGATAACGTCTTTTTTGGGCGAGGTGTGAAACCTACAGGCTTCAATAATACAGTTTCGGATGCGGGATATGAATCCAGCTTCTCGGAGCTGATGTGGGAAGGGCCGGATGGATCGAAAGTGCTTGGTGTATTGTTTGCCAATTGGTATTCCAACGGTAACGAAATTCCGGTAGATGAGGCATCAGCACGCAAGTTTTGGGAAACCAAGCTGGCAGACGCCGAGAAATATGCCTCGACCAATGAGTTGCTCTATATGAACGGTTGCGACCATCAGCCCATACAACGAGATCTGCCGGAAGCGATTCGGATGGCTGAGCAGTTACATCCCGACATCGAGTTCGTACACTCCAATTTTCCGGATTACCTGACTGCACTGAAAGAATCGGCTGAGCATGAGTTGTCTACGGTCAAAGGAGAGCTGCGCAGCCAGCGTACCGATGGCTGGGGTACCTTGGTGAACACCGCCTCGGCCCGGGTTTATCTGAAACAGATGAACCAGCTGGGCCAAGCCATGCTGGAAAAAGTGGCTGAGCCACTGGCATCCTACGCGTATATGCTGGGGCATGCTTATCCGCATGATCAGCTGACGTATGCCTGGAAAACGCTGATGCAAAATCACCCGCATGACAGCATCTGTGGCTGCAGTGTGGATGAGGTTCATCGCGAGATGGTCACGCGATTTGAGAAGAGCCGTCACGTCGCTGAAGCAATGATTGAAGAGAGCACAAGCCAGATTGCTGCCTCGGTGGATACCTCGATCTTTGCAAGTTATGGCGAGGATGCGCGTCCACTGATCACTTTCAATACGACAGGTTGGGAGCGCAGCGGTGTTGTTCAGATAGAATTGGATGCGGCTCGCTTATATTTCCGTGATGGACTTTCACTGGAAGATATGGCTGCCCAAATGAACAAGCTTGACCTGTCTGGTCGCATTCTGGTTGATGAAAAAGGGGCACATGTTCCGTGTACAGTAGAAGATCTGGGGTTGCAGTTCGGTTATGATTTGCCGGATGACCGATTCCGTCAGCCATACAGCTGCCGCCGGGTCAGAATTACATTTGAAGCCGAAAATGTGCCTGCACTTGGCTTGAAATCATATGCCTGGGTTCGAAGTGACGTGCTGCAAGTCGAGGATGTTAAGGGAGACCTCAATCCGATTGGCTCAACATTGTTGCGTGGAGATCGGGGCATGGAAAATGAATATGTTGCCGTAACGATCGCAGACAATGGTTCCTTTACACTGACGGATAAACGAACAGGCCGGACTTACAAGGATCTTGGCGTGTATGAGAATGTTGGCGACATTGGTAACGAGTACATGTTCAAGCAGCCGGAGAACGAAGTGGCCCTGACGACGAGTGAGCTGCAAGCTGAAATTCAGATCCTTGAAGATACCCCGTACCGGGCTGCCTTCGAAATCGTCCATCATTGGGAAATTCCGGTGTCAGCGGATGAGATGCTGGATCGTGAACAGCGGGAACTGATCTATTATCCACATCGCAAGGCACAGCGCTCCAAACAAACCGTTACGCTTCGCATTCGCACAGTCTTGTCGTTAAGCCGCAGCGGAAAAGGGGTACGTTTGGAAACCACGTTCAACAATCAGGCGAAGGATCATCGTGTGCGCGCTCTGTTCCCGACAGACCTGAAGACTGCTGTTCATCATGTGGATTCCATGTTCGAAATTGCTGCTCGTGATAATGTACCCGCACCAGAGTGGCAAAATCCAAGCAATACGCAGCATCAGCAAAGTTTTGTGGATGTGAGAGAAGAACAGGCTGGGTTAGTCGTTGCCAATCTGGGTCTGAATGAATATGAAGTCCTTCAGGATGGACGCAATACGATTGCCGTAACGCTGCTGCGCGCTGTGGGGGAACTCGGAGACTGGGGATTGTTCCCAACACCGGAAGCACAATGTCTGGGAGAGCATTCGTTCCAGATTGAGATCATTCCGCATGATGGAAATGGCGCATCGTCAGGCGCATACATCGAGGCTTACCAGTTCCAGGTGCCGTGGACTTTGGTCCAAACCGATGTTCATTCAGGCACGCTGTCATCAGCTCATACGCCATTTGCGTGGCAAGGAGAAGGTATGGCATTCTCCTCACTGAAAGTGAATGAGGAATCAGGAGATCTGATGATGCGCTGGTACAACATGGTGCCAAGCACAACGCTGCTGCAACTTTCAACTGCCGAATGGAATACACAGCAATATGGCGAGGTATACAAGAGCAACATTTTGGAGGAAAAGGGCGAGAAACTGGCTTCTACCGATCATTCTGCCGGACCATTTGGCGGTAAAGAATGGTCTATCCAGGCAGGCCCTTGCGAGATTGTTACCTTAGGTCTGCACCGTTAAGCCTCAGCCCTGGAAGGAGGCTGTCATGGTCATCATGTCATTTCGCGATGCGCTGCTTCATGAAGGAAGATCGTTTTTTCCAGCCGGAACATGTTGAGTTATGCCTCAAGTTTCTATAGAATGAACAATAGAATTGCAATCGATCGAAGGATACTCTGCCATCATTAATGGTCATTGGTAAAATTCAGGTGGTTCATTCTATATCGAATACATTAAGGGGGCTTGAAGCCATGGAATCCTTGGGAGGACTGCTTCAGCAGCTGAATCCTTCCTTTCGTGAGCAGTCGCGGCGAATAGCGGCGGAATTGATGGAAGATCCGTACGTACGCGAATTCCGCGCAGGTCATCCGGAATTGAAAGATGCACAACTCATGACCGATCTGAGCAAGCTGTATCAGTATGCCCGAGATTCAAAGAACTGTGCGAATTGTCCGGGCCTGGACAACTGTCCTAACGATTTCCAGGGTCACTTTTGCAAACTGGAAGTAGAGCATTTTAACGGGAAACCCGAAATTATAGATAAAAAAGCTCCGTGTTCCAAGCACATTGCAAGGCAAAATGAGCATGTGATCAAGAAGAGAATTCGCAGCTTCTATGTGGACGAGCGTGCACTTAGTGCTGGATATAACGATGTGGAAATTATGGGCAAGGATCGGATGCGTGCTCCGGCGGTGAATCAGGTACTGCGCTATATTAACGAGACCAAGGAAAATGGGTTGTCTCCGCAAGGGCTGTTTCTTGAAGGATCATTTGGAACAGGCAAGACGTTTCTAATGTGTTATCTGCTGCACGAATTGGCCGTCGCCGGCTATACGGGTGTCATTATCTATATGCCTGACTTTGTGGAAGATTTGAAATCCATGATCACTGAAGGACAGAAGCTGAAGGAAACGACAGATATTCTCAAAAGCTGTGACCTGCTTATCTTCGATGATATTGGCGCAGAGAATTTGAATCCTTGGGTTCGGGATCATGTGATGGGCTCGATTTTAAACTACCGCATGAATCGCAAACCGACGTTCTATACGTCCAACTATAATCTGGATGGGCTTGAGAAGCATCTCAGCTTTACGAGCAGGGATGGCGAGGAGACGAACAAGGGTCAGCGTTTGATGGACCGCATTCGGCCATTTGTCGACGTGGTCTCCGTTCGAGGCGAGAATCAGCGTGGGAAGCGCTAATTTTTATTATTGACAAATCGTCCACAAAAAAGCCTGGTTTTTCGCGGAAATCGCGGAAACCGGGCTTTTTTGGTCCTGCGCGGGCCTGAATCCTATTCGGTCAGGAATTTGAAGATGACCATACCGAAAAAGATCACGGTCATCAGGCCACCCATGCCGGCAACACCCGCAATGAGATCAAACAGATCGTTACGGGGCTCCTCGTTCACATGTTCACGCGGGTCGTTGATCCGCACATTTGCGTCCATGGTTATTGCCTCCTTATGAGGATCGACAGCTCGCCCTTCCAGGGAGCTGAAGCCTGGAGTAATTTTAGTATACTTGGAAAAGAAAGCGTTTGTAAAGATTTTGCAGCAATCGTGTCAAGTTTGCCAATTGTGAAGATTTGATGGTGGAGAGATGAACATTGACGCATGTATTTCACAAGATTAGATGACCTGTGTTATACTGGAAGTGTCGTTCACGACGTTACAGGTTAAAATAAACCGTAAGTATATATAAGGAGGACAATTTCATGGCTATTGTTAACGTATCCGATCAATCCTTTAACGCTGAAGTCGAAGGAGAAGGAACGGTTCTTGTTGATTTCTGGGCGCCTTGGTGCGGTCCTTGCAAAATGCTCGCTCCAATCCTGGAAGAGCTGTCCACCGAAGTTGGCGATGCAGTGAAAATTGCCAAAGTCAATGTTGACGAAAATCCGGAATCCGCTTCCCGCTTCGGCGTAATGAGCATTCCGACATTGATCTTCTTCAAAGACGGTCAACCCGTTGATAAAGTGGTTGGTTTGAACTCGAAAGAAGCACTCAAAGGAATCATTGAGAAACACCAATAATTCACTAGGCTAACAGATACGCCTCCGGTTATGCGCCGGGGGCGTTTTGCGTCGAATATCTTTTTATAGGACAATATAAAAGTAAGCATTATTACATTTATAATGTAGAGTACAGAACCGATTCGAAGAAGCGAAGCGCTCGCATTTATCACCGGATTTCCCCATGCAAATGGGATCAAAGAAATCCGGGGATAACGGCGATCGAAGGACGGTACTGTAATCGGAATGGCTGAGTGTAACCGTTGATTATACTTTTTTCGGAAGGGAGGACCCACCGAATTATGGATGAATTCGTAAATGTTCTGCAAGAGCAGGAGCAGGCACTGGAGCAGATTCGTCACAAGCTGGCGCTGCTGCCCGACATGCCTGGCTGTTATTTGATGAAAAACAGCGAAGGGACCATTATCTATGTAGGTAAGGCCAAAGTGCTGAAAAACCGCGTACGCTCTTATTTTATCGGCAGTCATAACGGAAAGACACAGCGTCTGGTATCCGAAATCCGTGATTTCGAATACATTGTGACCGGCAGCAATATGGAAGCACTCATACTGGAGTGTAACCTGATCAAAAAACACATGCCGCGTTATAACGTCTTGCTCAAGGACGACAAAACCTTTCCCTATCTTAAAATTACGAATGAAAAGCATCCCCGGCTCGAGGTGACCCGGCGCGTGCTAAAAGATAAAGCCAAGTACTTCGGACCTTATCCGAATTCATACGCGGCACATCAAACCAAAAAGCTGCTCGACCGCATGTATCCGCTGCGCAAATGCGGCGTGATGCCAAAGGAAGTTTGCCTGTATTATCATATGGGGCAATGTCTTGCTCCCTGTGTTAAAGAAGTTGGCAAGGAGCAGTACGATCAGATTTCGCAAGAGATCGGTTCATTCCTGAGTGGTGGACACGAAGAAATCAAGAAAGATCTGCAGCGCAAGATGCAGGAAGCGGCAGAGGATCTTTATTTTGAACGTGCCAAGGAACTGAGGGACCAGGTCATAGCGATAGACGCCATGATGGAAAAACAGAAAATTACGATGGCGGATGCCAGAGACCGTGATGTGTTTGGTTTCGCCATTGATAAAGGCTGGATGTGTGTCCAGATTCTATATATGCGTCAGGGTAAAATGATCGAGCGCCATGTCTCGACATTCCCGTTTTATGGCGAAGCGTACAGTGACTTCATGTCCTACGTGACACAGTATTATAGCGATAACCCGGCATTGCCGCAGGAGATATTACTGCCGGAAGTTCCTAAAGAACTGGCTGCTGGGGAAGAAGTGGATACAGCTGATGCTGCCATTGCTGATGTGCCAGCTGCTGTGACATCGGAATCGGACCGTTTGTCATCAGCACCAGATGATGGTTCTGCTGATGAACCATTGGTTGCCGAGTCCCGTGCTTCTTATGGGGAAATTCAGGCTCCTGAAGGAACTGAAGGAGAAATACAAACCGATATGACTCAAGATCTTTCTGATCAACAGGAAAGTGCTGTAGAGGAGACAAATCGACCGGGACTGGAAGATCCCTTCCAGGCGGCAGCCGCTCTACAGGAGTGGCTGGAGATCAAGGTTCACATTCCGCAGCGTGGATTGAAACGTCAAATGATTACGATGGCTGTTGATAACGCGCGTGTGGCACTGGAAGAGAAGTTCCGCCTGATTGAGCGAAACGAAGAACGCACATCCAAAGCATCCGAAGGTCTCGGACGATGGATCGGGCTGGATCAGCTGCGCCGGATCGAAGCATTTGATAACTCGAACATTCAGGGAACCAACCCGGTATCGGCGATGATTGTATTTACCGATGGCAAACCGGATAAGAAGGAATACCGTAAATATAAGGTCCGCTCGGTTGAAGGACCTGACGATTATGAAACGATGAGAGAAGTCATTCGCAGACGGTACGAGCGGGTGCTGAAGGAAAACCTGACCCAGCCGGACCTGATCGTTGTGGACGGCGGGAAAGGGCAGATTTCGGCGGCTGTGGACATATTGGAGAATGAATTGGGACTGTTTATTCCGGTATGTGGTCTCGTAAAAGATGCCAAACACAAAACGTCTCAGCTGATGATCGGCAATCCGCCGGAAGTCATCTCACTGCCGCGGGACAGCCAGGAGTTTTATCTGCTGCAGCGTATTCAGGAAGAGGTTCACCGCTTTGCAATCTCGTTCCACCGGGAGCAGCGCGGAAAGTCCATGGTTACTTCGCGGCTCGATTCCATTCCAGGCATCGGCGAGAAGCGCCGCAAATTGCTCCTGAAGCATTTTGGCTCTTTGCGCAAAATAAAAGAGGCCAGCGTCGAAGACTTCCGGCCTCTATCAATTGGTGATAAGCTTGCCAAACAAATTATTGCAGCACTTCGGGATGAGGAGTCGTAACATACGACTTCTCTTTTTTTTGTGGATTCATTTTGTAGATGACATATCCAACGATGGCTGGAAGCACAATCCAGAAGATCCCTGCAGAGACATTCAGCAGATCACCCATGAAGATCAGGCTGAGTCCCATCAGCAGGCTGTCGAAGATGACATGGCTGAAGACAACAGCAATAAAGCCGTGACGCAGCATGACCAGACTGAACAGCAATCCGATGACCATCAACTCAATAGGACGTGTAATGACCGGATAGATTGGATACAGGGTATGTCCGAGTGCCCAGATCAGCGTTGGGATCAGACAGGCGATGAAGGTGTTACGCACAATTTTCTGCATCATGCGAATTCCGAACAGACGGTATACCGCTTCCTCTCCAATTCCGGCCATCCAGGCCATGATGGGAAAGATCCAGGCGTATGACATATTGTACGTCGATTGATCTGCCGAGGTGGTAGACCAGCTTCCAATGCTTCGTTCCAGAATGAAGAATAGGATCGATTGAACCCCTAGCAGAATAAACGCCCATAGGTAACCCGCATACATACTATGAAGGACATATTTGCCGTATCCAGGCTCTATCGCACGCGGCCAAGGATTCATTCCAATTTTGCGCCACATGCCATCACCTGCAACGAGTGAGAGGTAGATGGTTGCACTCATGACCAATGTGATCCCTGTCTGCATGATCATCAGGAAAGCGAGCATGAAACTGGACAGGCCCTGTGCCTCGAACAATGGAATCATGTTTAAAGTACCGATCACGGATGCAGCGAAGTATACCAGTGACAGGATAATTCCGCGTTTAAATGACGTGTGGGCCCGGGTGAGAATGCTGTAGATAATCGCCAGCACACCGAGTACAAACGTCAGGAATGCATAGCCTCCATAGGTCATCCAGTTGGCCTGACGGGTTTGTTTTTGGACATAATCGATATGGGCGTCAGGGACCGAAAAGACGGATTCAAAGGAGCGAACCGCTCCGTTTTCAAAGGTAAAATTCAGTTCCAGCTTGGAATCGCCAATCTGCTTCTCAGCATCCGTGTAGGTCAGGCCGCCTTCACCTTCGCGAGTCTCCAATTGAAGTTTAGGAACTTCATAGCCGAATTCGCCAAGAATTCCAGAAGCAAGCTGCTCTTTTTCGTCCAATGAAATATTGCCTTCGGCAAGCTGAATCGTCGCATTACGTTTGCTCTTATCCTGCTCAACTTCAGCTGAGGCATACAGGGAGGAAGGAACCTCCCGTTTGAAACCGACGACTTTTCCTGTTCTCATATGTACGTCCACATTCAAATAACCGCCGTTGTCCTCATCGGGCAAACGAACGCGGAACACATCGTAGGGATAGGTAGCTTCCCATTTTTGATTATACGTGTCAAGCTGTTTGGTTTTGGCCATGTATCCGTAGATATCGGAATGGGTTTGATAGGTGACCAGTGTCTTTCCGTTATCCGAAGGAAGTGTGTAGTCGGCTATGGAAGCTGCAAAGGATCGTGCAGATTGTGCTGCCTGTTCCTTGCTTATAAAGGACGTAGACTGGATATCTGTGGTTTGTGATGAAGTAGCAGGAAAGATCTGAAAGACAAAAAACAAAATCAGGCCAATCGCCGCCAGCAACCCTAAACGCTTGAAATTAGCTTTGAGTACCAAAGGCTGCCCTAAGGGGTTCATGTAATGGTGTTCCTCCTTTATTAATTTGGATATTAAAGTAAAGATATCACAGGCCCAACCCTGAATGCCAATGATGAAACGAAAAGACGTGCAAATCCTTGAAAATGAATGAAAATGATCGAAAGAATCTGATCCATCCATCGATATATCTGAGTTTTTCCCTTTTTAGCGGAATTCGATGCTATTTACACAAAAATCGTTTTGTCTGTAAGAGTCATAGCGCTTATAATTTTGAAGCAAATGTGCAATATTCCGCATGTCTTTAGCCTTGCAGGGGAACGAATAAAAGGATTCCAACCTTAATGCATATGTGGCTATGACTCAAATCATACATGTTTACGCTCCGAAATGGAGCTTATCCTAAGTTCAGAGCGCTGACGTAATGTCGCATGGATAAGTGATTCGGAGAAAGGCTCCACATCGTGGAGTCATTTTCTTTTTGGCAGAGGTGGATGATCGACAAGTGAAACTAAATGTTCAATGGATGCAGCTATCGCCTCCGCGAATTCTGGTATTGGGTTTTGCCGGAATAATCTTGCTGGGAACATTGCTCCTCATGCTTCCGGTTTCCAGCCGCAGCGGGGTCAGTCTTCCCTTTATTGATGCATTATTTACGGCCACGTCCGCGGTCTGTGTCACAGGCTTGGTTGTGGTGGATACGGGTACGCATTTCTCGGTGCTGGGTCAGGTGATCATTGCTATCCTGATTCAGATCGGCGGTCTTGGCTTCATGACCATGTCCACGCTGGTGGCAATTGCATTCAAGCGGCGGATTTCCCTGCGGGAGCGATTGATTTTGCAGGAAGCGATGAACCAGAACACGATGGAGGGCATTGTGCGGCTGATCCGTAAGGTTGTAGCGTATTCTCTCATTTTGGAGGCTGTATGCGGCACGTTGTTTGCTATCCGCTGGTCATTCGATATGTCTTTCGGACAGGCAATCTATTATGGATACTGGCATGCGATCTCCATGTTTAATAATGCAGGTTTTGATATGTTTGGTGATTTCCGCAGTCTGACCGGGTATGTGTATGATCCGCTTGTGAATTTTACGGCCATGTTTCTGATTGTTGCTGGGGGCATTGGTTTTATCGTGTTGTCCGATCTGGTGGATTATCACAAAACGCGCAAGCTGTCGCTGCACTCCAAGGTTGTACTGCTAACGACGGGTTTGCTGATCGTATTCGGTGCGTTGGTTATCTTTGTGTTTGAGTTTAGTAATCCCCGGACATTGGGGGGGCTGAACTGGGGCGGGAAACTGCTCGGATCATTCTTTCAATCAATTACGCCACGTACTGCAGGGGCCAATACGATTGATATTGCCGGTCTCAGGCAGGCAACGCAATTTTTCATCATTATGTTAATGTTTATCGGGGCTTCTCCAGGTTCCACCGGAGGCGGGATCAAAACGACGACATTTATGATCATGATCGGAGCTGTCATCGCGATGATGCGCGGCAGGGAAGATATCGTATTTTTCAGATATCGGCTTGCCCAGGAACGTATTTTCAAGGCATTGACGATCACGCTCCTTGCGCTGTTGCTGATCATCATGGTTACCATGGTGCTCACGATGACGGAAGACAGCGGTTTTCTTATGATTTTATTTGAGACAACATCGGCTTTTTCTACCGTTGGTTTATCTATGGGACTGACATTGAAGCTGACCGCGTTCGGAAAGCTCATGATCTGTTTCATGATGTTCGCGGGGCGGCTTGGACCCATTACATTAGCGTATGCACTTGGACAGAAAAAGGGTAAAGAACTGTATAAGTATCCTGAAGGAAAAATGATTATTGGATAGGGGTTCGTGAAGAACAATGAAAAGACAGCAGTTTGCGGTGATTGGACTGGGGCGTTTCGGTTCGAGTCTGGCACAGGAATTAATGGAACTTGGCTATGAGGTGCTTGGCATCGATAAAAATGAAGAGGTCGTTGAAGACATGAGTGAATTGGTCACTCATGCTGTCGTAGCGGATGCCACAGATGAGGAAGTGCTGCGCTCGCTGGGGATCCGTAATTTCGACTGCGGCATTGTGGCCATCGGGGACGATATCCAGACGAGTGTCCTCACCGCAATCCTGTTAAAAGAGCTCGGCGTAAAAACGGTTGTTGCCAAGGCGATATCCGTCTTGCACGGGCGAGCCCTCGATAAGCTTGGCATCGATCGCGTCGTTTATCCGGAACGGGACATGGGCATTCGGGTTGCCCATCAGCTCGTCACCCCGAATCTGCTGGACTACATTGAACTATCCAATGATTACAGCATCGTGGAGATGAAGGTTCCGGCCTGTCTGCACAATAAAACCTTGTCCACGCTGAATGCGCGTGTACGCTTCGGCTGCAGTATTGTGGCGCTGCAGAAGGAGACCGGAGTCATTATCGCTCCGACGGCACTGGACTCTCTTCAGATGGGCGACATTATGGTCATTATCGGAATGAATGATGATATCGACCGGTTCGAGCAAGAAGTGATCAGCCAAGAGGGGTGATCCAATTCCGGCATTTAGACAAAGACAAAAATGGAGTGCGTCAGGTGGCTCAATCATAGATCAAATTAAGGCGTCGCAGTCCTCCTGGAGGGCAGCGGCGCCTTTGCTGTAAAGAGCGCTGCAGTTTCCTTGACCCACTGTCTGGACGTTTCGCTGAGGTCTTCCTTTTCCCCATAAATCATGCAGGTTGTTCGGCGGGTCTGCTGCAGCTGGGGCAGGTACACGGAGACCAGATCATTGTCCGCAAGTAGTTGAGGCCTCAGATAAGATTTGGGCAGCAGGGCAGCAGCCTTGCATGTAGGCAGAAGTCGCACGATGGCTTCGAATGAATCAATCTCCATGCGAATATCCGGCATGACGGCACAGCGCTGGAACAGATCGTCTGTCAGCTTGCGATACCAGGTACCTTTGGAAAAGGTGATCATGGGCAGATCTTGCAAATGTTCCATCCCGGCCTCTTTGCCGGACAAGGGATGCGTAAGCGGCACAACCAGTACCAAATGATCATCAAAGAGCGGCACACAGTTCAGCCCCGCTTCGTTAATGGAAGAGGCAACAATGCCGACATCCGCCTTTTTGTCCCGTACAAAGGAGACGATCTCATGCGTTTTACCAGTCACCAGCTTGATCTCTGCGTTAGGGTGTTTTTCCATAAAGGCATTGACCAAAGGTGGCAATGTGGTCTGAAGTGTGGTCAGGCTCGCTCCAAGTGTTATAGCGCTTTGCTCCTCATCCTTGTACTGGGCAAGCATGGTCAGAAACTTCTGCTGCTGCTGCTTTTGTTCCACAGCGAACGTGTAGGCAAGCTGGCCGACACTGGTCAATTCAAGACGTTTGCCGCGGCGATGAAAGAGAGCTACCCCGAGTTCATCCTCCAATTTGGCGATCTTGCGTGACAGGGCAGGCTGTGACAGATTCAGCAATTTGGATGCACGATTCAGACTCGACTGCTCCACGACTGCCGCAAATGCATTTAACTCCTCGAACATATTCACTGACCTCTTTTCCATGGGTTGTGATGGTTGTCCTTGATAAATCGTTTTCAATGCGATATGCCTGCTTATCCGATGTTTCAGCTCTTATACCTATAGGTTATAACATTTAATAATTATATTGCAATTCCATTATAAGAAAAAAAGGAGTAACATGAATTGTGACACAAGTTGTTCACACCTGATGAAAACGGAACAATTTGTCGAACCTTTCCTTGGGAAAGGTTTGTGTCATGATAAGCGAACGATTTTATGAAAACGTTATATTTAGCGAAAGGGGAACGACATTTTATGAAAGGGTTTTACTCCAGAAAGCTGCACTCCTTGCTTGGCGTCATCCCGCTCAGTCTGTTTTTTGTAGAGCATCTGGTGACGAACTTCTCGGCAGTTGAAGGCGGCAAAGAAGCTTTTGACGGTGCTGTTGCATTCCTGAACAGTTTGCCTCTTGTTATTGTTTTGGAAACGCTTCTCATCTGGTTGCCGTTGTTCTATCACGGTGTATACGGTCTGTACATTGCCTACCAGGCCAAGCCTAATGTGGGACGATACGGCAATGAACGCAACTGGCGCTACACATTACAGCGGATCAGTGGTGTCATTACGTTTGTTTTCGTGATCTGGCACGTGTGGGAAACTCGCGTTCAGGTTGCATTGGGTAATGTAACGCACGAAGAACTTGGCGGTGTCATTCATGACGTCGTGATGAACCCGGTAACGTTTATTTTATATCTGATCAGTGTGGTTGCGGCCTCCTATCACTTTGCCAACGGCTTGTGGTCGTTCCTGGTTAGTTGGGGGATTACCGTCGGTCCGCGTGCACAGCGTGTATCCTCTTATGTGTGCATGAGCCTTTTCGGTATTGTGGCGATTATGTTTATCGCGTCATTGTTTGCTTTCCGGAGCATTGATTTCCAGACAGCTACAACGATGATTGATGTGATTAAGACAGTTCTGATATAAGCATTTGTGATAAATGCTGACTTATAAGGGAGTGAACAGCAATGGCATCATCTAATGTAATTATTGTGGGCGGAGGTCTCGCGGGCTTGATGGCGGCGATCAAATCGGCTGAGGCCGGAGTCCATGTTCATTTATTTTCATTGGTTCCCGTCAAAAGATCCCACTCCGTATGTGCTCAAGGCGGCATTAACGGTGCGGTAAATACCAAGGGTGAGGGCGACTCCCCATGGGTTCACTTTGACGATACTGTATACGGCGGTGACTTCCTTGCGAACCAGCCACCGGTTAAAGCGATGTGTGAAGCTGCACCTGGCATTATCCACCTGATGGACCGGATGGGCGTGATGTTCAACCGGACACCGGAAGGTTTGCTTGATTTCCGCCGTTTCGGGGGAACCAAGCATCACCGTACGGCATTTGCCGGAGCAACGACAGGACAACAATTGCTCTATGCATTAGACGAACAGGTTCGTCGCTGGGAAGCAGCCGGTCTGGTCACGAAATATGAGAACTGGGAGTTCCTGCAGGCTGTTATTGATGATGAAGGCATCTGTCGCGGGATCGTAGCACAGGATCTGAAAACGATGAAGGTACAGACGTTCCCGGCAGAAGCCGTTATTCTTGCAAGCGGCGGCCCTGGTATCATCTTTGGTAAAACAACAAACTCTGTTATCAACACGGGTACGGCAGCAAGTGCGGTGTACCAGCAAGGCGTTAACTATGCAAACGGGGAATTCATCCAGATTCACCCGACAGCCATTCCGGGTGATGACAAGCTTCGCCTGATGTCCGAATCGGCTCGTGGTGAAGGTGGCCGGATCTGGACATACAAAGACGGCAAGCCTTGGTACTTCCTCGAAGAGAAGTATCCATCCTATGGTAACCTCGTTCCGCGTGATATCGCGACACGTGAAATCTTCAGTGTCTGCGTAGATATGGGACTTGGGGTCAACGGCGAAAACATGGTTTACCTCGATCTGTCTCACAAGGATCCGAAGGAGCTGGATGTGAAGCTCGGCGGTATCATTGAAATTTATGAGAAGTTCATGGGCGATGACCCGCGTAAAATCCCAATGAAAATCTTCCCGGCAGTCCACTATTCCATGGGCGGCATGTGGGTGGATTACAATCAGATGACCAACATCCCAGGGCTGTTCGCTGCGGGTGAATGTGAATATCAATACCATGGTGCGAACCGTCTGGGTGCAAACTCTCTGGTTTCGGCCATTTATGGTGGTATGGTAGCTGGTCCAAAAGCAGTTGAATATATCAAAGGACTCAAAAAATCGTCCGCAGATATTAGTTCTTCTGTCTTTGAAGGGTACACCAAACGCCAAACGGATAAATACGAAGGTATTCTAAAAATGCAGGGCAACGAAAATGCCTATGTCATTCATAAAGAGCTTGGCGAGTGGATGACGGCGAATATGACCGTTGTACGCTACAACGATAAACTTGAAGCCACGATCGGCAAAATCAAGGAATTGAAAGAGCGTTACGGCAAAATCAACATGTACGATACATCCGGCTGGAACAACCCGGGTGCGGCGTTTACCCGTCAGCTGTGGAACATGCTCGAACTGGCTGAAGCCATGACGCTTGGCGCATTGCTGCGCAACGAAAGCCGCGGAGCACACTACAAACCGGAATTCACGGAGCGTAACGATGAAGAGTTCCTGAAAACGACCATCGCCAGCTGGTCGAAGGAAGGTCCACAAATCTCGTACGAGCCTGTAGATGTTTCCTTGATCCCACCACGGATCCGGGACTATTCCAAGGACTGAGTAAAGACAACCGCAATCCAGAATGAATTATTGCTATTTTAAGTAAAGTGACTTATTAGCACGACGCAGCGGAGGAAGCGGAAATGTCCTGAAGAAGCGAAGCGCCCGCCTTTGATACCCCATTTTTATCCGATTAATAATTCATTCAGTAAAATGGGGAGCAACAGCGGTCGGAAGGACATTCCGCTGACGAAGCGTCAAGATTACGAATCACAAGATGATTAATTTTATATTTACATGATTAAAAGGAACACCCTAACGGAGTAGGCAGAAGAATTCTGGAGAAGCGAAGCGTTCGCCTTTATCCCCGGATTTTACCTTGTAAAAGGTGGATCAAAAAATCTGGGGATAACAGCGATCGGAAGAATCTTCTGCCAGCGGAGTGACCATGTGTGAACCATTGTGGTCTTGTAACGATAGCAATCAATCATCGTCACCAAAGGAGGGGACAGCGATATGGCGGAACCAGCTACAGCCAACAAAACCGTCAAGTTTATCATCACCCGTCAGGACAGTCCGGAGTCGTCTTCGTACAACGAAGAGTTTGAACTTCCGTATCGTCCCGGCATGAACGTTATTAGTGCCCTGATGGAGATTCAGCGAAACCCTGTGAACAAAGAGGGCAAGTCCATTGCCCCGGTCTGCTGGGAATCGAACTGTCTCGAAGAAGTGTGTGGAGCATGCTCCATGGTGATCAACGGTAAGCCGCGTCAAGCGTGTGCTGCCCTGATCGACAAGCTCGAACAGCCGGTTCGTATCGAACCGATGAAAACCTTCCCGGTTGTTCGTGACCTGGTCATCGATCGTAACCGGATGTTTAATGCCCTGAAACGGGTAAAAGCCTGGATTCCGATCGATGGTACCTATGACCTTGGACCAGGTCCCCGGATGCCGGAGAAGAAGCGCCAGTGGGCATATGAGCTGTCCAAATGCATGACATGTGGTGTGTGTCTGGAAGCTTGCCCTAACGTCAATGAGAAAACAGACTTTATCGGCCCGGCAGCACTTTCCCAAGTCCGCCTGTTCAATGCTCACCCAACAGGAGAGATGAACGCCGAGGATCGTCTGGAAGCCCTCATGGAAGATGGAGGAATCGAGGGCTGCGGTAACTCGCAGAACTGTGTGCGCTCTTGTCCAAAAGGAATTCCGTTGACAACTTCCATTGCGGAAATGAATAAACAAACAACCAAGCATATGTTCAAACGCTGGTTGGGCGTGTAATCGTCATACCCCTTGCAGATGTGGAATCTCCAAATTTAGAAGAAGTCGTGATCCAAGGCAGCTTGCTGCCTTGGATCACGGCTTCTTTTTCTCAAACAGCGAAGGAACCGGGCTCGTTATGCAGAATATGGTATACTGTAGAGATGCATGTAGAGCGGAGAAGGAGGGGAAGACATGGCAGAGACACCGCGTAAGGGCAGCTCCTGGCCACCGCCCCGGCGCTCAAACCATGAACCTGATAGAGAGTCCATTTTTCCCGGTGAGGAGAAGGATCATGATCCCTCCCGGCGCAGTTTTTTGCTGCGAATGGTCGTAATGACGGCGGGAGCAGCCCTATTCACAGGCGGATATGCTTGGCTCTGGGAGCCACATCGTCTGGAAGTCAAGCAAGTGCAATTGAAACTGCCGGGATTTCCGCAGGCATTTGATGGGCTGCGCATTGTCCAGTTCAGTGATGCCCATCTTGGGTTTCATACCGGGTTGAAAGAGATGGAGAAGCTGGCTGGGACCATACAGGAGCAGCGGCCGGATCTGATTTGTTTTACCGGGGATATGGTGGAACGAGAAGCCGAACCAATGCGAGAATGCATCCCAGTGCTGGCATCCATGCAGGCGAAGTATGGCAAGTTTGCCGTATTGGGGAATCATGATTACCGGGGCCGTCAACAGAATGAAGTGGAAACCATGTTCAAGCAAGCCGGCTTCACGTTGCTTCGCAACAGTCACGCTGTCATCAAACAAGGGAATGAACATATCGCTGTGACAGGTCTGGATGATGCCCTTACAGGCCAGCCGAATCCTTTGGAAGCCATAGAAGGCCTGGATGCGGATGTGTGGAAATTATTGCTGATGCATGAACCGGATTTTGCCGATTTGGCAGCACCGTTCGGATTCGGGTTACAGCTGTCAGGTCATAGCCATGGAGGGCAGGTTCGTTTCCCCTGGATTGGAGCAGTCACGACGCCGCGAGGTTCACACAAGTATATTCAGGGGTTATATTATGCAGGCAAGGCGCGTATGCCGGTTTATGTGAATCGGGGCTTTGGCATGACCCAGCTGCCGATTCGTTTTTTGTGTAGGCCGGAATTAACCGTTTTTGAATTACAGGGCATACGAACATAGAGATTGTGCAAGATGAATTTAAGTATTACACGAGGAGGTTGGCCAGATGGAACGAATTGCGATTGTATCCGATATTCATGGCAACATGACAGCTTGGGAAGCTGTACTTAGAGATATCCGGAGTCGCGGGCTGGGGCGTATCTTTTGTCTGGGCGACCTCGTGGGCAAAGGTCCAGATCCGGTACAGGTGGTGGATCGGGTGAGAGAAACGTGCGAGCATGTGATCCGGGGCAATTGGGATGAGCTGGTTGCGGTCAATCAGGATAATGAGAATTTCACCTGGCAGGCTGACCGACTGGGAGAAGAGCGGCTGGCATATTTGGGGAATCTCCCTTTTAGCCACCAATTTGAACTTAGTGGTCGGACCATTCGTCTGGTGCACGCCTCGCCGCAGAGTGTGTATCACCGCGTACAGCCGTGGGACGAAATTGAAAAAAGAATAGCCATGTTTGATCCTCCAGCGGATGATCCAGATCTTGGTGAGGCGGATATCGTGGGATATGGAGATGTACATAACGCCTACTTGCAACATTTTAATGGCAAAATGTTGTTTAATACCGGCAGTGTAGGCAATCCACTCGATATGACCCAAGCCTCTTACTGCATCATTGAGGGAGAGAATAGCAGTGATCGAAACAAGGCGTTTAACCTTCAATTTGTACGGGTTCCCTATGATATCGAACGTGAGGTGCTGGCCGCACAGCAAGCGAAGGTACCTTCATTGGATTTCTACATCCGGGAGATACGTACAGGTATCTACCGTGGACTGCAGGAGAGTTCTACAGAGGAATAAATAAAGGCAGTGAATCGACATACTAAAATTTGAAAGCCCCGGAGTGTTATCCATCATTAATGGAGCCGGATCATCCCAGAGCTTGCTTGTCTTACCGGACCAGAACCCGATAGACAAAAGGAGCGATTGCCATGCTGACCCGAAAAATGCTCGCCCAAGGACTTCCTGTGTTATGGACCGAGCGTCTGGTCCTTCGATCTTTACGTCAGAGTGATTTCAACACATTATCGGAACTGTTTTCCGATCCCCAGGTCATTCAATATGTAAATAGGGGAGGACAGCCGACGCCAATTCGTGCCCGGCGGTTATTGAATCAGATCCGGTGCAGCAGTGCAAAGCTGGATTCGCTGCACTACGGTATCTGTTGGAAAGGCAGGGAGCCGCTCATCGGCATCACTTCTTTTCAGCACTGGAATGAGCAGAGTGGTACAGCCCAGATTGGTTATATTCTGAACAAGTCCTGCTGGGGGATGGGTGTGGCAACCGAGGCTGTACAGCGATTGCTGCATTTTGGTTTTACGGAGCTAAATCTCAGGAAAGTGGAGGCACGCTGCTATGAAGCTAATGTACCATCCGAACGGGTGCTTCGCAAAAGTGGGATGTCCTACGAACGAACCCTTCCCTCATTTGGTTTAAACCAGGAGGATGGTCAAACACCCGATACACTGCTGGACGTCAAGGTCTATGCGCTATACCGTGAAGAGCACGTTCGATCACGAGAGGGAAAAAGCCTGCAAACCTAGGTATCCGAGAAACGGAAGTAACATAGAATAAGATAACAAAACCAGTTGAAACAATCCTCAATCATTTGTTACACAATTGAAATATAGCTGCAATTGAACTCTAACAGACAGCGGGTAAACTTATCTCATGACCCCCTTTTTGATAAATAGATATGCTGTTGGGACCCGCCGCGAGCGGGTTCATTTTTTTTGTCCATGAGAAAAACCCTACTGCATGCATCATCACGCCAGGCAGTAGGGTTTCAAGCTTGTCATTCGATCTATTACAAGGGAACTATCTGCATCTGTTTCTGTTTGAAGTAGACCCATTCCTTAAAGCCGATCTCTTTCAGGCGTGTCCGGACTTCTTCCAGCTCGTCCGCTACACGTGATGGTTTGTGGGCATCTGATCCGAAGGTCACTTTCACGCCGTAATGGTTGGCTCGCTCCAAAATGGCATCAGAGGGGTACCAGCCGCCGCTAAGCTTGGTTTTCCCCGACGTATTGATCTCGATAGCCACGCCTGCCTCTGCAATAACCTGCAGCGCTTCATCAATGGCATGATCGGCAACAATGTCGGAGAATGCAGGATAATTGCCTTTCATCGCATCAATGTGTCCAAGAATCTGGAACATCCCACTCCGTGCGGACTGTGAAATCAGGGAATAATAGCGTTCCTTCACTTCAATTTTCCGCGCTTCACTCAGTCCCTTCCACCGGGTTTTGTTGAAAATGCTGACATCTTCCGTATGGTGAACCGAGCCAATAATATAGTCAAAAGGATGCTGTCCCAGTGTACTGCGATACAACTCGGCATGGATCGGGAAATAATCGGATTCAATGCCAAGCAGCACATCAATTTTCCCTGCATATTCTTCTTTCAGTGCAAGCACTTCTTCAACATAATTCCGCAATTCGGACTTGGCCATCGCAATGCGTGGAAATGCCTGCTCTTCCTCACTGCCGAAATAAGGAGTGTGATCGGAGATGCCAATGACTTGCAGGCCTGCCTGAATACCTGCTTCGATGTAGTCCCGAATGTTGCCATCTGCATGACCACAGCGGAAATGGTGAGTATGAAGATCGAATTTCATGAATTACCCTTCCTTTCTCATGCCTTATTTTGTCATTCCGAACTGATAAACTGGGTTTCCGGCATGCCTTTGAGATCACTCAGGAACTGATGCATGGCCGAATTAAGATAACGACTGGATTTGTAAATGACCCCCACAGGGTGGCTGACCTCAAGTTCACTTAGCGGAATCATCCGAAGTGTGCCTTGACGCAGCTCATGAGCAACCGATTGCTTGGATATCACTGCCGCTCCAAGATTAATCTCAACCATCCGCTTGACTTCCTCACTGCTGGATAATTCCATTACGATATTAGGCTCAATGCCATGTTTTTTGAAAATGCCTTCTGTAAAGCGCCGCCCTACCGTATCTGGCGACAACATAATCAGAGGGGTACTTCGCAGCACGTCCACAGCGGCATGCTTTTGCTTCGCGAGTGGATGGGAAGGAGATACAACAAGTTCGAACGTGTCGTAATAGAGCACGGAGGTATTCAGGTTTGGGTTGCGCTCCGTCAGATAACCGATACCAATGTCAATCAAACCATTCTCGACCTGGGTATAGATCTGCGAGGAAGGCAGGGACTGGATACTGGTTTTGATCAAAGGGAACTGATCCTGAAAATAGGATAGCACCCGCGGTAAAATCTGAATCGCAATGGAGGTGGTTGTACCCAGTACGATATGTCCTTGAGGCGTTTCATCGAGATCTGACAACTTCTGTTTCAGCTCGTCCACAATGTCTAGCATGCGCTCGGCATGTTCCAAAAACACCTGTCCACGATCGGTTAATGTGACGGGCTGATTGCGATCAACAAGAACGGTATTGAATTCATCCTCCAGACTTTTGATCTGGGCCGAGACGGCAGGCTGGGTTAGGTTCAGAAGTTCTCCCGCTTTGCGGAAACTCATCGTTTTCGAGATCGTAATCAGCGTCTCCAGTTGGCTGATATTCATGTATGGCCTCCTTGCGGCGGATATGATGTCTTGTCGGAGTGTTCCTGTATGAAATGGAATCCCGTAACTATGTTTTTTTCCGTTACCTTAAATTATAGGTGATTCAAGACAACAGGGCAATCAAGGTGAAGCAGGGAGTTTTAGAAGGACCAAAGAGCAGATATGAAACTTAAAATCAAATTTTTTTAAAAAAATAACTCATTAAAAATCAGTAAAAAAGTCCTAAATCCAAATGAGCCTAGATCTGAATCAAAAGTCATCCTACAAAAGAAGTGCAGAAGTCTGCAGTTTCGTCAAAAACAGCTATAAACATTTGCCCCGCTTATGACGATAAATTATAGTACACATGCCTTACCGAATTCATGATGAATTCTTGTACGTGATAAAGTATAATAAAATTATAGAATATGGGACTTTTGGTATGTGACCAATAACCCAGTGTAAGGGGGACATTAGACAGTGAAAGCGGAAGTGATTAATCCTTTCCTGGAATCCGCACGAAATGTATTCGAACAACTCATCCAGGTTTCGCCTTCCACCGGGAGCCTTGGCGTGAAGAACGTAGAGTACATAGCAGACCATGTCTGGATCGTGATCGGAATGACCGGCCAACTGAGCGGAAACATTGTTTTCGGAATTCAGGAACAAGTTGCACTGCGAATTGTCTCTGCCATGATGGGCGGTTTTGTGATTACCGAAATGGATGAAATGAGTAAAAGCGCCATCTCGGAACTGGGCAACATGATTAGCGGTAATGCCAGCACGATTCTGTCCAACCAGGGTGTCGTTGTGGACATTACACCTCCGCAAGTGTTGAAGTCCGAACATTTGACTGAATTTAATGCGACGAAGGCACTGAGTATCCCATTGCTGATGGACGGAATCGGCGAGATGGATATTCAGGTAATGATCTCGTAGAATAGAGCCATAGCCTGAACAGGCGAATGTGTTCAATACGGGAGGACTTCTTGTATGTTGAAAGATCAGGTTGTATTCATCACAGGTGCGTCGAGCGGAATTGGTGCGCTCTGTGCTCAGATGTTGATTGAAGAAGGGGCTATTCCCATTCTCGCTGCCCGTTCTCGGGACAAGCTCGAAGAAATAGGTGCTTCGCTAAAAGGGCCGCATGAGCTGCTTACACTGGATGTTACCAATGATGATCAGGTACAGACAGCTGTTAACATGATGCTGGATAAGTATGGACGAGTGGATATTCTGCTGAATAATGCAGGGTACGGCAAATTCGCCGCAATGACGGAAATGACGGTGCAGGAATTCGATGAAATGATGGACGTCAATTACATGGGAATTGTTCGCTGCACGAAGGCTGTGTTACCACACATGCTGAAACGTGGCGTTGGGCAGATTGTGAATGTGGCTTCCATGGCTGGCAAGATCGGGACTGCAAAATCGGCTTCCTACACAGCGACGAAACATGCCGTACTTGGTTTCAGCAATGCCTTGCGTCAGGAGCTGCGCAAGACCGGAGTGACGGTTACGACTATTAACCCGGGTCCAATTGATACGCCGTTTTTTCATCACGCAGATCCTTCCGGGAATTACGTGAATAATGTGCGCTGGATGATGCTGAAGCCGGAACAGGTTGCAGGGCATATGATCCGGGCGATGAAAAGACGCAAGGAAGAAGTGAATCTGCCAAGACTCGCTTCGGCTGGCATATGGCTGTATCAGCTGTTTCCGAGACTGGCAGACCGGCTGACGCATGGAGTCATGAATCAGAAGTAGAAATGCAGCAATCGAGGCATCATATAGGGAATAAGAGAAAAGCTCCGCCGAGGGGCTTTTCTTTTTTTGCGACCAAGCTGCATCTTGCCGAATAAGATTTGGTCCACAGCCTTTTTTCGCATATAATGAAAGATAATGTGATGACAGGCTTATGCTACAGAGGTACAAGCAGGAAATAGCATCGTAAGAATAAATTTAAAGGATGGACATACATGACGAATCAAACATTTGCTTCAATAGGTGTGGCACAGGATCTGGAAGAGCTCCTCGCTGCACACGGGATCAACGAACCTTCTCCGGTGCAGGCACAGACCATACCCATTATTTTGGAAGGCCGCGATGTGGTTGCCAAATCCCAGACAGGAACAGGTAAAACCCTTGCTTATCTTCTGCCATTGCTGCAATCCATCAAAAGTGATGTGAAAGGTACACAAAAGCTCATTATAGCGCCTACGCAAGAACTGGCGATGCAGATTGTACGCGAAGCACAGCGGTATGGAGAGGGACGCAGCATTGGCGTTCTTGGTCTCATTGGTGGAGCAGCCGTCAAACGCCAGATCGAGAAATTGCGGGAACACCCTGAACTGGTTGTGGGTACGCCGGGACGACTGAAGGAATTGATTACGCTGAAAAAGCTGAAAATGCATAATGTTTCCACGATTGTCATTGATGAGGCAGACCAGGTATTCCAACTGGGTGGCGTGAGTGATGTGGATTTTGTGCTGCGCAGTGCTCTTCGTGACCGTCAGCTGATCTTCCTGTCAGCAACCATTGATGAGCATACCTCCGGACTTGCCAAGCGTGAGATGAAGGAACCTGTTCAGATCGGAATCGAACCGGACCGGGCAACAGCTGCGGGACTGGAGCATTATTACTTTGTGGAAGAAACCCGCAACAAAATCGATATGCTGCGTCGTCTGGTTAGACAGTATAATCCTGATCGGGCCATCGTCTTTGTTAATGCTACAGAAGATATCGGCGAGGTTGAGGCCAAAATGAACCATTTGGGTCTTTCTGCAGCCGGGTTGTATGGAGACGCAGACAAGGTAACCCGGAGCAACGTTCTCGCTGCTTTTCGCAATGGCAAAATCAAACTGCTGATTGCCAGCGAAGTCGCGGCAAGAGGACTGGATATTGAAGGTTTGCCCATGGTCATCAATTATGACCCGGCTTTTGACTCGGAGCACTATGTTCATCGTGCGGGACGTACCGGACGAATGGGACGCAGTGGTATTGTGCTGTCCATCGTGGATGAAACGCAAATCTTCATCATGCGCAAATTTGCACGCGAACTTGGCATCGAACTGACGGAACGCGTATTGTTCGGAGGTAAAGTGCTGGAGGCTGATCCACGTCCGGATACGCGGCCTGAGGGTCATTCTTTTTCGAGAAAACCGGGACAGTCCCGTGATCGCAAGCCAGGCCAGGCAGGCCGTAACGGCGGTGCAAGAGCTGCAGTGTCGAATCAGCGCGGCACAGGCGGAAAGCCTGCAGGCGGCGGAGGCAGAACGGAGCGCGATCAGGATCGCAAAAACAAGGGAGCACCCAAATGGAGCAAGGGAAACACACCGCGTTCCGAAGAATAAAACCTGACGAAAGAGGTGCAGGGATTGATGGATAACGGACAATCGCCCGTGTTAAAAATCAGTGGGCTAAGCGGAGGATACAGTGCCAAACGGCCGGTTCTCCACGGTATCAATCTTGAAGTTGGACGCGGAGAGATGGTCGGACTGATCGGATTGAACGGTGCAGGCAAGAGTACCACCATGAAACATATTTTAGGCTTGATGACTCCCCAGCAAGGGGACGTTCGGGTGATGGGCAAGAAACGGGACGAGGACGCGCAGATATATCAATCGGCGATGGCCTTTGTGCCGGAGTCACCCGAGTTGTATGACGAGATGACTGTGATGGAGCATCTGGAATTCACGGCCAGAGCTTATGGCGTATCCGAAGCGGATTTTAAACAGCGCACAGAGAAGTTGCTGGACTTGTTCCGCATGAGGGAGAAAAGTACAAGTCTGTCGACTCACCTGTCCAAAGGGATGCGGCAAAAGGTCATGATCATGTGTGCCTTTGTCGCAGGGCCGCCGCTGTACATTATCGATGAACCGTTCTTGGGCCTGGACCCGCTGGGGATTCGTTCCTTGCTTGATTTCATGCTGGAAATGAAGGCATCCGGATCATCGATTTTGTTAAGCTCGCACATTCTGTCCACAATTGAAAATTACTGCGACCGCTTTATTGTTTTGCATCGCGGAGAGGTAATTGCTCAAGGAACATTGACTGAGCTGCGTGCCCAGTTCGGGGAATCGGATGCGACGCTGGAGCACATGTTCTATTCTCTTGTGCAGGGCAGGGATTAAGCATGGATCTCAAGCTGTTATGGAAGCAAAGACGCACGGGATTCTGGAACGGAATTCTTCCTTATCTGGGCTATGTCATACAGAGCGGCGTGGCCATGGTCTTTCTATTTCTCGTCATTGCATTCTCTGCCTGGTATACCTCATTTGTACAAAACATTCCGGCAGGATTTCCAATTCGCTGGATTGCATTGCTGCTGCTGGCACCGCTAGTCCTGTTCAGCAGTTATCGTACATATCTGCATCCTGCCGATATCGTATTTCTGAGACCCCAGGAATACCGGATGCAGGAGTATCTGAAGAACAGTTTTGCCCGGGGGATTATCTACAAAAGTCTGGGTATGCTGCTCGTATTTGTTACGCTGTGGCCTCTCTATGTTCGGGCAGACCAGGATGCACGGCCATTTGGCTGGTTTATCCTGCTTCTGCTCCTGTGGAAAGGTCTGGCGAGCTACGGCGCCTGGCAAGAGCTTCGAATGGTGCAGATCGGGGCAGCCAGAGGCTATCGTTTGCTGCGCTGGGCACTGGCTATACTGGCGATTGCGGCATGGCTGTGGCAGCCTCCGCAGCGCAGCGTATGGTTCCTGCTGTTGCTTGCGGTTGTCTACGTGGTTGCACTGCGTATCCCGATGAAGCACCGGATTTCCTGGGAACGTCTGATTCAGGTAGAGCAGGGCCAAGCCGGTCGTGTCATGCGGACATTAGGCTGGTTCGTGGATGTACCGTCATCCGGTCAGAAAGTAAGTGCGCGCCGCTGGCTTAGTAAGTGGGGGAGTGGGCTGCCCTGGAATGCAGGTAAAGCCTATCGCTATCTCATTACCAAAACATTCATTCGGACCGAAGTGTTTTCCATCGTACTGCGCCTGATTGTACTGGGCATGCTCCTCAGTTGGTGGACAGCGGGAAGTTACTTTGGCGTGGGTGTCTATCTGTTCTTCCTACTGCTGGTTGGTGTGCAGCTCGGAGCATTGCGCCGCAGCCATGGTGAATCCTTTTGGATCATGATTTATCCAATTTCTGCAGAGAGCCGCCGTTCTCAAGTGCTCGGATTCATCTTCAATCTGCATGCGATCGCTTCTCTACTGATGTGGCTTCCAATGTGGGCTGCAGGAATGGGTGGTTTGAGCATTACAGGAATAGCACTGGTACTCGGTGTGCTGGTGATCTATTTGATGAGACGTTCACAGGGAAACAAATGGTTGAAGGAAGAAGAGGACGAATGAGCTTGACCTTATTTGATGCAATCATGTGACTGGATCAGGTGTACTGCAGCAAAGAGGACGTTTCTTCTATATAAGATACCAAAAGACGGTTATTCGGGCTGAGTCCCAGAATAACCGTCTTTGTGCTGCGGTCAGACCACGTGGCACTGCCGCATGGAGAGGGATGGAACTAGCAGAGGAACGATTTGGTGATGATTACCAGCAAAATGAACAGAACGAGAATAGCACCTGTGTTTGTAAATCCTCCGAAACCGCCGCATCCATAACCGCCTCTTGTATCTTCAACTCCAGACATGGTCATTCCCCTTTCGAGTGGTGTTTGGCACGCCCTTGCGTACATCGTATATTATGTACCTTGGGTTTCCGCTGATTGGGCCACTGCCCGGGATCATTTAGAAAAATGAGGTGGTGGGGTTTTTGATATTGAAAAAGAAACACCAAACAGCCCTCTATAGAAGGTGTACATCACCGTTATATAGAGGGCTGTTTATAGTTGCAGGACACGCACAGTAGCCTGGAATGTCCTGATTTATTCCTTTTTTAAAGAGCGATATTGCTGCTCATAATCAGTTCGTTTGCAGATCCAGAATCCCACGGTAGATGGTATCAAACAGATCTTCCAATCCGGACTCTTCAATACAGGAGAAGGCAATGCGCAGATCAGCTTCACCCAGCGCAATGGTGCCTACACCGTACTTCTGCAGCAAGTGGGAACGAAGTGTTTCTGCATCAACCTCTTTTAGCTTCAAACACATGAAGTAACCGGAGTTAAACGGATAATAATCCCATACTTCTCCGTATTTGCCGCTATCGAGGATGGCTTTCACCTTGTTCGCACGGCCTTTCATGATTTCGAACTTCTCCTGTTTCTGTGCTTCAAACTCCGGTGCTTTCAGTGCATCCAGGACAAATGTCTGCGAAGGATGCGGACCACTGGAGATGGTTGCCCGAATAATGCCGAGTGTTTTCTGTTCCAGTGCATGCAAAACCGCAGCATCTTCATGAGCGTAAGTGATGAAACCAACGCGGAAGCCCCATACGAATTCTTCCTTGGTCGCACCATCCACTTTGACCGTCAGCACGCGTGGATGGATGTTGGCCAGTTTGCCAAACAGTGATTCGTGAATGGAATCCTCGAAGAACAAACCAAAGTAAGCATCGTCTGTTACGGCAACCACGTCTACACCTGCTTCCGCAGCCTGACGAATCGTATCCACGATCGCATTGGCTTCTTCACCTCCAGGCGTGTAGCCTGTTGGGTTATTCGGGAAGTTCAGCAATACGATGGCTTTGCCTTTGCCCTTTTGTGCAAGGAGTGCTTCAAGCAGTCCGGCACTATTAAAATTCAGTTGGTCATCGAACAAGGGATAATGAACCAGCTGGCCATGACGGCGAATTCCGAAAGTCAGCTCGTAATTTTCCCAGTTTTTATCCGGATATATAACAGCGTCCCCTTCATCAACGAAAAGGTCGGCTACGATACTGAGCCCATGGGTTAATGCATTGGTTACAATCGGGTTTCCAAAGGTTTTCCCCTCAAGCGAAGGGGTCTCTTTCAGCATTTTGTCTCTCCATACCGTCCGCAGTTCAGGCTTGCCCGCAGGTGGAGCATAAGGGTAGAGGTCCTTCGGTTGGAATGCAGAGAGCTTTTCCTGAATAACCGGAAGATGCATCGGCACACCGCCCTCCAGAGCAATACCAATTGTAGCATTATAGGTCTTGGCCAGACTTGCTGCTTCAGCAGACTGACTCAGGATACCTTCTTTTGGGAAATAGATTTCTTTACCGAGCTGCGACAGCATGGAGTAGACGTGACTGCTGCCTGCCTGAATACTTTCGTTCAACTGTTCAGCCAGTGGATTCATTCTTTTCATCCTTCCAGGTCTTTGGGATTCAACTGCCTAACATTATATCACCTTGACATCCCCCCGTCACGGAAATTACGCAATATGACAGTTATATCACTTCACCGCGTTGTTGCAGGAGGTTTGCAGGTGGAATTAGAGCACATTTCCCAATGACATGACATGGAGAATCAAAGCCTATTTCTGATGAAAAGGACAGTATTTCCGCATCATTTCGGCTGTTTCCGCATCTCTTCCCTCATTGCGCTGTTCCAGCTGTCCGCTGATATGCTCGAAACGTTCGGTGGAGAGGTTCTGTCCAAATTTGAACTTGGCACTGAGATGTTCCGGCACGATTCGAACGACAGCAACAGCTTTTAATCTACCTGTGTATCGGGAGTCGGCAGCATCAATGGGTACATATCCGCCTTGCGGCTGAAGCTTCTCCATGAACCGCTGCAGCACCCTGCCCTTGATTTCCAGATCCTGAACAGGCTCTGCCTGTCCGGAAGCCATGACACTTTTGAAAAAGGAGGTTGCGGGACAAGCCAGTTCGGGGTCACTGAAATAGGAGGGAATCAGGGAAAACTCTTCGGCCACCGTAAAGCTGACCGAGGAATCATGCTTGATCTGTTTCATCTTCTCCCCGGCAAGACTGCCATGGAAATAGAAGCATCCATCCATATATACAAAATTGAGCGGCGTTACCCGTGGATGTCCATCCGGACTGACGGTTCCCAGGAATCCGAAGGAGCACTGATCCAGAAACGCAGTAATTTCCTTCTCTTCGTCTACTGTAAATTCTTTGCGTCTCATATGTGTTTCCCCCTTGGTAATGATTGGTGATGGCTTTTGAATGAAAGTTGTACCGTTGACCTAACGATAAAACATACATTGACATAAAAATAGATCCAATTTACATTCATTTTTATAGTCCAATTTGCAAAATGAACGGATGACCAATCCAAGTAGATTGGAGCAAAAGGAATTTTAGCGTTATCCGAAAATATAAAAAAGGAGCGAGCGCCTTGGAACTGTGGCTGCCCATGGATTCTTACGAGCATCAGCATCGCTATAAATACACAGCTTTGTACCATGCCTTACGCGATGCCATTCATGCGGGAACACTCATTGGAGGGACAAGGCTCCCCTCCACGCGTGAGCTCGCACGCCAGTATGAGATGTCACGCGGCTCTGTCGCACAGGTATATGACATGCTGCTTGCGGATGGTTACGTCGAGGCACATCGGGGAAGGGGCACCTTTGTTACGGGTTCATTTACCACGGAGAAACAAGCAGAACAGGAAGCTGTCATTCATCTGTCTCCATGGGGAGAACGCGTGAGCAGACTGGATACTCAAAAAGTGGCTGAGTCTGTTCATGACCAGAATCAAGACGTCATCGATTTTCATGTCCATCGCATGCCTGCAGACCATTTTCCCGAAACCGAATGGAAAAGTGCGCTTGCGGCCGTGCATCGGAGCGATTGGCGGGAACAAAGCGGTGCAGCAGGGGACCCCGAACTGCGTGAGGCCATTGCTTCACATCTAAGATGGACACGGGGAATTCAGGCAGATGCATCTCAGATCGTACTGTTCAGCGGTTCGATGCAAGGCATTACATTGCTCGCTCAGCTGCTTATCCGGGAAGGGGCATCAGCCATATTGGAAAATCCCGGATATCCGGGGATTGCTCATGCGGTGAGCTCCTGTGGGGGCCGCATCGTTCTGGCAAATGTGGATTCTGAGGGCATCATCCCTCAAGACTGGGAAGCCCAAACGTTATTCGTCACCCCAACCCGGCAGTTCCCGACCGGTGCCGTGCTGGGGCTCGACAGACGCCTGGCATTGCTTGCCTGGGCCTCCAAGCGCAATGCCGTCATTATTGAAGATGATTATGACAGCGAATTTCGCTGGGGCGGCAGACCGATTGAACCACTCAAAGTGTTGGATCGTGAACAACGGGTAATCTACGTCGGTTCGTTCACGCAGACGATGATTGCTTCCTTCAGGCTAGGCTATGCCGTTCTGCCGCCAAGTCTGGTGCAGCCGCTGCTTGCAGCGAAAGCTCTATATGAACCTGTACCTCCTGCACTATTGGAACAGCGGGCACTGGCAAAATTCATGAGCAGAGGAGCATATCTGCGGCATTTGAGACGACTAACCCGTTTATATGGTGAACGGCATGCATTTTTTGTGCAGGAGATGCAGCGTCAATTACCGGAGGCATTCACCATGCAGCCCGGAGATGCAGGACTTCACATCTATGCCACCTGGAACGGCTGCCCGGACAGTTACCTTAGCTTCAAAACGGTGGCGCAGGAAGAAGGCGTACGGTTTCGGGATGCCGTTCGTTATCAACTCATCCCCGGTCATCCGGCTGCCTGTTTCGGTTTTGCACATTTGGAGAAAGAAGAGATCACGGAGGGGATCCGAAGGCTGCGGCTGGCATGGGAGAAGAGTACATTTTCGTTTCGCTGAAATCCGCTGTATAATAGATGAAGATATTTCGCTCCGGCTGGAGCAGAAATCACATACAAGTGCATATTGCATCAAGTCCAAGAAGCGCTATCCTATTTAGAAATAGGCTGATCGAATGAGTTGTGTTCGCATGCCTGTTTATCCATAAGCGATTGGAATCCAATGATGCAACATGCGGAGAGATTAACTTTCAAGGGGGAGTGGCGACATGCTGCAGGCATCGCCGTCATCTTTTGTTATTTTGCCCGCCGTCGCCAAAATTGTCTGCGAACCGGGATGGAAGTGGCAGAAGCGGGAAAAACCGATGCAGAACTATGATTTATTTTATGTATGGAGTGGTGAAGGGACCGTTGTGCTGAATGACCGGTCGTATGAAGTTGGCAAGGGTAGTTGTTTTCTGTTCAGGCCAGGCGATCATCCTACTGCAACACATAACAAACAAAAACCGTTGGTACTTACGTATATTCATTTTGATGTAGATATACCCGTTAGTGATATTCCCCAGTCCTATCGTGAGCTGATGGAAACGGTGGAATTCGAGCACTTGCTGGCTCGCTATGTAAGACTGTTCCTGTCTGATGTATATGGGCGGGATGAAGAGAGCCGGCTGATTTTGAAACAGCTGATGATTCATTTGCTGCGTGCAGATACGGAAGCACCTGTGGAGAAAAAGGTCAGCAACCAGCTCTCGGATGTGATTCAGGAAGTTGCGAATTATGTACGCCAGCATCCGGGGATTACCCATCGGGTGGAGGATCTGGCAGCACGTGCGGGATTGTCACCCCGATACTTCTCCATCAAGTTCAAGGAATTGATCGGATCTTCGGTTCAATCCTATATCATCCGCATGCGTATTGAGCGTGCAGAGCATCTGCTGGTCCATACGGGCATGAACGTAACCGAGGTTGCGGATGCTCTCGGATACCGGGATATCTTTTTCTTCAGTCGTCAGTTCAAGCAGTATACCGGTAAGAGTCCTTCCGAAATTCGTTAGGTCCAGCCGGAGATCAGAGCAACGTTTCAAGTCTGAAGGCCAAGGGTAAGTAAGTAGCATTCCAGACGAAACGAAAGGGGGAGCTTGTGATGAACGGAAAACGGCGGATCCGCAACCGGGGATGCTCTACGAAGGGGTGCAATATTTTCCGGAACCGTCTGCGTCGCTTAAAACCGGCGGAGGAATTGCAAAACGTATGGTTTTAAAGAAAAGTCAGAGGATCTATACATACGGAGCGATGTTTCGTATTGAATGTATATATGGAATCTCAACCGCAGTACTATAAAATGATATGTTTCAATCATAAAGAGGATGACACAAAGACACCTGAATCAGGTGCTTGCGTCATCCTCTTTATTGGTCTTGCGCCATTTTACTTATTGGTTTCTGGATAATCAGTGAATTGGCTTCAAGCGGCCAAGCAGTGTGCCCATTTTGACCGTATCACCAGGCTGCAGGTTGGGTTCAGGCTCGAAAGTACCGCTCTGTGTCAGCAGTACCACGGTGGAACCGAATTCAAAATAAGCCAGATCATCGCCTTGTGCCCAGCTGCTTGCAGCTGTATCCGCGTACTGAATACTGCTTACATTCATGGCACCGACTTTGACGACAGCCACTTCTCCATAAGCATGACCAATATACGTAATGAGACGCTCGTTTCGACTTAGCACTGACTTCATGTGAGTCAGACCAAAATCATTTACAGGGTAAACCTTGCCCTTGATATGCTCGCTCTCAATTCTGCGTCCGCTGACCGGTGCATGAATCCGGTGGTAATCACGAGGGCTGAGGTACAGGACGAACCCATAACCGTGCTTGTACTTCTCCAGATGTGGAGAATGGTTTAATAGTTCAGCAAGTGTATAATTTTGTCCCTTAACATTCAGGAGTGTGCCTGCAGATACAGGCCCGGCTGCCGTGATTTTGGCATCTACGGGGCTGATGAGTGCATGTTCTGAAAGATCCAGCGGGCGCATGCCCGGCTTTAATTTGCGGGTGAAGAAATCATTCAGTGAACGATATTCCTTCCAGTCTTTCTCAGCTTCCTGTACAGGGATGTTGTAGGTCCGGACAAAATATGGGATAAATGCCTTGCTTCCCCGGCTCTTGGAGAAGGCTCCCACAGTCCGGGAGATCCATTTGCGAGAAGAAAGCTCGGTCATTAACCGCAACAGCGTTTTTGCCATGAATATCCCCCTTAGGGTTAGTGCGAACTTCAAGGCCGGCAGGACCGGCCGTTCTGCATAATATTGACACAGAATGCCAGCGAAATCAATACGGGTACCTACGGTAGGTTTGCGGCTGGCGTGGAATCTGTGAATTTTGTTCCATCAACAGGCGTCCATATGCCATTGGCTCGCGGTAGCTGGCTTTCCAATGTTCAGGCATTCCCGCCTTGCGAAAACCGTACCGCTGGTCCCGTCCATTGCATTCTATAAAATAAATCTGTCCGTTTCTGGCGATGCCAAGATCAAGACCAAGGTCGGCAAGGTGCGGTAGGCTGGAAGCCAGCGTACGTGCGATTCGCAGCCCGACAGAACTGATTCTGGCTTCAATCTCCGGAATGCTGAGGCCAAGTTCGTCTTCATCAAACGCTTCTGCCATGGTCATGACCTTGCCTCCCTGGGCAATATTGGTGACAAAGGTATGGGCAGGTGCTGCCTTGGCGAACATGCCCGTGATGCCCCATAGACCGTCCATTCCCCGCTGTACAGATACACGCAGATCCACGGGTCTTCCTTCGTAACGGACCAGCGGAATCCGCTCCTCGATGAGATACGCATGGCGAAAAATACGTCTCAAGGTGGCCGAGGGCAGTTGTCCCCTGCTTAGCCGGAATGTTGCCCATCCTTTGCGGGAAGCCTTGGTCTGGCATGTCAATCTCCAGTCCCCATCCCGTTTATATAAGCGCATGATGCCGTGTCCAATACTGCCGCTGCACGGTTTGATGATCAGATCATTATAATGTTCCATCATATAAACCAGAGACTCCAGAGTAGCTTTGGCTGCATGAGGCAGATGTTTCTTCAATACAGGGTCCTGATGAAGCATGTCATGAATATGATCCTTGCGATACCGATTCCGAACATTATATACCTGAATGCCCTGCAAGAGCAGTTTGGTCACCTGATGCTGTTCAGTCCGGCGAAGCTGCAGAGCCCGGTTATGAATGACGGAAGGCAAGAGCATTTTTTGACGAACATAGACACCTTCCTTTTTGACATAAGCCAGACAGGTCTTCGTATCCGGATCCACATCTTCAAGCCGCAAAAAGCAAGGAATTAATCCATAAAAGGCCGCAGCCTGCTCATAATTCGCGAGTGATTCCTGACCGGTCCTTCCGGCCGGTATCCCCCGGTACATGCGTGAATCGAACATGATGCCGATCGTTTCTGGGGGCATGACCGTTCCTCCTTCAATATTATCGCGACATGGATCGTCCATTCATGAGATGCCGGCCTGTCAACGCATGATTGGACATCACGATAACGCAGACCGGAATCATGATGCATCTTCATGCACCAGCGTATTCTTGTTTACTTTCCGCCTTCATTGAATCCAGGAAGAGATTCCACTTCGGTGCAGATAGGGAGTTATTTTACGGATTTGTACCAAATGCTTATACAGTATCGTATGACATTGCTGGATCGGGGGCGTGGACAGCCGCCTTTCATCTATAGCCGAGTACAGCCTATTTCCCATGGACAGGTACCTTGTTCGCATTTTGACTTGAGCATCCATCCAACGTTATCGGCAAAAGTCGTGATTTGAAGTGGCAGATGCCCATACCGAAGCATATGATGCCGGAGACGAACGTTAGAGGAAGGAGCAAGCTGCATGAGTAAAAAAGGCAACAAGAAGGTTCCTACGCCGAAACTGCGGCATGTGAGCCCCAAGTTTAAAGAACTGGAACTGACTGAACGCCGTGCAGGCACATTGAACCCAGGTTCCACCCAGAATAGGGAAGAGCGCTTAAATACCAATAAAACGGATTTGAAAGCTAATCAGGCATCGGAAGAATCCCTATACGAATCAATGGAACTCCCTGCTTCCATGAACGAGCTGGAAGATCTGGATATCACAGCTGAAACAGTCGAACCCGAACTCGTAGAATCGGATAGCAAGGAAGCCCGGACGGACGATGGCTCGGAAAAGCAGATTCAGGTCAGCAGCGTGGCTTCTCTTGCTCTGGAAGAGCAGAGCATCAACAAGCAGGAGACCACAGGCAGGGACCGGTTGGAGATCTTGAACCAGAACCAGATGCCGGGTCATACCGGACACTACATCTATACAGATGATCTGAGTGATTTTGCGGTGACGGAGAGCAAATTGGCTCCGTTCTCTGTGGATGAATCCAAGCTGAAACCAGGTGCGGTCGGCAGTGAAGCATTACAGGATTATGCAGTGACCAGCATTCACATTGCAGATGGGGCCATTGTTTCCGCCAAACTGGCAGAAGCGTCTGTATCCGACGAGCATCTCATTGATGGCTCTGTGTCCGGTCATAAATTACGCAATGCTTCCATTGCCGGCGAGAAAATCAAAGACGGCAGCATTACCTCGCAGAAGCTGGGCAACCAGGTAATCGATTCAGCTAAAATTGCCGACGGTTCCATCGGCACAAGACATCTCAGCCGCATGCTGGTCACGGAAGATTTGATCAAGAACCATGCCGTAACCGGAGACAAAATCGCGATTAGCGGCGTGGATACACGGCATCTCACGGGAGGCGCTGTGCATACGTCCAAATTGGCCGACGATGCGGTGACTACATCCAAAATTCGTGAAGGTGCTGTCACGGGCAGCAAAATCCATGAACAATCCATTGAGTCTCATCATATTCAGGCAGGTGCAGTTCAACAGGAGCATCTGGCAGAAGGGGCTGTCGGTCGTTCACAACTGTCTTTGGGCAGTATTGGTAGTGATCAGATTGAGGATGGATCCATACAAACCAGACATTTAGCTGAGGGTTCACTCAGTGGAAAACACTTGCTGGACGGTTCCATCGGTTCGAACCAGATTCGCGCTCAGGCTGTGGGGAAAGAGCAGCTCGGCAAAGGCGAAGTGGGCAGTGAGCATTTGGCGGAGGGAGCCGTAACCAGCAGTAAGCTAGCAGACCAGTCGGTTGGAACAGCGAAACTGCTGGAACAGTCGATTACGGCTTCCAAGATTTCAGACCAAAGTGTCATTGCTTCCAAAATTGCAGATGAAGCTGTGCAGGGCAAACATCTTGCCAAAGGTTCCATTCGTGCGGAACATATTGTCAATCGGGGAATTACACCGGTACATGTAGACAATGCAGCGATTCACTCCATTCACATTGCAAGTGGAAGCATCGAAGCAACTCACCTGTCCACCGGTAGTGTATCCGGAGAAGCACTCGCAGATGGCGTTGTATCCGAGCGGCATCTGGCTGAGGCGGCGGTGGGGACGTTTGAGTTACAGGATGCTGCAGTGACAGACGTCAAGCTCGCAGACGGAAGTGTGACAGCAGAAAAACTTGGAACGGCATCGGTTAGCAGCAGAGCGCTTGCTCCGGGAAGTGTTGCATCCTCGCATCTTGCGGGTGGTGGTGTCACGGGTACACATCTGGCTCCAGGCAGCGTGGGGTCCGAGGCCCTGAGACCTTATGCCGTGAAATCGGAACATCTGACAGAACATGCTGTGGGTGTCCCTCACCTTCAACCGGGCAGTGTTGAAACAGAAGCCATTGCAAGGGCAGCGGTCACAACGGACAAATTAGCTCCCGGTAGTATAACTTCGGCCCAGCTGGCTGGAGGGTCCATTTTTCCGCCTCATCTGACAGATCATTCGGTTACCTCTCCTAAGCTCTCACCAGAAAGTGTTGCTACCGACAAACTGGCGGATTTTGCTGTCACTTCAGCCAAACTGGCCGACGGCAGCGTGACTTCGTCCAAGATCATGGCTGAAAGCATTAACGCCAAACATATTCCGGCAGGAACCATACGCGGCTATCACCTGAAGCAGCATGCCGTATCCCTGGAACATTTGTCGGAGGAAATACGTTCACCGGAATTATTCGCCGATGGCAGTATTACAGGCAACAAACTGCGGCATGGATCCGTCACTGCGGACCATTTGACAGCAGACTCCGTATCAGGGACAGAGCTGCAAAAGGCTGCCATAAGCAGTGAGCACCTTCAGCCATCCGTTGTGCAATCCGAGCATCTGGCTGAAGGCAGTGTGAAGTCTGAGCATCTGGGTGATCACGTTGTGAATTCACAGCATCTGAAGCCAGACATTATTCATGAGGAGCATATTGCCGAACAGGTCATTACATCCCATCACCTGGCTCCGGGATCTGTCGAAACAGACCATCTGGCACCGTTATCCATCACAGCAGCTCATCTTCAACCAGGCTTGATCAGTGGTTTGCATCTTCAGGCAGAGTCGACAAGTGCTGTCCACCTGCAGCAGGGCGCTGTACATTCCCGTCATATTCAAGATGGTGAGATTCTGCCCCACCACATCCAAGAACGCAGCATCGGAACGTCTCACCTGGAAGAAGAAGCGGTAAGTACGATTATATTGCAGGAAGGATCCGTAACACGTTCCAAATTGGCGAGTGGCAGTGTAGATGGCAGCAAATTAGCCGCAGGAACGGTGGATGCGATCCACATTGCAGACGAAAGTGTGCAGTCCCGTCATATACAGGAGGGAGCCATCCGTGCTGATCATATTCAAGAGAGCAGCATTGGCACAACTCATCTGGAAGAGGAGTCAGTAAGTGAGTTCCATTTGCAAAATGGATCTGTAACGAGTGCCAAGCTGGCGGACGGTAGTATAGACAGCAGCAAATTGCTCGAAGGTTCGGTATCAGGGGGCCATATTGCATCCGCAAGTGTGCATTCCGGGCATATTCAGGAAGGTGCCGTCCATGCTGATCATATTCAGGAGCGGAGCATCGGCACATTCCATTTGGAAGAGGAAGCGGTAAGTGCAATTCATCTGCAAAATGGGTCCGTAACAAGTGCCAAATTGGCTGATGGCAGCGTAAATGGAAGTAAGTTGCTCGAAGATGCGGTATCGGGAATTCATATTGCATCCGAAAGTGTGCAGTCCCGCCATATTCAAGAAGGAGCGATCCTTGCTGACCATATTCAGGAGCGGAGCATCGGCACACCTCATCTGGAAGAGGAAGCGGTAAGTGCAATTCATCTGCAAAATGGGTCTGTAACAAGTGCCAAATTGGCTGACGACAGCGTTAATGGAAGCAAGCTGCTTGAAGGTGCGGTATCGGATATCCACATTGCAGAGGATAGTGTGCAATCCCGTCATATTCAGGAGGGAGCCATCCTTCCTAATCATATTCAAGAGCGCAGCATTGGCACTGCACATCTGGAAGAAGAGTCGGTAAGTGCAATCCATTTGCAGAATGGGGCTGTAACGAGTGCCAAACTGGCCGATGGCAGTATAATTGGCAGCAAGCTGCTCGAAGGTACGGTATCCGGGATTCATATCGCCGCGGAAAGTGTGCAATCCGAGCATATTCAGGCAAATGCCATCCATGCTGATCATATTCAGGAGCGAAGCATTGGCACAGTCCATCTGGAAGAGGAATCGGTAAGTGCAGTCCATCTGCAAAATGGGTCCGTAACGAGTGCCAAACTGGCCGATGGCAGCATAAACGGCAGCAAGCTGCTCGAAGATACCATATCGGGAATTCATATTGCACCGGAAAGTGTGCAAAGCCGGCATATCCAGGAAGGAGCGATCCTTGCTGACCATATTCAGGAGAACAGTATCAGCACGTCTCATCTGGAAGAGGAAGCAATAAGTGCGGTTCATCTCCAAAATGGATCTGTAACGAGTGTTAAATTAGCCGATGGCAGCGTAAACGGCAGCAAATTGCTTGAAAATGCGGTGTCAGATGTTCATATCGCAAATGGAAGTGTTCAATCCCGTCATATCCAAGAGAAAGCCATTCATGCTGACCATATTCAAGATCGCAGCATCGGGATCTCTCACCTGAAAGCGGAATCGGTAAGTGCGATTCACCTGCACAATGGTTCCATAACGAGTGCGAAACTGGCTGATGGCAGTGTAAACGGCAATAAATTGCTTGAAGGTACGGTATCGGCAATCCACTTGGCAGACAAAAGTGTACATTCCGGGCACATTCAGGATGGAACGATCCTTGCTGATCATATTCAGGAACGCAGTATTCGCACAGTCCATCTGGAAGAGGAATTGGTAAGCGGAATTCACCTGCAGAATGGATCCGTAACGAGCGCCAAACTAGCTGACGGCAGTGTAACCGGCAGCAAACTGGGTGACCAAAGCATTACCTCCAATCACTTGAATGCGGGAATTGTTGGTCCTGCCCATTTGAGTGTAGAGATCTGGAATGCGATTCGTCAGTTCAGTGGAGAAACGCTGGAACAGCTGGCAGCGATCAAAAGGAAAGAGGCATTGCTTGAAGCAGGTAGTGAGGCTGCAGCACCAGTACAGCCGGCAAATGTCGTGCAGCCCCCAAGCGCCGATCTGAACGAAACACAGACTCTCCAGACGTCGGGTCAGGATTTGGGGCAGCAACCAGGTCAGCCATCGCAAGTTAACCAGCTTGGAGAATCATTGATGACAGCTGGTACGGTCCAACCACAGATACAGCAGCCATTACCTGAACTTTCGCATGAGATCAGTGAAATTGCGGAGCTCAAGCTGAGTGAGCAATCGGTTAAGCAGGAGCATCTGAGCGATGGCGTTGTTGGAAGCAGCCAGCTGCAGCATGGAGCAGTGGGACCTGAACACCTGTCATTCCAGCCTGTTCGCAGTGTCAGCCGTCAGCCTGTTGTTCAGCAGTTCGGCATGGAGGCTTTTATTCTGCCTGAAAATGAAGAATGCGTTGAGGTGACCGTAGCATTTGAGCAATCATTTGCATCGGAACACTACGTGATTGTAGGGATGAGTAATGACCGGGGATTCCAGGTGTCATTGCTGTCCCAGAGTGAAGATGAAGCGGTATTGGAAGTTTACCGGACTGCGGGGTGCAAGCACACATATGGCTTGTTGTCCTGGATTGCGGCGGGACCCTCCATTTAATTAAGGAAAGCCAGAAGAAAATAACATTGTGGAAACAAGAAACACAAAATGATTTCATGACTATACACAAAAGCGGTTCCCGGTATGGTCCCGGGATACCGCTTTTGTTTCTGTATAAGCCCGACCCTTCTATAAGGTGGAAGCAGGGTAGCGTATAAGCATTACTGAGGAATGATGCCTGAAAGACAAGAGTGAAGAATTATTTTTCCTGACAGAAGCTTGAGGAATTCAAGGACAAACGCCGTTTCCACTACTCCATGAATACATAGAATAACGTGTACTCCCTTGGCATGTTGAGTATTTTTTCGGGAGGGAGGTGACAGCATTGCAACATCGTCGCAGTATCGTTCATTTAGCCGCCAAACCCGTGTCCCGAAAGAGGAAACCGTTGAACAAACGGCGTGTAAAGCCGGTGAGAAAAAATAGTATTAAGGCTCGTAGGTACGTCATTCCTACACCACTGGAGGAGACGAATCCACACATCCCTACTCTTTCGGTCATTATTCCGGCGATGAATGAAGAAAAGACGATTGGCAGAGTCATCCGTCAGGCGCTTCGAGTCTGCAGGGATTCCGAAGTAATTGCTGTTGTTAACGGATCAACGGATGGCACAGCAGCAGCGGCACAGGCGGCAGGGGCAAGAGTGCTATTGTATACCGAGGCGCTGGGCCATGATACCGGAAGACGAATGGGTGCAGCGGCAGCGCGCGGGAGGATTCTGCTATTCACGGATGCAGATATACCGATTCCCGCAGAACAGCTCGCTCCCTATGTGCAGGCTATATTGAAAGGGACGGATGTAGCGCTTAACGATTATGACGGTCCTGTTACACGGATCCCCGTGCATCCGGTCGTGGAGGCCAAGCATGTCCTGAACAGCATCCTGGCCAGACCGGACCTAAAAGGAGCTTCAATGACAGCCATTCCGCATGCATTAAGCCGCAGGGCACTTGATGTTGTCGGTATCCCTTCGCTTGAGGTCCCTCCGCTTGCGCTTGCCAAAGCAGTCTCAAGTGGATTAGAGGTACGTGCCGTTCATCATGTGCCTGTAGGTAAAATGAATGCGGTTCGCGTAAAACGGCGAAGCGGGCCGGATCCGCTGAGCCAAGTGGTGCTGAATGATCATCTGACAGCGATCAGGTGGATAACCGACAAGCTCGGTCCACGCGGAGGATATTCCGATCTGCAGCGTGTTCGCTGCCTGACGAGGTGAGCATTTTGCGTCCATCCAATAAGCGACTTCCAGGCAGCAGGATAAGAGATATAGAGGGTTAATTCATTCCAGCCTCGTGCCCGGGAGCGTCAGGATCGAATGATGCAAAATGCTGGAGGTGAGAAAATGAAGGAACGTGGGAGGGTTGTCCGCCATCGTCGGACGATGAAAAGAAAGCTGGCGTCAAGGCGGAAAAAGCCAGGGAAAAGACGGCCGAATGGTTCGGCAGCCAAAGCACCAGGGCTAAACCTGAATGCAATCTGGAAGTCAGGACATCAAGCCGGACTTGATGCGCCTGAAAATAGAGCGATGACTGCCGAGCATGCACATCATTCCTGGCGTGAACACTGGCAGTCCATCTCGGGAAATACCGGAAGCTATGAAGCTGCCATGCAGGCAGGGAAAGCATATATGCAAGGTTACGTACATGCTGCAGGATATCCGGTGGATATCGTCCCGGTGCCCCTTCATCATTCGGCTGCTGCCGTTGTCTGTGCGTGCAATGAAGAACGGACGCTCGGCAAAGTAATGGCACAGTTAAAACGTTTGCCGCTGAAGGACATCATTGTTGTATTGAACGGAACAACAGATGACAGCCTGAATCTGGTGCTGGCCGAGTCCAGTATAACCCTTGTGTATGAGCCGGATCGGGCAGGACATGATGTAGGCCGTGCACTTGGAGCCAAAATGACCGAAGCGGAAGCGATCCTCTTTGTGGACGGGGACATGGTGCTTCCGGCAGAACAGCTCGCACCTTTCCTGTATGCAGTTGACCGGGGGAGCGATGTGGCCTTGAACAATCTGTCCTCACTGCTGCCACCGTTTGCACGGCAGGATGATGTGAGCCGAATTAAAGCCTATCTTAACCGTACGTTGGGCAGGCCGGACCTGGGATCGAATTCCCTGACGGCCGTCCCGCATGCCCTGTCTCGCAAAATGATCCAGACCGTTAAACCTGAATCACTTGCTGTACCGCCGAAGGCGCAAGCCATGGCGATCCGGCACGGTCTGAACGTAACGGCACCCTGCCAGGTGGATGTGATTCGTTCCAATCGCCTGCGTACAACCAATACAGGCAGCGGTAATGAAGTCGCCGGATTGATCATCGGGGACCATCTGGAGGCCATCGCAACCTGGATGGCAGGGGCAGGGCATGAGGCGAATTCGCGGACATTATCCCGAACCGAAGTGGCTTACAGGAGGAACGTCCGATGACACTGACAAGTATCATTATTCCGACGTATAACGGACTGGACCTGCTGAAGGCGTGCATTGATGCCATCCGGGAGCATACCGGAGCCCGTACACCGTATGAAATTGTGGTTGTGGATAACGGTTCCGTCGATGGTACGGCTGCCTATTGTGCCAGGGAGCGAGTTCGTTTTGTCCGATTGCCGGAGAATCGCGGTTTCCCTGCAGCCTGTAACGCTGGGCTTCGTGCCGCATGCGGTGATGAGCTGCTGCTGCTGAACAACGATGTCACCGTGACTCCGCGGTGGTTGGAAAATCTTCGTACTGGACTGTACAGTGAAGCAAACATTGGTATCACGGGTCCTGTCACCAATTACGCAAGCGGTATTCAGCAAGTTGATCTGGAGTTCGGGAGCATGGAAGAATTTCAGAAAATGGCGGAAGCCAACAATGTTTCTGATCCGAACAGGTGGAAGGAAGTCAGCCGCATCGTTGGACTGTGCATGTTGTTTCGGCGGGATGTCATGACGTCCATCGGCTTGCTTGACGAGGCTTATTCCCCGGGACATTATGAGGATGATGATTACTGTTACCGGGCTCGCATGCAAGGATATCGGCTGCTTGTATGCAGGGATGTGCTTGTGCATCATCAAGGCAGCGCGAGTTTCCAGAAGACGGATCCGGCTGCCTGGAAGCAGTTGCTTGAACGCAATCGCTCGATTTTTATCCATAAATGGCATGTCGATCCTCTTGAATATATTGAGACATCCGATGAGGGAGGGAATGTGGAATGAAAGGTGTAATTCTTGCTGGCGGAACGGGAACAAGGCTCTATCCTCTGACGCGGCTGATTAACAAACATCTGCTTCCGGTCGGTAAACATCCGATGATTGTGTATGGCATCGACAGACTCCGTCAGGCGGGGATTGAAGATATTCTGATTGTGATGGGCAAACATTCGGCAGGGCTGTACACGGAATATCTGGGTGGCGGAGCCGATCTTGGTGTCCGGTTGACATACCGGATTCAGGAGCAGGCAGGAGGCATTGCCGAAGCACTGGATTTGGCAAAGTCTTTTATTCTTCCTGGGGAAAAGTTTGTGGTGCTGCTGGGTGATAATCTGTTCAGTGATCATTTGAAACCTTACGTTGATCGCTATGTGCAGCAGCCTGCGGGGACGGCACGTGTGCTGCTGAAAGAAGTGGATGATGCTAGGCGTTACGGTGTGCCCGTATTTGATGCGAAGCATCCGGAACGCATATCGTACATTGAGGAGAAACCAAGCCAGCCGAAAACCTCCTACTGTGTGACCGGAATTTATATGTACGATGACCATGTATTCGACCTGATTGGCGGCATTGCGCCATCTGCACGCGGAGAACTTGAAATTACGGATGTCAATAATATTTATGCCTCTGCTGGAGGCTTGGAGTACGACATTTTGCAAAAATACTGGAGCGATGCGGGGACCTTCGAATCGCTGCAGGAAGCTGCAGTCCGCATGAAGGGACAACTGCCATAACATCATGCGCCTGATGCTGCCGCTGTGAGGTGCCCCATGGGACCCGAATAACCTGCGCCGGAGCTGGAAGGAGGCTCCGGCGCTTTGTGCAGCGGCGCTCCTCGTGCATGCCAAGGGAGGGAATGCCATGAGAGTAGCGAATCGGACCGGGCACACGGAAGCCAAGGTGACAGATAAGCCCCGGGGTACTCACCCGGCAGCGTTTCAAGGCCAAGGCGTTCTGATGATTACGGGAACCACCGGAACCAAGCGTGCAGCCGCCAAGCCAGCCAATCGTGCTGCACGGGCCCAGGCGCGTACCCGTGCTGGCGTGCCGCGCAAGCCTGCCGGCAGGAAGGCCGCGGCACGCCGCCGCAGCGCCGCTAGGCGAGGGCTTGCATCGGCGCACGGCCGCCGCCGCCGTGCAGCCGCCGGGCGCGGCAGCGCTGCCCACCGCCGCAGCACGCTGCGCCCGGCTGCGCGCCGTGCGCCCGGGTCAGCACCGCAAGCCAGCACGCCGCAGGCGATGCCTGCCCGCGGTGCTGGCCCTGCCCCGATCCAGGCGACACGCCACCCGCACGCTGGTGGTGTCGCCCCCGCGGGGCAGGGTGGCGCTGCCGCCGCACATGCGGGCAGCGCAGGGGCACTACCGCCTGCGGAGTCGGCAGGCGCACCCGGCGGCTACGCCGAGGGCTACCGCGACGGCGTATTCGCGGGCGGGGAGGCGCTGGTGGCGCAGCACATCCCGCCGGACCACATTCTGCCTGCCGTAGCGGCGGCAGATCTGATTGCGGCGGGTTTTCGCCAGTACGCGTCCAGCCTCACCCGTTTGGCCAGCCCCCACGAGGTGGCTGACCAGATCCGGGGAGCGCTGGATGCACAGCGCCCCCTGTCGGTCGTTCGCCTCGGGGATGGCGAACTGTTGACGCTGGCAGCCGACACGGTGCTCCCCGGCGAGCAGGTGCAGGAGCTCGCTCCGTTCCTGCCTTACGCAGGGGTGCAGCGCTCCGTTCCCGAGATTCGGGCTGCGCTAGCCGAAGCGATCCAGGGGGCGGATTGGGTCGGGGTGCCCATCTCGCGAGCGCCCACGTTTCAGGGCCTGCTATTCCCGGTCATGCGCCACTTCGGGATTGACTGGTCCCGGTTGAAGCTAACCAGTTCCACGATCAACTACAGTCTGCATCAGTCGGGGCTATTGCTGCCTGTACTTCATGGCCGCCGCGTGCTGCTGATCGGCAGCCAGGCAAGCGAGCTGGGTGCACTGCTTCTCAGCCGTGGGATCCAGGTGACAGGGATCATTGGTTCTGTCACCGGTTTCATGGACATTCCCAGAGTGATGCAGGAAGCGGCAGCGCATGCCTTCGACATTGCTTTGGTAGCCGCAGGAATTCCGGCCGTCGTTCTGTGTCGACGAATTGCTGGGGAACTTGGCAGGGTCGCTCTGGATTTCGGGCATTTGGCTGACAAATTGGTTACAGGAGAGCTTCATCTCTAATGGACAGTGTGGCGGGTGGTTTACGTAATACATCCGGATGAGGGGAAATGGAGGAAGCAACATGAGCAAACCAGGTAACTTACCCAGACAAAGGCATGTTTCTGGACCCGCCGAAGTTGTTCTGCATTCCGCTGGAAAGAGCACTGTGCGGAAGTCGGGACGCAGAGGGAAAGGCAAGCGGGGGGCCAGAGCTGCCAAACTGTACAAACAAGGTTACAGCAGGGGATACGATGAAGGAGTACGGCAGGGGCAAAGTTCATTTGGACTGGTATTTGAAGGGGTTAGCATCATTATTCCGACCTATAATCAACGGGAGTATGTCCTCAACTGTGTATCCAGTGTCGAGAAACATACGCCCGCGCCCTACGAAATTATCGTCGTGGATAATGCCTCCAAGGACGGTACAGCGGAAGCGATGCTGCGCAAAGGCGGCATGGTGAGGGTGGCTGCACTGGACGTCAATCGCGGATTCGCCGGAGGTGTCAACCAGGGTCTGATGATGGCAAGAGGCAGACATATCGTGGTCCTGAATAACGATACACTGGTCACACCAGGCTGGCTTGACAACATGATGGCATGCCTTGACAGTGATCCCGAGATCGGTCTGGTTGGTCCGGTCACCAACTATATTGGCGGCGATCAGCAAATTGACGTTCCGTATTCTGAGGTAGAGGATATGTGGTCTTTTGCCAGGAGACACAATCGGCCTGACCCTGATAAGCATCGGATGACCGAACGGCTCGTCGGATTTTGCTGGCTGTTCTCGCGAGAGCTGCTGGAACGGGTGGGCTACCTGGATGAAGGATATGCGGTAGGCAACTTTGAAGATGATGACTGGATGATTCGGGTGAAGCTGGCAGGATACAAGCTTGCGGTTGCAGGCGATGCATTTATTCATCACTATGGAAGTGTCAGCATGAAGGCGCTGGGTGAACAGGATTTTGCCACAGTCAACAAGGGGAACGAACAGTTCCATTCCCGAAAATGGGGAGACCCTCACACGCTGGTCGCAAAAACATTGCAGATCGCCCAACATATGGCACAGGCGAATTCGACTGTACCGCCCGATTCCATAGATTCGGGCAAGACCGACCCGCGGCAGCGAATTGCCACCCAGGGGAGTCACGACGGGGCGATGAAGCCAAGACGCAGCAGCGATTTTTATCCGGAAGGCAGCTTCGTATCAGATGTCAAAGGCGATGTATATCGTCTGATCGGAGGATTGAAACGCAAGTTGAATATTCCCGTACCGCGCGGAATATCTCCTGTTCAGGTAGCCAAACCGGATCTGCTCGGCATTCCTGCCGGAGATGCTGTAGTATCCGCAGGCGAAATTCAGGGGTGGCCGATTGACGTCCGACATGTGCATATCTCATCGATTCACGATTCGGCCAACGGCTGGTCGGAAGGTTGTATCGTTGCTGCAGCTGATGCGCCGGAGATCCGGTATCAGATCAGCGGAGGCAAACGAAGGAGGTTCGTGACGGTCTACGCAGCAGAACGGTGGGGCGTTCATTCAGGACATGTGCTGACCGTATCACCGGAACAACTGCTTGCGATTGAAGAAGGCTTGCCGATTATCGCCCCGCCGCAGCTCTTGAACGAAGATTTGTAATGTGGAGGCTTGCTGTGAACCGGATCGGCATGATGCGAGATGTAAGGTGCAGCGTATTGCACCATTTCATTTCGCATCCGGGCTTTACATATAAGGATATTTATCCAAGACGATTGAAACGTAAGCGATTTCATCTTACACTATGACCAATTGAATCATCGCAGAGCTAACTTAGGATGCGAACTAGGGATGGTGCATGATGAAGAATGAAGTTGTATTACTAGCCGAACGAATTGCCCATGATTTTCTGCACGAGCCAGTGACATCATCACATCAGATCATTGGAAAAGGTTTCGTCAATCAGGTTTGCCTCGTTGAGACGGAACATCATAAAGTGGTTGTACGCATGAACGACAAACACAATTATCCCACTTTTGTGAAGGAAAAATGGTGCATTGAGCAAGCTGCGGCAGCGGGTATTCCTGGTCCAGAGACGTTATCCGTCGGAATCGCGGACGAAACGGCATATATGATTCAAACATTTGTCGAAGGAGATAACGGATTGGACACAACCGTAGACACGACCCATATCTGGAGAAAACTTGGTGAATATGCGAAATGCATTCATTCCATTCCAGTGGATGGTTTTGGAGAACAGATGGACCCAGTCCAGGGCAGATTTTATTCCCCTCCACATCCGGGATCAGACGGCAGCTGGCAGGGTTATGTGCAGTACAATATCCATAGCTTAACGGAGCATGACCCCCTGATTGAGTTTGGCGTAATCACGAAAACGGAATCAAGAATGGTTCGACAATGGTTTGAGAAATTGAAAATGGAAGAGTTCCGTTTCGGCCTGTGCCATGGTGACATCTCATTGAAGAACACGATGGTTTCGCAGACAGGGCAAGTTACGCTGCTGGATTGGGGAAATGCAGAAGTCACGGTTGTGCCTTATGGCGATATCATACATATGATACGTTGCCAGATCCACGGGGAGGGTCCTGAACCTGAACAATTGAACGCTTTTTTGGATAGTTACGGGCTGAATGAAAAGGAGCTGGATCTGCTGAGACATGTACTGCTGCTCAAGACCTTCGATAATCTCAGATGGGCTATCGATCAAAGTCCGGATCAGGTTCATTTTTATGTTGAGATGGCCCAAAAAGTCTTTCACATGGTCAAGGAGGCAAGCAAAAATTAATAGCTACATCCGCCGTTCTGAAAAAATTAAATTTAATCTTTCTATGTTGTTATAGGTTTATTCTATTAGCAGCTCCATTGACGCTTGAAGGCACGAGGAGTACATTTATAGCCATAATTCTTATTTATCAGGTAGGAATTAAAGGTCTGAGGACTTGCCTCGATCTTAACCTTGAATTCAATCAGGAGGGTTGTCGATGTCTTCATCATCCAAAAAAGTAGTGCTATGGAGCAAAACAGGCTGTCATTTCTGCGGAGAGGTCAAAGCGTTTTTGACGTCACGGAATCAGCCTTTTGTGAACATTGAAGTAGAAGGCAATGACGTGCTCAGGGATGTGCTTGAAGCGAAATATGGCATTCGCCATGTTCCTGTCATTGAAGTGGGAGGGGAAGGCAAGTTTGAGGCTTTGCTGGAACCAGATCTGGAGAAGCTTGCCGCGCTTCTCGCGCAGCCGGGAGAAGCGGCAGCTGTCTGATCGGTACTTGCACGATAGATGAATTTCGTTGCTTCCGGCTGCGGAAAACTGCACTGGCAGTGGACTACAGGCGGGAGCGGACGGAATAATTCTTTTTCAGAACTCTTATTTCCATATAGAAAAGTTCTATTAGTCACACGGTTGACCCTTTCACAGGGCAGTGATAAGATTTGTGAAATTATAAAACTGACCAAACTCATAGGAATAGTTAACTTTTGAGTTTTGGGGATGTGAACCTCGTGACTTGGGCATTGTTGTATCAACCTAATCCAATACCAGGGAAGGCGGAATGTATATGACGGCAAAACGCAGTTTGAAATTTGGAGCCATTGTTCACGGTGTCGGAGGCAGCATGACCACATGGAGACACCCGGAGATTCAGGCGGATGCGAGTGTGAATTTTGAGTTCTACAAACGCCAGACTTTGAAAGCGGAAGAAGGCAAGTTCGATCTAGTTTTTATTGCCGACGGTCTGTATATCACCGAAAAGTCCATTCCCCACTTCCTGAATCGGTTCGAACCGATCAGTCTATTGTCCGCCTTGGCCGCAGTTACATCGCGGATCGGTCTGGTTGGAACCCTCTCCACTTCCTATAGCGATCCGTTCACTGTTGCCAGACAGTTTGGTTCGCTTGATCTGATCAGCGACGGTCGTGCAGGCTGGAACGTGGTTACCTCCCCGCTTGAAGGATCAGCCAAAAACTACAGTAGAAGCAACCATCCAACCCATCCGGAACGATATCGAATTGCAACCGAATATTTGCAGGTGACCAAAGGCCTGTGGGATTCGTGGGAAGATGATGCGTTTGTCAGAGACAAGGAGAGCGGTGTCTTCTTCGATCCATCCAAACTGCACACACTCAACCACGAAGGAGAGTTCTTCTCGGTACAGGGACCACTGAACATCGCCCGTTCACGACAAGGTCAGCCGGTTATTTTCCAGGCAGGTTCCTCTGACGATGGCAAGACCCTTGCTGCGAAGGAAGCCGATGCGGTGTTTACCGGACATGATACGATCGAAGATGCACAAGCCTTTTACAAGGATGTCAAAACGCGTGCCGCTTCCTATGGACGTTCCTCTCAGGATATCGTCATTTTGCCAGGCATCAGCCCGATTGTAGGACGGACGGAAGAAGAAGCCGAGCGTAAATACGAGGAGATTGCCAGTCTCGTTACGATCGACAAAGCACTGGATTATCTGGGGCGTTTCTTCGAGCATCATGATTTCTCCCAATATCCGCTGGATGAACCGTTCCCTGAACTGAACGGCATTGGCAGCAACAGCTTCCGCAGCGGCACGGACAAAATCAAGAAGGACGCCAAAGAGCTGGGATTGACACTGCGCGAAGTGGCATTGCGAGCGGCCACACCGAAGAGTAAATTCCTCGGCACACCGATACAGGTAGCTGACAAGATCCAGGAATGGTTTGAAGCAGAAGCCGCCGATGGGTTCATTATTCATTCGGAATTGCCAAGTGGCTTGTCCGATTTCGTGGAACTGGTCGTACCGATTCTGCAGGAGCGGGGCATTTACCGTACAGAGTATGAGCATGACACACTCCGTGGCAATCTCGGTGTGCAGATTCCGGTGAATCGTTATACGGCAGCCCGGGAGCAAGTACAGCAGGCATAACAATCATGACTGTCGGGGAAATGAACATCTGGTTATAACACTTTAATATAGCTTTCTTGCACATTAAAACCGACTTATCTCATAGGTTATATCAAAATAAAAATGACACCTGTATACACAGAGGGGGAAACGATATGAACAGGTCTATCGCGTGGATGAAAGGTATGGCATTGGCATCAGTATTGGTAATGGTATTGTCCGGTTGCGGAGCGGGCGGCAGCTCCAGCAGTGCGGCTCAAGCATCTGGTGGTGAACAGGCCAGCCAAGCGGAGGGCGGGAATCTTACCTTCGCTCTCGCCACATCACCGGATACGCTGGACCCTCATCGGAGCGGGCTTGCCGTGACGGTACGTGCCATCCGGACCATCTATGACAATCTGGTGGTGCAGCTGCCTGACGGTTCCATCAAACCGTGGCTCGCCACGGAATGGAGCGTATCGGAGGACGGCAAGAGTTATACGTTCAAGCTGCGTGAGGACGTGAAGTTCCACGACGGCACGCCGTTTAACGCTGAAGCCGTGAAATACAATCTGGATCGGGTCATCGATCCGGCCACCAAAGCTGCCAATTCCCTTGCGCTGATCAGACCCTATCGTTCTTCCGAGGTCATTGATGAACACACCATCAAGGTGAATCTGGAATCCCCTTCACAGGCCTTCCTGGGTAACTTAAGCCAGGCTCTGCTGGGTATCGTGTCACCTGCAGCTGCCAAGAAGTACGGCGATCAATTGGGCAAAAACCCGGTAGGCACCGGACCGTATACCTTCGTGAAATGGGATGAAAATGCGGATATCGTCGTCGCCAAAAACAAGGATTATAACTGGGCCCCAGAGACAGTCGAAAATAAAGCTGCACCTCATCTGGATACAATTACGTTCAAAATTGTTCCAGAGGAAGCGACACGTATCGGAAGCGTACAAAGCGGTCAGGTACTCGCTGCAGAGACCGTTCCACCGCAAAATGTTGCGGCCCTGAAGAATGACCCGAACCAGCAATTGCTGCAGGCCAATACGGTAGGACTGCCATATACGCTCTTTTTCAATCTGCGCAAGGCACCTTGGGACGATGTGAAAGTCAGACAGGCGGTGCAATCGGCCGTAGATGTGGAATCCATTGTCAAAACATTGTATCTGGGCAACTACGAACGCGCATGGTCTGCATTGTCTCCTGGAATTCTTGGTTACGATGCCTCGCTGGAAGGAAGCATCAATCCGGACATCAACAAAGCCAATCAGCTGCTGGATGAGCAGGGCTGGATCAAGGGCACGGATGGCATACGTGAAAAAGATGGCCAGAAGCTGACGCTGCGTTATGTGGATGGTTCTCCAAACCGGGAGAAGCGCAATGATATTGCGGCAATCATTCAGCAGCAGCTAAAACAGGTCGGCATCGCCGTCGAAGTTGAAATTACGAAAGACATTGCCACCGTCATTTATCAGAATTGGGACTATGATCTGTATGGCAACAGCCAGGTCAATTCCGATCCGAATGCCTTGTACGCCTTCTATCATACAAGCGCGGAAGGTGAACGTCCGACATTGTCCGGATTGTCCGATCCGAAGATCGATCAATTGCTGGAGCAGGGGGCTGTGGAAACAGATCCGGAGAAACGCGTGGAGATCTATAACGAGATTCAGCAATATCTGATTGATCAGGCGGTCATTTTACCGATCTATGTATTCCCTTATACGGTAGCAGCATCGAAATCCGTGCAGGGCATCAAATTCGATTCGCTTGGTTACCCATTGTTCAACGACGTACGAATCCAGCCATAACATGAACAGCCCATCACGCATTCAGGAAGGAGACGACCCGGTATGGTTCAAACGATACTGACTCGGCTTGCAACATCACTATTTGTAATTTTCGGAGCTTCGGTGCTGGTGTACTGCATCATGTATCTTCTGCCGGGTGATCCGGTCCTGCTCATGCTGGATCCGTCCTCGGCTACGCCGGAGATGATCGAGAACCTGCGGGCTCAGCTTGGTCTGGATCAGCCGTTTTACATTCAGTTTGCGAACTATTTCGGAGACATGCTGCGCGGGGATTTTGGCAAATCCATGATCAATTCCGACCCGGTGCTTCCGAAAATTCTGGAGCATTTCCCGGCCACGCTGGCATTGACAGCACTGAGCTCCATCATTGCGATTACCATTGGCATCACGCTAGGCGTCCTGTCGGCCATCCATCGGAATGGCGTAATTGATTTTATTGCCCGGCTTGTTGGACTAGTTGGCATCTCCATGCCAACATTCTGGACCGGCATTCTGTTGATCCTGCTGTTCTCGGTACAGCTCGGCTGGTTCCCGGCCATGGGTTCGGACGGCTTTGGTTCATTGGTGCTTCCGGCAGCCACACTGGGGCTGGTCGGTGCAGGTTTCATCGTACGGATGGTGCGCAACAGTATGCTCGAAGTCATTAATGAACCCTTTATCGTGGCATTGCGTGCCAAAGGGCTCACGGAGCGCACGATCATGTACGTTCATGCACTCCGCAATGCATTGATTCCTGCCGTAACCGTCATTGGCATGTTGATTGGAGATCTGCTTGCGGGAACGGTCGTGGTGGAGACCGTCTTCTCCAGACAGGGGATCGGCCGGATTATTGCGGATGCCTTGATGGCCAAAGACCTGCCTGTAGTACAGGGCGTTGTCTTTTTTACAGCGATCATCTATGTTGTCCTGAATTTGCTGGTGGATATATCGTATGCGTACATCGATCCAAGAGTCAGACGTGCAGTCCGCACATGATTGCAAGGAACCGTCTGAACACTTGCGGATGAGGAAGGAGGATTCTCATGAGCATGAAACCATTGGTGGGTGACAAAAAAGCATGGACCGGCAGCACAGGGCGTTTACGCCTCTGGAATCGCCGTTCCGGACGTTACCGCATCTCGTTTGCGGTTTCCCGATTATTCTTTTATGCAGCGCTGCTGGTCGTGTTATTCACCCTCACCTGTGCCATTGTACCGGGCTGGATTGCTCCTTATGATCCAACTCAGATGATGACGGATGCCATCCTGCAGGCACCTTCTGCTGCGCATTGGTTTGGTACCGATTATTTCGGAAGGGATATCTTCAGCGTCGTGGTGCATGGCAGCAGGGATTCGCTGCTGATTGGATTCGCTTCGGTACTTGTCGGTGGCCTGGTGGGCAGTGCCTTGGGCATTATCTCTGGGTACACAGGCGGTATAGTGGACACAGCCATTATGCGAACCGTTGATATTCTGATGGCTGTCCCGGGAGTGCTTCTGGCCTTGTCCGTAGCTGCAGCACTGGGGCCCGGACTGCTTAATATTGCACTAGCCGTTGCCGTAGCCTCCATTCCGGGATATGCACGGGTCATGCGCGGGCAGGTGATGTCTGTCAAAAGCCTTCCGTTTATTACAGCGACACGATCACTTGGCGGCTCGAGTGGGCGAATTTTCTGGCGGCATGTCCTGCCTCATTCCTTGTCTCCCCTGCTGGTGATGGCAACATTGGGGGTTGGAACATCCATTCTGACCGGTTCCGGGCTCAGTTTTCTTGGACTTGGCGTGTTGAAGGAAATTCCGGACTGGGGTGCATTGCTCTCGCAGGGGCGAGGTTATCTGACCGTAGCTTGGTGGATCTGTACCTTCCCCGGACTTGCCATTACCATGTTTGTACTTGCAGTGAATCTGATTGGAGACGATATTCGTGACCGGCTTGATCCAAGAGTAAAAGGAGCGGCTTGACCGCTATTCCAAGGAGGAGATATTCATGTCTCATGTTGTTATTATTGCCGGAGCACCTTCCAAACGTTCGCGTTTGACCGGCCTTACCGATTACAGTGAACATAAATTGGTCGAAGCAGGGATTACCGTTGAAGTCATTCATGTAGCTGACCTGCCTGCGGAAGATCTCGTGCAGGCCCGTTTCGACAGCTCCTTTGTTCGCGATGCGCTCGCTGTGGTTGAGGCAGCAGATGCGGTCATCGTGGCTACGCCGGTGTATAAAGCATCCTATTCCGGTGTGCTCAAGCTATTCCTGGATCTGATTCCGCAGGAGGGGCTTCGCGGTAAAGTGTCACTCCCGCTCGTCATTGGCGGCTCCATTGCCCATCTGCTGGCTATCGACTATGCATTGAAACCTGTACTCGCAGCACTTGGAGGAAGACATATCCTGGGCGGTGTTTACGCGGTTGATCAAGGTGTAGAACGTTTGGAATACGGAAAATATGCACTCTCAACAGACATTACGACCCGGTTGGACCGTTCGCTGGATGAATTGATATTGACACTGGAAAAGAATGGTATTACGATAACTTAAAACCGAGTAAGTTGATTGGTTAAATTGATATAAGGTCAAACGTCTGTGGACCTGGATTCGGAGGCGCTTATGAATATTGAGAACATTGAAGCATTTGTATATATCAATCATTACGGAAGCTTCAATAAGGCTGCCGAAGTACTCTTTTTGTCCCAACCATCTGTCACGGCTCGCATTCAATCGCTGGAACGTGAGCTCGGCTGCAAGCTGTTTGATCGGCTTGGCAAGCAGATCGTGCTCACGGATGAGGGGAGGAAATTCCTCCCATACGCCCAGCAGGTGCTGCAGGTTATCCAAAAGGGCAGGCAGAAGATTCAGCAGCGCCGTACAACACCGGATGCGCTGCGTCTCGGCAGTACCGTTTCGGTATCCAACTATGTCATTCCGGACTTCCTGCCCAAAATCAAGGAAGCTTACCCGGAGGTCAGCATCAAGCTGACAACGGCAACCACAGACCAGCTGATTGCCAAGCTGCTTGCTCAGGAGATTGATCTCGCCTTTGTGCGCAAGGTCATGCATCCGGCTATCCGCACGATCGCTTTTTATGAGGATCCAATCCAGCTGTATGTATACAAGGGGCATCCCTTTATTGAACGAGGACATGTCAGTATGGAGGCAATTCGCAATGAGCGGCTGGTCTTTTTTGAGTGCGGATCTCTGGACTGGCTGCGTATTCACCGGGCGTTCGACTCTCTAGATCACCCGCCGGATATTACATATCATGTGGATCACTCCGAAACGGCGAAGAAACTGGTTCTGCAGGGAGCAGGCATTGCCTTTTTACCCGGACTGACCGTGCAGAAGGAAGTGCAGGATCAGGAACTGTTTCCCATTCAGGTCCATGAAGTCGCAGGGGTTTCGCTGCAGATTAGTGTCGTGACGTTAAAAGAAGAACATTCACCGTTTGCAGAGCCCTTTGGGGAACTGCTGCGGCAATTATAGAGCAAGAACAGGCTTTGGAATGCAGCTTCTGCAGCATAATTGGAGGAGGAGAACGTATGGGGATTCGTCTTGGCATATTGGATCAGACCCCGATCTATGAAGGGGAGACGCCGGTGGATGCATTCCGGCATACGATTGAACTGGTGCAGCGGGCAGAGCAGCTTGGATTTCACCGTTTCTGGGTATCGGAGCATCATGATTCGGGGCATGTGGCAGGTTCTTCACCGGAGGTGCTCATTTCCCACTTATTGGCTCACACGGGGCGGATTCGTCTCGGTTCCGGAGGGGTCATGCTCCAGCATTACAGTCCTTACAAAGTTGCCGAGAATTTCAATGTGCTTGCAGCGCTTGGACCAGGAAGGATTGATCTTGGAATCGGGCGTGCGCCAGGGGGACTTCCTCGTTCCACGCAGGCTCTGCAGCAGGGCATTCAGGAGGCAGCTTCACTGAAAGAGAAAATCATTCAAGTGAAACAGTTTATCCATAATGAACCACATGCAGATGAATCCCATCCACTCGCTGGCCTAAGTGCTGCACCTGTATCCGAGATTCCTGCAGAGCTGTATGTACTCGGAGCAAGTGTCGATAGCGCCGGCATGGCCGCCGAACTTGGACTCCCTTATGTGTTTTCCTTGTTTATTAATAGCAATATTGAAGTGGCCCAAGAAGCTCTCCGTGTCTATCGGGAGGGATTCGATCGTTCGAATGGCCGCGAGCCTTACGCCGTCCTTGCCATATCATTAATTGTGGCGGAGAGTGAGGAAGAAGCAGAGGAGCTGGCGAGTGAGCACATGCTGGTCAAGATCCATCTGGAGAATGGCAAAGTGCTGACGGTTGGCTCGGTTGAGCAGGCAGAAGAATTCGGACGGCAATCGAATGAGAAATATCGCATCGAGGTCCTGGAGCCAAGTGTAACCCGCGGAACGAAGGAAACGGTAGGTCAGGCGTTGCAGAAATTTCAGGATGATTTTGCCGTGAATGAGTTGATTGTCACGACAGCCACGCGTGATTTTGCCAAACGCATTCGCTCTTTTGAATTGCTGCGCGAGGCATTGGAAGAACAGGGGTTGGCCGAATTCGGGATTGAATCCCAACCTGCGCAAGCTGCTATGGGTTAGAAGGACGCAGATCTGCACGTCGTCTGCCCATAAATGAATGACGATCGAAGGAGGCCATGTTGTGAAGAGTGAGCTGAAACAGCCCCAGCAGCAAGTAGGGCAAGAAGAAGAGAGTCGCACGCAGACCATTTCTGCTGTACCGGATGAGGAATTTGCGGAGCGGTTAATTGCGATTCGGCGGCATCTGCACCGCAATCCGGAATTGTCAGGCGAGGAAAGGGAAACAACGACTGCCATTCGCGGTTGGCTGGAGGAGGAAGGGGTACGTATTGCAGATGAATATTCACTGCGTACGGGCCTGGTTGCCGAAGTTGGTCAGGGTGACGGTCCTGTCGTTGCCCTAAGAGCAGACATTGATGCCCTGCCCATCCAGGAAGAGACGAAGCTGGAGTTCGCTTCCCAGGTTGCAGGCAGGATGCATGCTTGCGGTCATGACGCACACACAGCCATTTTGGTTGGTGCGGCACGATTGCTGAAACAGCGTGAATCCCGGCTGCCGGGCAAAGTGAGGCTGCTGTTCCAGCCTTCGGAAGAAAAAGCAACGGGGGCGAGGCAGGTCATCCAAAGCGGGGCGCTGACTGACGTCCGTGCCGTGTTTGGTCTCCATAACAAGCCGGATCTTCAAGTCGGTACAGTCGGCATCCGGGAAGGAGCGCTGCTGGCAGCGGCGGACGGTTTTGTGGTGAACGTCGAAGGAGTGGGAACACACGCAGCGGTGCCAGAAGCCGGGATCGACCCGATTGTGGTTGCCTCGCATATTGTAACCGCCTTGCAGGCGATCGTGAGTCGCAATGTGGGCGCACAGGAGAGCGCCGTCATCAGCGTGACCAAAATTCACAGTGGTACAGCCTGGAATGTCATTCCGGATCAAGCGATATTGGATGGCACGGTCCGGACCTTCGACGAGAAAGTCCGTGCACGTATTCGTGAACGATTCAACCAGGTCGTGGCTGGTGTGGCGGCTGCATACGGGACACGGGCAACGGTTCGCTGGATTCAGGGACCGCCTGCGGTGGTTAACGATGCTGCCCTGGCTGCCGCGGCTGAACAGGTGGCGGGGGAAGTAGGGCTGAACAGCGTCAGACCGCTGCCTTCTCCGGCAGGAGAGGATTTTTCCTTTTATCAGAAGGAGGTTCCGGGTCTCTTCCTCTTCCTGGGCACGTCCGGACCGCATGAGTGGCATCATCCTGCTTTTGATCTGGATGAACGGGCACTCCCGCTGGGAGCGCATCTTCTCGCTGCTTTGGCGGAGCAGGCTCTGCAAAACTTGCAGTCACAGGGTGAATGATGCGACATGTGTAAAAACCGAATCAATGGCGACAAAAGACGGTCACCCTCATGCGGTGATCGTTTTTTTGTCTGCAAAAAATACGAAACAAAGATACATGAGTATCCGAAAATACCAACGTACAGGAAGCACACATGGGTGGATTGAAATGGAAAAATATTGTTGACGGTCTCAAATTTGTATGCTATATTTTTCACGATTATTAATCGTAATTATTACTATTAAAAGGCACCCCGATGGAGTCAGGTGAAGCTCATCCGAATTCGAATGAACAAGAATAGAGGTAGCTGGGATGAAACAGGAAATCGAATTTATCAAGTTTAATCCAACACAGAATATGACGGTTTTGGTGAAAACAAGTCATCCAGCGGAGGAATACCAACATATCGCTTCAAGGATTATGTCCTACGATCATGTGTATGCCGAACAAGTCGGATTTATCGTACCTCCCCTTAGGCGCGGAGCTGCAGCACACTTACATATGGCTGGAGGGGAGTTTTGCGGTAATGCCTGCATGGCTTTGGCGGCATATATTGCATCTGAACAGGAGATGGGTCCGCAAGATTTTACTGAATTGCTGCTGGAGGTCTCCGGTACAGAGCAATTGATTGCCTGCCAAGTGAAGAAGCGGCTGAATGAGTTCGACTGCCAGGTGACCATGCCGCTTCCCAAACAGATTGAGCGACAGACGATAAAATACGAAGGAATCGACCTGGATATGATTATTGTCCGGTACGAGGAGTTCATCCATATCGTTGTGGAAGTCGATGAATTCGATGATGCGATCAAAAAAAGAGCGCAGAACCTGGCACGTCTGCTGGGCTTAACTCTGGGAGATAAACTGATTGGCATTCTGTTATTCAACCCCCGATCGGAAGAGTTGGCTCCGCTGATTTATGTCCCTGGACTGGATAGCCTGATATGGGAAAGAGGGTGCGGTTCAGGCACGGCTTCTCTGGGCGCCTATCTGGCCTGGAAGACAGGGAGAGAAATTACGGCGCGAATTAAACAGCCTGGAGGTTCAATCCAGGTCGTGGCCCAGTTTGATGAGGATGGTCTGGGGAGTATCCATATTGAAGGGTCTGTTGGCATTGTGGCAGAGGGTAAAGCTTTTATTGACGTTCAACATATGGACTTGAACAAGGGGGAAGCACATGAATACGGTCGTGGATTTTACCAAACAGTTGAATGATTTTTCAACTATCTTTGAACAACTGGCACAGAGTTACGATCATTCCATTCAGCATGCGGAGCAGATGGAGAATGCCATCAACGCCTATTCCCATTGGATCACCGATAAGCATCATGAGTCATTCTGGGCAGAGAAGGAACTTGAGAGAAGCGCCGATTTTGAACAGCTAGTACTGAACCTGAGGCAGCAATCCTCCCTTTGTGTAGCGATCATGGAGAAGTACCGGGCAATGAAGCTGCAGCAAGGTGAAGTGGAAATTGCAGATTATTTCAAAAATATCGAGGAGTGCATTGAAAAGGAATTCGGCAGCTTTCATGTCACTTCAGACTCCAAGGTGCTGCTGATCGGCTCGGGTGCATTTCCAATGACTCCCCTGCTTATTGCCAGAAGAACGGGAGCGCAGGTGGTTGGCATTGATATTGATGATGAGGCGATTGGGCTCGGCCAGGCTGTGGTCGAAACATTGGGCGCTGGTCTCCGCATTCATTTGCAGAAGGCACTCGTTCAGGATCTCGCATATACGAAAGAAGCCACCCATATTATTTTCAGTTCCACGGTTGCCATGAAGTACGACATTCTGGATCAGCTTCATTCATTGACGAATGAACATGTGATTGTCGCGATGCGATATGGCAATGGATTGAAGTCCTTGTTCAATTATCCTCAGCAGGCGACCGATCAGCAGAAATGGCGAATGGTGGATAACATTTTGCGCCCGGACGATGTGTTTGATATTGCACTGTACCAGAAAGCTTCACATGCCGGATAGTGATGAAGGAGGCAGATATGATTGATTTTGAACGAGTCTTAATCATGGGGACAGGGCCTGCATCAATTCAACTAGCTGTACTGTTCAAGAAACAACGAGGGTCCTACATTGGCATAGCCGGAAGGCAATCGGCCAGATCCGATGATTTCTTCGCCTCATTGAAACAAAATGACCAGCAAATTCGCGTAAGTGTTCAGAATGAGAAACACCGGAACGTGGAAGGCCAGTGTACTGTGGATCGGGTTTTTACCGCGTACAGTCAAATTGAAGGCGAGTGGGACACGCTGATTCTGTCTGTCACGACGGACGCATATATCGAGGTCTTGAGTCAGATAGACCCGGATGTACTGAAAAAGGTTCGATGCATGGTGCTGGTGTCCCCCACATTTGGTTCGAATCGCCTCGTTCATCACTATGTGAGTGAATTAGGGTGCAGGGCCGAAGTGATCAGTTTTTCCACCTATTGCGGGGATACAAGATGGATGGATCGTCAGCCCTCCAATCAGGTTGTGACAACTGGGGTGAAGAAAAAACTGTATATCGGTTCCACGCAGAATCCTTCAGAACGGATATACGGATTATGCAAAATGTATGAGCAGCTCGGTACGGAGTTGGAAATGATGGCTTCTCCGTTTGAGGCGGAGACACGAAACATCTCGCTTTATGTACATCCGCCATTATTCATGAACGATTTTTCTTTGAATGCGATTTTTGGAGGCTCTGATATTCAAACGTATGTCTACAAGATCTACCCGGAAGGGCCTGTAACCCAATATCTGATTCGGGATATGCTCAGAGGTTGGAAAGAAATTATGGGTATTACAGACCGGTTGAACATACCATCTCTCAACCTGCTTCAATTCATGACAGACGATAACTATCCGGTTCGTTTACAGAGTTTATCGCGTCATGATATCGAAGGGTTTATCGATTTTCAGGACATACATCAGGAGTATTTGCTGTACATACGGTATACCTCATTACTTATCGATCCTTTCTCGAAGCCGGACGAACAAGGAAAATATTTTGACTTTTCGGCCGTTCCTTTTCGAAAGATGTTCGTGAACCGGGAGGGACAGCTTGAGATCCCAAGGATGCCCAAAGAAGATTATTACCGCATCAAAATCATTCAGGGCATTGCAAGGCATCTCAGGGTGAGTTGTCCCACCATAGATAAATTCATTGCAACCTATGAGAACAAATTGGTGCAGGTGGCACAGGAACAAAGAGATCTACCATTGTCGGGTGCATTTCAGGTTCAGACTTTTGCTGAAGATTTGAACATGATCTGTGAGGGACTCGAAATCAATCATCAGGAGGACATGTTGTGAAAAAGGGAATATCCAGACTTGGCTTTAGTATTGTATTTGCAATGGTTTTGACCGTCATGGCCGGTTGCGGCGAAAAGGGGAGCGAGCAGACAGGAGCGGCAGAGGGAGAGGAGAAAACGAGTTTAATCTATGCCTCTGCCAAAGACATTAATGATATGAATCCCCATCTATACACCGGTTCCATGCCTGCTCAAGGTATGGTGTATGAGTCGCTGGTAGAGAACACGGCTGAGGGAATCAAGCCCTTGCTTGCCGAATCATGGGATATCTCCGAAGACGGAAAGACCTACACCTTTCACTTACGAAAAAATGTGAAGTTCCAGGACGGAGAACCCTTCAACGCTGAGGCGGTGAAAGCCAATTTTGACGCGGTTCAGGCTAATCGCGAGAAACATGCTTGGATTAAACTGTCTACCAAAATCGTGAGTACAAACGTCATTGATGAATATACCGTTGAATTGGTGCTATCCAGTACCTATTATCCCACACTGGTGGAATTGTCCATGACCAGACCCTATGTGTTCCTGTCACCCAAAGATATGATCAATGGTGGAACGAAGGATGGAGTCAATGGTTACCATGGAACAGGGCCATACATGCTTACGGAGCACAATGTGGATGAAAATGCCACGTTCCAGGCGAATGAAAACTATTGGGGAGGCAAACCCGAAATCCAGAGCATTGTTGCCAAAGTTCTTCCGGCAGGCGAAACCACTTTTCTGGCATTGCAAAAAGGAGAGATCGACTTCGTATTCACGGATGACCGGGGTGCTGACAGCATTGACGTCGAAGCGATGAACCAACTGGCAGACTCGGGTGAGTATCAGGTGGTACGCAGTGAACCGATGAACACGAGTATCATTGCGGCCAACAGCAGCAAAACGGATAATCCGGTCAGTGAAAAAGCGGTCCGGGAAGCGATCTGGCATGCCATAGACCGGGATACCATCAGCAATGATATTTTTGACGGGACACAGACGCCTGCTCAGACCCTGTTCTCTTCCAATGTAAATTACGCCAACGTTGAATTAAAGGAACGTAGTTATGATGTGAGCTCTGCCCAGAAGCTGCTCGATGAAGCGGGCTGGACTTTAGAGAGTGGTGCTGCTGTACGAACCAAAAATGGGCAAGAGCTGGCAATGGATCTATATTACGACAGTAACTCCTCGACCCAGAAAACGCAGGCTGAATATATTCAAAATGAACTGAAAGGCATTGGTATTCAGTTATCCATTATTGGGGAAGAATCTTCTTCCATCGCAAACAGAAGATCCACGGGTGAATATGATCTGCTGTTCAATCAAACCTGGGGTCTGGCTTATGATCCTCAGAGCACGATTTCCGCTTTTGCCTCCAGTTCAGCCTATCTGCATACAACAAGCGGGATGGCTGGTGCCAAGGAATTGTATGCCAAGATTGAAGAGGTCATGGTGTCCACCGATGAGGATACAAGAAAATCGCTGTACGCTGACATTATGACCATGGTCCATGATGAGGCTGTGTTTATTCCAATTACGAACGGAAGCATGACCGTAGTTGCACCGAAAAATCTGGATGGCATTGCATTTAAGCAGACCCAATATGAACTGCCATTCGAGCGAATGAAGTTTAAATAGAAGCAATCGGATCTCGTGTGAAAAGGAGCTGGATATGGGGAGTTATATCGTCAAACGGATTCTGCTAGCAATACCCTTGCTGCTGATTATTTCGTTTCTAACCTTTGTTCTGATCAATCTCTCGCCACTGGACCCTGCAGTAGTTGTATTACAGGCACAGGAAGTTCCGCAGATCACGGACGAATTGATTGCAAAAACCAAGGCAGAGCTAGGCATGGACCAGCCGTTCCTGATTCAGTATTGGAACTGGCTGATGGCCTGCCTGCAATTGGACTTTGGTGATTCCTATGTCACCGGGAAATCCGTCTGGTCATTGATCTGGCCCGCATTTGTGAACACGCTCAAATTGACGCTCATATCGTCCGTGTTCATTATTCTGTTCTCGATCCTGTTAGGTGTGGTATGTGCCATGAGGGAAGGAAAGATGACAGACAAGTCCGTACGAGGATTCTCTTTTTTGCTGACTGCGATTCCATCTTACTGGCTTGCGGCCCTGCTGATCTGGTATTTCTCCGTCAAGCTTGATCTGCTGCCGACCAGCGGGATGGATTCGGTTCAGAGTTACATTCTTCCGGTGATCGTCATTACGGTAAGTTATGTAGGGATTTATTTCAGGAATGTGAGAAGCTCCATGCTAAGCAATTTGAATGAAGACTATGTCCTGTATGCACGAGCCAGCGGAATTCCGGAGAGAAAGGTAACCCTCCATACTTTGCGGAACTCGCTGCAGGTTTCTGTTTCGATCTTCTGCATGGCCATACCGATTGTACTTGGAAGTACCGTTGTTATTGAGAACGTGTTTGCCTGGCCAGGTCTCGGAAGGTTAAGCGTCAGATCCATTCTCAGCCGGGATTTTCCGATCATACAGGCTTATGTGCTTATTTTGGCGGTCACGTTTGTATTATTCAATACGCTCTCCGATATCATTAATGCGGCGATGAACCCCAAGCTCAGAAAGGATTTCTAATGAGAATACTTCGGAATTTAAGCCAGGATAAACTCGCCATGTCGTCTCTTGTCGTCATCGTTGTGATGGTCATAGCTGGCGTACTTGCTCCTTGGATTGCACCACATGACCCCGAAGAAGTGAATATGAAGCTTAGGTATGCATCTGCATCCTGGTCGTATCTGCTCGGCAATGATCATTTGGGCAGGTGTATTCTGTCGCGGCTGATTTATGGCATTCGTCCCAGTGTGCTGTGGGTTCTGGTTGCCCTGCTCGCCTCGGTTCTTCTGGGGGCTCTCATCGGGTTCATCTCCGGTTATTTCAAAGGGAAAACCGATGCAATCATGATGAGGATCTGTGATATCATGCTTTCTTTTCCGGGTTACGTGATGACACTCGCGGTGGTTGGCATTTTGGGTGCCGGCCTGGGAAATATTCTGATTGCCTTTGTTGTGATGAAATGGGCATGGTTCGCCCGGGTTATTCGTACATCGGTCATGCAATATTCGGAGATGGATTATGTGAAATTTGCCAGGGCGTCCGGCATCAGTCACCTGCGCATTATTCAAAAACACATTGTACCCGTCACGTTCTCGGATATTGCTGTCATTTCAAGCAGTGCCATCTGTTCCATGATCCTGCAAATATCGGGTCTGTCCTTTCTCGGACTGGGCGTCCAGGCCCCGCAAGCCGAGTGGGGCATGATGCTGAATGAGGCAAGAGAGGTCATGTTCTCCAGGCCGGAGCTGATGCTCGCGCCAGGTCTGGCGATTGTTCTGGTTGTATCGGCATTCAATTTCCTGTCCGATGCGCTGCAAGTTGCTCTTGACCCCAAATTGATGACCTCTAAGTCGAGCAACAAGCCTCGCGGAAGGAAGAGAGGTGAACAGGTCTCCTATGAATATATTGGAAGTTGATCAACTGAGAATATGGGATGAACACACGGAAGAGGTCATTGTGCACAACAGTTCATTTCATCTAAAGCAAGGTCAGTGTCTCGCCATTGTAGGTGAGAGTGGAAGTGGCAAGTCGATCACATGCAGGTCCATCATGCGCTTGAATAAACCGTCCATCCGGCAATCGGGTCAGATTCTGTTCAAAGGGGAAGATCTAAACAAGCTGACAGAACAGGAGATGCGGAAAAGAAGAGGACGGAAATTGTGCATGATTCTCCAGAACGGAATGGGTGCATTCGATCCCTCCTGTGTGATCGGTGTTCATCTGAGAGAGACCCTTCAAGCCCATTACGGTTGGAATGCCAAAGAAGTGGAGCAAAACATGAAATCAGCCATGGAACGGGTGATGCTGAAAAATCCGCTGGAAATCATGAATCAATATCCTCATCAGCTGTCGGGAGGCATGCTGCAGCGGATCATGATTGCTCTTGCACTGGTTCTGGAGCCCGATGTGATCATCGCGGATGAACCCACAACAGCTCTGGATACAATTTCTCAATATGAAGTGGTTGAGCAGCTCATTCAATTGCGTGAACGGATGGGATGTTCGATGATCTTTATCTCGCATGATTTGGGGGTCGTACGGAAAATTGCGGATGACGTTCTGGTCATGAAGGACGGGAATATTGTGGAGTCGGGCAGCATCCGCTCGGTCTTTACGAAACCACAGCATCCATACACGCAGTATTTGGTATCCACCCGCTGGGAGTTAAGCAATCATTTCAGGCAATTGATGCAGGAGGAACAGATCATTGCTAAAAGTTGACCATATTCATAAGTCCTATTCACAGGGCGGTTTGTTTGCAAGGAACAAAAAGCCAGTGCTGCACGATGTCAGTTTCGAATGCTTACGCGGGGAATGTCTCGGCATCATCGGTGAGAGCGGCAGCGGGAAATCAACCTTGGGCAGATTGATGCTGGGGATGGAGCGACCGGATCAGGGGACGATTTTGTTGGAAGGGAAATCCGTGCTGGACAGCAAAGTAAGACGTGGCAGGATCAGTGCTGTGTTCCAGGATTACAAGTCGTCTATCAATCCGTTTTTCACAGTCGAAGAAGCCATCATGGAACCGTTACGACTACAAAAGAAGAATCCGGAAGGAAACTCGGATTCACTCAAAATAGATGTTTTGCTCAGCCAGGTCGGACTGGACAGCTCATACAGATCCAGGTACCCGCATGAACTGTCCGGGGGAGAAGTACAACGGGTTTGTATCGCCCGGGCGATTTCCACAGAGCCTCAGTGCATTGTGTTGGACGAAGCGATCAGTTCACTGGATGTATCGGTCCAGACTCAGGTACTCCATGTGCTGAAAGAACTGAAGGAAATGTATCATATGAGTTATGTTTTTATCACCCATGATATACAGGCGGCTGCTTACATTTGTGACAGGGTGATTATTTTCAGAGAGGGCCAGATTGAAGAAATGGTACCCATTGAGCAGTTGAAACACGTGAAGTCTGAGTATGCGAGGAAGTTGCTGGATCATTTAATCACATTCTAAAGGAGAACTCAGCGTGAGTGGAGCATTGTCATGGCCTTTTCTGCGTTTATATATATTGGCCCTCTTTTATTTTAGTGCTAACGCTATACTCAACGTGATTATCCCTCTTCGGGGTGAATCGTTGGGTGCAAGCAGCACAGTCATCGGCCTGGTCATGGGAGCGTACATGTTCACAACGATGTTTTTCCGGCCATGGGCAGGCCAGATTATTCAGAAGCATGGACCAATCAAGGTACTGCGGATCATCCTGATCCTCAATGGATTAGCCTTGATTTTGTATACATTCACCGGGTTGGGTGGATATTTCGTAGCCCGTGCCCTGCAAGGCGTATCTACCGCATTTTTCTCCATGGCTCTCCAGATCGGCATTATCGATGCATTGCCTGAGAAGGATCGTTCGCAGGGGATCTCATACTATTCACTCTTTTCCTATATTCCGGGCATTGCTGGTCCTGTTCTTGCTCTGGGACTGTGGAATACAGGAGGTATGGATTATTTCTCGATATTCATGATTGCCATTGCCATGGTGACTGGACTTTTCGGTTACAGTGTCAGGATGGACAAGACGAAGGAACACGTCACAGAGACAACTCCGGATCAGTCAGGACAGAAGTCCAAGATGCTGGAGTCCTTCGGTGAACTGGTCCGGAATCCGTTTTTGTTCAAATGCAGTGTCATTATGCTCATCTCGTCCATTATATTTGGCGCCATTACGGCGTTCATTCCTTTGTATGCTCCACAACTGAATAACGGAAATGCCGGTGTCTTTCTGATGATTCAGGCTGCGGTCGTGGTGGTTGCACGCATTCTGCTCAGAAAGCGGATTCCTTCGGACGGAAGGTGGCACTCATCGTTTATGATGGGAACCATGCTGCTTCTGACATTGGCTGCAGCGTGCGTCGGTTTCTCCATCCAGGCAGGTGCAATCATCTTCTACCTAGGCGCTGGGCTTATGGGAATTGCGCAGGCTATCGTATATCCAACGTTGACAACCTATCTGTCTTTTGTACTGCCACCGTCGAACCGCAACATATTAATCGGTTTGTTCATCGCTACGGCTGATCTGGGCGTTTCACTTGGGGGAGTCATGATGGGACCCGTTGCCGATGTATTATCTTTTTCCTGGATGTATATCATCTGTGCAATATTAGGGACAGCCATGATTGTTTTTGCGTATGACCGCAGGGGATTATTGATAGGTACGAAATAGATGGAAGGCTGATGCAATGAGCGTCAGCTTTTTTTTATTCCATTCGTCATGCTGCTTAATCGTAAAGATTACAAATTCATTGACAAGTAAAGCAGTATAAGATAAATTGATTTTTTAATCCCAACCATGACGATTTAATGGGGTTGACAGGTTAATTAACCTTGCGTTATCGACAAGCGTGCTCCGGCAATAGAGAGAGAAAGTGGGGACGACAGATTGGATTCTTCTGCAAAATCATATGGCAAATTAAATCCGGTATCCTTTTCGTTTATCCGGTTTTATGTTTTGGCCTTTTTATTTTTTGCTGCCAATTCGGCTTTAACGATTATTCTTCCTCTGAGAAGTGAGGCAGCTGGTCTGAATCAGGCCGAGATTGGCTTGATGATGGGGGCGTACATGTTCACTTGTATGCTGCTGAGACCATTTGCGGCACAGCTTCTGGGGAAGTATGGCCCACTCCGGGTCATGAAGGGATTACTCATTTTGCATGCTGTAACGCTGCTGCTGTTTATGATCGGTGATGTGGATACGTACCTCTGGCTGCGGGCATTGCAAGGCGTGGCGACTGCGTTTTTCTCCATGACCATGCAGGCTGGCATTGTGGAGAAGCTGGAGGACAAGGACCGGGCACAGGGACTGTCCATGTATACGCTTTTTACGATGGTTCCATCTCTCGTTATTCCGATACTGGCTATACAGATCTGGGAAAATGCCGGCGATATCTGGTTTATTGTACTGATGATCGGTTTGGCTGCATGTCCACTTCTGATCGGATATCGTGTGGATCTGCCTGGGCAGACAGTGCAAAATAAATCATATACGCTGCGGGACATGGTGCGCTCATTCAGCGGCCTCTGGCGCAGTACACCGTTATTAATCAGCAGTGTGGTTATGCTGTTCGTTTCCTGTGTATTTGGAGCAACCGCGACCTTTCTACCGCTGTATATGGTTTCGACCGGCATGGCGAGCGCCGGGGTGTTTTTAACGATTCAGGGGCTGGTTGTTATTCTGTGCCGATTTATTTTGCGCAAAAAAATACCGTCTGACGGCAGCTGGAATACCTGGCTGATGGCAGGATTGCTGCTGTGTGCGGCGCTGGGAACCCAGATGCTCGCACTGCTGGAGTTCATTGGACCACTGGTGTATCTGTCTGCAGTGTTCAGTGGTTTTGCCCTGGCCTTAATGTACCCGACGTTAACCACCTACCTGTCCTTCGTTCTCCCTGCCGACTCCAGGTATGTGCTTATGGGCATTTTCATGTCATCCTATGATCTGGGGTTCTCCCTGGGCGGGCTGGCCATGGGGCTGATTGTTCAGAGCAGTTCATACTCTACCATGTTTACGATCTGCACGTTTCTTTCGGTGGCAGCCATGATTCTGGTCTTGGCTTTCGGGCAGCGGATGGAAGCAGGGAATGGGAAAAGATCCGCTGCTGCGAACTAAGGGAGATTGGTGTGCAGAGCAAGTGTTATGTGGGTGTTAAGCACCACCCGTGCGGCTTGATTCGAACGCCTATCTGAAAGAAAAAAGTTAAAGGCTTATGGACTGACTTTTCCGGTGCGTATCATGATGATCCGAACCTGCCGGAAACAGGCCGTAGGTCTTTTTTTATAAAAATGATTTGACAACAGGAGCCAACAGGATTATAGTCATTGTTGTTAATCGTAATAATTACCAATAAGGTCGAAACCATATTGGCTGCCACTATAAGGAGTAGATTCAAATGACACAAAAGCAAGTTCCGGTAACGGTTCTCAGCGGGTACCTTGGTTCAGGCAAAACGACAGTTCTTAATCATGTACTGCACAATCGGCAGGGTCTTAAGGTCGCTGTTATTGTGAACGACATGAGTGAGGTAAATATCGACGCAGCGCTGGTCAAGGGAGAGGCCACGCTGTCCCGGACAGAAGAGAAGCTCGTAGAACTTTCCAATGGTTGCATCTGCTGCACGCTGCGGGATGATCTGATGCAGGAGATTGAGAAACTGGTGAACGAAGGCCGATTCGACTATATCCTGATTGAATCCACGGGTATCAGTGAGCCTGTTCCGGTGGCACAGACCTTTACATATGCCGATGAAGAGTCGGGTATTGATCTGACAAGCTTGGCGAAGCTGGACTGCCTGGTAACGGTGGTGGATGCCAACCGGTTCTGGCATGATTTTGCCTCAGGACAGAGCCTTCTTGATCGGAACCAGGCCACAGGAGATGAAGATACCCGTGACGTGGTGGACCTGCTGATTGACCAGATTGAGACCTGTGATGTCCTGCTGCTGAACAAATGTGATTTGGTTGATGACGTAGAACTGAACAAGCTTGAAGGTGTCATCCGTAAGCTTCAGCCCCATGCCAAAATCATTCGGACGGTGAAGGGTCAAGTGAATCCTGCTGAGATTCTGAATACCGGTCTTTTCGACTTCGAAAGAGTGAGCATGTCTGCCGGATGGATTCAGGAGCTGGAAAAGGAATCACATACTCCCGAGACGGAAGAGTACGGAATTGGCTCCTTCGTTTATCGCCGCAGAAGACCATTTCATCCCTCACGTCTGGCTGAATTCATGAGCTGCTGGCCGGAAGAGGTCGTTCGTGCCAAAGGGCTGGTTTGGCTGGCAGCCGAAGGAGATGTGGCGGCAAGCCTGAGTCAGGCCGGTCCTTCCATTCAATTTGGTCCTGCCGGACATTGGGTTGCGGCATTGCCGGACGCAGACAAGGAAGAGATTTTGCGTACCGAGCCGGATGTTCTGGCAAAATGGGATGCCCAGTGGGGAGATCGGCAGACCGAGCTGGTGATGATCGGGATCGAAATGGAACGTGCTGTGATTGAAGATGAGCTGGACCAGTGCCTGCTCAGCGATGAGGAGATGCAAGCCGACTGGGGACGTTTTGATAATCCGCTGCCCTGGCCTGTAGAAGCCGTTTGATACTAAACATTCACAAAACAAATTGATAAAGGAGCTGTAAACCAAACCATGGCCAAAAAATCGAAGGTAGTACGCGAAAAACAACGTCAGGCAACGGTAGCGAAGTATGCAGAGCTGCGCCGGGAGCTGAAAGAGAAAGGGGATTATGAAGCATTGCAGAAGCTGCCGCGCAACGCTTCACCGACAAGACTGAAAAATCGTTGTGAACTGACTGGACGTCCAAGAGGGTATTTGCGCAAATTCAAGGTATCCCGCATCGTCTTCCGCGAACTGGCCCACCAGGGACAGATTCCGGGTGTAACCAAGTCCAGTTGGTAAGACAGATGAGCATTCATTAAATGAAGGGATGTGATTCCCCGTGTTGGACGCTTTCACTGTTTGTAGAATTCAGTCAGTGATGAACGGGTATATCCACGAAAAGGTGCCTGCACCACTCCGGACGATGGTGAAGCTAACGTATGAGATGAATGAAAATGAACTCATTTTAACGGAAGAAAGGCCCTCGGAGACACGATATACGTGGGATCAGATGCCAATAGCCCGATTTAACTGGGAAGAGCAGCAATGGAAGGTATACGCCAAGGATGAACACAGCAGTTGGCATGCCGTAGACGTTATTGAGCCTTGTCCCGACTTTGAGGATCTGCTCGAACAAGTTGAACGGGATGAGACGGGCATATTCTGGCGTTGAATCAACCGAAGGCAGAGCTGAAATAACCTGCCTCTGGTTCTATGAGATGACTCTGAATTGATGATGGAGTAGCAGGCTCTATTATTAGATGTAGTAAAAAGAAAAGGCGCCGTGCAGATGCAGCGGCGTCTTTTGCTTTGGGTGTCGTATGAATAAAGTGGTATGTGACTTAAAGCAAAGGATCTGTTATTTCCAAATAAGTGTGGCGTTAAAGGACATATCAAGGTGTATTGATAATTTATGTAATGATATTTCAAGTGAGTGCTGACTAATTAGTGGGTTGTCCTTTTAGTAAGCTAACGGGCAGGAAGATGATAAAAAATGATGACGAGTTCGAGATTTTATTATCAAAGAGGAATTCAGGTAAAGTTACATACGGTATAGAATTAAAAAATAAGATTGAGAAAGGAAGTATATTGGAGGCATTTTTGACGCGAATGGGCCATAATGCAGATAAGCTAGAGGGTAACTGGAGAATGGTTGATAAAGATTATGCTAAAAAAATTTTAATTTATGTTCTTTCAAAAAACATGACCCATGATATTGATTTGAAGACAAAACCGATGGCAGATGAATTAAGTGAATATTTTTTAGATCAATTTCAGAAAGAAGCCATTTTCTATACAAACGCAAGGTTTGACTTTAAATCTGGTTACTTTAAGCTCTACTCTTGGACAACGATAACTAACTCACATTGGCATACGTTTATGAGTATTTGCAACACGATATATTGATTGCTCGTCATCATTTGTTAATCTAACCGGAAGTGATAGCACAATTACAAACAGGTTGCCAGCACCTGCGAGATCGCGAAATAAATCCATTACTCGATGATTAATGAAGAACCTAGATATAATGAAGAGACCATAGCTCGTCGCTATGGTCTCTTTATGCGCTCAGTAACATTGCTAATTACGAAATACGCCTCACTGACTTAAAGTGTCCGTCAACGCCTACCGCTGAACCGTTTGATTGCTTCCTCGGTCACCGGCGTGAAGAGGTTAACAAGGTTACCGTCGGGATCGCGAAACAGAACGGCACGGTTCCCCCACGGCATCGTAGTAGGTTCCTTTACCCACTCGTCGATAAACGGCTTCAAACGCTCGTATTCGGCATCGACATCATGGACGCGGAACTCGATAATAACAGTGTGATTGTCAGCCGCCACTGCGGAACCATCACCGAACAGTTGCGCCGTCTGGGAGTGGCCGATCGCCAGGGTGCACGATGGCATAACGAATTCGGCAAAGACGGGCGCGGGGCGTTCGGCCGAAACACCCGTGATTTTCTCATAGAACTCGATGAGACGATCTACGTCGTCGGTAATAATGCGTACAGAAGCAAAATTCACGAGATACCATCCTTCCCATAATAAGTGATACAACGTATCGTATCATTTTGAACCAAAATACTTCGCATTTATCTCCTACTCCTTTACGATTACTTACTCCGACTATACAAAAACACTACTGACAACTGTATGTCAGTAGTATTTTATGAAGAAACCCGGCTTTTATTTATGAATGGGGGAGGATAGCAGAAGAGAATCCTGACTAGGAACGCTTCCAACCCCGAAGTGGATATTTTGTTATATTCGGAGGGTTACCTGAATCAGAATGTAGAAGAGGCATATCGGTTGGCATCAAAGTGTGAGACTATGATTATATCTGGGGCACCGGATATTGAGAGGACAAGAACATGTACTGAATGTCGAATAGACATATACTTTGATCGCTTTAAGCTAACGGGCAGGATAGTTCAAATACGTGTATCATGTGGTGAGTAATTAATGGAGCCCTCTTTCAAACGCTTTTTTTCCCAGAAATAGAGGTAAAAAATTGATGAGAAAAATGTTATTCATCCTCTCATTAATTTCATTATATTTAACTGTATCTTGTAGTCACGATACAAGCATTAACGTTAACGATGCAGTTGGTAAATCCGAGGACTATTTTAGGAAAGTCGAGGGGATAGCTGCTACAGCATCTTCTTTTGACGGTAATAAAGATGTTAAATTCAGACTTATGGTTGAAGGGAATCTTACAGAAGCGGAAGCAACTATATTATTCAAACGCATTTTGGATGCTACTGCTAAGTTTTCAAATCATTCAGATGTTTGGGATTATTACAATGGTTATTTTGATATCATGAATTATGACCATGGTGTCATTTATGAAGGTACGAAGAGGATTGGTGAAGATTTAAAGTCCAATCGAAGTGAGATTTCTATTCCACTAGCAATATGGATATACATTTTCGGATGAATTGTTTCAATTGTATAATTCCGTAACCGAAGAAAGAATTTTTCAATTACGTCATAAGTCATATTTCAGAATTTAATAGAAAGGATGCGCTTGTCATTGGAGATTCATTAAATACGGATATCAAAGGTGGTCTTCAGTCGGGCATTGACACCTGTTGGGTCAACAGAACCGGACAAATAAGTCCGGCAGAAATTAAAAGCACATATACAATCTCAAACTTAATGGAGCTCACTTCCATCTGTTAGGCTGTAAAAACAAACGCTTGTGCCGCCTCAATTATCACTTTTTGGTGACTATATCACAAAAAAGTGGGTACTGTTTTTCTTGTAACTTTTCCCCCATACTATCGTTCATAGGAGGTTCAGAGGCAGACAGAGCATCCTATACCATATAAATCATTATAAAAGGAGTCTAATAGAATGGGGAAATTTGACGGGAAGGTAGCAGTTGTAACCGGAGGTACAAGCGGCATCGGTCTCGCGTCGGCACAACAGTTCGTAAAAGAAGGGGCTTACGTTTTTATCACGGGACGCAGACAACGTGAACTGGATGAAGCAGTAAAGCAGATCGGAAAGAATGTTACAGGTGTCCGAGGTGACATATCTAAATCGGAAGATCTAGATATATTATTCGAAACAGTTAAGCGAGAAAAGGGACACTTGGACATTCTCTTTGCAAATGCCGGACTAGGGTCATTGCTTCCATTAGGAGAAATTACAGAAGCACAATACTACAAGACTTTCGATGTCAACGTGAAAGGAACCATCTTTACAGTACAAAAGGCATTAGCTTTGTTTCCAAATAAAAGAGGTTCGATTATTCTAACGGGATCCACTGCTGGCTCGACGGGGATGCCAGCGTTTAGTATCTATGGTGCATCCAAGGCAGCGATCAGACAGCTCGTCCGCAGCTGGATTCTTGATATGAGAGGGACCGAAATTCGTATAAACATCCTTAGTCCGGGAACAATCGTAACGCCGGCGTACGATGAGTTATTTGGCTCTGAACTAGATCATATCCTGGAACAGGCAAAAAATGATATTCCGCTCGGCAGAGTGGGGCAGGTTGAAGAGATCTCCAATGCTGTCATGTTCCTAGCCTCTAATGAAAGCAGCTATATGAATGGCGTTGAATTATTCGTAGATGGCGGAGTAGCTCAAGTTTAACCAAGACATAATAATTTTCAAACGACAAAGATTTTTAAATCAACTTAAATGCGATTGTATCCTCCCCTCCATGTAACGTTCAATTTTTCCTTCAGTGAGCCTTGAAGGATCAAGCGATACATGAAGGGGATATTCTTAGGTCGGGAGATGGTGCATTGATATGAAAACATTTTTCTGTGAACTGGAAGTTACACTAGAGGTTATCGGAGGAAAGTGGAAGGGGCTTGTTCTGTACTATTTAATAAAAGGACCTAAACGGACGGGAGAGCTTAAGCGACTCGTTCATAATATATCGCAAAAGATGCTGATTCAAACTCTTCGGGAACTGGAAACAGACGGATTAATTCGCAGAAAGATGTACAATCAGGTACCGCCTAAGGTGGAATATTCAACGACGGAACTGGGTCAATCACTTGAACCCATTTTGAGATCGCTTTGTGATTGGGGGGGGGATTACGCAGAGCAATCCTTCGCTTCGGGCGAGATTGAGATTTTGTATCTGGATTAACTGTCGGGGGACAAGAGCATAGTCCCATTGGAAGTCGCTATTTTAGCGGCTTTTTTGTTTTATCGGTACAAGTTCTTGTCCCGAACCAAAGACAAGAACTTGTACCGATTGCCGTAAAGGACAAGAACATAATCCGATTAACGATTAGATAAGCTTCAAACTACATTTCACTGCACTAGTTCATTAAGCTAACGGGCAGGTTAGTTTAGTAAGAGTAAATTGTAGGTAACCTTACGATTTTTTTTGCGTCTTATTATATAAGGGATGTCAAATTTAGGAGGATTCTAATGAAGAAATTAGTATTGTTTTCTTTTGCTGTTCTATGTTCTACGCTTTTGAACCTTCCAACCAATGAGGTAGCTGCAGAAGCACAAAGTCCAAAAGGAACACAAGTTGTAGTGAATAATAACTACTTAGATTCAAATGACATTCTCAACAAGAACAATCAGGTATTTTTCAGCTTGACTTCACTCAAAAGTTTAGGTGGCTTAACGTTTGCCTGGAATAATACTACTAAGCAAGTGACAGTGAAGGGGAGTGACACTAACTTGAAGTTGACAATGAATAAAAAAGTAGCTCATAAAAATAGAACTTTAGTTTCATTAAGTACTGGTCCATTTATTCATAACGGTAAAACAATGATTCCCTTACGTTTTGTTGCAGAAGCGCTGGACGGTTCAGTAACTTGGAATCAGAAGACCCAAACTGCATTTGTTTCGAAACCCAGCACGAAACTGCTTACTGATGTTAAGAGCAGTGAATTGAGCACGGCTAGAAATGCTGCGATTAATCTTCCTAGAGTTTCAAAGCTCACGGAGTACTTTGAACCATCTATGGAAGCAGCCAGTCTTCAATATTATTTTCCGAAAAATACAAAAGACCGATTCATTGAGGTCAATAATAATGTAATCCGTTATTATCAAATTACGAAGAACACAGCTTACCTTAAGTGGCAAGCTTTCATTAGCGAAAAGGCAGCTACGCAGGATAATCTTTATTTCATAAACCGCTCCTTTACCAAAGAGAACGGTTCCTTACCAAATTTCAAAGATACGACATTCGCCAACTTTCGCTGGATGCCTCATATTACTTCTACTGGATATGGTTTAATCAATAAGGAGAATTGGAATGATGTTGTTTTTAAAGAAACTGAAGTGCCTCACACTGATCTGAAGGAAAACTATATTATTGTTGACACTCCAGAAGATAATAATTAGTAAGTCGGTTAAAGAAGGTGTGAAGTTCAATTCAGGGAAAAACTGCCTAACTATGGGGCATTAGAGAATGAATATAGTTTATTTATAACACTACTCAACACCGGAAGGCCCTTGTCTTATGTTAATTCACGCAGGGAATTTGTCTGAGGGCTACTTGTATCATTACTCTTCATTATTGATTATAAAATACACATTCTTTTATGGAGGTGATTTGGAATGAGATTTCAAAAAGGGGTGATTAGTATTATTGCTGTTCTAGCTATTGCTGTTACATCCGGATGCGGGCAAGAAACGATGAGTAATAATGAAAATCAAAAAGAGGTTAGTAATGGATCAGGAATTACTCAAGAGGCAACTGATACAAAAATTACATCTATCAATAAAATAGGGAGCAAAACCTTTTTATTCAAAAAAGAGTTCAGTCAAGAAAAACCTGATCTTTCAAATTTAAATGAAGGTGTTTCCATTGACTTATCAGAGTATGTGAAAGACTTCTTCACGCAGGACATAGCCGACAAAGTTCAACTGAATATGAATGCTATTGTTCAGCATGATGAAACAAAGTTCAAAGAAAATATGCTTAATGAGGATTCCATTAAATTTAATATGCCTTGGTTTAATGACAACTATAAAGAAGGTATGAAATATGAATTTAACGAGCTAAATGAAATAACTTATGATGAAGACGCCAAACGTATTCAAGTGATTGTTACCTTCTATAGAAATATAAAAGATGAACAAATTGAGCAAGGAGTTATGACCTATTCGTTATTGGAGGATAAGAAAAGCGGAACATGGCTCTTTGCTACTATGGACGGTAATTAAAGAATCAAGGCGGTTCCTCTTGTAGGAAGCTGTATCTTTGTTACTTGATAGCTTTTGATAGCTTTTTTTAAAATCTAATCCCATGAAGGCCAAATTGATCGGCTGCTATTGTTCAACTAACGGGCAGGTTAGTTTAAGGTCATGCGAGGTGAACCATATCATAAATAAGGGCAAGTTTTAAATATGCTCCCCTTTAAGTAGACAGGATTACTAAATAAACCGCTGTTCAGAGGAGCATATCAGTTGCCGTGGATGTCGAATTCTTTGGTATCCTTTAAAATTGTTTTACCACTTCACCTGAATCAGTGGAGTAAGCCAGCTCTTTCTGTGCTTCCAGAGCGGCCAGTCTGTCCAGCAGAGCTGCACGGATTTGCTCATAGGCGTCACTGCCCAACGCCATATGTAACGGACCTTCTCCCTGGTCGACACGACGGATAATCTGCTGTGCCATTTTATCCGGATCGCCGACAACCATTTGATTGAACATGCTCATATCTATACCAGGCAGTTCTCCCTTCATCAGACTAACGAATTGTCCCGCTTCCGTATCCCGGTATTCGTCCATCCGCTCGCCGAATACGGCGTTGCTTGTAAGGAAATTCGTTCGGATTCCGCCGGGCTCCACCATAGTGGTCTTAATATTGAACGGAGCCACTTCCTTAGCTAGCGCTTCAAAGGCTCCTTCGACCGCCCATTTCGAAGAGCAATACAATCCCATACCCGGTTTACGGTTCGATCAAGGTTTACAGATCGACTTTCAAGGTGCCCAGCATCTTGGCGAATTTCGGATCGTGGTAGGATAAGAAAAGACTTTCCCGTGTATCGAGGGTGGCAATCTGTTGCATATCGTCTGCGCTTAACTCAAAATCGAAAATGTCGAAGTTTTCGACGATCCTCTCTTTTCTCACCGATTTTGGAATAACAACGACTTCACGCTGAACAAGCCAGCGCAGCACGACCTGGGCGACGGACTTGTTGTGTTTTTCTGCTATCGAGGCCAGCACTTCGTTGCCGAACATGTTGCCCTTTCCTTCAGCGAACGGCGCCCACGACTGGTGCTGCACTCCCTGCTCTTTCATGAAAGCGGTACTCTCGATCTGCTGGTAGAACGGGTGCGTTTCAACCTGGTTGACTGCAGGTACGATTTCGTTATGCACGATGAGGTCCATCAGACGGTCGGGCAGGAAGTTGCTGACACCGATCGCCTTGATCTTGCCTTCGCGGTATAGGTCTTCCATCGCACGCCAAGCGCCATAGTAATCGCCGAACGGCTGGTGTATAAGGTATAGATCGAGATATTCGAGCTGTAACTTCTTCAAGGATTTGGCAAACGCCAGCTTGGCACTCTCGTATCCTGCATCTTGAACCCAGAGCTTGGTCGTGATGAACAGCTCCTCACGCGGTACGCCGCTGCGCTTGATCGCGCGTCCGACCGCTTCCTCATTCAGATAACCGGCGGCGGTGTCGATCAGGCGGTAACCGGCCATCAGCGCTTCATATACCGCATTCTCGCATTCTTCAGCATCGGGAACCTGGTAGACACCGAAGCCGATAATCGGCATTTTCACTCCGTTGTTCAATGTTACGTTTTGCATTTTAACTCCTCCTAGTATTTAAATGTATGATAGCAAACGGCGCGTATCCCGGGAATCGGGCACTGCAGCGGTAATTCCACTTACGGCTGAATTGCATTACAATAAGCTTAGAACCTTCGTGCTACACGAAGTCAAGTCGTCTTCACAACTTTATTTTCCAAGGAGGATTTGACATGTATACGGTCAAAGAAGCCGCCCAGATAACGGGACTCACCCAGCACGCCGTGCGCTTTTACACGGATAAAGGCCTGGTGCCAAGCGTACAGCGTAATCAAAACAACATTCGGATGTTCAACGACGAATCAATCAACTGGCTGCATGGCGTGAAATGCCTCAAGCAATCTGGGATGCCGATTGAATTCATTAAAAAGTATATCGATCTCTGTCTCGAAGGGGATTCGACCATTCCGCAACGCTTCGCACTTATGATGGAGCATAAAGAAGCGGCGCTCGTTCAGCTTGAAGAAGCCAAACGGCACGTTGCCCATTTAAAACAAAAAACCGACCTATATCAGGCCATTCTGGAGCACCGCACTCCAGACACGACCAATCCCGGTAACTGGGACAAAATTCAACATATGCATGCTGACGTATTTTACTCGCCCCCTGTTCGGAAGGCGTGAGACATATTTTGAGCACATCAACCGTTTTGGGGAAAATCTTCGGTTTAAAACTCTTGATTGGCTTGCAATGAACAAGATTCACATCAATCTAGATTGAACTAACGGGAGACTATAGTTAATCTAATAAGAATTTTAGAGGGGCTTGTATGAAAAACATTTTTCTGATTGGCGGTACAATGGGCGTAGGAAAAACAACAACTTGCCAAATTATGAAGGATAAATTGAGCAACAGTGTATTTCTTGATGGGGACTGGTGCTGGGACATGCATCCATTTCAAGTGACCGAGGAAACCAAAGAGATGGTTATGCAAAATATATGCTTCCTTTTGAATAATTTTATCAAGTGTACCGTTTATGAAAATATTGTCTTTTGCTGGGTAATGCATCAGCAAGCTATTGTTGATGAGATTATTACACGTCTTGATACACAAGGTTGCAAAGTGCATCTCATATCCTTGGTATGCAGTATAGAGGCATTGAAAGAACGACTGATTAAGGATGTAGATGTCGGAATTCGTACGGAAGATATATTATTAAGAAGCCTAGAGCGCATTCCTCTATACGAACAACTGAATACAACTAAAGTGGATGTCTCGAACATCACCGCCGAGCAAGCAGCAGACTTTATTATTCAGCGGTTCTCAATACCAACTAATTGAATGTGTAGTCTGGTTTCGCATGGAACAAATCTATAAGATAAGAATGCTGAATTGCACTGAACCGGTCTGGAGAACAGGTTGAGAAGTTAGAGTTACCGTTTGAATGTACAATTAAACAAGATAAGTAGCATAGAGGACGTACTGATTCAATATAAAGAAGAAGCACAGTTTGATGGTATTACAATTGTAAATTATTACTCAGGGTATTCCACTAACGGGAAACGTTAGTTGAGTAATAGCAAGGAGCAGTTTGCCGTTGGTAGCTGCTCCTTTTTTAGTTAAGATAACTGGCGGTTAATGGAGCAGTTAGATAGAATAGTTGGTATTATAAGCTTTGGAAAATAGTTTTAGATCGGAGATGAGGTTGATACTGTGACACTATTTTATTATATTGTGCAAGCCATGAGCTTCCGACAGGCTCATTCGGAAAGAAAAAAACAGTTATGACATTTAATGATTATGTTACGAATACCCAAAGGGCGATAAACTTATGGAGGTCTACGATACGGAAGAGGATGCAGCAGGATTATATATAACCGGTCCCATAACCATGCAATCCTCACATCCTTTCCGTCATCCATTTGTTTACCAAGTGAACCCCGAAGGTGGTGACTTCGAGATTAATGACGAGATTAAATATTCTCACCCGATTTTATTTCATACAAGCAAAAAGTGCTTAGTAGAGCTTTTCAAATATACCCAGCAATATGAGAATAGGTGAGGACTTAGAGCTGTATTGCTGCTGGGCGCACGGACAGGAAAGATTTTTGGATGCTCCAAAAAAAGAACTCGACCTCGTGATTGAACTAGCCACATTTCAGTTGGGGAATGAGTTCGAGTGGAAAGAGCGTCAGTATATAAGCGTTAAGAAGTGAATCAAGGTACAGTTTTCCATTAAACTAACGGGAAACGATAGCTCAATAAAAAACAAGAAAGCATTATCGGTGCAACTAGATATTACATTGACCAATTATTTACTTGCGAGGAGGACTCAAAATGAAATTGCAAAGAGCTGATGAAATGGAACAATTTCAAAATGATAAATCTGCTAAACGGAATGGATGTTTACACCTCGTACTGCCAAAGCATGGGGAGTTTTAGATGAGAAAATGATTCCCCGTGATCAGTATGATGCAATATTGCTTATTCATAAAATTCATCCCTCAAATTCAATAAAAAAATAGAAAATAAGCTAACCAATAGTATATCAAGATCGCTTGTAGAGTTACTTCCTTCTTTTCTACGCTAAATGGGAAATGATAGTTCAACAAAACCAAAGAGGCAGCCGATCAAAGCGATTGGCTGCCTTTGTTCAACTAACGGGCAGGTTAGCACATAGCTTTGCTACACCGGGTAATGCATTTTTTGTTTTGTGGGGAGGTGCCCAAACGATTAAGAATAAACAGTTAACTGGAGCAGGATTGAAACTGTAAAAGAGAGCTGACCCATCTGCAGAGAACCTGCATATGAGACGATCTCTTCTTATTCTAAACTACATCAATTTTGGGTTTCATGCCGTATTCTTTAACGAAATCCTCCATCTTTTCAAGGATCAGGAGTAACTTTATCCCCTTGTCTGTTAACAATTAGTCGACTCGTGGAGGAACCTCTGGATTGACATCACGTTGAATAACGACATCATCTCTAATTCCTTCAGCTGCTTGGTAAGAGAGCCTTGAGAAAGCTATCGCGTACATATCACTTTTTTCATCCATGAACTTTTGTTCAAATCCTTCATTGCAAACCCTCATTAATTTCATTCCTAATCTATAGGTACAAAAAGATGTACTATGTTCATTTGAATTGCCCTCTTTGCAAACGAAACGAATACACCTATGATTGGATCAACAACCAAAACAAAATCATTTTAGTTTGGCTAAAGTGTAAAAAATAAAAACTTATTTACGTTATATAGTTAGCAGGCTAAGTAATTACTATATTTTTTAATCCTATAATTAGCAAGCTAAATAATAAATATAACACAGAAAGGAGGAACAAATGTGAATACAGCAAATGGACTAAAACTTTCGATTTTGGAATTTGTTCATATCTATGCAGGATCTGAGGCTTCAGAAAGCCTTCAGAACGTGACAGAAATGGTTCAACTAGCAGAACAGTGGGGGTTCAACAGATATTGGTTTACAGAACACCATAACACCAAAAACTTGATGAGTACTTCACCAGATTTACTGAGCCTGCATGCGGCTGCTCACACCAAAAACATTCGAGTAGGTTCAGGTGGCATCATGTTGCCGAACCACAGTGCCTTGAAAGTGATGGAGAACTTTACGCTTCTCGAAGGATTGTATCCAGGGCGTGTTGACCTCGGGATTGGCCGAGCATCAGGTACGGATGGCAGAACCATGTTGGCATTATTAAGAACCCAGGCATTAATGGAGGTTAATGATTTTTCAGAGCAATTAGATAACCTACTTTCCTTCTTTGCCCGTGACTTTAATGAAAATCACCCGTTTAGTCACATCCATCCTCCGGGAGATCGTTCAATGGTTCCAGATATGTTTATGCTGGGATCTAGCGAGGGTGGGTTACATTTTGCCTTGGAAAAAGGATTAGGCTTCGTATTTGCAGCGCATTTGGCACCGCAACGGGCTATTCCTATGTTAAAAGCCTACCGTTCGAATTTTAAACCTTCGTCCTATTTAACAGAGCCCCAAAGTATGTTAGCGACGATTGTTATTACAGCTGAGACGGAAGAAGAGGCTAAATATATCGCAGGACCAGCGGAATTAATGTGGGCACAGATGAGCACAGGGACGATAAGACTTACTTTCCCTACACCGGAAGAAGCCAAAAATCACATATACACGCCTCATGAAGAGCTAGCTAGGGAACGTAATAAAGGTCGCTTTGTGATTGGAAGTGTTGGACAAGTTGCGGAGCAGCTTAGGCAAATTGCGAAAGCAAGTTTAGTGGAGGAAATCATGATTGCAGACTTCTATCCAAATCAAGAAAGCCGGAAGAAAGGGCATAAATTATTGGCAAAGGAATTTGGTTTAGACAAGGGAGATAAGTGAACTCGTGAAAAGGAGATTATACAACCATGGAAGAAAGAAAGCTTAAACTAGGAGGAATTATTGATGGCGTGGGTTGGAATTACACGGGTTGGAGACACCCCGATATTCCAGCAGATGCCAGTGAAAATATTGAGTATTACGTACAGAAAGCCAGACAACTGGAACAGGGAAAGTTCGATCTCATCTTTTTGGCAGACGTAAGTCATATCGGACCTGGCATGATCCCGCACTATCTAAGCATGTTTGAGGGCGTATCCATTTTGTCTGCACTGAGTATGGTAACGCATTCCATTGGTTTAACCGCAACGATAGCGACTTCATATGCTGATCCCTTTACGGTTGCTAGGCAAATCGCCTCCCTCGACAAGATTAGCAAGGGCAGAGCAGGGTGGAATGCGATCACCTCCAATCCTGGAGGATTAGCCAATTACAGTCGGTCCCATTTAAGAAAAGTAGATCTTTATCCCATGAAAAAAGAGTTTTTGGAGATTGTTGAAGGCCTTTGGGATTCGTATGAAGACGATGCCTTTATACGTGATAAGGAACGTGGGGTATTTTATGACCCGAGTAAGATGCATCCGCTACATTATACCGGGAATTACTTTTCAGTAGAGGGACCCTTAAATATTAGTCGATCCAGACAAGGTAGACCAGTCGTCTTTCAAGCGGGTACTTCCCCGGCATTCGTGGATGTTGCTGCGCACCATGCCGAAGTCATCATGGCACCTGGGCATGATTTTGAGTATCTCAAGGCATTCACTGCTGAACTTAAACACAGAGTGCAAAATCAAGGCCGTTCACCACATGACCTACTGATGATGCCTTCGCACAATCCTATTGTTGGTGAAACAGAAAAAGAAGCCTTGGAAAAGCTTAGGGAAATCGAGTCATGGATGCCTCAAGGTTATCGAATGCCGAAACCAGGGTTGATGGGATCTGCGGAACATGTTGCCGAACAAATCGAACATTGGTACCGAGAAGGCGTCATGGATATCTTGCTCATTAGGCAAGATCATCCCGCGGGATTTGAGGATTTTATCCGATTAGTTATTCCCATCTTGCAAGATAAAGGCATATTCCGCAAGGAATATGAGGACGACACACTACGGGGAAATTTAGGTCTACCTTACCCAGAAAATAAATACACGAAGTAATAATATAAATTCGTTTAACAAGAGGAGAACAGATAAAATGACTAACAGAGTATCTGAAATACTAAATATTAAAAAGCCAATTATACAAGGACCAATGTCTTGGGTTACTAATGCCGAATTTGTTGCAGCAATAAGCAATGCGGGTGGATTAGGATTTCTAGGTCCAAATGCCGGTCAGGTTGATATAACTCGCTCACCCGAAATAAGTGCGGAAAGAATGAGAACTGAAATACAAAAAACAAAATCTTTAACGAATAAGCCATTTGGAATTCCAGTGATCGTGAATCGTGATTTAGCTTACACATGGCCACTTATAGAAACAGTTATAGACGAGAAAGTTCCTGTTGTTCTGGTGAATGATACACTGGATGAAAGAATCTTTAAACCATTAAAAGAAAACAATATTAAAATTGTTTATAGACCCCTTACTCCTACTATTGAAAATGCAAAAGCTGCAGAAAAATTTGGAATAGATGTTTATGTAGCAACTGGATTTGATGAAGGTGGTACGGTTCCAGAACGAGTTATTGGAACATTTTCGATTGTTCCAATGATTGTAGATGCTATAAATATTCCTGTAATGGCAGCTGGTGGTATTGGAGACGTTAGAGGAGTGCGTGCCGCATTTGCTTTAGGCGCTGAAGGTGTGTTTGCTGGCAGTGTCTTTATTCCAACAAAAGAAAATCCAGCAGCAGAAAAGGTGAAACAAATGATTGTAGATGCTACAGCAGAAGATTTATTAATGTTCCGTACTTTACCAGCATACTATCGTTCTTTACCTACTAAATTGGCGAATAAACTAGTCGAACTGGATAAACAAGGTGCCAGTCGTGAAGAAACAGCAAAATTGATGCGTGGATCAATTGGAATGCGTATCGGAATGTTAGAAGGCAATACAGACGATGGCTATATTTCTATTGGTACTGGAATTACTCCAATTAAAGAAATCAGAACAGTAAAAGAAGTGGTTGATACTTTAATGCAAGATTTTAATTGAAATATTAGGAACTATATAGCGGAATTACGCTTTATGTTATCAACTAACGGGCAGGATGGCTTAATAAATGTCCATGAAGTCTTATTACTGTCTAGCTGGACATATGTATAAGCTTCATTTTTGTTTGTTGGATTGACATATTGCAAATCTTTAATATATACTAATTGACATGACCAATCCAATCGACATTTTTAAAGCACTTTCCAATGAAGCACGTATTCAAATTTTAGAATGGCTAAAAGATCCAAAGACCCATTTTTCGCCCCAAGAAGGGATTGATCTTGTAGAGGTTGGGGTATGTGTAAGTCAAATTACAGAAAAATTGAACATGAATCAATCGACTGCCTCGCAGTATCTTTCAATGTTGCAAAGAGCAGGATTAGTTCATGCTACACGTTTAGGGAAATGGACATACTATAGAAGGAATGAAGAGGCCATCAATCAAATTGGTCAGTTCCTTCAAAAGTGAACATGTTGGAAGCTGAATTCGTAAAATAGAATTCAGTTTTTCCTAAAGCAAACAAATTGATAATTTGAAATATATAAATTTTTTTCGGTATTCATATTGATATATTGCAATATGTTTATGTGTTTTTAGGAGGTGATGGTTAACCTTACTATGCTTGTTCTTATCGTGTAGGTGGTAAATATTAAATTTAAAAAATCTAAATGAAAGAAGGAAATTATTAAAATGAAAGCATGGCAAAAACAAGGACTTGGTTTGGAGAATATTAAACTGGTGGATATTGAAACTCCGAAGCCAGGCGCAAGACAGATTTTAATGAAGGTAAAGGCTGTTTCCCTAAATTTCCGCGACAAAGCAATTGTTGATGGAGTATACATTCCAGACCTAATGAATGACAAAACGTTTGTACCTGTTTCTGATGCTTCTGGTGAAGTTGTAAGTGTCGGTTCAGAAGTGACAAAATTTAAAGTTGGCGATCGTGTCACATCCCATATGTTCACGAAATGGATTCAAGGAAAACCTAGTCCTGACGACTCTTTGTATTCGGTCGGTGGACCGAATGACGGCGGACTTGCTGAGTATATGTTACTTTACGAAGATACTGCAGTATTTACGCCTAACAATTTGACAGATGAAGAAGCTTCAACTCTTCCAATTGCCGCACTAACCGTATGGTTTTCTTTAGTTGAATATGGAAATATCAAAGCTGGTGAAACGGTTCTTGTACTGGGAACTGGCGGTGTATCTGTTTATGCTGTTCAAATCGCATCGGCTTTAGGGGCAAGAGTAATTGTAACTTCGAGTAGTGATGAGAAATTAACACAAGTTAAGTCGTTAGGTGCAGATGAAGTTATCAATTATGCTAAAACTCCAGATTGGGAAAAAGAGGTCCTTAAGCTCACCAACGGTAAAGGGGTAGATCATATTCTTGAGGTTGTTGGTGGTGAAAGTATTAATCGTTCGATTGAAGCAGCAGCATTACAAGGGAACATTTATATTATTGGATTCCTAGGCGGTATGATGGCAGAAGTTAACTTGTTTTCATTGCTTGCAAAACAAGTGAAAATCCATGGAATCAACGTAGGACACAAAAAAGCTTTCGATGATATGCAGCGGGCATTTAATCAATTAAATATTAAACCTGTAATTGATACTGTTTATCCATTCGAACAAGCAATTGAAGCATACAAGCATCTTCAACGTGGTGCATTTGGTAAAATTGTAATCCGTATTTCCGAGTAGTCGTATTTAAACTAACGGGAAACGATAGCTCAGTAACACCAAGGAAGCAGCTGATCAATGTGATCGGCTGCTTTTGTTCAACTAACGGGCAGGTTAGTTTAAAGTCATTCGATATGAACCTTATCACAGGTAAGGATTTTTTTTGTGCGAATTATCAATAAAGAACAAAGCTCGCTATCACTTCAGCGAGCTTTGTTCTTTATATGTCAAAACCAAGTCAGAGTAAAACCCTGTTCGAGGTCTGAGATTAGAGCAGGATGAACAGGCTGCCATCTCAAGATTTTCCGGGTCAAGTTATCGAAAGAAATAGCGCACTTAGGCGCGCTCTCATCCGTAGGTTAAACAGTATTCTGGACTGTTTAAACAGATTTATTAAACACGTCTGCAAAAACTTTCGCAAAGTCTCCGACCTTGACTTTACCGAGGTGGTAGTCGGTTGCACGGAGGCTGGCATAGAACTCGTCGGCGTTCTCGCAGGCGCGGTTCATTTGGGCAAAGCCGTTGGTAGTGTTTTCGTGGAAGCCGATTTTTTTCATATTCTCAGCAAGAGCTTCAACGGCGATTTGTTGGTATTTGGCTTCGATACCATTCTCAGCAAGGGCGTTGAGCCAGTCGTTGCCTGTGGCCCAGTCACTAACTATGAACTTCGCGCTTTTACCCGCTGGGGTGTGAGAAATCATGGCGTAAGCGACGTCCGCGATATCAACGGGGCTGACCCAGCCTTGTGGGATGTCAACTGAAATTGGACTGAAGATGGTTTGCTGGGTTTTGAGGCTTTGCATGTCGGCAAAAAGATTGCTGTAAAAGCCGACAGGCCGGATGTGGACAACGTTCACGCCTTCAAGCGAGTTTAGCGCGTCTTCTGCAAAATGATAGCTGTAGAGAATGCCGGCGTTTGGGTTGTCGGCGCCGACTGAGCTGAGGTTGACGACATTTTTTACGCCTGATTTTAGCACAGCGGTCTTATAATTTTCAGCAAGATCAATGGCAGTCTGCCACATGTCGGTGCCAGAGGCATAATTGATTCCCGAAATCATGAGGTAAACGACGTCGCTACCTGCAAAGGCCTGAGCGAGGAATTCGACGTCAAGGTTTGAGCCGACCGCCGGTTTGGCACCGAGCGCTTCGATGTCGGCGATACGATCTTTGGAGCTTGTGATGACGGTGACATCGTGGCCGTCTGCGATTAGGGATGGGAGGTAGTTACGGTTGATATTGCCGAGTGAGCCGAGAACTGTGATTTTCATTGTGTATTTCTCCTTTTTATCGTGTGATTTCGAGAAATGGATATCGCTTTTGAGACCGTTATCCCTTCCTCGATTGGATATTCATTACAAGAGAGATTATACGACGATAAGTTAACTAAGTAAACTAAATTAATGAAATTAGTTAATTTAATGTTTTTATTAAATATTGTTTATTGATACAGCTATTTTGGTATAATATGATTTGATGAGCATTAGAGGAGGCTTCAATCGTGAGAAAACCCGTGAGCGCAGATCAATATCTCAATAAAATCAAACCTGTAATTAGAAGAACCAGATTCAGCCAACTGAAAATTGACGATATCGCAAAACATATGGATATTAGTAAAGTGACGCTTTACAAGCACTTTTCATCCAAAGATGAAATCATCGAACAGGTTGTAGAGTATGGAATTCAGTATTTGCAGCAGGCTGACACTGTTGTATATGATGATTCCGTTTCATATATTGATCGATTTCAAAAAACGTTTCTGGAATCGTTAATAGGTGTTATTTATTTATCCGATTTGTTCCTGCAAGACCTCAAGGAGTTTTATCCACGACTTTTTGAAAATATTTCTGTTGCTCAACAAAATAGAATTAAAAATTTACAATCTTTTTTTCAATCCGGTATGGATAAAAAGATTTTTAACAGAATGCACGCTGCGCTGTCCTTAGTTCAAGATGATGCTACGCTTCGGCGCATTTTGGAGCCGACCTTTAGTATTCAATGGTATGATCTAACCTTGAAACAAGCCGTTATGGAATTTTATAAAATGAAACAGTATCAAGTGATTAGTCCTGAGTATCTGGATACTGTTGACGATTCCGTTATCGAAAATGAAATCATTCGCATTTTACAAACCATTTCGTGAACGCGTTCGTTTCCCCCAACTTGTTCTCATTGATGCTGTCGTCCCGTTATCGGAGTAATCGTTGTAAAATTTGTAGCTTATAACGCTAAGAAGGTCATCCGTGTAGATGACCATTAAACTTGCCGGTTGAAGACAGCACGTTGAACCGTATCACAGTAAGTCATTATGCTAACGGGAAACTATAGTTCAATAAAATCAGGGAGGCAGCCAATCAACGCGATCGGCTGCCTTTGTTCGACTAAAAAATAAAAAAAGCTTCACATCTTTGACTTTCCCCTGCACAGGAAACTGTATACTCACATACCTCCTTCGAAATATTCTCTGAAATCTGATCACGCTGCTGTATGGTGGAAATAACAAAAACAGTGGCAAATTCGTCAACATACATGCTATTAAAAATCCGCGGATTTATTTGTTTCACCGATCAAGCCATCCCCGCTTGATGCGGGAGTTTTTTTGCAATTTCTTAATCCACATTGATCACTAGAATATGCCAATTTGTGCTAAAATCGAAAGCAGGCTATTGGTTTTGGGACCGCAATTGAACCGTGAAGTGAAATGGATCAGAGCAAGCTCAGGAGGTCTTAGGATATGGAAAAACGCATTCTGCTCGTTGAAGACGACAACGACATCAATCTGTTGATTGAAAGCCAGCTAAAACAGGATCATTATAGCGTTGCATCGGCACGCGACGGCGAGGAAGCACTCGCGCTTTTTCAAAAAGAGAAATTCGATCTGATCTTGCTCGATTTGATGCTCCCCAAGGTAAACGGCATGGAACTGCTCAAACAGATCCGAGAGACCAGCAAAGTTCCTGTCTTGATTATTTCTGCGAAAGGCAGCGACCTAGACAAGGCCATGGGCCTTGGGTTTGGCGCGGATGATTATATAAGCAAGCCTTTCTCCATGATCGAATTGACAGCCAGGGTTCAAGCGGCCATTCGGAGGGCAACGTTATACGCGGAAACGGAAAGCAAACCTGCCGAGCCCCCCGTTATTACGTTTAAGGATCTCATTCTGGACTTGCATTCTTTCTCCGTAAAGGTAAAAGGTAAAAGCATGCCGCTCACTGCCAAGGAGTTCCATATCTTAAAATTGTTCCTAACCCATCAGAGCAGGGTGTTCACCAAGGAGCAAATCTATCAACTTATCTGGGAAGAAGATTATTATGGGAATGAGAACGTAATTAATGTACATATCCGGAGACTCCGGGAGAAAATCGAAGAGGACCCGTCAGCTCCGCAATACATTCGGACGATTTGGGGAATCGGATATAGAATGGGGGATTAGTACATGGTCCTTCTTTTATCCGTCATTATTGCCGTATTGGTTGCAATTATTGGAGTGCTATTTTATAGAGAAAAGAAGCGAAATCTAAGCATCCTGGAGATTACGAATAAAATATCCGATATTTTGGACCAGGATACGGCCGAGAAAGTGTTAGTACCCACAGGCGACCATGCCGTTAGGCAGCTGCTCACACAAATTAACCGTCTGCTGGATAACAAACAGAAGGTATTTGCGGACTATGCAAGAACGAAGGACAGCCAAAAGAAAATGATCTCGAACATGTCTCATGATTTGAAGACGCCGCTAACGGTCATTCTCGGGTACACGGAAAAACTGAATGATAAAAGTGCGTTAACCGCGCAAGAAGAAGAGCAAGTCATTCAACGGTTGAATACAAAAGTAAACAGTCTGATCACCTTGCTTAACCAATTTTTCGATCTTGTCAAAATCGAGTCGGAGGATTATGATATCCCGCTTAGCAAAATATCATTGAGCGAGGTTTGCCGGAACAGCGTTCTTGAGTTTTACGACCTGCTGGTCTCCAGAAACCTTCGGGTCGAGATAGACATTCCGGAGCTGCCCTTTTATTTTCATGGTAACAAGGATGCGCTGCATCGAATATTGAGCAATCTAATATCAAATTCCATTCGGTATGGAAGCGACGGCGGTGTGTTCGGGTTGACGGTTCGTGAAGAAGGGGAGTACGTGGCCGTAGACGTGTGGGACCGGGGCAAAGGGATTGCAGAGATTCATCAGGAACGTGTATTCGAAAGACTCTATACCTTGGACGATGCACGGAATCCGCAATTTCAGGGAAGCGGCCTGGGACTCAGTATTTCCAAGCGCCTAACGGAAGAAATGAACGGATGGATTAGTCTAAGCAGCTCGGAGCCGTACCAAAAGACCATTTTCACTTGCAAATTCAAGCAATTAACCTTCTAGCGATTCATCCAAGAGATGTTGTTCTTTTGTTCAACGTCTCTTTTTTATTTCAGCCGCCCTCTTTTCAATTCATTCTTAAGAAACATGTAAGAAACGGGAAAGGAATAAGTCCATTCTCTGGTCTAAGATGGAGATAAATAACAAATGAAATCAAATTGTGAACACAGGTGGTGGTCCTCATGAATTTCATTATTCAAACTACGGATCTGAGCAAAACCGTAAAAGGGAAATCCATTGTATCACGTGTCAATCTAAATGTAAGAAAGGGCGAGATTTATGGTCTGTTGGGTCCTAATGGCGCAGGTAAAACAACCATCATGAAAATGCTGACGGGACTCATTCTTCCGACATCCGGTGCGATTATGCTGTTTGGTAAGAAATTTTCAGAAACCTCGAAAGAGGGCCTCAAGAGGGTCGGGAGCATTATTGAATATCCAATATTTTTTGAGCACATGACGGCCATGGAGAATCTACAAATTCATTGCGAATACTTGGGTTATTACGATAAGAGAGCTATACGTCAAGCCTTGGATCTGGTCCAATTGGAAGGGATCGAAGATAAAAAAGTGAAGGATTTCTCGCTTGGCATGAAGCAGCGTCTTGGCATTGCCAGGGCCGCCATCACCAGGCCGGAATTGATCGTGCTGGATGAACCCACGAACGGGCTGGACCCGATCGGCATTAAAAACATGAGGGATTTGATCCGAACGCTGAACCAGGAATATGGGATTACGTTTGTCCTGTCCAGCCATATCCTAGGGGAAATTGAGCAGGTGGCCGATAGAATCGGCGTTATTCAACGCGGTCAATTGGTCGACGAAGTCACATTATCCGATATTCGAAGGCAGCGTACCGGCTATATTGAACTTTTGACCTCGAATGTGCAGAAATCCGCCTTTTTACTTGAGCATGAGCTTCGAATATCCAATATCAAAATCGTCCAAGATCAGCGAATCCGAGTGTATGATACGGACGTATCGACCAGTCAAATTACAAAGCTGCTGATTGCGCATGAGATTGAAATCGAGGAGATCCAAAAAGTTAACAGTACATTGGAAGACTATTTCTATCATCAAATTCAGGGAAAGGAATGAATCCGATATGCTGAAATTAATCGAGCTGGAATGGAGGAAGCTGGAGCGTAAGAAAGTGATTGGTGAAGCGATTACGTACTGGCTTATACTCATGTTATTGCCGGTATTTTTTCTCAAGGTTGTTTTTGCCGATATGCCAAACGTTCGTTTTGGAGAGAGTTATGCTGCGGCTCTGGACCTGATGATAGCCATTCAGATGGGGTTTATTTTGTTCGGAGCGTCCCTGATCAATCATGTATTTATTGAAGAATACAAGAATAAGACGATAGCTCTTTCATTCGGATATCCACTCAGCCGAAAAAGACTTGTTATGGCCAAGGTGCTGTTTATTGTGTTGGCGGTTTTCATCGGTACGCTGGTGTCCTTTGGACTTAGCGGTATTGTGACCTTTGCGCTCAACCAGGCTATGAATGTTATTCCGGGAACGCCAACGGCAGCTGACCTGACGAACTATGCGATCCGAATGATTATACACTCCATCGCCGCCGCGCTTGCCTCATTAATTCCGTTATTTTTGTTCGGAATTTGGAAGAGGGCGGTCATCCCGACAGTCATTTGTGCCGTTTTCCTGATGCAGTTTCCTAATTTTCTCGGGCTGCTGCGGATTACTTTGAGTCCGGACTTTCTATATGTCATTTTCAGTGTATTGGGTGTGGCAAGCGTTATTTTATCCGTAAAGTTCGTAAATAAACTTGGGGATTTGTAATGAAAGAATGTGGCGTGATGACGATTGAAGTTAAAACTGTTTTGCTGCCTAATGGAGATACATTGAGTTATAGAGAAAAGGCTGGTACGGAACCCTGCTATTGACTCACAGACTTATGCGGCGTTTCGGAGCAGTGGGATCGAAAAACGTTAGATCAATAAAGGTAGAGAGGCAGTTGGTCACTAGAGATCGACTGTTTTTTTGTTAAAGAACATTTTCTACATATACATCCTTGTCGATGGTTTCCTCCATATACACATTTGCAGGGAATAATATTGACACAGAAAGGCTAATCCAAAGGACTACTTAACAAAAAAAGTTATTACTTATACTGAACCTTTTTCCCCACGGGAGCGAATTAAGAATTGTAACACGTTCAGGAGGGGCCCCCATGAATGATAAAGAGTTAATCCAATGGCTTGAAAAAGCAGCAATTGGCGATGAGTCGGCATTTCAGCTTGTCTATCAGGCGACTCACCAAGACGTCTACCGGACGGTTGCATTTCTTGTCAACAACAAACAGGACATTGAGGAAATCGTAAATGAAGTTTACATGCACATGTGGCGGTCGTATCACAAATACGATACGAACCGGCCGTTCCGGTTTTGGTTGCACGGGATCACTATCCGTCTTGTCCAGGATTGGAAAAGAAAGACCTGGCGGCGAATTCGTCTCTTTGAACGAAATCGCCAGATGACTTGTGAACAACCGTTCGACTGGACAGACAAAGCTGTTCTGCAGTCCGAAATGCAGCATGAGCTCTTCAGCCTTGTCCACCAGTTATCGTACAAACTTCGTGTAGTTGTCATACTCCACTATTTTCACGACTATACCCTGGAAGAAATTGCAGACATGCTGCAGATCCCCGTTGGCACAGTTAAATCCAGGCATCATCTGGCGCGGAAAGAACTCCGCAAACGATTCGAAATGACGGGAGGAGACGCTTATGTCCATTGACAAGGAGTTACGTGAAGAGCTTCGTCAGGTGGCCGATTCGATGCACTGTCCACCCGAGTTGTATGGACGTGTCAGGCAGTCCTACCAACACTATGTTAATGAGAAGAGAGGGAGATCTCCTATGAAAAAACGCATGCTCGCAGGTATTGCCGCAGTAGCCATCCTAATTCCGTCTGCCGCATTTGCTGCTTCCTATCTGGCCGATGATATTTTTGGTTCTTCTTCGATTATTGAACAGCACGGTGGTACACAAGAAGACTATCAAGAGATTGAAGGGATGCTCCAGGCAGCAAAAGGCAAGCTCACAGAGGACGAGTTCAAGGAATATATGGAACTGACAAAGCAGCTGATGCAATTAAAGCTGAAGATCACAGATGAAAATGGGGTCAGTCATGAGGAGAATTTGACCAAAGAAGAGCAGCAGCAGTTTGAGCAACTCGGCTTTAAGTTGACCCCGTACTTTGAGAAGATTAACGGTACTGCCAAGGAGTAATAAAATGAAGCGGGGATCCGTCCGATGTGGATTGGGGCCCGATTTTTTACACAGTATATGCGTATGGAACTAACGGGTAACGATAGCTCAATGAAAGCAGGCCAGTCTAAACCTGTATTCTCTTCCGACAATACAGGATTGGTTTACAGACATAAGAAGAGCCTGAGGAGGACGAGGAAATCTCGTGCTTTCAGGCTCTCTCTTTATTATTGTCCAAATTATATTATTAGTGATTACTTATGGAGAACATCCGCGTATTCGGAGATACGTTCGAATCGTCCCTTGGCAAACGGGCATAAGGGTAAAATCTTAATATTGTTTTCCCGCGTGTATTCCACCATAGCTTGGATAAGTTTATCGCCAAGCCCTTGTCCTCGGTAAGCATTTTCGACAAAGGTGTGATCAATTATGTAAAGCTCCGGGCTTGAGATTACATAGGTCATCACCGCAGCAATGCCGCTGTTATCTCGAATGAGAAATCTTTTATTGTCGGTATCATGTTCTGCAATATGCATGTTTATCCCTCTTTCTCTGTTAAGTATTCACCGTCCAGACGTCTATACGTCAGTGCTCCGCTTGGACATGTGTCAATATGCCGGGCAATTGCTTCCGTAGTATCAGCATCGGGATTAACCCAAGGACGCTTGCTTAAATCAAAAACATCAGGGAGACCTTTTACGCAAATACCGGAATGAATGCATACCTCCGAATTAAACATGACCTCGATATCTTTACCGTAGTATACTTTCTGCTTACTCATAACTTCTTCACATCTTTCACGTTTGAGTTTGTTTAAATACCAAGATCCATTTTGGGTGTCAATCAATACGTTGTCCGCTTTTTGAATGCTTTTCTTTACATTCGACAATTGGGGATCGTCTTGGCTCTCGATGTCCGAATTATAAAGAGGAATCGTTGGTAAGTCAACGTGATGAACTAATTTCTAACGATAATGAAGTAAAGGGAGATTAATGGAATAAGTGGTAGTTCGCATTACAGCAGAAATGTAATCTATTAGCTTAATATAAAACAAGAAGGCAGCCGATCATTGTGATCGGCTGCTTTTGTTCAATTAACACGCAGAAACCTATTAAATATGTTAATCATTATCGACAACTGCACCCGGAAGTGTTTTGACAATGGATCTGACTTCATTGAAGATGCAATGAACGATTAGAAACGTTTGGCAGCTTGCTAATGATGCCGTTCCTTCCACAAAAATTGTTTCAACAGATTGAATTCCATAGAAATGTAATATCTTACTCAGATAGCTGTATCCCATTTCAATCGGAGCAAGCGGATCTTCCGAATAAACGGATCCGGAAGCTTGAATGTGTAATGCTTTTTTGCCGGATAACAGACCCACAGGGCCATTCTTCGTATATTTGAAAGTCTTACCTGGAATTGAAGTTGCATCCGTGTATGCTTTCAGAACCGGTGGGATCGAGAAATTCCACATAGGTGAGACGTACACATACTTATCGGCAGCCACAAATTGGTCAATAATCGCTTCATGACGAGCTACTTTTGATTTCTCACCATCCGTCAATTGATCGAAAGGATCGATGTTCCCACCAGCCTCAATCATGTGACCGGCAACCCTAAAGTTAATGCAAAAAGGATCAACCAGAAAGAAATGGTTGATCTCATCATACGATTGGGCAGTATAGTTTAATGTCATTCTTGGAGAACCGTATCATCCAACAAGGGTGCGCTTTGACCGTCGGCTTTTCGTTCATAATTTTTCTTCACAGGAATTTCGAAGCTCCAGTCTCCGGTGAGCAGATCCTGCTGAGCCGGGTCATCGGACAGGACTAACTGGTTTACGTTGACTTTCAACAGGAACTGATCTGGAGGTGGCAAGGTCTTGATAAAATAATAATTGATGGTGCCGTTTTTGGCCAACACTACACCTGGATCCGTGGCGATGCCGGGAGCCGCCTTTATCGTTGAAGGGTCCAACATAAAAGTTGGCTTGACCGATTGTTTCGCCCACTGTGACTCCGATATTTGGTTAGTATGTTTCATAGAGTATTGGATAATTAGGCTCTGGCCGTCGAAAAGATATTTATGAATGAGCAGTGTATAGCCTTTGTCTGTTTTACCGGTGATTAAAGTCATCTCGTTATTTCCGCTTGTTGGTATCAGCGTTGGATCGTCATTTTCAGAGAAGATGGAAGGCAGCTTTACCACGAGATTGGAGGTAAATGAATTCTTAACGCTGAATAGTACCACCGCGCAGACGAGCAACAAGATCATTGGTACAGCAGCTATCCTGGAGTGAGACAGGCGTCGAAGCCAAGGAGATGTTCTTTGTTTCGGTGCAAGGCCTTGTTCCGGGAGCACGGTCGGTATCCGCTTGATTTCGTTATGAACTTCTTTCGTAGCAGCCACTTGCGTCTGAGTGGGTCCGAATATCGATAACCGTGTCTCAAACCAGGTTGCCTTTTTGCTGCTGTGCGCGGTGATGCCCCCTCCGTGTACCTCGATAATACTTTTCGTGATGGCCAGACCGAGACCAGTGCCCCCGGTCTGTTTCGACCTTGAGTTCTCTACCCGGTAAAAACGGTCGAATATAAAAGGAAGATCCCGTTCCGGAATGGGAGGGCCATAATTTTGGATCCGTACAACCAGCATATCTTTATCCTGTGCGATATCAATATCGATATATTTGCCTGTCCGCCCGTACTGGATGGCATTCGCGATGATATTTTCATACGCCCGTACCAACAATCCTCCATCCGCTTGGGTTTTGAATTCTCCTTCTTGTATATTCAGTCTGATTTCCATACCTGCGTTCTCCGTGATCGGCACGAATTCCTCGGCAAGCTGACCGATTAACCCGGCGATATCGAGCTCGCTCAGTTCCAGAGGCAGACCGTTGTTGATGCGCGTATATTCGAACAGTTCGTCGATTAATCGCCGGAGCGACAAAGATTTCTCATACGCGATGTTGACGAAATAACGCATCTCCACTTCATCCTGATACCGATCCTTCTCGATCACTTCGAGAAATCCGAGAATCGAGGTCAGTGGAGTACGCAGGTCATGCGATACACCTGTAATCAAATCGTTTTTGGTCTTTTCCGCCTTGCGTTCCTCCGCAATGGAATGCTTCAACTGCATACTCATCTGGTTAATGCTGAGCGCGACCTCGCCCAATTTATTATCAGCAATTTCCGGAATTTGATGGTCGAACTGGCCGCTCGCAATCTCCTCCAAACCACATGTAATTTCCGTCAGATAATGATCCCATTCGCTGCTCAATTGATTCATGCTCTCTGCGATTACGCTTAACTCATCCTTGCCCTTGACCGTTACCACATGTCCGAACCGACCTGCCGATATTTCCTGCAACCCTGCGTTGATCGCGCGCAAATCCCGAACCAAACGGAGACTGGCAACGAAGAAAGTGACGGGAAACAGAACAAAACCGGTTATGATCATCGCGCGAATAGACCCGGCATGCTCAATGATCCAATTGATCGGGGCAGCCACGTATTCGATTTTTTGCAGTGCTCCCGCCATGACATACCCCAAAAAAATAGCTGCGCCTGTTAACGCCAGGCTTGCAACCATGATCAGCATTAATCTCCAACGAATCGTATACAGCCACTGTGGTTGCATCCTACTCACTCCTTGCTTTTAAATCGCTTTCGATTTTGTATCCAATCCCCCATACGGTTTTGATGATCCGCGGTTCGCGCGGGTTAGATTCTATCTTTTCGCGGAGCTTTCGGATATGTACCATGACGCTATTTTTTGACTCCATAAAGGGCTCGTTCCAGACCTCTTCGTAGATGCGATCCATACTCAGCACCGTCCCTCTATTAACTGCCAGCATGTGAAGAAGTGCGAACTGGCGGGGAGTCAATTTGATTTCCTGCTGATCGACCGTTACTGTATGGGACGCAATATTAATGACAACGTTTTCGATATGTATTTCGTTCGCGTTAGCCGCGACGGCGTTGAATTGATTCATTCTTCGAAGCTGTGACTTAATGCGTGCGATCAGCTCGAGCGGGTTGAATGGTTTGGTTACGTAGTCGTCGGCGCCAATACTGAGGCCTGATATTTTATCGATATCCTGGCCTTTAGCTGAGAGCATGATGATGGGTATAGAATTCGTTTCTCGTATTTTCATACATGCTTGCAACCCGTCCATCTTGGGCATCATTAGATCAAGTACAATTAAATCGATTGGTTGGGACTGTAGAACCTTCAGCGCTTCCAGGCCATTCGACGCTTGCAGGAGCTTGTAGCCTTCGTTATTAAAATAAATACTCATTAATTGGATGATTTCCGCTTCATCATCCACCATCAAAATCGTGCTTTCTGCCATAGATCCTCCCTTAATTCCTATATCTTTCTTACATTGAAGAGCAGCATGATAATTATAAGCGATATTTCTCATGCATTGAATAACGTCAGCATTATTTAAGGAAATGATAAGAAGTTCGGTAGTTAGATGATAAGCTTTCTCTTCTATACTTAGTTCAACACAAGCGAATAATCGTTTGAACAACAAATGGGTGGAGGTTTTATTTTTGAAGCACAATGTATTACAGAAGGCCATGCTTGTTAGCCTTAGTGTTATGTTAATTGGAATTTCAGCAGTTCTTAGTCCAGGTAAACAAGTTTCCGCAAATGCGGACAGCGAGGCAGATGCGAAACGGACTTTAAAAGTATTGTACTGGAACGAAGACGATTTCAACAGGACGTATGGAGATTTGTTTAGTAAGAAGTACCCGAATACAAATATCGAAGTCGTTGCACCTTCAGGTATGGAAGCGATTAGGGATTACAATGGGGCTATCCAAAAGTATTCGCCGGATCTGGTTATGCTGCCCCCGTACCATTACCAACAACTGTCTAAAAATAAAAAGCTGGTTGATTTAGAACCGTTAATTAAGCGAGATGCATATGACACGACAACGTTATACCCTGGCTTGCTTGATGAATTGAAGGATCAAGGCGGTGGCAAACTTTATGGGTTAAGCCCAAAAACGGATTCGTACGCTCTTCTGTATAATGCTGATTTATTTAAAAAGTACAATGTTAAAGTACCAAGTGATGGAATGACGTGGGAAGAGATATTGAATCTTGCTAAGAAATTCCCTACTAAAGGAGATAAGAACTCGCGAATTTGGGGCCTAAGCTCCTTTGGATCCAGCAATTTGGTCATGGATATCGCCAGAACAGAAGGGTTAACGTACATGGATCCAAATACGCTAAAGGCTACTGCGAATACAACTGCGTGGAAAAATGCCTATCGTCTGGCGAGCGAGGCGACGAAGTCCGGGGTACTTGACGAATGGATCAGTCTGTCGGGCAAAAGTTACTTGGAAAGCAGCTCGTTCATTATGGGACGATCCGCTATGAAAGTAGCCTCGATTAGTCAGCTTCAGTCCTTACAAGCAGCAAAAAGTGGTGTGAAGAATTATAAACCTTTCACGCTTGGTATTGCTGCCGGCCCTGCGGCTAAGGATCGAGAGTCAACAGGGAACTTTTTCATTAATGAGATATTCGCAATTCCAGCAGACGCAGCTCATGTTGATGCCGCTTGGGATTTCATCAAATATTTCAATGGAGATGACTACGCTGCCGAATACTATAAGCCCAATAACTCGAATAATAGTATCGGTGCTCCTCTATCTCGCATGGTTAAGGAGTACTCTGGTTACAAGTTGGATGCGTTCTATAAATTAAAACCTAATCTGGATTCATCGATAACAAGTTATGCTCTCATGAACAAATCACCAAATTTTGAATTAAGATTTCGTTCGATTCTACTTAAAGAACTGACACAGGTAGTAAACGGGAAGAAAACATTAGACAAAGCAACTGCTGCTATTCAATCCAGCACTCAAGCTGTTGCGGATAAATTGAAAAAGGCTCAGGCGTCAAAGAAATAGAATATTTAGAATTATTAGAGAGTGTGAAAAGAGTGGGGAAGTAAAGGGAGATTAATGGATTAAGTGGTAGGTAGCATAAAAGCCACAAATTTGATCCATTAAACTAACGGGGAACGATAGCTCAATAATACCAAGAAAGCAGCTGATCACATTGATCGGCTGCTTTGTTCAACTAACGGGCAGGTTAACGTAAGAAAATAGATATGGATGTGACTGAAACGGAGCTTTTAAATCTATATAGATTGAACTTGAGAATATCTAAGGGGAGAGAGACCGAGGAGAAGTTTGGAACCGTAGGAGTGATCGCGTTCGCCTTTGTCACCGGATTTCTACCGTGAATATCTGGGAACAACAGGGCCGGAAAGTCGAAACATTCATTGGAGTCACGCTAATTCCAAATCAAAAAAAGGAGGAGCCATTGTCGAAAACAATGGCTCCTTCTTTATGAAGTGAGATTTGATGAACTCGATGGAACATCAGTATCAGTCGGGTTTTCATCAATTTAAGGTTTTATTTAAGAGCAACGAATTGGGATAATTTTTAAGAAATTCTTCTTCATCTACTTTTAAAAAAAATTCGCCTTCAAAAATTAATTGATTCGTATCAGGTCCGACTTGATCTAAATTTCTTGCTATCTCCGATTCCTTAAAGATACTTTGTTCATCTGCTCGCACGAACATGCCATGAGGTGTATATAGTTGACTATAATACCCTTTTGCGATTTTTGATTCTACGGATTCTACGTTTTTTACTGATTCTTCGGATTTCACGTTATTTGTTGAAAAATTAGTGTTAACAGGATTTTCATCTGTCTTATTTACGGTTTCCATTTCTGAATAAGTGTCTGCTTTTGAATTCGGTATTAATGCCACTCCTGAAATAATAGTCACTGCAAAGGCTATTAAATATATTTTTTTCAACATATCCCCACCCTTTCTATACCAACAATTATTTCCTACTTTAAAACAGTATATTCACTAAAATGGTAAAGGCCTCTATTTGGCTTTGCAGTGCAACTGGTTTCCGAAAGGACAAAAACGCAAAATCCCGACTCATGGCGAGCATAAAGGAGCCAAGCTGTTTGCTGCCATCGACTACGAGACGGGTCATAAATCAATAATACAAAGAAAGCCAGCGGATCAACTCGATGGGCTGCTTTTAATTTAACTAACGGGCAGGATAGTTTAGTAAGCTCTATTTAAAAATGTAAAAAGATTTTTACATTATAATGTGGGTGATACCGTTTGAAGAATAAGATTAGGGATATTAGAAAAAGGATGAAGCTATCTCAAGAAGACCTTGCAATTAGATGTGGGGTTACAAGACAAACTATTAATGCTATAGAAAATGATAAATATGACCCCACGTTGACCTTAGCATTCAAATTATCGTTGCAACTAGATATTACCGTTGACCAATTATTTACTTACGAGGAGGACTCAAAATGAAATTGCAAAGAGCTGATGAAATGGAACAATTTCAAAATGATAAATCTGCTAAAAACACTTACATATTTTTTACTTTAGCGTTGTTGCTTTGGTCAGCAATCAATTATATCTCGAAAGGTAAAACGGGCTGGGAGTTTACTATTTTGCTGATAGGAAATGCAATTTTCTTTTGGTCAAGAGTCTTCTACAAAAGGAGAATGAAATAAAAGAGTGAACCATTGTTAAACTAGCGGGAAACGATGCTCAATAAAACCAACAAAGCAGCTGACCAACGTGATCGGCTGCTTTTGTTCAACTAACGGGCAGGATAGTTTAGTGAAGGTGGAGAATAACCTCTGAGAGAGAAGTCGATAACAAAGCAAGGTAAAGGGGAGATCAAAGTTGAAACGAATGCCTTTTGAACGCCCAACGGAGCACTATGACGAACAGATTTCTAAAATTGACGAGCAAATTTGTGAGATGTTGAAACTTCGGAAGCAGCTTTCACACAACAATCCTGGTTTCCCGCCATTGGAATATATCTCTGAATGGGCTGAAACTTTTGAACTTTACGAGGACTTTCTGAAAGCTGTTTTCGGAACTTTTAGAAGTGAAGAGTATTATAAGCCAATAATTGAACCATCAAACTTTAGAAAACATATACCTGTTCTAAAGTCAGTCGAAGTAGGGAGCTTTTTTTATACTATAAACTCAATTAGGCAGTACAGTAACGCAAGTGTAGTGACTTTTAGTATCGATTGGGATGTGAATGTGTCAGAGGTATCCTCCATCACTAAGCCTCTCAGCCATTTTGAATTGCAAATTGGAGAACAATATGATTGCCGCATGATTCATGGCGGCAGCCACGCAGGTCATGCTTCAACCAATTATGTAATATCTCCGCCACTACCCGATAAAACTTCAGGACTTGAATTAACGTTCATAGAATATAGTAAGCCATTCAGTGACAAAGAGACGGGAACAAAGATTGTTTTTAAACTGGAATAGCTTCAACGAGCATCGATTAAGCTAACGGGAAACTATAGCTCAATAAATCAAAGGAGGCAGCTGATCAACGTGATCGGCTGCTTTTGTTCAACTAACGGGCAGGTTAATTTAATGAAAATATACAAAAATCACTATACATTGTCAGGTTTTTATTATTATTCGATTTCTGTAGACTATAGGACAGAAAGGCAAGTGGATGGTGAAATTTAGTGGAATTTAGAGAAATAACGTGGAACAACTTTATTGAATGTATTGAGCTACAAGTAACACGGTGTAACTCACGCACTTGTAGGTTCATCGAATTTGGATTGGATCGATTTTTATGAACGGCATGGGTTCAAAATGTGGTATGTACAAATGTATCGTTAGACGTGTATCTAAATTATATTACGCTTTATACGCCGTTACGCTAACGGGAAACGTAAATCGAATAATGCAATTAGCTGGCAGCCGATCATTTCGACCGGCTACATGCTTCCTACCTTAGAAGGAGAGTGTAAACTTTGGAAATGAGAAATCAAAAGGGAGAAGTGTTAGCGATTTTAAATATTGATTCACCTCAAGAAGAAAACACTATCGATATCGTTATTCGCCAATTAAAACCTGGTATGGGAAAAGGGATATATCTTGCTGCTGATAAAAAAATCAGTCAGCAAACAAATTACGGAGCAGTGAAGTGGACTGGAGGAATTGAGGAGTTAAAGGCAAAAACCTCATCATGGGAGGCGGTATTTCCTGCTGATGCTGAAGTTATGGATATTCAGGTTTACTATGGATTTGATAATTTGACACAGGAAGAAATCGATGAAATGGCTATTGAGAGTTCAAGAACCGGCAAAGACGTTGTTCGAGATCTTATACCGAATGATACGCTCGTTGGTGTAAGTCTGCTATATCGTAAAGAAGAAACCGAATTTGAATTCCGGATATTTGGAACTACAAAAAGTCGTATTCATGTACCTGATCTAGAAAAACACACGATTGAGAACTTAACAATTCGTTCCAACGAAGCAGTTTACATTAGAAATAATGAATTACAGAGATTGATTTGGGCGGAAGTAGGATCAACTAAGGGTAAGGCATTACAGTATGAGGTAGTGGCCGAGCATAGCGACCGTGATTCGCTAATTTCGATTTCGGAGTCTTTAAGCTAACGGGAAACGTTAGCTCAATAACAACAAGAAAGCAGCTTATCATTGTGATTGGCTGCTTTTACTCAACTAACGGGCAGATTTGCTGAATAGATCTGCTGAGTAGTGGAGCATCTGGCCTCTCACGGTTGGTTGCGGACAAGAAAGATTAAAAATCGTAAGGTAAAGGAGAAATCCGGCAGATACGATTGCGATTAAAAACTACCCATGACGCACATGCGTCATGGGTAGTTTTTAATCATTTTCATACGTTCAGGAGGGGGCTTTGGTGAAATAGCGATGTCCTAATCTCTTCGTTGGACAGACAGAGTGGAAAGACAGAGTTTTGTGTAAAAATGGCCACCGCCCGGGAACGGCCATTCTTCGTATACATTTCCGAACCGATTTACTTGACCGGCCCCATCCAGGTTGAAATCGTCTTCTGCTGGTGCGGCAACGGCGGTTTCAACTTTCCGTTATCGATCAAATGCTTCAAAATATAAGCGACCAGCCGGCCTCCGCCGGTGTTGCCTCTCACCATGTAAGCAAGCTGCGGCTCCAAATGCTTCGGCTGATTTTGCAGGAACAGGTTGAGCATTTTGTCGTAGAGCTTGCCGACAGCAGGCGCATACAGAGCGGACAAATCCGGCATTGCCTTGTTCAACCGATCCAACGTTTGCGGAGAGTCGATCCAAACCGCATTGAACTTGTACCCCTCCTCCGTCTTGCGGATGTACCCCTTCTCCAGCAGGAACGAATATTGCTCGGCGTTCTCTTCGTTGTTGGGCAGTTCCCCTTGTTGGAACGCATGACAAATCTCGACATTCCGGTATTCCAGGAAACGCCAATCCATCTGGCGATCGCTCCAGTAAGTATTGAATTGCCACAAGTATAAGGGAGTGTCTTCGACGTAGCGGAGCGACGGACCGAAGGTGACGTAACTACTCAAATCAAAACCCGGATCGGCATTGTGGCTCCGGTTTAACGCCGCATAGGCAATATACTGACCTCCGTCCTTTCGTATTGGTGCGACCGCATCGAAGTTTTCGCCCGCAGGCATGCTCCGCCAAGATTGCTCCTCGACGTTCTTGGGCAGCAAGGTCCAGAGCAGGAAGTTATAGTCGCCGTCCGGAACGTACACTCCGCTATCCTCGACTTGCCGGCGAACTTCCATTAACGCGTCAAAATGAACATCGGCCACTTCGGCGGCACAATCTTGCCAGAATTGATGACCGGCTACGGCCAAATCGAAGAGGTCCCAGACGATGGTATTGCTTTGATATTTGCCGGGAGAGGTTTGGATGAGAAAATTGTAATCGGCCAGGTGCCGGACTTCGCCTTCCAGCAAAGACGGCGGCATTCCGAGCTCCTCCGCGATTTGATGTACGGTACGCGCCTTGTGATAAGCCGCGTAAACGATATTTTGTGCCAAGGCGCGTCCAAGAAAATCGTTGGTTTCGCCCAGTCTGCCGGCCGAACCGGAATGGCCCATTTCCCCCATGCTGACCGGATTGACACTTAAAGTTCCTGTTGTACGCATACGTTTCATCCCTTTCCGTAACTTCTTTTTAGCCTCGCTCAAATGCCACTTCACCGTGCCTACAGGAATGTTCAGAGCAATCGCGATATCGCCGATTTTAAGCTCGTCGTAGTAATGCATGACCACGATTCGGCGATGGATGTCGGACAGAAACGCGACTTCTCGGCGGAGCTCGTGGTAAGCTTCGGTTACCAGCAGCCGGTCAAGCGGCTCCCGGGAAGGGGAAGCAGACAGTTCGGACATGCCGTTGATTTCGATCACTTGGGGAGCGTGCGCACGCTTATTCAACCAATTTACCCAAGTGTATCGGGCAACCGTCCAGACGTAAGCGTCAAGGCTTCTAATGTCCCGCACCCCGGAGAAGGATTTCAACAACTGCAGCATAATCTCCTGAGCCAGATCCTCCGCCTCGGCCCGCTGCTTGACCCGGTTTAACGCAAAACCAAAAATCGGTTTGACATAGCTCCGAATCGCTTCCGCTGCTTCTTTTCCGTTTTTACCAGTTGAATCCATCTTTTGCCTCCATATTTGCATCTGTAATTCCTGACAATTATATAGTGTGCCAGGCGAAATAAAGGTTGGGATTATTTTTAAAAAAAATTTGGACGTCCTACTGAATCACTTATACATATGTAATTACAAACTTCATGAATAGGTCATTTAAATGGTTGAAGAGACGTTATGAACTTTTTGTTAAACAAGATGAAGATTACTCACTTTTAGTATATAAAGATACTTCTTTTCCGTTCAACTATGGGAGGATACAAACTAGGAGCACGAGCCGAAGTTCTTCTACGGGTACTTGGTGTGCTCTTTCGTTCCGTAGTTAACCAGGCGTGGTCTCGATTAATTATTCAAATGCATAATAGAGGTTCATTAAACTAACGGGAAACGATAGCTAAATTAAACCAAGAAAGCAGCTGATCACGTGATCAGCTGCTTTTGTTTATTAACGGGCCGTGCATGTTGACGTACTGGAAGCATAAGTGTGTATTTGGCAAACGTATAGATTAGGTCATATTATACTTCGTACAAAATTTCGCCTGTACGGGATACATCATAACCTTCGAATGATTGCAGCTCCTGTCTGAATTCCGGAGACTGAAGGATGCGCAGTACCGAGTCGGTCCACGCTTCATTCCCCGGCTTTTTCAACATAACCAGATCATAGCGTTCCTGAGTCAGTGGAATGAAATCAACCTGGCCGACCAGACGAGCAGCCTTTTCAATGCCAATTCCCACATCAGCCTCACCGGAACTGACCTTGGCGGCCACACCCATATGACTGGTTTCCTCCACGTTATACCCGACAAGACGGGAAGAAGGGATGCCGTGCAGGCGAAGCTGCTCATCAAGCAATACACGAGCTCCGGAACCTTTCTCGCGGTTAGCCAAGCGGAGATCAGGCTGATTCAGGTCTGCCCAGCCTTGTAAGCCGCGTGGGTTGCCGCGCCCTACATACAGCCCGGCCGGCCTTGACAGCAGGTTCACGACGACATAGGACCAGCCAATCAGAATTTTGCGGATGTAGGGCAGATTATATTCGCCCGTGTCACCATCGAGCAGATGAGTGCTGACCAGGTCGGACTCACCGCGGTACATCGAGATTAGTCCGTCCAGGCTTCCCATGAAAGAGCGAAGTGGGCGAATGTGCCGTGTTTGCTTCTCCATATGGCGCATCAGAATATCCAGACTCACATCCTGACCGGTAATGACCACATGTCGAGCCGCAGGGGCTATAGGAGAATCCCCTGGTACAACGTGGGAAGCTTCGGATGCCGGTCTGGATAAAGGGGCCGATTTGTCAGATAAATGTGCAGCTGCAGCATCACCTGATTCACGGGTTTCGGTTACAGATACGGCTCCTGAGGGATGGCTTAGAGCGGATCGCTGGCCCCCTGGGGATTGCAGCTGCTTGGAACGCCGTTTGTACGCTTCCAGATCGGTGGCATCAATTCTCATTTGTTTGCCGACGCGGTAAGCGACGAGGTCTCCCTTTTTGATCAGATCATACACGGTCAGTTTGGAAATTTTGAGCAGCTTGGATATTTCTTCAGTGGTATAGGATTGCTCCTCTGTCATATGTGAAGATCCTCCTTCAGGATGGCAAAAAGCATATATGTTTTCGTTCATCAACATCATTCATCATTTGTTGAATGGGATGGTGCAGTCTCTTGTACTATACCATTAACTGCAGGACAGTATAAACTAGACCTTCCTATTTAATCGATCTTATGTATAATGAAATATAATTAATTATAACTAGTTATAACCAAACATAACATGTTGGAAGATCTGGAGGAGCAGAAATGAGAAAAGGAATAGGATACATACTGGGAAGCATGTCCCTCGGACTGGCACTTGTATTAGCAGGGTGTGGTGCTGACACGGATAGCGCGGATTCATCTACGGCAGTTGAGCCCGTGTCTTCAACTCCAGCGACATCAGGAGAGGGTTCTTCGGCAGAGAATACCAAGCCGCAGGAAACGGTAGAGTTAACAATCTCAGCTGCAGCCAGTTTGACCGATGCGATGAAAGAAATCGAGACCAACTATGAGCTGGCCCATCCTTATATTGAACTCAACTTTAATTTCGGGGCATCGGGGGCGTTGCAACAGCAGATTGAACAGGGGGCACCTGCCGATATTTTTGTATCAGCGGCAACGAAAAATATGAATGCCCTGGTGGACGAGAACTTGATTGCACCTGCTGACCAGAAGAATTTGCTGCAAAACTCACTCGTCGCGATTGTTCCGGCAGATCGTAAAAATACAGTATCCAACGAGAAGGATCTGACGGCTGATTCGATCAAAACCGTAGCGATCGGGATTCCGGAAAGTGTTCCCGCAGGGACCTACGCGAAGGAAGCACTGACGAATGCGAGCCTGTGGGATCAGCTCGAAAGCAAGCTGGTGCAGGGCAAGGATGTCAGACAGGTTCTGCAGTATGTGGAGACGGGTAATGCAGATGCCGGATTTGTGTACAAAACGGATGCATTGACCTCGGATCAGGTGAACATCGCATTTGAGGTGGACAAGAACAGTTATACACCCGCTAATTATCCGGTAGGTATTATTGAAGAAACGAAACACCGGACAGAAGCAGAACAATTTTACACGTATTTGCAAACGCCTGAAGTGCTGGATGTATTTGCGAAATACGGATTCTCTGTTCCGGAATGAATGTGCATGAGATCGACTGGACGGCATTCTGGTCACCTGTGCGCCTGTCCCTTCAGGTAGCTTTGTTGTCCAGCGTAGTTGCAGCCGTACTCGGCATCGCTGTGGCCTGGAAGATGTCACGCCGCTCATTTCGGGGCAAAGTTGTTCTGGAAACCGCATTTATGCTACCGCTCGTACTTCCACCCACGGTAGTCGGCTTTCTGTTACTCGTTTTGCTGGGGCGCAAAAGTGTCTTGGGACAATGGATTGAAGCCGTTTTTTCGGCGCCGGTCATCTTCTCCTGGTGGGCTGCAGTGATTGCTTCGGTGGTCGTTGCTTTCCCGTTGGTATATCAGACCATGAAATCCGGTTTCAGCGGTATTGATGGGGACCTGGAGGATGCGGGCCGATCGATGGGGGCGAATGAGTGGCAGGTGTTTCGCTACATTTCGCTGCCGCTTGCCGGACGTGCGTTAATGACTGCTTTCATATTGGGATTCGCTCGTGCACTTGGGGAATTCGGAGCCACGCTTATGATCGCAGGAAATATTCCTGGTAAAACCCAAACTGTACCTACTGCAATCTATGTTGCAGTGGATTCCGGCAATCAGACCATGGCCTGGGCTTGGACCGGTTCGATCATTATCATATCCTTTATTATGCTGCTTTTAACGAGACAGCCACACCATGACAAAGCCTGAACATATGCAAGGCTGATACGGAGAAAACGGAACGACGATAACCCGCCCAAAGGATGTTCCTTGAAGCGGGTTTTATGTTACAACGGCCAGTTATTTCGTGTGGAATCATCAATTTGTGGAGTCATTTTATCATAATAAGGCTTCCAGGAATATATAACGCCAATCCAATCTGTCTATAGGTGTATTGAAAACTCCGATGCATAAAAAAACCAAAAAAAAAATCCAAATTTCGTACTTTCAACCCTCGCCTAAAGTAGCCCTTTTCCTGTAAAATAGAAGTAACTGATTCCAGCCAAGCACTGAAATAAGGAGAGAGACGACTATGAATACTAAACCTGATTGCGGCGTATCGTTGCAAATCGACGATTATCTGGATCTTTTGCATTTTGCCATCCAAATTCAGGATCAGGAATGGCAGCAGTCCCTTATCCATCAGCTCAAGATATTTCAGCCGACGGCGGAGCAGCAAGGATCACCAGAAGAGGAATTGTGGACACGGCTGGATTATATCAACAGCAAATTGACGGGGCTATGCAACCAGCTGCATGCAGCACACACCCAAGATGAACGCGACAAATTTGAAAAACGAATTGGCCTCCTGCAATCCCAGCGGCTGGAAGTCGCACGTAAAATTAAATGGGCCAGTCGCAGATAGATAACATCATGAATGGAAAAAGCCTTTTCTCCGCCAGACCGGTTGGGAGAGGCTTTTTTTGATTAAATGGATTGAGGGGAAAGTGTCAGCATAGAGAAGTTCTATAACGATATCAGGATGTCCTATTAGGCTTCATATTGCCTCAGGATGACCCGCGGTGATATTCTGTGTTCAACCTAATTCCGACTATACAAGTAAGAATGGTTAGTTAAAATTCGGAGGCATGGGAGTACACATCATATCGGCTGTAACAGCCTGTGGAGGAGATCGGGAATGGCTAAAAAGCGGGGGATTCATCCATTCCGGACAGCTTTGCTGTTCGTGACCATGTTGGCGGTGCTGGCAGGATGCAGCACAGGCAATGCTTCAAATGAAGCAGATACCATATCTGCATCCGGTCAAGATAAAGTGAAGAAAATTATCGTGGGTACAGGTACACAATTTCCGAATGTCTGCTTTATTGATGAGAATGGCAAGTTGACAGGATACGATGTTGAATTGATTCGCGAGATTGATAAACGGCTGCCCGAGTATGAGTTTGAATTCAGTACAATGGAGTTCAAAAACCTGCTGTTAAGTCTGGAGACGAAAAAAATTGATCTGATCGCTCACCAGATGGAAGTCAATGAAGAGAGACAGGCCAAGTTCCTGTTTAATGATGAAGCCTATAATATTTTCCCCAATAAAGTGGTCGTAAGTGAGAAGAACCAGGATGTGAATTCCATCGAAGATCTCAAAGGGAAAAAACTGATTGTGGGTGCTACGAGCAATGCGGCTGTACTCGCTGAGAAATGGAATGCAGCGAATGGAGGCGAGATTGAAATTGTCTATTCCGGAGCAGGGGAAGATACGAATACCCAGATCAAAACCGGCCGGGTGGATGCTACTATCAGTACACAATTTGCGATCGATTATCAAAACAAGGTAGTTGATGCCCAATTGAAAACGGTAGGAGAGGCCCTTTCCAACTCCAAAGTGTACTTCATCCTCAACAAGGACGAGCAGGAGCTCAAAACCAAAGTGGATGAAGCACTCAAATCCATCAAGGAAGACGGAACATTAAGCAAACTGAGTACAGAGTGGCTTGGAGCGGATTATACGGTTGAAGAGTAGCCTGAGAAAGGTGTGCAAGCGGTAATGGGAAAATCATTTGATCTATCCTTGGTTCTGGACTTCATCCCGGAACTGCTACGGTATCTGCATATAACGCTGATTGTACTGGGCGGGTCCATTGTGCTTGGACTGGTGGGTGGTGTGCTGCTGGCGGTTCCCAGGCTCTACCGGATTCCGGTTCTGAGTCAGCTCGCTACCCTGTATGTATCTTTCATGCGAGGCACACCGATTCTCATCAAGCTGTTTCTGGTCTATTACGGTCTACCCGAATTGCTCAAGCCAGTGGGCATTGACCTGTCCAGAACCGACCCGCTGCTGTTTGTCATCGTGACCTATGCACTGAGTGATGCTGCCTCCTTTGCAGAGATATTTCGGGGAGCTGTTCGCAGTGTCGATAAGGGCCAGACCGAAGCTGCTTATGCAGCAGGCATGACCACGTTCCAGTCTTTCCGGCGGATCGTTGTCCCTCAGGCGCTCATCGTGGCTTTTCCCAATATGGCGAATACACTGATCGGTTCGCTCAAGGACACATCACTCGCTTTTTCCATCGGTGTCATGGATATGGTGGGCAGAGGGCAGACGCTGATCTCGGCTACGTCACATGCGCTTGAGGTGTATATCAGCTTGTCGGTTGTTTATTATGTCATTGTCATTGTACTTGAAAAAGTCTTTGCTCTTGCTGAGCACAGACTGCAGCGTCATGAACGCAAGAGAACGGCGCACAAGCCAGCGGTCAGAGCTAAACGCCTGAAACGAATAGCGGGGTGAGCATATGTCCATTGATCTCCAGTTTATTTATACGTCTTTTTTTCAAATTCTGAAGGCACTGCCGCTGACGCTGGTCATAACGATTGTCCCTTTGATTGCAGGTTTCGGAATTGGTCTTGCCACTGCGTTGATTCGAATCTATCAGGTTGGCTGGATTCACCCTGTGGCAGCCTTCTACGTGTCCTTTCTGCGGGGGACGCCGATGTTAATGCATTTGTTTCTGATCTATTACGGCATACCGATGATTATTGACAAACTGGCTGCCCGGTACGGGTGGGCCTTTCAATCCGCCTCCATCCCCATTCTGGTGTTTGTGTTGATTGCCTTCTCGCTGACGGCCGGAGCGTATATGTCCGAGATTATCCGTTCGGGTATCCTCGCTGTGGATCGTGGACAGATGGAGGCTGCACACGCTGTTGGCATGAGCACTTCACAGGCGTTGCGGCGCATCATTCTCCCTCAGGCCATCGGTGCTGTACTGCCCAATCTGTGCAGCATGTTTGTCGGGTTTCTGCATGGATCAACCCTCGCCTTCACGGTTTCACAGATGGACATTCTCGGCAAGGCAGATGTCGTTGCATCCGTCAGTCTGAAGTTCTTGGAGGCCTTCATTGCAGCAGCCGTCATCTACTGGGGGCTCACTGTCATCGCGGAACGGATCACTGCTCTGCTGGAACGCCGGGTTGCCATCTATAGCAAAGGAGGGGTTTCATGATTACACTGAGCAATATACACAAATCATTTGGCAAGCAGGAAGTATTGAAGGGCATTGATCTGACCGTGGAGCAGGGGGATGTCGTCGCCATTCTTGGTCCCAGCGGATCTGGCAAAACGACATTGCTGCGCTGCGTAAACTTTCTGGAACGCGCAGATGAAGGCAAGGTACAGATCAGCGATCTGGGCGTGGACTGCAAACATGCGCGTAAACATGATATGGTGCAGATCAGACGGAAAACGGCCATGGTTTTCCAGCATTATAATCTGTTCAAACACAAAACGGTTCTGGATAACGTCACGGAAGGACTGATCGTAGCGCAGAAGATGTCCAAAGCGGACGCCCGTGCACGTGCCCTGCGTGTGCTTGAACAAGTAGGACTTTTGGACAAAATCAATGAGTATCCCAGTATGCTGTCTGGAGGACAGCAGCAGCGTGTCGGGATTGCCCGTGCGCTGGCTCTGAATCCCGAAGTCATTCTGTTCGATGAACCAACCTCCGCATTGGATCCGGAGCTGGTCGGTGAGGTCTTGTCAGTCATACGCTCGATCGCCCAGGAGGGGATCACCATGATCGTCGTTACCCATGAAATGGGTTTTGCACGTGAAGTGGCGAATCGGGTTGTTTTCATGGAAGGGGGCCATGTGGTGGAGCAGGGTACACCGGAGGAAATATTTTTGAGGCCCAAGCAGGAACGAACCCGCCAATTCCTGAGCCGATACTCCTCCGACTGGAGTTATGTCATTTGACGATATAGGCGCAAGCTGGAGTAACTGACGATCCCGGCCCGGCATATGCTGTAGCAGGCAAATGCTGATAGGCCGGGTTTTTCTATGGGTGAAGCAGGCCGTGACGGTAAGGAGGAGGACCATGCAGAGCAAAGTTGATGAAATACTCACACATATTGCACACTCACACCAGCAGCTCGCGCGAGTATTGGATGCCAAACGCCAGATCGCTGTGCGGATGTCTGACATTATTAATCATTTGCCGGACATCGAACCGGAGCTGGATGGCGTTGACGGTCTGCTGGATAGCTCTGGACAAATCAACAAAAGCATTATCTCCTACTTGGGGGGACTTGCAGATCTGGAAGAAGCTGTTGCCGAAACGCTGACTCAGGTCATGCGGGAGATGGCGGGTCAAGAGGAAGAATAAGCCCGGAAGGCGGGTGAAAAGACATGAGCAGAGAACAAAGTCTCATTTTGATGCTGGATGCTGCAGCCAAAATGCAGTGGAACATTGCGCTGATTTTGGAGGCCAAAGCGGTTGAGGCCGAGAAAGTTCGGAATTGGGCGCTGAATCATCTGAACGGTGATGCATTTCTAACCCATGGTGATCAGGTGTCAGAGCCGCTGAAAATGCATGATCAGCTGGTCGAAATGCTGGAAGGGTTAACCAGGATGGAAACAGGACTCTGCAACAATTTGAAAGCTGTGATGGTGGATAACCGTGCTGAAGAAGGCGGGATGGACGGAGACATGTTTGGCGGCATGGATCTTGGAGATTTGGGAAAATGAGTCTGCTGCAGCGTGAGCAGGAAGTTAAACTGGCCCTCATTGAGTCCATTGCACACAGCCAGAAGGCACTGGCTCGTATTCTGGACAGTGTAGCCAGTGTAACCGCTCATTCGGAAGTATCTGCCCGCAATCTGGCCGAGAACATTCGTCTGCTGAGTCGGTATCAGGAAGAAATGTCCCGTATGGTTACGGGTATCAGGCTGGCGCGAATCCAGCATGGGGAGCCTGGCTTGCCGTGGCTCAAAGACCCCGAATATGCGATACGTATCGTTCGGGACATACAGGAGGAATGTTGATATGTTAAGAAAGAAGAAATTGCGGCTTAGAACCAAAAGAGCTTTGCTTGCCCGTGGTGCACGTCTGCGCAAAATCAGAAAGCTGCGTGCCCTTAAGGGCAAACGTGTCCTGCACAAACGCACGCTTAAAGGACGTAGTGCGTGGCTCAAAAAAAAGAAACGTACGGTACGACGGCACCGGAGTCCGAAGCCCGTACAACCAGTCGTCCCGGCTACCCCTACCGATCCGAACCCGGACAACGCGTACAGTCAGGGATACAACGAGGCGTACAACGAGGGATTCAACGCGGGTTTCGCCAAGGGATTCGAGGACGGACATCAGCTGGCGTACAAGGCACAGTAACCGAATAGAACTGCATCTCAGTAAACCAATAGAAGCGGATCCAGCACATAGGACGCCCGGGGGGACATTTCCCTCCGGGTTATTTGTTTGGCCACAGAAGCGGACATGCCCGTGCAGGCCGATGTGGAGGGCAGACGCCAATTTTGCGCCTTGCAGGACACCCGTCCATGATGCATCTGACCCCGGGGCATATCCTTTAGAGGGAAGACCAATCTCGGGGAGAATCTGAATGGAATCTCCTGAAAGGAAGACAGGGTGAAGGATGTGGCAAAAAAACGACACCGACCGCTCTCGGAAGCAAAGATAGCCTACCGCAGCGGATATGCTGAAGGCCGCAGATTCGGCGGCTGTCAGGCCATGATGGAGCGAGTGCAGATGTTTGAGCCGACCGTGCGGGATATGAAAGTATTGTATATTCCGCAAGGGTTTGATGCCATCGATGAAGGTGTCATCATAGCACTGCAGCAATCTGTACGCGAATGTGTTGTTGGATCGCCGGCAACCATGCTGCAGGATGCGAGCCAGCACAGACCGGATATCGTGCTGGTCATGAACGGATTGCATGTTTTTCCTGCAGATCACCTGGAGCAGGTGAACGGGATACGGGCACTCGGTATGCGGACAGCGGTGTGGTTTGTGGACGATCCGTATTTTACAGAAGATACGGCGACCATTTGCAAGCATTATGATCTGGTATTCACTCATGAAGAAGCGGCGGTGCCGTTTTATGAGGGGAATGGAGCGAGCAGGGTCATCTATATGCCACTCGCCGTGAATCCTGGCATGTTCCAGCCACGTCGCATTGCTCCGCAGCATCAGTATGATATTTGTTTTATCGGCACGGGCTTCTGGAACCGGATCGCCTTGTTCGATGAGCTGGCCCCTTTTCTGGCGAACAAAAAAGTATTCATTGCCGGTGGGCAGTGGCAGCGGCTGACACGATCGGATGTACTCGGTCCGTTTATCCATGAGGGATGGATTGATCCAAGTACGACCGTTGATTATTACAATGGAGCCAAGATTGTCATTAATATTCATCGAACCTGCGAGAATGGTGAGGATAATCGCAATACGCATCACTTGGAAGGTCGGTCCATTAATCCAAGAACGTATGAGATTAGCGCTTGTGGCACCATGCAGATTACAGATGCGCGTGATGACTTGCCCCGCTTTTACCAGCCTGGTTATGACATTGAGACGTTTACGACAGCAGCCGAATTGGAGCGCAAAATCAAGTATTACCTGCAGCACGAGGAAGAACGGCAAGCCATGGCCTGGCGGGGGCTGCTGACTACGCTGAACCAGCATACGTTTACCCGCCGGATCGCCCAGCTGCTGGAACATGTATAGAGCCAACCCGTAATACAGCGAACTTTATCCTAAACAAGAGGAGTGGCGGTATGTCTATCAAACACCGTAAAAAGAGGAATTTTCATGCGCCAGTGCTCAGCCTGGCTGATCAGGCCCGCAGAAACGGGCAGCATGCCGGTTATGATGCAGGCAAGGAAGAAGGATATCTGCGCGGGCGTGCCAACTATATTGTCAATTGTGCACAGGAACCTTTGCCTTTTCGGCAGCTCCATGTCCTGTACGTCTCTTCGGGTAAAGGGTTTCCTTATTCCCCGCTGGATGAAGCAATTATGGCGACCCTGCAGGGCATGGTTGCTCAGGTAACATTGTCCGATCCGAGGCAGCCGGTTTCTGAAATTGCGCTGCAAAATCGGCCCGATCTGGTTCTGGTACTAGATGGCATGGATATTCCGCTTGAGCATATTGATGCGATTCGCCAGGCAGGCATTCCGACCGCAATCTGGCTGACGGATGATCCGTACTACACGGATATGACGATGGAGCGCGTTCACCATTTTGATCATATCTTCACGCTCGAGCTAAACTGTGTGGAACTGTACCGTCAGAGCGGCTGTGCGTCCGTACACTACCTGCCGTTTGCAGCTTTCACCAATCACTACTTTCCCATTACGACTCCATCCCCGCTGCACCGGGACGTCAGTTTTATCGGATCGGCTTATTGGAACCGGGTATACTTTTTCAATCCAATCATGGCTCAGATCATGTCACACAATACCGTATTTAATGGCATCTGGTGGGACCGTCTGCCAGACCATGAAGCCTATGGCGAGAAGATTGAACATGGACGCTGGATGAGTCCGCAGGAAACCAATGATGTATATAACGGCACCAAAATTGTCATTAACCTGCACCGTTCCCACGAAGACGATTCCGTCAATAACAACCATCTCAAAATACCACCAGCTTCCCCGAATCCAAGAACATTTGAAATCTCGGCTTCCGCAACATTACAGCTGACCGATGCGCGTGATGACCTGGCACGGTTCTATAAGCCGGGTGTGGAGATCGAAACATATTCCTCTCCCCAAGAGCTGCTCGATAAAGTTGAATATTACCTTACCCACGAGAAGGAGCGCCGTGAAATAGCCCTTCGCGGACTGGAACGGACGCTGAAGGATCACACGTATGGCAGAAGAATTAACGAATTGCTGACGATTATATTCCCTTAATTTCCGGTCGGGAGGAGGTGTGCACAGAGCCCTGCATGATGTTCATGCAGCGGTCCGTGCAGCCATGGCGACTAAACCGAAACTGATGTTGTTTTCCCATGTGTGCAACACCCGAAGTATAACGGGAGCGGAGAAACTTCTGCTCCATTTTATGAGGGAAATGGGCTCAATCTTCGACTGCGTGCTTGTTGCCCCGCAGGAAGGCAAGCTGGCCGGACTTGCGCGGAGATTCGGCATACAGGTCAAAATATGCTCTCTGCCGATGCTTCACGGTGTGTACACACCCTACCAGGGCATTGCAAATGATGCGGAACTGCTTCGCCACACACCGGCCTACCAGGATGTGGTTTCCCTGATCAGGGAAACCTCGCCTGCGCTGGTATTAACCAATACCTGTGTGAATGTGATGCCTGCTGTTGCAGCCAAATCTCTGCAGATTCCGGTGATCTGGAAGATTACGGAGATTATCCAAATCAATGATCATACCGACGAGGCTGTACAGATGATAAACCGGTATTCGGACTGGATTATCGGCATATCCGAAACCGCTGTTGCACCTTTCAAACATGCGGGCATGACCGGGAAGCTGACGGTTCTCCCTCCAACCTGGGATCCGTCACTGCCTGCCCCGGACCGCTGGTTGCATTTGCGTGAACGCAAGCGCAAGGAGCTCGGCTTCAGGTCCTCGCATGTCTGTATCGGCTATATCTCTTCTTTTATATATGATGCCAAAGGGCTCAAGCCTTTTGTTGACATGGCTCTGCAGCTGTGTGAAACCCATTCGCGAGCCAGGTTTTGGATCATTGGTGCGCCAGCAGATAAAAAGTACTATGACGAATGCGTGGCACGAGTGAAAAAGTCAGGATATTCCCGCAGATTCACCTTTACGACTTTTGAAGAAAATGTATCTCTTGCGTATACGGCAATGGATATGGTGGTTATTCCAAGCATGGTGAAAGAAGGCTTTGGCATGACCGCGCTGGAAGGCATTTATTTTGCCAAACCGGTTATTGCCTTTGCCCAGGGTGGGTTGTCGGAATTGCTCGAAACGGTAGGCAGCGGCGGATTTCTCGCTCCACCGGGGGACAGCAATGCACTTGCCGCCTTGGCGACAACATTGCTGAACGACTCGGAGCTGGCGTCCGATATCGCCTGGCGGGGGCGGGCAGAAGCGGAACGCTTGTATGGAATCGAAACCTACAGGGCCGGCATGCATACGATGGTGACACAGTGGTTACTGCGGTTCCCCGGTTGGTTCCCTTACATTCAGGCACCGAATGGCCCGGTGTACACCTGGGGAGAAGGTGGATTGCGCACCGTCCTTGCTTTGAATCCAGGGGCAGTCAGAGCACTTTTGTTCCCCCTGTCCGTGATTCAGGCATTACCGATCTCTCCACTTCCGCCGCTTGCCATAGGCGATCCTGTACCCGCTGATGTGGTTCAAAAGCATACGGCCAGCCGGATTGGCAAACGGAAAACAAGAGCAAAAAAGCGGATCCGGAAGGCGACTCATAAAAAGAGAAAGCATCTGTACAGGGCGAAACCAACGGCTCGCAAACGTACGCCTGCCAAGTCAAGGCGCCGGGCGCGCCGGAAAGGTTCCAATACACGATGAAGGCAGGGATTACGATGAAGATCATGACGGTGCTGGGCACGAGACCGGAGATTATTCGGCTCAGCCTGATCATTTCCAAGCTGGACCAGTACGCGTCCAAGCATATTCTTGTGCACACAGGACAGAACTTCACGGAAAGTCTCAGCGGTCAGTTTTTCAAGGAAATGGGCCTGCGTGCGCCAGACTACGTCCTTCAGGACGGAGCGGCCACGCTGGGCCGCCAGTTATCCTCCATGTTCACACAGATGGAAGACCTGCTGCTTCAGGAAAAGCCGGATAAAGTGCTGCTGCTCGGTGACACCAACAGCGCACTGTGTGCTGTGCTGGCTGAACGCATGGGCATTCCCGTCGTTCATATGGAAGCAGGCAATCGATGCTTCGATCTGGATGTACCTGAAGAGAAAAATCGCAAGGTCATCGATGCCATATCGACCATTAACATGCCATACACCGAACAGAGCAAAAAGCATCTGGTCAGTGAAGGTGTGCCCACCCGGCGAATTGTACTGACGGGTAATCCCATCTATGAAGTGATGCGCCATTATGACGCACAGGTGAATGCCAGCAAAATCCTGAAAAAGCTGAAGCTGAAGTCCGGGCAGTACTTTTTGGTCACAGCCCACCGGGCAGAAAATGTGGATCATCCACCTCATCTGATGGAGATTATGAAAGGTCTGAACCAGGTTGCGGAGGAGCATGGCCTGCGGGTGATCTGCAGCATTCACCCCCGCACAGCCATCCGGATCGCAGAGCATTTGCAGTTGGAGATGAATCCGCTGGTAGAATTCCATGAGCCGTTCGGATTTTTCGATTTTGTCATGCTGGAACGTCATGCACGCTGTGCCCTTACGGACAGCGGTACCGTTCAGGAAGAATGCTGCATCATGGGTGTGCCTACAGTAACCATGCGGCGAACAACCGAACGTCCGGAAACGGTGGACTGCGGCAGCAACGTAGTCTCCGGTTTGGACGCAGCCCGCATTGCGGGATGTGTGAAGGTCATGACAGAGATGGCAAATGACTGGGAGTGCCCGCAGGGTTACAAAGCAACGGATGTATCCAGTAAAGTGGTCAAATTTCTGCTTGGAGGGAAAATACATGTTTGAAAATAAACGCATTCTCGTGACAGGCGGTACTGGATCATGGGGGTACGAACTTGTGGCTCAACTGCTGCCTCAGCAGCCGAAGGAAATTATCGTTTACTCCCGCAATGAATCAAGCCAGGTGGCCATGAGCCGCGAGTTCGAGGACCCTCGTCTTCATTTCCGCATTGGTGATATTCGCGATAAGGAAGCATTAACGGCTGCTTGCCAGCAAGTGGACTATGTCTTCCATCTGGCGGCGCTCAAACACGTACCGGTATGTGAAGATCAGCCTTACGAAGCGCTCAAAACCAACGTGATTGGAACCCAGAACGTGATTGAGGCTGCTATTGAAAACCAGGTTGAAAAAGTCATTTATATCTCGACCGACAAAGCGGCCAACCCATCGAACTTCTATGGCATGACCAAGGCGATCGGCGAGAAATTGATTGTATATGCGAATCTGCTGCACAGCAACACCCGGTTTGTAACGGTGCGCGGTGGAAATGTGCTCGGAACCAACGGAAGTGTTGTGCACCTCTTCAAAAACCAGATCCGCCAGAAAGGTCAAGTGTCCATCACGGACATGAACATGACCCGTTTCTTCCTCACACTGAAAGATGCGATCACGTTGCTGTTCAAGGCTTCCGTGGAGAGTGTAGGCGGTGAGATTTTTGTCATGACGATGCCTACGTGCAAAATTGTGGACCTTGCGGAAGTGCTGATTGAAGATTCCGGTGTGGATAATGTGGCCATTGTGGAGCGCGGCATTCGACCAGGTGAGAAAATTCATGAAATTCTGATGAGTGAATTCGAAAGCATGACAACCGTTGTTTACGACGAACAGTACCTTGTCATTCTCCCTACACTGGGCATACCGGGACTGCGTGAACATTACACCAACTGCCCTCCAGTGTCTTTTAGCAGCTTCAGTTCCGAACATCAGTTGATGACGAAAGAGGAGATTCGCGACATTTTGAAACGCGGAGGATTTCTGTCATGAAGCTCCTGATACTTGGGGGAAACGGAATGGCCGGCCATGTTATGGTCGACTATTTCCGCCGTCAAGGCGTGCACAGTGTCTTCTATACCACCCGGGACGTGTCCGACCCGAATGGGCTGCTGCTGGATGTGAACGACAGTTATATGGTGGATCGTCTGGTGGAAGCTGTGCACCCGGATGTTATCGTTAACGCGGTTGGTGTGCTGAACAGCTTCGCAGATGAAGATAAAATTACCGCGTATCACATTAACGGCTTCCTTCCGCATCGTTTGCGGAGGGTGGCCGATACGATTGGTGCCCGACTGATTCATATCAGCACGGACTGTGTGTTCAGCGGGGACCGTGGTTCGTATACGGAGAACGATGTCACGGATGGCACATCTGCTTATGCCATTACCAAGGCACTGGGCGAAGTTCATGACCCGGGACACCTGACGATCCGAACCTCCATTATTGGACCGGAAATCCGGAAGGGCGGCATTGGTCTGATGAACTGGTTTATGTCCCGCACGGGTGAAGTGGGCGGGTATACACGTGTTTTCTGGAATGGAGTGACTACACTTGAACTGGCAAAATGGGTGGATCATTATCTGGCGTCACCCGTCAGTGGCCTGATTCATCTGGCACATCCGGCACCTGTCAGCAAACACGATCTGCTGCTTCTTTTCCAGCAGACCTGGAACAAGCAGGATGTGAATATTGTGCCTGATGACAGTCTTGTGCAGGATCGTACCCTCGTTTCCACACGTGAGGATGTGAAGACAGACCTTCCGGATTATTCTACGATGCTGAAGGAGCTGGCATTATGGATGGAGCAGAGCTGATTGACAAGAAAGTGCTAATTACGGGTGCCTCCGGTTTTACCGGACGGCACGCTGTGTCATATTTTAAGAGCGTCGGTGCCAAGGCTGCAGCCGTGGTGCGGCGAGCAGGTGTTCATTCGTTTGGCGAAGGCGTTGCCGTACACGTCTGTGACCTTAACGATAAACAGCAAGTACGTCAACTGATTGACGAGGTGCAGCCGGATTACGTGCTGCACCTCGCAGGCAAAAATTCGGTCCCGGACTCCTGGTCGGATCCGCTGCTTGTACTGGAGACCAATGTGATGGCTGTGCTGTATTTGCTGGATGCTCTCCGGAGCTGTCCGTCCGCACGGACCGTCATTGTAGGTTCCCGCTTGAAATACACGGCTGAACCGGGCCGAAACCCGGAGCCGCCGCACCCTTATAGTCTCAGCAAAGCGCTGGAGGAGATGGTGTCCTTGTCCTGGATGTCCCTGTTTGGTCAGCAGATCATGCTGGCTGAGCCGGGGAATCTGATCGGTGCTGGCCCATCCACAGGCATCTGTTCCCTGCTTGCACGGCACATCGTCGCCTGTGAGCAGGAGGGCAAGCGTGAAGCTTTTCGCCTATCCGGGCGGGATAATACACGAGATTTTCTGGATGTACGGGATGCAGTCAGGGCCTATGCCACGCTTCTTGTACATGGAGCCACCGGGACTGTCTATCCGGTTGTTTCCGGGACGGAGCGCAGTTTGGGTGAAATCGCCGATACATTGCTCTCCATGACGGAGGCGGTAGTACCTGTCCGCTGGGACGGTGCCTCTTCGGGTCCGGACGGGGCTGGCAAGGAGGAGGAGTTATCGCTGCTGCGCAAGCTGGGATGGAAGCCCCAGATTCCGTTTGCTCAATCCCTCCAGGACATTCTGAGCGATGTACGCAGGCAGCAAGGAGGAAGGGCAGAATGAATCCCAAAGTGTCGGTTGTCATTCCATTCTACAATTGTCCTTACGTGCCGCAGGCGATCCAAAGCGCGATCAACCAGACGTACACCAACGTAGAAATCATTGTGGTGGACGATGGCTCCACTAGGCATGCGGAGCTTCTCCAGCCATACCTGCCCCAAATCTATGTTCTTGGCAAAAGCAATGGCGGAACAGCCTCAGCTCTTAATCACGGTATCCGTCATGCGTCCGGAGATTACGTGGTCTGGCTTAGCTCGGATGATTTCCTCTATCCGGATAAAATTCGTTATCAGGTGGAGTTCATGCAGCGGGAAAATGTGCTTGCTTCACATACCAACTTTCATTACATTAATGAACATTCCGCGGTTACCAAGCTGCATGGTGGCGCAGAACCGATGTCAGAGATCGAATGGCTGCGCCGCTTCGTGAATGGCAATCCCGTCAATGGTTGTACCGTCATGATCCGCAAGGATTTGTTTGGTGCGGTAGGTCTCTTTGATGAGCTGCTGCCTTATACTCATGATCTGGATCTCTGGCTGCGAATTCTGCTGAATGGGCATCGCTTTCCATACCTGAATGAACCTCTTACGGCATACCGTTGGCACGGCGGGATGGGGTCGGTGCGTCATGCAGAGACCATCGGCAAGGAGGCCTCCATGGTGTGGTCCAGATATCGGGAACCTTTGCTGCAGCGAATTGCAGCTATGGGTGGATGAAGAGATGGAGTAATTCTGACGGAGGGGGTTATGGGATGTAAAATGCCCATAATGCCCTCTGTATTTATTTTCTATCACATATGCCCGCGAACTGAAGGCCGTGTCCTCATATGATAAGGGGAGCAGTTTTTCGCAGAGACAGGCGGAGAAAGGGGAGGCCCGGATGGAGCCGAAAGTTTCAATTGTCATTCCGTTTTACAATTGTGCTTATATTGAGCAGGCTGTTCACAGTGCTTTGAACCAGACGTATCCTCATATCGAGGTCATCGTGGTAGATGACGGCTCTACGCAGCATGTGGAGAAGCTGGAGCCGTTTATGGAGCGCATCACATATATTCGGAAAGAGAATGGTGGAACGGCTACAGCGTTGAATGAAGGAATCAAGCGGGCGTCGGGTGACTATTTTGTCTGGCTCAGCTCCGATGATGTGATGCTGCTGGACCGTGTGGAAAAACAACTGAAATTTATGCTCAACGTAAAGGCATCGTTCTGTCATGGAGCTTACCACTATGTGAATGCAAACAGTGAATGGATGGATACGGTGCAGCCGGAAGTAGGCAGCCGTCTGGAGATGCTGCAGGTGCTGATGGAAGGTTGTCCCATTAACGGCTGCACCGTGATGCTGGAGATGGATGCATTTCATAAGTTCGGCATGTTTGACACCGAGTTCCGTTATACGCATGACTATGAAATGTGGCTAAGACTGTTTCCGGTCTATGAACTGTTCTATTTCAATGAGCCTCTGATGTGTTATCGGGTTCATGATTCGATGGGAACGAAAAGACACTTTGAGGCACTGAAAGCGGAAATGGAACTGGTTCAGGCCAAACATCGGCCGATCCTGCTTAATCTGCTTCAGGTCGGCGGTTATTGGCAGTAAGAGTTGGAACGGTGAAACGAACGACTTCGTCTTGAAAAAGAGTAGAACAGAGAGCATGCTATCTGGTCATCCCGTGTTATGGGGTCAGTTGGCATGTTCTTTTTTCATTTTTAAATTTCATCTCCAATGGAAATAACCCTCTTGTACCAAGAGGGCCAGGATGATCCGTATTATTGTAACAAGTAAGTCCAGTTCAGCCCTCTACATGTCATGTGTATTCCAAACATACATCAATCATTGGAGTTCATAATAGCCAGGGCTTCCGGGTCAGGCAAAGTGTACTCTTGGGGCAGCTTCTGTACTAATCCATTCATGGTCGCGTAGTCCACTTCAATATGTGCCGTCGAGACAGGGACGGAGAACCACCCATTGTATAGATCACTCGGTACCAGCAGTGTCATAGCCGATGACCTCCTTTTTGAATTGCTTCTTGGTAAACCTGTAACGTGCGCATGCCCATCTCCTCAAGGGAGCGATGCTGCTCCGCCCAAGCCTTGGCCTGTGCACCTACCCGTTTACGGGTGGCATCGTCCTGCAAAAGGGCGCCCAAGAGTGCGCTCAGGGAATCAGCATCCTGAGGCGGAACAACCCAGCCGGTATGTGCGGGCTCGACCATCTCTGGCATGCCTGCCGTGCCACTTACAATGACAGGAAGTCCGGCGAGCTGGGCTTCCGTTACCGAGAAGGGCTGCGTATCCTGCAGGCTGGGCTGAACATAAATGTCGGCACGGCGCAGGAACGAAGGGATGTTGTCCAATTTGCCCCAAAATACAATGTCGTCTCCGATGCCAAGATCATTGGCCTGGGAACGCAGATCATCCATCAGATTCCCCTCTCCCGCAATCCAGCAGACCCAATCGGAGCGCATCTGCTTCAGGCTGGCCAGAGCCTTAATCAGTACATGAACGCCTTTGATGAACTCCAGCCGGCCTGTGAAGGCAATGACTTTTTTGTTTGCCGGCGGGCGCTGGCGGAACCGGACCGCTGCCTGGGCGCGGTAGGCAGGAAGGTCGACAGCATAAGGAATAAGGCGGAATTTCTCTTCCGGAACCTGCAGGGATGTCAGTGTACTCTTGATCCAGTGGCTGGAGACCAGAATCAGCTCGGATTGTGCAGCGCTCCGTTGCTCCAATGAGAGGAAATAACGCCCTCGTTTGGATTGTAAATATGCCGGGAGTGTGAGCTGCGGGTTGGTATTTTGTGCATCGTAAAAGGCTTCGCGTGCAAGTGCCCCGTGATAACTAGTTACCATGGGGGTGTTATTCTTCAGAATCCGCTTCATCGCCACAGCTGCAACAGGGTCTTGTGCGTGAATGATATCGTATTGATCTACACCGAGATAGGCAGCAGCCATTTCAAATGCATATCGGTTCAGTTCGTAGTACGCCAGAAGAGAGTCGGCTGTGAATTGTGGCAGAACGGTTGGATTGAGCTTGGCTTGGAGCATGGGCCAAACGTTATCCTTGGAAAATGTCCGATTCAGGTTGCGGATATAGACTTCATTTTTCGCGCCGTTCGTACCCATAATATCGACCTCGACGCCAAGTGCCATCAACTTGTCAGCGAGCTGTTTTACATAGGTCCATATGCCTCCCATATGTGTAAGCTCCCAGTAGGTAACGAGCAGAACTTTCATAAGTACCTCCTTGTCACGGCCTGCACAGGCGGTTCTGCTATCCTTGTATTCTATGAAAGAAGCTGTGCTGAAGGCCGGGCAGGGAGGTACATCTGTCAAAAATGGGTGAATGCAACTGGCATAGGATGAGCGACTGCATAAAATACATACAGGTCGTACAAAGCAGAAGGAGGCGCAATGTGGGTGCATATGTAATGGAAGTACATGAGGGCATGCTTCAAACTGCTGTTCCGATTAAGTACGTAGATGTGGAAATTGCATTCGTAGGGGACGACGGGGCGGACGTATATGTCGGCGGGATCAGTCCAACGTGTGGAGAGTTGTATCGACATATCTTTCATATTGGAGCAGAGTCGACCGGCAGCAGCCGTAACCACATCATTCATAACCTGAATGTTTCATCCAGCATGTGGGAACTGCGAATCATCAGCAATAAAAGCAGACCCTATCATCTGGCGGTGCGGGTGTACTGCAGAAGCGCTGATGGACAAACGCTTGGCGTGCTCTCCGAGCATCAGATGATTAAGTTGGCAGACTAGAAAAATTAAATATTTAAACCAACCTAAGGCAGTTCAGAAAGGGTTCCTGAACTGCCTTTTTGCGGTACTCATGAGAAGATGCGCAGGGCTGTCATCATTTCCCGGAAGGATGTGGCATACCGGTCTGGTGAGAACGAGACGGTCATGTGCTCTCTGCCCTGTGTACGGATATATTGACGCAACTTTTGGTTACGCATGAGTTCGACCGCTTCAGTTGCTGCTGCATTGACGTCGCCCAGAGGATAGAATTTTCCGGTCTTGTTATGTGTGATAAAAGAACGTACTCCATCCGAATCAGTGCTGAGTACCGGGCAACCACAACTGATGGCTTCTGCAACTGCATAACCAAAGCCCTCAAGAAGGGATGTGGAGAGCATGATTCCTCCGGAAGCCGCAATCATGGAGTAGAATGCAGGCATCTGGGAGTGAGGAACATTGATGAAAATGCCAATGCGATCTTCCAGTCCGTATTCAGCCAGAAAGTGGCGGAACATCACTTCATCTTCGGGATTGGCCAAGCTGGGATCGTGAAACAGCCACAGTCTGGCTTCAGGAATTTTTTTGATGATTTCACTGGATATGCTCAAGTATTCTCGCCAATTTTTGTTGTGTTCCAACCGTCCAACCCAAGCCAGAACCGGATAGGGTGGTGCATCCACGGAGACTGGAGCAAACGTATCGGTGTCCAGCATATTGGGGATAACAAACCGGTGCAGCCAAGGACAGATATGAATAAACATATCGAGCAAGTGATCGGTAGGAGGCAGAACAGCAGCATCGCAGTGGGCCTGAAGGTAGGGGATCGCCATCTGTATCGTTTCCAGAGCCTGATCCCGCGTTCCGAGACCTTGGGCTTCAAATATAATTCGTCCTGTATATCCGAGTCCTCTCAATCTTCCAGGCATGCTAATGTCCGAGGTCACAATGATGGCGTCATAACGCTGACTGTGAACCAAAAAACGTATCTCCTCATCACTGGATGCGGTGAAGACCGGAGTGCCGCTGTTGTTCTGCAATCCCGAGCCTGTGTAGAGATATAATACATGCGCTTCGATTCCATGACGTTGCAGAACGGCTGTCCGCAATCGGTTCAAGGTATCCACGCCACCACTTGGTACAAAAAACGTGAATAATACTTTCACACGGTTCACCCTCTGACTTTTGTGCAGGAACTCATACTCCTGAGCATTTTGTATAAATCCAATAAGCGACTTCCAATCTTCAATATATAGATCGAAATGGTCTATATATTGTACCCTGGAGCGAGTGGAATCGAATTATGCAAAATGCTGACTCCTGTATTGTATGGTACGTTGCCCCAATGCACAGGGTGTGGGTGAAACCTAATTTGTTCACATTTTAGACACAAATTTTTAATCTTTTTTTTAAGTGTCATTAAGCTGGGTTTAGAATACAACCCGTAAGATACAAGGAGCTTCCCGTGTTGACCATCTGAATCGCTTGATGGCACACGGGTATTTTAACGGGAAAGGATGAATAATGTGCTCGAAGTGAAACAGGTCAGCAAAGTGTATGATGGACGGCGCGGCGTACATCAACTGGATTTCACAATGGAGCGCGGTGAGATTGTTGGTTTTCTGGGACCCAATGGTGCCGGTAAAACAACAACAATGCGCATGATCACCGGCTACCTGCAGCCCACCGCCGGCTCGATCGTGGTGGATGGCCAATCGGTGCATGATCAAGGCCGGACTGTTCGTTCCAAGATCGGTTACCTTCCGGAGACCCCGCCCCTATATCCGGACATGACGGTGCAGTCCTATCTGAAATTTGTCGCGAATCTGAGAGATGTCCCGGCACGTGAAATCAAACTGCGGGTCAGTGAGATGGTAAGCAGGCTGGGCCTTCAGGGACGGGAGAAACAATTGGTGCGCGGATTATCCAAGGGATATAAACAGCGTCTTGGACTGGCAGGAGCCATCATTCACAAGCCAGATTTGCTCGTACTTGATGAACCCACATCAGGACTGGACCCAAACCAGATTATTGAGATTCGTGATTTGATCCGGGAGCTCGGCCAAAATCACACGGTGCTGCTAAGCACACATATTTTGCCTGAAGTAAGCACGCTATGTAATCGCATGTTGATCATTAATCAGGGACAACTTGTACTCGACGGTTCACCACAACACTTCGGTTCATCAATGGGTGACCAGTTTAAGGTATCCATTGAAGTTAAGGCAACAGAGCAGCAATTACATAACTTGCTGGCACCTTGGGAGAAGGTGCGGAGTGAAGTCATTGAACCATCGGACGGAAATCGCAGCACAGAGCAGCAAGAAACGGTCAGAATGCTGCTTACCGGTGAATCGCCAGACGATTTCCGGGAAGAGCTGTTTTACCTATTGTCAGGAGCCGGATTGCCCATTCTGGAGATGAGAAAGGAAAATCTCAGTCTGGAGCAGATCTTCCTGAAACTGACTACAACGGAAACAGATGCTGAGTCATCCGATGTAAATGACATGAAGGAAGAACCGGCGGTTTCCCCCACAGAGGAGGAATCCAAATGAGACGAATGATGGCGATTTGCAACAAGGAACTTCAGGCGTATTTTCTGTCACCAACGTCGTATTTTGCCTTCGCGGTTTATGTATTGATGACAAGTTTATTATTCTACTCCAGTTTCGTGTATTACCAGCCAAGTATCGTGGATTATCGTCTGGTTCTGGGTGATACCTTATCCATGTTACTGTTTGTGGTGCCTTTATTGACCATGAGACTGGTTGCAGAGGAGTTCAGGCAGGGAACGGATGAACTGCTGCTGACCTCGCCGGCTCGGGTGACGGAAGTGATATTTGGTAAGTATCTGGCTTCGCTGGCCATTCTGCTGGTGCTGATCTTGTGCAGTCTGGTCTATCCGTTCATCATGTCATTCTTTGGAGATTTGGACTTGGTCTCTGTATGGCTGTCGGCGCTGGGGCTCTTTTTCTTAGGCGGAAGCATGATGGCAATTGGATTGTTTGCATCAACGTTATCCCAGCATCAGATGGTATCTGCGGTAGCCGGTTTTATTATTTTGCTCGTATTGTGGATGCTTGATTCATTTGCAGGCAATACCGGATCCGCTTTACAGCAATGGCTTGATCCATTTGCACTGACGAACCGGTTTGACAGCTTCACGAAGGGGGTGCTCAGTGGTCCGGATATCTTGTATTATGTAACGCTGTCAGGTGTATTCCTGCTACTCAGCATTCAAATCGTGGAACGGAAGCGGTGGAGGTGAGAAGATGAAAAAATGGTTAAGTCATACCAACAGTACAGTGTTGTCTGTAGCGGTCATCGGCATATTTATTTTGCTTACGCTGTTTCTGAATTCACTTGGCGGATTCCAGCTGGATCTGACATCAAACAAACAATACACCTTATCGGACCAGTCTCTCACCGCGATCAAGAATGTAAAGGATGATGTCAGCATTAAGGTATTAACGGTTGAAAATGCGAATAATACCGTCTTGAATCGCGAAGTGACTGACATGGTTCAGGAGTATACCAAGCGGAACAGCAAGCTGAAGATGGAACAATTTAATCTTACCCAAGAACCGACGCTTGCTTCGAAGTATGGCATCACAGGCAGTTCGATCGTCCTGGAACAGGGAGATCAGTACAAAGTCGTTGATATTGCCAGTCTGTTCACAGCAGTTGGGGATGGAAGTGATGGGTCATACCAGTTTACAGGGGAGGAAAAGTTAACACAGGCATTGATGAATTTGTCCTCCACCGAAATGAAGAAAATGGTGTTCCTGACAGGGCATGAGGAACTTGGTCTGGATCAGCTGACCACACTGCGATCGTCCCTGGAACAGAACAATATCACAACAGAAGAGCTGCAGCTGAGTCAGGCAGGAGTAGTTCCTGAAGATGCAGATATACTTGCCATCATCGGACCGCAGCGTGACATCAGTGATGCTGAATTAAAAGCGATTCGAACCTATTTGAGCAATGGGGGCAAACTCATGATGTCCCTTGGTTTTGTGGAGGATATGAAATCCAGCTGGAAAAACATTGACACCCTTATGGCTGATTATGGCATTGTGGATGAACATGCCGTTATGGTGGACAACCAGCAAGCCAGCACGATGGGACCGTTATGGGTCGTGCCGGAGTACGGTACGCATGCAATTACAGACAAACTGTCGGATAGCAAACTATATCCGATGTTATCCCTATCCATTGCCCTGACAAGCAAGGAGCAGGAAAAGTATACCCTGTCCCCTTTGATTCATTCTTCGAATGATAGTTATGGCGAGACGAATATTGAAGGTTTGCTGCAAAATGAAACTGCAAATGATCCGGATCAGGATATTCAGGGTCCTGTTGAACTGGGGTATGCAGCGGATACGACCGATGGCAAACCCAAAGCCGTGATTTTGGGGTCATCCATTTTCATGCAGGATTCGGAGATTGGCAATGGCGGGAACCGTGACTTTATTTTGAATACCGTCAACTATTTAAGTGAAAAAGAGGACGGAGTGACGATTCGTCCACGTGTGCAGGCTGGTTATGAAGTTGCCTACCTGGATGGTAAGCAGGCCAGAACGATTTTCTTCGTAGCCATTGTGGGTTTCCCACTCATCTTTGTTATCATAGGTGTATTCTTATGGTGGAGGCGCAGACGCGTATGAAAAAATGGGTCCCGACAGTCTTGGTCGTATTGGTACTGATTGTGGGCTGGGTTTATGCGGCCAATCAGAATTATTTTCGCGAAGAGGAAGCAGAGAATGTCAAGTTGCTCGGCATTCAGTCTGATGACGTACAGTCCATTATCATCCATGAACCGAGTACAGACACGACGGAAGCAGAGGCTTCTCCCTCTTCATCAGCGTTGGAATTGAAAGATGGCGTGTGGAGCATGGTGGAACCCAAGGCATACCCGCTTAACGGTTATACGATCAGCAGCTGGCTTGAAGCGCTAAGCGGTGCGGATCAGGAACTGGTTGTGGAAGAGACACCGACTGATCTCGAGAAGTATGGCCTGGGTTCGAATGCAACGCGTCTGGATATCAAACTGAAGGATAGCCGTGACATCACATTGACAATCGGTGGGCAACTGCCTGCAGATGACGCACGTTATGTGCAGGTAGATTCCGGTCCTGTCGTTGCTGTTCAGTCGGAAACGATTGGCAATATGGAGCTGACACGACGTGATCTGCTGGATACGACCCCATTTAATCTCGATGAAACGAATGTCACCTCCCTGGAATGGGAAGGCGAAGCAGCAACCTGGATGCTGAAGTCGGCTGCGGAGGACGGTGCCACCGAGCGGACATGGACGCTGAATGGTGAACCGATTGAATCCACAGATGCTGTATCTCTTATTGGCAAAATTAAAAACCTGTCCACTGCGGACGATGTCCGTAAAGCTTCTGAACTGAAAGATACAGTGCCACGGTTTACACTTTCTGTGGAGCAGACTGTAAATGGAGAGACCGTAACAGACGTTTATCGGGGGCTTACCCTTCCATCCGAACCGGATCTGATCTATGTGATCACACCAGACGGTCAGTGGGCATACGCCCTTCAGGCAGATACTCTGCAGGATGCGGAGAACTTCCCTGATACGCTGAAGGCGTCAGATACATCAACGGAAGCCACAGGCGAAGATTCCACGTCATCTGCCGAGTAGGAACGGGAATCCGGATAGATAGTACGGAAAAGTTTATAGAAAGCGGTGCAGCACGTATAGTGCAAGCATCGCTTTTTTCTGTTGATTTTTGCAGGCTCGGGTACCAAATCCTTTCAGCATATCGGGGAAACCAGAAGCGCATCCTAACGTTGTGACCTAAACCATACACATTGGAGGATGAGACATGCCAGCAGCCAAAAAGGCGAAAGCAATCAGCTTATCGTTGTCTACAGCGATTTTTGTAATGGCCGGATTAACAGGTTGTGGTGATGGCCGGGATAACAACAATTTGCAAACCAATAATGCGGGCCAGGAAGTTAGAGGGCTCAATCGTTATGGTGTGGAGACCAATGGAATGGATGGAATTCGTGCCAAAAGTTATCGTATGCACAATGTCACTGACCTGAAATCCAGTGATGAACTGGCGAAGCGAATTACCGAAATGAAAGAAATCAAGTCGGCCAATGTCCTGTTAACAGACCGTAACGCTTATGTTGCTGTCCGCCTGACAGACGGTCACAATGGCAAGATGGACAGTCAAGCTAATGGGAACGGTAGAGGTAACCAGAACAGCACCATGAACGGTACGATACGTAATCGCGCAAGCGGAACCATGCGCAGTGAGAGCATGAACCAGGATATGGGTGGTATGCGTGTACATGCAGGCGATGGAACCATGTCTCCCTACACGACTAGTGGTATCGCTCCCGGGTTGAACACAGGTTCGGCTACGGACCGCAGTCATATGGGGAACGACCGCAGCATTTATGGAACCATGGGTACCGGAACAATCGGCATGATGCGCGGGTTGACGAATACGGGCAGAGACCGCACGATGAGTGATGGCCGCTATGGTATGCAGAGTGAGGGACAGAACGCAGGGCAGCGCCAGGACAACTCGGATGACAACACGTCCGAAGAGATCAAAGGCAAAGTTGCTGCAAAAATCAAGCAGTTTGCTCCGAATGTGGAGAATGTCTATGTATCCGCCAATCCGGATTTCGTTGATCATGTGCAGACATATGCCGACGATATTCGGAACGGAAAGCCGGTTAGCGGCATGATTGATACGTTCCAGTCGATGGTTGAGCGCATTTTCCCAACCAATGCGATGGATCAGCGCCGTGACGGTATTCTCGGTGATGGCATGATGAACCGCAACAATAATAATGATGGCATCATGAATCCTAATAATGGTCGGTAGAAGATAGCTGAACAAATGTGCCTTTGCGCGGATGGGAACATCAGTGGCAGAGGCATGTTTTGTTTCATAAACTGAACTCTGCAACATGCACAGGTTACATAACTCTATACTGCTCTTCCTTTACCTATAACGAACAAAATGACTGCCCATTTTTTTCATAAAACTGAACCATCGCCCTTGACCTGACATAAGATGAGTTGACTGTATCCCCTTAACCTTGTTACACCAACACAACCCGAGCAAGGAGGGGTGAACATTGAAGGGTATCGATCATAAAAGCAAATTTTTGTTGACCCACCGTGAACGCGAAGTATTCGAATTGCTGGTTCAGGACAAAACGACGCGTGACATCGCAGGGCAGTTATTCATCAGCGAGAAAACGGTGCGTAACCATATTTCGAATGTGATGCAGAAACTCAATGTTAAGGGTCGTTCGCAAGCAGTTGTAGAGCTGATTAAGCTCGGAGAACTGAAGATCTGACGCGAATAACAGTTAGGAAGTTGAAGCAGCATGAAAGCCTTTCTCTATTCTTTATCATGAAGAATGGGGCAAGGCTTTTATGCTATTGGACTATAGCTTATTCAAATAGGATGATCGACTGTTCCGGGATAGAGAGCTGGCTATACAAAAATAAGCCATATAATGACAACCATCCAAAAGTTATCACTTGGCTTATGTTGAGAATTGAATATCCATTAATTCAAAATCGACTTTACAGGAGGCTCTAATCATAAAATCAATGCCAACAATACCGTCAAAGCCATAAGGTTCTTGAATTGAACCAAGTTGAATTGGGAAATCTGTCAAAGCAACATGCTCAATGCTAAGGTCGGGAATCCGTTGTTCATAGCAAATTTCGCTCGTTCCCCCCACTCCATACATTCGCTTTGCTCTTCCATTTATAAAATCAATGTGGATACCTAATTCAGCGAGTTTATCGGTATCAAAAACGGTTGCCGCACAGCCTGTATCAAATAGAACGTTGTGTAATACAATGGTTTGATCCTTTTTGGTCAAGGTTAAGGAAACGATAGGTAAACCATGCTGAAGTTGTATTTTCATGTACGCTGCCGTACTCCTGAGAAAAATTCCTCTACAACTTCAACGTCGCTTCTGCTCGTATGGAATACATACAACTCACGTGTCGGGTGGAGCTTGTGCAACTCTTTATAGCCACTCCATGCTTCTTGCGGATTATCGTAATCTTGAATCACCGCCATATCCTCTAACTGACGTATACGGTTGCTGGAGCTTGCCTTGATTGCTTCAACCACTACAAAACGACCTGGATGCAATTCAGTGATCTCTCCCCATTTCATCGGCTTCACCTCGCTTGGATGTAGTATTTTTATTATAGCATAGTTACTCAAGGATGAAGGAAGTGAGCACGGTGCGTAATGGTTCAATTTAGAGTTTTATGAATGGAAATAGTTAATTACTTCTTTTAGTAACTCGAGAGGAGATTCTAAGAAGAAAACTTTGTAAAATCACTTGTAGAAGATAAACTGGGATATCTGATGAACAGTTTTATTTGGACTAATCTGAGGTGTAATACATTTAAAGTATTTTTCTTGTGAACTTCAAACCTTTGAGATGAGTTGAGCCTGAATTTATATGATTAAGTTAAAGGAATTGAATTGAATTCACTCCAAAGTCTTTCTCTATTCTTGAACAAGAATAAGGGGAAGGCTTTTTTATATCCTGAAAAGAAACGAACTTCCTACATCAAGTGATCCTTTCAAAATAAATGATCTCCATTTTCTCTTCGAAAAAGGTTGATAAAAGAGCTGCTCCAATTCTTCGTACCCGGTTTCATCCAGATGCAGGCAGAGTGCTTTTTTGGCAATTTTGGCGGCTGGTTGAGAAACGGTTTTTCGACTTCCCGCTTTTCGCTTGACCGGAATGTGATACTGCAGCAAATCTTCGAGGCGGTCCCAGCCTTCCCAGCTTAATCTTCCGCCACGTTTCCAGTCAATTGCATACAGGGCATAATAGTCCCGGCCTCCACATGACCCAGGTGGAAGGGATGATCTTTTGACGTTGTCGTTGATTCACTTGGAGGTGCTCCTTCACTGATTCATAATCTGCCTTCATATTAACTATAAGCCTTACGTCTTGTCAGCTTCAAGGAGCTTCACAGCAAATTCTCTTTTCAATAATGGCATAAACCTCTTGATTTGCAGATTGAGCTTGATTAAAATAAAATCATAAAAATAATTTTCTCTTATTTATATAAAAATATAAAAATTATTTTCAGAGGAGATAACTCATGGCAGCCATCATACATGCGTTACAGCAGGAGCTGGATGGACTTCCATCGCAGGAAAGGCGAATTGCAGAGGTCATTTTGCAATCCCCGTCTGATATACCGGGCTGGACCATTAATTATCTCGCACAACAGAGTGGTACCAGTCCGGCTACAGTCACCCGCTTCTGCAAATCATTCCACTTCAAGGGTTTCCCTGATTTCAAAATGAAGCTTGCCGCAGAGCTGTCTCATTCAACCGACAAAACAGCCTATCAGGATATCGTGGCAGGTAACCCTTTGTCCAAGATTGTGGAGGCTATAGAAGCCAACCATCTTGCCTCCATTGCGGATACCACCCGATTGTTGGATTTGGGCAGATTGGAACATGCGGTTCGGTTATTATGCCACGCCCGCCGCATTGACCTGTACGGTGTCGCCACTTCGTCGATTGTTACACAGGATTTCTACCAAAAACTTGTGCGAATCGGCAAAAGCTGTACCGCCTTCTCGGATTCACATATGCAGATTACTTCGGCTTCCTCACTGAGTGAGGGGGATGTGGCCATGGCGGTATCTTACTCGGGGGAAACACCGGAGACCATCGATGCCTTGCATTGTGCCAAACAGGCGGGAGCCGCCACGATCTCGCTTACTTCTTATGGTAACAACAAACTTGCGGCAGTATCCGATATTCCGCTGTTCACGTCTTCGCTTGAAGAAGGCATGAGACGGGGAGATATGGCTTCCCGCATCGCGCTGCTGCATGTCATTGATATTTTGTTCACAGGCATGGTGAGTGCTGATTTCGACCTTTTTATTCCCAAGTTGGAACAATCGTATCACAATGTACAATCCTATCGAGTTCAACATAATGGAGGTGCTTGAGAGATGAACATACGTATTTTTGAAAATGAAGAAGATCTGAATGTTACAGGTGCCGGCTTGATTGCCAGCTTGCTGCAAACGAAACCAAGGGCCGTGCTGGGACTCGCTACGGGAAGTTCTCCGGTAGGCATTTATAAACAGCTCATTAACTTGTATCAGAAGGGGCTGGTGAGTTTCGCACAGGCTTCTTCCTTCAATCTGGATGAGTATGTCGGGCTTCCGGTGGAGCATCAGGAGAGTTATCGCAGCTTCATGAATGAGCAGTTGTTCCATCATATTGATATCGATCTGGCCAAAACCCATGTGCCGAATGGGCAGGCATCCGATCTGGACCAGGAATGTGCCATGTATGAACAGCGGCTGGATGATCGTGGGCCTGTAGACCTTCAGCTGCTGGGTATCGGACATAATGGTCACATTGGCTTCAACGAGCCGGGGAACGAATTGACGGGACGCACCCATGTGGTGGATCTCAAAGAAGAGACACGCAAGGCGAACGCCCGTTTTTTTGAAAGTATCGATGAAGTTCCTGCTCAGGCAATCACGATGGGCGTAGGTACGATTCTGAAGGCCAAACAAATTCTGCTGATCGCACGTGGCGAGGAAAAGGCAGAAATTATTCGCGAAGCCTTTATGGGGCCCATTACAACCCAATGCCCGGCTTCTTTGCTGCAATGCCATCCGAACGTAGTTGTTCTGCTGGATCGTGCCGCAGGGAGGTTAGTAAAATGAACGAGTCAAGTAAAGCCCATTTGGGAAAAGAGAGCGGCAGCCCCATTTATCTTCTTCGCGGTAAAATGGTACTGCCTGACGGTCTGGCGCAGGACGGCCTGCTCGCCTGGACCGAAGGAAAAATTGTGTACGCCGGCTCACCGGAAGGGCTGCCGGCATCGATTCATCGTGAGGCGGTATCCTTGCCTGTACCGGATGGGGGCGTTATTGTCCCCGGATTCATTGATATCCATGTCCATGGCGGCAATGGAGAGGACTTCATGGATGCGAATAAGGAAGTGCTGGACAAGATTACTTCATTCCACAGCACGCAGGGAACAACCGCCATGCTTGCAACGTCCATGACCGCTCCAAAGGACAGATTGGATCAGGTGCTGGCTGAAGTGGATCGGTATCGTTCCGAGCCGATGCCATACGCCCAGCTGGAAGGCGTGCATCTGGAAGGTCCTTTTTTCAGTCCGAAATGGCCTGGTGCGCAGAATCCGGAACATATTGTACTGCCCAATGTATCATGGCTGGAAGCATGGGAAAAACAATATCCCGGCTTGATCCGTCAAGTGACGCTGGCACCGGAGCGTGAAGGGGCACTTGAAGTCATTGCATGGCTGCGGCAGCAGCGGATTACGGCAGCGCTCGGTCACACGGATGCAACTTACGAAGAGGTAGAGCGGGCGGTTGAAGCCGGGCTGCATCATGCGGTACATACGTACAATGCGATGACTCCGCTGCATCATCGCAATCCCGGAGCTGCGGGAGCGGTGCTGAGTGATCCGCGAATTAGCGCTGAAGTCATTGCAGATGGCATTCATGTGCACCCTGCGGCAATCTCGATCCTGGCCCAGCTCAAACAGTCTGCCGATCAGATCGTACTGATTACAGATGCGATGTCTGCTGCCGGGCTGGAGGACGGAGAATACAAAATCGGCGACCTGCCCGTGATTGTGAAGGAAGGCGTAGCCAGATTGAAGGACGGAGGCGCACTGGCCGGAAGCACACTGACGATGATTCGTGGTTTCCGCTATTTGGTACAGGAGGTGGGCATGAGCCTGAATGCTGCATCCCGCGCAGCCAGTCTCACGCCGGCGCGACTGCTTGGGATCAATCATCGTACGGGTTCCTTGGTTCAAGGAAAACAGGCAGATATTGTTTTGCTGAACGAGGAATTGAATATTGAGGGTGTATGGGTGAAGGGCAGACAGATCTGCGGTTAAGCCAGCGGATGGGAAAGGTTCCCCCTGAGAAGCAATTGTGTGAGTAATATGTTAAAATAGTCTCAAAAAAGACGGGATCTGCGGATCACGCATACGGAGGCGTGAAACATGGAACGTAACGCTATGCTCGAATTCGATCCTTTCCTCACAGAGCTGGCGGAAAAACTGCACGTGCACGGCTATTACGCCTTTTATGGCGAGCACTACAATGAAACCGATATGGAGCAGTACCGCAGACACCTGTTTACCTCATTCAACAATATCGTATGGGTAGAGCTGGATGCACGCAAAAAGTATATGATTGTCGATCATCGTGGACGCAACACCGTCATGAAATTGATCGATGGCATGCTCAATACCCGCAGAACGCTGCGTGCCAATCAGGCGATGGCGGGTACGGATACCACCAAAGTCCAGCAGGAAATCAAGCATCTGACGCAGCTTGTGCACATGCTGAGATTTACGACATTTAGAACATAAGAGATTGAAACAAAGAGAGATTTACCCGAAGGGGGAAGTCTCTCTTTTGGTATTTCACCAGTCCTAATGCATCCGAACGAATCCATGCCACCCTATAGTCAGGATGCAAGCAGAATGCAAAAGTTAACTTCAGTCACGTTAATGCAATGTTTGCTCATCCCAAATACTTCCACAGCGAGGAATAACGCGTCTCTGATTCATTAAACCGCCTGCCCTATGGTAATTTAACCTAATAGAACGTGCTCAGTTCGTTAAACAATATAACGAGCCGATGCACAACTACAACAGCTCTAACGAACAACAAAAAGAGTGTCCCGTCATAAACATAACGGGACACTCTTTTTAATTGCACTTAAACTTTATCCACATGTAAAGATAGCCTCAATCGTAAAATCAGTTTGGGAAATGCTGCAAAAGTAGTGAAGGGAACGAAATCGATTCTGTAGAAGCGGAGCGTTCGCGTTTATCACCGGGATTTCTCCCTTTGAAAAAAGGGAATCAAAGAAATCCGGGGATAACAGCGATCGAAAGAACGATTCGGAACCGAAACGGCCACTTCAGCATACTGCCCAGCACTTATTTTTCACATGAGCTTTCAACTTTACAAGCTCTTCATAAACTGAACAATCGTCAACAACCCTTTATCAAAGTTCTCCAGGTTGAAGTGCTCATTCGGTGCGTGCAGGTTCTCATCCGGCAAACCAAAGCCCATCATAACGGCAGGCACACCGAGTACGCGGGACAGCTTCTCTACAATCGGAATGGAACCGCCGTCTTTGGTAAAGAGGGCACGAACACCATACACTTGCTCATATGCATCAGCCGCTTTTTGCAGGATCGGATCGGTAGGATCCGTATTGAACGCAAAAGCTTTCTCGATTTGTTTGACATGCAGTGTTGCACCTGGCTGAACATGGGCACGCAGGTGAGCTTCGATGCGGTCCAGCACCTGCTGTGGATCCTGATCAGCAACAAGACGGCACGTAATTTTGGCATGCGCTTCTTTCGGAATGACGGTTTTGGTGCCTTCACCCTGGAAGCCGCCCCATACGCCATTCAGCTCGAGTGTAGGACGGGCGCCAACACGTTCCACGAACGAGTAGCCTTCTTCGCCGTACAATTGCTCCAGTCCGAGATCCTGGCGAAGCTGTTCTTCATTGAATCCCTGTTTCACGAACTCTTCTCTCATCTCAGCAGACAGCGGCAGAACGCCATCATAGAAACCATCCACGCTCACGCGGCCTTGCTCATCATGCAGCGAAGCAAGCAGGGAAACGAGTGCATGCAGTGCGTTCGGTACACCACCGCCAAAAGAACCCGAGTGCAGGTCCGTGTTGGCTGTGTTCAGATCCACTTCGAGCGAGCAAAGGCCGCGCAGACCTGTGGAGATCGCCGGTTTTCCTTTTTCGAGCAGGGAAGTGTCTGAAATCAATACCATGTCTGCACGCAGCTTGTCTGTATTGTCATTCAAATAGATGGGTAAGTTCGGACTGGAGATTTCTTCTTCACCTTCGATACAGAACTTCACGTTAATCGGAAGTTCCTTGTTTTCGGCGAGCAGTGCTTCAACCGCCTTGATATGTAAAAAAATCTGTCCTTTGTCATCCGTCGCACCGCGTGCAAACAGTTTTCCGTCACGAACCGTAGGTTCGAATGGAGGCGTATCCCACAGGTTAAGCGGATCGACAGGCTGTACGTCATAGTGCCCATAGATCAGGGCTGTTGGTTTGCCTGGGGCATGCAGGTGGTCTGCATAGACGATCGGATGTCCAGCCGTTTGAATAACCTCTACATTTTCCATGCCTGCACGGGTCAATGCATCCGCCGCCCACTGAGCTGCACGGTTGATATCCTCTTTATGAGCCGAAATGGCCGAAATACTTGGAATGGACAACCATTCGTTCAATTCTGCCAGATGTTTTTCTCTATGTTCCTGAAAATAAGTCTGTTCTTTCATTAAAAAGTCCTCCTTCATGTTTTGCTTTATCCTATTGTAATCCATTTTGCCATCTTAATAAAACATTGGTTAAAAAATGATCGGCTGCGTACCGTTTCATTCCACCGGAAATTGAGCGTATAATACAGGAAACGGATTTCATCCATATTTTCTCATGAAAACCAATCAGCAGGGGAGTTGAGGGAGTCCCATGACAGTCAGACTACATGCAAGCAGGCAGGTGAGCGATGATGGAAACGGCTAAAAGAGAAAGGTCTACGGATCGGCTTATGCGTTTGCCCGGGTTCACGCCTGGACGTCATAAGGGGCGTTTTTACCGGAACAGTCTGATTATTATTTTGCTTATTGCCAGCATTCCCGGACTGATTACAGGTATTGTGATGTACCAACTGGTCGTTGGCAGGATGGAAAATGAATTCAATCGCATGCATCAGAACCAGATCGAGAACCGGGCACGCAATGTGGACGACCAACTGGCCTATCTGGAGATGACCTTGTCGCATTGGGCTTTTGAACCGAGGTTTGGCAATGCTCTGCGAACGCTGGACTTTGTATATTATTTTAATGAAACGCAGGAGATCGTAACCACACTATATGTGTTGGAAGGGTCGCATCCCCTGATCAAGTCTGCGCAGCTGTATTTGCAGGAACCGAAACCGATCCTGTTTAACCGGGAATATAATGAGTTAAAAGATAATGCAAAAATACAAGCGTATGACCGTTATCTATCGATGGGTAATCACGTGTATTGGACAGACTGGGTATCCAGCATAAGTAGTGGACCTGCAGCTTCCACAGAGAACAGTCTGCTGCATACCGATGCAAGCAACGCGCTGGTTCTAGTACATAAGATCCCTGGCGAAAACAATAATCCTTTCGGTGCTCTGATCATTACCTTGGACAATGAGAAAGTCGCCAGCCTGTTGAAAACGCTTACTCCATATGATGAAGGATTAACCTTTCTCATGGATCAGGAAGGAAATACACTGGTCACCGGTAATCCGGGCGGGAGTCAGCAGAATGCTGCTTTTGAACAGCAGCTCAAGGAAGAGGTTGCACTTCATGAGAACAGCACGTCCTTTTTGTTCAAATATGAGGATCAGACATACTCCGTATCGTACGGTTCATTGGGCCGAATTGATTCGGAGTGGACCTATGTCTCGGCTGCACCATTAACATCCGTCACATCACCAGTGAAACTGGTATCCAAAATCATCGTAATTGCAAGCGCAGGCAGCCTTTTGCTTGGACTCATGTTATCCTGGCTTGCTTCACGCCGCATCTACTCTCCGGTCGCGAGAATGCTGCATCTTCTGACACCAGGCAAAAATGAAGCGCAGACCAATCCGAAGCTGGACGAATTCCAGCTGCTGGAGCAGCAGTGGAATGAGCTCACTTCCCAGAGTCTCACTGCACACCGCCAATTGCAGGAGCAGCTCCCGCATTTGCGTGACAGCTTTGTGCTGCAGCTGGTTCAAGGTCATTTATATCCCTACAACGAGCAAGATCTTCAGAAGCGAATGAAAAATCTGGGATTCGAACTGGAGGGGCAGCAATTTCTGCTGCTGCAGATGTACTTTACGGGCTACGCCCGGCTGCAGGGCCGGTTTGGAAGCCAGGATACCGGGCTGGTGACTTTTGCAGCAGTGAACATTATCGAGGAAGTCGCTGAAAGTTATTTTGGCCAGGTTAGTATCATGAACTTTCATGACCTCTCTTCAGCCATGCTTGTTATTGCACCGAAGGATGAACAGCTGAAGCCACAGGCATTGCTCTGGGGAGAGGAGCTGGTAGAGGTTATTGGGCGAACACTCAAAATGAATGTCACGATCATGATCAGTCGTCCGGCTGATTCCCTGCATGAATTGCCTGGCATCTTTGTAGAAATGGAACAGGCGGTTGCTTATCGCAGCATAGAGGAAGGAAGTCAGATTCTCGATCTGGAAGATGAGCAATGTTTCCGGAGAGCGGAAGAAGCTGCTTATCCACTGGGTCTGGAACGCGAGTTGATTCAGGCGATCAGGCTGGGCAAGCCAGAGGAAGCTGAACGGGTGATGGACCAATTTATGAGCGAGGTTACCCGGACGGGCAGTACCGAGTTCCAGGTGCAGCAGATGATGCTTCAATTGCTGGGAAGTGTGCAGCATATGATGCTGCAGACGGGCGTAACGCCCTACAAGCTGTTTGGGGGCTGCAATATGTACGAGCGGTTGTCTGCGATCCGGGAACCTGCACAGATGAAGCAGTGGATGATGGTTGAGGTGCTGCTGCCTTACGTGCAGGAGATCGAAATGCGATCCCAGGAACCGCTGAAGCAGATCGTGGAACGCACGATGTTGTATATGGATGAACACTATAGAAGCGAAATTTCCCTTGAGGGGTGCGCAGATGCGGAACAGATGACACCTTATGCACTCAGCAAAGCTTTTAAACAGGTATCTGGCATGAACTTTATTGATTATTTGACCAAGGTAAGGATGGAGGCAGCCAAGCAGCTGCTGCGTGAGACAACGATGAAAATCAATGACATCGCAGCTGCCGTTGGCTATCAGCACAGCTATTTTAATCGAATCTTCAAAAAACAGGAGGGTGTAACGCCAAGCCAGTATCGGGATCAGTGGTTTGGAAAATAACCGCGTTCACACCCTTACTATTTCACCGGGATCCGCTCCATTGGATTCCGGTTTTCTGTGTGAATGACGAAAAACAAAGAAGGATAAAGCTGCAAAAATGTGCAATACCGTCTTCTGTAATATGTCCAAATCAAAGCGGAAATGGCGTCACAGCGGGATTCCTAGCCTCCTTCTGCACATCAGCAAAAAATGAAGGTTGCCGGAAACAGGGTGGCTGTATAGTCTGAATATCAAGTTAATTGGTAACGCTTACATAAATGGGAGAGGGGAGAGATTATGAACGGGAAGACCAAATGGAATGGGAATACCGCTGCTGCAGCTCAGGCGGAAATGGCTACCATGCCGATGAAGCGGGAGTCCAACTGGAAGAGGCAGATTAAACGAAACAAATGGCTGTATGTGCTTGTGCTTCCCGGTTTTCTGTACTTTGTTATCTTTAAATATTTGCCCATGTGGGGAATCGTCATTGCTTTTCAGGACTATCAGCCTTTTCTCGGCATTCGGAACAGTGAATGGGTGGGCATGGAGAACTTTACAACCTTCTTCTCCAATCCGGATTTCTTTCGATTGCTTCGTAATACGCTGGTCCTGGCGGTGTATGATCTAATTTTCTTTTTCCCGGCTCCGATTATTATCGCCTTATTATTGAATGAAATCAGGGTCGCACTTTTCAAAAGAACGATTCAGACGCTGGTCTATGTACCCCATTTTGTATCGATGGTTATTATCGCCAGTATCACTTACGTGTTCCTGACCCCTCAGGGCGGGGTGCTGTATGACCTGATCGCCTGGATTACAGGCAAACCCATTGATGTATTATCCAGTCCGGGTTCGTTCCGTCCGCTCATTATCATTCAGATGATGTGGAAAGAGATGGGGTGGGGAACGATCATTTTCCTGGCGGCCCTCGCAGGTGTGGATACGGAGCAGTATGAAGCTTCCATTGTGGATGGTGCGGGACGATTGCGCCAGATGTGGCACATTACGCTGCCTGCGATTCGCACAACCATTGTTATCCTGCTTATTCTCAGACTGGGGAACTTTTTGGATACGGGGTTTGAACAGATCTATCTGATGACCAACTCCCTCAACCGGGATGTGGCAGACGTATTCGATACGTATGTCTATACGGTGGGGATTACGCAAGGAGCATTCAGCTACAGCACCGCGGTAGGATTATTCAAATCGGTTGTAGGTATCATTCTGGTGCTCGGCAGCAATAAACTTGCCAAAAAATTTGGTCATCCCGGGATTTATTAAAAGCGACTTTCCAGAAACTTTATATCCATTCATAAGGAGGAGCGCCCATGAACAGCCGTCTATACAACAGCCCTGCCGGCAAAGTATTTGATATTTTCAACTACGTCATGCTGGGTATTCTGGGCATACTGACTGTCCTTCCTTTCCTGTATATTATAGGGAATTCTTTCGCGACCGAAGCCGAGATTACGGAACGCAGTTTCTTTCTCATTCCAAAAGTCTTCTCCTTCAGCGCATATGAGTATATTTTTTCTTCGTCTACGATCTTTCGCAGCATCGGCGTTTCCGTTTTTGTGACGGTAGCGGGAACGCTGGTCAATCTGTTCTTCACGCTGACGATGGCTTATCCGTTATCCAGAAGCGATTTCTGGGGCCGTAACGTCATGATGAACATGGTGATCTTCTCCATGCTGTTCGGTGGTGGAATGATCCCGACGTATCTCGTCATTCGCGGACTTGGACTGCTCGATTCATATTGGGCCCTTATGCTTCCTGGCGCAATCAGCGCATTTAATTTAATTGTTGTCAAAAACTTTTTTCAGCAAATGCCGCCCGGGCTGGAGGAAGCGGCCCGCATCGACGGCTGCTCGGATCTCGGGGTACTCTGGCGAATTGTCCTGCCATTATCCAAACCGGTGATTGCCACGTTTGCGTTATTTTATGCCGTAGGGCATTGGAATAACTTTTTCTCGGCACTCCTGTACATTTCCGACAGTGACAAATGGCCGCTGCAGGTCATGCTGAGACAGATTGTTCTGCTCTCGCAGGCAAGCGTTGGAGATATGGCCAATATGGACCCGAATTTTGTACAGCCACCGGAACAGTCCATTAAAATGGCAGTCATCGTTGTAGGTACCATTCCGATTTTGCTGGTGTATCCGTTTTTGCAAAAGCATTTTGCCAAAGGTGTCATGTTAGGTTCAATCAAAGGCTAAAGCCAAGGGGGAGAACGTATGGGACAAAAAGCGGGAATCAAAAAAACAGCACTTCTACTTTCTGCAACATTGTTACTGAGCACGGTTCTGGGAGCTTGCTCCACGAAGAAAACCAACGATACGGGCGAAGCGGCTGCAGGAGGAACCGATCAGATAACAATAATGCTGCCAAACTTTGAAGCCGAAAATCCGCCTGAAAACAGTCCTGTCATTCAGAAGCTTGAGGAATTAACCAAAGTGGATGTGAATCTGCAGTGGGTGCCGAGCAGCTCGTACGAGGACAAATTCAATATCACCCTGGCTTCAGGCAAACTTCCGGATGTGATGGTCGTGCTAGGCAAGTCTCCAAGCTTTATTAACGCTGCACGTACCGGGGCTTTCTGGGAACTGGGACCTTATCTGAAAGACTATCCAAATTTAAGCCAGATGAATGAAATTATTACGAACAATGCTTCTATTGATGGCAAAACCTACGGTATCTATCGGGGAAGGCCGCTGGGACGTAACGGGGTCACGATCCGGAAGGATTGGCTGGAAAATCTGGGTATGGAAGAACCCAAAAATCTTGAAGAATTTTATCATGTGTTGAAGGCGTTCACTACAGATGATCCGGACGGCAACGGCAAGGACGATACGTACGGTTTGGTTGCGAGCAAATTTAACGGACCTTGGGACAATATGCAAATCTGGTTTGGCGCACCCAACAAATGGGGGGATGATGGCAGCGGCAATTTGATTCCGGCTCACGAAACTCCAGAGTATATGGAAGCACTGAAGTTTTTCCGTCAGATCTACAGCGAAGGGTTGGTGAACAAGGACTTTGCCGTGATGGATGCGACCAAATTGCCTGATCCGTTTGTCAACGGGCAAGCGGGTGTCATGATCGATGTAGCGGATAACGCACAGCGGATGGACCAGAAAATATTGGAGAAAGACCCATCGGCAACCGGGCGAGTTGATGTGCTTCAGGCGATGGAAGGACCAAAGGGACTGCGTGACATGCCAACCTCAGGCTACTCCGGCATGATAGCCGTCTCCAAGAGTGGTGTGAAAACGGAAGAAGACCTGAAAAAGGTACTCAGCTTCCTGGATCAATTGAACGAACCGGAACTGCAAGCGCTGCTGTCCAATGGCCTTGAAGGCAAGCAGTATGAGAAAAAAGGGGAGTATGTCGTTCCGACCACCGACAAGCTTGCTCTGCGTGATCTGCAAGGATTAAACCAAATGTTGATGTTTCTTCCTGAAGACCGTGCCTTCCGCATTCAGCCGACACCGGTTCGTGAGAAGGTGGCCGAAATTCAGAAGGCCAACGAGGAAATTGTTGTTCCCAATCCGGGTGAGCCGCTGATTTCCGACGTTTATGCACAGAAAGGACCGCAGCTGGACAACATCATTAACGATGCCCGTATCAAATTCATTGTGGGACAGATTGATGAGAAAGGATTTCAGGATGCGGTAGCACTGTGGAAGAGCAGCGGCGGGAATGACTATGTGAAAGAAGTAAATGAACTGTACGCTGCACTGAAGTAAGCATTCTGCATCCATCCAATAAGCGATTTCCAATCTCCAATCTATAGCTCGAAAGGCTTCTGTTCGTCGATATTGTACCCTGGTGCGAGTAGAAGCGAATTATCCAAGATGCTGATGTAGAACAAATGCTAGCGCCCGGCAGCCGTGCTTAAAGTACAACAGTTGCTGCCGGGCATTTCCATGTATATCAATTTTATAAAACATTTTGTAATTCAAGGCTCCCTAACACCCCTTTTTGAGGTATAATCATAGCCAAACAAACCCAATTAAACACAAATGAACCATATTGGTAGTGGATGAGGACTCTATTTTACAGGGAGGAAAGCGACATGTGGAACGGGGAGGCATTTGTTAATCCCGCGGCGCAGTACCGGATTCATCCCTTCTGGTTTTGGAATGGGGATATGGAAGAAGGTCAGATCAAACGGCAAGTGAATGAAATGGCAGCACAGGGCGTAGGCGGTTTTTTCATCTGTCCGCGTCAGGGGCTGCAGATTCCCTATCTGTCTGACGCATGGTTTGACAAGGTACGGATTGCGGTGGAAGCAGCCGAGGCCTGCGGCATGCAAGTATGGCTTTATGACGAATACCCATATCCTAGCGGCATGGCAGGAGGGGAGGTCACGCTTGATTTCCCTGAAGCCAAGCAGCGCCAGCTTGTACATCAGCAGATTCATGTTCAAGGCGGAGAAGTTGTGGAACATGAGCTGCCTTGGGGACGAATTTTGGTGGCCAAAGCCATTCCGAGAGACGCAGAGGGTAAGCGATTATGGGAGGAGTCTATCGATTTGCGCCATAAAATCGGCAATATCCAGACGGATCAGGTATATCAGGAGACAGGTCTGACCTCGTATAATCGCAAGCGCTTTTTTACATATCGGACAGCTTTTCGCCTGGTATGGGATGCCCCTGCAGGGGATTGGGATATTATTCTGTTCCAGGAAGAGGAAATGAGAGATTTCAAATATTACGGCAATTTTGTTGACCCATGCCACAGGGAAGCGATGAGCCGTTTTATTGAACTGACACATGACCGATATGCGGAGGCTGTTGGAACTCATTTTGACAGCGTTATCAAAGGGATGTTTTCTGATGAAATTGCGCCGCTCGGACGTATTCCCTGGTCTCCTCAGCTGCCGGCATATTTCCGCGAACGCTGCGGATATAGTCTTATTGATTCGCTGCCGGCCCTTTTATATGGTGATGTGCCGGACTCGGCCCGGATTCGGTATGACTACTACCAATCGCTGCATCTGCTTCTGAGGGAGTCGTATCATAAACAGGTTCATGACTGGTGCGAGGGTGCAGGGATTCAGTATGCCGCAGAGGTCCCTGGCGTACGGATGACAACCCAGTTGTTCAGCCATATGCCTGGCGGAGACTCTGCACACGAGAAGATCGGGCGTCCCTTGTCCTGGATTCTGGAACGGTACGGCAAACGAATGCGTGATAATCCCAAAATGGTCAGTTCTCTCGCCAGACAGCTGGGACGAAGCCGTAATCTGATTGAGTGTTTTCATAGTGTCGGTTGGTCGATGACGCTGCAGGATGCCAAATGGATGATTGACCGCATGGCAGCCATGGGAACGAACTTTTATAATTTTCATGCTTTTTTCTATACGATTGGCGGGTTAACGAAGCATGATGCACCTCCCTCCCAGTTTCTCCAGAATCCGTATTGGAAGCATTTCCGCCAGCTTGGCGATTATACGGGGCGAATAAGTTATCTGATGAGCACAGGGACAGCTGATATCCGGATTGCCGTACTTGATCCGACGACCACATTCTGGAGCTTGATGGGCAATCCGCTGCATGGGTTTGAATACAGCGGTGAGGATGCAGCGGAGCGGGCGAGACTGGAGAGGCTTACGAACGACTGGATGCGAATCGGTGTGCACCTGCTCGAAAACAGACGTGACTTCGACCATCTTGATCCTGAACTGCTGGCTGAGTCCGTACTCGCCGATGGAACCATTCAAATTGGTGTTGCCAGATACGAGGTGCTCATCCTTCCGCCGATGCTGAACCTGGAGGCTGCTGCCTGGAAGCAGGTTAAACGGTTTGTTGAACAAGGAGGGACGGTCATTTCAGTAGGCATGCCTCCGCACATTTCCATTCAGGAGGGAAGTCCGGAAGGAGATGAAGCAGCACAGTTCTTCGGTGCGGGTGAGAAGCCAGAGGAAGAGTACTGGGGCCATGCTGGCGAAACGAGACAACAAGCCAGCAGTGAGTTGATATGGCAGCAAGGGGAGGGAGAGGCCTACTTTCTTCCGGTTGGTACCGGTCGCGGGGATGATTCATCACTTGAATTGATCTCACTGCTGCTGGATCAGGTGCTGCCGGAGCCCATCTGCTGGATCATGGAAGAAGAGAGTGCATCCTTGCTGATGCAAACCCGTCAGTTGTCGGATGGGGAATATATGGTATTCCTATCCAATCAGGAGGACCGGCAGCTGGAGGGCCAATTAAAAGTCATTGCCAAGCGGTTGTGGACGGGTACAGATCTCTCAGCGGAACAACGACTGCTGGCAGAGCGGCTTAACCTGGAGACAGGAGAGCGGGAAGTTTTGCCGCTGACCAGCAGCGGTGGAGAATGGTGCATCTCACTCGGGTTTGCCGGATATGAAGCCCATGCTGTGCGGCTGACTTTACAGGCGGTAGAGACCTCTGGAGCCCTTTCCGGTACGGTTGGTAAGGCCGGAGTGGCTGAACGATCGACATCAGCTGCTGCGGAGAAACCATCAGACCTCATTATACTGCCTACGGAAGGGCCATGGCGGCTGGAAACCGTTCAGCCTAACACACTTCGGATTGGACAGTTCCATCTCACGGCAATGAATGACAATGGTGTCATTTTCGAAAGCAAGCATGCAGCCGTCAAACCCTTTATCGATCAGGCAGCTGAATTGTCGAAGCAGCATCACCTGCCTCTTCGGTTCAACCAGGTATTTGGTACCCCGAAAAAAGCAGTTATTGCCTATCCCATTCAATGCCGGTATACGACTACTTTTGAGCTGAGGACAGCATTGCCCGTTTGTATGATATTTATGGACCGGGCAGCTATTGCCGGGACCTGGACCATGGAGATCAACGGCGAGCCTATTGGGGCAGATCGATTCAAACCCATTGAGATTACGGATTACACCAACATTGGCTGTGATATCACGGAGCTGCTGCAGACGGGATTGAATGAAATATCGATTATGGTACAGGTCACGAAGGATGAGGAAGGTATCCTAGATCCGTTGTATTTGCAGGGACGGTTTGGCGTGGAGTTTCATCATGAAGGCATGGTCTCGTTGGTGCATGAATCAGGTACAGCTGTACGGATCGAACCAGAGCCTCAACCACTGTATCCGTATTTTGCAGGAGACATGAGCTATAAACGCAGCTTTTGGCTGGATCAGCCCAATGCCGATACCGATGCCTTTGAGCTCGAATTCAGTGGATGGCGGGTTCAGGATGTGACGGAGGTTCTGGTCAACGGGCATAGCCTTGGCGTGCGATGCTGGTCTCCTTATCGCTGGAGCGGAGAAACTTCCTGGCTTCGTCCAGGGGACAATGAGATTGAAGTGCGTATCACCAATACGTTAATTGGTCTGCTGGAAGGTACCTATTTTGATTCAGATAGCCACAGTTTGCATGAGATCGGTCTTGGTCCCGTTGAAGAACGAATTTGAAGGAGGAGCATATGAGAACAACCCAATCAGGACAGGAAAGAAAGACTCCCATCTGGGTCGCGGATCAGGGAGATGGAACGTATCGCAACCCCATTCTGCATGCGGATTATTCAGACCCTGACGTCATTCGCGTCGGTGATGACTTTTATATGACGGCTTCGAGCTTCTCCCATATACCGGGGCTGCCAATCCTGCATTCGAAAGATTTGGTGAACTGGAAACTTGTACGATATGCGATTGAACGTCTGGATCTCCCTGGATATGATGTGCCGCTTCATGGCAAGGGCGTATGGGCACCAAGTATCCGATACCATGACGGGAAGTACTGGATATTCTTCAGCACACCGGATGAAGGCATCTTCATGACAACGGCTGATCATCCCGAGGGTGAATGGTCCCCTCTCCATCTGGTTCATGAGGTAAAGGGTTGGATTGATCCCTGTCCGTTCTGGGATGATGACGGTCAAGCCTATTTGGTTCATGCCTTTGCTCACAGCCGTTCCGGCATAAAAAGCAAAATAAAAGTATGCCGCATGGCTCCGGATGGAAGCAGGCTGCTCGATGAAGGCCAGATTGTTTTTGACGGTACAGCACATCACCCCACGATTGAGGGTCCGAAGTTTTATAAGCGGGAAGGGTACTATTACATTTTTGCTCCTGCGGGGGGCGTAAAGCCAGGATGGCAGACTGTTTTGCGTTCGAAGCAGGTGTTTGGACCTTATGAGGACCGGATTGTGATGCATCAGGGGGCTTCCACCGTTAATGGCCCTCACCAGGGAGGATACGTGGAACTGGAATCGGGAGAGTCATGGTTTATTCATTTTCAGGATCGGGACGCTTATGGCCGAATTGTTCATTTGCAGCCGATGAGCTGGAACGAAGACGGATGGCCTGTCATTGGCATAGACCGTGAAGGAAATGGGACCGGTGAGCCTGTTGACGTGTACACGAAACCGGATGTAGGTGCAACCTACCCTGTTACGGTGCCAGATGTCTCAGATGATTTCCAAATGGAGCGCCTGGGGATTCAATGGCAATGGCAGGCAAACTCTCGTCCCGAATGGGCTGAAGTCGCTCCGGACAAGGGACTTGTATTACATATGCACCCTTACCCGGAAGGCATACAATCCCTGTTCGGTGTTCCGCAGCTGCTTATGCAGAAATTTCCCGCTTCTGCCTTTGAAGCGACAACCAAGCTGACGTTCTTGCCGAAGCAGGAGGGTGATCAAGCGGGGCTTCTCGTATTTGGTGATGAATATGCGTGTTTATGTCTGACTCAGACTGAATCTGGAGCTGCCAGGTTGTCCCTGAGCCGCGGAGCCAAGCAGCCAGACAACCATGTGCATGCGGATGAATGGGAAGAAACCGGTTTGGATTGGAGTGACCATGGTTCACAGGAAACCGGTTGGACCATTCATCTCCGTCTTACGTTGGAGGAACCTGCCCGCTGCCAGTTTAGCTGGAGTGAAGACGGTGCAGACTTCCAGCCGATTGGGTCACTATTTACCGCGACAACTGCACTTTGGGTGGGAGCGAAGATGGGCGTTTTTGCTGTGAACACACGATCTGCGAATAGTGGGGGTCAGGGTGTTTTTCGATATTTTGATGTGAAGGAAATCAATCATCTTCGATAAAAGGAGAGACAGGATATGAGCAAAAAAACGTATGTACTTGTAGGGACAGGCGGACGGGCAGGATTTTTCTATACAGCACTGGCGAAGGAATACAAGGATCGTTCCGAACTGCTTGCCCTCTGTGACACCAATCAAACCCGCATGGATTACGCCAACAAGGTATTAACGCAGGATTGCGGTTATCATGAACTTCCAACGTACACGGCTGATCGTTTCGATGAGATGATTGCTGAACACAAACCGGATACCGTCATTGTCACCTCCGTCGACCGCACGCATCATCATTATATTATCAAGGCAATGGAGCTTGGCTGTAATGTCATTACAGAGAAACCCATGACGGTAGACGAGGAGAAATGCCAGGAGATTCTGGACACGGTTAAACGTACAGGGCGAGATGTGCGCGTGACCTTCAACTATCGGTATGCTCCTCATCACACGAAAGCACGTGAATTGATCATGAACGGCGTGATCGGCGATATTCACTCCGTGCACTTTGAATGGCTGCTCAATACGCGACACGGTGCGGATTATTTCCGCAGATGGCATCGGGACAAACGGAATAGCGGCGGTCTGCTCGTGCACAAATCGACCCACCACTTCGATCTGGTCAATTTCTGGATTGGTTCACAGCCGGAAAGTGTGTTTGCTTACGGTGACTTGCTGTTCTACGGCAGAGAGAATGCAGAGCGGCGTGGGGAGAAACACAACTATGCACGCGCTACGGGAAACCCGCAGGCGGAGAACGATCATTTTGCACTGCATCTGGATCAGAACGAGCAATTGAAGGCCATGTATCTGGATGCAGAGCACGAGGATGGTTACCAGCGGGACCAGAACGTGTTTGGTGACGGAATCAGCATCGAAGATACGCTCGGTGTACTGGTGCGTTACAAAAACAAGGCTGTCCTCACGTATTCGCTCAACGCGTACATGCCGTGGGAAGGATACCGTATCGCCTTTAACGGCAGCAAGGGCCGGATTGAGATGAATATTGTGGAGCAATCCTACGTGAACGCCGGAGGAGACCGGGCCAAAGAAGGGGCACTCAAAGGCCGCAGCATTACCGTATATCCCATGTTCGACGCACCTTACGAGGTCGAGGTAGAAGAGGGCGAAGGCGGTCATGGTGGAGGAGATCCGGTGCTGCTGAATGACATCTTCGGTGATCCGGTTCCTGACCAATTCAATCGTGCAGCGAACCATGTGGATGGAGCGCGTTCCATTCTAACGGGGATTGCCGCCAACCGGGCGATTAAAACCGGACTGCCTGTCCGAATCGAAGATTTGGTAAAGTTTTAGTTTTATATAAATAGTCGAACTTTTCATATACCCAATAAAGAAGTGACAGGAAAACGGTGGAAGAACAATGTGAGGAGGAGGTACAAAATGGGGAATCGCCTTCAGTTTGATCGATATCCTGGCGGCGTGATGAAGGCACTGACGCTCAGTTATGACGACGGTGTGATCCATGACCGCAGGCTGGTCGAACTTTTTAATCGTTACGGACTGCGAGGTACATTTAATCTAAACTCTGGTACACTCGGGAAACCTGGGCGAATTGAGCGGGAGGAAGTGGCTGAACTGTACGCTGGGCATGAGGTGGCTGTGCACACAGTTACTCATCCTACATTGCCCTATGTGCCAGATGAGCTGTTAAACGAAGAAATTATGGAAGATCGCCGAGCACTGGAGCAACTTGTCGGTTATCCGGTGAGGGGAATGGCTTATCCCAATGGAGGGTACGATCGTTCACTTAGCACCAAACTGGAGTGGCTAGGCCTGGACTATGCCCGAACAGTTGAATCCCACGGCAGATATACGCTGCCTGAGCGTCCGCTCGAATGGCATCCGACCTGTCATCATAAGAACGATCTGGCGGCGCATGCCGAGCGTTTTATCCAGCATTCCAAAACAGGTACGCCGCTCCTGCTCTATGTATGGGGACACAGTTATGAGTTCAATGATAACGACAACTGGGACATCATTGAACGATTTGGTGAACAGATTGGCGGCAGGGACGACATATGGTACGCGACAAATATCGAAGTCATTGCCTATTGGAAAGCGGTCAAACGACTGGAATGTTCTGCAGATCGGTCCATCATCCATAATCCGTCAGCCAGATCCGTTTGGTTCACGGCAGATCAGCAGGTGGTTGAAGTGAGAGCCGGAGAATCATTGCGATTATCCGAACCAATCAAGGTATAGGAAGGGAGCTGACAATCATTCGTTATTTTCATGAAAACGAGGCGATTGCAGGCAAGGTGTATCAATCAATTCCGGATATTTTGACTACGGTTGCCCAGCGATATATTGGCGATCATCCGAAACATTCATTTTTGTTCAGAGCATACCACCGGGGCGGGTTCCGCCGTCTTGGGGATTATCGTTACGATCTGAATCTGGACGACAAGTGGCCTGAGGCACGTGCAGGGCAGTACGTATACGTATGGGGTAAATTATGGAGCCAGCAGGAGGCTGCGTTGAATACAAGCCTGAACTGCTACAGTCCGGTGACGATCTATGTGAACGGGGAAGAGATTTTTAAATCCGAGCTGCTGCAGGAGTTATTTCCCGAGCGAAGAACCCAGATCCCCATTTCCGTAAAGTACGGCTGGAATGATGTTTTGCTTTGCTTTGTAAAAACAGAGGTTGGGTTCGGCGGCATTTATGGTACCGCTTCCTTCAAAAACTTCCCTCTCCACTTCCTCACCCCGGGTGTGGATCGGCAAGGTCAGGAAGGCTGGCTGTACTCGGAGCCACTCGATGAACCTGTAACTTCACTTCCCCGTGACAGGATGACCGAAGAAGAAACAGGACTTTCCTGGTATCCTCGCAGAGAATGGACAGAAGAAGAGCAGGACGCAGGTTCTTTCGCCAGAATCTATGGTACAGACCAAGCAGCTGTATCTTACGCGTGGACCAAGCTGGATGTAACATTGCCGGGATCGTCTCCTGTGGTTTTGGATGGGCAGCATGCGGGGGCTCTGTCTTTGTATGTAGACGGTAAGGAAGTGTACTCTGCTGGCAAAAGTGGAGATTTCCGCGTGGAACTGCCACGCCGTTATGGTTCTTCTGATCTGGTTGCGCGAGGTGAAATCAAGGGTGGGGAGAGTCGCTGGGGATTTACGCTGGATTCTGCGAAGGCCTCCGGATCAGAAGGCTGGAGGTTAAGACCTCCACATCCCGTTGCCGGCAGTTCGGACGTATGGCTGTATACCGGAAGATTTGCACCAGGCTCTGCGCCGGCACCTACGGATATTGTTGTGACGGATACTGTTTTTGATGATGGCTCGAAAGGCGTTTACTGGAATGTCGATCAGCCAGAGACCAGCGTTCGTCCTTATCTGGAAAATACACATTACGGAAAATGGAATTACCCGTTAGGGGTTACCCTGCTTGGACTTCTACGTATTGGACAGGAGCTGGGTCGTGACGATGTTGTCCAGTATGTCCGGGATCATATCGGCCTGAGCACTTCGTTCGACCGTTATGGTCTATGGGATCGGAAAACATACGGCGCAGCGGGGATTAACAACCAATTGTCGGCAATTGACAGTTTGGACGATTGCGGTTCGTTCGGATCGACATTGCTGGCTGCGATGGAACTGGGTGACATTCGCGGGGGCAGAGATACGGCGGATCGCATTGCCGGTTACATCACGGATGAGCAGGAACGTCTGGAGGATGGTGCATTTTATCGTGTTCGTGGCAGCGGGGAGATGCGTCATGAAACGATGTGGTGTGATGATCTGTACATGAGCACACCATTCCTGATGCGTTACGGTCAATTAACGGGTAACACGGCGTATTGGGATGATGCGGTCAACCAGTTTCTGCTGTTCCGTAAATATCTCTACATTCCTGAGCACCAGATCATGTCCCATGTATATGATTTTGTCCGTGGCCGGGCGACAGGCATTCCATGGGGGCGGGGAAACGGCTGGGTCCTTTTTTCACTAACCGAATTGTTAAGCATTTTGCCGGAGGATCATGCCCGGCGGTCGGAACTGCTGAGTTTCTACCGGGAGCTATGTCAGGGGTATTTGGCGCTGCAAGGTGAAAATGGGCTGTGGCATCAGGTGCTGAATCGCCCGGATTCGTATGAGGAAACGTCGTGCACGTCGATGTTCATCTACGCCTATGCACGGGGAATTCGGGAGGGCTGGCTCGAGACGTCTGCGCCATATCTGGAAGCTGTTCGCAAAGGATGGGAGGGCATGACCCGTCTGTCCATTGACTACAAAGGCAATGTATATGGCGTATGCCGCGGGTCAGGTTACTCCTTTACTGCACTCTATTATCGGGACGATTTGGGATGGATTCTGAACGATACCCATGGCATTGGAATTGTGCTGTTGGCAGGTATTGAAGCGCATAAGATGAACCAGCAGCTGAGCCAGATGAATGTTGCTGAAGAAGAAGATACGATGCAGGAAGCCTGAAGGAATCATCCAAATCATCATATAAAGTGATAGCGGACTATTTTAGGGGAGCTTGCCTGAGATAGTCTTTTCTTTTCTTTAATAAAAAAAAATCAACTGAGTAAAAATATTTAAAACACATTGAGAGACTTTCGATATTAAGTTATAAAATATATCTAATTGGAAGAGCAACAAGTGGATTGAAGCTTGTGCCTTAGGCTTGGAAATGTTGGTGCAAGGTTGAATAATCAATTTTAAGGGTGAATTTATGGAACTAAAGGAGAAGATTGAGTCTCTAATTCAAGAGTTGAATTTTGAGAAGGTTTATGTAAGTGGCACCCCATTGTTATTACGTGATGGTATTTATTACAAAATAACCTTTGTTAAAGGTCTAAATTCTTATGTCATTGAATTTGCAAGTAGTTATGATGAGGCAGTAAAGAATATGTTTGAGGATGGTGATATATATCCTATTTCATTAGGTGAAGATCAACTAATCAGTCAGTTGCATCATGATCTAAAAAAAATTTATTTGAACGATTAGCATGTATTATTGATTGGTGCTTTTAATGATTCTTTGTGGTATGGGCGATATTCTGTGATTATGTGGGGTGTTAACAGGGAGGTATTGAAACAGGAAGAGATAGTTCTGAGGAACAACTTTACGAGCTTACCGGATGCGAAAACCGAGTTGAATTAGTTTCTTATTATGATGATTTAAAGGATGTAATTAAAACGGTCATCAATAAAAAGTATTTACCAGAAAAATATAAAGATTGATTTGGTTTCAAGAAAATTTAAATTAGCATCTGGAAGGGGAGTATGCATGTCCGTTTCAGCATCTATTGAGATAACCTTATCAAAGCCAATCTCAAGAATGACTATTCTTCGCAAACTAGAAGAATTCGGTTGGTCTTATAACGATCATGGAAAAGTAACTTTTCTACCAGTTGGGGACGTGGATGACTTTGATTGGCAGCACGAATGTATTCCTGTAGAAGAGTTATATAAGATATTAGCTATAAAGGATAACCAAGGAGAATTAATTGGGGTGGCAATGACCTGGAAAGATACTAGTATAGGGGGCACATTTTTAATTAGAGAGAACGGTACCATAATAATGAGTCCTGATATCAAGCGAAAAGTCCTTGATGTAGAAAGTTACAACAAAATAACGGATATAAATTGGTATATGACTAAATTAGTACCCGTATTTGGCCGATTACTTGAGTACATTTCTTACGAAGAACATGTTTAAAGCAGGAGGAATGATATATGGCTAGATTTCAATGCAAATGTGGTGTAACGCTATCAAATTCAAAAGCCCCGAATGACGTTGAGTTGACAGTATACACAGATAAGGAATGGGACGACATTATTAATCAAGGCGACTTAATTGATCCAATTTCTATACCGTTCCCTCATTATGATGTTTGGAGATGTAATAGTTGTGAAAGGATTTATGTTTTCGATGGAAATAATGTAGTAAGAACCTATATTTTAGAAAAGAGCGATCTTAGTACTCTAAATTAAATAAGGTAAGTGACCTTGTATGACATAAACCTTTAGTTAGATACCTAACATACGATCCTAAGCTACATCTATGAATCTATGCTTAAAGTCCTCACCTCCCATCCTTCTCGTTCATCTCATGCCAATAATTTTAAAATAGCTCCAATTGCTCAGGCCCATCCTCTTCCTCATCTGCTGTACGATCAGGGAATGGCTTTACAGGAATATCCAGCAGCTCCATCATCATCTGCGCATTGGCTGCCGCATCGCCACCCGAGTTGTTGTTGAAAATCACATGCACATCCTTGCTCTGCTCGTGCAGCTGTTCCAGGTAATTTTTCCATTCCTGCAGCTCTTCCTTATTGTATCGATACAAATAACGGGTCTCCCGCCAATTGGGTGCACCGTTCTGGTGCCAACCAGACACATTGCGTCCGTGCATTCGCACGAGCGTCATCTCCGGATCCGTCGCCTGCGGCACAATCGGGATGGAGCCTGAGCCAGCCTGCGGCTCGTCACAGACACTGTGAATCCAGCCCTGTTCCCGCAGAAAAGCGAGCGTACGCTCACGCATGCCATCCTCATACCAGCTGCGATGACGAAACTCGAGAGCACACGGGATGCCTTCCATTCGCAATCTCACTTCACGCAGTTCATTGACGTTATCGCGATTGCAATCAAACCACGGTGGATATTGAAACAGCGCAGCTTGCATTTTACCGGCTTCCATCACGGGTTCCAGTGACTCCCGAAAAGCCTTGTACATGTCCGAGGTACTGGTGAAATAGGGTTTGCCCCGAAGGTGTCCGGTCATTCCCTGATAGGCTTTGACAATAAACGAAAAGTCATCCGGCGTTTCAGCTGCCCAGCGTGCCATCCGGTCCCGGGGCTGAACGGCATAGAAGGAACTGTCGACTTCCACGGTTGAGAAATATTGTCCATACAGATGAAGCTTGTCTTTCGCTTTGGTGCGATGGGGATACAGATCTTCATGATCTCCCCATCCCGTGAGTCCAATCCGGATCATGAATAACACCTCCTGCTGTTGTTGTGTCTCCGCTTATAATGATTACGACCAGATGTGAGTATATTATGATTCATTGATATGCAATCGCAGTGGTACAGTGTAAATCACTAGTTTGGCTTACATATAGTTAACCGGTTTGCGACCGTGTGACTATGTTTAACATTATATAGGGTGATTTCAGGTCGTTCAATGAATAGAAACCGCGGAATCTTTGAGTTTGAACTACAAAGGCGATACAATGACTAAAAGCTTAGGGGTATGATCAGGCCTTTACGAAAAATGGGATGCAGAGCGTTGGGCCATTGACATGTGGAGGGCGATACGTATGACGGAATGGTATGAAGAAAGTTTTGGAGAAGACTATCTTCTCGTATACAAGCACCGGGATGTGCAAGGTGCATATGAGGAAGTACATAAAATGATTAATTGGTTAAAACTCGGGCCAAAGGCACGAGTCCTGGATCTATGCTGCGGCATGGGTCGCCATTCCTTGGCACTAGCTGACGCAGGTTTCCGGGTGACTGGAATTGATCTGTCCGATGTGCTTCTGCGTGAAGCGCGCCAAATGGACACCGGGAATCGTGTGGAGTGGGTTCACGCCGACATGCGCGATCTGCCGCTCAAAGGCGGATTTGACGCTGTAGTCAACCTGTTCACATCATTTGGTTATTTTCGTGAGGATGGGGAACAGCTCAAGGTGCTGCGTGTCATTCGTCACATGCTGAAGCCGGGCGGCAGCTACATCATAGATTTTATGAACACGGCTTATGTGACCCGCCATCTGGTCCCTCATTCCAAGCGTGACGCAGAAGGACAGCATATTGAAGAGTTTCGCAAGATCGAGGACGGGTTTGTGCAGAAAGAAATTCACATTACCGATGCTGATTCCAGTGATAAACCCCGAATTTATCAGGAGCGTGTCAAACTATATACCCGTGAACAATTGAGTGATCTGCTGCAGGAGGCAGGGCTTGTGGTAGATCAGGTTCATGGAGGTTATGATGAAGAGAAATACGACGAGCAGGATTCCTCGCGCATGATTTTTGTTGGGCATCGGCCTGCAGAGTGAGAAGAGCATGGAGGAGAAGAAAATGAAACGAACGGAAGCAATCCCCATGCCGGAGGGCATGCATCGGCTCCAGATCACGATGTCTTTCCCGCTGCGCTGGGTGAACAGTTATGTGCTCTATGAACCGGATGGAATGATAACGGTGGTTGACCCTGGACCGCGTAACTCAGGAACGGAACAGGAATGGCAGGAAGCTCTGACAAGTCTCGGCTTGTCTTTTCAGGATATCCGTCAAATTGTATTGACTCATCATCATCCCGATCATCTCGGTTTGTCGGGCTGGATGCAGCAGAAGTCGGGTGCACCTGTGCGCATGTCTGCGAGGTCGCGCCAAGAGGCAGACTACATGTGGGGCCCGGACGCGACCATTAATACCATGCTGCCTGAATTCTATCTTCATCATGGGATGCCTGAAGATAAAACCGTACAGATCCGTGAACATCTGGAGGGATTTGTCTCGCAGATTACCCCGCTGCCGGACGTGACGTTTATTGAGGACGGGGATTGGCTGGATATGGGCGGCAAGAGATGGGTAGCCATCGAGACAGGTGGACATGCCCCGGGGCATCTATCCTTTTATGCGCCCGAATCCAGAGAAATAATATGCGGCGATGCGGTTCTGCCGCAGATTTCGCCCAATATCAGTTTGCAGCCTGAAAGTGATGCTCAGCCATTGTTTTCTTATCTAGAGGGGTTGCACCGTCTTGGTACGCTGGATGTCGAGACGGCCTATCCGGGGCATCGGAATCCGTTTGGCCATTTCAGTGAACGAACGTCTCATTTGCTGGCTCACCATGAAGAGCGGCTTCAAAAGATGGCCGAGCATATTTACGAACATCAAGCGAACGGATATGACGTTTGTGTTTCCTTGTTTGGTGATCGATTGGGTATACATCAGCTGCGCTTTGCCATGAGTGAAACATTGGCGCATCTTCAGGAGTTAATCAGGCGAGAACGTATTGTGCAGGAACAGAAAGCAGATGGATCATTTGTTTTCAACAAGCATAACTGAATTAGCATGAGGACGTCATAAAATAAAACGGTTAATAAGGCTCTGAAATAGGGAGATATAGCTCCTGTTCAGGGTCTTTTTCATCTAATATAATCTGAAAAATGGAAAGCTTTAGCCTTTCTTAACGCTTCCTTCATCTGCTTTTAATCCAAGGCCCATAAGATAAGTTCATCAACTTCGCCAGAGAAAGCAGGGAAGCGCGATGAACAGAACAAAACGAAATCAATGGAGAAAATGGCAAGCCTCAGCGATTGCAACATTAACTGTGGCTGCACTCTTTCAATATGTAAGAACCTCTGATGCCTTTGATGTCGCTTATGCAGCAACGAGTGGGACAGATACCGATGGTCAACCTGTCAGTCAGATGGATAACCGGGATGATGTAATGGATGAATGGACAGGGAGCTTGTCCCCGAATCAGGAAGAGGAGCAGAACAACCAGAGCAGACTCTATGGCAGAGACATTGGGCAGCCTGAACAGGAAACTGATTCGGGAACCAGCAGAGACAGTTACCAGTCACGCACAGGTGTATCATGAGCCGCGCAGAAGAGACCACGCGTCCGATCAGGTTCAGGTTTCGTGCAATGAACACGGAGGTGGAAGTTCAGCTGGTAACAGCCGGACGTGAGGAAGCGGAGCACGCGGCTGCACTCGTGAAGAATTGGTTTGAAACACAGGAGCAGCGTTTCAGTCGTTTTATACCTGATAGCGAGTTGAATCGCCTGAATCGAAAGGCGGGTTGGATGTCTGTCTCCGCTGCCATGGATGAGGTATTAAATTTGGCATATGGATATATAGGTCAGACGGAAGGAATTTTTCAACCCGGGATTTCAAGAGCACTTCGGGAACGGGGATACGATGTCAGCTTCGAACAGATCGGGCAGGGTAAGTCAGGCACAACACAATCCCTGCTCTACACTCCAACCTCACTTGCCTCGCCGATCTTCGGAGAGGACCGCGATTATACTTGTCCTGGATGGATTCATCGAGAGGGCAGCCGGATGGTTCAGATGGATTTGGGGCTGGAACTGGATCTGGGCGGCATTGTGAAAGGCTGGGCAACCGAGCGTATTGCTGATTGGTTGGAGCGCACACTTCATGTTCCTGCAGGCATGATTAATGCAGGAGGCGATATTCAAGTGTGGGGTACGCCTCCCTCTTCTACATGGACGATCTACGTAAAGGATCCTTTGTTGGAAAAACGGAATTTAACAGGGAGCATTCAGTTAGAATCTGGTGCTGCGGCGACTTCAGGCATTGCCCACAGACAATGGCAGCAGGCTGACGGCCGTCTCTGCCACCACTTGATTGACCCGAGGACCATGGAGCCGGCTGACACAGATGTTGTGCAGTGTACCGCTGTGGGGCAGCATGTCTCGCAATGTGAGATTATTGCGAAGACCGTCTGTATCCTGGGAAGTGCTGAAGCGATTGGCTGGTTGAATCGGCATTACGATCGGCATGATGTGTTATGGATGACGCGGGAAGGAAAGCTCTGGTTCCGTGGGGACATGGATACACTCAAGCAGCGGTGGCCTGGCTTTGAACCGGATCATTGCTTTAGCTTTATTTATAATGCAAACTTCTGAAACGACAAGTCTATCAGATATGGGGGAGCCGGTTATGGCACAATGGATTGTAGATTATTTGCCGACATGGGATATCATTCGTATTAGCGGAATAGCCGCTTATCTGCTGCTCTTTACGGGGGTATTTCTGGGGATTGCACAGGGGATGCCTGCCGCCAAAGGTAAGTCCAAAGCAGCCATGTACCAGTGGCATACCCGAACAACCTGGCTCGCCTTTGGACTTGGTATCTTACATGCGTTAACTCTGTACATCGATCATTACAGTCCATTTACCTGGAGTGAAATGCTTATTCCCTTTACCGCTTCAGTGCATCCGGTTGGCAGCGGCCTGGGGACCTTATCCTTTTACGGTTTGCTGATCGTGCTGCTGTCCAGTGATCTGCGTAATAAATTGGGGCGCAAATGGTGGTTTGTGTTCCACATGCTGTCTTATCCAGCGTTCATCGGTTTGCTGGTGCACGGCATAATTACCGGCTCCGATTCGGAGAATGTGCTGATGCGTCTAATGTACGTGTTCACGGGATTGTCCATCCTTAGCATAACGGTGCTGCGAGGGCTGCTGCGTGAGCGCAAAGGACCGCAAATCACGATTGGGCACAATCGTTCACAGTCTAAGCCAACCGTGGAACGGACGTGGGGCGAAGCATATGGACTCGCTGGAGCGGGGAGACAGGAGCGTTTGAAATAGTCGTAACGTATACCTGAGATATACGAATAAGAAGCGGCCTATTGGCCGCTTCTTTTCTATGAGCTGTCTTTACAGACAAGTCTCATTTCTGAATGCCAGACGTGGGTTAAACGACGTCATCACTGACCGGTTTCTCGCCCAATGCTTCTTCAAGCTCGGACTGTTTGCGGTGCGCGATCCGGCTGCTTGCTGCTGATGCGATGGCCCCGACGATATCGTCCAGAAACGTATGTACAGGTCCCAGGCTTTTATCATTCAGCCGCTCAAGTACACCGGGTTTAAGCTTGTCTACATAACCGTAATTCGTGAATCCGATGCTGCCGTATACATTGACGATGGAGAATGCGAGAATCTCATCCACGCCATACAGCCCTTCATCATTCTCAATCATCTCCTGCAAAGGCGAAATGAGCTGACCCTGCTCTGCCAGCAGATCCAGCTGAATGCCTGTCAGAACAGCGTTCTGCACCTCGCGTTTGCGGAGAACCTTCTCCACGTTATCGATACATTCTTCCATCGTAAGATCCGGATAGTATTTTTTCTGCAATAACATGACCAATTCTGCGATCTCAGGGATCGTGACGCCCCGCTTGTGCAGCCATTCCCTTGTTGCGTCCGCTACTTTGCGGCTGTTCAGGCTGTAAGGGATTTTTTCTTGCTCAGGATGTTCCATGGGCGATTCCTCCTCTGAAGTTAGCAATGTCCCTACTCTTGCTTCCTAATACGTAATTAACCGTTTTGCGTTTCTTTCAATATTGTTTTGAGTTAGTTTCAAGGCGGAAACAAGAGCAGTTTTCGGCTTGGTACACCAGGAGCCTGTTTAAAAAGTAGTTATTTTTTGGACGAAGGCTCGTATACATGGTAGTACAAACTGTAAAAATGATGAGGGGGAACGTAATCATGAGTAAGATCCGATATATGCGTACGGCATCGGCAGCTGCGCTGCTGAGCATTCCTATGGTACTGTCCGGCTGCGGCATGTTTAATGCACAGTCATCCGAGGCGATTGATCCGCCGCCGCCCATCCAGGAAGCAGCCATGATTCAGGCAGCCGAAGGCAATGGGACACTCGCAACGCTTCCACTCACGACGGTTTATTTGCAGGATCAGCAGGGGTTGCTTGCTCCGGTATCATTGACACTTCCAGCCGGGTCGGACGTTAGCAGTCCGAAGACCGCACTGGATACCCTCGTAACGGGTGGCGCGTATTCAGGTATGCTGCCGGAAGGATTCCAGGGCGTTCTCCCGCAAGGCACCGTGGTGCAGAATGTAACTGTTCATTCGGATGACAAACTGGCTGTTGTAGAGTTCTCCGGTAATTTTGCCAAATACGATGCCAAGGATGAGCGCAAAATGCTGGAAGCTGTAACATGGACATTGACAGGCACACCGGATGTAGAGAACGTGCAGATCTGGGTAGATGGCAAAAAGCTGACACAAATGCCGATCAACAGTACACCGCTGCCTGAACCGCTGAACCGGGCGGTAGGCATCAATCTGGATTTGGGGGATACATTCACGACCAACAGCAGTCCGGTAACCGTGTATTTCTCGGCAGCTTCACCAGCAGGCATTCAATATTACGTTCCGGTTACACGTCTGGTCACACCAGGTACGGATCGGGTGCAGGCGGCGCTGAACGAGCTGATTAAGGGGCCAGCCAAGGGCGGCGAGCTGGAAGAGGTCATGACAGGTGGAACGGAACTGCAATCCGTCAAAACGGCTGAGGATGGAACGGTTACGGTCGCACTCAAAGACGATATGTTCGTTGAAGGAGATGTCGTGCCAAGTGAGCTGCTGCAATCGGTCGTCTTGACTACCACGGAGAACACGGCAAGTAAGGATGCCAAAGTCCAAATCGAGTGGAACGGTCAAAAAACGGTGATGGGTGATGATAACCGGGACTATAGTGCGCCGGTCTCCAAACCTGAATATATCAACGAAATTCCAATTTAAGATCCAGACAACGCCGGGGAATGTTAACAGAAGTCCTTGGTGGATAAATGCTTGCAACAGCACTCTTTGGCGGATAGATGCTTTTAAGGTGACTCTTTGGTAAAATAGAAGGGATTAGTAAGTGTGAATCAGTTCGACAATTACAGGATGCTTAAGTCGTAGGAGGCAGAAATGATGAGATCTAACGGACGAACCAGCGAACAGCTGCGGCCGATGAATTTAACAATTAACACAAATAAATACGCCGAAGGTTCTGTACTGATTGAAGTCGGAGATACGAAGGTTATTTGTACAGCAACGGTAGAGGAACGTGTTCCTCCCTTCATGAAAGGTCAGGGAAAAGGCTGGGTTACCGCTGAATACTCCATGCTGCCCCGTGCAACCCATACCCGTAATCAGCGCGAAGCCAATCGCGGGAAATTGACTGGACGTACCATGGAAATTCAGCGTCTGATCGGCCGTGCATTGCGCTCTGTTGTTAACTTGCAGGCACTTGGCGAGCGGACCATTACCCTGGATTGTGATGTTATTCAGGCGGACGGAGGCACACGTACAACGTCCATTACCGGTTCGTTTGTGGCGCTGGCGCTGGCTGTGAACAAAATTGCCCAGCAGCATCGCCTGCAAACATTCCCCATCACGGATTTTATTGCAGCTGTAAGTGTTGGTGTAGTTGGAGAACAGCCTGTTCTGGATCTCAACTATGATGAGGATTCCAAAGCCAAGGTGGACATGAACCTGGTGATGACGGGTGGCGGAAAATATGTGGAACTGCAGGGAACAGGGGAAGAAGCCCCGTTTGACCGCCGTGAGCTGAATGCCATGCTGGAGCTGGGTGAACAGGGAATCCTGGAAATGATCGAGCGGCAAAAAGAAGTGCTCGGTCCAATTGCGCTCAAGATCGGCGCTAGTGGATTAGGAGAAGCCTAAGATGCGTCTGGATAGCCCAATCATCATTGTTGCAACCCGGAATCAGGGGAAAGTAAGGGAGTTTGCCCATGCATTTGCCCCACTTGGCAAAGAGGTCAAAAGCATGTTTGACTATCCCGAACTGCCGGATGTCGTGGAGGATGGAGTAACCTTTGCCGAGAATGCATGGAAGAAAGCCAAAGCCGTAGGGGATGCGCTTGGTCTTCCAGTACTGGCCGATGATTCCGGACTTTGTGTGGACTTGCTGGATGGAGAGCCGGGTGTATACTCGGCAAGATATGCTGGCGAAGGAGCAACGGATGCCCTGAATAATGCCAAGCTGCTTCAATCGCTGGAATCCATAAAATCCGGTGAGGATACCGAACAGCCATTGCTCAGTCCGGCACGTTTTGTGTGTGCATTGGTCCTGTATGACCCGGTATCGGGGGACAAGTTTGAAGCGGAAGGTACAGCGGAAGGCTGGATTACAAGCGAGGCTGCTGGTGGTGGCGGTTTTGGATATGATCCTCTTTTCTATGTGCCTGAATACGAGATGACGATGGCCGAGCTTACGCTGGAGCAAAAGCAGGCGATTAGTCATCGTGGTCATGCACTGCGGGCGCTTGTGTCCAAACTTGAAGGATGAAGCGTAGTTAACAGGAGCGTCTTGAATCGGATATTGCAGCATAAAAATTAAAGTGTTAATGGAAGGAAAACGCCATTCTGCGGAATGCTCTCCTTCTATTAACGCTTTTTTTATTTTCGAAAAGAATAATAGCGACTGAGTGGGATACAAATCCATCGATAGACCTACCAGCTATCCCGTTTTTTACTAACTTAAATTAGAACATATGTTCCTAATCCTAGGTGGCCATATATTATGATTGCGCGTTTGAGAATCAACTTGGGACCGGAGTTGGAAGAAGTTGCAAGCCTTGTGCCGTATGGGTTAACATTCAAGGTAACGAATCTAGAATGAACTCAAGCGGAGGGGATTAACGCATGCAGGAAGTGAAACTTACGGTGTCTTACGATGACTATGAAAACGATATCCGTATGGAGAATTTAATCAAGGAATTGGCAGCCAAACCAGAGGCAGGTTCACTGGAGAGTCTGATCATTGGAGACTGGGGACAAGCTTATGAAAATTCGCCGGACGATTTTATGGGCACTCTCATTGAGCTGGCACCAAGCTTCCCTTCGTTGAAAAAGCTGTTTATTGGAGATATGGGTTTTGAAGAGTGTGAGGTATCCTGGATTGTTCAGACCGATCTGACGCTACTATTGAACGCTTTTCCTGAATTGAAGTCATTTTCGGTTAAAGGAAGCAGTGGATTGGTCCTCGAACCTCTGCAGCATGCCAAGCTTGAAGAGCTGGTTATTATCTGCGGCGGACTGCCGCAAGAAGTATTAGCTTCGATTAGCGATGCTCAATTGCCTGAACTGCGCAAGCTTGAACTATATCTGGGTGTGGAAGATTATGGCTTTGACGGTTCACTCGAAGATGTGCTTCCTTTGCTGGAACAGGGACGCTTCCCTAAACTTGTGTATCTTGGCCTGAAAGACAGTGAAATTCAAGATGAAATTGCCAAAGCTGTGGCGCAGGCTCCCATCGTGGATCAGCTGGAAGTACTGGATCTTTCCCAGGGAACATTGTCGGATGAAGGGGCTGAGGCATTGCTCGCCAGCGACAAGATCAAAAAATTGAAGCATCTTGATCTCAGCTACCACTACATGACGGACGAAATGCTTATTCGCTGGAAACGCTCAGGCATTTCTGTGGATGTCAGTGATCAGCAAGAGAGTGACGAAGATGACTGGCGTTATCCGTCACTAACGGAATAAGGAATGCCGCACATTATTACGGACAAGATGGTTCACAGACAGCAAACTCAAGTCAATGGCATGGACGGGGAGCGACCGTTTTGGTTGATTGGAAACCCGGATAACCGCAGAACCAACGGACTGCAGCAGGCAAGGCAGCGATGTGGCTTGAAGCCTGCTGTGGTGCTTCCCTATGCCGACTTGCTCAAGACCTGGAGACAGGGTGGAACCCTGGCAGAAGTAATCAAAAAAAGGTTTACAGCCGGGGATGCACCGCCACCGCAAGAAGCACCCCTGGTTCGAATTGATGCCCCAGGAGAGCAGTGGGATGTGGAGCGTGGATTGCTATGGCTTGGTGCAGAAGGATACGAGCCATCCATTGATTTAGGCAGAAAAGAGCGGATTCCTGCCAAGCAGGCGCTTGATCTGCAGCAGGATTGGGGGCGCATCTATGCACCTGCCCAGTGGTTTAATGGCTGGAGAACATGTCTGGGGCGAATCGGACGAGAAGTGAATGAATTCTGGCCTTCTGCCAGGTTTCTGAACGATCCCGAAGATATTGCCATCATGTTTGACAAAAGAAAGTGCCAGCAGCATCTATCCGCCCATGGTGTGGATGTCCCTCCTGTCCTGCAATCATCAGGACAGATATTGAGTTATTCGGAACTGCGCGCTGCCATTCAGGCCGCAGGCATGCACAGAGTGTTTGTTAAGCTTGCGTGTGGCTCAGCGGCATCAGGTGTCGTTGCTTATCAGTTCAACCCGAGAACGGGCGCGGAGATTGCTCTAACCACAGTGGGAATGGAACATATTGAGGGCAAGCCTGTTTTCTATAATGAAGGCCGCATGCAGAGGTATACCCGCAGGGAAGAAATTGAGCCTCTGCTCGACTGGTTATGTGCTGAAGGTGCTCAGATTGAACGCTGGATGGTCAAAGCTTCCCATGGTTCGCGCGTATTTGATATACGTCAACTTGTAGCTGGTGGACATGCAGGTCATGCGATTATGCGGTTAAGTCATACACCCATAACCAATCTGCATCTACGCAATGAGCGAATGCTGCCTGTAGAAGCAGGGCTGGATGAGCAAAAGCTGGGACTGGTTCAGACCGCTGCCCTAAGAGCTATGGCTGCTTTTCCCAACTCATGGTCTGCCGGTATTGATGTAATGCTCAGTGGAGGGGACAAACCGCATGCCTATGTTCTGGATGTAAATCCGTTCGGCGATCTGTTGTACCACGTACAGCACGACGGACTTGGAACATATGAATGGGAGATGGATATTTTGCAAAAGGAGCCTTACGAACATGCCTGATATGAACACCATTGTGGGCTCTCATGATCTGTTGATGATTACCTTGGATACGTTAAGGTATGACGCAGCGAAGCTGGAGGAACCGAATTGTCCCAATCTGTGTGGATCGGGCTCCTGGGAGAAACGCCATACACCAGGAAGTTTTACATATGCGGCACATCATGCCTTTTTTGGCGGGTTCATGCCTACGCCTGCGAATACAGACAAAGCCTCTCATGTCCGACTGTTTCATTCACGAAATACCGGATTGAAGACTCATCCGCATACCTGGCTGTTTGATACACCGGATATCGTATCCGGTCTGGCGGAGGAAGGATATCGTACGATCTGTATTGGTGGGGTCATATTTTTCACGAAAAAAAATCCGCTCGCAAAAGTGCTGCCTGGTTACTTTCAGCAGAGTTATTGGCGAATGAACTTCGGGGTAACGAATCCTCGCTCGACAGAGCATCAGGTCCAGCATGCATTGAAGCTGCTTGATCAGATACCACAGGATGAGAAGATATTTCTTTTTTTGAATGTGTCTGCCATCCATGGTCCCAATCGTTATTTCGTGGAAGGGGCAGGAGAGGACTCCGTCCAGACTCAGCGGGCTGCGCTTCGGTATGTGGATCAGGCCCTGGGACCATTATTTGATGCGATGCGGCAGCGTTCGCGGCCAACGTTCTGCCTTGCATTCTCCGATCATGGAACGGCTTATGGCGAAGATGGGTATCAGGGGCACAGGCTGGCGCATGAAGTCGTCTGGAATGTGCCTTATCGTGAATTTGTTTTATAGACAGAAGTGGTTTTATTTTAACGACAACAACCGGAGACAGGGAGGAAACCGATGGATAATCAATCTCAAAACACAACAACAGGTCATTCCGCAGCGTCCGGAACCAATACGATTACAGGTCTGAGAGAAGTACTGTCGTCACCCTATCGCTCTTATCTATACTCTTATCCTCATAAGACGGCGTATCGGGAACTGGATCCTCCGCTGCCCCTGGGGCCATTGTGGGAACGGGAGAACACGGATACGTATTTTTTATATATGCATATACCGTTTTGCGCTGCCCGCTGCGGATTCTGTAATCTGTTCACTTTGCCGGACAGGCGTGACGATACGCATGAACGTTATGTGGATGCACTGGAACGTCAGGCGAAGCAGTGGGCACCCATTACCTCGCGCAGACCATACTCCAAGTTTGCTATAGGTGGCGGGACACCAACATTGCTGAATGAAATACAGTTGAATCGGTTGTTTGACATTGCGGAAAATGTCATGGGACTTGATCCCACACACGCTTCCATTTCGGTGGAGACATCACCCGATACGGTGACCGAAGCCAAGCTTGCGTTGTTGAAGGAACGCAGCGTGGACCGTGTCAGCATGGGGATTCAGAGCTTTATTGAAGCGGAAGCTGCAGCGATTTACCGCCCGCAGAAACCACAGGAAGTGGAGCGCGCACTTGAGAAGCTGACCCGATACACCTTTCCTTTGTTGAACCTGGATTTAATCTACGGTTTGCCGGGACAAACGGTGGAATCGTGGTTGTATTCGCTCGAGCGTGCTCTATCTTATGAACCCGGGGAAATTTTCATTTATCCGCTCTATACCCGTGAGAATACGATCGTGAAGCCGGAAGACATTCAGCGTCAGGGGCCGGATATCCGCATGCAGCTCTACACTGCCGCACGCGATACGCTAAAAAGTCATGGCTATGTTCAGTATTCCATGCGCAGATTTGCGAGGGAGTCATCTTCTCCGGCAAGCAAAGAGCTTCTCCCCTACAGCTGTCAGGAAGAAGGCATGGTTGGCCTTGGATGCGGTGCCCGTTCGTACACCAGCGAAGTGCACTATGCTTCAAAATACGGAGTGAGCTATAAAGCTACTCAGAGCATTATCGCGGATTATGTGGCAACCGAGCGGTATGATGTGGCTGACTACGGCATTGTACTGAGCAGAGAAGAACAAAAACGCAGATTTATTTTAAAGGCACTGCTGCATCGGGAAGGCTTGACTTTAGCAGATTATCTTCAGCGATTCGGAAGTGAGGTTATGTCAGATTACGTTTGGCTCTCAGAACTGCTGACAGAGGGAATGGCACTGATCGAGCAGAAGGATGGACGCCAGATTCTGCGTTTGACCGAAGAGGGGCTGGGATACTCTGATGCGATAGGTGATTGGTTGATATCCGCCGAGATTCGTGAACAAATGGAAGGGTTTGTGTTCTCATGAGAGCAACCTTGTATTATCGGGGAAAGCTGTCGTCCTGCAATTACGACTGTCCCTATTGTCCGTTTAGCAAGACCGTGGATTCCAAGGAGACGCTGGAAACAGATGAACAACAATTGCGTCAATTTGTGAATTGGGTGAAGGCACAGGAAACCGCTGGACATCACTTGTCCATTTTCTTCAATCCGTATGGAGAGGCTCTGGTCCGGCGATGGTACAGGGAAGCCATGGTTGAACTGTCACACATGCCTCATGTAAATAAGGTCGCTGTGCAGACCAACTTGTCCGTGAAGCTGGATTGGGCTCGTGAACTAAATTCCGGAACAGCCGCCTTCTGGGCAACATATCACCCTCGTGAGACCAAAGAATCCTCTTTCGTGAAGCAGTGCCTTACTTTACGTGCAATGGGTCTTAATTTCAGTGTGGGCACAGTTGGACTGCGTAGTGCGTTCCCTGCAATCCAATCCATGAGAAAGGCTTTGCCAGACGATGTGTACATGTGGATTAATGCATTCAAGGATAAACCCAAGTATTACACGACAGAAGAGGTTGAGTATTTGCGATCAATCGACCCGCTGTTTGAAGGCAATCTGCAGGATTACGAGAGTTATGGCAAAGGCTGTGTGGCCGGCTCGGAAGTATTTTATGTGCAGGGGTCGGGGCATGTAAAAAGGTGTTACAAGGATCGCCGGATCATTGGCCACTTGTACCGTGATGGTCTGGAGAAGTTATCCGCTGATCGGCCCTGCAGGATGAAAAAGTGCGGCTGCTACATCGGATACGTGCATATGCTGGACTCTCCGTTTAGAGAAATTTATGGCAATGGCTTGCTTGAACGGAATCCTCAATCGGTTGTACTGAATCGATAATCTTTTCGGTAGGGCGAAGAAATTAAATGCGGGTTGTTATAATGTGAACATGATGATGGAATTGAATGGGGATTATCTGTATTTATATTTAAAGGGGTGCCCGGTGAATGCATAAAAATGCTGTTCACCGGGCACCCCTTTAGTCGAATCGAAATGGAAAACGTTGTTTTAACGAATGGCAACCTTGTATGTGCGTAACCAAGAGTTAATTTGTGTCAAATAAGCGAATAGCTGTGGCCCAGACATGAGCTGCCCGAACCAGGGAAGATTGGAGGAAGCATCAGGTGAAGAAGCCAGTTTGCGAATCTGATCCTTGTCGATCAGGGGCAGGATCGGTGAAGTCGCATCATCGAGAATTTCTAATACCTGCTGCTTAACAGCAGCCAAATACTGCGGATTATGTGTTTTGGGATACGGACTTTTTTTGCGATATAAGACATCGTCAGGCAGCACACCCTCCAACGCTTTTCGCAAGATGCCCTTCTCACGGCCGCCCGTTATTTTCATTTCCCAGGGAATGTTAAACACATATTGGATCAGCCGATGATCACAGTAAGGTACTCGAACCTCAAGCCCTGCACCCATACTCATCCGGTCCTTGCGATCCAGCAAAGTAGGCATAAACCGGGTGATGTTCAGGTAAGACATGACACGCATTTGTGCTGCTTTTCCGGTTTCCCCATCCAGTAAAGGAGTCTCTGCCACAGCATCTGAGTACCGGTCGGCAAGATAGTCCAGCGGCCTGATCCACTCCCGAACATCCGGCGCTAACAGCCCTGCGCGCATGTCAGGCGCTACCGACCAGGGGAATGTTCCGGAATTAAGCATTTCATCCCGGTGGAACCAGGGATATCCTCCAAATACTTCATCTGCTGCCTCTCCCGAGATGGCGACGGTTGCCCCTTTTTTGATTTCTTTACAGAACAGGTAGAGAGAGGAATCGACATCTGCCATACCTGGTAAATCCCGTACAATCATCGCCTGATTCAAGGCATGAACCAGTTCACCATTCTCGATCTCAATCCAGTGATGGTCGGTCTTGAGCTCATCCACCATACGTTGGATCCAGGGGCCATCAGCACCCGGCTGGAACGAATGAGCCTGGAAATGCTTCGCATTATCAACATAATCGACGGAATACGTACTGACGTGGCCCTGACCCGTACGGTTGTAATAGTCTACCGCCAGCGCGGACAAGGCACTGGAGTCGAGCCCGCCTGATAGGAGGGAACAGACCGGAACATCTGACGCCAGCTGGCGTTCAAGAGTATCCTGCAACAAACGCCGAACTTCGGCAGCTGTCTCATCCAGGTCATGCTCATGAGGCTGACTTTCCAGCTTCCAGTACGCATAGGTTCGAATGCCGCTCCGGTTAAAGATAAGGGCATGTGCCGGTTTGAGCTCATTTAATGAAGAATAGACTCCGTGTCCAGGCGTTCTGGCCGGACCTACGATAAACACTTCTGCCAGGCCCTCAGGACCAACAGCAGCCTCTACATCCGGGTGCAGCAAAAGGGATTTGGGCTCCGAGCCAAATACGAGAGCGTCTTTGGCGTTGCTATAAAATAAAGGTTTGACGCCAAGGCGGTCACGTGCCATAAAGACCTGTTCACGTCCCCCGTCCCAGATGGCAAAAGCAAAAATACCATTAAAACGGTCTACACACGCCGGTCCCCATTCGATATAAGAGGCCAGTAAAACTTCCGTATCACATTGTGTACGGAAATGGTGCCCCCGCTGCAGCAGCTCTTTTTTCAATTCGGGTGCATTGTATAGTTCTCCGTTATACACGACGGTATAGGAGGTGTCTCCCTGTAACGCATGCATGGGTTGAGCGCCATTCTCCGGGTCCATTACGCTGAGCCGGCGATGTCCAAATGCACAAGGATTGGAGATCCATGTACCTGAAGCGTCGGGCCCCCGGTTCGACAAACTGTCCGTCATACGGACCAGCAGCTCCGATTCCTGGGTCAAATCCCGATTCCATTGTATGAAGCCGGTTATACCGCACATGGTTGTTCATCCTTTCTTAGTCGAGTCGTTGATCCCGAGTGGTGTTGCATGGCATGGAGCCAGCAAATGTTGTCATTTTCGTCAGAAGTCGTAACAAATATATGCCGAAAGCAGGCATAAAATGTCTGTCCTCTTCGGAAACTATATCTAGGGACAACGGCCTCAGCATGCCTGTGAAGGAGAGAATGGATAGTGGACAAAACAACCTATTATGTCTCTGTGGGTGGGCGTTCCGTTTTGCAGGATCAGCACGCAGCTGCGTATGAATGGGTCATTCAGGCGACACCTCAGGAAGTGGAACATTTACTGGGGCTCCTTAATCTGATGCAGGAAAAAGAGGAAGAGGCTTTTCCAGGAATGGTATTCCCGTGGCCGGATACACCGGAAGAATCTGTGAACCGAGCCTATGAAGCTGTCTTACAGCAGGTGTATCACGAAATTTATCGTTTGGGAACGTCTGAGACAAGACAAGAGATTGAACAAAGTACATGACATGATAAGGAGCGATAACAATGTATGCAATTCAGGATGCCAAGATCCGCAGATTAACCGAGGTGGATGGATTGTCTTGTGCTGAAGTGGAGGTACAGCCCGCGAATGCAGGAGATCCTTCTTTATTAGTATATGTAGCGGCAACTCAGCCTGGAAGTATGGAAGTGGTCCGCATTGTACGTAACCATTCGGATGCCGTTCTGGACTGGTATAACAACAATATGCATACGGCCTTTGAAGATGCAACTGAAACGGCATTTGAGAACAGTGAAGGTGTAACAGCAGGAGAAGACAAAGCACGATTCCAAAGTGAGTTGTTTGCGTTTGGTCTGCTCGGTCCTACCCTTCAACGATACTTAATTGGCCAGGCTTAATAATCAATTCCAGCATGGATAACGGAGTTAACCCGGAGCATACTACATATAAGTTCCGGGGAGGTGATAGCAATGGCTTCCAAGTTCAAGAAAAACAAAGGAAACCTTTACGCGCATCATACCGAGTTTGCCGGGGAAATGCTTGCCATCAACGGCAAGCGTCCTACGCAGAGAAATCCATGGCGTCGGGGAAACAAGTAACCCGGAATGAAAAACCCGCCGTTTTTAGGAACGGCGGGTTTTTGCATATAAACTTTTAAAGTGTGTAAGAAGTTACGCATATTCACGAAGCACTTGAATCCCTTTGACCACATTGTATATAAAGCTTAATCCATAAATAACAAAGAACAGGATAACAAAACCGATGGCGCTGCCCAGGCTCTGGGCGGTTATAAAGAAATAAAACAGAGGAATGGCGGCAAGAAACGGGAAAACGTGTGAAAACAAGGCTCGTTTGGCATGTCCCTCAATATAGGCGTCTCGTGCGACGATCCAGACAATGATCGGAAACAGAAAAGGAGCGAAGAAAATACTGAAATAGGATAAGGCGGATAAAAGCTGTCTCATAACAATTCTCTCCTTTATTGAATCATTAATAGTTATGTATGCAAAAGATTACCCAGCCAAGATGACAATGAATATTCTGGCTTCATTCTTAGTCGTTAGGACCCGGCATCATCAATATTGCCTGCTAATCATGATCATATTCCATAGTTGACTAGCGTATGAAAATAATACGTAAAAGATTGAAACAGGATGCAATTTATTAATTTTTTTATAAAAGTATTGAAAAATATAGAAAACAGAGTATAATAGAAATCGCGCCAAATTTTTATTTATACATATTTGTCTCAGTAGCTCAGCAGGATAGAGCAACGGCCTTCTAAGCCGTCGGTCGGGGGTTCGAATCCCTCCTGGGACGTTCAAAAGAAGCTTCCTTTGGGAAGCTTCTTTACGTTCAGGGGATGAGAACCCCAAAGGTTCGTCGAAGCATTGTCTTCGTTAGCACTACATCGCAGTCTCGACTGCAAGGAGAGTATCCCTCCTGGGACGTTCAAAAGAAGCTTCCTTTGGGAAGCTTCTTTTACGTTCAGGGGATGAGAACCCCAACAGGTTCGTCGGAGCATTGTCTTCGTTAGCACTACGTCGCAGTCTCGACTGCAAGGAGAGTATCCCTCCTGGGACGTTCAAAAGAAGCTTCCTTTGGGAAGCTTTTTTTTACGTTCAGGGGATGAGAACCCCAACAGGTTCGTCGGAGCATTGTCTTCGTTAGCACTACATCGCAGTCTCGACTGCAAGGAGAGTATCCCTCCTGGGACGTTCAAAAGAAGCT
>NZ_JBFOLB010000004.1:0-63648 GCF_047246825.1 Paenibacillus xylanilyticus | reverse complement strand
TCCTTTGGGAAGCTTTTTTTACGTTCAGGGGATGAGAACCCCAAAGGTTCGTCGAAGCATTGTCTTCGTTAGCACTACGTCGCAGTCTCGACTGCAAGGAGAGTATCCCTCCTGGGAAGATTAAAAAAAGCTCCCCGAGGGGAGCTTTTCTATTACTTCGCTTATGGTTAAACTTTGAATTTGCCGATCACCTCCTGAAGCTCTTGCGCCATTTGACTCAAACTGTCTGCGGATGCAGATACCTCAACCATGGAAGCACTCTGCTCTTCAGTTGAAGCCGCAACGTTTTGGGTGTTTCCGGCAGATTGCTCCGCGATAACGGCTACGTTCTCCGCCATGTTAACCATGTTTTGGGCACTCGTATATACCTGTTCCACGATGGATGAGACATCAATTGATTCGGATGCGACACGGTCAATGGATTCCACAATATCATTGAAGGCTTCTCCGGTTAATGAGACAAGGGATATCCCTTCCTGTACAACTGCTGTACCTTCATTCATGGCCATTACCGCATTTGCGGTTTCTTCCCGAACCTCGTGAACCAGATTACGAATTTTCTCAGCAGACGTTGTAGATTGTTCAGCGAGCTTTCTGACTTCGTCGGCAACGACAGCGAAGCCGCGACCATGCTCTCCCGCTCGTGCAGCCTCAATAGCTGCATTCAAAGCAAGCAAATTGGTCTGACTGGAGATTTCGGTAATCAAACCGATAATATTACCGATCTCATCTGTTTTTTGACCCAGTGCGTGTACCACACTGGCTGTATTGTTCACTTTTTCATGAATGACATTCATCTGCGCTACGGCGTGATTGACCACGGCCGTACCCTCTTTTGCTTTTTCATTGGCACTGCTTGTTAATTGAGTGACATGTTGAATTGAAGTGGCTGCCTGATTCATTCCCTTGGAAATTTCTTCTGTGGACTGTGTGAACGCCGAAGAGTTGTTAACCAATCTCTCAGAACCATCTGCGATATGCTGTACAGCTTCCGAGATGTACTCAGCAGTTGCTCGAGTTTGTTCCGCACTGGCCGATAGTTCCTCTGATGTTGCAGCTACCTGCTCCGAATTGAATCCGACCTGGGATACCAATTGTCTCAAATTGCCGGACATGGTATTGACCGCTGCAGAAAGTGCACCGAGTTCATCCTTGGAAGTAATTTGTACTTCATTGGTCAAATCACCTGATGCGATATTATTCGTCGCGATCATCAATCTTTTCAGAGGCACGTCAATGGAGCGAATGACCCAGAAGACAAGGATTGCACCGCCAACAATGGAAATGGCGATAATCACTAGCGTAGTGATTAAGATTCCGCGGCTTGCTGCCGAAATTTCCTCTACATCAATGACACCAACGATTTTCCATCCGGTAAGCTCATTGGTTTGGTAGACGGCGATCTTATCATTCCCCTCAGAGGAAAAGTTCACATTACCTTCAGGTTGTGCATTCATCTGTGCAACATAGGATTCCGTGTCTTCTGTTCCGATCTCCATCGTTGGGTGAGTTATGTATTTGTTGTCTTTGTCCAGAACAGTAACAGTTCCTGTTTCCCCAACCTTGATTTTATTGACCTGTTCGGCAAAATTAGTGAGACTCAAAACGATACTCACGACACCGGAATCATCGGCTGTTGCCATGGAGGGAACAACGATGACTTTACCATCCTGACTAATAATAGGACTGTTTACTAGTGCTTCACCTTTCTTTTCCATCGCCATCGAGTACCATGCCCGTTCCCGTGGATCAAAGTCTTCAGCAAAGGTTTGCTGCGGTGAATTCAGAAGCTTACCTTCTGTTGTGGCAAATTGAACATGATCATATTCTGATTTAACAGCTTTAATGGGATCGAGAATTTGTCTGAGTTCAGGACTCTCATCGCCATCAATCATTCCTCCGTTGACGGTTTGTGACAAATATTGGAGATCTTCTAAGCTGGTATTGATAAGCATATCAAGCTGAGTGTTTACTGTTTCTACCGACTGACGTGTATTTCTCATAAATTGCTCGGTGATGTCATCTTTTGCAGTCCGGTACGATAAGAAACCAAGGACAGCAGTTGGCAAGATCAGGATTACCAGAAAAGCGATACTCAATCGTGCTCTTATCGTTATGTTCTTGCCCAATCTAAGCTTGTCGAACCGAAATTTTTGAGAAGAAGAGCTCTTTGTTTTTTTCATTTCTTATGTCCTTTCTAGTCGTTAATGTCTAAAAATAATAATCCTGCATTCTGAAAACAGGACAGTGTTATATGTCGGCAAGACAACTTGAAAAGTTTAGGTCTTTTGTCACTAATATTTATGAAAGCGCTAAAATTCGACATTTTGAAAATGAATAATTTTACATAATAAATTTAATTTTAAATAAATTATATTATCTTATAGTCTTAAAGATGTGATGTTTTGAATAAAAATCTAGTAATACTAGTCTATAATACCTAGTTAAAAATTGACAGAAGGTGTATCTATGATATAGTTAGCGAGAATCTTTTAAAACGTATACATAAGAAAGGTTGTTGGAAATGACAAGTAAACAGACAGGAAAAGCTGTACGGCGTTTGACGGCTGGCGTGCTTGCGTTGCAGATTGGTTTCGCAGCAATGGGTGCTCCCGCCTTCGCTTCCAAGGTAACCGTTGTTTCGCCTCATGGCGTAGAAACACTGGCACCGAATGGCGCCATTCAATCGACTGGCACATGGGATGTGGGAACTCGTGCAGGAGATTATATTTATGTGGCAGGCATGCGGGGAATTGATCCGAGCACAAACAAGCTTGTCAGCGATGAAGAGGGACGGATTCGTCAAGCCTTCTTAAATATGCAGCTTATTGCTGAGTCTGAAGGTGCGACTCTTCAGGATGCGACACGACTTGTTGTCTATGTGACAGACATGTACCGCTATCGTCCGATTGTGAATCAAATTCAGGAAGAACTGTGGGGGGCAGGTCCTTATCCGCCCCGTACTATTATTGAAGTCGACCGCCTGAATCAGGATGATATTGTAGAAGTAGAAGGTACGTTTTACGCTCCACAAGCAGCATCGAAATCAGGGAGCGCCAAAGGGAACTCAAAAAGTAACGGGACAACAACCGGCACCAACGTATCGCCAAACGGTGTCATAACCCTCTCGCCTAAAGGGGCTATCCAGTCTACGGGAACCTGGAACCTGGGTACAAGAGCAGGAGATAGTATTTTTGTAGCAGGTATGCGTGGAATTGATCCAAGTACGAACCAGCTTGTAACCGATGAGGAAGGGCGAATCCGTCAGGCATTTCTGAACATGAAATTGATTGCAGAATCTGAAGGCGCAACCCTTCAGGATGCGACACGTCTCATCGTGTATGTGACGGATATGTATCGCTATCGCCCAATCGTCAACAAAATTCAGGAAGAGTTGTGGGGAGCAGGTCCTTACCCGCCGCGCACAATTGTTGAAGTGGATCGTCTGAATCAAGATGATATCGCCGAGGTGGAAGGCACATTCTATGCACCTCAGTCTGCATCTAAAAAGGCTGCGTCACAAGTTGTAGCTTCCAACACAACCAAACCGGCTGCGAGTACTAACGTATCGCCAAATGGAGTGAAGACACTCTCGCCAGAAGGGGCAATTCAGTCAACCGGAACATGGGATCTGGGAACTCGGGCAGGCGACAACATCTATGTGGCAGGCATGCGTGGAATTGATCCTGCTACCAACCAACTGGTTAGCGATGAAGAGGGACGGATTCGTCAGGCCTTCCTGAACATGAAACAGATTGCAGAATCTGAGGGAGCGACACTACGGGATGCAACGCGTCTTGTTGTCTATGTAACGGATATGTACCGCTATCGTCCAATAGTCAATCAGATTCAGGAAGAATTGTGGGGTTCCGGACCATATCCGCCGCGTACAATCATTGAGGTGGATCGTCTGAATCAGGATGACATTGTCGAAGTGGAAGGTACGTTTTACGCACCCGAACATAAATAGAGTAAAACCAAAGCGGGTCTCCGAGCATGGGGGCCTGTTTCATTTTGCTCAGATCCAGTTGACTCAAGAAAGAATGTGAAAATTGTATAGGTTTTACCTATAGAACGGATAGAAACTATATATTTTATTAATAAACAGATTTATGCCACAATAATCCTATCAGATGAAAGGACGGTGGTATAAATGAAATCGATTAACCAATGGCGGGCAGATGAGTACGATCACCAATTGGCTTTTGTATCAGGATACGGCAAAAGTTTAATCTCTTGGCTTCAACCTCAAAAAGGAGAATACATTCTGGATCTGGGCTGTGGTACTGGTGACTTGACGCATGAAATCGCTATGTCACAGGCAGAGGTGGTTGGCATGGATGCATCTCCGGACATGATACGTCGGGCGAGGGAGAAGTTTCCCGATATCGAATTCCTGGAAGGGGACGGACATCGGTTCCAGACAAGACGACCATATGATGCCATCTTCTCGAATGCTGCATTGCACTGGATGAAGAATCCTCGCCTTGTCGTAGAAAACATATGGAATGCGCTGAAGCCTGGCGGGCGTCTGGTGGCAGAGTTCGGTGGGAAGGGAAATGTACAGACCATTGTGGATGCTTTGGAGGATGTCCTTGAACGAAAAACAGGAATCGATGCAGCGGACCGCAATCCGTGGTACTTCCCAACAATAGGTGAGTACAGCTCCATGTTGGAGGAAAAGGGATTTCTGGTTCGACAGGCCTACCACTATGACCGTCCTACCCAACTTCAAGATGGGGAACAGGGTATTGAGGGGTGGTTAGCACATTTTGGCGGAGACTATTTTGCGGGTTTAAGTAAGGAACAGATCCAGGAAGTCTGTCTGGAAACGAGTAAAATAGTTGTACCAAAGCTCTGGAAAGACGATGCGATCTATGCCGATTATAAGCGTTTGCGAGTAGAGGCTGTAAAGCCCAAAAGTTGAAAAAAAATATTGGAATCCTCTTGTTAAATGAATATGTTATAAACATCTATCTACTAAAATAGGATGGCTTTAATGGACCATAATTCTCTTATTGCGAAAGAGGAATATGGTCTTTTTTCCTATGAACTATTTTAAAATTCAATAGCTCCATCGACAAATAAATACAAACCTATTTTCTTCTCTTACTCAAGAACCATATAAGTAATTTTTATATCATAATTGTAATTATTTAGAAGGGAAATATGGTATTTTAGTAGAATAATTTACCAAGGGTCAATCCTCTTGCGGATAGGATGGTGACAGTATTACAAGTATTGCAGTACTTGATTGGGCAAGGCCCCAGTGATTGGTGAGGTATTCATATTGAGAAGGAGGGGCATAGCCTTGAATAAACGATTGATATCCATGTTATTGAGTGTCCTCATGATTTTCTCCATCATCATGCCAGCGGCTGGAGCCGCTCCCGCAGACGTACAACTTGATAGGAATTTGCTAACCAAGGCTGAAGCCAAGCAGTGGAAAGAAATTCTAGCCCAGCGGGAAGAAAAACTTGCCGCAGAACCATTTTTGGACCAGAGATTGGAAGGTCTAGGTGGAGAGAGTGCAAGAGTTATCGTTGAGCTCTCGAATAAACCTGTAGCTGTAGCGCAAGGTGAATCAACCCTCTCAGGAAAGTCTTTTACCTCCTCTATGGAAACAAATGCTGTGACTAAGGTTGAACAACAACAACAGTCATTTGTACATAACCTCACTCAGAACAAAATCAACCATGAAGTGTTGGAAAATTACGCATATGCCCTAAATGGTGTGGCCATCGAAGTGGATGGGAATCAAATGGGGCAATTGCTTCGCATACCAGGCGTAGTCAGTGTATATCCTGACCTCGAAATTACGTTAGCTCCGGAGAACGATGAAGTTAATCCCTATATGAAAGATACAGCGCCGTTTATTGGTGCCCCGGAAGTATGGGATTTGGGATACAAAGGGGAAGGCATCAAAGTCGGCGTTATTGATACAGGAATCGATTACGAGCACCCGAATCTGAAAGACGCTTACAAGGGTGGTTGGGATTTTGTTGAAAACGATGATGATCCTTATGAAACAACACGTGAGGAGTGGAAAGTGTCTGAACAGCCGGAGTTTAATGCAAACGGAAGTTCCTACTACACATCCCACGGTACTCACGTAGCGGGCACCATCGCTGCTCGCGAGGCTGGAGATTACGGAGTTGTTGGTATTGCTCCCGAAGCTGATATCTATGCATATCGTGTACTAGGAGCATATGGTAGCGGGCAAACATCTTGGGTGCTTGGCGGAATTGATCGCTCGGTTAAAGATGGTATGGATGTCATCAACCTCTCGCTGGGAAATTCTGCGAATGATCCAAGCTATATTACTTCGGTTGCGCTCAACAATGCCATGCTGTCTGGTGTTACTGCAGTTGTAGCAAGTGGTAATGATGGTCCAAATCGTTATACATTGGGTTCTCCAGGGGCATCGGCCATGGCCATCACTGTAGGTAACTCCACAGGACCTAGTCAGATCATTACGGCAAACACGCATTTTTGGATTGGTGAAGATGGTGAAAATGGTGAAGGTACACTACCTGAAGAACTGCCGGTACCTGAGGTTGAACAATTGCCGGAACTGGGAATAGCGCCAGAGACGGAAGCTCCTGAAATTCCAGAGCAAGGCGTACCGGCGACTACTCCAGATGATGATCCATCTGTAGATGCTCCTGAAGCAGACGAGAAAAGTGATGAGTCTGCATTACCAGGTGAAGGTGCACTACCTGTAGAAGAGCAAGTTGAAGCTGAAACCGTGACGTCTCAGGATGCAACTGATCCTAGTACACAGGAAGTTACACCTGTAGAAGAAGAGGAAACGGTAGCTCCAACGGAAACAGAGTCAACCCCACTGACTGTCACAGAATCGGTCTATCGTTTGGACGTGATGGGCTGGAATCTTTCAGCAGATCCTGAAGATGTTCTGACAGGGCAATATGAACTTGGATTTGCCGGACTCGGGAAACCAACCGACTTCGAAGGCAAGGATTTTGCAGGGAAAGTTGCACTTGTACAGCGGGGTGAGCTGGCATTTGTGGAGAAGGTAGCCAATGCGAAAGCGGTTGGCGCAGTGGCCGTCATTGTGTACAACAATCTTCCAGGTCCGATTGGTCTAAGCTTGGGTGATAACTTTGAACTTATTCCGACACTCAGCATGTCCAAGGAAGATGGTGAAGGGATCAAGGCTCAACTGGATGCGGGAGAACCGGTTGAAGTAAGCTTCAGTGATTTTGTCCATGATCAAACGCCTGGAGATGACATGTATGACTCCAGCTCCCGCGGACCTGCCAAAGTAACATTGGATATCAAGCCGGATGTGGTTGCACCGGGTACAAGCATCTTGTCTACGATTCCAGCCTACGGGAAGGATGAGCCTGGAGCAGATTATGCGCAAGCATATGATCGCAAAACAGGCACGAGTATGGCTACTCCTCATGTAGCAGGACTGATTGCACTACTCATTGAGAAACATCCGGACTGGACTCCTTTTGATATTAAGGTTGCTCTCATGAACAATACCAAAGTGCTGGATACAGCTCTATATGACGTATTCGATCAAGGTGCTGGCCGCATTCAAGCACTGGAAACGATCGACCCTGAAACTTTTGTTAAAGTCATGGACGTGACGAAATACACCGAGAGCGGCGAGGCAGTCGAAAAGGAAAACATTACAGGTAGCGTCAATTTCGGCAACTTCCTGAGCACAGACGAGAAAACGGTCAGTAAAACGCTCAAGGTGCAATCGCTAAATGGGGCAGGTGGGGAATACTCCGTAACGGTCAACCCTACACGTTCTGTAAATGGCGTCTCGGTTTCCGTGGATAAACCGTCCTTTGCCTTGAATGGAGAAGAAGAGGTACAGGTGACGATTACGGTGCCAAAAGGCGTGACTACTGTAGGAGAAGCCCAAGGATATCTCCAATTCAGTCATGAAGCGAAAACGTACAGCGTGCCGTACGTGGCTCACTTCAATCTGACAGAATCCGGCATCAAATACATCGAAACGAAGTATGGCAATGAAACGAATCCGTTCCATTATCCATTGAAGGCCGATGGCACGCTGGATACACTCGATGTATTTATGGAATTCCATAACCCAATGAATTTCGCACTCATTGAAATTTTTGACGGTCTTAACCCGGATGGTGGTTTTTATCAGGATGGGTACATTGGATATATATCTGGTGGCAATTATGACTTCAATGCAAATGCGAGATATAAACTTGCCTGGGACGGACAATATGTAGATTATACAACGGAGGAAGAGACAGCAATTCCGGATGGCTTGTATACCGTTGATATCACATCTAGAGGTACTGATGGAAAGACATATCGGGAAGATACCCCTCCATTCTTGGTGAAAAAGACAGCACCGGCTGTCACCGCTCCTGAGAGGCTGGAGATTAAGCAGGGTGAATCTGCTGTTATTAACGGTAACGTAGACGACTTGTACTTCCGGATTGCTCCTGCACTTAAAGATGGATGGAACATTGAGTTTGACCCGTCGGGTTCATTGGAAGCGACTTATGTTGTGAAAAAAGAGGATGGTTCGATTTATAGGGAGAGTACTTTTGAAGTGAAAAATGATGGCAGCTTCAGTCTTCCTTTAGATGATATCGAAGCAGGAAAGTATACCGTTGAACTTAAGGTAGAAGACCAACAGGGGCTTTCTGGTACGGCCAACGTCGCCCTAAGTTTGGAGTCCAATGAGCCTGAGCCCGAAACTCCAGCAACCAAAGCGCCTGGTAAACCTGTATTGTCCCACAATAACGGGCATGTTAACGGATTGCTCGAAGGCTCGTACACTGTCAGCATGAACATGTGGTGGGGTGAGAACGCCACTAGCTATAAGCTTTATGAGGATGGGGTTTTAATTGATACACAGAAGTTGACCTACAACGCACCTATGGCACAGTTTGCCCAAACGAAGATAGAGGGTAAAACAAACGGCACATATACGTATGTAGCCGAGCTAACGAACGACAAGGGAACAACGAGAAGTCAGACGCTGACTGTCCGGGTTATCAATGCATCGCCAAGTAAAGCCGTTCTTTCTCAAGATAACTGGGATGGTGACGGTAAATATAAGATCACCATGAATTTGTGGTGGGGTACCAATGCTACTGAGTACCGCCTCTACGAAAATGATCAGTTGATCGACACCCAAACACTAAGCGCCGCTACACCTTTTGCGCAAAGCGCCGTTAGTACAATATCAGGACGCACATCGGGTACGTATAAGTACCGAGCAGAGTTAATCAATGCAGCCGGAGTCACCAGCACCGACACGATCACAGTAAAGGTCAAGTGATTTCTTAGGCATTGAACAGAGTAAAATGTTCAAGTTAGTGTAGAGAACAACTCAGACTGTCAAGCGGGTTATCCGGCCTCCATGTTAGAAACATCAATGAAGCAATGATCTCGAAAGCGACCTTTATCCTTATTTCACGGGATGAAGGTCGTTTGTTGTAGGCGGCGCTGAAAGAATGAATTGGTTGTTGATTTAAGATGCTGTTAATTGAGATGTATATAGTTTATATATAAGGCGTATAAGGCGGTTAATGATTAAAAAAACTCCCCTTATAGTGACGGGTGTATTATTAACCTGTCACTATAAGGGGAGTCAAAATAACGATTACGTATACAAATAAAGATATCGTTAATCCGAACTAACTAATCAAACGATTCGCACTGGCTTTCAGACCCATGAGTAACAAAAGGACAGCGAGCGCAACCTGCAGAAGCAATGGAATAGTCCATCCTTGAGTCCAGTCGTGGATCAGGCCAAACAACAAGGGTCCTCCGGCTGCCAACATATATCCGAATGATTGAGCCATTCCTGATAAACCTGCGGCTTGTCTGGCGTCAGCTGTACGAAGTACAAAAAACATGGTAACCAGACCGAATGAAGCACCGCCTCCGATGCCTGCGAGAGCAACCCCGATTGTAACCAGTGATGAGATACCGCTTAGCAGGAACGCATATCCTAAAATGAGACACGTACAGGTAATGGCCGTCAGCATACGTTGATCCTTCATTCGTCCCGCCAGAATGGGAATAATAAACGTTACTGGAACACTGACCATTTGCATCATAGAGAGCATCAAACCTGCCGAAGAAGGGTTAAAGCCCTGATTAGACAAAATTTCAGGCAGCCATGTAATGGTTGAGTAAAATATCAACGATTGCAATCCCATGAAAAGCGTGATGTACCAGGCGAGAGAAGAGGAGAGAAGCCGGACCGGTTTCTCGGTTTTTCGGGAGGCTACATAAACTTCTCCGCGGCGTCCATTACGAACGTGGGGCAGCCACAAAATGAGAGCCAGGATGGAGAGCACAGCCCACATTCCGAGTGAGGCATGCCAACCCATGGAGGTTAAGCCTGCTGCCGGGACGCTAATTCCAGAAGCTATAGCACCCCATATATTCATGGACACGGAATACAGACCAGTAACGAGTCCCACTCGTAATGGAAAATCCCGCTTGATTAGACTGGGAAGTAACACATTACTTAGAGCAATCCCGCATCCGAGGATGGCTGTACCTGCAAAAAGTGCAGGGACTGACGGTAAAAACCGCAGGGCTATGCCCAACGTTACAATAATGATAGCAGTAAGCAGAGCTGATTCCAGACCAAATCTTTTTGCCAGATGTGGGGCAAACGGAGAAATTGCAGCAAATGCAAGTAAAGGCAGTGATGTAAGCAGCCCGGCCATGGTATGGCTTATACCTGTATCGGAGCGAATCAGTTCAACGATAGGGCCTGTCGCTGTAATCGGTGAACGCATCGTAGCTGCGATGAAGATAATACCCGTAAGAAGAAGTCCGAGTTTCATGGACGTTGAGGAGCTATCCGCAACTGCGTGTTCAGATGAATGTTGATGTAAAGAAGATGGCATAGGTAAATCTCCTGTTATTTATTTTTTCTAATATGTATACTTTGATACACACATATACACAACAAGCATAACATTCGGTGTCAACATCGGACAACGGAGTTGGCTGAAATACACCCCAGAACGCAAAAAAAAGCTTCCCGAAGGAAACTTTTTTTAATACGTCCCAGAAGGGATACTCTCCTTGCAGTCGAGACTGCGAAGTGGTGCTAACGAAGAGGATGCTCCGACGAACCATGGGGGTTCTCATCCCCAGAACGCAAAAAAAGCTTCCCGAAGGAAGCTTTTTTTAATACGTCCCAGAAGGGATTCGAACCCCCGACCGACGGCTTAGAAGGCCGTTGCTCTATCCAGCTGAGCTACTGAGACATGAAATTTTTCAAGCAAAAATGATTTTATCATAAATAAATATGAATATCAAGCGTTTTGTTTTAATATGTTTTTCGTATATGATGTTTGGCGGTAGATGACGTTTTTTTCATTATATTTACGGTTATGTTAGAATATCAGGAGAACTCAGAAAATAGATCGACTTTCGTTTAATATACATCTATTTATGGTTGATTCCGACTGGAGATTCAGGATATAGAGGAGGTGCTCCTATCAAGGAATCCACGACCCCGGAAAACGAGCACAGTAACAATATCGTGCTGTTTCCTAAGACGCTGGACTATTACCAGATTCAATTGACCGTCATGCTTGAAAATGAGCGGTATGGTGAAGCAATGAATCTGCTCCGCTTTTTGCTGCAATGTCAGGGGCAGGAGGAACGTCATTATGATGAATGGCGGGCTTTGCTTGAATGGCTTGAGGCTGCCTTCCCTCATTATGCGGACGATTCCTCTGTGGTCCAAGATGAACATGAAGAAGAGGAAATCAGTGAGGAAGACATGGCGCGTCAGCATGCAAGGTCCAAGCTGGAGCAGGATAAGGGATACGCGGATAAGCTGCTTCGCACCGTAATGGAGGAACCGCTGTCCGAACAAACCATGCTTGCTTTGGAGCAACTGGCCTATCTGGAGATGCCAGAGATTGATGATTCGTTGATTCGCTGGTTGACGGATAAGTCCCTTCACCCACTGCTGCAGTTCCGAGTGCTGCAAACGCTGCGTCGTCGAGGTATACAGGGAATGATCACCTTCACAAGAGGAGAAGAACAGGTTGAAGTGGAGATCGATACGGTACCGCTTAGGCCAGAGGATTTCCCGCTTCAGATTGTTCGCATTCTGGAAAGAGTGGCTGATCAGACGGAAGTACACGAACCGACACTTTTTTATTTTGCACAGGAACTGTGGATTCAGTTTGTCATGGCTGTGTATGGAACACGAGATTATGCTTCCATGCTTGAAGAGAATGATTCCATGACAGACATATGGGCAGCTGCTCTACATATGACCGTTGCAGACAGCCTGGGCGGTTCGCACGACGAAGAAGATACGCGCTCAATGTATGCTGTGACCGGAGCAATGCGCTTCCGTTTGGAGCAGGCATATCGTTCTATGAAGCAGTTTGTTTCGGCGGGTTTGGGAGGCCAATAGGGACCGGAAACGTTTACCTCAAACCGCATCAAGGGATTCCCCTTGAAAAAGAATGTAATCTTGTTTATACTAAAATGGTTATTTTGTACGTGATCGCCTACGTGAACATGTGAATTTTGGAGGGGAAAGTATACAATGAAAGCAACTTGGGAAAAGATAGAGAAGAACCTTGGGGTTCTTGAAGTTGAAGTTGGTGCAGATCGTGTAACTGCAGCACTCGACAAAGCTTTTAATAAAGTAGTAAAACAAGCGAACGTACCTGGATTCCGTAAAGGTAAAGTTCCACGTCCAATCTTCGAAGCTCGTTTCGGTGTAGAAAGCTTGTATCAAGAAGCAATCGACATTTTGCTTCCTGAAGCTTACACAGAAGCTATCGACCAAACGGATATTTTCCCGGTAGATCGTCCGGATGTAGATATCGAACAATTCGCTAAAGGGCAAGCGTTCAAGTTCAAAGCGAAAGTAACAGTTAAACCTGAAGTTACCCTGGGTGACTACAAAGGTGTTGAAGTTGCTGTAGCTAAAGGCGAAGTAACTGAAGCAGAAGTGACTGAAGAGCTTGAGCGTCTTCAACAACGTCACGCTGAACTCGTTGTAATCGACGAAGGTTCTGCACAAAACGGTGACGTTGCAGTTATCGACTTCGATGGTTCCGTTGATGGCGTACCATTCGAAGGTGGACAAGCTGAGCGTTATTCCTTGGAACTCGGTTCCAACACATTCATTCCAGGCTTTGAGGAGCAAGTTGTGGGTCTGTCCACAGGTGACTTCAAAGACGTGGAAGTGACTTTCCCTGAGAGCTACCATGCAGCAGAACTTGCTGGCAAACAAGCGGTATTCAAAGTGAAAGTACACGAAATCAAACGCAAACAATTGCCAGAATTGGATGATGAGTTTGCAAAAGATGTCAGCGAATTTGATACTCTGGAAGAGTACAAAGCTGATCTGAAAACGCAATTGGAATCCCGCAAAGCAGATGAGTTCAAAGCAGCTCAAGAAAATGCGGTTGTAGAAAAAGTGGCTGAAAATGCCGAAGTGGACATCCCATCTGCAATGGTTGACAGCGAAGTACAAAACATGATGCGTGATTTTGACAACCGTCTGCGCAACCAAGGCATGAACTTGGAAATGTTCCTGAGCTTCTCCGGTCAAACACAAGCTGACCTGAGAGGTCAAATGCAAGATGATGCTTCCAAACGTGTTCGCAACAACCTGGTTCTTGAAGCCGTAGGTAAAGCGGAAAACATCGAAGTTTCTGATGAAGAAGTAAACCAAGAACTCGAAAAAATGGCTGAATCCTACAAGCGTCCTGCTGAAGAGATTCGTGGCATTCTGGAGAGCAATGGTTCCCTGGACAGCCTTCGCGATGAAGTTAAACTGCGCAAAACGATCGATGTTCTCGTTGAGAACAGCAAAGTTGTAGAGCCAGTTGAAGCTCCTGCTGAAGAAGCTGCTGCAGAATCTGACGAAAAATAAGACAAGCTGTGAAGTAACGTACAGCTGAATAAACGATAAGGCACGTGAATCATTGCGTGCCTTATTTTTAAATTATGGCATCCATTTTATAGATGATTCAGTAATAATATGGATGGTTATTATGATGGATAGGGATATAACATTTTGCCCTCCTATGTACACCATGCAAATAAAATAAGGTTAAACGGCATAGGAATCCTTCGATTTGCACATACATAGAAAACATGGTTAAATATGATCAGGCTTAAAAGTAAACTAACTTATGCTTGACACCACTTGTGAAAAATGACATTGTCACAGGAACGTGTTAGAATGAATTTGGGTTTGCTTTACAGGTAGCCTATGTCTAATTACATGTAGAAAAGAGGTTGGTCTCATGAGTCTGGTGCCAATGGTTGTGGAACAAACCAATCGAGGCGAACGGTCTTACGATATATATTCGCGTTTGCTGAAGGATCGCATTATTTTTCTAACCAGTGCGATTGATGACGATGTAGCCAATCTTGTCATAGCACAGCTTTTATTTTTGGCAGCCGACGATCCTGAGAAGGATATCAGCTTGTACATTAATTCACCTGGTGGTTCTGTCACCGCAGGGATGGGTATATACGATACGATGCAATACATCAAACCGGATGTATCTACCATTTGCGTTGGAATGGCAGCAAGCATGGGCTCGTTGTTGTTAACAGCCGGTGCACCTGGCAAACGATACGCGCTCACCAACAGCGAAGTGATGATTCATCAACCGCTTGGCGGCGTTCAAGGACAGGCTGCGGACATTAAAATTCACGCAGAATGGATTATTAAAACACGTCAGAAACTGAATCAAATATACGTCGATCGTACAGGTCAACCCCTTGAGAAAATTGAGCGGGATACAGACCGTGACTTTTTCATGAGTGCGGAAGAAGCCAAAGCGTACGGCATTATTGACCAGGTGCTCAGCAGACCGATCAATTCCTAAAGGGGTGGTTTCATGTTTAAATTTAACGATGAGAAAGGGCAACTGAAATGCTCTTTTTGCGGTAAATCTCAAGAACAGGTGCGCAAGCTGGTCGCTGGACCAGGCGTATACATTTGTGATGAATGTATCGAACTTTGCACCGAAATCGTTGAGGAAGAGCTCGGTCATGACGAAGAACTGGACCTCAAAGATATACCGAAACCAAAAGAAATCCGCGACATTCTGGATCAATACGTTATTGGACAGGATCAGGCGAAGAAGTCTTTGTCTGTAGCGGTTTACAATCACTATAAACGGATCAATACACAAAGCAAGATCGAGGACGTTGAATTGCAGAAAAGTAACATTTTGCTTCTTGGACCTACTGGTTCCGGTAAAACGTTGCTTGCGCAAACCATGGCTAAAATTCTCAATGTTCCATTTGCTATTGCAGACGCGACTTCATTAACGGAAGCTGGTTATGTCGGCGAAGATGTAGAAAACATTCTGCTCAAGCTGATTCAAGCTGCTGATTATGACGTTGAAAAAGCAGAGCGCGGTATCATTTATATTGATGAAATTGACAAAGTAGCCCGTAAATCCGAAAATCCGTCCATTACACGCGACGTATCGGGTGAAGGGGTACAACAAGCGTTGCTGAAAATTCTGGAAGGAACTGTGGCATCTGTACCACCACAAGGTGGTCGCAAGCATCCACATCAAGAATTCATCCAGATCGATACAACGAATATCCTGTTCATTTGCGGCGGTGCCTTTGATGGTCTGGAGCAAATGATCAAACGCCGGATCGGTAAAAAAGTCATCGGCTTTAACACCGTTGCAGAACAAAAAGATCTCAAACCAGGTGAGTACCTCGGTATGGTTCTGCCGGAAGACTTGTTGAAATTTGGTCTCATTCCGGAGTTTGTAGGTCGTCTTCCGGTTATCTCCACTTTGGAGCCTCTGGATGAAGATACTTTGGTACGGATCCTTTCCGAACCAAAAAACGCGCTTACAAAACAGTACCAAAAACTGCTTGAGCTGGACAATGTGAATCTGGTATTTGAACCAGGAGCATTGCTCGCGATTGCGAAGGAAGCGATCAAGCGTAACACGGGTGCCCGTGGATTGCGTGCGATCATTGAAGGCATCATGCTTGAAATCATGTATGAAGTGCCTTCGCGTGATGATGTTACGAACTGTGTGATTACCGAAGAAGTCGTTGAGAAAAGAGTTGTGCCTGAACTGAGCCAATCGAAGGACGATAAGCAGGAAGAGAGTGCCTAACCAAGGCATGAATCCTGTTCAGCTCTGAAATATAGACTTGTCAGTTCTCCACTTTGGCAGAAGGCGAATTCATGTCTCTGTCAGGGTGGAGCTTTGACGTTGTGGGGAGAGAAATCACTCATGTATTTAAGACAAGATACACGTCCCGTAAAAGTGGGGAACTTAACGATTGGTGGCAGCAACGAAGTCATTATCCAGAGTATGTGTACTACAAAAACGGCAGACGTTGAGGCGACCGTTGCAGAGATTTTGCGACTGGAAGAAGCAGGATGCCAAATAGTGCGTGTAACCGTGAATAATGAGGAAGCTGCCGCAGCCATTAAGGAAATCAAAAAACGCATCCACATTCCGCTTGTAGCGGATATTCACTTTAACTATAAGCTGGCTCTTCTTGCGATTGAGAACGGCATCGATAAAGTTCGGATCAATCCCGGAAACATCGGTAAACGTGCCAAAGTGGAAGAAGTCGTTAAAGCATGTAAAGAACGCGGTATTCCGATTCGGATCGGGGTAAATGCGGGATCTCTTGAAAACCATTTGCTTGAGAAGTACGGATATCCTACGGCTGATGCTATGGTAGAAAGTGCATTGTATCACATTGGTATTCTGGAAGAACTGGATTTCCATGATATTATCGTTTCTCTCAAAGCATCGGATGTACCGATGGCGATTGAGGCGTACACCAAAGTGGCTCAGATCATTAAATATCCGCTGCATCTGGGGATTACGGAAGCTGGTACATTGTTCTCGGGAACCATTAAAAGCTCTGCCGGTATGGGGGCTTTGCTGTCCATGGGTATTGGTTCCACGATGCGGATCTCGCTTAGCGCGGATCCGGTGGAAGAAATCAAGGTTGCACGTGATCTGCTCAAAACCTTTGGCTTGATCTCCAATGCAGCTACGTTGATTTCCTGCCCGACCTGTGGACGTCTGGACATCGATCTGTTCTCCATTGCCAACGAAGTGGAAGAGTACATCTCCAAACTCAAGGTGCCGATTAAAGTGTCTGTTCTCGGCTGTGCGGTGAATGGTCCAGGTGAGGCCAAAGAAGCGGATATCGGGATTGCTGGTGCTCGCGGAGAAGGCCTCTTGTTCCGTCACGGTAAGATGATCCGTAAGGTGCCTGAAGAAATTATGGTTGAGGAATTGAAAAAGGAAATCGATAAAATCGTCGAAACCTATGAAACGACAGGTGTAATTCCTGGTCGCTCGCACTGATTGATTCATATATGCTTCGAAGAGAGCCCGTCAGCAATGACGGGCTCTTGGTGTCTTCACATCCATAACAAATTCCGACTGGACCGTTTACCTGTTCGTGAAACGGCTATACTACCATGTATTAGCATGATTCCGTAAGGGAACAGGACAGAAGAACAGGAGGATGTTGAGATATGGGTGATTTAGGCATGGTCTTCATGTTGATACAGTTATTTTTTGGTGTGGTGATCGGTTTGTATTTCTGGAATCTGCTTCGAGGCCAGAAAACCAACCGCAGCGCAGTCGAGCGTGAATCCCGCAAAGAACTGGAGAAGCTGCGCAAATTGCGTTCTATCTCACTCACCAAACCGCTCGCCGAGAAGACGCGACCGGCTACCATCAATGATATCGTAGGGCAAAAAGACGGCCTGCGTGCTCTCAAGGCTGCCTTGTGCAGTGCCAATCCACAGCACGTCATTATTTACGGACCTCCCGGGGTGGGTAAGACAGCGGCTGCCAGGGTGGTTTTGGAAGAAGCCAAAAAAAATCCATCTTCGCCTTTCAAGCCGGATGCGAAGTTTACGGAGCTGGATGCGACGACAGCTCGTTTTGATGAGCGGGGTATTGCCGATCCCTTAATCGGTTCTGTGCATGATCCGATATATCAGGGAGCGGGTGCCATGGGGGTTGCGGGTATTCCTCAACCAAAACCGGGAGCCGTGACCAAAGCGCATGGTGGCATGTTATTTATCGATGAGATCGGTGAATTGCATTCCATTCAGATGAATAAATTGCTGAAAGTGCTGGAGGATCGCAAGGTCTTTTTGGAAAGTGCGTACTATAACTCGGAAGACACGCATACTCCTGCTTATATCCACGATATTTTTCAAAATGGCCTGCCGGCTGATTTCCGCCTTGTCGGAGCGACGACTCGTTCTCCTCATGAACTGCCTCCAGCGCTCCGTTCACGGTGCATGGAAGTATACTTCAGACCATTGCTGCCGGAGGAGATCGGGAAGATTGCTGAAGACGCTGTGCAGAAAATTGGCTTCAGTCCTTGTCCGGATGCCGTTGAAGTGGTCAAGCGATATGCCACGAATGGGCGCGAGGCGGTAAATATTATTCAACTGGCTGCCGGACTGGCACTCACCGAAAAAAGGGAGACCCTTCAGGCCTCGGATGTCGAATGGGTGGCTGGCAGCAGCCAAATTCAACCACGGCCGGATCGCAAGGTGCCTTTGCACCCGCAGGTCGGTTTTGTTAATGGCTTGGCTGTATACGGTCCGAATATGGGCACCATTCTTGAGATCGAAGTTTCTGCAGTGCCTGCATTGAAAGATCAGGGCCGAATTAATATTACAGGCGTTGTGGATGAGGAAGAGATTGGAGGCGGTTCGCGTACACTCCGGAGAAAAAGCATGGCTAAAGGCTCGGTTGAAAATGTAATCACTGTATTAAAAGCCATGGGTATCCGTCCGAATGATTATGATTTGCATATCAATTTTCCGGGAGGAACGCCGATTGATGGCCCATCGGCTGGTATTGCCATGGCCACGGCCATTACCTCTGCCATTCAGGGACGCCCTGTAGATCACGAGACAGCGATGACTGGTGAGGTCAGCATTCATGGCCGGGTGAAGCCGATCGGTGGCGTGCTTGCCAAAGTAGAGGCTGCATTTCAGGCGGGAGCGAAGACCGTTATTATTCCAGCAGAGAACTGGCAGTCCATTTTTGAGAATCTGAATGGCTTGCGTGTCATTCCGGTAGATACGGTACAGGATGTTTTCCGCGAGGTATTTGCCTGGGTTCCTGATTCGGGGCAGGTGGAACAAACAAAGCAGGCGGAGGAGTCAGCAACACCCGCTGCAGAAATTTTCCCTCCGGCATCTGCTTCATATTTGCGTGCTGATTTACCCCGTCCGGGACAGGTTACGGATTCGGGAAGCTGCTAAGAGCTTCCCTTCAATTGGTTTTTTATGTGAACATTTGATAGAATAATGAATGACTACAACCTGAGAGCCATTGGAGGTGCGAAAGCGATGGGACCGAGCAAAGCGAAAGGTCGTCGTTTTCCTTTACTGCCTTTAAGAGGACTTCTCGTCTACCCGAGTATGGTACTGCATCTCGATGTGGGCCGGGAGAAATCGGTCAAGGCTTTAGAAAAAGCGATGGTAGAAGAACATCTGATTCTCCTATGTTCCCAAGCCGAAGTGAATATTGAAGAACCAACACAAGAAGATATTTTCAGAATCGGAACCGTAGCCAAGGTCAGACAGATGCTGAAGCTTCCAAACGGAACGATTCGTGTTCTCGTGGAAGGCTTGGAACGGGCTGAAATCATTGAATATACGGACAACGAGGAATATTACGAAGTACTGGCAAAAGAACTGCCTGAAGAGGAGAACAGTCATCCGGAGACGGATGCCCTGATGCGTACGGTTCTGAACCAGTTCGAAAATTATATTAATCTGTCCAAAAAGGTAACACCTGAGACACTTGCTGCGGTGTCGGATATTGAAGAACCAGGCCGGCTGGCTGATGTGATCACGAGCCACCTTTCCTTGAAAATCAAGGATAAACAGGAGATCCTGGAGACCATTGATGTTCGTGAACGTCTGGAGAAACTTCTCGACATTCTCAATAACGAGCGGGAAGTGCTGGAGCTTGAACGCAAAATCAGCCAACGTGTGAAGAAACAGATGGAGAAGACCCAGAAGGAATACTATTTGCGCGAGCAGATGAAGGCCATTCAAAAAGAACTGGGTGAAAAAGAAGGCCGTGCCGGTGAGGTCGAGGAACTCCGTAATCAAATGGATACCCTCGGCTTGCCGGACAAGGTCAAGGAAAAGGTCGAGAAAGAAATTGATCGACTGGAAAAAATGCCTGCAAGCTCTGCGGAGGGCGGGGTCATTCGCAACTATGTGGATTGGCTGCTGGCTCTGCCTTGGAGTCAAATGACAGAGGACGACCTGGATATTCAGAAAGCGGAAGATGTACTGAATGCCGATCATTACGGTTTGGAAAAGCCGAAAGAACGTGTGCTGGAATATTTGGCAGTCCAGAAGCTCGTCAAAAAGCTCAAAGGACCTATTCTCTGTTTGGTCGGGCCTCCGGGTGTTGGTAAGACGTCGCTTGCCCGCTCCATTGCCAGATCATTGGGCCGGGAGTTTGTCCGAATTTCTCTGGGTGGTGTGCGCGATGAAGCAGAGATCCGTGGACATCGCCGAACCTATGTAGGAGCAATGCCTGGACGAATTATCCAGGGGATGAAAACGGCAGGTTCACTTAACCCCGTTTTCCTGCTGGACGAGATCGACAAAATGGCTTCAGACTTCCGGGGAGATCCTTCTGCAGCGCTGCTTGAAGTGCTCGATCCTGAACAGAACAGCACGTTCAGCGATCACTTTGTGGAATTGCCTTTTGACTTATCCAACGTCATGTTCGTTACAACCGCCAATACGGTGCACAACATTCCTCGCCCGCTTCTGGACCGGATGGAAATGCTCAACATTCCAGGGTATACCGAGATCGAGAAACTGCAGATTGCCAAAAACTATCTGCTGCCGAAACAAAAGCGCGATCATGGTCTGGAAGATGAACAGCTGGAAATTGGGGACGACAGCTTGCTGCGTGTCATTCGTGAATATACCCGCGAGTCCGGTGTGCGGAATCTGGAACAGCAAATGGCTTCGTTGTGCCGGAAGGCGGCCAAAAATATCGTATCTGGTGTGGAAGGCCAAATTAATATTGCGCCGGATGAAATCAAGGATTATCTTGGACCAGGCAAGTTCCGTTACGGTATGGCTGAACTAGAAGATCAGATTGGTACAGTAACCGGGCTAGCATGGACTGAAGTTGGCGGGGATACTCTCGTCATTGAGGTCACGGTTGTCCCTGGTACAGGAAAACTGACATTAACGGGTAAACTGGGCGATGTCATGAAAGAATCCGCTCAGGCCGCATTCAGCTATACCCGATCCAAAGCGGCACAACTGGGAATTCCAGCTGACTTCCATGAGAAGAATGATATTCATATCCACGTACCCGAAGGTGCCATTCCTAAGGATGGTCCATCTGCTGGGATTACGATGGCTACAGCTTTGATTTCTGCATTGACGAACAAGCATGTCTCCAAAGACATTGCGATGACTGGCGAGATCACCCTGCGTGGTCGCGTGCTTCCCATCGGTGGTCTGAAGGAAAAATCACTGGCTGCTCACCGCGCCGGTTATAAAAAAATATTATTGCCCAAGGATAACGAACGGGACCTGCGGGACATTCCGGATAGCATCAAGGAAGATGTGGAATTTGTCCCTGTAGCCCATATGGATCAGGTGCTGCAGCATGCACTCGTGGAACAGACAGGTATTCATCTGTAGATCCGGTTAACCAAGGGAGCGTATGAAGAAAAAACCGTTCTGCGGAGCTTCGGCGTCCGCCCGAACGGTTTTTTTGGTATGATAGAACAATGATCCAAGGCATAATACCTTCATCAGCTTCAAATGCAAGAACATGAGATCCAGAGAGGACAGATATATTATGAAAGTAAACCAATCCGAATTTATTATCAGTGCCGTTCGGCCTGAACAATATCCTGATGACGGCCTGCCGGAGATCGCTTTGGCGGGACGCTCCAATGTGGGCAAATCATCCTTGATTAATCGCTTGATAAACCGCAAAAATCTGGCACGCACAAGTTCAACACCAGGTAAAACTCAGCAACTGAACTACTACAAAATTAACCAGGATCTATACTTCGTGGATTTCCCTGGTTATGGTTACGCCAAAGTTTCCAAAGAGCAGCGCTTTGCCTGGGGTAAAATGATGGAGAAATACTTATTGGGACGTAAAGAATTGAAACTTGTTATGCAGATGGTGGATATGAGGCATGAACCATCCAAGGATGACAAGATGATGAATGAATGGCTTCGCCATCACGGATTGCCTTTGGTTGTGGTAGCAACCAAGATGGACAAGATTCCAAAAACAAGAAGAGCGAAGCACATCAAAGTGATCAAGCAAGCGCTGGATCTTCGTTCAGGAGATCTGTTTGTACCATTTTCATCAGAAGAAGGATTGGGTAAAGAAGAGTTATGGGACATCATCACCCGCCATGCCCGCATAGATAAGTATGCACCAGAAGTACTGGATGCAGAAGGTAATCCAGAAGAGGAAGAAAACACCGAAATTAACGGATGATATAGAGATTGCGCCATTTTAATGCGGGAAAGTGAGTAACCAGGGTGAATCCTGGATGAGATCATGAATTACTCCGTATTTTTATGGATTTTCGTGAGAATTTATCGTTTCGTTCTGGAGCAAAATGGTTTTGCGGTGGTGTATAATGAGCATAGGTGCATTCGTGCTACAGGAACCAAAAATACCGGCCTTGCCGGCCTGAAGAGTTTTGAGATCACTGCCATGAGCAGGAAGGCAAAACAATCCGGGAAAGAATTGAGGAGATTTGTATGGCTCAGCGGTTAGCCACAGAGTATGTTAAAGCCACTTTGAAATTGTCGGAACCCCAGATGCATCAGTTTTTGCGCATGTCAGAGGATGGCCGGATTCATCACCGAGTGAAGGTGCTGGATAACGGTTGCCAGGAGATTGTGCTTGAGGATGTAAGTGGAGAGGAAGTTCATTTCCCGTTTGACCGCCAGGAAGGGTTTTACATCTGTGAATTGTCTTGCCGGCTGGTAAACCATCATCTGACCAACGTTGTGCGGAAATTGTTCATGACCTTTAAGGGAGACGGTGTCGTCCATCGGATTTATGAAGATTTCATTATGACGTATGTTTATGCTCAAGGCTCTGTCCGTAAAATCGTAGAGCAGAACGGGGAGAATACGCGCCTCATCTACGAATACAAAAACACGTTGCTCGAATTGCAGCGAGTATTTCAGGCCCGGGATGTTGAACGTGAAATTAACCGGGTATACGCAGAGGTCGACACACTCTTGGACACTAGAAATCATACTTCAGTTCCTGAAGAACTTCATCAGATTGATGAAAGGCTTGCTCAACATCAAAAACGACTCTTCGAACTCGAAGCTTAAATAACCTGGAGACAGGTACAAATGTAAATCAATCCCCTTATCGATTCTGATTACAGGCACTTGCCGGTTCAGCGTCCGAAGGGGATTTTTTTGTGATGGAGATGTCCAACTTGGATGGCAATTATTTATTTTTTTAACTGTAAAAAAAGGGTTGCATTCCTTTTAAATAGATGTTATTTTTAATCTCGTTGAAAAGAATATAGGAACCAGGATTCACTCAGGACATTATATGTTGCGAGAGATTATTCCCTCGGGAAGTGAATGACGTAGGTCCTAGCGGATGAAATTTTTTCAAACATTTTATTCCTAGGAAGGGGGAACCGAAGGATGGAATATTCAACTTTCGGAAGACACGTTGCTGTTGACGCTTGGGGTGTCGACTTTGATCTACTGAACAGTGCTGAGTATTTGCAAGCCCAAATGGTTGAAGCAGCGGAGGCATGTGGCGCGACAGTGATGTCCGTACAATCCAAGCAGTTTGAACCGCAAGGAGCGACAGTGCTTGTACTGCTGTCAGAGAGCCATCTCTCCATTCATACGTATCCTGAGAGAGGGTTTGCGGCGATTGACTGCTACACTTGTGGAGAAACGGTTGACCCACAACTGGCCATTGACTACCTGGTATCCGTTTTGAAACCGGAAAAAACATACGCCAAGAAATTGGTGCGTGGATTGGGCGAATTGCAGGTCGAAACACCAGAAATGCAACCCATCGGACTGGTATAACTGAATTAGACACACATCATGAACAATGTTCACATATTGGGATGAGCGCAAGATCAATCCCCAACTCATAATAGTCATGGAATTATTCCATGGCTATTTGTTTTAATAACCGAAGAAATGGATTTGCACGCATAACGGTGAAGATTGGTGAGACACTACAATAAATGACAATGCATAAGATGATCTACATGGGGATTTCATAAACATTTCATAAAAATGGCCCGGACCCGGTCATGATGTGTGATATAATTAACCATGTCAAGCATAAATGGATGGAGATATGTAGAAAACACTTTGATTGGAAATTTATTAGGCAGGTGAACTTGCAATGCACATCGTTGTAGTTGGTTTGAATTATCGCACGGCGCCTGTAGAGGTTAGGGAACGATTCACATTTGCAGAAAAGGACTTGTCTGAAGCGCTGCAGCAGCTCAAGCTGACCAAGAGTGTATTGGAAGGTGTAATCGTAGCCACATGTAACCGTACCGAGTTGTATGTTGTGGTGGACCGTCTTCACATGTGTGGTTATTTTATTCGTACGTTTATGGAACAATGGTTTAATGTTCCGCGGGAAGAATTTACGCAACATTTATATATATATGAAGATGATCAAGCCATTCGCCATTTGTTCCGTGTGATTTGCGGATTGGACTCAATGGTGATTGGGGAAACACAGATTCTTGGACAGGTGAAGCAAGCCTTTTTCACTGCCCAGGAAGAGAAATCGACAGGCACATGGTTTAACATGCTGTTTAAACAGGCGGTAACCTTGGGCAAGAGAGCACATTCAGAGACTTCAATTGGAGAGAGTGCGGTATCGGTCAGTTACGCAGCTGTTGAATTGGGGAAACGCATTTTTGGCATGTTTACGGATAAGAAAGTTCTGATTCTTGGAGCGGGCAAAATGAGCGAACTGACCGTCAAGCATTTGTACGCCAATGGCGCCTCAGAGGTCATTGTAGCGAACCGGACACTTGCAAGAGCTCAGGAGCTGGCAGCCAAGTTTAGGGGAACCCCTTGTACGATGGAGCAAGCCTTGGACAGACTGAATGAGGTTGATATCGTCATCAGCTCTACTGGGGCGGAACGGTATGTTCTGGATGCTTCTGTTGTTCGGGAGAGTATGAAGCGACGTCAATCGCGTCCGTTATTCCTGATCGATATTGCGGTTCCGCGTGACATTGATCCGGCCATTGGAGAGTTATCCAACGTATTTCTCTATGATATTGATGATCTGGAAGGAATCGTGGAGAGCAATCTGGAGATGCGGAAGATAGAAGCAGCCAAGATTGAAAAGATGATTGAACTGGAGATGGAAGACTACTATCACTGGCTCAAAACCTTGGGTGTTCGCCCGGTCATTCGGGCACTGCAGGAGAAGGGGGCTTCCATTCATGAAGAAACGATGGAGAGTCTCTTTAATAAACTGCCTGAATTGGACGAACATCAACGCAAGGTCATTCGTCGATTAACCAAAAGTATCGTGAATCAAATGACGACAGATCCGATTAACCGGATCAAGGAAATGGCAGGCACGAAGCATGGTGATGAAGCTTTGCGCATGTTCACTCAAATTTTTGCCCTGGAGGATGCAGTGGAGACGGCCGCAGAAAAAGTAAACCAAAGCGATGCCTCGGCCTTGGGGAAACCGGCCGCCGTTCATCTTAAAGACAACCGGCAAGACGCTATGCCGGCTTACGCTCCGGCTAGTGTATAAGGGCGGGTGAGCAGCTTGACCCTTGCTGAACAAATCTATGAAGCTCTGATCTATATGTATGCCCTGAGCCTTCTGTTCTATTTCTCGGACTGCATTCGACGGAATGCGGGGGCGAAGCGGACGGGCACAGGGTTTCTTGTCGTTGTCTGGCTGCTTCAGGTTGTTCATGTGATTTTACGCATGTGGACCGAGGGGCATTTCCCGATCTATACGACCTTTGATTTTTTATTCATCTTTTCGTTTAGTATTGTATTGATGTCGCTGGCGATAATTCGTGTCCAACGTTCAGAATTTGTCATCCTGCTGTTAAATATCGTCGGGTTTTCCGTTACGGTACTGAACCGATTGTGGTTCACAGCTGGCGAGATATCACTGCACAACTGGCAGACTGTACACGGATTGCTTATAATGCACATTACGCTGGCGAATTTGGGATTCGCAGCATTAACGGTGGCTGCTGTTTTTGCCTTGTTGTATCTATTCTTGCATCGCAAACTGAAGAACAAAAAGTGGAACGATACGATGCGGCGGATGCCCAGTCTCGAAGTTATTGGCAAGTACATGGACGGTGCTACATTGATAGGAACACCATTGCTTGGTGTCTCTGTTGTACTGGCTGTATTATCCATTGTCGCAGAGACACGCTGGTATCTGCTACTGGATCTCAAAGTTATTGCCACAGGTCTCGCAATCGCGATTTATATTGGTTATTTTGTGTCCAAGCAAAGAAAACAGTTTTCCAACATTATTATGGCAAGATGGACATTGATTGGATATGGTTTTGTCATTATGAGCTTTTTATCCAATGCGTATTCAGCGTTTCATCGCTGGACAGGAGAGTGAAGGCTATGGATCGCTATACGCCGCTATTTGTAAATACTGCAGGTAAAACGTGTTGTGTCATTGGTGGCGGACGTGTCGCCGAACGTAAAATTAAAGGTTTGCTTCACGCCGAAGCTCATATTAAAGTATTTAGTCCAGAGATCACATCGGAGCTGAAACAACTGCATGATGATTCCCGAATTGAGTGGATAGCCCGGTCCTACCGCAATGGTGATTTGCGGGGGGCCTTTCTCGTATATGCAGCAACGGATCAGGTTGAAGTCAACGCATCGGTTGTACAAGAAGCTAACGAAGCGGGCATACTGGTGAATGATGCCATGTCTTCCGAGCGCAGTGTTTTTATTACCCCCAGCGTAGTCAGGCGTGGGAGATTAAGTATTGCTATTTCGACGGCTGGAGCAGGACCGGCTGCCGCTGCAGAGATTAGGTCTACACTGGAACAACAGTTCGGCGAAGAATACGAGACTTATATTGAGTTTTTGCATCAGATGAGGACTGAAGTGAAGGCACGTGTATCGTCTCCGCGTCACAGAAGGGTGTTGCTGCGGCAATTGACGGAAATGAATGTACTGGAGGACATCCGTACAGGGCAATTCCGGTGGTGGACAGAAGAAGAAATCGGGAATTGGATATCCCGTAATCAGGAGGAACTGTAGACATGCGTATAATTAAAGTGGGAAGCAGACAAAGCGCACTAGCTTTGACACAGACAGGCCATGTAATTCAGGATTTACGCAGCATTTGTGAGCGGGAAGGTTTAGCATTTGACTTTGAAGTACATAAGATCGTTACGAAGGGAGACTTGATTCTGGATGTAACGCTGTCCAAAGTCGGAGGCAAAGGGCTGTTTGTCAAAGAAATTGAACAGGCGATGTTGGATCATACCATCGATATGGCCGTGCACAGCATGAAGGATATGCCATCCGAATTGCCGGAAGGATTGACCAACGGCGCTGTGCCGCGTCGTGCCGACCCGCGTGATGCATTGATTTCCAATGGTGGCCTCTCTCTGGACCAACTGCCAGAAGGTGCGAGAGTGGGGACAAGCAGCCTCCGTCGTTCCAGTCAATTGAAAGCATACCGTCCGGATCTGCAGCTTGAATCTCTTCGTGGCAACATCGACTCACGTCTTCGCAAACTGGAGACAGAGGGCCTCGACGCTATTATTCTAGCTGCTGCTGGATTGTATCGAATGGGTTGGCAGGATCGGATTACCGAGTATCTGTCCGAAGAGGCTTGTCTTCCTGCGGTTGGTCAAGGTGCACTGGGGATTGAATGCCGGGAGGATGATGCTGAACTGCTTCATCTGCTGAAGCTGTATAATGATTCGGAGACAGCATCTCCCGTATTGGCAGAACGTCGTTTCCTTAGTGTATTGAATGGGGGATGTCAGGTTCCGATTGGAGCTCATGCGGTCTGGATTCCTCAACAAGATACCGATTCCCCGAATGGGCAAAACACGTTACAATTAACAGGTATGGTCGGCACGCCGGATGGCGGACTGATTCTTAAGGAAACGCTGACCGGCAAAGATCCGGTTCGTCTAGGAGAAGAAGTGGCTTGGAGATTGATTGAACGGGGAGCAGAGCAGATACTGGCAGAAGTTAGGGGATGAAGACATGGTGGGAAAGGTCTTTTTGGTTGGGGCAGGTCCGGGTGACGCGAAGCTGATTACGGTAAAAGGATGGGAGTCCATCGGCAAAGCAGACGCCGTAGTATATGATCGTTTGGCCAGTCCGAGATTACTGAAGCAAATGAAGCCTGGCGCGGTGAAGATTTACGTGGGCAAGCGGCCTGATCGGCACACGATGAAACAGGAAGAGATCAATCAGCTATTGGTGGATCTTGCCCTGGAAGGGAAAGTGGTCGTCCGGCTGAAGGGCGGAGATCCGACGATATTTGGACGCGTGGGCGAAGAGGCGGATCTGCTGCGCAAAAACGGTGTTCCTTTTGAAATTGTGCCTGGAGTTACCGCAGCCATAAGTGTACCTGCTTATGCCGGAATACCGGTGACCCATCGCGATTATGCATCTTCCATTTCCATTATTACGGGACATGAAAGCCCGGACAAGCTGGATCGCAGCATTCATTGGGATAAAGTAACGAACGCAACGGGTACACTTGTATTTATGATGGGTGTAGCCAAAATCGGCTATATCAGTGAACAGCTCATCCGTCATGGCCGTCCGGCACAGACCCCTGTCGCATTGGTTCGTTGGGGAACCAGAGCGGAGCAGGATACCCTCATAGGTACGCTTGAAAATATAGAGGCCAAGGTCATTGCTGCCAATTTCCAACCACCTGCAGTTATTGTGGTGGGGGATGTGGTGAACCAGCGTGAGCAGTTGAAATGGGCTGAGGCGCTGCCGTTGTTTGGCAAACGAATTCTGGTGACGCGAGCCCGCAGTCAGGCGAGCGAACTGGTGAACCGAATCGAGGAACTTGGCGGTGAGCCGTATGAGTTTCCGGTGATTGAAACGGTTATGCCCTCCAGTGAGAATGCACGGCAAAGTGTCAAAGGCGCTTTTGATGTGTTAAATACATTTGACTGGGTATTTTTCACAAGTGTAAATGGCGTGGAATTTTTCTTCCGTCATCTGGAACAACAGGGCAGGGATATCCGCCAGATCCATCAAGCGAGAATCGCTGCGGTAGGACCTTCGACCGCTGAAGCCCTTCGTAAACACGGTATCATTGCCGAAGTGATCAAGGGACCTTTTCAGCAGGAAGGCATGCTGGAAGCTTTCGAAAGTGAGCTGAAAGAAGGTCAAAAAGTGCTGCTTCCCCACGGCGATCTGGCACGATCATGGTTGCCTGATCAGTTAAGGGAGCGTGGACTTGAGGTCACAGAAGCTATTATCTATGACACGGTTTTGGCGGGTGAAGATGATGACGAACTCCTGAAACTGCTGGAAGAAGGCGGTATTCACGCTGTAACATTTACAAGCTCTTCAACAGTCACCAACTTCATGGAGATGCTTAAACGGATGGGATTGCAAGATCCATTACCTTTGTTAAAAAATGTCGAGGTTGCATGCATCGGACCGGTGACTGCGAAGACGGCCGAAGCCGCGGGGTTGAAGGTGACACTGATGGCTGCAGAAGCAACGATCGAAAGCCTGATTGCTGCTCTGTGCGACTGGAAACGGACACCTTCTGCAGAAGGGGCTATGCTTCGTTGATTGCAAAAATCAGACCGCTATTGTAATAGATCGTATCCATATACAAAATGCTGATTAGATGAAGCGTGCTGAATTCGTTAGGATACCGGCGCGCTTCCCTTTTTGTTCTACTTACTTACAGGGAGGATGTTTCTATATGAGTTTTCCAATTGTACGACACCGTCGCTTAAGACAATCCGCAGGCATTCGCAATATGGTCAGAGAGACTCATCTGACAGTGGATGATTTTATTCAACCCATTTATGTAACCTACGGAGAAAATGTAAAATCCGAAATCAAGTCCATGCCGGGCGTATTCCGCTTCTCGCTTGATCGTTTGCAGGAAGAAGTGAAAGAGATTGCCGAGCTGGGTATTCCGGCTGTATTGTTGTTCGGTATTCCTGAGACCAAGGATAGTATCGGTACTTCCGGATTTGCTGAAGATGGCATTGTGCAGGAAGCAACGAAGTTGATCAAATCCTGGTATCCGGAGCTGCTGGTTGTGGCAGATACCTGTTTGTGCGAATTTACGGATCACGGACATTGCGGCATGGTGCATACCGTTGAAGTGGACGGGCACATTTGCGGGGATGTTCTGAATGATGAATCGCTGGATTTGCTCGTAAAAACAGCCGTATCCCAGGCCAAAGCAGGCGCGGATATTATTGCCCCATCCAACATGATGGATGGATTCGTTCAGGCCATTCGGGCAGGACTTGATGAGAATGGCTTCAGCCATATTCCAATCATGTCATACTCCGTCAAGTATGCATCCGCATTTTATGGACCTTTCCGTGAAGCAGCGGATTCCACACCGCAGTTCGGGGATCGCAAATCATATCAGATGGACCCTGCGAATGCACGGGAAGCGCTGCGTGAGGCCGAAACGGATGTGCTGGAAGGAGCGGACATGCTAATGGTGAAACCGTCACTTTCCTATCTGGACGTAATGCGGACGATTAAGGATCAATTTGATCTTCCGCTGGTCGCCTATAATGTAAGTGGGGAGTATGCCATGGTCAAGGCAGCAGCTATGCAGGGATGGATTGATGAGAAAAAAGTCGCCATGGAAATTCTGCTCAGTATGAAACGCGCGGGTGCGGACATGATCATTACGTATTATGGAAAAGACGCTTCCCGCTGGCTGGCTGAAAAATAATAGCACGTTGTAACCATATTCCTGTTCATTGAATGAGATTTTCTGGTTCAAACATATTAATGGCCCTGCCTGACTCGAAAATGTCGCTGTATGGATTAAGAAGTGTCCATGCACGAGCAGGGCCTTCACTATTAAGGAGGATGTTCCATGACTGCACAACAAGGAAAACGACGCAATGATGAGCGCTCACGCAGCGCATTCGAAGAAGCCAAGCAGTACATACCTGGAGGCGTAAACAGTCCCGTTCGGGCATTCAAATCGGTAGGACTTACCCCAATCTATGCGGAACGCGGAGAAGGCTCCAAAATTTACGATATTGATGGCAATGTATTTATTGATTATGTAGGCTCATGGGGACCGCTTATTATGGGGCATGCCCACCCTGAAGTTGTGGAGGCACTGCGCGAGACTGCCCTTAAAGGAACGAGCTTTGGCGCCCCAACGCTGCTGGAGACAGAGATGGCTAAACTCGTCTGCGAACGTGTGCCTTCCATTGATATTGTGCGGATGGTCAACTCCGGTACGGAAGCTACCATGAGTGCCATCAGGCTGGCACGCGGAGTAACGGGCCGCAGCAAAATTTTGAAATTTGAAGGCTCATATCACGGACATGCGGACAGCCTGCTGATCAAAGCGGGTTCTGGTGTCGCGACCCTTGGGCTGCCTGATAGCCCCGGAGTTCCAGAAGGAGTAGCCACCAATACGATAACAGTACCTTACAATGATTTGGAATCGGTGAGTCTTGCTTTTGAACGTTTTGGTGAGGAACTGGCTGCTGTCATTGTTGAACCTGTGGCCGGTAACATGGGCGTTGTACCTCCGGCAGCTGGTTTTCTTGAGGGATTACGCAGTCTGACCAACCAGTACGGAAGCCTGCTCATCTTTGACGAAGTCATGACCGGTTTCCGTGTAGGCTTAAACTGTGCACAGGGCCGTTATGGTGTTACACCTGATCTGACTTGTCTGGGTAAAGTGATCGGCGGCGGGCTCCCGGTTGGAGCATATGGTGGTCGCCGGGATCTGATGGAGCAGATTGCTCCAACCGGACCAATCTATCAGGCAGGAACATTGAGTGGTAACCCACTGGCTATGGCAGCAGGCTACACGACACTCAAATTGCTGACACCAGAAGTCTATGACCGGTTGGAGACGTTGTCTGCACGTTTGCAAGCAGGTTTTGAGAAAAACGCAGCAGAGACGGGGATCGCGGTAACAATTAACCGCGTTGGTTCCATGGTATGTCCATTCTTCAGTGATGTCCCGGTAACCAATTACGATGCAGCTAAAGAAAGCAATCTGGATCAATTCCGTCGCTACTTTGCAGCCATGATTGATCACGGCGTAAGTGTAGCACCTTCCCAGTTTGAAGGCATGTTCGTCTCTGGTGTGCATACGGAACAGGACATTGACGATACGATTGAAGCGAACCGCAAGGCACTTCAATCTCTATGACGATCAAAAGTTGGAAGCGTCGTGGGGAATGGCTTGAGCTGATGCCAGGCAAAGTGGTAACAGGCAGTTCAGACAAACAGCTTGCTGCAGAGCAATGGCTGCTCACTGAACTTTCATTTCCGGAGAAACTGCTTCGTCAGCTCAAGGCAAATCACGGAATTCAACTGGCAGGGGACCGGCTTCGGCTGGCCCTTTTTGCGTCTCAGCCCATTGATGTTGAGCCTCGCTGGGCGGATATGGATGTTTTATTTGAGGATGATTTTTGTCTGGTGGTGCACAAACCCGCAGATATGAAGCTCCATCCCGATGGAAGCCGAGCCGATCATGCAATCACGCTGGACCATGCAGTGGCTTCCTATTATGAAATAAATGGAATTGACGCGAATGTGCGCCACGTGCATCGATTGGATGAGGATACAACGGGTCCTGTTTTATATGCCAAAAATGCTTTTGCTCTTGCCAAGCTGGATGAGGCGATGCGGCGCAAAGAGATTGGACGCCAGTATGTAGCCATTGCTGAAGGCCGGGTATCTCCGGAACTCAGCAAAATTGATGCTCCAATTGGCAAGGACAGACATCACAAGCAGCGCAGACGTGTTTCCGAGGGCGGGCAGGAGGCAGTAACACATGTAGAGATTGGGGAAGTGTGGGAACATTCCACACTTGTGCGATTGAGATTGGATACAGGGCGTACGCATCAGATCAGGGTGCATCTAAGTTATTCTGGACACCCGCTTGTTGGCGATTTGCTATATGGTGGTCGACCTGATGCGATTGGACGTCAGGCTCTTCATGGAGAAATGTTAATGTTTAATCATCCGCTCACCGGGGCCTTGATTGAAGTTCGTGATCCATGGCCTTCTGATTTTTGGCAGCTCGCACAGCGGGAAGGCAAGACCCAATAAAAAGTTAAGGTTTGAACAAAGGTGGCATGCTCATCTCATCCATGGCATATAGATGGGGTAACGAAGGATTTGGACCATGGATCAGTCCCATGAGAAGGATCATGGTGAACATATGCCGAAAGGAGGACGCCACCTTTGTTGAATCAACCTTATGGATTACGGTTCGATATTTATGAGCGCGTTCATTTGTCCGAGGGAGTCCCTGCCATTGAGGAACTGGAGGAAATTGAGTTATACCCGCGCATTCAAGTCATCGGTCAGGATGATCATGCAACGCTGCGAGGCCATCTTTTGCTTACAGGTGCATACCGGGGAGAGAACGAGATCTCGGAGGAACTGAAACATTTTATTCCGGTTGAAATCACGGTTCCCCTGAATCGGGTAAGATCGCTTGAGGATATTTCGATTGAGATTGAAAATTTTGATGTGGATTTGTTATCCAGCCGCAGTCTGAATATTACGGGTGTATTGTCACTGCGTGGCATAGAGGGTTTTCCTGTGGAAGAGCCTCAGGCCTGGTCAGCAGACGAGTTTACTGTCGTACATTCACCTGATCCGCAGCAGGGTAACCGAACCCCTGAAGAAGAGTTAACGGATGTTGGTTTGAACACCTTTGCACAGGAATATTTGCTTCAACGTAGTGAAGAGGAAGGTCTTTCCATAGCTGCTGAATCTCTGTATGCGGCGGAAGAATCTAACCATTTGCTGCAACCTGCTGACAAAAATATTCGCTATGAAGCAGACACCCAGTCGGAATCCCAGATAAACCCTGCACCGGAACAGCTCTATGCTGAGACGAGTGAAGATCCCTATGAAGAGGAAAGTCAGAACAGACCCCCTGCTGACGAAGAATATCCATCCTTAATCACTCAAGAAGATGAATTGGCCGAGAATGAGGTGTCCAGCTCGCCTTCGCCTGTCTCTTCTTTTATGGCGGAGACTGCTGACAGGCTGGCTTCTTATCCGGAGTCAGAGCCTTTGCTTCCCCTGGCCGAAGATTCGTCGTCTGTCTGGTCCGAGCCTTCCGTGGAGACCTTACATACAAACACGGGGCTGAACCAACAAACTTCGGAAGATTCAGCCGCCTCGAATGTTTGGAATTTTGAGTCCCGATCGATCTCCCAGCAGGAAGATCAGCCTGCGGCTGAAGTTCCAGCAGAAAATTGGCAGGATGTATTCGCCGCGTCTGAACCTGAATCTGCCGAGGGGGAAAGACCTTCTTCGCTGGAAGCAGTGAGTGCAGACGAAGCTTTGGAATCTGCCCCGTTTATTCCTGAACCTGTGGCTGAGACGGAAGACAAGCCGGAGCTCAAAGTTGCTTTTGGCAGCAAGAAGGCCTCTTCATCAAGACAGGAAGAAGGGGTGGGTATCTCCTCCCTGTTGTCTTCGGGCAGATCCGTGCGCGATGCTGAATCAGATCGGGAAGACGAGTCGGGCGCGGGTACCATTCAGGAAGAGGCCTATCAGGCCGATGATGTTCAATGGAAGAACCTGTTTCTGGGTACCATCGTCGATCAGACGCCATTCCGCAAAGTAAAATTGTGCATTGTCCAGCGTGAAGAGACACTGGATACCATTGCTGACCGCTATCAATTGAGTACGCGGGAACTCCAGTTGTACAATCGTTTGTCCGAACAGGTTGTTGAAGAAGGGCAGATATTATATATCCCCTGACTTCTAGCCTGTGAAATAACGATCCGCACTGACCTGCAATCCCATGAGGATTGCGGGTTTTTGCAGCTTTTTGGTCCTGCACTCAAGCCTGCCGCCTGTTTCCGCTGCTGTCAGGTTGACTATCGGGCACGGTCAGGGTATGATGTGTTTAGGTTTTTTGAAGAACAACGTGGAACGGGAGTAGTAGACAGCATGGCCTTTCAGAGAGCGGGATTGCAGCGCTGAGAAATTCCGCAGGAACCCAACTGATCGAAGTCGCCCGGGAGTTGCCTGTTTGAATATAAGGAATAATGAAGCATGTACTTGCGATTTGTTCCCGAAGTAGGATGGGCCGGTAGCAGCCGTTATCTGCTTGAAGTGTCACGTGAGGCCACAGAAAGGCATGCATCTTCTTTCTGTCTGCGTGAAACAAAGGTGGTACCGCGAAAGCTAACCTTTCGTCCTTTGATGGATGAAAGGTTTTTTTGTTTTTTGGCGAAGATGATTAAGTAACGGAGGAATGACACATGTCTGAAGAAAAAAAATCAGCCGCAACTGAGATGCCGACGACGTATGACCCGAAAGCTGCGGAGCAAAAATGGTACTCTACCTGGACAGAGCGTGGGTATTTCAAGGCTGGGCAGCGCAAGGATGCTGAGCCGTATACCATTGTAATTCCACCCCCGAACGTAACCGGGATGCTTCATATCGGTCATGCACTTGATTTCACATTACAGGATATCCTGATTCGGACCAAACGGATGCAGGGCTATGATGCGCTGTGGCTCCCTGGTTCCGACCATGCAGGGATTGCGACCCAAACCAAAGTGGAGCAGAAACTGCGTGAAGAAGGCCTAACCCGCTATGATCTGGGACGCGAGAAGTTCCTGGATAAAGTATGGGACTGGAAAGAACAATACGCGACAACGATCCGTCAGCAATGGGGCAAGATGGGGTTGTCACTGGATTATTCACGTGAACGCTTCACGCTCGATGAAGGGCTTTCCCAAGCCGTGCGCAAGGTGTTTGTTCAACTATATGAGAAAGGCCTTATTTACAGAGGCAAACGCATCATCAACTGGGACCCGGTAAACCGTACTGCATTGTCAGATATTGAGGTTGAATACAAAGAGGTTCAGGGACACCTGTATCATCTGAAATATCCGCTTAAGGACGGAAGCGGTCATGTTACAGTGGCGACGACTCGTCCGGAAACGATGCTCGGTGATACTGCTGTTGCTGTTCATCCAAAAGATGAGCGCTACGCAGACATGATTGGCAAAACGCTGATTCTGCCGATCATTGGCCGTGAGATTCCGGTTATCGCAGATGACTACGTGGATAAAGAATTCGGAAGCGGTGCTGTAAAAATTACACCTGCACATGATCCGAATGACTTCGAAGTGGGTCTTCGTCATAATCTGCCTCAGATTACAGTGATGGATGAGACAGGTACCATGAATGCTGAGGCTGGCAAATATCAGGGTCTGGACCGCAGCGACTGCCGCAAGCAGATTGTTGCAGATCTACAGGAACAGGGCGTATTGATCAGCATTGAGGATCACACGCACCAAGTTGGACACAGCGAACGGACAGGAGCTGTCGTTGAGCCGTATTTGTCCACACAATGGTTTGTTGAGATGAAGCCTCTGGCAGAAAGAGCCATCCAAAAACAACAAAACGGTGATGGTGTAAACTTTGTTCCTGATCGTTTTGAGAAAACATATTTGAACTGGATCGAAAATGTCCGTGACTGGTGTATCTCCCGCCAGTTGTGGTGGGGACATCGAATTCCTGCTTGGTACGACGACGAGACGGGTGAAATTATTGTATCAGCTGAAGATCCAACAACGCTGCCGGAATACGCTGGTCGCAAGCTGAGACAGGATGAAGATGTGCTGGATACGTGGTTCAGTTCGGCTTTGTGGCCTTTCTCCACGCTCGGCTGGCCGGAAGATGCAGAGGATCTGAAACGTTATTATCCGACAAGTGTGCTTGTAACCGGATATGACATCATTTACTTCTGGGTTGCACGGATGATCTTCACAGCTCTGGAGTTCACGGACGAAATTCCATTTAAGGATGTCCTGATGCATGGTCTGGTTCGTGATGCAGATGGACGCAAAATGTCCAAATCACTGGGTAATGGTGTAGATCCGCTGGATGTTATTGAGAAATACGGTGCAGATGCGATGCGTTATATGATCTCTACCAGCAGCACGCCAGGACAGGATCTTCGTTTCCGCTGGGAACGGGTAGAACAGGCTCGTAACTTTGCGAATAAAATCTGGAACGCATCACGTTTCGCACTGATGAATCTGGAAGGATTCACTTACGAAGATCGCGATATCAGTGGAGAGCTTGGAACAGCTGATTATTGGATTTTGCACCGCCTGAACGAAACTTCCCGCGATATTACGCGTCTAATCGAAGCATACGAATTTGGAGAAACAGGACGATTGCTGTACAACTTTATCTGGGATGACCTCTGTGACTGGTATATTGAATTTGCCAAATTGTCCTTCTACGGTGAAGATCCGATTGCCAAGAAAAAAACACAATCGGTACTGGCTTACGTCCTGGATCACACCATGCGCCTGATTCACCCGTTCATGCCATACATCTCGGAAGAAATCTGGCAGCACCTGCCGCATGAAGGTGAGACGATTACGCTTGCTTCCTGGCCGGTATATGATCCTGCGCTGGAGAACAAAGAAGCAGTAGCTGAGATGAACCTGCTCATGGATACCATTCGTGCCGTACGGAACATTCGTGCAGAAGTTAACGTGCCGATGAGCAAAAAGATTGAACTGATGGTAAAAGCGAACAGTGCCGAGACATCCAGCATCATCGAACGCAACAGCCATTACATCAAACGATTCTGCAATACATCCGAGTTCGACAGCGGGCTTGACCTGAGTTCACCGGACAAGGCAATGACTGCCGTAATTACGGGAGCTGAACTGTACTTGCCGCTGGCAGGACTTATTGATATTGAGCAGGAAGTGGCTCGCCTGGAGAAAGAGTTGCAGAACCTTGAAGGCGAAGTACTCCGTGTAGAGAAAAAACTGGCAAACGAAGGCTTCGTGGCCAAGGCACCAGCCAAGGTTATTGAAGAAGAACGCGCCAAACAAGCGGATTATTCGGATAAACGGGATAAAGTCATCGCCCGGATCAAGGAACTGAAAGGTTAATATTTCTGGGTCGGATGGAGAGGAAACATGCCATCCGGCCGCTTTTTTCAATCAAACTCGGGACCGAAGGTGAAACCTATGACGGAACTTAATGGCACGGGTACAATTGCCCCTCTGCATACGTATGACGAGGCTGTGGACTGGATCAATGGCCTTATTCCTTTTGGCATCAGACCCGGATTGGAACGAATCATGGAGTTGATGTCACTGCTGGGCAATCCTCATCAGCGTCTCAAATTTATTCATGTCGCGGGAACGAACGGTAAAGGTTCGACTTGCGCTTTTTTGACGTCAGTGCTGCTTCAGGCAGGATACGATGTCGGCACGTTTACGTCTCCGTATATCACGAAATTCACAAATCGTTTTCAGTACAACGGTGAGGATATTCCCGAAGAGACGCTGCTGAAGCTGGCGAATCGACTTCATCCTTTGGTCACAGATATGGCTTCCACTTCCCAAGGGTCACCTACCATGTTCGAAGTGTCTACGGCACTTGCACTACTCTACTATGCAGAAGAGTGTTATCCGGATGTCGTAGTATGGGAGACTGGACTGGGGGGAAGGATGGACGTAACGAATATCGTTACACCTGTGGTTTCGGTGATTACCAATATCGGTATGGATCATACGGATGTTCTCGGAGATACCATTGAAGCGATCGCGGGAGAAAAAGCGGGCATTATCAAACCAGGCGTACCTGTGGTCACCTGTGTCACGCAGCCGGAGGCGGTGAAGGTGATTCAGGAAAAGGCACACCAGCTCCGATCAACCGTGTATTTGTCAGGAGAACAATTTTCTTACCATAGGCTGAATAGCGATGAGAATGGTCAATCTTTTCATTTTACAGGGCCGTTCCGTGAGCTGGATGTTCGAATTCGCATGCAGGGCATACATCAGATTGATAATGCTGCGGGTGCTCTTATGGTGCTTGAATTGCTCAGGCAGTACATGGCGTTTATGCTGGATGACAGAGATATTGCACTTGGACTGGAGCATGCCTTTTGGGCTGGCCGGTTCGAGAAGGTTGTGGATGAACCCCGAATTGTACTGGATGGAGCACATAATCCGGAAGGGGCAGAATCACTGGCCAAGAGCATTATCGACGTATATCCTCACAACAAGTTAAATTTGATGATGGGCATGCTGGCGAATAAGCATCACGAAGCGTATTTGCAGCATATACTGCCACTAGTGGATACGCTGATCCTGACCGAGCCAGATTTTCGACGCAAGATGGATGCAGCCGAGTTGCTGCAGATCGTCGAGCGGGTACGTCCCGCCATTGCGAAGCAGGATCTGGAAATCATCGTCGAGCCCGATTGGGCGAAGGCACTTGATCTATTGAAGTCACGGACGGAAGCGGAAGATCTGGGGGTGGTGTCCGGCACATTGTATCTCATTGCGGATGTGCGGGCAGCCCTTTTGCATCAAACCGATTCTGAAAAAGGTTGGTGAAAGTTTTGTTAAATACATCAGAACACGTTCATTTTATAGGGATTGGCGGATATGGCATGAGTGCCATCGCAAGAGTTATGCTGGAGATGGGATACACCGTTACCGGATCGGATGTCGCTTCACAGGAGTTGACCGAGAAGCTGGCAGCCAAGGGAGCGAAAATATATATCGGGCACACGGCAGAACATGTAAATGGAGCAGATCTCGTGGTCTATTCTACGGCGGCTCCGGCGGATAATGTGGAGCGTGTGGCAGCTGAGCAGCTTAATATCCCGATTCTTCACCGTGCGCAAATGCTGGCGCGCTTGTTGAACGAACGCAAGGGTGTGGCGGTTGCTGGTGCCCATGGTAAAACGACAACATCGTCCATGATTGCACTTGTCATGGACAAATGCGATACAGACCCAACCTATATCATTGGTGGGGAGATCATGAATCTGGGCACCAATGCCAAGGCAGGTCAAGGTGACTGGGTTGTTGCCGAGGCGGATGAGAGCGATGGGTCGTTTTTGCAATACCATCCATGGCTTGGTATTGTAACCAACATTGAAGCGGATCATTTGGAGAATTACAACAGTGACTTTGAGGAACTCAAAAAGGCGTATGTGCAATTTTTGAGTCAAATTCGTCCGGAGGGAACAGCGATTGTCTGTGCGGATGATGAGAACATTCAGAGCATTTTGCCTGAGCTGAAATCTCGAATCACGACGTACGGTATTGATCAAAAGGCTGACTATATGGCATCGGATATCGTGTTAGGTGATCGCCGGATCTCCTTTACGATGAGCCATCAGGGTACCGCTCTGGGAACGGTAGAGCTCTCTGTTCCGGGTAAACATAATGTTTATAACGCTATGGCTACGGTAATTACCTGTCTGGAAGCGGGCATTCCGTTCGAGAAGATCACGGCAGCCATTATCCAGTTCCATGGGGCCAAACGCAGATTCCAGGTACTTGGTGAAGCACGGGATATTCTGGTCATCGATGATTATGCGCATCACCCGACTGAAATCGAGGCAACCATCAGTGCAGCGAAAGCAACAGGGAAACGTATTATTGCAGTGTTCCAGCCGCAGCGATACACTCGTACCTTTTTCCTGCTGGATGCGTTTAGTCGTGCTTTCGCGGAGGCAGATGAGGTGCTGATTACCGACATTTACTCCCCGGCTGGCGAAAAACAGATTGAAGGCGTGCACTCTGCCAAACTGGTTGAACTGATTGTTCAGAACAGTAATGCGGCTGCTCGTTATCTTCCTACCAAGGAAGAAGTTGTAGCTGATTTGCAGAATCGTCTGCAGCCAGGAGACCTTGTACTCACCATGGGTGCGGGGGATATTTGGAAAGTTGGCGATACGCTCGCCAAAGGCTTGAAATAAAACATGGTCCTGACCCGCTTGTCCTCGTATGGAGGCAGGCGGGTTTTTGAATTCCCGGAATCTTTCATTGTCTCCAGTCATATAGTTGATATAAATGGAACAAAGGAGAGGGTACGGGGTGAGCAATGCTAGAATGACATTTCGTTTTGGGGAGAACGAGTCGGACAAGCCGAATTACAAGGAGGAGAAGGTGGTCGGAGCCTTTCCTTCCTTGACCGATGAGATTTCACAGAGTTCGGCACGGATGGATAGCACACCTTCCTGGACACCGGAAGATATCCCTGGAGATTGGGGAGAGATAACATTGCCAGGGACAAGCTTGCTAGAATCAGAGTCTGATCAGAGAAAGGATAAAAACTCGGATTTGATGCAGCCGCAGTATGTCTATTCGGACCGTGTTATGGATCCCGAGGAAAACGAGAGGGAGCTTCCTGATGACAGCAACTATGGGGGCCACGATTGGATGGCGGATCGTGATCATTACTCGTACAAGCGAAATCGTCCTCCAAGAGGCTGGAAGATGATTGGTTCAGTCACGGGAGCCCTGGTAACCGGCGCTCTTTTCGGCATGGTTATTCTCTCCTTTTTTAATCGGGAAGGAACAGATCCGGGGGTCCTTCCTCAAACCAATCAACCGGTAGCGAGTGTAACGGGAGTACAAGGCGCAGCAGGGACGGAGCAGCAGGTTCAGTCGGTGTTGAACGGAGGCAGCTACTATGCGCTACAGTATGGCGTGTTTAGTTCACCGGAACGTGCTGAACAGGCCAAGCTTGAGCTATCGCAGGCTGGGATTGCCGCGGGAACGGATCCGGATGATGGGAATCGGGTGTATGCAGGCATATCCGCTGACCGAGAGGAAGCTAAACTGCTTAGCTCTCGTCTTAAGGCTGAGGGAGTTGAGTTGTATGTCAAAGAGATTGCATATCCCGCAGTAAACTCCGCTGCTCTGGGCATGAACCAGGAAGATGTACAGCTGTTTTTCAGCAGCAGTGCGGCACTGGTGGAACAACTGTCGACACTGTCGATCGGGCAGCTCGGACAGGTGACTCCTGAGCCTGTGCCTGCTGAAACAATGACGGCTTTACAAAATCAGCACGAATCCTGGCTAACAGGTGTAGGGAAACTTTCAGCAGCAATGGGACAGGAGGCGGAGCCCATCGTTTCGGCCATGGAAAAATCGATGAACAGCGCAATTACAGCGGTTGCTGAATATAACAAAAACCCCTCCGATGTGCACATGTGGTCCGTACAATCCGATCTGATGGATTATGTCTTGCAGCAGAAAAAATGGCTTGAGGGGATAAAGCAATAAGTTTTCCTTCCCCTAACACTGCCCCGAAATCCCTGTCCGGCAAGGAACTGGAAATAGTTCCCCTTGCCGGATTTGTGTTTGTATTGACGTACAAAACCCCGTATAATAATGTGGGTGTCAAAAAATGGCGAGGGAAGATAACCGATGAAAAAAAACTTCGGCATGTTATTGCTGTTTCTGCTGCTCGGCTGGATGGCCGGAGCGTGGATCGCCAAGGCACTGCAGCCGGTAAAGGCTGTTGCCATTCTAACCAAAGCCACGACCATACGTTGGTCACCGCAGGCTGATCTGGACATTATCAGTTATGACATTTCATTTCAATTTCAAATGAGCCTTCTCAGTCTGATCGGCATTATTGCCGCTGTATGGCTGTATCGCAGACTGTAGGAGTATGACGATTTTTGACGAAGAAACTAAACGAATGACATCTATTTATCGTGGTTAGGACGGATGTCGCCGTAGCATAAGGAGCCGTTCATTTTGAATAGATCACAATCGCGCCCGATTATTCTGGCTTCCACTTCGCCACGGCGCAAAGACCTGATTGCTTCACTCCAATTAGCTTTCAAAGTAATACCAAGCCACGCGGATGAAGATACACCGCCGGAATGGACTCCAGAGCAGACTGTTCAGGAGCTCGCCATGCGCAAAGCAATGGCAGTCTATCGTGGCCTTGAAGGTCTTGAACAGGACGCTGTCATTGTGGGCAGTGACACAGTTGTTGTACTGGATGGAGACATTCTGGGCAAACCCGTGGATCAACACGACGCTGAGCGTATGTTAGGAAGGCTTCAGGGACGTACACATCGTGTGTTTACTGGAGTGGCTTGCATTGATGCCGGAAATGGAAAATCCGTTGTGCATTATCGGCAGACGGATGTAACGATGAAGGAGCTGTCCGAGGCTACGATTCGTGCGTATGTTCAGACAGGGGAGCCTATGGACAAAGCCGGATCGTACGCAATTCAAGGAATTGGCGCTTCACTGGTAGACCGCATTGAAGGGTGCTACTTTAATGTGGTGGGCTTGCCTCTTTCCCTGCTGAGTGACATGCTGGATGGATTCGGAGTCCATGTGCTGCCGCGAACTTGATTTTGGGAAATGACGATGTGAAAAGAGGGAGTATATGGAGTCGCCTCAGTACATGATGCGCGACATCCCCCATGAAGAACGCCCGAGAGAACGCATGATGGAATATGGGGCGGGCGCCTTAAGCCATGCAGAACTGCTGGCTATTTTACTGCGGACGGGTACAAGGCAGGAATCAGCAGTGCACATGGCACAGCGCATTCTGAGCGAAGCGGGTGACATTCGTTCGCTGATGGATATGAGTTTGAACGAGTTGACAGCAATGAAAGGGATCGGTATGGCCAAGGCCGTCCAGCTCAAGGCTGGCATTGAACTTGGTCACCGGATTGCGAAGAGTAGACGGATACAGTCCTCTTCAATCCGTACACCTCGTGATGCAGCAGATATTCTGCTCGAACAGCTTCGTTACTTGCAGAAGGAGCACTTTGTGTGCCTTTTCCTGAATAGCAAAAATCATATTATTGCCCAGGAAACACTCTCCATGGGCAGCCTTAACGCTTCGATTGTTCATCCACGTGAAGTGTTTCGTGCTGCCATCAAATGCAGCAGTGCCTCGATCGTATGTGCACACAACCACCCGAGTGGTGATCCTACACCTAGTCCTGAGGATATCCAAATAACCAAGAGACTGATCGAAGCTGGTTCAATCGTCGGCATAGATGTGCTGGATCATATCATTATCGGCGACGGAACATACGTAAGTTTGAAGGAGAAGGGCTTAGTATAATATAATGGTTGGCGTTGATGTTTTCCTATGAATATTGACGGCGTTGTCCGTAGAAGATAGGTTCACTTTACAGATGCAATAAATATAAATGAATGATGAACCCTGCAGGATTGCAGCGGAAATGAAAATGAAACGCTCTGAACGTTGATGGAGCGGCTATATGAGGCAGAAAAGGAGATTACGTTATGTTTGGTGGTTTTACGAAAGATTTGGGTATTGACTTGGGGACAGCGAATACGCTGGTTTATGTACGTGGCAAAGGAATTGTGGTGCGGGAGCCTTCGGTTGTTGCCCTGCGGACAGATACAAAAAGCATTGAGGCTGTCGGGGAATCTGCAAAAAAAATGATCGGACGTACACCTGGCAACATTCGTGCCATTCGTCCAATGAAGGATGGCGTTATTGCTGATTTTGATACAACGGCAACGATGATTAAATATTTTATTCGCCAGGCGCAAAAACAGCGCTCGATGTTCCAGCGTCATCCGAACGTTATGGTCTGTGTACCATCCGGAATTACAGCGGTAGAACAACGTGCGGTTGAAGATGCAACGAAACAGGCCGGCGCACGTGAGGCATATACGATTGAAGAGCCTTTTGCAGCAGCGATTGGTGCTGACCTTCCGGTATGGGAGCCAACAGGCAGCATGGTTGTGGACATTGGTGGCGGTACGACAGAAGTGGCTGTCATTTCCCTCGGCGGGATCGTAACAAGTCGTTCGGTTCGTGTAGCTGGTGATGAAATGGACGAATCAATCATCCAGTATATTAAACGGCAGTACAACCTGATGATTGGTGAACGTACTTCAGAACAATTGAAAATGGAAATCGGATCGGCTATGCCACTGGAACAAGTGGAGACAATGGAAATTCGCGGCCGCGATCTCGTAACAGGTCTGCCTAAGACCATTACGATCACATCGGATGAAATCAGCGAAGCTCTGGCAGATACGGTAAATGCTATTGTTGAAGCTGTTAAAGTAACTTTGGAAAAATGTCCTCCTGAGCTTGCGGCAGATATTATGGACCGTGGTATCGTTTTGACTGGCGGCGGTGCATTGCTCCGCAATCTGGACAAGCTGCTGGCTGGTGAGACAGGCATGCCAGTGATCGTAGCGGAAAATCCACTCGATTGTGTAGCAATCGGAACAGGTAAAGCTCTTGAGAACATCCATTTGTTCAAAAGCAGAAGCAGTTCGGCAGTTCGTTCCAAACGTTAATCCGGTACTGATCGCTTAATTACGTTTGACTTGAGCGGCAGTAACCAACGAAGAGGACCCGACCTCAATCGGGAGAGCTATAACCCGCATACCCGGGGAGATCAGCGAATATTCTCGAAGGGACTATCCGTCTGGACAGTCTCCCCGCCGGGCATGGCTCGGAAGAGAATAATGGATGTTAGAGGGTGTTCGAACTGTTTAAACTGCTGGGCAACAAAAGACTTTTTGTTTTGCTGGTGGGCCTTGTTACATTTATCGCGTTAATGGGCTTTACGCTCGGTCCGCGAACCGCTCTATCCTGGCCGGAAAAATTCCTGAAGGATTCAGTCGGATTTGTACAATACGTATTTTACAAGCCCGCTTCTGCTGTAGCGGGCTTTTTCAAAGATGTGGCGAACATGCGTGCGGTTTATGAAGAGAATGAAAAGTTGCGAATTGCGATGGGGCATTATACCCGTGATCGATTGAAGTATAATGAAATAGACAAACGAATTGCTAGACTTGAAAGTCAGTTGAATTTCACCACTGAACAGAGAGAACGCTATAATTATGAAACTCGGATTGCTCAGGTAATCAGTGCTAACTCTGATCCAAATAGCAGGTCCATCAACATTGATATTGGGGAAAATGCGAATATCAAACCAGGGATGGCAGTCACTTCACTTGAAGGTCTTGTAGGAGTTGTCAGTCATGTAAGTGCTTATACAGCAACGGTTAATTTGCTGACTTCGATGGATGCCAATGATCCGAATTCCAATGCAATAGCAGCTACCGCGGTGGGTAAAGAAGATAAGGTGTTTGGTATGATTGAGAGCTACGATCCGAAGACAGGCATGCTTAAAATGACCAAAATTTCAGAGGATTCAGACATCAAAGACGGCGATGAAATCATCTCCTCTGGGATTATTGATAACTTTCCGAAGTACATGCGGATCGGGGAAGTGGAGAAGGTCGAAAAAAGTGAATATGGTTTAACACAGACAGCTACAATTAAACCATATGCTAGCTTTCTTGACTGGAAAGAGCTAATTGTAATTATTCCTCCCGAGGTGAAGGAGTAATGGTGACGCGCAAGCAAGTCTTGTTTCTGTTGCTGTTCATTTTGTTTATCGCCGAAGGAACTATTCTTCCATTGCTTATTCCATCTGCCTGGCAATTGCGAATTTCAGCAAACCTCGTTTACATTGTAATTTTGTTTATCGCTGTGTATCATCATCGCCATACTGCGCTGGTGCTCGGCATATTTTTTGGACTGCTCCATGACGTTGTGTTTTATGGGGAGATGATCGGACCTTACGGATTTGCGATGGGGTTATCTGCTTATATGATGGGACTCATATTCCAGGCACCGCGTGCACCGCTTCCGGTTATGGTATCGGTTGTCATTCTGGGGAGTCTGCTTAATGACACCATGTTGTTCTTTTTGTATAAGCTTTTCCGTCTGAATCATGTGACATTTGACTGGGCGCTGCTGGAATACATGATACCCAATTTGTTCATTCATTTCGTGTTTGCCCTGATCATTTATACTCCGCTTCGGAAGCAGTTGGAGCGTATTGGCAAGAGAAAGAGCAAAGTGCAGGAGGCATCCTGATACATTTGTTGGAGCGGAAAGCAGGAACTTGGGGGCCCGGGCACGAAATGTAATGAGATGGGAGGGACAGGCTTATGACGGTAAAATCGAATCACGTAACGATTAAAGGCATCCGAGACGGCTTGGTTTTCCTGTTGGACGATCAATGTGAATTCGAGGAATTGCTCTATGAGCTCCGCTATAAGCTGGAACACAGCCATCAAAATATATTGACCGGACCGATTGTTCATGTGGATATCAAACTGGGCAGCCGTGAAGTAACAGAGGACCAAAAAGAAGCGATACTGGACATATTGAAGCAAAAAGGTAATCTGCTCATTCGCTCCATCGACTCACCAGCCCTTAAACCCGAGGTTAAAGGGCCGCCGCCGATTGTTACAATGTGCGGGATGGTGCGTTCAGGTCAGGTGCTTCATCACGAAGGAAATCTCCTGTTTCTTGGGGATATCAATCCGGGGGGCACGGTGACGTGTACCGGAGATATATATGTTTTGGGTTCACTCAGAGGCATGGCTCACGCTGGGATCGGCGGGGATGAAGAGTCAATTATTGCTGCATCGGTGTTTGCGCCGACACAGCTTCGAATCGCTGATATTATCAGCCGTCCTCCTGATGAATGGGAGAGCCGGGATACCGGAATGGAATTTGCTTATTTACAGGACAATCAGATGCAGATCGACAAGATGAGCAATATCGTTCGGTTGCGCCGAGATTTTAATGTGTTTAAAGGAGTGTAGCTCATGGGAGAGGCGATCGTGATCACTTCGGGTAAAGGCGGCGTTGGTAAAACAACCACCTCAGCAAACATCGGAACAGCGCTGGCGCTGCTCGGAAAAAAAGTTTGTCTGGTAGATACCGATATCGGCCTTCGCAATCTGGATGTCGTGATGGGACTCGAGAACAGGATCATTTACGATCTGTGTGATGTTGCAGACGGCCGCTGCCGTCTGAATCAGGCGTTGGTAAAAGACAAACGCTTCGAAGAATTATATATGCTGCCTGCGGCTCAAACAAGAGACAAAAACTCTGTGTCACCGGAGCAGGTCAAGGATATCATCCTTGAATTAAAAAAGGATTTTGAATATGTTATTATCGATTGTCCTGCCGGAATTGAACAGGGATTCAAAAATGCGGTAGCCGGAGCGGATCAGGCAATCGTGGTGACTACACCTGAAAATGCCGCTGTACGTGATGCGGATCGGGTCATTGGTTTACTCGAAAGCTCACATATCCAATCGCCGAAGCTTGTTGTAAACCGTATTCGGAACAACATGGTCAAATCGGGTGACATGCTTGATATTGATGGTATTTTGCAAGTCCTTAACATTGATCTGATTGGAATTGTTCCTGATGACGAACTCGTCATCAAGGCGGCCAACTCTGGAGAGCCTACGGTAATGAATCCGGACTCACTTGCAGCCATTGCATATCGGAACATTGCCCGTCGTATTCTGGGAGACACCGTTCCACTAATGCAGTTGGAGCAGAAAAAAGGCGCATTTTCACGCTTTAAGAAGTTTTTTGGTATGGGTTAATCCGATCGTCTTCATAACGTTATTCCTTACAGCCGCGGCCTTTAGCCCGGCTTTTTTATGTTTCAGCACAACATTGAAATATCCTTATGCTCTTTTCTTGCAGCGGACTCCTTCGACAGGTTAAGGTTAACCTCATTCGGCGGGGTTATTTTGCTTCGACCCTGGAGCTTGTTCATATTATGAAGGGGGCCTTCATAGGATGTATTAAACAAGCCTCGGCGGGAGGATATTCCATGAATACGAAACTTCGAATCAAGCAGAGAAGAGAAGAACGCATTCGGCGATTGCTGGATGGTGCTGCGATGGAGATCATGCAGGAAGCGGGCTCTGGGCCAGGCAAGAAGGGTTCGGAAAGCCAAAGTCCCCATTCTTCTTTTGATATACAGGGTCCAGTACGAAGTGTAGGGTCTCTAGTGGGGGAGCAAGAGAGGGATCCGGAATGGCTGTGGAAAAAAGAGAACGGGCGTTACGTTCCAGGTGGGCATGCACGATTTAACTTGACGAAATCTTTAGTACGAAGAACAGTAGTTAGTGCGTTGATTTTCGGTGCAGTGTGGGGCCTGTTTCAACTAAATTCGTCCTGGACCGCTTCCCCGAAAACGGCAATTGCAGATGCACTACATCGGGATATGGATTTTGCTTCGGCAGCTCTCTGGTATGAACGGCATTTTGGCGGCACACCGTCCTTTCTGCCCGTATTGGGCCATACAACAGATGCTGCTAATGGTTCGGGAGTACGGTCCTTGCTGGACAAACCCATCTCGGGAACGGTCGTTCAGCCTTTTGCGCTGAGCATGAAGGGCATAGAGATCGTTCCGGAAGCAGAGGGGACGGGATTGGTCCAGGTAGTCAGTTCGGATGCGGGGCGAGTTCTGCAAGTTCTTGGTGATTCAGAGAGTGGTATAACCGTAGTCATCCAGCACACGGGAAACCTGACTGCGATTTACGGCCGTCTGAACGAGAGTGAAGTGGACGTGAATGATTGGGTTGAAGCGGGAAGTGTCGTAGGGAGCCTCAAGGCAACAGGTGGGGAACAGCCAGCCACGTTATATTTTGCTGTAAAAGAAGGCGAGGAGTACGTGGACCCTGCGGAAGTGGTTGCCCTTGATTAGGTTACGGGGTGTACGCATTTCGCTGCATCCGTTTTTTGTCATTATCATGCTGGCTTCCCTGGCCACGGGTCACTTTATCGAACTTATCACCCTGTTTGCGATCGTATTTATTCATGAGTGTGGACATGCTGCGGCGGCAGCCCTTCTGGGCTGCCGTGTCCTGTCGATTCAGATGCTTCCTTTTGGAGGGGTGGCTGTCATCGAAGATGGAGGCCGTCTTACTGCTGGGCGGGAGATCGTGATTGCGCTGGCTGGCCCCTTGCAAAATATGTTGATGGTTGGAATCACCTTGCTGCTGCAATATGCCAATCTGGGAGATCCGGTGTTCTTGGCATACATCATTCAAGGGAATCTGATGATCGCTCTGTTTAACCTGCTGCCGGTGCTGCCACTGGATGGCGGGAAAATCGTACAGGCCCTTGTTAGTCTGATTGCTCCATACTATACCACTTTAATGTGGACCTACCGGATTAGTATCCTGTGCAGTATAGGTGTTATTTTGTTTGCCATCAGCAAATGGATCACCGGAGACTACGGGCTTCCGCTAAATGTGTTGTTGATTGGTCTTTTTCTGTTCTATTCCAACGTAACCGATTACCGCAACGTGCCCTACCGTTTTATCCGCTTTTTGATGAACCGGGAAGGCGCATTTGCTCATCACGCCGCTGCAGGCAGTTTGGCGCAGCCGATAATCTCATTTCCGGCGAAACCTTTGGACACTATTTTGCGTCTATTAAAGAGAGAGAGATATCATATGGTATATGTGATGAACAGACAGGGACGAATTATGGCCGTATTGCCGGAACAACGCATTATCGGTTCGTACTTCAAACAGAACACGGATAAACTGTAACATGGTTGGTGAACTCGTCCTAAATTGGGGTAATACATATACAATGCGTAATGCAAAGATATAGAATGGATGTGGATGAATTGAATTGTCTTCTAGAGGTGAAGCCATGAAACAAATGATCGTACATAATGAACACAACCTCATGCAAATGGCGCTTCTGGAAGAAGGCAAAGCTGTGGAATTCACGGCAGAACGTACGCGTGAACGCGGGCTGCTTGGTTCGTTTTTCAAAGGGCGGGTCGTCAACGTGTTACCGGGTATGCAGGCTGCTTTTGTGGATATTGGTCAGAAAAAAAATGCCTTTCTATATGTCGATGATGTCCTGCATCCGCATTTGGAAAAACAACCCAAAGTGAAGCCTTCGATCTCCGAATTGCTTCGTCCGGGTCAGGATGTCATCGTTCAGGTTCTGAAAGAACCTGTAGGAAGCAAAGGAGCCCGGGTGACGACACACTACTCACTGCCGGGCCGATGGCTTGTCTACATGCCAATAGCGGATTACGTAGCCGTCTCCAAGAAGATTGCCCGTGAAGGGGATCGTTCTCGCCTCAAGGCACTGGGTGATCAGCTCAGGCGGGATGAGGAAGGGCTCATTATACGAACCGTATCGGCAGAAGAGCAGCGGGAAGCGATTGAGACTGACTTGGAAACGTTGCGTGAACAATGGCGCTTGATTCGCGAAAAAGCAGATAGTTTGCCTTCACCGAGCCTGTTGCATCGGGATCACAGCATGGTACAGCGAATTATCAGGGATGTGTACACACCGGGCAGTGATGAAGTCATTACTGACAGTGAAGGACAAGCCCGCGAAGTGACGGCTTTGCTTGAGGAAATCTGTCCTGGCCATCAGCCGAAAGTACAGGTTTACCGAGGCTCGGAGTCAATCTTTGCTGCGTATGGGGTTCTGGAGCAGCTCAACAGGGATTTTGCACGTAAAGTGTGGCTTCCGGGTGGGGGCTATATTGTTATTGACCATACAGAGGCGCTTACCGTGATAGACGTCAATACTGGCAAGTTCACTGGAGGCGGTGGCGATAGCCTTGAAGAAACCGTAACGGAAACCAACATGCAGGCAGCGGTTGAGATTGCGCGTTTGATGCGTCTGCGGGATATTGGCGGCATGATTATTGTGGACTTTATTGATATGGAGGAAGCGACCAATCGGCAGGAAGTGGCTGCAACGCTGGAAGCTGAACTGAAAAAAGACCGAACCAAGGCGTTTGTAATGGGCTGGACCAAACTGGGTCTGCTGGAGCTTACCCGCAAAAAGGTCCGGGAAGAAAGTACACTTCCTTATGTGGAGCCTTGTTCTTCCTGCCATGGTACAGGTAAAAGATATATTTCACCATTGCATTGATTTTTATTATAGTTGGTGGTATAATCATCAGGTATGTGTTTAGCCAAATGGTCTTGCACATGCTGTAACCGCACTGGCCGGGTACAAGAACAGCTCCGCAAGGAGGCTGTCACCTGAGACCGGGCGAGTCTGAGACATGAGGAGGTGCAAGGCAAATGTACGCAATTATTGAAACAGGCGGCAAACAGTACAAAGTCCAAGAGGGCGATGTTCTGTTCATCGAGAAATTGACTGCGAACGATGGCGAAAGCGTAACGTTCGACCGTGTCCTGGCTGTATCTAACGATCAAGGTTTGACAGCAGGTACACCATTGGTTTCCGGAGCTACTGTAACGGCTAAAGTGGAGAAACATGGCAAAGGTCAAAAGGTTGTTGTATACAAATACAAACCGAAAAAGAACTACCATGTGAAGCAAGGTCACCGTCAACCGTACACTAAAGTAACTATCGAGAAAATCCAAGCGTAAGAGGGTGCGATAAGTGATTATCGTTCAAATCTTTCGTAACGATGACGAGAGTATCGATCGCTTTTCCATCAAAGGGCATGCCAATTATGCCAAGCGGGGAGAAGATATCGTATGTGCCGGGGTATCTGCTGTTACAGTGGGTACGGTAAACTCGATCGAAACATTGACTGGTGTTGAAATGGACGCCAAGATGAAGAATGGCTTTCTAAGCGCTTCTTTACCAATGCTGGAGAGAGATGAAACTTGGCCCCAGGTGCAATTGCTGCTCGAATCCATGGTTCTTATGCTCACTGATATTGCAGAGTCATACGGGAAGTATATTAAGATAGAGCAACTCAAATAAGTAAAGAAGGAGGACAACCAATCATGTTGAAATTAAATCTTCAGTTATTCGCATCGAAAAAAGGTGTAGGTTCCACGAAGAACGGTCGTGACAGTAGAGCGCAACGCCTTGGCGTTAAGCGTGCTGACGGTCAAACAGTAACTGGTGGTAGCATTCTCGTTCGCCAACGCGGAACGAAAATCCACCCAGGTACTAACGTGGGTATCGGTAAAGATGACACTTTGTTTGCGAAAGTGGACGGCGTTGTGAAATTCGAACGTTGGGGACGCGATCGTAAAAAAGTAAGCATCTACCCTGTGGACGTTGCTCCAGTAGCAGCTGCAGTAAAAGCATAATATCGGCATTCCGCCTAAGGAGCCTTCGGCAATTTTGCCGGAGGCTCTTTGTATTTACGGTGGTATAAATGTTTTCGATAATGAACTGGTAGAAAAGACATGTTATACTTGGTTACGGTGGGGTTTAAAACCAACCGAGTTTTGTAGAACGGGGAGAAGCCATGAAATCTTGGAAAAGAGTGCCGTGGATCGCGGCATGTTCACTTCTGATTCCTTTGGTTTTCGTTATGCTGTATCCGGCAGCCATTTCGGGTGCTGTATGCGCATTGTGGTCCGTGGCTGTGCTCTTTATTTCGATGAATGTGATGAAGAGACAAGCAGAAGCGGAACGCAGAACCATCATACAATCTATGGAAAAGACAGCAATTGCATCATTAAATCATCATCGGCATGATTGGATGAACGATCTTCAGGTGTTATATGGATATCTTCGGCTGGGCAAACTTGATAAATCCGTGCAATGTGTGGAAAGAATAAAAGAGCGGGTAAACGAGGAGAGCCGCATTTCCAAATTAGGCATTCCCTCACTCGTTTTTTATCTGCAGTCGTTCCGTGCCAGTGGAGTTGCTCTGGAATTGCATGTGGAAGTCGAGGAAGAGTTGCAGCTTAGTGCTCTGGTCTCTCCCGAGGATGGCGAGTCGCTTACGGGGGCAATTGCAGATGCAATCAGAGCCTATCAATACGGTGGCGGCCGGTCGTCTTGGGGAGAGGTTCGCAAACTGACCTTGAACTTCGGACAGGACCATGGGGATGTGGTTGTTCGACTGGATGGGGATCAAACACCTGATCCGGAAACATTGCGGCAGCTTAATGCCGTACTCAAAGGAAAAAAAGTCAGAACGGAGCAGCTTCCGTCTGAAGACACGTTTATACAATTCAGAATGCCGTGTGGAATATAGGAAGAAGGGGTAGCCATGTTTGTTGATAAAGCGAAGATTTATGTAAAAGCAGGAGATGGAGGAGACGGGATCGTTTCCTTCCGTCGGGAGAAGTATGTGCCTGAAGGTGGACCAGCAGGAGGCGATGGAGGCAAGGGTGCCGATATCATTTTCCGTGTAGATGAAGGTCTGCGTACGTTGATGGATTTCCGTTACCAGCGCCATTTCAAAGCGAAGCGCGGAGAGAAAGGCCGTAATAAAAGTCAGCACGGTGCCAATGCAGAGAATATGATCGTTCGTATTCCACCGGGAACTGTCATTATGGATGATGACAGTGGAGAAGTACTGGCAGACCTGACACGTCATGGCCAACAGGTTGTTGTTGCACGTGGTGGCCGAGGCGGCCGGGGAAATATCCGGTTTGCTACACCTAACAATCCTGCCCCGGAGCTTGCGGAAAATGGTGAAGAGGGCGAAGAACGTTATATTGTGCTTGAGCTTAAAGTTATGGCAGATGTTGGCCTGGTAGGGTTCCCGAGTGTCGGAAAATCCACACTGCTGTCTGTCGTATCGGCGGCGAAGCCGAAGATCGGAGCTTACCATTTCACTACGATTACTCCTAACTTGGGTGTAGTCGGTGTAGGTGAAGGACGCAGCTTCGTCATGGCGGACTTGCCAGGGTTGATTGAAGGTGCTCATGAAGGAATCGGACTTGGACATGAGTTTTTGCGGCATGTTGAACGTACCCGTATCATTGTTCATGTTGTGGATATGTCCGGTTCAGAAGGACGGGATCCGTTTGAGGATTGGGTGAAAATCAATGATGAACTGAAGCTGTACAACCCGGTGCTTGCGGAAAGACCTCAGATTGTGGCTGCCAACAAAATGGATATGCCGGAATCGGAAGAAAATCTGGAGCAGTTCATGCAAAAGGTCCGCGAGGTTCAACCGGATATTGAGATCATGCCGATCTCGTCCCTGACACGTAAAGGGATTCAAGAGCTCTTGTATCGTGCGGCGGATTTGCTCGATCAAATCCCGGACGAGGTTGTAGTGGAAGAGGTAGCGGACATATCCGAACGCAAGGTGTACAGTCTGGACAAGAAAGAGGACGAAGGTTTCCGTATTGTGCGGGAGAATGAAATCTTTGTTGTCGAGAGTGCCAAGATTGATCGCATGATGAAACGGATGCAGTTGAACTCGCATGAGGCCATACTTAAACTGGCACGTACGCTCCGTCATATGGGCGTGGATGAAGAGTTGCGTAAACGCGGGGCCGAAGAAGGCACGATTGTGCGCATTGGTGACTTTGAATTCGAATTTGTTGAAGGCAGCAGCTACTATTAAGTTCTGGCGTGTGAAGTGAGTTTTAGCTATGCTCATATAAACGCAGAGACGTGGGGAATCGACCCGCGGCTCTGCGTTTTTTTGTTTTTCCTAACATGAAGCAGGGATAAACTTGTATACTGTGAGGAACGTATCTCAAAAAAATAGACATGTAACGTATTGCCCTTTTAGTGTAGATCCTTTATAATGTCCACTATATGAAAACATGAGTCTTTGAGGAGAGGACGTTCTGTGAATGAACGCTATTACTTAGTACGGGAAGACATTTTGCCAGAAGCTGTCGTGAAGACGATGCAGGTAAAAGAGCTGCTGGCTTCGGGAGATGTCAAAACAGTGCATGAAGCCGTAGAGCAGGTCGGATTAAGCCGGAGTGCCTTTTACAAGTACAAGGATGGAATCCACTTAATCAACCAGCTTGAACGGGAAAGAATCGTTACCATCTCGATTGACCTGGAGCATCAGTCCGGTATACTGTCTCGTGTGTTAGGACATGTGGCTGGATATGGGGCCAACGTACTCACCATTAACCAAAGTATCCCGCTTCAGGGGAGAGCCAATGTTGTTATATCGGTCGAGACGTCACATCTCCATGGAGAGATCGGTGAAATGTTGGATCGGATGCAGGATATGCCTGGAGTTCGGCGCACACGGATTGTAGGTCAGGGCTAACTGAAATTTATCTCATAAATGTTCGAATATATGCTTAACTAAACTGCTTTATTGTACATAGAAAGTGTACAGGAATAGCAGACGTAAAAGATATTAGGGGGTAGATCGTTAGTGAAGCCAGTGAAAGTGGGATTGTTGGGACTGGGAACGGTAGGTACCGGTGTCGTTCGCATTGTGGAAGGCAATCAGGAGGATCTGAGCAGTCAGGTTGGTTCACCAATTGTCATTGAAAAGATTTCCGTTAAAAACACGGACAAGGATCGTGTCATTGCTGTGGATCGTGCCAAACTGACAGAAGATCCCTGGGAAGTGATTCGCCACCCGGACATTGATGTGATCGTTGAAGTAATGGGCGGTATTGACCAGACGAAAGAGTATATTCTTGAAGCGCTGGAGCGGGGTAAACATATCGTCACAGCAAACAAGGATCTGATGGCTCTCCACGGTTCGGAGATTTTGGCAAAGGCGCAGGAGAAGAAATGTGATGTCTTCTATGAAGCCAGTGTAGCCGGGGGGATCCCAATTATCCGCACACTGATTGAAGGTTTCTCCTCTGACCGGATTACCCGCATTATGGGGATTGTGAACGGAACTACGAACTTTATTTTGACCAAAATGAGTCAGGAAGGTGCCTCCTATGGAGAGGTTCTCGCAGAGGCACAGGCTCTGGGTTATGCAGAAGCAGATCCGACTTCGGATGTGGAAGGTCTGGATGCCGCTCGCAAAATGGCAATCCTGGGAACACTGGGCTTTCGCACCAATGTGGAGCTGCAGGATGTAACCGTTAGTGGTATTTCATCTGTAACCCGTGAAGACATTACGTATGCCAGAAGACTCGGCTACGAGATGAAACTGCTTGGGATCGCGGATTGCCGCGATGATGAGATCAACATCAGTGTTCAACCAACCATGGTCAGACAGAGTCACCCGATTGCTTCTGTTAATGGTGTATACAATGCGGTGTATGTCCATGGGGAAGCAGTGGGCGAGACGATGTTCTACGGTGCGGGTGCGGGCGAACTTCCAACGGCAACTTCCGTAGTCGCAGATTTGGTCGCTGTCATCAAAAATCTGAAGCTCGGCGTAAATGGACTCAAAGCCATCGTCCCTTACAAACAAAAACGTCTGCAGAGCGATGAGCAGATTATGTCGAAAAACTTCATTTTGCTGCACGTGGACGACAAAGCGGGCGTTTTGGCACAGATCACGCAAATTTTTGCCGAATATGAAGTCAGTCTCGCTTCTGTAGTTCAACAGCCAAATGAGCATAACCCGGATGCCGAGATCATTATTGTTACACATAATGCAAGCAAGGCAAGCATGGATAAAGTGTTGAAGCACTTTGAATCGCTTAGTGTCATTCGTCGCATCAAGAGTGTATATCGGGTTGAGGGTTAGGTTGCATTTCATTTCTCGTTAGGATTCCAATTTTAAATGTACACGTTTAATTATATAGATGCAGGTCTTCATATTCGTATTATTTAATCATAAAGGAGCTTACTACAATGAGATATCAAGGATTGCTGCAAACTTATAAAGAGTACCTTCCGGTCAATGAAAATACACCTATGCTCACGCTTCAGGAAGGGAATACACCTCTGATTCATGCTGAAAACCTGTCCAAGGAGCTTGGACTGAATTTATATTTCAAATACGAAGGCTTGAACCCAAGCGGTTCTTTTAAAGACCGCGGAATGGTAATGGCTGTTGCCAAAGCCATGGAAGAGGGCAGCCGTACCATCATGTGTGCCTCGACAGGAAATACTTCAGCTGCAGCAGCTGCATATGCGGCACGTGGTGGCCTGAACTGTATCGTATTAATTCCAAATAACAACATCGCGCTGGGCAAATTGGCTCAGGCCATGATTTACGGAGCCAAAGTGATTGCGATTAACGGTAACTTTGACCGTGCACTCGAAATTGTACGTGAGATTACAGCCAAGCACCCAATTACGCTGGTAAACTCCGTGAACCCTTTCCGGATTGAAGGTCAAAAAACCGCTGCATTTGAAGTTGTTGACCAATTGGGCCAAGCACCTGACGTTCTCGCAATCCCAGTCGGCAATGCGGGTAACATCTCAGCCTACTGGAAAGGCTTCAAAGAATATAAAGAAGCAGGAAAATCGGATTCCCTGCCACGTATGGTTGGTTTCGAAGCGGAAGGAGCGATGGCGATCGTTAAAGGAGAGCCGATTCTTGAGCCTGAGACTGTAGCCACGGCGATTCGCATTGGTAACCCGGCTAGTTGGAAGACGGCTGTAGCCGCGGCTGAGGAATCTGGTGGACAGATCAATTATGTAACAGACGAAGAAATTTTGACAGCATACCGTACCATTGCAGCACGGGAAGGCATCTTCGCTGAACCGGCATCGGCTGCCTCAGTTGCAGGAGTATATAAACTGAAGCAGGAAGGATACTTTAAAGGCGGAGAGACAGTTGTTTGTGTCTTGACGGGACATGGCTTGAAAGATCCGAACATCGCAATCAAAACGGTTGCAACAGAGCCGCTGGTTGTAGAAGATTCGGAAGAAGCGGTTATGGCGGCCATTGCACAGCTGGAGCAGCAATCTGTATGAGCTTGCAGCAAAGAGTTACAGTAAAAGTACCCGCAAGTACAGCCAATCTGGGCCCGGGGTTCGATACCCTGGGCATGGCATTGTCTTTATATGCCTGGATTGAGATGAAACCGGCTGATCAGACTGTGTTCCATTTACATGGAGAACATCTGACTGGTTTGCCAACAGATCATTCCAATCTGATCTACGAAGTTGCACAAATGGTATTCAAAGAAGCAGGAGTTTCTGTACCTGAATTGGAGATTTCCATGTATTCGGATATTCCTCTTACCCGCGGACTGGGTAGCAGTGCATCTGCTATTGTTGGTGCACTCGCTGCTGCGAACGCGTTAATTGGAGCTCCGTTATCGGAAGACAAGCTTATGGATATGGCGACTTCGCTGGAAAAGCACCCGGATAATGTTGGTGCTTCGCTATATGGCGGGATCATCACGGCAGCGTGGGATGGTAGTCGTGTAGATTATATTCGCATCGAGCCTCACCAGGATCTGCAGACATTGGTCATCGTGCCGGACTTCGAGTTGTCGACTTCAAAAGCAAGAAATGTGATTCCGCAGCAGTTTGATAAGTCGGATGTCGTGCATAATATAAGCAGATCTTCCTTGTTAGTTGCGGCCCTGGCAAGCGGTCGGCTGGATATGATCCAGAAAGCAATGTCTGATCGTATCCATCAACCCTATCGGGCATCCTTGGTGCCGGGAATGACTGAAATTTTGGAACATGCTGTGCAACATGGCGCTTTGGGAGCTGCACTCAGTGGAGCTGGTCCCACTGTTCTGACACTGGTAGATCGGCATGATATTCGCAAAGCGGACCTAGAGCAGTATTTGATGGAGACCATGAGCAGTGAGGGCATTACTGCGACGGCCTTGTGGCTGGATCCGGATTTGGACGGCGTAACCGTACTGTCTGATCAAGATGAACGTCCTTTTTTGGACAGAATTAAAGGGGAAGTTAATGCATGAAACGAATTGCCGTATTACCTGAAGGCTCAGTTTCCCATGAAGCCGTAGAATTTCTGTTTAATGGGGAACCGCTCGAGTTGCTTCATTCCAAGCTGATTTCTGATGTTTTTCGTGCTGCGGATAGCGGGAAATCACAATATAGTGTAATTCCTATTGAAAATACAATTGAAGGTTCCGTTAGTTTGCATATGGACTGGCTGGTTAACGAAGTGGATATTCCGATGCAAGCCGAGTGGGTCTATCCCTCCATACAAAATGTTATCGGGCATGGTTCCGAGTTCATTGATGAGAGTGGTGCATATGACTTTGGGAAAATTACCAAGATCATGTCTCATCCGGTAGCCATTCCGCAATGCCAGAACTTTATCCGTCTTCATTCCCCGGAAGCTGAGCTTGAGGGTGTTAACAGTACAGCAGAAGCTGTGGAACTGGTGAAAAAGAATCCGGGCAAAGGCTGGGTGGCTATTGGCACCCGGCTTGCCGCACAAAAGCATGGATTGGACATTATGGCTGAACGGGTAACCGATCATGACAACAATTACACCCGTTTTTTGCTGATTGGTCATGAGCCCGTGCAGGTACAACGTGAGCCGGACCATGTAAAAACGAGCTTGCTGGTCACGCTGCCTGAAGATGCACCGGGTGCCCTGCATCAGGTGTTGTCTGCATTTGCCTGGAGGAAGCTGAACTTGACAAGACTGGAGTCACGTCCTACCAAGAAACGGCTGGGCAGTTACTATTTTTATATCGATGTTGAGGAAACGGTAGAATCCGTGTTGCTTACAGCAGCCATGGCTGAGATCGAGGCTTTGAATTGTCAGGTCCGTGTTTTGGGCAGCTATCCATGTTATACATATCCTTCATTGAAGACCACCTAATAATAGGATAGAATTCAGCCTAGGGTTGACATCGAGGCGGGTAAAAAGTGCACGTAAAGGCTTGTCATTTGTTGTACAATAAAATGGAATAATTCAAGAATCGGGATTCAATGGTTGGAAATTTAACGGAGGTGCAGTCATCCATGTCAGAACAGTGGATTTATTTGGATGGTCAATATGTGACCAAGGAGAACGCAACCGTTTCTGTGTATGATCACGGCTTTTTGTATGGGGACGGAATTTTCGAAGGCATTCGGATCTATAACGGTAACATTTTCAGATGTAAGGCACATTTGGACCGTCTGTATGATTCGGCAAAATCAATCAGTCTAAACATTCCTTTATCGTATGATGAAATGCTCGAAGTTATGGCGGAAACGGTTCGTCGCAATGATATGCGTAACGGCTATATTCGACTGATCGTATCGCGTGGACCTGGTAATCTGGGTCTGGATCCGCTGCGCTGTCCGAAGGCATCGGTTATTATTATTGTAGAGCAACTGGCGATTTACCCAGAAGAAGCGTATCTCACGGGTTTGAAGGCCGTATCTGTATCCCAGCGACGGAATATCCCGGATGCGCTCAATCCGAAAATTAAATCACTCAACTATCTGAATAACATACTTGTTAAAATTCAGTCCAACTATGCAGGTGTTGGTGAAGCGATTATGCTGAATTCTCAAGGCTACGTTACTGAGGGCTCAAGTGATAATATCTTTATTGTTAAAAATGGTGTTGTCTATACGCCGCCTTGCTACCTGGGAGCTTTGGAAGGGATCACACGTCAGGCTATCATTGATCTGTGTGGCGAATTGGATCTGGAACTAAAAGAAGTTCCTTTTACCCTGCATGATGTGTACATCGCTGATGAAGTCTTTTTCACGGGAACAGCCGCAGAAGTCATCGCTGCATATAAGGTTGATGGAAGAACAATTGGATCGGGTGTAGCAGGCCCAGTCACGTTGAGATTGCTCGAAGCGTTCCGTCAAATTGTTGATAAAGACGGTTATAAGGTTTGGGAAGCTTAATTATTAAAAATATATTTAAATAATATAATGTCCTTCTTGTCCAATAAAATCTGTATCCCAATCAGGGGGCGGGTTTTAGAGGCGGGGAGGATTTTTTTTGTATAGTTGATGTCATTGGCCCAGTTCCTGCATAGGATGTAGTAACGGTATGGGCGAATGCACTGCCCAAGTATCACGTCTAGGAGGTTAGTTCCCCGTGAAAATACACATGGTGAAAAAAGGCGACACGTTATATTTACTGTCCCAAAAATATAATGTGGGCCTGGACAAAATTATTGCGGCTAATCCGCAAATTGCCGATCCCGAGAAGCTGGATATCGGTATGAAAGTCAAAATTCCTGCAGAGCCTGTAACACCGAAACCGGAAGGAATATTGCACAGCCACAAAGTCCAACAGGGAGATTCCTTATGGAAGCTGTCTCAGGCTTGGGGAGTTCCATTGAAGGATATGATCAACGCCAATCCTCAATTGAAAAACCCGAATGCACTGCTTGTAGGAGAGACCGTTTATATTCCATCCCAGCATCTTCAGGGGAATACGGTAGCAGGTAGTGAGGCGGGTAACATTGTCGCTCATGAAAAGCTGTCACCCGAAGGGAAAGATTACACGGGAGTCAAAGAAGAGCCAGCACCAGCACCACCAGCACCGGTAACGCCTAAGCCTGTGGAAGAAGCGCCAGTTCCTGCTCCGACACCAGCGCCTACACCTGTTCCTCCAAATCCTGTCATGCCTAATGTCATGCCTGAACTGGAAGTACTGCCACAACTGCCGGAGATTCCTGAAGTTAAGCCGGAGAAGGAGCCTGAGAAAAAAGAACAGGTTGCTCCAGCGGCCGAAGTAGCGCCACTGCCGGAAGTGCCAACGTACACAATGCCCAATCTTTCTCCTGAAATTATGCCGCTACCAGTCATCCCCAATACCAAATCACCTTCTGTCGTATCTCCAGCAACCAAGTCGCCTTGCGGTTGCGGGAACAAATTGCATCATGCACCGGCAGAGCATCCATATGCTGAAATTCCGGTACCGGTCCAAGAGGTATATGCCGCTCCTGAATCGACCTATATTGCTGGGGTTAACCATAATTCAGGATTTCCTGGCTTACCCGAAGCTACACCGTATTCAGTAAGCCATTCACACCAAGGTCAATGGCCGGAGCACAACCATAACAATGTGATGCCGAACCTGGCTCCAGAGCTGCAGGGTAATGTTTATCCAACAGCGCCGGCAGCTCAAGTAAACAGCCCATTCCCTCCGTTTGTCGCTGATGCACAAATGAATCAGTCGCCATTTATTTCACCATATTCAACGCTTCCGTATCCGCCTTGTGGGTGTGGTGGACACATGCATACTCCACACTATGGTCATTATCCTGCACATACTTATCAGGAGCCGGCGTGGGGAATGTATAGCCCATACGACCCGTATGGTATGCAGTCCAACATGGGGCCGAACTTTGTACCAAGCCAACCCGTGGAATACGCCTATCAAAATCCATACCCTTCACAAAATATGGTACCCCCATCTCCGCTTGGAGCTTTTGGAGAATTGTATCCTTCACAAGGTAATGGAGGAAGTAAAAAAGGTGAACGGGAAGAGGCGGATTTAAGCAAGTCCAATGTATCAGGGGAAGAAGTAACAGATGCAGGCGGGAAAACGAAGCAAGCTTCTGCAAAAACCGGAACAGCGAAGCGCAGAACAAGTAAACCAACTGGGAGAAGAGCTTCCAAAGTATCCGTTTCATCTGCAAATGACAGACGTAAAACAGAAGCTGACAAACGCAATTCAACCCAAAAGCGTCGTAATCCCTGGATACAGTCATAGTCAACTAAATGGGATGGTCAATAACTGATTGCTAAAATAGTAACAAGCCAGCCTATGTAAGAAGGGCTGGCTTGTTACTATTAGCAGGATTGATCAGACTCAGTAAAGTGAGAAATATAAACTAGTAGTAAACGAAAAGTTGTAAAATAATTGTTAATTCGTTGTATTTGTGATAGTATATCAATACGTTTTATTTTATTGGATTTGAAAGAGTTAACGTGTGTCTGAAATCTATGAAATAAAAAAAAGAAAAAAACTGTTGCAATGGATTCACCGATATGTTATATTATTTAAGTCGCCGCTGAAACACAGCGCTGACGCGATAATGAGATAAAATGATAAGTTTGATCTTTGAAAACTGAACAACGAGTGAGTAACGATCTTGCTTGCAAGATCGACGCTGAGAAATCGGTATAAGTCATTTGACTGTATGATTTCGAAGCACAATTGAGATTTTTAATCTCGTCAGATTCAAAATGAGCTAATCGCTCTTTTCAATACTTTATTGGAG
>NZ_JBFOLB010000003.1:414930-730728 GCF_047246825.1 Paenibacillus xylanilyticus | reverse complement strand
TATTAGCTACCGTTTCCGGTAGTTGTCCCAAGCTTGAGGGCAGGTTGCCTACGTGTTACTCACCCGTCCGCCGCTAACCATCAGAGAAGCAAGCTTCTCATCAAGTCCGCTCGACTTGCATGTATTAGGCATGCCGCCAGCGTTCGTCCTGAGCCAGGATCAAACTCTCCAATAAAGTATTGAAAAGAGCGATTAGCTCATTTTGAATCTGACGAGATTAAAAATCTCAATTGTGCTTCGAAACCATACAGTCAAATGACGTGTACCGATTTCTCAGCGTCGATCTTGCAAGCAAGATCGTTACTCACTCGTTGTTCAGTTTTCAAAGATCAAACTTCGTTTGCATCCGAGTGTTGTTCTCCTCAGCAACTTTTATATCTTATCATATCCGAACCAATTTAGCAAGCACTTTTTTTAAGTTTCTTTCGAAGCTTATTTGGTTTGCTTACCGCACCGTGTTTCTCGTGTTTTCTTGGCCGGAATTAGAATATACCATGTACAGATTTTTTATGCAAGTCTTTTTTCGAAAAAGATTTTAATACTTCAAACTTATAACCGCCTTGCTACATGAATATATGATCCCCCCCTCTAGCTTCCTGCAATATCTCACATGCAGCTCATTAAAAAGAGCCACTCCCATCGGAATGACCCTACCTCTATAATAACTATTTGTTTAGTTAGCCTATAACTTCCTGAATATGAAGCTGCCGCTGCTGCATGAGATTAATTATCGTTCCTTCCACAGAAACCATTGGGCGTGTCGGGTGATCCCGATCAGAGAAAATGATCTCACCTATCTGGTTGTTGCTTAATTTAACCCGAATTCCATTATGAATTTGTGTAGAACGCTGTATAAATACATTTACGATAGCAGGATCCAATTTGCCAAATGCCTCGCTTTTGATCTGTTCGAGAACCAGATATGGAGACTTTGCCTTACGATAGATCTTCTCTAGGGTCATGGCATGAAAGATATCTGCAATTGCAACGATCTTGGCATAGATATGAATCTGGGTCCCGCTCAGCTGCAGTGGGTAACCCGAACCATCCACTTTTTCATGATGCTGCAGAGCTGCAAGTCTTGCTCCTTCATTAATGGCCTTGGCCTGTTTAAGCACCTGATAGCCATACTTGGTATGCTGCCTAATCTCCTCTTGCTCAGACGGAGTCAATGTAGATGGTTTATGGAGAATCTGCGGGTCAACCTTGCTGTTGCCGATATCATGGAATAGTCCTGCAAAAGCCACCTGCATCCAGTCCTTGGAGGGCAAATCCATCCATTGAGCCAACTGATACGAGGTCATCGCACTAAGTACAGCATGGTGATAGACATAATCATGTTCCTGCATCACGCGTGGACTGAAAGTTAGCACATTATATTGTTTAAGATATACAAATAAGGCTTCAAGCTGAGTACGAAGCTCATATACAGGCAGTTCAGCTGCCAGAGAGGACAGAAAGGCACTTTTGGTTAATCCCACCAACTTCTCATACTCTTCATGGAAGGAAGTTACTGCAGGGCCTAAGACGGCATTACTGCCTTTACCCGTTCGATCCCCTTTCTTCTCATCGCTTGATGCAGCTGCAGCCTTTGCGCCTGCCCCATTCGCTCCGACTTTTTCCTGTTCAATATCGACCTGATGAATCATAAAAGCTCGTAGGACTTCCACATCCTTCGGCAAAATGACTTTGCCTTTCTGAAATAAAACATTGCCGCGCAAAGTATGTACGTCATTCCCCAGTTTAAGGCCAGGTTTGACTTCAGACAGGGTAATTAATCCCATGTTTATTCTCCTCACTCTTCGTTCTTCTATAATGGTAAACAAGACCATAGTCCCGGTTTTCACGATATTTCCCATTATATTACTCATAAATCAGGCTGTACATCCTATATTCCTATATTTTTAGATCAGAACGATACAATCAAAAAAAGGAGCTCCCAAATGGGAACCCCTTATTTCTAAATACTCTTATATCAACCACTTCATACAATTGATAAAGCTATAAACCATTTTATGCTTCAGAATCAGAGTCGTCGCCCTCGGTTTCTACATCCGTACCTGTATCTTCACTCAGGCTTACCATTGAGCCTTCTGAACCTTCCGCATCTCCTGCTTCCAGTCCTTCCAGCAATTCTTCATCTGGTTCATCTTCATTTTTGTCAATCCGGCTGACTGTGGCTACGGCATCCTCATCACGAATATGAATCAGTTTCACACCTTGTGTGTATCGACCCATTGTGGATATGCCTTCCATACTCATGCGGATCAATGTACCACTGGACGTGATAATCATCAGATCCTCTTCCGTTTTAACCATTTTGAGACTGACTACTGCACCATTTTTCTCCGTGACGTTAATGGTCTTAATCCCTTTACCACCACGAGTCTGCATGCGGTAATCGCTGACAGGGGTACGTTTACCATAACCTTTGGCCGTAACAATCAGAACATCAAGCTCCTGATCGACAACGTCCATGCCAATGACAACATCCCCTTCATCCAGTGTGATCCCCTTCACCCCGGTTGCGCTCCGTCCCATGGAACGAACGTTGCCTTCCGAGAAGCGGATAGACATTCCGTGCGAAGTACCCATAATGATCTCTTGCTGGCCATCCGTCAGCTTAACCTCTATGAGCGCATCGTCATCACGCAAGGAGATCCCGATCAGACCGCCTTTACGAATATTGGTGTAATCCTCAAGTGGTGTCTTCTTAACAACACCCTGGCGGGTAGCGAAGAACAGATACTTGTCACTTTCGAACTCCTGCACCGGAATTACGGCGTTAACCGACTCTCCCTGCTCAATCTGAATCAGGTTGATAATCGGTGTCCCCCGGGCTGTACGTCCAAGCTCTGGAATTTCGTAAGCTTTCAGACGATACACTTTACCCTTATCGGTAAAGAACATGAGGTAGTTGTGAGAGTTGGTTACGAATAGATGCTCGACAAAGTCGGTATCCTTCGTGTCCATGCCCACAACTCCACGTCCGCCCCGCTTCTGACTGCGGTAGGTTGACACCGGCAGACGCTTCACATAGCCCGTGTGTGTAATGGTGATAATCACCTCTTCACGCGGAATCAGATCCTCATCCAGAATGCTCTCTTCCCCAATGGTGATCTCTGTGCGGCGTTCGTCGCCGAAGCGCTCACGAACTTCTTGCAGTTCTTCACTGATAATATCGAGTACCAGATGCTCGTTGGCCAGAATCTCACGGTATTCCGCAATTTTGACCATAAGTTCGTTATATTCATTCTCAATGCGTTCCCGTTCCAGACCTGTCAGGCGTTGCAAACGCATATCCAAAATCGCTTGAGCTTGATCATGACTAAGTGAGAAACGCTCAATCAAACCTTCTCTAGCTGCGTCAGTATTGCTCGAGGAACGAATCAATGCAATAATCTCATCGATATGATCCAGGGCAATACGCAACCCTTCCAGAATGTGTGCACGGGCTTCCGCTTTTTTCAGCTCGAATTGTGTACGTCTGCGAATAACTTCAATCTGATGCTGCAGGTAGTGATACAACACTTCGCGCAGGTTCAGAATTTTCGGTTCCTTATTCACAATCGCCAGCATATTGATACCAAACGTCGACTGCATTGACGTATGCTTGTACAAATTGTTCAGTACAACACCTGGGTTCACATCTCTGCGAAGCTCAATGACAATACGCATCCCGTTTCGGTCAGATTCATCCCGAAGATCTGTAATACCATCAATTTTCTTGTCGCGAACCAGTTCGGCAATTTTCTCCACCAGTCTTGCCTTGTTGACCTGGTAAGGAATCTCGGTAACAACAATACGTGCCTTGTTGTTATTTTCCTCAATATTGGTTTTGGCCCGCATCGTAACAGAACCGCGACCTGTCTGGTAAGCCTGGCGAATACCGGAGCGTCCAAGAATATAACCAGCCGTAGGGAAGTCTGGCCCATGAATGTAATCCATCAATTCCATGGAGGTAATATCCGGATTTTTGATCATGGCCTGAACGCCGTCAATCACCTCACCCAAATTATGAGGAGGGATATTCGTAGCCATACCTACTGCGATCCCGCCGACACCGTTGACAAGCAAGTTGGGGAAACGAGCTGGCAGAACTACAGGCTCGCTCTCTTCACCGTCATAGTTGGGCTGGAAATCAATCGTATCTTTGTTGATATCTCTAAGCATTTCCATAGCAATCTTGGACAAACGCGCCTCCGTGTAACGCATGGCAGCTGCCATATCGCCATCCACGGATCCAAAGTTACCATGTCCATCAACGTGCATGTAACGCAGGGAGAAATCCTGAGCCATCCGTACCATCGTTTCGTATACGGCAGAGTCACCATGTGGGTGATACTTACCGATAACTTCGCCGACGATTCTGGCTGATTTTTTATGTGGTTTATCGGGTGTCATGCCTAGCTCAGACATTGCGTATAAAATACGCCGGTGAACCGGCTTCAATCCGTCACGCACGTCAGGCAGTGCACGGCTAACAATGATGCTCATCGCATAATCCATAAACGATTCACGCATCTCAACGCCTATATCCCGATCTTTAATCTGCGAGTTCATTTCTTCCGCCATGCTGGACCTCCTTCTTGTCCTTCAACAAACAGTTCCATTCAGTCATTTAAAAATAGTGTATGTGAAAAGCCTAACAAGGCTAAAACCGCGCAAGAACGCTACTCTTTATTATATTACTTTCACAAAAGTTACACAATTAAACGTCCGCTGGGCAATAGCCTTTCTTCCGGGAACTTTAGAGAGTCTGGGGATTAGCCCTGCCTTCCTCTCCGTTTATACATACAATGCTAGAAAAGCGGCACATGTACTGCGTGTATTAAGGCTGATGCCGTTCCCGTTCTACGATCAAACTACCATTTGTGCAGCAAAACGCACAAAACGTCATATTTCTCTATTATACCACTGATATCGTCTCTTGTCCTTTGATTTCTCCGTACTGCTGCTCTCCAGAAAACTCCGAATAAAACATGAAAGGACTGGTGGCTTCTTGAGTATCCAGCGCGTCTCCAGCAAATGGACCAAAACGGTTGTGTTGCAGCGCAGCCGTACTGTGAACGAATATATACCTGTTACGAGGCAATATAATCGCCAAACCCTTGAACGGATGACCGAACTGTTCGAGCTTAATTATATTAAACCAGATCACGGAACCTACGGTAATGGGGTGATGCGAGTAAAAACAATCCACACCTTCAGTCCCCGTCCATCGTCCCATAGTTCCGATACGGAGGAGAAGAGTCCTGAGGATACAGACCATCTGCTCTCAGCTTCTTCCCTCCCCGAATCCAGTAATCAGGATATTGGAACTTCTTCAATCCGAGTTACATCATATCAGCTCCAATATGGCACCAAACAGGAGCTGTATCATTCTCTGGATGAACTGCATAAAGCCCTGGAAGGGCGTATTCAGGGACACACTTACCTTATTCAGCAAGGCATTCCTCTCCTCAAACATGAAGGACTACCGTTCGACTTAAGAGTGCTTACACAAAAGAATCTGAAGAACAATTGGGAAACGACTGGCATTCTGGGCAGAATCGCGGCACCGGGAAAAATTATAACCAATATTCATGGCGGAGGAAGGCTGGCCACATTTGAAGAGCTAGTGATGCCTCACCTCCACACATCCGGATTCCAGAAGCTTCGCAGCGAGCTATACCGGCTCGGTATTCATACCGCCGTTCAGTTGCAGAAGTCCTTTCCAAGGCTTAAAGAGATCGGCATCGATATTGCCCTGGATGAAACAGGCCGACCCTGGATTCTGGAGGTTAACACACTGCCTGGGATCTACGCCTTTGGCTTATTGCCTGACAAAGAGGCTTATCGCAAGATTAAGCGGTATGCCATTGCCTACGGCAGATTACCCTCCAAAAAAAAGAAACCAGCACGCCATGCTGCCAAATCACAAGCCTCCTCTTCCACAGCTAAAAGTAGAGCCCGCTAGAACCTATATAACTTGTCCCGTTCATCTCATGAAAGTAAAAAGGCGCCCAGCAGGCGCCTCTTCCTATATCGTCAAATATCGAGGTTTTTCACATATTTGGCATTTTCCTGAATAAAGTCACGACGAGGTTCAACGTTATCCCCCATCAGGGTATCAAACATGGCATCCGCCAGCATGGCATCACTGATGGATACTTGCAGCATTGTCCGGCTTTCAGGGTCCATTGTGGTTTCCCACAGCTGTCCGGCATTCATCTCGCCAAGACCTTTGTAACGCTGGACATTGAACTTCGCATTTTCGCCGAGACTCGCGATAATTTCATCGCGTTCCTTCTCGGAACCGGCATACCGAATAACTTTATTGCGCTCAATCTTGAACAGTGGCGGTTGGGCAATGTAAACATAGCCTGCCTCAATGATTTTGCGCATATAACGATACAAGAATGTCAACAACAGAGTCCGGATATGGGCTCCATCGACATCGGCATCGGTCATCAAAATAATTTTGTGGTAGCGCGCTTTGGAAATATCAAAGTCATCACCAATCCCTGTACCCATTGCGGTGATGATTGCTCTAATCTCCGCATTGCCCAGTATCCGGTCAAGGCGAGCTTTTTCCACGTTCAGAATTTTACCGCGCAGCGGCAAAATCGCTTGGAAATGACGGTCCCGACCCTGCTTCGCAGAACCACCGGCAGAGTCACCTTCGACGATGTACAGTTCGCTGATTGAGGCGTCCTTGGAGGAGCAGTCAGCCAATTTACCTGGCAGGGAGCTTACTTCAAGCGCACCCTTGCGGCGAGTCAATTCCCGTGCCTTACGCGCTGCTTCACGCGCACGAGCCGCTTGCAGTCCTTTTTCCAGAATGCGACGGGATACCGAAGGGTTTTCCTCCAGGAACTCCTGAAGCTTCTCAGCAAACAGGGATTCGACAATTCCGCGCACTTCGCTGTTACCCAGCTTCGTCTTGGTCTGTCCCTCAAACTGCGGCTCAGGAATCTTGACCGAGATAATGGCCGTCAAACCTTCACGCACATCATCCCCGGACAAGTTACCTGTGCTGTCCTTGATTACACCGGCTTTGCGGGCGTAGTCATTGATAATCCGGGTCAATGCACTCTTGAAGCCGGATTCATGTGTTCCGCCCTCATGCGTATTGATGTTGTTGGCAAAAGAATAAATATTCTCGGTGTAGTTATCGTTGTATTGCAGAGCAACTTCCACCTGGATATTATCTCTGGAGCCTTCAACGTAAATCGGATTTTCATGCAGTACTTCACGCTTCTGATTCAGGAAGGATACATATTCAATGATCCCGCCCTCGTACATGAAGGAGTTGGTTGCACCTGTACGCTCATCAGTCAGGGTCAGACCGATGCCCTTGTTCAGGAATGCCAGCTCGCGCACACGCGTCAGCAGCGTTTCATAATCGTATACCGTTGTCTCCGTGAAAATTTCCGGGTCCGGGTGGAACGTAACCGTTGTTCCGGTTTCATCCGTCGTTCCTAATGTTTTCAGGTCATACTGCGGAGCACCACGGCGGTATTCCTGTTGATAGACGTGTCCCTCACGTTTGACGGTTACAACCACTTTTTCAGAGAGGGCATTCACAACAGAGACACCCACCCCGTGCAAACCACCGGACACCTTGTATCCGCCGCCGCCAAATTTACCTCCTGCATGGAGCACGGTCATTACAACCTCAAGTGCAGGACGTTTCATTTTGGCATGTTCGCCGACAGGAATCCCACGTCCGTTATCGACTACCGTAACGCTGTTATCTTCGTGAATACTGATCTCAATATGGTCACAGTAACCCGCAAGCGCCTCATCGATACTGTTGTCCACTACTTCCCAGACCAGATGATGCAGTCCTTTGGCACTGGTGGAACCGATGTACATCCCCGGACGCTTCCGTACAGCTTCCAGTCCTTCAAGGACCTGAATTTCATTCGCATCATATGACGGTTGATTCATAGACATGCCTTTCACCTACTTCTATAGATTCAATATCGTAAATATGCGTTAACTAAGAATGCATGCTGAAAAAGGCCATCTGCCTTTAATTTCAACAAGCAGTTCAAAATAAAGACAAGCAGCAGAAGGCATACTTATACCCTACTTATGAAGATCTAAAGATCAGGAAAAATGTGAGCCCGCTTCTTGAGCGTGGCTGAGGAAATAGGTGAATAGTACACAATGTTCTTGGTAACGACAATAGACTTGGCTTCCTCTTCACCGATGCGTTCCACTGTTTTTTCCTGCTCGGCATGCGTGACATACTGCTTGGAGATTTTAGAGGATTTTTCAATCGATATATCAAAAATAGCGACCAATTCGGAAGAACGGATAATTTTCTCTCCGCCCAGATGAATGTACATGTCCCCTCACTCCTTAGCGTTCAACCTGTCCGGCATGAACGTGATAAATACTGGCATCTTTGAGCTTGTCAACGTTCAGGCTCTCGATTCCAGTAGCTGTAATAAAGGTTTGCACCTTGCTCTGGAACGTTTCGATCAGCTGCGTCTGACGGAAAGGATCCAGTTCAGACAATACATCGTCAAGCAGCAGGACCGGATATTCACCGATTTCCTCATGGATCAGTTCAATTTCCGCAAGTTTAAGGGACAACGCCGTTGTACGCTGCTGCCCCTGCGAACCATACGTTTGTACTTCCCGGTCGTTAATGAAAAAGGACAGGTCATCCCGGTGCGGCCCACTAAGGGTTGTGCCCCGGCGAATCTCCTGCTCTTTCATTTGTGATAATTTTATCATAAATTGGTCCATTAAAACAGCTTCATCTTCCTCAGCGGCTTCGCTGAAGGACGGAAGGTAGGCCAGACGCAGTACTTCTCCACCTCCGGTAATACCCTGATGAATCGTTTCGGCCCACTTTTGCAGTTTCTTTATGAATTGTTTCCTTTTTTTGACGATTTTAACACCGTGCTCAGCCAGCTGTTCATTCCAGATCTCAAGCATCGTCTGGGCAGATGCGTCCTTGCCCCATAACTGTTTGAGCAGATTGTTTCGCTGAACGAGCACTTTCTGGTATTGCTGAAGATGGTAAAGGTAACCTGGGGCTACCTGCCCGATCTCCATGTCAAGGAACCGGCGGCGAACCCCCGGTGTGCCTTTGACAATCTCCAGATCTTCCGGTGCAAACATGACCACATTGAGTGCACCGACAAAATCGCTTAACTTTCGCTGCTCTAACCCATTGATTTTGGCTTTCTTCCCTTGTTGCGACAAAGATAGCTCCAGATTGACGGTTCCATACTTTTTGTCGACTTCTGCCGCAAGCCTGGCACGTTCCTCACCGAAACGGATCAGCTCCTTGTCGCGGGATGTACGGTGGCTCTTGGTGAGTGCAAGCACAAAGATGGCCTCAGCAAGATTGGTCTTCCCCTGGGCATTCTGCCCGATTAGCAGGTTCACTGGACCGAAAGATTCCAGTTTCAGATGTTCATAATTGCGGAATTGCTGCAGATCAATGCTATTGACAAACACGTGGTAACCTCCCTTTTATCCCGTCCGTCAGGAGGCAGCAGGATCGAACCAGTTTATTCTGCGGCAACTTCGAACGCGCCTTCTCCGTCCACCTCAACGATATCCCCAGGGTATAACTTGCGTCCCCGGCGTTCTTCTGGCTCTTTATTCACACGTACAAGTCCTTCCTGAAGCAGGGCTTTGGCCATGCCTCCGGTTGGAATGCAATCTGCCAATTTCAAAAATTGGTCAAGCTTAATATATTCCGTACGAATCGTTACTCGGTTCACTGGAATCTTCCTTTCGTTAGTTGGTCGTCCGGTAAGGCAAGATGACGTAAAGGCTGTGACTGTCGTCCAGCGGTTTCAAGATAATCGGACTCATGACGCCGGTAAAAGCAATCATCAGCTGTTCACTTTCAACCACTTTCAGCACATCCAGCATATATTTGGAGTTGAACGAGATTTTTAGCGGATCGCCAGTAAACTCGGCAGGTTCAATTTCTTCTCTTACTTTTCCCAGCTCGGAGGAGCTTGATGAAATTTCGATCGTGCCGGAATCCATCGTTTGCATGCGAACAATGTTGGTCTTTTCTTCACGCGACAGCAAATAAGCCCGGTCAATCGACTCACTTAATTTTTTTGTATCCAAAACAAGTTCTGTTTTGTACGAAGTTGGAATAATTCTAGAAGTATCCGGATATGTTCCGTCCAAAATACGGGAATAGAACAGGACACGGTCAATTTTGAACAGGACCTGGTTGTCCGCTACAACGATATCCACAAGTGTATTTTGATCCGGCACAATTTTGCTGAGTTCGTTCAGCGTTTTACCCGAGATAACGACATTGTTGAAACGTACTCCCTCTGCATTATCCAGCATTGCTGAACGAGTAGCAAGACGGTGACGGTCGGTTGCCACAAATTTCAACTCATTATCCCCAAGGCTCCAGAGTACACCCGTCAGGATTGGAGTCGTTTCGTGGGTGGAAATGGAGAATACCGTTTGCTTAACCATGTTCTTAAGCAGATCTCCAGGAATGGAGACCGTTTGGTTTTCTTCGATGCTTGGCAATACCGGGAATTCTTCCGGATCCAGACCAACCAGTTGAATTTCGGTAGCACCTGCCGAGATGAAGGTGTTGAAATTGTCTTTGACCTCCATGTGGATTTCCTGAGACGGCAGTTTTTTGATGATTTCGACAAAGAACTTGGCTGGCAGCACAACGCTGCCGGGTTGCTCTACCTGAACTACGCTTTTATCTCCTTCTTCAAGCGGGATAAAGGATTGAATCGAGATATCCGTGTCGCTTGCTGTCAACGTAACCCCTTGATGATTCACGTCGAATTTGATCCCGCTCAAGATGGGGATGGTTGTGCGACTAGAGATCGCTTTGGATACATGCTGGATGGATTCGTTCAGATAGCTTTTCATTATGCTGATTTTCATGGTTTCACTCCTAGCGGATTTTTTGGGTGTTTGGGTATTGAAAGGTGTTAATCAAAAGGCCGGAGGCCGAGCTTCAAACGGCGTATTTGGAGATGATATCTTTTAGATCTTTTTAGTAATAATAGTAATAGGGGCACTGAATATGTGGATAAGTGGGTATAAACCCATAAAATTAAGCCTATCCACATGTGTACACGTTGTGCATAGGCTTGGGACTTGTTCAGGTTGGATTCTTTATTTTTTCGGTTAAGTTGTTGATAACTTTATAGAGCTCCTGATCGACTTTGATCGATTGGGAGATTTTTTCGTGCGCATGAATGACTGTCGTATGATCTCGTCCTCCGAATGCTTCCCCAATTTTGGGCAGGGAAAAGTCAGTCAGTTCACGTGAAAGATACATGGCAATTTGTCTTGGAAAGGCAACGGCCTTGGTCCGCTTCCGTGCTTTGAAATCTTCAAGCTTGAGGCTATAATACTCGCCGACCTTTTGTTGGATGTCTTGAATAGTGATCATTTTAGGACGGCTGGAAGGAATGATATCCTTCAATGCTTCTGCAGCCAGATGAGTGGTTACATCTTGATTCGTCAGTGAAGAGTAGGCAACTACCCGGATAAGTGCGCCTTCCAGCTCACGGATGTTGGTGTCAATCTGGTTGGCGATATACATCATGGCTTCGTTAGGAATATCCAGATTTTCTGCACGTGCCTTCTTACGCAAAATGGCGATCCGTGTCTCCAGATCCGGAGGTTGGATGTCCGTGATTAATCCCCATTCGAAGCGGGAACGAAGCCGCTCTTCCAGAGTCGGAATTTCCTTCGGTGGTCTGTCGCTGGAGATGATAATTTGTTTCCGTTCCTCATGCAGCGCATTAAACGTATGGAAAAATTCCTCTTGTGTCGATTCTTTTCCCGCCAAGAACTGAATATCATCAATAAGCAGGATATCGACATTCCGATATTTATTGCGGAAACTTTCCCCGCGGTTGTCACGGATCGAGTTAATAAATTCGTTCGTGAATTTCTCAGATGACAAATAAACAACCTTGCTCCCCGGATCATGCTCCAAAACATAATGGCCGATTGCATGCATCAAGTGGGTTTTGCCGAGTCCAACTCCTCCGTACAGAAACAGAGGATTGTATGCTTTGGCGGGCGCTTCAGCGACCGCCAGCGATGCGGCATGGGCAAAACGGTTGCCTGGTCCAATGACAAATGTATCGAACGTATATTTTGGATTCAGCATGCTGAGTACCGCTTCTTCCTGAACTACCGTAGGCGTTGGCGCCGGCAGTTGCGGGTCCGGTTCAGCAGGCTTGTTCTCTTCGATGACAAATTTCACATCGACTTGTTTGCCCAGCAGTTCATATACTGTCGAGCCAACCAATTTGGTGTAGCGGCTCTCCAGCCATTCGACGGCAAACGTAGTCGGCGCGGAAATGACAATTGAACTGTCATTCAGCTTCGTTGCTTTGGTTGCTTTGAACCAGGTATCGAAGCTGGGTTTGCTGAGCTTGTTTTGTATGATTGATAAAATTTGCTGCCATAAATCAGAAGTATGGCTGTCCACAGACTGTCACTCCTTTTACATGTTCCAAGTGTGGCTTAAGCCATGATGCAGTGTCGAAATACGAGATATATTGTTGAATTTATCCCCAAACCCCCGCAGGTCGAAAACAAAAAAAGAATGAACAACGGAAAATTGTTCACAACTTTATCCACAGGCTGTTGATAATATTATGGGTCAGATCACATATTCACATCCAAAAGTAATACAATCATAGCAAAAGAAGCCCCGCATTTCAACGTATCGCGAGATTTTATCCACAAATTCAATAACTTGTGTATAATTTTTAATCACAACACAATATATTGTTTATAAATTGTTTAATTTTCGACAGGATGAACCAAAAAGCCAAAATGTTTTATACACAGGTTATGCGTCAAATATTGCTGAATTGTGTGTAAATTGAATCGAAAATTGTGAATAACATATCTGTGGATAACCACTAATTCCAATTTGAAGCTGAGGAAGGGGATTGATTTGATCTCTTTAACCGCATTCTTGGTTGTGGTGATAAGAGGCTATTCTGGAGGAGTATAGAGATGGGAAGCAGGTAACAGCTGCATGGTCATTTTAAGAGGTAGAATGCGAGGCAATGGATGAACAAACGAAGACAGTGAAAATGGGTGTGAGCGCGGTGAATCAGGACGCTATATTTACGTAAAAAAGAGATTGCCCCCTTAAGACCAGTGTGTGGTCTAAGTGAACAATCTCTTTTTTTGTTTCTATAGAGTGAACCGTTAATCGGTGCTCAACGACAATTTGCGCTGAAATTCCGCAATGTCGGCATACTCCTCTTCGAGTTTGCGCGAGATGCGAATGAAAATGGGAAGCAGTTCCCGATAGATCGCTGCGTTTTCTCTAATAGGGGTATGTCTGTGGGTTGTACCAACCATGGAAGAGACAGCATGAAGTGACTTGATTCGACCTGTGGCGTACAGACCGAGTACAACAGCCCCCAGACAGGAGCTTTCAAAGCTCTCAGGAACAACAACCTCCTGATTGAAAATATCGGACATCATCTGCCGCCAGAGAGGGGAACGTGCGAAACCGCCAGTAGCCTGAATGGAGGTCGGTTGCCCGATCTGTTCTTCCATAGCCAGCAAGACGGTGTACAGGTTAAAAATAACCCCTTCCAGGACAGCTCGGATCATATGCTCTTTCTGATGATGGAGGGTCAACCCAAAGAAGGAACCGCGGGCATCCGGATTCCATAATGGGGCACGCTCTCCTGACAGGTAAGGGTGGAACAGCAGTCCTTCAGAGCCCGCACTAACGCGTTCAGCAATTTTGGTTAGGACATCATACGAATTGATGCCAAGCCGTTTGGCCGTTTCCACTTCAGATGCAGCGAATTCGTCACGCACCCAGCGGAACAGCATACCACCGTTATTCACAGGCCCGCCGATGACCCACAGATTCTCTGTGAGTGCATAACAGAAGGTCCGACCTTTCGGATCGGTAACCGGGCGATCAACGACAGTACGAATGGCACCGCTGGTACCAATGGTGGCTGCAACTACTCCAGGTTCGATGGCGTTTACGCCGAGATTGGATAGAACCCCGTCACTTGCCCCGATAACAAAGGGAGTAGAGGGGGAAAGACCCATTTTTTCTGCACACTCGCTGTCCATTCCTTCTATAGTATGTGTGGTTGGCACGAGCTTCGAGAGATGATCAGGTGTTATCCCTGCAACCTCTAGTGCTTCAGCATCCCAGTCCAATTGTTCCAGATTGAGCAGGCCGGTACAGGAGGCGATGGAATGATCGACTACATATTGTCCGAATAAGCGGAAGAACAAATATTCTTTAATAGAGATAAATTTGGCTGCACGCTGAAAAAGTTCAGGCTCGTCGTGACGCAGCCACATGAGTTTGGTTAGTGGAGACATGGGATGAATGGGGGTACCTGTGCGCAAATAAATGCGATGACCCTGTCCATTTTCCTGCAGTTTGGCTGACCAGGCTGCACTTCGGTTATCGGCCCAAGTGATGCAACGAGTGAGCGGTTTATGGTCTGATCCCATGGCGATTAAACTATGCATGGCGGAACTGCAGGACAAAAACATGATTTGTCCCGCAGTTACACCGCTCTGATCCATGACACCACGTACGGAGTTAATGGCAGCTTGTACAATTTCCTCCGGATCCTGCTCAGCTACATCGGGGGCAGGTGTATATAGAGGATATTCGTGAGTTGAAGTGCTGACAACCTCGCCTTGCTCCGTAAATAATACGGATTTGGTGCTGGTTGTGCCGATATCCATACCAATCATATATTTTTTCATTGGGTGTAGTCCTTCTTTCCATTGAAACGATAAAATTTTCTCTTCTCATTGATTCAATTTGTCTTATATCACAGTGCTCAGCAGCAAAATAAAGATCAATCCGACCACGGATAATAGTGTTTCCATAACGGTCCACGTCTTGAGCGTCTGGGAGACACTCATATTAAAGAATTCTTTGATCATCCAGAAACCTGCGTCATTCACATGGGACAGGACAAGTGAGCCTGCACCTGTAGCAAGCACAACCAGCTCGATATTGGCCCCTGGCGTCAGTGCCAGAACCGGAGCAACAATGCCCGCTGCCGTTGTCATTGCAACAGTTGCCGAGCCGGTGGCTACCCGAATCAGTGCAGCAACCAGCCATGCAAACAGAATGACATTGATATTGGCATGAGTAGCGACCTCTGCGATCGCATTACCGACGCCACTATTGATCAACACCTGCTTAAACGCGCCGCCCCCACCAATAATGAGAATGATGGTCGCCGTAGGCGCCAGACATTCACTGGTAAACCGGGAAATATCGTGTTTCGTGAATCCGCGTGCGAAGCCAAGTGAAAAGAGGGCGAATACCACGGATATCAACAGAGCAATGATCTCGTGCCCAATAAACTCACAGAAGACCGTGAATGCACTTGTGGCATTCGGGTCTACGATGTTGGCAATGGAGCCGATCAGCATGAGAATGACTGGCAGCAAGATCGTAAACAGGGTAATTCCGAACCCTGGAAGATTGGTACTTTTTTTCGTAGCGAATTGCTCTGCCAGCTCAGCTGGCGGTTCGGTGTGTATTCTTTTGCCGATAAACTTACCGAACAGGGGACCAGCAATAATAGCTGTTGGAATACCAACAATCAGAGAGTACAAAATGGTTTTTCCCAAATCTGCATTGAAGGCATCAATGGCGATCATAGGAGCTGGATGGGGAGGAACGAGACCATGTACAGTCGATAGGCCCGCCAAAATCGGAATCCCAATCTGCAGCAGCGACATATTGGTTTTACGTGCAACGGTGAATATGATCGGAATCAGCAGAATGACCCCAACTTCGAAGAAAACAGGAATACCGACAATAAAACCAACGATCATCATCGCCCAGTGCACGCGTTTAACACCGAAGCGATCCACGAGTGTCGTCGCAATGCGCTCGGCACCGCCTGATTCAGCCATCATTTTACCGAGCATCGTACCAAGCCCGATAACGATGGCTATCGTTCCAAGCGTACCGCCAAGTCCGCCTGTAATGGAAGTAATCACATCGGCAGGCTTCATGCCTGCAAGCAGACCAAGCATTAATGCTGATAACAAAAGGGTAATGAAGGGATTCCATTTATATTTGGAAATCAACACGATCAGAAATACGATCGCAATCAATGTCCACACCAATAATGTTGCATTATGGGACAGGCCAAAAAGAGTGCTCATGATGTATGCTCCTTTGTGTTTGAATATAAACGCTTACAAGTGAAATCGTCGTAAGGGAGGGTTACTCCCTTTAATATGCCCAAAAATTGAAACAAAATCTCATTTTGTATACTTGTCGACAAGTTGGATGGCAATCTATCCTTCTGGATATGATTGCGAGCGTTTGGCAGTATTTAAACCAACGCCATCAAAATTAAACTCCGTACATTGTTGGTCAGGAGTCAAAGCTTTCGTGCAATGTTTTACCGGAATCCTGAAAGTACGTACGTACCCCGGCCTGAATCGATGTTTTGTCACCTGACTCAAGTGCTTCGATTAACAGACGATGTTTATGAATTACAGCGCTTACTTTTGGGTCACCCTGAACAAACACCCTGCGGGTTGTAAGCAGCATGACTGTCATGACCACATAACGAATGCTTCTCCATAAATGTGAAATACGGGAGTGCTCCGCCGCTTCGATAATGGTCTCATGGAAGGTGAGATCCTGATAAGCAAATTCGACCGCATCCTGATGCCGCCCTGCCAGTTCCATTTTGTCCAGTATGTTACGAAGCTGGGTAATCAATTGCTCGGGAACAGACCCCGCAAGTCGCTGCTGAACAAAGCTCTCAATCAGAAAGCGGACATCGTACAGCTCTTCAACATCCTTGATCTTTAATCCAAGGACAACCACACCCATCCGTTCAAGCCGAATCAGTCCTTCATTCGACAGTGTTCTCAAGGCTTCACGTACAGGAGAACGACTGCTGTCAAAATCAGCGGCAATTCGATTTTCAGATAAAATCTCTCCAGGACGCAGGGTTCCGCTGATGATGCGCAGCCTTAATTCGCAGGCGATTGCTTCCCCGCGGGAAGCTCCCTGCAGCCAGGAAGAAGGAAACAACATAATGGCTAACGCTCCTATTCAAGTAATCAGTTCATGAAGGTTCATATGAATGCATACCCGATCGATATCACACTTTAATAAACCTGCATACTGATCATAGCATAACTTTTTTACAGTTTGCATTTTGCTTGAAACGGAAGCGGAAGTTTACATATTGAACCTTCCTCCGAATCATTTTTCAAAGAGCCGATCTTCTACTTTTTTGCAAGTAAAAGAGAGTGTAAGTGACTTTAGGATAGAACTGAAATGACCCATAAGTATACTTGTATACAAGATGTGATTTTTATCCTACACCTTTCTTTAATACTTGTAAACCTTCAATTAAAGCGGATACATCAAATTTTAAATTGGATTGAATGATATGAAAAAGTTTCAATACGTAGTGATTTAACGATACAGTGGAAATGGTGAAATGGATTTATTAAGGACAAGCTTATATAAATAAATATTTCGTTATCCACATGTGAATAACTTAAGTAGTGAAAAACATGAGGGAATAGAGTGATTTTTGGGGTGTGGATAACCAAAAAAATAGAGGATGGATCACGCGAAAAGCTTATTTGGGGATAACTTTTGCCGCCACAAATCCTGACTCACATAGAATAGATTCGGTGAAGAGCGAATTGAATTCTGAGGAGAGACTGGAAATGGCTTTAAAAAGAGGGAGAAGCTACGTGGGTTAGAGTTGACTTTTCCAAGTGTACGTGGTTAAATATAAAAAGGTGTTTTCTGTGAAGATGAAAATGATTCATCACATAAGTATTTCCTTGTAAGGAGGTGCAATACATTGAGACCTACATTCAAACCGAACGTAAGCAAACGTAAAAAAGTTCATGGTTTCCGGAAAAGAATGAGCACGAGCAACGGCCGTAAAGTTTTGGCTGCACGTCGCCTGAAAGGCCGTAAAGTCCTGAGTGCTTAATGCATGAGAAGACCACCGAGGTGGTCTTTTTTTTCTTAAATAGGTCATTTCAGACTGGATGCTAATACAGATCAGGTCTGAATTGGCTGCGAAAAAGTGTTCAAGCGTTCACTCATGTCTTAATGAAGCACGATGAATAAGTCACGAAATTTTTTAAAAAGTTTCCTTATATATAATGAAGTTGTCGTCAGAGCGGTTTACCGTTATTCAAGAAAGCCTATACTAAATCAGTAATGAGGCCTCCGTCAATATCGATGGTGGAGAACAGCAAGGAGAAGCGCCGTGTATAAAAGACTGCGTTTGCGAAACCGGGCGGACTTTAGCCGCGTATACCGGTATGGGAAATCTTTTGCCAATCATCAATTCGTGGTGTATGGCTGCCGCCGTAAAGATACGGAGCAATTCCGGGTTGGCGTATCATGCAGCAAGAAAATCGGAAACGCTGTCGTACGCAACCGGATGAGACGCATGATTAAGGAAATTATAAGGCACCGTGAGAAGGAGATTGTCACGCAAATGGACCTGATCTTTATCGTAAGAAAAGGTGCACTGGACATGACCTATCAGGAAATGGAGAAAAGTCTGCTGCACGTCATGCGCAAAGCGGCTCTTCTAAAGCCGAACAAACGGTAAGCTTCGGTTTATTTGTCCTCCTAATTATGGTATGATTTACGGTGGAATGGAATGGTTAAGAGAGGGGTTATGAAGTGTCGCGATTGAAGACATCAAAGGGGAAGTGGATTCTCCTCATTGCAGTCATTGCAATGGTCACCGTACTGGCCGGCTGTACTCCGCAAGGAGCCGGAGTTACGACGGAAGACCTAAGAACCAGTGACTCATTCTGGCAAAGCAATGTTGTTTACTGGTTCTCACTGGCGCTCGATACATTTGCCAACTGGTTTAACGGTGAATATGGACTAGCCGTCCTAGTGATGGTGTTGATTGTGCGGACGTTGATTTTGCCTTTGACAATGAAGCAGGTCCGCAGCTCCAAAGCCATGCAGGCAATTCAGCCGCAGTTGAAGGAGATTCAAGCCAAGTATAAAGATACACCTGAGAAAGTTCAGCAAGAAACGATGAAGTTGTTTCAGGAGAACAAAGTTAATCCGATGGCGGGTTGTCTGCCACTTCTGATTCAGATGCCGATTTACATCGCACTTTATAACTCAATTTACGGTAACTCCAGTCTGAGAACACATGACTTCCTGTGGCTTCAACTCGGAGCGCCGGATCACCTGTTTATTTTGCCTGTGCTGGCGGCCATCACAACATTCGTACAAACATGGATGATGATGCGCATGAATCCTGCACAGCAGGTTGGACCAATGCAGTTCATGCTATGGGTATATCCAATCTTGATCTTCGTCATGTCTTACCAGTTCCCTTCAGCGTTGCCGCTGTACTGGTTCTACAGTAACATTTACACGATCGTGCAAAACTATTTCCTTTACCGGAATAATGATAAAGTCGTGGCTGAGGTCAACGTGAAGCAGAATAGTTCCTCCAAAAACGGAGCTAAACGCAAAAACGGTGGCAAGGCAACTGTCTCTGGAAAAGGGTCGAAAGGGGCCAAAAAATCGAAATGACCAAAGTCATTGCGTCAGGAAAAACCGTTGAAGATGCTGTAAAACAAGGATTGGCTGAGCTTGGCGTAAGCCGGGACAAGGTCGAGATACAAGTGTTAGAGCAGCCGTCAAAAGGATTCCTGGGTTTGATCGGGGTAAAGGCGGCGAAAGTTGAAGTGAAACTACTGCCTGTACCCGAAGCTGTTCCACAGCGGGTCGAGCCAGCCGCACATGTACCTCAGGTTGAAGCTAAACTTGAGGATGTCGCAGCTAAAAATCCCTATGAGGAAGCGGCTGCTTTCCTAAAAGAAGTAGCAGCAGGTATGGGACTGGATGTTGAAGTGGACATCAAAAAACAGCGCGATGGGCATATCTTCAATATTGCCGGGGAAGACCTTGGCATGATTATTGGCAGACGTGGACAGACGCTGGATGCACTGCAATATCTGACGAACATTGTAGCTAATCGTTATTCGGAAAGTTTCGTTCGAATTGTGCTTGATGCGGAGAATTTCCGGCAACGCCGGCGGAAGACACTTGAAGATCTGGCTGAACGACTGGCTGGACAAGCGATCCGTTCCGGCAAGGAAGTTGTCCTGGAGCCGATGCCTCCACTCGAACGCAAAGTCATTCATGCGAAACTGCAAAATCACCCGCAGATTAAGACGTATAGTAAGGGCGAGGAGCCCAATCGGCGTGTGGTCATTATGACGAAATAACACGAAATTGAAGACGCAATGGCTTCCTGCCCGGTGCAGAAGCCATTGCTTTTTTCGTAAATAAGTATTTTGTTGAGATACCTAAATAGTGAAATTCATATGTCGCTCCGGAAGGACGACCATTTTAAAATAGAGCAAGGAGAGATAACGATGATCAGTGATACGATCACAGCGATATCAACGGCTGTTGGAGAAGCAGGGATCGCTGTTATCCGGGTCAGCGGCCCGGATGCAGTATCGGAGACGGAGAAGATTTTCCGCAGCAAAACCCCTATAACTCAGGCAGCGTCTCACACGGTTCACTATGGTCATATTATTGAACCGGGTAGCGGTGAGAAAATTGAGGAAGTTTTGGTTACGGTTATGCGTGCCCCCCGGTCATTTACCACAGAAGATGTGGTTGAGATCAGTGCTCATGGTGGAGTTGTCTCTGTTAAAAGAGTCATGGATCTTCTGCTTCAGCTCGATATTCGTCTAGCGGAGCCGGGCGAGTTTACCAAGCGTGCCTTTCTCAATGGACGTATCGATCTGTCACAGGCGGAAGGGGTTATGGACCTTATTCGATCCAAATCGGATAGAGCTTTCTCCGTTGCACTCAAACAAGTGGAAGGGAAACTGTCGTCCAAATTGCGGGATCTGAGACACACCTTGGTGGAGACTCTCGCACATATCGAAGTGAATATCGACTATCCCGAGCATGATGTGGAGTCATTAACTGCTGATTTTATCAAAGAAAAATCCAGTCTGGTCATGTCTGAAATCGATAAATTGCTGGTAACAGCAGAACAGGGCAAGATACTACGGGAAGGGATTACGACGGCTATTGTTGGACGACCGAACGTAGGCAAATCCTCACTGCTCAATGCACTCGCACAGGATAACCGGGCCATTGTAACGGACATTCCGGGGACGACACGTGATGTCATTGAGGAGTTTGTAACGATTAACAACATTCCGCTTAAGCTGCTGGATACAGCCGGTATTCGGGAAACGATGGACGTCGTGGAGAGAATTGGAGTAGAACGTTCCCGCTCGGCGGTTGCAGAAGCAGATCTATTGTTGATGGTGATTAATGCGGCAGAGCCACTGCACCAGGATGAGATCGAATTATTGGAACAAATCCGCGGTAGACAATCAATTATCATTATGAATAAAATGGACTTAGCTCCGCAGGTAGACCGTGAGATCCTGCTTCGCTATATTCCGGAAGAACGGCTTGTTCCCATGTCAGTGAAGGATGATCTGGGTGTCGATCGGTTGGAAGAAGCCATCTCGACCTTGTTCTTCAGCGGCAAGCTGGAATCGGCAGATTTGACCTATGTCAGCAATGTGCGTCATATTGCGTTGCTCAAAAAGGCAAAACAATCCCTTATTGACGCATATGAAGCAGCAGAACAACTGATTCCGATTGACATGATACAGATTGACGTACGTCTAGCGTGGGAGCACCTTGGCGAGATTGTGGGCGATACGGCACATGATGCGCTGATTGACCAGATTTTCTCCCAGTTCTGTCTAGGAAAGTAAAATGAACAAACATACTTCCTGTGAAAAGTAGTATGATAATGAAGTCTATCCCCAGTTGGATGGTCAACATGGCAATGACGTCTGTAGAAATAGCAGACTTGATGGCTTGATATAGATCGGAAATGACCCCGAGGAATAGAGGGGCGTATCGCTTTTAACAACAGACCGCATGCATAGAATAAAGGTGCAGCGGCATAAGGAGGTAACAGAAATGGCTTTTGATGGCGGCAGTTATGATGTAATCGTCGTTGGTGCTGGGCATGCAGGTGTAGAATCAGCACTGGCCGCAGCCCGTATGGGATCCAAAACACTGATGATTACAATTAATCTGGATATGGTGGCCTTTATGCCTTGTAACCCATCCATTGGTGGACCAGCGAAAGGACATGTCGTACGTGAGATTGATGCGCTTGGCGGAGAAATGGGACGGAACATCGACAAGACGTTTATTCAGATGAGAATGCTCAACACAGGGAAAGGTCCAGCCGTTCATGCGCTGCGTGCTCAGGCGGACAAGTTCTCTTATCAGCATACAATGAAGGAAACGATGGAAAACGAGCGTAATCTCACCATGCGTCAAGGCATGGTAGACCGCCTGATTGTTGAAGACGGACATTGTGTAGGTGTCGTGACCCAGACAGGTACAGAGTATCGTGCCAAAGCGGTTGTTCTGACTACAGGTACTTATCTGCGCGGTAAAGTGATCATGGGTGAGTTGATGTACGAAAGTGGACCAAACAATCAACAGCCTTCGCTTAAATTGTCGGAGCATTTGCGTGAGCTTGGCTTCGATCTGGTACGTTTCAAAACAGGTACACCACCTCGTGTGCATAAGGATACGATTGATTTTAGCAAAACGGAAATTCAACCGGGCGACGACGTGCCGAAATTCTTTTCCTATGAGACAGAATCTTCGGACAACGAACAGCTGCCATGCTGGTTGACATACACTTCAGTCGAGACACATCAGATCATTAATGATAACCTGCACCGCGCGCCGATGTTCTCGGGAGTCATTGAAGGCACCGGTCCACGTTACTGCCCATCCATTGAGGATAAAATCGTTCGTTTCAGCGACAAGCCGAAACATCAGATCTTCCTGGAGCCAGAAGGTAAAAATACATCCGAGTATTATGTACAAGGACTGTCTACCAGCCTGCCTGAGGATGTTCAGCTTGCCGTTCTGCGTTCGATTCCGGGAATGGAAAAAGTAGAAATGATGCGTAATGGTTATGCTATTGAATACGATGCAATGGTACCTACACAACTCTGGCCTTCGCTTGAAACGAAACGTCTGCCAGGTCTGTTCACAGCGGGCCAAATTAATGGTACCTCCGGCTATGAAGAAGCAGCAGGGCAAGGCATTATGGCGGGGATCAACGCAGCGCGCAAAGTACAAGGTAAAGAGCCTGTTATCCTCGATCGTTCCCAAGGTTATATTGGCGTGTTGATTGATGACCTGGTGACTAAAGGAACAAACGAACCTTATCGTCTGCTCACATCCCGTGCTGAATATCGTTTGCTGCTTCGTCATGATAATGCAGATATGCGTTTGACGGAAATTGGTCATGACATTGGCCTGGTATCGGAGGAGCGTTATGCGAAATTCCTCGACAAGAAGGCCAAAGTGGACGTGGAAGTTGAACGTCTGAAAGCTGCTAAGGCACGTCCCGCGGATGTAAATCCGAAGCTTGAAGAGTTTGGCTCCACACCTATTCAGGATGGAAGCACACTTCTTACCCTATTGCGTCGTCCGGAAATTACGTACGATTGGATTGAACAGGTCTCACCATCTGAGGTGGAACTGACGGCAGATATGAAGGAACAAGTGGAAATCCAAATTAAATATGCGGGTTATATTGAGAAGCAATTGATCCACGTGGAACGTTTGCAAAAGATGGAGAAGAAGAAAATTCCGGATACGATTGAATATAATGATGTTCATGGTCTGGCAATGGAAGCGAAGCAAAAGCTGTCTACCATTCGTCCAATTTCAATTGGTCAGGCTTCCCGGATCGCCGGGGTTACACCTGCCGACATTTCCATTCTGCTGGTCTACCTGGAGCATTATAACCGTGTAACCGCAGCAAGGGGACAATAATGGACGATATTCAACAGCAATTGCAGCTTAGGCTGAAAGAGCATGGCTTGGAGCTGGATGAACGCCAACTGGAACAGTTCGAGTTGTATTTTCAGGAATTGGTATCCTGGAATGAAAAGATGAACCTGACAGGGATTACGGAACGGGAGCAGGTATATACCAAGCACTTTTATGATTCGGTATCTCTGGCTTTTTATACGGATATGACGAAAGTGGAGAACCTTGCTGATATTGGCTCTGGAGCAGGCTTCCCCGGCATACCACTGAAAATTTGCTTCCCGCACATCAAGGTGACGATCATTGATTCACTCAATAAGCGTATTGGATTTCTGCAGCATGTTGTGGATACACTCGGTCTTGCGGGAGTAGAGTTGATTCATGGCCGTGCGGAGGAATTGGGACGTAAAGAAGGGTATCGGGACAGCTACGATCTGGTTACTGCGCGTGCAGTAGCGAAGCTGGCGGTACTAAATGAATTTTGTTTGCCGTTTGTTCGCAAAGGTGGGATGTTTGCCGCGATGAAGGGCGGAGACCCGCGTGAAGAAATGAAGGAAGCAGAATTCAGCTTCAATCAGCTGAGAGGACGGGTCAAAGCGGTCCATCCGTTCCAGCTGCCAGTAGAGGAGTCGGCGCGTCATATTATTTTGATTCAAAAGTTTGACAAAACGCCTCATAAATATCCCCGTAAACCGGGGACACCGCTGAAGACTCCGTTGGTTTAGTATTAGAGTGTGTGTTAGAGTCGCGTGAAGACATCATTAAATGGGTAATTCTAGGCAAAAATTATTGCAGTTAACGATGCTTAACGAAGATTTAGCGCAGAAATAGATTGAAAGGGATGTTTCACGTGAAACATCCCTTTTTTTATTTTCAGATACATAACAAAAATCAAGAAACGATTATACAACAAAAACAGAGAAAAGAATGGAGCAAATCAGAAGAAAACCGACAAGATGGGCAGAGAAAAAGCAGGAAAATTAGGAGAGTTTAAAGAATAGGTTAGAATAGGATTATGATAGAAAAGATGATAGAATAGAAGTAGCCGGTCTTGTGTATCAGAGATCATAGATTATATATAAATAGATTTTGTATGCAGCATAGACATTGGATCAGAACGTGGTGTAAAAAGGCAAAACTTATTCGAGAACGACAACATATGAGGGGTCGCATTTAGAATAAGAAGCACCTGCATTGTTGCGGGAGCTATTACGAAACTAGGTGGTAATCTACGGAATGAAAGAACAATTTTCGAAGTTGTTTGGTTTGGCGGAGCGCAATAACGGAGATGAGATAAAACAAATTCCGGTCAATGAAATAGTAAGCAGCCCGTATCAACCCCGTACTATTTTTGATGATGATAAGATTGATGAGTTGTTGCAGACGATCAAAACCCATGGAGTCATTCAGCCTATTGTTGTCCGTGTACGAAATGGATCCTATGAGATTATTGCCGGAGAGCGTCGCTGGCGTGCAGTTCGAAAACTGGGCCTGGATCATATTCCAGCCATTGTGCGTGAATTTAATGATTCACAGGCTGCCTCCATTGCATTGATTGAGAACCTCCAGCGTGAAGGGCTCACATCCATTGAAGAAGCGGTTGCTTATCAAAAATTGATTGATCTTCATCAGCTGACGCAAGAAAGCCTTGCACAGCGTTTGGGCAAAAGCCAGTCAACCATCGCCAACAAAATTCGGTTGTTACAGCTCCCGGAAGGGATTAAGACTGCATTGATGGAACGTAAAGTTTCCGAACGTCATGCTAGAGCTTTGCTATCGCTGGACTCAGAAGAACTGCAAATGAAATTACTTGGCGAAATTATTGAAAAAGAGTTGAATGTAAAACAAACCGAAGCAAGGGTTGCCTTTTACAAAGAAGCTTCCAAAATCAAAAAATCCAAACGCATCTCATTTACCAAAGATGTCAGACTGGCTCTGAACACAATTCGCCAATCGATCGATATGGTATCAGGTTCGGGTATGGATATCAAAACCAAAGAAGCAGATCACGAGGATCATTACGAGATCGTCATTCATATTCCGAAACGCAAATAGTTGAAGCTTAAGGCGGCAATGGGGCCGCTTTTTCTGTCTATAGAGCTGGTTGAAGCTTGAATTGAAGAGAGTGTTTGAAGAACGAAACGGTAGTTGTTGTTTGTGTGGACGATAGCCACCTGCTTTTAGTTAACTGTATCTCACAACCTACAAGAAAAGACTCCTATTTTATTTGAGGTGAAGTAATTGTCTAAGATTATGGCCGTAGCAAATCAAAAGGGCGGTGTGGGGAAAACGACGACATCTGTTAACTTGGGTGCAGGACTGGCTTCACTCGGGAAAAGAGTATTGCTTGTCGATATTGACCCTCAGGGGAACACGACCAGTGGAGTCGGAATCAATAAAGCAGATGTGGCCAATTGTATATATGATGTCATCATTAACGAAGTTCATCCTCAGGAAGCCATTGTGGAAACTCAAATTGAAGGTCTTCATATCATACCTGCAACGATTCAACTTGCCGGAGCCGAGATTGAGTTGGTATCTACCATATCACGGGAAGTTCGTTTGAAAAAGTCACTCGCCATGGTGAAAAAAAACTATGATTACATACTGATCGATTGCCCACCATCCCTTGGCATGTTAACGATCAATTCGTTAACCGCTTCCGATTCGGTGATCATTCCGATCCAGTGTGAGTATTACGCACTTGAAGGGCTAAGCCAGCTGCTCAACACAGTTCGTCTAGTGCAGAAACATTTGAATACCTCTTTGCAAATAGAGGGTGTGCTGCTCACCATGTTTGATGCCCGCACCAACTTGGGGATTCAGGTGATTGAAGAAGTGAAAAAATACTTCCAACAAAAAGTGTATCAAACCATTATTCCGCGTAATGTGCGACTTAGTGAAGCTCCTTCACATGGGCAGTCCATTATTACGTATGATCCCCGTTCACGAGGAGCAGAAGTGTATTTAGAGCTCGCAAAGGAAGTGATATCGTATGAGTAAGCGGCTCGGAAAAGGTCTGGATGCCCTCATTCCATCGCTTTCAATAAATGACGATGACAAGGTCGTAGAAATCCCGATTAGTCAATTGCGGGCAAATCCTTATCAGCCTCGGAAAGTATTTGATGAGGATGCTATACATGAACTGGCGGAATCCATTCGTCAACACGGTGTCATACAACCTATTATTGTACGTACCGTACTGAGAGGTTACGAGATTATTGCCGGGGAACGTCGTTTTAGAGCATCCCAGTACTGTGGTAATGCAACAGTGCCTGCAGTAGTCCGCAATTTCAGTGATCAGCAGGTAATGGAGATAGCCTTAATTGAGAACCTTCAGCGGGAGAATCTGAATGCGATGGAAGTTGCTGTCGCCTATCAGGGCCTGATGGATCAATTCTCTCTGACACAGGAAGAGTTGTCTGTCAAAGTGGGAAAATCACGTTCTCATATTGCTAACTTTCTGCGTCTACTATCGTTGCCGGATGAAGTAAAAGACCATGTTTCACGTGGAACATTATCCATGGGGCATGCGCGCGCCATTGTCGGTGTGAAAGACCAGGACATGGTGAAACAGCTGGCTAAACAAACCATTGATCAACAATGGAGTGTACGTGAACTGGAAGAAGCGGTACAGCAACTGGATCGTTCCAAATCTGGAGAAGCCAAAACCAGATCCAAACTCAAGAAAAAAGATCCGTTTATTGATACGGTGGAAGAATCATTGCGTGAACGTTTCAAAACAACAGTAAAAATCAAGCACAACAAAGATAAAGGCAAAATCGAGCTCAACTACTACAGCAAACAAGATCTGGAGCGATTGTTGGAATTACTGCAATAGACAATCGTTAGGATCAACTTACAACACGCGGGGCTTTTTCATCTGATGACATATCGCCTCTGTACGATGGAGAAACGATATGTCATTGTTTGTTTTTAGGGACAGATAGGTTTCCTCATCAAACAGGACAGAGGTGGTTGAGAGTTGAAAGAAGTGATTTATCTGGATCATGCTGCAACATCATGGCCTAAACCACCTGCTGTTGGTGAAGCAATGATGAACGCCCTCGATGTTGCCGGAGCAAACCCAGGCAGAGGCAGCCATAGAATGGCTGTTCAAGCAAGCCGTGTACTCTTTGACACGAGAAAGGTTCTATCCAGTCTTTTCGGCATAAGTAATGCCAATGATATTGCACTTGGTTCCAACACGACAGAAGCGTTGAATCTTGCAATCCAAGGCTGGCTGCGAGAAGGGGATCATGTCATTGCTACAATGGCTGAACATAACTCGGTCAGGAGGCCTGTGGAATATTTGCGAAGGGTTCGGAAGGTAGAAGTGGATTATGTACCTCTCAATGCATCAGGTTCTATAGATTTGGTTCAAATGGAACGAATGTTCCGTCCAAATACTAGACTGGTAGTCTGCACTCATAGTTCCAATCTGCTGGGCAGCATTTTACCAATTGGCGAAATATCGCTTATATGCCATAAACATCAGGCGACATTGCTTGTAGATGCCGCTCAAAGTGCTGGCATTATGCCAGTGAATGTGCAGCAATTAGGTATTGATATGTTAGCCTTTCCAGGACATAAAGGCTTGCTCGGTCCGCAGGGCACAGGGGGACTTTATATCGCTCCCGAGCTTGATGTCGAGCCGCTTCTTCATGGCGGGACAGGCAGCCAGTCTGAAGCCATTCGGCAGCCGCTTGTTCGTCCGGACCGATATGAGGCGGGGACACCGAATACCGTAGGCATGGCAGGTCTTGCAGCTGGTGTAAGGCATGTGATGGAATTGACCCCGGAATCGATCTATAAGCATGAATGGGAATTGACACAATACATGATGCACGGGTTATCATCCGTACAGGGAATTCGAATGCTGGGCCCAGGACTTGAACAACCACGTACTGGGTTGGTATCCTTTACGATAGAGGGATATGACTCTGCTCAGCTTGCTTTTCAGCTGGATCGTCATTATGGCATTGCTGTTCGCTCCGGTTTTCACTGTACACCTCTTGCTCATGAATCTGCCGGAACAACGTTGAGCGGGGCTGTCAGGGCCAGCGTGGGGTACACAACGACTAGCCAAGATATAGATACACTGATTGCAGCAGTACATGAATTGACGAAATCAAGGTGAATCAATATCATGTCTGAATTAGAGTTTAAAAATTAGAGATACATCACAAAAAAATGGAAAATTAATGATTAGTCATTAGTAATAAAGGGTTTATTTATAAGGGGAAGGTCTGACGAATCTTTAGTGGTTCGTTGGCTAAAATGAACGGATGGTTACTGAACAAACAAACAGAGGGGTAGTTGCACTACATGGCTGAATTAAACGAGCTGATTCTGGAACAGCTGCTATGGATTATTGGCGGAATGGCATTATTATTGGTGATCTTACTGATTGTGAGTATTGCCCAAGGCGCGAAGTTGAGGAAGTTCAAACGGAAATACGAAGCGATGATGGCTGGCAGCGGGGTAGAGGATCTGGAATCATTGTTGATCAATCTGAAAATTCAGATGGACAGCATCGAGGATGAGCATAAACTGCAAACCAGTCAATTACAGACAGTCATGCAAAAACTGACTCGTATCCAGGGGAAAGTTGGCGTGAAACGCTACAATGCCTATGGAGAAAGAGGCAGTGACTTAAGCTTCTCGATGGCCATGATTAATGATAATCAAGATGGTATGATCCTTACAGGGATCTACAATCGTGATGGTTCTTATGTGTATGCCAAACCTCTTAAAGGGGGAGAGTCAACGTATACACTATCCCCTGAAGAGAAAGAGGCAATTACTCTGGCACAGCAAGCAGAGTAGAGCGTGTATGCCATTCGCGAATGGCTGAGTAAAGACTGCTCGCTATAATTTCAGACATGCGCATGACAAGACTAAGCCGTGTGTTTTGCAGAACAAAGTATTCCATAAAGCCGCCGACGTTAACGATACCAGTAAGATGGATATCGCCGACCGGCGGTAATTCTTTATTTACACCCGCTCCAGGTTTGAGAGGCCCATTGACGACCTGGATACAGCCGACACTGGAAGACTGACCGAGACAAGCATCAATCCCAATGACATACGGGTTATGGTGTGTATTCTGTATCGTATTAAGGGTGTCTTGCAGGTTCATCGCATGTACAGGTTCGTCCAATGTGCCATACAGATGAAATAGAGGGCTGTCCCACTTGGCAAGTGAAGAACCGACCAGAGGACCGAGACAGTCTCCGGTGGAGCGATCTGTACCGATGCAGACAATAACAACATTTTGAAGAGAATGAGCCTTATAGAGATGGAACATTAAACGATGTATAATGGCGGAGTGTATGCCTGGATCGGTATGTGGAATTTTCAAACTGGTCATATCTTGGGATGAATAAGAACGCGAAATGGGATTCATAGGATCTATCCTTTCCCCTTGAGAATGGTAGTAACAGTATATGGAAGGATAGAAGGTTTTATACTTCGTAAGGACAAGCTTTTTCTAAAGGGATTGGATGTTGGGATTCAGACCTTGGAGGAGGCATGAAAAGCCGAAAGGAGCCGGTTATGGACGAGTGGATGGATGATTGGATGCTGATTGCCTTTGATTCTACCCAGCAGGCTTTGCGAGCGGAGATGCTGCTTGAGTTTGCCGAGATTGAAATTGATCTGTTTCCTACCCCGAAAGAGATCACGGCTGGCTGTGCTCTTTGTATACAGTTTCCCAAGGAAGATCTGGCAAGAGTGCAGCAGATCATCCGGAACGAGTTTGTGGAGATCCGGGGCCTCTATTTCAAAACGGAAGACAGCTATGATAACATACCCATGTAGAGGAGGTTGGATCGATGTTGCCATTTAGATTTTATGCTGCAGCTCCGGCTGATCCGGCGGGTGAACCTACCCCTTTAGAAGATACGGTAAAAAATGCTATCACCTGGACGGATAAGTTATGGAACTCTGTTACTGACGCGGATATGTGGCTAAACATTCTGTTCAGCTCCATTCGCATTGTTATTATTTTTATTATCACCCGTATTGTGATCAAGATCGTGTACCGCATTATCGATCGTAGCTTGGAACGGAAGCAGGAAGGTAAAGTCCGAGTGAACCCGCGCAGATTTGTGACGGTAGGTGAATTGTTGAAAAATGCGACTTCCATAACGTGTAATTTCATAATGATTCTGTTACTGTTATCTGAGATCAATATACAAGTCGGTCCACTCTTGGCCAGCGCCGGTGTTCTTGGACTTGCAATAGGTTTCGGTGCACAGGGATTGGTCAAGGATGTTATTACCGGTTTCTTCATTATATTGGAGGATCAATTCGCTGTAGGGGACGTCATTCAGACAGGTACCTATAAAGGTACGGTTGAAGTGATTGGGCTGAGAACGACCAAATTGGTGAGTTGGCAAGGTGAAGTCCATATCATCCCGAACGGTACAATAGCGAGTGTAACGAACTTTTCCATGTCTAATTCCCTTGCAGTTGTAGATATCCCGATGAAGGGAGAACAGACATTGGACGAATCTGTTCACTTGGTTAAGCAGGCTTTGGTTGGGATCGAGGAGCGTGACCTTAACATTGTGAAGGTTCCAGACGTGCTCGGCATTCAGTCCATGTCCACTTCGGAATATGTCGTTCGGATTGTCTCTGAGTGCATGCCAAATTCCAGAGCCTCTGTAGAGCGTCAGATCCAAAGTGATGTGAAGAAAACAATGGAGTATCATGAGATGGGAAAGCTCGCTGCATTGGAGCAGGCAGCGGGGCAGGAGAAGGACGAAGGGAATGGTACTGGTGGAGCGTAAAAGTTTCCAGCTTGGAGACGTTGTACAGATGAAAAAGCAGCATCCCTGTGGAAGCAATGAGATGGAGATCATTCGAATGGGCATGGACATCCGGATCAAATGCGTTGGCTGTAAACACAGTGTACTTATTCCAAGAGCTAAATTCGAAAAAAACATGAAAAAGGTACTTCGTTCGGCCGAAGATGCTGCGGAATCCTAAAGAGAAGTTTGCAGCAAACTTCGCCCAAAATAACGTTTTCATCCAAGCAAAGCGAAGGTGTTGCGTTCTGTAATTGATCATGCTATAATCAGTATTGCTGCGGAAAGGTACCCAAGAGGCCCAAGGGGGCTGACTCGAAATCAGCTAGGCGTGTCACAGCGTGCGTGGGTTCGAATCCCACCCTTTCCGCCACTTACAGCTTTGACCATGGATGAGTAATATACTCAGATACGTTGAGTTTGTATAAAGTAAATGAGACCTTCCTATATGGAAGGTTTTTTGTTTTGTTCTATAGGAAATGGTTTGTAAATTGCAAAGACAAAAACAAAGAGCCCCGAAGGGCTCCTTGTCGGCGGTACATCGGTTAGTTAGGAAACAATCGGTCGTAAGATCAGAAACCTGGCGTACTGCGATTGCAATACTCGTGCTCAGACGAAGGGCCTTACACACAACCACTTGCTTCTTAGATTACGTGATGAATCTCCAACATTACACGATCGGCTGCGTTGTCCAACGGAACCACACCTCTCTCGTGTACCGCCTGATTGTATTATGTGCATTATCACGTTTTATATACATGCATAATAAAAAAAGTTTTCTTTTAATGAACGCGAGCCTTTGTAAGTCTCTTCCACTTCCGGTTCTGGTTGCTCGTTTCAGGAAAGGACTCCCCTTTTTTAAGGGTTATTCGTCTAGGATTTTGAATTTCGGTATGGAAGCTTTTTTCTCCGACTTCCGTATACTCTCCATCATTCGGTGCTTTGTCACCTTTTTCAAACTCGGTTTGTTCACCCATGGTAAGACCTCCTTAGATATTTTCTTATTACTGCCTCCATAGTGTGCTCCATAAATGGAACGAACATGTGCCAATAAGAACAGGGAACGTTTGCTTGCATTGGAGCTTTGTTTTTGTTATATTAATATAGTTCGAGTTTGTGCTCGTTCCTTGCTCTCAACCTGGATTGAGGGCCAGAGTCCATAAGGAGGTGAAAATTATGCGCAAATATGAAGTGATGTACATTATTCGTCCTGACGTTGAGCAAGAAGTTGTTCAAGCTACAGTCGATAAATTCCAAGGCATCATCTCCAACGGCGGTGGTGAAGTTACAGCTCACGACGTTATGGGTAAACGCCGTCTTGCGTATGAGATCAAGAAATTCCGTGATGGTGTTTATGTTCTGGTACACTTCACTGCTGAACCAGCAGTAGTTACTGAGCTTGAGCGTCTGATGAAAATTTCTGACGAAGTAATTCGTTATCTCATTACAAACGACGTTAAATCTGCCTAAGACAACCCGTGATCAACGCACCAATACGCTCTGAAGGAGGGGATTACATTGTTGAACCGTGTCATTCTGATCGGCCGGTTAACCCGGGATCCTGAGTTGCGTTATACTCCAGCAGGAGTAGCAGTTACGCAATTTACTTTGGCAGTGGACAGACCGTTTACAAGCCAAGGGGGAGAGCGGGAAGCGGATTTCATTCCGGTCGTAACCTGGAGACAGCTTGCTGAGACTTGTGCAAACTATTTGCGCAAAGGACGCCTAGCTGCAGTCGAAGGACGCATTCAAGTACGGAACTACGAGAATAACGAAGGAAAACGTGTATACGTGACCGAAGTCATTGCCGATAACGTCCGTTTCTTGGAGTCAGCTAACCGTGATAACAACGGTGGCAGCGGTGGGCAACCGATGCGTGAAGAGCCTTCTTACGGAGGCGGCGGGCGCGCGAACAATAACAATAATTCGCGTAGCAACAATCAGGATCCTTTTTCCGATGACGGAAAACCGATTGATATATCGGATGATGATTTGCCATTTTAACGTGAACCAAGGCTCTTAAGAGTGATTGGTTTAACGATAGGAAAGGACTGAAAAGCATGAGCTTCAAGCAAAGAGAAGGCGGAGACAACGATAAAAGACCGGCTCGCCGTGGCGGCCGTAACAAACGTCGTAAAGTGTGCTTCTTCACAGCTAACAAAATTACTCACATCGATTATAAAGATACGGACTTGCTTCGTAAATTTATCAGCGAACGTGGAAAAATTTTGCCACGCCGTGTAACAGGTACTAGCGCTAAATATCAACGCATGCTGACGATTGCGATCAAACGCTCCCGTCAAATCGCATTGCTGCCATACACAACTGAGTAGTCTTACTCAGCTTGCATACGAAGCAGCCGGCTTATCGCCGGCTGCTTTTTTGTTTATAGAAAAATAAAGAATTAGTTACCAGATCGCTTATGTTCGAGGACAAGTTTAAACTGATGGGAGATAAGCAATTGGGGTGCACATGATTTATAATAGATTATATTATAGACATGAGCAAAGTATGATATGAATCATTTTCTATTTATAATAGTCAAACACCAGGAGTGCATATGAACAAAACCAAAAGAAAAGAGCAGCAGAAGCGAAAAAAGAGTTTGCGTTTCTGGCTTATAGCTACTCTGCTGCTTTCGATTTTATATGTGTGGCTACAACAAAAAGAAAGCACGTACGAAATCTGGCCAGATCGTATTCAAGATGTTGCACCAATTACAGGTCTTCACCCGGTAGTAGCAGAGAGCGAGGAGCTATTGGTACGTAAAGCAGCCCGACGTGGTATAGAAGTCGTCATTACCCATGGTTATCGGAGTATAGAAGAGCAGGATGAGTTATTCAACCAAGGTCGTTCTAACGCTGGAAATATAGTTACCAATGCTCGGGGCGGAGAGTCCTATCATAACTATGGATTGGCAATCGATTTTGCACTTCGTACGCCAGATGGCGATGTCGTATGGGATATGGAACGTGATGATAACGGGAATGGTCAAGCAGACTGGATAGAAGTTGTCGATATGGCCAAGGAGCTGGGTTTTACGTGGGGAGGAGACTGGGCTAACTTTCCGGATTATCCTCATTTGCAAATGGATTTTGGTTTAAGCATAAATGAACTGAAGCGTGGAAAACGTCCACCCGAATCCCCATAGTTTCTATAATTAAAATACAATAAAGTGTATAAATATTGGATAAGCCTTGCATTTTGCAGGGCTTTTTTCATTCTTTTGTAAAAAAAAATGATAAAAGATTACAATTAGTCCTTTACAGCAGCAAATAAATAAATCTATACTATAATAACTAGAATTTTAACACGGACTTAATGATTAGCATAAATCTAATCAGATAGACATAAATTTGCTTAAATGACACCTGACATAAGCGAGACAAAGGAAATGTATTATTTATCACAAACTTAACATGGTGTTTTCAAAATAACAATTATCTTACAAATTAATACATAATTGATGTAATGTTAATGTCACATTTATTGATTCCAGTTATCTTCCAATCTAAAACCTCACGTAGAGCAGATCTAAATAAGCTCGAAATCCCCTTGATACGACCTTTTAAATATAACTAATATCCAAAAATGTGTCATGAGAAACATTTATACCAAAAATCTCAAAATAATCATTGACGTCACCTAAATTTACACGTATGATTACATTAATTATTTTGCTGTATAATTCCGCTAGGAATTATCAACATTAATTGACCAATGGTCTAAACAACAATGTCGAGGCTCGTTTCTCCTAATGAATTGGTATTTTGTATACACTTTTGTTCGTTATCTTCAAGAACATGGAAATATACAGTGGATGCATTCTTATAGATATGAATACAGTCTGCGGAAATTATGGGGTTAGGGTGATTGATTTGAACACAGAGCTATTGGAAGTCAGAAATCTAACTACATCATTCAGAATTGAAGATGACTATTATGCAGCGGTAGATCACGTTAACCTGACGGTTAAGAAGAACGAAGTATTAGCAATTGTTGGAGAATCAGGATCAGGTAAAAGTGCGTTTGCATTTTCAATTATGGGTCTGCATAACAAAGCCAAAATTGATGGCCAGATTCTATACAAAGGGCAGGATATCGCGAATATCGCTCCTAACAAAATGAACAAACTCCGCGGAAAAGAGATAGGGATGATTTTTCAGGACCCCCTTTCCGCATTAAATCCTCTGATGATTATTGGTGACCAGATCGATGAGATTCTGTCACTTCATCAACCTAAGCTATCTTCAAAAGAGAAGAAAGATAAGGTCATTCATCTGCTTAACCAAGTGGGCATCCCACGTCCCGAACAACTTTACAAGCAGTATCCTCACGAACTATCTGGTGGTATGAGACAGCGGGTTGTTATAGCGATTGCAATCGCCAATAAACCGGAATTGCTGATCGCCGATGAGCCAACAACAGCACTTGACGTTACGATTCAACTGCAAATTCTTGAACTTATCCGTGAGTTGAAGAACGAAATTCATGCCGGCATCATCCTGATTACGCATGACCTGGGAGTGGTCGCCGAGATGGCGGATCGTGTTGCGGTTATGTACGCAGGTGAGATTGTTGAAATTGCTGATATCTACACGCTAATGACCAACGCGAAGCATCCATACACAAGATCTCTATTAAACTCTATTCCTACCATTACTGAAGAAAAATCGAAGCTGCATGTCATTCAAGGCATTGTACCTTCATTAAAGAATCTTCCTCGCTACGGGTGTCGATTTAAGGCCCGAATTCCATGGATTAGTGATTCGGCCCATGAAGATAACCCACAGATGCATGAAATTGCTCCAGGTCACTTTGTACGTTGTACCTGTTACCAGCACTTTCATTTCCCTGATCAAGCTGAGGAGGAATAACATAATGGCACTACTCGAAGTTGAAGGACTCAAAATACACTTTCCGATTCGCGGTGGATTGATCAAACGTGAAATTGGCAGCATCAAGGCAGTCGACAATGTAAGCTTCTCCATTGAGCAGGGTCAGACTTACGGTCTTGTTGGTGAGTCAGGCTCAGGCAAGACAACGACAGGGAGAGCTGTCATTGGCCTCAATCATGTGACAGCAGGAAGAATTCTTTTCAACGGCAAAGATCTTGCCAAAGAGCGGCGAAAAGACCGACAACTTCAGCGAGACGTGCAAATGATCTTTCAGGATCCGTACTCTTCTCTAAATCCTAAGAAGAGGGTTATCGACATTATCGCTGAACCTCTCCGCAACTATGAGCGGCTGACAGCCACAGAAGAAAAGAGACAAGTCAGGGATTTGCTTGAAAAGGTCGGACTGAGTCCGGAATCCATCTATAAGTATCCTCATGAATTTTCCGGAGGACAACGGCAGCGGATCGGAATTGCCCGGGCAATTGCATTGAAGCCGAAACTGATCATTGCAGATGAGCCGGTATCCGCACTGGATGTATCCGTACAGGCACAGGTACTTAATTTCATGCAGGAGATTCAAAAGGAGTTAAATCTGACCTATCTGTTCATCAGCCATGATCTCGGAATCATCCGTCATATGTGTGATCAGATTGGAATTATGTATAAAGGTCGCTACGTAGAGCAAGGAACGACCGATGATATTTTTGAGAATCCACAGCATATTTATACCAAGCGTCTCATAGCAGCCATTCCGGATATGGATCCAACCAAACGTGACGAGATGAATGCTTTCCGTCAGCAGGTCAAATCCGAGTACGAGAATTCATACCGAGACTTCTTTGATGAGGAAGGGCTTGCTTACTCGCTCAAATCCATTTCCGATACTCACCGAGTAGCTCTACCTCAGAAAGGTTGAAGGCCATATGTGGAATATAATACTACGAAGAATCATGATTATGATCCCTCAGATTTTTTTGCTAAGTCTTTTGGTATTCTTGATGGCCAAGGCGATGCCAGGTGACGCGCTAACCGGCTTGCTTGATCCAAGCATTGATCCTAAAGCTCTGGATGAACAGAGAGAACGACTTGGACTTAACAATCCATGGTATGTACAGTATTGGGACTGGATCAGAAATGCAGCACAAGGCGACTTCGGGCAATCTTTTCGATTCAAAATGCCAGTTATGGACTTGATTGGTCAACGAATCTCAAATACATTCTGGCTGGCTTTTGCAACACTGGTGTTCACATACTTGATCGCGATTCCACTAGGCATTATCAGTGGTCGATACAATGATACATGGTCTGACCGTTTAATTACGGGTTACACCTATCTAGGTTTTGCAGCACCTTTGTTTATTTTTGCACTCGTTATGTTATGGATTTTTGGGTTCCACTTCGGATTATTCCCGACTGGAGGTAGCGTAGCACCAGGACTTACACCGGGAACATTTAGTTACGTTGCAAGTAAGTTCTATCATTTGTTATTGCCCGCCTTATCCATGGCTTTGATTGCTACAGTATCAACTGTTCAATACCTACGTAGCGAAATTATCGATATTAAGCACAAAGAGTTTGTTCTCACTGCGCGAGCCAAGGGTGCCTCGGAATCACGAGTTTACAACAGGCATATTTTAAGAAACTCTCTACTCCCGATCGCCGCATTCTTCGGTTATGAGATTACGGGACTTATCGGAGGTACCATTATCATTGAAAGTATATTCAGTTATCCGGGCATGGGACAGCTGTTTCTTAACTCAATCTCTCTTCGGGATTTCAGTGTTGTGACTGCGCTTGTCCTGATATTTGGTATAGCTACAATTCTGGGATCGCTGTTATCTGACATTATTCTTGGATTGGTAGATCCACGTATACGGATCAAGTAAGAACTTGAAGATTTCGGGGTGAATAAGATGAGCAAGGCCAATGATGTCGTTATAACTTCACAGAAGAAGATTGATAAGAGCCCCTCTAGCTTGAGTATCTTATGGAGGGAGCTAGTCCGAGATAAAGTGGCGCTAATTTCGCTCATATTTTTGGGATTAGTTTTATTACTAGTCTATGGAACAGCTTTGGTCCTGGATCAGGACGAAATTGTTAAAGTGGATCTATTCGCCTTGTATGAGCCGCCTTCCGCACAATATTGGTTAGGAACGGACTACGGGGGGCGGGATGTATTCGGACAACTAATCATAGGTACTCGAAACTCGATATCCATTGCCATTCTTGTTACGGTAATGACAGGTTTCTTGGGAATCCTGATTGGTTTACTGTCCGGTTACTTCGGAGGAGTGATTGACAATATATTCATGCGTATTGTGGATTTCTTCATGGTTCTTCCGTTTATGATGATCGTTATCGCGTTTGTTACAGCAGTACCCAAATATAATATTACTTCGTTCTCGCTAATCATGACTGCTTTCCTATGGATGGGAATTGCCAGGTTGATTAGGTCTAAGGCATTACAGGAGCGCGAACTAGAATATGTAAAGGCGTCAAAAACGTTGGGTTCTTCCCATCTCAAAATCATGCTTTCACAGGTTCTACCTAATCTGAGTTCCATCATCATCGTAACGATGACATTGAACCTCGCTGCCAATATTGGCCTTGAATCCGGGTTGTCTTTCTTGGGATTTGGTTTCCCCGAGAGCACACCGAGTCTTGGAACACTTGTAAGTTATGCACGTAATCCGCAAACCCTGGAATCCAGATGGTGGATATGGCTACCTGCGTCAGTACTTATTCTGGTATTGATGTTGAGTATAAATAATGTCGGTCAAGCCCTGAAGCGTGCGACTGATGCAAGACAAAGAAGAGGTTAGAAAAGGGAGGAAAGGTTCATGAAAAAGAGATTTTTTTCACGGGGACTATTTTTCACGATGATGTTGGTCTTCGTGCTGGCGCTTGCGGCATGCTCGGAGAAAGAGGCAGCAACACCAACGCCTTCTACGAACACAGGGGACACTAAGACAGAGGAAAAACCCGCTAATGAAGAGGGCGTATATTCCATCGATGACTTCAACAATGTCAAAACCAATGAAGGTACTGCCATTGAAGGTGGATCCATTACATTCGGACTTGTATCAGACACTGCTTTTGAAGGCACACTGAATTACAATTTTTACTCGGGCGATCCGGACGTGCAAGTTCTTGGCTGGTTTGACGAAGGTTTGCTGACTTGGGATAAAGACTACGTATATACCAATGATGGTGCAGCAACGTATGAAACATCAGAAGATGGCAAAACGTTCACACTGACCATTCGTGATAATGTAAATTGGCACGATGGTAAGCCAGTAACAGCAGAAGATTTGCAGTTTGCTTATGAAGTAATCGGTAACAAGGACTACGATGGTCCTCGTTACGACTCCAACTTTACAAGTGTAGTAGGTATGGATGAATACCACGCTGGTAAAGCAAAAACAATCTCCGGTATTAAAGTGCTGAGCGACAAAAAAATCAGCATTACGTATAAAGAATCTACACCGTCCCTGCTGACAGGTGGCGTATGGACGTATCCGCTGGCTAAACATATCTTCGGAGATATGGATGTAGCGAAAATGTCCTCTTCCAAAGAAGTACGCGAAACTCCAATCGGTTTTGGTCCATTTAAAGTAGAAACCATCACTCCGGGTGAGTCTGTAACCTACGTGAAGAATGAAGACTACTGGCGTGGGGCTCCAAAACTGGATAAAGTGACTCTGAAAGTTATCAACCCAACAACGGTTGTTCAAGAATTGAAGTCTGGCGGGGTAGACCTCGTGGATGCATTCCCTACAGATCAATATAAAGACAATGCTGATATGTCCAACGTAGAATTCCTGGGTGCAATCGACCGTGCATACACGTACATCGGTTTCAAACTGGGTACATGGGATGAAGCAAACGGAAAAGTTGTAACCAATCCTGATGCAAAAATGGCTGACAAAAACCTGCGTAAAGCCATGTGGATGGCTGTAGACAACGACCAAGTCGGTAAACGTTTCTACAACGGTCTGCGCTGGAACGCAACAACACTGATTCCACCGTCTCACCCTGAATTCCATGATTCCAACAATCCTGGTGTAGCATATGATCCTGAAGCAGCAAAAGCATTGCTTGATGAAGCTGGCTACAAATTGGACGGAGAATTCCGTACCAATCCGGACGGATCACCACTGGAAATCAATTTCGTTTCCATGACAGGCGGCGACACAGCTGAACCACTGGCACGTTATTATGTTCAATCCTGGGCAGCAATCGGTCTGAAGGTTAACCTGGAAATGGTTGAGTTCAACAGCTTCTATGACCGCGTAGGTAACACGGGTAAAGATGATCCTAACATCGATGTGTATCAAGCAGCATGGGGCGTTGGTATTGACGTAGACCCAGCTGGCCTGTATGGTCGCGATGCATTGTATAACTTCTCCAGATTCTCAAGCGAGAAAAATGATGAGTTGCTGGCAAAAGGTGTATCCGCTGAAGCATTTGATGTAGAGAAACGTAAAGAGATCTACAATGAATGGCAGCAGTACATGGTTGATGAAGTTCCTGTATTCCCAACACTGTATCGTGCAGTTGTAGCACCAGTGAACAAACGTGTAATGAACTACGCTATTGGTGATGGAACTGGTATCTACCTGAACGATCTGGCTGTTAACGCAGATAAACCAGTAGTGGCTGAGTAATCATAAAATTCTTATTCTATCTTTAAGTGCCTTGTTCTCAAGAAAAGGATACTTTCAACTCGATTTAGCAATCATAAGGATTGGGGTCCTTTGACGAAGTTGGTTGCTAGATCGGGTGAAGTAATCCTTCTAGGTAATATAAAAATGTCCTTCAAACATGGATTCTAAACGCTCTGGCATGGGGTGATTAGAATCCATGTTTTTTTGATGACAAAAAAATAAAAAAAATTTAACTTTTTTGCAAAAAAGTGCAGACCAAATGCCTCTTTGATTCGTCTATATCTATAAGAGGTGATTTGTTGATGAGAATATGGTGGAAACGGGCAGGAATGCTGCTGGCTCTACTGGTCATTATATATATGGGTGTAAAACCGGACATGCTGATAGGCAAGCCCGGAATCAAGGCAGAATCTGCGGTGCTAATGGATTTTAGTACAGGGAAAATTTTGCTCGATTTTAATGGATCTGAGGAGTTAGCCCCTGCAGGTATCAGTAAATTGATGACAGAGCTGCTTGTTATGGAAGCCGTCATGAATGGCGAGGTTCGCTGGGATGACCCTGTCAATGTCAGTCTGTACGCCAGTTCAGTGGGCGGAACTCAACTTGCGTTGAAAGAAGGCGAAAAGTTCACTGTTCAGGAGCTATTCCAGACGATGGCGGTATACTCCGCAAATGACGCAGCAGTTGCACTTGCAGAGCATATTGGTGGGACGGAACAGTCATTTGTACAGAAGATGAATGAGAAATCATCCGAGATTGGAATGTCACCAGATACGATCTTCACCAATTCTACGGGATTAAGCGAGAATCAGCTCGGTCCCAATCGTCCTGAATTAATTCAGGGACAGACGACTATGACGGCCACCGATGCGTGCAAGCTTGCACAATATCTGATCGAGAACCACCCCGATATACTGAACGTTTCCAGCCAAACACAGGTGTCTATCCATCAAAAAGGGATCTATATGAGTAACACGAACTGGATGCTATCCTCGATTGGTGGACCATACGCGTACGATGGCAATGATGGGTTGAAGACGGGTTATGATCAAAATACAGGATACCACTTCGTAGGAACAGCAGAGCGTGATGGCAAAAGGCTAATTTCGGTCGTATTCGGGACGGAAAGTCGCGAAAGCCGTTTTAATGAAACACGCAAGTTGCTCAATTATGGCTTCTCTGGTTCAAATCAATAATTGCTGCAATATTCCCTTTACTGTTAACTTATGGATTATCATGGTAGAATGATTTACGATAATACCATATTATTCTGTAATTCACTTAAAAGGGGGATTTGATTTTGAACGTAATTAGCAAAAAGGTATACGCTCTAACGCTGACCATGGCGATGTCGATCGCTCTGATTCAGCCTGCAGTCCAGGCAGCAGAAGCAAGCAAGCTTACAGCGGCTGTTGCTGAAGCGATAACTTCGAAGGCAGCGCAGACACTACAGCAACTGGGATACATAGATGGTATAACCGATGGAATGAAGGAATCACAGACACCAATAACGCGTGCTCAGGCTGCCATCATCTTACAACGTGTACTTAAACTTGATGCACCTGCCTCTCTTACCGGCTTTGCCGATGTTCTGGCCCAAGACGAAGCCGCACCAGCAATCTATGCATTAAAGCAGAGTGGCCTCATTCAGGGACAAGCCAAGGGCTACGCTCCCGATGCACCGCTCACACGCGCACAGCTGGCATCATTATTTACCCGGGCATTTGAATTGAAGGATAACGGAATTCAGGTTGTATATAGTGATATGAAACAGATTCCGGCAGTACATGCCGAGGACGCGGTCCGTCTCAAGCAGCATTTTATTATTGAAGGCAGCGCATTTAATGCCAAAGGTACAGTAACTCATGGTGAGTTTGCTGAAGCGTTGTATCTGGCTCTTGGACTCGATGTAGCATCAGAGGGACTCACACCACTGGAGGACTTCTTCAAACAGCCTGCTCAGGCTGGATTCCAGATGTCACCGGACGGTAAACATATGGCCTACCTGGAGCCATGGAACAACCGTATGAACGTTGTGGTCAAGGAAAGTGGTGGTTCGGGCAAGCCTATACGGATCACCAACGAGACGGAACGAAGCATTGCTGCCTTTGTGTGGGCAACTGATGATAAATTGCTCTATGTGAAGGATGAGGCGGGAGACGAAAATTATCATATTTTTGTTACCGATATTGATGGCAAGAACAGTAAAGACCTTACGCCATACCCCAATACAAGAGCAATGATGGTAGATCCCCTGGAGAGTATTCCAGATGAGATTCTCGTCAGTATGAACAAACGTGATCCTCGGATCTTCGATGTATACCGCATCAACATCAAGACAGGTGAAGCTGTGCTTGCAGCAGAAAATCCAGGAAATATTACCGGCTGGCTGACTGATCACGAAGGCAAAATTCGTGTGGCTGTGTCCAGTGATGGTAATGTGTCTTCGTTAATATACCGTGATTCGGAGGATAAACCGTTCGAGCCGCTGCTGACGACAGAGCTTGGAGATACGTTTACTCCACTGATGTTCACCTATGACAACAAAAATATCTATGCGGCATCCAATTTGGATCGGGATAAAACAGCTATCGTGGAATTCAGCCCTAGTACGAAGAAAGTAATCAAAACCATTTACGAGAATAAAGATGTGGACGTAAGCAGCTTTGTACCTTCCAAAGAGAAGGGGACGATTCTTGCTGCTGTTTATGAGACAGATAAAGTAAACTACGAATTCTTTGACGATGAGTTCAAAACGTTAATGCAGGATCTTCAAGCCAAAGTTCCCGGCAAGGAAGTTAGCATTTCCAACATGAGTGAAGAAGGCCAGGTACTGTTTGTTGCCTATAGTGACAAATCGATGGGCACCTATTATTTCTATGATTCGAAAACAGGTAAACTCGATAAACTGGCTGATGCTGCACCATGGATTGATGAGAGTAAGATGTCTGACATGAAACCTGTGACCTATACGTCACGTGACGGTTTAACGCTTCATGGTTACCTGACACTGCCTAACGGGGCGAAGGCTTCCGGGTTACCACTCGTTGTTGTTCCACATGGCGGCCCATGGGCTCGAGATTCATGGGGGTTTAGTCCGGAAATCCAATTTCTTGCCAGCCGTGGCTATGCTGTACTGCAGGTGAATTTCCGCGGCTCCACGGGGTATGGCAAAGAGTTTCTGAATGCAGGCAATAAAGAGTGGGGTAAAGCGATGCAGGATGATCTCACTGACGGAGTAAACTGGCTGGTTAAAGAAGGAACAGTCGATCCTGAACGTGTAGCCATTTATGGTGGATCTTATGGTGGTTATGCCGCATTGGCGGGACTGGCGTTCACACCAGATGTATATGCTGCAGGAATCAGCTATGTGGGGCCTTCCAATTTGTTCACCTTGCTGGATTCACTTCCGCCATACTGGGAATCCGAGCGCAATATGTTCTATGAGCGCATGGGTGATCCGGTGAAAGACAAGGAGCTGCTGACTGCTGCCTCACCACTATTCCACATCGATCAGATGAAAGCCCCGTTGTTCGTCGTACAGGGTGCGAATGACCCACGGGTAAAACAGGCAGAGTCCGATCAGATCGTGGAAGCACTGCGCGAACGTGGTGTGGATGTGCCTTATATGTTAAAAGCGAACGAAGGCCATGGCTTTGCAAATGTCGAGAATCAGCTTGACTTGTATCGGGCGATTGAGAAATTCCTGAATCGTCATTTGATGCAGTAGGACTAGACAAGGCCAATCGGTTATCTAAGCAGTATATAGGTTTGTAATGCTCGGCTGTCCTCCGGTTAGACCAGACTGGGGGGCAGCTTTTATCAATTGTTTAGGCTAAAAGGGAAGGCTAGATCATATTAATGAATTGACATATGGAATGCATTTGCTTTAAAATGACCAGTGAGTCATTACAGTCCGAAGTTGTTTATATACATGTATTATCCCAACTCTACGCTGGGCAATTGTGAACGGATCGGGGAGGTAACAGAGATGCAGAAACAAATGAAATGGCCGCTCATTTTATTTGCAATTGGGGTATTTATGGCTGCGCTCGATAATGGCATTATCACGTCGTCACTGACGACCCTGAATGCTTCATTTGGGGTGTCACCGACGTGGGGAGCATGGACAATCACCCTCTATACGTTGGGCCTTGCGGTGAGTGTACCGATTGCAGGCAAGCTGTCCGACCGTTATGGACGCAAGAAGCTGTTTTTAATTGAAGTAGCATTGTTCGGAATAGGCTCCTTGCTTGTCGCACTGAGCCCATCGTTTAGCTTTTTCCTGATTGCGCGTGTCATTCAGGCGCTCGGCGGTGGCGGGATCTTTATCATTGCCAGTTCGTATGTGCTAAGCAAGTTTCCCGCCGAACGTCAGGGCACAGCCTTGGGTCTGCTCGGAGGCATGAATGGGGTTGCTGCCATTCTGGGTCCGAACATTGGTGCATTTATTTTAGATCTTACGGGAAACTGGCACTGGCTATTCCTCATTAATGTGCCGATCGCCATCCTATTATTTATTGCGGGCATTCGATTCATCCATGAAGAACAGGAGTTGAACCGTGCAGCTGTGGACTGGAGCGGTATTACCGTTCTCACCCTGGGTGTACTCAGTCTGATGTACAGCTTCAGTAATCTGGATGGTGTAGATATGCTGCAAAGTCTCGCTTCACCCATGTTTTATGGTTTCTTTCTGGCAGGTGTGATCATCCTGGTCATCTTTTACTTTTTGGAAAAAAGATTGGAAGGGTCACAGCGTGAACCTGTGGTTTCCACTCAACTTCTTGGCATTGCATCCTTTCGATGGACGCTGCTGATTGCCTTTTTCTCCGGAGCCATTCTGGCCTCGGTGATCTTCATTCCAGGATTCGTGGAGCAATACCTCGGTGTATCAAGTACAGCCTCAGGCTATTGGTTCACACCGCTTGCTCTGGCTTCAGGAATTGGTGCAGGTGGTGGTGGTTACCTGGTTGACCGCAAAGGACCCATCTGGACGTTATCCGTCGCTGGTATTCTTTCTGCTATCGGGTTCCTGCTGTTCCCGCTATGGGTAGAGCATATCTGGCAGTTTGTCATTGCGAGTATACTCGTGGGAATCGGCTTTGGCATGATGCTGGGGGCACCGGTTAACGTGCTTGTCACGGAACAGGCGGGCGAGAACAACAAAGGAATAGCGATAGCCACCAGTTCCCTATTCCGCCAAATGGCTATGGCGATTGCGCCTACCATCTTCGCAGGATTTCTCGCCCGCTCGTTCTCCAACTTGGGTTCCAATATTCAGACAGGGCTTGCCGATCAGGGGATTCAGGTACCGCCAGAAGCGCTTCAGCAGTATGCATCTGGAGCAGGCGGAGCTTCGGGAAGTGATGTCACGAGTCTGACGGAAGGAATGTCTCAAATTCCCGACCCGGGTATCCGGGATGTGCTTCTCGAGGCCGTTCATCAAACGACGGGGCAAGGCTACAACGGGCTGTTCTGGTCTGCCGTTATTTTCAGCGTGCTGACGCTGGCAGCAGCCTTGATCACTGGGCGTTTGCGTAGAAGAGAGAGAAACAAAGATTTAAATACAGTATCCACCAATTGACCCGATAAAATAGATATACGTATAATCTGAAGAGAACAGCCTGCCTTTGATCGAGCCAAAAGGAAGTGCTGTTCTTTTCAATTTAACCGTATTGTAACTTTTCGTCCTGTAGCAATGTTTAAAATAGAACGAGCATGAGCGTTGCTCCTGTCCGAGATAGAGAAAAGTTCAGAGAGCACCGTGTCATAAGCAGTTCCAGACGTTTAATGGTATGTAGTATCGAATTTCATTTTGACAGTGAAGAAGGAATCGATGAATGAAAAGCAGAACTAAAGAAAAGAAGAAGAAAAGAAGAAAAGGCATATATATAACTCTCGTGTCGCTCGTTGTTTTGTTGATTGGCGGGTATTTGTTTCGCCAGCAGCTGGCTGTAGCTGCATTTGATCTGTTCCTGGCAGGCTCCGTAGAGGGCCAGTTATCGAAGTCGTATGTTCCACAAGAGGGTAATAAAACGCCTGATCCGACCGTTTATCGCAAAGAGCCATTTTCTGTTCTGCTGCTCGGTTCAGACAAACGTGCTTACGAGAAAACACGTGGCCGCTCGGATACGGTGATTTATGCCGTCGTCAGGCCAAAGGAATCGCGCGTATTGCTCGTATCCATCCCTCGTGACACTTATGTACAGATTGTTGGACGTGATGCCGACAAGGATGGCGTAGATGATTATGACAAGCTCGCGCATGCCTACGCTTTCGGAGGGGAGAATATGTCCATCAACACGGTGGAGAAGTTCCTTGATGCGGATGTAGGCTATTATGCAACGATTAATTTTGACGGAATCAAAAAGGTCGTTGATGCACTTGGTGGTATTAAGCTGCCGATTGAAGAGGACATCGTAAACAAGGATCCCAATCATGTGCAGTTCACGATTGAAGGCGGAAAGCCGATCTATGACGGCCAGGAAGCCCTGTATTATGTAAGATACCGCGAAGACAGCGATTTTAATCGTACTAAACGGCAGCAGATTTTCCTGAACGCCATGGCGAATGAAATGCTTAGTTTGAATCAGATCACCAAGATCCCGGAATTGATTCAGATCATGGGAGAGAATTTCCAGACGGATATGCAGCCATCTTTTATTACGGATTTGGCCAAACAGGTCATGACTCAGGATAAGCCACAAATATCGAGCTTCACCATTCTCGGAGAGGGAATGCGGAAAGACGGCATCTATTACGGTCAAGCGGATGAGAAGGATGTCCAATATGCCAAAGAGCTGATTAACAACTGGATGGATCAATCGACCCCAGCCGGTGAAGTCATGATTCCCGACCGGCAAGCGATCGAATAATCAATTCCATACAGGCGCTGTATGCATGACAACAATCAGCAGTACGTTTATGAGCGGGCTGCTGTTTTTTTCATTGGAAAGGCGATTTCAACCTTTTGGAACATCTTGCGTTTTGATCCGTATAATATAAGTTGAGGCATGATTTGAACGAGAAATACACAAGGAGGATACGTAAGGGTATGAACATCGCATTTTTTTTGCTGCCTAAGCAAGAGGTTACTTGTGTAACGTCGGATTCTACTCTGCGGCAAACGTTGGAACGGATGGAATATCACCGGTTTACGGCGGTACCCATTTTGAATAAGGAAGGCAAGTATATAGGAACGGTGACCGAAGGTGATCTGCTGTGGTATATGAAGAATGCTGAGGGAAAGATCACATTTGAAAACGCTTCAAAATTTTTGCTCAAAGATGTGCCTCTTCGTCTCGACATTAAGCCTGTATCTATTGACGCCAACATGGAAGACTTAATCAATCTGGCCAAGGTCCAGAACTTTGTACCTGTAGTTGATGATATGGATCGATTTATCGGAATTGTGCGGCGCAGTCAGATCATTGAGTATTGTGAAGGTATTGTGTCCAAAGAATCCATGAAGGCCAAATAAGCCCTTTTGAAATGAAATTAAGGTTGAGTGAACGCGGATAATCAGAGCCTCTCAGTATCATGTTAAGCAAGAGGAATGCATAAGAAGAGCGGGCAGGTTCCTGCCATGGGGGATGATTTTGTGGACCCCCTTTTTATGCTATAATGGAGAATAAAGCTTTTTCGGGGAGAGTGACTTTCGCCAATATGCCTAAAGAACTGGATGTAGCCAAACGCGCTAAAGTGATTGAATGGCTGAAAACCGAAGTACTTGACCAGGTATCCCGATTGTTCAAAGCATTGTGGGAAGGCAGTACCTCCCGAATCGGGGACAGTCTCGCCAGTCTGATGATGAGTAGTTACATATTGGGCCGCAGGCTCGGTATTCCTTTCAAGGATCTGGATGCATTGTTAATTGAGAAGTTGAAAAAGCACAAATCGGAAGGTCACCAGCTTGAAGACTGGTACCAGGATATATCCGCGCTAGAAGATCATATGCGTAAGAGGTGAATTTGTTGAAATTTAGCTTTAAGTCAGCCGTCTGGAGTGCGGTTTATCTGCTCTTGCTGCTTTCGCTGTTAACTCCTTTATCGGTTCTCGCCATATTTTTCATGATGGTACCCGGCGTTATTTTGTATGCTTCCTTATCTGTAAAATCGTTTATATGGCACCTTGTTCCGGTAGCGGTCATATTAGTTGTGTTTCATCCGATTTATCTATTGCTGTTACTGCTGTTTACCCTGCCTGCAATCATTATGGGTAATGCGTATAAGAAAAGGAAATCAGCCTTGTTCGCATTATTGTCGGGTACCGGGGCCATGCTGGCAGAGTACCTGCTGCTCTTACTGATCGGAAGTGTCATCTTCCAATTCGATCTGTCGAGTTACATTGATGATGTGGTTAGACTTACGATTGAACCACTCTCGAATACATCCAACCAAATGGTCAATGGGTTTGTGTGGACGCCTGAAATGACCCAGGATGTGGCTAGGCAGACACAGCTCATGATTCCGTTTGCTTTGGTCGTGACATCGATGGTGATGTCGCTTATCACGCATGTTATTGCTCGTCCTATTTTGAATGTGATGGGTGTAACCGTATCGAAGCTGCCGCCTGCACGCGAATGGCGTATGCCCCGTGCCCTGATCTGGTATTATTTCCTGGCACTGCTCTTCGAGGTCATCTCCAGACAGAGTGACGGAACGTACTGGACCATGATTGCGATGAATTTGTCGCCCCTGATCAATCTGGGCTTCATGATTCAAGCCATCGGATTCTTCTTCTTTTTGGCACATGCGAAGAAGTGGAATCCGGTTATACCGTATTTGCTGGCGGTTGCGGTCTTCTTCATTGGGCCGCTTCGGATTATCGGGATTATCGATCTGGCGTTCCCGCTTCGCGAGGCAATATCGAGACCAAAACGATAGGGTGATCAGTCATGCCTAAATTTCTGAAGAAACGCTGGCACGGCTACTATACCGTATGGGCGTTCATACTGCTGCTTCTGCTTGTTATGTTCGTAACCATCTATAACTGGGCGCTTGGTTTGATTAGTCTGATACTGGCTTCGGCGCTGGGAATCGTCATGATAAAGGCGGAGCTGGCGTTCCGCCGTGAGCTTAACGACTACATTAACGGCCTATCCATTCGGATTAAACGAATGGAGGGGGAAGCGATCAGCATGCTCCCGTTCGGTATTGTGCTGTACAGCGAGGATCGTACGGTAGAGTGGCACAACCGCTTCGTCGGGGAGATGTTTCAGGAAAAAACAATGGTAGGCAATCCGCTGCAGAATCTTTTCCCAAAACTTCCTCAGCCCAAAGAAAAAAAGGATGGAACCAAGGAACCGGCCAAGGAACTTCATGACGAGTTCCAGTTGGATGACCGGTTTTATGGCGTTATCCATAATCCGCAGGAGCGGTATGTATATGTTTACGAGATCACGGAGCTCGCAATTCTGCGCGACAAATATGAAAATGAACGCATTGCACTGGGGATTCTGGTGCTGGATAACCTGGACGAGGCAGCACAAGGGATGGATGATCAGCAGCGGACTGCGCTTATCGCGCGTGTAACGAGCGAGATTACGTCCTGGGCGAAAAGATATGAAGTGTATTTACGCCGTCTTTCTTCGGACCGCTATCTAATGATGCTGAATCATAAGTCGCTGCAGGAGCTGGAACAGAGCCGTTTTGTCATTCTGGATGAAGTGCGGGAAATGACGGCAGATCTCAAAGTTCCGATGACGCTAAGTATTGGACTCGCATTTGGTTCGGATACCATCAGTGAGATGGGAGAGCTGGCACAGTCGAGTTTGGATATGGCGCTTGGACGTGGTGGCGATCAGGCTGCTGTGAAGTCGGGGCAGCGCCTGTCCTTCTATGGCGGGAAATCCAATGCCGTGGAGAAACGCACACGGGTTAGAGCCCGGGTTATCGCCCACGCTTTGCGTGATTTGATGCAGGAGAGCGATCGAGTGCTCATCATGGGACACAAAATGCCTGACATGGACGCAATCGGTGCCTCCATCGGGGTATGGAAGGCTGCCAGCTTATACAATGTAGAGGCACGCATTGTGCTTGATGGACCCAACCCGTCCATTGAACGAATGATGGAACAGGTGAACAAGGATGAGAAATTGTCCAAAGCCTTTGTATCACCGGAGCAGGCAACCCAGATGATGACCGAGCATACGTTGCTTGTTGTTGTGGATACCCACAAGGCTTCGATGACCATGGAGCCAAAGCTTGTGCAATCGGCGACTCGCGTTGTGGTGGTGGATCACCATCGCCGCGGGGAAGAATTTATTAACGATGCAGTATTAATTTACTTGGAGCCGTACGCTTCTTCTGCGGCAGAGCTTGTGACTGAGCTCCTGCAATATATTCATGACAAGGTACAATTTACTCCGCTTGAAGCAACGGCTTTGCTTGCCGGGATTACCGTGGATACGAAGCATTTTGCACTGCATACCGGATCCAGGACATTTGAGGCTGCAGGATTCCTGCGTCGCAGTGGTGCAGACACCATAATGATCCAGCGTCTCATGAAAGAGGATTTGTCAGAATATATTGCTAAGGCAGAAATCATAAAGCATGCTAAAATGGTATACGGGAACATTGCGCTGGCGGTCACGGACCCTGGCAGCAAGATTTCACAGATGATGATCGCCCAAGTGGCGGACACATTGCTGAACATGACTGATGTTGTCGCTTCGTTTGTTATTAGCGAGCGACCGGATGGACTGATTGGCATCAGCGCGAGATCGCTGGGGCGCATGAATGTTCAGGTCGTCATGGAACGACTGGGCGGCGGCGGACATTTAACCAATGCTGCCGTGCAGTTGGAAGGAACGCTTGGAGAGGCAGAAAAACGGCTGATGGACGTACTGGCTGAAATCGAAAAGGAAGAGGGGCTGTTCGAATGAAAGTCATTTTTATAAAAGATGTAAAAGGTCAGGGAAAAAAAGGACAAGTGAAGGAAGTATCCGAGGGATACGCACAGAATTTCCTTCTGCCACGGGGAATGGCACGTCCGGCTACGGATGGCAACATGAAGACACTGGACAACCAGAATGCAGCTGAAGAAAGACGCAAGCAGGAAGAGAAAGCAGAAGCGGAAGCACTCGGCAAAAAGCTGGAAGCAGAAGTGACTGAACTGAAAGCAAAATCCGGCGAAGGCGGCCGACTGTTCGGTGCAATCACAAGCAAACAAATCGCAGAGGCTCTGGCAGCAAAAGGGCTGAAAGTCGACAAGCGCAAAATTGAGCTGGACGAGCCTATTCGTACACTCGGTGTAACGCAAGTAACCGTCAAGGTTCACCCTGAAGTGAAGGCTACCTTGAAGGTACAGGTAACGGAGGAGTAAGATGGGCGGCGAAATGTTATTCGACCGGATTCCCCCGCAGAACCTGGAAGCCGAACAGGCGGTGCTGGGTGCAATCCTGTTGCAGGGCGAGGCCCTGATTACAGCGATGGAACGGGTGCAAACCGAGGATTTCTATGATAAGCCCCATCAATTGATCTTTGAGGCGATGATTCAGCTTGGCGAGGAAAATCAGCCGATTGACCTTGTGACATTGACTTCGCGTCTGAAGGATAAAGGCGAGCTGGAGGATATCGGCGGCGTCAGTTATTTGGCGAAGCTGGCTCATGGTGTACCGACAGCTGCCAACGTGGATTATTACGCACAGATTATTGAAGAAAAATCAATGCTGCGGCGTTTGATCCGTACAGCTACACAAATCGTCAGCGAAGGATATACCGGCGGCGAAGATGTTGCAGCGATGCTTGGTGAAGCGGAACGCCGCATTCTGGAGATTTCCAACCGACGGTCCAGTAGTGGCTTTATAGCCATTCAGGATGTATTGATGGAAGTATTCGATCGTGTAGAGACACTGCATCAGAATCGGGGCACCACAACCGGTATTCCGTCCGGGTTTATCGATCTGGACAAAATGACCGCGGGATTCCAACGGAGCGACTTGATTATTGTAGCTGCACGTCCTTCCGTAGGGAAGACGGCCTTCGCCTTGAACATCGCGCAGAACGTAGCCATTCGGGCGCAGGAGACGGTTGCGATATTCAGTCTCGAGATGTCAGCCGCACAGCTCGTTCAGCGTATGATCTGTGCCGAGGCAAACCTGGATGCGGGTGTCATGCGGATGGGTGATTTCAAAGGTGATGAAGATTGGCAGAAGCTGACGATGGGCATTGCGGCCCTGAACGAAGCGAACATTTTCATCGATGATACGCCAGGGATTACAGTAGCGGATATCCGTGCCAAATGCCGTCGTCTCAAGAAAGAAAAAGGCCTTGGCATGATACTGATTGATTACCTCCAACTGATCAGTGGTCGTGGCAAAGCAGGCGAGAACCGTCAGCAGGAAGTATCGGAAATCTCGCGTACCCTGAAACAGATTGGCCGGGAACTGGAAGTTCCGGTTATTGCCCTGTCCCAGCTGAGCCGGGGTGTAGAGCAGCGTCAGGATAAACGTCCGATGATGAGTGACTTGCGGGAATCGGGTTCGATCGAGCAAGATGCCGATATCGTAGCGTTTCTGTACCGGGATGACTACTATAACCAGGAAACCGAGAAGAAAAATATTATCGAGATTATTATCGCCAAACAGCGTAATGGTCCGGTAGGCACGGTTGAGCTGGTGTTCCTCAAAAACTTCAATAAGTTCGTTAACTATGAGAGGGCGCATAATGATGCCTTTGCTATGTAAAAGATAGATTCAATATCTTTTGTTAGATCGTAGAGAAGAATTTGCTATCATCAATAACTAGTTGATATAAACTTATAAATAGGTTGGAAATACGATATATGGAGCCTGAGCTCCAATCGTGCAATCAAACCGGGGTTAGCCGTCAAGCAAGATTTGATGGCTGCGCCGGTTTTTTGCGTCGAAATATAGGGTCAATTCCGAACATTAGAGTATGGCTATTACCAATTGTTCGCCATTTCATTTGACTTTGAAAAAGGGGACTGGTACACTAGAACTGCTGCGTTAAAGCAGCGAAAACCTTCCTTTCAATGTAACACGGGGGGAGATTTTCACTGTCCGTTAGCACGCTTCTCCGCCGGTATTTTCACTTCAAATTCCTGCCGAGATAGAGGACGGACAGACCAATACAAAGGTGCGCAAGGCACCCACGGAGGTATGTACGATGTCAACGGTAGTTGTAGTGGGAACGCAATGGGGAGACGAAGGTAAAGGTAAGATTACGGATTATTTGGCTGAAAGCGCAGACGTGGTCGCTCGTTACCAAGGTGGTAATAACGCAGGACACACGATTCTGATCGACAACAAAAAATATAAACTGACGATGATTCCATCGGGTATCTTCTACACGGATAAAGCTTGTGTAATCGGTAACGGTATGGTTATCAACCCGAAGGCACTTATTGAAGAAATTAACTATATTCATGATAATGATTTTACAACGAAAAACCTGTCCATCAGTGAACGTGCACATATCATCCTGCCATACCACATGGTTTTGGATGCACTGGAAGAAGAGAGCAAAGGTCCAAACAAAATCGGTACAACCGGCAAAGGGATTGGCCCGGCTTACATGGACAAATCGGCTCGGACAGGCATTCGGATGGTTGACCTGCTTGATGCGGAAGAGTTCGAACTGAAACTGCGCCATCTGGTAAAAGAAAAGAACCGCATTATCGAGCAAGTCTATGGCGGTGAGCCTGTAGATGTAGAGGAAATTCTGAAAGATTACCTGGGATATGCGGAAATTCTGCGTCCTTACGTGCGTGATACTTCGGTTGTGCTCAACGACTACATTGATGAGGACAAAAAAGTATTGTTTGAGGGTGCACAAGGTGTGATGTTGGACCTTGACCAAGGAACGTATCCATATGTTACTTCATCCAACCCATCTGCAGGTGGTGTATGTATCGGTTCCGGCGTAGGCCCTGCTCGTATTCAGCAAGTTATTGGGGTAGCGAAAGCTTACACAACACGTGTAGGAGACGGCCCATTCCCAACCGAGCTGCATGATGCAGTAGGTGACCAAATCCGTGAGACAGGACATGAGTACGGTACGGTAACCGGACGTCCGCGTCGTGTCGGTTGGTTCGACAGTGTTGTTGTTCGTCATGCTCGTCGTGTCAGCGGAATTACGGGATTGTCCCTGAACTCGCTGGACGTTATGACGGGTCTTGAAACGGTAAAAATCTGCACAGGATACAAATACCGCGGAGAGATTATCACACACTACCCAGCTAGTCTGAAAATGTTGGCTGAATGTGAAGCGGTATACGAAGAGATGCCTGGCTGGAGTGAAGATATCACTGGAGCGAAGAAACTCGAAGATCTGCCTGTGAACACACAGAACTATGTGAAACGTGTTTCCGAGCTGACAGGCATTCCAATTGCCATCTTCTCCGTAGGTCGTAACCGTGAACAAACGAACCAAGTTCTTCCAATCTACGTGTAACGTAGAGTTGATTCATAGAACCCCAGTTGTCGCCTGAATAGCGATGACTGGGGTTTTTCGCATATCTCCTGATATAATCCCGAGATTTCCGTCAATACTGATTAACAGTATAGTCACGACCTGGCGTGCTCACTGCAGGCAGGTTGGAAAATCGGAGGAGGAGAACAGGGATGAAGTTGTTTCAATGGTTTGTCAAAATCGTACTTACCGTCATGCTGGTTAGTTCATTGACCTTGCTGACGACCGGATTAATTGTACAGTCATATGTTAAATCGCTGCTGGCGAGTTTCAATATTGAGTGGGAAGGTCAGCCGCTGGGGTTAACAGCCATGTTCCAGGGTGCCTTGGGTGGCAAAGCGAGCGAGGAGAACAAACCCGGATCAGGAACAACCGATCAGCCGGCCGGAGCCGAAGAAGAAGAGGTTCCAGAGGACGCCATTTCGGTGATGGGGAATGGAACAGACAGTAATGGTACAGGCATCGGAAATGGTGCATCTAATACAGATAACGCTTCAAATGAAGCAGAGGGATCTGTCTCTGCGGGTGGAAACGAGAGCAATAGCACGGGCACAAACAGCGTAGACGCAAACACCAATAAGCCTTCAGAAGGTGTTACCGAGAGTGGGAGTAGTACAGCTGCTGGCAATGGTACAAGCGAAAGCTCCAGCGATTCTGCTTCTTCAGGCAATGATGCGATTGTGGTATCACCAGATGATATTACGGGAACAAAAGACAAGCTGCCACTGGAGGAAAAGGAGAAGATCTTCAGTCTGCTTATGGCCAAGCTGCCCCAAAATGAAATGCAGCAAATCTCGGGTGCCATGGAAGATGGCCTGACCGAGCAGGAATTACGTGACATTGAACAGGTGATTTCCAAGTATCTGACCAGTGAGGAATACGATAACCTGATGGAAGTACTCCAAGCCGAATAAGAGATAGTCACGAATACTCATTAAAGTGAGTTAATATTGCTCCAGCAATCTCATGCTAAGAGACTAAGAGAGCAATCGAGTTCATCTACCTATTTCATGTTTACAAAATCCCTTACTGGAGAACATCTGGTGAGGGATTTTTGATTGTGTTTTTATGAAAATAATTTCACCTTATTGTGGGTCTTAGAACCTAGTCTTAAAACTAGATCGAAACTACATAGTATACCTGAATCGGAGGCATAATGGGTAAGAATATTTCACTGCCATGTTATGGATAATACAGGAAAACCAAGCGGGGCGTGGCTTTAAGCTATGACGCCTAGAGTTGAAAAGAGTGTAAAACCTGTGTTAAAGTATACGGGTGTGATAAAAGGTTAAAATTTTGACACTTTTATGAGCGCAGCTAAAGTCCTGATTTGCGGACACCCAGATACAAAATATCGACAAACATGAGACAGACACGGATGGGTGTGTCTTGACAGAAATGCGAACTGAGAAGTGCTGAAAAGGAGAGAATCATGAAAGGTTTCAGAGGCATACGCCAACCGGGCAAAAACCGGGTACACGAACAATCCGGAGAACACCGGACGGCCGAAGACAAAAACAACATGAGCATGTCCAACTTCAGTGTGAATAAAAAGCGCGTTCTGGCCTCGCGTAAATGGATCATAACAGCGGCATGCGGTGTGTTCATCGCTGCATCGATCGGATTCGCAGGCAAGCAATACGTTGCTGCAAACACGGTTCCCTATTACAAGGTAATGGTCAAAGGGAACGAGATTGGAAGCATTACGGATGAAGCGCAGCTCCAGAAACTATTTGCAGACAAAACCGAGGAATACCAAAATAAATATCCTGAAGCGGAAATGGTGCTGAACACAGATGGCATTACGACCGAAACGGTAAAAGCGTACAAGCCTGAAGTGAACAGCGAAGAGACGTTGGGCAAACTGGATGACATGCTGACTGCATATGCAAAAGGTGTGGAACTCAAGGTCGATGGCGAAGTTATTGGCATTGTGAAAGACCAGGCAACAGCAGATGCCATTCTGGAACAGGTGCAAAACAAATACATATCGGCATCGGCTGTGCGCAGTTCGCTCAAGACGAAGTCGGTATCGGCTAACTCATCCAGCAAAGCGGAAGGGCCAAGCACAACGCTGAAGTCGGTGGACATCAAGGAAGATGTGGCGACAGAGGCAGTCAAAGCGGATCCAAACAAAATATGGGATGTATCCGAGGCGGTTAAAGCTTTAACCGTTGGTAAAGATGCGCCCGTAACTTATGTGGTGCGTGAAGGAGATACGATCTCTTCCATCGCGGCAAAGTATGAGATTACACAAAGCGAGATCCGCGCAAACAATCCGGGCATCAAGGAAACGTCGCTGCAAATCGGGGACGAACTTACGCTGACCGTGCCAAAACCGGCAGTTACGGTGAAGTCGGTTGAGCAGGTCGTGGAACAAATCGAGATTAAACCACAGGTGGAAGTACGGAAGAGTGCTGAGTTAAAAGCGGGCACAACGAAAGTGGTACGTCCTGGACAAAGCGGATTAAAGAGTATGCAATATCGTGTAACCAAGGAAAATGGTGAAGTCATCAAGGAAGAATGGCTGGGCCAGGAAGTGATCAAGGCAGCTGTTACGGAAGTGGTGCTGAGCGGAACCAAAGTAGTCGGTGAGGGTACAGGCGAATTTGCCTGGCCGGTATCGAACGCAACCATGAGCAGCAGCTTCGGACAACGCTGGGGTCGTCAGCACAAAGGTGTCGACCTGGTAGGTAACCGGGATGTAAAATCTGCCGATGAAGGCGTGGTTACTTTTGCAGGACAGAAGAGCGGGTATGGCAATGTCATTATCATTAACCATCGTAACGGATATGAAACACTGTATGGCCACCTCGATAGCATTGGCGTGAAGGTTGGACAAGTGGTTGAAAAAGGTGAGAGCATCGGCGTTATGGGCAACACGGGTCGTTCGACCGGAACGCATCTGCATTTCGAGATTATCAAGAACGGAACGCCAGAGAATCCAATGACTTACCTCAATTAAATACAAGTAATCAGGAGCAAGGTTGGCTGAGATGCCGGCCTTGTTTTTTCATTCTGTAAAATATTTTCAATTTGTAGCATTTGGATCGATGGATCGGGATGTGACTGTCCTTCAGGTATGTTAAACTATAAAGTAAAGGTACCATTACAGATCAAATAGTTAGAGTTATATTTCTATATAAGATCGTTCAAAAAGAGATAAAGACCGCTAGAGCGGATCAAGCAGGATATAGGGGTGAATACAGCCGATGCAGGGGAAGATTTTGGTGGTGGACGATGAACAGCCCATTGCGGACATTCTGAAATTTAATTTGGAAAAAGAGGGGTACGAGGTCATCTGCGCTTTTGATGGCATTCGTGCAGTTGAACTGGCATTATCCGAGAAACCGGATCTGATGCTGCTGGACTTGATGCTGCCGGGTAAAGACGGCATGGATGTGTGCCGCGAGGTACGGGCTCATCTGGAGATGCCGATCATTATGCTGACGGCAAAGGACGGAGAGATCGACAAAGTGCTCGGGCTGGAACTGGGTGCGGACGATTATGTGACGAAGCCTTTCAGTACACGCGAGCTGCTCGCACGGGTAAAGGCTCAGATGCGCAGACGGCAAAAGCCTGCGATGATCGCCGAAGCACCGGAGGACGATGAGAAACAGGTCATGCGGCTGTTCGATCTGGCATTTGATATGGACATGTATACAGCTTACAAAGGCGGTGAACCGCTCGATCTGACTCACCGCGAGTACGAGCTCCTCTATTATATGGCGAAGAACTCGGGCAAAGTCATGACACGGGAACATCTGCTGCAGGCAGTATGGGGGTATGAATATTTCGGGGATGTACGTACCGTGGATGTCACGATCCGTCGTCTGCGCGAGAAGATTGAGGAGAATCCGAGCAAACCGGAAACGATTCTGACTCGCCGCGGGCTGGGTTATCTCGTGCGCAGTCCCAAAAGCGTGGGGATATAATGGGGCGTTTCTCGCGATTTTCGTTCTTCCGAACGATTCAGGCGAAACTGATTATTATCTATGTACTGCTGATTCTGATTGCGATGCAACTGATCGGCGTTTATTTTGTAAGTGCGATGAAGAATTCCTTAACGAGCAACTTCACTGAGGATTTACAGGCAAGAGCGGAGATGCTGTCTGTTCTCGTGGGTGAGACCATGACCGGCGGAGAAGCGGAGGCTGGTGAGGACAAAACGGAAAATCTGCGCGTACTGGTGAACAACCTGTTCAACATTAACGGTGCCGAGATTCAGGTACTTGATGCCAGTGGCAAAGTGCTAACCACTTCCTTAAGTTCACATTCCGATTATGTGGGTCGCAAAAATACCCAGACCGTTGTCAGCCGTGCGCTGCAAGGCATCCGGGATAACGAGGAATACATTGTAGACGAGGACAATGTCCGCAAAAAGGTCGTTGCCAAGCCGGTCATGTCCGGCGGCAAGATCATCGGCGCGGTCTACATTGCCGCCTCCATGAATGAACTGTATTCCACCATGGAGGGAATCAATAAAATCTTTATCTCCGGCATTCTGATCGCCTTGGTGTTAACCGCGGTGCTCGGCGTCATTCTGTCGCATACGATCACGCAGCCCATCAAGGAAGTCACCCGCAGGGCAACAGCGGTTGCGGAAGGCAACTTCGATCAGCAGACCCCTGTATTCGGTACGGATGAGATTGGACAGCTGAGTCGGGCGTTCAACTACATGACCAGTCGCTTGCGGGACGCTCTTTCTCAGAACGAAGAGGAGAAAGAGAAGCTGACGTCCATTTTGACGAACATGAGTGATGGTGTGGTTGCGACCGACGAGTATGGCAAAGTCATTCTGGTCAACCGCCGCGCCAGCAGCATTCTGGGTATGCGCCCTGTGGATATTGAAGGAAGGCATTTTGCCGTCCTGCTCGGTATTGATCCGGAGGATGCGGAAGCTCTTGCGAGTGGTTTTACGGGTTCAACGCTGCTGCAGATCGCACCAGCCGGACAGGAGGACCCTGTAGTCATTCGCATGACATTTACGCCGGTTCATCGTCGTGAGCTGGGTATTACCGGAACGATTGCCGTGCTTCAGGATGTCACCGAGCAGGAAGAGCTGGAGGCATCCCGGCGCGAGTTTGTTGCGAATGTATCGCATGAACTGCGTACCCCGCTGACGACGATCAAGAGTTATGCGGAAGCACTGGATGATGGAGCACTTGAAGATCCGCAGCTGGCGGGGAGATTCGTTGGCGTGATTCAGAATGAGACGGAGCGCATGATACGACTGGTTACCGATCTGCTGCATCTGTCCCGGCTCGACTCCAAGGAAGCCCTGCTGCGCAAACAGCCAACCGACATTATGGACATGCTGGAGGAGGTAACAGACCGATTCTCGTTCCAGATGCATCAGAAGGATATTCAACCCGTGTTATCGGTGGAGAATGGCATTCCTGAAGTGCCGCTCGATCGGGACCAGATTGATCAGGTTCTGGATAATGTCGTGTCCAATGCGCTGAAGTATACGCTGGAGGGCGGCACGATCACGATTGCTGCCAGACGCAGTGATGCACATACACTTGCGATCTCGGTATCGGATACGGGAATGGGAATCCCACAGCGGGATTTGGATCGTATTTTTGAACGGTTCTATCGGGTGGACAAGGCTCGCTCCCGCAGTATGGGTGGTACAGGATTAGGGCTATCCATTGCCCGGGAAATTGTCAGGGCCCATGATGGGACCATTTCTCTGGAGTCAGAGGTAGATGTGGGCACCACGGTAACATTCACACTGCCAATGCGTGAAGAAGGAGGTGAGCACCTTGAAGGAACGGATTAAATCCCTGGTGCTCGCTTCTCTCGTCGCCGCCAGTCTGGTGCAGAGTTACTTCCTGATCTATCGTTTGCCTGGTGGCGGGGATTCAATTGTGACGTCAGAGACGAACTATGTGAAGACCGAAAACATGGGTCAGGAGCGCGATATTGAAGAGCTGATCTTCCCCGATCAGATGATGATTCATCTCGGAGAGGACAAACATACCGTGTTTTACCCAGGGAATACCTTCTATCAGCTAATCTATTCACGTCTGCAAGGTCGGACATTCGATGATTTTCAGCGGCGTACCGTACAGTCCGTAAACTGGGATCAGCTCCGCAAGGGCAACCCCGGCATTGAGCTGTCGTTCAAGGAAGGCATTCCGGTTGCCCTGTTGCAGCGCGTGATGCGGCTCGGTACGGACTCCCTGTTCCAAGGGGAAACGATTAATCGGATCGCGATCTATACCGCGAAAAATGAAACGAAAGCCCATGCGCTGTTCTTCAGCGCCAAGGGTGATGTAGTCTACGAAGCAACCCAGGCCGACCTGACGGTACAGGATGTGCAGCAGCATGTCGACTTCGGTACGAACTGGACGCCATATACGTTGATGGACGGTGGATATTATATTCCGGCGGAAGCGCTGGATGCGGTTGAGGCAGATGTGCCGACAGGCCAGTTCACCGTGGAGCAGATGCAGCGCAGCCTGTTCTTCGATCCCAGCATGACCCGGAATATTCGGGAAAAGGATGGATCGGAGATTTATACGGACAGTAAACGAAGTCTGCAAGTGAAGCAGGATCAGCGCTGGATCAGCTATACTGATCCGGCGGCTCCGCCTGCAGGACAGATTGATGCGGCGAAGGACGCACTGTCTGCCGTGGATTTTGTGAATCAGCATGGCGGCTGGAAAGGCCGTTCGCGCATGATGCTGGACACTGCGGACAACAAGACGCAGCTTCAGTTCCAGCAATATTACGGCAGCTTCCCGATCATGGATTCGGTGCAGTTCCGCTTCGGCACGATCAGTATGGAGATGCAGCAAGAAACGGTGTCCAGCTATGAACGCTCGCTGGAATACCTGAATGAAGGTGCCGAGACGAAGAAGTCCGTGAAGCTGCCTGGTGGAGACAAGCTGAAGGCACTGATCCAGAAGGTAGCTGGTGAGAGCCGCCGGGTGGTGGATGTGTACCCGGCGTATCGCCCATCTACCATTGAGGGAGGCCTGAAGCTGATCCCGGTATGGGTCATCCGCTTCAGCAATGGAGAGGAGACCACCGTATCTTGATAGGTTTTTGTTAGATACCGGAGTCATTCGATATCCGAGCGAGGTGTAAGATCACACCATAACGGAGAGGGCAGAAATAACCTGGAGAAGCGAAGCGTTCGCTAAAAGCTTTCTGAAAGAAAGCTACTTCGGAAGCATACGCTACCACCGGATTTCCCCTTATAAAGGGGAGTTCGAGAAATCTGGGGGTAACAGCGATCGGAAGGTTGTTCTGACCGCGTAGTGGTCCAGTGTGAGATTAGTCGTTTTATATCAAATAACGGAGGTGAAAGTTTTGGATTGGGGACGGGCGAAAAATGTGTTGATCTATGCCTTCCTGCTGCTTAATCTGGTGCTGGGTTACCAGATCTGGATGGATGCGCGGGAGACGGCCGGAGCCAATCTGGACTTCACCTCCTTGGCAGATAATACGCAGCAGGCGATGGAAGAGAAGGGCATTCAGGTGCTGGCGCCCATTCCGAACGAAACACCGAAGCTGCCGAAGCTGTCTTATGAGTTTGTAGAAGAGGACAAGACAGGGATTCAGGTCGAGCTTGAGCGGCCGGTGGACAGTAAGCTGATCTTCTCGCAGAGGGAGCTGGAGGACGTGCTGGCGAACGAAATTCCGCAGATCGGCACATATCGGCTGGATCAGCTGATGACAGAGGATGGGGCCTTTGTGCTTCATCCGCTTGTAGATGGGAAATGGCCGCTTTTCAATGTCAGTCTGGAGCTGTTCTACAGCGATCAGAAAATTACGGGTTACCGTCAGACTCCGGTGCGGGTTACAACCGCGGAGGAGAGCGATCAGCAGGTGCTTCCGGCGCCGAAAGCGCTGGGAACGCTGATCGAGAACTTTTTGCCGAACGATGCGATTGTCAAAGACATTCAGCTGGGCTATTACGGCCAGTTGTTTAATTCAGATATGCAGGTAGCGATGCCGGCATGGCGGTTCGTGCTGGAAAGTGGCGAAGTGTTGTACGTGCAGGGCATCAGTGGGGATGTATTCAGTCCCAAGACAGACAAATCAGGGGAGTAATGCGTTATGGGGATATATTTTACCGTGTTATCCAGCGGTTCGACAGGGAACGCCACGGTCATACAGCATGGGGGCACATCACTCATGATTGACGCGGGCCTTAGTGCGAAGCGGCTAGAGGCATTGTTTCTGGAACGGGAGATTTCAGGAACGGAGTTGGACGGGATTCTGGTTACACATGAACATTCCGATCACATTAAAGGACTAGGCGCGATGTCTCGGAAATATAATTTACCAATCTATGCGAATACGAATACGTGGGCGGCGCTGGAGAAGTCGGTTGGGGCGATTCCAGAGGAAAACCGGAGGGTGTTTGAGACGGGGGAGCAGCATGATTTTGGCTCTCTGCGCGTGGAGTCTTTCGGCATCTCCCATGATGCAGCGGAACCGGTGGGGTACACGTTCGATGATGGGAGTGAAAAGCTGTCCGTTGCAACAGACCTCGGATATATGAGCGACAAGGTTCGCGATGCGATCGCAGATTCCGATGTGCTGGTGCTGGAGGCGAATCATGATGTCGAATTGCTGCGCATGGGGCGGTATCCATGGAACACCAAGCGCCGCATTCTGAGCGACATCGGGCATTTGTCGAACGAAGCGGCAGGGGCAGCGCTCAGTGAACTGATGAACGGACGCATCAAGCGCACGTATCTGGCACATCTCAGCCGGGATCACAATATGATGGATTTGGCGAAAATGACCGTGCGTGAAGCCATGGAGAGCCGGGGTTGTTTTTATAAGGATCATGAATTCAAACTCTGTGATACTTATTATGACCGTCCTACGCCATGGGATAGGGTGGGTGAGCCATAAAGCTGTCGAGCTCGGCGGCTTTGCGTTCCACTTCCTCGCGGGTCAGAATGCCTTTGTCAATCAACAGCTCGATGATGGTGCTTAGCGCTAGAGTGTTACGGTAATGTTCTTCTTTGAGATCGGCCAGCTTGGCCGCCATATGAACCTCATCCATTGCTGTGAGGGTACGTGTGCGTTCCATAAGTAAATCCTCCTTCTATGAACCTTCGAATTGGTCTTTTACTATTATTGTAGTCAGGCTGGATGGAAAACATTCCTCTTTTTGCCGCTATAATTTGAGTTGTGAGGCGTGTATGCTGAAATCTGTGGCTTCATGAACTGAAAAAGTTCTTAGGAAATTGGTAAAAGTGCGCTTAGCGAACCGGATTTTGTGGTGATAGTTACTATGGACGTTTTATTGTAGGTCCGTTATTGGTAAGTCCGTTTTAGCAGAAATTTGCGTCAATCTTCGTAAATATGCAACTTTTTTGAATTTGGCGTGTTTAGTATATATGGAGCCTTGGAAATAGGCTTGTTTGTTCGGGAAGTTGGCATGTCGTAGAATACGAGAACGTTGCTGATAGAGTCACGGACAGGATGGGAGTGCCCGTTCTGTTGTACATAGACGCTTCATTTCGGGATAGCGGGGATGCAGCGATATGCAAAACAACCTTGAAAAATGCTAGAAAGCATGGAAAACCGTTGGGGTCTTCACGTAACGGAGGCGACAGAAGGAACCTGAAGAAACGAAGTGTTCGCCTGAAAGTTTTCTGAAAGAAAGCTGGTTCGGGAGTATACGGCTGTGAACAAATTTTCACCTTGGAAGAGGAATAAGAAAATTTGAGTAACAGCGCTCGGAAGGTTCATCTGTCGGCGGAGTGGGCTATGTGAGAACACCATCGTTGGCCATGCCACAATGTTCAGGCGGCAGTCAGGATCTGGATGCGTGACAACGAAGGGGAGAGGATCACGATGGGATTGTTCGGAGACGATTTTTATTCAACCAAAGTATCAAGACGCGCCGAGCCTGTACAGAAAGGCAAACTTCAGATTATCCGTCCCGGTGGGCGGGACCGCTGGCAAAATCCGCGCAGATCACGCTCAGGCTTCAGCTCCACCGTGAAGGTAGCAGTGATTAGTTCAGTAATCAGTTCCATCGTGACCGTTACGCTGTTTAGCTTCATTATGCAGCCCGCATCTGTGCCTCTCGCCAACGCTACAGGCAATGGCGGGAACGGAGGAAACGTGCAGGCGGCTCAGACCGCTGACCCATACGACCGGATTATTCAGGCGGCAGCTGAGGTACGTCCTTCGGTGGTGAGCATTGTGAACCATAAGACAGGTGGCAGCCTGTCCATGGAAGACTCGGCGCTCGGGTCAGGTGTCATTTTCAAGAAGGAAGATGGCAAGGCCTATATCATGACCAACCACCACGTAGTCGAAGGTGCAAGTGATTTGGAGATCGTGACCGTCGAAGGCGAAACGCACAAGGCAAAATTGGTCGGCAAAGACCGCGTAAGTGACATTGCAGTGATGTCGGTAGAAGACGCCAAAGGCATTGGTCCAGTAGCGGAGATCGGGGATTCCAGCAAGCTGCAGCGTGGTCAGACAGTACTCGCGATCGGGAATCCGCTTGGTCTGGGCGGCACGCTGACATCCGGTATTGTCAGTTATACAGACCGCATTCTGCCGGTATCCATTAATCAGGATGGTGTATACGACTGGGAGCAGAATGTGATCCAGACCGATGCAGCGATCAACGAAGGAAACAGCGGAGGTGCGCTGGTCGATCTGAACGGGAAAGTGGTCGGCATCAACACGATGAAAATCTCGGATACAGGCGTTGAGGGCCTGGGCTTCGCGATTCCGATGAACGAAGTGATGAAAACCGTGGATTCGCTGCTGCTAAACGGCAAAGTATCCCGTCCATACCTGGGCGTGTACACCGTGGATCTCAGCAATCCATATGCTCCACTGGATGACGAGCAGCGCAAGGATCTGAAGCTGCCATCTCACGTCGATAGTGGCGTAGTGGTGCTTGAAGCATCTGGTCCGGCATCCGAAGCGGGTTTGAAGCTCAATGACGTCATTACTGAATTTGACGGGCAAAAAATTACCTCTACGCTCGATTTACGGAAATATCTGTACGATGAGAAGAAGATCGGCGATACCATTGAAGTGACCTTTTACCGGGACGGCAATGCCGAGAAGGTATCGGTGAAGCTGACGGATAAACCGGAGTAAAAGAAATAGGGAATACTTTTGATATGAAGTCCCCTGCTTGTGGAAGAAGCGACACACCATTCACTGGAATGGTGGAACCTTCTGACATGAATCGGGGATTTTTTTTATTTTCCTTTCTATATGTGGAATGAACCAGAGCCAAAGTCTCAGATACAGAAGGTGAAGGCTATGATAGACTATTTCAAAACGTGCCAAGTTGCACGATTATGCGAGTAACATGCATTTGTCGTGGCTGGATTGGAATGACCAGTTTGGAAGAGGGGGAGCTTATTTCGATGAAACATTTGGTGAAAAAATCGCTCGGAGGAGCGGCATTACTGCTGTCATTGTCCGTACTTTCTGCATGTGGATCTGAGGTGTCTTCATCCGGATCTGCGGATAACAGTGGTTTGGAGGGACGAGTTGCAGGTCTGGAGAAGCAGGTTGCCTCACAAGGTGAGAAGAGCGTAGAACAGGATGAGAAGATTGCAGAGCTGGAGAAGAAGCTGGACGAGCTGAACAGCACGGTAACAGCGGTAAATGAAGCGGGTGGGAATGGTTCTGCTGCTTCAGGAAGTAACGGATCTGCCGGCAAGGGAGATGGTGTACTCATCACGTTTGCCCAATACGAGAAGCTTGAAGTGGGCATGACGTATGATGAAGTGAAAGAGATCGTTGGCGGTGAAGGTGAGGCCCTGAGTGAGGCGGAAAATTCAGTGGTTTATAATTATAAGGGTTCTGGTGATTTGGGCGCCAACGCAGTTCTGGCGTTCCATAGCGGCAAGCTGCTGACCAAGGCACAATCGGGATTGAAGTAAGAAAGACAGAAAGACAGACTGGAAAATAAATGTTTCGAAACACTATTAGCTTCGTAGTATGGAATCATTGGAGCGTTTCTTAGGGACATGGAATAGTGTCGAAAAAGAACGCTTTGTTGGTTTGTTTTTTGTCGGTTGGGGAAGATTATTGGGAGTTAAACACGATAAATAAGGGATAGGGGTTTCTTTTCCACCGCAGGTGTGATAGAACAGAGAAGTGGCTATCCTGTATGGATAAGCGGTTGTGAATCGGGAGCATAGCTGGTTACAGAAAGGATGCTTGAACGGATGTACGTAGTATGCAAAGAACACGTGGACATTGCCATTGACATGTTTGTCGATGAGTATGAGGACGCTCCGGATATTGTTGATCTGAAGGAGACGGAATTTGCCGATTGGGACCCGCCTGCGAAGTGCGCCGAGTGCGAACAAAAGGCCGAGTTTCTGGTCGTCTAGCGTACTGTGTAGGCATCCGCAGCAGAGGCGTCCCTTATGGGCACACTCGCTCGCCTGCCATCCGGTATGAACATCACAGGCAAGAAGCAAGGAGAGCGTGTCGGAGCGCTCTTTTTGTGTTTTTGGGGGAATGGGTTGATGGTATTGTATGCTGATGCAGGTTTAATAAGTGAGATCATAGGTGTGTCGAAGCATCGTTCATAAATAGATACATACGGGACTGGATCATGAGGAGGAAATGGATTAATGTTCATTCAGATTATTGGCGTAGGCAAATTGAAGGAAAAATATCTGACGCTTGGCATACAGGAATATGCCAAGCGTCTCGCCCCGTACATCAAGTTTCAGATGATCGAGGTCGCAGATGAGAAAGCGCCCGACACCCTGAGCGAAGCTGAGGTGCGGGCGGTAAAAGAGCGCGAGGGGGAACGGATCCTCGCGCATGTGAAGAGCGAGGCGCATGTCGTTGCGCTCGCATTGGACGGCCAGCTCTGGAGTTCCGAGGAGCTGGCAGAGGAGATCGACAAGCTCGGCACGTATGGGACGAGCCATGTCGTGTTTGTCATCGGAGGAAGCCATGGGCTCTCCGATGAGGTACTGCGCCGCGCGAAGCAGCGACTGAGCTTCGGGCGCATGACCCTGCCGCACCAGTTGATGCGGCTGGTGCTGGTGGAGCAGATTTATCGCGCAGTGAAGATAAACCGGAATGAACCGTATCATAAGTAGGGAAAAGCTATGAGATCAGCTCATTTACAATTAATATCATCATAAAAGAGCTGTTTGTCGTTAGTGGTGGTTAGTTATGGCGTAAGCTTGGGAGCCTGACGATGGTGTGTGTTTTGCTCGTAGGAATAAGCAAGCTTAATCAAAGTTGGCTCGCTGAATGGACGTCCGAAGAAGTCCATGCCGACCGGCATATTGTCGCTCGTGAAACCTGCCGGAACCGTTACGGTAGGATAGCCGGTGAAGGAACTGAGCTTAAATCCATTGCCGATCGTCTGGTTTCCGCCAATCTCCACGATTTGTTCAGCCGAAGTTGGGAAAATAAGCGCATCGAGATCGTAGTCAGCCATCATTTTCAGAACGGCCTGTTGAGCCAGCTTTGTACGGAACAGGATGATGTCTTTGTATGCTTCGTCATCCATGGTTTCCTTAGCATTGCGGTCTTTGAGTTGCTTAGCGATGGATGTATCGAACATGCCCGTTGAGATAATATCTGATAAAGTATCATAAGGGCGGTTGGCTCCAAGTGTCTCCAGGTAATCGTTGAACTGGAACTTGAATTCCCAGTTGCTTAAGCTTTCGAAGTTGTTGATTTCTGCAAAGTTTGGAATAGCAACGTTATCAATTAGTGTCGCCCCGCTTTGCTTCAATTCGTCAATCGCATTGTCCATTACGGCATTAATTTCTTGATCGGTACCGAATACTTCCCTTACGATGCCAATCCTTGCTCCATGCAGGCCGTCCACATCCAAATAATCTGAATAGGTGTCGGGAAAATGGCCGATACCGCTTGCGGTAGTTTCGTCGTTTCGATCGTAACCAACGGTAGCATCAAGAACTGCAACTGCGTCTGCTACGGTTCTAGCAATCGGGCCACCAGTATCTTGAGTTAGAGCAAGCGGCATAATGCCGTCCCTGCTTGATAGTCCAATGGTAGGGCGAATGCCGACCAGGCTGTTGAATGAGGAAGGCACTCGGATCGAGCCGCCAGTATCGCTCCCCATCCCTACAGTTGCGAAGTTAGCAGCAATGGCAGCACCTGTCCCGCCGCTAGAGCCACCCGGTACTTTTTCCAGATTGTAAGGGTTAAGCGTTTGTCCGCCAAGCGAGCTGGACGTCGTATAGCCAAAAGCAAATTCATGCAAATTAGCCTTAGCCAAAATAATCGCGCCAGCTTCTTTGAGTTTTTTCACTTGGTAAGCGTCATCGGATGGAATGCTGTCCTTCAGTGCCAGAGAGCCACCGGTTGTTGGCATATCCATTGTATCGAAGTTGTCCTTCAGGATGACGGGGATACCGTGTAGTGGTCCGCGCGCTCCTTGTTCCTTTCGTTCTTCGTCAAGCTTTCTTGCAAGCTCGATGGCATCCTCATTAATTGTGATAATCGAATTAAGCTTCGGACCATTGTCGTCGTATTTCCCAATTCTGTCCAAATAAAGGTCTACAAGCTCTTCTGAGGTCAATCTACCAGACTTAAGCGCGTCCTGGATTGAGGTGATTGAAGCCTCTATTGGACTAAACGGCTGTAAATATTGATAGAGTCGATAGGCAACGATAGCCGCTTCCGAGTATGTGAGCGTTTGGCCGAAGCCATATCTGCTCGAGGATATTCCTTTCATAATTCCTGATGTTGCAATGACTTCAATGGAGGGTTGGTAGGTGCTTTCTTTCACATCAAGAAAAGAGATATCTTCCGAAAAAGGTACATCTATAATTTGGTCTAGTAAAATGGCTGCATTCTCTCGTTTGATTTCGGTGGAGCCTAATGTATTTGTGATGTCTTGATCATAACCCGCCGCATCTGCTGCTTCGTTTAACAATTGTACGAGTTCATTTGCTTGTACTGCACTTTTTCCGTTAGAGGACGTGAGGAAGTCGCTCGGTGCCCACTTAGCTGAAACAAATTCATTCAGCTCTGTACTGGTGCTCGCGGCGGTTGCTGCATATCCTGATGTTGGCAGCTGTGAAAGAAGAAGTATCCCTGTAAATGCTACGCTAATCATTCGTAGTTTATTGTTGCTAATCATACTGTTTACACTTCCCCCTTCTACTTTGATAGATTTATTAACATTATAGTGGAGATTTAAGTGAAAGCAATGGGTTTTATGTAATTTTTATTTACATTGATCAGGTCTAATTACTTATTTTTTAAAAAAATTTGAAATATAAAGTGGTTAATAGATTTTAAATGTTATATTATCGAACATTTACAATAAATTTTATTCTCGATTGGAGTGAATGAAATGAGTAAATGGAGAGAAGATGTAATCCAAGCGTACGCTGTTACGATCAATCTGCCCGTTAGAGGCTATAAGCCGAGAAAATCGAAGCCCTCTTTTTCTGTCCACTTCCTCAAAAAAAACGTCTTTTGGATGTGGGACAATCCCCCTTTAGAATAGATCGAAGCCCCAAGCACAAACTTTGGTGTAGAGCCAGATACAGATATATCCCATCTCTATCAATCTTGAAATCTTTTACATCCATTTGATAAAATTCGCGATTTTTATGAATTGATTTATGTTAAAATATCTCAGGATCAGAAATTGGAGAGGGGTTTTTTAACTCATGTCATGGAAAAAAGTTCTGGGTAAAAGCACCATTCGTGTGGCTACTACTGCATTATTGCTTTCTCAACTATTCGGCGCGGTAGGTCCAGTCTCTGCTGCAGGTACAGATGTAGAAGTACATTTGATCGGGATCAATGACCTGCACGGTCAATTGGATACCACATCATTGGTTGGTGATAAAAAGGTAGGAACGGCTCCAATTCTAGCTACATATCTAAAAGAGGCTCAAGCCAAATATGAACACTCCCTACTCTTCCATAATGGAGACTCTGTCGGTGCATCTGCTCCAGTTTCGTCTCTCGATCGGGATGAGCCTACGATGGAATGGATGAATATGATGGGCTTTGACGTAGGTTCTTTGGGCAATCATGAATTTGACCAAGGGATTGCTGCCTTAAAAGCACAAATCTTTGGCGGCCTTGATCCAAAAGAAGGCAAGGTCACTCATGCGGGTGCAAAATTTGATTATGTGAATGCAAACGTTGTGGAGACTTCCACTGGCAAAACATTAATTAAGCCATATGTGATCAAAGAAGTGGGCGGCGTCAAAATCGGATTTATCGGATTGGTGACAAAAGCTACACCTGCTAAAGTATCCCCATCGGGTACAGCAGGCGTGCGTTTCTTAAGCGCAGAAGAAGAAGTTGAAGCCGTTAATAAATATTCAAAAGAATTGCAAGATCAAGGTGTAGAGACGATCATCGTCCTGGCGCATGATCCAGCAACGACCAAAGAAGGCGTAACCACTGGAGAAGCAGCTGATTTAGCAAAGGCTTTGGCAGCAGATTCCCCTGTTGACGTTATCGTTGCAGGTGACAATCATGCATTGGCTAATGGTGAAGTGAATGGAAAATTGGTCGTTCAGGCTTATTCTTATGGTACGGCATTCGAAGATATCAAGCTGATGATTGACCCTACGACTGGGGATGTAACCGAAAAATCAGCTACAGTTACAACGACTTTCCAAGAGGGTGTAAAAGAAGACCCTGAATCTTTGGCTATTATTAAAAAATCATTGGACAAGCATCCTGAGCTAACCAAGCCAGTAGGTACAACAGATGGTTCTGTCACTCGCACAGATGCTTACAATAACGAAGCACCTCTGGGAAACCTCATTGCAGATGCTATGCGTCAAGCAGACTTTGGTGATAACGCAAGCGAAGCTGACTTTGCATTTATGAATCCAGGTGGTATTCGTGCGGATCTGCCCGAAGGCGATGTGACCTTTGCTGATCTTGCCAAAATCCAACCTTTTGGCAATACGTTAGTGAAACTTGAGCTGACTGGTGAACAAATTCAAACCTTGTTGGAGCAGCAATGGGGAACCAATGCAGACGGTACACCAAACACCAAAACACTACAAATCTCTGGCCTGAAATATACGGCAGATTTCAATAAGCCAGTTGCAGAACGTGTGACGAGTCTTAGTCTTGAAGATGGCACACCTATTGATTCTGCAAAAACATATACGGCTGTAGTTAACAACTTTATGGCCGCAGGTGGAGATAACTATAAAGTGCTGGTGGATGCCAAATCATCCTTGGCAGGTCCTATCGATCTGGATGTATTCTATCAGTACATTGTAGATACGTATAAAGGCGGTGCGATTCAAGCTGAAACAGAAGCGCGTATTACGAACGTAGCTGCACCTACAGAACAACCAGAGACACCTGTAACAACTGAATTCATCTCCCGTGCTGACTTTGTAAGTGCTCTGGTAGACATGTTGAAACTAAACGAAGTCGCTACAGCACCTACATTCAAGGATGTTGCTGCTGATGCTGCATATGCGGATGCGATCGCTGAAGCGACTCACGCTGGATTCATTCAAGGCTTTGGTGGCAACTTCAATCCTGATCGTGATATCACTCGAGAAGAAGCGGCTACCATCCTTGCTAAATTGTTGAAAAATCCAGCTTCGGATAAAGATGCTGCTGCAATCATTGCTGGTTTTGGAGATGGCAAAACCGTGTCTGCCTATGCGGTTAAATCGTTGGCTAACCTGATTGACAAAGGAATTCTTGGAGCAGCAGAGGGCAATTTGCTCGAGCCTAAACAAGGCCTCTCCACTAACGATGCAAAAGCTCTGATTCAAAAAGCTGTTGCAGCGAAAGCTTCATAGTATAGAACTTATTCAAACCTTATATTAAAACAGGAAAGCACATCCTTTTGGAAAATAGCTTTCTTCTATTGATAAACCTCCAATTTATGAAGGGGTTTATCTAGGAGAGTGCTATATCCCAAACCAGGATGTGTTTTTTATGCTTTTGTATGATTAAAACTTAAATACTCTCCTTCAATTGATAATCTCCCCCAATAAAGCAAAGCAAGTAAGAAACCCTTTCCTATCAAAACAGATCCTCAAATAGTTCAATGCCATGATTTAAGTCCAGTTTGTTGAGATTTTGTAGAGACTCGTTTTTTAAACTAAACAAGAAAGAGTGGAAACTCGGACCGAAGTGTATTTTTTACGAGCCAACGATCTATGGAGGAGGTGAACAGGAGGGAACTCTGCAAGATTTCGATAAGGCAAAGGGCTACTGGGATCAAGGAAATAGAAGAAATTCATTCGGTTTAGTGTGATCGGGACGATCAGGCTGCTGGTAATGAATTTTGGTAGTTTTGGAAATGGAGGAGAAAGGTATTTTGAAACAAAAACGCAACATGGGTAAGGCAATACTCTCTTGCTTCCTGGCAATGATGCTCGTTTTACAGACGGTGGCATTTTCTGTCACTGCATATGCGGATAGCGAGCCAAGCGATGCTGGGGCAGCGGTCATTAGCGAAACTGATTTGCGGGGCACAGATGAACCGGTACCAGTGACTGACGCAGTGTACGATGTGCCGAACGATTCCATAGTGATGGCGGCAGTTCCGACGGAAAAAACGGCAGTGTTCATGGATGCTAATTCAACCTTTCCGCTGAAGGTGACGCAGGGAACTGACATTGCTCCAGGCGGTACAATCCAAGGCAGACAGGCATTTACCCTCAAATCAGAGGGCCTCAAGGTGCCGGTAAAAGGGGATTATGCAAACACGCCGGATGAGAATGACACGACCAAGTACATTCAGAAGGGCGACTCAATCGAGTTAAGAAGGGATACCTACTTCAATGAAGTGGTGCTGCCGACAGCTACCAAGCCGTTAATGGCAACAACCGATATGGGTGTGAAGCAGCTCGGTACTGCCTCCTTCACCCCGAATAGCATCAAAATTGTGTTTGATGGTGATGATTGGTTTTTTAATGGTGTCGGACGAGGGGTTACCTTTGGCTTCGAAACCACTGCCAATTCGGATGTAACAGGCATGAATTACGGTGATACAAAGCCTATTTCGATTTTCGGGGGAGCATATGAGCTAAAGAACCCGGATGTTACAGCAGCATACAGCATAACGTTAAGCTCACCTGGAATGATTAGATGGGATCAGTATAGTTACAGGGGGATTCAACCAGCCCAGTTGGTAGAGGGTGCAATTACCTGGGAGTCAACGGTGTCTGCATTCGATCAGTTTGATAAAACGGTTCAATTACCATTGGACGGAAAGATATTCTATACGAATCCCACAACCTATAATACCAACCCCGGAAATGTCCGCGGCATCTATATGGAGGGTTCATTCAAAGTAAATGGCCAAAATGTAACTCCAGTCATTGGGGCAGACGGATCGCTGACTTACCTATTTCCGGAGGGAACAGGTCTGGATCCAAAGGTTGAATATAAAACATGGATTCCCAAGGAAGCTTATTATTACGAGTATCGGAATCCGCCAAGCAATCTTGGTCGCAGCCACCGGGATATGAATGGCAAAGTGGAACTGAGACAGGACAATCTTATGTTGGTGCAGGCAAGTCAGGAGATTTCTTTTGCTCCCGACTGGATTCAAGCCAGTGCCTCATATGACCATCCGAATGAAACCATTACATGGAGGGTCACAGTTAACCAATATAACAAAAAAGGGTTAAAGGACTTTACTATTACAAATGTATTACCTGCTGGGCTGGACTTTATATCAGCTGAATGGCAGACTTGGGTGGATAACACTGCATCTGAGGTACAGCCTATTACACCAGATGCAAACAGCATGTATTCCTTTGGGAATATCAACGGTAAAGTAGAATTAGTGATTAAGAGCAAGGTAACAAGCGGTTCAAGCTTCAGAATAGATCCTCGTGCCAACTGGAGTCTGGATACACCTAATGGCATAAAAAACAACGATGTCGTGACCGGTACAAGGCCTAATGCAGTGACTGATGAGGCCATTGTCAGCATCGGCGCGCACACTTTTACCAAAACAGGCGCCGTTTCAACCGAGGATTATAGCTTGGGTGGCGTTACCTGGACCGTGAATCTGACGCCACAGTATAACCTGCCTGATGCAGCGGTATACGATGTGCTGGTACATGGTGGAGACTTAAACGTCTTGGACAACGCGGTGGATGCAACCGGCGAAGTGAGCAAGGAAACCATTGCAAAAATTAAGGCCAATGTTAACTCGTATCAGCTGTGGAAGCAGTATCATGAGGGGACTTTGAAGACCACAGCAACCGGACTTACGACAAAAGCTATTCCTTTAACCGTAGACGGTAAAGTGGTGGCAGATTTAATCAAGGTGACTGGGTATACGGATATGGCCGCATCTTTCAGCTTCCGTACACTGGAGACCAACCCGGATATCCTCTTCAGGCAGAATATCGATTCCGGAAAAACGATTCGGAATCGGGCTCTTCTGTTAGATGGTGATACCGTAAAAATGACGGAAAACGCTGTTAATCTTCATCTGCGCATGCTGAACAAGGATATGCTCTTTGCCTCGAAGCCATTGAAGGCAGATGGTACACTTGAAAATGTAAGCCCGAATAACGTTAGCAACTATATTAGAAACGATAACAATGAAGCATGGACCATTTCTGCTTATGACAGAACAACCAAGACGGTCACATTCCGTTTAGGGGTAAACATGCCCGGATATAACACGGAAGAAATGGCCAAGGATGGCGGTAATCGAGTCATTAGCAATATCAAGCTGGTGGACACACTGCCCGAAGGCTGGGAATTCGTTCCGTTTTCTGAAGGTGAGGACTTTGAGCTTTGGAAAGGACTTTCGGACAATGGATCAGGTACAGAGTATGGTGTCCGGAATGATGCCAGAACACGTATTGAACCAGGTACCAGTGCGCATGTAGTCAGTTTTTCACATCAAGGAAACGAGGGGACGTTCACTTTCTCGAAGTTGGAGAGTCCATACATCATTCTGGTGAAGGCTAGACCTTCCAACGCTGCCCTGCAGAAGTATTTGGATGAATACACCACAAGCGGCATAGACAAGCAGGTACTGTATAACAAAGCCGATCTCCATATGACATGGGGTGGTGTGGAGAAGGTTCTCACTGAACAGCGCAAAGTTATTGTACCAGTTCAAACCCTTGGCAAGTCAGTAACGAAGCCAGTTCCAGGAGTACTCGAATGGACAGTAAACTATACCCCTCCATTTAACATGACACAGGGTGTATATTTGCAGGATACCATAGGTGCAGGTATGGATCTGCGCTATGAAGAAAATGGACAGCTTGTGCTAACAGCACCTAGTATGGCCGTCTATCGGGCTAAGCTGTCTGCCAGCGGAGCACTGGAACGAGAGGGAGAAGCACTGGATCTCAGCGACCCGAATAGTGAAGTTCAGGTAGAAGCTGTCCCAGGCGCGGACGGCACGACGGTGCTAACATTTAAAATGGATGACCCTAATCAGTTTTACCAGTTTGTCTACCAAACGGAGGTTGACCCTTCCAAAGCAAAAGCTGGCGACAAAATGGGTAACGAAGTAAAGCTGATGGGCGATGACAAGCTGAAAACAGTCAGTGCCAGAAGTGAAAGCACGCTGGACAATTCAGACGTTGCCGGAAGTTCAAGCTCCAATGCCCTTCTGCCTCTGAGGAAGGTGGATCCCGACAACAATCCGCTAAAAGGTGTGGAGTTTACACTCTATAAAAAAGACGGCGGGACTCAAGTTGCGAAAGGAACAACCGACAGCGGAGGGAAACTCAATCTGCTATTCCCCGATCCAGGGTATTATGAGTTGAAGGAAACGTATATCGACACAACGACATGGTTGCCGACTACAAGAATTTATCAGGTTTATGTAGGCAATACGCCTGGAAAGCCCATCTGGGTAGATGGCGTGAAAGTAACCTCTGATAATCCGCTGGTTGTGCCTACACCGGCACAAGGAAAGCTGACCATCACCAATAAGGTGGAGGGGAACGGTAGCGATTCTTCCAAGGATTTTGAATATACCGTGACTTTCGAGGGCGAAGGTAAGGACGGAGAATACACCTATAAGAAGTCGGATGATACGTTTGGTACAATCAAAAGCGGTGGCAAGATTACCCTCAAACACGGGGAGTCTGTGACGCTCCAGGCATTACCTGCGGGTCTGGTCTATACCGTGACTGAGGCCGATTACACGACCGTTGACGGTTACACGACCACGCCGGAGACGAGAGAGCTGACCGACACAATCGTGAATAAAGGCGATCACAAGGCGGACTTCATCAATGAACGGATCGTCAGCAAGCTGACCATCAGCAATACGGTCATGGGCAATGGCGGCGATAAAACGAAGGAGTTCGAATACACGGTCATCTTTGAGGATGCAGGCAAGAACGGAAGCTATTCTTACGAGAAATCGGACGGCAGCACGGGGACGATCAAGTCTGGTGAATCCTTCACACTCAAGGATGGAGAGACTCTGAATATTTTGGATCTGCCTAAGGATCTGAAGTACACGGTTACCCAGAAGGAATACACAGCCGATGACTACATGACCAATCCTGAGGAACGGTATCATACCGGAATCATGGAGGGCAAGGATGTAATTGCCCCTTTCACGAACATTCGGGTTTTGAAGGGCGGCCTGTTCATCAGCAATACAGTTAAAGGCAAAGACGACGATAAAAAGAAATCGTTCAAGTACACCCTCAACTTCACAGGAGAGGGCGCAAGCGAATCTTACGTCTATGAGAAGTCAGACGGAAGCAACGGCACAATCCAAAACGGAGAGACCTTTGAGCTTACAGACGGCCAGACGCTGGTTGTGCAAGGACTGCCGGCGTCTCTCCAATATACAGTGACCCAGGATGATTATGCGAAAGACGGCTATGTGACAGATCCTGAAAGTCTCGTTCGCACAGGCATCATTCCAGAGAAAAATGTGGCTGAAGCAAACTTTGTTAATACCCGCCCGTATCTGGAAGGCGTACTGCGTGACAACAACACAGGAGAAGTCATTCCGAATGCACCCATTACGATAACCGACCTGAAGACCGGCAAGGAGCTTCAAACGGAAACAAATGAGAAGGGTGAATATGCGATCCCAGCCACAGCGGATACGGACTACACAATCACATATACAAAGTGGTATCAGGTAGGCGGGAAAGATGTGCCTGTCGAGTTCACGCAAAAAGCAAATGTAGACGGCAGCGTGACAGACGAGACGATTCCGGCGGACATTACAGCGGTAGGGATCGTTCTGTTCAAGCAGCTGGATGGAACAACAGAGCTGTTCAACGAGTCATTCACCAGCCAGATGCACATCTACTTGAAGGATAAGGACGGCAAGTATGTTGAGGAGAACGGCCATCCCAAGGCGTTCCCGATGGCTTCGAACGGCACTTTCTCCGTGGAGGGGCTAAGCGAGCAGAAGTACACAATGGAAGTTCGCTATAAAGCTGAGACCGGTGAGGAACTGCTCTTCAAAGTAACAGAACTGAACGTGAAAGCTGACGGGGAGCTGAATATCTCCGAGGCATTGGTTGACCCTTACGGTACGGTTTATGATGAAACGACAGGAGATGCCAGCACTGGGAAGAAAATTGATGGAGCCAGAGTTACACTGTATTATGCGGATACGCAGCGGAACAGAGATAACGGCCGCATTCCGGATACGAAAGTAACGCTTCCTTCAGTTCCGAATTTCCCACCGCATGACAACGAGAGCCCGGAGCAGGATAGCGATGCAAATGGTCTCTATGCGTACATGGTATTTCCTGAAGCGGATTACTACTTAATCGTAACGAAGGATGGATACGAAACGCACAGGAGCGATACGATTTCTGTTGATTTTGACATTGTAAAATACGATGTGCCAATGAAGCCGATAAACACCGGTGGCGTACCGGGTCCTGTCAACCCTGCACCAGAGCCGGTGAATCCAGGTCCTGTTAACCCTGCACCAGAGCCGGTGAATCCAGGTCCTGTCAACCCTGCACCGGAGCCGGTGAATCCAGGTCCTGTCAGCCCTGCACCAGAGCCGGTGAATCCAGGTCCTGTCAGCCCTGCACCGGAGCCGGTGAATCCAGGTCCTGTCAGCCCTGCACCGGAGCCGGTGAATCCGGGTCCTGTCAGCCCTGCACCGGAGCCGGTGAATCCAAGTCCTGTCAGCCCTGCACCGGAGCCGGTAAATCCAGGCCCTGTCAGCCCTGTACCTGACCAACCTGACAATTCCAAGCCTGGCAACGTCAACAATGAGACTAACAACATTGACAACGGAGTTGATAATGTCAGCGACTTAGCCGATAAGGGTGCGGGTAATGGAGATAATGAGCTCGACGATGTTCCGCAAACCGGAGACAACAGCGTATCGCCAATCTTCTATATGGTTTTGGCACTGATGTCCTTGGTGACAATCGGATTCTGTCTACTCGGTAATAAGAAGAAAAAGCACATCCAGTGATCGGAAAGGCGGTAAGGAATTGAGCAAAACTAGAAAAATTCTTATCGCCGTTTCCTCCCTTGTGTTGGTATTTTCTCTCTTCAGTGTTGGGAGAACTCTCCTGCGGGATTATACTGAGCAGCAGAAAATCGAAGAACTGACAAAAGTTTGGGAGGAAGGGTCAGACAAAGGAGGAGGGGATACATTCCCCTCCTTTTTGTCCAATAAGGCGAATGAGCAGGTCATGCTACCCGAATTCCGGGATCTTTACGAGAGGAATTCGGACATCGTCGGCTGGCTGAAGGTTGACGGCACCCGCATTGAGTACCCGGTCATGCAGAATCTACAGGATACGGAGTACTATCTCAATCATGACTTTGATAAAAAGGAAAATAAAGGCGGCCTCCCCTTTTTGGACGAGCATAGCCGGGCCAACAGTTCGGACATTTTGCTGATTCATGGACATCACATGAAAAGCGGCTGGATGTTTAAAGATTTAATGAAGTACAAAAACGAAAGCTTTTATAAAGAGCATTCTACGTTCCAATTCAGCACGCTTTACGAAAAGGAAGAGTATGAGATTGTTGCTGTTATTCAATCACAAGTTTATCGCAAATCGGACGACGTTTTTAAATATTATCAAATTGGGAATGTAAGTACACCCGACGAGTTCGATTCGTATGTTCAGAACATCAAAAAACTCGCTCTTTATGACACGGGTGTAACAGCCCAGTATGGCGACAAGCTTATTGTACTGTCCACGTGCGAGTACTCGACCGAAAACGGCAGGCTTGCGGTGGTCGCCCGAAAGCGTTAATGACGATGCTGAAACACAAAATCAGTCAGCTTCATATCGCGTTCTCCTATTGGAGGACGCGATTTTTTTGCCTCCGGGGAGATATTGATGCAAAAAATAGGGATACGATTTCCCTCAAAAAGGATATTGGTATTCAATCAAGAATTTAATTTATGTAAGATAATGGATTGCCGTTCTGTTCTGATGTTCACATAGAGGGGAGGTACATACATGAGTCCTATTCAAAATATCATAAAAAAACTAAAGCTTAATGTTTTGACTGTAGACGATGTTCCAGAGTCTTATAGTTCTGAAGTGTACAAGCTTACTCTTGCTAGCAGAGAAACCGTGTATCTCAAAATTCCATATAATAAGGATAAACTGTTTCGTGAATATCAGATGCTCGAAAGGTTAAAAGACACGCTACCTGTTCCCAGAGTATTAGACTTTTGGGACGGGGATGAATGTACTACTGGAGCCTTGCTTCTATCGGAGATTCAAGGATTACCATGCACAGAAGATGTGAATGAGGAACTTTCTTATCAGATCGGCATGTATCATGCGATGCTCCATGAGGTCCCGATGCCAGGATACGGTTACCATGTGACGGATGGATTTACGTTTCTCGACCAAAATAACTGGAGACTACATATTAAAAATAATTTTGAAAAGTGGAAAGAGCCATGTAGAGAGATCCTTGATCCGGAGTTGTACGATAGATGTGTCCTTCACTTTGAAGAGGTATTCTTTGCTTTGCCTGATCCTGATGGGCCATGCACTGTTCATATGGATTTCAGACCCGCTAATATATTGGTGAATGGTAACAAGGTTTCTGGAATCATTGATTTTGAGAGTGCCCGTGGTGGATCCTCGGAGATAGATTTTACTAAAATGAACCGATATATATGGAGAGCCAATCCGAAAACAAGGCTGCCTTTTATAGAGGGTTATCAATCCATTCGCCCCCTATTGGGTCTGGAAAGAGTGCTGCCATTTTATGATTTTTACGATAGTTTCAGTGCAGTGGTTTGGTGTAAAAACAGAGGAATCGAGAGAAATCAAACGTTCTTACACGAAAGCATTTCTTCTTTACGCAATTCAGTGAGTTGTTGAGTCGGGTATTTAGAGGTTCGAAGTGGACATAAAAATGTTTAATTCATAAGGATGATATCATAGCGAATTCACTATCTTATGAAAATGAAATTGGCAGTAATGTTGTTTTTCAAATATTGAAATCGGTTACCATCTTGCGTCTTGGGCGATAAAATTATACAAGGGGTTGGGACACGTGGATCAAAAAGCAGCGGATCGAGCAGCTAATGAAATGCCGGAAGGAACCCAGATCATATATGGAGAGTTTGCAGAGGGTGGATCCTATTATTCTTGTACTTACCATCCTGATGTCGTTTACGCAACATATGGTGATGTGGAGAGAAGATTGCAGATTATCACGCCGCACCGTGAGGGCTATAGGTTCCCTCTTGTCGTCTTCATACAGGGTTCTGCCTGGAGAAAACAGAATGTATACACCGGAATTCCGAATCTTTCGCATATTGCAGCCAAGGGTTATGTGATTGCAAGCGTTGAGATCAGGGATACAGATATCGCCAGGTTTCCGGCAGCTGTTGAGGATGTGAAATGTGCAATCCGTTTCATGCGCAAGAAAGCAGAGGAATATGGAGTGGATCCTAATCGCGTAGCGGTATGGGGAGATTCGTCAGGCGGCCATCTGTCCCTGATGACTGGACTGACCATGGGTGAATATAATAACGGCTTGTATGGGGAACAGTCCGATGAAGTCAGCGCAGTCATCGATTATTACGGCGTTTCGGACCTACTTACGCTGGGCAAATACAATGATATTCTTGACCATGATGCTGCAGACTCGCCGGAAGGCTTATTCATTGGGGGAAAAATGAATGATCACGTAGAATTGGCTAAGAAGGCCAGCCCACTGCATCAGGATCTGAATCAAAACCTTCCGCCGTTTCTTATCATCCATGGAGACAGTGATCACGTGGTCCATATCAACCAAAGTATAGAGATGTACAAGGCTCTACAAGAGCATGGACAGAAGGTAATGTTTTATAAGGTTGTAGGGGCGGATCACGGAATAGGGATATGGAATCCTCAGGTTCTCGACATCACGGCAAAGTTTTTATCGGCTCATCTGTATCGGCCATTCTTGGATAAACCTCCATTGCAACATGACAATGTATAGTAATTGAGCAGACAAATTCATATCTTTGGAATGTGGGGTGGGATTCTTATGGAGTGGGAAGAAGTGCTCACAGTACATGTGATGATCAGGGAGACTCTTAATCTGCAAAATGACGATGGCGATTCGGTAGTCATGATTTCTTTTACAGGCCATGTGACAGGAAAGTACTTTGAAGGAATCATCCTTGACGGAGGGGTGGATACCCAAATCATTGGAAAGGTTGGCGACAGGCATAACTTATCGGCAAGATATATGCTTCGTGGAACGGATTATACGGGGCAGGCCTGTGAAATATACATCGAAAATAATGGAACGTTCAACAAGAAGCTGAAGGACGTTTTGTTTCGCACCTCTCCCAAAATCATCACAAACAGCAAAGCCTTGTCTTTTTTGAATGGTGATATACTCGTGGGGGAAGGGCTGCAAGTAGAGTCGGGAATAGATATCAAAGTTTATAGACCTGTATAAGTTGGGTCCAATTCGTTTGAACGGAAACGAGCTGCGTTTTGACAGCCGAATGCTCGAACACAGTTTAAGACATGGTACGTTATAGCCAATAGCTATAACCGGCTATAACTCATTCATAGAACGGTATAGCCGCTGGGTTGTGCTATAGTAATCCTACAATTCATTTACGGCGAGGAGATTGACCTATGAGCACTCAGACTGAACCCAGACAACGTACGGTTACCCCATTTCGATATGATATCGTTGGCAGCTTCCTGCGTCCAAGCGCATTGAAAGAAGCCAGATTGAAGTTCCATAACGGCGACATTACCGCAGAGCAGTTGAAGGAAGTCGAGAATGCGGAAATTGTGAAACTTGTGCAGAAACAAAAAGAGGTTGGTCTCCAAGCGGTAACCGACGGAGAATTCCGTCGTTCCTGGTGGCACCTGGACTTCTTCTGGGGACTTGATGGAGTGGAACGGACTATAATTGATCAAGGCTACCAATTCAACGGTGCTGAGTCCAGACCGGAGACAGCCCGTTTGAGCGGGAAGATCGGTTACAGCCATCATCCCTTTGTATCACATTATGCCTTTCTGAAAGGTATTGCAGGCGAGGATGTTGTTGCACGTCAATCGATTCCTGCGGCAGCACAGTTCCTGTTCGAATTGGACCGTGCAGACAACAAGGAAAGCACACAGTCCATTTATCCAGATCGTGAAGAACTTCTCTCGGACATTGCCCAAGCGTACAAAGCAGCCATTTTGGCCTTTTATGAAGCTGGTTGCCGCAGTATCCAAATTGACGATTGCACGTGGGGAGCGCTTTGCGATAAACAATTCATGGCGCTCATGGAGCAGATCGGCGTAAATGTAGCCGAGTATGCAAGCGAGCTCGCAAAGTTGAACGAAGCGGTGGTATCCGGCCTGCCGGAAGACCTCGTGGTGACGACCCATGTATGCCGCGGCAATTACGTTTCGACGTTTGCTGGAGTAGGCGGGGGCTACGAGCCAATTGCGCAAACACTGCTGAGCATCGACAACTACTCCGGATTCTATCTGGAGTTTGATACGGAACGGGCAGGCGATTTCAAACCGCTGCGTTTCCTGAAGGACAACCAGCAGGTTGTACTGGGCCTGTTCTCTTCCAAATTCGGTGAGCTGGAGAGCAAGGAGGACATTCTGAAGCGTATTGAGGAAGCGAAACAATATGTCGATCTGAACCGTATTTGCCTGAGTCCCCAATGCGGATTTGCTTCCACGGAGGAAGGCAACCACCTGACAGAGGAACAGCAATGGCGCAAGCTTGCGTTCATTAAGGAAATTGCCGAAGAGATCTGGAACTAATTTAGATAGGTAAGTAGAATAAATCATGTTATAGCCGTACGGGATAGTAGATCCGTACGGCTATATTACATTTTGGATACGTTATACGATCTCCAAATACCTGAAACAAGTAAAGTTTTGGTTATACCGAAATGCTGTATGGAAATGAGACAGGGATTTCTTCAATTATGCACAGCAATTTATTCAATGTATTACATTCCAGATCATGGTATATTTTTATTATTAAATCATGTAAGGAGATAGCCATGAATCGTACATAATTAGGTTCACCAAAAACAAACGGACTAAGAAAAAGTGAAGTAAGTAATGACCTTAGTGATGGACAAAGCAATGAAGATCTGCAAGTATCAGCGAAAGATATGAAGTTTGAGACACTAATTTTAAGGAGAATTCCTATGCCTAATCAATTCGCAAAAAGTATCATCGTATTTTGTTTGGTTCTTTTATTATTACCGACAACAACAATTTTGGCAGCATCGGTTATCAAAGATCCAGTTTTGGCAAAAATCATTCGAGCAGATCTGAAGCTGTCGGCTAAAAAAGAACTAAAGGCAAGCGATTTGAAAAAATTAAAATCCTTGTACTCTATGGATGCAAAAAGTAAGATTTCTAATCTCCAAGGGCTTGAATATGCGGTTAACATAGCGGAGTTAGTTCTGCCCGGTCATAACATCAAAAATATAAAACCGCTCACCAAGCTGAAAAAGATAAATTTCTTGGCTTTAGATGGGAATCAAATTACAGATTTATCTCCACTCTCAGGATTAAGTAAACTGGAGAGTTTATTGATTAGCGATAACCATATCAAAAGTCTGGAACCTTTAAAAAATTTACGCAATCTTACAAGTTTGCTTGCAAGCGGCAATCAGGTGTCGGACCTAAGACCTCTCCAGAAGACAAATCTTGAATGGATTATTATGGACCATAATAAAATTCAGGATTTGACACCGCTAAAGAACCATCCAACATTAGAACATCTTTATCTGGAAAATAACCTCATTCAGGATATTGCAGTGCTCGAAACCATTCCTCATTTAACTGAGGTATATTTGGCCAACAACCCACTGAATGAGCGTGCAGAGCAGGTTGTGCAAAACTTGGAGAGGAACGGTGTGATTGTAAGTTTGGAAAATGATGAAGCGGATCAATCGGAATAAATTCGGATTGAGAAGACAAATTCAGAAAAAAGTTTGATTATTTTACTCTTTATAAAGGACAAAAAAGGCCGTAGATAAAATCAACGGCCTTCTTTGTCTGTGGTGAAAGAAATTTACGTTAATACGCGCATCCACCACTATGTTATTCCACCTCAATTTCCTTCACCGTTTCGCCCTCAATCAGGACAGGCTGGTAATAGGTATTGGTGGGCAGATCCTTTTTGCCTTGCAGCTTCTTGATGACCCAGTCGGCGGCGTCACGGCCCATTTGCTCCTGGGGATGGGTTAGTGTCGTGAGTTGGATATTGGCATTCTTGGCGATGTATGAATTGTCCTGTCCAATAATGGATAACTCATCCGGAATGGATATGCTCAGTCTCCGGCAAGCATGAACCACTTCCAGCCCAACCTCGTCGTTATAGCACACAATGGCAGTTAGCGCCTCCCTGTTTTCATTCAGGAACGTTTCCACATTGGTGGACAGATCCGGCTTCGACGCCGTATCGAACGAAAGCACCTGCTCTGGATGAAACCGCAGTTTGGCTTCGCCTAACGCTTTGATGTACCCCTTCATCCGGTACTTTCCTTGTAAATCATCCATTTTTGCAATAAGCCCAATCTGGGTGTGTCCTTTGGCAATGAGTTCCCGGGTGGCGAGATAACTCGATTGCACGTCATCCAGACAGAAGAAGGGAACCTCCAGCTCTTCGTAAAAGGCATTGATCATGGTGAACGGGACATCCTGTTCCTTAAACGACAGATAGTACGCAATGTTAGGGTTATATAGATTGCTTTTGGTCGGCTCCACAATCAGCCCATCGACGCCATAGGAAAGCATCATTTCCAGTGCCTTTTTCTCTTGTGCCACATCATTATTGGTGCTGGCCAGCAGCAGCGAATAATTATCCTCATTCAATCGGCTTTCTATGCCGCGAATGATCGAGGGGAAGATGTAATCGGAAATGTACGTTGTGATGACGCCGATCGTCTTTTTCATCGTATTTCCGCCGGATCTGGATCGGTATTGGTTGCTGACATAGGTGCCCGAACCCTTTTCACTTCTCAAAAAACCTTCGTTTGACAGCTCCAAAATGGCCTTCCGAACCGTCTGGCGGCTCACGTTGTAACTCTCCTGCAAAGCGGACTCCGTCGGAATCTGTTCGCCTACATTATATGTCCCCGAAAGGATATGGCTCTTTATATCGTCAATAATGATCTGGTATTTTGGCTTCACGCAATCCACTTCTTTCATCATTACTCATCTATAGAAACGGTATTGTTCAAATAGTTGTACGTACATATTTTATCATGATTCTGTTCTAATGAAAATGAAACAGCATATTTTCCGAAAAGAACCGTACAATTCTGGACTTATTACATGAAACTGTACCCTACAGCATACCTTAAATCAAGTAGAGATTAGCACAGGAATAGGCAATATCGTGTTTATTGTAAGTATAACTATTATATATTATTGACAAATGTACGTACAAAAAATATACTAAGGCTGTCAGAAAAGGAAAGCGCCTTCTTAAATAGGATGGTTACTGTTCTCTCACTTGAGAGACGTAACAGCAGGAAATATTTTTATACGAATTCATGAATTCATCATAAAGTCACTGCAGTTTTAGAGCTTCAACATAACGATCAGCCTTCGGTTATAAAACTGCGATCAGAGAGGGGACAACCATGGTTATGAGTCATGAAGAGATGAAAGAGGCGATTGCGAAGGGAACCACTTCACTTGGCATCGAATTCGGATCGACACGGATCAAGGCCGTATTGATTAACGAACGTTTCGACACCATCGCATCCGGGAGTTATGAGTGGGAGAATCTCCTGAAAGACGGATATTGGACATACAACCAAAAGGATATTATTGCAGGCATGCAAACCGCATATCGCGAGATGAAGCAGGATGTGGAACAGAAATACGGCATCACGCTGCAAACCATCGGTTCTATCGGATTTTCAGCCATGATGCACGGATATGTTGCATTGGATCGCACGGGTGAACTGCTGGTGCCGTTCCGGACGTGGCGTAACGCAACCACGGGGGTTGCTGCCAGGGAACTAACGGATCTCCTTCAATTCAACATTCCGGAACGCTGGAGTATTGCGCACCTGTACCAGGCGATTTTAAACGAAGAGGAGCATGTGCCTCGTATCGATAGCCTGACCACGCTGGCAGGATATATTCACTGGTTGTTGACCGGGAATAAAGCGATCGGGATTGGTGACGCTTCGGGCATTTTCCCAATTGACGAGTCTACACATAACTACCACCCATCCATGATCGGGCAGTTCGATGAGTTGATCGCAGGCAAAGGTTATCCGTGGAAGGTCGAGGACCTTCTTCCGAAGGTATATCTCGCTGGCGAGCATGCAGGTGCATTAACGGAGGCAGGAGCGAAGCTGCTCGACCCTGCGGGAGACCTGCAAACAGGCATCCCGCTATGTCCGCCGGAAGGCGATGCCGGGACAGGTATGGTCGCAACGAACAGCGTCAGAAAACGCACAGGCAATATATCAGTTGGCACGTCAGTTTTTGCCATGATTGTGCTGGAGAATGAGCTGTCCAAAGTTTATCCCGAGATCGACATGGTCACGACGCCAGATGGCAGTCCGGTGGGCATGGTGCATGCCAACAACTGCTCCAGCGACATCAACGCCTGGATCGGATTGTTCCGTGAATTCTCTGAAGCAATGGGATATGAAGCCGACAACGGCAAGCTGTTCAGCGTCCTGTTTAACAAAGCGCTTGAAGCAGACCCGGATGGCGGTGGACTGCTGAGCTACGGATATTACTCCGGCGAGAACATTACGGGGATCGACAAAGGCCGTCCATTGTTCGTTCGCTCACCGGAAAGCCGTTTCAACCTGGCTAACTTTATGCGCACGCATCTGTTTACCGCATTCGGCGCGCTGAAGATCGGAATGGATATTTTGACGAAGAACGAGCATGTCGCCATCGACAGCATTTTGGCCCATGGTGGATTGTTCAAAACGCCAGTCGTTGGACAGCGAATCGTAGCCGCCGCCATGAATGTACCGGTATCCGTTATGTCTACAGCGGGTGAAGGCGGAGCCTGGGGCATGGCGCTTCTCGCTTCGTACATGATCAACAAGGATGCGCAGGAGAGCCTGGATGTGTTCCTGGAGCAGAAAGTCTTTAGCGAAGTTGCTGGGGAAGAGGTTGCCCCGGATCCATCGGATGTCAAAGGGTTTGAAGCATTTATCGAACGCTACCGGAAGGGCTTGGCCATTGAGCAGGCGGCTGTCGACCATCTGGTAGAGAACGGGAGGGACTAGGATGTTAGAACAACTGAAACAAGAGGTTTATGAGGCGAATCTGGAATTGCCGAAGCATGGACTCGTAAAATTCACATGGGGCAACGTCAGCGCGATTGATCGGGATAGCGGGCTATTCGTCATCAAGCCAAGCGGCGTTAGCTATGATGCAATGAAGCCAAGCGATATGGTCGTTGTTGATCTCGACGGCAATGTGGTGGAAGGCGAGATGAGACCATCCTCGGATACAGCGACACATGCCGTTTTATATAAGCATTATTCTGAGATTGGCGGCATCGTGCATACGCACTCCACCTGGGCGACCATCTGGGCGCAAGCCGGATTGGATGTACCTGTAATGGGAACAACGCATGCGGACACGTTCTATGGGGCGGTACCTTGTGCGCGTTTCCTGAATCAGGACGAGGTTGATCGCGGATACGAAGCGGAGACAGGACGCGTCATTATTGAAACGTTTGAACAGCGTGGGATTGATGTTATGGCAGTTCCAGCAGTACTGCTCCATGGTCATGCACCGTTTACGTGGGGGAAAGATGCCAAGTCTGCGGTGGTGAACAGTGTCGTACTGGAGGAAGTGTGCAAAATGAACCTGTACGCGCGGCAATTGAATAACTTCGCGAAAGAACTGCCGCAAGGCATTTTGGATAAACACTATTTGCGGAAGCACGGAAAAGACGCGTATTACGGACAGAAGTAATTTGGTTATGTAGCGATCGGTTGATAATAATTCAAGCGAATAAGTTGTTTGTAACTACTACCAATGAAGTTGTATAAAAACTTTTACACGATAACGGAGAGTGCAGAACCAATCTGGAGAAGCGAAGCTAAAAGCTTTCTGCAAGAAAGCTACTTCGGAAGGATATACTTCGCCTTTATCCCCGGATATCATCCTTATTAGATCAAAGAAATCCGGGGATAACCAGCGATCGAAAGATGGTACTGCAATCGGAGTGGTAAGTGTAACCCACTTGTTCAACTATAAAAATGAAATGAGGATGATTATATGTCAGCAGCAAAAGAGTTCTGGTTTGTGGTCGGTTCACAGCACTTGTACGGAGAAGAAGCACTGGGCGAGGTCAAAGCCAATGCACAGAAAATCACGGACGCTCTGAATGCAAGCGGCGTTCTGCCATACCCGCTCGTATTGCAGGATCTGGCGGTAAGCGCAGATAAGATCACGAGCATTATGAAAGAAGTCAACTATCGCGACGATGTAGCGGGCGTGATTACATGGATGCATACATTCTCTCCGGCGAAAATGTGGATTCGTGGTACGAAATTACTGCAAAAACCTTTGCTGCACTTGGCTACCCAATTCAATGAAAGCATTCCGTGGGCAACCATCGATATGGACTTCATGAACCTGAACCAAGCGGCACACGGTGACCGCGAATATGGTTTCATCAATGCCCGTCTCAGAAAACAGAATAAAATCGTGGTTGGCTACTGGGAGCGTTCTGAAGTGCAGCAGCAGGTTGCGGATTGGATGGACGTGGCTGTTGCCTATAATGAAAGCTTCAACATCAAAGTTGCCCGTTTTGGCGATAACATGCGTAACGTGGGCGTAACCGAAGGGGACAAAGTGGAAGCACAAATCCAATTTGGATGGACTGTCGATTACTTCGGCATCGGTGACCTCGTACAGGTTGTAAATGCTGTAACCGAGCAGGAAATCGATGATCTGATCGCTCAGTATGCGGAGCTGTATGAATTCGATTATGGTACCAACAGCAAGGAAGCTTGGGAGGCTAGTGTACGCGTTCAAGCAAGTTATGAGATTGCCATTAAACGTTTCCTGGACGAAGGTGGTTACAGTGCCTTCACTACGAACTTCGAAGATCTGCATGGCATGAAGCAGCTTCCGGGTCTGGCTGTGCAACGTCTGATGGCTCAAGGATACGGTTTTGCCGGTGAGGGTGACTGGAAAACAGCTGCGCTGGATCGCTTGCTAAAAATCATGGCCCATAACGAGAACACGGGCTTCATGGAAGATTACACATACGAGATGGCCGCTGGACAGGAAGCTATCCTGCAATCTCACATGCTTGAAGTAGATCCTACACTCGCTAGCACGAAACCGAGAATCATCGTGTCCCCACTGGGTATTGGCGACCGTGAAGATCCGGCGCGTCTGGTATTCGATGGCAAAGCTGGCGAAGGTGTTGTCGTATCCATGGCTGACTTCGGTACACATTACAAACTGCTGATCAATGAAGTATCTGCATTCGAGCCTACCGTACCAGCACCGAATCTGCCAGTGGCACGTGTACTGTGGAACGTGAAGCCAAACTTCCAGGATGGAGTCAAGGCTTGGATCGAGAACGGTGGCGGTCACCACACGGTCGTTTCCTTGAACCTGACAACAGATCAGATCGTAACGTATGCAAAGCTGGTTAACCTGGAGTACGTTGTCATTAAATAAGCGTGAAATAAATTATTATAATTGGACTCATATCCATTATTGCCTAGCGGCCGGGGGATTCCCTCGGCCCTTTGTCATGCAGTGAGACTGAAGGTGTGGCAAACTGCAATCCGTGTTAGTGTCAATCTCAGGAGGGGGCTCAGTCTACCGGAGAGCTCGCTTTATTTTGCTATAATAGCCCAAAGGAGGTTATCCATTAACCATGCATACTCAAGAAAGCTTGCTTGATCAACTGCACGAGCTTGGCATTGACGGACAAGGCACGCTGCTCGTGCACTCTTCGATGAAAAGTTTGGGTGAGGTCGAAGGTGGAGCAGACACCGTGTTGGATGCCTTTACTGACTATATGAAAGATGGACTGCTGGTGCTGCCAACGCATACATGGTCCACCATCAATGCGAGTAACCCGATGTTCCACGTGGAATCCTCGCCATGCTGTGTTGGGATCTTACCCGAGCTTTTCCGTAAACGGCCAGGCGTGGTGCGTTCATGGCACCCTACACATTCAGTTGCAGCAAAGGGCTTCGATGCAGAGACTTTCACGAAGGACGATCACCTATATGACACACCCTGTGCGAGAGGATCGGCCTGGGGGAAGCTGCTCGATCGTAAAGCGACCATTCTCCTGGTCGGCGTTGACCTGAAACGAAACACGTTTATCCATGGCGTTGAGGAATGGGTGGATATTCCGGGACGTTTAACGGATGAGCATGAGCAGTTAGTTACCATATTGCCTGATGGAACAGAGATTTCAGTGCCTTCCCGCAGGCATTGTGGGTTATCGTGGTCAGAGCATTTTTGGAAAGTAGATGAAGTGCTGGAGCATAAGGGGGCGATGCGCCAAGGAAAACTTGGCGATGCAGTCGTAAGAGTGTGTGATGCGGCCAAGGTGGCAGAGATTATCACAGAGATGCTTAAGGAGAATCCGGATTTATTCTCGGATAACCTCCCGCTGGCGCAAGCTTAGATACAACTCAATGCCGCTCGGTAACGGGCGGGGGATTGCCTTGCTTTTCTATGATAAACGTTCTAAACCATTCACAAATGGGCAAAAATAGTTGCAGAAATAAATCAGTGCTTGGCTGTATTTCCATTGTATGGCCTACTCACCCTTTTAGCTGTATGATAAGATATGGGTAATTTAACCAAAAGTTTTTGTAGAGGAATAGCAGTTATAGTTTTAATGGAGCATCACTTAGGGGTTACGAAACAACCTAGCTCATTGATATCGTAGTAGTCGCAACCAAGAAGGAGAAGATTTGTGAGCCCATTGGTATGGTATGATCTTTTTTTATTCGTCCTGTTGTTTGGTGTATACGTCTATATTTTTGCTACTGCTAGAATTACGAATTTACATAAGGTTTACTTTTTATTTCATGGTTTGATGATGCTCTGGCCCTTCTGTCAATTTGCCATCGTGTTGTCGGATAATCCAGGCTGGCAGTTATTTTATGTGACCCTATCTTTCGTCGCCGTCTCACTGCTTGGAAGTGGTTGGCTTCTGTTGACCATCTTTATCACCGGATATGCTGATCGATTAGGTAAAAGAAGATCCTTCCTGCTGTTTACTCCAGCAATTGTTGCAGCCGTAGGAGTGGTGATGAACCCGCTCAATTGGTTTGTAACCCCTTTGGAGGGAGGTTATGTAGAACGGGCATACGGACCATGGTTCTGGTTTGTGATGATTGTTCTCGTAAGTTATTTTGTGGCTTCCCTCTTTATTTTGTTTGGGGCACTTCGTGCCTCCGATAAATCACCAACGATTAAAAAACAGGTGAAAATCACGCTGTGGGGCATATTCGTGCTGGCTATTTTCGCGGCGATTGATGCCCTTCTGAATGTAGTTTTAAGAGCATGGATACCGTTCATCATTCCCGGACTGACTTCGCTGGGGATTTTTCTGTCGGATTTATTTTTTGTATATGTCATTAAGCGATATAATGTCTTCGACCTGGTGTCCATTGCCCATGAGGATGTCATTAATACGATTCCATATGGGATTCTTGTATTGGATGAGAATGATACCATTATTGAAGCTAACAAGGCATCCAAATCCGTTATAAATCTGTATGTCGGGGATTGTTTTGATATGGAGGCGTTTCTGAGGTCTGTTCGCGTAGAGGGCAGTAGCCAGCCGTTTCTGGATCAGTATAAGAAAAAAGAAAATAAGTTGTCTCAGATAGAAGTTATCGTGGAGCGTGACATCGAGCGTCATTTCATACTCCAAACGTCTCCAATCGTTGATACGTTCCAGCTGCCTATTGGTTATATCCTTACGCTTCAGGATGTCTCGCAAGAGCGCTACTATGTAAAGGAAATGAACCGGCAGAATGAAATGCTTCAGGAACGCAACCATGCCCTGGATCGCATTCGGCAGGAGTTATCCGAGGCCAATCGTAAACTGGAGGAGCTGGCCCTTACGGACAGTTTGACCGACTGTTACAATCGCCGTTATCTGACACAGCAGCTAACGCATGAGGTGATTACGAATGTTCATTATAAGACCCCGTTTTCACTCCTTCTCCTGGATGTCGATTACTTCAAAGCGATTAATGATCGCTATGGTCATGTCATCGGGGATGAAGTGCTGTACCGTACGGCTCAGGCAATAAAACAATCCATTCGGGGTACCGATATTCTGACGCGCTATGGTGGAGAGGAATTCATGATCTATCTGCCGCACACCGAGCGCCAGTTAGCTCAGAAAATAGCGGAACGCGTAAGGTTATCCGTAGAGTCCAACCACATGGTGGTGAATCATGAGATTGGGCAGGTATCCATTACGATCAGTATAGGAATTCTCTCCATTGAGGATTTTGAAGTTGAGCATGTACCGGATAATCCCGAGGGGTATTTGACTCAGCTGTTCGCTACGGTAGACAAGGCACTGTACCAGGCGAAGCAGAATGGGCGTAATCGGATTGAGTTTGCGGAGTTTGAGCGGGAAGTTTCTTGATTAAGATGAGAATAAAGGCACTTCTATAAATATAGCTTACAAATGGCACCAAGCGGATTGGTGCCATTTATTTTTCTCTGAACCCATTCAAAAATTTATAGCACTAATTTTATGCCAGTTGAATGGTAAGTGATTTAAAGTGGGTATATGCATATAGGACCATAGCACCGATGCTCAGAACAAACACAGTTATTAATTAGGTAAAATCAGGATGTTAGCCAGATGTATTGCTGCCAGACTTCTGCTAACATAGTTTAATCCTATTATAAATGAGCGGAGATACATATGAGTACAATCAAAGTTACCCCTGAGCAGCTGCATCATGTATCCAATCAGGTAGATCAGGCCAGACAACAGTTGGAGAGTATACAAGGTGATCTTACCAGGCAGATTATGTTCATCCAGGCGATGTGGATGGGTGCAACGCAGGAGCGTTTTTACTATGAGTTTGAACGTTCCAAGCCTATACTAGAGAAAGCACTAGAGAGTATGGTTAACACATCCAAGGATTTGAAGGATATCGCTACCCGCTTCCAGGAAGCAGATGCTGGGCAGGTAAGTCTGGCAGGTGCAACCGGAGCCGTTGGTGCGATGGGTATGATGACGAAATCAGCAGGTGATTCAAGTTCGGGTGATAAGGGCTATCGAATGGCAAAGATCGATATGTTTGGAAAGTGGACGTGGATGCCTGTCAATGAGAATGGTGTTGCGGATCAGGCTGCTTTTCAGGCTTATGAGAAGGATAAGGGACATCTTAATTTCAATCGTATGCAAGCTGTGAACGTTGAACCGCCTGGGGAAGATATTTTTGCGTTACAGATCAAGGCGTTTGAGATGGGCATTCATCCTACGACAGGAGAACCTGTATCAGATAACTTTGCTCAGATGATGGTGACATCTCTGAAGTTTAGTCAGATTTTTATGGCTGTTTCGATGGTTAAAGGGAGTATGCCGGGAGGCAAAGGTCCATTCCGTTTGCCATCATCCAGCCCAGCTGTGGCGAAGATTAAGAAGAACATTGAGGCTTCTAAGGCTAAGAAAGATAATACAGAAGGTGGAGTTCTAGGTGAAAATAATAAACCTAGAATCAGTGAGGGGAATATTCGGACTGAACCATCTTTAGCAAAAGGTGCTTCACCTGAAGGTAACTATGCTGTGGGGAAAGATAGAGGCTGGACTAAACAGAATGAGTCAGCAAATACCTTCGCTAAAGAGGGCTATCATATTAAAATGCTCGATGAAATTGATGGAGGAAATGGGTACGGCATTAAGGAAGGAAGTAATCCTGACTTCTTAATTGAAGGGAAAGTATTTGACCATTATGCACCTATTAATACTAAAAGCGCCAATGGAATAGCTGAAGAGATTAAGCGTAAGACTAAAGATCAGGCAGATAGGGTTATCTTAAATTTAGATGGTTTCACAGATGCAAGAGTAGCAGAAGTGAGTCAAAAAATCTTGGGGAAAACTAACCCAAATGGAGATTTAAGACGGCTACAGGAATTATTTATTATTAGAGACGGGAAAATAGATCTGCTCTTCTGGAGGGAATAGTATGGATTTAGCATTGTACCTATTTTATAAAAAAGACACGAAACAATTAGCAGAATTATTGTTGAGTTCTCTAAAAGATTTTTCACAGGAGACTCATATGAAATCTAAAGAGGATTATTACTCAATCACCAATCCAAATTTCTCGGTTATTGTACAAGACGATGATGAATTAGTGAATTTTACGAGAGAGGAGTTAAATTTAAATATTAATTACTGTATCAATATTTCTGTTTTTTCACGTTCACCCGAAGAGGGATTACAAGTCATATTTCAAGCGATTAATACTCTAACAGACAGGTTGGATGAGGATATTGCATTGACAGATAGTGAATCTGGCGTGATCTTTCTGCGGTCTGACGGTCAACTTGTCATTAACTCGCATTGCAGAGAGAACCCTGATATCTATAATTGGCCTTATGATTTACTGGATGGAGACTTTATTGAGAAGGATATGGCAGGGTTGATTTGAGATTTGGAGCTCCATTGATGCATTCATGACCGGGTAATTTTGGGTAAATTAATATACTCCGTAGATCAAGATGTTCAGACAGAAAATGCCGTTTTGAAAAAAATCGATATAAATCCCGGATTAAGATCCCTGAACGTGTAGGTATGATCTCATTTAAAGAGGGAGATTAGCATAAAAAGGGAGTGCCTAAGTTCACTCTGTTAGAGCAGAGATAAGGTCCTTTACAAGCGTTGGAGAGTTAAGCTATGAGAGAAGAAAAAGTTAATGATACTTACTATGTTGGATACGAAGGATATCCTAAAATCCTAATGTTATTTGAAAACTCTACCGAACAGAATGTTCTAAAGATGTGGAATGGATATCTTGAGACATTATTGGATCTTATGTGCCATTATGAGTCTACTGACAATGGTATTCTACAAGAACACTATGCCCATGAAGGTTGGTATGAGGAAAGTCCATGGGAAATACAGGACCTTGATTCAGCTATTCATTTATTTAAATCCTTCAATGTGAGTAAAGTAACTGGTGAGCAAATAGAGAATGTTAAGAATATTGTTCCTACTCTCCCAGAAGCAGCACATCAGATATCAACATTTTTAGAATTAGCCAAAACGAACGGTTGCAGCGTGTATATTGAATACGACTGATAAAGATCAAGGAACATACTTTCAAACGATAACGCAGTTGCTAGGGCTGCGTTATTTAGTCTTGTACGTAACTCTAAATAGGTTAATAGTCGATTGATAGGGGAGCAGCGCATGGGGCATCTACTAACCACAGCTATTGAACGTTTGTCGTCTATTTCATTTGAGGATACCGAAGATAGCTCACTAGAATCGTTTCATGGTCTGATTAAAGAATATCTGAGAAGCGTTATTCAATTATTAAATGAGATGGATGCTTCAATAGATCAATATCCCCTATTTAGTATTGCTAAAATCCTTGGGAAAAGCCATAGATGAAAAAGTATATCGAGCCTGTTCAAAACTGGACACGCTGGGAAATCCTTATGTGAAGGTAATTTGCTATGGTTATTTAGAAGTCTCCGAATTAGCAGATCAAGGAGTAGATGAAGCAATTCAATACATCGACCTCTACGACCCGATAATAAAATTCTTTGAACGAGGTGGGAGTTTTACCATAAGACAAGGCGAAATGGTTGTAGGTGGTTCAGCGTATCCACTAACGTATTGGAGAAATTAGAATATTTCTATTCAGGATATCAACGATGTTGCTTTAGAGAGAGTGTCGGTAAGGAAGGATAATAGATATAACTAAGTTTGCATGGGCTGCCCCGACCATATTAGAACGTAGACAATCCTTTTCTTTACTGGAAACCGTATATAGAAGGGAACTCCTACCATTAATCTGGAATGAAGAACATTCGTTTAGAAACCAGAAAACCCGCTCTTTTTTAGAGAGTCGGGTTTCTTTTTGCGTGCTTCAACATGATATATATCTTGTAAAAACGTAATCATTACGATATGATAATACTCATTGTTCAAATCATAATGATTACGATTAAGAAAAAGATAGATAGAGAGGGGCAATACCTTGAAAAAAAAGACGCCGCTGCTGGTGCTGACCTCCCTGGTCCTAGGCGCCGGACTGCTGAGCGCCTGTGGATCTTCCGAAACGAGTCCCGCTGCGCAGCCTTCCACCGACAAAAACGTTCACTTCCTATATAATTTCTCCACCAGCTCATTGGACCCGCATGTTGATTCCAGCTACGTTCCGCTTCGTGCGGGCATCACGGAAACGCTGGTTCGTCTCGACGAAGAGAATCTGACCGTCGCTCCATGGCTCGCCGAGAGCTGGGAGAGTGAAGACGGCCAGCATTGGACGATTGACCTGCGTGATGATGTGACGTTCCAGAACGGTAAGCCAATGACTGGAGACTCCGTCAAGGCATCACTGGAACGTGCGCTGCAGGAAAGCGCTGCAATTCAAAATGCACTCAAGATCGATACCATTGAAGCTGAAGGCGACAAACTGGAGATCACAACGACCCAGCCATTCCCGGAATTTGCGTCCGAGCTGGTTAATCCGAATACGGCGATTATCGATGTAAGCGAGCCGGACATCGTAAACAAGCCGATCGGCACCGGGCCGTTCAAGCTGACTTCATTTACCCCGGGCAGCAAGCTTGAACTGGACCGTTACGATGAATATTGGGACGGTGCTTCACCACTCGACTCGGTAACGTTCTCGTTCAACGAAGATGCCAATGCCCGCACGCTTGCGCTTAAATCCGGACAGGTCGATATCGTTTATCGCCCGGAAGTTGAAAGTCTGGATTCTCTGAAAGCAATCAACGGCATGACTGTTGAATCCACATCCACGTTTCGTGTCCACCAGATGACGATGAACATGGAGCGTGAGAGCATCAAGGATTTGAATGTTCGCCGTGCGCTGGATGCACTGATTGACCGTCAGGGTATTGTCGATACGATCTTGCTCGGTTATGGCGAGGCGGCTATCGGACCGTTTCTGCCGTCTCTACCGTTCGCACCCACCTATGATAAGACAGCATCACAATCAGGTGAAGACGCTGCGGTGAACTATCTCAAGGAAGCAGGCTACACACTGGAGAATGGGGTCATGACCAAGGACGGTAAGCCACTGCAACTCACGCTGCTTACATATTCGGCTCGTGCCGATCTGCCGCTGATTGCTCAGGTCTTCCAGTCTGACGCCAAGAAGATCGGTATCGATGTCCAAATTCGCCAGATCGACACACCGGAAGATTACATGGCGTCCAACCGTGATTGGGATCTAGCGACCTACAGTAACCTGACAGCACCACGCGGTGACGCTGGTTACTATCTGAACGCGACGTATCATCCAAATGGCGCGCTCAATTTCAGCGGATCAGAAGATCCGGAACTGACTGCAATTATTGATGAGCTGAACCTTACGGTTGATCCGGAGAAGCGCGCGGAGCTTGCCGAAAAGGCCGCCAACTACGTACATGACAACGTACTGAACTCATTCGTCCTGCATCCGGGTACGATCGTTGCCTATAACGGCAAGAAGATCAAGAACTGGGTGACAACACGCAGTGAGTATTACATGATTACCAATAAGCTGGATGTGATGTAATGTTTCGCATTTTGCTTCGCAAGTTTCTTGAAGTGTTTATATTTCTGCTTTTCATTATGTTTGTAAGCTTCCTGTTCATCCGCCTTGCTCCCGGCGATCCGGTCCTGACCATTCTGAACGTGGACGAACTGTCCGTCAGTCAGGAGCAGGTTGAGGCCGTGCGAGAGGAAATGGGCTTCAATGATTCACTGCCAGTCCAATTCGGGAACTGGCTGCTCGACTTCGTCCGGCTGGATTTCGGTGTATCGTATTCAACGGGGCAGCCCGTTATGCAGACACTGATGCGTGCACTGCCGGCTACGGCGGAACTGACGATCGGCGCGCTGCTGGTCATGCTGGCTGTAGCGATCCCACTCGGATCACTATCTGCGCTCCATCGTGGCAGCTGGATCGACCGGGGCAGTCGTATGCTCTCCATTGTCGGTGCGGCCGTGCCAAGCTTCTGGCTGGGTCTGATTCTGATCGATCTGTTCGGTGTGCGCTTTGGTAATCTGCCAACGATGGGTCGGGATGGGTTCGTATCACTTATTTTGCCATCTCTGACGCTGGGACTTGCCATCTCCAGCGTTTATGTGCGTCTTCTGCGCTCCAGTTTGCTCGATTCACTGAGCCAAGAGTTCGTGCGGTCGGCCCGGGCGAGGGGACTGTCCGAAGGCCGCATCTTCCTGCTGCATGCTTTCCGGCACAGTCTGCCGCCGGTCATTACAGTATTCGGCGTTAGCCTCGGCAGCCTGATTGGCGGAGTCGTCGTTATCGAGGTGCTGTTCGCCTATCCGGGTATCGGCAAGCTCGTTGTCGATGCCATTCGCCAGCGCGATTACCCGCTGATTCAAGGTTACATTTTGATTATGGCAATCATCGTATTCCTCGTGAATACAGCAGTAGATCTATCTTACCGATATTTGAATCCAGAAATGAAACTCAAGGAAAAGGAGGCCCACCGATGAAAACGATGCTCTTGCGTCCTCTGGCCGCTAAATCAAAAAAACATAACTGGCAGGCAATGATCGCTCTGCTGTTCGCGCTGCTCGTCATCGGGGCCTCCTTGTATACCTTCGTATATCTGAAACATGACCCTACACTGACCGATCTGCGGGGTAGATTGCAGGCAGCAAGCGCACTGCACCCGCTCGGCACCGACCATTTGGGCCGCGACGTCCTGACACGCTTGCTGCTTGGCGGTGGGCAAACACTCGGCTACAGTTTGCTGGCGCTCGCCGCGGCCCTGCTCATCGGGATTCCATTTGGATTGATAGCAGGATACAAGCGCGGGTGGATCGACAAGTTGTTTATGCGGATCGCGGACGGCTTCCTCGCTTTTCCCGACACCATCGTTGCGATCGTGCTAAGCGGCCTGCTTGGCGCGGGAATCGGAAATCTGGTGCTGGCAATCGTTATCGTCAAGTGGGTCAGCTATGCACGCCTTGTTCGCAGTACCGTCCTGTCCGAGTCACAAAAGGATTACATCCGTATTGCCCGGACGAACGGACTGTCAGACGCAAGAATTATGACCAAGCACCTTCTTCCACATATTGCGGGGCATGTTCTCGTGCTGGCAAGCCTCGATCTAGGCAAGATCATTTTGCTAATCTCCTCGCTGTCCTACATTGGATTAGGGGCTCAGCCACCAACTCCGGAGTGGGGGGCGATGCTGAATGACTCCAGGCCGTACTTTCAGTCCAGACCAGAGCTGATGGTTTATCCGGGTCTTGCAATCGTCTCGGTGGTACTGCTCGCCAACATGCTGGGTGACTATCTTAGAGACCGATTCGATGTGAAAAAGGAGGTGCAGCCGTGATTCTCTCCATTGAGGAACTGAGCATCGCCAGCCGTGACCGTACGATTGTAAACAATGTCTCGCTAGCCGTTCGCGAAGGCGAATTCATGGCACTGGTCGGACAGAGCGGCAGCGGCAAAAGTCTACTCTCCCAGGCAATCGGTCGGCTGCTTCCGCCAAACCTGCATGCATCGGGACGAATCATGTTTGAAGGTAGCAATCTGCTTGAACGGAAGCCGAAGGAGATGCGCGCCCTACGGGGAAGCCGCATCTCGTATATTTTTCAGGACTACCAGGGGGCGTTCACGCCGTTTCGCAGCATTGGCGGACATTTTGACGAATACCAGAAAGTCCACGGAGAAAAATCTTCTGCTGTCCGCCGTGACCGCGCTGTCGAAGCGTTGGAATCGGTTGGCCTCGGCGCAGAGCTGCTCCGCCGTTACCCGTTTCAGCTAAGTGGTGGGCAGCTTCAGCGCGCTTCAATTGCGACAGCGCTACTGCTGTCCCCCCGTCTGCTGATTGCGGATGAGGCGACGACAGCGCTCGACAGTGTCTCGGGTCACCGTGTATTGGAACTTCTTGCGCGCAAACAGGCGGAGACCGGCTGCGCCATCCTGTTCATAACGCATGACTGGCGTCATGTGCGCAGCTATGCCAGCCGATTGGCGGTCATGAAGGAAGGGCAGATCGTTGAATCCGGCGGAAAGCACCGGATTCTCGATCATCCGCAGCATGAATATACCCGTCAGCTGATCGAGGCGGCTCCCGTTTTGAGCCGCTCATTGAAATCGGGACTGAAGGAGGCGGGAACGCAATGAATATGCCTGAACATGAAGAACGGACCGAATTATTTCAGAATGGTGTCTCCTTTATGAAGGATCAGGAACATTCTACGTCGTCTACAACGCCAGTACTGGAGGTGGGACATCTCAGTCGAACCTATGCTGGCGCGGACCATCCAGCTGTGAACGACGTCTCCTTTGCCCTGAGTCGAGGCGAGTGCCTCGGTCTCGTAGGTGAGAGCGGCTGTGGCAAGAGTACGCTGGCACGTTGTCTGCTGCGGATAGAGGATGCGGATACCGGCTCGATTATGCTCGGTGGACAGGACATTGCGCGCCTGAGTGGCCGCCGCTTGCGTACTCATCGCCGGAAGATCCAGATCGTATTCCAGAACCCTGCTGCAGCGCTGAACCCGAAGCTCAAGATTGCAGATTCACTGATTGATCCTTACGAGCAGCTCGGGAGGGACATCAAGTTATCCCACTTCGCCTATACCTCAAAGGACGCTTATGTGCGGCAGCTTCTTGAAGCTGTCGAGCTTCCACATGAATTGGCGGGACGTTATCCGCATGAGCTGAGCGGTGGACAACGTCAGCGTGTCACCATTGCGCGTGCCATTGGTATTGAGCCGGAAGTTGTTGTCCTCGATGAACCGACAGCCAGCTTGGATGTGATCTCGCAGGGTGCTGTTCTGCAATTGTTAACCGACCTTCGGACATCGCTCGGCCTGTCGTATCTATTTATCTCGCATGATCTGGCTGCCGTACACCGAATGAGCCAGCACATCATCGTGATGCGAGAAGGACAGATCATTGATCGCTTTGGTGCGGATATGCTATTCGCTGAAGAGCGGCATACATATACCAAGGAACTTATTTCAATCTTCTGAGTACAACCGGATTTACAGGGAAATTGGGCAAGCCAAATGGAAAGCCGCTTTCGATTCGGGTCGAAAGCGGCTTTAGCCTTTTTATTACCTCTTATGATAGGTAGGCATTCTCTGCTTACTGATTCTAGATAACTGAATGAACTAGATATATAACCCGCTGCGTAACTTCCGATAGTATGCATCCATATTTTTTATTGACAATATATCAAAACAAATGTAGATTTGTGATATCGATAATCATTATCAGTATTACATTTAGTAAAAATGCATAAAAATACGAAACTCAGGTCTCTACTTTGGTTACAGGGTGTTTCGCATCAACCATCTAGAGTCGGGTTTCAGACAAACAGATGCATGCCACACTCTGGGCTTCAGCATCATTCAATCGCGCGGGTTGACTGAAAACGTTCTCGTGCTGGTTGTGAACGATGCTACAGCAAGACAGGATAGTCAGTCTTCATGTTCAAAAAATTATATGGAGAAAAGGAAGGGTCTACACATGAAGGGGAAGCAACACATTTCATTGAAAGCATTAATCATCTCGATGATTATGATCTTGGCACTGGTGGGCTGTTCAACGCAGCAATCTGAATCAACAACAGCTTCAACTCCGGCTGCGAACAGTTCATCAAACACGGATGAAGCAGCGACAGAGACAGAAGTTACTCCAGATGCGAATGCGCAATATCCGATCACAATTGAGCATGCTTTTGGCGAAACGGTCATTGAAAGCAAGCCTGAACGAGTGGTTACCGTACAATGGGCCAACCATGATATTGCTCTGGCTCTGAACGTTGTACCTGTCGGATTTTCAGCAGCAAACTTCGGTGTTCAGGATGATAGCGGACTGCTTCCTTGGACCAAAGAAAAACTGGATGAACTTGGTGTAACCGATCCGAATGTGTTCCAGGATACAGACGGTCTTGATTTTGAAGCCATTTCCGATGCTAACCCGGATGTCATTCTTGCGGCATACTCCGGTATTACACAGGAAGACTACGATACGCTTAGTGAAATTGCACCGGTTGTAGCGTACCCAACGGCTCCTTGGACCACGACATGGCGTGAGCAAGTGAACCTTAACGCCAAGGGCATGGGTATGGAAGCGGAAGGCGAGCAGCTGATTAAAGATACCGAGGATATGATTAAGGAAAAACTGAGTGCCTATCCTCAAATCGCAGGCAAAAAAGTGGTTTGGGTTAACTTCTCTGAGCAGGACCTGTCCAAACTGCATATTTATACGCCTATCGACTCTCGCGTAGCTTTCTTGGAAGAGTTGGGATTGACTAATCCTGAAAGCATCACGGCACAAATTAAGGACCCGAACAGCTACTCTCTGGAACTTAGTGCAGAAAATGCCGAAGCTCTTAACGATGCAGATCTGCTGATCGGATACGGAAATGATGAACTGCTGCAGGCTATTCAAGCCGATTCCTTGCTGGGTAAAATCCCTGCGATCGAAAGAGGCTCTGTGGCCTTCATTGATAGCGACACACCTTTGGTGGCAGCGGGAACGCCAAACCCACTTTCCATTGCATATACGATTGATGAATACCTGAAATTAATCGGGGCAGCGATCGACAAGATCAATGAATAGTTCAACGAATCCTCAAAACAAATCATTAAAACTAAATATTCCCAAAAATTTCAAGACGGTGCTGATTCTATGCATCGTCTTGCTCGGCGTTTGCGTGTTGGCTTCGCTGGTCCTGGGTTCCCGTCTGGTGAAATGGAATGAATTGATGGATGGTTTGTTTCATCCGAATATCGACACTTACGGGGCAAACATCGTTCGCAAAAGGATATCCCGCACGGTATTCAGTTTGTTTTGCGGAGCGGCACTGGGTGTATCGGGGGCGTTGATGCAGTCGGTCACTCGCAACCCGATTGCTGATCCAAGCATCCTGGGTGTCAATACGGGAGCCTCCCTGTTTGTTGTATTCGGTATTGCGTTCCTGGGAACCACTACGGCTAGTCAATATATTTGGCTTGCGTTGGTAGGTGCAGCAATTACAGCCGTATTTGTATTCGGAATTGGCTCCATGGGTCGGGGCGGTGCCACACCGATCAAACTGGTTCTGGCAGGAGCGGCCACAAGCGCCGCCCTTTCTTCGTTGGTTACGGCTATCATGATTCCGCGCTCATATGTCATGGATCAATTCAGATTCTGGCAGGTGGGCAGCGTCGGTTCAGGCAATTGGGGGGATATTGGTACGTTTGCCCCGTTTCTGATCATTGGCATGCTGATTGCCTTCGTTACGGCTCCGGCGCTGAATGCGATGGCGCTGGGAGATGACGTGGCAACCGGACTTGGCGTTCGAACTGGCGTATTGAGGTTTGATGCGGCGCTTGCTGCCGTTCTGCTGTGCGGAGCCGCGACTGCACTGGCAGGTCCAATCGGTTTTGTGGGGCTTTTGTCCACCCATGTGATTCGCCTTATGCTGGGCCCGGACTTGCGCTTTGTTATTCCCATGTCTGCTATTGCAGGAGCCGTTATTCTCACGCTATCAGACGTCCTCGGGAGGCTCATCGGCAGCCCGGGCGAGCTTGAAGTTGGTGTCGTTACAGCATTTATCGGAGCACCTATTCTCATCATCCTAGCCATGAAATCGAAAGTGCGTTCATTATGAAAAATCAAACCATTGAAATTATTGTTGCAGGCCGACGTCAAAGACGCCGTAGGTGGATCCTTGTAACAGGCTCTCTCGCCATACTTGCGTGCATTCTGTGCTGCGCAATGCTGTTGCTGGGGAACACCATCTATCCACTGGGAGACGTAATTCGTGCGCTCTCGGGAGAAAAGATCAAGGGCGTCTCTTTTGCTGTAAGTACCATTCGTTTGCCGAGAATGCTGGCCGGTCTATTTGCAGGCTTTGCTTTCGGCATAGCGGGGTACATCTTCCAGACCATGCTGCGTAATCCACTGGCCAATCCGAATGTCATCGGAATTACCTCGGGTTCGAGTGCAGCAGCAGTTTTTTGCATCACTGTCCTTCATGCCAGCGGGGCTGTCGTTTCTGTCGCTTCCGTGGTGGCGGGGCTGGCAACGGTTGTTGTCATGTATATATTGTCCAGGGGCAGAACGTTCTCGATCGGGCGTTTGATTCTTGTCGGGATAGGTATACAAGCCATGCTGGATGCTGTCGTGTCTTACCTGCTGTTAGTCAGTGCACAGCAAGACATCCCCAGTGCGCTTCGATGGCTGAGCGGCAGTCTGAATGGTTCGAAAATGGACGAGCTTCCACCTCTGGTGATATCAGTCGTCATTCTGGCACCAATCTTAATCGTGCTTGGAAAACACCTCAATCTAATGGAGCTCGGTGAACAGTCTGCGACGACTCTTGGGGTAGCCACAGACAGGACAAGAGTTGTGCTCATTTTATGTTCTGTCTGCATGATTGCTCTTGCGACTGCCACTACGGGGCCAATCGCGTTCGTTTCTTTCCTTTCGGGACCGATTGCGAAAAGATTAGCCGGAGCGGGCTTCTCCAATGTGATTCCGGCCGGTCTGGTCGGTGTCAATTTGGTTTTGGCGTCAGATCTGATCGGACAGTTTGCTTTCGAGGTTAGATATCCCGTAGGCATCATCACCGGAATACTCGGAGCACCGTATCTGATCTACCTGCTAATCCGAATGAATCGAAAGGGAGAATTATAATGAAACCGACCCATATTTTCCAAGCCGAGGATTTAGTGGCTGGCTATGATCATAAAGCGGTTATCCAGGGCATAAGTCTGGAGATTCCCAGCAATAAAATAAGCGTCATTATTGGTGCGAACGGCTGCGGCAAATCCACACTGCTGAAAACCATGGCCAGGCTGATCAAGCCTATATCCGGGGAAGTCAAGCTGGATGGCAAGCCGGTCAGCAAAATTCCGCCGAAACAGCTGGCCCGAATTATCGGGTTACTGCCGCAATCCCCAATTGTACCGGAAGGCATCTCCGTAGCCGACTTGGTCGGCAGAGGGCGTTTTCCACACCAATCCTTGTTCAGCGGCTGGACCAAAAAGGATTATGAAGCCGTTGCCGAAGCGATGAGCATCATGGACATTACCGAGTTTGCCAACCACAATATCGACGAGTTGTCGGGCGGTCAGCGGCAGCGTGTTTGGATTGCAATGGCTCTGGCGCAGCAAACGGATATTCTGTTTCTGGATGAGCCAACGACCTTTCTGGATATTACGTATCAGGTTGAAATTCTTGACCTGCTTACGGATCTTAATCGTAAGCACGGGACAACAATTGTCATGGTGCTTCACGACATCAACCTGTCGGCCCGTTATGCAGACCATATCATTGCGCTGCATCAAGGCAAACTCGTGGCAGAGGGTACGCCGTCTGAGGTTATTACAAGTACGATGGTAAAAGACATTTTTGGTCTGGATTGTACGGTAGTTGAGGATCCGTTGTCAGGATCTCCTCTGGTTGTTCCCCGGGGGAGATACCATGTCCATGCTTCCGAATGACATACAGAGCTGAAGTTTCCTGATGCAAGAGAGGACAATCGATGTAAAAAGCTTATTTCCATGGCATTTTCATGTGGAATAGGCTTTTTACATGCATAGGATAGAAATAATGATTCACGATTTTTATCATGGTGGTAATTGATCTGTACAGGATGCCGGGTTAAGGGGACGCGTTACGCTCTGCCATGTTTTCTATTATCTTGAAAAAATAAATCTTTCACCCCTATAAGCGGGTTAGCGGTAAGATTGAAACTAAAGTATACTAACATGTAGATCAAGTCACTTAAAATTGCATATTTCAATCTAACCGTAATATTGATACACTATGACCAAGGTTAATTTCGTTCAGAGAGGTTTGGGCCAGTTCAAGAACGGGCTCGCTGCAAATGCCAAATCGATAACGCTTACATCCTTTTGGCAAATATAGGATATAAGGACGGTAGACATGAGCCAGGGACAAACGAGTACAGATGTTATCTTGATTGGTGCCGGAATTATGAGTGCAACTTTGGGGACCTTGCTGAAAGAATTGGCACCAGATTGGAATATTAAGGTTTATGAGAAACTCGCCAGTGCAGGAGAGGAAAGCTCCAATGAATGGAACAATGCCGGAACCGGCCATTCTGCACTATGCGAATTGAACTATACCGTTGAACGACCGGACGGAACCGTAGATATTAGCAAAGCCATTAAGGTGAATGAGCATTTTCAAGTCTCAAGACAATTTTGGTCCTATCTCGTCAATAGCAATCTGATTCGTAATCCGCGGGACTTCATTATGCCGCTCCCCCATTTGAGTTATGTACACGGAGAGAGCAATGTCCTGTTTTTGAAAAGACGTTTTGAGGCTTTATCAAACCATCCTCTATTTGAGGGTATGGAATTCTCGGATGACCCAGCGAAACTGCGGAAATGGATTCCTCTCATGATGAAAGGCCGTAAGGGAAAAGAGCCGATCGCGGTAACCAAAATCGACTCCGGTACGGATGTTAACTTTGGTGCTTTAACGCGCATGCTGCTGGATCACCTGAAAGATCATAACGTGGATATCCACTACCAACATAGTGTGAAAAATATAAAACGCAAAAGCGATGGAGCCTGGGAATTAACGGTGAAAAATCTGCGCAGTGGTGCAGTTGAGCGCCATACGGCCAAGTTTGTCTTTATCGGTGCGGGTGGAGGAAGCCTGCATTTGCTGCAAAAATCCGGCATTCCGGAAGGCAAGCATATTGGCGGATTCCCGGTTAGCGGACTCTTCATGGTATGCAAAAATCCGGAGGTTGTAGAGCAGCATCATGCCAAGGTATACGGTAAAGCTTCAGTGGGAGCTCCACCGATGTCTGTTCCGCATCTGGACACCCGATTTATCGACAACCAGAAATCATTGCTGTTTGGCCCGTTTGCCGGCTTCTCGCCCAAATTCCTGAAGACGGGTTCCAATGCTGACCTAATCACGTCCGTAAAAACACATAATCTCCTAACCATGCTTGCGGCAGGTGTCAAAGAGATTTCACTGACCAAATATCTGATTCAACAGTTGATGCTGTCCAAAGAGCAGCGTATGGAGGAACTGCGTGATTTTGTTCCAGATGCCAAGAGCGAAGATTGGGATATGGTCCTGGCAGGCCAGCGCGTACAAGTCATTAAGGATACGGTTCAAGGCGGCAAAGGGACGCTTCAATTCGGTACAGAAGTCGTTACTGCTGCCGATGGCTCAATTGCGGCATTGCTCGGCGCATCGCCAGGGGCTTCGACTGCTGTGCAAGTCATGCTTGAGATTCTGCAGCGATGCTTCCCGCAGCACATGGACTCGTGGGAGCCAAAGATCAAGGAAATGATCCCTTCGTACGGCGAGTCACTGGTGGAGAATCCGGAACTTCTTCGCAAAGTTCACAAGACCACCGCTAAGGCGCTTGGACTAACGGATGAGAAGAAATTTGCTTCTGTGTAAACGAATGAAACATGGATCACAAAAATGCAGGCAGTAACCATATGATCAATATGTAATACGATTGAAAAAGCCTTTGCTGACATTGCGAGTCGGCGAAGGCTTTTCTGTGTTTCATTTTGGATCAGGTACAATGATTAAGAGGCTATATGTAGATTTTTTCTGCTTCCTCATCAAAGAATGAAATGACATCTGGGTACGCAGTGATCTCAATCTGTTTCTGTCTCATCATCCTCTGAATGAAGATGGTGTCCGCGAAAGTTTTATTGATGATGATCCCGCACCACTGCGGGGTGTTTTTGAAATAATTCACCAGTGCATGGATCTCTTCAAACCGGAAGTAAAGAATATACAAACCATAATTCTGAAGCAGCATAGTGAAGCAATGGTCGCGATATGGCGTGGAATGATCTTCAGCCAGAAAGTCCCTCATGATGTCGAACAGAGCAGTTTTATTTTCAGTATACATCCGTATCATCTGATCTACGTCATTAATCTGTTGTATGACAGCCTCTAACCGTTCCTCAGAAGGCATGCTCAGCTTGCTTGCTTTCCCTTCAATGGATCGTAGGAGCTCCACTGTAAGGCGCTTGCAGGCTTGTATTTCATGTGGCGCTATGACGATCTGGTTGCTGTATTTATCATAGTTTTCACTCTAAGGCTCACCTAGTGGTATTCGACGCCTACCGGACTTTCCCTACATTCGACAGTTCATCAAGCGAGCTGTACTCTTCACAGGCTATATTGCCCAAGGATTTATGGAGTCGTAATACTTTCACCCTGTTGGGAGATCATGGAATCTGAGATGATGGGTTCACCAAAGGTTCGGGTCACGAACTTGGGACCTCTGGCCTTCAGGCTATTGCGATCCTTCCTTCTAACTCAATTGGATGAAATAGGGTTGCAGCTTCCCTGAAGGATTTCATTTCAGAGAGGAGGCGTCCAGGCTATCATATTCCTTCCTTCTCAGCCAAAACCATTATGTTTAATAGGGATATGGCTTTCCTGGACTCTTTTATCATGAACAATACCATTTATTTGCGAAGAGCGAACAAACTTATTATCGAACAACAAGAAGGGGAGAAACGGCTGCCGAAGGCTTATCTGGCCACTGCCCTTAAAAATATGGAAGCACTCGGATATACGTTCTCGGATGAGCTAATGCGAGCAGTACGAAGCCTATCCAAGGAACAATTTGAAGCGTTATATGTGCAGTTGGTAGCTGACCTGAGAATTATGGTTGGTGCACATGTGGAGTACAAACCGATGTATTCCGGATTTCCCATGCAGGTGATGCAAGAAGATGAAGCGGATCTATATCTCAACGCAATCATTCACTATCTAACCTTGGTCTATCCCGATCGTGAACCTGTGGAAAGAATGCCTCTCATGGAGAAGACAGACTTGAAAGTAATCCGCCTGGGAAACCAAGAGGAGTTTCAAACCTTGATCCGCCAACTGATCGAAGCGAAGGGCTCCATTTCGCCAACCGACAAGGAAGATATTGATACCGTGCTGGAACATGCGGACCCGGATGAAGTGGATGCCATATTGCCTTCCGAAATTCCATTCAAGGAGAATGTGGGATTTGTGGTGGCTGCTCTATTGAAGCATGAAAAGGCGGGAATAGAACGAATTGGCCCCTATTTCAAAACGGCAACGGACGTCCTCCGTCTGGCTGTCGCTTGGTCGGATGGGGATGTCAGCCTGGCTGCAGCCACTGCCTTCCGGAAGTTCAAACGGCGTGAGAGACGTCTGCTGCTCGGGCTGCTGGAGCAGTGCGGACAAATCACCGAGGATATGCTGCGATACAAGGACCGATGGATTCGCTTGGGCGAGATTCTGCACCCTTCCGAATATAAACTCCGGTATCCACGCTGTGAAGAAGCTTTTGATATTTTGCGCAATAACAAGCCGTTTGCGACTTTTAACGGGAGTGTGGAGCTTGCGTTTCAATATCAGAATATCTGGAGTCTGATGGATCTGTTATCCCAGCGCCCTGGTGAGTTCGCCAGAAGACTGGATCACTTGTTGCGGTCCACGGAAGAGCAGGAATATATATTGCTGGCATTTGCTGAAGTTCTGGAGAAAATCTCGACCCCTGTTTTGTTACTGGTCAAACATCATTTTGCCCGGCGTAATGTGCCGCAGGATCTGCGTGTGTTCTTCCCGAAAGGAAATGTCGCCAAAGCTTTCGCCATTCCGAATGAACTTCCGGTAATTGATGAGGCCACCTGTCGCGAAGTTGTGCAATTGTGTGAGCAGGCACTGGTTCAGCGTTTTGCCGACCTTCCTTCCTTGGGGAAAACGTATATCGATCCGCAGCTCCACAACTACCTTGTGCCCTTTTCCCAGAGATCAGCAAGCAAAGCTCTTCATACCATTGTTCGGGGGAGCCGGGTACCGATGGGAGAGGGAGATACAATCCGTTTCTTCAACTGGTGGAAAGAAGGCAAGGTTAACGGGCAGGACACGGGACGTGTCGATATCGACCTGTCTGCGGTGATGTATGATGAGAACTGGAACTACGTTGAACATATATCCTATACGAATCTTCGTTCAGCCATGTACCAAGCTGTCCACAGCGGAGATATCGTATCCGCCCCGAAGGGGGCTTGTGAGTTCATTGATCTGCATATTCCGTCGATCGTTAACTATGGTGGCCGGTATGTAGTTGCTTCACTGCTGTCGTTCACCAGTCATCCGTATTGTGACCTTCCGGAATGCTTCGTAGGCTGGATGATGCGCAAGAAGCCGGGATCGGGCGAGATTTTCGAGCCTTCTACAGTGGCTAACAAAATCGACATTACTGCCGATACGCAGATTGCGATTCCTGTTATCCTTGATCTGGTAGACCGCACGGTCATCTGGACTGATCTGGCGCTAACCAGACAACCGGATTACTATAACAATGTGGAAGGCAATGAAAAAGGAATGGTCTTGATGGGCAAAGCTATGACTGGACTGCGCAAGCCAGATCTGTACGATCTGTTCATGCTCCATGCCAAGGCCAGAGGTGAATTGGTGGATACGCTGGATCAAGCTGATACAGTCTATTCCGTAGGGCAAGGGGTTACACCCTTTGATATGGAGCAGATTATGGCGGAGTATCTGGTATGAATAAAAGAGAGATAGCTTATTAAATTAGAAGTTGAAGAAGAGCAGCACTTAGCCAGCTCTTCTTTTGCGATTTCATTCTATTCTTTATTTGATCCTCAACCAACCTGTTATCCGCTCATGCAAGCTAGCGTTCACATACAAACTTTCTCGGATTTTTCACTTTCAGCACCTTCGCATTTTTTGTCAGAAGGTCTTTATCACTCACAATCCACGTGTGATCAGAGGAGTTTCTCCTCCGGATCGCAAGGAAGTTAGATGGACTTCCCGCGTAAATCTTGTAGCCTTTTGTAAGGCTGTCGGAACAAAACGTTACGCATTCTCCTCGATTTTTATCACGAAAACCAACCTCGGTGATTACATTTCGTTTGGCGAGAAGGGTTGCACCTTGAATTAGGGGGACATATTGATTCGCCTTGGCAGGATAACGAAGCAGAAGGAGTTTCCTGCTGTTTAGGTACATATAATGGGCCCGTTTCCCTACAATATCTGCGTTGGTCTTTAGTAAGGTCTGCACACTATCCGTTAAATAGCCTGGCGCATAATAATCGTCATCATCGAATTTGGCAATGAGGCCATGTCTAGCCAGTGCAGCCCCATGATTGAGGCAATGACCGAGCGATACGTTTTCTGGCAAGGAGAGTACCCTTACGTTCTTATGTTGATTGGCGGCCTTTATATACTCGCTCACCTTCAGCTTGTCATTATTTAAAATGACGATAAGCTCCTTATTCTTGTAATTTTGCCGGCTGTAGTTATGAAAAAGGTTGTGCATGCATTGTAGCCGCTTGGTACAGACCAAGATGGAAACGGCATTCTGACGATGTGATCGAACTGAAGTAGCCATTAGAATACGCCCTTTGGTTTCTTCTGTACAAATTTCTTGTAGTGCTTAACCGTCCGAATTTTTTTGCTATGCGAGAGCAGCTCCTTATCGCTGATGATCCACGTATGATCGGATGAGTTTTTCCTGCGGATCGCAACAAAGTTATGTCTCCCCGCCGAATAGACCTTGTAGCCCTTCCGTTTACTTCTTATGCAAAACAGATCATCTTCACCGACGTTTCGATTCGGAAACTGCACATGGCTGAGTACATCCCGTTTGAAGACAAGAGTTGCGCCAGGGATCAGGGTTACAGGACGATGTTCATCCTGAGGAAAACGAAGGATTAGATTCTTGGAGCCGCGTAAATACAGATAGTGTGACCGCTTGCCAATGACATCGGCATCGGTTCGCTGAAAGGTCTGCAGGCTTTCAGTCAAATAATAGGGAGCATAATAATCGTCATCATCAAACTTGGCGATATAGTTATATTTTGTTTTCTTGATCGCGTAATTTAGACAAGCACCGAGAGAGGTCCGTTCCGGAAGACGAGAAACGTGTACGTTTCGAATTTTTTTGGCTAAGCTTTGATAGGGAGCAAGAGGGATGTTATCGTTGTTAACGATAATGATCATTTCTTTCTTTGGATGCTTCTGTCGGCTGAAGTTATGAAACAGGTTTTTGATATAGCTCTGGCGTTTGGTGCAGGCAATAATAGATACGCCCTGCTTGTTAATCAGGCTTTTCGGGCTGGCTCCCATTCGATCTCTCTCCTTATCCGTGATGTTCAAAACTATCTTTCTATAAAATATGTGAATGGCAAGTAAGAGGAACGGCATAACTGTAAAATGGAGAATTCGCCGCCTGTTTGGACGCCTGCCAATGAATAGCGAGGCATGCAGAATGGTGCAGGGAATGTCGGATGTGAGAAGAAAGGTTTTGTTATGCTTGGATCAACGGGGGAGGGAATGACATGAATACACTGGCACGACTGAATGAGGGATTGAGCTACATTGAGGCTAATCTGACAGAAACACTGGATATGAAAGAGGTAGCACGAATCGCTTGCTGCTCGGAATATCATTTTACACGCATGTTTTCCTTTCTTAGCGGTATTACCTTGTCCGAATATATCCGTCGTCGGCGCTTGACGCTGGCGGCACTCGAATTAAGCCGGAATGACAGCAAGGTCATTGATGTTGCCCTTAAATATGGATATACCTCTCCGGATTCCTTCGCCAGGGCGTTTCAAGGCATGCATGGTATCACACCTTCCGAAGCACGGAATCATGGGCCATCGCTCAAGGCCTTCCCCCGGATGACATTTCAATTGACCATTCAAGGAGGAAGCGAAATGAATTACCGTATTGAAGACAAAGAGGCCTTTCGGATTGTAGGGATTAGCAAAAGGGTGCCGATCGTGTTTAACGGGGTAAACCCGGACATCGCTGCGATGTATCAGCTACTTACGCCGGAGTTGATCGAGACGATTAAAGGGCTATCCAATGTCCAGCCGCTCGGGCTCATTAGTGCTTCGGCTCATTTTAGCGAAGGACGGATGGAGGAGAGAGGGGAACTGGATCATTATATCGGTGCAGCGACCACTCAGGTGGCTCCCGAGGGTCTAGCATGCCTGGAAGTGCCTGCCTCGACGTGGGCCGTGTTTACTTCCGTCGGTCCTTTTCCGGAAACGCTTCAGGATGTGTGGGGACGAATCTATTCCGAGTGGTTTCCATCCTCGGACTATGAGCTGAGCGAGGGACCGGAAATCCTTTGGAATGAGCACAAGGATACCACTTCTCCGCAATACAGAAGCGAGATATGGATACCGATTCGGAAGCAATAAACTGTTGTTCCATCCTTCCTATGATTCATCAGGAAAAAACAGGTGTCATCCAAGTCGACTGAGAAGACTTGAATGACACCTATTTGATCTGCATATGTAGACAGCACATTGCTGGAGAAGGTGATCGGATAAGTGGTATAATTTTCAACAAGTAATGTAGAGTGAATGAACGGGAGGCAGCCGAATGAGAGAAGAGCTATTGGAACAGCTGGAGGAGTGGCATGAAGAGGACGAATTCCTGGAGATCGTGAATGCGGTTCAAGACATTCCTGCAGATAGCAGGGATTATGTGCTGATCAATCATTTGGGGAGAGCGCTGAACAATCTGGAACGTTATGAAGAGGCTGTTGAGCAGTTCTTGACGGTGGCGGAAGAAGGGAAGGAGGACCCGCTGTGGCATTACCGCATCGGACTGGCGTACTACTATTTGGAGCAATATGAGAATGCCCGTACAGCTTTTGAAACGGCAGACCGTCTGGAGCCGGGAGATGAAGATACACAGGAATTCCTTGGCTGGATTCAGAGTAAAACGGCTGAGAAGCCTGCTGCGGAGGAAGTTCCGTCTGCTCCCGAATCCCCAGTTGAACACTTACACTTAAGTATAAGCGATACGGAATCCACCGATTTTTGGGACGATAACACCGAAGCACTGGAGAGATGGGTATTGCCTTCCCCTACGGATGAGCAGATCGAGTCGGTAGAGGAGCGGCTGGTCTTCAAATTGCCAAGAGCCTATGTCGATATGATGAAAGTGCATAATGGCGGGATACCTCGTTATCGGTATATCCCTGTTAGCGAAGCGGGAGACACAGAGAAGAGGCTGATTGAAATCTCGGGAATACTCGGCATCGGCCAGGAGAAGAAGCATTCTCTGTGTGGTGAAGAGGGCAGCAGGTTCATCATTGAGCAGGGGGGATATCCGGAGATTGGTGTTGTACTATGTAAGTGCCCATCGGATTCCGAAATCATCATGCTGGATTACCGTGCATCCGATAATGCGGGTGAGCCCGAGGTTGTTCATGTGGATAAGGAAGATAATTATAAAATCACCTGGCTTGCTCCCGACTTTGACACCTTTGTCCGTAGTTTGGTCACTGAGGACAATCGTCGTCCGGATATCGATGGTTCAATATAAAATTAATTCCAATACCCCTCAACCCTTTCATGTAAATGAGAGTTGGGTGGGTATTTTTTAGTTTCGGCCTCTTCCAATATAAGTATATTGGGACATGGACGTTGCATAAGGAGTAATCCAGTGCTATTATTTAGACATCTAATAGTTTTATGTCTAAATAATATTCGAAGGGCACAGTAGGTTTCTTATTTAAGCATCAATCCATTCAATTTAAGTGAGGAGCAAATGACATGGGAAAATTAGAAAATAAAATAGCGATTATTACAGGTGGAGCCTCAGGAATAGGCGAAAGTATGGTGGATCTTTTTGCACAGGAAGGCGCTATCGTTATTGCCGCGGATATTAATGATGCAGCGCTGGAGACAGCCAGTCAGAAGCAGAATGTGTATGGAATGAAGTTGAACGTGGCTTCGGATGAGAATTGGCAGGCACTGGCGAAGGCAGTCAACGAGCGCTTTGGCAAAATAGATATCCTGGTCAACAATGCCGGTATTTCATCCGAAAAACCATTTGAAGAAATTAATGCGCAAGATTGGGAGAAGATGCTTTCCATTAATGGTTTTGGTCCATTTGCAGGCATCAAACATGTCACTCCTTATATGGCAGCCCAAAAGAAAGGCTCGATCGTCAACATTTCTTCGTACACTGCAATGATCGGACAAGGCTTCAATCACTACTCCGCATCGAAGGGTGCAGTGCGTGCGCTGTCCAAAGCGGCTGCTACGACCTTTGGTCGTCAGGGAATCCGTGTAAATGCCCTGTTCCCGGGGATTATAGAAACACCAATGACCCAATCTTTGAACACGTCCAAAGAACTGCTGGGTCGACTAATCCAGGCAACGCCTTTGCAGCGTTTGGGACAAGCCATTGATATTGCCAATGCGGCGCTGTTCCTGGCTTCAGATGATTCTTCGTATATTACCGGCTCCGAGTTGGTTATTGATGGTGGATACTCCGCACAATAGTGTGTAGAATAATGACAGCTCTTAATCTTCATTAGGGGCTGTCTTTTTGATGAGGAGGAAATTATGGAAGAGAAAACGATTTTTGAAATCATACACAATATGGATCATTTCACAAACAAGTTAATTATACAGTGGAACAAAACATTTAATGAGGACCTGGGTGTTTCTCATGTGCTTGTGCTTTCTCATTTGAAGAAAAACGGAAAAAGCCGCCCATCGGATATTGCGAAAATACTGGGGCTCACCCCGCCTACCCTCAGTTATTTATCGGACAAGCTCGTCGCAAAAAAATTAGCCATCAGGGTAGTCGATGAGTCCGACCGCCGTATTAACTATTTGGAGATTACCGACAATGGTGCCGAAGTTCTCAGCAGAGCAACCATGGAGGGGCAAAAATTGCGCAGAGCGTTATTCCAAAAGTTAACCGAACAGGACCGGGAGAAGTTAGCAGAGATTTTCGAGAAGTTGAATCGTGAAAATTGAGTTTTCATATGTAAGGATTTAGTGGAAGTTGACAGAGGGCAACTTTTTTTCTTATTATAAGTGGGACTGCATCATTTCGCTCTGAAGGAGACTGAGCCGTGATTGAAACCAACACGTCAAGACGCAACGAATCTCTTTTGCAAGTGCTGAACGTGCAGCACAAGGTCACCACTGACAATATTGCCAATGCAGACACACCCAATTACAAAAAGAAATCGGTGGAGTTTGAGGAAGCGCTGAGACGTATCGTCGAAAACGGTACAACCAGGGAGCTGGATATGCAACGGACGCATCCGAAGCATCTGCCTGCCAAGGATCTCAATTCTTCTGTAGTCCCATACCGGATTGTGGAAAACAACGAGACAACAATGAACAACAATGGCAATAATGTGGACATTGATATTGAAATGGCGAACCTTGCGGAGAACCAACTCATGTATAACTACATGGTTGACCGGGTAAGCGGACATTACAACAAAATGAAAAACATTCTGCAGACGTTAAAATGAAGAATGTCCAGCGGCCCCCAAGGGCTGCTTTTTTTATTGGCTGATAACGATGCATCATGGTCTATAATTAAACTGCAAAGTGGATTGTACTGTAATCTAGAAGGGGAACGGGTATGGAAGGGAGGCAGAAGATATATGCAGGAACCGATCAAAGTATATAACACTGCGGTCGAAGCTCTACTTGAAGTGATCGGCGGCAAGTGGAAGCCGGTTATTCTGTTCCATCTTACTTTTGGCAAAAAACGTAATGGTGAATTGATGAAGCTCATGCCTGCCATTGCTCAGAAAGTATTGACCCAGCAGCTTGGTGAACTTATGGAGGCGGGGATCGTATCCCGTATTTCCCATCATCAAATTCCGCCGAAAGTGGAATATGAGCTAACGGAATATGGGTGGAGTCTTAAGGAGATTCTCCATTTGATGTGCAGATGGGGCGATACCCATGTTGAAAAGGCATATGGTAATCGTGCGAAAATTCTGTTTAAGCCACCGACCTCAGATGGTTGATCGAGAAATACAAAACAAGCGGATTCCCGAGGTTAGGGATTCCGCTTGTTTTGTATTTTATATTCAATTACGGAATGATCTTGCGCTCACGCAAATCTGCGAATATATCCATAAACATCGTTTCTGTTTCAACAAAATCATGAAAGCCAAAGCGGCGGGCTTTGGAACCATCTGCGAAGAAATCATAATCCCATGAGAATACAAAGTCGCCGAAGCCCCAGGAAGAGACGTCATCATAGGAGGTTTCCATCAGGCCATATTTCTCAATCATGGATTTCCAAAGACTTTCTTTGTCTGCCATCACTGTTGCAAGCGAGAGCGGTAGTGGAGGCGCCGTTTCCAGTTCAAAAAAAGCAGCGATTTTGGGCCAAAGTTCATTCCAGCGAAACAAATCGCCATTGGTAATATTGAACGCCTGATTGGCGCAGCGGGGGTCGGTCGCCGCCCAAACGGTAGCGCGAGCCAACAGGGCAGCATCGGTCATTTCGAGCAGAGAATTGTAAGCACCAGGCTTACCGGGGAAGCGAAGTGGCAGGCCAAGTTCCTTGGAGATGGACGCATATATCCCAATAACCATGGCGAGATTCATTGGATTGCCGAGAGCGAAACCACATACAACAGACGGGCGCAGGGCCGACCAGGTCCAGCCGCTTCCGGGTTGCCTTCTCTCAAGAAATTGCTGCTGATCAACATTGAATTCAGGTGGCATATGGTGTGCATCCGTTTCCCGTGCGGGTGTTTTAAACGGGCCCAGATGAGCACCGTACACCTTATAACCTTGCATAAGACTGATATGCTGGAGGTTGAGGGCAACAGGCTCAATGGCACTGACCACATTGACGAGCATTGCCAGGTTGGGTTGTACCAATTCGGACCATGTAGGGCGATCCTGATAAGCAGCATAAAAAATATGAGTGACCGTCGTCAAATGACTCAGTTTGGCCTGAGTATCGGCTTCATTCAGTAAATCCACTGATATATAACGAAGTCTGGGAGAATCCTGCCCTCCGCGGCGTGATACCCCAATGACATTCCATTCTGGAAGTGTCGTCAGATAATCAATAAGGTTACTTCCAATGACGCCGCCCGCACCAATAACGAGAGCGGTATGGCGAGTAAGAGGTTGATCAGGTTTCAATGGGCATGCTCCTTTCTTTTCCTGTACATTATTGTGAGCCAGCAAAAGGAAGGTGTGAAGTACGCACCTCAAAGTCACATACGCACTTGAAAGTAATATTTGGTTGTTAAGCAGGTTCATGGGCTGCTATATCGTAAATTTTCTAAAGATGAATCCGTATGTTACGATATACAACATTAGAGGCGCGAACTGTATTTGCAAGCGCTAATCGGGGTCATGGTAGGAGAAAGATATGCGTACTTGGTTTAAAAATGAAAATGTACAAATGGCGGCGATCGCTTTGGCTACGGCCATAGGTGCACAATTTAAGATTAATCCCTTCCAGGAAGATTATTTTCGAATCGGCTTGGGCGTAAGCATCCTATTGTTTCTGCTCATGATCATGCCTCATCTGTCTTATGTGAAGACGGGGATTCTGACGGGTTTTACGAGCTTTATTGTTCAATCTGTAGATTTGCTGTACGATGTGAATTCCATATCGGTTCTGGAAAGTTTGCATGACAATATTGGAGCGGGCATCTATTATATCGTGTTCTCCTATGGTCTTAGCAAGTTTAAGGACAGGTTTCATGAGATACAACCGCTTCTCCTGGGTGGCTTAATCACGTGTGTTGATTTTTCTTCCAATCTCGTGGAGCTTATCATTCGCGGCGTGTTGAATGGAACCAGTATCCTTGATATGAAAGAATGGCTGTATCTGCTCGTTGTGGGCGGGCTGCGCAGCTACTTTGTCAGCGGCCTGTATAACAGCCTTGCGGTAAGGCAGATGCGAGTACTGCATGCAGAGCAGGAGAAGCGGATGGAGCAGATGCTCAATGTTAACTCCGGCCTGTACGGCGAAGTCTTTTATCTGAAGAAATCGATGAAGACGATTGAAGGCATTACGGCTGACAGCTATGACCTGTATCGGGATCTCAGAGAGCAGGACATGAATCAATACAGCCACCGGACACTGGGGATTGCCCAGCAGATCCATGAGGTGAAGAAGGACTCACAGCGCATTTTGGCAGGACTGCTGAAGTTATACGATAGTGAAAAGGCGGTCAACATGAGCCTGTCAGAGGTTCTGAACTTCGCAACCAAAGGCAACCGTAAATATAGCGAGATGCTGAACAAAAGAATACAGATCGAGCTGGAGCAGCAGTATGATTGCGATTCCCCTTTTTACATTCCGCTACTAACCGTGATGAACAACCTGATCGCTAATGCAGTGGAAGCGATCGAGACCGAAGGGACCATTCGGATACAGGTATTGGAACAGGAAGAGGATGTGCAATTTATCGTTACGGACTCCGGCCAAGGTGTATCTGAAGCCAAACGAAATATTATTTTCGAACCTGGCTATACCACCAAATTCAATGAAGTAGGCATTGCAGCGACGGGCATCGGCTTATCCCATGTGCGCGATATTGTTCAATCTCTGGAAGGTCATATTACCATTGAATCTGTGGATCAAGGCGGAAGAGGGACGACCTTTGTTGTTTCTATCCCCAAAAGAAATCTGGTTAAAGGCGCGGAATTGGAGGATTCTTTCCACCGAGATGAATGAGGCAAGCTAAGATAGCGACTTTTCCTTGCAACGGAAGAATCGCTATTTTAGCATCAACATGTTCAGTCCAGAATGACTTCTTTGGCCGGATGATCAAGAAACTCAAACATGGTCTTTACCTGTTCTGGGGTATTCCTTTCCAACGAAAGTTCAGGCAGATCATGTCTTTCGAAGAATTGGACTGCGCTGGTTTCCACGCCAGTTTCCGCTTTTCCTCCTGTAATTTCGCATTGAATAAACATCTTGTATATATGATAAGGTTCGGGCGGATGATCATGAAATTTTTTGTCCAGTACAGCCAAAAGCCGTACGGGCGCAACATCGAATCCGGATTCTTCCTTGATTTCTTTCACAACTACTTCTGAAGGTGACAGGCCTATGTCGCTCCATCCCCCTGGCAAAGCCCACGCTCCATCGATTTTCTCCCGAACCAAAAGGATTTTATTTTCTTTGAAAACAACACCGCGAATATCTACTTTGGGTGTGGCGTAACCGGAATCACTTGCAAAGGTGAGTGATATCTTTTCCTTGTTTACAGAAGTATAGTTAGCCAGGATATCGACACTGATCCGTCTCAGTTCCTCGTAACGTTCGATATCGTATACATCTTTGCCATAGGTTAAACCGGTCTGTGCAATAGCCTGAATCTGTTTCGCCCATTCCAACCACTTCATGTCCATGTTATGATCCCTCTTTCTATAGGTAGCTACATAGGAAATAAATCCATTATAGCAGAGGAATCCCAGTGAATAATTACAAATAAGGGACAAAATTCAAGGAAGCTGGACCACAGAAAGAATAAATCTCGCTTAAAAATGCATTGCTTTTCATGAGCGGATTGCGAGATATTATAGAGAAATCAGAAACGAAGGAGTGTGTGAAATGAAAATTACGGTGGATCAACAGGGTACCTCCAAGGTTGCTATAATCGAGAGCGATGACATGATCATCAATAATGTGCAAGATGCACTGGATTTGATGGCTTCCGTGAATTATTCGAATGAAGCTTACAAGCTCATCATCGACAAATCGAATATTGTGGAAGCTTTTTTCGATCTGAAGACCAAGCTCGCGGGTGATATTCTGCAAAAGTACGTTAACTATCAGGTGAAGCTTGCCATCATTGGGGATTTCGACGGATACGACAGCAAAAGCCTGAAGGATTTCATCTATGAGTGCAATAACGGCAAACATGTTTTCTTCTTGAAAACCAAAGAGGAAGCGCTTCAAATCTTGCACGGCCTGAGTTAACCTGATTAGAGGAGGTCTACCTATGCTTGCTGAGTTGAAATTGGCCCCGAGCGGGGTTGTGGCCCGTTTCGAGCGTGAGTGGAAACATGATGTACAGAAGGTGTGGTCCTTTCTGACGGAGAACGACAAACTGTCCAAATGGTTCTCCGAATTGCAGATCGAGGATCTGCGAGAGGGTGGATTGGTCAAGTTTGATATGGGTGATGGAACGTTTGAGGAGATGAGAATCACACATTTTGAGCCGTACACCGTTCTTGCATATACCTGGGGAGAGGACGAAGTAAGATTCGAGCTCCAGCGAGCACAGGAGGGGTGCCAGCTCGTTCTGATGGAAACCATCCATAACATTACCAGTCACACGGCCAAAGATCTTGCCGGCTGGCATGTCTGTCTGGATGCAATCGGTGCGCTGCTGGATGAACATACACTGGAGTCGCGTGAAGATGAGTGGAAAACGTGGTACAAGAAATACCAAGATCATGTCGATTATTTTCAGAAAAATAGGCTTCAGTAGCCGTCCCTTTTGGGGTGGACAAAAACATGCTGGAGGAATGCATGGTGAGGGAGAATAACAAGCTGCAGGTGCATGCCCTGTCAGAGATTCAGAACCTGAAAGTGCATGGCAGAACGACAGGGCAACGGGCACCCTTAACGTTATTTTGGACAGGAAGTGCGATTGAACTCCAGGTCACAGGCTCCGAGCTTTGGGTTGAAGTGGAGTCCGACTATAATCTGTACGAACCATGGATCAGCATCCTGATCAATGGTGTCCCTGTGAGCAGGCAGATGCTCACGGAAGGACGATACTGGGTCTGTGTATTTCGGGGCATGAGCGAAGGAACAGTGAAAAATGTACGTATCGTTAAAGATGTGCAGGCGATGAGTGCTGACCCAGGTTGCTCGTTGCAGATTTATGCCGTTAAATCGGATGGAGCATTCCTGCCAGTGGCAGAGAAGCCATATAAGATAGAGTTTATTGGTGACAGTATTACATCTGGAGAAGGCGCAATAGGCGCCAAAGCGGAAGAAGACTGGATTCCGATGTGGTTCAGCGCCATACATAACTATACATTTAAGACAGCAGAGGCATTGGACGCAGACTACAGGGTGATCTCCCAGAGTGGTTGGGGCGTACTGACGAGCTGGGATAACAATCCGAATGGTAACATTCCTGCATATTATGAACAAGTCTGCGGTCTTCTCACTGGTGAGAAGAATCAGGAGCTCGGTGCCGGGGACAGGCATGATTTTGAGTCCTGGCAGCCGGATGTGGTTGTGATTAATCTCGGCAGTAACGATGGGGGTGCTTTCCATACACCTGAATGGAAAGATCCGATCACAGGTGAGGTATATAAGCAGCGTTTGAATGAAGACGGGAGCTATCACGAGGAGGATTTGACTGCTTTTGAGCATGCGGTGGACCATTTCCTGGTCAAACTTCGAAAGAGCAATCCAAAGGCACATCTAGTCTGGGCCTATGGCATGCTTGGATCTCCAATGATGCCTGCCATCTATCGTGCGGTTGATCGCTATACGAAGCGGACAAACGACCGGAAGGTTTCTGTTATACAGCTTCCTGATACGACGGAAGAGACCATAGGGGCTCGAACGCATCCGGGTGAATTGTCCCACCGACGAGCGGCGGAGACGTTAGTGGGTTACCTGCAAGGAATTCTGGCTGAAGTCTGAATATTAAATTTGCTCCCATAAGTCAAAGACCACCCTTAAGCCCTTCGGCAAAGCGTGGTCTTTTTCTTATCGGGATCTCTGTTATACCTGAACTTGATAACGGATGGATATGATCTGACCCAACGTCTGAGTCCCGATCATCTTCAGATGACTCGGTACGGTTCCCGTTGGAAATAAGGGGATGCCTTCACCAAGAATTTTGGGAATGATGGCAACCTCAATCTCATCCAGCAGCTGCTTTTCCAGAAAAGCCTGAACCAGTAGGCCGCCTCCAACAATCCATAGATCGTCATCGGACGCCTGTTTTAAACGGGGAATAAGGGTTTCTACGTACTCGGTCGTAAACTGTACATGTGGTGCGGGTGGTTGTTCCGAACGGGAGAGTACATATGTTGGCCGGTCTGCATACGGGAAATCCTCTGACAGCGTAAGCACTTCTTCATACGTGGACCGCCCCATGACTACCGTTCCGATCGTTTGATAAAATGCAGCGTACCCGTTATCTCCGCCATCGCCTTCCACATCAAACAGCCAATCCACTGAACCATCCCGTCTTGCAATGTAACCATCCAGACTCATCGCAATATACAGCACTACTTTATTGGACATTATTCATCGCTCCCTTCTGTTTCATATGATACACTTAAACTATGACAAATCTTGACGTAGTTAGGTGCTGAAATAATGAATAGTCGAAAACTCGCCATTATGAGATTGATGGATTCAAGAAAAAAATTTACGGCTCGTGAACTGGCAGAGCGATTTGATGTATCGGTCCGTACCATTCAGCGTGACCTGGATGCGCTGCAGGCGCTGGGTTTTCCTTTGTATACAGAGGTGGGTGTGAATGGCGGTTACCAGGTTTTGCCCAATCGAATTTTGCCGCCACTTCAACTTACACAGAACGAGGCACTGGGTCTGTTCATGATGATTGAATATTTGCAGCAGGTGCCGGATTTTCCGTATGGGTCGATGCGCGAGCATCTGGCAGAACAATATTTCTCCACGCTGCCGCAGGATGTACAGGATCTGATTGTGCGAATGAGGGAACATGTGACGTTTGTACAGCATCCGGGTGAGCACACAGAGACGTTAACGACTGAGATCTTGAATGCAGCCATAGATAAAAGAGAGATTGAATTTACGTATCATTCCCGGAACGGTTATAAAAAAACAGAGGCTTATCCCATTGGCATCTATTATGATGATGGATATTGGTACATGCCCGCTCGTCATAAGGAGCGCGTGTTGTTGTATCGCGTGGACCGTATGCAGCAGCTGAAATTGCTGGACTCCATAGATGAGTCGATTCCTAGTCTTCAAGCGTGGTTGAAGTCCGAAGATGACCGGAAGGGTGTAGAAGTGGTGCTGCAATTCACCCCGTTTGGGACGAGACTTGCGCATTCAGACGTGCTGTTCCATTCGATCCAAGGCAATGAATGGCGAGGGTTGGTTCCACCAGAGGAATTCCCGTTCACAGCCCGGAAGCTCCTTGCCTATGGTGCCGAAGTGAAGGTAATATCACCACCGGCATTGCAGCAAGCTGTCCGAGAGATGCTGGAGAAGAGTTTGAACCAGTATTCATGATGCCTATGGGGTGGCTGGCCTTCTCCGGACGATGAACAAGCCGGCGCATAAGAGGAGTGAAGGATCTGCCGGAATCGGGTAGTTTCGTTAAAAGGATATTCAATTGCACTTATCGAATGGTTAAGAGTGCAGATGAAGCAGCACCTATGCAGGAATGCCGGAATGGGGGGCTACCATGATTCGATTCATAAGAGGTTTCACGATCCGCTCTATGCAGAGTTCATGCGATGGACAACGGCGGTTGTTTGCATAGAGCCTTGATCTTTCTTCCGCCAGCATAAAAAAATTTATAAAAGTGCATCGTGTGACTCTGCTGCCTTAAAGACCAAATTTAAGGAGCGGAGCAACATGAAATATATAAATGCAGATGCCATTTTGCCAGAAGAATTATTGAAGGAAATACAACGACACATCCCAGGGGGATTGGTCTACATTCCGAAGCCCAAGGATGCGCACAAAAAGTGGGGCGAAAACTCAGGCAGCAGGATTGTTGTAAACAAGCGAAATGAACAGATTCGCCGCCTTTTCGCTGCAGGTGTGTCCATGGATGAACTAACCGGACAGTTCTTTTTATCCATCGACAGTATCAAGAAAATTGTGTATTCCAAAAGGTAAGGAAGACAAGCCACATTAGAGAAGTCTAATGTGGCTTTTTTGTGCAAAAGACGGTTGTCTCAAACCCTTGAGGAACAGCAGCGCAAAAAAGACCGTTTTCCTTGGTGGGAAAACAGCCTCGTTGCATCACTCGTCAGAAGCTTCCGATGAAATATTGATACTCTGAATTCACCTCGAAGCCAACACTGCGGTACAAATTCAGAGCACGTTCGTTTTCAGTAACAACGGACAAGCGAATATCCGTATATTTCTGCTTCAGAAGCAGTTCCACCAGCAGAGTCAGAACCTGACGCCCCAGCTTCTGGCCTTGGTATGCAGGCAGGATACAGAAGTTATGAATGAATGCGGTTGTCTCATTAATGGAATTGATTCGGATCAATCCAACAGGCAGCTCATCCTTCCAGGCCACATAGGTTACCCGGCTGGGTTCTGCCGTTTGTGTGAAATAGTCACGCGTCCATTCCTCCGAATCCCCAAAGGCCTGAGCTGAGCAGGTGACCATAAATTCAAAATCCTGTGCTTCGGCAACAGACAAGGTGAGCTCAAGTTGTCCGACATCCGGGAACGATGTGTTCACAAGCTGCATCGAATACTCCGAACGATCATGAACAGCCCCAAGCGACTGAGCGGTACGAAGCCCAGAGGGTAAGCTCTGAGGTACGCGATAGCTGAGCCGGTTAATTCCCTGTGGCTTCATATCTGCAATGGCACGCATCAGTAATTTGCGAAAAACACCTTTGCGGCGATCATGCGGATGCACAATGGCATTGATATTTCCGGTTACACCGTCAGAGGGATACCAACTTAGGAGTCCAACCAGTTTGCCTTCCTGATAACATAGGAGAGCGTGGTCTCCATCTTTTTTGCTGATATGATCAAGGTCTGCCTTCAGATGAATGGAATCGAGCTGTTTACATTGTTGTTCAAGTAAAATAATCGAATGAATCTGTTCCTTGGAATCATATATCATGGGAACGATTTGATATGTTGACATGGCATTCACACCTTCACGGGTGAAGGAAATACGCAGTTATTGGGCCAGCAGGCGCTATCCTTCAAAAATGGGTCCAGACGTCATGATTGTGTTTAGCATAGTTATCCCTCCAAATCACTTCACGTCGACTATAACACACCCTATTATGGAGAACCAGCTTTATGCAACCGGATCCGTAATTCTTTCGAATGTGTCAAAACACTGGACATTTTAACCAAATAAAGGTGATAATTGAAAGTAATGAAGATACGAAAGGGTTTGATCAGCTATGCGTAAGTTAGTCTGTGTTATGAGTGCGGTGCTACTCTCATCGGCAATGATCATGGGGTGTACGGAATCCGAGACGATCGATCGTGCTCAAGAAACAACAACTCCAACCAATGAGCCGAGTATGGAGACAAACCAGAAAGCTACGGCCCAGGATGAACAAAAGGCTCTGGAGATGTCATTGGAGTATAAAAAAACGGAATTGACTGTGGATTACGCGGATTATGAAGATACACTAACTGTGGAGGGAGTCTTGGCCAAAGGGGAGACGATAAAGCCATTTTTGACGGAGAAGAACTATGAGTCCTATATGGCTAATCGGTATGCAACGTTACCCTTACTTGTGGCAGACAAGGAAAAGGCTCTACTGCATCCGGAAAATATGCTAGTTGAGATCAAAGAGAGCAAGAACGATTGGATCCTCGTAGAATACAGACTGAATCTGGTCTTTACAGATCGCGAAGGCAAACAGTTGAAAAACATACCGTTATCAGGTGATATCACCTTTTTACAGGACCAAGGAGAATGGCGCATTCAGGATGACACCTATAATATCAAAGAACTGCAAAATATCGCTTATGAGGTAAAAGAGTAGCATGATACGATGCGACCAAGACTATAAAGGCTGCAATCTCGGACCATAGTTCTGAGAAGCAGCCTTTTGACTATTGTGGGATTGTACGAATCAGATAAGAAATCACATCTTCAAATTAGAAATATAGACTACCAGTGGAAAGAGTACTCGAATGACATTGCAGCACTTGTACAGGGAATGTCACCAATCCCGGACAGTAAAAATCAGTAAGAGGGAGCGCCGCATGGCACTCCCTCTTAAACTCCGGTCAATATATTTACTGAGCTTACGCGTTTTTACCTTTACGAACCTTCAGCTGTTTTCCCTTGACCGTTGTATTTTGCATCATTTGCAGCACGAGCGGGCCTTTGCCGTTCAGAATCTCCACATCGGTTACATTATCGAGAATGGTAATAATCCCGATATCATCGGCGGTGACGCCTTCCAGTTTGGCAATGGTACCCACAAAGTCCACGGCACGGAGTTTCTTCTTCTTGCCGCCATTGAAATTCAGCTTCATGATCTGCTGGTTCAGCTGCTCGCGCTTGTCCTTTTTGCGTTCAGGTACAATTTTCAGACGCTTCTCGAATTCTTCCCTGGAGCGATCAACGGTCTCCTCGGTAGGTGCTGGAACAACCGGGATTTCGAATCCGATATAGGATTCAATCTCGGCCAGACGTCTGCCATCCTTCGGGGTAACGAGCGTAATGGCTTTACCCGTCTTGCCAGCGCGTCCCGTACGGCCTGTGCGATGCACATAGCTCTCTTTTTCCAGCGGAATATCATAGTTGATGACATGGGTGATATTCGTGATATCAATCCCTCGCGCAGCTACATCGGTTGCGACCAAATAACGGAACTGGCCTCTTCGGAATGCATTCATCACTTCGATCCGTTCATCCTGCTCCATGCCCCCGTGGATCCGATCTGCTGGATAGTCCAGGTCAGCCATGACCCGGAACAGTTTATCCACGTTCTCTTGCGTACGGCAGAACACAATACAGCTGTCCGGATTCTCCACAATGAACAGGTCCTGAAGTACAGCGGTTTTGTTGACTTCGGACACACGAACAACCTCATGTTCTATTGTTGCTGTCGTGAGACCACTTGCTTTAATTTCAATCTCTGCCGGATTGTTCATGTATTTGCGTGAGAGACGGGCAACATCCTCAGGGAACGTAGCGGAAAACAACATCGTCACACGCTCGCGAGGCAAGGCCTGAATAATGGCCTGTACTGTCTCGATAAAGCCCATATTTAGCATTTCATCGGCCTCGTCGATCACGAGATAGGCAATGCGTTCAAGCGGCAATGTGCCGCGTTCGATATGGTCCAGCACACGTCCCGGTGTTCCTACAGCGACATGTGTTCTTTGTTTTAACTCTGCCTTCTGGATATGGAAAGGAGACTGTCCGTATAGTGCAGTAGATTTGATACGCTTATAGCGTCCAATATTGGTGATGTCTTCGTTTACCTGCAAGGCCAGTTCCCGGGTTGGTGTGAGAATCAATGCCTGAGGTTTGTTTTCATTCCATTCCACCAGTTCACAGACCGGAATGCCATAGGCGGCCGTTTTACCGCTACCTGTCTGGGATTTGACCACAAGGTCCTTATTCTCCAGAGCTACCGGAATGACTTCAGTCTGAACCTCGGTTGGAGTTTCATAACCCAGGCTGTCCAGTGCTCTGACAATTTCTTCACTAAGTTTATAATCTTTAAATTGTTGCTGGCTCATCGTTAACCTCTTTTGCGTTAGTTTTGAATACAGGAGCGTAGTGCATCAATCCAGGAAGTGTATCCCAATCAGTGGGAAATGGATTGAAGACAAACGCTTATATACAAGCATTGCACCGTACATATATCGTATACCCTATTCATTATACTCTATATGCACCGAGGTTAACGGAGCAATTGATTGGAATGCAAAATAATCCATTACATGCTGGAACCAGGAATTGGAATGTGTTACCATGGGAGTAACTTACTGAACGGAGGGATACGTGTGGTAAATTTTTTCCGATTGAGATAGTAGCGAAACGCTTGTTTGCGCTTGCTGTTGTACTGCCTGTGTGCAGATCATCGGGAGAAGTTTGCCTATTTACACGTATGCCGTTATGGTAGTGGACACTCTTGCGTGAGAGTGGTTCTTTGATGTACCACTACTGAGACTGCACACATCTAGGTATGCCCCTATTCCGAGATCAAGGCACAGGCAGAAATGTCTGTGTTTTTTATTTTTCCAAGGAACAGGGGAGGTTTGGATATGACAAAGTCATATGAACAGGTGGATTTTACACAGGATATATGGTTGCTGGCAGAACAAAACGGACTTCGAATCCGTAAGGAATCGATGGAAATCAATGAGTCCGGGATGGATTTCAGGGTGGCCTTCGCTACGGATGAGGACGGACAAAAGTGGGTTCTGCGCCAGCCGCGACGTGACGACGTATGGGAGCGTGCCGAGAATGAGGGTAAAGTGCTGGACGTGGTCCGGGGAAGTATTCCGGCGCAGGTACCGGACTGGCGAATCTGCACGCCCGAACTGATCGCTTATCCACTATTGGATGGCGACCCGATTGCCGTGGTAGATCCTGCTGGCGCAGGATACGCATGGCGCTTCCCGCAGGAGACTTTGTCTGACGAGTTCCTGGATTCACTGGCTGCTGCACTTGCCGCATTGCACAACATTGATCCTGAGAAGGCGGCCAAGGGCGGAGTTCGGATCAAGACGCCTATGGAAGCTCGCAAAGAGTTTGCGGCAAATATAGAGGAGATTAAAAAGAATTTTACGGTACCGGATCAACTTGCGGAACGCTGGACGGTGTGGCTGTCTGTAGGCAGCTATTGGCCGAAGCACTCGACGTTTAATCACGGTGATCTGCACCCACCGCATATCATTGTCGATGATACACAGCGGGTAACCGGGCTCATTGACTGGACGGAAGCGGAGATCGCTGATCCGGGTAAGGATTTTGTAATCCTTTATGGACTTTTCCAAGATGATGGGCTGCGCGATCTGCTGAAGCGATACGAGAAGGCAGGGGGAAGGACATGGCCTCAGATGTTTGAGCATATTCGGGAACAGTGGGCTGCTTACCCGGCACTGGTTGCCAAATTTGCCCTCACCACAGGGGAAGAGTCAACGATGGAAATGGCAAGAGCCATGCTGGCAAACTGGAATGTGAGTCGGGATTGAGCTTAGCCAGGGTGTGAACCTGAGTACGTCAAGTGAGGGAGATCCAGAACGTGTCAGAACGCTAAAGGGTTCCATACATGAGGGTAGTTTCTGTAACATCCGTAAAATGACGTGAACATGAAAAAGGCGATCCCAACCATGATATCCATGGTGAGTATCGCCTTTTGCTGTTGTATGCTTCATTGGACATGTGTTTGACTTATCGAAGAAATGCGGGAGGAGAATTTAATTTTAATCCCAATCAATATAAAGGCAATTAGTGCAAACAGGATACCGCACCAGATCAGTTGATGTATCCCCAGGTTCGCAATGAACCATCCACCAATGGCAGTGCCCAAGGTAATACCGAGATTGGAAAAGGAAACAAACAGACTGTTGCCGAATTCAGGTGCCTCCTGTGCTTCCGTGGTTAACCATATTTGGCTGACAATCAATCCTCCGGAATGAACGGCTGCCCAGATAATGATCACCATAACCATCCACACGAAGTGACTACCAGCCCAGTAGACGAGCGTGTAAGCTGCCATATACAACAGGGGAAAGATGAGAACGGTACGGACGATGCTTTTCCGCAGAAACTGTCCAAACCCCAAATTTCCTATAATCATGACAACACCAAAAATAGTGAGCATAACGCTAATCCATGATCCGCTCATCCGGGTGACCTGTCCAAGATATTCGGCAAAATAGCTATACACGGAGAACATGGCTGAGAATATGAAAATGACTGCAGCAATATTTAGCCATAAACCAGGTTTGCGCAGAATACCGAGCTGCCTGCCAGAAGACATTTTTTCCCGAACGGGCATTGAGGGAAGCCAAACCCATATGCCGACAAACGCGATCAGGCTGACCACTGCCCCGAAAAGGAAGGCGACTTCGAGAGACAGGCGCTCCGCGAGATAGGATGTCAGTGGCACGCCAAATGCAAAGCCGGCCGTAACGCCGGTGAAAACTTTGGCGACAGCCTGGCTACTTTTCTCTGCAGGAACGAGTTTGGCACTTGTTACGAGAGCAACAGAAAAGAAGACAGGATGAAATAGTGCAGGAATGATTCGGAAAACGAGCATCATATCAAACGTTGTAGCGTAGGCATATACGATGTTCGAGATGGCAAACATCAACACAGCCGCCAAAAGGGTGATCTTTCGATTGATGCCGGATGCCAGCAAGGTCAGGAATGGGCCTGCAATTGCTACGACCAGTGCAAATATGCTCACCAGCCAGCCTGCCTGTGCCGCCGAGATACCAAATCTTTGGGCAACCTGAGGCAATACCCCGATAATCCCCATCTCCGTTGTAATAATACCGAATACACCCAAAGCCAGGATCAGGATAAGCAGCGGGTTGACCTGTTGTGATTTCATTTTAAAGCGTACCTCCAATGAATTTAAATATACAGAAAAATAGATATATTATCTCGAAAATGATTATTTCCCCTTCTGTAGAATAAGTCTGCTGTGAGGGTAAGTTCACTGGATTACATTATATCTAGATTTATAGATTTGTAAATACATAGGCTAAAAATGACCTTTGGTAATGTCATCATGAATGGCTTTCCGCAGGGGCGATAGGTTTGGATAAAGAAGACGGAAAAGTAGCGCTGACCCCCGGAGAATACCGGATCATGGTGCTACTTTTTCAGCATTTTTCACTGTGGTTAATGGGTTTGAATCACACTGTTGTTGAAGGAGTCAGCCTCCAGCTCGACCTGAACCGTCCCCCCTTCGTATGCCAGACAGGTCACGGCTGTCCTTGAACGGATTGTTGATCACAATGACAAGACGATTGTCCTGATTTCGGAATGCTACCGATCTGCCACTCCAGGCTCTGGACAGACCAAGATGAAGTTCGTAGGGTTTCTAATCGCCGAATGATTATATTAATTTGTTTTAATGTAATAGGAGTTAGATCGTCAGCGTCCAAACCGTTAGAAAATAAGCCTTCCTTATGTATTTTGTACGATAAATACACTAAGGAAGGCTTTGTTATTGGAACATTCTAGGACGGCAGATTATTGTCTATCTGTCTATTTTCAAAAATCAGAATCGTTTTGCTTCTTCCGATATAACCGACAGTGCTGTTGAGCTGCTCCGAAACGAAGCGCACAGGCACGAATGCTGTACCGCTTACTATCAACAAGGGTGCATCATTCATCATGAGTGAATCATCCACAATCACCTGCTTGTTGCCAGCAGTCCAGCGGATGATTTTATCGCCTTGTGTGATCTCGGCTTCTCCCTTGCTCTGATCCCAGTTTACACGGGCATTCAGTTGCTCGGACACAAACCGCAGGGGTACATAGGTACGTCCTTCATGGATAAAAGGTGCGGCTTCCAGTGCATACGTGCGATCGCCGACGTAAGCTGTGGTGGACCCTTCAATCAGGCGTTGGAAATGGCCCTGCGGAGTACGTTTCTGCTCCCGCACATTCATTTGGTTAAGCAGGCTCATCGTATTACTGCCATTCGATACATCCAGGTAGTTGTTCTGTACAGTTAATCCTGCTGCTTCTGCTTCATTGGTTGTAGGTTGTACGCCAGAAGACAGAGAGGCAGAAGCAGAGATATCCTGCACGGCATTCATCGGGTTCTCCCGTGTAAAAGTAAATCCGGCAATCGGTGTCAGATCCCATACCCGGTTGTTCGCGAGCTTCAGCACTTCCAACCTGTTTAGTTGACGTAGTGGCTCCAGATCGTAGATCTGATTGGATTCGGCATTGAGCTCGGTTAACCTCACCAGTCCTTCAATCGCCTTAATGTGCTGGATCTGGTTACCCGAGATGTCGAGTGCCCGAAGACGCGTCATATGCTCCAGTGGGGTCAGGTCGGAAATCCCGTTGCCTGCCACGTTTAATTCCAACAGTGTGTTCGGCAGATCGGCCAGCACATCGAGTGATTGAATCCGGTTGTTTGCTACATTAAGCTGCTGCAGCCCGGATAGGTTCGCCACAGGAGTCAGATCTGTAATCTCGTTGTTGGAGATCTCCAGCCACTTCAGATCATCGATATCAGACAAAGCGGAGAGACTGTAAATCTGATTGCCGCTGGCATAAAACGTATGTAAACGGGTGAATCCACGAACCACTTCTATGGAAGATATGGAATTGTTGCTGATGTACAGCCGTCCAAGTTCTTTCAATTCAGCGAGTGCATCGATGGAAGTTATGTAATTGTTGCGTACGTCAATTTCCCGAAGCTGGCTTAGATGCTGCAGTGGTGTCAGATCGTCAATCTCATTGCCGTATAGGCGGAGGTGGGTCAGGTTAGTCGCATATTCCAGTCCCGATAAACTATGAATGCCTGCATTACTCAGGTCAACAACGGTAAGCTGCTCCAGATCGGTGGAGGTCAGGGGTGAATCTACAGGTTTGTTCAAGATCAGTTTCAATCCGTTCTCCAGTGCAGGGTCTTCAATGATGCCTTTGCCTGAGTCCACTGTTGCGTAGGCCGAGGCTTGACCGGAAGCCCCGATACTCAGAATGAATATTAGTAGTAATAGCGTCACTCTTCTCATTGCGTGAATTCCCTCCGATAATCAAAATTCTTCTCGTTTCTATGTAGATCCAATGAATAGTAAAGGTCAGTTACGATCAGGAATACATCATCAACATTTCTCTAGTTATTAACCCGTCAGCAGATAAAAGGAACAAGAAATTCAGGGACAGCTGACAACCCTACATCTATTCTATATGAAACAAGCCTCTATCTGTACTCCTTCAGGTGATCTTTTCCAAAAAAAATGGAGTCTTACTGGGTACCTTATTCAACTTCACCCCGGAAGGGGTATAAATGAAGTAAATATGCAGGTGGAGGGGAGAGGCGGTTATGCGTCAAGCCATGATTATTAGCAATCCGTCATCGGGAAAAGAAGAGGCACAGCAGTACGTGTCCCAAGTTCAAGCCATTTTGGAATCACAGCAGTTTGAAGTGACGGTTAATGAAACAGCCGGGGAAGGGGATGCAACCAGCTATTGTTTGGATGCCTGCCTAGGTGGCTGTGATCTGGTCATATCCATCGGCGGAGATGGCACACTTCATGAGACCATTAATGGCATGATGGATCAGGATCATCGTCCCAGGCTTGGTATCGTGCCACTGGGCACAGTGAATGATTTTGCACGTGCGCTCCATCTCTCTCTCGATCCCCAAAAAGCCATTCAGCAGCTCGGTTCAGACCAGATGCGCCGGGTGGATCTGGGCAGAATCAATGATCGTCTCTTCGCCAATGTCGTAGCAGCAGGCTCTTTGGCCGAAGCATTGTCTTCCGTGTCATCGGAAGAGAAGTCGAAGCTGGGCTCACTGGCCTATCTGAAGGAAGGTTTGAAGGATCTTGTGAACTCACCCGCCTATCCCCTGAAGATTGAACATGACGGGTTGACGTGGGAAGGTGATTCTCCTTTGTTTCTCGCGGCACTGACCAACTCGGTTGGAGGATTTGAGAAGCTGTCTCCGGATGCAGTGGTGGATGATGGACTGATTCATTGTTTTGTGATCCGCAACATCAGTGTGTTTAACAGCCTGACACTGGGAACCTCCTTGTTGTTCGGGCATCTGAAGGACCATAAAGACGTCGACTATTTTACGGCAAAAGAAGTTCGGGTCAGCTCCAGCGGAACCGTTCGCACCAATGTGGATGGGGAAGAGGGCCCGGCTTTGCCTATTCGGATCAGTGTCCTGCCTCAACATATTGAAGTCATTGTGCCTGAAGAACGGTAAGACTGCCGAAGGATAAAAAACGACCATTTTTCCATATAAGATGTCTAAAAATCCATTGAAACCGATTGCAGATCTGTGTCACAATCAAAGCTGGAAGACAAGTATATACCAATCTATCCGAATATGGAGGGGAATCACCTTGAGAACAATAAAACTTGGCAGCAGCTCACTCGAAGTTCCAGTTGTAGCCGTAGGCTGCATGCGCATCAACTCACTCAGCAGCAAAGAGGCAGAACAATTTGTTCATTCCGCTATGGAGGTAGGTGCAAACTTCTTCGACCATGCTGATATTTATGGAAACGGGGCATGCGAAGAGATTTTTGCTGAGGCGGTACAGATGAATCCCCAGGTTCGTGAAAATATGATTCTTCAATCCAAATGTGGTATCCGCAAGGGCATGTTTGATTTCTCCAAAGAGCACATCCTGAACTCAGTGGATGGTATCCTGCATCGTCTGAAAACCGAGTACCTTGATGTTCTGCTGCTGCACCGTCCGGATGCACTGGTAGAACCGGAAGAAGTAGCTGAGGCGTTTGATCAGTTGGAGCGCGAAGGTAAAGTACGCCACTTCGGGGTATCCAACCAGAATCCGAATCAGATTGAGCTGTTAAAAAAATACGTGAAACAGCCGCTGGTAGCCAACCAGCTGCAGCTGAGTATTACGAATACAACGATGATCTCCAGCGGAATCAACGTGAACATGGAGAACGATGCAGCTGTGAATCGTGATGGCAGCATTTTGGATTATTGCCGTTTGCACGATATCACCATTCAGCCATGGTCCCCGTTCCAATACGGATTCTTCGAAGGTGTATTCCTGGGCAGCGACAAGTTCCCTGAACTGAATGCCAAGATCGATGAGATCGCAGCCAAATATGATGTGAGCAATACCACCATCGCAATTGCCTGGCTGCTGCGTCACCCGGCCCATATGCAGCCTGTGACAGGCACAATGAATATTGAGCGCCTTAGAGATTGTGTCAAAGCCGGTGATGTTCACCTTACACGTCAGGAATGGTACGAAATCTATCGTGCTGCCGGCAACATCCTGCCTTAATTAAGTTTCAAAAGTAGAGCGGCAGAATCTCTGTATTATATGAAAACACGAGCATCCATTCGGCTCGTGTTTTTTGTTTTTTTCCTGATTTGCTGCCCGTTCAATCCCGGTATAAAATAAGGATACCGAGGTTTGTTGTTTTAAAAGGATTAAATTGTAATTAATACAAATTAGTTGAATTTATTATATTGACCCATTCTTTCCGATTACATATAATTACTTTTGCATACCGTTAATCCTGTATATGGCTTTTATTTTGGAGGGTGGTGTTCGTTTGGAGCCGACAACCACGATACGCGATCATTTAGAGAGTTATTTGAAGCGCGAGCAGATGTCCATTAGTCTTTTTTCGGAAACGTCAGGAATTAATTCGGGTACGCTTAGTAATATATTGAACAAGAACCGCCCGATCGCGATGCAGCAGTTGGATCGAATCACTTCAGCTATGAAACTTGAAGAGGGTTACTTCTATGAATTGTATATAGATGAGTGTTTCGTCCATGCCACCCCTGACTGGCGAAGACTGGGCCCCTTCCTTCATCGTTGTGCTGAGCTAGATAAGTTAAACTGTATTGAAGAGGTTATCCAATTAATGATGGATAATCTATCTTATATTCCGTTGTTATTTGATTTGGCTGAGGAGTTCTACCACGAAGGTAGATTTAAACCGGCCATTCTTTTGTATGAAACCATTGCTGAGAGTGAGAAAATGCAGCATTCGGAGCGTCTCGCTCTATGTCAGTATCGTCTCTTCAAATTGGGACTGACCAATGACCAGCAAAGAAACCTGATCATCGCCGCCAAGTTCGAATATTATGTAGATCGTCTGGACGAGCGTTATCAGCTGGACGCTCTGAATGAGCTAATTAATGCTTTTGCTTCTCTACACCGATGGAATAAGGTTCAGGAGCTTTCCGAGAAATTGAAGGTGAAAGCCACTATCCATTATGAATTGAATGGGAGAAGGAAACAGGAAGAAACGAAAAGACCAATTGTCTTTTATATCATGTATGCTTACTTGGCTTCAGGGAGCGCGCACTTTCATCTAAATGATTATAAAAATGCTTTGTATTTTGTTTCCTTATATACGGATTATAGTTGGGTAAAAGATCCGGATGAACAAGAAATGGTTGTTATTAATCAGTTTCAGGAATGGGCTGAAGGGAATCGTTATATATATCAATTGATGGCTGGGCAGTTCGAGGTACTCCCTGATTATTTGGAGTACATATCAACTAAAGAAAACGAAATTTTTCCTGCGTTGTGCGATATTGTTACTGCAGCTAACCGCTATGATATCAATATTGATTTTGTACTTGAGCAATACAAGTCATACATCACGTATCAGGAACAGAGTAACCGAATTGGAAAAGTGAGCAAACAGGTCACGGATGATCGGTACGTTCGTCTTTTAGCGGGATTAGGCACCTATTACCTTAAGAAAAATGAGTTTGCTAAAGGGCTGGATTTTGTTCTCAATAGTATAAGGTTTTCTATTGAAATTAGTGATGGACGAGGTATGCTTAGAGGTGTCGGACTATTTGAGCAGTATAGGGATTATGCGACCGACACAGCTGTACAGCTGTACAAAACTTTGATTAGTGAGGTGCAGAAACTCAATGAAGAGAAAGCTGTCTTTGCTGATAGTTACATGTAGCATTGTGGTGAGCATCATAGCTCCAGTCCCTGAACCTGTTGCAGACAATGATGTCCCTAACCCTGCAATTATGAAAACAACAGACCATGGATTGGGAACCTAATTTACAGAATCAGAACGCTTCTGAATATTCATTCAGAGGCGTTTTTTTGCATGTGTGTGAAAACCAAATCAGAAAAATGCAATTATAGGCTATTCGGCTATTTACTTTTGGATTTCCATGTACTATAGTTAGTTACACAAGTAACTAACCAATTAACCTAAATAACGAAAGTTGGATTGGCATGAAATCAACTTTGGATGAATCTCAGCCCATATTCCATCAGATTGCCATGATGATTATGGACGATATTGTGGAAGGCAGATTACAAGCGGAGGAGCAGGTTCCATCGACCAATGAGCTCTCGCGGTTCTACAATATCAATCCTGCAACAGCACGCAAGGGGCTGCAGGAGCTTGTGGACAGAGGAATGATATACAAACAGCGAGGTGTTGGAATGTTTGTCGCCAAAGGGGCAAGAGATGCACTGCTTATCGAGCGAAAACAGCATTTTTACGAAGAATATATTAAGCCATTGCTCGAGGAAGCCAGACGGATTCACATGAATGAAGACATGATTATTGATCTGATTAAGGGCAAGAGAGATAAGGAGAGTGAGTCATGATTCGTTTTGATCAGGTAAGCTATGGTTATCATCAGACGCCCGTTTTGAACAATATTACATTACATGAAAATGAGCCGGTTATTAGTGCGATCTGGGGGAGGAATGGCGCCGGAAAAACAACACTTATGAGCTTGCTTGCAGGGCATAACCGTCCTGATGGCGGCCGTATTCAAGTGATGGGGGAAGACCCGTATAATAATTTGGCTGCTCAGAAACATCTTTGCTACATTCAGGAGAATCATCCTCTAGGCAGGAACTGGACGATGAACGACTTGGTACGATTCGGGCAGTACTTCCATCCCCAGTGGAATCAGGAATTCGCGGAGCGATTGATCGATCTATTTGAATTGCCGTCCAAAAAAAAGATCGTCAAATTTTCCAAAGGCATGAAAACGGCTGCCCAGATGATTCTTGGCCTTGCAAGCTATGCTGATATTACCATTCTGGATGAGCCGACCAATGGACTTGATGCCGAGAAACGCAAATATTTCTACAATGCTTTACTGGAAAGTTATGAAGATCATCCCCGTTTGTTTCTGATTTCTACGCATCATATTGAGGAGATTCAGCCCTTATGTGAGTCACTCATTGTGCTCCACCAAGGTGATGTGATGTATCATCAGCAGATGGAAGAGATACGTGAGAGAGGAGTTCTACTAACAGGGTTAATTGGTGATATAGATCAAGTCACCAAAGGTGAGAAAATCATTGAATCTGCACAACTTGGCTCAACCAAGAAAGTGATGATTGATGCTTCATACTCCAGAGAATGGAAGGATATTGCGCAAGCAAATGGTCTTTCCATCGAGAAAGCAACACTGCAGGACTATCTGGTCAATCTGACCCGGAAACACGAGGAGGTTAAAGGATGAACTCCGTAAAAGGAACAAATCGACTGATTCTGGATGATATGGGTTGGTATTTAAAAATATTTTCATACATTACCCTTATGCTTACTGTAGTATATCTGGCAATTGGATTCATATTTGATGTTGCGTACAGCACACAATTGCTTGGTCCGATGTATGGAGGGATTTGTGCTTTTGCCGTAGCGGGAATCATTACTTTGTATCCCGTTGCGATCAGTTTGGGCAGTACACGAATTCAGTTCCTGAAATCTTTTTATGTTATCTCGGCCTGGATGGTTGTGGGAGCCATGGCTATTCTGAATGTGATCTATCTCATCATGTATCTTCTCCAGGAATATGGATCTCTTGGCGTAACCTTTTACCAACTAGGCATGCTGTACTCCAAAGAGTATCATTTTATCTCCTATCTGTGGATCGACCTGATGACTGGTTTTCTCGTGCTGGGATTGTCGATCTTTTTAACCGTCTGCTGGATAAGACTGGGGATGCGCAATTTTCTGATCTTGTTCTTCGGGTTGACTGTGGTCCTTACGTTGGCCGTTGTTCTGTCTGACCTCAGCGTGTGGGTGCAGTGGTTTACGAGTGTCAACTGGTTAGCTTTGTTTACTGTCACAGGAGTGATTGGTTGGGCTCTAATTCTATGCACCTATCCCATGATGAAGAATGCTCCGCTTACGATGAAAGGCAGAAAAGATTGAGGGTTAACAGGTTTTCTTAAGGATGACCTTGTTGGCTAATATGGATACAAACAAACACGAGTGCATCCGTGCCTCGTGTTTTTCTGTGTTTTTAAACCATCATGGACACTGAAACTTATCAGCTCGTTTCAAGCAGAATGCTTCGTCCCAGTTCTTTCAAATATTCCATCGCTTGCTGATATGGATAAGGTCCATAGCTTACGCGGGATACTCCCAGCTTGGCGAGTTGTTTCGGTGTTGGCTCATCGGATGTAACCATTACGTTCACTGGAAGCGTGGAGCGCTCACATAGCTCCTGAATCAGTTGTTGATTTTGCAACCCTGGAACGAATAGACCGCTCGCTCCTGCTTCTGCATAAACCTGCGATCGTACGATTGCTTCTTCCAGGTGGGATTGAGCATGCTGATCTGGTGCAGTTTGCAGAAAAATATCCGTGCGTGCGTTAATAAACAAAGGGATGTCCGCCAGTTCTGCAGCTTCCCGAGCAGCTTGTAAACGCAGACCATGCTCTTCCACCGAGTAGAGACCTGTTCCTCCTGGAAGCTGATCTTCAATGTTGATACCTATGGCTCCATGCTCGATTACCCGAAGGACATTTTCCTTCACTTCTGACGCAAACCTGCCATGTCCTCCCTCAATATCTATCGTAACAGGCAGTTTTGTACTTGATGTGATGCGAGCCAGGTTGGCAAGTACCCATGGGAAGGGCATTTCTTCTCCATCTTGTTCACCGTGGGCGGCGGCAACGGACCAGCTTCCGGTAGCGATCGCTTTGGCTCCAGTGGACTCTATAGCTAGTGTACTTCCGGCATCCCACACATTGACCAACACAAGGGGATTACCTTTTACATGAAGCTGGTGAAACAGTTCTGCTTTCTCTTTAAGGGTTTGCATCGGTTGACTCTCCTCCGTTATATCACTACAAATTGAATGGCTTTTGTCGATCATGCCTCAATGCTTGCTGTCACAACCAGCCTTCTCATGCATTAACAGCCAGTTCTTGCGAGTTAGGCCACCGCCGTATCCACCCAGATCACCACTTGCGTTAATGACCCTGTGGCACGGAATCACAATGGCCAGTTGATTGGCTCCATTCGCCTGTGCTACCGCACGGCATGCAGACGGTTTGCCCAGTGCTGCGGCGATATCCTGATATGACCTTGTCTCGCCCGGTGGAATCGCAATAAGCTGTTCCCAGACGCTCTTTTGAAATGGTGTTCCTAGACAGAACAACGGGGTATGAAATGCTGTTAGAGTCCCTTCGAAATACTGCTCCAGTTCCCGTTCTATGGAGCGAATGGGTTCAGTTACACCAGGCACAATCGCTGACTTGGTTCGCTTTCGCAGCCGCTCGACTTCCCGTTCCAGGCCTCTTCGATCCACAAATTCAAGCAAATATAGGGCATTATCATCTGCGACGGCCATCATGGGTCCAAGACGTGTATCGATCCAGGAGGCCTTCAGCACCTGTCCATCGTCCACTTGAGTAGGGGCGGCGCCCATGATTCGGGAGAAAGCATCCCGGAAACCGCTGCTGGATTCGTAGCCAGTGGATAACTGAGTATCAATGATCGTGCGACCAGAGCGGATGTTTTTCAGGGCGAGTCCCATACGACGTGCGCGGGCATATTCCACAAAGGTCATTCCGAAACGCTTTTTGAACTGACGGCGGGCCGTGGACTCATCAATGGACAGGTTTCTGAAATCCTGGCCCTTCCAACGCTTTTCCGGATTGTTTTCGACTGCCTCAACCAATACACGTACTACATCAGACACCTGATTGGGATGGGACAGGGGGCGACAGCGCTGACAAGGCCGAAATGAAGCAAGAAGTGCTTGTTGTGCAGTTTCGTAAAACTCACAGTTCTCGAATTTGGGCTTCCGTGCAGGGCAGGTTGGGCGACAGAACACCCCCGTCGTTTTGACGCCGACATAAAATAAACCTTCATATTCCGAATCTTTGGCCACCAGGGCCTGATAGTATTGTTCTTTTAGTTCAGCAGAGATCATTGAACGCACGTCCTTACGATTTTTGTTCCAGTCATCAGATTATAACTCCTTCAGAAGGTTACCCTTCCTTGATATTATAAAAAAACGATCCATGAGGCGTCGCCGAAATTCAGGCATTAATATTTTTATTTGAAGAACATACATGGAAATGAATTTCTTGACCTTATTGAGATAACACATGTCCATTTTAAGGATCGCCGAGGCAGGTGCGGTAAAGAATTTATGAATGATTTACATATAATGGAGCTTCATGAGGGACGATATGGTGTAGTGATTATTAAGACATGTGTTGTTTCGATCTATTAGACCAAGGTGGAAGGAGTCCCAGTGATGAAAAAGAATATAAATAAATCTGCTCTATGGGTGTCGATGCTGTGCATCCTGCTGCTGATCAGCGCCTGTGGCGCGAAAAATAACAATGAATCGGTTCAGGAACACGCCTATCCGCAATCGAAGGAGCCTATTGAGGAAGCGGGGAACAGTTCGGTTCCCAACTCGGACGCCAAACAGGGCAATGAGGACCCCGCAAATACGGCGGAGGGGAATGAAGGTAAACTGTCAGCCCAATCCGATTCATCTGCGAACGCAGACAAACCCATTACAATTAGCATTGATCAGTCGGACAAGCCAACGGAGAACAAGAGCTTTAATTTTTCCGTGAATCAGGTACCTGAGGGGTATACCCTATCTGAATTGCGGTGGACATCCAACCAGATCACCATTGTAAACACGCCAGCAGAAGCCATTCAGCACGGGGGTGACGGTAAAGAAGGCTTTTATATCAGCGGTAACGGACAATTCTCCGGCTTTAAGTACACGGATGAGATGAAGGGTGAACGGGGCAAGATCACTCTTGTTTACGAAAACGAAGCGGGTCAGGAGATCATGGCAGAGAAGGAAGTTGAATTGAAAAAATAAGTCAAAGCAGCCGGAGACGGCTGCTTTTCTTGTTATATCAAAACAGGTGCCTGACATCGTAAGCCCTGTCCTTCTACATAAAGTCAAAGAAATAACGCACTACATGAAACATGACCGGAGAGGTGTAGGTCAGGCTGTCGACCCGGCTCAAATAGCTTTTTTTGAGTGCATCAAATTTATTGTCGTCCCCGATCAACAAGTCACGCTTCAGCACAGACACCGTCAGACTTCCGAAGAAACCGGCGAGGCTGATCAATACACCGATGAAGATTCCGAATTGCCAATCAAACGGAGTCAGATAAGGGTGAATGAAGTAAGAGGCAGCGGTAGTGATAACGAATGCACAGACGAAACCTTCCCAGGTCAAAAAGGGATTGGCCGTGGGCACCACTTTGCGTTTGCCCAAGTAAAGAGAAACCAGATAGTGCACCACATCGTTAAGCTGTGTCAATACAACCAGGAACAGCACCAGCTTCGACCCATACTCCGACGTTGCGAACGGGAAGTAGGCCAGATGGCTGAGCCCGAATACCATCAGCATCAACCCCCACTGCGTAGAACTCACGCTTCGCAGAAAGCCGACCGTTCCCTTGTTAATCAGGCGTGGCAGCGGCAATACGAGGAAGACGTACAGTGGAATAAAGACGATAAACATTCCATACCATCCAATATAGATCCAGTAGAACTGAACCGGTATGGCGAGATACGCCCACAGAAAAAGTCTGCGATCCGCCTTGCGTGTGGTACGGATCATGGAGAAATACTCCTTGAGCGCAAAGAACGCGAGCACCATCAACGAGATTAGGGAGACAATCGGATTGAAGAGGGTGGCAAGACAGAAAATGACGAGCATGCCCCACCAGGTCTTGATTTTGTTGCCAATGCCCGAATAATCCTTGTCCGGCTGAAGCTTTGCAATGATTTTGTACACGATATGTATGACGAGTAAAGCTGCGAAAATGAGAGTTAATGTGAAGAGCGAACTGCTCACGTACCGATCACCTGCTTATTCCAGAAGTAAGATCCCATAATAGGGTACCTATGTTATTATGAAGGAATAGTGCCAACTTGATAAGGGGAAATTTCGTCATGACAGCTGAACACTCGATCTATATCCTGCTTACGAATACAGGGACATTGTTTACCAAAGTCATTCAAAGCTACACCAGAGCACCATATAATCATGCCTCGATCTCCTTTAACCGGGAATTATCCGAGCTGTACAGCTTCGGCCGCAAGCACCCCAACAACCCGCTGAATGGTGGTTTCGTGAAGGAAGACATACAGACAGGTACATATAGCAAATATCCGAATACGACATGTGTCATTTACGAGCTTCAGGTTACGGATCGTGAAGTGGAAAAGATGAAGCGGGTGCTGCAGATCTTTATTCGCAGCCGCCAGAAATATATGTACAATCTGCTGGGTGTGATCGGCATTACCTTGAAGGAACCCGTAGAATTCAGCAACTCCTACTTCTGCTCCCAGTTCGTGGCTGAAATTCTCCAGCGTTCTGGCATCAAGCTGTGGAACAAGCTGCCCGCGCTCGTAACCCCGGATGATTTCCGGCAGAGTGATCGATTGAAGCTGGTGTATGAAGGAAAGTTAAGTGACTATAAGCCGGGTGCATAAATGCTGAACAGCCTGCTGCCGCAGATCATTGGGCAACAGGCTGTTTCTGTATTTCACCGGGAGGTTTTCACCGACTCGTCAAAATCAACCTCAATATTGTCCTTTTTCTTAGAGTTGTGCATATGAACAATGAATTTCGTCCTTTTATCAATATTTATTAAACGTTCCAGCGTCTATAATGAAAGCGTGTTCAACAAGTGCATGGGGGGCAATTGACAATGGAACCTTTAACAATTAGCTGGATCGGCGCACTGGCAGGGCTTGCTATTGCCATCATATTGATCTTGAGAAAGCTGAATCCGGTCTATTCTTTATTTCTGGGAGCAATTGTAGGCGCTTTAATTGGTGGAGCGAACCTGGATGAGACCGTAAATATACTGGTGAATGGCACCCAAAGTGTAATGGGCACCGTGCTCCGCGTGCTTGCGGCAGGGGTGCTGGCAGGTGTCATGATGGAGTCTGGAGCGGCGGAGACGATAGCCCAGGCCATTGTACGGAAATTTGGCGGCAGCAAGGCGATATTGGCGTTGGCACTGGCCACGATGATTATTACAGCCGTTGGGGTATTTATCCCCGTAGCCGTCTTGATCGTAGCACCAATTGCACTGTCTGTAGGTAACAAAATGGGCATTTCCAAACTGGCATTGATTCTCGCTCTATCTGGCGGTGGCAAGGCGGGGAACATCATATCCCCGAATCCCAATACGATTGCAGCAGCACGAGGATTCGAACTGGATCTCAGCAATGTCATGCTGGCAGGCGTAATTCCAGCCATCTGCGGATTAATTGTAACCGTTATCGTAGCTTCGATGCTCAAAAACAAAGGCGTTATGGTCACCGATCAGGAAGCGGAGCAGGGTGAAGTGGATACCTCCCAATACCCTCCGCTGAAAAAGGCAATTGTAGCGCCATTGGTAGCCATCATTCTGCTGATGATTAATCCAATTGGTTCGATCACAGGAATTGAGGCATTGTCCACGTTCAAAGTAGATGCGATGTATATTCTGCCGCTTGCCGGCATCATCGGCATGCTGGCGATGGGACAAGGCAGGAACATTGTGAAATATACCACTTCTGGATTGAATAAAATGACAGCGACGGTCCTTATTCTGGTGGGTGCTGGCGGGATCGCGGGACTAATCTCTGCTTCCGACCTGTCGGGCCAGGTTGTCAGTCTGATTGAAGCATCGGGTATATCAGGTACCTTCCTGGCACCTATTGCAGGTATTCTGATGGCTGCAGCGACAGCATCCACATCAACAGGTGTTATTCTGGCGACAGGTTCGTTCGGCGACGCAATCCTGAACATGGGAACGGCTCCGCTGGCCGCAGCAGTTATGGTGCACACCGGGGCAACCGTCATCGACTCCCTGCCTCAGGGCAATTACTTCCATGTTTCGGCAGACAGCATGAAGATGACCATTCGGCAGCGGATGGGCGTCATTCCTTATGAAGCAATTGTGGGTGGAACGATGGCAATTGTAGCCACATTATTATATGGATTTATCCTCTAATAACAAGGATGGGGTGAGAAGAATGGGAGAGAAGACATTTGTACTGGCACCGGATTCATTCAAGGAGAGTATGACGGCGAAGGAAGTTTGTATCGCGATGGAAAAAGGATTGCGTAAAATTTATCCGGCAGCGAGTTACATCCATGTGCCCATGGCAGATGGCGGCGAAGGGACGGTGCAATCGCTGGTAGATGCCTCCGGTGGTGCCATTCACCGTAAAGAGGTGAGTGGGCCGCTTGGTCAGCCGGTCATGGCAAAGTACGGCATTCTGGGTGACGGCACAACGGCAGCCATCGAGATGGCTTCGGCCAGCGGGATTCATCTGGTAACCAAGGACACCCGAGATCCACTCCGGACGACGACATATGGAACAGGAGAGCTGATTCGGGAATGTCTGGACCTCGGAATTCGCAAAATTATTATCGGAATCGGCGGTAGTGCCACCAACGATGGCGGTACTGGCATGGCCGAGGCGCTGGGGGCGAAGTTTCTGGATGCTCAAGGTCAGCCGCTTGCCCGTGGTGGCGGTGCTCTGAACCAGTTAGCCCATATCGATGTATCCGGCTTGGATCCACGTTTGCAGGAAGTGGAGCTCATTGTCGCTTGTGATGTGACCAATCCGCTGTGCGGGGAGCATGGTGCTTCCAGGGTGTTTGGGCCGCAGAAGGGTGCTACACCGGAAATGGTACAGCTGCTGGATGCCAACCTCTCCCATTATGCGGAGGTGGTGAAGCAGCAGCTGGGTAGAGATATTCGGGATGTTCCAGGTGCAGGGGCAGCGGGTGGACTGGGTGCAGGATTGCTGATTTTTACCCAGGCCGTTCTGCGTAAAGGCATTGAGATTGTCATCGAATATACAGGTTTGCAGGGCAAGCTGAACCATGCAGATGTGGTGTTTACAGGTGAGGGTGGAATCGACTTTCAAACAAAATTCGGCAAAACACCATACGGTGTTGCAAAGGCAGCCAAGGAAGCAGGCAAACCGGTTATTGCCATCGCAGGATGTGTTGGCGAAGGAATCGATACACTGTACAGTGAGGGAATCGATGCCGTGTTCGGTATTGTCCCGGGCGCAGCCGATCTGGGTGAGCTGCTTCGTGCAGGGCCAAAGAATGTGGAGCGCACCATGGAGAATATTGCGAGGGTACTGAAGTTGCGCTTCTGATCGTAGATCTAAACGTTGTAATTGAAGATAAAAAAATGATTGAGACGGGGGATGGTTCCTGCAGGAGTGCAGGTATCGTGTGCCCGTCTCTTTGCTGTTTAGAGCTGGTGCTACTGATAGAACGCAAGCAGTCCATGGGTAAGTTCAATCAGTTCGAGCAAGTTTCGTGGATCCTTGCCCGTAACGCTCTGTATGCGCTTGAGGCGATATTGCAGGGTGTTTCGATGAATATTAAGGTCAGCAGCTGTTGTGGTCATGCTGCCATTATGATGGATAAAGCTGCGCAGGGTGTCCAGCAGATCCGCATGATCTTCCAGCCTGCTGACGATGTTGGCCTGAGAAGTCAGGCGGGCATTGCTGAATTGCACCAGAAATTGCACCTCATCGTAACGGATGAGAGATGCAGCCGGCTGAAGTGCCAACAAAATATTCATGGCGGACCTTGCCTGTTCATAACATACGGCGATGTTGGGTTCTCTCCGGCTAACAGAGATAAAGCAGTGAGGTTGTTCCAGTTGTAATCGCTGAACCAGGGGATCAAGGTCTGATTCGCTCTGAATCATGACGATGTGTGCATTGCCTTCGTCCTCAATGGAGAAGGAAGGGAACTGTACTACTATTTTGCCGAACTCTTCATTAAATCCAGGTGAATTCACGAGGGCCCTCATATATAGGAGAACCGTTGGCAATTGCAGATCCAGATTATATTGCAATGCTTCCTTCCTGAACTTCATAGAGTAGGAACCGGAATGATTCAACAGACGTTCCAGAAAAGCCTTTTTGCGGGAGGCTTCATGCGCCAGGTTCTCCAGTTGATTCCGTTGTTCGATGAGGAGAGAAACAGTTGTCCGCACAATGTTGCAGAACGGACGGACTTCGTCCGGATGACCGGATATCCCGATCACACCGACATGCTGATTGTTGATACCAATCGGCTCATTGGTGCCCATTTTCTCCAATCGGCCATCCTGCCAGACCTCAATTCGGTTTCCTGTAGTTAGTGCCCGAACAGCCCCCTGATGAACCGTACCGACCCGCTCCTTCTGACCGCTCCCTATAATAATGCCTTCCTCGTTCATAATATTGATGTTGTAAGGGATGTCCTGCATCATTTTGTCGACGATATCCTGTGCCTGTTTCTCAGTAAGCTGCAGCAATGCAGTTCCTCCTTTCCATCGGTTCAGTCTCAGTAGATCATCTAATTTCCAATTCCCGTTCCAAAGTTATTCAATATTGTGCATATGAACGAAATTATAGATGATTGATAAGGCTTACACAAATAATTGCGTTCACGTAATTACTGACCATTACTTTATATCTGTCAGCACGTAGATTTTGCAAGGTGGAAAGATGCTGATTGGATGCAAAGGAAGAAGGGCAATGTAGGTCTCTATCATTACATATAAATCGAAAAATGATGAATAATGACGAAAAATATTTAAGATTCGACCTGATTTTCACCTCTAGAAAGGGTGTTTTACCATTTTTTAGATCGATTGTTCAGAATCCGTTCAGACTAAAGTACTAGAATGAGATTAACGGTGTTTGTAAACCGAATGAGTTTTATTAAAGGAGCGGTGCTGTTCATTAAACAGTTTGGAACAGAAAGTTAACCAGAAATAGACGAGAACCGGGATAAGTAGAGAATAAATCAAGCATTTTTTAACATGGGGCTACAAGCTCAAGGAGGAAGAAATGAATAAGTTAGTGAAAAAAACAGTTAGTATGTTATTAATCTTTGTCATGGTATGTCCATGGTTAGCATCTACGTGGGTGCAAGCGGGGCCGTCGGCATCAACGCCTGTAGTAGCGAATCCAACCATCGATGTTTCCGATGTGACTGCTAATTCGGTAGAGTTAAGCTGGGCGAGAGCAGCAGATGATTTAACAACTCAAGAAGAATTGAAGTATTCTGTATATCGATCTACTCAAGACAACATCAGCACTGTAACGGATGCAGTGTATAATGGTACTCCGATTGCAATCGAAGTTAATGATCTTGTTACGATAATGGCGACAGAGTTAACTGCAGATACTACTTATTATTTTAATGTCGTGGTTTCTAATTCCCATGGAAATAAAGCCGCATATATGCCCGAAAAGACAACTACGGAACCAGATGTATTTGTACAAGCTTTAACACCGTTAGAGAAACTGAATCGGGCCAAGCAGAATAAAAGTGTAAGCGAAATGGTTGCTTTTATCGAAAACTCTTCTAATGGAATTGTACTCCCACAGAATTACATTGATTGGGACGGTGAATTGAAAGAAGCTGTGGCCACCAAACTTTTTTCGTTTGAAGGAGTTTATGAAAGTGTAGAACAGGCTCAGTATTTATTGGATATGTATGCAAGTTTGACTGGATTATCTGACTTTTTTGGTGACAGAACATTGAATGGTTACATGAATAGCATTAGTACATTTTTTAATCAATTGGCATACCTACCAAACATGTTTCCAAATCACTCAGACTTCATTAGCGTGTCTCAAACTGGAGTTAAGTTTGGCTCCCTCACTATTTATGAAAGATTCATTTTTGCTTATAAAATCAAACTTGAGCAGTTGCGTAACCCAGTATCGACAGCTCAATTTATAGATCATGTTCCAGCCGTATTTCCAACGTATACATCGATCAATACTGCAAAAAATGCTATTTATATGAAAAATGCTTTGGTCCGCTTGCGCTTGATGCAGAAGGAAGCAGATGAATACAATGCGTCAAATCCACAGCAGCCAATGGAACCATTTTGGTTCAATTTTGATAAAGTAGATGATCCCTCATTTACTTATTCACGGTACCAGGAACTTGCTCAATGGATGGTAGACAAGAGACCTGCCGGTGGTTTTGCAAGTTTCTCGCAAATTCAACAAACCTTTGACTTATTTTTTAATCCAGTTCCACCCACAGCACCCCCTGCACCTAATGTTCAAGCGGATGATATGAATAACACCATAATCGGTGCGGATTCTACAATGGAATATTCATTGAATGGTGGTTCGCAGTGGTTCTCTTACGTGCCAGAAGAAAATCCCCGCATTGATGGGGCGTACACCGTCTTGGTTCGGGTTAAAGCTAACGGTAATGTCCCTGCTGGTGAATCGGCGACGTTAACTTTTACAGAAAATGTGCTGCGGACACCAATGGAACAACTGAACCAAGCGGTGGATGCAGAAAATGTAGATGATGTTCTATCTATTATCCGCAACAGCCCTGAGCTTGTAACACTTCCTGCGGGGTTCAATGATCTTACCCTTGAAGAGCAATTAGCTGTAGCCCAAGCTTTGATTGATTTGCTTCCTGATGAATATGATTATGATGTTGAAGGACAAGTGAGGTATACAGTTGAGCTGGCATATGAAGCCGTGCTTGCCTACAAGGCAACCAGTCAGTCTGAGATGCAAAATCACTTGGATAATTTCTATTTGAAGCTTTCTCAAGTAGATGATTATTTCTCCATTGAAGAGTTTGAAGAATTCCGTATGCTCAGCAAAAAATATGTGGATGGATCTGTTGTAGATCAGAAAATGATTGCTTATTTGGCCCGCCTTGTGATGGAACAAGAGGAGTTGTCAGTGGATCAGGCTGTGCTCGGCATGGTTATGATCTTGACCATTTCTCCTTCCTTTAATGTAGACACTACGGACGAGATGAGTCAGACTTTGGTTACACTTCTGATGATCCAACAAGAGGTTGAAGAATTCAACAACCAGGCAGGAGAGGGGGAATTTGAGGATTTCCCATTGAACTTTTCGAGATTGACAGAGTTGTCGAGCGATGAGTCTAAGATCGAAAAGCTTGCACAATGGATGCTGGACAAGAGACCGGCTAATGGTTATGTAAGCTATACGGAGGTTCAATCCGCATTTGACGAGTTTTTTGAACCCAAAACTCCGGTTACCAATCCGCCAAGCAGTGGTGGAAGCACTGGTGGCGGATCTTCATCCACTCCTGTAACATCGGCGGCAGCAACAAACCAGGAAACACTTACGGTTGATGTGAATGGTACCAATGGGACCAATTTGGTGAAAACAACGATTACACGTACAACCAATACAGACGGTACAGTGAAGGATCTCGTAACGATGTCCGAAGCCATTGCCAAAGAGTCTGTAGAGAAAGCGAAACAGCTTGGCATGGATACAGCGCGCATCGTTATTCCGGACGCCAAAGATACCGTTTCCGAGACTCGCATTGAACTGCCAAAAGCAGCGGTAAAACAGCTGAATGATGGTGGACTTAAGCTGGAGATCTCAACAGAGAATGCAATCATTTCGATTCCAACGGCCTCGACCGCTGGCTTCGACCAAGATTTGTACTTCCGCGTGGTTCCGATGAAGCAGGAATCCCAGCGCCAAGAAGTGGAAGAACGCGCGAAGAAAGAGCAGCTGATCCAGCAAATTAAACCTGATGCAGACGTAAACGTATTGGCTCGTCCGGTAGAGATTGAAACGAATATGCAAAGTCGTGAAGTCACACTGACGTTGCCGCTGCGCGACAGTCTGCCAACGGATGCAGCTGCACGTCAGCAGGCATTGGACAACCTGGCTGTGTACATTGAGCACAGTGACGGTACCAAAGAGCTGATTCAAGGCAAGCTGGTCAAGCTGAACGATGGCAGCGAAGGCATCGAATTTACAGTAAGTAAATTCAGCACGTTCACGCTGGTTGTTGTGGATGGTCTGAAAGCATCGCAAGATACACATAAACCATATATTAATGGCTTTGGGGATGAGTTCCATCCAGATGCATTCGTGACACGTGCACAAATGGCAGCCATGCTGGCGCGCAACCTGCCGGAGGGAACAGAGACGGCGAACTCCGTCAGCTTTATGGATGTAGATGCAACTCACTGGGCTGCCAGCAACATTGAACAGGCCCAGGCTGCAGGCATCATGAAGGGTATGAGTGCGACTCAATTTGCGCCAGAAGGTTCAGTCACTCGTGCGCAAATGGCGGCCATTGCTTACCGCTGGATGCAGCAGCAATCCAATGCTGCAGCAGCTAATGAACCTGGCGCATCCTTTGCAGATGTATCTACAGACTCCTGGGCTGCTGAAGCAATCGCGTATGTGCAATCTGCTGGTTTGATGACCGGATACACGGATGGTACGTTCAAACCGGACAACAAATTGACTCGAGCTGAAGCAGTAAAAGTGTTAAATGTGCTGTTCAACCGTACACCGGTAACAGGAACGTCCAGTGTTACATTTACCGATGTACCTGCAACACACTGGGCTTATGCAGATATTGAAGCCGCAGCACAGAAATAAGCGTCAGTAGAAGAGAACACCAAAAAGGCCACCCGAAGGGGTGACCTTTTTTTGTTTTAACGAACTATCACATACGAATAGAGGTAATTTTACATGTGTGTCATTGTAACGAACTGTAGGTGCTTTATTCATCACATTGTTTATACTTTTGCACGTTTGTGCCGAGATAAGGTCGCTGAGGTCCCATAGAATCTCTATTTCAGGCTAGTCCTCACAACAGAGTGCTTCCGGTTCCTTAGCATTTCAGTTTCAACTGCTTTGTCCGCTTTCTTGTGGAGCATTTTCATAAAAACCGCCATCCCGCAGTTGGTTTACAAATCCCTGCAGCCACTGATAATACTGCTCTGCATGCTGCAGCTTATGCAGGTCCCGTAGAGCTTCCTCCCGCTCCTCTGGCAGCGTCGTTCTGGCGAGAATAATCTCGGATAACTCCGGAATAACCTCCTGAAGGCTTTCCTGCATGACGTCGATTTCCCGCTGGAGTTTGGCTCCAAAGAAGTTTTGGAACGTTCGGAAAAAGTCTGTTTCTGCCAAATAAAGATCCTGCCGCTCTCGCTTTTCCTCCAGTTTGTAAATCATCTGTGACTCTGTAAGAGAACGTACCGCATAGCTCATATTGCTCTTGCTCATGTTCATGGAAGTCTTCATTTCTTCCAGTGTCATGGGTCGATCCTCGAAATACATAATGCCATACAATTGGCCAAAGGAATGATTCACTCCGTATAAATCCATGGTATGGGCAATCGCGTCTATGACTTTCTCCCTCAGCTCACGCCGATAGGACATCGAAACATGATCCTGATCCCCGGCTGCATCTTTTCCCACAATCTCACCTCTGGTATATGGATGGGATTTCCTTTTACGTTTTCATATTTTACATGACTTCCCGAGATTTTAACATAACCCGGAATTTGTTTTTTCAAATGTATTATACAATCATTTTTGTACAGAAGAGAATATAGAGCAATTTTAACCGAGTTTATTCTTAATGTTAAATAAAAATTGAACGATGAGGAGTGTGTGAATTGCGTGTGAAATTATGGAGGGAAACAGAGGCAATTCTGTTCACCCTTCCCGCTCTGGTCCCGCTGCTGGTTTTCTGGCTCGGGCCTCTGGGATACATTGTTTATCTGAGTTTTACGGATTGGGATTTCATGAGTCCGGACAAACTGTTCGTTGGTTTGGAGAACTACAGCTATCTGCTAACCAACTCTGAATTCTACCAATCGCTGAAGGTGACCTTATTGTTCGGATTAGGGAGTGTTGTGCCCACCATCGTTGGTGGACTGGCGCTGGCACTGCTCATGAACAGCCGGATCCAATCATCCGGACTGTTCCGGACGCTGCTGTTTTCCCCTTGGGTGACACCAACGGTAGCCGTATCCATTGCATGGTCATGGATATTTGAACCGGAGGTTGGACTTGCCAACCTCATGCTGGGCTGGGTTGGTGTATCTCCCATTGGCTGGCTTCGGGATGCCGACTGGGCACTTGTGGCTGTTCTCATCGTCACCCTTTGGAAATCCATTGGCTGGTCCATGGTGTTCTATCTGGTTGCCCTGCGCAACCTGCCATCCGATCTGTTGGAGGCCGCTTCCATAGATGGGGCAGGGAGCTGGGACAAGTTTCGAAGTATTACACTGCCATTGATCTCGCCAACCACATTCTTCCTGTCTATCATTCTGACAATCCAGTCCCTTCAGGCCTATGATCAGATCAATGTAATGACGCAGGGGGGACCCGCCGGATCAACAAGAACACTGCTCTATATGTATTATCAGTCTGCGTTTGAATCTTTCAACGTAGGCGAGGCATCGGCGATTGCTGTTGTCATTATTCTGATCTGCGTACTGCTGTCGGGCATATCGTTCCTGCTCAGCAGACGCCTGGTGCACTACTAATGGACATGACCGCAATAAGTAAACAACAAACAAGTAAAGGTTCGAGTCGTGAGAAGACGCAAAAGAAGAAGGTTCCTCGTGCAGGGAAATTCTGGGGTACCGCAATCCGTTATCTGCTGCTCGCGTTAATCAGCCTGGGCATGGCCTTTCCTTTTTACTGGATGGTGATCAGCGGCTTCAAGACCAATGATGAGATCTGGCAGTTCCCGCCGACCTTCTGGCCGGAGACGTTCCGCTGGAACAATTATGTGGATGCATGGCAGTCGGCGCCATTTGCCCGTTACATGTTGAACAGCACAGGTGTAGCTGCTGCAATCTGTCTGTTCCAAATTATCAACTCCAGCATGATGGCTTACGCCTTGACCCATATGCGTTTTCGAATAAAGGGCGTACTCACCGGACTTATTCTGGTCGGGTATATGATTCCGAGTACGGCAGTCTATCTGCCCAGTTATCTGGTACTCAGCGAGCTTCGGTTGCTGGATTCCTATACAGGCTTGATTGTATCCAACTGTGTCAGTGTGTTCTCCATTTTCCTGATCCGTCAGGCGTTCATGCAGGTGTCTCATGAGCTGGTGGAAGCCGGGCAGCTGGATGGGGCGTCTCACTTCCGCATTTTGTGGACCATCATAGCCCCGCTGGTTCGCTCGACATTTGCCGTGATGGTATTGATTACGTTTATCGACCAGTACAACAACTATTTCTGGCCGATGCTCATTACCAAAGATCCCAATCTGCAGCTGGTGTCAGCAGGTCTGCGCAGCTTTTTCGTGGAGGGCGGAGCCTATGGACTGGCTTGGCCGCAGATTATGGCTGCCAGTGCGTTTACCATCGCACCGCTGCTCATTCTCTTCCTGTTTACCCAGAAAACGATCATGCAAAGTGTAAACATGACCGCTGGCGTGAACAAAAACTGATTTTTACAACATATCTATATAGGAGGAATCAATATGAAATGGAATCTGGCGAGTACAGCGTGGAAGAAAAAATTAAAACTCAGGTGGAAAGGCGGCATGTCACTGGTATTGGCGGCGAGCTTTGCTCTGATCACAGCATGTGGTTCCACAGCGGACAGCGGTTCAGGTACAGGATCAGATGCAGCGGCAAGCGGGGCGGATTCGGCGCCCAGCGGTCCGGTAGAGATTGAGTTCTGGTACGGCCTGGGGGGTAACCTGGGGGATAACATGAAGAAAACGATTGACGCCTTCAATGCCTCCCAGAACGAAGTTGTCGTCAAAGGTATTGTGCAAGCGGATTATACAGAAACCGAACAGAAACTGCAGGCAGCGATTGCTTCCAAAAAGGTACCCGCAGCCGTACTTAGTGCCAATATGGACTGGGCCCGCAAAGGGTATTATGCATCCATGGATGAAATGATTGCTGCCGACCAGGACTTCAATAAAGAGGACTATGTCCAAACGTTCCTGGACCAGGGGAAAGTGGATGGCAAGCAGTACTTTTTGCCGATGTACGGGACCACCCAAGTGATGTATTACCGTATGGATACCCTAAAGGAGAATGGGATCGACCCTGCAAGTCTGACGACATGGGAAGCGCTGGCGGATGCTGCCGCGAAGATGACCAAGCAGGAGAATGGCAAAACCACCTTCTACGGCTGGGAGCCGATGTGGGGCAGTGATAACATGATCGACGCCGTGCTTGGGAAGGGCGGACAGATTCTGAGTGATGACGGCAAGATGGTGATGATCGATTCACCGGAGTGGGTAGAGACATGGGAACTGTTCCGCAAATGGATTCATGAGGACAAGATTATGGGCATTCACTTTGGCGGACAAGGCTGGGAGTACTGGTACAAAACGATTGATGATGTCATGAAAAATAAAGCAGCAGGCTACACCGGCTCCAGCGGTGATCAGGGCGACCTGGACTTCAGTATCGTGGCAGCCATGGAGCAACCAGGCTGGGAAGGTGTAGGACAAGGCAAACCGGTAGCGAGTGCAATCATGGCCGGCATCCCGGCTGAAGCAAGTCCTGAACAGCAGCAAGCAGCATACCAATGGCTGACGTATTTCTCGGAGACTGCCAACACAGCGGCTTGGTCCATGAACACAGGATACATTGCCGTCCGTCAGTCTGCGCAGGAAGATCCGGATTTCAAAGCGTTCAGTGAAGAAAATCCACAAATCAAGGTCCCTCTTCAACAAGCAGCGCATGCTTCCGCTCCATTCCAGGATCCGACTGGCGGCAAGATTAACGAAGCGTTGAAGGATGCGGCAGACCAGGTGCAGATTAACAATATGCCTGCTGAACAGGCCCTCAAGGAAGCCAAAGAGAAGGCTCAGAAGGAACTGGATCGGGTGAAATAAGGAGCTTAAACGATGTCTGAATTGAATTTGGGGATTTCGTCTACCCCGATTGAGGCGATTCTGTTTGACAAGGATGGAACCCTGCTGGATTTTACGGTCATGTGGGGCTTCTGGACAGATTGCATAATGGAAAACTTCAGGGAAGAGCTTGCCGCCCGCGGTCTTCTGTTTGCTGAGGAAGAGGTCCCCCAGATCTGGGGGACCTTCCATGATGAGCAGGGCCGAATGAACGGCTATGATGTGCGGGGACCCCTGGCTATGGGGACGATGGAGGAAGTGTATGCGGTGCTGACGTGGCATGGGTACCGGGCGGGGCTGAGCTGGGCAGAAGCCAAAATGATAGTTAGGGAATGCCTTCTGCAGGCGGAATATGCCATGAACAAGGTACGTCCCGTTCAGCCGCTTCCCGGTGTCCGCGAATTCTTGGAGCAGTGTCGCGACAAGGGGTTGAAAATGGGTGTGGTCACGGCAGATGATACGGAGAGCGCTTTACGCCACCTGCAGTGGATGGGAATCGACTCCTTTTTCACCGTGGTCGTGGGGACAGATCAGGTTGGACGGGGCAAGCCGTTTCCTGACATGCTCATGCTGGCCTGTGAGCGTATGGGTGTCTCAGTTAACAGGTCTGTGGTCATTGGTGATACCGATGGTGATATGGAAATGGCACGCGCTGCAAGAGCTGCATGGAAGATTGCTGTAGGCGACCCTGCACAGATCCAACTGTCCGACCGTACGGTACGTTCATTTCATGAACTGCTGGAAGTCAGGGTGACTCGATGACGAGCCATGCCTACACAGGATGGGTATTGCTCGCACTGGCCATAGGGCTGGAACTGAGTGGCACAATTCTGATGAGAGTATCCGATGGTTTTACCCGCCTGTGGCCTTCCATTCTTATGTTTGTCTGTTATGGAGCAAGCTTTACCCTATTGAATTTTGCAGTGAAATATATGCCTCTCGGTGTTGCTTATGCGATCTGGTCAGGGGTAGGCATAACGCTAATTGGGGTTGTGGGACATTACTTTCTGGGAGAGCGTCTGAAGGCAATGTCAATTGTCTGGATGGGCTTCATCCTGATTGGTATTATCGGACTGAAATGGAGTGATTCCTAATGGAGAATGAGCACAATCTTGAACAACCACTGGTCAGCTTTCAGGTCATCACCGACACCCATGTGAGAGATCAGGCTGACCATATTTACAATCGTCATCTGGAGAAGGCGCTCGCTGATATCACATCGTATGCGAAGGACAGCAGTGGGATTATGCATGTGGGCGATGTGACCGATCGCGGTCTGCCGGAAGAATACCAAGAGCTGCAGCGTATCCTGGATACTCAACGGGATGCACTGCCCGAGATACGTTATACCGTAGGCAATCATGATATCGGAGCCATTCTGTGGCAGGATCCACCATTAAATCTCACGACGATGACACCGCATGAGGTTGGTGAAGTGCTGGGTCATCCAGAGCGTATGGATGAAGGGAATAATACAACTGGTGACGCTCCTATTACAACGGAGGGATTATGGCAGAAACGATTGAATGATTTCACAGCCACCACAGGCATGAAGGGTTCGTATCACGACCACTGGATCCATGGTTATCATTATATCTTTCTGGGTTCGGAGCAGCCCCATCCGAAGGATTGTGATATGTCTGCCGAACAGCTAGCGTGGTTGGAAACAACATTGTCCGAGCAGGCTTCTCCTGACCGACCGATTTTTGTCTTTTTGCATCAGCCGCTGATGGATACCGTAGCCGGTTCGATGAAAGATCAGGGATGGTATGGCGTGAATCAGGATGCCGAAGTAAAGGCTGTTCTGAGTCGCTATCCTCAAGTGATTCTGTTCTCAGGACATACCCATTGGCAACTGGAGGCACCCCGCACCATGGTTGAAGGCGTCGGTCAGCTGCCAACGATGTTTAATGCCGCTTCCGTAGCATACTTGTGGACGGATGAGGATGAGCATCTGGAGGGAAGTCAAGGTCTGCAGGTGGATGTGTACGCCGACCGGGTTGTCGTCAAGGGACGGGATTATGTTAAGGGGACTTGGATCGAGGGTGCAGAGTATACAATATCATATCCAGTGAAAGTGAAGGTCGACATGTAGGGTAATGATTCGTAAGACAGCATCCAATCATGTGAACAATCTAAGATGGATGTATGCAGCGGATACGATGTTCAAATGTTAGCTGGGCATAGAAGACTTCGCCGGAAACTCGCGGCGGGGTCTTCACTGTGTAAGTAAAAGTTCCACGTGAAACGTAGCCTTCGGGTTGTTTTTGGGTAAACTTGTAAATTGGTCTTGTGGAGTTCTATACTCAATAGTAGTTGAAAATTGAAATAGAGAGGATGTATACGCCACATGAAAGAACTTCAAGTTAACACGAGGTACGGTACAGTTGAGGGTGATCATCTGCATGGAACAAGGGTATGGAGAGGCATCCCTTATGCCAAACCACCCGTGGGTGAATTGCGTTTCCAAGCCCCGGTTCAGCCCGAGTCCTGGGATGGGATCAGAGAGGCCAAGAAATTCGGCCCTGAAAATATACAGCCAAGAAATCACCAAGCGGAGGGGATGGCCGGAGAGCCTCCCGTTGAATCGGAAGACAGCCTATACTTGAACATTTGGGCACCTGAAAAAGAAAGTAGCGATCCACTCCCGGTCATGGTATGGATTCATGGTGGATCATTTACTTCGGGCGCGGGAAGCCAGCCTCTGTATGATGGAACACAACTGGTCCTCCGGGGGAACGTTATCGTTGTGACAATTAACTACCGTCTGGGGCCGCTCGGATTCATGCATATGGCGCCGCTGGGCGATGGTTTTGCAACCAATGTGGGTCTGCTCGATCAGGTTACTGCCCTGCAGTGGGTAAAGGATAACATCGGAGCTTTTGGTGGTGATTCAAGCAATGTCACGGTGTTCGGTGAATCTGCAGGCAGCATGAGCATTGCGGCCCTAATGGCAATGCCGGCGGCCAAGGGATTGTTCCACCGGACCATTATGCAGAGTGGTGCATCCCAATTCATGCCGGCAGAGCAAGCCGCGGAGATCCGCAGTGCGATGCTGAAGGTTCTTGGCGTGGAGCCGCATGATCTACATAAGCTGAAATCCATTCCGGCTGAACAAATCATTGCAGCTGGCGAAGCGGTCAAAAAACACAGCGGTGCTGCCATGGCCTTGTTATTCCAGCCCGTGCTGGATGGCGTAACCTTGCCGAAATCTCCATTAGAAGCTGTTCGTGAGGGCGCTGCCCAGGACATCCCTGTTCTGATCGGTACTACCCTGCATGAAGGTTCACTGTTCATTCAGCCGCATGTACCCTATTCGGAAGAGATCAATATGGTAAAAGCAGTTGACTTTATGACGCCGGATCTGGAGAATCGTGCAGCGATCGCGGACGGCTATCCCAAAACGGCAGACGGACAGGCCCAAGTCATGACCGATCTGTTCTTCTGGCGGTCCGCACTGCAATATGCCGCGGCCCAAGAGAAATACGCTCCTGTATGGATGTATCGCTTCGATTGGGTCATGCCGGAGCATCCGCTGCTGAAAAAGTCGATCCACAGCATTGATATCTTCTTCGCATTTAATACATTACCTGTTCTGAAATTCATGAATGCAGAACCGGATGCTGCGGCTGCAGAGCTGGCGGGCAAGGTGCAGGATGCCTGGCTTTCCTTTGCCAAGCATGGCCGGCCTGAGACGGATGGTGTGAACTGGCCTGCTTATAAGGAAGATCGTGCTACGTTGATATTTAATCATGATATTGAGTTGGTGCATGATCCAGAAGCATCCAAGCGGGAGCTGCTCGGCGTGTAAACGAACGGCTCGTGACGTCGCGGTCACACACACATCAAAGGCGCCTTCCGTCATTCCTGACGGGAGACGCCTTTCTTTTGCCAATTTCCAAACGATTGCTCACCGAGCCGTAATACGGACTGCTAAATTTACTTGCGGGAAGCGTTAATACCGGATACATGATCACAATAGAATGCCCGGCTGCCTCTGGAGAAGAGCACCAGCATAACATGGATGAAGATTGCTGCAAACATAAGCATATAGAGGCCAATAATACCGATCGAAATCCATACTTTATATGGCTCAAGCACTGAATCGTTATTTACAAATGCATAGTCGTTAATGAGCCGGATCATGGTGAAAATAAGCCATGGAACGTAGAGGGCAAGCCAGCGTTTAAACAGGGATCTAATGGACGGCTTACCCGTCTGCCTGCGGACATACCGGAAACGCATGAGGGCGGAGCCTGGCGTTTTCCCTTCTCGAACGGTTGGAATGAAGAATAATACAATGAGCAGCGCAATGGTCGTATTTGCTGCACTGGTGATGATATTGGCACTCGATAAACTGAAGATGGAGAGCAGGTTCGATATGAAAACAACGACCACACCATCAATGATCAGTGCGAGCAGCTGCGGTATAGGATATACCTTGTTTTCCTCCACAATCTGCTCACTCTTCGCCTGAATGCTTGCACGCGATGGGAACAACGCAAGCAGTATAGGAGCTGCAAAAAATCCAAGCACGGCTCCTGACGTATTTGACAGCAGATCATCAACATCGAACAGGCGGTAGGGACAGTTGTAATAACCGTAGAATCCGGTGATTTGCGTAATTTCAAAGAACAGGGAAAGGCCAAATCCGCCAATTAAGGCATACTTCCAGTAGGATCTCTTTTGAAAGAAATACCGGATATATACACCCAGCGGCATGAGGAGCAGGACGTTAAACAATATTTGCAGGAAGGCTCTGCCCTGAATCATCCCGACATAGCTGGCTGGCTGTGACCATACAATCGGTGTTTCTTTCATAATATCTTTTACAAAACTGAATGGAACGAGATTGTAATATACCGTGTCGGCTGCCTGCTGCGCGCATGTGTTTCGCGTCGTCGGGAATGGCAGAATGACAAGACAATACGCAGCCAGAATATAAAAGATAAAGGAAAAGCTGATGCCAAACCGGGACCAGCTAAAAAATCCGTCTTTGCGATAACCATAGATCAGCCACGGAACAAGCAGAAACATGGAGATGATCACAAAGATAAAAAAAGCGGTTTGCACAGGGAAAACATAGGATGACATGGACATGGACATGAAAAGGAACTCCTTTGATTAGAAATATGTCATGGACGGGCTGCAACCCGGCTCTAATTATGCAATTTAGCATGAATCTGAATTTAAATATGTTCGGGAATCTCTTCCGGATAGGTATATCGTATAAGATTAGTTTTAAAGTACGGAGAGGTGAACCTTAAATTTGGTTTAAATTCCATTAACCGAACGTGGAGTAGGACTATCATGGCCTTAACGTGTCCCATAGGCTGGAAGGAACATGAGGAATCCCTTATACTTGCGAGAAGCCACAAAAAATGAATGGAGCGTTTAAACCATATGTCTAATTTGCCTAACTGCCCGAAATGCAATTCTGAATACACGTATGAGGACGGTAATCTGTTGATCTGCCCGGAGTGCGCACATGAGTGGACGTTGGAATCCGAAACCGAAAGTGCCGAAGATACCAAAGTCGTACGTGACTCCAATGGCAATGTGCTAAATGATGGAGATACCGTGACGGTCATTAAGGATCTGAAGGTTAAAGGCAGCTCACTGGTAGTTAAACAGGGAACTAAAGTGAAAAACATTCGTCTGATTGACGGTGACCATGATATTGACTGCAAAATCGAAAGTCTGGGCGCAATGAAGCTGAAGTCTGAATTTGTGAAAAAGATCTAGTTCATCATGTGTGTTACATAGTTGAAGAGATTATCTGCGCAGTTGATCTGAATGAGTTGGCAGGAAATATATGGGTGATATATACTGTCTGAAATTTAACAGCAAAACGCAATGATCAGGAGCATTAAGGATAAAGGCTGGCCCAGAGAACTGCCGATATGGTGCAAGGCAGTCCATCCCTGTCCCCAACTCGCCTGTGAGCGGCAGGATTAACCATCAGTCACACATGCTGACTGCAAAGAGATCCTGACGGCTAACCCCCGTCATCCGGTCCGAGTTCCTATGACAGTAAGTTTTGGTGATCTACCATGTCACTGTCCATGGATGAAGAAGAGTGGTACCGCGAAGGGCAAACCTGTCGCCTCTTAATTGAGGTGGCAGGTTATTTGTGTTTTATAGCCTCAATATGAGAAGAAGGCAGGTGTCGGACGGATGACAAGAGATCGAATCATTAACTATTATTCCCGATTTGACGAATGGGGCAGGCTGGAACGGGAGCCACTGGAGTTCATCATTAACATGCATTACATCAGAGCACATCTTCCCGCAGCAGGACTTGTCCTGGATAATGGGGCAGGGCCAGGGAAATATGCAATGGAACTTGCGAGACTTGGATACCATGTGACACTGTCAGACCTGACACCTGCTTCCGTGGATATTGCTAGGGAGAAGGCTCAGGAGTTCGAGCTGACGAATCAATTCGAAGGATTTCACGTATTGGATGCGACCCGACTGGATGGGATGGCTAACGATACGTATGATGCATCGCTGATGTTGGGACCGCTGTATCATCTGCAAGCGGAGCAGGAGCGGGTAGCGGCTGTGAAGGAATTGCACCGGGTGACGAAGCCGGATGGCGTGGTCTATATCGCGATGCAGAGCCGAATGAGAATGGGCATTACTTCGCTCCAGTCTCCCCGGCAATGGAAACCAAATGATCAAATGGGAGCCATTCGTTCTTTTGTGGAAAAGGGGACATTCGATCATCAGGATCAGGGTCGATTTACAGGAGCGTACTATTTCAACATTCCGGATATTAAGCCGTTTATGGAGGAACAGGGATTTGAAACGATAAATCTGATTGGATCATCCAGCATAGGGACCATGCTCACCGAAGAGCAGCAGCAGTATTGGAAAGAGCGTGGCGAGTATGATGAGCTGATCCAATTGATGATTGAGATGGCTCAAGATCCCTCAATTCTGGGAATCTCGTCACACCTGCTGTATATCGGGAAAAAGAAATAATCATCAATTCATAGGAAATTGAGAATAATACGTTGTAATATTGCCCTCTGGAGACAGGGGGCTCTTGTGTTTTTCTTCAAAATAGTTCAATATTAAGATACATAACAAAAGGTGATCTACTTACAATAGGTTAGATGAGCAACGAATCGCTTCATAAACAGGGAGGAACAAAACATGGAAATCGGAATTAGTACCTTTGTAGAAACAAATCCGGATGTGAACACCGGAGAACTCATCAGTCACGCGCAGCGTATTCGTGATGTTGTGGAGGAGATTGTCCTGGCTGACGAGGTTGGTCTGGATGTATATGGAGTGGGTGAGCATCACCGTGCTGACTATGCAGCTTCTTCCCCAGCCGTCATTTTGGCAGCAGCAGCTTCACAGACCAAACGCATTCGGCTGACCAGCGCCGTAACCGTTCTGTCTTCGGCTGACCCGGTCCGGGTATTTCAGGATTTTGCGACGTTGGACGGCATTTCGAATGGACGTGCAGAAATTATGGCGGGCCGGGGTTCATTTATCGAATCCTTCCCTTTGTTCGGCTATGATCTGAACGACTACAATGAGTTGTTTGACGAGAAATTGGATCTGCTGCTCAAGCTGCGTGATTCGGAAAAAGTAACCTGGGAAGGCCAGCATCGCCCTTCCTTTAATAACCTGGGCATCTACCCGCGTCCGGTACAGGAGAAGCTTCCGGTATGGATCGGTAGTGGTGGTAACCAGGAATCGGTTGTTCGCGCAGGGCTGCTCGGTTTGCCACTTGTGCTCGCCATTATCGGTGGTCGTCCGGTTCAGTTTGCCCCACTGGTTGAATTGTACAAAAAGGCAGCTGCACATGCAGGGCATGACGCTTCCAAACTGACAGTGGCATCGCACTCCCACGGTTTCATCGCCGATACAACGGATGAAGCGGTTGAGAAATTCTTCCCGCCTGCACAGGCGGTCATGAATATATTGGGCCGTGAACGTGGTTGGGGACATTACAGCCGTGCAACGTTCGACGCTGCACGCAGCCTTGAAGGTGCGCTGTACGTGGGTGACGTGGAGACGGTAGCTCAAAAAATTATCTATCTGCGCAAAGAAGTCGGCATCACTCGTTTCATGCTGCACACCCCCCTCGGCACGATGCCGCACAATGAGGTGATGAGAGCGATCGAGTTGCTCGGTAAAGAGGTTGCTCCAATCGTGCGTAAAGAAATCGCGCGTTGGGAAGCCGAGAATGGAGAAGCGCGTTAATTCAATTTGCTGAGCAGAGAATATAGTACATCGTGTATTTATACACGCAAAAAAGGAGCGAGGTTCAGCGTGACAGCTGAACTTTCACTCCTTTTTTGTGTTTCGGGGCTGGCTATCCTTACATGTCTGTTTCAAAAAGTGATTGAACAATCATGGACAGAGTATGGTCATATAGCCTTCTGGCAGCCTCTTCACTCTCAATATGGCCTCCCAGGTATAGATGAATAACACCGTGCAAGGGAGCCCAGATCATTTGAATCGCAAGCAGCGAATCATCTTCACGAAGCAACCCTTGTCCCTTCGCAGCTTCCACCAGATTGGTGAGCTGCTTCAATGCTGTTGCAGTTCCCTCCAAACTTTCTGCATCCGGTTTGAATTCGGCGAATGAACCACCAAACATCAGCTGATAAAAGCTGGATTGCGTCATACCGAAATTCCAGTAGGCGAGGGCGAGAGCACGGAAATGCTGTTGGTAAGAAGCTTGCTGTGGCACGGCTTCAAAGGATTGAGACAGGAGGGTGCACCCCTCCAGATACAGGTACTTGGCTAATCCCTCTTTCTTGCCGAAGAGGTTGTATATGATTTTGGTGGAGCACTCCATGCGTTCTGCCACACGCCGTACCGTGACAGCTTCGGGTCCATGCTCTTGCAATAGCGCTGCAGCAGCATGCACAATATTTTGCCGCAGATTTTCGGAGTGCTGGAGTCTCGCCTCCTGAAAAGTTGTCACGGTGTGAATCGACTCCTTGGAATTTGACAGGTGATCGTTCATCTTGTTCATCCTCGTAGCATCATATTTGTTTTCTAACAGAAACTACGTTTCTTATGAGTATTTTACTGTTTTACGCCTGATATCGTCAATTTTCCAAATGTGAATTGACAGAATCAAGAAATAATAATACTATGTTTTCATTAGGAAACAATGTTTCCAATAAAAAACGTATGTACGAAAAGGTGGATGAGCAATGAAAAATAATCAACATCAGTGGGCACTGATTACAGGGGCCTCCTCGGGAATTGGGCAGGCTTTTGCATTAGAGATGGCATCAAAGGGAAATCATGTGGTACTTGTGGCCAGGTCTGAATCCAAACTGAAACAGCTGGCGGAACGCATTGAACGAACCTATAAAGTGAAAGCAGAGGTCATCGTATCGGATCTATCTGAAGCGCATTCGCCACAGCAGATTTATGACGAATGTAAAAATCGGGGCATACAGGTAGATACCTTAATCAACAATGCGGGCTTTGCCACACATGGGTGGTTTGAGCAGGTAGATGGCTCACGTCAGCAAGAAGAGATCATGCTTAATGTACTCGCTGTAACCAACATGACCCATCTGTTCTTGCCAGGGATGCTGCTAAGTCGAAACGGAACGGTTATTAATGTTTCTTCTACGGCAGCCTTTCAACCTGACCCGTATATGGCTGTATATGGGGCTACGAAATCATTTGTTCTTTCGTTTACAGAGGCGTTATACGAAGAGAATAGACAGCGTGGAGTTCGCTTTTTGGCCATATGTCCCGGTGCGACGGAGACCTCCTTCTTTGATGTCGTGAATGCCGAAGAGGCCTCCGTAGGGAAACGGGATACGCCTGAGCATGTGGTGGAAGTGGCGATGAAGGCACTGGAATCAGGCAAGCCCTACGCTGTGCCAGGCGCCTCGAATTATTGGACAGCTCAATTATCCCGTATTTTACCCCGCAGACAGATCTTGCGTGTAGTTGGAGGGATGCTGAGTCCGCGTTCCAAGAATGACAAGGCGCAAAGAGCCCGAGCCTAATCTTCATGAAAAAAAGCTGACAGCAAATTCCCTGCTGTCAGCGTTTATGTAGTAACAACATTTAATATTCCATAAAGAAGGCTGGTCCCGGCCGCGCTGAGTGCAATCAGCTGTACTTTCAGGCCTAATCCGCCAAAGTTGAACACTTTTGGAAGCAGCCAGTACAGGCTCATCGTTGTCCAGAGCGCGTTCAGAATTCCAGCATTTAGCAGCTGTCTCCCGGAGGCTTCCCTGATCGCAGAACCCAGCATGCCAGGAAAGGTCGTATCACCTATCATTCTCAAATTCCAGGAGGAGAGGAGGAAGTACACAAGCACAACACCCATCGTTCCCATAATCATCAGGGTATCCTTGCTCATTAGTAAACTGCCAAGGGTATGAGACCTGTTCTTCATTCCCCCGAAACCGATCAGGAAAAAAACAAATCCTACCACCAGCCCAACACCGGCACCTGCCGTGCACAGGGTATTCAGTATTATACTGACGGTGCCGAGCATCCATAACATGTCATCACCTTCTTCAATAGCCTTATGAATTTCAATCCATCTGGTCTTCAACCTTTTGCTGGGGGCCGAAGGCGGTCGTTTCATGGAACTCCTTTAAATGGGGTATCATCCTATTTCAATTGTGAGTTGGACGTAATGCATTATATCAAATGGAGCATCTGTATGAATCATGTAATTTTCACCCATGAGCCTATTCCTTCTCTGATTCGTACTTTTCCCGATGCTGCTTTTTCATCTCAATATAGTCCGGGTCAGTCTTGGCGATTTCCCACTGTGCCTTGAAAATGGCTGCAGCTTCCGCTTTGACCTTGTCATTCTGATATGGCAGGATTGAACCGTCCTCCTTCGAGTATTTGCGCCCGCCTTTGTGGTTCGTATAGCGCCTGGCCCGTGTGTACCCCATCTGCAGGAACTTTCGCGCCATATCCATACCAACGAAATCCTCCTTTTTTTTATATTCCAAAAATAGCTCGTAGATCTTCTCTGATGATTCTGTCGCAATCTCGGGTGTCTTGAAACGCCAATAGGGCAGAATCTCGCTCTTGTAGGGTTCAACCATCAGTACACCCTGCTCTCCCCGTCCAACAGTGTACAGTTCAGGATGCTTGCGCAGATCTAGCTCTTCATAATTTAAGCTGTAATCGAATTTTTTCATCCGTTTGGTTCCTCCTTGAAATGACATGTGTTTGCTATAATTGAACATGTAACTTCATTGAAGATTATTGTTCCTTTCCACCTTTTACCCCGATTCTTTTACATCAAGCACGGTTAATGGGGAACATAAGAAGTAAATACATAGGAGGGATCATGATATGGGAATGTCCGGCAGATACCTGGTAGTCACCCAGGATTTGATTGAATCAATCAAGTCGGGTGAGATCAGTGTGCATGATTGTTCAGTCGACCTGGATATCGATAAAATGTGGCAGATGCTTCAGTTCACGTTAACCGGTAATCTGGCAGATGGAGAGCCGCCTCTCGGATATGTAGTACCAATGTCAGGTGAGCAATATTTGGGGAACTACTCGGATATGGATCTGTTTCTGCTCTCGAGCGAACAGGTACTGGAAGCTTACATGGCTCTGGAGCAGCTGGATCGCGATGAATTGAAGGCGCGTTTTGACCTGGATAAAATGATATCGGAGGGCGTCTATCCGGTCAGGGAAGGTTGGGACAAGGAGGGGACTTTCCAGGAAATCGTTCAGACATTGAACGAGGTTCAGGCTTTATATCAGGCAGCCGCAGCGAGTGGAAACGGGATCGCCTTTTATATTTTCTAGATAAATTTATGTTAACGTTGCATTATGTTTGATCCGCTCTGATTCGGGTTATTGATAGAAACAGGCGGGTGCCTTGTGAAAATCCGGTAGAAGAGAGGGAATGCGATATGACACAGAATCAGAATGAAGAGAACAAAGCCGTTCAAGAGGATGAGCCGGATCAATTTGAAACCCCTGTAACGACAGAGGAGAATGAACCGACTGAAGAAAATGGCGAGGAAACTGAAGAGTAATTGACGAGGTCATCTAAATATAGTTCTATCCAAAGGTCGGACACATTTCCGGCCTTTTTTTGGTATTTTTACAATCCATCAGTTTACAACAATTACCTGAAGGCCTCATAATAGGGATGAACCACATTTTTCCTAAGGAGGAGATCGTATCAAAAATCGCAGGTTAGCTAAGTGGATCGCCGTACCACTCGTTTTAATGATGGTTGCGCTTACGGGATGTCAGGCTGTAGGTGGGGTGGATATTAGTAAAGCCATGGCCAACAGTACAACGGTAAAATCCGGTGAATCGAGACAGTCCATGCACGTTAACATAGAGCCGGCCAAAGAATTCGCTACGGAGAAAGACAACGAAATCATTGAGCTTATTAATTCCCTTTCCCTAGATATTGAAAATGCCAAAGTGAAGGATGCCCAAACGGCGTCAATCGAAGGCTCGGTAAGTTTCCAAGGAACCAAGCTGCCTTTCCACCTTTCCATGGATGAGACCCAAATGGTGATCGACCTGGACGGAGCGCAAAAGCCGCTGTACATATCACTGGAGGCGCTGGAAGGAACAGAAACGCTTCCGATGATGGACACCAAGGCTCTGGAAAAGCAGATTGAGGAGCTGTCTCCGAAATTGCTTTCTTTTGTTCTGAAGCACTTGTCCAATCCGAAAAACATCTCGGTTACGCCTGTACAGGAATCGGTTAATGGTGAATCCCTCAGCCTCTCCAAGCTGCACATGGAGATCACTGGGGAAGAGATTCTTGCGATGGTAAAACCATTCCTGACGAGTGTTGCCCAGGATGAGCAAGGGCTCAAGGATCTGATCGGAGATCTGTATGATGTGTTCTATCCGTTACTGAACGCAATGTCCCAGATGGACGAAGTGGACGCATCGGGGATTTCTTCCTTGATGCCAGAATCGAAAGAGGCAACCGTTGCATTAATGTACACCACGATCAAGACCGGACTCGACGAGCTTCTGGTTAACTATGATCAGGGGTTGAATGAATTGTTGAATGAAGTACCTGAGCTGAAGACGGTATTTGGCACAGATACAACGTTTAAACTGGATTTCTATCTCGACAGCGAGCTGAACATCCGCAAGCAAAACGCAGAGTTGAAAGTGGCACTGCCTGCCTCAGAGGATCTGCCTTTGCAATCCGTTACTCTATACGCAGATAGCGAACAGTGGAATATCGGTGGGCCTGTGACAGTAGATGCTGTTGATACAACGGGTGGCGTAATTGATCTGATGAAGGAAGATATCACTCCTGGACAGATGCTGCGTAACTTTGATTCCAATTCCGTGATATATCAGTTATTGAAAGATGAAGCTGGCATCACTCGGAAAAGCGTTATGCTGTATCCGGAAGACGAAAGCTTCGGAGCCGTTACTGTGAAAAACACAACATTTGTTCCTCTGCGTTACCTGTCCGAGGAATTGGATGCAGAAGTGAAATGGACCAAGGGCTCCGATACAATCGTTGTCATTGACGATATTACCGGGAATGAGATTGTCCTGACCGTCGGTTCCAAGAACGCAACAGTCGCTGGCAAGGAAGTGACCATGGTTGAATCGGCTTATGTGGGCAAAAACGGCAAGACCTATGTTCCACTGCGCTTCATGGCCGAGTCTCTTGGAGCAACCGTGGATAAGGAAAAAGAAACGGGTTGGATCTTTATCGATCGACCATAAGCAATAACATATTGTCAAAAACGCCTGTTCCCAGCGATATTGTTGGGGACAGGCGTTTTATTATCATGGCTATCGACCTTTAGGCATGCTGAAGAGCCCGCGGTTTTTTGCTAAATCCGGTACTCCCAGCGGTAAAGCCCAGCTGGCGATAGAATTCATGTGCCGCTTCACGATCGGGCCGGTTTCCGCTGTTCAGGGACAGGGAATCTACGCCTTGGGAAACGGTCCATTGCTCTGCTGCCAGAATCAGCTGTCGGCCTATGCCGGTCCCTCTGAACTGGTCATGCACGATGAGTGCCATGATGCGGCAGTGCTTCCCGTTTTTCTCATACATGTAAGATGTCTGCATTCCAATCAATCCGACCACACGTCCACGGACCTCGGCAACCAGTGTATTAAAATTCGCATCAGCCGCAATGTGGGCATAACGATCCTTCATTTCGGCGTACGTTGTGGGGTAACCGAGCTGATCCATGAGAATGACCATATCCTGCAGATCTTCCGTTGAACTATTGCGTATCGTTACATCCAGGCTCATGACAGCTTCGCCACCTTCGTTCGTTCCTTTAACGACAGATCGATGATGGTATCCAGTAACCCCGAAAAGGAAATTCCCGCAGCGGCTGCACTTTTCGGCAGCAGGCTGTTACGGGTAAGACCTGGCAGTGTATTCACTTCGAGCACATAAGGCATGCCGTCTCGAATGATCATATCCACGCGAGCGTAGACGCTGCATTTCAACACGCGGTAGCAGGCGAGCGCGGCATCCTCCACACGTTTGTGGATGTCGGCAGGGAGCTGGGTGACCTGCTCTTCAGCACCGCCGTCATTATATTTGGAACTATAGTCGAAGAACGCAGCGTTTGAACGAATCGAGATGATAGGGAGCATCTTGCCATCTACAATGGCACAGGTAATTTCTTCGCCTTCGATATATTGCTCAATCATGGCCGTATCATCCCATCGCAGTGCCGCTTCGACCGCAGCATGAAGAGCCGACGGCTCTTGGACAATTTGGGTACCGATACTGGAACCACCTGAATTGGGCTTCACCACAACCGGATACGTCATTTGCTGCACCGCTGTGGATGACAGTTCTTCCAAATGGCTCACCTGCACCCATTCTCCGGTTGGTATGCCTGCATGGTGCATGAGCTGCTTGGACATGTCTTTATCCATACATACACTGCTGGACAGGACACCGCATCCGGTGTACGGAATACCGAGCGACTCCAGTGTGCCCTGAACCGTGCCGTCTTCGCCGTATTTGCCATGCAGAGCGAGTAGGGCCACATCAATGCCCGCCGACTTGTCGATCAGATCCCGTTTGCTGTTCAGCTCAATGGGAACGACCTCATAGTTATCCCTGTCCAGATGGGCAATCATCTCCTGTCCGGTGAGCAGGGAAATATCCCGCTCCGAAGATGTACCCCCCATAATCACGCCAACCTTCATGTATAATCCTCCCATTCTGTCGTTCAGCCGCTTCACTCCATCTGGGCAGCTGTCTCACCAATGATGCGAATGCCTTTGCGAATGTTCTCGTCGCTGACCCTGGAGAAGCCCAGTCGCATCGTATTTAATCCCTGACCTGGTTCCAGATAAAAGGTATCCCCAGGCGTGAAGGTCACACCCTTCACCTTGCAGGCAGCCAGCAATTCCCTGGTCCGGTATTCCGGAGGGAATTGTACAAACAGATGCAGACCGCCTTCGCCGGAGATTTGGCACATCGGCAGATGCTTGCGCAAGCAGCGCACGACCAGTTCATATTTTCGCTTATATTCAGTGCGGGCCCGCTTCAGATACTTCTCAAAATTCCCGTTGCTCAGATACTGATAGAGCAGCGACTGATCCAGCGTTGAGGTATGGATGCTGCGAGCCCGTTTCATGCTTTCCAAATAATCGATCAGGGCTGCATCCGCAATGACCCAACCCACGCGGAGCCCAGGAAACAGTACCTTGGAGAAGCTGCCCAGATACACCAATCCATTCCCCTTGCCCGCACTAGCGATCAGAGGAGAAACGTGGGAACCGGAATAACGCAGTTCCTCGTTGAACCCGTCCTCGATAATGGGAACCTCGTATTGATTCATTAACCGGATAATTTCTGCCCGTTTGGCAGGAGAAGTCACGGTTCCGGTTGGATTGTGATAAGAAGGCACCAGATATGCCAGATCGTAGGGACTTGCGGCGAGTTCACGTTCCAACTGCTGCAGATTCAGTCCGTCCGGCTCCATGTCCACACCGGTAAGCTGGAACTCGTGAAGTTTCAGATTTTTGATGGCCGTATGGTGCGTTGGATTCTCACACAGGGCTTTCCCACTTTGTTTGCGCAATGCACCGAGCACCAGATCGAAGGCTTCTGTAAATCCGTTGGTAATGAGAATATCCTTGCCGCTCAGATCTAAACCCTTGTTCTCCATGTACCGAAGCAGATAGTTCATCAAAGGTCGGTATCCTTGCGCATATCCGTAGTTCAGCAGCACTTCCCCTTCAAGCGACATGCGATCGAGAAAGGCCCGTTTCACGTTGTGCAGATCGAACAATTTCTCATCCGGGGCGATACTTGTAAATGAGATCTCGCCACGTTCCGCACCGGAACCGTGCTTCATCAGATCATATTGTTCCGCCTGGATCGCATAGTCACTTACACGGTTGTTCCAATTCAGCTGCCAACCTGTAGTTGGCTCAGGTGCTTCAATCGTGGAACTGACGTAGTTGCCTTTGCCTTTGACTGCATAAATGAGACCTTCTTCTTCAAGCTCGGCATACGCGAGCAGGACTGTGCTGCGGCTCACCTTCATCAGTGTACTGAGTTCACGGGTGGAAGGAAGCTTTTGCTTCGCTTGCAGGCCGCCTTTGAGCATCAGTCGCTTCATATAATCTTTGACTTGTATATATACAGGGCGGTCCTCCGTCAGTTGTAGATCGGAATACATCCCATCACTCCCTCTTTTGCTATCTTGCCATATTATAAACCCCGCAGAAAGAACCACGATACCTCTGTTTCCGGGAAGAAGTGGTTGGATATGGGTGCACAACGTAAAAAAGCCCTGGCATCGTGCCGGGCTGGGGGTGTAGCTTGATCCAATTCTATATAGATCTGCTGTTATAAAGTTATGTCTTACTAAGATTGCATGGCATGACCATTCTTTTCTAGGATCGATAGCTATCGGTTCTTCTACGTGTGTCTATTTTGCTTGATTACTGACGATAATTGCAGGCTTTCTAATTCGAAACTACGACTACATCTACTTCTTTTCTACGTTACATTCTACAATTAATGTCTTTCTACATTTGCTTGCTGCAAGGGTCGTATTGATGATGAATCCAAAAGCTATAGTCTTGCTTACTTGCTAACTGTCCTCTTGTCGTGCGCACATTACAGAATTCAGTATGAAAAAGAACACGTTTCATAGGGTACAATAGACGGAAATAGATATAAAGACATATGTCTTAGTGCCCAATTTCTTCCTCATACCCCTATAGTACCACTTTGAATCAGGGAAGTTAACCTTTTTTTTGAAATTATTGTCGTAATAGTTGAAAAAAGCGTGAATTGTGCATCTTATAGGATGAAATGGTTTCCTTTCAGAATGTATGATAGGATGTAACCCTATAGATAATGAGGAAGTGAGCCCAATGATTCAGATTACTGTGCCAACACCGGATGTAACCATCACGAAGCAAGTTAACCCGCAGCTTAGCCATATTTACGGATTTACCGATTTCCACCTGATCACGCGCGAAAAGGGCGGCATTTTCATGTTTTACAATGCCGATGGAGAGTTGTTATTTGTCGGGAAAGCAAGGAAATTGAGACCACGGATCAAGAAACACTTTGAGGATACTGTTTCTCCAATGAAGAACCATCGGGAAGAAGTGGCGACCATTGAAGTTTGCCTGGTGGAAGATCCGGTAGACCGCGAAATTTACGAGACCTATATCATTAACTCGATGCGTGCGAAATATAATGTAGACAAAGTGTTGTACAAATAAGTATTTAACCCAATTACACAGCACCAAGTAGAATAAAGAAAAAGCCTGTACCAAGCTTGAGAATGCATTATACAGTTTGGGACATATGTCCTATAAGCTGTAACCATAGACAAGGATGTGATCAACCGATTGCATCCGATGTCTGCATTTGGACATATCATAGATTTTTTTTAGCATTAGCCACAGCAATGAGAGAACGTAGAGATTGGTTTCAAGGATTGACCCAATACATAGAAGAGGTGATTGTTTTGATCGGTCGTAGTGGCAACCCTACACTCAAGGACAGTACATTTGAAAATTCCGGTGGATACGGAGATGACCGTTATCAGAGTTACATGACGATTAACGGCACGGTGAATAAGGCGTTTATAACACTGGTGATCCTGCTGGGCAGTGCATTTGCGACATGGATGATGTTTTTTAACGGACAGGAAGTGCTGCCTCTGGCGATCGGGGGTGCAATTGTCGGATTTATTCTGGCACTGATTATTTCGTTTAAGCCTGTGGCTGCACCTTATCTGGTTCCCATCTATGCCATTGCGGAAGGTATGTTCCTGGGCGCACTCTCCGCCACCTATGAGTCATTGTACAACGGGATTACCTTGCAGGCTGCTTTGCTCACAATGGCTGTATTTATTGCCCTGCTGGTAGCTTACAAAACAAGACTGATCAAAGCTACAGAGAACTTCAAGCTGGGTGTTGTGGCAGCAACCGGTGGCATTATGATCATGTATTTGCTCAGTTTTGTACTGGGATTGTTCGGAATTACCGTTCCCTATCTGCATGACAATAGTCTGATCGGAATTGGGATTTCGGTCGTAATCGTTATTGTGGCTGCATTGAATTTGGTGCTCGATTTTGACTTTATTGAAAATGGTGCTGAACAGGGTGCTCCGAAATTTATGGAGTGGTATGGTGCATTTGGGTTAATGGTTACCCTGGTATGGCTGTATATTGAAATCATCCGTTTGCTCAGCAAGCTGCGGAGCCGGGATTAGGAAGCAAGTTAAACCCATAGATAACTTTTAGAACGATAAGCTAACGCGTGTCCAGACACGTCGTTAGCTTTTTTTTGGATATATGGATGACGATGATGTTACAGCCGGAGCAGTGCACATTTTTCCATATATGGATTGACTGTTATGAAAAGAATGTGATACCTTAATTGATAATGATTATCATTGTCGATAAATGATGAATCAGTATATCTGACCTTTCACGTACGCTGTACGCTTCATATCAAACTGATCAAACAGATCGAAAGGAGTGGCCTCATGTTACTGGAGAATGAATCGCACAGCGCTGTGCGAACACCCGTTATGAGTCGCAGCCCCAAGACGGATCTTGCTGAGGTAAAAGCATATATGGACGAGCACTACGACAAGGCATTGTCTATCGCCGATCTTGCTCAGAGAGCGAACATCAGTCCGAAGTATTTTGTGGATCTTTTCAAAAAAACCTACGGTCACAGTGCGATGGAGTATCTGACGGATCTCCGCATCAATCGTGCCAAGCGATATCTGAAGGAATCCGGATATAAATTACGTGATATCGCACTCAGAGTCGGATACAGTGACGAGTACTATTTCAGCCGCAAATTTAAAAAGGAAGTGGGCGTTTCTCCTTCGGATTATGCCAAAAACGCCAGAAAACGCATTGCCACCTGCTCCTCCAGCGTCATCGGACAGCTTCTGGCCCTCAATGTCATGCCCATTGCTGCGCCTATCGATCCCAAATGGACAGCGTATTATTATAACGCACACCGTACCGACATCCAGTCACATCTTAAACTGACAGATCCGTATACGAGCTGGAGATTTGAAGCGAATGTAGAGCGACTTGTCCATATCCGGCCGGACGCCATCATTGGTACCGATCAGATCAATGAACAGGATCAGGCGGGACTCGCCGAGATTGCACCTTGCTGTTTTGTGCCCAAGCATCAGACCGATTGGCGTGCACAACTGCGCATGATTGCTGCGTTTCTGGAACGGGAGGAACAGGCAGAACAGTGGATTGGACTATATAACAAGCGGGTGGAAAAAGCCCGGGATTCCATACAGAAGGAAGTGGGGCGCGAGAAGGTAGCCGTTATCCGGGTATACGGCCAGCGTCTCTATCTCTATAGTAATTCTGGAATTGAGGAAGTGCTCTATGGTGCTTTGCAGCTGGAGACCTTTCCGGATGCCAGCACCAACACGCCGTTAACGCTGGAACAATTGACTTCAATGAACCCGGACCGGATTCTGATCATGGTATGTCCAGAGGCCGTTTCACGAGCTTACTGGCTCAGCCTGCAGCACTCGCCTGTATGGAGACAGCTCAAGGCTGTACGTCAATATCAGACTCATCTGATCACCGGTGATCCCTGGTTCGATTACTCCGCAGTAGGCGTAATGCGCATGCTGGATGAAGCGCTGCTCATTTTCACGGGATATTGTCCAAATGTATATCTGGATAACGTCCATGGTGATTCACGAGCCACCTGACATATAATCCTTCTATCTAAATGAGAATGTTTATCAAGGGGGATATACCATGCATCAGCAGAAAAAAGAGAGCGGACAACGTTCCGTTGTTAGCAAATTCGTGTACAATCGGCTGTCAGCCTTGATTGTGCTGGTATTATTGGTGGGGTTATTATCAGCCTGTGGCTCCAAGTCAGAACATGCAGGAGCGGGACAGCAGGAGCAGAAGACAGCTGAAGCTTCAACAACAGCATCGTCAGAAACCGTCATACAAGAAGAGGATGCCGCAGAAACTGCAGCGAGCGAACGGACTGTAAAAGATGAATTGGGGCATGATGTTGTTGTTCCTGCCAAGGTGGAGCGTGTATTTGCACCTTATCTGGAAGATTCACTGCTTACACTCGGAGTTACACCGGTTGCCCAATGGGCCAGTGGTACCCAAGGGCATGTTTACTTACAGGATCAGCTTAGCGGCGTTCCTACCCTCGATTTCTCGAGCGGGCTTCCTTCGCCTGAAGCACTGATGGCATACAATCCGGACTTTATTATTCTGCACACAGCGAATTATGCCGAGAATGGCGTCTATGAGAGTTACTCTAAGATTGCACCGACATATGTGTTTAACAATGCATCCGGGGATGTAGAGAAGTCTCTGGAGGTCATTGGCGATCTGCTCGGTAAAACGGCTGAGGCCAAACAAGCCATCGAGACATATCACGCGAAGGTAGACGCTGCTAAGGTGGAAATTGCCAAGGTAGCGGAAGGCAAGAAAGCGGCCATTATCCGTTTTGCACCACGTGGGATCAGCATGATGGGTGGAAATTACTTTAGCGGCTACGTTGTATACGAACAGTTGGGACTCGGCAAGCCGAAACTTGTCGAGAAGGAGAACAGCGCAATCGTATCCACGGAAGTGCTGCCCGAGATTGATGCGGATTATATTTTCACTGTGGAACAGGGTCCTGGCAGTATGAAAGAAATGACAGATACCAAAGTGTGGCAGAGCATGCCTGCAGTCAAGGCAGGACAGGTGTATGCAGTCGAGCCGGCTCCATGGCTGGGCGGCGGATTGATTGCTTATGGTCATGTCATTGACGATACACTGAAGGCGTTGACACAATAATCAGAAATGAAGCAGCTCCCTCTTGGGGTGCCTGGAATCGGATATTATTCCCCGTTTTCCAAGGTACAACAGGAGGGAGCTTTTGTTTTTGGCAAGACATCAATTCATTAAGAAGAATATGCAAATATGGAGATAATCAAAATGAATTCTGGATATCGTCCATGGGACAGCTGAAAGCACTCTTCTATAATTGGTAATGAGAATCAATCTCATAATAAATCGATACGATCTATTTACACATACGATGTAAGTTGAACAACGAGGAGGATCCATCCGTAATGACGTTTCAGCCCAATCAATCAGCCTCTGGGACATTTGATCAGATGGCAAGAAGTACGGTTCAGATTCCACGTGCTGAACAATGGACCATGAAATCACGAGCAGGAAGTCATGCCTATCAGATCATGGTGTTTCAACCCGCAGAAGCACCCCCGCCATCTGGATATCCGGTGATCTACCTGCTCGATGCCAATTCCGTATTCGGTACGATGGTGGAAGCGGTTCGTATACAAGGACGCAGGCCCGAGAAAACCGGAGCCGTCCCGGCTATCGTGGTTGGGATCGGATATCCGACGGCAGGTCCGTTCTCGCCACATCGGTATTACGATTTTACTCCGCAGGCCACGACGGAATATACCCATAAGTCTGATGGAACGCCTCTGCCGAAGCAGGGTGGAGCTGATGCGTTCCTGCAATTTATTGAAGAAGAGCTGAAGCCGGACATGGAGCAGCAGTTCAACATCGATCGCAGCAGGCAGGCCATTTTTGGTCATTCTCTTGGCGGGTTGTTCGTTCTGCACACACTGTTTACGAAACCGGATGCTTTTCATTATTACATTGCTGGCAGCCCTTCGCTTCATTGGAATCAGAAGGTGATGCAGGCGGAGGAACAGGGGTTCATCACAGGTCTGGAGCAGAAGCCAGTCAACGTCAAGGTCTGGATTGGCATGGGCGAACAGGAGAAGACGCATCCTGCACGCAACAATGACAAGGCATCAAGCTTAACGGAACGTTTATCTGCACTGAAACAGCCGGGGCTGGATATCAAATATACCGAATTTGAGGAAGAGAATCATGTCTCGGTGCTGCCGTTTCTGATTAGTCGTACGATCCGTTTTGCCTGCAGTCCGGAATCATAGGACAGAAGAAGGCAAGTTTTCGAACGAGCAGTTGGAAGGACTAAATCGCTTTTGGATTGGATGAGATGTCACCGGATGACTGAATGGGTTCAACGAGTTCATCAACTTTTAGCAGTACAGTGAGTCAGGGGAGGTACACATCGTGAGTTATACAGGGATTCATGGAAAAGTGGCTCTGGTTACCGGTGCAGCACAGGGAATCGGCGAAGCGGTGGCCAGGGCTCTGGCTGAGCAGGGTGTGATTGTGGCGGCAGTAGACATCCGGGAAGAGCAGCTGTATCAGCTGGTTGTGGATCTGAACAATCAGGGCCATCAAGCGGCTGCTTATCCTGCTGACATCACAAGTCGCGAGTCCGTGGACGATACCGTTCAGCGGATTGAAGCAACACTTGGACCGATTGGTATTTTGGTGAATGCCGCAGGAGTACTGCATACAGGTACAGTGGAAGCCTTGAGTGATGAGGAGTGGACAAAAACGTTCGATGTAAATACCCACGGTGTATTTTATATGTCCCGGGCTGTTATACGGAATATGGCGAGTCGCCATGCCGGAGCAGTGATTACCGTTGGCTCGAACGCATCCGGCGTACCCCGGATGTACATGTCAGCCTATGCGGCTTCCAAGGCGGCTTCAACCATGTTCACCAAATGTCTCGCTCTCGAATACGCGGAGCAGCATATCCGCTGCAATATTGTATCTCCAGGATCGACAGACACCCCCATGCAGAGGGCGTTGTGGCAGGATGAACAGGGTGCACAGGCCGTCATTGCAGGCTCACCGCAGGCATATCGTCTGGGGATACCGTTGAACAGGCTGGCACTGCCTGCCGATATCGCGGATGCGGTGCTCTTTTTGGCATCGGATCAAGCCAGACATATTACCATGCATGATTTGTGTGTGGATGGGGGCGCCACGCTCGGTGCCTGAATCAAGATAAGGAGATGATAAATATGTCAAAAGCGGGTGCAATCACTGCAACCTCCGCCTTACACCTTCTGGAACAATACCGGGAGGGGACGTCCTTTTTCTGGTCTTCACCGCAGCATACCTTGCTCGCTCAGGGTGAACGGATGAGATTTCCTGTATCAGCAGTTCAGCAGCAGGTGATATCCGACTCTTCAGGATCTTCAGGAACCCTAGATTATATCGATGGTGTACACGTTGCAGGAGTATCCTCTGTTATCGATCAGGTTAAAAAAATGATTCAGGAAGCACAGCAGTCTGGTGTTCGGAAACCCATCGTGGTAGGAGCGATACCTTTTGATCCACATCAATCTGCTCCCGAACTATATATCCCGGAAACGGTACAATGGGCAGACCCCCCAAGCCCGGCTGCGAACGGATCATATGAGAAACGGCCGGCAGCTACGGGTTGTGTAATCGATGAAGTGCCCGCTGCGGAGGTTTATCAACGGAGTGTCGATCATGTACTGAAGCAGATGGAGCAGGGTGAACTCGATAAGGTTGTGTTATCCCGCACACTGCATGTGACTTCAGAACATATTGTGAATACGCATCAGCTGCTGCGCAATTTGTTCAGGGATAACGCTCACGGATACACATTTGCCGTTCCAATGAGTAAACTGCCCGAGAGGAAAAGTATCATAACAACGGATAAATGCAATTCTGCTGAAGTGAATAAAGAGGGCAATCGTACGTTCATTGGAGCAAGTCCGGAGCTGTTGGTTACTCGAAAAGGCACCATGGTAAAAGCAAATCCGCTGGCAGGCTCTGCTGCCCGAAGCGATGATCCTGCGGAGGATCGTCGCCGCGCAGAGGCGCTGCTGGCCTCGGCCAAGGATCGGTATGAGCATGCCGTCGTCATTGATGCCGTTGCAGCTGCGATGCGTCCGCTCTGCAAACAATTATCCGTTCCGGCAGAGCCTTCCCTGATTCAGACAAACACGATGTGGCATCTGTCTACCGAGATTCATGGTGAGCTGTTGGATGAAGGCACATCATCACTGGAAGTGGCTTTTGCGCTTCATCCAACCCCGGCGATATGCGGAACGCCTGTACAAACGGCTAGAGAGGCCATTGGAGCACAGGAACCGTTTGATCGGGGGCTGTTTACCGGGATGGTTGGCTGGTGTGATTGTGAGGGCGACGGGGAGTGGGCCGTGACCATCCGCTGTGCGGAAGTGGAAGGCAATGCCCTCAAATTGTTCGCTGGGGCGGGCATTGTAGCAGGTTCTACAGCGGAAGCGGAACTGGCGGAGACCTCCGCCAAATTCAGAACCATGCTGCTTGCCATGGGTCTGGAATCCCCCGTATCCCGTTCGAAGGAGGAATAAATGATGCTGCCAGGATATCAGGCTTGGCCTGAGGAATTTGCAGAGCTTTATCGTCAGGAAGGTTGCTGGGAAGGCATTACATTTGGAGAAATGCTCCGGCAGCGTGCGAAGTTATATGGCAATCGTACTGCCATTATCAGCGATGAAGAGCACTTAACCTATGCAGAGCTGGACACACGAGTCGATCGGTTGGCGGCCGGGTTGTATGCCAAAGGAATACGGCAGTATGACCGCGTCATTATCCAACTGCCGAACATTGCGGCTTTTGTGGAGGCCGTTTTTGCTCTGTTTCGTCTGGGAGCCCTGCCGGTGTTCGCACTGCCTTTGCACCGCAAGAGTGAAATTGAGTACTTTGCCCGGTTCTCTCAAGCTGTGGCATACCTGATCCCGGATCAGGATGGAGGATTCGATTACCGCAAACTTGCAGAAGAAGTACAGGCAGAGGTACCGAGCCTCAGACATATCATCGTGGCGGGAGAGGCGGGTTCGTTCACTTCGCTCGAGGATATGTATACGGATCCCGATGACTTGCAGGATGGACCTGACTCTTCGGATGTGGCCTTTCTTCAGTTATCCGGTGGAAGCACCGGGCTGTCCAAGATGATCCCTCGCACCCATGATGACTATATCTACAGTTTGCGGAGAAGCGTGGAAGTCTGTGGACTCGGTCCGGAGAGCGTGTATCTGGCTGTTCTGCCTGTAGCGCATAATTACCCTCTGAGTTCACCAGGTATACTGGGCACGCTCTACGCGGGAGGTACGGTTGTGCTGTCACGGGGGTCGAGCCCGGATGAAGCTTTCCCGCTTATTAAGAAACACCAGGTGACCATCACGGCACTGGTGCCACCGCTTGCTCTGATCTGGTTGAACGCGGCTGCTGCCCGAGGGACCAAGCTGCCTTCTCTCCAGGTGCTTCAGGTTGGAGGAGCCAAATTCAGCGCTGAGGCGGCTGGGCGTGTCAAACCTGTCCTGGGCTGTACCCTGCAGCAGGTATTCGGCATGGCCGAGGGTTTGGTGAACTACACCCGTCTGGATGATCCTGAGCACATCATTATAAACACACAGGGCAAACCCATGTCCCCATATGATGAGGTACGGATCGTGGATGACGAGGACATGGAAGTGGAACAGGGGCAAGCCGGACATCTGCTGACCCGTGGGCCCTATACCATTCGCGGATATTACCAGGCTGAAGAGCATAATGCGAGGTCCTTCACCACAGACGGGTTCTATCGGACAGGAGATATTGCAAGCCTTACGCCAGAGGGTTACCTCATTGTGGAGGGGCGGGCAAAAGACCAAATTAACCGCGGTGGCGACAAGGTGGCAGCCGAGGAAGTCGAAAACCATCTGCTTGCTCATCCTGGTGTGCATGATGCAGCGCTGGTGTCCATGCCGGATGAATATTTGGGCGAGCGCTCCTGTGCATTTATCGTGCCCAGCGGTGAGATTCCTGCTGCAGCGGAGATCAAACTTTTTCTGCGCAATCGCGGCCTGGCAAGCTATAAAGTCCCGGACCGGATTGAATTTGTGCAATCTTTTCCCAAGACCGGCGTAGGCAAGGTGAGCAAAAAAGCGTTACGCGAGATGCTGACTGTGAAGCAACCCATACAACAATGATCATGATGCAAGGCAACAATGAAACTCCTTTGAACTAAATGACCTGAAAAGAGGGATATTCATGGCACTTCCAGTGATTAAGCCATATGCAATGCCTGTAGAGTCGGAGCTTCCGGTCAATAAGGTAACGTGGATGCCGGATGCGAAACGTGCAGTACTTCTAATTCACGATATGCAGCAATATTTCATGAATGCTTTTACGGCAGGGGAATCACCTGTAGTGGAGCTGATCAATCATATTGGGCAACTTCGTTCGAAGTGCCATGAGCTTGGCATTCCTGTCGTGTATTCTGCCCAGCCGGGTGGACAGACACCGGAGCAGCGCGGCCTGCAGCTGGACTTCTGGGGAGCAGGCATTGACGGGGGACCCACGCAAAAACAGATCATTGAATCGCTGGCACCCGCTCCTCAAGATACGTTTATGACCAAATGGCGCTATAGCGCCTTCCAGAAGACAGAGTTGCTTAGGCTAATGCAGGAACAGGGGCGAGACCAGCTGATGGTATGCGGCATTTATGCACATATCGGTTGTCTGATGACCTCCTGTGAGGCATTTATGCAGGATATTCAGGCATTCCTGGTTGCAGATGCGGTAGCTGATTTTTCAGCCGAAAAACACCGCATGGCGCTGACCTATGCATCCGAACGCTGCGCAGTAACGTTGACAACCGGGCGATTGCTTGAATCGCTTGATTCCTCTGTCCAAGGCACGGAGCCAATCAAGGCGGCCATTTCGGAGGGAAGGTCACATACTGCGGCAACATTGGAGACGTCAGGGACAAGTACAGACAGTGGGGTTGCGGCGAGGCTTGAATCATTGAGAGTACAGGTCGCCGAACTGCTGCAGGAGCAACCATCCCTGATCGGGGAGCATGATGATCTGATTGAGACATGGGGACTCGATTCCATTCGCATCATGAGTCTTGCTGAACGTTTCCGTATGGAAGGAGCAGAAGTAACTTTTGTTGATCTGGCCGAGCAGCCGACGTTAGCTTCATGGACAGTACTGCTGGATGAGCAGCCGCATAGGGCGCTGCCAAACGGAGATTACTTTTGAACGGGGCGGTGAACTTGCCGCAGCGTCGGAATGGCACGTGGTCCATGTCGGCCGCCCAGTCCGGGATTTGGTATGCACAGCAGCTGCATCCGGACAACCCCATGTACAATACAGGTGAATACGTGGTTATTCACGGCAGTGTGGATATAAAACAGTTTGAGCAGAGTGTTCGTCAAACCCTTTCGGAAGCGGAATCGTTAAATATGATTTACGGTGAGAACGAACATGGACCATGGCAGTCGCTGAACCAGAACCATGATGATTGGCCCTTTCATGTACTGGATGTCCGTGGGGAACAGGACCCACATGCAGCGGCCATGGCGTGGATGCAGCGGGATCTGGCCCGTCCCGTCGATCTTGGAATAGGACCGGTATTTACCGAAGCGTTGTTCCAGGTAGGCGAAGGATGCTATTACTGGTACCAGCGTGTGCATCACATTGCAATAGACGGATATGGCGTTTCGCTAATGACCCGAAGGGTAGCAAGTTTGTATACGGCAAGGATACAAGGTGAAACAGCTGAAAAGACCCTGAGGACAGGGGCGTTTGGCCCGTTATCTTCCGTTATTCAGGAAGACGAAGCCTACCTTGAATCTGCAGAGAGAGAGCGGGATCACAAGTTTTGGATGGAGCGGTATGCGGATGAACCGGACGTCGTAAGCTTGGGTGAGAAGGCATCACGCACAGCGGACTACTTCCTGCGGCAAAGTACTGAGCTCAAACAGCCCGATCGCGATCGTCTTCAGGCATCAGCAGCCCGGTACGGGGTGACCTGGCCTGACCTGTTTATTGCGGCAGCAGCCATTTATGTGCATCGAATCACCGGTACGACCGACGTGGTGCTGGCATTGCCAGTGATGTGCAGGCTCGGCTCGGCATCCTTACGTGTTCCAGGGATGGTTATGAACGTGCTTCCGCTGCGGCTAAATTTCGAACCTGACATGCGTTTGTCTTCCTTGACCGAACAGATTGTGCGGGAGATTCGGGCTGTGCGTAAGCACCAACGTTATCGGCATCAGGATCTGCGGCGTGATCTGAAGCTGCTCGGAGAGAACCGCCGATTGTTTGGACCGATGATCAATGTCATGCCATTTCATCATGAGCTGAATTTCGCTGGGCAGCGCGGGATGATTCATAACTTGTCTACGGGTCCGGTGGATGACCTGTCCATTCATGTCGTGGACCAAGGGCATGGTCATGGACTTCGTATTGATTTTGACGCTAATCCTTCGGTCTACAGTGAATCGGAATTGCTGAGCCATCAGCTCCGTTATTTGCAGCTGCTTGATTTGATGATGCAGGAAGGGATAGAAGAGCAGTACTTGGGTCAAATGGAATTGCTGCTTCCAACAGAGCGTGATCAGGTTCTGAAAGAATGGAATCAGACGGAGCACGCCGTACCTGAACGGAATTCGGCAGCGATGTTCGAACAGCAGGTTCGGCGAACGCCTTCGGCCACGGCAGTAACGTTTGAAGGCGAATCTCTGACCTACGCCGAGCTGAATGAGCGTTCAAACCATCTGGCCCATGAGCTGATCCAGCATTATCAGGTGGGACCTGAGCAGATTGTAGCCATTGCTCTGCCGCGTTCTCTGGAGGTCGTGGTTGCCATCCTGGCTGTTCATAAGACGGGAGCAGCATATCTGCCACTTGATCCTGATTATCCGGAAGAGAGACTGACTTACATGCTTGAGGATGCTAGTCCGGCATGCCTGGTCACGGTTAAGCACAATCTGTCCGGTCTGCCGAAAATGACTGACGTTCCCCTGGTGGTCATGGATGACCCGGAAGTTGCGTTAGAAGTCAGTCGCCAGTCCGGGAGCAATCCCGAACCAGAGGATCTGACAAAAGCGGCCTCGCCCCTGAATCCTTCCTATGTTATCTATACTTCAGGCTCAACGGGTAAACCCAAGGGCGTGGCGGTTACCCATCTGGGGCTGGCGAATCTGCTGGAGGATATGAAGCTAAGATTGAAGGTTGGTCCGCAGGATCGCTGGTTATCAGTCACTACGATTGCTTTTGACATTTCTGTTCTGGAAGTGTTTCTGCCCCTTACGACAGGAGCAAGGCTTGATCTGGCTCACAAAGAAACCATTCTTGATCCGGTGGCGCTGGCTGCCCAGATGAGAGGGCAAGGAACAACAATTATGCAAGCCACGCCAACATTGTGGCAATCTCTGGTGACCAGCAAGCCTGGCTCGTTCGATGGTCTGACGGTCATTACCGGTGGAGAGGCTCTCTCGGAGGAATTGAAGCTTTCTTTGCAGGAAATGGGTTGCCGCGTTAATAACCAGTACGGTCCGACGGAGACCACGATTTATTCCACAGCTGCCGCCATGGCGCTTGAATCAACGGGTAAACCTTCCATTGGCGGACCGGTTCGAAATACACAGCTGTATGTGCTGGATCAGGGTCTGAATCTTGTCCCTCCGGGAGTTGCCGGGGAACTGTATATCGCAGGGGATGGGCTGGCTCGCGGTTATTTGGGAAGACCTGATCTGACTGCCGAGCGATTTGTAGCCAATCCGTTCGGACAAGCGGGCAGCCGCATGTACCGTACAGGAGACTTGGCGAAATGGCTGCCCGATGGTTCAATCGACTATCTGGGCCGAGCAGATCACCAGATCAAGATCAGGGGTTTCCGTATCGAATTGGGAGAGATTGAATCCGTAATTTCCAGATATCCGGGTGTAGCCCAGGTTACTGTAATGGCACGTGAGGATCAGCCGGGAAATCAACGGCTGGCTGCATATGTTGTTCCAGAATCCGCATATTCGCCAGGATTGGATCTGTCATCGCTTCGGGCGTACGTGGCAGATGAACTGCCGGATTACATGGTGCCGTCTGCATTCATGAACCTTTCCGAAATGCCGCTGACTCCTAATAAAAAGATTGACCGCAAGCAGCTTCCTGTTCCTTCCGTACTGTCACATGCGAATGGGCGGGAGGCGCGGACGCCTCAGGAGGAGATCCTGTGCAGTCTGTTCGCTGAGATTCTGGGTGTTGCTCGTGTAGGTATTGACGATGATTTCTTCGAACTGGGTGGTCATTCCCTGCTTGCAGGTCGAATAACGGCTCGGATTCGGGATGTATTTGGCGCGGAGCTGAATATTGGCAGTGTATTTGAGTCACCGACTCCAGCAGGCCTCGCCAAGAGGCTGGATCAGGCGAAGTCAGGCAGACCCGTGATGCAGCCTGTTCCACGCCAAGGTGACATTCCTCTCTCCTTTGCTCAGCGGCGTCTGTGGTTCCTGTATTGTCTGGAAGGCCCAAATCCTACGTATAATATTCCGCTCGTGGCTAGGTTGTCAGGGAAGCTCAATGTACATGCGCTTCAAGCCGCGGTTCAGGACATTGTTGATCGTCATGAAACGTTGAGAACGCTATTTCCGCCAGAGTTTGGTTCAGCAAGTCAAACCATTCTGGATGCAACTGACGTTCGTGTGAATCTCCATATCAGAGAAGCTGTGGAGGAGCTGGATGAACTTTTGACGGAGGCTTCCCGTTACAGCTTCAAGCTCTCGAGTGAACCAGGCATTCGTGCCGAGCTGTTCTCATCAAGCGAGGACGAGCATGTGCTGTTGTTACTGCTTCATCATATTGCCGGAGATGGCTGGTCCCTGTCGCCGTTGATGCGGGACTTGTCTCAAGCATATACGGCACGTGCTCAGGGGTCAGCACCTTCCTGGGAACCTCTGCGCATTCAATATGCCGATTACGCGGTGTGGCAGGAGAGACTGCTTGGCGATGAAGGCCAGCCGGACAGCCTGATAGCCAGGCAGCTTGAATTCTGGACCCGTGATCTGGAAGGCTTGCCGGAGCAAGTGACGTTTCCAGCCGATTATCCACGCCCAGTTGTCTCCACCTACCGAGGCGGGACGATCCCTTTTACCATTCATCAGAAACTGCATGAGCAGCTCATGACCATAGCCAGGGAAAACAAAGTCAGTCTCTTCATGGTGCTGCATACGGTATTGTCGGTCCTGCTTACACGTATGGGAGCGGGTACGGACATTGCGATTGGGACGCCAATTGCCGGACGAAGCGATGATGCACTGGACGAAGTGGTAGGCATGTTTATCAACACGCTTGTGCTGCGTGCAGATACATCAGGGGATCCGACGTTCCGGGAGCTGCTGGCACGTGTGCGTGAGGTGGATTTGGCGGCTTACGAACATCAGGATCTGCCTTTTGAGCGCTTGGTTGAGGTGTTGAATCCGTCCAGATCCCGCTCCAAGCACCCGCTCTTCCAGGTGATGCTGGTTCTGCAAAATACGCCAGACATTCAGCTGGATCTGCCTGGTGTTGCATCGCAAACGAGTATGCACGGCGTAGGCTCATCCAAATTCGATCTGACCCTGGAGTTCACTGAACAACGTGAGCATAACGGTTCCCCAGCAGGGATCGAAGGGGTGCTGGAATACAGCATGGACCTCTTCCGGGAGTCTACTGCGGCTGAACTTGTGGTTCGATTGATCCAGGTGCTGGAGGAGGCCGTACAGCAGACGGATGAGCGAATTAGCCGCTTTAATGTGATAACACCTACAGAGCGTGCACATTTGGAGCAGGAATGCACGTTAACAGCGAATGAAGCATCTGAATCCGGGCTGACCATTGCCGAACGGTTTGAAATTCAGGCAGCGGTCAATCCGGTTGCACCAGCCGTGTGCTTAGGGGAAACGGTCATTAGCTATAAAGAGCTCAATGCAAGAGCAAACAGGCTGGCAAGATTGCTGATCTCAGAAGGTGTGGCTCCCGAGCAGATGGTTGCTCTGGCATTGCCCCGTTCCATTGATATGGTTATTGGAATTCTGGCCGTGTTAAAAGCTGGCGCTGCCTATCTGCCACTTGATCCAAATTATCCAACGGACCGATTGACGCATATGCTGACAGACGCAGCTCCGAGCGTGATGATTACGAATTCGGAAGTGGAGTCCCTGCTTCCTCCGATGGAAGCTGTACAATCTATGAACTTGGATGATTTAGAAATGATGCAGAGGCTGGCTGTTCAGGATGAACGAAATCCGGCAGATGGTGAACGCAATGGACGTGTATCTCATCTTAGTCCGGCTTATATGATCTACACCTCGGGTTCCACTGGCAAACCCAAGGGAGTGGTCATCCCTCATGCCAATGTAATCCGGTTATTTGAGGCAACACAGCATTGGTTCCAGTTTGAAGCCAGTGATGTATGGACGTTATTCCATTCTTATGCATTTGACTTCTCGGTCTGGGAAATCTGGGGCCCACTGCTCCATGGAGGGCGGGTGGTCGTTGTACCGCATGACATTAGTCGCTCTCCAGGGGCATTTCTGCAGCTTCTTGCCGAGCAAAAGGTAACGGTGTTGAATCAGACCCCGTCGGCGTTCTACCAACTCATGCAGGCAGATCGGGAACATCCGGAATGGGGACAGAAGCTTGGGCTCCGTTATGTGATCTTTGGAGGAGAGGCACTAGAGCTCGGGCGTTTGGAAGATTGGTATGAGCGCCACTCAGACGCTGCACCAAAACTGATTAATATGTATGGCATCACAGAGACCACGGTTCATGTCAGTTATCAGGAGCTGCATGCAGGCAGCGCCGCGGAAGGAGCCAGCAGCTGGATCGGCTGCGCCATTCCGGATCTTCGGGTATATGTGCTCGATGATCATCTGCAGCCAGTGCCTGCAGGAGTGACGGGTGAGATGTATGTGGCCGGGGCAGGCCTTGCCCGAGGTTATTGGGGCAGACCGGATCTTACGGCAGAGCGATTCGTTGCAGATCCATACGGTCCGGCAGGAAGCCGCATGTACCGGACGGGAGATTTGGCGAAAAGACTCCATGATGGTTCGCTGGATTATTTGGGCCGGGCCGATCAACAGGTGAAAATCCGTGGTTTCCGCATTGAGCTTGGTGAAATTGAAGCTGTACTCGTTCGACATTCCGATGTTGCTCAGGCTGCTGTCATTGTCCGCGAAGACCAGCCGGGAGATAAACGCCTTGTGGCGTATATTGTTCCAGCCTCGAAGACCGGTTCAGGACCCGAATCTGCTGCACTTCGTCTTCATGCGTCAGCAAGTCTCCCAGATTACATGGTTCCATCAGCGTTTGTGACGATGGGGGCCATACCGCTCACCGCCAACGGCAAGCTGGATCGTAAAGCATTGCCTATACCGGAAATGCAGTTGACTTCCGGTGGCCGGGCACCGCGTAACCCGCAAGAGCAGATTCTGTGTGATCTGTTTGCCGAAGTACTGGGATTGCGCAGTGTCAGTATTGATGATGGTTTCTTCGAACTGGGTGGACACTCGCTGCTTGCTGTTCGTTTGATGAGCCGTATTCGCGAGGCCATGGGCAAGGAGCCGGGGATTGGCGTTTTGTTTGAAACGGCGACTGTTGCCGGACTGGCCGAGCGACTCGAAATGGACTCGGATACGGGGAAAGGCTCTCTTCAGGTGCTGCTGCCTCTTCGCACACACGGAGCGCAGCTCCCCTTGTTCTGTGTCCATCCTGCAGGAGGATTAAGCTGGTGTTATGCCGGATTGATGAAACATCTGGGTATGGAATACCCGATTTACGGATTGCAGGCTCGCGGGATTGCCGAGTACGAGACCCTTCCGGCTACGCTGGAGGATATGACTGCAGATTACATCCGTCATATTCGGTCAGTGCAGCCTGTGGGACCTTACCGCCTGCTGGGCTGGTCTCTTGGAGGCAACGTTGCTCAGGCCATGGCTGTACAGCTTCAGTCCGAAGGAGAAGAGGTGGAGTTCCTGGCCATGTTGGACGCCTATCCAAGTCATTATCTCCCGATTCGCGGGGAACCGGATGAAGAGGAGGCCCTTACTGCCTTGCTTGCATTGGGCGGATATGATCCTGACAGTATTGGAGATGGTCCGCTGGATATGGCGACAGCCATGCGCATTCTGCGCAGTGAAGGCAGTGCACTGGCCAGTCTGGATGAGGAAACGATCCTGAAGCTGCGGAAAACCTATGAAAATTCCGTGCGGATCCTGGGGGCTTACACGCCTTCCCGATTCGAAGGAGATCTGATCTTCTTCCGCTCAACCATTATTCCAGACTGGTTCGATCCGATTGATCCAGAGATGTGGGATGCCTATATTGGAGGCCGCATGGAACGGCATGATATTGCCTGCCGTCACAAGGATCTATGCCAGCCTGGACCACTGGCGGAAATATGCCAGACGCTGACAGCCAAGCTGGAGATGCTGAACCAGCACCAAGTTCATCTTAAATAGGAGGATAAGCCGATGAGCAACCCTTTTGAGCAAGAAGACAGCAATTATCTGGTATTAATCAATGAGGAGGGCCAATACTCACTCTGGCCCGCATCCATTTCGGTTCCCTCAGGCTGGATCCAGATGCTGGGCAAGGCGAAACGCCGGGTATGTCTCGATTACATTGCCGAGCAGTGGACCGACCTGAAGCCTTTAAGTCTCTGTGATGAAACGGGTATGCCAGGGGTGGTTCATGAGGCTGGCGGATGATTAGTTATTCTGCCAATGTTTAAAACTGCTAAAATTCGTTTTTGCATGATTGAAGTCTACAAAGCCCCTGACGCAATGTCAGGGGCTATTAGCATGGTTATGGTATCGTCATGAAATGAAGCTCCCTAGATTGAATCTTGATATAGCTCTTCGATGGTAATCACATCAGGTTGAGTGGGGAGTTCCATTTCTGCGGAACAGGCAGCTGCCAGCATATGACCTTCATCCAGACGCTGGCTGAGAAAACGATAGGCTGCGGCTTCGGGACAATGCCAGATTCCGTCGCTGCTGCGAAGCATGGAGAAGGAGTCCAGCGGCATGGATAATCCCATGCCAACAGCTTTGATATAGCTTTCTTTCAGCGTCCATAGTCGATAAAAGGTTTCCATCTGTTGTTCTGCGGGCTCTGCTGCCAGATGGCTGCTCTCCCTTGGCGAGAAGAAGCGTTCTGCGATCTTCATGTCGATAGGCGCTATTTTCTCCACATCCACGCCCAGTGAATTGCTGCCTCCCGAGATCATTGCAACCCAATCACCGGAATGTGATAGATTGAAGGGCAGGTTAGGATGGCTGGTGAGGGATGGTTTGCCGTAGGAATTGCGAATAAAAGAAAGTTCGTCAGGCTTTCTTCCCGTCAACTTCCCCAGAGTCACACGAGCTAAAACCTCACCCAATACAGAACGGTAGGCATCTGCCTGATGTATAAAACGCGAAGCCTGCTGCCGCCGCTCATCCGAGACGAGCGACAAGAATGCATCCCAATATTCCTTTGATATTTCTGCGGGAATACGCAGAATTTGAATAGTTATCATCAATTATCACCTGACGATATATTCGGCATGTGTTGTGAACTTCCCTTTTTATCCACCTGTTCCCTCAGCCAACATCTGTTTTACTTAAACCGATTGCGTTCTCTTCCACACCTCGTGTGCAGTTCGAATGCGTCCCCACATCTCTCTGCGTTCCAGTTCACTGTATCGTACAAGCGGTTCATGGAAGGTCGCCTCCAATAAGTCTCTCCACTCCGCATAGCTCTGGATCTCGGTCTTTTCAATACCTTCGATGCTATGGGTTCGCAGCATACATCCGCGCAGTTCGCTGCTAACTACAGCATCTCTTTGACGAAGAAGGAAAACGTTGTGCCAGGGCGACTCGGCAGATTGACTATAGAATTCATGCTTTGGGATGAACTCATCCAGGGTGTTAACCACCTCGGGGGCATAGTCCACGCCCTCACTGGGTCCATTCGGTTCATATTCGAGACGCCATCCCCCAGAAGCAACAGCAGAAGATGTTAAGTTGTAGGTAAAGGGTGCTGCTCCGTAGGTTCCGAAACGAAGTGGCAGAGGCTCAAAGGGCATGCCGCCCAGACCTACATCAACAATCCAGTGCTTAGCCTCCGATTCATTCTCCGGCAGTAGTACAGTCAGCCCAAGATGAAACGAGTTCACTCGCGGCTGCTCGCCATGGGGCTGAACTCCGGCCCGATGCCACTGTACTGCATAGCCAAGTGAACGAAGCAGGAGGCTGAATGCACCGTTCAGATGAAAACAATATCCACTGCGTCCTTGCAGAATAAGTTGGACTGAATTCGCAGGATGAATCCCCTCGGGACGTCCAGCAAAAATATCTATCGTTTGCCAAGAGAGATACTGCACGTGTGCACGATGGAGTTCGGACAAAAACTCCAGTGTTGGTGGTTTAATATGATCAATGCCGATCCTTTTCAGGTAGGACATCAGATCCGAATGTGTCAATGTGTCCAAGCGGAATCACCTCCAATCAATTCGTTGGCCACTGTAAATGCAAGCAGCTGGCCATGAGTTTATTTTAGGAGCGGAAAGTTCAAAAGGATACGTAAAATTGCCTTGATTGTACCGGTACAGTTATATGGCGATAAACGTAAATAAACGAGGGATGAATTTCTTTTTCTCGGGTATGTTAACCGTTTGGAGTGGATATAGGTTAGAATATAGATAGAAAGCAGGATTAGGAGATGGAAAAATGGCTAATGATGAAGTAATTTTGACACAGGAAGGCTTGGAAAAGCTGGAGGACGAACTGAGGGAATTGAAGACGGTGAAGCGTAAAGAGTTGGCCGAGCGTCTGAAGCTTGCGATCAGTTACGGTGACCTGAAGGAAAATAGTGAGTATCATTCAGCCAAAGATGATCAGGCATTTATGGAAACCCGCATTTTGATTCTGGAGAAGATGCTGACCAAGGCAAGAGTCATTACTTCGGATAATGTGGATTCCAACAAAGTAAGCATTGGCTCAACAGTGCTGCTTAATGATATTGAATTTGCAGAAAAGATTGAATACCAAGTAGTCGGCCCAGCCGAAGCCGATGTTGCGAACAACAAGATTTCCTACGAAAGCCCTCTCGGCAAGGAAATTATGGGCAAAGAAGTGGGCAGCGTCATTCATGTAAATGCGCCGATGGGCGTCATCAAATATGAGTTGCTTGAGATTAAATCGCTCTAATTGAAGATTGGAGAAGGGTTACGTTGCTGCCATGGGTATGGCAAGCGTGATCCTTTTTTTTGTGCATGTAAACGGTAATTTAGAGGGTTAGATGAAGTCTTCTTTCCTTACAGGATTGGCCTTAGGGTTGGAGGGTCCAAATTTGTCCCATACTGTAATGTAGGTGGAATGCAGAATAAGAATCTATCTGACACTAGATGTAAATAAATAACATTTCGATAAATTTCGATTTTCGAATGACCTGACACGAGGACTGTTATATAATAACGGGAAAACTTTAGAACAGATGGAGTAGATACGATGAATTTTAGTAAGCCAAACCTGGAGCAAGACAATACTGGCAAAGGTGAGCGCTTCTCGCGCGCCGGGTTTATTCTAGCCGCCATCGGTAGTTCGGTCGGTCTAGGAAACATGTGGAAATTCCCGTATATTACGGGAGAAAACGGGGGAGCTGCGTTTTTCCTGCTCTTCATCGTGTGTCTGCTGCTTATTGGTCTGCCTGTTCTCCTTGCGGAGCTTGCCATTGGACGAAGTGGCAGAGGGAGTGCGGCTACGGCCTTTATCAAGGCTGGTGGACATAAGGGCTGGCTTGCGGCAGGCTTATTGCAAGTACTGACGCCGTTTATCATTCTTTCCTTTTACGTCATCATTGCGGGCTGGACGCTGCAATATGCAATTACGTCCTTCAGCGGCACCCTGTATAACAATCCGGATTATGCCGGACAGTTCGGTGACTTTGTAGGCGGCTATATGCCGATTGTGTGGCAGCTGGTAGCCGTTCTGATTACGGGCTGGATTGTTGCCAAAGGGATATCCAACGGAATTGAGAAGTTCAATAAGGTACTGATTCCGGCGATGCTCGTCCTGCTCATTATCCTGATGGTCCGTGCGGTAACATTGCCGGGAGCTGGCGCGGGAGTTTCCTTCTTTCTGAATCCTGACTTCTCACAGCTGACGACTGAATCGGCGCTTGTTGCTCTTGGACATGCCTTTTTCTCCCTGTCATTGGGGATGGGTATTCTCGTAACATATGGTTCGTATGTGGATAAAAATCAATCACTCGGTGCGGCAACCGTCGCTGTAGGTGCGGGTGATCTGATCTACGCATTCATCGCCGGTCTGATCATTTTCCCAACGACGTTCTCGTTTGGCATTGCACCGGACCAGGGGCCATCGCTCATCTTTGTAGCTCTTCCGGCTGCTTTCTCGGCGATGCCGCTCGGGTTCCTGTTTGGTGGACTATTCTTCATCCTGCTGGCGATCGCGGCATTGACGTCGGCGGTATCCTTGCTGGAAGTTCCGGTTAAATATTTCATGGAACGTCTGTCCTGGAGCAGAAGCCGTGCGGTATGGATTATCTCACTGGCTGTCTTCATCGTAGGTCTGCCTTCCGTACTATCGCTCGGTTTGTTACCTGAATGGACGATTGGGTCGAAAAGTGTATTCGACTGGATGGACTTCGTGGCATCCAACATCATGCTTCCGGTAGGTGGATTGCTGGTCACCATTTTCGCAGGGTACTTCTGGAAAACGGCAGCGGAAGCATCCGGTCTGAATGCAGGCTGGTTCCGGATCTGGCTGTTCATGCTGCGTTACGTGGCACCCATCCTGGTCATTCTCGTACTGCTGCACACATCGGGAATCATCCACTTCTAAACATGAAGATCAGGTAGGGATGAACGGTGTCCATTGTGCAGATTTGCCATAGATAAAACCTCTTGGAAGAAATGCAAAAGCCCTTGTGTTCCCTCGTTAATTTTGGGACAATACAGAGTAGAGGTTTTTTGATAAGACCGATAAGCCATATGCTTTTTTGCGAAAAGAGGACTATACAATGAACAAATCATCCATTTATGGATTAACATTAGAGCAACTGCGTTCCTGGCTGCCGGAGCACGGGCAGAAGAAATCCCGCGCTTCCCGCATCTGGGAATGGTTATATCAGGAGCGCGTACATGATTTCCCCGAGATGACCGATGTCCGTCAGGAATGTTTGGATGTTCTCTCGGAGCACTTTACCATGAACTCGCTGAGTGAACATGTGAAGCAGGAGTCGGCAGACGGTACAGTGAAGTTTCTGCTGCGGATGCAGGACGGCAACCTGATTGAGACCGTATTGATGCGGCAGAAATACGGACTTACCGTATGTGTAACCACCCAAGTGGGCTGTAATATCGGCTGCAGCTTCTGTGCGAGCGGGCTGATCAAGAAAAGCCGTGACTTGTCCGCTGGAGAAATTGTGGAACAGATCATGCATGTGCAGCGATATCTCGATGCAGCTGGTCAAGCCGAACGGGTGACGAACGTTGTCGTGATGGGTATTGGCGAACCGTTTGACAATTTCCAGAACATGAGTGACTTCATCGAAGTCATCAAGGATCGCAAAGGACTGGCGCTTGCCGCCAAACGGATTACCGTGTCCACGAGTGGTCTGCCTGACAAGATCAAGGAATTTGCAGACAGCAGTTTGCAGGTCAACCTGGCCATCTCTTTACACGCACCGAATAACGAATTGCGCACTCACATCATGAAGATCAACCGGGCCTTCCCGATTGAACAGCTGATGGACGCAGTCGATTATTATCTGGCTACCACGAACAAACGCATCATGTTCGAATATATTCTGCTTCGTGATGTTAATGATCAGCGGGAGCATGCCGCTGAGCTGGCTGAACTGCTGTCCAGCCGTAAAAGTATGGTCAGCGTGAATCTGATCCCATACAATCCGGTCGATGAGCACAGTCAATATCAGCGGAGTACGGAAGAATCCATTCTGGGCTTCTATGATACGCTCAAGAAAAATAACATCAACGCAACGGTACGCATGGAACATGGTACCGATATCGATGCCGCCTGCGGACAATTGCGCAGCAAACAGATGAAAAATAATGCCGCTGAATCTCAACCGGGCCGTCTGGCATTGGGATAACCGATTCTTGAAATGAGTTTACGGCACGGTAAAGCATAAGCAGACAAAACGCCTCCGTATCTCACTGAGAAGTGAGTACAGAGGCGTTTTTTGATATCTATTTCAGCATTTTGGTCATCAACAGATGAGGAATGCCATCTTCCATAAACACGTCTGAGGCTGCCGCATAACCAAGACGCTCATAGAACCCCGAGGCTTGCACCTGGGCGTGCAGCTTGGCCTTCTGAAGCCCTTGATCCAGAGCCATTTGTTCCAGTTTGTCGATCAGCACCCGTCCGAGGCCGTGTTTGCGGTAATCCAGCATCACGCAGATCCGTTCCAGCTTGGCAACATTCTCGACCACACGCAGCCTGGAGGATGCGGCGGGTACACCGTCCACGTAAACTAGAATATGGCGGGCTTCCGTGCCCAGCGCATCATACGCATCAAATTCATCTTCTGCAGGAACCCCCTGCTCTTCCACAAAGATGGCGGTGCGGATTGCGAAGCAAGCGTCGAGCAATTCCTGGTTATTAACTTCAACAACGGTGGTATTCATGAATGTTCTCCTTTGGCCGATAGTAATGTCATTCAGGCATGATAAACTGGTACAAAAGCAAAATAGGATACTCCAAAATGATAAGGTCATTATAGTTCATTTTTAAGATGAATTAAATGTAGTTATATCACTAATTATGTTGCGAATGCAACAAAAATGATAAGAGGGCGTGTGTACAATGACTGAGAAAAAAGAAGTGCTGCGCGAGATTGGCATGATAGCGCGCTGTTTGGATTCCATCAGCAATGTCGAATTTCAACATCTGAACCTCTCCCGTGGACAGTATCTGTATCTGTATCGCATATGTGAGAACCCTGGCATCATTCCCAACCAGCTGGCTGAATTGATCAAAGTGGACCGGACCACAGCAGCCAGAGCGATCAGCAGGCTGGAATCGGATGGCTTTATCATCAAGAAGGCTGCATTGGGTAATAAGAAGAACAAGCAATTATATCCAACGGAGGCTGGACTCGACGCATGGGCCTTCATTCGGAGAGAAGGTGTGCATTCCGATCAGGTAGCCCTGGAGGGACTGACAGAAGAAGAGATTCAGCTGGCCGTTAATCTTCTGCGCCGGATGCGTCACAATATTGAAGTTGACTGGAAGTTTGTCAAAAAGGGCGGCCGTCGGGCCTACATGAATGAGTCCGAATGAGCAGACCCCATATCCTTGATACCTACATCCCAGACCTTAGCCGATCTCATTTCAAGGAGAAGAATGGTTTTTCCACAGATTTAATAGCACAGGAGGAAATCATGAAGAGCATCAAGCGAAGAAGATGGACATGGCTAGTCGTGATACTCGTTGCTGCAGCAAGCATTGTGGCCTTGTCATTCCTGTTCAAGAAGGAGAGGTTTGTGATGAACGAAATATCCCCTACGGTTTCATTTGTCCAGAATCATATGACCAATCCGAACGGTACACTGGCATCCTATTTGCAGGATGCTGCTTCCGAGCAAGCCGATATTGTGGCCGGCAGAGAGGCCTTGTCGGAATCACTTGGGTTGTGGATGCAATATGCGGTTGCCAAGAATGATCAGGCATTGTTTGAACAGAGTTATGAACTGCTGACGACCTATTTCCTGATGCCCCAGAAATATATTGCCTGGAAGCTGGATACGGAGGGGAAATCTCATGTGACCACCAATGCGTTGGGTGATGATTTTCGAATTGTAGACGCCTTATTGAAGGCTGCAGACCAATGGGAGCAGGGTAGAGAAGCGAAATTGGCCACCGCCGCCGAAATATCCCGTACCTTGAATCAATCGGTTCAGAATGAAGGGTATTTTGTTGATTTCCATGATTTCAAAGGCGGGTATTCTCCGGATACATTAAGTTTGGTATATGTAGATTTGCCGGCACTCCAACAGATGGAACAACATGAAATGCTGCAGTCCGGGACGTACGCGAAGTACGAGTATCTGCTTAGAAGCATGCCGGACGACGGAATATTTTATCCCAAAACGTTCAACGTAGTAACCAAAGCGTATACATATGACGACAAGGTAAACCTCATCGATCAGCTCATCGTTGCGAATCATTTAACCTCGACAAATCGGAAACCGGACAGGCTTATTGCTTTTTTGAAAAAGGAATTCGAAACCCGTCATCAGTTGCCTGGACAGTATGAACGTATCAATCGTACACCTGGTGTAGCCTATGAATCGCCCTCCGTTTATGGACTTGCCATATTGCTTGCTGTACGGACAGGTGATCCCAAATGGGCCAAACAGCTGTATAACCATATGATCACCATGCGCAGTCAGGATACGAATTATCCAGGTGGATATGTATTCGAAGGGAATACCCATATGTTCGATAATCTGTTCCCCTTGCTTGGAGAGACAGAATTACAGAAGTTCCTGAGAAAGTAATCATTCTGTCATTTTATTTGGGTATAGATGTGGTAGGATACAAATGTCTATCTATGTCATAATTTGGCGGAAAAACGTGGGAACATAACTTAAAACATCGGAGAGAAGGAAATTATGAGGAACAAAGCACCTATTCGTCGGATCGCATGGGGATATGCCAGTCTGATCGGATTAGCAGTAATTCAGCAGCTCGTCATTTATCTTAAAATTTACATGAACCAGAGCTTCACCACACTGGACGTCATATTCAGCATTGTGTCACTTGGCGCGCTGGTCCTTGGTTTTGTGATCCCTGTCGGAGTGTCTGTCGTCGCCGGGTTTGTATACTTGGTTTCTTACTTTGTATGGCTCGTGACCTATGCCGATGCGAATGTGCTGACGTTCTCATGGTGGCTTTTGATTCCGGCCAATGTGGCAGTTGCTGCTTTTATTAAAGCAAGCTTGGTCCGCAGTGCCCGTGTCATGGAGCGGCTTCAGGAGCTGCAGGACCGCAATCCGGAGCTCGATCTGGATACGACCCTTGGCAACAAGGATGCCTTGGCGGATACCGTTATTAAGCAAAGTAACCTGGCAAGAAGGTACTCCGAGCAGTATGGATTCAGCATGGCCATGTTCAAAATTGAATTTTTGCCACTGGTCCTGGAGTCACTCGGATCTATTCGGTATGCGCAGTTTCTGCTTGAGTTGTCGAATACGATCCAGAAGCAAATTCGGTTCGAGGATTATAAATTTTTTGTAGATCGGGGACGTTTCGTCATTCTCTGTCCGATGACCAATGTGGAGTATTTGCCTGTGCTTACAGAGCGGATCAAAAAAGCCATGATGGACCTTCAATTTATAGATAAAAAGGGAAATGAGCTGCAGACGGTCATTCGATCAGGTGCTCTTGTTTTTCAGAAGGAACAGTTCAGCAAATATGAGGATATTGATGCCGTTATTGCTGCGCTTGAACGGAACACAGAGACAGATCTCATTGGAGAATACATCTAGATGCAGGAGGAGGCGTAGTCCAGTGAATTATTTAACATGGTTTGTTCCGCTCTGCATTATCGTCAGCAGTTTCTTTACGATTACAATACTGATCTTAACCGTGGCAACGCTGCGTTTTCGAGGCAAAATCAACAGGAAATACGATCGGAGGAAGTTGAATGGCTGATTTCCTGCTGTTGATGTCCATTCTTAGTATATGGATATCCGTTACTGAATCTATCGTCATTATGGCCGGAGCTATTCGATTCATTAACAAACAAGAGAAAAAGGGGATTCAAATTCCTGAGAATATGGATCATTACCCGACAGTAACGGTTATGGTGCCTGCACATAATGAGGGACTGGTTATTGTTTCTACCGTTGAGCACATCTTACGCTTGAATTATCCGGAACATAAAGTTCAAGTCATTGTTATTGCAGATAATTGCACGGACGATACAGCAGAACGGCTTAAGGCTCTTAAAGCGAAGAGTAGTTATGCTGACCGGGATTTTACGATCCTGGAGCGTAAAGGTATAGGGGGGAAATCCGGAGCTCTGAATGATGGTCTCGAACTGGCCTGGGGGGAATGGATCTGCATTTATGATGCAGACGCCGCTCCTGAACGGAATGCATTAATGTTTCTGACACAGAAAGCTCTGGAGAATCCGGAGAAGCATGGCGCTGTATTTGGACGCAACAAGGCTCGCAACCGGGGGCAGAATTTCCTCTCGAGATGCATTAATCTGGAGCTTGTAACGGTTCAACGTGTCCATCACACGGGGTTATGGGAGTTATTTAAACTAGGAACCATTCCAGGCACCAACTATATCATCAAGGCAAATCTGATCCGTGAAATTGGTGGATGGGATCCGGATGCCATTACAGAAGATACCGCAGTATCGTTCGATATTCTTACCCGTGGTCAGCTTATTGCGCTAGCGCCCCAAGCAGAGGCCTATCAACAGGAGCCAGAGCAGCTGAAGGTTTATATGAAACAACGCGAACGCTGGTCCAAGGGGAATTATCAGGTTGTTATCGATAATATTAAGCATCTGTTCGACCGTACGAGTTGGAGAATTAAACTGCATGTCCTGTATTATGCTGCGAGTTATTTCTGGTTTATGATCGCCATTATTGTTTCGGATATCATCTTTGTCTCTAACCTTGTATATCAGGTCATCGCATTGTTTAATCCCAATGTCATTTCTCCATTCCAGTTTTCAGGGGACGTATATGTGTACCTTGTTATTGCTTGGGCACTTATGTACTACATTTATGTTCTGCAAATTAACCTTGCACTTTCAGCGGATATTGGACAGAGCAATACTCAAAACTTTATTGTGGCTTGTCTTTCCTATTTCACATATGCCCAGTTGTTTCTGGTCATCTCCGTTAAGGCGTTTGTTTCTCTCATTGGGGATAAACTGTTCCGTAGAGAAACCAAATGGTACAAAACGCAGCGATTCGGCTGAGTTCACTCCTATATGGCAAGGGCTGTTTCTGACCTGTTCAGAGGCAGTCCTTTTTTGTTATGGTAGAACACTTGGACGACAGGTATAATCTTTCGAAGAATAGAAACGGAGGGTTGTGCAATGAGTGAACGCGGATCGGATTTTTATGATCAAGAGGCTAACTTCGAGAAGTATATGGAACGCCGCCAGTGGCAGGAGAATGCCAACGATACACTGGAAAAGCCCGTCATGCTGGAGCTGATCGGGGACGTAGCAGGCAAAAGCATTCTTGATCTGGGCTGCGGAGATGCGAGATTTGGGGCTGAATTGCTTGATTCGGATCATCGAGGTGCGAAGTACACTGGTATTGAAGGTTCGAAAAATATGGTCCGTACAGCTCAGGAAACAGTCAGGGGTATGAATGCGCAGATTGAGCATGCATTTATGGAAGATTGGACGTATCCTGCGAATCAATATGATCTGGCTATATCCAGATTGGCTATCCATTACATAGAGGATACGGATACGTTGTTCCGCAGCATATACAGCGCATTGAAAGACAATGGAAGATTCGTGTTTTCAGTGGAACATCCGGTCATTACATCGACTTTGCAGCCCTCCGGGACGCGAACCAATTGGATTGTTGATCAGTATTTTGTGGAGGGATATCGTGAGCAGCAATGGCTCGGGGGTTCAGTGAAAAAGATGCACCGTTCCATTGAATCATATTATATGGCCTTGCAAAAGGCGGGGTTCCACGTGGAGCATTTGCGGGAGTCTACACCACAGCGCCAATATTTTGTAAATGAGGAAACCTATCTGCGCAGACAGCGAATTCCGCTGTTTTTATTCCTATCTGCACGTAAATAACACACAGCAAGCTGTGGATAGATCTAATAACACAAAGCAGCCCAAAAAACCTGTCCACATGTGGATAAGTTATTTTGGGCTGTTTCTATGCTTAACTGTGTGCAGAAGGGGCTGTTATTTTTCCGCAGCCCTCACATAGACGCGTTCTCCATGTCGCTCCACATCCACAGGTGCTTCAAAAAAGTCACTCAACACTTCAGCGTTCATCACATTGCAGGTTAACCCGCTATTCACGACCTCACCCCGCCGCAGCAGGAGGCTGTGACTGAACACAGGCAGGATCTCTTCGGTATGGTGGGTCACGTAGATCAGGGAAGGAGAGTCTGGTCGCTGCGATAATTCACTGATACTCTCCAGGAGCCGTTCTCTGGAGAACAGATCAAGCCCATTGCAGGGCTCGTCCAAAATGAGAACGCGCGGATTCGCCATCAGAGCTCTGGCAATAAGGAGTTTCTGCTTCTCACCCTGAGAACAGGTACGATATTCGCGATCCCACAGATGCTGACAGCCGAGCGTACGCATCAGTTCCTTTGCCTGATCCAGATCCTCATCCGAGAGTTTATCGTACAATCCGATTGTGGCGTGTTTACCGCTGATCACGACATATTGGGTACGGTCTGTGCCATGCAGCTTCTCTTGGAGGGAAGAGCTGACCCAGCCGATGGATTTACGCAGCTCACGCAGGTCCACATCCCCATACTGATGTCCAAGCACCGATATCGTACCGTCGGTAGGCCAGAGGTAACCGGTGATCATGTTGAGCAGTGTGGTCTTGCCGGATCCATTCAGGCCAAGCAGCGCCCAGTGTTCTCCATCGTTGACACGCCAGCTGACATCATTCAGCAGGGTGATCGGTCCTCTTTTCCAAGTCACATGTTGTACATCAATAATCATGGCGTATTCCTTCCTTCCGCGTTATCCGTGGTATATCCTGATTGTATTGTAGTCACAGGTATTTTAATGTTGTCAAGCCACTTGGACTTTGCTAAGATGGGAGAAATTTTATGTAAACGCATTCATATTGCAGTGTGCAGACCTTTAAAATAAGGAGGCCGATTGTCATGAGAGAGCCTATATCCAGAGTTAAGGGTACCCGATATTATACGGTTTCAGCGGATGGAAGCGGTGATTTCACTTCGATTCAGGCTGCGATTGAGGCCATACCGGAACCATGTGCCGAGAAGACCATTGTTCGTATCAAGCAAGGGATCTACTATGAAAAGCTGCATATTGAGAAGCCCATGGTCCATCTGATCGGTGAGGGAGCGGACCAAACGGTTATTACTTATGATGATTATGCACTCAAAAAGTTTCCTGACGGGGAGTTATATCATACTTTTCATTCCTATACGGCTTTTATCGGCGCGGATGATTTTACGGCAGAGGGGCTTTCCTTCGTAAACTCCGCCGGTCCCGGCAAGGATGTAGGGCAGGCCCTTGCCGTATACGTCGATGGGGACCGGGCAGCCTTTCGGCAGTGCCGATTCATCGGTCACCAGGATACCATCTTTACCGGGCCACTACCGGAGCAGCCGATCGATCGAAGCTTCTTTGGCGGTCCGCGCGAGGGAGCAGAGCGGCGGAAGCTGCGCCAATATTATGAGGATTGTTACATCGAGGGTGACATCGACTTTATTTTTGGCTCGGCTACAGCTGTGTTTCAGGGCTGTGAGATTTTTGCGAAAAATCGTTTGCCGGATAACGCTGCAGCGGCTGGGGAAGTGAGTGGCTGGATCACGGCTGCGTCCACACCGGAAGATGTGCGTTATGGTTATGTATTTATGAACTGTGATCTGACCAGTGATGCGCCTCCTCAGTCGGTGTACCTTGGCAGGCCATGGCGGAATCATGCCAAAGTGTGCTTCCTGAACTGCCGGGTCGGTGCCCATGTGAAGCAGGAGGGATGGCATAACTGGAATAAACCTGATGCCGAATCTACCGTTGTATACGCTGAATATAACAGTACCGGACCGGGGGCGGGGAACACGAGTGAACGGGTCCCTTGGGCAAGAATGCTGACTGAACAGGAAGCATCCGAATATACGTTGCCGTTTATTTTATCTGGTGGGGACGGATGGCTTCCCTTTACCGAACTTTGATTACCCGATTGTAAAAACACATTCACCATTCTTCTAATCGTTAGACGTTGCCGCAAGGCTGTCTTTCAAGTCCTCTATGGGCCTGGCAGACAGCCTTTTTGTGCGCCATATTAAATTTTTCACCCTCCAATAGAATAATTTATCCCTTATCTCATTTGCATTTTACTGATTAAATACAGGGTGAGGATCTGTAAATTCCCTGTAAAATCTGGATGTAATTTTATAAAAGACCTAAGGGAAGGTCCGATGTTAAAAAGAGAGGGGGAAGCGGCACTCGATATCACATTGATCAAAGTAGGCTCTTATCCATCGCAGATCACATGTAAGTGCGCCCGTGAAGCTATTGCAAGGTGAAAAGAACCTTAGTACAGGAGGGATTTTGCTTGAATCAAGCTGTTCGATTCCGCCCGGTCATCACAATCGCTTTGGCATTTCTTCTGATCATTTCGTGGTTTGCACCAAGAGCAGACGCCGCTGCCGAGTGGCAGGCAGGTACCGCATATAAGAAAGGAGATCTAGTAACATATCAAAACAAAGATTATGAATGTATTCAGCCTCATACGGCCTTGATCGGATGGGAGCCATCGAGCGTTCCTGCGCTGTGGAAATATGTTGGGGAAGGTTCCGGGGGAGGGGGAGAGACGCCCGTTCCGGATACGACACCACCTTCTGTTCCGGCTGGTCTAACCTCATCCTTTGTCACCGAGACCTCGGTCCAACTTGCCTGGAATGCATCCACGGACAATGTGGGTGTAACCGGATATGTTGTGTACCGGAACGGTGCTCTCGTAGCGAGTACCTCCGCTGCAACAACGACCATAACCGGGCTGACAGCGGGTACTACGTATGCATTTACGGTAAAAGCGAAAGATGCCGCCGGCAATTTGTCGTCTGCAAGCAGCTCCCTCAGCGTAACGACTTCCACCGGATCTTCGAATCCAGGGCCAACCGGCGGCAAATGGCTGATCGGCTACTGGCACAACTTCGACAATGGTTCTACCAATATCAAACTTCGCAACGTATCAACAGCCTATGACATCATTAATGTCTCCTTTGCCGAACCGGTTTCACACGGCAGCGGAACGCTCGCGTTTACCCCATATAACGCCACTGTAGCAGAATTCAAGTCCGATGTTGCTTACCTTCAAAGCCAAGGGAAAAAGGTACTGCTCTCTATGGGGGGAGCCAATGGCACGATTGAGCTCACGGATGCAGGCAAGAGACAGCAATTTGAAGAGTCATTAAAATCCATCATTTCGACTTACGGCTTCAACGGCCTGGATATCGACCTTGAAGGAAGCTCCCTGTCTCTGAATGCGGGGGATACCGATTTCCGTAATCCGACGACACCCAAGATCGTTCATCTCATCCAGGGTGTGAAGGCAGTCAAGTCGCATTTCGGTGACGATTTCATCCTGACGGCTGCACCGGAAACGGCCTATGTACAGGGCGGGTATCTGTCTTATGGCGGTCCTTGGGGTGCATACCTGCCCGTCATTCATGCGCTGCGTAACGATCTCACCCTTCTTCATGTGCAGCACTATAACACGGGTTCTATGGTGGGGTTGGATGGACGCTCCTACGCTCAGGGAACAGCTGATTTCCATGTTGCCATGGCCGAAATGCTGCTTCAAGGTTTTAATGTAGGCGGTAGTTCCGGTGCATTCTTTAGCCCTTTGCGTCCGGATCAGATTGCGATTGGTGTACCTGCATCCCAGCAGGCGGCCGGAGGCGGCTATACGACACCAGCCGAGCTGCAAAAGGCATTGAATTACCTGATCAAAGGTGTATCGTACGGCGGTTCCTATGCTTTGCGTCAGCCAGCAGGCTATGCAGACATTAGGGGCATTATGACCTGGTCCATCAACTGGGATGTGTATACGAACAATCAGTTCTCGAACGCCCATCGTTCATTCCTGAATGGTTTTAGCACGCAAATGACAAAGGAGGCTGTGTACTAAATGCCAAATATGACTGCACACGCTGTTGTTAAGAAAACCGCAAAGTTTTTCCTTGGTCTCTCCCTGCTCTTATCTGTCATTATTCCTTCCTTTGCACTCCAATCCCGAACGGCCGAAGCGGCAGATGCTTATAAAATAGTTGGTTACTACCCTGCCTGGGCTGCGTACGGAAGAAGCTACAATGTAACTGACATCGATCCGACCAAAGTGACACATATCAACTATGCCTTTGCCGACATTTGCTGGAACGGGATTCATGGGAATCCGGATCCTTCAGGACCCAATCCCGTGACCTGGAGCTGCCAGGATGAGAAGAGCCAGACGATCAATGTGCCGAACGGAACGATTGTACTTGGCGATCCATGGATTGATACAGGCAAACAATTTGCAGGGGATACGTGGGATCAGCCCTATGCAGGCAATATCAATCAGCTTAACAAGCTGAAACAGATCAATCCAAATTTGAAAACGATCATCTCCGTTGGAGGATGGACGTGGTCCAACCGCTTCTCCGATGTAGCCGCGACATCAGCAACCCGTGAGGTCTTTGCGAACTCCGCCGTCGATTTCCTGCGGAAATATAACTTTGACGGGGTGGATCTCGACTGGGAATACCCGGTATCAGGCGGGCTCGACGGCAACAGCAAACGTCCTGAAGACAAACAGAATTATACCCTGCTTCTAAGCAAAATCCGTGAAAAGCTGGACGCGGCAGAAGCCGTTGACGGCAAAGAGTACCTGCTTACGATTGCAAGCGGAGCATCTCCGACCTATGCTGCCAATACGGAGCTTGCGAACATTGCTTCCATTGTCGATTGGATTAACATCATGACATATGATTTTAACGGGGCTTGGCAGAAAATCAGCGCGCATAATGCACCTTTGAATGCCGACCCTGCAGCTGCAAATGCCGGAATACCGGACGTGGATACCTTTAACGTGACTGCCGGAGCACAAGGCCATCTGAATGCAGGCGTACCGGCCGCCAAGCTGGTGCTGGGGGTTCCATTTTACGGCCGCGGCTGGGATGGATGTGCACAGGCCAATAACGGCCAGTATCAGACGTGCTCGGGTGGTTCTTCCGTGGGAACATGGGAAGCAGGCTCCTTTGATTTCTATGACTTGGAGGCCAATTACATTAACAAAAACGGGTACACGCGTTACTGGAACGATACAGCCAAAGTGCCATATCTCTATAATTCCTCGAACAAACGCTTCATTAGCTATGACGATGTGGAGTCTATCGGGCATAAGACTGCTTATATCAAGAGCAAGGGACTTGGCGGGGCGATGTTCTGGGAGCTCAGCGGTGACCGCAACAAGACACTGCAAAACAAGCTGAAATCAGACCTATTCTCCGGAGGCACAGTCCCACCGACAGATACGACTGCACCGAGCGTACCGGGCAATGCGCGCTCAACGGGAGTGACGGCAAGCTCGGTAATCTTGGCCTGGAATGTTTCGGCGGATAACGTTGGCGTCACTGGCTATAACGTCTACAATGGCGCTAATCTTGTGACTTCCGTTACCGGAACGACCGCAACCATCAATGGACTTGCAGCGGGCACTTCCTATACCTTTACCGTAAAAGCAAAGGATGCGGCAGGGAATCTGTCTGCAGCCAGTAATGCTGTAACCGTAAGCACTACGGCTCTACCGGGAGGGGATACGCAATCGCCAACTGTACCGACAAACCTCGTGTCGACAGCGCAAACGACATCCAGCATATCCCTTAGCTGGACGGCATCAACTGACAATGTTGGTGTAACGGGTTATGAGGTGTACAACGGAACGGCACTGGCCACAACCGTCAACGGAACGACGGCAACCATCAGCGGTCTTGCGGCGGATACCTCGTATACTTTCACGGTGAAAGCAAAGGATGCGGCGGGAAATGTGTCTCCTGCGAGTAGTGCCCTGACCGTGAAAACTGCAACAGGAACGACGAATCCAGGCGTTTCCACCTGGCAGGCCAACACCGCCTACACTGCAGGGCAGCTTGTGACGTATAACGGTAAAACGTATAAATGTTTGCAGTCCCACACCTCCTTACCGGGGTGGGAACCTTCCAATGTTGCCGCGTTGTGGCAGCTTCAATAGTTAAATAGCGGGTTCAGAGGCCACTTCTGGTTAGATCAGGAGTGGCCTCTTTGTGGTTATGCTTCTCTAATAAGAGTATTATATGTCCATATCAGAAAAAGCCTCCGCACTCCCGCATATGGCGAGGAGTATGGAGGCTTAAACGTGTTTCACTTTAGAAATCGAAGTTATCCGGGTCTGGTCCCACACGAACATCTTCGTTGAGGGCGCTGATCCGATTCATCTCATCGTTGGACAATTCAAAGTCGAAGATGGAAGAGTTCTCAATAATCCGATGTTCCTTGGTGGATTTCGGGATGGTAATGACACCGTTCTGCAGATCCCAACGCAGGATCACTTGTGCTACGGATTTGCCTTTGGCCGAAGCAATCTCGGTGATTACCGGGTTGTCCAGCAGTTGACCCTGCATGAGCGGAGACCATGCTTCAAGCTGAATGCCATGCTTTTCACAGAAGGCTTTGAGCTCAACCTGAGTAAGACGAGGGTGATATTCCACCTGGTTAACCATCGGTTTCACTTTCGCGTCCTGCATCAGGTCTTCGAGGTGATGAATCTGGAAGTTGCTAACGCCAATGGCTTTGATTCGGCCTGCTTCGTACAGCTCCTCCATCGCTTTCCATGCACCTTTGTATTTGCCTGCTTTTGGCCAGTGAATCAGATACAGATCCAGATATTCCAATCCCAGTTTGTTCAGTGTAGTATCAAAAGCCGCGAGTGTCTCTTCATATCCAAGATCTGCGTTCCATACTTTGGACGTCACAAACAATTCTTCGCGTTTCAGGTTGTTCTCTTTCAATGCTTCAGCAATCGCTTGTCCGACACCGGATTCATTACCATATATAGCGGCAGTATCAATGCTGCGGTAGCCGTGCTGGATCGCTTTTTTGACCGCCTCTATTAATTCTGAACCTTCTTCTACCTTAAATACGCCAAGTCCAAACCAAGGCATTTGAACGCCGTTATGCAGAGCGACTGTGGATTGTAAATGTTGTGCTGTCATGAGATGTCCTCCTAGTGTGTATCATCGTTTGTTAAGTGATTCTAGAATAACTTTAATCCGATCCTGCGAAATTAAATGAGGGTAGATTAAATAGGGCTCAACGTACTATAGTAAAATACAATACCATGTGAACCGGTTCCCTTAAACCAGGGTTAATGAGCCAACGAACGTGAGCAGTCTAAAAACGCAGTCTTTTGAACTTGCCTGTTTTTATTCAAACCATTATGCAGCAGGCGATCTGCGCTCCAATGCTCTTGCCCATCCCGTCAGGATTACAGCAGCAAGAACCATAATTGCACCGACCCATGTTGTGTGCACCAGACCAATGGAATCGGTGATGACCCCACCCAAATATGCACCTATGGCGATACCTGCGTTGAAGGCAGCGATATTGAAGGCAGATGCCACATCTTTAGCCTGTGGAGCATATCGTTCGGCAAGTGTCACAACGTACATCTGAAGTCCAGGTACATTCATGAAGGCCAGCAGACCCATTCCGAGAATGGTGAGTAATGCTGCGAACTTGAATGGGACGGTAAAGTACAGTATGCCCAAAATGATGGTCTGAACGATAAACATATAGAATAGTGCCTTCAGCGGATTACGGTTGGCCGCTTTGCCGCCGATAATGTTACCAATGGCGATGGCGATCCCGTATAACAGCAGAATGGCTGCTACGGTTTTCTCTGAATATCCGCTAATGTCATGCAGAAGCGGGGACAGGTAGGTGAAGACAACAAAGGTACCTCCATATCCGACAGCTGTAATGGCGAAGGCAAGCAGCAGTCGTCCACCCGTTACAAGCTTCAGCTGGTCGCGGAATGCCGTGCGTGTACCACGTTGTAGGGTAGAAGGTACGAGTACCATATTCCCGATTAACGCAATGATGCCCACGACAACGATGAGAATAAAGGCAGCGCGCCAGCCTAAGTGTTGACCAATCAGTGTGCCGAGAGGTACCCCGGTTACGGTGGCAATGGTCAGACCCGAGAACATAATGGCAATCGCACTGGCGCGGCGGTTTGCAGGCACCAGATCAGCCGCAATGGTGGAACCAATCGACATAAATACCCCGTGTGACAGTGCCGAAATGATTCGGGCTATCAGCAGCAGTGTAATGCCGCTGGATAGTGCGGCCATCGTGTTACCTGCAATGAAAACCACCATGATGGCCATCAACAGTGTCTTGCGTGACACGGTTGAAGTTAATGAGGTCAGGATGGGCGCTCCGAACGTGAAACCCAAAGCATATAAAGTAACAGTCAATCCCGCTGTAGTGACGGAAATGCCCAGGTCACCCGCAATAAGGGGCAGCAGCCCAACACTGATGAATTCTGTGGTGCCGATGGCGAACGCACTGATGGCGAGCGCCAGCAGCGCCCACGTGCTGCGTTTGGAATCTTGTAACATGTCTTGCTCAACTCCCCAGAATGTAGATTTACGTACCGGCAAATGCTATTATGAATTATTCGGTATAAAATGAATAGTACGTACTTTTTAGTACCATACGTACTTTTTGGTGCCTATATAGCTTTGCTTGGTTACAATCCAAATCCATTAGGGGAGGAAGCATATTATGATCAGAAAAAAATACAATATCTCGGTCGAGGCTACGCTCGAGGTTATCGGTGGCAAGTGGAAGTGTGTCATTCTCTGTCATCTTACGCACGGCAAAAAACGCACCAGCGATCTTAAGCGTATTATGCCCGCCATTACACAAAAGATGTTGACTCAACAGCTGCGAGAGCTTGAAGATGACGGCATCGTGAATCGGATCGTCTATAACCAGGTCCCGCCTAAGGTTGAGTATGAACTAAGTGAGTATGGCTGGAGTCTGGAACCAATTCTTAATGCGTTGTGCAATTGGGGGGAGCAGCATATCGTGAAGGAGTACGGGGACAAAGCAGCCGTGCTGGAGGACAACGGATTAAACCATTTTGACTCGGATGAGAACAAGGAGCTGATCAAGCAATGAATTATGAGATATTGCATGAGGGTGCTTTTGCCATGCTCAAGGTTCGCTTACAGCGTGGAGAACGATTCAAGGCAGAGAGTGGTGCCATGGTATCCATGACACCAACGGTTCAGCTGAAAGGATCGGCAGAAGGCGGCATGTTTGCTGGATTCGGACGGATGATCAGTGGTGAGAAGTTCTTTTTTCAGGAGTTAACCGCTGCAGGAGGGCCTGCAGAGATTTTGCTGTCACCTTCCACCATGGGTGGTGTGGAGGCTGTTGAACTGGATGGCTCCTATTCGCTTTATGTACAAAAGGATGGATTTCTGGCCGGGACGGAAGGCATTCAGGTGAACAGCAAAATGCAGAATTTGAAGAAGGGCCTCTTTTCGGGAGAGGGATTCTTCATTATTGAAATCAGCGGAAAAGGCACGGTATTTCTGTCTTCCTATGGTGCCATTCATGCCATTCATCTGGCAGCGGGAGAAGAAGTAATTGTAGATAACGCACACTTGGTTGCTTGGCCTCAATATATGGAGTATCATATCGAAAAAGCATCGCAGGGATGGTTATCCAGTGTAACGAGTGGTGAAGGGCTGGTGTGCCGATTCAGAGGTGAGGGCACGGTCCTGATCCAGAGCCGCAACCCGCAGGGGTTCGGACAATGGGTGAAGCAATTCATCCCTTCACGTTAACGATTAGTCAGCATTCTGTTTTCTCTGGAGTGCAAAGCATAAAAAGAAGTCTCAAGGCATCAGTGATGGAGGAATTAACGAGATGAGTTCACAGTATAAAAACGCACACGAAAGTCCAGGACACCTGCTGTGGCAGGTCACAACGATGTGGCAGAAGGAAGTGCGCAGGGTGCTTGATCCATTGGGGCTAACCCCGCCGCAATTTGTACTTTTGCATGGCTGCTTATGGCTGAATGAGAGAGATACGGAAGGGAAAGGCGTAACGCAGGTTCAGCTTGCGCATTTTGCCAACGTGGATGTTAATGTGACTTCACAGGTGCTTCGTACGCTTGAAAAGAGGGGATTAATCAACCGCATTCGGCATCAGACCGATACCCGTGCGAACATGATCACAACCACGCCGGAAGGCACGGAACTGGCCAATCAGGGAATTCAGCTTGTTGAAGAGGCCGACAGACAATTCTTTGACCTGGTAAGTGATCGTAAGGAAGAATATATGGACATTATGCGGGAATTTATCAAAAATAAATCGGAATAATAACTTGATTGAGTCATGCTGTCATACTTATAAAAATGATATACCCATCGAAGCAAGGTGAGATGAATTGACGCCTGCTACATACCAACATTGAAAACCTCCCAGACCATGAGCCGGGAGGTTTTTTATTGATTTTTTTAATTCAGTCGATACGAGGCAAAAGGCTCACCATGACGGAACGAGTCGCTAAGTTGATCCAACTCTGCGATCATGTCATGCGTGAGCTCCAGGTTCAAACTAGCCAGATTGTGCTCCAGCTGTTCGGTACGCGTGGCACCAACAATAACCGTGGAAACGGCTGGACGAGCCAGCAACCAGGCGAGCGACAGCACACTTGGTGAGCAACCGAATTCGGCTGCTTTCTCGCTTACCTGCTCTCCTAATCTGATATTATGCTCCAACAGGAACCGGTTGAAGGATGGATCCGTATCCGCTCGGGAGCCGGAAGGAATTCCTGCTTGTCCATTATATTTGCCTGTCAGAATGCCGCCCGCGAGCGGGAAATATGGGATGATGCCAACCCCCTGATCCAGACACATCGGTACAAGTTCAAGCTCAGGGGTACGGTCTGCCAGGGAGTAGCTGGTTTGAGTGGAAATATAGCGCACATGCCCTTTCAATTCGCTGATGCCAAGAGCTTTCATGAGCTCCCAGGCTGCATAGTTGGAGGCCCCGATGTAGCGAACTTTACCGGAGGAGACCATGTCATCCAGTGTTCGCAAGGTTTCCTCCAGCGGAGTGTGCGGATCAAACGTGTGAATCTGATACAGATCCACGTAGTCCGTCTGCAGACGCCGGAGGCTCTGTTCCAATTCTTGCTGCAAATGATAGCGGGAGGAACCCCGCCCATGAGGACCATCATGCCGGGGAAGACCGGCCTTGGTGGCAAGCACAGCGTTTTCCCGTCTGCCTGCCAGAGCCTGTCCAATAATGCGCTCTGATTCGGTTCCGGCGTAGATGTTGGCGGTATCGATAAAGTTGATTCCCTGATCCAGTGCTGCATGAATAATACGTGTCGAAGCCTCGTCATCCGCGCGTTTGCCAAAGGCATTGGTACCGAGTCCAAGTGCAGATACACGCAAACCGCTGTTGCCCAAACGTCGATATTCCATTCATCATCGCTCCCTCTGTGTCAGTTCTTGTATAGCAGATTATAACGTAATCTATTGAAAACGTGTTATTAATATAGTTAAATGATTCTAAGAACCCGTTATTAAAGGAGACATGATGGAAAACAGTGCCGCACATTTAACCCGCCGGAAGCCGAAGAAACCGAAGAAGAGATGGAAGAAACCTCTAATCATTACCCTAAGCGTGCTGATCGTGCTGGGAGGACTCGGATATGTCTACCAAAAACAGCTTGTGCTGTTGGCATTCGAACTATTTGCCTCAGGTACGGTGAAGGAAGCGCTGGACGATTCCTACAAGCCGGTTGGAGACCAGGATGCGGAAGCCCCTGTAGTGCAGCATACCGATCCGTTCTCGCTGCTGCTGCTGGGGATTGATCAAAGGGATAATGAACCAAGCCGTTCGGATACAATCATCTATTCCGTCGTGCGTCCGGAAGACAATAAAGTGCTGCTGCTGTCCATTCCGCGAGACTCCTATACCGAGATTGTCGGGCGGGATGTGAAGTCGAAGATTAATTCAGCCTATGCCCATGGCGAAGCCAAGATGGCAATGGATACGGTGGAGAATTTGCTGGGTAACAAAGTGGACTTTTATGCCGCGATTAATTTTAACGGACTTAAGGATATTGTTGATGCGGTTGGCGGCGTGGAGCTGCCGATTAAGAAAAATATCGAGAACAAGCTCAAAAGTCATGAGAAGCTGTTTGTGGAAGCGAACAAACCCATCTATAGCGGCGAAGAAGCGCTGGGTTATGTAAGATACCGGGAGGACTCCGACTTTAACCGGACGATGCGTCACCGGATTTTCTTAAGTGCATTCATGAATCGTGCGTTAGAGGTCAAAAATCTGACCAAGATCCCGGACGTCATCAAGATTGCCGGATCGAACTTTACAACGAACATGAGCTCGGATTTCATCGTGAACTTTGCCGAGTCCTTATATATGAAAGACAGCGCGCCAACGATCAGCAACTACATGCTGAAGGGTGAAGGTGCGACACGCAGTGGTACATGGTACTATGATCTGTCGGAGGACGATCTGCAGCATGTGCGGACCATGCTGAGCAATTGGCTGGACCCGGATGCTACCGAGATTATGGAACCCGAGTCAGCGGATGAGAACGAAGCGGCTTAGAGCCGTCTGGATTGTAAAATAGTTCTGATGTAAACCCCGAGAAGCGAATGGCTTCCCGGGGTTTTTGCTGTGTAGTAATGAAATATATAGGCGGATAAATGGATATATCGAACTTTTGGCTCATTACATCGCATATCTATAGTAAAATATAGGCAAACAGATCAACATCAACCAACGGAGGAAGCTTATGAAGGACTTCAAAGATCGACTTCGCCAGGTTCAGGAACAGCAGAGGCAGCTGGTGAAAGAATACAACTCCCTGCTTCAGGACTATCAGTCCGATGACCTGATCGTGCAGAATGAACAGCTTCATGAGCAGGTTGAAGCTCATAAGCAGAAGCTGCATCAGCTGGAGACGCGTGCACGCAAGATGGAGGAGGAGAATGCCCGTCTTCGGATGGCTCTATCCGAACAGATGCTGGATGAGAAACTGAACCTCATTCGGGTATCGCAGGAGAAGATGGAGACGTACTTTCGCGGAAAGACGGGTGTACATAATTACCGGCTGGAAGCTCATGAACATCGTACCAAAATAAACATGAATGCCTTATTCAACAAAGCTTCAGAAGAGCTTCGGGAAGATGCCGATGAGTTTAAGGAGAGAATTGCTTATCTGGCTGCAGAGGTAGAGGAACGAATCGAATTACACAGACAAACGCTATGGGAACGGGAAGAAGCGGTACGTCAGCAGATGCAGCATGGCTATGAGCATATGGTGGAGGAAGGATTGAGTGAAGAAACCATTCAGCGCCGGATTCGCCAGAACCGGATGGAGATGAAGATTGGACTAAGCTGGATTAATAAGGTTGCCATTCTGCTTATTATTCTCGGCGTTGGCGCAGCATTCCAGTATTCATACTCTACCTGGTTCAATGATGAGATGAAAGGCGGCGCCTTCTTCCTGCTTGGCATGCTGATGCTTGCCGGGGGAGAGTGGCTGTTTCGGCGGAAACGTCAGACGTTCGCGATGGGATTGCTCGGGGGTGGAATCTCCGTTCTGTTCGGCTCTATTTTCTACAGTTATTTTCTGCTCCATATTATCGGTTTATATACGGGTCTTGGACTTTCAGTGCTTGTATCGGCGGTGTCCGTCCTGCTATCCCTAAGATATCAGTCGAGGACGATCTGCTCGCTTGGTCTGGTGGGCGGTTATCTGCCCCTGTTCTCGTATATGGCCTATTTCGGTCTCAGCGGGAACTCCGTATATGTTGCCATGGTCTATTTGCTGCTTCTTAACGGCATTATTGTACTTATTTCCTTCGGCAAGCGTTGGCCGGTCGTGCATTATATCAGTTTTCTGTTTAATACACCGTCCATGTTAATCCTCTTGTGGCTATCGCCGAACAACATTGTGGGCATGGTGTATTCGATTGCTACGTTTGCATTATATCTGGGAATTACACTCGCGTATCCATTCAAACATCGGGTTAAGCTGACCTGGTGGGACTTCACCCTGCTGGCCATGAATACGAGCATCAGCTGTCTGATGCTTTATGTACTCTTTGACGCAGAAGGCTGGGAGGATGCGCAGGGATTGCTGGCGCTTATATTCTCGCTAGTGTATGTTGGACTCGCCCGATGGGTACAGCGCAATATGGTTCAGGAGAAACAAACCATACTATTGTTCTACATCACATCCCTGACCTTTGCCATTCTGATGATCCCGTTCCAGTTTGGGGCGAAGTGGTTGTCCATGGGTTGGCTCATCGAAGGTATCCTGCTCGTTATGCTGGGTCACTTGAAGCGGTTCAGGTCGGTAGAACGTGCGGGATGGGGCGTTGTGCTCCTGTGCGTGTTCACCTTCGTATATTATGATGTGCTGGTGCTGTATATGGTGGGGGAGCAATCCTATTTTATGCTGAAATACTCCTGCATTACGCTGGGTACCCTTTTGATTACATTGTATTATGCCATGATTGGCAGCGGGAAAGGGATATTGTCCAAAGCCAAGATTCAACACAGTGTGCTGGAGCTCGGCACTCTGAATATATTCAAATACGCTACCCTCGGCAATCTGTGGTTGTATGTTCTGTACGAATCGAATGAGCTGTATACCCGTGCGGTCGATGGGACATTCTTGCTTTACTTGTTCTACAAATGGCTGATGTTCGCTGCACTGACCATCGCACTGGCGTATGGCTTAAGTAAAGCAAAAGCAGTCCATGACCGGATCGTGCAGTATTACACAGCCTTTCTGCATGCAGCAGGCTGCTGTATTGCACTGGCAGTAACGTTAACCATGCCGGCACTTGAGCCGGGAGCCCAGCAGCATTCGGCAGCAGAGATTGTGGGACTGCTGGTTCTGATTATTTTTAATATCGGTGTATTCTTTGCGGGAAGAGATCTGTTGATTGCAGGCATACGCGGGCAGTTCAAAAGTGTGGAGTGGTATCCCGTCATTGCAGGCGTTTATCTGCTGGGTGTCATCACCGTCTTCCTGACAGTGCAGTTCCAGTGGGGAGATATTGGTCTGATGTTCAGTTTGGTCTACCTGCTGCTCGCCATCCTGTACATCGCATATGGATTCCGCAGAAGGTACGTCATGATTCGTCGTCTAGGACTGGGGCTGACGTTGTTCTCCACGGGGAAAATGGTGTTCTACGATGTCAGTTTGCTGACAACGGGCAGCAAAATTATCGCCTATTTTAGCTTCGGTGTGTTGTTGCTGGGCATTTCCTATCTGTATCAGAAGGTATCCAGCAGAATGGAGGAGGTTCAGGGCAGAGAGACATCGCGGGTGGAAGAGCCGGATCGGTCTGAGGCAGAGGAAGAAAAGTACTGAATATAAACAAATGCCAGGCAACAATCCTTTTCTCCTATTTAAACCAAACAGGCCTCTTGTCGCTGTGATGTCAGCGTTCAAGGGGCTTCTTCATGTGGGTTTGCGCGACAGGCGAGCAGAGACTCTTATTTTATAACATGATGATTATGACATTGATGAAACGTTTTTTACATAGACCGCGTTATAATAGAATAAGCCTATGGCTGGGTGTTCAGATGCAACCATGATGTTTCGGTAGCGGGTGTGCTGTTCAGTGATTCTCCGCGTTCATCCGTCATTCGTGACAGTACGGTTAGTGTAATGGACAGGGCAAAGGCGAGCAGCACATATATGAAAATGTTCTTTTTGTTCATGTAAGATACCTCTCTTGTTGATTAAGCTGGGATGGAAGAACGTTATGAGAAAAAAGGCACAACGTCTGGTATAGTAGAGAAAAGCATACAACGATGCCTGTATACACTATATAAATCGTCAGCAATGCAAACAATGGAACAAATCTGATGAAATTATCATTATTCATGAACAAGTCATAGAGATAGAGCGAAATTCGAAGGTGGGAGATTAACATGCGGGAGACGGCAAAAATCGTCATTCGTACACCTGGGCAGGAAAGCGATGGTTCATTTGCTTATGTAAGCCTGGGTCGTTCCATTACGGTGGGACGTTACACGGGTGGCGGTGAATCGGACTTGTCCGTGTATAATCAGTTGATATCGAAGCGGCACTGCCGCATTCATTATGATGCACAGCATCAGCTGTGGGTTGAGGATCTGGATAGCAAAAATGGAACCGAATTAAACGGGCAGCGGCTCGTTCCCTATGAGAAATACCCGTTTGTCGAAGGAGACAGCCTGACCATGGTCAACGGCTTGATCCAGCTTCGTATGGAAGGTGATCTCGAAGAAACGCGTGAATACCGTATATCCGACCTGCTCGGCGAGGGCGTCCGGGTGCATGATCATCTGCAGACCGTGCAGATTGGCGAGGTGGAAATCCCGCTGTCGAAGAAGGAGTTCCAGCTGTTCAAGCTGCTGTATAGTCAATTGGATCACTTTGTGACCAGAGAGCAGATTGTCGGCCAAGTATGGCCTGAACGAAGCATGCTGGAAAGTGATTCGGTAGGGATCGACGAGATTAACTCATTGATTTATCGGACTAATCGCAAGTTGGGCGTTCATTTCACGATTAAATCCGTCTACAAAAAGGGTGTATACATGAAGTCTCATGTGCCTGATGTAATGGGTGGCATGATGTAAACAGTCTGTATGAACAAAGGGATGAGGCCATGTTGATCGTTCAAATCATTCCATGGCTGATTGCTGTGGTAACACTGATCGCCGTAGTAGCCATTGTGCTGGTCAGCTGGAAAAATGGAATATCACCTATGCCTACGTCCCGAAAGGTCAGGCAGGTGGTCATCCAGGAGATAGGCCGCATCACTGGCTATGGTGATATCATTGAGGCCGGCTCCGGTTGGGGCACGCTGGGAATGGACATCGTCCGTCATTGTCCGGGCAAGCGGATAACCGGCATTGAGAATTCACTTATCCCACTTTGGTTTTCCCAAGCCATGTCCAGCATGATGATTGGATTCAGGAGAGCCAAGGGCGTCCGTCATTCAATGAAAGGTCGTCTGCGTTTCTTACGCGGCGATATCTATCATAGTTCCTATGAACATGCAGATGGTGTGGTTTGTTATTTGTATCCCGGAGCCATGGACAGGCTCGTCGACAAGTTTACCCGGGAGCTTCCACCGGGAGCACGGGTCATCAGTGTCTGTTTCGCACTGCCGGGGAAGGTGCCTCTCCGAACGATTACGTGCAAGGATACCTTGCGTACGAAGGTATACGTCTATGTATTTTAGTGAATCCAAAGAAGAAGCTGATGCGTTAGCGCCAGCTTCTTCTTTGTTATGCGTATTATTTTGAGGAATCCGTCGTGCTTGTACTTGTATTTGTTCCATCTGTAGTTGTTCCGTCTGTAGTTGTGCCATCTGTTGATGTTCCGGATTGGGTTCTGTTTCTTCCGCCTCCAAATCCACCTTGGCCGCGGCCTCCACCAGGACCACCCATACCGGTATTGGCAGTCGTTACACCGGATTCATTCACCCAAGTGACGCTGCTTGTGGATTGGAAAGCAACTACTTTGGTGCCGCCGCTGTACGTACCGTCTGTGTACAGGCCATCTGTAGCTGTGCCGGTTGATGTTCCACCGGAGTAGATTTCATAAGAGCCGTCTTCTTTCAGATCAGGAGAGCTGATGACAACCGATTGATAATCTTTTGCCGGAGCAAAGGTCAGGATGCTGTTGCCATCGCTGTCTTGTACATGAACCAGAGTTCCTGCTTTTTGCGTTTCAGGGAATGTCATGACGATCGTATTTTGAGTTGAACTGTCCGATGTACCTTGAGCCATACCGGAGCTGCCGGCTGCGATCAAGTAACCACCACTCAATTCAAAAGTGCCATCATAGTCGAGCGGGCCATTGCCATCATTGGTTGGACCGTTCACAATCACGGTTCCGCCAGTCATGTAGATGGAACCATTGGAGTCAAGTCCGTCACCGTCTGCATTGACGGTAAGGGATCCACCGTTAATATGAAGCTCACTGTTTCCAGCGGATTCACCCGGCATACCTCCTGGGGCGCCGCCTTGTGGACGAGTATTGCCAGTTGTGTCCGCGCTTTGATCTGCTTGATCCGTATCTGTAGTTGTTGATGTTGTGCCTGTCGTCTCTGTTACAGAGATGTTGGAAGCTGTAGTGGCATCAGTGGATTGAGTGCTATCTTCTTCTGCAGTGGTTGCAGCTTCTGACGTAGTTGCAGTGATATCACCTGAAGCATTTACACCATCATCGGAAGACGTTACGTCTACATCCCCATCATTCAGGGTAATCGTTGCACCTTCAAGTCCTTCGTAGCTTTTCGCAATATTGATGGTTCCACCGTTAATGGTAAGCGCAAGTTCGGCATGAATGGCGTCATCGCCGGATTGAATGGTGATCTTGCCATCGTTGATCGTTACATTGCTGTTGCTGTGCAGGGAATCGTCCATGGAATCAATAGTGTACGTACCACCGTTAACGGTAAGATCTGCCCCGGATTTAAGTGCTTTTGCACTTGTCGATTCTGTTTCTGTGGTAGTTGTTGTCGTCGTGTCTGCATCCGAAGCAGTAGTCGAAGCCTTATCAGCGGAATTTGCCGGTGCTGCACCTGCGGCATTCGTTCCATCCGTTGCCGGCATATCGGCAGGAGGTTCGCCATCTGGTGGAGTAGCCATATCCGTTGGAGGGGCTCCTCCACCCCAGCGACCGCCACCGCCGCCAAATGGACCTTCTTCTGCTTTCGCTGGTGCATTGGCGCTGCCGCCTCCAGTTACGATGTTGAATGTGCCACCATCCGTAACGAGCGCAGTCTCGGCCTGAATGCCGTCGTTTCCGCTTTGAATATCGAATGTACCGCCAGCAATGGCGACGAAGCCTTTTTCAGCATCTGTATCATTGGTCGATTTAATACCGTCACCTTCTGCATCAACAGTAATGGTACCTTCCTGAATCGCGAGCATATCTTTACCTTTGATACCGTCGTCGGCTGCTTTGACGTTGATGGTGCCACTTACAATTTTGAGATCATCCTTACTTGTGATCCCTTCATTGTAGTTACCTGTAACGGTGAGTTTGCCTGTGCCGTTAAAGGTCAGGTCCGCTTTGCTGAAGATGGCTGCATCAGGCTCATCCGTTGTGTCATCAGCGTATACATAGGTTTTGCCATCGGAAACGGCGTTCTCGGTTCCTTCTTGCAGGGTAATAACCGCTTTGCCTGCTTCCTGAATATAGATGGCTGCACTGTCATTATCGTGGATGGTTGCTCCATTTAAGACGAGGTGAACCGTTCCTTTGTCGGTTACATTAACTATGATCTGGCCGTCCGTCAGTTCGCCACTAAGTACATAAGTACCTGCTTCGGAGATCGTTACCGAGCCGTTCGCCGCTTTGGCTCCGGAACCAGTAACGGTCGCTGTCTTTCCGCTTAGCTTAATGGTTGTAGAGTCGGTTGCACTCCAGCTTACATTGGTATCGTCTGCATCCATGGAAACCAAGTCTGCATATTTAACAGAGGTCTGCTCACTGACGGATACCGTTTTGGTTGTACCTGTCGTTGATGTTGCGGCATTAGCGGTGGAGTTGGTCGCTGCGGGAGCACTGCATGCGGTAACCATTGCGGTAATCATTGCTACGGACCATAATTTGCTGCCTGCAATCCATTTTTTATTCATAATAATCGTTCCTCTCTATTTGTAAAATATCTTCGAATTAATATTCCGGTGTTGGTGCCATGTTTAAGGAGATGTCCAGATTACCGTTGCGTGTACGGACGGCATCAAGGAATTCCTTCTGATTGACGTGTTGGCCAAGATGAACCAGATAGACCAGTTCGTACAGGCTGCCGAGTTCGGTTGTTCTAACTTTGTTCAACTGGTAATCCACATTGAATTTCTTGAATACTTCATCAAAAGCTTCTTCATAGCTCAGGTTTTCAGGAATGGTGACTTTAAGCAATTTTTGCTGACTCTTTTTGGCTCCGAATTTGAAATAGCTCAGAACAAACATCAGTACGCACAAGATGATGGTGAACAATACCGCGTATCCGAAGGCGCCGACGCCGCAGGCAAGACCGGAAGCCATGGTAAACAGGACGTAGGAGATATCCTTTGGATCACCGGGCGCGCTTCGGAACCGGATGATCGAGAAGGCACCAGCCAAGCTGAAGGCACGGGCCACGTTGCTGCCGATAAGCAGGATGATGATCGCCACGATAACGGGCAGGACAACCATGGTTAACGTGAAACTCTGGGAGTATGTGTTTGCATTGGTTTTCATGTATGTGAGACTGATAATTGCACCCATAAGGATGGCTAGGCCAATCGTAATCACGGCACTGCTGAATGTCAGCGTCGTGTCGGTTAATGCAGAACTGAAAATGGAATCAAGCATATACTACACTCTCTCTTTCTATGATCGTTTGATTTGGTTTTATGGCTGGATCGAAGTCAGTACCCGGAACGAGAATCCGCTCGCTTTGGTAGTTCAGGTTCGTCGTTCGAACGAGGCGTTTGAATTCGTTGCCGTATTTGGAGAAGCCAACGCGATACAAGCCGTGCTCCGACAGCAGCTGGGATAGCCAGAACGGAACGGTTTTCTCCGCCTTGACTTCCATCAGCCAGCGACCGTCTTCCACCAGAGGCTCACCATAATCCCCTTGCTCCAGCTTCAGATCGTATCTGCGGCTGCGGATGTTGGTGTCAAAAGTAATACGGAGATCACGGCTGTTCTTATCGAAGAGGGCCTTACGCTCATAGGCCAGATACACTTTCGGTTCCAGGTCGTATAACCGGAGGAAATATTCGATTTCATCGACAACCTGTTTGTTCATGTAATCCTCCAGCTCAGGTGCCTGTCCCGTACGAACGAATTCGTAGGCTTCGTCCAGCATCAGGGCAGTTCTTCTTTTGTTCACCAGACCGAACACTTTCTTTTTGATCTCCAGATACACTTTGGCATTCTCTTCAGGTACACCGTAAGCCCGCAGTCTCAGCTTCTCCTTGTACTTCGGTTTGGAGAGACTGGCGCGGATCAGGGAATCCTGCGGAGTGTCGAAGTACAGGTTGCTGATGGAGTAGAACTCGTGTTTCTTGTTGTACGCATCCAGTTCCATATACTTCAGCAGATCGTTGTAGAAATGTTCATACTGTTGATCGGTCAGAAGGTACTTGCTCTCATATCGGTTGAATACTTCAATCGCCATTTAAGATTCATTCCTTTCGTCCATGGATTGTATGTTTTGTTTCCTCGTGTATCACTTCCATGTCTGTATCTTAGAGCGCCAACCTTGAATGAATCTTAAATGATTTTACATTCCGTTGATCTTTTTTTACCTTCCTATAATAGTTCTCGTGGAATGAATGAATTAAGATTGATTCAAGGTTCCGCAGGTAGAATGATTGATATAATAAAAGAAAATTGCGACGAACAATTCAAGGCAGAGGAATGAGTTAATCATGAGAATATTAATTGCGGAAGATGAGGTTCATTTGGCAGAGGCCGTATCCCAGATATTGAAGAAAAACAATTATTCCGTGGACATGGTCCATGACGGCAGATCAGCACTGGATTACGCGCTGAGCGGTATATACGATCTTCTTCTGCTCGACATCATGATGCCGGAGATGGATGGAATCAGCGTGCTGAAGAAGCTGCGCAGTGAGGGAAACCATACACCTGTCATTCTGCTGACGGCCAAGGGAGAACTCTCGGACAAGGTGGCCGGACTGGATACGGGTGCGGACGACTATATTGCGAAGCCTTTTGCGACAGAGGAATTGCTTGCCCGGATTCGGGCAGCTCTCAGAAGAAAGGGCGAGGTCGTGCCAGAGGATGGGCTGAAGTTTGGTGACATCGAACTCAATACGACACAGCTGAAGCTGACCGTGCAGGGCAAGGAGATCAAACTCAATCTAAAAGAAAATGAGCTGCTGGAACTGCTGATTACCCGCAAACAGGCCATCACTTCCAAAGAGCAGATTATCGAGAAGCTGTGGGGCTTCGATTCCGAGGTGGAATATAACAACGTGGAGGTGTACATCTCCTTTTTGCGCAAGAAACTGACCTTCCTTAACTCCTCCGTCCGCATTAATACGATTCGGGGTGTGGGTTATGTACTTGAGGTGACGTCCTGATGTTTAAGAAACTCCGAAATCGGTTTTTGGTCGTCAACCTGGTGTCCATCTCGATCATGATGCTGGTGGCCTTCGCGACGATCTATATCATTACGTACCAGAATGTTCAACGTGAAACCAATATGGAGCTGTTCAAGGTATCGGATTTCTATCACGGTCCATATAACTCATCCAACATGCCGCGCACAGATGAGACGAGATCGGGTGAACCCCGATCGGACGTTCAGGGAAACGGACCTGGAGGAGATCCCAATTCACCGCCGGGACGTTCCGTATCATTTATGATCAAGACCGATAATGCATGGAATATTTCAGATACCCACTCCAGATTTAGTATGGAAGATACGTTTTACGCAGAGGCACTGGAGAAGGTAGATAAGGCTGATCATACAGAGCGTAAGACCGGACAGTTTGCACTGAATGGCACGGACTGGGCCTATGTGATTGACCCGAGCAGCGATGGGCATATGATTGTGTTCATTGATGTGACGGCCCAACAGGGTATTCTGACGAATCTAATCTATACGTTTGCCATTGTAGGACTGGTCATGCTGATTGTGATCTACTTCCTGAGCCGGTATTTTGCCAATCGTTCCATTAAGCCGGTCAAGGAAGCTTTTGAGAAACAAAAGCAGTTCATTGCCGATGCTTCCCATGAGCTGAAAACACCGCTGGCTATCATTAATACGAACACGGATGTGCTGCTTGCCAATCGGGAGGATACGATTGATAATCAGGCCAAATGGCTGCAGTACATCAAGTCGGAGACAGAGCGCATGTCCCGGTTAACGAGCGATCTGTTATATCTGACCGAGATTGACGATTCACGCTCCACGATGATCCATTCCAAGTTTGATATGAGCGATGCGGTTGAGACCATTATTTTGACGATGGAAGCTGTTATTTTTGAAAAAAATATATCCCTGGACTACAGCATAGAGCCGCAGCTCATGGTCCATGGCAACAGCGAACAGATCAAGCAAGTCATTCTGATTCTGCTGGATAACGCCGTGAAATATTCCAGAGCCAAAGGCGCGGTGAATGTATCGTTGAAGAAACAAAATCATGAGGTGGTTCTTGCGGTCTCCAATACAGGGGAAGGCATTGCACCGGAGCATTTGGATCGTATCTTCGATCGCTTCTATCGCACGGATGCCTCCAGAGCCCGGAAGCATGGGGGGCACGGCCTCGGTCTGGCCATTGCCCGTTCCATTGTGGACCAGCACAAAGGTCAGATCTATGCCCGGAGTGTGGTAGGAGAAGAGGCGACGTTCTACGTTCGCTTAACTTAGATCCGAATAAGGCATGTCTGTTATGGGTAAACCTATGCTACAATGGCAACAGTATGTATGAACCAAGGAGCTGAACTGAACGTGACGGAAGCGAATTCTATTAATGAGCAGGAAATGATGCAATATATTGCAGATAAAACGAAGGCAAGCCAGGCAAATATTGCGCTTGTGCTGAAGCATGAGCAAGCGTACATCAACAAGGCGCATGAAAATGCCAAAGGTAAAGACGTCGATATCGACGGTGATGACCTGGCTGACTACATCCTTAGTCGTAAAGATGTGAAGCTGGATGAGTTGACCGTGGAAAGCATTCTGGATGCTGAAATGGACTATTTAATGGAAAAGGGCCATGCAGGATACGTCGATTAATCGACTTAATCGGTAGTTTGGCTTTCGTGGATATCAAAAAGGAGCCTGGGAACAGGCTCCTTTTGTTTTATATCTTATGTTAACTTAAACCTTTGCATATCAGCAGGTACCCATTAGGATTCTTTTGTCTGCGAGGTAACTGCGGATATTATTGACCCATCATACCGCCATCTACCGTGTAGAGGGAAGCTGTTACATAGGAAGCCTCTTCGGACAACAGGAAGTTCATCACGGCAGCTACTTCTTCCGGTTCGCCATAGCGGCCCATCGGAATGCTGGCTACGGTAGCATCCTGATAATTTTCTACGTTGCCGGAGTTTGCTTCGATTTGGCGCATCATGCGAGTGTTAATGGTTCCTGGCAATACGGCGTTCACCCGGATATTGTATGGGGCAAGTTCATTCGCTGCTGTGCGAGTGAGACCAACCACGGCATGTTTGGACATAATATATGGAGATACAGCAGGTGCACCCATCAGACCTGCGAGGGAAGACGTGTTCAGGATCGCACCGGATTTTTGTTTTTTCATGACCGGAATGACATTTTGCAGACCCAAGAATACGCCACGAATGTTAACGTTATATACCGTATCCAGTGCTTCAACGCTCAGATCTTCAATCAGACCCGTAGGACCTTCGATACCGGCATTGTTGGCAAAGTAGTCGATTCTGCCAAAGGCATCAAGTGCTTTTTGTACATAGTTTTTCACGTCTGCTTCCTGGGATACGTTAGCTTTCACTGCAATAACGTGCTCTTTGTCGAGGTTCAGGTCTGTAATCGTCTGCTGGATCGCTTCCTCGTTCAGATCCACCAAAACCATATTGATTTTGCGTTCAGCAAGTCGGCGTGCCAATTCTTTACCGATGCCTCCGGCAGCCCCTGTAATAACCGCTGTATGTGTATAGGATGTGCTCATGATAAAATCCGCTCCTTATTTATTATTGGCAGGTGTTCATCAAAAAAAGATGCAGCCTGTCGTCTATCGTTCCTGTCTCAATGTTAAGATATACATAGTCATGTGACAATAATCATTGACAGCGTATATGTCTGCTATCGGACACAGATGTAAGCGGTGTTCATTTAGGTTACAATAATGGACAAAGGAGGCGGAAATGTTGATTATCGAACACCCTCAGGACCGGAGAGCACGAAGAACGCAGGATGCGATCATCGCTGCGACGGTTTCTTTAATACTGGAAAAGGGAGCTGATGCTGTCACGATCCGTGACATCACAGAACGGGCGGACTACAATCGGGGCACGTTTTATTTGCATTTTCCTGGCAAACCGGAGCTGCTTGAATTCATTTTGGAAGACTTTATGCAGGGAGTGGGCCAAGCCTATGCAGAGCCTTACGCTCAATTAAAAGAAGTGGATATGACCGGACTGCTGCCTTCCACCATGCCGGTATTCGAATATATCGAAGCTCATCAGGACGTCTTTCGCGCCTTAATCACGATGCATAGTGATATGGGCTTAAGGCTCTGCAACATGTTCCGAACGTATTTAACTGAGGATTTTGTGCTGGTGACCGAAGATAGCGAGTACACCATTAATTACGATATCATGCTGAGTTATCTGGTATCAGCTACGGTCGGTGTCATCATGCACTGGGCGGAGATTGGGTTCAAGTATTCTGCGCATTATATGGGGGAACAGTTGACGGCATTGATCAACATCAAACCGACCCGTCTGCTGATAGAACCAGGGCAGAAGGGTCGGACCATTCACGAGCGTATGCTGTTGGATTAGAAAGAAGTATATGGGCAGCTATCCCGTCATGGAAGCATCTGCTGCTTGCTGGAGCTGAAGCAATTGTTCGCGTACGAGAACGGCTTCGCCGACAATGATCAGCGCGGGATTGCTCACCTTTTCGGAAAGGGAGAGGGCATGAAGCTGGCCCAGCGTGCCGGTAATGATTCGCTCCTCTGAGGTGGTTCCTCGTTCAATCAGGGCTGCTGGTGTGCAGCTGCTTTTGCCGGATTGCAGCAGTTCGCGTTGAATGAGGGGCAGCTGGCTGATCCCCATATAGATCACCAGGGTATCCACACTGTGGGCGAGCAGATCCCAGCGAACGGATGATACACGGCCATCACTCCCCGTGCCAGTGACACATGCGAAGGTCGAAGCCACTCCCCGGTGGGTTAAGGGAATCAGGGCTGAAGCAGATGTACCCACAGCGGAAGTGATGCCGGGGATAACCTCGAAGGGGATTCCTGCCTGCGCCAGCACGAGTGCTTCTTCACCCCCGCGCCCGAAGATGAACGGATCACCGCCCTTGAGCCGGACAACCCGTTTGCCTTCTGCAGCGTGAGCAACCAGCAGCCGCCCAATCATCTCCTGACTCATGGAATGCAGTCCGGGGGCTTTCCCGCAATAAATCCGGAGTGCTGCTTCAGGAGCTTCGGCAAGCAAATCATCATTCACAAGTCGGTCATATAATAGAATATCTGCCGTTTGGATGCGTTTCAGAGCTTTCACGGTAATGAGTTCCGGATCTCCGGGACCGGCGCCAATGATACTTACCAGGCCCCGGCTCATGAACGTGTCCCCAGTTTAGACGCGGACTCTGCATTCGCTATACCTGAACGGCCGCCATGAATGGTTGCCAGCTTGGAGGTAATGGGGGTAGAGCTTCCCCAGCGGTGTGCAGCATATAATCCTAACCCAGTGAATATGGCACCGCCAATGAAATTGCCAAGCAGCACCGGAATCTGGTTCCATAACCACCAGTCAGCGATACTGACATCAGCACCCAGCATCATCCCTGCCGGTATAACAAACATGTTCACCACAGCGTGTTCGAATCCCTGAGCGAAAAATATCATGATGGGCAGCCACATGGCCGCAATTTTACCGAGCGTGGAGGTCGATGTCATCGCCATGACTGCACCGAGTGTTACCATCCAGTTACATAAAATAGCCTTAATGATCACCAAAACAATACCTGCGCCGCCCAGATGCTGATATCCGAGCGTCTTGGCTTCGCTGGTCTGAATTAGAGTTTGAACGAGGGGGCTGCTCATATCTGTTCCCATCTTCGTCAACGTGAGTTCATATAACAGAGCGTAGAACAGGCATCCGAGTATATGGCCTGCAATGACCCATATATAATTGCGCAGCATATCCATGAAGGTGATTCTGCGTTTCATCACAGCGAGTGGAATCATGGCGAAGCTGCCTGTCACCAGCTCAAGCCCGAGCAGGACAATAATCACGAATCCTGCCGGGAATATCAGCGCACCTGCCAAACCAACGGAAGTTTGAGATACAGCGGTATACGCCAGCGTTGTTGCAAATGCGAGAATCGCTCCAGCCAGGAAACCACGGATTAACATCTGCACCCGGTTCATTCTGGCTTTATTCTCGCCTGCGTCGACCATTGATTGCAGCACTTCTGCAGGTTTAACAAAATCCATAGCGCACGCCTCCTTGATTCATGATGTGTCGGCACTCTCCAATATGAAGACCTAACCTGCAATGGTGATATAGATTTCTCCGCTGTTGTCATCCACTTCGGTTTTATAAGTGTTTAGACATCCGTCATCCGGTTCATATACCTTGCCACTCCGAAGATCGATCTTCCAGTCATGCAGCGGGCAGTGAACAGCCGTTCCGCATACCATGCCTTCCGACAGCCTGCCGCCCTTGTGAGGGCAGCGATTCTCTACGGCGTGCAAAGTTCCATCACTCAATTTGAAGACGGCAATCTCGGTATCCAAGACCGTAAACGTCCGTGCTCCCTTTTCATCAATATCCGCCAGGTGTCCAATTCGCAATCGGTTCATCGCTGATCCTCCTCTTCTAGTGGGCTGCCGGCTGTGTGCCAGCGAGTGGGGTGAAGTTTTTGCGCAGTTTCTCGTCTTCAATAATTTCCTTCCACGGATCAACGGTGCGGCCCAGTGTCAGTTCAAGCCGTTCAACCAGAGCCAGGCGCTCTTCGCGGTCTTCGAGTGCCTTCTTCACATGGTCCAGACCGACACGTTCGATCCAGGCTGCCGTTCTCTCATTCCAGCGTGCGTTTTCTCTATAATATTGAAGGTAAGCATAGGTCCACTCTTCCACTTCGGCATCCGTTTTGACCGTACACAGTAATTCCGCTGCGCGGACCTTGACCCCGCCGTTACCGCCAACATGCAGTTCCCATGCACCGTCAATCGCAACGACACCCAGATCCTTAATGGTGGCTTCTGCACAGTTCCGCGGACAGCCGGAGACAGCAAGCTTCACTTTGGCTGGAGCCACCATCTTGTCGAGTTTTTTCTCCAGACGAATGCCCATCTCAATGGAATCCTGTGTTCCGAATCGGCAGAAGGTGTTGCCAACACATGTTTTCACCGTACGCAGTGCCTTGCCATAACCGAATCCGGACGGCATATCAAGTTCTTCCCAGATCTTCGGCAGATTCTCCTTTTGTACACCGAGCAAATCGAGCCGCTGTCCACCTGTGAATTTCACCATCGGCACATCATATTTCTCGGCAACGGTGGCGATCTTGATCAGCTCGGCTGGAGAAGTGACACCTCCGTAAATCCGGGGAATGACCGAATACGTTCCATCTTTCTGAATATTGGCGTGGTAGCGTTCGTTCGTGAACTTGGATACCCGCTCATCTTCGTATTCCGCCGGCCAAATCATGCCGAGGTAATAGTTGAGGGACGGACGGCATTTGGAGCAGCCTTCAGGCTCATTCCAGCCGAGTACATTCATGACTTCCTTGACTGTCTTTAATCCCATCTCCTTGATCTGGGCAACGATCTCATCACGATCATAGGAGGTACAGCCGCAGATGCCTTCCTTCACCTGTTCACCAACAGCATCACCTGCATAATGGACGAGCAGGGATTCCACAATCGGTTTACATCCTCCACAGGAAGCAGAAGCTTTGGTACAGGACTTGATGGCACCGAGCGTGTTACATCCCTTGTTCAGTACCGCATCACCGATGGCTGCCTTGGTGACACCATTACAACCGCAGACAATCTCATCATCTGGCATAGCTGCCATGCGCTCAGCTACCGATGGACCAGATCCTGAACCTCCGGCCGATACTCCGAGCAAAATTTCCTTTTCACGTCCACCGATGTTCTCACCGCTTTTAATGAGGGAGAAGAGGGAGGCGCCATCAGTTGTATCTCCGAACAGTACAGCTCCAATCAGCTGACCATCCTTTATGACCATCTTTTTGTAGACTCCATCCACATCATCCTGTATACGAATGCTGCGGGTATCTGCCGCATCCTTGAATTGTCCTGCAGAGAATACATCCACACCGGAAACCTTCAGCTTGGTCGAAGTCACAGACCCTTCATATCCTTCCGTCGCTGCACCCGCCAGACGTTTGGCCAGGACCATGCCCTGTTCATACAATGGGGCCACCAATCCATATGCGATGCCGCGGTGCTCTGCACATTCACCGACTGCCGAAATGCCAGGTATACTGGTATTCATATAATCATCCACGATGACACCGCGGTTCACATTCAGTCCAGCCTGGCGGGCCAGCTCAACCTGAGGGCGAATGCCGACGGCCATAACGACCAGATCGGTTTCGAGCACTGTCTGATCGGTGAAACGAAGGGATTTTACACGGTGTTTGCCTGTAATTTCCTCGGTGTGTTTGTTCAAAAGAAACTTCATACCCTGTTCTTCAAGCTCCCGCTGAAGCATCAGGCCTGCAGGCAGATCCAGATTCCGGTCCATCAGATGGCCGTTAATATGAATAACCGTGACATCCATCCCCAGATTGAGCAGACCGCGGGCAGCTTCCAGACCAAGCAATCCACCACCGATCACGGCCGCTTTGCGATACTTTTGCGAGGCAGCCATCATCGTCTCACAGTCTTTGATATCACGGAAACCAATGACACCTTCCTTGTCTGCTCCAGGTAAAGGCAGAATGAATGCCTGTGATCCTGTTGCCAGAATCAGCTCATCGTAAGACGCACGGACACCTGCCTGAGAGACCACTTCCTTGCGCTCGGCATCGATCTGAATAACAGGATCGCCTGGGTATACCCGAATGCCGTTATCTTCGTACCAGCTCCATTCGTTGATTACGATATCTTCAATGCTCGTGCCGCCTGCCAGCACAGAGGAGAGCATGATGCGATTGTAGTTGGGATGCGGCTCAGCACCGAAGACCGTAATTTCATAAGCATGCGGAGCAAGTTTTAGAATATGTTCAATTGTACGAATACCTGCCATACCATTGCCGACCAGCACCAGTTTTTTCGTTGTACTCATTGTGATTAGCCCCCTTGATTCCATTCTGCGAAATGCCCTTGCCTCGTTCCGGAAAAATAGAAAAAGCCTGTCATGCCTCGGAGGACTGCGTATATGCATACGCATCCCTTGCTCCGAGATTGCAAAACAGGCTTCATTGCCGTTTCAACCAGCTACGCCGTTGTAACTGTGATCGATTCAAATATGGAGTTGTTATGGCCTAACTATAAAAGATCCTTCCTCCCATGTCAATATAGTTAACATAAAAAAGTATTTGAAATTTGAAGTTAATTATGTTTACATGTGTGTAATGGAAATAAGAGCCGAACGACGAACGGACGGATCGAACCTTAGCGCACAAACTTATATTACGAAGGTTATAGAGAGAAGAAGCATACTAAAAGCGGCAAGTAAACAGTACGGAACTTAGGAAGAGAGCCCTTTACACAGTATAGTGATCCGGCATATGTGTTACCGAAATGCATAATCAAGTTCAAATTTGTATATTTTCACCTTAAGATATTGTTAGGTTATATGACATCTGATCGTGCTGATACGTTTAGATGCTTAAGTTAACTAATTCTGTCTATGCATTAAGGGAGGGATTGATCCATCATGCGATCTTTATTGGTCATCCGTGTAGAACCAACGATAGCTGCCTCATCCGATGCAATCCCTCTTACACCTGAGAGACTGCTTGGGGCAAACGGGTACCATGTGCAGGTGACAGACAGCGAAACAGAAGCTGTGAAACTGTCTGCTGAAGCAGAGGCATCCATCCTGCATCTGTCACTGTCCGATGTGGAATATTGGGTACGCTGCCTGGGAAAGGGGAAAACGAACACGCCATTGTTATGGTGGTGCGCACCGGATACAGCCTCTTCCTCAGTAGAATCTTGCGAGCTGGAAGCTTCATTGGACGGAATACTGACCCCATCCATGATCGGGCCTGAAATTCACTGGACACTGCATTTTGCAGCCAAGCGGTGCATGGAACGCAAGCAGTGGGAGCAGGAGCGGAAACAGCTGCAGTCCCGGCTTGAAGATCGGAAATGGATTGATATGGCGAAGGCTATTTTATGTGATTTGAAGCAGATCTCCGAATCGGAAGCTTACGATCTGTTACGCAAGAGAGCGATGGATGAACGCAAACGAATGGTGGATGTAGCGACGGCAATTGTAAAGGCGCATCAGCTGCTCCAGTCTTAATCGAAAGGAGGACGCATCATGGACATGTCTGAGATTCTCAGGGAGGTAGGACGTGGAAAACGCGGTTCGCGTGATCTGAATTATGCCGAGGCGCTGTCTGTTGCCGAGCATATTCTGAGACAGGAGGTATCGCCTGCTCAGACAGCTGCTTTTCTGATGGCGGAACGGATGAAGATGGAAAATGTCGAGGAGCTGGAAGCCTTCGTCCATGCATGCCGGAACAGTACAGATCGCCTGTCCGTATTTCAGGATGGACTCGATTGCGCAGGCCCTTATGACGGACGAACCAAATCGTTTATGGCTACTTTTCCGGTAGCCTTTGTATTGGCAGCAGCCGGGGTTCCGGTGACATTGCACGGAAGTGAGCCTTTACCGCCCAAGTGGGGGGTAACCTTGTCTATGCTGCTGAGGGAATCGGGTATTGATACAACGAAAATGGATCGGGAGGATGCCAGGATTGCTGCGCAGAGGACAGATGTCATGTATGTGTCTTCTGAAGAATGGTGTGCTCCGCTTCGGCAGCTGAGACCTTTGCGTGAAGAACTGGGCTTCCGTACGGTTTTTAATACAGCTGAGAAGCTGATTGATTTTAACCATTCGCCTTATCTTGTTTTCGGTGTATTTCATAATACGTTTCTGGATCGGATTGCGAAGCTGCTAACCCGCTTTGAATACCGCCGGGCTTACGTGGTACAGGGGATGGAAGGTTCGGAAGACCTGTATATTGACCGACCTACACGTGTTTATGCTGTGGAAAACGGGGATACGAGACTGGAATTGGTGGACCCTGCAGCTTACGAGCTGGATATACCTGTACCCGAGGTGGCATGGACGGCTGCCAAGCAGCTGGAAGTGGCAGAATCGGTGCTGAGCGGAGAGGGGCATATCGCCTTTGTCAACCAGGTCTTGCTGAACGCTGGCTTCCGACTGTATGTGACAGGCCGCGTTGGTTCGATTGAAGAGGGCGTATACACCTGCCAGAGTCTGCTTGAGAGCGGAGCGGCGTATCGGAAGTATCAGCAATGGACTGTCTCCATGGGCGGAGAACTGCCGGATAGTAGAGCAGTGTCCACATATCCGGCTACATCCAGATAATGTTTTAATTACTCCCAAGGATAGGTAACGGTAAGGAAGTCAGCGAATTTTTTGCTCTCTTCCCGCCGCTGCTTCCGCATGGCCGCCCGATCCGGAGCGGTCTCGTATAGTTTCTTCTCTTCTTCCGTCTCCGGAATGATCCGGGGAACGATGAGTTTGCGATTATTTTCATCCAAGGCCACAAAGGTCAGAAATGCCGTTGCGGCAATCTTTTTCTCCCCTGTCTTCAAGTCCTCGCGAATAACCTTCACAAAAATCTCCATGGAGCTGCGTCCCGTCCAGGTTGCGAATGATTCCAGCGTGACGGAATCCGTTGGATTAATGGGATACAGAAAATCGACTGAATCGGTTGAAGCCGTTACTGTATTTACCCGGCATAGTTTGGAAGCAGCGATGGATGCAATGTCATCAATGTAAGACATCAGCTTGCCGCCAAATAAAGTGTTGTGGTTGTTAACATCCGTCGGGAATACCCGTGCGGTCTTGAAACAGCGTGTTTCACGTACATATTTCTTCTCCACCTGTTCAGACTCCGTAGGTTGGGGTATTTCTCTCATTTTTCTTCCTCCTGACCCCATGGCTGCTGCGTCTTTGCAGATCTGTGCCAGGTCTATCATCTATTGGTGTTATTCCTAGTATAGGTGCCCTGCAAACTCATATTCAAACATCATTGCCAAAAAAACCGCCAGGCGCGGACCGGCGCGCGGGCGGTTTGGTATTGCAATATATTAAGCCTTGGCTTTGAAGATGCCGGACGGTTTGCCGATAGGCAGAAACGTATAGCCAAAGTGAGCATTCAGTACCGAAGCTCCAGTGCCGTAGAGTGACACGATTCCAATACCCAATTCTGCATACGCTGCAATGGTATGGAAGATATGAGGAGCCACGCCGAAAGCATCAAACGTCAGGCCAAGGAACAGGAAGTCAATCAGAATGAAGATGATGAGCAGTACTTTGTTGGCTTCCACAGCGCCCAGCGTCATGAATAAAGTGAACACGAGGTATCCGGCAAAAGCAAATCCGAGCTGCTTGCCATCGGCCTGTTCTGCCAGAGTGGAACCAAACACGCCCATTTTAATCAGCCAATTGGCACCCATCGCAAACCAGAAAAATGCGTATGCACCAAAAGCGGTTGTGCCAAATGTATTGTTGCGTTTGGAGTCTTGGATACAGGCGAACAGCTGTGCAAATGCTCCCAGGAAGATTGCCCACGGGATCGCGTAGCTGAGTCCGTCCGTAATTCCGAGTTTCTGGGAGGAAGCGACCAGGGTCACGATAGCCAGCCCAAATAATCCCATCGCGCTGGGATCGGCGTTTATGATTTTAACTTGAGTCCGTGAATCGGTTTGCATGGTGTTGATGAGCCTCCAATGATATCAAATCAGGATGGTATACAGGATACGATCCTCTATAAACTTTCGTATCCGCCGGGTCCGGACACACACATCGCCCTATTGTACCTGAATGGCCCGGTTATGAAAAGGAATTTGTTCACCTTGGAGAGAGGAAAAGATCTGCTGTTAAGACTATGTTAGAAATCAATGGCAGCTAACTGCGGCATCATCTCCTAATGCACAGACGGCCACAACTGTAATTGCTGATCGCGCTCCAGACGAATAGAGTACCATGTGGAATGGATCAATGAAATTGTTTCAGTAACAAGTGAAGTGATCAAAATAAAGGTTACTCAATAATCCGATAATCTGATCGATTGGGCATCTCTCTATAGCATACAGGCTAACCTCTACTGGTTAGCTTGCATACATGAGAGGTGTTTATTTATCGTACATTTTCCAAAATACACAATAAAGACACAATCTAGTGAAGAGTAGGCGATCGAATGAAAACATGGATGCACAAATAGCACATGATCTGCATAAAAGGCATAGTATCGCGGCTTTTTCATCTTGATGCGATCATCCACATTCATGGCTTTCAAAATCTGGGGGAGAATACAAAACATCCATGCCGACTATGCCAAATGTTAATCCAACTATAGATTGACAGTAAAAACTAAAATATAACACAGAAATAAGGAGGTCACGGGCATGGTTATGAGTTTGGAGTTGAAAAATCAAATCGAGAAAGCCAGACATAACCTTCATATGTTGGTAGAACGTCACGAGGGTGGGCTTGGGCATCCGGATGTCATAAGGCAGTCCATGGCATTGGATGAGTTGATCAACGAATACAATCGAATGAATCGAAGCCAGACAAGAAATTAAAGATTCCTATATCGGGACAACTATAGATGAGTACATACGACGAATGCGGGCATGAACATAACGGGAAGGACAGCATCCATAGCTGCTGCATTCCTGTTCATTCATGCCCGCATGCGTTTTGGGGACTATTTCAATGTAAAATCCGTTTGGCTTCCATGTACAGCACTTGGACAAACTTTTTGGTGTTAATTCGGGTTTGGGACAGGGAAGGCTCCACATTGTTTTGCAGCTCCAGCATTTTCTTGCGAATCTCGGTGAAGTCGAAGAACTTCGATGCGTAATTCTCAAACTTGGGATGCGTATAATCCGTCAATCCCAGTGAGACCACATGACTTAATGTCTGGAATATCGCCCGGCGGACACGCTGCTCGGAAGCCTTGACCTCTTTGGTGATCTCCGTAGCGGAGGCATCCGTTCCCAGCTTGCGAATAGCTATATTCTGAAAGATATCCTTGAGCGACGGAAACATGTACGGGGACAGTGTCTGATCCTCTGTTTCGATCTGCTCCAGATATTCCAGCATGTCCAGCAGATCCTTGCTGCCCGCTTCCCCGATCATGCCCATCTCGGACAGAAGGAAATGTCCTGCTGTTGCAATTGTTTTGCTCGGAACAGGTGCAGCATGACGTCCGGCAGATGGAAGCCCGGTTAATCCCTGCAATGTTCGCTGAATATCCTGAATGGATTGCTGCATACGCAGACGTTCATCAACCAAACGCAGGACGGACAGAATCTCCAGCCGATTAATCGGCTTCGTAATGTAGTATTCAATGCCGAGCGAATAGGCTTCGCCAATCATGCTTTTCGATTCAATCTGCGAGATCATAACAATCCTGCCTTCAAACCTTCCTTCCAATGCCCGTACGGTCTGAATCCCGTCCCGATGGGGCATGAGCAGATCAATCAGAAGCACATCCACCTTGTGCAGTTCGAGCAGTTCCGCATGAATGTGAGCGCCATCCTCCGCTTCTCCGGCAATCTCGCCCAATCCCTCGTCTTCAATAATATCCATCAGCATGGAACGAACGCCAGGATCATCATCCACGATAAAATAACGCATAGTATCCTCCTTTCTCCTCACCGGATGTCTTTTGGCCCCATGTATGTTGCAGACGGAGTAACCGTCGCGATCGTGGTTCATTTTTCTTCCTATCATACTTCGTAGTTCACTTTCTGCATAGAAGCCCTCGTCCAATTAAAAAGAACAATATGTCAGATAAAGTAACAGAGTTTCACTGAATTCTGTCCATTCACAAAAAAAATACAATGTTGGATGTAGGTATATGTCGGTTTTCGTAGATATGACTGTAGTATAGGTAACATCCGACTGGAATGGCCATTGAATATGTGAAATGGTACAAACGCCGATTCGAACGAGCCGTTATCACTTCAAAATTATGCAATGGATCCCATATGCAATAGTATGGAGATTTTACGCTCAGACATGTAGCTGGGATGCTGTTTAACAATATACGAATTGGAGAGGTAATCCTGATGGAGCAAACAATACAAGATATTGTCGTTATTTTCAACGATTTTTTATGGTCCAAGCTGTTAATTATACTGCTGGTTGTATGCGGGATTTACTTCACCACCAAGACCCGTTTCATGCAGTTCCGCATGATCGGAGATATGGTTAAAGTGCTGACTGAACCCAAGAGCAAGGAAGCAGGCAAGATTTCGCCGTTTCAAGCGTTCTGTATCAGCATGGCTGCCCGTGTGGGAACGGGGAATATCACGGGAATTGCACTGGCTATTGCCCTTGGGGGACCGGGGGCTGTGTTCTGGATGTGGGTCATTGCCATCATTGGATCAGCCTCCAGTTTTGTGGAGAGCACGCTGGCACAGATTTATAAGGTTAAGGATAACGGAGGCTTCCGCGGGGGTCCGGCCTATTACATGGAACGTGGATTGGGCAAACGCTGGATGGGGGTATTGTTTGCAATCCTCATAACACTATCGTTTGGTCTTGTCTTTAATGCTGTGCAGTCCAATACCATTACCGTGGCATTCCAAAACTCGTTCGGGTTGGATCGGTTGACGGTAGGTATTGTTATGGCGGTAATCTTTGCCGGAATTATTATGGGCGGCGTGAAACGTATTGCCAAGGCGTCCGAATATATCGTTGTTGTCCTCGCTGTGCTGTATATCGGGGTGGCTGCATTTGTTGTGCTGGCGAATATCACTCAGCTTCCGGCAATGATTGTGTTGATCGTAAAAAATGCCTTCGGCATTGAACAGGTGGCTGGTGGTACATTGGGTGCTGCACTAATGAACGGCGTCAAGCGGGGCTTGTTCTCCAATGAGGCAGGAATGGGTAGTGCGCCTAATGCAGCGGCAACGGCAGATACAACACATCCGGTGAAACAAGGGCTTATTCAGGCTTTTGGCGTACTGACCGATACACTTGTCATTTGTACAAGCACAGCCATGATTATCTTGCTGTCAGGGGTATACAAAGGTTCCAATCTGGGAGGCATCGAATTGACCCAGGCAGCATTAAGTATGCACATCGGTTCCTGGGCCTCCGGATTTTTGGCCGTGATGGTATTCCTGTTTGCCTTTAGTACACTCATCGGGAATTATTATTATGGGGAGACCAACATTGAGTTTATCAAGTCCAATAAGATGTGGCTGTGGGTGTACCGAATCTGCGTCATCGCAATGGTATTGTTTGGTGCTGTAGCAAAAGTGCAGTTGGTCTGGGATCTTGCTGATCTCTTCATGGGACTGATGGTAGTCGTCAATCTGATTGCCATTCTCATGTTGTCCAAAGTGACGTTTGAAGCGCTGAAGGATTACAAAAAACAGAAGGCGGAGGGGCATGACCCCGTCTTTACCCGTGACCGTATCCGTATTCCGGGCGAGGTGGAATGTTGGGAATCTGAGGCTGATGCGAAGGGGAACCCAAAAATGGAGATTGCGAAGCAAGCTTAGGGAACCTGGCATGTAAATGCTTGATATGATATAAAATAAGATTGAAAAACAGGACGCCAGTAATGCCCTGATCGGGTTCACGGCGTCCTGTTTAAATTTGGTTTATACCTCAGGTTACATATGAATGTTGGGAACAAGCTTACTTGGTATGAACAGAGTAGCTGATAAGCTGGTCTGCCAGCATCTTCATGCGATCGCCAGTTTCATTCAGTTTCTCAATGACATCCGTGAAGGAGGAGACAAGGGTAGCCTGCTCTTGGGAAGAAGCAGCAATCTGCGAAACTTCCACTTCCATTTGTTTGATAACCTGTTGAACATCTTTTAGACTGATATCGATATCGCTAGTGGCCTGCTTCGCATCTACAGAGAGTTTGCGTACCTCAGAAGCGACAACGCCAAAGCCTGCACCGGCCTCGCCTACGCGGGCAGCTTCGATTGCGGCATTGAGTCCAAGGAGGTTGGTTTGTTCGGAGATTTCACGAATGAACCCGGCCACCTTGTTGATTTGGGAAGAGTTTTGAACAGCAAGACGTGTGTTCTCCAGGATCTGTTCACTAGTTGCCTGCAATTCTTCGGCATGAGCGGCAACGTGCTGTACCATCTCCACCAGGTTGCTATTAATCGATTGATTTTCCTGGATAATGGCTTCAAGCTGATTCTGGTTGGATTGATCGTAGGACACACAGAAAATGGCAGCAACCTCGTTATTGTCATCAAAGATAGGGATATTCAGAATATCCAGCTCGATCCCATAGACTTCCGCAGGCAGGTGGGTGAGTGAAGCTTCACGTCCATTGGTCAGAGCGGTAAAGTTTTTATAATCATCGAGCAGCGGCTCCCCTGCATTGAAACCGAGATTAAATTTCTCAGTGGGGACTGCGTACAAGACTTTCTCATGATCATACACGGTCAAACCGGCTGGTTCCCTAAGAATCAGACTAATATAAGGCATAACTTTCAGAAGTGCATCTACAACATTCATGGCGTCGAACCATCCTTTCTGTATTCCAATTTGTGAGTGGATTCAAAAACGTACATAATGCTCTATCTATCATCGGATAAGAGTGCGCTATCATTAACTGTATTTTTAAATAAAATAATGACGAATTACGGACGAAGTCTTGAAAATTTCCCATGTAAAATGATTTATTGGATATAAGTGCTAGTTGTAACTGTTTTTATATCAAGATATTTGTGCAGACGGATATCGAAATTGGGACATATGTCCATTTCTATGGATTAAATACTTGGGTGGGGGGGTTACCGGGAATGAGAGAAATCATGGACTTTGGGCGAATGCGTCAGCTTGCGCGTGAACATGGCCTGGATCAGGTGCTGGACGAGCCTGCACTCGCTGAATTAAGACTGTTGGAAGCCTCCAAGGGTGAAATGATATGTGCCAAGGGAGAACGGCCGGAACGATTCTATATTCTCGTAGAAGGTAAACTCAAGATCTATACAACACTTCCCAATGGAAAGTCCTTGCTGCTCCGGTTTAGTACACCCCCTGCACTTGTAGGTGATCTGGAGCTGGTCAATGGGAAGGAAGCCAAAAATACGGTTGAATCCGTCAATAAAAGCCTGCTGCTCGGCGTGAGCTATCGTTATCTTCAGAATACCTATGCGGAAAATCCGAAGTTTCTCCATTTTATGCTTAGTCATGTTACCCATAAGCTGTACACCTTCTCCAACCTGTCAAGCTTGAATCTGCTGTACCCCGTGGAAAGCCGGTTTGCCAGCTACCTGTTGTCAACGATGGAACAAGGTGAACAGGTTACGGAAGAGATCCAAACTTCCAAGCTGACTGAGCTGGCAGATATGCTGGGTACCAGCTACAGACATTTGAACCGGGTGATCCATGATCTCTGTGATCGGCAGATCATTCGGAAAGAACAGCGCAAGATCGTCATCTGTAATCTGGAGCAGCTGCGTCAGATTGCCGGGGGGAATATGTACGAATGAAATGTTGTTTTCTATGTGCGGGTCCAGCTCTTCGAGTAAATTGCAAAGAGCACCCTGATGCCTTAAGCAAAAGGGTGCCTCGCCTTCGTTTGTTGAACAAGTCGTTATGAGATTTGGTGCAATTCTGTTAGATATCTCCGCGGTCTTCGAATAATTGGGCGATTTCCACAATGACACGGGTGGCCTTCACCATGTTGTCGACGGATACATATTCGAATTTGCCATGGTAATTTTCACCGCCAGTGAAGATGTTCGGTGTAGGCATGCCCATATACGAGAGCTGGGATCCATCGGTTCCTCCCCGAATGGGACGAATGATGGGTTCAATATCCAGACGGGTCATCGCTTCGTGTGCAATATCAACAATTTGGCGTACAGGCTCAATTTTTTCCCGCATATTGTAGTACTGATCATTCAGCTGTACGGTAATGCTTTTCTCTCCGTACTTGGCTTTGAGTTCTTCCGCAACCTTCAATACATAAGCTTTGCGCTCTTCAAACTTCTCCCGATCAAAATCGCGAATGATATAGCTCAGCTGCGTCTGCTCCACATCGCCTTCGATAGACAGAAGGTGATAGAAACCTTCATACCCCTCCGTAAATTCAGGTGCCTCTTCCGCAGGCAGACGGCGGTTAAACTCCATGGCAATTTTGGCCGAATTCACCATTTTGTTTTTGGCTGTTCCAGGGTGCACATTCGTACCTCTGACCGTAATTTTGGCTGCAGCCGCATTGAAGCTCTCGTACTCCAGTTCTCCGAGTGGTCCACCATCTACGGTGTAGGCATATTTGGCTCCAAAAGCAGGCACATCGAACTTGTGCGGCCCACGCCCAATCTCTTCATCAGGAGTGAAGGCCACCCGGATTTTTCCGTGTTTGATCTCGGGGTGATCGATCAGGTAGGCCATCGCTGTCATAATCTCGGCAATGCCTGCCTTATTGTCCGCACCCAGCAATGTTGTGCCATCCGTTGTCATGAGGGTATGGCCTTTGTATTCACGCAGTTCCGGGAAGTCGGTGGTAGACAGTACCACATCCAGCTCCTGATTTAACACAATATCTTGACCATCATAGTTGTCGATAACCTGAGGTTTGACATTTTTGCCTGTAAAGTCGGTGGCTGTATCCAGGTGAGCGAGGAAACCAATCACTGGAACGTCCTTGTCCGTGTTGGATGGCAGGGTAGCCATGACATAACCGTTCTCATCCATCGTTATATCCTGTAAGCCAATGGATTTGCACTCATTGACAAGGTATTCACCCAAGGCCAGTTGGCCAGGTGTTGAGGGGCAGGTTTCACTGCTTTCATCGGATTGAGTATCCATTTGAGCATAAGTCGTCAGTCGCTCGATTAAAATGTCTTTCACCATTGATCGCTCCTTTGGCTTGGGTTGATATATAAGTTGGATCACCAGTCTTACACCGAATAACTACGAGGTCAGAACAACCTTCTGATCGCTGTTATCCCCAGATTTTTTTGATTCTATATTTAAAAGGTGAAAATCCAGTGATAAAGGCGAGTTTATGCTTACGAAGTAGCTTTCTTTCAGAAAGCTTTTGGCTTCGCTTCTACAGGTTGTTTCTGCCCTCTCCGTTTTCGTGTAAGGGTTGATACATCTTATATTAGGTGGGGTATATTATCTCTTGTGTCGATAAGTGTATCATACCATGTTTTGGGCGTACTTCGCGCAAGGCACAAGTGGCAGCAGATGAAAGTTTAGGTATCAAAAAGGGTACTATGGCACAAAAATGTACGTACTTGTATTTGGGGGATGCTGCTTCATAATAAGGAATGATGGAAGGATTGGCGTAAGAGATTGTTGGCAAGAATGGGCTCCTGTTTTTCGATCTGGAAAACAAGTGGACTGCCTCAACATATATTAATAATATTGAATAGGAGATGTAACCAAAATGTCCGAGACTTTATTTTCCCCCTATCAGTTCAAGGGGCTTCAACTGAATAACCGTATAGTCATGGCACCCATGTGCCAATATTCCGTAACGGCCAAGGATGGTATCCCGAATGACTGGCATCAGGTTCACTACGTAAGTCGTGCCGTTGGGGGTACAGGACTGATCGTGATCGAGATGACTGATGTTGAACCGGATGGACGCATTACCGATCATGATCTGGGCATCTGGTCCGACGAACATATACCCGCTTTTGCCAAACTGGTAGAGGGCATGCATGCTCACGGCTCGAAAGTTGCCATTCAGATCGCTCATGCGGGACGAAAAGCAGAGGATGCAAAACAGCCGGTTGCTCCATCGGTGGTCACTTTCCCGGGAGAAGACTACCGGGAGCCGCGTGCGTTAACTACAGAAGAAGTAGAGGCCATGGTACAGAAGTTTGCGGATGGTGTCCGCCGTGCAGTACAGGCTGGAGTGGACGCGATTGAACTGCATGGAGCGCATGGATACCTCATTCACCAGTTCCATTCGAAGTTGATGAACCATCGGGAAGATGTGTACGGACAGGACCTGTCTCGTTTTGGCGTTGAGATCGTTCGTGCGGTGAAAAAGGAAATGCCGGAAGACATGCCGCTCATTATGCGCATTTCAGCAGTAGAGTACGCCGATGGTGGTTATGATATTGACCATACCATTGAAGTTGGTCGTGCCTATCAAGAAGCAGGCGTGGACATATTCCACATCAGCTCCGGCGGAGAAGGACCTGCAGGACAACGGAAACCGGGGAACTACCCAGGATATCAGGTTCCATTTGCCCGCCGTTTCCGTGAAGAATTGAACGTTCCTGTAATTGCGGTGGGATTGCTGGATGATTCAGCTCTGGCTCAAGCCGTTATTGGCAACGGGGATGCTGATCTGGTTGCAGTCGGCAGAGGCATGCTGCGCGATCCGTATTGGGCCAACCATGCGGCATTGGCACTGGGTGTCAGCAAGGATAAGGCAGCGATTGCCGAGCAATATTCCCGCGGATACTAATCGTACACTGCAGCATTTTGCAAAATGCTCACGGACCAGGTTTACAGGTTCCTAAGACAGGCCACAGCAAGGGTTAACCTTATGCTGTGGCCTGATTTTGCATGGGGGAAGCGTAGTGTATTCATGCACTTATGCACTTCGAGCGACCTCAAAACCAAACGGTTGGAATTCAATGGTTCAGAGCAGACTAACATAGGAATAACACACTTTTTATGCAATAGGCGCCAATTATAGGATGGGTTTGAGAGGAGTGTCAATGTAAAGATTCAGTTGTTAAATGAACACATTTGACACACATCCTCTCATCCCAAACAATGAGTAATATATATTTTAGGAGGCGATAGGATGGCATCATCATCAAGCGCACTGCCGGATATTCGGCAGCAATTAGTGCTCCATGCACCTGTGGAGAAAGTATGGAAGACAGTCTCGACAGCAGAAGGCATGGAAAGCTGGTTTATGCCCAGCAATCTGGAGCCGGTTGAGGGCCATGAATTCGTGCTGGAGGCCGGACCTTTCGGAAAATCACCCTGCCGGGTGACGGAAGTTCAGGCACCACACAAGCTGTCGTTTCAATGGGGCAAGGATTGGACACTTCGTTTCGAACTGGCTGAGCAGCCGGAAGGTACAGCCTTTACGTTGATTCACAGCGGATGGGATGCCGATAAACTCACTGAATTTGGACAGGCACATGCCATCGTGCGTGAACGGATGGAGCAGGGCTGGACAGGTATCGTACAGAAGCTGGCTCAGGTTGTGAGCCAATAATAGAGGACTGTCAGCGTTGATCAGGAGTATATTCTGGTTGATAAGCTGGCAGTTTTTTTTGTTTATGCAAAAATGTGATTCTTGTGGTTTCCTTCTATTTCCGTCAGCAGCAGAAACGTGTAACATGGATGATGAAGATAAACCGACAAAAACTGACGTCTATCGTCACGAGGCGGAAGGATTACATAGATGAGAAAACACTGGATCATGCTGACAATTAGTTTCATTTGTATCATTGTCTTTCCCGTTGGGTGGATCGTGCAAGGTATTGTATCCGAGCGCGGGAATCCGGTAGCCAAACAAGGCGTTATAGATTTGTCTAAATGGGATTTTAATAAAAAGGGTGCAGCGACATTGGACGGGACTTGGAATTTCTATCCTAATCAATTGCTAACCCCGATCGACTTCGAGGCAGATCTATCCGGGCGCAAACCACTTGGACCTGTCTCAGCAATCCAGGTTCCGGCTCGGTGGAACAAGTCGATGGGGGAAGCCCATGGATACGGAACATACCACTTGCGTGTCAGAATCAAACCCGGTTTCGAGAAAAATGACTATGGCATTCGTACCCAAAATATCCGTATGGCACACCGTATCTTCATCGATGGCAAAGAAATTGGCGGCAAGGGACTGCCTGGAGAAACAAGGGAAACGGATATCCAGTACAACCTACCCTTTACCGGATTCACCTCTATTGAGGGAGACCATGCGGACATTATCATTCAGGTTTCCAATTATTCATATTCCTCAGGGGGAATCGTCGCTTCCGTATTATTTGGAGATGAACATAGCATCCTGTACAGCCAGCAGAGGGATTGGCTTAAGGATCTGATGACCCTCTTCGGGTTTATTCTTCCTGCTGCGTTTTTCCTGCTTCTGTTCCTGCTGCGCCGGAGTGAGAAGGAACTTCGTTACCTGGGCTTGTTCAGTCTCTCGGGGGGGATGTACGCACTCACTCATGGGGAGAAACTGCTGGGTACTTTTGTACCATTTCTGCCAAATGATGAAATTCTAAGGCTTCAATTACTGAGTTCGGCATTTGCCTATTACTATCTGCTTCGCTATATGGATGCACTCGTTCCGGGTGCGATCCACAAAGGGTACGTCCGTCTGGGAGTAACACTGGTTATTGTGCAGAGCATCATTGGGCTTACTGTGTCTCCGGCCCTGTTCTCCCATCTGGAGCTGGCCATGCTGATGATTTCGCTCAGTGTCATCGTATACACCCTGAGAGCCATGTTCTATTGGTTGAAAAAACGGCCTAACGACAGCCATTACGTGCTGATCAGCATGATGAGCATCTTGATGGTCGTTATTCTGTATACCATTGGTGCATTTACGACGCAGGATACGACGTTTCTCGCGCTGTACGAGCTGTTATTGTTTGTTTTTGCTCAGATGATTCTTACCGCAATTCGGTTCGCACAGTCCTTCCGTGAAGTGGAGGCCTTATCCGAGCGTTTGCTTGTAATCGACAGTCTGAAGGATGAATTCATGGCCAACACATCTCATGAGCTGAGAACCCCGCTGCATGGCATCATTAATATCGCCCAGTCCATGCTGGAAGGCGCGGCAGGCGCAGTGACGCCGAAACAGGCCAGAAACCTGTCCATGATCACTTCAACAGGGAAAAGGCTTTCTCTGCTGGTTAACGACATTCTCGATTTCTCCAAGCTCAAGAATAGTGAAATTGAATTGAAACGGGAGGCCGTGGATCTGGAATCGGTTGCCCGCACAGTGGTTGAAGTATCGGGGTTCACCTTTGGAGACAAACCGATTGTATTAATCCAACAGTGGCCTTCCTCCCTGCCGCTTGTCGAAGCGGACGAAGATCGGCTGCGGCAAATTCTATATAATTTGATAGGTAATGCATACAAGTACACACAGCAAGGCGAAATACGGCTATACGCACGTGTTAATGGGGATCAAGTCAGGATGTCCGTGGCAGATACCGGAGTTGGCATTGCTCCCGAGAAGCTTGAGGATATATTCCAATCCTACGAGCAGGAAAATGGTACCGGTGAGAGAATCAGTGGGGGTACAGGGCTCGGTCTTAGTATTTCACGCAAGCTCGTAGAGCTGGGTGGAGGAAGGATCTGGGTTGAATCGGAACCGGGTAAAGGCTCGGTTTTTCATTTCACCCTGCCGGTTGCCAAGACAACTCTTCTTCATACCGGGCACAAGCCGGCTGCGGCAAGCTATGTAGCTGCACAACATACCCATGATACTGAAGTTATGCCTACAGAACTGGACGAGTTAGAAGAGAGTTTGGAAGCAGAGCATACCATTCTGATTGTGGATGATGATCCGGTGAACCGCCAGGTGCTGTTCAATCTGTTATCGACAGAGCGATATCGGGTCATATCTGCCGACAGCGGGGCAGCAGCCTTGAAGCTGCGAGAACAATACCCTGGAATTGATCTGGTTATCACCGACTGGATGATGCCGCGGATGTCCGGAATTGAATTATGCCGTAAGCTGCGAGAGCACAATTCCCTCTCGGAATTGCCAATTCTGATGCTGACGGCACGCGGATTGCCTGAAGATATCAGGCTGGGTTTCCAGGCCGGGGCGAACGATTTCCTGAGCAAGCCTGTGGATGCGGGGGAGCTGCGTGCCAGAGTACGTACCTTGATCGACATGCGAGCTTCTGTTCAGGGCGCAATTCGAACAGAAATGGCTTTTTTGCAGGCACAGATCAAACCGCACTTTTTATATAACGCACTTAATGTCATCATTGCGACCTGCGCTGTTAATCCTGACAAAGCTACGGATCTGTTGATTGAACTGAGTCACTACTTGCGTGGAAGCTTCGACTTCCAGAACCGGGATCAGCTGGTGCCGCTGTCCAAGGAACTTGAACTGGTCGAATCCTACGTACATCTGGAACAGGCCCGGTTTGAGGAGCGACTGGTGGTCAACTATGATATAGACCCTGATGCACGCATCTATGTGCCCCCGCTCAGTATCCAGCCGCTTGTTGAAAATGCCATCCGTCACGGTGTCATGGAGCGAGCCGCGGGTGGAACAGTGTCTTTGAGGATTGCCAGAGAAGACAATCGGGTGATCGTCCAGGTTGAGGATAATGGTGTGGGCATCCCTCCGGAGCGCCTGGCCCAGGTGAATTCGGGTCGAACGGAAGGGCCTGGAGGCGTAGGGCTGCAAAATATAAACCGACGTTTAGCAGCTCTGTATGGCGAAGGGTTGAATATTCAGAGTCATGTGGGCAAAGGAACGCAAATTCGTTTCCATATCCCTTTATCGAGAGGTTAATAATCTTCAAATTGTGCCGAGCCAGGTCATAATGGTTAACAGTTTAATGAGCGATGGATATACCTTGGGTATTGAGCTAAAGAAATAAGTAAGGGCAGGAGGCTGGGAGAACGGTGAGAGCCATTGTAATCGATGACGAGAAGCCAGCGCAGCTCCATCTGGAGCGCCTGTTACTGTCGGACGGACGGATTACACCCGTGCAATGTTTTTCAACAGCCCGTGATGGATTGGATTTTCTGGCAAAGGAACGCGTCAATGTCGTGTTTCTGGACATTGGCATGCCAGAGATGAACGGACTGGAAGCGGCTGAGTATATACAGCAACTGGATAATAACATTCGAATTATATTTGTAACCGCGTACGCGGATCATGCGGTTGAGGCATTTGAGCTGCACGCATTGGATTATGTATTGAAGCCGGTGAGCTCGGCAAGATTGCGCAAGACGATTGACCGGATTGCTTCCTGGATGTCTGCCATGCCTGAAATTGCAGTGACATCTGAAGTACAGGAACCAGGTGCAGAGGCTGCCCAGAGCGACGTCGAGTTACCCGGCCTGCTCACCTTTAAACATCTGGATATCTATAGAAGCTTGGGACCGGAAGCAACCAAACATAAGTGGAGGACTACGAAATCACAGGAGTTGTTTGCGTTTCTGTTTCACCATCGCGGAGAATGGGTAAGCAAAGAGATTCTGCTTGATAAGTTATGGGCTGACGTAACCCTGGAGAAGGGCTTAACCCATCTGCATACATCGGTATACCAAATCCGCAAACTGCTGAAGGAATGGAGCATGACAGGTAAACTGGAGTACAACATGAACCGCTATCGTTTGCTGCCGGGTAACTTGGTCAGCGATGTGGAGCAGTTTGAGCTGGGTGTGGGGTATGCCGAGGTTACGCCGGATAATGTGGAAGATCTGCGGGAAATCGTATTGTTATATCGTGGAGATTATCTAGAAGAACATGATTACCAATGGTCGCAAGCGAAAGCCCGTGAGTTAAGGCGCAAATATATAAGATTGGTCATGGATCTTGCCGATTGGAACATGAAGCATGAACGTGGCAAAGATGCGATTGAGCAATTGTTGGAGTTACAAGAACGGGAGCCTTATGCCGAAGACATTTGCCGATTAATGATGAGGGTATATGCATCCATGGGTGATGGCCAAGCCATACTCAAACTATATTCATCGTTTGCGAGGACTCTCTTGGAGGATCTGGGGCATCAGCCGGAACCGGAGACAAGTCGTCTCTTTCATGAATTGACGGCGAAGTAAGCAGAGGCCAGGCGGGAGGATGTCAGTGAAACTATTCATACATCGCAAAGATTTGCGTACGGATGATCTGAATGCATTTGATTATTTGCGGAACCAGGATGATGAGAGCTTGCATTTGTTCATCTATGACCCCTTTTTGCTGCGGCAGGGCCGCGAGAAGGATCACAGCGGTATCAACTTTCTGAGGCATGCAGCCGGGCTTGGCAGACAGTACCGGGAAGCGGGCAAGACGCTGCATCTGGCACACGGCAAGCCGGCAGAAGTCGTGGATTACATTTTGGGACAAATGGAAGGTCTTATTGATGAAGTCGTTGTACATCGTGACATGACACCTTATGCAATCGACAGGGATCGCACCATACGCAAAGTCACTGAAGGATACCAGGTCGCATTCACGCAGCTGACCGATCATCTGCTGATTGATCTTCCGCGGTTCGCTGATTTTACGGGAAAATCGGAGCCTTATAAAGTGTTTGCTGCATTTCACAGACGCTGGGTGGAGTTTATGAATGAATTCCCCAATCCTCCTTCAGCCTTATCGGTGGCCGATGTGAAGGTGAGTAATCAATGTATAGAGTGGCCGGAGGCATTCCGGGTACCCGAAGAGCTGCTGGATGTTGAGCCGGTGGAAGATCCTCATGTGCTGCTGGATGGTTTCCTGAAGGAGCGCATTGCGGAGTATGGGGAACATCGGGATGAATACGAGGCGTATGAGCCTAGTCATCTTAGCTCCTATGTGTCGGTAGGTGCAGTGTCGATTCGCAAGATGTATGAGGCAGCTTACCGAACGGAGCAGTCGGAGGAATGGATCAGACAGTTGTGCTTCCGCGACTTCTACCTGTATCGTGCGGTATACGAGAGTCACTATTTTACATATGAAAAGGTATACGATCTGTCGCTGCTAAGTGAGTATCACTTCGAACGTTGGTGCAAGGCGGAAACAGGTATCCCGATTATTGATGCTGCGATGACAGAACTAAATGAGACAGGACGCATGCCGAACCGGCTACGTATTCTGACAGCGATGTTTCTTACCAAAAACCTGCAGTGTCCGTTTACACGGGGCGAGGCCTATTTCAGGCGCAAACTGCTGGATTACGACAACATCCAGAATCGGGGAAACTGGTTATGGTGCGCTTCACTCGGCGAGAATGCGGCTCCGTATTTCCGGGTGAACAACCCTGTAACACAGTCGGAGAAGTATGATCCTCAAGGAGATTATATCCGCAAATGGCTGCCGGATCTGAAGGATTTGCACAGCAAGGACATTCATCAGCCCCGCCAAGATGCGATTGTAGATCTGAAAGCATCCAGACAGGCGGCTATTGAGGTCTATAAACAAATTCTGGCGAGCCGTCAGAAGGATTAGAATCACGCAATGGAATGTGCATGTTCATGCTGGAGGAATCACCGGATTCCCGGATCTCCAAGGCGTAGGCCAAGAGGTCGGGTTCCAAGCCACGCTGCCGCAGCTTATCCATGAGCAGGAGGTGCGTTTGATCGATCTCTGCCCGATCCGGATCCCCCTGATGTGTATACACGGCATATTCACGGGTTGGAAGGATAATACCGACCATGCCTTCCGGCACGTCGTGGAAGTGGGAGACCTCCACTCCGGCAATATAGTGATAGAGGCGTGTACGGCTCAGGGATACGCCCGTCTTCACCCCCGTCCTGATTTGGCGGGGGATTTCGTGTTGTCTGCGGCCCAATTCCACCCACAGCTTGGGAATCATTACTTTTGCCATATATACTGCTGTAAAAGGAGCCTGGAACTCAAGGCCAATTACATAGGTCTGCGGCCGTATAATCCGTTGGAATGGATCTGAGCTGACGATTCGTTGCCCTGTTATGCCGGCTGTTCGGTTGGCGGATTGCAGCAGGGAATATCCTCCTCGTCGCCCGGGCTCTGCGTATAAGGGCACGCCCATTCCACTAAGCTCATGTAAATATCGGAGCATGGTGCGATAAGAAACTCCGAATTCAGCAGCCATCTCATCCACGGTGAACGTTGGTTTGTCATACACTCGCATCATGAGTTCAATCAAACGCTGGGTTTTGGTCATACGCAGTCCACCTCTGAACAAGTTGTTTTATACTGACAGATTTTGTCACTATTTTAGTATAAAATAGAGTCAGGAATCACGACAACAGGATCAGCTTGAAGAAGAGAAGAAAATGATTGAAAGGGTGAGAAGGTATGGAACATGTCAATACTTCCATGTTGGTGCATAAGGAGGCAGCGACCGTTATCGGTTTGAAATGGGAAGGGACTTTCGCTGAAGCAGGGGCAGGGGGCATACGTGTTGTGCAAACGGAGTTCAAGCATCGTCTGCATGAGATCAGCGATGTACTTTACCCGCAGGAGCTTCTGGGATTGTCATATCATACGACAGATACAGGATTTGTTCATTATGTTGCAGTCGAGGTTGGCGAAGGTGGATTATCAGCTGTTCCATCTGGAATGGTGAAGGTTGATGTCCCGGCACATGATTATGCCAAGTGCAGTCATGCCAAAGGACAGAGTGTGGAGGCTTCCTATAATCGCATCTATACCTGGATCAAGGATCAGGGCCATACCGTGTCAGACGGTCCGCTTACACACTATGAAGTATATCCGATGGATCAGGACCCATATGATCCGGAGCCTGAGTTTACCATTTTAATCCCAGTGAACCAGAAATAATTGCTGTAGAGGCAGCAGCCCCGGAAGACCGCATTGCAGCGGTCTTTTTTACATTTATAGACATGAAAATAGTGTGAAATCTACTGAAAATTTAGGAATTGTTAAGAAAATGGACTACCCATCTTAAGCATTATGCCTTTTAATAGATAGTGAGCTTATCGTACTAAGTCATATCTGACATATTGACGAACACATTAAGGAGAAACGCTAAACATGAGTGAGACAATCAAAAGAGAGCGAATACCGGAGCTGAATCTGGTGCGTGCCATGGCGATTATCGGCGTGCTGTGTGTGCATTCCACTTCCTACGCGACGGTGGACATGACAGGTTCGGGATATTACTGGCTGTACAATTTTATTAATATCTTTATGAAATATGGTACGCCAACTTTTATTTTCATGAGCAGCTTCGTGTTGTTCTATAACTATTATTCTCGTCCTCTGGACAAGAAACTGGTCAGCAATTTTTACAAAAAGAGATTCGTGTATATTCTGCTGCCGTATTTCCTGTTTTCCCTGTTCTACTTTATCATTTTGCATGTGACACATTATCAAGGCCGTCCATTTGGTGAATCTGCCGTCAGCTTCATTACCAAGCTGTTCACGGGTAAGGCGTATACGCATCTGTACTTTGTATTTATCAACATGCAATTCTATCTGTTATTCCCGCTGGTGCTGTGGCTGCTGAAGAAGTATCCTTCGGTGGTCAAATGGTCGGTACCGATCGGATTGCTCATTCAATGGGCATTTATCGTAAGCAACAAATATGGATTCCAGGTACCGAACAAGGGAAGCTGGGCCTTCTCGTACTTCTCCTATTTCATGCTGGGAGCATTCATTGGAGTCTATTTTCCGAAGATCAAGCAATGGTTTGTCATCAGTCGTGAAAATGCGACCAAAGGCCGCGTAGCATCCTGGATTGTGTTATGGGCTGTCTGGATTGCTGCAGGACTGGGACATGTATACATTTATTATCTGCTTCGTATGAAAATTGCCACGTACAACACGCTATGGTATGAATTTTTCTGGAATCTGCATACTTTTGCTTGTGCGCTCGTACTGATCCAGATCGCATATCTGTTGTACCGCAAGGGGCCTGCGCTGATTGCCAAGCCGCTTAATCGGCTTGGGGCGCTGTCCTTCGGCATTTATCTGATTCATCCATTTTTCTTGCTGTTGTATCGGGAATTTCCGCCGCAAACCGGGGTGTCCTGGCTGGTTCACCTGTGGTATGCCGGAGGCTTTGCCGTAGCACTGTTCGCTTCATGGATCGTGGTTGGGCTGACCGCAAGGTTCGTTCCGTTTGCCTGGGTTATTTTCGGCAATCTTCCAAAACCGAAACCGCGTATCGTTCCGCAACAGAATTCGGGCCAACTCGACGTTCGTTAAGAGGAATTGCATACCATATAGGAATAATAAACCGTTTCTTGGTCGACCCTTAGGGTTGAGCGGGGAACGGTTTTTTTCATATGATTTATGAGCATCAGGTGGGAACGAGTGTTTCTTTATCATGTGCCTGGGGTAATGAGAAGGCGGAACACAATTCAATTATTGAATAAGTCACAATAAGTTTGAATACTAAATTTCACTTTAACGAAGTGGGCAGAAGAAACCTGGGGAAGCGAAGCGCTCGCCTTTATCACCAGATTTCACCCTTTAAAAGGGGATCAGGAAATCAGGGGATAACAGCGATCGGAAGGTTATTTTGACAGCGTAGTGTATAGTGAAAATTCATTTGTTCAACAGGTAGAGACTTTAAGAACAGGATCAAGGTGAGAAGAATGACAACATGTGAACAATGCGGGAAACCGATGCAAGATATATTGGAATATGTGGAACACATCCTTCACGAATGCAGCGGACAGACACCGGAGTACAATACGGATGGCTATCAGGCGCAGACACAGGGGTATGAGTGCGTCCGCGAGCAGATGTGATACAATAGAAAGAAACCGGATTCATACGGAACCGAGGTGACAACATGGAGACGGGCTCGGCCCCTTTCCGGCAGGGAATGACGGAACATGAAGCGCAACAGACCAAGACATGCATGTATTGCGGGCAAAAGCGTCCGTTGTCCGAATTCCGGCGCAGAACCGGAAAGCGGGCGGGTCCCGGATCCAGACGAGGGGCTTGTCGCCTTTGCCGTCAGCGAGGTGGACAGGTTAACGGCCACGACATCTCAGAGCAGCAGAATCAGAGTCAGCCCATTCGGACACAGAGACTGAAAACAGAGCCGGGCGGAGCAGTTGTAATCCCGGCAAGCAAAGTGGTAACTACTGAGGCTGTTGTTACACAGGATATGAAGGCTAAATCGTTATCTTCAGATATCCCGGAGCCTTCTTCAGGGAGTCGGAAGAAAAGAAGAAGGAGACGAAAAGCCAAGCCTCAGGAGGCACAGCCAGGCCTTGAGCAATCTGAGCAGATCACGGAGGCAAGAACGGAACCTCAGGCAGGACGTGATCCGGATGTGGCTGTGCACACGAGTCCAAGTGTGCGTGCTAACCAGACCGACGCAAAGGCGACTGCGGCGGTTAATGGGGATTTGCTGCCGGAAGCTCCGCAGGACCCGGCAGCGGGAACAGCGGCTGCGGGTCAGCAGATCGCAGCCGGGCGCAAACGCAAGCGGCGCCGCAAGCGCTCGGCGCCGCCTGGCGCTGGCACTGGACCGGACCGCATCACGGTCAAGTCCGATGTGCCAGCGGTGGGCGACCGTGGCGCTGCCGCTACGGTCGACATGCCTTTGGCGGCAGCAGCACAGCCTGCCGCCCCGGGGCTGGATCCCGGCCAAGCAGCACATGCTGTGGCCGGGACAGCCGGTTCTGCCCCTAAGCGGCTGCAAGGTCCGCAGGGGGCCAAGACGTGGCCTGTGCGCACGGAACGTGTGCATTCAGCCGATGGTGAAGACACTGCCCGGGCCACGACATCCGGGCACCGGCCCAACTCCCACCACGCCCGCAGCCGCAGTACGGGTGCAGATGGCCGGCCGCGCCGCCAGACTTCGGCAGTGCCGGTACCCATTGATCCGGAAGACCCGTCATCACTTCGTACTAACAGACAGGGGATGGTACGGATGCGCGGCAAAACGGACAAGGGGCGCCGCTGGCATCAGGAGGTTGACCTGGAACTTGCGGTCACGCTGGTCAAGGAAAAAGCCGCGGTTGTCGTCAATCGGTACACGATTCGCCGATTATTCAGCAACAAGGATTTTAAACGATATATTATGACCCGGGATCGGTTTACCTGCTACTTCTGTGGATCGTATGGGGATACGATTGATCATCTTCTGCCCCGGGCCAAAGGCGGACATACAACCCCGCTGAACTGTGTATGTGCCTGCAATCTGTGCAACCAGTCCAAAGCCGCAATGGATGCAGATGAGTTCATGCGGTCTGGCATACCGGAATGGAATGCGGCTCATCAGGAGGAATTGAACGAGCAGGAGATGCAGGAAGCTCAGCTGGAATAGGTTAATATCATTTCTCTTCTCCAACGAAGGGGATATTGAATAAAGAGAGCACATCACGACTGTACAGGTCAGGATGTGCTCTTGGTGTTTTGGTCTCAACTGTGAATATTTCTTCAAATTAACAACGGTCTGCAGGGGATTCGTACGTTATACTGTGAGAAGAAGATGAACCGTACTCGGATGGTCTGAGTGCTGATAGATTTACGATAGATACGGATTAAGACTGAAAAGATTGGAGGATGCACATGACCCCGGTACCTCTGGACATAATGTCCTATATTACGGAAGAGAATATTCGATATTGGCTGGAGCAGTTTCGTTCCCTGGGGCCGCTGCCGGGGATATTGCTTACGTTCATGAAGTCCTTCATACCTCCGCTGCCGACCCTGCTGATCGTGGGAGTTAACGGTGCGGTGTACGGACTGTGGGCAGGATTTTTATACTCGTGGATTGGAATGGTGCTGGGCTGCACCCTGACATTCCTGCTGGTGCGAGAGATTGGAAAATCAGCCTTTGTGGAGCGATGGGCGAGCAAACCTCGTGTTCAGCGGAGCATGGTATGGATTCGGCGGAATGCCTTCAGTTATGTATTTTTGCTGAGCATCTTTCCGGTTGGTCCGTTCGTCATTATTAATGTGGCAGCAGGCATAGCCCGGATGAGACTGATGTCTTTCCTGGTGGCAGTAGGTTTCGGCAAAGCCATCATGATTTTCTGTGTAACGTATATTGGCTCCAATGTGGCACAATTCCTGGAGCACCCGGTACGATGGGGAGGCGTATTGCTGTTTATCGCTGTATCCCTGTGGGCCAGTCGGAAGCTGGAGAGACACTTTACCCGTTCATCGGCACAGGAGGAACTGAACGATTCCAAACAACCTTCGGGAAACTCCATCTCTTCCTGAAAATGAAGCGTCTGACCTATAACAAGGACGGCAAAACACACACGATGCGGTTCTACGGCCTCCGGTTACGCGCATAATCTAAACAGACTGTTATCGAGGATATAGATATGTCTCGTTAACAGTCTGTTTTTCTTTTTGAATGACTCATATACGGCTTTACCTCTTATTTTCTCTTGTTCCACAATTCCAACAATGGCCCCTCATTCCCATAGACCGGATCGGCATCAGGAATCGGCACATCCCGAATTTCTCGAAGCACCTCTGGCCTCTCACCGGGTTCACCTGTACGTGTATTGTAGTCCGTGCCACCAGGATAGGCACCCGCAATCCGGAAATCAGGGCTGGCCTCAAGCCGTTTATGCCCGGTTCCTGCAGGAAGCACAACAACGTCTCCCGTTTGCAAATAGACCCGCTGTCCTTTCTCCCCACCCAAAACAAGCTGTACGAAACCGCTTACCACAGCAAGTGCTTCATGTGCATTACTGTGATAATGATGGTAATCAAATACACCGTTAAGCCAGCTGTTTCCCCAACCATTCCGGTTCAGCAGTGACTCTGCTCGGGACGGCTCTTTTGCCCATACTCCCTTATACAGGAGAACTGGCAGGTTTGGGTGATTGGGAATCACACCATCATCCGTAAAAAATAACGTCTCTATGTTCTCTTTTCGTTCATTCATTATAATCACCTCTCTATACATTACCCGCTCAGGAGAAAGAGAATAAAAAAATGATTGGAAAATGATACAAAACGTATCACATTAAGGGTATACTCTATACATACGCTCGACTCATGAGCCCGCCTGAGTAAATCCAAGGAGGAATGGTTTAGTGAACATTGTCATTACAGGGGCTTCCGGATTTGTGGGATTCAATCTTTCTCATTATTTGGCGCAAAAAGGGCATCGTATTACCCTGATTGACAGGGATGACTATTGTCAGAGACTTGTTCACAGCTCTCCACTGCATGAGATGACCTTCACCTGTTGTGACCTCGCTTCAGACCGATTCAGCTTGCCGCACGGAACAGATTATATTATCCACCTGGCCGCCATGCCGCATGTCGATTATTCCTACCATCATCCAGGAGAAGTATTTCGCAACAATACACTGAGCACGCAGGCCATTTTGCAATATGCTGCCGATCATCGTATTCCAGTTGTACTGGCCTCCTCGGTAGAGGTATACGGCGGGCAGTTTGGCAGAGTTTACTCCGAATCAGACGTGTATGCCCCGGTATCGCCCTATTCTGCATCCAAAGTAGCCTGTGAGACACTGGCTCATTCCTATGCCCAATGTTATAACCTTCCTGTTAAAATCTTTCGCCTGACTAACCTCTACGGTCCATGGCAGCTGCCCGACCGGATCATCCCCCGGAATTATGGACGGATGATGGATGGCTTACGTCTGGATATCCAGGGATCGGCTGTACGTGATTTTCTGTATATTGATGATGCACTAAAAGCCATCGAACAGATCATGCTGCATGGACAAGATCGACATACCTATAATATCTCCACCGGTCAGGGTACAACGATGCAGGAGATAGGACAGCTGCTGCAGTCCCTGCAGCGCTCGACAACGGGAGCTGTAGAGATCCGTGATCAGGAGCCGACACAATCCAGAGGTTCCAGTTTAGTGATTCATTCGGGGAAATTAAGAGAAGAATTGGGATGGAGACCGCAGGTTACATTGGAGCAGGGTTTGGAAAAAACATACCGATGGTATCAGGAACATCCGGATTGGGTGCGTCAGTTCAGCAGGCATTATCAAACGTCACGAGGAAGCCATGATTTCATTGTTGATATGGCGAGGTATATGGTACCGACTGTCTGATGCAAGCCAAAAAAAGCCAGGGAAGGGTGATTGGAATAACACCTTCCTTGGCTTTTTTGTGCCCCCGTATGACAGCAAGTGCATGCTATATGTCTACGGGTGGACATACTCTGTTATATATTGCATGAATTGATCATGCGAAACGATCTAATCCTGATGCCTAGTGTCGATCTTTCACATCAGCAATTTTGTCTTGAACAGCACCTTTAGCTTTGTCCTTTTTACCCTCAGCCTGAAGGGATCTGTTATTAGTTGCGTTACCGATCTGATCCTTCACTTCGCCTTTGGCTTTATTCACGCCTGCTTTGATCTTATCGCTAGTGGAATTACTCATATCGAACATCTCCTTCATTTCTGGTGTAGTCCTTATTAACCGGGTTCCCGGAGTTCTAAACGTAACGCAGCCAAAACCGATATGATATGGGCCCGAATGAAGGCGAAGATACAAATCGGGAAGAAATGAGCGGAATAGGGAATAAGCCTGCATCACTAGCTGCATAATAACGACAGTGACCAAATTCGTTGCGTGAAATTCGTGATTTTGGAAAACAATCCCTAAACGTATGGCTGAAAAAATCCTCGCGTATGTACTTTTTCGCACATATGGACATATGTGATCTTGTCTTAATACCACATGTGGTAGAAATGCAGATCTTGGACAGAAGGATAAGCGGTTACATCCCGATTGCGATGCTTGACAAAAAGATCGATTTTGTTACAATGTTCACAATATCTTCACAAGTGTAAAAAATTTCTTTTTCATGTTCATGTGTAAGAGGTGTAATATAAGGGTATAGAGTTCGGTTTCGGCCTGCTTGTCGTTTTGCGTCAACACATGTTGTCCGCAATAGACCCAATACAATACATGATCCGGGAGCGGCCTTTTGGACTTCGCTCTTTCTATTGTGTGAAATTTGGTACATTTCATTGTATCGCTTGTATTCGTGGTTCGGCTCTGCTTGACAGGCATCATGAAAGTCGCGGACTTCTATCCCAAAGTAAAGGAGGACTTTCTCTTATGTCACAATCGCCTACTCAACAAGAGGTGCCAGTTACAGAAGGTGCCAACGAGCGCCAGTCCTTGGACGTGCTCGATCAACTGATGAAGCCTGAGGTACAGGAATCTCTGACCGTTCTGGTGGAAAACCTGCCTAAACTGGCTGAAATGGTCACTGCCATGACCAAAGCATATGACTTTGCACAAAGCGTAGCTACAGACAAAGTTCTGATCAGCGACACAATGAGCGCAATGGGTGAATTCGCTAAACCAGTTGTAGAAAAAGCTAAAGGTGTAGCTTCCGCTGCAATCGAAGCAAATGACCGTGCGCAAACAGAGCAAACTTCGGTTGGTCTGTTCGCTATGCTCAAAATGCTTAAAGATCCAAACGTACAACAAACGCTGCGTTTTGCTCAATCATTCCTGAGCATTCTGAACGAGCGTCAACAACAGCAACGTTAAGATTAGAAGAACGGAGGATGGATATGTCGAAGCAAATTTTGATCTTGGGCGGAGGTTACGGTGGTCTTTTGACTGCGCTGACTGCGCGTCAATACCTGACACCGGAAGAAGCGACAATTACAGTCGTGAACCGTTACCCTACGCACCAAATTATTACGGAGCTGCACCGTCTTGCAGCAGGAAGCATTGCTGAGAAAGCAGTTGCTCTTCCACTTGAAAAATTGCTGCGTGGTAAAAACGTGAACTTGAAAATCGATACGGTGGACACAATCAAGCCGGACGAGAAAAAAGTTCTGATGACTAGCGGCTCCACTTACTCTTATGATGCACTCGTCGTTGCCCTGGGCAGCGAAACGGCATTCTTCGGAATTCCGGGATTGCAGGAGTACAGCTTCACGCTGAAATCCGTTAGTGATGCAAACCGCATTCGTGCACACGTTGAAGCACGTCTGGATGCTTACAAACAATCCGGCAACAAAGCAGACGCAACGTTTGTTATTGGTGGCGGCGGTTTGACAGGTATCGAGCTTGTCGGCGAATTCGCAGACCTTCTTCCAGGCGTATGCCAAGAGAAAGGTATCGATTTCAAAGATATCTCCCTGTACACGGTTGAAGCAGGTCCTTCCATCCTGGCAGGATTCCCGCCAGAATTGGTTGACCGTGCTAAATCAAGTCTCGAGAAACGTGGCGTTAACTTCATCGTTGGCGTAGCGATCACGGAGATGAAAGAAAACGAAGTATTGCTGAAAGACGGCAGCTCGATCCCTACGAACACACTCGTATGGACAGGTGGCGTACAAGGTAATGCGGTAGTTGCCAACAGTGGAATTGAAGTGGATCGCGGCCGTGCAAAAGTTACGGAAGTTCTGCAATCCACATCCCACAAAGATGTGTTCGTTGCTGGTGACAGCGCAGTGGTCTTCCCTAGCGAAGGCGCTCGTCCATACCCACCAACTGCACAACTGGCATGGCAAATGGGTGAAACCATTGGTCACAACCTGGGCGTAATGTTCAAAGGTGGCGCAATGGAATCCTTCACACCAGTATTCTCCGGTACACTGGGAAGTCTGGGTCGTAAGGATGCTGTCGGCATGATCGGTGGCAACCAGACTCGTCTGAAAGGTCTGCCAGCAACCATGATGAAAGAAGCAAGTAACATTCGTTACCTGTCTCACATCCACGGATTGTTTGCACTGGCTTACTAATTTAGTAGCCATCCATATAAGGGTGCCCCTTGGGGCGCCCTTTTTGCGTTTCTTGCTTCTGATTCAAGGCAGAGGTGCCAAGATGAATGGCAGCGGGAACGGATGTAACAGGCAGGTATAGACAGTGCAGGATGTATGGTATATTAAGAAGTATATTGAATGAATGTTCTTGCGCGGGCGATGCGCTGGACGGATTGAACAACAGCAGCCGGCGCTTAGAAGCGTCGGCTTTCGTTTAAATTAAAGACAAGTCCAGGATAGAATATAAAATCAAACGGGAATGCCCCGTTTAACCGAGAGGAGCATGACAATGAAAGTTTTGGTTATTGGAGCAAACGGACAGATTGGCAAAGTTTTAGTGGAACAGCTGGCCCGGGAAGGCAAGCATCAGGTGACGGCGATGATTCGCAAACCGGAACAGGCAGATGCATTGAAAGAGCTGGGTGCAAATGTGGTCATCGGCGATCTGGAGGGCAGTGTGGACGAGCTGGCCGAGGCAATGAAAGAGCATAATGCAGTTGTATTTACAGCTGGTTCTGGTGGCTCTACAGGCGCAGACAAAACACTTCTAATTGACCTCGACGGGGCGGTGAAAACAATGGAAGCCGCACAGCAGCAAGGCATTTCAAGATACATTCTGGTCAGTGCCTTTGGCGCAGATCAGCGGGAGAAGTGGTCGGATGCGATTAAACCGTATTATGTGGCGAAGCATTATGCAGATCGTGCTTTGTTTGCGAGCGAGCTGAATTATACGATTATTCGTCCAGGCGGCTTGAAAAACGAACCGGGAACAGGCAAAATCGCCGTAGGAACGGATTTGAAACCAGGCAGCATCTCACGTGAGGATGTAGCTCGCGTGATCGCTGCTTCCTTGCAGGAAGAGAAGACGTATCGAATGGCTTTTGATCTGATTGCCGGGGATGACCTCGTGGAGGATGCATTGGGCAAATTATAGACTCTATTGTAATATATCGGGAGAATGGAATGAGGGGGAACGCTGTATGAATGAAGCCGTGCTGGTAATTGAAGATGAGCCCAAAATCGCGCGCCTGCTTGAGCTTGAGTTGCAGTATGAAGGGTATCAGGTAGGCAAGGCAGAGAGTGGCACGGAAGGGCTGGAAATGTACAATGATGGCCAGTGGGATCTGATCCTGCTGGATATTATGCTTCCGGGTCTGAGTGGAATTGAGGTATTACGGCGAATTCGTGCCAAGGATGCCATGGTACCCATCCTGATGCTGACAGCGAAGGATTCTGTCGAGGACAAGGTATCCGGACTCGACCTCGGTGCCAACGACTACATTACCAAGCCCTTCCGAATTGAAGAACTGCTTGCCAGGGTGCGAGCAGCGCTCAGGCTGAGTGCAGCCGCCGCGGCTTCTTCATCAGGGGTTTCACCGCATGCCTCGCACGAATCATCAGGCCATGCAAGTGAAGACGAAACAGGCTGGCTAACGGCCGCTGGATTAAAATTGAATGAGGGTACTCGTGAGGTATCCCGGGATGGTACACCGATTGAGCTTACTCCGCGTGAGTTTGATCTGCTGGTCTATCTGCTTCAAAATCAGCGTCAAGTATTAAGTCGTGACCAGATTGTACAGGCGGTTTGGGGTTACGATTATTATGGAGATACCAATGTGGTGGATGTGTATATCCGTTATGTGCGCAAAAAAGTAGATAACGGATTCAATCCACCCTTAATACATACGGTTCGGGGTGTGGGATACGTCCTGAAGGAGCAATCATGAGCCTGCGCAGCAAAATCTACGGATACTCCTCGGTATTGTTTGCCGTGCTGCTCATTGCTGTGAATCTCTCGGTATACATCGTGTTCGAACGTATTTCGCTGGATAACGAAATCAAACGGGTGGAAGCTGAGGCTGCGGCCATTGTAACGGGAGTACGCGATTCTGCCGAATCCATTCCACCGGACGACCTGCTGCGTGCCTATGCACCAGTGGAAGGAATGCTCCGTATTGTCAATGAGGACGGCACCAGCTCTGACCCGGTAACGACAGCAGCAGAGCCTCAGTTAAACGTAACGCTGAGCAAGCTGCCATACAAGTATGAGAGTCAGAAGAAATCGGAATATAACCGGGTTGGACAAGTCGATTATGTATGGGTATCCGTGCCGGTGATCTGGCCTGACGGTGAAGTGGTGAATGTGCAAGTCACCGAAAGTGTTGCAGATACCGAGAATGGCCTATCGGTGCTGCGTACAGTCCTTGTTGCCGTGACGATCATCGCGCTAATCCCTGCCATTATCTCCAGCCGGATTCTGGCCAACCGGATGACAAGGCCCATTCAGCAGATGACACGTACGATGAGTGATATCCAGTCAAGCGGTCAGTTCAAGCGGCTTCCGCTGGCAGCTCAGTCCAAGGATGAGCTGAGTACGATGGGCCAGACGTTCAACCGCATGATGGATTTGCTGGAATCCAACTTCGAGCGTCAGGAGCGTTTTGTATCGGATGCCTCACACGAGCTTAAAACACCGCTGACCATCATCGAAAGTTATGCCAGTCTGCTGCAGCGACGAGGCAAGGAGCGGCCAGAGGTGTTTGATGAAGCCGTAGAAGCGATATTGTCCGAATCAGTCCGCATGCGGGAGATGACGGAACAGCTGCTCCTGCTGGCGAAGCAGCCAGAGCAGTGGAATGTGCAGCTGGAACGGGTAGATATCACACGGCTTGCCCAGGAATCGACTCGTGCGTTTCGTGAAGCATACCACCGTGAGGTTTATTGTGATGATCCGGGCAGTATATGGGCGATCAGCGATGAGAGTAAGCTGAAGCAGATGCTGTTTATTTTGCTGGACAATGCCCGTAAATATAGTGAAGCTGCCATTGAGGTCCGACTGGAATCCATAGGGCAGGAATGCCGGATACGCATTGTGGATTCAGGGATCGGAATGCGGGAGGAAGATCTGTCGAAAGTCTTTGACCGTTTCTATCGTGTTGACCCGGCCAGGACACGCAGCGGAGGAGCAAGTGGATCCGGCTTGGGATTGTCTCTGGCGAAGGACATCGCGGGGGCTATAGGGGCACGTGTTGAGCTGACCAGCACCGAGGGGATCGGAACCGAGGCTTCGATTATTTTGCCAGTATCCGTTCATACCGCTCCATTCTCATGAAATTCTCATTCTTCTCTTATATACTGATGGCAAGAGTATTTCGGGAGTAGATGAACGTGTGAAAGGAGGAGCCCGATTGGAAAAATCACAGATGCCACCGGAAATGAAACGAGAACAGCAGCAGTCCAAAAGGAGTTCACGGCGTCCATTATGGTGGGGAGCAGGTCTTGTGGCTGTACTGCTTGTGATAGTCGTTGGCTGGTGGAAACCATGGCAATCAGGCCATGTCATGCTGAGTGCAGAGGCAGCCGCTCAGGCAGTTTTGGAGCAGTACCCCGGTGAAATTGTGAATTCCACATTGAAGGATGGCACATATATCATGCAGCTCCGTTCCGAGACGGGGCTGTACGATGTACAACTGGATGCAGAAACGGCTACAGTCAGTGCCATTAAACGACTGGAATCCAATCCTCAAGCGGAAGAAAAAACATTGCTGAGCCGGGAGCAAATCAAGACAGAGCTGCTCAAGCAAACAAATGAGCAGCTGGTCTCATTGGAGCTGGTGGAGCAGCAGGGGAGCCCGGTATATCTGGCCGTTCTGAAAATGAAGGACAACAGCCGTGAGCAATGGACGGTTGATCCATATAACGGGGAGAAGCAATCTTCCAAAACGTTGGACACACCCGCCTCGGAACCGACAAAAGAGGACGATACGCCCCGGTTTCTAAGCGAAAAGGAAGCTGAGCAAAAGGCGCTTGCCAGGGTGCCTGGGGAAGTGGATGACACCGAACTTCGTGGAACGAATAGTGGAAATCCGTATTATCTGGTGGAGATCGATCTGGAGGATGGCCGAGAGGCCATCGTGCAGGTGAACGCAATCTCGGGCGCGATCCGGTCCGTGACTTGGGATGAGGACGAAGAAGATTAAACGGAAAATAGAATAATGTGAATGTTCTACTCATTTTCTCATCAAATTCTAATCTGACTCTCGCTAATCTCTCATCCGCAGGGGTTATTCTATAACTGTAGACGAGAACGAGAAAAACAACGAGGAGATGAATAATGATGATGAACAAACACAAACTATGGATTGGCAGCCTTTCGGCAGCGGTGCTTCTTGGAGGATCAGCGGTAGCAGCAAGCGGCAGTGTAAACGGACAATCGGTGGAAACTACGCCAACATCGACTTCGCAGTCGGTCACGCAGAGCAGCACAGGCAAATTGCTGACTGGAGCACAAGCAAAAGCGGCGGCCCTGAAAGCAGCGGAAGGTAAAGTGGATGACATCGATCTGGAACGCAGAAACGGCCAAACCTACTACGAAGTCGAGATTGACAAAAAAGGAAGCAATGATGTCGTGGTTCGTCTGGATGCATACACAGGCAAGATCCTGGCAGTTGTGGACGATGAAGACTATGATGACGATGATGATTACAATTACAATGGCTCTGCCAAGAACACTTCTTCCAGCCAATCTGCTGCGAAACAGGTTAAACTGACAGAAGCACAGGCTTCTGCCATTGCCCTGAAACAAGTGACTGGTGGAAAGGTAACCGAAATTGAGCTCGACCATGATGACGGTCGATATGTGTATGAGATCGAGATCAGAACCGCGGATGGCGAGGCCGACGTTGACGTGGATGCCAATACAGGTAAAGTGCTGTCCTTTGACCAGGATTTTGATGATGAGGATTAAGCAGTAAAGCTAAATATTACACGTTTGAACAAATACAAGTAGGCATGCTCCTACATCATAAGAGGGTACACATCTAGAATCTGAGCATGCACACGGTAGAGGCGCTTCATATGAAGCGTCTTTTTGCTGTTTTTTCTGCAGTCTGATACACAAATTACATATTCGGACACCACCTAAACTGTGGTAAACTAGTAGAATTATAGAAATAGATAGAGACAGGAGGCTGGATAACGAAGTGGGCGAAGAACAAGTACTGTCCATTGAAGGCTTGCGTATGCGATATAACGGACGTTATGTCCTGAACGGAATCGATCTTGAGGTGAATCGGGGAGAGATGATCGGGTATATCGGTCCGAATGGAGCCGGCAAAAGCACCACGGTCAAGATCCTGCTTGGTCTGGTTGAAGGATATGTAGGCAAGGTTTGCATCTTCGGCAAGGATATCGCAGATGGCGATGTGGAGTATAAACGCAGAATCGGTTATGTACCGGAAGTTGCAGAGCTGTATGAACAACTAACGCCAGCAGAATATCTGACATTCATTGGAGAATTATATGGCCTGTCCTACGACGATGCCGATTACAAGGCCAAGCAGCTGATGGATTGTTTTGGACTCGAAAAATCCTATCATTCCCGAATTGCAACCTTCTCGAAGGGGATGCGCCAAAAAGTATTGCTCGTCTCAGCATTGCTGCATGACCCGGATCTGTTGTTTCTGGATGAACCGCTCAGCGGACTGGATGCCAACAGTGTGATGGTGGTCAAGGAGATTTTGTCACAGTTGTCTGCTAAAGGTACAACCATCTTCTATTCCTCACACATCATGGACGTGGTAGAGAAGATCAGCAGCCGAATCATCCTGATTGCGGAAGGCAGGGTATTGGCTGATGGATCGTTTAAGCAGCTGCAGCAGCAGTCCATGGAAGGCACGCTTGAGGAAGTGTTCAACCAATTGACAGGTTTTAATGAGCATAAGGCGATTGCCGAACGCTTTGTGTCGATTGTGCAGGAGGTGTACTGATATGGCGGAATCCTCCGAATTCCGTACGCTGAAGATTCTGGATCGTTTCCGACATGTCATCGCCAGGACAGGGGCAGATTATGATGTGCTGCGGCTTATTTTGCGGGTAAAATTCCAAATCGATCAGCGCAGGGTACCAACCGTATTGTCTGCGCGCAGCAGTAACAAGGAGCAAAAAGAAGGAAACCTGTATCTTCGCTCCCTGTGGTTGTACGGACTGATGGGTTTGATTCTGGTGCCTTTTATCGTCTGGGATACCGGTCACTATATGCTCCAGATGAGTCTGGTCACCGCAGTGCTGATGTTTATCATCATGACGTCCATGATTTCGGACTTTTCGTCCGTGCTGCTGGACATCCGTGATCGAAATATTATTATGACCAAACCGGTAAATGGACGCACCGTTGGTATGGCTCGTGCCATTCACGCCGGGATCTATTTGCTGCTGTTAACAGGTTCCCTGTCGGCTGCACCGCTAATTGCGGGATTGATTACACACGGCATCGTTTTTTTTCTGATTTTTATCGCAGAACTCATTCTGATCAATATGTTCATTCTGGTGACCACATCTCTGGTCTACCTGTTCATGATGAAATTTCTCGATGGAGAAAAGCTGAAAGACATGATCAATATGGTACAGATTCTGTTATCCGTTGGAATTGCTATTGGATACCAACTGGTTGCACGCTCGTTCAGTATCATTAATTTTGACATGGTCTTCACACCTGCCTGGTGGCAGCTGCTGCTCCCTCCTATGTGGTATGCGGCTGTGTATGAATGGCTGTTCGGCGGTGGCGGAGATGCGTGGCTGTATACCTTCAGCGCTCTGGCTGTTGTAGTTCCCATCGTCTGTCTGGGCGTGTATGTGAAGCTAATGCCGTCCTTTGAATTGTATTTGGAGAAAATGACCTATTCAGGATCCACTTCAGGACGAAGAAAAGGGTTGTGGGATCGTACACTCGCCAAGCTATTCTGTAGGTCGGGGGAGGAGCAGGCCTGTTTCCGGTTGTCAGCGAGTATGATGCGGAATGAACGGGAATTCAAGCTTAAGGTGTATCCATCAATTGGCTTATCCTTTGTTTTACCTTATGTGTTCTGGTTCACCGAATTGCAGTCATCCTCGTGGGCAGAGCTGAAAGAAAGCTCGTTTTTTTACACGCTGTATATCATGTTAATCCTGGTTGTATCGGTAGTGATTATGCTTAAGTATTCAGGCCAATACAAGGCGTTCTGGACGTTCCGGGCTGCACCAATTGCAAATGAGAATGTACTCTATAAAGGTGCGTTGAAGGCATTTTTATGCAATATGTTTTTGCCCGTGTTTCTGCTGAATGCCCTCGTGTTTGCCTGGACATTTGGAGTTCGGATTCTGCCTGATCTGGCCGTAATTCTGCTGGTCGCTACGGCCCTGATTCCGTTAACAGGCAAACTTTTATTGCGTAAACCGCCGTTCTCCCTATCCTTTAGTATTGCCCAGCAAAGTGATGGCTGGTTCGTTTTCGCCGCCTTCCCGGTGCTTGCCCTATTATGGGGAATACATGTTTTCTTCCGTACGCTTCCTGGAGGCGTTTGGATCTTCGGGGGGCTTCTGATTGTGGCGAATGTTATGCTCTGGACCATGTTATTTCGGGTCAAGCGGGTACAAGAAGTACAGGTCTGAAGCAAAATAGGGAATATAAAAGAAACAACAACAAACAAAGCTAGCTGGAATTAGAAAGAAAGCCAACCTTGCTTACCTCAACCAGGTTGGCTTTTTGTGTGTGAACATTACTATCGCTCGTGTTCTTCACGGTTCGTTCTTCTTCACGCCGGGACAAAGGTGAAAAGTAGCTTCCAGCACTCGCAAAGGGGAAGTTAAATTCAACTTATGGCTGTGCGAGTCTGGCTTCAGCCATCTGGTCTGCGGCATCAGCAGTCGGGATGCTTGATGTGGCAGCTCTTTGGTAGACCTGGGTGAGTGTGTCCGCGATTCCCGCCACTCGCTGGCGGATCTGGTCTGGACCTGCACCCTCAAGCTCGTAGGCGGTGCTGATGATGCCGCCTGCGTTAAGCACATAGTCAGGCGCGTACAGGATACCCCGCGCCTGCATGCGGCGAACGACCAGCTCCCGGTGGCTGAGCTGGTTGTTCGCCGCCCCGGCAACGATGGAGCAGCGCAGCTCCTCCACCGTTGCCGGGGTCAGTACGCCCCCCATGGCACAGGGGGCGAACACCTTGCAGTCAGCGGCGTGAATATGGGCCGGATCGGCCGGAGTGGCGCCGCTGAACTGCACAAGGGCACGTTGTACACGTTCCGGTACAACGTCTGCCACAATGAGCCGTGCCCCGGCTGCATGCAGGTGACGGCACAGGGCATACCCAACCTTGCCCAGTCCCTGGACGGCAACGGGAATGCCCTGAAGAGAAGGGACACCTTGGTGACGCAGAGAGGTCACAATGCCCGTGTACACCCCATAAGCGGTCATCTCGGCTGTGAAGTCATTCTGAGCGCCCAGCGATCCGGTGGTATCTGTCACATATGTGGTCTCCATTCGGATCTGGTCCATGTCTGCCACCGTAGTACCCAGGTCAAGGCCTGTGACATAGCGTCCATTCTGTCGTTCCAGAAATCGTCCCAGAGCACGGAAGATGTCGGCGCGTTGAGAGACATTCAGGTTCATGACCTGACTGCCCGACGGATCAACTCCGGGTAGCTGTTTCACTGTCTTCGGGTCTGCAGTGGATTCAGTGGCACGCTTACTGTCTTGGCTGTCTTGATTGCCGGTATCCAAGTTATTCGCCTGCACTGCCGCCGGCATCTCCCAGACCACGGCTTTTCCGCCGCCATACGGCAGGTTGGAAACGGCATTTTTGTAGGTCATGCCCTTGGCCAGCTTAATCGCGTCCCGAACGGCTTCTTCCTCCGACGCATACGCCCAGCAGCGGCATCCTCCCAGCGCCGGCCCCAGTACAGTGCTGTGGATGGCAATAACAGCTTTCAATCCGCTGTGAGGATCATGACAAAATACGAGTTCTTCCAGGCCTTCCCGCTCCATCTCCTGCCATAGCTGCATGGCCCTTCCCCCTTTTGTCCCTTTGTACCGAACTTGTAGTCTGAAACGTTTGCTATCCGTTTGCTGATCATTCAGCATATTCACCAAACTTTGGTTTCGCCCTGGGTCTTCGGCCGGGTTGATAATCGGTACAAACGGTTCTATAATGGCAGTTCCAGCTTGTCATCCGACAGGAATGCCCGGAGATTTATATTCAACCGTTTAAAATGACCGTATAAGGTCCAATGATGGAGATATAGGAAAACGTACAGGAAATGGACCGAAGTCGGAAAGTGGGTCCAATCGGTGTGCAGCCAGGAAAGAGGGATTGCTGTTGTTTAAAATATTATTGTTTATCTTTTTAATCCAGATCGTATATGTGTCAGCGTATACGCTTCGAATGATTCTGACACTGAAAGGGCAAAAATACATTGCTGCGTTGATCAGTATGGGTGAGATCGTAATCTACGTGCTGGGGCTGAATCTGGTCCTCCAGTACTTGAAGCAGCCTTCCGCATTGATCGTATATGCCGTAGGCTATGGCCTGGGTGTATTGCTTGGTGCCTGGATCGAAGAGAAGATTGCGCTTGGTTACGTTACCGTTAAAGTAATCTGTAATCAGATGGGCGGCAATGTAGCCAATGCACTAAGGGATAAAGGTTATGGTGTCACCGCATGGGTGGGCAGTGGACGTGATGGAGATCGGTTGGTCATGGAAATCCTGGCCAAACGCAAAAACCAGAAATTGCTCTACCAGACCATTTTGGAACTGGATCCGAAGGCGTTCGTTATCACCGTTGAGCCGAAGCAGTTCCATGGCGGGTTCTGGACACGCTCCATCAAAAAATAGGATAAGGCAGGCCTGCAGTGTTGCAGGCCTGTTTTTTTGTGGGCAGTGTAACGGTTTCATTACGCATTCTCCATGTCCCTGAAGTTCCTTTCAGGTTAATTGCGTACGATTTGAGGTTGCATACAGTACACTCCATGCAGCTCCGACAACGGTTATCACGAATGTAAAATAGGGATTATTGTTGTAATCGCTTCCAAGATGTACATTGTGGACATGTCCTTCATGACATGCGCTGGCAGAGATGGACGGACATGCTCATTATAATTCAGGGAGGAATGGTTTTATGAAAAGCAAAATTCGTACATGGTGCAGTGCAGCGCTGGCGTTGACGTTGGGTTTTACCCTACTGTCTGGACCCGCAAGTGTACAGGCAGCGGGCAATGCAGATTACAATCTTACAGGTTTCTCCCAAGGGAACACGGGTGGAGGTACCATCAGCGAATCGGATACGTCCAAGTATAAGAAGGTATACAATGCAACCGATCTGGCTGCGGCGCTGAAAAAGAACTCCGGGGTCAAAGTCGTCGAGATCATGAACGACCTCAACCTGGGATGGAATGAAATACCGAGCTCAGCTCAGACATCTCCTTTTGCCAAGCATAATGATGCACTGACTCACCCTGTGTTGAAGCAAACGGGCATCAGCAAGCTGACGATCGACAGCTTTAATGGCCTGACCATATTTTCGGCCAACGGGTCCAAGATCAAACATGCAGCCATCAGCATCAAACGCAGTTCCAACATCATCATCCGCAATCTCGAATTCGATGAGTTATGGGAATGGGATGAAGCAACCAAAGGCGATTACGACAAAAACGACTGGGATTACATTACCCTGGAAGAGAACAGCAACGTATGGATTGATCACTGTACCTTTAATAAAGCTTATGACGGGCTTGTCGATTCGAAAAAAGGAACCAGTGGTGTGACCATTTCCTGGTCTCTCTTCAAAGGGGATGACGGCAGCGCGAACAGCTGGGTTACCCAGCAGATCAACGAGTTGGAAGCGAACAAAGCTTCCTATCCAATGTACAACTACCTGCGCAGCAGCGCAGTTGGACTCAGCAAAGCGGACATTATCGCCATTTCGGGACCGCAGAAAAAAGGGCACTTGGTTGGCTCAACCAGCTTCGAATCAGCTAACGCCAATCTGTCCATGACCCTGCACCATAATCTGTACAAGGATATCCAGGATCGCATGCCGCGTCTGCGCGGAGGGAATGCTCACGCCTACAATATCGTGATGGATGCGGCAGGGGCACGTGCGGCCAAATCCAGAATCACTTCTGCGATGGCAACGGCGATTTCGTCCAAAGGATATCATTTCGATATCATCGGTAACGGAGCGATCTCCACCGAAAGCGGTGCAGTGCTGGTCGAAAAATCGGTGATCAGAGACGTACTGTTCCCTGTTCGCAATAACCAGACAGACCCAGCTGATGCAACGTATACTGGTAAAATCCAGGTGACTGACACGATGTATTCTCTGGATGGAAGCTCATTCCGTGGAAACAGTGATACGTCCGGCAGTCCGCTCAGCCCGGTTCCGGCTGCGGTGAAAGCCTTCTCCTGGAATGGGTTCTCTTCACTTCCTTACAGCTACACTACAGATGATCCAGCGACGCTGAATGCACGCCTCACCGGTTCAAGCGGAGCAGGTGCAGGCAAATTAACTTGGTCTAAAGATAACTGGCTGAAGACGAGTTACTAGACTGCAACAGGAATCGGGTACTGAATCGAGTGGCGAGTGTCTGTGATCAAAAGGGGTTCCTGGCCGCTTCATCGTTTTTTCATAAGCAAAGAGTGCTCCTGCAGCCGTATTGGCCGGGAGCACTCTTTTTGTGGAATGGGAAGTCTTAGTTCCTTTTTAATTAGACGCGGCATCCGAGAGAGCAGGCGCAGCACTTACCGAATCCCGATAAATGATGTTGCCCTTCACATGCACACGGCCGAAGCTGCGATGCGGATTCTCAATTTTTTTGAGCATGGATTGAACGGCAGTGCGCGCCATCTGTTCAATATCCACTTCAACCGTAGTCAGCTTGGGATCGGAGAGCGTGGCATAGATATCGTTATCGAAACCAACGACCGAGCATTGAAGTGGTACCTGAATACCCATTGTGGTGAGTTTCTGCACCAGTAGATGAGCAACCTGATCACAGTTGCAGACAAAAGCGGTCGGCATCTGCTCCGGCAGATCAATCTCAATGAAAGTTCCCCGTTCATCACGGTCGTTGAGAACAAAATCCTGATTCATGGGCAGCCGGTGTTCGAGCAATGATTTGTAGTAACCGAGGAACCGGTCCTGAATACTGCTCGTGGAATACAGATTCCCGACATAAGCGATGTTTCGGTGTCCCTGCTGTACGAGATAGTTCGTCAGCTCATAAGCGGCATAGAAGTTATCCGTAACGACAGAATCGATCTCGGAATGCTCGTCATAGAAGTCGAGGAACATTTTGGGGACATCCATGGACTGTACCAATTCGATATATTCCTTGCTGATCTGTCCAAGCACGATGAAGCCGTCTACCTTGGAGTCGCTGTACAGCTTGGGCAGTGTTAATTCCTCTTCGTCCTCCACATTCAGAATGTGCAGAATACCATAGTATCCCTGATCCTCCAGGTGCTTGGTGATGCGCTGGAATACACGTACATAGAACGATTGTGTTGGCCCGGTAAAACGTTCCGGAATGATAACGCCGATATTATGAGTCAAGCCTTCCTTCATCGAACGGGCTGCAGCGTTATATCGATAACCCATCTGAACGGCAAGTACTTTGATTTTTTCCTTCAGTTCGCCACTGACGCCATCTTTGTCATTTAATGCTTTCGAGACCGTCACACTGCTAACCCCGAGCCTGTCGGCGATATCCCGCATGGTGATATTGTTTTTCAGCTTTGGTCGCCTCCTTCAAGCCGGTTTAAGTACAATGTGTTGTCATTATGCTTAGCGTTTACTTAAACATAATAACCATCCATATCAGTATACATCGTTACCAACGTGGAATAAAGAAAATCCGGCTCAAATCATGCAGACGGGGTCCATTTGTCGGACAAATTCATGCGAATTGCTTCTGCAAGAGCAGTTCATTACGCTCGATCAGGTCACCGCGCTGGACAGCACAGTCCAGGGACCGATATGGATCTGCAGGTGTGTTGAAGGTATAGTCGACCAGTTTATCAAGGGTAGTTGTGGCTACATGACAGCGGGTATCGCTGGACGCGTAATAAATGAAGACCTCACCATTTTCATTGACCACGGCCCCATTGCAGAAAATAACATTGGACACATCGCCTACACGCTCATCATCGTAAGGAGCAATAAAGTGTCCGCCAGGCTTGGCAATGATACGTGCCGGATCATTCAGATCTGTGGCGAACGTGTATAACACATAACGCAGACCAGCTGCGGTGTTCCTTACCCCGTGGGCAATGTGAATCCAGCCCCGTTCCGTCTTGAGGGGAGCGGGCCCCTGTCCATTTTTCACTTCATACACCGTATGATATTTTCGTTCGTCAATAATGGTCTCTTCATGAATAACCGGATTCAGGATATCATCACACAGACCAAAGGCAATTCCGCCGCCGCTGCCTGTCGAGATGAATCCGTCCTGTGGACGTGTATAGAACGCATACTTGCCATCGACAAATTCCGGGTGCAGTACCACATTTCGTTGTTGGGGTGAGTTGGTCGTGATGTTGGGCAGACGCTCCCAGCTGACCAGATCTCGTGTTCGGACAAGTCCTGCTTGCGCCACCGCGCTGGATGTATCAAACGCCGGGGCCTCGGGATCTTTACGCTCAGAGCAGTAGATGCCATAGATCCAGCCGTCTTCATGCTGAACAAGTCTCATATCATACTGGTTGGTTTCTTCTGCATCGATATCTTCCCATACTAATGGCTTGCCTGTGAAGCGGAATCCGTCGATGCCATTGTCACTCTCCGCCAGGGCAAAAATGGATTTGCGGTCCAAACCTTCCGTGCGGATGACCATTACGTATTTGCCATTGAAATAGATGGCTCCCGGATTCAACGTAGCGTTAATGCCCAGACGCTCCATAAAATGCGGATTCGTTGTTTCATCCAGATCAAATCTCCAGTGCAGCGGTACATGATGACGTGTAATCACCGGATAACGATACCGATCATATACGCCGTTGTAAAATGATGGATCGATCTCATTTTGGCGTGTAAGCAGCTGCTCCTGTTTCTCCAACAATTCATTGTACTTTGGGTGTATCATCGTTATCCCATCCTCTCAATTAGTTCAATGCAGAACCGGCTATTGTGATACGGGCATTTCCAAGGTCCGGCGATTTCACTTTGATCCGGTGTGCCGTCCCCGTCCACCGACCAGTACCATTCCCCGCCGGCGCGGTGATCGATAATATGTTCCTTTGTATATGTCCACAAGCGTTCCACTCTCTCCAGAAACAAAGGGTCACCTGTACGCTGATAGGCATTGTAGAAGCCGACCATCGCCTCTGCCTGAACCCACCATATCCGTTTCTCATCCACATGATCCCCTTCTTGTTCATTCATCAGGGAGCCATCTGGCTGTACGGCCACATTGGAAATGTTATAGGTAATATCCGTGACCATCGTGGCATACTGCGGGTGCTGCTCCAGTCCCAGTACTTTCAGCGTTTCATCGATCAGCCAGCTGGCTTCAATGTCGTGTCCGAATGATCGCAGATCGATAATGGACTGCCACTGTTTGTTGAAAAATACGCCGAGAAACTTGGTGTCCTTGTCATACACTCGTTCATACAAAATGCCAAGCAGGCGCTCCAGTGCTGCCTTCACTTGTTGATCCGGCCACACTCTGTAGAGCGTGGTATAAGCTTCGAGCACATGGATATGCGTGTTCATGGTGTAGTCTGCAATGACACCGTTCTCACTCAGCATTTCATTGGGCTGTTCATTCCAAAACCGGTCAAACTGCTCCTTATATGCAGGTAATTCTGTATTCAGGCCACGATCCTCAATAAGAGCAAAAAGCGTTTTCGCCAGTTCCAGTGCAGAAGCATCCCCGGTTGCACGATAGTACTCACTGAGTGAGTAAACCCCGAAAGACTGCGTGTACACATGTTTACTCGTATCCAGTGGTTCCCCTGTGGCATCTACCATCCAGTACATGCCGCCGTATTCCTTGTCCATCACATGGTCTGCAAGAAAACGATACGCGTGCTCGGCGTGCTCGCGCCAGACTTCATTTCCGGTAACCCGATAGGCTGCGGCAAAAGACCATAGTTGACGTGCAGTGGCAATTCCGCCCTTGGGCGCGAGCCGATCTACCTGAAGATCGTTGCCGACCCACCCGTAGAATCCGCCGTGAACAGCGTCTTTGAGGTTGGACCAGAAGGGAAGGATGTGTGTTTCCCAATGTTCCTTTATTTCTGTTTTGACATAAGTCATTTGAGTCATCGTGAGCGCTCCTTCAACATAACAAGAATCATAATTGATTAAGTTATCGGTAACTTTATTAAACAATATTAGTGATCTGAAAAAGCGTTGTCAACGCATCCGGTCACAAAACTTTTTTGTTAAGTTATAAATAAATCAATTGACAGGTAAGCGTTACCATAATAAAATTCATTTTGTAACTTTATCGATAACTTAATTTAACTTAAGAAAGGGGCCGAAACACATGAGAAAAAATAAAGGTTGGACGTTGTTGCTTACCATGCTGCTCATTACTTCACTGCTTGCCGCTTGTTGATCAGGAGGTGAGTCTTCACAGGCTGGAGAGGAGATTAGCACAGATCCCGCAGATATTAAGGGTGAGATTACTGTTCTGACGCAGCGGACGGATATTGTTGATACCGTATTCAAAGATTACGCAGCAGAGTTCAACAAGGAGTACCCTGATGTAAAAGTGAACTTCCAGGCACTCGCCGACTATGAGGGCCAAGTGAAAATCCGGATGAGTACCAAGGATTACGGTGACGTGCTGATGATCCCCACCAGTGTACCGATTGCTGACATTCCCGACTTTTTCGAACCGCTGGGCACGTATGACGAGTTGAAAGACAAGTACACGGGGATTGAAGAACGGATGGTGGACGGTCAGGTATATGGTATCCCTACGGTTATCACATTCTCCGGCATCATCTATAACAAACAGGTATTCAAAGACGCCGGCATTGCGGATGTACCAAAGACGCCGGAACAATTTCAGGCGGCTCTGCAGTTAGTCAAAGACAATACCGATGCCATTCCGCTCTACACCAATTACGCTTCCGGCTGGGCATTGACGCAATGGGAATCGGATCTGCCAACCGTTGCAGGCAGTGTGGATTACGTCAACATTGACCAACCGAACACGGATGAGAACTTTGTGCCAGGCAAACCACACTATGAGCTGTACAAAGTGCTGTATGATGCAGCGAAAAACGGCCTGATCGAGAAGGATCCAACAACAACCGACTGGGAAAGCTCGAAGGCCGATCTGGCTAACGGCAAAATTGCGACGATGGCGCTGGGATCTTGGGCCATTACCCAAATTCAAGGTCTGACAGATACACCGGACAACATTGGCTTCTTGCCCTTCCCTACAAATGCAAGTGATGTCGTCGTTCCGCTTGCTGCAGACTACAACATCGGGATGAATGTGAACAGCGAGAACAAACCGGCAGCCAAAGCCTGGATTGACTGGTTCCTGGCGAAGTCCAACTATGCGGTAGAACAAGGCGGAGGCATGAGTGCAGACAAGAATGCTGAACTGCCGCCGATTCTGGATCAGTTCCAAGATGTGGAGTTCTCCACGCTTACACCTGCGAAGGAAGGGCAGGAAGGGCTGGTCGACAAAATTGATAACGAGGGTGAAATCGGCCTCTGGCAGCCCGACTTCAAGAAACGCATTATAGAAGCCGCTATTGGAAACCGCAGCGAATCGTATGATGACATCATGAAAGATCTGAATGACAAATGGGTGAAAGCACGGGCAGAACTCGCGAAATAACAAGAAGTGCGAGCTGATTGTGCCGGGATGAAAGCTGCCGGGAGAAAAATGGCTGAACTAACCTTTGCAGCAGGCATTTTGTATCGCATGTATGGTGCAAAATGCCTTCTTCTGGCTGTCTTTAATCCTGAATGTTTATTGGGCGGGAGTCTTTCGATATAAAGCGGTTGAACCGCTTGGAGGTGTGGAGAGCATGAAATACTTAAAAATTTCGAATTGGGGTTACTCAGCGCAGCGCATATTTATCATCTGTGCCTTCTCGATCATTCCGTTGGCACTGCTGTTCACGTTTGCTTACTTGCCAGTCATTAACATGTTCAAATACAGTTTTACCGATTGGAATGGTTACAGCAAAAGGTTCGACTATGTCGGATTCGAAAACTACACGCGGATTTTCAGTGATCCAGAATACTTTAAGGTGTTTATAGTCAGTTTGTATTATTTTGTGGCTACCTTCGTGCAAATGGGCTTGGCCCTATACTTTGCAACGATTCTGAGTTTCAAAATCCGAGGCAAAAACTTTTTCAAAGGCATACTGTTTTTCCCTTATTTATTAAACGGGGTAGCGATCGGATTTATCTTCCTGTTCTTCTTTAAGCCGGACGGCACACTGGATACACTGATGCAAGCGATCGGGCTTGGACAGTACACCCAACTCTGGCTCGGTAATCCGGATATTATCAACGTCTCTCTTGCAGGCGCATCGGTATGGAGATACATGGGCTTCAACTTCATCATCTTCCTGGGTGCGATCTCTTCCATTCAAAAGGATGTCTATGAAGCTTCGGATATCGATGGTGCGAATCGCTGGCAGCAATTCCGCCACATTATCCTGCCAAGCATCACACGTATCCTGCAGCTCAATCTGATTTTGGCGATCAGCGGCGCAATCAGTGCGTTCGATATTCCATATATTATGACGGATGGTTCCAACGGCAGTGAGACGTTTGTCATTCAGACCGTTCACTTGGCCTTTAAGTATGGCAAACTGGGCTTGGCATCAGCCATGGCTGTCGTCCTGCTGTTTATCGTTATTCTGGTTACGCTGGTTCAACGTGTCACCATGAAAGGGGAGGAATGAACGTGCGACCATTCAAATACACCCTCGCGAGCATATTTAAATATGCTTCACTCATTCTCGCAGCGTTCATTGCGCTTGTGCCTATCGTTGTTGTTCTGTTTGCGTCACTCAAAACCAATGCCGAATACGCGACAAGCAGTCCGCTTGCTCCGCCTGAAAACTGGTTCAATTTTGCGAACTACACGAAGGCTTTTGTGGACGGGAACATGTTAGTCGGTTTTAAAAATACGATTATTATCCTGATCATCTCCATCGTGGGGGCTACCTTAACAGGCTCCATGATCGCGTATGTACTGGATCGTTTCAAATTCAAAGGCAAAAAAATCATGGTCGCGGCGTTCCTGCTTGCTACCCTGATTCCGAGTGTGACGACACAGGTCGCCACGTTCCAGATCATTAACGCACTGGATCTGTTCAACACCCGTTGGGCCGCGATCGTCATGTACCTAGGTACGGATATTATTGCGGTGTACATTTTCCTGCAGTTCCTGGGTTCCATCTCAAATGCGCTGGATGAATCGGCCATGCTGGACGGGGCATCGTACTTTACAATCTATTGGAAAATTATTTTGCCACTCCTGAAACCAGCCATCGTAACAGTCATTATCGTGAAGGGTGTCAACATTTACAACGATTTCTACACGCCGTTCTTATACATGCCCAAGACCGATTTGCAGGTCATATCCACCGCCCTGTTCAAATTCAAGGGGCCATTCGGATCCCAGTGGGAAGTCATCAGTGCCGGCATCATGATTGCCATCATTCCAACGATGATCATCTTCCTGCTGCTACAAAAGTACATCTATAACGGCTTCGCGCAAGGCTCCGTGAAATAAAAAAACGAAGGTTACGTGAAATGGATATGAACATGCACAGGAACGGAGAGGGCAGAAAAAACCTGGAGAAACGGAGTGTTCGCCTTTATCGCCGGATTTTCCCCTTTCATAGGGAATCAAAAAAATCTGGAGATAACAGCGATCGGAAGGTTGTTCTGCCATCGGAGTGGTCTCGTGCAAGTCATAAGTTCATCTCACATAACCTCTCACCGAAGGGAGAAATGAATCGATGACAGTTGTTGAAACGAAAAGTGTGCACATTATTGGAGATGCATTGCCAAATATGCCTTGGGAGGACAAACCGGAGGGTGCGGAAGGGCCGGTATGGAGACATTCAGCGAATCCGGTTGTACCGCGTAACCCGGTCAAGGGTGTTGCCCGTATTTTCAACAGTGCAGTCGTTCCTTATGAAGGGAAGTTCATCGGCGTATTCCGTGCCGAAACGGTTAATGGCCGACCGCACCTGCATATGGGTTCCAGTGAAGACGGATTATCATGGACCATTGAGGAGGAGCGCATTGCTTTTGTAGATGAGAATGGCGACTCCTTCATGCCGAACTATGCGTATGACCCGCGTCTGGTCAAAGTGGAGGACACATATTACATCATCTGGTGTACAGATTTCTATGGCGCAGCACTGGGTCTGGCAAAGACCGACGATTTCAAAACGTTTGTCCGTCTCGAAAACCCGATGCTGCCGTTTAACCGCAATGGCGTGTTGTTCCCGCGCAAAATCAAGGACAACTACGTCATGTTATCCAGACCCAGCGACAGTGGACATACGCCGTTCGGAGATATTTTCCTGAGCGAAAGCCCGGATCTCGTGTACTGGGGTAAACACCGTCATGTCATGAGCAAAGGCGGCCAGGGCTGGTGGCAATCGGTCAAAATTGGCGGCGGGCCTGCTCCGATCGAAACGTCTGAAGGCTGGCTGATGTTCTACCATGGCGTAACAGGTACCTGCAACGGTTTGGTGTACAGCATGGGTGCGGTCATTCTGGATCTGGAGGAGCCATCCAAAGTGAAGTATCGTTCCTCCAATTTCGTGTTGACGCCAGAGAAATGGTATGAGGAGCAAGGGTTCGTCGATAATGTCGTCTTCCCATGTGCAACGCTGCATGATGCGGAGACAGGGCGGATCGCGATCTATTATGGTGCTGCAGATACGTACGTTGGCGTTGCGTATACAACCGTCGAAGAGATCGTGAACTACGTCATTGAGACCGACGAAGTGATCGCCGGAGATCGCGAGGAAGGGAAACTTTAATTGAACAAGAAAGGGGCTCTAAAGCGAAATGCAAATGGAGTACATCAAAGGTTTTACATTTGGCTGGATGAGCGGCAGGGGGGACTTCCGCAAGCCGGAAGCAAGAGAATCCCTGCGCCTGATGGCTGAACGCACTGGCAGTTCACATGTCATTTTTGCATTGGCGGCCCATCAGGATCATCCGCAGGCGACAGAGGTCAAGTACCGGGGTGAACATATGGTGGAAGATGATGAATTGGTAGACATGATGCGTTATGCCCGTACGCTCGGACTGCGTGTCATTTTGAAACCAACCGTCAACTGCACAGATGGTACATGGCGTGCACACATTAACTTTTTTGATATCGATGTGCCGTGTGAGCCGAAATGGCAAGACTGGTTCCGCAGCTATACCGCGTATCAGAAGCACTATGCAGCGATTGCAGAGCAAGAGAAATGCGAGATGTTCATCGTTGGCTGTGAGATGGTACAGTCTGAGCGCCGGGATCAGGAGTGGCGCGAGGTGATCGCGGGAGTGCGCGAAGTATATTCCGGCCTTGTATCCTACAACACCGACAAGTATCAGGAAGGACATGTGAAATGGTGGGATGCCGTGGATGTGATCTCGTCGAGCGGGTATTATCCTATCGGGGATTGGGAAGCGCAGCTGGATCGCATTGAACGGGAAATTGCGCCTTATGGCAAACCTTTTTTCTTTGCAGAAGCGGGCTGTCCGAGCCGCAGTGGATCGGCGCAGGTGCCGAATGACTGGGGATTAGAAGGTGAAGTGAATGCGGAGGAACAGGAGCGGTTCTATGAAGCCATGTTCCGTCATTCCAGCCAGCGGGAGTGGGTCCGTGGCTTTGGCCTGTGGGACTGGAGCGCACATCTGTATCAGGAGCAGGATGCCCTGACCGATGACGGATACGGCGTTTATGGTAAACCGGCAGAGAAAGTTATTCGTCATTTTTATGAAGGTATTGCGGTCGAAGTTTAACCTTTCTCGGTGTGGAGCAATTCACAAATTGCGAGATATAAGTGAATATGCAGAGGAGCAATCACGAAGAAAAAGACGTAAATGTAGATGATCTCAGGATTATCTCCATGTGCGTCTTTTTGGATTACTTTTTTAAATTTTATGAATTCATTCAATGCTCATTTTGTGGGCCGGTTTATCCGAAAAGCACTCTGTTCAATGCTTGCAGGCTTGTGTGCAGCAACGTATGATGAATAGAATATATCAATGAACAGGCACGGAAAGACGAATGGACGGTGTTGATCATGAACGAACATGCACATGGCTGGGTCACGGCTGAGGGGACATTGAATGAACAGTCAATAACGAGCCGGGAGCGGCTCTACAAGGGGATGAACGGCAGGTATGTGGAGCGATTCACGGTCCACACCGGGGAAAGTTATATTTTCAAACCCCTCACGAATCTCGGACAGCACGGGCGTGAACGTTGGATATCCCGGCATGTACTATCCGTATTGCCATCCATCTATCCGCAGCTAATCGCTTCTTCTAACGAAGAAATCGCTCCAGAACGGAGCTGGTTGATTTACGAGGATCTGGGGCCTCTGGTGCACCATTCGCAGGAAAATACGATGCTGTCTGCTGCGGTGCATATGGCGCAATGGCATACGCTCTGGGCATCCCGTTGGGACGAGCTGCCGCGTGTAGGTCAGAAGCCGCCAATTGGTAACATGCTTGAAGATCTCTTGGATGCCAAGGAATCAACGGGTGACTTGCTGTCCAAGCTTGGAATGACGCTGTCTGCATCCGGCTGGGCCGAGATTACAACACTGATTCAAACGGCAGAGACAGAACTTCCGCTGGTTCTGTGTCACGGGGACCTGCATCCCGGCAATATGGCAGATGTGAATGGCAGACTTGTCATTATCGATTGGGAACATGCCCATCTCAATATACCGCTCTGGGATTTGTATCATTTGATTGATCTGTCTCATCCACTGTTCCCAAGACATGTTACCTCGCAGCTGCGGGACCGAGTGATTCAGGTATATCTGGACGGCTTGGAGTGCCTCGGTAGAAAAGTACAGAGGGACTCTTTCAAAAGATGGTATGAAGCGTACGCCATTGTATTTTCTCTCTGGATGCTGCGATTGATCGATTCTGATATGGAGAATCCGGATTGTGTATGGCCCGAGGAGCAATTGCGCAATCAGTGGAATGAGACGGCAGCAACGCTGGAACAGTGCATGAAACAGTTATTTACGGAATAGAAATGAGGGGGCAGAACATGCGTAAGGTTGGACTCGTTATGCGTAAAATTCAATTCACCGAAGCACAGGGGCCGCGCGTATTCGCCGATCGCCTGAAGCAGATTGGTTTGGAGCTGGGGGTGGATATTGTGTTCATATCGCCGGAGCGCCATGTGAGCGGGTACGACTGGCTGCCAGGTTATGAGCATGAGAAGGGTGACCTGGTGAATTACGACATCGTACTCGACCAGATCTACAGCCAAAATATAGAGCATGTCATCTACACCGTATCCGGTTTTACGTTTCTCAAAATGTTCTTGCCGAAGAGTGTATTGTTTCCGCACAGCTTCCCTGACCCGGCGCTAACAGGGTATGAGATGATGAAGCCATTCTATACGATGGTCGATAAAGCAATTGTGCAGACGGAGTTTCTAAAAACAGAGCTGGGCCGCAATTTCGGTGTGCATGACGTGAACGTCATTCCCATCGGCTTCAATGAAGAGCTGGCACATCGTCACTACGATCCAAGTCAGGTCGTGCATAACCGTGTGCTCTGGATCGGTCGGGATGAAGCGAACCGCCGCCCGGATCTGGTGCTGGAATATGCACGGCAGAACCCGGACAAGGAAGTCTACATGGTATTTGGTGGACGGCGTTACGAGGAGAGCATGAAGAAATACAATATTCCGGACAATGTACAACTTCAGTTTGCATTGACTCAAGATGAGGTATTTACGCTAATGAACTCTGCCAAGGTATACTGGAGCTGTTCAGCGTTCGACACGTTCGCGATGCCTCTGACGGAAGCGATGGCGATGGGCAAAATGGTGGTGAAGCCGGAGCATGCGTGCTATGGTCATATACGATCCACACATGCCTTTGCAGGCAATGAGGATAACTGGTTTGAGCTGGTGAACATGGCCGCGGCAGCACCGCGAAGTGTATCGGAAGATAACCGGGAGTATGCGTTCGGTGCGTTCTCGCGTACAATCATGAAGGAAGGTTACCGGAAATTTTTCGCAGATTGGTTGAAGTGACAAGGCTGTAATAAAGGGGTTTGACCATGCAGCAGAACGGAGGAGAACCTGATGGATGTACTCATCCTGTGGACGCTAGGCATGTGGGCAGTTCAGTTATTGATCGTTTGGCTTATATACCGGATGCAGGGACGGCGAATGACCTGGGGTCAATATATACTGCCATGTGCAGCCTTGCTCGGGGGAGCCATTGTGGTCATGATTAGCATCGATATTGGGGGATGGAATGGTATCGGGTATGCCTTGCTCGGCGTATCTCTGGGTACAGCGGGAATGCTGACACTGATTACGGTTGTGATCGCGGAGTTGGTACTTCGGCGACGGGGAAGGAATTGATCGGGACGGTTGAGTCTCTATAAGGATGAATTGGGCAATTGGGATGGTTGCAGGGATGCATTCGTTTGTGATATATTGACAATAATTATGACAAGGGAGGTGAAGACAGGTGAATCACGAGATGCTTAACAACCGTATTAGCCAGCTGCCGATTGCTATGGCTGGCATTGTTCACACTTTTTTCTACAACGGGAGAAGTCTGTCCAATTTTGAATATACGGAAGTTAACCATTGCGAGAAGATGCCTGCCTTGACCTCATTCGGACGATAAGCAATTTTGCTTGAATTCTGAAGGGCCGCGGAGCTAACCTCTGCGGCTCTTTTTGTGTTGCGGTCAGGATCTTCCATACCATAGGAGGAACCTTATTATGATGATCATTAGCGCGCAACAACTGACACAATATCACGGAGCACATCTGGTGCTGGACGGCATTACCTTTGAAATCATGGAGGGTGACAAGGTCGCCCTGATCGGCCGCAACGGAAGCGGCAAAACAACACTCATGCGCCTGATGGCCCGGCTGAATCAGCCGGACGAAGGGCAATTGATGATCAAGAAAGATACACGGATCGGCTATGTGGCTCAGGTTCCGGAAGGACTGGATGATCATTCGGTACTGGACGTGTTGGGGCTTGGATTCAAGGAGCTTGCGGAGTGCCGCAGCCGAATGAAGGAAATGGAACAGCAGATGTCTGACCCGGACTATGCAGCAGATCCAGACCAATTGGACCGTCTGTTGAAAAGATATGCCGCACTGCAGGAGCAGTTTGAACGTGAGGGCGGTTATGAGATGGATGCTCGGATTGATCAGGTGGCGGACGGTCTGGATATCGCCAAAGCGCACTACGGCTGGCGGTTCGGTTCCCTGTCCGGGGGAGAGCAGACCCGGGTTGTGCTCGCTTCACAGCTGATCGTGCTTCCTGATCTGCTGCTGCTGGATGAGCCGACCAACCACCTTGATCTGGAGCGAGTGGAATGGCTGGAAGGATTTCTGCGAGAGTATACGGGCACAATCGTGCTGATCTCCCATGACCGTTATTTTCTGGACCGGGTAGTGTCCCGAACGCTGGAGCTGGAGGATGGCGAAGCGCAAACGTCTGCTGGCGGCTACACGGAATACATGAAAGTGAAGGAACAACGGCTGCTGCAGCAATTTGAAGAGTTCAAGGAACAGCAGAAGGTCATGAAGAAAATGAAGGAAACGATTCGCCAGCTGGAGGAATGGGGACGCATCGGCGGGAACGAGAAATTCTTCCGGCGGGCCGCTTCGATGCGCAAAGCACTGGAGCGGATGGAGCAGGTGAAGCGGCCAGTGCTGGAGCGGCGCAATGCGGATTTCGATGTACGTCCTACAGACCGGACGGGACGCCGGGTGGCGGTGCTCGAACAGGTCGAAAAGGCCTATGGAGAACGTCCGATCCTGCGCGGTGTTTCAGGTTTACTTGAGCATGGGGACAAAATTGCCCTGATTGGCCGTAACGGCTCAGGCAAGACCACATTGTTCAAGCTCCTGCTTGGAGAGGAGCAGCCGACTGCCGGCCAGCTTGAATGGGGAGCACGCGTGGATGTGGGCTATCTGGCCCAACAGGAGGAGCCTTCCAATCCGAAGCTGAGTGTGCTTGAGTATTTCCGCCTGGAGGCAGGTGTGGAAGAAGGCGAAGCGCGTGGAATCCTCGCCAGATATCTATTCTATGGCGCAGACGTATTTCGCTCGGTAGGTCAGCTATCCGGCGGTGAATGGACCCGTGTGCGGCTGGCTCTGCTGGTGCAGCGCAAACCCAATGTGCTGCTGCTCGATGAACCGACCAACCATCTGGATATCGCCTCAAGAGAAGCGCTGGAAGAGTCGCTGGTGGATTTTGGAGGTACGGTGCTTGCCATTTCTCACGATCGTTACTTCGTGAATCGCCTCGCTTCACGTGTCTGGGAACTGGAGAACGGGGAGATGACCACTTATCTCGGAGACTATGAAGACTATCGGGAGAAAAAGCTTGATCTGCAGGCGCGTGCAGGAGCAGCAGCTCTTCAGCATACCGTTACTGCTGCAATTCCATCTCGGGCAAGTGTCAAATCAAAGGATCAGTCTGCTTCCCATCAAGCGGGGAACGGTACGGGGAAAAGGCAGTCGGCCGAGCAGCTGGAACAAAAACTGGCACGTCTTGAGGCGCAGATTCAGGAGCTGGATCAGCAGCTTGAATTACTGGCCAATTCACCTGATCTGGAACAGTTATGGAACGAGCGTGAGCAGCTGTCCGGTGAATACAATGAGATGTTGGCCCAATGGGCTGAGATGTGAGTATAGCTGGACATCGAATCTGTTTTGCAAGGCCGGAGAATGTCTCCGGCTTTTTTATTTTTGGATAGTGGTAGCAACCTGCCACATGGTCGATCGTCTAGCGAACCATTCATTTGCAACATGTCCTTATTTACATGTCATGGAGAATAGTGTAACTTTTTCCCTTCTCGTGCGTTAAATACGTTTGTATGATTTGAAGCGGCTCATCTTAGAGCTACACAAAAGGGAGGTTATCGTTATCTATTATGCATTGACTTATCGAAGCTGGTCGGATGATCGGCAGGTTGAGACGGGGCAGTTGGAGCAGGTATCCGTTACTCGGGATGAACTGTTTATGCGCAAACTGGTGGATGCAACCCTGATGAAAAACAAACTGTGGGCCCACCTGTCCAATGAATGCGAGGATCTTCGGGATCATGCCATCTATGTGACTGCGTACAACAACCAGATGCCTGCAGACTACGGTACAGCGATTGCGGACGCTGCACTGGCCATGTGCAAAATGACCTCCATGTACAGCGCAGAGTATATGCTGTGGAATGGAAAGGCATTTCAGGAGCTCGATCTGGCAGATTCCTCTTCGTATACGATGGAACTTGCCGAACGGCTCTTGGACCACTACATGGTGCGTAGCGGAACGACCTATGAATTTGTGTATTCCGTGCTCGATGCGGATCGCAGGAAAGTGTTATTTTTCATGAAGGAGGTAGATCTGTAATGTCAGAAGAAGAGCGGAATAACACGGCCAAACCGGGGTCACGGGCGAAGCTGGTTGCCTTTTCCCTGATACTCGCCGTGCCTGCAGTGTTGTCCGGTTGCGGCAGCAACGACGAGTGTGACCCGGAATATGATACCGGATGTGAGTACGATTCCAGCAGTGGCCATTATTATTATGGTGGCTCATACGGCGGCAGTAGCAGCAGCAAGAACAGCTCCTATAGTAAATCAAAGTCCAAATCGAGCGGCTTTGGCAGCTTCTTCCGCAGTTCGGGAGGCTAATGTTATGAGGCAAATACACTCATTGCCCTATCGTCACGAAGAGGTGTTTGCGGGCGAAGCTGGGCAGCATGTCCCCTATCACCGGATGTATGGCAAGCAATATTGTGTACCTGCGCTGACGATGTATACCCCTGAAGAGATACATGAGCTGCAGTATGCAGTTGAGCAGATCGACGGGATATATTGCAAAGTCATGCGGTTTATCCAGCAGTATATGCCGGACAGCTTCCTGGAACACCAGCTGGGTATTCACCCAGGACTAATTGCGGCAGCTCGAATGGAGACCGTGGCCGGTGGCATTACACGTCAGGACTGGATTATCGGTGAGGCCGGGTTCAAGTGTATCGAAAATAATACCGACACGCCTACAGGCATACCCGAAGCGGCCGTTCTGGAGCGTATTCTGGTAGGCATGGCTGAAGATGCTGCATTAGCTGCGCCATCCGCAAACATGGATGCATGTATCCGGAATTGCTTCCGTAAGTGGCTGGAGGAATATGCCGGGCAAGGGCTGCAAGGGCCCGTGACGTTTACTTCATTTGGTGAGCATGTGGAGGATCGGACCAATACGGAATACCTGATGGAACGCTGCCGGGAAGCCGGGTATGAGGTACGCTACGCTCCCCTGGAGGAATTGGAGATTATTCCAGGCGATGCGCTGTATCATGATGGACATGAGATTCAGCTGCTGTACCGCCTCTATCCGCTGGAGTACCTTGTGGATGATCGGGATGAGACAACAGGTGTGGACATCGGTGCAGCTCTGCTAGAACTGGTACAGGAAGGTCGTCTTGGCCTGATGAACCCCGTACAGCATGTCCTGATGCAGAGCAAAGGCTTCATGGCTGCAATCTGGTCACTCTATGAACGCAATGAGCAGACGCCAGAGTATTGCGGTTTTCGGCTGTTTACCGATGCAGAACTGGATTCAATTTCACGGTATCTGCTGCCCACCTATTTTGAAGCAGGACCCTTTGAGCTGGAATCCACTCCTTATGTAGAGAAAAGTTATTGGGGCCGTGAGGGTCGAGGCACCCTTTTGCTGGGCGAGGAAACGGAGATTAACACGGCAGGACCGGATGAAGATGAAGAAATGGCAGCCTATTATAACAATCAACCGAAGATCTATCAGCAGCTTGTTCCGATGGAGCAGGCGGTGATTCAGACAGAGGACGGGGATTATAGCGGCTATCTGCTTACAGGTGTGTTTGTCATCGGTGGATGTTTTGCCGGCGTGCTGCCCCGGATCGGTGAGAAAGTAACCGGAGATATGGCTTATTATTGTGCAGCTGCAGTCAATGAACGTAATGAATAATGAGGAGGAGTAGGAATGGAGAACTTGGGACTGAACCTGCTGAATGTTGTGATAGGTATTGGCATTCTGCTGGTTGTATTGGTATGTGGGTATTTTGCTTTTAGCAAATTGACCCGGTATAACGATAGTGAGGAAATCGCCAAAGGCAACGAAGCGGCGGGCATGTACATGGGCAGCAAGCTGTTGGGACTATGCATCATTGTAGGAATGGTATCCTTCTCCACGCATTCGTGGCTGGATATGCTGCTGTGGTCTGTGCTTGGAATCATTATTTTGTGTCTGGTCTATATTATATTTGATTTCCTGATTCCAAAAATGCGTGTATGTGAAGAGATCGCAAGAGGCAATATGGCGGTGGCACAGCTGCTGCGTTCCATTATCATCGGTGTTTCCATCGTCATTGGTACATTTTTGATGTAAAATAAACCCTAGTGTTTATTTTTGGAATGAATATCAAACGGAAGAAGGAGCGCAGCATCATGAGAAAAGTCATCATCGATACAGATACAGCAGGAGACGATACGATTGCGATCCTGACGGCTTTGCACCATTTTCAGGTGGAAGGCATCACAATTACGGGTGGGAACGTTCAGTTTGACCAAGAGGTTGAAAATGCCCTGTACACCGTACAGGTTGCTGGACATGGCGGCAAGGTGCCTGTATATAAAGGATGCGAACGTCCACTAATGGCCTATGGGCAGGCACAGCACCGCACAGTGGAAGACGTGCATGGTGACGATGGCATGGGCGGCGCGCATTTTCCCAAGGCAGATCAGCGTCCCGAGAGCGGCCATGCGGTTGATTTTATCATTGAGAAAGTGCATGCCAATCCGGGAGAGATCTCTCTTCTTGCCATTGCCCCTCTGACCAACATTGCGATGGCGATTCAAAAGGACCCGACCATTATTCCGGAGATTGCTCATCTCTACATCATGGGCGGAACGAATAATGCACTGGGTAACATTACACCAGCTGCGGAGTACAACTTCTATGTGGACCCTGAGGCAGCCAAGATCGTACTGCACGCCGGCATTCCCACAACGATGGTTGGCTGGGAGATGTGTACCCAATACTCCGTCATGGATGATGACGATCATGCAGAAATTGCGGCTCTTGGCACAGCTGGAGCAGACTTTTTCACGGCAATTAACAAAGTGGTCATGCAGTTCAACAAATCGGTACATAAGCTGAATGGTACTACACACCCGGATACATTGTTGATGGCAGTAGCTGCAGACGAATCACTCATGACCAAATCGGGACAGTATTATGTGGATGTGGAAGCGGCGGGAAAGCTGACGCGTGGATACAGCGTAGTGGACATCAATGGACGTTTCGGAAAAGAGCCCAACGTACGCGTATGCGAGGCCATCGATCGTCCGAAATTTAAATCCATGCTGCTGGATGTTCTATCTGCTATTCAATAACCCGGAAATACCTGGGCCATATTTCCGATTACCGGAATAATGTCCGGTAGGTTTAGCAATATATATCAACTTATGAAATGCAAAAATCCTTCCTAATCGTTGATAATGATTGTCTGACTTATCGGAAGGATTGCTGTGACATGGCAAGTACACCTGATCCATAAGCATCAGGTGTACTTTTTTTGTATACCCAGGTTAGCCTTGCTGCAACAGAAATGAGCGGATTCCGGTGGTCACCAGATCATGATCTTCCTCATCTGGCAGACCGGATACCGTAATGGTGCCGACTTGTCCCTTACCCTCCACAATCAATGGAAAAGCACCTCCAGCCAGTACGAAGTCAGATGAAGGCAGGCCAAAATTCTGTTCAAGTGTTTTATTCTCACTGCGCAGACGCAGAGCGGTATGCCATGAACTGGAGGAAAAGTGGTTCACCACGTTATTTTTGCGCCGAATCCAATCTTCATTGTCTGGATGAGTGCCTTCCATGGCATGTAAAAAAAGTCGATGCCCCTGAAGTGTGATGTCGATCGTAACCGCCTGTGAGCGTTGTTTGGCTTCCTCGATCAAATGGAGTCCGAGCTGGAGTGCCCGTTCAGAGTCGAATGTATGAAATACCAAGTCCGTTTCTTCCTGCTGCATTTCCTTTAGTTTCTCTGTCATCGTTAGGTTCAATTTACAGGCAGCCCCTTTGCATGTATAGTTCATGTCTACATTCGACACGGATCAGTGTGGTCCCTGCCGGGTACGGTTTTGGGCGGTAATCGTTTCCCTGCTTGGTTATCGTGCCAATCCATTTGGAGAGACGAGTTCGGCTGTGTTAAAGTGAAGGGAACATACACTGGAGATCCCACAGGTTAACATAATATGACTAAGCGAAGTTAGGCAGGAGGAGAGGCGATATGCTGTTTTATTTTATAGCATTGCTGGTTACGCTGGTGGATCAGGGAACCAAGATGGCAGTGAGGATGTATATGGAAGTTGGCGACATGATGAGGCTCGGTGACTCGGGCATGCAGCTGCAGCATTATGAGAATAGCGGGATGGCGGGCAGCCTGTTTCAGGGAAATGCGCGTCTGTTCGGCGTAGTCGCCATTTTGTTTATTGCAGGTATTCTGTATTACCGGAAAAAAGGTGAAATTCGCGGTTTCTGGATGCAGGCCGGGGCAGGTTTCATGGTTGGTGGAGCTCTGGGGAATGCCATTGATCGTTTCGTTTATGCGAAGGTCACAGATTTCCTCGTATTTCCATCCGGCCGGGGGATTCTTAACCTGGCGGATGTAGCCATTAACATCGGTGTGGTACTCCTGGTGATCGGCATGTTAATCCGAGCATACCGGAGTCACCGGGCCAAGCGATTGCGCAACGCATTGCCCAAAATTGAACGTTCTTAAAGCGAAATAAATCAATTTTTTGTAATTACGTGAATTGAAATAAAGAAGGACATTGGACTATCCAATGTCCTTCTTTTTGTTATGCGGACAGTACCCTTGGAAAACAACACCATGATTCATTTTTGTCGAAACCGTTTTAGAAATATAAAAGGGTAAATTAGCCCATCCTTATACCATGGACTGTGTGTAAGGATTAACCATGTGGTTATTCCACCAGTTAAATGGGTAAATCTTTACGTATATAATGCTGAGGGAGGTACAACATGAGAACATCGCTTACCAAGGCACTCGGGACAATGTTGCTATGTGGAATAATGGCTGTGCTTCTATCTTCCTGTACAAGCGGGGATAGCGCGAGTGGCAAAGTACAGATTGAATTTTTCCAAAACAAACCTGAAGCCAAAGCAACCTTTGACGAATTGATCAAAACATTCAATGCGGAGCATACGGATATACAGGTCACTCAGGTGAATCCGCCAGATGCGGAAACTGTGTTGAAGACCCGTGTAGTAAAGAACGATGTGCCGGATATTATGGCCATGGGTGCAACCGATACATATTCGATTCTGGCTCAGAGCGAGATTTTTGCCGATCTGACGGACAGCTCGCTGACCAAGACAATCGATCCGAATTACATACAAATGCTGAAGGATGTCACGGGCATGGAGGAAGTGACAGGCATTCCTTACGCAACAAATGCAAACGGCATCATGTACAACAAAACGCTGTTTAAGGAAATGGGACTCGACGTTCCCAAGACATGGGACGAGCTGATTGCTACCGCTCAAAAGATCAAGGATTCGGGCAAAATTCCATTTTACTTCACATACAAGGATGACTGGCAGACGAATCTGCCGTTCAATGCACTCGGACCTAACTTGGTCGGTATTGATTTCTATCTGGATCGACGCGAGAACAAGGTAACCTTCAAGGAGAAATACCGCGAAGTGGCCGAGAAACAGCTTGAACTGATGAATTACGGTCATGGCGATAACTTCGGTAAGGCCTATTCCGACGGTAACCGGGCTTTTGCCAACGGCGAAGCATTCATGTATATCCAGGGAACCTGGGCGATCTCCGAGATTCGCAAAGCGAATCCGAATGTGGATATCGGTTTCTTCCCGTTCCCGACCGGAAATGATCCAAGCCAGATCAAGTTGGTAAACGGCATTGACTCCCTGTTTACGATCTCGGCGGATACGCCAAACCGGGAACAGGCTGAAGAGTTTATCGCATTTCTGCTGGAACCCGAAAATATCGGGAAATACATTGAAGAGCAAACGTTGTTTGCGGCGGTCGAAGGCGTGGAGCAGGACGACCCGGCGGTGCAGGAGCTGACGCCATATATCGAGCAGGGCAAAGTTATTGATTTTGCCGATCACTATATTCCGGCTGCGGTGCAGCTGAATTCCATCGTACAGTCCTTTTTGCAGAACAAAGACATCGACAACTATCTGGATACACTCGACAAAGAATGGGACAAGGTAGCGAACCGGCGTTAAGCCTTGCCCGAAGGAGGATGGAGTATGAACAAACGTATCGCACCCTATTACTGGATGACGGTTCCGGCGGTGATATTGTTCTTCGTATTTATGACGCTGCCGGCTCTCCAGGGAATTTATTATTCCTTTACGAACTACAACGGTTTCGGGAAAGGTTATGATTTTGTTGGCTTCAAAAACTATTTCAATCTGTTTCAGGATGACAATGTGGGCAATGCCTACTGGTTTACGTTCAAGTTTGCGATTGTGGTGACGATCCTGACGAATATTCTGAGCCTGCTCATCGCACTCGGGCTGAATGCCAAGATCAAGTTCCGCAACTTTTTCCGGGGCATTTACTTCCTGCCGAATATCCTGAGTGTATTGATTGTAGGTTACATATTTAACTACCTGTTCTCCAACGTATTTCCGATCTGGGGACAAAACTTGGGAATCAACGCCTTATCGACCAACATCCTCGGTAGCGAAAGTTTGGCTTGGATCGGGATCGTTATCGTGGCGGTTTGGCAGTCTGTAGCCTTGAATACGATTCTGTATCTGGCGGGATTGCAAACGATACCAACGACGCTGTACGAGGCATCCAACCTCGACGGTGCGGGCAAATGGCGCGAATTCTGGAGCATCACGTTCCCGCTGATTGCCCCGTTCTTCACCATTAATATGGTGCTGGCCATGAAAAACTCCCTGATGGTCTTCGATCAGATCGTAGCCTTGACCAACGGGGGACCTGGCCGGGCGACGCAATCCATTTCCCACCTGATCTATACGGGTGGATTTGAAGGCGGCGAATATGCGTATCAATCTGCGAACTCGGTTATTTACTTCATCGTTATTGCGGTGATTTCGATTCTGCAAATCCGGTTCCTGCAAAGAAGGGAGATGGATCTGTAATGAGAAGCCGTATACGTACAAACTGGCTCGTTATGCTGCTCGTTGTTCTGGGTACTCTGTTTATCCTGTTCCCGCTCTATATGACGGTAACGATCGCCTTGAAAAATCCGGAGCAAATGGCTCAGTCAGTATTTGCCTTCCCGACTACGCTGCACTGGGAGAATTTCGCAAGCGCCATCGACATGACAAACTTCTTCCAATCGTTCCGTAACAGTGCCATCGTTACCGCATCTACCGTCATTTTGACACTGCTAAGTAACTCCATGGTTGCCTATGCGATCGCGCGCAATATGGAGAAACGGAAGTTTTTCAAAGGGCTGTACTACTACTTCGTCAGTGCGATGTTCATTCCGTTTCCGATCATCATGCTGCCGATTGTTAAACTGACGTCTTCGCTGGACATGACGAATCTGCTTGGCCTTACCTTATTACATACGGTGTATGGACTCGCCTTTAACGTATTCGTTTATGTTGGATATATCCGGTCCATTCCGGTGGCGCTGGAAGAAGCAGCTTTTGTGGATGGAGCGACAACCTGGGGAACGTTCTGGAAAATCATTTTCCCGCTCATGGCACCGATCAGTGCCACGGTTGGTATTCTGACATGTCTGTCTACTTACAACGACTTCCTCCTGCCGCTCATTATTATCAGTGACCCGGCGCAGTACACACTGCCACTGGTGCAATACGTCTTCCAGGGTCAATTCAATACCGACTTCAACCTGGCGTTTGCGTCGTACCTGCTGGCCTTGCTGCCGATGATTATCATCTATCTGTTTGCTCAGAAGTGGATCATTAACGGGGTGACCCAAGGTTCTGTTAAATGAATAAAGGGATATGACTATAGAGAGGCGGACCCTAAGAGGTCCTCCTCTCTTTTTTCATTTTAAGAAAGCATTCTGAACGATTCAAACGGATTGATTAACCCAGGAAACTGTGCTATTTTTTATTCGTTAGTTTAATCGATAAACAAAGAAAGTGAGCTATTTTTTTTGCAAGCGCTTTAATTAAATAAATGGAAGAATCCAGCATCGGTCGTACTCAGTCTCCAAGAGCAAGGGCGTAAGATGGTGGTTTCTTTTATATGCAGAAAGGAGAATTGGAGAAGTTGCAGGGGAAAACAGGGCGCTTTAACTCGCTTCGCAATCAGATCTTCGTCGGTTTCGTCTTGGTGATGCTCATCGTTCTGCTGCTCGCAGGTGTAACGGCCTATGACCGGGTGGCTGCGTTATTGAAGAGCAATGCCGAGAAACATATCCATCAGACCGCAGTACAGGCCAGTGGACGATTGGATGCGCTCATTGCACAAGTGAACTCCCTGACGGCTCAGGTCGCGGATGATTCGTACGTGCAGCGTCTGCTCAGTGACGAGAAGCGGGGCAAACCTGCCACCTTTAACCAACGCCAAGCACTGCTGCAGATTGCAGGCAGCTATCAATGTTTTATTAACGGGGCACAAAGTATGGAGATCTACACAACTGGATACAACCGTATTTTCCCGATGGATGACCGATCCCTGGATCTCCGAGTGGAGCGCAGCTGGATCACCCAAGCGGACGAAGGCAAAGGCAGATTAGTGTGGGCAGGCTCTGACCCTGAAGATCCGGGTGTCCTTCTCGCCATTCGTCGAATCAACCTGCTGGATCATGCCTTTGAACATGGGGGCTATGTTGTGGTGCGGATGCAGCGCAGTTTTTTTCAACTGAATGATTCGGATGAGACAGAGGGTTTGCAGGATTCCATCCTGTTGCTGGACGGAGATGGTGAAGTGGTGACTTCCAATCTGGAGATTAACCTTGATCCCGAGGCCATCATGGACAGTGGGTCCGTCGTTCAGAACGGAGAGGAATCCTATATCGTTGTCCGGCATAAGTCCGAGCTGACGGGATGGACACTTGCTGTGCTGACACCGCTAGGAGAAACGACCGAAGGCGTATCCATCCTGAGAACAGCCTTGCTCGTTTCGGGAATCATTGGCGTGGTGCTGTTTCTCGTGATGTCATTCTTTCTATCCACGATGATTACACGTCCGCTGATTCGGCTGATGCGGGCCATGCGCGGGGCACAGCCGGGGGCGATGAGACCCAATCTGATGGTCAGCTCCACGATGGAGATCAATGAACTGAATGACGTTTATAACCAGATGGTCTACAGACAGAACGAATTGACCCGGGTGGTGCATGAGAAGGAAGTCATGCAGTCCCGGGCCGAGCTGAAGGCGCTGCAATCCCAGATTAATCCCCATTTTCTATTCAATACGTTAGAGGCATTTTATTGGTCACTGGAGGAGAAGGGGGACGAGGAAATGTCACGTATGGTGGTAGCGATGTCCCGGCTGTTTCGCTACATCATCTCCAGTCCTCATCAGGATGAATGGGTCACGATAGCTGATGAGCTGGAGCACGCAGAGCGTTATTTGAAGATTATGCAGATGCGGTTGGGCGAGAGGATGCAGTGGGAGATCAGGCTGAGCGAGGAATTGCGCAGTGTACCCATCCCTAAGCTGCTCATACAGCCATTAGTGGAAAATGCGATACTGCACGGGATTGAAAGTACGTTAAGACCGGGAAAGGTGGAGATCTGTGTTGAACCTTCCTCGGCAGAAGGTCCGGTACGCGTCGAGGTTCGCGATAATGGGCCGGGCATGGATGAGGGGCGTCTCCAATCCATCCAGTACGCTCTGGATGGTGGTCCCGCTATGTCCGGCAAAGGAACCGGAGTGGGACTGCTCAACGTGCATCGCCGGCTGAAAGTTTATTTTGGCAGCCAACTGGGTGACTCAGCCAAACTTGTAGTGGAGAGCGAAGAGGGGATAGGAACAGTCATAAGTTTTGAAATTCCGAGGGAAACGGGGGCTGCACATGATTCATGAGAAAACGATTCTGATTGTGGATGACGAGCCGCGCACGAGAGAAGGCATTCGCAAGACGCTGGAGGGATGGTCTGCGGGAAGGAATCAGATCCAGACAGCCGCAAGTGGTGTTGAAGCCAGGGAATGGCTCGCCAGCCAGCCTGCAGACCTCCTAATCACCGATGTACGCATGCCGGAGTTCTCAGGCTTGTCGCTGGTGGAGGCCATTCAGGAGTTTCCCATCAAACCGGCTGTCCTCATTATGTCGGGGTATGCGGACTTTAATTATGTCCATCAGGCGATCAAGCTCGGTGTGGTCGATTATCTGCTCAAGCCGATTGATAAAGAGCAGCTCCTTCAAACGGTACAGAAGGCACTGCTTGTCAGTGAACAACAGCGGCGTATTCAAACAATGCAGAAGATGGTTGATCCCAAGCTGATCGATGTCAGGGAGCGAAGGGAACAGCGCGGGGATACGCCGATTGGCGAAGCTTTGGCTTACATTGAAGCACATCTCGGGGAGAACATGACCATGCGTGAAATTGCCGATTCCCTGCATCTGAATTCCAGTTATTTCAGCGTACTGTTCAAGGAGCAGGTCGGGCTGAATTTCAGTGAATATCTGACGCGCAAACGGATCCAGCGAGCGAAGGAATTGCTGGTGCAGACCGCCCTGCCGATCTCGGAGGTAGCCGAGCGAGTCGGATACCAGACGGATAAATATTTTATCAAGGTATTCAAAAGTCTGGAGGGGCTTAGTCCCAGCAAATACCGTCATTCTGTCCATGAAAAGAACTAACAAATACACCTTAAAATAGTGGAGTTTTTCCAAATCATCCTGGTCTTATGGAGTGATTGTGCCCATGCTACAATTTTGTTAAAGCGGTTACATTAACCGAAAAACCACTATTGGGGGCTGGAATTATGAGCAAAAAAACGCTGGCAATGCTTCTGTCATGGACGCTGGTTCTCGCTGTCATTTTATCGGGGTGCAATAATGCGGGTTCTGGTGGAAACGGTGAATCCGGTGGTAATGCTAGTGGCAGCGGCGCTGACGGAAAGGTGACCCTGAAATTTATGCACCTCTGGCCAGCCGGCAGTTCTGCACAGCAGAACAAACTGGTCAACGATATTATCCAGCAGTATCAGACGGATAATCCAAATGTAACCATCAAGCAGGAAGTGCTGGAGAATGAACAATACAAGAACAAACTGAAAATCCTGTCCGCATCCAATGAACTTCCTGATGTAGGGGTAACCTGGGCCGCGGGATTTCTGGAACCCTATGTCAAGGGTAATCTGTTCGCACCACTCGATGATCTGCTGAATGGATCGCTGGGCGAGAAGTTTATTGCCGGAACGACAGAAGCTTATGCTGTAGAAGGTAAAACGTATGCACTCCCGATCGAACTGAACATCTCACCCATTTATTATAACAAAGCTATTTTTGCCAAATATAATTTGCAGCCGCCAGCCACATACGATGAATTCCTGAATGTGCTGAACACGCTGACCGAGAACGGCGAAGTGCCAATCGCACTGGGGAACAAAGATCGTTGGACCGGCTCACTCTGGTACATGTATCTGGCAAATCGCTTAGGCGGCGATGCGCTGGAAAAGGCAATTAGCGGATCCGGCAAGTTTGACGACCCTGCTCTGACACAGGCTGCTGCAGAAGTACAGAAGCTCGTGGATATGAACGCCTTTAACAAAGGCTTTAACGGGCTGTCCAACGATGAGGGGAAATCTGAATTCATGAATGAAAAGGCAGCCATGTATTTAATGGGTACTTGGGAATTGCCGAACTTTACAACCAACCCGGACATTCCGCAGGAATTTAAGGATAAGATCGGATTCTTCAAGTTCCCGACGATGGAAGGCGGAAAGAGTGATATTAATAGTTGGGTAGGCGGACCGGGCGTAGGTCTGTTCGTGGCCCAGAACTCCAAAGTGAAGGACGAAGCACAGAAGTTTGTGCAGTATTTTGTGGAAAAATGGGGCGAAAGCTCCGTGACCGAAGCAGGGGTCATTCCGGCGACCAAAGTCGATACAGCTGCAGTACAGCTGCCTCAGCTCTATATCGATCTGCTGAACGAGTTGAATCAGGCGAGCAGCCTGACACTCTTTGCAGACGTTCAGATGAAACCGGCAGCAGCTCAGGCCCATCTGGATATGATTCAGGCGTTGTTTGGCAAAGCCGTGACACCGGAGGACTTTGTGAAAAATCATCAGGCAGCGATTGATAAAGGCAACTGATGTACCCCTCACTTACCCCACTTGGATGCTTGATTGCTTGAAGGGAGGTTCATGTTTTGAACAGAGTCATGTCAAACCGTCTGGTTGCTGCGTTGTACGTGCTTCCTGGACTGCTTCTGCTGCTGGTCTTAATCTACATCCCGATTGTACTCACTGGGTATTATGGCTTGATGCAATGGGATGGGATTGGTGCAATGACATTTATTGGATTGGATAATTACAGCAGGCTGCTTCAGGACGGAACGTTCTGGCAGAGTGCGAATCATACTTTTTTACTGGCCTTGTTCTCCGCGCTGAGCCTCATCGGCTATCTGATGATTGCTTTGGTGCTGTCGGGCAAGATCAAGGGCGCAAATCTGTTTCGAAAGATATATCTGATTCCGATGCTGCTGTCTTCGGTCGCTATCGCCCAGTTATGGTTGAAAATCTATCATCCCAGCAACGGTGTACTGAACACGTTTCTGGAAGCGATAGGATTAAGTAATCCGCCAGCCTGGCTGGCGGAGCCATCGCTCGTGCTGTATGCGCTGTTTGTACCAATTCTGTGGCAGTACGCGGGCTTCTATATTCTGATCTATTATGCAGCACTGAAAAATATCCCGGAGTCGCTGGTCGAGGCCGCCCGGATTGACGGCGCAAATCCGTGGCAGATTGCGTTCCGCATCAAGCTGCCGCTGATTACGGAAGTGATCAAGGTAACCATTGTGCTGGCTGTAGTGGGCTCACTCAAGTATTTTGACCTCATCTACGTCATGACGGATGGAGGCCCGAACGGCTCCAGCGAAGTGATGGCCTCCTACATGTATCGTCAGGCGTTTCGTAGCTTTGACTTTGGGTACGGCAGTGCTGTGGGCTTCTTCCTGCTCCTGATCTGCCTGGTCGTTACATGGCTGCTCCGCAAGGTGACAGCCTCCAAAGAACCAATTCAGTATTCCTGACGCGATGTAAAATGAAAGGAGGTTCATTTCGGTGAAGACAGACACGGCTGTTCGGCTGCCAGTCCATCCGGAGACAGGCCCAGGCTCGGCATTGCTGAGAAGATTCGGGTATGTCCTGCTGTATGTGCTCCTGTCCCTGGTGGCTTTGCTTCAAATATTGCCATTAGTCTGGCTGCTGCTATTCTCGCTCAAAAATAATCAGGAAGTATTCGACATGGCGCCTTTTGCGCTCCCGGCTACGCCGCGCTGGGAGAACTATGTCAAGGTATGGACAGAAGGCAATATCAGCTTATACTTTTTCAACAGTGTATGGATTACGGTGGTTTCAGTGGTGTTCACGGTTCTGTTTGCCAGTTTGGTGACCTTCGCTATCACACGTATGCATTGGAAGGGGCGTTCACTGGTGTTGGGGCTGTTCATGGTGGGGCTGATGATTCCTGTGCACTCCACACTGATCCCGCTGTTCAGCCTGTTTCTGAAGCTGAATCTCACGGATCATCCCCTATCGGTTATCCTGTCTTACATTGCATTCAATATGCCGATTACGATTATGATTCTGCTCGGATTCTATTATACCCTTCCCAGAGAGGTGGAGGAGGCGGCGGTCATGGATGGTTGCTCGGTGCATCGGATTTTCTTCCAGATTGTGCTGCCGATGACGGCTTCCGTACTTGCTACGACAGCAATCATCAACATGATTTATGACTGGAATGAGTTTATTTTCGTCAATACGTTTATCAGTACGGATGCTTACAAGACCTTAACCGTTGGGGTGCAAAACTTCATCGGACAGTACACAACCGATTGGGGGGCTATCGGTGCAACGCTGATGATCAGCATTCTGCCAATCCTGATAGCGTTTCTGGTCCTGAGTAATCGAATTGTAGAGGGGATTGCTGCGGGGTCTGTCAAAGGTTAAGTCGTACAGACCCGGTGCTTCACTGCATCATACGCGTTCTCTGAGATTGAAGACCCTTTCACCTCTCCTTCCGGAGAGCGATGAAAGGGTTTTTGTTAGGTTTGTTTCGTCGTCCATAACCTCTACGAGGCGCACGGAGGACGATTTAATGAAAACGGTGAAAATACCTTTTTATGGGATTTCAAAAATTTTTCAATTATTTTCGCAAAACTACTGCATTTTCAAACCACCTGTGCTAACATACCCTATGAAATCAAGCCCACGTTGGAAAGGTGAGAAAATGACAGCAATATCCTCGACCAAAGAGTCCCTCCGTTCAGATGCCAAGGATCTGAAGCTCATTCGGCTGACCTGGCCTATTTTCCTGGAACTCTTCTTGTTTATGTTGATGGGGAGCGTAGATACGCTCATGCTTAGCTCGGTATCGGATAATGCCGTCTCCGGGGTGGGCGCGGCCAACCAGATTATCTCGATTGCCATTCTTGTACTCGAAGTCATTGGACATGGTGCTGCGATTGTTGTAGCCCAATATATCGGTTCGAAAAAGCTGACAGAAGCAGCTCAGGTTACAGGTAATGCCATCACACTTAATCTTGTGGTCGGATTAATCCTGAGTGTGATCTTCCTGGTGTTTGGCGGACATTTGTTGTCGCTTTTAAATATACAAGGTGAAATTTACGATTATGCTCGTTCGTATATAAGCATTGTCGGGGGCGGGATTTTCCTGCAGGCCCTCATTAATGCGCTGGCTGCAACCATTCGTACACACGGGTATACCAAGGAAACCATGTACGTATCCGTGTTTATGAATGTCATTCACGTTATTGGTAACTATGCCCTGATCTTTGGACATTTCGGCCTGCCGAAGCTGGGTGTGGAAGGGGCAGCGATCTCGACGGTGGGAAGCCGTTTCATCTGCCTGCTGATCTTCTTCTGGCTTTTGTACCGTGTGAGTGAGGTTCGGGTAGAATTCGGTTATTACATTAAACTGTCCAAAAATTTTATCGGCAAAATCCTGCGAATCGGCATTCCGTCTGCGATGGAATCCATGGTGTATCATTCCTGCCAGCTCGTATTTACATTGTACGTGACCTATCTGGGTGCGGAAGCCATGGCGACCAAGCAATATGCGGGCAATATCTCCAGCTATATTTATCTGTTCAGCATGGCGATTGGAATGGGAACGTCCATCATTGTTGGCCGTCTTGTGGGGGCACGCCGCAAAGATGATGCGTACAAACGTGTATTCGACAGTGTAAAATGGGCCCTGCTGGCCACCGTGATCATTGACGTGATCATTATTATTTTCCGCGTGCCATTAATGAGCATTTTTACGGATAACCCGGAGATTATCAGGCTGGGTGCTCAGGTACTCCTGCTCAGTCTTCTGCTCGAAACCGGACGTACCTGCAACATTGTCATTATCGGTTCCCTGCGTGCGGCAGGGGATGCCAAGTTCCCGGTATATATGGGACTGATCTCCATGGTGTGCATGAGTCTGCCGCTTGGGTATCTTCTAGTATTTAAGCTTCATCTGGGGCTGGCCGGGGTTTGGCTCGCGATTGCGGCGGACGAATGGACACGTGCGGTCATTATGTACTTCCGCTGGAAGAGCCGGGCGTGGGAAAAACATGAACTGGTGGAGCATGATGAGGATGAGGTTGGTGCACAGCCGGTTCCGGCCGTCTGATCTCGTTAGCCTGCGGTAAGGGGTTGTTGGAGTTTGAATAAAAGCATCTGTTGCTGGAAGGTTGTGCATGCAGCTCTGAGGAGTCATACACCTTCTTCAGCCGCAATACCCGAGAAGAGTCGGTTAAGGACGATGTTGTCCCTAATCCGGCTCTTTGTTGTTTCCAGGGAGTGCGGATTCTTAGTTTAGCAAAATTGATCAAAACGGTTTCATGCCCATCCCGTATAGTATGGATATGGAAGGGGGCGTTACTTCATTTTGAACCGCTACAGCGCAATGATTCAGCAGAGTTTGTATTTTATAGAGACACACCTGGATGAGGATATCGGGCTTGAAGAAGTGGCATCCGAGGCGTTGCTGTCGCCCTACCACTACCATCGGGTTTTCCGCAATGAAGTTGGCATGACGGTGGTGGATTATATTCGGAATCGCCGGATGAGTTATGCGTCCACTGCACTTCGTTCCACTGATGCAGGTATTCTGGACATCTCTCTGGCATGCGGATTTGAGAGTCAGGAAGCATTCACCCGTGCCTTTCGCAAAATATATGGTATGCCACCGGGGCGTTTTCGCAAATTATTCGATCTGAAGGTATTCGATCAAAAAACCAGAGGAGGAGAATTACAGATGAATTCTGCAACAGCAATCAAAGGCTGGATGTTAACCGGAAGCCACCCGCAAAACTATGAGATGGGCATTGACCCTGCCGAAGTTCATCAAGGGAAGGCCTCGGGGTATCTAAAGGCCGTTACACCAATGGAGCCGAATGAGTTTGCCACGATGATGCAGCAGTTCAAGGCGGACAAGTATGTGGGCAAACGAATGAAATTATCCGGATTCGTGAAGACCGAACGTGTTGATGGGTTCTGTGGGTTATGGATGCGCGTGGATAACAATGCACAGGATGTGCTTCAGTTTGATAACATGCACGACCGGCCGATCACGGGCACACAGCCATGGAATCAGTACAGCATCGTACTGGATGTGCCAGAGGACAGTGCCGTCATTTCATTCGGGGTCATTCTGAACGGCAAAGGTAAAGTGTGGGTGGACAGCTTCCGCTTCGAAGAGGTTGATCCAAACACACCGCTGACCCACATGGCGACGGAATATGAGATGGCGGATGAGCCGATGAACTTGTCATTTGAGGAATAGTTCATCATGTATTCATGCTATAACCTGAATTTAATGAAATATCGAGTCATGGGTCGATCCAATAGCGGATTGGCTCTTTTTGTCGTGTACGGGTATAAACAAAGTGGGGCGAAGTCCAAGCTGAGAGGATACAGGCTTTCTTGCAAGATTGTATCGTCCTCCATGGATTATCCGGCCAGACCTTGTTAACATAGATCCAGGAATAAGGAACTTATGACATCAATAAAGAGGATGAATCCGATGAATAAAAAAGTGCTTGTGGTAGATGACGAATCAAGCATCGTCAGTGCCATTGCTTATGCGCTCCGGCGCGAAGGATATGAAGTGGAGACAGCCAATGATGGCGAGGAAGCGCTGGTCAAGGTGGCGTCATTTCACCCACAGGTAATGATTCTCGATGTGATGATGCCGAGGCTCGATGGATACGGCGTATGCCGCAGACTGGAGGACCGCGATGATATCGGGATTATTTTGCTGACCGTAAAAAATGACATCGTGGATAAGATTGTTGGCCTGGAAATGGGCGCAGATGATTATATGACCAAACCGTTTGAGATCCGGGAGCTGCTCGCCCGGGTGAAGGCGCTTATGCGGCGGGTGGAGAAGAGCAGCCCTCCAGCAGACGAGCAGAAGAGTCAGGCCATCGTAAATGGTGACTTGCGTATTCATGTGGCTCATCGAACGGTGACGGTAAAGGAAGAGAAGCTGGATCTGACCCCCAAAGAGTTTGACCTGCTTACCATCCTGATGTCCAATCCGGAGCGGGTGTACACACGGGATGATCTGCTGGATCGGGTGTGGGGCATGGAATACGCGGGAGGCACACGGACGGTGGACATCCATATTCAGCGCTTGCGCAAAAAAATCGGTGATACGGATCAGCAAAAGCTGCAGACCGTCTATGGCATTGGCTACAAGGCGTCAGCCCCTGAACCAGGCGGTCCGGCATGAGAGTCAGCATCAAGCTGAAATTCAGCGTATTTCTGGCTGCATTGCTCATTTTGACTGTTGTGGTGCTCAGTTCCCTCGTGCTGCGAGGCATCGAACGCAATCAGCAATCACAGATTGAGGGCATTTTGTCCCAGCAGACACGTCTGGTCAATTTGAATGTGCGTCAATCCTACTACACCGAAGCCGTTCGGCTGGAGACGGATGCCTTTCTGAAGCAAAATGGCCGCAGGCTTGCACAGGAACTCGCGAACTCCACGGGTTTGCCGATTGCTCTCTATGACATGACTGGGAAACAGGTGGGCTCGTCCATTACACCGGGGGAGAGTCTGGAATTCCAGGAGACGCTGAACTATGCACTGCAAAATAAAATTGCCTACCATGAACAGGGCGACACCCTGCTATATGCAGCACCGCTGGACGGTCCGGATGGTCAGATGGGTGCGATCTGGATGCAGTACCCGGTTCAGAGCTACCATGAATTTTATGCGCGTATACTACAGTTGTTCATATGGGCGGGGATTGCCGTCGTTGCATTGAGCTTTATTCTCGGGTATCTGTTCTATAATCGGTTCGCAGTCGCTATTACCAAGCTGAAGAAATCGGCCGATTCCATTCGGGAAGGCGAGTATATTACCGAATCTCCTGTAAAACGCAAAGATGAACTGGGAGAATTGGGGCAAGGCATTTATTACATGAGCACATCGATTCAGCAAAATATTACAGACATGCATGCAGAGCAGCAGAAGCTGCAGCTGGCCATTGAGAAGCTGCAGGCACTGGAACAGCAGCAGAAACAATATATCGGCAACATCAGCCATGAATTCAAAACGCCGCTCACCTCAATCAAGGCATATGTGGAGCTGCTCGACATGTACCGGGATGACCCTCAGCTGCTTGAGGATGCCTCCAGCAACATTGGCAAGGAAACGGAGCGGTTGTACGAGATGGTCGAGAAGGTGCTGCATTTGTCAGCACTGGAGAAGTACGACTTCGAGAATCAGGCGGAGGATGTAGAGGTGGGTGCGCTGCTGGAGGATGCATGCGGGCGCATGCGAGGCAAAGCCGAGAAGTTTGCACTACGCATGGAGCTGGACATCCAGCCTGCTGTCATCCGCAGTGACCGGGAGAGTCTCATGCATATTTTCATCAACCTGCTGGATAATGCGATCAAGTATAACGTGCCTAGCGGTGTCATTCGGGTACAGAGCGGACAGCGGCCACAGACGCGTGAAGTTGTGATCCGCATCTTCAATTCGGGTATGCCGATTCCGGAAGAGGCAAGAGAGAAGATCTTTGAACCTTTTTACACGGTCAACAAGGACAGGGCGAGAAAAACAGGCGGAACCGGACTCGGTCTGTCGCTTGTGAAGCAATTTGTAGAGAAGCAGGGCGGGACGATCACACTGCTGCCCGGGGATATGAACAATGAGGAAGGAACAACGTTCCAGCTTGTTCTCCCGCTCGCTGATTCAAGTTTACAAGTTGGAAACAAGTCTGAATAACTTTGGAAGTATGGCATGTGTATGCTTGGTCTATAGCAGAGAAATCAGGGGGGACCATGATGAATTGGAAACAGGCAGCATTGGGTGCATTGGGAGCGTTAGCTCTCTTGTCGGCAGCGGCTTGCGGGGGAAGCACTGAACCGGAAGGGAATGCTGGAAGTGGGAAAACGGGTACGGATATTACGGTAAAAGACAATCCTAATACATCGGTGTACCAGAGTTTCAAACTGGAGAAAATCGATAAATTGCCCAATATGCGCGGTGTAGCCTGGCTAAGTGATGACTGGATCGTATCGGACAAGGAAAACACGTCGATGAAACCCGTCACGGTTGAAGGCCAGGAGAGATACCCGCATAACTTATATATGTATGACCTGACAAAAGGAACAGATACACCGCTTAAGGAGAGCGAAGTCAGTCTGGGCTCACCGCTCGTCTCACCGGATGGTCAGCATCTATTCTACCGGGAGCCCGAGGAATCGACGGGTAGAGGGTTCTTTCTGAATCTGCATAACGGGGAGACCGTCAAAGCAGGCAAGGAAGATGGTTTCGTTCAGGAAGGTGCATGGCTGGATAATGAGCATGTTGTTTTTCCGAATATGAAGGGTGACCTCGTCTCAGCCAGTGTGGACGGAACAACGAAAGTATTGGTGGAGACAGGCAATTTCAACGTGCGGAGCGTCAGGGTTTCGGGCAGTATGATCTACTATATTACCGGTGAAGACGGGCAGCTGAATGCATACGATACAACCACGGGTGATGTGAAGCAGGTGCTGAAAAGTGTCGAGTGGGTTATTCCGTCCAATGATGGGACCAGGCTGGCCATTGTGAAAAAAACAGCTGATACGAAACGGGCGCTGGTGCTTACCGATCTCGAAGGCAATGAGAAGGCGACACTTGCCAGAGGCACACAGATTTTCGGTACCAGTTGGTCCGGAGATGACTCAAAGATCGCTTATACGATCAACTCGGAGAGCGATGATGAGAAGGGATTGTTCGTTTCCAATACGGAGTCCACGGAACAATTCCAGATCTCGGCCGATATGGACAATGTCTCCGATCCTCTCGCCTGGAGTCCGGAAGGTAACAAGATCCTGCTGTCCCAAGCGTTGCTGCAGAATGAATCGTACCACTTTGTCACATCCGTTATCACGATCTCGGAGTAAATATCAGGATGAGCCTGGTCCCAGAAGGACACAGGCTTTTTCTTATGCTGATTGGTAAGTATTAAAGGAGAGACACGTTGTCAGGGCTGCAGTAAGTTATACTGGAGAGACGAGAAGTGAAGGAGGGGCAATGTCATGGATGAAAAGGACTGCCGTTTGCTGCTGAGCGTTTCCGAAGAAAGCAGTCTTACCCGTGCTGCGGAACGCATGTTTATGACTCAGCCGGCATTGACTTACCGTTTGCAGCAGCTGGAGAAGGAGTTCGGCGTACCGCTCATCGACAAATCGCTGAAAGGAGCGAGGTTTACACCTGAAGGTGAACATCTGGCGATCTACGCCCGAAAAATGCTGCGTGACCTCCATCAGGTGAAAGAGCAGCTCTCGAATATTCGCAATGAAGTCAAGGGAACACTGCGACTCGGGATCGCCAATCATTACTCATTGTACAAGCTTCCGCCGCTGTTAAAACAATTCAGGGAATTGTATCCTGAGGTGGAGTTTGCCGTAACCTGCGCACTGAGTGTAGAGGTGATTGAACTGTTAATGCGGGATGAAATTCAGGTGGGCGTCATTCGGGGAGAGCACCCTTGGTTTGAGTGCAAACATCTGCTGCACGATGAAGCGGTCTGTATTGTATCCCGGGAACCCATCGATCTGAATGAACTCCCCAAGCTGCCGCAGATTGCATTTCAGGAACCCGTGACCAAAGCAGGGGGAGCGGCTATAAGTCCGTTTCGTGAAGCAGTGGCCGCCTGGTGGTATGAACGCTATGATCGCTCGCCAGCGGTGTCGATGCGGGTAGATAGCTATGAGACCTGTAAGGAGATGGTGCGGTATGGACTTGGCTACGCCATTATCCCGGGGATCTTCGTCACGGATGCGGACAGGCTCCATCAGCAGGAGCTGATTCGACTGGACGGGCAGAGCGTGAGACGCAATACATGGCTTGTCTATAAGAAAAGTGTGCTGCAGCAAGCTACAGTGAACCGTTTTATCGATTTGATGAGAACGGAAGGGACTCAGACTGGATTGAACAGTAATTAGATGTAACCATCTCGGCGGCTGCATGCCATTATGCATAATTATTCGTGTTATTTGGATCATAAAGGCAGATTTTTGCGGGGCAGTATGATACGAATTCTATGTGAGTGCTTGTTTAAAGAGGGATGTACATACAGCTGAATGGCTCAAAAGACAACTCAGCAGTGAAGGTCAAATGACTGTTTATACTCACAAATCATGATATTCATATGTTAGTAATCGAAGACCCATAAAATTTTTTATGGGTCTTTCCTTAATTTTTTTGAATTTACTTATGGCATGGCCACACATACAATATATGAAATTCGCATTGTATATTTATTCGATTGAATTGAATATAGAAATAGGTTAGTTCGGAGAAAGGTGGCAAAACTTTATGAATCATGACCATGCTCATATGAAGCAAAAAATTAAGGAAGCTGTGGATCAGCTTGACCAACAACTAAGGGAGTTATCGCTTCGCATTCATGCCAATCCGGAGCTTAGTTTTAAGGAGGTCCAGGCACAGCAGTGGTTGACTGAACCGCTTGAAGCAGCAGGATTTCAGGTGGAGAAAGGGATTTCCGGTCTTCCAACCTCGTTTCGAGCTGTATGGGAAGGACCAACAGATGGTCCTACCATCGCTCTATTGGCCGAATATGATGCTCTGCCTCGCATTGGACATGCTTGCGGACACAATCTGATCGGAACTTCGGCAGTAGGTGCAGCGCTGGCTCTCAAGGAAGCCTGCCCTCAGTTGCCTGGACGGATCATCGTTCTGGGCACTCCAGCGGAGGAAGAGGGCGGCGGCAAGATCATCATGGTCAATGATGGTGTCTTCGACGGAATTGATGCCGTCATGATGTGTCATCCGCAGCAAAAGACGATGGTACTCCGGGGAGCACTGGCATGTGTAGATGCAACCTTTACGTTTCATGGCAAACAAGCGCATGCAGCCTCTTCTCCCGAAAAAGGGATCAGTGCGCTGGATGCACTGGTTAATGCCTATGCGGGTATTAACTCGCTTCGTCCTTATTTGAAGGATGACGTGCGGGTGAACGGAATTATCACCAAGGGCGGAGATGCTCCCAACGTTGTACCTGAACTGGCAGAGGCGGTATATATTATCCGGGCAAAAACAGTTGAGGAATTGAAGACAGTCATGGACAAAGTGTACCGGGTAGTACGCCATGCTGCCGAGGGTGTAGGTGCAACGGTAGATATTTCGGAAGGACTGATCTATGCCGAACGCAATAACAACAAGGCGCTGGCGAGTCTGTTTCAGCAGAATCTGGAGGACATGGGCATTGAAGTACATGATCCGCCGCAGACGGGTGGCGTGGGTTCATCGGACATTGGCAATGTGAGTCAGGTAACCGCAGCGATTCATCCGTATATCCGGTTGGGAGACGCAACGACCCATACCCCTGAGTTTGCCCGGCTTGCCGGAGAAGAAGAGGGGATGATCGAGATGAACCGTGCGGCCAAGGCACTTGCACTGACGGCGTATGACCTGTGTGTGGACAAGGCGGCATTGCAGCAGGTAAGGAACGAATTTGAAGATTGGAAACAACAGAAGGACGAGGGATGACCAATTGGAAAACATAACAAAACCACCACAACAACGACGCAAATGGTTCAAGATGCCGCATACCTTCGTCATCTTGTTTATTCTGGTGCTGGTCGCTACCGTACTGACCTACATTATTCCCGCGGGTGAATTCGACCGGGTTAAGGATGAGGCCACAGGCAAATCTCTGCTCGTCCCGGGTTCATATCATCATGTCGAGGCCAATCCGACAAGCCTGTGGGATATTCCCAAATCCATCGTCCGCGGGCTGGTTGATTCCGCTGACGTCGTATTTTTTATTTTCATCATTGGCGGGGCCTTTCAGATCATTACAAGTACGGGTACGATCGAAGCCCTCACTGGCAGGGTGGCGCGTTCATTCGCCAATAAGGGATTGTGGGTCATCCCAGTGTTTATCACTCTGTTCTCGGTCGGCGGGTTTACGATGGGCATGTCCACAGAGGTCATGGTATTCGTACCCATAGGTATCGCTATTGCCCGGGCACTGGGATATGACGCTCTAACGGGTACAGCGATGATTTCACTTGGCGCCTCCTGTGGTTTCACCGCTGGACTGCTGAATCCGTTCAATGTGGGGCTCGCTCAAGCCATTGCCGAAGTTCCGATCTTCTCCGGTATGTGGCTGCGTGCGATCATCCTGGTATGCTTGATTGCCATTACAAGTATCTATATCATGCGCTATGCTTCCCGGGTGAAATCGGACCCGACTCGCGGTTTGGTTCATGAACTGGAACAGGAGCAGGCGGGAGATACACCAGCCGTTGATTTGAACAAGCTGCCAACCATTCGCATCACACATATCCTTACGATTATTACGATTGTTGCCGGGTTTGCCCTATTGATCTGGGGCGTATCGAAGGAAGGGTGGTGGATGGAGGAGCTGGCGGCACTTTTCCTGAGCATGGGCGTCATTTCCGGTCTGGTTTCGGGTTTCGGACCGAGCCGTATTGCGAGTGAATTCGTCAAAGGAGCAAGCGGTATTGCTTACGGGGCCTTTATCATCGGTCTGGCCAGAGGGATCATGGTTGTTTTGGACCAGGGCAATGTTATCGATTCGGTTGTGTATGGGATGTCTACAGCGGTTGGTGAACTGCCGTCATCCGTTCAGGTGTTGGGCATGTACTTTTTCCAAAATATCATGAACGTGTTCATTACATCCGGTACAGGCATGGCGGTAACAACGATGCCGATCATGGTTCCGCTATCCGATCTGCTCGGCATTACCCGTCAGACAGCCGTACTGGCCTTCCAGTTCGGTGATGGCTTCACCAACATGATTCTGCCAACGTCTTCCGCATTGATGGGCAGTCTCGCCGTATCTGGCATTCCGTATCAGAAATGGGTCAAGTTTTTCTGGCCTCTGATGGTCATTTGGATTGCACTAGGCATTATTTTCATGCTGATTGCGAGTACCATTCAGTATTCCTAAATAAAGTAAAGAGCCTGTGTTCTGAGGCAGCTCCTCTCCAACTGTTATATACAGTTCGGAGAGGAGCTGCCAGAACACAGGCTCTTATTTATGGATTTAATTTTAATTTTGCATGCTCAGCAGTAACTTCACTGCTTCTGCACGTGTAGTATTATCTCTTGGAGCAAAGGTATTCAAACCTTTACCGTTCAACAACCCGGACTTTTGCATTTCAGCAACAGCTGCCTTGGCCCAAGCAGGAATCTGTTCATCGTCTCCAAAAGTGGAGCTGGTCCCCGATTCTGCCTTCAATTGCAAGGCGTTCGCTACCATTACGGCCATCTCGGCACGGGTTACGGCATCATTCGGACGGAAAGCACCGCCTGCGTCTCCCTGAATGAATCCTGCTTGCACAGCACGCGCTACAGCAGACTGTGCCCATGCTCCTATTTTGGAACGATCAGTAAAAGATAAAGTGGCTTCTGTGTACTCTGTTTTCAGTGTATTCATCAGCATCACCGTAAACTCTGCACGTGTAATGGACGCGTTTGGCTTGAATGATCCGTCCGCATACCCTTGCACGATGCCATCACGGACAGCTTGCTTAATGAGGTCTTCCGCCCAGTGACCCTCGACATCGTTTAACGCAATGTCTGCTGGGGTATTGGGTTGATTGACTGCGAATACAGCAAATTTGGTGAAATGGTCTACGTCCACCTGGATCTGGTTGCCATCCATAGAAGGTTCTCCCGCGGAGAGCCATTTCTTGTTTTGTTCATCAAAATAGAATAGTTCAGCCCGTTGATTGCTTCGCAAGCTTGATCCATCAAAGGCCATCTTCAATGTTACGGGTTTAATAAAATTCTGTGAGACATTTTTGAGCAGTTCATATACCGGGCTAAGCAGTTGTGTCTGATTGGTCAGCAGATCGGATGAATCTGCAATCTGATCGATGGTGATCTTCAGTTCCTGATTCATCGCCCCGGCAGGAACGGTTAACGTGATGCCGTTGCCCAAACTTACTTGCCCTGCCTGCCCCGCTGCCAGTGTTAAACGGCCATTAGTTGATGAATTCGTCGTGTTAGGTGGTGAAGGATTACCGCCCGACCCGTTGTTGCTCTGGCTGCCAGAGCCGCCGCTGCTGTTACCACCACTACCACCTGACGGTGGGGAAGTATTAACATTCCATTTGGCATATAAAGTTAGGTCGGCAGTAATCTCCGTTTGATCAAAGTTGAACTGTGTTTGCAGTTCAGAGTCTGTGTACCAGCCTGCAAACGTAAAGCCTGAACGGCTTGGCGAAACCGGAACTGACAGTTTCTTCCCATAATCAACAGCAACATCAGCTACTGCAGATCCTCCGAGAGTATTGAAGGAGACGGTGTATTGGTTTGCATTCCATTTCGCATACAAGGTGATATCGTCGGTTACGGTTGTGTTGTCAAAGTCAAAAGCCTGACTCAAACCCGAATCGGTATAC
>NZ_JBFOLB010000003.1:43801-414830 GCF_047246825.1 Paenibacillus xylanilyticus | reverse complement strand
CATCCAGCGAAAGTGTGTCCTTCTTTGGTTGGATCGTCCGGAGCAGTCGCCAACTCTCCGTATTGAACAGACTGATCGTCGACTGTCGCACCGCCGTTAGAGTCGAAGTTGACGGTGTAGGAGTTGACCGCCCATTTTGCATAGAGCGTAAGATCGCCCGTTACGGCTGTGTTGTCAAAGTCAAAGGCCTGACTTAGTCCTGAATCGGTGAACCATCCAGCGAAAGTGTGTCCTTCTTTGGTTGGATCGTCCGGAGCAGTCGCCAACTCTCCGTATTGAACAGACTGATCATCGGCTGCCGAACCTCCGTTGGATTCAAAGTTAACGGTGTAGGAGTTGAGCGTCCATTTGGCATACAGGGTAAGATCGCCAGTTACTACTGTGTTGTCAAAGTCAAAAGTCTGACTCAAGCCCGAATCGGTGAACCATCCGGCAAAGGTGTGTCCAACTTTGGTTGGATTGACCGGAGCAGTCGCCAACTCTCCGTATTGAACAGACTGATCATCGACTGCCGTACCGCCGTTAGAGTCAAAGTTGACGGTGTAGGAGTTGATCGTCCATTTCGCATACAGCGTAATATCTTCAGTAACAGTTGTATTATTGAAATCAAAAGCCTGACTCAAGGCTGAATCGGTGAACCATCCAGCGAAAGTGTGTCCGGCTTTGGTTGGATCTGCTGGAACAATAGCCTTCTCACCGTAAGACACCGTTTGTTCTGTAACTTCAGAACCGCCATTACTATTAAACGTGATCGTTCGCGGCGTATAAACGCTGAATTGGATGGTTGTGGTATTGCCCGCACGATCGGTAACAACCAGTACATATTCTCCTTCAGATTGGACCGAATCCCCATTGTTGAATGGGAAACCATTGAGGGTAGCTGTTCCTTCATTAAAGGTAATTACGGGACTAACGTTATAGACGCCGTTTTGGGTCACGCCTGTGACAACAGGGGGATGGGTATCTACCGTAAAGTAAATCGTTGTCGTACCAAGGCTATTGGTAACGGCCAGGGTATAATCGCCATCTGTCGTGATCGCAGTGCCATTTGCAAATGGAACACCATTAAGTAGTGCCGTACCACTATTAAATCTAAGTATGACCGCTTGATTGTATATTTCGCCGTCAGCTGCGCCGCTAATGATTGGAGCTGTAGTTTGCTCAATAGTTATGGACACTGCCACCGGAACGCTGGTGCCCCATTCATTGTAAGCACTGTAAGTGAAGCTATCGCTTCCCACATAGTTGGCATTCGGAGTATACGTAAACGAACCATCGGGATTCATCACGAGTGTTCCGTTCGTCGGCCCACTTCTCAATATAGCGGCAGAAGCATCTCTATCATTGGACAGTACACCTGGTGCAGGCAAAACTAGGGCGGAGTTTTGATTGGTTGCATAAGTGTCTTCGATTGCTTCGGGAAGTTGCCCACCGTCCAAGCTGGGGAATATTCCTGCGTTAGCAACATAATAGATCAGGTCAGATTGACTGCTGTTCAGATTAGGGACTTTAAAGTTTACCTGACCATCGCCCCCAAACCTGGTACCCAATAGGCTGAATAAGGCTTGATTTTGGTTAGTGAGAAGTGCTGACCCATCAGCAAGAATCCAGTGTTTAGTCGAGAGGTTAACCAGCATGGGAATGATCTCGCCTAAATACTCGTTACCAGTACCATTTTCGGCAAGCTTGGTTGGATCCGTGGATATGACATATTTGATATCGTTGTGTATTTTGGGTAAATTCGGAAGTTTAAATGTGGTATTCCCGTCTCCACCATCGGTCGTGCCTATCATCTGATATAAGTCGCTGTACGCGGACTTTGAGACCTCTTGGCCATTCAAAGCTAACCAACCTGGTGGGGTAAACTGATACGGAAACAGACGAACTTCTCCAAGAACGGATGGTCCCTCACCATAAATGCTCACTTCACGCGAAGGGAAAATTCCGTTTATCGCTATGTAGTAGCTCATGCCATCAGGCGCAACATTTGTTAGATTGGGTAGTGAAAAAGTTCTTACTCCATCACCCCCAAAATTTAGACCCAGCAGAGAGTAAAGAGCGTTATTCTGAGAGATGGACATGGTTTGTCCTCTGGCAGGCATCCATCCTCTGGGTGTTGCATTGTACGGAAATAATCTGATCTCACCGAGATAAGGCTCCGCTGCTGCGGCATGCGCCCGTTCAACACTGAAATTATTCCACAAACCACTCAGTCCGATCAGGAATACCAACCAGATGATACTTACTTTCTTGAACAGTGTTAAACTCACAATTTCATCCCCATTTTCCTCATAGATATGTTCACGTTATGCTTATTCCCGTCCACTGTACTTTCCTGATTTACAATGGTAAGCCATATAATGATGAGCATAGTGTAATGGATACGAAGGCAAAAATGAATACGATTTTTCTTCAAATTTAAAATAAATCCGGATATCTACCAGATGTAACTCATTTATGGGTGAAATGTTCCATAACTTTCATCCCTTTCTATACATTTATATTGACTAAGTCATTCCGCTTCCGATAAACTAGAATGCAGGAATAAAAGTCGAATGTTGGGCAGCAGTTCGAGACGATGTTTCGGGCGGCTGTTTATTTTCTTTTTTAATGAGCAAGGTTGCAACGTTGTAGGCTTGTCGGATGATCCGGCCAATATCAACATGGAATAGGAACAGGTGATACACATGTGTAACAGCGCGTACCGCGTGCTTTTATATTATAAGTTCGTGAAGATTGAAGACCCCGAGACGTTTACCCAAGAACATTTGCAATACTGCAAGGATCTGGGTGTGAAAGGCCGCATTCTGATTGCAGCGGAAGGCATTAACGGCACCGTGTCCGGTACACCGGAGCAAACGGAGCAATACATGAAGGACATGCACGCCAATCCGCTGTTCAGCGATATGGTGTTCAAGATTGATGATGTGGAAGAGCATGCGTTCAAAAAAATATTTGTTCGTCACAAAGCGGAGCTGGTAACCTTCCGCGTGGACGAAGATCTGGACCCTAACGTGATTAGCGGCAAACGTCTCTCACCAAAGGAGTTCCACGAGCATTTGCAACGGGAAGACGTCATCGTTATCGATGGCCGCAATGACTACGAATACGAAATCGGTCATTTCCGTGGGGCCATTCGTCCGGACGTTGAGTCGTTCCGCGAGTTTCCGGAGTGGATTCGGGATAATCTGGGCGACATGAAGGACAAAAAGATCATTACCTACTGCACGGGCGGCATTCGCTGCGAGAAGCTGACAGGATTCATGATCAAAGAAGGATTCCAGGACGTGGCACAGCTGGACGGCGGTATTGTGACTTATGGTAAAGATCCGGAAGTACAAGGACGTTTATTTGACGGAAAATGTTATGTGTTTGACGAACGAATCTCCGTGCCGATTAACCGGACAGATGAAGATATCGTCATTGCCAGCTGTTATCACTGTGGAACGACACATGACCGATATATTAATTGTCCAACCTGCAACCTGCAGCACGTGTGCTGTGAGGATTGCGAAGAGACGCATAACCGCTTTTGTTCGGATGCTTGCCGGGAGGCAGCGCCGGTACACGCATAAGCAGGAGAGCAGGTGCTGCACGTGAAGCGTGAAGACGAAATGACGACGCGTGAACGGATTCTGTTCATGCTGAAGCGTCAGGGCACAATGACCGCGAGGGAAATGACTGCCGAATTGGGACTGACCGGCATGGCGATTCGCCGTCATCTGACGGCACTGGAACAGGACGGACTTATTGAAGTCCGGGAAGCACGTGCTACAGCTGGACGTCCTTCTTCGGTGTACCACCTGACGGCGCGCGGAGATGGTTTCTTTCCAAAATCCTATCCGTCGCTTACCCTTGAACTGCTGGAGGAGCTGACGGAGTCGGCTGGTGAAGGCATCGTGGATACGTTGTTCGAGAGCCGACGGGACAAGCTGCTTCGCAGCAAGTTACCACAGATGGAAGGCCAGGACTTGGCGGGACGTGTGGAGGAGCTGGCACGCATACAGAACGCAAATGGCTATATGGCGGATGCATCGAGAGAAGAGGACGGTTCATACGTGCTAACCGAGCTGAATTGTCCGATTGTGCAGGTAGCGAATGTATATCGTCAGGCTTGCCGGTGTGAACTCGAGCTGTTCCGTTCCTTGTTGAAGGCGGATGTGGAGCGTACCGAATGTTACGCGGACGGCGGAAAGAAATGCACATATCAGATCCGCGAAGCTGCGGGGAATTAGTTTGCATTTAGAGATTGTTTCGATCACTCGAAACAATCTTTTTTTGTTTTGTGTAATGTTTTCTATCATGCATAGAAGATCAAACCAAATTGGAAGCGGTTCAACCATTGACGGGAAAGAGGCCGCACCTTAATATTAGAGAAACACAAAATGACCAATACGGGTCATGGATTTCAGTCGCATGACGAACGTCTATGTTTGTCTGCTTTTGTCGATAAAAGCAACAATGCGCTGAAGCGTTCGCTTTGTCCCGCCCTATCGTGTCACTTGGATGAGGAAAAGGGGTACAACATTTAGAAGATGGAGAGGGGTTCTCACATGAAAAAGAAGTTCTGGATGTCACTGATGATGGTTGCCTCAATGATCGTAGCAGCAGGTTGCGGAAATAACAGCAGTACAGGTACAGAGTCCGAAGGATCTGGTACTACAGCGGGCGAAGGCACTGCAGAGAAATCGTATCGTATCGCCATCTCGCAAATTGTGGAACATCCATCCCTGGATGCAACACGTGAAGGCTTCATTGCGGCTCTGAAGGAAGCGGGAATTGAAGAAAACAAAAACCTGACCATTGACTACAATAATGCCCAGGGTGATTCAACAAACAATCTGTCCATCGCCCAGAAGATCGCAGGGGATTCCAAAAATGATCTGGTTCTCGGGATTGCAACCCCATCTGCGCTGGCTCTGGCTCAACAAGTAAAAGAAAAACCATTGCTCTTCGCAGCGGTCACTGACCCGCTTGGTGCCAAATTGGTGAGTGACATGGATAAACCGGGTGGCAACGTAACCGGTGCATCGGATACAAATCCGGAGGCGATTGTGCAATTGGCTGATTTTATTGCCAAATACATGACGGACATCAAAACCGTTGGTTTGGTCATTAACGAGGGTGAACCGAATGCCGTTGTCATGGCGGACAATGCGGAAAAAGCGCTGGCGACACATGGCATCAAGTTGGTGAAAGCCCCAGTTACGAATACGTCTGAAGTCAAACAGGCAACGGATTCTCTGGTAGGCAAAGTGGATGCCTTCTACATTACGCTGGACAACTCGGTTGTCAGTGCAGTGGATACCATCATTCAAACGGCAAACAGCAACAAAATTCCGTTCTTCTCCAGCGACCGGGATACCGTTGAAAAAGGTGCCTTCGCAACCGTAGGTTTCAAATACTATGACCACGGATATCAGGTCGGCGAAATGGCCGCAGATATTCTGAAGAATGGTACGAAGCCTGGCGATATGAAAGTCACTGTTCCGGACAAGCTCGATCTAATCCTGAATCTTAAAGCGGCTGAGGCTCAAGGAATTACGGTAACCGATGAGATGAAGGCTGAAGTGCAGGACCAGGACAACAACATTATTCAATAATCTGACCGGACGACAACCCGGCAGTACGGATGCGAGGCGGACGTGCAGTTGGTTCGCCTCATTCTTTTCGATAGACAGGGAGGAAGTAGCGTGAGTATAAGTTGGAATTCAATTGAAGGGGCAATAGAGCTCGGTCTGTTATATGCCCTGATGGCACTTGGCGTATATATTACGTTCCGTATTCTCGATTTTCCCGATCTTACCGTAGATGGAAGTTTCACAACAGGAGGCGCAATCGCGGCGGTTATGATCTCCAATGACTTTTCTCCTTGGCTCGCCTGCTTGGCGGCAATGGCTGGAGGAATGGTAGCTGGGGCCTGTACCGGTCTGCTGCATACCAAAGGCAAAATTAACGGATTGTTGTCCGGGATTCTGATGATGATCGCCCTCTATTCGATTAATATGCGTATCCTGGGTGCACCGAATAAATCCATCATGGGTATGGATAATCCATTCTCGGGTGAACATGTCATGGTGCTTATCATCATCGTGGTGCTGGTGTTTAAAATTATGCTGGATCTGTTCATGAAAACCGATATCGGACTGGCACTGCGCGCAACTGGTGACAACAAACGCATGATCCGCAGCTTTGGCGCAAACACGGATGTGACCACCATTGTTGGCGTTAGTTTGTCCAACGGGCTTGTGGCCTTGTCCGGAGCATTTATTGCACAGCAATCCGGCTTCGCAGACATCACCATGGGAATTGGTATGATCGTGATCGGACTCGCCTCTGTTATTATCGGTGAAGCCATTCTTGGTGCAAGAACGGTATTCTGGGCAACACTCGCGGCTGTCGTTGGATCGATTATTTACCGGATTGTTGTTGCGCTTGCCCTGCAGGTCGAATGGTTTGATACCTCTGATCTGAAACTGATTACCGCGGTGATTGTCATCATTGCGCTTGTTTTCCCGACCATGCAGCGCTCCATGAAGCAGAAGAGTCTTGCTCGTAAACGAACCGAAGAGCTTCTGCGAACATCGGGCCAGCAAATGAAGGGAGGCATGTAACCATGCTGCAAATTTCACATGTGACGAAGCTGTTCAATCCGGGAACGACCGACGAGAAGACAGCTCTGGTTGGCGTGAATCTAACGATGAATCCAGGGGATTTCGTAACGGTCATCGGCAGTAACGGTGCGGGGAAGTCCACGTTGATGAATATCATTTCAGGCGTAATGAAGCCAGATATGGGCGATGTGCTGATTAATGATCGTTCCATCAGCAACCTGCCTGAGCATAAGCGCAGCAGCTGGATCGGTCGAGTATTCCAGGATCCGATGGCAGGAACCGCTCCGCATATGTCCATTGAAGAAAATATGGCCATGGCGTATAAACGCGGCAAAGGACGTGGACTTGGCTTCGGGGTTACCCGGGCAAGACGGGAGATTTTCAATGCCCAGCTGCAGAAGCTGGGGATCGGACTCGATAAGCGTCCTAACGCCAAAGTGGGTCTCCTCTCAGGCGGGGAACGCCAGGCGCTCAGCCTTCTTATGGCAACCTTTACCCAGCCGCAGATTTTGCTGTTGGATGAGCATACCGCAGCCCTTGACCCTGCGCGTGCCGAACTGATCACGGAACTGACCGAAACGTTGGTACGTGAGATGAGATTGACCACCTTAATGGTCACCCACAATATGGAGCAAGCGATTCGTCTTGGCAACCGTCTGATCATGATGGACAAAGGCAGAATCATTCTGGACGTCAGTGAAGAGCGTAAGCGTACACTGACCGTGCCCGAGCTGCTCGTCGAATTCGAGCGCATCAGCGGCAAAAAGATGGCGGACGACCGCGTTGTACTTGGTTAGGTACAGGGGGATATAGGGTTGGATCATACAAAAACCTTTTGCGTGCTCGCAAAAGGTTTTTTGTGGTACATTGATTTCAATGTCAATGAATACAAGATTATATTGAAATACGAAGTGACGCCAAACCATTAGGATTAGCAAGTTTGCACAGGAGGACCAAGCATGTCATTGCAATTTGATGAAGGCACATATACCGTAACCCGGCGTACCGATTCCATCCGACTGCTGGCGAAGGAATTTGCGCTTCTTTATTTTTTATACGAAAACAAGGAAAAAGCATTTACACGCAGCCAGCTGCTGGACCGGGTATGGCCGCTGGAGTATCCGGTTGAACGCACCGTGGATGATCATGTGTATCGGCTGCGCAAGAAACTGAAACGTTGGGAAGAGATTTCGCTGGATACCGTACGCGGCTATGGTTACCGGCTCACCATCCAGGCGAATAGGACAGCACTGCCCTCTAACCCCTCCACGCAGGATTTGGAGATGCGGGAAGTGATCCATGGATTGTTCCGCAAATATCATTTGTTTGGGCAGGGGCGCTCGATGCTAACCCTGATTCATCAGCAGGATGCCCTCGGCATTCAGATTGACTCGTTTTATCAATTGTATATCCGCTTTATTCAGGGAGATCTGGAATGGCTGATCACAACGAAGGAAATACCTTTTGAAGAGCGTGTGTACTGGCTGTTGATTTTTGTACACGCCCTGATTGAACCAGAGGAAAGCTTACAGTTGTATGAACGGGCATTGGGCTCATCGGCTTTGTCCACGGATCAGCTTCGAGAGCTCCGCATCCTGAATATTGTGGAGGTTTATGCAGAGGTGGGCCAATATCGACGGGCCAAAGCGCAGCTGGCAGAAACATATCATGTCATTGAGACAGACAACCTGGTCAACTTCAAGCTTCCCGTAGCACTGTCGGAATTGTACGTAGAGCTTTGGGGCGGCAGTGGTGAGAGGGTGGAACAGCAGATGAGCACATTACGATCAGGCTTGAAGGATGCACCATATTTGCGTGAGATCGGGCGATTTCAGGTGATGGAAGGGTTATGGCTGCTGAGGCAAGGGCGGATCCGTGAAGCAGAGCCAAGAATCGATGATGGGCTGGATGTGCTGAAAATGAGCCTCAACGCACCGTTATATATAAATTCTGCGCATCAAGTATTGTTGTTCATGGCACATCACCGTATCCAGGGGCGTCTGCTTCATAAATATCGTCAAGTTTACACGGAAATCGCCAAAGAATTTGGGGTTCCTGAATATGGAAAGCAGATTACGGATGAAATCCGGGCTTTTTTATCCATGTTTCCTCCAGCCTCTGATCTTCCTCTGATATAACTCCCGTATGATTACAGCCATGGAACACACAGACCACTACGGCTGTAATCAGGGAGGGTTACTACATAATGACTAGCATTTCCAATGAATCATCCAATCCGTCCAAAACGTCATCCAAAGGCTTATGGCGTAATTTTCAGTTTGTCCGCATGTTTATCGCATACGCGCTCGCGACCTTTGGGGACTGGTTCGATGCACTCGCCATCCAGGTGATGGTTGCATATCGGTGGGGTGCCGATCCACTAATCATCGCGCTTATTCCGGTATGTATGGCTGTCCCGGGCATACTGCTGGGCTCGGTCGCAGGTACGCTTGCGGATCGTTTGGACAAAGTAAAGATTATGATGCTCTGTGATGTGATCACCGTTGTACTGACATTGGCCATCCTGTTTGCCCCCAGCGCGGCATTGCTGCTTCCACTTTTGGCCCTGCGAGCCATGATGGGTGTATTCCACATTCCGGCCCAACAGGCGCTGACACGTCAAGTGGTGGCAGAGGAGCATCTGTTTCAGGCATCATCGCTTAACGGCTTTGTTGGACAATGCTCCAAGGTGGCTGGGCCGCTGCTGGGTGCGGTAATCCTGGCCGTATTTTCACCCCAGATCTGCATTGTCATCAATGCCTGCACCCGTCTATTATCTGGTTTGGTATTATGGCCTTTACGACGTATAACGGAACAGCCAGAAAACTCAGAAGTGGATGAAACGCTTGGGCAGACTAAGGCAGAAAATGAATCTGTGCTTACACAATGGGCAAAAGGATGGAGCTTCATACGCAGCAGTCGGCCCATTCTGAGCACCATCCTATTTGGGTGTTTTGGCTTAATGGCCATTCTCATGATTGATTACCAGTTTACGACGCTGTTTCGCAGCATTAAACCGGAAAATGAGGCCCTGATCGGGTGGCTCGGCTCGTCGGCTGGTGCAGGTGCAGTCATCATGATTCTGCTGCTGAACCGGCTGCCGCGAATCGGATATGGCTGGGGACTGGGCGGAGGTTTTCTCCTTATTGGGGTAGGTATTGCTGCCCTAGGAGGGGTAGCTCCCTTCACGCCGGATGCTTGGGTCATCGTGTGGGGGCTGTGCATTGGTCTCGGAAACGGCCTCTCTATGGTGACGCTGAATTATTTGCTGCAAAAGGAGACACCTCCTGCCTATGTAGGGCGCGTCTTCGGCATCCAAAATTCTCTGTCCAGCATCGTTCTTGTTGTTGCCCCGCTTGCCGGAGGTGCCTTAATTCGTGCCACAGGGCCAAGTCTTACCTTTCAATACATTGGTATTGCGACGTTTGCTATTGGTTTTGCAGGTATATTGCTGCAGCGTGTTTTGTGGGGTGGCCAAAAATCGCTGGGTGCTGTCCGGCAGGAACACATATAACATCAGTAATTCTGGTGCAAAAAAATAATCAAAAGCCGCTTCCGATTTGCCGGAGAGCGGCTTTTTCTTCTTGAGGAGGGGTAGATTATACCTCCCACCAAGCGAAATAGGCAGTGGAAGCAAGCAGACCACCGACGGAGAGGGAACCGCTGACCGTCAGATTAATGGACTGACCTGGCGGAACGACATAACTGCCAAAAACATTGGATGAAAAGGGCCCCGCCTGCAAAGGCATCGACATTAGCGAGGTTGCCCCGGATGGAGCGGAAGTGGAGAATCGCACCGTTGCAACACTGACGTTGGCGCTGGACAGATTGCTGTTCACAGGTATTAGTGTACTGGGCGAGGCCAGCGTTCCATTGGCACTAAGGATCATGGAACCGCTGAAAGAAGACAAGAGGTTGAGGGAAACTGTAATTCCGCCGAAGAGTCTAGACACATACAGTGTTCTGCCACTGCCCGCGGGGTTGGCCAACTGGACGGTAGCGGTCACAGTTCCTCCCAATAACCCGAGGGTGGTTGAGTTGGTTGTACCTGAATTAAACAGACTTCCCGAGGTCCCTGCATCATTTTCCGGTGGCGCAACAATGCCAGGAGAAGTATAGGTATTCGTATTGGAAGTATAAACGGGCTGGGTTAGTGGATTAAATACATTATGGTTGGGCAAGGTGCCCACTCCCCTTTCCTTCCTTCATGGCAATGAATCAGAATTCCCACCAGGACAAATTAATGGCTGCTGTCTGATTGCCTGTACCCACACTAACGGATAGCGTTTGTCCCGGTGGAACGATGATGGATCCATTGAACTCTAGACTGTACATGCCTGCGGTCATCGGAACACTAAGCAAGCTTGTAAACGCACCACCCAGCGTGCCTGTATTTTGTCTTGTGGTGACCACACTGGCGTTCGTGCTTCCAAGCAATGTGTTAACAGGAACGGGAGTGCTTCCTCCTGAAGTGGAAACAGTCCCGCCAGAATATACAACAAGCGTAGCTGCTGCTGTCGTTCCGCCTGATATTCTTGAAATCCGCAAAGTTCTGCCACTGCCAGCGGCATTGAGAATTTGCAGGAGAAGGTTTTGGTTGGCAGGAACTGCGGTATTGTTAGTAGTCAATGCGAAGAAACTCCCCGCAGCCGCAGCACCGCTCTCTGCGGAAGCCTCGATCCCGGGGGCGGAAAATGTATTTGTAAGCTGGGTAAACAGAGGACCGTTGGATTGGTTGAATACGTTATAGTTCGTGATCTCACCCACCTCCAATATCAATAAACTTGCTTTTGACATACACATGTATTCTCAATTCCTTGTACTTGCAGTGTATGTTCAAGATAAAGGAAGCGTTTGGGGCTTAAATGGCAAATCCGGAAATAGCGGCGGATGCCGTGCCCGTATTTTGAATTAGGGCATACGATGCGGGAGCACATTTTTTAAGGGGAATCGAAATGAGTCGACCAGCGAAGCGAAGCAAGAAAAGATTGAAACGACCAATCAAATATGTAAGTCGCCGCCGCTCCCGCCGTTCCTGCCGCGCTAAACTGCTGAAACCTCCTTGTTACCGGATTACTCGTCCCCGGGTCAAGCAGGATCATCCCTCACACCCGAAACTCCCTGGTGCTACTCACTGTTTTACAGAGCATACGTATGTTGGGGCCGAAACCAGCAGTTCCACCAGTGCTCTTCCTGCTCAGGATACATCATCACTCAGCATGTACACATATGGCATTGTGAACCGGGGCCAAAATCCGGCTCTTGTACAGATCCAGATTAGTCCCAATGCAGTGGATTATGCGGTGGACAGCCAGGAGGTGATTGCGGGAGGCCAAACCAAGGCCTTGGTACCGCAACGGTTCCTTCGGTATACCCGGCTTGTTATTCAATCGGTGGAACCGGGACAACCGACGAGGTTGGATGTTTACTTTCAGGCACAACGCATGCCCTAAGGTGAAATAACATTGATAGATTCCAGGGAGGAGGACGAGGCTCATGCCTAACTTCACAACGTTTAACACGAATCCGGACAATCTGCGGACCCTGATCTTTGGTCAGGACGATACCGGTACGGCCCAGCCCGTCAGAACGGATACGAGCGGGAATATCGTCGGTATTATTCTGGACGGAACGATCAGTAACATCTCAGGTTTGACAACGGTCACAATCAATGCAGGCACGATTACCAACCTTCTTGACGGTACCCTTACGAGTGTGCTTGGCGCAACGATTACGGCCGGAACAATCACCAGCGTGTTAGGAGCCACCGTGACAGCAGGAACATTGACGAACCTGCTCAATGGTACGATTACCAGCGTACTCGGCGCAACGATAACGGCAGGTACGTTGACCAATCTGTTGAACGGTACGATTACGAATGTGCTCGGCGCGACAATTACGGCCGGAACGATTACCAGCGTGCTTGGGGCTACTGTTACAGCAGGAACCTTGACGAACTTGCTTAATGGTACGATCACGAGTGTACTCGGTGCTACGATCACTGCCGGAACTATAACCAGTGTACTCGGCGCAACGGTAACCGCAGGAACACTAACGAACTTGCTAAACGGTACGATCACCAATGTGCTTGGTGCCACCATAACGGCCGGTACAATCACCGGCATTCTGGGCGCAACACTCACCGCCGGAACACTAACGAATCTGCTTAATGGTACAATCACGAGCGTACTGGGTGCGACGATTACTGCAGGAACGTTGACTAACCTGCTGAACGGAACGATCACCAGTGTACTTGGGGCTACCGTGACCGCCGGGACGTTAACGAACCTGCTGAACGGTACCATCACTAGTGTACTCGGCGCAACCATTACAGCAGGAACCTTGACCAATTTGCTGAACGGAACGATTACCAGCGTACTTGGTGCAACGATCACGGCAGGAACGCTGAGCAGCGTAACGTCGATATCCCAGAAGAGCTTTCAGGAAACCCAATTGATCAATACACCCACTGCCAACACTTTTACTCCTCTGCCAGCGGTTACAACCAGTGTATTTGGCACCTACTCCTTCTTTGTATACAACAGGGGCCCGGGGGCCAATCGTGTAGATGCGCGTGTGGAAATCAGTGCCAACGGATCGAACTGGTACACAGACGTGACCACGGTTACGGGGATCTTGGCAGGCTCCGTGGATGTGCTGGTACCCCAGCGTTTCCTCAAATATACACGCCTTTCTTACCGCTCCAGCCTAGCCGGAGCTCCCAGCACGATCGATGTCTTCTTCAATGGACAAGGCACATAACCCGGTCTTCGATCATATAGGTACATGGAGTCCCTTAGGTGGGGCTTCATGTACTTTTTTTTGCGTTGGAGGTGACAGCATTTGCAGAACAGACTACTCGGAATCCACATGATTGTTCAAAATGAAGAAAAGGATTTGCCCCGCTGTCTGAACAGCTTCAAACTGATTGGCGGTGAATGGTTTATTACAGATACCGGATCGGCAGATCATACGCCAAAGATCGCCAGACAATATGGAGCAACGGTGCTTCATGCCCTTTGGGAAGACCATTTTGCGCGTGCGCGTAATATTAGTTTGCCGCTGGCCAACACGGAATGGATTTTGTGTGTAGATGCGGATGAATATGCCGTAGATGGTGTAGAGGAGTTACTGGAGTATTTGCCTACCGTCCATAAAAGCATATCAAAATTAAGGGTTACAATAGAGAACCGGATAAATGAACAATCGGAAGATCAGGTAACATTTCAGCCTGTACGCCTGTTCCGATCCGGTCGTGGCTATCGATATGACGGGCGTATTCATGAGCAGCTGGTTTGTGAGGATATGGAAAATATCCCACTGGAGCGCGAGCCCTTGGCTCCGCTGCGTCTCGTTCATGATGGATACCTCGTTTCCAGGATCGCTCAGGGACATAAACCTCTGCGTAATTTAAAGCTTTTGCGACAGGAATTGAATGATCACCCGGATCAGCCTTTTCATCTCTACAATCTGGGAGTGACGTATTGCCAGTTGGGACAGATGGAGAACGCAGCCGGTACATTTGCCGAATCACTTCGCCTGACCGAGCCCCGGGCACCATATCGGCCCACACTGGTGCGCGACTATACGAAAGTTCTTGCAGCTCTTGCGCGTTATGATGAAGTTCGTGCACTCCTGGCAGTGGAAAGACAACACTACCCGGACTATGCTGACCTTCATTTTCTATATGGAGAAGTCCTGGAACAACAAGGCCTCGACGAGAGGGCGTATCAGTCTTATGCCAGAGCGATAAATAAATCCGGAGAGCTTCGTAGAGAGAATGGTTATGTGACTGAACAAGGCGTGGATACGTACAGACCCTATGCAGCCATGGCACACCTGGCACAGAAGAGGGGATTCCTGCAAGAGTCAGCACATCTGTATGGTTTGGCCCTGGATTACATGCCTGGTTATGCCACTGCGCTGCAGGGGCTAGCGGACGTGCTGCATCAATCCGGAGAAACGGATGAGAACATTGTGAAGGCGCTGCTGGTTCGTTGGAAGGAACGTCTGGATAAGCCGGAGCAGGGTATCGCAGTGGAATATTCAGATGGTTTCAGGAACATCCTTCATGCGCTTGCATCCTGCGGAGCGTATGAGCAGACGCTGTCACTGCTCGGTGATATTGCCAAGAATATTCCTATAGATCCCATGATTCGACTGCGTTGGATGCTGTGTGCCAATAGGAAATCAGAAGCATTGCAGCTGGCTGAACATCTTTTGGGGAACAGGAACACGAGCACGGATATCGGACCTATCCAGCCTGAGCAGCGAATGGATTGGGCAGTAACCTGTTGGGCAGGCGGATCGACACTTTCTCTTTCTTTTCTGGAGACAGCAGAGCAGGCGGAGCGGGAAGTATGGAAAACGCTGGACGGCTGGTTCGGGGGAGAATGGGATCCTGTGTACAAAACGATTAGACAAGACGAGGAAGGGCTGACAGTGGTGCAGCAGACCGCTCGTAACATGATCCGGAAAATCGTGGAGCACTCGGTACAAACGGGTCAACTGGCATTGGCTCAGAAGTGGTCTGAGAAATGGACAAAACTCGGAGCGGAGAAGGACCAATGCACGGCGTATAACCGCTGGCTTGCTGGCCTCCTGTACCGTGAAGGATATACCATGTCGGCTGCGGACCTCCTGATTGAATGCATGACAGAAGGGAGCCTGGATGCTGAGGGTTTCTTTTACCTTGGAGAAGCCGTATTTGCCAAAGGGCATTACGATCAGGCTGTGTCCCTTTTTCAGCAGGCGTTGTTGCAGGATGCAGGATTGCGCCAGGCCAGGGCTGGTGCTGCAGTAGGTTATCTGCATTTGGCGCTGGATGCCATCCAAAAAGAGCTGAGTCGTTCTCCATCTGCTGCGGGCCTCGCAGCGCAGCAGGATGCATTGCTGCAAAGGCTGCGGACAGCCCAAGGCATCCCTTGGCGTACCGATTTTCGTGCCAGAGAAAGGAGGAACCAGCTTGCCAAGCAACCGCATTTCGCTGTGCATGATCGTTAAGGACGAAGAAGAATGGCTGTCGCAATGTCTGGAGAGTGTCCATGGAGCTGTGGACGAGATGATCGTGGTGGACACGGGGTCATCGGATCGCAGCATCGACATCGCCCGGCAATACGGGGCAAGCGTGATAACCCTTGTGTGGAGTGATGATTTTGCCGCCGCTCGAAACGCGGGCCTGGAACAGGCGAGTGGCGACTGGATTCTCTTTCTGGATGCGGACGAGGCGCTGGATTCCACTGCACGGGAGCAGATCCGGAGCTGGACGACAGCCAGCGAATGCGACGGATTGTTTTTGAACATTCATAACTACACAGGCACAGGACAGCAGGGAATTACAGTCAATCCGGTATTACGGCTATTTCGCCATGCGTCAGAGCATCGGTTTGAGGGCCGAATTCATGAACAGATTGCGGCGGCCATCTGCCGGAAGAACCCGAATGCTGCTTTTCACGTGACCGATATGGTGATTCATCATTATGGATATCAGACTGTGGTGGTGGAGCGCAAGGACAAAGTAAATCGCAATTTGAAGTTGCTGCAGCAGGCGGTGGAGGAAGAACCGGAACAATCGTTTCATCATTATAATTTGGGTGTTGAGTATTTGCGTGTAGGGGAGGCAGAACGGGCACTGCAAACCTTTGGTGTGGCCAAGGCGGGCATCGATCCTGCGGTAACCAGCTATGCGCACTTGTTATTCAAGTATGAGGTGCGCTGCCTTCAACATCTGAATCGCTGGCAGGAGGCCTTGGAGCAGATCGACGAAGCACTCGCGTTTTTTCCGGATTATACGGATCTGCTGCACAACCGTGGGGTGTGTGAAGAAGCATTGGGTAACGCGGAGCAAGCCGAGCATTCGTTGCGCGAAGCCATTCGGGTGGGGCCACCTCCACCCATATACCATACGGAAGAAGGAATGGGTACCTATCAGACCTGGTATGCGCTGGGACGTCTGCTGGAGGGGAGGGCAGACCTCGAGGGTGCAGTCGATGCATACGTGGAAGCCATTCAAGCCAGATCCAGCTTACTGCCGCCGCTCTACCGGATATTCCGGATTATGCGGGTTTCGGGACAGGAGCAGCATATTCCGGCGATGATTGCGGAACGTTTTGCTCTGTCTTCTGAAGAGGCGATTCACAAAATATTGGGTATTCTGGAGCAGTGTCGATGTTACGATGCGGCTATGCAGCTGCTACCGGACGCGGCTTCCAATCCTTCGAAGGAGATGAGAGAAAGGCTGACGTTTGCCAGGGCTCTTCTACAGATCCAGCAGGGAAAATGGAACAGGGCGAGGTTCAGGCTAGATACGGTTCAGCGGAAAAAAGGAGGTTATGCCCTCCCCTCTGCCAGATGGCTTGATCGTCTGAACTGGATGGAGGGACGGGCGACAACTGGATCAGATCCGTTAACAAACTGGCTGAATCACTGTATGCAACCGGAGCAATCCGCGCCATCAGGGCACCGGAAGGTGGCTCCCAATAAGACCTCCAATGGAACGCCTGGAGCTGCTGAAGCAGCGACCGGGGCAGAGTATGATGGCTGGCAGGCCATGGGACTACTCATGGAAGGATGCATTCATTCCGGTAAATGGGGCGAGCTGTTTGCGCTTGTTCAGATTAGCCAGCGGCAGTTGGGTGCGGGAACCTTTGCGTCTGATGAGATCCATCAAGAGCAAGTTTCGAACCGGGATCATGATCACGTGTCTGAACCTTTTGCCGGAGCTTCCGATACCCTTGCGGGAACGGGCTGGCTGGTAAAGAGCCTTTTAGGCGCGGCGGACTATCATTTGCAGCAGTTGGCAGGGGAGCCGTATGAATCGGTTGAGAAGCGTCACCGCTGCTGGCCAGTGATCCAGCAGCTTCGGTTGGAATTGCCGGGACCGGACGGTTTTGAGATCTAGGCGGTTACCGGGGAAAGGAGGGGATGAGCGTGCAGCCTGGAATCAGCCTGTGCATGATTGTGAAGGATGAAGAGGAGCCCCTTCAGCGCTGCCTGGAAGCTGTCAGGGAGCTTGTGGATGAGATCATTATAGTAGATACCGGATCAGCGGATGACACGGTCCGGATTGCCCAGTTTTATAGTGCAGTGGTGATCCGTGCAGAATGGGACGGCGATTTTGCTGCCGCTCGCAATCAGTCCCTTACCGCTGCGACAAAGTCGTGGATTCTGGTGCTGGATGCAGATGAAGTATGGGTGCGGACGGAGCAAATGAAGACAGAGCTAGAGCAATTATTATCTGCAAGTCCGGATGATGTCTGGGGGTATTGGATACAGGTCACGAGCCTCTTGGGACGGTCTGGTGAAGAGCGCGTAACCGACGCCGTATGCCGCTTGTTCCGGAACGATCCCCGAATTGCATTCAAGGGCAAAATTCACGAAGAAGTGGCTTCATCGATTATGGCTTTTGCTCCTGAAGGTGTGAAGAATTCCAAATGGGAAGTCATGCATTATGGCTACCTGGAAGAAGCTATCGTTCGCAAAAATAAAACAGAGCGGAATATGCGTCTAATCCGTTCCGCTCTGAATGGGGCAGCAGACCACCCGGAGCTGCTGTATGCCTTGGCAGCTGAGTGGTTTCAGCAGGGGGAATACGATGAAGCACTGAAACTGCTGGAACCGCTGCTTGCTCATCTTGGGTCATCATGTGGTTATCACTCTGATCTGGTACTCAAAACGGCATATGCTCTGCGGGAAAGTGGCCGCCTGGAACGGGCACTGGCTGTGGTACAGGCGTGGACGTCAATCTATGGAGACTTTCCTGATTTGCTTGAGCTCGGTGCTGTGCTGGAGCTGGATCTTGGTGGGGAAGAAGCAGCATTGGATTGGTTGAAGCAGGCCAAATCAGCAGCTAAAACAGCAGGGCAGTACACCTCCGTTTCGGGTGCCGGAACGTATCGCAGTTTCACGCTGGAAGGCATTGCTCTTGAACGGCTGGGCCGCTGGGACGAGGCCGAAGCAGCGTACATTGCAGCGCTGGCGGTACAGCCCGGCAGCATGGCTGCGTGGCAGCGTCTGCTGCTGCTGGCCGCAGCCACCGGGCGGCCGAACGCCGTTGCCGATGCGGCTGCGCGAGTCGCTCTGCCGCCTGCTGCCTGGCAGGCGCTTATTCCGGTCGCGCTGCATGCGCACCGGCCGAAATGGCTGCTGCGCCATGCAGCACCGCTGGCTGCCGCGCTGCATGCCCAGCCGCTCGCCGCCGGGCTGGCGCTGGCCCAGCTGGGCGAGGATGCTGCGGCCCGGGCAGCACTGCAGCCGTGGGCGGGCCACGCGCAGCTCGGGCACGAGGCATCGCTGGCGCTGTGGGCGCTCGGCTGCAAGCGCAACGCCAGCGATGCCTGCGTGCACGCCGGTGCCCGGCTGCAGCTGCCCAGCCAGGCAGCCTTGCGCAGCACCGCGGCCCGCGCCGCCGAGGCGCTGCTGCGCGGTGCCGCGCCCGGCAGCGCAGCGCTTGCGCAGCCGCCGCACGCCGTGCACGCCGCTGCGGTGGCGCTCGCGCGCGTGGGCGCCTGGGCCGCATGGCTGCGCCTGCTGCAGGCCCTGCCGCCCGGGGCGGTGCCGGCGATGCTCGCGGCGCAGCAGCCTGCGGCACGCTGCGGGCTGCTGCGCGCGCCCGCAAGCGTTCGTGAAGGGCTGCTGGAGCTCTTCGGCATGCCTCAGGCAGAGCAGCAGCCCTTCACGAACGAAGTGCCCGCCACGGCTCGTGCCATGGAGGCACTGCTGGCAGGCACGCTCGCCTTGCTCGCCGGGCGGCAGTCAACAGCGCATGAATGGGCCGTGCAGGCCCATCAACTTACGCTTCAGCCTGCCGCCTCTGGTCGCCCGGCGACTGCAATATCGCCGGGCCTGCACACACTGCTGCGCCTGACAGCTCCCGGCGCAGCCTCCTCGGAAGGCTATGCAGCCCGCTGCAGGATGCTATTCGTTCATTTATGACTTACACGGCAGCGAATTTCCAATGTCTGTGGTGAGATCGTTTTTAACGAAATCATTCATCCTTTCCGAATAACTGCCCGGAAGCAGCGAATCGGTGTACCATACATGTCTGACCAGATGGCATCATCCGGCTCATCCACAACGAGCTTGCCGTCAATCGTCAGCCCGGTAACAGCCATGATGGTTTCGAGCAGATCAGGCCGCATCTCCGGCACATCGAAGGTCGCAATTAATTGTCCATCCGGCTTCATGACCCGGGCGAATTCGCGAAAGGCACGCAGCATCGTGCCTGTATCCAGATGCTCCAGAACCGAGATGCAGAATATTCGGTCAAACATGCCGGATACATACGGCAGCTGGGCCAGATTGGCCCGGGCGCGATGCAGCCTGGTCAAGCAGGATTCCGGCAGATGACGTGCGGCCTCTTCGCCAAAGTCAGAAGCAATATCCAGCCGGATGGCTTCTTCCGACAGAATGCGTTCATCCCAATCACAGGCATGAACTTCCCGGCAGTGTTCGGCCAGCCAGAATTTGAACGGGTGGGAGATGCCGCAGGCCGCATCCAGTACGACGTCGTCCGAACGGGCAAACTGACGGGCCCACTCGTATTCGTAAGGTCTGCTCCACCATGCCGGATGCAGCGGAAATATCAGCGTATCTGTTTTGGGGTCGCTTTGCCGAACATATCTTGATTCCAGTTGTTCTGTCTGATCAGGTGTGTCCATCATCCCCGAATCCCCTCTCTCAATCCTGCGTCTGCCAGAAAAGTTTCTAATACCGTACTCCACTTGCGCCGCCATCCGGACAGGTCATAGGCCAGCGCTGTCTCCCGGGCGTATATGCCCAAGCGCTCCCGCTCTGCCCTGTCCTCGAGGAGACGTACCAGAGCAGCAGTGAGTGCATCATCTCCCGGAGGTACAAGCAGCCCGTTGAAACCATCCTGAATGAGATCGTTTAATCCGCCAACGTTAGAAGCAACGACCGGAATGCCACAGCTCATGGCTTCCAGACAGGCATAGGAGGTACCCTCCGAGAACACCGTGGGGATCACAGCAATATCAGCCTGGTGATAGGCCTCCCGGATATCCCTGAAGTCATACGTACGCTGTATTATCCGATCTTTGTGGGGATGAGTGCGATGCCAGTAGCGAAACGCTCTGCCCACAGTGCTGCCCTCGACCAGCTCTCCGGCAAATTCAATTTCCAGGTCAGGAAAGGCACCCAGCAGCCGATCTGAAGCAAGCATCATGGGGATAATGCCTCGTTCCATACTGATACGGCGCGGATACAAAATCCGCAGTGGGCGCGGAGGGTTCGAATGTAAAACAGGGCTAGTGGTGCTGGCAACAGGTTCAATGTATTCATTGGTCATATCGGAAAAGTCAGTGTCAGCGAGCTCCATCGCTTCTTTTGTGCTCAACCCCGAGATGACTACCCCGGCATCTTCTTCCTGGTTGGCAAGGTCTTCCTTCCACGCCGACAACCATTCCGCTTCCTGTTCCTGACCGAATCTTGGTCTGGGCGGTGCAGGAGTAAAATAGGAGGTATCCACTGCATTGGGAATAAGGACAACCTGATTGGGATCGCCAAATGTACATGCAGCCCGGCAAAAGGTCTGGAAATGGGAATCGACCGATACGATGCGTACCAGTCCATCCAGTGCCAGTTGGATGTGCTCGGCGACCTGCTGTTTGGTCTCCAGGGGCAAACCGGGACGATCCCAGTTAATGCCGTGGCAGATCCCCAGACTGCCGGGTTTGTAGCTGATGGGCTGCCAGAGGCAGCTGGCATAGATTACGGGTCCGCGCGCTGCTGCGGCCATCCGGGCAAAGGCTTCAGGCACATCATCCATATCATAGGCGTATCCAAACACGTCAATCTGCTCCGTCCGCGTCTGAAATGCTTCATAATAGGACAACTGATGCACTTCGGGAATGTGCCCCAATTCGCGGATCACGCTGCACAGATCAAGAATGTAACGTTCAAGCCCACCTCCGAATACCCGGCCAAAATCCCGGTTGTATCCATCCGTGAAGCTGTGTGTCAAAATACTGACCACACCCATCTCACCGCTCCTCCTTCCAGGGAACCAGTCGCGGTTCCGGGTCCAGGATGGATTCGTAATGATCCAGACTGCCCCATTGGCCGTGTGGATCAATGCGTTTGTAACGCAGATACTTGCGAACCCGGTCTTCCAGGCTGCCCGCCCATCCAAGATGCTGCACTTTCAGCTCCGTGCTAATACCAGGCAGGACTGTACAGGACAAGGGGAGGCGGGGAACATGATGGTTTTGCTGCGGGTAAAAGTAGGGATAGTTCGGCATATAGCGTACAAGGGAGGCCGTGTGTCGTCTATGCAGTCCCCAGAGTTCATCATCCCGATAATGAGTTCGACCGCCCCACATATCGTAAAACCGGAATGCAACCCAGTCCGCATGTTCCTGATTGATCAGAGTACGTATGGCTTCCTTGGCCTCCGTACTGTAGAGTTCATCTGCATCGACGGACAGCAGCCAGTCCGGAGAGGTGCTTACTGCCGCTTGCCACAGGGCGTTACGGAGCCGCCATTCCTCGGCGAATAAGGGCTTTTCCAGCACCTCAAGACGGACAACCTTCGGATAGGCCCTGCATATGTCGGGTGTGCCATCTGTGCTCGCATCATCTACAATAACGATCTCATCCACGAACTCACTCAGATCACCGAGTACCTCTTCGAGGTATCTGCCTCGTTCGTTGCGGACCTGCAGCATTGCGGTCAGTTTATTTCCCTCACTTTTGCGAACGCGGCGAATGGAAGAGGATACCGGGTTTGAACGTTCCCGCTGCTCCTCCGTGCCCTTCGAATGCACCACACTGTCTGCAATTGATTCAGTTAAAGCTGAGGGGACATCAACCCGGATGTCTGCCTGCATGCCCAGACCCCGAATGTGTTGTGTGCGCTTCTTCGGGTCCAGCATCACGGCACCTCCCCCAGTAATTGCTGTACAGCATGATCCAGCAGTTCCAATTCCACAATCCGGGCGAGTGCATCCTCATTCTCCATCGCTGCTTCGAGGAACTGTCGTACTGCCCCGTGGCGTTCTCCTCGAAGTGCCATGGCAGTACCTGATAGTTCCTGATAATCCCTGCGGCTGGAGCCATCCTGAATATCCATCGCATGGACCAGAGCCAGGGCGTCCTCCACACGTCCGGTCTCCTGATAAATTCGGAATTTCCAATGCCGGGCGGTCTCTCCCCCAAGTGCGTCCAGTATGCCGAGCGCTGCTCCGTAATCATCGTTTATACGCAGCAGCTCCGCCTGAACAAGTTCATTCTCCCCGGCCTCCAGCCAGCGGCATAACTGTTCATAGTGATGCCGTTCCTGTGCATTGCCTGCACTAATCCCGTAAACCTGCAGCGCATGCCCCACTTCTCCTGCTTTGGCATGAATGGCAGAGAGGAACCGGTAGTGGGAATGGATGCAGTCACTTCGTCCGCTCATGATGGCATGGATGAAAGCTTCGTTAAGCGATGCAGCTGCTCGCGCATCGTCCAGCAAGTATTCATAGGCTGCCAACAAAAAGGAAATCGTCTCGTGCGGCCCCGTTTTTGAACGGAGCTGGCGATAATAGTCCGCACGCATACTGCACTGGAGCGGAGTAATGGTGTCCGGTACACCTGCAGCGGTTTGTCTTAGGGCGTGCAGGAACAGCAATTCGTAATCTTTTAGAGGGATTTCGAGATCATTCTTTTGCAAGGAGCCTGCAGGAGCAGTGTCTTCACCGCCCAGCCAGACCGCGCGTGTACCCTGAAAGGCCAGCTTCATATAACGCGTTTCCGAAGACGTGCCGACCAGGGATGCGATGCCAACCAGCCTGGATATACAGCTTTCCCACAGCGGCGACTCCGCTTCATCGCCTGCCGGTTCGGGAAGCAGTACAATGCTGATCTCCGGATGCAGCGAAGCTGCTGCCATAAGCCAATAGGGATGGGTGATCACAGCTGCAGTGCGAGACTGCTGCAGCAGTAATTCTGCTTCGGGCAAGGTAACCACTGAAATGGCCGGGGGCATATCTTCTGAACGTTCCTGACTGCTTACATAGAAGACCTCTCCCTCTGCCGCGAGCAAGGCAGCGATGTCCGGGTAAGGAAAAGTGGACCATCCCCCTTTGCGTGGAAAGAGAATATACCTGATGGGAGGGAGCTCCGTATTACCCTCTTTTGAAGCCGTTTCTGTGGCTTTTTCCGGTATGGTTTCGGGTTTATCCATGGGTTAATCACCTCACTTTGACTGCGTTCAAGGTTATTGTCCCGTTTCCGGGGATGTTCCGTTCTTCCACATCATATGTACAGCCCTTATGGCACTTCGCATGATATGTCTGACTCTAGCATATGGGCATGATGTGCCAAACATGAGCAACTTCCCTGAATAGACGAAGCTGGCAAGCCATATTGATAGGCTGAATTTTATCTAATGTGTGACCATCGTCACATTTTTTTCGAAATTCTGATGAGGATTGTGATAATTGTCACATGTAGAAAATAGGCAATCTGGCACAATACGTTCATCAAGCGTATTTGGCGGACAGACAGCGAAGGTGCAGCTTCCATGCCGAATGCGAATAACTGCGATGTGAACAGAAAGAAGGGGTAACGGTATGGATCCGATTATGTTATCGCGTATCCAATATGCACTCACAACGATCTTCCATTTCTTTTTTGTACCGCTGTCCATCGGTCTTGTGCTGCTGGTAGCGATTATGGAGACGTTGTACGTAGTCAAGGGTAAGGAAATCTACAAAACGATGGCCAAATTTTGGGGCAAGCTGTTCCTGATTAACTTTGCTGTCGGGGTCGTTACGGGTATTTTGCAGGAATTCCAGTTCGGCATGAACTGGTCCGAGTATTCCCGCTTCGTCGGGGACGTGTTCGGTGCGCCGCTGGCGGTTGAAGCCTTGCTGGCGTTCTTTATGGAGTCTACGTTTATCGGGCTCTGGATTTTCGGGTGGGATCGGTTGTCCAAAAAAGTGCATCTGGCCTGTATCTGGCTCGTATTTGTCGGCACATTCCTGTCCGCGCTGTGGATTCTGGCGGCCAATTCATTCATGCAGCATCCGGTCGGTTTCGAGATTAACAACGGCCGTGCGGAGATGAATGATTTCTTGGCACTGCTTACCAATGGTCAGCTGCTGGTTGAATTCCCACATACCATCTTCGGCGCATTAATGACGGGTGCCTTTGTGGTAACGGGAATTAGTGCCTACAAATTGATGAAGAAGCAGGATGTGGAAATTTTCCGCAAATCATTCAACATTGCGATCATCATTGGTCTTGTTTCCTCATTCGGTGTAGCGTTCTCCGGGCACTTCCAGGCGCAATATCTGGTGGAGACGCAGCCGATGAAGATGGCCGCCAGCGAAGGGACATGGACAACAACGGAAGATCCCGCGCCGTGGACGGTCGTTGCATTTATCGATCCGGACAAACAGGAGAATTCCGGTGAGATCAAGATTCCCGGATTGCTCAGTTATCTGTCCTACAGCAAGTTCTCTGGCAGTGTCAAAGGCATGAAGGAACTGCAGGCCGAGTATGAGCAGCAATATGGACCTGGAGATTATATTCCTCCGGTACGGACAACGTTCTGGAGCTTCCGTATCATGATTGCAGCGGGTGGCTTGATGATTGCACTAGCTCTGTACGGTACGTTCTTGGCCATGCGCAAGAAGCTGGAGGTCGCTGGAAAGTGGTTTATGCGTCTGATGGTATTTGCCATCTCCCTGCCGTTTATCGCCAATACGTCGGGCTGGATCATGACGGAGGTGGGGCGTCAGCCTTGGACGGTATTCGGATATATGACGACCGAAGCCAGTGTATCGCCTAACGTGAGTGCAGGCCAGATTCTGTTCTCTACCATTGCATTTACGGCAGCTTATACGGTTCTGGGTATTGTGATGGTCTATCTGTTCGTACGTGAGATCAAGGCAGGGCCATATGCAGTAGAAAAGCCGGAGGACCACGATGAATCGTCCGATCCGTTCGGCGTGGATGGGGGTTATTCAGTTGTCACTAAGTGAGTTGTGGTTTTTGCTGATTGCCGTATTATTTGTTGGATTTTTCTTTCTGGAGGGCTTTGATTTTGGGGTTGGCATGTCAACTGGCATTATTGCCAAAACGGATCGTGAACGCCGTACCCTGATCAATTCGATTGGTCCGTTCTGGGATGGCAACGAGGTGTGGCTGATTACGGCAGGGGGAGCAATGTTTGCTGCCTTCCCGCACTGGTATGCTACGTTATTCAGTGGCTTTTATCTGCCGCTTGTAGTGGTGTTATTGGCCTTAATTGGTCGCGGGGTGGCCTTTGAATTCCGCAGTAAAATGAGACATGAACGCTGGCGCCAAACATGGGACGTTATCATCGTGGTATCCAGTGCGCTGCTGCCTTTCCTGTTTGGCGTTGTATTTGCAACGCTCATGAAGGGTCTGCCCATCGATGGGGAGATGCAGATGCGTGCGGGATTCCTGGACATCGTCAATCCGTATACCGTCGTTGGCGGTTTTAGCGTAACTTTGTTGTGTCTCGTTCATGGCCTGCTGTTCGCTTCCTTGCGTACGGTTGGCGATCTCAGGGAGAGAGCATTGCATACGGCCCAAAAACTGATGCTGCCGCTGGCCGCCATTCTTGCGGTGTATGCCATAATGACATACTTCATGACGGACGTGTTCGCCGTCCGCGGCTGGGCGCTCTGGATCATGGTGGTCCTTGGCGCTGTCTCATTGGGTCTTGCCGCTTACTTCGTGCGGCACAAGCGCGAGGGTTGGGCTTTTGGCATGACTGGAGCTGTCATTGCCATCGCCTTTGCTTCCGTATTTATCGGCCTGTTTCCAAGAGTTATGGTGAGTTCCTTTGGCTCCGCGTTTGACCTGACGGTCTACAATGCGGCATCCGGTGCATATTCACTGAAAGTGATGACCATTGTAGCCTGCACGCTGCTGCCTTTTGTTCTCGGCTATCAGATTTGGAGTTATTACATTTTCCGCAAACGCCTGAACGAGCAGCATCACCTGGAGTACTGACATGGGACGGGGATTGCTGAAGCTGCCGGGGATTCGGCCCGTACTGGCGCTGGCTTCAGCGCTGGTGCTGCTGCAGGCGATGACGATCATTATGCAGGCAAAATGGCTCGCCGAGGCCATAACAGCATTGTTTGAAGGGTCATCCATAACAGAGCAGTACCCTGTGCTGCTGCTGTTCCTGGCTGCTTTTACTGCCCGTTATGCCATTTCCTTCTGGTTGCAGCGGGTTGCCATGCGTTATGCAGAGAAAACAGGAACCGATCTGCGCAGACAGATGGTGGAGCAGTGGTTTAGGTTGGGCCCGCGTTTTGCCAAAACAGAAGGCACTGGACACCTGGTCACACTGGCACGGGAAGGGACGGCCCAGTACAAAACGTATTTGGAGCTGTTTATCCCCCGTTTGTTGGGCATGGGGTTCACCCCTATTGTAATCCTGTTGTATGTGTTCAAGCTGGATGTCATGTCCGGCATTATTTTGACGCTGACCCTTCCCATATTGATTGTGTTCATGATTCTGGTTGGTCTTGCTGCACAGCGCAAGATGGATGGGCAATTCAAGTCATACAAGGCACTGGCGAATCACTTCGTGGATACGCTTCGTGGACTGGAGACGCTGAAAACGCTGGGACAGAGCGGCAAGCACGTGAATACGATTGTTCGGGTCAGTCAGCGTTACCGTAAAGCGACGATGTCTACGCTGCGAATGGCTTTTTTGTCTTCATTCGCCCTGGATTTCTTCACGATGCTATCGGTTGCCTCTGTCGCGGTAGGTCTGGGTCTGCGGCTAACGGAAGGAGAAATGCTTCTCGGTCCGGCACTTACGGTACTTATTCTGGCGCCGGAATATTTCCTGCCTGTACGGATGGTGGGTGCCGATTATCATGCGACATTGGATGGTAAAGAGGCCGGAGAAGCGATCGAACAGATGATTAAGCGGGGGAAAGCTGCAGAAGAGAGACAGCGGGAGGCGTACGCCAATACTGTTCTTCAAGCAGAAGTAGAGACGGATGTAGCAGGAGTTGTGCATCAGCCCTCTTCCGGCAACAGCAGTGCATACTCTTCTACGATACGTGTTGTACTGCGTGAGGAGAGCACCCGTGACCATGACTATGCCCCTTCATCGAGGTTTTTATGGCATGCGGGCAGCCGACTGGCGCTTACGGATGTGCAAGTGCGGCATGAAGAGGAGGGGCCCTGCTCGTTGGAGGATGTTACATTCCAAATCTCGGGTCTGGCCAAAGTGGGTATCATTGGTGCCAGTGGTTCAGGGAAATCAACTTTGATTGACGTGCTGGCGGGTTTTCAACTGCCCACTTCAGGCCAGGTATTAGTCAACAGTCAGCCCGTATCTCCAGAGATGATGGACTCCTGGAGAACGCAAACGGCAGCCATACCACAGCATCCTTATATATTCAGTGGAAGCCTGGCTGATAACGTTCGCTTCTATGTGCCCGAAGCATCGGATGCAGAGGTTGCCGGTGCGATTGCCGCTGCCGGATTGAACAAGTTGGTAACTTCCTTGCCGAATGGGCTCTATGAGCCGATTGGAGCCGGCGGCAGGCAGCTCAGCGGTGGACAGGAGCAGCGGGTGGCCCTGGCCAGGGCCTTGCTAAGTGCACGGCCAGTCCTGCTGCTGGATGAGCCGACCGCACATCTGGATGTGGAGACCGAGTATGAACTGAAACAGACCATGCTGCCAATATTTGAAGGCAAGCTGGTGTTTCTGGCTACGCATCGTCTGCACTGGATGCCGCATATGGATCACATCATCGTTATGGATGGCGGGACAGTTGCCGAGATAGGAACACATGAAGAGTTGCTGGCAAGACAGGGTGTATACTACCAGATGATTCAGGCCCAAATGGAGGCGGTATGAGATGAAAGCCGGATATGAGCAGACCGAAACGGCTCGGGACGGGAGAAAAAAGAATAACTGGATTGCTCCCTACGTCGCACAGTACCGCTGGAGATTTGCCGGAGTCATTGCACTCGGAACATGCGCTGCATGTTGTGCAGTGCTGCTGCTCTTCACTTCCGGATTTCTGATCTCCAAATCCGCGCTCCGTCCTGAAAATATATTGATGGTATACGTACCGATTGTGGGCGTACGTGCCTTCGGGATTTTCCGTGCTGTGTTCCGATATATCGAACGGTTGGCGGGTCACGATGCCGTGCTGCGTGTGCTCGCGGATCAGCGGGTGAAGCTGTACCGGATATTGGAGCCGCAGGCTCTGTTTCTGCGCTCCCGCATGCAGACTGGCGATGTACTCGGTGCACTCGCGGACGATGTGGAGCGATTGCAGGACATTTATCTGCGTACCGTATTTCCGGCTGTCACGGCGCTAATTCTGTATGGTGCAGCGGTTATTTCTTTTGGTACTGTGGATCTGGGATTTGCATTGTGGGTGAGTCTCTACATGTTATTTCTTGTTGCTCTCTTGCCTGCCATCACTTTAAAGGTGACTTGGAGTCGGAGGGTGCTACTAAAAAGGAAGAACAGTCAGCTATACACCCGGCTGACAGACGGCGTGTTTGGCCTGGGGGATTGGATGGCAAGTGGACGAGCGGCGGAATTCGTCCGCCTTCAGGAAGAGGGAGAAGCGCAGGCAGACTCGGTTCGGTGCAGCCTGCGAAGCTGGACACGGTGGCGTGATCTGATTGCCCAGTGTGTCATTGGACTGATGGTAGTGTCCGTGACATTATGGGCAGGAAGTGAGGTTTTTGCCGGGCAGCTTCCCGCGGTCCTGATTGCGGCGTTTGTACTGGTACTGTTTCCACTCACGGAAGCCTTGCTGCCAGTTTCAGATGCAGTGGAGCGACTCCCACAATACCGAGAATCGCTGGAGCGATTGCAGCATCTGGAGGGTGAGGGGGACATTCATGGTGCCCAATCAGTCGGGACTGACACTGAGCAGGTGGCAGAAGCTTCATCCATGTCCACGGACATGACGAGGAATATACGAGATCAGCGAATCCGCCTGCGGATCCCTCCGAAGCTGAGAGCGGATATTCGGATCGACCGCGTAAGTTACCGGTATGATTCAGAAGATTCCTATGCTGTGCAGGATGTATCTCTTTATCTTCCCCAGGGCAAGCGGTTAGCTATTCTTGGACGCAGTGGCGGCGGGAAATCTACACTTCTGAAGCTGATTCAAGGTGCGCTGCTACCGTCGTCGGCCTCGGCTGTGTTAATCAACGATCAGCCTGTGCAAACGCTGGGTGAGAATGTACCTGATGTCATTGCGGTGCTGAACCAGAATCCGCACCTCTTCGATACGACAGTAGCAAACAACCTGCGGATTGGCCGTCCTCATGCAACCGATGAGGAGATTAGACGTGTGGCCGCCCAAGTGGGTCTAGCCAGCCTTATTGAGTCTCTGCCACAGGGGTACAATACCCCGATGCTGGAGACGGGCATTCGATTTTCGGGTGGAGAACGGCAGCGGATTGCGCTGGCCCGGGTACTGCTGCGGGAGACGCCTGTTGTCATCTTCGATGAACCGACAGTCGGACTTGATCCGGTGACGGAACGCGCACTTATCCGTACCATTTTGGACAGCATGCAGGGCAAAACGATGATTTGGGTTACCCATCACCTCATTGGTGCGGAACAGATGGATGAGCTTATATTTATGGAAAATGGACAAATTGCCATGCAGGGTTCTCACGAACAGCTGCTGGCTCAGGAAGAGCGCTACCGTCGTCTTGTTGAACTCGATCGGCCGGGCTGGGCAGACTGGCAGAAGACGGATATGCCTCTGCCACCCGCAGCTTCCAGGTAAGCGTGATGAAGCATGTCACCAGGTGGCAGGATAATGCAGGTGGCATGACAAAAGTGCTGCTATTCTCCGAATTATATCGTTGATGAAGATCAGCGAAAAGAGACGAGCCAATGAATTCATTGGCTCGTCTCTTTTTTACCTGTATGTTGTAACGTATGCCGCCAGTCCCCTACATCTCCACCAGCATTAGAATAATGGAAGAAAGGCAGAGACAGGTACTGATGAGATACAAGACGCCGACCACCTGCTTGTGGTTTAGCCCTGCACGCAGAAGGCGATAATGGGCCTGGCTTGCATCTGCCTGATAGATGGCTTTACCCTGAATGAAACGTTTGATCACGACAAAAATATTGTCGAAGATCGGTACACCAAGGGCCAAAATCGGGATGAACAGCGACAGCATGGTTGCTTGTTTGAATGCACCGTCAAGGGCAATGACAGCCAGGATGAAACCCAAAAATGTGGCTCCCGCATCGCCCATGAATACCTTGGCCGGAGGTTTGTTGTATTTCAGATAACCAAGCGTTACACCCACGAGCACGATGGACATGAGTGCTGAGTCGCTTTGGCCTTTGGCCAGGGCAACGACAAACAGCGTGACTGCCGAGATCGCCGATAATCCGCCAGCGAGCCCATCCATGCCGTCCGAGAAGTTGATAACGGTGGTTACACCGAAAATCCACAGGATCGTCAGCAGGAATTGCAGCCAGAATGGAAGCATGACGTATTCCGAGGTCAGCGGGTTAACGAACCCGGTGAATGCAATTCCGGAAGCAAATACGAGCACCGCTGCAGAGATCTGAATGATCATCTTGGGCAAGGCAGGGAAGTCTTTGCCTTTTGTTTTGTACCAGTCGTCAATGGTACCAATCGTTAAAAGAAGCATGCCGCCTGCAACCAATGCGGCCGTCTCCATGGATAGCTGCTTCGTAAAAGCAATGTATGTCAGGAAGAATCCAGTAAATATCGCGTAACTCGCCGTCAGCGGAATCGGCTGCCTGTGCAGCTTGCGCTCTACATCCTCCCGAGGCTTGTCCACAAAATCGAGGCGGTGAGCCAATCGGCTAAGCGGAGGAATGAGCAGAAGCACGACAATAAAAGACAGCAAAAATGCCATTATGTATACCATAAAATTGCTTGATTCACTCCCATCTACCATTTTCCCCCTATTATACGAGCTAAAGCGGAAATCTGTCGATGTCATTATTGTAACCAGCACGACTAAACATGCTGCAGAACACTAAGATATTAGAACGTTTGTTGAAGATAGGAGCCGAAGTAATGGTTCGCGGCCTCTGTATTATAGCCGTCATCTCCTTGCCAGGTAGCGGCAAAAATAAAATCACTGGAGCCGCCCTTGCCTTTCCTCGGCTTATCTCCGGGAACAAGCAGACCCGAGGCAGCCCAAATCTCAAGCAGGGCATCCCGTTCCTGTTTGCTCGAAGGGAACAGACCTTTCCATAGCTTCTCAAGCGAGCGGGCGCTATCTCTGGGATCGCCTGTCTGAGAGGCTGCGAGAAGGTGTTCAAGTATGGTTATATCTTCAGGGGTTACCTCGTAGCATAATTCATTGTCGAGACGCAGCAATTCCAGGTCCATCAGGCAGTAGAGCAGCCAGCCATGACGAACGCCGCCCCATTTGATCCGCTCAAAATTCATGACGTTCAGATCGACGTTCACATACTGCTTGTCCGACTGTAGTCGCAGGTAATTGCAATCCCCGCATGAACTGGTATTGGCATGCAGTGCGGGCCGCTCCCCATAGGTGTGCAGAGGCAACTGTGAGGTTAATGCCCAGCTTGAGAGCGCACTGCGTAAATATACTTTTTTGGTGGACAGGCTGTGCACAAAAGCCGAAACAACCCTTTCCTTCATGGTGGTGTCCTGGTGAAGCTGGTGCAGACGATCAACGATCTCGTCATGGGTGATGGTCAGCGGATCGAACATCACATGTTTGCTTTTGGCATATTCAAATTCATCACCAGAGAAGGGTGCAGGAGCAGTCTTCCAGCCGCCACCTCCCCAGAATGTATTCAGCAGTATTTTTGCCGCTTTTTTGTCCAACAATGCAGTTAGCCTCCTGTCGTATTCCATATTCATTCCACTAGACCGGGAATCGGATGTTCAGTTCAACTCTATGAACGTAGCATATTGGACTATCTCTTTCCAGGTTCTAAGGTGCGATTGTTTTGAGTCTGAACCTCGAGTTCGGAGGAGTAGGGATTCATCATTCAGAATATTTTTGTACAAAAGAAATGTACATGAAGAAGGGCCATCCCATATGTCATAAACATGACGGGATGACCCTCTTGAACGTGCAGCAATTCATATTCCTTCTAATGAACTGGAGACACGCTATTCGGTGAATTTTAACAGAAGCGGTGCTCTAACGAATTCCAGGCACTTTATTTGACTACATTATTGGTTCCAGCGCTAGCTTCTGCTGAAATAACGTGGCTGAAGTTTTTTAGCTTCAACATGCCAAGGTTTAACCTCAACATAAGGTGCCTGCGATTCGTTAGCGTGGCAAGCTTACTTCTGATGCATCGTTTTATTTTGAAAAGCGGCGATATCCGCATACTCCTCTTCAAACTTGCGAGAGATCCGGATGAAGATCGGCAGCAATTCCCGGTAGATGCGGACACTGTCCGGGTCCGGCTGATGACGATGCGTTGATCCGATCATGCCGGAGACGGCACTCAGGGAATCAATGCGGCCAAGGGCGTAAAGACCCAGCACAGCTGCGCCCAGGCAGGAGCTCTCAATACTTTCAGGAATGATCACATCCTGGTCGAATATATCCGCCATCATCTGGCGCCACAGTTCGGAGCGGGCGAAGCCGCCTGTTGCCTGAATTTTGGTGGGACGGCCGATTTTCTCCTCAATTGCCAGCATGACGGTATACAGATTGAACAGCACGCCTTCCAAAGCCGCGCGGATCATGTGCTCCTTCTTATGATGAAGCGTCAGGCCGAAGAAGGAGCCGCGAGCATTCGGATTCCAGAGCGGAGCCCGCTCACCTGTCATATAGGGATGGAAGAGCAGACCTTCCGATCCTGGGGGTACATTTTCCGCGACACGAGTCAACACTTCATAAGGATCGATGCCCAGTCGCTTTGCCGTCTCTACCTCGGAAGCCGCAAACTCGTCCCGAATCCAGCGGAAAATGACCCCGCCGTTGTTCACCGGACCACCGATTACCCACGCATCCTCAGTGAGCGCGTAACAGAAGAAGCGGCCTTTTGGATCGGTAACCGGTTTGTCCACTACCGTGCGAATCGCGCCGCTGGTACCGATGGTCACGGCCACAACGCCAGGATCAATGGCGTTCACGCCGAGATTGGAGAGCACGCCGTCACTGGCCCCGATGACAAATGGTGTTTTGTCTGCAATGCCCATTTCCTTGGCGAGCTCCGGGTTCAGACCTTGCTTGAACACATGGGTGGTCGGCACAAGCCGGGACAAATGGTCTGGCGTAATCCCTGCCACATGCAGGGCTTCCTCGTCCCAGTCCAGTTTTTCGAGATTCATCATTCCTGTAGCAGATGCCATGGAGTGATCAATCACGTATTCATTGAACAGCTTGAAGAACACGTATTCTTTCATGGAGATGAATTTATGGGTCTGCTTAAACAGTTCCGGCTGTTCCCGGGTCAGCCACATGATTTTGGTAATAGGTGACATTGGATGGATCGGCGTACCTGTTCTCAGGTAGATTTCGTGGCCGTTCATCTCGGTTTTGAGTGCTTGGGTCCACTCGGCACTGCGATTGTCTGCCCACGTCATGGCCCGCATCAGCGGTTTGCCGTGTTCATCGACAGGCAGGATGCTGTGCATGGCGGAGCTGAACGATACAAACAGGATTTCGTCAGGTTTGACGCCCGCCTTGGACGTGGCCTGTTTAACGGATTCCAGGACAGCTTGGAAAATATCGTCCGCATCCTGTTCTGCAATCGCAGGAGTAGGAGTGTATAGCGGATAATCGGCACCGCCCTGAGCCACGATGGAGCCGTTCTGTTCAAACAGTACAGCCTTGGTGGAGGTGGTGCCGATATCTACGCCGATCATATAGGGTGAAGAAGCCATTTTGTCATCCCTCTTTCTCTAACATATAAGTTAAATGAACGCTGCTGCACGTTAACACTCCGGGTACAGAAAGCCTTCTGATCGCTGTTATTCCCAAATTTCTTGGATCTCCTCTTCAAAGGAAGAAATTTGGTTATAAACGCGAACGTTGCACTTCCTCAGGTCCTTTCTGTCCCCTCCGTATACGTGTTGCTTCTCATCCAACTTATATGGCATCTGGTATTTATCTATAGATAAGAATATCAGACTTGAGGGATGGATCAAAATGTCGGTGCCTTAGTCCTTCACAGCTCCTGCAGCAATATCTGAAATGAACTGGCGGCTGATGAACAGGAACATGATGATAAGCGGAATAACCGCGAGCAGTGTACCGGCAATGACCATGGCGTAGTCCGTATTGTACAGACCGTTTAATTGGGAGAGGGCAATCTGCAGCGTGTATTTGCGCTCATCTGTCAGGACAATAAGCGGCCACAGGTAGTCATTCCACACACCGATAAAGGTAAATGCTCCGAGAAACGCAAACGCAGGTCGCAGGATTGGCAGCGCCACGTTCCAATAGAGCCGGAAAAAATTACAGCCGTCAATCCGGCCCGCATCGAGCAGGTCATTAGGTATGGACTCCGTGGCATACTGGCGAATCCAGAAGATGCCGAAGGCGTTCACCATGCCCGGAATGATGAGGGCCTTGAAGGAACCGACCCACCCGAACGTAGCCATGAGCACGAAGGAAGGTACCAGCGACAGCTGGGAAGGCACCATCATGGTGGCGAGCAGCAGGACGAAGAGCCACTTTTTGCCCGGGAATTCAAACTTCGCAAACGCAAAACCCGCCAGTGAATCAAAGAACAACACCAGTACCGTCACCATGCCGGATACAAACAATGTATTTACAAATGCGCCCCAGAAGTCAATTTGCTCCAGCACCCGGCTGATATTATTCCATAGTTCTCCCCCGAACCAGAGCTGGGGCGGAAAGGCGTAAATGTCGGACGTCGTCCGGGTGGACATTACAATTAGCCAATAGAACGGGAACATGGAAATGAGCATGCCCCCGATAAGACCGGTATACAACACCAGCGATTTGAGGTGTTTGGACGTCATGAGCGCTCCCCCCTTGTCACATCAGGATGATTTGCCTTGAACGAGCTTCCAGTTCACGATGGAGAACAGGGCGATAATGAGGAACATGCCCCAACCGACCGCTGCACCATAGCCGAAGTAATTGTTAATAAACGATTCGCGGTAAAGGTACAGAACGATGGTCATCCCGGCCGCACCTGCTCCGCCGTCGTTGCCCACGAGAATCTGGGGTTCGGTGAACAGCTGCATGCCACCAATCGTTGATGTAATCACCGTGAACAAAATGACAGGTCGCAGCATTGGAATCGTAATTCGGAAAAAGGATTGTATCCCGGATGCACCGTCAATTTTGGCTGCTTCATACAAGGTTTGCGGAATGCTCTGAAGTCCTGCCAGGTAAATGACCGCGTTGTAACCCGTCCAGCGCCAGACCACCATGGAGGAGATGGCCACCTTAATGCCCCAAGGGGCATTAAGCCATTCCACGACCGGAAGCCCGACCGACTGCAGCAGGTAGTTGAGGAAGCCGTAATTGTTGGCAAACAGCGCGCCGAAAATGATCGCCACGGCCACGATGGAGGTGACATTCGGCAGGAAGTAACCGACTCGAAACAGCGTACGGAACTTCACGAATGGCGCATGCAGCAAAAAGGCCACGATCAGCGCGAAAAACAGCATGGGTATGGTAGAGTAAATCCAGATCATGAACGTATTGCCCACAGCCTGCCAGAACTCGGCATCAGTCAGCATGTATTTGAAGTTGTTCAGCCCGTTGTATGTCATTACTCCGATTCCGTCCCACTTATGGAACGCCAGATACAACGAGAAACCGATGGGGAACAGGCCAAACACGGCAAACAGAACATAAAACGGAGAGATCGCAACATATAGAGCACGATGCTCCCAAATCTGGGACAGGAGAGATTTCTTCCGATCCAGGTCCGGACGCACGGCTCCGGGTTCGGGAGTGAGGCGAGGTTCGGTGACAGCCATATGAATTCCTCCTTTGCGGATATCGAACACACACGTTCTTCAGGTTAACGCTGCAGTTCCCGCTCGACGCGGTGTACGGTATCGGTCCAGACCTGCCCGGGATCGGCATTTTGCTTCGCGACATCATTCAGCCGCCGGGTAATAATGTTGTGCACCGATGGGTATCGTTCACCAAAAAAAGCATCTGGAACTTGCTGTGCCGATTCGGCAAATACAGGCCCCGTCGCCTGTCCGCCGAAGAAGGGCTCTTCTTCTTTCATTGCAGGTGAATCAAACACGCCTGGTGCGGAAGGGAAAAGGTTCAATGTTTGATATTGCTCCAGTTGGTTTTCCGGACTCTGCAGCCAGCGAACCAGCTCGAATGCTTCCTGAGGATGCTCACTGGATTTCAGAATGGACAGGAACGAACCGCCGTTATTGCCGTCTCCTCCAGGAGCGCGGGCTACCCGCCACTTACCGGATGTATCCGGCGCAGCTTCCTGCAGCACCTGTTTCATCCAGACAGCACCTACGAATGATGCAATTTCCCCATTGTTCATCGCTGCATTCCAGCCTGGCGTCCAGCCGTCCGCATTGGCAAGCAGTCCTTTTTGTTTAAAATCAATGGATGTATCCCAGCTTGTTCGTACGAGAGGGGAGTCCATTCCGATAAACGAACCATCCGGACGGAAGTAACGTTCAGCCCCTTGGGACAACACTTGATTGTAAACGCTTCCAATGTTATCGGTCAGATAAACCTTTCCTCCGAATTTCTTCTTGATCTGTTCTCCGGCAGCAGCATACGCCTCCCAGCTGTTCAGCTGACGGGTAACCTCTTCAGGCTCGGAAGGAAGTCCAGCTTCCTTGAACAGGTCTGCACGGTAAAAGAGTGCTGTCGGTCCCGTATCCATCGGAAAACCGATCATCTGTCCGCTTGGTGTCACACCTTGCTTCCATTTCCATTCCAGGTATTGGTCTTCGATATCCCCTGCACCGAGGTCATATAGATTATAAAAACGGTCCTCACTGGGGAAGAGCTCCATGATCCAGTCATTTAAGGCCACAATATCCGGCTCACCTGATTTGGCTGCCAGCGTTGTCTTGAGCTTTGCCTTAAAATCACCACCGATCTTTTGAGCGGTCAGCTCAATATTGGGGAACTTTTCCCTGGCCTTGGCAATCAGCTTATCATCAATGGAACGGTTCCAGTACCATAGTGTAAGCGCTACCTTTTTGTTGTTCGCAGAATCGTTTTGTCCTGGCCAGATGGAGCATCCGCTTATAAGCAGGACGCAGACCATCATGATGGCTGTCCAGCAAGTTTTTTTCCCGCGGATCATGTGCACAACCCCCTCATCGTTAAGTTCGAGGCATGAAGTACTTTGGACTACAACATCATTCTATGAGCAGTTTATAAACTCATACCCAATATTCCAAAAATGAAACACAAATTTGTGTCGGTTCCATATCATAATTTTATTAGTTACTTTAAAAACAAAAGTTACTTGACACAATATAATTTTTATTTTAAACTTGCTTACATAAAGTAACTAATGATGATGACAATAATATAGATACGTACTATATCCGTCCGATGATCTTTTTTCGGTCTTGATGCGACTCAACCAGCATATAAAATGGCTTAACAGGAGGAACTTATCATTATGATCAATTCACATATTATTCAACTACTTGCCCCCAAAATCCAGACTTTTCCGAGTGGAAAAGAATTTATATATCTGGTTGGGCCGATCAAACTGCCGGTCAATTTGGATGGAGAGACACGCACATTCCAGTGGTACAGCTGGCTGAAATCGGATAAGGTGATGGACAGCGGCGAGCTGATTGAATCGCTGGCGACTGCCGAACTGGCGGAGCGTCAGCAATCGAGCGTGCTCGTGTATGGAGATTTTGCTGAAGCACAGGAAGCGCTGATCCGCATGCACAGCATCTGTCATACCGGCGATATTTTTGGCAGCAAACGCTGTGATTGCGGCTTCCAGCTGGAGCAGTCCATGAAAATGATCGCAGCCCATGGAGCGGGTGCATTGTTCTATCTGGCGAACCATGAAGGCCGCGGTATTGGTCTGTTCAGCAAAGCGATGGCGTACATTCTGCAAGAAGAAGGTTTGGATACCGTGGATGCCAACCTTCAACTCGGCTTTACGGACGATGCGCGTAACTATGATGATGCCATTGCCGTATTGCGTGCACTGCGTTCCGCACCAGTTACATTGATCACCAACAACCCGCGGAAGCTGGCTGCATTGCAGGAAGCAGGACTGAATGTGGGCGGACGTGTTCCATTGTGGGGAGACCGCTCGGCTTTCAATGAGAAATATTTGCAGACCAAAGTAAGCCGTTCCGGTCACTTGGCAGAGAATGATGGCTGGGCCGGGGCAGAAGCGCTGCTTCCGCATGCACAGGCTTAACGTATAGTCCATATACGTTAACACTGCATGATTTTTCGGTTGGAAACGTCATGTTGTATAACCGACAGGCTGGCCGTTGTTGTTCACTTCTTCAGAGGTGTGCAACAACGGCTTTTTCGTGTTTAGTACGGAGCACTGCATTCCATTGGATCCAACTTGTGATGCTTGGCTCTGCTTGCCGATCTACCATGCGGATTATACAATATAGGCAATCTGAGTAATGCAGGAGGAACGATTGTGCCATTTGAGGGACAGAGTATGTTACCGGCTGCCAAGAGCATGAAGCAGTTCGAAGCAATTATTGACGGCCCTTACACGTATGGGGTTCTGCTGGATACCCATATTGCTCAGTTGGAGAGTTTGCTGGATGAGGCTCGGCGCCGCAGCAAGAAAATACTGCTCCATGCCGATCTGGTACAAGGGCTGAAGAATGACGAGTACGCGGCAGAATATCTGTGTCAACATATTCGTCCGGCAGGATTGATTTCAACGCGGGCGACCGTGATTCAAAAAGCGAAACAAAAGGGGATTACCGCCATTCAGCGTGTGTTTCTGCTGGATACGAATGCATTGGAGAAGAGTTATCAATTGCTGGCGAAAACAAAGCCGGATTATATTGAGGTGCTTCCCGGCGTTATTCCGCATATTATTACGGAGGTGGCAGAGCGGACAGGAATCCCCATTATTGCCGGTGGACTGATCCGATCCGCCCAAGAAGTCGAATTGGCGCTGGAGGCTGGAGCAACAGCGGTAACGACGTCCAATTTTGACCTGATCCGACACTTTGGGGAATCGCTTACAAGATCGAAACAGTAGCATAACTCAATGCATTGCATCAATTCAGGCAGCTCCGCTGGAACCGAATGATGCCATATGCTTACACAGGAGGTTGTCTATATGGAAAAGTATATTATGGCTCTGGATCAGGGAACTACAAGTTCCCGGGCCATTTTGTTTAACCGGGATGGGGAGATTATACATATTGCGCAGCAGGAATTTCCGCAGTATTTTCCCAAACCGGGATGGGTCGAGCAGAATGCGAATGAAATCTGGAGTTCCATTCTTGCGGTGATGGCTTCATGTCTGGCAGAGAGCGGAATCAAGCCCGTCCAGATTGCCGGAATCGGGATTACGAATCAGCGTGAGACGGCCGTGGTGTGGGACAAAGAAACGGGTCGCCCTATTTATAATGCTGTAGTTTGGCAATCGAGACAGACTGCTGGGATATGTGAAGAGCTGAAGTCCCAGGGGCTGGCTGACCTTTTTCGTCAGAAAACGGGTCTGCTCATTGATCCCTATTTTTCCGGTACCAAAGTCAAGTGGATTCTGGACCATGTACCAGGAGCGCGGGAACGTGCTGCGCAAGGGGAGCTGCTGTTTGGCACGATCGACAGCTGGCTCATCTGGAAGCTGAGTGGAGGTACACATGTGACGGACGTGTCCAATGCTTCCCGCACATTAATGTATAACATCTATGATCTGCAGTGGGATGATGAACTGCTGGGCATTCTCGACATTCCAAAAGCGATGCTCCCAGAAGTACGGGGCTCCTCTGAGGTGTACGCACATACGATGGATTATCACTTTTTCGGTCACCGGGTTCCGATCGCGGGAGCAGCAGGCGACCAGCAAGCCGCCCTGTTCGGGCAGGGATGTTATACCAAGGGCAGTATGAAAAACACATACGGCACTGGGTGCTTCATGCTCATGAATACCGGGGAAGATCCGGTGCAGTCCGACCATGGACTTATTACAACGATTGCCTGGGGCGTGAACGGTAAGGTGGAGTATGCATTGGAAGGCAGCATCTTTGTTGCAGGCTCCGCAATTCAGTGGCTGCGCGATGGGTTAAGAATGCTGCGCTCCTCAAAAGATAGCGAGGATTATGCCACAAGGGTGCCATCCACAGATGGTGTGTATATGGTACCGGCCTTTGTGGGGCTGGGCAGTCCGTATTGGGACAGCGAGGTTAAGGGGGCTGTATTTGGCCTGACACGCGGAACAACCAAGGAACACTTTATCCGTGCTGCGCTGGAGGCATTAGCCTATCAGACCAGAGATGTGCTGGCTGCCATGGAATCCGACTCGGGCATCGCTGTCGATTCATTGCGTGTCGATGGCGGTGCAGCGGCGAATGACTTTCTGATGCAATTCCAGAGCGATATTTTGGGGATTCCGGTTGAACGCCCTTTGGTAAACGAGACAACTGCTCTGGGGGCGGCCTATTTGGCAGGTCTTGCCGTAGGATACTGGGAAAGCACCGAGGAACTTACAGATCATGAGAACACGGAGCGTGTGTTCAATCCGGTAATGGCGGAGGAAACAAGGAACGATTTGTACGCAGGCTGGCAGCGTGCGGTAAAAGCTGCGATGGCCTTCAAGTGAGTATGCTAATTTAACATGGGCATTTGTACTTTTTCATTAAACAAATTCAATAGTTGATATTTATTGGTGGAAAATGATGCATAAATTACAGGGTTTATTTTCCTGGATGAGGAAATGAATATGCCCATTAAAAGGAAAACAAAAAGGTTAGTGGGTCAGTTTGAAATTACATCCTTAGGCAGAACATCTTTTTGAAATTTTTTTGAATAATGTGTCATTTCAGGCCTTCACGCCGCTCAAAATGTGTGATAGGATTAAGGCACAAGTTAAAAAATGATGTCTGGAGATCGGGAGAGACCACGTACCGCTCAGCAATTGCTGTAGCGAATGACGTGGTCTTTTTTTGTTCTTTTACGGAAAATTTGTATAGAAAATAAAGTCAATGAATGGGAGGCATACCGATGGCAGCACCTTTCTCAGCAGAGCTACGCAGTGAGTATCTTCAATCGATGGCGAATGCACATTTTGACATATTGGTGATAGGCGGAGGGATTACAGGGGCAGGCATTGCACTTGATGCAGCGTCCCGTGGACTAAAGACCGGGCTGGTTGAGATGCAGGATTTTGCTGCGGGTACGTCCAGCCGTTCCACTAAACTGGTACATGGCGGCTTGAGATATCTGAAACAGTTTGAAGTGAAAATGGTGGCTGAGGTAGGGCGTGAACGGGCAATAGTGTATGAAAATGGACCCCACGTGACGACACCGGAACCGATGCTGTTACCCATTTATACGGGAGGTACATTTGGCCGCTTCAGCACGTCCATTGGTTTGATGGTGTATGACCGACTCGCTGGCGTAAAGCGCAGCGAACGTCGCACAATGTTGAATGCCGGAGCCGTCTCGGATCGTGAACCTTTGCTGCGCCGAGAGGGACTGCTGGGCGGTGGGCTATATGTGGAATATCGGACGGATGATGCAAGGCTCACCCTTGAAGTGATGAAAGAAGCTGTGCGCCGCGGGGCACAAGCTGTGAACTATGTAAAAGCAGACGGTTTCGTGAAGGAACAAGGCAAGATCATCGGCATCCAGGCTACAGATCAGATAACAGGCCAACATGTTCAACTAATGGCGAGCAGGATCATCAATGCTTCGGGTCCGTGGGTTGATGAGCTGCGCAAGGTGGATGGTTCACGCCAGGGCAAAACGCTGCAGATGACCAAGGGGATTCATTTGGTGTTCGACGGGTCCAGGTTTCCGCTTCGGCAGGCTGTTTATTTCGATACCGCGGATGGAAGGATGGTCTTCGCAGTTCCGCGGGATGACAAAACATACGTGGGGACGACAGATACCGTCTTCAAAGATGACCCGGCCCATCCGCTCATTTCCGAAGCAGATCGGGATTATGTCATTGATGCGGTAAACGGCATGTTTCCAGAAGTTCAAATTCGTGCCGAAGATGTGGAGTCGGGGTGGGCAGGCGTGCGTCCGTTGATCCACGAGGAAGGCAAGGGGCCCTCCGAAATATCACGCAAGGACGAAGTTTGGATATCGCCGTCCGGGCTGATCACGATTGCAGGAGGCAAGTTGACCGGGTATCGCAAAATGGCTGAAATGGTTGTTGATCTGGCTGCCCGCCAGCTGGAACAGGAAACGGGTAGATCCATAGGTCCCTGTATCACGAAGAAGATGCCAATCTCCGGTGGAGACGTGGGTGGTTCAGCCGGATTTGCTTCCTATACAGAGCGCAAAATTAAGGATGGAGTTGCTCTGGGGCTGGATCGGTCTGCAGCGGAGCGGCTGGCCCGTACCTATGGCTCCAATGTGGATGCACTATATGACCGCATGCCTGATCCGCGTGCCAAGGCTGAACGGCATGGCATGCCACAGGAACTGCTGCTCATGCTTGATTATGCCATTGAAGAAGAGATGGCTGTAACCCCGGCGGACTTCTTGGTGCGACGGACAGGGGATTTATTTTTTCGAATCCATGAGGTTCGCAAATATAAGTCGGCCGTTATTAAGTACATGAGTGAGCGGTTATGCTGGACGGATGAACAAAAGACATTGTACGAACAGGAGCTGGACCGGCTGATATTGGAGGCATCCGGCAAAAGGTAATGCAGGATTTCGAATCCGGGGGTCGAATGGAACATGTAAGCGCGTAACAAAGAGAGGGGATTACATCCATGACGTTACAGATCGGTATTATTGGAACAGGCTGGTTCAGCAAGGTCCATGCAGATATTTTGGCACGAATGGAAGGTGTTCGTGTGGCAAGTGTGCTAGGGACCACGTTGGAGAAGGCTGAGGCGATGGCTTCCGTATATGATGCTGTGGGTTACAGTGAGCTTGAACAGATGCTGGATGGAGAAAAGCTGGATGCGGTCTACATCTGTGTGCCGCCGATGTCTCACGGTTCAATTGAAGCGGAACTGATTCGCCGCGGCATTCCGTTCCTCGTGGAGAAACCGCTGAGCACAGGGATGGACATCCCGCGCCAGATATTGGAGCAGGTGAAGGATAAAGGATTGCTCACTTCTGTAGGCTATCACTTCCGCTATCAGGAAGCGGCTCAAGTTCTGCGGGGAGCAATGAAGGATCAGACGGTAGGCATGGCACTCGGACGTTGGATGGGTGGTATGCCAGGAGTTTCCTGGTGGCGGCGCCAGGATGGGTCTGGCGGACAGTTTGTCGAGCAGACAACACATATTGTGGATCTGCTCCGGTATTGTGCAGGAGAAGTAACTGAGGTATACGCCGTGGCAGCTCAGCGTGTGATGCATGAGAAACATGACCATGTTACGGTAGCGGATGTGGCGAATGTTACGCTCAAGCTGGAGAGCGGAGCCATCGCGAGCATTGCCAATACATGCCTGCTGCCGGATGGGGAAGGCGGTGCCGGACTTCAGTTCTATACCGATGCTGGCGTATGGGACTGGACACCGGATCGTCTGCTGCTGCCGAGTGCTGCTGCCCATGCGATGGCAGGTCAGGAGATTCCGGCAGGACATAACCCGTATGAACGGGAAAATGAGGCATTTATTCATGCCCTTCGTACCGGGGACCGTACAAGGATTTTGTCTGACTATGCAGATGCCTGCCGTACACAGGAAATTACAACGGCCGCGTTGGTGTCTGCGGATTCGGGACTGCCGGTGCAGCTTAAGCCTGCCAAGAACCTGTCTCACTGATTCACTTCATTATTAAAAAGCCTGAATGGGGAACTGATCTGAAGAGATCAGCCCTATTCAGGCTTTTTTGTGTTACATACAAGCGATTACCTTACTATCGTTTCAGCCAGTCGGAGGACCAGCCATAGATCTGATTGATGACCGGCTCAATAGCTTTGCCTTTCTCAGTCAGCTCGTATTCAACACGGGGCGGGATTTCAGGATACATATGGCGGGTTACGATTCCTTCCATCTCCATTTCCTTCAATCGTTCGGATAACAAACGACCGCTAATGGCCATTTCCGCTTCAAGTTCCGTGAAACGCTTGGGTCCGGACAACAGCTGGTACATGATTAACAGGACCCACTTCTTACCGATGATGTCCATGGCCTGAGTGATCAAACAGGGACTTGGCGATTTTGCTTTTCTCAGCTTCAACGTATTCACCTCGATTCACATAACGATGCTTGTATCTGCATTTTGCATAATTCGATTCAAATCGCTCCCGGGTACAAAATATAAACGAAAAGGGTCATTTCGATCTATATCTTGCCGATTGGAAGTCGCTCACTGGATTGATGCTAAATGCTTGTATATAAAAGTGTCTGGCTTAATGCCACTCTGACGAAAAATAAGAAAACATTCAGTCCAAAAAGTTGCGACAAGAACCCAAGCAGCAACCCTTTTGTATGTATTATACACTATTTATCAAAAAATTACTTGAATAAATAATCTTATTATTATATACTCACTTCATAAAAGTAACTAGGTATTCATTAATACCTATTATACGTAAATAGATCATTGTTTTACGTACATGCCAGCATGAAAACCGAGTTGTCGCAAGACAGCTTTTACATAGATAGCATCTTGCAGGTTGGATTGGAATCGGAATGTGCAGCAGGCAAGATGCTCTAGCTTTTCTTTTTGTCTAACCATTAGATCCGTTACAGGAGGAACATACATAATGAAAGTTATTGGATATATTTTACTGGTTTTGCTCGCGAGTGTATTTGTGATGACGGGGCTTAACAAAGTGATGGGTGCGGAGATGATGGTGCAGACCTTCGAAAGCTTCTCGTATCCGAAATGGACGATGTATCTGCTGGGAGCGGTAGAGCTCCTTAGCGCAGTAGGGCTGCTGATCCCGCGTACCCGCATGTTGGCAGCAGGTGTGCTGACGTTTATTCTGATTGGTGCGCTCGGAAGTCATCTGATCTACGGGCAATACGGGGCCATTGCTCTTCCAGCAGCACTGCTGGTTGCCAATATTGTCGTTCTGGTGATCGGTATGCGCAAGCTGGAGGAAGAAGAATCGATTCTGGAAGTCATTCAGGCGTAACAGCAGATCGGACATATAGATTAAATGAGTACAAGGGGGCTGCTGTCATAAACAGTAGTCCTCTTTTGTTATTACCCTTATTAAAAAAAAGAAGAACCCACACATAACAAAGGGTTCTCTTGCAGTAGGACTTCCTATAGAGGAAGATCTCCTGATTATAAATAATGAAATGAAATCGTATTATAGCAATTTCTTTAATTGGGAGACGCGTCCTTGGCTGATGCCAAGCTTTTCCGCAATCTGCTGCTGAGCCAAACCGGGATTCTGTTCAACAATTTCTTTCATCTGTTGCAGCATGCGTGCCGTTTTGGGCCGCAGGTCAGGGTACTCAGTGCTGGCAGGTACAGTCCCTTCATCCCATGTAGGAGACGAGACTTTGGCGGAATTGGAAGCAGGACGCTCCACGGCTGCAGGAGCCTGTTTGTTCTGAGGAACGAACCATTCGGGAGTGTCATCCGGGTGTTTTAATTGAACAGCACACGTCCGGCAGATGAATTGCTCTTTGAAATACATATCCGTATCCATATCACCGCAAAACACACACAACGTTGATTTGTACTTTCTTAAAATCAACTCTTTCCCTTCAATGAAAAACTCAAGCGGATCGCCGATATGGATTTCCATCGTATCCCGCATCTCTTTGGGAAGGACAATTCGTCCAAGGCGGTCCAGAGATCTCTTCATTCCGGTTCTTTTCATCGCATCTCCCCCGCAATATTCGCTTATAAAACCTGTCCTTATTGTAAGGAAGAAAGGGCTTTAATACAACAATAATATTTCAAATAAAAGGGTTAATTCCATCTATTATGGGAAAATAAGTTTAGAAAGAACAGGCGCAACCGCCAAAGTAAACAATGCAGCCAGTACCATGGAGATGCTGGAGATGGTTCCTGTCAGAGAACTGAGTTCAAAAGCTTTTGAGGTCCCTGTGCCGTGCGCGCCCGTTCCCAGCAGGGTTCCGCGGGCAATCTCTCCGTCAATACGGAGCATTTTTACGATGGAAGGTCCCATAATTGCACCGAGCAAGCCTGTCATGATGACAAAAACAGCTGTAACTGCGGGGATGCCTCCAATGGTAGCGGAAACGTTCATGGCAATCGGTGTGGTAATGGAACGCGGAATCAGGCTATGGATCAGGCCGGAATCCAATTGCAGCCATTTGGCAAGCAGGGCGGAAGACAGCACGGCAACCACCGATCCGGTCATTACACTGAAGACGATCTCGGATATATGCTTTTTGAGTACATGGAAAAACGTATATAGCGGTACGGCAAAAGCTACCGTAGCCGGTTGTAAGAGAAGGCTTAGCCATTTGCCACCGCTGCTGTAGGCCGCATAGTCCGTTCCGGTTGCCAGCAGCACGCCAACAACAAGCAGCGGCGTAATCAGCAGCGGAGACAGATATACCTTGGGCAATTGACGATACATGCGTTTGGCGATCAAGTAGATACCGACGGTTAACAACAGGCAGAGAAATCCAATCATCCGGTGTGACGCTCCTTTCGTTTCGCAATTCGTGTGGCAACCAGGCCTGTGCAGGCCATAACCAGAAATGTACTAAGCAGGACAATGAACAGAATTTGCAGTCCGTCATGCTCCAGCATCGGCATGTAGTTCATGATGCCCACCGCGGAAGGAATGAAGAACAACAGCAGTTCCCCGAGCAGCCAGGCAGCTCCGACTTCAATCCAGCGCAGCTTCACGACCCGTGTCTGAAGCAAAATGAACAGTACGACCATACCGAGTATGGAACCCGGCACAGGCAAATGGAGAGCACGGGCCAGCTGGTCCATGAGCAGTGAAAAGACCATGAGGAGAGCAACCTGCAGCACACCAAGTCCCCATTTTTTCACTTCAATTTCCTCCTTATATCATCATCGTGAATGATTTGTTTGTTTATGAAAATGAATGGAAACATACTTTGTTGTTACAAATTTTACATCGCATTCTTTCATGAGTAAAATGCATATTAAGAATGTTTTCTATTCCATTTATCTATGAGAGGCTGGAATCAGACGATGGATATCCGCCATTTGCAATATTTTCTGGAAGTAGCCCGGCAGCAGAGCTTTACCAAGGCAGCTGAAGTTCTGTTTATAACCCAACCGACGATTAGCAAAACCGTCAAAAGCCTTGAAGATGAGCTTGGTGTTACCCTGCTGGACCGGTATGGGAAGAAGGTCGAATTGACCGATGCGGGTCATGTCTTTTTCAGGCAGGCGCTTGAGATCGAGAAGTCGTTCCGCAGTTTGTCGTCCGAACTCGATGATCTGATGAACCTGAAGAAAGGCCATCTGCGTATCGGTCTGCCACCAATGGTTGGTTCCAGCTTTTTCCCCATGATCATTGGTGAATTTCATAAGGCGTACCCGCAAGTGAGCATTCAACTGTTCGAGGATGGCGCCAAGAAGGTGGAGGCTGATGTCATCAGTGGCGCACTGGATATTGGTGTTGCTGTGCTTCCGACGGTGGATGAGCTCGTCGATCATTTTGTTTTTGTGGAGGAAAAGCTGAATCTGCTCGTGCACCCTTCGCACCCACTTGCGGGAAAAGAGTCGGTTGCTCTACGTGAACTGGAGCATGATGCATTTGTGCTGTTCAGAGAGGATTTTGCCCTGCATGATCGAATCATTGCTGCTTGTCAGCATGTAGGATTCCAGCCAAGGGTCGTCTATGAAAGCTCACAATGGGATCTGCTCAGTGCAATGGTCGCTGCCAATCTGGGTGTGGCGTTACTGCCGGAAACCATATGTCGTGAGGTGGATCATATGCGTGTACGCATTATGCCCGTTGTGGAACCCGTGATTCCCTGGCAGCTCGGCATGATCTGGCGCAAGGACCGATATCTATCTTTTGCCACCCGGGAGTGGATCGGGTTTACAAAGGCGATGTTGAGCGAACAAAGGAAATAGAAATTACTTCGTTTCGTTGTTACAATGAGAGCAGAATAATGGTGGAGGTGGAGGAAGATATGAAACTGCGGGTATCCGCTGTACAGTACCAATTGCAAACCATCAGCTCCTTTGAGCAGTTCGCTGCTCAAGCCGAGCATTATATACGGACAGCTGACGAATTTGGAACCGAATTTGTGCTGTTTCCCGAATTTTTTACGACTCAGTTAATGTCTATCGGAGACAGTCAGGGCAACGCGCTGACGATTGAGGATTTGCCAGACTTTACAGAGCGGTACGAACAGCTATTCACATCGCTGGCTGCCAAATACAACATGCATCTGATCGGGGGAACTCACGTCGTCAGACGTGAAGGCAAGCTGTATAATACTGCCCATATGTTCTATCCGGATGGTCGTATTGCACGCCAGGCCAAGATTCATATCACCCCAACTGAAGTGCAGGAATGGAACATGGCACCGGGTGATGGATTGGAAGTATTTGATACAGATAAAGGCAGAATTGCGATGTTGACTTGCTATGATATTGAATTCCCGGAAATCGTCCGTATGGCAAAAGCCAAAGGGGCTGACGTCATTTTCTGTCCTTCCTGTACGGATGACCGCCACGGATTCTTCCGTGTGCGCTATACGAGTCATGCCCGCGCAGTGGAGAACCAGGTTTATGTTGTACTGACCGGAACGGTGGGCAACCTGCCGACCGTGGACTTCATGCGTGCCAACTACGGACAGGCAGCGATCATTACACCGAATGATGTCCCGTTCCCTCCGCGCGGTATTCTGGCTGAAGGCGAAATTAACGACGATATGATTGTAACGGCCGATCTGGATCTGGACTTGCTCTACGAAGTGCGTGAGCGCGGATCTGTAACGACTTGGCGTGACCGCCGCACTGATCTGTATACAGATTGGGAGTAGTTTGCTGATCCGCCGATACTGAGGTATGAACAGTAATTGCGTTATCTGCTGAGAGGAGGAGAGGAACAGCATGTATCAAAAGGAAATGTTGATTACCGGTCCGGATCGAAACGGTAAGCCCGTTAAGGCTATCATTCGTACATACCAGACGGGTGACTTCGATGAACTGATTCGCATCCAGGCCGAGAGCTTCCCTCCGCCTTATCCGGAAGAGCTGCTCTGGAACCATGAACAGCTTGCCAGCCATGTAGCCAACTACCCAGATGGGGCCATCTGCGTTGAAGTGGATGGAGAGCTTGCGGGATCGATGACCTCGCTGCGCATGCAATGGGACCCTTCACATCCGACGAGCCATAACTGGGCAGAAGTGACGGATGACGGATACATCCGCAATCATCAGTCTGATGGCAATACGCTCTATATTGTTGATCTCTGTGTACGTCCGAAGTACCGAAAGTGGGGACTGGCGCAGCTTATGATGCAGGCCATGTATCATCTGGTGATTGCCGAGGGGATGGACCGGCTGCTCGGTGCCGGAAGAATGCCGGGATACCATCTGGTTGCATCCGAGATGACGGCTCAGGCGTATCTGGAGCAGGTAGTATCCGGCGAGATCCGTGATCCGGTGATCTCGTTCCTGCTGCGTTGCGGCCGTATGCCAGTTGGTGTGACGGCCGATTATCTGGATGACGCGGAGTCCTGCAACTATGCAGCCCTCATGGAATGGCGCAATCCGTTCAAGTAATAAGTGAACGTATAAATAAGGAGGTAGATGAATCCATGGAATTTACTCGTATTACATCGATTAATGATCCCCTGTTTGCCCAGATGCACAAGCTGATGCAGGAGATTTTCCCGCCAGAAGAAGTACTGGACTTTCCGCTGTGGCAGGAACCGCTGGAAGACCCGGGCATTCGCGTATTTGTGGCTGTACACGAAGGAAACGTGGTGGGCGCGACAGAATACCGCTATTACGAAGACTGGAATGTAGCCATGACCGATTTTACGATCATCGGCCGTGAAGGACTAGGGATCGGCAGTTTCCTTGCCAATCATCGTAAACGTGACCTGCAGCAGCTTGCATCCGCGAACGGCAAGGAATTGTTCGGCATGTTTGCCGAAATCTATAATCCATATCTGAGCCAGGATCATGAATTTGGCGGCATCAAGCCAATGGACCCGTATGTACGTCGTGAAGTTCTGTCCCACCTCGGATATCAACGACTGGATTTCCCGTATGTTCATCCTTCCTGGCAAGGTGATGGGGAAGCGGTTGGTGGGCTTGATCTGTGCTTCATGCCAAGCCATGAGGAGCAGGGAGAATTGCCAGCCAGCCTGGTGGCCGATTTTCTGAATCGCTATTATGCCGTCCTGCCGAATAAACCGCAGGAATGGCTTGCCATGGTAGACCAATTGCGTGCCAGAACTACGGTGCCACTGCTGCCTTTGTAATCCAATATAAAATGAAAAGACGGCACGGCCTACTATGGTTGTGAATGAATAAAGCCCATGGAGCAGGATTCAATCCTGTTCCATGGGCTTTTCGTGATTGTTTTATAAGGTTGAACGATGGCTTGGGAAATTAATCTTCCGTATTTCGATCAGGCAGCTGAATCAAATAACTGTTAGACAAATGCATGAGATCCAGAGCCCGTTCATACTCATCCTTGGTAATATAACGTGCAGAGAACGATGAGCTCTCATCCGGAGTGGTTGTTGCTGGAACAGCGGTCTCTTCCGATGGGTCGGTTTCCTGATCCGGATTGTTCTCCACCTGTTGTATATCCTGCCTTCCGGCTTCGGCAAGAGAGTAATGGGTTCCGTCGCCATACCCTGTTTCCGGAATGAACAGTGAAGCATCGTTAAGCACTGAACCGGATGGAAGATAGTAGCGTTCCGGCAGCAGATTGCCTGACTCTCGCAGCAGATCCTGCCCAAAATGCAGCTGGTTTTGGAGAGAAGCTCCGGTCAGCCCGGCTATCGTTGGCAATATGTCCACCTGTCCGCCAATCTGTTCGAGCTGTTCAGCAGGCGTAATGCCGGGTGCCGTAACGATAAGCGGGATATTGATCATGTCCGCGGATGTATATTCCCGGCCATAGATTTCCTTCATCAGCTCTTTGTCATCCCGGTCCAGGGAGTAGATAGGCAGACCGAGATGATCTCCGTATACCACCAGCAGGCTGTTATCCCATAGTCCGCGTTGTTTCAAACCTTCGATCAGTTGTCCCACTGCCTGATCGGCATAATGTTGGGATACCAGATAATTGCCAGGCAATGTATCCTTGTACCGGGCTGGGAGTGTCAGGCTAACCTTGCTCTCCGGCAAATGGTAAGGGTGATGCGCAGACATGGAAATAATCTGTGCATAGAAGGGAGAACCTGCTGCCTGCATCTCTTCAAGCTTGTCGAGTGTCTTCGTATACAGCACCTCATCCGATGCCGAGAAGGCAATGGAATCTTCTGTACCGAAGTAATCGATATCATAATATTGATCAAAACCAAGCGCCTCGTACAGCTGATCACGATTCCAGAAACGAACATCGTTTGAATGGAATGTAGCTGTCTGATATCCGTTATCGGACATCAGTTTGGGGAGACTTGGCAGAGCTTTATCAGCATAGACCGTGGATGCTGCTCCGTTTGGCGGCGTATAGAAGGATGTGTTTACAACAAACTCGGCATCCGATGTATTTCCCTGTCCTACTTGTTGATAGAAATTCGGAAAATAGAGACTTTCCTGTGCAAGCTGGTTAAGATTTGGTGTAACTTCCTGTCCATCCACCTTAAGACCGATCAGGAAATTCTGGAATGATTCCAGCTGGAGGACAATTACATTCCGGCCCTTGGCTGCTCCCGAATCCACAATGGCATTGATCTCTGTCGTTTGTTTGACCTGATCGATGCGATCCTGATCAATCTCATCAAGCGGAACGGGCTTGTCAGGTCGATCCGCCAGAATGGTATACGCCTCGTAACCGAGAATCCCCATTTGTTCCGCTTGTGTAATCTCGCTCATGCTTGCACGGTTCGGATATATATTGAGCATGCAGATTACCAGGGACATGATGAGAATTACAGAGGCAACCCGTCGTCTGCTTCTGCGATCCAGAGGCATCTTCTCCTGGCGTTCGGCAGCGCCAAGCTTGATCCGGCGCCGGATCAATATACCACCAATGATGAGGATATCGGCAAAAATAAACAAGTAATACGGGTCCAGCAAGGAGAACATGCTGCTCTTAACCGAAGTCACCTGATTAACCTGCGCGAGCGCGTGATAATTGACGATAACTCCATAATATTTGTAATACATAATGGCAGCGAAGAAAATGCCTGACAGCACCAGATTCAGTGCAAGATAGGCCCACATCCGCCTTTTGGCGGCAAACCACTCAATGAGACAGAAGCAGATCCAGATGAGCGGCAGCTCGGTAAGCAATGGTTTCCAGACTGGAATATCATCAAAGATCACGATCCAGGCGAGGGAGCTTTTGATAATCATAATAACGGTGAACAATATAAACGGTCCGCTTAGAAACCGGGTGAGTGAACTGCGTGACAACATAACCGCCTTCCCTTCCGAAGTTTCATTTAACAAGTATTATGCTACCTCATGGTATGTTGTGTCAAAAATATGGAATAAGAATAGCCCCTCCCATTCAGGAAGAGGCTATACGATCCACTACATAAGCAGACTGTTCGGAAACTTGGGGTTCATGAATTTACCAATTATTCTATAGTGTATGTCGTAACAAAAGAAGATCTCGGGAACATGGCTGGTTTCTGTGCGGTCAGCCCTTCACTCGTACTGCGGTTGCGGTGGGCGTGATTGTATGCCTGAGACTGCTGCCAGCTTTTGAAGTGATCCTCTGACTCCCAGAGGGTAAGTACTACATACGTATCATCCTTCAGGGGACGGAGCACACGGATACCGACAAAACCAGGCTCATCCTCCACTTTGCGCGCACGGTTTTTGAACCGTTCTTCGAAGTCGTCACGTCCATCTTCAGCAACAGGGATATTATTCAAAACAGCAAAGCTGCCGCCTGTCCAGGAGCCTGCGGCATCAAATGCCTCATATGCGGCTACGCTGTCATCCGGCTCAATATTCATCAGACGTTCTGTCGTTTCAAAGGCAAGGCGAACCTGCTCCTCGCTCCGCAGGGACAGATGCGGATATGCAGCGAGCACGTCCGGAATCGGTGAAGGAACCAAATAAATATACATGGAAGCTGCCTCCTTAAATGTACGTTCCACCTCAACATAGCATATGGAGAGGGACGAGTCCAATCTGCGGAATGGCTGGTTTGGTCAGGTCTTTTCATGATAAAGTATAAAGACTAAAACAGAACGGGTGATCGCATGACAAATACCATTCGAATATCGGTCAGACCTTTGGTTGAATATGTATATCGCAGCGGCAGCATTCGTCCTGGATTCCGCTCGAATGCATCCATGCAGGAAGGAACACGGATTCATCAGCGGGTGCAGAAGGATTATACGGAAGAAGATTTGAAAGAAGTTGTGCTGGAAGCCGAACTCCAGCATGGAGATTTGATCTATGTGGTGGAAGGGCGTTGTGACGGTCTGATTCGTCTGGAGGGTCAGCTCACAGTGGATGAGATCAAATCAACGGCCAGTAACCTGGACGATTTGGGTGACGGACTTCCGGTTCACTGGGCGCAAGCCATCATGTATGCATATATGTATGCTGTTCAGCATGATGAGCCCCGAATGCAGGTGCAGCTCACGTATGTTCAGACCGTGACCAACCAGGAAAGAAGATTCCGCCGCATGCTGGAACGTCAGGAGCTCGAACAATTTGCCGCAGACGTCATCGCCGGATATGCTCCGTATGCCGAGATGATCGCTGCTTACGAAGAGAAGCGTGATATCACGGTAAAAGAACTGCCCTTTCCATTTCGGAAATATCGGGAAGGCCAACGCAAGCTGGCAGGAGCAGTATATCAGACCATCCGTGAAGGCAAAGGATTAATGGCGAAGGCACCTACCGGAATTGGCAAAACGATGTCTGTATTGTTTCCTACGGTCAAAGCCATTGGCGAAGGTGAAGCCAGTCGATTGTTCTATCTGACGGCGAGAACGACGACACGGGTTGCAGCAGAAGAGGCTTTTGCGAGGATGCAGGCAGAAGGGTTGAACATGCATGTCATCAGTTTGACTGCGAAGGACAAGATCTGTTTCAAGGAAGAGGAAGCATGTGATGCCGGGCAGTGCGGCATGTGTGAAGGGTATTATGATCGTATTAATGGGGCCGTGCTGGATATGCTGGAACATGAGACATTAATGACTCGCCCGGTGATTGAACAGTACGCACGCAAGCATCGGGTATGTCCGTTCGAATTTTCGCTGGATGCGGCGTATGCTGCCGATGCGGTCATCTGCGACTATAACTATATTTTTGACCCGCGCATATCTTTGAAACGCATGCTGGAGGAGCAGAAACGCAAAACCGTGCTGCTGGTCGACGAGGCACACAATCTGGTCGATCGCGGCCGAATGATGTTCTCCGCTGAGCTGGAGAAGGCTGTTTTTCTGGATGTCAAAAGGGAGTTTCAAGCGCTGGGCAACGGTGTAACCGCCGCGAAGGCCATTGCAGATCATGCCGGGGCTATTGATAAATACCTGATTACCCTTCGCAAAAACGGAGGGGAAGAGGGCAAGCTGCTGCAGCAAGAGGCGCCGGAAGAACTGATTGAACTACTGGAGCCGTTTGTCATGGTTGCAGAGCAAAACCTTGTTGAAGGCGGTTCAGGAACTGCCGAGACGGATCAGATGCTGCTGGATGCCTACTTCACGGCACAGAACTTCCTGCGTATTGCCAAGCTGTACGATGAACGATTCGTCACCTATGCCGAATGTGTGCGAAGTGAAGTGAGGGTGAAATTATTCTGTCTCGATCCATCCGTGCTGCTGCGTCAGACGGCGAAGGGGTTCCGCTCCATCATTCATTTCTCGGCAACCTTGTCGCCGCTGCGTTACTACCGGGACATGCTTGGTGCGGAAGAAGAGGATTACACCCTGCGTATTCCTTCCCCCTTCCAGCGGGAACAATTGGATGTAAGGCTGCTGCCGTTATCCATTCGCTACAAGGACCGAGAACGTTCCAGACAGCCGATTGCAAACATGCTGCGCCAGCTGGTAGCCGAGTGGCCGCGCAGCAACCTGCTTGTTTTTTTTCCATCGTATCCGTATATGCGTGAAGTATATGAAACCTACATGCAGCTCCCTGCGGAGGCCGATACGGTTATGCAGGAACAAGGCATGAATGACCTGGAACGGGAGCAGTTTCTGAATGCATTCCAGCCCCATCCGGAACGAACACGATTGGTATTTGCGGTGATGGGGGGCGTGTTTTCGGAAGGGGTGGATCTGCCGGGCGATCGTCTAAACGGCGTTGTCGTCGTGGGTGCTGGACTTCCTCAGATTGGACTCGAGAACAACGTGCTTCGTGATTATTTTGACCGATCAGGACGGAACGGTTTTAATTATGCCTATGTTTTTCCCGGTATGAATAAAGTGCTGCAGGCAGGCGGCAGATTGATTCGGACGGAAGAAGATACGGGTGTGCTTGTGCTGGTGGATGATCGTTTCACCCAGGAACCATATCGTTCCCTTTTGCCGGAGGAGTGGCAGGATTACAAGCGCATTTCGCCGTCGTCTGGATAACTTCTCGGTTTAAGTGATTGAAGCATGGGCCAAAAAGGGTATTACTTGGATAGCAAACGAACGAACAAGGGCGAATACATATCCGTTCCAACGTCCGCTTCGAAAGCAATCAAGGAGGTCGGTTTTTGATGAAAAGAAATCATACGATGATGCAGTTTTTTGAATGGCATTTGGCTGCAGACGGTAAGCATTGGAAACGACTGGCCCAAATGGCTCCGGAGCTGAAAGCCAAAGGCATTGATTCGGTATGGGTGCCCCCTGTGACCAAAGCTATTACCCCGGAGGATACAGGATATGGTGTCTATGATCTGTACGATCTCGGGGAGTTTGACCAGAAAGGCAGCGTGCGGACGAAGTATGGCACCAAACAGGAATTGGTGGATGCCATTGCCGAGTGTCAGAAAAACGGCGTCGCCGTCTACGTTGACCTGGTTATGAACCACAAGGCAGGTGCCGACGAGAAAGAAGTTTTCAAAGTGATTGAAGTTGATCCCAATGATCGGTTGAAGGAAATTTCCAAACCATTTGAAATTGAGGGCTGGACCAAATTCACGTTCCCGGGCCGCGGGAACCAGTATTCTTCCTTCAAGTGGAGCTCCGAACACTTTAACGGAACAGACTTTGATGCAAGGAAAGAACGCAACGGCATATTCCGCATCGCAGGTGAGAACAAGAACTGGAATCAGAATGTCGATGATGAGTTCGGCAACTATGATTATCTGATGTTCGCCAATATCGATTACAATCACCCGGAGGTCCGCAAGGAGATGCTCCAATGGGGAAAATGGCTGATCGATACGCTGCAGTGCAGCGGTTTCCGACTGGATGCGATCAAACATATCAACCACGAATTTATCAAGGAATTCGCAGCAGAGATGCTCCGCAAGCGGGGTCAGGATTTCTACATCGTAGGGGAGTTCTGGAACTCCAACCTTGACGCATGCCGTGAGTTCCTGGATACGGTGGACTATCAGATTGACCTGTTCGATGTGTCTCTTCACTACAAGCTGCATGAGGCATCCCTGGCAGGCAGGGACTTCGATCTGTCCAAAATTTTCGATGACACGCTGGTTCAGACGCATCCAACGCATGCCGTAACGTTTGTCGATAATCATGATTCCCAGCCGCATGAAGCGTTGGAATCGTGGATTGATGACTGGTTTAAACCCAGTGCATACGCACTGACCCTGCTGCGCCGTGACGGGTATCCGGTTGTCTTTTACGGGGATTACTATGGTATTGGTGGTCCCGAGCCCGTTGAGGGCAAGAAGGAGATTTTGGACATTCTGCTGTCTGCCCGCTATAACATAGCTTATGGGGAGCAGGAGGATTACTTCGATCATCCCAATACGATTGGATGGGTGCGCCGTGGCTTGGAGGAGTTACCGGGTTCCGGTTGTGCAGTGGTGGTCTCCAATGGGGACGATGGCGAGAAACGAATGTTTGTCGGCGAACATCGCGCTGGAGAAGTATGGACGGATCTGACACATAGTTGTGAAGATAGCATCACCATTGAGAAGGATGGCTGGGCCACTTTCCATGTGTGTGGCGGAGGTTTATCCGTATGGGCTTTGCCTGACGAGGACAGTGACACTAAATAAGATATTTTTGAAATGAGAAGACATAAACGGATAAAACCACCTGAGACGGCGATGGTATGCCAACAGGTGGTTTTTTGTGCATATTTACATATCCAGCTCAAACGATTCCAGTGTGCCGACCATCTGCAGATCATGCTCTCGGTTGAACTGTTTCCGTTTGTCCGCATCAGCGAATTCGTCATGATAGTGCATCAAGACCGTTTTCTGTCTCACTTCCGCAGGCAGTTGTTCCAGGTCCTTCAATGAGGTATGTGATTTGATCACCAGATCATGCATATGACATTCATGGAATATCAGCTGCACATCAGGGGCAGCTTGCTCCACCCGTTCCTGATCCAGTGTGCTGTCTGCACTATAATAGAAGTAGGGCTTCGCAAGAATGCCATTGCTGACCATGCCTGGAACGTGCTGTGTACGGAATGTCTCAAACGTCACGCCGCCTAATTCAAATGTGCCTCCATCCGGCAATGGCACGATATCATAATAATCACTCATCGTACGCTCGCCATCAGTTGTGTAGCGCATGCCTGGGGAAAGGATGTTCCATAGCGGCTCAACCAGCTGTTCGTGGATAAACAGGCGTGGTTTGCGGTCACCTACAATTTGAGAATAGTATCCGAGCATTTGTACGCCGTTGATGTGGTCCTCATGCAAATGGGTGATAAATACATTATGGATATCGGTCATAGGAAACCCATACTCTTTAAGGGCTTTGGCATTCGATTCCGGAAAATCAATGACCAGATGCGTGCCTCCAAATTCGGCGAGCATGCTGTTGTGATGCTGCTCTACGCTGAACATATCCCCTGTACCCAGAAAGGTAATTTTCATCGATTTCATCTCCTTCTATCATCTTCAGATCAGCATATATACCATTAAAATCAGTATACCTTGTTCCAGGACATATGCCTAAATCAACCTTTTTTGAATACGCTATCATTTGTTATTGAACTTTGGGAGGAAACAGTGTAGCGTAAAGATTGGGATGTGTACCCATATGAACGTAAACTCACCTAAAGGGAGCGTGCGAAGCGAATGAAGTCTTTTTTGGATGAACAATTTTTGCTGCACAATGAGATGGCTGTCAAGTTATATGAGGATTATGCCAAGGACATGCCGATTATTGACTATCACTGCCATCTCAGTCCACAGGAGATCTACGAGAACAAAACATTTGGCAATATTACAGAAGCCTGGTTATACGGGGATCACTACAAATGGCGCTTGATGCGAGCGAACGGAATTGAAGAACGATACATTACCGGCGGCGAAGGAGTGACCGATTATGATCGCTTCCTGGCTTATGCCAAAACGGTACCGATGATGATCGGTAACCCGTTATATGCCTGGTCTCATCTGGAGCTGCAGCGTTACTTTGGGGTGTATGAAGTGTTGAACGCAGACAGTGCTCCAGTGATCTGGGAAAAAGTAAATGCCAAGCTGAACAGTGAGGGATTTGGCGCACGTGACCTGATTACGAAATCCAATGTCACTGTTGTATGCACTACCGATGATCCTTGTGATTCCCTGGAATACCATCTGAAGATTCAGGAGATCGAAGGCTTTGATACAGCGGTGCTGCCTTCTTTCCGCCCGGACAAAGGGCTCGAACTGAACCGGGATACCTTCATCGAATGGGTGGGCAAGCTCTCTCAGGCTTCTGGTATTGCCATCTCCGATTATGATTCATTCCTCTCAGCGCTGGAATCCCGGGTGGAGTTCTTTCATTCCGTAGGTGGCAGAGTGTCCGACCATGCACTTGATTACGTGCCATATGGCAAGGCGACACGGGAAGAAGCGGCAGCCATTTTTGCCAAAGCACTTGCAGGTCATCAAGTGGGCCGAGAGGAAGAGGACAAGTACAAAACGGTTACGCTGACCTTCCTGGGCAAGCTGTATGCAGAGCGGGGCTGGGTGATGCAGTTCCATATCAATGCGGCCCGCAACAATAACAGCCGGATGTTCGCTCAGCTTGGTCCGGATACCGGATATGATGCCGTGAATGATACGCCGCTTTCCTCCGCGATGATCGGTCTGCTGGATGCGCTGGAACAGGAGCAGGCACTGCCAAAAACCATCCTGTATTCCTTGAATCCAAGGGATAATGAAGTGCTCGCTGCCATTATCGGCAGCTTCCAGGGCGGTGGTATTCCGGGCAAAATTCAGCTCGGCGCAGCATGGTGGTTCAACGATACCAAGGACGGAATGCTCGCTCAGATGAAGGCACTGGCGAATGTTGGTCTGCTCAGCCGCTTTGTGGGCATGCTGACGGACTCTCGCAGTTTCCTCTCCTACACAAGGCATGAATATTTCCGCCGTCTGGTCTGCAATCTGATCGGGGAATGGGTGGAGCAAGGGGAGGCACCGCATGACATGGAGTTGCTCGGACAGATTGTTCAGGGCATTGCCTACAACAATGCCAAGGAGTATTTCCCGTTCTCCTCTGCACTCAAAACGGTTTCTGCTTCGTAGTCCTGATTAGCTAATTTCATTCAAAACCGTGGCGGTCTGCCACGGTTTTTTTGTGGTGTATTTTACCCATTTGACTTTTCACCACTGACGGAAATATAATTAGGACACCTAATTAATTGATGTACTATTTAATAGTGATCCTATGTTAATTGAGAATTCATTGAGAATGCAAAAAGGAGGAACCCCATATGACAGGTCTGGATCCAGTGGCCCAGAAGCTGCTGTATTCCATCATGCAGTTTAATAAAGGCAAATGGAGGCAGCATAAGCCCCACGGTCGCAACCATAATGAAATTATGGTATTGGCCTGTTTGCTCCACGGCTCACATCCGGGAGAACGCCTGGATTGGAGAGATAATCCCCCCGATTTCAACAGCGAATTGAATGAAGATCATCCAGGACTGAAGGTATCGGAAATCAGTGCGTTGCTGAGAGTGAAATCGCCTACGATTACCCCTGTAATTCGTGGCCTTGAAGACGAGGGATTGGTTAAACGAACGATGGATCCCGAGGATCGCCGTGCAGTGCGCATCACGATTACGGAAGCAGGCCGTGACATCATTCGGGCCGCTCACGAAGAGCGCATGCAAATATTCAACAGATTGGTTGAGCATTTGGGAAAGGAAGACAGCACTCAGCTAGCTGAGCTGCTGACCAAGGTATATAGCTTTTTTGATACACTTGCTTCCCTGCAAAAGGAGCAATCGACAGAAGGAGATGATACGCCATGATGAAACTGTTTCGCATGCTCAAGCCATATCAAATCCCCATTATTTTCATTTTGGGTTTGGTATTGCTGCAATCGCTCGCCGAGCTGTACCTGCCAACTTTGATGGCCGATATCGTCAATTTTGGTATCGTCAAAGGAGATGTCCCGTACATCTGGCAGATTGGTGGCTGGATGCTGGTGATCGCCATCGCGGGAACGGCTTGTTCTGTGATAGCCAGTTACCTTTCATCCCGTACAGCGGGTGGATTTGCCAAACAACTGCGCAGCCGGGTTTTTCGCCACGTGGAGAATTTCTCGCTGCAGGAGTTTGATAAGCTGGGCACCGCATCACTAATCACACGTACGACGAATGACATTACACAGGTTCAAAACGTATTAACCATGATGCTGCGCATGATGATTATGGCTCCGATGATGTGTATCGGTGGTATCTTCATGGCTGTATCCCAGGACGCCAAATTGTCGACCATTTTCCTCGTAGTCCTGCCTGTACTGGCTGGAGCCATTGCACTGATTGGTGCTAAAGGTCTCCCCTTGTTCAAACAAATCCAGAAGAAGCTGGATCGGCTCAATCTGGTTTTGCGTGAACAATTAACAGGTATTCGGGTCGTTCGTTCCTTCAATCGGGGAGAACATGAACGCGTTCGTTTTAACGGAGCGAACACGGATCTGAGAGATGCCTCCATTAAGGTCAACGTGCTGATGGCGACATTAATGCCGGTTATGATGCTGGTCATGAACTTTTCGATGATTGCCATTCTCTATTTCGGTGGACAGCGCATAGACAGTGGAAATATGGATATCGGTTCCCTGATTGCGTTTATCCAGTATGCGATGCAGATCATGTTCTCGCTAATTATGGTTTCCATTATCTTTGTCATGATTCCAAGAGCTTCGGCTTCCGCAGAACGGATCAACGAAGTGTTGGATATGCAGCCAGACCTCAGTGATCCCGAGCAGCCTCGCAGCATGAAATCCCTGCAGGGCACCATTGAATTCGACAATGTTACATTCCGTTATCCGGGAGCAGAGAATGCTGCACTGTCAGGTATTTCGTTTACAGCCCGTCCTGGTGAGACAACAGCCATTATTGGCGGTACGGGATCAGGGAAGTCCACGCTGCTCAGTCTTATTCCTCGTTTCTATGATGTAACGGAAGGCAGCGTACGGGTAAACGGTACGGATGTACGTGAACTTAGTCAGGAGGATTTGCGAGCGAAAATTGGCTTTGTACCGCAAAAGGCAGTCCTCTTCACGGGCACGATTGCGGAGAATATTCGCCACGGCAAGGATGATGCCACGATGGAGGAAGTCATCCATGCGGCCCGGACCGCTCAGGCGGAGAACTTCATCTCCGAGATGAAAGACGGGTATGACAGCCTTATTGCTCAAGGTGGTAATAACGTGTCTGGCGGACAGAAACAGCGTTTGTCCATTGCACGCGCACTTGTTCGCCGCCCGGAAGTTTATATTTTTGACGACAGCTTCTCTGCATTGGACTTCAAAACAGACGCCAAACTTCGTGCTGCGCTGAAATCCGAAACGACTGAAGCGGCAGTACTCATTGTTGCACAGCGCGTAAGTACAGTTATGGATGCGGATCGCATTCTGGTTATGGATGAGGGGCGTATTGTCGGTTCCGGCACACATAAAGAGCTGCTGGCGAATAATGAAGTGTACCGTGAAATTGTATCATCCCAGCTGACAGAGGAGGAGATCGCATGAGTGAACGTACCGAACAAAAAAGCAAATCACCTCGTTCCTCTGGCGGACCAGGACATCCGGGAGGCGGTATGGGCATGCGTCCACCGGGTGAGAAGCCGAAGGATTTTAAAGGTACCCTGCGGCGGCTGATTCATTACCTCCAGCCACACCGTTATCGCCTGCTCGGTGTACTGGTTGCAGCGATTCTGAGTACCGTGTTCAGCATTATCAGTCCGAAGGTCATGGCTGAAGGAACCGATATATTGAGTCAAGGCGCCATTGCCATTCTGCAGGGCATACAGGGGGCAGGTATTGATTTTCCTGCATTAATGAAAGTGTTGTATCTGCTCTTGGGATTGTATCTGTTCAGTGCAGCATTTATGTATATCCAGCAATACCTGATGGCTGGCGTTGCCCAGCGTGTTGTATACGACATGCGTGAGCAGATCAGTGCCAAAGTTGGCCGGCTGCCGCTGAAATACTTTGACTCCCGTACTCATGGGGAGACGCTCAGCCGGGCGACCAATGATGTGGACAACATCAGTAACACGCTTCAGCAGAGTTTGGCACAGTTCATTACTTCTGTCGTAACGATTGTTGGGGTAATCATCATGATGCTGACGATTAGTCCTTGGATGACACTGATTACCATTTTGACACTGCCATTAAGCGTGGTCGTTGTGATGCTGGTGGCATCCCGTTCGCAAAAGCATTTTGCTGGTCAGCAGAAATCACTTGGCGAGCTGAACGGACATGTCGAGGAAATGTACACTGGACATAAGGTCGTAAAAGCATTTGGACGCGAAGAACAATCGGTAGAGCAATTCGAGAAGGTCAATGAAGAGCTGTATGAATCCGGTTGGAAAGCCCAATTTATCTCAGGGATTATCATGCCGCTCATGAGCTTTGTCGGTAACCTGGGTTATGTCCTGATCTGTGTGGTCGGCGGGATCTTTGTTACACGCGGAGCCATCTCGATCGGGGATATTCTGGCCTTCACGCAGTACTCTCGTCAATTCACACAGCCGATTAACCAAATTGCGAACATTTCCAATATCATTCAATCCACCATCGCTTCGGCGGAGCGGGTATTTGAATTGCTGGATGAAGAGGAAGAAGTGCCTGAGTCCAACCAACCCGTGCAATTACAGCAGCCAAAAGGTGCGGTTTCGTTCCAGGGTGTTAACTTTGGATATAAACCGGATGAACTTCTTATCAAAAATATGAACATCGATGTTAAACCGGGTCAGACCGTAGCCATCGTGGGACCAACTGGAGCCGGTAAGACGACACTGATCAACCTGTTGATGCGTTTCTACGAAATTCAGGATGGCCGGATCACAATTGATGGTATCGATATCCGGGATATGGAACGCGGTAAGCTGCGCAGCCTGTTCGGGATGGTCCTTCAGGACACATGGTTGTTTAATGGAACCATCCGGGATAACATCGCCTATGGACGTGAAGGTGCATCAGAAGCGGAAATTGTTAAGGCAGCCGACGCGGCGCATGCCGATCACTTTATCCGTACATTGCCTGATGGTTATGATACAGTGCTGAATGAAGAAGCATCGAATATCTCTCAGGGACAGAAACAGCTGCTGACAATTGCTAGAGCCATTTTGGCGAATCCATCCATTCTTATTCTGGATGAAGCGACGAGCAGTGTGGATACTCGGACCGAGATCTTTATCCAGAAAGCTATGAATGACCTCATGAAGGATCGCACCAGCTTCGTGATTGCTCACCGTTTGTCCACCATTCGCGGCGCGGACCTCATCCTCGTCATGGATCACGGTAATGTAATCGAACAGGGTAATCATGAGGAATTGATGGCACAGCAAGGATTTTATGCGGATCTGTATAACAGCCAGTTTGCAGAGCAGCAGCCACAGGCAATCTGATTGCATTCGATATAAATGAATAGCCGGGACTACCCTGAGGGGTATCCCGGCTATTTGTGTTGTGCAGCATTGTTTCTGCCGTGAAGTTGGATCACTACTCTTTGGATTCCACCACAGGTTTGTCTGCAGAATCACGGGTATCCGTTTTCTCCTCCAGCTTCTCGTTCTTGTTCGGTTCATCCAGCGCAGCAGGTGCGGGTTCGCCCGGAATCTGTTCACGCTGTTCGATCATGCGTTTTACGACCTCATAACAGTCATCGACATGTTTATTGCCCACATAGCGCATGGCCGTGAAACTGAGAGCTGCGGCGAGACCTTGGCCTGCAAGCGGGACGAACTTGGCAACGGATTTGGTGGCTACACGTATCCCGACCCGTTTCAGTACCTGGACGACAAGTTCCTTCGTTACCATGCGCCCGATCACTTTGCTTCCGATGGACATGACGAATCCGTAGATCATGGACTTGGTCTCGGGGTCCATGCCATCGAGTTGTTTTTGCGATAATCCAAATTTATGGTTAATGGCAGGCAATAGCTGCATGAGCATCCCCACATCGGCCAGTACGTCTGTACCGGGTAAAGGGACGAGTGTGGTACCCGCGGAAGCGGTAGCTCTTTTGCGGACCATCGTACGGCATTCCTTGCGAACTTGCTCCAATTGTTCTAACGTTGCCGGAATCATAGGGAATCCCTCCATTCGTATATGGTATAGATATAACCGATTTAACTCGTTTTGAATGGTGCTTTCTCAAGTAGGATGGAATATAGGGTGTGGAGTAACCTTTCATCTCAATCTTGCGTTTAGTAAAAAAAGGGAAATAACCATTTTTCATGACCGCTATCTAGTATTACGGATATGGGGGGATTATGATGCATGCCCGGTTATGTTTACACCTGTTATTATGTTGTGTATGTTGGCTGTTGATTACAAGCTTCGCAGCACTGGATTATAGGATCACGAGGGATATTGCTTCAACCTTTGCTGATAAAGGGTAAACAACATTGGAATGGAGGAAGAGGAGCGATGACATTTAACAAAGCGTTGTTAATTCATCACAACCATGCCGGAAAAGCGAGTCGCGTGGATGCTGTGGGCACTGCAGCCGGGGTACTTGCGCCCGCCGTTCGTGAACTCGTCATTGTTCGCACAGATGAACCTGGAGAGGGTGAAGCATTGTGCCGGGAACGTGGAGAGCAATTCGAAGTCGTTTTTATCCTGGGTGGAGATGGTACGGTGCATGAATGTGTGAATGGACTAGCGGATTTGCAGAACCCACCGCTGATTGGGGTGTTGCCCGGCGGTACCTGTAATGATTTTGCGCGTTCACTCGGACTTTCACCGGATGTGGAGACCGCGGCACGTCAGATGCTTGAGGGTCATGCCGTATCCATCGATATTGGACGGGCCAATGACCGGGTGTTCACGAATTTTTTTGGCATCGGATTAATCAGTGATACATCGCAGAATATTAACTCCAACCTGAAAGGTACGCTCGGCAAGCTCAGTTATTTCATCAGTACCTTGCAGACCATTAACAATACCAAGCCATTTCATTACGAGATGGAGGCGGATGGCAAAACAATGGAAGGCGAAGCCGTCATGATCTATGCCGCTAACGGGCGGTTTCTGGGAACTAATTCGCTGCCATTTGCCCCGGACGCGCTTCGGGACGGCGAGCTGGATATCCTTGTCATTCATGAGACGGGCATCCCTCTGATGCGAGAGATCCTTTCGCACAAACCGGAGGGAGATTGGCAGCCCCAGAACAAAAGTATCAGTTACTTGAAGGCGTCGACTTTGAAGCTGCGGACGGATGCGCCTATGTCAGCCGATACGGATGGCGAATTATATATGAAGACACCCGCCGAGCTGTCGGTGCTGGCGGGTCATCTGACTTTTCTGACCGGGGATGGGTATTAATCTCCGTTTTTTTCTTTTTTCAAACATCAATCTTCAACCTTGTCCAGTCCTGCCTGTAAACTATCCTGCTGTATGTCTTTCCCGGAACTCATGCTCCAGCATACCCATCAAAATGGCATCGTGATATCTATGGTTATAGTACAATGCATCTCTTCGTACACCTTCGCGCTGGAAGCCCAGCTTCTCATACGCTCGAATGGCCCGCTCGTTGAAGGCGTACACTTCAAGCTCAATTCGGTGCAGATTACAGATGCCAAAACCGTAATCCAGCATCAGCAGCAGCGCTTCGCTGCCATAGCCCTTGCCCTGGTGCTCCGTGCGATCGATGCCGATTCGAACGTGAGCACTTCGATTCTTGGCATGCATGTCCATCAGGGCAACCTCGCCTATAATCTGATCATTGTCCTGCAAGGCAATCAGCAGCATGAGTCGTGAGTCATCCTGACCTGCATTCTCAATGAATTTTTCAACTTGCGTGCGGGTAAAACTGTTCTGTGTTCCAGTAAGCCTGCGCATCTCCGCGTCAAACAGTCCGGGGAAATAGGCATCAACATCCGTCGTCTCAAATGGACGCAGATAGATGCGTTCTGTCTGAAGCAGACGCGGAACGCGTGGGGCTGGTGTTGGTTGGGACATGAGTGAATCCTCCTAAAAATCAAAGTGAGTAGGGCATAATGCTTGGTCTGCTTCCACGTAATGTAAATTCATCGATCATGGATACTGACATGAGTATATTTCAATCCTGTATACTTCACTTTCTCTGAACAGCTCCATCCAAAAACAAAGCAACCAGCTCATGAGCCAGCTCTTCAATGCTTCCATGCATAGTGCGTACATCTTCACGGTTCGCCAGCATGAGCAGGGACGTAAACGCATGGGCAAGCAGCATGGGATTGGCGGGTCGCAGATAACCGCTATCCATTTCCTGCTTGAAGTGTGTAGCGAGAACATCAAAGATTCGCATCTCGGCTTCACGGATCTGGGCGAGCTGATCGGCATTCAGGTAGGTCTCCGCTTCGCGCATCATGGTCTCGGTATCCACGTGGGACTGCTGCATTTTCGCTGCAGCAACATTCTCCAGTCGCTGCTGCAATGTACCCCGCTCCTCCAGTCGAAGCGCAGTCTGCTGCATGCCCATGGCCATCATTCGCGTAATGGCAACAGTGAACAGCTCCGGTTTGCTGGAGAAGTGGTAATATATGGATGCTTTGGTCACATGGCATTGCGAAGCAATCTGCTGGAGAGAGACGGGTTCATAACCATATTCCATAAATAACTGCGAAGCAGTCATGAGAATCTTCGAGTGGGCTGATGCCTGATCGGCACCTGTTTTGGGTCTTCCCGGCGAGCGGGGTGGCATTGTTTTTTTATTCATGCGGCATACCTCTTTACATAAAATTATCTTGGCATAAAGTGTTCATAAAAATAGTATTGCAAAATTAACCTTCCGGTATATATAATTAATTCGATTATACTATGACCCGTGGTTCATTTCTACAAATTCATATACAATAGGGCTTCATAGAAACAGAACAGGAGATGAAGAGACAATGCAAGAAGGATCAGGCTACGGTCGCTGGGTTGCCGGCAAACGAAGCAAATGGATTACGCTGTTGGTATGGATTATCATTGCGGTTGTGCTTGGTATGGTGTGGCCAGCCGTAGGCGATCGTGAAACGAATAATGCGCAGGACCTGAGTGATTCCAAACCATCGGTAGAGGCGGCTGCGGTTGCCCAAAGAGAATTTCCCAGTGGGGAAGGGCTGCCTGCATTAATCGTTTGGCGTCAAGCTGGCGGGCTGACAGATCAGCAGATCGAACAGATTCAGGCGCTGACAGAGCGACTGGATCAGGATCCGGTGGAGCAGCAGCAGGCGGTGGTACCTTTGTATCAATTGCCGCCACAGGCGCTGAAGGGTCAACTGTCGGAGGACGGAAGTACGCTGGTTATGCCGCTCTTCTTCAATGAGGGTGCGGATTCGGAGCAGCTCAAGGAAGGCATCGAGGCAGTTGAACAAAAAACGGAAGACATTTTTGGCTCCAACCCGTTTGATGCTGCCATTGATGATGCCAATACATTAAGTGCACGGGTCACTGGACCTGTAGGCATCTCTATTGATGCGAGCGGGCTTTTCTCATCAGCCGACGTGTCTCTCTTGATTGCGACGGTTGTACTTGTGTTGGTACTGCTGCTGCTGATCTACCGTTCACCGGTACTGGCGATCATTCCAATTATTGCGGTTGGTTTCGCCTATATGGTCACCAGTCCGATTCTTGGATTTATGGCGGATCAGGGCTGGATTACGGTTGATGCACAGTCCATCTCCATTATGACCGTATTGTTGTTCGGAGCAGGAACGGATTACTGCCTGTTCATGATCTCCAGATTCCGCCAGATTCTCTATCATGAGCCGGACAAAAAGAAGGCACTCTTCCAGGCAATAACCGGATCATCCGGCGCGATTGCCATGAGTGGATTCACCGTCGTTGCAGCCCTACTGGTATTGCTGCTTGCTGAGTACGGTGCGTATCACCGTTTTGCCGTTCCATTCAGTTTGTCCATCTTCATCATGTTTATTGCCAGCTTGACGCTGGTTCCGGCACTGCTTGCGATCTTCGGCCGGGGATCATTCTACCCGTTCGTACCACGTACGCACGAGATGGAAGTGGAGCGTGCCAAGAAAAAAGGCAAACCGGCTCCGGCTCCGCGCAAAATCAAGGAAAGCTGGATTGGCCGCACAGTCATCACCAAGCCATGGACTGTTCTGGCCATTACACTGGTACTGCTCGGTGGACTTGCTGCCTTCTCAAGTCAGATCAAATTCACGTATGACCTGCTGTCTTCCTTCCCGGAAGATGTGCCTTCCCGAGAAGGGTTTACCGTTATTGGGGAACAGTTCTCCGAGGGCGAATTGGCCCCAGCCAAGGTCATTATTGATGCCGAGGGCAAGGAAACAGATCTGAAGCAGCGCCTCGAAGCATTGGATTATGTGAGCAAGGTGGGCGAGGCCCAGCAGGGTGCAGAGAATGCCAACATTACCGCCTATGATGTCGAGTTCAATCTGAATCCATATTCCATGGAGGCGATGCAGCATATTCCAGATCTGCGTGCAACGGCTGAACAGGCATTGACCGACGCAGGAGTTACGAGTGTTGACAGTCATGTCTGGATCGATGGTCAGACTGCTGAGCAGTACGACATTGAAGTTACCGGAGAACGGGATGCGAGCATCATTATTCCGGTTGTCATCGGGATGATCACGCTGCTGCTCTTGTTATATCTGCGCTCTGTGGTCGCAACGGCATATCTGATTGCCACCGTGGTACTCTCCTACTTCTCGGCACTTGGGCTCGGATGGCTCATCATCCATTACGGACTTGGTGCAGATGCAATTCAGGGTGCGATTCCGCTGTATTCATTCGTATTCCTGGTAGCACTCGGTGAAGACTATAACATCTTCATGATCTCGAGTATCTGGCAGAAACGAAAAACGATGCCTCTTCGTCAAGCGATCAAGGAAGGCGTTGGCGAGACCGGGTCGGTCATTACTTCAGCCGGTCTGATTCTCGCAGGTACGTTTGCCGTACTGGCAACACTGCCGATTCAGGTATTGGTGCAGTTCGGTATTATTACGGCAGCAGGTGTATTGCTCGATACATTCCTTGTCCGTCCGTTCATGGTGCCTGCCATTACAACCTTGTTGGGCAAATGGGCATTCTGGCCAGGCAAATACGAGCCTGTCGCCGAGGAAACGGGCAAAAAGCAAACGTCCTCCATGTAATCCATAGTGGGGATACAGGACGGACCCAAACCATGACGTCGATCGAAATGAGCACGTCATGGATGGAAGAGATGCGGACAGTGCGAACAACGGCACTGTCCGCATTTTTATACCAAGTCCGAGGGGAAGGTTTACGTATAACAGGTTTTTGGGACATAATAGAAGGAACGTTGGTCTTGGGCTAACGGATGGAATAACATCATAGGGACAACCAGGGGAAGGATGAAAGCAAGCAATGACGAACCAACTTAATGTGTACTTTAACCATGACGGCGGCGTGGATGACCTCGTATCGCTGTTCATGCTTCTGCAGATGGACAATGTAAAAGTTACAGGTGTATCGGTTATTCCGGCAGATGGATATCTGGAGCCAGCTACAGATGCCAGCCGCAAAATTATTGATCGCTTTGGTACATATTCCGTAGAAGTATCCAAATCCAACTCCAGAGGTAAAAATCCGTTTCCTGCGGCTTGGAGATTGCACTCCTTCTATGTAGATGCACTGCCTATCCTGAACGAGTCTGGCAAAATGGAAGCTCCATTGTCATCCGTTCCGGCTCACCAGCACCTGATTGAGAAAGTACGCAACACCGAAGGTAAAACGCTGCTTCTGTTCACGGGTCCACTGACGGACCTCGCGCGTGCACTCGACGAAGCACCGGACATTGAAGAGAAAATCGACAAGCTGGTATGGATGGGCGGTACGTTCGAAAGAGGAAACGTGGAAGAGCCTGAGCATGATGGCACAGCCGAATGGAACGTATTCTGGGATCCGGAAGCAGCTTACCGTGTATGGGAAAGTGGTATTCAGATTGATCTGGTTGCACTGGAGAGCACAAACAAAGTACCTCTTACACCTGCTGTGCGTAATCGCTGGGCAGCTGAGCGACGCTACGAAGGCGTTGATTTCCTGGGGAACTGCTACGCAGGATGCCCGCCACTGGTTTACAGTGAGACGAATTCCACGTATTATCTGTGGGACGTGCTGACTACCGCTTCGGTGGGACGCGAGGATATCGTGAAGAAGAAAACCGTGAATTGCATCGTCATTCCGGATGGTCCAAGCCAAGGCCGCACGGTAGAGCAAGCTGACGGACGTCCAGTACAACTGGTGTACGATACCGATCCAGAGGCATTCTTCACGTATATGACGGATCTGGGTAAAAAAGCTGCTCCGCAGCGCTATTAATTCAGACAACTTCAGGGTTGCACTGTTATTACAATAAAATAAAGCCGCAGGTGGGTAGCCAAGGATTTTCCCTGGTTTCCGCCATGCGGCTTTTTATGTTTTTATGCAATTAAAGGTTGTAAGGTCGGCAGAGAAATTACATGGTGCCGCCGCCCTGGCGAATCGAGGCAGGAATTTTTTCCGGTCCTTGGTTAATATATTTGTTAATAAATGTGCCGACTCTCGCATCATCAAATTGGTCCAGCTTCATCGTTTTGGTCCAGGCGGTCACCACAACTTCACTGCCCTCTGGAATATCCTTGTTCGGGACAGCGAGGATACCGGCTCCTGCCTCCCGGAACTTGGTGAGATATTTCAGGTGCTCTTTCAGGTCATCGCTTGCATTCTCACGGTAATAAATGATGATATCTCCATGTTCCAGATTGTGGACAAGATAAGGATACCCCGGGAAATCAGTGTAAAAACCAAATTTGATGTCATGCGGATTATGAGGCCCTGAAGTGGGGATCGTCATCTCGTAATCAATAGGTTCCTCCGTGTGTTCTGCTCCATAGTAGGGGTCATCAGTTACATCAATCGTAGCGTTCGCAGTAAGATCAGCCACATTATACTTGGTTAATGCACCTTGCATGAAGAAAAGAACAAGGACAATGATCGACACCCCGAGCAAGGAGTGTGCAGCCAGCCGGATGGATCGACTTTTCTTTTTGATTGTGGCTCGTTCATCTTTCTTCATATGACTCAGGACTTTGCCCTGTGTGCGTGACGCAAGGATATAAGCTGCAATGGAGAGCACCAGCAGGACTGCACCCACAATGAGCCACAGATAGGATGTGCCTGCCTCGTGGTTCATTTGCATGTGATTCATATCGTGATTCATCGGTTGATCCTCTTCTTTCTTTTTCAAAATGGAATTGGTATTATTTCACTACATTATGTAGTGTTAAACCCGGCGTCCGAGACCCGTCTTCAGGAAAACATGAAGTACCTCGGTACGTAAATACAAACATAAGGTTTGCACTACACATTATAGTGTATCGAAGATGCCAGTGCAATCATGGATTGGGACACGAAAAAAGACCCTTCTGAACGATGCAGAGGGGTCTCTCCAAGATGAAAATTAATAATATGGCGTGCTGATTACAAACGGCCAAAAGGCGAAAGCATCATGCCCAGAATTCCAATAATGGTACTTGTGAGAAAACGGTACAATATATAGAGCAAAACAACGTTGGCAATAAGTACCGTATACATGCTGTCAAAGGCTGATTTGATGCGATTGAGTGGATGTTGGAACAGCACCGTATTCATGCCTGCAAATAGAATGACATAGGACACAACCAGAAAGAATATGGAGAAACGGAAAGAGATGAAAATAAACAGGTTCGCCAGAATGAGCGATGGCACAGCCGGAACGAGTAACGTACCATATTGGGCTACGAGCGTTTTCGGACGGAACGTGACTTTTTCAATTTTCAATACAGCGTAGATCAGGATAACAGCCACGATCAGGATGACGGCGGTAAACAACAGCGGGCGAATAAACCCGGCTATAAATACCCCTTCCATATCCAAGCGGCTGAAGGTAATTAAAAAGTATGTAGACGACAGGATCGCGATGAGAGCCATCGTAATCATCCCGTTCAGTGCATGTTGTTCACCAACGGTTTTCATGGTCTGATAAGGACGAGCTAGTACGCTAAGAAAATAGGATAAGTACTGTTTGCTGACTTCTTTGGCTTGCTGAACTTTCTCATTTTGCATGACATTGCTCCACTGATTCGTGTTACTGTCTCCAGCAGATGAATGGCTATTTGGGCCGGAATTGTCATATGTCTGTTCGATCGGTGTTGAAGCAGAGGGAGTACGGGATGAACCGGATGGAGAAGGCGTTGCTTGCGTACTGGACCAACGCGTATATTCCGATTCGGCAGCTGCTGCTGATTCGTGGTCGCGGGGAGTGGTAGAAGAAGAGGGTGACTGAGTCAGATCTGTACCACACCTCTCGCAATAATGTGCATTTCCATTTTCATGATTACATACTGGGCATTTCATGGCATGAGCCTCCAATTTCATAAATTAAAGTAACATAGACATTTTGTCTCATTTTAACGGCTGGTGCCGAAGTTTGTCTATGTTTCCAGTAGAATTAATATCCGTTATTTCCCAAATGCTTGAGAGGGCTTATAAGCGAGAAACAGGTATTGAAATGGTTGATATATACTCCTATCGTATGGTCAGCCAGTCCGATTCATACCGGGGCGTAAGCAGAGAAAGGTGGGGCTTCGAGTAATATGGCGTATCAAAATTGATTTCTTAGCCACAATATTATATGAAGTCTTGAGGCAGCGAGATTTTGTTTACAGCAGAATTGGCATATGAAATTCGGTGTATTTTTGGCTATCGTTCGCTTTTATGTGTTATTTTCATGTTAAGTATATCTTTTGGGTTGCCTCTTATCGTATATTTATGTATAATCAAACGTGTTAACACGTCGAATGTACGGTAGTAAATGATGAAGGTGAATTCATGGAACTGCTGGACAGTAATGAAAGCAAGAAAAAGATGTGCCAGTATTACAACGAAATTTCGAAGGAACTATTCGGCTTCGGTACCACTCTCCTGAGAGTGACCGTCGATCAGAATATAGTGACCTTCTTTGCCAAGCACCGACGTTCGCCACGCTCTGACGCCCTGGAAGGGGAGGCCCCCGGCTTAAAGCTGGAAGTGGACTTCCGCATGTCTGTCTTATATAAGAAGAAATTCCGGGAGAAGCTCGAGCAGCACATGGGTTTGCCAATTGAAGCTGTACTAAGGGATTACGATGCGTCCACGCAGTGGGCCATTACGAATATCATCCTGGAACAGGCATAACGTGGATCGACTGGTTCGATACGAGTCATGCGTAATGTTCCGTTTATATCGTCCCTGACAATTTCATATGATGGCGTTTGTCTTCGGATTGATTCTGAAGCAGAAACCAATGATGTACCGGCAGCGGGTGTCGCTTTCCTTTGTTTACGAAGAAAAGTGTTCTTGTTCTTACAAGAATGCTTTTCTTTTTGTTTTTTTAATACACATCAAACAATTCAGGAGGAATTCAGGATCATGATGAAAAAGTGGATTAGCGGTTTGGCAGCAGTGGCAATGACATCGGTATTACTTGCAGGTTGCGGCAGCAGCACGGATGATGCGACAGGCGAATCAGGCAGCGGGGCAACAGCAGCAAATAAACTGGTGATCTCCACTTGGGGCTTCTCAGAAGATTTCTTCAATGAAGAAGTATTTGGTCCATTCGAAAAAGAACATAATGTAGACATCGTGCTTGAAGTCGGCAATAACGCTGAACGTCTGAACAAAATCCGTCAGGGCACGTCGAATGTCGATGTCATCTACCTGTCTGACTACTATGCACAACAAGGCATTGATGAAGGTTTGTTTGAGAAAATCGACCGCTCCAAAATTCCGAATGTGAACGATATCTACGATATTGCAAAAGCACCACTTGGCGAAGATTATGGCCCGGCTTACACGATTGGCCAGCTCGGTATCGCCTACAATCCTGACCTCGTTTCCAAAGAAGTGAGTTCATGGAGTGACCTGTGGGACCCAGCGTTTGAAAATAACCTGACCATCCCGAATATCACGGCAACAGCAGGCCCTATGATTGTGGATGCAGCTTCCCGTGTAGCCGGAAACGATACGTTTAATGAAGATGCAGCATTTGCTGAACTGAAAAAACTGAGCGGCAATGTGGTGAAATTCTACAGCCAAACGTCCGAATTCGTGAACATGTTCTCCCAGGAAGAGATTGCAGGCGGTCCGATCATGGAGATGTACTTCAAAGATCTGAAGGCAGCCGTACCTAATGCGAAGTTTGTAACTCCTAGCGAAGGTGCATATGCCGTAATGAATACAATCAATGTGGTGAAGGGCAGCAAAAACAAAGAACTGGCTGAAGAGTTCATCAACTGGCAGCTGAGCCAGGATGTACAAGCGAAATCTGCCAAAGCTAAAGTGGATTCCCCGGTAAACACCAAGGTTGAACTGACTGCTGAAGAGGCAGAGGGCGTAACGTATGGTGCTGACGTGGTTGAGAAGCTGAACAAGCTGGATATGGAATTCGTGAATCAACAGTCAAAAGCATGGACAGATCGTTGGAACCGTGAGATTGCACAATAAGCATCATTGAATAGAGCTTAAGAAGAACGACAGCATTAAACGATGGAACGGAAGCAATAAACTTTGCAGCAAGCACGATTAAGGGTAGAGGAGTTGAGCACGTATGAGTGAAGCGTTAAATCGCATCATCCTAGATGTAGACACGGGTATTGATGATGCACTGGCGATTTTGCTGGCCGTCAAAAGCCGAAAGCTGGACATTCTCGGCATTACCACGGTCTGTGGGAACGTATCGCTCCAGCAGGCAACCGATAATACATGCAAAATTCTTGAACTGGCGGGTGCGCCTGAAATCCCGGTGATTGCCGGAGCAGCAGGACCACTCACCCGCAAATCGCATTATGAACATCGGGTACATGGACAGGACGGATTGGGCGGAGCACTGCCTGAACCGGCATTGTCCAAGCGGGCGGAAGAGGGCTTTGCACCAGAGTTTATTGTGGAGCAAGCCAAGCTGTATCCGGGTGAACTGACACTCATTATGACTGCGCCACTAACGAATCTCGCGCTCGCATTGCTGAAGTGTCCAGAACTGCCTTCATTATTGAAGGAAGTCATCTTCATGGGTGGCGTTGTTCGAGGACATGGCAATATTACCCCGACGGCAGAGTACAATACGTACGCTGATCCGGAAGCTGCACGCATCGTTTTGCACGCAGGTATTGAGAAGCTTACACAAGTAGGTCTGGATGTAACACGTCAAACGCTGCTGAATGAAGCAACGATTGAGCGTCTCACAGATCCTGCACTGCGTGCGTACGTGGCTCAGAGTACCGAAATCTATATCAATCGTTATGAGCAAATGAATGGCGTCCGGGCTTGCGCTCTGCATGATCCGCTGGCGGTGGGCGTTGCCCTTGCACCGGAACTCGTTGGACGCAAATCGTATTACGTGGATGTCGAGACGGCCAGCCGCCTGTGCGATGGTCAGATGGTGTGCGACTTCCAAAACCGTTTGGGCCAGCAGCCCAACACCCTCGTCTGCGAAACCGTAGACGCCGAAGCATTCCTTGAATTGTTTATCAACGCGTTAAATGCGTAGCTATGATCTTTACGGAATTTGGGTTCACTCTAAAAATCAGTCCTTACGTAATTCGCTGGTAGTGTAGGGGACGAAATCGATTCTGTAGAAGCGAAGCGTTCGCCTAAAAGCTTTCTGTAAGAAAGCTGCTTCGGAAGCATACGCTATCCTTGGATTTTTCCTTCTATAAGAAGGAGATCAAGAAAATCCAAGGATAACAGCGATCGAAAGAACGATTCGTAACCGGAACGGCTGGTGGGATTAACGTGAAGCACTTATTTTTGAAATGTGCCTAAATGAAACGTGTGAATAAAACCATTTTAAAAGTCAGGAGTACCGCGATGAAGAAATCAGTAATCTACTGGCTATTGCTGCCGGGGTTCGTGTTTTTGGCGGCATTTATGATCATTCCGATTGTCCTGACGATCGGATCAACGTTTTTCCAGGAAAACTCCTTCACCTTTGAAGGATACATGCATTTTTTCAGAGACCCTTACTTTTTGAAAATATTGCTTACGACGCTGCAGGTCAGCGTGGTCACCACCCTCGTCTGTGTGGTGCTCGGATTCCCGACAGCTTATTATATTTCGCAAAAAGCGCCGCGCCGCAAAGGTATTCTGCTGGCACTGGCCATCTTCCCGCTGCTGACAAGCCCGGTCGTGCGCTCGTTCAGCTGGATGATCATTCTCGGACGCAAAGGGCTGATCAATAACGCCCTGGTTGGTTTGGGCATCGTGGACAAGCCGCTGGATATCCTGTACACGCCGGCAGCCATGATGATCGGTCTGACTCACTTGTTCCTGCCACTGATGATCATATCTCTGGTCGGTGTGCTTGAGAACATCGACAATGACCTGCTCAAGGCAGCGCAAAGCCTGGGTGCATCCCGCATTACGGCATTCCGCCGGGTTGTGTTCCCGCTGGCTGTGCCAGGACTTGTCATCGGAGCCGTGCTCGTGTTTGTTGGAAGCCTTACGGCGTATACAACGCCAGCGCTCCTTGGAGGCAAGCAGCGCGTCATCGCCACGTTCCTGTATCAAAACGCCATGACCCTCAACGACTGGTATCTGGCCTCGGTCGTTGCCGCGATTATGATTGTCATTACATTTGTCGTGGTCGGTGTCATGAACAAAATGGCCAAAACTTTAAATCCGAAGGGGTAGACATATGCGGGAGAAACATATCGGGCTGGGCCTGTTCAGTCTGCTGGTCTTTATCTTTCTGCTGGGCCCGCTTCTGATCATATCGGTCACTTCGTTTGAACCGGGAACGGTACTCAAATTTCCGCCGGAGGGCTTCTCCCTCCGCTGGTACGAAAATATTTTCAACACAGGCGGTTTCCTCCGCACGTTCCAGACGTCCATCATCATCTCCCTGCTGGGGAACTTGCTGGCGCTGTTGCTCGGAGTTCCTGCTGCATACGCACTTAGTCGTTACGATTTCAAAGGCAAGTCCTTGCTGAACGCATTGTTCCTGTCCCCGGTACTCATTCCGGGTATCGTGCTTGGTTTTACATTGATGAAATACCTGATTGTGATCTACCATCTGCCGATGTATCTGGGTCTGCTGATCGGTCACACGATTATCATGCTTCCATTTATTATTCGCGTCATTGCATCCAGTCTGTCGAGCTTTGACTTTGCGGTGGAAGAAGCTGCGCTGAGTCTCGGCGCGGGACGGGTAAGAACGTTCTTCCAGATCGTGCTGCCCAACATTCGTTCTGGGATTCTGGCGGCTGTGCTGATTGCCTTTCTGGAGTCGTTCAATAACGTGGACATCTCCGTGTTCATGACCGGACCAGGGGTAAGCACATTACCGATTCAGATGCTGACGTATGTGGAGAATTATTTTGACCCAACCATTGCAGCCATTTCCGTGCTGCTGATGGTATTGACCGGACTTTTGATGTTCGTGATCGAACGGATCATGGGCGGATTTTCATACTTTACTAAACGTTAATTGGAGGCGCAGAACGCTATGGCATTGCTGACATTGGATCGCGTATCGGTGGCTTACGATAACCAGACGATCCTGAAGGATTTTCAATTGGAGCTGGAAAAAGGTAAGCTTCTCTCCCTGCTCGGACCGAGCGGTTGCGGCAAAACAACTACGCTGCGCCTCATCGCCGGATTCCTGGAAGCAACACAGGGCAAGTTTATGTTCGGCGGCAAGGACTATACGAAGGTTCCCGTGAACAAGCGGAACTTCGGATTTGTATTTCAGAGTTATGCGTTATTTCCGCACCTGTCTGTCTATGACAACGTGGCCTTCGGCCTGCGGATGCGCAAGGTGAAAGATAAGGACATCGCATCACGCGTCATGCGCATTCTTGAAGTGGTGAACCTGAACGGTTTCGAAAAACGTTTCCCGCAGGAACTGTCCGGTGGACAGCGTCAGCGTGTGGCGATTGCTCGCGCACTTGTGATTGAACCGGATCTTCTGCTGTTTGACGAACCGCTCAGTAACCTGGATGCCAACCTGCGACTCAACATGCGGGTGGAGATTCGCCGGATTCAGCAGGAGCTGGGGATTACGACACTTTATGTCTCCCATGACCAGGAGGAGTGCTTCTCCATCTCGGATCAGGTGGCGATCATGAACAAAGGCGTTGTCGAGCAGCTCGACCGCCCGGAGACCATCTTCAAATATCCGGCAACGGAATTTGTAGCCCAATTTATCGGATTCCATAACTTTATTGAGTTTGCTGAGCGCAGTGATGCGGGAGATGAAATCTCGCTGAAAGCGGGAGGACGTTTGTTCACCGCAACAGCCCATCCCGGAACGGCACGTCCCGGCGCCCGCAAAGGTGCGATTCGCCCGGATGATCTAATCGTTAGTGGGGATACGTCAGCTGATCTGGCAAATGCCTTGCCAGGGATCGTGAAGGTGAGTACGTATCTGGGACGCAGCTATCAGTATGTCATTGAGACAGAACTCGGTGATTTTACAGCCAACCAGGAGATGGAGACGCCGTACCTCAGTGGGCAGCGCGTCAGCCTGATTTTCCCGCAGGACAAACTAGTCCTCGTTGAATAGATGAATCAGCAGTAGACGTAAATAGCAGCAGGAAGCAGAAGCAGCAAAGGCAGCATGCTGCAGGTTTGGATATGCAGCATGCTCAGAAGAAGGAGATTATGCCCCATGCGTGCAGATCAACTGATTGTGAATGTTAATGTGTATAACAGTTATTATAAAAGGTTTGAATTGAACAACGTCGCTGTATTGGACGGCAGGTTTATGTACGTCGGACCAGGCGGCCCTGAGCTGATTCAGGCAGATGAGGTCATCGATGCAAGGGGAAGATATATGATTCCCGGCCTTATCGATATCCACCTGCACATCGAGAGTACGATGGTGACGCCGGCCACCTTTTCCCATGGGCTGATTCGCTGCGGGGTAACGTCCATTGTAGCGGAACCGCATGAGATGGCGAATGTGTTTGGGCTCGAAGGGGTGCAGGAGATGATGGCTGCGAGTCGTGAGACCATGGTCAACATGTTCTATGCCATCCCGAGCTCCGTTCCGGCAACGCCAATGGAAACAACGGGCGGATCTATTGAGATCAAAGATATGGATGTACTTCTCGCAACCGGAGAGATCATCTGTCTGGGCGAAATCATGAACTACGTGGATGTCATCCGTGACCCGGAATGCAAGACCAACCAGATTCTTCAGCATATTCGCCAAAATTACCCGGATCTCGTGATCGAAGGTCATACACCGAAATTGCTAGGGCTGGATCTGCACCGACTGATCTATGCAGGTGTGGACTCGGATCATACTCATCAGAGCATAGAAGGACTGCAGGCGCGGATTTCAGCAGGCATGTTCATTGAGATCCAGGAGAAATCGATGACCCCTGAGGTTATGGATTACTTGATTCAGCATGATGTGGCCCAGCATTTCTGTTTCGTGACGGATGACGTTATGCCGGACTCCCTCGTGGAACGAGGCCATCTGGATCATATTGTGCGTAAGGCCATTCAGATGGGCATGCGTCCGGAAGATGCCATTTACGCAGCAACGTCTACGCCGGCATCCCGAATGAAAATGACGGATCGGGGCAGCATCGCCCCAGGCAAGGTGGCGGATTATGTTCTGGTATCCAATCTGGAAACATTGGCGATTGATCAAGTGTACAAAAATGGCCGGAAAGCTTATGACGACTACGAACCGTATAAGCAGGAACGGATGACGGGGCAGTTCCCGCCCCATTTCTATAACAGTGTACAATTGGACAAGCTGACAGTAGAGGATTTCACGATTTCATTGAGCGATCCCAAAGTCAGGGATGCCGCTAATCAGGCGGTACAAGATTCATTCAACTGCCGCGTAATGATGGTGAAGGACGGCTCGACCTTCGTGGAAGAACATATCGCTCAGCTTCAGGCTGCCAATGGTGAACTCCAGTGGGAAGACAGCGGATACGGACAGATTGCTACCTTTGAGCGTTATGGTGTCAATGGCAATCGGGCACATGGTTTGATCGGTGGAGATACGATTAAACGGGGTGCTATTGCAACGACGTATTCACATGACAACCACAACCTCCTGGTCGTTGGACGCAACCGTGAAGATATGATTCTGGCAGCTAACACCGTTATTTCGAGCCAGGGCGGATTCTGTGTGGTAGAGGACGGCAAGGTGCTGTCTCACTTGGAGCTCCCTGTGGGAGGCATTTTGACGGAAGAGCCGCTCGCTGTAGTTTCTCATCAGGTGAAGGAGCTGCGGGCAGCAATGCTCTCTCTTGGATATGTGCACTATAACCCGATCATGTCCATCAGCACCCATTCCCTCGCGGTGAGTCCTGCGCTGAAAATTACAGATCACGGCCTGATTGATGTGAACGCTGGCAAAGTTGTACCGCTGATTGTAGAGCAGCAATGAGTATTTAGTTATCATGGAGTAAGGTGATTATAAGACGCCCCATTTCAAGCAATATGCTATGAAATGGGGCGTTTCTGGTTTAGCATGTATACTAAAAAGGAGTATATGGAGCAATGGTTAGGAGGAAAGATCAGTAATGACGGAAAGAATAAATAACACAAAAGCCATATTTTTCGATGTAGATGATACGTTGTACGATCACTTGCAGCCACTCCGTGGAGCATTGCAGGAAGTTCTCGGACTACCGGATGATTTTCCATACGCTGAGGCTTACCATCGTTTCCGCTATTATAGTGACTGGTTGTCCGATCAGGAGGACCTCTCTCCTGTTCCTGAGCCAGAAGCCGTGGAACGGATGCGGCGGCGCAGGTTTGAACTGACGATGAAGGAGTTTGGCATAGCTTTGCTAGAGGGTCAGGCTGAAGAACTGCAAGCACAATATCTGAGCAGACAGTTTCAGATCCAGCCTTTTGAAGGTGCATATGATCTGATGAGAAAGCTTATGGCAGATGGACATACCGTAGGGCTCATTACCAATGGTGAGGGAGGACATCAGAGGCGGAAACTCGAAGCACTGGATGTGTTTGGCCTCTTTCCGGAGGAGCGAATCTTCATCTCAGGGAACATCGGTTATGCTAAACCGGATTCCAGATTGTTTGAACATGTAAGTAAGCAGACAGGGACAGATGCCCGTTCCAGCTTTTACATTGGAGATTCGTGGTGTAACGATGTAGTGGGTGCAGTCGATGCCGGATGGAAAGTCATCTGGTTCAACCACCGCGATGCCCAGCCGGAATCGGATCATCAGCCGCATCATGTGGCACGCACTTATAATGAAGTAGCTCGTATTCTTACATCCGAATTTGTTTATCAATGAAGAGTCATACGTTCTATAATCCAGTCCTGTCACCTCACTGAGGTGAAGGGCTGTTTTATTGTTTTGACTATGTGAGGATGATCGCTGTGTATTAGTCCAATCTAAGGTATAAATGCTGTGTGTAAGATGGAGGGCTCCGGGTTCTGGTGATGGACCAAAAATGAAGCTTAACTTCATGGAATCTTCATTTGATTGGCTGGGCTAATGTCTTCACAAAGTAGAAAGGTGGTGTTATAATTAAAACAAGATTTAGATTAAGTCTAAATTAAATAAACGAAAACAAACTTATATGATGATTAAAAAATCAAATGATATCACATTCGAGAGGGGATAATTATCCATGAGCACAATTCAAACGAAAACCAACACTTTTGCTAACCATGCCGCTGCACTGCACGATGTTCTGAACCGCCAGATTGCAGGCTGGTCCGTACTGTATACGAAACTGCACCATTTCCACTGGTATGTTCAAGGACCACATTTCTTCACGCTGCACGCCAAATTCGAAGAACTGTACAATCTGGCTACTGCGAACATGGATGAAGCTGCAGAACGCCTGCTTGCGATTGGTGGCCGTCCGGTAGCCACCATGTCTGAACAGCTGCGTCTGTCTCCAATTCAAGAGGCACAGGGACAATTGTCTGCTGAGCATATGGTAGAGTCTGTAGTTGCCGATCTTCGCACGATGGTGGAAGTCATTAAAGAAGGCATTCATGCAGCAGATGAAGCAGAGGATAACGCTACGGAAGATATGCTGATTGGATTCACAGCAGCGCTGGATAAAGAAATCTGGATGTTAAACGCATTTTTGGGCAAATAAGCTAAGGTAACCAGATATCCTGACAACGATATGTAGAGTCCGTGAACAAAGTCCCCGTTCGCTTACAAATCCGGTGTGCTTGCCGTATAATGATGGCATTCAAGATGTATAGATTGGTGGAATGAACGATGCGGGCAGACCTGGGACAATTGCAGGAAGAAGCTGAACGGTTTATATATACATGTTATGACGAGCTGGGCCATTCGCGTGAAGACGCGCAGGCCCGGCTTATTGCCGTTAACCAAGAGATTGAAGATACCGGCACCTATGTGCATACCGCCGAAGAACTGGAGCAGGGCTGTAAAATGGCATGGAGGAACAGCAACCGCTGTATTGGTCGATTATTCTGGGATAAACTTCGGATTGTGGATGCGCGTCACGCAGACACAGCTGGAACGACGGCGGATGCAGTGCTGAATCATATCCGCGTTGCATCCAATGGCGGTAAAGTCATCCCCATGATTACGATCCTTCCGCCGAATGGGCCAAGCGGAACTCCCGTGCGGATCTGGAATCACCAGCTCATCCGTTATGCCGGATACGAGACAGACCAAGGCATCGTGGGTGATCCCGCATCCGTGGAATTGACCAAGGTAGCCCTGTCACTTGGCTGGAAAGGAGCAGGGAGTGCTTATGATGTATTGCCGCTCATTATTCAGGCGCAGGGGGAATCTCCTGAATGGTACTCTGTACCCCAGGAAGACATTGTGGAAGTGTCGATTGAACACCCGGAGCGGCCCGAGATTGCTGAACTCGGCATTCGCTGGTACGGTGTGCCGATGATTGCGGACATGAGGCTCGAGATTGGCGGCATCTCTTATCCGGCCGCGCCGTTTAACGGTTGGTATATGGGAACCGAGATCGGTGCCCGTAATCTGGCGGATACGTTCAGGTACAACAAATTGCCTGCGGTCGCAGCAGCGCTTGGACTGAATACGTCAAGTGAAACGACGCTCTGGAAAGACCGAGCACTCGTTGAATTGAATGTAGCTGTACTGCATTCGTTCAAGAAAGCAGGCGTCAGTATTGTGGATCATCACACGGCAGCGGCGCAATTTGCATTGTTTGAGCAGCGGGAGGAGATGGCCGGGCGTGAGCTGACCGGCGATTGGGTTTGGCTGATTCCGCCCGTATCTCCGGCGACGACGCATATTTTCCACAGTTCCTACCGCAATGAGATCGTGAAGCCGAACTTTTTCAGGCAGGAGCTGGCGTATACCCTGGATGGAAAAGCATCTGGAGCAGAACAGCAGAATAGCGAAAAGCACAGTATAAAGTCAGAGAATCAACAACCATCGGCCGGAGATTCACCGATGAAATGCCCGTTTGCACACTAATTCGTGCGAGCGGGTTATTTTTTCCCTAGCCTCTATAATAAGAAAAAAATAAAATAAAGAAGACCGCCCACTCGTGTGGGCAGTCTTGTGCGTTACCCCTGTTTCGATCTGTACCGGCTCCGCATCACGGCCTGAACCGCGATGGCAGCAGCGATTAGAACCAGGTTGAACACAAATACGGCATAAAGCGAAACGTACTCCACAAGCAGCGCAGCGATTAGAGGAGAAACGATAGAGCCAATCTCGGCTGCGGAGACGATTTTGCCTATGACTGCGCTTCTACCTGTGTCAGGGATGTGGTCCCCGATATGAGCAAAGAACGAATCCATGTAACAGGCACCGCCAACCCCGCCAATCAGCATGCCAACATATACCCACACATAAGAAGATGTACTTAAAAAAACAACCACTTCGATGCCGATCATCAACATGCCGAACATGCAAAGTAACAGACGATCGCCCATACGGTCCGACAGATAACCGGCTGCTGGAGCAGCAGCAAGGGTTGAAATCCCGGCCACGGTGAAAGCAAGGCTGGTCGCAAACGGGTCCCAGTGCATAATGTGGGCTGCATACAGGGCGAAGTAAGTCAGAAATACGGCATAGGCGCTCATCTCCAGAAAATGTACCGTGCCATAGCCAATGAGTTGTTGTCGCCGGGTAAGCCCTGTAAAAGAGCTTGGAGTGTTATGGTCAGGTGCAACGGAAGTTGGAGAAGCTGTGCCCATATCGTCCACAGCAGTATTGTTTATAATGGTATCGTCAGATGCTGAAGAGGGGAGTTTAATCGCATGGGCATGTTCTACAGTCATATTAGAAGCTGCTCCTGAGTCCGAACCTGAAGCATGTTTGCGTCCGACTTTCTCAGATGGTTGATCAGAGCCCGGCTTGGTCTTCATCCCCATGGCTGTTCCCATAGCCATCAGGCAGCACACTGTAACAAGCAAAAAAGGAACCGACAGCGGCCAATGCAGTGCAAGCCAGCCGCTAATCACCGGGCCGAGCACCATACCTCCGCCTTCACTGCTGCTGATATACCCGTTGTACAGACCACGGTTGTCAGTATTGCCCCCATCCCCGATGATGGATCGTACAATGACCGTAAGTCCGGTGGAAGCGAGTCCTTGCAGTAAACGCAATAGGCCGAACAGAAATGCAGAAGAAGAAACCGCGAAACCGCCCATACAGACTGCGAGAACAAACAGCATGACGATCAGCGCCCGTTGACCTCCGAGTTTACGGTACAGAGCTGCTGCTGGCACCCCGCCAATGACTTTTCCTACATAAAAGAGTGCAAAAATAACCCCCATCATCCAGCCGGACAGGCCGAATTCCTCAATAAACAAAGGAAACAGGGGCAGGATCATGAATCCGCCCATCTGACTAAGAAAACAAATGATCATCAGCAAAGGCAGGTTGCGGCGAATGTCCACGAGCAAAGACTCCTTTCGCACAGAAATCCGACTTCAAGAATCCCTCCAATCTCTCCAGAGGTATGCGTAGATATCGACATATACCCGTAATGTATGCAGGATTTGTGAAAATAAGAAGAAAAGACACACAGCGTTTACACCAAAACCATTGCGGATATAGCTGAATCATATATAATAGATGGGATTTGTAATAACGAAGTGTTTATCGAAAGTGTACAGGGTAAGTTGTACCTCAAGTTTAAGGGGGCGAGATGAAACATGTCAGATCAACAACCAATTATCCGGTTCGACCGGGTGACCCAGCAATACGATCAGGATGAAGCCGTATTGAAGGAAGTCAGCTTCGAGATTGAGCGGGGTAAATTTTATACGCTGCTTGGCCCGTCGGGCTGCGGCAAAACGACAATATTAAGGCTGATCGCCGGCTTTGCGGAGCCGACACAGGGCAGTATTTATTTTAATGGAGCACTGATCAACCGTGTTCCTGCCCATCAGCGCCAGGTCAATACCGTGTTTCAGGATTACGCGTTATTTCCGCATTTGAATGTATTTGAGAACGTGGCGTTTGGTTTGCGGATCAAAAAGATGAAAACGGCTGAAATACGCAGCAAAGTATTGGAAGCCCTCAAATTCGTCAACCTGTCCGGATATGAAAACCGCGAGATCGGCGAGATGTCCGGTGGACAGCGACAGCGGGTCGCGATTGCACGTGCGATTGTAAATGAACCTGAGATCCTGCTGTTGGATGAGCCATTGTCTGCACTCGATCTGAAGCTTCGGACCGAAATGCAGTACGAACTGCGTGAGCTGCAGCAGCGGCTGGGCATTACGTTTATCTTTGTCACGCATGATCAGGAGGAAGCGCTGGCGATGTCGGATGAGATATTCGTCCTGAACGGCGGTGTGATCCAGCAGAGCGGTACGCCGAATGATATTTATGATGAGCCAATCAACCGTTTTGTGGCGGACTTCATCGGGGAATCGAACATTGTATCCGGCAAGATGAAACAGGACTTTGTGGTGGAATTCGCCGGAGCACAGTATGAATGTGTCGACCAGGGATTACAGCCGAACGAGCCGGTTGAGATCGTGATACGTCCAGAGGACTTGGAGATTACAACCGAAGATCAGGGCAAGCTGAAGGTCAATGTCGACTCCCAGCTGTTCCGCGGAGTGCATTACGAGATATCCAGTTACGACGATGCAGGTAATGAATGGCTTGTGCATTCTACGAAGAAAGCGGTCGTAGGGGAACGGATTGGCCTGTATTTTGACCCGGAAGCCATCCACGTCATGCGCTTTAATGAGACCGAAGAAGAATTCGACAAACGACTTGAAGCCTATCAAGAGGCCACCCATGCAGAGTAAGGCGAGTACACGCAATGCGTATCTGATTCCATATGTATTATGGATGGTGCTGTTCGTTGTCGCTCCGGTACTGCTGGTTGTCTATTACTCGTTTTTTGATGTGGAGGGCAACTTCACGTTTGGCAACTATGCCCGCTTCTTTACGCCCGTATATATGCAGATGACACTGAGTTCATTCTGGTATGCCCTGCTGATTACGGTGTTTGCCCTGTTAGTTTCGTATCCGACAGCGTATTTGCTGACCCGGACGAAGCACAAGCAGTTGTGGCTGCTGCTGATCATTTTGCCAAGCTGGATTAATCTGTTGTTAAAAGCCTATGCCTTTATCGGCCTGTTCGGAACATATGGCCTGACCAACTCCCTGCTCGAAGTGATCGGTATAGGTTCGCAGCAGATTTTGTTCACCGACTTCAGTTTTATCTTTGTTTCGGTGTACATCTTCATTCCGTTCATGATTCTTCCAATCTTCAACGCGTTGGAGGAAATGAATCCTTCGCTCATCTATGCAGCGCGGGATCTCGGAGCTTCATCCTGGCTGACGTTTCGCCGGGTCATCTTCCCGCTGACGCTCTCTGGAGTTAAATCGGGATGTCAGGCTGTATTTATTCCAGCATTATCCTTGTTCATGATCACCCGCCTCATTGCGGGGAACCGGGTTATTACGCTGGGAACAGCCATTGAACAGCATTTCCTCGTCACCCAGGACTGGGGGATGGGGTCAACGATTGCTGTCTTTTTGATTATTGCGATGGCGATCATTATGTTTCTGACCGGATCAGGGAAGAAGGAGGTGCGTAATGGGAAGAAACGGAAAGCTGTCTAACGTCTATTTGGCCGTCGTATTTGCGATCCTGTATGCACCGATTGCGTACCTGATCTTTTATTCCTTCAACAGTGGCGGCCACATGCGTAATTTCGAAGGATTCACGCTGGAATGGTACAGGGAAGTTTTTGCGGATACCCGGCTGCTGATCATTGTACTCAACACATTTATTATTGCGCTGCTGTCATCAGCAATTTCAACCATACTTGGTGTGGCAGGAGCTCTTGCAATCTATCATGTGCGGCGTAAACGGACCAAAAACACGCTGCTGTCTCTCAATAACGTGTTGATTGTAAGCCCGGATGTCATTATCGGTGCATCCTTCCTGATTTTGTTCACCATGATTGGGATCAAACTGGGATTCACATCGGTCCTGCTGTCCCATATCGCATTCAGTGTGCCAATCGTGGTCATCATGGTACTGCCGAAGCTGCAGGAAATGAGCCCAACGCTGATGGATGCGGCACGCGACCTGGGAGCAGGATCATGGCAGATTCTGACACGTGTGGTGCTGCCCTACGTCAAACCGGGTATATTCGCCGGGTTTTTCATGGCATTGACGTATTCGCTGGATGACTTCGCGGTTACATTCTTTGTCACGGGGAACGGATACTCCACACTCTCGGTGGAGATCTACTCCCGGGCGAGACAGGGTGTATCCTTGTCCATCAATGCACTGTCGACCTTGCTCTTCCTGCTGACCGTGGTGCTGGTTATTGGATATTACTTCATTAACCGCCGCGCTGCACGGACACCTGCCGGAAGGGGGCTGCGTCCATGAAGCAACTGGTACGGACGTTTGCGATCGTGTTTGTGGCTGCCTTTGCCCTGATGATCCTGGCTTCATATCTCAATAAGAGCCAGGGATACTCGGGCGGCAACACGCTGACCATCTATAACTGGGGCGATTATATCGACCCGGATCTGCTGACGGAGTTTGAGGAAGAGACAGGCATTAAGGTCATCTACCAGACATTCGACTCTAATGAAGCGATGCTGACCAAGATTGAGCAGGGCGGGACTACCTTTGACGTAGCCATACCTTCCGAATATGCGATTAGCAAAATGAAAGAAGAGAACCTGCTCATTCCCATCGATCACAGTAAATTAACGAATTTGAACAACATTGATTCCCGGTTCCTGGACTTGTCCTTTGATGAAGGCAACCAGTACTCCATCCCGTATTTCTGGGGGACGGTGGGAATTGTGTACAACCCTGAACTGGTCAACGGTTTGACGTTTGAGAGCTGGAACGACCTGTGGGACCCACGGCTGAAAAACCAGATCCTGCTGCTGGATGGTGCTCGTGAAGTCATGGGAATGGGACTGAACAGTCTCGGCTATTCCCTGAATGATACCAATGAAGACCATCTGCAGGAGGCTTTGGCGAAACTGTCTACCCTGACGCCTAACGTCAGAGCCATTGTCGGCGATGAGATCAAAATGCTGCTGGCGAACGAGGAAGCGGCGGTAGGACTCGTATGGTCCGGAGACGCATCGGAGATTATGGATGAGAACGACAAGCTCGATTACGTGGTGCCTGAGGAAGGCTCGAACCTCTGGTTTGATAATATGGTCATTCCGAAGACGGCGAGCAACATTGAAGGGGCACACCAGTTTATTAACTTTATGCTGGACCCGGATCATGCCGCACGTAATGCCGAGTATGTCGGATACTCCACACCAAACGCGGAGGCACTGAAACTGCTGCCAGAGGATATCTCGGGCGATGAGCGTTTCTATCCGGATGAGACACTGACAGGCAAGCTGGAAGTGTACGATAACTTGGGTAAAAAAATGCTTTCGCATTACAACGACTTGTTCCTTGAGTTTAAAATGCACAGCAAATAGTCAGCTGAGCGGCATGACCACATGCCGCATACACGGCTGTAACATAGCTGCAAAAAATCCCCTGAATCCATTTAAAGGATCAGGGGATTTTTCTTCTGACTACCTACATTCCAAGCAAACAGCTCAGGTTGTTGTCATAACTGGTTTACACATAACGGAGAGGGCAGACAAACGGGAGAAGCGAAGCGCTCGCCTTTATTCCTGGATTTCTCCCTTTAGTAAAGGGGGATCAAGAAATCCGGGAATAACAGCGATCGAAAGTTGTCTGCCGTCGAAGTGTCGAGTGTAAACGATTTTGGTCTACATGTTTCTTTTGCGACCCACGATTAACCACGCCCCGCCCATAATCAGCACAATTGCGACGAATGGTTGGATGAAGGACAGACTGCTCAGCATCGAACCGATGGACATGACGGAGAAGAATAACAGTGAGATCACCGTCAAAATGTTGATAGGGATAAGCAGCCATTTATTCCGTCCGCCAAACCAGTACAATTCAAACAAACCTACAGCTACCGCAAGGATAAAGCCAGGCCACATCGTGCCCCAGTTGCCGAAGAGCATGGCGATCTGGCTAACCACACCGGCAGTCAGCAAAATACCGCCCGGTACAAGCAAGCCAACCCCTCTGCCAATCATGGAGAAGTACAGCCAGTGGAAAAACAGCCCGAGCGGAATCACAAACAGGGTCGGCCAGAAGGTAGCAAAAATGGTGCCCGGACCGAGTGAACCTCCCTGGTTCAGAATCAGGTACACGCCCAGCAAAATGAGTACAGGCGCCAGGATCGTACGTTTAGCCATGATATCTCTCCTTTTCAACATTCATTAGAGTCATTCCGAACAGTCGTGAAGTTTTTTTTCTCGTTACACACAGCATACCATGAACGAGAAAAGGCTATCCTCGGTCTTTGGAGTTAAAATGAACCTAGACTTAAGTCTAGGTAGATGACAAGGATCAGGTTCCTCACACCGAAGTCGTAACTTCGTATAGTCCTAATCGACTGGCATATAGTGCTTCAAGTCCGCGCGGTATTGCCCGGGCGTCCGTCCGGTCCACTTTTTGAAGGCGTTCTGAAACGCACTTTGCTCGGAAAAATGAAGGGCATAGGCAATTTCACCAACGGAATAGTTTCCTCCCCGCAAATAGTTCAGCGCAAGCTCCTTACGTACCTGAACAGATATTTCATGGTATGTCGTACCTTCTTCACGCAATCGGCTTTGAAGTGTACGAATGCTCACGCCCAGATGCTCTGCGGTATGTTGTAATGTCGGAAAGGTGGCAGGTAGGCTATCGAGCAGCCAGCGGCTGACTTTGCCAGAGAACGTATGGGAAGAATGAAGCAGTTCCTTGCTTTCCTGGGCCATCGTTTCAAACACTTTCAGCATCTTTGCATCCGAGTAAAGAACGGGGTGACTGAGAATGTCCTTGTGCAGGCGTAATTGATTATGGTTGTCTCCAAATTGGGGAGTTACTCCGAACATGTCGACGTATGGGGTCAGGTTTTTTGCTGCTTCAGGCGCTTCATGGCTAAAACGGATCTCCTTTATGTCCACTGGGCAATTCCCCAGTTTACGGATGAGAGATAACACGGAGACAGTCATATCTTCCACGCAATGACGGGACATCTGCTGCGGTGATTGCAAAAACAGACGAAGAACCACATCTTGCCCTTGGATCTCCCAATCCAGATTGAATCCGCTGTACAAAATGATGTTATACCGCTGATATGCAGCGAGTGCATCACCAATCGTTTTGGAATGCATCATAACGTAACCGAGAAGGCCCAGGTCAGCAAAGTCGAGCAGGAGCCCTTGATTTAAGCCGAAATACAAATCATTGGAGTATTCAGAAGCTTCCTGCAGAATTCGTTCCAGTTCTTCGACTGGAATTCGGGCTTCAGTATGCTGCAATATTGCCGAGTCAAAACCGGCATACTTGAAAAAGGTTTCGGGGTCATATCCTTTGTGAACGAGCGTTTTCATAATTGGATACAGCATGGAAATGGATACTCCGAGATTGTGATTATTCATGTACCTCCATTGCGCGAATTAGCAATTTTTTGGCGTCCTCGATCATTTGTTTAGAGGTAGGTTCACCTTATGATGATAGTACGCCTGCTTCTTCGGCTTTCATGTCAGCATTTTATGCAAAATGCTTACGTACTTATTATACAGGAGGAACCCAAGTATGAAATCCAATATTCTGGTCATTAACGGCCATCCTGATCCGGAAAGCTATTGCAGAGGGCTATCCGATGCTTATATCAAAGGGGCTCAAAAATCCGGCAGTGATGTAAATTTTATTGATTTGAGCCACATTCAGTTCAATCCGAACCTGAAATACGGTTATCGTAAACGGACGGATCTTGAGGATGATCTGGTGAAAGCCCAGGAGCTCATTCGCAGAGCTGACCATTTGGTGTTTGTGTATCCCTTGTGGTGGGGAGCGATGCCAGCTATTATGAAAGGTTTTATCGACCGTATATTTTTGCCGGGGTTTGCCATGAAATATCGGGAAGGCTCGCCCCTGTGGGACAAATTATTAAAGGGAAAGTCGGCGCATCTCATTGTAACGATGGATACACCACGTTGGTATAATCGGTTGATATACAGGCAAGCCGGGCACCGGGTCATGAAATCGAATATTTTGAAATTTTCCGGTGTCTCCCCGGTACGGGTTACTGAGATTAGTCCGATCAAGGGGTCAACCGAAGCGTTTCGTCTGAAGTGGCGGGAGAAAATTGAGGCCTTGGGGATGAAACAGGGCAAGAGCCAATGAGGCTATTGCCCTGAACCGCAGGACTGAACCACAGCCTGAAGGCTATAGTTGAAAGTTAATTGATCATGAAAGAGCCCACTCCAGCTGGAGTGGGCTTGGTCTGTTTTATTTACATCAAAGCGTTCGTTATTTGATGACATCCGAGTGTTTTTTGCCCCAGCTTTTCACCCCATCATCTTCAATAATGGAAATGGCCGCATCAGCGATGTCCGGATTGGTCATCAATTTCTCCTGAACACGGAACTTGATATCGTCAGCATCGGCCAGAGACAGGCCTTTGGTCAGCTCAATCAGTCCTTCAACATGGTAATAACGGCCTTCCTGGATGATGCGCATCATCTGGATATCGGCCACATGGGAGTCTGCCAGAATGGTCTGGGACACTTTGTCCTCAATATCCTGTGGAGCAGCGACACCGATGAGTCCAATCATATTGTCGTATCCGACCCGGAAGGCTACGGCAATCATCAGACAGCCAATCAGGGTAGTCACAATGCCATCAAGCAATGCGAAATTGGTCAATGCGATAACAATGACAGAGATCAAGGCAAGTGTTGCCCCGAGTACCGCTACCACATCTTCGTAGAATACGAGTCGTGTTGGTGGTGCAGCGCGTCCCACGTTTTTGATCGCTGCAGGAACAAGGGAGAAACCGGACGCCTTGGGCGCACGCGCTTCAACAAGGATTTCCTTCATCGCTTTGATCAGGATGGCACCGTCAATCACAATGTTAAGTACGAGCACACCGATGTTGATCCAGAGGCCGCCTGAATGACCAGCAGGATGCTGCAGCAGGTGAATTCCTTCATGGATGGTTTCGTAGGCCATAATCGTCACCACGATCACGGCAATCATACAGAAAATGTTGATGACCCGTCCAAATCCGGTTGGGAAGCGACGTGTCGGTTTTTTTTCGGACAACACACTTCCGACAAAAACGAACCCCTGATTGATGGCATCGGCGAGCGAGTGCATGGCAGAGGCAAACATGGCCCCGCTGCCACTGAATAGAAAGGCTCCTCCTTTGCACAGAGCGAGTACGGCATTACCTGCCATAGCTACGGCCGAGGACGTGTTTCCCTTTTTGACGAGAGACATGAAGCTCTCAGACTTTGCTTGTTCAGCCACGTTGAATGTTCCTCCCAAAAAATTTGATAGGTGTAAAATTCAAGATTCTTAGTTACATCTTGTGCATTACCACTAAATGTTATTATAACCCGCTTTACATATCCCAGCATTATGCATAAAAGGTCATATTATAATATGGACAAAATTAAGGATATTGAATAAGGAGCTTCATGAATTAGTTATTTAAAAGGGTGCATACAAAAAAAGCACTCATAGAGTGCCTTTCAATAGTATTCCTTGTGCATCAGTCATTAATGCGGATTCTTAAACTTAATCAAACTTCCAGCAGGACAAGCTTAGATTACCATATTGATAAGCTTTGAACAGCAGGGATGCTTTCTTGGTCTGATCGCCCGCGCCCATGGCCAGCAGCAAGGGTACAAAATGCTCGGGTGTAGGCACTGCAGTCCGAGCGGACGGTGCCAGCTTATCATAAGCGAAGAGCGCTTCGGTATCCCATTGGACCAGCTTGTCCTCCAGCCAGTTGTCGAACTCCATCGCCCAAGAGTCCATGCCGTTGCTCTCCCAGTTCAGCTGGCGCAGATTGTGGACGGTACCGCCGCTGCCGATCACGAGGATGTCTTGTTCGCGAAGTCCAGCAAGTGCTTGACCGATCCGATATTGCTGTTCATTCGTCAGATATCGATTCACGGACAGCGCAATGACGGGGATATCTGCATCAGGGTAGAGCAAGCGAAGGACAACCCAGGCACCGTGATCCAGACCTCGAACGGAATCGGCTTCTGCGGGAATACCAGCTGCTGTGAACAGGCGAAGGACCTCGGCAGTTGTCTCAGCATGGCCTTGAGCCGGATATTTGATCTGATACAGTTCCGGCTGGAAGCCGCCAAAATCATAAATGGTCTCATAATGGGTTGTGGAGGATACGAGCTGAGTCGTGGACTCCCAATGCGCAGAAAATAGTACGATTGCCCGCGGTTTGGGCAGCTCCTGCCCAAGTTTTTGCAGAAATTCGGTGTACACATTTTCCTCCAGTGCAAGTGACGGCGCACCATGTGCGATAAAGAGGGATGGCATCATTATGCAATCAGTCCTTTCGGGTCCCCGGCAGTCAGTTCAGCATCGCTGCGAAGCCAGTGTTGAAGTTGATCGTAAAGCTCAGCAGTGACGTGATGCCCGCCAGGGTACAGAACGTAAGTGACATTGCTGATATGTTCACGGAAATAGTCTGCGTTGTCTTCACCCAGCTGCAGGGGGAAGAGATGGTCCTGGTCTCCGTGGGAGATGAATACGGATAACGCTGTTCCGGGTTGTATTGGATACTCGTCTTTTACAAATTGCGGGATGTAACCACTCATGGCTGCGATCCCTTTGATGGCATCACCCATGATCAACGAAAGCGTCATAGCCATAATGGCACCCTGGCTGAATCCGGCGATATAACGACGAGCCGGATCAATCGCATATTCTGAGGACAGGTGCTGGATAAGCTGCTGCAACCCCTGAGCGGAGGTGTCAAACAACTCACGAACAGGATTGCCAATGCTTTTAATTTGAAAATAAGCATAGCCGCCGCCCTGAACAATCGATCCACGAACAGCCACAATAATAAAATCGGCTTGCATCGGTTCCATTAGTTGAAGCATGTCCTGCTCATCCGAACCCATGCCGTGCAGGGCAAAGATAACCGGATATTTCTGATCTGTATCGTAATTGGAAGGAACCCGAACTTCATAAGTAAATGAAGAATTCAATGGAATCACCGCCTGAAGAAATTTAGTTATTGAATAGTTCACCAATATGAAATTTATATTCTTATTTATGAACAAAATTTATCACGATTCCATTGTAGGGTCAATATTATTTTTGTATTATGAAAATATGTTTACGTATAAGAAACCTATAATAGAAACTAGCGTTGCTGAGATTGAATCAAATTATTCCCAAGGAAGTGATCAGGATGTTGAAGGGGATTGTGCCTATTCTGAGGATATTTGATGAGGCCAAGGCGAGAGAATTTTACATCGAATATCTGGGATTTGGTTTGGATTGGGAGCACCGTTTTGAAGAAAATATGCCCTTATATATGCAGATATCGTTCGACTCTGTTATCCTGCACCTGTCTGAGCATCATGGCGATTGCACTCCAGGTGCTGCGCTACGAATCGAAACGGATAATCTGGATGCTTGGTGTGAAAGGCTTAATCAGAAAAATTATAAACATGCCAGGCCGGGGATTACGGATACGCCTTGGGGATTAAGGGAAATGACTGTGGCGGACCCATTTGGGAACCGGATTATTTTTTATGAGTCTCCCAGCGAATAGACTGAGAATTCACCAAGACAGAAAGGGAGGGAAGTATGATGGATATTGGCTTGGCCATTCGCACCATACGAAAGCAGAAACAGATTACAATCATGCAAATGTGCGAGGGAACGGGATTATCGAAGGGGTTTATCAGCAATGTGGAAAATAATAAAACATCGCCATCCATTGCAACACTCGAAAGTATAGCGGATTATCTGGAAGTTCCCCTTCCGTACCTGCTGCTGACACCTGAGCAGCGGATGAACGTGGTACGCAAGAATGAGCGCCAGGAAACGACTGCAGCAAACGGGTCAATTAAGGTGCAGCATCTGACGGCAAAAGGAGCAATGCGAATGTCCATTGTGGAACTGCCTCCAGGCGCCTCCACAGGGGTTAGCAAGCATGCGGGTGAAGAGAGTCACCTTGTCCTCCAGGGAAGGATTCGTGCGGAGCAGTGTGAGGACGTGGAGATTTTGGAAGTGGGGGATTCGTTTAGCTGGAATGCTATCGTTACTCATGAGGTGACCAATATTGGTGATGAGACGGCAGTTGTGCTAATCGCTGTGTCCAAAGAGCTGGATCTGGACCGTTTGTGGAACAAGTAAGGCGTGTGCATACTCACAACGGCAATCAATTAAAAAGACCGCCGAGAGTTTCTCCGGCGGCCTGATCAATCCTGTTGTTTACTGTGGATTGGTTGTCCAAATACCTGCAGCTTTAACAAATACACGGTCGGAGAGCTTGAGTGTAGCCAGAGCAAGCTCGGCTACATCTTCCGCTTGCATCATGCGATCTTCGTCTCCAATTTTCAGACCGGCATTGGTCGCAAGCTCGGTATTTACCGTACTTGGTGTCAATGCCGTTACCCGAATGTTGGATTTGCGTACTTCCTGCATCAGGGATTCAGTCATCCCAAGCAGGGCGAACTTGGATGCACAGTACGCTGAACCTGTAGCGAATCCACGCTCGCCTGCAGTAGAAGCGATATTAATGATACTGCCGCTGCTTTCCTTGATCATGCTCGGCAGTACGGCACGTGTGACGTAATATGTACCCATAACGTTGACATGCAGGATGCGCTCCCACTCTTCCGGATCCATGTCAAGCAACGTTCCGAAGCTGGCAATGCCTGCGTTATTAATGAGGATATCGACTGCACCAAGCTCCATTTCGATCGCTGCTACAGCTGCTTCAGCTTGGGTACGATCGGAGATGTCAGCTACGGCACTGGTTACTTTAATGCCGTATTCCAGGCTCAAGGATTGCTGAAGGGCCTCCAGATCGGAGGCGGTACGGGCGATTAAGCCGAGATGTACACCTTCCTTAGCAAGTGCTTCAGCAATGGCACGGCCAATGCCTTTACCGGCGCCAGTAATGACAGCCGTTTTATTTTTAAGTTCCATGTGGGTAACTCCTCCTTAAAAGTTGGACTGGCATTTTAATTATACTATATTACCCACAGTTCGGATATTTGCTTCATCATTACTTGGTGATTTTGATGCTGCCTGAAGTGGTACGGGCCTTGATGACTTCCTGGTTAATCATCGGAGATTCCGGTACATTAACATCTCCGGAAGTGGCCTGGGCGTCATAGACTCCCTCAAAGTCTGGTGCGGCTTGAATGAATATATCTCCCGATTGTCCCGATACATCGATAGGCCCGGGTGCAGCTTGCTCAATCTCCACGCTACCGGAAGTGAATTTGATCAAGGCGGCGCCGCTTAATTTGGTAATCTCGGTATCGCCGGATTGGATTCGGCTGTTCAAATCACCTGTGATCTGATCTGCCTGGAAATTACCGGAGTTCATAGACACATCCAGATTCCCGTGAATCCTGGAAGCTTCGAGATCGCCTGATGTTAATTCCAGTTCAATACGTGGGGCAGAGATATCTTCCAGCTGAATGGATCCCGAGGTATTATTCAGCTCAAGCAGATTGGCGTTCAAACCGGTCAAAGTCCAGTCGCTTGAGGAAGAATCGAGCTTAACCTCATTTAGTTGGTGCCCTTCAGGCAGGGCAACGGTAATTTTGGAATCACGGTCATTCCAATACAGGGTGAAAAACTGTAATTGCTCACGTTCTGTCTGGGATAGTTTAAATGTCCCTTCGGATAAAGTAGCCTGTTCGAAGCTTTGGATAACAGCTGGGTCCCATTTACCGTCTACCTCGATATAACTACCGGAGTCCGGGCTGACCACGAATTCAATATCCGCGCTAAAATTAGCGTTCATGATGACACTTTGTAACTCATCACTTTTAAAATCCCATCGCTTGGAATATTCCTCCCGCTTGTCTCCGAACTGAACTCCATATATGGACGTTCCGAGCAAACCTATACCGATACAAATGACCGCTAAAGCCAACCATTTTTTTGTACTCATGCGGAAATGTCTCCTTTCATCGTCTTTCTGTTCCATCTCAGGTATTGAAGAGTCGCTGCCTTGAAGCCCTTAAATACCCATTTCGCAGCAATGGCAAATAGAATACCCACACCGAATGCCCCAATGGCCACGAACAGTTCTGCCTTGTCGAAATGATTGAGAAACAGGAAGTCCACAGCAGCTGCGACAGGGGCCAAGACCAGCAAGGACAGACTGGCAATCACAAGCCACACCGACCAGAGTGTTAACCCCAGAGGAATCCCCAGGATCAAATTCAGAAAAATCAATCCAATTCCGGTAAAAAAGTTGCGAGCTGCTCTATTGCTGCTCTTCGGTGGCCGCATTTCTCCATAAGTCGGAGCGTAAAAGGGATCTGAGCCCGGTGTATTTACGTCATAGCGGTCACCAAGTGCTTCCCGTGCAATCTCTTCCGGACGGCCCAGTTCACGGGCAATCTCTTCTTCCGGTCTACCTTCTCGAAGCCCGAGTTCGAAATGCTGATCATAGTCTGCGAGCAACTCTGCCCGTTCCTGAGGTTCCATTGGCCGCAGATGAATTTCCATGGCCTGCATAAAATGTTTTCTATTCATTGTGGGTTCCTTCCTCAATAAGATTTGCGACATTGCGTACAAATTCATTCCATTCTGTAGTCAAGGCCTGCATATAGTCACGACCGGTATCGGACAGCTTGTAATATTTACGCGGTGGTCCCTCGGTTGATTCTTGCAAATAGGTGGTGCAATAACCGTCTTGAACGAGTCTGCGCAGCAATGGATACAGAGCGCCTTCAGCAACTTCAATATGTTTGGAAACCGCCTGAGCCAGTTCGTAGCCATACCGATCCTGGCGGTTAATCAGTACCAGGACGCATAGCTCCAGCACTCCCTTTTTGAACTGGATATTCACGTTCACACAGGTTCCTCCTTATTCCTTCTTCAATCACTAGTGTGTATTGATCAGTAGTTATGGATTCATCATAGCATTCAGTACTGTTTAATGCAAGGTAGTGATTTAAAAATAGTTCCGTGTCACGATTCTGTCCTGAGTTATCGTCGTCTGGTGACATTGTGGATCAATAACTTCCCATAAGACCAGCATACGCAAAACCCGGGTAAGATGCCTCCGTCCGAAGGCGGAGTCCTACCCGGGTCTGTAAACCGAATCTTTACTATTATTCTGAGGCTTCAAGCACTTTGAGGTCTTTGACAGCGGGTCCTTCAATCACTTTACCTGCAAAATCGAAGCGGGAACCGTGACAAGGGCAGTCCCACGAGCGTTCTCCTTCATTCCATTCCACTTCACATCCCAGATGAGTACAGGTTGTATCGACCAAAAACAGTCTGCCACTGGTGTCCTTGTAGGCACCGGCCCGTTTGCCGTTATGACGAACCACGGCGCCTTCATCGTTGCCAATCTCGCTGACGTCCTTGTGAACAATGCCTACTTTGCCGGAGATTAATTCTTTAGCTACATTCGCGTTTTCTATAATAAAGTTTTTTACACCAGGATCCGCTTTGAATCTCGCGGGATCGAATACAGCGGCATGGGGGTTGTCACGACCGGTGATACGGTCTGCCAGAATATGTCCGGCCATTGTTCCTGTGGTCATGCCCCACTTGGCGAACCCGGTAGCAACATAGACCCGTTCATGTCTTCCGGTAATGGGTCCAATATAGGGTACCTTATCGATGGATATCAGATCCTGGGCAGACCAGCGGAACGGAATGCTGCGGATGCCGTACGTCTCCTCTGCGAATCGTTCGAGGCGTTCATAATGACCATAGGTACAGATACCCTGTCCGGTTTTGTGGTTTTCTCCCCCGAAAAGAATCAGTTCCTTTCCTTCATGAAGCACTTTGCGCAGGGATCTGGTCGGTTCATCGTCCGATATATACATGCCGCCGGCATAGGTTTTTTGAGGTTCCACTGCAACAGCATAAGAGCGCTCTGCGTGCAGCCTTGTAAAATAAAAACCTGGGTCATACACAGGGAAGTGGGAAGCCACAACGACATGTTCAGCTGTCACGGATGGACCATTACCATAGGTTCGTACATGAAGTGAGGCATCCTCTTCAACGTCAGTTACCGTTGTATGCTCATAGATCTGAACCCCTTGCTTGACCGCTGAATCGAGCAGGTAATGCAAATAAGCCAGTGGGTCGAAGCGAGCCTGACCAGGCATTTTAATGCCTGCTCTCGACGGAACCGGAATTGGAAGTGGATCGACCCATTCACCTGGAATGTTCAGCTTGCCGTAGGCGGTAAGCTCGATCTCCAGCTTTTTCAGGTTATCCTCGGATTGAATGTACACGTAGGCATCTTCTTCTGCCCACTGGCAATCGATCTGTTTTTCCTTCACCAGATTGCGTACCCAGTTGGCAGCTGCAGCATTGCCTTCATAATACATGCGTGCCTGTTCGTGTCCGAAGTGGTGGAGCAGCTCATCGAATATCACCCCATGCTGTGCAGAAACCTTGGCTGTGGTATGTCCGGTTGTACCATCCAGTACTTTTCCCGCTTCCAGAACCACCACACGCATGCCTGTTTGGGCGAGCAAATAGGCTGTTGTGATACCTGCAATACCTGCACCAATAATGGCTACGTCTGCCGTGATGTCTTCAGTAAGCTTCGGATATGCATCGAATTCATGAGTAGCCCTCCAGATGGACTCCGGGACAGGGGGCAAGCCCGTTGGGGGCTGTTGGTTATCGCTCATTCGGTATTTCCTCCTTGATCTTTCTTCAGGTCAAATCCATGGTTCGTATCCCAACAAGCTCGAATGGGATGTACTCCTATCCATGATTGCCACACTATGTCCGAATAAAACGATCCGAGGCAGAGTTTACAGACCAATGTTCACATTTTCCTGTGTAGAACCCCTGTTTTTTTTGCTGAACATGCTTTATGATAAGGTTATCGAAACCGTTTTAGTAAATGTGGAAAAGAACATACTATTACTCTTTTAAATGTTGATTTGGCAAGGTTTTTTGCCTGTATAAGAAGAGTTTAAGTGTACTGAAATGGACAGTGTCTATTACTTTTTATGTATTCGCTATCATCGACAAATAAACGATCGAAGCCCAAAGGAGATTCCAACCCATGACCAATCAAACCAAATATCCATTTCAGGATACAACGCTCGAACTGGACACAAGGGTGAAAGACCTTGTATCCCGTCTGACCGAAGATGAGAAAATCGAATCCATGCTGCAATATCAGCCGGCCGTAGAGCGTCTGGGCATTGCTGCATATAAACACGGAACCGAAGCCGCTCACGGTCTGGCCTGGCTTGGCGAAGCTACATCCTTCCCGCAGCCCGTAGGACTGGCATGCACATGGGATGCGGAACTCATGAAAGAAATCGGCTCCGTTATTGGAGACGAGGCAAGAGTATTTTACAAACGGAATCCGGCTGTCAACGGTCTCACGCTGTGGGCACCTACGGTGGATATGGAACGTGATCCGCGTTGGGGCCGGAATGAAGAGGCTTATGGTGAAGATCCCGAACTGACTGCGGAGCTTACAACTGCGCTCGTTAAAGGGATTCAGGGAGATCATCCGAAGTACTATAAGGCCGTTGCGACATTGAAGCATTTCCTGGCCAACAATAATGAAGTCGACCGCGGAAGCGGCTCATCCAGCATTGATCCGCGCAACATGCGCGAATATTATCTGAAAGCCTTCGAGAAGCCTTTCAAAGAGGGCGGAGCGCAGTCCATGATGACCGCGTATAACTCCATTAACGGAACGCCGGCACTGCTGCATCCATTTGTTAACGAGATTGTCAAAGGCGAATGGGGTATGGACGGTTTCGTTGTCAGCGATGCGGGTGATGTAATGGGGATCAAAAATGACCATAAGTACTATGACTCTCATACACCGGGTACCGTGGAATCGGTAAAAGCGGGAATCGACAGCATTACCGATGATGCTGATCTGTCCAAGCAAGCACTCCGTGAAGGTTTGGAACAAGGAACGCTTACCATGGAAGATATCGATTTGGCGTTGTTTAATACGTTCCGTGTACGTTTCCGTCTGGGTGAGTTCGATCCGGCTGAAGGCAATCCGTATGCGTCCATTGGCGAAGAAGCGATGATGACAGAGAAGGCGAAGGCATTGTCCCTCAGAGCAGCAAGAGAACAGGTTGTTTTGCTCAAGAATGACAAAGGCACACTTCCGCTGGATAAAACGAATTCAGGCAAAGTGGCCGTTATTGGTCAGCTCGGCGGCACGGTCTATCGTGACTGGTACGCAGGCACCATGCCGTACAGTGTATCCCCGCTTGAAGCGATCAGAGGCAAAGTAGGCAGCGACAAGGTTGCATTCAAGGATGGGAATGACCGGATTACGCTGACCTCGGTAGCAAACGGAAAAGCAATTGGGCTGTCTGAAGCTGAGAAATCACCTGTCATTGCTTCGGGAGAGGCCGAGACGTTTACGCTGACAGACTGGGGCTTCGGAAGTTACACGCTGCAGGCAGAAAGTAACGGCAAATATTTGACGACGGATGAAGAAACGGTAACAGCTTCAGCGGATGAAGTGTACGGCTGGTTCGTCAAGGAAGTATTCCACCTGCTTCCGCAGGAAGACGGCAGTGTGGGGCTGACGACTTGGAATGGCAAAACGGTTACTGCGCCAAATGGCGGTAATGATGCATTTGCCGTATCCGAGGAGTTGAAATCTTTCGGAGCCACGGAGACCTTTAAGAAGGATATTGTTGTGAACGGACTGGATGAAGCTGTAGCAGCAGCCAAGGAAGCCGAAACAGCGATTGTATTTGTAGGCAATAACCCGCTTGTGAACGGGAAGGAAGAGATCGACCGTCCAAGTCTGGATCTGGCTGAATCCCAACAGCGTCTGGTTGAAGCCGTATATGCTGCGAATCCGAATACGATTGTCGTTATTGTGGGCAGCTATCCGTTCACATCCAATTGGGTTCAAGAGAACATCCCGGCTGTGTTGTACACTTCCCATGCGGGACAAGAACTGGGTAACGCTGTGGCCGATGTGCTCTATGGGGATTATGCGCCAGCAGGCCGCTTGAACATGACGTGGGTGCAATCCGCAGATCAATTAACGGATATCAAGGACTACGACATTATTCAATCCGGACGTACGTATCAGTATTTTGAAGGTAATGTCCTGTATCCATTTGGACATGGATTGACGTATGCTTCGTTCAAATACAGTAACCTGGAGTTAGATCCTGGCCAAGCTGGAACCGAAGGAACGGTTAAAGTAACAGTCGACGTAACAAACACCGGAACCATTGCCAGTGATGAAGTGGTGCAATTATATGTACGTGCCGGTAAATCCCGAGTGAAACGTCCACTCAAAACGTTAAAAGGGTTCCGTCGTCTTCATGTTGAAGCCGGAGCAACCGTGAAAGTCAGCTTCAACTTGCCGGTACAGGAACTGGCCATCTGGGATGTGACCCGCGATCGTTATGTGGTAGAAGCAGGGACATATTCCATCATGGTTGGTAAATCATCCTCGGATATTCAACTTGTTGCCGATCTGATGGTCGATGGCGAGACCATTCCTGCCCGTAATCTGAGCGTGGTAACACGTGCTGAGAATTATGATGCCTATTTCGGTGTTGATTTGGATGAGAGCAAGGAAGGGGGCACCTCTGTCCGTGTGACTGGCAAACAGGGATGGATTGCCTTCAAGGATGCAGATCTGGGCAGTCATGCAGCTGTCATTGAGGCACGTGTATCGGCTGAACAGGAAGGTGCAGTGCTCGAAGTTCGTCTGGACGCAGCGGATGGTACGCTGGCAGGACGTGTCGACATTGCACAGAGCGGTGCGCAGCAATGGTCAACGGTCAAAGCCGATCTTCAAGGTGCAGCAGGTCAACGTGACATCTACCTTGTATTGTCTGCGGGTGTACGTGTAAGCCATTTTGAGATCCGCTAACCCGATAAAATGAGCATTATTCATAATTAATAAAATAAAGAGTCTATTCCCAAAGGTTAAATTGTCTATGGGATAGACTCTTTATTTGTTTTGGAGAACATCTTCATGCAGGAGAACATAATCCCGATCGGGACAAGTCCGAACAATGTGGCTGGAGTCCCAAAGATGAGATTGGCTGAAGGACATCAGAGGCGCTCTATCTGTGAGCAAAGCAATGAGCAGCAGCTTAATCCTGACCTGGAGTACAAGGGTTTTGTCCAATCCATTCTACTAAATGATCATAATATAATAGTAGGAGGTGGATATCGAATGGCTAATGAAATTTCTGTGCCGGGTGATTTCCCGACTATCGCTGCAGCGGTAGCCGCAGCCAATGAATTAGATACGATTCGAGTAGCCCCAGGTGTATATAATGAAACTATTATCGTTAATAAAACGATTCAGTTACATGGGGCTCAATCGGGGGTGGATGCACGGTCCAGATTCCCTCTTACGGAATCCACAATTACGAGTAACAATGCTAGCGGGGTTATTCAAGTGACTGCGGACAATGTGGTCATTGATGGGTTTACAGTACAAAACAACTCAGCAGGCCCGGGGATTACAACCAGTCCGCTATTTTCAGGGTACTGGTTATTCAATAATATTATCCAAAACAACGTAATCGGACTCTATTTCAACTCTTCTGGATTAACATTTTCACAAGCAAAGTATAACTTAATCCAGAGTAATAATCAGCCAGGCGCTGCCACAGGAAATGGTATTTACTCAGACCAGACGTCCGTGGATGTATTTATTGACAGTAACAAGTTTCAAGGTGGTCATGCCAACGCTTCTATAAACTTCTCAGGTGGAGTGCCAGGAGTTCAGGAGAACATTATTATTGCAAACAATCTGGTGGTTCAGGACAATTCGATTGCTCTTACGAACACCACGAATGTCAAGATCACAAATAATACTATGCTTAATACCCAGGGGAGTTCAATATTCATCGCGGGTGGAACCAGTCGAACAGAGATTGAAAATAACATCCTGCATAACAGTATTTCAAATGGAATAAGTGTAAATAATGTTTTTGATCCTGATGGTAATACCAATATTCGAGCCAAGCTAAACAGTATCCAGGGAAATACGATTGCAGGGCTTAACATTGCAGTAGGTTCTTATGGTACGACTCCGCCAAACCGAAGATTAGATGCTACAAATAACTGGTGGGGAAATGCAAGTGGACCTGCTCCAATTGGGACAGGTGATACGGTGATCGATCCTGAAGGAGTAGCCGAAATTACACCGTTTTTAGCAGCGGATCCAACGGATCAACAAACGATACCAGGTAATCTGCTTACAACAGGGCCAATTCAAAGGAATGGATCGAATATTCAAACCATTATTGTGGATGTCCTTAACAATGATCCGTTGACCGCGGTGGTTGTTGAAATCAGAGGTTTCTCTATGGGGACTTCCGGCCTTAAAACTCCTTATGTGCATGAGATATTCAGCCTGGATTCCAGTACCAAAATCCAAAAAACGTATTCAGTTTCTGAGCTTGAGGAATTTGAGTTTCAATTCAATATCACAGGCACTGATGCTGTTCATATATCCATTTGGCCAAGAGACATTGGTGGGGCTTTGTTGCCAACTCAACGAGTTTTGACTTCTGAATTGCAACAAATAAGCATGTTAACACCAATATCATAAAAGAGGATCAGCAGGCGGCTTCAGCTTTTAGCCTCCAAAATGAATGAAAATATAAAACAGCGATCTTCTATACCAATAGAGAATCGCTGTTTTCTTTATTATACGGTATTAAGTGTAGATGCTCAGTCTCCTTAATATTTATGAAGCTTATCTGCCATCAAACGTAATCAGTTTGTGCACAAATTGTTTTAGTTGCTGGCTGGTGTCATTCAGCTGTTCAATGGTACTCATGAAATTGTTAACCAATTCTGCCTGTTCCTGCGAGCTGGCGGTAATCTCTCCAAGCTCATTCTCCATCATATGAATGGATTGCCGGACAGCGAGGAGAGACTCCTCAATTTGGGTGGTTGCTTTTTTGGTGTCCACGGACAGTTTGCGGATTTCCTTGGCAACGACGCCGAATCCTGCACCCGCTTCACCTACACGAGCAGCTTCGATGGCCGCATTCAGCCCAAGCAGATTGGTTTGTTCCGAGATCTCTCGAATAAAGCTGGCTACCTGAGTGACGTTCCCTGATTTCTGTACAGCTTCTCTGGAATTGTTCCGGATTTCTTCTGTGGTGGCACTCAGTTCTTCGGAGTGTGCAGCTACATGCTGGACACTATCAATGAGCTGGTTGGTCAGATGCTCGGTGGCCTCCATGAGCTGTTGTAACTGTGCCTGATCGTCCATGCTGTAGAGCAGATTGAAGATGGCAATGACTTCACCCTGTTCATTTTTGATCGGAAGGTAGGATACATCGAACGGAACACCGAACAATTCTTTGGGATAATGATCAAATTGTTTCTCCGTACTGCCTTTCAGATCGGCAAAATCACGATTGGGTTCAAGCAGAGGATCACCTGCTTTGAATTCCAACTGTTTTAACGACTCTCCTGCAGAAAAGTATAGGAATTTCTCCCGGTCAATAATGGAAAGGGTTACATCTTGACGTATAGTGTCACGGAAAAACGGCATGCATGTAATTAATGCTTGAATAATATCCATAACTGGGTAATGGCCTCCTGAAATGTATAATATAGAAAAGTGTTAAGGTTTATTTTAGTAACCACCTATATATTATATCGACAATTAATCAAGATCTGAGTAGCAAAAAAGAAAAAAATATTCCCGTTCAAAATAGACACGAATCTCAGGATCCGTGTCTTTTGAATGGAAATGTAAGGTTCGATCGATGATACTGTGGATATGAGGTCAGAGTAGAATATCATCTTCATTTAATGGAAAAAAAACAACGGTCACAATGCATCCATCTCGATTGTAACAATCCTATTTTCCCTTAACGTTGCCTGCACATCAACCAATCGCTGATTGCGGCTGCCCCGAAAAGGTAAAGACACATCACGCTCAGCGGCCACATAAGGTCCGTCTATAATGACATCGCACAGCCGCGCCAGTTCTGCCCGTACAGGATCAGCAACAAGCCGCTCGTAGACAAATCCGGTATAGGCCCATACGGTCCGATCAGGACAAGCTGCGCGAAAACGGCGCACCCATGGAAGACATTCCTCTGCTGAGAAAAAGGGATCGCCTCCGCATAGCGTAATCCCGTCCAGCAGGGGGTGGGCAGTGACCTCACGCAAAATCTGCTGCTGCCGCTCCTCGGTAAACCGCTCCCCTGCCCGGAAGCTCCATGAATCCGGACTGAAGCATCCCGGACAGGCGTGGCGGCAACCGCTGATAAAGATGACAGCTCGCAGACCGGGACCTTCATTCACGGACTCGGGAATATAACCGTACAGATTCACTTATGTTTCACCCGGTCCCGGACTTCTGCCTGCTTCGCGGAATTGAAACGCACCTTGTAATCGCCGGTAAGATAACCGGTTACCCGGCGCAATCGCTGGAAGTGTACATGGTTCTCATGTGCTTCACAACCTGGGCACACATCTCCGATGACACCTTCATACCCACACGCAGGACAGCGGTCGATGGGGTGATTAATGGAGAAGTAACCGATATCCTGTGCCAGTGCATATTGAACAATGCGCTGGAAGGCGCTGGTATTGGCCCGTACGTTTCCATCCAGTTCAACATAGGAAATGGCTCCGGCATTGCACAGTGTATGGAAGGGTGCCTCCAGCTCTATTTTGCGATAGGCTGGCAGTGTGTAATAGACCGGGATGTGAAACGAGTTCGTATAGTATTCGCGGTCATTGACCCCTGGAATGAGGCCATATCGCTCGCGATCGATCTTGGTAAACTTGCCGGACAGCCCCTCCGCTGGCGTGGCGAACAACGTTACATTTAGGTTATGCTGTTCGCTCATTCGGTCACAGAATTCGCGCATGGTGCGAATGACGTTCAGCGCTTCACGATGGATATGAGGATCCTGTCCATGGTGCCGGCCATACAGGGCGGTCATGCATTCGGCAAGCCCAATGAAACCAATGGACAATGTGCCGTGCTTCAACAGTTCTGCCACAGGCTCATCCGGTGCGAGCTGCTCCCCGCCTTCCCACACACCTTCTCTCATCATGAAATCGGATGCCTTGGCAGGCTGTGCCGTTTGAATGCGATAGCGGTGCAGCAGTCCGGAAGCCGCACGGTCCATGACCGCTTCCAGTGCTTCATAGAATCCCGTACGATCGGCGACGGCCCGTGCCCCCTGGCAGATGCCATAACGAATGCCGAGCTTGACCAGATTGATGGTATTAAACGACAGGTTGCCCTTACCACTCTGACGATTCCGTCCGAAACGATCGGCCAGTGTGCGTGTCCGGCATCCCATGGTAGCAATAATGGTATCCGGATCTTCCGGGCGGTAGTACGGCAGGTTGAATGATGCATCCACGTTGACAAAGTTGGGATACATGCGCCGGGAAGAACAGGTCACGGCAAGGCGAAACAAGTCGTAGTTCGGCTCCCCTTGCGCCTGGTTGATTCCCTGTTTGCACTGGAAGATATGCTGTGGAAACACAGGGGTTTCCCCGCCACCGAGGCCGCGGATGGTTGCCTCCAGCAGAGAACGGGATACGAGCCTTCCCTCGGCAGAAGTACATAGTCCGTAGTTCAGGGAGGTAAAGGGAATCTGTCCACCTGCCCGGCTGCTCATGGTGTTCAGATTATGAATCAGGGATTCGGCAGCCTGTCCAGTCTCAAGCTCTGTCTCTTCACAAGCGAAATCGTAAGCACGCGGGCACGTTTCCCGTGCCTCAAGGCTATCCATATGCAGCTGCTCATCACCAATCAGTGCATGTTCTCCAAGCAGCCGCTGTCCCTTGCGATAATGCTTGCGGAAGGATCGCTGTACATAAGGAGCAAGATCCCAGTCGATTTTGTTGGCGGAGACCCCGCCGTATTGGCTGTTCTGCTGCGATTGAAAAATAATGGCAACCAGCGCCATGGCTGACATGATGGTCTGAGGCGTACGCACGGAACCATTTCCCGTATTAAATCCGGAGGCCAGCAGGCGATCAAACGGAATAAAGATACAATTGGTCGTTCCAAGCGCATACTGATCCAGATCGTGGACATAGAGATCACCGTTTTCCACAGACTCAGCAAGCTCACCCGGGAGCACATGACGAAGAGCATGCCACTTGGCCGTTTCTGAGCCGAGCCTGCTCATTTTGCCACTGAACGAATCGCCGTTGAGGTTGGCGTTCTCCCTCAGTGTATCAGCGTCTTCTGCGCCAATAATTCGTCTTCCCAGGTCGGATAATAGATCGGATGCCGGTGGAGCAGCATACTCTAGCATGTTCATATCAGGTTCCTCCTAAATGATTTGTTTATGGTTTGAATTCAATTAAATACTATATGTAGGTTTTTATTATCCATTTATAAACTATATATGGTTTTTTGGGTGTGACGATCATCACATGGCTATACTCTCCAGACTGGAGTTGACCGGGATTGATGAATAAAGGTTTTCAAAGTGAATGGGGAAGCGTATAATTTCTATTTATGCTGTGTGGGGGATGAGCGTGTTTACGCTATGATTCTCTTAGACATCTGTGGTGGTAAACATATATGTACATGTTGTGACAATGGATTAAGAAGAAGATTCGACCTTCAAATACAGGATGATTCATTTTTGATACAGAGATGTAGAACTGCAGCTAAGACTTGAGGGGTGAATCATGGGAACGGTAGGCATGACTAGAGGATTCTATGAAAATGTACAAGAAGCCGCGTCCCATATCGTGGATGTGTTAAGTGGCGTATTGAAGGTCAATACCATTTTCGTAGCCACCAATGATGGGATGACCAATGTCATTATTGAAGCATTTAATCGCAGGGAAGAATGGGTTGTCAGAGGCAGCGAACTCCCGTTTGAGTCCTCTTACTGCAGTCTGGTACTGCAAGATACTGCACGCAACCTGACGATAACGGATACTGCCGCACATCCGATGACTTGTTCAATGGATGTAACCAAGGCGCTGGGTAATCGTTTCTTTGTAGGCATTCCCATTATGCGGCGCTCGGGTGAGCCATTTGGCACAATTTGTTTAATGGACGATCCAGACTATGTGATCAGTGAAGCCGATATGAAAACATTGAACGCAATGGCTGTGTTTCTTGGGTATGTCGTTGATTTGGAGAGCAATCTGCTCCTGCAGAAACAAAAGCTGAATGACACGGAGCAGCTGAAGATCCAGTTGCAGATCGAGAAGGAACGTGCCGAGTCGGAAGCGATGACGAAGACACAGATGATTGCACTCATGAGCCACGAGATTCGCAACCCGCTCAATGGCATTCTTGGGTTAACCGATCTGATGCGCACACCGGATATGCCTGACGAACATGTGGAATACGTGAACATGATCGAGACAAGCGGCAACATTCTGCTGTCCCTGCTAAACAATATAATGAACTTCAACATTAATGATACGGGTAAAACGGTAGTCCAGGATGATCCCTTTGATTTGGTTTCCACCATTGAGAATACCGTTTATTTGCATGTTGCTCAGGCCATGGCCAAGGGAATTGAACTGGGTTTGAACCTGGAAATGAATATATCTCAGGTGTTCGTGGGAGACGAGGCCAAGATCGGCCAACTGCTCGCAAATGTGCTGAAATACGCCATTGATTCAACCCGTGCAGGTTCTGTACTGGTTAGAGCTCTTGTGGATGGTAATGATTTGGATGAGGCGGGTACTTTACTGCTCCATGTCAAATACACTGGGCGGATGTTGACGCCTGACAAAAATCTGCAGGCATTCAATACGCTGGATGGAAAGTTCAGCATCCAGAAGCTTGTGGGTACCAATCTCGGTTTGGCCGTCAGTCAAAATCTTGCCATTCTCATGCATGGTCATATTGAGGTAAACAGTCTGGGAGAAGAGGAAACGGAATTCCAGATCAGGCTGCCACTGATCAGACACTGGGAACTTCCGCAGCTTGCAAGCATTCAGCAGCGATTGAAAGGCACGAGCGTTATGCTTGTCAAAGCACCCGACATCTTGCAGGGGGTATCTTCCCTCATGCGCAGATGGCAGATGGATGTTCACATGACTTCAGACTCGGATCAGGCACATCAATGGATGGATGAGGGACTTGACCCTGACGTTGCCGTGATCGATATGGGATTACACCAAGGCCATGCTGCCAAGTTAGTGCACGAATTAAAGAGCAGCGCAAAACAACTCCCGATCATCATTCTGGTTCCGTACGGAATGCACATCGATCCGCATGAGGCGGGAATCGTTGATGCGGTTTTGACCAAGCCGGTGAGACAGTTGGATTTATTAAATGCGCTGAGCGCAACATTGCATTAAGCAGAATAAGATTTACATGCGCACCTGAGCAGGTGCGTTTTTTATTGCCAGTGGGGAGAGTCACCCCGAACATTCAATCTGCCAAATTACCATTTTCTTAGTCAAAGTCCTTTTCATCCACGCTGGTTACGTTACAATAGAAAAGTAATGATTCTAACTACTTAACCTTAAGGAGGATGTGCATTCAATGGAATACCGCAGATTGGGTGGAAGCGGACTGAAAGTAAGCGAGATCAGCTTGGGCAGCTGGCTGACGTACGGAGGGTATGTGGAGCGTGAAAATGCGGTGAAGTCGATTGAAGCCGCATTCGATGAAGGCATCAACTTTTTTGATACAGCAAATGTGTATGAGCGCGGCGCGGCAGAAGAACTGCTCGGGCAGACTTTGAAAGCGTATTCCCGCGATTCCTATGTTCTTGCAACCAAAGTATTTGGCAAAATGGGGGATGGTCCCAATGACCAGGGCTTATCCCGCAAACATATTAAGGAGCAATGTGATGCAAGCTTGAAGCGTTTAGGCGTGGAATATGTGGACATCTATTATTGCCATCGTTATCATAACGAAACACCAATTGAAGAAACGCTGCGGGCACTGGATGATCTGGTTCGTCAGGGCAAGGTGCTGTACGTAGGTGTGAGTCAATGGACAGCCGCTCAGATGGAAGCTGCCTTGGGTACCGCCGATCGTCTTCTCTTGGATCATATCGTGGTCAATCAGCCGGTGTATAACATGTTCGACCGTTATATTGAGAATGAGATTATTCCGCTGGGCGAACGCAAAGGGATTGGACAAGTTGTCTACTCTCCACTTGCGCAAGGTCTGTTAACCGGTAAATATACCTCGGTTTCGGATATCCCCGAGAACTCCCGTGCCGCGAAGCTGGGCTGGGACGAAGGGAAAATCAATGCAGACAAAATCGGAAAAGTACGCCAGTTGATTGAAGTAGCGGACAAACTTGATCTGAAGGTGGGACAACTGGCCCTTGCCTGGATTCTGCGTCAGAACAATGTGTCCAGTGCACTTGTAGGTGCAAGCCGTCCCGAGCAGGTGAAGGAGAACGCTGCTGCATCAGGTGTAAAACTGGATGCTGCCATTGTCGAAGAAATCGAGCAAATCCTTTCCTAATCGAGTAGTCGAGAAATCCTCAAGGTTAATCGCATATTGAAATGAAAAAAGGGATGCCCCGTAGGCCAGAAGATGGCTGGGGGCATCCCTTTTTTAATCATGTCAGAGCAGATGTTTTCCGGCAAGCACAGCGGGCCGCTTCGGAATGGCGCAGACCCGGTTCCGGCCGGTATTTTTGGCTTCATATAATGCACGGTCAGCCTGTTCGAAGAAGTCAGCGTCATCCCGCTCATCACAATGATCCGGGAAGACAGCCACCCCGATGGAAATGGTCAGGCGAATCGTCGTGCCGTCAGGCAGAGCAAAGAGATACTTTTCGACAGACTGCCGAATCGATTCAGCGATTGCGAGGGCTTGGTGACTGCCGCAATCCAGCAGCAGAATGGCAAATTCCTCGCCCCCGTTGCGGGAGACGATGTCAGCTGATCGTGAATGTTCAATAAGCAATTGTCCAAGCTGCTTCAGGACAGCATCACCGGAGCTGTGGCCGTACGTGTCATTCACCTTTTTGAACCGGTCAATATCAATGACCAGCAGGGATAGCTTCTGTTTGGTTTCCCTGGCTCGCTCCAGCTGCAGTTCGAGTGATTTCTCAAATTGCCGACGATTGCTGAGATTGGTGAGGTGGTCTGTGGATGCCCTCCGTTCCAGCAGGAATAACATCTCATTCGATTTATTAATAAATTCTGCAATAAAATAAATAAAGATCCCACCAACAAAAGAAATGGTCATCTGAAACGGATATATTTTCATTAATGAATTCATACTGCTGGTATTCAGCAACAAAATCACAAAGATCAGTGTTATGCCGAGCAGGTTCATGGTAATAATTTTGGTTAATCTTGACCAGGAAGCGTACGCAAAATATACACCCGACAGCCCGATGAGTATCATGACGAAGGCGGCATCAATCGCTGCGGACGATAATCCAAACATGGCAATACGCAGGATCGAGATGACAAGTCCGGCAATGACAGAGGCCAGTCCTCCCAGATACACTGCTGCTGTAACGATCGCAAGATGGCGCAGATCCACAATGGTGTCGTCATTCAGAGGGAAAGAATAGTTCATCAGCACAGTGCCATAGACACCAAACAGAATACCGCCAATCAACTGCACACGCAGTGAAGGAAACGGGACACGAATATTATAGTATTTGGCAATAATTCCGGATATGTACATGAATGTGATCATGACACAAATATTTATAAAGAACGTGCTTAACAATGAACAGCCCCCCTTTAACGCACATTAGTATAGTTTATCTGAAAAAGAGTGCAGTAGCGAACCATATTATAGCAAATGTGCAAGTTGATTGCTGGAAAAGGGCCATTAATAATATAAGTTATTTGTTCATAGAGCTGATGTTGACTTCATTATACATTAAGATTTATACTTAATCTAAATCAAAATTGATTTTCATGTTTCTGGGGATCATAGCGATCAGTGGATGCTATGTCATTGTATATACTTTTGAATGAATTTATAAAGGAGAATTGCCGTGAGAACTCTAAATCTGACGATACAAAGACAGGCCGTTTATGATGTAGTGCGCCATTCGGAAGACCATCCGACTGCCGCAGATGTGATGAACCGTCTGGTTGAGCAAGGATATAATTTGGCCTATGGCACGGTGTATAATTCGCTGCGTTATTTAACGGACAAGGAATTGATCCGGGAGCTTAAGCTCGGTGAGACTGCAAGCCGATACGATGCCCGCATGGATGATCACCAGCATATTATGTGTGAAGTCTGTGGCAAAGTGGACGAGGTTATGACAGAGGTTCCTACCGATTGGATGCAGCAGGTGGCCGAGGAAACCGGATATGCAATTGATCATGCTCATGTGGTCTTTGGAGGTGTCTGCGGGGAATGCAAAAACAAACGGATCAAGTAAAAATCAGGATGTCTGATCGCCGTTTGCCGCTCCGGGTCAAGCCAGCTCTTGCTGATCCAGCTCCCTTTGTGGATGCTTGTCCTGTTACGCGGCGTGTCATTCTGATTAGTCCGATGCCGGGCCAGGTTCATGAACTGGTCAAAGCGTTGACGGACAGCTGCTTCGATGTATTGGTGTTCCATCGCTGGGAACCGGATCTTCATGAACGCCTGGTATTTGATCTGCTGATCTATGATCTGTCTGTGGCTGGAACAATTGATGCGTTCGCCGGAATCAGCAGCCGTTTGAACCGGGAGGCAGAGCATGTGGCGCCATGCCTATATCTGGTGGGCGAGAATATGATCGGCAGTGCCAGCGGACCGATGCTTCAGGAGGAACTGCTGGTTTGGCCGGCACGTCCGCAGGAGGCCCTGTACCGGGTACAGCGCATGATTGGCAATAGTCCGGTTACACCGAAACGTGGATTTTTGCCTGAGGAAGGACAACGTATCGGGTTCAAGGATCTGTGGCTGGACCGTGAACGTATGAGTGTGCAGCGGGACAACAACCGGATTCATCTGACCAAGACCGAATACGATTTGCTGCTCAAACTGATTGATGCCAAGGGAGCTGTAATTTCCCGGGAGGAAATGCTCAGCGACATTTGGGAGACTGATTTTACAGGTGGAAGCAATGTGGTTGATGTTCATATCAAAAGCTTGCGCAAAAAGCTTGGCGATAACGCGGCTTCCCCGCAATATATTGTTACTGTAAGAGGAGTGGGCTACCGCCTGGCGGATTAGTCCGCTTTTTTTTTATTTTCAGCCTTCTTTGGTGCCCGAAGCATATGTTCATCCTTCATTCATGAAACTGCCAGGATACTCATGAGAATCTCATGCGAAGCTCATGCAGTTGTTCTATTGGACATGTTAGAATCAATTTAACAGTTAGATCAAGTCTAAATGTATATTTAAAGTAATGACGAATATGATTTAAATAATAGATACACCAGGCATGAGGCCATCATGAGGAGGATTCAGATATGACAGAACGTATGACAACGAACCAGGGAGCGCCCGTAGGTGACAACCAAAATTCCCGCACGGCAGGCAGAAGAGGACCAACCTTGCTTGAAGATTATCATCTGATCGAGAAGATTGCCCATTTTGACCGTGAACGTATTCCGGAACGGGTAGTGCATGCCAGAGGTGCTGGTGCACATGGTGTATTCACACTGGAGAAGAGCATGAAGGAGTTTACCAAAGCGGATTTTCTGCAGGAGCCGGGAACGGAAACGCCAGTGCTGGTTCGGTTCTCCACGGTTATTCACGGAACGGGTTCACCAGAGACTGCGCGTGATCCACGCGGGTTTGCGGTCAAACTGTACACACGTGAGGGAAACTATGACATTGTAGGCAATCATCTGCCTGTATTTTTCATCCGTGATGCCATGAAATTCCCGGATATGGTGCATTCCCTGAAACCTGCGCCAGATACAAATATTCAGGACCCTGCACGGTACTGGGATTTCATGACGCTCTCACCTGAATCCACACATATGATGACCTGGCTGTTCTCGGATTTGGGTACACCCGCTAACTACCGTGAGATGGATGGGTTCGGCGTGCACGCCTTCAAATGGATTAACGCCCAAGGCGAGATCCACTATGTGAAGTATAAATGGGAGTCTGCACAGGGTGTGCGCGGGTTCTCTCGGCAGGAAGCATCAGAGGTCCAAGGACAGGACTTCAACCACGCTACCCGGGATCTGTATGACCACATCAAAAACGGCCAGTACCCGCAGTGGAAGCTGCAGGTGCAGCTCCTGAAGCCGGAACAGATGGATGATTTCTCTTTTGATCCGCTTGACCCGACCAAAACCTGGCCTGAAGATATTATTCCGTTCCAGACGGTAGGGACCATGACGCTGAATCGCAATCCGCAAAATTTCTTCGCTGAAGTAGAGCAGGCAGCCTTTTCACCAAGTGCATTGGTGCCGGGAATAGAGCCATCCGAGGATAAATTGCTGCAAGGACGTCTGTTCTCCTACCCGGATACACAGCGTCACAGACTTGGACCAAACTACCTGCAAATTCCAGTTAACTGTCCATATGCGCCGGTTCGCAACCATCAGCGCGATGGACTGATGAATGTGAATCAGGACCCGTCTCCAGTGAACTATGAACCGAACAGTTCTTCCAGCAGTCCACAGGAAGATCCAGCATACCGGGACAGTCAAATGCCGCTGCAGGGTCATGTTACACGGGAGAAAATCGAGAAAACCGATGATTACACCCAGGCAGGGGAGCTGTTCCGTTCGTTTACGGCTGAAGAACAGAAGAATCTGCTCGATAATCTGATTAACGACCTGAAGGGCGTGCCGGCACAGACACAGATGCGTGCATTATGTCACTTCTTCCAAGCTGACGGACAGTTTGGCGGACGTCTGGCTCGTGGACTTGGTGTAGATATTTCGGCATATATGCCATCGGCAGACCGTAAATAAGAGCTATTATTAATATTTCTGATACAGAGTAACAAATACAGCGATGTAATAAGGCTGGGCAGGACTGCAGAAATTGCAGAACTGCCCAGCTTTATGCTTTTTTTGCAGTCAAATCGGCGTCTCTATCCCTCAATGATGTGCAGAAATGGAAAACAAATTTACAAATTATTTACAATAAATACCTGACATAGAGGTTGACTTCTCGTTAGTTGGCACTACAATGGGTAGTGTGAGGGGTGTCTGAACATGAAAATACACAATTTTAAAGTGGGTGAGCGTGGGCTGAATCGTTTTTTTGGTCCGCTGGAAGCGAAGATTATGGATATATTATGGGCGCGTCCAGGCAGCAGCATCCGCGAAGTGCAAACCGCACTTGAACAAGATCGAGATGTTAATTTCAATACGGTCATGACGGTCATGAACCGGCTCGTGGATAAGGGTTTGCTTTGCAAGACACAGAAGGGCCGGACGTCACTGTATCACCCGGTACAGAGCAAGGAGGAGTTTATGAACGACCAATCGAAAGAGCTGTCACATGAACTGGTAGACGAGTTCGGAGCACTGGCAGTGAGCCATATGCTGGATGCACTGGATGAAGCCGATGCGGGGTTGATCGAACGTCTGGAGCAGAAGATCAAACAATGGAAAAAGGATAGCGACTGATATGTGGAAGGCCCGCTCGAAGCTGTTGTTTACTGTCGGGTTTGGCATTCCGCTGCTGGTGTTCATGCAGATGTTCATGTACACGATGTACAAAATATTCGGTTGGGATATTCCCTTTAATCTGCTCTGGCTGTGCAATCACTGGATGAGCCGGCTGGGCTGGTTATCGGTAGGCCATTTTCTGATGCTGCTGGTAGCACTGACGTTTGGAGGAACAGGCTGGCTGTTCATGCATCGCATGATGAAGACAAGGGCAGCCGTAAGAAAGCTCCGTTCGATCGAGAACTCGGCCATGTCGGGAGAAATGGAGGCTAAGTACCGTCATCTCAAGCAACCGGCATTCATCGTTGTGGACAAGCATTCACCGATTGCTTTTACGATTGGTCTATGGAAACCTTCGATCGTACTTTCAACAGGGCTGCTGGACATGCTCGATGCTGAAGAGGAAGCGGCTGTTGTCTATCATGAAGTTCATCATTTGTGGCACCGTGATCCGCTCAAGACAACTTTGCTGTCGGTCTTTGCGATCATGATGCCGTACATTCCCGTATTGAAGCATACTTCGAAGCAATATCATATTGTCAGTGAAATCCTGGCTGATAATGAAGCGATTGAGCGTACGGGAAATGCAGCGGGCATTGGCAGTGCCTTGCTCAAACTGATCCGTGCTTGTCCAGAGCCATGGCGGGTACGGGAGATGGCTGTGCAATCCTCATTTGCCGATACCTCGGTAAATGTACGTATCTCCCGTCTGCTCGATCCCGAGCAGGACGTTGCGCTCGCCCTGCCATGGTTTGCAATTTTAATGTCTGCAACGGTGTTTCTGATGATGTCTGTTTTGTTTGTCTGGTCGATCGGATAATTCCGATCTGTTGAACTTAATATCAAGGAGGAGATGAGCATGAATAGTCGGAGTGTAGAGATTGGACTGTTTTTCTCAAGAGTTATGATTGGCCTGATCTTTGTATTGCATGGTTGGAGCAAATTTGAAGGTGGAATTAGTGGGACAGTCGGTTTTTTCGAAAGTATTGGCATTCCCGGTTTCCTTGCGTCCGTTGTCGCCATTATAGAGCTGGCCGGCGGGGCTGCGATGATTTTGGGACTAGGGACACGCGTATTTGCTGCTTTTTTTGTTATTGTAATGGCAGGGGTGTTGCTTACTGCCAAAGTGGGTCAGCCATTTATGAGCGGGACGGAGTTTGATTATCTGCTGCTGGCAGGATCTCTGACCTTGCTGTTCACAGGCAGCCGCTTTCTGGCAGTTGACCAGTTTTTCGCCAGACAGGGCACGGTTAGCCGTAATGCGAGTGCATGACATGAGTTGCGGTTCGCCGATTAACAAAAATGAATGACATGGGCCTTCCATAACGGAAGGCCTATTTCCTTATATCTATTTAATCATGCTGTATATATCTTTCGGGTTGTTTCACGAAATCCCAAAAATTACGAAGCTCATTCAGGTTGACATCTGGAAATTAATATAGATATAATTCAAAATAATTGATAATGAATATCAATATCATATGCTGAGAGATAAGAGCTATTACATTGTTTTGCGGCTATCGGTGAGGGGATTATTAGAGAGATGAAGTTAGGTTACATGTTAATCGCACTGGCTGTTCTGTCTATCATATACATATTTATTGGGAATTCGGACATTTCGCCCTTGGATATATTCCACTTGACCCCAGTCCAGCTGCAGGTATTGCAAGTCAGCCGTTTTCCCCGCCTGATCAGCATTCTTGTCGCTGGCGTCAGTATGAGCGTCATTGGTCTGATTATGCAGCAGCTGACACGCAACCGGTTTGTTTCGCCTACAACGGCAGGCACCATGGATTCAGCGCGATTGGGCATCCTGGTGACGTTGATGTGGTTTTCCGGAGCGTCCCCCCTGCAAAAAATGCTGGTCGCCTTCGCCTTTGCGCTGGCGGGTACGCTGATTTTTATGCGGATCCTCGAGAAAGTCAAGTTCAAGGATACGATCTACATTGCCCTTCTGGGTCTGATGTTTGGCAACATCGTCAGCTCGGTCACGACTTTTTTTGCATACAAAAACGATCTGATCCAGAACATGTCTTCCTGGCTGCAGGGCGACTTCTCCACGATTATGAAGGGTCGGTATGAACTGATCTATATCAGTATTCCGCTTCTGATTATCGTCTATCTCTTCGCCAACCGGTTTACGCTGGCGGGTATGGGAGAAGACTTCTCGACCAACCTGGGATTGGCATACCGGAGAGTGGTTAACCTCGGGTTGATTCTGGTGGCCATGGTTTCAGCCGTCGTCATTATCACCGTAGGCACCATTCCGTTTTTGGGCCTGGTCGTGCCAAATATCGTGACGCTGTATAAGGGGGACAACCTGCGGGATACGCTGCCTCATACGGCAGTGCTGGGCGCCATATTTGTTCTGGTTTGTGACATTTTGGGGCAGTTGATCATTTATCCGTACCAGTTGTCCATCAGTTTGACAGTGGGAGTCGTGGGCAGTGTGCTGTTTCTGTATTTACTGCTTCGAAGAAAGGCATATGGATCATGAGAATGAAATATACAGCGAATACTTTAAAGTTTGGCATTTTGATTGCAGCGGCAGTGGTTCTGATCGGTGTGTTTATGGTCATTCAATCCGGAGGCAATTGGGATTACATCCTGCCGCGTCGAGGGAAAAAGATTCTGGCCATCGTGCTCACCGGAGCATGTATTGCATACTCAACTGCCATTTTCCAGACGATAACCAACAATCGGATTCTTACACCGGGCATTATGGGGCTTGACTCTCTGTATATGTTGTTCCAGACCTTTGCCGTGTTTGTGTTTGGAAGCAGTCACATCAGCTTTGTGAATAAAAATCTTAACTTTGCGGTGTCCGTCCTGTTAATGACTCTGTTTGCACTGCTGCTTCATCAATTTATGTTCAAACGAGAACGCGGGCGCAATATCTATTTGCTGCTGCTCGTGGGTCTGATTCTGGGAACACTGTTCCAGAGCCTGTCCTCCTTCATGGAGGTGCTGATTGATCCGAATGAGTTTCTCATCCTTCAAGGCAAGATGTTTGCCAGCTTTAACAATGTAAATACGGACCTGTTGATCATTTCCATGGCAGCCATCTTCCTGATCTTGCTGTATGCACGGAAATTCACCAAGTACCTTGATGTACTGGCGCTTGGAAAGGATCACGCGGTGAACCTCGGTGTCGATTACCACTACATTGTCAAACGGCTGCTGCTGGTTGTCATGGTCCTGGTGTCCATCTCCACCGCGCTTGTAGGTCCGATCATGTTCCTGGGATTGCTGGTCGTCAATCTGGCTCATCAGGTATTCCGGACACATCGGCATATCGTGCTGATCTGGGGCTCGGTTATCATCGCCGTTGTTGCCTTGGTGGGTGGACAGCTGGTGGTGGAACGGGTATTCACCTTCTCGACAACGGTGAGTGTCATTATCAATTTTATAGGCGGTGTGTATTTCATCTATTTACTGCTAAAGGAGAATAAGTCGTGGTAGAAGTCAGAAATGTCACAAAACAATACGGCGGCGTCCGGGTAGTGGATGACGTATCACTGAATATTGCCAAAGGAAAGATCACTTCATTTATCGGGCCCAATGGTGCCGGTAAAAGTACGCTGTTGTCCATGATCACCAGACTGATTAGCAAAGACACAGGGCAGGTTCTGATTGAGGGCCGCGAAATCGAAGGCTGGAAGAGCAAGGAATTGTCCAAAAAGATTTCGGTACTCAAACAATCCAACCATATTAATATCAGGTTGACGGTAGAGGATCTCGTGGCCTTTGGGCGTTTCCCTTATTCACAAGGAAGGCTTACACCAGAGGATCACCAGTGGATTCAGGAAGCAATCGATTATATGGAGCTCGGGCCGTTCCGCAAAAAGTTTTTGGATGAGCTCAGTGGTGGACAGCGGCAGCGGGCGTACATCGCCATGGTTATTGCACAGAACACTGAATATATCCTGCTGGATGAACCACTGAACAATCTGGATATGAAACATTCCGTGCAGATTATGAAAGTGCTGCGCAAAATGGTGGACGAGCTGGGCAAAACGATTGTGATTGTCATTCATGACATCAATTTTGCATCATGTTACTCCGATTATATTGTCGCGCTCAAGGACGGCCGGGTCGTGCAGGAAGGTAAAACGGAGGACATCATTGATACGGATGTGCTGCAGCAGGTGTATGACATGCACATCCCGGTGCAGTGGATTGATGGGCGTAAGATTTGTGTGTATTTTGCGTGAAATAAACCAATATAGAGAGTGAGAGGTGTCTATTTATGAAAAAGGGTTGGTTGTTAACATTGTTGGTTGTATTGTCCGTTGTTCTGGCAGCATGCGGAGGAACTAAAACAGCAGAGAATACGGGCGAAAGTACGGGTACGGGTTCGGAGGCGAATGCTGCCGCGGAGCAATCCAGTGAGGAGATCGTTATTAAACATCAACTGGGCGAGACAACGGTGAAGAAGAACCCGCAAAAAGTGGTTGTGTTTGACTATGGTGTACTCGATTCCCTGGATCAGCTGGGGGTAGAAGTTGCCGGGGTTCCTCAAGAGGGCATTCCTCCATATCTGGAAAAGTATAATGATGCCAAGTACACCAACGTCGGTGGTTTGAAAGAAGCTGATTTTGAAAAAGTAAATGCCATGAGTCCTGACCTGATTATCATCTCGGGACGTCTGTCGGATTCATACGAAGAATTGAGTGAGATTGCACCTACCATTTACATGGCGGTCGATACTGAAGACTACATGAATTCACTGACGAGTAACGTGAAGACACTGGGTGAGATTTTTGGTAAGGAAGCAGAAGCAGAGAAACAACTGGCTTCCATTGAATCGTCTGCCAAAGCGTTGAAAGATAAAGTAACGGCTGCAGGGAAAAACGCACTGATTGTTCTGACGAACGAAGGCAAACTGAGTGCATATGGTGCAGGTTCACGATTTGGTGTGATTCATGATGTATTTGGTTTTACACCGGCAGATGCGAACATTGAAGTATCCACGCATGGACAGAGTGTTTCCTTTGAATACGTGATGGAGACAAATCCGGATTACCTGTTCGTTGTAGACCGCAGTGCAGTGGTTGCCGGTCAGGGCGAAGCAGCCCCAGCCAAGCAGGTGATCGAGAACGATCTGGTTAAAAATACGACGGCTTACAAAGAAGGACATATTGTTTACCTTGACCCGAACTACTGGTACTTGTCCGGCGGCGGCCTGGAGTCCATTCAGGAAATGATTAAGGAAGTGGACGCAAGCGTCAATTAAATGGAATGAAACTCAGCAACATGTGGGAATGGGGAGAAAAAGATCTCTGCGAATGCAGGGATCTTTTTTGTTTTCCTGAAGTGGGAAGGCTGCATGGATTTTTGCAAATTGCCCACATAATTCCCGTTCATCTGGCACAAGCTACCTTGTATAAAAACAAGAGCGGAGGGACGGTATATGGCCGATAGGAAAACAGGGAAAGAAGCTTCCCCAGCATCAGTAGAAAAAAAGCACATACCCTTGGGGCTGCCGTCTCCGCCCATATTAAAGCAACCCATCGGACTGACGCATGAGAGCCACATGCTCGCGCTCGAAGACATCTTCTCGGACAGTTCGGATGTGGTTTTCCGCAATGTCATGATCTCACCGGAAGTGCAGGGACTTCTGGTGTATATTGAAGGGATCGTGAATTCGGCTGATATCCAGGATCACATGCTGCGTCCATTAATTCGGGGGCTGATCGAGCAGCGTACCGATGAACCCGACGTGCCGATTGATGACACCCGAATTGCACTTACTCAGGTCAAAAAGGTAGATTCATGGGCTGCCGCTGCAGACGGCGTGCTGGAATCCTCGGCATTGCTGCTGATTAATGGAAGCCGGGAGGCCTGGCTCTTTAATGTCAAGGGCGGCGTACGGCGGGGAGTAGAGGAACCCCAAACCGAATCCGTTATCCGGGGTCCTCGTGAAGGGTTTACTGAAACTTTGCGTGTGAACACGGCGCTGATTCGATTCAAGTTGAAGACTTCTTCACTCAAGATGCTGAGCATGACCATCGGGACAGAGACCAAAACCAGTGTCGTGCTAACCTATCTGGATGACATTGCGGATCCCAAGCTGATCAAGGATGTCAAAAAACGCCTGAACAAGATCAAAATTGATGGGGTTCTAGAAACGGGATATATTGAGGAATTGATCGAAGATCATCCGTATTCCCCATTTCCACAGATGCATTATACCGAACGCCCAGATACGCTGGTTGGTAATCTGCTGGAAGGCCGTTTTGCCATTCTTGTGGATGGCAGCCCCTTTGCACTGATTGGTCCGGTCACGATGTGGCAAATGCTGCAGGCCAGCGAGGATTATTATGAACGGTTTTTTATCAGCAATCTGGTACGATGGATCCGATTTTTGTTTGTGGCTATCGCATTGTTTTTGCCAGCACTTTATATCGCGATTACAACCTTCCACCAGGATATGCTGCCTACAACGCTGATTCTGAGTATTGCCGGGGCCAGGGAGGCTATCCCGTTTCCAGCACTGGTGGAAGCTCTTATTATGGAACTGTCATTTGAGGCGTTGCGTGAAGCGGGGGTCAGGCTGCCCAAAACGGTGGGTCAGGCTGTCAGTATCCTCGGGGCGCTCGTGATCGGACAGGCAGCGGTACAGGCCGGGATTGTATCAGCACCGATGGTTATTATCGTGTCGATGACAGGTATTGCGTCTTTCACCATCCCGCGCTTTAACTTTGCCATTACGGTTCGTTTACTGCGGTTTCCGATTATGCTCCTCGCTGGCATGCTTGGACTATATGGCATTGTCGTTGGACTGGTATTGATCTCCGTACATCTTACTCAGATGACTTCCTTTGGCGTACCGTATCTGTCTGGTTTAAGTCCTTATAGCAAGACGGATACCAAGGATATTGTGATTCGTGCACCATGGTGGAAAATGATCAATCGTCCTTCCACAGTGCATCGGGATCAGAAGCGGATGAATGCCAAGATCAACGGTTCGCCAGAAGCTGAGGAGGGGTGGTAAGCTCATGCATTTCATGCATAAGTATCGCACAGTGGTGCTGCTGTTCCTGTGTACCCTTCTGCTATCAGGCTGTTGGGATCGTGAGGAAATTAATGATATTGCCTTTGTAATCGGTATTGCCGTTGACAAGGAAAATCAGGATTACAGAACAAGTATGCAAATTGCTCTTCCTGGTCAATCCGGTGCCGCTGGAAGTGAAGGAGGCGGGGGAGGTACAAGTGGGGATAAATCGTGGTTCATGCTGTCCAATACAGCCAAAACCTTTCGCGGTACCTCGCTTGAAGGGCAAAAGGCCCTGTCTCGGAGGATTTACTATGCTCATCGCCGCACGTTGCTTATTGGGGAGGACCTGGCAAGAGAAGGCATTGCCCCGATGCTGGATCTAATAACAAGGTATCCGTTAAACCGTCTGTCTGCCATGCCTGTAGTCACCAAGGGAGAAGCATATAAGGTCCTGGATGCTGACGCACCGATTGAAAAATTCCCCTCTGAAATGGTTAGGGAGTTATGCTTCCTGAATATGCGGAATCCACGTTCGCTCAAGCTTTTTATCGATTCCATTCTCTCCGATGGCATAGATCCCTTTCTCCCTGTTGCGTCTATTACGAATAACGTACCGAAGGAGTGGAAGGACGTCAAAACGAACATTAAGTTGGACGGACTGGCCATTTTCAAAAAAGACAAGCTGGTGGGAATGATCGAAAAGGCTCCCGCGGATGCCCTTATTTTGGCCATGGGTGAAGCCAATACGCCAGAAGTGCTGATCGACGCTCCAAGGGGTGAAGGGAACCTGTTCATCAAGCTTAATGAAAACAATTCATCTTATCGTCCACATATCCGCAATGGCAAGGTGAGCGTAACCATTCAGTTATACGCCAAGGGAATTTTGGTTGATAACGAATCCAACTATGGGGATTTGCGAGAAGGTGAAATTCAAAGTCTTAATGAGGCCATTCATAAAAAAGTGAAAGATGACATTGAAGAAGGGGTCAGGTTGATCCAGAAAAAGTATAATGCCGATATTTTGGGATTGGGCCGTTCCATTCGTCAGCAAATGCCGAAAGAATGGGGCAAGATTAAGGACCGTTGGTATGACATTTATCCCAATATGGAGGTTGTGGTAGAGCCCCATATTATTATTGAAAATGTAGGGATCACCAACAAGCCGATTGGATTGACGGAGGAGGAGATCATCCATGATTAAGCCGCTGATGTTTACTTACCTGGCTATGGTCATCGCAGTCATCGTTATGGACTTTAAGCACCTGAGGCAGGGAGCGGCGATTAATAGATGGTTATCCTACGGGCTGATTGCATGCAGCCTCGGGATTTGGATTCATGTGACCTATTTGAGCAAAACCTTCTTTATCACAGTATGGCTTACGCATTGGATACAACGATTGTTACCGCTGCCGTAGATGTTTCGAAATATCATAATCTTCAGTTAAACAGATAGAAAGGAGGTATGCGATGAATCAGGGGGTAACCAATCGTCAGCTGGTGCTGCTCGTGATGCTGCTCAGTATTACAGGCACTTTGATTCAGCCTCATGCACAGGCCATCTACCATGCCGAACAGCATGCCTATTTATCCTATATCCCTTTGTTTCTGGTGATGACGTGTTCAATGTGGATGCTAAATCGTGTTCAGCAGCGATTCTCCAATCAGGACTTGTTTGAGTCTCTCGTTGAGCGTCATCCTTTTATGGGACGTGTAATAGGGCTGCTGTATATCTTGTTTTTTCTCTTTGTATTTGCCCGCGATATCCGGTTAATAGGTGACTACGTAAGTATTACATTGCTGGAGACTACCCCGATTTCGATCATTGTGTTGTCCCTTTTGGTCATGGCTGTTTTTATTGTAAGGGGAGGTCTTGGATCATTAATTGGAATGTCCGAGTTGTATGTAACCTTGTTCATTCTGATTTCCTTAGTTGTGCCGTTTATGCTTGTTCAGCAAGTTGATCTTGCTAATCTGATGCCGTATTTTTACATCGATGTTGCAGATGTTGGCAAGGGAAGCTGGTACCTATTCTCCTTTTTTGGAGAGATGATTGCATTGCCTTTTGTAGTTAAGGGCAGTGATTTTCGTTTCAAATCCGTCTTGTGGGGAATTACAATTTCAACCTTGTTGTTGATTCTGGTTTTGATCGAGACCATAACATCGATTGGTGTGCCCGTCGCGTCCAGATTGGTATACCCTTCCTATGAGCTTGCAAGGCAGCTGCAGATCAGTGATTTTCTCGACCGGTTTGATCTGGCATTGGCAGCAGCGACTCTACCTGCGATGATTACCAAGATTGCATTTGATCTGTATTTTGTCTGTTGGGGACTGAAACGGATGATCCCCAAGGTATCTGGAAAGATCATGACTGGACCTGTAGCCTTGGTGGGGTTTGTGTGTGCTTTCTGGTTTTTCAAAAATGCAATCCAGCTGTTCCGCTTTACACGGGAATGGACATGGATCGCCATTCTGTTTGAGGTGTTGTTCCCCATTATTCTCTTTGTGTTTCTTCGTCCGCGCCGAGAGGAAACAGATTCTTCCCGCCAAGGAGATAAGCAGCGGAAAACAGAACATAAGCATCAGGATCAGGAGAAGAAAAATGCCGACTCCGATGAAGAAGGCAAAACCAAACGAGATGACATGCAGGGTGGCGAGCTTCAGCCTTCCTGATCATTATCATAAAAAAACGTTATAGAAGAACGGGTCAAATGACGTGAAACGAGGTTTCCCTCCATGAAACTAGCCTGTATACTGTAGTCAGACGGATGAACGTTCGGCTGAACGAACTGGGGGGAAACAAGAATGGCTCAACATTTGGCGGGTATACGTGTAGCGCTGACGGGACCGCGTAAATCGAAGGAAATGGCATTACTGATAGAGAAAATGGGCGGCATTCCACTCGTGCGACCTGCACAGGGCACGGTATTCCTGGACGATCGGAACATACGTGATGGTCTCGTATCCTTAATCTCGGATCCACCGGACTGGGCAGTGTTAACCACAGGGATGGGGCTTGATGCCATTTTTGAAATGGCAGAGGATATGGACATTGCCGGAGAACTGCTGGATGTCCTGGCCGAAGCTTCCATTGCGGCAAGGGGATACAAAACGGTGAATGCACTTCGCAAGCGTAAGCTCTCTCCACTGGTCAGGGATGATGATGGCAGTACGGACGGGCTGATCCGCGAATTTGCACCACATGACCTTGCAGGCAAAAAAGTCATGCTTCAACTTCATGGGGAGACTGCGCCGAAGCTGGTTGATTGGCTGGAAGAACAGGGTGCGCACGTACGACAGGTTTTACCTTATCGCCATGTGCCGCCGGAAGAGGCTGAACTGGAACTGCTTCTGAATGAGATTGTGCAGCATGAGGTGGATGCGGTAGCTTTTACGAGCGGTCCCCAGGTACGTTTTTTGGCAGCATATGCAGCTTCCCAGGGCAAGCTTAATCAGATGCAGCAGGCTTTTCGTGAAGGTGTGATTCCGGCTTCTGTCGGCAAGGTGACGGCTAATGCCATGCGTGAAGAAGGCATTGAGGCACTTGTTGTGCCGGAGGAAGAAAAAATGGGAGCGCTCATCGTAGAACTTGGACGACATATTGCTGCAACCCATGCAGATAAGGCCTGAGAAGTCTATCCGAACATCGTTCTTGTAAGAACCTGGTCGTATTGAAAATGAGGGTTGCTCACAAGAATATCGTATATAAGGTTCTGATCCTTTTATGGATCAGGACCTTTTTCTGTTTTGTCTGAAATTAGGAGAATGGACAAACATCATAAGCATGGACATTTTTTCCTGAGCGGTGTTATGATGAAACCAATATTATTCATGAAAACAAGCAAGGTGCTCTTGCGTGAAGCAAGAGGTAACAGGGAATCGGGTGCAAATCCCGAGCGGTCCCGCCACTGTAATGGGGAAGCCCTTTTCATCCAAGTCACTCGGTATATCCGGGGAAGACAGAAAAGGAAGCTGATGATCCAGAGCCAGGAGACCTACCTTGCATGTGTCACCGAACCCTTCGCGGAAAGGAGTGGTGTACGAAGAATCAGGAAACGGGCGAACAATCGGTTCGCCTGGCAGGCCTTTTGCGGCCATGCAGCCACAGACCCTCCTCTGTAAGGGCCGTGGACTGTCTTCTTGAGTGTACGTACATGCGTATCCCATCCGATATAAGGATGGGATTTTTTTGTTTGTTTTAAGAAGAACGTTATGGAATCGAAGTAAAGAACATGCCGCGCAGAAGAAGGTCGGCCAAGCCGTCCTTTTTCACTGTTTGAATCAGTTTGGATGAAGAAGGGTGGACGATGCCATCAAGCCGAACTGCGGGCTGGTGAAATGTATAGATGATTTTGATCTGCTAAGACGCTGGACTGGATACGGAGGAGGAGGAGAAGTAATGCAAAACCAAGGGAAGCTGCTGATTATCGGATTTGGCCCGGGTGCGATGGAGCATATCACCACAAGGGCATTGGAAGCACTGCGGGAGAGCGAGGTCATCATCGGTTATAACACTTACGTTGATCTGATTAGGCCGCTCCTGGACGGACAGGAGATTGTTCGGACAGGCATGACCGAAGAGGTAAGCCGGGCACAGGAAGCGGTCAGACAGGCGGAGATGGGCAAAATAGTGGCTGTAATCTCCAGTGGTGATGCCGGGGTGTACGGTATGGCCGGACTTGTGTATGAAGTACTGATGGAGCAGGGCTGGAAGCCGGATAGTGGTGTTGGCGTTGAAGTCATTCCGGGCGTATCCGCCATTCAATCCTGTGCCTCACTGCTGGGTGCACCCGTGATGCATGATGCATGTACGATCAGTTTGAGTGACCACCTCACGCCATGGGACACGATTATTCGGCGAGTTGAAGCAGCTGCAGCGGCTGATTTTGTCATTGCTCTGTACAACCCTCGCAGTGGACGCCGCACACGCCAGATCGTGGAAACCCAGGAGATGCTGCTGCGTTACCGCGATCCGCAGACACCGGTTGGGCTCGTAAAAAGTGCTTACCGTGAACGTCAGGATGTCGTGATGACCACACTGGAAGACATGCTGAATCACGATATCGGCATGCTGACGACCGTGATTATTGGTAACTCCTCGACCATGATGTACGAAGGACTCATGGTCACACCGCGCGGGTATCAGCGGAAATACACGCTGAATACCGCGGAACAGTCGCTCAGACCGCATGAGCGACTGCGCACGGAAGCCGAGCCATGGTCGCTCGGCGCCATGGAAGCCCGCTCTGCTGCCTCCGGCGAGGCAGCAGACTCGGGCCCGGTCCGCGCTGCGCAAGGCAGTGCGGACACGGCTTCGCAAGGGCAGCCGCGTGCAGACGCGCCTGCGGCAAGCCCGGCACGCAGCGGTGGCACTGCGGTGCTTGCCGCCGAGCGGCCCGCGGCGGTAGACCCCGCACCGCGTGCAGCCGCAGTGGCGCCGCGCGCAGATGCAGCTTCGCTGGCTGCCGAGGCACTGACGCGGCTTGCGGCAGGCGGCAAGCTCGCCGGCGAAGCAGCCAGCCGATGGTTGGATGCGGCAGCACCGGGCTCGTTAGCCGGGACACCGCAGCAGGCTATGGCAGCAGCGGTACGCACGGCACCCGAGCCGGGACGCAAAGCGCCGCTGTTCGAGGTTGGCGTCTCGCCTGGCGTCGGCAACAAGAAGTTTACCGCAGCCCAGATGGCGCTGCTGGCGCAGTGTGCGAGTGAAGAAGGCGAGCTGGAATACACGCCGGAACATCAGATTATTTTGCGAGTGCCGACCTTTGAGCCGGATCAACTGGTAGAGGAGCTCCGCGCAGCGAACTTCATCGTGGTTCCGATCGGTGATGTCATCAAGGTGAAGGCTTGCGACTTCTGCAATATGGAGAAGGACGATGCTGTACCGATGGCCAATCATTTGCAGGCCGTTATTGGCGGGCTTGGTGCGCCGAAAGAAACCAGTGTGGCCCTAAATGGCTGCGGCATGGCGTGTTACGGTGCCGTGCTGGAGGATATCGGAATTGTCTACCGCAAAGGCGGGTACGATCTCTTCCTTGGCGGCAAAAAGTTTGGACGAAATGCTCACCCTGCCCAGCCGGTAGCTGAGGGTATTCCAGGAGATCAGATTGGCGGGATTGTGGAGCGGATCGTGGCGGAGTACAAGGAAAAGGGACATCCGAACGAGCGATTCCACAAATTTTTCAAACGCGTTGGGGTAATTCAGGGTTTCCGTCACGTAGATGCACCCGTAACCGTGGAAGTAAACCCGGTATGTGGTGACTAGTAGTCGTGTCATCGTCTGATGAAGCAGTCGTTTTTGACGACAGATGCCTATGATATTGGCGGTAGTTGCAATGCACTTTTTTCATATAGTTCGAAATGATTGGGTAACGAAGTTGTCTTCCGTGGAAGGCGCGTTTACCGAGCAAGCGCAATATAAAATGATGAGATGCCTGGTCTGTGGATCAGGCGGGGGAGGAAGAAATCAGAGATGAATGCCATTTTGCTGGTGGGACACGGCAGTCGTGATCCTGAGGGAAACCGGGAGTTGATGGAGTTTGCACGTGCAGTAGCGGAGAAATCCCCGGAGAATACCGTGGTGGAGACCTGCTTTTTGGAGTTAACAAGACCGAGCATTGCCGAAGGGGTTACCGCTTGTGTGGATAAAGGGGCAACACGTGTCGTATTGGTGCCGATCATTCTGTTTGCTGCAGGCCATGCCAAAATTGATATACCTAATGCGATTGACCGGGCCAAGGCGCGTTATCCGCAGGTGGAATTTGTGTACGGACGTCCGATTGGCGTGCATGAGAAAGTGGTTCAAATTATGCAGACCCGTCTGCAGGAGGCTCAACCTGTCCTTGTTGCCGCAGCTCATGGCGGCACAGCAGTGGCGGCTCCGCCCGCACCTGTCACGGATGAAGAGACAGCAGTGCTGGTCCTTGGCCGGGGAAGCAGTGACCCGGATGCCAATAGTGACTTTTTCAAAATGACCCGGATGCTGTGGGAGAAACTGCCGTATAAATGGGCTGAAAGCAGCTTTATTGGTGTGACCCAGCCTTCGTTCCCAGATGGATTGCAGCGCTGTTTGCTGCTTGGTGCGAAGAAGATTATCATCATGCCTTATTTCCTGTTCACCGGTGTGCTGATTAAACGTATTGATGAAATGACAGCAGAGTTTGCTGCTGCACATCCCGACATTCAGGTCGAGATTGGCGGATATTTTGGATTCCATCCGCAATTGGTGGAACTGGTGTTGGAACGGGCGAATGAAGGTTTGCATGGACGGGTAGCGGCCAACTGTGACAACTGCCAATTCAGACTTGAGGCTGCCAAACATCACCACCATCACCATGATCACGATCACGGACATGGTCACGATCATGATCACCACCACGATCATCACCATCATGATCACGCACATGATCACAGCCATGACCATCACGATCACACACATGATCATAGTCATGACCACCATCACCATGAGCATGATCACCATGTTCACGACCATAGCCACGAACACGAGCATGTGGTGAGCAGCCGGGAAACATCGCTCGATTTCCATCATGATCACGAAGACGAGCAGCATTCGCACCATGAACCTGAAGTTACGTTAAATGATCATGATGAAGAGGGAAACGGTAAAGAAAATACCTCCCCAGATCATGCTCAGATTGCAGCAGCATCGGAGCAGGTGAATCGCCCATGATCTTTATGTTATGTGGTACCAGTGATGCGCGCGAGCTTGCACTGCAGATTCAGCAGCAGGGGACGGACGTACTTACTTCGGTTGTAACTGATAGTGCGGCGAATAGTCTGAACGAAGCTGGATTATCTGTTCGTACGGGCAGACTCACTGTGGAAGCCATGGTCGAACTTGTACGTGAGAAGGAAAGCCGTGCCATTGTGGATGCAAGTCATCCCTTCGCTGAGGAGGCCCATGCCAACGCCATGGAGGCAGCACGACAGGCAGGAATTCCGTATATCCGCTATGAGCGGACAGGACTGGCATATGATGATCATCCATTGCTTCATGTCGTGTCTTCCTATGATGAGGCAGCGCTTAAGGCGAAAGAGCTTAAAGGTTCTGTCATGCTGACGACAGGCAGCAAGACGCTGCAAATGTTCACCAAGCACCTGCTCGGTGATCCGGATATTCGTCTCGTTGCCCGCATGCTTCCGCGTCTCGACAATATGGAGAAATGCGGAGAACTGGGTGTTGAACAGCGCAATATTATTGCAATGCAGGGACCCTTTTCCCGTGAAATGAACGAAGCGTTGTACAAGCATTATGCCACCACTGTTATGGTTACCAAGGAAAGCGGCAAGACCGGGGCTGTGGATGAGAAAATCCAATCTGCTCTGGAGCTTGGCATTCATGTCGTGCTGATTTCCCGTCCGGAGGCTGAATTCGGAACGGTGTTTGACCATTTTGAAGGCGTAATCTCCGAGTTGAAGCGTGTATTGGTGCAGTAGAACACCCGAATAGTCCAAATTTGGATAAACCATTTTTGAATCACATTACATTGAAGGAGTGAGTGCATATGGATTTCAAAACGGAATTTAAACCTCTGACCGTACAGCCTCAGGAAATTGAGGGGAAAAGCTTCGAGATGATTACCGAGGAGCTGGGGGAGCATCCCTTTACGGATGAGCAATACCCTGTTGTACAACGTGTGATTCATGCCTCGGCTGACTTCGAACTGGGCCGCAGCATGGTGTTCCATCCAGATGCCATTCAAGCTGGAATTGCAGCGCTTCGCGCCGGCCAATCCGTCATTGCCGATGTACAGATGATCCAGGCTGGCGTCAGCAAGGATCGTATTCGCAGTCTCGGCGGAGACGTTCACGTCCACATTTCCGATCCGGATGTGATGGAGGAAGCGAAGCGGTTGAATACAACACGGGCGATCATCTCGACTCGCAAAGCAACCCAAATGTATGAGGGTGGAATTTATGCGATCGGTAACGCTCCGACAGCACTGCTGGAGCTGATTCGTCTGGTGAAGGAAGGGGAGGCCAAGCCAGGCTTGATTATCGGAATGCCTGTTGGATTCGTATCCGCAGCAGAATCCAAAGACGAGCTGCGCAAGCTGGACATCCCGTTTATCACAAACATCGGCCGCAAAGGCGGCAGTACCATCGTGGTAGCTGCCCTGAACGCTATCTCCCTGATGGCAGTTAAGGCTTAGTTAAGTAAACGACCACAGGTTATTGGAGAGCGCTAACAAACCCTATAGATCTTATATCACGGATGTTCATCATTTTCACATTCTAACGAACCGGAGTAACGCTATTCCGGTAAAAAACGCTAAAAAGTGTTGGAAACATCGTCTTTTTAAGGAAATAACGTCGCTATGATTCGTTACTATTTTTGTTTGTGGAATTTGGCTCCAATAGCGACTCCTAGGTTCGTTACAATGTATCATCCTGGGCGCGTGACTGAAACGGAGTTAATGTTTGAGCTCGGTTCACGGTGCATAAGGTGGTTAAATCCCCAAGCATCGCCCACTTGCAAAAATGAATAGCAGACTGCACAAACACAAAACTGCGTAACTACATTCCATGCCATCTCTTAGTGGCATGGAATGATCAGTTACCCATAAGGACCTCAGGGCATTGTTTAGTCCTTTAAGTTGGGGTTGCTTGGATAACGAAGTGGGCAAAGATGCGGGGAGTAGCGGAGGGGACGGAATCGATTCTGAAGAAGCGAAGCGGTCGCGTTTGTCTCCATATTTCTCCCTTTATAAGAGGGAATCAAAGAAATCTGGAGACAACAGCGATCGAAAGAACGATCCGTACCCGTAGCGGCAACCCGGAATCCTAGCCCACGCAGTGATCAAAGTGTGACCATAACATTTAATGCGATAAGAAAGGACGGGAGGTCAAATACCATGAAAAGCGGAGAAAAAACCGATCCGGACAAACCGATGCGTTCGGGCTTCACAACAGGAGCGTGTGCAACGGCAGTTGCCAAAGGGGCAACCCAACTCCTGCTAACAGGGATAACTCCGGCGCAGTCTGTTGTGTCGCTGCCCGCAGGCTTTGACCACTCGTTCGAACTGATCGAGCAGGAACTGACGGATGGCGTAGCCACCTGTGCCACGATTAAGGATGCCGGCGATGACCCGGACGCTACACATCTGGCGAAGATTATCGCGCATGTTTCCTGGCGGGACGAGCCTGGCATTGACCTGGATGGCGGCATCGGCGTAGGCCGTGTCACAAAGCCTGGTCTGCCTGTGCCTGTCGGCGAAGCGGCCATTAATCCCGTCCCGCGGCGCATGATTACCGAGGCCGTCACCCAGGTACTTGCCGAACACGGTACAGCGAGAGGGGTACGCGTCGTGATCAGCGTGCCGGACGGCGAAGAGATAGCCAAGAAGACACTGAATTCCCGTCTAGGCATTCTGGGCGGCATCTCCATTTTGGGTACACGCGGCGTGGTCGTTCCGTTTTCGACCTCTGCCTACAGAGCGAGTGTGGTACAAGCTATTTCCGTTGCTCAGGCATCCGGCTGTGACCATATTGTGCTGACAACGGGTGGCAGCAGCGAAAAATACGCCATGAAGATGATGCCCGAGCTGCCAGAGGAAGCTTTTATTCAGATGGGTGACTTTGTCGGGTTCGCCATCAAACACGGTAAACGACTGGGCATGAAACGCATCAGTCTGGTCGGTATGCCAGGGAAATTTGCCAAAGTGGCTCAAGGCGTCATGATGGTGCACTCCAAGAGTGCGCCGGTAGATTTTGGATTCCTTGCGTCCGTGGCCCGCGAGACCGGAGCCGGAGATGAGCTGGCGCAAGCGATCGAGGAAGCCAACACGGCGACTCAGGTGGCGGATATGATGACCGAGGCGGGGTACTTGCCCTATTTTGAAAAGCTGTGTACATACGCCTGTCAGCACTGTTTGGAACATGCGGGAGGCGGCATAACGGTGGAAGTGGTATTGGTGACGATGAAAGGAATGGAACTGGGGAGGGCGGAAATCAGTGAACTCGAAGACAGCAATTGGAGCAAAGAATCGTAACATCCGCATCATTGGCGTAGGCGAGGAGGGCGCGGCAGGACTTACGGCAGACAGCCTGAATCTCATTCAGGAGGCTGATGTGCTCGTGGGAGGCGAACGTCAGCTGCAATACTTCCCGGCATTTGCGGGGGAGAAGTTAGCGATCAAGAGCGGTTTAAGCGATCTGGTTGTGAAAATAAAAGCGTTGCAGGCCACACACAACGTCGTTGTGCTTGCCTCGGGAGACCCGCTGTTCTACGGCATTGCCGGGTATCTGGCGCGCAAATTAGGCCCGGATCAACTGGAGATTCGGCCTAATCTCAGTTCGCTGCAGCTGGCATTCGCCCAGCTTGGCGAGAGCTGGCACGATGCCGTGCTCGAGAGCGTGCACGGACGCCCACTCAAGGGCCTCGCACAGCGCATTGATGGCAGAGCCAAGATTGCGCTGCTCACGGACGAACACAACAGTCCCGCTGCGATCGCGGCCTATCTGCAACAGTTCGGCATGACCGAGTATGATGCCTACGTTGCCGAGAACCTCGGCGGGGCAGACGAACGTGCCCGCCATTACACCCTGGACGAGCTGGCGGAAGCGGAATGCAGCCCGCTGAACGTCGTTATTTTGCTGCGCCGCAAGGATGCTCCTGCGCCCCGCCGGGGATTCGGTTTTGCGGACGATGAATTCCATCAGCGCAAACCGGAGAAAGGCCTGATCACCAAACGTGAAGTGCGCGCATTCAGCCTGTCTGAGCTGCGGCTCGCGGAGGACAGCATCGTGTGGGACATCGGCGCAGGCTCCGGATCGGTGGCAGTGGAATGCACGAGGCTGGCGCCACGAGGCCAAGTATTTGCCATCGAGAAAAATGAAGGTGACCTCGTGAATATCGAGGCCAACCGGGTGAAATTCCGGACGGACTTCACCGTCCTTCATGCCAAAGCACCAGCAGGGCTGGACGAACTGCCCGATCCGGATGCGGTGTTCATTGGCGGCAGCGGTGGCGAGCTTGCCCAGCTGATCGCCCTGTGTGCGTCCCGGTTACGACCGGAGGGACGCATCGTGGTCAATGCAGCGACCATCGAGACGCTGCATGACACCATGAAGGCCATGCGCGACGCGGGCCTGATTGCCTCCGTGACGTTACTCCAGACGGCGCGAAGCAAGCCGATCCTGAACATGACCCGTTTTGACGGACTGAATCCGATCTACGTGATCACAGGTCAGCATGCAGCGATAGAGCAGACGGAAGATGGGATGGCAGAATGATTTTCATGGACAGGACAAGGGGGAAAACAACATGAGTACGGCAGCAGTAGGTACGCTGTATGGCGTGGGCGTTGGGCCGGGAGACCCGGAACTGATTACGGTCAAGGCATACCGGATGATCCGGGAATGTCCGGTCGTTGCTTACCCGAAGAAGCGCAAAGGCGGTAAATCGTATGCCCACGAGATCGTGGAATTGTATGTAAACCCGGATGAAAAAGAGATGCTTGGCCTAATCTTCCCGATGACCAAGGATCCGGTTGTGCTGGAACGGGAATGGGGCAAGACTGTGGAAGCGTGCTGGGCTGCACTGAAGGAAGGGAAGGATGTCGCTTTTGTTACAGAAGGTGATCCGAACCTGTACAGCACATTTATTCATCTCGCCAGGCTGATGCGGGAGCTGCATCCTGAAGTGCCGATTAGTTCGATTCCAGGCATCTCATCCGTGTTGGGTGCAGCGGCAGCACTGGATATCCATCTGGCAGACGGAGACGAGCAGGTGGGCATTATTCCGGCTACGGCAGATAAAGAAGCGATGAGGCAGGCGATCGAGCATCACGATACGATTGTATTTATCAAGGTGGCGAAGGTGCTTGACCCGATGCTGGAACTGCTGGACGAGATGGGACTCGGCGGCAAGGCTTCGGTTGTGACCAAAGTCACTTCTCCATATGAACTGGTCTGGCGCGATGCCCGTGAACTGAAAGGGCAGGAGCTGGAATATCTGAGCCTGATGGTGGTGAGCAAATGAAGACATTGGAACCGAAAGTCTATATCGTTGGCGCAGGCCCGGGCGACCCGGAATTGATTACGGTGAAGGGTTCGAACATTTTGAGAAGTGCGGATCTGGTGCTGTATACGGATTCCCTGGTGAATGATGAACTGATCGCCACCGCGAAGCCGGAAGCAGAAGTGCTGAAAAGCTCGGGTATGGACCTGGAGCGCCAAGTCGAGCTGATGTGTGAAGCCATTCGTGCAGGCCGGAGCGTAGCTCGAGTGCATACCGGCGATCCGGCGATGTACGGCGCAATTTTGGAGCAAATGGTGTTGTTAAAGCAGCAGGGTGTGGAATATGAGATCATTCCAGGTGTGAGTTCAGTTTTTGCTTCGGCAGCTGCATTGGGGGCGGAACTAACCGTACCGGAACTTACGCAGACGGTGATCCTTACACGTGCAGAAGGGCGTACGCCTGTGCCTGAGCGGGAGAAACTGCGTGATCTGGCGTCCCATCACTGTACCGTGGCGCTCTTCCTGAGTGCGACGCTGGCGAAGAAAGTCGTGGTTGAATTCCTCGCCGCAGGATGGAGTGAGGATACACCGGTGGCAGTCGTGCAGCGGGCAACCTGGCCGGATCAGAAAATTGTACGCACGACACTTGCCAACCTGGCAGCCGACCTGCGTGCCGCAGGCATCACGATGCACGCCATGATTCTGGCCGGCTGGGCGCTGGACCCCGATCTGGTAAATCGGGATGCTCACCGTTCCAAGCTGTACGACAAATCCTTCACCCATGGTTATCGCAAAGGAGTGAAGTCCGGTGAGTAATCCGTTTGCAGCCGTTGCCATTACAAAACATGGCGTGGAGATGGTGCGCAATCTGGCTGGACAGTTTCAGGGCACGGACGTATTTTATATGAGCAAGTTTGCCCGAGGAGACGAGGAGCAGCTGGGTTATCAGCTGTTTGAAGGCTCGGTGAAGCTGATTTTGCCTGATTTGTTCAAGCGCTATAATGGCATCATCCTCTTTATCTCTCTAGGTGCGGTCGTGCGAATGATCGCTCCACTGCTCGTGGACAAAAAAGTCGACCCTGCCGTGTTGGTCATCGATGACCGCGGCGAGAACGTCATCAGCGTACTATCCGGCCATCTCGGCGGCGCAAATGAACTGACTCGTCAGGTCGCGGAAGTACTCGGCGCACGTGCGGTGATCACAACGGCTTCAGACGTTCAGGGAACGATTCCGGTAGATATGTTCGGCCGGGAACTGGGATGGGTCGTGGACAGCTTCGACAAGGCAACACCTGTCAGTGCGGCTGTTGTGAACGAGGAGCCTGTTGCCCTGATTCAGGAGACAGGGGAGCGGAACTGGTGGCGATATAACAAACCCGTACCCGATCATATCCGCGTCTTCAGCAGCATGCAGGAAACCGAATCGTTTCCGTTCAACGCAGCGCTGGTGGTCAGCGACCGCCTGCTCACAGAAGATGAACAAACGCGATTCCTTACGAACGGGGTACTGTACCGTCCGAAAAGTCTCGTGCTGGGCATGGGCTGCAATCGCGGCACATCCATGGAGGAATTGGAGCAGGAAGTACTCGCGACATTGGAAGAGTTGTCCCTTTCGGTGAAGAGTGTGCGCAACGTAGCGACGATTGACCTGAAAAAAGATGAAGAAGGCCTGCTGGCTCTGTGCGCCAAGTACGGCTGGGAATTGGTGACGTACTCGCCGGCCGAGCTGAATACGGTTAAGTTTCCGAATCCGTCCGAGACCGTATTTAAATATACCGGAGCATATGGTGTGAGCGAGCCTGCGGCATTACTCTCTTCCGGAGCTAATCACTGGCTGCTGGAGAAGAAAAAAAGCGGCAACTTGACGATTTCCGTAACGAGAATTCCGTTCGACTAAATAAATTTTGCTTCATTATATGAAGCTGCATGTATCGTGTAACCGCATCGTTTCTTGGTGCGGTTTTGTTATATCGAAGAAAAAGGTGGGATTTGAAGATGAACAATTCCAATAAAAATGCCAGACCTCGGTTGATCATCGCTGGAACCGGTAGCGGTGCCGGGAAAACAACGGTGACCCTCGGCCTGATGAAAGCACTCGCCCAGCGCGGATTGCGTGTACAGGGCTTCAAATGCGGCCCGGATTATATTGACCCTACCTACCATACTGCCGTCACAGGAAGAGCATCTCGCAATCTGGATGCATGGATGACATCTCCCGAGTATGTTCGGAATACGTTTGCCAAGGCTTCAGCGGGACATGATATTTCCATCATAGAAGGCGTCATGGGATTGTACGATGGCAAAGATCCGCTCAGCAATACGGGTTCTACAGCGGAGATTGCTCTCGTAACACAAACCCCGGTGATCCTGGTCGTCGATGTCCGCAGCATGGCTCGCAGTGCGGCTGCAATTGTGCTTGGTTTTCAACAGCTGGAGCCTGAATTGAACATTGCAGGTGTCATCGTCAATCGCTGTGGAAGTGCTGGTCACTACAGCATCGTGAAGAAAGCGATTGAGCAAATGTGCGGCATTCCCGTTGTAGGCTGGCTGAAGCGGGATGAAGATATGTCCATTCCGGAGAGACATCTGGGGCTGGTTCCTGCCATTGAGCGCGGCGAACTTGAACCGTTATTTCAACGGGCTGCTGACGTACTGCTGGAAGGAACCGATCTGGACATGATTCTGGAGCTTGCAGCGAGTGCGCCGCCTTTGGAGGGAAACACGTCAGACCACATCGATAGCGCGGTGGAAAGTCATGTTTCCGGAACATACGGTACGAAGCCCAATGCCCGTGAGGATGTCAGTTCTGGATCAGCGGGAGAAGAGGAAACGAACGCCAATATGCGTCCTGTCATCGCTGTTGCACGTGATGCTGCGTTTAATTTCTACTATCCGGACAATCTGGAATTGCTTGAAGCAGCGGGTGCTAAGCTTGCCTATTTCAGTCCGCTTGCTGGTGAGGGCATTCCATCGGATGCGGATGGCATTTATCTTGGAGGGGGCTTCCCGGAGGAGTTTGCAGCTGTAATTGCAGGGAACGAGGTATTCTTAAGTGGGCTGCGTCAGGCAGTGCGCAGTGATATGCCTCTGTTTGCAGAGTGTGGCGGATACATGGTGCTTGCCGAGACGCTGACCGACAGGCAGGGTTTAACCCACAGCATGGCGGGCATTATTCCTGCACAGGTGCAGATGCAAGCGAAGCGAGCGGCACTCGGGTATCGCGAGGCAAGCGCAGTTCAGGACTCTTTTTTACTGAAAAAAGGAGAAGTGCTTCGGGGTCATGAGTTCCACTATTCGACAATGACCTATCGGGAGGAAGACACCATTCCTTATGCGTATGAGACCAAGGGATTACGGGGTCTGAAGCAGGAGGGATATGCCTCAGGTCATATCGTTGCCGGGTATACGCATGTCCATCTGGGTTCATACCCTGGTGCAGCACGGAGATGGGTAGAGCATTGTTTGACGTACAGATTAGGAAAAAGAGGTCAGTAACGAGGATGGAATCCGGTTATAAGTCGCAAAAATGAGGGGGTAACTCCTGAACAAGTCTCATGAGACTTTGGTCGTGAAGTTCAGCTTTCCTGTATACAATTAAAGGTTTTTGCCTGACCATGTGGAATGAATTATAAGACAGAGTAGCCTGCCGAAGGAGGGATAGTAAGATGAAAACCGTATGTGTAACCGGGGCAGCCAGGGGACTTGGACTCGCTTTGACGGCACAAATGCTGAAGAGAGGTTATATTGTTTATGCAGCAGGTCTCGATGTGGAAGAATCCGAAGGGATTCGTCTGCTTACGCAAGCTTATCCGGAGCATCTCCGAGTCATCGAGCTGGATATTTCCGACGATCTATCGGTTGCCCTGTTTACCGAAACGCTCAAACTGGATACAGAACATCTGGATATGCTGATCAATAATGCGGCTATACTAGGGAATATTACGGACCACGTCCGTGGGCCGTTAAATTTTGCAGAGATGGCGGAGGTATTCAACGTGAATACCTTGGGTTCGCTGCGTGTAACTCATGCACTGCTGCCCCTCCTTCTTCAGGGAACCAGCAAGCTGATTGTGGACATTTCTTCGGAGGCAGGCAGTATTGAGCAATGCAGCAGGCATGGCTGGTTTGCCTACTGCATGTCCAAATCTGCGCTGAACATGCAGGCCCGTCTTGTGCATAACGGTCTGAAGGATGAAGGTGGACAAGTCATGCTGATTCATCCCGGGTGGGTGCAGAGCTATATGAGCGGGGAACTGAATACCGCCGCAGACCTCACGCCAGAACAATCGGCACAGCATATCGCAGCGCTCATCGACCGTCATAAGGAGTTTATGGGCGATCAGCCTGCGTATGTAGACTACAAGGGGGACGAGCTTCCCTGGTAATCTTTGTTTATAAATTGAGTCTGATTTTACACTATAACGGAGAGCGCAGAACCAATCTGGAGAAACGAAGTGCTCGGTTTATCCCTAGATTTTCCCATTTGTAAAAGGATTCAAAAAAATCTGGGATAACAGCGATCGTAAGATGGTTCTGCAATCGGAGTGAACTGTGTAGAAACTTTTCTCATTTTATATAGGTTTAACTTGAAAGGAGTTTTTATTAATGGACCATCGTAAAAAGGCATTGTTACTCGGCGATTATACACATCCGGACTGGCATCCGCTGCAGGATGTTGACGCAGAGATCAGCCGTATTTTTCATGATAGCATGACCGTGCAGTGCAGCGAGAATCGCAACATGCTGCTGCAGGAGAATATATCCGGATTCGACGTATGTATCTCATACATGGATGATTGGAAAGGAAAAGTCTCTCCTCAGCAGACAGCCGGACTGCTGTCCTACGTCAGTAACGGAGGTGGACTGGTCATTCTACATAACGGGATTTCGCTCCAAAATCGTTATGAGCTCAAGCAGATGATTGGTGCCAAGTTCCTGCACCATCCACCGTATGCCCCGCTGGAGTTTACCGTAACAGAACATAAACATCCCGTGACTGAGGGAATCACTGGATTCACCATGGAAGAGGAGCCCTATCTGTTCGAGTTCGGATCATTTGCAGAAACGACCGTTCTGCTTGAATACCAAACCGAGGATGGACCTAAACCGGCAGCCTGGGCGCATACCTATGGGCTGGGCCGGATCGTTTACCTCATGCCAGGACATCATGTGCCTTCTTTTGCACACGAATCCTATCGCCAGTTGATTTTGCAGGCAGGCAAATGGGCAGCGCGTTACGTGTAACCTGACCGATTCTTTGTTGTGCTGGTTATAAAGGGTATAATATAGAGATCAACGAAGAGGAGGATGACAGGAATGAGCGATTTGTTCAAAAAGGCGATCTCGTTAGGGTTGGGTCTCACCGTCGTAAGCAAGGAAAAAATCGAAAAAACCGTAGATGATCTGGTCAAGCGCGGGGAACTTGCGCCCGGAGAATCCAAAGCTTTGGTAGAGCGTCTGATGGAACGGGGCGACGAAGAACAGGGCCAGCTCAAGCGAGTGATTCATGAGCAGGTCAAGCGAGTGCTTCAGGAAGTTGGTGTACCGTCCGAGAGTGATGTAACCAGTCTGGAACAGCGCGTTGCGGTACTGGAGAAAAAGCTCGCCGAACTGGGTCACACACCACAGCTTCAACCAGATGCATCCCCAGCTCCACTTGAAGTTCCTCCTCCGGCTAAAGGAAACGAGATCGAGTAGATGGCTGTGCGAATTAAACATGTCGGCAGATACCGGGAAATTGCCATGGCGCTGGTGCGTCATGGCTTCGGTTATATGGTCGAGGAGCTGGGCCTGTTCCAGCTGCTGGCCATACCCCGGCGGTGGATGTCACGTGAAGCACATACAACCAAAACGCTGAGTGAACGAATCAGGCTTGTGCTGCAGGAGCTGGGGCCGGCTTTCGTCAAGCTGGGGCAACTGGCAAGCACAAGAGCAGATTTGCTGCCTGAGCCGGTCATCCGCGAACTGGTGAAGCTGCAGGATCAGGTGCCACCGTTTTCTTCGGAGACGGCACGGGGTATTTTGGAACAGGAATTGGATACACCGCTGGAAGAGATCTTTTCCCGGTTCGAGGATACCCCTGTAGCTGCAGCCAGCATTGGACAGGTGCATCTGGGCAAGCTTCGAAGCGGTGAGGCGGTAGCCATCAAAATACAGCGCCCCGGCATCTCGCGAATTGTACAGCGTGATCTGGATATTTTGCGTGAGCTCACAGCTATGGCCGAGAAGCGATGGGACTGGGTGAAGCAGTACCAGATTCCGCAAATGGTGGAGGAGTATGCCCAGGCCCTGATGGCTGAACTGGATTATACGGTCGAGGGGCGGAATACGGAAAAGATTGCTCAGCAATACCAACAGGACAACAAGGTCAAAATCCCGTTAATCTACTGGGATCAGACCTCCTCTCGCGTGCTGACCATGGAGTATGTGGAGGGCATCAAACTGAATGACCGTGACGAACTGGTCAGACGTGGACATGACCTGAATGACATTGCTCAGCGGCTGGTGGATTCCTTGTTGAACCAGATCTTTATTCATGGATTCTTCCATGCCGATCCGCATCCCGGCAATCTGATGGTGCTCAAAGATGGACGACTCGCTTTTATCGACTTCGGCATGGTGGGAAGTCTAAGCGATGAGATGAAGCAGCAGCTGGCTTCGCTCATCATCGGGCTGATGCGCAAGGACACGGACAGCATGATCCGGGCGATTGAGAAACTGGGCATGATGCCTGATGATATGGATCTCCGCGGTCTTCATAATGATCTGGACAAGCTGCGCAGCAAATATTATGACATTCCTTTTTCCAAAATCAGCGTGGGTCAGGCGCTCAACGATCTGTTTGGTGTCGCTCAAAGGCATCGGGTCGTTATGCCAGCTGATATTGTGCTGCTGGGAAAATCGCTGCTCACGATGGAAGGTGTAATTGAGCATTTGGATCCATCCCTCAGCATTGTGGACATGGCGGAACCCTTCGGGCGCAAACTGCTTAAGGAACGCTTCAGCCCAAGCAGAATCAAGAACAGGCTGTTCCGCAGTGCTGCAGATATGGCCGAAAGCGTGATTGGTCTACCAGGGCAACTGAGGCAGCTGTCTTCCATTATCAGCAAAGGCAAGCTAAGGCTGGAGATCAGCGTTCCTGAACTGGACGCGCTCATGCGGAGACTGGACCAGATCAGTAACCGGTTGTCTTTCAGCATTGTGCTGCTTGCGTTCTGTATCATTATGGTCGGACTCATTATTGGTTCTTCCATAAGTCATCAGTCAACGATGCTCTGGGATATCCCGGTCATTGAAATCGGCTTTCTGGTCGCCATTCTGATGGTAGCATTCCTGCTCTATTCCATATTTAAATCGGGAAAATTCTAGATTCACTTTGTGATGAGAGAGTCGTTAACGCTTCTTGGTGAAGGAGCATTAGCGGCTCTTTTTGTTAAACGGAAAATAATCCCTACTGCATCCCGCAGATAAACAGAGCATAGTCGAGGAATAGTATAAAAAATAGAGATATTTCAGGATTATATACCAATTACGAAGACATATCCTGTTCGTGCAGAGAACACATTCTGTCTATAATAATAGGTCAGTACATAACGGACCCGGTTTTTCTGAGAGGGGAAGACCAGAGGCATCAGAATCAGGATCAAGGTGTCTTACAAGCTAGAACCTGAATGTTGCAGCAGAATCATATGGAATGCGCTGGAACGGATAAGACGGGATCGCCATGATTTCGGGGGATTTTCCCGGGATGATGAGCAGCTTACATTCAACACGTACAGACTATGATGCGGAAGGAGTGTTCCGTTGTTTTGTGCTGTCTGTCGTGGTTGGTCAGTGATGGTCCATACTGCTGCGATTCAGGTAATCAACCCAAGAGGTTAACCATGTAGGAGGAACGGCAAGAACATATGAATACGTTAAAACAACAATGGTTTGGTAACATTCGCGGAGACGTGCTGGCAGGCATTACGGTAGCGCTGGCGCTTATTCCGGAAGCCATTGCCTTCTCCATCATTGCGGGCGTTGATCCGATGGTCGGATTGTATGCATCCATTACAATTGCCATCGTGATCTCGATTGCGGGCGGCAGACCGGGAATGATCTCGGCTGCAACGGGCGCCATGGCGGTACTAATGGTTGGTCTCGTCAAAGATTACGGCGTGGAATACCTGTTTGCGGCTACGATATTGACGGGTATTATTCAGTTTATTTTGGGGATTTTCAAGGTTGGAAAGTTCATTACGTTTGTGCCTCACTCGGTCCTGACCGGATTTGTGAACGCCCTGGCGATTCTGATCTTTATGGCGCAGCTGACGCATTTCACGGGAGCGAACTGGATCATGTATGCGATGGTAGCGGGTACTCTTGCGATCATCTATATTTTGCCACGGTTTTTCAAGAGTGTTCCAGCGCCGCTGATTGCCATTATTATCATGACCATTATTACAGTAGTGTTCCATCTGGATGTGAAAACGGTGGGCGACATGGGGAATTTGACAAGTACCCTGCCGATGTTCCATTTGCCGAATATTGCATGGACATGGGACACGCTGATGATTTTGCTGCCTTATTCATTTACCATGGCGCTGGTCGGTTTGCTGGAATCCCTGCTTACCGCTACGATCGTGGATGAAATGACCGAGACCAAAAGCAGCAAAAACCGTGAGGTGCGTGGTCAAGGGATTGCGAACTTCGTCAACGGTTTATTTGGCGGCATGGGCGGCTGTGCCATGATTGGACAATCCGTCATCAATGTGAAGTCTGGCGGACGGGGACGGCTGTCTACGTTCACTGCAGGAGCCTTCCTGGCCATCTTGCTGCTGCTGCTCAGCGGAGTGGTGAAACAGGTGCCGATGGGTGCGCTGGTTGGCGTCATGTTTATGGTGTGTATCGGGACATTTGACTGGAGCTCTATCAAAAATATTGCACGTGTCCCTCGCGCGGAAGCATTAGTAATGGTGATTACGGTGGTTATTGTCGTCATTACCAACGATCTATCCATCGGGGTACTGGTCGGCGTTGTGCTCAGTGCCCTGCATTTTGGATGGAAACAGGCCAAGATTCGTGTTCATTCCAGTCAGGAGCAGGGACATAAGGTATATCGGGTTCATGGACCGTTCTTCTTCGGTTCTTCGTCCCGCTTTGTGGATGAATTCAATGCCGAGGCTGATCCGGAGGAGATCACGATTGATTTTGGCGGGTCCCATATTTGGGATAACACCGCGGTGGTCGCCATTGGCAAGGTGAAATTCAAGTATGCGAAACTGGGCAAAACGGTGCATCTCCGCGGACTGAACGAGGAGAGCTCGCGTTTGCTGGAGAGAAGCGGATTTGCGGCTTCGCAGAGCCACGGTTAATCCGTATAAATAACCTGTAGGTCATAAAATACAATAAAAGGGTACCGGAACAGGTCCGGTGCCCTTTTGTTTTGCTGGACAAACGTGTAAACTACACGGTATGGAGAAAAAGAGCAGACGGACTGATTGCTTTTTGAAAATCCATTTCATGGGGAATAATACGTGAAATGGGCTTATCTAAATGAACATACAGAGGTGTAACGATTGGCAAACTTTGAACAACTGGGCATTCGCCCGGAATGGTGCGAGATTCTGAAACATCAGGGGATCGCCGTGCCGACACCGGTACAGGAGCGTTCAATTCCCGTACTGTTAGGCGGACGTGACATTATTGCTGAGGCACAGACAGGCACAGGGAAAACGCTGGCTTTTTTGCTGCCGATTATTCAGAAAATCAACGTATCGGATCGCTCGCCGCAGGCATTAATCATCGCGCCTACGCGTGAGCTGGCCCTGCAAATTACAGAGGAAGCGAAGAAGCTGACGGCAAATGACGATAAGCTTCATGTGCTTGCTGTATATGGTGGACAGGACGTGGAGAAGCAGCTGCGCAAACTGCAAAATGGTACTCAGATCGTCATCGGTACACCGGGACGTCTGCTGGATCATTTGCGCCGTGGCACGCTGAAGCTGGATAACGTGAGAAAATTGGTACTGGATGAAGCCGACCAAATGCTGCACATGGGCTTCCTGGATGATGTGGAGACCATTCTTCGTGAACTGCCACACAAACGTCAGACGATGCTGTTCTCGGCAACGATGCCGAAGGGCATTCGCAACTTGGCGAAAAATTACATGAAAGATCCTGAAGATGTGAAGGTATCTTCGAAATCGGTTATCCCGATCAATCAGATTCGTCAGCAGGTGCTCGAGTGCACGGATCGTGGCAAGTTTGATGCACTTCGCGGCATGATTGATACGTATCGCCCATATCTGGCGATTATTTTCTGCCGGACCAAGCGTCGTGCATCCAAACTGAATGAAGATCTGCGCGAAGCAGGATACGAAAGCGACGAGCTTCATGGGGACCTCTCCCAATCCAAGCGTGAGAATGTCATGAAAGCGTTCCGCGACGCGAAACTGCAAATTCTCGTTGCTACCGATGTGGCGGCACGCGGACTGGATGTTGAAGGCGTAACGCATGTATTCAACTATGACATTCCACATGACGCGGAAAGCTATATTCACCGGATCGGTCGTACGGGTCGTGCTGGCGGGACGGGCCTTGCCGTGACGTTTGCAACACAACATGACAGACCGGAGCTTGCGCGTATTGAGGAAGGAACCAATCAGAAGCTGACCCGTATCCAGTGGACGAGCGAAGGTCCGGTTGCCTCAACCGGAGCAGCGAGACGTTCCATCAACAGTCAAGGTGATGATGAACGTTCGGGTGGACGCTCCGCCGGGACAGGCAGTGCCCGTCGCGGCGCAGGCCGTAACGGCCGCAGTGAAGGCGGACGTGGAGGCCGTGGCTCCCGCGGCGGTGAAGGTGGACGCAGCGGTGGTCGCAGCGGCGGCCGCAGTGGCGACGAGCGCAGCGCAAGCCGTGGATCGGCACGCAGCGATAGCCGCGGTGCGGGTCAAGGCGGGCGCGGTGCGGGTCGCAGCGGCGAGGAGCGCAGCAGCGGCTGGGCTGGCCGCAGCGCGGACAAGCGTAACGCAGGCCGCGGCGGTGAAGGCGGCCCGGGCAAGCAGGGACGCGAGGGCAATCGCCGGCCGGATTCCGCAGGACGCGGACCGGCCAGAGGTGACCGCCGCGATTCTCGTCGCGGACGGTAAACCTTGTCGCCAGCGGCGGTGCAGCCGTGCTGAGCGATGGGTTTGACGCCATGCAGAGGACAGCAGCATGGCGAGAATATGAGAGGACTCGGGTACAGATGTACCGAGTGCTCGGTGTAAGGGTCGCGACGAATTTCGTCGCGACCCTTTTTTCATAGGCAGCATTGCACGCAACGCCCTTCCTTCTGGAACGTATTGGATACATATGTGAAAATAAGTGTTTGATTCATTGCTCGGATGCCATGGTGCATATGTGGAGAATGCGGGTATGCAGGAAGTGGGGAATTCCGTCTGACAATGGCATGAAGAGAAAGGCAGATTAGGAGTACATACCGAATTTCATCAAGGAGGCGGATATGATCGAATACGATAATTCCCAGAACAACGTCTCAGAGCTGATAGAGAGACAAAGACCGATAAGAGCATCCGTTAAATCGAAGCTGACCACAAACAGGGCTATGGGGATCGCGATGGTTGTCGTGCCTCTGCTGCTGATTGTAATCTATTTTTCTGCGGCGACCTGGTTTCTGCTTGGTCTTGTTCCATTTGGTGCTGTGATGTTCTATCGTTCCATGCAAGCTTTGCGGATGGAGTCTTGGCGGGATAACCACCCGGCATATACGAAAATGGATCAGAACGAGGTAAGCTACGTCACTTGGACTCCTCATTCTTACACATCTGAGGATAACCGATTTGAAATATCCCACATTCAACATGTATATTACGGCCGGCATGCCGTGGAGAATATGCATTTTTATATGGAGAGAACCCCGGAGACAGCGATTATGCTGCCCGTCATTCACTTTGTTTATGACCAAAACATGAAGCGGAGAGTCCACAGCGTCTCTTTTCTGGATGATAAGGATGCAGAGACATGGCTGGAACGTCTAACCTCGCTGGGGGTTCAGCTGAAGTTTACGGCAGAGCCCACTTCAGACCGAATGTCAGAAGTAGAGCTGCTGGATAAGCTCCTGAATGACAGGGATCAAAAGCCATTTGTGTTTAAGGGGAATGTGGACGGGCAATTTTACACTTACTTGGACAGGGTGGATGAAGAGTTTAGCAGAGCTTATGAAGAAGGCACTCTGTCCAAAGAAGAGGAAGAAGAGTTCTTGCAGAGAGTGCGAGCATATCAAGAAAAGGAACGTAACTCCTCGGCATTCAGGAATGTCGGTTTAGGCTGGTTTGTATTTCTTCTTCAGTGGGGAGTCGCTTATTACCTGGGCTTGGAGGCAATGCAGGGGAAAATAGATGCGGAACACTGGCTAACACCCAGTATCTGCATCATGGGGTTGAGTGTGCTGTTTTTTGTATTGGTCAAAAGGCTGCGCTGGAAACAGATTCTCATCTACGGCATAGGTTCCTTTATAAACTTGCTTGTCGCAAGTATGGTCCTTGAGCTTCTGGATCATACGGAGCCTGCGGCCGAATTGTACGTCTCCCTGTATTCAAGCGTTTTATTGTGCTCGGTACTGCTCTGGATCCCATACGTTCTGATCTATCCATTGAAGGCACGAAAGAGAGAATGACATGGCAGACAGATCACGAAGTTGTTATTAAACCATTTGGAAAAAGCACCTTATTCTCAAGAGAGAATAAGGTGCTTTTGGGTTGAAGAAAGGTTATTGTTTTTCAAGGGATGCTCCTGTACTGCCTTGTCCCAAAATCGATGCAGGGGCTTGCAGACATTCCATCGTCTATATTTTAGGGAATCATTTTGCACTAAAACACCTATTAGGAATGGATATCTGCATAGTCATTCCGATATTTCTCGTTATACACTCTCCCAACGGATTCGGCCAGACCGCCACGTGCCTTCCCTGGATACAGCTCAAGGGTTCGATACAGCCGCATAAACCGGTCTTTGGGCATAAAGCGAGCGTAGCGGGTAATAAGACTTGGGAACAACTCAATATATTTGCTTTTGCGCACGGCGGCAGCTGCTACGGCAGTCAAAATCTGAATTCCATTGTGCAGCTGCAAAATGTTAACTTCGTATGTGGCAATATACCGGATTGCATCCTCACGAATCAACTCCGGTTTAAGTCTGGCAATTTCGCCGATATACTCGGCCAGCAGCCGCTCGAAGCTGCGCAGCAGCAGAGGTTGAAGCTGCAGATCCATATCACTGCGCAGCACGAAGGATTGCAGCAGGGCAACCTGCTGAAGACGAATCCGGTCGTTGTAGACAAGTGAACCAATCTCGCGAAGCATCTCGTAAGCGAGCGCCTCGTCTTCTTTGCGGGCTTCGGCCACGAGAGCCCAGTTTCGGTTGATGCCCTGACGGATATCCTCCCGATCTTCGTTTAACATGCGCTTCATTTGCCGGTTTTGCTGGGCTGGGAAGGAACGGTGATGCATGAAGATAAGCCATCCGACAAGCAGCAGGGTTACCGTGGCTGCCAGCATGGTCTGATCTGTGGTTTCGCCAAAATAGGTGGCTGCAGCTCCAAGTAGGGCGGCCAGGAACAGATCGCGAGCGACCCGGCGTTTCACCCGTGATCCGGCACGCTCCTGGATAGAAACCAGGGCACTGCGACCGCAGGAAGTACACTCCTCTTCCCACAGGCAGGTATACTGCCCGCAACGCTTGCAGACATGCAGCTTTTCAAAAGCATGTGTCGTTCGCTTAAAAGGTCTGATGGATACCACTTGTTTGGTACTCATACTTAATCACGCTCACCATTCAGTATAGTGTATAGGGTACGGTCCGAATCTTCCCGTGTCACGGGCTTGCGGCCCTGGAAATAAAGGGAGACCCCTTTTATAAGGACAAAAAGAAACAATATGGCGAGGCATCCGTATGTAACCATAGTCGATTCCTTTCTAGGCATAGTTGTTATGCAGATTAGTGTAAATCAGTAGGTTCGGTTTTGTATGATTGCAGTTTGCTGCCAATAACTATATCATATTTCCATAGTTGGAATTAAAATGCCAACCGAAGCGCTGGATAGGTGGATTTTTGTCAGTCATTACAAAACTGTAACTCAAGATAGGGGTGCTTTTCAGAATATATTAGTAGACTGTTAAGATTTCCTTAAGGCTTGACGCCTATAATAAACTATTCCCATTTTAATCTCAAACGTGAAGGAGTACACCCAATGCTGCGGACAAGCAAAATATGCTGGCTCAGTGGAACCCTGGTTCTGCTGACACTTCTTACGCTGCTGCTGCCTCAGACGATGCTGCCCCAAGCTGCAGCTGCTCAGGCACAGACGAGCGGGATCGACGCGGTACTTGTAGCCGATGTAAGTAACTCGATGAATACAAGTGACCGTGACAAGATCAGCAATGAAGCCATGAAAATGTTTATTGATATGCTGCCGGTCCAGGGGGACAAGGTAGGGATCGTTGCTTATACCGATCAGGTCGAGCGGGAAAAGGCAATGCTGGAGATTCAGTCCGATGCGGACAAGAGCAGCCTGAAAGACTTTATTGATCAGCTCGGCCGAGGGCCATATACCGATATCTCTGTCGGGGTAGCCGAAGCGGTGAATGTACTGAATCATGGTGCTGATGCTTCGCATTCCCCAATGATTGTATTGCTGGCTGACGGAAACAACGATTTTAACGATACCAAAGGCCGCACGCAGGCAGAGTCGGATGCGGATTTGGCCAAGGCGGTCAAGGAAGCACAGGATCAGGGCATTCCGGTATATACGATCGGACTGAACGCAGACGGCAAACTGAACAAGGATGCACTTGCTGATCTGGCCAAGCAGACTGGAGGCAAGTCATTCATAACCAATACACCGGATGATCTGCCGCAGATTCTGAGTGAGATTTTTGCAGACCACGCCAAGCTGAATGTCGTGAAATTGCCTTCAATCACAGGGAACGGCAGTTATCAGGAAGTTACCGTGAATGTGCCGAATGATAGCGTGCTTGAAGCGAACATCTCGATTATGTCTTCTAAGCAAGTGCAGATTGAATTGACCGATCCTTCCGGCAAAGTGGTGGACCTGAATTCGGATGAAGCCAAGCTCTCCACATCCAAAAGTTATTCACTGGTGAAGCTTCTCAAGCCGCAGGAGGGAGACTGGAAACTTCGGGTAAAAGGGGCTCCCAAAGACAGCATTGATATCAACCTGCTGTTCAACTATGATCTGCAGCTCGTCGTGGACCCAATTAAGACCAAGTCCTATACGAAAGGTGACAATGTGGATCTGGCAGCCAAGTTGGAAAATGGAGGCCAGCCGCTTCAGGATAATGATCTGTATGCCGATATGAAGGCGACATTGGTCGTGACTGATCTGGATACGGGCAAGAGCGAAGAACAACCGCTGGAAAATACGGGCAGCGGCTTTGCCGGTACCTTTGAAGTGCCGGACAATCATAACTATGAGCTGGTGATTCGTGCGGAAGAAGACAGCTTTTACCGTGAAAGTGCTCCGATCACCATCAATGCGGGCAGTGCAGCAGGCACGGGAACGCAGCCGACCACTTCAGGTGGTGCGCAGGACAAGCCGTTTCCATGGTTACCCGTTATTTTGGGAGTCGTAGCCTTGCTGGTGATTGCCGTTGGTGCCTGGTTCCTGATGGGCTGGCTGAAACGCAAAAACCGTGGTTTTGTCGGACAAATTATTATCGAAATCCGCGATGAGAACACCGGAGACAAGTCCTATCCGCAATACAAAAAGCTGGCTTCCTTCCGGGGCAGATTCCATCTGCATCAGCTGTTACAGCTCGATCCGGAATTGAAGGAAACCGAGAAATATGTATTTACGCCCAGCAATGGGGATCGAATTATCATTCGCAACACCGCAGGCGGTACATTGGAGAAATCCGGACGTGCCGTTGATGCAAGCTCAGGCGTTGAACTGAAGAACGGTGACCAACTGAGCATCCCGCTGCAACAGGCGGATAAAACCATTTTGATTGAGTACCTGGTCTAAAAGAAACAAATGGATAAGTGAATGTAAGCTATATAAGTTGAAATATACATTTACACGAGAACGTAGAGGGCAGAAATAACCTGAAGAAGCGGAGCTAAAAGCATTCTGTAAGAAAGCTGCTTCGGGAGCATGTTCTTCGCCTTTATCACCGGATTTTCACCTTTGTAAAAGTGAATCAAAAAATCTGGGGATAACAGCGATCGGAAGGTTGTTCTGACATCGAAGTGGCAAGTGTAGATATCTTTGATTTCAACTTGTATACATTGAAGCATATGTGTGTTAACCAAAGGGAGGACATGGTATGAAACCAATTGTCAGAGAACATATTCAGCAACTGGACGTATCGCTTGGCGGAGGGATTGTCAGCGAGAAAATCAGGGTCGACACGATCGATAACCCGATCCTGATTATTGGTCTTGGGGGAACGGGAATTGATGCGCTGCTGCGTCTCAAATATCAGATTAACCGCCGCTTCAAGCTTCCTCAGGACCCGGTATCCAAGAAAAAAATGGACAAGCCGGACAACGTGGAGTTTCTCGCGTTTGAAACCAACGAACAGGATCGTGCGAAGAAGTACAAAGGCATCGGACTTGACCCGATAAACGAATTCGTCCTGTTGTCCAATGCCGAGATCGGTGGACTGCTGCAGAACCGCAGCGTACTGGAGCCGTATATTACAGACTGGCTGTCTCCGGAACTGAGCATCACGGACGGTATGAATGGAGCAGCAGGTGTACGTCAGGCTGGACGTTTGCTGCTGTTCACCAAGATTAATCAGGTCGTGCAGGCGATCGACAAAAAGATCAAAACACTGTCTGTAGGCACCAACAAAAAGCTGATGGTGTTCCTGCTTACCGGTTTGTCCGGTGGTACGGGCAGCGGCTGCTTCCTCGATATTTCCTATATCGTGCGCGGCATCATCGAACGCGATCATGGTTCTGCCGGGATTGACCGCGTAAATACGCTGGGATACCTGTTTACGCCAGACGTGAACCTGTCGAACAAAAGCTTGAGCGAACACACCCGCGAATACATTCGCAAGAACGGGTACGCTGCCCTCAAAGAGCTGGATTACTGGATGAACGTAGACAGCCGCGGGGAGCGTTTCACACAGAAATACGGCAATATTCTGACCGTAAATTCACCGCTGCCGCCATTTAACCTGTGTCATCTGATTTCGGCAACGAATACGGAAGGCAAGTTGCTGGAGAACGCCTATGACTACTGCATGAACGTTACGGCTGAGAACATCACCAACTTTATGGCCAGCGAGGAGAAGCAGTCGGGCGAAGAATTTGCGATTCACGATTATATCAGTAACATTCGCACCAACATTGCACAGATGAACAAGGCTTATCCGGCCAACTATGATTACAACATTATCGGTGCCTCTTCGGCCGTACTCCCGATTGAAGAGATGACCACCTATCTGGCTTACCGGATGTTCGACAAAATGAGCACCATGTTCTCCAAAGCACCGAACCAGGAGGACACGGAGAAGTTTGCCCGCAAGCTGGGCATCGATCTCGAAAGTGTCGTGAAATCTTTCGAATCCCGCGTGCCTGAACCACTGCCGGGTTATCAGAACAGCGAACGTCTGTCGTACGGAAATGTGGTGAAATCACAGGTCGTGAACATGGACACCGAGCTGGAGCAGAACTTCCTGGCCCGTGCCCGTGAGGAATATATCAAGGCGAAGAAACAGCTGCCGGGCGAGATTGCCGGTCAGTTTACCGAACAGATCCGGCGTATGTTTTTGCATCCCGAACAGGGTCCGTTCTACGTCTCCCGTCTGATCTACACGGAGAAAGGGTTCTGTATACTGAAGATGATCCAGTCGTATATCGAAACCCTGCGTGAGAATGCGTTCCGCATTCCGCGTGACATTGAAGCTGCACAGGAGCAGTCCGAGGAGAAACTGGGCGACGCGAAGAGTGCTTTTGTTTCAAAAGAGAAGAAGAAAAATGCTTATATTGAAGCAAAAATCCATGAATACTGGCTGCACGCCGACGTGGAGCGCAACGATCAGATGATCGAGTTTTATGAAGATCTGTACGAATTGCTCAATCAGGAGAACAGCCGCATCTACAACGTATTTACGGAGACGCTGAATGCGCTCAGCTCGATTTTCTCCAAGAACGGAGATATTTTGACGCGTGGCGAGGAACAGTCCGATCACAAAGGAAATAAAACATACTACTGGAATGTGGTTAGTGTACCGGATATCGTCAATGTGGTGGATGGGCTGCTGGACAAGCGTGATACGGATGATCTGATCCGTGACTTCTCCCGTGAACTGCTGGAGAACTCGAACCAGTGGGTGAAGGAAAATGAGATTGACGTGGTCAGCTCCATTTCAGACTTCCTGACCGAGAAGTTCGGGGACCTCATTACCCGTTCCATGGAAGATTTCCTGGTGATCAAATACGGGCAGGACGAGTCTGTCGAGAAATTCGTGGAGCGTCACATTGCAGGCAAGCTGGATGACGAAGCCGTTCCGGTGTTCAACCTGAGCAACAGCACAGGCAGTCTGCATTTCCCGTCATGGGGATTTGTCTCTGTGCCGACACAGGCACCGGGCATTCTCAAAGGGATTCGCAACTATCAGAACAATGCGGTCGGCAAATCCCACTTTACGGTCAAGGAAAGCGAAGTCCGCAACCGGATTTTCTGGCTGAACACGCGCAACGGGGTGCCGCTGTTTGTGTATACGCCGCTCAAAGTATATGAAGAAAGTTATGAACGCACCATTTTGGACAAGGAAGGCATTGGCCGCCATCTGGTACAGACGGAGAAAAACAACTGGACCTACCTGCCGTCTCCAATTCCGGAAAAGTCTTGGGGCGATGTATACGAGAATGCTCGGGTGAAGCAGTATAACGCCCGCATACGTACCGAATTTGAGCAAGCGATTGGATACAACATCATTACAGCCAAAACGATCGATGAAAATACGAGCAACCGTTATGCCGTTGTCACAACAGAGCCGTTTGACCTGTCCGCGAAGATGAATGCCTACGACATGCGTCTGACGTCAACGACCCCGAATCTGGGTGAAGTGAAACGGGCGGTTACGGAACTGAAACGTCTGCAATCTGAAGGCCTGCCGCGTGTAGGGGTTAAGGATATTTTCGGTAGTATTAATGAGGATATGGCAAAAGAAAACCTGGTACGTTCCCCGCAGCTCATCGCACGGGTACGTGAGGAACTGGCGAAAATGAATGCCATCTCGGCCAAAGTTGCTGAACTCGAAGGCATTCTTGCCCAATATCAGGACGAGGAGCAGTGGTATGACCGCTTCATCGAAGCTCTGTATACCGACACGATCGTCAAAAAAGGCGCGCTCTACGTCTATGACCGTGATCCGGAAGAAGATGCATGGGAGCCGTTTGCGAACCTGATGAAGAGCCGCAACTTTGCCGAGTATGAAGTGTTTGGCAACTTCCGTGGTCTGTCCGAGAAAGATCGCAGCACATTGCTGCGCAAAGCTTCCCGCCGGGATAACGAATTAACGGCTTCGGAGGACATTGCTCCGCTGCTGGTGAAACTGGATGATCTGGCTGCCCTGTTCATGGAATCCCGCGACCGTCTGGAATATGAACGCGTGGAGCTGGCGAACGGTGAAGACATCTATCAATTCTACAGAACGATGTCGTCGAAGCTGAATGACATTCGCAGAAGGCTGAAGTAACATGGCGGCCGGGAGGGAGTTCAGTATGAACAATACCCTGAAGCGTGACCTGGAGAAGTATGCGGCACAGTATGCGGCAGAGCAGGAGCGGCAAGGCAGCCTGGGTGATGGACGAAGCAGCATCCATTACCCGGCCCTGTTTCTTTTTATAGGCGACCTGGTCGAACCGGCCATGTCTGCAGTGCGAGAGATCAATCAGTTGAAGTGGGATAACGGGGAAGGCGTGGTGTATCTACACATTGGAACGGAGGGCGGGAAAGGCCAGGGGGGACGAGAACATCTTGATTCATCGGATGATGGTCAGGTGACCCATCATACCCTGCCTCTAACCACCGTACAGGCGGAGCGGCCTTCCAAGACCATGCGCAAGGATGTGCACCGCAGCTTTCACGATTCGGAGCAGGCGCTCTTCGGTCTGAATCGCACGTTACGCCGGGTGAGCAACCGGATTGCTGAATACGGGCGGCTGTATTCATCGTTTGACCGGATCTACGTGACGGTTGTCACAAGGGCGGATGATCCGCTGAATGTGCTCCTGCCCGAACTGACCAAGCTGACCGAAATCATTCTAGCCCAATCCTTCAAGTCGGTTCAGACGGATCTGCATGTGCTGGTCAGCGAAATGGAGCAGGTGGATTCCTTCGGATATGCAAGTGCAGCCGGACTCGCTTTCCTGCGTGAACTGGATTACATGCAGGCGCTGGACTATACGTTCAGCGGCAATCTGTTAGTGACGGAAGATGGCATTTCGATTCCGGTGGAGCATCCTTCTTCGCCTTTGTTTGATCTCGTCTATATCCTGTCAGACAAAAATGAGCGCGGAACCGGTGTAACCGGTGGATGGATGGAGAATGCCGAGATTATCTGCCGAATCTGCCTGCTGAAGAACCGGAAACAGGATCCCGATGCATTTGGTGCTGTTGCAAGCACAGGAGCCAACACCTATAACAATACGTCATTCAAAAACAATATTCGTACCACCTCGGACCAGCATGGCTATGCGAGTGCAGGTTTTGCCGAGATCAGACGGCCAAACAAACCAATCGCGCTCGCAGTCCTGTATCATCTGTACCGATATCTGTTGGATCGGATGCGGCAGGAACCCGAATGGAGTATGAAGGACAAGCTTGCTTTCTTCGGACTGGATGCGGCATCCGTTGAGCGTAAGGTCGAAGGCCTGCTGCCTGAACAGGATCTGGTGGGCGGCATGAGCGGCATTATGACGCATAACGTCAGCTTCTCCGATCTGAAGCCGCTATCGCTGCGTGAAGCAGAGCGAGCGCTATTCGGTCAGGGAGCTGAAGCGTACTTCCGTGATAACATGGTGCGTCCGGCCGAAGAACGTTTGCGTCAGCGCAGCAGCCAGGGCTCCCTGCGCCGGCAAGCGGAGCAGTCACGGACGGAGTATCCGGAGATTGGCTATTTTCAGTGGGCTTCATGGAGTGACAGCAGCCCCGGAAGCGTACGTGAGGCCCTGCAGGGACTCATTCGTGATAAATCCGTTCAGCTGGATTCTGCACGTGCACTGCTGGAACAGCGCCAGCAGGAGCAGGTGGAGGATCAGTCGTTCAAACGGGCATTGTTCCGCGACAAACAGAACGTAAGGAACCTGATCGATTGTTTGCTGGAGAGAGTGTATGTACCCAAAGTCGAACTGTTACGTCTGGAAAATGAACTGCAGTTGTTCCGGATCTGCGATTCAGAGATGGAAGAGCTTCATAGCTTCAGCCGCAGCGTAACGGCAGCATTGGAAGCACTGGAACGCATGCTGCGTGAGACGGCAGAAGAGCGTATCGCTGCCGCGGACGAATACATCGGACAGAATGTGATGGAGTATTACGGCAAGGTGACAGAAGCGTTGATAGCCGATTTGGAGGGCAAGCGCGGACGGGATGTATGGTTTGAGGATCGTTATATGGGAGACATAAACCGGCTTGCTGCCGAAGGCAATGAGCGTTTGCTTCAGCGTCTGATGGAGGTATGCCACACATTACTGCTCACAGCGGAACCGCTGAGGGTACCTTTTGAGGAAGAGCTGCTGCAGCGGGCGAATGTAACCATTGCTTATGGGGACAAGAACGTATTGACCCGTGATGATCTGTTCCGCAGGCTGTATCGTACGCTGGAAGATCAGGCGGTTATTCGGATACGGGTATTTGATTACACACAGGAACATCGATATGAAGAAAAGTATTTCTTTGGTGATCATCACAGTGCCTTCATGGATTATGCGGCGCATGCCGAGGAAACGTCACGCATCTATAAGCTGGGTGTCGTGTACGAAGAGCGCAGCAGTGGTGTGGAAAAGTTGAACCTGATGGGAGGGTTCCATCTGGAGGATCTGATGGTCTATCGCAACGGCAAGGTTTATTACGACTCGTATACGGAGAACGGTTATGAGCTACACCCCTCCGATTTGGCTGATAAACTGTCACCCATGCGGTAGTACGACATATCAGATCAACTCTGGTATTAATTCAGCCTACGATAGGCTGGTTTGGAAAGGATGCATGCGAACATGCAGCGAAAAATCAATCTTCTCCTGGTCCTGTTCAGCCTGATTGGCGGAGCCGTGGGATTTGCGGCAGGAGAAATCATGCTGCGTCAGTGGCTCGGGGAAATGCCGCGCCTGCTGCTGATGGGATTATACTTCGGTGTACTGGCGCTGAGTGTGGGTCTATTCTGTTTGCTCGCCGAGATGATCTCGCCCAAGCTGAACGGGTCTTCCTGGAAGCTGAGATATCTTGGGTTATCGTGGAAACTGCTCGTTCCGGCAACGCTTGCTCTGCTGTTTGTCGTTGGGCTGGTTTTTCAATTGTTGTATCAGATCAATCCAGGCGGTGTGAAACAGGTGAAAGACATCGTGCTGATGATCGACAACTCGGGCAGTATGACGGATACGGACCCCGATAATGGGCGTTTCGAAGCAGCCAAGACGCTGATCAATCAAATGGAAAGTGACAAGCAGGTTGCGGTCTTCACCTTTGATGATCAGCCGCAGCTGCTGCAGCCCTTTATCGCATTGGATAGTGAAGCGGCCAAAAACGAGGTAAACAGCAAGATCGACGGCATTGTCACAACGTCAGGCGGTACAAACTTCGATGCCGTGCTCCGGGAAGCCATGGAGCAGATCCAAGGCAAGCAGGACCCTAAACGCGGAACGGTTGCCATACTGCTCTCGGATGGATTCAGCGAGGCCGATACCTCAGACATATTGGACGAATATGCGAATGAACAGATTGCCGTCAACACCGTCGGTCTGAGTCTGGTAGATCCATCCGGCACCGACTTGCTGCGCAACATTGCTCAGCAGACAGGCGGCATGTACTATGACGTACCGGATTCCGGTGGTCTCAACATGGCATTTCAGCAAATTTACGATACGATTGATGAACGGACATTGGTGACCGAACGTACGGGCATGATGGAACACAGTACCTATCTGGCGATCTTCCGTGTTGCCGCTATGCTGCTGATTGGTATAGCGCTGGGCGTATCGCTTGGGCTGGTCTTCGATAACCGCCACCTGGCTGTCAGCTTCGGTATTGGTGGAGCGGTATCAGGCCTGCTTGCAGGACTCTTGCTGGAATGGGGGCTGGATGGATCGCCTGTTGGTGATACGTTTGTAAGATTCGGTGCGATGCTCATACTATCGGCTGTGCTTACGCTGTTTACCTGGATCATTCCCATCAAGGAGAATACTCCGCGGAGCAGCCGGGGTCGCCGTGAAGCGGGCAGGGGAACCCCGTCGGCAGACGGTTTCGGTCAGCGGGCGAGAGATACACGCAGCAAAGGATTTTAAACATCGGGAGGTTGGAGACACATGCGATTTGCAGATGCGGACCCTTCGGTGCCTCTGATTCGCAGACTTACACTTGCGGTGGACGATGGCTATTGTACGCTTCGCTGGCTTTGGCCGGAAGGTGTGGAAGCTGTGTACGTGGAACGGCTGGAGCTTGAGTTGGTTGGTGACGAGCAGAGTAGGGACCAGACTGCTTCAGGCAAGTTAAAGCTGTATACGAGAGAAGAATACAAGGCGAGTAACGGATATATGGACCGGATGACAGGGTTTGGCGCCATTCGGTATACGGTGCATGTTTGCCGAATGGACGAGGACGGTCCGGTGCTGCTGCGTCAGCTGAATGACGAGAATACGGTCATTGCAAGCGCAGGCAAGGCCGATATCCATTTTTCCATTCGATACAAAAGTGGTTTTTTTCAAAAACGAAAAAGTGTACTCATGACCGTAACGGCAGAAGTGCCGGTGCCTAAGGAAGCGCTCTGTTATGTACGCAAGCAGGGCGGAGTTCCATTGAACAAGGAAGACGGCACGGTGTACCCTTTTGTCAGTGATTTTGCTCCAGGAAGAAACGAGATGCCGCCCGTGGAAGTAGCCAAGGATGACTATGTGAGGCTGTTCTTCACGGACGGACCGAAATACGGAGCCGTTTACCGCCTAATATCAGACTAGATGAATGTGAGGCAGACTCGAGCTGCCTGAACAGGGAGGGGAGTGGCTATGAGTTTTTTTAGTCGGTTTTTGAAGAGACAGCAGCCGGAAGAACGGCCGCCGTTTTACGATATTGTATGTCCTTATTGCTTCAGCAAGTTTTCACCGGAAGAGGTGGTGTTCCGGGCTGCCCATCACCGGGACGACGATGAAGATTATGCACTGGGGGAAGATGCGAAGCTGAATCGGTATCGCGAACGCTTTGGGCTGGATACCGTATTTGATATGGAAGCCGTTCTGGCTCCGCATGATGTGCCTGAAGAACATCGCATTTATTCGGATAACATTGTGATGGGACTGAATGACCGGTACGGTGTAGTTACGCGGCGCCGGCTGTGTCCACACTGCCATAATGAGCTGCCGGTAACGGCAGGCAAGGCACCAAGCAATATCATTTCCATTATCGGTGCATCCCAGGTGGGCAAGTCGGTGTACATGACATCGTTGATTCATACGCTGCAGCACTATACCGCTGACCACTTCGATGCAGCCTGCATGCCGCTGAATGCGGAGATTAGCCGCAGGTTCCGCGCAGATTACGAAGAACCGCTGTTCGAGCGGGGGAATCTGCTGGATTCGACGCAAAAAGAGAAGCTGCAGGAGCCGTTTATTTTTCAGTTTGTGTTCAAGGATGAAGATAAAGCACCGCTGACCCTGGTCTTTTTTGACGTGGCCGGCGAGGGTATGGTTGAGCAGGATTACCTGGGACTGCATGGACAGCATATCAAGAACTCAGCGGGTATCCTGTTTATGGTGGACCCGCTTCAGATTCGTTCGATTCGGGACAAAATTCGCATTAACCTCGGCAACGAGCCGGGCGAGTGGACCCCACGATATGATGAGCCGCGTGATGTCGTACTGACTCTGTTCGGTGATTTCATCGCCTATCAGGATAAAGCCAAGACGAATATTCCTACGGCCGTTGTGCTTACCAAGAGCGACATGCTGCACTCCCTCAAGGATGAAGAGGGAGATTATATCAAATCCAACAGCAATGTATTCCGCAATATGGTACACCGCGACTGGTTTGATCTGACCGAATTCGAAAATATCGACGGAGAGATCCGGCGTTTTATCGAGAAGGTGGACCGTCCATTCAAAGGCACGATGGATGTGTACTTCAAGGATACGGCCTATTTCGCAGTATCTGCGCTGGGCAGCAATCCGGTGGATATGAAGCTTCAGGGTGTCGTGAGTCCCATCCGGGTGGACGAGCCGTTTCTGTGGCTGCTGTACAAGCTGAAGTACATTGAGGGGAGAGTGGGATGATGCGTTCTTCCATGACCCCGCCAATTGAACAACAGATGTACACAAGAGAGCGGCGCGGGGTGTTTCGCACAACGGAGGGTTTCGATACGGTTGCGGCATCGCCGGGACTGGACCCTTCTTTTATCAAAAAAATTCTTCATCCCTATTGCGTCTATGACGCTCCAGCGGAGCTGACGGGCCGGAGTGAGAAGGACGAGGCGAAGTTCCCGTCATCCATTCATCTGATTCATCTGGAGGGCGGGGAAACGATTCTTGGGCAAAATGTGTACCAGTCTGCAGATTTCACCGGGCTGCGCAGCGCCTTTTTTGCACATAACTATGTCCTGTCTCCGGAACGCTCCGAAGAACAGATGAAGCAGGGGAATTGGCTGGATGCTGTATTCGCCACGTCATATGACATCGAACAAGGTACGGTATTGCCTGCCCTGACTGAATTGCCGGGTGCGCCATTAAATGGGCAAGGGATTGGCTTGGGAGCCGGAGCTATTGCCCGTGCAGTAGCACCAGCCGATATTTTGGGCGCACTGAAAATGAACGAAACTCTCTTCAAGCGTTTGCTCTATGCGGTCATGCAGGCCGTATCGACCCGGCGAAAGGTATACATTGCGCTGGACCTGCCTGCTGAGGAGATCACGGCTGGAGCCAAGGAACTGCTTCGCCTGCTCTTTGCTGCGCTGCCTTACGCGTTCAGGCGGCAGCTCGGCTTCATGACATTTGCCAAGGAGCCACAGGCCAAGAAGGGAGTCCATCTTCAGTTTGTAGAGCGGGGAACGCTCCGTCCCAAAGACCGGAACACGGAGAAGGATTTTACCTTCGATCTGGCTACCGGGAGGGTAACCCATGCGGAAGCATCGGTAGCCCAGCTTCCTTATGCGGAGTTTGCCTGGTCACTGCTGCAGGAGCCGGAAACGGCAGTTTCATTCTATACCTTTGCAGATGAGATGTTATCCGGCACAGAACCAGGACGCGAGCTTTCCATTGAAGCTTACGGGGAACTGTCCGTGTTTTACCGTCTTGAGCAAGGGATGGAAGAGCTCTACCTGAATAATAAGGGCGGGGTCCTAAGCGGACTGCTTACCTATCTGAAGCCGGAAGGCGGAGCCCAGCGGCGTTCTCGCCTGAATGAACTGTTCCTGACCCTGCTCAGCCGGGAGCTCGACAGCGTTAAAAGGGAGAATGTACCCGAGGAAACGGTCGCTGCACGCATCGCGGAGTACTTCCGTGTCGCTGCGCCTGTCGTTCAGTCCCGGATCGTGGACTATTTCATCTATGCGGTTAACAATGCCAGGTCTCAGAAACGGATGATTGCCGTACAGGAATTGTATGCTTTACTGGATCGCGATTCTGGGCTGAGCCTTGCATTCTTCGATAAAGTACTGGTCAATGAATCACTGACGAAGCTGCTGTTTGAGCCTTATCTGGACAGTCAGTTGAAACGTACGGAAACCGCATCGGATGTTATAGGGGTGGTCGAGCGTTGGGTAACCAAGCATACAACTGCAGTGCACAACAGCTTCCTGCTGGAACGGACAGCCACGGAGCTGCGTGAACGATTATGTTCTGCGCCGAATCCGGTTCAGGCTGCGAATGACGCGCTCAAGCGGGTGAGTGTGCTCGACCGGGTTTCCTCTGACATGTTGGTCAACGATGGAATTAAAGCTCGAATTGGGCAGTCTGAGACTGTGACCAGGTCCGGCCGCCCGAGGGGAGCCGAATCAGCAGGATTATCCGCTTATCAGGAGGAGCTGACACGTCTTGCCGATAAGCTGGCATATGTCATTAATCTGTTTCTGATCCAGGATCTTGATCTGGAACGGGTGAACCGGGAGCAGCTATTGAGCATAGATATTTTGTTGCACAGCAGCGAGGTACGTGACTGGGCGGCACGTCAGGGCCAGGATGTATCCGCTCGTACGAACATGATGCTGGCGGCCAGAGCGTGGCTGAGCGGTGAAGGACGTGAAGAAGAGGAACTGGAATCGCTGAGCCTTGCGGAGCGGAATGAACTCCAGCGTTGGGCACGCCGCTGGCTCGCGGACGAACTGCGGAATCATCCGGGAACACCTGCATATGATGCGCTGCCGCTGGCCTTCTACCGGGGAGGGAGCGGCAGCAAGCTGGACTATGCGGGGCTGATTGAGTTTGTCCGAAGCAGTGCTGGCAGTGCGGACGTTTTGTATTCATTTTTCGAATGGTCGGGGAATCAGCGGTTGTTTATTCGGGGCTCCCAGGCGAACAAAGCGTATTCGGACGCCATTGTAGCCTATTTCAAGGAACATGATCGGGAAGCCTTCAAGTCCAAGTCTTCGTTCAAGCCGTATTATGCGAGAGCGGGTAAAACGATGAAGCCGGCCTACGATCGGGCCAAAACGGATTTATCTTCACCGCTTGTGCGCATGCTGACGGGCAAAAGAAAGAACCTATTTTTCGGATCGGTTATCGTCATCCTGATTCTGGGTATAACCGGGGTTACGTATGCACTGACGGTGAATAAAACAGAATCGCCAGAAGCGGCACCTCCACAGACACAGGAGCCCGTGGTTCCGGCCGAGCCTGAGGTGCAGCTTGCAGAGCAGATCGCTTATGTAATTCCGGCATCCGAGGCAGACGGGACGAACACAGATGCACAGCTGGTGCTCCGTTTCAGGAATGAAGCAGACAGTAATGCGTTGTCGCCCGGCTCGCTCCAATTAACCATGCAGGATGGCACAACGCAGGAGGTTGATGCGGCGGCTGATTGGGAGAGTTTTAACCGAAATGAGGAACCGGATGCGGAGGGACCGGCAGGAGATACGAGTTCATCTGAAGGAACTTCTGGGGATACGTCTACAGGCTCTGTGAATGATGAAGAGCAGGTAGAGGACTCCGACCAGGGGACAGGTACACCAACGATGGATGATTCCACTACAGATCAAGCAGCAGATGCAGAAATGAATGGAGAAAGCGGGAATACATCTGGCTCCGCAGATGCTGATGGAGATAGCGAACAGGGAACGGACACCACATCGTCCGATACTTCGGACACAGCGGTGGGATCAGATTCGACTTCATCAAGAGAGCTAACGGTCGCTGAAGCGGATCGCCTGTATCCCTATGGGCAGCAGATGACGTTACCTGCTGATATTAATCCGGAAGACATCGTAAGTGTCCAGATGGGTACGTTGGTAATCAACCTGATGCCAGCGCCGAAGCTGTAGCCGTAGCGTAATGATATGTTTATAACCAAATTGAAAGAATGCAAGATGACCTTGGCATGTAGTCGGGGTCATCTTTTTTAATTTTCATTTCTCACGAATAATTTAGGGAGTTCTTATATTTATCAAAAAATGCAACTTTCTGGTTTTCGGAGATGTCTGACATGAGAGGAGCTATTCTAATAATAAAATGAAGGCAGGTAACCAATGATGCGTGTGTATTTCATACTTTTGATGTGTATTGTGCTCTTGGGTTGTTCGAACACTTCAAGGGGAGACGCACAGCCGGATCATATTCAAAAAGAAGATGGCGGCCCAGTGATTGCAACGAAACAAATAGGGGAGTACATGCTCCGATTCGCCATTCAGAAATCAGATGATCATACGTTCACTTTTCAATCAGGTTTGAAGTATGTGGGAAATGATGCCGGTCATGTGATTCTGCATTCCAAGCATGTTTTTGCGGTAGATATACAGGTGAAAGGGAAGACCATTCTTCCGCCATGGACAACGACAAGCGAAGGACTGACAACAAACTTGACGAATGAGGAATGGTATACGGAACAGGTTGAGATCACACTCACTCAAGCACAAATTCAAAAGTTAACCGAATCAGAGGCGACCATTGTGCTCAATGCCTATTTTCAATCCGAGCAGTCCGGATTTATAGATGAGAAGAGAATGATGTTAAATGCGTCCCAAGTTCTGTTAGAAAATAAGGAATAGAATTATGGTTGTTCACAAATCAGACACAATGCCCTGGATTCAGAAACTTTGGAGATTGAACAACAGCGATAAAAAGCGCGTATACATTGAGAAAAGCTCTCACAACAATCATAGGAATCCCGACAGTAGAACCCTTAAAACAGACCGAAATGTCCTAAAACAAAGCGAAGAGATTGGTTTTTGGTGTTGACAAATGATAATGATTATCAGTATCTTTAGTATAGAAGATTTGTTGTGCCGGAAATACGCTGAACATATAAATTCGTTTTCGTTATCGATAGCCGGAATACATAACCGGGATAAATGAGAGAGGGATGATCGCATGTTTCGTCTGGAGACGTCCAAGCTGGATATCGCTTATGAGGAAAGACTGATTGTTGAGGATCTGAATATTCAAATTCCCCAAGGAAAAATTACTGCGCTTGTTGGAGCCAATGGTTCAGGTAAGTCGACCATCCTGAAAACGATGGCACGGATCATGAATCCAAAAGCAGGTAGCGTGTTGCTCGACGGGAAGTCCATTCATAAGCAATCCACCCGCGAAGTAGCCAAGCAGCTTGCGATTTTGCCACAAAATCCTACGGCACCCGAGGGACTTACAGTAACGGAACTGGTCTCCTACGGAAGATTCCCTTATCAAAAAGGATTTGGCTCCATGCGTGCTGAAGACAAACGCATGATTGAATGGGCCATCGAAGTGACTGGCATGACCGAGTTTCATGATCGTCCGATTGATCAGTTGTCTGGCGGACAACGCCAACGTGCCTGGATTGCCATGGCACTTGCACAAGAGACTGACATCTTGTTCCTGGACGAGCCGACGACATTCCTCGACATGGCTCACCAACTTGAAGTTCTGCAATTGCTGGAGATGCTGAACGCAACGGCAAACCGCACCATTGTCATGGTTGTGCATGATCTGAATCATGCTTCCCGTTACGCACATCACATGATTGGCATTAAGAAAGGTAAAGCGATCGCTACAGGTTCCCCTGTAGAAGTCATGAACTGTGACGTGCTTCGCGAAGTGTTCAACATTGAGGCCGATATCGTGATTGATCCGCGTTCCGGTGTGCCGCTGTGCCTGCCATACGCTCTTGCTGGAGAACGCCAGCAAACGGCAGCGCCAGATCAAATGGTGATGAACGGTGCAATGGTGAGTGCTGCTGCTGGACGCTCGGAACAACGAGTTCGTACCGCAACAGGAAGTTAATGAAATGGACCGGGTATGGTCCTAAATTATAGAATGCAGCCGCTTTGCACTTGTGCAGGCGGCTCATTCGCATTCATGGGAGGACTGCGGGGAATGGGAGCAATCAACTACACCTGGTTACAGCAATATGGAAGAATCACAACCGAGGCGAGCGTAGAATCGGTATATGAGATGCCCATGGCGGCGCTAAGGCAACCGGAGAAGGCGAGAGAGATGCTCGAAGTGTATAACAAACACCTTCAGGCAGAATCCATCCGTTCTGCGGCCGTATATTTCATGCATTCGGTTCGCGGGCTGATGCTCGGGATTCATTACATGACGGCACTCTGTGATACGTGGGTTGATCTTTCACTGGAGAACATGAACCTGCAGTTGGAAGTGAAGGATGGCCGTGCAGCCTTCTGTTTTCAATTGGTGGATGGTACAGAACATTCTTACCCATCTCCGGTGAGTCCTACGGATGCGACAAAGACCTCAAGTCGTACCGATGTCCTGACCTCATATTACAGGGAGCAGCTGCGTCCCCTGATTGAAGGAGTAGCATCTGCTGGAGGCGCTAACCCCGGTCAGATGTGGTCACAGCTTGCCTCCATGCTCCGTTGGTACAAAACAACAGCATTGCAGATGAACATTGAAGAGGCAGAGTGTGAAGCGGTGATTGAAGGATATGAGCACGTTATTGCTATGCCTGCAGATCTGCTCGGTCTAAAAAAGAATGTGCTATCTTTCAAGCCGGTAGAGATTGATAATCCGCACCAACCCGGAGAGACCATGCTAATGAAGCCGGTATGCTGCCTGCATCATCAGGTGTATGGAGGTCAGAACTATTGTTATAGCTGCCCCAAACTCAGTAAGGCAGAGAGGCAGGAGCGTTATGACGCCATTGTGGCAGCCAAATCAGGGTAACCCGCAGAGGTTCGGATCGTGAATTTGGTAAATGGGTTAGCACAGGACTATAATATGGAGACAGGCGCTGTATTACCTTGTAATTTGCAACGTAAAGGCAGCAGCCCAGAAACTAACATCCGTCATGGGAGGAATCAGTCATGTCCGTATATTCGTATCAGGCCGTAACGACTGCCAATCAGGAAGTGCCGCTGGATCTGTACCAAGGTAAAGTTCTTGTCATCGCCAATACAGCGAGCAAGTGTGGGCTGACTCCGCAATATGGAGAGCTGCAAAAGTTATATGATCGTTACCGCGATCAGGGTCTGGTTGTACTTGGGTTCCCTTGTAACCAGTTTGGAGGTCAGGAGCCAGGTACAAGCGAGGAAGCCGAATCCTTCTGCCAAGTAAATTATGGCGTTAACTTCCCCGTATTTGCAAAAGTCGACGTGAACGGTGAGGATGCTCATCCGTTGTTCCAGTATCTTCGCGAGCAGCAGCCTGGCGCAGGTGAAGATAATACGATTCAATGGAATTTCACCAAATTCCTGGTTAACCGTGAAGGAGAAGTTGTCGGACGTTTTGAACCCAAAGAGTCTCCTGAAGTCATGACTGAAGAGATTGAGAAGCTGCTGGGCTAAACAAATAGAACAGATAAAGCCTGTCTCCATTGCTGGAGGACAGGCTTTTTGGATTAATAAAATCATTCAGATTAGGGTAACGGTTTTTTTAAGGTGTAGTATCCTTGGTCCGAGGCAAGCTGAAGGAGATTACGGGCGTAATTGCCAGCCCATGAATAGCCGTTTCTCCGCTCCTCGCTAATGTCCATGATATCCATGTACTTTTTGCCGTCGCGGTCGGCGTAGAAGGGCACATCTTCTTCCACATTGTAGAAACGGTACCAGATAACACTCGTCGGATCAGGCTCAAAATAAACAGGCCCTTGGCGATTGTACTTCGTTCCATCCTCACGAACCTGATCGAACCAGCGGAGGGCGCCCTTGGCTGCTCGTTCAATCTCCGGTGTCTGAGGTCTGGACATGAGAAAAGCGGTGATGGCTACGGATTCGGAGCCTGACTTGGACGCCAGCTCATAGGCCCTTCCGGATACAGGTGCATAAGTTGAAGGATCATGCTGTGCACCCCATACTGTAGGTACACCGTCGTTGATAATTTGGGCTTTCAACGTATACGCAATCCCTTTATCCAAGGCTGTTGCCAGCTTCCCCCTTGTATCCTCACTCAGGATATCGTTGTTAAATCCTTTGCGCTTTTCAATGATGTCATCGATGAGAACCATGGTTCGCACCATGGCATTGTCATTATAAGTAACGCTATCTGAGTAATTGCCACGTTGCGGGTAGACTTGAGGCCATCCGCCTGATGGGTACTGGGAAACAAGGATAAAGTCCACCGCTTTGCGAACACTGTCCCGGAAGAGGGGATTACCCGTTTTTTCATACATGTCGGCTAGGAAGCGGATCTCTGTTGTAGTTGCATCATTATCAAACGTCCCGAGTTCTACGCCTTTTGAGTCCTTCCAGTCAGAGCGTGGTGTTACCCCGTCCCATGAAGACTTATACTTCTCCTCCATGGCTTTGAAAAATCCCCCATGCGGCAGCTGCCAGGATACCATGTTCAGCGCATATGCGGTGTCCTTAGCCAGGTCACCTGTGGAGAACATGCTGTAATCCCTGAGCTTATTCAGCAGTGAAGATACATCAACGCCTGCGGAAGTTTTGGAAGATAGCACCTCCGTTTTTATTGTAACGGGCGGAGAATCGGCGAAAGCAGCAACAGGTTTAGCTATGTCTGTGGTCAGCATGGCAATGATTGTGGTGACAGGAATGAGACTTAATGAAACAGAGATTGAACGTTTCTTCAAATGAACGCCTCCCAATAGTAATTGGTATTCCATTCATATAAAATCCAAATAAAGGGTCAATATTATTGTAAGCGCTTACTAATATAAAAGGCAACCCTCATCTAAAGATTTTTTACTAACTAATCTACAGAGACGGATAGCAATCCGCCACATAATGAAGGATTGCTTTCTCCAGAGGTTCCGAAGCATAATCATGGCTCGAACAGGGGACAATATTCTGAGTGAGGATGAAGATGTTCCCCAGAGGCTTGAAAGAAACTTTTTTTATTTATTTTGAGAAAACACTTGTAATGTGAAAAAGATCACATTATAATGAGTACATGAGGTGAAATAAATCACAAAGGCAACTGACATGTAGTGAATATTTTCACAATATCTGTTTAATCTCATTAGTGAATATATTCACAAGTGTGAGAAAGCGAGATAGCAAACATCGTCCAAAATTCGAGGAATCAAGGCAGCACAATGATAAATGAAGAACAAAACTCTATTTTATAACTCCAAGGGGGACCTTTATTATGAAAATCGCAGTTATCGGATGTACACATGCAGGAACCGCAGCGATCGTGAATACCGCCAAATTGTACCCGGATGCTACCATTACGGTGTATGAACGCAATGACAATATTTCCTTCCTGTCGTGCGGTATCGCACTTTATGTAGGTGGCGTCGTGAAAGATCCGGATGGATTGTTTTACTCTTCGCCAAACCAACTGGCCGAGCTGGGTGTAGTCACTAAAATGCTGCATGAAGTTACAGCAGTGGACGCTGCAAATCATAAGCTTCAGGCTAAAAACCTGAAAACCGGGGAAGAATTTGAAGACACGTTCGACAAGCTCATCGTGACGACAGGTTCATGGCCGGTAGTTCCAAAACTCGAGGGAATCGAGATGGAAAACATCTTACTTTGCAAAAACTACAACCATTCCAATACGATCATCGAAAAAGCAAAAGACGCTAAACGTGTTACTGTTGTCGGAGCAGGATATATCGGTGTTGAACTGGTTGAAGCGTTCCAAATGAACGGCAAGGAAGTAACATTGATCGATAGCGTGGACCGCATTCTGAATAAATATCTGGATCCTGAATTCACAGATGCCATTGAAGAGACATTAACGGGACGGGGCATCAAACTGGCGCTGGGCCAAACGGTGCAGAAATTTACCGGAGAGAATGGTAAAGTGACAAAGGTGATTACATCTAAAGGTGAATTTGAAACCGACCTCGTAATTCTATGTATTGGATTCCGTCCAAATACCGAATTGCTCAAAGGGCAAGTGGATATGCTGCCAAACGGCGCGATTATCGTGGACAAATATATGCAAACAAGCCAAAAAGACGTTTTCGCCGCTGGAGACAGCTGTGCGATTCACTATAACCCAACCGGTAAGGCCTCTTACATTCCGCTGGCGACCAATGCCGTAAGAATGGGTACACTCGTAGCCCGTAACCTGGTTCGTCCTACGACGCCGTACATGGGTACGCAAGGAACATCGGGGATTAAAATTTATGACCAAAATATTGCAGGTACAGGCCTGACCGAAGCATCTGCTGCGGATGACGGTCTGGTGGTGGAAGCTGTGACGCTGGAGGATGCTTACCGTCCGGAGTTCATGCCGACGGCTGAGAAACTGCTGCTAAAAGTGATTTACGAACAGGCTACACGCCGGATTGTCGGAGCACAAGTCATGTCCAAGGCAGATCTGACGCAGTCGATCAATACGATCTCGGTATGCATTCAGAATAACATGACTGTAGATGAGCTCGCCTTCATCGATTTCTTCTTCCAACCACACTACAACAAACCGTGGAACTTCCTGAACTCGGCTGGCCTTCAAGCTCTTCCTCCAGTGGAAGTGAAAGCACCAGCTATGGTTTAAAAAATATCTTATCTAAGGAGTGATCCCTCTGGGGATTACTCCTTTTTATAATATTCGCATCTTTTCTTCCAGCCAGGTAATTCCTTAAATTCAAAACAAATCAATTTGGAATAAACCCATGAGGTTGTGATTAATTGCACAAAGTTTTAAAGCGAGCCGCGATACAATAATATCATCCCAATGAAACGTTCAAACGTCCCGTGCGTGATGTGGGTTACTGCGTTTCATGAACAGTGAAGGAGAGGATGGTTATGGCGGCAAAAACACCTCTTGAGGTTGCACAATATACGGTGAAAACAGGGATGAAGAAAGCACAGAACAGGGTGTCCTCTGTGCTCGTTCTCAGTTTCCTGGCAGGAGCATTTATCGCGCTTGGATTCCTGCTGGATATTCGGGTAATTGCCTCCGCCCCGGCAGAATGGGGCAGCTTGGTTAACCTGATCGGCGCTGCGGTATTCCCCGTAGGATTGATTATGGTATTGATCGGCGGGGGAGAACTGCTGACAGGCAATATGATGGCTGTACCACTCGCCACGCTGGCACGCAAATTGTCCGTGGGCAGCATGCTCAAAAACCTTACTTTAGTTACGATAGGCAATTTTTTGGGTGCACTGTTTGTGGCATATGCATTCGGGCATGTGCTTGGCCTCACGGGAGAAGGCGTATATCTGGCCAAGGTTGTGGATATGGCAGGACACAAGCTGCATGACGGCTTTCTTCAGGCGTTTATATCGGGAATCGGGTGTAACTGGCTGGTTGCCCTGGCGGTCTGGCTGTCTTATGCATCTGATACGATGAGTGGCAAGGTGCTCGGCATCTGGTTTCCGACGATGGCCTTTGTCGCTATTGGGTTTCAGCACGTGGTTGCCAACATGTTTCTTATTCCGGCTGCGATCTTCGAAGGACATTATTCGTGGGGGCAATATATCATGAATTTCATTCCGGTATGGCTCGGTAATCTGACAGGAGGCGCTCTGTTCGTTGCTGCTGCCTACTGGATGGTGTACTTGCGCAAGACTGAACCCGAGGTCAAAGCGGTTGTTCCGACGGTGGAACTGGAAGCCAGACCGATGTTGAGTAAGCAGGCATAACTTTGATTCAACATATATAGCAGCGATTCCATATCGCCTGGATCACAGTGATTGTATGCTGTGAGCTGGCGAGCAGGGGATCGCTTTTTATGTCCAGACAAAATAAATTCGCCATGACAAGGTTCGGGGGAACGAAACCTGTTCATGGCGAATTTCGGGAGTGGTCCATGATATGGCATGAGGAGGAAGTGGGGAAACACTAACCTAATGCCTTGTTTTTAATTTACCCCTGAATTTAGGAGGTGAATCATAGGGTGAAAACTTTTTTTTAGAAAAAATGCATAGTGCGTGCAGCGCCGAAAACAAGACTGTTCTCTTTACGCCATTACCTCCAAAATTATATGATGTAAGGATAGTTTTAAATGGGGAGGACTTGTACATATGATCGATCAGGAGAATGGCGTGTTTCCGGCGGTTTGCCCGCTTGACTGCCCGGATACTTGCGGCCTGCTGCTTCATAAGGAGAACGGTAGAATCGTAAAGGTTGCAGGCAACCCGGATCATCCGATTACAAAGGGTGCCATCTGCAACAAAGTCAGAAACATGGCGGAGCGGGTATATCATCCCGAGCGGCTGCAATATCCGATGCGACGTGTCGGAGCGAAGGGCGAGGGCAAGTTCGAACGTATAAGCTGGGACGAAGCCATTGATGAGATAACGGGAAAATTCAAATCTGTATCCGAGACGTACGGTTCTGAAAGCATCCTGCCATACAGCTTTTACGGAAACATGGGTATCCTGGGGGTAGACGGCATGGACCGTCGTTTCTTCAATGCGCTTGGTGCCAGTATGCTGGAACAAACGATCTGCAATGCGGCTGGCAATACCGGATGGAAATATACGATGGGCGCTAACCGGGGAACCGTGCCCGAAGATACGGAGCATGCGGATCTCATTGTCGTATGGGGTGGCAACATAGTCAGTACAAACATGCATCAGGTGGTCCTGGCTGAGAAAGCCCGCAAAAAGGGAGCCCAAATTGTGGTCATCGACGTTCACCGGAATCGTACGGCACAATGGGGGGATTGGTTTATCCCGCTCTATCCAGGCACAGACAGCGCACTCGCACTGGGATTGATGAATGTACTGTTTGAACAGGGATTGACGGACGAAGCCTTCATGCAAAAGTATACCGTGGGCCATGAGGCACTCCGTGATCATGTTCGCAGCTACACCCCTGAACGCGTTGCGCGCATCACTGGCGTACCAGAGGCGGATATCGTGAAGCTGGCTGAGCTGTACGGTAGAGCACAGGCGGCGCATATCCACATCGGTAACGGTCTCCAGCACCATGACAACGGAGGCATGAATGTGCGAAGTGTAGCCTGTCTGCCAGCCATTACGGGGCATTGGCTGAAGCGCGGCGGCGGTGCCGTGCGCACCAACAGCTATGCGAGCACCAATAGCGACGCACTGGAGCGTCCGGAGCTTCGCAGCAATCCAGAGCCGCGAGTCGTGAACATGAACCGGATTGGTGAAGCGCTGCTGGAAGCGGAGCAGCCCATCCGGGCCATGATGGTCTATTGCAGCAATCCACTGGTCGTGGCACCGGATACCGAGCGGGTCGAGCGAGGTTTTGCACGGGAAGATTTGTTTACGGTTGTGCATGACCTGTTCATGACGGATACAGCGAAATATGCGGACATTCTCCTGCCAGCCAAATCTTCATTCGAAGCGACGGATCTCTACACCTCCTACTGGCATCAGTATGTTCATCTGCAGGAGCCGGTTATTGCACCTGTGGGTGAGAGCAAGAGCAATGTGGAGCTGTTTTCACTGCTGGGACTGGCCATGGGATATGATCCTGAGATTTTCGGTGAAACGCCGGAACAGATGATTGCGGGTGCCCTTACGGATACCGGTAATCCTTATATGAACGGAGTTACGCTGGAGGCACTCCAGGAGCATCGTTTTGTAAAATTGGACATGGCTCCACATGCATCATATCTGGAACAGCTGCCTACACCGTCGGGTAAGATTGAGTTGTTCTCCGAGGCGATGGCGGAGAGAGGCCTGCCACCGCTGCCAACGTATCGTGCTTTGGTCGAAGGGTATGACGGAGAACATCCGGCCGGACCTGGTGATGTGCATCCGCTTATGTTCCTGTCGCCACCGAACCACAACTTCTTGAACTCTTCCTTTGCCAATACGGAGAAGCATCAGCGTATGGAGAAAATGCCAATGCTGCAAATTCATCCGGAGGATGCAGCGAGCAGAAACATTGAAGATGGCGATGCGGTGGTGGTGTGGAATGAGCGAGGACGGATTGAGCTTACCGCGAAGGTGAGTGAGGCCATGCTGCCGGGTACAGTCATCAGCCAGGGCTTGTGGTGGGATGGCAGCGGCCGGAAGCAGCGGGTGAATTCGCTGACGTCCAATCGGCTGTCGGATATGGGCAATGGGGCAACATTCTTCTCGGCCACTGTCGAAGTGAAGCGTCAATGAGTGTGCTTGCGCATTGGGGCTTTTCAGGTAAGATGAACAATGGATGAACCATGGAGCAGAATGTAGAAAGTTAAAGTTATCTTCAATAAATACGAATGGCCTCTGCTCTGATCAAAGAATAGCCGTGAGCAGAGGTTGTTTTGCTTTTTTAAGGTGTTAAGGAGAATGAATAAAGATGATGAGATGGTTGGATACATATCCAAAGGAAGTCAAAGTATTTTTGCTGGCAAGCCTGGTTAACGCGACAGGCAGTGCCTTGATGTGGCCGCTGACCACGATGTACGTATTTGATGAACTCGGAAGGACGATGGCCAACGCTGGATTCGTTATATTAATCCAGTCGCTGGGTGGTATCTTTGGCCAGCTGCTCGGTGGCGCACTATATCACAGGGTGGGCGTCAAGAAACTGATTATCGGATCGCTTGCCCTTAATGCACTCGGGCTGTTTGCACTGCCCTGGATTAGTGCGTACTGGGTCGTGTTTATATGTGCGATGGGCTGGATCGGTTTGTTCAGTTCGTTGTCACTGCCTGCCATTCAGGCCTTCATTGGGTTTCGGTTTGCGGAGCGGCGGGGAGAACTGTTCAATATTATTTATGTGGCAAACAATATCGGTGTAGCGATTGGTACGGCACTCAGTGGTTTTTTGGCCGACTTTTCCTATCATCTCAGTTTTGTACTGAACGGAGTGACCTCTGCCGGGTTTGCGATCTTCTTCTGGTACTATCTGTCGCAGGCGGAACCGGATCAGGGAGAAGTTCATTTGACGAAACGCAAAACCGTCCAGGATGGCCCGGGGATCTGGGCGCTGCTCGGCAACACCAGATTATACCTGTTTATGAGTCTGGGTGTTTTGTTCATCTTGTTTGGCAATTCCATCTGGAATACTGGCGTGTCTCCGTATATTATCTCTGAAGGTATGGAAAAACGGATGTACGGCCTGCTCTGGACGCTTAATGGGGTTCTGATCTTTGTAGGACAACCGTTCACCAGCTGGGTTAAACGTACCATGGCCCGCACCTCCACTGCGCAGATGGCAGCAAGTGCTGTGTTCTACGGTATGGCTTACATCGTCATGATTACCATGTACAGCTACCCCGGAATGGTTCTTGCAATGGTGCTGGCTACCTTTGGGGAAATGCTGATCTCGCCTGCAACTCCGGCCTTCATATCTGAACATGCAGGGAGAGCTGCGCCATTTTACATCGGGGTGTCTGGCGGGATCGGATCCATTGGTCGTGTCATAGGCCCGTATGTGATGGGTGTGATGTATGATAAGCAAGGCCTGATTTCCGTAGCCTGGCTGGCGACAGCCATGGCGGGGGTGGCACTGCTCGGTTTTGTACTCCATGCCGTGCTGAATCGCCACCGCGAAGTGAAGGAGTATGGTTTGGACACTTAGCGTTTCCAGCGCGGAATATAAGGAGAAGACACGTTGGTCGAGCAGGAAATCCATCCAGCGTGTCTAAACGTTCTAGAAAAATACAGTTGACAAAAATATGTTTTTATGCTATAATTTACATATTATTTATTTCCGTATATACTAAGGTTCTCCTGGCCAGGGGGACCTTATTTTTGTTATGCGGGAGGATCACGATGAAGCCAAATGAATCCAGCATCACGTCTTTGATCTCGGCCTTCGGCCGCGCTTATCACAGTCAGTATGACACACCTCTGATTTTCAATGATTATGTAGCCAGGGAGCTGATTGCTCCCCAGGAATTTGAACAGATTAGTGAGCAAATGGTAAAGGGCATTCATTTTTTTAATCCGGAAATGGCTGATAGGGTTAAGGAGGATCCCGATCAAATATTGAAGTGGATCACACAAGTTCAGCTGTCCCCGATCGCTCTGTCGAGGGCTGCCTATTGCGAGCGGGTGCTGCTGCATGAAGTTACACTGGGAGCCACACAATATGTCATTTTGGGAGCCGGAATGGATACCTTTGCGTTAAGAACTCCAGAACTAAGCGATAGTCTGAATATCTTTGAAGTAGACCACCCGGCCACACAGCAGTTCAAGATCGATAGGCTGAATTGGGCCAACCTGCCTATTCCTAGCAACCTGCATTTCGTTCCGATGGATTTCACGCATGAGTTTAGTTACGAGAATCTAACGAACAGGGGCTTTCGGAATCAGAAAACGTTCTTTAGCCTGCTGGGCGTTACGTATTATCTGACCAAAGAAGTGCTGTCCAATCTCATGCAACATGCCTTTGCCAACCTCCCATCCGGAAGTTCGATTGTACTGGATGTTGCAGACGAACGACTCTTTGAGGAAAAAGGAATGTTTAACCGGGTAGAGAACATGGTAAAGCTGGCTGCCGTAGGCGGCGAGCCGATGCAATCCTGTTTTACGTACAGCGAGATGGAGCGCATGCTGATGGATGCTGGCCTTCTCATTTATGAGCATCTGTCGCCAGAAGATATCCAAGAGCGATACTTCAGTAATCGTACTGATGACCTCTCTGCATTTGAAACCATCCATTTTATCCATGCGGTCAAAAAATAAATGCCTGTTCAGAATGCTGCGCTTTGAATCAAAAGTACCCTTCTCCTGGTTTTACAGGGGAAGGGTATTCGTATTGAACAGTGTAAATTAAATCACGTTACCCGAATTGCGCCTGATGCAGTCGACTGTACGAGCCTTTACGTGCGAGAAGCTCATCATGGCTGCCCTGTTCGGCAACGCCGCCGTTCTCCACAACAATGATGCGGTCTGCGTGTCTGATGGTCGCCAATCGGTGTGCAATAACCAGCGTAGTGCGCCCTTGGGCGAGCTCGGACAGCGCCAGTTGAATGGCTGCTTCTGTTTCGGTATCCAGAGCCGAAGTCGCTTCGTCGAGAATAAGGATGGGCGGATTTTTCAAAATCATTCGTGCGATGGACAGACGCTGCTTCTGCCCGCCGGACAATTTGACACCCCGTTCGCCAATCATGGTGTTTAATCCTTCTGGCTGTGAGCGCACCAGTTCCTCCAATTGTGCCCGGCGGATGGCTTCCCAGATTTCTTCATCCGATGCATTCAGTTTGCCGTAGGCGATATTTTCACGAATGGTGCCGTCAAACAGGAATATATCCTGCTGTACAATACCGATATTGGAGCGCAGCGACTCCAAAGTCATGTCCTTCACCGGAATGCCATCAATGGAGATTTCGCCGGCGTCTACATCATAGAAACGCGGGATAAGGCTGCAGAGCGTGGATTTACCAGCACCGGAGGGACCAACCAGTGCAACGGTCTGACCGGCCTGAATCTCCAGGTTGACCTGTTCCAGCGTAGGTTTATGTTCACCATAGGCAAAAGTAACGTGATGAAAAGCGATGTCTCCTTTTACGTTTGTGATCGGTTTGGCCTGCGGTGTGTCTTCTACGTCCGGAACAGCTTCCAGCAGCTCCAGATAACGTTTGAATCCGGCGATGCCTTTGGGATAGGTTTCGATGACGGAATTAATCTGTTGGATCGGACCAAGGAATATATTGGACAGCATGACGAAAGCGATAAATTCCCCGTAGGTCATACTTCCTTGAATGACAAACCATGTTCCGCATACGAGTACAAACAGCGAGACAAATTTCATTAAAATAAAGCTGAGCGAGGAGTTCCACGCCATAATGCGGTAAGTGATCAGTTTGGTGAGCCGGAAACGTTCATTGTTCTCAGTAAAACGGCCGATTTCATGATTTTCATTGGCAAAGGCCTGTACTACCCGGATTCCGCTGACATTGTTCTCCACCCGTGCGTTATAGTCTGCAATATCGGCAAACATGCGTTTGAAGGCTTTGGACATTTTGCGGCTGAAATACAGGGACAGGTAGATCATCAGCGGCACGATGATGAAGGTCAATACGGCAAGCTGCCAGTTGATGCTGAGCATGATGCCGAAGGCGCCGGCCAGAGTCATCAGGGCAATGAACAGATCCTCCGGTCCGTGGTGCGCAATCTCTCCGATATCCATCAGATCGTTGGTCATCCGTGAGACAAGATGGCCTGTTTTGTTATTGTCGAAGAAGCGGAAGGACTGCTTCTGCACACGCGTAAACAGCTCCCTCCGCATATCAGACTCAATGTTAATACCCAGCTTGTGTCCCCAGTAAGTGACGGCATAATGGAAAAAGGAGCTGAGCAGGTAGATGCCGAGCAGTGCAGCACATGCCGTTAGAATCATGGACCAGTTGCCCTCGGGGAGCAGTTTATCCACTACCTGGTTTACAGCAAGCGGAAATACCAGTTCCAACAGGGCTGCTGCGATGGCACAGGAGAAATCCAGAATGAAAAGTCCTCTGTAAGGACGGTAATACGCCATGAAACGGCGAAGCATATGTAGTTCTCCCTTCTATAACGCAAATGTCCAGGCAGGCCTTAGGCCTGTCCGGACACAGCATTCTGTCGTATTCAATGTATTGGATAAATCCTACTTACTTGCGGTTTTGCTCTGCACGTTCCACGATCATGTCAGCGAATTCCTCTGCCTGACCCTGGATGGCGATCGGATCGAAGTACCAGTAACGGTCCTCCTGCAATTCATACACCTGATTATTTTTCACAGCCGGCAGGTTCTGCCAGATGGAATCACCCTGGTAATTGGCATGACTCCCATCCACGGTGAGGAAAATATGGTCCCCTGCATAGTCGCCGATGACCTCACGCGAAATTTCTTTCCACTGCGTATCACCCATGAGTTCTTTCTTGGTGATCTCGAGTGGTGCAAGTTCCAATGCACGGTAGACGGCCTGTCCACCGCGGCCGAAATTATCTCCGTAGCCATAGTAGCTCTTGTCGGATACTTCGAGAATCGAGAACGTCTCCTCCGGTTTAATAACCGCCTTAACCTTGGCACGCGCAGCTTCAATGTGCTCGTCATACGTTTTCAGCCAGGCTTCGGCTTCTTCGGATTTGTCCATCAGTTCTCCGAATCCCCGAATTTCATCATGCACATTGGTGAATGTGCCGTAGGGAATGACAACGGTAGGAGCAATTTTCTGATACTTCTCAATCTCTTCAGCATCAGCGGAGTAGGTAATGATCAGATCCGGATTCAATTCAACGACCTTCTCAAGAGAAACGGAGCCGCGATCCCCAATATTTTCGACGTCTGCGACCTGATCAGCATAGAATGGATTCTCCAGGTAGTATTTAATTGCCCCCACGGGCTTCACGCCCAGAGCAAGCAGATCACTTACGTACATATCCGTCACAATGCGTTGGGGTTCAGCTGGTATTTCAACATCCCCACTAAGGGATTTATAGATTCGTGTTGCATTGGCGGAAGTGCCTGAGTCGGTCGATGATGCTGTAGTTGTTTCTGTCGACCCGTTTGAGACTTCGGTTCCTGCCCCGGTCTGTTCAGCAGTGGTGGAACCTGCACCACTACTGCAGGCAGACAGGATCATGATGATGGCCAGCATAAGCAGCAAGCCCGAAAAACGTTTTTTAACGACAAACATCGGTAAGTTCCCCCTGTGATAATCAATAATGATTATTATTCTCATTAATAACATAGAGGAAGATCTTACATTTGTAAATGGACAACTATGATCACTGTTCCATGGACAATTGTGATGTGAGTTTGTGTATGATATCCTGCAGCTGCTCCATGACAGAGAGTGGGTCAAATCCGTAAAACACGTCCGCATCAATCTCATATACATGTCCATTGCGAACAGCATTCAAACTGCTCCAGGGTTCCTGACTGAGCAAGGCTTCTAGAGTCTGTCGTTCCTTTTTATCTGCAGGGTAAGCCATAAATATGTGATCAGCAGCATACAGGTGAATGTCTGAAATGGGTACATGGACGTATCCCATGAGCAGTTGGCCGTCCTTTTTCATACGTGCTGGCGGGCTGAATCCGAGAGATTGATACAGAATATGCGAGGCTCTGCCCCAACCTTGGCCATAGATATACGCTCCACCTTCACCGGTCCAAAAAATGCATACAGCCGATCCGCGGAGTCCGATCCGTCGGTCCAGCGTATGATTGGCTTCTTGCTGCAGTTGGTCGTATTGGCTCAGCAGTGCCTTGGCATGGTTCTCCATGTCTGTAACCCGGCCAATTTGAAGGAATTGCTCCTGCCAGTCCATTTCCTCGAAGGGCATGAGAATGGTTGGCGCGATCTGGCGCAGCTCATCCGTACTGGAGTGCGGCGCATAACCGATGATGACATCGGCACCAGATTCGGCAATGAGATCAAAACGAGTGATTAGTTCATACTCGGAATGCTGTTTGAACGAATGCTCTCCACTCCGGACGAGTTTATCTTCCATCCAGGAGGCCACCGCACCCATGTGAGGGGTACAACCCAGTGCCAGCAGAGAGGCTGTGCAGTTGTATGTAAGGGATACAATCTTCTTGGGCGTTTTGCGGTAGAGTGTCGGTGCTGTTCCGACTATCTGCTTGAATTTACGGCTTAGATAGAAAATATCCCGGTATCCTGTCAGCTGTGCAAGCTCCTGCAAAGTGGGATTGGCGAGCAGCAGATGCTCCTGTGCCAGCCTGATTCTTAGCCGCGTGACATATTCCACAAAGGTAAGACCGGTATGTTTCTTGAATTCGCGCGAAAAGTGTTCGGGGCTCACATTGGCATCTCTCGCTAACTGGTCCCGGGTCAATGGATGTTCAACCATCTCATGGATGTGTCTGATGACAAGGGACAGCCATGAATGCTCATCACGAGTTGAACGGAGAGAATGATCACGTATTACATCAAGCAGCTGATAGAACAGCATGTGAGACTTGAACGGACCGAACTCCTCGTTTTTGGAACAGGTCAATACCAGTTCTGATGCAATCTCAGCGATCCCACGGCTTGTAATGGAAACAGGAGAGCTGAATGGCCAGAGCAGTGGTTTATTATCGGCTTCTTCGAATGCTATGGCAATGCCCTGTACTGGTGAGAGGGAGCCGCGTGTGCGTTCATGCTGAAGAATGGTTCCGGCCTGCCGGATCACCGCGGAGCCCGTGTTTACTGTCCATTTTCTATCCATGCTGACTAGTCGGGTCTGACCTGAAGTGACGACATAAATAACATGCAGTCTGTGCCACTCTTCGTCTGTACGGGAGAAGGCCTCTTGGTCATGGAACTGCATCAGATGCCGCAGCCCGTACATAGCCGGTGGAAAGGATCGAATCTCGTGCACAGAGGCGTTACTGGGCAAGGGGTGTTGATAAACGTTTTGCTCCAAATAGCTCATAACATAGTGTCTCCTTATTTGGTTTTAATTCATATGCAGTATAAACTATAATTGCTGAATGTGGTTGCATGGAATCATTCGGTCCACTTATTTCGGTGAAAATGAATAAAGAGGTTGAAATCGCTATCAACTCCGACTATAATGAAAATGTCGAAACGTTTCAATGTCTTGCTGAGAAGCAATGTCCATACCATTTCAGTATGGAGTTGTCTGCAGAGCTTCACATGAAGAGGCGTGTCTCGACGCTGATTGCTCCCTAAATAAAGCTTATATGAATGAGCCGCGGGGCAAGAAGCTGGATCGTAGCATTTTTTTTGAAATACCTTCGAAACGTTTCGATTAAAGAGGTAAGCAACGATTATCCCATGGAAAAGTATAGAATTGGGTGGTTGTCGCAACCATTTAAAGTATAAAATGTAGATAACATATGAAATTGGTCAAGTTAGAAGGGGCGAACGTGGAATGGCAACGATTAAGGATGTGGCAAAGCTGGCAGGTGTGGCGCTCTCGACCGCTTCCTATGCTCTGAACGGGGACAGCAAAGTCAGCGCCAAGACCAAGGCAAAAGTGCTGGAGGCAGCACGGGAACTGAATTACCGCAAAAACGGCTTTGCCATGGACCTGAAACGGAGCCGGACGAATACAATTGCGTTGATTCTGACTGATCTTTCGGGTCCGTATTACTCGGAGTTGATTCGCAGCGTTCAGGATGTGGCGCTTGCGAACGGATATGATCTGATCGCGTGCAGTTCGATGGGTGGACGTGATTCGACTGCGGTTCGTTTTTTGCGGGAAAAAAGGGTGGATGGAGCGATTATACTGGCACACAACATTCATGATGATATTTTGGTGGAATCTGCTGGACAGCGTTTCCCCATTATTGTGATGGATCGTCATCTGTCGGGTGACCATCTGGTTAACGTGTTGGTTGACGGTGAACAAGGTGGATATCTGGCTACGCGTCACCTCATTGATGAGGGGCATCGGATGATCGCCTATATTAGCGGCCCATCCAACTCATATGATAATGGCCTGCGTTACCAAGGATATCTGAGAGCCATGAAGGAAGCGGGACTTGAAGAGAAATCCAAATGGCGTCTGAGCGGCAATTTCGTACGTGAGGGCGGGTACAGCGCAACCAAAATGATGATTATGCAGGGCGAGCTTCCAACGGCCGTATTTTACGGGAATGATGAGATGGCCATCGGGGGATTAAAAGCACTGGAAGAGAGCGGCATATCCGTACCGAATGACATTTCGGTCATTGGGTTTGATGACATTCAACTGTCCGAGTTTGTTCATCCTCCGCTCACCACGGTGCGCCAGCCGAAACACGAAGCCGGATCACTTGCAGGACATCTGCTGTTCCAGATGTTGAACGGTGAAGCGGTGAATCCATCCTATACGTTAACGATTGATATGGTAGAGCGCCAGTCTGTGCGCTCCGTCCAGGCGGAATCGGGCACACAGCCCGCGTAAGAGTTATCGGCTGCATGAGAGTGATTGATTGCTGTCGTGGCATATGGATTGCTATATCTCAGGTCAGACATTCAATGGACCTATTGTAAATCTGGTTGGACAGGAGATGAAGAAATGGCTTTGATACAATGCCAGTTGTTCGCGGAAAGTCTTAGCGTGTCGACAGACATCACTCTCATATTGCCGGAACATTCACCGCTCCGTGCAAGCCGGGATGGAAAACTGCCTGTACTGTATCTGCTGCACGGACGCGGTGCGGATCACTCCGAATGGACACGGCATTCTTGTATCGAACGCTATGCCGAGGCCAGAGGAATTGCGGTTGTGATGCCCGCGGCTGGAAGAAGCTACTATATGGATATGCAGCAAGGCGGGTCTTATTTTACATATATAAGTGAGGAACTGCCTGCATTTGTGAAGTCCCTCTTTCCAATTTCTGACCGCCGTGAAGATACCTTTGTAGCGGGCGTTTCCATGGGCGGGTATGGTGCATTCAAGCTGGGTCTGCGTTTCCCGGAACGATATGCTGCGGCAGCCAGTCTGTCAGGTGGGCTCGATCTGGCGGCCCGGGTGCGTGGACAGGGAAACTTCACTCCTGCGGAAATGCAGAGTATCTTCGGCAGCCCTGAGCGGATCGAGGGCAGCGATGATGATCTGCTGGCTGTAAGCCGCAGGCTGGCAGCAGCGGGGACGGCGTTTCCACAGCTGTATCAATGCTGCGGAACAGAGGATTTTCTGTATGAAGCCAACCAGACATTCCGCCATATGATGAAAGAACTTGATGTACAAGTAACGTATGAGGAAGAGCCAGGAGGTCACGAGTGGAGTTATTGGGATATGAAGATCCAACGTGTCCTGGAATGGCTGCCCGTTAAAGTGTAACAAGCCAGTGGGAATGAAACCAAGGGGTTCGGAACCGGATTGGCCTGTAGAGGCCGATTTGCAGAGGAGCCCTATTCTTTTTCGAAAGATTCGAAACGTTTCGATTTATACTACATGAAGGAGTGAATGATATGACAACGATGATTAATGAACCGATCCGGCTGACTGCCGGGGAATTGACCTTTACCTTTTTGAACAGCGGGGACCTGTATCAGGCAACATCCGGTACAACCATGCTGAACCAGCTGCTGAGCAACCAGATCGATGGATCTCTGAACAATCTGTACCTGCGCGTACACGAGGGCGAGAAAATCAGCTCTTTTCCATTGCTCGGTGCACGTTCGAACAGTAAGGTGATGACAAGCAAGACTCAACCAGGCAATCAGCTGATTTGGGAAGGCAGCGTTGCATTGGAAGGCAAGGAAGAAAGCATTGGCTACCAGGTTGTATTCACTGCAACGTCCCAAGGCGTCTGGTTCTGGGATGTGAAACTAAAAGGGCAGCATATCGGTGTTGATATCGTATACGGACAGGATGTGGGACTGGCTGACCCAGGTGCGGTACGCAGCAATGAGGCCTATCTGTCGCAGTATATTGACCATACTGTATTTGAAGAGGGAGCCAAGGGTTATGTCGTTTGTTCCCGTCAGAACCAGCCTCAGGGCGGCGCGTTCCCTTATATGCAGCAAGGTTCTTTGACCAAAGCAGTCGGCTACTCCACAGACGGCTTCCAATTCTTCGGCCTGTCTTACAAGGAAACCAACGAACCGGAAGGCCTGAGCCGCAAAACACTGGCCAATGAGACGTATCAATATGAATTTGCCTATACGGCATTACAGTCTGAGCTATTGAATTTGGATGGGGAGGCTGAGGTTGTCTTCTACGGACTGGCGAAGCCCGATCATCCAGAAGGCATCTCCGCACTGGAATATGCAGAGGAAGTGGCTGCGGCATGGGCCGCTGTCCAGGCACTCGAAATTCAGAACGGTGAAACACTTGAACAAGTGAAGCTGTCTTCCAGCCTGGGTGAACCACTTGTGGCACTGGATATGACGGAAGAAGAAATCAATGATCTGTTCCCTGATCGTCATCAGGAAGAGCGCAATGAAGATTCGCTCCTGTCCTTCTTCACAGGCAGTTACGAACATATCGTTCTGAAAGCGAAGGAACTGCTGGTTGAGCGTCCACATGGTCATATTTTGATGAGCGGTGGCAACGTGAAGCTTGGAGCAAAGGTCATTACGACAACGTCCTATATGTATGGTATTTTCAACTCACAGCTGGTTATTGGCAACACCAATTTTAATAAAATGATCAGTAACGCCCGCAATGCGCTGAACGTGCCGAAGACTGCCGGACAACGCATCTACGTGGAGATGGAAGGCAAGTATCGTCTGCTGACCATGCCATCCCTGTTCGAAATTGGCTTCAACTATGTACGTTGGATGTACAAAACCGAATCCGATACACTCATCGTGACGAACTACACAGGGGCACATACAACAGAAGTGCGCATGAATGTGCGTTCGACAAGCGGCAAAGCCTATCGTTATCTGATCACCAACCAGATCACCATGAATGTGAACGAATACGAATATCCGCTGCATATGACGCAAGATGGTCAGACACTAATCTTCAAGGCAGATCCGCAAGCGATCAGTGCCGGAACATATCCTGATTTGCAATATCGCATGTCTGTCGAAGGTGCTTCGGTGAAAGCAGGTGACGAAACGCTGCTGGCAAGTGGTATCCGCAGTGGATCGGCTTCTCTGGTTACGCTTAGTCTGGAAGAGAGTGCGGAGTGGACGCTTACGGTTCAGGGTGTACTGGAAGGTCAAGCGAATGAGGCCGGATCGACTCTTACCTTTGAAGAGGAAGTACAGGCTTATCGCGAATTCTTCGCGGGTGTGATGAACGGGTTCCGTCTGTCTCGTGGGGAAGGTCAAAGTGCTGAAGATTTGTTCAAAGTGAATGCCCTGGCTTGGTGGTATACACACAACATGCTGGTTCACTACTCCGTGCCTCACGGTTTGGAGCAATATGGCGGCGCAGCATGGGGTACACGTGATGTATGTCAGGGTCCGGTTGAATACTTCATGGCCACGCAAAAATACGAGCAGGTACGCGACATCATCAAAATGGTCTATACGCATCAATACGAGGATGACGGCAACTGGCCGCAATGGTTCATGTTTGACAAATATTTTGCCATCCAGCAGGAAGAGAGTCATGGCGACATTATCGTCTGGCCGCTGAAAGTGCTGGCAGACTATCTGACAGCGACTCGCGACTACGCGATTCTGGATGAGAAAGTGCCGTACACTGTTAAACACAGCTTCGGATTCACGGAAGAGACAGCAACCGTACTGGATCATGCGAAGAAAGAGATCGAATACATTCGTTCACACTTCCTGCACGATACATTCCTGTCTTCCTATGGCGATGGGGACTGGGACGATACCCTTCAACCAGCCAATGCACAGCTCAAGCAGTTTATGGTGAGCAGCTGGACAGTCGCTCTGACGTATCAATCCGTCAACGTGCTTTCGCAGGCTTTGAAATACAAGGATGCATCCTTTACCGAGGAGCTTGAAGCTCTGGCTGTTGGCATCCGTGAAGACTTTAACCGGTGCATGCTGGGGACCGATGTCATTCCGGGCTTTGTGTACATGGAAGACGCAGATCAGGCGAAGCTAATGCTGCATCCGACCGATACGGAGACAGGCATCCAATACCGCCTGCTGCCTATGACACGCAGTATGATCGGTGAATTGCTCACGGCAGAACAGGCAGAATCACATTATGCACTGATTCGCGAGCAGTTCCTGTGCCCGGATGGGGTGCGCCTGATGAACCGTCCGGCTCAATACGCCGGCGGTGTGAGCAGTCACTTCAAGCGGGCAGAGCAAGCGTCCAACTTCGGACGCGAGATTGGTTTGCAGTACGTACACGCCCACATTCGTTATGTGGAGGCGATGGCGAAGCTCGGCAAGACGGATCAGGTATGGAATGGGCTGGCGATGATCAACCCGGTCGGAATCGGGGAGGTTGTGCCTAACGCGGAGATCCGCCAGGCCAATGCGTATTTCAGCAGTTCTGACGGCAAGTTCAACACGCGTTATGAGGCGCAGGAGCATTTTGACCAGCTGCGTAAAGGAACGGTACAGGTGAAGGGTGGATGGAGAATCTACTCCAGCGGTCCTGGAATCTACATGAACCAACTGATTTCGAATGCACTCGGCATTCGTCAGGAGGGTGGGGATCTAGTCATTGACCCTGTCCTGCCAGCAGAGCTGGACGGCATGCAATTCGAGTTTGAATATGCGGGCGAACCAGTAACGTTTATCTATCACTTGAACGAAGGATCAGTTAACCGTGTAACCGTGAACGGTAAGGATATTCGCACGGAAACTATAGCGAACCGTTATCGCCAAGGCGGAGTCTGCATTTCCCTGGATGAGTTCAGACAGCTGCGTACTTCGGAACGTACCATCGTTGATATTTATATGTAATTCAACTTCGTATGAGCTTTTTGAAGTTTGAGTGTAATGAAAGGCTATCCTCCTTAACAGGCAGGATGGCCTTTTTTTCATAATCTTATTGCTGTTGACTACACCAAAAGTGATGTTGATCATTGGTTATCAGCGCAGTGGTACCGCGAGCAGCGTATGCAGAAGTGAATTGTAACGGATATGCTTCGTAACGTAACCATGGTCCTCCAGCCAGCCGCACAGCTCGTCCAACAGGGGGAAGTGGCGTTCTCTTACGGCACGCAGCTGCAGGGTGTCTCCTGCCGTCTTAGCTTGTCTTATATACTCTTCCCGGTGTGCTGCGTCCACAAACATGAGATCCGTTAGACAGATTCGTCCTCGTGCGGTTAACACTCTCTGCATTTCCTGCAGCGCCAGCTGCTGCTGGTCTGGACTCAGATGATGGAAGGCGAAGCTGGATACGAGAAAATCAAAGGTTTGATCGGCAAAAGGCAGTGCGAGGAAGTTCCCCAGCTTCACATGCATCCCGGGATATTTGGTGCGGCATGTGCGCAGCATCTCTCTCGATTGGTCAATCCCGGTCATGGTGGCACCACGTTCCAATAACTTGCCCGCCAGATTGCCAGTGCCTGTTCCAATATCCAGTCCTTGCTCACCAGGAACGGAGGATATCCAATGTGCTGTCTGTTCCAGTGCTTCGTCATAGTTGTGATACAGGTAAAAGGAAGACGGCACCTCCTTGGTTGCCGGGCCTTCTCCGGCGTTCGTGGATTCGTTATAAGGCATGCTATCGGCTTCCTCTGGGTCATGCCCAGCGGTCATGCCGTCTGCAGCCTGCACCTGCTCATCATGAACCGCTGCCTGGGTATCATAATTCCAACGGTCATGCCAGTTCTGGCGTGCTTCCCGCAGGCGGCGGGAACTGTCTGCGAGCTCATGCAAATGGCTTACGTCCAGCGGCCCATCCTGACGGTTGAGATCAATCATGCGCTGAGTCGTATCCAGCATGCGTTTCAGTTCAATCCATTGGGCATACATGACGGCTTGCTGCAGCTCCAGATACTCTTCCAGCCGCTGCTGATTGCCTTGGTCAATCTCTCCGAGCGCATGGGTAATATCCTGAAGGGACATGCCAATCTCACGCAGTGCGGCGATGGTTTGCAGCCGCCAAATGTCATTTTCCGTGTAGCATCGGTATCCATTACCGGCCTGTTTGGAAGGGAGAATCAACCCTTTTTCCTCATAAAAGCGAATAGCCCTGGGGGATATGCCGAGCCTGCCTGCCGCCTCTTTAATATTCAAGAACCACACCTCCTTCGTCATTATCATCAGTATAAACGATGACGTTACGTAAAGGTTAAGAGGGATTCCCGATTTTAGTTCGGGCTCAGGGCTGTGCTACAATGTAGTCAAAAGAAAAACATGCGCATAGGTTCGTACAAGCTGCAAGCCAATCATGCGCTAAGATAAAGTGATAACTGCACGAAAGGTTGAAATGTGATGCTTACCCGTCAAACGTATAAGATTCGACCATCCGAGATGAAGGATGCACCCCAGCTGATGGAGATGGATGCTCTAGTGTGGGATATACATACCTCACCCGCGCCGTTTCACTGGAAGTCCAGACAGCAGTTTCTACAGCATTGTCCACCAGGGAGCCAACTGGTGGCCGTAGAGGGAGAGCGGGTCTGCGGTTATGTGGGCTTCTATCCAGCTACGAGGATGCCTGTCAATCGTCATGTCTATGAGATCAATATCGCTGTTCATCCCAATGATCGGCGCAGTGGCGTGGCAACGTCCTTAATGCATGCAATGAAAGAACACGCTCGTGAACAAGGGATTCATAAGCTGCGGCTCCGCGTTCTGTCGAGCAATCCGGGAGCGATTGCGTTTTATACACAGTGCGGGTTTGAGACAGAGGGCCGACTGGTATCGGAATTTTATATCGCGGGGAAATATGTAGACGATATTCTCATGAGTTATTTTATCCGGACTGAACGATAGTCCAAGGACGAAGGAGGAACAACGATGGACATGGGACTTCGGGGTAAAAAAGCGCTGGTGCTTGCATCCAGTCAGGGACTGGGCAAGGCGGTGGCAGCACAGCTGGCCGCTGAAGGCGCAGACGTGATGCTTGCCAGTCGAAACGAGGAGAAGCTTGCAGCCGTAAAGCAAGAGCTGCTGGAATTGAATGGTGGAGGGCAAATTGAGTACTATGTAACGGATGTTACACGCAAGGAAGACATTAGCGCGCTAATAGATCGGACAGGAGAGCTGTTCGGGCAGATTGATATTCTTGTGAACAACTCGGGTGGTCCCCCTTCGGGTACATTTGAATCCCTTACGGATGAGGATTGGGAGCGGGCATTTGAGTTAAATGTCATGAGTTATGTACGGATGATTCGGGGTGTGCTTCCTTATATGAAGGCAAATGGCGGACATATCGTGAATATTGCTTCAACTTCGGTGAAGCAACCCATCCCGGGGCTGATTCTGTCCAATACGTTCCGCACCGGAGTCTTTGGTCTGGCGAAGACGTTGTCACAGGAGCTTGCGCCTTATGGCATTTTAATCAATACGGTCGCACCAGGTCGAATCGGGACAGATCGGATCCGTGAACTCGACTCTGCGCGGGCAGAGCAGAATGGAATCAGTGAGGAAGAGGTAGCGGAGCAGTTCCGTAAGGAAATTCCGCTTGGACGGTACGGCCAGCCCGAGGAATTCGCCAAAGCGGTGGTATTCCTTTTGTCCGGTGCCAATACGTATATTACCGGCACTTCTCTAGTGGTAGATGGCGGTATGGTACGGGCTCTCTAGGAGCAATAGCTACTTCATCTGAATGGGATCCGGAATGTAATCTGAATAGATGTAAAACCCTCTGCTACACCAAAAGGTGAAGACAGAGGGTTTTTGATTGGAAGCATACACTCAAGCTGGTACTTCCAATTAGGAAGGATCCGTGCTGCTTGTGCTGGTTGATTGGTTGGAGCTGCCCGAGTCGGACTGGGCTCCGGAGTCATCGCCACGTTTGGCCCGGTAACCATTCCGTCCTTCTGACAGTACACCGTTCACCAAGTCAGTCACACGCTCGTTCAGGCCGGTTGTGCGCTTATCGTACTGAGTTTGCGTAATTTTGCCATCAGTTAGCTGCTGCTGCAGCTCGCTCTTCCCGGCAGCGACAAGTTTGTCGATAACGGTCTGCACGTCCACATTTTTGCTGGCAGCCATCTCGGCAATGGTGCTCCCTGATTTACGGGCTTCCTTCAGTTCGTCTGCTGTTACGCCGAGGGCAGAGGCCAGTTCGTCCGAATATCGGCCAAGTCCATGTCCCTTTTTGCCGTCTGCGGATTTCGATGTATGTGAATTCGTTCCGGAGTTGCTGGCGTTCTTGTTCTGAGCAGAAGTACCTGCAGCCGGATCGGCATGAGCGAAGTTATTGGCAAACAATCCTCCGCCAAGTGCGATCGTCAAAGCCATCGTGCTGGTCATCATCATTGTCCTTGAAGTTCTGCTTCTCTTCATCAGCGATCATCCTTCTTTCTCAGTATGGTAGTGTGGATGCTGGACCCATAACGTTATCGTAGGCAACCAGGATGAAGAGAGGCTGAAAGAGACCTTAAGGTGCAGTAAAAATAAATAGGTACCCCAATCAAAGATGTCTCTCTCCCGCAAGAAGATTAGCTTCTTGCGGGGGAGAGACATCCATTGTTTGTAACATTATGTATGCGGGTTAACGCAATAGTTCCCATTCATGCTGCAGCATGCCGTATACGGCATGATTGACGTATCCCTTGGGCAACTTCTCTGCCTGACGGATTACACCTTCAAGGACAAATCCAAGACGCTCAGGGATGGCCCGGCTGCGCTTGTTATTGGTGGCCGAACGAATCTCGACCCGGTTCAGATCCAGGGTGACCAGAGCATGATCAACCAGAACACGGCAAGCACTGGTCATTAAGCCTTGACCCTCAAAGCCTTTCCCAAGCCAGTATCCGATACTTACGGAACGGTTGGTCCAGTTAATCTCGTGGAAGCCGATAATGCCTGCGAGATCACCCTTCAGCCAGACACCTGCAGTGAAGCCTCCGTTTTCGGCGCCCTGCTTCAGCGCGTTGCTGATGAAGTTTGAGGTATGTTCTACTTCCGTTACATGGTCCACCCATGGCAGCCAGTGTCTCAGTTGATCGCGCGAGCGATCCGTAAGTTCGAACAGAGGCTTGGTGTGCTCCATGGAGAGTGGACGGAGCTCGGTATATTCATCCAATGAATAGGTAAACATGAGTGCAACCTTCTTTCTTTATAATTAGTGGTTTAGCGGGAGGCAGGAGGCAGTTTGCGCTCCAGTGCAAACAAATCTTCTTCCATGGAGGCCATGCGCTGATTCACGGTGGTACGGGCGTCACGGAGTGCCTGATTATATATGTAGGGAGCGAGCTCCGTCATAAACAGATCCAGCACCCCCCAAGCTGCCAGGTCGCCAAGTTCTTCGCCATGTTCCTCTTCGAAATACGACTGGATGGTACGGATGGCTTCATCCTGCTGTTCTTTGGTCAGTTTGAGCGTGTTCAATGGGAATCCCTCCCTTTATTTTGTTTTTACTATCATGCTACATGATTCGCGCGAACCCGTCAAAATGGTTTTTGGCCTATCTTGTGTGCAGGCAATCCGGACTTTGGTGCCGTTCTTTATTGAACTCGTCCTTCGTAAAAGGTATATTTAGATGAAACACTTTGTAATTTCTGAAAGCTCCAATCAATTCATGAAAGGTTTGATACCTGTGGACAATCGTACAACCCCTCCTAACTTTATCAAAAATATTATCACCGAAGATCTCCGGTCAGGAAAAGTCCAGGAAGTCATTACCCGTTTTCCTCCGGAACCGAACGGTTATCTGCATATTGGCCATGCCAAGGCCATCTGGATCAACTTCACGCTGGGCGCTGAATTCGGCGGTAAAACGAACCTGCGTTTTGATGACACAAATCCGGTCAAGGAAGATGTGGAATACGTACAATCCATTCAGGAGGATGTCAAATGGCTCGGCTTCGAGTGGAACGAGAAACGTTTTGCTTCCGACTATTTTGACGAGATGTACAACCGTGCTGTCCTGCTGATCCAAAAAGGAAAGGCCTATGTCGACGACCAAAGCGCCGACAAAATTCGGGAAATGCGTGGTACGCTGACAGAGCCGGGCAAGAACAGCCCGTACCGTGATCGTACCGTCGAGGAGAATCTCGACCTGTTCGCACGGATGCGTGCAGGTGAATTCCAGAACGGAGAAAAAGTGCTGCGTGCGAAGATTGATATGGCTTCGCCCAATATCAACCTGCGTGATCCGGTAATCTACCGTATCGCTCATGCGCACCACCATAACACGGGTGACAAATGGTGCATCTATCCGATGTATGCCTTTGCTCATCCGCTGGAAGATGCCATTGAAGGTGTGACACATTCCCTCTGTTCCCTGGAATTTGAGGATCAACGTCCGTTCTACGATTGGGTCATCGCCGAATGTGAGATGGAGAGCCAGCCGCACCAATATGAGTTCGGTCGCCTGAACCTGTCCCAGATGGTTACGAGCAAACGGAAGCTGAAGTTGCTTGTGGACGAAGGACATGTGGATGGATGGGATGATCCGCGCATGCCAACGATTTCGGGTCTCCGTCGCCGGGGTTACACACCGGAAGCGATTCGTGATTTTGTATTCGAGACAGGCATTTCGAAAAGTCAGGGCGTTATTGACCTGCAAACGCTGGAGCACTTTGTCCGTGAGGATCTGAAACTGAAAGCTCCTCGTACCATGGCGGTTCTGCACCCGCTGAAAGTGGTTATCACCAACTACCCTGAAGGGGAAGTGGAGTGGCTGGAAGCAGAGAACAATGTGGAAAATCCGGAAATGGGCAATCGTCAAATTCCATTCTCCCGTGAGATTTACATTGAGCAAGACGACTTTATGGAAAATCCGCCGAACAAATACTTCCGTCTGTTCCCTGGCAATGAAGTTCGCCTGAAACATGCGTACTTTATCAAATGCAACGATGTCATCAAGGATGCGGAAGGCAATGTAATCGAGATTCACTGTACGTATGATCCGGAGACGAAGAGCGGCAGTGGCTTCACGGGTCGTAAAGTTAAAGGAACAATCCACTGGGTAGAAGCGAGCCAAGCAGTTCCGGCCGAATTCCGTCTGTATGAGCCTTTGATCTCGGCAGAAGCACCGGAAGCAGATGCAGAAGCAGAAGTAGCCGGGGCTGAGCTCGTGGAAGAACAACCGGAGAAAACGTTCCTGGATCAACTGAACCCGAACTCCCTTGAGATTGTTCACGGATACGTGGAGCAAGAGATGAAGGAAGCGAAAGCACAGGATAAATTCCAGTTCTTCCGTCACGGTTATTTCAGCGTGGATCCGAAGCATTCCGAGCCAGGCCGTCCTGTGTTCAACCGGGTCGTGTCCCTGAAAAGCTCGTTCCAACTGCCGAAGGCATAAGGTACTAACAGAGGTAGAACAATAGGTAAAGTAAAAGGTTTAAGGTCAGGCTACAAGTTAGAGCTATAAACGTAAAAGGCGTCTCCGGGGCAACAAGCCAATGGAGACGCCTTTCTCTCTACTACTATTCTTAATCCTTTGTTTGAATGTTTGAACTTTTTATTTACACCTAACGGAGAGGACAGAATAAAGCATGAGAAGCGAAGCGTTCGTGTTTATCACCATGATTTTACCCTTTAAATAAAGGGAATCATAAAAATCCGGGGATAACAGCGATCGAAAGATTGTTCTGTCCAAGCAGTGCTCCAGTGTAAATTTTTCAACTTTTGCCAACAAAACATTATCCATCCTCATCCATGCTGCCCATCTCGGTTAGTACAATAGGCTGGTAACCGTTTCTGCGGTTGATCAACCACATCACTCCAAAGCCGACTGCACCGATGAGTGAGAAAAAGACGCCAATGTTATACATGACCTCGGCACCAAAGCTCTGGAATAACCAACCGCCGAACAAGCCGGCAATGACACCGGATATGCCGCCCCAGGCCATCGTATACACTGCTTGACCAGAGGAACGATAGGGTCTTGGGATAAACAGCATGGTCAGCTGGGTACCCACATAGAAGTACCCACCAAACGTAATCGAGTGCATCAGCTGGATAAATACAATCTCCAGCGGGTTAACGGCCTCAGCCATCAGCTGCCAGCGGACAGCGAACAGCAGGCTGACGAGTACGAGACTTGCAAGTAGCATGCTCATTTTTCGTTTCAAAAAGCGATCCAGCAGCAGGAAGACACCTACTTCGAGAATGGATGACGTGAAGATGGCCCACCCGACCATCTGTTTGTTGCCGCCCATCTCTGTAATGTAGAGCGACATAAATGTACTGTTCATCGCATTAGGTACCGACACCAGCACACCTAGTCCAATAAACGTCATAAAGTAAGGATTGAACATCACCCTGCCGAAGCGGCGGAACGTGACCACTGGGGTATCCGAAGCGATGGGCTGCCTTGGCAGAAACATGGCAAACGCAAAGGCGATGGCAATCATGCAGGCAAAGACAATCGATACACTGCCCACGCCCAGGCGGTCAATAAGCGGTCCGGCAGCTGCAGCAGTCAGAGCCCAACCGAGTGAGCCCCACAGCCGGAACGTGCCGAATTTCTGGGTGGTCCCATCGATATACCCGAGAATGAGACTGTTGGTTTGGGCAAACAGCGGACTTTGGAAGAAATAAAAGAAAATCATGGCTCCATAGATCCAGGCATATGTGGGTGCATGAAAGACGGCTTGGGCAAGCACAAATGTGCCTCCCATCATCATCATAAGGACAATGCGAATATTGCGGGATTTGTCGCTCCAGAAGCCCCAGAACGGATTGGCGAACAGGGATACAAAGGGACCGATCGCCATCAGACTGCCGATTTCCAGCTTGGTCATGCCGATTTCCTGCAGATACAATTGAAGAAAGCCAGCGAAGATGGAGATGGCTCCGTAAATGAAAAAGTTATATAGTTTCAGCGAGACCAAAGAGGGATTGCCTCTTCCGGGTGCATATCTGTCCAATAGAGCCATTCCTTTCAGAATCAATATTCTTCAATGTATCATTTGTTGAAAGGGGATTCAATGTATAGAATAAGTTTATTATATGAGAACCGGAAGGGAAGATTACCGTGAACATGAAGGAATGGACCGGCATTATACTGGCAGGCGGCCTGTCCAGCCGGATGGGCACCAACAAGGCGCTGCTTCCTCTGCATGGTTCCATTGTTCTGGAGCATGTGGCCGCAGCCATGGCTCCTGCAGTATCCCGGGTCATTATTGCTGCTGGGCCTAATGCGGCTGCTTATGATGCTCTCGGTTATACATGTATTCAGGATCGTTACCCGGAAAGGGGGCCGTTGGCCGGGCTGCATGCAGCCCTTGAAGCATCGGAGACCGAATGGAATCTGGTCTGTGCCTGTGACCTGCCTCTGATCCAGCCCGGCTTTTTTACCGCCATGCAGCGGCTGGCTGAATCGGACCAGAAGCATCCGGCGATGGTGCCGTGCTTGGAAGGACGGGTTCATCCACTGGTGGGCATTTACCATAAGCGCGTCCTTCCCAGCCTCGAACAGTGCTTGGTCGAAGACCGTTTGCGGGTCACCCGCTGGCTGGAGGAGATTGGGGGGCGATATGTCGACGCAGACGATCTGGAACAGGCAGGGGTCCAAGATGCCGCGGGCCAGTTAAACAATATGAATACCATGCAGGAGTATCAGAACTTGTTGGGCAACCGTCCGCCAAGCATGTGATTGAAGATGCATCGCATTTAAGATTAGACGCGCCGTCATAAACTGTCTGGGTCATGAGGATGTACCGATACGATTTAAGGCGGTTATTTGTTGTTCATTTAAACAGGTTTTTGGCTGTCTGCGCGAGCAGCTGCATTCCACGCTCCATCTCCTCAGGCGAAGCATATGCGTAGGACAGACGAAGGTGGTCTGCATCTAGACGGTCATACAGATAACCTGGGTGAATGAGCACGCCATCCCGGAGACAGGCATGGAACAGCTGACGAATCGAAAGGGAGCCGGCGGTGAACCGGAGCCAGATATAAAAGCCGCCGGCTGGTTTATTCCACTCGGCAATACCCGTGAAATGACGTTCCAGAAGCTCAAGCATGAAGTTTCTGCGACGGCGAAGTTCAGGCCGCAGATGGTCCATATGCCGGGTGTAGTACCCTTCCGCAAACCATAACGCTGCGGCTTCCTGAGCCAGGGAGCTGGTACCATAGTCTGTCTGCATCTTGATATCTGCCAGACGACGAATGACCGGCTCTGGCCCAACCAGCCATCCAAGACGCAGGCCAGGACTGACAGCTTTGGACAGGGTACCCATATGAAGCACACGACCATCAAGATCCCGCGCCTTAAGTGATCGTGGCGGAGGCTCGTCCAGCCACAAATCCGTATAGGCGGCATCCTCCAGAATGGAAATGCCTCCGGCATGGGCTGTGGTCATCAGCTCGTTTCGGCGAGCGTCACTCATGACAGAGCCAGTCGGATTATGGAAGCTTGGAATGGTGTAGAGCAGCGGCGAGGTGTGACCCTGAGGAAGTCCGTTCCGCAGAGTGTCCTTCAGACGCTGAATGTGTAATCCACCCGCATCCATGGGGATGCCATTCATTTTTAATCCCGCAGATTGAAAGGCATGAATGGAGTAGAGATAGGACGGTTTTTCCAGCAGGACGGCTGATCCGCGGGGAAGCAGACCGACCGATATTAAATGCAGTGCCTGAAGCGAACCGGATACGATCAGAATGGCGCTAGGGGATGCCTGAATGCCACAGGTCATTAAATAGTCGGACAAGGCCTCGCGAAGTTGCAGACTGCCTTGGGGCTCAAGGTAGTTTAGTGTACGTGAACGCCCGGATAGGGAACGAAGAATTTCATTGAAGGCTTCTTCGGGCATCAATTCAGGCGCAAGTTCTCCGGTTCCCAGTCGAATGATGCCATGCTGAAACTCAGCCCGGTTAATGAGCTGCACTTCAGGCAGGTTGGGATAATACCAGCCTTCCTGAATGGCTTCGTTCCAGTCGGGTGCGGCACCGTGGGCCAGTGCATGCCAACCGGAGCCGGATACATACGTCCCGCCGCCGTGTCTGCCTTCAATCATGCCTGCGGCGGCCAGGTTGTCCAGAGCAGTAACCAGTGTACTGCGATTTACCCCCATGGATTGTGCCAATGCTCGCTGCGAAGGAAGGCGGTAGCCCGCTGTCCACTCTCCAGTTGTTATCTTTTGACTGATATATAATTCGATCTGGCGATACAGGGGCAAGGATTGTGCCGGGTCAGGTTTCCAATCGATGCCTTGTCGTAGGTCGGAATGATTCATGCCGAGTTTGCCTCCAGGTTGGTTGGATAATTGAAGCTTCATGCTTCTGTACCGAACACTATATCATTTGGTTGGTTTCTATGCCATCCAATTGGTTGGTCACATCGGAAGTCATCTCACCTAATATGGAGACAGATATAAGGGGGATGAACAAACAATGAGTGTGTTTATTCATGCCGTGGTACTGGCGTTTGGCCTGATCCTGCCACTTGGCGTGCAGAATGTTTTTATTTTTAACCAGGGGATGAGTCAGCGAAGTTTAATGCGTGCGTTTCCGGCGGTAGTGACAGCAGGGATCAGCGATACGCTGTTAATTGGGGCGGCAGTCGGAGGGATATCCCTCATTTTGCTGCAGTGGCCGCTGCTGGCAGGTGTGTTGTATGCAGGAGGGGCAGCATTTTTGCTGTATATGGCATGGAGCATTTGGAGGTCATCCGGGAAGGCGATTGGTTCGTTAACTGCGCTGTCTGCAGGACGTCAGATTGTCTTCGCGGCTTCCGTATCCTTGCTTAACCCACATGCGCTGCTGGACACGGTAGCTGTAATAGGCACAAGCTCGCTTCAGTATGAAGGGATGGATCGGATCACCTTTGCCATAACAGCAGCGGCGGTTTCGTGGATATGGTTTCTCGGACTGGCAAGTGCCGGAAGGCTGATTGGGAGAACAGATCGTACAGGACGTGTTAGTCAGGTCTTCAATCGGTTATCCGCAGGGGTAATGGTTGTAATGGCAGGCATGATGTTGTGGAAGCTGTTTCATATGTAATCGTCTTAAGGTACAGTAGTCTAAAAAAATAATCCCCGCAACGTAAGTGTGCGGGGATTAGCCATTTTATAGGCGAAGTTGAGCTCATAATATGGGGATTAATATTTATTAAGATTCTGTCTTCAGAATCATGGATTCAATAAAGACTTTCAGTTCCTCGCTCACATTGTTCAACTGGTCAATGATCTCGCTAAATTCCGTTACCAGCTCGGCTTGCTGGGTGCTGGACTGGGAGATGGATGTGATCTCCTGTTCCATCTGACGGATTGAATGCTGTACATCCTTGAGGGAACGTTCGATATTTACGGTAGCTTCCTTCGTCCCGGTGGAAAGTTTGCGCACTTCGGATGCCACTACCCCGAACCCGGCGCCTGCTTCACCCGCTCTTGCCGCTTCAATGGCCGCGTTTAGACCCAATAGATTGGTTTGCTCAGAGACTTCCCGGATAAACGAGGCGACTTTATTGACCTCGGTTGCATTTTGCACAGCAACTCGGGTGTTGTCCAGAATTTGAGAAGAGGAAGCGGACAACTCCTCAGATTGGGCGGCTACGGTCTGGACCATGTCGGTCAATCTGCCACTGATGCTGCTGATCAATTCAGTGAAATGTTCCAGATGCTCTTCATTTTTTAGAGAGAAGCCGATGGCCAGGGCACCGACAATATTACCTGTCTCATCTCGCAGAGGAGTAGCTGTAGAATTGAGGGCGGTCCCATAATGATGGGCTTCGATACGATTGGCTGAAGTTTCGCCATGAATCAGGGCACGGCGCAGTGTAGGATCCTCAAGCGAGACAGGATCCCCAGCCTTGATACCGAGGTCAAGATCCTCACTGGGCACATAATACCAGAATTTCTCGGTGTCCGTTACAGCGATCATCAGATTATGTTCCTTAAGCATGATTTTAAAATAAGGGCTTGCTGCAACGAGTGCTTCAACAATATTCATTCAGTCAACTCCTATGTGCGGTATGTGTGATTCGGGGTGTATTTGTCTAAACATCGTCAAGATCGCTGGATCGTGATGACGTATATTAATTTATATTGTAACAATTTTAGTAGCAGAATGGGTAAAACAAGTTTCTATTAATTGTGAACGCATAGAAAAAGCCGCAAAGGATGTCTCCTCAGCGGCATACAGGACATATTAAAATGGCTTGTGTATACATTATTGGTCAGTAGGCAGGCATCGGTGTCTCTTGTGCTACCCGCCGATCTGGGACATGCGCCGTACGGTTGGGGTATGGCTTTGCATCTTTTGCTCCAGTGCCAGAGCCATTTCATGGTTCTTCGGCTTCGTACCGAGTGCCTTGAGGAAAAGGGCAGCCATGGCATGCGGATCATCGACGTAGCGGCGGACGTTGTATTCATCCGACCAGTACAGGCAAGCTTTGATATGTCCGTCTGCCGTCAGGCGAAGCCGGTTGCAGTTATCACAGAAGTGATCACTTACCGGGTGAATCAGGCCGAAGGTTCCCTGCGAACCAACAATCTTCATGTTGCGGGAAGGGCCGTTCCCAGCCGGGCCTGATGTGCTCTCTACTGTCCAGCCAGCCTCTGCACATGCATCGGTGACAGTTTCCAGCGGCAGATAAGATTTGCGCCATGAATCCGAAGCATGTCCGATCGGCATGTATTCGATAAAACGCACATGCAGCGGTTGATCGATCGTCATGGCAATGAAATCCTTGATTTCATCATCATTGATGCCTTTCATGAGCACGACGTTCAACTTGATTGGCGCAAGTCCAACTGCCGTTGCAGCTTCGATCCCTTTGAGCACCTTTTTGACATCTCCACCACGAGTAATCATGGAAAATCGATCCGCATGAAGGGAATCCAGACTGATGTTAATGCGGTTCAGCCCAGCATCTTTCAGTGCCTGAGCCTGTTTATCCAGCAGCAGCGCATTAGTAGTCAGCGCAATATCCTCAATTCCGTCGATAGCCGAGATCATGCCAACGAGCTTATGCAGATCCTTGCGTACCAAAGGTTCACCACCAGTCAGGCGCACCTTGCGCATCCCCATCGGGGCAAGCACCTTGAGTACCTGAGTAATTTCTTCGTAGCTCATAATTTCATCATGCGGGGCGAACTCCATGCCTTCGGCTGGCATGCAGTACACACAACGCAAGTTACAGCGGTCCGTAACAGAAATACGGATATAGTCATGTATCCTGCCAAAAGAATCCTGGAGCATCTCCATGCAGACCACCCTTTCATTGATTCGGATTGGAAAAACTTCTATAAAATGAACGATACGACAATGTCGAAATTCAAAAGGAACAGTTGCATCAAATTTTAGCCATTTCTCCAATCCGCGTCAACGATGACGTCAGATGACAGCCATTTTTTCGGGATGAGTCAACTGGAATTGGCCCACAAGCTGCTGCAGGAAAACAGTAATGACCTCCACGTTATGCGACGATTGCTGAACATGCATCATGTCGCTGAGCAGTGCCATCATCTCGGCCTCCACCTCTGCGGACGTGGAGCGGTTTTTATGGCTGATGGCGGCGATATTTTCCATGAACATCACGACCTGATCCACAACCTGAGTCCTCTGCGGATCCTCGGCTGTTGCCTTTTGCAGCAGCTGTGCAGCGGCTTGCACAAGGGCGCTGCCTTCAGCCAGAACCTGATCTCCTTCATGGATGGAGCGGGCAGCAGCTCCCGCTGCAGCTGTGATATTATCCAGAATCTGATGAATGTCCTCGGTAGAGGAACGAGACAGCTCAGCCAGTTTGCGAATCTCACCGGCAACGACAGCGAAGCCGCGGCCATGTTCTCCTACATGTGCTGCTTCAATGGAGGCATTCAGCGCAAGGAGGTTGGTTTGAGCAGAAATCTCATCAATTGCCGCCAGTGCACGGTAAATGTCCTGCATGGTATCCATAAAGGACAAAATCGTACGGTTGGTATCTGTGACTGTCCCTGAGATCTGATTCATTTTGTCGCCAATGCGTTCCACTTCCTGACGCGCCACCACAATCTGTTCGGTGGCAGAGGTCTCCAACTGCTGCAGCGTATACCGCATATGGTCGGCAGCCAGCTTGGCCTGATCCAGATCCTCCAGTTGTTCGCGTATGCCGTGGATCATGGAGCCGAGCTTGTGATTTACACGTTCGGTGGTAACTTGGGTTGTCTCGGTGGAAGTGCGCATCTGATACTGATTGTTCATCACATCCACGGTGGCAACCTGGACCTTGAGCATAATGCCTTCGAGCGAATCAATCATGTTGTTGATCCATTTCGCGAGTTCACCTGATTCGTCCTGGGCAAAAGCAGACATGTCCAGCCGCTGTGTCAGATCGCCCTGACCTTCCGCATTGATTCGAATAAACCGGCTGATGCGCCGCAAATCCTCATGGACGCGTTGGTAGTGTCTCCGTTGCAGCTGATCTGCGATGAATAAGCCGAAAATGATATTGAATGCCGCTATCGCTGCTGCACTCCATGCGCTGCCTGAAAGAGCGTACACGAGAGCTGCTCCCCCAATGCCCGACAAACCAATGAACAGGCTGTGCAGCTTGAACTGACGCCAGCCGATACTGCGTATCCGGTACACTTCCTCCAGATCGCCTTCGCACATCATGCCCCAACGATCCGGACAGTGGGGAAGCTGGAAGGTGATTCCTTTGCCAATTACGGAAATATGGCGGTAATCGGAGTAACCCGGATAGGCAGCAAATAGGTTCGACCCGTTGCGGATAGTGTTCGCTACACCCGGATGCAGCTCGCCGGTGGAAGGGTCGGTAAACATCAGTTCCAGCTCGGTATGCTCTTTGACGGAGACAATCCCCCACTCGGTGGTGACGCCATCCTTGAGATTCTCGCCATGTGTAAATGTACGATCTTCGAAGCGGCTGCGGGACAAAGCCGTTCCGGGTTGCAGCTGTGGCCGCAGTTTCGATTCAGCCATAAAGAGATAATTGTCCCCCGAATCAGGATAGATGTGTCCGGATTCCCGTTGAATCAAGTCCCCCAGTACATCATTGGGGATACGGCAGCACAGTGAACCGATGTAACGTCCTTCCTGTACGATAGGTTCAATGAACATCAGGGTGACGTCATCGTGAAAAGAGGAAGAGCGCCGCCCAATGTCCAGTGTTAACGGATCTGAATAGGGGCCATATAGACATCGTTTCCCGTTCATATCCGTTTTGGAATACTGTAACCCTGGTCCAAACAAAACTTCGTTATCTTCATAGATCTGTCCAACATGTTTTTTATATGTAGAAAATACAACCTGATTCTGCTCATCGAGCATAAAAATTTCCGTACTATCTGCTGCCCGGATGTAAGCGGCTTTAAACCATACATCCCATTTGTTTCTATTCTGAGCTATTTGTTCTGCATCCAGGGGTCCGGTCGATTGGACCTGATGCAGTAATCGATCCATATGACTCCATTGCTCATCGGCCCAATCCATCAGCAGCTGCTGCCTCGTATCGGCAATCCCCTCAAAAATCTGTTCCACATCACCCTTGATATGTGCGTTCAACCGATACGACCGCCATAACGGCCACCCTTTTCTCCATCCAAGCCAATCAAACATGCAGACCACCCCGATCTTTAAAGTTGAAAGCTTTTTGCATAGCCCTTTCTATGAAACGATATGGATTCTGTAATTTCTAAAAGAAGGTGTATTCCTGCCTTTTCCATATAGAACGTTATACAAGAAAAACGACAAGAATACGAGGGTATATGTCATATTTTCCGAATATTTATTCAATAAATACAAAGAAACATGCGCTTTTCAGGGAGGGGAGAGCTGCGATTGGCCTATAAGATAGGCCGGAAGACGTTGGAAAGCATATCCCCACCAATGCCAATTCTTCGGTGAGAAGACAATAATTCATCATTGGGATATGCGGTTATTCAGTGAAGTGATGTCAGATAAACAGTCAGAGCAATGACATCGTCCTGAATGAGAATTCGTCTCATTTTACACTGTGTAACATGAACAGGCCCATACTCAAAACAGTCTGTATAATGTAATCCCTGCTCAATGATATATAGTATTACCTAACCAGAAAAACCCGTTACGTTCGTGAACGCAAACCTTCCATTCGACCTTGGTGTGAAATGTAACCAACTTCCCTCGAAAAGGAGAATGCCCATGTCATCCATGAACGTCCCCGAAGTTTGCCACATTGAAGTCGATCATGTATCTGTTGTATTTGGCACTGGAGCAAAACAGGTCACCGCGCTGTCTGATGTTACGTTCCACATCCAGTCCAATGAATTTGTGTCTTTGCTTGGCCCCTCTGGCTGCGGCAAGTCGACGCTGCTCAGGCTCATAGCCGATTTGCTGCAGCCAACATCAGGCACCGTCCGGATTGCAGGTGCAGAACCAGAGAAGGCGCGTCTCCAGAGACAATTCGGAATCGTATTCCAGACTCCAGCCCTGTTTGACTGGCGAACAGTGCGTCACAACGTTGAGCTGCCGCTGGAGATTCTGGGCACGAGCAAAAAAGAGTGCCGCCGCATCAGCGGTGAGCTGCTGGAGATGGTCGGACTTACCCGGTTTGCTGACCATTATCCTTGGCAGCTCAGCGGAGGCATGCAGCAGCGGGTATCTATTGCACGTGCACTTGCACTTGATCCGCCATTGCTGCTGATGGATGAACCATTCTCCGCGCTCGACGAATTCACGAAGGAGAAGCTTCAACTGGAGCTGCTTGATATTAAGCGGTCCACGGGCAAAACATTCCTCTTTGTTACGCACAGTATCCCCGAAGCCGTGTTTTTATCGGACCGCATTATCGTCCTCTCCGCACATCCCGGACAGGTGCATTCCATTCATCCTGTCGCCCTGCCCTCGGACCGTACCAATGAACTGAGGGAGACCGAAGACTTCTACCACATGCTGACCACCATACGCAATTGTTTCCACAAGGAGCGTGATCCGGATCATGTCCCTGCGCTCATTTAAGCTGGAGTATCGTTCCTGGGTCGTGATCTGGATACTGTCCATATTGATGCTGTGGGAAGGCATTGCCTGGATTCTCCATCTTTTAATGTCACCGCAGCAGGCCGCATCCCGTCTGCCTTATCTTCATGACGTTCTTGCCGCGCTGATTCGCTACTCGGGCACACTCGCTGAGCAGGGAGCGGTGACGTTCGGCAATGCTGCCATTGGATTTGCCGGGGGAACGCTGCTGGGTCTGGTGCTGGCGCTTCTGATGAGTGTCGCCGTTTGGCTGGAACGTACATTATCTCCCTATGTCATCTCCTCGCAGATGATTCCGGTCATCGGTCTCGCACCGATTATCTACGGCATCATTCATAACGCCGAGTGGGCACGGATATTCATGGCGGCTTATGTCACGTTCTTCCCCATCATTATTCACACACTCAAAGGATTAAAAAGCGCTGCACCGGAACATCTGGAGCTGATGCGTTCTTGTGGAGCCTCGTTGACGACTCGATATATCAAATGTCTGCTGCCTTCTGCACTACCTGGACTGTTCGCAGGCATGAAGATCGCTGCCCCGCTCGCAGTGACCTCCTCCATTGTGGTGGAGCTGATGGGTGCACCGGATGGACTTGGAGTCCTGATGGTCAGTTCCTTGTACTATGGCAGTGCTCAGGTCGGCATGTTCTGGGCCACAATCGTGCTTAGCATCGGCATTGGACTGATCTCGTATCTGGTCATCAGCCTGGCTGAGCGCTGGTTGACACCCTGGCAGCCTGAATTCAGAGCCAAGGGAGGGAGCAGAGTATGAATGAAGGTGCGATGATGAACCGCAATCGCGATGAGATCGGGGTTGCTTCTGTCTCTGGTACGTCATCTCTGTCTGGATCGTCTTTGGCTGCTTCTGTTCCAAGTTCGGAGGTTCAGGGACAACGGGGACAAGCAGAGAAGGAACGATCAGATGTTAATACACGGAGGAAACGGATCGTGTTGCACTCGCTTCCCTGGCTGGCAGGCATGTTATTTCTCGCTTTGTGGCAGTTCCGGTTCTTTCATCGGTTGTTTTCCTTGGAAAGTTATCAGCTTCCTGTACCCGCGGCAATTGCAGCATCCATCAGGGAAAATGCGGAAATGCTCTTTCGATATGCTCTATATAGTGGGACGGAAATGCTGGGTGGCTTCCTGCTCGGTTCCCTGCTGGGTGCGCTGGCGGCAGCGGGTGCCTCGTTCTTTCCGATCAGCGGCAAGGCAGGGATTGCCGTGATGTCTGCTCTAAACGCAGTGCCGATTGTTGCGCTGGCTCCGATCATGAATAACTGGTTTGGCGACGGCATCTGGTCACGGATCGCGGTAGTGGCCGTCATTACGATGGCTGCGATGGCGGTTAGCCTGTTCAAGGGGCTTACCTCCATACAGCCGCAGTACAGTGAACTGCTGGGCGGGCTTGCTGCCAGCAACATGCAGGTTTTCTTGAAATTGCGGCTGCCTCACGCCATGCCCTCCCTCTTTGCCGGGCTAAAGATCAATATGTCCACCAGTATTATCGGAGCCATTGTGGGTGAATTTTTTATCGCGTCCCAAGGGCTTGGATATCTACTTTCGGATCAGATTCGCCTCGCCAACATGCCGCTTGCCTGGTCCTGTATCGTCATCGCGGCTGCTCTCGGCATCGTGCTGTATGAAGCGGTTGTACTGGCGGAAAAACGGCTTATTCAGTGGAATCGTGCACGTACAAACTCATGAGACCAACGGTATACCGGCATCCACAGATCTGTTGCAGTACCTGATGGAATCCTTATAAAAACAAGGGGGTTGTTCTGTAAATGTACAAAACGTCGAAATCAGGTTTACTGGTGTTGGTGCTGATGCTTGTTGTTGCCATGCTGGCTGCATGTTCCACGAAGACGGAACCGTCTGCCGAGCCTGCTGCGGCAAGTGCAGGAGGAACAGCGGAGCAGCCCTTAACCAAAGTGAAAATTCAGCTCAAATGGGTGCCCCAGGCTCAGTTCGCCGGTATTTATGCCGCGAAGGAACAAGGTTTTTTTGCAGATGAGGGCATTGATGCCGAGATTATTCCGGGTGGTCCGGATATCGTTATTGAACAGCAGGTGGTGAACGGCGCAGCCGATGTTGGAATTACCGGGGTGGACAGTCTGCTGGTAAGCCGTGATAACGGTCTGCCGCTGGTCTCCCTTGCGCAAATTTCACAGAAGAGCAGTTATCGCTTGATCGCCAAGAAGTCAGCGGGAATAACTGATCCGGCTCAAATGAAAGGGAAAAAGGTAAGTACATGGTTCGGCAGCCAGCAGTTTCAGGTCCTCGCTTTTATGGAGAAGAATGGACTTGATCCTAAGAAGGATATCGAGCTGGTGAAGCAGGGCTTTACGATGGATCAGTTTTTCAATGACCAGGTGGATGTTGCAACAGCCACAATATATAACGAATATCACGTCGTGCTGGAAAGTGGAGTACAGGAGTCCGATCTGGATGTGTTCAACATCGAGGATGCCGGTGTAGGTATGTTGGAAGATACATTGATTGCGAAAAAGGATTGGGTCGACAGCAACCGTGATCTGGCTGTAAAAGTTACCCGTGCCATTCTGAAAGGCTGGAACTACGCCATCGACAATCAGGAAGAGACTGTGGATACCGTCATGAGCAATGTCACCGACGGCAGTACGACCCGTGAACATCAGGTGACGATGCTGGCAGAGATCGCGAAGCTGATTCGTCCGGAAGGATTTACAGAGCAGCAGGTGGGCAGTTTCGTGGATGAGTCGTTTGCCCGTACAGCGGAAATTGCCCTCAACTATGGACTGATCAAGAAGGCGGCCAATCTGGACGAAGCACTGGAGAAGAGCATCTATGAGGATGCGGTGAAATAAGTCAGTCAAAGGAGGATGACGGATGAGCTCTGTGGATCAGCAACCTCAGCCGCTTGGCGGTACGAAGGAAGAATGGCTGGAGAAGGACCGCAAATACGTGTGGCATCACATCTCGCCTCATAACGATCATCCGATGATTGCCGTTAGCGGGGAAGGCAGCTGGATTACGGATCAGGATGGCACGCGTTATCTGGACGCCATGTCCGGACTATGGTGTGTGAATGTGGGGCATGGACGTGAGGAGATTGCTAAAAGTGCATATGAGCAGATGAGAGCACTCGCTTATGTACCAATGACGCAGAGTCACGAACCGGCGATTTTGCTGGCAGAGAAGCTGAATGACTGGCTGGGGGGAGATTATCGGATCTTCTTTTCCAACTCGGGCTCAGATGCGAATGAGGTAGCGTTTAAAATAGCCCGTCAGTTTCATCACCAGAATGGTGAGCCAACCAGACACAAGTTCATTTCCCGTCACCGGGCCTATCACGGCAACTCCATGGGCGCGCTCGGCGCTACCGGGCAGGCAGCCCGCAAGATCAAGTATGAACCGCTGGGTGTGGGCTTCTCCCATGTTCCACCCCCGTATTGTTATCGCTGTCCGTTTGGACGGAACAAGGAAGCATGCGGACTCGAATGTGCGACCATCTATGAAGAGGTCATCCGCTGGGAAGGTCCCGAGACCGTAGCGGCGGTCATTATGGAGCCGGTGATTACCGGGGGCGGCATGATTGTCCCGCCTCCGGATTACATGCGAACCGTGCAGGAGATCTGTCAGCGCTACGGTGTGCTGCTGATCGTGGATGAAGTGATCTGCGGGTTTGGGCGCTCCGGACAGAAGTTTGGTCATCAGAACTATGGGGTGCAGCCAGATATTGTCACAATGGCAAAAGGGATGACCAGCGCATACTCTCCGTTATCCGCTACAGCTGTTCGAGCGGATCTATACGATACGTTCCGGGAACCCGGGCCGGATGCACACTTTCGCCATGTGAATACATTCGGCGGCAATCCGGTTTCCTGCCGGGTGGCACTGGCCAATCTGGACATTCTGGAGCGTGAGAACCTGGTCGAGCGTGCGGATGAGCTGGGGCACTTGCTTCGTGAGAAGCTGGAGCCGCTGCTGGAGCTGTCCGTGGTTGGAGATATCCGAATGTTTGGTTTTGCCTGTGGCATTGAGCTTATTGAAGCGGATGGCTCCCCGGCAGATGCAGGGAAAGTGGTACAAGTGCTGGCCAGCTGCAAGAAGGATGGGGTGCTGATTGGTAAAAACGGGGACACGGTACCAGGGTTCGCCAACATTTTGACGATCTCTCCTCCATTTGTCACCACGGAGGATGAGCTGAATCTGATTACTGGCAGTGTACTCAAAGCACTGCGCAGTCTGGAGACAGGATAGCCTGAATCGCAGGAATAATTAGACCGTTTGGCAATATTTCTCATGGAGGCGAGGGAAGATGCAGATCACAACCGGAAAAGGCATTAACCAGCTTCGATTAAATGAACGAATTGAACAATTGTCCCGTATCGGACGAATTGGAGAGACGGGTGTATGCCGGCTTGCCCTTACGCCCGAAGATATGGATGGCATTATTCAGGTACGACTCTGGATGGAAGAAGCCGGACTGGCAACCCGGATCGATCCGTTCGGGAATCTGATCGGCCGCCTTGAAGGGACAGATCCGGCACGGCCTATTCTTATGCTTGGCTCGCATATTGATTCACAGCCTTACGGCGGTCGATACGATGGAGCGATCGGTGTTCTGGGTGCGCTGGAAGTTGTACAGTGCCTGATGGAGAATGGCATTCAGCCCTCTATGCCAATTGAGGTCATTGCCTTTTGCGATGAAGAGGGTTCCCGCTTCAACAAAGGGTTGTTTGGTTCGCGTGGAATGACTGGACAGCTGGAAGAGGGAGAACTGGAGCGGCAGGACAAAAATGGGGTGACCCGCCGGGAGGCCCTGAAAGCCTTCGGTTGCTCCGTAGAGAATTTTGCTGAAGGGATCTATTCGCCAGGCTCGATTGGCTGTTATTTGGAGCTGCATATTGAACAGGGCCCTGTACTGGAATCATTGGATGCCCCGGTGGGCCTGGTAACAGGTATTTCTGGTCCGTTATGGCTCACGGTCACAATCAAAGGCATGGCAGGGCATGCCGGTTCTGTACCGATGGCCATGCGGCATGATGCACTCGCAGGCAGTGCCAGGGTCATTGCGGCTTTTGACGATATGGTAAGAGCAGATCCGGATGCCCCCACGGTTGGTACCGTGGGCAGTCTGAGGGTATTCCCGGACTCACGCAACATTATCCCCGAAGAAGTCAGCTTCACCGTGGATCTGCGCGATATGGAGATGGAACGCCGCAATCAACTTGAAGCCCGGCTGATGAATGTGCTCGCTGAAATATGCAGTCAGCATGGCCTGACCTATTCCTTGACCGAAGATACCAACAGTGAACCGCGATATTGTGCGGAACGGGTCCAGGCGGCCATACGTTCGTCTGCGGAGGAGATGGGACTGCCCTTGCCGGAGCTGATGAGCGGCCCGTTCCATGATGCGCTGGCGCTGTCCTATGTGTGTGAGTATGGCATGATCTTTGTCCGCAGCAAGGATGGGATCAGCCACCATCCGAGCGAGTATTCCTCGCCGGAGGACATTGCACTGGGAACAGAGGTGCTCTACCGTACGATTCGGCAAATGTGCAGCCAGCTGCCTGCTGACATTGAGTCGGGTGACTGATCAACATCTCAAGGGAACTCAAAACGATGAATGAGTTTATTTCATACCAATCCATCATGGCAGAAGGAGGGCGTTTAACGTATGGGAAAAGTCAGTATTGGCCTGATTCAGGCTTCGCATGAAGTGGAAGGATCAGCCCCGGTTGAAAACCACAAAGAGGCTGCCATTGAAAAGCACATCATCCTGGTCCGTGAAGCCGCTGCCCGGGGCGCTCAGATTATCGGATTGCAGGAAGTTTTCTATGGACCGTACTTTTGTACGGAGCAAAATCCCAAGTGGTATGCATCTGCCGAACCCGTGCCGGAAGGACCGACGACCAGACGTTTTCAGGCGCTTGCGAAGGAACTGGGTGTGGTTATCATTTTGCCTGTGTATGAGGTGGAAGGCATTGCTTCGTATTACAATACGGCTGCCGTGATTGATGCCGATGGCTCCTATCTTGGCAAATACCGCAAGCATCATATCCCGCATGTGGAAGCGGGCGAGGGCACGAACGGGTTTTGGGAAAAATATTATTTCAGGCCTGGGAATCTGGGATACCCGGTATTTGATACAGCGTACGCCAGGGTTGGCGTGTACATCTGTTATGATCGGCATTTCCCGGAAGGAGCGCGTCTGCTGGGACTCGCCGGGGCCGAAATTGTCTTCAATCCGTCAGCCACAGTGGCCGGTACATCGGAATATTTGTGGAAATTGGAACAGCCTGCCCACGCGGTCGCCAACGGCTATTATGTCGCTGCCATTAACCGGGTAGGTGTGGAAGCGCCATGGAATATGGGTGAATTTTATGGTCAGTCGTATCTGGTGGACCCGCGTGGAGGAATGGTTGCCATGGGCAGCAGGGATCAGGATGAGATTGTCATTGGCGAGATGGATACGGAAATGATCCGTGAAGTACGCAATGTGTGGCAATTTTACCGGGATCGGCGACCCGAGACGTATGAACATCTGGTTAACCTGTAAGGGCGATTGAAAGGTTCTGTTAGAAGATCAACCCAGATTAATCCTTAGGAGGTGCGTGGTCGTGATAAACAGCCCGGGAGCAACGTTATCCGATTATGGATGGGAGAGCCGTTTTGCCGAGATGAAACCCGCTATGTCTGGCAAGGAAGCGATGGAGGAATCAAACCGCTGTCTGTACTGTTACGATGCACCGTGTATCAAGGCGTGTCCCACAGATATTAACATCCCTTCGTTTATCCGCAAAATCTCGACAGGTCACCTTAAAGGTTCGGCTCGAACCATTATGGATGCCAATCCGGTGGGTGCGAGCTGTGCAAGGGTCTGTCCAACTGAGGAACTGTGTGAAGGCGCCTGTGTACTGAATGAATCGTCGAAGCCCATTCGCATCGGTGATTTGCAGCGATATGCTACGGACTGGGCGCGTGCGAAAAATGAGCCGCTATTTCAGGCAGCTGCCCCCAATGGGAGATCCATCGCTGTTGTTGGGGCCGGGCCTGCCGGATTGTCTGCAGCCAGAGAGCTCGGTCGTGCAGGTTATGACGTGACGATCTATGAAGCCAAACCCAAAGGTGGCGGATTGAATACGTACGGAATTGTATCATTCCGTTTGCCGGAAGCGGTAGCCTTGTGGGAAGTGGAGCAGGTCGAAGCATTGGGGGTGAACATTCGTTATGGTGTACGTATAGGCATGGACATTGCCCCTTCACAATTGCTAGAGCAGCATGAAGCTGTCATTCTGGCCTGTGGGATGGGTTCCGTTCCGATGCTGGGAATCGAAGGAGAGACGCTGGAAGGGGTATACGATGCGATTGAACTGGTGGAATCCACGAAGCAGGGCGTCCCGCCTGCGCTCAACGGTCTGAACGTAGCTGTCATTGGTGCAGGCAACACGGCAGTGGATGCGGCTACCTGCTCGGTGCGCCTGGGAGCAGAGCGCGTGCAGATGCTCTATCGACGCGGGGAGAGCCAGATGACGGCGTATGCGTTTGAGTATACGTTTGCGAAACAGGAAGGTGTGGAATTTCGCTGGTTTACGATGCCACAGCGCATCATTGGTGATGAGAATGGGCGAGTCCGGGCTGTAGAGTGTGTGAAAATGGAGCTGGTTACCCCGCCGGGAGGTGGGCGTGCATTACCCGTACCCCAGGAAGGAACGGAGTTCATAATTGACTGTGACACCGTTGTCCGGGCGATAGGACAGAACAGGCTGCTGCCACTCATTGAAGCCTTTGGCCTGCGTCATCACTGGGGTGTCGTTGAAGTGGAACCGCAGACCTATCGCACCTCGCATCCGCAGGTCTATGCGGCGGGCGATGTGGTCTTCGGCCAGGGTCAGGGCGAAGCCATGGTTGTTTCGGCAGCACAGCAAGGCAAACTGGCCGCAGCCGCACTGATGAAGGCGCTGCCTGGACAGGTGGAAGTGACAGCTTGAGGTTAACTCGTTTGTTTCGAACGCTAACGAACTGCCAGCACCTTATTTTGAAGATCAGCATGAAAGGGAGAGGCTAACGAACATCAGTGGCGTTATTCAGGTAGATACCCGAGATAGTACGGATGGAATCGAAAATAAAACGTAGGTGATTCGTTACAACGCCATACTTCTAGTAGTACGTTTAAAAGAGTGTGCTCAGGTTCGTTAGATTACACACTGATCAAAAGGTTGTTCGGACCACGAAGTCATAAAGTGAAAGACCAGATGTTCAAACAACACCAAGGAGGGATCGTTATGGCTGACTTATCGATAAATCTGGCAGGTATTCGATCACCTAATCCATTCTGGCTGGCATCCGCGCCACCGACCAATACAGGATATCAGGTGCAGCGTGCCTTCGAGGCAGGCTGGGGAGGTGCGGTGTGGAAGACGCTGGGTGAACCGATCATCAATACTTCTTCCCGGTTTGCAGCTGTACATTTCGGCGGGCAGCGGGTAGCGGGATTTAACAATATTGAATTGATCTCCGATCGCCCACTGGAGGTGAATCTGCGGGAAATCGCTGAAACCAAGAAACGTTTTCCGGATCGTGCGGTCATTGCTTCACTGATGGTGGAACCGAAACGGGAGAAGTGGCATGAGATTGTCAAAAAGGTCGAAGCAATCGGCGTGGATGGCCTGGAGCTGAACTTCGGCTGTCCTCACGGCATGGCTGAGCGTGGCATGGGGGCAGCTTCCGGACAGCAGCCGGACCTGGTTGAGCTGCAAACGATGTGGGTGAAGGAAGTAGCGACCACACCCGTGATTGTGAAGCTCACGCCGAATATCACGGATATTACGGCGACTGCTCGGGCAGCTGTACGTGGTGGTGCAGATGCCATCTCCCTGATCAACACCATCAACTCGCTGGCGGGTGTTGATCTGGATTCATGGAATACCGTACCCCATGTAGGCGGCAAAGGCGCCCATGGCGGTTATTGCGGTCCTGCCGTGAAGCCGATTGCCCTGAACATGGTGGCCGAGTGTGCACGACATCCGGAAGTAGGGGTGCCGATCTCAGGAATTGGAGGCATATCCGATTGGCGGGATACGGCAGAGTTCCTGCTTATGGGGGCGTCAGGGGTTCAGGTGTGCACGGCAGCGATGCATCATGGTTTTCGCATCGTGGAGGACATGATTGACGGGTTGAACGATTATCTGGATGAGAAGGGCTTGAGCAGTGTAGCGGAACTTGTGGGTCAGACGGTGCCTAGGTACTCGGACTGGGGCAATCTGGATCTCAATTATAAAGTGGTCGCCCGCATCAACAGGGATGTCTGTATCAACTGCAACAAATGCCATATTGCCTGTGAGGACACATCGCATCAATGTATTGATATGTTGACCGATCCTTCCGGTGCCTACCTGGAAGTGGTCGAGGAAGATTGTGTGGGATGTAACCTGTGCTCGATTGTTTGTCCGGTTGACGGGGCCATCGAAATGGTGGAGATTGCAAATGAACAGACCCCATTAACCTGGAATGAACGTCAGTCTGCGATTGCCTTGCTGCAATCGGCCAGGGATCAATCAACCAAGGAGGCGATATCATGAGTGGACGCAAACTGATTCGGAATGGCGTATTGGTCACGGCATCGGATACTTTTGAAGCAGATATACTTATCGAAAACGGAAAGATCACGCAGATTGGATTGGGCGTGGTGGCGGATGACCGAACGGAGATTGTGGATGCTTCCGGCTGTTATGTCATTCCTGGCGGGATCGATCCGCATACACATCTGGATATGCCGTTTGGTGGTACAGTTACCGCCGATGATTTTGCGTCGGGAACCGCTGCTGCTGCTTTTGGCGGGACAACGACAATCCTTGATTTCTGTCTGACGCAAAAAGGCAAACCGCTCATCGACTCCCTCAAGGAGTGGCATGGGAAGGCCGAGGGGAAAGCTGCAATCGACTATGGATTTCATCTGATGATCGGGGAGATGAATGATCAGGTACTGGAGGAACTGCCGCAGGTCATTGAGGAGGAAGGGGTGTCTTCCTTCAAGGTGTTCATGGCATATAAAAACCAATTCCAGGCGGATGATGGCATCCTCTTTCAGACGTTACAAAAAGCCAAGGAGTACGGTGCTTTGGTTATGGTGCATGCCGAGAATGGAGATGTCATTGATCTGCTTGTGCGTCAGGCACTCGCCGATGGGCGGACCGCGCCCATTCATCATGCGCTTACGCGCCCTTCCATTCTGGAGGGAGAAGCGACAGGACGTGCTGCGCGTCTGGCTGCACTTGCGGATTCACAGCTGTATGTCGTGCACGTCACTTGTGCCGAAGCGGTGGAGCAGATTGCGCGCATGCGTGACATGGGATACCGGATCTGGGGCGAGACGTGCCCGCAGTATCTTACGCTGGATCAATCTATTATGGATCAGCCTGATTTCGAAGGTGCCAAGTACGTCTGGTCCCCGCCGCTTCGGGAAGCCTCACATCAGGATATGTTGTGGAATGCACTGAAGAGCGGCCAATTGCAGACCATTGGCTCGGATCACTGCTCATTCAATTTCAAGGGACAGAAGGATCTGGGAAAGAATGATTTTAGCAAAATTCCGAATGGCGGGCCTGTCATTGAAGATCGGCTTAGTATCCTGTATTCGGAGGGAGTTGCCAAGGGCCGCATTTCATTGAATCAGTGGGTGGATCTGTGCTCTACCCGGGCGAGCAAGCTGTTTGGTCTGTTTCCGCAGAAGGGGACGCTTGCTGTCGGTACTGATGCGGATATCGTTATTTTCAATCCTTCTGTTTCCCGGGAGATATCGGCCAGTACACATCATATGAATGTGGATTATAGTGCCTTCGAAGGCATGCAGGTTCAGGGATGCCCTATCACCGTACTGTGCCGGGGGGACTATGTCATTAAGGATCGGCAGTTTGCCGGAGCGGCCGGAGCGGGTCAATATGTAAAGCGTGCCAAATATGATGCGGGTACACCCATACCTGTGCGGCAAACGGTCACGACATCGACGGGAGGGTAAGGCTGATGCTGGAAAATGAAGCTTTTGAAGCAGAGAAGGTGGCGATCGAACGAATGGTTACGTTAGGATATCGGATCTATTCTGTTCAGGAACATCTGGAAGGCGCCAGTGTAGTCTGGGAACATCCGGATCGTCCAGGTGAAATGAAGGAGCAGCATGTCGGTACGGCGTCCGGACGAAAGTGGTTCGTCCACTTTCTAATCCGGCAGCTTCGGGAACAGCGAGGGGCGTAGCCTTTATGCAAGTTATGCAATTGGACCATGGACGTATTCATAAGCATAGATGGCGAGTTCAATGGCGACGCGTTTCTCGGGGAGGACATAGTCTTCTCCGAGCAAAGCTTCAATTTTGTCCAACCGATGATAGAGGGTCTGTCTGACAATAAATAAGGCGGTGGCGGTCTCCTGCTTGGAACAGCAAAGCACAAAATACTGTTTTAGTGTTCGCAGCAGTTGTCCGCCTTTCTCTGCATCATGCCGAATGACGGGACCGAGATATTCTTCGATAAAGTCCTCCAAATTGCCGCTCTGCTTCATCCCTGCAATGATGCGATAACCGTGGAGGTTGCTGTAAAACGGCTGCTGCATGGGTCCGGTATCTTTCTGAATGCGCAATGTTTCTTTGGCTGCATCCAGGCTGTCCTTGAGACGTGACAAATCGGTACAGCTGTGACCAATGCCCAGTAGGCCGGAGAACAGACGGTGGGTCTGGTCTATTTCATGCTGCTGTAGCTGCTCTATGCAGCGCCAGAGACTGCTTTTGCGCTGAGGAACGGGCTGGGGATCGAGAATGATCAGGATAATTTGATGGTTCAATACCGTGCTGAACAGGGTAAACCCTTCCCGGGAAAATACAGAGCGTGCGACAATGTTACGCTGTATGAGCAGCTTCTGAAGCTTGAGGCTGTCGGTATAGCTCGGATTGCTGTCAAACAAAACAACGGTGCCTTTGCTGGAAGCAAGCAGGGGGCCTCTGCTGATAAGATATTCCTGGATTTCTTTGGCCGTGTGATGTCCGTTCAGCCAGTCAATCACCCACATGTCTTCCTTGTAACGACGCTTTTCTTCCATGTACTTGGTCCGCATCCAGTCCTGTGCTATGGCGGCCGCACAGCGCTCCACTGCCTGAATGACAAATTCATCGGAAGGCTTGTGACGTTGTAACTCAAGTTCGTGATCGGGAAGCTTCTCCAGGAAGAGTACAAGATCGGCAAAGGTATACTCCAGCGCCTGAATAGGGAGGGTAAGGGCGTCCATTGGTTGCCCTGAACGATTCTTTTGACCCATTTGGTCTGTCTGGGATGAGTGGCTGCGCTGAGTTAACCACGCCATTCTGCGGTTCTCCAACAGCTCTGGAGGACAATAAGGGACAGCACTGGCTTCCCCCTCAAGTGGATATAATGCCACAGGGTAGCCGGTTGTGCGGGACAACAATCGAAGCAGCGGCTGCACGCCGTCTCCATTTAGAAGAAGTTGGTTGAACGAGGTAGTAAGATTGTCGAGTTCGGCGAGCATTCGCTGATGACTGCGAATCAGGGCGAAGTGCAGGTCTTGCGTAATATCAATATAGCGGACTTGTTCATGGAACCAGATGAGCGGAAAATCATCCGCTGCTGCAATTTCCTTCATTGCTCCGAGTTGCGACTTGGTGTGAGCCCCCAGCTCAATACAGAGTCCTGCAGCACCGCGGGCAATTAACTGGCGCAGGAAAGACAAGCCTTGCTGCTCATCATCCTGCCAGCCAATGCCGGTGGTCAGCACGAGTTCTCCTCCGTTTAAAAGATTGCCTACGTCAGGCACCTCCATGATATGGACCCAACGGACATATCGCTCCAGTGCCCGTTCACTGGCAAGAACCTCTGCCTTGCGGAATACAGGCCGTTTTAACATATCTCTCATCTGAAGTTGAAGCGTTGTTTCCCCCATACAACCACCGTCCTTCCTCGAATTGCATGCCGTTTGCAATCCCGCCTTATGATGCGGGTTTCTGAAGAGCGTTTGTTATGTTGTGATGTACGAGCAGGGTAAGCTGTTTAAGGTCCGTTGACATACATAATTAAGCTATATTATAAGTCCATTTACAGAACATGAGCTGAAATCTCACGCTCATTTGTTTCATTTTACAAAACAGGATCTTCATTTTGTGATTTGGCATGGTTGAATTCCTGATTGGTGTTGTTTTACCTAACATTTATGGTGGTATTCTGTTTCCACCCATAAAAAAACCTCCTGGTCTTTCATTGAAATGAACAGTCATTTCAATGAGAACCAGGAGGCAGATTATAATAGCATGCTCTATTTCATTCTTTCGAATCGACGCTCAAACGAGCAGATTAATCTTCGATTCTTTTCTTCTTGAACTTCATCAGGAATTCATACACGATTGGCACAATCACCAGGGTGAGCAGCGTGGAGCTGATCAGACCGCCGATAACGGTAATACCCAGACCTTTCGAGATGATTCCCGCGCTTTCTTCCAGTCCTGTAACGAGTGGCAGCAAGGCACCAATCGTTGCAAGTGCGGTCATGAGGATTGGACGCAGACGTGTTGCACCAGCTTCAAGCAGGGCTTCACGAGTAGACAAGCCGTCTTTCTCCATGTGAATGACACGGTCGATCAGGACGATCGCATTGGTGACCACGATCCCGATAAGCATCAGTCCACCCATCATCGCAGAGACGTCAATGGTACCACCAGCCAGGAACAGGCCTACCATAATACCAATAACGGTGAACGGCAGGGAGAACAGGATGGCGAATGGCGCCAGTCCGCCGCCAAATGTAACGACCAGTACAAAGTATACAATGGCGATGGCTGCCAGCATGGCAAGACCCAGTTGGGTGAAAGTATCATTGATTTGTTCGGTTGTACCGCCGAATTTCACTTCCACACCATCAGGCAGATCCAGTTTGTCGATGTTATCCTGCAAGTTTTGTGAAGCTTTTTGCACATCTGAAGCCAAAATGTTGGCTGACACCTGAGCAACGACTTTGCCGTCAATACGCATAATCGAGTTCGGAGATGTACCTTCTTCGACTTTGGCGACATCTTTGATCGGTACTTCGATACCGAGCGGAGAAGTCACTTTCTCATTTTCAATATCAGCGATGCTGTCGAATGTTTTTTGATCTGTCTCGACATACACTTTATAGGTTTTGTTATCAATATCCACTTCCGTCAGTACAGAGCGTTCCTGTGCAGGGCTCAGTGCCATAGCCAGTTGGCCTGCAGTCAGACCCAGCGAGCTAAGCTTCTCCTGATCCGCAACGAGGGTATATTGCCCATATGTGTCAGAGAGAGTGGTGTCCGCTTTTTCGAACGATTCCGTATCCGCTTCAACCAGTTTGAACACTTCATCCGTAACCGGTTTGATCTGGTCTACGTTGTCGCCATAGATGGAGATGCTGAGGCTGCTGCCTCCCAGACCGCCGGACATATCCAGCTCAGTCCAGGTACCTACGGTAACTTCCTTCCTCAAACCTTCTACAAGCTGTTCTTTCACTTGAGTGAAATCTTTTGTATCTTCGTTATATTCAATATAGAAGAGAGCCGAGTTGGAGCTTCCGCCACCCATGCTGCTCAGTGGATTGCTGCCGCCGATGGAATACTGCATTTTCTCCAGACCAGGCTGTTCTAGCAACCACTTTTCAGCAACAAGTGCTTCTTTTTCAACATCTTCACGCAAAGCCCCGGTTTCCGGACTGTAAGTGATGGTCACGTATTTGTCCTGCTGCTCTGGCAAGAAGCTTGCACCGATGAACGGGTACAGGAACAAACTGCCGACCAGCAAGAGTACGGCGATACCGACCGTAATGATTTTGTGTGATAATGTCCAGTTCAAAAGGCGTTTGTAGCCTTCGGCCATCTTCCCTGGTTTTTCCTCGTGATTTTGCTTGTTCTTCAAACCTTTGCGGAACAGGGTATGAGCCAGCATTGGCACAATGGTAATCGCCACAATCAGGGATGCCAGCAATGCAAATACCATGGTTAATGCAAATGGCAGGAAGAGCTCGCCCACCATACCGCTTACGAGTGCGAGTGGCAAGAATACGGCAATGGTTACAATCGTGGAAGAGAGGATCGGAATGAACATTTCCCGAGTAGCTTCCCGGATCAATTCACGGCCTTTCAGCTTCTCTCCCTTAAGGGTCAATCTGCGATAGATATTCTCGATAACCACGATGGAGTCATCGACTACCCGGCCAATCGCCACCGTCATGGCACCCAGCGTCATCATATTCAGCGTGATGTCCATGAGCAGGAGTGCAGTCATTGCCATGAGCAAGGAAAGCGGGATAGAGATAATCGAAATAATGGTTGAACGAATGTTACGCAGGAACAACAGGATGATCAGGATGGCAAATAGAGCACCGAAAACGGCTTTGCCGAGCATCGTATTAACAGAATCCTGAATCGGTTTACCTTGGTCGAGCAATACAGTCAGCTGCGCGTTTTTGAATTGCGTCTGCAATTCTTCCGCCTTCTCCTTGACTGCGTTAACCACATCTACAGTGTTGGCATCATTGGATTTCACAACGGAAATACCGATGGATTCCATGCCGTCTGTCCGTGAAATGGATTCGGCCTGACCAATGACTTCAATCTTCGCGATCTCGCTTAATTTTACCGTAGGAATTCCTGCTGCACTGGCAGCGCCGGAAGCACTACCTGCACTTGCATTTCCACCAGCCGATTGCCCGGCAGATGGGTTGGAACCCTGTGCAGCACCCGGAGCTGTTGCTTGACCAGCAGCACCGCCGGCTTGAGCAGATGGATCTGCAGCTGCTGCGCCAGCACCGCTTGGTACCACAGGAATGGCGAGGTTTTTCAGATCATCCAGATCGATGATGTTGCCGTCAACCACAACGGCTTTCTGTGCTTCGTCCAGTTCGAACAGTCCCAGTGGTACGCGGACAGAAGAACCTTGAACGATACCATTTACTGTTTCTTCAGTGAGACCAAGTTCATTCATTTTCTCCTGGTCAAACTTCAGTTGTACTTCCTTGACATATTGACCGGAAACCTGTACTTGGGCTACACCGTCGATATCTTCGAGTGCAGGTTGAATATCGGATTCAACGAGTCTGGTCAACTGCTCCAGATCTCCGCCGTCCTTATCGGACAAGCTCAGAGAGACAACTGGGAACGAGTTGATGCTGAACTTGGAAATGGTCGGTTTCTGTACACCGTCCGGGAGCTGCACTTCATTCAGTGCCTCGCGAACAGCTGCGGTTGCATTGTCCAGATCAGTTCCATAATCAAATTCAAGTGTGATGGAAGCAGCGTTCTCCATGGATGTGGATGTAAGGGTCTTGATTCCCTCCACATTACGCAGGGTCTGTTCCAACGGTTTGGTGACATCTTCGACAATACCTTCTGGGGCAGCTCCGGGATCAATCGCCGTGACACTCAGAAATGGCACATTGATGTTCGGAATGGTCTCCTGCTTCATCGTTAGTCCGCTGTACAAACCGGCGAAGGAAACGATAATGGTCAGAATCCAGATCGCAAACTTGTTGTTCAGTGAGAAATTAATAATTCCTTTCATACGACAGTTTCTTCTCCTCTCAGTTCTCCCTGTTTTTTTATCTTATTTGTGTGACGAGTCAGCCTGGATGAACCGGCTGTACATGGCATCCAGAATATGCTGAAGCTCGGAGTGCAAGGATTCAATCGCTGGAATGTTCTCCAGGTTGTGCATCATGCCCAGAATAATGGCACGCCGCGGCGTGAATTCCATCATTTCCTGTTTCAGAATGGCGATGGTTTCAAGTGCATCGTTCCTGAATTGTCCTGCAGTCAGATCGGTAGTCACGATATCCTGCATCTGTTTGATGATGTGAATGGGATGACGCATCATCGTCGAATCCGTAATTGAATCGCTGGTCCATGCCGGCCAGTTTTCCAAAGGAATCAAAGGTGCAGGCCGCTGATCCAGCAAACCATACGCTGCATAATCAATCGTTTGCAGTAGATTCGAGGCCATTTTGGAAACGGTAAGGGATGGCATTTCCGTGAACCAGATTTTGACGTAGGACAGGAACAGACCATGCGTCAGCAAAATAAGGTCTACGGTATAAAGCTCAATCTCGGGACCGTACAGATCCTCAAGCTTATCCTTAAACCAGTGCAAGGTGCGGATTTCCATATCCCTGTGCTGCGGATTGCATTTACTGCTGGGATGCTGCTCATCATCCATCATGATGCTGCGCAGCTGTACCCGAAGGAACTCTTTCAGTTCGGAAACGTGAACCAGCAGCGTCTCAATCTGCTTGTGCAGACGTTCTCTGGATGTGAGACCAGCCTCATGTTCAATCTGCGACATTTCATCCATCAGGGTGTAAAGGCAGTACTCCATTGTACTGGCTTCCAACTCCTCTTTGGATTTGAACATCAAATAGAGGCTTCCCTTGGACATGCCGCATAGCTCCGCAATTTCCTGCATGGAAGTTGCCACACTGCCTTTGGCAGAAAACAACTTAAGGGCTGTCGTAATAATGAGTTTTTTCTTCTCATTCATCTCATGAATAGGGTTCATTAACGATACTTTCACCTCGGTGCGGAACTTATGAGTTCTTAAATTGACTTTAGGGTCAGAACAAGTATAAACGATATGGGAGTGTGAATTCAAATGGGAGGGAATTGGGAAAAACGATAGGAATGAGCCGATATTTAATAGAAGGAGAGATGAGAGATGAGGATAGGCACCTTCTACAGGATAGTGGGAGAGCTATGCTCCGTTCTGAAAGGCATAGATGGCCAGAATTATAATGGCAGCAAGTGCAATCAGGTAAAAGGCACCTATAAGGATGAGAAATGAATATCCTGCGAGCGAGCCGAGATGAGTCAACCATTTCTTCATACAGATCATCCTTTCCACTTTCACCGGGATACATCTACTTACATGATATACCAAAAAGGCAGCTTCCAGATGGAAGCTGCCTTAGTTTTTACATAATAGATACAGTTTTTACGTAATCAGTTTTAAACCAACCGCAGCCACCAATATCATGGCGATAAACAACAGTCGTTTGGCCTCCTTGCGTTCACCAAACAGGAACATGCCCGTTAATGTGCTGCCTACAGTACCAATGCCTGTCCAGACAGCGTAGGCGGTGCCCATGGGAATGGAAGTCATGGCATAGGACAGCAGCGAGAAGCTGAATACAAAGGAAACGAGCATAAGCACGATATAAGGCCAGCCCTTTTTGGTTGAAGCGCCGTTAATGCCGATCACGCCAAAAATCTCACAGATGCCTGCGCCTACAATGGCTAACCATGCCATTATGCCACACCTTCTTTCGCTTCTTCTTGTTGATCTGTGACCAGTTTCAGTCCGATTACGCCGCAGAGCAGCAGTCCAATCAGCAAAATTTTGGCCAGACGGAAAGGCTCGCCGAACAGCAGCATTTCCGTAAGCACCGTGCCTGCGGTTCCAATTCCGGTAAAGACGGCATATACCGTGCCCACGGGCAATCTCTTGGATGCTGCAATGATCAAAGCAAAGCTCACAATGATGGCTGCAGCGGTTAAAGCCCATTCCCATAGATTGGAGGCGTGCTTCAGTCCGCTTACCCAGACAATTTCGATAATGCCTCCGATAAATACATATAACCAATTGCGGTTCATGATGATGTTTCTCCTTCCGGCACGATCTTCTGTGCCTGTTCGTTCAAATGATGAATACCATGCCAAAAGACAGGCCAAGCCGCTTTCAGGCGCCGTTTATAACGGTGTGAGCTTCCATAGATAATCTCAACGGTAATTCCATCGAGAGAAGTCATAAAAGCAATGGCAGCTTGTTCCGTTGGAATCAAAGGTAATTCTCCATGACGTACCGCTCGCTGCAGGAGTCGGTTAAGAGAGCGTTCCATGCCATCAAGAAATGGATGCACGAGATCCATCACTTCCTTGTACAGTCCCGGGGGAGGAAAGTAAGACATGCGCAGCATCAAGCGGGCAGAAGCGTTAGCGTTGTATTCCTGTTCGAACCAGGGAAACACACCCCTCAGTCTGGCTTCCAGAGGAAGCTCGGCATGATCGCGGAAATACTCCAATGTATGGCGTTTTACTTCTTGAAAGGCATGGGCCAGCGCCTGAAGGAATAAGTCTTCCTTGCCGCTGAAGTGGGCATATATCGACGGTTTCTTAATCCCAACATCGTCAGCGATAGCTCGAAGGGATGCCCCTTCATACCCATCTCTGGCAAAGTGGAACAAGGCCGCATTTCGTATGGCTTGTGCTGTCATTCTACTCACCTTCCTAACGGTCGTTAGGTAAACTATATTTTCATATTTCACATCAGATGTCAAGTCATTCAAAAGAGCCGCCTGCTAAAGTACACAGGCGACTACAGGTGCAGCGATATACGGATCAGAACGTGGTGAATCCCAGTATAAGCTGCAGTTTATAGAGAATCCCCTTCAGAAAAGTTGTTTTCTCCTGGAATTCGTCCAAGTTCAGGGTGAACTCCGCATCCTCATTATTCCACAATCGTTCGAAATAATCCGCCACGCTCCGGGTGAACTCATGATTCGCAGGCGCCGCCACCCATAGTTCATTTTCAAGATTATAGTCATTCATGTTTCGTGGGGTGAGGTTGGTTGATCCGCCAAGTACGATATGATCCCCGGTTGCTTTGGCAATATACATCATTTTGGTGTGATACTGTTCTTTGGTTGTGTTGTACCAGCGGATTTGAATTTTGCCATCCGATTTGTCATGCAGCTCTGCGGCTACAGGACGATTCGGAATGCCGATTTTCTCCTGACCGAATGCATTTTCGTTCGGATCGAGCACAAGCCGGATGTCGACTCCCCTTGTGGATGCATCCAACAGCGCATCCAGTACCTTCGGAGAAGCAATGTAAAACATGCCCATCCACAAGGTATCCCCTTTTTCCGTCAGATGGATCTCATGCAATACGGCATCATTCACTTTTCCTTCGGTCAGATAGCGAATTCGCAGATCCCCCTTGTTTGGATCCGTGGAAGGAGCTGTATAGGAAGGAACCTGACCTCCCCCTGATATATTCAGAACGGCCTGTTCCGAGTGAAGAATATCCCCAATGACGGGCCCCGTGACTTCAAACGCTACATTGGAGTGATAGGCACTTGCATCATGGATGTTGCCGGAGGAGACAATCGCCTTTTTCTCGCTAGCGACCACCTTGCGGTGATTGGCCTTTACATTAAGCAGCTTGAGATAGGAACGCATTGTAACGTCCGGGCCGTCGCTTGCCATCAGGTTCGGAATCCAACCATCACCCGACTGGCCAAACCATTGAAAGAACGTACGCCAGACTGCCGAGTATACGGGCGTCGAATCCCGGAGTGGATCAACATTAGTGATGACAACCTGAATGCCTGCCTGTTTCATTCGTTCCAGCAGCGCATTCGGTGCAGAGTTATAGTTGGTATTCACTTCATCCGTAATAAACAGAATCTGCATGTCGGGGTGCTGCTTTTTTTTGGCGACCAGAGCATCCGTGAATTCCAAACTGACCGGAGGGAAATGCTGTCCCTTATGCTGATAGTTGTTGTATAGGAACATATCCACCACAACAAACTGCTCAGCCTCCTCCACAATCTGAAGCATGCGCTGGAAAATCTGCTGCTCATGTTCCATTTGTCCGTCTTCAGAGGGGTAAGTGAGGTCATGAAGGAAGGCTACCTCGTCCACGCGATATTCAGGGCTTTCATAGGAAATGCCTGCAGGTAGTGGCTTGTATGTTTGGTAAAGCATGACCGCCACGAGCCATAAAATAAGGAGTCCAAGAGCTGTTCGTATGTATGGAAAACGACGTCTGGATGTCTTGTGTTCTGATGATGAGCGCCTCGTATTAAACAACGGCATATCCCCCTTCTGTAAACGTGCTGACTTCTATTACCACTCCGTTATCCATATTGACGCAGGCGGCTTATTTGGACAGGGGAAAATGGGGTTTTGTTCATGAAGGAATTGCCTGAATGCAATCGACAGGTGTGAGGCCGTTGTGTATAATGAGTGTATTATTTTTGTGGAATGTTGGGATTTTCATATACCTGACAAGGACGGAGGAAGTATTCGTTAACCTATAGATGGCCTGGATATTTCAGAAAAGAGAGTGGGTAATAAAGTGTATTCCATCAAACAAGTCGCTGCCATGCTGGACATTCCAACGGTAACGCTCCGGGCTTGGGAGAATCGGTACAGTGCGGTAACCCCTGAGCGGACGGAATCGGGTTATCGATTGTACACCGATGAGAATGTTGAAGATCTGCGCTGGTTGAAGGAGCAGGTTGAACAGCATCAGACCAACATATCTGAAGCTGTACGCATGTTAAAAGTGAACAAAGCAAAGCCGCCCGAATCGGTCATTCCAGCTCCGCTAACCGCACCGGTCCCGACGATGGAAGAGGCATATGCACGCATGGCGGATCAGATTTATGACTCGCTCTACCATTTCCAGGGTGAACGGGCCAACGGTTTGATTGATTTTGGCTTCACCATGTATGGATATGACTCCATGTTTTATCATGTGCTTGTACCCATTCTCGTTCGTGTGGGAGATGCATGGGAACAGGGCAGAGCAACGGTGGCGCAGGAGCACTTTATGACCCAATTGATCTCACAGCGGTTCTATCAGTTTTTCCATCTGTTCCCGATCTATCCGCATCTGCCCAAAGTTCTGGCGCTCTGTCCGGAAGGGGAGCATCACCAGGTGGGGCTGCTGTTGTTCTCGCTATTTATGCGCAAAAATGGAGCCGAGGTATTATATCTCGGTGCCAACACTCCCGAGGAAGGGGTATTCCCCATTATCCGGGAGCAAAAAATTAAACTGGTCTGTCTCTCCATTACAAACCCCGGCTTGAGTGAACCGTGTGATCGACTTGTAAACCGCATTCTGTCCGAGTTTCCGCATATGCGCTTTATCCTTGGGGGCAAGGGCTACGAGCGTAATGAGAATGCGGCTTATCCGGAGTGGGTCATGCCAGAGAATTCATCCGACTGGCAGGCATGGCTGGAGCGGGAGTATTTGACGGAGAATCCTTTGCGTACGCAGGACTAAGCGGTGGCCAGTTTTTTTTGGCAAGGTGCAGACCACATGAGGGAGTTCATGAGCAACTTCTGTTTCATGATAATGTATAGGCTATAGACTAAGGGACATCCTTTGCGCAAGAGCGCAAGGGGTGTCCTTTTTTGATATTGTTGTTAAGTTTTTTATCATTTGACCCACGAGTCATATTCTTGTTTACAAGTTCGTATAATATTTGTATTATATTTGTATAAGGTTTTGGGTGATATCCGCTTCGATGGTTCCCCAGCGGTTTAATAATAGGTTAGGGACGTAGGAAGTATGTTTTTGACCATAAGAAAGGTGAGTTGGCATGATATCTAATCAGCAACGTAAACGTGCAGCTGTTATTGGTGCTGGTCCAGGCGGACTTGCAGCGGCCATGTTATTATCCGGTCAGGGATATGAAGTCGACGTTTATGAGAAACAGCCAGTGATCGGTGGACGCTCTGCCAGACTGGAGCTCGGTGAGTATCGCTTCGACCGGGGTGCGACTTTTCTGATGATGCCCGAGCTGCTTGAAGAGATGTTTGACGTTGTGGGACGCAAACTATCCGATTATGTGGATCTGAAGGAGCTGACTCCCTTATATGCCCTGAACTTTGGCGATAAGGTATTCACGCCTTCCCGCAACCGTGAGGATACCGCTGCTCAGATCAAGGAATTGTTCCCCGGCAATGAGGACAATTATCTCAGGTTTATGCAGGAAGAGGAGATCAAGTTCGGCAAAGTCATGCCCTTGCTGCGCAGGCCCTTTGGCAAGCTGACAGACTATCTGCGCAAGGACGCTGTAACGGCTCTTCCGAAGCTGGATGTGAACAATACGGTTTACGGCATCCTGTCCCGTTATTTTACGGACGAGCGATTGCGCTGGGCCTTTACTTTTCAGTCCAAATATCTGGGGATGTCTGCCTGGGATTGTCCGGGAACATTCACGATTCTATCATTCATTGAGCACCACTATGGACTGTTTCATCCGATTGGCGGCGTGAATCGTGTATTTCAAGCGATGGCTGACATTGTAAAAGAGTATGGAGGACGAATACATACATCATGCCCGGTTAAACAGGTTATCGTTCGTAATGGCCGAGCTGAAGGGTTGTTGCTTGAGAACGGTGAACGCATTGAAGCGGATCATGTGGTCGTTAATGCAGACTTTGCACATGCGGTGAACCATCTGTTTGAACCGGGTGTGCTTAAGAAATATACGCCGGAGAAAATGAAACGCAAAAAATACTCCTGTTCCACCGCGATGCTCTATCTAGGAGTAGACGGCGAGATTGACCTGCCGCATCACTCTATCTATTTTCCCGAAGATTACCGACTGAACGTCGATGAGATCACGAAGCATAAAGTGCTGTCCGCTGACCCGTCTCTATATATTCATAACCCTTCCAAGCTCGATTCGACGCTTGCCCCTGCAGGAAAATCTGCATTATACGTGCTTATGCCTTCTCCGAACCTTACGGGGGACATCGACTGGGAAGTGGAACGAGAGAATGTACGCGAGGCAATGATGCAGCGGCTTGAAGCGATCCCCGAGCTGGCTGACATTCGGAGCCGTATAGAAGAATCCATGATGTTTACCCCGCTGGATTGGGAAAATGAACTGGATGTATACCGCGGGGCAACGTTTAACATGGCTCATAATCTGGGTCAGATGATGTATCTTCGCCCGCATAACCAGTTTGAAGAATTGAAAAGGGTATGGCTGGTGGGTGGCGGAACCCATCCGGGCAGCGGCCTGCCTACCATATTCGAGTCCGCTCGAATCAGTGTCAGGCTGATTCAGGAAGAGGATGCCAGAACCCGTTCAAATCGATCCTCATATGTGAAGACCGCTGAAGCCGGAGGCCATTCATGAAGCGGGCAGCCATTGTAGGGGCAGGCATTGGCGGACTGACCTCGGCACTTTTGCTGAATCGGCAAGGCTGGGACGTAACGGTATACGAACGGGGTACCCGAGTTGGCGGGCGCATTGGCTATGAACAAAACGGGGAGTATCGCATTGACCAAGGCCCGACGATCGTACTCCTGCCTGACATGCTGCATGGCATTCTGGAGGAGGCCGGTGTGGACCGCTCCAAGGTGGAACTGCTGCGCTGTGATCCGTTATACAGGGTCCATTATAGCAGCGGACGCGTCATGACCAAGATGACAGACCGAAGGCAGCAGGCTGAGGAGATTGAGCGGTTATTCCCGGGAGAGAGCCGGGGATTTACGAAATTCATGAAGGACATGGATACGCTGTTTCCGGCAGGACGATCTGCTTTTCTGGAAAGAGCTTTTCCACGGAAAAGGGATTTTTTCACACCGTCTCTCCTGTCCCTGATGGGCAGGCTGCGTGCACACAAAAGTGTACGTAAAGCTGTAGGAGATTATTTTCATCATGAAGAACTGCTTGATGCCTATTCTCTTCAGAGCCTGTATATCGGAGGATCGCCGTTTGGTACTCCGGGAATATACTCTCTTCTTCCCTACGCGGAACATGAATATGGAATCTGGATGGTGAAGGGTGGGTATGCTGCATTACCCTCGATTCTGGAATCAGAACTGATTGCGCGCGGGGGGCGTGTCGTGCTGAACACGGAAGTGACTGGGCTCCGTATTCAAGATGGCGTCTGCCAAGGTATTGAAACGGCAGCAGGTACTGAAGATGTGAATGCAGTCATCTATAATGGGGATTTCCCCCATTTAAAGGGCTTGCTTGGCGACATGCCTGAAGCAGCAATCAAAAAAAAGCCGTATCAGCCCTCTTCCGGTTGTGTATTAATTTATGCTGGTGTCGACAAGACCTGGGAGGATGCAACCACGCATCAATTTTTCCTGCCACCGAGTCTCGATGCAAGCTTGCGGGAAGTGTTCAATCAGCGCCGTATTCCGGCAAAGTCTTCGTTTTATGTATTTAACCCGGTTGCTGTGGACGAATCTGCTGCTCCGGCGGGCCAAAGTGTATTATATTTTCTCATACCGGTGCCAGATGCTGAAGGGGTGGACTGGTCAACGGAAAGTGATGCACTGGCCGATCGGGTCCTGGAAGAAGCAGAGCAACGTGGGTTCCCGGGGCTTCGTGCAGCGATTAGATGGAAGAAGGTACGTACGCCAGCAGATGCCGAGCGTGACGGACTTTACGGCGGAGGCAGTTTCGGTATTGCGCCTATCCTGTTTCAATCGGGTGTATATCGGCCACAGCCGAAACCATTCCCGGCAATAAGCGGATTGTACGCAGTAGGGGCGTCGGTCCATCCCGGAGGCGGAGTCCCAATCGTGATGCAAAGTGCGCGCATGGCCGTTAATCTACTCATGAAGGAGATGGGAACATGAATGAAACGATTTTGAACAGGTGCGAAGCGTTGATGCAAAAGGGGTCTTCTTCTTTTTATCAAGCCTTCAGAGGTTTGCCCAGTCCGCGTCGTGAAGCAGTATATGTGATCTATGCGTTCTGCCGCATCATTGATGACAGTGTGGATGAGCCGGAAAAGTCGATGTATACCATACATGAAATTCGTGATCGTTTTGAACATCTGGAAAAGGCGGAAGGCCACTTTATCTGGCCCGCATTGAGATGGCTGTTTTCTAATTTCCCTCACCTGGACAAGGGGCCTTTCTTCCGCCAGATGGATGGACAAATGACCGATCTTGAGGTAACCCATTACGGGACGATGAAAGATCTCGAACATTACTGCTATCTCGTTGCCGGAACGGTAGGTGAAATGCTGCTGCCTGTGCTGCGGGATGATAATGGCGCGGAAGTGGCCGTGAACGGCATTGCACTTGGCAAGGGAATGCAGATCGTAAACATTATTCGTGATGTAGGTGAAGACCGGGCAAGAGCACGTCGTTATGTACCCCTCGAAATCATGGAGAAACATGGCTACTCCGAACAGGACTGGGCAGAGGGCATTGTGGACGAACGGTTTGTAGCAATCATTCAGGAATTAAAAACATCAGCATTGGAGTGGTTCAGGCTTGGCATGGATCGGCTGGAGACCTACCCTGCGGAAAGTGCATTTGCCATCGAACTGGCGGCTGCCTTTTACTCCACCATCTTGCACGCGGTAGAACGTAACGACTATGACGTATATAACAAACGGGCCTTTGTGACCGATGAGCTGAAACTGGAGATGCTCGGTGCTATTGTGAAACGGTATCCGGTATTGGCCTATCATGCTTCGCGTACGGCGGTTTCCTGATGATTCAGGTTTTGTATTGGGCATGGTACGTCATTGGGGCAACACTGATGCTCACCATCGGAGTCCCTGACATATTATCTTTTTCCAACGGTCTGTTTCTTGTTTTCTATGCACTTTGTGTGCTGGATCTGATCTATCAGGGGCGGAAAAGAACAGAAATGTCCGACCGGTCAGTCATATGGAAGGAACCAGGACTCTGGGTGGCTTCTGCCATCCTGTGGCTGGGTGGCATGGGTGTGGAGTGGGTTGGTGTCCATACGAAATGGCCCTTTGGGGAATATGGCTACTCAGACTTTTTCGGCATTCATCTGTTCAGTGTACCGTTGACCCTAGGCTTTGCCTGGATTGCAGTAGTCGGAAACTCTGCTCTGCTAAGCGGCGGCGGTTCAGGCTGGACCGGGAAGCTGGTTCGGGCGGTCAAGACCGGATTCTGGGCTATTGTGCTTGATCTGGTGCTTGATCCGGTTGCGCATGCGAGAGGTTTCTGGCATTGGGAAGCACCCGGCGGATTCTATGGTGTTCCCTGGACCAATTACATCAGTTGGTTCATTATGGGTGCGTTTCTGTCGCTCTTTCTTCCAGCCATGCCTGCTGACCGCCATTCGTTGCTGCGAGCCAAGTGGGTGTACCAGCTGTTCATCCTGTTATTCGGTCTGCTTGCATTGAAAGAAGGCATCACAGGCAGTTTCATCATTGCGCTTGTGGGCGTGCTGCTTGCAGAAGGGAGCTGGCTGAATGATTCCCGCCGTAAAATCAAAACAGTTTAACCGAGTGTTCTACTTATACAATCAGTATTATTTGCTGCGTCGGCGCTTTCGTTCGTTCACGCTTACGGGGACATTGGACCCACAGCTTGACGGCAAAACCGGCTTGTCCATAGCACCGAATCAATCCGTCCTTTATTTCATGAACCACAGTTCCTGGTGGGATGGCCTGTTACTCTATCACGCAGCGATCCGGACTTCCGCAGGGGATCATTATGTCATGATGGAAGAGCAGCAGCTGCAGCAATATGCCTTCTTTCGCAAATTGGGCGCTTACTCCATTAACAAGGAGAGTGTTACTGCAATCCGGAAGACCATGCAATATACAACGGGGCTGCTTCAGTCGGGGAAGAGAGTGTGGATCTTTCCCCAAGGCGAAATTCTGCACCAGGATGCAAGGCCCATTCGGTTTCGCCCTGGCATCGGATTACTGCTTCGTCGTTCTCCCCAGACGCTGGCTGTACCTGTAACCCTGTGTCATGGCATGGTTCAGCATGATTTGCCGGAGATATCGATGGTGGCCGGTACGCCTATAATGGAAGATTGGAGTGTGTGGAAGAGTGAAGAGATTGCGGTCAGACTGGGTCTTGTGCTGGAGCAGCAGTTAGACAATCACAAGTCTGAGTTGGTGCGCAATGGACAAGGAAGTTTGCCGGGAGCAATCTCCCTGATTCGTAACGGACGATCAACGAGTGAAAAATACGATGCGGCACGAAAGCGGGGAATCCGTTAACGATGAGTGCATCTGAGATATTATGGATCATTTTGACGTCTGTGCTAGGTGTGCAATTGATTTTTGCGCTCTGGAATGTAACCTGTCTTCCCAAGATCCGCTCGTTCCCTGCAAACCGGTTGCTGCACCCGGATACACTCGTATCTGTCTTGATTCCGGCTCGTAATGAGAAACTACATATTAAGGGATGTCTGGAGAGTGTGCTTGCAAGTGATACATCCGGCTTCCGGATGGAAGTGCTGGTGCTGGATGATCGCTCGGAAGATGAGACGGCATCCATCGTTCAGGCAATTGCGAATCGGGATGCACGTGTGCGATTGCTGGGTGGAGCCGAACCCCCGGCAGGGTGGATGGGCAAGTCACATGCGTGTCACCAACTCGTTCAGGAGGCCAAAGGTGAATGGTTTATGTTCGTTGATGCGGATGTGCGACTGGAACCAGAGGCGATACGGCAAACTGTCGCTGCCGGATGTGATCAGGGAAGAGGTCTTGTGACAGGGTTCCCCTATCAGGTGGCGAAGACGTGGATGGAGAAGCTTGTCGTTCCCATGATGGTATTTACGATCATCAGTCATCTTCCGATTTTCATGGTACGCAGGTCTTCCAGTCCGTTATTTGTTGCCGCAACGGGAGCATTCCTGCTGATTCATCGTTCAAGTTACGAAGCTTCAGGTGGTCATGCAGCCATTCAGGGAGACCTGGTGGATGACATGAGTCTGGCAAAAGCGATCAAGCGCGCAGGCCATCCGGTCATGCTGGTTGATGTGCATGAATTGGTCAGCACACGAATGTATCAGAACGGCTCAGAGGTATGGAACGGTTATAAGAAAAACATGTACGAGGGCACAGGACGCAGGGATGTGCTCCTGTTGGGCATCCTGTTGATGTATACAGTCATGTACCTTGTACCTCCAATAGGACTCGTTTTCGGATTATTTTCAGGCAGTTCTACATCCATTATATATGGACTCATCGGCACGCTGCTGGGCATGGGAGTGAAAAGGGTGGCAGATCAAGCGGGCGGGCAGCCGTGGTGGCTTGCATGTTTGCAACCTATTAGCATGTCCTGTGTCATTGCCATTGGAATGGCTTCCTGGCGGGCAGGCCGTTCAGGTAAAGGGTATGTATGGAAAGGCAGGCGGTATAGTTGAGCAGAAAAGTCGTCATTGTCGGCGCTGGGTTTGGAGGCTTGTCCTGTGCCATTCGCCTTGCTTCACAAGGCATACAGGTAACCATGCTGGAGCGGCAGGCACACGAAGGAGGCAAGCTGCAGCAGGTGCTACAGGGCGGATATCATTTTGACCGTGGTCCCAGCACCATTACGATGCCATCCGCTTTCCGCTCTGTCTTTGAGCATGCGGGGGTGGAAATGGAAGATTACGTCCAGCTGTACGAGCTGGAGCCACGCACACGCAATGTGTTTGCTGATGGTACCGTGGTGGATCTGTCCGGAAAGCGGGAGTGGATGGAGGAACAGATCGCAACTTACAGCCCCGAGGATGCACTCCGTTATGATGCATTTATGGATGAGTCAGCAGCTCTCTATGCAGAAGCGAGCCGCCATTTTCTTGGCAAACTGCTGCTGACCGCCAAAGACAAATACAATCTTCAGATGCTGCGCAGTTTGCTGCGGGTGCGGCCGACCGTGAAGCTGAATCAGCTTCTGCGATCCTATTTCAGTCATCCGCATACCCTGGCAATGTTTGGACGTTATGCGACCTATGTCGGCTCATCACCTTATCAGGCACCATCCATCTTCGCCATGATGGGCCATGTAGAGGCGGGTGAGGGCGTTTATGGTGTGAAAGGCGGGACCTATCAGCTGATAGCTGCCATGACAAAGCTTGCCCGGGAAAAAGGAGTAGAGATTGTTAAGGGCACGGAGGTCCGGCATATAGTTGTTCGAAATGGCAAAGTCTTAGGTGTGGACACAGATCAGGGCTTCCGGGAAGCCGATCAGGTTGTTGCTAACGGCGATGTGCTCAGTGTGAATCGTCTCCTGCTGGCACCGGAGCATCGGAAACAGATGAGTGATGACCGGATTCGCAAGTATGAGCCTTCCATATCCGGATTTGTAACTCTGGCTGGAGTGCGGCGGCAGTATGATTCCCTGCTGCACCATACTGTTTTTTTTCCGGATCAGTATGAGCCGGAGTTTAACCATATCTTTCGTGAACGCAGGATGCCGCTTGATCCGACAATCTACATTTGTTATTCCGGCTATTCCGAAGCGGGCATGGCTCCGGCAGGGGCGAGTAATCTGTTCATATTGGTAAATGCTCCGTATCTGACGGATGCTTGGAACTGGGATGAGCAAACGGAACGCTACGGTGAGATTGTACTGGATAAGCTGGCACAGCGGGGAATCACGGGGCTCAAACAGTCTGATGTGCTGATTCGGTACACGCCTCAACATATCGAGCGCGATACATTGGCTCATCAAGGGTCAATCTACGGCATATCATCCAACTCTGTGAAGCAGACCTTCTCACGCCCGGGTAACAAAAGCAAGGATGTAGAGGGGCTGTGGTATGTGGGTGGAACGACACATCCGGGAGGCGGGACACCCATTGTGACGCTATCCGGGCAGCTGGTTGGCGAGCAGCTTGCATCCGAGCTCGTACGATGAATCGGAGATAGGCGGGTGCGCCCTTTCAATAGCATGTTGGGAACGGTATACTGGGTAGAGTTGACGCGCGGTATGTGTTTAACCATGGCTATTATAGATCCTATTCATGCAGAAGTGCGTTACATAGAAGCAAGGAAAAAACGGAACAGCCTATTGAACGGAACCGGCAGGGGGTCCCTGTCCATCCGCGCAATTTCTCACATAAGGGGGTCTCACCATGAATGAACAAGAGCGGGCCGGCGAACGGCTGCTTCCCGAGGTGGCTACGGGGGAACGGAAGCTGGAGCATGTGCGCCTCTGTCTGGAGGAGAATGTGGCAGGAGAAGGGATCACGAGCGGAATGGAACGGTATGCATTTCGTCACAATCCCCTGCCTGAACTGAATTTTGATGAGGTAAGCCTGGACACATTGTTTTTTGGGAAAAAGGTTCGTACACCTCTGCTCATCAGCTCGATGACAGGTGGAAGCAAAACGACAGGTGCCATTAATGAACGGCTTGCCCGTGTGGCCAATGCCAGAGGCTGGACGCTTGGTGTAGGTTCCATCCGGGCAGCAGTGGAACAACCTGACCTGGCGACTACCTTTGATGTACGGCGCTGGGCACCTGACATCCCGGTGATTGCCAATCTGGGCGCAGTGCAGCTGAACTATGGCTTCAGCGTCGCTGACTTTCAGCGTGCGGTTGAGATAGCTGGTGCCGATGTGCTGGTGCTGCATCTGAACGGGTTGCAGGAGATTTTCCAGCCGGAAGGCAACACGGACTTCAGTGGTTTATTGAACCGGATTGAAGACTTGTGCCGCACAATGGATGTACCTGTCGGGGTGAAGGAAGTAGGCTGGGGCATTGATGGAATCACGGCGCAGAGGCTGTATGAAGCGGGTGCAGCATTTATTGACGTGGCCGGAGCAGGAGGCACCAGCTGGGTACAGGTGGAGAAATACCGGAACAACAATCCGGTACGCCGTGCTGCAGCCGAAGCCTTTGCAGATTGGGGCATTCCAACAGCTGAGTGCATCCGGGAAGTCAGAGCACTGAATCCGGAAGGTGTCCTGATTGGCAGCGGCGGATTACAGAATGGCGTGGACGCAGCCAAGGCACTTGCACTGGGTGCGGACCTGGCAGGTTTCGGTCGCTCTTTGCTCGAATCTGCAGTGGCTTCGGATGAAGCCCTGGATGGGCGGCTGGAGCAGGTGGAATTCGAACTGCGTACCGTCATGTTCGGCATCGGTGCCGGACAGATCGAAGAATTGCAGCAGACGACAAGGCTGGTGGAGCGGCGGTAAGGTTCCTTGTTTCTGACTGGCACTTGAGTGGGATAAAAAACGGATGCTTCTGAGCATCCGTTTTATTTATTGAGATGCAGGGTATTTACATACACTCCTCTACAACAGAAACCTTATCGTTGGTTATGGTGACATAGGAGTTGCCGGATAAATATTCGGTATAGCCGCACACGGTATGGTTCTGGGTTTTACCTTGATTGTCGGTGAATTCCAGATAGATCGCTCCTTCACCAGAGAGGTTTAGCTGTGGAGCGAACTTTACCTTTTTACCGCTGGGAACATCCCTTTGCAGAATATACAATGACCCATCCTCAATGTTATTTTTGGAATGGTCTCCTTTTTCCAGTCCTGTTTTAACGGATACAATGTCATAATCGGATTCATTATTTATGGTGACCCGAAAGTTCCTGAAAAGGTCAAAGGCGTTCTGAAAGCTGAAATAAACGACCAAACCTATCACAATCACGATGATTGTGAGGATAATTACTCGCCAAGGTAGCGAACGGCGGGTCATGCCCATTCGTATTCAACTCCTTTCATTATGGTAATAAACGAACCAAGACTATTGAAAGTTGTGCGGAAATATCAATAACTTCTTTACGCAGATACATAAATATAAAGTTACAATAGTATAAAATGATAGACAGAATATAAACCCGGGAGGGGACACTTTGCAGCTTGTACCTATGAATGATCAAGAGTTTGAGAGCTTTCGCTTGCGTTCGATTAAGGATTTTGCAGAAGAGAAAGTAGAAGCGGGAGCATGGGCGGCGGAAGAGGCGCAGGATCTTGCAGAGGCATCCTATGATCGCTTTTTGCCTGAAGGACTCAATACGTCTGGAGCTTATATCTATAACCTGGTGCATCCGGTGGACGGCAATGTGGGATATATCTGGTTTAACATTACGGACAATCGGCGCGGCAAGGAAGCCTTCTTGCTCGACATTGTCGTCGAAGAAGCGCATCGGGGCAAAGGGTATGGAACCGAAACGATGAATGCCCTTGAACAAGCGTCCCGGAGTCTGGGTGTGAATCGAATTGGTTTGCATGTGTTTGGACATAATGTGCGGGCGAGCAGCCTGTATCGCAAGATGGGATATGAGGTAACGGATCTGACGATGTACAAGGAATTGAACGGGTAAATCGTCAGTAAGTCCAAATCCCGAAGTTCCTTGATGCCTTGAGGTTTGTCATATATAATGTATAGGATTATCCATACCGAACAAGTAATGAATGAGGAGTTGTCATATACATGGCTTTGAAAGCAGGAATTGTAGGGCTTCCGAACGTCGGAAAATCTACGTTGTTTAACGCAATTACACAAGCAGGTGCCGAGTCGGCAAACTATCCGTTCTGTACGATTGACCCTAACGTGGGGATCGTTGAAGTACCGGACGAGCGTTTGGACAAATTGACAGAACTTGTTGTACCGAAAAAAACGGTTCCAACGGCGTTTGAGTTTGTAGATATCGCAGGTCTTGTACGCGGTGCAAGTAAAGGCGAAGGTTTGGGTAACAAGTTTCTTGCCCACATTCGTGAAGTAGATGCGATTGTTCATGTGGTACGCTGCTTTGTCGACGAGAACATCACACACGTAGATGGAAAAATTGACCCGGTGAGCGACATCCAGACGATCAATCTGGAGCTGATCCTGGCCGATATCGAGAGTGTGGAGAAGAAAATCGACCGTTCCAAGAAAAACATGAAGGGCGGCAATAAGCAGGCTGCTCAAGAAGTGGAAGTACTGGAGAGAGTGAAAGCTGTTCTGTACGAAGATAAGCCAGCACGCAGCATGGAATTGACAGACGAAGAGCGTCTGATCGTACGTGATCTGCACTTGCTTACCCTGAAGCCTGTTCTGTATGCAGCGAACGTAGCCGAGGATGAAATCGGTGAAGTGGCGAACAATGCTTATGTGCAAAAAGTAAGAGAATTCGCAGCTGCTGAGAATGCAGAAGTGGTGCCGATCAGCGCGAAGGTCGAAGAAGAAATTTCCGAGCTGGAAGGCGAAGATAAACAAATGTTCCTGGAAGAGCTCGGTATCGAGGATTCCGGTCTGAACCTGTTGATCAAAGCCGCTTACAAACTGCTGGGACTGTACACGTACTTCACGGCAGGGGTACAGGAAGTTCGTGCGTGGACGATTCGCAAGGGCACGAAAGCCCCAGGAGCAGCCGGTGTAATTCACACTGACTTCGAGCGCGGATTCATCCGTGCCGAGGTCGTTTCCTACGAAGATCTGGTTGCAGCTGGTTCCATGAACGGTGCCAAAGAGCGTGGGCAGCTTCGTTTGGAAGGTAAAGAGTACGTTGTGAATGACGGCGATGTTATGCATTTCCGTTTCAACGTATAGAACGTATAAATAATCAAAGCAATACAGGATAAACAAGTACAGCCCTGCTATCTTCTCCATGAAGATGGCAGGGTTTTTGATTTAGATGAATGTGAAGGCTGAATAACCAATAAGGTATTTAACATGAATTCTGCTCTGTTTCTGCTGGATTGTTTGCGAGACGTGGATATAATAGAGGAAGAGGGCATGAATCTTAAGAGAGCCCGTAGGCAGGTGGAAAAGCATCTGTTCAGGGTGATAAGAATATGCTATAATTAAGAGTCGTGTACCTAGGTTGATTTGGCTCGTCATTTGAAGGGCCAAAGCGGGATTCCGCTTAAGGTGCATGGGCTCTTTTATATAACTTACAAGTAAAGGATTTGATGACGTTGTAGCGATGTTGTGCGTCGGTCATTAATGAATGTTACGGTCAGGGGTTCAGTCATGTTGTTGAGAACCTGTGCGTTATGAAATATAGATGAAATAGATATTAACATGGAGCGCTTATCGGAAACGATGTACAGCGTAATAACCAAAAATAAATCGTGAGGTGACTATATATGTTGGATAAATTACAGGCATTAGCCGACCGTTATGACAAGCTTAGCGAGTTGCTGTGTGACCCGGATGTAGCTAGTGATAACAAAAAGTTGCGGGAGTATTCCAAAGAACAATCGGATCTGCAGCCGACGTATGAAGCTTACAATGAGTACAAACAGGTAAGTCAGGATCTCGAAGCAGCCAAGGAAATGCAGGGCGAGAAGCTGGATGACGAGATGCGCGAAATGGTCAAAATGGAAATTGAGGAGCTGAGCGCTCGCCAGAAAGAACTGGACGAATTGATTCGTGTTCTCATGCTGCCAAAAGATCCGAATGACGACAAAAACGTCATCGTGGAAATTCGCGGAGCGGCTGGCGGAGATGAAGCTGCTTTGTTTGCAGCGGATCTGTACCGCATGTACACACGCTATGCTGATAATCAAGGCTGGCGCGTGGAGCTGATGGATGCCAATACGAACGATGTAGGTGGATTCAAAGAGGTTATCTTCCTGATTAACGGTCGCGGTGCGTACAGCAAAATGAAATACGAAAGTGGTGCACACCGTGTACAACGGATTCCGACAACCGAATCGGGTGGACGAATTCATACCTCTACTTCGACAGTAGCTGTCATGCCTGAAGCTGAAGATTTCGATATTGAGATCCATGACAAAGACATCCGCGTGGATACGTTCTGTTCCAGCGGTGCCGGCGGACAATCGGTTAATACAACAAAATCCGCTGTACGGGTAACGCATGTGCCAACCGGAATTGTGGCAACGTGTCAGGATGGTAAATCGCAGAACTCGAATAAGGAAAAAGCGCTGCAAGTATTGCGTACCCGGATCTTCGATATGATGCGCCAGGAAGAAGAAGCGAAAATTGCTGGGGAACGCAAAAGCAAAGTGGGTACAGGTGACCGCAGTGAACGGATTCGTACCTACAACTTCCCTCAAAGCCGTGTGACAGATCACCGCATTGGTTTGACCATGCACAAACTGGATCAGGTCATGAACGGAGAGATTGAAGAAATCCTGTCTGCACTGACGATTGCCGAGCAGACGGAGATGATGGATAGAGGAGAATAATGCTGTGACCCGCGCGCAGTTTGTGATGACGCCGGAACAGAGCTGTCGGGAAGCCTTCGTGGAGGCTTCCTCTTTTTTGGAAAAGTGCGGCGTGTACGAGCCGCAGAATAATGCCCGGCTGCTGCTGGAGCATGTGCTCGGCGCCTATGGTGCCGCGTACTACATGATGCAGCCGGATCCCTTTCCCAGCGAGCTTCGCAGCCGCTGGGAAGACGCGGTCACGCGCAAGGCTGCGGGTGAGCCGGCGCAGTACATCATCGGCAGCCAGGAATTCTACGGGCTGCCGTTCGAGGTCACGCCGGCCGTGCTGATTCCACGGCCGGAGACCGAGCTGCTGGTCGAGGCTGTGCTGCGCGAAGGGGACCGCGTCTTTCCTGACGGCGCTCCGCTCGCCGTCGATATTGGCACGGGCAGCGGGGCTATCGCAGTGACGATCGCCTCGCAGCGCCCGCGCTGGCAGGTCGGCGCCGGAGATATCTCGGCGGCGGCGCTGGAAGTGGCCGCGCGGAACGCGGCCGCGAACGGGGTACAGATCGACTTCCGCGAAGGCGATCTGCTGGCCCCGTTCGCCGGGGTGCGGGTGGACATTCTGGTGTCCAACCCGCCTTATATCCCGGCGGACGACATCGCCGGGCTGCAGCCCGAGGTGCGCGATCATGAGCCGCGCACGGCACTGGACGGCGGTCCGGACGGACTTGCGCCGTACCGCGTCATGCTGGAGCAGTTGGCGCTGCTGCCTGCGCCGCCTCAGGTGATTGGATTTGAGCTGGGTCAGGGGCAGGCTCGCGACATCGCAGCATTGCTTGAATCGGCCGGACATTGGCCGGAAATTATCATTGTCCCGGACCTTGCCGGGATCGAGCGGCATGTCCTGGGTGTTCGTACTTCGGAACAGGTGACGAAAGTGTAAGGTTCCGCGGGTTTCCTTTTTGCCGTGAAATCCTCTACAATGGGATATACCGAAGATTGCTGAATGCTTGGGGGAACATAACTACATGCTGCATAAATTTAAAAAGATAGACTACTCGATTGTGTTCATATTACTGATCCTGATGGTCATCAGTATTTTGTCCATTTATAGTACGACCTTTGGCCGTCCGAAGCTGGAGGGGCTCACGAGAAACGCTGTTATCTTTTATATTTTAGGTTTCGTCATCTTTTTTGGAATATCGATGATCAACTACAAGGTCATTATCAAAAACTATTTATATATTTATGGAGTAGGCATGCTGCTGCTTATTCTTGTTATGTTTATAGGTCAGGAATATTATGGCGCCAAGGGCTGGTTGTCCATTTTTGGCTTCAGTCTGCAGCCAGCGGAGTTGTTCAAGCTCTGTCTCATTGTCTTCTTATCGGCCCTGCTTGCCCGAAAGAAGAACCGACCGCTTTATTTTGGACGTGATGTCGTACCGGTCTCACTCTGTGTTCTGCCACCTTTGCTGCTTGTGTTGCTTCAGAATGACTTGGGGAACGCGCTGAGTTATGTAGTCATTCTGGTTGGACTGTTATGGATTGGCAACATCAAATTCAGTCATGCCCTCATTGGTTTTATGATTGCCGTCGCTGCCTTTGTCGGTGGAACACAGGCATACATTCACTATCATGATGAGATCGTCAAGTTTCTGAAGGACATTGGCCGTTCACACTGGGCCGATCGTTTCGACCCATGGCTGGTGCCGGATCAGACCTCCCGAGATGTGCTCTGGCAGACGTACAACGCGAAGCTGGCGATTGGTTCGGGCGGCATTAGTGGTAAAGGCTATTTGGAAGGTACAACGATTCAGTCGAATCGGGTACCGCTGGCCTATGCCGACTCCATTTTTGTACAGATTGGGGAAGAGTTCGGGTTTGTAGGCGCCTCGGTGTTACTGCTGCTCTACTTTATTCTCATACACCGGCTGGTGCTGATTGCACTGGAGTGCAAGGATCGTGCTGGGCCTTATCTTATTGTCGGCATCATCGCGATGCTGCTCTATCAGATTTTTGTCAACATCGGTCCGTTCATTGGATTGATGCCGCTGACCGGGATCACGCTGCCGTTTATCAGTTCAGGCGGAACCTCACTCGTGCTGAACATGATCAGTATGGGTATTGTGATGAGTATCAAAGTTCACACGGAAGAGAACGAGGATATTCTCGGTTCTGCCGAACAACCGGGCATTACGGATCTGGTCATGAAGTTGTTCAGACGGAAACCGTCTCAGCAGGAACAGTAATTCCTTTGACCGGGTACAGGAAACAAAAGGCAAGTGGGAAATAGAACCCTGGAAAAGCTCAATCCAATTGGATCTGACTCTTCCAGGGTTTTTGTTTTGTGTACTTGCTATATTTGCTCGTGGTTTGTGGCCCATCCTCCTCATGACAATAAAAATTTCCATTTTAACTCCCGATTTTATACAATGGAAATATTGAGTTAATTTGGTAAATGAGGATTTAGTATCCGGGAGGTCGGATGGAATCATGTTAAGAATGCTGAAAAAGATGGATGGCGTCATCCTTTTTGTACTGTTACTGCTGATGATCGTCAGTGTGTTTGCCATTTACAGTGGTACGCAGACGGATTCCACATTGGCCAAACATCATATCAAGACCTTGTTGTTTTATATCGCAGGCTTCGTTGCCGTGGTGGGCATCGGATTGGTGAATTACAAGTTGTACGTGAAATATGCATTTTATTTGTATGGCATAGGAATCGTTCTGCTTGTTCTCGTCAACTTTGTGGGGGGACCGATTAATAATGCCAATGGCTGGATTAAGCTTGGGGACAATCTTTCGTTTCAACCTGCGGAGTTGTTCAAGATGATCTTGATCCTATTTCTCGCACATTTGCTTGTGAAGCGCCAGAGAAACACGCTTGGTTTCTGGAGAGATATCGTTCCCATCGGATGTTGGGCGTTCGTTCCGTTTGCACTCGTCATGATTCAAAATGATTTGGGCAACGCCTTGGGTTACGTGGTCATCTTGGCGGCGGTATTCTGGATCGGTAATATCAAGCTGAAACACGCCATTATTGGTCTTGTGATTATTGGGACGACCTTTTTTGGTTTCATCAAAGCGTATACGACATATCACGAGGAGATCTTCACCTTTCTCGAAAAGGTAGACCGCGAGCATTGGGCGGAACGGATTGACCCTTGGCTTGTACCGGAAAAGGCCACATCCAAAGCGACGTGGCATACCAAAAATGCCGGTTTGGCTATAGGTTCAGGAGGCATCATTGGCAAAGGTTATTTACAAGGTACTTCCGTGCAAAGTGGACGCGTGCCTTATACGTATTCGGATTCCATATTTGTCGTTATAGCTGAGGAGTTTGGTTTTGTTGGGGCCTCGGTACTCTTGCTGCTCTACTTTATTCTGATCCATCGGATGGTGCTGATTGGTCTGGAGTGCAAAGATCGGGCAGGGCCGGTCATCATTGTAGGCATTATCGGCATGCTGCTCTACCAAGTGTTCGAAAACATCGGCGCGTTCCTCGGATTGATGCCGCTTACGGGTATTACGCTTCCGTTTATCAGTTATGGAGGGACTTCATTACTCATTAATATGGCATGTATCGGACTGGTTATGAGCATCAAGCTGTATGGACAGGAAGAGGAGGATGAACTTCTTCTGGGAGAGCAAAAGCCGAGTTTGCCAGAACGATTATTGCAGCTGCTCAAGAGAGAAAAGACAACGGTATAGTTCAAAAATGGCTTTGTACATCAATAGATTCTTTAAATTAATAGAGTGTTGTTCAACGGTAACGTGTGAGTATGGTTAATCCGCCCTGAGCCAGGTGTGGATTGGCCTTTTTTTTCGATAGCTGTTCATCAGCATTAGAATGAGAGAATCGATATGCTAGATTTATGTTTTATACTAGGTTTACTTCTGTCTCTTCCGGGCATACTGATAGACATGAGAGAGTTACAGGGAGCATGATCACGGGAGCCGAGGGGGAGAACGGGATGAGCAGACGGGTAGTGAAACAAATTGGACTTATTATGGTTTGTCTTATGATGATGATTATGATGTGGGAAGGTCAAAAGACGGATGCAGCTCTGGCGGCTGCAGCGATTCCGGAACAATCCATTCGATTGCGCATTCTCGCCAATTCGGATGCAGCAGGGGATCAAATGGTAAAACGCGAGATTCGGGATGCCGTTGTTGCTCAGATGAGCGAGTGGGTTACCGAATTGGACAATCCGCAGAGTCTGGATGAAGCGCGCCTTGTCATTCGCGAGCATTTATCTGAAATTGAAGATCGGGTGGGCGAAGAACTGGCGAGCCGTGGACTGGATTACCCTTATCAGGTGGAGCTCGGTGTTGTTCCGTTTCCAACCAAACTATATGGAGGCACTGTATATCCCGCAGGAGATTACGAAGCAGTGCGTATAACACTGGGAGAAGGAAAAGGTCAGAATTGGTGGTGTGTGCTGTTTCCGCCATTGTGCTTCATCGATGCGAGTACGGGGGATGCGCTGGCGAAGCCAACTACCGTGTCTGCTGCGGCAGCTGAGCCTGGAGATGCTGAAGCGTCCGTCCAGGGAAATACACCTGAAGCGCGTTTCTTCCTGGTCGATCTGGCTGTCAAGGTGTGGGATTGGGTAGCTGGATTGTTCGCATAATACTGCGAGCATTAATAATGGAGGGCAACTTCGATTCAGGGAGATGCCCTTTTGATCCTTTTACTACAGATTTCCGAATGCTGCTATGATACGGGGTTGGGCGGAGAGACATGGGGCCCATTCTTAGGTTGAACAGATATGGTATAATTATAGGTATTCGAAATATAAGCAAGAAAGCTACCGCCAAGGTAGAGGTACGCGTTACTAACCTATTGGAGTTTAGGGATGATGGATATATGAACAGAAAAAATGAGCAAGATGTTTACACAGGAAACGGCGTTCCGGAAACTCAGGGAGGATCATCTACCCCCATATGGGATGTTAGAGCATTACTGAACGAGGAACATCCTCATATCGTGGGTAATTCTGTTATGAGTGAACATGAGGAAGAGTTATCTTCCGGGCCAGAAGTCAACTCGCTGACGGCCACAGCGCATGGATCTGTTGTGAAAAAGGGGAGCGCCTATCAGCAGGCGCTCTCCGACTTGCAGGCTGCCGCAGCCTGCATTCGTCAAGGTCAGACGATAGCGTTCCCGACGGAGACGGTATACGGATTAGGCGCAGATGCACGCAGTACAGCCGCAGTAGAGGCTATATTTGAAGCCAAAGGCCGCCCGTCAGACAATCCGTTGATTGTGCATATTGCGCATCGTGACCAGCTGGATCCGCTGGTTACGGAAGTGAATGAAGCGGCGGAAGCGCTGATCGAGGCCTTTTGGCCAGGGCCGCTTACGCTTGTGCTGCCGGTTAAGGCAGGGGCAGTGTCCCCGCGGGTTACTGCCGGTCTGGATACAGTGGCCGTACGCATGCCGGATCACCCGGTGGCTCTGCAGCTGCTTGCCGCGGCTGAGTGTCCAGTGGCCGCGCCAAGCGCCAATCGCTCCGGTCGGCCAAGCCCGACGCTCGCTTCACACGTGATCGAGGATCTGGCTGGCCGCATCGGCGGCATCGTGGACGGCGGCCCCACCGGGGTGGGCGTCGAGTCCACGGTGGTGCAGGTCGGTGACGACGGTACCGTCACCATCCTGCGCCCTGGCGGCATTACGGCGGAACAGCTGTCCGCCGTCGCCGCCCGTGTCGCCACGGACCCGGCGATTCTCGCCGAAGGGTCCGCTGGCGATGGAAGCCCGGCGCCGCGCTCGCCGGGCATGAAGTACACGCACTATGCGCCCACAGGGGCGCTGTGCGTGGTAGAGGGGCCGCCGCCAGCCGTGGCGGCCTGGATCAGCGCCGCCCTCGCCGAGGCGGCGCAGCGCGGAGAGCGCACCGCGGTGCTGGCATTCGCCGAGCACGCGGAGCAGTACCGCGCCGATGCCGTGTTCTCGCTGGGCGATGCCAGCGAGCTCGAAGAAGCAGCGCGCCGGCTGTATGCCGCGCTGCGCAGCTGCGATGAGCAGGGCGCCACATATATTGTGGCCGAAGCCTGCTCACGCGAAGGGCTGGGAGCAGCCGTCATGAATCGGCTGCTCAAGGCGGCGGGTCACCAACTGATACAGGTTGGTGACCAGTAACACGTAGACCGGAGTTGCTGTCTCTCCGGTCCGCCTAATCGGCAGGCAGTGACGACCAACGATACTCACTGCCTGCCGATTGGACCATACCTTTTAACACCCGTATGCTTACATCTCTGCTTCCTATCCGAATCTCTCACTTAAGGGATATGTTCTATTCGGGAGAATACATTTGGAATAATGGAAGCGCAAGGTTATCTCCCGTCATGTTTGTGTCCTTGTCCGCATATCGTGTACAAGAACCTTTACGTGACTTGGGGGTATGGGGATGTGGGATGTATCTGCCCATTTGGGGCAGTTGGTAACCATTTTGATTATGGCCGTCGCTCTGGGGCTGGATGCCTTCTCGCTTGGCATTGGGATAGGCATGAAAGGCATTCGTTTACGCGATGTGCTGCGAATCAGTTTTGTCACAGCCCTGTTCCATGTCATCATGCCGCTGATCGGTATGTATACGGGCAAATACGTCAGTTCTTTCCTTGGGGATATTACGACGTATGCTGCAGGCGGGTTGCTCGTTTTGCTCGGCGGCCACATGATTTTGAATGCGTTCCGAGAGGGAGACACAAAGCTGGTGGATCACCGATCCATGCTGGGTGTAATTTTGTTTTCGCTCAGTGTAAGTGTGGATTCATTTTCCGTTGGCGTGTCACTCGGCATGTTTAGCAGTGATCTGGTACTGACTGTACTGGCTTTCGGCGCATGTGGTGGAATCATGTCCGTGATGGGACTGCTGCTGGGAAGACGAGTGAGTCAAAACCTTGGCGATTATGGTGAAGCCATTGGTGGAGCCATTCTGCTCGCTTTTGGGCTATTGTTTATATTTTAAAACAGCCATTCACGCGGAATGCTTGCAGCTTTGTGCATTCATACCTATTTTCTTTAAATTAGCTTCGTTTAAAATTAAAATATGGCATCATTCGACAACATTTGCGAAATGGGGAGGCTATCACAATGAAACATATTTTGTTTGTATGTACAGGGAATACGTGCCGCAGCCCCATGGCGGAGGGGCTTTTACGCAAGCTGGCTTCAGAACGGGGCATTCAGGTAGAGGTTCGTTCTGCTGGTGTAGCAGCAACAACCGGTATGCCGATTTCCCGTCATGCCGAAGCCGTATTAAGAGATCATCAAGTGGAGGGACCTGCACACTCCACGCAGCTTAGTGCGAGCCTCATTGACTGGGCCGATCTGATTCTTACATTGACACGAAGCCACAAACAGCATGTGATGCAGGTTTTTCCGGATTCCGTCTCCAAGACATATACCCTGAAAGAGTATGTGGAAAATGATGAGCAGGTTCTGAATGATCTTCAGGAACTGGACAGCCTGTTTGCGACACTGGAGCTGAAACGTGCACTGGGTCAGGAGATTCTGGCGTCAGAGCGTGAGCGCGTGATTGAGATCCGGCAGCGCATTCCAAGCTTTGATATATCCGACCCGTTCGGCGGAAGTCGTGACGATTATAATATAGCTGCTGCAGAGATCAGGACCGCACTGGATCGGCTTCTGGACAAGTTGGGATAAACCGGTGCTGTGCAGGGCAATGTAATTTGGGCAGTAACGATCGAATCTCAAGACTCCGTTTCATATGAAAAAACGAACATGTGGTGTAAATTAGCCGTTGATTTTAGGCGTAGGTTGTTTTATGATGAAGGGGAAAACAGGGATCCGGTGTAACTGGCGACGAAGTGGGCACAACCACAATGGAGCACCGGAACAAACGGCCGGTCGCCTGGGCAAAAGAGCAATTCTGCGGTACCCGCAGACTGCTCTTTTTTTCGTCTTTCATCTGATTATTCGCTATAATAGTACCTGAAATGCCGTGCATGAATACAAAATCGGGCATCCGTGAGGAAGTCAGGCATGATTTTATCGGGAGGCGATAGGATGACTATTGAGTTAGATTCGGAACAACCCGGATTGCAGGAACAGACCGCATCCATTCTGCGAGAACTGGCACATGCCGGACAGCTTGGGCCTGGACAGATCGTGGTGATCGGAACAAGTACAAGTGAAGTCGCAGGCCAGAAAATTGGTACAAGTGGTGCGATTGAAGTGGCACAGCAGCTTCTTGCGGGTATCCGCGAGGTGCAGCAGGAATTCGGCTTCGAGCCTGTGTTCCAGTGCTGTGAACATTTAAACCGTGCGCTGGTGATGGAGCGTTCATTGCTCACACGTCTTGGTTTGACTGAGGTGGGCGCCGTGCCCGTTCCCAAGGCAGGCGGTTCCATGGCATCCGCAGCATATCGCTCGCTGAGTGATCCTTGCCTGGCAGAACATGTGCAGGCTCACGCGGGAATGGATATCGGGGAAACGATGATCGGCATGCACTTACGGCATGTGGCAGTTCCTTTCCGTACAACGCTTCGCTACATTGGGGAAGCCCGTGTGACGACAGCCTTGACCCGTCCGAAGCTGATTGGCGGCGAACGTGCGGTGTATCAGATGGAAGAGCAACCAGATTCGACATTTTGCGACTAAAATCTTCAACCAACTATAAAGCGAAACTGAAAGGTTACACTCCTAACTCCGATTGCAAAACCATCTTCCGATCGCTGTTATCCCCAGATTTTTTTAAATCCCCTTTAAAGGGGAAATCCGGTGATAAAGGCGAACACTTCGTTTCTCTAGATTGGTCCTGCACTCTCCGTTTTCGTGTAAATATTAATTTCGTTTTATAACTTCACTTATACTTGGGAGGAATTTAAACATGGAACAATTGCGCAAGAATGACCCTGCAGTACTTGAAGCGATGAATTTGGAACTGAAACGTCAACAGAACAACATTGAGCTGATTGCATCCGAGAACATCGTAAGTGAAGCGGTAATTGAGGCACTTGGATCTGTACTGACGAACAAGTACGCTGAAGGATACCCAGGCAAACGTTATTATGGTGGCTGCGAGCACGTGGATGTCGTGGAAGATATCGCACGTGATCGCGCGAAGGAACTGTTTGGTGCTGAACATGTTAACGTGCAGCCTCACTCCGGAGCACAAGCGAATATGGCAGTGTACCTTGCAGCCCTGAAACCTGGCGACACGGTACTGGGCATGAACCTTGCTCATGGTGGACACCTTACTCACGGCAGCCCGGTGAATGCATCCGGTTTGCTGTACAATTTCGTGGCTTATGGCGTACAGGAAGATACGTTCCTGATCGATTACGATGAAGTGCGCAAAGCGGCATTTAAGCACCGCCCTCGTCTGATCGTTGCAGGTGCAAGCGCATATCCGCGTACCATTGATTTTGAAAAATTGGCTTCCATCGCCAATGACGTAGGCGCATTGTTCATGGTGGACATGGCCCACATTGCAGGACTGGTTGCAGCCGGATTGCATCCGAGCCCGGTTCCACATGCTCATTTTGTAACAACAACAACACACAAAACGCTGCGCGGACCTCGTGGTGGTATGATTCTGTGCCGCAAATCCTGGGCAGCCGCGATTGATAAAGCCGTATTCCCGGGTTCCCAAGGTGGACCTCTGATGCACGTTATCGCTTCCAAAGCGGTAGCATTGGGTGAGGCGCTGCAGCCTTCATTCAAAACATACGCACAGAACGTAGTGAAGAACGCTCAGGTTTTGGCAGAAACACTGATTGCCGAAGGATTGAACATCGTATCCGGGGGTACAGACAACCACCTGATGCTGATCGACACACGCAGCGTGAACATCACAGGTAAGGAAGCCGAGCATGTCCTCGACTCCATCGGTATTACCGTGAACAAAAATGCAATTCCATTTGATCCTACCAGCCCGTTTGTAACCAGTGGTATTCGTATTGGTACCCCAGCAGCAACTTCCCGTGGTATGAACGAAGAGGCTATGGTAGCCATTGGTAAAATTATTGCCAAAACATTGAAAAATCCGAAAGATACAGCGAAGCTGGATGAAGCTCGTGCAGAAGTAACGGCACTTACGGACCAATTCCCGCTGTACACTGATCTGAAATACTAGTCCATTCACCAATGGAATCAACCCACATCTAGAGCAAAAAGGACCGGAACATGCCAAGTTTCCGGTCCTATTTTTATAGTATTCGGTTTTCTGTAATGATTACATGTCCTTTGATGGTGTAATTCGGTGTAGGTGATGATATAATATACAGGATTTATCGGGCCTATGAATGATGATTAGGCATTATTGGAAATGCTGAACATGAAGAACTTACCGGAGGGACAAATTAGATGGGAAAATTAGTAATATGTGATCACCCTTTGATTCAACACAAACTGACGTTTATACGCGATATGCGTACGAATACGAAAGATTTTCGAGAATTGGTGGATGAAGTAGCAACGTTGATGGCTTATGAGATTACAAGAGATGTTGAACTGGAGACGATTGATGTACAAACTCCTGTAGCTGAAACACAAGGCAAAGTCATTTCCGGACGTATGCTCGGACTGGTGCCGATTCTGCGTGCAGGACTCGGAATGCTCGATGGCGTTGTGAAATTGTTGCCAGCTGCAAAAGTTGGACATGTCGGTCTGTTCCGTGATCCGGAAACACTGCAACCGGTAGAATACTACACCAAACTGCCTACAGACGTGACAGAGCGCCAATTGATTGTGATCGACCCGATGCTGGCAACTGGCGGTTCTGCCATTGCAGCGATTGACGTGTTGAAAAAACGCGGCTGCACTCAAATCAAAATGATGAACCTTGTTGCAGCTCCTGAGGGTGTAAAAGCAGTTCAGGATGCACATCCCGATGTGGACATCTATGTGGCTGCACTAGACGACCGTCTGGATGATCACGGTTATATCGTTCCCGGACTGGGAGATGCAGGAGACCGTCTGTACGGCACTAAATAAGCATGCTGCATGCTGAATAGAAAAGGGGCTTTGTTTGAATGTCCAACAAAATTAAAGTCATGACGATATTCGGAGTTCGTCCGGAAGCCATCAAGATGGCTCCGCTTATTTTGGAACTTCAGAAACATCCCGAATCTATCGAATCCATCGTCTGTGTGACCGCACAGCATCGTCAGATGCTGGATCAGGTTCTTGAAGTGTTTAACATTCAACCGGACTATGATCTGGACGTCATGAAAGATCGTCAGACGCTGAATGAAATTACGATTCGTGTGCTTGGAGGCTTGGAGCCGGTTCTGCGCGAAGCGAAACCCGATATCGTGCTTGTGCACGGGGATACGCTGACTACGTTTGTAGCCAGTTATGCTGCGTTTCTGCAGCAGATTCAGGTGGGCCATGTGGAAGCAGGTCTTCGTACATGGAACAAGCTGTCCCCATACCCGGAAGAGATGAACCGTCAGTTAACCGGTGTGCTTGCAGACCTGCATTTTGCACCGACGGATTGGTCTTTCTCCAACCTTGCCAAAGAAAATAAACCGGAGTCTAGTACGTATGTCACAGGCAACACGGTAACAGATGTGTTTCAATATACAGTACGGCAGGATTACACACATCCGGTACTTGAATGGGCACAGGGCAAACGTCTTGTGCTGATGACAGCTCACCGCCGTGAATCCCAAGGCGAGCCTCACCGCAACATTTTCCAGGCCGTCAAACGGATTGCCGACGAGTTCGAAGATATTGCCATCGTGTATCCGGTGCATCCAAGTCCTGCTGTGAAGGAGCCGGCTCACGCGATTTTGGGGAATCACCCCCGTATTCAATTGATTGATCCGCTAGACGTAGTGGATTTGCATAATTTTTACCCTCATACTCACTTGATTTTGACGGATTCAGGCGGTTTGCAGGAAGAAGCGCCTTCGTTTGGTGTGCCAGTGCTCGTTCTGCGGGATACCACGGAGCGCCCGGAAGGCATTGAAGCCGGAACGTTAGAGTTGGTGGGTACGGATGAGGAACGTGTATATGAGCGGACCAGAGCTCTGCTTACGGACGAAACACTGTATGCAAGCATGAGTCAAGCTGCCAATCCATACGGTGATGGACATGCTTCGGAAAGAATTGTCAATGCGATTTTGCACCATTTTGGCGTAAATAATGAACGACCGGAATCATTTCACAGAAAATTCAAAAAATAATTCGTTTTTTCTGACTGAATTCCAAAGGGTACAGCATACAGTTAAACTGTACGGTTTACGCGGGTTTATGGGCTCCCGGGGGCCTGTAAACCTGCCGTTTTACCCTTTAAAACGCTAAAATCAATCAATTGACAAAGGCTCTCATCATTCAGTAAAATTAACTGGGATTGCAAGGGTGGCGTGGAAAATGGCCGATTCGAACAAACCAAATTCATCCCGTAACCATGACGATAATGTGTGGAAAGCGATGGGACTCGTGACAGCATTTGGGATCGAGATTGCCATTCTCGCTGTTGCCGGATATTACGCTGGCTCCTGGTTGGACAAGACCATTGGAGGTAACGGAATATGGATCGCCGTAAGCGTTCTCTTTTTTCTGGCCGCAGGCGGTGTGAGCATCTACTTTATCGCGAAAAAATTCATGGGGGACAGTGATGAGTGAACTAACCAGATACCGCAGATGGATGACTGTTTTCATCATGTACTTTCTTATGATTTGTTTTCTCGCAGCGGCCTTTATGCCACGTGTGGAGACAATTGCTTTGGGACTGGCCCTGGGTACGGGAATTAGCTGGATCAATGCATTTTACCTGGGCTACAAAGTAAGGAAAATGTCTGATGATGCGGCAGAAGGTAACTTGAAGCGTGTGAACCTGGGATTTTTGACAAGAGCGGCACTCGCTGTGCTCGGTATATTCATATCGATGCGCTTTCCGCAGTATTTCAATACATACGCGGTTGCAGGCGGTCTGGTCATTGCGCAATTTTCCTTACTGATTATAGGGATCGTCTATTCCCGCAGAGCAGAATGAAGTTAGGTGCTGCAGCTTTCAAGTCGAGAAAGGGGTGAGAAAAATATGCATGAAGCTCCAATTATTATGCTTGGCGGATTTCGATTGGATCTATCGGTTGTGTTGATGCTTGTTGTTACAGGTGCCCTCGTTTTTATCTTTGCTGTCCTGGCTACACGGAGATTGTCCGTTGAAAACCCCGGCAAGCTGCAAAATTTTATGGAGTGGGCAGTAGAATTCGTCCGCAATCTGATTTCCAGTACGATGGATATGAAGAAAGGGAAACATTTTATCTCTCTCGCTCTTTCCATGATTATGTTCATCTTTGTCGGTAACATGTTGGGTCTTCCGTTTCAGGCGGTGACCTCAGTGGAAAGCGCAGAACATGCGCAGGTGTTCGGTCAGCCGATCGTTACAGCGGTTGATGCGTTTGAAGAAGCGCATGCCAAGGACCCTGAAGCACATCCACACGTTGAACTGGCCTGGTGGAAATCACCTACCGCTGATTTATCGGTAACGATGGGACTGGCGCTTGTAGCGTTCATGGTATCTCATGGACTTGGATTGTTCCGCAACACGAGAGGGTATCTCAAGCACTACCTTCAGCCTTTCGCCTTGTTCTTGCCCATCAACTTGATTGAGACGGCATCCAAGCTGCTGACACACGGTATGCGTCTATTCGCGAATATCTTCGCGGGTGAGGTACTGATCACAACAATCCTGAAGCTGACCACGTTCAAAGTGTTTGGTGCAATTGCTGCCATTCCGTTGCTGATGGTATGGCAAGGCTTCAGTATCTTTATCGGTGCGATCCAGGCATTTGTTTTTGTAATCTTGATGATGGTGTACATTTCACAGAGCATCGAGACGCACGACGAACATTAAGTTCCAAGCCCTACGAAGATTTCTTCACCAGGCTGAACAATAAAAAATTCGATTTATCATTTTAAGGAGGATATACAAATGGGAGCAATGGCATTAATCGCAGCAGCAATTGTTGCAGGACTGGGCGCGTTTGGCGCAGGTATCGGTAACGGTATGGTAATCAGCAAGACAGTAGAAGGAATTGCCCGTCAACCGGAAGCAAAATCCACTCTTCAAACAACAATGTTTATCGGGGTAGGTCTGATCGAGGTATTGCCGATCATCGGTGTGGTACTCGCGTTCATGTTCTACGGTATGGCTTAATTAAATTGATAAGGTTTGGCGGGGAAGGCCATAGCCATCCGCGCCTTCTTTTTAGGTAATGTCCGTACTTGCGGATGAACGTTTCAAGGATACCTCCAGGAAGGAGTGAACAGATTGAGTTTCGTATGGGAAAATACGCTTCTTGCGATTATCGCATTTGCAATTTTATATTGGCTGCTTAGCCGTTATGCTTTCGGTCCTTTGTTCTCCATCATGGAAAAACGTCGTGAACTCGTGCTGACGCAGATGAATGAGGCTGCTCAGACTCGGGAACAGGCCATTGCCTATGTGGAGGAGCAAAAACAAGCTCTGGAGCAAGCGCGCAAAGAAGCTCACGACATCATTGAACAGTCCAAACAAACGGGCGGCAAACAGGCTGAATCAATTCTGGCTGATGCAAAAGCTGAAGCTAATCGTCTGAAAGACGATGCGGTACGTGAAATTGAAAGCGAGAAGAACAAAGCGGTTGCAGCCCTTCGCAGCGAACTGGGTACAGCTTCCGTTCAGATTGCTTCCAAATTGATCAAAAAAGAAGTTGAGAACGGTCCTGCACAAGAGGAGCTTGTGAACCAATACCTCAATGAGGTAGGGGGCCGACAATGAGCCGCGATACGATTGTTGCCAAGCGTTATGCGAAAGCATTGTTCGAAGTCGCTCTCCAGCAGCAGCAGGTGCTTGAAGTTGAACAGGAACTGCGTGCGGTTGTCAGCGGTTTGACCGGGGATGCCGAGATCATCAAGTTTATCGTATCTCCGAACATCTCTGACGAAGCCAAGCGGAACGTGCTTCATGCAAGCCTTGACGGCAAAGTGTCCGAACCTGTCCTGCGCACTGTTCTGCTCCTGATCGAGCGTGGTCGCGTTGAACTGCTGGAAGCTCTGCTGAGTGATTATCTGAAGATCGAGGGCGATTCGCTCGGCATTGCTGATGCGCGCGTTTACTCGACTTATGCATTGAAAGATGAAGAAAAAGAAGCGGTAGCCCGTGAATTCGGTGGCCGTGTGAATAAAAAGATTCGTATCGAGAACATTGTCGATCCGACTCTGCTGGGCGGATTGAAAGTCGCCATTGGCGATACGATCTATGACGGCAGCTTGGCTGGCAAGCTCGAACGTCTTGAGCAGTCTTTTAACAGACGAGTACAGTAGATTGGGGTGAGGACACTTGAGTATCAAACCAGAAGAAATCAGTACATTAATTAAGAGCCAGATCGAACAATACAAGAACGATATCGATGTAGTCGAAGTCGGGACGGTTATTGAGGTCGGTGACGGTATCGCCCGTGTATACGGACTTGAGAATGTCATGTCCAACGAGTTGGTTGAATTCCCAAGCGGTGTTATGGGCCTCGCCATGAACGTGGAAGAGAGCAATGTCGGTGTCGTTATCCTGGGACCTTACTCTGACATCCGTGAAGGCGATCAAGTAAAACGTACAGGTCAAATCATGCAAGTGCCGGTTGGCGAAGCATTGATTGGACGCGTTGTGAACCCGCTCGGTATTCCAGTGGATGGCAAAGGGCCAATCGCTACAACGGAATTCCGTCCGGTTGAAGGTAAAGCACCTGGCGTAATGGATCGTAAATCGGTTCATGAGCCGATGCAAACAGGAATCAAAGCGATTGATGCGATGGTTCCAATCGGTCGCGGACAACGTGAGTTGATCATCGGTGACCGTCAAACAGGTAAAACATCGATTGCAATCGATGCGATCCTGAACCAAAAAGGCAGCGGCATGAAATGTATCTATGTTGCTATCGGTCAAAAACAATCTACAGTTGCTCAAGTTGTGGAAACCCTTCGTCGTAAAGGCGCAATGGAGTACACAATCGTTGTAACTGCAGCAGCATCCGATCCATCACCACTCTTGTACATCGCACCGTATTCCGGTTGTTCGATGGGTGAGTACTTCATGTACAAAGGTGAGCACGTGCTGGTTATCTATGATGACTTGACCAAACAAGCGGCTGCATACCGTGAGCTTTCCTTGCTGCTTCGTCGTCCTCCGGGCCGTGAAGCTTATCCGGGTGACGTCTTCTACCTGCACTCCCGTTTGCTGGAGCGTGCAGCGAAGCTGAATGATGAACTTGGTGGTGGTTCTTTAACCGCTCTGCCATTCATTGAAACACAGGCTTCTGACGTATCTGCCTACATTCCAACGAACGTAATCTCCATCACGGACGGACAAATCTTCCTGGAAGCCGACTTGTTCAATGCTGGACAACGCCCGGCGATCAACGTAGGTATTTCCGTATCCCGTGTCGGTGGTTCTGCTCAGATCAAAGCGATGAAAAAGGTTGCAGGTTCCCTGCGTCTCGACCTCGCTCAATATCGTGAGCTTCAAGCGTTCTCCCAGTTCGGTTCCGATCTGGACAAAGCCACTCAGGCCCGCCTGAATCGTGGTGCTCGCATGATGGAAATCCTGAAACAGGGTGTAAACCAGCCTCTGCCTGTTGAACAGCAGGTTGTGAGCTTGTATACAGCGGTTAAAGGTTTCCTGGATGAAATTCCAACTGGTGATGTTACTCGTTTCGAGCGTGAGTTCCTCGCGTTCATGGAGAGCAGCCATCAGGAAATTCTCGGGTCCATCCGTGATACAAAAGAATTGACTGCAGACAACGAAAATGCGCTGAAAGGCGCAATCGAGAAGTTCAGAAAGAGCTTTGCTGTCTCTGTCTAAATAGATGATTGCAGCTGCGGAGTTGTTAAACCGATTCCGCATGTCTGCATGTAAAACTTTGACCCCGTCAAAGTAAGATGATGCTTACGAAGTAGTTTTGGCTACGTCAAAACTAGTGTTGATGCTTACGAAGTAACTTTGGCTGCGCCAAAGTAAAGTTTAGGCTTACGAAGTAGTTTTGACTACGTCAAAACTTGAAGGTGGTGAAATCATGGCAAAAGGCATGCGCGAAATTAAGCGGCAAATTAAAAGCGTACAAAGCACCAAGCAGATCACCAAAGCAATGGAGATGGTTGCAGCTGCAAAACTGCGCAAAGCGCAGGAAAAAGCTGAGGCAGCCCGTCCTTATTCGGAGAAACTTAAAGAAGTTGTGGCTAGTATTGCATCAAGCACGCAAGGAATCCAGCATCCGATGCTCGAGAGTCGTCCGGTCAAAAAGACAGCTTATCTGATCATTACATCGGACCGTGGACTTGCGGGTGGATACAATGCAAATATTTTGCGTCAGGTTAATCTGACGCTGAAAGAGCGCCATAACTCTCAGAATGACTACGAGTTGTTCGTTATCGGACGTAAGGGACGCGATTATTTCAAACGGCGTGAAATTGCGATGGCTTCCACGACAACGGATCTGTCGGATTCGCCTTCATTTGCAGATATCAAATCCATCGCACACGAAGCTGTTCGTGGGTTTGAACTGGCTGAATTTGATGAATTGTACATTTGTTATAACCGCTTTGTAAATGCGTTGACCCAGATTCCTACGGTAGAACGTCTTCTTCCAATGGAAACACCTGAGGTATCTGCTGCGGAAGGACCAACTGCAAGCTACGAGTACGAACCGTCAGCTGAAGCTGTACTGGAAGTTCTGCTTCCGCGTTATGCGGAAACGCTGATCTATGGTGCACTTCTGAACGGTAAGGCGAGCGAGCTGGGTGCGAAAATGACGGCGATGGGCAATGCAACCAAAAATGCATCCAAACTCATCAACGATTTGTCATTGACTTATAACCGTGCCCGTCAAGCAGCGATCACGCAGGAGATTACGGAAATTGTGGCAGGTGCCAACGCAGCACAAGGCTAACCGTTTTTTATTTAATGAAGGCTTGCACTGCAAAGATAAGCGAACGGAACATTATTTTTGTCAAAGTAGCAGGCTTGTAGGAGGGGAACGTTAAGATGAACAAAGGACGCGTTGTGAGCATCATGGGTCCGGTTGTTGACGTCGAGTTTGATCGCGGCGGTCTGCCGGAAATCCTCAATGCCATTACGATCACTACAGTAACCGAAAGCGGCGTAAGTGTAAGTCTTACACTCGAAGCTTCGAAACATCTGGGTGACAACCGGGTACGTTGTATCGCGATGTCCTCCACGGACGGTCTCGTACGTGGTATGGAAGCCGTAGATACAGGAGCTCCAATCTCTGTACCTGTTGGGGAAGCGACACTGGGTCGTGTATTTAACGTACTCGGCGAAGCGATTGATACTGGCGGTACTGTAGCTGCTGAACATAAAAACCCGATTCACCGCTCTGCTCCTGCATTCGATGAACTGACTACCCAAGCAGAAATGCTTGAGACGGGTATCAAAGTTATCGACTTGCTGGCTCCTTACGCCAAAGGTGGTAAAATCGGTTTGTTCGGTGGTGCCGGTGTAGGTAAAACCGTTACGATTCAAGAATTGATCAACAACATTGCGCAAGAGCACGGTGGTATCTCCGTATTTGCGGGTGTTGGTGAGCGTACACGTGAAGGTAATGACTTGTATCACGAGATGAGTGATTCCGGCGTTATCAACAAAACAGCAATGGTCTTCGGACAAATGAACGAGCCTCCAGGCGCACGTCTTCGTGTAGCCCTCACAGGTCTGACGATGGCGGAATACTTCCGTGATGAAGAAGGCCGTGACGTGTTGCTCTTTATCGATAACATCTTCCGTTTCACCCAAGCGGGTTCAGAAGTATCTGCCTTGCTCGGACGTATGCCTTCTGCGGTAGGTTATCAGCCTACGCTGGCAACAGAAATGGGTCAATTGCAAGAGCGTATCACTTCCACGAAAAAAGGATCGGTTACATCCATCCAGGCGATCTACGTACCTGCGGATGACTATACGGATCCGGCTCCTGCAACAACGTTTGCTCACTTGGATGCAACAACGAACCTGGAGCGTAAAATTTCCGAGATGGGTATCTACCCTGCGGTAGATCCACTGGCATCCAGCTCCCGGATCTTGTCACCAGAAGTTGTAGGTGAAGAACACTATAGCGTTGCACAAGGCGTTAAACGCATCTTGGCGCGTTATAATGAGCTGCAGGATATCATTGCTATCCTGGGTATGGACGAGCTGAGTGAAGAAGACAGAGCGCTCGTTTACCGTGCTCGTAAAATTCAACGTTTCTTGTCCCAGCCTTTCCACGTTGCTGAAGCATTTAACGGTATCCCGGGTAAATACGTTCCGGTTAAAGAAACGGTGCGCAGCTTTAAAGAAATTCTCGAAGGCAAGCATGACGATCTGCCGGAAGCAGCATTCCTCTTCGTGGGTACAATTGAAGAGGCAGTGGAGAAAGCCAAAACACTGGTATAATCTGAATCCAGGATTGTCCTTATGAAGCGAGCTATCCTTCGGATAGTTTCAGGAGGGATGGAATTGAGCACCTTTTTGTTGGAAATCGTAACACCTGAGCGTTTGGTCTATTCGGAGCAAGCGGATAGCATCATCGCTCGTGGTATTGAAGGGGAACTGGGGATCTTGCCAGGTCATATCCCTATGGTTACACCATTGCAGATTGCACCGATCGTTATCAAAAACGGAAAAGAGAACAAGCAGGTCGCTATAGGCGGCGGCTTTATCGAAGTCCGCAAAGATAAGGTTGTTGTGCTCGCAGAAAGTGCCGAATTCCCGGAAAACATCGATGTGGATCGTGCGCGTGCAGCGAAAGAGCGGGCAGAACGCCGTCTCAGCAGCCAAAGCAACCAGGACCACTTTGATCACCGCCGGGCAGAGATCGCTCTGCAAAAAGCGGTTAACCGGATCAACGTATACGGCAAATAAACGATCTAAGAAAGCCCGGCGGCTTGATCTGCCGGGCTTTTTTTGCTTTGATTTCAAAAAGGTGAATCTTCCATTTTTTACTTTCGTGTTAAAAAAATCAATGGATATTTCATGTAATTACCTCGTTATTTTTTGTGAATGACAATCACCGTTCCTGTGAAATGGAATATATTATAGGACTATAGTAGTGGTGATAGTTACCACTAATAGACCCATTTTTGGCCAGGAGATTCCAAATTATTTCCGAGGAAATGACAAGATCGATATCGAAATAGCGCTCTTTTATGTCGTTTTAGTCACAAAATCCCGTTGATTTAAAATTAAAATATTTTCAAAGTGGAAATCAATGTAATTGACAATGTATGATGAAAGAGCCTATATTCCATAGAGTCAGCAGAGAATGCAGCTGCGTAGATGAATTCCATGATCATTCACAGCCAGATGGTGCTGCTCGATGATTGGGCAACACGAAGACTCCCTATGTAGGGCTTCAGCAGTAACTCAGTCGTGTTGTGCTGGAACAAATCATCCTAAGGACTCCGAAATGGGGATGACAAGCAAAATTACGCTGATGGCTGCAACAAATGTGGAGGTAATGAATATATGGATATTGATCTGACAAATCAGTTGAACCAGTCATTAAGCACGAATGGGCTAGTTTCGATTATCGTCTCACTGTTGTGTATAGCACTCGCATGGTGGGCTCTGCAAAACCTGAAGCTTGATCTGATCATCAGACAGCCGAAGGGTGCCCAGGGAAGATTGTTACATTTACTGCTCGCGATTATTCTGGGTCATGCGGTAGCCGGGTTCGTTATTGATTATTTATCATGGACCCAAATGCTGCGTCATTTGTTTTAATGTTGAGATGGTTGGTTAATCATCTGTTAGGTTCTTCATGCAGGCGTATTGTCGAATAACATCGATTGATTGTGTCAACAATTAGAGTATGACTTGCCTGCTAACAATTAAGAAAAATGTGTGACGTGTAATTGGTTGGATTTGAGATGTTTTATGTAAAAATGCTTGTATCGTACAATTCAACAATGTTATGATGGAAGTTAGGGAATTCACAATTGTTCACTTTAATATGAGGTTATAAACGGGATCTCCGGTTGAAACCGGCTAAAAATTATCCCAATCCGTCTGTCCTGATGTTTTGCTGACCTGTAAGGCTTAATTTACAAGTTTGCAGGCAACAGCACGGCAAGTGTTATCATCAATTTTGGATTATAAACCAATTCTTTTCTGAATAGACATCTAGGGCGTTTTTTGCCGGACTATGTCGAAATTCCACACACAGCAACAGTCCTTGCTACACAGAGGGCTCACGTATTCCGGAATGAAGAAAAGGGAATAAAAGCGCGGAGGGAACCATGATGAGCAAATTTATCGTCCGCGGTGGCAAAAGGTTGACCGGAAGTGTCAAAGTTAGCGGCGCTAAAAATTCTGTTCTTCCGATCATCGCTGCCTCTCTCTTAGGGGAAGAAGGACAAAGCGTTATTATTGACGCGCCTCCTCTAGACGATGTGATGACGATTAACAAGGTGTTGGAATCGCTGGGAGCGGGTGTTACATACCGGGACGAAGTGATTACCGTAAATGCGGAAAAACTTACTTCCTGCGAAGCCCCGTATGAATGGGTAAGTAAAATGCGGGCGTCTTTTCTGGTCATGGGGCCTTTATTGACGCGTATGGGTCATACAAGAATTTCGCTTCCTGGTGGATGTGCCATCGGTACACGGCCAATTGATCAGCATTTGAAAGGTTTCGAAGCCATGGGTGCCGAGATCAGCTTGGGTCAAGGCTATATCGAAGCTCGCAGCCAAGGACGGTTGCGCGGTGCAAAAATTTATCTGGATGTAGCTTCTGTTGGAGCTACTCAAAATATTATGATGGCTGCAACTTTGGCTGACGGTGTAACCGTGCTGGAGAATGCGGCAAAAGAACCTGAAATCGTGGATCTGGCCAACTTCCTTAACGGAATGGGTGCCAAAGTCCGTGGCGCTGGTACAGGAGTTATTCGCATCGAGGGTGTGGAGAAACTTACTGGCGTGAAGCACACGGTAATCCCGGATCGGGTGGAAGCAGGTACTTATATGGCTGCTGCTGCAATTTCGGGTGGTGACGTGTACATCGAAGGTGCGATCTCCGATCATTTGGGTTCGGTTATTGCGAAGATGGAAGAGATGGGTGTTACCATCCTGCCGGATGAGAATGGTGTTCGTGTTATTGCGGATCGCCCGCTCAAGGCTGTGGATGTGAAAACATTACCATACCCTGGTTTCCCTACTGATATGCAGTCCCAGATGATGGCGCTCTTGCTTGCATCTGAAGGAACCAGTGTTGTAACCGAGACGGTGTTTGAGAATCGCTTCATGCATGTGGATGAGTTCCAGTTGATGAATGCGGAGATCAAAGTGGAAGGCCGTTCGTCCATCATTACAGGCAATGCCAAACTGAAGGGTGCCAAAGTGACAGCTACTGATTTGCGTGCAGGTGCTGCACTCATCATTGCGGGTCTGGTTGCTGAAGGTACAACTGAAGTCGGCGGTGTTCATCACATCGACCGTGGCTATGTTCATCTGGCTGAGAAGCTGAATGGACTGGGAGCTGACATTTACCGTATTTCGGTTGAAGAACCGAAACTGGATGCAGCTAAGCCTGCCAACGAAAAAGCTGAGGAAGAAGTGCCAATGTTCAAGGTGCAACCGACTTGGGCCTAAATCATGAATTGCAAAAAGCTAAGCCATCTGGCTTGGCTTTTTTTGTGCTCTTTTTTTACATATAGTGCTATAAGCAATGTAAGCGGATATTCAGTACCTGATTCTATTAATAGCTGGTCCTAATGGAAGAGCATCGAATCCAATACTGTATATATACATAAAAAAAGAAAGAACACATTTGAGAATGCAGTGCATTGTCTTATCATGCAAAAAAGGCTGTAGAACAACACTTTATCCACTATAGCAGAGCAATGTTAATCTAAGATTAAAAAGAGTTGCCTATGCTTCGTTTCTCTCAAATCAGGTTCTATCAGATCGGCACGGCTCATACCCTAAACTATGGATTTGAACAAAAGGACCGGTATTTGACGGCCTATGTACAACGGAGGGTATGTCGAAATGAAAGAAGCTCGTGTGCAGGTTAAGGTCCCCCTTGTCCCCCGTCCAATGATGGAGGAGTCGAATGAGACTTCAAATGCTGAAACGGAAAAAGACAAGCTAACCTCAATGGATATCAGAACCCCTTATGCAGAGAACAGGAGATCCATCGGTCCAACTCAATCAGTAGACCGGGGAGCTGAACGTGAGCCAGCAGGGCGTATTCATGTGCCCGTCATTGAGCTCGATCAGTTCCGGCAAGTAAAGCGGCGCCGAATGCGTGCATTTGGCAGAAGCCGTAGATGGTCAATCGGCTCCAAGCGCTGGCAGTCCGCTGCTGCAGTATCAGGCTTGCTGGCGCTGGCACTCCTGATCCCGGCCATTCTGGTCTGGCCCCGGACGAATGATCCGGCAGAGCCGACTCCAGTCACACCAACAACAGGCAGCGTATCAACTCCAGCGCCTGCTCCGGCCGTACCCGTCACGTACCCTGAACCGAACGTAAGAGTTTATCTCTCTGCAACGGGAACTACCATGAATCTCCCGCTTGAGGAATATGTGACGGGTGTCGTTGCGGCGGAGATGCCTGCTGAGTTCAGGTTAGAGGCGTTGAAAGCCCAAGCAATTGCAGCGCGTACCTTTATCGTCAGAAGGTTGGCGGCACATGATACCAGCGGTGTACCATCAGGGGATGCAGATGTCACGGATACGGTCAACCACCAGGTGTTTCTGCCACCGGATCAGGTGAAGGATGAATGGACACGGCTTGGAAAAGCGAAAGAGTGGGAGAAGTTACAGCAGGCCGTCCGTGAAAGCCGGGATGCGGTTATGACATATCAGGGCAAGGCCATTACCGCCTCCTTTTTCTCCACGAGCAACGGCTATACCGAAAACGCCGAAGATGTATGGGGTAATGTCGTGCCGTATTTGAAAAGTGTAGCGAGTCCGTGGGATAAGACATTGGCCCCGAAGTTTGAGGAAACGGTTAAGATGAAGCGCAGTGAGATTCTTCAAAAGTTAAATCTGGATGCCAGTGCTATCCCGGTTACAGCCCAGGAGGGCGGCTCTTGGATGGAAGTGCTGTCAACAACAGAGGGCCACCGAATTAAGGAAATGCAGATCGCAGGCAAAACGTTCAGCGGACCAGAGGTGCGAAAGCTGCTTGGATTAAGATCCAGTCAATTCAGCTGGAAGGCAGAGGGCGATGAGATCCAAATCACAACCTACGGATATGGACATGGTGTGGGTATGAGCCAGTGGGGAGCAAACGGCATGGCGCAGGAGGGACACACCGCAACACAGATCCTGAAACACTACTATACAGGCATCTCGTTTGGACAGGCATCGAAGATGCTGGCCTCGAAATAAGGGACATCAATACGGATGAATAAATGCGAATCAGTCTGAATTAATCCGGATAAATCCGAGTGAATTCGAATGAATACGAATGTACACAGATGAGCAGTTTAGGTTTGCCTTTTATACACCATTGACTCTAACTAATCTGAAATACCTTATGAGGCATATCAAGACGAATGGAAAGTTTAACGAATCTCAGAGGTGTTATATCAAGACGTATCACGTAATTAAACCGATAATAGCACCCAAAAGAGTAATTAGAGTGTCAACGATTCGTTAGCATTCCCAAGCTGTGAATTTCTCGCCAATAAGGCCACTTGGGTTCGTTAGAAATATTCCATTAATCTAATCTCGAGGTTAGATGGAACAGACATTTGTGCCGCGGCCTCGCCAATCACTCATCTCACTTTAACGAGCCTAGAGCGCAATTAATTGGTTTATTCAATCATATCCCATATTAAGTCGCGTCGCTTTCAGCCGATAAACTCACTTCATAAAAGGATTGGCAATACAGCAAATCCAGGCTTCTCTACCAACCACCCATTCCGGAGCTTTTAAGACTTGGCTATATCAGTCTGAACTATAGTTACACCGGAACGGAGAGTGCAGAAAAAACCTGTAGAAGCGAATCTAAAAGCGCTCTGAAAAAAAGCTGCTTCGGAAGCATAAGTTTGCCTCTATCACCGGATTTCTCCCTTGGGAGAATATAATCAGGAAATCCGGGGATAACAGCCGGTCGAAAGGTTTTCTGGCCCCGAAGCGGCGCACGTATTAACTGCTCATTCTCACATATATAGCACTCTCTGAAACCTTTGTGAAAATAATTAGAGTCGCGCGTGTATAAAAGAGTTGCACCCGGTAACACTTGTTACTGAGGTGATCAAGATGAATGAACAAAACAAAAAAACAGTCCAAGAAGAAACTCCTAAAACAACTCAAGGAGTACCGGCCAGCCAGCCCTCTTCATGGAAAAGAGCAATGTCCAAACGTTGGGTCTTCCCGGCAGCCTACATCGCAGCAGCAGGCATTATACTAACATTAGTGTGGGTCTATCAGGGTACAGGCGAGAAAACGCTGAACTCCGATCCTGCTAGTGGAGTAGTAGAAACGGGAGCATCGGGTACAGAGGAAACAGCAGTTGGTGGAGAAGAAAGCATGGAAGTTGTCGCCAAGTCGGAGAATTTTGCATGGCCAGTAGCAAGTCCGTCGGAAATTTCTGTTGTAAAACCGTTCTATGAGAACGAAGGTTCAACGGAAGAGCATGAAGCAGCGATGGTGCAGTACAACGATACGTTTATTCCAAACACAGGTGTGGACCTGGCACGTGGGGATAACAAATCGTTTGAAGTAAAAGCAGCACTCGGAGGTAAAGTGACACGGGTGGAACAAAATCCACTGACAGGTCAAGTTGTGGAAATCACGCATAGTGATAACCTCAAGACCGTATACCAAAGCCTGTCTGACGTCAAAGTGAAACAGGACGATGAAGTAAAACAGGGAGATGCGATTGCATCCGCAGGCGTAAATGAATTGGAAAAAACGCTTGGCAACCACCTGCACTTCGAAGTATACGAAGACGGTCAGCCGGTTAACCCACAAGGATATCTTCCGGAAAAATAAATGATTTTTAACGCAGAATGAAAAGGGCAGAGGGAAATCCCCTCTGCTCTTTTTTGTGCTTTTCTGAAATTATTGGGACCTTCGAAGCTTGTCACACCTCTAAACCGCGAATATATAGGCATGCTCCTCATATAATGTACCAAACTATCCACACAGTAGGGAGGCGGGAGCGTGCACGATTACATCAAGGAACGGACCATAAAAATAGGTCGCTGCATTGTCGAGACGAGGAATACGGTCCGTACCATTGCCAAAGAATTCGGCGTTTCAAAGAGTACTGTGCATAAGGATCTGACGGAGCGTCTGCCGGAAATCAACCCTGATCTTGCTGACCAGGTGAAACATATCCTGGAGTACCACAAATCCATCCGCCATTTGCGGGGCGGTGAAGCGACCAAAATCAAATACAAAAAAACAAGCGGTAAAAAACGTGAGGTGTTGGCTTCCGCTAAATCGTAACAACCGCGGAAAGACGTAGGTCAAAAAGCTCACACATGGATTGAATCCCTCCCCTGAAGTATGATATGTTAAAAGCTGGTACAGGATCGAATTATGACATCTTATCAGCCCGATTTTTACATATATATGTTGCACTTTGTCGAACGAGCGGTGACGTGATAAGGGACTCTTTTTCACAGGATACGCTGACCAAATAATATCACTTTGGGGGCTCTTTTATGTTTAGCAAGGATATCGGTATTGATCTTGGCACGGCGAACGTGCTTATTCACGTGAAAGGAAGTGGGGTAGTCCTCGATGAACCTTCCGTCGTGACCATTGAAAGCGATACGAAGCGGGTCCTTGCTGTTGGGGAAGAAGCGCGTCGTATGGTGGGGCGTACTCCAGGTAACATTGTTGCCATTAGGCCGCTGCGTGACGGCGTTATTGCGGACTTCGAAATTACGGAAGCGATGCTCAGACATTTCATTAATCGAGTGGGGGCGAGAAGCTGGTACAGCCACCCGCGTATCTTGATCTGTGCACCAACGAATATTACTTCCGTGGAGCAGAAGGCCATCCGTGAGGCTGCGGAGCGCAGCGGTGCCAAAGAAGTGTTTCTGGAAGAAGAGCCGAAAGCGGCAGCGATCGGTGCGGGAATGGATATTTTTCAGCCGAGCGGCAATATGGTCGTGGATATCGGCGGCGGAACGACTGACGTTGCAGTCCTGTCTATGGGCGACGTAGTCACCGCCTCTTCTATTAAAGTCGCAGGGGACAAGTTCGACGAAGCGATTATCAAGTTTATCAAAGCTAAGTACAAACTCATGATCGGTGAACGCACTGCTGAGGATCTTAAGATTGCGATTGGTTCCGTAAACCCGGCTGGACGTCAAACCGAGATGGATATTCGCGGGCGGGATATGGTATCCGGTCTGCCTGTTACCGTAACGGTGTCGGGAAGTGAAGTGCAGGAAGCGCTATGGGATTCCGTGCAATCCATTATCGTTGCGGCGAAGTCGGTATTGGAGCGGACGCCACCAGAGCTGTCGGCGGATATTATTGACCGGGGTGTTGTTTTGACAGGCGGGGGTGCTCTGCTGAATGGACTGGACGAACTGTTGTCCAATGAATTGCATGTACCGGTATGGGTTGCAGAGGATCCGATGCATTGTGTCGTGAAGGGGACAGGCATTATGCTCAACAATTTGGATCAGGTGGTTAAGAAAAAGTTCTAATCTGCCGATATAAATATCTAAAGGTTCGCCTATACTCGGGAACAGAACGGACAAGCTATGGTCCTGTGACGCAGGACAAGCGCTTGAGGAGAGGGGTTAATTCATGCTAAGAGGTTTGTACACCGCTACCGCGGGAATGATTACGCAACAACGCCGCCATGACACTGCGACTCAAAATATTGTAAATATGAACACCACGGGATATAAACAGGTGAACAGCGTAAGCCGTTCCTTCCCGGAAATGCTCATTACGTTGGTCGGTGGAGATGCCAATGTTCCAACGAAGCGGCTGGGCAAGCTGAACACAGGGGTGTTCGCGGAAGAGAGCTTGTCCATGAATTTGCAGGGAGCGATTATGGAGAGTGGGCAGAAGAGTGACTTCGCCATCTCGTCCAATCTGTCCGTGAATGATCCGCAGACAGGACAACCTGTCGCTTTTGACGGTTCAGGCAAATTTGTACGAGCTGACGGTACGGTGATCTATCAGCCTCAGGCGTATTTTACGGTGCAGGATGCGGAAGGTAATACAAGATATACACGCGATGGTCACTTCCAGGTTACAGGAACGGGAGAACTGTTAAGCTCAACAGGAGCTCAGGTTCTGGATAATAATGGAGAGCCTGTTGTGTTGACAGGCTCGGTGGACCAATTTAAAGTGGATGAGCAAGGCCGTCTTGTTGATGCGGTCACAGGAGCGCCCACTGGCGTTACACTTGGAATCAGCGTCATCGATCAGCCGAACCAACTGGTTCGCGAGGGTGACGGTAATTTTAGCCTGTACGATCAGGAAGGCGCTACAGCGCGAATGATGGCGGCGGGAGATAATGTACAGATCCGTCAGGGTTATCTGGAAGGGTCGAACGTGGATGCTTCACAGGCTACGGTGGATATGAATGCGGCCTACCGTGCATATGAAGCGAATCAGAAGGTTGTACAATTCTACGATCGCAGTTTGGACAAAGCCGTCAATGACGTGGGTCGTGTATAACACGCGGCAATAGGGAGGATGAACCAATAGATGAATAATTCCATGATTAGTGCGAAGGTCTCCATGACCGCAATACAGCAGCGTCTGGATGTCATTTCCGATAATATTGCCAACGTGAATACGGCAGGCTATAAAAGCAAGCAGGCAGCGTTCGAAGATGTACTGACCCGGGTGCAGCAGCAGCCAGACAAGTATAAGCTTGATGGACGATCCACCCCAATGGGGTACAACCTGGGATTCGGTGCCCGTCTGACGGAAGTGACGAAGGATATGTCTCAGGGTACACTGAACGAGACGGGGAATCCAACGGATCTGGCGATCGAAGGCAACGCCATGTTTGCCGTTGAAGCGAATGGTCAGAAAATGTGGACACGTCAAGGCGCATTCCATTTTGTCCCTGATCCAACACCTAATCCGGACCCCAACGCACCTCAGATGATGGTGCTGGTTAACGGCGAAGGCTATTTTGCGCTTGATCGCCAAGGTAACCGGATTACTGCTCCGAATAACAGCAAAGTGGCCTTCGATGAGAAGGGCAATCTGCTGATCCGTCGCGGCAATGAAGCTAATGCAACGATTGGAGCACAACTGCAGCTTGTAGATATCGAACGTCCGGAAGGACTTGTACAGTATGCAGATAACCTGTTCGGTCTGGATGCCGGATTAACCGAGGACGATGTGTTTGGAGCTAATGCGGCAACACGTGAAGCGACGGCCATGATCCGTGCAGGGTACCTGGAACAATCCAACGTTGATCTGACACAGGAGATGGCATTATTGATGCAAGGGCAGCGGACATACCAGCTGGCAGCACGCGCACTGACATCAAGTGATTCGATGGCGGGTCTTGCCAACACTATAAGAGCATAAAAGGTGAATGCGATGACAGATACACAGAAGCAGAACAGCAAGCCGGAGAAGAAGGAAGTCAAGAAAAAGAAGAGTGGATGGCGCATCGCCAGAGGGTTTCTGATCCCGGTCTTGCTTGTTCTGGCCCTCGCTGGCGGCATGGTCGCTGGTTATGTGGTACTGGGCAAACAGGATATCGGCTCCGTATTCCAGTGGAGTACCTGGAAACATGTATATGATCTGGTGTTCGCTTCATGATCGTGAAATAGCGAAAACTCCTGCGCAGGCAGGAGTTTTCTTTTTGGCGTTGAAAACAGTATAATGATGGATGACGTTTGACGTCAAAAGAGGCCTCCCCTGCGAAAGACGATTGTCATCGCGAAGAGAGACCCCTTATCTCAACCTTCACTACTGCAGTCATGAAGGATAATAGTAGTGTTAACCGAAAATGTGCTTTTCATACCAAATACAATAAAACATTTATATGAATTGATATTTTAAACTTTACACGTCAACGGAGAGGGCAGAAAAAACCTGAAGAAGCGTAGCGTTCGCCTTTATCACCGGATTTCCCCCTTGAATAAGGGGATCAAAGAAATCCGGGGATAACAGCGATCGGAAGGTTGTTCTGCCAGCGTAGTGAATGGTGTAAATTTTAACGGTTTAATTCATATAAATAACCCTGAAAGGAGATTACACTGTGCTCGATAGCAAACAGATTCAAGCGATTATCCCGCACCGTCCCCCGTTTCTGCTGGTGGACAAGATTGTAGAGATGGAGGATGGCAAGCGTGCCGTTGGTTTGAAAAATGTAACGATCAACGAACCGTTCTTCATTGGTCATTTTCCGGAGTACCCGGTAATGCCGGGTGTATTGATTACTGAGGCACTGGCTCAGGTTGGGGCAGCAGCCATTCTTAACGTGGAGAGCAACAAAGGCAAAATCGGCTTTTTGGCGGGACTGGACAATTTCCGATTCCGTGGACAAGTTGTGCCCGGAGATACGTTGATGCTGGAAGTAGAGATCACGCGCCTGAAGGGTTCCATTGGTAAAGGCAAAGCGACAGCCCGCGTGGGAGACAAAGTGGTTGCTGAAGGCGAGATCATGTTTGCACTGTCTGACCCAAGCTGATTACATACGTGAGCACTTGCATCATTTAGGATTATTCTTGAATGATGCAAGATGCTGAAGTAGCTCAGCAAACCATTGAATTTATATAGACGGAAGGGGTTTATAGGAATGGAACAGTTAAGCGGAACAGCAGCACAGACGTTACAGCAGTGGTTGGAGGATGCTTCGATTGATGAAGCGACGAAACAGGAGCTTCGTGATTTGCAGGATCAGCCGAAAGAGCTGGAAGATCGTTTCTATCGAAATCTGGAGTTTGGTACAGGTGGATTGCGTGGGGTCATTGGCGCCGGAAGCAACCGGATGAACAAATACACCGTTGGTCGCGCGACTCAAGGGTTTGCACGTTATCTGCTGGAGCAGCATGGGGAAAAAGAAGGCAGACCTTCTGTTGTTATCGCCCATGACTCCCGTCACTACTCGCCTGAATTCACGCTGGATGCTGCTTTGGTTCTTGCCGGAAACGGCATTGTAGCCAAGCTGTTCACATCCCTGCGCCCTACGCCGCAGTTGTCCTTCAGCGTGCGCCATTTGCAAGCAACGGGCGGCATTGTGGTAACGGCAAGTCATAATCCTCCGGAATATAACGGATACAAAGTGTACAACCACGAAGGCGGTCAACTGGTGCCACATGAAGCAGAGAAAGTCATCCAATACATTCAGGAGGTTCCTTCCCTCGCGGATGTGAAAAAGCTGACCCAGGAAGAAGCTGAAGCTCAAGGTTTGCTGGTATGGCTGGGTGAAGAGGAAGATCAGGCGTTTGTTGACACGGTTGCCAGCGTGAGTCTGAGCCGTGACCTGATTCAATCCGGTGTAGGCCGTGATTTCAAAATCGTCTTTACTCCGCTCCACGGAACAGGGAACGTCCCTGTTCGTCGTGTGTTGGAGAAAATCGGTTTTGAACAGGTACACATTGTGGCAGAACAAGAACAGCCGGATGCTGAATTCTCCACAGTCAAGTCGCCTAACCCGGAGGAACGGGAAGCATTCACGCTTGCGATGAAACTCGGTGAATCCGTAGGTGCTGACATTCTGATCGGTACAGATCCGGATGCAGACCGCATGGGTGCAGTCGTGAAAGACAATGATGGCAAGTATTTCGTACTGTCCGGTAACCAATCCGGTGCGATCATGGTGCACTATGTGCTCAGCCGTCTGCAAGAGACAGGCAAGCTGCCAAGCAACAGCGCAGTAGTCAAAACGATTGTAACAAGCGAGATGGGAGCCGTCATTGCCGAGCACTACGGTGCTGAAGTGATGAACACCCTGACAGGCTTCAAATATATCGGTGAAAAAATGAACCAGTTCGAAGCAACCGGCAGTCATACCTTCCTGTTCGGATATGAAGAAAGCTATGGCTACCTGGCAGGCAGCTACGCGCGTGACAAAGATGCCATCCTGGCTTCAATGCTCATTGCAGAGGCTGCTGCATATTACAAAAACCAGGGCAAGACGCTCTACGATGTGCTGCAGGAGCTCTACAACCAATTCGGATATTTCCTGGAGAAGCTGGAGTCCCGTACGCTGAAAGGCAAGGACGGCGTAGCACAAATTCAGGCGAAAATGACTGATTGGCGTTCTAATCCACCACAAGAAGTCGCGGGTATTGCCGTACAAGATGTGTTGGATTACTCCCTTGGTCTGGATGGCTTGCCGAAGGAAAACGTCCTGAAGTTCATTTTGGCAGATGGATCATGGTTCTGCCTGCGTCCTTCTGGTACAGAGCCGAAGATCAAAGTATACTTTGCGGTACGTGGTGAGAGCCTGGAAGATGCGGAAGGTCGCATTGAGCGTCTGGCTGCCACGGTAATGTCGCGAGTAGATGCACAATAAGTACGAACGTTGTACGAAGCATGAATGGTTGAAAGCCTCTCCGCACCGTAAGGTTGGTTGGCGGAGGGGCTTTTCTTTTAGATGGAATATTTGCAGAGGTTGAAGCAGGGTAGTCGGATATTAGAAGGCTTGTTGACACAAGCTGTGTATATACCCGTTAATTATTTTAAGGAATGAATTACTTGAGCTGAACGTGGATTTGGTTCCAACACTTGAGGAGGTACATGTAGTGCGTCAAAAATGGCTTTATTGGAATACCGCTTCCCGGAAGTGGCTGTGGCTTGTTGTCATCATAGGTCTGATTGCTTCCATCCCCGTTATCAGTGATCGGGTTCAAACGGAATCGACCGCCAAGAAGGTGGAGCTTGTATTCAATTATAGAGGTCTGTTGGATATATCGGCTTATCAAGCCCATCCGCAGGATTTCATGAATGAGCAATTAACTCGTCTGAAAGATGCCGGTGTAACAACGATGGCCGTATTCGAAAGTACGCTGGATGAGCTTAGAAAGTCACGTAAACTGACAGTATACAACGGGCAGGATGTTGCCAACCTGACTCAAAATGTGGTTTCTCCTAACGAGAACTTCACGTATGTACTGTTCACATCGGAAGAAAATGCCCAAACCTATACACCCATCATTGAACAAACGTTCGCGGATCGTCAGATTCCGGTGGTGCCATGGGAATATGAAGGTCACAGCGGCTTAATTTTGCAAACTCCTCCGGAGAATGCCAACATGCAGCCTATGCAGCCGGATCCGGTTGCCGTGAAGATGCTGCGTGATAAAGGGTTTTACATTTTGCCAAGGATCGCGGATAGCGTTCCTTACAGCCAGGAATCGATGGAGCGCCTGCTTACATTCTTCGAAGAGAATGGTGTGAAGCGTATCCTGTTTGATGGCGATGCAGTGAAAGGGTACAATGATAATGCGGAGATGAAGAGTCTCGATCAGTTCGCACAATTGCTGAACAAACATGATATTGGACTGGCAGCGATTGAGAACTTGAAGAAACCTCAATCCGGTTTTGACACCCTTGCTTACAAAACGGACTACAACGTCGCTCGTTTGTACTCGTTAAGCGAGGGAGATGCCAATCTGGAAGTGGACAAGATTGCTGACCGTTTTGTTCTGGCTACCAAGGACCGCAACATTCGTATGCTCTATTTGAATGCTGGACCAAGCCGAAACACGGCCAAAGCCATGATTACAGATCCAATTGAGAATCTGATCAACAGTCTGGGTGAACCGGGACATGCCGTTGAACGTATGGAAAAACGCGGATTCGAGCTTGGACAAGCCGAGGCGTTTACGGTAAAAGAATCTTCGATTCAGCGTTATGCCAAGCTGGTTGCGCTGATTGGTGCGATTGCGATGATTACCCTGATGGTTTCGTACTTTGTACCATTGCTGACACTGCTTGTATTTGTACTAGGTTTGGTTGGAAGTGCAGGCTTGTTCCTTCTCAAACCAACTTTGCTGGAGCAAGGGATTGCCTTGCTTGTAGCGATTGCCGCGCCGACCATAGCGATGGTGCTTGCGGTTAGAACCGTGAATTACCAGCAGCAGCGTCAGCCGGACGCATCTGCGGGTCGGCGATTGACACAAACGTTGATTTTGTATGTAAGAACGTCCATTTTGTCGTTCCTTGCGGTTCCTTTTATGATCGCATTGCTCAACAGCATTACGTATAGTCTGGTCATTAACCAGTTCAGGGGCGTCAGCCTGCTGCACTTTGCACCAATGGGGCTGGTTGCCATTTATATCTTGTTTTATCGTGGATCGGGTACGATCTCCATTAAGCAAATCAAAGAGATTCTACGCATACCGGTTAATGTACTGATGGTTGTTCTGGCGGTTGTTGCAGCCGCAGCTGGATATTATTATTTGACACGTACAGGCAACTCGGGTTCTGTGACCCCATTTGAGATGTTCCTGCGTACAACGCTGGAAGATACATTTGGCGTACGACCAAGGTTCAAAGAATTTGTGCTGGGGCACCCGCTGTTTATCGTTGGCGTGTTCGCCGCTTTAAAATATCGTCAAGTCATCTTTGTACTCATTATTGCAGCGATTGGACAGTTGTCCATGGTGGATACGTTCGCGCATATCCATACACCGGCTGTATTGTCTCTCATTCGTGGAGCGATGGGACTGGGAATTGGCTTAATCTTCGGTATCATTGCTGTGGGTGTGTGGCAAGTAGCGGAAGGATGTTGGAAAAAATGGTCACCACTTCTAAAAAGTTAGTCATCTCGGGATATTATGGATTTCGCAACAGTGGAGACGAAGCGGTACTGAAGTCGATTCTGACTGCACTGGAAGAGGAGAGTCATAGATCCGGCGTCACCATTGAGCCGATCGTGCTCTCCATTGATCCGGAGTCGACGACCTCCATGTATGGTGTTCGTTCCGTCCACCGTATGAAATTGAAGGAAGTTCGCGAAGCGATCAAGGAAAGCGACGGGTTGATCAGTGGCGGCGGAAGTTTGCTGCAGGATGCAACCGGACTGAAATCCATTCCCTACTATCTGGGTGTAATCAAGCTGGCCCAGTGGCTGAAAAAACCTACGTTTATCTATGCCCAGGGGATTGGACCGGTTAACCGCAAAATCTTTAATCCGATGATCCGATCCGTTTTCAAGGGTTGTAAATATGTTTCGGTGCGGGATGAACAGTCTGCTGATTATCTGCGCGGGCTTGGACTGCAGTGGAATCAGATTCATGTTGTGCCTGACCCGGTTATGGGGCTGCCTTTGCCTGAGGGTAAAGGGGTGGATGGTACTCCGGCTGGGGTTGCTCCCGCGAATTCTGATGGTGCATCTGCGGGGCAAACCAAGCTTCCGGTGATCGGTGTATCCGTGCGTTTCTGGGAGTCCGATCGGAAGGAATTGACAGCCATTGCCTCAGGACTGAAAAAGCTATGTGCCAAAAAGGCAGTGCATCTGTGTTTTATGCCATTTCATTTGCCTATTGACGAGCAGGCATCACGTTTTATTATGGAGATGCTTGGTGACGTCACCAGCAAAGGAAGCGAAGTTAGCATAATCCAGGATCTGACCGATCCACAGCTCATGCTGGAGGAAGTTAGCAAGTGTGATGTTGTCATTGGCATGCGTCTGCACAGTTTGATCTATGCCGCATCGCAATATGTGCCACCTGTGGGCATATCATACGATCCCAAAATCGATCAGTTCATGCTCCGTTTGGATAGTGAACCTATAGGAAGCACAACTGCACTCGATGGGGACAAACTGGCGAAGAGCGTAGCTGCACTTCTTGATCAGCGTTCGCAGTGGCTCAAGGAAAATGAAGATCGCATTACTGAACTGAAGCAGGAGGCCAGAGTGCCTGCACAGCAAATAATTAACTATTTAGGCCGCAAAGGGTGAGATAAAGATGAATCAGACCGGACCAATACCTACCGTTTCGATCTATGGCATTCCTTTTTCCAAACTGACGATGAAAGAAACGGTGGAGACTCTCCGGGAAGCCGTGTTGTCGAAGAAGCCGCATCAGGTGATTACAGCGAATCCGATCATGGTAATGGCAGCACTGGAGAATCCGTCCATGATGCAAGTGATGCAATCTGCAGAGTTGATTGTACCGGATGGTACAGGCGTCGTATGGGCTGCCAATTATTGTGGGGATCCTGTGGCAGAGCGAGTACCCGGATTTGAGCTTTTACATGAATTGCTGCGTGTTGGAGAAAACTATCGCTGGGGCGTTTATTTGCTCGGTTCCACCCCTGAGGTGATTCAAGAAACGGCAGTTCGGTTACAACAGCAATATCCGGCGATTCGCATTGTAGGTTATCGCGACGGTTATTTTGGTCCGGCTGAGGACGAACAGGTGGTTGCTTCCATTCGTGAAGCTGCACCAGACTTGCTGTTTGTCGCACGCGGCGCGGATACGCAGGAGCCTTGGATTCACAAGTACAAGGACGCGCTTCAGGTTCCCGTAACCATGGGCGTTGGAGGCAGTTTTGATGTCATTTCAGGCAAAACCAAACGTGCACCTAAACTATTCCAGAAGCTGAGACTGGAGTGGTTTTACCGTCTGCTACGTGAACCGAGCCGTGCGGGCCGCATGCTTGCGCTTCCAAAATTCGCGATTAAAGTGATCCAGGACAAAGAAAACGTGACTAAAGTCCGTTAAATACAGGCTATTACGAGAAAAATGCTCGTTTTTGCTAAAAATTGAGGTTGGCGTTTCGCCTGTGATCAGCGTATAATTCATTCCGGATTACATGTGTGCCAAGAATGAACCAAACCGTTACACTTGACACTACGATTGCAAGGCAACCTTCGATCGCTGTTATCCCCATATTTCTTTTATTAACCCTTTTTAAGGGTGAAACATGGTGATAAATGCGACCGCTTCGCTTCTACAGGTTTTCCTTGCCCTCTTCGTTATCGTGTAACAAATAATCTTCATTAAATATGGCTAACAATATTTCTTTATATATAAAAAAGAGATCAGGGGATTTATAATTTCGTATGGGTATTATAATTGGGGGTCGAATGTTCAAATGGTAGCGATCTTTATCATTGGATTTATCGTGTCGATGGGACTGGCTCTTGCCCTGACACCGCTTGTCAAAAAGTTCGCGGTTAAAATAGGTGCAATGGATACGCCGAATGCACGTAAGGTGCATACTCGGATCATGCCACGTCTGGGTGGCTTAGGTATATTTCTGGCTTTTATTATTACGGTAGCTGCACTTCTTCCTTTTGTATCTGCATGGTTTACCACAAGAGATATGAGCTTTGTCAGTGCCTTTCTGATCGGCGGATCGATTATCGTCCTGATTGGTGCACTGGATGACCGTTTCGAACTGTCAGCCAAAGTAAAGCTGCTTGGACAGCTCGTTGCAGCTGCAGTAGTCGTTTTCGGATTTAATATCCGGGTGGATTTTGTGAACATTCCTTTTCAGGATTCTTATTCCTCACTGGAAGCTTGGGTATCCATTCCGCTGACGATTCTGTGGATTGTTGGTGTGACGAATGCGATTAACCTGATTGACGGTCTGGATGGTCTCGCTGCCGGTGTATCCGGTATTGCGATTGGTACTATTGCCGTGATGTCCTTCCTGATGGGGAATATGATGATTGCCTTGATGTGTCTTGTATTGCTGGGCAGTATTGTCGGCTTCCTGTTCTTCAACTTCCATCCGGCCAAGATCTTCATGGGAGATACGGGATCACTATTCCTTGGTTTCTCTCTGGCGATGCTCTCTATGCTTGGGTTCAAACAAATTGCTGTCGTGTCCTTCATCACGCCGCTGATCATTATCGGTGTACCACTTTCGGATACCTTCTTCGCGATCATTCGTCGTGCGGTACAACGGAAACCGATTTTCTCACCGGACAAAGGTCACCTCCATCACTGCTTGCGTGAGCTTGGATTCAGCCACCGTCAGACGGTGCTGATCATCTACGGTATTGCCGCATTCTTCGGTGTACTGGCGATCATTCAATCGTCGGCCGCCATGTTCGAAGCCAACTGGGTAACGTTTGTCGTGATCTGTATCATGATGTTCTTCCTTCAGGTTGGTGCGGAAGTTATCGGACTTGTAAGTAAAACCAGACGACCGGTTATTAATTTCCTGATGCGCATGCGCGTCAAAATTAATCCGGAGACTCGTTCGAAATCTTAAGTTAAGTGGTTGTTTACTGCTATTCTTGAATATTATCTGAGACCCAAACCTTATCCGTCGTGGATAAGGTTTTTTTGTTTAATTTGCTGTTTTTACTAAATAATTGGAACCTAGGCGCCGATAAAAGAGTTAACTGACTTAAAAAGAGGAGAGATGATACTTAATGCAACAAAAGAAACGACCGTTGGTATGGATCATGTTGGTCACCATGGTGCTCTCATTGTTCCCACAGGGTCTGTTCAGTAGCAACGTTGCGTCTGCAGCGGAACCTGAATCTATAGCTACCTATTTTATTCCCGATATAGCTAGCTTGAGTAAAACCTCTGGACTATCTCTAACAACGAGTGGCACAACGCTAAGCCGTGATAATGTCTACAAAACAACAAATCCAACTCTTAGTATCACAGGTACGTTTTCTTATGTATCCAAAGATACAATGAGTGTCAAAATTGAACAGCTTAACTCGGTGTCCAAAGGTGCTACAGTTTGGGAAACGGATAGTACACACTTTACAACGGGTACTGTAACTGCAAGTACGACATCTTCGAATAAATTTGAAGCGAATAACTTGAACCTATTCTCAGGCTTCAATAAAATTACCTTTTACGGTAACCAAGGCAGTGTGGAAAGATCAGAAACGTTCTACGTTCTATATGATAAAGTACCGTATGTAGAGAGTTTAGAAGTTTTTTCTGGCACCAATTCATATAATATGAATGAGGGCGCACAGACCGTTGTTACAACGCAGTCTGTTTCCGTTCAGGGTGCAGTTCAGAATGCAACTAAAGTTACGGTTTCAGTTAACGGGGAAACGCCGCTTCTGACTTCATTGCTTGATGATGGAAAGTTCTTCACTCCTCAGATGAATCTGAAGTCCGGTTTGAACTCGTTCAAATTCGTAATCAGTAATGCTTCTGATTCCATTACAATTGAACGAAATGCGTATTACTACAATGCAGAACAGCCTTTCAGTAAATTGGAAGTAGTGCATGGCGGCAGCAATTATTCTATCGTTGATAATAAGCCGACGCTGACATCTGAATCTGGCGGGAAACAAGGAAGTTTTGCAGTTCAAATGCTGCTTCCTTACACTGCAAGCACAAGTACTTTTGATTCAGTTGGTACAGTTAGTGTGAACAACGTGGATAAGTCCACGACATTAAATAAGACAACGGAGCCCGAAGTAATTATTCCAGGAGCAGACGGCGTTACTCCAATGTACCGCTTGGTTACATTTACTACGTCTGCGTATGACTTCCGTACGGAGAATGTTGACGGTACCGGTGATATTATTCAAGAAGAACAGAGGGCTTCTCTTACAGTAACATATGGTACGTTTACAGCAACCTTTACAGGAAACTTCAAGTATCTTCCTGGAGATAAATTGATAACAAACATGTATTACCTCCCGGATTATGATGGCAAAGTTGTCTCCAAGGTTGCGTTGAATGGTGCTCAAGTAGAGGAATCTGAATTCTACATTATGGTTGAATCAGATACCGATCTTGAAGGGGCCAAGCTGGAGGGGGCATATCTCCCGCTGGCAACCAAGAAATTAAGCATGGAAGTTCAGAGCACGGATGGAAAGACACAAGTTTGGAAAATTAGTGGTTTTGCAACAGGTCAGCAACAGGTTAAATTTAATTTCGTTAGTGCAAGTTCTTCATATAATGCGAGCATATCTTATTCATCCAAAAACTATATCTATGTATCAAACTTGTATGATGGACAGACCTACACGTTTAACTCCAACACAGATTCCAATAAGTTAAATGTTAATGGACAGTATATCGGATTTGAGGGAATTAATGATCCCCAATTTAATGCTCAGGTTTTTGTAAATGGTGTCGACCAGCATGCTAGCGGAGATCTGAGCTGGCTACCTCTTGATGAGGATAGCAATGGAAAGAAGATACGTACTTTTAAACTCGAATTCTCAATTGATCGTGCAGGTCAAATTGTTTATGGTGAAAACACGATCGTTCTGACGGGGACTTCTGCTGATGCAGGAGGAAATCTCATCGAGATTCGTAAAGAGCTGCGTATTTACATTATTGATTCCAACGTATCTAATATTGATGCCTTTATGCCGGTGTTGATACCGAATGATGCACGTCAGCAATTTACTCACGATGAGGTATCAGACTATACGAAAACAGAATTGTCTAATATTTTCTCGGTAACACCGGAATTTGCATATCGAACAGATAAATATGTAACGGGTGAAGAGACTTATGATCTGGTTCTTCGTGGTGGTGGAGCACAGATTATTAATTTGAAGTTTGGATCTGACCAGATGTTTACCAGTACAAATTTTCCAGATATGAATAAAAAAGATACGGCCTCAAGATACTCGAATACGTTCACTTTTAATGGTAAAAGCTATAATTTCGATTATGCAGGGGATCAGGATGAATTCATTCTTCGTATTAAAGATCTAGAATTCGAAGCACCGGGCAGCCATGTCTACACTCTTGAATTGATTAACAGTACAGGTGCGAGATCGACTCAACGCCTTGAAATTTTGCGTGAAGCATCTTCCTACCGTATTTTGGCTCCGCAGCCAACTGTAGGAGATAAAATTGTGGTAAACAAAAACTTTGTGCGTTTTGATATTGAAGCAGAGGGTGCAACACAGGTACTTATTGATAAAGAACCAGCAACCCCTCGTTTGGATATTGAAGATCGCTTCGTATACGATTATGTAGGTCTTAAAGCGGATAAAACGACAGATATCAAGATTCAAGTTATTCGTGACGGTGGCACTATTGATGATGTAATTAGTGTCTACTACACAAGTACAGCAACGATTGACAGTCAATACATGGCACCGAAAGTAGCTACCAAATACAGTGTGTTCAATAAAAATCTAGAATTGTCTTTCCCTAAAGGAACCTTGCTGCAGTCTGCAAGTCAAGTTGGAGGGGGAGTAACCAAATTTTATCCGGACAATAAATTGTTGTTTGGTATTGCCGATCCAAAAGATGGCGTAGTTGAACGCAGAAATGACTATGGTAATATCATTAATGTTAACGCTGATGGAAGAAGTGAGAATGGAGAAAGTACAATTATCATCCCAGATAATTTGGTTCTGTACTTTAACTCCACCTTGAATACAAGTAATTTCACACTAGTATCGGATATTTACTGGATTAATGGTGGAATAGGTGAGCAAGGAAATAAAGGGGATACCGGATACAAAGCTGGTACAAATGGTTTGCCTCCTTATTACTTGGATCAGTTGTACTTCACTCAGATTCCAGCTGAACGTAAACTGGTACCATCCAATCGCGGAACGCTGAAATTGAACTATGATTCAACAATTGTTGATGAAGTGGGTTCAACCATATCTGTGTTCAAATATACAGATAAGGGAGTTTGGGAGAATATTGGTGGGGAAGTAGATACCAATAAACACACCATTACTGTGCCTTTTGACGAGTTCGGATACTACAAGGTTATGAAATTAAGCAAGAGCTACACAGATATCACGAACCATCCTTGGGGACGTAATCTGCTGAATGCACTTTACTCCAAAGGGATCATGAACAATCTGCGTTATAACGAGTTCGGTTCAGATGATCAGACAACACGTGGAGAGTTTGCTACTCTGCTGGTTAAAGGTCTGAGTCTGCCATTGAACTATGATAACAATCAAACGTTCTATGATATTGTTCCTACATCAACATCAACGACATGGGATTACGCTTCCATTGAGACGGCTGCCCGTGCAGGTATTGTACAAGGACTAAGTGACGGCTTCTTTGGAGCTGATCAAAGAGTTACTCGTGAACAGGCAGCGGTGATGATTGCACGTGCAATGAGCTTAAAGCTGTCTGCCAATGACAGTAAGTTGTCTGCCAAATTAGCCAAATCATTTACAGATTCCACAGCAATTGATTATTATGCTCGTCCTGCTATTGAGGCAGTGAACAAGCAAAAAATCATGGAAGGGAATCCTGTGACAGTTGCTGGCTCCACAAAGACATTGTATCAATTTAACCCGAAAGGGAACCTGACTCGCGCAGAGGCATCTAAGATTGCTGTAGAACTCTTGAAGAAGAGTACGAAGCTCTTCCCTAAAAACTTGAGTTAATTGATGTGACAACATCCATGCATTATAGAAAGGACCTGTCCCTTATGCTATAGGGGACAGGTTCTTTTCATGTGTAAAACCAACTCCCATAGAACGCCTTTTTAAATAGAAAGAAAAAACTTTTTACCAATAACTAATTTTGTAATTTGATAGAGTTTAAGATACAATAACGATAAATACACAATGATCTAGAGGGTGAAGTTAGCAAATGAAACCGATTTATTCGAAAGCCCAGCTGGGCTACATGAAGGCAAAGACACAGTTCGAAAAGCAGGCAGTCATTCTGGAAAAGAAGATAGAAGATACACGTAAAACGCAGGAAATTTCTCAGGAGGTAATGGAAGGGCTTGTACAAGCGACTGGCTTCCATGATGCGTATAATAATTTGACTCTGGCTGAGAATGAATTGATTGAATGGTCCCATATCACCATGAAGCATGAAAAGACCTACCGGGAGAACAGACAACCGATTGACGATATGTATCTGAGATTGAACAGTGATCCTAAGATGCGTGCTCAAATCATTGATCTTGCGATGAAAATTCGTTAATTGACATAGCGAACCTTATAAAAGGAGGCTTTCTATATAGAAAGCCTCCTTTTATTTATCTTTAAAATTTAGAAAAATTTGTCGCTTCATAGCGTTGGTTATGGGGTAAGAAATAAACGTTCATGTTAATCGCGACACAGGAAAAAATTGTTCTAGAGCTAACATAGTAAGGAGCAAGTAAGGTTTGAAATCATCAATGACCCGCGTTGTAGCAATGCATAAATAACTTTAAAACTTTTTTTGAGGAATCCGCAACTTTTTGAATTCTGCTGCGTTTAAGATGTAGAGTCAAAAACATTGGGGCTGTTACCAAGAATGACCTCGTGAAGAATCTTGTCTATTTATTAGAAAAAATTACTTTACGGCAAGAGAGACCCATTGTATAATACGTTAGGTAGGATTAGGAAACTACTCTATTTTCGTATGATTCTATTATTATGTTGTTTACAAGTTTCTGTGATTTGCTCACAGACATCATTTATATTAACTTGCTCATGACTCTGGAAAGGGGGTGCGACAATAGAATGAGAAACACGAGCAACCCTATTAAAGAAAATTCCCATGTTATGAACGCCCAAGGAGGAGAAAAAAAGGTTATGAAGAAAATTTTATCCGTCGCTTTGTCTACAGCAATGGCATTCTCGATGTTTGCATCTGTAGCATTTGGTGATACAGCTACTTCACCACAACAACAATTTGATGCTTTGAAAGCTAAAGGTATCTTCAACGGTTACCCAGATGGCACTGCTGGTCTGGACAAAGAAATGACTCGTGCTGAGTTCGCTAAAGTTATCACTAAACTGCTCGGCCTGAAAGAAATCACTGGTGTATATTCCTACACTGACAAAAACTACAATGCTAAAAACTGGGCTGCTCCTTTCATCGAAGCAGTAACAGCTGCAGGCATCATGGAAGGTAAAAACACTGAGAAAAAAATCTTCGATTTCAACGGTAAAGTAACAATCGAAGAGATGGCTACCATCTTGACTCGTGCACTTGACCTGGAAGTTCCAACAGAAACTAACAACACTGCTTCCACATGGGCTAAAGGTTACGTTCAAGCGGCAATCAATGCAGGATTGCTTGATTCCGGTCTGAACTTCCAAAGCAATGCTTCCCGTGAATTGCTCGTTGGTGCTGCTTATGCAGTTGATCAAGAGCAAAGCTTGAAAGTTTCTTCTTATGAAGTAACTGAAGCTGGTAAAGTTGTTACTTTCAAAATGAGCGACGGTGAATCCGTTAAAGTGACTTTGGATAAAGCTCTTGAAGCTAACAAAGAAACTGAAGTGAAATTCACTTACAAAGAAAAAGAATTCACTGAAAAAGTTACTTACAAAACTACTGTAGCTCAAAAAGTAGCATCTGTAGTTTCCAGTAATTTGGTGCAAGTTGAAGTTAAATTCGACGGTACAGTTGATGCTGCTACTGCTGAAGAAGAAAGCAACTACGAAATCGACAACGGAGACGTTCAAGTCGATAAAGCTACTTTGTCTGCAGACAAAACAACTGTAACATTGTTGCTCGAAGAAAACGATTCTTTGGATAACAAAGTAGAAAGCAAATTGGTTGTTAGCAACGTAACTAATGCAGACGGCACTGTAACTTTCAACAGCACAGTTAACTTTACACCTTCTGACGTTACTGCACCAACGGTTGCAGAAGTTGTTGGATTGGGTACTAAAGCTGTGAAAATCAAATTCAGCGAGCCAATTCAACGCGGAGAGGCTGTAACAGCTAGCAACTACGAGATCGATGGAGCTCCAATTGCTGCTTCTATCCAGTACTCATACCCTGATACTGTTATCCTGACTACTAACCTGACTGTTGGTAAACACGCGATCTCCGTATCTGATGTAAAAGATTTCTCTGGTCAAGTAATTGCACCAATTGATAACAGCTTTGAAGTTACAGAAGATACAGCTGCCCCTGAAATTGTTTCCGTTAAATCTAACGATCTGACAGAAGTTGAGATCACGTTTAACGAAACAATCAAATCAGTAGGCGATGTATATGCTAACTCTACTGCTACATCTGCTCAAGATGTAGAAATCAACGATAATGTTGTTACAGTAACATTTGATCAAAATAGCCCGCTGAACTACACAAACAACACAATTTACATCAAAGGTGCAACTGATTACAGTGGCAACTCAGCTGATCGTTCTGTGAGCTTGACACCAACTTTGGATACTGTTCGTCCTACTATTCTTAAAGTAGAAGATTTCGACACGAACAACGCTGGGGAATTTGAAGCTGTTCTGAAATTCAGCGAAAAATTGGACCAAACTTCAGCTGAAAATGCTGAAAACTATGTTTTGAAGGACTCTGATGGTGATGTAGTTGATGGTGCATACACTGACAGCAAAGGACATCCTGAGCTGGATATCAATTACAACCCTACTGACAAAACAGTAACAATTAATTTCGGAACAGATCTAGATGAAAATGAGAAGTACACTCTGACTGTTTCCGGTGTTAAAGATACTGCTGTAGTTGCCAACACTATGTTGCCACAAACAGTAACTCTTGATACTTCTATTGCTACAACTAGCAAAATTGAAGATTCTTGGACTGAAGATGGATACTTGTATGTAGACTTCAACACAACTCTGGCTACTTCTGGTTCAGGTAGTGCATTGGAAGCAGAAAAATACGCTGTAAAAGTTGGTAACACAACATATTCATTGAAAGATGACTCTAAAGTGCGTATGATCAGCTCTGATGTGGTTCGTTTGACTGTAAAAGACTTCGAAAACCTTACTACAACTGACTTGGTTGGTGCAGAGGTTCAAGTGAGCTACGTGAAGGATAGTGCCGGTAATTACCTTACTCAAGGTTCCAGCTATACCCTTACTGATGTAATTGGTCAAAACACACTTGAAGCAACTGGCGGCGAAGTGAAATCTACAACTGAAGTTACTGTAGACTTCAACAAAGCAGTTAGCAGTGTTACAAGAAGTGACTTCAGTGTAAATGGTAACACACCTACTAGCTACAGCTTGAGCTCTGACAAGAAAACATTGACTCTGAAATTTACTGGAAACAATGAACTGAACAAAGTAGGACCATATGCTTTGGATATTGTTGCTAATCCAACAACTACTGATGCATACGGCAAAAAACTTACATCAGGAACAGTAACTCTTAAAGATAAGATTGCTCCAACTGTAAATTCGAACTTCAAAGTGGTGGAATCCGTAACAGGATCGACTTATGAGATCACATTTACTGCTTCTGAAAATATCAACATTCCGGCTAATACTTTCACTCCTGCTTACATTAACGACTTGTTCACTGTTAAAGTGAACGGTGTAGAAGTTGCTGTAAATAGTGTTGATGCAACTGGCACAGAACTCACACTTAAATTCAACCGTCCTGAAGGATTTATTAATTCCGATCTGATCAGCGTTTCATTCGACAGCAAAGCGAACGTAATTGTTGATGGATCTGCCGGTAACAAATTGGCAAGCTTCAGTGCTTCCAGAAGATACGAGCAAGCTAAATAAGTATTACTTCCTTAGAGAAACGAGCCCTTTATGGGGCTCGTTTTTTTTGTGAAGTATAATAGTGAAATCATTTTCACTAAAATAGTAATGTCTTTGAAACTTCCTCTTCCTGTAATTCGTCTATAATAGAGTTGGATATTATGGAATGAATTTCTTGATTGGAGGTTTATTGTGAATAGAAGAGTGAAACAGATTTTGATTATTAGTACCATGTTGGGCTTGACGCAAACTGTATGTATGTACGAGGGGGATTATGTCCAAGCTGCCTCATCCTCTGAAGCAACAAAGCTTATTAAGCTGACTACAGTCAAAAGTTTGAATAATGTTCCGAGTGTAAAGTTATCTAATAAAAGTAGCGTGAAATTAACGGATTTGAATGTACTTACTCAGGATGAAAGCAAGCTAATTACGTATACGTTGACCTATACAAATAATGAGAAGAGAAGCTTACAATTAGTTGATTATTGGACTAAGGTTCGAAGTAAGGGAGGGACAGTGTATTCCTCCAAGTTGTTGACACAGGATGCTGAGAAAAAAAGTGTCGCAGCTGGTTCAACACTTTCGGTTACTTACGTTACAACAGTCGGTAAAAATGTGCAGTTGAGTAATCTGAATTTCCAAATCATCAAATGGGACTTTAACAAAGCTAATTATGAAAGTATATTGGGTAAATTTAACGTTCCTGCATCGTATACATTGGCTACTCCAGCAAACACAGTGAAGAAAGTTCGTGTTAACGACATTCCTATTAAAATAAAAGTGCAAAATGTTCAGCTCTTCCCGTCATCCGAGACAAAGAATTATGCGAGTATAAACATTAACATGCACAATGTGGGTTATAAGGAGCTAAATAATCCTGGTGTGAAGTGGATACTGCGAACTGCTGGCGGAAGCAGCTATCCTCTCAACTTGAATGCTAACGATTCTGCGTATAGCCTTGATCCTCAGGAAACTAAAACATTTAGTTATATAACAACTATTCCTCAAAAGGTTAAACTGGAAGGTGCAGAAGTAATCATGGTACAGGAGAATGAGGCGGAGAAATCGGTTATTCCATTGGCTACGTTTCAAATCCCGCGTTCAACCTCAATTAAAGGTACCGAAACAGCCCCTGGAAAGGAGCTTACTATACCACTAGAGAAGAATAGTGGTAGTGTTATTGCACGTGTTGAAGATGTAACTGTGAGCCAAACCCATGGCAGCAATTATTATACTGTCAGTTTCAAGCTCAGAAATAAAGGGTCCAAGGAAGTATCGGTTCCTCAATATAATTTTTCGGTACAAAATGAAAAGGGAAATGATTATCCTCTTGTCACGAAGGCATTAGATAATTTGAAACTGAAACCGGATGAAGAACGATTGATACGTCTTACATTTAATCTGCCTTACGATGAGGCTGAGGGTAAGATTAAATTAATCATGAATACTCCTAAATTAGAAGAGGAAAATCCGGAAAATAAAGAAATTAAATTTGTTTATCCAGTAGGTATTTTCGTTTTACCTGAAGCGAAATCGATGCAACAATCTGTAGGTACAGAAAATATCCTTGAATTAGAAAATGGTAAATTGGGTGTGACTTGGAGTTCCCTTCAACGACTGCCTTGGGATAATGCAGATGTTCTGTCTGCGAAGGTAACCTTGCGTAATATCTCAACGAATACAATCAAACTTCCTGAATTGAAGGGGATGTTATCTATTGATTCGGCTGATATACCTGATACCCAATTGATGATTAGTCAGAATTCCGCTTTGCTTGGGCCGGGTATGTCTATTGATATACACTTACTGACATCTGTTCCATCAAATCTTGACGTGGTTCAACTGCAAGTTGCATTATCTGAGATGATAGGGGAAAATTCTTCAGAATTAATACGGTTAACTCACATTGGTGAGCTTCCAGAAGTTCCACATATCGAGTTGGATTCCAGTTATGCGTTGAATACTCCAGGGAAAAAAATCGAGATGAAAGTGGATAGAACTTTGATTTACCCAGGTGCTTCTTCCGATCTTGTATACACAGAAATCCTAGTGAAGAATGTTGAGGACCGGCAGGCTGTTTTAGCTAATCTCACAGGTTATTACGAATCCAGAAACGGAGATTATTATAAGACCACAGTGAAACAGATTGATTATCCGGCTGGCCCGGGTGATGTTGCATTGGTTACCATGTGGGCTAAAATTCCGAAGAAAACCGTTGTATCTGATATGAGTCTCTTAATCGGGGAAACTGTGACAGGAGAATCAGCAGGGCAAGAAGCAACAGCGGGATCAGGATATTTGAACGCAGCCTCGTTTGAATTGAAACCTAATCAGGAACCTGCTCTCACATCTATGAAGAATATCACCATAAACCCTTATGCGATCCAGACTCGAGAATTCAAAGCTTCTCTTAGCGGAGGATCGTCAGTCAACATATCTTGGAACTATGACGTTTCTCGTAATAGTGAGATACATCTCCCAGAAAATGAACATAAACTCATCATGCAGCTAATAGAACCTACTGGAAAAGTATTCGATAAAGAGATTGTATTAGACAAAGACCTCAAAGAAGGCAACAATCAGACAATGAATTGGACTCTTGATGACGTTGTTTTTGATGAGATGATCAGTGGATCATACACCATTGCTATATATGATGAGTTTCAGGGACAACGTATCAAGTTGGCAACAGAAACGATGGGCTTTGTACCTGCTATCGGGAGAGGTTCTTTAAATGAATGAGATCCTTGAGGAAATGTGATAGAATCTTTTTGATAGACAAAAGAGTATAATGGAATATATATCATATTGAATTGGAAGGATGGAATGGATGAAACCCTATATGAAAGTATCTTTAGCCGCGCTGGCAATCGGTGTTGGCGTGTGGGTTGGGTCCGTATACAGCAACACCGCGATAGGTGCGGGAACAAGCCAGCCGGGTACAGCGGATGATCCAGTCGTGACGAAAAGTTATGTAGATCAGCAAATTCAAAAGGCTCTTAACGGAAGCTCCAATGCGAATTCAGGAAATTCCGCAGGCACCAATAGTGGTTCTACCGGAACGGACAGTAGCACAGGAGGAGACAACACGCTCCCTCCGGTGGTATCCGGCGCATCTGATGCGGTAGAGATTGTAACCGTGAAGCCGGGTCAACAGCTGATTGGTGCATCTGGTGCGGAGTTCATCGTACGCAGCGGTAAGGCTGTGATCGTCAGTGAAGGTACGAACGGTGTAGCTGATCTGACGGACGGGGTTGACCTGACGAATGGACAGGCAGCGCCGACCAATCACCTGCTCTCTTTTCCAAGGGATGGACGGGGTATAATGGTATTGGATGGTAACAAGTACAGTCTGACGGTCATGGTTCGCGGCGGATATTCTTTAAAATAGGTTGAGCATTTATTCGCATTTTTATTCATTTTATATGTGTAGATTAACCAGTTCTAACAAACATTTATACGGCTAACCATCGGGGTTCCTGCTCACTCTATAATTGTACAAAACCAATTAAACGGAGGTGCAGGAATCATGGCTAGAAGTAACCGCAGAGTGGTACCGGAAAGTCGTCAGATGCTGGATCAGATGAAATATGAGATTGCTGCCGAATTTGGTCTGAACGTTGGGTATGGACAGAATGCTCTTGCTGGTGCAGATACTGAGTTTGGCTCTGAGTTAGGAGCTGTGAGTGATCATTCCTATGGTCAGTACAAAGGCTGGGGTCATCTGACTTCCCGTGAGAATGGATCGGTCGGTGGCGAGATTACGAAAAGGCTAATTCGTCAGGCAGAAAAGCAGTTATTATAAGGTTTTTCCTTATCCCACACGGTTTGACATGGGTTGACAAATACGATAAGATGGCAGTTGAGGTATGCAACCTTTTCCAGGGGGAAAAGGTTGATTTTTTGTTAAGGCAATTACCTGAGAAATCCTTATCTTCGTAACTGCGGACCCTGCGTCCTTATTCCGCCCGGAAAGCTTTCGAGGGTACAGTGAACGAATCACCGTAAATGTTTTGTTCGGGCAATCGCCATACTACTAGTTATGGGAGGTTGAAACTTCATGTCTGTTAAAGGCCGACATCTATTCACATCGGAGTCTGTAACCGAAGGACATCCGGATAAGATTTGCGACCAGATCTCGGACGCCGTATTGGACGCGTTTCTGGCGAATGATCCAAACGCTCGCGTAGCGTGCGAAGTTTCCGTGGCTACAGGCCTTGTGCTTGTCATCGGTGAAATCAGTTCAGCTTCTGAATACGTAGACATTCCGGCCATTGTACGTAATACGGTTAAGGAAATCGGGTACACACGTGCCAAGTACGGTTTTGATTATAACACTTGTGCAGTTCTGACATCTCTGAACGAGCAGTCCGCTGATATCGCACAAGGCGTTAACGCAGCTCTTGAGAACCGTGATCCGGCTCAAGTCGCTCGCGAAACAGAAAATATTGGTGCGGGAGACCAAGGTCTGATGTTCGGGTTTGCAACAAATGAAACACCAGAACTCATGCCATTGCCAATCGCATTGTCCCACCGTATTGCACGTCGCCTCGCTGAGGTGCGTAAAAACGGTACACTTGATTACCTCCGTCCGGACGGTAAAACTCAAGTAACCATCGAATACGATGGCGACAAAGTAGTTCGTGTCGATACCATTGTGGTATCCACTCAGCACGCTGAAGAGACTACACTTGAGCAGATTCAAAAAGACATTAAAGAACAAGTAATCCTGCCTGTCGTTCCGGCTGAATTGCTGGATGAGCAGACTAAATATTTCATCAACCCAACAGGACGTTTCGTTATTGGCGGACCTCAAGGAGATGCAGGCCTGACAGGACGTAAAATCATCGTAGATACCTACGGCGGTTATGCACGTCATGGCGGTGGTGCTTTCTCGGGTAAGGATCCGACAAAAGTAGACCGTTCCGCAGCTTATGCGGCTCGTTACGTAGCGAAAAACCTCGTTGCTGCAGGTCTTGCAGACAAAGTGGAAATCCAGCTCGCTTATGCGATTGGTGTAGCCAACCCGGTATCGATCAACGTGGATACATACGGAACTGGCAAAGTCAGCGAAGAGAAGCTGGTTGAGTTGGTACGTAACAACTTCGATCTGCGCCCAGCTGGCATCATCCGTATGCTGGATCTGCGTCGCCCAATTTACAAACAAACCGCTGCTTACGGTCACTTCGGCCGTACAGATCTGGATGTACCTTGGGAGCAAGTGGATAAAGCAGATGCTTTGAAAGCTCAAGCGGGTCTGTAATTGAATTAAAATAGACCCTCGATTCTTTGCGAATCGGGGGTTTTTGTTTATAAGTTTTTAACTTAACTCACTTACAATTCATTTATAGGAGTTCTGAATAATCGGATATGTATACCAGGAAGTTGATGAAGAGGTTTAATTTACTTATTAATCCTACTAAAGTTATTATGAATATACGGTTAATTCTAAAAAAAACAGCCTGTTTAGCCGACATACATAAAGAGGTCTACCTGTCAGACTATTAGGAATTAGAGGTGGAAGGGGACATAGTTTTGAAGAAGATACACAAACGATTGAAGAATAGTATAGTATGGATCATGGTTTTGGTGCTTGTTTTTGTAGCTTGGCCGTTAGGATCTTCATCCCGCGTAGAAGCTGCATCAGGCCTATCTGACTTAGGAATTAGTAATACGGTGCCAGCGTCTGGTTCAGTAGATGTGGATGGTGTGCAGCCGCTGACTCTTGAATTTAGTCAGGCTGTCAAAAAAGGAACAGGCAATATTACTATCAAACGAATCTCTGACAATAAGGAAGCCATGACTCCGATTCCGGTATCGGGAAATACTGTCCAACTCGATACGAGTGCTGATCCAGATGGAGTACTGGGAACCAAAGTTACGGTGAGTAACTTGAATCTGGCAACTGGTGGGTATTACGTTCTTATTGAAAAAGGTGCGTTCCTGTACGGGGATAATACCGAATTTTCTGGGATAAATGATGCAAGTTATTGGACATTTTGGACAACGGGTATAGGCGCTCCTGCGCTAAATCTGCTTTCCCCGCTTCACGGAGCAACTGGAGTTCAGCCATCAGCGAACCTTAAAATAACATTCAGCAAGGATGTTTACCCAGCCAGTGGATCAATCAGTATCTACAATAATAGTGATGATGTATTGGTTGAAACCATCCCGGTTACTTCGTCTCAGATAACAGGTGGGGGAACACCAACCATAACTATCGATCCTGCAAACAACTTTGTTAACAATAACAGTTATTATGTAGTTGTGACCGCTGGTGCCTTTCGTGATGCACAGCAAAATGAATCTTCCACTATTGCTAAAGGCAGTTGGAGATTTTCGGTTTCTACAGATACTACAGCGCTAAAAGTGTCATCTCTTTATCCAACAGATGGAGCAACCAGTGCTCCTACAGATAGTGATTTGAAAATAACATTTAACAAAGAATTAGATCCGGCTTATATAGGGAAGATTACGTTGCACAAATCAAACGGAGCTGTTGTTGAGGTAACAACCGCAATCAATGGTTCGAATCTTCGTCAGGTCTTGATTACGCCAAGCAGTCAACTTGATGCTAACACAACATATTATGTAGATGTGGCTGCTGGTGGATTTCGGGATAAAGCAGGAAACGTATTTGCTGGATTGACAGGAACATCCTCATGGAGTTTTAAAACGTTGACCAAAGATACTACCGCTCCTGTTTTTCAAAAAGCCAAAATGCACAACAATACTACGGTTAGACTTATATATAATGAAACACTCAGTAGTTCAGTTCGCCCTTTGACTTCCAGCTTTGTAGTTACAGTTAATGGTGAAGCACGTGATGTTAGTTCGGCATATGTTTCCGGTGACAGCGTTTATGTGGTTCTCGATACAGGTGTTGCTGTAGGACAGATTGTGCGTGTTTCTTATACCCCAGGAATACGTTCAATCCAAGATAAGGCTGGGAATATTGCTGCATCGATATCTGGACGTGAAGTTGAAAATGGTCTCGATTCAGTAATGTCCAAACCTGAAGATGGAGATGTGTATGGAAACAGTCTTACGCTTTATTTTTCTGAAACTGTCTATGTAAAAAGCTCGAGTGCAGTCAATCAATTTACAGTAACGGCAGACGGAAATAATGTAGGTATCAAATCGATTTCCATTTCTAGTAGTTCTGTCGTGTCTCTAACCTTGAGCCGTAATATTAAGAATGGAGAGGTTATTAAAATCTCATATACTCCAGATGCATATCCTTTGGAGGATTCACGGAGTCAAGCTCTGGCTGGATTTAGTGACTTTTACATTCGTAATAACTTAGATGGCATCGCTCCTGTTTTCCAAAAAGCAGAAGTGAATGGTTCGAAGTTGACGATTAAATATAATGAAGCGCTAAGTACAACAAATGTTCCACTTAAAAGCCAATTCTCTGTCCTGGTAAATAATGCACCACTTTATGTGACTGCAGTGGAGATCCAGGATGATACAGTGACTCTGACATTGGCATCTGCGATTACATCGAATCAAAATGCTACGCTGTCATACGTTCCAGGTGCTCTGCGTTTGACTGACCTAAATGGAAACCCGGCAGGTTATATTAATCTGGTTCCGATTACGCAAACTTCAGGAACGGGGAATGTGAAGTCCGCAGTAATTCAAGGAGACACAGTTACAGTGACATTCACTTCGAATTTGCTGACACAAACGGGTTTGACGAATTCACAATTTGTTGTAAAAGCCAATGGAACAGCCGTTAATGTGCTTACAGCATCTTCATCAGGTATCTCGGCGGTACTAAAGCTGTCTACGTCTGTTGCTGCTGGCCAAACGGTGACGTTATCTTATGCCCCCGAGTACGTACCGCTAAGAGATAGCCAAAGTCAAGTTGTAGGCGCATTTGGGCCCATTACATTAACAAACAATGGAAGTGGCTCTACAACAGGTTCTACAACCTTACCTGCTTGGCTTAGTGTCCGAGATGCTGTATTGTTCGGTCAATCCATGTATGTACTGAGCACAGATGCAGCTACCAGTAGTTCAGTGCAGTCAAGATACGGTCGTTCAGTTCACCAGTATACTGTGGATGCGGACAAACTAACACAAGGATTCCAGTATGCTGCTAGTCTTGGTGGAGAATTAAATATGCTGACGTTTGATGTTCCAACAACAGATACGGCAGCTTATGTCGCGCTTCCATTAAAAGGACTCGAAGATAGTTATGCACGTGACCGAAATACGGTGATTGGTATTCGTCTCGCAGATCAGCTGTGGACAATTCCATTATCCAAACTTAATTTCACTTCAATAGCCAATAGTGTAAGCAGTACAACATCTGAAGCCAAATTAGTTGTACAGATCGAGCCTGTGCCTTCTACGGTTTCGGGTGCAATGGATGGATTGCTGATTGGAGCGAATGCTCAAAAATTGTCTGCTCTGACAGATGTATATATTGCCGCTTCCAGTCCTATTAAGTCGTCTGTGGAACAACAAGTAGACAGTGAACTTTGGATGCGTCTTTCGGGTACAGCTACAAGTGGGACAACAGGATTTGTCCAATTCGATAAGACGATCGCCCGGTTATCCAATGTTCCCCACACGCCAGTTCAGTTAAACGGAGCATTGGTATTAAGAGGCAAGCTTACAGGTAATCAGACGGTTGTCGCTGCGCAGCATATTGTGCGTTTCTCGGATACGACTTCTCACTGGGCAGGCACTGTTCTTGAAGAACTTGCAGCAAAATGGATCATTGATGGCCAGACTGGCACAAATTATCAGCCGGATATGAATATCACTCGTGCAGAGTTTGCAGTCATGGTGGCCAAAGGGTTAGGGCTTACAGGAAGCCAGGAAACAGCCCAGCGCTTCGGTGATGTCGCATATGGAACAACAACCAGTGCCTACATCGGTGCGGCTGCCAAAGCGGGAATTATTACGGGGAATACAGATGGTACATTTAAACCCAATAATCTGATTACCCGCGAACAGATGGCTATTATGATGGTACGTGCATTGGACTATGGCGGAAAACCTGTAACACTCAAATCGTCCGCCGCCGCGACATTAACCAAATTCAAGGATAACAAAAAGGTTCAATCCAAAGAAGAGGTTGCCAAAGCTGTCCAGGAAGGTATTATTCAAGGCATGACATCGACAACCTTCCAGCCAACAGGTAATGCAACTCGTGCCCAGGCTGCAGTCATGTTGAAGCGTGTGTTGATTAAAATTGGTTATTTATAAAAGAAAAATATAATGGAATTTGATCTTCTCTCTAAAACAGTTACAGGATAACAGCTATTTAAACTCTAGCAATAGTGAATCTGGAAGATCATTTGTTAAATGAACTTCGGGTGTACAGATAATATGTACATTCGAAGTTTTTTTGCTTTTAACAAGACTTGTAAGCCTGAAATAACCTCAATGTTGGCTGTGGGCGTAACTTTTTCCACGAAAAGCAGTCTATTAATAGTAGAGTATACTAGGGATCTGGCTGTTCCCTGCCTTCTGGCAGGACACATGATGTCTAAGATTGATATACAAGATGGGAGAGACGTTTCAAACATGCTGGGGAAACATGGGAAACAGCTGGAAGACGTTAAGGGCAGCAAGGCGAAGAAATGGGCAATTGTGACGCTGGCAGGTGTGATCTGGATTGCACCGGTCTTGGGAGCAGGGCAGCAGGTCTGGTCGGGAACGACGTGGCAGTCGGTAGCCGCTGCAGCATCTACAAGTACAAGCAAGTTAAGTGAGGAAATTCTGACTTCCGGCGCGAAGCTCATGAAATACAAATATACAACCACAAGATCTGGCTCAAAGGTGAATGTACTGGCAGACGTGATCCAAGTGGATTTGCAAAACCCTTATGTGAAACTCGATGTAATGACAGGTAAGGGCGGTAATCTGAACAGCAAACAAAGCACAGGCGGCATGGCCAAAGAGAATGAGGCTGTCGCTGCCGTGAATGGCGATTATTTTAACGTATCCGGGGAACTTGCCCCAATCGGTGGACAGGTCTCTGACGGGGTTCTGATATCCACACCTTCGGAACTGAAGGGTATGTATGCTCTGACAGTGACCAAGGATGGAAAACCGATGATCGACGAATACTCTTTTGACGGTACGGTGAAGGCCGATGATGGCTCAACGTTTGCTTTGCGTGGAATTAATAAGGAAGACTATACGGTAGAATCGGGCTCGGTCAAATACAGTCACGCCAATTCGATGTATATTTATACACCAGCCTGGACATCGACCAAGCGTCCGAATGATCCTTCTACAACACCAACAGAGGTGCTGGTACAGAACGGCGTAATTACGCAAATTTCCGACAAAAAAGCGTTAAACATGACGGTACCGGAAGATGGGTACATTTTACGGGCTCATGGAACAGCGGCTGCTTGGATTATGACTCACCTCTCCGTAGGACAGACGCTTAGCGCGGATTACAAGCTCGTAGCCAAAACAACGGGACAATCGATTGATCCAAGCAATCTGGATATGATGATTGGTGGTCATACGATCCTTGTTAATGGAGGCAAAGCAGCTACCTTTTCCCGTGATATCGCATCTTCCGGTATAGGCGGCATTCGTGCGAGAACTGCAGTAGGCTATTCTCAGGATGGTCGGTATGTCTACATTATTGCGGCAGAGAAAAACAGTAACAGCAGCGGCATGTCGCTCACGGAGTTACAATCCTTCATGACCAGCATCGGGGTATGGAAAGGCATGAACCTGGATGGCGGCGGCTCTACGACCATGGTGACACGTCCGTTGGGCGAGGAAACCGCAGGTCTTACCTTCAATACAGAGTATGGTACGGAGCAGCGTCAGGTCGTAAACACGCTGGGCGTATTCTCTACGGCTCCAGAAGGCAAGCTGAAGGGCTTTGCAGTAAGTGGCAGCCAAACGCTGCTGGTAGGACAGGAAGGCAAGTATACAGCCAAAGGCTATGACACCTATTACAACCCAATTGCAACAGGTGATATCAAAATGACATGGAAATCAAGCAACAATGGTATCGTGAGTGTGAGCAATGGTGTAATTAAAGGGGTTAAACCGGGAACGGCTACATTGACAGCAACAAGCAATGGTGCTTCTTCTTCTATTAAAGTATCGGTACTAGGAGGAAGTGAACTATCCTCTCTGACTGCTGGGTCTGGCCTCGGTTCACTCAAAGCGGGAACCGCCATGTCCATCCCTGTGACCGCAAAAACGAAAGACGGACAAAGTGTAACGGTTCCGGCAGATTCGCTGACGTGGGAGTTTATCGGCTTCAAAGGTAAAGTTGCAGGCGATCAATTGACTGTGTCTTCTGTAACTCCAGGTGCACAAGTTGGATATGCGATCGGCCGTTATGACGGCTACAGCACCGTTGTCGTTCTCACAGCTTCGGACAGCGAAACCACATGGGAAAACTTCGAGAATGTGAGTTATCCGATCAACTTCACGACGAACGCGACTGGCGTGACTGGTTCAGCTTCCGTAACAGCGGGTACAGGTGAAAAGGCTGGCTCCAAAGTGCTGCAGCTGAGCTATGACATGACGGCTGGCACAGGCAAAATGTATGCTTATGCCCAATTGAATGGTACAACGGGTAGAGATGTATCTTCTGCTGCGACATCGATGTCAATGGACGTCATGGGTGATAAGAGCTTGAACTGGCTTCGCGCAGAGTTTACCGATGCCAATGGCAAAACCGTTTATGCCGATCTTGCCAAAGCCATTGACTGGAGCGGTTGGAAAAAAGTAAATGTGGACCTAAGCGGTCTGAACATTGCTTATCCGGCCAAGCTGAAACGGGTCTATGTGGTCAATGTGGAAGAAGGACAGGATGAACGGGCGATGACAGGTACCGTTGCATTTGATAATATTGCCTTCACGATGCCATCGAAATCCAGTGAAGTCGGACTGCCTACAGGAACAGCTTCCCTGGTACTTGGGCAAAAATCGATGACCGTGAACGGAACAAAAACGGCGATTGATGCAGCACCAGTGCTGAAAAATGGTACGACGTACGTCCCAATCAAACATGTGCTGGATGCCTTTGGCGGCCAGGCAAGCTGGGATAGCAAAAATCAGCGCATTACCGTCATTCGCGGCGGAAAACTGATCGACCTGGTCGTAGGCCAGAAAGAATTCATATTGAATGGAAAAAGACAAAGCGCAACAGTAGCACCATATGTATCCGGAGGTAGGACTTTAGTCCCTCTTCGACTCGTTTCCGAGCAACTTGGATTGACTGTAAAATGGGAACAGAAAACGAAGACCGTTACCATCTCATCGTGATATGGTATGATATATACCGGAAACGATAGAAATGGAGTCGAACTAACGTGGATTTACAAGCCGATGCCATAGACCGCGTCATTAAAAACGCCATACAAGTCATGGAAAACAGCAAATATCAAATGTTCGAAATCATGGACTCGACCCGTGAGGAGCTAAAAACTCTGAACGAGGAGTTGAAGTCGGTTCTGAAGGAGACGGCGGAAACGATCGAGAAAGTAGATCAATTGGAGCTGAACTACCGCCGTTCCCGGATCCGTCTGACTGAGGTTAGCCGTGACTTCGTCCGTTATTCCGAGCATGATATCAAGCAGGCGTATGAGAAAGCGACGCAGTTGCAGCTGGACCTGATGATTTATCGTGAGAAGGAAATGTATCTGAAGGCCCGTCGGGATGATCTGCAGAAGCGTGCCAAAAATGTGGAAGCTTCTGTGGAACGTGCCGAAACGATTGGTTCGCAGATGGGGGTCGTACTCGAGTACTTGTCAGGTGAACTGGGTCAGGTGACCCGAATCATCGAGTCTGCCAAGAATCGACAAATGATTGGTTTGAAAATAATTTTGGCCCAGGAAGAAGAGCGGAAGCGCATTGCACGTGAGATTCATGACGGGCCTGCGCAGATGCTCGCCAATCTAGTACTTAGGACGGAAATTGTAGAAAGAATGCTCATTAAGCAGGATTTTAAGATGGTCCAGGCCGAAATAGTAGATTTGAAAGGCCAGGTTCGTTCCAGTCTTGAAGAAATGAGAAAAGTAATATTCAATTTGCGTCCTATGGCACTGGATGACTTGGGATTGATTCCAACGCTTCGGAAGTACGTGCAGGATTTTGAGGTAAAAACAAAAATCCGCTCGATTTTTGAAACAAGAGGCAAGGAACACCGCTTGTCTTCTGCAATGGAGGCTGCGATCTACCGCCTCGTGCAGGAAGGTCTGTCCAATGCTGCAAAGCATGCTTATCCCACTCATGTTGTAGTGGAAATTACATACCAGGCTCAGCTCGTCAAAATTGTCGTTCAGGACAATGGGCTTGGCTTCAAACCGGAGCTTCTTGCGAAGAAAAGCAAGGATCATTCTCACTTCGGTCTGATTGGGATGAGAGAACGGGTTGAACTGTTAGAAGGTAGAATAGAGATCGAATCCGGAGAAAATCAAGGAACGAAAATCGTGATTCATATCCCGACAAACGTGGATAAGGGAAAGGAGTAGCAGGATGGAAAACCGTGATACTGGTAATACATCAATTAAAGTTCTTTTGGCTGATGATCATCAGCTGTTCCGTGAAGGGCTGAAACGCATTTTGAATATGGAGGACGACATTGAGGTCATCGGCGAATGCGGCGATGGGATTCAGGTGCTTGAATTCTGTAATCAGGATAAACCGGATATCGTTTTGATGGATATCAACATGCCTGTAGAGAACGGGGTTGAAGCGACGGAGAAACTGCGTGAGCTGTTCCCGGACGTCAAAGTCATTATTTTGTCCATTCATGATGATGAAAGTTATGTATTTGAAACATTGCGTAAAGGTGCCAACGGATACCTGCTGAAGGATATGGAAGCCGAGTCCCTGATCAATGCGATTCGTTCCGTTCATGAGGGGCATGCGTTCATTCACCCTAAAGTAACAGGCAAACTGATCATGCAGCTGCGCCGGATGACATATCTTAATGAAACAGGTGCGATGAGTGAGGGTGCTTCGAAAGAAGCTGGGGTTAAATTTGTCGCTGGAGACAACAACCCGCTGACTCGCCGTGAAGCAGAAGTACTTCGTCTGATGGCTGAAGGCAAGAGCAACAAAATGATTGGTGAATTCCTGTTCATCAGTGAGAAAACGGTGAAAAACCATGTCAGCAGCATTCTGCAGAAGATGGAAGTGGATGACCGTACACAAGCCGTTATTAATTCCATCAAGTATGGCTGGGTTACGCTCTAATTCGATATAAGAGATTTTAATTTTATAGAATTCGCATGACATTATAGATCTCTGTTCACTCGCGCCCGTTCCGATTGCCCGGATTGGTCTGCGGGTTAATGGACTTTATCACTGCATAGGAACAGAGTGTGAAGCTGCGAGGAACAAATGTTCAAGCTAGGTATGAATGAGTGATGAATGACCTGGCCTGTCGTTTTCTTGCCGGATGTCATCAGAAAGAAATATGGCGCTTGGAATGTGCAGGTGTAACCCTTTCAGGAGTACGGCATATACTGTCGTATACAGGGATGTTCGCCATGGGTGAGCATGACCTTCCGAGGAGGTGCAGTTGCCATGGTTGCTCATTTGACTATGATTCTGCTCATATACTTCCTGGCGGCAGTGGCCGTTCATGCCATGCACCAGCGTCATCTTTCTCGTCCGGAACCCGAGGGTTACGAGCAGATTGTGCTCATTCCTTCCAATCAGGAACAGCAGATCGAAGGCGTTGTAAGAGCACTTTGCCGGGAGCTGTTTTACCGTGGAAAGAGCTTCACATTGACAGTCGTTGCTGATCGTATGGAATCGGAAACAGTTCGTATTATTGAAAAGCTGATGCGCAAGCAGGGGATGGAGCCCTCATACCTGTCAACCGTACCACCTGATATGGAACGTTCCACGCAGGATGGATACCGTGCATTTCGCCTTATTGATCTACGTGAGGCAGAGCATTGATGGATTAAGACTGAACTGAATTGGTTTTCCATAGATCCAGATGAAGATTACAGCTCAGGCTGTAATCTTTTTTGTTCATTGTAGCCAAGTCTGCTGTTAAATTAAAAATGGGTTTTTATGCAATCTATGGTTATTGTTTGGATTCTGGGTTGTTGAGATATAGAATGAAGCGGTTTGAAACCGTAAATCTTAACTTAAAAGTATAGACGGATGGGATTGGAAAAAGTTTCGCCATTCATAAGAGAGTTTTGGGGGATTCGCCAAATTGGTAAAATGGGACTATAACGTGAATTTGGCATCACAAAAACTTGTCCTGCACAAGAGCAATTGATATAGTGAAAAGACAAAAGGATAAGACATTGGACGAGACCAGGACATGAAGCACATGCTCCGGCGAACAGCCGGGTAAGCATGTGCTTTTTTTTGCGTTTCTGGGGAGTCCATTACGAGGGAGGAGATCGAATGAAGGTTGCGATATACGTGTGCCGAGTCAGGGAGGGGTGGAGGATACTGTTGTCCTTGGATATTCGGGTAGATGTCACATGGTGGATTGGAGGAGCAAGTGGGAAGCAGGTGCTGAACTGGTTGTTGTTAGATGAGGCGCTACCTTTAAGTCAGGCGTCTTGGCTTGTTGAACATTTTGAGATGGAGCGAGTGATGGATCATTGGAATACGGGGCACTGGCAAGCATATACACGGCGTAAAGTGGATGAATATGAAAAGCTGTCCGGGGAACAGGAAGCAAGAGGAGGAAATGCAGGCATGGCAGGAGGGGCGAGGATGGCTGCTGCTGAAACTAGAGCTGTGGTGGGCGGGATGCCTGCTGCATATCCCGCCGAAGGGTGGGCTCAGCTGGAGCGGGGCGCTGCCCTGCTGGCTGAGCGGCTTCGCGGCCGCCAATTGCTGGCGGCCGAGGCAGAGGCGCTGCTGGCGGACACCGTCCCGCAGCTGGCCTCCTGGCGCGCGGCTGCGCAGCTCGCGCGACTGCACGGGCGGCTGAGTATCACAGCCGCCCTGGAACTGGCCACGCGCCGCCGGCCCGCGTGGCTGAGCGCGCATGGCGCGCCCCGCTGCCGCCGGTGCGGCAGCGTTGCCAGGCAGCGCGTGCCCTGCGCTGCCTGCGGCCTGGCGGCGTGCGCCTACTGCGAGGCTTGCCTCGCGCTGGGGCGCAGCCGTGCCTGTGCGCTGCTGCTGCGCAGTGCAGTGCCTGCGGCCGTGCAGGGCACGGCCGCTATTGCCACCGGCGGCGGACTTGCCCGGTGGGGGCTAAGCGCATCGCAGAGCGCGGCAGCTTCTGCGGCGCTGGCGTATTTGGCCCGGCCTACCTCCGCAGAGGATGGGCCGGGGCGGTTCTTGCTGTGGGCCGTGACCGGGGCCGGCAAGACAGAAATGATTTTCCCGCTGCTCCAGCATACGCTGGAGCGCGGCGGGCGAGCACTTGTAGCAACGCCGCGGAGAGACGTGGTACTGGAGCTGGTGCCACGTCTCTCCAAAGCCTTCCCTGACGTTACGCTGGCCACCCTGTACGGAGGCAGCACCGAACGTTGGAAAGACGCACAGCTTACCCTCGCGACCACGCATCAGCTGATGCGTTTTTACCAAGGATTTGATCTGGTCATTATCGATGAGCTCGATGCGTTTCCTTATCATAATGATCCCATGCTTGCTCACGCTGCTGCAGCTTCCTGCAAACCTGATGGGAATTTCATATATCTATCTGCTACTCCGCCAGCCCGGTTACAGAAAGAAGTCGTACAGGGAAAGCTCGCCCATGCCCGAGTGCCAGTACGCTTTCACCGCCACCCTTTGCCCGTGCCTCAATTAATCAAGATGCCTACTGTTGCTGAATGTATCAAAAAATGGAATCTTCCCGCTACCTTGAGGAACAGTATCCAAACTTCCTTGCAGCGTGATGCGCAGGTTTTTGTATTCGTAACGCGCATTGCCCAAATTGAGGCATTTGTTGACCTGATGCGCCGTATATTCCCTCAAATCCCTATCCAAGGTACATCATCCCAAGATACGGACCGGGCAAGTAAAGTCATGGCATTCCGCGAACGAGACATTCGTCTGTTGGTGACGACCACCATTCTGGAGCGGGGAGTGACCATTCCACGCAGCGACGTATTTATTTTGGATGCGGATAATGGGCTCTTCGATGAGGCTTCACTGGTACAGATGGCGGGCAGAGCAGGGCGATCCATGGATGATCCGGCAGGCAGAGTCGTTTTCGCATCCTCCCGACGCACACGATCTCAGGTTAAGGCAGTGGCACAGATTAAGAAAATGAACACCATTGCACATCGCAAGGGCTACCTGCACCGACAGTCCCAACCATAAATATATTCCATCCAAGGAGGTTACGGCGCAATGCTCAATCGGCTTAACGATATAACCGACTTTGTTCACCAACTGCCCCATCGTATACATAACCTGTTTGCCCCGCCGGGGGCAACCTGTCTAACCTGCGGCACTCGAGCGGTATTATCTCCGAGCTACCAGGGTATTTGTACACGCTGTGTGAAACAGATTCCCTGGATTCGCTCCATTCGCTGTCATTGCTGTGGCCGGGCCATCGGCTGTCCGGACTGTATCCGTCCACATATGCAGAACCGTTCGTTCATCTGCAACCGGAGTGCCGTCCAGTACAATGCCCTTATGAAAGAATGGATCGGCATGTACAAATTCAGAGGCCATGAACGCTACGCGCCGCTGTTAACGTCGCTTCTCATCCAAGCCTTCCAAGCCATGAGCGAAGAACTGAGTTCGGCTGTGGCAAAAGAAACCCAAGCTTCCGTGGCTCATCCCGCCACCTCTGCTTTACCTCCGGTGGATGCCGGATTCCATCCACCGAGTCCGCGCGCGTCAACTTACGCGCGCGTTCAGCCATCTAGCCCGCACACATCAACAGTTGTGCGGGACCAACCCCAAGCAGCGACACGCCAAACGCCATCGCTGCTCCAAAGCCCTAAGCCGCGATGGCGGCCTGACGCGGTGACTTACGTCCCCGTCAGCAGCGAACGCCTTGCCGAGCGCGGCTTCAACCAGGCCGAGCGGCTCGCTGCCGGACTCGCCGCAGCCTTCCGTCTACCCGTGGTTAACCTGCTGCAGCGCCAGATCAACACCACCAAGCAGAGCTTCAAGAAACGTGGCGAAAGGATCGAGAGTATGAAGGAAGCTTTTTCAATGAGCCTCGGCGCAATAGATATTTTGAGGGAGCTTCATATGAGGGGAGAAGTTTCTAATACTATGAAAGAGCAGTCTTCTCCATTTCGGTTGCTGCTGGTCGATGATATTTACACAACAGGCAGCACCTTGGACGCGTGCGGGAGGGTCATTTTAAATGCTGCTGTGTCTAGTGATACTCCCATAGAGATCTATTCACTAACTTTAGCGAGATCATAGAAGACATTTTGATAATACAGTGAATTTGAATTTATATGATGTGATAGATTATCATGAAATAAAAGCAATAAAGCTTTTTCATAAAGAGGAAAGGATATAAATTCTTTGTTCATAACAATAAAAAATCATCAGAAATTTTGCATATGTACGCATTATCTGTCCTCTTGGTGCGCAAATAGACTATGGACTTGATGTGAGACAATAAGGTAATGTATAGATATTATCCATCGGAATAAGGAAGTTTGAGAGGGGCGTTTAAGCGATGAATCTGGGTAATTGTCCTCGCTGTGGCAGATTGTATGCATTGAACTTTCGGGATGTATGCTCGAACTGTATCAAGGAAATTGAACAGGAATACCAGACTTGTGTAGACTATTTGAGGGAAAATAAAGGTACTAATATACAGGAACTATCTGATGCAACGGAGGTCTCCATTAAACAGATTACCAAGTTCATCCGTGAGGGACGGATTTCCATCGAAAACGCCCCGAATATGATGTATCCTTGTGAAGTATGTGGGACGCTAATTCGTGAAGGGCATATGTGTGATTCGTGCCGAAATCGCTTAACGAAGGACTTGGCTGGAGCAGCACGTGAGGTAGGCCAGAAGGATAACGGTAATATAGGCGGACGAGCCTACAATGCTGTCGACAAACTCCGGGATTCATAGGAACGAGGGCTTAAATGCAGCTCTTGCTATAACAAATGTTTTGGAATGTACCGATAAACTTATTAAAGATTATCGGTTTTTTTTATTATCCGAATTGTTCGCTATGATAAAGATAATGTAAAAATCCCAAGGTGAAGGAAGTGTATTTCGTATGAAAATCAATGAACCGAATAGAATTGGTGCTATTAATTCCTATCAAAGGAACATTGAATCCAATCAGCAGGCTGATGCCAAGAAAAGCCGCCGTAAGGACGAAGTATCCATTTCTCCGGAGGCGATGAAGATGCTTGAAGATCAAAGTCGTACACAGGATGCAGCACGTACACAGCGCATTCAGGAATTAAAGGAACAGGTAAATTCGGGAACGTATCAAGTAGACAGCCAGAAGCTCGCAGAGAAGCTCGCTCCATACTTTAAGAACTTCCCTAATCAATAGGAGGACACATGGCCATTGAATCGATAATCGATGTACTTGAACAGCTGCAAGCTGCACATGAGGATATGCTGGAACTGGGAGAACAGAAGAAGGAAGCGGTTGTTGCCAACAAAGTCGAGACACTGATCGCTCTGATCAATCAAGAAACCAAATTAGCTAAAAAAATTGAGATGATCGAGCAGCAGAGACTTCAAGCGGTTCATCAGTTCCTGGAGGAACGTGGCATCAAGTCAAAACTGAATCTGACGATCAGTGAGTTAATGAGACTTGTTTTTGATGCTTCCGAGAAGAAGAGACTCCTTCAGGCTCAAACCTCATTAACAGATGTGCTGCAAAAGGTGAAATTTCTGAATGAAGCCAATCAACAGCTGATCAAACAGTCACTCTCGTACATCGACTTCTTTATTGAGACAATGTCATTTCATTCTGAATCAGAGGCCACTTATCAGAATCCTTCAGAGAAGCCTTACGGTATGGCTCGCTCCGGACTCTTTGATACACGGGCTTAATAATGGGGGAAAAACAACATGGCTTCAACATTCCATTCAATTGAAACGGCCAAACGCAGTTTAATTACGCAAACCGCCGCTTTGAATACAACAGGACATAACGTTGCCAATGCAAATACACCGGGTTATTCACGTCAAGTTGTCAATATGACTGCGGCAGACCCGATTGATGCTGTGGCCTTTTATCGCACGACATCTCCAGGTCAGCTTGGAACAGGGGTTGAATTTAACTCCATTCTGCGTGTCCGTGAATCTTTTCTGGATGGCCAGTTCCGTAATGAAAATACATCACTTGGGGGCTGGACTGTTCGAAACAGTACACTGGAAAAGCTCGAGACGATTATGAATGAGCCCTCGGATACAGGGATTCGTACAGTTCTGAATAATTTTTGGAACTCCTGGTCCGATCTGAGCCAAGATCCGCAGGATGTTACTAACCGAAAGATCGTAAAAGAAACAACGTTGGCATTAACGGATGGTTTAAATCAGATTAGTCTCCAATTGGATGCGCTGACTAACGATCTCACCAACAACGTTTCATTAAAAACGACCGAAATCAATTCATATCTGCAGTCCATCGCGGATCTGAACAATAATATCGTAAAAGTGGAGCAGCTTGGAGATAATGCCAACGATTTGCGTGACCAGCGTGATTATGCAGTAGATCAGCTTTCCAAGATTGCCGGCGTTCAGATAACAGAACTGGATAGCGGCTACCAGGTAACGATTGCAGGCCAAGTAGCAGTTACTGGAGCTGCGGTTGTTCCTGTCACGGCTGATATTTTGGAGAACGCTTATCAAGCGGGGACTTTGACTGGCGGCGAAGTCTACGGAATGATCCATTCACGTGATCAATATGTAGCAGACTATCGCAACCAGGTAAATCAACTGGCGAATACGCTCGCAACCGGGGATATTGAGATTACCATTCCTGCTGGATCCGTATTGCCTAGCGGCACGGTTTTCAACAACGTGACCTATTCCGATGCCAATAACAATAGAACGTTAACATCAGATTTGAAAGTGACGGTACAAGGGATTAATGGACTGCACAAATTGGGTTATACGCTTAGTGGAAATACGCCAACAGCGGGTGGAGACTTCTTTACAACCAAAGACGGTTCAGGAACAATCACGGCTGGGAATATTACATTAAGTACGGATATCCAAAATGATCCGAATAACATTGCAACTTCGATGCGTACTACCGGAACGGGTACAGGTGAAAGTGTTGTTCTGGGTAATAACAGCTTGGCGCTGGCTTTGGCTGGCTTAAAGGACGCGAAGTTTGATTTTGGTACCGGACTGTCCAAACCGACGACGGTGGACGACTTTTTTGGCGCAATTGTAGGTCAACTTGGTGTCCAGACTCAAGAAGCCAATCGTCAAGCGCAAAATGCTCAACTCCTTACCGAACAGGTCGACTTGAATCGTCAATCGGTAAGCGGCGTATCTCTCGATGAAGAGATGAGTAACTTGATCAAATTCCAGCACGCGTATAGTGCAGCTGCCCGTTTCATGACTGCCTACGACGAACTGCTAAATAAACTCATTAACAGCACCGGTGTAGTCGGTCGCTAAGACATAGAAAGGGGTAACCAATAATGGCTATTCGCGTAACCTCAGGTATGATGAGCACTCAGATGCTTAGCAACCTGAACCGCAACCTGAACCGTATGGATAACATGTCCAATCAGATTTCCACAGGGCGCAAAATCAATAAACCATCCGATGATCCTGTTGGTGTGACTTACGCGCTCCGTTACCGTGCAGAGCTGGCGGCCAATGAGCAGTATCAATCTAATACGGATGCTGCGGTAAGCTGGCTGGATGCAACAGATTCAAATATGCAGCAAGCCCTGGATGTAGCAAAAAGATTGAAAGAGCTCGCAGTTCAAGGATCCAACGGAACCTTGTCGGACACTGATCTTGAAGCAGTTAATCTGGAAGTAGAGGAATTGAAGAAACATCTTGTGGATATTGGTAATACTCAAATCCGCGGAAAGTATATTTTCAACGGGCAAACCTACGATAAACAACCCTATGAATTATCAGGAACAGTAACCGATTATGCGGACGTGGAGACAGATAAACAAGGAGTTCTTTACTCCATAAGTGAACAGGTCACCTTCCAAATTAATACCTCTGGATCAGATTTTTTTGGTAACAAAGGTGATGCGGACAATATCTTTGCAATTATCGATAATTTATCTGCAGCATTAAATAGTGGTGATCAGGCCGGAGTACAACAGCAATTACAAAATATCGAATCCCGTTCAACCCAAATGCAGGCAGCTCTATCTGAGGTGGGTGCTAGAACCAACCGCGTCGAATTGGTACAAAATCGCCTGAACGATCAAAATTTGAACTTTACGACACTGCAATCGAAAACAGAAGATGCAGATGTGGCGAGCCTCATGATACAAGCTACTTCTGCACAGACGATCTATGAAGCATCACTCAAGTCGTCTGCTCAGATTATGCAGCCATCTCTTATGGACTTTATGAGGTAATAATTGTTTTAATCCAGGATACACAGTAAGCTATGGACAGAGAACAGTCCGTAGCTTTTTTTTACTAATTGGGAGGATGGAAAAAATGGATAAACACAATGATATCAATACTACTGAAGACCAGATGGTAAAGGAAACATATACTTTTCATAAAGGAATACCGGGTTTTGAAGAACTGAAATCCTTTGAATTGCAGCAACATGATGAAGTGTTCAGTCTCTTTAGTTCAGTGGAAGAACCGGCTGTGGCATTTGTAATCGTAAATCCATTTGATTTTCAACCGGATTATGAGTTTGAGCTTTCTCCTGAGAACGTAGAAGATCTTTGCGTAACAGATCCAGATGATGTGGAGGTCCGTTGTATTATCACTTTACACGATAAAATTCAAAATGCTACAGCAAACTTGCTGGCTCCGATAGTATTTAATAAGAAAAAAAGATTCGGGAAACAAATTGTGCTCCAAAATACAGAATATAAAACCAAACATGCATTATGGAGAGATGGAGATTCTTTTGGCAAGGAAGGTGATATTTAATGCTGGTACTCACACGAAAAAAGGGCGAATCCATTGTCATTTCAGATGATATCGTACTGACCGTGCTATCCGTAGATGGAGAACATGTGAAACTTGGAATAGAAGCCCCGAGAGATATTGACATCTATCGCAAGGAAGTTCTTGACGCGATTGAGCAAAACAATCAAAATGCGGCAATGAGTCTGGAGACTTTGCGAAAAACGATGAAAGGGCTTGGTAAAATAACTGAATAGTAGTTTAGAAGATAACACACTCCTAAAACGATGAAAAAAATAGAAAAAAAGTTGAAATGGCTATAAACAAATTATGGCATGGCGTCGATATATATATTAAGGCGGTAATTCTTCAGGGCGGCCGACCTGTGAAGACGCTAATACCACATGGATGTGGGCATATAACCATTTCAGGGAGGAAATAACAATGATTATCAATCACAATATTCAAGCAGTAAACACTCATCGTAACATGGGTCTGAACAACACTGCTGCTAGTAAAAACATGGAAAAGCTGTCTTCCGGTCTGAAAATCAACCGTGCGGCTGATGATGCAGCGGGTCTGGCAATTTCCGAAAAAATGCGTGGTCAAATCCGTGGTTTGGAGCAAGCGCAACGTAACGTACAAGACGGTATCTCATATGCACAAACTGCAGAGGGTGCAATGAACGAAGTGTCCTCCATGTTGACTCGTATGAAAGAATTGTTGGTTCAATCTTCCAACGAAACTTATCAAACAAGCGATGTTTCCAACATTAAAATGGAATTGGGCCAACTTGGTGCTCAAATTGATGCTATCGTATCAAATACTAAATTCAACGGCGTAAACATTACTGCTGGAGTAGATATCACTGCTGATGATAGCGGCTTCCAAATCAGCATCGGTGCTATTACTACAGATGATTTCAAATCAATGACTTCTGGTGTAACGTTGGCATCTGCAACTACAGCAATTGAGAGTGTTGCTAAAGAGCGTGCTAAACTGGGTGCTGTTCAAAACCGTTTGGAATACACTTCCAATAACTTGGGTACAACTGTTGAGAACCTGACTGCTTCCGAGTCCCGTATTCGTGATACAGACATGGCTAAAGAAATGGTTGCTTTGTCCAAAAACAACATTTTGCTGCAAGCATCCCAATCCATGCTCGCACAAGCAAACCAAGCGCCACAAGGCGTTCTGTCGTTGCTTCGTTAATTTTAATGTCAGACCAAGGTCTGATATCATTAAAAAAGTCTCGCATATGCGAGACTTTTTTTTGTGGGATACATAAAGTAATACAACCAATTAGCCGATATAAAGGATAACTAGTAAAACAAAAAAATATAAATTTGAAACGAAATTGTGTTCTTTTAAGTTCATCTGATTGAACGGAGGTAAACTATGGATTCAACCATTAAGAGTGGAAATTCTGGGATCACATCAATTCCTTCGCAACATACTAAGTCAAATGAGCTAGTGGGAATGCAAAAGGGAGCTACTAGAGATAACCAGTTTATTGGTGCTAGCGTGGCTGAACTGCATGAAGCTCAAGTACAGGCTCTTAAAGAACTTGAAGATGCGATGGAAGCTATTCAAGGGCCCCAAAAATCTTTGCAGATATCCATCCATGATAGGACACAGGCCATTGTAATTAAAGTAATGAATAAAGAAACTGGTGATGTTATTAGAGAAGTTCCATCAGAGAAGCTTCTAGATGTTGTTGCTAAAATGATGGAGTTAAATGGAATAATAATTGATGAAAAAGTTTAGGAGGTATATGTAATAATGGTTACACGTATAACAGGTCTAGCAAGTGGCATGGACATTGAATCAATGGTTAAGAAGTTAATGACCGCTGAGAGTGAACCTCTTAACAAAATGAATGCAACTAAACAACTGATGGAGTGGAAGCGTGAAGGGTATCGAGAAATAAGTTCAAAACTCGTGACGCTTGCTCAGACTAAGATAACTGATTTATTCTCCAAAGCTTCATCTTTGAATGCACAAACGACAAAAGTGAGTGGAAACACATCGGCTATAACAGCAAAAGCGGGGAGCACTGCAAGTGGGGTGATGGATATCAACGTTACGAATCTTGCTACCGCTGCTAAAACAGTTTCTACAGGTGCGCCTACTATGAAAAATGGAAGCACACCAAGTGACTGGGGAAGTGTAAAGCTGACTGATATTGATGGGATTTCCATCGATAGTACTACTGGAGGGACAATCACTATTGCTGGTCAACCTATTAGTGTAACTGAGTCGGATACGTTGAGCTCCCTAGTTAGCAAAATCAATGCAAATAGTAAAACAGGGGTATCTGCCGTATATGATTCGGCTTCAGGGAAAATTTCATTAACGAGCCGTTCAACAGGGTCGGCAGGTAACAGCATTTCATTTTCAGATAATAGCGGAATTTTTTCTTCATTAAATTTAACCGCGGCTTTTACTGGTGGAGATGATGCTAAGATATCAGTTAACGGTTTGGATATGACTCAGTCGTCAAATAGCTTTATGCTAAATGGGGTTGAGTTGACTCTTAATGGGGTTACTAATGGAACTGCAGTACACATTGAAGCGATAAAGGATACTGACAAAATCGTTGAGAATATTAAAGGTTTTGTGGATGCATATAATGATATTCTTGGTTCATTGAATTCGAAACTAGGTGAAGAACGTTACAGAAGTTATACCCCACTGACCAGTGAGCAAAAGAGTGAAATGTCAGAAACAGAGGTCACGCAGTGGACTGAAAAGGCAAAAAGCGGTATGCTTCGGAATGATAGTCTCATAGAGTCTACGGTGAGTCAGCTTCGGACAGCGATGATGGAAGGAGTTAAGCTCTCGACTCCGATTACTATCAATGGAGAGACGGTAGATAAAATTGATATGTCATATCTGGGTATAACTACAGGTACATGGGATACAAAAGGGAAACTAGTCTTTAACGAAGATAAGTTTAAAGCAGCCTTGGATGAAAATCCTGATATCGTAAATCAATATTTTGGTCAAAACTTTTCTTCCTCATTTTCCAACAATACGTATACTGAAACGGATGGTATTTTTGCAAGAATCAAAAAAATATCGACTGGAGCTTTGGCGAGTCTGTCTTCTACAGCAGGTACGTCTAAAGTAAGTTCCGATTTAACTACTTCATTTAATGCCAGTAGTACAATGGGAGAAACCTTGAGATTGTTAAATATTCAAATTAGTGATTTTCAAGCTAAGTTAAATAAAAAGGAAACAAACTATTACAAAAAGTTTTCGGCCATGGAGACTGCTATTAATAAATATAATAACATTTCTTCAAGTTTGTCGAGTTATATGTAAGGAGTGTGAATCGTGATTAATTCAGCTTATCAAAAGTATCAACAAACCCAGGCACAAACGGCATCCAAACCGAAGTTACTAATCATGCTATATGATGGGGCCATCCGATTTGTCCAAGCTGGAATAGAGGGAATTAGTGAACTGAATTATGAAAAGGCCAATAATAACCTTTGTAAGGCACAGGCCATTATCCACGAATTGATCTCGTCCTTAAATTTCGAATATTCCATTTCAAACGATCTTGTTCGCATTTATGAATATATGCTAGATTTATTGAAAAAATCTAACATTCAAAAACAATCCTTGTTTGCAGAGGAAGTTGTAGAGCATTTGCGTGAGTTGAGAGAAGCATGGTTTGGGGCCACCAAACAAGTCGGTGCAGGTTTTGGAGTATGAATACCGAAGACTCATCGCATGTATCTTGCTTGTTAGATAATCTGGAGTCTCTTTCTAACCAAACGGTTGCTCGTTTAGCGACAATGGAAGACGACGACTTCACCCTTTTCACGGAGCAACGTGCACAGCTAGTGGAGGCACTTGCTCCTTATCGTGAAGTTATGGATAACAATCACAAGGCCCGAATTGGAAGGATCTTAGATGATGATAAAGCAATACTTGCAAGAATGCATGCAATCAAAGAGGAAGCAGAACAATGGCTGGCAAAGCGTAATACGGGGAAGATACAACGTAATGCCTATCAACAAGTATACACAGCGGACAGTTTGTTTTTCGATAAAAAGAAATGAAAATGTATAATCTGCCGGTATACTTTAGGGTTACCGGCGTTTTTTTATTTGGTAAGCACTAAGGATAATAATGCTTCAAATATTTCATTATAGAAATGGTGGGTACTGCTTTGAGTTTGAAGGAAAGCAATTATGCTATTTTACGAGAACGTTTCTCGCATCTGAGATCTTTCGAAAAAGTCATTGAAAACACTCCGACATTTTCTGAGCCAATTGAACGTGATGAAGAATGGTTAGATGCAATTGAAAATTTAGTGGATGATGAAAAAGTCATATTTGTATATGGCTTTGAACGAGGCCTAGGCATAGCAGATTTGCTTGAACAATATCCGGATCGTTGGTTTATCGTTCATGAGCCCAATACAGAACTTTTCCAACGGGGTCTCAATGATTATGACATTACCCTAGTATTGCAGCATCCAAATCTACACTGGCTTTCCGTTGGTGAAGACCAATTACCGCTGTTATTTAATATCCTTAGTAGCTACATGCAAGATAGGTTGGTATTTATTGCGGCAAGGAAATATTTGCTTGATGAGATAGATCATCTACGTAAGATAAAAGATGATTTTGAGGAATATAGAATATCACACTTAACTAACAAATTTACAGAAGACCGTTTCAGCAGAGAATGGACTCAAAATTATTTGAATCATTTAGTAGATGCGGTTACGGTACCTAACATTGAGCAATTAGCTGGACGACTAAAAAATATTAAGACAGCGGTTGTTGTCTCGTCAGGACCTTCACTCGAAGATGATATTTCAGTTCTAAAACAATTATGCGGACATGCTTTAATAATATCTGCAGGTTCAAGTATTCAGGCTTTGCAAAAGCATGGTATTGATCCACACATTAGTGTCATAATGGATGGTCACGCTGTTAATGAGCGTATCTTTTCAAATCCTGGCACTTTAAATAGTCCTTTGTTCTTCACATCTTCTTCTTACTACCAAATCTCGGATCAGAAGAATAAAGGTAAAATTTACGGTATGTTACGTAATGATTTGGTTTCTCAGTATATGTTGGAACGTAAGGATAGCGATTGTGTTATTATTCCTACTGAGACGGTTGCGGGAACGGCAATTCAAGTTGCTGTAGTATTTGGAGTTCAGCAAATATTGTTTGTTGGCCAAGACTTATCTTTCCCGGATAAGCAGTATTATAGTTCTGGAATTGAGCATTTGTCAGTGGAAGCTCGTTCAAAACAATTAGAAACGGCATTGATTACTGTTCCAAATGTTCAAGGAGGGTTTAATCAGACGGATCGTTCCTTTCTTATTATGAAAAAAGCAATTGAAGATCTAGTAAGACAATACTCCGGTGTCGAATTTATTAATACTAGTGGACGTGGAGCAGTTATTGAAGGAGCACGCTATGTTCCGTTGGAAACCATGTTGCCGGTACTGCAAAAACAACCGATTGTTGAAAAAGGTATTGTTGAAAAGTTAATCGAGGAATACGAATCTTCTTTCCCGGTAATTAATGATCGTTTGCTTACCTTATACAGCAAGATCAGAGGAGTCTATAATGAGATTGCGGAATTACCTGAACAAATAAAGAAATTGAATTCTCAAATCTCAGATATGGAAAGATACAGTAGATCAAAACCGGCGAAAGCAGTAAAATCCTTTGAGAAAATCGGATATATGTGGGGCGATATTGCTAACAAAAGCTGGTTTTCCCCGCTTTTTGAAACGTTACTGCCAATTCAAATCTCGAATTTTGATCGTGTACTTCCGTTGATTTCTAATGAAGAGCGTTTAATTGAAAAATCTGCTCTCGTTTATAAACATCTTGGAGAGTTAGTTGGAAAAATCAAAGAACAAGTCCCGCTATTATTGGAGCGACTGGATGAGGCAAGTGAGCGTATTTCTCACAAAATAGAATCTTCTGATCGGATGAAATGAGGAATGGGCCATGTTTGAGGATAAAATCATACTCGTTACTGGAGGCACTGGTTCCATTGGTAGCGAAATCGTACGTATGCTGTTAAAGGAAAATCCAAGGGCTATACGAATCTATAGCCGTGACGAAAGTAAGCAATTTGCCATGCAACATGAACTTCGGGGGTTTTCTAACATTCGATATCTGATTGGAGATATTCGGGATAAACAGCGCTTAAGTTATGCTATGGAAGGTGTGGACTTTATCTTTCATGCTGCAGCACTGAAACATGTGCCTGCTTGTGAATATAATCCGATGGAAGCAGTTAAAACCAATGTGGTTGGAGTACAAAATATAATAGAGGCAGCACTGGAGAATGACGTTCAAAAAGTAATATCCATAAGTACAGATAAAGTTGTTAATCCTACTAATACAATGGGGGCAACAAAACTTTTATCTGAGCGATTAATATCCGCTGCCAACTTCTATAAAGGTAATAAACCTACAATATTCTCCTGTGTACGTTTTGGGAATGTTATGGGATCACGCGGCTCTGTTATTCCCTTGTTTCGAGAGCAAATTCAAAAAGGTAAAAGTGTCTCGGTAACACACCATGAGATGACACGTTTTATGATGTCTATTCCTCAGGCTGCAGAGCTGGTATTAAATGCAGCACGTTTATCCCAAGGTGGGGAAGTATTTGTTTTAAAAATGCCGATATTGAAAATCACTGATCTCGCTGAATGTTTAGTTGAATCATTTGAACAGGCAACAGGCAAAAGCTATGAGGCAACGATTGAAGAGGTTGGTGTGCGTCCTGGGGAAAAACTCTACGAAGAACTTATGACCCTAGATGAAGCAGAGAGAGCAGTGGAAAATACTAGTATGTATATTATACCAACTGTTTTTGATACTAAACGCCTAAACTATGAAGGATTTGTTCCGGCACTTCACCAGGAATACTCATCCCACACTGCACCAAGACTTCATAAGGAAGATCTGCGTGAATTACTTGAAGCAAATGGACTTGGTTTTGGGGGAGAAAATTGAAAGATGAAGAAGAGAATATCTGATTGTTTAGCCATTATTCCTGCCCGTGGAGTATCGAAAGGGTTACCAGGTAAAAATATTCGATTAATGAATGGGAAGCCTATGATTGTGTATACAATTGAAGCTGCATTTAAGAGTGGCTGTGTTAATGAAGTGGTCGTTTCAACTGATTCTGAAGAAATTGCAAAGGTGGCCCGTGAAGCCGGGGCTTCTGTACCTTTCTTACGTCCAACTGAGCTGGCTTCCGATGAAGCAAAAAGTATTGATGTTATAAAACATGCGGTTGCTTATTATGAGCGCGAATTAGAGCTCTCGTTTGATTCAATTTTGCTTTTACAGCCGACCTCTCCATTAAGGAATGCAAAGGATATCTTAGATGCCTATAAGGAATTTGTTTCCCATGATGCTGACTCGTTACAAAGTGTGACTTCTGCTCAGACACATCCATATTTGTTGCGATGTATCGATGAACATGGAAAGCTATCTTCCTATGTCAAGGCTGTTTCACATTTAAGGCGACAAGAACTGGAGAAGTTGTACGAGTTGAATGGAGCAGTGTATTTTATGAAACGTGATCTGTTGATGGAACAAAATCTGATAGTAGGTGAAAATAATTTGGGGTTTATCATGCCCAAAGAACGTTCGATTGACATAGACGATATTTGGGATTTCCGCTTGGCGGAGTTTGCTATGAAAGAATTTGAAAGAAAGGACGGCCAGAAAGGAGAAGAAGAATGGCAATAAATCAGTTGTTTAAATCTAAGGACCAACCGTATTTCTATGTTATTGCTGAAGTTGGAGTGAATCACAACGGTTCTCTTGAGCTAGCGTTGGAGTGTATTGACAAGGCAGTTGAAGCTGGAGCGGATGCAGTTAAGTTCCAAACTTTTGTCAGTGAAAATTTGGTCACTCGTGGTGCAAACAAGGCGGAATATCAAGAGAAAAACACAACGTCATCAGAAAGTCAGTTAGAAATGCTCAAAAAGCTGGAATTGAAATTTGAGGATTTTCGGTTATTGCAACACTATTGTATAGAAAAAGGAATTGATTTTCTATCAACGCCTTTTGATGAGCAAAGCGCAGCTTTTCTGGATTCTATAGAGGTGCAGGCTTTCAAAGTCGGTTCCGGTGATATGAACAATATTCCGTTTTTGCATCAACTTAATTCTTATCGTCGCCCAATACTATTGTCAACGGGCATGGCGAATTTAGAAGAGATTAAGGAAGCTCTCGTGGCAATCCCAGATTGTCAGGTTGCTCTCCTGCATTGTACCTCTGATTATCCTGCACCGCTTGTAGATGTGAATTTGGCTGCAATACAGACATTGCGAGATAAGTTTAACCAAGTAACAGGGTATTCCGATCATACAGAAGGCATAGAGATTTCTCTTGCAGCTGCTGCATTTGGGGCACAAGTGATTGAAAAGCATTTCACCCTAGATCGTCAACTTTCTGGACCAGATCACAAAGCATCGCTGGAACCTTATGAACTATCCAGACTTGTTAAGGCTCTGAGAGGGCTACAGTTGGCTTGGGGGGATGGAAATAAGCGTTGTATGCCGTCTGAGGTGAATACACGTGTTGTCGCTCGTAAGAGTATAGTTGCCGCACGGAATATTCCGTCGGGAAAAGTTTTAGAGAAAGCAGACTTAACTATTAAACGACCTGGAACGGGTCTTGCACCGAAATGTTATTATGAACTGCTAGGACAAACTGCGACACGAGAAATTGAAGAGGAAGAACTGCTTAGTTGGGACGATGTAAAATGAAGAAAATCATGGTTGTGACAGGCACGCGTGCCGACTATGGTATCTATCATCCGGTAATAGAACGTATTCAAGCTGATGAAGAACTGGAACTTTTAATTCTCGCCACTGGAATGCATTTATCGCCACAATACGGCTGTACTATTGAGCAGATTGAGCGAGACGGTTTTACTGTGAATTTTCGGGTGGATTCACTTCTTCATGGCGGGACTCATGGAAATATGGCCCGATCAATTGCTATGGGAATTTTAGGGATGACACAAACCTTTGAGCAGAGCAGGCCTGATGTGGTGTTGTTACTAGGTGACCGTGGAGAGATGCTCGCGGCCGCGATCGCTGCGACGCACTTGAATATTTTGGTCGCTCATTTGCATGGAGGAGAAGTATCTGGAACGATCGACGAATCTGTCCGCCACTCAATCAGCAAGCTGGCTCATCTGCATCTTCCGGCTACTCAAGGTAGTGCTGTGCGATTACGGCGTATGGGTGAAGATGAATGGAGAGTACATGTGGTTGGCGCACCTCGGATCGAGACGATTCGTCGAGAGAAATTGCCGGATATAGAGCAAGTCTTAACACGATATGAACTGAAAGGCATTGGTGAATATTCACTCTTTATTTATCATCCTGTCACGACAGAGGTAACGGCTGTTCATGAGCTGGAAAAAATGATTCTTGTTCTTTTGCAACACAGTCAACATGTTATTGCGGTTAGACCAAATGCTGATGCAGGCACTGAACAGATCGCTTCGGTATATGAGAGATTAAACCAGTATCCAAACTTAACCACAGTCACAAGTTTTGCACCGCTGGACTATTTGACACTTTTACGACATACACAGGTGTTGGTGGGTAATTCTTCATCAGGAATCATCGAAGCAGCGTCATTCGGGATACCGGTAATTAATATAGGAAGCCGACAAGCAGGACGGGAGCGTTCTGCAAATACAGTTGATATTGAAGAAAGTGCAACGGCATTAAGTCAGGCATTGGTACAAATAAGTTCTCAGTTATTTGTCGAGAATTTAGAGAACTTACACAATGTATACGAGTATCCAGGGACATCAGATCATATTGTACGATTGTTAAAGGAGACTCCCTCAAACAGAGAATGGATTCAAAAGACTATTTCCTACTGAGAAAGAAGGAATAGATGACATGAGTATAATCATATTCGGAACCGGTGGGCATGCCAAAGTTGTATTGGATGCAGTTAATGCTGCTCAACATGAGGTATGTGGTGTGGTCGACGATCGTTGGTCTTTACCTGTCTGGCGTGATGTTCCGCATCTAGGTAGTCGTTTAACGTTACCCAACATCGTCGCTATGCATACGGACGCAGCTTGGATCGTGGCGATTGGAGATGCTGAAATTCGTCGCCAAGTGGCCACCCAGTTGGAAAGCTTGGGGGCTGTATTTGCTACGCTGATCCATCCAACAGCTATAATTGGAACGGGAGTACAGGTAGGAAGTGGCAGTGTTGTGATGGCAGGAGCCATCTTGCAAGCGGATGTACAGGTTGGTCGCCATACTATTATTAATACGTCATCGACGGTCGATCATGATTGCCGAATTGCCGACTATGTACACTTGTCTCCTGGCGTCCGTCTAGCGGGAAATGTTTGTGTAGAAGAGGCCACACACCTTGGAATTGGGGCATGTTCCATTCCTGGTGTACGAATAGGACGATATAGCACAGTAGGTGCTGGCGCGGTTGTGATTGAAGATATTCCTTCTCATGTCGTTGCAGTAGGATGTCCCGCCAAAATCGTAAAGTGGAAGGAGAAGAACGATGCGGACTAAGCGTATTTATTTGGCCTCTCCGCATATGGGAGGGGGAGAGCAACGTTACATTCAAGAAGCCTTTGATACGAATTGGATCGCTCCTTTGGGGGCTAATGTTGATGAATTCGAGAAAATTGTGGCCAATTATGTAGGAGCAGCTGGGGCTGTAGCACTTAATTCCGGTACAGCTGCAATTCATTTAGCATTACGTTTATTAGGGGTGGGGCAAGGAGATTTAGTGCTGTGTTCCTCACTCACTTTCATTGCTAGTGCCAACCCTATTCTTTATCAGGGTGCGATACCGATCTTTATTGACTCGGAGCCAAACAGCTGGAACATGTCGCCACAAGCATTGGAGCGAGCACTATCTAATTATACTGCTATAGGTCAGAGGCCAAAAGCTGTTATAGTTGTCAATTTGTATGGACAGAGTGCTGATTATGAATCGCTCATGAAAATCTGTCAAAAGTACGAAGTTCCGATTGTTGAAGATGCTGCTGAATCGCTTGGGGCTTCTCACCAAGGTCGCAAGAGTGGTACATTTGGGGAATTTGGAATTTTTTCATTTAATGGTAATAAGATTATCACAACCTCTGGTGGTGGAATGCTTGTCTCCGAAGACAAAGTAGCACTCGAGAAAGCTAGATTTTGGGCTACACAGGCAAGAGATCAGGCGCGGCATTATCAACACAGTGAAATAGGCTATAACTATCGTATGAGCAATGTACTAGCGGGTATCGGTCGAGGGCAGATGGAGGTATTGGAGGAACGCATCTCACGTAAAAGAGAAATAAGGAATCGGTATGCTACAGAGCTCAATTCAATTACCGGAGTCACCGTAATTGGCGAAAAGCCCACTGGTCGTTCAACACATTGGCTCTCGGTAATGACAATAGATCCTAAGTTATGCGAAATATATCCAGATAAGATTATAAAAGCTCTTGCAGATCAGAATATTGAATCTCGTCCTATTTGGAAACCACTTCATATGCAACCGATTTTTAAGAATAATGTTTATTTCACTCATGATGAAGGTGAGGATGTGTCAGCTCGTATTTTTTTACAAGGGCTTTGTTTACCATCAGATACGAAGATGACTGATGAAGACATAGATTTAGTGCTTCAAATTGTACAATCAACGTTGAATGGAAAAGAAAAGTACAAAAGTGTGTTGAATTAGTTGTTATTTTTCGAGGTTAGTTGCATTTATAAGAATATAGCAGGTTTTTGGGACGTTTTATGAAATATATTCAGGGGTGATGATCATTTTAGGTGAATCTACAATTATAATTTTTAAAGGCCAGAGCCAGTATGACGTATTAAGACACTTTGCGGATGACCTTGGTGATGGATTTCTTCAATATGGTTACAACGTTGAATTCATTGATTTGCTGAATAGTGATTGGGACAAAAAATTAACCGATGTACTTAACGGTCAGAAAAATATTCTGTTTTTCCTAGGTATGAATGGAGTCGGTGTGGATGTTAAAAGTGGGCAAACTTCATTGTACGATTATTTAGATATCCCATTCGTTGCTTATTTTGTAGATGATCCGCTTCATCAGTATCCGAGAATCTTGCCAAATGTCAAAAATATTATATATGCTTTTATTGATAGAGAACATATCGAATTTGTGAACCAATATATGAATGTAAAAAACACCAAAGCATTCATCCCTCACGGTTGTAAGCCAATGAACATTAACACCCCTGATATGGGAGAAAGGGATATTGATGTTTTGGTTCCAGGCTCTTTCTCTCATCCTGAAGCCATAAGAAGTGAGTGGGATAAGTTAGGTGCAATAGCTTCTGGTCTGTTAAACAATATTGCAGAGGAAGTATATGCGAATCGGAGTAAACCGTTAATGGACTCTGCTAAATATGTTTTGGAACGTAACCATATTGAGTTAGATTTGTCGAATACTAAACTTTTTAATTTGTTGGCAAAGGTAGATTTGTACGTTCGTTCACGTATGCGAAATGAATTGGTATCTTCCTTGACTGACTATAATGTATTATTGTGTGGTAATGGATGGGAAAATGGATCGTTTGCAGAAAATATAAAGATATCCAAAGCTATTCCCTTTGAAGAAATTCCTCAATTGATGTCTAGATCGAAAATAGTACTGACTGTTTTGCCGTTGTTTTTGTACGGTGCTCATGAACGTGTATTTACAGCAATGTCAGCAGGATCAGTTGCACTTGTTAACAAGAACAATTATTTCGAAGAACACTTTGTTAATGGGAATGAACTTGTATATTTTGATTCCCAAAATGAAAATTTACACACCATTGTGGGAGATTTGCTGAGAAATCCTGAAAAAATGAATGCCATATCGACAGCAGGTATACAGAAGGCGAAATTAGATCACCAGTGGAGCAATCGTGCTGGGGAAATTTTGAAAACATATTTCATTCATAAGTCAGTAAACTGACTTAATAACGCCATTTTTCTACAAAATAATACCAATAAAACATTTTCTTTACCAATTGACAATGGATAAGTCTGGATGGTATAGTCTGAATTGTGGGCTAAGGTCTTGGCCAGAGCTTCACTTCATTTGATGACGAAGGGAATGTTAGTGCATGCAAGGTAAAGTAAAATGGTTCAACGCAGAAAAAGGTTACGGTTTCATTGAGACTGAAGATGGCGGCGATGTATTCGTACACTTCTCCGCAATTCAATCCGAAGGCTTCAAAACTTTGGAAGAAGGTCAATCCGTAGAATTCGACATCGTCGAAGGCGCACGTGGACCTCAAGCCGCTAACGTAATCAAATTATAATCATCCGGACAATCCGACCTACATATATGGTTAGATGGTTACCAATTGAATTATCGCTAGCAATAGACTCCGGTTTTCCGGGGTCTTTTTTTGTTTTTCTAATAGATTCATTTTAAGATATTACATAATAGATTGAGGAAAGAGGAAAACGGTTAATTACTTCTTCAAGCGCCCTATATCAACATCATGTAAATACAGAATTTCGCCTAAATATGATGAAATATCGCGAAATATGGCGTTACGCGTAGGTGGGCAGATGTGACTTGAACAGATGTCATGATTCGGTCACCGGGAGTTTTTACATGGCGCTTACATTCGTGTTATAATGAAGTGGCAAAGGAAAAGGAGGAGTGCCCTATGAATTTAAGTATTCGAGGTCAACAAATCGAGGTTACCGATGCTTTGAAAGATTATGTCGACAAAAAGTTGAGTAGACTCGAGAAGTATTTCGATGCACCCCTTAACTCTGACGGTGCTGTTACATTGAGCACGACGAGAGGCTTGCATACGGTTGAGGTGACGATCCCTTTGAAAGGCATTGTGCTCCGTGCCGAAGATGAGAGCGATGATATGTACGCTTCCATTGACGCCGTGGTGGACAAGTTGGAACGTCAGATCCGTAAACACAAAACGAAAGTTAACCGGAAGTTCCGCCAGGAAGGCAGCTTGAAAACGCTCTTCGTTGAAGATCCGACAGGTACAGTAGCTACTGCTGAACTGGATGTGGATACAGATGACGATGATTTTGAAGTGGTACGGACGAAACGGTTTATGTTGAAACCGATGGACGTGGAAGAGGCAATCCTCCAAATGAACATGGTCGGCCACAATTTCTTCGTATTCTCCAACATTGAGAATGAAGAAGTCAGTGTCGTGTACAAACGGAACGATGGGAAATATGGTTTGATCGAGCAAGGTTAATCGCCTTGAAAGATGGAACTCTGAACCCTTAAGTTGAAAATGAGTACTTACGATTACAATAACGACAGGACACTTCGTTTCCTGAATGAATTAAACGATTAAACTAAACAAGAGCTTCCATCCTTTAGGGTGGGGCTCTTTTCTGCATAAATAAAAGCTGGAAAAAAATTATGGAAGCAAGTTGATGAAACTATTTCCCATACCGCTGCGTCTAATAAATAGTAAGAAATCGAATGACTTTTCACGAAAAAGGATAAATATTTACACGCCTACAGCGTAATTCGTGAAGACTCAGGAATAGATTCGATAAGCTGAGAGTTGGTTCCAAATTTACCACTAACATTTTCTTATTCTAACCATATGATCTGAAAATATAGCAGTGAAAGAGAAGGCTTCCGCTAACGGCTATGATTTTTTGCACTTAAACGTGTACGAAGGGGCTTCGGAAGTTCAAAGAAGTGTGCCGCGGCGTGTTGCGGCGACCCTTACAAACTGTTACAATTTATGCAAGAGAATCATTGTCCTGATGAGGAATTGTCAACGAATGATCGTAATCATAATCAATGACAGGCACAGCACCATGAACATGATTCGTAAGGTTTGGATTAGCCCTTATATACGAGGAGTGAATCCTGTGAATATCGAATCAGCTTCATGAGTAACCCTGGGCAAGCCTGGAGTTGATTCATCCATATTAATGTTTTATATCGTTTGTCACCCCCGGGCAAGTGGATGTACATCCATCCGATGGTGTCGCATGGCGGCAGCAGGGGGTCTATTCTGTTTTGCACGAAAGGGGTATACCATGCTAGGACTTGTCAAAAAGATCTTCGGCGACATGAACGAACGTGATGTTAAACGTCTGATGAAGACGGTCGATGTGATCAATAAACTGGAACCACAATTTCAGGCGTTGTCTGATGAGCAGCTGAAAGCCAAAACCGAGGAATTCCGTGCCCGTATCGAAAAAGGGGAAACAACGGATGAGCTTCTGCCAGAAGCATTCGCAACGGTACGTGAAGCATCTCGCCGTGTTCTGGGCAAACGTCACTATGACGTACAGATGCTTGGTGGTATTGCTTTGCATGAGGGCCGCATCTCCGAGATGAAAACAGGTGAAGGTAAAACCCTGGTAGGAACCCTCCCGGTTTACCTGAATGCGTTGATGTCCAAAGGGGTACACGTCGTTACGGTCAATGATTATTTGGCACAGCGTGACAGCCAGGAAATGGGACAAATCTACGAATTCCTGGGCATGACGGTCGGGGTCAACCTGAGCGGTATGGATCATGCGCTGAAACAGCATGCATATGCTTGCGATATTACGTACGGAACGAATAATGAATTCGGCTTTGACTACCTGCGTGACAACATGGTGCTGTACAAAGAGCAAATGGTACAACGTCCATTGTTCTTCTGTATCATTGACGAAGTGGATTCCATCCTGGTCGATGAGGCTCGTACGCCTTTGATCATTTCGGGACAAGCACAGAAGTCGACGGATATGTACTATGCTGCAGACCGTTTCGTGAAACGTCTGACACCGGAAGAAGATTTTACAGTTGATATCAAAGTGAAATCCGTTGCCCTGACTGAAGGCGGTGTGGCTAAGGCGGAGAAAGCATTTGGCATTGAAAACTTGTATGATCACGCCAATGTTACCCTTAACCATCACATCGTACAGGCGCTGAAAGCAAATGTAATTATGCGTCGTGACGTCGACTACGTAGTCAGCGAAGAAGAAGTCATGATCGTCGATGAATTTACGGGCCGTTTGATGGCTGGACGTCGTTATAGCGATGGTTTGCACCAGGCGATTGAAGCGAAGGAAGGCATCGAGGTACAGAACGAGAGCATGACGCTGGCGACGATTACATTCCAGAACTATTTCCGGATGTACCGCAAGCTTGCGGGAATGACAGGTACAGCGAAAACCGAGGAAGAAGAGTTTAAGAAAATCTACGGTCTCGAAGTATTACAAATTCCAACCAACCGTCCGAACAAACGGGATGATATGGCGGATGTCGTATATAAGAGCATTGATGGCAAGTTTAAAGCAGTAGTTGAAGAGATCGTGGAACGCCACAGCAAAAACCAACCGGTTCTGGTGGGTACGGTGTCGATCGAGAATTCCGAGCGCCTTTCCGACATGTTGAAACGCCGTGGTGTCAAACACCAGGTACTGAATGCCAAGTACCATGCGGAAGAAGCAGAAATTATCTCAGGTGCTGGTCAAGCAGGTGCGGTAACGATCGCAACCAACATGGCTGGACGGGGTACGGATATTATCTTGGGTGAAGGCGTAGCCGAAGTGGGCGGTCTTCATATCATTGGTACAGAGCGTCACGAATCACGCCGGATTGATAACCAGCTGCGTGGACGTGCAGGACGTCAGGGTGACCCGGGTTCAACTCAATTCTATCTGTCACTTGGCGATGAGCTGATGAGACGTTTCGGTGCAGACAATGTACTGAACATGATGGAGCGTCTTGGCTTCGAAGAGGACCAACCGATTGAGAGCCGGATGATTACCCGTGCGGTTGAGTCTGCACAGAAACGTGTTGAAGGAAATAACTTTGACGTACGTAAAGTCGTTCTTCAATATGATGATGTCATGAACCAACAACGTGAAATTATTTATAAACAGCGCCGCGAAGTGCTTGAATCCGAAAATATCAAACAGATCGTTATGGATATGATTAAACCTTCCATTGAACGCATTGTTGAAGCACACTGCAGTGACGATATTCCAGAGAACTGGGAACTGCAGGAAGTGGCAGACTACATGAACAGCAAATTGCTGGATGATGGTGCGATCACCAAAGACGAGCTGTGGGGCAAGGAAGCCGAAGAAATCATCGAGTACCTGTTTGATAAAGTGCAGAAAAAGTACAATGCACGTGAAGAGCGTATCGGTGAAGAAATGGTTCGTGAGTTTGAGAAAGTCGTTGTGCTTCGTGCAGTCGACAGCAAATGGATGGACCACATTGATGCGATGGATCAACTGCGTCAAGGTATCCACCTTCGTGCATACGGCGGTACAGATCCACTTCGTGAGTACCAATTTGAAGGCTTCGAAATGTTCCATCAGATGATTGCTTCGATCCAGGAAGAAGTGGCAACTTATGTAATGAGAGCCCAAATCGAGAGCAATCAGGAACGTCAAGCCGTAGTGGAAGAGAGTCAAATCTCAACGAGTGGTGAACCCGCTGAGAAGCGTCCGGTAAAAGTCTCCGACCAAATTGGCCGCAATGACCCTTGTCCATGCGGCAGCGGCAAAAAGTATAAACACTGCCACGGCCAAGAATAGTTAAACGACTTTTCTTTTACGCCATATAGAATACATGAACGGCTCCTTGCAGCCGGGCATTTCAAATGATCAAATGAAGGATGCATAACCGGTGATTGGTGCATAGTTATAACTATGTGACCATGATCGAGGTGAAGAGAATTGCTGTTGTAACAGTAATCTCAGGCGCCGAGGTGAAGCATCTGACACTCGATCTGGCGAAGTGCCCGGTTTGCGGGGAGCTTATCTTAATGAAAAGAGGAATTGCACATGATTGATCCAAGCGTGAAGCAGGACCTGCGTGAAATAGGCAAGAAACTAACAAACCTTAGGGGGTCTCTTTGACTTAGATCTCAAGCAGGAAATGATTGAGAACTTTGAAGAGAAGATGTCCGCTCCGGATTTCTGGGACGATAATGAGAAAGCACAATCGGTCATTGCCGAGATGAACGCGGTTAAGGGATCTGTTGATCAATACGCGAAGCTGCAGCAAGATTATGACGATGCCCTGATGATGGTTGAACTGGCTGATGAAGAAGGCGACGAAGATCTGGCCGCCGAGGTTGGCAGCAGCGTCACAGCGATTGTAAGCAAGCTTGAGGAATTTGAACTTCAGCTCCTTCTAAACCAGCCCTACGATAAAATGAATGCCATTCTCGAGCTTCACCCGGGTGCAGGTGGTACCGAGTCACAGGACTGGGGACAGATGCTTCTGCGGATGTACACCCGCTGGGCCGAGAAGCGAGGCTTCAAGGTAGAGGTTCTGGATTATCTGCCTGGTGATGAAGCAGGAATCAAGAGTGTCACGCTATCCATTAAGGGACATAATGCTTACGGTTACCTAAAAGCGGAGAAGGGTGTCCATCGATTGGTGCGGATCTCTCCTTTTGACTCTTCGGGCCGTAGACATACGTCCTTCGTATCCTGTGATGTTGTTCCAGAGATCGATGACACGGTTGAAGTAGACATTCGGACAGAGGATCTCAAGATTGACACGTATCGTGCGAGTGGTGCGGGTGGACAGCATATCAATACCACCGACTCTGCCGTGCGGATTACACACATCCCTACAGGGGTCGTGGTAACGTGTCAGAACGAGCGTTCACAGATCAAGAACCGTGAGCGTGCGATGACAATGCTTCGTTCCAAATTGTATGAGCGTAAAATTGAAGAGCAAAAACAACAGCTGGATGAAATCCGAGGCGATCAGTCGGATATTTCATGGGGAAGCCAGATTCGCTCCTATGTATTCCATCCCTATAGTATGGTAAAGGATCACCGTACGAGCGTAGAGACAGGAAATACAGGTGCAGTTATGGACGGCGACCTCGATGCATTCATCGACGGTTATTTGCGCAGCCAGATTAAAGTAGAGACCGAGTAATCAAAGTTCCTGTATGGACCGGATACGTGTAGGCGTATGCTGGTGTATACAGGGGCTTTTTTTTGAGCCCAAATAGGGTAGAGAAATCAGCAACTTATCAGTCACATAAAAGGAGAGCACGACGACATGCAGCAGCAACAGCATTTAATTCCTAACCGCAAAAAGCGGGTAAACACCCTCATCCCCCTGAACGGGCCTTGGAGAAACGTAGTGGATACGGTATCCATTATTCTGGGTTCGTTTCTGATCGCGGTAGCCTTTAACTTATTTTTATTACCTAATCAGATTGCTTCAGGCGGGGTATCCGGGCTGTCTATTCTCGGAAAAGAGTGGCTGGGGCTAGAACCCGCATATACGCAGTGGGCCATTAACATTCCGCTTCTTATCGCAGGCTTTCTACTCATCGGTAAACAGTATGGCATCCGTTCGGTGCTAGGCAGTATTGTGCTGCCCCTGTTTGTTTATCTGACGAAAGACTGGGCTATTCCAACGACGAATCCATTGCTCGGATCCCTGTATGGAGGTATAGGTGTGGGTCTGGGGATCGGGATTGTATACCGGGGAAGAGGTTCAACCGGGGGGATGAGTATTCTCGCCAGAATCGTACAGAAATACAGTGGACTGAGTTACTCGCTTTGCGTAGTAATCATGGATGCTACCGTCATTATTATGGCTGCTTTTGTATTGTCATTGGAACAGTCACTTTATGCACTGATTGGATTGTACGTTACCGGGAAAGTGATCGATGCCGTGGAGATGGGACTTGGCTACTCCAAGGTTGCCTACATTATCTCCAATAAGACGGAGCCGATCACCAAAGTCATTCTTGCGGATCTGGATCGTGGATTAACGAAGCTGGAGGCAAAGGGTGGTTACACGGACGATCAGCGTACCGTATTGATGGTGGTCGTTGGACAAAATGAAGTGCCGAGACTGAAAGCACTGATTCGGTCCGTGGACCCGGGTGCTTTTGTCATTATCAGTAATGCGCACGAAGTGCTCGGTGAAGGTTTTAAACGAGAAGAGGTCTAATCACGTTTTTTCTATGGGCCATCTATAAATTAAAAAAAGCAGGGATCCATTCCAGCCAAACCTGGCGGAGGATGTCCCTGCTTTTTTATGAAGTTACAACTATTTGAATTTACCCTAATTACAAAATCGGAGACAGCAAGCGGGAGATTGCTTCTTTGAAACGAATCTTCAGGCTGCGCTTGTTGTATTCCTCCTGCGTCATCTCTCGGGAAACCTTAAGGTCATGCTCGAACGTTTCGACCAATGCCGTGGCAATTTCCTCATCATACATAAAGGCATTCACCTCAAAATTCAGGCGGAAGCTGCGGTAATCAATATTGGCAGTACCCACCGATGCGACCATGCTGTCAATGATGAGTGTTTTGGCATGAATAAAGCCATTATCGTATATAAATACTTTCGCGCCGACTTTTAACAACTCACCAATGTAAGACAGCGTAGCCCAGTATACGAAGGCGTGATCCGGTTTATTTGGAATCATGATACGCACATCTATACCTGACAGGCACGCGAGACGTATGGCTTCGAATACACTAGCATCCGGGATAAAGTAAGGCGTCTGAATCATGATGGAATGTTTGGCTCCATTAATCATCTTCAGATAACTGTTCTTGATGTGTTCCGTCTCTGCATCCGGTCCGCTGGAGACAATCTGCATCGCCGTCGTACCTGTACCCTCAATATGCGGAAAATGCTCAGGAACATAAGGGGTATCATGCTGCTTGGAGGCTTCATTCCAGTCCAGTAGAAAACGGGTCTGGAGAGCATGAACCGCATTTCCCTGAATACGCAGATGGGTATCGCGCCAATAACCGAACTTGGAATTCAAACCGAGATACTCATCGCCCACATTAAATCCACCGGTATAACCCAGATTACCATCAATGATGACGATCTTACGGTGGTTGCGGTAGTTCATGCGCAGGTTAATCAGACTGAATTTGGATGGGAAAAAGATTTCAACCAAACCGCCTGCTTCGCGCAATTCTTTGAAAAAGCGTTTCGATACCCGCCGCGATCCAAGCGCGTCGTAGAGCAGACGAACTTTGATGCCTTCCCGCGCTTTGCGGATCAGGGCATCGCGAATTTTTTTACCCAGCCGGTCGCCTCGGTAAATGTAGTATTGCACGTGAACATGATCCTGAGCCGCTTCGATATCATCAAGTAACCGCTGGAATTTGTCTGTTCCATCCGTGATGATCTCTACCGCATTGTCTTCCGTCAGGAGAGCGCCGTTCTGCTTCAGATTCATGTAGATCATGTCCTGACTGCTTTCCGTCGCTTGGTTGCGGAATGGTGTCCGATTGTCATGCAGCTGTTCCAACTGGGCCGCTATGCGTTCTTCCAAACCGAGTTTCTTTCTCTCTTTCCATTGGAACAGCCGGTAGCGGGTCAGATTCTGACCTGTTAGTAGATAAAGTACGAACCCAAGCACAGGAATAAAGTTCAAGACGAGCAGCCACGCCCAGGATGCGCTGGCATCCTTGCGTTCGAAGAACACGACTGCCGCAGCGAAGATAATATTCAGGCCCAGGAGTACCATAAGTAAAATGGATTCGATATGCACTGTAGTCCCCCATGTCTCATAATGACCATCGTGAACCCATTCATAAACCCTTCCTCGTGTAGAATTGTTATGAATAAGACCTTGGTATGTAATGTTTCCTATAAAACGTATTTTAGCAGAAGTATTCGGGTTCGTCCGCAGATATTGGAAAAGATATGTTCGGGATTGCCAAGAATCCATGTGAATTTGATGGTAGAGTGTTGTATTTATATAACTAGAGTCGTATAATAATACACAAATATGCATAGAAGCGACGGAATTACCGTGTGAAGGCCGTTTGATGGCATGAACATCGTATAAGCAGCGCATACAACAGGATTGGGGGAGCGAGAGTGAGTAACAAATTAAAAGTGGCAATTGTCGGTTCCACCGGCTATGGCGGGGTGGAGCTGATTCGTTTTTTTCAGAACCATCCGCAGGTTGAAATCACTTCGGTGATCTCTTCATCCAGCAGCGGCGAGTCCATCGCAGATGGATTCCCGCATTTGACGGACGTGATTCGCAGGCCACTGGATGGTGTAGTTCCAGCGAAGATTGCAGAGCGTGCAGATTTGGTATTCACAGCTACCCCATCCGGAGTAAGCGCCAAGCTCGTTCCAAGCCTGCTCGAAGCAGGGCTTAAGGTGATTGATCTGTCTGGCGACTTCAGACTGAAGGATGGAACGGTGTATGAAGAGTGGTATAAACACCCGGCTCCACCGAGTGAGTTGCTGGAACAAGCGGTGTATGGCATGGCTGAGGTGTACGGAGATGAAGTGAAGGGCAGAAACTTTATTTCCAATCCAGGCTGTTACCCAACAGCTACACTTCTTGGACTTATTCCTGCGGTAGAAGCGGGATGGATTGATCCATCCACCATTATCATTGATGCCAAATCCGGCGTATCCGGTGCAGGACGGGGAACCAGCCTGACGAATCATTATGCAGAGATGAACGAGAATTTCAAAGCCTATAAACTCAACAAACATCAACATATACCTGAGATTGAGCAAGTACTCGGCAATATTACCGGCAGTCCGGTAACGGTGACGTTCACCACACAACTTGTGCCAATGACACGTGGGATCATGAGTACGATGTATGCCAGTCTGGTGGGGGAACACAGTGATCGTGACTTGGTGGATCTGTATCGTAAGTATTATGAGAATCGACCTTTCGTACGCGTACGTGAACCGGGAATTTGGCCTTCTACCAAAGAAGTGCAAGGATCGAACTATTGTGATATCGGATTTGCGGTTGACCCGAGAACAGGACGTTTAACCATTATTTCAGTCATCGACAACCTGGTGAAGGGTGCTTCCGGGCAAGCGATTCAAAATATGAACCTGATGATGGGATGGGAGGAGAACCTCGGGCTGAACATGACGCCGGTATATCCGTAAGGAATGGCGATCGGAGGAGCGTGCAGACGCGAGTCCGGAACCATTGCGAGGATCATCGGATTCAGGATAAGCAGGCGGTCAATCGGCATGCAGCCGAACGCACACGGGGGATAACATATGGGAACAAATGTGAAGGAACAGGCTTACACCGTAGTGAAGAACGGAACGATTGTAACCCCGCGCGGGTTCGCGGCTGGCGGACTTCATTGCGGGTTGAAAAAAACATCACGCAACGACATCGGAGCAATCCGTTGTGAAGTGCCAGCCACGGCAGCAGCCGTATATACGACTAATGTATTTCAAGCAGCGCCATTGAAAGTCACCCGTGAGAGCTTGAGCAATGGACGCCTTCAAGCGGTCGTCGTAAACAGCGGTAACGCAAATGCCTGTACCGGCCAGCAGGGCGAAAAAGATGCATATGCCATGCGTTCGGCCGCTGCACGTGAACTTGGCGTGGCTGAAGAGGATGTTGCTGTGGCTTCGACAGGTGTGATCGGTGAGTTATTGAAAATGGATGCGGTACACTCGGGCATCAGCGCATTGCCCGCAAGTTTGGGGCAGGAAGCAAACGAAGCGGAGCAATTTTCCCAGGCGATTCTGACGACCGATTTGGTGAAAAAGGAAGCCTGCGTATCTGTCGTTGTAAACGGCAAGACGGTCACCATTGCTGGTGCGGCCAAGGGATCAGGCATGATACATCCCAATATGGCAACCATGCTCGCATTTATGACGAGTGATGCAGTTATTGGGGCAGAGGCGTTGCAGCGCCTGCTGCGTCAGGCGACCAACCATACATTTAACATGATTACCGTGGATGGAGATACCAGCACGAACGACATGCTCGTAGCGATGTCCAGTGGTATGGCGGGGAACGAGGAACTGACCGTGGAGCATCCGGACTGGGAAGCTTTTGCAGCAGGATTCACCTATGTGTGCGAAGTGCTGGCCAAAGCGATTGCACGTGATGGTGAAGGGGCAACGAAGCTGGTAGAGGTGCAGGTTACGGGTGCGGTGAGTGATGAATCGGCACAGGCCATTGCGAAAACGGTCATTGGTTCCAGCTTGGTGAAATCAGCCATGTTTGGTGCTGACGCGAACTGGGGACGGATCATTGCAGCCGTGGGGCGTGCAGGACAGCCAGTAAATCCGGACACCGTTGATATTCGACTGGGAGACATCTCGGTACTTGCGCAGTCCCGTCCGGTGGTGTTCGACGAAGAAGCAGCTCTGGCATATCTGCAGACGGATACCGTTCGCATTGTGGTGGATCTGCACCACGGCGAAGGAACGGCTACAGCCTGGGGCTGTGACCTGACGTATGACTATGTACGAATCAACGCGGCATACCGCACTTAATGAACTATCTTGTTTTATTCAATGTTAAATATTGTGATTTTACATGTAACGGAGAGGGCAGGACCAATCTGTAGAAGCGAAGCGTTCGCGTTTATCCCCGGATTTTACCCTTTAAAAAGGGATCAAAAAATCTGGGGATAACAGCGATCGGAAGATGGTGCTGCAATCGGAGTGGCAAATGTAAAAGGTTTGATTTTATATAGAATAAAAATACGAAAGGAGTGCTCCTCATGAATTCAACATTACAGAATAAGAGTGCCGGAATGGAAAAAGGTGCGGAGAAGCAGACGTTTGTAATGAAATGCGGAGGCAGCACACTAGCGGCATTGCCTGAATCCTTTTTTGCGGATTTGCGTGACCTGCAGTCCCAGGGGACTCAGCCAGTCATCGTGCATGGCGGAGGCCCGGCAATATCGGACAATCTGGCGAAGCTGGGCATCGAAACCGAGTTTGTAAATGGATTGCGCAAAACGACGGAACCCGTGCTGGATGTCGTGGAGATGGTACTGGCCGGAAGCATCAACAAACAGATCGTCCGTTTGATCCAAAGTGTTGGTGGACGTGCGCTCGGCTTGTCCGGCGTGGACGGTGGCCTAATTCAGGCCAAACCGGTTTCTAACCATGCAGAGATCGGCTGGGTTGGCGACGTGACGGGTGTCCAAGCGGAAATTATTCAAGGCATTGTGAATATGGGGTATATGCCTGTAATCGCCCCGGTAGGCGTGGATGCGACCGGACAGCGGTATAACATCAACGCAGATACAGCAGCAGGAGCGGTAGCTTCCCATCTCGGCGTGAGCCGGATGATTGTCGTGACCGATGTGCCTGGAATCATGAAAACCGTTAACGGCCAGAAAAAAGTATTGCCATCCGTCTCCGTACAGGAGATCGAGGACATGATCCAGACCGGAGAAATCTACGGCGGTATGATCCCAAAAGTACGCGCAGCCATTGCGTGTATTCATGGCAAAGTACGCGAAGTTATCATCGTAGACGGCAGCGAACCACAGATCCTGAGCCGTGTGCTTCAGGGCGAAACGATCGGAACCCGAATTATCCGCATGCAATAAAAAGTGGACTTTAATAACAGACAGATTAATATTCTGTACGGATTTATATATAAGTAGATTTGAGCGTTACACGGAAACGGAGAGTGCAGAACCAATCTGTAGAAGCGCAAGCGTTCGCGTTTATCCCCGGATTTTAACCTTTAAAAAGTGGGTTAAAAATTCCGGGGATAACAGCGATCGGAAGATGGTACTGCAATCGGAGTGGCCTCGTGTTAAGTAGGATTGGCTTATATAGGAGTACCAGTGTACTTACAAAAAGGAACAGGAGCGTGAAAGGTGATGGCAAAAGGCATTGAACAGCCAGGTTCTGGCACAGCAGTAGCGGGAGCAGCAGCAACAGGTGCAGCGGCACAGACGGAGAGCTCTCTTTTCCAAACGTATGCACGATATCCAATCAGTTTGGTCAAGGGTAAAGGCAGCTGGTTGTGGGATGATCAGGGCAACCGTTATCTCGACTTCATGTGCGGACTCGCTGTAACGAGCCTTGGTCATGCACCGGAGAAAGTCGGAGCCAAGCTGAAAGCTCAGATCGATGAGCTGTGGCATGTCTCCAACCTGTTCCAAATTCCGGGTCAGGAGAAAGCAGCGGAATTGCTGACAGCCAATACATGTGCCGATGCCGTGTTCTTCTGCAATAGTGGTGCGGAAGCCAATGAGGCAGCCATTAAGGTAGCTCGCCGTTATCACCAGAAGGTGAAGGGGACAGACCGTTATGAAGTGATTACATTTGCCCAGTCCTTCCATGGACGGACACTTGCTACGCTGACAGCCACAGGGCAGGCTAAGGTAAAAGAAGGATTTTTGCCACTCCCAGCCGGATTCGTGACGGTTCCCTTGCATGATACAGCAGCGCTGGAAGCGGCAATCGGTCCCAAGACAGCCGCGATTATGCTGGAAATGGTTCAGGCCGAGGGTGGTGTATATCCGGTCGAACCGGAATTCGTTAAGCATGTACGGAAATTGTGTGACGAGCATGGCCTTTTGTTGATCGTGGACGAAGTACAGACCGGAATGGGACGTACAGGCAAACTGTTTGCCCATGAACACTATGGCATCGAGCCAGACGTTTTCACGGTAGCCAAAGGGATTGGTAGTGGCTTCCCGGTAGGAGCGATGCTGGGTAAAGGTTTCCTGCGGGATGCGTTTACCCCGGGCAGCCATGCAACGACATTCGGGGGTACGCCGCTTGCTTCTTCCGTGGTGATTGCCACGATTGAAACGATGCTGGAAGATCGCCTGCCTGAGCGCGCTGCTGAGATGGGGGATTATCTGATGAGCTCCCTGCGGAACCGTTTGGCAGGCAATTCATTTGTGAAGGAAGTTCGCGGATTGGGACTGCTGGTCGGAATCGAATGTGCAGAACCGGTGGGTGACATCGTACTGGCTGGACAGAAACGTGGCATCTTGTTCGTTAACGCAGGGCCGAATGTTATTCGTCTGCTTCCGAATCTGTATGTGAGCAAGGAAGAGATCGACGAGGCTGTATCCCTGGTGGCGGCGCTGATTGAAGAGCACGTAGCAGCTAAGAAGGCCTAATACGTTCTGACAAATGAAAAACATGCTGCTCTTGGGGCCTTTCATGGCCCCGAGCAGAACAAGATGATGAATCCCTGCAGCCGCGCGGAGAACCAACGGAAGATGGGGTTGAGCAATAGCCTGGTGAGCATGCGCTCCTGCTGCTCTCTTCTGCCTGAGCGGGTGCAGGGAACCGGAAATAAGGAGGACAACATTCATATGACAACACAACAAACGGAGAAAATCCAGAAGGTCGATCTTAGAGGCCGCGATTTTATTGAGTTTACGGACTACACAGCCGAAGAAATCCGCTACTTGCTGGATCTGGCGATTGAGATCAAAGGCAAGCAAAAAAGTGGCGTACCTTATCAGCCGCTGAAAGGCAAAACGATCGGACTGATTTTCGAAAAATCATCCACGCGTACACGTGTATCCTTTGAAGTAGGCATGTTCCAGCTGGGTGGGCACGCGCTCTTCCTGAGCAAGAACGATATCCAGCTTGGACGCGGGGAAACGACTCATGATACGGCCAAAGTATTGACCCGCTACCTGGATGGCATTATGATCCGTACCTTTGGGCACCATAATGTGACTGAATTGGCGGAGCATGCCGATATCCCGGTGATTAACGGTCTTAGCGATGCTGCTCATCCGTGTCAGGTGCTGGCAGACTTCCAAACGGTGTTGGAGCACAAAGGCAAACTGGCTGGCCTGAAAATGGCTTATGTCGGAGATGGTAATAACATGGCACACTCCCTCATGCTGGGTGCAGCGAAGATGGGAATGCATGTTGCTGTAGCGACGCCAGAAGGTTATGAGCCAGACAGCGCAGTGGTAGAGCAAGCACGCACCATCGCACAGGAAAGCGGTTCTCAGGTGACTGTGACGTACAGTGCGCAGGAAGCCGTGAAGGATGCAGATATCGTCTATACCGATGTATGGGCAAGCATGGGATTTGAAGAGGAGCAAAAGATTCGTGAGCAGGCATTTGCCGCGTATCAGGTAGATGAGGAACTGATGAAAGGCGCGAAGCCGGATTACATGTTCCTGCATTGCCTCCCTGCACACCGTGGAGAAGAAGTGAGTGCGGGTGTGATCGATGGACCGAACTCCCTGATCTTTGATCAGGCGGAGAACCGGCTGCATGCACAAAAAGCCTTGATGGCCGCGTTAATGAGCGAATAGCCGCTGTTTGTCTAAATGAGTTGATTTTAGGCGCAGGGTTAGCGATGATAGATAAAAGTGTATAGTAACTGAAACTGGGGAGGACCAACGAACATGGCTAAGGAAAAAATCGTACTCGCGTATTCCGGCGGGTTGGACACATCTGTAATTTTGAAATGGTTGAAAGAAACCTATGATGCGGAGATTATCGCATTTACTGCGGATATCGGACAAAAGGATGAGCTGGACGGCTTGGAAGAAAAAGCACTCGCTACGGGCGCTTCCAAAGTGTACATCGACGATCTGCGCGATGAGTTCGCGAAAGATTTCATCTACCCGATGTTCCAGGCGGGAGCTCTGTATGAAGGACAATACCTGCTCGGTACAAGTATCGCTCGTCCGTTGATCGCTAAACGCATGGTTGACATCGCTCGTGCAGAAGGGGCTACAGCGATTGCTCACGGCGCTACGGGTAAAGGAAATGACCAAGTTCGTTTCGAGTTGAACGCAGCTGCGCTGACACCTGACATTCAAGTGATTGCGCCTTGGCGTTTGGAAGAATTCCGCAACCAGTTCCCAGGACGTGCCGAGATGATTGCTTACGCAGAGAAACATGGTATTCCGGTAACTGCATCGGCAGCTAAACCGTACTCGACCGACCGTAACCTGCTGCATATCAGCTATGAGAGCGGCGTGCTCGAAGATCCTTGGTTCGATCCAAGCACGGACGAGAACAAAGACATGTTCCTGCTGAGCAATGCACCGGAAGATGCACCGGATCAAGCGGAATATGTTGAACTGGAATTCGAACAAGGCAACTGCGTAGCACTGAATGGCGAGCGTTTGAGCCCTCTGCAAGTGATGGAACAACTGAACGAGCTGGGTGGCAAACACGGGATTGGCCGTGTCGACATGGTCGAGAACCGTTTTGTCGGCATGAAGAGCCGTGGCGTGTACGAGACACCGGGTGGAACGATCCTGTTCACAGCACATCGTAAAATGGAATCCATCACCATGGACCGTGAAGTCATGAACCTGCGTGACAGCCTTATTACGCGTTACAGCACACTCGTTTACAACGGCTTCTGGTTCGCACCGGAACGTCTGGCATTGCAAGCGCTGGTGAGCGAAAGCCAGAAAAACGTAACAGGTACCGTACGTGTGAAACTGTACAAAGGCAACATCATTGGCGCAGGCGTGAAAAGCCCTGTCAGTCTGTACAACCCGGACATTGCTACCATGGAAGCTGACCCAACACAAGCGTATGATCAAGGGGATGCAACCGGCTTTATCCGCCTGAACGCACTCCGTCTGAAAGTCAATTCCGGCGTGGAACAAAACAAAAACTAATTCATTTTAAAATAGAGCTTATCAATACCATACAACTATACAAGGCAGGCCGTTCTTGCACATCGGGCAGGGGCGGCTTTGTCCATGAGCGAAAGGGGAGAACTCACCGTGAGCAAGCTGTGGGGAGGACGTTTTACCAAACAAACCAATCATCTGGTTGAGGAATATACGGCGTCAATCAACTTTGACAAAGCTTTGGCAGAGGAAGACATTCAGGGCAGTCTCGCCCATGTAACCATGCTGGGCAAATGCGGCATTCTGCCTGCAGAAGATGTGGAGACGATCAAGGAAGGCCTGATTACGGTACTGCACAAAATCCGTGCGGGCGAAGTGGAATTCTCCGTTTCGGATGAAGACATCCACATGAACATCGAGAAAAACCTGATTGAAACGATTGGCCCTGTCGGCGGCAAATTACATACAGGTCGCAGCCGGAATGACCAGGTGGCAACGGACATGCACTTGTACCTGCGTGAGCGTGTGGTTGGTTTTGTCGGCATGCTGCATGCGCTGCAGGAAGCTTTGATCGGACAGGCAAAAGACAACCTCGATACGATTGTACCAGGGTATACCCATCTTCAACGTGCGCAACCGATCCTGTTCGCTCATCACCTGATGGCGTATGTTTCCATGTTCCAACGGGATGCTGAACGTCTTATGGACAGCTACAAACGCATTAACGTTCTTCCGTTGGGTGCAGGTGCACTCGCGGGCACTACGTTCCCGATTGATCGCCATTTTGTGGCGGAACAGCTGGGTTTCGACGGTGTGTATGAAAACAGTCTGGATGCGGTTAGTGACCGTGACTTCATCGTTGAATTTCTGGCAGCAGCTTCCCTGATCATGACTCACTTGTCCCGTCTGAGTGAAGAGCTGGTGCTGTGGAGCAGTACGGAGTTTGGTTTCGTTGAATTGGACGATGCGTTCTGCACAGGCAGCAGCATTATGCCGCAGAAGAAAAATCCGGACGTTCCCGAGCTGGTTCGTGGTAAAACCGGACGTGTATACGGCAACCTGATCGGTTTGCTGACTGTACTGAAGTCTCTTCCACTCGCCTACAACAAAGACATGCAGGAAGACAAGGAAGGCATGTTCGATACGGTGGCTACGCTGGAAGGCGCACTGCAGTTGTTCGCTCCGATGATTGCGACGATGAAAGTAAACAAGGATCGGATGCGTCAAGCGGTAAACCAGGACTTCTCCAATGCTACGGATATTGCCGATTTCCTTGTAGGCGAAGGTTTGCCTTTCCGTCAGGCGCATGAAGTGATCGGTAAAACGGTGCTGTACTGTATCCAGAACGGCAAGTATTTGCTGGATCTGACGATCGATGAGTTCCGTCAGTTCTCTCCGCTGTTCGATGAACGCATCTATGACGTGCTGCAGCCGGAAGCGGTTGTGAACGCGCGTAATGTGTATGGCGGCACAGCTTCCGGTCAAGTGGCAGAGGCTATCGGACGCAGTGAAAAGGTGCTGGAGATTACGGAGCAGTGGATTACAAACCGCGGCTAAGCCGCGGTTGCTATATGAATACAAAGCGATACAATGCAAAAGCAGACCAGAGAGGGACTTCCTCTGTGGTCTGCTTTTTTTGCTGTTTCCTCATAAAATTTGAAATTGAACTTATCCATTACTCAATTCGAAATGAATCATGGTTCCATTTATAAGGCGTTCCTCTTTATTTCCGTTCAGGCAGAGGCAGCCAGTTCAATACATTTTGAATCTTGGCATCCCAATAGGCCCAGTCATGGCCACCTGGTTCTTCTTCATACGTCAGTTGGAAATCGGTCTGTGCGCAAGCTTGGCGGAAGGACTGATTATCCTCATACAGGAAATCTTCCGTTCCGCAACATTGATAGAGCAGAGGCCGTTGACCTTGGCTTTCTTTTAACAAATGAATCAGATCGTTCTCGGTGCCTGCTACCTGTGGTCCGAAAATTCGTTGCAGCTCGGCCTGCTGCAGCGCTGATGATGCGTTTCTGTCCATATGTGCAGCCATATCGAGCGCCCCCGATAAACTTGCTGCCGCGGCATATTGTTCCGGTTTGCGCAGAGCCAATTTGAAAGCTCCATAACCACCCATGGACAAGCCGGCAACATAGTTATCTTCGCGTTTGGCAGACAGCGGGAAGAAGGAACGCGCCAGCGCAGGCAGCTCTTCACTGATGAATGTCCAGTAACGTCCGCCTTCAGCCATATCCGTATAGAAGCTGCGGTGCACCTGCGGCATGACAACAGCAATTCCGAGGTTGGCTACATATCGTTCAATGGAGGTCCGGCGCAGCCAGATGGAATCATCATCGGATAAACCATGCAGCAAATACAGCGTAGGATGCAGTCCCTTACCCGAGACGTTGTCCATTCCGATCTGAGTATGGGTCTGTTGTGGCAGAATAACATGCATGCTCGTGCTGAGTCCAAGCGCGTCGGAATAAAAATCACATTTAATCAGTGCCATATCTCAAAAGTAACCCCTTTCATAATTCCATTCGCAAAAACGTTCATACCCGGTCTGAAATGAAAGGTTATGAACCTGCAATGGTTCCTTAGTGTCTATCACACAGGTTATACCCAAAACCCGTTCATTGCAATAACAACATCCATTGGAGGAAAACTAAAGGATCCACAATTCAGGCAGCTGCTACAAAGGGATTCATTTTGGAATGGATCGGAATGAAAGCCCGTAATTCATCCACACTTCACAACGTAACAATGTTATGTTACACTGTTTTCAACATAAAGGGGGACCATATATGACAGAAGACTTGATCTCCAAGAAAGACTTGCTGGACCTTACCGGTATTTCCTACGGCCAGTTATACCGCTGGAAGCGGAAAAACCTCATTCCGGAAGAATGGTTTATTCGGAAGTCTTCGTACACAGGGCAGGAAACCTTTTTTCCAAAACAGCAGATCCTGCCGCGAATTGACAAGATCCTCAACATGAAGGATGGATTGTCTCTGGATGAGCTGGCAGACGTGTTTTCGCCCACATTGGGTGAAGTGGAAATGTCTGCTCAGCAATTAATAGACCGAAACATTGTTTCATTGTCTTCGCTTGAACTGGTTAGAGAGGCAGGACGGGAACAGCCCATTTACGCATTGGAGCAAATCATGATGCTCTATGTACTTGAAAAGCTGCTATTGAGCGGGGATATCACCCGTCAGGAAGGCTCCTTGCTGATTGATGTCATGTCTGAGCATTACTACCGTTTCGCGAGCAGAGCAAGTGAACTATTGCTTATTCGCAAGATGGGTGTGCCGACATTCATGCTGGTAACGGCAGGAACGGAGCTTTATTTTGACAACGGTGTGAAGGTGGTTCTCAGGCAGCCGATGGGGACGTATATGGAAGAGTTAAAACTCAAATTGGGATAAGGAGAGGATCATAGATGGAAGAACGGAATTTGCGCAATGATCTGAACGTAGCAGGTATGAGCCAAACGGCAGGCGGGAATTTTCACCGGGTATCCATTGATGGCATGGCCAAGGTAAACGGTAACCTGGATTGTACCTCCCTAAATGTGAATGGCACATTGAAGATGCAAGGAGCTTTAAGCGCAGAAAGTGCAACGATTAACGGCATGTGTACGCTGAACGGCCCCTTGATCAGTTCCCGTGTTCGTGTGGATGGCATGTCAACCATTAACGGAAACCTCAATAGCCCAGAACTTGAAGTTAACGGGAAGTGCACCGTACGTGGACGGGTGGATGGGGAACGAATCGATATCGGCGGCATGATCGATATTGAAGGCGATGTTCAATGCGAGTCCCTGAACGTACAGGGCAATATTAGAATCAGTGGCTTCCTGAATGCAGGAACGGTAGAGATCAGGCTTCATACCTCTTCTTCGGCCAAAGAGATTGGCGGGGAACGCATTGATATTCGCCGCAGGGAACAAAGCGGTTTTTGGAAAAGCATTGGTCTGGGCGGAACACCCTCATTTAAGACATCCCTGATCGAAGGAGATGAAATTGTGCTGGAAGATACCCAGGCGGATATTGTTCGCGGCAGTAAGGTGCATATCGGTCGTGGCTGTAATATCAGGCTGGTCGAATATTCGGGTGAGCTCGAGGTGGATCAGGATGCGAAGGTGGGCAGCAGTCAGCGGATGTAGACTTGATAGGGCGAGAAAGGAATGTGACCGACGTGAATAACCATTTTGGTAGTCCATTGGATAAGAAAAACGACATCAGCATTATCGGTGAAGGTAGCTCCGCTGGCGGTGTGTACGACAAGGTCAAGGTCGTGGGGGATTCCTCGTTTAATGACAATCTGTTTTGTGATCAATTCAAATGTACGGGGACATCGGTCATTTATGGATCGCTTGAATCAACAGATATTAAAATTACGGGAACCCTTACCTTGACAGAGCGAGCTCCTGTCCATGAAGGTGAGGGTGGAAACCCTGTATCTGGTGTGCATGCAAAAGCTGAAAAGATGAAAGTAGTAGGTGAGATTCATCTATCAGGTGATTGTCAGGCGGAAAATTTCAAGCTGAATGGTCGTTTTACGATTGCTGGTATGCTCAGCGCAGAGCAAATGACCATTAGAGTCATGGGTCCATCCGAGGTCAGGGAAATAGGTGGTTCGATCATTTCGGTGAAGAGTGGCCGGGGAAAACTGCTGGAAGGTTTGTTTACTGGTAACAAACCCATTCTTACGGCAAACCTGATTGAAGGCGACGAAATAGAATTAGAGAACACGGTAGCCGAGGTTGTCCGAGGGGATAAAATAAAAATTGGCCCAGGCTGCCGGATTGGTACAGTGGAGTACAACTCCTCCTTGCAAATCCATTCACAATCGGAAGTTTTGATCCAGCGCAATCGGTCCTTGGACTGATTAATGACTGCAGCTTTTCGGATATACTATTTCAGTCATATGAATAGAGCGTGAATGGAGAGATTGAGTACAATGGTTGCACGTAAAAACAATATTGGATTGGTGCTGGCAGGGCTGCTGCTCAGCATACTGATGGCTTCGATGGACAACACCATCGTGGCAACGGCGATGGGGGATATCGTCGGCAAGTTGGGTGGACTCGACAAGTTTGTTTGGGTTACCTCAGCGTACATGGTAGCCGAGATGGCAGGTATGCCGATCTTCGGTAAATTATCCGACATGTACGGACGGAAGAAGTTTTTTGTATTCGGTATTATCGTGTTTATGCTTGGATCGGCGTTATGTGGAACAGCCACATCCATTGTGGAATTGACCATGTACAGAGCGATCCAGGGGATTGGTGCAGGTGCATTGGTTCCGATTGCCTTTACCATCATGTTTGACGTGGTTGCACCAGAGGCACGGGGGAAATTGGGCGGATTGTTTGGAGCCGTGTTTGGGTTGTCCAGCGTATTTGGACCGCTGCTGGGTGCTTACATTACGCAGTATGCCACGTGGGAATGGGTCTTTTATATCAACCTGCCGCTTGGTCTGATTGCGTTTGTATTTATTGCGTTTTTCTACAAGGAATCTCATCAGCATCAATCCCAGCAGATCGACTGGCTGGGCGCAGTGACGCTGATTGGTGCGGTGGTCTGTCTCATCTTTGGACTTGAACTGGGCGGCAAAACATATGCCTGGAACTCGTGGCAGATCCTCGGTTTGTTTGCCGGATTTGTAGTGCTGACGCTGCTTTTCCTGTGGGCAGAATCGAGAGCAAAGGAACCGATCATCTCTTTCGGCATGTTCCGCAATCGGGTGTACTGGTCCAGTAATGTCATTGCCATGTTCAGTGGTGCGGCATTTATTACGGCATCGGTATATATTCCGATTTTCATTCAGGGCGTGCTCGGCGGCAAAGCAACCAATTCCGGTCTCGTTTTGCTGCCCATGATGCTGGGGTCTGTCGTAACCGCCTCAATGGGTGGGGTGCTGATGACCAAGATTAAATATCGGAATATTATGATCCCGACGCTGGCGCTGCTGGTTCTCGGTCTTGGCCTATTAACCACACTGGATGCAGATTCGTCCCTCTGGACAATTCGCGTATTTATGGTGTTGGTTGGTCTGGGTGTCGGAGCTTCGTTCTCCGTGCTCAGCAATGCGGCCATGAACGCGTTTGAACCGCAAAGACGCGGAGCTGCGAGCTCCACACTTAACTTTTTGCGGTCACTCGGGATGACCATGGGGATTACGATCTTTGGGATTGTACAGAGCCAGGTATTTACGCGCAAAATGAACGATGCCCTGGCCGGATCTGCTGCTGAAGCAGGCGGGGCGGGAGCTGGAGTTCCAGCGGGCGGTATGCCTGAGGGCTTGAATCTGAGCGATCCACATGCCTTGCTTTCACCAGAGCTTAGACAGGCGATTCCGCCTCAGGTGCTGGAGGCAATCACTCAGGCGTTGTCTTCTTCCATTGTGCAGCTGTTTGCCTGGGCTGCCATACCGGCCGCACTGGCCCTAATTGCTGCCTTCTTTATGGGAAAAGACAAGATGGTTATAGGCGAAGAGCAGGGAGAGTATACAGCAGGGCACTAAATGAAAAACCAAAGACACACCGTTCTGTTTCCATTATGGATAACAGAGGTGTGTCTTTTTTTATTTCTATGGATCATTATGGCTGTTTGGTATCACTTACGCCGTCCTCTACAACCGAATTCTCCTGCGGATCTGGCAGACTGCTGTGTCCAGAGCGGGCAATAAGGCGATTCTGTGCTTTGTACGTATCCCGCGTAATGGTTTTGGACTCTACCACTTTGCCGTCCACCTTTTTGATGCGTACGGTTTCCACAATATAACCGGGCTGCCCGTTCTGCAAAACCTGCTGGGCACCATCCGGCAGCACATTGCTGGATACATATTTCACGGGGGCACTTAACGTTTCGATCGTATGGGATTCCAGCGCGTAACTGACGTTCTCGGGAAAGGTGCCAAAAAATTTGACGGTCAACTGCTTGTTCTTCACTTCGGCATGGATCAGCAATGATTTGCCGGTATTGTTCTTGAACCTGAAATTGATTGCGCCGGAGGCAAAGGTGGCATCCAGCCCTTTCGGCAGATATTTGACGGGAATGGAATGGTTGCGCCGCTCGACAATATCGAGTCCGGTTAACAAGGCTGCATTATAGACTGTACTGGACACCTGGCATATGCCTCCGCCAATACCAGGGGTAAGACGCCCGCTGACAATGACCGGAGCTTCGCGGAAGCCATATTCCTTCTCGGCATGGCGAATGATCTTTTCGTAATCGAACATGCCTCCAGGCTCCAAAATCATGCCGTTCACGGATTGTGCTGCTGCACTGACATTATGTATGCGTCCTTCCGTGCTGCTGCCTAGCCCTGTGGAGAATTGGATGATCTTCCGCTCGATGCCTTCCTTGCGCAGAGAATCTACCGTTACTTCAGGCTGCTCTGTGTACAGCGGCAGCTGGATTATCAGCGAGGCAGGCTTGGCATCAAGATCCAGCATGGTGAAGTCATGCGGAAGCTTCGCCAGCATCTGGTTTGCAAGCTCATCCCAGGCGATCCGCCGGGCGCCCTTCTCGGGGATGTACTGGATCTTGTCGTTTGCGGTGATTCGCCGGACAGCGTCCGCGGGTGTGCCGAAGGTTTCTTTTTCCCAGGCAGGACTCAGTCTTGTTCTTAGCGGTTGGGTGTCATACAGCTGCTCGAGTGACCATTCCTCACCAAAATGATAACGGGCATACGCGCGTTCCCACACGTTTCCTTCCTCCAGCTGATGTACTGCGGACCGAAAGGCGTTGGCACTGTAACCTGCACCGGCTTCGCTGGCTGTCATGTTCAGCGTCAGGGATGCAGGCTCATCCACCTCCAGCGTGACAGGCCAGTCCTCCAGCTTTTTCAAACGTTCATCCAGTCCCATCAGCACTTCGCTCCGATTCATTCCTCCGACCTGCCAGCCGCCAACCTGTACCTTGCCGGGCAAAGCGGGTTGGTTCACATACATATACAGCAATCCATAGGAAGCGGAGCCGATGAAGAGGATCGAGAACACCATAATGACGGCCAAATGTATTTTTTTCATATCCGTACGCTCCTTTATACTTCTGATGTTCCGCATTTCGTAACACTTTCTATATATATGATCCAATGGAGGAAAACTTTCGGGTACTCAATAGGTAACAAATTTGTTACAATATATTTGTTATGCGTCCATTCATGAGGATCGAAAAAAGGATAAAATGGATTGCTCCTGATGAAATTCAGGTCTTTTTAAAGGAATTGCCGGGATTGTGTCGAAATGATAATGGCTAACTATGTGAGCAGGAAGTGATGATGTGATAGAAATGCAGGACGTGTGGAAGACCTACGCCAATGGGACCCACGCATTACAAGGGGTGTCGGTGAAGATCGACCGCAATGAATTTGTGTATATCGTCGGTCCATCCGGCGCTGGTAAATCAACATTTATGAAATTGATGTACAGGGAAGAAGTTCCGACCAAAGGACAAATATCCATCAATGGATTTAATATCGGTAAATTGAAACCACGTAAAATTCCTTATGTGCGCCGTAACATTGGCGTTGTGTTTCAGGATTTCCGCCTTTTGCCCAAGATGACGGCTTTTGAGAACGTGGCTTTTGCCATGGAGGTTATTGAGGCGCCGAAGCGTCACATCAAGAAACGGGTAATGGAAGTGCTCGATCTGGTGGGACTGCGCAGCAAGGCGAATCGTGAACCTTCGCAATTGTCAGGCGGGGAACAGCAGCGTATTGCCATCGCACGGGCGATCGTGAACAATCCGTCGGTTATTATCGCGGACGAGCCTACAGGAAACCTCGATCCGGAGACATCATGGGGCATTATGCAGCTGCTGGACGAGATTAATTTCCGGGGAACGACGATTGTCATGGCAACCCATAACAAGGATATCGTAAATACGATGCGTAAACGGGTTATTGCCATTGAACGTGGACAGATTGTGCGGGATCAGATGAGAGGGGAATACGGTTATGAATTTTAGTACTCTCTTGCGCCATATGCGGGAGGGATTCAAAAACGTATTCCGCAATGGCTGGATGTCTGTGGCATCCATCATGTCGATCATCGTGTCACTGCTGATCCTTGGTGTATTCATGCTGCTGGTGCTGAATGTGAATTCCATGGCCAATCAGGTGGACAGTCAGGTAGAGATCAGTACGTTTCTGGAGCTGAATGTGGATGAGAGCCTGCGCAATACGCTGCAGCAGGAGATCAGTGCAATGCCGGAAGTGAGTGAGATTCGCTTTGTTTCCAAGGAAGAGGGACTCAAGGAGTTCCGTGAACGTCTTGGCGAAAGTGCCAATAACGTGCTTGACGGTTTCGATGTGGATAATAATCCGCTGCCGGAGACGATTGAAGTTGAGGTCATTGAACCGGAAACCGTCACTTTTGTGGCGCAAAAAATTGAAGCATTGAACGAAAAACACCCGGAGAAGCCCATCATGAAAGTGAACTACGGCAAGGAAACGGTGGATGTACTGTTCAAATTTACACGACTTGTCCGGAATATCGGATTTATTTTTGTCGGGGGACTGGCACTGATGTCCATGTTCCTGATCTCGAATACGATTCGCGTAACGATTCTTGCCCGTCGCCGGGAGATCGGCATCATGAAGCTGGTCGGTGCCACCAACACATTCATTCGCTGGCCTTTCTTTATCGAAGGTGCACTCATTGGATTTATCGGTTCAGTGATTACGGTAGCCGTACTGTTCTTCGGTTACAGCCGCCTGCTGGCTACCATTGGTCAGGATGTATTCATGCAAATGCTTAATTTGATTCCGCTCAGCGACATTTGGTTGCTGTTTGGTATCCTCTTGATCGGACTCGGTGTGCTGGTTGGTATTTTGGGAAGTACACTGTCCATTCGCAAATCGCTTAATGTTTAATAATTTCATCCATGGAAATGCAAAAATTGTCGAATTAGAATGGCAAAGCAGGTTCACAATTGGACTCTGTTTGACGATATGTAGGGAAGACGCACTCTTTATACGATTGAAGAAAGCATAGAACATGATGTTCACCACCTGTGCAGGTTGCTTTCTTGTGAATTCATAGGATGGGGGATCACCATTTTGAAAAAAACAGCTTCGCTGCTGGCCTTCACTTTATTGGCCGGTTTGACGCTTCAACCTTCGGACGGATATGCCAAGAGTAGCATTAGCGATATAGACCAACAGATTCAACAGCTGGAGAGCAAGGCGGCTGCGGCCAAACAGGAACAGAAAAAGGCAGCTGCCAACAAGAAGCAAGCTCAGCACTACAAGAACAAAACCAATGCTTATCTGAAGGTTGTCATGGAGCAGATCAATGTTGTCAGCGATGAACTGGCGAACGTTTCATTGGAAATCGAGAATACGGAAGAGAATCTTCGCACAACGAAAAAAGATTTGCAGGCCGCAGAGGAGCGTATCGTTGCAAGGGAGAAACTGCTTGAATCCCGTGTACGTCTGATGTATACGGATGGTGCGGTATCCTATCTGGATGTGTTACTGTCTTCAACAAGCTTCTCGGATTTCCTGACGCGTGCAGATTCACTGAAAACCATTGTGGATCAGGACCAGCATCTGCTGGATGAGCACAAAAAGGACAAGCAGCTCGTTGTCGACAAAAAGGCTGAGCTGGACAAGCAGTATGCTGAAGCCAAGAGCCTGTATGCACAAAAGAAACAACGCAAGGCACAGTTAAATGAAAAGGAACAGGAGAAGCAAGTGCTTCTGGCTTCCTATGATGCTAAAATTGAAGAGTCGGAAGAGCTGACGCAGGAGCAGGAAGATGTGTTGATTCAGATCGCCAGCAAGCGTTCAACCCTGCTGCAGGAGAAAAATAAACTGCGTGAGCAGCAGGCGGCAGCCGCTGCCAAAGCCAAAGCAGCCGCTGCAGCTAAGGCAGCAGCAGCAGCGAAGGCGCCGACCAAAGTCAGCACAGGCAGCAGTGAGGCCACGTATTCAGCGGGGAATGGCATTTTCTCCAAACCTGTATCCGGTGGACGTATTTCTTCTCCATTTGGACGCCGTACACACCCTATTACGGGGGAAGTGGGAAAAATGCATAATGGTGTTGATTTCGCTGTTCCAACGGGCACATCGGTTCATGCTGCATCGGGTGGTATCGTAATCATGGCTGAGTGGTACAGTGGATATGGCTACACCGTTATCGTAGACCATGGTGGCGGTCTATGGACATTGTATGGTCATCTGCGTGAAGGCGGATTTAAGGTGAGCAAGGGAGATACGGTCAGCAAAGGCGATTTAATTGCCGAATCTGGCAATACAGGCAATTCAACAGGACCTCACTTGCACTTTGAAGTTCGGGATAATGGTACGGCAGTGAACCCGATGAACTATCTATAATGGTTTGACCGCAAGGGAATGGAATAAACATATTCCGTACAAGCTAGACATATACTAAGCTGGCATGTTCAGGGAATGGATTCAGGAAAGCAATGGAATCTGACACGCTTCAAAACTAAAGGCGGTGAGCAAACGGATGATGAAGAAGAGATCGGCGCTACTGCTTGCCATTGTAGCCCTTCTTGGAGGGAGCCTGCTTACGCTGGTACTGATGAGTTATCCAGGCATGGCCAATCAGACCACTTCGGGTGAAGGCCTGCTGGCCAGTGTAACCGGCAATACGCAGCAGAAGAACGATTTGAAGAAGATTGAAACCGCAATGGATTTGATCTCAAGCAACTACTATAAAGATGTGGACCAGACCAAATTGATCGATGGTGCGATCAACGGTATGATGGAATCCCTTGGAGATCCGTATTCCAACTACATGGGACAGGAAACAGCTGCCCAGTTCGAGGAATCCATTGAAGGTTCCTTTACCGGAATTGGGGCCGAGGTATCCTCACAGGACGGAAACGTCGTTGTTGTTTCCCCGATCAAAGGATCACCTGCCGAGAAAGCGGGTATTCGAGCCAAAGACATGATCATGTCTGTAAATGGAGAATCCCTGCAAGGCATGGAATTAAACAAGGCTGTCAACAAAATCAGGGGTCCAAAAGGCAGTGAAGCCAAGGTACAGGTGAAACGTGCCGGATCCACGGAGTTGATTGAATTTACCATTGTGCGTGATGATATTGATCTGGAGACCGTATACGCTCATATGGAGGATAACGGTGTAGGTGTCATTACCATCACCCAATTCTCACTGAACACTGGAGATCGCTTCAAGGAAGAGCTGGCGAATCTGGAGAAGCAGAACATGAAGGGTTTGGTCATTGATGTGCGTAATGACCCGGGCGGCGTGCTGCAAGTGGTTATCGATATTGCCGAGCAGTTTGTTCCAAAAGGCAAAGTGATCGTGCAGGTCGAGGACAAAAACGGCAAACGTGAGCAGAGCAAATCGAATGGTTCCAGCAAGTCGTATCCCATCACTGTACTGATGAACAAAGGAAGCGCGAGTGCGTCGGAAATTTTGGCTGGTGCATTGCAGCAGTCTGCAGGCGCAACGCTGGTTGGAGAAAATTCCTTTGGTAAAGGTACCGTACAGACGAGTTATGACAAGCAAATGGGTGACGGCAGCCTGCTGAAAATCACCATTGCCAAATGGCTGACTCCGAATGGGGACTGGATTCATGAAAAAGGCATCAAACCGGATATTGCGGTAAACCAGCCGGATTACTTCTCGGTGGCACCGATCAATAAAGAGAAATTACCTTTGAAATATGACAGTAATAGCACGGATGTGAAAAGTGCGCAGACGATGCTGAGAGGACTTGAATTTGAGCCGGATCGTGTGGATGGATACTATGACCAGAAGACGGAAGAGGCGGTCAAGGCATTCCAGAAGCAGAAAGGCATTGAGGCAACAGGCCAGATTGACGAGAAAACCGCTGAATCATTGGAAGCGGCTCTGATTGAACGCATTGCCAATCCTCAATATGATGCACAGCTGAAGCGCGCGATCGAAAATGTCTCGAAGGATATATCGACTGCCGTGTCGAAGCCATAAAGAAGGCTGATATTCAGCCTTCTTTTTTTCTGAACCGGCTGAAGGAGAGGGGTGACGGGCCACAATGGAATGGGCTTGGCCGTGGTTAACGACATTAGGGGAAGCATTGTTGCAGTTGTTTACTCAGCCGTTTTATTATATTGCGGTAATTCTGATTGCACTTATCTATCATCGTCAATTATTACAGGAACGCAGGTTATTCCATGTTCGTCTGCAGAGTTCAATTACTCAGACCATTCGTGCTTTACTGGGAGGAATAGTCATTGGTGTCATCGCCTCGGTGGTATCCATTTTTCTCGGGGCACATCTTACACTCGGCAGCGTGATCTGCATATGGGCCGCGACATTATTTCTGTCATTGTTCCGTATTCGATATCTGTGCTTTGCATACGCGGCAGGGCTGCTTGGCGTATTACAGTTCGCGCTGAATCTGGCCTCAGGGTGGCAGCCGACGGGGTGGCTTGGCAGCGTAACGGAGGCATTGCGTGCGTTGGACATGCCTGCCTTACTGGTACTGGCTGCATTGCTGCACCTCGGTGAGGCTATGCTGGTTCGCTTGCAAGGGGTAACCATGGCTTCGCCATTGCTCTTCGAAGGCAAGCGGGGCAAACTGGTCGGAGGATACCAGCTGCAGCATTTCTGGCCCATCCCGCTGCTGATTCTGGTCCCGGTAACGGGGAGCGGAGCGGAGCTCGCCTGGAGTCCGCTTTTGAGCGCAGGCAATGGTTACATGCTGTTTGCACTACCAATCATGCTTGGATTTGGTGAAGTTACACAGAGCATGCTTCCAGGGCAGAAAGTACAGATTTCGGCAAAACGGTTGCTGCTTTACGGGACTAGCCTCCTTGTGCTCAGTCTCCTGGCAGCTTGGTGGTCCCCGCTTATGGTGGTTGCTGCTCTGGCAGCATTTATCGGACATGAATTCCTGGTGTGGTACAGCGGGTTTGAGGAACAGCATCGCAGTCCGGTGTTTGTTCATCCGGCACACGGCCTGAAAGTACTTGGAATCATTCCGGACAGCCCTGCGGCAGAACTGGGAATTGAAGCAGGAGAGACGTTGTACAAGGTGAATGGCGTGATGGTTCATTCACCTGAAGAGCTGCATCGTGCCCTGCGGATGAATCCGGCCTTTTGCAAACTGGAAGTTCGCAATCATCAGGGTGAGAGCAAGTTTATGCAGCGGGCCATCTATGAAGGTGAGCATCATCAGCTCGGTGTCATTATGGCTCCGGATAATCATGAAGTTTGGGCGGTGCAGCTGCGTCCGTTATCCCTGGTTCATCTCATCACACTCAAGTTGTTTGCCCGTCGAAAAAATAATCGCAAGGACGAGGCTCCGCTGGCTCTGCCAGCTCCTGCGGTGAGTGAACAAGGATCGGTAGAAATGTAATAAGTAAAGGGTACTCCACCGCTTGAACAAGCGAGGGCGTACCCTTTTTGTTATTTTTTTAACATAAAGATGGCAATTTGCGTTCGATCACGCAAGTGTAGTTTACCGAGAATTTCGGTGACATAGTTTTTGACTGTACCCTCGCTCAGGAATAGTTTGGCGGCAATCTCCTTGTTGGACAGCCCCTCTGATATCGCCTCTGCAACAGCAAGTTCCGTTCGGGTTAGCCCATAAGACTCAAGGGATTCATGTGCCTGGGGAGCTGCAGCGGGACGAAGCAGACCCGCCAGCTTGCGGGCAATATCAGGGTGAATCAACATATCGCCGTTATGTACCGTCTTGATCCCCTGAATGATTCGGTCCGGGGGCACATTTTTGAGCAAATAACCGCTGGCCCCATTTTGCAGAGCCTGGACAATATACTCGTCATCGTCAAATGTCGTCAGCATCAGCACCTGCACGTCAGGGAAACGGGATTTAATGAGCCGAGTACCTTCGACACCATCACAGTCCGGCATCCGGATATCCATCAGTACAACGTCGGCAGTGGTTCCTGCCTCGAGCAGTTCGATCGCCTCACGTCCATTTGAAGCTGTACCTACAACGGTAATGCCGGGATCAAGTCCAATCAGTACCTTGAGACTCTCGCGGATAAAGGAATCATCATCTGCGAGGATCAACCCGATGGACTGGACCTGATCTGCATCCTGGTTGTTACTTTGTTCATTTTGTTCTGACATTAGCACAATCACTTCCTTTTTCAGATCAAATCCACTTTATTCGTAATTGGCAGGCGTGTAATGACTGTGTAGGGATAAGCTGATCGGATCTCCAGCTGACCTCCAATGGACTCTGTACGCAAACGCATCCCTTCGTGCCCCATACCCAGTTTGGTTGACTCTGCTGCTGCGCTCCGGCTGATCTGTGTTCCCGCGTGCTGTCCCTTGGTGGACGGTTGGCTCCGGATCTCCCCATCATTGCTGACCGTCATGCAGACTTCGCGCTCACCAAATGCCATTTCCACCGTAATCGTACTTGCGTTTCCGTGTCTCAGGGCATTCGTCAGGGCTTCTTTGGCATTTTTATATAATACGATCTGCATGCTCGGATACAGCACACGGGATGGACCGTGGACTTCATAACTGGTCTTCACACCGGTTTCCCTACCCACTTCCTCCAGGAGATGATCCAGTGCATAGGCATCGGATACATAGGAATTAGGCCGCAACTTGTGAAGAGTGGTGCGCATATCCTCCATACTTGCCGCCAATTGATCGCGGATCTGTCTTACCATTTCCGTACCCTGTTCGTTGTCCAGAGGGAGGGTCAACAGGGCAGCCTCGGACATCATTTTGGTGCGAATCAGGCGGTGCCCGATCTCGTCGTGGAGCTGCCTTGAAATTCGGGTACGCTCTTCCGCCTGAGCGACTCCTTCAAGCTGCTTGGTAAACAGCAGCAGCTGTGCACGTGCGTCCTGAAGCTCGTAATGTTTACTGCGAAGCTCGTCATATACCTGTTCCAGCTGTCCGCGGCTGCTCGCTGTTCTGGAACCCTGCCAGGAAAGTGCGGCGGTGAGGATCAGGGTCAGGTTACCGACAACCTTTCCGGCTGCCTCTTCATCGAATGGAGCTCCAGGCTGTGTTTGGATGGGGTGAATTGCGGTAAGCCACGGAACCACCTCCTGTGGTGGAGCAAAATGCCAATGTAACGCGATATTGCTGGCGATAAGCTGAACTCCAAGTATCAGCCAGCGCGCGGTTCCTTCTAATCTATACATATACACATAGAGCAAGGATGAGGAGAGAAACAACATAAAGGGACCGTATAAGGCAATCAGCCAACAGCTCCAGAGTATTTCGATCAAAACGAGCATCAAATGCCCAGCACCAGGACGGGCGAAGTCTTTGCAGACGGCCAGTCCGATAGCAATAATGACATACAGAGTATATAGATCATCGCGATCCAAAGGTACCATCAACAGGTACAGAACAGCTGGAACGAGAATTAAACCGTATTGCAGTAAACGCATCGGCATGGGTAAGAACATCCTTTTATTTTGAAGTGGATTGGAAAATTCCCGGTAATGCATCCCTGATTATATCACAGCCTGCTTTCCGAGCAGGAGATGACTTAAGTCACCTTCATCTTATGACCTTTCGTACCTTCGTAAAATGGTTTGATTCGTTACAATACAGATATGAAATCCGGCGTCACACCGCTGGAGTGGAAGAGGAGCGTATAAGCGATGGCTATTCTTGAAATGGATCATGTCGTAAAACGGTACGGCAGCAAGCTTTCGGTGGATCATTTGAACCTGATTGTGGAGAAAGGCGAGATTTTTGGACTGCTGGGACCGAATGGAGCAGGCAAAAGCACAACCATCAGCATGATTGCCGGTCTTCTCGGCATCGACCAGGGTGAAATTCTGCTTAATGGCATCTCGGTCAAGGAGCGGCCCCTTGAAGTCAAACGCAGGATCGGATTGGTGCCGCAGGATCTGGCCCTCTATGAAACGATGACTGCTGCGGAGAATGTCACTTTTTTTGCCCGGCTGTACGGACTGCGCGGTAAACTGCTGAAGGAAAGGGTGCAGGAGTCGCTCGAATTTGTAGGATTGCAGGACAAAGCGAAAGATACTCCTTCTACCTTCTCCGGCGGGATGAAACGTCGGCTGAACATCGCGTGTGCCATTATGCATCGGCCGGATCTGATCATTATGGACGAACCAACGGTGGGCATTGACCCCCAGTCGCGGAATCACATCCTGGAATCGGTACGTACACTCAATAAAATGGGATCAACCATCATCTATACAAGCCATTACATGGAGGAAGTTGCGGCGATCAGTAACCGGGTAGCGATTATGGATCAGGGACACATTATTGCCTGTGGTACCGAAGCGGAGCTGAGAGAGCGGGTCGCATCCGAGGAAAAAATAGTGCTTACTACTTCGGGAATTGGACCCGGTGCCGTGGAGGAATTGAAGCTTCACCCTCGTGTACATGCGGTAGAAGTGACAGGAGATATATTAACCGTTACGCTGCCTTCGGCACAGCAGGATCTGCAGGATATCCTTTTCATATGCAGTAAACATGAAATGGCCATTCAGTCGCTCAAGGTCGAAGAGCCGGATCTGGAAACCCTGTTCCTCAATCTGACCGGGCGCACGCTGCGGGACTAGGGGGTGGCTGTGATGAAGATTTGGCATATTTGCATCTTTGAACTAAGGCGGATATTGAAAATTCGATCCGTTCTGCTGAACCTGTTTATTCTGCCGCTGCTGTTGATCTTTATATTGGGGACTGCGTTATCGAGTACGATGGGAACGGGGAAGGACAATGTTCCGGACCAGGTGAGAGTGGGCGTTATCCAGACGGGTTCGAACTCGGTTTCAGATTCAGATTCGATCAGTGAAGCCTTGAATACATTTGTGAAGACCCCGGCAGTAGCCGAAATGATGAAGGTGCAGCACATGTCTACAGAGGAAGAGGCCGTACGTGCGCTAAGGCAAGGTGAACTCGATTTTGCAGTCTTGGTCCCATCGGACCTGGAACAGCGGATGATGCAGGGGGAAGAGGCCAAACTGCAATGGATTCTGGGGAAAGATAGTACGTTGAATATTGTAGGAGAGACGCTGTTTACGCGCTTCACGGATGAACTGAATAGGCATATTGCAGTAGCAGAGGTATTGGGACCGGAAGCGAGTACTGCCGTGGCGTCCAGCCCTGATGTGGGCTCGGGGAATATGTCTTATATTAACGTCAGTAATCCTGGGACAGCGGATACCTCATACAGTGCCTCTCAATATTATGCGGCATCCATGCTGGCCATGTTCATGTTGTATTCAGGCATGACGACAAGCAATAGTCTTTTTAGTGAGCGGGACAAAAAAACCTTAACCCGCCTGCAGGCAGCTCCCCTGGGCAACGGTGTCATTTTTGCAGGGAAAATTGCAGGCAACAGCCTGCTTGCCTTCATACAGGCGATGATCATCGTTCTGATGACCTATTGGTTATACGGTGTGAATTGGGGGACACATCCCTGGCTGATCGTTCTGATCTGTGTGCTGATCACCATTGCCTCGATGACAATCGGAGTCATTGTGGCTCTTGTGAGCAAAAGTTCGACCTCCGCAAGTGCGCTGATGCAAGGCATCATCATTGCCATGACGTTTATTAGCGGCGGGTTCACGCCGATTGCCATTGATTTTGTACAGCGGATTAGCGAATTCACGGTGAATCATTGGGCGCTGCAAAGTTTCCTGCGAATGATGCTGGACGCATCGATGAGCGAAATTATGCACAACATCGTCATGCTCGGTGTAGTGAGTGCCGTCTTGCTTGCTATCGCAGCTGTGATCTACAGGAAGGTGGGATACCGCTATGAATAGTCTGCATATTGCCTGGTTAATGATCAGACGTACAATAGGACGCAAACGGGGATTCATCGCGTTCCTGCTGCTTCCCTGTCTTGTTGTCACGGGCGCGGTTGCGTTATTTGGGAGCGAACAGGCCACACGAGCAGTCATCCCTTATGTAAACGAGGATCAAGGGGCGGCGGGAGCATGGATCGTGGATGAACTCGCCAATAAGGAAGAATATCTGCTCAAGTCCATGAAGAATGAGGCAGAACTGAGGGAAGCCATTACCCGGCAGAAGGGGAATTCAGGTATCATCATTCCAGCTCACTATACGGATGAGCTGCTGCAAGGCAAGCAGGTTCAAGTTGAGCTGGTTGAACTGCGTGTCAGTGAGAGTTCCTATACCCTGCGGGCTGCAGTTGAAGGGATGGCTGCCGGACTGCATCAGTCGGCAAGGGTTGTACTTGGGGCAACCAGCACTGCTTCAGATGAAGGGGGAGCGCCGGATCCCTTGGTGAAACAAGATAAATTCGAACAGCTGCTGCAAAAAACAAACGAACATCGAATCTCCGGTGAAGCTACCGATCTGCAGATGTATCCCAAACCGGGACTGAACAACGTGACCGGATTTACGATCATGTTCATGATGGGTTTGCTGACGAGCGCCGTAGCCGTCATTATGGAAGACCGCAGGCAGCGCACAATGGCCAGAGTGTACACGGCTCCAGTCCGGGCATATGAAATTGCCCTTGGCAATTTCCTGGGCAGCTTTGCAATCGGTATGATCCAGATTGTGCTTGTACTGGGGATTAGCCGCGGGCTGCTGCATTATGATGCAGGTATTCCGTTTGGCGTACACTTCCTCATCCTGGCTGCCTTTATGCTGGTCTCCATGGGCATTGCGAGTACAGTTGCCGGATTGATCCGTGAATCCAAAAATGCAAACATGCTGAACTCGCTCATAATCACGCCTACCTGCATGATTGGAGGATGCTTCTGGCCGCTGTCGATTATGCCGGACTATATGCAAAAGCTGGCGAACTTTGTCCCGCAGAAATGGACGATTCAGGCCGTCGAGACGATCTCTGCAGGAGGCACGTTAGCCGACATCAGGCTGCCGCTGCTTATTCTGTGTGGTATGGCTGCCATTTTGCTGACTGTTGGATCCGTCATTCTTCGTCCGAACCAGCCTGGTGTGGATGCATAGATTGTTGAGTTATACTGCGACAAGTCAGGGTGGGTTCATTTAATCAATAGAAAGACTTCCAAAAATTCCGAACGGCCGGGTGCACATTTGTGTATCCGGTTTTAGGGCTGTTATCAGGTAAGGAAGGTGCCAAGGGTCTGATTCGTGATGCCTGCTTTTGGGTAAATCAGTGAAGTTATACCTATGTCCTCGGGTTGTTGATGTATGATAAATTGTTCGGTAAGGAGTTAATCAGAATGGGCCCACCTTTATGCCGGATTGGTATATGGCAGCATATAACAAGGCTTGTGGGACTGTCCTGCGCCATTATGGATGTTGAACAGAAAGAGGGTAATTACTTCATGACCATCATCGGTATTGATCTGGGAACAACGAACAGCCTGGTATCCTGCTGGGCTAACGGAGAATCCGTTATTATTCCAAATGCACTCGGCAACCGTCTGACGCCCTCGGTCGTCAGTGTCGACGACAACGGTGAGATGCTCGTGGGTGAAGTGGCCAAAGAACGGCTGATTACACACCCCGAGCGCACAGCTTCTGTCTTCAAAAGGTACATGGGAACCGGGCGAACGTTCCATTTGGGTACATATCATTTTTTGCCGGAAGAGTTGTCGGCCTTTATATTGAAATCGCTGAAGGCGGATGCTGAAGCCTACCTGGGGGAGTCCGTGACCGAAGCGGTTATTAGCGTGCCCGCGTACTTCAATGATGCCCAGCGCAAGGCTACACAGCGAGCAGGAGAATTGGCTGGCCTCAAGGTAGAGCGCTTGCTCAGCGAGCCAACAGCAGCGGCCATAGCGTACGGTCTGCATCAGCAGCAGCCGGAAACGAAATTTCTCGTATTTGATCTGGGTGGCGGTACATTTGATGTATCCGTCCTGGAACTGTTTGATCAAATTATGGAAGTGAAATCGGTCGCCGGAGATAACTTTTTGGGTGGCGAGGATTTTACGCGACTACTTGTGGACTTGTTTGCCGAACAGCATCAAATAGAGCAAGATACGCTGTCAAGCAAGGCACAGTCAGCCCTTTGGAAGCAGGCGGAATCATGCAAACGCGCACTGGTCGATGGGCGTGAAGGAATGATGTCCCTAACACTGGAAGAAGGAGTACGGGAACTTCGCGTTGACCGTGCAAAATTTGATCAGGCGGCGAAGCCATTATTGGCACGATTGCAAAAACCGGTCGAGCGTGCACTGCGCGATGCTTCCGTCAAATTGAACGAGCTGGATGCCGTTATCCTTGTTGGCGGGGCTACGCGCATGCCGCTTATTTATTCGTTTACAGGCAAATTGTTTGGCAGACTGCCTGCGAATCATCTGCATCCGGATGAGGCTGTTGCCCTCGGTGTTGGTATCCAGGCAGCAATGAAGGAACGTCATGCCGATCTGGAGGAAGTAATCCTGACGGACGTGTGTCCGTACACGCTGGGGACGTCTGTATCGATGTCCCTTGGCAACGGACGATTCGAATCAGGGATGTTTGCTCCAATCATTGAACGGAACACGGTTATTCCCGTTAGTAAAGTGGAGCGATATTATACGATGCACAACAATCAGACATCGATTACTGCGGATATTTATCAGGGGGAGAGCCGTCTGGCGAAAAACAATGTCAAGCTGGGGGAACTGACGATCTCGGTACCGCCTGCACCGGCAGGGCAACAGGCCGTGGACATCCGTTTCACGTATGATATTAACGGCATCCTGGAAGTCGAAGTGACTTCCGTGGAGACAGGAGAGAAGAAGGTAGCGATTATTCAGGGCAAGGAAAGCGACCTGTCCAAAGAGGAAATTGCCGAGCGATTCAGAGCGCTGGAGGCCATCAAGATCCATCCGCGGGATCGGATGGAGAACCGTCTGCTATTGGCTCGCGGAGAACGGATGTATGAAGAATCACTCGCAGAGTACCGTACAATTATTGCCGAAGTCATGCTGCAGTTCGAGGAGACGCTCAAACGTCAGGATGACCGTGAAATCAGGAAAGAAGCAGAGAAGCTGAAGGAAGTGCTGGATCAAATTGAAAGAGTGCGGGAGTGATACGTGAATGGACATCTGGACAAGATTGGGACTTGAACCGACGCAGGATACAGGAGCCATCAGACGCGCGTATGCGAAGCAGCTCCGGAGTACACATCCGGAAGACGATCCGGAGGGATTCCAGCAATTGCGTTCGGCTTACGAGCAGGCCCTGAAGGCTGCGAAAGAACCGCTGCGGGATCAGGAGCTGCTTGCGGCACAGGAAGATCCACACGCACAGAGACGGCTCGATCCGGAAACATCCTCTGTTCAGATGGAGGGCCCTCTGCAGGAATCTGCTTCCGGGTCGGAAGATGGTCCAGTATACTTTACCGTTGATCACTGGGATGCTCCTGTTGAGACGGCAGCAACTTCGCTTCAGGATACAGAAGCAGTGGATGATACCGTACGATTGTTTGAACGGGCAAGTTATATTGTAGAGGATGTTTTCAAACGCTCCGATTCGGCCGTATGGGAGGACTGGCTGCAGAGCGAGGAACTGTGGCAGCTGGATGTGAAATTTTATGCGGGAACGGAACTGCTGCGTATGCTGTTTGAACGCCCTTTTTTACCGAAAACCATCTGGGGCCGATTGGATGACTTTTTTGGCTGGACCGAACAGCGGGAAGAGTTGAAAGAGGTGCTTCCGGAGGAGATCGCAGAGTACCCTGGCCTGGAACTGGGGCGTCCGTGGGAGCTGCGTTATGATACGTTTGATCCGGGAAGGGACGTGGACTATGAGACCTTCATTCGCCTGCGGGATACGGCATTTCAGCTGATGCTGCAAGGAGACGTTGCCGATGCCGGAGTTCATATTGATGCAGGGATGGCACTGTATCCTGATGATCCGGATCTGATACGTCTGGCAGCCAAATTTCGCTTGTGGAACAAGGAGGAAGACGCAGCTCTGCTATTGTTTGAACGGCTGGCTGCACTGGAGCCAGATGCAGTGGATGGACTGCTGCATAGCGCAAGATTGCTGCATGCCGCCGGACAAAAGGAACAGGCAGAACAGCTGTACCGCAAGGTGCTGGAGCAAGAACCTCACCAACTGGATGCATTGAATGGATTGGCCTTGTTCTATCAGGAGCAGGGTGAACTGGATACAGCGCTGACCATGGTTGAGCAGATTGTAGCGCTGCATCCACATGATGTGGAGATGCAGATTACGCTGCTGGAGCTGAAACGGAAACGGGTTGAGCAAAAGATCAGAGCGGCTGAGCAGGAAGCGGATGCGGTCGTTCGTCGCAGGATGCAGCGTGAAGCTGCCGAGGGGTATGCTGAACTGTGGAACGATGAGCAGCTTGTTCAGTATCTCGGTGAAATTAATGTAAACGAGGAGTTGGATGCGGCCTTATATCTGCTCTGGGCCCAGGGCTTGGTTCGAATAGGCAAAGGCGAGGAAGGGATTGAAGCCCTTCAGTATGCTGAGGCTGCTGCGAGCAGGGAAGGGACCAGCAGCTTTTCGATATTGCTTGAACGGGGACAACTGCATTTGCGCTTGGATAATAATACGGCTGCCATACAGGATCTGGGCCGAGCAGTGGAACTGGAACCGTCCCATGCGGAGGCCAGACATCTGCTGGCGAGTGCTTACCAGAGAGAAGATCAGCTTGAGCCTGCCATTGAACTATCAGGTCAGGCGATTGAACTGAACTCTGAACCGTATGAATATTATTCGCTGCGGGCACTTTGCTATTTTAGAATGGGTCGTTATGAAGAAGCGCTCACCGACTATGAGATCGTTGTGGTTAAGGAGCCTGATTTTGCCAATGCCTGGTACCGGAAAGGGTTTGCGCATCTGAAACTGGGGCAGTATACCGAAGCTGTGCATTCTCTTGAAACCTCTGTGGCTTATGAGCATGAATCCGTCATTTATTATTATCTGGCCATTGCGCGAGCGAGGCTGGGTGAGATGGAACAGGCACTGGAGGACATTCGCCAGTTTCGCAGCGAGGACCCGGAGGATCAGGACGGTCCGTTAATTGAAGGAGATATACTGCGTTTACAAGGGCAGATGTTTCAGGCACACAATACATACGTCAATGGTCTACACGAACATCCCAACGTATATGAGCTTGCCAAAATGGCTGTCGTTTGCATTATGGAGTCTGATATCCAGGAGAAGGATACGCACTTGAACAAGCTGGCAGAGATGATGTCCAACATGGAGTCAGTCGAAACATGGGGTCTGCTGTTCATTGCAAGATATCTGGTGGAAATCAAAGATTGGGGAAGTGTCCGCGCTTATGTTGAAGCCTATGTGGACGGGGAAGAACCTGGGGATATCGATCCGCACATCTGGCTGTATTCCGGGATTGCAGCCTATCATGCAGGGGATATGGATATGGCTGTTCTTGAACTGGGCAAAGCCTATGGCGCAGGCCTGCGAGGGGATGTGTGCAGTGTGCTGAGCATGGTGTATTACGATAAGAATGAATGGGATCAGGCTCTTGCCTATGCTGAAGAGGCTCTTCACAGTCAGTCCAATCATCCGGATTATGTTGTTCGTCGTCATGCGATTGCAGCTCGTGCTGCAGAACGAGGATTTTCCTTTTTGAAAAAACTTCGCAAATCCAAGCCGGCGCATGAGCTGTGGCCTTCGACTGTACCCCTTCAGTATCTGATGCCAGACGACGTTATCGACTTACACTTTATATAGGGAGGAGGGCGAGAACATGGGAGAGGACAGAGGAGCGGCCCGGACTGTGCGGGGGATTACGGATAAACAGTTGTGGTTTCGGGGTATGAGCGCCATCATGGACGAGATGAATGGACTGGATATGCGCAACAATTATGAGCATGATGAGGACGAGGAAGAAAGGAATCGATTCCGTACTTCTCTGGAAGAAGAATGGCGTATTCATAACAGGGAAGAGCTCCTGTCGGCTTTGGAATGGATCCGGGAAGGCGGACATCGGATTGCGTTTGAACGAATGAGAACTTTTATGAATGCCTTGTCGGAAGCCAATCAATGGAAGTGCATTCACTCCCTTAATCCGGAAACTGGCCGATATCATGAGTATCTGGTGGTCAAAACGTACATGTACAAACTGCCTCCTGCCGGCATCGCAGCCTGGGATTGGGGAAGATACGCGAACTTGTGCCGCAAAAGTGCTTATGTCGGTTTTATCACTGAGGTGGAAGCTGAACAATTGATGTTGCAGGCTGCCCTTGAAGCGCAATCGGCTTATTCTTCGTGGAAAGAGTACGCGGTCGCCTTCTTGGCAGGCAGGCTGTACTGGTTGGAACAAACGGCCGAGCCGCTGGTTCAGCGCCAGGTGAATTATGTGCGTAATTTGTTTGCTCAATCGAACAGCATCTATAATAAGGTAGACTGGTATCTCCCGCTGCAGTAAAATAGAAACACAAAAGCACGTTCTACTGAATTCGGTTCAGCAGGAACGTGCTTTTTTGCGAGGAAACAGGATACCTCATCGTTTGAAGAATAGGACGTTTAGGGTTGCAGTTGACGCAGGACGGTAATTTCCACCCGGCGGTTTTTTTGCCTGCCGGCTGCAGTGGAGTTATCACCGGTAGGACGTGTGTCCGCATACCCGGCATACTGAAAGCCGTCAGGGTCCAGGTTCTCTTTGTCCAGAAAAAAGCGCAGTACAGACAGCGCGCGTTCGCCGGAAAGCTCCCAGTTGTCTTTATATGAAGAGTTGGCCCCGACAGGTACGTTATCGGTATGACCTTCGATACTGACAATAGTGCTCAGATCACGGAACAGACTCGCAAGTTTGCTCAGTGTGGGTGCAGCATCGCTTTTGAGGGCGGCCTGTCCTTGATCAAACAGAAAGCGATCACTAAGTGTGATGGATATTCCCTGTGGATTGTCTGCGACAAAAATCTGATTTTCCAGGTTATTATCCTCGATATACCGGGTAATCACATTGAACAGATTCTGCAGCTCTTCCTCCTGGGATCGAAACTGCTCTTCCCGTTCCGTCAGCGGCTGATCTTCGCCCTCAGGAGTTGCTGCATCCTCACCCTGAGTTTCGCTTGGAGGAACCTCGGTAATCGTTTGTCCTGCTGTTTCATCCATGCCGTTACCGAGTTCAAGAATGGAATCTGATTGATTAAATGTATTTTGGAGTGATTGGGTAACTACATCGTATTTCCCGGAATCCAAGTTGCTCATGGCGTACATGATTACAAAAAAGATCAGCAGCAACGTAATGAGATCGGCATAGGTAATCATCCAGCGATCCCGATGATCGCCAGGTTCACGTTTACCGCGCCTTCTATTGCGCCGACTCATCCAATCCCTCCTTCGCTACGGGACGTGAGATTTGACGATGGGTGAGCGTGAAGGACTCCAGTCGTTTGCGTACGAGATGAGGGTTCTCTCCATTCTGGATGGCGAGCACACCTTCAAGCAGCATCTCCATCATCTGGATGTCTTCGGCACTCCGTGATTTAATTTTGGATGCAATGGGCAAAAAGATAAGATTGGCACTGGCTACCCCGTATAAGGTGGCAGTAAAAGCTACAGCGATGGCTGGGCCCAGTCCGGTAGGATCTGTCAGGCTGCCTAGAACCTGAATAAGTCCCATGACCGTACCGATGATACCCATCGTTGGAGCGTAACCTCCAGCGGATTCAAAAATTTTGGCATAACCTTCATGCTTTTGTTCCACCGAATCGATCTCCAGCTCCATGATCTGACGAATCACATCCTGATCGGTGCCATCGACAACCATCTGGATGCCGTCTTTCAGAAAAGGATGCGGATGATCCATCACCTGGCGTTCCAATGCAAGCACGCCTGAGCGGCGGGCAATCGAAGACATGTCCACTAATTCTTTCATCCATTTTTTTGGATCATTGTCATTACGTCCAAAGGCCATGCGCAGTGCAGCCGGAATGGTACGCAGCCGATGAGCCGGGAAACTGGCCACCACTGCAGCAATTGTTCCACCAAATACAATCAGAGCAGCCGTTTTTTGCAGCAGGCCGGACAATTGGCCGCCTTCCCACAAAAAACCGCTAATCACTGCGGCAATCCCGGCTATGATGCCGATAAGTGTCGCAATATCCATAAATTAACCCACTCCTGTCTTTACTTCACGTTTGCATCACATGTACGAACGAGGTATAATTATACGGGAACAAATATTCCTATTACTATAAGTTTTCCCATATTAAAATTCGGGGAACTTCGACAATATATAGTGACTATTATTTTAGACGATAGGGTGAGATACGGCAATGAGCGATATTATAATGAGCGACAAAACGTTCGAGATCGAGTCCGAGTTTTCTCCCCAAGGTGACCAGCCTGCTGCCATAGAAGAACTGGTGCAGGGTGTTCAGGAAGGGAAAAGATATCAGACGCTGCTGGGTGCAACAGGAACAGGTAAGACGTTCACAATTGCGCAGACTATTGCCAAGCTGCAACGTCCCACGCTGATTATTGCCCACAATAAAACGCTGGCAGCACAGCTTGCGAGTGAGTTCAAGGAATTCTTTCCAAACAACATGGTTGAGTATTTTGTCAGTTACTACGATTACTATCAGCCAGAAGCATATATTCCGTCTTCCGATACGTACATCGAGAAGGATTCAAGCATCAACGAGGAAATTGACAAGCTGCGTCACGCTGCGACCAGTTCATTGTTTGAACGCCGTGATGTCATTATTGTAGCGAGTGTATCCTGTATCTACGGTTTGGGATCGCCGCATGATTACTCCAGCATGTTGCTGTCACTGCGCGTAGGCATGGAGAAGCCGCGCAATCAGATCTTGTCCCGTCTGGTAGAGATTCAATATCAGCGGAATGATATCAACTTTGTGCGGGGCACGTTCCGTGTGCGTGGCGACGTTGTTGAGATTTTCCCGGCATCCAAGGGTGAACACGCGATTCGGGTGGAGCTTTTTGGAGACGAGATTGAGAAGATTACGGAAATTGATGTGTTAACCGGAGAACTGATCGGTGAGCGCGATCATATTGCCATCTTCCCGGCATCTCACTTCGTAACCCAGGAAGAAACGATGCGGGTCGCACTCGTCAACATTGAGCGTGAACTGGAAGAGCGACTTGAAGTGCTGCGCGAACAGGGCAAACTGCTGGAGGCACAGCGACTGGAGCAGCGTACGCGCTATGATATCGAGATGATGAAGGAAGTTGGATTTTGTTCAGGGATCGAGAACTATTCCGGACCGCTGACATTCCGTGAACGTGGCGATACACCGTATACCCTGCTGGATTACTTCCCGGATGACATGTTAATCGTGGTCGATGAGTCTCATGTAACCCTTCCACAGATCCGAGCGATGTATAACGGTGACCAAGCGCGGAAGACAGTTCTGGTAGATCACGGTTTCCGTCTGCCATCTGCACTGGATAACCGTCCGCTGAAATTCGAAGAGTTCGAAGAGAAGATGAATCAGATTATCTATGTATCGGCAACACCAGGACCTTACGAGATTGAGCATACGGATACGATGGTGCAGCAGATCATTCGTCCAACCGGTCTGCTTGATCCGATTATTGAGCTTCGCCCAACGAAGGGTCAGATTGATGATCTGATTGGTGAGATTAATGATCGGATTGCGAAGGATGAACGTGTACTCATCACGACGCTGACGAAGAAAATGTCCGAGGATCTGACCGATTATCTGAAGGAAATCGGAATCAAGGTGCGTTATCTGCACTCCGAGATCAAGACATTGGAACGTATGGCGATCCTGCGTGATCTACGGCTGGGAACATTCCATGTGCTGATCGGTATCAACTTGCTAAGAGAAGGCTTGGATTTGCCGGAAGTTTCGCTTGTTGCGATTTTGGATGCCGATAAGGAAGGATTCCTTCGCTCTGAACGTTCACTGATCCAAACGATCGGTCGGGCAGCGCGGAACAGCGATGGCCGAGTTATTCTGTACGGCGACAAAGTGACCGATTCGATGGACAAAGCGATGAAGGAAACGGAACGCCGTCGTGAGATTCAAATTGCATATAACGAGAAGCATGGAATTACTCCACAGACGATTCGCAAAAAAGTGCGTGATGTGATTGAGGCCACCAAGGTTGCCGAATCCAAAAACGAGTATCTTACAGGCGCTGCCGAGAAGATGTCGAAGAAGGAACGCCAGTCGCTTATTCAGCGTCTTGAGGCTGAGATGAAAGATGCCGCCAAGAACCTGCAGTTTGAGCGTGCGGCTGAACTTCGCGATGCTTTGCTGGAGTTACGCGCAGAGTAAGTTGATAAATAGATATGCAACAAGAGAACGGCCAGACGGCCGTTCTCTTGTTGAGTAAAGAACCAGCAATCATTGACCGATAATTAGACATGTTGAAAATCTGTAATCAGGTCTATACTGGTAGAAAAGTTGAAATTGGTTAAAAGGTTTATAGGGAAAGTATTTGGAAGTCGTGTACTCGGGAGCCGAGCCAGGGCAATGGCGACTTACCGCGAGCGAGGCGAAGCCGTGAGCGTCCCGGTGTTCAAGGGGAGCCGAGCCAAAGGCAATGGCGACCTACCGCGAACGAGGCGGAGCCGTGAGCGCCCTGGTGTTCAAGGGGAGCCGAGCCAAGGGCAATGGCGACTTACCGCGAGCAAGGCGAAGCCGTGAGCGTCCCGGTGTTAAGGGGAGCCGAGCCAGGGCAATGGCGACTTACCGCGAGCGAGGCGAAGCCGTGAGCGTCCCGGTGTTAAGGGAAGCCGAGCCAAAGGCAATGGCGACCTACCGCGAACGAGGCGGAGCCGTGAGCGCCCTGGTGTTCAAGGGGAGCCGAG
>NZ_JBFOLB010000003.1:0-43701 GCF_047246825.1 Paenibacillus xylanilyticus | reverse complement strand
CCAAAGGCAATGGCGACCTATCGCGAACGAGGCGAAGCCGTGAGCATCTCTCGCAGTAGAGCAGCCTACTAAGAGACCGGCAATAGGCCGGGATCTTAGAAGAAGTTGCGGGCACACGACAAACCTTCACATAGCAAGACCCGACCCCTCACCAAGCACCGTCTGTTTCGGGTGTCCAGAGGGCTGCGCCCTATGGGGCCCTCCCTTGGAAGGGAGGGTTTGGGTGGGATCGGAAGCCTTAAAAAGGTTGGTTGAGGTTGAATAAGGTTAGAATCACAACATTGAGAGGATGGATACACATTGGCGAGCGAGAACATTGTCATTAAAGGTGCGCGAGCGCACAATCTAAAGAACATTGATATCACCATCCCGCGTGACCGTTTTGTCGTACTGACCGGTCTGAGTGGCTCAGGCAAGTCCTCGCTGGCTTTTGACACGATTTATGCCGAAGGACAGCGGCGTTATGTGGAATCATTATCTGCTTACGCACGTCAGTTTCTCGGGCAAATGGAGAAACCGGATGTCGATTCAATCGAGGGTCTGTCACCGGCCATTTCCATAGACCAAAAAACAACAAGTCGCAACCCGCGTTCCACGGTAGGAACGGTTACGGAAATCTATGACTACCTGCGTCTGTTATTTGCACGTGTGGGACATCCTCATTGCCCGGATCATGGAGTGGAGATCACTTCCCAAACGGTAGAGCAGATGGTAGACCGCGTGATGCAGTATCCGGAACGTACCCGGTTGCAGATTCTCGCACCAATTATCTCCGGCCGCAAGGGCGAGCACAAAAGTGTGTTTGCGGATGTATCCAAGCAGGGCTTCGTCCGTGTGCGGGTAAACGGGGAATTGCGTGATTTGTCCGAAGATATTCAGCTGGAGAAAAATAAAAAGCATACCATTGAAGTGGTCGTCGACAGGATCGTAGTCAAGGAAGATGTACAGGCCCGTCTGGCCGATTCTATTGAAACGGCACTTAATCTGTCCGGAGGACAACTGCTGGTTGATATTATGGGTGAAGAAGAGCTGCGCTTCAGTTCCAATTTTGCCTGCCCGGTATGCGGGTTCAGTATTGAAGAGTTGGCACCACGGATGTTTTCCTTCAACAGTCCGTTTGGAGCCTGCCCGGATTGTGATGGACTGGGTGTAAAGATGATCGTAGACCCGGATCTGCTCGTTCCCGATCGCAGCAAAACGATTGAGGAAGGCGCATTTGATGCCTGGACAGGTGGTACGTCCACTTACTATCCGCAGTTCCTGAAATCGGTATGCGAACATTTCAACATTCCACAGGATGTACCAGTTGAGGATCTTCCAGCTGATCAGATGAACAAGCTGTTGATGGGTACAGGTTCGGAGAAAGTCCGTTTCCGGTATGAGAATGATTTTGGCCAACGTAAGGAAGCCATGGTTACCTTTGAAGGGATCGTTAACAACCTGGAACGCCGTTATCGTGAGACGGCATCCGAAGGGATTCGGGAGTTTATTGAAGGTTACATGAGTGCGAAGCCTTGTGGTACCTGCAAAGGACACCGATTGAAACGGGAAAGCTTGGCGGTTACCATCAACGATCACAACATGGCGTATGTGACCAGCCTGTCCATCGGGGAAGCAGGTCGCTTCTTCGAATCCCTGCAGCTTAGCGAGAAGGAACAAGCTATTGCCAAACTGATTCTGAAAGAAATCAACAGCCGCTTGGGCTTCCTGGTGAATGTCGGTCTCGATTACCTGACCCTGAGCCGGGCTGCCGGAACGCTGTCCGGTGGTGAAGCTCAGCGTATTCGTCTGGCTACGCAGATCGGTTCCAGCCTGATGGGCGTACTGTACATTCTCGACGAGCCGAGTATCGGTCTGCATCAACGGGATAATGATCGTCTGATCTCGACACTTGCTCACATGCGGGATATCGGTAACACCCTGATTGTCGTTGAGCATGATGAGGACACGATGCTGGCAGCCGACTATATTATCGACATTGGTCCAGGTGCGGGAATTCACGGTGGTACCATCATGTCACAGGGTACGCCGGAAGAGATTATGAATGACGAAAATTCGTTGACAGGCCAGTACCTGAGTGGACGCAAGTTTATCCCTGTAAGGACTGAACGCCGCAGCGTGGGAGACCGCTGGCTGGAAGTGCGCGGTGCCAAGGAAAATAACCTGAAGAACCTGAATGTAAAAATTCCGGTAGGTGTATTTACGGCGGTCACTGGTGTATCCGGCTCAGGTAAATCAACACTGATTAATGAAATTCTGTACAAAACACTCGCGCGCGATCTGAACCGTGCACGTGTGCGTCCTGGACAGCACAAAGAGATCCGGGGTCTGGAACATATCGATAAGGTCATCGATATTGACCAGTCGCCAATCGGCCGTACACCGCGTTCCAACCCGGCTACGTACACAGGTGTCTTTGATGATATCCGTGATCTGTTTGCCCAGACGAATGAAGCGAAAGTGCGTGGTTATAAAAAAGGCAGATTCAGCTTCAACATTAAAGGCGGACGCTGTGAGGCTTGCCGCGGGGATGGAATTATCAAGATAGAGATGCACTTCCTGCCCGATGTCTATGTCCCTTGTGAAGTCTGCAAAGGCAAACGGTACAACCGGGAAACGCTTGAAGTGAAATATAAAAACAAAAATATTGCCGATGTACTCGAAATGACCGTTGAGGATGCCACGCAATTCTTCGAGAACATTCCAAAAATTCATCGCAAATTACAGACACTGCTTGATGTAGGCCTTGGCTATATTAACTTGGGTCAACCTGCAACGACATTGTCGGGTGGTGAAGCGCAGCGTGTGAAGCTTGCTTCCGAGCTGTACCGCCGCAGTACAGGCAAAACCATCTACATTCTGGACGAGCCTACAACGGGTCTGCATGTCGATGATATTGACCGTCTGCTTAATGTACTTCACCGCCTGGTGGATTCGGGTGAATCGGTTCTGGTGATTGAGCATAACCTGGATGTCATCAAAACGGCCGATTATATCGTGGATCTGGGTCCTGAAGGTGGTAATGGCGGCGGAACGATCGTGGCGACAGGTACACCGGAGGATATTATTAAGGTGGAAGCCTCCTATACAGGCAAGTATTTGAAACCAGTATTGGAACGCGACACGGAACGGAGCAAGACGCTGCAATTGACAGAGTAGGCAGTGTGAATGTATCGAAACCATGATGTATATCCTGACAACCTGCTCTTGGCAGTTCAGGGTAGATCATATTTATATTCGATGACCCTTCTTTTTGTTGAAGGGCGAGGCATTGGTTTTCCGATGAATGCCCTGCTCTTCCGAAAAGAGGGGTCATTTAATTATGCCACCTTAGTGAGCATTATGGTGATGTTATTGAAAGTGTTTACATATCAGGTGGGACAAGCATTACAGGGATCTAAGTGTGAACTGGATTTTTTTCATTTTTCTGGATGATAGGGCTTGCATTACTAGCGAGGTACAGATAACATAGAGGAAGATATTAGGGTATACGTTAGCTGTTCAACTATGGTGAGGAGGTCTGTCTATCCATGCTGTTTGCGGAAGCTGCCACGGCGAGTACATCCAATTTTAATGCATTTGATATTTTTGTCCTCTTATTTACGATTATTATTTTTATTGGCGTGGTTCGCCTGCTTCGAGCACCGAAGAAAAATCTGTTTGCAATCGGGTTTGCAGTGGTTAGTTTGCTTGTCTTCCTTATGACGGATTATGCGATGATTAAGAACTGGTTCAGTTAGGGAGACCCTTCTAAGGCATTTGAAAATAGCAAAGGGAACAGACAAAACACTTTCCAGAGAAATAGCGGAAGGTGTTTTTTGTGTTGGTGGGCAACGTACGAAGCAAACATTGTACGAGTAAAAGTAGGACTGAAAACATTTGTACAGGAAGAATATGTATGTTAAATTGGAGGATACCGGTATAGCAGATGATAGAGAGAAGAAATCCATAGATTTGGATGGTAGGATGGTTGCATAACGGAGGATATATGGAGAGGGTTAGGTGAAAAGATGAGATCGTTGGGGAAAAAGTGCATGGCGATGTGCATGACTGCTGTACTCTCGTTTAGTGCTGTAGCTACGGCTGGTGCCGCAGAGTCGACAGCTGGCATGAAAGCAAAAGTAGTAGATGGACAAGTGTATGTTAGTGCTGCTGACTTGGTCAAGGCTATTGGTGGAAACGGCCAATATGATGCCAAGACCGGAACCTATCAGTACAAGGGCAATGAAGCTATTCCTAAAGTGATTGAGAAGGTGTCGCCATCCGTAGTTGGCATCATCGGCAAAGCGGACGAGGGACAAGAAGGAATCACAACGGACCGTTATAACCTGGCTCATGGCACAGGCGTCATTATACGCTCCAATGGCTGGATCGTGACCAACGCACATGTGGTGGAAGGATTAAGCAATGCCGTTGTCGTGACGACCGATGGCAATACATATAAAATTACAAAAACATACAGTGATCCTCTGAGCGACCTGGCTCTGATCAAAATTAATGCCAAATCGCTCAAACCAGCGACATTCGCCAAAGCTTCCCAGACCTCGGTCGGTGAGACGGTTGTCGCTATTGGAACGCCCATTTCCTTTTCTCTGCGAAATTCGGCAACGGTAGGTGTCATTAGTGGGCTGAACCGTGGGGTTGAAGCAACCTATCGTTTGATTCAGACAGACACAGCCATTAATCCGGGGAACAGCGGTGGGCCTCTGGTCAACCTGAAGGGTGAGGTCGTCGGCATTAATTCAATGAAATTTTCAGCGGTGGGTGTTGAGAATATGGGATTCTCGATTCCTGTGGATACCGTTCAATATATCATTAATCAGTTTTTTGAATACGGCAAAATAAAACGTGCAAGTCTCGGTTTGCAGCTGGAAGAGAGCTGGTCTGCGATTGTGGGTCTGCCTACAGAAGATCCATTAACGATCACGGGCGTACTGTCCAATGAAGCGAAGAAAGCCAAGATTAAGGAAGGGGACGTCTTATACAGCGTGGGGGGCACGCGTGTTTCTTCCGTAGTGGATATTAATGAACTGCTCAAGAAATATACCCCGGGGCAAAAGGTGAAGCTGTTGATGCAGACTGACGGTGATATCGTCACACGTACTTTGGTACTTGCGGATCGCGCGGATATTCAGGACGTGGAAGATGAGCCGTTTCCGGTAGAGGAAGAACAATAAAGCCCGGTGAGCGACCCGGAATCAGAGAGGACGATTGAACGGAATGAAGAAGTCATTTTTACGTGTGCTCAGCACAGGGGTGTTGACCGGGATGCTGACCATCGGTGCTGCAATGCCTGTATGGGCAGCTGAATATACAACGAGTGAACTCCGGATTCAAGCGGGAAGCTCAAGTGCCTACATTAACGGCAGCAAGCAGGCTATAGCCAAACCGTATAAGGTCAAGGGCGTGACGATGGTACCCGTGGGTGTGTTCAAAAAGGCGTTTGGCAGCGAAATTCGGCTGGAGAAAAATGATGTCGTCAAAATCAAGGAAGGTCCCCATACCGTTACTTTAACCATTGGCAGTTCCATTGGATGGGTGGACGGAGTCAAAAAAGAGATGGGAGCTGCTCCCAAAATGGTGAATGGTGTGCTGATGGTTCCACTTCGTCCGGTAGCTGCCGGCATCGGAGCAACAATTGCCCCAAGCAGTTCAGGGGAAGTGGTCATTCGGTTATTGCAGACCGATGATTCCGTGGATGAGGACGAGGACGGTATTAACCTCGATGCAGGCAAAACAAGAATCGGCAACAGCTATTACGGCTGGTCCATTAATTACCCGGCGGACTTGATGGTCTTACAGACGGGTGAGCAGGAACGCATGATGACTTTTGGCTCTGCGGACAGCAGCTATTATCTCGAAGTGTACGTCAGTGATCAGGATGTGGCGCTGGATTCGGATGACATGCTGCAGCAGTTGGTGCAGGAAGCAAAACAGTCGGGAGATACGGTGCTGGACCGGGAATCGGTTTCCAAAGGCAAGACACCTTATGCTCGAATTGTAGTAAAAGATGTGGATGGCATGTTATGGGAGATGCGTCAGTACATTAATGATGGGCGTCAATATGACGTTTACCTGGCGGATTATGATGCACTGAACTACAAGGATCTGAACAAACGTGCCGCGCTCCTCAACTCATTCCAGCCTACTTATGTTCAGTCGGATCGGACCATTAAGGATCTATCCACCGTAGATAATGGCATGCGTTCCGCATGGAATGACGACTACGGCATCGAACTGAATGTCCCAGCTGGCTGGTCCATGGATAATACACAGATGACTTATGAGTCCAAAGATGGTGCGTTTCTGCAATTGCGCGTGACCTCAGCGCCAACTGGGGCAACCGTAAAAGACTGGAGCGGCCAACTGGACAAATGGATGCGAGAAACGTTCACACCCGAAAGTTATGAACCGATTCGTTCGTATAACATAGATGTTTCTGGCGAAACGGCGGAAGTTAATGAGTTCCGTTATAACTTCGGTGATGGATGGCAGACGGAGTTCGATGTTCTTTTGCAGAAGAACGGTTATCGCTATTACGCGGAGTACACATTCCCTGAAGAGCAGACTCAGGATCGGGAATGGTTTGAGCGGATCATGAAGAGCGTTGTAATTGATTTTGATACGGTATCCGATAACTTCGGTCAGCTGGATGAAGATCCGTATTTAACAGATAAAACGAAAACCTTGACGCGTACGTCCAAACGGTACCAGTACAGCGTGGATATTCCGCGCTACTGGACGCCATATAATGACAGATTTGAGTATTCTCCGGTCGTTTATACGTTCACAGGTGGACAATTCTCCATCAACGTGACTGAAGAGCAATCAGTTGAAATGACGGTCAGTCAACTGAGAGAGGCCTATGAGGAAGCTGCGAAAACGCGGAAAAATTTCAAGCTGCTGAACAGTGGAGAGATGACCATTGCAGGCGTGCCTGCGTTCTCCTTTACGTATCATGAACTGGACAATGGAGTGCCGTATACCGGGCAGCAAATTGTTTTTGAACAGAATGGAACGACGTATACGATTACGACGGGGCTGAATGACGCCAATAAAACCGATGTTCAGACCGCAGCGCTGGAAAAAGCGGTGAATTCATTTACTTTTACGAAATAAAAGAGATTAATGCCGGAGGGTCAGAGACCTTCCGGTTTTTTCGTTGTAAGATGGAAATGAAAATGGTAAACGGTTTTTTCAGGAAAGCGTAGAAGAGTGAGTGCAGAAGTGGTACAATATATTAGTTCAGGAGTTATGACTGCTGATCTGATAAATAAAGATGACTGTAGGCTTGAGAATCAGGCAATACAGACATAATGTATAGATATAGCGATACAGTGACAATGAAGGCGTACGGAATTAAGGTACAGGCTCAGCGTATGAGGATACAGGGATGAAATCCGGCTACGGCCGGTTATGGGGAGGATCTACATGAAAACAGCAACATTACGAAGAGAAGACGTCGAGCTTCTGGCACCCGCAGGTGACTGGGATTGTATGCGTTCGGCGGTAGCCAATGGCGCGGATGCGATTTTCTTCGGCGTCGAAAAGTTTAATGCACGCGCACGCGCGAACAATTTCCGCATGGAAGAGCTGCCGGAGATTATGGCGTTTTTGCACAGTTATGGCGTAAAAGGGTTTTTGACCTTTAATATATTGATTTTTGAAAATGAATTGACGGATGCCAAGGAACTGATTGACGCATGTGTCGATGCAGGCGTGGACGCCGTGATTGTACAGGATTTGGGCCTGGTTAAACTGATTCGCGAGATCTCACCGGATTTCCCGATTCACGGTTCCACTCAAATGACGATTACATCGCCGGAAGCGGTCGAGTTTACGAAGCCGTTTGACATGGAGCGTGTCGTTCTTGGACGGGAGAACAATCTGAAGCAGATTCAGAAGATTGGGGAACAGGCGAAGCTTCCCATGGAAGTTTTCGTGCATGGTGCGCTGTGCGTGTCGTATTCGGGACAATGTCTGACCTCCGAGATGTGGGGCGGACGTTCTGCCAACCGCGGTGAATGTGCACAGGCTTGCCGTTTGCCGTACGACCTGATGATCGACGGAGAGCATAAGCCGATGGGTGATGTGGCATATCTGCTGTCTCCGAAGGATCTGGCGGCAATTGACCTGATGCCGGAACTGATCGAAGCAGGCGTAACTTCCTTCAAAATCGAAGGACGTCTCAAAACGCCTGAATACGTGGCGAACGTGGTCAGCAAATATCGCAAAGCAATTGACCGTTACTTCGACGGTGACAATACGCCACCAAGCAAGGAAGAAATCCGTGAGCTGCAGCAAAGCTTCTCTCGTGGATTCACGCACGGTTTCCTGGATGGGACAAACAACAAGCAGCTGGTTGACGGCACGTTCCCGAAAAGCCGTGGTGTCTACCTTGGTCGCGTGGATCAAGTCCTGCGTGATGGTGTGGTTCTTAAACTGGATGCCCCCGTTAAACGTGGAGACGGCATTGTATTCGACGCCGGAGACCCAACGCAGAAGGAAGAAGGCGGACGCGTATACGATGTACGTCGCAAAGGCGTGAAAATCGAAGGCGAAGCTGGTGAAGGCTGGATCGTGGACATCGTTCCAGGCCGCAGTGACGTGGACCTGCGCCGCGTGAAGGTTGGCGATAAAGTATGGAAAACGAATGACCCTGCGCTGGACAAACGTCTGCGTCAGAGCTTCGAGACCGAGAAACCGTACCGCGTATTCCCGGTAAAGGTAAAAGTGATCGGCAGCCCGGGGCAGCCGCTTAGCACTTGGTGGACAGACGTGCAGAAAGGCACGACCGTCCGGATCGATTCCGAGATGGAACTGGATATTGCCCAGAAGCGTCCGATGACTTATGAATTGCTCGAGGAGCAATTCGGACGTCTGGGCGGAACGGTGTTCCAGCTGGAGGAACTGGACGTCAACCTGCACGGTGACGTCATCATCCCGATGCGCGAGCTGAATAACATTCGCCGTCAGGCGGTGGAACAGCTCGCGGGCGAGCGCCCTAAACCGCCCGTCTACGTGAAACGGGCGGTAGAGGTTTACGGCGATGCGGTTAAACCGGCATCGCCAGTGGCTCGCGGTCAAGCGGAGCTGACCGCGCTCTGCCGCAGCCTGCCTCAAGTAGAGGCAGCGCTGGAAGCGGGTGTCGGCATGATCTATGCCGACTTCGAGTTTATCAAGCAGTTCCCGGCAGCCGTGGAAGCTGTGCATGCCGCTGGCCGCAAGATTGCGCTGGCAACGCCGCGTATTCACATGCCTGGCGAGAACGGATACCACAACAACATCCTGCGTCTGAAGCCGGACGCGGTACTGGTACGTAATACAGGTGCACTGTACTTCTACCTGCGCCACCGGATGGAGAACCCGGATGCGAAGCACCCGGAACTGATCGGTGACTTCTCATTGAACATCGCCAATCACAAAGCGGTGGAACTGTTCCTGGAAGCAGGATGTGACTGGATCACACCATCCTATGACCTGAACATTCAACAAATGGTTGATCTGCTGGGTAATTCCCGTACAAGTCAGACTGAAGTGGTTATTCATCAGCATCTGCCGATGTTCCATACGGAGCACTGCGTGTACTGTACGTTTATGAGTGAAGGAACGGACTATACAAACTGTGGACGTCCTTGTGAGGAACAGCGTGCATCCCTGCAGGACCGGATTGGCATGTCCCACCCGGTACGTGTGGATGAAGGCTGCCGCAATACCGTTTATAACGCAGTGGAACAGTCGGGTGCCGAGTATCTGACCAACTTCATGGACCTGGGTGTATCCCGTTACCGTGTGGAATTCCTGGAAGAGACGCCGGAGCAGGTTATGGAAGTTATTGACCTGTACAACCGTGCACTTCGCGGCGAGATCAGCGGTACACAAGTTTGGAAAACATTGAAAGCAACCAACCAACTGGGCGTTACGCGTGGTCAATTGGTGAAATAGACGAATCGTAGGCTATAACAACAGGTTTCAAGCATGAAGCAACCCCAAACTCTGCGTTACGGAGCTCTTGGGGTTTTTTCTGTAAAAGGGACAGGTGGATTGAGAGTTACTCTTAACCAGTCAGAACGCATAAGGAGGCGAAACACGTGGCGCCATTCACCATGATGGATATCAAATTGCTGTGCGGGGTCACGGCATTCAAACGAGGGGAAGCCTATAACCAATCCGGCAGGGTGACCAATCTGGTTGTCAGTGATGATCAGCGTCATTATGAAGCACTGGTGCGTGGTACGGAGCGATATCGGGTGAAGGTGGATTTGGACGAAAAAGGGGAGATTGCGGCGGAATGCAGTTGTCCAGGCGACGGCCGATATTATGACTATTGCAAACATGTCGCTGCAGTTCTGCTGGCGATTCACGAATGGGGGGAGCAGCAGGAGCTTAACGCTGCGGGTAGAACTCAGGCATCATCCAAACCTTCCTCAGGAAATTCTCCTAGCTCTGGTATAGGCTCCAACTCCAGAGTAGGTACGCTGGTGGAAGAGAAAGATTGGGAGCGTCCTAACTCTTCTTCAGTCTTAGACTCGGCTAGGAATGACAGCCCGGAGAGGCACGAAATATCAAATTCAAAACCGTATACGGAGTCTAACACGAGTACGTCTTCGCACGCTTATGCACAAAAGGATGTATCCTTGGCTTCCGAGTTTAATCCCCGTGCTGATGCGGATCAGCAACCGATTCCCCATTTTGCTCAGGCAGGTCGCCCAAGTTCGGCCCCTGGCTGGGGACGCTCGGCAGACAAACCTTCATATCGTACAGCTGACCAGATTCTGTCCATGTTTGCCAAGGAACGCAGCCCTCTGCATGCGAGTGAGCGTAAATATACTGCGCCTATAACCCGCTCCTCGCTGCGGGAAGAGCTGCAGGTTCAGTTTATATGCAAGCTTGTACAGGTTCATAAAGGGGGAGCCAAGCTCGCGCTGGAACTTAAGGTCGGAAGCAAGCGGCTATACGTGGTGCAAAAGGTGAAGCAATTTCTGAACTGCGTCGAGAAGGGCGAGCCGATGTCATTTACCAAGTTATTTTTCTATGACCCTTCGATGCATTATTTCAGCCCTCAGGATCAGGCGATTCTGTCCATGCTGATTCGAATGAGACAGAGTGAGGAAGCGTATCGTGAATCGATCTCCGGTTATTTGGGCGCTTCGGATGGCCGGGATATATTGATTGCTCCGCTAGTGTGGAAACCGCTGCTGGAATTGCTGCTTCATGCCGATAGCCGGATGGAAGGTACGGGACTCGCAAACGGACCGCTCACGTTGGGAGAGGGTGCGCTGCCTCTGTTTTACCGGATTGCTCAGGGGGCGAACGAAGGATACCAGCTCGAGATCTCTGGTTTACGTGAGCTGATTCTTCTACCTGCCTATGATGCTGCCGTGGTGGAAGGGCAACTGCACATGTTGGAGCCGACGCAGATGCGAAGTCTGGAGGATTTGAGCAGAGCGCTCACCTCGTATGGGATCAAGGAAAGCATCGATATTTCGTCTCAGCAAGTCGATGAGTTTGTACAGCATGTGGTACCGGAACTGCGTACGCTTGGACATCTATCGATCGACGCCCAGGTGAGAGAGCGAATTGCAGAGCCGGAGCTCGCGCCGAAGCTCTATATTGATTTTTACCGGGAACGAATCACTGCGCGTCTGGAGTTTGATTATGGTGTGATGGTCATTAACCCGCTGGCTGAGTATTTGATCGATGAGGAAGAGAAAAAGGTTATTTTGGTGCGTGACCGCCATGCTGAGCGGAATCTGATTGACCGACTCGATCGATCCTTTCTGGAACGTGAAGGCAGCGTGTGGGCAAGTGAACGTGAAGACGCGATCTATGATGTGATGTATCATTTGGTGCCTGAATTGGAGCATCAGGTGGACATCTATGTGCCAAATGCGGTGAAGGCCATGATGCAGTCCTATCCGACACCTCCCAAAGTTCGGGCAGATCTGGGGAAAGGATTGGACTGGCTGGAAATTTCGTTTGAAATCGAAGGCGTGAACGAGCAGGAACTTCAGGAAATCATGCGCAGCATTGTGGAAAAGAAACCTTATTTCCGCTTGCGCAGCGGTGTCTTTCTTTCTCTTGAAAATGAAGGAGCAGACAGCTTCGCCCACATGGCGGATTCGCTGGGACTGGGAGCGGGCGATATCAAAGGCAGCCATATTCGTCTGCCTGCTGTACGAGCGTTGCAGCTTCCGGGCAGGGATGAGGTTTCCGGACATGTGAAATGGGGAGGTTCTCTCAAGCGTTTCCTGGACGATCTTCGTGATCCTGAGCGGATGGATTTTGCGCTGCCGAATGCGCTGGCTCCCGTGTTACGGGATTATCAGGCCAGTGGATATCAGTGGCTGCGTACACTCGCCTTTTATCGTTTTGGCGGGATCCTGGCCGATGATATGGGGCTCGGCAAAACGTTGCAAAGCATCGCCTATATTACGGCAGAGCTGAAAGAAAAGCCAGTTTTAAACGGAGATGTTGGGGGACCAGATCGTTATGGGAAGAACGGTATATTGGGAGAGGGCGCTTCAGAGGCTGCTCATTCAGGGATTGATCCTGTAACTGGATTGCCATGGAATGAGACGTCTGTGGTGGGGTTAGGTGGCAATTATGATGCATCGGGAACATCGCAGGGTGGATTAACCATCCGAAGCCAGGCAGCCCATCCTCCCGTGCTTGTGGTTGCGCCCGCATCGTTGACCTATAACTGGGCCAATGAGTTTGCGCGTTTTGCCCCGCATTTGCGTGTCCTGATCGCCGCGGGGCAAAAGGAAGAGCGCGCCAATATGTTGGCAGACATGGATCAGGCGGATGTAATTGTTACATCCTATCCGCTGCTGCGTCGGGATCTGGACACCTATCTGGGCAGATCGTTCCATACGCTTATTCTGGACGAGGCTCAGGCGATCAAGAACGCCTCCTCCCAGACAGCTCAGGCGGTTAAGCAGATCCAAGCACCTCGCCGCTTCGCCCTTACAGGAACGCCTGTGGAGAACTCGCTGGATGAGCTGTGGTCCATCTTTGAAGCGATATTCCCTGGACTGTTTCCAAGCTATCGCAGATTCCGGGATATGCCTCCTGAACGCATTGCCCGGATGGTCCGTCCGTTCATTCTCCGCCGCCTGAAAAAGGACGTGCTGGAAGAACTGCCGGATCGTATTGAGACGGTACAGCGCTCCGAGCTGACGGTTGAGCAGAAGAAGCTGTATGCTGCCTACCTTTCTCAGCTTCAGGATGAGACATCTAAGGATATGGAAGAGAACGGTTTCCAGAAGAATCGGATCAAAATACTGGCAGGCATCACGCGTTTGCGTCAGTTGTGCTGTCATCCGGCCCTCTTTGTAGAAGGCTATCAGGGAGACTCGGGCAAGATGGAGCAGTTGCTGGAGACGGTCCAGGACTGTCTCGCTGCAGGCAAACGAATTCTGATCTTCTCCCAATTTGCAAGTATGCTGAACCTGATTCGGCAGACGCTGGCCGCGCAGGGAAGGAATCTATTTTATCTGGATGGCCAGACACCATCACAGAGTCGTGTAGACATGTGTCGCAGATTCAATGAGGGGGAAGGTGAATTGTTCCTTATCTCAATGAAAGCTGGCGGAACCGGACTCAACTTAACGGGTGCAGACACCGTTATTTTATATGATCTGTGGTGGAATCCCGCAGTGGAGGAACAGGCCATCGGACGAGCCCATCGCATGGGGCAGAAGCAAGTCGTGCAGGTCATCCGACTGATTACGGAAGGCACGATTGAAGAGAAGATTCTGGAACTCCAGCAGCGGAAGAAGGATCTGATTGCCGAAGTGATCGAACCAGGAGATGGGGGATCAACGACCTTATCCGAGCAGGATATTCGGGAGCTGTTGATGGTATAATGGAGTCCAATCTATTGGCGCTTCTAATCATTAAATATATTAAAATATGATTCTAGCAAAGGAGTGAGTTTAGCTGCGTATCCGCAAAGCAATCATTCCGGCTGCCGGGCTGGGTACCCGGTTTCTGCCTGCAACCAAGGCCATGCCGAAGGAAATGCTGCCCATCGTCGACAAGCCGACAATTCAGTACATTATCGAAGAAGCAGTAGCTTCGGGTATTGAAGATATCATTATCGTTACAGGTAAAGGGAAGCGAGCCATCGAGGACCACTTCGACTATTCATTCGAGTTGGAACAGAACCTGGCGGGTAAACAGAAGTGGGACTTGCTGAATGAGGTCCGTAAACCCTCTGAGATGGCAGATATTCACTATATCCGGCAAAAAGAACCCAAGGGGCTCGGCCACGCCATCTGGTGTGCCCGCAAGTTTATCGGTAACGAGCCGTTTGCTGTCCTTCTCGGGGATGACATTGTGGAATCGGAAGATCCTTGTCTGGGGCAGATGATCGAAGTCTATGACGAGCTGCAATCCCCGATCGTTGGGGTACAACCGGTCGATTGGAGCGAAGTATCTCGTTACGGAATTGTGGACGGAGAGCTAGTTTCTCCAACGGATGATCGTGTATTTCGTGCAAGTCGTTTAATCGAGAAACCAAAGACGGAAGACGCGCCTTCGAATCTTGCCATCATGGGACGTTATATTCTTACTCCAGATATTTTTGATATTTTAGGTCAGCAGTCTGCCGGTGTCGGAGGAGAGATTCAGTTAACGGATGCCTTATCCCGTCTGAACGACCAGCGGCAGATTCTTGCCTATCATTTTGACGGCCTGCGCCATGACGTGGGGGAGAAGCTAGGCTTTATTGAAACAACGATTCATTATGCGCTTCAGCGCCCGGATCTTAGGGATGATCTGCTAGACTATTTAAAGAAGATCGTGGCGTCGAACTAGTGAATTTTCTATGGAATAGATGAAAAAAAAGGTTTGCCCTATCTAGGGCAAACCTTTTTTTTTGATGTGAAAATAATATTAATAGAGTCGTTAGAAAATTCTTTTAATTAGAAGTTCAGTTCAGCAATCTGTTTAATCTCGTCTGCTTCGTTCGGTGCGACAGCAATCAACTTATCATATACTGCTTGATCCTGTTGTCCGTCCTTAGTCAGAGCAGCAAGGTACCAACGGACAATTTCACGGTTGGTATCATCGGACAGATCCTCTGCAATTCCATTCTTAAGAATCGTTGCAGCTCCAGCGGAATCATTTAGCATGTATTTCATTTTCCCTGCGTTCAGGATCATTGTTGGAGTGAGCTCGAATGGGTTTCCTTGAAGCTGCCCTTCAGGGAGAGTCTTTAGATGTTCTACTCCATCCACAACGTGTTGGTAAGCATCCAGGCCTGATGTGAAGTAGGATTCTTTCTTAGCTGTATCGCCTTGTCCGAGTGCCAGATATCCAAGATCGAACGAACGGCTGATCAGCGTCTCGTACCAATCCATATCCCAGATGTAGTTGTTGGCATATTCTTTTTGGAGAGCATAGGCTTGGTCACTATCACCTTTGAGTTCATAGAGCTGGATCAACTGCTTAACCATACTTTTGTTGTACGGCTCTGATTGTAGTCCTTTTCGCAGCAGTTCTACGCCAGCTAAATAGAACTGATCATCTTTCGTCTGTTCGAAACCTTGCTGATAGAGAGCAGAGAGCGTCAAGAGAGAATCAGAGTGTGTACTACGTATGGCTAGGTCTTTATCCAAAGCTGCCTTAATCTCTTCAAAAGATTGGCTGGTTTGTGCAACCTCCTTGGCTGCATTCGCATATTGATTCGCTTGCAAAAAGCGCACGGATACAATCAACAGTACGATGATCGATATCCCGGCAATGACAGCATAAATACCTCGGGCGGCAGATGGGCTTACTTTCAAACGTTGTACGGACCGTGGTTCGATTGCTGCCGCCATTCCCCCAAACCCGATAAACACTAGCATGCCGATGAAGACGTAACTCATGTTGAAATCGAGAAGACTCAGTACCAGAATGGTCATGGACAAAATGAAGAATACAAAATGCGACTCTCTTTCGCTTTCATCTCTTCGGAAGTAGCTGCGAACGAATTGATAGAAAATATACAGAATAAATGCCATAAAAATGATAAATCCGATGATTCCGACTTCTACGAGATACTGTATGAAGAAGTTATGTGCCTGTGCACTTACATAAGGATTGTTTTGATATTTTTCGTACAGTGCAGTCCAAGCGCCACCGCCAGCACCAATCAATGGATAATCCGCGATAACCTTAGCAGCATCTTTGTAAAAGGTGAGCCTTTCCAGAACACTATGCTGCTGGAAGTTAATGTTTTCTAGACGCGTACTGATGCTGTCAGGCAAAATATTGCGAACGCTGGTACCTAGTAGCAGTACTGCTGCAATAATGGCGAGTAGTGATGAGCCAAGCGGGATCCATAGGCTTGAGCCTTTGCGATTTCCCCAGGATTGGAGCTTTGCTTCCAACTTGGGAGCGATCCAGTGTTGAAGAGCCCAGATAATGACTGTGACAACGATGGAAGCGGCAATCAAGTAGATCCAGCCTTTGGATGCAAGTCCAGCAGTGAATTGTTGCTGTAATTCGAGTCCAGCGTTATTGACAGGATTCAGGATGACAATTGTACCTATTCCTGATATGGCAAGATAAATGAACCATAAAATCTGTTTTGCTGGTTTAAGCAGCAACAGGATGATCACGAACACGATTGGCATCATCACAAGGCCTGTGCGTGATAGTGTCAGCAACAGGGACAGTAAGATAGGCACAAGCATGAATCCATGCACCAACTGCATGTACACCTTTTTGGCGCGGATTAGGCTAAAGATGCTAATGAACAGAAATGCCATCAAGAACGCTGCGTATGTATTCGGGTACTGGAATACGGAAGCAAGCCGCGGTCCGTTGGCATCATTCCAGATCGCTTGGTTATATACCCCGTTAACTACACCTGAAGAGAACCAGCCGACCAGTTTGCCGGCGAAGTTGAATGCACCAAACCAATTCAATAGACCATATCCGACAATTACATATGCAATTCCTATTAAGGAAGATTGTATGATATGATTGGTTTGTTTGTTCTGAAGCAAGTACATCGTCATGACAAACAACATGGCGTAGATGCACTGTATCAGAATCATGTTGACTGCCAAGTAATTCGAAGCTGCACTGATCAGTGACAGGATGTAGGTAAGTGGCAGCAGGAGGACGGCTAATTTTAGCCAATCTCGTTGGGAATCTAGCGTGATATTTTTGTAGTAAGTTACAGCCCAAACGATGAACAGGAGGGTTGTAATTACGATTGCCCAATAAATGGGACCTTCGAATTGAAGCAACTGTCCATTAAATAACGCAACTTGAAACGAGGACCAGAGTAAAAATAAGATGAGTCCTATGGTGAGAGTCCATAGAAGCGGTGAAGTCGAACTGATACCAGCCTTGCTCGACGTCTTCTTTTGTTTCCCGTATACTGGATTCGACAAGGTAATGAGTCTCCTTTTCTTGTAGATACGACAATATTTTAGCACAAACTGCGATTTATGTCTTAAACGGTGTAGGGGAAGTGAAGTAAAAGAACCGTAAAATTGATTTAACAATGTCACAGACAACGATAATGTTTTTAGTCTTAGCTTCTATAATAGTAGCTTAGCTCTTACTAGAATCGACTGATTAGAGGAGCCTGATCACTTTAGCTTTATTTAATATTTGTTTTGCGAAGGGAGTAGCCATGAAAGGAATTATTTTAGCGGGTGGATCTGGAACAAGACTTTACCCGATAACAAAAGCAATTTCAAAACAAATTATTCCGGTATACGATAAACCGATGATCTATTATCCGTTATCTGTTCTAATGTTGGCCGGTATAAAAGAGATACTGATAATTTCGACGCCTAGAGACATCAAAGTCTTTCAGGAACTATTTGGGGATGGTTCATTTATAGGTTTAAGTTTGACATACGCAGTTCAAGATCAACCTAATGGATTAGCGGAGGCCTTTATTATTGGAGAGTCTTTCATCGGAGATGACTCAGTCGCTCTCATACTCGGAGACAATATCTTTTTCGGCCAAAGCTTCGGGAAGATCCTGATTGAAGCTGCTCAGGTAAATAATGGGGCTGTGATTTTTGGGTATTTTGTAAAAAATCCTGAATCTTATGGAGTCATAGAACATAACAATGAAGGAAAAGTCCTTTCAATTGAGGAAAAGCCAGTAAAACCGAAGTCGAATTATGCAGTGCCTGGTTTGTACTTCTATGATAATAATGTTATTGAAATAGCTAAGAGCATCAAACCCTCAGCTCGAGGAGAACTTGAAATAACAGAAGTAAACAATGTATATCTTCATAAGGGAAAATTGAATGTAAAGTTGCTTGGAAGAGGCATGGCATGGATGGATACTGGGACACATGATGGGATGTTGGAAGCAAGTAACTATGTTGAGGCTATGCAGAAACGACAAGGGTTGTACATAGCCTGTATTGAGGAGATCGCTTTTAAAATGGGCTATATTAGTAAAGAACAATTAATAGAGTTAGCTCAGCCACTCTTAAAAACAGATTATGGACAATATCTCGTGCATATTGCAGAAGGTTTATACTAGTTTATTTATAATAAGGAGGATTTTATGGGCAATTTTAAATTTATTGAAACGCCTATTAAGGATTTGGTTATCATTGAACCCCAGGTCTATGGGGACCATAGAGGTTATTTTATGGAAACGTATAATAAACAAGCTTTTATAGAAGGAGGACTTGGAATGACATTCGTTCAAGATAATCAGTCCAAGTCTAAGAAAGGTGTTTTAAGGGGGCTTCATTTTCAGACTAAATACCCCCAAGGGAAGCTAGTGAGAGTTTTATCAGGAGAGGTTTTTGACGTAGCTGTAGACTTGCGGAAAAACTCGCTGACTTACAAAAAGTGGTGTGGAGTTTTGCTTTCTGGCGAAAATAAGAAGCAATTTTATATTCCTGAGGGCTTTGCTCATGGTTTCTTAGTGCTTTCCGATGAAGCTGAATTTGTTTATAAGTGTACGAATCTGTATCATTCCGAATTTGATGGGGGCATCTTGTGGAATGATCCTGAGATTGGCATTGAGTGGCCTTTAGAAGGAATTACAGAATTACTATTGTCAGAGAAAGACAAAAATCTAAAATCTTTGAGTGAGCAGGTTCTGGAATTTTGAAATATTAGTATTTTCAAGTTATTTTTAGGAGGAAGATTGAATTGGAAGAACTCACGACTCAGAATAAGAACGAGAAAACAATTTTTGTCACTGGTGGAGCAGGATTCATCGGAAGTAACTTTGTTATATACATGTTAAAGAAATACCCTAACTATAAAATAGTCAACCTTGACAGCCTCACTTATGCAGGGAATTTAGAAAATTTAAAAAGTGTTGAATCTAATCCAAATCACATTTTCATTAAAGGTGATATCACTGATGTGAAATTAATAGATGGGATTTTTGAAACTCATGATCCTAATTATCTTATTAACTTTGCTGCAGAGTCTCATGTAGATAGAAGCATTGAAAATCCAGCAGTGTTTTTGGATACTAATATAAAAGGTACGCAGGTTCTTTTGGATATTTCTAAAAAATATTGGTTGGATTCAATGTACCAAGGGGAATACAAATATTTACAGGTTTCAACAGATGAAGTTTATGGTTCTTTGGGCGAAACGGGATATTTTCACGAGAGTACTCCTTTGGCACCAAATAGTCCATACTCAGCAAGTAAGGCCTCCGCAGACTTATTTGTTAGGGCATATCATGAAACATTTGGACTTAATGTTAACATTACTCGTTGTTCAAATAATTACGGTCCGTATCAATTTCCAGAAAAATTGATACCTTTAATGATATCCAAAGCATTAGAGGACAGCAATTTGCCGGTTTATGGCGATGGTTTGAATGTTAGGGATTGGCTTTATGTTGATGATCATTGTGTTGCAATTGATCTTGTACTTCATGACGGGAAACCTGGTGAAATATACAATGTTGGTGGTCATAATGAGAAGACAAATATAGATATTGTAAAGATTATTCTGCAAGAACTCAACAAACCTGAATCTTTAATTAACTATGTTGAAGACAGATTAGGACATGATAGAAGATATGCCATCGAACCTCAAAAGATCAAGGAAGAATTAGGCTGGTCCCCATCAGTAATGTTTGAAGAGGGGATTAAGAAAACAATACAATGGTATTTGAGTAATCAAGACTGGCTATACAAAGTGAAGAATGGAGATTATAAAAATTATTATGATCTTCTGTGTTCCAGAACAGTTAAATGAATATAGATTCATTTCTGGAGGAAAAACCATGAAGGTATTAGTTACTGGAGTCAAGGGTCAACTTGGATTTGATGTTGTGAAATGCTTATATGAACAAGGAATTGAATTTATAAGTAGTAACGATATAGATTTAACAAACGAAGAAGAAACTTCAATTTTTATTCGGGATTATTTACCCGACGTGGTTGTGCATTGTGCAGCCTACACGGATGTGGATAGAGCAGAGGTCGAAGCGGAGAAATGCAGAAAAGTCAATGTTGATTCAACAGCAAGAATAGCCTCACTCTGTAACGAGTTAGGTTCTAAATTGGTATATATCAGCACTGATTATGTGTTCTCGGGTGAAGGTACTGATCCTTATGAGATATACTCTGAAGTTGGTCCAAAATCTATCTATGGGCAAACGAAGCTTGCTGGAGAAAAAGAGGTCATTTTTAGACTACAACGGTATTTCATAATTAGAACATCATGGTCGTTTGGAATTAATGGAGATAATTTTGTGAAAACGATGCTAAGGTTAACTGAAGACCACGAAGTGATAAAAGTGGTCTCTGATCAAGTAGGATCCCCAACGTATACTTTTGATTTAGCACGACTAATCGTTGAAATGCTCCAAACCGAAAAGTATGGAGTCTATCATGCTACTAATGAAGGATTTTGTAGTTGGGCAGAATTTGCATCTGAGATTTTTATACAGACAAATAAAAAGACCAGAGTTGAATTTGTTAAATCACATGAATATTCATCTAGAGCTGATCGACCAAAAAATTCAAAATTGTCAAAATCAAGTTTGGAGTTGTCAGGGTTCAATCGTTTACCTCATTGGAAGGAAGCCTTAGCTAGGTATTTGATTGAGTTCAATACAAAATAACGTGTACTAGTAAGCTTTTTAATTTTATTTAAAGGGTCGGATGCAATGAGTTACCTCAAAAATTTCTGGCGTTACAAAGGTTTGTTAATTGAATTTGTTGTAAGAGATTTAAAAATAAAATATCGTCGTTCTTTTCTTGGTTATCTTTGGAGCTTGTTAAATCCATTATTAATGATGGTTGTTTTGGTAGCTGTGTTTTCTAATATTTTTAGGTTCGATATTCCAAATTTCCCGGTTTATTTATTGGCAGGCCAAATTATATTTAATTTTTTCTCAGAATCCACCTCCCTTTCTATGAATTCTATCTTGAGTGCCGGGCCACTAATTAAGAAGGTGTACATTCCAAAGTACATTTTTCCGCTTTCAAAGGTAATTTCTTCATTCATTACCTTGTTGTTCTCCTTGGTTGCAATGATTATTGTTATATTGTTTACTGGCGCGCCAATTACACCTGCACTTTTATTTTTTCCCGTGCCTCTTCTTTATATTTTTATATTTTCGATTGGTATCGGTTTAATTATGTCTGTTCTGGCTGTGTATTTCCGAGATATGATTCATCTATATAATGTTCTACTTTCTGCTTGGATGTATCTGACACCCATTTTTTATCCTGTTAACGTGGTACCCGACTACGTTAAGGTGATTATTGAAGTGAATCCAATGTTTTATTTTGTTCAAGCATTTCGCGATATAGTGTTGTACGGCCAATTTCCGGACTTCTATACGAATTTAGCATGTCTTTCTTTCTCAGCGTTATCAGTAGCATTGGGTCTGCTCATATTCTATAAAAATCAGCATAAGTTTGTCTTGCATATTTGATAATTATGCGCAAGTGGTAAAGGGGTGATTTCATGTCAAATATTGCCATTGAAGTGAATAATGTTTCAATGAAATTTAATCTGGAAAGAGAAAAAATTAACAGCTTGAAAGAATATACAATTAGATTGTTGAAGAAAAATATAGAGTATGATGAATTTCATGCTCTTAAAGATGTATCTTTTAAAGTAGAGAAAGGCGATTCCTTTGCTATTATTGGGGGTAACGGTTCCGGAAAAAGTACTATGCTGAAAATAATATCGGGGATATATCGACCAACCTTGGGCAGTGTGCAAGTAAGCGGAAGCATTGCACCATTAATAGAGCTAGGTGCAGGATTTGATATGGAACTTACTGCACGTGAAAATATTTTTTTGAATGGTGCGGTTTTGGGATATTCAAAGAAATTTATGCAGGAGAAGTATGATGAAATTATTGATTTTTCCGAATTGTACGATTTTGTAGATGTACCATTGAAAAACTTCTCATCTGGAATGGTAGCTCGACTTGGTTTTTCCATTGCAACATTGGTTAAACCTGACTTGTTAATTGTTGACGAGATACTATCAGTCGGAGATCAAGCATTCCAAGAAAAATGTGAAAAAAGAATGAATGAGTTAACTGCTGGGGGAACGACATTGCTTCTTGTATCACATTCAATAGAGCAAGTTAAGAACGTATGTAAAAATGCAATTTGGCTAAAAAAGGGACAGGTTATGGCTTCTGGTTTTGTTGGAGAAGTATGTGCCGCATACTTGCAGGGGTAGTCTTGGAAAAAAAAGATTTGGGGAGTGTAGTTATGTATAGTAACAGAACTGTACTAGTTACTGGAGCAGGTGGCTATATCGGTAATTATGTTGTAAAAACACTTTTGGATATGGGTATAAACGTTTCTGCTGTTGACAATAACACAGAGCGGGTGGATCTTCGAGCTAATATAATGGAATACAATATATTTTCAGGGAATAAAGAGATTTTTGAGCAATTAGGAAGACCTGATGTTTGTTTGCATATGGCGTGGAGAGATGGCTTTGTTCATAATTCAGATTCGCATTTAAATAATCTCTACTTACATTATGAATTTATTAAGAACATGGTGAATGGTGGATTGAATCATGTTGCAGTTATGGGGACTATGCACGAAGTGGGTTACCATGAAGGTGAAATTGATGAAAAAACCCCGACCAACCCTTACTCAATGTATGGGATTGCAAAAAATAGTTTACGTCAATCACTGGAAGTATTCTTGAAAGATAAAGATACAATATTTCAATGGTTGAGAGCATTTTATATTTATGGTGATGATATCAAAAGTAAGTCTGTATTCTCAAAAATTATTCAAGCGGAAGAAGAAGGTAAAGAAACATTTCCATTCACATTAGGAACCAATAAATATGATTTTATTCCTGTTGAAGAATTAGCACGTCAGATTTCATTGTGTGTCCTGCAAAAAGAGGTTGAAGGAATTATTAATTGTTGTTCAGGAAAAGCAGTTACTTTGAAAGATATGGTTGAAGAATTTTTGCGAAAAAATGAATTCAATATAAAATTAAATTATGGTGTATATCCAGAGCGTCCATATGACTCTCCAGAGATATGGGGAAGCAACAAAAAGATTCAAACGGTTCTTGAGTTATGGAATAAAAGTGTATTGGTAGATGGAAGATGAAAGGGCGAGAATGATGGGGATGGAAGTTAAAGAAATGAAAAGAGCAGCTATTTTTTTGTTTTATGACAAAGATGGATTGGTAGACAATTACATTTCAGTGATGCTAGAAGATTTAAAAAAAAATGTAGATAGGTTAGTTGTAGTTTGTAACGGGAAACTCTCAGTGGAAGGCCGTCAGATATTTGAAAAATTCACGGAAGAAATCGTGGTGAGAGAAAACAAAGGGTTTGACGTTTGGGCCTACAAGGAAGGAATAGAGTACATCGGGTGGAGTGATCTTTCTACCTATGATGAACTCATATTAATGAACTATACCATGTTCGGGCCTTTTTTTCCGTTTAAAGAGATGTTTGATGAAATGAGTAAAAGGAAAATCGATTTTTGGGGGATTACTAAACATTACGGTTCAGAAGATGACTGGACTGGAGGACATATGAAATATGGGTATATTCCAGATTTTATTCAGTCTTTTTTTATTGTAATTCGAAGTAAGATGTTAAATAGTTATGAGTTTCATAAATATTGGGGGGAAATGAGACCGATCGGATCATATATTGAATCTATGGCGTATCATGAGGGGGTTTTTACTAAAGATTTTAGTGATAGTGGTTTTATTTGTGATGTATACATTGATACAGATGACCTTATAGAATATACTCAAGCACCCACTACTTATTACTCGCTTGAATTATTGAAAAGAAGATGCCCTATAGTAAAAAGAAAGGTATTCTTCGATTATTATGATTACTATCTCCTATTCAATACTGGGGAAGTAGGAATAGAAACTTATGAGTATATAAGAAGAAATTTGGAATATGATACTGATCTTATCTGGGACAATATTTTAAGGACAAGTAACCAGGCAGATATAAAAAAAAATATGCAAGCAAACTATATATTACCCTTAGACTTTAGCAAGCCCCTTAGTAATCAGGACAAAAAAGTAGCTTTGATTATGCATCTTTACTTTGAAGACTTGCTAGGTGAGTGCTTTAATTACGCAAAATCAATCTCTGCTGAATCTGATGTTTATATTACTACTGACACTGAGAAGAAGAAGGAAGCTATACTTAAAGTCTTTTCTAAACTCGATTGCAACAAACTAGAGGTAAGAGTAATTGAAAATCGAGGCAGAGATGTATCTTCTCTCTTAGTTGGATGTAAAGATGTAATAATGGACTATGATTATGTTTGTTTTGCGCATGATAAGAAAACATCACAAATCAAGCCATATAGTGTCGGTGAGTCATTTATGTATAAATGTTTTGAAAACGTACTTGGTAGTAAAAATTATGTCAAAAATATAATTGATACATTCGAAGAAAATCCAAAACTAGGTCTATTAACCCCACCTCCTCCTAATCATGGAATTTATTATTCTACAATTGGATTAGAGTGGTCAAATAACTTTGAAAATACCAAGAATTTGTTAAATGAACTTGGGATGGAGCATGTTCCATTAGATATTTCCAAAGAGCCGATAGCGCCATTGGGCACCATGTTTTGGTTTAGACCTGCTGCTTTGAAAACATTGATCGAGTTTGATTGGAAATATGAAGATTTCCCAGAAGAGCCCAATGATATAGATGGCACTCTATTGCACGCGATTGAAAGGGTTTATCCATTTATTGCTCAAGCTGAAGGGTATTATCCAGGTTGGGTGATGTCCGACAAACTAGCTAGGATAGAAATAACTAACTTAAATCACATGTTACGAAAAATTAATACGGCAGTTTTTGAAAATGGTAGGTATAGGTATAGACACCACGGGGAAATTGTAGATGGGATTAGAAGTTCAATAGGCAGACAACGGTCCATTAAATATTATATAAAATCTAAGCTACGTGAGCATCTACCTCCCAGGGTTGTCAATCAACTGAAAGCTATTAAAAGAGTGCTAGTTAAAGGTAGCTAAAAGTAGCCTGTGAAGCTAGGTACTAAGATATAGGCGAGGAGTATGCTCAAATGGTTTTTAGTTCATCAATTTTCCTGTTTTTTTTCCTTCCTCTTGTATTGCTTATTTATTATCTACTAAAAGTAGAGTATCGAAACGCATTTTTGCTAGTATCTAGTTTAGGTTTTTATGCTTGGGGTGAGCCTAGATTTGTATTTGTAATCATTCTTTCTATTCTAATAAATTATATTTTCGGACTACTTATTGATCTTTGTCGTAGAAGGTATAATGTTTTGATTTGCAGGCTAGTCATGATAGTTGGAGTGGTTGCCAATTGTGGTTTATTATTCTACTTTAAATATTTTGATTTTGTTTTATCGAGTGTCAACAACATAATGGACTTGAGTCTTCCATTGCATAATATTATATTACCCATTGGTATATCATTTTTCACCTTCCAAGGCCTATCATACGTAATTGATGTATATGTTCAACGAGTGGAAGTACAAAAGAATTTCTTGAAGTTTGCGTTGTTTAAGTCTTTTTTTCCTCAATTAATTGCAGGACCGATAGTAAGATATGTCGATGTGCATGATCAAATTGATAATCGGAGTGTATCTGTAGATGATTTTGCTTATGGAATAAGACGATTTGTTATAGGTCTTGGGAAAAAGATAATTATTGCAAACACTCTTGGTCAAGTTGCTGATAACATTTTCAGTCTTCCATCTCATGAAAATACCATGGCTACTGCATGGATTGGGGCGATCTGTTACTCATTGCAAATCTATTTTGATTTTTCAGGATATTCTGATATGGCGATAGGGCTTGCTAGAATGTTTGGTTTTAAATTTAAAGAAAACTTCAACTTTCCTTATGTTTCCAAAAATGTAACTGAATTTTGGAGAAGGTGGCATATATCATTATCATCTTGGTTTAGGGACTACTTATATATTCCTTTAGGCGGTAATAGAAGAGGCAATGTATATTTTAATCTATTGGTTGTCTTTATAGTAACGGGACTTTGGCATGGTGCTGCGTGGAATTTTGTGCTGTGGGGATTGTGGCATGGCCTGTTTCTCATAATTGAACGTGTCATAAAAAAATTCAATATTAAAGTTGCAGTTCCAAGATTCCTTACATGGTTGTACACTATGTTAATTGTCCTAATAGGTTGGGTATTATTTAGAGCACCTGATATAAGTTATGCGTTGGATTATTTAAAAATAATGTTTGGATTTAAAACTCCATTTAATGTTGGTTTTACTGTATGGTATTATCTCGATCCGATGGTTCTAGCGGTTTTGATCATAGCTGCTATTGCTTCATTGCCAATATCCAAATATATAGGGGAAAACGTCGGTGCTTATGAGGAACATAATGGATTCAGCTTATTTATTCAAAATGTTTATATTGCATTATTATTGATCATATGCATTATGTTTATGGTCACATCAACTTACAACCCTTTTATTTATTTTAGATTCTAAGGAGTTTTGGAGATGAAGGCGGCTAAGGCGTTTAATATTTTTATGATTATCTTATTTGTCATTGCAATAGCAACTCCTCTTATCATGGTGAACAAGATGCAAGGGAAAGTATCGGTCTCTGAAAACAGGACTCTAGCTGGATTTCCCGATATAACTTCTGGTGATGGGGGGATTAATGCAAATTTAATAGAGGAATTTGAATCTTGGTTTAATGACAATATGGGATTTAGGGATGAACTTGTAAAGGCTAATTCAACCGTGCAATACAGTTTGTTTGGGAAATTAACTAGGACGGATACTGTCATAGGTAAGGACAATTGGCTTTATCTAATGTATCCGAATATGCTGAGGGCATATCAGAATCTTGATCTACCTACACAAGACGAGTATTCGCAGTATAATTTGAAATTTAGTCAGTTAAGTGATTATTTAACCGGTATGGGGATCCCATTTATAACAATGGTTAACCCCGATAAAGAGACGATATATCCCGAATATATGCCAGATAACATACTAAAAGTTGGCGGGGATTCCAGGACGGATTTAGTTGTTGACTATTTGGGTGAAAACACAAATGTTGACATATTTTCAACTAAAGAAAGTTTGTTAAAGGCGAAGGAACATGATGTTGTATATTCGCAAAATTACGATTTATCACACTGGAATTCTAATGGTGCATTTGTAGCCTATTCTGATTTAATGAATCGAGTTAAAAAATATATCCCCGATATTAAGGTTCTAAATAAAAGTGATTTCATAATTGAGCCATACGTTAGAAAGTCAAACAGTGTTCTTCAAATGGAAGAGACTGACTTCAAATGGACTTATAAAGAAAGTTACAATGCAGTAGAGAACCGAGGTGGAATTGATAATCTTAATTTAAGTAGTAATAGTATTTCGTTTCGTTATGTGAATCCTAATAATGATAATTTGCCAAAGGCCCTAATATTAGGAGATAGTTATATATACATGTTTATGTTGCCTAACTTAGCTGAAAGTTTTTCGGAACTTACCTTTATCCACTGGGAAAATGCTGAAGAATTAAAAAATTATGTGAATGTTACGAACCCGGATGTTTTTATTTTGGAGTTTATGGAGCCTGCATTGCATGAATTTACTAAATCAATATCATATCCTGGTGGTTATTTTGATAATTATAATCAGTATGAGGATCTTCAGGTACACGAAAAGCAAAAAGAAGGTCTTATGTGGCTTGATTCTGTAAACGGCTCTCTAATATCAGGAGATACAATTACTCTAGATAAGAGTGAGAAGATAATTAAACTAGAAGGCTGGGCGGTCGACTCAGATGTTGGAGATACTGCCGAACAAGTTTTCTTAAAAGTCGGCAATAAGTACTATTCAGGTTCATATGGTGCTCCTAAAACTAGCGTTTCTGATTATTTTAGTAATTCTAAGCTGACTAATTCGGGCTTTACGTTTTATGTAAATGTAGAAGATTTAAAGGATACGGATAAAATTGGTTTTGTTATTATTTCAAAAGATAAATCCTATCAATATGCCCCTATAAATTATAAAATAGTTTGGGAATAGTTCATGAATAAAATTTGATATGAACCTATAAATTGTGGTTACAATGTTTTTTGTAAAGGTGAATGAATCATAACTATGTCTTAATATGCTCAGGATTTTTGGGTGAACTGGGGGTACGTTAGATTTATTTTATTTGATGGATCTCCTTGAGTATGGTTCCTTTTTTACACTTCTAATTTCAAAAACAAAAAGAACAAACCTTCCATAAGGTTTGTTCTTTTTGTTTTTAGTTCTTACATATATTTATCACTTTTTTGGAATCTGCCCGTAGCATTCAAGCTTCTGCCTAAATCTATATTGGATAAGATAATGCGGAACTTTTGATTCAATTTTGACATATAAATAACCAATATGAAAAAAATATGAGAGTTTTAAAATGGAGAGTTAAGGTGACAGCCTGCTTGTTGAGGAAGATCTTATGCCAAAGCTGTGAACTTATTTGCTTAATAAAAAAACTAGGAACTGGCCGACAAATATTTGTCTCAGAATAATTATTCTGCAAGGTCAATTCTTTATAAGGAGAGGGCGAGTATGAAACTGCTCGTTACCGGCGGAGCCGGTTTTATTGGAAGTAATTTTGTGATATATATGCTGGAGCAGCATCTTAATTACGAAATCATCAATGTGGATGCGCTGACGTATGCAGGTCATTTGGAAAACTTAAAGTCACTTGAAAGCAACGCACGTCATACCTTTGTCAGAGCAGATATTACAGATGCTGCCGAGATGGACCGCCTAATTAGCCAAGATGTGGATGTTGTCGTTAACTTTGCCGCGGAATCTCATGTGGATCGCAGCATTTTGGAACCAGACGTGTTTGTACGGACGAACGTGAATGGTACCCAAGTATTGCTTGAAGCTGCTAAAAAACACAATGTCACCAAGTTCGTTCAGGTATCGACGGATGAGGTATATGGTTCGTTGGGTCCAACAGGCTTATTTACGGAAGAGACACCGTTGCAGCCAAACAGCCCCTATTCGGCGTCCAAAGCAGGTGGGGATTTGCTCGTTCGCGCATACCATGAGACCTTTGGCCTTCCTGTGAATATTACTCGCTGTTCAAACAACTATGGCCCTTACCAGTTTCCTGAGAAGCTAATCCCACTGATGATCTCCCGTACCCTTGCTGACGAGGCCTTGCCTGTGTATGGAGATGGATTAAACATCCGGGATTGGCTCTACGTTGAGGACCATTGCAGTGCTATCGACCTGGTGATTCATCAAGGACGTAACGGTGAGGTATACAACATCGGTGGCAATAATGAGCGAACCAACATGCACATTGTTAAAACCATCTTGGAGCAACTCGGCAAGCCAGAATCCCTAATCAAATACGTCCAGGACCGTCCAGGACATGACCGCAGATACGGCATTGATCCAACCAAAACGATGTCTGAACTAGGCTGGAAGCCAAAGCATACGTTTGAAACCGGGATCAAGGAGACTATTCAATGGTATCTCGATAACAAAGAATGGTGGACCCGTATTCAAACAGGAGTGTATCAACAGTACTATGCCAATCAATATGGCTCTCGATTGGGAGACGTGAAGTAATGAAGGTTTTGGTTACAGGAGCCAACGGACAACTGGGACGGGATGTTGTTCTTCTTTTGGAAAAAGAGGGACATTCTGTTCTTGCTTGTGATCGGAATCAGATGGATATTACGAATCAGGTACAGTGCAATGACGTCATCTCATCATATCAACCTGAAGTGGTCATTCATTGTGCGGCTTTTACAGCCGTAGATGCAGCGGAGACGGATGTCGATAGTGCGTATAAGGTGAATGCTCTTGGAACACGCAATGTTACTGTAGCGGCAGAAAGAGCAGGAGCTAAACTAATATATATTAGTACGGACTATGTATTTGATGGCAACTCGGTACATCCCTATCAGGAATACGATGATGCGATTCCGCATAGTGTGTATGGGAAGTCTAAACGAGCAGGAGAATTACTGGTACAGTCTTTGTCCTCCAAATGGTTTGTTGTGCGTACTTCTTGGGTTTATGGCCTTTACGGGAATAATTTTGTCAAAACAATGCTGAAGTTGGGTCAGGAAAAACAAAAGTTACAGGTAGTACATGACCAAAAAGGGTCACCTACGTATACCGTAGATTTGGCTGGATTTTTGCTAAAGCTTATGCAGACAGAAATGTATGGAATATATCATGCATCCAATAGTGGTACTTGTACATGGTATGAATTCACTCAGGCCATCTTTGAGGAAGCTCAGAGTGTTGGTGGGTTATCCATTCAAGCGCAATTGGAGCCTTGTACGACAGACCAGTTTTCCAGACCAGCCCCTAGGCCGCGTAATTCAGTAATGGACCATCTATCTATTCGGACCAACGGTTTAGCAGATCTCCGTTCATGGCGGGAGGGTTTGCATGATTTTATTAGCTTATCTTTAAAAAAGCAACAAACATAGCAGTCACAATATGTAACTCTCGCTCTATTACTAATGGGCGGGAGTTTTCGTATATAATGTAGAAAAGTCAGATTTTGAGGTGACACGTGAATAAACCTAAAGTATGCATTATGCTTTCTACATTTAACGGAGCAAAGTACATTGATGAACAGATGGAAAGCCTTCTCGCACAGAGTAAGGTAGACGTTCAAATTATTATCAGGGATGATGGATCTTCTGACGAAACTGTTCAAAAGTTAAGCGAGTATACTAAGTCTCGTCCGGACCAGATTCGAGTTATTGAGGGTAAAAACTTTGGCGTGATTGGAAGTTTTTTCGAACTGATGCGACAAACGGAGCCTGTATACGATTTTTACGCATTTTGTGATCAGGACGATGTATGGAAGCCGGACAAACTTAGTAGGGCAGTATCTAAATTAGAATTGAGTCAATCGAACGTACCACTTATGTATTGTTCTTCTACACAAATGGTAGATCAGGATCTGAACAATCTGAATGTGTGGCCAATCTTTCCTCCTAAGCCGTTAAGCATGTATAATGCCATGGTCGAAAACTGCTGCGTGGGCTGTACTATGGTCATGAATCCAGTCGCCTTTCAGCAAGTTAGGTCGAACATTCCTTCCGATCTAACTCAGGTTATTATGCATGATTGGTGGATCTATCTTTATGTTAGTGCATTTGGTGAGGTCATTTTTGATGAAGAGCCGATGATCCTGTATCGACAACATCAAAATAATGTTTTGGGTGGGAGCAGCGAAGGCTGGATCGTGAAATGGAAAAACAGATCGAGTCGATTCGTGAATGGTGAAAATCATTTTATATTAAGCAAACAAGCAAAGATGTTCTTACAACTCCATAAAGATCAATTATCTGCTCAGCAGCAAAAGGACGTACAGCGTTTTTTAAACCACATGGGAAGCTCTTGGATTAAACGTATCAGATATGCTTCCAAAATGCCCTTTTACCGTCAAGCGTCTCTTGATAACCTTGTTCTTAAGCTCATATACGTCTTGAAGAAGGTATAAGTTATAGATTGGCTATGCCTTCCACACCTTCGCCCATAATATGCTATACTTTCAATAGATAAACACAGCATTACAAAGTCAGGAGTTTTACAAAATGGTCGTAACAGCAGATGCTCCCTTACGAGGGGGATCGAAAAATAATAACAACTATGGGCCTGATGTCAGCATCATCATCGTAAATTACAATACACGCCAGCTGACACTGGACTGTCTCGCATCAGTGTATAAATCCATTACTTCCTTTCAATATGAACTCATTGTTGTCGACAATGCATCGCATGATGGAACCGTAGAAGCCATCCGTGACGCATATCCAGAGGTTCGTATGATTGCCAATAGGGACAATACGGGTTTTGCCGTTGCTAACAACCAGGCCATGGAAATCGCCAAAGGACGCTATATTCTACTGCTCAATTCGGATACGGTCGTGCAGACGGATACATTGGAGATTATGATCGGATTCATGGACCGTCATCCTGAAATGGGAGCATCCGGCTGCAAGGTCATCCTTCCTGATGGTTCCTTGGATAAAGCGTGCAAGCGGGGATTTCCTACACCATCTGCGTCATTTTATTATGCATTCGGTATTTCACGCATGTTCCCGGATCGACCGAAGTTCAATCAGTACCAGCTCGGACATCTCAGCCCGGATGATGAATATCCGGTAGACTGTCTTGTCGGTGCGTTCATGCTGGTGCGCCGGGAGACCATCGACCAGGTCGGCGGGTTGGATGAGACATTCTTTATGTATGGGGAAGATATCGACTGGTGTTACCGCATCAAAGAGGCGGGCTGGGGTATTTATTATTACCCGCGTACATATATTGTGCATTATAAGGGTGGGAGTGCCCGGCGCAAACCTATGAAAATCATTTATGAGTTTCATAGGGCAATGTGGGTTTTCCACCGTAAACATTATGCCAAGCGCTATGGCCTTTTGACCAACACAGCCGTATGGCTCGGCATTTCACTAAAATTTTCTTTGTCTCTGATCAGCAACAAACTAGTTCGGCCGGGTCCACAAAAAGAATCAGCATCCGGCCATACGGCAGCAGTTCATGAGACATCTTCCGAGGTGAAAACATGATTCGTCGTAATCAGCAATTTTTGACCCAACTGTACATTGCGGCAGATTTCATGGTGATACAGTTTTCCTTCTTAATGGCTTGGTGGATGAAGTTTGAAAGTGACCTGCTCATCAACCATGGTTCGTTGCCAATTGAGAAGTACTTTGCATGGAGCTTAGTATACGGGGGACTTGCCGTCATTGCGGGTGTGATGTCCTCCCTTTATATGCCTAAACGGAAGAAACGTTTTGTAGATGAATTCATGAAATTGGTTCAGGTCCATGGCATCGCCTTTTTTATGCTAATGAGCTTAATGTTCTTCTTCAAGGAAGTCGACATCTCTCGTGCATATCTGGCCATGTACATGATTGGTAACGTTGCTTTTACCCTGATCTACCGATACATCGTCAAACTTCAACTGAGAAGACTACGCAAAAATGGCTTCAACCGTCAATTCGTATTGATCCTTGGGGCAGGTTCTTTAGGCAAACGTTTCTATGATAACCTCCGTAGTTATCCTGATCTCGGGTACGAGGTATATGGTTTTCTCGATGATTATCGTCGCTGGGATCAAGAGGAGCAGCAGCGCTACAAGCCGATCAGGGGACGGATCAACCAGTTGGAAGAAATCCTGTCGACTCGTATGATCGACGAGGTGATCCTAGCACTTCCTTTGGATGCTCACGATAAGTATCCGCATATCATTGAGGTGTGCGAGAAGGCCGGCGTACGGACACTGATTATTCCAGACTTCTTTGATTATCTTCCGGCTCGTCCTCATTTTGATAACTTTGCTGGAATGCCGATGATTAACGTGCGTGATATCCCGCTAGATGTGGCTGTGAACCGATTGATGAAGCGTGCGTTCGACATTCTGTTTTCTCTTGTTGCAATTATACTGACCTCCCCAGTAATGGTCATCGTTTCACTGGGAGTACGACTGACTTCTCCTGGACCAGTCATCTTCAAACAAGAGCGTGTTGGGTTAAACAGACGCAACTTCATGATGTTTAAATTCCGCTCCATGAAAGTCATTCCTGAAGGTGTAGTCGACACCGGTTGGTCCACGAAGGATGATCCGCGTCGAACGGCATTCGGTACATTTATTAGACGCACCAGCCTGGATGAATTGCCTCAATTCTTCAACGTGCTGCTGGGTCATATGAGTGTGGTTGGCCCAAGGCCGGAACGTCCATACTACGTCAATCAATTCCGCGATGAAATTCCGAAGTATATGATTAAACATCACGTCCGCCCAGGAATTACAGGATTGGCGCAGAGTAAAGGGTTAAGAGGAGATACGTCCATCGAGGATCGGATCGAACAGGACATCTTTTATATTGAAAACTGGTCTTTATTATTCGATATCAAAATCATATGGGAGACCATTCGAAATGGCCTCAAGAATGCGTATTAGATCCAACAAACTAATCAACCGTACCACCATTTAACAGCTGCCTCCGGGCGGCTTTTTTGTTTTACCCCTCATCAATTCGGGTAGTTAGCTATCAAAAAGGAAATCCCGCACATACGCTGTTATATCTTATTAGCTACACACTTCCTCTCCCCAATATCACTCCTAAAGGATGTGAAGTTCATATGAAACGAATCGCCGCCGTCATCACACTACTGATCGTTACCGTGGGTACCCTCTTTTTTGCCTATGAGAGTCAAAGCGAGGAACAGCACGACGGATTTACAGCCTTTCGACTGATTGCTCACGCAATGGGCAGTATTCGTGATCAGCCTTATACCAACGCTTATGAAGCGATGATTGCCAATTATGAGAAGGGCACGCGAGTGTTTGAGATCGACTTCATGCTTACTTCGGATCGTGTAGCGGTAGCCAGACATGAATGGACTGCTAATATGAGCAAACTGCTGGGGCAGGAGGAGGAGCTTCCTGAAGATAAACAGGCAGGGGCGCTTACGCATGATGAATTTATGAATACACCGATTCTGGGCATGTATCAACCCATGGATGCAGACGGCATTATTAATGTGCTGTCGCAATATCCCGATATGTATATCGTAACGGATACGAAGGAGCAGAAAGATGAGGATATTCAGCAGGTGCTCTCTTCTCTCGTCAACGCTGCCCAAAAGAAGGATCCTTCCGTACTGGATCGCATCGTCGTGCAGATTTATAATGAGCCCATGCTGGAAACAGTGAAAGAAATCTATGCGTTCCCGTCCATTATCTATACCCTCTATGCAACGCAGGATACCGAAGCACAGGTCCTTGATTTTGTGGAAAAGAATGATATTGATGCCGTAACCATGCCGGAATACAAAGTGAATCAGAATTTCGTCGCCAAGCTTAAGAAGGCGGGTGCTGTTACTTACGTGCATACCATTAATGATACCAAACAGGTAGCCAACTATGAAAAGTGGGGCGTTTACGGCGTCTATTCAGATGTGTTGACCGAAGAAGAGCTGGATCAGATGAATACTCGCTTTGCCTGGAGGCCGTAATATTTGTATGCTGCAAATCAACACTTTCACTGCACTTATCATGCAAGGACACGCAGCCTTCTTTGAAGGGTCATGGCACTAAATCCACCTCACCTTAAACCTGAACATGGTTAAGCGTCTCATTCCAATCACCTCAGAAATAGACCTTCATTTTACTCAAATACTTGTTTGATTGATTCATAGCACGATATAGCAACCTTCTCTTCAAAATTACAGACTGATTCCTGCGTTTTATAGGGAAAAGTCTGTGATTTTTTGTTCCCCTTTTTATGCGAACATTGACACTCACTGCCTGCTGACTTAGACTTAGTTTACAAGCTTTTTAGGATGCAGAAGAACCTCTGGAGGAATGTTCGTTGATAGACATGATTAAGCAGTGGAGACACGTATTTAAGCTCGACCCCGACCGGGAAATCACGGATGAAGCACTGGATCTGGTATGTATGTCAGGGACCGATGCCATCATCGTTGGTGGGTCTTCGGGAATCACCTATGATAACACGGTAGACCTGATGTCCCGCGTACGACGCTACGAGCTGCCCTGTGTGCTGGAAGTATCCGATCTGGAGGCGGTTGTCCCTGGTTTTGACGGATATTTGATCCCGATGGTGCTGAATGCAACAGACAGCAAATGGATGATTGGGCATCACCAACAAGCCATCGAACGTTTTGGTTACCTTATCCCGTGGGACCTGTTGATTGCCGAAGGGTATATTGTGCTTAATGCGGACTCCACCGTAGCGCGTTTGACTGGAGCGGACACGGAGCTGACTACAGGGGCTGCGGTGGCGTACGCCCAGGCTGCAGAGCGACTGCTCAATCTTCCTATTGTATATATGGAGTACAGCGGAACGTTTGGAGATATGGAGCTGGTTGGTGAGACGCATAGACAACTGGATCGCGCACATCTCATTTATGGCGGGGGAATCGACGATCCTGAGAAAGCAGCACAAGCTTCTGAAGTTGCGGACACCGTCGTCGTGGGTAACATTGTGTACAGCGATTTGAAGAAGGCACTCGAGACGGTACAAGCCATAAAAGGAACGGTTTAATCGGTTTAGTTTACCATTCCCCCAATTTCCCCTCACGATCTGTTAAAATAGAACTTTGCCCTACTAATAAAAAAGTTATGAGCGCAATGATGTTTACACGAAAACGTAGAGGACAGAAGTAAGCTGAAGAAGCGGAGCGCTCGCCTTTATTCCCGGATTTTCACCTTATAAAAGTGAATCAAAAAAATCCGGGAATAACAGCGATCGGAAGCTTATTCTGTCATCGGAGTGGCAGGTGTAACCCTTCATTATGCTATATATCGATCAACCAACGAAAGGAGCATGCATGCATGCAACCTGTAAATATACATGATGCCGTGGCACGGCTTAACACCCCTCAGCGGCAAGCCGTCGAGGCAACCGATGGTCCGTTACTGATTATGGCCGGAGCGGGCAGTGGTAAGACCCGGGTGCTGACACACCGGATTGCTTACCTTATCGCAACACGCAAGACACCCCCATGGGGCATTTTGGCGATTACGTTTACGAACAAAGCCGCTCGTGAGATGCAGGATCGGGTATCCCAGCTCGTAGGTGGCTCACAGGGCCGCGACATCTGGGTATCCACGTTCCACTCCATGTGTGTGCGCATCCTGCGCCGTGACATTGAACGGATCGGTTTTACTTCTAACTTCAGTATATTGGACTCATCCGACCAATTATCCGTTATCCGCAGTTGTATGAAAGACCAGAATATCGACACCAAGAAGTTCGAACCAAAAGCCGTTCAGGCGATGATGAGTACCGCGAAAAATGAATTGATCGGTCCCGACCAGTATGAGAAGCAGGCTGGCGACTATTTTGAAGGCATTGTGGCGAAGGTATATAAAATGTACCAAAAACGTCTGAGAGCCAACAATTCGCTCGATTTCGACGATCTCATTATGGCGACCATTCAACTGTTCAAAGAAGTGCCGGAAGTCCTCGACTTTTATCAAAAGAAATTCCAGTACATTCACGTCGATGAGTATCAGGATACGAACCGTGCGCAGTACATGCTGTGCCGCATGCTGGCTGACAGTCATCACCGGATCTGCGTCGTAGGGGATAGTGACCAATCGATCTATCGCTGGCGCGGTGCCGATATCAGCAACATCCTAAACTTTGAGAAAGACTATCCAGAGGCACAGACCATTATGCTGGAGCAGAATTACCGTTCGACGTCCAACATCCTGAATGCAGCGAATGAGGTCATTGGCCTTAACTCCGGACGTAAACCGAAGAAGCTGTGGACGGACAAAGAGGGTGGTTCGAAGATCAAGGTCTACCGTGCAGACTCCGAGCATGATGAGGGATACTTTGTTACCTCTGAGATTAGTAAAAACGTGAAGAACGGCAAATCCTATCAAAATCATGCCATTTTGTACCGTACCAACGCCCAGTCCCGGGTTATAGAGGAAATTCTGATCAAGTCTGATATTCCGTACCAGATTGTCGGCGGCATCAAGTTCTATGATCGTAAAGAGATCAAAGACATCTTGGCTTATCTGCGCCTGCTATCCAACCCTGACGATGATATCAGCCTTACCCGGATTATTAATGTGCCTAAACGCAGCATCGGTGATACAACCGTGGCGAAGCTGGCAGCTGCTGCAGGAGAACGTGGAATTTCGATTTTCCGTGTACTTCAGGTTGTGGATGATCTCGGTTTTGCAGGTCGTACGCGGAATGCGCTGGTCGAGTTCTATGACATGATTGCCGCGCTGCATCAGATGGTAGAGTATCTGTCCGTAACCGAACTGACCGAGAAGATTCTGGAGATGAGTCAATATCGCCTTGAGATGCAAAATGAAAATACACTTGAATCCCGTGCACGTTTGGAAAACATTGAAGAGTTCCTTTCTGTAACCATGGAATTTGAGAAAAATAATGAAGACAAAACACTGGTCTCGTTCCTCACCGATCTCGCATTGATCGCAGATATCGACAGCATGAACGATGATGAAGAGGATCAGAGTGACGCGGTTACCCTGATGACGATGCACAGTGCCAAAGGTCTGGAGTTCCCGGTTGTCTTTATCGTGGGTATGGAGGAAGGTGTCTTCCCGCACAGCCGGGCGTTTATGGATAATGAAGAGCTGGAGGAAGAACGCAGACTTGCTTATGTAGGAATCACTCGTGCAGAAGAACAGCTCTTCCTGTCTTGTGCGCAGATGCGTACCTTGTTCGGACGAACAACGGCAAACCCGCCTTCCCGCTTCCTGGATGAGATTCCGGATGAGCTAAAAGAAGATACATCTATTGCCCGTGACCGTTACCGTCGCGGTGCTAATGCCGGAGGATCGTACGGTGGCCGTGGACTCGGCTCCAGTGGCGGAAGCAACTTTGGTGGAGGAAGTGCGGCTAAGCTCTTTGAACAGCAGAGCAGAAGTGGCTCCTCGGCTACCGCCTCCACGCCAACTTCGCGTGTGACCACAAGTACCTCCCGCCCAACATATGCTGCGCCATCATCTGCCTCCAAGCCTGCAGCTTCGAATAGTGAAGCAGGCTTCAAGGCAGGGGATAAAGTACAGCATGGCAAATGGGGTACAGGTACCATTGTTGCGGTGAAAGGCACCGGCAATGACACGGAACTGCAGATTGCATTCCCGGCCCCGGTAGGTGTGAAACGCTTGCTCGCCGGATTTGCCCCAATTACCAAAGTAGAATAGATTAAGAACGAAACTTCAATATTGCACAATAACGAAGAGGGTAGAAATAACTTGAAGAAGTGAAGCTAAAAGCTTTCCTAAGGAAAGCTGCTTCGTAAGCATACTCTTCGCCTTTATCCCCGGGTTTCCCCCTTTAAAAGTAATTAAAGAAATCTGGGGATAACAGCGATCGGAAAGTTGTTCTGTCAGCTTAGTTCAAGTGCAATTTTGAGTGTTCGTTCTACATAGATTAAATTAACGGAGGGATGGCCCTGTATGGACCCGATGCACCGGATGGAGCAACTCGTGACCGAGCTGAACCAGCATAATTATCAGTACTACACGATGGATCAGCCGCAGATCAGTGACAAGGAATATGATCTCCTGTATGACGAACTGGTTACGCTTGAACAGGAGAGCGGGATGGTATTGCCTGATTCTCCAACACAGCGTGTGGGTGGCGAGCTGCTGAAGGGGTTTACCCCGCATCGTCATCTTTCCCCGCTCTGGAGCTTGGACAAAGCCCAAAACATCGAGCAGCTGCGAAGCTGGAATACCCGTGTGCTGAAGCTGGTGAATGACTATAACAGCAAAAACCCGGATAATCCGTTACCGGAACCTGGCTATGTCATCGAGTTAAAGTTCGATGGGCTGACCCTGAACCTGACATATACCAATGGTGAATTGGTGCAGGCCTCTACACGGGGGAACGGAACCGTAGGCGAGGGGATTTTGGCACAAGTAAAAACGATCAAATCCGTCCCGCTCAAAATCCCGTATACCGACGGTACGATCGAAGTGCAGGGCGAAGGCATCATGAATCTGTCCGTTCTCAACCGGTACAATGAAACGGCAGCAGAGCCGCTGAAAAACGCCCGTAACGCAGCAGCCGGAGCTTTGCGCAACCTGAATCCGAAGACGACAGCAGAGCGTCGGCTTAATGCGTATTTTTACAACGTAGGGTACTCGGACGATATTCAATTTGCCAACCATCAAGAGATGATGGATTTTCTCCGGGAGAACCGCTTCAAAGTTAATCCATCGATTACGTACTTTCATGAATTCGATGATGTGATGGAACAGCTTGCCGCCATTCAGGAGAATCGGGGACAGCTCGACTACCTGATTGATGGAGCTGTTATCAAAATTACCGACATGCGCACACGTGAAGTGCTTGGTTATACGGATAAGTTCCCACGCTGGGCTGTGGCATATAAATTTGAGGCAGAAGAGACCACAACCGTTCTCAACTCCGTTGTATGGAATGTTGGCCGTACCGGCAAGGTGACTCCGCTGGCTCGCGTAGAACCGGTTGAACTTGCTGGAGTAACGGTTTCGAACTGCACGTTGAATAATGTGGGCGATATCGAGCGCAAAAACCTGAAGTTTGCCTTGGGCACGCGGGTCTTTATCCGCCGTTCCAATGACGTCATCCCTGAGATCCTTGGTAAAGTGACCGAAGAGAGCGATGGTGAAGAGATCATATATCCAGAGCAGTGCCCGGCTTGCGGATTCCCGCTCGAGCAGCGCGGTGCTCATCTGTTCTGTAATAACAAATTGGCATGTAAACCACAGACTGTGGCCCGAATCTCTCATTTTGCTTCCCGTGATGCGATGGACATTGAGACATTCAGTGAGAAGACAGCGATTCAGCTGTACGATGAGTTGAGCGTGCGTGAACCAGCTGATCTGTACACATTGCAGTTTGATGACCTGGTGAAGCTGGAGCGGTTTGGTGAAAAGAAAGCGAACAACCTTCTCGCTGCGCTGGAGCACAGTAAGGATCGTGACCTTGCATCATTCCTATACGCGCTGGGTATTCCGAATACCGGTAAATCAACGACACGCATGCTGGCTGATCATTATCGTGATCTGCATGCCATTATGAATGCAACCGTGGAAGAACTGGTTGAACTACCAGATGTAGGCGGCATTGTAGCGGAAAGTATCGTAACATTCTTCGCAGATCCGTTTACTCAGGCTGCCATCGAGAAGATGCTGGATTTGGGCGTGAAAGCTCAGGCACCTGAGGCTCCCGCAGCCGTTGTGGAAGATTCCTTCTTCAGTGGCAAAACGGTCGTGTTGACCGGAACCCTGCATCAACTGACGCGAGACGAGGCAACGCAAAGACTTGAGGCCTTGGGAGCGAAGGTGACTGGCAGTGTCTCCAAAAAGACAGACCTCGTCATTGCCGGAGAGAAGGCAGGCAGCAAGCTAGCCAAAGCCCATGACCTGGGCATTCCGACGATTGAGGATGAGGATGAACTCGTTCGACTTTTGAATCAGCAAGGCTAACCTGATAGCTAAGAAAATCATTAAAAAACCCCCGAATGACCACGAATAGGTGGATCGGGGGTTTTTGCTATTCACCTGTATTTATTTTTCATAGTTAAAGTGCTCGACATTTGTTAAATCGGATTAACTGATATTGGGGATACGCTGAGATGCACCCGTAAGCCATGCATCCTTGTCATATCCTCGTTCTTCCCAGTAACCAATATGTTCGCTATCGATGAGTTCAATGCGATTTAACCATTTTACCGATTTGTAGGCATACATCTGAGGAATGACGAGTCGTACCGGCCCGCCAAGATCTGCTGGAATGGGCTTCCCATCATGCATGACGGCCACCATGATATCGTCCATTTGTGCTTGATCCATCGTAATGGCATCCGTATAAACCCCATCTCCGGAATAGAACTTCACACTATGTGCTTCAGGTTTTACCCCGGCTTGAGTCAGAAGTTGTTTGAGTGAGATACCCTCCCAAGTATTCTTATACACAGACCAGCCAGTTACACAGTGAAAATCACTGACCTGTACGGTGCGCGCGAGCTTCACGAACTGTTCCCAGTTCCAGACCTGTGCCCGTTCAACAAGCCCATCGATCCGGAATGACCAGTTTTCATTCGAAAAGGAAGGGATGGGAGTTACCGTATATACCCGGAAATGACCTTCTGCTCCTCCTCCAATGGGAGGTGAAGAGGCAGCTGCAGGTTGCGGTAAAGGATTCAACCGATTAGGGTCATTCTCCAGCATGCTATCGATGCTGTTATCGATGCTAAGGTTCCGCCCTACCCAGGATACAAAGGTAGGGCCGAGAGTTACGGCTAATCCCACACCTACTGCTGACCGAATAAACGCACGCCGTGTATACACGGGTTGGGGTTTCTCGGGCTGATCAGGTGAGTTTGCCGCAGAGGCACGCTCCGTTCCAGGAGGTGTGAGTGCAGTAGCAACTGCTGTTGCATTTTCGTCAGATGTGCCTGCTAAGTCAGCTGTATGACTGGTGCCTTCCAACGATGAGGATGCTTTCACCGCACGACGCGAAGAATCTTTTAACCATTTGGTCCGGGTGATGGAGTGGTAGATAATATAGGGCAGACCCACCCAGGTCAGCAAATCATGAATAAGCAGCGCGGAATTGGACCATCGTGGTCCTGCAAGTTTGAACTGCCATAATACTATACCTGAGATCAGCCAGCCAACCAGGAGCGCAAGCACGATGATTGTGTTCACTTTTTGCCACGGTCTGTTCCGTAATTGTTTCCAGTGTTTACTTGCCAGAAGTAAGTAATACACAACGGGTGCCAGCATTGCCAAGCCAACAACAATATGAAGCCATTTTAACCATAGGCGTCCAATACCGAGTATTTCACGCCAGAAGCCACCGACTAACATAAGACCCGAGATGGCAAGGATGACAACGATCCAGGCGTTCCAAGCGTGGATAGACAAAAGTTTCTTGCCGTACCCTTTGCGAATATTCTTCAGCCACTGTTTCAAATGTAATCACCTCAAATGGAGTAATAAGCAGTAAATCTTCCTATGTAATAAGCGGCCAAGATGAAGAACGGTATAAGATGATGTTATGTCATTGCTATTTCTTTATTGTATATACCTCATTATAGAAGTTTTGGATCACTCACATCAAACGGGTTCATTAGAACAACGTTATATATAAGGGCATCTGACGGCGATGAAGCGAATATTTATCTGGCGCCAATAGATAGGAAGCGGAGTTTAAAGAAACATTGAAAAAGTGCTTGCTAATTAAATTGGATCATGGTATATTATTTCTTGTCGCTTCAAACGAGTGATTGTCGAAATGGTTTGAATAATGACGAAAAAGAGTGTTGACAGATAGTTGGTTAACATGATATAATAAATATCCTGTCCGGTTGACAAACGTCGACAGAAACGGACAACAAGTTCCTTGAAAACTGAACAAATGGAAAAGTAACTTATGATTTACAATGAATCGTCAGATTCAAAATGAGCTAATCGCTCTTTTCAATACCCCAGATGATTTTCATAGCGTTTAACCGCGCTGCTGAAATTCATCTTTATTGGAGAGTTTGATCCTGGCTCAGGACGAACGCTGGCGGCATGCCTAATACATGCAAGTCGAGCGGAGTTGATAGGAAGCTTGCTTCCTTGATACTTAGCGGCGGACGGGTGAGTAACACGTAGGCAACCTGCCCTCAAGCTTGGGACAACTACCGGAAACGGTAGCTAATA
>NZ_JBFOLB010000002.1:620696-1060323 GCF_047246825.1 Paenibacillus xylanilyticus | reverse complement strand
ACGGGATGTAGCTCAGCTTGGTAGAGCACCTGGTTTGGGACCAGGGGGTCGCATGTTCAAATCGTGTCATCCCGATCCAAAAGAAGTGGACTATCTTTTATAGATAGTCCACTTTTGTGTTTCTAAACGTAATACGAAGGTATCTGGGTTCCGCACACTGGGTTTATTTTGCATAAAGCATAATCCTTTCGGTCACACTAGGTTTAAAAAAGTGATAGAAGGGGTTCATGTGAACACGTCTAAATTCAGGAAACAATTCAAAAGACGCTGGCGACGCTGGAAACGAACTGCATGGATGACTGCTTCATTGGTGGCCATAACGATACTGGCCTACAGCGGATTGTCGATTTCCTCTCACATTCAACGATTGTTAACCACTAACTTTGGTGAAGCAGCTGCGGTAATGGGGCCTGTGACCATGGAAGAACGTTCCGAGGAAGAGGTACAAACCATATTGGCAAAGCTCTCTTCTGAACCTGATCGTTTAACTTCGGTTGTTTTGGAGACGCATTATATATGCGGGGTAGAAACAGAACAATTGGGGAAAATGGCTTTACCGCAATTAAAAGTATTGTTGCAACAACATCCGGAATGGGAAGCTGAAGTGGTCACCTCGGATACATTGCAAATCAAGGAACATGTGGATGATCTTTCCCCGTTATGCAAGGAACAGGCTTATATCAGTGTGGATGCAGTGGGGAATCTCAAACTTTATGAAGGTCGACCGGCAGAAGAGAAAGTCATTCGTACTTTTTTTCAGATGGACGTCGGATCGTTGGAAAGTTCTCTGCCTGAAGGAGTACTGGAGCAATTACAGCAGGGTATCCGTGTACAAGACAAAGATGAATATAACAGCGTGATTTCTACGTTTAGCGATTATGCCATTGATGGGCCGCATAAAGAAGAGCTTCAAAATGGCGGATAAATGAAGCGAATCCCATATTAGACTAGGGAATCAGTCTTAGGGCATCGAAAGATGTCCTTTTTGTCGTAGGAAAAACGATAGCCGCAAGCGGAACATGACCATGCAGAAAAGCCCTTTTTATGTCGAACCAAACGCTACCAGAGAATAGATAAAGTTTTTCCTGCCGCAGGGTCTATCTTTTGTTATAATGAAATGAACGATACATATGTTCGCTTTATTGTAAGGGAGAGATGGTTTTGCGTTTTTTGGGAATTGACCCGGGGATTGCGATTGTCGGTTTTGGATTTGTGGATAAGATCGGTAGCAAAGTGGTACCCGTACAATATGGCTGCATTCAGACGGAAGCCCATACACCTGAAGAAGAACGGTTGCTTCACGTTTATGAGGGCATGGTGCAGTTAATTGATAAATACAAGCCAGATGCAGTGGCACTGGAAAAACTGTTTTTTAACCGGAACGTGACTACAGCGATGTCTGTCAGCCAAGCGAGAGGTGTTATGGTGCTTGCTGCTGCACAGAAGGGCTTGCCCATAGCGGAGTATACCCCAATGCAGATCAAACAGGCGATCGTGGGATATGGTAAGGCAGAGAAGCGGCAGGTGCAGGAAATGGTCAAAATGTTTTTGCGTTTGCAGGCTATTCCGAAGCCGGATGACGTAGCAGATGCTTTGGCTGTAGCCGTGTGTCACGCGCACTCTTATACATTAAATTCCAAGTTGAATGAGGTATTGCGAAAATGATTGATTTTCTAAGAGGACAGTTCGTACATGTAGAGAATGAATATATTGTGCTTGATGTTCATGGTGTGGGGTACCGTGTATTCTGTCCCAATCCGTTTGCGTTTGCGAAGCAGGAAGGCGAAATTACGGTGTATACCCATCACCATGTGCGTGAAGACGCGATGCTTCTGTTTGGCTTTGTTACACGGGAAGAACAGCGTTTGTTCCGCAAACTGATTGAAGTATCCGGTATTGGACCAAAGGTGGCGCTTGGTATATTAGCAGGTGGTACACCGGACCACGTCGTTACAGCGATCTATCAGGAGAATTTGACGTTCCTGACAAAATTGCCGGGTATCGGCAAGAAGACGGCGCAACGCATGATTTTGGACCTCAAAGACAAGCTGGACGGTTTTGGTGCAGCGGCGTATGCTACAGGTTTGTTTGCACCACCTTCGGAGGAAGCAGGAAGTGGTTCTGCATGGGATGAGGCCCGTGACGGTTTGAAGGCTCTCGGTTATACAGACAGTGAGCTTGATAAAGTGTGGCTTAAGTTGAAAAAGGATGTCACTTCGGCGGATTCTGTTGATGTGTTGATGAAACGTGCGCTGCAAATGCTGTTTACGGGTTAGTTAAATTTGCATATAACATATAGCAGTAGCCCGCACAAAAAAAGGTAGGGATGAACATGGATGACCGCATTATTTCCGCCAACCTGATGATGGAGGATCAGAATGTTGAACTGAGTCTTCGTCCCCGGTATCTGAATGAATATATCGGACAAAACAAGGTCAAGGAAAATTTGAAAGTATATATTGAAGCTGCCAAATTGCGCAATGAAGCATTGGATCATGTGCTGCTCTATGGTCCACCCGGACTTGGTAAAACGACACTTGCCAATATCGTTGCTAACGAGTTGGGCGTGAACCTGCGCACCACGTCGGGACCGGCGATTGAACGCCCGGGCGATCTGGCTGCGCTGCTGACGAATTTACAGGAAGGCGATGTCCTGTTTATTGATGAAATTCATCGTCTGCATCGTACCGTTGAAGAAGTGATGTATCCCGCCATGGAAGACTCTGCGTTGGATATTATGATTGGGAAAGGGCCAAGTGCTCGTTCCGTTCGGCTGGATCTTCCGCCGTTTACCCTGATCGGGGCTACGACACGTGCAGGCTTGCTGTCTGCACCACTTCGAGACCGGTTTGGTGTCATTAGCCGTCTGGAGTTTTATACGGTAGATGAGCTGGCGTACATCGTCTCACGATCTACTGAAATTCTGGGTGTCGAGATTGTTGGTGATGCTGCAGAAGAGATTGCACTGCGTTCCCGTGGGACACCGCGGATTGCCAATCGATTGCTGAAAAGGGTACGCGACTTCGCTCAGGTACGTGGCGATGGAATTATTACCCAAGCACTGGCTGAAGAGGCTTTGAAACGACTTCAGATTGACCCACGTGGATTGGACGAAATCGATCACAAGATGCTTACATCCATGATTACCAGTTTCCGCGGAGGTCCTGTTGGCCTGGATACGATAGCAGCTACAATTGGTGAAGAAAGTCAGACCATTGAAGATGTCTATGAGCCATATCTGCTGCAGATCGGTATGATTCAGCGTACACCAAGAGGCCGGATCGTTACGGATCTCGCTTATCATCATCTGGGTCTGCCTATACCACCAAGAGACGGAAAGTAACTCGCGGATCTTTCTTTATAAAGAAAGTTGAAGTTTTCAAGAAATCTACCCGATATAAATTGTAGAAACTGCATGGAGAGGAGTTTGAACGTGGGGAAAGCATTACAAACGAAGAAGTGGAGCCGGCGGTTAAAGGTTTTGGCTGCCGCTTTATTGACGGTAGGATGTCTGCAAGTGCCTGCCTTTGCTGCAGAGAGTGATGGACAGATGATCCGGGTAGCGATGTTTGCGAACCTGGGAAGTACGTATAAGTCGACAACACCACTTATTACACTTGAATCAACTGGTAAATGGAGCATTGGATCAGAGAGTGGGGCGGGTGTATCCCTTCCTGCTGGTCAAATTCGTTTCAGTGCGGATGGCTTCCGAGTAAAGGTGCTGGAAACCGGGGACTACAAGACTGCAGCCGCAGCTGCAAAATTATTGCAGGCAACCAGCGATAAACCATTGCTGTTCACCACGACGTTGAGCGGTAAGGCAACGTACCAGCTGTATACGGGGAATTATGCAACAGAAGCTTTGGCTTCACAAGCAGTAGCACGAGTGCAAAAAGTGGCTGCAGCTCAAATGGGTGGTCAAAAGGCAGCGGTAACCGGAAGCAAGCGTTTGTCTGCAGGGAGCTACAGTTCACTCCAGGAAGCTGAGGCTGCACAGGCATCGCTCTTATCAGGAGGAATCAGTGCCTACACGGTACTGCAATTGACTGGCGGAGCTCAAGGATATTCGGTATGGGTTGGAGAAGCGGTTACGGATGCGGAACTGGCAGCAGTGCAAAAGAATGTGGAAGCCAAAGCACCCGGAGTGAGCTTAACCCCTGTAACTAACAGTGCTGGGCTCATGATCCGTCAGGATGCGGGATTAAGCACGGATACACTGAAAACTGTTCCACATTACACTATCGCAGGCAGTGAAGCCAAAGCTTTTGTGCAAGGTGATGGAAGCGGGATTAAAGTGTTAGAACGCTCTGAGCGGACATACCGGGGAGACATGGAAATTAGCATCGTAGGCGGCGATTTGGCTTTGGTCAATGTCGTCCCACTTGAACAATATCTATACTCGGTTGTTGGGGCTGAAGTATATTCATCCTGGCCAGCAGAGGCCCTAAAAGTTCAGGCAGTCGCAGCTCGCTCTTACGCGCTTCAACAAGGCGATCGTTTTAAAATCGCCAATGTGGTGGATACGACACTCAGCCAAGCGTATAACGGAATTAGTTCGGAGAACGATAAAGTGACGAGTGCCGTAGATGCAACTGCGGGGGAAGTTATTAAAAGCGGCGGTAAAATCGTTGAGGCTGTGTTCTCTTCCAATGCGGGTGGACAAACAGCTCACCCATCCGAAGTATGGAATGGTGGGGCAGGTGTGTTCAGTAATGTGGACAGCCCTGGGGATGCATCGGCCCAAGCTGGGTTACATACGTGGTACCATGTGCTGCTAAGTTCAGGGGTAAGTGGATATATCCGTGAGGACAATGTCAAAGAACTGACAACAAAAACAGATGCAGGATTGTCCAAAGTGACGGTTACCGCCCAAAATACCAATGTACGTCCCATACCACTCATTCAATCTACGGTTGAACCGGTAGCCAAAATGAACCCAGGCACCGAGGCTGTGGTTTTGGCGAAAGTGGCACAGTCCAATGATTACGCGTGGGTAAGAGGACCATTTACATCAGCTGCTTTGGTTAAAGCTCTGCAAGGAAAAACAACGACGACCGTTCCGGCGTCCATCTCTACATTGGAAGTCACGAAGCGCGGGCCTTCAGGAAGAGCACTTGAAGTCAGTGCGAACGGACAACCGTTGACGGTCAAGTATGCAGACACGTATCGTTCCGCACTTGGGGGATTGCCGAGCACTTTATTTGATATTGCAGGGACCGGAAGTTATACTGTATTAGGCGCTGACGGGCAAACATCAAGTAAAACCGGTTCTAAAGGAGCAGCGGTTTTATCCGCTTCTGGAACGGGCACATCATCCGGTAATGCTCTTGTCGTTATGAGCGGTGATGGTCAAGCCAGAGCAGTGACTCAGGGTCAGACCTTCATGTTCATTGGTCAGGGTAACGGTCACGGATTGGGCTTGTCTCAATGGGGGGCCAAAGGTATGGCAGATGAAGGGTATGATTACCAGGAAATATTGAAACACTATTATCAAAATGCGACTATTGTTAAGGAATGAATTGAAGATGAATGTGAACTTATATGATTTTGAACTACCGGAGCAGCTGATCGCACAGACGCCTTTGCTTGATCGGACGGCGTCCCGGCTGCTGACCTTAAACAAGGAGAGCGGTGAGGTTAACCATCACTCGTTCCCTGATATTATCAACTTTCTGGAGCCTGGTGACACATTGGTCTTGAATGATACTCGTGTTTTGCCGGCCCGCTTATTCGGCACGAAAGAGGACACCGGGGCTAAGGCTGAGGTGCTTCTGCTGAAAAATGTGGAGGGCGATCGTTGGGAAGCCCTTGTCAAACCAGGGAAAAAACTTAAAGCCGGTTCTGTTATTGTATTCGGGAACGAGCTTAAGGCCGTCATTGATGAAGAAGGCGAAATGGGCGCGCGCATGCTGACGTTCTCTTATAATGGAATCTTTCAGGAGATTCTGGATCGTTTGGGCGAAATGCCTTTGCCTCCTTATATCAAAGAGACACTGGATGACCGTGAAAGATACCAGACGGTATATGCAAAACACGAAGGATCAGCAGCAGCCCCAACGGCTGGACTGCATTTTACGGATGAGCTGCTGGATCAGATCCGTGCCAAAGGAGTAAACGTTACATTCATTACACTGCATGTTGGACTCGGAACCTTCCGGCCCATGTCTGTTGATGTTGTTGAAGATCATGTCATGCATGAGGAGTATTACTCTTTGTCTCAAGAAACTGCGGATCTGATTAATGAAACGAAAAGACGTGGCAATCGTATATTCGCAGTAGGTACAACGAGCTGCCGGACGCTTGAAACCGTAGGCAGCAAGTTTGAGGGTCGTGAGCTGCAGGAAAGCAGCGGCTGGACCAAAATCTTCATCTATCCAGGTTACACCTTCAAGGTTATAGATGGCATGCTTACGAACTTCCATTTGCCGAAATCGACACTGGTTATGTTGGTAAGTGCTCTTGCAGGCAGAGAGCATATCATGCATGCTTATGAGCAGGCGATCCAAGAGCAATACCGCTTTTTCAGTTTTGGCGATGCCATGTTGATCTATTGATTTACACGATAATCTTGGCATAACGATTAATTTTAGAGGATGATTAAAACCAATGGCAGCAATTACGTATGAACATATCAAAACATGTAAACAATCCGGTGCGCGTCTGGGACGCGTACATACACCGCATGGTATTATCGAGACACCAACCTTTATGCCTGTAGGAACACAGGCGACTGTAAAAACGATGAGTCCAGAAGAGTTGAAGGAGATGGATGCACAGATTATTCTGAGTAACACCTATCATCTTTTCCTCAGACCTGGTCATGAGATTATTCGTCAGGCTGGCGGCCTTCACAAGTTCATGAACTGGGATCGCCCGATTTTGACGGACAGTGGTGGATTTCAAGTGTTTTCCCTCAGCGAGATGCGTAAAATTACGGAAGAAGGCGTTCACTTCCGTTCCCACCTGAATGGTGACAAGAAGTTCCTTTCACCTGAGGTCGCCATGGAAATTCAGAATGCACTCGGTTCCGATATTATGATGGCATTTGATGAATGTCCGCCGTATCCGGCTGAATACGAATATGTGAAAAAATCGCTTGAAAGAACGAGCCGCTGGGCAGAGCGCTGCCTGGAAAGTCATGCTCGTCCGCATGATCAAGGTCTGTTTGCCATCGTACAGGGAGGCATGCATGAAGATTTGCGTCGCCAGAGCGCAGCAGATTTGACTTCCATGGATTTCCCGGGGTATGCTATTGGTGGACTGAGTGTTGGAGAACCGAAACATTTGATGTATGGCGTATTGGATTACACAGTGCCACTGTTGCCTTCCAATAAACCACGTTATTTGATGGGAGTAGGTTCGCCCGATGCATTGATTGAGGGGTCGATTCGCGGAGTGGACATGTTCGACTGTGTTCTGCCTACCCGGATTGCCCGTAACGGAACAACAATGACCAGCCAGGGGCGTCTTGTAGTTCGTAACGCCAAGTTCGCAACCGATTTTGGTCCACTGGATCCTGAATGCGATTGCTACACTTGCCGTAACTACTCCAGAGCTTACCTGCGTCATTTAATCAAAGCGGATGAAACATTTGGCTTGCGTTTGACGACGATTCATAACCTTCATTTCTTGCAGAATTTGATGCGCAATGTGCGCAAAGCCATAATGGAAGATCGTTTGCTTGATTTCCGTGATGAATTTTTCGATCAATATGGTCTTCACGACAATGACAAAGGTTTCTGATCAGGTTTTGCAGAACCGAAGAAACACGCAGTATCTGTAAGTATAGTCGATAAGGGGGAGTTTGAATGTTTCAGGGAATGCCTTTAGCAGGAGCACAAGCAGGCGGTGGAATTGTATCTTTGATCGTACCTTTGGTACTCATGGTTGCGATTTTCTACTTCTTGATGATTCGTCCACAGAACAAAAAACAAAAGCAGCGCAATGCGATGCTGAATCAGTTGAAAAAAGGCGATAAAATTGTAACCATCGGTGGCCTTCACGGTACCATTGCTGAAATTACGGATGATGTTGTTGTACTTCGTGTAAACGATGTAACCAAGCTTACATTCGACCGTAATGCCATCAGCAGTGCAGTGAGTCGTGAAACCGCTGTTGAATAGAACGATTCTAATTTGTATTAGAGAACCGGATCTCTACGGAGACCCGGTTCTCTTTTTCTTTTTTATATAATCGATCGAACCATTAAACTTTCTAAGACTTGTGTGTGTTAACTCCGAAAATTCCCCCAAGTGCAGAAATCAGGAAGGCGCTTGCGAGCTGCAGACTGTCCTTCCAATTGAATGAAGCGTCCAAAGCCAGAAATCCAATAAGCAGTATGATCAGCCCGTAGACGATTCCGGTTAAACCTCCATGGTACCAGCCTTTTTCGCCAGACCGTTTTCCCGCTACAAATCCCCCAACCAGCAGGGATAAACCATGAACCACATACGTGTAGAGCGAAAGCTCTTGTTCCCGCATGTTGGTCATCCAGAGAAAGAGGGAGAGAATCAGTGCTCCCAGTAACATCCATACAAATGCATGGCAGAGTCCCGACAAAATCGGGTTGGACATTCGAAACGAAATCACTCGGCGAATCAGCTGCATGAAGCAACCCCCTTGTACAAGTTTGAAATTATTACAGTGTATGGTCAAGCCTTTGGAGTTATGAACTGAATTTTCCATTAAATGAACAATTAAGATTCGCATGAGCATATCAGCTTCAGGTCAAAATAGGGATTACGCTTCAGGTATCTGTCTTAACTCAGATGTGAAGGAGGAACCATGTTGTGAACTTTTCAGATATCGGTGCTCATATCTTTCGAACGATCCTCATGTACTTTATTGTTTATGGGGCCATTCGGGTTATGGGCAAAAGGGAAATCGGAAAACTGTCCATGTTTGATCTCGTTGTGTCGATCATGCTTGCCGAAATAGCGGCATTCGTAATCGAGGATACCGAAAAACCGTTGTATCACGGCATAGTGCCCATGTTGACAGTTCTTGTTGTTCAGATTGGCATGGCTTTTCTAAGTCTCAAAAGTCGCAGGTTACGACTGATGATTGATGGCAAACCGACCGTGCTGATCTCCAAGGGTACATTGCATCGCGATGCAATGCGCAAACAGCGATACAATTTGGATGACCTGCTGCTTCAATTGCGTGAACAGAATATCGACAGCATTGACGAGGTTCAATTTGCGATTTTGGAGACAACGGGCAAGCTAACGGTCATCCCGATGGACAACTCTTATTCCTCCAACAGCTCATCACAACCAACAAATAACAAACAAAGACCCAGAAAAGACAAGGTGGATGGCTTCCAAAATATTAAATATGAAGGTCTGCCTTTGCCGCTGATTATGGATGGAAAAGTTCAGGATCAAAACCTTGAGCTCATCAAGAAAACACGCTTTTGGCTTAAAAATGAGATCCAGAAGAAAGGTGTTCTCGATTTTAAGGATGTGTTTATTTGCTCCATTGACCACAACGGAAAAGTATTCGTGAGTTTGAAGGATGATCAAAAATAGGAAGTAATGCCTTACTTACGTGAACGTCGCTGAAACCATGAGCCGATGAGCGGCATCCGGGAGAGATCATGGAAGTCAATCATTCGGGTTAAGCCCATCACGATAAAGTAAACGATTAAACCGGTTAGTAGAGCCAGGATCATTCTCAGCCAAAAAGGCAGCAAGATGACTGTATGTTCATAAACAAGAAGAGTTGCTGCTCCCATGATGACCATACCTGCTGCTGTTTTGACCCAGTCCATTATTTTAAACCGGAACTGAAGCAGATTGCGCACACTTCTGGCGTGTAAAAGGGTAACGATGGTTGAGTTCACACAAATGGCAATGACTGCCCCAAAAATACCGTATTCCGGCCTGGATGCAAGCAGTAATATCAAAGTAATTTTGATCACTGCACCGATAAAGGTATTGAGGAGTGCTTTTCCTGGACGATCGAGTGCCTGCAAAGCGGCTTGAAGAGGTGCCTGGATGTAGATAAACAGAGCAAAAGGAGCCATCAGTTTAAGCATGCTTCCAATCGATGCATCATTATATAGTACCAAACACATCGGTTCGGCAAGCACATACATAAAAACAGAAAAAGGTGCACCTGTGACGAGTGCAAGCCGCAAAGCCTGGTGCATGCGTTTGTGAATGAGGGCACGGTCTCCCTGTGCTGACGCTTCAGATAGTGAGGGTACAAGTGACGTTGCAAGGGAGGAAGTCAGCGCTCCCGGCAGCAGCAGCAGCGGAATAATCATGCCTTGTAAAGCACCATACTGGGCGGTGGCCAGTCCACGGGATATGCCTGCAAGTGCCAGACTCTGAGCGGTAACGATCGTTTCAGCAAGGTAGGAGAGGGAGCCTACCAGTCGACCTGCTGTTACCGGCACCGAGATAGCCAGCAAACGTCGAATCAAACCTGTTTGCGAACCTTCTGAATCAACGCGTACAGTTGGCACCGGAGCATTTACATCCTTAGGGGGAAGAAGCCGATTCGCTCGCTCCGAATCCTTTTTGTGTCTGTGGTAATTCCACAGCAATACAAGCATGCCCACAAATTCTCCAACGAGTGCTCCAAGCATGGCCCCTGCGGCTGCCTGAGCAATACCCTGGGGGAGTAAAAGCCAGGAAAACCAGATCACGCATATGATACGGACGACAGTTTCCGTTATAGAGGAAGCTGCGCTTGGAATCATATTTTGCTTGCCCTGAAAATACCCTCGAAACACTGCAGATACGGCAATGATGGCAATCATCGGACTCATGCTGACAAACGTATGGTATACCCTCTCATCTGTCAGAACATAACGTGTAACCCAGGGCGCAAAGACGATGCACAAAAACATGAATACAACACCTAGCGTTAAGGTGAAGCTTAGACTGATCTGCAATATGCGTTGGGGGGAATAACGGTTAGCCCCCGTGTCTGCTTCAGCAACGAGTTTAGCAACGGCGAGTGGTATGCCACCGGTAATTAATGTCACGAGTACAATAAAGAACGGATAGCTCAGCTGATACAAACCAACCCCTTCAGCACCGATCACGCGTGGCAGCGCAATGCGGGGGATAAAACCGAGAATGCGATTAATAATGCCTGCAGCAAGCAGGATCATGGCTCCCTGGATGAATGTCTGTTTCTTCAAAACTACCCCTCTTTCCCGGTTGAAAGTAACAGGTCTCGTAAACGGGACAAAGCCGTTGTTCTTCATCCTATGCCAGTCCATCGTCTTCTCATGACAATTTGGACTCTATTAACAAAAAGAACCAGAAGGGGCAAGAAGGAATATGAATGCCTGAAGTCGAATCATGTAATATTGATGCCGCATAAAGGCTTGTGCGTATGGAAGGAGGCGCTCCCCGCTTGGAGGAAATGAACGAAATGGAGTTGGAAGAATCCATTGAGATGTTATGTCGCAGCAAGGCGGAGGAATTAAGGCTTGTCGGATACGAATATGTGACCAGCAAAGATGTCTGGAATTGCGTTAGTCATAAATATGAAAAACAGGGCATTCCACCGCTTCACCAGCTGGTGAACGACATTTTGTCACTGAAAGCAACAAGCTTTATGAACTTTATGACCGTTTCTGCATACCGGGGGTCCTCTTTCTAACGAAAGGGATCTTTTTGTGTTGGAAATTGACTGCTTTTTACGGCATCGCTATAATAGGAATATTGAGAATGAAAGGGGATCTAGGAACGGCATGAAAAGAATTGTCAGTTTCATTCTGGTCGTGCTTGTGACCGCAGGAGTCATGCTGGGCACAAGTCCGGGGCTGCTCAAAAATATACGCTTGGGCCTTGATTTAAAGGGAGGCTACGAGATCTTATATGAAGCAGAGCCGCTGGAACAAGGGCAGGAAGTTACCAAAGCTTCATTGGTACAAACTGCAAAAAGTCTGGAAAGCCGTGCCAATGCGCTCGGAACAAGCGAGCCGGAAGTAACAACGGAAGGAACAAACCGGATTCGTTTGAAGTTGGCTGGCGTTACCGACGAGGCTGAAGTAAGAGCCAAAATGAAAGAACCAGCTGTTCTGACTTTCCGTAGTAAAGGTGAGAACGACAAGGAAGGCGAGTACACAAAAATTGAGCTTCGAGGAAATGAATTTGTTGAGAACGGGGCAAAAGTGACATTCAATCAGCTGAATGAACCAATGATTGATATCCAGGTCAAGGATAAAGCCAAGTTCTCTGAAATTACGAAGCGTCTCATTGGACAACCTCTGGCCATCTATCTGGATGATCAGTTACTCTCCGCCCCAACCGTACAACAGCAATTGACTGACGGTTCGGCACAAATTACAGGAAGTTACACACGTGAGGAAGCGAATCAGCTTCGTGATACCATTAACCTGGGTGCACTCCCTCTGAAACTCACAGAGAAATACTCACAAAGTGTTGGAGCGACACTCGGTAAATTGTCTCTCGACCAAACCATAAAAGCGGGATTGATTGGTTCCGTTATTATTTTAGTGTTCATGATTGGTTTGTATCGCATACCGGGGATTATCGCAAGTTTCGCCTTGATCACACACACGTGGCTGGTACTGGCAATCTTCTATATGGGAGAATTTGTGCTTACCCTTCCGGGTATTGCTGCATTTATCCTGGGTATAGGGATGGCTGTCGATGCCAACATCATTACGTACGAACGGATTAAGGAAGAAATGCGGAGTGGTAAATCGATTTTGTCTTCGGTCAAAGCGGGCGGGAAGAGTTCCTTCCGTACCATTATTGATTCGAACATTACAACGATTATCGCTGCGGCCGTTATGTTTTTCCTGGGTACAGGTGCAGTAAAAGGTTTTGCACTCGTGCTGATTTTTGACATCGTCACCAGCATTATCACGAATATTTTCTTCTCCCGCTTCCTGTTGACCCTGCTTGTGCGGGCTAACGTGTTGAAGAAGCCTAAGTATTTCGGAGTGAAGGAGAGTGAAATTCGTGCGCTTTAATTGGAACTTTGATTATATTAAAGGCAGTAAAATTGCCTATACGTTCTCCATTATTTTAACTTTGGCAGGAATTATCAGTTTGTTCTCCCTTGGATTGAATTATGCTGTTGATTTCCGTGCAGGTTCGAATGTGGACATTACCGTATCCAAGGCGATTACGACTGAACAGATTACTCCCATTATTGAAGACCTTGGCGTCGACGAAGGCGATGTAAATATTACGCCTGGTGCGGATCGGGTGAACGTTCGTTTCTCCAACGTTTTGGATGAAACTCAGGAGAGCAAGTTCAAAGAGGAATTCACTAAATTGGATTCGGCGGCTTCCTATGAAGTCAATACCGTCGATCCGGAAATGGCTAAAGAGCTTGAACGTAACGCCATCTATGCTGTCCTCATTGCGAGTGTCGGTATCATGATCTATGTAGCGATCCGATTCGAGTGGCGTTTCGGTCTGGCAGCCGTTATTGCACTTTTCCATGACGCATTTGTAGTCATTAGTGTGTTCTCCATCTTCCGTCTGGAAGTGGATTTGACCTTTATTACAGCTGTACTGACGATTGTCGGTTTCTCGATTAATGACACCATCGTTATCTTTGACCGGATTCGGGAGAATCTGCGTTTTGCCAAAAAAACAACCAAAGCCGATTTGCGTGAAGTGGTTAACCGCAGTCTGGCACAAACCATGACACGTTCATTGAATACGACATTCACCGTATTCATTGCATCGCTTTGCTTGTTTATCTTCGGTGGAGAATCCATCCGCATGTTCTCGCTTGCGATGGTGATCGGAACATTGTTCGGTGCATACTCATCCATCTTTATCGCAGCACCGTTGTGGTTGACACTGAAAGGTAAACAGCCAACAAAACCTAAAGCAACTGCGAAAGCATCCAACTAAACATCTGATTGTCAAGCCGCGTCTGTCAGGCGCGGTTTTGCAACTTTTGGTACAGTATTAAGGGGGAATTTCCATGACCAGAGAACGTATTCCAGCTGTTCAAGCGGCAACATGGAGTGGTATTGCCGGGAATATGACACTTGCAGTAATCAAGGCTGGAGTCGGTTATATGGCGAACAGCAAATCGTTGCTTGCTGATGGCCTGTATTCTGCCTCGGAAGCTGCTTCCTCACTGGCGGGTCTCTTCCCCTCGAAGTCTGTACAGAATAGGAACAAGGCCCACCGAGAACGGTCCAGGGAGCATTCACGTATGGCGAGGCCTGGAATTACGGTGTTGCTGTCTGTCCTTATTCTTATGGGCGGGTTGCAGATCGCCATTTCCGCTCTGACCGGATTGACTGGAGATGAGCCTGGCCAATCGGCGAAATATGACCATGCACTTATCGCAGCTTTTGCTGCACTTGCCGTGAGAGAAGCCATTTTTCAATTTCAATATCGATATTTTCGCAGACGTAACCAGTCACAGGCACTGGCGTATGCTCAGGAACACCGACGTGCGCTCTATTGTTCACTTACCGTGTTGGTAGGCATCGCAGGTTCTATGGCTGGAGAAACGATGGGGATAGGATTTCTGCTGTATATGGACCCAGCGGCTGCACTAATCGCTTCCTGTTTCGTACTACACAAAGGTTACCGGATGATCGTGGATACCGTCTATGGCTCACTGATTCAGGAGCTGGAGCAGGAAGAGGCATCCGATTTTAAGGAAACAGTGCAGCGTGTGTATGGTGTCATTACGATTGAGCATCTGGTTGCACGGGAACAGGAACATGATGTGACCATTGAGCTGGTCATTAGTGTGAATCCGAGAATATCCGTGCTGGAGGCTCAGGAAATTGCCAATCGGGCCAAGACATTGCTGTTAACTCGTTTTAGTCATGTAAAAGAAGTGCAAATCCAGGCTATCCCTTATGATCCGGGGTATCCTTATAAAACCAATCATGAACTGCCCGATCATGAAGCGACATTAATTCAGTAATGGAGCACGGGTCCCGTAGATCAGGAAAGGAGCGTTATCATTGCTTTATTCGCAATACCGGTGGAACACACCGAATATCGATCTGGAGGCGGCTGCGGGACTCTCGCAGGCGCTTTCCGTTTCAGGACTTGTTGGACGTTTGCTGGTTAGCCGGGGAGTCCATAATGAAACAGAGGCAGAACGGTTTCTTCATCCCGATCTAGGGCAGATGCACGATCCTTATCTGCTCCGCGGCATGAAGGAAGCTGTCCCCCGTATCCGGCTTGCGCTGGAGCGCGGAGAACATATTTTAATTTATGGGGATTACGATGCGGATGGGGTATCCAGTACTTCTCTGATGATCCATTTAATGCGGCATCTTGGGGCATCCTATGATATCTACATCCCTCATCGTTCCAATGAAGGTTATGGGCTGCACAACCATGCGCTGGATTGGGCCCATCAACAGGGTGTTTCACTAATCATCACGGTTGATACAGGAATCAGTGCAGTCGAGCAGATTGCCTATGCATCATCACTTGGAATGGAAGTTATAGTCACAGACCATCATGAACCACCCGAAGTATTGCCTAAAGCCTATACGTTGATTAATCCGAAACTTCCGGATTGTCCATATCCCTTTAAAGGGTTGGCCGGCGCTGGTGTGGCCTTAAAACTGGCCCAAGCCCTGATCGGTGAGGTGCCTGGCGAATGGATGGAGATCGCAGCCATCGGGACCGTTGCCGATCTGATGCCGCTTGAAGGAGAGAACCGGGTTATTGTCAGTTATGGCGTCGAGTCCATGCGGGGATCACGTCTTCCCGGCGTCAGTGCACTGCTTGAAATTAGCGGTGTGGATCAGAGCCAGGTTACCTCAATCAATATCGCTTTTGCGATGGCTCCACGAATTAATGCCAGTGGACGTCTGGATCATGCCGGAAGAGCAGTGTCGCTGCTTACCACCGAGGATCTGGATGAGGCTCATATGCTTGCAGGGCAACTTGATCTGCTCAATCGGGAACGACAGCAGGTTGTTGAGGGCATACTTCAGGAAGCCAGCGCGCAGTTGGAGCAGAAAATTCAGCTCCGTTCCGGAAAAGTTCCGGATGTGATCGTTCTTGCGGGAGAAGGCTGGAATGTTGGAGTGGTTGGCATTGTGGCATCCAAATTGCTGGAGCGTTATTACCGACCAACACTCATTCTCGGGATCGACCCAGAGAGTGGTGTTTGCAAAGGCTCTGCTCGCTCCATTGAAGGCTTGGATATTTATGAGGCTCTCACAGCCTATAAGCACACCATGGACCATTACGGGGGACATCCGGCAGCCGCAGGCATGACCCTCCATCGGGATCAGTTGGAAGAGCTGGAGTCGGGACTGAATGAGTTTGCCGCGGCCGTATTAACGGAAGAGGATTTTATGCCTCAGCGCCTGGCAGATGACGAATGCAGAATCAGTGATGTGCCGTTGAAAGTGATTCAGGAGATTGACAGGCTTCAACCGTTTGGCATGAGCAACCCTTCTCCCCGTTTCGTCTTGCGGAATGTAACGGTAAAAGAAACTCGAACCATGGGCCGGGAGAAACGCCATCTGAAACTGGTTCTCGAACAGGATGGGCAACAGCTTGAAACCGTTGCTTTTGGAAAGGGAGCTTTGGCTGAATTTTTACCTGCGGGTACTCTTATTGATGTTATGGGTGAACTGTCCATTAATGAGTGGAATGGGATGCGGAAACCGCAATTGATGCTTCAGGACATTCATGTCCCTCATGCTCAAGTGTTTGACTTGCGCGGAAACGCTGATCCGCTGAACGCCATGAAACAGTTCCTAAGTTCACTTGAAGTACATTTAAAATATACATCTGGTTCGATCGGTGCAATTGTCCGAAAGGAAACAAATGTTTCTGAGGGAAATTCATTGTATGAACCGTGCCTTTGGGTATATGATAGAAAGGTCGGTTTGTTGCCGTTTAATGCTGCTGCGCAGCATTATGGACAGGAACAGGTCCGGACGTTATTTGTGTTTGATACGCCGGAAACCCCGGAACAACTTGAAGCCATGCTGGCCATGTTCAGCGGAGCCGAGAATATCATCCTTCTGCACGGATCAGGCAACCGCCGAGATCGCCTTCAGATGCCTTCTAGAGAACTCTTCAAGCGAATTTATATGCTGGTGTCGAAATGGAAAGCCGAACCGGTAGAGGAACAAGAGATTACTCCTGTGCTCAGTCGTCAGTGTGGATGTTCGCCGCGCATGATCACGATGATGCTGGATGTATTTGAAGAATTATCGTTCATCACCCGAAACGATGGCAAGATATCGTTTGTGGATAACCCGCCCAAGCGTGAATTAACCTCGTCCCGTCATTATCAGGCCTTGGAAAGCATGGCCGAAACAGAACAGGTATTGCTGGATGCATCTACACCGCAGCTGACACAATGGATGATATCCCGGATGAAGGGCGTATCTTAAATGGAAGTTGTGCTATTTATTTTAGGAGGAGATTATTTTGGATTTTAAAGAGTATATTCGTGTCATTCCTGACTTTCCACAACCGGGAATCAGCTTCAAGGACATTACGACATTGTTGAAGGATGGAGAAATGTACCGCAAGGCGATCAATGAGCTGAAAGTAATGGTTTCTGATCTCAAAATTGATGTCATTGCTGGACCTGAAGCACGTGGTTTCGTTGTGGGCGCTCCTCTGGCATACGCTCTTGGTGTCGGATTTGCTCCGATTCGCAAAAGCGGAAAATTGCCTGGAGAGACGATCGAAGTAGGTTATGATCTCGAATATGGCAAGGATACGCTTGCGATGCATACCGATGCGATTGAAAAAGGACAAAATGTTCTGATTGCTGACGATTTGCTGGCAACGGGCGGAACGATTGCAACTTCCGTTAACCTGATTGAACAATTGGGAGGCAAAGTTGTAGGAGCCGCATTCCTGATTGAGCTGTCTGACCTGAATGGACGCGCTAAATTGCCGGAGATTGAAGTATTCACGTTGATGAACTACTAAGATCCCTGCATTCGTGCTGTCTCACAATTTAAAGTGCATCTCCCGTTTCCCGGGAAATAATATACAGCATTAATGATTATAAAAAGCCTGCTTTCTCAATTCTTAGGAACTGAGAAAGCAGGCTTTTTGTGTTTTCGTATTTTCGTGCGTAATTCAGAATGTACAGGTGTATGCAGCGAGTGTATCAATCGGGTGTTTTTTCTGTCAGCGGTTGTTTCTCCGATTGATCGTTGGACCAGCCAAGTACTTCAAACAATTTGAACAATAGGCTCAGCAAGATACCGACGATGGTAGCGAGCGCCATACCTTTCAATTGTACACCGTAGATCGATAACTGAGTTCCGCTTAATCCGATCACAAGTACAAGCGTCGTCAGCAGAAGGTTAGTCGGCTTAGCGAAGTCTACTTTTTGTTCAACCAGAATACGCAATCCGGATGCGGCAATGACACCAAACAGAAGCAGGGATACACCACCCATAACCGGTACCGGAATGTTGGCTACAAGCGCCGAGAATGTGCCAGAGAACGAAAGCACGATCGCAATAATGGCTGCGCCACCAATAACGTACGTGGAGTAGACTCTTGTAAGTGCCATAACACCGATATTTTCGCCATAGGTTGTATTTGGTGTGGATCCAACAAAGCCTGACAGAATAGTGGAAACGCCGTTTCCGAGCAGGGAACGGTGGAGACCAGGGTCTTTGGAAAGATCCTTGCCAACAATGCTGCTCGTTACGAGCAAGTGTCCGATGTGCTCCACAATAACAACAAGCGCTACAGGTAAAATGGTGAAGACAACAGACCAATCAAATGTAGGTGTTGTTACGGTTGGCAGTGAGATGAAATCAGCATTGGCGATTTTTTCCGTTTCGACTGCTTTCATAAAGTATCCAAGTACATATCCGGATACAATCCCGATCAGAATGTGAATGATTTTGGGGAATCCGCGGAATGTTACGGCTCCGATTACAGTGATGCCGAGAGTAACCATGGATAAAATAATGGGTTTGGCTTCAGGAACCCAATTGGGGTTGCCCGCAGGGTCAGAATTGATCAGACCGGCCATTCCAGCTGCAACCGGCACGAGTTCGAGACCGATCAGGGCAACGATGGCACCCATCACTGCCGGAGGGAACACAACATTAATCCAGCCTGTCCCGGCGTATTTAATGATCAGAGCCACAACGCAGAATACAATGCCTGTTACGATAAATGCACCGAGAGCCATGGAGTAGCCATTACCCGGATGTGAAGCTAAAACGGATGATACAGGTGCGATAAAAGCAAAACTGGAGCCCAGATATGCAGGTATTTTGCCTTTGCACATCAATATGTAAAGCAATGTTCCGATACCGTTCATTAACAGGATCATGCTTGGATCGACCCCGAACAGATTCGGCACAAGCACCGTGCTGCCAAACATGGCAAACAAATGCTGCAGACTGAGCAGGGAGCCAGATCCCAGTGGCATCTTCTGATTAACCTGAATTTCGCGTTGCAATGAATATTCATCTCCTTTTCCGAAACACAAATCTTCAATAGATTACAGAGTTTCTCTTAATTAAGCAATAACATTTTTTGCGTTTTGGCTTCGAATGTACGTTTTTTATCAAATGTTGATTCTATTTCGCATATAAATGGCCATAATAATTAAGATAATGCCACGGTTCAATCCCGGTGAAGGGGATTATTAACAAATTGATGGAACAGTCATAAATTCTTTTAAAAAATTGGATATATGCTCTTATTCGTCAGCAGTTGACGGGAAACGGGCGAAGCGTCATAATTATAGGAAATTACTTTTACGGGGAACCTGTGTTGATACATTTGTCACGGGTTCCATTTTGTATAGAAAGGACACGGAACAGATCAGAATGGGCATAGAGCAATTACTCGAGAAGGCCGGAGCTTATATCAAAGAACCCGATCTGGTGCGCATACGTGAAGCTTACGAATTTGCTGATCAGGCCCACCATGGACAGACGCGAAAATCGGGAGAACCGTATATTCTGCATCCGCTTGCGGTTGCCGACATTGTTGTGAACATGCAGATGGACACCATCTCCATAATAGCAGCGCTTCTTCATGATGTTGTAGAAGATACTACGGTATCGCTTGAAGAAATCCGCAATCACTTCGGCAATACGTGTGCCATGCTTGTTGATGGCTTGACGAAGCTGGAACGTATTCAGTTCCGCTCCAAGGAAGAGCAGCAGAACGAAAACTATCGTAAAATGTTCATCGCCATGGCGCAGGACATCCGTGTCATCGTTATCAAATTGGCTGACCGTCTGCATAATATGCGGACACTCAAATTCCAGTCGGAAGAAAGCCAGCGCAGAATCTCTTATGAGACGCTGGAGATTTTCTGTCCAATTGCGAATCGTCTGGGTATCTCTGCGATCAAATGGGAAATGGAGGACATCGCCCTCCGTTATTTGAATCCGCAGCAATACTATCGCATTGCGAACCTGATGCACAAAAAGCGTGCAGAACGTGAGCAGTACATTGATACGGTCATGGACGGCATTACGACCAAGCTTGATGAAATGGGAATTCAGGCAGATCTGTCTGGTCGTCCGAAACATATTTACAGTGTGTTCAAGAAAATGACAACGAAAAACAAGCAGTTTAACGAAATCTACGATCTGCTTGCGATTCGTATTATTGTGGATAATATCAAGGATTGTTATGCTACGCTCGGTATTATTCACACGCTATGGAAACCGATGCCTGGACGATTTAAGGATTACATTGCCATGCCGAAGGCCAACATGTACCAATCGCTCCACACAACGGTGGTTGGCCCCAATGGCGAACCAACCGAGGTTCAGATCCGGACATGGGATATGCACCGTACTGCCGAATTCGGGATTGCGGCCCACTGGGCATACAAGGAAGGTGCGGCCACCGGAAATAATTTTGAAGATAAAATTACGTTCTTCCGGGAAATTCTTGAGCTTCAAAATGAAGCGCAGGATGCATCTGAATTTGTCGAATCCCTTAAAATGGACTTCTTCTCTGATCTGGTATTTGTGTTTACGCCAAAAGGCGAAGTCATTGAGCTGCCTACAGGCTCCGTGCCGCTGGACTTTGCGTATAGAATCCATACCGAAGTCGGAAACCGTACGATTGGTGCCAAAGTGAACGGTCGCATCGTTCCGCTTGATTACCATCTGAAGACCGGAGATATCATCGAGATTTTGACGTCCAAACATTCTTATGGTCCAAGTCAGGATTGGCTCAAAATTGCGAAATCATCTCATGCACGAGCCAAGATCAAGCAATGGTTTAAAAAGGAACGCCGCGAAGAAAACGTTGAAAAAGGCCGCGAAAGCTGTGAGCGTGAACTGAAACGCATGGGGCTTGATCCTTCTGCGTGGATGACCGATGACAAGTTGATGGAAGCTGCCAAAAAATATGCCTTTAACGATATCGAAGATATGCTTGCGGCTGTTGGATTCGGTGGAATTACCGCTGCACAGATCGTGACCAAAGCAACCGAGAAATTGCGCAAAGAGCAGGAAGAGTCCAGTTTGCTGGAATTAAATTCCGAGATGCGCGAGCTTAAGCCTGCCCCTGAACGCAAAAATCGTCCAACCAATGGCATTCGTGTCAAAGGCATTGATAACTTGCTTGTTCGTTTTGCACGCTGCTGTAATCCTGTACCTGGGGATGATATCATCGGATATGTTACACGGGGACGTGGCGTTTCTGTTCACCGGAGTGACTGTCCGAATATCCCGTCAAGTGCAGATGGAGAAGAAGCAGCTCGTGTTATCGAGGTCGAGTGGGAAGAGAATATTGAAGCCAACTACAGTGTAGATATTGAGATTACCGGCCATGATCGCAATGGTTTGCTCAATGAGGTGCTTCAGGCCGTTTCCGAAAGTAAAACCAATATATCTGCTGTCACCGGACGGACAGACAAAAATAAATTAGCATTGGTGCACGTTACGATTCTGATTCGCAATACAGAGCATCTGCATTCTGTTGTTGAACGGATCAAACGGGTGAAAGATGTCTACTCAGTGCATCGGATCATGCAATAAGGAGCCTGTAAGATGAGAGTGCTTGTGCAACGTTGCAAAGAGGCTCAGGTAACGGTTGGAGACGAAATAACGGGACGGATTGAATCCGGCGTAATGCTGCTCGTGGGGATAACCCATGAAGACACGGAAAAGGATGCAGTATACCTGGCAGACAAGGTTGCCGGACTTCGGATTTTCGAGGATGATCAGGAAAAGATGAACCTTAGCCTGGTAGATGTAGGTGGCGCTGTCCTATCCGTCTCCCAATTTACTCTATACGGCGATTGCCGCAAGGGGAAACGACCAAGCTTTGCAGCTGCAGCCAGACCTGAAGCAGCTGAGGTATTATATGAGACCTTTAATCAACTATTGAGGGATAAAGGCATTCAGGTGGAAACAGGGAGATTCGGAGCCATGATGGATGTGTCCTTTACGAACTGGGGACCCGTGACGCTAATGCTGGAAAGCCCCGTTCGTCAGGAAGCACGTGCATAATTCGATGGGGATCAGGCGATAATGAAGGAAGATTCAAGAATTAGCATAAGCTGATCAAAGGAGTATCTCTCATTATGCGTCAGTCTGCCAAGATAACACGTTCCCGCACAGAACCACTGCTTATTCCCGGAAACCTGTATGAGTCGCTGAAACTGGCTCGTGCAGCTTCTGAATGCGTGGCTGCGATCTGGTCTACCCAGAATTCGGACAAGGGAGAGCAGTGTCGTCTTCCTCGTGCCTAAGTTATGCTGAAAGAACAATTTGCAAGCAGGTAGTCATATATATGTTGAAGCTTACTCCATAGTAGCGGACCAAAAAGCCTTGATTCGATGTTTGAATCAGGGCTTTTTGGTTTGCAGCCGTATTTGTATGTCGGAAAGAATATTGAAGGCGTGAGCTGTTATAAACAGCTGCGGTTAGGGTAATAACAACACGAGGCACATGATTGTGCCGAGGTTCAGGGTTTGTAAACGGATTTTCTGAATTTGTAGATTACAAAGTTCTGCAACACCCGAATATGAAAAGATTTTTCGAACACGGAAAGGAGAACGTACGTTATGAGTAAAGTTGCTTTTTTATTGGCGAACGATTTTGAAGATTCGGAAATGCAGGTTCCATATGATGAGGTGAAAAAGGCCGGACACGATGTGGAAATCATCGGTTTGAAGGCAGGAGAAACGCTCAAGGGTAAAGGTGGCAAGGCCTCCTATACTTCAGACAAGGCGATTTCAGAAGTGTCTGCTTCAGATTATGACGCTGTGGTAATTCCAGGGGGATCCTCTCCTGAAAATCTGCGTACGGATGCAAATATTCTGAAATTTGTAACCGAGATAAACAGTGCGAAGAAGCCAATCGCGGCTATCTGTCATGGCCCGCAAATTCTGGCCAGCGCTGACCTGCTGAAAGGGCGGACCATTACATCCTATCCTCCGCTTAAGGATGATATGGTCAATGCAGGTGCTGAATTTAAGGATCATGAGGCTGTAGTGGATGGCAATTACATTACATCAAGAACGCCAGCCGATGAGCCTGCATTTGTTCGTGAACTGCTAAAAGTCATATAATCGGTCACGGGTAATCGATTAGCTTGTTATCAAGTTAATCTGCACCATAAATGATGCAATTTATTCCGATAAAGGAGGGTTTGACATGGCAAAGCATATTCAGGCATATTTTCGAACCGAAGATGAGGCAGAAGGTGCAAGAACTTCACTTCAGACATTTCGGACGGAGCATTTGGAGGTAGGGCAGCTGGACAGTGCGATTGGCAGAGACAGACGCATCATGTTACCGCTGGTGCCTTATAACACCGCGGGTGGTGCAGGTACAAATGGAGCCATGGGCGTAGGAACGGCGCCAGGGGTTCCTGCCAGCGAGAACGTCGTTCCTGTGGTTAGCAATGTGGATCGAAATGCTGACCGGGGACCACGCGACAATGTGAATGAGGATGGAGACTTGCTCGATGCGGCAGACGTATCCTCGGACGATTATGATGATCTGCATTATGTTTTGTCTGCCAAAGTCCAGGATGAGGATTATGACGAAATTATTCATAAACTTCGTTCCAACAATGCCTATGTGGAAGAATTGAATTAACGTGTAGATCCCTTCATTTAGGGCCTTGCGACGCCTGACTTTAGAGTCGGTGCTGCTCGCAAGGGCCTTTTTGATGATACTAAGTCACCCGCTTATAAAGCGCTATCATTTTTGTAATATTACTGTAATATTAGTTACATAAGGCTTTAACATAGGGCGTTTATAATAACAAGCATGACCCCCTTTTTTTATATATCCTTTGAGCCTGCACACCGTGTGCAGGTTTTTTTTTGCTGTCTGATCATGTTAGCCCTTGACTTTAGTACTGCGGTTCATTACAATCAGAAAATAAATTAACTTAAAAGGTTATACTATAACTTAAAACGATATCATGATGATTTGATGACGGGACCAAGTACTCCGTGCCCACATGACCAGAGAGGAATCCCCAGGCTGTAAGGATTCTCTTGATGAGCGGACGAATGACTTCCCCGAGAACAGACGGCGAACACATCAGACTAATAATCTGATAGCCATTAGCCGGCCTGCGCAGGACGTGCGTTACACGTAGAGCGGAATGATTTTTTGATTGGATTGCTGTAAGGCAGTCCCATATGATCAGAAGATCACCTGAACGGCGAATGTGTCAGGAGTTCCGGAATGTGGGTGGTACCACGGGTGAATGTATAAACACAATCTCTCGTCCCTTGTTTGCTGTTACAACAGCGACAGGGCGAGGGATTTTTTTGTTATCTAGAGAAAAATAGATGCTGGAGGGATGGAAGATGGCTTTTCAGAAACCAACGGGAACTCAGGATTTGCTGCCTGGGGTAGTGGAGAAGTGGCAGTTTGTAGAGGAGAAAGTAAGGGATCTGTGTCGCCGGTTTAATTATCGGGAGATTCGCACACCAATCTTCGAACAGACATCACTGTTTGAGCGGGGTGTAGGAGAGACAACAGACATCGTTGAGAAAGAGATGTACACGTTCAAGGACAAGGGAGATCGCAGCATGACCCTCCGCCCGGAAGGAACCGCTGGCGTTGTACGTGCTTTTGTAGAGAATAAACTCTATGGGGAGCCGGATGTAACGAAGCTTTATTATGTCGGCCCAATGTTTCGCTATGAACGTCCGCAGGCAGGGCGTCAGCGTCAGTTCCACCAGTTCGGCGTAGAGGCATTTGGAGCAGTGGATCCGGCGATCGATGCAGAAGTTATCGCGCTCGGTTATCAGTTCTGTGTCGAGCTTGGATTAAAAGATGTCAAAGTCGAAGTAAACTCGGTTGGTAATGCCGCAAGTCGTGCGGCTTATCGTGAAGAACTGCTTGGTTTCCTGAGACCGATGAAAGACACCTTGTGCAAGGATTGTCAAAACCGCATGGAACGTAATCCGCTTCGCGTTCTGGATTGCAAGGTGGACCAGGACAAGTTTGTCGGTGCACCATCCATTCTGGATAGCCTGGACGAGGAAGCAACGAATCACTTTGCGAAAGTTCAAAGTCTTCTGGGAGATTTTGGCGTAGATTACACAGTGAACACAAGATTGGTACGTGGACTCGATTATTACACCATGACAGCATTTGAATTGAAAGCTCAGGGTATCGGTGCCATTGATACTGTAGGTGGCGGCGGCAGATATAACGGCCTCGTTGGGGACATTGGTGGACCGGATCAACCGGGCATTGGTTTTGGTATCGGGCTGGAACGCATTCAACTGATTCTGGAGCACCAAAACATTGATGTAAGTGCCCTTGCTCCGCTTGATGTGTATTTTGTTGCCCTCGGCGAAGCAGCGGACCGGGAAGTCAACCGTCTGTTGTTTAAACTTCGTCAGTCCGGTCTTTCGGGTGAACGTGACTATCTGGGTCGCAAGATGAAAGCTCAAATGAAATCGGCGGATCGATATAAAGCCCGCTACACGGCGATTCTTGGCGACGATGAGCTGGAACGTGGAGAGATTGCACTTAAATCGATGGACACAGGTGAACAGCAAACCGTGAAACTGGAAGAGCTGATTGCAACCATTCAGGGAGCCAAATAAGAGTGCAACAGAAACAGTCAGCTGTTAAACAAGTTGATTCAACAATGGAATGATTCGGCAGCTTCAGGGGTCTGCAAGCAATCACTATTTTATCTGGGAATGTTGGAGACTCCCGTAAGTACAATGCCTTTTCGATAAAATTGTCTTCACGCAACCGCGCTGTTGGAGTATTGGCCTTGGCCTGCTTACACAGAACGGAAATTCACATAATGAGGAGTTTGGTTATGAAAAGAAGTCATCATTGCGGCGCATTAACGACCGCACACATCGGCGAAACGGTAACATTGAACGGCTGGGTACAGACCCGCCGTGACCTGGGGGGCGTACTGTTTATTGATCTGCGTGACCGCAGCGGTATTGTACAAGTGGTATTTAACCCGGCTTACTCTGGCGAAGCATTGCAAATCGCAGACAGAGTGCGTAGTGAGTATGTTATCGCGGTAACGGGTAAAGTCGTTAAACGTGACGAAGAGACCGTAAACAAAAACCTGCCTACAGGCGAAATCGAAGTGCAAATTACGGAGATTGAAGTGCTGAACGCAGCAAAGACACCTCCATTCTTCATCGAAGATGGTGTGGAAGTCGACGAGTCGCTTCGTTTGAAATATCGTTACCTGGATCTGCGTCGTCCGGAAATGTTTGAAACGTTGAAACTGCGTTCCAAAGCATCCAAAGTGTTCCGTGATTACCTGGATGGAGAAGAATTCGTTGAAGTGGAAACACCGATTCTGACCAAGAGCTCCCCGGAAGGTGCGCGTGACTATCTCGTACCAAGCCGTGTGCATGAAGGTGAATTCTTCGCCCTGCCGCAATCACCGCAAATTTACAAACAATTGCTGATGGTCGGCGGACTTGAGCGTTACTATCAGATCGCACGTTGTTTCCGTGATGAAGACTTGCGTGCAGACCGTCAACCGGAATTCACCCAAGTCGACATCGAGACTTCCTTCCTGCAGCAGGATGACCTGCTGCCAATGATGGAAGAGCTGATGGCCAAATTGCTGCGTGAAACCAAAGGCATTGAGCTGGAACTGCCTTTCCAACGCATTACGTATGCAGATGCGATGGGTAAATACGGTTCAGACAAACCGGATCTGCGTTTTGGCATGGAACTGGTGGAAATGAATGATATCGTAGCAAACAGTGGTGTTAAAGTATTTGCTTCTGTCATCGAAAAAGGTGGAGAAGTGAAAGTGCTGAACGCCAAAGGCTGTGGCACATGGAGCCGTAAAGAGATTGATGACCTCGGACCATTCGCAGCACGTTACGGTGCAAAAGGATTGGCATGGATTCAAGTGAAAGACGGCGAGTTCAAAGGACCAATCGTGAAGTTCTTTACTCCGGAAGAGATCGAAGCCGTGAAAGAACGCACAGGTGCTGAAGAAGGCGACTTGCTGCTCTTCTCCGCTGACAACAAAAAAGTGGTTGCTGACGTTCTTGGCGCATTGCGTCTGAAAATCGGCCGTCAACTCGGACTGATTGATGACAGCAAATTCAAATTTGCCTGGGTTGTGGACTTCCCACTCCTCGGATATGATGAAGATGCTAAACGTTATGTAGCAGAACACCATCCGTTCACACGTCCAAAAGACGAAGATGTGCATCTGTTTGACACAGATCCGGGTGCAATTCGTGCTCAAGCCTATGACCTTGTTCTGAACGGCTATGAAGTGGGCGGCGGTTCGATGCGTATCTACAAACGTGATGTTCAGGAAAAAATGTTCGCTGCCCTGGGACTCTCTCCAGAAGTAGCCAATGAGAAATTCGGATACCTGCTCGAAGCATTCGAATATGGAACGCCGCCACACGGCGGAATCGCCTTTGGTCTCGACCGTCTGGTGATGCTGCTGGCAGGCCGCACAAACCTGCGTGAAACGATTGCCTTCCCGAAAACGGCAAGTGCAACCGATCTGCTCATGAATGCACCGTCCGAAGTAGACGGGTCTCAATTGGAACAACTTCACATCCGTGTAGCCCGTAAACCGGTGGCGGAAAAGAAATAAAGGAGGCATCGATTCTCAATGCTCCATCAATTTTCGAGAACAGAACTGGCGATTGGACCGGAAGGTCTGGATGCCTTGAAAAATAGTACAGTCGCCGTGCTTGGTATCGGCGGCGTCGGCGGTATGGCCGTTGAAGCCCTCGCTCGCAGCGGGGTTGGACGCATCATCCTCATTGATAAGGATGTGGTGGACATTACCAATGTTAACCGTCAAATTCACGCTTTGACAACGACCGTGGGTCAGAAAAAAGCGGATCTGATGGTTGAACGGGTGAAGCTGATCAACCCCGAGTGTGATGCAATTGCGTTGAACATGTTTTACACGGAAGAAACGTATGAGGAACTGTTCAAATATGAACTGGATTACGTACTGGATGCATCCGACACGATCATCTACAAAATCCATCTCATTAAGGAATGCCTCAAACGTAACATTCCGGTGATCTCCAGCATGGGGGCAGCGAACAAAATGGACCCGACGAAATTCCAGGTTGCGGATATCTCCAAAACGTCCATGGACCCGATTGCCCGTGTGGTTCGCACCAAATTGCGCAAAGAAGGCATCAAAAAAGGCGTAAAAGTGGTATTCTCCACGGAAGAACCATTGAAGCCGCGTGAGGATGTTACACAGAAGATTGTTCCTGAGAACGCCCCTGAAATTCGCAAGGCCAAACAGCCGCCAGCGAGCAATGCTTTTGTTCCGCCGGTAGCTGGACTGATTATGGTCAGTGTGGCAGTGAAGGAATTGATTGAAAATGCAGAGAAAAAGCAACAGTAACCTGTTGTGAAAGGAAAAGCGTAGGTACCGACAAGGTACCTGCGCTTTTTTGCATGGCATAACACGTGATTACGGGCAAAGGAGCCAACCGAAGCCGCAATAAAAAAGGCTTAAAACCTTAACAAATGTCAGGGTTACGTGATGTACTTCAATCCCAAAACCGTGTATGATATGTGGTGCTGCGCGAAATGATGATAAATACATAGAGAAACAGCAGCATGAGAGAGGGGAACGGAACGAATGAAACAAGGATGGATGACCAGACGTCTCGGCCTTGAGCCGGAAGACCAGTGGAAGAAGGAAATTGTGGCGGGAGCCATCTCCTATTTTGCCGTGGTGTATATCGTGATGGTCAATGCAACAATTCTTGCTGATGCCGGAATGCCGCTGCAGGCGGCTATGGTGGGTACACTACTGACATCTATTGCCGGTTGTTTGCTGATGGCCTTTGGAGGTAAATCGCCGATTATCGTTGTACCTGGAATGGGTATTAATGCGTTTTTCACCTACACACTCGTACATTCGATGAAACTGAGCTGGCAGGAAGCCTTGGCGGTTGTATCCGTCACAGGTGTGCTGTTTGCAGTTGTTGCATTTACGTCACTATATAAAATGATTAGCGAGGCTATTCCGAAGAACCTGCAGCATGGGATCACCGTGGGGATTGGTCTGTTCCTGACGTTCATCGGTCTGCAAAAAAGCGGAATTGTTATCGCACACCAGACCACATTTGTGGCTATCGGACATTTTAATGATCCTGGAGTGATCACCGCCTGTGTTACTCTCGTAATCGCCCTGGTTTTATTTATACGCAATGTACAGGGCGGACTCCTGATCAGTATTCTTGCAGGGACAGGCCTTGCCTACGTACTCGGTGCCGTGAATCCTGGCGAATCTGTGTCAGCTATAGAAGCATTGCGTCAATATGGCGGTTTGTTTGGAGAGCTGTCTCTGGTGAAACTGGCGGATGTGGCGTTCTGGATCGCAGTATTCCTGCTGCTGCTGATTGTTGTATTTGAAAATATCGGACTGATTACGGCTCAGACTCATCTGATTGGTCGTTCCCAAAGGTTCAAGGGGAGCTTGCGTGCACTATCGATTAGTACCGTACTCGCAGGTGTATTCGGAAGTAGCCCTCCTGTGGCTGCGGCAGAGACGACTGCCGGGATTGCTGCAGGCGGACGCTCAGGATTGACCCCTCTGGTTACTGCTGTGCTTTTTGGAGCTACGTTTTTCTTTATCCCGCTGCTTGGTTACATACCAGACAGCGCGATTGCTCCCATTTTGATCATTATTGGCGGCTTGATGGTACAAAGTGTGAAGGATATGGATTTCGGTGATTTTACGGAGGCTTTTCCGGCTTTTCTGATTATGGTCATGATTCCATTTACATATAGCATCGTGGACGGCATGGCATTTGGATTCATTGCGTATCCGGCAGCGAAGCTGGCGGCGGGCAAAGGGAAGCAGGTGCCGAAGGTCATGTACGGTATTGCCATTCTGTTTCTGGCCAACTTTGTATTGCATGGGGTATTGTAAAAAAATTAGAACGCATGGACAAGTCATACGTATGATCTCGGGTTAACATGGGGAGAACGGGAGGAACAGGGATGGAAGAGCAAGAACAGACGGAAGCAGTTGAACCGAAGGTAGGGAAAAAGGGATTTAAGGATTTTGTGAAGCTGATCGCCTCAACACAACCTCCCAAACTCATTTTGATTGTTGCTTTGATTCTGACACTCATTCAGACAACTGCCGGATTAATCGTTCCGCTGATGACCAAAGGTCTGATTGATGGACTGACGATGTCTGCACTCAATAAATCAGTCATTTTTCTGCTGCTCGGAGCATTTGTCATTCAGGCAATTGCTTCAGGCATCAGCATCTATATGTTGAACTATGCAGGACAACGGGTGGTTGCAACCCTGCGAACCAAGCTGTGGAACAAAGTGCTGTCCCTGCCGATGCCATATTTTGACCGAAACCGCACAGGTGACACGATGAGCCGGATCACGAATGATACAAGCCAGATTATGACACTGATTGCGGATTATCTCGTTTCGTTTGTATCCAATATCGTTGCGGTCGTGGGCGGGGTAGCACTGCTATTTTACCTGGATTGGGTCATGTCGCTCATTATTCTGAGCCTGGTGCCACTGACGCTGCTTATTCTGCTGCCGGTTGGACGGAAAATGTACAACATCTCCAAAAAGCAGCAGGATGAGATGGCAGGTCTTACCTCGGTGCTGAGCCAAGTCATTAGCGAGATTCGATTGGTAAAAGCGTATGGCACCGAACAGCAGGAAGCGGAAGCGGGACATTCCCGGATTAGCAAGATGTTTGCTTTTGGTTTGCAGGAAGCAAAAATTTTGGCGTTAATCGGGCCGCTGTTTACCTTTGTCATGACGGCAGTATTGGTTGTTATTCTGGGGGTTGGCGGGATGCGGGTAGCTTCAGGAATGCTCTCTCCAGGGGAACTTGTGGCCTTTATCCTGCTGCTGTTCCAGGTCATTATGCCGATGGGGCAATTCACGACGCTATATTCCCGTTTGCAAAAAGTTGTCGGTGCAACCGAGCGCATTCAGGCTATCCTTGCCCATGAGGAAGAACCTCGCCAAAGTACAACGTCTGCTCCAAAGGGCAATGAGACAATTGCATTCAACAACCTGCATTTTTCCTATGTCACAGGGGAAGAAGTGCTGCACGGCATTAATCTGACCGTTCCGGCACGAAAAGTGACGGCGATTGTCGGTCCGAGCGGCAGCGGGAAATCAACACTTTTCTCACTGCTCGAGCAGTTCTACCTTCCCGGTTCCGGTACCATTACGTATGGAGGTCAAGCGATAACGGATTATTCACTCGCTTCCTGGCGCAGCAAGATCGGATATGTGTCACAGGAGAGTCCGCTAATGGCAGGTACAATCAAGGACAACATTACGTATGGTCTGGGCCGAGAGGCAAGTATGGACGAGATCCGGCATGCGGCAGACATGGCGTATTCTTCTGCATTTATTGATAAGCTGCCACAGGGTTATGAGACCGAGGTGGGGGAACGCGGAATCAAGCTATCTGGTGGTCAGCGTCAGCGTATCGCCATTGCCCGTGCACTGCTGCGCAGCCCGGATATTTTGATGCTGGATGAAGCTACCTCGAGTCTGGACAGTACTTCGGAGCATGAAGTTCAACAGGCTCTGTCCAATCTGATGGAAGGACGAACAACCGTTGTGATTGCACACCGTTTGTCCACCGTCGTGGATTCGGATCAGATTGTGGTATTGGAGCAGGGCCACGTAACCGGGACAGGAACACATGCGGAGCTGATCAGCACGCATCCGGTATACCGTGAACTGGCTCAAAAGCAGTTTGTTGCACAGAATGGGAAGCCCGAATCCAAGTTGGATTGATTAGAAAGCATAACCGTTGTTCTTTCGTCTTCAAGGGACGGGAACAGCGGTTTCTTTCGTTTTCTCATCCTGTTAGCTGTAGCTTTTTGCACTTCAATATGATATAGTGGGTATCCTTTTGTGTCGTCAGATTGGCTATACAAAAAAACATATTCTTAGGAGGTAACTGAAACATGTCAGACAGCTTTCAAAGTGCCTATCAAGAAGAAGAGTACAGGTTAGAGCGAACGATGGAGGAAGTGGATCGTCAGCTGGAACGGCTGCAGAGCATTCCGGTGTATACCGGCCACGATTTCACAGAACAAGTGCTGGAAGCCGGACGCGAAGAGCGCCGAACCGCCTTGTCCAAGAGCGCGCAGCAACCCTATTTCGGACGCTTGGATTTCGAAGAACAGGGCAGCGGGGCACGGAAGCCGCTGTACATTGGCAAAGTCGGCGTAGACCGCGAAGAGGTGGGAGAGCATCCGCTCGTCATCGACTGGCGCGCTCCTGTCGCGAGCCTGTTTTACTCATTTACAGGAGGGGAAGCCTCCGCAACCTACGAAGCACCGGAAGGGCTGATTGAAGGCCTGGTCTATCTGAAACGCAACGTTGTCATCCGGCAGCGGATATTGGAGCGTGTTGCAGATACATATAACCGGGATAGTGACCAGCCAGCGGTATCGGATGAGTTTCTCGTCTATCGGCTGGGAGAGAACAAGGATAACAAGCTTCGTGACATCGTATCCACCATTCAGGCAGAACAGGATCAGATCATTCGTGCGGCGAGAAACACCGCATTGATCATTCAGGGTGTGGCAGGTTCGGGAAAAACAACGGTTGCCCTGCATCGGCTCGCATTTTTGCTGTATCAGTACAAGGAGCAGGTGTCGGCGGAAAAAATGGTTATCTTCGCCCCCAACCACATGTTCCTCGATTACATCTCAGATGTGCTCCCTGAACTGGGGGTAGGGGATATTCAGCAGCGGACATTCCCGGATTGGGCCATGAACCTGCTGGGGCTGGATATGCCTCTGGCAGACACGTCGGAGACACTGAATACCTGGTTTGAAACGCCGGAGGCCCGTCCTGAGTTGAACGATGATGTGCCTGGACGCTATAAGGGTTCAATCCGCTTTATGGAACTCATTCGGGAATGGCTGTCAGGCATGGAAGAGGAATCGGTGCCCGATCTGGACTTCAGTCCGTGGGACGGGGCCGTGCTCAGCAAGGCAGAGATTGAAAGCTGGTTCAGCGAAGAATATAAGCACTATCCGCTGGCGAAACGGAAAGAGCGGGTAATGGCGCGGATCCATCGCTGGATTGAGATGGAGCTCAAGAAGCCTTCTCCCGAAGCCGTTCGCAAGGAACGCAAAAAGAAAGCGGCAACCCGTGAAAAAGCCTATGCGAAAAAATGGCCGCAATATGAACCGCTTACGCTGTACAAACAGCTGTTCAAAGCCATCAAGGGTGGTTCAGTGCCGGCATCGCTGAGCAGTCTTATTCCCAAAGGCGTCATGAAGCAGACGGCAGCAGATCTGAAGCAGGATCTCATTCGTGAAGAGGATCTGCCTGCTCTGGTGTATATTCATACGCTTATTCATGATATTGAAGGTTCGGAGCGATTTGATCATGTCGTGATTGATGAAGCACAGGATTTCTCACCTTTACATGTGGCTCTGCTGGATCTGTTCGTCAAAGGACATTCCTTTACCATACTGGGTGACTTGTCCCAAGGCATTCATGAGTATCGTGGTGTCCATGCTTGGGAAGAAATGAGTTCCTTGTTTCCGGAAGAGCAGAATGCCTACTTCGCCTTGACCCGGAGTTATCGTTCCACAATGGAAATTATCGATTACGCGAATACGATTCTGGAACGGGGTGTCAAAAGCGGAATTACGGCCATTCCTGTTTTCCGGAGCGGTGATCCGGTTCGAACGTTAGCCTACGAGGGTGAAGGGAGAACAAAGAGCCTTGAGCGTGCACTGAAGCTGCTAACGGTCAAAGATTATCGCACGGTGTCCATTCTGACGCGTACCCTGCGTGAAGCGGTTGAGCTTCACCGTGAACTTCTGTCTGAGGGCTGGGACCTGAACCTGATCGATGGCGGGAAAAAGCAGTACACCGGCGGCCATTCCGTTTTGCCTGTCTACCTGTCCAAAGGTTTGGAGTTTGATGCTGTTATTGTGGCAGATGCGGATGAGCAGCATTATCTGTCTAATGCGGGTGATGCCAAGTTGCTGTACGTTGGCTGTACACGGGCATTGCACGAATTGTGGCTGTTCCATGAAGGTGAACTGCCGTCCTATGCGGCTGCAACACACAATCCGGAAGGCGAGCCTGTAACGATTCAGGGCTGGCCAGACAGTGACACAAAGTGAAGTAAGCGAAGCTTTTGAAATATAACAATAAAAGGCATGACGTTAATGGGCAAATCCCATGAGCGTATGCCTTTTTTGTTTCAGCATTTTGCATAATTCGATTTCACTCGCTCCGGGGTACAATATATAGACAATAGGACCATTTCGATCTATATATTGAAGATTGGAAGTCGCTTATGGGATTTATGCAAAATGCTCGTTTGTATAAGTCTGTGTAATACAGGCGCAGTTTCGCGAATAAGTGAAGCGAGCCTTTGATCAAACATTGATAGGGAATAGCTGTTTAACTTGCCGGCGAAGAACGACGGGAGAGTTCTGATTGACAGTCTTCTTTTGTCATTTTGGATGCACGACGGTTGACCAGGAAAATGCCGACACCAATAAGTAAACCACCTGCCCCAACGACCCACTGTATCTGCTCTCCCAGCAGAATCCAGCTCGACAATACACCGAAGAATGGTGCAAGGAATAGATAGGAACTGGTTTGGGCCGGATCACTGTGTTGCAGTAAATAAAACCAGAGTGAGAACTGGATGATGGAGCAAAAAAGCGTTAACCAGAGCAGCACCACAACCGAGGTGGTGTTCATCATAAAGTGAGGCTGTTCAGTGCATGCGCTCAGCAGAAGCAGCGTCGTACCTCCGGCCAGCATCTGGTAGGCAGTAAGCACAAAAGTATCGTAACGATCGCCCCAGCGTTTTATGAGCAGCGTGGATACGGTGAAAGAGACTGCACCGCCAAATCCAATCCAGGTTCCGGGGCTAAAGCTCATATGCCAACCAAAGGTTAACATGATACCTGCGAAACCGAGAATGACACCCATCCATTGACTGAAACGATAGGTTAAGCCGTACAGGAGAGCGCTGATGATAATGACTAACAACGGATTGGTAAACGTAATAATGGCAGATTCCCCGGATGTAATCCAGTTCATGCTGTAGTAGGCGCAGCCCATCACTCCTGCGGATTGGAACAGGCCAATTACGATTATTTTCAACCATGCGTGCCATCCGGTGGGTAAAGGACGTTTACGGAGAATCAAGGCCATCAAGCCACCTGCCAGTACATAACGTACCCCCATGAGCAGGAAAGGTGGAGCATACAACATGCCTATCTTGCCAACCGGAAAAGAAGTCCCCATGATCAACGTCGTCAAAATGATCCCTAGTGTGTATTTCAATGGTTTCATAGTTGTGGGTATATCTTTTTCATGACTGGAGTTCATAGGGTCTGGCCGCCATCTACGGTAATAAGTTGTCCGGTCATGGATGGCTGTTCAAGCGCAGCACATATCATGTGGGCAATATCCTCAGGCGAGGAAATTCTCTGTAATAACAACGAACCACCGAGACGATTCATTCGCTCCTCGTTTCCGGCCCACCAACGTGTTGCAACGGCGCCAGGGACGATGGCATTTACCCGAATGAGCGGTGAGAGCGCGTGGGCAAGAGATAAGGTCAGTCCGTGAACTGCGGCTTTGGAGACTGCGTAAGGGAGGGAGGAGCCGGAACCCGTACTGCCGGCAATACTGCCCAGGTTTACAATGGAGCCACCGCCTGCCTGCTGCATTCCTTCCGTCACTGCACGAGCGCAATAAAACATGCCTTTCACATTCACATCATACAATTCATTCCAGACGTCATCCGTAACGGCTTCCAGATCGTGCAAGGGGATATGACGAGTAATTCCGGCATTGTTAACAAGGGCAGTTATGGGGCCATAGGTTTCGGTTACTGTAGTGACCATCCGCCGGACGGCCATGTCATCAGCAACATTGGCCTGAACGGCAAATGCCTGCCCTCCTTCATCCAAAATGTGTTGAACCGTCTCTTCTGCTGCATCCTGTGAGCGGGAGTAATTGACAGCAACCAATGCTCCACGCCCGGCCAACAATAGGCTGACAGCACGGCCTATGCCTGTTCCACCACCTGTGATTAAAGCTACTCTGTTTTTCCAGTATGTCATGCTGAACACTCCTTATCATCATCCAGTCAGATGACTGGTTGGGGATCTACATGAATTGTAGTCCGGTTTACGCATGAAGTATAATGATTGTTAATGAACTGGATATCATTTTGAATGATGTCAGAACGGAGGGACCATGGAGAGCGGGGATCTTAAAATATTTCAATGTGTTGCACAGGAAGGGAATCTGACCAAAGCTGCTTCTAAGCTGGGCTATGTTCAATCCAACGTAACGGCACGAATCAGGCATCTGGAAGCCGAAGTGGGTACAACGTTGTTCATCCGTCACAACCGTGGGATGACGTTATCTCCAGCCGGAGAGATGCTGCTGGCCTATGCGGATAAAATTATTGGTTTGCTGAATGATGCGTCCAAGGCGCTTCGGGCAACAAGCACGCCATCTGGTCCATTACGAATAGGATCTACACAGACGGCGGCTGCGGTACGACTGCCTGAACTTTTCTCCAGATATTATAAACAGTATCCGGACGTCTCTTTGTCACTGGCTACTGGCAATTCGCAAATGCTTATTGATCAAGTTATCGGGTATGAATTGGAAGGGGCGTTTATTGGTTGTTCCTGTGATCATCCCGAAATCGAGTCCATTGATGTATTCGATGAAGAACTGTTTGTGGTCTCGTCGGGTGTGGGGCCGGCGGAAGAACTTACACGTAAGCCAATCCTTGTCTACAGCATGGGGTGTTCCTACCGCCAAACGTTAGAGGAATGGCTGCTCTCCTGTGGGGTGAACCGTCCGGTGATTATGGAATTTGGTACTTTGGAAGCAATCATTAGTGGAGTGGCATCAGGGATGGGAATCTCGCTGTTACCAGAGATTGTGATTCGGCAGCAGATCGAAAGTGGCATCCTGCGCAAGCATTCGCTTCCCACCGGCATGAGCCGCATGATGACTCGTTTTATTACACGCAAGGATGCGTTTGTCAGCAGTGCGCTTGGCGCATTTATGGCTATGCTGCCGCAGGAATATGATATGATAGAGAGTGCAGATTATTCAGACGTTTAGTTAAGCAGGATTTTAGTATAGGTAATCCGTTAAGGAAGTGATGAGCAATGGATTTATTTTCGTTTCAACAGGATTCAAAGCCCCAGGCAAGACTGCTTGCTGATCGCATGCGACCAGAGCATCTTGATGAATATATTGGACAAGAACATATTATTGGACCCGGGAAGCTGCTGCGGCGCGCGATTGAAGCAGACCAAATTTCGTCCATTCTGCTCTACGGTCCTCCCGGCTGTGGCAAAACAACGCTTGCCCATATCATCTCCCAGCATACACAGGGACAGTTTGTTCGTCTAAACGCGGTGGATGCCTCTGTGAAGGATGTGCGTGAGGTCATTGAGCAGGCGCAGACCAACAAGCAGCTGTACGGAACCAAAACAATACTGTTCCTTGATGAGGTACATCGCTTCAACAGCTCCCGCCAGGATGCATTGCTGCCGGCTGTGGAGAAGGGCACCATTATATTTATTGGTGCTACGACAGAGAATCCTTTTCACTATGTGAATGGGGCCTTGATGAGCCGCTCCACCCTCTTTCAGCTCGAATCGCTGAACAAGGAGCATTCACTTATTGCTATGCGTCGAGCGCTGGCTGATTCGGATAAAGGGCTCGGATTCATGGAATTGCAGGCAGACGATGAAGCTCTGGGTCACATTGCCACGATGGCTAATGGGGATATTCGGCGTGCCCTGAATGCTCTAGAACTCGCTGCATTAACCACACCGCCCGAAAAGGATGGATCCATTCATATTACACTCGCCGTTGCGGAGGAGTCGATCCGACGTCCGATTGTCAAGGCAGATGAGTCCACCCAATATGATGTGCTGTCTGCTTTTCACAAGAGCATTCGCGGTTCCAGTGATGCTGCATTGTTCTGGTTTTTGTATGCAGTAGAGAAGCTTGGCATGGATCCGATGACGTTTATTCGTCGTCTGATTGCTGCGAGCAGTGAGGACATCGGGCTGGCGAACCCACAAGCGATGACTCAGGCTATTGGTGCACTGGACGCATACCGTAACAACGGATGGCCGGAAGCGAAGCTGAATATTGCGCAGGCGATTTTGTTCGCAGTAGAGAGTCCGAAGTCGAATGCAGTATACACTGCCATATCGAAGGCGATGAATGCGATCGATGAGGTGAAGTCGGCTGAGGTTCCGCTCCATTTAAGGGACACGCATTATTCAGGTGCTGCGAAGCTGGGACATGAAGGTTATCAATATCCGCATAACTACCCAGGCCACTATGTGAAACAGGAGTACCTGCCCAAGCAGCTCTCACGGAGAGTATTCTATGAAGCAACGGAGCAGGGCAACGAGTCGAAAATCAGGCTGAACCAACAGCGGCGAAGAGAGTTGTAATGTTAATGACCCGGGAGATGCGTACAACATGAAAGAGATTCTATATGTAGGTGCTGGCGGGTTTTTGGGCACGTTGACTCGATATGTCATACAGTTAGGGATACCCGCTGCCAATGTAGGCTTTCCTTGGGCAGTGCTGCTGATTAATGCCCTTGGCAGCCTGTTTTTGGGTTGGTTCTTTACCATTGCCGTCCCAGACAAAATAACACCACAACTTCGCCTTGCAATTGGCACCGGATTTACAGGCGCATTTACCACATTTTCCACGTTTACGCTGGATATCGTCCGTTTATCTGATGGCAGCATGTGGATGAAGGCCTCCATATATATGATGGCAAGTTTGCTCGCAGGCTTGCTGCTCTGTGCTTTGGGAATCAGGCTCGGGCAGCTTATGCGGGGTAAATCGGCGCAGGATGGCGCTGCAACATGATCATTTGGATCGGACTGGCAGGCACGTTAGGAGCCATACTTCGTTACAGTCTGGGGCGGTGGATTTCAGGAAACCTCGGGGTGGCTTTTCCATGGGGGACATGGATCATTAACATCAGCGGCTCTCTGCTGCTCGGCTTGTTATATGGATGGCATCAATCGGAGATGATCTCGGACGGACTCTGGGTTGTGTGGGGCACCGGATTTTGCGGAGCATATACCACCTTTTCGACCTTCGGGTATGAAACAGTTAACCTGATGATCATGAAACGTTATCCATCGGCTGTATTTTATGTAATCAGTTCAGTTTTACTGGGTGTTGCTGCCTCATACGCAGGCGTGTGGTTAACTGCATAACCGAAAATTTTTATTCTTTTTGCAGGAAAAAGCAGGAAATAAGCCATCCTTCATGGTATACATGAAAGATGGCTTTTATGATGGGAATACAGGGTATTCCGAATTCTATACATAATGGGGTGTTCCTCGATTATTGCATCGCCGGGACAGGTACTTTTTGAACCTGATCAATGGTTCCGCCGCCTAGGCAAACATCGCCATCATAAAATACAACCGCTTGTCCTGGTGTAATGGCTTTTTGTTGTTGATCGAACTGTACATCCACGCTTCCGTCTTTCTGCCAAGTCAGTGTGACGCCTTGATCCGGCTGACGGTAACGGAATTTGGCGGTACAGCGGAAGGGTTCGTTAGGCACATGATCAGCGCCAGCGATCCAGTTTACGCCAGTAGCCGTCAAACCTGTCGAGTACAAGCTCGCGTGTGCATCGCCTTGAACAACAAGCAGTTGGTTTTTCTCGAGATCCTTGTCTGCCACGAACCATGGTTCACCATTGCCGGAACCGCCAATACCGAGACCTTGGCGCTGTCCGAGGGTGTAGTACATCAGTCCGTCATGACGGCCTTTTACTTCACCCGTTACAATATCAACCATGTCTCCACCTTTGGCAGGCAGATAGTTGCTTAGGAACTCTTTGAAATTACGCTCACCGATAAAGCAGACACCTGTGCTGTCTTTTTTCTTCGCCGTGTACAAGCCTGCCGCTTCAGCAATTTTCCGCACCTCAGGTTTAGGAAGATGACCGATGGGGAACATGGCTTTGGACAACTGGTTCTGATTGAGTGCATTAAGGAAGTAAGTCTGGTCTTTGTTGCTGTCTACCCCTCGCAGCAGTTTAAACGTGCCGTCTTCTTCGACGAGGCGAGCATAGTGGCCTGTGGCAACATAGTCTGCACCCAGATCAAGTGCCTTGTTCAGGAATTCACCGAATTTGATCTCGCGGTTGCACATGACATCCGGATTCGGTGTCCGACCTGACTTATATTCATCAAGGAAATAGGTAAATACTTTATCAAAGTACTCTTTCTCGAAGTTGACAGTGTAGTAAGGAATGCCGATCTGTTCACAAACCCGGCGAACGTCCTCTGAATCTTCTTCAGCGGTACAGTGGCCGAACTCGTCCGTGTCATCCCAGTTTTTCATGAAAATGCCGATGACATCGTATCGCTGCTCCTTCAGCAGCAATGCGGTAACGGAAGAATCGACACCTCCGGACATGCCAACGACGACCCGAGTATTCTCAATTGTTTTGGACATCGTTATCACCATTTTCTATATATAAATGTGTTTCGTTTCTATTTTAGCATAACCGGACTCAAGTTACGATACACCCGGCCTTTTTTGGATAGTGTCCACTCCAGGCGCACAATTTTGAATATCGTCAATCTTTCTTTTCCATAAAGCCTGCAGATATGTTAACATTAGCTGAGGGTTATGATCGGAATACGGAGGATTAGAAGCCTTGAGATCTGTATTTTTCGTATCCCGCAGTGGGATCATGAAAAAGACTGTCTTGAACCACACCAATATAATATTGTAATTGTTTTTCTGAAAATTGAAAGAGGTGACTCCTTTGAAAATATCGACAAAAGGCCGTTACGGGCTAACTATCATGATGGAGCTGGCCGCAAGAACAGGCGAAGGCCCCACATCACTTAAAAGTATTGCCGAGCGCAACCAGCTCTCGGAACATTATCTGGAGCAGCTGATCGCTCCATTGCGCAATGCCGGACTCGTTAAGAGCATCCGGGGCGCCTACGGCGGTTACATTTTGGCAGGAGATCCTGCGACAGTGACTGCAGGTGACGTGATTCGTGTCCTGGAGGGGCCAATCTCTCCAGTGGACTTCACCGAAGAAGATGATCCTGCCAAACGCGATCTGTGGCTGCGCATTCGGGACAGCATTGCAGAAGTACTGGATTCCACCACGCTGAAAGACCTGATTACGTTCCAGGATCAGGAACAAAAAGACAGTTACATGTTCTATATCTAGTAAGGTTGATATTAAACATCACAGCTGACACACTAAAGCCCCCATTTTGGGGGCTTTAGCCATGCAAGAGCTACATTTTGCACCAAATGAACGCGATAGAATTCCAACATATAACGGGGTGAATAACATGAACAGAATTTATTTGGACCACGCTGCATCAACACCCATGCATCCACAGGTGGCTGAAGCGATGATGAAAGTCATGACAGGGCAGTATGGCAACGCTTCAAGCATTCATGCTTTTGGTCGGGAAGCCAAACGGACGGTTAGCGGAGCAAGGGACAGCATTGCAGCTTCTTTGGGTTGTTTTCCGGATGAGCTCGTATTTACGGGTGGCGGCACGGAAAGTGATAATCTGGCGATTTTTGGTGCGGTATCGGCGAGAAAAGAACAGGGAAGACATATTATTACAACGGCGATCGAACATCATGCCGTTCTGCACAGCTGTCAGGAGCTTGAGCGTCAAGGTTGTGAAGTAACCTATCTGCCAGTAGATAAGCACGGGAGAGTAAGCATGGATGAACTGCGAGAGGCTATTCGCCCGGATACAGTACTCATTACGATGATGTTTGCCAATAATGAGGTAGGAACGATTCAGCCGATCCGCGAAATAGGCGAACTGGCACGGCAGCATCAGATTTTATTCCATACCGATGCGGTACAGGCGCTGGGCACCCAAAACATCTCCTGTCAAGATCTACCGGTTGACCTGATCAGTTTCTCTGCGCATAAAATTAATGGGCCGCAAGGTGTAGGTGCACTTTATGTACGTCGGGGAATTGTTCTGGAAGCGAGATCCCATGGAGGACTGCAAGAGCGTCAGCGGCGTGCAGGTACGGAAAATATAGCGGGGATTGCCGGATTTGCAGAGGCACTCAAAATCGCAACAGAGCAGGCCGAAACGCATCGTCAGCATGATCTGAAATTACGGCACCTTTTGTTGGAACAGCTGAAAATCCACGTGGGTACAGAGCATTTTCATGTGAACGGTCACCCGGAATTTACATTGCCCAACATTCTGAATATCAGTTTTCCCGAAGTGTCCACAGAAACGATGTTAATGAACCTGGATATGGAAGGCATCGCGGTTGCGAGTGGTTCTGCATGTACTTCAGGTTCCCTTGAAGTCTCTCATGTACTGAAAGCAATGAAGCTGCCGGAGGCATTTTTGCATTCTGCGATTCGTTTTAGCTGGGGATTGGGTAATACTACGGAAGAAATCATGAAAACCGCCGAAAAAATTGGAACCATTCTTGAGCGCTTGCGTAATAGACCCTAAGGGGCTCTTTTGCACATGGAACATAAGGAGGGGAGAAGTTCCATTTCATCGGTTAGATAGAAGCGGTTTTGATGATCGGCGTCTGATTGCCACTCATCAACTTTGGGCATACCTAGCAATAGCGCCGCGCCTATTTAATGATAAGAAGATGAGGAGGACCCTGCGATGAAGCTTCAGGAAATGATCGGACTAGCCGTTTTTGATGTCGAGGACGGAAAACAGGTCGGTAAAATCCAGGATTTCATTGTAAGTGACGATTGGAAAATTGAAGGCATTGAACTTGAGAACAAAGGCCTGTTTACCAGTCATGTCAAAATCGTGCAGTGGCAAGACATTGTTGCCTACGGCGAAGATGCCGTCATGATCCGTAATCAACAGGCTGTCCGCAAGACGGGAGCCGACGACATAAAACACACGTATCTTCTTGGGCAGTCTAAATTGAAAGAGATGTCCGTGCTGACCGAAGAAGGTTTGCTGCTTGGACGAGTCTCTGATGTTTATTTTGACCAAGAGTTGGGAAATACAATAATAGGGATTGAAATTACGGACGGTTTCGTGTCCGATCTGATTGAGGGCCGTAAATGGCTGCCATGTACAAGCGATATGTCTATCGGGGAAAGTGCCATTATGGTGCCTCCACTGAGTGAACAGCGCTTGGAAAATGCCATTCATTCTGTTAATGGATAGGTGAATGTATATGAAATGTCCAAATTGTAGTTCCAAAGATATCGGGAAAATTGGTTCCCACCAGTTTTATTGCTGGGGTTGCTTTATCGAATTGAACGTAAATGGTGAGAAAATGTCTGTGTACCAGGTTGAAGAAGACGGAACGCTCAGTTCTCTTGACGATCTGTTCTTCGGGGAAGAGCTGCCACAAGACTTCCCGCACCTTCACGCATCTTCTTAAAAACGGGCGAAACTTCCTCTATATGCGGTTTTGTGACAATTAATATCATGAGCCCTGTCGTCATTTGGTGACAGATGTGTATAGATGACAGCTACATAGCGGTCCGTCCAGCATGCATTAATGTATGCTCTCGCGGTTAGCAACATGCGTCTCTTTCCATAGTGAAGGAGGCGTTTTTGTTTTCTTCTGTTCCACTTTTGTGCGGGGTTAATAAATATTCCCTTTCCTACATATACTGACTTTCAGAGCCAGTCCAAAGGGGAGAGATACAAGTGGAGCAATTAACCAAAAACAAGCTGTTCCGTTATGCCATCTGGCTGCTGCTCGGCTTGATCATTCTGTATTTTATATGGCTGCTGAGGCCTTTGCTGCTTCATATATATGGATTCCTGAAAACCGTACTGGCACCTTTTATCGTGGCCCTCATCATATCCTATGTACTCAATCCGATCGTAAGCATGTTGGGTGGACGCAAGGTGCCGCGGAGCATCGCCGTATTGCTTATCTATGCTTTTTTTCTCACCTGTATCGGCGTCATACTAATGAATGTCATTCCCGTGCTGATTGAGCAGCTTGAAGAACTGAACGAGCATATGCCCGAACTATCGATGAGAGCACAGAGTCTAATGAACAGCATGGATCACAAATTGATGCCACCGAGTGTACGAACAGGCATGAACAGCTGGTTCTTCCAGATGGAGGACCGTCTTACCCAAGGCATCACGATGCTGATGGACAATATCGGGGCAACGATCAATATGCTGTTTAACGTGTTTATCGTGCCGTTTCTCATTTTCTATATGTTAAAAGACTTCGAAGTGTTCGAACGCACGGTCGTTGCCTATCTGCCGCGTTCCCGCCGCAAAGCCATCGTTTCCGTCATGAAAGAGATCGATACAGCACTCGGTAACTATATTCGCGGGCAATTTATCGTCTGTGTGATTGTCGGCATTTTCGCCTACATCGGTTACGTGGTCATTGATATGCCTTATGCGCTGCTCTTGGCAAGCATTGTGGCGGTATTTAACATCGTGCCGTACCTGGGTCCCTTCCTGGGTGCAGCGCCAGCCGTCATTATGGCTTCAACCGTATCCGTTAAAATGGTCCTGCTGGTGGTTATCGTAAACACACTGTGCCAGGTGCTGGAGAGCAATGTTATTTCTCCACAGGTGGTGGGGCGTTCGCTCCATCTGCATCCGTTGTCCATTATTTTTGCGCTCCTTGTTGGTGGACAATTGGCAGGTATTGTAGGTCTTATTCTGGCAGTGCCCGTTTTTGCCGTTCTGAAGGTCATTGTGCAGCACTTTTTTGCCTATTACATCAAGCGGAGAACAGACTGACTATCTCTCAACGGAATGCCACTTGGGGCACATTGACACTCGCTTGACGTACCGATATAATAAAGTGACATGTTTAGAAAATGAAATCGATGATGAAATGAAGTACGCCGAGGGTTCCTTTCCTCAGAGAATAGACTTCTTCGGATCAGATCCAGATCTGATATCCGATGGCTGGAAGAGTCTTGAAAGTTGAAGCGGCGGAAAGCTGATTTCGGAGTGCAGGACAACCCTGCCGGGCGCGACCGTTATTCGCATGAACGAGGAGATTGCTGATCTGTCCGGGAATGAAGGACTAGCAGCAATAACCAGGGTGGTACCGCGATAACATCGTCCCTGATATTTCAGGGGCGTTTTTTGTGTTTATTTTTACAAAAAGCAATGTTAACCAACCGGAGCGAACAGCACCGGACCATAATAATTAATTGGGGGCAGCCAGTATGAAAGCCAGTGAAATCCGTTCCAAATGGATAGAGTTTTTTGCAAGTAAAGGTCACAAAATCGAGCCTAGCGCGTCGCTTGTACCTCACAATGATCCATCCCTTTTGTGGATCAATGCGGGTATGGCACCGCTTAAGCCTTATTTTGACGGTCGTGAGAAACCGGAGAACCCGCGCCTTGCGAACTCCCAAAAATGTATTCGTACCAACGATATTGAAAATGTCGGCAAAACACGTCGTCACCATACGTTCTTCGAAATGCTCGGTAACTTCTCCATTGGAGACTACTTCAAGGAAGAGACGATTACCTGGGCATGGGAATTCCTGACGAGCAAGGAATGGATCGGTTTCGATCCGGAGCGCTTGTCCGTAACGGTATATCCCGAAGATGAAGAAGCCTTCAAACTGTGGAACGAAAAAGTAGGATTGCCAGCTGAACGCATCATCAAGCTGGACGAGAACTTCTGGGATATCGGCGAAGGTCCATGCGGACCTTGTACTGAGATTTTCTATGATCGCGGTGAAGCCTACGGCAATGACATGAATGATCCGGAAATGTACCCAGGCGGAGAAAATGAACGTTACCTGGAAGTATGGAACCTGGTATTCTCCCAATTCAATCACAACAAGGATGGCAGCTACACGCCACTTCCAAACAAAAACATTGATACAGGTGCAGGTCTGGAGCGTTTTGCTTCCATTCTGCAAAATGTTGATTCCAACTTTGACACAGACTTGTTCCAACCGATGATTCAAAGAACAGCAGCACTTGCTGGTGTGAAATATAATGACAGCGTTGAGATTGATATTGCACTCAAAGTCATTGCTGACCATATTCGTACCGTTGCTTTTGCAGTCGGTGACGGTGTGCTGCCAAGTAACGAAGGACGCGGATATGTTATCCGCCGCCTGCTGCGTCGTGCAGTACGCTACGGAAAAGTACTCGGACTGGATCGTCCATTCCTCTATGAACTGACAACAACGGTCGGTGAAGTGATGGGAGTTTACTACCCAGAGGTAGTAGAGAAGCAAGAATTTATCGCCAAAGTCATCAAAACTGAAGAAGAGCGGTTCCATGAAACACTTAGCGACGGACTGGCTATCCTAGCAGACATCAGTGCTGCAGCCAAAGCCGAAGGCCGCACGGTGATCAGTGGCCCGGAAGCATTCAAACTGTATGACACATACGGTTTCCCGTTTGACCTTACCGAAGATTATGCCGCAGAGCATGGTTTGACTGTCGATCGTGAAGGATTCGATGCTTCCATGCAAGAGCAGCGTGATCGTGCACGTGCAGGCCGTCAGGAAAGCGAGAGCATGAAAGTCCAAGGTGGACCACTTGCCGATCTGGAGGTTAAAAGCGAGTTTGTTGGTTATACTGACCTGTTGACGGAAGCAAAAGTGGTTGCCATTGTTGCTGGCGACGCCCTTGTAGATTCTGTGAGCGAAGGACAAACCTGTCAGGTTATCCTGGACAAAACTCCGTTTTATGCGGAGAGCGGCGGACAAGTCAGCGATCAGGGCTTGCTGCGCGGAGCAGGCGTCACTGCAAAAGTACAAGGTTTGTTCAAAGCTCCACAAGGACAGCACGTACACATGGTAAGCGTGGAGTCAGGTGAACTGCGTGTGGGCGAAGTCATCCAAGCGGAAGTGGATGCGTCCAAGCGTGGAGATATTATTAAAAACCATACAGCTACCCATTTGCTGCACAAAGCACTTAAGGATGTACTAGGTACGCATGTCAATCAGGCAGGATCACTCGTGGAACCACAGCGTCTGCGGTTTGACTTCTCCCACTTCGGCAGCATTACGCCGGAAGAATTGACAGAGATTGAGCGCCAGGTGAATGAGCAGATCTGGAATCGCCTGAATGTAAACATTGAATTGAAAGGCATCGATGAAGCCAAAGAAATGGGCGCAATGGCGTTGTTTGGTGAAAAATACGGAGATATTGTGCGTGTCGTACAAATCGGTGACTATAGTTTGGAACTTTGTGGCGGCTGTCACGTAAACAATACATCGGAGATCGGCATGTTCAAACTCGTGAGCGAGAGCGGAATTGGTTCCGGTGTACGCCGGATCGAGGCTGTAACGGGTCGTGGCGCGTATCTCTTCGTTGAGAGCCAACTGGAGCTGCTCAAGCAATCGGCTGCCTTGCTCAAATCCAATGTTGCCGATGTGCCTAAGCGGATTGAAGGTTTGAATCATCAGCTGAAAGAAGCGGCGAGAGAAACGGAATCGCTGCAAAGCAAGCTGAGTGCCATGGAAGCAGGCGCGCTGACAGATCAAGTGGTACAGGCAGGAGATACACAAGTGCTCGCTGCCCGAGTGGATGCACCGAACATGGATGCACTGCGTACCGTTGCCGACGAGTTGAAAGTAAAACTGCCTGATGCCGTACTCGTTCTGGGTGCTCCAGCAGATGGCAAGGTGAACTTTGTGGTTGCTGTTCCTGCTGAAAAAGTGAAACAAGGTCTTCACGCCGGTAAAATTGTCAAGGAAGTCGCGGCAGTATGCGGCGGCGGTGGCGGTGGCCGTCCAGACATGGCACAAGCCGGAGGTAAGGATGCGTCCAAGCTGGATGAAGCGCTGAAACTGGCGGTTACACTCATTGGACAATAACGGACAAGCAAAAAACACAATTGCATTCTCCTTTGTTTACTCGTGGCAGTCAGAATATGTTATTATATAAGCAGAAATCAATTCGGCAGGACATGGTCCCCATGTTCATGCAGGAGCGAGGTGTCATCAATGGACTCCATGGATAAGACGGTTAAATTTAATGTGAAAGCTGACGAGCAGGAAGCATCCTCCAAAGAGATTCTTCTTACGGTGTATGATGCACTGGTGGATAAGGAGTATAATCCGATCAACCAGATTGTCGGGTACCTGATTTCGGGAGACCCGGCATACATTCCTCGTCATAACAACGCACGCAGTCTGGTCCGGAAAAAGGAGCGCGATGAGCTGATTGAAGAGCTTGTACGTTCCTATCTGGCCAATCACCGGTAATGTATACCGCTTCCGCTGTGATGCAGCCATGCATGCAGCGGGAAATGAACCGACAGAAGACAGCCTGAAGCTTGAGAAGGGGAGTAAGTAATCCTCCTACGCGGGCTTGAGGATGGGAGAGCATGGATGAAAATATTAGGTTTGGATTATGGGGACCGAAGAATCGGAGTTGCCGTTAGTGACGCCTTCGGTTGGACTGCCCAGGGATTAGAAGTGCTTGAACGCCGCCGGGATGAAGGCGAGTTCGGTCGTATTGCTGAGCTGGTGCGTGAGCACGAAATCAGCGAGATCGTTGTCGGGCTCCCCAAAAACATGAACGGCACCGTAGGGCCGCGAGGCGAAATCTGTATTGCTTTTGCCGAACGACTGCGGGGCGAACTGAATTTACCTGTTCACCTTTGGGATGAACGGCTGACAACCATGGCAGCAGAACGAACGTTGATTGAAGCGGATGTCAGTCGGAAAAAGCGCAAGCAGGTTGTGGACAAAATGGCCGCAAGCTTGATTTTGCAAAATTATTTAGATGCGAACAGTAAAAGGTGAGGGGGATCAACAATGGCTGAAGATCAACTGGGTATGGAAGAAGAATCGGAGATTATTTACATCGCGGATGACGAGGGCAATGAAGAAGAATTTGAAGTCATCATGAAGTTTGAAGTGGATGGGTCGGAGGCCAAGTACATGATGGTTGCTCCGGTTGAACCTGAAGATGGAGAAACGGATGTATATGCATTCCGTTATGAAGAAGATGGCGACGATATTAAACTTTTCGTCATCCAAGATGATGCCGAATGGGATATTGTCGAGGAGACGTTTAATACATTTTTGGCAGAAGATGAAGAGGAAGCGAACTAAATGACCGAATACAGCCGCAAAGACCTGAAATGGACAGATTCGCTGCGTCTGGCTTTTGGTGCTCATGTTGAGCTGGAAGAAGAGAATGGTAAGTCCCATCCGTATGACTTGCTGGCTGAGTTCGAAGTGAAGGGTCAGCAGTATGCGGTACTCCGAAGTTCATTACGTCCTTACGACGAAGTTGAGCTTCTGCGGGTCTTGCCTGGAACTGAAGGCCAGGTTATGCCGGAGTTAGTTACGATTGACGATGATGATGAGTGGGAGAACATCTCGGAACTGTACGATGAATGCACTCTCCCCATTGATGAAGATTGATCAGCTTCAAATTGAAGATACCGGAAGGGCGGAGAAGTCCGCTCTTTTTGGTTGTGTAAAGGAGTTGTGTCTTTTTTGAAAGGAAAAGCCATAATAATCGTTCTGCTTATCATTGTAATTGTTGCCGGAGGCGGCGGTGCTGCTGTCTGGAACATGATGCGTCCTGTTGCGGCCTCGGCAGATCCGGTCGTATTCGAGATCAAGAGCGGATCGGGAACATCCAAAATTGCGGATCAGCTTGAACAAGAGGGGCTAATTCGAAGCGGTTTAGCGTTCAAAGGATATTTGAAATGGAAGAAGCAAGGATCGAATTTTATGGCAGGTACATATTCCATGAATCCTGGCGTGTCATACGATGAGATTATTACCAAGCTGAATAGTGGTGAAGTTGTACCGGAAGAAATGGTGAAGTTTACGATCCCTGAAGGATACACGGTGCTGCAAATGGCGGATAAGTTGTCGGCAGAGGGTGTCGTTGACCGTGAGGAATTCATCAAGCTGGCGAACGACCCTTCTTCCTTTGATGTTGACATCATCAAGGACATCCCGGTGGATGAGGAGCTTCGCTATGTCTTGGAGGGGTATTTGTTCCCAGAGACCTATGAGCTCAAAAAGGGCAGCACCGCACATGACGTCATGCAGCGAATGCTTGAGGAATTCCAGACTAAGATCAGCTCCATTCCGGATTTGGAAACGAAACTGCAGGAGCGAAATCTTTCTTTGCATGAGCTGCTTACGATTGCCTCTCTTGTAGAGAGAGAAGTTGTGGTTGATCAGGAACGCGCTCTGGTAGCAGGTGTGATTGATAATCGGCTTAAACAGGATATGAAGCTGGAGATCGATGCTACAGTTCAATATTTGCTGGACAAGCCCAAGGCACGACTGTTGTTCAAAGACTTGAAGGTGCAGAGTCCATACAACTCGTATCTGAACAAAGGACTGCCACCAGGGCCAATTGCAAGCCCGAGTTTGGCTTCCATTGAGGCTGCTCTCGAACCGGAAGCTTCAGAATATCTGTTCTATGTCACGAAAAAGGATGGTTCATCCGGGCATCTGTTTGCCAAAACGTATAAGGAACATCAGCAAAATATAGCCAAAAGTAAGGCTGCGCAATAAGCGGAGGGGATGTATATGAGTAAGAAACATGAACTGCTGGTTACGGCAGCTAATGTGAATGAAGCAGAAGTGCTGCTTCAGGCCGGAGCAGATGCTGTGGTAATTGGGGATGATCGCTTCGGCATGCGTTTACCCGGAAGTTTCACTGTGGAAGAGACGGCTGAAGTGGTAGCCATTGCTGCCAAACATCAGGCGCGTGTCTATGTATCCATGAATAACCTGATGTCCAACGAGCTCTTGAAGGAACTCCCTGAATATGTCCAGGCTCTGGGCAAAATCGGTGTCCATGCGGTGGAATTTAATGATCCGTCCGTACTGGCTGCAATCAAGGAGTACGCTCCACATATTCAACTGCACTGGAACGCGGAGATGACTTCGACGAACTACGCGACAGCCAACTACTGGGGAAACAAGGGTGCCAGTCGTGTCGTGCTTGCTCGGGAGTTGAATATGGATGAACTGACGGAGATGGTCCCTTTTCTAAAGGTGGAAGCTCAGGTTCAGGTTCATGGCATGACGAATATTTATCATTCCAAGCGGAGTCTGGTCCAAAGTTATATGGCGCATCAGGGCCGTCCGGTAGAAGGGCATCTCGGCAAAGAGCGCGGATTATTCCTGATTGAGGCTGAGCGCCGGGATGAGAAATTTCCGATCTATGAAGATATTAACGGTACACACATTATGAGTTCAGAGGATATATGCATTCTGGAGGATCTTCATTTGTTGATGGAGGCAGGCGTGCACAGTTTTAAAGTTGAAGGCATTCTCAAACCGCTGATTTATAATGAAGCTGTTGTACGGGCATACCGGAAAGCAATTGACAGTTATGCAGCTGATGCCGATGCATATGCCTTCTCGGATGATTGGCTGGATGAAGTCCGCCAATTGCAGGACCCTGAACGGGAGCTGTCATTTGGCTTTTTCTACAAAGAACAGGTGTATTAATAGACGAGGTGAACGAAATGGAAACAGTGGCGGTACAGCGGAAATTTTCGGGTAAACGTAACCGTCTGGACAAACCGGAGCTGCTTGCTCCGGCGGGAAATCTGGAAAAACTCAAGTTTGCGATCCATTATGGCGCAGATGCAGTGTATATTGGTGGACAGGCATATGGACTCCGTTCCAACGCGGATAACTTCAGCTTTGAAGAAATGCGTGAAGGTGTGGAATTCGCCAATAAATACGGTGCCAAAGTATTTGTGGCTACGAACATCTATGCACACAATGAAGACATCGAGGGCATTGAAGCGTATTTGCAAAACCTCTACAATGCGGGTATCGCAGCTGTAATCGTGGCTGATCCGGCGATTATTGAAGTGGCCCAGCGGGCTGTTCCTGGACTTGAGGTGCACCTTAGTACTCAACAGTCAACGCTGAACTGGCAAGCCGTGAAGTTTTGGAAAGACGAAGGTCTCCCACGTGTAGTTCTGGGGCGTGAGACCAGCTTCGAGGAGATTGAAGAGATCAAGGCTAACGTGGATATCGAAATTGAAGCCTTTATCCATGGCGCGATGTGTTCCTCTTACTCCGGGCGCTGTGTACTCTCCAATCATTTTACGGATCGGGATTCCAATCGGGGTGGCTGCTGCCAATCCTGCCGCTGGAAATATGATTTGTTTGAAGATGCCAGAGAAGATACGGTGTGGGTCAGTGAAGAAGAGATGCAGATGAAAGCTCCTGCGCCCTTCAAACTGGGAGAAAATCAGCTGCCCCTGTTCCAGGAGCAGGACAATTCGTTTTCCATGGGATCGAAGGATCTGTGCATGATTGGCCATATTCCCGAGTTGATTGATGTGGGTGTGGATAGTTTCAAAATAGAAGGACGCATGAAGTCGATCCACTATGTGGCTACTGTCGTAAACGTATATCGTCAAGCGATTGATGCTTACATGGCCGATCCGGAAAACTATGTGTTGAAGCCGGAATGGGTTGAAGAAATGAATAAGGCTGCCAATCGTCCATTAAACACTGGCTTTTTCTATGATACACCGGATCATGAGGATCATATCTATGAGCCCGAAGAAAAAGCAGTGCCTTATGATTTCGCAGGATTGGTCATGGACTATGATGCGGCCACAGGAATGGCGACAATCCAGCAGCGGAATCATTTCAAACCTGGACAGGAGATCGAATTTTTCGGTCCGAACGGAACCTTTTTCAAGCAAGTTGTAGGTGAAATTCAGGATGAAGAAGGCAATGTGCTCGATGCAGCACGCCACCCGTTACAGTTAATCAAAATGAAGGTGGATCAGCCTGTATCCTACTTTGATATGATGAGAAAAAAGAAATAGGTTGAATGACCTACACTATAACAAGATTATGTTATCCATTTACAAGATTGTGTTATAAATCAAAAATATTGTCTTCCGTATATCGGTATACGGGGGGCTTTTTTTTATAGGGGAATAGGAAAAAAGTTGCAAAATATTTTTGGAAAACAAAAGGGGAAAGGGGAAAACTGTCGAATATTACATGTTTATAGGGGAGAGAAAGAAAAAACATAATTAGCAAACTGGCAGGTGAATGGGATTGGTTCAAAAGAAGCAGAAGGACAGTGGGGAAAAGGTGAAAAAAACAGTGAAGGAAAAGAAGCCGAAAGATCAAAAGTTTAAGAAATTGAGCTTCCTGAAAGGTAAGACAGAAAAACCATCGAACAAGAAGCCGTTCAAGCTGGATTGGAAAAAGATTCAGTGGAATAAGATGGGGGGATCTACGTTAACTCAGGTCCGGAAGGCAAATCCGGTCAAATCGGTAGGGGTTAAACTGTTTTTAATCTTTTTTGCGGGCATTATGATTTTTGTGATTAGCTTGGGTCTATTATCCTACTCAAAAGCCAAAAATACAATTGAGGAAAATGCCTCCCGGGCAAATCAGGAAACGATTGATCAAACCAAAGAAAAAATGGATATCATTCTGGAACGATTTGTGGATACGTCTACCCAGATCTTCTTTGATCCTGAAATGCAATCCTTGTTGCAAAACATGTCTAATGCAAATTTGACGGCATATGATACGTTTATCAATTCAAGCTCCATCAATAAACAGTTATCTAATGTAGCATTTACAAATAAATCTATGGAAGCGATTTATCTGGTACCGACGGACGAAACCAAGTCCACCATGGGAACGGGTAGCAGCAGCTCTTCCATGGGTGACATTCGCAGCGAGGCCTGGTATGACGAGTTGGTACAGTCCGGCGGATATCGCTGGCTTCCTACCGAAATCAAAGAAGACGGAAGTGCGCCAACGTTCCGAATTGCTCGTTCCATGAAAAATCTGCAAGGGACAAATCAGTCCTACGTCCTGGTGATTGAGTTGAAACTGGAAGTTCTGGAGGAACAGTTGAAATCGCTTAATCTGGGAGAGGGAGCTGTACTTCAGCTCATTGCCCCGGACAAAAAAGTTGTAGCCTCAACGATTCCTGACCGTACAGGGAAGGAGACGGAACTTGCCTTTTACGGAGATTTGACGGAGCAAACGGGCAGTACCAATGCAGAATATACGGTTGATGGAAAATCTACGGATATGCTTGTAGTTTACAGTACGATGGAATCATCAGATTGGAAATTAATTGGAATGGTACCTACTTCCATGTTGGTGCAGGATGCAAAAGGCATTTTGACGCTGACATTGTGGATGGCATTGATTGATGCAGCGATCGCAGTATTGATTGGTGTTTGGATGGTCCGCATGATTGCCCGTCCGCTGGGAAGATTGAAAGACCTGATGCAGGAGGGGGCGAAAGGGAATCTGAAGGTGCGTACACCATTTACCTCCAAAGATGAAATCGGCCAGTTATCTGCTGCCTTCAATCTGATGATGGAACAGATTACGAAGCTGGTTGAGCAAACGAATCGTTCCGCGCAGGAGGTACTGGATACCGCTTCTGAGCTTAGCAATGCGTCCAAGAAGACAGCGGTTTCAGCATCGGAGATTGCAGTAGCCACTGAAGAGATTGCAGGTGGGGCAAGCAGCCTGGCATCGGAAGCCGAGCGTGGTAATGAGTTGACCGACAACATCTCCCGTCAGATGGAGAGTGTGGTTGCCGCGAACGAGCAAATGGGACAATCTGCCCGACATGTGGAAAGAGCCAGTGAAACAGGAACACAGCACTTGAATCAATTAATGACGAAGACACAGAAGACAGAAGAAATGATTGGTGCACTTGTGAACAAGGTAGACTCTCTGAAAGAGAGCACATCTTCCGTTCTGAAAGTCCTCGATGTGCTTCAGAACATTACGAAGCAGACCAATATTTTGTCACTGAACGCCACCATTGAAGCGGCACGTGCCGGTGCAGCAGGACGCGGATTCATGGTCGTTGCTGGTGAGGTTCGTCAGCTGGCTGAGCAATCCAGACAGTCCATCGACATGGTTGGTGATATCACCGATAAAATTATGCATGAGATGAACGAGACTGTTACAGCCTTGTCCAATGTCAACCCGTTATTCCGGGAACAGATGGATGCAGTAAAAGATACAAATGTGATATTTGCTTCGGTACAGCAGCAGATGGGTGCATTTGTAGAGAAACTGGACATGGTTACGGACTCCATCGGAGATCTGAACAAGTCTCAAGGTACGTTGTCTGAAGCGATGAGTAATGTTAGCGCAGTAGCTGAAGAATCATCCGCGACATCGGAGGAAGTGGCGTCTTTGAGCAGTGAACAGCAGAATATTAGCAACCAGTTGGTAAACCTGTCTGACAAACTGGAGAATGTATCCACTGAACTTAAGAATACGCTGTCCCGGTTTACAGTCTAACCCAATGTAGAATCTCATGAATATCTTCGATAAACCTGTTCCGTTCCTGGAACAGGTTTATTGCTGTTTTCCGGATAATTCCAAATGAAGTGAAACATACTATGTGAAAAAAAACAGAAAGGGCGAGGATCAGGAAGCATGCATATACAACTGAAAAGAAGAATTTATGTTGGTTGTGTTTTCCTGACCGTCATTTTTGCAATGTTAATTCTGCGCCTGGGTTGGATTCAGATGATTCAGGTCAATCGAATGGTGCCAGGATCTCAGCGAACGGTCCGCGAGATGTCTGTTTTGCAGCGTGAACGCGGGGTTATGCTTGATCCCGGCCGGGGACAGTTCATAGATCGAAAGGGAAGATCATTAACGGGTAAACTGCAGTGGGGACTTGTGCTTTTTCCGCATCCCGGACAAAAGGATTTCCGATCCGCTCCAAATAAGGCAAACTACAGATTGAAACAGATGGCAGCCATATTACATACGGATACAGCTAGGCTAATTAAAGAATGGGAACAGGGATATGCTCCCCATTTCTGGACGGCAGGCAAGCATCAACCGATTGTACTGGATGAATCACAAGTAGCGAGCCTTCGTGAGATTGAGGGGGAGGGTGCCGGAGTATATCCCATGATGTCACGTTATGGCCAGAGTCATACAGGCATGCAATGGCTGGGCTATTTGGCTGAACAACCTGGAGTTCTCAACGGGCGTGACCATCATACAGATGAAGTAAAACAACCATTTGCTCTGAAGTCGGGAGCTGCCGGGCTGGAACGAACGCTAGATCCTATATTAATGGGAATGGGTCCAACCTTATTGACACGAATGGTTACAGGTTCAGGTGAGATTATTCCGGAAATAGAGCCAAGGGTGATTGCCCCAATGAACAGTCATTATCCCTTAAAGGTAGAGACCACCATTGATGCAGACATACAGCAGGGGGTGGAGCGGATTGTGGAGGAATCGGGCATGAAAGAGGGGGCGATCGTTGTGCTCGATACAGCAAATGCAGATGTACGCGCAATGGTCTCTGTGCCGTTCTACAATCCGCAGCATGTGAATCCAGGAGATTCCTCATGGGCGAACCGTGCTGTGCAGAGCGCTGTGCCCGGTTCCATTTTTAAAATCGTTACGGCGGCGGCTGCATTGGAATCTCAGGCTGTGTCGACCAAGGAAACCTTTCACTGTGGTGGAGAATGGGGGAGGTACGGATTATCCTGCTGGAAAGAGCATGGACATGGTGATCTGAAGCTGGAACAAGGATTCGCTGAGTCCTGCAATATCGTATTTGCCGAAACGGCTCGTCGTCTCAGTATGGAGCAACTGGAACGCACGGCAGATGCGCTGGGGCTGGCACGGCCAGTAGGCTGGGAGGGGAAGAATATTGCCGGAATGCCGATACTGCGTCAATTTGATCACGAGGATGCAGGAAGGGTACGTACAGCAGCCGTCTCCCAGCAGGATGAAGGGGCACGGGTACAGACCGCCATTGGTCAGAGAGACACCCGGGTTACTCCGCTACAGGCTGCGAATCTGATGGTTAGTTTGCTTCATGATGGCAGGGTACATGCGCCGCGGCTTGTCCAGCGGATCCGGTACGCTGATGGAGATGTCATGCTGGAAATGCCTTCGCACGATTCACCTTCACTTGCCGGTCAGATCTCCCCAGCAACTGCACATCAACTGCTGGGATGGATGCGTACGGTTGTTACGGATGGAACCGGAAAAACCCTGCAACGGGCACACTGGCATGTCGCAGGGAAGTCGGGTACTGCTCAAGTGCAGCAGAAAGGACGGAATCTTAATCATCAATGGTTTGTCGGGTATGGGCCAGTAGAGCAGCCCCGTTATGCTGTGGCTGTTCTGGTCCAGTACGTAACACCAGGCAGGCAGCACCAAGCGACAGATATCTTTCGCCGTGTTATGGACTATTTGGCCGGATCTTCATGATCTTTGGTCTTGTTTGGGGCTGCTGCAGGAGCTTCCGTGGTAACCCCGGCTGCTTCGTTTACAGGCGAATCCATCACTAATGGGGAAGAGTCAAATTCATCTTTGGGCAGATGGATCCATCGCTGCAGGTACCCCTGCTGCAGCAATTCTTTTAGCAGAATCAGCAGCACTGGGGATAGTACAACTCCGGCAAGGCCGAATATGGAGAGTGAGATCAGCATAAAGGAAAGCATCAGGTATGCAGAAGATACTCCAATCGAGTTGCCCGATATTTTCGGTTCAAGCAGCTGGCGGGTCAGCATCGTAATCACAAGCACAACAATCAGGCCGATGGCCAAGCTGCTGTTGCCTACAATGAACAGGTAGACAATCCATGGGATAAATATGACAGGAACCCCCAGCAGAGGTACCAAATCAAATACCGCACAAATGGCAGCGATCGTGAAGGCATTGTTGGTTCCAAGAATGAGCAATCCAACATAGATCAATACAAAGGTAATCAGCATCATGATCATCTGTGCCTTCAGATACGAACGAATGGTTTTGAAGACATGGTTTCGCATAAAAGCCAGAGCCAGCTTCAATGTTTTTGGTGTTTTTGCACGGGCAAACTTGCGCCAGGATTCAATCTCGATACTGAGAAAGAATGCAAGAATGATCGCAATCCCGAAGTTCGTGATAAATGATGAAAAAGAACTCAGAAATCCGATGATGAGTTGTGCACCACTGGTCACCCACGTGGACAGAAAACCGGTAAGTGTTGCAAAATAATCGTTTACCTTCTCAATAATTCCTGGAGGAAGTGCGTTCCACTTGTCCTGAAGAAAGTATACGAGACTGGTAAACTCGCTTTGGAGCAGCTGCACATAACGAGGGAAGTTATCCTGGAGATTGGAGATTTGAGAAACGATAATCAAACCCACGCCGAAAAAAGCAGCAACAATCAGTGCGAGAAAAAGTAAAACCGATATCGCGGCTCCCAAGGTTTTGGGCAATCCCCGGCGATGCAAAAAGCGGGCCAGTGGTTCGATCATCCAGTACACGATAAATGAAAGAAAAACGGGCGCAGCCAATTGATATAATCGGCTAAAACCATACATGATAAAATATACAGTTAACACAAGTAAAGCGATGTCAAAAACAGTACGTCCATATTTTTTATAAAGCGGTAGCATGGGCAGGGCTCCTTCGTCCGTCATTCATCCATTTATTGTACACGATTGACTTGTTTTTTGGAAAACAGGATTCAAGAAAAGTTTAAATTATGATAAAATTAAAGGCGATTTATTTTCCATAGTACATGGATGGGAGCAGTCATTCAGCAAGAGAAGCGGGGAATCAGAGCATGACAAATTTACTTCAGAGCCTATTTTTATGGGCATTGTACATTTCATCTTTTTACGCCTTTATTCCAAGTTTGATCAGCAGACTTTTTGGGTTGCGCGTGTTCAGACGTGGAAGAAGTGATACACAGTTTGCATTAACATTCGATGACGGTCCCGATCCGGTATACACGCCAAGGTTACTGAAATTGCTGAAGCAATACGATGCCAAGGCGACTTTTTTTGTGGTCGGGGAGCATGCAGCCAGTCACCCGGAACTCATTCAGCATATTCATGAGCACGGGCATCTCATCGGAATTCATAATTATATTCACAAAACCAATTGGTTAATGCGACCGCGTACGGTTAAAAATCAGATTCAGCGAACCGGACAGATTATAGAGGAAGTGACGGGGGTAAGAACCTGTTATTATCGTCCACCTTGGGGGATTATGAATCTGTTCGATTTTTTCAGCAAAAAGGATCGTCAGATTGTCCTGTGGTCTTCCATGTTTGAAGACTGGAAAAGCCGTGTTGGGGCTGAAAAGTTGACAGAACGCATGTTGAAAGAGCTAAGAGGCGGAGAAGTCATGCTGCTGCACGACCGGGGGACAACGCTGGGAGCTGACGCACATGCACCCGAGCAGATGCTTCAGGCATTGGAAGTGGTTTTGCAGGAGGCCGGGCGGCAGGGATTACAAAGTGTACGCATCGATACCTTGATGGGAGGAGGCATTACATTGAACGAATCTCAGAAATCAACTCAACCTCAGCCACAACTGTCACCATGGAAACGGGGCGTAGTTGCATTGTGGCTTGGCTGGGAGAAGTTGTTCCATTGGGTATACCATTTGCGGACCGCTTCACCGGAAGACCCCCTGCTTCATTACCGGTCCCGAGTATATCACGGTGCATTGGTTGAAATGAACGAGGGGCAGGTCATCCGGAATGGCGACCCGGTGATTGAACTTCATTTTGATAATAAAAAATTATTTGAGCTCGGGATGACCTCGCGTTCCAGCATGCATCTGGCTATTCGCATGATCCGGGCCATGGAACAGCAGCTTCCCGATTTGGCTCGGCAGATTGCAACAGAACCCGAACTGCGTTCTGCCAAAGCTCTCTATGGCGTGAGCATGATTAATAGGGGACCGGAGAAATTCGGATTCACTGTGAAGGAACTGCCACCCGGACCTTTCAGTTCGGCTTCCAAGGTGTATCTCAAACTGCTGCTCAGCGTGATCCATCCTTCAGGAACAAAACGTCTGAAGCAGCGATCCGAGCAACTGGTTCCCAAAATGATTGCCATGCCGCTCGATACATTAATGGAGCGCTATGGTCAGCATGCACTTGTAGCTGCAACAACGGAACAGCTTCAGACGGACAGGATCAACACTGAGACGGATGTGCTGACTGGCCCTGAATTGAAGAACACACCAACGGGCTAAATGGAAATAGAACTGATTATTGATTCTTATTCGATATACTTGGATCATGGAAAACGATAAAGGGTTGCTCCCTTGCCAATACTGGCAGAGGAGCAACCCTTTTATTTTGCCTCCGATAAGCAAAAATCAATCGGAAAACGAATGAAATTAAATGCTCAGCACTCCACCGTTACTTGCGTTGGTAACGAGTTTGGAATAACGAGCCAGGTAACCAGTTTTTACTTTTGGTTCGAAACCTTTCCAATTCGCACGGCGACGTTCAAACTCTTCGTCACTGATATGCAGCTCGATGACTCGGTTGTTCAGGTCAAGTTCGATGATATCGCCTTCTTCAACAAAGGCAATTGGACCACCTTCAGCTGCTTCCGGAGAGATGTGGCCGATACTGATCCCGCGGGATGCACCGGAGAAACGTCCATCGGTGATCAGGCCGACTTTGGCACCAAGACCCATACCCACGATCTGGGAAGTTGGGGCAAGCATCTCAGGCATACCTGGACCGCCTTTTGGTCCTTCATAACGGATAACGACAACATGTCCTTCTTTTACTTTGCCGTTCGCGATGCCTTCCAAAGCTTCTTCCTGTGAATCGAAGCAGATGGCAGGCCCTTTGTGGTAACCGCCAACTGAAGCATCGACAGCACCAACCTTGATGATGGAGCCTTGCGGTGCAAGGTTACCGAACAATACAGCCAGTCCACCTTTTTCAGAGTGAGGGTTATCCAGCTTGTGGATAACATTCGTATCCTTAATCTCTTGTCCCTCCACGTTCTCACGGATGGTTTTACCTGTTACGGTAATACAGTCAGCGTGGATCGCGCCTGGTTTTTTCAGCAATTCGTTCAGAACTGCACTTACGCCGCCCGCATTGTGCACATCTTCGATGTGAAGGTCGGAAGCAGGTGCAAGTTTCGCCAGATGAGGTACACGGTTGGCAACTTCGTTGATGCGTTCGATTGGATAATCGATGCCTGCTTCGTGTGCCAGAGCCAACGTGTGCAGTACGGTGTTGGTTGAACCACCCATGGCCATATCGAGTGCAAATGCGTTGTCGATAGCTTCTACCGTAACGATGTCGCGTGGTTTCAGATCCATTTTGATCAGTTCCATCAATTGTTTCGCAGATTGTTTAACAAACTCACGACGCTCTGGAGCTACTGCCAGAATGGTACCGTTACCTGGCATAGCCAGTCCCATTGCTTCAGCCAGACAGTTCATGGAGTTCGCTGTGAACATACCGGAGCAGGAGCCGCAAGTTGGGCAACCGAACTGTTCGAGCTCAAGCAAGCTCTTATCGTCGATTTTACCTGCCTGGAATGCACCAACACCTTCAAATACGGATGTCAGGGACAAGGCTTTACCGTTGCTGTCACGACCAGCCTTCATCGGTCCACCGCTAACAAACACGGTAGGGATATTACAGCGGAGTGCACCCATCATCATTCCTGGTGTAATTTTGTCACAGTTCGGGATACATACCATGCCGTCGAACCAGTGCGCGGATACAACCGTCTCAACAGAATCGGCAATGATATCACGGCTTGGCAGCGAGTAACGCATACCGATATGTCCCATGGCAATTCCATCGTCTACGCCGATTGTGTTGAATTCGAACGGAACGCCACCGGCTTCACGAATTGCATCCTTTACAATTTTACCGAATTCCTGCAGGTGCACATGACCTGGCACGATATCGATGTATGAGTTACATACGGCAATAAACGGTTTGCCAAAGTCCTCTTCTTTAACGCCTGCTGCGCGGAGCAGACTGCGGTGCGGTGCACGGTCAAAACCTTTTTTGATCATATCGGAACGCATCTTCTTGGCTGACATGGTGTATTTCCCCCCAAATATAAAATGTATTCGAGCAACATGAATGGAAATAAAATGGCAGTGCATCTGTCGTTTAATTTCATCCGTACTCTAAAAAATAGACCGACTTGGCCGGCTTCGAGCTTCCGTAGTTTGTGAAACTCTTTGCTGCTTTAAACCCGTGAATAACCCGGTTTTTCTATTGAGTCTATCACAATCGCCGTCATATTTCTACAATTCAATAGAAAGAAGCCGACTTCCATTTAAATGGCTTCGGCTTCCTCAACAGCAATTTCACGTTTCGTTATGAATCGGAGAAAATACGCCAAACAGGCTAGTTACTTCCGCCTTTGCGTCCAATCTCGCGATAGAATTCTTTGGTATGCGTTTCGGAGGTGGCTTCGCCGCCCTTGCGGCCAATCTCTTTGTAAAAATCGGAATCATGAGCATCCGAGGTGGCTTCTCCACCTTTTCTGCCTATCATTTGATAAAAGCTGCGGTCATGATTTTTGGAGGTAGCTCTGCCACCCAATCGGCCGGCTTCCTCGCGGCTCATCTTCTGTCCAGTTGCTTGTGAACGTGCCATTACAAATCACTCCTTACGGGATAAGTTGTTTTTTGTAGCGCGTATCCCTACTTACCACGTTATTTCCGGCCTGAAACAAGCCGTTTGGCATGGAAAGCAATGCATAATCTACATCTGAACGATTACACGGAGCGTTTAAATAATTCCCGGCGATGAAGAGTAAACCGAGAGGTATCCGGTTCGATTAATGGCCGAAAGGCATGGCGTATGGCCGGATGGGCCAATAATACAGCGAACATTACGGCAATGACGACAATCACCGGAATGTATAAGCCGCTTTCTATATGATTGTAGACCCCCGACCAGATCGTAAGACGCACAAGAAATCCGTGCAGAAGAAAAACATAAAGCGTACGTCGTCCCAAATCGGTCAGTTTGGATGTGAGAGAAGGCACCCAGGCGAGAAAAAGTGCACCTGACACCATTTCCAGCGCGTAGATCCCGAGGCGATATATGCCGGCATACCATTCATGGTGGCCCAGTTCAGCGTAAGTCATGCTGCCCATCAACCATCCTGTGGATACCTCAAGTCCACCCAATCCAATCCATATCAAAAGGCCAGCCGATAATGTTGCTGCGGCGTTACGGCCCCAACCCGTTCTTAGATAAGACCGAATAGTTGCTCCGTAGTCGTAACCGACCATAAAGAAAGGAAGGAATACAAATGTACGGCTAAAGCTCAGCCAGAATCCGTCCACGGGCAAATAGCCGGCGATAACTCCCAGCAGAATGGAAGCAATCAGCCGATGGACCGGCTTCCACGATATAGTAAGCCTAAGCAGAAGTCTCCAGCAAAAATGGCTGGCCAGAAACCAAAGCAACAAATAAGGCGCAAAAAAGGACAGCTTCATATGAGGGGTGTGAAACACCGTAAAATCCATTAGAGCATATAGGGATTGGAAAAGAACGTACTGCAGCGCAATTTGTTTAAGCACTCTGCGTCCGGGTTCTCCCTGCGGGGCATGTCTGGCAAAGTACCCGGTAACCCATACAAATAGCGGCATATGAAACGTATATATCCACAGGAACAGAGCCTCAGCTCCCGCAAAGCGTGTAATCAGCGGTTCAAGGGCGTTGCCAACGAGTACGCAGACGATAAGCAAAAAGCGCAAGTTGTAAAAAAATGATTCCTGGTCATTACGGATTCCAGTCCGGTTGTTCATGTTGTAACCCTCCTGTTGACTCACTAACTAAGGTCGTCTGTATCTGTAATAAGGGTAATACGGATATGGATCAGTCATTGTGATATAATTCACAATAGAAAGCGCTATCCTTTCTTAGAGCTGTGACAACAAAATGAACGCTCGGGATTGACAACGGTTGCATAGAGGATGACAATGGGGAAAGAAGATGAGGAAATGTAAATATAAGGAGGCAAGGAACGATGTCAACGAATACCCGCCAGAGTCCTGAAATTGTTACATTCGGCGAAAGTATGGGTTTGCTGACAGCAAAGGATACAAGGGGTCTAGAATACGCGGCTTCATTGGACAAGTCATTTGGCGGTGCAGAGAGCAATCTGGCCATCGGTGTGTCCCGTCTGGGTCATACAAGCGGCTGGTTTGGTCGCTTGGGTCAGGATCCCATCGGCACCATGATTCTAAAAGCGATTCGTGGTGAAGGTGTAGACGTATCCCGGGCACGGCTGAGTGACACTGAGCCAACTGGTTTGATGATTCGTGAGAACGCTTCCGGGAAGTCCTCGGTACATTATTATAGGAAGCTATCCGCTGCAAGTGCCATGACGCCCGATGATTTGGATCCGGACTATATTGCAGGAGCTCAAATTTTGCATGTTACAGGCATAACTGCTGCGATCAGCCCTTCGGGTTTATCTACAGTGGAAGCCGCTATACATATAGCCAAGCAGGCTGGTGTAAAAGTAAGTTTTGATCCGAATCTGCGTCTCAAGCTCTGGTCCGCAGAGGAGGCACGCCCGGTTTTACTCCGTCTGGCGGAGCAGGCTGACTACTTTTTGCCGGGTCTGGATGAAATGAAGCTTCTATATGACGAACAGGATGATCAGAAAATATTCGAACGGCTATCCGCACTGGGTGCAATCTCGATCGTGAAGGGCGGTCCTGATTTGACCTATGTATTGGTGAATGGTACCCTAACGGAAGTTCCGTACTTCAAGGCGGATCATGTGCTGGATACGGTCGGGGCAGGGGATGGATTCTGTGCAGGCTTCCTGTCAGGTCTACTTAAGGGCTATTCGCCGCAGGAAGCTACCCGGCTCGGTAATTTGACCGGTTCCATGGTAATACAGGCTGTGGGTGATTGGGAGGCGCTCCCGACGTGGGAGCAAGTCGAGGCCAAGCTGAACAACGTAGCCCATGTTGAGCGCTAGTCGCTGCTGAAATCATATATGTCTCATCTTCGTTCTTCAAATGTAAGGCTTGTAATAACAACCACATTGACAAGGGAGAGAATGAAATGAAGAAGCTCCAGCTGCTGCAAAAAATTACGGATAACGGGGTTGTTGCCGTACTTCGGGCCGACTCTGCTGACCAGGTCATTGCCATGGCCGAACAAGCCATTGCTGGCGGAATCAAAGTGATTGAGATCACCATGACCGTTCCCAGTGCGCTCAAAGCCATTGAGAAACTGAGCCGTGTCTACCACTGGAACACACAGGATCCTGAGAAGTTTGCCATTATAGGAGCAGGAACAGTACTTGAGCCCCAGACAGCACGAGCTGCAATCATGTCAGGTGCCGAGTTTGTCGTTGGGCCTTCCTTGAACCCGGATACCGTTAAGATTTGCAATCTCTATCGGATTCCGATCCTGCCTGGCGTAATGACCATTGCTGATGTTCAACGTGCGTTGGAACTCGGCGTGGATATTGTGAAATTGTTCCCAGGCAATCTGTATGATCCATCCATTATCAAAACGATGAAAGGGCCTATGCCACAGGCGAATTTTATGCCAACTGGCGGGGTATCCTTGTCCAATCTGGGTGACTGGATCAAGGGAGGAGCCGTAGCCGTGGGAATCGGTTCAGACCTGACCAACGAAGCCATGAAAACAGGGGATTTAAGTCATGTTCGCCGCAAGGCGGAACAATATATGGATGCTTACCGCAAGGCCAAGGCTGAATAAAAGCATGGCGTGGAATGAGAGCCGGGTCAATGGGGCTCTCATTCCACGCGAGCCGCAGCACCTGCGGTAAGTGAAGAAAGGTGATTGAAGTTGAGAAACCGGTATAATACAGGGCGCAAGAAGAGGGGCATCGGGAAATTTCTGCTCGTTCTTCTGGCGCTCATTGTCATTGGCTGCGGGTTTGTTGCCTGGAAGCTGTTCACCCCCTATGGACCGCAGGAAGTGGCCCAAACGGCCATGGAGACGGCGAATCAGGTTACGGTGAGCGAACAGGAGAACTGGATTGATTTTGTACCAGACAAACCTGAAGGGATTAGTGTTATTTTCTATCCGGGTGGTTTGGTGAAAACGGAAAGTTATGCTCCTCTTGCTCACGAGCTGGCGAAAGCCGGACATCATACCATTATTGCCAAAATGCCGGTCAATCTGGCAGTACTGAAACAAAATTTGGCGGATGATATTCGCAATGCATATCCAGACGAACCATTTGTCATGGGTGGACACTCATTGGGTGGATCCATGGCCGCACGTTATGCCGCATCACATCCAGACGCACTCCAAGGTATCTTTTTCCTGGCATCCTATCCGGATCAAAAAGGCAGTGTGAAGTCACTGGGAATTCCGGCGCTATCCATTTTGGGTACCAATGATGAAGTCGTCAACGCGACCAAGTATCAGAATGGCCGTGCTTATCTGCCAGAAGACACTGTGTACTACACGATCGAAGGAGGAAACCACTCTCAATTCGGAGATTATGGACATCAGAGTGGTGACGGAGAACCAGGAATTACAGGTGAAGAGCAGCTGTCTCAAACGGTAAATACAATCTCGGGATGGCTTGAAGGTATCAAATAGATGTTGCTGCCAGGAGGGACGGCTCGGTTATGGCCATACTTCAAATAAAGGACGTACAAATTCCTTGTCAGGGCATTTTGTTCGATAAGGACGGGACGCTGCTTGAGTTTTTGCAATTATGGGGACCATGGGCGCAATCATTGCTGAATCAACTGGAAACAGTGTTAGCCGGCCTTGGAGCCGGATTTACGGTGGAAAGAGAAAAGGTTCTTGGTACAATTCATGACAGCGAAGGACGCATTGTCGGTTATGACAGGCAGGGTCCGCTGGCAATCGCTACTGTAGATGAGAGTACCGGGCTTCTGGCCGGGCAGTTGTATGCGGCTGGTATGCCCTGGAATGACGCGATCACTACGATACGCAAGCTGTCCAGCGCTGCCATGCAGGAAGTCCGGTTAATGCGGCAGGCCCAGCCCATGCCGGGCTTGGTTACCTTTTTGCAGAGCTGCCAAGTTGCTTCGATCCCGATGGCTGTGGTAACCTCGGACACCACCTCGGCTGCAATAGAACATTTGGAATGGATGGGACTGCGCTCCTTTTTTACATCCATCGTCGGCTGTGACCGCGTTACATTGGGAAAGCCGGATGGGGAGGCCGTCATACTGGCATGTGGTGAACTACATATTCTTCCTCACCAGGCCATAGTCATAGGGGATAGCAACGGAGATATGCAGATGGGACGGAACGGAGGGGCCGCGCATGTCATTGGTTTTTGTCCTCAAGGCGAGCAAGCAGCTTATCTGCAAGATGCAGATGTTATTATTGGGGATTATCTCGAAATAAGGGTGAATCCGGACGGTGCCTGAATGGGATCATTCCAACTAAGGAGGAGAGAGGATGAACGGGGCAGAACAACTGGTTTCCTGGATTCAGGAAAGTTCAAACATTGTTTTTTTCGGAGGGGCAGGAACGTCGACGGAAAGCGGGATTCCCGACTTCCGCTCTGCCGCTGGCCTATATCAGACGGAGCAGCATTCGCCTTATCCGCCGGAAGAACTGCTGAGTCGTCATTTTTTTGATCAGCATCCCGATATTTTTTATGATTTCTATCGTGGTAAAATGCTTCACCCCGATGCGGTACCTAATGGTTGCCACAGACTCCTTGCACGACTGGAGCAGGAAGGCCCCCTTAAGGCAGTCATCACCCAGAATATCGACGGATTGCATCAAAAAGCAGGGAGCATGAATGTGCTGGAATTACATGGTTCCGTTCACCGAAATGCCTGCATGGATTGCGGACGTTTTTACTCCTTGGATGACATCATTCACTCGAAGGAAGGGGTTCCCCGGTGTGCAGGATGTAAGGGAGTGATCAAGCCTGATGTCGTGCTGTATGAAGAGGAACTGGATCAGAATACGTTATACCAGTCAGTGGATGCAATCTCTTCTGCCGATCTGCTGCTGGTAGGTGGTACATCCCTCACTGTACATCCTGCTGCACAGTTAATTACGTATTTTCGCGGAAAACATACCGTATTGCTGAATGCCACGCCAACAGCTTATGACCGGCAGGCAGATTTGCTGATTACCGAACCGATTGGTGAGGTAATGAATAAGGTGGACCAGCTTCTTGGTTAGAACGTTTGTCTGAATAACCGCATTCTCTCGCACTCTAACTGGGCGCAGGAAGCGGAACCTGGGGAAAGAAGGGATTCATGATGGTCTACGTAGCCAGTGATACACGCTATGAAACAATGAAATATAACCGTGTTGGACGTTCTGGACTGAAACTTCCGGCAATTTCACTTGGACTTTGGCATAACTTTGGCGGCATCAATAATGCGGAGAATGGTCGAAACATGATCACCCGCTCCTTTGATCTGGGCATTACGCATTTCGATCTCGCCAACAATTATGGTCCGCCCGCAGGTTCTGCAGAGCAGCTGTTTGGTCAGGTGCTGGCACAGGATCTGAAGCCTTATCGGGATGAGCTGGTGATATCCACCAAGGCGGGTTATTATATGTGGCCTGGACCGTATGGCGAATGGGGTTCCCGCAAAAATCTGGTGTCCAGCCTGAATCAGAGTCTGAAGCGCATGGGGCTGGACTATGTCGATATTTTCTACTCGCATCGTTATGATCCCGAAACACCGCTGGAAGAAACGATGATGGCTTTGGACCATATTGTTCGTTCGGGTAAGGCGTTGTATGTAGGCATTTCCAATTACCCGGCAGAACAGACGAAACAGGCTGCCGAAATTCTGAAAAGTTTGGGTACGCCTCTATTGATCCACCAGCCGAAATATTCAATGCTGGATCGCTGGATAGAAGATGGGCTGCAGGATGTGCTCGACGAGTACGGTGCAGGCAGCATTGCGTTCTGTCCGTTGGCACAGGGGCTGCTCACCAACAAGTATCTGAACGGTATTCCAGAGGATTCTCGTGCAAAGGGGCCTTCCGTCTTCTTGAACGAGAACAATATCTCGCCAGAGACACTGCGCAAAGTACGTGCTCTCAATCAGATTGCGGCAGCACGGGGCCAAAGTCTGGCTCAGTTCGCGCTTGCTTGGGTTCTGCGAAGTGGCAGGGTAACGTCTGCCTTGATCGGCGCAAGCCGTACATCGCAGATCGAGGAGAATGTGGCGGCACTCAGTCAGCTGGACTTCTCATCGGAAGAGCTGGAGCGAATTGAATCCATTCTTAGTCCCGAACCTCATGACAAATAAGCAGTGACGATGGAATGCTAAAACAGATGAAAAAGAAGGTGCATTTTCGCCATGGCGAGTGCATCTTCTTTTTCGTTCTCAGCAAGTGCAGGTAAACAAACATTTGACCATTAAACCTACTTGAACTAGCTGAGTCATCTCTGGTTTGACTGTGATACGCCGGACCTCGAAGATTGAGGTCTCGAGAGAATATTTTCCCGGTAGAGAGTCGGAGCTTCTCCGTGGAAACGTTTAAACTGCTTGGAGAAATAAAGTGCATCCGGCAGTCCCACGGAGGCGGAAACCTGCTCAATGGACAGATCCGGCCGTTCACGCAGCAGTTGACGCGATTTGTCGATCCGAAGCTTGAGCAGATACGTGACCGGGGAAAGTCCGGTTTCCTGTTTGAAAATCCGGGACAGGTAAGCGCGGTTGTATCCGAGACTGGCGGACATCTGTTCAATGGAGACGGGGTAAGCGTATTGGGTAGACATGTATTGAATCATCTGTTTGACGGTCCGCCTGATCGAAGATTCACCAGGAATCAGGGTTTGCCCCTGAGAAAGGTGATTTTGTGCTTCGGCTAGAATCATATATAAGGTACCGATGGATGTAAAATGGGAGCTTTCTTTTCGCTCGGCAAATGCATTCTGCATCACGGACAGCCAATCTGCAATTCCGCAGGATGGCCCGGCATGAAAAACGGATTTTTCCGGACGGAATCCAGCTTCCTCCGTATGCTTCCCGGCCTGGCTGCCCGTATAGGCCATCCAACGATACTGCCAGGGGCGGCGGGCATCCGATTGGTAGCTTACAAGCTGTCCGGGATGAATGAGGAAACAATCCCCTTCGGATAATTCGTAGGTATGAAGTTCGGTGCGGAATGTGCCGGCTCCCTTTTCTACATAATGAAGCAAATAGTAATCGTACAGTTTTGGTCCAAGGGCATGGCCGGGAAGGGTCTGGCTGGCGCCTGCAAAGAGGACATGCAATGCTCCCTTTTCATAATAGACAGGATTGGAGGCAACCGAGTACGTTTTCGCTCCACTTTTTCCGGAGGACTCCTGTGTGCTTTTGATCAGATGTTCTGCTGAATGTTCCTTGTGTGGATCGATCATGGGGCGTTCCTTCTTTCCGTGATGTTATTCCCATTATATGTCGTAAGGTCACATTTATCCATATGAATCACACATGGCTTCATTTCAAGAGGCACCGCTTTCTTGTATAATAACCTTAAGAAAACAACAACAATGAGATGAGGTGCAGCAGCAATGAACATACATGAATTGAAACAAAAGTTTATTGAGAAGTACGGAGAGAGTGAAGCGGATATCCGTGTATTCCATGCTCCTGGACGTGTGAATCTAATCGGCGAACATATCGACTACAATGGTGGCTACGTGCTGCCGGCCGCACTTGAATTCGGTACGACACTTGTTATTCGGGAACGCAAGGACGACAAGCTTCAGCTCGCTTCCACCAATATGTCCTATGAAGGCGTGCTTGACACATCCTCCATCGGCAAGGAGAAAACAGGGGAGTGGACAGATTATCCAGTTGGTGTCATGGTTGAACTGCAAGGTAAAGGCGTGAAAGTAACGAAAGGATACGACTTCCTGTACCACGGTGAAATTCCGAATGGTGCCGGACTATCCTCTTCCGCTTCGCTGGAGGTACTCACAGGATACGCCATACAATCGATGGAGGGTGTGTCTGATATCGATACGGTACAGCTGTCGCTTCTGTCCCAAAAGGCTGAAAACGAGTTCGTCGGCGTCAACTGCGGTATTATGGATCAGTTCGCCGTGGCTAACGGGGCAGAGGATCATGCCATTCTGTTGATGTGTGACACCCTAGAATATGAAAAGGTACCTTTCCGTACCGGCTCATACAAGCTGGTCATCGGTAATACGAACAAACGCCGCGGTCTGGTGGACTCGGCTTATAACGAACGGCGCTCCCAGTGCGAGCAGGCACTTGCCATCTTGAAGGAACAGCTGCCTGCACTCAACTACCTGGCGCAATTGACACCGGAGCAATTTGTAACGCTGCAGGATCACATTAAGGATGAGAAGGTAAGACAGCGTGCCGAGCACGTTGTGGAAGAGAATGCGCGTGTACTCGCATCAGTGGAAGCGCTGCGCGATAACGATCTGGAAACCTTCGGCAAGCTGATGAATGCGTCTCATGAATCGCTTCGCTATCTGTATGAAGTAAGCTGCGAAGAATTGGACGTGATGGTTGAGGAAGCACAGCGCATTCCAGGCACACTGGGTGCACGTATGACAGGTGCGGGATTTGGTGGATGCACAGTATCCCTGGTACATGAAGATGATGTAGAGCGTTTTGTAAGCGAAGTGGGTGCGGCGTATGAAGCACGTACCGGTCTCAAGGGAGACTTCTATGTGTGCGGAGTGGGCGACGGCGTCAAAGAATTGAAGGAGGCGAAGTAAGATGGCAATTTTGGTGACAGGTGGAGCAGGGTATATTGGTTCTCACACGGTAGCAGCTTTGCTGGAGCGTGGTGAGGAAGTCGTTGTACTGGACAATTTGCAGACAGGACATCGGGAAGCATTGCTGGGTGGCAAGCTGTATGAAGGAGATCTGCGTGACAAGGAGCTTTTGGCGAAGCTGTTTGCTGAGAATTCCATTGATGCAGTCATTCACTTTGCAGCCAACTCGCTGGTCGGCGAGAGCATGAAGGATCCGGTTAAGTATTACGACAATAACGTGTTCGGCACATTGTGCCTGCTGGAAGCGATGAACGCAGCGAATGTACGCCGCATCGTATTCTCCTCTACGGCTGCCACATACGGGGAGCCTGAGAAAGTGCCGATCGAAGAGAGCGACCGCACCGAGCCTACGAACGTCTATGGCGAGACCAAGCTGATGATGGAGCGCATGATGTCCTGGTTCGATAAAGTACAGGAAATCAAATACGTATCCCTGCGTTATTTCAATGCAGCTGGTGCACATGAAAGTGGCAAAATTGGTGAAGACCATCAGCCAGAGAGTCATTTGATCCCACTTGTACTGCAAACGGCATTGAAACAACGTCCGCACATTGCCGTGTTTGGTGACGACTATGCTACAGAAGATGGAACCTGCGTCCGCGATTATATTCACGTCAGTGACCTGGCTGATGCGCATCTGCGGGCTGTCGATTATCTCCGCAAAGGGGAGAACAGCAACGTGTTTAACCTGGGGAATGGTAAAGGCTTCTCGGTAAAACAAGTCATCGAAACAGCGAAAAAAGTGACCGGACTTGATATCCCGGTTGTACAGGAGCCGCGTCGTGCAGGTGATCCGGCCGTACTGGTAGCATCGTCTGCCAAAGCAAGATCGGTACTGGGATGGAATCCGACATGGACCAACCTGGAAGATGTCATTCAGAGTGCCTGGAGCTGGCACCAATCCCATCCTAACGGCTACGGAAAAAACTAGGAGGCGAACATCCATATGTCACAGACCCATAATGCTGCAGACAACACAGACCGGACACCGGAGCAGCAGGAAGCACTGCATGCCATTGAACGTCTGGTTGCATTTGCCTTACAGAACAAGCTGATTGAAGAAGCGGATCGGGATTACAGCCGCAACCTTCTGCTGGAACAGTTTGGATTTTCTGAGCCTTATGCCGGAACATTGAACGAGAGTGTACTGGATGGACCGCAGTCTTTGCTGGATACGTTAATTGACTATGGTTTTGAAATTGGACTCATTCCGGAAAATACCGATACGTACCGCGATTTGCTGGATGCAAAAATCATGGGTCAATTGATGGCCCGTCCGTCCGAGGTGGTGCGCGCCTTCCGCCATACGGAGCAAACAGAAGGTATCGAAGCAGCCACATCTCAGTTCTATGAGCTGTCGATTCACTCCAACTATATCCGCATGGACCGGATCTCGAAGAATGTGTACTGGACACAGGAAACGCCGTATGGCGATATGGAAATTACAATTAACCTGTCCAAACCGGAGAAGAGTCCGAAGGAAATCGCCATGGCTAAACTGCTTCCGCCGCCGGTGTATCCGAAATGTCAGCTGTGCCGTGAAAATGTGGGGTATGCAGGCCGGGTAAACCACCCGGCGCGTCAAAACCTGCGTGTCATTCCATTGGAATTAAACGGTGAACCATGGTTCTTCCAATATTCGCCGTATGTGTACTACAACGAGCATTGCATCATTTTCCACCATGATCATGTGCCAATGAAGCTAACTAAAGATACCCTGCGCCGGCTGCTTGCTTTCGTAGGTGAGTATCCGCATTACTTCATCGGCTCGAATGCGGATCTTCCGATCGTGGGAGGTTCAATCCTGACACATGACCATTTCCAAGGTGGACGTCATACGTTCGCGATCCAAAATGCCAAACCTGAAGCGGTATTCCGTCATGCCAAGGCGCCTGGGCTTACACTCAGTCTGGTGAAATGGCCGATGTCGGTTCTGCGTCTCGCTTCACATGATCCAGCGGAACTGCTCGAAGCGGGTAACGCCGTGTATGAAGCGTGGAAAGTCTATAGTGATTCTTCCGTAGAGATTGAAGCCTTCAGTGATGTGGATGGAGAGCAAATACCTCATAATACGGTAACACCTATTGTTCGTCGCAGTGCGGAGGGTGGATATGAGATGGATCTGGTTCTGCGTAACAATCGCACGAATGATGAACATCCGGAGGGCATATTCCACCCGCATCGCGAAATGCATCATTTGAAAAAAGAGAACATTGGGCTTATCGAAGTTATGGGGCTTGCGATTCTCCCAGGTCGGTTGAAAGAAGAACTGGATGGAATTGCTGATATTCTCGCTGGGGACACCCAACTTGCTGAATCTGCCAAAGCTTCGGATCATGCCTTGAATCAGCATCTGCGCTGGACAGAAGAATTGAGAGAACGTTTTGGTTCCAACTTGAATAAGGAACAAGCCGTCGCTCTGGTTCAGCAGGAAGTAGGCCTGAAATTTGCCGAGATTCTGGAACATGCAGGGGTCTACAAATACGATGAAGCAGGACGTCAGGCTTTCCGTCGATTTGTGGCAAGCATGGGATATACAGAGTAGCAGCAGCAGGTAAGCAGCAGAGTCAGGCAAAGGAGAATAAATTAAAAGGGATAGATGAGCAGAATACAATCTGCTCATCTATCCTTTTTTGGTTCAATCAGAAAAAGATAACGATATATTAATAACTTCAATGATTCAAAAGCAATTGCAGTCCATTTAGTACCACTTTTAGCCATACACATTGAATATAGGACCATGGCAGAAGCTGGGTGTTCATTGTATAATGTGAGAAAGGTTATCACAGGTTGATAAAATAACACGAATCTAAGGAAACGGGGATGAATAAATGGAAAAGCAGCCACTAAACATACCGCTGATCACCGATGCAGAAGAACTGCAAACCATGGTGGGTGAGCCGCATGAACACGTGAGAAACAAGGCGATATCGTTTGTGGACTCCCATGTTCAACACTTTCTATCCATGTCTCCACTGTTTTTCCTGTCCACTTCTGATGGTGAAGGGAAAAGCGACGTATCTCCAAGGGGGGACGGAGCAGGATTCGTCAAGGTTCTGGATCAATATCGGCTGGTCTACCCGGAACGTCCCGGCAATCGCCGAATTGACTCCCTGTTAAACATGTTGTCTAACCCTGGCGTGGGCATGATCTTCCTGATCCCAGGCATGAATGAAGTGTTACGGATTAATGGAAAGGCCTCCATAACCAAAGATGAGAATTTTATCAACAGCATGGGCTGGACTGGCAAAACGATCGGAGCAGCGGTCATTGTGGACGTGGAAGAATGTTTCATCCATTGCCCGAGAGCATTCAAGCAGGCAGGAATATGGTCCTCAGAGACTTGGGTGGATCAGGAGAATCTGCCATCGACCAGTGAAATGTTCCGTGCCCACCTGCAAATCAACGGGTTGTTATAAAGTGAGTGACTATGGATTTGTTTTTATAAAATCGGGGTACTATAATTGGAGTTGCACAAATATTCTAACTCCATTGGAGGCGACATAGATTTATGAGATCTTTTCAATTTTATAACCCTACCCGGCTGATTTTCGGTAAAGGACAATTGGAAGCGTTGAAAACGGAAGTGCCGAAATACGGCAAACGGGTATTGCTTGTATATGGCGGCGGAAGTATTAAACGCAGTGGTTTGTACGATCAAGTGATCGGATTGCTCAAGGAAATTGGAGCAGAGGTTACGGAACTGGCGGGCGTTGAACCGAACCCGCGTCTTTCGACGGTTCATAAAGGGGTAGACCTCTGCAAAACAAATGATATTGAATTGATTCTTGCAGTAGGCGGCGGTAGTGTGCTTGACTGTGCCAAAGCGATTGCTGTAGGCGCGAAGTACGATGGCGACATGTGGGACTTTGCTCAGCGCAAAGCGGTTGCCCAGGATGCACTTCCACTTGGTACCGTGCTGACTATGGCGGCGACTGGTTCTGAAATGAACTCCGGTTCTGTGATTACCAACCAGGATACACAGGAAAAACTGGGCTGGGGCAGCGCGTATTCCTTCCCTGCGTTCTCCATCCTTGATCCGGTGAATACATATACCGTGCCTTTGGATCAGACGGTGTACGGCATGGTTGACATGATGTCCCACGTATTGGAGCACTACTTCCACCTGGATGCCAATACACCGGTACAGCTTGGCTTCTGTGAAACTATTCTGCGTACAGTTATGGATGCGGCACCTCGATTGGTAGAGGATTTGGAGAACTATGAGCTACGTGAGACCATTCTATACTGTGGAACAATGGCGTTGAATGGCGTACTCAACATGGGACTTGCCGGTGACTGGGCAACCCACAATATTGAGCATGCCGTGTCTGCTGTGTACGATATCCCTCATGGCGGGGGCTTGGCCATTCTGTTCCCGAACTGGATGAAACACAATCTCGACGTGAATGTAGATCGTTTCAAACGTCTGGCCATCAACGTGTTTGAGGTTAACCCTGAAGGCAAATCGGACAAGCAGATTGCAGAAGAAGGAATTGAAGCCTTGCGCAAATTCTGGACGTCCATCGGGGCACCTAGTCGTCTCGCAGACTATGACATTGACGACAGTCAGATCGATGTCATGGCTGACAAAGCAATGCTCTTTGGCCCATTTGGTAACTTCAAAAAGCTGCAGCGTGAAGATGTTGTATCCATTTACAAGGCATCTCTGTAACTCAAAAACAAGCAGTCCATTTATTAATAAAGACCGCAAATATCCATATATTGGAGATTTGCGGTCTTTTTGTGTGAAATATCATTTAGAATAACCATTATCGGGTCTGAGATACAAATGAGGAAAGATTTTGAAACATTATGCCGATTGCTACGTATTTATTTACATGAGGAATGCCCAGTTAGTTTGGATTTGCGGCAGAAGAGAGGAGGAACGGGGGATGGAGACAATCTATTGGGGGTGTCTAATCGGAGGAGCCATTTTTGCGATTGTCAGTCTTGTGCTGGGTGACTTGATTGATGGTTTGCTGGATGGGGCCTTTGAACTGCCAGGCATTGATTTTCTCAAACCTGTTGTGCTTGCCGGTTCCATTACGGCCTTTGGCGGAGCTGGAATTATGTTGACACGCTATAGCTCGGTGAGTGCGATTGCGGGACTTATTTTATCCCTGCTTATAGGTATTGCTGCTGCCATGCTGGTATTCTTTGCATATATCAAACCGATGCGCAACAGTGAGGTTTCTATCGCTTTTTCGATGAAAGAGCTTTCAGGGAAAATAGGGGAAATTACGATTCCAGTACCTGAAAAAGGCTTCGGTGAAGTCATGATCCGTTTTGCTTCCGGTAATACGATTCATACGGCGTCCAGCTTCGAACATCGCCCCATTGCGGCGGGAGCGCGTGTTGTTGTGGTGGACGTTACAGAAGGTGTACTCCGTGTGGCGGAATGGGATGAAGATGTACTTAAAGACGTCTAGTCGAACGTGTAGCGAAATGAATCTACTCATCAAGAATTAAGGGGAGAGATGTGAATGAATTTGGATATGGATATGTTGTTGGTTCCTGCAATTGTGGTAGGTGTAATTCTGATTCTTGGATTGGCCTTCTGGGCGAGATACAAAACGGTGGGTCCGGATGAGGCGATGATCGTCACAGGTTCTTTCCTGGGCAACAAGAATATTTCGGAAGATGAATCCGGTCGCAAAATCAAAATCGTACGCGGTGGCGGTGCCTTCATCTGGCCTGTGTTTCAACAGTCCGAATTTATCTCATTGCTGTCCCACAAGCTGGATGTATCCACGCCTGAAGTGTACACAGAGCAGGGTGTGCCGGTTATAGCAGATGGGGTTGCCATTATCAAAGTTGGCAGTGCTGTGGAGGATGTAGCTACAGCAGCTGAACAATTCATCGGTAAACCCGTTGAAGCATTAAGAGGCGAAGCACAGGAGGTTCTGGAAGGGCATTTGCGGGCCATTCTCGGAACGATGACTGTGGAAGAAGTGTACCGAAATCGGGATCGATTCGCACAAGAGGTTCAGGGTGTGGCTGCACGAGATCTGAAAAAGATGGGCCTGCAGATTGTATCTTTTACCATTAAGGATGTTCGTGACAAACAAGGGTATCTGGATGCGCTCGGTAAGCCGAGAATTGCAGCGGTGAAGCGGGATGCCGAGATTGCTGAAGCTGAGGCGATGAGGGATGCCCGGATTCAGAAAGCCAATGCGGAAGAGCAAGGGCAGAAGGCAGAATTGCTGCGTGATACCAATATCGCGGAAGCTGCCAAAGAAAAGGAATTGAAGGTAGCCGCGTTTAAGCGGGATCAGGATACAGCTAAAGCCGAAGCGGACCAAGCTTATCATATCCAAGAAGCACGTGCGAAACAGACTGTAGTGGAAGAACAGATGAAAGTGGAACTTGTGCGTAAAGAACGTGAGATTGACCTGAAGGAAAAAGAAATTACCGTACGTGAGAAGCAGTATGACGCCGAAGTGAAGAAAAAAGCGGAAGCTGACCGTTATGCTGTTGAGCAGGCTGCGGAAGCGGATAGAACAAAAAGAATGCGTGAAGCAGAGGCGGTTCAATACTCGATTGAAACGCAAGCCAGAGCAACAGCAGAACAAAAACGGCTTGAAGGTCAGGCGGTTGCGGATGCAGAACGGGCCAAGGGTACAGCGGATGCAGAAGTCATTCGTCTGCGCGGTCTGGCAGAAGCCGAAGCGAAAGAGAAACTGGCGGAAGCGTTCCAGAAGTTTGGCGAGGCTGCTGTACTCGATATCATTGTCAAAATGCTGCCTGAGTTGGCAGGTAAAATTGCAGAGCCGATCTCATCCATTGATAAACTGACTGTGGTAGATACAGGTAAGGGTGAAGGGGCAGCGCGTGTAAGTAACTATGTCACCGAGTTAATGTCTACGGCTCCGGAGATGCTTAAGAGTGTATCCGGTATTGATGTAGAGCAATTGATTAAAGGGTTGACCAAGTCCAAAACACCTGTACCGGTTGCTGTCCAGCAGAGTGAACCTGCAACCACTCCATCTGTACTAGATAAGATTGTGGAAAGAGCTGGAGCTGAGGATTAAGACTACATGAATGATGCATGAAGCTCTATTGACCTTAACGTGATTTTTTGTTACTTTTTAAGCGAGACGTTCGGCGCGGTATGCCCGCGCCAGACGTCTTTTCGTTGTTAATGAGGATGTGACTGAATCGCATTCAAGATGGTGTGAAAAAAGAGGTGCAAACATTGAGCAGCCTGCATGTAAACAAAGCGCTAAATAATAATGTAATTATTGCACAGCATCCTGAACATGGAGAAGTCGTCGTCATCGGTAAAGGCATTGGCTTCAACCGGAAAACGAATGACATCATTCCCTTGATGGCTGTGGAGAAGATGTTCATTTTGAAGAATCAGCAAGAGCAAGAGCAGTACAAACAGCTTCTTCCACAGGTGGATGAAGCTTTGATCGAGATTATTAACGAAGTCATTACGTATATCGCAGAGCGTACGGATGTTCCGCTCAACGAGCATATTCACATCGCATTGACTGATCATATTTCTTTTGCACTAAAGCGCAAAGAACAGGGCATTGTCATACAGAATCCGTTTTTATATGAAACACGTGAGATATACCCTGAAGAATATCGCATGGGAGATTACGCTGTTCGTCTCATCAAGGAGAAACTGGGTGTCGATCTGGGTATGGATGAGATTGGATTTATTGCGCTTCATATCTACAGTGCCATGACGAACCAGAATATATCTCAAGTACGTGAGCATTCGCAACTCATTACCGATCTGGTGGGCATCGTTTCTGATCATTTGGATTATTCATTTGAGACGGAGTCCCTGGACTATTCCCGGTTGCTGACTCATCTGCGATTTGCATTGGAACGTGTTCGGCGGGGAGACAAGGTGGAAGAACTGCACAAGCTGGATTCCCTGTTGAAGTTGGAGTACCCTGAAATGTACTCGCTTGCATGGAAACTGACCAAAGTGATGGAACGCAGATTAAATCTACCGGTTTATCCGGCAGAGGTTGGTTATCTGACCATCCATCTCCAACGGCTGAACCAGAGGAAAGAAGAAGAGAAGAAGTGAATTATTACCATCCATGGAATTCAGTCCGGAGAATTTTTGTGTAAAGGCTTGCACTGTTTTTGAAGTGATGCTACAATGGTGTCCGTAATCAAGCAACTGAATAAACATAAGCGACGTGTTACTGACTCGATCAGGCATGAGTTTCTAGAGTGTGATTGTTCTTACCTTATACAGGGTATGCTATACCCGAAGGTTGGTACGATTCACTTTATTAGCTCATGCCTTTTTTGTTTTCCCTTGCTTGCATCACGACATATAGAATTAGACGAAAGGGTGAATACGACGCGATGTTTAAAAAGCTTTTTGGCGTCTTGCAAAGAGTAGGTAAAGCTCTTATGCTGCCTGTGGCGATTTTGCCAGCGGCGGGCTTGTTGCTCGGTATCGGTAATATGCTGGTGAATCCGGACTTCTTGCAATATGTGACGGCGCTAGATACCCCTTGGGTGAACTCGATCGCGACGATCATGATGAACGCAGGTCAGATCGTATTTGACAATCTGGCGTTGCTATTTGCTGTCGGTGTGGCCGTCGGGCTAGCCGGTGGCGAAGGCGTGGCAGGTCTTGCGGCCATCATTGGTTATTTGGTCATGAACGTTACTCTGGGTACAGCCGTTGGTGTAACACCAGCAATGATCGGCGAAGTACCGGGTTATGCCAGCATTTTGGGTATACCAACGCTGAGTACAGGTGTGTTCGGAGGTATCATTATTGGTATTGCCGCCGCGCTATGTTACAATCGGTTCTTCAAAATCGAGCTGCCGTCTTACCTTGGGTTCTTTGCGGGTAAACGTTTCGTTCCGATTATCACCTCTGTTGTATCCCTTTTGTTAGGGTTGCTTCTGGTGGTTATCTGGCCTCCCATTCAAAGTGGGCTGAATGCCGTATCTCACTTCATGGTAGATACGAGTCCGACCTTGTCGGCATTCATTTTCGGAGTCGTGGAACGGTCACTTATTCCGTTTGGACTTCATCACATTTTCTACTCCCCATTCTGGTTTGAATTCGGCGAGTATGTGAACAAGGCCGGAGACGTTATTCGTGGAGACCAGCAAATCTTCTTCAACCAATTGCGTGACGGCGTGAACCTCACTGCGGGAACATTCCAAGTGGGTAAATTCCCGTTCATGATGTTTGGTTTGCCAGCTGCGGCACTTGCGATGTACCATGAAGCAAGACCGGAGCACAAAAAGTATGTTGCAGGGATCATGGGTTCAGCTGCGCTGACCTCGTTCCTTACAGGGATTACAGAACCGCTTGAATTCTCGTTCCTGTTTGTGGCGCCAGTACTGTTTGCAGTACACTGTATCTTTGCAGGTTTGTCTTTCATGACCATGCAAATTCTCGGCGTCAAAATCGGGATGACGTTCTCCGGTGGATTCATTGACTTCCTGATTTTCGGTATTATCCCGAACCGTACACCTTGGTGGAATGTCATTATTGTTGGCTTGATTCTTGCCGTGATCTACTACTTCGGATTCCGAATGATCATTCGCAAATTCAACCTCAAAACACCGGGCCGTGAAGAGGCAACTCCTGAAACAGCTTCCGGTGGAGGTTCAGGTTCAACCGATGATCTGCCACACAACATTCTTGCAGCCTTTGGTGGTCAGCAGAATATCAAACATCTGGATGCATGTATTACTCGTTTGCGGATTGAAGTGAATGAGAAATCCAATGTAAATAAAGATCGTTTGAAACAATTAGGTGCATCTGGCGTGCTTGAAGTGGGTAATAATGTACAGGCCATTTTCGGTACACGTTCAGATACAATCAAATCCCAAATGCAGGATATCATTGCTGGACGCACCCCGGCACCGACACCAGCTGCGGATGTCACACCAACTCCTGAAGAGGAGAAGGCACAGGGAGCAGAAGGTGAGCGCATTATTGCCGAAGATATCGTCATGCCAGTAAATGGTGAATTGATGGATATCACTAATGTACCTGATCCGGTCTTTGCCGAAAAAATGACAGGTGACGGTTTCGCTGTTCTGCCACATGATGGCAAGATTACATCGCCTGTGTATGGTAAAGTGTTTAACGTATTCCCTAGTAAACATGCTGTCGGCATCATGTCCGACGGAGGCAAGGAAGTACTGGTTCATATAGGTGTCAACACGGTGAAGCTGAAAGGTCAAGGCTTCAACGTGCTCGTGCAGGAAGGCGACCTGGTATCGGCAGGTCAACCGATTATGGAAGTGGATCTGGAGTATGTGAAAGCTAACGCTCCATCCATTATCTCACCAGTCATTTTCACCAATCTGCCAGAAGGTTCCACAGTGACCCTGAAGAAGAGTGGAGTACTGAAAATTGGCGATCAGCCAATCATTGAGATAAAATAAGAAGTGTTCCGACAATGGCAAGCAAGTGTAAATATACGCAATGCCTAAATTAAACTACTTGAAAGTGAGATGATTGTAATGCAACAAACATTCAGAATTACAGACGAAGATGGTATCCACGCACGTCCGGCGACAGCCCTGGTTAATACAGCTAACAAATTCAAAGGTGCAGAATCCTTTGCAGAAGCTAACGGTAAAAAAGTAACATTGAAATCCATCCTGGGTGTTCTTTCCCTTGGTCTGGAACAAGGCGACACCATCAGCATCATCGTTGAAGGCGAAGGCGAAGCTGAAGCTCTTCAAGCTCTGACTGACGTTATGGTTAACGAAGGGCTGGGCGAAATTAATGCTTAATGTTTCCGGGATCGCGGCTTCGGCGGGTATTGCTATCGCCAAGGCGTTTATCTTGGAGCATCCCGATTACTCTGTAGAAAAACGCCAAATCACCGACGTTGACGCAGAGATCGCTAAACTCGACTCAGCACTGGGCAAGTCCCAGTCTGAGCTTGAGGCGATCAAAGAGCGTACTTTACAAGAGCTTGGCGAGAAAAAAGCTGAAATCTTTGCTTCGCATTTGCTCATTCTGAATGACCCGGAACTGATTGATCCGGTTAAGGCAAAAATTGCTGATGAGAAAGTGAATGCGGAATTCGCTTTGAACGAAACAGCATCGCAATTTATCTCCATGTTCGAGAACATGAAGAGTGCTTATCTGCAGGAACGTGCAGCAGACATGCGTGACGTTACCAAACGTGTGCTGAATCACTTGCTTGGTATCGACTTCATGAGTCCGGCTGAGATCAGTGAAGAAGTGATTGTGCTTGCGGAGGATCTGACGCCTTCCGATACAGCTCAATTGAACCGTCAATATGTTAAAGGTTTTGCAACCAACATTGGTGGTCGTACTTCTCATTCCGCTATCATGGCTCGTTCCCTTGAAATCCCGGCTGTCGTTGGAACCAAAGATATCCTGGCTCAAGCGAAACAAGGCGATTTGATTATCGTTGACGGCTTGGATGGTCATGTTTTGGTTAATCCGACGGATGAGGTTGTTGCAGAATATCGTTCCAAACAGGAGCAGTATGATGCACAACGTGCCGAGTGGAGAAAACTGCGTGACGAACCAACCGTAACGGTGGATAATGTTCATGTGGAATTGGCAGCCAACATCGGCACGCCGAATGACGTTACAGGTGTTCTGGAGAACGGTGGAGAGGCTGTAGGCCTGTACCGTACCGAGTTCTTGTACATGGGCAGAGACAAGCTTCCTTCCGAGGATATTCAGTACAATGCTTACAAAGCGGTATTGGAGAAAATGGAAGGCAAACCTGTTGTCGTTCGTACACTCGATATCGGTGGAGACAAAGAGCTTCCATATCTGGATCTGCCAAAAGAAATGAACCCATTCCTCGGTTTCCGCGCAGTTCGTCTGTGTCTGGACCGTCTGGATATTTTCCGTACTCAATTGCGTGCATTGCTGCGTGCAAGTGTACATGGTAATCTGCGTGTCATGTTCCCGATGATCGCAACACTGGGTGAATTCCGTGAAGCGAAAGCTGTCCTGCTCGAAGAGAAGGATAAGCTGGTAGCCGAAGGTATTGCTGTTTCCGACAGCATCCAACTGGGCATCATGGTCGAAATTCCTTCGACTGCGGTTCTGGCGGATCAATTTGCCAAAGAGGTTGATTTCTTCAGTATTGGAACAAACGATCTGATTCAATACACTATGGCTGCTGACCGCATGAATGAGCGTGTCTCCTATCTGTACCAACCTTATAATCCTTCCATTTTGCGTTTGGTTAAAATGGTCATCGATGCAGCGCATCGTGAAGGAAAATGGGTTGGCATGTGCGGAGAGATGGCGGGAGACGAAACAGCAATTCCGCTGCTGCTCGGTCTCGGACTGGATGAGTTCAGCATGAGCGCAACATCCATTCTGCCAGCTCGTAGTCAGATCACCAAGCTGTCCCGTGCGGACATGCAGGAACTGGCTGCCAAAGCTCTCGATATGCAAACGGCTGAACAAGTGGTTGAATTGGTTCAAAGTATCAAAGCGTAATTTTGCCGGGGTTTCTTCCGGATGTTAAGGTCTTTTCTTTTTCCGATTAATGGGCTGCAGAAATGCAGCGATATTGCCGGTATCTGCGATCAAGCGGATGCCGGCTTTTTTTGTGCGCCAATATAGGAAAGGTAATGACGATGAGAGAGGGGACTTTAACAGGAATGAGGGATACGAAAACTGAAAGTAAAGTGAAACAAGCTCTTGCTGATGTGTATACGTCAGCAAGAGCTTGTTTCTTAAATTCCTATAGTGTTTAGCTGCAAGCACAGTTCAGAACAGGTTTACGAGCCGCAGTTGTCTCATCCAGACGGGTAACCGGTGTACCGTAAGGAGCATTCAGTACCAGTTCAGGTGTCTCTTCTGCTTCCTTGGCAATCCGAATCATCGTATCAATGAAGCCATCAAGCGTCTCCTTGCTCTCCGTTTCCGTTGGCTCAATCATGATACATTCCTCAACGTTGAGCGGGAAGTATACGGTTGGCGGATGATACCCAAAATCAAGCAGTCGTTTGGCCACATCCAGTGTCCGTACACCATATTGTTTCAGTCCCCGACCAGACATGACAAATTCATGTTTACATACGCCTGGATACGGAATCTCGTAGTAAGGAGCAAGACGTGCCATCATATAGTTGGCATTCAGTACGGCACATTCGGATACCCGGCGCAAACCTTCCGGTCCATAAGTACGAATGTAAGCATAGGCGCGTACCAAAATGCCGAAGTTGCCGTAATACGCTTTGACCCGGCCGATCGATTGATCGCCTTCACGATCCAGTGCGTACTGTCCCTGATCATTCTTGATGACCATCGGTTTTGGCAGGAACGGAATCAGACGGCTTTTTACGCCAACTGGTCCCGCACCAGGACCGCCTCCGCCATGAGGGGTACTCATCGTTTTGTGCAAGTTCAGATGCACGACGTCGAAGCCCATATCACCAGGGCGGGTGATGCCCATAATGGCATTGGAGTTGGCACCATCATAATAGAGCAGACCTCCAGCTTGATGCACGATTGAGGCAATCTCCTGGATGTCCTTTTCAAACAATCCAAGTGTGTTTGGATTGGTCAGCATCAAGGCCGCAGTATCCGGACCAACGGCTGCACGCAGTGCATCCAGATCCACCAGACCGTCCGCTCGGGATGGTATGGTTATGGTCTCGAAGCCAGCCACGGTTGCACTTGCCGGATTGGTACCATGGGATGAATCCGGCACAATGACTTTGGTGCGCTGTTCACCGCGACCTTCGTGGTAGGCACGAATCATCATAAGTCCGGTCCATTCACCATGTGCACCAGCAGCTGGTTGCAGGGTTACAGCATCCATACCTGTCAGACCTGCAAGGTCGTTTTGCAATGTGTACAGCAGTTCAAGTGCACCTTGAATGCTCGATTCAGGCTGATACGGATGGATTTTGGCAAATCCGCTGTAACGGGCAACATCCTCATTGATTTTTGGATTGTACTTCATCGTGCAGGAGCCGAGAGGGTAGAATCCGTTATCTACCCCGAAGTTACGGCGGGAGAGGGCAGTATAGTGACGGATGACATCGACTTCAAATACCTCGGGCAGTGCAGCTGCTTCCGAACGCAGCATTTCCCGGGGAATCAACGATTCCGGATCTTGACGCGGAACATCACATTCAGGCAGGGAGTAAGCGACACGACCTGGGCTGCTAAGTTCAAAAATCAGAGATTGCTCCGGAGCGGGCGATGCAGTCTGTGCAGTTTGATTCGAGTCGGTCTCGGTTTGGGAAGGAGCTGCCGTGTCCGGCTGTCCTTGAATTGTTTTCATTTCCTGAGTCACAGTGATCCCTCCAATACACGTGCGAATTCGTCAATCTCTTCCTTGCTGCGTCGTTCTGTAACGGCTACGAGCATATGTCCGGCAAGCTCAGGATAATCACGTCCAAGTTCATAACCACCGATGAATCCGGCATCCAGCAGCTTCAGCTGAAGTGCATCGGCGTCTGTTCCTTCAGGCAGTTGGATGACAAACTCATTGAATGTTGGTGCAGTAAACGTTAGGCTAACCCCAGGAATAGCGGTTAACGTATTCAGGGCATAGTGACTCTTTTGCAAATTTAAGTCAGCTACGTCGATCATGCCCTGTCTCCCCATGGTGGACATATATACAGATGCGCTCAGTGCAAGCAAAGCCTGATTAGAGCAAATGTTGGATGTCGCCTTTTCGCGGCGGATGTGCTGCTCCCGTGCTTGCAGCGTCAATACAAAACCGCGTTTGCCGTTGCGATCGGTTGTCTGGCCAACGATCCGGCCAGGAATCCGGCGCATATGAGCCTGGGATACGGCGAAATATCCGCATGTTGGGCCGCCGAGGGAAGCGGCGATGCCAAGGGGCTGCGCGTCGCCAACAACGATGTCGGCACCCAGCTTGCCTGGGGCTTCAAGCAGACCAAGCGCCAGCGGGTTCGCGCTGACTACCAGCAGACCCTTGTGCGCATGTGCGAGGTCTGCAGCCTGTTTTACATTTTCCACGGCACCGAAAAAGTTTGGACTCTGGATCATGACGGCTGCGGTATCGTCGGATATGGCAGCTTGCAGGGCATCCCAGTCGGTGACCCCATTCTGATAACCAACCTCGACAATCTCCAAATTCAAACCGTGAGCGTAAGCCTTCAATACTTGACGAGCTTCCGGATGAACCGTACGGGATACGATCAGCTGTTTACGGCGGGTTGCCGCAGCAGCCAGGTTCCCTGCCTCCGCAAATGCGGTTGCACCATCATACATGCTGGCATTGGCCACGGCCATGCCGGTCAGTTCACAGATATACGATTGAAATTCGAAGATGGCCTGGAGCTCACCCTGACTAATTTCGGGCTGATACGGAGTATAGGCTGTATAGAACTCGGAACGGGAAATGACGTGGTTAATCACGGAAGGAATGTGGTGATCATAAATGCCTGCACCAAGGAAACTGGCGTGTGTCTCAAAATTGGCATTGGCACCGGCCTGTTTGGACATATGGCGCGTCAGCGCATACTCATCCAGTTTGGAGGAAACAGGCAGCTCGCCCTGATAACGAATCTCCTGTGGAATGTCATGAAACAGATCCTCAATCGTGTCCACACCGATGGTCGCGAGCATGGCGCTCTGATCCTGCTCAGTCATGGGAATGTAACGGTGCTTGCTCATGCTTGATCAGCTCCTTGGGTAGGTGTCTTTGACGTGCGTGTCCGTTTATGAAAAGGGGTCTTCACGACCTCGGCTTTCAGTTTCTTGCCGCGAATCTCAATCTCCAGCGGGGTACCTAGCGCAGCATATTTGCTGTCAATCAGTGCGAGTCCCAGATTACGCTTCAGCGTAGGGGACTGTGTGCCTGTCGTCACTTCCCCGATCTGCACGCCTTCGGCGTAGATTGGATAGTGAGGGCGGGGAATACCGCGCTCCAGCACTTCGATGCCGACCAGTTTGCGGGCAGGCCCGTCATTTTTTTGCTGCAACAAGGCCTCGTGTCCGATAAAAGGTCCGGCATTCAGCTTCACAAACATGCCAACCCCTGCCTCCAGGGGGGAGATGGTTGGCGACAATTCCTGTCCATACAGGGGCAGCTTCGCTTCAAAGCGCAGTGTATCCCGTGCACCAAGTCCAGCCGGAACAAGCCCGTGTGGTTCGCCAGCCTGCATTAATCCATTCCAGACTGCAGCAGCCTGATCCGCGGTTACGTAAAGTTCAAAGCCGTCTTCACCGGTATAACCGGTGCGGGAGAGCAGCAATTTTACACCGCACACTTCAGCGTTCTTCACAAAACGAAAAGGCTCAATCGTGGAAACATCAGTATCTGTAACTTTTCCAATAATGTCCACAGCAAGCGGGCCTTGCAGAGCCAGAAGAGCTGTCTCCTCGGAATCATTCTTCATGCTCACCCCAGGGACCATATGCTCTTGCAGCCATGCCCAATCCTTGTCGATATTGGAGGCGTTAACGACCAGCATATAATGCTGATCTTCCAGCTTATACACAAGCAGATCGTCGACCACGCCACCATCCGGATAACACATCAATGTATACTGCGCCTGACCGGGAACCAGTGTAGTCACGTCATTGGTCGTCATTTTCTGCAAAAATGCTTCTGCCTGTTCACCCCGCACGGTGAATTCGCCCATGTGGGATACATCAAACAGACCGGCCCGTTCCCGTACGGCTTCATGTTCCTTCTGAATTCCGCTGAACTGCACCGGAAGTTCCCAGCCTCCAAAATCGATGCACCGTACACCTTCGTATTGCTGATAAAGTGGAAAGAGTGGAGTTCTAAGCAAATCGGACATCAAATCACCTCGTTGTGGCCGCTGCGGGCCGAGTGTGTAGCATGAATGAAGCAGTAATTTTTCGTATAAGTATAATTAAGGCTGCTATAGACAGCGCCGGTTGATCCTGTATTTCTTTTTTTGGGAAAAAGGAAAAGGACAGGCCAAAGAACCGGCATGCCAGAAGCACGCTGTATTCTAAGGCTCTGTCCTTGGTACCTGAGAGTTACCCCGCCGATCAGTTGCAGCAGGTTTCCCCTTGGGTGATCATTACGCCCAGACCGGGCGATTAGATGCTCTCCAGAGTTGCGTCCCGTAAAAGTCCTTTTGCCTGAGAGATTCACCTCCCGCTTGTCGGGTGGTTTACTCCTTCGGCGTTACCGCATGCACATCCAAGACTCGGGTGTCACGGGTAATCTCTCCCTTTACATTCATCCGCGGGTAATGCACACAACGATAAACATTTACTCTCTCATTAAAACGTGAATCCACTATTGATGTCAAGAACGATATCACGGAAAATGATAAAAAACCGAATATTTTTTAGATTGCTAGTATTATTGTTCGTATAACTGAAAAGAGTGCGCTTACTCTTCTATTATTCACCATTATATGTAGAGAGAGGGTATTTCAGTCACAGGCTTTTGTTGTAGAAATCTAAAGATTTTGTGAGGTATCTTGACATTTGAATCCGAAATATCATACGCTAAGTTCTGGGAAAAAGGGTAAGGCCAAAGAAACGCATGCACTCATTAATGAAAAAGCGAGGCGGATATCGATGAGCGAATTGAAAAGTGATTTCCTGTACAGTGAAGAGCATGAGTGGGTGCAAACCGTAGGGGAGGATACTGTACGGATCGGCATTACCGAGTTCGCGCAGCATCAGCTGGGTGACATTGTGTTTGTGGAATTGCCTGACCTTGAATCGGATGTAAAAGCAGAAGACAGCATTGGTACGATTGAATCCGTTAAGACGGTTTCGGATTTGTTTTCTCCGGTAAGTGGTTCTATTATTGCCGTGAATGAAGCACTGCAGGATGCACCTGAACTGGTCAACAGTTCGCCTTATGAAGAAGGCTGGATGATTGAGATTCGTGTTGAAGGTGATCTGACAGAAGCCTTGTCGAAATTGATGAGTGCCGATGCATATCGTAAGCATACAGAAGAGTAGAATGGTTTTGTACTAATTAGCCTATCATTTCAATACAAATAGATGTTTTTGTACGTTTTCTGAGCCTGTGTGAGCCTTGGTGCTTATGCAGGTTTTTTTGTGTTATCAAGACAGACATGGTGGCCAGAAGAGGTGCTGAAGAGTATGAAATGAGCATGAATCGTACAAGCTATACCCTTAAAACCAACATAGTAAATGATATAAGTCACACACGAAAAAGCCTTGAATATCAACGGTTACAGCCTTCCTATCACGATAAAACGATTACATAACCGTAATGTTGTCATCAATGATCATGACGAAAGTACGCTTTCATTTCGTTGAACCGGAGACCAATCTGGCTTAGGATAACAGCAGGGGAGAAATGATACCCCTTTCATAAATTATAATCACTTGATCCGAGGAGGATAATACAATGAGTAACTTGGACCAAACGTCCAATTCCAAAGGCGGTCTCCGGGTAGGCGTTCAACGTTTTGGCCGATTCCTGAGCGGTATGGTTATGCCGAATATGGGGGCATTTATTGCCTGGGGACTGATTACAGCGCTGTTCATTGAAAAGGGTTGGTTCCCTAATGCAACTCTTGCAGAGCTAGTGGATCCGATGATCAAATATCTGCTGCCGCTGCTTATTGGTTACACCGGGGGTACTATGGTGCATGGCCAGCGTGGTGGTGTCGTGGGTGCCATCATGACCATCGGGGTTATCGTCGGTAGTGATATTCCGATGTTCTTGGGTGCCATGATTGCCGGACCTCTGGCCGCATGGGTCATCAAAAAGTTTGATAAAGCAGTTGAAGGCAAAATCAAAGCAGGATTCGAAATGTTGGTCAACAACTTCTCTGCCGGGATTATTGGCGGGATCTTGGGAATTATTGCACTGCTGGGGATCGGACCTGCTGTAGAAGCAATTAGCACAGTGTTGTCTGCTGGCGTACAGGGTCTGATGAATCTGGGCTTGCTTCCGCTGGTCAACCTGATTATTGAGCCGGGGAAAGTATTGTTCCTGAACAATGCAATCAACCACGGAATTCTAACTCCGATTGCAACAGATCAAGCAAGAGAATTGGGCCAATCCGTATTATACATGCTTGAATCCAACCCGGGTCCCGGACTTGGAATCCTGCTGGCCTACTGCTTCTTCGGTCGTGGAACTGCAAGATCCTCTGCACCGGGTGCCGTTATCATCCATTTCTTCGGGGGGATTCACGAAATTTATTTCCCTTACATTCTGATGAGACCGATTTTGATTCTTGCTGCAATCGCAGGTGGTGTGGCAGGTACAGCAACCTTTATGCTCACCGGAGCCGGACTGGTTTCAGCACCTTCGCCGGGTAGTATCATTGCTTATTCCCTGTTAACACCAAAAGGCGGATATCTTCCGATGCTCGCAGGGGTGGCTGTAGCCGCCATCGTTTCCTTCCTGGTTGCAGCGCTGCTGCTGAAAACAGGTAAACAAAAGGAAGAAGATCTGGAGTCTGCATCCAATCGGATGAAAGACATGAAGAGTCAAGGAACTACGCCGAATGCTGCCATTACGGCGGATAACCGTGAAGCAGACAGAGCAGCGGATATTGCTTCTTCTGCTGTGAAAACCGATGTGAAGAAAATCGTCTTCTCCTGTGATGCCGGTATGGGGTCCAGTGCCATGGGGGCTTCCATTCTTCGCAAGAAGATGAAAGCAGAAGGGATTGACGTTGCGGTAACCAATACGGCAATCAGTGATATCCCGCAGGACGCAGACGTTGTCATTACGCAGAAGACATTAACGGACCGTGCCCGCAGCGTGGCACCGAACGCAGAACATATTTCCATCGACAACTTCCTAAAAAGCCCGGAATACGATGCGCTCGTTGAACGTCTGAAGTAACAGGCTGCGATCGTTTTCCCTGAGCCGGAGGCTTGAGATATGAGTATTACGAAAAGACAGCGTGAAATTGTGGAGTTCCTGCTGGAACACCCGCATGAGGTAACAGCCGGCGAAATTGCAATCGCGGTAAAAGTCAGTACCCGAACTGTTCATCGGGAGCTGCAGATGATTGAGAAGTGGCTTGAGCCATTAGGCATGAAATTAGAAAAAAAATCGGGGACCGGGGTCCGTATTGACCCTGGTTCCAACGATTTGGCTGCACTGCGTCAGCAATTGGAGCTTAACGAATACGTGGAGTTTACGCCGGAAGAGCGTAAACTCTTCATGCTTTGCATTTTGCTGGATGAAGCGGAGCCCGTAAAACTGCTTGCGTTGTCATCAGATTTGAAAGTGACGGTCTCCACGGTGAGCAATGACCTCGATGAGCTGGAGCCCCGAATTCGGCAGGCTGGACTGAAGCTGGTTCGCAGACGGGGATACGGGGTGAAGATCAATGGAAGTGAAACAGCTTATCGGGCAGCGATTGCCGGGCTTGCGCTTGAATTTCTGGATGAGTCGGATCTGTTTGGAAGACAACCCGAGCAGGGAGTTTCCAAGGTGAATCAGAAGCTGCTGAGCATGATTGGCCACCGTGACGTACTGACGGTCGAAAATGCCTTGTGGCAGCCGGATATTGATTGGCTCGAACATATTCCGGAGCGACAATATACGAAATTGCTTATTCAATTATCCGTTGCACTGGCACGCATACGCAAAGGGTTTACGGTGGGGCGAGGCACTGCACAAAAGACGATACACTCGTCTACTTTGGACATGAATGTACCTGAATATATGGCCTCCCGGTTATGCGGTGTGCTGTCCAGTCAGCTTGGGATATCGTTTGCCAAAGAAGAACAGAACTATCTGCACAAACTATTAATAGAAACAGAGCAGCTTATTCACTCCACACGTTTACTGCCTGTTGACGACCTGGTGCTGCTGGATATGGTTCGTTCCCTGATGGATCAGATGCAGGGGAGAACCGGTTATGCATTCCAGGAGGATCGTCTCCTTCGAGAAGGGCTGATTGCCCATATGCAGCCGGTGATGGAACGGATCGGTGGGCAGCAAAGCATACGTAACCCATTGCTTCAACAGATCCGCAGGGATTATGATTCGCTGTTCGTGGAAGTGAAGGAAGCCGTGCAGCAGGCATGGCCGGATACGGACGTGCCGGATGAGGAAATTGGATTTTTGGTCATGCATTTCGGAGCTTCCATCGAGCGTTTGCGTGTGCTGAAGCGTGAGATTCGGGCGATTATTGTTTGCACCAGCGGAATCGGATCCTCGCGGATGCTTTCCAGCCGTTTGTCCAAGGAGATCCCGGAGATTCGCATTATTGACAGTGCATCATGGTATGAAGCCGCGCGGATCCCTGAAGAGGATTATGATCTCATTTTGTCGACAGTCGATCTGCCGATGGAACCACATCAGTATTACAAGGTGAGTCCCTTATTGACGGCAGATGAAAGTGAACGTTTACGGCAGTACATTCAAAATACGACGCTGCAGCGGGAACAAGGCAAGTATGGGGACAGTAAAGGAAGCCGAAGGGCAACTGATCGTAATACGGACCCGGCCGGGCTTGATGCCACGCTCATCGAGATTGTACGTATCATAGGCAAGTTTCAGGTGTTTCCGCTGGATAACCGCAGGATGGGATTTTACGAAACAGCATTTGCTATGTGCAAGGTGCTGCAGGAATCCGGTGTATTAAAGGACCCGGAAGAGATAGCCAGGCTGCTTGAAGCCCGCGAATCGGTCGGCAGTCAGAAAATCCCGGATACATCACTGGCTCTGTTCCACACTCGCAGTGATGTCATCTATAGGCCGTCTATCAGCCTGTTTCAGTTGTCAGAGCCGCTGCTGGTGACGCCGGAAGATTCGGTGGGTGTCAGCCATATTCTTCTCATGGTTGGGCCGAGGGAATTATCCAGGGAGAGCCTGGAGGTTCTCAGCGAGATCAGTGCATTGTTGCTGCAGGACGAAATGATTGTGCTGCTGGAAAAGGGAATACGGGATGATCTTATCCATTACCTTTCCCGGGAGCTGGTTGGATTTTATCGAAGTAAAACTGAAATTGGAGGTTAACAAAAATGAGTATACTTACAACAGATAAAGTGGTTATGAACGCGACGGCACAGGACAAATATGAGGCTATTCGCATGGCAGGACAAATTTTGAAAGACGCAGGACATATTACCGCAGATTATATCGACAAGATGCTTGAGCGTGAGGAAATTGTATCCACCTATGTGGGCAACGGACTTGCGATTCCGCACGGAACCAAAGAATCCAAATCGTTCATTCTGTCCACGGGTATTTCTGTCATCCAGTTCCCGCAAGGTGTAGATTTTGGGGAAGAAAAAGCTTACATGGTCATCGGCATTGCCGCTCAGGGCGGTGAGCACATGGAGATCCTGACGAGCATTGCGGTGATCTGTGCCGAGGATGAGAACATGGAAGCACTCCGTTATGCCAAAACGGCAGAAGAAATCATTACCATTCTCGAAAGTGAAATGGAACTATGAAGGCCCTTCATTTTGGAGCAGGGAATATCGGACGTGGGTTTATCGGATTAATCCTGTCTCGCGCAGGATATAACGTTATGTTCTCGGATGTGAATCAGGAGCTCGTTACCGCACTCCAGCAGCGCGGGCAGTACACGGTGGAACTGGCGAACGAGTTCAAGGATACGGAGACGGTAACAGGTGTGAGTGCGATTGATGGAACACAGCTGGAGACGGTTGCCCAAAACGTTGCGGAAGCAGATCTCGTTACAACCGCAGTCGGTGTGGGGATTCTGAAACATATCGCGCCAGGCATTGCCAAGGGTCTTGAGGCGAGATTGAATGCAGGTTTGGTACAGAAACCTCTTCATATTATCGCATGTGAAAATGCCATCGGTGCCAGCACGCAGCTAAAAGAACATGTGTATGCTTTGTTGGAAGAACCTGTTCGGGTTCTTGCCGATCAGTATGTATATTTTCCTGACTCCGCAGTAGACCGGATCGTACCTATACAGCATCATGAAGACTCGCTGCATGTGCAGGTTGAACCTTTTTATGAGTGGGTTGTGGATCGTTCACAGATGGCACCTGCGTTCCTTCCGATCGAAGGAGTACTCTATGTTGATGATCTCGAACCTTATATTGAGCGCAAACTGTTTACCGTAAACACGGGACACTGCTGTGCCGCGTATATCGGTTATGTGAACGGATACGATACGATTCAAAAGGCGATTGCCGACGACAAGGTGAAATCCCTAGTCTATGGAGCCTTGCAGGAAACGGGTGAGGTTCTTGTGAAACGATTTGGTTTCAACCCGGAGGACCATCAGCAGTATATATCGAAAATACTTGGACGCTTCGTGAATCCACATCTCACGGATGAAGTTACCCGGGTAGGCCGCTCCCCGCTGCGGAAGCTGTCCCCCAATGACCGTTTGGTCCGTCCGGCACTTCAGGCATATGAGTATGGGATGGAAACGACTAATCTGGCAAGAGGCATGGCAGCAGCCTGCAAATTTGATGTACCGGATGACTCCGAGGCAGCAGAACTGCAGGATCTGATCAAACAAAAGGGTATCGCTGCAGCACTCAGTCACTACACATCCATGGATGAGCAGCACCCGGTGCTCAAGCAGGCTGTGGAACATTATCATCAAATGTAAATTGAAATTCAACCCCATATATTGATTGAGGTCTATAATAGCAACTCAATAGCAACCCAATCGCAAAACAAGAGCCTCACAGTGGTTAACTGTGAGGCTCTTGTTCATGTTCAGCCTGATTCTTATACGTCTCCAGGCATCGCTGACAGATGCATGACTTGCGCCGCTGCTCCGCCGGAATGCGATCAAACACGCCTTCGGGAAATTTAGCGTGATTACACCAGCATTCGGAGTGAGGGCGGCCGGCCGCATAAGAGCAGCCATTGGCTTCACCACACAATGGGCATATGAGCACATTGGGTTTGGATGCAGTTGTATCTGTCGTTTTGGCCTGTGAATTCGAACTTCCGCTCATGGATGGTACGCCTACTTTCTCCATATCGTCATACCTCATAGTATAACAGGGACGGACTTATTCTTCAGGTGGTAATTCAATCATCAGCCCTTCGACATGTTTGCGTCCCATTAATTTGCGCTTCTTCCGATTCTCCTTCGTCTCCAGCACAATATCCAGGTCATAGTCATCGCCTGGATACAGCTCATCTGCGGAAATATGAAGCGTTAGGCGTTTCTTATGAATCTTGACTTTGCGTCCGCGCAGCATCACCCCGATGTTTCCGCGGCTGTCTTCCACGTCACAGACTATTCCTGCTTGATTCAGATAGGCTGCGTAAACACGATCCCCTTTTCGGAATTTTTTTGCTGGGAGAGCAGGCTGCGTCCCTTCTGACAGACGGGATGAATTGCTTGCTTCACTCTTCACTGGCATCTCTGCTCTTTTCACCTTTTTCTGTACAGCTATGGGGTGAGGAGGCAGCTCCCGGGCAGGACGTTCTGTGAATGTTGGCTTGGCTGCAGGTTCAGTTGGACTGAGGCTGCTGGATTGACTTGGTGAAACACCTTGATTCGAGATGGATTTGGAGCGATCAATAATGCGCTGTGGCATCCCCAATTTTAATGCGATGGAATATGCGTAGCTCTCTCCAGCTTCCCCGATCCGCAAACGGTAAAGGGGCTGCAGCGTAACCGTATCAAATTCCATCCGTGCATTTTCAAATCCTGGCGTGGCAGCGGCAAAATGCTTGATCTCGCCGAAATGGGTCGTGGCCACTACAGTTGCTCCGCGGCTGTGAAGTTCCTCTAGCATAGCGATAGAGAGGCCCACACCTTCACCTGGATCCGTCCCGGAGGCCATCTCATCAATGAGCACAAGCGTGGATGCATCAGCCTGCTCCAGGATGCCGATCATGTTGCGGATATGTGCCGAGAAGGTGCTGAGTGCCTGCTCCAGACTCTGTCCGTCACCAATATCGACAGCCACTTCGTGATAAACGGCCATCTCGCCGCCTTCACCCACAGGAACAAGCAGACCGGACTGCATCATCAGGGTGAGCAGTCCCAGTGTCTTGAGCGCAACTGTTTTGCCGCCCGTGTTCGGTCCTGTAATAATGAGCGAGGAATAGTCCCTGCCGATAGCAAAATCCAGTGGAACCATGGAAGCACCCATTAAAGGATGACGTGCCTGTCGAAGCGTAACCAGGCCCGATGTATTCACTTGTACAGCACGTCCGTCCATGGTTGCAGCATATTTCGCTTTGGCAAACAGGAAATCCAGTACCCCTACCGTTTCGGTATTCAGTGCAATCTCGCGATTATACGACTCTGCCAAGGAAGTTAAGTCACCCAGGATTTTCATTTCTTCCCTGGACTCTTCGGCTTGCAGCGAAGTGAGCTCCATCTGCAGACCTACCAGCTCTGCCGGTTCAATATATACGGTTTGCCCGCTACCGGATTCATCCAGCACACTGCCTTTGACCTGTTTGCGGAATTCTTTCTTGATGGGCAATACGGTTCTGCCGCCGCGCTGACTGATCACGTTCTCCTGCATGATGGACCGGTGCTTGCTAACGAGGGAATCCAGCTTGCGCTTCATTCGTTCCTCGTGCACGGTCATCTTTTTCCGGATACGTGTCAGCTCCTTGCTCGCCTGATCCTGAATACGCCCGCTGTGGATGCAGCGTTCAATCTCGCTTAACAGGGATTCCATCCGCATCATGGAAGAAGCATAACGACTCACTGTGGGAGCTGCTTCGGATTTGCCCTCCATGTATTTCATGAGTTGTGCACAGCTTCGCAGAAATTGCGCAAGTTGACTGAAGTCGCGTTCACTGAACAGATAACCGGTACCGAGCAGGTCCATAATGGTTTCCATGCCGTCTAGCGAAGGGATGGGAACACTGGCGCCAAAACGGATCAATGCCGCTGCCTCTTCTGTTTCGGCGAGTCGCATCTGGATCAGTTGCGCGTCCACCATGGGTTTCAACTCCCTCGCGTACCGTTTGCCCAGATAGGAAAGGGCGCAGGATGCGACGTTGTTTTGAATGTGGTGATAGCCCAAAGTGTTCAATGTGTTTTCATTCATGCTTGATCTCTCCTTGAATATAAAATGTAATTTCGGTCGGTTCCAACTCTGAATCTATTCCTGAAAAACGCAAAAAGGGCGGAGAATGAACAAACGTCATTCTCCGCCCTAAATGTAGGGGAAAGCAGAGTCCATGATAGGTCTATACAAAAAAATCCACGCTGAACACAGCGCGGAAATAGACCCGGACAAGTACAATCCCGGAGGCGATTTATGATATCCGCTGTTCTTAACTAAGTACAGGGTTACGGCGCATCATGAAATACACGTATGCCATAAGGCACAAGCGACATGAAAAGCCAAACTCCTGAATATGAAACTTGATTAGTTAAGAACGCTCACCGACATCAAAATCTCTCCTTTGATTGAGGAATATGCCTCCACTATAAACTGGAAATTGCCCGAAAGTCAACCTTAAGAATAAATAGTGGACTTGAATAAGATTGGGTTTTAAAATAACAATAGTAAATTAATCCAATGAAAGCGATATTATACAGATGGTTTTACATACGAACAGGCATTAAAACATGCATATTCTATACAAAGGAGGATGCTCTCATTGCCTAAATATTTGCTGCGTTTGCTCTGCTTTACCATGATTCTTGGAGCCCTTCCGGTCATCGTGATTGGTTCAGTCTCTTATTCGATCGCTTCACGTGACATTGAACAGAAAGTACGTGAAAGCAATTTGCAGATTCTGCATCAAACCCAAATGCGAGTAGAGCAAGTTCTGCGCAGCCTGCAATTGTCATCCATCCAGTATGTGAATTCTCCATTGGTATTAAAAGCGATGAAAAAACCGCTGGACAGCTCTGAATTTCAAGAAATACGTGATCTCACGTCCGGGTTCAACAATCTGCAAGCGGTTACAAACATAGATCAGGCCTATCTGGTTAACCTGGATCAAGACTGGGTGGTTTCCATGAGGTCATTTGGGAAATTGGATGATTTCAGTATTCGGGATCGGATTGGCTCCTACCTCACGTATACGAACAGTCTGTTCTGGGTGACTCAGAATGAAAATTCGTCATTAGAAAGCGTGCCGGCTTCAGCGGGGCTGGGAGAAAGTTCACAAGAACAGATGCCCACACTTATTTCATCGGACAATGTGGTTAGCATGGTATTCAAAATCCCGATGGTACCGACCAATGTCAAGCCCAAGGGATTTCTCGTAATTGATATCGCAGATGCAGAGCTTAGCACCTTTTTGAGCCGGAATCCGAATTCCGGAGATATGTATGTGCTGGACCGGGAGCAGAAGTTTTTTCTGAATGATACGGAACAAGAGGGGAAATATGCTGCCCTGAATGAGCAGATCCATGAAAAGGTGGAATTGACCAGCCAGGCAGAGGGTTTCTTTAATGCTGAAGTGGAAGGAAACCCGGTGGCCGTCAGTTACAGGAAATCTCCACTCAATGGGTGGTTGTATGTATCGGTCGTATCCCTTGGACAGATCACCGCCCAGTCGCAGAAAATTGCACTGGTTACAGGAGTTGCTACACTGGTCATGTTATGCGTGACCGGATTGTTCGCCATATATGGCAGCCGCCGGATGTATTCTCCCATTTCCAGACTGCTGCAGTTTACCAAGGGGCTGGATTCGCCTGCCCTGCAGACGGGCCGGCGACAGGATGAATTTATTTATATTGAAGAGCGTTTATCGACATTGTTCAGCTCGGAAAAAACGCTGCGGGAACAGATGAAGGGACAGCATATTCATCTGGAGGAGTTTTTTATGACCAAACTGCTAACCGGCAAAATCTCCGAAGAGGATTTCAGATATCAGGGAGAACGTTATGACTTCCCGGCAGGCTGGTCGAGTTTGGGTGTACTTACGCTTCAGATTGATACTCTGGAAGGAACAAGGTACGAAGAACAGGACAGGGACCTGCTGCTGTTTGCCGTGAACAATATGGTTGGAGAGCTTCTGCCAGCGGAGCTGCGCTTCACGCCGGTTATGATCGATGACGCCCAGGTGACGGTGCTGGCATCCGAACTGAATGATGAGCTGCAGCTTAAGGAGTGGATGCACACACAGGCAGAATGGATTCGAGAACGGGTCGTAACCTATCTGAATCTGCCCGTAAGTATCGGCATAAGCCGTGCTTATTCTGCCATAGGAGACACACCGAGAGCGTATCAGGAGAGCCGGGAGGCACTGCAGGGCCGGGTGAGTCTGGGAAGCCGCATCATTTTGCATTATGAAGATATTCAGCCGCGTGGTCAGACAGAGGCTGCCTTATATACACAGCTCAGAATGATTGAGGATCAGCTTGCTTCGGCCTTGAAACAAGGGGATGAAGAGAAAACGGATGCGTATTTTACCCAGTATCTGGGGCTGCTTGCTGATAAGAAACTGCATTTCAGTGAATATCCGGTCATTATGGTTCAGCTTTTGTCCCGTGTATACCAGCTTGTGCAGGAACAGGGCGGAGATGTGGCGGAAGTGCTGGGTGAGAAGGCATCCATGGCCCATTTGCTGAAGCTTTCCACGCTCGATGAAATGACGAAATGGTTCCGAAAGCGTTTGTTTGTGCCCGTGATTCGGTTCTGGCGTGAGCAGGAAGAATCCCAGTACATGAATATTGCCCGGCGAATGATCCGATTGATTGAGGAGCGGTATGACCGTGAGCTATCCCTGGAAGCTTGTGCGGAAGAACTGAATTTTCATCCCGTCTATTTAAGCCGGGTATTCAAGAAGGAAGCCGGGGTGAATTTTACCGAATATCTGGCCGAGTACCGTATGGAAAAAGCCAAGACCTGGCTGCAGACGACCAACCTCAAAATATCGGAAATCGCCGAGAAACTAAACTACACCAATCCAACCGCATTTATTCGAACCTTTCGCAAAATCACGGGTACGACCCCCGGCAAGTACCGGGAACAGCAGCGGTAAAACAAGCCTGCTCTGCCTGCCACGGCGGGCAGGCTTTTTCATGTCTGTAACCCCCATGTAACCGGGCTGTCTTCTTCCGGGTTAAGACAGGAACATCGAGGTTAAAACGAGTTCATCCACGTCTGAGATCCAACAGAGTAATCGAGGAAAACCCTTGCAGGGCAAGGAAAAACAAGAAGCTAAAACCGGACGATAGCCAGTGATCCTTTTATCCTCCACAATGAAGGCATGAATTCAGGAAGTGATCTTTTGTAATCGTTTCCAATGTGGGGGAGGAAGACACTATGAAAGCCGAAACGGCGGCTCGAACACGGCCCGCTACCCGCAGTGACAAAAACCTGCTGTGGAGGGACATTATCAAAAACCGGTGGCTTTATATCATGTTGATACCGGGCGTGCTTTACTTTGTTATTTTCAAATATATACCCATGTATGGCATTACGATGGCTTTTCAGGATTACACACCTTACAAAGGCATTCTGGGGAGTGACTGGGTAGGATTCAAGCATTTCCAACGTTTCTTCGGGGAACCGCAGTTCTGGACATTGTTCCGGAATACGTTTTTGCTGGCGATCTATAATCTGGTCTTTTTCTTCCCGCTGCCAATTGTACTGGCATTGATGCTGAATGAAGTGCGCCGTGAGCGATTCAAGCGTTTTGTACAGACTCTGGTTTATGTACCTCACTTTGTTTCGTGGGTTGTCGTTGTTGGGGTGTTCTACATGCTGTTTACGACAGAAGGTGGCGCCATCAACGAATTACTGTACAGTCTCACGGGACAAAAGATAGCTTTCCTGCTGGAACCAGGCTGGTTCCGCTCCATGATTGTAGGACAATCCATCTGGAAAGAGGTTGGCTGGGGCACGATTATTTTCCTTGCGGCACTCTCCGGTGTAGACACACAGCTCTATGAAGCGGCACGGATTGATGGTGCCAATCGCTGGCGCCAGACATGGCATATTACGCTGCCTGCGATCCGCAGTACGATTGTTATTTTGCTCATTCTTCGTCTGGGCAACTTCCTGGACACAGGCTTTGAACAGATCTTCCTGATGCTGACGCCGACCAACCGGGATGTGGGTGAGGTATTTGATACCTACGTATATACCAAAGGTTTGACACAGGCACAGTACAGCTATAGTGCCGCAGTCGGTTTGTTCAAGTCGGTTGTTGGGCTGGCGCTTGTACTGGGTGCCAATAAACTGGCCAAAAAATTCGGGGAGGAAGGCGTCTACTGACATGAGGAAGCAGGCGTTTTCACCAGACAGGAGTGAACATTAAGATGCAACAGGATAAAACGTGGGGCAACCGCATCTTCGATATTGTCAATCATGGCTTGCTGCTGCTGATCGGAATCGTGACCGTCATTCCGTTTATCTACATTTTGGCTGTCTCGTTTACCAGCCCGCATGAAGTGGCAAAGGGAGGATTCATTCTTTTTCCGAAAGAATTCTCCCTGGCTGCCTATCGCTACATTTTCTCAACGGATACACTGATTCGCAGTCTTGGGGTCTCGATCTACATTACCGTGGTCGGCACATTAATAAACCTGCTGTTCACGTCACTGATGGCGTATCCACTATCCAGAAGATACTTGCGCGGACGACAGCCGATTCTGCTCGGTGTATTGTTCACCATGCTGTTCAGCGGAGGGATGATTCCAACCTATTTTGTAGTCAAATCGCTGCATTTGACCGATACATTATGGTCTCTGATGCTGCCCACCGCCATCAGTGCCTTTAACCTCATCGTACTCAAAAACTTCTTCCAGGCTATTCCGGATGAACTGGAGGATGCCGCCAAAATCGATGGTTGTAACGATGTGGGTGTTCTGTTCCGAATTGTATTGCCTTTGTCGATGCCGGCGATGGCCACCTTCTCCCTGTTCTATGCAGTGGCTCACTGGAACAGCTTCTTCAACGCTGTCATCTACATCAACGATAGTGAGAAGTGGCCGGTTCAGGTCTGGCTTCGTGAGATTGTCATCCTGGCACAGAGCCGAATTGGAGACACGAGTATTGAAGAGACGGAGATTCAGCCGCTGACCATACGCATGGCTGTCATTGTGTTCTCCACAATTCCAATCATGCTCGTATATCCGTTCCTGCAAAAGCACTTTGCCAAAGGAGTGATGCTGGGGTCGGTAAAAGGTTGAGATTGGGCGATTGAAATTGAATGATGCAAAACGCTGAATCAGCAATGTACAAAAGGGGAGGTTTTCATTTGATGAGAGCAACAAAAAAGAAAGCCCTGGCTGTCCTGAGCACACTTGCGCTGGTAACGGGACTGCTGGCTGGATGCGGATCAGACGAGGGGCAGGCTGCCGAGGGCGGCGTACAGAACATATCCATCGCGATTGCACAGGTGGGAGATGTACCGAGCAAGGGCAATGAGGTTCAGCAGAAAATTGAAGCCTTTACCAACACCAAACTGGATATCCAGTGGATTCCTGCTTCGGCGTACAATGACAAAATTAACGTCATGATCGCTTCCAGTGACATGCCGAAGATTGTCAAGGTGCAGTACAACCCGACGGTCACAAGCGCAATGCGTAACGATGTGTTTTGGGAAATTGGTCCCCTGCTCAAGGATTACAAAAATCTGTCTGCACAGAACGAGCGTTTCTTTAACAATATCAAGGTGGATGGCAAAATCTATGGTGTGCCGGTATTCTCCGATATTGCCCGGGCAACGGTCATTTACCGCAAAGACTGGTTTGACAAGCTGAATCTCAAGGTGCCAACCACACCGGATGAATGGTATGAAACGATCAAAACACTGGCGACTTCCGATCCGGATGGAGATGGTCAGGATAATACGTTTGGTCTGATGCTGTTCAAGAAATATAACGAAGATCAATATTCCTTCACGACGCGTCTTGGTGTAAGTTTTGGTGCACCGAACAAGTGGAAGGTAGAGGATGACGGCAGCTTCACACCGGAATTCATGACGCCGGAATACATGCAGGTACTGGATCTGCTGAAACGGCTCTATTCGGAGAAACTGCTGAATCAGGATTTTGCCGTATTTGATTCGACTGAAGCAGAGAAAAAATATGACTCCGGCGTCGTTGGCATACGAGTGGGCGTAGCTCAGAACGGTAAGAGTCAACAGGAGCGCTTGTCCAAAAATGTTCCGGATGGTGAGGTAGACATCGCAGGTTTGCTTGGAGCGAATGGAGATCGTGTTGCAGGGCAAACAGGCAACTCCGGTATTCTGGCTTTTCCAAAAGCAACGGTGAAATCTGAAGAAGAGCTGAGAAGCCTGCTGACCTTTCTGGATAAGCTTATGGAACCGGAGATGGCAACGCTGCTCATGCGCGGGATTGAAGACAAACATTTCAAAAAAGCTGGAGAAGATCTGGTGGAAATGAGCGACTTCGATGCGTTCCAGCGTGAAGTGAAGCCATATCGTGATAATTTGCCATACGTTGAAGGATACAATGTACCGAAATTGAAGGATACGGATCTTGGAGTCAAAGGCACTGAGCTCGCCAAAGAGCTGGCTGAACATGCCGTTCCGAATCCTGCGCTTACCCTCTACTCACCGACCTATGGTGATCGTGGAGCTGACCTGGATCAGATGATTGCAGATGCACAAACCAAATATATTATGGGCAAGATCGATGAAAATGGCTGGAAACAGGAAATAGAGAACTGGGCCAATGCAGGCGGAACCAAAATTCGCGAGGAGTATGCTGAAGACTATAAGAAACAGGCTCAATAAGCGAGCGGAAGCGGAGGTTATCGATGAAGGAAACATTGCAGTTCACACCGGTACGGATGGCGGAACAATTCATGGAAAGTTACCGCAACCACCAGCTGTATCCCACATGGCATTACGAGAACGGTTGCCTGCTGAAAGCGCTGGAAGAGCTGTACAGTCGTACGAGCGAACCAAAGTATTTCGATTACATCCGGGAGCTGATGGATAAGTTCATTCAGGAAGATGGCACGATCCGCACGTACAACGTTGAAGAGTACAATTTGGACCAGATTAATCAGGGGAAATCCCTGTTTCTCCTGCTGGACAAAACAGGCGAGGCGAAGTACCGCAAGGCAGCGGATCTGCTCATGGTACAGCTCAAGGGGCAGCCGCGTACGAGTGAAGGTGGATTTTGGCACAAGAAAATCTATCCTTTTCAGATGTGGCTGGATGGATTGTATATGGCGACCCCCTTTCTGACGCAATATGGTGCAGTAACAGGTGAAGAGAAGTGGTTTGACCGAGCGGCTCAGCAGCTGCTGCTGGTGGAGCGGCGTACACGTGATCCGCGAAGCGGTTTGCTGTACCATGCCTGGGATGAGAGCAAGGAGCAGCGCTGGAGTTCGGGTGAGTCCGGATGTTCTCCCCATGTCTGGAGCCGGGCAATGGGTTGGTATGTGATGGCTGTGGTGGATACACTGGATCATTTGCCGGTAGACCATGAACAGCGCGGACAGATTGTGGGTATCTTCGAACGTGTGGCGAATGCACTTCTACATGTGCAGGATCAACAGACGGGGTTATGGCCGCATTTGCTCGATCAGCCGGGACGGGAGCGCAATTATCTGGAAGCATCGGTACGTCGATGTTTGTATATGCGTTAGCCAAGGGTGTACGTAAGGGGTACTTGAGCGGCAAATTCCAAGAGGTTGCGGAAAAAGGGTACCAGGGTCTGCTGCAGCATTTGCTGCAAACGGACCGTGAAGGCGTATTGTCCCTGACACAGTGTAACGGCGGGGCAGGTCTTGGGGGAAGTCCGTATCGTGACGGGTCGTATGAATATTATGTAACCGAATCCATTCGCATCAATGATCCGAAATCGGTTGCTCCATTTATTTTGGCAGGGGTAGAGATGGAACTGGCTTAAAGCTGGTTCTTTTCTTCAGACCATTCATGATAACGCATACATGTTTGTTTGAATCCATTGAGGAAAAATGCTGAAAAATTTCGGTATTCAAAAGGAGAGATGGTTCATGAGTCCAAAAGGTCGGATGTCCCGTTTAGGCGGAATCGTTCTTGTTGGTGCAATGTCCGCTGGACTGCTTGCAGGCTGCGGGGGAGAAAAGGCTCCAGCTGCCGGGGAAGGCAAGTTTCCCATTTCCATCTCTTTGATGCAGGTAGGCGATGTGCCCGCCAAGGAAAACGGGGTGGAGCAAAAGATTGAGGAATATACAAATACGGATGTCAATGTTCAGTGGATTCCACAGTCTGCTTTTGATGATAAGGTGAACGTCATGGTTGCCTCCGGAGAGATGCCTACGATTATGCGCGTGAATTACGTACCGACCACGTTCAATGCAGCCAAAACGGGACTGTTCTGGGAACTGGGCCCTTACCTGAAGGATTATAAAAACCTGTCTGCACAATCCGAGGCGTATTTTAACAATATCAAGATTGAAGGCAAAATCTATGGCATTCCCAACTTCCGCGATATCGGACGAACGGCCATCGTTTACCGCAAGGATTGGTTCGACAAGTTGAAGCTGGATGTGCCCAAAACGCTGGATGACTGGTATGAAGTGATGCGTTCCATGCGCAAGGATGATCCCGATGGGAATGGCAAGGAAGATACGTATGGTGCGCTGCTCTTCAAAAAATACAACGAAGGGGTGTCTTCCCCGCTGACGCGGATTGCCGTGAGTATTGGAGGGGTGAACAAGTGGGGCGTGGATGATGCGGGCAAACTGACCCCGGAATTCCTGACCACAGAATATGTGGACACCATGAAGCTGTTCAAACGACTGTTCAGCGAAGGGCTGATCAACAGTGATTTCCCTGCTCTCGATCCTTCGGATGCGGACAAAAAAATGGACTCTGGCCTGATTGGCATGAAGCTGAACGGTGTGGCGCAGAACGGAAAGTCATCTCAGCAGCGGCTTACGCCTAACGCTCCAGACGGGGTAATCGATGTAGCTCCGTTCCAGGGAACGGACGGCATACGCATCGCCGGGGAGCCAGGAAACTACGGAATGCTGGTGATCCCGAAGGCTGCGGTGACGGATGAGGAGCAATTGAAAAAAGTGCTCACATTCCTCGATCAGCTGATGGATGAGGAGCTGAGTACGCTGCAGCTGCGCGGACTGCTCGATGTACACTATACCAAGACGGCCGATGGCAAAACCGAGCTTAAGGACTTCGACGCTTATCAGCGCGAAGTGAAGCCGTACCGCGATAATTTGCTAAGTGTTGAAGGGTACAACGTGGCTGAATTGGTTGATGTTCCGATTGGCATGAAGGGCACGAAGATGGCGCGTGAGAATGAGCAGTACGCCATTCCGAATCCTGCGCTCACGCTGTCGTCAGCCATTTACACCGAACGGGGCCAGGAGCTGGATCAGATGATCTGGGATGCACAGACCAAGTACATCATGGGCAAGATCGACGACGCAGGCTGGGAGCAGGAAGTGGCTAACTGGCGAAAAGCCGGGGGAGATCAGCTCATCTCTGAACTGGAGGCATCGTACGCCGAATTGAACGGAAAGTAACGAAAATGCTGTATGTGCACGTCTTTGAGAAGCTGTCTTTGCGTGAATAAACGTGAAGCACGGCTTCTTTTTCTTGCCTAGGATTATGGTTGGGCAGCAGAAAGGGTATAAAAAGAAAGGAGTATTCTTTCCATAACCTATTATACTCACCGAGAGGGGCATGTACATCATGATTGAAGAACATGACAAGCAAGAAATCTTATATGCAAAAGATACATACCAAGGAAGCGATCTTGGCGTTACGATTGAATCCGGATTCTGCCAATTCAAAGTATGGAGCCCTGATGCCGTTCAGATGGACGTGCTTCTCTATGATCCATCAACCATCGAAGTTCCTGGGGGGGAAGAAGGGCAGCGGGTCGTGTCCAAAGAAATACCGATGCAAAAACAGGAGCAGGGCATCTGGTTTTTGAAGCTGGATGGAGAGTGGGATGGCTATCACTATATGTACCGGGCCACTTTCAAAGATGGACGACAGGAGACAGCGGTGGATCCCTATGCAAGGGCTGTGACCATGAATGGTGAAATGGGTGTCATCATCAGGCTGGAACAGACGAATCCCGAAGGGTGGAATCAGGATGTCCGGCCAGAGCTGAAGAGTCCGGTGGATGCCGTATTGTACGAGCTGCATGTGCGCGATTTTTCAATTCACCCTTCATCCGGCATGATGAACAAAGGCAAGTATTTGGCTTTTACAGAAACAGGGCTGCGCGATTCCGAAGGCAATACGCTGGGGATTGATCATTTGGCCGAGCTGGGCATTACCCATGTGCACCTGCTGCCCGTGTTTGATTTTGCCACCGTGGACGAATCGAAGGCAGGCGACAGTGAATTCGGTGGTTCAGAGGATTCCAGCTACAATTGGGGTTATGATCCGCTCCATTACAACGTTCCCGAGGGCTCTTATGCTACACGGGCAGATGAGCCCGGGACACGCATTCGCGAGTTCAAGGCCATGGTGATGGCACTTCATCAGAAAGGCATCGGGGTCATTATGGATGTGGTGTACAACCATACGTTTAATACGGCAGATAGTTCGTTTGAGAAGCTGGTACCGGGATATTACTACCGCCAGAATGCGGATGGTACGTACAGCAACGGCTCGGGAACCGGCAATGAAGTGGCTACAGAACGTCCCATGGTTCGCAAATTTATTATGGAATCGGTACGCTATTGGGCAGAGGAATACCATATCGATGGGTTTCGGTTTGACCTGATGGGATTGATTGACACGACCACCATGAGAGAACTTGCTGCAGAGCTGCATGAACATGTGTCTCCATCCATCCTTCTGTACGGTGAGCCGTGGGCGGCAATGGAATCACCTCTAGGGGAGCGAATGACCCTTAAGGGAGATCAGAATAGGGCCGGACTTGCTGTATTCAACGATAATTTTCGCGGAGCAATCAAAGGGGACAGTGATGGAGCTGAGAAAGGATTCGCTACAGGAGCGGAGGGCAAGGAAGAGGATATCTGGACGGGGGTGAGGGGAGCCATTACCGATTTTACGGCAGGCCCGTCCGAGACAGTGAATTATGTAACGGTTCACGATAATCTTAACCTCTGGGACAAGGTTGCTCATACGCAAGGGATAGAAGAGCAGCTGGGGTTTATCTCCTATGATGATGAGGGACATGTTCGGGGATATGACAGTGTAGAGCGGGCTGTACAGGATGCGAATCCATATGGGCAGATTGATCCGAATCGCATGTTGGAGAACGAAATGGTTCGGCGCTGTTTACTTGCGAATGGCATTGTACTGACTTCTCAGGGAATTCCCCTTCTTGCGGCCGGGGACGAGTTTTTGCGCAGTAAATATGGCGATGCCAACAGTCACGAGAGTGGAGATGCGGTCAATGCGATTCGTTGGGAACAAAAGCAGCAGTTCAAGCCTGTGTTCGATTATTATTGCGGGCTGATTCGGCTTCGTCGTGAGCATCCGGCTTTCAGATTCCGCACCCGGGACGAGATAGATAAGCATGTACATTTACTTGAGCAAGACAAGAGGCTGCTTGCCTATGAGCTGTCAGGCAAGGCTGTCGGAGATTCATGGAGTCGTATTATCGTGATTTATAACGCGGCAAATGAAAGCCGCACCATCTCGATCCCCTCCGGGGTGTGGAACGTGGTTGCAGAGCGGGGACAGGCAGGACTCGATACGCTGCGTACCATTAAGGACGGGGAGGTCAGTGTACCGGCTGTATCCCTGATGGTCATGTATTCCAAGGGTTGAGTTCTGTATTGGTTAAGCACTTTTTCTCTCGATTACGGAGGGAGAGGGTGCTTTTTTGTCTTTTTTTCATCAGGACAGGTACAAATGCTGTCAATATGCGCCGCTTGTTTACATATGCTGTATTTTGTAAGCGATTGCTGCAGGTGTTTGACAATTATCCAGCGAGCGACTTCATGAAAGCCTCTGTTCAACCGATATGTTGAGTACAGACAACCCCAGGTTGACAAATGACGTCCCGCTCCGTAACATCGGGACAACACGAAATCAATGGATATAAAGGCGGTGGGAACGATGCCGGAATGGACATCCTTTCGTTATGAAGGCAACGATCTTGGCTTAACATATACTCGTGCGGCTAGTACATTCAAGCTGTGGGCCCCTACGGCCCGGCAGGTTTCTATATTGGTTTTTGAACATGAGGGCAGCTACAATGCCTCTGGATGGGTAACCGAACATGATGATGGGCAGGTAAGCGACATGGCCCGTGATGAAGACGGGATATGGAGTGTGAGGCTGGCAGGTGATTGGGCAGGACACTATTACATGTACCGTATTACGCATGACGATCAGCGTGTGGAAACAGCCGTGGATCCATATGCCCGCGCTGTGTCGGCGAATGGGCAGCGCACAGCCATTGTTGATCTCGATACAACACATCCACCGGATTGGGAGCTGGATGTAAAGCCCGTTTTTCAGCGTCCGGCAGATGCCGTTATTTATGAATTGCATGTCCGTGACTTCTCTTCTGACCCTTATGCCGACATTCCGTACAAAGGCAAATTCCTGGCGTTTACGGCTTCGGGGCTGACCGACAGGGAAGGTCACCGTATCGGTGTAGATCATCTGGCCGAGCTTGGCATTACCCATGTGCATCTTCTGCCCGTGGCGGACTATCAGACGGTAAATGAGCTGGAAGCCGCTGAAGACGGCTCGACGTTCAGAGCACCCTATAACTGGGGGTATGATCCGCAGCACTATAATGTTCCGGAGGGCTCCTATGCTACGGACCCGCGGGATCCGGCAACGCGAATTCGTGAGTTCAAGGCCTTGGTGCAGTCCCTGCATCGCCAAGGCATACGTGTTGTGCTTGATGTGGTCTACAATCATACGTATGGTGTGGATGAAGGTCCTTTTGACCGGATCGTCCCCGGGTACTTTTATCGCTATCGTGCAGACGGCACACTGAGTAATGGATCGGGTGTAGGCAATGAATTGGCTACGGAACGTCCAATGGTTCGGAAATATATTATAGACTCCCTACTGTATTGGGCTGAGGAATATCATGTGGACGGTTTTCGCTTCGATCTCATGGGTCTGATTGACACGGATACGATGAATGAATTGACCCGTGAGCTGCGGGAGCAGATTGATCCGGCGATTCTGATCTATGGAGAACCGTGGACTGGGGGAGAATCGCCACTGGATCGGAAAACCTTAAAAGGAACCCAGCGTGGTCAGGGTTTTGCCGTATTTAACGATCATTTCCGCAGTGCCATTAAAGGAGACAGTGATGGCAGCGGGAAAGGATTTGTTACCGGAGCGGATGGCAAGGAGTATGAGATGGTTACGGGATTAGCAGGGGCAATTGATGACTTTACATCCTCCCCCGTAGAGACCGTCAATTACGTCACCGCCCATGACAACCTGAATCTGTGGGACAAAATCGCAACAACGATGAATCTCAGACATGAACTGGGTTTTCCGACGTGGAGAGATGGGCTGCCTATGGAAGGTGGAAGTGCGGAATCGGCGGTAAAAGCAGCGGATCCTTATCGTTATGTGGATGCTGATGACGTGCTTCATCATGAGATGGTTCGCCGTTCTTTGCTGTCGTCCGGGATATTGCTTACCTCTCAGGGCATCCCGTTTCTGCATGCAGGGGATGAGATGCTGCGATCTAAAGCGGGGGATCAGAACAGCTACCGCAGTGGAGATGCTGTCAATGCAATTACTTGGGTCAACAAGTCCCGTTTCAGACCTGTCTTTGACTATTATCGCGGTTTGATTCATCTGCGCCGCACACATCCTGCCTTTCGCATGATCAGCGCAGACCAGATCCGCAATCATCTTCGTATTATTCGTGCAGATAGAAATGTCATTATATTCATGCTTCAGGATGGAGCGAATGGGGATACCTGGAATCGGATTATGGTCGTATATAACGCGACAGCATACCAGCAGCAGATTCAGCTTCCGGAAGGTGACTGGCATGTTGTAGTTAATGACCACCAAGCAGGTACGGATTCTATTGGGATAGTTAACGGCATGGTACCTGTAGAACGCTGGTCGTTGATGGTTCTCTATGATATCGAACATGCAGGCGGTACGGAACCGGCTACTATCGAGATTAATTCTCCGCGTCAGGTATATAGTCCGGGTGAAACCGCCGAGCTGCGGGCCATTGTACGTGATCGTCTTGGTAATGTTGTAGAGAATAGAGAGGTCATCTGGAGTTCCTCGGAACCGCAGTTGATCCAGATTGAGCCGGATGGAACGATTCATGCGAAGGAGACGGGGGATGCAGCAATAACGGTTCATTGCGGTCATATCCATGCAACATGCATACTGCAGGTGAAGCATCGACATGCCGAACGAATTGAGATTGTAGGTGAAACGGTTCTGTATACGACACGAATCAGCCGCTTCCGTGCATTGGTGCTGGATCAATTTGGGCAGCCACTCCAAGGGACCACAATACGCTGGAACGCCTCAAATTCGGATGTTGCATCAGTCAGTGCAGCCGGAATCGTCCGTGCCTTGTCACCAGGGACGACACAAATTACGGCCATGGCTGGCAGAATTCAGTCAACCATAACGATCAAAGTGCACAAACACATCTCACGGATCGTAACGCTGCGTTATGAACGGGAGGATCAACAGTACGAGGGATGGGACGTTTGGGTATGGGGCACAGGAATGGCCGATGGAGCGGTACCCCTTGAGCGGGTAGGCAATGCTGCAGAAGCTCGAATCCGTGTAGCTCCAGGTTTGCATCATCTCGGCTTGATCATCCGGCTGAATGAGTGGGAGGCCAAGGACACGTGTGGAGACCGGTACGTGGATATTGTGCCGGAGGATGGGGATGTGCAGATTATCGTGCATAGCGGCACAGATCAGATGCAGGTTATACGGGAAAGTGACGAGGAGGATAATCGTAACAGCGCTTAAGGTGTTATTTTTATGTGTCCATGTAAGGCTTAAAAAGCCATGAGTGTCAGACAGTCGGAAGAGATTCCGGCTGTCTTTTTTTGGTCTGCTGAGTTTGGATTTTCATGTGAAAACCTAAAAAATGTACAGGCCAGTGTTTGAGAAGCACATTCATTGGGGTAAATATAGATATGGCCCCAGATTTGGCCACAGAAAAAAAGACCCATTTGGTCTATGAGAGAAGTCTAAAGCTTCCCAAACCAATACGAAGTAGGGATCCCTTGAAGGAGGATGTTCAATCATGAAATCCAACGGAAAAATGGCTCAACTTACTGCAACCCCACGAACTGAAAAGAAAGGTGCGGCACTGCGCCAGTTAAGACAGGGCGGACGTGTTCCGGCGGTCGTTTACGGCCCGGGACTGGAAGGTGCCTCCATACATGTAGATGAGAAAGAAATGCTGAAAGTAGCGCGCACAGGCCGCTCCGAGATGTTCAACCTCAATGTGGAGGGTGGCAAAACGGTTCCGGTGCTGATCAAAGATCAGCAGGAACGTAATGGACGTCTGCTGCATGTGGACTTTTTGCAAATCTCCAAAAACAAGCCGATCAGTGTAAGTGTATCGATCGACTTCCAGGGCACTGCGGCCGGTTCCAAAGCAGGCGGTGTATTCCAGACGCAGGAGACCCAGCTGGAGGTCGAAGGTTTGCCAGCAGATCTGCCAACTTCCATTGAGGTGGATGTGAGCGGATTGGAAATTGGTGATCGCTTGACCGCTGCCGATATCAAACTGGACAAAGGTTTGACACTGGTCACATCACCGGAGTCGATCGTCGCTTCCGTTATGCCACCACAAGCGGCTGAGGAAGAACCAACGGCTTCTGCTGATGAGGCAGAACCGGCAGCTGTGCAAGAAGAGAAGGCTGCAGAGGAATAAATGGGACACGGGAGTTCGCTTCCGATCGCAAAAAAGCCCGGTCATCATGACCGGGCTTTTTTGCGATCGCAGAGATTGTTATAATGAGCATTCCGCATAAATCCAATAAGCGATGTCCAATCCCTAATATTTAGAACCAAATGGTTCTGTTCGTCTATTTATCGTACCCGGGAGATAGTAGAATCGAATTATGCATAATGCTGATAATACATAACAAGTGGAGGCATGGAGCCGGAACGCAGACCCCTAATTGCACCGATGTCAGTTTAAGTTAATGTGAAAGTGGGTAAATTTATGTTTGATCCAACCGTGTATGACAATCTCAAGGTGGGCTTCGAGAATCATCTGTATGATCTCGATAACTTGGATGAGATTATTCACATTTCGAATCGGAAAGATAACTTGGAGATGGCGAGTATGTCCAGAGAATTTATACTGGAATTCTGCCTGAGGCAGCATACTGAAGTTAAGGGTGAGGTTGTGCTGCGAAGTTCACTTGAGGCGATTGCAGCCGAAATTTTGGAGACTCCAGGCGGACAGCCAGGATGTCACCTTGAACTTCGTTTTAGCATGATGACGCAGGAGCCAGAGGTGTTATGTCCGGCGATTCGCTCCATCGTTCAGTTGAGCTGGCCTGCGCAGCGTTTGGTACAGAACATTCATTACGTGTATGGAGGGAACCCCACTTTGTACGACGTTTCAACCAATATTTATTTTGATCGTAGTGTGAATGAAGACCAGATGGGGGATATCCCGGAGTTATGTGAACATTTGGTCAATGTACTGACACAATTAGTGCAATTGCACAATTGATATTCCTCAAAGCCCGATCTCTTCTGGAGAGATCGGGCTTTTTTAATAAATTTTTTAGGAAATTTTATAGGTTTTCAGGCTTAGGTATAAGGGCTTGTGTCTAATATTTTATGCAAGGAAGTCAGGTGGAATATAAGAAAATTGGAGAAAAAGCGCAATTGGACTATACATAATTGGTGAAAATGCGAAATGATGAATGGGACTAAAGATTTATATCTGCACTAAAGGAACTAGTTTTCCTTGCCGATAAAATATCGAAGGGGAGAAACTACATGACAGAGAAATTAGTTCGTCTGCTGCGTATACTTCAAGCTATACAAGCGAATCCCGGAATCACCGCCAAGGAATTGGCTGTGAAATGTGATACCACAGTGCGCACAATCTATCGTGATCTCCGGATTTTGGACAGGGTTGCCCCTATTATGAACGAAGGCTACGGCAAGGGTTATCGATTTATTGGTAATTTCGCCTTGTATCCGCTCGATTTCACGGAACAGGAAGCCATGGTCTTTTCCATGCTTCCTTCTGTCGTGGATACTTCACAGCTGCCGGCTGAATTCGATTCAGCTTTTGACAAGGTGATGTCGGTCCATACCAAAGTAAAATCGAGAAACAGCGATATTGTCGAAAATATCGCGGGTATCATTCGCATGGGCACACCTGCATACCGGGAAGAAGGCAAAGACCCCAATCTGCTCATTCCGATTATTGAAGCAATTCTGAATGAGGAAACCATACGTACCCGGTACCACACACTTACCGACAACGAAATAACGGCCCGTGAAATTGATCCCTATTATCTTATTCCCCGTGATCAGCGCTTTTATCTCGTCGGGTACTGCCATTTGCTGCATAAGGTTCGATTGTTTCGCATTAGTCGTTTTCTCGACGTGACCCGGACAGATGCCCACTTTGATAAGGCGGATTTCAATATAGCGCAGTATATGAAAAATACGTGGTCTGTTGACCGAGGAGACGAACATATCCATTTCAAGGTGAAATTTACGGAGAGAATGGCACCCTACATAAAAGAAGAAGAGATGTTTGTTCGTCCGCGAATGACGGATTTGCCGGATGGTGGTTTGTTATTCGAAGTCACTTTAAACAGCAGTCGTGAGTTCCTCATGTGGTTATATCAATTTGGCCCTCAAGCGGAGGTTCTTGAGCCCCGTGAATTTCGTACAGAGATCCGCAAACAACTGATTCAATGGTTGCAGCACTATGAGGGTGATGAATAATTCGTTTTTTATCATGTTGACAAAAAGGAAAAGGAGAAGTTGTTATGACCAGTAAATTATTTGCGGCGATGGATCGAATGGAGCACTATCATGGTGTTCAGGCATTGAATGTAGGAGATACGGTATTTTTGGTCAAGGATCCAAATAATCGTACAGATCATCATGCGATTAAGGTTGTTATTCCTCCAATAGGAACCGTGGGATATATCGTTAACGATCCAGTAGTCGTTCCGCATGGGTGCTGGGCAGGCACTGGTTTCTATGATGTCTTTCATCAGCAGACCTGTGCGAGGGTTCGGTTTGCCATGAAGGATATGATTATCGTGGAACTGATTGAAATGGTACATGTGCCCGTCCCACAAATGGAGTCATGGATTACAAGCTGGCAGTCACGAGAAAAAGCATAACCAGTTCCTCAATAGCACAGATTGGGGCAGTTAGTTATGCTCTTGATCTCCTGATCATTCACATGTACCATCCAGCTCATTGGTGGATAAGTCTCGTATATGCTGCCTCCAGATGCATGGCGGTTCGTGACCAGCCAAACTGGTTCACTGCACTTGCCCGGCCTGCTTTTCCCAAAGACTGGGCAAGCGCAGGGTCTCTGGCAAGTTTAAGAATGCAGGTAGCGAAGGGTTGAGGTTTGTCATAAGGAGAGACAAGGTAGCCGCTGCTTCCTGATTCGATAATTTCGCGAATGCCTCCATTATCCGAAGCAATAACGGGCAATCCGGAAGCCATGGCTTCAACGTTAACCAGTCCGAAGGCTTCATGCATTTGAGAAGGGCACACCAGGCAATCTGCGGCCCGGTACAAGTGGTGTATTTGTTCATGGGCAATCTGTCCAAGAAAAGATGAACGTACCCGCAGTTTTCTGGCAAGCCGACGCAGCTTGCGGACATAGACCTGCGGTCCCTTCCCGGCGATGATTAGTTGTATATCCATCTTCTGCTGCACAAGGGCTACTGCGCGAATCAGAATGTCCACACCTTTGCCCGGAATCAGCCTGCCTGCATACAGCACGGAGAATGGCTGTGACGGCTCTGGCGTTTGGGGATGCTTACCCTCGTTAATCGCAGGAGCAAAACGAGTCAGATCGGCGCCCAGAGGGATCACATTCATCCGATATTTCACGGAAGGGAATCGGCGTCCCAATCTCTCCCGGAGCGAGAAACTGTTGACGGCGATGCAGTCGGCTTGTCGTAACAACGCTAATCTTGCTGGTCCAGGCTGAGCAAAGGTCAGGGAGTGAAGAAACAGGATAGCGGGAATGTCAGGCAGGCTTCGCTTGATCCGAGCCAGGCAGCGGGGTCTGTTATCCACCTGAATGATATCGAATGAACTGTCCTTTAGGAGACGGATGACGGCTTGAATGTATTGATCGGGACTGCCGGATGGAACGCGGCGGATTGTAATTCCTTCAAGCTGCTCTTTTGCCGCAAGACCAGGCATTTCACGGCTAATAATCGTGACTTCATGACGAAATGCAAGTTCGCGAGCGATACCCAAGATACTTATTTCGACTGAACCGTTACCAGGCACAGGTAATTTCTCGGGTGCAACCATCGCTATTCTCATTAAGCAGCTCCTCCTTGTCCCATACTTGTAACAGAATCTTCGTCATATCTTATGCTCCGAAAAGGCATTTGGCGCCTCTAGAATATAGGGGTTGAATACCAGCACGCTTATGACGGGAATTGTTACTAAAAGCGAGGATATGTGCAAGTACCGATGAGGGATGTATTTGTGATATAATGTACAGGTTGCATATCATTTCGTTACGTGTATAGAAACAGGAGGAAAATGATGTTACATTCAACGCTGGGCCGCTTCCGTTTGCTGTTGTGGCTGCAGGGACTTTCATATGTGTTACTGCTGTTTGTTGCTTTTCCCTTGAAAAATGCAGGGATCTTGCCGCAATCAGTTACATGGTTTGGCAATCTATACGGATTTCTTTTCTTGATGTATATGTTGTTTATGGTCAGTCTGTACACCACGCAAAAGTGGCGTTTGCGTCGACCGATCGCTATATTTTTTATTTCGTTTATCCCGCTTGGCAACTTCATATATGACTTTTTCGTATTTCGAAAACTGAATCAGAGTCAAAGTGCCACCAAATAAAGCTTGACTTTGAGCAGCGTTGTGAATATGATGAGAACAGGTTATTTGAACCGTATGATTGTACCAACTTAAAATTGAATATTCCTGATGTTAAAGGGGAGTAGCTTTCACAGTAAAGTCGTCAATTCGGGATTACATCCCCGGCTTTATTGGCAGCAATTTGTTGTTAGCGAGACCTTTACCAAGTTTTCATGCTGGGTAAAGGTCTCTTTTTATGGATAAAAAGGATCTTTGCCAGCAATGGTAAAGGTCCTTTTTTTTGTACATCATAAGGATACTAAGGAGGAGTCAAATTTGGATTTGTCATTATTATTGGAGTATGGCTGGGTGCTAATCGTCCTGGTGGTCCTGGAAGGATTGCTGGCAGCAGATAATGCTTTGGTGCTTGCGATTATGGTTAAGCATTTACCGGATGAGAAACGCAAAAAGGCGTTGTTCTACGGTTTGCTCGGAGCCTTTATTTTCCGGCTAGGTTCCTTGTTCCTGATCTCGTTCCTGGTCGATGTGTGGCAGGTTCAGGCAATCGGAGCGCTGTATCTTCTCTACATCTCGATTAACCACATCGTCAAGAAAATCATGGGCAGTCGGAACAAGACAGACGAAGCAGCAGATGATGCACCGAAGAAAACCAAAAAACAATCCGGTTTCTGGATGACGGTTTTCAAGGTGGAAGTGGCGGATATCGCATTCGCAGTCGATTCGATTCTGGCAGCTGTAGCGCTGGCTGTGGCGCTGCCACCAAGTGGATTGCCTCCAATTGGCGGCTTGGATGGTGGACAGTTTATCGTCATCTTCTTGGGAGGATTTATTGGTCTCGTCATTATGCGTTTTGCAGCTTCATTCTTCGTCAAACTGCTTCATTCCCGTCCGGGACTTGAAGTGGCAGCCTTCGTTATCGTAGGTTGGGTAGGGGTTAAGCTCGCAGTCATTACGTTGGCGCATCCTTCGCTGGGTGTACTGGATGAACATTTCCCGGAAAATAAAATTTGGAAATTCGGATTCTATATCGTTTTGATTACCATTGCGGTATGCGGTTGGTTCCTGTCTTCCAAGGTTCCTGCCAAAGAGGACGAAAATCCGGTTGAAGAGTTGGAAAAGCAAGCAGGACACTAAGTTATATGCTGATATAACAACTTATATTTCCATGAAAAGCAGGGGCTGTAGACATACAGAACCTGCTTTTTTATTCAGCATTTTGCATCATTCGATTCCACTCGCTCCGGGGTACGATATATAGACGAATAGGACCATTTCGATCTATATATTGTAGATTGGAAGTCGCTTATTGGATTTATGCGAAGATGCACTATTATATGCATAAGAATGCAGAATGAGTTAATTTCCAAGAAAAGGGTTGACATATCGAAATGAATCCCATTAATATAAGACTTAACATTTACGAAGGGAGGCCGAAAGACATGATGGTTGGTTATGATTTGAAAGGGATACAGACACCAAGTCGCATAGATACAACTGCATATTCAGCTCATCGTCTCATCGGCCTCATACGGGCGACATAGGAGAAGGGGCGTATCTTTAACTTGTGAACCAAGCAGGAATGGATATGCCAACCTCGGCTTATATAGCGATAGGGGACAGAGGTATGATATTTTCATGCCGCTCTGTTCTCTGTTATTGTCATGAAGAAGTCATGGGCGATCGGTCCCATGGCTTCTTTTTGTTGTACGTACAGATCCGGATATGAAGATGCATGATCAAAATCTCTTATTTTTAAAAACAACTAAAAGGACAAGAACAGGAAGGAAACGTTACATTTATGAATACAGAATACAATTTATTTACAAGTCAAAAGGAATTTCCTGGCGGCTACCGGCATGAAGTGAAATTACCTGCAGGAGATTTGACGGTATATGCCGCACAACAGTTGTTTTCCTCACTGGATTACAAAGTGTTTGAAATGGCCAACAACAATCTGCAAATCCCCGGTATTTCCTATATGAGTTATACCCCTGACGTTCATGTGGGCGTAGGAACCTGCATCGGCACGACGGCGGTATGGGACGCAAAGACAGGTTATGTGTCCCCATCCATTGTGGGCAGTGATATCGGTTGTGGCATGCGTGTGCACATGACCAACCTGCACAGGGATGATCTGAAAGATGTAAAACTGCGCCGCAAACTGGTCAAAGCCATTGAGAAAGTACTGCCGATGGAAGCAAGTCAACGCGGCCATTTCTCGGACATCAGGCTGGAGCATATTGTTCGCAAAGGCTTGCATGGTTTGCCCAAAAAATATATTCCGGACAGCTACACACCGAAGAAATCAACTTCCATCACCCATGTCGAAAGCAGTAAGTTTGCTTATGATGAGGAAGTGCTGAATCTCGTTCCGGATATGACATGGCATCGTGCCCATCGTCAGCTTGGCACCTTGGGTGGGGGCAATCATTTTGCCGAGATCCAGGCTATTGAAATTGCAGAAGAGAACCGAGCAATCGCTGAAGCCTGGGGCTTGTACGATGGTCAGATTGTAGTCATGATCCATTCCGGTTCACGCGCTTGGGGCGGACATGTGAGTCAGACCAGTTCCTCTGCCATTGCCAAAGTGATGCAGCGAAATGGGCTCGGTACATCCGATCCGAGACTGGTTTTTGCTCCGCTGGAGCACGCCGAGGGGCGTCATTATGTGAACATGATGTATTCTGCATTGAATTATGCTGTGGTGAACCGACATCTGATTGCCTACGCCATCCGGGAGGCATTCCGGGAAGTGTTTGGTCCCAAATGTGAATTCCGTACACTGTATGATCTGATGCACAATTATGCCTGGGAGGAATCTCATGCAAAAGAGGGATCTGTATTTGTCCATCGCAAAGGGGCGACGCGTGCACTGCCAGCAGGCCACCCGGATAATCCGAAACCTTATCTGGCCACAGGTCATCCGGCGCTGATTCCGGGTTCCATGGGAACGGCCTCATATATCATGGTAGGTCAGCCACAGGGCGCGGATAACTATTATTCAATTTGCCATGGAGCGGGACGCATCCGGTCACGTACCGCGACCAAACGCCTGGTTACGGTAGAGGATTTTGCATCAGCACTGGGTGTGGGTACAGAAGATGAGATTGTGGTGAACCAGCGTTCACTTGAATCGATCATTGATGAATCGCCGCAAGCGTATAAGAATGTGGATGAAATTATTGATAGTGTTACCGGGGCAGGCCTGGCTCAAGTTGTAGCCAAATGCAAACCGCTTGCAGCCGTGAAGGGAGCCAAGTAATGAAAGTACAGAAGGAAAAAGCAATTCATACCCAAGCCATTTACGTTTATGACAATCAACAGGATGACCAGATCCGAATTCAGGGCTATGCCACTTATGCTCGCCTGATTCGGGGCATTATTGAAGCACTAAACAGTCGTTACGGAGTTCATTATGAGCTGTTTGCCAGTGACGATCCGAACAACGAATACTGGGAGCTGCTGAAGGAAGATCTATTGAGCGACAGTACCGAAGTGGAACTGGTTGCCCGTATTTTCGAGGATCTCGAGCTGCGTACGCTGCACTATGAGGATGATGGTGACGTCCCTACATATGGTGTTCATTATTCCATTCGCAACAACGTATTCGCCTATCCCAAATGGGGGGTAGCTCTCGTCCGTATTCCATTCTTCCGGGATAACGGCATCTACAACGAGGACTTTGTTTTTGCTGTAGGCGAGGAGGAGCTGAAGCAGTTTCTGGGCAGTGTACGCGAACGGGAACGGCAGCAGAATATGAAAAAGGTTACGGTATATACGGATGCCCGCAATGGCAGTGAACGTCATGTCGAATCCATCACCCGCTCGGTAGGAAGAGACGATGTGGTTCTGTCAGCCCAGATCAAACAGGATATCTTCCGCTCACTCGATCAGTTCTTCGAGGCGGATCGCTCATTTTATCGGGAGTATGACATTCCGTATAAACGGGGAATCTTGCTGTATGGTCATCCGGGCAACGGAAAAACAACCTTGGTCAAATCCATTGCGGGCAGTATTCCGGGCCCGGCTGCATATTGGCAGATTACCGAATATACCAACAGTGAATCGGTTCGGGAAGTGTTTGAGGCAGCCAAACGCCTGGCGCCCATGGTGCTGATCATCGAAGATATCGATTCAATGCCGGATGAAGTGCGGTCCTTTTTCCTGAATACACTGGATGGAGCGACATCCAAAGAAGGCATTTTTCTAATCGGAACAACGAATTATCCGGAGAAAATAGATCCGGGCCTTATGAATCGTGCCGGACGGTTCGATCGGGCCTATGAGATCCCGCTGCCTGATGAAGCGCTGCGCCTGCAATATTTGCAGCAGCGGGGATTTCACGTCTTTGCCGGCGAAGAAGGCACGCATGAAGCAGCTCGGCTGACGGATACGTTCTCACTTGCACAGCTTGGTGAACTGTATGTCAGTGCTGCATTGGAATGGCATCAGAATGGCCAGACGGATATCGTGCAAGTGATTCAGTCCATGCGGGGAGAACTGGATAAAAGCCATAAACACAACTGGCTGACCCAGCCTGGAAAAGGACGAGCGGGCTTTTATTAATTCCATTCACCGCCAAATATTATAAATCTCAATTGGGTATACTACGGTTGTCTGCCTCAACATACAATGACTTTCGGGAGGTACATCACACCGTTTAAAGCAGTTCAGGCTGAACGGAAAACAATATGCGTTGTTTCCTTGCTGGGAAGGGCTTGTCGTGCGGAGATGAAGCATATGAACAAAAGGTAATATACAACAATTTTTAATCCAGTTGTTTAAATGCTTCTGTAGCGGTTAATAGTAGACAGACAACAACAAAAACTTTTAATTAGAGGTGAATGATATGAGTTGGTTATGGGCATTAATTGTCGGTGGTATCATTGGATGGTTGGCAGGTTTGATCGTGGGTCGTGACATTCCGGGTGGTGTGATCGGTAATATCATTGCCGGTTTCATCGGTGGATGGTTAGGCGGCGTGATCTTCGGAGAGATGGGTCCAGAGATGGGCGGGTTCTACATCGTACCGGCATTGATTGGTGCCATCGTACTTGTAGCAATCGTAAGCTTGATCTTCCGTTCAATGGGTCGTAGTCGCGGGTAACCATTTCACTGCGCTACGAATGCATGGGAAATCATGATGTTTCCCACCTGAGAATGAAGAGGTTGATGAGAAGCCATTCGAATGGCTTTCCATCAACCTCTTTTTGTTTTAAGATGTATAAGGAAAGACCAGTAACGAATCAGGTTACACCATCGTTTCATGATAATAGCGGGGTGCATGAAGGGAAGCGAGACAATGGAAAAAGCAACATTTGCCGGCGGGTGCTTTTGGTGTATGGTTACACCTTTTGAAGAGCAGCCAGGCATTCACGGAATCGTATCCGGGTATACAGGTGGTCACGTTGAACATCCAACATATGAACAGGTCAAAACGGGAGAGACTGGTCACGTGGAAGTTGTAGAAATTACGTTCGATCCGGAACTGTTCCCGTATGAACGACTGCTGGAGCTTTACTGGCCACAGATTGACCCAACCGATGACGGTGGGCAGTTCCAGGACCGTGGGACCCAATATCGTACAGCGATCTTCGTTCACAATGAACGTCAGCGTGAGCTGGCTGAGCAGTCCAAGCAGGAGCTGGCAGCAAGCGGACGTTTCAATCAACCGATTGTAACTGAGATTCGTGATGCCGCTGTATTCTATCCGGCCGAAGATTACCATCAGGATTATCACAAGAAAAATGAAAAGCATTACAAGGAAGACCGTGCCCTATCCGGGCGGGATGAATTTATTGAAGAGAATTGGAAATAAGGTAGTAGTCATATGACGAACTAAAAAGCCGTGCAGATTCCATAAGGAACCTGCACGGCTTTTGGGTCATTCTATTGTCCAGTGGATCGTGCGGGTAGTCGGCATTCCGAAATGATTATAAGCTTGTCCCCACTAATATCTCTACATCAATAGTGATCTCCGACAGGGAATCCTTCATTCGTGCCAAGCCCGATTCCGTTGCATGCCAGGAAAGAGGGGTCATGTGAATGAGAGATTCCAATAGATGCTCTGGTACAGGCTGTGTATATGTGAGCGGGATGGTGGCGAGAACATGGTTATATTTTGCAAAACGGTTGAAGGTATGATCGAAGCTGTTCTTGTGTTCAAAACGATCAGGAAACAACAGCTCTCTCATTTCGATTAAATATCGCTCCCGAGGGATGACTTTGATCGTCCAACCTCCAGCCTTCCGTATTCTGCGGAATTCCTCATAGTTGGAAGGTGAAAGGATATTCAGAATCAGGTCCATCTGTCCTGCTACAAATGGATTGCAAGCGAGATCTCCAACAAACCAGATCTGTTGCGGGTAAGCAGAGGCAGCCAAGGCGATCCCTTCTTTGGCTATATCGAGTCCCCAGCCCACGGCAGAAGTGTCTTTCGTAATTTGATTCAGAAAGGTTCCTTCTCCTGCGCCGGCATCCATAATGTGCACAGGATGACTGGTTTCCGTGGAATAGTCAGCAACCCATGCACGAAGCTTTTCTCCAAGCGGAGCATAGACGTCGGTTTCCGACAAAATTCTCCGTTTGGCTGTAAATAACCTTTTGCCATAGTTCCCCTTAAAATTGCGTGTCATGACATTGATATAACCTTGTTTTGCAAAGTCAAACGCATGGCGAGACGCGCACTGGATATGGTTCTGGTCAACCTTGACTATTGAGCCATGGCAGATCGGGCAACTCAACATGTGGATATAAGAGTTCATAAGCGCAGCGCTGTTTTCTCTGCGGCGAATTGACATGGATAAACACCCCATTCATTCAGAATTAGATAACTGAAGAAAAGGGCATAGCAAATAAACCTCTAAAATGTTGAAAAAAAGAGGTTTATTTCTATGCCCAAGTTATCTGTATCGAATAAATTGAATGATCATGGGGAGATTATGCTCCTTTGCCAATTCTAAATAAAATGTGAGATTACGATTTTATTATAACAAAAGGATTGAGGATGACAAGCAAGAAAGGAAAAGTGAAATAAAAAAGCACCCTGTCAACCGTGAGCCGGTCATCCAGGGCACTTCCTTATTTTCCTGTTGAAGCTTTGAGCACATATTTGGATAATGTGTCATTTTGAATAGCATAAAAGACATGATTGATATACGTTGAAGGACTTTCCATGGAAGGAACCGATGCACTTGTGGTGTATACATGTACGTCTTCCAGGGTTTCCGGGTCCACAATATAACCTGTTTTGGCGAAATCGAGTTGGTACAGTCCATCCTGTGTCCGTTCAACCTGCATCAGGACAGGCTGCTGGTCCTTGAACGTGCGCTCGGTTACTTTGCCTTTCATGGTGTACAGTTCCAGCTTGGAACCTGTAAACAGGGTATAACCGCTGCCTGCCGTCTGAATGAAGGCATTGCCAGCAATGGTGCGTCCCCAGGCGAGTTTGCCGTCTGTGCCGAAGCCCATCAATTTGTTGCCCGTGTTTTCAAAGTTGGCGCGCATGATGATGGATCCATCGTCCAGTATAGCAAGGGATTCACCGCCACCGTCTCCTTGCGTGTTGGCATTGCTCGGGAACTGATAGAAGGACAGGCGGGTCAGCGAACGATCGTAAATCTCCACTTTAGGATTTGCTGCAGGCTGCCAATAGCTGCCGACTTTGGTTCTTTTGCTGGCATCGACCACAATACGGTCATTGCCTGCTTGAAGCACAGCACCGTTAATCGTTTTCTCGGTAATGAGTTTGCCTTTCTTGTCATAGAGCGAGAGAGCGGTTCGAACCGAACCATTGGACTGAGCGCCCTGACTTGAAGCGATTAACAAAGTCTCGTCATCGAGAAGATACAGGTCAGATGGAGCGGTTACCGTTCTAACCCAGTTTGTCTTGCCAGATGTATTAAACGAGTATACCTTCTTGGTTCCGTCGGAATATTCCATATATACATAGGCTGTGCCGTAACTGGTGTATAGCGAATCGGAGTAGGTTGTATACGGCCCGCTCTTATCGTGGAAAATATAATTCCATTTCACTTTGCCTGTTGTCGCATCCAGTGCCTGAAGTGTATCGAGCTGCCAGGCCAGCGTCGTAGCGCTGCTTGTCTTGGTTACGGGCTGGGAGGTATGCACGTATACCAAATTTTTGGCAGGTACTGCGTTGATGTCCTTGATCATGACGTCTTTTTCCGTGTTAACTTGGGATTGCATCAGGGAGGATGAAGTCCAAGCAGGTTTGGGAAGCGGCGCACTCTGTACCGCAGCGTAACCTGTTGTATTCATGCTGAAGAGGAGCACGCCGCTGAGTAGCAGGGTTGCCCATGTTTTGGTGTTGCGTTTGTTTGATATAAGCAAGTTATAAACCACCTTTCTTCAGTTCAAAATAGAACCGATTGTTGAATTCTACCATTTAATACAATTGGAATTCAACCCGAGAGACTGTAACCTTTTATCAATGAAGTATAATATTGTCCTTGTTTTGTGAAGTGTTACGGTTACAGGGAATTCATCTTCTTCCGATCAGGGTGGAAGTTTGCTATATTTAGTGCGGTAATCATGATGAATTGCGCACAGGCATGATTCAGGCAGAGGAACTGACAAGGAGAACAGACATGAACTGGAATGACAACTTTACCCCCTGGGTGATCGGATTAATTGTTGTATTATTGCTGCTGGCCTGGGTGATTCGGCGAATCATCAGACGGGGGCAGCGCATACGAAGTGAAGCCAATCCCCGCAAGATTTCGATTAAGGATATCGATAAAATGGAAGATGGGTCTGAATTTGAGCTGTATCTCTTTCATTTATTTCAACAGCTTGGCTATAATGAGGTTCATAAGACGACCAGCAGCCGGGATTTTGGAGCAGATCTCGTTTTTACGGACCGGTTGGGCAGACGTAATGTCATTCAGGCGAAGCGCTACGGAGCGAATCATCCCGTTGGATTAAGCGCGGTACAGGAAATCTATACATCAATGCGTTATTATGAAGCAGACCGCTCGATCGTCTTGACTTCGGCAAGATACACGGAAGCCTGCCGGACGCTGGCTGCGGTAAATGGTGTAAAGCTGCTGGACCGCGAAGATCTGATGGAATTGATCGTTCTGTTCAAATCGAGAAGAGTGGAAGAAGCCATGGAACGGATTGAAGAAGATGATCAGGAGCCTGTGGAGACCTGGCAATCCAAGCGGAAGCGGGTTACACGCTAAGCGTAAAATGGTAAATGCAATTTCAGAGGTCCCCAGTGGGGCCTTTTTTATGAAAGTAGGCATGATTCACTTTCACTTGGTTGCCTGCACATGATATATTGAGTGTATATCAACCAAAGGAGTGTGTGAATACGTTATGGCACGTACCCAAACCCAAAAGGCATTACGCAGAGCAGAACGGTCAGGACAATATTGCCCGGAACAGAGCCGGAGAATGAACGGAGATTACGGTGCATTATCCCAGCATGTACGTCTCATGCCAACCAAACAGGAGAAATTGCAAAAGGTCAAACACAAGAAGCGGATCATCCAGGATGGTGGTGCTTCTTTTTATTTTGTCCAACGGGTATGCATGAGCGCATAAAAAATTCTTCCTTGTACACATCCTGGTTGGAATGCTTCATTAAAGACTGATAAAATGGATATTTCTGGCGAATACCTGCTTGACCATGAATCCTGTTAGAAGGGACGAATAATACATATGACCACCCCCATGCGCACGACAAAGACAGCTGTTCGGCGTTTTTTGCTGCACACCCAATTATTGCTGGAACGCTGGCCGGCAGCAGCGAGACCGTCCGGTCCTGATCAGGTCATGAATTTGATTCGTACATTAGGCTGCGTGCAGATCGATCCGGTTGCAGCAGTAGCCGGGAACCAGCATTTGGTGCTGGGTGCCCGTGATCCGGGGTACACCCCGGGATATTTACATACATTGCTCAGTGATCACAAGGTATTCGAGTATTTTGCCAATGCCGCATGTGTCATTCCAATAGAGGACTACGCACTTTTCGAACCTATACGTGCAAGATTGAGGGAACGGCTGGCTCCATCCCTGCAAGGTTTGGAAGGAACGGTACAGCATGTGCTGCAGCGCCTTGCGGAGGAAGGCCCATTACCCTCCAAAGCGTTTCGTGCGATTGATCGAGTCAGTGGATATTGGGATCGTCCAGATGCACCAAAGACCAAGGATACAAGCCTTGCTTTGAACCTGCTTCTGGATACCGCAGCCATCCGGGTGGTTGCACGACAAGGGAATGAACGATACTTCCAGATTACTGAATCGGATCTGCATCAGCAGGCACCTCACATAAGTGAAGAACGGGATGCTTATACACAACACCAAGCGCTTTTGGACAAATACATTTATGCCTATCGGGTGGTGGATACCCGTGATCCCAGACTCGGATGGTTGAAATGGAGCGCGGCTGAACGGCGTGCCCAGATCTCTGCACGAGTGACGGATGGACGATTGATTCCGCTGGAAATTGAGGGAGTAGGGACGCCTTATTACATTCGAGCAGAAGATGAAGAGATGCTGTTGAAGATGGAACAGGAAGAAGCACATTATGAGCCATCAGGTCCGGTTCGCTTCTTACCTCCATTGGACAACTTGTTGTGGAGAAGGGAACGGATCGTTGATTTGTTTGATTTCCATTATAAATGGGAGATTTATACCCCTGAATCCAAACGAACCTATGGCTATTATGCCATGCCCATTCTTCATGGAGATCGACTGATCGGTCGGATGGACCCCAGGCTGGATCGTAAAACGGGCGTACTCACGGTACGTTTATTAGCAATGGAAGAGGGTGCTCCCCCGGTGGAGGAATGGATATCGGATTTTCGGGAGGGACTTGCTTTTTTCGCCAGCATGCATGGAGCGCAATCCATCACGGTGGAAACGACCGCGCCAAAAACGCTAAAGAAACAGCTGAAGTCACTTTGATGCTGAGATGGATTCAAGGGATACGACGATTCACTCCACAAGTTTGAGATAACAAAAGGAGAGCCCGGGGCTCTCCTTTTGTTATGCCTTAATTCATTTGGTTTAGCGTACCGTGTTAACTTTAATTAGCGCAGATGCGGTACTTCAACATTGGGATCCACGTCTGCTTCATAGTCCACGCCATCCGTTTCGAAACCAAACAGCTGGAAGAACTCGCGGCGGTACCCTTCAAGGTCAGACAGATCGTAGATGTTTTCCGTGGTCAACTCATTCCAAAGTTTCGCCACTTCTTCCTGTACATCTTCTCTCATCTCCCAATCATCAATGCGGATGCGTCCTTTTTCGTCCGTTGGAACGTCTCCTCCGGCATACAGACGGTCTGCGAACAGACGCTGCAATTGCTGGGTACAGCCTTCGTGCAGCCCTTTTTCCTTCATGACTTTGTACAAAGCAGAGATATACAGCGGCACGACAGGGATTGCGGAGCTGGATTGAGTAACAAGTGCTTTCGCTACGGTCACATAGGCACGCCCACCTGTAGCACTCATGCGGTCATTCAGCTTGTGTGCTGTCGCCTCCAGATGATCCTTGGCCTGACCGATGGAGCCTTCACGATAGATGGCCTGCGTCAGTTCAGGACCGATATAGGAGAAAGCGATCGTGGTTGCGTCGTCAGCCAGCACGCCGCCTTGCTGCAGTGCATCCATCCACAGTTCCCAGTCTTCGCCGCCCATTACCGTTACAGTTTGGCGAATCTCTTCTTCGGTTGCAGGCTCAAGGGTAACGGAAGTGATTTCGCCCGTATGGAAGTTGACAGTTTTGTTCGTGTACGATTGTCCGATCGGCTTCAGCACGGAGTTGGAAACTTCACCCGTGCTCGGATCAGTACGCCGTGCGGACGCAACGCTGTAAACGACAAGGTCAACTTGGCCGAATTCGCTGCGGATCAGCTCAACCGCTCTTTCTCTCGTTTCGTTTGCAAAAGCGTCCCCAGTGATGCTGTACGATTTCAGGCCTGCTTCTTCCGCGGCCTTCTCGAATGCAGCAGAGTTATACCAGCCTGCGGAAGCGGTACGTTTGTCCGTGGAGCTGCTTGGGCGGTAAATACCGATCGTATTTGCTCCTGCGCCAAACGCGGAGACGATCCGTGAAGCCAGTCCATATCCAGTAGACGCGCCGATAACCAGCACGTTGCGTGGTCCTTTCAGCTCCGGCTGGGACTTCACGTATTCAATCTGTTCCTGCACCTGTGCGGCACAACCTACAGGATGGGAAGTTGTACAAATAAAACCACGCGTTCTTGGTTTAATAATCATTCATTTGCATCCTTTCATAATCAACTCTAGTGTCAGCATCCAGGCCAGATGCTCGTGTACATACTTCCTTATTGTAAAACAATTGTCTCCGAAACGGAAACCGTTTCATTTGTTCTCTCTTCAGAGGAACCGTCTTTTGGAATCTCTATTGAAGTTATCTCTACTCTATTGAAGTTATGAATGATGGCTGGACGCGAGCGGAATGAGCATATCCCGAAATGAAGTAAAAAGAGGTTTGGCCCAACCCTCAAGCTGTTCACGGCTTGGTGACTCATCGTTTACCAGGAACTCATGATCAAACCAAACGACAGCGTAATCCTCGTCCCCGTGTGGGTTACGGATATCCCAGCATACCGGTCCGGCATCATCTTCATATGTAGCAAATGGAACGTAGCCTTTGGAGATGAGTGGTTTCCAGGCTGACCACAGTCCATGCAAATCCTCTAATGGACGATCGGAGGGCAGATTCGGCAGCCCAATGACGAAATCGTCGTAACGGAGATAGACATTCAGTACATACCGGGTGCTAAGGAAGGCACGGTAAAGCGGCGGGATGGGAACAGGTAATTCACAGGATTGCTCAAGCTCACGAATCTGGTCTTCCGTTACCGTCGAAGGAAGCATTCTCCAGCGAACCCAGCCTTCTTCATCGACCGTTCCATCCTGCATTTCCACGGGCACGCCGTAGTCCTCCTCCTCCGTTTTGGCCGGATGGGACATCAGAATGTCGCGGTGAGGGGAGTCGAAGTACGCATCCAAACATTGTTCAATGAAGGCTCGATTTTGCTGCAAAACATTCGAATCATTCAAAGCAGTTCACTGCCTTTCTTTCCGGTGGAGTCTGGATAGTGGGTGATGAGAATATCAGATGATACCCAGGCGCATGCGGTAAGAAAATAGTACGGTTCTCGATTGTCCGTCAAATATCCGTGCTGCCAGCGCTCTGAACTCATCTGCAGCGGTTAACAGTTCATCTGCTCCCAGCTTGAGAGCGGTTTGCAAGCCGCCCTGGCTTAATGCCAGATTGACGTAACGATCCGCATCAAACGTCTCATGGTGATGAAACACAATCTCACGGACATAGCGGAACAGGCCAGATTGATTAATCTGCTGCAAATGCCCGTCCTTGCTCCATTTATGCGCCTGATTTTCCTGAGCTTCAAGTCTGGAGGCCTGCTCATCGGCTTCGGCGATCAACTGCTGGTAAGCTTGCTCCAGCTGCCAATCCAGGACAGGTGGCCAGTCACAGTCATAAGCAGCAAATATGCCTCCCGGCCGCAGTACACGTGCGAATTCGCGGAGTGTCGATTGCGGCTCCATCCAGTGGAACGATTGGGAGCATGTCACGATATCAACACTGCCGTCCGGCAGCCCCAGTTCATGGGACAACCCCGATACAAATCGCAGATGGTCAGGCTTGCCCGCCGCCTCCCATTTGGCCTCCGCCACAGCTCTCATGTCATCGCTTGGTTCTATACCGATAATTCGTTCAGCCTCATTAAGCCAGATCCATGAGGATAATCCGGTACCGCAACCCACATCTGCAACCAATCTCGGTTTGGTGCCGAGGTAGGTGTTCAGAATTTCCACGACCTCTGTCGGTGCAGACGGACGATTCTGGTCATATAACGTCCCGAAGCCTTTGAAACGTTCCACATTGTTGCGTCTGATGTCTTGCATGGACAAACCTCCTCTACAAAATGGATGAATTGAAGTTCATATAGCCCCTGGATGCTCAGGATTCCATTATATCATTCATTCTGCTTCATGCTTGTCATGAATGACATTTTGCAAGTGTTGCGCGGCCTTCATATGTCTCTGGAGCAATTCATGTCTAACGTGAGGAGGTCCAAGCACAGTCAGTTCTGCGCCAAATGACATCAGAAACGAATACAGCCGCTCACCTTCATGAATGTCCAGCGTCACGCGTAGCTGACCATCCGGCTGCTTGTCGATTCGGGATGGTTCAAAAAAATCATGTGCCCGATAAGCAATGGCGCTTGAAAATAACAACTCCAGGGATACAGGAGCGTTCGCAGTAGTCTTTCCCACATCGGCTACAGCGGAGGCTGAACGAGGCTCCTGCAGCCTTGGCAGCAAACGGAGCTCGGAAATCCGTTTCATCTTGAATGTCTGTCTTTCGGTATGAGGCGGCTTGCTTTCGTCCTGTCCTTCGATATACCATGTACTATTTTTGAAAATGAGTTTGATCGGTGCAATCGTCTCCACACTTGGTTCTCCGTCAGAGTCGATGTAGTTGAATGTCATCCCCTGCTTGGTCAGTATGGCCTGCTTCACCAGATTGAACATCTCTCTTTCCTGCGCAGGAATACTGCCCCATGGAGAGTAATCGAACTCGATCCAGTCCAGCTTGTGATCAAACATGGATGTCAGTCGTTTAAGCATATGGGCACTGTTCAGGTGGGGAATGGCACTGATGCTGTAAAGCCCAAGCAAAATTTCATTCTGATCTTCTTCAGACAGCAGGGACTTGTCCATGACATAGTTGTCCATCAGATGGATGCCACCATGTTTGCCCGTGGTGGTATAGACGGGAATTCCCGCCGCGCTCAGCCTGTCAATATCACGGTAAACCGTACGTACCGAGATTTCGAACAAACGGGCCAGTTCGGGAGCTGTGGTTTTCTTTTTTTCTAGTAACAGCAGCAGCATTCGAAATAATCGGTTATTTTCCATGCCTAGATTATACCATGACAACAGGTGTCAGGGTATGAATGCTACACTGGTGTAAAAGTCATATCAATTAAACAGGACTTAAAAAAAGATCAGTATTTCACCAAATGTGAAAGTAGTGGAGGGGACGAAATCGATTCTGGAGAAACAACGTGTTCGCCTTTATCATCGGATTTTTTCCTTGGAAAGGATAATAAAAAAATACGAGGATAACAGCGATCGGAAGAACGATTCGTAGCCGAAACGGCTACTTCACATGTTTACCAAAAGCACTGATATTTGAAAATGGGAAAAATTTAAAGGAGGATTTATCATGAAAATGAAAGACGGATTTTACTGGGGCGGCGCTACGGCTGCCAATCAATTCGAAGGCGGATGGAACAAGGGCGGCAAAGGCCCGAGTACATCCGATATGATGACGGGTGGAACCCACACGACTCCGCGGCGGATTACCCCAGTACTTGAAGAGGGCACGTATTATCCGAGCCATGAGGCCGTAGACTTTTACGGACATTACAAAGAGGATATTGCCATGATGGCAGAGATGGGCTTCAAAATGTTCCGCATGTCCATCAACTGGTCGCGGATCTATCCGAACGGTTATGATCTGGAGCCAAACGAAGAGGGACTGCAGTTCTATGACAATGTTTTTGCCGAGCTGAAAAAATATAACATCGAACCGCTGGTGACCATCTCTCACTATGAGACACCATTTGGTCTGACCCAAAAGTATAACGGCTGGGCATCACGTGAAGTAATCGATTGTTATACCCGATATTGTACAACCCTGTTCAACCGTTATAAGGACCAGGTGAAATATTGGCTGACGTTTAACGAGATCAACTGTCTGACCATGCCGATGGGAGCGTATATGGCGGCTGGCATCCTGTTTGAAGGCAAAGAAACGTTGACGGACGGCATTGACGATCCACAGACCCGCTTTCAGGCACTGCATCACCAGTTCGTGGCGAGTGCGAAAGCAGTTAAGCTTGGACACGAGATTAACCCCGATTTCCAAATCGGTTGCATGGTTGCGTTTATGACAACCTATCCGAACACCTGTAATCCAGACGATATATTGCTCGCACAGAAGAAGGATCAGCTTTCAAACATGATCTGCGGAGACGTGCAGGTGAGAGGGGCATATCCTGGTTTCGCCAAACGTTTCTTCGCAGAGCAGGGCATTCAGATCGAAATGCAGCCGGAAGATGAGCAAACCCTGCGTGAGGGCTGCGTAGACTTTTATTCCTTCAGCTATTATATGTCCCTGGTTGAAAGTGCGGATGAGTCTCTGGAGAGAGCAGAAGGCAACCTGCTGGGCGGGATCAAAAATCCGTACCTTGAAGCTTCCGACTGGGGCTGGCAGATCGATCCGAAAGGATTGCGTTACACACTGAATCATCTGTATGATCGCTATCAGGTGCCATTGATGGTAGTTGAGAACGGTCTGGGTGCAGTTGATGTGGTGGAGGAAGACGGCTCCATTCAGGATGACTATCGCATTGATTATTTGAGAGGTCACATTGAGCAAATGAAAGAAGCGGTAGCTGATGGAGTGGATCTGATAGCCTACACGATGTGGGGATGTATTGACCTGGTCAGCGCATCGACCGGAGAGATGAAGAAGCGTTATGGCTTCATTCATGTGAACAAGGATAACGATGGAAACGGCGACCTTAGCAGAACGCCGAAGAAGAGCTTCCACTGGTACAAAAAAGTCATTGAATCCAATGGCGAAGAGCTGTAGATTAATGTAGTAAAAAAGAGATATCGCACCCGCTTGTTCCTTCGAAGGGAATAGGCGGGTGTTTGCTTTTGAATAAAAAGTTGAATTATTTACATACTTAACTCAAGCAACTGAACATAAGTGCAGTGAACGCAAGACGTGATCATTTCAGCAGATTCATATGATTCGTTCAGAAAAGGGGAGAACTCTGTGAACACTTCCGGGAACCGCTACAGCATGTCGCCCATTCATCTGTTTTTTGTGCTCTATGTAAGTTTGGTTGGTGTCGGTTTGATGAATTTTCAGTATAAAATGCTGCGAGGGGCAGAGAAAGATGGATGGATCAGCATTTTGGCCGCGGCTGTCATCATCTCCATCATTATGAAAATGATGTTTGTTCTGCTGTCTCGCCAATCCCCCGATCAATCCTCTCTGGTTCATATCAATCAACGCTATTGGGGCCGAATTGCAGGTTCGATCCTGAATTGGATCTTTATTGTATATTTTATGCTGGGCTCCTTCGTAGCTTATCGCTCCTATATTCATATTATCCAGCTATGGATTCTCCCAACGCAAAATAACTGGCTGCTGGGCATGGTGGTCCTGGTACTTATCTATTACTGTGTTTCGGGCGGAATTCAGTCGGTAAGTGGGATGTGTCTTTGGGGAACCCTCTTCATTCTTGTATTTGTATTTCCCCAGACATTTCTGGTCTCTTCCTATCTTCATCCCCGAAATCTTCTTCCTGTATTGGATCATGATGTCGCCTCCTTATGGCTGTCCACACGGGACATGCTCCATGAATTTATCGGCTGCGGCATTCTGCTGGTAGTCTACCCTTTCATCAAGACTCCTGGACGTTCGCTCAAATGGGCTTATGCCGCGGTGGTCACTGCAACTATAGTGTATCTGATTTTCTTCATCTATTCTTTCATGTACTTCAGTCATGGACAGATGAAAGAACATTTATGGCCAACCCTGAGCCTCATCAGCATTATTGAAATGCCCTTGATCCAGCGAATGGAGTATCTGGTGTTATCGTTTTGGCTGCTTAAAATCCTGTCCATCATCACATTGGGCCTGTGGGCAGCTTGCCATTGTCTGAAGCTGGATAGATCGATTAAGCCCAGTCTAGGCCTGAAATTTGCCATGGTTATTTTCGCAGTACTGTTGTTTGTTATTCGTGACACTGTGGATATTGATAAGGTTACCGAGCTGTACACCAGAATGGGCGAAATATTGATTCTAATATATGTCCCACTCGTATTTCTGTTCTCCTTGATCCGGAAAAATCTGGGGGATCACACTGGTAATCAGGATATGTCAGATCGGCATAAAGGAGAGGGAGCATGAATTCACCTGTCAATGATGTGAAGCAGGGGTCCAGGTCACCACAAGACCCGCTGGACCCATGCCGCCGTTCCGATGATTTTATGATAAGTGCCATGACGATATCCGGGATGTCGGTTGAAATCTGTTACTATAAAACGCTCGTGGACAGCCACCTATTGGAAGTCGTCATCCATTCGCTGCAGGAACGTATCCCTTCAAGCGAAGAATTGAATCTGCATGACGTGCTCTCACATATTCCCATAGAGGAAACCAAAGTTACCGATCAAAACGAGGAAATGGTCAAAGCCCTTCTTCAAGGCGACCTGCTAATTCGTCAGTGCGATCAAATCCAGGAGGCGCTCCTTGTTCCCATGCCCGGTAAGGAAGGGGTCAGAAGTGATAATGATACGGAAAATGAATTCAGTATCATCGGCCCAAAGGTCGGATTTGTCGAGGCATTGCCGGTTAACCTGCATTTGATCCGTATGCAGCTGCGGACACCCAATCTGATCGTCAAGGAGATGACACTGGGCTCATTATCCCAATCCAAAGTGGCCATTCTGTATGTGGATGGCATAGCGCACCCTGAGAACGTGAGCAGGATGGAGGAGAGGCTGAAAGGAATTGATTTTGACGCTGTATTGGATACCTCGCAGCTGGACCAGCTTATAGCCGATAATTCACTCACGCCCTTTCCACTGTTTACGACGACCGAACGAAGGGACAGAGTGATCTTTGCCCTGATTACAGGGCAGGTTGCGGTCATTAGCGAGGGCTCGCCAAGCTCTATAACGGGTCCATCAACGTTATTTGATTTTTTTGTTTCGCCGGAAGATTATTATTTGCCTTGGGCGCTCGGTTCCTTTTTTCGCTTAATCCGCATTTTTGGTGTCATTTTCTCGCTGTTTGCCTCCGCCCTCTATGTGGCATTGATGACTTTTCACTACGAAGTGATACCCAAAGAGCTGCTTGGCAAATTGATTTCGTCCAGACAAAATGTACCGTTCCCTCCTTTGGTGGAAGTTATATTTCTGGAAACCACCATTGAATTTTTGCGTGAAGCCGGGGCCAGGCTGCCGAACCGCATTGGACAGACGCTGGGTATTGTAGGCGGGATTATTCTTGGGCAGGCAGCGGTGGAGGCCGCACTTACCAGCAATGTGCTGATCATTATTGTATCCCTGTCAGCGCTGGCTTCCTTTGTGACACCGATCTATAAAATGTCCAACGCCATTCGTTTTCTGCGATTTCCGATCATTATACTGGCTGCCATCTGGGGGGCATTTGGCATCGCGATTGGACTCTGCTTCCTCCTGGTCCATCTGTCGAGATTAAAATCGCTGGGATCGCCTTATATGGCTCCTTTTTATCCCATACAGTTCCGTGATTTGAAAGACAGCCTGATTCGTGCTTCCTATGAGCAGACGGATACGAGACCCAGCTACTTAAGGCCCCTTTCCATCATCCGTTACAAACCAGGCAAGATCCACCAAGCGAATCAGCTGGATGAGGAGTGAGAGAGGATGATGAGACTATCCAAAATAATACTGGCCGGAATGGCGATGCTGCTGCTCAGCTCCTGTCAGGATACGAGCATTGTGAACGAAATCAGTCTTGTCCTTACTTCCGCGTATGACCGGAAAGATAATCAGATTCACAACAGTGTGCTCATCGGTGAGTATACCGACAAAGACAAAAGTGATGTCGAGCTGCTGGAGATCGACTCAACCAACAGCTTTGATGTCATGCCAAGAATGAATATGCAGGCAAAAGAGCCGATTGAATATGGTCAATTAAGAATGATGGTGCTGGGGAAGGCCTATGCAAACCACGGCATTGGCGATATTCTGCGCGTACTGTCCCACAATACCCGTGTGTCCAGGCGTATGCAGTTTGCTGTGGCAGAAGGAAAAGCGCTGGATATTATTAAGGCATCCATTCCGGCTCATGACCCCTTGTATCTGATGAAATTGATCGAGCAGAACTCCAATTTTGCCAACCTGCCTCATTTCAATCTGCATCAAACGTTATTCCAATATTTTAGCAAAGGGCAGGATATCTACCTCCCACGACTACGATTGAACGATCAGGGAAAAGTGGCTCTGGATGGCCTGGTGGTATTCAAAGGGGAAAAGGCTGAACTTCTGCTGAGTGAGGAAGAGGGGCTTTGTTTAAAACTGCTCACAGAGGACGCCAAGAATGGCAAGTTTCTGGCACCGATCAATCAGCTGGAGGGAGCGCAGAAGCAAGCGTCTGAAACGACAGAGAACAGTGCGCTGATTAGAATTTTGTCTTCCTCGGTAAAGCATGGGATGGCTTCAGAACCACCGGCAACGACCCTAAATACGACCATTCACATTAACGCTTCGGTAATCAAGGCTTCGCGGAATGATTTTCTGTTATCCGGTAAGCAGATGAAGGAATTGGAAACCGAAATGAAAAGTCATTTGGAATCCAAAATCAATCAATTGATACGGAAGTGTCAGAAAGAGAATGTAGATCCCGTCGCATATGGAGAGTATGTACGAAGCCGTACGCACCACTGGAGTCATGAAAAGTTTTATAAGGACTATGGCACGATGGACATCCGTGCTTACGTGAAACTGAATCTTGTTCAGGATGGTATTCAGGAATAGAAAGAATGAACAAAGACCCGCTCTCAAACTCGATTTGAGGATGGCGGGTCTTAGGTATATTCCAATTGCAGTGTCCTATGTCAAAGGTTTGGAATGAAGCAGGGACATTCGCTCCAAATAACGCTGATAGAACCAAATGCATATGGCCAGCCAGCTGCCGCTCAGAAAGTAACCTCCGGCAATATCACTGGGGTAATGCACACCCAAATAAATACGGCTCATGCCGATGATCAAAATAAAGGCTGCACTTACGATTATCATCAACACACGTCCTGTCGCTGTAGGGATATGCTTCCAGATCAGAAAAGCCAGTCCGCCATACAAGCTGAACGCCGCCATGGAGTGTCCGCTCGGGAAGCTGTATCCACTCGCTTCTATAATCCGGTGAATGGTAGGCCTTGCACGCTGAAATGCCAGTTTCAACAAGGTGTTCAGCAATGTGGAGCCTACAATGACCGCTGCCAAAAACAGAAGTTCCCGCCTGTGTCCCAGGAAAAGATACAATACAACCATGGAAATGATCGTGATGATGATGACCAGCAATCCGCTGCCAATCCAGGTGAATACCTGCATCCACTTGGTCATGCCGGGTGCTTCCATACCCTGAATCCATCCGATCAGGTTATCATCAAACCGGTGGATCTGGTTATCGCTGATGGACAGGGCTATCAGTGCAAATATGGTGAGGCTTAATGCTGCTATAAGCAGTGGGATGGAGAAGTTCTTTTTTCCATGCTGTATCAAATGTCGTGATCCTCCAAGATGTCTGAATTTCATATGTAAATCAGTCATACGATACTTGTATTATGCTATAATCTTACAATAAATATTTAAGTAGTCAAAAGTGTAATATCATACAAAGCTGTATCAAAGATGGAGACCGGAGGTGGCAGATGAAGGGCATCTCATTCGTTATGATCATCCTGTTTATGGTTGCCATTGGGCTAACGGTATTCCCTGGAGAGAAGGCTTATGCGTGCAGTTGTGCTTACATTGAGATTCCGAAAAGGCTGGAAGGTGCCACAGCGGCATTTACAGGGAAAGTAGTCAAAAGGGGAGTTACTCCAATATTCAGCCACAATGGATTCAGAGAATACACCTTCGAAGTGGACAAGGCCTGGAAGGGCGTTCATGCCAAGCAGATGAAGATCATGGCAGATGATAGCGGCTCCAGTTCATGTGGAGTTCAGTTTGATCACAATCAGTCCTATTTAATATTTGCATATCAGAAAGAAAAAGACGGCAGGCTTCACACCGATCTATGTAGTGGTAATTTGACGCTCTCTGAAGCCGGAGAGACGTTGAAGCTTCTGGGTGCTGGCAAGTCCGTAACCGAGGATGACTTTCAAGAGATTGGCCGAGGTTTGGGTGTGACTCTCCTTCGATATGCCGGAGGTCTTCTCTTGGTGGGAATCGTGTTAGCGTGGATCTGGAAAAGAAAGAAAGGATCCGGATTCAGGCGGTGATTCCGGGCTCGAATGGAGTAAAACGAAATCAAAAAATTCCCCACACTGTGCAAGTCTTGTGTGGGGAATTTCAGTTCATGCTGGCTTTGCGGCTCAGTTAAGTTGAAGCATATATTCATATGCAGTAACGCCAAAGACACGCTTAAAGTGTCTGTTTAGATGCGTCAGATCCACGAATCCGCAATCCGCTACAGCGGAGTATATGTCCTTATGCTTTTCTATAGCTTGGCGGGCACGTTCAACCTTGCAATTCAGGAAAAACTGGTAGGGGGATATACCTGCCTGTGACTTGAATTCACGAATAAACTGGAACTTGGACATGTTAAATTCGGAGCAGAGGTCATCCAGCTTTAGCACATCATCAAATCTGCAGAACATCATTTCTTTTGCTTTTCTCACAAGGCCGTCACGAGGTCCGGAAGTGGTGGTGTCGATCTCCGACTGGGACAGCAGATGTACCAGGCTGAAAAGCAGTTCACTGCATTTGGCTTCATCTTGTCCATTCTGAACAGCATGGTTCAGCATAAGAATGCTTCGTGCCAGCCCGGGATCATAAACGATGGGGGTGGAGAAACGCAATTCTTTTCTCCCGAGAATCTCTTCTACCACGTCGGGCTTCAGATACAACATGACGTAGTCGATTCCAGCCTTGTCGTAAGAGCTGCCATCGTGGGACTGCTCCCGATTAAATAGCATGACACCGTTTTGGTGGGAAGCCTGATAGTGACCGTCCAGGTGATATTGCTGGATGCCGCGCAGTGTCACGCCAACCGCGTATTCCTCGTGGCAATGCTTCTTATACGTAAAATCGGTAAAACTGGCCGAGAGGGCCAGAATATCTGACGACTTTTTATAGTTGAACAGCTCCACTTCATACACCCCTCCAATCTAGATGATTCCCGATACCATAATGGCTGAGTATACCAAAAAGAGCGCCATCACGATACTAAAAGCTTTTTGATGATCTTGCAGGAATTTCCTGAAGACCGAGCCGAAAACGACCCAGCTGGAAAAGGCCAAAAATCCAATCACTGTAATAAGCAAGACGAACAGAACCGACGACAGCGAGGAGTCATAATAGGGCAGTACATAGCTGGGAATAACAGTGAACGTGAACAGAATCACCTTTGGATTCACAAACTGCATGATTAATCCGCTCCGAAATCCGGTGGCCTGTTTGGGTGCTTCCTCGGAAGAACCCATTTTGTAGATCTGGTAGGCCAGATACAGCATATACAGGCTGCCTACGATCTGCATCACATGCAGGATACCAGGCAAAACACCGGCCAGGAGATGGTTGAGAAAGGCGGATGCGGCAAGCAGGATACCAAACGCCACTGTGGCTCCCCACACATAACGCATGGTTTGGCGCGCACCCACGTGCTGCACGGAAGATAAAATGACAATATTGCTGGGTCCTGGTGTGAAGGTAACCACAATGCAATAGATTAAAAAGGATGTAAGATTCATAGTGCCTCCCCGAGTTGTAGTTCCATGATCATACTGCGGGAAGGAATGGACTGATAGTACATTATTGCAGCGGCTGTTCCTTGTACAAAAGGATGAGGAAACCGTAATTGGGTCAGAAAGCGGTTTCTTTTTTGCGTGATTGCGTTTACAATTTATTCGAAAAGAAAGTGGACAGATTTCTCAAGGAAGTGAAACCGATATGAAAAAAACGTTGCTGGTCTATATTTTGCTAATCTCGGCTTTTGCACTGTATGTGCTCAGGTACGAATACTCCAGCGAGGCGAATGGCTCATGGGAAGACAGGGGACTCCGTGGAGATATCGGTGAAACATACATCATGATCACATTCCAGTCCGGGCTGGAATATTGGAAAAGCGTACTCAAAGGCTTCGAGGATGCCGGGGATACGCTTGGGGTTACCGTCGAGTACCGGGGAGCTACCCGGTATGACCCGAAGGAACAGACGACGATCATCGAGCAGGCGATTGCACGGAAGCCGGCCGGTATCGCCATTTCCGCCATCGACCCGCAATCGCTTATTCCCGTCATTAACAAAGCACTGGATGCGGATATCCCGGTGGTCTTGTTTGATGCCGATGCGCCGGGCAGCAGGGCATATTCTTTTCTCGGTACGGACAATTACCAAGCAGGGGTAACTGCTGCGGACAAAATGGCCGAGCTCATGGGCCGTGAGGGAGAAGTCGCCGTTCTGACCATGCCGGGCCAGCAAAATCATGAGGAACGAACTCAAGGATTCCGCGATACGATTAAACAGCAGTACCCTTCCATGAAAGTTGTTGAAGTCGCAGATGGACACGGAGATGTCATGAGATCAAGAGACGAAGCGATGAGGTTAATGAAGGCTTATCCGAAGCTCGGCGGCATTTTTGTCACCGAAGCGACGGGAGCAGCTGGTGTCGGTGAAGCGGTACAGAATGCTAGAGCAGATGAGCCGTTCCAGATTATATCCTTTGATACGAATAAGGATACGCTTGATATGATCAAGAGCGGCACGATCTCTGCAACGATTGCACAGGGAACGTGGAATATGGGGTATTGGTCCCTTCAGTATTTGTTCCATTTGCATCACCAATTGACTGTACCTGCTCCGTCCTCTTCCGATAAGAATGCACCGCTGCCGGTTAAGGTGGACACCGGAATATCTGTCGTGACACGCTCGAATGTAGATGATTACTATGCCAAATAAAAATAATCGGTCAAGGATGTCCCTGAGCTTGAAAAGAATCCGTTTCCGCATGAAGGGTGGACTGCAGCGTTTGCGCTTGCGCAATATGCCACTGCGATATCAGCTGATGCTGCTTTTTTTGTTTTTTGCCATTGTTCCTTCGGTGGGACTCGGGCTGCTGGTCAACTGGACGGTGGAACGGATTGTTGAAAGACAGGTTGAGGGACATACAATGCAGTTGATCGGCAAAGTCAATGAAGCACTCGACAGCAAGATGGAGAATTTGCAAAACATGACCTATCTGATCGGATTTGATCCGGATATCCGTGCTTTTATGGAGGGGAAAACGGATAGCGATGGTCATACGGGCATAGCTGAACCGGATAACGATCTGAACCAGGTCAAAGCTCAGGATCAACTCTATGGGATCAAGCAATATTTGCAGGGATTCACGACATTGTATCCGGAAATTGCAGGTATTGTTCTTGTTAACGGAAACGGAAACTACATCAGCAATGAGATGTACCCGAAAACCAATCAAAGCCTAATCCAGGAGGAATGGTATAAAAGTGCTGCCGGGAATGCTGGCATTTTTACCGTTCTAGGACAGCCCAGCCAGCGGAACATTACGACGCATGTACGTTATAAGGACAGTGAAATTGTGTCCGTGGCACGTTCCATCACGGATGAAACAACGGGACGCGTACTCGGTGTCATTATGATTGATCTTAAGCTGCGTACCGTCTCTCAGGCCGCCAGGGATGTAACACTGGGGAAATCCGGATATGTCATGGTGACCGATGCAGAAGGACGAAGTGTCTATATGCCGGATAACCCACTCGTTGAGCAGATTCCCTCGGCGTGGTTCCAATCCGGGGATAGCGGAACATTTAACGCAGAAGCGGAAGGGAAGGAATTGTTATTCATGTATCAGTCTTCCGCGTTTACGGGATGGAGAACCGTAGGGGTATTCCCTGCACGAGAAACGATCGCAGAGGTCCGTCAGATTCAGTTTTACGTTGTCAGCTTCGTCTTTGTGGTATGTCTCTTCGGCCTAAGCGCCTCCCTGCGATTTTCCCGTTCCATCGCTCAGCCCATTTTCCGGCTGATGTCCTATATGCGCAGGGCAGAGACGGGGAACCTCAGATCCGGCCGCTGGAGTGACCGGGCTGATGAAATCGGCATGCTGGGCAGAAGTTTCAACCGAATGCTGGCACAGATCCGGCAGCTCATGTCCCTTAACGAACTGCGGGAGCGTCAGAAACGGGAGGCTGAAATGCGAAGTCTGCAGGAGCATATCAAACCTCATTTTCTATATAACACTCTTGATACGATTCATTGGATGGCGCGCAAGAAAGGCGTGGACGATGTATCCGAGATGGTTGGTGCCCTCTCCAGACTGTTTCGTATCGGGCTCAGTAAAGGGAAGGATTATATCCCTTTGCATTCGGAGATTGAACATATATCCAGTTATCTGCAAATTCAACAGACCCGGTATCGGGACCGTCTTCAATGTGAATTGATCATTCCCGAGGAACTTAGGGAGCTGTTCGTGCTTAAGCTGCTGCTGCAGCCCATCGTGGAAAATGCCATTTATCACGGGATCAAAGCTAGACGGGGGCCCGGTACCATTCGGATCGAAGCGAAAATAACAGATGGGAAGCTGTCTCTGACGGTACAGGATAATGGGGCTGGGATGTCCAGTGAGCGGCTGCGAGACATGACTGGTCTTCTTAATACACCGTTGGAAAGCATGGAAACACAGGAAGCCGGTCAGGGGGGCAAAAGCTACGGCATGCTGAATGTTCAGGCCCGCTTACAGCTTTCTTTTGGTGAAGAATACGGGATTAGGCTGGATAGTAAAGAAGGCGAAGGTACTTGTGTGACCATCATTCAGCCTTTGATGAAGGAACTTCCACAAGCGTTGCCATTCGATATTGAAGGAAGGCGGGAGAGTTAATGAAGAGAGCAACTATATCAAGAGCCTGGACAAATCAGGAGGATGCGGCAGCATCGGTGGCGGCAGCCCAGACATTACAAACGGCCGAGCGCTACCAAGTGCTGATTGCAGATGATGAACCAATTATTCGCGAAGGCATACGGGATGCCATAGACTGGGATGGGCTGGGCATGGAGGTTGTCGGTGAAGCAGAGGACGGTGAAGAGGCGTTGGAATTGGCTGTCCAGCTGGGTGTCGATATCATCCTGGTAGACATGAACATGCCATTCCTGAACGGGATCGATCTGATCCGCCGTCTTCAGGACGAGTGTCCGGGCTGCCGCTGTCTGATCATTTCCGGACACGATGAATTTGCTTATGCCCAGGAGGCCGTGCGGCTTGGCGTGGAGGACTATATATTAAAGCCGGTAGATGCGGGTCGACTGCATGCTGCACTCGAGCGTTTGCATCAGCGGATGGACGAAGAGCGTAAGCGGACTGCTTACGTCAAGCAGGCTGCCGATCAGATCGAACGCAATATACCGCTGCTCCGTCAGCGTTTTTGCCTGGAGTGGCTGGAAGGGCTGGCTGAAGGGAAAGATCTGACAGAGCAGCTGGCGTTCCTGCGTCTGCCACCCGAGCCGCCTGTGCAGATTGGGATCGTCCGCTGGCCTGCAGCTGAAGCGCGGCAGACCGTTATGCGGGAGAACGATCGCCAGTTGTTTCTTTTTGCTGTGGAGAATATTATCAGTGAATTGCTTGGAGACCTGCCGCATGTTCTGTTCCGGGACCCGAATGGGTTAATTGGCATGTGCCTGTGGCAGAAGGCCCCGGAAGAGCTGGATTGTACCATTGAACAGCAAATCAGTTCCTGTTTGAATATCGCCGTTCATGCCCATGTGGAGCAATATACAGGTGAGTTGGAGGGAGCACCGAATACGTACCGGCTGTGCCGTGAACTCGTTTATGGCGAAGCCCGGCTGTCTCCACTGGTGCGAAGAGCTCGGCAGCTTATTCAAGAGGGGTACGCGGATCGGGACCTGACCCTGGAATCGCTAGCTTCCCGTTTGCAAGTCTCTGCCGTATATCTCAGCAGGGTGCTCAAGAAAGAGCTGAACGATTCTTTCGTAACTCTGGTCACACATACCCGTATCCGCAAAGCGGTACAGCTGCTGGATTCCACAACACTACCCATCCATAACATTGCAGAACGGGTTGGTTACGATACCCAGCATTATTTCAGCACAGCGTTCAAAAAAACGATGGGAATTTCGCCTGCGCAGTATCGAAAGGACGGGGGCACTGGGCGTAATGTATCAGCAGACCGGGTATAGTGTTAACAGACGTTGGTCAAGACAACGGAGTTGTTCTACTTCTGTGAAGTGGAGCAGCTCTTTTTTTGTCCACTTCAATAACGGTATTCAAAGATAATGAGCTTCTGCCAGCTTTATAAAAGTTAAAATTTTATAAAAAAAGTTCAAAAGCAGCAAAGACCACTCTCATGTCACAGTGCTACGATGGGGTCATGCAGAAACAACAGCAGTTTGAACTCACACCATACGTTGTAAGCGTTATCTTATGATTCATTCAGATCCGCATGATTTGAGGAAAGGGGAACTTGATATGAAAAAAGGAGCAGTATTTATCTGGCTTCTGGTGATGGCCCTGATGCTATCGGCTTGCAATTTGGCTGAGAGCGGGGCAGGCAGCAAGGAAAAAGGATATGTCGGCATCTCCATGCCAACCAAATCCTCCGAGCGCTGGGTTGGCGACGGAGAAAACATGGTCCGTTTATTTCAGGAACAGGGGTATAAAACGGATCTGCAATACGCTGAGGATGTGGTCGAAAATCAGATTTCACAGATTGAAAACATGATCACCAAGGGAGTGGATGTGATGGTGATTGCATCCGTGGACGGCAATACGCTGACGGATGTGATCAAGAAGGCCCATGATGAGGGCATCCAAGTCATTTCTTACGATCGCCTGATTCGTAATACGCCCTATTTAACGTACTACGCGACGTTCGATAACTTTAAGGTGGGTGTGCTCCAGGCTTCCTATATTGAACAGAAGCTTGGCCTCAAGGAAGGCAAGGGGCCATACAACATCGAGCTGTTTGGCGGCTCACCTGACGACAACAACGCTTACTTCTTCTTCGATGGTGCGATGTCTGTACTGCAGCCGTACATCGATTCAGGCAAGCTTGTGGTACGAAGCAAACAAACAACGATGGCACAGATTGCGACCTTGCGCTGGGATGGCGCGCTGGCCCAATCGCGGATGGATAACCTGCTCAGTGCCTATTATTCAGGTGAGAATCTGGACGCGGTGTTATCCCCGTATGACGGAATCAGCATTGGTATCATCTCATCACTAAAAGGCGTCGGTTACGGATCAGAGAACAAACCTCTGCCCGTCATTACCGGTCAGGACGCGGAGCTGGCCTCGATCAAATCCATTGTGGCCGGGGAGCAGACGCAGACGGTATTTAAGGATACCCGCAAGCTGGCGGAGCAGACGGTAGAGATGGCCAATAGCATTTTACAAGGGAAACAAGCGGAAGTGAATGACGAAAAGTCATATAACAACGGAATTAAGATCATACCGGCCTACTTACTGGATCCAATTTCAGTGGACCGGACAAATGTAGAGAAGGATATTGTGGGCAGCAAGTATTACACCAAAGAAGAAATTGGACTGAAATAACAATGGAAAGGAGCACATCCCATGTCCGACATCATATTGGAGATGAAAGGTATCACCAAAACCTTTCCTGGCGTCAAAGCGCTGGAAAATGTCAATCTCAAAGTGCGAGAAGGGGAAATTCATTCGCTGTGCGGTGAAAACGGTGCAGGGAAATCCACGCTGATGAAAGTGCTTAGCGGTGTATATCCACACGGATCGTACGAAGGGGATATTTTATTTCAAGGCAAAACGTGTGAGTTCAAAAGCATCAAGCAGAGCGAGGATCTGGGAATCGTCATCATCCACCAGGAGCTGGCACTGATCCCCTACCTTTCCATCGCGGAAAATATCTATTTGGGCAATGAACGTGCGAGCAAAGGCATCATTGATTGGAGAGAGACGTTGGTTGGTACACGTGAGTTGCTCTCCAAGGTGGGATTAAGCGAAAATCCGAATACGCTTGTATCCAACATCGGTGTGGGCAAGCAGCAGCTGGTTGAAATTGCGAAAGCGCTCTCCAAGAAGGTCCGTCTGCTCATTCTGGACGAGCCAACGGCGGCGCTTAATGAGGATGACAGTGAAAACCTGCTTCAATTAATGCTGGAATTCAAGAAACAGGGCATTGCGTGTATTCTGATTTCCCACAAGCTGAATGAGGTATCCAAGGTGTCGGACTCCGTTACGATTTTGCGGGATGGCAAGACGATTGAGACACTGGACATGAAAAAGGATCATGTCACCGAAGATCGGATTATCAGCGGGATGGTAGGCCGTGATCTGACAAGCCGCTATCCGGAACGCCATGCGAATATCGGAGAAGTTGTATTGGAAGTGAAGGACTGGACCGTCTATCACGAACATCATGCCGATCGCAAGGTGCTGGATCAGATTAACATGAACATCCGGCGCGGTGAGATTGTGGGCATTGCCGGACTGATGGGTGCGGGACGAACGGAACTGGCCATGAGCATATTCGGCAAATCCTATGGACGCAGCATATCAGGGCAGTTGATCAAGGATGGCAAACCGATTCAGAACAACAGCGTAACGGAAGCCATTCAAAATGGTTTCGCTTATGTAACGGAGGATCGGAAGGAATACGGTCTTATTCTTATGGATGATATCAAACGCAATATCTCACTGACCGGTCTAGGCAAGCTGGCCAAAGGTGCAGTTGTGAACGAACGTGAAGAAGTGCTGGTTGCCGAAGAGATGAAAAAAAGCATGAATATCAAGGCACCGAGCATTTTGCAGAAAACAGGCAACCTGAGCGGAGGAAATCAGCAGAAAGTGGTACTGAGCAAATGGATTTTTGCCGGACCGGATATTCTCATTCTGGATGAACCGACCCGTGGAATTGATGTAGGCGCCAAATTCGAAATTTATACGATTATTCACCGGCTTGCTGCTGAGGGCAAGGGCGTGCTGGTCATTTCATCCGAGCTTCCAGAGGTTCTGGGACTGTGTGACCGGATTTATGTCATGAATGCCGGACGAATCACGGGAGAAGTCAGCCGCGAGGATGCAACACAGGAAACGTTGATGAGATATATGACGAAGTCTGGAGGCGAGAAGCATGGAAATGCTAACTAAACTGTTCAAAAACAATATACGTCAATACGGCATGATCATCGCGCTGGTCGTGATTATGATTTTGTTCGAGGTGCTGACTGGCGGGTTGCTGCTAAAACCAATTAATATTACGAATCTGATCCTGCAGAACAGCTATATCCTTGTACTGGCCATCGGGATGGTACTTGTCATTATTACCGGGCATATCGATCTGTCGGTGGGATCCGTTGCAGCCTTTGTCGGTGCGGTGGCGGCGATCATGATGGTCGATTGGGAACTTCCGGCTTGGCTGGCTGTCATTGCCTCTTTGCTGGTCGGGGCGTTAATTGGAGCCTGGCAGGGCTTCTGGATCGCATATGTGCGAATTCCTGCATTTATCGTAACACTGGCCGGCATGCTGCTGTTCCGCGGATTAACGATGATCGTGCTGGAGGGGCAATCCATCTCTCCTTTTCCGGGAGGATTCCAAAAGATTAGCTCCGGCTTCCTGCCTGATATCCAATTCTCGGGATTCGGTCTGGTCTCGATCCTTGTAGGTGTTGCACTTACGGTCTGGTATATCGTGAATGAACTGCGGGAACGTCGCTCTCAGCGGAAATACGGGTTTCAGGTAGCACCTCAGGGGCTTTTTCTACTCAAGCTGATTGTGGTGGCTGCCGTTACGAACCTGTTTACTCTCGTCCTGGCAAGTTACGCCGGAATTCCAAATATTTTGATTCTGCTGTTTGTATTAATCATCGTTTACTCCTTTGTCATGAATCGTACGGTTATGGGACGTCATGTATATGCGCTCGGAGGGAATGAAAAGGCCGCAGGCCTGTCCGGTGTTAAAACCAAAAAAGTGACGTTTTGGGTATTTGTAAACATGGGCGTACTTGCCGCCGTTTCCGGTCTAATCTTCGCCGCTCGTCTGAATGCAGCAACTCCAAGAGCGGGTACCAACTTTGAACTGGATGCCATTGCGGCCTGCTTTATCGGTGGTGCTTCAGCTTCCGGGGGGATTGGAACCGTGTTTGGTGCGATCATCGGTGGTCTGGTCATGGGGGTACTGAATAACGGGATGTCCCTCATTGGCCTGGGTATTGACTGGCAGCAGGGAATCAAAGGTTTGGTGCTTTTGCTTGCCGTAGCCTTCGATATCTACAATAAAAACAAAAGATCGGCATAATGCTGTAGAAGACACAATCTTGTACAGGAAATGCAGAAACAGACCGCTATCCCTCATAGCTGGTCTGTTTTTCTGCGTGTAGGACGTGAGAAATTCACATCAAAGCATCCAGGAAGCGGGTTGCGATGCCAAAGTAGATGAAGAGGGACAAGATGTCGTTCAGCGTGGTGATCAGAGGTCCGGAAGCGACAGCCGGATCAACCTTGAAGCGACTCAGCAGCAGCGGGATACAGGTACCTGTCAGGGTGCCAATGACCAGTGTGAAGAAGAGGGAGACACCGATAATCGCGCCAAGCAGCCAATCTCCCTGCCAGAAATAAGCGATAACCATAATCATCACTCCGCATACGAGCCCAATCATTGTACCTACCTTGATTTCCCGGCCAATTAATGCCAGTACGGTTGATTTATCAAGTTTGCGTCCAATAAGTCCCCGTACCACGACAGCCAGCGACTGTGTTCCCGTGTTACCGGTCATGCCGGCGATCATGGGCATAAAAAATGCGAGTGCGACGACCTGATTAAGTGTATCTTCGAAAAAATCCACAATACTTCCTGAAATCAGTCCAATCAGCAATAATAAAATGAGCCAGGGAAGCCTGCGTCTGACCGCAACGAGCGGTTTGGTATCAAAATCGATATCCTTGCCACCGCCGCCCATTTTTGCAAGGTCTTCACTTGCTTCATGCATGATAATATCGATGACATCATCCATCTGGATCACACCACATAGTCTGTGATTCTCATCAACGACGGGTAATGCGATAAATTCATAGCGCTGCAAAAGCTGTGCGGCTTCTTCCTGATCCATGTCTACTGTTGCGTGAATCACACGCTTGGTCATCAGTTCTTCAACCCTGGTCTTGTCGTTGGCCTGCAGCAGGGATTGGTGACTCACGACACCAACGAGTTTGCCTTCTTCATCGGTAACATACAAATAGCGGGTTAACGGAATATGCGGAGTACCCTGTGTTTCTCGGATAGCCTCCTTTGCTGTCTCATGGGCCAAAAGGGTGCGGTAACGGTCGGTCATGATCCGGCCAGCCGTCTCAGGCGGGTAATTCAGTACCGAACGAATAATTGCAGAATGGTCGAGATGCATGTTGGATAGCAGCTGTTCCCTGCGTTTGGCAGGCAAATCATGCATAAACCGAATCAGATCACTCTTGTTCATCTGCTGCATGACCTCAAGCGTACGTTCCGGGCCAAGCTGTTCGAAAAGAGTGATCTGCTCGTGAAGGGTGAGTGACTCAGCCATATTCGCGAGAACATCGGGCTTAAACAGGAGCAGAAAACGCTTGATCTCCTGTTCGGGAAACTTTTTATATACGAGAGTAAGATCGTAGGGATGTAATTCTTTTACCGTTTTATAAAACCCAGACAGGTCTTGGGCTTGCACATATTGAACCAGCAGTTCGGTTATATCTTCGATGGAGACGTCTTTAGGGGTTTGAGGTCCGTTCTTGTTCATATCAAAACTCCTTTCTAGAGGCGGGGCTCCGTATTCTTAAACGCAATGTAAGCGAGGTAAACAAAGAATTGGATGGGCGAAGGAAGTGCATGCATATATTGAAATCTTGCTCAACCATTCGAACTGGGCTTACAAATGGGCGCCGCGGAGATATACTGGTTGTACAAGAAACTGATGAGGAGGACTAGCGCTAGTGGAAACAGATATCAGGACACAGCTGCTCGGTCTGGCCGAACCGGAGTACCAGAAATTCTCGGCTGCATTGATTCCCAATATTACAAATCTGATGGGTGTTCGATTGCCTGCCATACGGAAAATGGCGAAACAGATTGCTGTAGGGGAATGGCGGACATATCTGGAAACGGCAGACGATGAATATTTTGAAGAAGTGATGCTGCAAGCGATGGTTATTGGTCATGTCCAGACAGATCTGGATGAGTGGCTGAAGCATGTCGCCGCATTTGTCCCCAAGATTGATAACTGGTCGATCTGTGACAGCTTCTGCGCCGGGTTGAAATATACGAAAGTTCATGTGGAACCCGTGTGGAATTTCCTGCAACCTTATCTGAAGTCCGATCAGGAATATGAGATACGTTTTGGTGTGGTGATGTTATTGAACTTTTACCTCGATGAGACGTATATCGATCGGGTTCTAAACTCATTGGATCAGATCAAACACGAAGCATATTATGTGAAAATGGCGGTAGCCTGGGCAATTTCGATGGCCTATGTGAAGCAGCCGGAAGTGACAATGTCTTATCTCAAGGACAATACCCTGGATGATTTTACGTATAATAAAGCTCTTCAGAAAATAACGGAATCCTATCGCGTCGATCCGGAGACCAAGCAAATGATTCGCAGCATGAAACGGAAAACAAAGAGAGCTGTTCGTGTTGAGGTGGAAAAGAAATGAGATATTATCGGGGAGGACGATAGACGTATGCGAAAAAGGATCATGTGGGCTACCATGGAGCTGGACGGCCGCCCGTGGGTGCTGATCGCAACGGAACTGGGCATATGCCGTATTGTCATGCCGAATGAAACACTGGAAGGCTGGAACAGCTGGGTGACCCGAATCGCGCCAGGGGTGGAGCTGGAAGAGAATGAGGATACATTGAAGCGGACAGGCATGATGGATTGGCTGCAATCCTATTTCGCCGGAGACCAGATTGCGTATACGGACGAGATTCCGCTTGATCTGATCGGAACAACCTTCCAGCAGCAAGTCTGGAGAGAGCTGGGACGCGTCCCTTACGGTGAAACTCGCACCTACGGCGACATAGCGACTGCGGTGGGAAGACCTTCAGCTGTGCGTGCTGTAGGGGCGGCGAATGGAGCCAATCCCATTCCGCTACTGCTGCCATGTCATCGCATCATCGGTGCCAACCGCAAGCTGACCGGGTTCCGTGGAGGCTTGGAGTTGAAGCGCAGATTGCTGGATATCGAACGGATTGAAGGCGTGACCGATGGTGGGCATGCGAGGTTTAATTTTTGAAGAGTTGAATAGGTTATATCCATTGTGCAGGCACTTACTCGTGCCTGTTTTTGCGTTCTCTCCTGATCGTTCCCAATGTCTGCGGAATAACAAGAATGAGCAGCAGGATGATCGTGTACGAACCCCAATTCACTTCCGAAAGGGCCGTACCCGTTACCGCATAGTACAGCATCATGAATAGTGTGATTGCCATTGCACTTACAAGGATATGAAGCCATTTCGTCATGTTTGAAGGCACACCTTTCCTCTTTTCTCATCCAAACGATCATCGTATGGATCACCAACGTTTTACATATTTTTGCCTGGTTCACCCCTATGGTACCATAGAGCACAGATGATCGGTATCATGCACGGCAGACTTAGTGGAAAGAGGGATGGCATTGTTGAAGCAGGCGTACTGGTTGACCAACGTAGCGTTGGAGCGAGGATTTATTACGGAAGAGGGACAGGTAACGGGAACACAGACAAAAAAGGCACATCTCCGTGTGGAGGACGGAATCATTGCCGAAATCAAGGATGATGGAACTGAGCTTCAGACTAACCTGCCTCAATATGATGCCAGAGGATTGTTGCTGCTGCCTTCCTTTGAAGAAGCACACATTCATCTGGATAAAACGTATTATGATGGTCCTTGGAAGGCCGTGAGACGCATATCCAGCATTTTTGAGCGCATTGAAGAAGAAAAGGTGCTGCTGCCCAAGCTGCTGCCTGATGCGAAACGTCAAGCGGAGAGTATTCTGAGCCTGATTCAGGGCTATGGATCAACCCATGTGCGCAGCCATTGTAACATCGAACCCGTTAGCGGGTTGAAACGACTTGAGGCCACAAGAAAGGCGTTGGAATCCTTTTCGGGCAAAATTTCCTCTGAAATTGTAGCATTTCCACAGCATGGGCTGCTTCGCTCCAACTCCGTAGAGCTGATGCGTCAGGCGATGGAAGAAGGCGCTACGATTGTAGGGGGACTCGATCCTCATACCGTGGACGAGCAGATCGAGAAATCGCTGGATGCCATGGTAGATCTGGCTGTTCAGCATCGGGCGGGAATCGATATCCATCTGCATGATCGCAACGAGCCGGGTAAGCAAACGCTGCAGCGGCTCGCTGACCTGACGGAAGAGGCAGGACTTCAGGGGAAAGTCACCGTAAGTCATGCGTTCTGGTTCGCTCAAGCGGGGCAGCAGGAGGCCGAAGATCTGGCGAAGCGTATGGCCTCACTCGGCATGAGCATCGCTTCAACTGTGCCCATTGGCAGAATGATCATGCCCCTCCCGATGCTGCATCGCATGGGGGTAAACGTGAAGCTGGCAACAGACAGCCTGACGGATCATTGGTCACCTTTTGGCAGCGGAGATCAACTGGAGAAAGCAGGGCGCTTCGCCGAACTGTACGGATACAATGATGAACGTTCCTTGTCCCAGTCTCTTGGTTTCATCACAGGTGGAGTTACTCCGTTGGATTCGGAAGGGAAGCAAGTTTGGCCTAGAGTAGGGGATACAGCGAGCTTTGTACTTGTACAGGCGAGTTGTTCAGCGGAAGCTGTTGCCAGAAGATCTGCCCGGCAGGCGGTATGGTACAAGGGGCAATTGGTGAGTGGGACAGTGTGAAAGATAGACAAGATACAAATGAAGCCACGGGAAACCGTGGTTTTTTTGTGATGATAGAAGAGACTGTAGTTCGATCTGAAAGGAAGAAATTATTCGCATATACCACGATTTGGGTTATAATGGGCGTGGTTTGCGAAGCAGAAAATAAGGAGTGTGATCTTGATGATCAGACAGGCAGAATCAAGAGATGCTGAGGCTATTGAATCGTTGTATAGAGAACTACTGCCGAACAATTTGGATACAAAGGTGTTGGGAGAACGTATTGAGGAGATCAAAAATAATCCCAACAGTTTCTTGCTCGTTTATGAAATGAACCAAAGGGTCATTGGTACAGCGCACTTACATATTTGTCTGGATGCATTGGTGGAAAATAGACCGTTTGGAGTGGTCGAACGTGTCATCATTACAGAGCATGTGCAGAGCAAGGGATACGGTTCTGAACTCATGAAGTATATCGAAGATTTATGTATACAGAAAAATTGTGTGAAAGTGTTTCTAACCAGTGGAGCCACCAGAATCGAGGCACATCATTTTTATGAAAAATTGGGATACGATGGAGAGTCAAGCAAAGCATTCAAGAAGTATCTGTAAATGAAAGATACGTATACGTGAGCAAACAAGTCTAATAGAACGGAATGAGGTTCAGGAACGATGAACAGCTCTAATCATAATGTTGAATTGCAAATTGTACATGAAGACCACGAGGAAGACTACAAAGCAGTTTGTAACCATTTGTATAACTACAATGTAAGTGAAACGAATGGGCTTCTAAAAAAAACTGGAAAGAGCATCAATCTATTTTTGCGGGATAAGACGGGCAAAGCCATCGGTGGGATCTTCTGTGCTACATACTGCGATACGTTATATATTGATAACTTTTGGATCGATGAGGAATATAGAAATAATGGGAACGGGAAGTCTCTCATTCTGCAAGCCGAAAGCATAGCCTCCGATATGGGCTGCAAACTTGCACACACCAGTACGTTTTCTTATCAAGCTCCAGAATTTTATCAGAAGATGGGGTATGAAGTTTTTGGGATACTAGATGAGTATCCGGAAGGAATTGTTCAGTACTTTTTGAAGAAAAGACTATAGATTTTTGAAAGTGAATAACCATTACGATTGGATAAGCGTTATTAATAATAAGTTATCAGCAGGATAATCAACAGGGAGAATCTAGTCATGACCACAATAAATATTTTACAAACTTAATGTATATGGAGTGAGGCAGCTTGAAAAATTGGAGAAGGAACGAAGCCCCATGGAAAAATAAAATATGATTACGATACCAATGCTGGATCGGGAAGCGGAATTATTCCTGTTAACAAGAATGCAGAAGACGTATATTTTACAGGCTATACAACAAGTAACGGGGCAATCCCCCAAGCAGGTTCTAGTGTGAGTTTCCGCATAGAATGGAACGGCCAAACCGAGGAATTCGAGCTTAAAGTAAGGTGAACTAAATCATTTTTTGGGAGTGATATGATCATGGCCAAAACTACGGATGAAATGATTGAGGAATTCAAATCGTTTACTTCTTATGTGATGGAGTTGGACACTCTATCTGAGCAGGTTTGGAATACGCCGATCGCTGAAGGCAAATGGACGTTGAAAGACGTTATCGCACATATAATGTTGTGGGATCAATATTTTTATGAGGAAGCGATCTATAAAATCAAACATGATGAACCGTTAACCGTAAGGCATCTGAATTTTAATGAATTTAACGCAAATGCGATGGAATACTCAAAGACCAAATCAAAGAAGGCCATTGTTGAAGAACTTGTAGAAAAGCGAATGAACATTATCCATGCTATTACTGGACTCCAAGAAGAAGAATATACACGAGAGTATAAGGATGGAGACAAGAAGAAATTTAGTATCAAAAAGTATGTAAGGGCATTCATCTCGCATGATAAGCATCACAAGAAACAGATTGAAAGCTTTAAGAAACTCAACTCACAGCTGAAATAAAGGGGTAACACACAAATGAAATACGAATTAATTCAAGCTTCTAAGGCATATAAGGATGTCATAAAAAATCTGATGCAGTTTTATATTTATGATTTCTCGGAATTTGTCCAATGTGATGTGGAAGATGATGGACTATTCCGGGCCTATCCTTATTTGGATGACTATTGGAACGAAGTGGATTACCGATTCCCATATGTCATTAAACAGGGAGATAAATATATCGGTTTTGTGTTAGTCAGATCTATAGAATCAGAGGAGCGAAATTACTTCTCTATTGCCGAGTTTTTCATTATGAAAAAATATAGAAAAGCAGGTATAGGTAAAGCGGTAGCTAAACAAATATTTGATATGCATAAGGGGCATTGGGAAGTTTATCAGCTCGAAAGCAACAAGCCTGCTCAGCAATTTTGGAACAAGGTCATACACGAATATACGCAAGGAAACTTTACAGATCGAGTTGAGGGCGGAAGAAGGATACAAGATTTTATTAGTTAGTTAAATTGTTGAATGATTAAAGACTCTTAAATGACGAGGACGAGACAAACCAAGATGATCTACAAGAAAATCCATATTATTGGTTCCACAGGCAGTGGGAAAACCTATTTAGCCAGAAATCTGTCCAATCAAATGAATATTCCGTATTTTGAATTGGATAAAGTGATGTGGAGCAGCTCCGTTGAATTTGCTGGTAAGAATCCACCTGAAATCCGGGATAGATTGCTTGAAGACATTATAGCTGAAGATCAGTGGATCATTGAGGGGATTTACTATAAATGGCTAATGCGGAGTTTTGAAGAGGCAGATATGATCATTTTTTTGACCCCGAAACCAATGGAAAGAGCAATAAGAATTGTTATGAGATTTATTAAACAAAGAATTGGATTAGAGAAGGCAAATTACAAACAAACATTAAAGGGTTTGATCGACATGCTGAAATGGAATCACAAATTCGATCGTGAAAATAAGAAAAAGATTCATGAAATACTTGAACAATATAAGCGGAAATTACTCATAGTAAATAGCAATAAGGAAGTGCTCTCTATGAAGATATTCGAGGAGGAATGACGTGTGCAGGTAGCTGATTGGTCTGAAAACATAGAAACGTATGATTTATCCAGCGAATATTCGATTCGTAAGGCTGACCCCGAAGAGTGGGGAATATATTGCTCAGTCTATTACAATATGCGCTTTGTTGGATTTTTTAGAGAAGAACGTTTTAGTGCTAACCGAAATAATGCGTATTGGATTTACCAAGGAGAATCGAAAATTGGTGGGGTAAGGATGGCACCCAATAGAATATATCATTTATTTTTCATTCCACCATTTAATCATTTATTTGAGGTAATGAAGCTTCTTAAAAAGATACTCGTCAACTGGTCTGATCGAACCCAGACCATTATAGCCTTTGAAATTCTGCCGGACCAGGTTCATTTATTTGCTAGAGCCGGATTTTGGCCGGTGGAGTTCAGATGCCGCTGGATGCAGCGTCCCACTGAACATTTTGACATGACTTGGGACCCCGATCTGATCATCAAGAGTCCTCAAATTGCCGAAGATGAAACAGGTACCAAGCGATATACGAATGAAGATGAAATCGCTCATTGCGACTTTGCAAGCTTTGTAGGAGGTTTTGAGGCGTTAAGAAGAAACCAGTCTTCATTTGAACAGTTCATACCCGATGAAGATCCCGGTCTAACCAATGAGATACTCACGGAAGCATCTACACTAGTGTATGACAGAAGTACTGGAGAGCTTGTCGCCAATTGCAGGATTTGTTTACAGGACACGGAGGCAGCAGTATATAGTATTGGTGTCATCCCATCGCACAGAGGAAGAGGAATTGCTACACGCATGCTGCAGAGAGCATTGACAATCCTTAAAGGGAAATATCCAATCTTACGGTTGTACGTCATGGAAGGAAACGATGCGGAATCCGTGTATTACAACCTCGGGTTTATCCCAGGAGTGCAAGAAGTACAACAAATGATTATCCCTGCGGAATCAAATTAAACGAAAGGTCTGGAGAAGATGACCCCACCTAAACATATTGTTTCGGCAGCTGCAATTGTGATCAATGATCAGAATGAGATATTACTTATTAAAGGTCCCAGAAGAGGCTGGGATTGATATCGAGATCATCCGGTTTTGCGGCGTATTTCAGAATGTGGAGGACTCCATTGTTAACACGTTATTCCTGGCGAAGCCCATCGGAGGACAATTGACCGTATCAAACGAAAGTCTAGACACCGGATATTTCTCGGTCGAAGAAGCTTTAAGCATAGTGACCTGGAAGAATTTTAGACAACGAATTGAATATTGTTTAAGACCGGAGATGCAGCCCTTTTATATTGAATTTTAGAAATGAAGAGGTTGTAGAAAAAGGAGAATGCTTTGAAAAAGTTCAGAGAGATTGGATATGGAAACCGCTGGTTCATCAGAACGGAGTTTGAACACGAAGACGGGACGGAAAGTGAGGTGAAAGGATTTACAAAACCTTTCAGTCTTAGTTCAGTGTACGTTAGAGCATGGATTGGAAAAAAGGTACTGATCATAGACACGAAAGAGGGAATTAAATTCATGAATAAAAATGAGAAGAAGATAAAGATCATTTTAGGCTTTTTTGGATATTGAATGAAGTGTGGATAGGAACTACAGATACCACAGATGGGTTACAGAAGTCACAGTCTAACATAAATACATAGGGAGGTCAGCCATGCCGTCCAATACATTTCAAGCCGTTTTTATTGATCGTGATGGAACCATAGGTGGTTCAGATGAAGTCGTTTATCCAGGTGAATTTGAATTATTCCCATTTACGTTAGATTCAATGGATAAACTTAAAAATCAGGGAATCCCCATCTATGGATTTACAAACCAACCGGGTATCTCCAGAGGAGAAGCAACTGTGGAAGCATTTGAAAAAGAAATGATGGCCTTTGGTTTTGACAGGGTGTATGTCTGTCCTCATCAACACAATGAAGAGTGTGAATGCAGGAAGCCCAAACCGGAAATGTTGCTGAGAGCAGCAAAAGAGAATCAATTCGATCTGAGCAAATGTGTGGTCATCGGAGATCGATGGTCAGACATGTTAGCTGCTCATTACGCCGGCTGCAAGAAGATATTGGTTCGAACAGGGGCAGGTAACGAAGCGTTAGATAAATACAGGGATAAGTGGGCCATAACTGAACCGGATTATGTTGCAGAGCATCTCGGTGATGCTGTGAACTTTATAATGGACCAGGTAGTACATATTGAGGTGGAGGGAAAATAGATCATGAACATGGAGAACATATATCTAATAAGTGATATTCCGAGTTATTCTCCTCAGATCAGTCGGCTCATTTCAATGATGAACTACGCCAGATTTACAACCATTGAGGAAGTCAAAAATCTATCCATAGATCAATTGGATTTCTTGCTGGACTCCGAAAGTAACTCTATCGGCGCATTATTGCTTCACTCTGCAGCGGTCGAATATGCCTATCAAGTGGCGACTTTTGAGAATCGGGAGCTGAACGAAGAAGAATTATCGGAGTGGGGCCCGGCGTTAAATCTAGGCAAGGAAGGTCAGGAAAAGATCAAAGGCAACGATATCACATTTTATTTTTCGAAAATGGAACAGGTACGAATGAGAACGCTTCAGTTCTTTCAGACAGTGAATGACGACTGGTTGAACACGGAAGAAGAATTCTGGTATAACAAACCGGCAAACTATTATTTTATGTGGTTTCATGTATTTGAGGATGAGATCAATCACAGGGGACAAATCAGAATGATCCGAAAGAGAACTTCGTGACTCAAGGTGGCGAAGTTTTTTACTTGAGAGGAGAATAAATGAAGACCAAAAATATCATTATTGTTATTTCTGTATTATTCAACATAGTTTTAATCACGTTTGTTTTTTGGAAGGAAAGTCATCAGCAAGAAATGTATTCGAATTTATCCTTTGGACTTCAGAATGATTTAGTTCAATTAGAGAGTGCAATTGATTACCAGAACAATAATAAGTGGAATGATGATAATTTGGTTCTTGAAAAGATAGAGGATGTTAGAGAAGGCATTAACCAACTGATGGTTACAGGTAAGAATGCTGGAATGATTACGAAATCGCAAGAAAATGACTTATGGACATTGTATAGGTATTTTGCTGGCTTTCCCACATATACAGGGTTTCCAAATACCAAATTAGAGAACAACGAAATTAACGAGCTAATCCGATTAAGAGATGATCTAAGGTCAGCTGGATGGGGAATGAATTTGGGGTATAGTAGTGACTGGGCAAGTTTTTCAATGAAAATAGAAGACTTAACGAATTGATTATTTGCTGCATTCATTAACAGTTCCGTTATTGATGATACATTTTGGAGGGATTCAATATGCTCTATCTCATTATAGTCATTGTTATTGGTTTTGCGGGCATAATTAGTAATCAATACGCTGGGTTGAAAAGAATGGATTCATTGCAAAAATCAATAGATGAACTAAATCGAAATTGGCGAGAAATCGGGCAAAGACAGCATGACAATCAGGTTGAAAAGGAGTGAATTAAAATGTACAAGCAAAAAACAAAAGAAACGGACAATAGTGTTATTGAGTTTATTGAAAACGTCGAGAATCCCAAAAAACGTGAGGATGCTTATAAGTTATTGGATATTTTCGTTGAAACGACAGGTTATGAAGCCAAGATGTGGGGACCGAGCATTATTGGATTTGGTGCATATCATTATAAATATGAATCTGGTCACGAAGGCGATGCGCCGTTGGTAGGTTTCTCCCCCCGAAAAGCAAAAATCAGTTTATATTTTGCAACGGGGGATACAGAACGAGAATCACTATTAGAGGATCTGGGGAAACATACGACCGGAAAAGCGTGTGTGTATATCAATAAAGTAGCAGACATTAATGTGGATGCTTTAAAAGCATTGATAAACCAATCGGTTAAGTTTCTACAAGAAACCTATCCTAATCGGTAATTTTATTTAATTGAAGTTACTACTATGGTGATATGAATTATAGCAAGGAGGGATAGATAGAATGCTGTATGATCTGAAAGGTCAAGCCAATATGTCGCCTGTGGTCGGAATGTTATATTCTGCTGTAAGGGAGAATAGCCAGCGGCTGCAAACCATCACGGATGGAATGTCTCAAGAGGAAGTTGATTACAGGGGACCTGATCACAACCGTAATAGTACTGCTCAGTTAATAAAACATATCCTGTTCGTTGATCTAAATTGGGTATACCGAATTAAAGGAACACCACTGCCTCAGTCATTGATAGAACAATATGGCCCGATGATTGATGAAAACAACAGACTTCCCATGGTTAGCGGAGTGCCTAGGGACACACTTATCTCTCAATATGAGGGAGTAATAACAACCCTGAAAGAGGCGTGTACGCAATTAACAGATGCTGATTTGGAGCATGTTGTCGATTTTGGGCATGACAATGAAAAGCAAGCAACACTACGCTGGGGGATATGGCATATGGCCGACCATAACCGTTATCACCAAGCTCATATTAACCAACTTAGAAGTTGGTTTAAGGAGGAGAAATTCAAAAGCCAAAGGAGTAATTCATCCTAGTGAGCCGAATCTTTATCATATCGAAGTGAGGTGGAGGTTCTGCATGGAAGAACAATGGAGAATTGCAAAGTATGATTCGGCATGGGGGCCATTGTTTCACGAAACAGGACTTAAATTAAGAGAGGCATTAGGAGAAAAGGCCCTTCGTATCGATCATGTCGGATCAACTTCAATCGTTGGCATGGATGCCAAACCCATCATTGACATTCAAGTCTCCGTGTTGAATCTCGAAAACGTGCGGAGCTTCCAGCCTGGAATTGAAAAGGTCGGCTTTGTGTTTAGGGAGGATAATCCGGACCAGAGCAAAAGATATTTCCGCGAGGCACCTGGGAATAGACGTACGCATGTACATGTTAGGCAAGCGGGGAGTTTCTCTGAACAGATGACGTTGCTATTCAGGGATTATTTGCGAAAACATCCACTGGATTGTGTGAAGTATGCGGAGGAAAAGTACAGACTTATGGGCTTATACAAGGAACAACGTTCCAAGTATGTGGAGGGCAAAGGGCCTGTAGTTTGGGAAATATTACAGAAGGCCCATCTGTGGTCTCAGGAAGTAGGGTGGAAACCGGCAGATTCGGACGTATAAGTACATTGGATTAATGATGGATACTCGTATTGGAGTGGTGAAATGAACCTGGGTAGAAAGTTGTTAACCTCACTTTTAACCATTATCATTTTTAGTTTAGCTGCGAGCTTGGTATCCATGAATGACACCTACAACTTTGGTTTTTATATTGCTGTGTATCCGATTTATGCAACCCCCCTGATCCTTTTAATAGGTTTACCCTTATCGATATTGCTAGACTTCTTGTTGAGCAAAATGAGAGGGGCTAATCATGCATTTTATATATTCGTAAAATTTATAGGTTACGCGTGCGCTGGGTTCGTCGGTATGAACATATTTGTTCTGGTCATGGGCGCTGGGAAAGATATTTTTAATTTCAGAGAAAATTCCCCTCTCACCTTACATGGCGTGTTTGCAGCTATGATATTTGTACTGATCGATCTTGGGTTGGAAGCTCTCTTCAAGGCTCGAAAAAAGAAAAGTTAGTGTGAACAGTGATGGTAAGGAGGGTTATCAAAAGTTGGACAGATCGATTCATAGCGAGCATATGGGAACATTTAGTTATGAAGAAATGAGTAAAGCATACACGTATCAAGAAGGTCCAGTTCATTGGGCACTGGATATATCGGATGAAAAGGCTAATGTCCATGAGATGATGCATCGGGCAGAGCAGATATATGGAGTTTTGCAGGAATTCGATAAGCAGGCTAAGATAGCCATTGCAAATGAGTTAACGGCTTATAAAAATGATTTCTGGCCTGAATATGATGAGGACGATGAACATTTGGATTGGGATGAAGTCCATGCAGGAAAATATGATGTCACACCAGAGAGATTCGCAGCATCCATCAGGCTCCTCGACGTCGTGATCAAGTATGAACATATATATTGCGAATATGATGATGGAGAATTGTTCGGTGGCCATAGAATACATGCCTATTTCGAGAATGACTACCGTCTTATAAGTGCTGAGATCTAGAAGCAGCTCTAGTCAACGCGATATTTTAAAGATTGCTCAAATTTTCTTAAAAAGGATGATGGATCTGATATCTTACAGACGCTTAGAAGATCGGGATACGGAGTCTATTAAGCAATTAATGGAGCAATATTCGCTGCAATTCCCCACTTTTATTGTTAACCTTTATCCAGAACGTTGGGCGAGTTATTTGAAGCATTCAAGTGATTCGGAATATTGGGTTGCGGTTGAGCTGGACAAGATTGTAGGACATGCGGGGTTTGTTTTTAATAAGGATGAGGGTTTGTACGAAATTGTAGGTGTCGTTGTATCGCCTAAGCATCAGAGGAAGGGGATCGGGAAGACTCTTTTGGACCATATATGTGAAGTGATTAAAAATAGAGGCAAAACAGAAGTTGTATTACACACCCTCGGTCATCCTGATAATGAAGACACGTTAGTATTTTACAAATCCATTGGTTACTCGGTATCCCAATATGAGAAGGACCACTTTCAAGCCGGCTACTCGCGTGTTACGTTTAGGAAAAACTTAAGTCATTGATCTCGTCAGGAGGGATGAAAGGTGACAACTCATTGTGCGCTTCTTGTCATTGACGTACAGGTAGCCATGTTTGATGAATCAGACCCCGTATATCAGGGGGAACAGTTGCTTCAGAACATCCAAAAGGTAATTGCCAAGGCTCGTGAAGCGGGTCATTCTGTCATCTATATTCAACACAGCGAAGGGTCAGGAAGTCCACTGGAACGCGGAACACCGGGGTGGGAGATTCATCCGTGCATTGCACCGATTTCAGGTGACTTAGTAATTGAAAAAGAAACACCCGATTCGTTTCACGAAACGGATCTGCATCTGAAGTTGCAAGACAACGAAGTGACTGAGCTGATTCTCGTTGGGATGCAGACAGAAGTATGTGTTGACACCACTTGTCGCAGGGCATTCAGCCTTGGTTACAAGGCCAACCTGGTTCGAGATGCACACAGCACCTGGAATTCCAGCCATCTCACAGCGGACCAAATTATAGATCACCACAATACCGTGCTGAGGTTGTTTGCCAATGTGGCGGACTCCGAAAGTGTGATCAATTGAAAGAGGAGATACATTGACGATTAATTATAGAATACTAAATGTTTCAGCTTGGCTTGCTGTGTTAGCTGTCATGTTTATTCCTGGAACAGCATATACGGAAGATCCATTGCGAACAGAGTATGGTTTCCCGATTAGATTTTACACAGATTATCATTATGAGAAGCCTGACGATACAATCTGGTTCCTTTCGGGTGTCAACATTCAAGTGCTTTCTTATTTGTTTAATGTTCTATTTATTTATGCTGCAATTCATGTTGTCTTATATATAAAGAAGAGATTAACTCATCCAAAAGAGTAGAGAACCGCAGTTCTGTGGTTCTTTTATCATTTCCATATCATGGGTTATGATAGAAGGCAGTAAAGTGGGATGAGCTTTTGGACATTAGCCTGGTTTGAGAACCAGCAGGGTCAAGGGTATGGGCAAGAAATGATTCATTCACTGACCCACAACCTTTCCGAACTCGGGTACAAGGAAATCAGAATTAACGTAGCGCTCAAAAATTGGCCCGCATTACGATTCTGGATCAAATCCGGTTTTGATCAGATTAGCGGGATCTATGGCGATCTTGAACATTCGGATACCACGTTTGCCAACACAGAATTGATCAAAACACTCTAAACAACGCAACCGAAAAAGGGGGAGTTCAAATGGAAACTTTTTTTCGTTATAACTGGATTGTACGTGAACAATGGTATGCGTGGTGTGAGGATATACCGCTTGAAGAATTGCTTCGGCCCCGTACTGGTGGTGTAGGCAGCATCTTACAGACGTTTTTCCACATCATTGATGTGGAGTGGAGCTGGCTTCAATTACTGCAGGGTAAACCGGATGATCCGGAAGACTTCGAGGATTACAAAAGTTTGGAGGCTGTTCGACAGTATGATCGCAAGCTGCGTCCCGATGTGGAGGCATTTGTTGTAGCTTGGGATGCGAGCATGGAAAAGAAAGCTTACATTCCTCCTGAGTCCAAGGACAAGGTTGCTCAAGAATCGTGGGGAGAAGTGATGCGTCATGTGATTGCTCATGAAATCCACCACATGGGACAACTGTCGGTATGGGCAAGAGAACTGAACAAGAAACCCGTATCTGCCAATGTCATTGGCAAAGGTCTTATTATCCCTGACTAACCATTCGGGTGTGCTAAATAGCTATAAAACGTATCATGGGTCTTCCGCAGCTTAAACATGGAGGGGAAGAAGAACGATGACCATTAACCTTAGCCGAATGGATGGTCCAATTGGATGAACGTGTAAGACGTGTGATGGAACAGTCATATGAGGTCATCCCTTTGTCACCTGGACTGGAAGCGGATGTGATGAGAATTAAGATTGGTGATCAGCAGTATGTATTGAAGGTGTGGAACAAGGATTCGAGACCGAATATCGGCAGCCAATATCAGCTGTTGTCCAAGCTTTATCAGAATGGAATCCGCGTTTCCAGACCTTACGGCTGGGGCATGGATGAGCAGCGGAATCAGGTTTTGCTAACGAGCTATGATGGTACGCCTGTTGCTCAATTAACACCAATCAAGCTGACTCATTTGGCTCAAAGATTAATGGAGGTTCATCGCTATCCGGTGAATGAAGCGGGTGCAGAAAATGATGGAGAATACATATCCAGGTACGATTTTGTTCATTATTTCTTTCCTTCCATTGCGTTGCATGAGGACTTGAACCGCATTGTTACAAACCTCCTTCAGCGCGTCCAGCTTAGGCAGGACTGCTTAATCCATGGCGATTACAATCTGGGCAACATTCTTGAAATGGATGACAACTACACCGTTATCGATTGGACAAATGGACAGCTTGGTGATCCGAGGTACGACATGGCATGGTCTGTTTTTCTCATCACGATTTACAGTGGGGAATGCCATGGGAAGACGTATCAAACCGAATTGAAGCGTTCAGTGAATTATACGCTGGAAGATGAGCAGATTTTTGGAGCATTGGCTTGTCTTCGTTGGATTCTGTTAAGACGCGTTGCCGATGTGCCGATGGGACCAAACGTTATGCAGCGGGTTCGCCGGATTGCTCTCCATAACCCCTATTTGAGTGAGGTTCTATTGCAAACATGACATGATGTCCAAGGAGGTCGATCAAATGGATTCACACATGCAAGTAGATGGGGATATCCTGAAATCGCATGAAGAAGATCCAAAATATCAGAAGAAGAATGCAGTTATCTGTGAGTAGGTCGTTAAAATCATTACTTATATTTTTGGCTGCATTGCTGCTGACCGTACTCTCTATTCAGATGATGGTTTATGAATCCCCAATGAATAGCCTGTCTTAAACAAACGTTTCCTGCATACCTATGGTATAGAGGAGCGTGATAGGTCATGGAACAGAAAGTGCAAACCTATTTTCAACTAAAGCAGCAGCAAAAAGAGATTGAGCAGCAATTGTCTGTACTCAGAGATGAGATTGTTGCGTACTGTGCGGAACAAGGGGTCTACGAGACGCAGGTTGGCGGTTACACGGTGAAAACGGTGCTTCAGCACCGCAAGGAATATGATGATCAGAAGCTGTATGCTTCTCTTCCCGATCCGGATATCTGGAGGCTTTTGTCCAAAGTAGACAACCATAAGCTGAAAAGCCTGATTAAGCTGAATGTTCTATCCGAGGAGCAGATCAGTCCTGCCTGTACGTTGAAACAGGTTACGCTGCTGCAGGTGGACAAACTTTAGCCGTTCTAAATGTCGGCATGCATACCCTCAGAATGTGATAGCTATTCTTTGGTTCGGTTGAACCGGATAAATTAAACAAAACAAAACAAAACAAAACACAGGCATGCATTTACCTTGAGGATTTCGTTCTCCTCGGGTAAATGACATGCCTGATCTTTATTTATGCTGTAAATCCCTTGTGATTTTGCGTCCCGTCGGTGTCTGGGCGAGGCCGCCGCCAGCCGTTTCGCGTAGTGATTCAGGCATGGCCGATCCGACCTCCAGCATGACCTGCACCACCTCATCTGAAGGAATGACGCTCCGGACTCCAGCAAGTGCCATATCTGCTGCTCCCAGAGCTGTAATCGCCCCGAATCCGTTGCGAACAATGCAAGGAATTTCGACCAACCCGGCTACCGGATCACAGATCAATCCAAGGGTGTTCTTCAGCGCAAGTCCAACGGCGTGGATAGCCTGAGAAGGGGACCCGCCCCGGATATCCACCAGCGCCCCGGCTGCCATCCCGATAGCAGAACCCACTTCTGCCTGACAGCCGCCTTCCGCACCAGAGATGAACGAATTGTTGGCAATGACGTAACCAATGGCCCCAGATGCGAACAGGCCATAGACCATCTGTTCATCGGTCCACTCAAACCGCTCCTGGCTGCTGATAAATACCCCGGGAATAATGCCGCAGGAACCCGCTGTCGGTGTAGCGATAATCCGGCCCATCGATGCGTTGACCTCGGACACCGCAAGTGCGTAACTCATCGACAGACTGGCATGATCGCCGAGCAGGGATTGTCCATCTGCATGGTAAGCCATCAATTTACGGGCATCCCCTCCAGTCAGGCCGCTTTTGGAAGTTGTATCGGTGTGAAGGCCTTGGTGCACCGCGCTTTTCATAATTTCGTAATACTCTTGCATTTGGCTGAACACGGCGTCCGTGTCTTCGCCCGATTCGTGACATTGCTCTTCCAACATGAGCTGGCCGAGGGAAAGCTTGCGGGTTTCCGCCAGTTCGGCAAGTTGTTTTAATGTTCGGAAATTCATTGGCGTAAACTCCTTTTTTTGATAAAGCTGAAGTCAGGTATTCAAGCTAAAGACAGAGCAGAGTGACTTCATGGACTTCCGGAAGCACCTCAACCTGCCTGACTACGGCAGGGTCAATCTTGCCGTCACATTCCAGCACCATCATGGCTTCGCCCCGCCGGTTCTTTCGATCCACAGACATGTGTCCAATGTTAATGTGATTATCCACGAGAAGCCGGGTTACGACTGCAATGACACCCGGCTCATCGCTGTGACGAATGATGAGTGTAGGATAGAGCGCCGTCAGCTTCAGGTTGTAGCCGTTGATCCTGACGATTTCAATATTTCCCCCACCGATCGACGTACCTACCATATTCAATGTGCGATTTCCCGCAGCGTTGGTTAATACAATCTCGGCCGTGTTCGGATGCGGGTACAAACCTGTCCCTGGACGGATGAGGGTTTCCATACCGGCAGTGTCAGCGTGGGCAAATGCTTCAGGCAGTCCGGGGTCATCGGTGTCCATATCCAACAGGCCGCCCACAATGGCGGTGTCGGTTCCATGCCCTTTATACGTTGCGGCAAAAGAACCAAACATGATGATCTCCGCATGCGAGGGACATTCCCCGAACAGCTGTCTGGCCGTGCGTCCAATCCGTGCTGCTCCAGCAGTGTGAGAGCTAGAAGGTCCAACCATGGCTGGACCGATAATGGAAAATACGTCTTTGAACCTCACCGTCTTATTCTCCCCGCTTCGGAGGCTGTACATCTGCCGGAACGAGACAGTCGTAGACTTCCCCGCCGAGTCTGTCCAGCAATTCCTGTTGTGCTTCCTTGACGATCTCCGGATGTAAAATGGATTCAATAGCCGTAGCCGCCATCGCTTTGGCTGCAAGCAGCATACCCTTGTGAGCAAAGCTGCTCTTGCCCTGAGCAACGGTTTGCCAAGCGTGAAGCGGCGTACCAAAGGCCATCGTAGTCGTGATACACTGTGCCGTCGGCACGTTCCAGCTGACATCTGCTACATCGGTTGAACCGCCCATGAACGTTTCACGCTCATCCGAATACGGAGCAATAAAGTTAGGCAGTGGTCGTTCAGCCAAAAGAGGCGCAAGCTCAGGACCGACTAACGCGCCGGCTTCCTGCTGGTTCTGGATTGGCAGCGTATCATAGATCGCTTTGGCATAAGCGTATTCTTCCTCTTCATACTCAGGTGCGCCGAAGGCAACGAGATGCTGATGCATTACTTTTTCAAGCGTACTGTTCGGAATCAGGTTGGCGCAGGCGCCTTCATATTTATAGTCCATCGTTGTTTCTGTCATCAGGGCGGCCCCTTCTGCCACTTTCACCAGACGTTCAAACAGACTGCGTACCTGTGCACTCTTGGGAGCTCGAACGAGATAAGTGACCTCGGCCTCCGCTTGTACTACATTGGGGGCCAAACCGCCCGAGTTCGTAATCGCATAATGAATTCTGGCTTGATCAATCATGTGTTCCCGCATATAGTTCGAGCCGATATTCATCAGCTCAACTGCATCGAGAGCACTACGGCCCAGATGAGGAGCCGCAGCAGCATGAGCACTAATGCCTTTGAAGGTAAATGTACCGTGAATGACAGCATTGGAGCTTCCGTGCATCACCGCATTCAAGGAATGAGGGTGCCATGAGAGGGCGGCATCTACGTCTTTAAAATAACCTTCACGAGCCAGATATGTTTTACCATATCCACTTTCCTCGGCGGGACATCCGTAAAAGCGTACCGTTCCTGGAGTCTCCGGATGTTCCTGAAGATAGTCTTTGACCGCCACTGCAGCAGCCAATGCGCCTATGCCGAGCAGATTATGCCCGCATCCGTGGCCGTTTCCACGCGGCTGAACAGGATGATACGTGCTGATTCCAGCTTCCTGACTGAGATCGGCCAGCGCATCGTACTCACCCAGTAAGGCGATGACGGGCAGCCCCGTACCATAAGAAGCGATAAATCCCGTTTCCAAGCCTGCTACCCCACGCTCTATAGTGAAGCCTTCGGATTCCAATAACTCCATAAGTAGTTCTGCTGATTGAAATTCATCGAAACGGGTTTCTGCAAACTCCCAGATTCGGTCACTCGCGTCGGTAAACTTCGCGCTTTTGCCTTCAATGGCTTTCGAAATATATTGGGTTAAATCTACAGTTGTGGTCATAAGTATCCGCACCTCGTATTCGTTAAAATGGTTGTGATTTTGTATACGCCATGGACTGTTGTCGGAGTAACATCATGGAGGTAATCCTCTATGTCTAGACCGCTTTTGCCTGCACCTCAGTCGTATGATCCTGATCCGAATTGGAACGACGGGAGAACATCAGGGTAATGGAGCAGATCAGGGCGAAGGCGATCAGCATGATGAAGGCTGTGGCATAAGATCCCCCGGAGGCTTGAACCAGAAATCCGATCAGCATCGGAGTCAGGAAACCTGCAAGCTGAGCACCTGTGTTAATGAATCCATTGGCTGTCGCGACGACAGATTCGGGCATGGTTTTAAGTGACTTCGAAATGATAAGTGTCGAGATAAATCCGGCCATTGCCGTAACGATCGTCATGTACGTAATGAATGTGGTAATGCTGCCCGCGGAGCCCATCAGATACAGGAACAAGGCCACAAGTACTCCGAACACGGAAGCGATAATTCGATCTTTGCCAGCGGGAATACGGTCAAGCACATAGCCACTGAGAATCATGGTGAAAATGCTGACCATGGCCGGAATGGCGGCGAGCAGTCCCATTTGGGTCATATCCAGTCCCCGGACATTGACCATGTACGTCGGCATCCAGGATTGAAGTCCCCAGTTTACTGCATAAATGCTGAAGTAGCTGATGAACAAATTCCAGATCATAGGCGTCTTCAGGACGACTTTAAGTGACGTTTTGGGTTGTTGGCCCGAGCCCGAGGCCGCAAGTGCAGGTTTCGCGGGTTCTTTTAATAAAAAGAACATCAAGCCTGTGATGAGGATGCCTACCGCACCAATGATATAGAACAGATTGCGCCAGCCAATGGTCACAAGGGCATGTCCGGTAAGAATCGGAGTGACAACCCCCATAATGGCTGCGGATGCCAGCATAATGGACATGGCACCGCTGCGCTGATTAATGGGGAAGTTGGTGGCGATGGCCTTGGAACCGGAAGGGAAGAAGCTGCCTTCTCCGATACCAAACAGGAAACGAACAAAGATAAGAGAGAACAACGACCAGGCAGAGCCGGTCAGAATGGTGAATATGGACCAGGAGAACAGGGAAACGAGTATGACCTTCCGATAACCGAAACGATCGGCGAGTGCTCCGCCTGGGATTTGCATAATGGCATATCCGAGAAAAAAGCTGCTGAGGATGATTCCTTGTGCGGAAGCACTCAGACCCAGATCTTGTGTAATGCCTACAATGGCATAGTTGATGACGAAGCGATCCAGGTTGCCAAGGCACCAGCCGAGAAACAAGAGAGTGAGAACAATGTACTTGAAGTGTTTGCTTTGCACGATATTGGACATTGTGTTACCTTCTTTCTCATCGATTGTTAACTAAATTTCTGTGTTGCTTTAAAGTTACATGATGAAGGGGTTTCAACACAATGTATATCTCTGTATAATTGTCCCTATGATGATGTGAAAACCTACATTGACAGGGGGCGGCTCCGTTGAATGGAATCTTACATGAAATCTTGCGGGAACGCTTAGGGGATTGCGATTACGAGGTGTGGCTCAGCAGCAACTGGGCGGATTGGGTACTGATTGAAGCGATAGGCAGGAGAGAAAGTATACCGCCTTGTTTCATGGAACGTCTTCCTCTTCAACATCCCAAAGTGGAACAGGAATCCGAAGATATTATGTTAGTTTTTCTCCCATATAATAATAATGTATGTGTCGCTATTCGTGTCTTTAGGAGCTGGCAGCTTTCTGCGGAAGATTTAGTTACACTTTCCTCGTTGCTCTATCCTTACTATACGGAGGCTGTGGCGAGCAAACATGAACGTGCTTTGAATGAAATTATGAACAGTATCAGGGATGTGACTCAATTGCTGGATCTGAATGAGTTGTTGGGGAGGATACTGGTAAGTGCGCTATCAGTTATCCCTTATGAATGTATTGGTGTGTTATGGAGGTACGACCCTGCGATCGACGCATTAACGGTCAAGGCAAGAGCAGGGGAGATGGGCGAGGGCATGCTGAGAATGAAGCTGAAGCCGGGTGAAGGGATCATTGGGAACACCTTTAAGCGAGGTACACCCAAGCTCTATAACAGTTTTTCCACAGTGGAAGATGATTTTGGCAACATGACGTCGGACAACAAACATCATCTGAATTCGGCATACGATTTTCAAAATATAGGATCAATCATTTCGGTGCCCATCAAGGTGGAAGGTCAACCGGATTGCGTGTTAATCGTCTATCAAAAAGGGAAAGTACCCATATTTACGGAGTCGGATGTGCGGCTGCTGCAAAGCTTTGCCGATCAGGTTTCGATTGCGATCACGAATGCCAAACTGTACGAAAATCTGAGCAAACAGAACGCGACGCTCATTAAGCGGGACGAGATTCACTCCTCACTTATGCGGCTGTCGCTGCAAAATAAGGGCGCAGTATCCATCGTTAACGAACTGACACGTGTTATTGGTGTACCGATGACTTTTGTGGATTTTATCGATAACGAATGGATTCCGAAGCGGGGCAAAGTCATGCATGGCTGGAATATGGAAAGGCTTCGCACCCTGTACGAATCTTTGCACCATCCGGATTATTTGACATGTATTGAGGGAGAGGACAACCCGTCGTATCAATATTTGTATCCGATCGCTTCAGCCAATCAGTGCCTTGGCTATCTCGTCATCCAGATGAACACGCGGCTGGAACCATTGCAGTTGATTGCGCTGGAGCAGGGAAGTTCCATTCTGGCCCTGGAATTGATGCGCAAGCAGTCCCTTGCCGAATTTTATTTCAAAAAAACACAGCAATACTTCAACGACCTGAGGCTCAGTCAGGATTCGGAGGATTATTGGCAGAAGTCAGGGGAGATCGGAATCGGTCCTTCAACCTCAGTCGTAGTGGGGCTGCTGGAGTTCGCGGAACGGGTCAATCCGTCGACGCTTAGCGCGTTGTCTGTTCAATTGGTAGCGTATCTTAGAGAGAAAATGCCAACAGGAACGCTGCCCATTGCATTCGGCAATGAAAGGAGAATCACGGTACTGCTTATGCTGAACGAGTCGTACAAGCCTGGCAAACTGGAACAACAGTTCAGCGCATTGCTGCCCGAGTGGGAAAGTCGTAATCATGTGAAATTGCTGGGGGGATTAAGTTCAGTACGCTCTGGAGTCGATGCCATTAATACGGGGTACCAGGAAGCAGACAAGGCACTTGCATACCAGAAGACAAGGGGAGAACAGGGAACGATCCGATATACGGACATTGGAGTAAACCGTTTGTTCATCCGGCAACCGGCTGAGGATCTGAATGCGTTTATGGCAGAGGTATTTGAGCCGCTGAGGCCTGCCAAAGGACAGACCGGAGGACTGGAAGAAACACTAATGACGTATATGGCTTGCGGAGGTTCTGCGGTCCAGGCTGCGGCAGCTCTTCATATTCACATCAACACATTGTATCAGCGTATTCGTAAAATCGAAGAGATTCTGGGCATGTCCCTGAGTAATCAGGAGCACCTGCTCCATCTGCAGTTGGCCTGTTATCTACGGCAGACGTATCGTTCAACGTAGAGCGCTATCCAAGATCTTCGATTTCCTCCCGCCCTCTTTAACCATCCAGCGTTTGATGAGTACTGATTAATAGCGTTTACATTAAAATCCGAAGTGAAACACCGAAATAAAATGGATTATCATCCTAAAACGATCGATTTGCCGTTGATTAAGTATGCCAAATGTGGACCCGATTTTATAAGCTTATTGTTGTAGCCCAAAGGCTTTTGGACTACACAAATAAAGGATAAAGGAGAGTCTACGTGAACGCGAACACAATGGCAAAAGAACGTCTTCCCTGGTCGGGTCTGCTGGCTTTGGCTATGGCTGGATTTATATGCATTCTTACCGAAAGCCTACCGGCGGGGCTGCTGCCGCAAATAGCAAAAGATCTGGAGATCAGGGAAGGTTTGGCTGGACAACTCGTCACCTTGTATGCAGTGGGATCTCTCCTGGCAGCGATCCCCTTGACGACAGCTACACGTGGATGGAGACGCAGGCCACTGCTGTTATTATGCATCTTCGGCTTTCTGATTTTTAACACGATTACGGCCGTATCTTCGGTATATGTACTGACCCTTACTGCACGCTTCATGGCCGGGGTATCTGCTGGAGTGTTGTGGGGAATGACCGCGGGTTACGCACGCCGGATGGTTTCAAGCTCGTTAAAGGGAAAAGCGATGGCTGTCGCCATGGTGGGCACACCTTTGGCGCTTTCTCTAGGCGTTCCCTTGGGTACCTTTTTGGGCAATTATGCAGGGTGGCGCCTTATCTTTGGAGCTGTCTCATTATTAACGGTTGCACTTGTATTTTGGGTGCTATGGAAAGTACCTGATTATAAGGGGGAGCCTGCTCGTCATCAGCTTGCGCTTAATCGAATTTTTGTTATGCCGGGGATCCGTTCCATATTGATTGTTGTTCTCGCCTGGGTACTCGCTCATAACATTCTGTACACGTATATTTCACCTTATCTGGGCGAGACCGTGCTGTCCGAACGGGTGGATCTGGTTCTGCTGATCTTCGGACTGACCTCAGTGATCGGTATATGGATTATTGGGCTGCTAATTGATCGTTACATGAGGTTATTGATTCTGATCAGTCTAGTTATATTTGCATTGGCCTCAATGGCAATGGGGGTCTTTATCCATCAACCGACGGTAATCATTATGGGGGTAGTCGCCTGGGGGCTTACATTTGGAGGGGCGGCTACGTTATTGCAGACTGCAATTGCGCAAGCTGGGGGCAAGAGTGCCGATATCGCCCAATCCATGCTGGTGACAGCATGGAATCTGGGAATCGGGGGAGGAGGGATCGTTGGAGCCGTCCTTTTGGACCGGATGGGAGCTCGGTCTCTGCCGATTTCCTTGATTCTGTTGATCGTTATGGCCTTGATTGTCGCCTGGTCTGCCAGAAAACATGGTTTCCCCAAGACGGGCTAAGAACGGAACCTACTATTTATACCACATTCGTTCCTTAAATGAGATTTTTGGTTGCGATAGGTGAAGATATGGCGATGAGGGTAGTGTAGGTACCGAATGGATCGCATCGGTCTCCAAACGCTTCGAGATCAGCAATCGAATCCGTCATGATCTTTAACAGGTAGTTATGCTCTCCGCTCACGCGATGACATTCAACTACTTCCGGTGACGAGCGGCAAAAATCTAGAAAGGCATGACAATCCCGTGTGCGAAAAAGAAGATAGGACGTGCTCGCTTTCCCTATTTTCTGCGGAGAAATGATGGTGCGGTACTCCTCAATTACACCGCATTCTTCCAATCGCTTCACGCGTTCCGTTACGGCGGGTTGAGATAAACCTACCAGCTTGCCGAGTTCCGTCATGGATAATCTTGCCTGGTTTTGCAGATGAAAGAGGATATTGTTATCGATTTGGTCCATGAGATGGCCCCCTTTTAAATTTTAGGGATTTCTGTATAAACACCTTTATATTCATTGTGTATTAATATTCATAACTTAATTGTCTTATGTAATACGGGTGAGATCATTTATATAATAAACGCACTTTCTTTAAATAATCAAGCGGTAGCACATGGAGAGGAAGAGTGAAATGGGAGACAGAGATATGAAGTTTAATGCTGTATCTGTGGATGAAGTGATTCACCGTACGTTGGCAGAAAAAAGAATCGTGGGTTCCGTTGTTCAGATTGCCTGGAAAGGGGAGCTGGTCTATAACAGTGCTGCTGGCCTTGCTGATCGCGAACAGAACATACGAATGCAAGAAAAAGCACTGTTCAGGTATGCTTCTGTAACCAAGCCGATTGTATCTACCGCTGCCATGATATTGATATCCCAAGGGAAATTAAAGCTTGATGATCTGGTATCAAAATGGCTGCCTGAATTTCTTCCCAAACAGCCGAATGGGGAAGTGGCCTCGATGACGGTTCATCATCTGATGACGCACACGGCAGGTTTGACGTATCGTTTTTTCCAGGAAAAAGGGGGGACATACGAACTTGCCGGAGTATCGGATGGAATGGATATCGCTGGCATTACGCTGGAGGAAAATCTGTTGAGGATTGCTTCTGCTCCACTGTTGTATGAGCCCGGGAAGATGTGGAGATATTCGATTGCAACAGATGTGCTCGGTGCAGTCATTGAGAAAGTGACCGGGATGACACTGCGAGAGGCAGTACAACGGCTTGTGACTCATCCACTGGGTATGAAGGACACGGATTTTGTTGCTGTGGATCCGGAGAGAATGACCGCTGCCTATGCGGACAGTTCCAACAGTTCTGGGCAACCTCGCCGCTTGGGTGAGGAGGAACATGTTCCTTTTATTGAAGGAACGGCGGGCTTCCGTCTTGCACCTGAAAGAGTTTTCGATCCATCGGCCTATTTCTCAGGTGGCGCGGGGATGATTGGAAGTGCAGGAGACTTTCTTCTTTTGCTTGAAACGCTGCGTCAAGGTGGGGGTTCCCTTCTTCCGAAAGCACTGGTCACCGATATGACGACCAATCAAATTGGCGATCTTGCCATGCCTTATTGGCCGGGCAGAGGATTTGGCTTGGGATTCACGTTGCTGAAAGATCCGGTAGAGGCGGGTACTTCGGAATCTGCTGGAACGTGGCGTATGGGAGGAACCTATGGTCACTCGTGGTTTGTTGATCCGGCAGAAGAGCTGAGCGTTGTTGCGTTCACGAATACGGCTCTGGAGGGCATGTCGGGCAGGTTTACAACTGAACTGTGCGAGGCTGTCTATGAGGGGATTGGGCGAAAGAGATAACTTACATTATGGATTAAAATGGGAAAATATGATAGGGTGGAGCTGTAGGATAAGTGAGTCTGAATTTGATCGCGAAATGAGATGAGAAGATGGATCGCATACGGAATTACCTGTTTGTTTTTGCGGGCAATTTTGCAGCTGCCTATATGATCTTTCCTGAAAGAACGACTGGCAAATCCGTGCTGTTTGCTGTACTGATGCTGTTGCTAATCGTGGGGATGGATTTCCTGAAAAGCAAAATGGGACATTCGTTGGAGCGGCAGTGAGGCAGCTTGCCATTACATGTTGGTATGAAATCTCTTGTCCGTTTTCAATGAATGAACCCGATTCTCGATAGAGGATCGGGTTTTTGTGTAATGTTGAAGCATGAATGACGCGAAAAATGGTTAAGTCTGAAGGCGGGGGTACTTCATATGATCCGAAAACAATTTAATCAATGGGCCGAGCATCATGCTGAATGTCTGCAATCACTGGGTATCACGACTGAACAGGTGAAGCATGGCGATGTGGATGAACAGCTCGTTCCTGATCCTTCCATCGGATTCGTTCATGAATCTGAGTACGCCATCGGTCAGGTGACTGTTTGGGAATCGAACCAAATGGAGTATGAGGTTGTGAACATCGAGACAGAAGAACTGATTTTATGGAAGTATGTTGAAAAGGTTGACGATGATGAGAACCTCGATTTTGACGGGCTTTTGCAACAATATTTCCGAGTGTTACAATCTGGGCTTAAACCTTAACCGGATAGAGCGGAAGCTGTTCAGAGGAGCTGCATTTCCAGCTTTTATTTACATCATGTCCATTGTTCATTACACTTGAGATATAGTAATTGTATACCTAATACAGATCATCAGGAGGAACCATTTATGCATCAATCCGAACATATTCAGGAAGCCAGAGATTACATATTAAGCCGAATCAACACCAAACCTGCCGTAGGCATGATCCTGGGATCAGGGCTGGGAGCGCTCGCGGACGAGATTGAAAATGCTACCGTTATTCCTTATACAGACATTCCGTATTTCGCTCAATCCGAGGCCATTGGTCATGCAAACGAGCTGGTTATTGGAGAACTGATGGGCAAAACGGTTGTAGCCATGAAGGGACGTCTCCATTATTATGAAGGTTTTACACTGGATGAAGTGACTTTCCCGGTTCGGATCATGAAGGCGCTGGGGGTCGAACAATTAATCATCACGAATGCCTGCGGGGCGATAAATACAAGCTTTGAACCGGGTCAGCTAATGCTTATTACGGATCATATTAATCTGGTAGGCAACAATCCGCTGATGGGACCGAATAACGCTGAACTTGGTGTTCGTTTCCCGGACGTGTCACAGGTATACAACCGCGAGCTGCGCAGCATTGCCCTGAAGGTTGCTGAAGAACAGAATGTCAGCCTCCAGCAAGGGGTATATGCGTGGTGGAGTGGCCCTGCTTACGAGACACCAGCCGAGATTCGCATGATTCGTACCATGGGTGCCGATGCTGTGGGCATGTCCACAGTACCTGAAGCGATTATAGCGATTCATGGCGGCATGAAGGTACTGGGCATTTCCTGTCTGACGAACATGGCTTGTGGCATTTTGGATCAGCCGCTTAGTCATGATGAAGTGATTGAAGTAGCTGCCAAAGTGAAAACAACCTTCATCGGGCTAGTCAAAGGCATCCTGCAAGAGATGTAGGGAAGAGTGGCTTCTCTTTTTCATAGAAACAGTGGAACTAGCATTGTCCGTGACGGAATATATCCGGGTGGACAGTGCTTTTTTTGGATTATAATCATGTGCATAATTATTCCTAAATGGACAGAAACGACCTATAATAAGAGAGGTTCAAGCGGATGGATAATGAAATGATGTAGCCAAGGTTGAGCGGGAATACATACATGAAGAAATAAGTATTTGATTCATTTAAATGGAGGTAGTGCCTCGATGAACCAACTAACGATGCGTCAAGCTGTGCAGGCAGATCAAGAGCGATTGGCGGATTTGCGTGCCCTGGTTCTGTATGATGATCTAACCAGATTGGGAAGGTATGACGAGTTGAAGGTTCGGGAGCGTTTCCGGAATACATTTGATCCGATCTATACGTGGATTATTGAGCTGGAGGGTTCGTCAGTCGGATGTGTGGCGCTGAAGCCTAGGTCAGAGGGTGTTTTGCTGGAACATTTCTACATCCATCCGGATGTTCAGGGCAGGAAGTTGGGAACAAGGGTGCTTGAAATCCTGCTGGGACAGGACGAGGTTAAAGGCAAACGTGTGATTTTGAATGTATTGAAGGGAAGCCCGGCGCAGCGTTTATATGAACGTTTCGGGTTCGTTATGGATCGTGAAGATGAGGTGGATGTGTTCATGTCCGTTCAGGTACCGCAATAATCGACGCTTCGGTTTCGACTTCTCACTTAATTGACAGGCCCATTCATTTAATTCTTGAATGGGTCTATTGAACATTTCTATTATACTTTCCTGCAACAGTATCCTAATATGGATAATAACCTACTTATTTTATAGGAATTATATACTATGGAGAATGCCGAGATGCCGCATTGGAAGCGTAATCTGTATATTCTGTGGTTGGGGCTATTTTTCAATCATATGGCGTACACCTTGTCCGTGCCGTTCTTTCCTTTGTTTCTGCAAAATAATCTCGGAATCCAAAGCGGACTGGAGGTCTGGTCCGGTGTCTCGATCTCGATTAGCTTTCTGATCAGCGGACTGTGCGCACCCTTCTGGGGATCGCTGGCTGACAAATACGGCAGTAAACTGATGCTGATCCGATCAGGTGTCGGGTTGGCCATCGCCCATTCCGCCAACTATTTTGTTCATGATCCTTACACGTTTATTGCGGTTCGGGTCTTCCAGGGACTTATGGCTGGATTCAATCCCGCGTCCATCACCTTGGTTGGCACAAATACGCCGGAGAAGCATGTCGGTTATGCGCTCGGTGTCATCTCCACATCGACTGCTGCAGGCGGAATTCTCGGACCTCTTGCTGGAGGAGTACTGAGCCATTGGATCGGGCTGCGTGGATGTTTCATAGCTTCCGGAATCATAACGCTGCTCTCGGCCCTGCTGGTCCTTGGAGTAAAAGAGTCGCGCATATCCCGTACGATGGATTCCACCAGCATCTTGGGTGATTTGAAGAGAGCGGCTTCCACTCCAGGTTTAATGCGGATCTATGGTTTGATTCTACTCGTCTCGACGTCCGTACTCATTATCGAACCTGTGCTGACGCTATATGTCGTTCAGATCGGGGGAGATGCAAGCCATGCAGCACTTAGTGCAGGTATCGTATTCTCGGCCATCGGTGTGGCAACCGTTATAATGGGACCGAGATGGGGGAAGATTGGCGGCAGGATCGGGTACGAGAAAACGTTGTTTATCGGGCTGATCGGTGGCGGGATTGGCAGTCTTCTGCAGCTGACCGCGTATAATCTCGTTTATTTTGGGAGTCTGCGATTTGTCTATGGTCTGTTCTTTGCTGCAGTCTACCCGGCGCTCAATGCATTAATTATCAAATATGCCGACCATGAGTTTCGGGGAAGGGCCGTTAGTCTGAGTCAGACTGCGAGTCAATTCGGCATTGTACTCGGTCCTTTGATCGGCGGTTTTCTTGGCGGATGGACCGGAATTCCTTTTATTTTTCTACTGACAGGGATTGTACTTCTCGTGGCTGCCTGGGTGGTAAGGGCTAGTGATATGAAGCAAACGAATAAAAGTGATCTGATTACCCACGAAAATATAAGGAGGACATGAACATGACGAAACGTCGATTGAAGTTGGGGGCCAATCTGAACGGAGTTGGGAACAGCATCTCCTTCTGGCGTCACCCGGACATTCCGATTAATGCCAGCGTGAACCTTGATTTTTACAAAAAACAGGCGCGTAAAGCGGAGGAAGGCAAATTCGATCTGCTGTTTATCGCTGACGGTCTCTTTATTAACGAGAAATCCAATCCTCATTTTCTGAATCGGTTCGAGCCTCTAACCCTTCTGTCTGCACTCGCGGGAGTAACTTCAAACATCGGGCTGGTCGCAACGCTATCGACTTCGTACAGCGAACCGTTCACGGTGGCGAGGCAATTTGCTTCATTGGATCACATCAGCGGGGGACGGACGGGATGGAATGTAGTCACTTCACCTCTGGAAGGATCGGCACTTAACTTCGGCAAAGGAGAGCACCCGAACCACGCGCTGCGCTACAAAATTGCTGAAGAACATCTGAATGTGGTCAAAGGCCTGTGGGATTCCTGGGAGGATGATGCCTTCGTCGGGGACAAGGAGAACGGCGTCTTCTTCGATCCTTCCAAGCTGCATACGCTGAATCACAAGGGTGATCATTTCTCAGTACAGGGACCGCTCAATGTAGCTCGCTCGAAGCAGGGATATCCGGTCATTTTCCAGGCAGGTTCGTCCGAATCCGGCAAGGACTTGGCAGCGAGGTCGGCAGATGCCGTATACACGGGGCATGAGACGCTGGAGGAAGCAAGGGAGTTTTACCGGGATGTCAAGGCAAGAGCAGTGGCATACGGACGTCAGGCAGAAGAACTTCTGATCTTTCCGGGTATCGGTCCTATCGTGGGCAGAACGCAGGAGGAGGCTGAGCAAAAGTATCAGGAAATTGCCGAACTGGTCAGCATAGACCACGCACTGAATTATTTGGGACGTTATTTCGACCATTTTGATTTCTCCCCATTCCCGCTGGATGAGCCTTTCCCTGAGATTGGTGATCTGGGCAGCAACAGCTTCCGCAGTACAACGGACAAGATCAAGCAGCAGGCACGGGAAGAGGGGCTTAGCCTCCGACAAGTTGCGCTAAGAGCGTCAACGCCACGAACATCGTTCATCGGCACACCGGAACAGATTGCGGACCAGATTCAGGAGTGGTTCGAAGGAGAAGCCGCAGACGGATTTAACATCCGCACGGTTGTGCCGAATGGATTGGCTGACTTCGTGGATTTGGTTGTCCCGGTTCTGCAAGAACGAGGTCTGTTCCGGACCGAATATGAACATGAGACGCTTCGGGAGAATCTGGGGCTTGAAATCCCGCGCAATCGGTACACGCTGGAAAGTGTGAAATAATCTACACTGACAGCGATCTAAGTTTAATGCTTATCGTGAATCACCTGTTAAGGCAGGGTAAAAAAAGAGGCGGTAATGACGTTAACTTCAACGTTGTTACCGCTCTTTTATGCCATTTTGCATGGTTTAGAATGCTTTAAAGGCGACCCCGATCGCTCCGACCATGACTACAATCCCGCCAATCTTGGTCATGAAATAATAAAAGTCACTAGGTTCGGGATCATTTACCCAAATCCAACGAAGGGAGAGTAGGAAGAGGATATCCTGAAATTTCCGATAGTAGAAGCTGCACCATCCAAATATCAAACCGGCCAATGCGAGAAAAAGGTAGACTGGCTCACCTTGGGTGTAATGATATAACGGGTATGCAGCTGTTACGAGTGTATCAGGTGAATACCTTTCCTCGTCATCGTGAATCACTCTTTGGTTATTAACGTAAAAGGAGACTGAGTTCACGATATCGCCCTGTTCATCGAAACTCAACAACAGTCCCGACTGATCCTGAACTTCATATTTGCGTTCGTTTGGATATGAGACGCTATACGTTGGAATTGGTGTCGAACTGAGTTCTGTAATGATGTATTTCTGATCACTGATGAATACAGTGCGCTTTTGCTGTTCCACTTGTACCTGAATCGAATCAGCCGTTCCACTCCGGTATATCATCTGGTTTCCTTGCTTGCGATCGAATGAGTACTTATTATTGTCTACATAGAATATGTGTTCTGTAAAATAAGGCTTGGATAGAAAGCCAACGATCATAGAAACTACCAAAAGGCATGAAAAGAAAATAATGGTGGGGGACTGAATTTTTTTGAGCCATGTCGTCATGGTATCAACTTCCTTTCCACTTTTTTCTATTACGCTGATACCGGGAAAGGGTTGCGCCATAAAAGAAATGGGACATACTGGTTCCTTTTTTTGAAGCGGCTGTTATTATGGATTTATACCCTGAATTGAGCTTGAGAGGGTGCAGCAGTTGTATATTAAACGAGTCACAGGAGGAGATAGGGATGATTAGAGGATTAACGAAGGCAGGTTTGGGGAAGATCGAGTCTGATGAACAATATATTATGAATGCGGCCAAGTACGGATTCCAGTCCGTAGATTTGAATCCGCTCTCATTGGTTCAACAATACGGCAAGGAGCAAGCCGCACACCTATTGGAAAGCAACGATATCATCATCGGTTCAGCGGATTTCACGGTGGACTGGAGAAACTCAGAAGAGCAATTTCGTGAAGGACTCAAATCTCTGGTTGAAATGGCAGAAGCCTCTGCTGCACTGAATTGTTTCAACTGCTGCACCTATGTTCTGCCCTCAACTGATCAGCCTGCGGCATCATTCATGGCGGCGGCTACCAGACGATTGAGACTCTGTGCAGATATCTTGGGTGCTTACGGTATTCGGCTCGGGCTGGAGTTTGTTGGCTGCCATCATTTGCGGACGGAGTGGAAAAATCCGTTTATTTGGAGTGTGGAGGATACCCTGGACTGGATTGAGACCATTCATGCTCCAAACGTAGGCTTGTTGGTGGACTCCTATCATTGGCATACGCTCGGTTTGCGGATCGAAGAGGTGCTGCATTTGAAAAAGGAACAGATTGTTCACGTTCATATTAATGATGCATATGATCTGCCAATTGAAGAATTGCTTGATTATGAGCGCCTGTATCCAGGCGAGGGGATTATCGACCTGACCGGTTTCCTCAAAAATCTAAAGGCTATCGGTTACACGGGCGTTGTAGCTCAGGAAGTTCTGGCACCTGCATCAAACCTTGATTCGACGGAGCTGTTTGCCAAGTCAAAGGCAGGTTTTGATAGCGTGTTTGCGACGATATAACATATTGAATAATGAAGAGTGGGAAATATGGCAAGAAGCTGGCGGGTTCACAGTGCGCTGTGTCAATGAACTCGCCGGCCTTTTTATTCTAGCATTCAGTCCATAATGAAATTAGAAATTAGAATGAGTTGTACAAATATCCACAACAGACAAGGAGTACATAAAATGAAGTTTTTGTTTGAATTGATGTTATCTATGCTAATGCTCACGCATGGTTCAAGTAGTGATCCTCTTACCAGGGAGGATGTCCAGAACTATCTCAAAACTCATCATCTGCAATATGCTGATGCAAAAATCGTAAATGACCGCTCTGCGCTCTTGGTTGATGTAAAGGGTGAACATGCCAAAGCATCGATACTCACCAAATCAGCGGATAATAAGCTTCTAATGCAACCCAACGAGTATGTATGGGAAGAAGATGAAGAAGGCATATCCGTAGAAAGGCTGGGTCGATATTTATGTGTTGTCATTCACGACAAAGCACGGAGTCATGATATGGATTTCGTTAACATTGTCTATGTAGATGATAATGGGGATGAGCGAAAGGATCGGTATTATTTTAATGGAAAGCAAGCCATTATTATTCCAATGCCGACCCGAAAAGAATCCCTCGTGGTCGCCATTTACGGGAATGATGGCTTTATCCAGGACATGGTTAAACGATTCCCGGAGACTGTGTTACAGCAAAATCATCTATAGTGTTAATTCCAAAAATAACGGATAGTTAATTAACAAGGTAGCGAAAAGGAAAGGGGCTGATCAGCCCTTTCCTTTAGTAGTGAGCCACTTTTAATCCACCAAGCCCCGTTCTTTCATCAATTGATGCGTCACCTTCCACAGCTTATTCTGCGTTCCGGCATCTCCGCCCGGATATACAGGAGTGATCGCCGCTCCGCTGCCCACATTGAAATAGCCTCCCGAAACCTCACCAAATGTCGGTTCCACTGCCAAACGAGTCATGATGTCCGCGCCCCGGCGCGGGTCACCAATGTGCAAAAATGTTAAAATGCGCTCAAGCACACTCGCAAACCATAGCTCTCGTCCGAGACCTGTAACATTGAAGCCTGGATTTAAGGCATTTACACAAATTCCGGTTCCATCCCATTGTCTGGCTAGTTCGGCAGTAAACATAATATTAAGCAGTTTGGTTTTGCCATAGATCGGAGAGGAACCGCGTGCAGTAAAGGGAGTGGTATTCATCAAGTCATCCGGCAGTACCAGTTTGCCATGATTCCGTGAGGCTTCAGATGCAACGTTCACAACGCGGGCATGGCCCGCCTGAATCAGGGAATTACGCAACGTATGCGTTAGCAGCCAAGGGGCCAAATAGTTCACGGCAATCATCTCGGCAAACCCTTCTGAAGTGACTCTCTGTTCAAAAGCATGAAGTCCCGCATTATTCAAAAGTACATCGATACGCGGATAAGCGGATGCAATCTCAAGCCCAATACGTTTTACATCGCTCAGTAAGGACAAGTCTCCGAAGAAAAAGTTGATCTTGGCGGAAGGAACGATTTCTTTAATTTTCTTTCGGGTGGCTTCGGCACGTTCCTCGCTTCGGGCTGTAAGTACAAGGTGAGCACCGCGCTTCGCAAGTTCCATGGCAGCAAGCTGTCCCAATCCGCTTGTTGCTCCGGTGATCACAATTATAGGATGTGTTGTTTTCATGGTTAAGTCTCCTTTTGACACGATCTGGGTCGGTGGATATAATTGATATAAATCAACTATATAGATTAATTGATATTTGTCAACTATATATTCAGAAGCCTGCTTTGATGTATTAAGGAGAGGGGAACGACAATAATGACCGAAAATTCAATTAGAACCCAAGACAGAGAAAGGCTGGAGTTGGCACTTGGTGAGCAGATTCATGCCCTGATTAGTGCTTCACATGCGCTCAATGTCCGATCTGCCGAGCGTTTTGATGCGACCATGCAGCCTGCTGCTTTTCATCTGGTGCGGTGGCTGTACTCTTATGGCCCTACGAGTGCCGCAGCTTTGGCAGAAGCGACAGCTATGGACCGCAGCTCGGTAAGCCGTCTGATAAAACAACTCGAAAAGTCGGGATATGTGAGCAAGGAGCCGGACCCCAATGATCGGCGCGGCGTTTTGCTGTCTCTGACGGAGCTCGGTCAGCAATCGACGGTGAGTGCGCTCAAGGAGAAGGAGTCCGCTTTTTATGATCGTATATCCAGATGGGATGATAAGGAGCTGGAGCGTTTCACCACCATGCTTCGGCAGTTTAACGGGTTAGAAGGTTAGTGGGGTGTATTACTTTATATATCATTGATTATTCTTGATTTCACATTCCGTTCACTTTCGCTTCACAAAAGTAAACATGTAAAGGCAAGGTCAAAATGACGACCGAACGCATTGTACCCGCGGAGTCTAGGCGCAGAGCGCTTATGAATTCGGGGGTGCTTTTTTTCATGACCCGGTCAAGGCTAGCCTGATATGTTTACCAACTCCTTCAATTTCTCCCCTTCAACACATCTATTTCGCTGTATTCTTTTCCTGCCATCCACAGCAGTGGTGGAACTTTCCTGAATGGTGAACAATCTCTGAATTTTGCATCACCCACGAACGGGTGCTTCAACCTAGATTTTTCACCCCGATAACTGAGCAATGTAGAGCATGACCCCGGTAGAGAAAGGAAGAGAAACGATAAACGGAATATGAAAAAATGCAGGGATATGTAAAATTTTCTATAGGCGCTTTCAACGCGTTGACCCTGCTCTCAAAGTCTCTTATATTTACTCCCGGCACAACAACACAGAACGGGTGGAGGGATCAGGTTGTTCAATAAAAAAGGAAAGAAAATGCTCGCTATGCTTACGCTGATACCGCTGGCTACAGGGATGGTTATGGGGACTTTTCCTGCGGCAGTTACCTATGCAGATGCGGGAGATAACTCGCCGATCAACAGCACGGCAACGGGTTCATGGCAAACGGGGGATTTGCATGTACATACTTTTGAGTCGGATGACGCACAGAATTCGCTGGAGAACGTCCTCGATGCGGGACTAACGCAATATGGGCTGGACTGGATCGCGCTAACGGATCATTTGCGTTTATCCAAGCGGGATCACGATGGAAACGAAATTCCGGGCGGGTCCATTCCGATGTCCTTGGGGATGAATGAATATCAGGTACCACAGATCAAGGCGCTTCAGGAGCAAGGCAAATATGCAGGCAAAACGATCTTCTCCGGCTTCGAATGGGACATGCCGACACATGAACACGTTGGGGTGGGGATTCTCACAGATGAACCAAACTCAACCGAAGCATTGGAAGCTGCCAAAGAATTCGAATATCGCTTCACGAACCGTGATCCGAAACTGTTCGATCCAGCAGACGTAGCGGCTTGGGATCTGGCTGGCAAACGTGCCTACACGACGCACCAGGATGCGCTAACCGCAATAGAATGGCTGAAAACCAACTATCCAACAACGAGTTATGCGATGATCAACCATCCTTCGCGTGGCAAAAACAAATATACGATTGCGGACTTCCGCGATTTCAATGATCTGGCCCCACAAGTGGTATTCGGTATTGAAGGCATGCTGGGTAACCAGATGGAACCGGATCGCGGCGGGTACAACACAACCTATAACTTGTCTAATCCGACTGCAGACGATGGCTACAAGTACCGTACATACGGTGGTGTGGACTACATGGTTGCCAAAGTGGGCGGACTATGGGACGCACTGCTGGGAGAAGGGCGCCACTTCTGGAACTATGGGAACTCGGATTACCATTTCAAGACGATTGGCACGAATTCCAGTGGTTACTTCCCGGGCGAATATGCCAAGACCTACGCATGGGTTGAGGGCAGCGGAATGCAGGCGGTGCTGGATGGCCTTCGTTCCGGAAAGTCCTTTTCCGTATTCGGAGATCTGATTAACGCACTGGATTTCACCGCTTCCGGAGCAGGCGCTCAGGCTGAAATGGGTGGAGATCTCAATGTGACGCAAGGCGACGAAGTGGAACTGAAGATCCGTTTCAAGAGCCCGGCGAGCAATAACTATGAAAAACCAATCAACAGCGGCATATCTGCTGGACAGGTGCCCGTGGTAGATCACGTTGACCTAATCGCAGGGGATGTGACTGGCAAGGCTGAGAAGGGAACAGCCGCATATAACAAGGATACCAACGACTCCACCAGAGTGCTGGCTACCTTCACATCTGATGATTGGACGACAGATGCCGAAGGCTACAATGTCATCACATACAAGATCAAAGCGACGAATCAAGACCAGTATTTCCGCTTGCGCGGGACAAACCTGGGTATGAATGTTCCGGGCGAGACTGTGAATGGTGAACCACAGCTTGATCCGAAGAACACGACAGCTGACGCAGAAACTCGTTTCAACGAAATTAATGACAGCAACTACCGGGATCTATGGTTCTACTCCAATCCGATCTTCGTGAGTGCGACACCTTACAGTGATGTACAGGCGGTAACCGATACGCTCCAAGCGATTGATCTGGGGGACCTGAACGCGGTCACTTCCGACCTCACCCTTCCTGTTGAAGGGAAACATGGTGCGACGATCAGCTGGTCCAGCTCCAAACCGGAACTTATCAATAATCAAGGCAAACTGCTGACACAGCCGGATAACAATGAGCGATTGGAACTGACGGCAACGGTACAACGCGGCAGCGAAATTCAAACGAAAATGTTCACCGTCATCGTAGAGGGCAGCAATAATCAGGTTCTGGTGCTGAAAAGCAATATGACCACCACTGACGGCCAGCCGTATCATACGGATACCTGGACGAATCAGTCCGTAAATGTTAGTGTAACCAGCGCGGTATATGCACCGGCCACTTCGGCGACCATTGAGCTGTCCCATGATGGAGGCCAGACGTATGAACCCTATTCAGAAAATACGCCTTTGGAGGTAACCGAGCCTGGAGAACACAGCCTGTTATTCCGAGCTACGGACGATCTGAGCGGGGAGTATACTCTACCCGTGGTTGTCAAAATAGACCGTGAAATTCCTGTCATTACGCTGCAAGGCAGCAGCCAGATGACACTGAACGTGGGAGATAACTACAACGAGCCTGGAGCACAGGCATCCGACAATGTAGGCATCAGCGGTTCCGTGCAGATTGATGGCACAGTAAGCACACAAGCGGCTGGAATCTATACCCTTCGCTATAACGTAAAAGATATCGCTGGTAATGCAGCAGAGGAAGTTACACGTACCATTTCGGTACAAGCCAGTTCGAATAATGGCGGTGGTGGATCAGGTGGCGGCAATGGAGGCAGCTCCGGTGGCAATTCGGGAGGAAGTACGCCAAGCGTACCGACAACGCCTACCGTTCCTACAACACCAACCGCTCCGGAAACAGGATCCGATTCATCCACTGAAGTGAAGGTAGAGGTGGAAGCGAATCAGCTTGTGCAAACGGGTATTAAAGACGTAGTGGAATTCAGCGCACCGGCTGGAGCCATTGGGGTAAAAGATACCTTACAGTTGTCCGTGGTTACTCAGGACAAATTGCAAAATGCAGCTTCGCTGAAGATTCTGGGCCAGGCAGTACAGATTAGCCGCACAGGCGGACGGACATTGAACAAGCCGGCTGAGTTGAGCCTGAATGTTGATCCGGCAGATCTGGCAAGTGGAACTAAGCCGGCCATCTATTATTACAATGAAGCCCGTCAGAGCTGGGTATTTGTCGGCGGGGAGACGAATGCTGCAGGAACCATAACGGCGAATGTGAATCACCTGGGTACCTTTGTTGTGTCCAGCTACACACCAGCGAACCTGACGGATCTGAATGGACACTGGGCATCCGATTATGCGGATCGTCTGATTGGCATGAATGTCATCCAAGGTTATGCCGATGGAACATTCCAACCGTCCAAGGAGATTACAAGAGTAGAGTTTGTTACATTGCTCAGCAAAGCATTGGCACTTAAAACGGTATCGACCAATACTTCGTTTGCCGATGATGAAACTGTACCCGCATGGGCGAAGTCCGAGATTGCAGCAGCTGTGCAAGCCGGAATCGTGACAGGTTACGGGGACAATACATTCAAGCCGGATCGCACCATTACCCGTGCCGAGATGGCCGTGATGATGGCGAAAGCGCTGAAATTGAGCGATGTGCAAGCAGGAACGAATGGAGAGGCTGTCAAACCAAGCTTCACCGATGCAGAACAAACTCCGGCTTGGGCGCAGGAAGCCATGAATACAGCAGTCGAAGCCAATATTGTGAATGGATATACGGACAATACGGTTCGTGCAGGGAATATGACCACCCGTGCGGAAGCAGCGGCGATGATTTACAAATTGTTGCTCGCGATGTACGTGTAAAGAATGGCAAATTAAAATTGAGGAGTACCACTTTCGTGGTACTCCTTCATTTTTTCTTTACTTTTAAAAGTAAAATTAAAATATAAACAAGCAAGGTGAGTATCAGGGCAGAACCCAAATACAGACCAACAGTACCTATGGCAATGAATATGTAAGTCACAATTAAACAAGCTACATACAATAAAAAAATCTTTAGTAGTTTTATTCAGATCTCCTCCTATATACAGTAAAAGACTTATCCAAATAGGATAAGCCTCTTAGCTGCTTCTGTCTACCAAATTTTACAAGTATAATTGTTTACTTCAGATCGATCAACACTTGTTTTCCTTCTGACTCTATAACACAAATATGGGAATAAATAAGGCCGGAAGCAGATTCAACACTTTGATATCCGTAATCTTTAGGACGTTCAACCCGGTGCAGAGCGCGAGAATACCGCCAATCAGGGTAATTTCGTTAATGATATTTGCGGTCATGTATACGGAGATGAAATCGGCTGAAAAAAAGACCAGAGCTTCGATGACAAATAAAATGAGCGCGGAATACATAATGCCAAAGCCGAAGGAGGAAGCCAGAATCAATGCCGTAATCCCCGAGAAAATGGTGTTGATTTGCAAGAACGTGTTATCTCCCTGCAGCGCACTTTGCAGCGGTCCCAGTATCGGTATCGACCCTAAGCATAACAAAGAAATCGCGACGGTTAATCCTTCATTCAGACCGTTGGACGAGAAGCGGGTCATGATCTTGGACAGCATCTGATCGAAATTAATCAGTTGACCGATAATCCCGCCTACCGTAAGAAAGATAACAAACATGACCTGATACTGGCTGGTGGAGATGCTGTCCATGGTTGTACTGATGCCGATGATGACTGCACTTATCCCGATGATCTGATACAGGATGGCCTTATATCCGTCATTTACAAATTTTTTGGAAATAGCTCCAATGGTACTTCCGAATATAATGGAAAAGCAATTGACTAATATTCCTAACATGATTTCACTCCTGAATTCACCAAACCGAGTTTAGAACATCGTCTACTTCTTGTATTCTCGTCACAGATGGTGTTTGAATTAGATTTCCTTTGACCATGACCATGCGTACATCGGACAGTGCTTCAATGTTTTCCAGCGGATTCTGGTCCAGCACGATCAGATCTGCCTGCTTTCCGATATCGACCGTACCTGTAACGTCCTCAATGCCCAAGATCTTCGCGTTGGTTCGGGTCACCATATCAATCAGCTGCTTGTTGTTAAGGCTGGTCTGTTTGATGTAGTAGTCCATCTCTCTCCACATGTCATAGTGAGTCACGTACGACATGGCGGCATCGGTACCAAGACCGATGGTAATGTCGTTTTCGATGGCCTGCTTCGCACTTTTTAACATGGATGTATACACGAGTCTGGAGTTTTCTTTCACGGTTGCGCTCACCTTCGTTACGCTGGTATCGAGTAAAGCGGAGGGATAAGCAGCTAGAAAGGTAGGAATAAGGGCAGTATAGCCATTCAGGGCATTTGGATTGTTTTTGAACAGGTTGATAATCTCGTCGTCCATCTCGGAGCCATGCTCAATCGTATCAACGCCACCTTTTAACGCAACTCTGACACCTTCCGTACTTTCCACGTGAGCTGCCACGCGCAATCCGATCTTATGGGCTTCATCGCAGATCGCTGCAACTTCCTCCACTGTCATCTGTAAACGGCCGGCTTCGCCGACCATTTTTGCATCCGTAACGCCGCCAGTCACGCAGATTTTGATGAGATCCACGCCGTGTTTAACATTGATGCGTACATTTTTTCGCGCTTCCCATGGGGAGTCCCCGACCAGAGCCAGGAAAGGAGCGCCATGTCCTCCCGTTACGCTTAGGAAAAATCCAGAGACAAGCAGATTGGGACCAACAAATTCACCGTTATTAATTTCATCCCGCAACTTCACATCGGTATAGAAGAATTCGCCGACACTGCGCATCGTGGTTACGCCTGCGTGGAGTGCGGTCAGCGCATTGCGTTTCATTCGTTTTTTCAAAACGTCTTTGCCGAATTTCGTGTTCAGGATCCGATCATATGCGAATTGCAGCATGCCTTCGCTGACCGACAGACTGAAGGGCTTACCATCTGCAAAGAGATGAACGTGAGCGTTGATCAGTCCTGGCATCACGTATTTGCTCGAGAGATCAATGACCTCATAGTGGTTCGGGATGGTCAGTTCGCTCGATTTTCCAATAGCCTGAATCTTTCCTTGTTCATTCACGAGTATGGTCATGTTTTTCTCCATATTTCGTTGTTTGTCTCCATTAATGATGTGGCCGTTTACTAATGCATAACCTGTTTTCATATCGTTTTTCCTCCTTTGGTATGTAACACACTTTAATAATGAATAATTAATTCATTTTTGGGTCAAAAAAATAGGATTCGTATCTTAGACTTTTTTTTGGCGTGCGGACCAAGTTTGTTTTGACCTGATCTGCACGCTGCGCCGGCTAGGCCTACAACCATTATTCGCTCAAACTCTTCATGCCGTACAACCGGTATACATACAATGCTTCGAAAATCTGCTTGCGGCTGTCCTCACTCATGTCCCGTTTCAGTAAATCCAGGTTCATGTCGATCACATTGTGAGCAAGGATATCGAGCAAGATCAGGTTTTCTTCCATTCCAATCTCATAATGCTTGTACTGCTTTTTGAGATAGGCTTTCTTGGTTTCGATCATGGTCTCGACGAGCTCGTTCTTGGCGTTGGTGTAGATTGTTCCTTTGTTCTTTTCGAAAATGATGATGATCTGGTTCCGGTATTTACGTAATACGTCGACCTGTTCCTGTAACAGCGCCGATTTCCTTTCGCTATCCGTTTCCATCTCGAACAGGTTCTGGTTATCGAAGTGGATCGTCTCGACCAATACTTTCTTCAGGTAATCCACCAGATCGGGCGGCACGACCGCGTAGAACAGATCCTTTTTGTTTTTGAAATAGGTATAGATATTGCCTACGGAGATATTGATTTCGTTCGCGATATCGCTCATCTTGGCATCCACAAACCCCTTTTCATAGAACACCTTCAGCGCCGCGTATTCAATATCTTTCCTGACTTCGTCTTTCTTGGCTTGCACCATTGAGAACGACTCCTTAATAATGAATGAGTGATTCGTTATTAGGTTATTCCTATTTGGAGGGTTTGTCAACAGGGAGGAGAAGATTATTAAGTGTAAGTTAGTTTCGGGAGTTGGTTTGAAAAGTCACATGCGCCAAGGGATCTGTGGAATTTTATATCGAAAAAAGATGCTCCCACCTTTTTTAACATAAATCCATGGTGGCAGTACTGGTGTACCTTTTGCTTTGTATAGAACTTCACCATCATCACTTGATGCATATTTCTCAAGACTATGATTATCTTCAAAACTCACTGTTCCTTGGTAAGATAATCTCTTGCCCTGTATTTCTATATCAGGTGCATCTGAGATAATCCTACTCGCTGTATTGATTAATCCAATTCTCCCTGAGGACCATATGAATAATTCACTGAGCATGACTAAGACAACCGCAATAATACAGATACTAGATAGTCGCTTTTTCCTCATAGTCCATAATCTCCTTTGTCAATATAATATGGTGCAATAACCCTTGTAGCAATATTAATGTTCCCGCTTCCAATTAAGCATTGACTTTCCATAGGAATCCCCCTAAACTTCAATTATTAAAATACTTTTAAAAACATTCAGTGAATGGTATTGAATCAACGAAAGGAGGCGTAAAACTCGAAATGCTACCTACATCACACAACACCCAACAGGTGAAGCGAATCAATGTGGAGCTGGTGAAGAATACACTCAGATCAACGGGCGTTGGTACGAAGTCCTCCATTGCAAATTTGACGAAACTCAGTGTTGCTACCTGTGGCACCATCCTGAACGAGCTGCTCCAAACGGGAGAGATCATTGATCTGGGACCGGATGAATCAAGCGGGGGAAGACCTGCAAGTCGATATCAATTCAATGCGGACTTTGCCAGCGTGCTTTGCCTGATTATCCGAACAGAGGGCGGCGTTCACTCGATCACGCATCTTCAGGCCAATCTCAATGGCGAGATGAAAGACGAACAGACGCTCATTTTGGATGAGATTACCGTAGCGACTGTGGAGGATTTGATAGCAGCCTTGATTGAGCAGTACAACAATGTGCAGGCAATTGGGATCGGTATACCGGGGGTGGCACACAACGGAGTTATTGGCATTTGCGATGTGCCGGGACTGGCAGGTCAGCCGCTGGGGCCGAAGCTCAAGGAGCGATTCGATGATGTGGAAGTCATCATTGATAACGACATGAATTTGACGGTGTACGGATTGTACAACGAGCAGCATTTTGAGGAAGAGAAGAACTTTGCGGTGGTCACTTTTCCGAAAAATCATTTTCCCGGGGCAGGTTTCATCATTGACGGCCACCCTTTGAAAGGGAACACACATTTTAGCGGTGAGGTGTCTTATCTGCCTTTTGGAGTGTCAACGGAAGAACAGCTTCGGCTGCTTCAAACTCCGGAGGGACTGCATCAGCTTGTGGTCAAAACGCTGGTATCCATCATTGTCATTATTAACCCGGCAGCAATCGTCATCACAGGGGATACGATGGACTCTGGTATGCAAAATGATCTGATGCAGGGCTGCCTGCAAACCATACCACAGGAGCACATGCCGCAGCTTATCATTCAGAATGACACACGGCGCGAATATGTTACCGGCTTGGTTGCTGTCACGTTGGAGAGCTTGACCTACCGTATCCAGTTAATCGAGAAAAAGTGGTAAAGACAGAAGTAAAGCTAGTCAATTTACACGTAAGAGCAATCGGAAGATCGTACTGCAATCGTAGTAGTAAAGTGTAATATTCCTTTCTGAAATCATTGGAGGTACTTATTTTGGATCAGCAAGCAAGTAAGAAAAAGTTCAATAAGATGTATGCCATGCAGCTGGCGACGATCTTTATTGGTTTTATCGTGTTTGGCATATCGGAAAACATTAAAGGGCCGGCGATTCCGCGCATTCAATTCGACTTCAATCTGGACGAGAAACAGCTCGGGACGTTGTTGTCCCTGAACGCATTGGGGTACCTGATCGCCTGTTCGTTCACCGCTATCCTTGTCCGCAAATGGGGCATCAAGGCGGTTAGCGTTATCTCTTTTGCCTCGATGATTCTTTCGGGCGTGTTCATCTATTTATCCCATACATATCCACTCTTTGCTTCATCGTACTTCTTCATGTACATCGGCAACGGCATGTTGGAGATCGCGCTGGCGATTCTGGGAGCACGGATTTTTGTGAAAAATACAGGCATGATGATGAACCTGTCCCATTTCTTCTATGGACTGAGTTCTACGGTAGCACCGCTGCTGGCAACGGGCGTCATGTCACTGACGGTGTTTGGGCATGAACTGGATTGGCGCGGCATGTATCTGGCCATGTTGTCCCTCTGCCTGCTGCCGATCATTGCGGCGCTGAGAAGCACGTTTCCGGGGGATGATCTTCCGCATGAGGACCGGGTTTCCCTGAAGATGCTGACACGTGATCCGGCCATCTGGATGATGGTGCTGATACTTTCTTTTGGCGTGGTATCTGAACTGGCCGTGGGCGGCTGGCTTGTAAACTTCCTGGAGAAAGCTTATACATGGGACACGGTTAAGGCATCGGGGATGCTGTCTGCATTCTTCCTCAGCTTCTCGCTGGGACGTCTGCTGCTCGGTCCACTTACGGACCGGATTGGTTTTGTACTTTCATTGATTGTGTTTTCGGCGTTCTCTGGTGTATGTACGTTCGCGGCAATCGCAGGTGGTGAGGGGCTGGCTTTCCTGTTTGCCGTGTCGGGTGCGGGTATTGCGATGATCTATCCAACTGTAATGGCGTTTATAGCGAAAAGGTATCCAAACGGCAGTGACACTGCCATTACGTTTGCAGTTACTCTGATGGGGATTGGAAGCGTCATCGGCAACTATGCCATTGGCTGGGTCATTGAAGGCGTGAAGAACGCGTATGGTTCAACCACGCAGATGGGTCTGCTGCGCGGGCTGCAGGCGGGGTATGGATTCATCGGCTTATGTGCAGTGATCTGTGCGGCGTCGGGCGTGGTACTGTTTGTATATTTGAAACGGAAGCAGCAACTGATTTAGGCATTGATTGAATAGGGTGTTAGATTGATTGGGAATCCTCATTCGTATAGGACGAGGACTCTTTTCTCTGATTCTTGTAAACATGTTAAAAATCAATCCGTCTCACAAAGGTTTATAAACGGAAATATGGTTGAGCCATATTGGTGTTAATAGTATAATTCGGATAATTGGTAAGGGATGAATTCCGTGAGTGTAACTTGAGGATAAATGGATGGGGGGGGAACTAATGGATGAATGACAAGACGGAAAACCCCAGTGATGGCTTGAAAACTCGTGACCACACAGATCGACCTGTGCGCGCCGACGCACAGCGTAACATTAATGCTTTACTCCAGTCCGCGATGACCGTGTTCGCCGCCTCGGGAGTGGACGCTCCAGTGCGGGAGATTGCAGAGAAAGCCGGTGTCGGAGTTGGCACCGTATATCGTCATTTTCCACAGCGCTCGGATCTGATCGAGGCCGTATTCCGGCAGGAAGTCGATGCCTGTGCAGATGCGGCGGCTGAGCTGTCAACGCAGTATGAACCCGGTGAGGCTCTGGCGCGATGGATGCAGCGATACGTGGACTTCATCGCAGCCAAGCGTGGACTTGCGGCGGCGCTGCATTCGGGAAACCCGGCATATGAGACCCTGCCGGCTTACTTTGATAAGCGGCTGAATCCTGCACTTCGAACCTTGCTTGAAACTGCTGCCGCTGCTGGTGAGGTACGTGCGGATGTTGAACCGGATGACTTGCTCCGAGCAGTAGCAAGTCTATCTGCTGCGGGACATAAAGGTAATCCCATGCAGGCTCGGCAGATGGTTGCTCTGCTCGTAGACGGACTGCGCTATCGTGCGACTCTGTAAACGAGTGCCTACTGCTGATATTTAAGGCTTCATTGCTATCAGCCATCTGCCAAGTAAAGATAAAGATTGCGCATTGTGCCCATGGATCGAGCTTCTTTCCAGGCTCGTGGTCATTGTACGGATTGCACAGAAAGCAGAAAAATGGCAGCAGGAACGGGTCAAGTTCCTGCTGCCATAACAAGATATATACGATTGAACAGGGGAGCCATAGAGATGGCTCCTTTTTCTTTTATTCGGAGGAATATGTTGAGCATGAGTGATATCCCCGCGGCAAGTTGATGCGATCCTTCAGTCAATCAGTCAGTTTCTTATTTGGTTTCGATACGACCCAGCGGGTTATCTTCTCTTGCCAAAGCCATACATGCTGAATCCCATGCGGAATCTTCCGGATAGAGTTCAGTACGGAGGTAAGCCCAGGTGAGTTTCTGAATCGCAGCTACCCGTTCAGGATTCTCATCCGTCGTCTCGGCGACATCGTAGCCGGACACTCCACCGAGTCCATGCTCTGCACCGAACAGTGTGAGCAGAGATTTGGGTCCGGGGGAAAGGAAATACGGATCAGTGTGCCAATCTGCGCCCATAACCGTCAGATGACGGGAGTTGTCCTTGTCCCCAGCAACAACGAGTGCAGGTGTTTTCATTTCAGAAAAATCGGTAGTGGAGAAGAAGGAATAATTCTCGATCGTAAATGCACTGAGTGCATCGCCGCCTCTGCCGGGTGCTGCAAGTAGTACGCCCGCCTTGATCCGGGGCTCGGCCAAGTTCACTTCTGTTCCGTCATAAGGATCGGTGAGCCGCGCTCCCAGCAGCAGGCTTATGGTATGCCCACCCATGGAGTGGCCAGCTGCGGCGACTCTGCTTCGATCGAGGCGCCCGAGAAGCTGCGGAACAGCGGACTCGATTATGTCTAGATGATCAAGGATATGCGTCATATCCTGAGCCCGGGATCGCCAGTATAGCGGCGCCTCGGGGTGATCCGAACCGAGGTTCAGCGTTCTCGAACTCAGATGGGTCGGCTGGATGACGACGAATCCATGTGCTGCCCAGAAATTGGCGAGTGGTGCATATCCGTTCAGTGAGGAGAGATGATTGGATGGACCATGCCCATGCGAGAGAAGAATGATCGGAAGTTCGCTTCCGGTCGCCGGTGCGGTTACCCGCATTTGCAGGTCTACAGCACGACCGGGAACTGAAAGGACTACCGGACTGAACGAAAGGGTTGGAGCAGGCGAGCCAATGTTAATTTCCATACGCATGGTATCTCCTTTTATACAATTATTTGTGTTCAAGACTGCTATCACATAATTCAAGCTATACTCGTAAGCATTCCGAAACGAGTATCGTCCCGGTATGAACTATTTCGTCCGATCTACAAAATGATCGTCAATAAGTTGTTAAAAGATGCTTGATTGAGCTTTGTTATTTTTTCAAATTGATGCGATCACCAATTCCTTATTTGGACTCGATACGTCCGAGCGGACTGTCGCTCTTTGCCAGAGCTGAACATGCTGTTACCCAGCTGGAATCATCAATACCAAATGCACTGCATAGGTAAGCCAGTGTAAGCTGCTGGATTAAGGCAACTCGTTCAGGACTTTCGTCTGTTGTCTCCGCAACGCTGTAACCGGAAATGCCGCCGAGCGAGTGCTCTGCCCCGAAGAGGGTGAGCAGGCTCTTGCTGCCTGGACTCAGGAAGTACGGGTCGGTGAACCAGTCTGGCCCCCGAGTAGTCAGTGGGGATTGGTCATGGTCTCCCGCGATCACTAGGGTCGGCGTGCTCATGTCCGCGAAGCTTGGGTTCATGAAGGGAAAGTGCTCAGCCGCGAACGGACTAAGGTCAGCTCCACCCTTTCCAGTCGTAGCAAGCAACACGCCCGCCTTGATCCGCGAGTCGGACATGTTCTCTCCCGGTTCACCATGGGCATCGAGGACTCGTGCGCCGAGCAGCATCCCTACCGTCTGGCCGCCGAAGGAGTGTCCGGCTGCAGCGATACGGCTTCGATCAAGGCGTCCACTGAGCCCGGGAACGGACGCTTCAATGAGATCAAGTTGGTCGAGGATGCGCTTCAAGTCCTCGACTCGAAAACGCCAGATCAGTGGTGTACGGGGGTCGTCAGGAGGAAGGTTCAACGTCCTAGAGTCGAGATGGGTAGGTTGAATGACCACGAAGCCTTGAGCAGCCCAGAAGTCGACCAACGGACCGTAGTCATCCAATGACCAGCCAAAGCCGTGGGAAAATATAATAATAGGCAAGTCGCGACCAATTACCGGTGCAGACACTCTCACTTGCAAATCCTCACCACGGTCCGGGGCTGATAGCACTACCGGTTTCACCGAGAAGACGGGGGTGGGTGTATTAATCTTGATTTCCATCATCATAATAATCTCCTTTTTTGCATCAATTTGTGACCTGCGCCGCCTTGTTATGCTAAAGGACGGAGTTAAGCGGAACCATGTTCCGATTATATACGGAACAACGTTCCGTTTGCAACAACTATTTCAATTAAACATCCGTTTAGATTGAAATGTCAGCCCAATCTATATCCAGAGCATGACGTGGACAGAAAAAAGAAATATTTTTGATTATCTGAAAATGTTTCCATTTATAGTATGATAAGACTATCGATAGCTTCAGCAAACGGGGACTCTATCATCTTTGTCGCTGTCGAACAAGCCCATTTTGTATGAGCACGAAGACACTATACATAAAGCAAAGGGGATAGAGACATGACAGTAACCTCAAATCTAGAACAAATCCGCATTATCGAATACGACCACTCCTATGCTGCCGCACTCGCTGATATGTGGAACCGCAGCAATGAAAGCTGGGGAGGCGGCACGAACCAGAGAACGGAAGATACCGTGCGCCGGGAGATGGAGAGTTCGTCCAATCTTCATGTTTTTCTTGCCGTTCATGAGAATGAGGTAATCGGCTTCTGCAGTTTCGCCCACTACCGCCATGACGAGAATGCCCTCTATGTACCGTTGTTGAATGTGCGCCCCGATTATCATGGTTACAAAGTCGGACGCAATCTGATCCTGAACGCCGTTCGCAAAACCGTGGAAGCGGGGTGGCCCCGTCTGGATCTGTTCACCTGGGCAGGCAACACGAAGGCTGTGCCGATGTACAAGAAATGCGGATTCTTCTGGGAGAAAAAAGATGACACTGTGCACCTGATGAATTTCATCCCGACCATCTTGCAGACCGAGGCCCTTGCTCCTTATTTTGAGGAGCTGGATTGGTACGCAGACAGCACGCGTGAACTCGTTATCGAGCCGGATGGTCGACGTGAGCGTGGCTTCGATTTCTTTGACTACACTTGGAAAAAGGGAGATATCTCCTTGCGCGCCGAGTTCGAGAAGTCGGGTCGCGGGCTCAGCGCTCTCGAAACACCGGATTACGCAATCTTCACAGAGATCGACGAACATGACCTGGTCTTCGGCTCCACATACAAGGTTCGCTATCGGATCAAGAACCGTTCAGCGTCCGAGCTGAAGTTCGAGATCAAGGGACGGGATAACAAAAATATTCGTTTTGCTCTGAATGCTGCTGAAGCAGTTGCACCGGGAGAGACGATCATCGTGGAGGGCGAGTTCCAACTTGATCCCGTTACAGAGGAACAGAACCAGATGAAAACCCATCCTGTTGTCGCCAGCACATGGTTAATCGGTGGCAGGAAAGCCGAGTTCCGTATGGGCGTCGTCCCGAAATTCCCGGCCAAGATCAACGCGGCGTTGCCTGTGAAGGAGCTCTATTCAGGCATTCCGGCCGAGCTGTATCTGAACGTGGAAAATAATTATGATTCCGAAGCGGAGTTCGCTTTTGACCTGCCAGAGGATGAATTCCTGGAGTGGGCAGAACGTTCGGTACGCTTCACCGTTCCTGCCAAAGGCAAAACATCTGTACCAGTGTCTTTCACCTTGCGTTCGTATGGTCTCTATTCGCAAGAAATAAAGGTAACGGCGGTTCCGGCAGGCCAAGAGGCAGTCTCATTCACAACCAAGTTGTCTGTTCTGATGAAGGGAACTCATGGACGATATGGTGGAGAAAATGGAGAGCAGTGGGTGGCCGTGAACGGCGCATTCTCCCTCCATATGAGCAGGCAAGATAATACGATGTGGATCGAATATCCTGGATCACGTCACACGTTCTGGTGGACCTACCCGAAGCTGGGGAAGCCTTTTGCAGAAGAGTTATCCAAGAAACAGGCGAAAGAAGTGAACATCTACCCCGAAGGAGAACGTCAGGTTCTCGAAGCACTGTATGATTCGGAGGATTTCCCAGGTTTGCAGATCAAGTCCGTCGTTAAGCTGTCTGCAAACGGGATCGCAGAATTCTACCACGAAATTGGCAATACTCGCAGTGCAGAACTGGAAGAGAACATGTTTTTGATGACCAACTTCGGTTTCTATGGGAGCAGGCTTATTCTCCCGTACCAAGGCCGCTATGTGGATATGGGAGATGATTACGCCGGTGACCCGAACCATTGGGATAGCGCACAGATCACGGAGAACTGGCTGTTCTGCAAGGAAGCGTATGGTGCATGCGGTATCTACTGGGACCCTTCCCTGAAGCTGCTTCGTCCGGAATACACGCTGGGGTTGGAGCATGATCTAGGCCGAATTCCGGCAGGAGCCGTTGTTCGGACGAAGGCTACAGTATTTGCGTTGAACACCTTTGCCAAGTGGCAGGATTTCCGCTCTTTTGCCCGTAAACAGCCCGATCCGGTTGTGCCTGTGCTGGATGACCATCTTGAGCTGGTACTGGGCGGCGGTAATCCGTTTGTCTCGGGCACGCTGCAAGCGGAACTGAACGAACGGAAGATGGTTCCACTCGCCGGAAACCTGGAACTGTACGTGCAGAATGGTGGTGCACCGGAGCACTTGGCTGCTGATATGGAATTAAACCGCGAGCAGGATCTGCGCTCCGCACTTTTGGAGTTCTCCCCTGAGGAAAAGGTTGCGACAGAAATACGCGCATTCGGCTGGAAGGTTCGGGCCGTTTATCGTGGAGAGGATCGCGTTCAGGAACGGACTGCCCTCTGGTTTCCACAAAAGGGATCAGCCGTCGATCGGGTGATTGAAGAAGGACCAGCAGGCACGGTTTACACAGTGAGCAACGGGGTTCTCTCGATGGCAGCTGCACCTGGCTTCGGAAGTGTCGTGCATTCCCTGAAGTACCAGAGCGAGGAATGGCTGGATAGTTCATATCCGGAAGCTGCGCCGCGTTCTTGGTGGAATCCATGGTACGGTGGACTTGGTGTGGGTATCCCGGGTATGAACGGTTTCAGCCGTCAGCTGGAGCAGAGAAGTGCGGCTTGGACGGAGCAGAAGGATCAGTACGGTAACATCTGGAAAGGAGTTCGGATCACGACCTCCATTGAGAAGCATGAAGCGAATCGGGGAATCACCGTACACCAGCATTACCTCATGCTGCCCGGCGTTCCTGTTCTCTGTTCGCTGCATTCAGTGACCAACAAGAGCGGCTTGGCACTAACGGATTATTCGCTTACGGAGGAGAAGTTCTTTAAAACTTCGCTTGTCTTTGAAGAGGGCTGGCTGGATCACCCCGAGCAAGGGCTTTTTCCTCTCGGGAAAGTGGATGCGGGTCTTCATTTGAATGGGCTCTTGCGGGTGGGAGCGGCTTCGCGTAAGAACATGCTGCACGCCGTAGATGGTTATCCCAATCAGAGCGCTTGGACATTTGCGAACAACCAGGTGCTCGGTCTAAATGTGAGTGAGCATCTGTCCATTCCCAATGGGGAAACGGTCTGGATGAAGCCGACCTATCTGATCTTGGGGCAGCTCACTCTGCATCCAGAGGATATGCGCAGCCTTCTACAGCTAACCTTTGCAACCTCTAATGACGATAAGGAGGCTTCCTATGCCGATCATTGATATTCACATTCATCTGTCGGACATCGACAGTTTCCATCGAACGGCGATCGATCTGTCGAAAGTGGACTACACTGCCGCTGGCCTCAAGGCGGAGTTTAATAAGAACGATGTCATTCTTGGTATTGGAATGGGGGTTACGGAGCAGACGAAGGGAGCGTTCCCGGATTCCAGTTCTCCCAATCCGATGGGCCTCAATTTGGAAGCAGCGGTGCCGCCATTCCTTATGGAATGTGTTGGTATCAACCCGAATCAGCTTGGTGGTGAATACGCACAGGACGAACTTGACCGAATTGAAGCACGATTGCAAGCTCCCGAGGTAGCCGGCATCAAGCTGTACGCAGGATACTACCATTACTACGTTCATGATAAGATTTATACACCGATCTATGAGCTTGCAGCCAAGTACAACATGCCCGTCGTCATTCATACAGGGGATACGTACTCGATGAATGGATTGCTGAAGTATGCACATCCGCTGACCGTGGATGAATTAGCCTTTCAACAGCGTGGAGTGAACTTCATGATCTGTCATTTGGGTGATCCCTGGGTGATGGATGCTGCCGAAGTGGTGGCAAAAAATCCTAACGTGTACGCGGATTTGTCCGGCCTTGTGGTCGGTGATCGGCCGCATTTTGAACGATTCATGAATGAGCCTCTGTTCATGGATCATTTCCGCCGGGCCTTGGTATATTCCGATCACTACGAGAAAATGCTGTTCGGAACCGACTGGCCGCTCGCGCCGATTGATCTGTATGCAGAATTTATCCGCCGACTCGTGCCGGAGCAGCATCATGAGAAGGTGTTTTATGAGAATGCTTTTGAATTGTTTCCACGCGTAGGGAAGCGGATTGCAGAGCTGGGTTAAGAAAAGATGAAGGCCATGATGGCGAAAGAAATTCACTTGAATTCTGACTGGTAAGAAGCTTCTTTCACTTGTGTTGGTAGGGTCTTCAGCCACTAGATATTTCAACATGCAGAAGAGAGCCTGACGCTTAGTCAGGCTCTCTTTTTGTAATATATTCTATCCTTCGGTCTTCGTAACAGGGGTATGCTGTCACATGAAAAACAGTTATAAACGAAGCCGGAATCAGTTTTACATACGAGCTTTTTTGGCAGGAATTCGAATGGTGGAGGGCTCGTCCTTGGAACGCTTTAAATACGCTTTGCTCGGCTTATGCAACAGAAGGAACGGGATGGAACAAAGGTATAGCGTTTGGCCCCAGGTGGGTGGCATGGCTACGGCCAACAGTAACGCCAAAACCAGCGCTAAAATGGTCCTGATGTACTTACGTTGGGCAATGCAGACCACGATCCAGATTGCGGGCAGGCCTAGGAGGATAAACCGGGTAATGGCATCTGCTAGGGCAGCAGGGGCATTATCCAGCACACCGTTTAGTAACAACGAGATTGTTTTCAAAAGAGCATATCCCTCATAAACAACTTTGAGGCAGAGCAGAGAGTAAAAGGCGTTAAACCATTTTGGCATTTTCATATTGTTCACAGACTCCATTCCACTACTAAATCTATACTTGCAAATCCCGCTTGGAATACTGCCGCACAGGGGCCTCCTGCTTGAGATACATCTTGCTCGGTTTGTGGAGCAGGAGCACCAGCAGCATAAACAGATGCAGCAGCACCAAGAAATTTTGGAGGAACGCAGCAGTAAACAAGAAGGTAAGGGTCATAAAGGTGATCGTCAGCTTATATCTTTGTTTAGCAATGAAGACCATGGTCCAAATCGGCAGTCCCAGGATCAGCAGAATACGAATTCCCGCATCGGTGAAGTAGGCGACCTGATCGGATAGTGGAAACGCGGCGTAATCTGCACTATGCCGCAGGATATCGTAGATTAAAAAGCCCATGGCAATCCCGATATAAATTGTCTGCACCCCCAATAAGGCACGGATGACGTTTAATAATGTGGGCATTTTTGTATTCAATTTCTGTTCTCTCCCTAATGAATATGTAGTTCTTTAATTATACGTAAGTGATGTCATATTTTGTATTAAACCAAAGTCTATATTTATCAATCGGTTGGCGCCCCCTTTGTCCTAGATGCATCTGGGAAAAGAACTGCAGAGGTACTGCGCGAATATGAAAAGAAGCAAGGCACCTTCTGCCCTGCCTGGGGAGGTTTTAACTCATTGTATACGTGTGCCCCGGCTCAAAACATTCTAATCAAATGCTGTTTCCACTGAACAATTCACAGATAAATACCGATATAAAGAAAATACATAAAAGATGGACTACATCATGAGATGGAAGGTGAATTGTATTGAAGTTATTCGGTAAGGTGAAAGGAAGCATGGCGAACATGTCCTTCAGGGTCAGATTGCCGCTGATGATCAGTGTGCTGGTATGTGTCGTGCTGGTAGCGACGGCAATTCTGTGTTATAGAGTGGCAGAAAGCATCACGCTGGATAAAAGCAAGGACGAAATTAAGGCAACTTCCGACCGGATCGGTGCGGGCCTGTTTACGTCGCTAACCCTGGAGGAGCAGTCTACATTTTTGATTACTACACATCGTACATTTGAGGATTTGCTCGAAATACGGAATTCGGGAGAACAGAGCAATGATGAATTTTTCTCGGAAAATAGTGAGCTGATCGACAAAGCCAATGGCATATTGGCAGACAGTCTCGCAGGGATGGAAGGCAACAGCAATATTATTTTGCTGGATAAGGAAGGGACTATTGTTTCCGCGAATGATCCGGCGGCTCTCAAGGGGGAACGTGCAGATCGTGATTATTTCAAAAAGGCCATTCAAGGCCAAAATGTAATCAGCGACGGGATTATTTCGAAAACGCTCGGGACATTGGGTACGGCGTTCGCCATGCCAATTTACAATGATAACAACCAAGTGGAAGGTGTGCTGGTGTCTACCGCAACAACGTCGTTCTTCGTTAACCAGCTGCAAGACATTCAGATTAATGAAGAGGGTAACGTCATCATTTTGGATCGTGTAGGTACGGTCATGTTTAATTCTTCCGATGAGAAGATGGCAGGCCAAAAGATGGAGTCCGGGGAATATCAGACATTGATTGATTTGCCTCCAAGCGAACAGCTGCAACAGGGGGAAATCAGCTCGGAAGAAAAAGTGGTGTTCTATTCGAAAATCCCACGCTCTGATTGGACCATAATTGTGGAGGATACATACGAGGATGTGCGAAAGCCGCTCGTATCCATGGCAACGAAAATGTATATCGTGCTGTTCAGTGCCATAGCAATTTCCATTGCAGCCGGAATTCTGATCTCCCTTATGGTAACAAGACCGATAACCAGACTGACCGGTTTGTTCAGACAGCTCGCAGGCGGAGATCTGACCGTTCAGGCAAAAGGGAAATACAGCGGGGAGTTTAAGGACCTGGCGGACAGCTTCAACACGATGGCGGGTGCCAACAGGCAGCTGATCTCCAGCATGAACAGCTCTATCGAAACGTTGAACACAAGTACAACCGAGCTGGATCAGTCCACACAGCAGACTTCCACAACCATTGCGGAAACAACAACAACGGCATTGGAAATCTCGCGGGCGATGGAATCACAGGCAAGCGATACGGAATCCATCGTGGATAAATTCATGAACGTGGGAAGCAAAATTGCCAGCGTGAACGAGAAGTCGCAGGCGGTGAAACGTAAGGCGGATGAGATTACCGATGCATTCGAAAACAATCATGAGGTCGTCGATAAGCTCATAGCCGTGAACAATCAGAACGAGATCGAAGTCGGCAATATTTCAAAAATAACAGTGCAGCTTGCCGAGAGTTCCTCCGGTATTCATCAGATTACGGGTACGATTGCCGAAATTGCGAATCAGACGAACCTGCTGGCACTCAATGCGTCCATTGAGGCTGCGCGAGCGGGTGATCAGGGACGCGGCTTCGCCGTAGTTGCCTCGGAGATCCGTAAACTGGCGGAGCAGACGACAGCACAATCGGAGGATATCAAACGGATTGTGATGCAGACGATCGAACATGTCGAGCAGAACAACCGCAGCGTACAGGCCATTGAGACCATTGCCGAACAGCATAAGAGCAGTGTTGGACAAACCAAGGAAACATTCACCTTTGTCACGCAAAATATGCATGAGATCATGGACCAGATACAAGCCATAGCATCCGAGATCGAATCCATTGAGCGGGACAAGGATGATGTCCTTGGCGCAGCACAGAACCTGTCTGCTTCCGGTGAGCAAGTATCTGCTTCGGTTGAGGAAGTGACCGCCACGATGCAGGAGCAAGCAGGCATGACGGAACATTTGGCAGAGATGGTGCAAACGATTGATGCTTTGACCAAACGGCTTGCTGAGGAAGCAGCGAGGTTTAAAACGAAGTAAAAAATGATGTAAGCAAATGATGTAACCATCTGGCGAATTAAGTAGGTATCATAATGGTCATTTGCTTTAACTAAACGGTGTAAATGAAGAAGACGTGCAAGGGAGCACAATCGGTAATGATTGATGATATCCCTGCACGTCTTTTGAATTTAGGGTGTTGAGGAGATGCCCGTCTTGGCGAATCGGGACAGGGCAAACCTCGAGATATCCTGGTCCGTATGTCCTGTCTGTACCAGATCGGACAGTATTTTGCCAATCGCACTAGCAAATTTGAAGCCGTGACCCGAAAATCCGCCTGCCAGCCAAACATGCTCATGCAGCGGGTGACGATCAATAATAAAATCCTCGTCAGGCGTCATTTCGTATTTGCATACACTGCCACGCTTCAATGGGCCTGCCGCCAGTGGCATTCGAAGCTCCAGCAGCCTCCGCAATTCACCCTCGTCTGTTTCTTCCGCTCCGAACGTTGTCTGAGGCTCTCCAGGCGTCCATGTTGGTCCCGTATCATGACGGCCAATCTTCACTCCAGCTCCGCCGATGCTGGGAAATCCGTAATAGACACCTTCCTGTTCGGATATGGTGAAACCAGGGAAATGTTCTTCGCCGAACAATGTTTCCGGTGCATCGAACCATCCTACCGTTTTGCGTACGGCGCGGATCGGGAGGTCCACGAACGGTTTCAACGTCTGAAACCAGGCACCCGTGCTGAGTATAAGCTTACTCGCGTGATATGTATCACCAGCAGACGTTTTTACCGCTACGGAATGTGGGCCACATTCGACATGTTCCACAAGAGTATGTGTCAACAGGGTGGCACCCTGTTGTTCTGCGGCTTGTCGATAAGCCAGAATGCACCGTTCACTGAACAGATAACCAGCGTCCGGTTCATACATGCCCTCGTAATGTTCGGGTATGGTAATCCCTGGCCAGCGCTTCATCACTTCTCTTGCACTCATGATTTCATATGGCACACCCGCTGCATCTGCATGAGTCAACCGGTCGCGAAACGAATGGAAGTCTGGATCAACCATGTTGATGACCCCTGAACGAACAAGCAGATTACTTCGAGTTATATCCTCCAGCTCCTGCCATAAATTCTGGGCAAGAAGCGCCATGGCTATGTAATCAGGTCCCCCGCTGTACACATGGCGAATCAATCGGGACTCTCCATGATGGCTCCCTTCGGTATGTGGGGGATCAAACGCATCAATCAGCAGGGTTTTTAGCCCACTCGTTGCCAGATAATAGCCTGCACTCATCCCCATGGAGCCTGCTCCAACGATAATGACGTCATAGTATTGTGTGATAAGAGCTCCTCCTCTCGCGGATATTTTTAGGCTTAAATAGCTTACATGATAATGTAGACTTGAAAACCGGTTAGGTCAAGAGGCAACTTATAGAGGATGGCATTGCAATAAGAGAAACTTTGGTATAAGAATATAACTTACCGTGCGTTTCATAACAAAAGCCGGTCACTCCACACTGGAGCACCGGCTTTTGCATATGTGATTAAGCGTAGTAAAATAAATCAGCGGACGAACCAGCTGAGCGGCTCTGGTGAAGCGTTTGCCGTATCCCGAAGATCATGGACCTTGACATTGCTGCCGTAGATCATGGAATCACTGCTCAGACGATAGGAAGGGAAGCTGTTTTCCGATTGCAGACGCAGGTTGGACTCGAAGTAGATCTGCTGCTGTTTGTTGATGAGAAAAGGAAGCGTACCGGACTCAATCGGAATGTCGTCGCTATCCGGTTCGTTAACGATCAGGAGGACCGCAGTGCCGTCGCATCCGCATCCATCGGTGTCATAAAACAGCTTTAAATAGCCTGGCCGATCTCCCAGCATCGCGTTAAGTCTTGATTCTGCCAGCGGGCTGACCTGAATGATCATAACGTCGTTCACACTCCTCTAATCACCTTATGAATTCGCTTACAATCTAATATATGGGCGAGTGTTGTAAAATAGAAGGGGAATCGACGACAAAATAAAGGAAATTAACGAGAAATTGTGTCATGTATAAGCTAACAAGCTTGTGAGCCATACATAAACGCTAATGACATCTTACAGTGTGATTTAACGAGAACACGAACATGTTTTGTCAGCGAAGGAGGCAGATTTGCATGAAAATCACCAAGCTGAATGAAGAACCCATCGAACGATTCAATTATCTGAATGCCATACCCGGGGGAGACGTGGCCGAAGCACAGCTGCCCATTTACCATGGCACGGTTTCCGGTCTGCCGGAGGGCGTGGATGCGCTTATTGTGGCGTCGGATTTGCAGGGCATCATACCTGTCCCCCGGGAGAATGGACATCAGAAAACCACCGATATGACGACTGGTACTGAACCAGGCATGGATCGTTTGCTTGGTGAAATGTTGCCTGCCCATGTCCGGTTGCTGCTGGAGGTGGAATGGCCGGAGATTGATCCAGGACGTGTGGGTGTGTTATTGTGTGGCGACCTGTATGCCCGGCGCGGCAAAAGAGGAGCAAGCGGCAATCCGGTTCCCGTCTGGCTTGCCTTCCGGGAAGCCTTCGGCTGGGTTGCCGGGATAGACGGCAACCATGACCTTACCGATGTAGCAGGCGCTCATCGGTTGCAAAGCGGCGAGGGCATCCACTACATGGATGTCCCAGCCGTGATTGGCGCAGGCCCACCGGGTGGTCCTGTGCCACGGGGCGCCGTCCAGTCACAGCTACTGCGCATCGCTGGCCTGGGCGGCATCATCGGCAGGCCGGACAAGCCCAACCGGCTGCCGGAGAAGCACTACCTGCAATCCGTGAACAAGCTGCTGAAGCAGCAGCCGGATTGCTTGCTGTTGCACCAGAGCCCGGGCATTCCCGAGCATGGGCTCATGGGTGAACCGCTGATCCGGCAGGCCCTCGAGGCAGGGCCGGAGACGGTTGTTTTTTGCGGGCATACCCACTGGGATACGCCCCTTGTGCAGCTGAAGAACGGCACACAGATCGTAAATGCCGACAGCAAGCTGTTTATTTTGACACGCTATATAAGTTGAACTAAACAATTACACAATAACGGAGAGGACAGAACCAATCTGTAGAAGCGGAGCGTTCGCCTTTATCCCCGGATTTTCCCCTTATATATAGGGAATCAGAAAAATCTGGGGATAACAGCGATCGGAAGATGGTTCTGACCGCACAGTGATCCAGTGTAAAATGATTCGCTCACCTGAATGAAACCCATTTCATCCCCCATCCTTATCTGGTATGATAAGCAGGAAAATTAGAGACAAAGGAAGGTTCCTTTTATGACACCGATCACCATTTATGACATCGCCAAAGAAGCGAATGTATCTGTAGCGACCGTCTCCCGGGTGCTCAATGATACGGCACCCGTACGTGCAAGCACGAGAGAGAAGATCATGTCGATTATTGAAAAGCACCAGTTTCAGCCCAATGCGCAGGCGCGCAGTCTAATCAAGAAAGAGACGGGCACGATTGCCATCATCCTTCCCGACATTACCAATCCGTTCTTCCCGGAAGTGTTCTGGGGCGCCGAGAATGAGGCACGCGGATTGGGGTACACGTTCTTTCTGTGCAATACGGCGGGAGACTACAACCGGGAGTCCGAGTACCTGTCCATTTTGCGGGAGAAACGGGTTGACGGCATTATTTTTCTCGGCGGAAGGATCAACATGCAGCACTGTCCGGATGACATGGCACAGGAATTGATCGATATGGGCAAACGCATGCCAATTGTACTGGTCAATGGCAATATTCCCAAAGGAGGTTTCCACCGGGTCTACACGGATGAAGCGGCAGGTGCTGTACTGGCTGTTGAACATCTGCTGGAACTGGGGCATCGGGATATCGCTTTTGTGGGCGGATTGAGAGAATTGTCCACGACCATGGTCAAGGTGAAGGCCGTGCAGAAAAAACTGCGGGAGCATGGGCTTGAAATTCCGAAGGACCGCCAGCTGCTCGGCAGTTTCTCCATCGATGACGGCAAACGGGAGATGACCAAGCTGCTGGAGCAGGACAACCCTCCGACAGGAGTGATCTGCGTGAACGATTACACGGCCATTGGTGCCATTAAGGCGACGATTGAGCATGGCTTGTCGATTCCGGAGGATATTTCCATCGTTGGATTCGATGATACGCCGCTGGCCAGTGCAGTTATTCCGGAACTGACGACCGTGTCCCAGAACACGTATCAGCTCGGCAAGCTGGCGGTGGACAAGCTGCATGAGCTGATTAATCAGGGACAGGCGAAGAAGCAGACCGTATTGCAACCGGAGCTGATCATCCGTCAGAGCACAGGGCAAGCGAAGCGATAAAGGGACGGACATCTGGAAAAGAAAGCGTTGACATTCCCTCGGAAGGTGAAATATAATGAGTCCGTAAATGAAACCCCTTTCATGAAGTGGAACGGGTTTTAGTTTTAAGCTTTATGAAACCCATTTCATGAAATGGGTTTCAGTGTGGTCATCCATTCATTTATCGAGGGGGCGTACCGTATGAGAAGAAGTTTAAAGGTCATTTCGTTAGTAATGTTGGTTATGGTCATGGTTCTGACAGCTTGCAGCAGCGGAGACAGCGGCGATTCGGCCGGTGGAGCCGGCGGCAAGGTTGATCTGAGCATGACGATCTGGGGCTCGGAGGATGAGAAGAAGATTTACCAGGAGAGACTCGACATTGTGAAACAAACCTATCCCGATATTAATGTGAAGCTCAACGTGGTTGCCGGAGATTATGACCAGAAGGTACAAACCATGATCGCGGGCGGAACTGCACCCGACATCATGATGATTGCCGAGAACTATCAGGCGTACGCCTCCAAAAATCAGATTATCCCGCTGGATGAGATGATCCAGGCAAACAATGTCAACATGTCGGAGCGTTATTCCGATGACATCGCGAACCTCATGAAGTACGACGGCAAACAGTTCGGTATGCCGGACCGCGCAGGTGCGATGGTGCTCTTTTATAACAAGGATCTGTTCGACAAGGCTGGTGTGGAATACCCAACCAAGGATTGGACTCAGGAAGACCTGCTCGAAGCAGCCAAGAAGCTGACGGTGAAGGAGAATGGCAAGACGGTTCAATGGGGGTACTACCCGGGAAGCTGGTGGCCGCAATGGATGCAGCTGATCTACCAGAATGGCGGCTCGCTGTTTGACGAGAGCGGCAAGCCAACCTTCAATACTGAGCCGGTACGCAATGCGCTACAATTCATGAATGACCTGATCTTCACGCACGGTGCAGGACCGACGCCTACGGAGATTGCCGACATGGGCAATATCGGCGCAGACCCGCTGTTCGCTCAAGGCAAAATCGCGATGGAGACCACAGGATTCTGGAATATCGGCTCACTTGCCAAGGTGGAAGGCATCAACTGGGATATCTCCCCGGTATGGGGTGAGACGAACGCGTTCTTCAACGGCTTCACCATTACGAATGCGTCCAAACACAAGGAGGAAGCGTTCAAGATCATTGAAGCACTGACGACGCCTGAGGCACAGATGCCGATGATCAAGGCAGGACAGGATGCACCGGCCACGAAGGCGGGACTGTCCAGCGATGAATTCCTGAATGCCGAATACGGCGGCAAGAAGATCAACATGGCTGCTTTCAGCGAATCGACCATTTATGCCGAACCGTTTAACCCGCAATGGAACGAAATGATGAAACTGATCAACGACAAGCTGGGTGTGTACTTCAACAACAAGGCCTCACTGGATGATACGGTAACCGAAATTCAGAGTGGACTGGAACGACTCTACAAATAGCATGGACAGGGGGACAGATGGAGCGCAGCACATGAACTTGTGCGAATCTCCATCTGCTCTCTACGTCATGGGGAGGGCTTAACGTGAGAAAAAAAGACGGGAAATGGTTTTATCTCTTCATCTCGCCTTGGCTGATCGGTTTCCTGGGGCTTACCCTGGGTCCGATCCTGTTTTCCATCTATATGAGCTTCACCAATTGGGATCTGTTCCAGACCCCGGAATTTATCGGTATCGACAACTACAAAACGCTGCTCACCGATGATCCACTGTTCTGGAAGTCCGTGGGCAATACGTTCTTCTATGCCTTGATTTCCATTCCGCTGGGCATGTCGATATCCCTCTGGATTGCCTATTATTTGAACAAAAAAATCAAGGGCATTACCTTTTTTCGCATATTGTTCTATCTGCCCTCGGTCGTTCCGGTCGTAGCAAGCTCGCTGCTTTTTATTCATTTGCTGGCACCGACCGAAGGGTTGATCAACAAGGCTCTGTCGATCTTCGGCATTCCAGGTCCTGCCTGGCTGCTCGATCCCAACTGGGTCAAACCTGCATTGATTCTCATGTCCCTCTGGGGAGTTGGGGGTGGCGTGGTACTGCTGCTGGCGGGTATGAAAGGCATTCCCCAGGAGCTGTACGAGGCTGCTGCCATTGACGGGGCGAAGAGCACGCAGTCCTTCTTCCATATTACTTTCCCGATGCTCACACCCGTCATTTTCTTCAACCTGGTCACCGGGATGATCGGGGCGCTGCAGACGTTTGCGCAGGTGTTCATTGTTACAGCAGGCGGACCTGACAATGCGAGCCAGATGGTCGTTCCCTACCTGTTCCAGAATGCTTTCCAGTTCTACAAAATGGGCTACGCCTCAGCCATAGCCTGGGTGCTGTTCATTATCATCATGGCGCTCACCCTGGTCGTGTTTCGTTCATCGGCACTATGGGTGCACTACGAGGAGGGAAAAGCCAATGAGTAATCCATCCACTGCGGAAAAAACGATATCCTACATTTTTCTGATTCTGGTCGGGGTGCTGCTTGCTTCGCCCTTCCTGTACATGATCTCGATCGCGCTGGCGAGTGACGCTACCACGGTAAAATCGGCCTTTACATTCGTGCCCATGGAGTTTCAATGGTCGAACTTCTACACGATCTTCACCAACAACAATCTGGGTACCTATCTCAAAAATTCAATCATCATTACCGTATTCACCATCGTGGGATCGGTATTGTCGGCTTCAGTAGTTTCTTACGGCTTCGCCCGTATTAAGGCCAAAGGCAGCCGGTTTCTGTTTATCGTCCTGCTGAGCACGATGATGATTCCAGGTGAGGTCACGATGGTGCCGCAGTTCATCATTTTCCGTCATCTGGACTGGATCAATACATTCTATCCGCTCATCGTACCGAGCTTCTTTGCGGGAGCGTTCAACGTATTCCTGATCCGCCAGTTCGTGATGAGCATTCCGAAGTCGCTGGATGAAGCAGCGATGATCGATGGCATGGGACATCCGGGAATTTACTGGAAGATCATCATGCCGCTGACGTATCCCATTTTGGCGGCCATCGCCATATTCTCGTTTTCCTATAACTGGGGGAACTTCATGGGACCACTCATTTACATCAATGATCCGGAGAAAATGCCGCTTGCGCTCGGTGTTCAGCTCCTGACCACGGTAGGTGGCGGACAGATGCCGCCATGGAACTTGGTCATGATTGCCTCCCTGTTCCTGACCATCCCGATGGTTCTGGTCTATCTGTTTGGACAGCGTTATGTCTATGAAGCCAACATTAGCGGAGGCAGCAGCGGAATCAAGTAACGGGAGGTGCGTACAGTGATTGAACCGATCGTGAATCAAGGTGAATGTCATCAACGTGCATGGAGAAAGGGCTGTATCAACCATGGCGGATAACAAACGACGCAGCAGCCGCAAACGGAGCTATATCCTGATGGGTGTAGCCCTGATCGCGCTTCTGGCGGGAGGAGGAATGATCATGAATCATTTTACTAATGAACAGTCCAGGCCGCTTGCATTTGAGGGTGAACCGGTACGCTTGCAGCTCGAGCAGTCCTATGACCATTTTGAAGGCTGGGGAACCTCGCTTGCTTGGTGGGCCAACGATCTGGGGGGGTGGAAGGATCAGGCTAAGGTCGATGAAGTCATGGATCTCGTGTTTGATGCGGAAAAGGGGCTGGGACTGAATATCGTTCGCTACAATATCGGCGGAGAGGAAAACCCGGAGATGAAGGCACTTCGCCCCGGCGGAGATGTTCCCGGCTTCCAGCCTGAACCCGGCGAGTGGGACTGGGAGGCGGACGCAGGGCAGCGGGCTGTACTGCAGGGATCGCTGGAACGCGGAGTGAACATTGCTGAAGCGTTCTCCAACTCGCCACCCTATTGGATGACGATCAGCGGATCGGTCACGGGTGCCGTAGATGGCGGGAACAATCTGCGTGAGGATCAGTACGATGCCTTTGCCGATTATTTGACCGAAGTGGTGAAGCATTACCGGGATGAATGGGGCATTACGTTCCGGACGCTTGATCCGCTGAATGAACCTTCCTCGGATTGGTGGAAGAAAGGCAACATGCAGGAGGGCAGCCATTTTACCAACGACAAGCAGGCCGAGATCATTAAGAAGGTGGCTGCATCGCTGAAGAGCAAGGGATTGGATGGTACGGTTATCAGTGCTGCGGACGACAACAGCATTGACGAGACGGTGCACAATTTCAGCATCTATGATCAGGACACGCTGGATGTGATCGCCCAGATCAATACGCACTCTTATAATGGAAGCAAAATGGAGGAGCTGCGCACGCTGGCTGAGCGCCATGGCAAGAAACTGTGGATGTCCGAGTATGGTACAGGAGGCAGTGAACCGCACAATCATGAGGACATGACGTCGGTACAGGAGCTGGCCGAGCGGATCATGTTTGATCTGAAAATCATGCAGCCTTCGGCCTGGGTCTATTGGCAGGCGGTTGAAGATGAAGGCGCGAATAACAACTGGGGCTTCATTCACGCCAATTTTAACGGGGAAGAGAAGTATGAGATGACCAAACAGTATTACGGCATGGCCCAGTTCACCAAGTTCATTCGTCCGGGCGCGAAGATGATTCCGACCGATGATGGCCGCACGCTGGCCGCCTATGACGCAGAGCGTCAGAGACTGGTGCTTGTCATCCGCAATGAGCTGTCTGCCGGGAAAAAGGCGTTTGAGCTGCAGTCTTTTGATTACGCGAATTCATCCAAGGCACAGGTCTACCAAACCTCACCGGACCGAAATATGGAACAGCTTGATGACGTTCCGGTGTATGCCAATGGATTGGAAGTGTCTGTGGCAGACAATTCCGTAACAACGGTTGTTCTGGAAGACGTAACGTTGAAAGCCGGTAAATAGATGGAACAGGCGCATATGGACTCACTTGGCTAAGAATAAACGAATGACATATGAACTCAAACACAAAAGAAGGAGGGGAAAACGCTTTGACAGAGAAACCATCCCTTTTGCTTCATGAGCAGGAGAAGAGTGTAGAACCTGGGGCTGAAAACAAGATTTATTCAGAGCTTACTTACGATCAGTACAGCTTCATGTGGAATGGACAACGTGTATTTCTGAACAGTGCAACGATTCATTACTTCCGGATGCCGAGGGAAGAGTGGCGGAAGGTGCTGGTTAAGGCCAAGCTGGCCGGCATGAACTGTATTGATACCTATTTTGCCTGGAACGTACATGAGCCTGAGGAAGGTCAATGGGCATTTGATGGGGATCGCGATTGCGGAGCCTTCCTGGATCTGTGTGCAGAACTGGGCATGTGGGTCATCGCACGTCCAGGCCCGTTTATCTGTGCGGAATGGGATTTTGGCGGATTCCCTTACTGGCTGGAAACAAAGCCGAATGTAAAATTCCGTGAAAACAACGAAACCTATCTGCACTATGTGGATCTGTATTTTGACCGGATCGTACCGATCATTCGCGAGCGCCAGGTTTCCGACGGAGGCAGCGTTATTCTCGTCCAGGTCGAGAACGAATACGGGTATCTGATGGATGACGCCGCAGCAAGCGATCATATGAATGTGCTTAGGGATGGGCTTCTGCGCCGCGGGATCGACGTTCCGCTTATCACCTGTGTAGGTGGGGCAGAGGGCACGATTGAAGGGGCTAACTTCTGGTCGGGCGCTGACGGGCATTATGCGAAGCTTCGTGCGAAACAGCCGGATACCCCGAAGATGGTTACGGAATTCTGGACAGGATGGTTTGAGAACTGGGGCGGGCCATCTGCCATTCAGAAAACAGCGCCATTGCTGGAAAAACGATTGATGGAGATTCTCCGTGCCGGGTATACCGGAATCAGCCATTACATGTTTTATGGCGGGACCAATTTCGGTGGATATGGCGGAAGAACCGTGGGCAGCAGCGATATATTTATGGTCACTTCCTATGACTATGATGCGCCGCTGAACGAATACGGGCGTGTAACACCTAAGTATGCCGTAACCAAGAAGTGGTCTTATTTCGTGAATACTTTCGGATCATTTCTGATGGAGAGCGAAGAGGTTCCAAAAGCAGAGATTAACGTACGCCTTCCGGCGGGCGTTTCCTTAAGAGGCAGGCGTGCTGGTAACCAGAATGTTTGGTTTTTGGAGAGTCTTCGAGATGAACGGGAGACGCTGTCCATTACGCTTGAAGAAGGACGGACGCTTCCTGTTGTCCTGAACCCGGGTCAGATTGTTCCCGTTTTCGACCGGATCCGAATCGCGGACGATGTCTTTCTGACCAGTGGCGCACTGATTACGGGCAATGAGATCGTGAATGGAGAACGGACATTGTTCGTTGTAGGAGACACGGGACAGCGTTCGGTTGTTGAACTGGAGGCACCCTCACTTCGAGTTATAAGCAGCAGCATGCAGCTGCTTCTTGATCATGATCCGGTAAGCGATGTTCGGCGTCTCGATCTGTTCCATTTCCGGGAACCAGGAACGGTTCGTCTGGAGGCGGGCGGCGTTCCTCTCCGCATCATGGTGCTGGACAGTAAAGCGATGGATCGCACCTGGAGAATCGAAGGTACGAAACAGGAGCAGCTGCGTTATGCCATTGGGTTTGATGAGGTTGACCTGTTACCATCCGGTCAGGTAAAGGGCATGATCTCCGATCCGGATCGCACGATTCTGCTGCTCGGTGGCTGGACCGATGGTGAACAGTCGCTGACTGGACGCGACCTTATTGATCGGGATGCAGTGGCTGAGTACAGCCGCGCGGAGGAAACAGGTGCTCACAAGTCGGTGACAGGAACTCACCAGCTTCAGCTGACCATGCCGCCAATGCCTCCGAAGTTGTCCGATTCCCCGGACGTATCGCGTGTAACGTTGGAAGCGGAAGGGCGATCGTCAAGCGGACAGCCGGAGCACTTTGCGCAATATGGACAGGATTACGGATATCTGCTCTATGAATGCGACTTCCACAGTGATACGAGCGGTTCGAGCCATCTCATTCTGCCGGCTCTTCAGGATACGGCAAGAATATATGTAAATGGTGTGGAACAGGCACTGGTGAGGCAGGTTGGTGCAGCGGGTGTGAGAGTGAGGACTTCCGAAGGAACGAACAGACTGCAGATCCTGGTCCAGCATATGGGCCGACTGAATTTCTCGCCGTTTCTGGGAGAGAGCAAAGGATTAGCTGGGTCTGTGTATCTTGGCGGTTCGGTTCAGGATATCCGGCGAGACTGGCAAGCAGCAGCTGGGATGGTTCATCTGGATGAGGGGAATTATCTGGAGGGAAACCCGTTGCTGAGCAGGAGCTTTACACTGGATGACATGGACCGTGCCATTCTGGTTGGAGCAGTAAGCAAGGGACTGCGAATCAATGGCATCGATGTACCCATGGAAGGATACCAGGATTGGTTTTCATTCCATACGGTGGATTTATCACCTTATGTGAAACCGGGCGAGGTCAATACACTGGAGATGCCTTATAGCAAAGCCCCATTGAATCGTCTTGAGCTTATCTTGTATCGAAATGAAGATGAACTGACCAATTGGCGCATGGCAGGCAGCGAAGCTATACTTCCACAGCAGTGGGGAACACAGACACCCGATCCATCGAACAAATCAGGTAATCACGAGGCCAATGCGCTTATTGCCCATCATGGTGGCAATGGTACTGCCAATCCTGTGGTTGATCGTTCATACGGTCAGCCCGTGTGGTACCGCTGGCGTTTCTCCCGTCCCATTGTTTCGGAATTTTACGAAGTGAATCTGATGCTTCGCCTTACCGGAATGAGCAAGGGAGCCCTTCATCTGAATGGGCATCATCTGGGACGCTATTGGCAGATTGGCCCGCAGGAGGATTACAAAATCCCCGTATCCTGGCTGCAGGAGGAAAATGAACTGCTCGTATTTGATGAGGAAGGTTGCGCACCTGATCGAATCCGGCTTCTGTATGATGATCCGTCCCGTTATCCATGGTTTGTGATCGATTAGAATGGCCAGCACGTATGGATAGGAACAGTTAAACGTGTTCAGCAAGGCTCCTTTCTGATTAGTACGGTGATTGCTCTTTATCATCTGCTAGGCAAGAAAGGAGTCTTTTTTTAGAATATTTTGGTACAATGGCATGGAAGACACCTGCCCATATACTTGAAGACAAGGTTCATGACAGTCCATCATAAAGGAGACGATCCATGAGTACCCCGTTTGCATTTGACGAATTCCCTATACTTAAGACCGAGCGTTTTAACCTGCGAGAAGCGGAAGAACAGGATGCCCCCGATATTTTGGCATTATACTCCGATGAAACGGTTGTTGAGTTTATGCCGTTTACGCCTTTTGAGACTGTAGATGATGCGATGGATGAGATGCGTTGGTATGCGAAGATTTTCAGGGAGCAGTCCGGTTTGCGCTGGATGATTGAAGATGTGGGGTCCGGTAAGGTCGTTGGTACCTGTGGGTTCCTCAATAGAGAAGATATACATAACCGAGCAGAGATCGGATACGACCTGCATCCCGATTACTGGGGTAAGGGGGTCATGACCGAGGTCGCCCATGCCGTGCTGTATTTTGGCTTCGTGAACATGCAATTGAACAAAATCGAAGCGAAAGTGGAACCGCAGAATGAGGCTTCGATCCGTTTGCTGCACAAGCTGGGCTTTCAACAGGAAGGGCTGCTGCGGCAGCATGAGTTTGAAAAAGGAAGATACATCGATCTTGCTCTGTTCTCCAAGTTAAAAAGCGACCTATAGGCATGCTGACACCGTAAGGAATCCCAAAGGCAAAAGGCCGCGGTTCCTGCGGCCGAATGAAGACCGGACCATGTTCCGGTCTTTTTCATTCTTATTTTCCTCTCATAGAAGCGGTGTATTATCCATATCTGACCCGGCAGATCGTCCATGGCAGGAATGGAGTGCCTTGGATATAATCGGAGATTACAGCAGCATCCACAAGGAGGAATCACATTGAAACAAGTTATGAATCAGGATGGGATGAGCCCCGGGGTGATTTTGCCAGGAACATCTGAATATAAAGTACGTGCTGAGCAGAGCGGACGCGAATATCGGATCAAAGTTTTTGTTCCGGATAGTGCGCCGCCCGCCAGCGGATATCCCGTGATCTATTTGCTCGATGCCAACGCGGTGTTTGGCACCATGGTGGAGGCCATGCGGGTACAATCCGCCCGTTCGGACAAATCGGGAGTGGTCCCGGCAGTGATTGTCGGGATCGGTTACGCAGCCCGTCAGCCTTTTCCGCCAGAAAGACATTACGATCTCATGATGCCCGTTTCGGAAGCGGATCTGCCTAGAAGACCAGATGGTGCAAGCTGGCCGGAGCATGGCGGAGCAGAAGCGTTCATGCATTTTATCGAGGAACAGTTGAAGCCGGAGGTGGAGGGGATGTACTCCATTGACCGCAGCAGACAATCCATCGTAGGGCACTCCCTCGGCGGGTTGTTTGTATTGCAGATGCTGCTGGGCAATCCGGGAACGTTTCGTCATTACATTGCAGGCAGCCCGTCCATCCACTGGAATTCTTCATGGATTGCACAGCAGAGAGAATCATGGGTCTCCCGAGTGGAGAATTGCGGGGCAGAAATGCACGTGTTGCTCGCGGCAGGGGAACAGGAAGGAAGCCACCCGAGCGGTGTAGTGGAACGATCCAGGGAGTTTGCGCACTGGTTGAACGCTACAGGACTCGAAGGCCTGAGCGCTGAGTTTAGTTGTTTTGAAGATGAAGGTCATATTTCGGTGCTGCCGATATTGATGAGCAGGGCAATAAGGTTTGCCTCAAGGGGATAAATCGTGCGACATCCTGGGGAAATTTGATATACTAGACAGAGTGAATGAGAATGGTTATCAAATGGAGGCAGGAAAATAGATGATTTCCCAAAACTTTAACAAGGAGCGCCTGGTTGGTTCCGAACATCCGCTCGATCGTCTGACCTTAAAATTACGGGATATTGAGAAGATCAAATCCACTACCGGATGGGTTCTTCCCCAGCAGCATACTTCCTCTTATATATTGGTCATGGTTACAGGTGGCGAAGCTTTATTAACACTGGATCACAGTTCCGTGAATATCAGGGCACAAGGCGTGTATTCGTGTGTGCCTGAATCGACGTTTGGCTTGGCCTCTTTTGGGGAGGAAGGTGCTGAAGTAACATTAGTACGCTTCGATCTGTATGAGGAGGTCCAGGGTGACTCAGGTACATTGAGGCTCATTAAGGATACTCCTTTGTTTCAATCAGGCAGGGAACTGGCCGCGGCTTCCACTCTTCAGCTGGCATTTCATTGTGAAGAATTGAATAACCTGTGGCACAGCGGCAAAGCCATGGGCCGTTTTCATGCTCATCTTGAATTCCTGCAATTTCTGGTTCACGTTACAGAGGCTCACGCACCACTTAAGGAAGATTCTCAAATGTTAATTCAGCGAACCAAAGAATATATTGATGAACATTCCAATGAAAATCTGACGGTGGAATTTCTCGCAGGCATGGCAGGGCTGAGCCCCAAATATTATGTGGACTTGTTCAAGCGAAGATATGGAATGAGTACCACGGATTACATATCAGGACTTCGGATCAACCGGGCGAAGCAATTTATGGCCGGCACCGATCTTCGTCTGAGGGATATCGCCCATCAGGTCGGGTATCAGGATGAGTTCTACTTCAGTCGCAAATTCAAAAAACTAGTAGGCGTATCCCCGTCGGTATACATGAACAGCCGCCGCCGCAAAATCGCAGCCTATCATATTGGCGTGACCGGACATTTGCTGGCGCTGAACATGATTCCGTATGCGGCCCCGCTGCATCCGAAGTGGACAGCCTATTATTATCGCATGTACAGCAAGGACATTCCGGTGCACCTTAGCGCCTATCGGCTTGATCTGGAATGGGAATCCAAAATTCAGGCTCTGCGGGAGCATCAACCCGAACTGATCATCAGCTATGATCAACTGCGGCCTGAGGAGAGAAAGCAGCTTGAAGAGATTGCACCTGTGCAATATATAGCATCTTCGGAACACTCCTGGCGGTCACAGCTGCAGACGCTGGCTGCGCATGTTGGAGCAGAACAGGATGCCCGGAGCTGGCTGAAAAGCTATGACCTCAAAGTCCAGCAGGCCAAGGCGAAGGTTCAGCAGGCAATCGGAAACGGAACAGCCGTCGTTGTACGTTTGCTGAAACAGCAGTTTACAAGGTATAGTTCACATTCCATGTCAGACGTATTCTATGGTGATCTGGAGGTCAGACCTGCCTATTCCAGTCCGCACGGAACCGTATACAACGAACCCATTAGCATGGAACAGCTCAGCGAAATGAAGACCGATTGTATTTTCCTGATGGTGTGTCAGGAGAGTGAAACGTTATCTGTATGGGAGGATGTGCAAAAAACAGCTCTATGGCAAAATATCAAGGCGGTGCAGAATAATCGTCTGTATATCATAACGGCGGACCCCTGGCTCGAAAATTCCCCTGTAGCCAATGAACGGATTCTGGATGACATGATAAATAGGTTTCGGTAAATAATCCATAGGGATTCAGGACAGAGTCCATGGCTCTGTTTGTCATTCTTGTTTATCATTCAATAATGATTATTATTCTCAATTAGAGAATTGGACTATTGAAGGGGGAGCACTAGAGATGAAGAAAAAGTTGGGGTTATTGCTGGCGTTGATCTGTATGCTGACGGTTCTGGCAGCATGCGGTAATAAAGAGGAAGCGGCGGGAGGAACGGAAACTTCGGCGCAGACTGAAAGTACGGCAACCACTGGTGAAACGGATGCAACCCAGGCAGCAGAAGGAACACGAACCATTCAATATCTGGATCAGGAATATACCGTTCCAACCGATGTGAAACGGATCGTAATTACCGGCTCCATGGAAGCCATGGAAGATGCACTGGTACTGGATGTACATCCTGTAGGTGCAATCACCTTCGGCGGGGAATTCCCGGAGATGTATAGCTCCATTACGGATCAAGCTGAGTCCATCGGACAGAAGATTGAGCCAAACTTCGAAACCATTTTGTCGTTGAAACCGGATATTATCCTGGGGTCCACCAAATTCAAGCCTGAAGTGGCCGAGCAATTGAGCAAAATTGCCCCATTCATTCAGGTATCTCACATTGCGACGAACTGGGAAGCGAACCTGAATTTGCTGGCAGAGCTGACAGGCAAGCAGGATCTCGCGAAGAAGGAGATTGAACAATACAGAGCGGCCCTGACAACGGCACAGGCAGAACTTGGCGATACACTGAAAAACAAAAAGGTTGTGGCCGTTCGAATCCGTAACGGACAGATGTATGTATATCCCGAGTCGGTCTTTGTGAATCCGATTCTGTACAATGACCTTGGATTCCAGGTCCCTGCCGAGATTCAGGCAGCAAAAGCACAGGAAGCGATCTCCGTGGAGAAATTTGCTGAGATGAATCCGGATGTAGTGTTTATCCAATTTGAAGCTACGGAGAATGCGGACACGCCAAATGCACTGGAAGATCTGAAGAATAACCCAATTCTGCAGAAAACGACAGCTCTGCAAAATAATCATGCGTTTGTGAATGTGATTGATCCGCTTGCCGAAGGAGGCCCGGCGTGGAGCCGAATTCATTTCCTGGAGGCCGCTGTTGAGCAGCTCACCAAATAATTAGAGCAAGGCGTGTATAATCCATGCAAAAAAGAAGAATGAATCCGGCGGTGCTGTTTGCATCAGCACCCCTGATTATAGCAGCCACCATTCTGGCCTCCATTCTGTATGGAGCCAAAAATATTGATGTTTCCACGGTCACAGCAGCGATCTTTCAATTTGACACGAACAGCATCGATCATCAGATCATTGTGTCTTCACGACTTCCACGCGTGATCGGAGCTCTGCTGATCGGAGCTTTTCTGGCGGTATCCGGTGCTCTCATGCAGGGGATGACAAGAAATTATCTTGCATCCCCTTCCATTATGGGGGTATCGGACGGATCGGTCGTCGTCATCACACTATGCATGGTATTTATGCCGGATACGTCTGCCCTAGGGCTTATTTTTTATTCCCTGGCGGGATCCGCTTTGGGGGCAGGACTCGTATTTTTCATTGCCTGGCTGCTGCCCGGCGGGATGTCGCCTGTGCGGCTTGCCATTTTGGGTACCATTATTGGCACGTTTCTTGGCGGTTTGTCCCAGGCAGTGGCAACGTATTATCAGGTATCCCAGACCATCAGTTTCTGGTATAACGCCAGACTGCATCAGATGGACCCAACCATGATGAAGCTGGTTATTCCCTTTGCCGTGGTGGGATTGGCACTTGCGCTGATCCTCTCGAAGTCCGTTACCATTCTGTCCATGGGGGATGATGTGGCGACAAGCCTGGGGCAGCGGACCGCATGGGTCAAAGCATTATCCATTCTGAGTGTTGTTATCTTAACGGGGATTTCCGTGGCTTTGGCCGGGAAAATTGCATTTGTCGGATTGTTGATTCCGCACATCACGCGTTTTTTCTTCGGCGTGGATTATCGCTGGGTTGTTCCTTGTTCCGCCATTCTGGGCGGCATCTTTCTTGCCTGGTGCGATATTCTGAGCCGATTTATCAATTCCCCATTTGAAACACCGATCGGAGTCGTTACCGCATTGTTTGGCGTTCCTTTTTTTCTCTACCTGATCAAGACCAAAGGAGGGGGAAAACATGCCTGAACGGAAGCGGGGAAGATTATGGACCGTCATATTCGTATGTGCGGCAATCATCGCAGCCGCAGTGTATATCAGTCTGACGAACGGTACGTTCGACATATCGGTCATGGATGTGATCAAAACCTTATTGCGACTGGACCCTGTTCATGAACATGACCTGGTTATCTTTGACTTCAGGCTGCCGCGGATCGTGATCGCTCTGCTTCTTGGGTTGGGACTCGGGATTGCCGGGGCCGTCATTCAGGGTATTGCACGCAATCCGCTGGCTGACCCAGGCATGCTCGGGATCAATGCGGGTGCGGGAACGGCCATGGTGCTGTTTATGCTCCTGTTCCAAGGAACCATAACAGGTACTGGATGGTTGTCCATCATGGCTATGCCGCTGTTTGGGCTGGTTGGAGGACTAGTGGCAGTTACTCTTATTCTGTGGTTTGCGCAAGAGAGGGGACAGCTGGATTCACAGCGTCTAATCCTGGTGGGGATCGCCATTGGTTCAGGCTTCAGTGCGATTACGCTCTATCTTTCCCTGAAAATGAACCCGAATGATTTTGAGATGGCCACCGTCTGGTTGACCGGAAGTATCTATAATGCCAACTGGCGTTTCATTGTGGCCATGATTCCGTGGCTGGTCCTGCTTATTCCACTACTTTGGCTGAAATCCCGTGTGCTCGACGTGATGCAGTTGGAGGAAGCCAGCAGTCAGGGGCTCGGCGTGGATGTTCATAGGGAGAGAAAGGTACTCCTCCTGGGCAGTGTCGGATTGGTCAGTGCCTGTGTCGCAGTATCCGGCAGTATCGGTTTTGTTGGACTCATTGCTCCCCACATTGCCAGACGACTGGTAGGCCTTCATTATAAGCGGGTCATTCCGGTATCTGGTTTGGTGGGAATGGCCATGGTGGTTGTGGGTGATCTGATTGGGAAAACCATCTTTGCCCCGGCAGAGCTGCCTGTAGGAATTGTGATCTCCATTATTGGTGTCCCTTATTTTATATTTTTGCTGCTCAAAAAACGGATGTGATCAACCGGATTCTGTATTGGAGGAGAGGAACCGAGCATGAGTAAATGGATACATGAGTCAATAGACGGTTGGACGCTCCACATTCTTCTTCCACCCTCCTACGCAGAAGGAGGTCGTTATCCTGTTGTATATATCCAGGATGGGGGAGCAGTAGCCAAGGCCTGCAGCAATCTCCTGGACCATTATTTTCGATCAGGGTGGCTGCCGGAGATGATTCTGGTTGGCATTGAACCCCACAATCGGAACGATGATTATACACCTTGGCCTGCGCCTGCGCTTACGGCTTCATTCTCGTCTTTTGGCGGGCATGGCAGAGCGTATCTGGATACGGTCACAACGTATCTGAAACCTTATGTGGATTCCACATATCGTACACTTGCAGATCAAGCGAGCACAGGGATCGTGGGGTGTTCACTTGGGGGCTTGATCTCTCTGTATGCAGCCATCGAGTTCCCGCACGTATTTGGCAAAGTCGGCGCGTTGTCCGCTTCCATGTGGTACGAAGGCTTCCTGGACTACCTGACAGAACAAACCTGGTCTGAACGGAGTGACCTGAAGCTGTATATGTATGTAGGCAGCCTGGAAGGTGTATACAAACAGAACGTTCAGGCTCATATGCTTGACCATACGCGTGCAGCGTGCAGGATGATCCTGGCGAAGGGATACCCTGCCGATTGTTTGAACTACGTGGAAGAAGAGGGCGGAACACATGACATGCTGTTCTTTGCCAAACATTTTCCCGAAGCGTTACAGTGGCTGTTTACCTAGTTGGCGACTTGATCTGAACGTACTTAATCATCATTTTCAGGCCATCCACCTTGTCCTCCTGAATTGGCCCATGCTATATTGGTGAGATGTGAGGAGATGAGGATATGAAGCTGGTGTCCTGGAATGTGAATGGGTTAAGGGCATGTGTGACCAAAGGATTCATGGATTATTATCAGGAAAGTCAGGCAGATATTTTTTGTGTGCAGGAGACCAAACTGCAGGCAGGCCAGATTGAGATGGATCTCGGGGAAGATGTGTATCAATACTGGAACTATGCCATCAAAAAAGGATATTCCGGTACAGCCGTATTTACCCGGATCAAGCCGTTATCCGTCCGTTACGGGATGGAGGAAGACAGCGAACCGGAAGGCCGGATGATTACGCTCGAATTTGATCGCTTTTATCTGGTGAATGTATATACGCCCAATGCGAAGCGGGATCTGACTCGTCTTCCGTATCGATTGGAGTGGGAAGACCGCTTCCTGAAGTATGTTTTGCAGCTTGAGCAGACCAAGCCGGTCATCGTCTGTGGTGACCTGAACGTGGCACATCAGGAGATTGATCTGAAGAATCCGAAGCCTAATATGGGCAACTCGGGATTTACACTGGAAGAGCGCGGGAAGATGACCGAGCTGCTGGCTGCAGGATATGTGGACAGTTTCCGGCATCTGTACCCGGATCGCACAGACATATACAGCTGGTGGTCTTATATGCCCAAGGTACGAGAGCGGAATGTGGGCTGGCGCATTGATTATTTTCTCGTGTCCAACCAACTGGCACCGCAAGTCGAAGATGCGCATATCGACTGCCATGTGATGGGCAGTGATCACTGCCCAGTCGGCCTGACGCTGCAACTGTAACTGGCGCAGAACAGGCTGAATCTAGATTAAGTGTAGAACCGCAAGTTTCCGGGTATCGGAAATTGGCGGTTTTTTTTGTATGCTTGGGCTGTCTGTCTCCTCTAAAAGGTGCAGACAGCCCCTTCTCCGTCGCGGGGTAGGGGGACTGAACTGGACTTTGGTTGGGGGAAGAACTGGACTCTGGATTGTTCCGGTTACTACAGAACTTGGGTAGGATTGAAGAATACATATAGGATCGTTTAGCGCGACATAGAAGATGAGATTAGGTGTAAGGGGTAGAGAAACGATGAATAAGGGTTTACGGAGAGGACTGAAAGTATTGGGCGGGCTAATGCTGGCGACGGGCCTGCTGCTGCTTACAGGTACGGCTTATGAGGCATATCAGTCTACACAGGATATGAAGTCATATACGCCGCCTGGCAAGCTGTATGAAGTGAGTGGGCGCAATATGCATCTCTACACCGCAGGAAAGGGAACATCGACGGTTGTAATGGCATCAGGTTGGGGAACGCCGAATCCCTATGTGGATTTCAGTCCACTGTATGACAGACTGAAATCCCACGTAAAGATTGCAGTGTATGACCGATTCGGTTATGGATACAGCGACTATACGGAGCGGCCGCGTGATATCGATACGATTGTGGAGGAAGTTCATGAACTGCTGCGCAAATCCGGTCAGCGCCCGCCTTACATTATGGTGGGTCACTCTCTGGGATCGCTGGAGACGGTTCGGTTTGCACAAATGTATCCGGATGAAGTGGCAGGCATGGTCATGATCGATGGAGGCAGTCCTGAATATTACAGTACGGTGGAGATGGATACGCCGGAATGGTATTTTGATTCAGCAAGGTTCCTGGTGAAAACAGGTATTGCGCGTACATTGCTGCATTCGGATCGAATGATGGCAACGCTGGTCATAGACCCGGAGCTGGTTGCTGAACGGATGAAAAAAGCTGCCACCATCTCCACGCTGAAGCATGCGTACAATGACAACGTGATGGATGAGATTCGGCGTTCCAAGATCAACGCAGCCCGTGTGCTGGGGAACAAAGAGGAGTTCTCTTTTCCTCTGACGATCCTGACGGTCGGTTCAGATCAACCCAGTGAGGGAAGCCGGGCATGGGAGGCAGATCAAGCAAATTTTGCCTCATGGTCCAAACAGGGTAACCAGCAAATTGTCCCTCACGCCCAGCATTATATTCATAACAGTCAACCGGATGTCGTAGCCGGTGCCATTCTGAAGATGGCTATGGCACCCGGCAGCCAATGAAAAACATGACACCGGAAACATACGGCGAACAGGAGGCAGGATGGATGAGTAAATTGGGAATCATAACGAAGTTCGCTTCCTTGCTCCTGGCGAGCTGTCTACTCTCTTTCTTGATTTTAACCCTATCCTTCCTGTGCTTCACGTCCAGGGTGGATGCAGCACCTGTTACGCTTTTTGCTGAACAGTCGGATTATATAAAACATGCGCTCCATTCATTTTTCTAAATCCGAAATAGGGATGAACGGCTCTTGCCTTGCATGAAAGCAGCTGGTTGCTGCTATTCTTGTGAGGTATTTTTAGTTTCGACTGGAAACCTGACAAGTTACATGGTATGTTATAAGTTTATACTAGAGTAGTATGCAACTATAGAAGAAGACAGGAGAGGATCGAACATGATTAAAGTTGGTATCGTAGGTTACGGAAATCTAGGTAAAGGCGTGGAGAAAGCCATTGTGCAAAACCCGGATTTGGAGCTCGTTGCTGTATTTACACGGCGTAATCCGGAGCAGATGGTTGCAGAAGGTACAGAAGTTCGTTTCGAGCACATCTCTGCTGCTGAGCAATACATAGGCAAGATTGATGTCATGATTCTGTGCGGCGGTTCGGCAACGGATCTTCCGGAGCAGACACCGGCCATTGCCAAGTTGTTCAATACGGTGGACAGCTTCGATACACATGCCAAAATCCCTGAATTCTACGCGGAAGTTAACGCTGCGGCAGAGCAAGGTGGTCACGTAAGTGTCATCTCCACGGGCTGGGACCCAGGTTTGTTCTCCATGAACCGACTGCTCGCCCAATCGATCCTGCCAGAGGGTAAAGAGTACACATTCTGGGGTAAAGGGGTCAGCCAAGGTCACTCTGACGCGATCCGCCGCGTTCCGGGCGTGAAAGCAGGGGTTCAATATACCGTACCTGTGGAAGAAGTCATCAACCGAATTCGTGCAGGAGAGACACCGGAATTGTCCACACGCGAGAAGCATCTGCGTCAATGTTTTGTGGTGGCTGAAGAAGGTGCCAATCAGGATGAAATTCGTGAAACGATTGTATCCATGCCGAACTATTTTGCAGATTACGATACAACAGTAACATTCATTACCGAAGAGCAGCTCAAGTCGGAACATGAAGGTATGCCGCACGGTGGATTTGTTATTCGCAGTGGTGTTACGGGTACAGGGCAAAAGCAAATCGTGGAGTTTGGTTTGAAGCTCGACAGTAACCCTGAATTTACAGCAAGCGTACTGGTGGCTTATGCTCGAGCTGCACAGCGTTTGAGCTTGGAAGGACATAAGGGTGCCAAGACGGTATTTGATATCCCACTCGGTCACCTGTCCCCGAAATCCGCTGAGGAACTTCGCCGCGATCTTCTGTAATATTCAAACGACAATCATTCATATATCGTAATAAAAATAAGCAGCCCGTCCTTCGTTAAACGAGGGACGGGCTGCTTGCTGTGCACCCCTGCATGGAGGCAGCTTGATTTTTCTTACGACCAGTGCTCAGGTACGTTAAGATGGGCAGGCAGTTTCGTACGAGCATTGCCCTTGGCTGCATTAAGCTGGGATTGGGTCAGAAAAATACTTCCGGTCAGATTTGCTCCGCCCAGATCCGCATCACGCAAATCGGCCCCAATCAGATCGGCATATCTTAAGTCGGCATTGCGCAGGTCACAAGCAATCATTAACGCGCCTCGAAAGCTGGCTCCCCGAAGGTCGGCTCCTCTCAGATTGGCTCCCAGGAAGTCTCTTCCTTTCAGTTTCTTGCTCTTGGACTTTCCTTGTTCATGATTCTTGGATGGCGCATGCGCACGAACTATTTCACTGGCCTGTAACAGCAGTTCGTTCACGACCGCCCGATGAGCGGGAATATCCAGACGCAAGATGGCGGAAGGCTCCAGATCAGTAAGGCGCTCCGTCTCCTGATATAAGCCACGAAGAGCTTCGTGAAGAGAAGTAGCCTCCGGCCGCATGAGCATTTCATTCATATAACTGAGCAGCTCATGAAGTTGTCTCATGACAGGCAGACAATCGAACATTTCAGATGCGCTTTCCGGATGATCCCGCCAATCTCTGCCTGCATAGGTCACTTGGGACAGCTTCTGCCCTGCACCAAAGCAATCATAAACGGTGCAGCCTTTGAAGCCCTTTTGCCGGAGCTGTGTATGAATGCCGCAGCGATTGTCTGTACGCAGGTTGGGACAGGGGGTGCCGCTGGATTTGTCAAAAGCGAAGTCAGATGATTTGCCATAGGGCAAGGCAACACAGCACAGGCCAAAACATTGCTCACAGTCTGTGTTTAGATGTGGGCTCATTGTGCTGCCGAAGGGATGATTAGACAATGTATACACTTCCTTTAATAAATGAAAAAACTGGCTATAGAATGTCAGTATCACTTTACCATTACACTGGAATTTGATCAATTCCTATAAAGAGTCATAAGGAAGGCTGAATAGGCAGCATAAATAGGAACCGGCATTGATATGATACATAGAGATAAAAAATAATTTGCAAACTTTATGTAAGTTACTTGACTAAATAAATTAAATCACTTATCATCAATACTAAGCTAATCAACTAAACGGATGCAGGATGGTGTAAAAATGGGATTTATGGATAAGTTATTTGGAAAAACTAGCAACAACACACAAGAGGAGGAAATAATCATGTCGAAATTGAACATTGGGATTATTCTTGGGAGCACACGTGAAGGGCGGTTAAGTCCGCAGGTCGGAGAATGGGTGAAACAGATTGCAGATGCTCGTGGAGATGCCAACTACGAAATCGTGGATATTGCTGATTACAAGCTGCCGTTATTGGGCGAAGCCGATGCAGCAGAACAGGCTACTGCTTGGAACACGAAGCTTGCAAGCCTGGACGGATTCGTGTTTATCGTGCAGGAATATAATCACAGCATCTCGGCATCGCTCAAGAATGCATTGGACTATGCCCGGGAGGCATGGAACGATAAAGCTGCAGGGATTGTCAGCTATGGTTCGGTAGGCGGTGCACGTGCTGCAGAACATCTGCGCGGCATTCTCGGAGAACTGTCGGTTGCGGACGTGCGTGTCCATCCGGCATTGTCACTGTTTACCGATTTTGATAACGGAACGTTCAAACCGGCTGATCTGCATTTGACCAACCTGAACGGCATGTTGAATCAAGTGTTGTCTTGGAGCGGAGCGTTGAAAACCGTTCGTTCATAAGCCATAATGTCTTTTGAGTAGCCGCCATTTAGGCGGCTTTTTTGCGTTAGTAAGGACAAAGACCACATTGTATCTACATGTTCTGTTGAACTTTAATACGTCTCGCTTCAGTTAAAAGAAAAAGAAGAAAAGGGCAGCTCTCCTCATGGAGAACTGCCCTTCATCAATATAGTTAAGATTAATTGTGATGTACACACTCTTCGAGTGGAACGGCCCGATTTCTTGAAGTTAAACTACGCCTTGAGCGAGCATGGCATCGGCGACTTTCAAGAACCCTGCAATGTTGGCTCCCGCCACGAGATTGCCTGTGCAGCCATATTGATCCGCTGCTTCTACACAGCTTGTGTAGATGTTCCGCATGATCTCGTGCAGCTTCGCGTCCACTTCTTCAAATGACCAGGACAGCCGCATGCTGTTCTGGGACATTTCAAGGGCGGACACCGCTACTCCACCTGCATTGGCCGCTTTAGCCGGACCGAACAGAACGCCTTCTTTTAAGAAAAGTTCGATTGCAGCCAGTGTGGAAGGCATGTTGGCTCCTTCACCGATGGCTTTGACTCCGTTTTGCACGAGCAGCGCTGCAGACTGTTCATCAATCTCATTTTGCGTTGCACAAGGCAGCGCGATATCACATGGGATGGACCAGATGCCGGCACAGCCCTCCGTATACACCGCATGTGGGTGTTCTTTGACATACTCGCTGATCCGCAGACGATCCACTTCTTTTAATCTTTTTACGGTTTCCAGGTTGATTCCTTCCGCGTCATATATGTATCCTCCCGAGTCACTGCAAGCAACGACCCTGGCACCAAGCTCCTGAGCTTTTTGAATGGCATAGATTGATACATTGCCTGAACCGGAGACAACAACCGTGCTGTCCTGGAAGCTCAAGCCTTTGGATTTCAGCATCTCGTTCACGAAGTACACACAGCCGAATCCGGTGGCTTCCTTGCGTGCAAGACTTCCGCCGTACAGCAGGCCTTTACCGGTCAATACAGCTGCATCATGTCCGCTACTAATGCGTTTGTATTGTCCGAACATGTAACCGATTTCCCGTGCCCCTACACCAATATCGCCTGCAGGTACATCGGTATCTGAACCGATGTATTTATACAGCTCAGTCATGAAGCTTTGCGTGAAACGCATCACTTCCAGATCGGATTTCCCTTTGGGATCGAAGTCGGAACCGCCTTTACCGCCGCCGATCGGCAGTCCGGTCAACGCATTTTTAAAAATTTGCTCGAAGCCCAGGAACTTGACGATCCCCGAATACACGGAAGGGTGGAAGCGAAGTCCGCCCTTGTAAGGGCCGATGGCGCTATTGAACTGTACACGGAATCCGCGGTTCACCTGAACCTTGCCCTGATCATCCACCCAAGGTACACGGAACGTAATGACACGTTCTGGCTCAACCAGCTGTTCGAGCAAGCTGTTGTTCATATATTTGGGATGAGCTTCAATGACAGGAATGAGTGAGTCCAGAATCTCTTTTACAGCCTGATGGAATTCATGTTCTTGCGGATTTCTGGCGATAACCGATTCATAAACGGAATGAACATATTCTGCAGCAGTAACTTGAGTTGATTCTTGAGTTATAGTGGACACTTTTTCGATGCACTCCTTTATTGTGTTAAAGTCTGTCGATGGGTATTTGCATAAATTGCATAAAAGTTTGTAGTTAAATATACAGGAAAGAAAATAAAAATACGAGATGAAAACCCATAAAATGTTTTTTATGACGTTATTAAAATGTTCTATAGATCTATCATACAGTGTAAAGATTTGATTTTAATAATTGGATAATATAACTAATTTGGAATTTAAAACGGGAAGTTAGCTGAATACACTGGATTAAAAAATTAGTTTTGGTAAGATGGTATGAAGGCCCCGTTTTTCGGGGTTTTTATCTAAATGAAGGAGGAAAATAGAATGATGAACAGAAACATGCGAATCAACGTGGAGAACAAAGCATGTATTGGAGGTGAGATCTATTATGAACCATAGGTCATCCCTTCACAATTGCAGAGAAATGCTGGTGAAACAGCTGATTACATTGGGTGAAGAGAAAAGGACATTTCTCGACGCCTATTTCGACGTGCGTGAACCCGAACGAATGCAGATGGACAAATTATTGTCCGTATACACCGAGTATCTTCAAAAGCTGCTGCTTGGACCCGATGAACTTCTTCATTCGGTCGTCCTGATCGGGAGCGAGATTCGCTTCGATTATATTGATTTTCATACGTCGGATACATTTATGATTGTCATGCCTGACGACGCAGATCCGGATACTGGGCGAATCTCCTTTCTCTCACCTGTAGGACGCCAATTATTACTTGCCAGCAAGGGGGAAATGAGGTCGGTTACGATACCGGCGGGTTCCATGAGAGTACGCATAACGGAGATTGTATGGAAAAGTACGTCCTTAAACGGGATGTCTTCAGGGGGTGTGGATCATGCACTTTAAAGAGACGGATTTACCGGGAATTGGACGCAAGTATTGGCTGCATACCCGCAGCGGCGAGCATTTGGTCATTGTGATTCATAATGATGAGCGGCGTGATCTGTTTCATATGGAATCCGGAGATGTGCCCGGAGAACTGGGAGATATGGTGTCTCTTGTGACCCTGGATGATGAAGAGGCTCGAGCGGTAGCTGCCATCGTGGGTGGCATAACATACAAACCCAAGTTCCAGGATGAACGGGAAGTCATGCTGGAAGGCCTGCTTATCGAATGGCTGCGAATAGAACCTCATTCCAAGAGTGTTGGAATGACAATTGGAGAATTGGATATTCGTCAAGCGACAGGGGCTGTCATTCTGGCAGTGGTGGAGAAGAACAGGGAAAAGCAGTTTAATCCTGGCCCGAATTATGCTTTTGCCTCAGGGTCTACCATTGTTGTTGCAGGTGAGCGGGACCAGATTAGACAATTAAAACGGTTGTTGTCCGATGGACGGCTCTAGCCTATGGATATGCTCATATTCGAAGTGGGAATTGCTGTTGCGCTGATTACACTTACGGGGCTAATATCTGCACGATTACGATTTTCGGTCATTCCCTTCTATATTCTGATTGGGATGGCTGTTGGACCGCATGCACCACAGATCGGCATTGTGGATTTGCGTTTTATCGAAAGCTCGGCATTTATTGAATTTATGGGCAGGCTCGGCATTTTATTTCTTCTATTCTATCTTGGACTTGAATTCTCGGTCTCCCGGTTGCTGAAATCCGGCAAAGCCATTCTGACCGGAGGCATGTTCTATGTTGGACTTAATTTTGCATCCGGTCTGCTGCTGGGCTGGTTTATGGAACTGCCGTTAAAAGAGACGCTGGTGGTGTGCGGCATCATGACCAGTTCTTCTACAGCGATTGTGGCGAAAGTACTCGTTGACCTGAAGCGCACGGCGAATCCCGAAACGGAGATTATTATGGGCATGATCATGTTTGACGACCTGTTTATTGCCATCCATATTTCGATCCTGACGGGACTCGTTCTTAGCGGGGCGACTTCATTCCTCAGCGTACTGCTGGTATCCTTGTCTGCCATGCTGTTTATTGTGCTGTTTCTGATCATAGGCCGGAAAAGCATCAAGTATATTGACAAGGCGCTAAACATCAAATCATCGGAACTGTTCCTGCTTACGGTGATGACGCTGCTCTTTTTGGTGGCTGGTTTCTCAGAAACACTGCATGTTGCCGAGGCCATCGGTGCGTTAATGATGGGACTGGTACTGGGTGAATCGAGACACGCGAGCCGAATTGAGCATCAGGTGATGCCGTTCAAGGATTTTTTTGGTGCCATCTTCTTTTTCAGCTTTGGGCTGACCATTGAACCCTCCTCCCTTGGGGGTGCAGTGGGTATGACGATCATAGCGGTCATCCTGACCATCGCCAGCAATTATGGGGCGGGGATGATTGCAGGCAGAATGTCCGGAATGACGCCCAAAGCTTCACTCAAGGTGGGATTCACCCTGGTTTCCCGAGGGGAGTTCTCGATCATCATGGCGAACATTGGTAAGGCAGGGGGACTAATGGTTTCAATCCAGTCTTTTGCCGTGCTCTACGTGTTGATTCTGGCGGTGCTGGGTCCCATTCTGACAAAGGAAGCGCCGTGGATATATGGGCAATATGAGCGACTGAGGAACCGATTACGAAGGAAAGAGACAGGGTAGGATGGATTCTGGAAGCAGCGTCACACCACAGAGAGAACTTCATCTCACGGGTGTGGCGCTTTTTTTGTTTCTTTTGCTCTAGGGAAGATGAATTTGAATATTCTCTATATGCACGGCGACACCGCCGATCTGAACCTGGGTGATTTCGTTGGAACTGCAAAGCGATATTCTGCCCTGGATTTTAGAAGGTCGGTTCATCGTGTACCCTTGTTTGATCATAAACGTCTGATCATGTGGAGCTGGAAGCTGTTGATACTTATGCAGGTAACACAGCAATGCCCCATTGGATGTACCCGTTGCGCTCTCTTCCGGGATGTCGTATAGAGGGGCAAAGTTCCGACATTCTGCCAAAGCTGCATTGTCCTGCGCTCCAATCGCAAACACGTGGTAGCCTACCACTTGATGAGCTTTGCTGATGTCGGCAATATGCCGAAGGTCAGGGTTAATGGCTGCCAAAACATCAGGATGCCTAACCGGAATTAATATATCGCGCAGCCCGGTAGACACGATCTGAACAGGCAGTTCGGGGTGTAGATCCTGCAATGGAATCTGCAGGGAGTCTGCGATGTCCTGCCGGTTAACCAACTCTCCGAACTGGGGAAGCGTCTGGGACAGATAGACCTCACCGCTTTTCTCAACGGTTACTTCAAGAATTCCTGCCAGTGTATCAAGCGTATATATACCCACGTCGACCATCTGCTCGGCCTTCATCAGATAGAATAGCGCCACCGTCGCATGTCCACATAAGTCAACTTCATGGTTTGGGGTAAAGAAACGTACTTTGTAATCGGCAAAATCCGAGGGCATAACGAATGCCGTTTCGGAAAATCCGACTTGTCTGGCAATCTCCTGCATCTGCGCTGCGGACAAATACTCTGCTTGTAGAACGACCCCAGCGGGGTTACCTCCCTCTGCTATATCAGAAAATGCGTGTAAGGTGATGACCTCAATTTCCATTTTGTTTTCCCTCGCTTGTCAGTTAGTTCATGAAGAATGAGAATGATTCATTATACCATGCTTGATGGCCAAATTAATGAAACGAAGCCGATCAACAATTGTTGATCTAAGGTCAAGTGAAGGGCCGCACAGGGTAATGAAGAGGGAGAGCACAGCGCGATAATCCAATGGGAAGGCGGGATTTCTAATGAAAGCTATTGTTATTGATCAGTTTGGTGGAGCGGAACAATTGAAGGAACAGGAGGTGCCCAAGCCGACTTGTGGGATCAACCAGGTCGTTATCCGGATTCATGCAACATCGGTGAACCCGGTCGACTTCAAAGTCAGACAAGGGCATATGGAAGAAGCGGCTGACTCATTCCCGTTGATCTTAGGAGGAGATGCTGCAGGTATTGTGTCGGAGGTCGGTTCCAATGTCACGCAGTTCAGGGAGGGAGACCGGGTATTTGCCCGTCCCCGCAGCTTCGGAACGTATGCAGAATATGTGGCAGTAGATGCTGACATTGTATCCCGCATTCCGGACAACCTGAGCTATGAGGAGGCGGCAGCCATTCCACTTGCGGGCATGACAGCCTGGCAGGCACTTATTGATCATGGGCATCTCGCAAAGGGACAAAAGGTATTGATTCACGCCGGAGCCGGCGGTGTAGGGACTTACGCGATACAGATTGCCAAATATATTGGCGCTGAAGTGGCGGCCACGGCGAGTGAGTCGAATGAGGAGCTGCTTGGCTCCCTGGGCGTGGATCATTTTATCAATTATAAAAAGGAAGACTTCTCGGAAGTGCTCTCCGGGTATGATGTGGTGCTGGACACGATGGGCGGCGATATTCAGCGCAGCAGCTTCAAGGTATTGAAGCCTGGCGGGCATCTGGTATCCCTGGTGGAACAGCCGGATGAGAATCTCGCGAAGGAAGCAGGAGTAACCGCCAATGTATTCATGATGGAACCCAAAGGGGACCAGTTGGATCAATTGGCTAAGCTAGCTTCAGAGGGCAAACTCAAACCTATTATTGACGAGACGTATATCTTAAGTGAACAGGGACTTCGGGAAGCGCATGAAAAGAGCGAAACGCATCATACACGCGGGAAGCTTGTCATCCGTGCGCAATAATGTCAACTCGCAAATAACAGTTCTATTATACTAAAACTCGGAGTCTGAAATGTTGGCCATCTTCCGTTCGGGAAGGTGGCTTTTTCATTGTTGGTGGCCAGGACAGTACTGCATTCCCATATGTAGGGGATTAAGATATAATAGTAGAAATTTATTCCATTCTGCGTATGAGGTGATCCAATTGTCCAATGAACTCATTCAAGCCATTCAACTGTTAAAAGAGAAAAAATGGGTTGACCTGACCCATACCTTTGGGCCGGAGTCTCCGCACTTCTCTGCTTTTGATGCAGCCCAGTTTGATACGTTGTTTAATCATGATCAAGGTTTCTTTGCTCAGAGCTTCAAATTCCCCGGTCAATATGGCACGCATCTGGATGCACCGATTCACTTTGTCCGTGACACGCGTTATTTGGATGAACTGGGGCTGAAGGAACTAGTGCTGCCGCTTGTGGTTATTGACCAGTCTGCCGCCGTGGCGAGCAATCCGGATTTTACGCTGGATGTCGAACATATTCTGGCATTTGAGAAGGAACATGGGGTTATTGAAGAAGGCAGTTTCGTGGCACTTCGTACAGATTGGAGCAAACGCTGGCCCAGTCATGAAAAGTTTGACAACAAGGATGCGGAAGGCAACAGCCATGCACCCGGTTGGTCGGTTAGTGCACTGATGTTTTTGTTTGAGGAGCGCAAAATCAAGGCGATTGGCCATGAAACCTTCGATACCGATTCGGCTGTGGACTATCAAAAAAATGGCGCACTTCTGGCAGAATATTATGTTCTTGCTCAGGATACATATCAGGTAGAACTGTTGACCAATCTGGACCAGGTGCCAGCAAAAGGGGCGGTCATTTTCAATATTGTACCCAAGGCTGAGAAGGCTTCCGGGTTTCCGGTTAGATCCTTTGCCATTTTGCCCTGAATCGGTAGATTCCAGGTGAGTCGAGTTCTATTAAAGTAAATGACTATTAAACTTCAGACACTATTGATCTAAATTAGTTTTCGTATGTAAACGTATGGGAGGCATGTTCTGCCTCCTTTTTTATGTCTTACTTTTGATCCCGGTGGGGATCCTGATTGAATCTTTGTGAGATTTTCTTCTCCGCTTTCTTCCGCCGAATCCAGCGCTTAAGTATGTTCTGTTGTTTTCTTTCTTCAAGTGTTTCTTTCATGCCTTGAATCATGAATTCGGATCTTCGTCTATCATCCCGACTAATCTCGCGTAATTCCTTGATAAATTTGTCGTCCATATCTGCCTCTCGCTCATTCAGGATAACTTTATTATACCGAACGTACGTTCTTTTATCAAGTTTTACCATTAGCCATTTATCCGGGGGCAGATTTTGTGAAGAATAGCACAGGATGAGGTTCCTTCCATATGTGAAAATGGAATAGAAAATTCAACGACATCTGTATACTTGTCTGGAGGGTGAGGTATGGAAGCAGGTGAAGAGCGAATCAGGCGTGAACAGAGTCTGGGCATATTATTATGGATGCTCATTATATTGCAAGGGTTTTTGGGCATTGGTGCGATCGTTGGAGGGGGAGTCCTTATTATCGATCCATCAGGAAATCTCATCAATTTACCAAATTCGTTGTTGGAGCATTCCCCATTTGGCAATTTTTTGATCCCGGGAATCATACTATTGTTAGTTCTTGGTATAATGCCGATCGTGGTTGCTATTTCGCTTATTGCTCACTCTCATTGGGGAGTAGGGGAAAAACTTAACCTCTATCCGGATCGATATTGGGCATGGACGTTCTCCTTGTACACAGGATTCGCACTACATATCTGGATTATGGTTCAGGTGTACTGGATACAGATTGTGTCAGTCATTCATCTGCTCTATTTTTCATGGGCGCTTGCGATTCAGGTCGTTACTCTACTGCCTGGCGTGCAGCGAAGATATTCCAGATAGACGACTCGATTAAAATAAACCTTCAACGTATGAAACGGCTGCCATCAAGATCATTAAAAGATCTTAGTGGCAGCCGTTCATGTTTACTTTTACTTGGATGCGTTGTAATTGCTTAAGAACTCTTTTACTTTCGCAGGATCAGACTTCAATTCATTGCCGGTCTGAACGATCGGACTTACCGTTGAGTAGGCTTTGAGTTTGTTGTTCTTATAGAACTGCAAAATTTCATCCTGATTGATGGAGTACAGCACAGCTTTTCTCAGATCACTGCTCTTCGCCACATCCCTATTCTTGGTGTTAAATAGCAGATAGGAAACGGCGTTGCTCGGAATACTTTGCAGCTTCAGCTTGCTGTCACTTTCAATGATGTCATACTTCGTTTCAGGTACCCCGTAATACAAATGAATTTCACTGCTGCGAAGGGCAGACAGCGCACTGTCGGCATCCGCGATAAAGCGCACGTTTACCTGTGAAATTTTCGGTGCATATTCGGATCCTTTGCGGTATCCGGGATTTTGATAGAATACGCCCTCATAGTCATTTTTGTAAGCCAGAATGTACGGACCGCTTGCGTACAGTGTGTTGTTGTACGAAGCACCTTCTGTCACCGTGTTCTGGTCACCGTAAGGAATATCTTTGTTTACGTCAAAAGAAGCCACGTCATAGGTGTTGATGCTCTCTACCTGTTTTTTGGATACAATCCCGGCAGACTGGTGAGCCAAATAGTTCAGAACTTGAGGGAAAGGCTCCGTTGTGGTCAGTTTTACGACCTGATATTTTCCTGCACTGTTATCCGCTTTTGTTTTGTCGGAGACCAGTTCGGTGATTTTGGAATCGAGTCCTTGCTCCAGTGCGTCTTTGATGGTTCCGTTGCCGCCGGATGTCTGGATGGATTCCAGAGCACTGAGGTCGGTTACCAGCTCTGCTTCTTTGATATGCTCGTGAAGGCTGTATGTCCGGTGATCCGGAACGGAGTCTTTATTTTTGGCCCGATCGAGAGAGAAGATGACATCGTCAGCACCAACGCGCTCCCCGGTATCTACTGCCTTTTTGTTTTCAATTTTGGCAAAGTTGATGTCGTCTCTGAGGATGAAATAATATTCCGAATTTCCTTCAGCAATGCTGAAATTGTGGGAAAGTGACCCATCAGCTGTCAGCTGATCATCATCCGTCAGGTTCACGAGACGCACATACATGTTGGTGTTCAACTGGTTGATGGAACCGTCGTTTCCTTTGATCGGGTCAAGGGAAGTCAGTACAGACGCGCTTTGAGTCAAAATCAGCGGATCTTTTTTATTTTTGGAACTATCCTTGAATTCAATCGGTTCCCAAGCCATGGCGCGGGATTTGGACAGGCGTACCGTATCCGGGTTCAGGATGTCCTGATTCACCGCCTGACTCTTCAGGGAAATGTACAATGGAGCGATATAGGCTTGATCCGTTACCAGGCGATCCTCCAATTGTTTGTATGTATCCTTGTATTCTTCGGGTGTTTGGGTAGCAGCCTGGTCAATCAGTTTGTCGATTTCCTCATCCGCCAGAATGCTGTAGTCACCACCCGTTTTGAAAAGGGAACGAACCGCATAGTCCGGGTTACCGGTTACGGTTGTCCAGCTGGAGAGAGCAATATCATAGTTGCCGGCATCCTGTTGGGATTTGTAGCTGCCGTAATCCGGCTGCAGATTCAGCTTCACATTGAAGCCGTTTTTGGTCAGCTGGTCGCGGATAATGTTAACGTCATTTTCGGAAGAGCTCTGGGCGAGCAGTTCAATGTCAACTGGAGCCTGATTCTGAGCGTTCTCTGCTGGCGAAGTCGGGGCCGTTTCCGATTGGGATTCGGACTTGGTCTTCACGCTGCAACCGGAGATCACGATGACGAGAATGAGCAGCAATGAGATCAATGAACGTTTTTTCATGGTATTACCTCCTGATAAGTTTTGATTCAAAATCAAATGAATTAGTCGAATCAATACGATTAAGCCTTTTCCAGTTTCGGATCGAGTGCGTCGCGCAGACCGTCACCGAGAAAGTTGAATGACAGAACAAGCAAGATAATTGCCAGACCTGGATAAATGGCCAGATAAGAGTGCGTTTCCAGATACGTGCTGCCCAGCTTGAGAATGTTGCCCCATTCCGGGATATGTGGTTCAACACCGAGTCCCAGGTAGCTCAGGCTGCTGGTAGCAATGACCGCTCCGCCGATGGTAAGCGTGGATTTGATGATCATTGGAGCAAGCGAATTTGGAATGATGTGTTTGAAGATGATGGAACGATTGTTATAACCGAGAGCGCGCGCAGCCTCCACGAATTCAAAAGTAGAAACATACAGGACACTGGCTCTCATGGTACGTGCATAGGTCGGAATGGATCCCAGACTGAGTGCCAGAATCAGATTGACCGTATTGGCACCAAACGCAGCAATGATGGCAATGGCCAGCAGGATGCCGGGAATGGCATAGAGGACATCGAGCAGCCGCATGATGATATTATCCGTGTGTCTTCCATAGAATCCGGAAAAGGCCCCAAGAACTCCACCGATGATCACGGGAATAATGGTCGACAGACAGCCTACGATCAGCGAGATGCGGGCCCCAAATACGATTCTGGAGAACAGGCATCGCCCGAAATCATCCGTCCCCAAGGGATAAGCCAGAGATGGCGGCTGAAGCAAGGCGGAATAGTTGTTTTCAACCGCCATGCTGTAATCAAAGGTGAAGAAGCTGCAGATCGAGATGGAAAACAGGAAGATGATAAAAAACATACCGGACATCGCTGTTACGTTGGGAGCCAGTCGGTCCCACAGGTCGTTCCAGAAGTTTGATTTTTGCTTCCCTTGTCTCCGGTAGCGTCCGATGATGGAAATGCCGAGCAGCAGTGCAAATACGTTTCCTGTGACCGAAGTCAGAATCAGTAGAATGCTTACTGCAATCATCCAGCGTGGAATGATCGAAGCTGTAGTATATTGAGCAACAATGATCAATACAACCAGGTCAATGACCAGAATCAGTAGCAGTGCTGCCATGGCTGGAAAAAAAGTATCGGAAACGTAAGGTTTAAACATATTGAGTGCCGAAACGCCAATAACGAACAGCTGCGTCAGCAGCATATACACCGCAAAGGTATACTCCACTTGTTTTGTTTTCTTGATCAGGTGAAACGCCGCTGTGACGATAAATATGTTACCCGAGCAAATGGCCAGCAGCTGAATCCAGGCCAGTCTGCGGGTTGATGTTGAAATATGTCCGTGCCGGATCAAGTCCTTTCGGATGAGCAGCATCAGGACACTCTGAATGATGGTGAAAAACAGGTAGATGAACAGTGCAGTCAGCAGAAAAGATCTGAACTCCTGACGGCCCAGGTCATAACTGTTGAACAGCAGCAATACCGTCAATAAGAGAGAAGTGACCCATGCGAAACTGGCTTGGCTGTATTCTGGTGAAGATTTAAGCCGGAAACGCGCTTCTTGTGTTAAGGAACCCGATTTTGTCATAGTGCACCTGCTTTAATATTGTTTCATCTTGGAACGTACTCTCGGATCGATAAAGGCATACAACAGATCAACAATTACGTTAATGATGGAAATGGTAATCGCTGTATACACTACTCCGCCCATGATACTCGGAATATCAGGAATAAACTGTTTATCTACAATGTAACTGCCGAGTCCGCTAATATTGAACACTTTCTCCGTTACGGCAGCTCCGCCGAGCATACCTCCAAATTGCAATCCAACTACGGTTACGATGGGAATCAAGGCATTGCGTACCGCGTGTTTCAGCAGTACATTTCGTTCACTCAACCCTTTGGCGCGAGCCGTCATCACGTAATCCTCATGAATGACCTCCAGTGTGGAAGAACGGGTCATCCGGGCCACTGCTGCCGTTAATCCCGTTCCCAGAACAATGGTTGGCATAATGATGGACAGCCAGTTCTGAGGATTAAATGTCGCGGGAAGCCACTGCATTTTGATCGAAAAGTTCAGGATGAAAATCAGTCCCTGCCAGAAGTTCGGAATCGACAATCCGATCAGGGCGATAAACATGAATGTGTAATCAAACAGCGAATTGGGCTTGATCGCCGAAATGATCCCGATCGGAAGTGCGATGACAAGGGCGAGCAGCAGGGAGATCACTGCCAGCGTCAGTGTAATCGGAAACTTTCTGGCAATGGTCGCTGTCACATCTTCATTTCCCGAAAAAGACTTGCCCAGGTCAAACAGTGCAATTCCCTTAATATTATTCCATAGCTGAACGAGATAGGGCTGATCCAGGCCGTATACATGATTAAAGGCTGCAATCTGCTCCTGTGTTGCCGTCTCTCCGAGAATGTTCGCTGCCGGGTTGAACGGGGACAGGTATAAGATGGTGAATACCAGTGTAGCTACACCAAGAATGACGAAAATCGTCATCAGTATTCTTTCGAATATGTACTTTAAATAAGGATTGCCATAGACCAACAGAATGAAATACATCAGACAGCCCGGAATAATAGACAGGGCGAAAAACCAAGGTTTGTCTAATAGTGAATGGAACGTATCGGCCATGGTCAGGCGCTGTTCTCCTCGTTCCTGCAGTCTGCGTGACGTCCGTTCATTCAATTCTTTCCGATAGGTCTCTTCCAGCCATTCCTCTGCCTTACGCTTGAATTCAATTTCACTGACCTGCTGCTGGAAGAAGCGATGTTTGCGCCTCAGCTGTTCTTCTACTATTGTTCGAAGCTTATCCCGGTAAGAAGAGGCAAGCATCTCCTGTTCTACCACTCGCTCGGCAGATTGCCAGCCATCCTTTTGGCGTCTGGATTGCCACACGAGGAGCACGACCAGATTGATTGGCAGCCCCAGAATAAACAGAACATATCGATAGGAGGGATGAAGCAGCATTTTGCCATAAATATAACTTACATTCTGTACAAGCCGTGACATTTTGCTGCCTGCTGCAAGATTCAAACCAAGCAAACCTCCCTTCATTCAGGTTTAAATTGCATTATTCCGATTGATATAGTATATATTATTTAGGGTCTAGTTAATTGTCAAGGTATTAATTGTATACATATGAAAGACGCGTGAAATTATGGGAGAAAGCAGGTGTTTACATGCAACCTTTGCTGAAGGTAAGTGATTTGTCCGTCTCTTTTCATTCCGGAGAGAGTGAATTTCAGGCGGTACGTGAGGTCAGTTTTGAAGTTCGAAAAGGGGAGACGCTTGGAATTGTTGGAGAGTCAGGGAGCGGCAAAAGCGTAACTGCCCGTTCCATAATGAGGCTGCTTGCTTCCCCTCCATCTCAGATGAAGAAGGGCGAAATCCTGTTTCGCGGGGTCAATCTGGCGAATAAAACGCAAAAAGAGATGGAAAGCATCCGCGGACGTGACATCGGCATGATCTTTCAGGATCCCATGAGCTCTCTTAATCCGACCATTAAAGTTGGGAAACAAATCTCCGAGAGCCTGATCAAGCATCAGAAGCTGTCCCGCAGGGAAGCGAAGAAACAGGCAATCGCCATGCTTGAACTGGTCGGCATATCGCAGAGCGAGGCACGTTATAATCAGTATCCGCACGAGTTCTCGGGAGGCATGCGTCAGCGGGTCATGATTGCCATTGCGCTTGCTTGCCGTCCTGAGCTGCTTATTGCGGATGAACCAACGACTGCTCTGGACGTGACCATTCAGGCTCAAATTTTGAATCTGATGAAAGACATGCAGGCACGGCTGGGCACGTCCATCATCCTGATTACACATGATCTGGGGGTCGTGGCCGGAATGTGTGACCGCGTCGTTGTCATGAAAGAGGGACAGATTGTGGAATCCGGGACAACGGCCGAGATCTTCGCGAGTCCGAAACACGAATATACGTCCAGGCTCTTGAACGCCTTGCCGCGACTGGATGAGAAGAAGAAACCCAAACCGGTTTCATTGGTCCATAGGGACCTGAAGGAAGATCAGCCCTTGCTTGAGGTGAAATCCCTGAGGCAGTATTTTAATCTGGGGAAAGGCAATACATTGAAGGCTGTGAATGATATCAGCTTTTATATTCGGCAAGGCGAGACACTGGGAGTCGTAGGGGAGTCCGGCAGCGGCAAATCCACGACAGGGCGTGCCATTTTGAGACTGCATGAGCCTACAGGTGGGGATGTTTTATTTAAAGGTGTACCGCTGAATCGGCTGTCTGCCTCGGAAATGAAAACGATGAGACGGCATATGCAGATCATCTTCCAGGACCCCTATGCTTCGCTGAATCCGAAATTGAGAATTATGGACATTATCGGTGAAGCCCTTGATATTCACCAGCTGACCAAGAGTGCATCGGAAAGAGAGAAGCGTGTGGAAGAGCTGCTGGAGATGGTAGGTCTCGACCCTTCACATGCCTTACGCTACCCTCATGAGTTCTCCGGCGGTCAGAGACAAAGGATTGGCATTGCCCGGGCACTGGCTGTGGAACCCGAGTTCATTGTTTGCGATGAGCCGCTGTCTGCACTCGATGTGTCCATTCAGGCACAGATTGTACAACTGCTTGAGGAACTGCAGCAGCGCCTTGGTCTGACCTACCTCTTTATTGCACACGACCTGTCCATGGTCAAACATATCAGTGATCGTGTCGCTGTGATGTACAACGGCAAAATTGTGGAGCTTGCTGAAAGTGAAGAGCTGTATTCCAATCCGCAGCATGCCTATACGAAGTCACTGCTTTCTGCAATCCCGGTACCTGATCCGGCCGTGGAAGCGAAGAAAAAACGGAATGTAATAGAAGAGAGCAGCAGGGAATACCCTGCAGACCGGTACAATCTGGAGCATTCGAAGTGGGTCGAGGTTACGGAAGGGCACTGGGTTGCCGTTTCCGGATAGAACTAAAACGGCGGGTGTCGAAAAAAGAACCCCGGCAGTGATCTCTGTAAGATCAACTGCTCGGGGTTCAATCATGTGATGTGTTCTTTAGCTTAAACGAACTTCTTCTTATTTAAATTGTACGGATTTCTTAATGTTGTCAATTTCGGCTTTGCTTGCATCATCCAAATAAGTGAAGATGAAGTTGAATGCATAACCGTCAATAATGGTGCTGTAGTAATCTTGCGTGATGGTCGTACCGTCACCAGCATCCATCGTGATTTGCATGACATCCATCTCTTTTCCGCCGATGGTTTCGGTTGAGATTTCTTTATAATCATAAGGGAACTGGCTGTCGACCATGAATTTCTTGGTTGCTTCCAGATAGTCTTTGCCTGTACGAATACCCTGCAGCAGGCTGACTTTTTCGGCAATCGCCATAGCGGAAGGACCAACTTCCTGACCACCCAGTGGCAATTCGGAAGCCATCAACAGGTTTAATGTTTTGGCTTGGGACAGTTCAAGCTGTTTTTTCTTCGTATCGTCATCGCCGGCAATGGCATCAGAAGAAGCACTTGTCAGCTCGTTCATTCCTGCTGCATCCTGGAACTCCCATTCTTCAGGGAATTTCAAGGATACGCCGAAATAGTCATTGGTGTAAGAACCTTTTTCGGTTGTACCCAGTTCAACATTTTGGGAATTATCTTCTTCATCCGTTGCTGGTTCTGTAGACGCTTCCGTGTTTTCTGTATCTTCAGTCTTCGTTGCATCCGTGTCCGCAGCGGCTGCAGTTTCTGTCTTGGTGGTATCTTCCGTTTGAGCGGTGTTATCTGCCTTGTCACCGCAAGCGGCTGCAACCAGCATAACCATGATTAACATTGCAAATAGTGATGTTCTTTTTGTGATAGACATAAAACCCTCCTGAAATAAATGTGTGTGTTCTCTCTCTGTAATGTTGCGTACAATAAAATTGTAGCACAAACGTTCTTCTTTACCACCTATAGGAAACTATAGGGGTACCTCTATAAATAAGACAATCGGCTCGCAATTGAAACAGCTTCTGTGCTTGACTGCACACCTAGTTTGTTGAAAATGACTTTCTTGTGATGATTCACGGTACATTCTTTGATTTTCAGTTTCAAAGCAATGGCCTTTACGGTTAATCCACTCGAGATCATCTCGAGGATGGTTAACTGGCGCTCGGTGAACTCCACGGATGGTTTCTGAGAAGGAGCTGCGCACATCAGGCTCTGGTAGCTGTTCTGCATATGGGCAGGAATAAGCTTGGCAATGGCAATCAATTCGCTCTGCATGTCCGCGTTAATGGTGGATACGTCAAGATACCCGGAATGATTGAGTCCGACAGATAGGGGAGTGGCGTAACAATGCCATTGTTGAAAAAGCGGGCTCTCATGCTGCTCCGGTGGCAGCAATACCGGTTCATTCTTCTCCATCGTTGCCGATATGGCATTGATCCCGCAGCTCTGTGCAGTGAAGACCATGCCAGGACGTATCGGGGATTGCTTCACTTCATCTTCCAGATCACAGCTGTAATCCATGGCGAGCAGCACGCCATCTGCATCCGTAAGCAGAAACAGATAGGTGCTGGACAGATTCTCCCGGATGTCTGAGAGACTCCGCTGGAAGGCGCTGATTAGAAAATGATTGATTTTGCGCAATCTTTCCAGGCTGGTTCTGGATATGTATTTAATATGTGCGATGCCGGGTTTAGGTGTCCTGATATCGGACCAATGTTCCAGCAAGGCAGATGTACTGACAGACATGGTGTTACCTCCTTACGATTAACCAATCGTTTCTACGACTTGACCTTCCTGGTCGGTAATTTCGGTTCGGACAATTCGGAAAAGCATGCCGGGAAGTGATGGAATTTCAAACGTCATTTCCGAAGGTTTCAGATTTGCTGCAAGTTCGTTGACCGCCTGCGGATTGACTGTTACGGTAACTTGAGTTTCTTCCTCATGAAAAGAAGCGTTTTCCCCGGCCTCGAAGGTGATGTTTACACCTGAACCGATGAGTGATAAAGGAGCACCTTTTGCAATACGGCTGCGCAGTATTTTCCCGATCAGAACAGCCTGTTTGGCTCCAAACTGAAGCTCGGCGGGCACATTTTTTTGCAGCAGTCTTTTGCGGGAGGGTGTCCAAGCCAGTTGTTGTATGAATAAAAATGCCGTGCTGGAGCCTTCAACCTCAATTCCACGCTGTACCGCCTGTGCCACCGAAGGAATATCCACATAGGAGTTACGCATGAGATCCGTAACATATTTGGGCATAAATGCTTCGCATGCACGAAGGAATCCACGTGTGTTCCACGTCTGCATCATTTCCATTTCCCGACCGGTAATACCAACCATTTGAATGAAATCCACTGTACCATTAGGGGTGGACAGCTGTTCCAGGTCTGGATCTTCCATGAAGGAAAGGGCAGTTAGCAGCGTATCTGAGCCCAGACAGATCGGTCCATTGGCATCCAGGTAGTCACCTGCGCGAAATACGTTTCCACTATTAAAGACATAACGCCCCATATTCTGTAACAAGTTAAGGGCCCATGCGGGCGGTTCGGTTTCATCTTCTGTTCGGGTCAGACGAAATGTCAGTTCGAATCCATATCCGCTGTGCGCCGGATCATTGGTTTCTTTGTCATACAGCTCGGAAAAACCGTACGTAACAAAGTGCCAGTGAGGCGTTGGGTGTTCCACTTTATAGGCACTGATTCCATCCAGAGGGTCAGGTCCTCCGAGTGCATAAGGGATGGCCGTACCATAATGTTTGGGTTCCTGCTCCCCGTAAAGTTCACTAAATGCTGTATCAATTGCATCCCAGCCGGCTGTGCTTGCTTCATCAGTCATAATGGGTTCCTCCTTCACTATCCAATCTCCCAAAAAACATTTAAAATTAAGTTTACCTTTCTCTGGTATCGTTTCAAGCGGCTTTAGGCTGAATTATGTCAGATAGGACTTCGGGGTATTAAACCGCATTTCAGGGAGGTAATTTACATGAGTATGAAAGATATCTTTCTTGCCGAATTCAGGCAGGAGAGTTGGGACTCATTTGTTGTTAGCTTTGCAGATCGCTTGTTGCAGGTTGATCCGAAACTGGTGGAAAGTGCGAGGCAGCAGGGAATTCCGGCAGATATAAGCCACGTACTTCTATGCGAAATGGGGGAGTATGCACTGGACTGGATGAGCAAAAAGGTACCAGCTTTAGGCGACCAAAGTCCTGCAAGCTTTCTGGGTCTCGCAGATGGCGGAAATGCATTAAGGGCAGCCATTATGCGCATGCCGCGTTGAAGTTCTTCTATTATAATAAGCCTGTTGCGTACTAAAGTTGATTTTGAAAAACAGATATGTTACGCTTACATCACTAGAGGAAAACAATAGAATAATCAATACATCGTTTGATGGATTGTTACTGCGAAGACAGGCAAAACCTAAACTGATGGTGAAATGAAGGCTCCTTTTTTGGGCGCTATTTTACCTTGAGTTTAGGTTTTTCTTGTTTTCTGGCCTGTTTTGGGTCCATGGATCAGGAACAACCTCAACGAGATTTACTGATTATCGTGTGGGTTTGCTCGAAATAGGACATTCTATCTTTCTGACTTGTCATTACCAAATAAATTGTTGAAAAGAGGTTGTTGTTCATGACTACGGCAAAAAAAGGATTCCCCGAAAACTTCCTGTGGGGTGGGGCTACAGCTGCCAACCAATTGGAAGGTGCATTCGATGAGGATGGCAAAGGACTCTCCACGGCAGATATGATTGCCCATGTTCCAAAAGAGAAGCGTACTGGTGGACATGCCATGGAAATCTCCTCTTCCCGGATCGAAGAAATTCTGTCAGGCAAAATCGAAGAGCGTTTCCCGAAACGTTTTGGTATCGATTTCTATCATCGTTTCAAGGAAGACATCGCTCTGTTTGCCGAAATGGGCTTCAAAGTATTCCGCCTGTCCATTCACTGGGCACGCATTTTCCCGAACGGTTACGATCAGGAGCCGAACGAAGCAGGTCTGAAATTCTATGACGAAGTCTTCGACGAACTGTTGAAATACGGCATTGAGCCGCTGGTTACCTTGTCTCACTACGAGACTCCGCTCGGTCTGACACAGAAATACAATGGCTGGGCTGGCCGTGAAGTCATTCAGCACTATGTGAGATATGCAGAGACGGTATTCAACCGTTATAAAAACAAAGTGAAATACTGGCTGACTTTTAATGAAATCAACGTAATGCTGTTCAGCCCGTACACTGGCGGCGGCATTCTGATCGATAAAGTGGACAACCAACTGCAAACGACCTATCAAGCATTGCATCACCAATTTGTAGCAAGTGCCATGGTAACGAAGCTTGCGCATGAGATTATTCCTGGTTCCCAAGTGGGCTGTATGCTCGCCCGCATGGAGACGTATCCGGCGACTTGTAACCCGGTAGATGTTCGTCTGGCTCAACACGAGAATCAGATTAACCTGTTCTTCACAGACATGCATGCTCGTGGTAAATACCCGAACTACATGGCCCGTTATTTCGAAGAGAATAACGTTGTAATTCACAAGGAGCCGGGTGATGACGAAATCCTGCTCAACAACACCGTGGATTTCATCTCCTTCAGTTACTACATGTCTGTGACCAAATCTGCTTCTGCTGACTTGGAAGAAACAACAGGGAACCTGACTGGCGGCGTGAAAAACCCTTATCTCGAAGCCTCCGACTGGGGTTGGGAGATCGACCCAATCGGATTGCGCGTAACGCTGAACAACTTCTGGGATCGTTATCAAAAACCACTTTTCATCGTTGAAAATGGACTTGGAGCTTATGACAAGGTAGAGGAAGATGGTTCTATCCATGACTCTTACCGTGTGGATTACCTGAAAAAACACATTGAGCAAATGAAGGAAGCGATCAAGGACGGTGTGGATCTGATCGGATTCACGGCTTGGGGCCCAATTGACCTCGTGAGCATGTCCACTTCCGAAATGTCCAAACGTTATGGCTTCATCTATGTGGATCTGGATGACGAAGGTAATGGAACGCTTGAACGTTCGAAAAAAGATTCATTTGACTGGTACAAAAACGTAATCGCAAGCAATGGTGAGCAGCTGTAATACGGCCTGGTTCGGATAGCGTGAACGCTTTTGACAAAGAATGAAAAGATGACGATAAGAGAGGAATGATTGATATGACAACACCATTTCCGAAGGACTTCCTATGGGGCGGCGCAGTAGCCGCCAACCAGCTTGAAGGAGCTTATAATACGGACGGCAAGGGCTTGTCTGTTCAAGATGTAATGCCGCACGGGATTACAACACCACGAACAGAAGGACCTACGGAAGATAACTTGAAACTGATCGGGATCGATTTCTACAACCGTTACAAAGAAGATGTAAAACTGTTTGCCGAAATGGGCTTCAAAGTTTTCCGTACATCGATTGCCTGGTCCCGGATTTTCCCTAAAGGGGATGAGCTTGAGCCGAACGAGAAAGGTCTGCAATTCTACGATGACCTGTTCGATGAATGTCACAAATACGGGATTGAACCGCTCGTGACGATCTCTCATTATGAGACGCCGCTGCATCTGTCCAAAACGTATGACGGCTGGGTTAACCGTAAAATGATCGAGTTTTACGAGCGTTATGTAACGGTCCTGTTTAATCGCTTCAAAGGTAAAGTGAAATACTGGTTGACCTTTAATGAAATCAACTCCATTTTGGAGGAGCCATTCATGAGCGGCGGGATCTACACGCCGAAAGACCAGTTGTCCAAGCAGGATCTGTATCAGGCAATTCACCATGAGTTGGTAGCAAGTGCACTCGCTGTCAAACTGGGGCATGAAATTATGCCGGAAGCCAAAATCGGCTGTATGGTGCTGAGCATGCCTACGTATCCGCTGACTCCTAATCCGGATGATGTGGTTGCAGCGATGCATGCAGAACAGCGCAATGATATTTTTGCCGATATCCACGCACGTGGTTATTATCCAAAATACATTAATCGTTATTTCAAAGCGAACAATATCAATATCAAGTTTGAAGACGGCGATGCAGAAATTCTGAAGCATACGGTAGACTTTATCTCGTTCAGTTACTATGTAAGTCTCTGTGAGACAGCTGATCCGGAGAAACGCGTCGAAGGCAAAGGGAACCTGTTTGCAGGTGTACAAAACCCTTACCTGAAAGCGAGCGAATGGGGCTGGCAGATTGACCCGCAAGGTCTGCGTGTAACGCTAAATAAATACTGGGATCGATATCAAAAACCTTTGTTTATCGTCGAGAACGGACTGGGTGCTGTGGATGAGTTGATCACAGACGAGAACGGCAACAAAACGGTGAACGACGATTACCGTATTCAATATCTGAATGATCACCTGGTGCAGGTTGGTGAAGCGCTTAAAGATGGTGTGGAAGTTATGGGATACACTTCATGGGGCTGTATCGATCTGGTCAGCGCATCAACTGCAGAGATGAAGAAACGCTACGGGTTTATCTACGTGGATCGCAACAACGACGGAACTGGTTCTCTGGATCGATACAAGAAAAAATCATTCCATTGGTACAAAGAAGTCATTAGTACAAATGGTGCAAGTTTGAAAGGCATTAACGAATAATAGTGGTTCTAAAGGCATGGTTGACAAGCATCTTCTTATGTCATAATTTGTCACATTAACCGCTTTCACAAAAACATTGTCATATGGATGATTATATGGTAAGATGGGCCTAAGGCTAATGAATAACTGGATTGTTACTGTTCAATCAGGCAAAACCAGAAGCAGGGCATATTTCGTGACCTGCTTTGGTTTTGCCTTTTACTACTTTGACGGTGCAAGGTGATGTGAAGAAATGAAAATTGAGAAGGTGCTGAACAACAACGTAGTTACCGTGATTGATCCGGGTGGGAACGAACTGGTCGTCATGGGACGAGGAATTGCCTTCAAAAAGCATGCTGGTGAATCGATAGACGAAAGTCTCATCGAAAAAATATTCTCATTGGAAAGTAAGGAAGTATCGCAGAAACTGAAAACGCTTCTGTCCGATATTCCAGTTGAATATGTTGAATGCTCGGATGAGATTATTCGTTATGCTGAGACGGTGTTAGGTGAGAAGTTGCATGAGAGCATCTATATTTCACTAACGGATCATATTCATTTTGCCATTGATCGACATCGTCAAGGATTGCAGATCCGTAACGCACTGTTTTGGGAGATCAAGCGCATGTACCGCAAGGAATATGCGATTGGGCTGAAGGCACTTCAGATTATTGAAGAAACACTGGGAGTACTGCTCCCCGAAGACGAATGCGCATTCATTGCCATGCACCTGGTCAACGCTCAGATGAACGGTGAAATGCGAGAAACCATCAGCATTACCAATATTGTCAAGGATATACTCAACATCGTACGACGCAGTTTCGTTATTGAGCTGGATGAGGATTCGCTGAGCTATTATCGATTCTTAACCCATCTGAAGTTCTTTGCTCAACGTGTGCTGCAAGGTACAGCCATTGAAGACAAGGAAGAAGATAATCCGCTTCATGACCTGGTGAGTAAGCAATACCCTGAAGCATATGCTTGTGCAGTCAAGATTAATGATTACACGCGGAAGATCTATAATCGGGTCTTGTCCAAGGAAGAAATACTGTATCTCACGATTCACATTGAACGTGTCGTCAGAAATGAACAACCAATCGAATAAATTTGGGATTGTTACTTCGAAAAAGGCAAAACCTAAACGTTGAATAATGATAAGCTTAAACTGCTTTGTCATTATTCAGTGTTTAGGTTTTTTTTTAATCTTCATTACACATTAAAGGAGCAAAACACAATGGATAAACAACAATTGTCCAAAGATATTTTGAAGCTGGTCGGTGGGGAAGAGAACATTGATCAAGTCACACACTGTATGACCAGACTCCGATTTAACCTAAATGACAATGCAAAAGCAGATAAAGCAACATTGAAAAATATACCGGGCGTTATGGGTGTCATGGAGAATGGTGGTCAATTCCAGGTCATTATCGGAAACGATGTGCCTGTTGTGTATAACGCGCTTGTGGGCAACATGTCCAAAGCTCCAACATCAGAATCGGCAGGAGCTTCTACTGGAGAGAAGAAAAAGAGAAATCCGATAAGTGCTCTGTTTGACTTTATCTCGGGTATATTTACCCCAATTCTGCCTGCGATTACTGGCGCGGGGATGATTAAAGGAATTATCGCTATTCTGGTTGCTGTGGGATGGATGTCTGATACCAGCTCCACGTATACTATTTTGTCCGCTATTGGTGACGGTGCATTTTACTTCCTGCCAATCATTTTGGCGATTAGTGCTTCCCGCAAACTGGGCAGCAACATGTATATTGGCGCAGCATTAGCTGCTGGTATCATGCATCCAACGATTACAGCACTGCTGGAACCAGGCAACAGCTCGTTTGCTGGTATTCCAGTCGTAGCAGCAACATATTCTTCTACGGTTATCCCAATCGTAATTGCAATATGGATTTCATCGTATGTAGAGAAAGCAGTTGACCGTGTAACACATGCTTCTTTGAAGCTTTTGGTGGTACCAACCGTAACATTGTTGATTATGGTTCCGTTGACGCTGATTGCAATCGGACCTCTGGGCTCCATTATTGGTAACGGATTGTCAGGTGGTATTTCATGGTTGTTTGACAATGTATCAATTCTGGCAAGTATCTTGATTGGTGGTACAATGTCACTGTTGATCATTACAGGTATGCACTATGCATTGCTCCCAATTATTGTTGCATCGATGACATCGCTTGGATATGACTTTATTATCCCATTAATGTTTGCGGCTAACTGGGCACAAGCGGGTAGCGCATTCGGTGTAGCTTTGAGAGCAAAAAACGGACAAACGAAGTCCCTTGGATACTCTACCGGTTTAACAGCAGTTATGGGTATTACTGAACCTGCAATGTACGGGATCAACATGAAATTCAAAAAGCCGTTTATCGCAGCCCTCCTAGGGGGAGCTATCGGCGGTGCGTTTATGGGAATCTTCCAGGTTAAAGCTTTTGTAATGACAGGTCTGGTGGGTTTGCCAAGCATTGCAGCCTATATCAGTCCATCTATCAGTACATTGATCTATGCGATTGTCGGTGGTGCGCTTGCGCTCGTGGCAGCAGCAGTGATTACGTATATTCTTGGATTCCAGGAAGAAGCATCACCAAAAGCAGCTGAAGCTCCGGCTCAACCGGCTGCTGAAGTAAATAACACTGCACCTGCAGCAATTGAAACAGAAGAAGCAAAAGCACAAGATCAAGAAGTATTCAGCCCGATTACAGGTGAAGTAAAACCACTGAGCGAAGTACCGGACCCTGCGTTTGCAGAAGAAATTATGGGAAAAGGATTTGCGATTCAGCCGACCGAGGGGCGTGTCGTTTCTCCGATCAACGGAACCGTATTCTCCTTATCCAAGAGTGGACATGCCATTGGTCTGGTTAGTGACAACGGCGCAGAGATGCTGATTCATATCGGTATTGATACCGTGAAGCTGAAAGGCCAATTCTTCTCACCTAAAGTTCAGGCAGGCACGAAAGTTGCTGTTGGTGATGTGCTGATGGAATTCGACCGCTTGGAAATTGAAAAAGCCGGTTACACAACCATTACGCCAGTCATTATCACAAACATGCATCAATATGAGTCAATCGTACCTGCAGGTCGTACTTCGATTAAAGAGCAAGAGCTGCTCTACACGGCAAAAGCTTAAACGATATGAAAAGCAGCAGCGTTTCCGGAAGCACCGGAAACGCTGCTGCTTTTTTTGTTATACACCACTGCAATGTCTATCAGTTACTTTTCTGTAGTCCAAGTCGGTTTGTTGGTGCTTCTATGGGAGCATCTCCCTTACCAATTGCACGAATTGCTGGGCCGGCTTGGACAGGTACCTATGATGAAGCCAGACGAGCGCCGAACCTACGGTGGAGTGTGGGTCCAGAATCCGATAGACATAAAGTGATTGTTCGTGATGAAGCTGCAGCACCGTACCCGGCACGATGGAATTCGCGAACCCGAGCCGGACCAGCTCTAGCAGCATGGCAACATCCGAGCATTCACCCATAATTGAAGGTTTCACCTGATGTTCACGGAACTTCTCGAGAATCAGTTCAAACATGCCGAGTCCTTCCGTGCTCGGGAGCAAGAGTGGGACTTGTGCCAACTGACCAAAGTAAGTTCCACCTTCGCTTGCGGTCTTCAGCGGTTCTGAAGATATGTAGTAGAGCGGCTCCTGCGGCAGATGAAGCACTTCATAGTGTTCCGTTTTTACCGGCATGCGCACGCAGGCTAGTTCAATGAATCCATCATCGAGCAGATGACATAGCTGTGATGATTCATTCTGTTGAATTTTGTAGGTCACTTGGGGATGGCTTGTGCGAAACTGCTGGAGTGCCTTCGGGATCAGACTATCGGAAATGGTGTTCATGCCCAGGGATAGTTTGCCCCGAATTCCGTAACGGAAACTCTGCATCTCCATAACGGCTTCCTCCATATACTTGGTCAACGTGACGGCATAGTCATAGAAGCTGCGGCCCGCTTGAGTCAGTTCCATCGTGCGTCCTTTGCGTTCGAATAGTGCTATGCCTAGCTCCTCTTCCATCAGTTTTAACTGCTGACTGAGTGGAGGTTGGGCCATGTGCAGCCTTCGGGCAGCAGCTGTAATTTGTTTTTCCTCGGCAATGGCAATAAAGTAGCGGCATTGTTTGATATCCACGTGTTTTCACCCTCGCTGCAAAAGTATATGTATTTCGTATGGCAAGCCAACAAAACATGTATTTTTAATATACTATCATCCTATGTTACCATACATTAGATTTGCACACCTAGTTAACAAAACTCGATCTCTAAATGAACTGTGCTCATGAGAAAGACGATGAATTGGAGGATGAGGCACGTTGGCGTTGGCTAAAACGATACATGCCGCTGCTGAAGCTGGGCATACAGATGAAGTTATACGGTTTATTACACAAGGCGCCGGATTGAATGAACGGGATGCGCTTGGGCGGACACCGCTGATGGCTGCGGTGCATGGCAATAAGGTGCAGACTGTGAGCATGTTAATCGATGCCGGAGCCGATATTAACCTTCAGGATGGGCGATTGGATAATCCGTTGTTATATGCCAGTGCCGAGGGCCTCGGAGAGATTGTTAAGTTGGCCATTGCAGCGGGGGCAGATACAAAATTAACAAACCGTTTTGGCGGAACAGCACTTATTCCTGCTGCGGATCTGGGTCATGTAGACATTGTGGAGCTCCTGCTGACAAGTACCGATGTGGACGTGAATCATATCAACAATCTGGGCTGGACAGCTCTGCTGGAGGCCGTCATTTTGGGGGACGGTGGTGCCAGGCATCAGCAGATCGTAGCATTGCTGTTGCAGTATGGTGCTGATGCCGAGATTCCCGATCGGGATGGAATTACACCGCTTATGCATGCCAAACGAAATCGATATATCGAAATGGAACGGCTACTATCGAAGGATTGAATGAAGGTGGTTCATTCCATATGAAAGCGCGAAAGGAAATAAACTATTCATGAACAGACATCAAGAGCATTTTATATCAAAATATATGAGTCAAACATCCTCGCTTGTTTTGGCAGGTATTCAGTGGTTCTTCTTCTTGTTTACCAATACTGTAGTAGTACCCTTATCCATCGGACATAATTTTCAGCTGTCTCCGGATGCTATCGCTGCATCGATGCAGCACGCATTTCTGCTTACTGGAGCCGTGTGCATTCTGCAGGCTTTCTTTGGACACCGCTATGTGGTAATGGACGGCCCTTCCGGTCTGTGGTGGGGTTTAACCCTCAGTCTTACTGTTTCAGCATCTTCCGCCGGCATGAGTCTGGAGCGAATTGGGGGAGGGCTTGCTGCTGGTTTTCTGTTAGCCGGTTTGACCATGATGGTCCTTGGCAGATTGGGTGCAGCCCATGTGCTGCAGAAGCTGTTTACACCCATGGTCAAGAGTGCAATGCTATTTCTCATGACGATCCAGCTGACCATGAATTTCTTCAAGGGTATGGTGGGCTATACTGAATTTGGTACATTTAACCTGCCGGTAGCCGCATTATCGGTTGCTATAGCGTTTCTGGTCGCCTTGATCCAGCTGAAGGGCAGGGGCAAACTGGGCAATTACTCCATTCTCATTGGCATTGTGTCAGGATGGATTGCCTACAGTTTTGTGTTTCCAGGTCAACACGCAGGGATATCGAGTGATTCTGGCGGGAGTTTGTTTTCGCTGTTTCCATGGGGGGCACCGACGTGGGAGCCGGGGATTGTCATTACGGCGTTCTTTGTCGGATTGGTCAATATGACGAATTCAATCACAACATTAAGCACGGTGGAAAAAATATACGGAACACAGACGACAGACCAACAATATAAACGCTCCTATATGCTTACAGGATTGTTTAGCATGCTATCCGCATGTGTGGGTGTACTGCCATTTGGTCTATTCGCTTCGTCAATCGGTTTTCTGGAAAGTACACGTATTTTGAAACGTACTGCCTTTATTATTGGGGCAGGCATGTTATGTATTTTGGGGCTAACCTCTTCAGTCACTGCCTTTTTTGCGCAAATACCACCAAGTGTAGGCAGTGCCGTATTGTTTGTAGCCTACTTGCAAATGTTCGGTACAGCACTCAGAACCATTGAAGGGACAACGTTTAATTCCAAAACGATATACCGCGTAGCTCTGCCTGTTCTAACCGGGGTTGCCGTAATGAACATCCCTGCCGAAGCGTTTCAGGCATTGCCCATTTACCTCATTCCCATTATTAGCAATGGACTCGTTATCGGTGTTCTTGTCTCACTGATTCTGGAAAAAAGCGTGAACTGGTCCAAAATGGAGAATGCCTCCACCGCGAATAAAGCCGCTACTTCACCATGATCTTTCCCTGTCCGGCAAGCATGCGCATCTCTCTGGACAGGCGATCATGATTGCCATCCGGAATTTCAAGCTGCACGCCGTAATGCCATGTTTCGTTCTCCTCTTTGCCCCAGCGCAGCGTTCCTTCCAGATATAAGGGATCTTCAAAAAGAAGCAGATTCATTCCGATCCGGATTTCATTGGACTCGACATGCAGGCTTAGCGGAAACGAAAGCTGGCATCCGGATCGGCTGATATCGATCAATTCGGCCTGAATGGGTTTGTGTGGTGCAGATACGCCGTTAATGCTGATGATGTAAATTTCAAACGTAATGGGTTCCTTCAATGTATAACGAAATGGTTCTCTTCTAAGGTTGATTGACATAGTTTCCTCCACAAAGTTCAAAAAATTCATGTTATGGTTATATCGTCAATTTGCACCCGAAAATGAAGAGATACAGCCTGTTTACGTGGAGGGAACCGTCATAATCTCAGATAAACGTGAACCCTATGCTTGCACTGGCAGACCGGGGATCATAGCTGGAATAGATCGCTCCCCATGGAAAGCTGTATTCTATGTATGGATAGGGTTTGGAGCGTACAATTTGAGGTGTACCAGAAATCTGCTGCTTCAGCCATTCATCATGGGCCGCCTTGCGCTTCATCTCACCTGCCTCGGTCCATTCATCCCACGAAGAGGGAAATTCGCTGCCGTCCATTGCCAGACTGGCATGAACTAGTCGGGACTGATAGAAACACAAGGCGAGGTAATATGTTTTGCCACCCGAAGAAGCGACTGATTTGAATCTGTACCACGTATATCCCGTAGTGAGCGTTTGAACTTCTGTGCTTTTCTCCTTATAAAAAAGACTTGCCTTCAATTCCTCCTCCGTGAGACCGGAATACAATTTTAGACTATCGTCAACCTGAATGACGCCGCTTTCCCATCCATCCATATTACAATCCCTCATTCATTGCATTTTTCATAAGTATAGCATAAACAGAAATAGCCCATGGGTTCCTTTAACCCCGCTTCCCGGCTTGATATAATGGTTGGATATGGTTCTGATTCCTTACCTGGATCAGATGGGAAGGAGCGGGTGAACGTGCGTCAATTGTCTTCTGAGTTAAAGAAAGAACTTAATCAGCTGGGAACAGGAACTGTTCAGGAAACGGTGCAGCAACTTCGTCAGATTGGCCAGTCTGGAGTTTATGCCGCGATTCCGGTCATGTTACGAATGATGGATCATGAGTGTGCCGACATTCGTCGGGCAGCAGAGCAGGCGGTTACCCGTTTGCTTGCGGTATGTCCCGTATCCGAATTGGTTTGGCTGAATGAACATGTGCGGGAATGGCGTCCATCTCCTGTTGATCGGAAGCGAGTAGTGGAACGTGAGATGCATACGATGGATCAGGCCAGTACAATCCGTTTATCCATGTTGACGATGCACTGGAGCGGATACATAAGAGAGGCTGCAGTTAAAAGGATGATTCGGGAAGGCGAGTCCTATAGCTTTGCTTATTTGCTGCTTCGGTTGAATGATTGGGTGCCCGAAATTCGCAATCTGGCCAGAGCTGCACTCGAACGAAAACAGACGCCAGAATATGCCAAGCTGTGGATGGAACATATCATGCTTGTGGAGCGACTTCGGATCTGTTGCCGGGATTCATTCGAGTCTTTCATTGAATCCGTGCATCACCTGCTGCGACAGAAGGAATGCCGATATGTCCTTCATACGGCACGGGTATCCCTGGAGCCCGGCATCCGCCGATTGGCTTTTCATATCTCGATGGAAGCAGAAGGAACGGATACGGAGATGCTTATGGAGCAGGCGCTGCGTGATGAGGATCCTTCCATACGGCGCTGGGCAGCACAGCGAGTGGATCGCATGTTGTCCGGTCAGAAGCTGAGAGAGGTCCTTCTTCGCATGCAGATGGACAGCGTGCCTTCGATCCGCCGGGAAAGTCTGGATGTGCTTGCCACGATGTATCCCGCTGATGCGAGGGAGATTATAATGGACCGGCTTCTGGATTCGAACCTGTCTGTACGAGATACAGCACGGAGGCATGCCAAACCTTGGATGAAGGTGAATTATGCGGAGTGGTATCTTGACGCGATATGGAGCGAAGGGCAAGACCATCTTGCTGCTGCCCTTGCCGGTCTTGGCGAGACGGGGGAAAAGGCAGACGCTGAGGTCCTGTTTGAATATGCTCAGCATCCATCCGTTGCAGTACGGAAAGCAGTTATACGCGGGTTGATGCGGCTGGACGCTATATCTTATGGAAACCATTTTGTATGTTCGCTAAGGAGCCCTCAACCAGGCATCTCCCGGGAAGCCTGCAGGGCACTCATGCGCCATCCATATCTCATTAAGCCTGATGAAGCCGCTGTTCTATTGTCAGGAGCAGATGACCTGCCTCATGTCATTCGTAATGTGCTGCGCATCATCTCTGCCATGGGCAGATGGACTCAACTCGGATTGCTGCTGCAACAGCTCCCAACAGCCAGGCAGGAATGGGTGAAACGCACAATCCAGCGACAATTGCACAACTGGGCCCAATTCCCGAATCGCAGCTACGGGGGCAGAATGTCCACGGCTGAACGGGAACGTCTTCATACGCAGCTGTCGTTATGCAGCCAGGAATTAAACAGCGATCTGGTGCAGCGCTTGGAGTGGCTGATACAATAAATGATTACGATCAGAGAGGAAGATGAAGGATGCGTGGGACATTTCAATTTGTTACGGATACGGCAACGCTGTGTCTGTATGATCTGGCTTCGTTAAAACACCGTGTGGAAGAACCGTCGGACTGGTGGTCCCTTCCGGAAGATGAACTGGCTGAGGTGAACGCAGGTCATTGTCTCTTTTTCAATCTGGGAGCGGATGGATTGTATGAGGTAACGTGGAGTGTGGATATCTCGGACACAGCTAACGAAGTGCAAGAAACACAAGGAGTGCAGGTGTTTTATCTGCAAGTTCCCTCCGGCAATGTATTTCTGGGAGCGGCCGAGGACGTCAGTGGCGGAGATCTGGAGCCGGATGAGTCATGCGATGGGATAACCTTGCCGCTGCAGCCCGGAAACTATGCGTGCTTGGTCTCTAGAGAAGGCAATCACATTTCGATGTCTATAAAACCAAGTGCCCAGGGCCATAACATACTGGATAGTCTGATCCGTGTTTAGAATTTTTTATGAATGGTACAGGAATGGGTAAGTCCTAAAAGAACAGTAGACAGTATATCAGGAGGGTTTCACATGCTGAATTGGAATTTCACGTCGATAACGAATTCAGATACACTGCATCAACACATGCGCGTGCTTGCTGCATTGGATATCATCATGTCAGAGGGAGAGTGGCTTCGCGTACACCGTTATGAAGCTGAGCTGCAGCCTGGTGTGGCATGGGGGAGCATCGATAATGGGGCAGGTGATCACCTGCATGTGTTGTTTAGTGAGTCGGGTACGTTAATCAAGGGATTTGACCATGAATCTCCTTTAAGCCCCCACGCTCGTGAGGATGGAGAAGTCTACCCAGGCATGTATGACGAAGTACCGGAAGCATTGTTGACTATTTTGCGGGATCATGAGGAAGCGTTGGAACTGGAGGATGTTACCTTTTGTGTTTGGCAGGAAGGAAATGACCCACAATGGAAAGCGGGAAGCTGGATTCAGCAAGCGTTAGTGGAGGAAGGCGAAGACGATGCCACAGGCGGTGCAGATTTTTTGCTGGGCTATATTGAGGAGACGCCAGAAGCATTCGCCGAATGGGCAGAAGGATATTATGACACACAGGAATTGTCCTTGTCTGCTTTAACTGAAGTATATGAGGGGAAACCAGTGACAGCCAGTCTGATCAGGGAGCTATGTCCCGAGCGTGATACAGAAGCAGCGCTGAATGAGTTGCATCAACGTGGATACGTTGTGGAACGAAGTTAACAGAGTAGGGAAGGAGCGATCGGTCATGTAAAGCAGCAGCTGGAACGCATACGCGAGAAGTTGAAAAGCCTTCAAAGCCTGGACCCGGATATGAACTTATTTGGCGCAGGCCTGCTGCGTATTAGTGATTTTGGCTGCGGTATTTCCATGAATCTGGTTTTGAATGGACCATGCAGTGAGAAATTTGGACTGATGATCGGGCGAATCGAAACGGTATTTATCCGGATCACTACTGGGGGACTACGGAACGTCTGCTTTTTTGGATTGGTATGAGTTATGGCTGGATCGCTCAATTAATGAATAGCGTGAACAAGAGACATTAGATGACGTATGAATTGAATTGTGACGAAGGCATTTTGAAAGCTCCTTCTGGTTTAAACAATACCCTATTTATGGACAGTGCTAAAGAATAGTTATATTGCTTGAAGAAGAGGAGATTCAAGATGGTGAAAAAAATGAGCTGGATTGCGTTGTTCTCCGTGCTAATTTTATACTTCTTATCGTTTTACTCATTATATTCCAATATGAATAATCAATGGTTAATCGTTCCGCCTGCCTATGTGATGCTCGTTTTTTCTATGTTCGCTCTTGCTCTAGCCATCCTTGGTTTTAAAGATCGATCGAACAACTTTGCGAAGCTAAGAAGCTGGATATCGGTGATTCTCTCTTCGGTCCTCATTTTCTTACTTCTAGTTGTTGTGTCATTTACTGCGATATTCTCCGGATCAAAAGTATTACTCGAGACGACACATTCGCCAGATCAGCACTATACACTAAAATTCTATAAAACGGATGCGGGTGCAATGGGGACATTCGGCATTGTCGGGGAATTACAGGGACCGCTTTGGTTTCGAAAAGTTGTGTATTCGGAGCGGAGGGTAGATCAAGTCGACTTGGAATGGAGCGATAACCACACCGTTGTCATTAATGACCACCAAGTGAATTTATTGCTAGAGGAAACTTGGATTCCACAATAATACGCATTGACAATAACTAACTTTCTCGGAACCCCTTTGTAACTCAATGTAGAACAGTGATAACCATCTAGGGTGTGTGAAAATTACCGATTCGACATTACATAAAAAAATAGGGTTTATAAAAACTACGATGATCTGAAAATGACATTGTAATAAAGAACAATATGGTTTGATGAATGATCTCTGTTTTGAACAGGGGTCATTCTTTTTATCGTTTAACTCAAAATATCTCCTGGCAACCTTGAGCATTATTCAGCGTGTTTTAATTTGTTTATCAATCGAGCTCTTTAGATGCAAGAAAATAATAAAAACCGTTTGGTGCATTCACCCGTCTTAAACCACAGAAAGAGAGAGAAGGAGGGATGCGGGGTGGAGACCAAAGCCGAGATGAAGAAGATCATGTTCGTACAAACCGAAGACGAGACGTTGTTTGTGCAGTCCATTATGGAGCATCAGGATACGCTGATTTCCATTGCCTACAGTTATCTGCGTAACCGTCATGATGCTCTGGAAGCTGTGCAGGAGATGACATGCCGGGCCTGGACGAAGCGTCGGACTTTGAAAAATGAGAAGGCGTTCAAGTCATGGATCATTCGGATTCTGATCTATGTCTGTATTGACGAACAGAGACGCCGCAAGCGAACCACACCGCTGTCTAATGATGGTTTGAAGGAAGTGTTTGCAGAGGTCGCAGTTGCAGGCCTGGATGATAACCGGATTGCCATGTGGGGATTCTTGCAGAAAATAAAACCAAAATATCGCCATGTATTACTGCTGAAATATTATAACGACATGACACTGAGCGACATAGCCTCGATTCTCGGGAAACCCGAAGGAACCATTAAAACCTGGCAGCACAAGGGGCTGGAGCAGTTACGCAAGCTGATGAAAAACAGGGGGGATTGGCATGAAAACTAGTCCGGAGGAAAAGGCACTTCTTGCAGACGCATACCAAGTTGAAATGGAGAAACAGTATTTGAATCCGGCGGATACGGCATTTGCCATCCAGCGAGGGCTTGCAAAAGCAAGAGCGAGGCGAACGACAAGTGGTGTCCAGATCAAATGGCTTACTGCTGTGCTCATAACGGTAATTGCTGCAGGATGGTTCATGTTCGGGCCATACCGGGGGATCGTTCCCCCACAGACAACAGCTGTTGAACCCATTCAGGATTGGGGAGTTCTGGAGCCTTTCCGGAAACTAGCTGAGACGGATATAGATAAAAAGACAATAGAATCCGCAATAAATAACGGTTATTTTCAGCTTGTAAACCGTACCGTTAGAACGGGAGTATATCAATTGAACATTGATGCAGTTATGGCAGATGAGAATCGGATCATCGTGTTATATACAGCGAGAACAGATGATTCCCAAGAGATTTATAATGTTAACAGTGCTCGAATTACGGATGGAGTAACCCATCGTAAGTTGGATAATGGCAATGCCGGGGGAATGCAAGTGGATAACGGAAAGCACGCCCTGCATGGCCGTGAAACGATAGATCTCGACCGATCCAACCCACTACCGGAGAAACTATTGCTGGATTTCCAGATCGCCTCGGTTGACCCTGGTAAATTGGAAGATCCCGAGATCGGGACCAAAATTTCCGAAATGCGTTATTCGGATCGTCTAAAAATGACCCTTGACCTGGACCCAAAATTCTCGGTTCCCAAAACGGAAGTCTTAGAACTGAATAAGCTATTCACAGTTGGTGGATATGAAGTGATGTTATCTGAAGTAGAAATATCACCTCTTGTGACTCGTGTCAGATTCATTTATGAACCTAGCGAAAAGATTGATTATGAAACCAAACTTTCCATCTACGATGCAGTTAGCCCTATTAAAATTGTATCTACAACCAAGGATGGAAGGCAGACAGAGCTATCCTCGGTAGGAGGAATTGGCACCGAAGACGGCATGATTCATTCGTTCAGCAGCAACCTGCTGGATGATCCGCAATCGTTGGTATTAAAGCTGCGTGCACCAGGCAAAGTGTACAATGATCTTCAAGAAGCAGAGCGCAATATGATCGAGTTGAAAATTAAATAGGGTTGTGAACACCGTGATTCACTTGAATTAACCTGATGAGCCTGTATGTACGTCAAAGCGTATAAGCAGGCTTTTTCTCGTTTGTCAATATAATATGGAAGCGTATTATTTTGCTGCTCCGTATAAATTTTAAATTTAGAATACCGATATACATAATGTAGCGCTTATTTCATGTTTATGAAGTTAATTTGTACTATGCTAAGACACGGGGGATTTGCGGATTGCATATAAGCAGGACCATAGACCAATGGAATGTAGTACAGAGTTGCCCTACAAAACCACATTTAACCTAGATAAAGGACGGGGAACGGATGAATCGGTATGATGAAATTATTTGGAAAAGGAACAAGCTGATCAATATCATTTTGTGGATTATAGTTGCTGTTGGTCTGGGCATGATCTTTCTGCTTCCTAAGCTGCTTGTTTCCAGTGGCATAGCCATTTTGTTTGCGGGTTGGGTTACATATGCTAATGTGAAACGAAAACACATTCACTTAATTCCTTGGCTGATCACACTGATCATTACAATATGTGGGGTCTACATTGGTTGGGGTGCTGTCAATTTCTCACTAAGTTTGGTCTTAACTGCAATACTGCTGCTGTATCCGAACAAAAAGTTTTTTATGATTGGATTTTTTATATCACTCGCAAATAGTGTCCTCCAGTTATTTGTTATAAATACAGAAAATACGATTGATTTCATTGGGAACATTGTTAATGTGGGCATGTTTGCCCTTACCGGAGCGATCCTGATGATGGTCTCCCATTTGAATCAAAGACTCTTCCGGGAAAGCGAAGTACGCTGGCAAGAAGTGGAGAGCTCCAAAGAGAGAGTGGAAACCATGCTGGAACGGGTCAAAGAAGCTGTGGAGGGCTTGTCCCGATACACGGATCAACTGAAGCAAAAAGTAGAGGCAACTGGTTCCATTACTAATGAGGTGACGCTCGGATTCAGTGAAGTGGCCAAAGGCGTTGAGTTCCAGGCAACCAGTGTAGCCGAAATCTCGGAGTCCCTCTCCTTGTCAGATCATCATATCCGCGATGTTGCTTCCTATTCGTCTCAAATGAAAGAACTGTCCGCCAGTATGGCAAGCAGCACGGAAACGGGAAGTGCCCAGATGGACCATCTGAATGTACAGATGCAGGAACTCTATGAGACGATCGATACAACAGCTGGTGACATGAGAAAATTCAACGAGGAAAGTGAGTCCATGTCTCTGATGCTGAACAGTATCTCGGATATCGCCAACCAGACCAATTTGCTTGCACTTAATGCTGCGATCGAGGCTGCTCGTGCAGGAGAACATGGACGTGGATTTGCAGTCGTGTCGGAGGAAGTTCGTAAGCTGGCGGAGCATTCAGGCCAATCGGCAAGTGACATAGCTGCCATTTTGACCCGGTTAAAAGGGCAAACACAAGGGCTGACGGATCGCTTCGAACGCATTCGCCTTGCCCTGCAAGAAGGAAGAGATAGCGTGCAGACGGCAGAAGTCGTTTTCCGTACCATTAATAGCAATTCTCAAGAAGTGCTGAACCAGGCAACGGATATTGAGAGCAGTTCAGCTACGATGAAGGAATCCTCCACAAAAGTGGTGAATGAGGTTTCCGAGATTTCAAGTGTGACTCAGCAATCCAGTGCCGCTACGGAAGAGATTCTTGCCAGTATGGAGGAGCAGCGCAATCTGACTCAGAAGATGGTAGACAGCTTTGGCGAGCTGGAGCAATTGATTTTGAACCTGAATGAGCTGGTGTCGGATCATCAGATGTCCTCTTCTACAAGCGAAGAGAAAGCAGCTAATCGTCCATCACCAGGTGTGGTGCCGATGGATACACTGTCGGCCTAGTGTCCAGAAGACCTTTATAAGAAATGCTTGCTAAAGCCCATCCGTACATGTTCATCGTGCTGGATGGGCTTTTTTTTAATCGCCTGCGCTGTAACTTGAACCCGAGGTATATCTCCTTTACAGTGTATTGTAGTGTATGAAGTACTTGGAGGAGGAGAATCAATGAACTGGTTGGAGATAAGCAAGTCCAAAGACATGGAACAGGCCTGTGCTGCAGTAAACAGCTTGGATATCAATGAGCGGGATGAACGCGGTCGTACACCGCTTATGCTTTTTTTGACGTATCGCATGCCTGCCAAAGCCATAAAATGTCTATTGGATAAGCATCCAGATCTGGAAGCGGAGGACAAGCTTGGGGATACCGGGCTAAAAAAGCCGTGAAATTCAAACAGCTGGAAGCGATCCAGCTCTTGATCGAATACGGCGTGAAGCTGGATTCTCCCCAAGGAATTCAGGCCAGTGCCTGGAATGCAGCGAGACGAGACCCTGCTATAGCGGATATGCTGCTCGGCACCAAAGGATCAGTTAGACTTCAGCTGACCGAGGAGGAGCAAGCAGTGGTGGATGAGATTTTATACGAGGAATCCTCTGCGAAGGCAGCTGCGAAGATCCGCGGGCTGGATTCGGCCGTGCTTCTGCATGCCGTCGTGAACGGATACAACTGGGATGACAGTCCCGAGCCCATGCTGGCTGCATGTGAGCATCCTGCTTGTGCAGAAATCACGCTGCTGGACATGGTGGATCTGCTGGATGCCGATTATTGGCTGGAGATGGAGGAAGATGAGGTCAACAGGAGCGAGGACGGACCGGGTTATCGAAGGCTTGCTGAGCTACTAAGAGTGCAGTGTCCTATTAGTTGAAGCAAGATAAAGATCAATGTCCCCTGGGAGGAAAAGCTTATTTTGGCTGTTTTGAGTGGAAGAAACGGAAAACAGTAATCCCCCCGAATGAATTGAAGAATGCAAAACAAAAGCATGTTCTGGACGCAACTAGAGATGCCTTTTTTGTATAGGCTAAAAAATGGTGTTTCTAGACATGCACCTAGTCTGTCTCAATATTTATCGGTCCATGTTGGGACTGGAAAAAATGCAAAGAGGACTGAATTGTCTCGTCTTCAATGGAGGAAACTTGAGTAAGGTTGAATTCCAGCAGCCTGAATAAATAACCATTGCTGTCTTCTGCGTAATAGCCGACACCTTCCTGATGAAATCCGTCCTTCGATGTCGTCACATACAATGCTGTTCGGTGGTCATCCCCCTCCGATCCGACATCATTCCATTCGTCAAAAGCCATAGGCTCATAGACTGTGAAACCTTGTTCATCTGCCCAGTTGGCCTGATCGGGGAAGTAGGTTCCAATGTTGTTTATAGCACAGCCCTGGCAGGCCCAAGCATTATCCGAATAATGCAGGGTCTCTTCTGTATTATCTGGATTCGTCAGCGTGAGCCCATATGAACCGTTCGCACCCACGGTTCCCGAAGCTTTCCAGCCAGCTGGTGCTAATAACAGGTAACCGCCTGGTATGTCTGGTCGATACACCAGCACTGCTTGCAGCTTGTCTTTCAGATCCGGGGAGAGTTCGTAACTTATCTCTGGGATTCGAGGAGGAGCAGATCTGATATAGCTTCTATCGCTGTCAATGCTGAGCTGTGCTTCCGACAATTGCAGAGGCAATTCAATCTTACTGCCATCCATTCCTGGGAAAACGATTGTTTCACCCGTCGATTGAACAGGTGCTGAATCCTGTGGAATACCTCCTTGCACAGGTGTCGGTGCATAACTATTTCCCAGGGTGCTAAACCCGACATAAATTCCACATGTAAGAAGGGACACGGCAGCGATTGCAGCGAACCATCCTATTCTGCGACGGGGCTTGGCTGATAGGCGATGTTCCACATTTTTTTTCATTTCTGGAGTGAGGTGATTATTCTTAAATGTCTTCTGCCTCATTTGTTCCTCCCATTCGGTATTGAGATACCATGTGTAATCGGCCAGTTCTTCCATGGAAAGGTAGGAATGAACGGCCAGAAACAGAATCTTACTTACTTTAGTGGTAACTGAAGTACCGTTCGCCTGACGTTAGTGGTGAGCAATTTTCATATCACCAAGAGTGGATTACTCCGACTTGGCGGCCACTTGATCGGTTGTTGAACATGTGGGCTTGCCACTGATGCACCGTGTCACTCTTGATCATCCATGCTCGGCGAGCTGTACCTCGAAGCCGTCCGGGTCGGCGATGTAAATGAAGCGCAGGTGAGGATTGGGCTGAACGGGGCCGCGTACAATAGGAATCTCCAGCGCTGCCAGCTGTTCCATGGTTTCCTCCAGCGAGCTTACCTCGTAGCCGATGGACACGCCAGCTTCTTTTTTTAGAACGGATTCGCTGCCCTCAATCAGTTCCAGCATGGTTTCATTTTCAGTGCCAAGCATGGCGATTTGCCGTCCACGGCTTTCGAATTGGCGCTGAATTGGAAGCCCGAGCATACCATGGTAGAACCCGAGTGAGGCTTCCAAATCGCGTACCCGAAGCGTGATCCAGTTTAGTTTGATCAACATGGGTGAATCTCTCCTTTTTTGTCTCCTATTATCAATGTCATGTTCATTATACGATAAGCAAGGAAGGGAACCTACTCCTGTAAGAAAACAACAAAATAGCCGCCGAAACAATCGGCAGCCAAATGGTTTAATCCTTGGTAAATTTTCTGTAAAAGCTCCTGTGCTCTCGTATTATGGCGCTTTGGTTACAGGCGGGATGCCGAATTACTGAATCAGATCCACTGCCCCTTGTGGTACAAAGGCTTCGACGCCGTTATATACGATCACGCCTTCCAGCTCAGTCTTTTTGCCGTTAACCAGTGCGATATTTTTATAGATTTGCAGTTCCAGCTTGGTGCTGCCTTTCGTTACCAGAATCTTCGGATTTTTGGTGTCCTTCAGATCCAGCTTGTAAGTTGCTCCTTTGGCTGTAAATGCTTTTTTAGCAGGAACAAACAATTGTTTGCTCACGCTGTCCAGATCCAGGTCCAGTACGCGTGCCATGTATTTAGCCACATCCGTGTTGTCGATCACGCCGAATGGACGGTCATTGTTCGGAGCATACGTATACAGCACCACATCTCCGCCTGTGTGACCACCTGTTGTCCAGCCGATGCCTGCACGTTTGCTGATCATTGGCCCGATCGCGTAGTTAAGGCTGCCTGGTTCGGCTGCTTTGATCGTTGCGATCTCTTCCGAAGTCAAGTCAGAAATGCCATAGTATTGTTTCATGACTGCTTTGATGTTGGTGCGTTTGGCATTCAGCTTCGCTTCCACGCCTTCACCTGTCAGCTTGGCCTTTTTCAAAGGTCCAATAAATGTGGACAATGGTTCTTTGTCATAGGTGCCAGTTGTTGCGTTGTTACCAATGGTAAGTCCGCCGTTACCATGGTCGGTTACAGCCACAACAGCGGTCTCTCCATCTGCTTTGGCAAAATCCATCGCTGCTTTTACAGCATCATCAAATGCCAGTACATCACTGATAATTCCAATCGGATCGTTGGCATGGGCCGCCCAGTCCACCTTACTGCCTTCTACCATCAGGAAGAAGCCGTCTTCGTCTTTGGACAGGACTTCAATGGCTTTGGATGTCATTTCAGCAAGGCTTGGCTGTTTCGCAGGATCGCGATCCATGTCATAGGACATGCTCGCAGGTGCGAACATTCCCCACAGCTTGCCGGAGTCCGAAGCTTTCATTGCGGCCGGAGTTGTTACGTAATCGTAACCGAGTGCCTTGATGGAAGAGACCAGATTCTCGCCATCCTTGCGGCCCGCTGGCTCCAGGTAGCGGCTTCCGCCGCCCAGAACAACATCCATACCGTTATATACTTGCTGTTTGCTGAGAGCATCGTAATTTTTGCGGTCCGGATAGTGAGCGGAGAAGTCAGCCGGTGTAGCGTGCATGATTTCGGAGGTAGCGATAATGCCGGTTGCCTTACCTGCCAGTTGGGATGCTTCCAGAACGGAAGCGATCGGTTTTTTTTCATCTCCAGGAGCGATAGCCTTTTGTCCAGGCATGGTTGCCTTGTCTGGCAGTACGCCAACATATCCTGTATGTGATTTATAACCAGTAGCGAAGGCCGTTCCCGCAGGAGCCGAGTCCGCAATCGGAGCATCCGCGGAGTGTGTGCGAACCATACCGCTAGCCATGGAATCCAAAGTCAGGGAAGACCCTTTGTACCAGCGAGCAAGTGCAGTCGCATCGTTAGCCATGCCGTCCGGGATCAGGATAATGACATTTTTGATTGGTGATGCTGATGCAGATGTAGCAGTGTCTTCCACAGCCCACGCGGCACTGCTTCCTCCCAGCGTAGCTGTAACAACTGTTGTAACCGCGAGCATCATTTTGGCGGCACGGGCATTAAACCGGTTTAACATGAATGCATCCTCCTAAAATATATGTATAGTTTCGCGTATCTAAATCCCAGTGTATACAACAATTGCTAAACGAAAGTAAGAAGTGGATTAACTAAATGTAAAATTTACGATTAAATTGTATAATCAAAAATGAGAGAATGTTAGCCCTTTTGGACGAAGGATTCTGAATTCCATAAGGACTCCCAGTGGCTGTGGGAAACTGAAAGAGTTGAGGGAGGAGTGAAGGATATGATCGACATTATTGCGCTTCGCAGAGAGCTGCATCAATATCCCGAACTGGGATTCACTGAATTTCGCACCGCTACCAAAGTCGTGCAGATGTTAACGACGTTAGGTTACCGTGTCACGTATGGAAAAGATGCCATTGATGACATGTCCCGGCGGGGACTGCCCAAACCGGAAGTGCTGGAGGATGCCTACCAGCGAGCGATCCGCGAGGGGGCAGATCCGGCCATAGTGGAGCACATGCGTGGCGGATATACGGCTGTTGTAGCAGAACTGGACGGTATGCGGGAGGGTCCAACGACCGCATTTCGCTTCGATATGGATGCCCTGCCGATTCGTGAAAGTGTGTTGGACAAGCATATGCCACAAGTCGGACAGTTCCGATCAACCCATGAAGGAATCATGCATGCGTGCGCACATGATGGGCATACCAGTATCGGTCTTGCGCTGGCAGAACGGTTAAGTGACCGACAGTTTGCGGGGAAAGTCCGGCTGCTGTTCCAGCCTGCCGAAGAGGGAGTGCGTGGTGCGTATGCCATGGTGGAAAAAGGCATGCTTGAACAGGTAGACCGCCTGTTCTGTATGCATCTGGGTACCGACGTGCCGTCCGGTCATGTCAAAGGGGCATCCGCCGGTTTCCTGGCAACGACCAAGCTGGAAGCACACTTTACAGGAGTATCCTCGCATGCGGGAGCTTCCCCTGAGGAAGGCCGAAATGCGCTGCTCGGTGCTGCAACAGCCATGCTCAATATTCATGCACTGCCGCGATTCAGTACAGCCGATACTCGGATTAATGTTGGAATCCTGGAAGGCGGGACCGGTGCGAACATCATCGCTGAAAACGCTCGCATGGTGATCGAGACGCGTTCCACCAATGAAGAAACGAATCTTGAACTGGAGCGGCGGGTACGTCAGATTCTGGAACACAGTGCAGCCATGCATGAATTAAGTGTTATGATTGAGATTGTAGGTGGAGCCATTCCCATCCGATGCGATATGGAACTGGCAGAGCTTGCCGTGAAGGAGGCAGAGGGCATTTCCGGAATTCGCCATGCTGAAGCGATCTCGGATGGCGCTGCCCTGGGAAGTGAGGATGCCAGCTATATGATCAAACGTGTACAGGAGCAGGGCGGTCTTGCTACGTACATGATTGTAGGCAGCGATCTGCCTGCACCCCATCACCATCCGGAATTCGATATTGATGAAGCAGTCCTCGTTCCGGCGGTGGAATGGCTGGAGCGATTGGCTCGTAACTTTAATGACGAAGAATATGTCGGTTAGCATGATTCCTTATATAAACGCAGATAGCAAGAAAAGGACAAGAGAGCACCAATGCTCTCCTGTCCTTTTTAAGTTCATGATCATGATGCCCAGTTCCATGTGCAGTTGCCTGCAGAGAACCTGAATTACTTTTTCTCAAAAAAGCTAAGCGTTCCCGTGCTCTCATCCGCACTTACAAATACGCTGCGTCCGTTAACCCGGTGAATGCCTTCCGGTGACTCACCAGCTGTCGGAATCAGGCCCAGATAGGCCGGATTTACCGGGTCGGCAAGATCGAAGAACAAAATGGCATCGGCCCGTTCGGAAGCCACGGCAGCGTAAGTTGTACCGTCCACGGTGGATACCGTCAGATTCTCGACTTCACTGCCTTTGTTGGGACTGCGATCATCCGGGTACAAACCTGCCTTGGCGGTCGCTTCGTCAATGAGGTTTTGGCTGTCATACACACGCTTGCCCTGCAGATCCCAGACTGCGATATTGCGTCCGCCTGCTTTGACGCCATCGTCGAATTCATCTTTGCCCAAGTCGCCTTCATTGGCAGTCAGCAGGTACTTGCCATCAGCAGAGAAAGCAATACCATCTGGTTCATAGCGAGCTTTCAGGCTTTCAGTGAACTGAACGATCCCATCATCTTTCAGATCCGCTTGATGTGAAGTCGTACCAAGGGAGAACATGGAGCTGATCTGCTTTGTTTCCAGATCAATGATGGCAATGACGTTGTTCTCCTGCAATGTAACAGCCGCTGTTTTGCTGTCCGGGCTTATAGCCACATACTCCGGCTGCGGATCATGCGGATAGCTTGCACCGTTCACATCTTCCAGGGATACAGGCAGGTTGGTTACCTCTCCTTCAAGTACGTTTCCGCCGGCAAAAGAAACAATCATGATGCTGCCTGGACGTTTTGCATTGGGGTAATCAATCTCATCCGCAGCTTTATTAAGCTCTTCATCCTCAATGGCAATCACAGCGTGTAATCCATCCGGGGATAATGCGATGGAGTCTGGTCCAATGCCAAGTTCGTAGGTCTTCACTGTTTTATAGGTTGTAAGGTCAACAATCGCCAGCAATCCCTTGTTCGCTTCAGTATCTGTATCACCTGTACGAATAACGGCAAGGCCGTATTTGCCATCCTTGGATACGGTTACGCTGGTAACCTCCGCTTTGGCAGAGAGGTCATGGAAGCTAATGATTTTCAGAACGTTAACGTTATTCAGATCAGCAATATCCAGAACGGAAATGCTGCCATTGTCGGCCTCGGTTACAAGCAAACGCTGACCATCCGGAGTGGAAGCAGCAATTTCAGCTTTGCCACTTGGCATCTGGAAAGCCGCTGTCTGTTCAAAACCGGTTTTATTTTGGGTCAGAATCACTTGATCCGTAATCAACTTCAATGTTTGTGGAGAAACATAAGTTGTTCCTTTGGTCACATAACTTTTGCTGTCCAGTGGAGTTTGCACACCGTTAATGGTAGCTGTGGCTTTTCCCACCGGAAGTTGCACCCGGATCTCTCCCAACTGGATGTCCGCACTTCGGGTGCTGCTATCCCATGTAATGGTTCCCTGCATATTTTGGATGGCTGTTCGCAGTACGATATGATCATTCGCAGATTCCGTAGTGCTGGCCGCATTGACCATCGATGTATAGCTGGTTGCCCCTGCGCCAAGTATGGCAGTCATGGACAAAACGGCGAGCCATTGATTTCTCTTTTTCACAGTTCCAGATCCCCTTTACCGTTTCATGGTTGATGTATGTATAATTGTTTCAGTATAGGGTCGAATTGTTAAGCTGAAGTAAGCGAAGCAGGGCGTTTGTGTAAAACATGTGGGCCATCCAAGCTCCAATGCAAAAAAAGCCTATGGCAGAGATATGCTCTGTCAATAGGCTATGCTGTGTAATGGTTCCGTAGCAATCGGAACGTTACTCTGGATTAGAACCAACGGCTCAGGTCCGGATAACCGGTGGTTGCCCAAGCCCCATCCACGATCAGGCTGGAACCGGACACATATCCTGCATCCTCACTTGCGAGGAACAGGGCAGGTCCCGTCATTTCTTTCGGCTGTGCCGCGCGCTTCATTGGAATCCGCTCCATATAGGCTTCTTTGATATCTGCATTGGAGAGCAGTTCCGCAGTTAGCGGGGTATCGATGAGGCCGGGAAGAATGGCATTCACGCGGATACCGTTACGAGCCATTTCAAGTGCTCCGTTCTTGGTGAGCATTTCGACGCCAGCTTTGGCAGAGGCATAGGCCGATCCGGCATACATGGGTACCTGAGAGTTGAGGGAAGCCACGTTTACAATGGCTCCGCCACCATGTTTAGCCATCTCAATGGCTTCATGTTTCATGCTCAGGAAGACACCTTTCATACACAAATCCACGGTAAAGTCCCAATCTTTCTCAGAGAGCTCAGTAATTACGCCTGCACGTGAGGCGCCTGCCACATTAAAGGCCAGATCGACTTTTCCGAATTGTTTGACTGCCGCACCGACCATTTCCTCCACATCATTTTCAACGGTCACATTGGCTTTAACGCCGATAAAACGTTCCCCGAGTTCACCCTGGATGGTTTCCAGACGCTCCATATTCAAATCAGCGGCAAGTACAGAAGCGCCTTCTTGGACAAGTCGTCTCGCAATGGCATAACCGATACCGGATGCCGCACCTGTAACAATCGCCACTTTACCTGCAAATCGATTTTCATATGTATTCATATGTAACACTCCTTCGTCTTATAAGAATAATGATTTCGCTTACATTCATCTTCAATTCAAAGTATACTTAATTTTATAGTTCATGTATATTTAACAAAAATACACTTGACTTAAAAAAAATTAATGCAAGAGGATAGAGGTTACTATGAATCTGGAACAAATGGTTTATGTGCTTGAAGTCGAAAAGACAAAATCCATTACGATCGCTGCATCGTCCTTGTCGGTTACACAATCCACCATCAGTCAGGCGATAACTCGTCTGGAGCATGAGCTGGGCATGCAGTTATTCAGCCGTTCCCGTAATGGTGCATATCTTCTGGAACACGCCAAGCCCATTTTGGACAAAATGAGATCTGTCGTGGATACGGTGCAAACCATCAAGGAGGATGCCCAGTATATCGGGGAATCGATCCATGGAGAGCTGCGATTGTCTGCCATACCTGGAGGAGTTCCGGGCATTATACCTACCATTGCGAGTATGAAAAAACGGTATCCGGACCTGAAATTTGAGCTATCCGAAAGTGCTGCGCGCAATATTATCAAAGATGTACGTCACAAACAGGTCGATCTCGGCCTAATCGCCTTGTACAGAGATGATATGGAGCAGCATCTGGAAGGACTTCGCTTTGTTCCGATTGATGAAGGGGTTATGCGTGCATGTGTAAATCATACCAATCGCTTGGCAGGCAGAAAATCGATCACGATGCGTGAGTTGAAAAATGAGACACTTGTGTTATTTAATGATGAACTTGTGGACCTGTTTGTGGGAGAACTCTCACAGGCGGTGGGAGAGGTGGATGTATTGTTTCGAACGAACAATTCCGAAGTTGTTAATGCGGCTCTGGCCCAATTAGATGCTGTGACGATTGGTCATGAATACTCGTTCACACACGACAGAAGTGTTCTGCACCATGACTTCTCCATCCTTGAGATTGAAGGTGTGCAGCGTGTCATTTCCATTGGCTGGGTTATGAGGGAGAGTAAATCTTCCAATCTCATTATCAGGCGTTTTTTAGATCGTTTTCAATATGAAGGGTAACATACACAACAATAGTCAGTAAAAGTCAGAAGGTCAAAAAAGGTCAAAATAAAAGAAAATAGGATCTATTTTCGAACAACAAGTTCTCGTGAGAAAAAATCGTCTGTTTTCAGCTTTTTCGCATTTTGAGCATTTTCCACAGGGGGAATATAATAATTCATGTAAGGCAGCAACAAGCCAATCACATATAAGGAGATGATGTTCATGTTTGATCTGATCCCGTTTCGTAAACGAAATGAAGACTTGTTCGGACACATGCTGAAATCCTTCAATGATATGGTTGACAGCCCATGGGTTTCTCCCTTTGGAACCGGCAGCCAGCCATTCCGGACGGATATCCGTGAGGAGGACGACAAGTACTTGATCGAGGCCGAGCTTCCAGGCATCGCCAAGCAAGATATTGATATTCAGGTTCAGGGCAATGAATTGATCATCCGCGCCAAACGCAATGAATTCCATGAACAGAAGGATGACTCCAATCGAATCATTCGGCAGGAGCGCCGATCAGGTACATTCCTTCGACGTTTCTATGTGGAACAGATTGATGAGGAGCACATCAAGGCCAGATTGGAAGACGGCGTGCTGAAGCTTGAAATTCCAAAACGCCCAGGGGATGATCATACCCGCAGACGTATTCAGATTGATTAATCATTGCATGTGCAGTCTTAAAAAGATTTCCCTCACGGCAGCGAGCATGGAGCAGACATCCGGCCGATGTTTCCTCCATGCCACCCCATGGGGGATCTATTACATAAAGGAGTTTTTTTATGATTTCTCTGCCGCAGCCTGCATGAGTTTATAGATCTGACGGGTCGTATTGACGTTTCTAACCGTCATATACTTGTAAATGGAGGAGCCCACAAGTTTGTTCATTCCGCTTTTGGTGGCATTTTCTCTGCTGACCGAATATAAAATGGCTCCGGTAACGTAAATCAATGTACCGACTTCGGGTTTGAGGGGTAGCTTGTCCAGAACCGAGACATCGTTCACCTCATCCCAGAGAAACATGACATCACTCTTTGCCTGCTCATCATTGGTCCATTCCTCTGGCAGGGCCTGAAGCACGGTCTGCATTTCATCCATATTGCGCACCACAACCCGGATCTGCAATCCGAAGTCTGCGGCAATGGCTTGTTCGAGCACCTGGGATATCTCAACATTGGCATCGAGTCGTTCCTGATGGTCGGCAAATATGATGTTGCCCGAATTAATGTAAGTCACGACATCCAGCATGCCTGCTTGTTCAAACGTCTCTTTTAGCTGCTTCATATTGATTTTATTATTCCCGCCTACATTAATGCCCCGAAGCAAAGCAACATAAATCATGATCGTCCCCCCGTTTACAAAAAGTTTTAGAATGCTACACATCGATCCAATTTCATACCGATCTTCCGATCATTATTATTCTATATTTCAGCGATTTAACGAAGGGATAAATACTCGAATAAATGTTCCGTATGCTCTTCGCCCAGCAGATCATTCAATAAAGGCTCTACATGCTCCAGATATTCGGGCTTGGTTTCATAGGTTTCCTCATCCTTTACTTCTCCGCCATAAGAGCGAGCAGCTTCAATCAGGATGGCGAGTGCAGTGAACAAGTTGGACAACGAATCCGCGATACGTTTGGGTTCTCCACCTTCAAAGGCAGCATAGACAGGTGAGTTCGGTGCGCTCGTATCCACAATCAATGGATCATCATTGAAATTCGCAATAACGACATGACTTGTTGTCCAAGAGGGAGACTCCTCATATGGCTCATGCATGCCGATCCAGCGGAAGCCATGCTGCTGGCGGTGCAGATGTTCAGGTGCAACAAAGAATAACAGGGCAGCATCGCCAATTTCCACGGCTGCATTTTTCATTTTGAGTGTCCCTTCAGCATTCGCATCTCTCATCTCATAATGGGTGTACAGATGTAAAAGTTCAGGAGAGAGCGGTATACGTATATCCACTTCGGGCTGGTGAGGTTGTTCACGAGGGCGCAGATCATGATTTTTGAAAAGTCCGTAAGCTTCATTGTACAAGTCCTGCTGTTCAACAAACCGTTCTAAGGCGGCGTCCAGTTTATCCATGGGTTTATTTCCTCCAGATGGTGTGAATGTCATGCCTATGTATGTGATACAGTCTTCCTAAGGATTATAATATATCAAAATGGGAAAAGCTTACACTCCGTTGTTGACTTAATTCAGGCATGCCGAAAAAAATATAATTGAATGCGTTTACATCCGTTCGTGAACATGCTATACTTCTTTTCAAATAAGGATTGTTACTGCTCCGGCAGGCAAAACCTGAACATCTATATGCATGGATTCTGTCCATGGCGTATTCATGTTTGGGTTTTTTTGCATTCTGCGGTCCATATTAAGAAGCAAAGCGCGCGCTGGTCATTCCCACACACATCATGCTGAACAAAAGAAAGGGGAGCATTATGAACAAGAGAAAATGGTTGAATGTATTCGCTGCAGGCTTTATCAGCACTATTCTGGTGATTAGTGGATGCGCATCCAAAACACCTCAAGCAGCCAGTGATACACCGAATCAGGCAACGGAACAGGAAGAGACCAACAATCAGAACACAACAAACAATGAAACCGCCAAGGGAAGAACCGTCATTACAACCGATGGTGAAGTAGACGATATGAACTCAGTTATCCGTTTTTTGCTGTATTCCAATGAGATGGATCTGGCCGGCATTGTGTTAACCAGTTCGGTGTATCATTACGCAGGCGATAAAGAAGCGGGGATTGAACCTTTCCGCTGGACAGGTACACAGTGGGTATACGATATGATCGATGCCTACGGAGAGATCTACCCGAATCTGTCCAAACACGCGGACGGCTATCCGGAGCCGGAACAGCTTCGAGCAATGACCAAAATCGGAAATATCTCCGATAAAGGCGAGATGGAGAAGGAAACGGAAGGCTCCGAATTTCTCCAAACCCTTTTCCTCGACGATGATCCCCGTGATCTGATTGTTCAAACCTGGGGTGGCACCAATACAACGGCGAGAGCGTTAAAGTCCATTGAGGAGCAATACAAAGACACGGCGGAGTGGGAAACCATCCGCAAAAAAGTCAGTGATAAACTGGTGCTGTACATCATCCTAGACCAGGATGACAGTTATAACGAATATATTGCGAAGAACTGGCCGGACATCCGCATTTTGAATGATCAGTCGAACTTCTGGCACTTCGCTTATGCGTGGAAGATGCATGCCGAAGAAGTAAACAGCAAGCTGCATGGGGACTGGATGATCAAAAACATTCTGGATGGACATGGCAAGCTGATGGATATGTATGCTTCCATGGGCGACGGCAAAATGATTGAAGGCGAACTGGACGAAGAACAGCGCGGAAGTGATGAGTATCTCAAAAACAATCCGCAATATGATAAATACGACTTTATCTCCGAGGGGGATTCCCCGTCCTTTTTCTATCTGATTGATAACGGACTGCGGAGTATGGAAGACCCTTCCTACGGCGGCTGGGGTGGACGATTCGGTGCTGTGAATGACAAGTTATTTAGAAACAATGTGCTGGATTACGATCCTTATACGAAACGATATGAGGCCGAATATTCCTTGATGAGATGGTTTGACGATATTCAGGACGATTTTGCGGCTCGTGCAGATTGGGCTGTTGCTGACACTTATGAAGGGGCCAATCATAACCCGACGCTGACCATTAAGGAAGGACTCGATCTGTCCGTCAGTCCGGGTGAACGTGTGAGTCTGAATGCCGAAGGGAACGACCCCGATGGCGATCAATTGACTTACAAATGGTGGAGATACTTTGAGGCAGATACGTACGAGGATGCCAAAGTGGAGCAGGAAAAAGTACAGAAGGAAATGGCAGGCGATCTGATGCTTGGATTGCATCGGGAGCTGGCTCAGGATGAGCAGGTAGACACGATCAAACTGGAAGGCAGTGACACGAGCACGGTAACATTCACCATACCTGAGGATGCCCAATCCGGTGACACGATTCATATCGTTGCCGAGGTACAGGACGATGGTGAGCATCAGCTGAAGCATTATCAACGTGTTATTTTGACTGTGAAATAAGCTGCTCTTTTAATGAAAGAATAAAAACAGGGAGATCCCAAAAGCCATAAACTGGCGGGATGTCCCTGTTCTAGTTTTGTGCGTTAATACCTTGTTCATGCACGGGTCGGACGCTGAATGCCTGTCCAGAACACATTCCAGGCAATGGCGAGTGCGTGTTCATAGGATTGCCGGGTCTCATACACGAGCTGTACATCCAGTCCGTTCATCAGGGTGACAAAAGCCACCGTAGCTTCCTCCGGATTCAGGCGGATGTCCTCATGTTTGGCAAATACGGCTGCAAGCTCATTCTTGAGTGTTCCAAGGTACGTTCCGCTATTTAATCTAGAACAAGGTATTGCTCATAGAAAGTTAAAGAGCCTGTGCAGTTAAGCACAGGCTCTTATTTTCTAGGATTTAAGGTTGGTTGGCCCACATGGACTTTATAATGTTACCTCGGTGCAAGGTAGCCATATCCTTCTGCGGGTGATCCGGGCTGGAGATTGAAGTTATTACCGGGCTCATCCATAAAGGCCGGGTTTACATACCGTGAATGAGCGTCATTGCCGGAGTCCTTGATGTAGGCTGAGAAGCCGTAATATCCTTTGTTTTTCCAGACCCACAGGGCATCTTCCTCTGAGATCGGGGTGTAATACACATTTTGGTCAATTACATTCCCTGAATTGCTATTGTATTCATTGTAGATCAGGACGCCGGAGCTGCCGGATACAACAATGTTGTGTGTAAACGTATTATTCTTCGTCATGGCCTGCACGAATAGCTGACCATTGCCTGCACCCAACGTGTCATTCTGAAATAGTGTATTATACATAATCGTACTATGTTCAGTAGATCCTCGTTCCTCGTCATATCCTCCCATAGCAATGCCTGTCAGCCTGTTGTGATAGACCAGGTTATCCTGCAGCGTAATGCTGCTTGTCGAACGTCCCGCATGTTCTGATGCGATTTCTATCCCTATATCGTTGCGGTAGACCCGGTTCTGGTCAATGATATGAGCTGTACCTCCATCTACATAGATGCCCCCAGCCGAATTACTGCCGTTCGGGAGGCTGATTCCATAGGAAGGGTTAAGATTGGAAGAAATGTCGTAGACCTCGTTTCCCCGTACGATTCCATTGCGGGCCTGATCGTAAGTATCGTCTTTAGAGGTACCTTCATACCCAATCAGATCGATTCCGATGTTGTCCGTATCATGGATTGTATTATCCAGTATGGAAAAGGTATCGACATTACCGTTAACAGCGAGTGACTCGCTTGAACCCAGCACGAGATCATACAATTCATTATCCTGGATCAGGATATTCCGCAATGCAACGGGGTGTTCGGTGCCATAAACGGCAATGCCGTGCGCATCCCTGCCGGTTAAATCAGGTCCTTCCGGCTGTACATTGCTCGCGATAGCGTGTACGGTGTTACCCGCGATTTGAATGTGTTCTCCTGCCCCATGCACGTAAATTCCTGTGGGTACCTGGTCTCCAATGGTAGTGGTGAAGTTGCGGATTTCGAAATTTTGGATCGTGACATAACTGGCATTCTCAAGTTCGATCAATCCTTCAATTCCACTTACAGACAGACCTGTACCATCAATAATGGCTTTTTCTCCAGGGTAGCTGGAAAAGACGGTAGGCTCATCGGCGGAATGACCGTTCCGGGTGATTTTGAGTTTCTGGTGATACACACCCTCCCGCAAATAAACCGTACTTCCTGGCGTAACTTGATCCGCAGCATGCTGCATTGTTTTCCAGGGGGAGTGGATGGTCCCGCTGTTCGTATCGTCACCCTCGGGTGATATGTAATAGACTTCCTGATGATCGGATATCTCAGTCGGAACGGGATTTGAAATGGATGAAGCCTGATCCTGGCAACCCGCTGCCAGCAGCGTCAGAGCCAGAATACAAAATAAGACTGAACGAAGCAAAGTGTTTCCTCCTTATGAATAGCTGTGAAGTTTTGATTATAGCAGATTTGAATGGTGAAATAAGCCATGATATGCTCATAGAAAGGCAGAATTCGCACGTGTAATGGGGGGTTACGATACAATGTGGAAAGAAGTTTTTGAAAGGGAATGGGAGAAGCGCCCCGGGGCGAGCCAGGAAGAAATGAATGCATTTATGCAAACGTGGAATGACCCGTTATCCGCACAGGAGCTGCAAGAGATCCGGGAAAGGCAGAAGAATCCGTTTCCGAAGTCATCGCCGTTCCATGATAAGTATGTGCCTCTTGACCCGTCATCCTGGTCGTTTCCGACACATATCTTACCGGACAGTTATGTTCAGTTTCTTGCGTATTCCAACGGGGGAGAGTTCCAGAATGGAGATCGGACCTTTCAGTTTTTCGGTACGCACGACTTCAGAGAAATGAATCTGGCTTACGAATTCGCAGAGTATATGCCTGGCTCGGTTTCTTTTGCGATGGATGGTAACGGCAACCATTATATATTCGATATGAGAGAGGGACCCCGAGACGGGGAGTACCCGATTCTTGTCGCTCATTCCGGAAATCTGGGGTATGAGGATTGCATACATGTGGCAGATACGTTGCTTGAGTTATGCAGGGGAACGGATGAGATTGAGTTGTAGTTTGATGGGGGACGAAACAGATATCAGCACGGATCTGGACAGCTGGAATGGTGAAGTGGTGAAGGTTTATTGTGGTCTAAATGGACAAACAAAAGAGATGATAGGTATGGATAATGAATCCATATCCCGGAAGGAGAAGGACTGTGCATACACTGTCTGCAGATGAATTAGTTGATCGGGAGAATCACGCTTGGGAGGAATTAAAGGAGCTGTTGGACAGCGGACAAAATACATACGTGTATGTTCCTGCGCAGCGGAAGGATGCGGAAGATACGCTTTATCGTCTTCAAGTGAGCACCAGATCCTACCTGGGAGCCGTTGCTTATGAGACAGAAGGCATTGTGCTGGATCATGGATGGATCACGCTGCTGGGTGCGGGCGGTGACAGCTTGTTTGGGAGTCTACCCAGCTGGAATGGTGTGAGCGACAAGCCCTGCGTACAGGCCTTGGAGGGCATGATGGTGGTTGCCTACGATGTGGCAGGCGGATTTTTCGCACTGGATACAGGCAAGTTTGGTCGTACTGGAGAGGTATACTATTTTGCACCGGATACACTGGAATGGGAATCGACGGAGCTTGCTTATTCGGGGTTTATAAACTGGCTGGCGAATGGCAATCTGGAACAGTTTTATCAGACCTTTCGCTGGAACGGATGGCAGAATGATCTGACGCAGATTCAAAGAGGACAAGTATTTGCCTATTACCCACCTCTTTGGACGCAAGAAGGCGGAGGGGAGAGCAGCAGCAAGGCACCTATTGCGGTGGAGGAAGCCTGGAAGGCTGCACTGGATGGGAAATAGTATGGGATACGAATTCCAAGGCTTGAATTAAACGGGGAAATTGAACGTACCTAAGCGGAAAAATAGCCTGCACTGTGTGCAGGCTGTTTGGGTGTTCTTTTTAGTTTAATTCATGATTCGAAAGCGTTGCATTACTTAGCCGCACTACCCTGTACAGCCCCGGAATGGGAAGTTTTGCTATGCCAAACCACGATAACAAGCGAAACCAGACAAATCAGGAGCAGACATCCATATACAATATGATAGGCTTCTTCTACCAGGACGCCCGGAATACTGTGTAACAGCAGTCCGCAGACGGCTACGGACATCGAACCGCCGAAGAACTGAATCAACTGAAGCATGCCCATCCCCGATCCGATCTGCGCTTTGGGAAGGATGCGTGACGTTTCGTTATTCAGTGAAGCTATGGAGGCAGAAAGTGCAGGTGAGAAAAAGAGATAGCCAGCTGTAATGATCAGAGCAGACTGACTCAGTCCCAGCATAAACAGCGTGAGTACACCTGCAAGCAGCACATGTCCGATCATCAAAAAGCGAATGTTGCCGTAACGGTCAATCCAGCGTCCGACGAAACGGGTGCAAAAGGCCGAGACAATGGCTCCCGGAGCAATGAGCAAACCAATCGTGAGCGAAGAGCGTCCGAACAGATCGGCAAGGACAAGCGGCATCAGGAACAGATTGCCGAGATTGACCACCAGAACACAGAAGCCGATCACAATTAACCGGGTATACCCCGGCGTTCGGAACACATCCGGATTGACAAATGGAAGGCTTGCTTTGCGGATATACACGATATGCACCACAAGAGATAGGACACCGATGGCGAACCAGATCCAGGATTGCTGGGTAATCGCGACCAGAAGTGTGATTGCATTAATAACCGTCAACACTGCACCGATCATATCGAAGGTGTTGTCTGGATTGGCCGTTTCACGCGGGAGAAAATAGAGCAATACAGGCAGTGCAAACAGAACCAGCACCGTAATCGCAAAAAGTCCATTCCATCCCCAGTATTCGCTGATGACTCCGCCGACAATAGGGCCTAGACCAAAAGCCATGGCACTCCCTGAAGAAATCAGGGCAATGGCGGATCCGCGCCGTTCCAGCGGGATGTAACGGCTGGCGATGACAAGACCCAGTCCGGCCATAACCCCGGCACCTGCGGATTGCAAAATGCGTGTCAGCAGCAGGATGGCAAAGCTATGCGCAAATAATCCGAGTAACGAAGACAAGCCCAGAATCAGCAGTCCAATCGTCAGCAGTTTGCGCACCGGGACCCGATCGGATAGTCGGCTGAATATTACGGTCGACAAGGCGTACCCGATCGAATAACTTGAGATGACCCAGGAGCCCAGATCAGAAGTAATGTGGAGATCGTTAATAATGACGGGCAGGGATACATTAAACATGGTGGTGTTCATTACAACAATGAACAGACAGCATGTCCAGAGAGGCATTACAATTTTATCTTTCACGTTACCATTCCTGTCTATGGATTCAGTTGAGCTATAACGAAAATCAATAAACCATTTTACGCTCAATCTGTATATATGGCAATAATGTCATAAAATTTGATCGATCTCTGAATCGAAAAGAATGACGATTGTCCTGTTACAGACCAATACATATAGCAAAAGGCACCCGTGTTAAGGGCGCCTTGTTGAGCATTTTGCATAAATTCAAACAGTGATTTCCAATCACCAATATATAGATATCCTACCTACGATGCAGTGACCGTTTTGCCGCGGTTGCGAATCCATTTGATGACGTCCATCAGAATGACGGCGAGGAGAGCAAGTCCTCCTGCGATCAGGAATTCGTTCCAGCCAAACGTATCCGGAATGGCGAAGATACCACGCACACCCGGGATCAATGTGATTCCGTAGAGACAGAGACAAACCAGGATCGAGCCCAGAACCAATTTATTGGTGGTGAAGCCTACCTGGAAAATGGTCTGTGTGTTGGAACGCGCTGCAAAGGTTTGCAGACTCCGTGCCAGAATCAGGGTCGTAAAGGCCATCGCTACACTCATTTCCTCAGAGATGCCAAGCCCGATATATTGAGACACAATAACTGCCGCACCAATCAGTACACCACGTGTAATGACGGCTTGAAGGGTACCCCCGGCAAAGATCCCTTCATTGATATCACGCGGTTTGCGCCGCATAACATCCGGTTCAGCCTTTTCTGTTCCTAGTGCAATGGCAGGCAGGGAGTCATTGACCAGGTTGATGAAGAGCAGCTGTAATGCCGTAAACGGATTAACCCAACCGATGACGAGTGCAAACAAAATGGCGATAATCGCCCCGAGGTTACCGGCAAACAGGTATGCAATGGCTTTTTTGATATTATCAAATACCATACGGCCCACACTGACTGCGTTAACGATGGATACAAAGTTATCATCCGTCAGAATCATGGCTGCCGCATCTTTGGCGACGTCTGTTCCGCTGCCCATCGCTACACCGATGTCGGCCTGCTTCAGTGCAGGAGCGTCATTGACGCCGTCTCCGGTCATGGCTGCAATTTTACCCTTGCGCTGCCATGCGCGCACGATTCGAATTTTATTTTCAGGGGATACCCGGGCATATACCGAGATATGTTCGAGCTGTCGATCTAGCTCTTCATCCGACATTTTGTCCAGCTCGGCGCCGGTAATGGCCAGGTCATCAGGTCCGGCAAGTCCAATATCCCGTCCAATTGCCTGTGCTGTTGTTTTGTGATCCCCTGTGATCATGATCGTGCGAATGCCAGCCTTCATGGACTCTTCAATGGAGCCGTATACAGCTTCACGCGGAGGATCAATCATGGCCGTCAGCCCAACAAGGATCAAATCATATTCATCCTCGGGTGTGACCTGTTTTTTGTCATCAAACCTTTTGTAAGCATACGCCAGTACGCGGAAAGCCCGCTTGGAAAAGGCTTCGTTTTTCTCTTCAAATTGTGTACGAATTTCAGTTGTAAGCGGCTGAACCTCTCCGTTCATGAACACATGAGTACACCTGCTAAATAACACATCCGGGCCACCTTTGGTCAGCAAAGCTGTCTGTCCCTCAAACGTATGCACCGTACTCATCAGTTTTCGATCCGAGTCAAATGGAAGTTCGGCTTCCCGCGGGAACTGGTCCCGAATTTCGTTGTAATCCTTATTCACCCGGTTACTGAAGGCAATGAGAGCGACCTCGGTGGGATCACCCAGTTCCTTGCCTTCCTGATTAATATTCGAATCATTGCAGAGCACTGCAATATGTAACAAACGTCGTTCCTCTTCAGACCACTGATCGGGGTCGTCGGGGAATTCTTCTTTGGTCCCATGGGGGATGTAATAATCCACAACCGTCATCTTGTTTTGGGTAAGAGTCCCTGTTTTGTCAGTACAGATAATGCTGGCAGAACCGAGTGCCTCCACAGCAGGCAGACGGCGAATGATTGCATGCTGCTTGGCCATTTTATTGGTGCCCAGTGACAGCACAATCGTCACGATGGAGGAGAGGGCTTCAGGAATGGCGGCGACCGCGACAGCAACGGCAAACATCAGAGCATTGATGATCGAAGGACCCAAGTTGTCCGTGCCTTCCGTTAACCAGACGCGTCCTGCCTCAATGCCAAAAATAAGAATGGACAGACCCAGGATGAAGAAGCCCAGTTTTTTGCTGAAGGCTTCCAATTTGCGCTGCAGCGGAGTTTCTTTGGCTTCTGCATTTTCAATCAATTCGGCGATCTTGCCGATTTCGGTTTTTAACGCGGTGCCGGTAATCACCAGAGTGCCCCGGCCATATACAACCAGTGAGCCGCTGAAGGCCATATTGCGCCGGTCACCGATGGGAGCTTCCTCCGGAATGGCATCCGCATGTTTCTCTGCTGCTTCGGATTCCCCGGTGAGCATGCCTTCATTGATTCTCAGGCTTCCGGATTCCAAAATTCGGCCGTCTGCCGGCACGTAATCTCCCGCATCCAATAAAACGATATCGCCGGGAACGAGCTCCCTGGCCGGAATGGTCTTTTTCTCGCCATCACGGATCACTTTGGCTTCAGGCGCAGACATCTGCCTTAGGGCGTCGAGTGAGCTTTCCGCTTTTTTGGTTTGTACGACACTGATCACGGCATTCAACAGGATGACCAAAAAGATGATCAGTGATTCAATCAGATGTCCTAGTACAACCTGTACACCTGCTGCAATGAGCAGCACGATGACCATGGGATCTTTAAAGTTTTCGAGAAATAGCTTCCAAACAGGTGTTGCATTTTTACCTTTTAATTCGTTATATCCTTCTGTCTCAAGTCTTTTTGCAGCTTCGGAGGCAGTGAGTCCCTTCGCGGAACTATCCAACTCTTGAAGTGTCTCCTCTGCACTGTGTCTATAGTGTTGCAATTGACCAGCTCCTTGATTAAATGGATTTCTTCTGTGTATTACCCTTACGGGCAAAATATAGAATCGTTTCATTTCCATATTTTTTATGTTCACAGTATTTTTCATAAGGAGCTTAGATATGCTTCATTTTCAATTTTATTATTTTCAGTGATGCACACAAATCATATGCATCACTGAAATGTTTAATGGACTAGGCCAGTGAGTCTGATAAATAGTCTTGGAGTGAAGTGAGGATTAGAGGTTCATATGGTTGTGAATTATAAAATAAAGTATGAAATGATAGAACTGTGTCTGTCATCACACTTGGTCTCCCGAGGGTTTGTTACGCTATTACCAGCGAATCATTCAGAAACAGGTGTGGGAGGAATGGATATGTTTTGTTATCAGTGTGAGCAGACACCAAGTGGCGGGTGTACCGTTGTCGGGGTCTGTGGTAAAAATGAAACCGTGGCCAGTCTGCAGGATACCATGATTTTTGCGTTAAAAGGTATAGCCGCTTATGCGACACATGCAAGGCAGCTTGGATATCATGATCCGGAAGTGGATCGAATTACGCATGAGGCCCTGTACATGACATTGACCAATTCCAATTTTAATGTTCAGGAACATCTGGATATGGCCATGCAGGTGGGAAACGCTGCGATCCGAATCATGGATGTACTGGATCGTGCACACACGGAGAGATTTGGTATTCCAGAGCCCATCACCGTCACACAGAATCAGATTGAGGGACAATGCATTGTAGTAACCGGACACAACTTGTATGCACTGGAAGAGCTGCTTCGCCAGACAGAAGGGAAGGGCATCAATGTGTATACTCATTCCGAGATGCTGCCTGCTCATGGTTATCCGGTACTCAAGAAGTATGCTCATCTGAAAGGTAATATCGGTAAAGCCTGGTACGATCAGCGTCGATTGTTTGAACAATTCCCTGGCGCCATTCTTGCGACCACAAACTGTGTCATGCCCATCAAAGGTACATATGCCGACCGATTCTTCTCGTACGAAGTGGCCGGACTGGAGGGCGTAGCCAAAATTATGGACGATGATTTCTCGCCCCTCATTGAACGTGCATTGTCGTTGCCTGCGGCTGATGTACAATCGGAGCAGGTATTAACGACCGGATACCACCATGAGACTGTCATTGGACTGGCGCCAGAGATTATACAGGCTGTGAAAGACGGACATATCCGTCGTTTCTTCGTCATTGCAGGCTGTGATGCACCGGGCAAAGGCGGAAACTACTATCGCGAACTGGCGACATCCCTGCCTAACGATACAGTGATTTTAACTACATCCTGCGGCAAGTTCCGCTTCAATGATGTGGACTATGGTACGGTCGGAGACACCGGTATCCCACGTTATATCGATCTGGGCCAGTGCAACAATTCTGGTTCGACCGTAAAAATTGCACTGGCTCTCGCTGACGCTTTTGGATGTACGGTGAATGAGCTGCCTGTCAGCATTGTGTTGTCGTGGTTTGAGCAGAAAGCGGTAGCCATCCTGCTTGGGCTGTTCAGCCTGGGCATTCAGGACATTCGTATTGGACCCAAACCACCAGAGTTTATATCATCTGGTGTATTGGATGTATTAGTGGATTTGTTCGGACTGAAGTTGATTACAACTGCAGAGGAAGACATGAATGCCATGCTGGCATTGTCATAAGGGATTGTAAGGAGAATTAAATAAAAGGATATGGGAGCCGGCGAAAGCGGGCTCTTTGCTGTACCATGAGGAGTTTAGGTCCATATACCTTGCCTTATTCGTAATGAAATGAAAGGAAAATTAGTTTGAATATCCTATTGAAGTTTGTTCATGGAAATGGGTATATAGATAAGGGCACATTATAAAACTCGGGTTTACCGCAGCATAAGGAGAAGGTACATATGATGGACAGGAAATTGGAAGAGATCTTAAAACTCGCAGGTGGAAAGGAAAACATAAGGCAGGTCACGCAGGAAGATCAAGTGACGAGAATGAGCTTGGAAGATAGCAGAAAAGTGGATATGTCAGTCCCTGCTGCCAGTGATCTTGATGCAACAATTCGCATAACAGGTGGAGAATGTCTCTTGTCCCTTAGAGATGATTCCTCCGATTATTATCGTCTGTTAAGGGACATGGGCACAGGAGAGATATCACATGATCACCCACAACGGGAAACAAAGCGTACATACCAAAAGTCATTGTCAATCTTACATTTCATATCTGAGGTGTTCAAACCGTTAATGCCTGCCATTCTGGGAGCCGCAGTCTTGAAGATCGTGCTGGCCTTCATTGCTTTGATTAACATTTACAACTCTTCGGACCTCTCATCATTGCTGCAGAGTCAGACGTATATGATATTCAAATCCATTGGAGACAGTGCTTTTTATCTGCTGCCGATCCTGGTAGCTGTGAGTACGGCGTATCGGTTAAAGAGCAATATGTATGTTGCTGCCGTCATCGGCGGATTGATGTTTTACCCGCAAATAAGCTATATCCTGTCGGGTGAAGAGGAAGTTCAATTTATGGGTGTACCAATGGTTTCGCAGGCTGCCTTTTTCTCTGCGACCCTCTGGATAATTATGACGATCTTGGCGGCGTCCTATGTAGAAAGAGCCGTTGAACGAATCAGCCCTAAGTGGCTGAAGGAAATTTTTGCTCCAGCGTTAACGTTCGGAATCTTCGTTCCATTGGTTCTGATGGTGCTTGGTCCACTTGGTGCATGGATTGACAAGCGGATGCCGGTTGCCGTCAATTCCTTGCTTGGTGATGCGCCGGTTGTAGCTGTGATGCTGCTAGGAGCGGTATTTGCATTAATGCTGCTTGCCGGATTACATTATTGGCTCTTTCCCCTGATCCTTAATGAATTAATGGTTAACGGGTTCTCCGTTATTATTCCTGCTATGCTTGTTGCCTACATAGCTCAGGCAGGGGCGGCACTAGCTGCCGGGCTGCGCAGCAGAGAGCCCGAGTTCAGAAAACTGGCGTTTTGGGCAGCAGGAACTGCCCTTTTGGGTGTGCCGGAGCCAGCAATCTATGCCGTCAATATGAGAAGGAGGGCTTCTTTTTACGCAGCACTGATTGGTGGCGCTATAGGCGGCCTGTATTTCGGAATTTTGTCTGTAAAATCATTCGCCATAAGCGAATCGGCAAGTCTGCTGGAAATCCCGTCCTTCATGGAAGACGGCACACTGAATGTACTGCATACCTGTATAGGTTTGCTCCTGGCTTTCTGTGCTTCTGGGCTGCTTGCATATTGGATGGCAGGCAGGGCAACGAAAAGCAAACAAGTATAAAAAACGATAGCCCGTACCATATGGTGCGGGCTCTCTCGGCGTTCTTGATCCGGATTTTCAATCCAAAGTGGTATTTGAAGAATGATTAAAAAGCCGGGGAGTTGGACAAAGAACAGCGGACGGATGAGATGTCTAGCAAAAGTTTAATATGGATATCTTTCTCATAATGGGCACTATGATTTTCTGAAATATAGTTAGTTGTCTATGCCTCCAGTGATTGTTACACATAGTATGTGGAGAAATATCACGGAGGTGAGTTGATTGATAAATCGTCATGGGAAACAAATTTGTAGACGTAAATTTAAAAAACATTTGCATTGTGGTGTTAAGGTAAAAGTGGTAAAGGTTAAACCTAAAGTTATTGTTAATGCACCGCAAGGTGCTCCAGGGATTCCTGGCCCACTAGGACCGATAGGTCCCAAAGGGGCGACAGGAGCTCAAGGGATACCGGGGCCGATCGGACCGCAAGGAATTCCTGGTATACAAGGACCAGTTGGTCCTGCTGGTGCGATCGGTGCGGTAGGTCCAGCAGGCCCCGTAGGTGCGGTAGGCCCAGCTGGCCCCGCAGGTGCAGTAGGCCCTGCTGGCCCTGCAGGTGCAGTAGGCCCAGCCGGTCCAGCTGGAGCAACAGGGCCTGCCGGTCCAGCAGGGGCTGGAATATCCGACTTCCTTAGTGTTTTTCGGGCAGATCCCGGCACAGGTACTGACACAGTTCCAGGAAACGCACCAATAACTTTAACTGGTGTTTTGGCTAATGCGGGTGGTGCCTTTACCTTCGTGCCGCCATCTTCGACGATAACCATTAATGAGACAGGAAGTTACTTTATCTCTTTTTCCATTCATAATCAGGGCAATGCTGATTTCAACCTTACCGTGAATGGAACCCCCATTACACCAGTGCCATTCACGGGTAATGGAGGAGGACCCATATCTGCAGAAGTTATTATTACAGTGACAACAGTTCCAACAACGATCCAGCTGGTAAATGCGAATGCAACTCCTGTACAGTTGCATAACAATTTAAATACCACTGTGACAATTTTAAAACTGACTCCTTAATTCCGATTCTCAATATAGCTTATGTCCGTATAAAAATAAAAGTTTATGCCTTTTATCCAGTCAATAAGTCTATTTATTCAGAATGGTAGTCTGAATTATTGGGGGCTGGAGAGCAGCGGGACGATGAAACTAAAGGACTTCGCCGCTGCTCTCTCCCTTTCCGAAGCCAAGCTCCGAAAGTCTGGGTAAGAGAATCAAGTACTGGTAGCTACCCAAAGGTATCAGGTCACTAAGATTACGACCGTTATTATGTTCAAACTGGACAAGATACTTAAGCAAGAGGGAGCTCTGGTAAAAACATGAGCAGTATCGATTCAGTCGATGAAGAAGCATTGAAGCAACATGGGTAATTGAAACATGAGCCAAGAAGGACAAGCCTCGATAAACTTGGAGCAGATATGCCCGGAAGGGGTCAACTTGGACAATATTCTCAAGAACAGTTGAGTATCCCGAGATTACTTTTAAAGGTGAGAAAGATACCACAGGATATGGTGAAAAGTTTGAAAATGTGACCGTGAATATCGTCCGACGACTGCAAAGGAATAAGCAGATGCTTGGAAGCCTCGGCGGGACGATGAAGTGAACCGGGAGAGGGCATGAACCACACCAAAGCGATGCAGCCAAGTACCGTTCTCCCCTAAATCAAGCCATGGCTAATGGCTCATCTGAGCTCATGATCGATTGGATGAAATAGGAGTACTTACACTAAGCTTCTAATGCTCGTTGTTTGCGTTCTTGATAGTCAAGGATAGCTGCATACAACAGTTGCTCGTTAAAGTCTGGCCACATCACATCCGTAAACCACAACTCAGCGTAGGCAGCCTGCCATAACAAAAAGTTGCTTAAACGTTTCTCTCCACTTGTTCGGATCAGCAAATCGGGGGCAGGATTTTGACCTGTGTATAGAAACTTTTCAAATTCGGCTTCTGAGATTTCCGAGACATCATTGTATTCTTCGACACACAGTTTGATGGCTTGAACAATATCGCTTTTCCCGCCATAGTTCATGGCGAAGTAAACGGTCATTCCGCTATTGGCCTGGGTTAAATTAACCACTTTACGCATGGCTTCCTGTGTATCAAGGGGGAACTTGGATATATCGCCAATGAAATCGACCTTGATATTATTTTGATTCAATTCGAGAACGGTAGCATCCTCTACAAATTCAATGACCAGATTAATGATATAGTCAACTTCCTCTTTGGGTCTTTTCCAATTTTCCGTTGAAAATGCATAAAGGGTGAGAGAGGCGATTCCGTTTCGATGGCACATGCTGATCGTTTCACGCATCGTCTGCATGCCCGCATAATGCCCGGCACTTCGGGGGAGTCCTCGTCTCGTGGCCCAGCGCCCATTTCCATCCATCATAATTGCAACATGTTTAGGGAGGTAACCATTCCAGTCAATGGTTTTCCTGATATCATGATCTTCTTTATGTACACGGAGCCATTTCAATGTATATTCCTCCTACATGATCCGCTTGGTGAACAGGTTCAGTATGGCTGGATGTAATAAATCTGATGTTCCCCACGGTTTCCAGAATTTATAATGATTATATAGGAATGGATTGGAAGTTTAAACGAAAATCGTTAGAAAGGAATATGCCTGTATGCCCAAATGGACTTCGTCAAATTCGATGATGGGAAAATGACCGATCCCATTGCAGGTTATTGACAATACTCGTAGATTGGATGTCAAAACAACATATCTCGTCCATATTGTGGATTATCAATCAGGAAGTAAACAGATCCCTATCTATCTATTAGTTATCCCACAAAAGCCTGTCCATTTGCTGATTGAAAGAGCTTTCATTTCATCCGTATACTAAAGGTGTCAACGAGTTGGATGCCTTCATTAGGCGTTCATCTTCAAATAGGAAAGGATGATATGAAATGGGCAGATTAACTGGAAAAGTTGCAATTATAACAGGTGCAGCGAGCGGCATGGGATTGGCAGGGGCTCAATTGTTTGCCAGAGAAGGGGCTAAGGTTGTCGCTACTGATGTGGCTATTGAAGCTCTGGAAGAGCAGGTGCAGCACATCGTGGCAAGTGGCGGAGAAGCCATCGCGCTTAAGCTGGATGTGTCGAGTCCCGAGTCGTGGAACGCTGTTGTGAAAGAAACAGCAGCGAAATACGGAAAAATAGATATTTTGGTCAACAATGCCGGAATTCACATAGCCAAGGGGATTTTGGAGGCAGAGCTGGAAGATTGGGAGAAAGTCATGTCCATAAATGGCACAGGGGTATGGCTAGGTATGAAAGCAGTTATTCCATACATGCAACAGAATGGACAAGGCTCTATTGTTAATACATCATCCATCGCTGCAATTATTGGCGGAATTGCAGACGCGCAAGGCGCAGCCTATAGTGCTTCCAAAGGCTCCGTACGTTCACTGACCAAACATGGTGCACAGTGGTTTGCGAAAGACAACATACGGGTTAACTCTGTACATCCAGGTGCTGTATTTACCGGCATGGTAGAAAAAGCAGGCATCAAGTCACAAGTGGAGATGGGTGAGCATTACAAAAATCTCGCGCCTTTGCCTCCGCATGCCGGAGAATCCATGGATATCGCCTATGCCTATCTGTTCCTGGCTTCAGATGAATCGAAATTTATTACAGGCGTTGAGCTCCCTGTCGATGGCGGCTGGATTAGCAACTAGACAATATGATAATACGGCAGCTATTCGGAGGTACCACTCTCATGTTGAATGAGAGCTGGTACCTCTTTTATATGGGCAAGCCTGGTTTATGACCATGGGCCGGGGCCAGATTCGAGCGATAAACCTCATTCGAGCGATTCATACGAGTAAATTCCAATAGCTGCTCTGCCATGTAAGTGGAACTGTATTTGAAGTTGCTCTGTACCCAGCCCGTAATAAGACCCAGAACGGCATTAGCCTGATAGCAGGCAAGGAGTTCCTTGTCGATCCTGGGATCCGGAGATATATCCGTTACATCCTGCAGGTACAGGGTAATGAGCGTTTCATAGAGAGTGTCCCGAAATCCCATAGGCATATGGGAATGAACAAGCAAGGTATAAAAGCTGGAATTGACAAGAACATGGTCGAAGATTTTGATGGCCGAAGCGTTCAAATCCTTGATCTCAAAATCATGGTAATGCTCATAAGGAGCTCGGTAGGCGGCTATCAGGTCATTGATCACATCGGTCAAAATCTCACGCAGCAAGTCTTCTTTGTATATATAATGTTTGTAAAATGTACTGCGATTCAAATCGGCCGATTTGACAATATCGGTGATGGTAATGCTCTCCAGCGGTTTGCGTGACATCCATTCCAGCAAGGAACCCTTCAGCGCCTGTTTGGATTTGTAAATTCTTCGATCTGTGTCGGATTCGGAAGCTAATTTATGCATATACACACCCTCCTTTGCTTATCAATAATACTTTTAATATGATGCTGATTTTTTTATGCCACAATACAAATATGTGAATATCTGGTGACTTTGATGGTGTATATAGCCCATGGCGTGGCATTCTCCATTATAATAAACCAAAATGGACGAGGAGATGAACTCCAGTTGAGAAAAGGAATGCTTATTGTTGCCTTATTTATTATAGTGGTTGGCTTAGGAATATATCTGATTGCTGACAATGTGCTAACCAAAGAAGCAGGTCCTCCTGGATCAACCAATGTCAAGGAGTTGGTATACGATATCAGTACGGGCAAAGTCGAGACAAAATCGGCCTCGATTAATGCTACCCAGTTGGTTGTGACCGGGAAGGATAACCAAACAACAACTTATGATCTGCCTGAGGAGGAGTTCTTTCTGTCGATTGCACCCTACGTGGAGCAGACGCATCCCTGTGCCATTCATAGCCTGACCGGTTGTCAGGGTGAGATGAAGAACGAGGAGTTCCAAGTCACGCTCCATGATTCCGAAGGCAATACCTATATGAAGGATGAACCGATGAAGACCGGAAAGAACGGATTTATGGACCTGTGGGTACCGAGGAACCGGACATACCTGATTCGGGTCGTACATGATGGGAAGGTCGCAGAATCTCAGCTTTCGACATATGAACAGGATGATACGTGCATTACTACGATGGAACTGAAATAGCTGGTTTAAGAAGAGTCCAGGGAAGAACCTGGGCTCTTTTTTTTGGTTCACCATGATTGCTGCCCAAGGATAGAATGAAATGTCGACGCATTATCGCTTTTTCATTGACAAAATGTGATTTCTGTCGCATAATCCAAAAAGTATGATAATGATAATTATTATCAGATTAATACATACAAACAGGGGAGATTACAGTACATGAAAAAAAGCTTGAACGGACTTCTATTATTGTTGGTTTTTGCTCTTACATTAGCAGGATGCGGTTCTGCAAGCACTACTTCGAACGGATCAGCTTCGGATGCAGGTGAGGGTACTGCTTCTGACAACACGCAGACGGAAGCTGCTTCCGGCCCTGTGACCGTTAAGCACAAACGTGGAGAACTTACACTGGACAAGCCGGCTGAGCGCGTGGTGACACTGGAATGGACATATACCGAAGATGTGGTTGCACTGGGCGTTCAACCCGTAGGTAATGCAGACAATGCAAACTATAAAGTCTATGTAACATCTGAAGCAGCGCTGGATGACAGCGTGACAGATATTGGAACTCGCAGTGAGCCGAATCTGGAAGCTATTGCTGCATTGAAGCCAGATCTCATCATTGCCAATGCCGATAACAATAATGCGGTCTACGATCAGCTTAATGCAATTGCACCAACGATGGAATTCGATCCTTACGATGGCGACGGCTATAATTATGACAAGATGACTGAGATTTTTAATAACATCGCAATTGCCCTTGGCAAAGAGGAAAAAGCGAAGCAAGTACTGGATGAACTTGATCAGCATTATGTAGAAGCCAAAGAAAAACTGGCAGCTGCAGGTAAAGAAGATTTTCACTTTGCTCTGACACAAGCATTTACGTATCAAAATGCGGCTAGTCTGCGCATGTTCACCGATAATTCCGTCGTTATCGGCACACTGGACAAAATCGGTTTAGTTAACGATTGGCAGCCCGAAAAGCTGGAAGGATACGGTTTCTCCACAGTGGGGATTGAATCCTTATCCGATGTACAGGACAGCAACTTCATTTATATTACACAGCCGGACGATGACGTTTTTGGCACAGCAATGAAAGATAACTCGGTTTGGAACGGATTGAATTTTGTAAAGGAAAACCGCATATATCAACTGGATAGCACAACATGGACATTTGGTGGACCGATTTCCTCCAAAGTGTTGGTTGATGGGGTTGTAGAGGCGATTACCAAATGAGTTCGATTCAGGGAACTAGGCCAGCTATCAACTGGCGCACAATAAGCATATATGGGGGCGGTTTATCCGCTCTCATCGTGCTTTTTTTTGTAAGCCTTTGTTATGGAGAGGCAGCGATTCCATTACATACCGTCTGGGATGCACTAACGGGAAGACAGGATACATTAGAGCACAATATGATCTGGGATTTGCGAATGCCACGTACGGTTATCGGTATTATCGCAGGAGGCGCACTAGCTGTTGCAGGGGCACTGCTGCAAACGATTACCCGTAATCCACTGGCTGCGTCAGACACGCTGGGCATTAATGCAGGAGCCTACTTTATCGTAGTGCTGGGAACTATTCTCTTCCCGGGCTTGCTGAGTCAATCTCCTTTTTTATTTGCAGCTCTAGGTGGTTTGCTGGCGGCATTCGCAGCTTATTTTATGGGCGGCGGAAGGAGATCAAGTCCGGTTCGACTGGCGTTGTCGGGTATGATTATATCAATGGTGCTTGGTTCCTTTACAAGCGCACTGCATATTTTCTTCTCCATGGAGACGCAGGGACTGTTTCTATGGGGTTCCGGAACACTCGTCCAGAATGACTGGAGCGGTGTAGCTTATGCTTGGCCTTGGGTGGTCGGCATAACCATTCTGGCGCTAATTTTGTCCAGACAGTGGGATATGCTGGAGCTGGATGAATCAACGGCGTCTTCATTGGGGCAAAAGGTTGGACTCGCTCGTGCTGGCGGTTTGATCATCGCTGTTTTACTGGCTGCGGTGATCGTCAGCGTAATTGGACCCATCGGCTTCGTGGGATTGGTAGCACCCCATCTGGTCCGATTGAGTGGAGTACGTTCCAACCGGTTACTGTTACCTGGTGTTTTTATCTGGGGAGCGGCTCTCCTAGTTGGTGCTGACGTACTCGCCAAGATGGTACATAACTCCAGCATGGAGCTGCCGACAGGGGCCGTAATGGCGATCATCGGTGCGCCGTGGCTGATCTGGCTTGTTCTCACGCGAATGAAGGCATCAAACGGGTCAGGCATGTCATCTTCAATGAGCACAGGAGCGCCTTCACGTCGCTTTGCATTCGGCCCGATGGCCGTATTATTTTCGGTTATAACTGTAGCACTAATTTTGCTTAGTACAATGTTTGGTGGAATGCGAATTCCACTGGCTGATCTGCTGCCGAGTCTATTCCGATCGGATGGACTGTTCTCCGGGATCGTTCAGCTTCGGATTCCGCGTACGCTTGTTGCCGCAGGCGCCGGGGCAGCACTGGCGATCAGTGGTGTTCTTATTCAGATGGCAGTACGGAATCCGCTGGCCGATGCTTCAATCGTCGGAGTGTCCTCTGGCGCAGGGCTTGGAGCGATGATGGTCATCATTTTGTGGCCGGGTCTACCAATTTATCTGCTGCCGATAGCGGCAATCATCGGAGCAGCCGTTGCTGCAATAATTGTATTCTCCCTTTCATGGAAGAAAGGGCTAAACCCTTCTGCGGTTGTTTTGCTGGGGATCGCGATGTCCGCTATCGCTGGAGCAGGTATTCAGATCCTGATTGTACGTGGTGCGGTATACGGCAGCAGCGGATATATCTGGCTGACCGGAAGTACCTATGCCCGTACCTGGGAACAAGTGAAGACTATCGGTATATTCCTAGTTATTCTGGTTCCAGTGGCCTGGTGGCTGGCTCGCAGATTCGAACTGTTGGTATTCGACGACAATAGTGCCTCAGGACTTGGACTGGGTGTACGCCGTACACGATTACTGGCCATGACCACAGGTGTGCTGCTCGCAGCAGGTGCAGTCGCTTGTGTCGGTACAGTCGGGTTCATCGGTCTGATTGCACCACATATGGTGCGGCTGCTGACAGGACACAAGTTGAGAAGATCGATGTTTTTGTCCGCACTCGCCGGAGCAGTTATGCTGGTGCTGGCTGATACGATCGGCAGAACAGTCATGGCGCCGACAGAGATTCCATCAGGAATCCTGATTGCACTCATTGGAACGCCATACTTCCTCTATTTAATGTACCGTTCCAACTGGCGGAAGTCGATAAAGTAAAAGTGCGCTTCAAAAATATCACATATGATTTGGAATAAAAGAGCCCGCTTATGCAGCGGGCTTTTTAACGTATATTCTCATTTATTTATATGGTGGATGAATATCTGGATGAGGATAATGACCCGGGTTTTCGCATGAGAGCAAAAAGCACCACTTCCCGAATAAGGAAATGGTGCTTTTTGCTGTCGATTAATTCGGTACCAGTATGCCGCTGTCTTCCACGGATTGAAGTGCCTGTTCCAATTGGTCCCGATCCTGGACCAGCGCGAGCCGGACATATCCTTCACCCGAAGGGCCAAATGCACTTCCAGGCGTCACGATGACGCCCGTCCGGCTGACCAGATCCATGGCAAATTGCTCGGAACTGTCATAATGAGCGGGAATTCGTGTCCAGATAAACATCGTGGCATCAGGCTTCGTTATATCCCATCCGAGTCTGCTGAATCCTTCGCACAGAATGTCCCGCCGTTCCTCATAGATGGCCCGCACCCGTTCAACATCACTCTGATCACCTGTAATGGCAGCAATCGCTGCCTTCTGAATCGGGAGGAACATGCCGTAATCCATGTTGGATTTCAGCTTTTTCAACATGGATACTATCGCTGCGTTGCCCATGCAAAATCCGATTCGAGCCCCGGCGAGCCCATAGGTTTTGGACAGAGAGTTGAATTCAACACCGACGTCCATGGCACCAGGAAAGGCAAGAAAACTTCCGCATGATTTCCCGTCGAACACGAGCTCACTGTACGCATTGTCATGGAGGACGATGATATCATGTTTTTTGGCAAATGCGATCAGGTCCAGGTAGAACTGCTCCGGTGCCATTGCTGTTGTTGGGTTGTTGGGATAGGAGACCAGCATGAATTTGGCTCTCTGCGCTATATCCTCGGGTATCTCTTCCAGCTGAATGACATAATGATGTTCTTCCTTTTGAGGCATGTAATACAGCTCTGCTCCCGCCAGAAGCGGCCCATCCGCGAAAACCGGATAACAGGGATCCGGAACAAGAACAAGATCGCCTTCATCCACGATGGATAATGAGATATGTGCCAGACCCTCTTGTGAGCCAAGCAGGGAGCATACTTCGGTTTGGGGGTCCAGATCGACCTCGTACCTGCGCTGGTACCACTCACTGACAGCCTTCAGCAGCTCACTCTGGTCATTGATGGCATACGTATAATTTTGTACATCTGCTGCTGCCTCACATAAAGCCTGAATAATATGTTGCGCTGGCGGGGTGTTGGGTGCGCCTACGCTAAGATCGATGACGCCCAATCCCTGTTCCAGACGTTGTCTCTTAATTTCAGATAATCGAGTAAATATGCCTTCATTAAAATGGTTCATTCGTTTGGCAAATTGCATGCTGCGTATCCTCCAGTCTGTTCAAACGCTTATATCTATAATAGATGGACGAGGAGCAAATGAGAAGTGACGCTGACAAACTCTGTTTATACAGATTAAATCGCACTTCTCAAGTCAGTCTTCTTCATTTACAATTACAGGAAAACCGGATGGAGGGGATCTGAAATGAGTGAACCTTGGACTGCATCGATGAGCGGCGTTCCCTGGAACGCAGAGAAAATGGACAATGCGGTGAAGCAGCTGCGGAATCGGGCTACCGTTTCTTTTGTAGTCGGAGCAGATGGAATGGAAGATGTAGTGGACTTGGACGAGCGAGTGTTTTCCAAACGCCCTGACTTGATTCTGAAAATATCCAATGCAGAAGAAAAGGGGCATTACACGGAAGACTTTTTAAAGACACTTGCGGGACTGAAGCATGTTAAAGCTTTGCAGCTGGATTTAAAACAGAAACAGGATTTGAATGTGCTGGGCGCACTGCAGCGAATGGAATTTCTGAATATACGAGCACCCAAAACGCTAAACCTGGAGTTTATCCGAAATTACAAAGATCTTCAATACCTCGCTCTCAGCGGCAAATTTGATGATTTATCCCCCATTGAGGACTGCATTCGGCTGAATGCGCTGGTGCTAAATTGCAACATCGAAACGCTGAACTTTGTTGTGGAACTGCCGTTCATCGAATACCTGGCCATCGATAGTTGTGCATTAAATGGACCACTGGATGTGCTCGCTGACTCAAACATCCGCATGCTGAGATTGTCGTCTGTACGGAACCTGACCGATATTGATGAACTCAGAGCATTACATTATTTGGCCTTTCTGCACCTGTCACTGCCCAAAGTCGAGCGTCTGTGCGACTTTTCAAGTATGCAGAACCTGCGTCAGCTGGAATTGGATTTTATGAAATCATTACAGGAGATCGACAACCTGTGGACTGCGGAACAACTAGAGGTGCTGGAACTCAAGGAGATACATACAGGGATTAAGGCGGAAAACTTTTCGGGTTTATTAAAAATGGATTCTCTGAAGCAGATTGATTTTCGCTTCATCGATCACGGCAAAGGCCGTATTGCTGCCATGCGCAAACACATGATTGATGCGGGAAAAGAATATCTTCTCTATGAGAATATCCCTGAAGAACAACGGATCCCCTCCATGGCTCATGTGCATCTTTCCAAATTTCTGATGTAGGAAAATAATGAACAAGCCCGCTGTCTGAGCGGGCTTTTGTGTGTTGAGCACCATCCAGCTTCTCCTTCTAGCGCTTGATTAGCCATGACCGGAGGAGAGGAACGGGTCATCACCCGCATGACGCTTGCGGTATTCTCCGGGAGTCAGCCCGTATCTACGCTTGAACATGCGGATGAACGAGTTTGCATTTTGATAACCGACCTGTATGGCGATGTCCTGAATCCGCAGATCTACATTCACAAGCAGCTCCTTGGCCCGTTCAACCCGCAGATTATTCAGATACTCGCTGAAGTTGATGTTGGTCTTTTCCTTAAAAATACTGGAGAGGTATCCTGGGGTTAAATTCAACTTGTCGGCGACGATATTCAAATTAATATCTTCCCCATAGTGATGATCCAAATAGTCCATCACAAAGCTGATGACCGGATCGCGCGTTTCCGACTGACTGCGGACTGCCGCTAGTACTGGTTGAACGAGCCCACGAAGCCATTGCCTGTACTGCTGCACGGAGTGAAAACCCGCAAATGGCTCACCCAGTGGAGAAGGATGAAGGTCAGAGCCGATGGGACTCAAATTCAGCTTCATCACGGTTTTGCCGATTTGTTCCACTGCACCAAGAGCAAAGGTGCGGAAGTCCTCTGCGGCCGCATCCTTGTGCTGCAGCTGTTCCAGCTGGCGATCCACCCAAGCGAAAACGGCCTCCTCATTACCTGATTGCAGCAGATTGTGCAGCTCCTCCCCATAGGTTACCTTCACATGGAAGGCATTGGAGGAGGAAGCGCGCGGCTCTACAATAACCTGCGTTTCCCCATTCAGTCTCCGCTCTTTCAACAGGATGGACAGATTGCTGTACGCATCGGTAAACGGGATTTCTCCGGAATATACTGGACTCACTGCGATGGTCAGGTAGAGGGATTCTTCGGTAGCGAGCAATTCCTTCAGTGTATCCAGCGCCTGTAGTAAACCGCTCTGCGGACCGGGATCAAACATGAGCAGTAACAGCTGATCCTGCTCGGGCTGAAGGGCAACACTGTTGTTTTGGCTGCTGCTGAACAGGCTCTGAATTAGCTTCCATAATAACAGGGTATGCTGCCCGAATTCATCTGGCAGGGATTTGAAGCCAACCTTAAACAAAATGGAGACATAGGGCTGCTCGGGTTGCCGGACATCCTCAAGCTCTGCCAGGTAGGAGCTGAGCGGGATATTTTTCACTTTATGGGTATAAGCATACTGGCGTATAAGAGAGTTCTTCTGCGCAAGATCGCTTTGAATGTAGCGGTTATTCTCCAGAATAGAGCTTAAACGGTCACCGATCATGGCGAATTCCTTTACACTGCTCAACTTGTCTGGCCCGCTGCCGGAATCTCGGTCAAGAGCGGCAATGAGGCGCTGAAGCGGCTGATTTAATCGCAGGCTGAAAAACAGGGACGAGAGCACGCTGATCAGTACAGCGGCTCCGAGCAGGAGCGCCAGCAGCAGCTGCATGCCGCGTATTTCCGCGCCAATTACCGCGGCCTGGGTTACCTGAACATAGGTAAACCCGGTTTGCTTGCCTTTTTCATAGAAGTAATACTGATCTCCAATGCGTTCATATCTGCCTCCGTCTGCAGGAAGCCGTGGATTTTGCACGTTCCCTTCTACCGTGGTGAACAGCAGGCGCCCCTCGTTGTCCAGAATGTAGAACGGATTATTACCGGCATCGCCATAAGTGTCCTGCATACGCTGGGGATTCAGCATAACAATGCCGTACACGTCCTCGTAAGGAATAGCTTTCATCATGACCGGCATCAGTTGCCCGAGGGAGCGGGAAGAATGAACAGTGTTTTCCGTAAAAGCTGCGACAGGCATTACTTTGAGGAACTGATTGTTCATGGTTTGAGTTTTCCAGTAGTCCGGTGGATATTCCTTACTGTAATAATATTTGCCGAACATATCACTGGCACTGCTGAGACCTTCCTTCTCCAGTACATAGTCTTCTTGCTTGAAATAGAGGATGAAATTGTCGATATGCAAAAAAGGATTGGCATACAGGGTGGAGAGGTCCGATTTGACCTCTGTGGGAACATCGTAACGGCGATTCTCCTTAATGTGGCTCAAAATGCCCAAATTGGCTGTCCAGGTGTCCGATTGAGTGAGGGCCAGAATCATGTTCTGGGTCAGCCGAAAGTGATTCTCATACCCTTCGACGGTCTGTGCAAGGCCCAGTTCATTTTGTCTGACCATCTCCTGGTAAACTTTGTTGCTCAAGTACAGATGGGAGAACAAATTAAATGAAGCCAAAATCAGGATGACACTGAGAAAGCTCAGCATTAGCTTGGCAAACAGGCCATTCAGCGCGAATTTGCTTGTAAGCAGTCCCTTCATCATGACATTCCCCCTTGGATACAGCCGAAAATCGTTTGGTCTAATCCTATCATAGCGGCATAAAGCTGACACAAACAATATGCACTTTTACTGATTTATACGCGGATATCTGGAAAATAGGTATATAGGCGAAAAGTTATATAACATGTAGATAGCGCTTTCTTTAGATTAATCAGTATAATTCGGAGACAAACCCGGGAATTTCAGGGGAAGTTATCTAACATTCAAGTCGATTTTCAATCATCACTAATAAAGAGGGGGCATGCTGATGGCTGATGCTGGCTTAATGCAAGACAAACTGCGAAAGATAGTGAACCATCCACCTCGGCGGAAGGCGCGGATGGTCCGAATCTGGAACAAGAACAAGGCGCTATGGCTGCTCTTCCTGCCATGCCTCCTGTATTATTTGATCTTCCGCTATGCGCCGATGTTTGGGCTGGTCATCACCTTCAAGGATTACAATTTGTTCAAAGGAATTTGGGCCAGTGACTGGGTGGGGTTCAAATATTATCGGATGTTTCTGGAGAATCCCGATTTTTGGCCCCTGATGAAGAATACGTTTCTGCTGGGACTATATAAGCTGGTGTTCGGCTTCCCGGCCCCGATCCTGCTCGCGATTCTGCTGAATGAGGTGCGCAGGGCTGCATTCAAGCGTTTTGTGCAAACGGTTAGTTATCTGCCGCATTTCATCTCGAATGTGATTGTGGTAAGTATGGTGATTATGTTCCTGTCTCCGACCGGAGGACTGATTAACAATCTGCTGTCAGGGATCGGTATTGGACCCATCAATTTTATGAATGAGCCAGGATTGTTTCGTGGCATCTATGTTCTGTCGGAAATCTGGCAGCATATCGGCTGGGAGACCATTATTTATCTGGCCGCACTGACGACCATTGACCCGCAGCTGTATGAGGCCGCTGATATGGACGGAGCAAGCCGATTACGCAAAATCTGGCATGTCACGTTGCCCGGCATATCCCCTGCAATTGTCATAACGCTGATTTTGAATATCGGGAAGGTGCTTGAGATAGGTTTCGAGAAGGTCTTTCTGATGCAGAATCCGGCAATCTACGATACGGCGGATATTATTAGCACATATGTCTACAGGGTGGGCATGGTACAGGGGAACTTCAGCTATGGTGCATCCATTGATTTGTTCATGGGAGTCATCAGCCTGATTTTCATCTATACGGCCAACTGGCTCAGCCGCCGATTAAGCGAGACCAGTCTATGGTAGAAAGAGGTGTGGCGTGAGATCATTCCAATTTTCCTGGTTTAACGTTGTGGCATCCCTGATCCTGCTGCTGGTTGTGGTGGTCACACTCTATCCTTTCCTTCATATGCTGGCCGTCTCCCTCAGCAGCAACGTGAACGTCATTCAAAACAATATTTCCTTCTGGCCCAAGGGCTTCAATCTGAGCATGTATAAACTGGTGCTGGGAGATCCGCAGATCTGGACGGCTTACCGGAATACGATCCTTTACACTGTGCTTGGCACACTGATCTCGCTGGTGGTCACCTCGACGGGAGCCTACGCGTTGTCCAGAAAAGACATGGCACTGCGCAATAGCTTCACCGTGCTGATTGTCATTACGATGTTCTTCAGCGGGGGGATGATTCCAACCTTCCTGGTGGTCCGTTCCCTGAATCTGGTGGACACCATCTGGGGAATGGTTCTTCCAGGGGCAGTCAGCACCTGGAACCTGATTCTGATGCGCACGTTTTTCTCAGGCATCCCCAAAGAGCTGGAGGAATCGGGCCGTATGGACGGCCTGAATGATATCGGCATCTTCATTCGGATTGTCGTTCCGCTGTCCAAGGCGTCCTTCGCCACCATAGCCTTGTTCTATGCCGTGGGCATGTGGAATAACTTTATTTTCCCGCTGCTCTATCTAAGGTCTCCCGATTTGTTCCCGCTGCAGGTACTGCTGCGTAATCTGGTGCTTGCCGGCACGGCAAGCTCAGGCGACGTAACGTCCATTGGTGGAGATAACCTGGTGGTGGAGGAATCGCTCAAATATGCGACCATCATGGTCTCCACCCTGCCGATTCTGGTCATCTATCCGTTTGTACAGAAGTATTTCGTTAAGGGTGCCATGGTCGGAGCGGTCAAAGGCTAGATTTGGAAAACAAAGCAATTCAACGTAAATTCGGAATTAAGGGAGAGAAGCTTATGCGCAAATGGAAATCGGTAATACTTCCCCTGCTGGTTGCAGTAACAATGATAGCGGGGTGCAGTGGAGGTGGCAGCGGTTCCGGCTCGCAGACGGATGCGCAGGGGGAGGGCGGCGTAACGGATAACTCCAAGGGAACGGGAAAGACTTTTACGGCGCTGCTGGATAACAATGCCACGTTCCCTTATTCCAAGAGCTGGCCCATTTGGAACTGGCTGAAGGAAAAGACCGGCGTCACGCTTGAAGTACAGACGCCTTCCGGCAAGCTGGAAGAGAGCTTGAATCTGGCGATTGCCTCCAAAACGCTGCCTGATCTGATGTATATGCCCAACCGCAAGGAATCCAATAAGTTTGGACAGCAGGGTGCGCTGGTGGATTTAATGGAGCACATGAACAACATGCCGAATCTTCAAGCATGGATGAAACAATATCCAGAGGAAGCGAAGGCCGCACTCTCCGCCGATGGCAAGATGTATATGTTCCCCAATCAGGGGTTCGGCGAGACGAACCGCATGATCTGGATGTACCGCAAGGATGTGTTCGACAAGGAAGGCATTCAGGTTCCTACGACCTACGAAGAGCTGCATGCGGCCCTGAAGACGCTGAAAGAGAAATACCCGGACAGTTACCCTCTCTCCATCCGATACGGGCAGATCCCGGATGAGATGAATGCGAATATGACGGTGAACTACGGAACCGGTGAGGGTGCCTACTATGATTTTGACCAGAAAGAATGGCGTTATGGACCGACCGAAGACAACTATAAAACGATGGTGGGGATGTGGAAAAGTTTCTATGACGAAGGATTGGTTCCGCCCGACTTTTTATCTCTGCAAACCAAGCAGTGGCAGGATATGGTCTCTACAGGCAAATCATTCGTGACCATCGATTATATCAGCCGGATTGATTTCTTTAACAATGCTATGCAGCAGGAGAACCCTGAGTACGACATGCAGTTCATGGCACCTCCGGCCGGCATTTCCGGCGGCAAACAGCTGAATCCGTATTTTCATTATATGGAAGGCGGGTTGACGGTAGCTTCCACCTCCAAGAACATTGACGATGTCGTGAAGTACATGGACTTTTTCTATTCCGAGGAAGGGCGTACGCTCAGCAGTTGGGGCATAGAGGGCGAGACCTACGTAAAGGAAGGAGATGCGATCAAGTTCAAGCCGGAGTATAACGATGTCATTGAAATGCGCAAGCAGACGGGACTTCAGACCAGCGGCACCTATACCTGGATTGATTTTAATGCCCATTTGTCGCTGTTCTCGGATGATCTGAAGCATGCTTATGAAGAAGCAGTGAAGTATGATCCTTCTTCCATGCAGCCAAGACCTGCGTTTACAGAGGCGGAAAATGAAATTATATCCATTACCGGGCAGGCGATCAAAAAGCACCGCGATGAGAGCTTTGCCAAATTCGTGACTGGCTCTCGAAGTCTGGCGGATTGGGAGAAGTATGTAGAGGAAATTAACAATCTTGGCGTAGATCAGCTGCTGAGCACCTATAAGGAAGCGTATGACCGTGTTCTGAATATTCAGTTGAGCGCAAAATAGAGCGAATGTACGGCACAGCAATCCTAGACCATTAGTACAGAATGGCAAAAGGAGGCTTCGCTTATGAAAAAGCAGCATCTGCGTGTGTACTCCGGATTCAGGCTAGCCATGGTTCTGTTGATATGTATGGTATCGATTGGAATACCCTTTCCTGGTAAGGCAGGAGCAGCCGGTTCAATCTCGCTGGACGCACCTGGGGGTGGATATGTGTCGGACGGAGGGATGATAGAGATCGGAGGCAGTTACACCGACCTGTACGACATTCGGTTGTATGTGAACGGAACGGCTCAGTACGAAGTGCTGATGGATGATCCGGACGGGGATGACAGTGGCACTTGGTCTTATATGCTGGATACCTCGGGATATAACGGGACTGTCGAACTGGTGGTTCGTGGGCTTGATACGACCTCTCGCTACGGGGTATGGGGTGTGCCCGCCATCCTTACAGTGAATAACCCGGCAGGTGCTGTCCCTGATGTAACGATTATAAGTCCATCCGAAGGTGTGTCGCTTAGCGGTCAGGTGGAGGTTTCGGTCCAGGCCAGCTCCCCAATTCCAATCACGCTGGTCGAGATACGGGTGAACCGGGGACCTTGGGAGGAGGCTGTTCAGCAAGGTTCTGCGTATGTATACACCTGGGACACGACGGGACTTGGCGATCGGACGGTCAGCTTGGAGGCCAGAGCGACCAATGCACCGGAACGGTATGGTTATAGTTCAACGGTGTATGCACAGGTTGGAAACGGGACGCATGAACCAGCAGTGTCTTTGCCCGGCCAGGACCGGGCCATGTGGATCTGGGAACCGGAAAGCTACAAGCTGCTTCTTAACCCCGGCTCACGCCAGGTGCTGGAGTCTTTCATCACGGACACACAGACATTCGGCCAAGAGCCGATCCGGACGCTTTATCTCGCAGTGGGCAGTTATGCCGGATACAATGCGCTGGAAGAGCAGGAGGTGGAGCTGCGCTCGTTCATAAGCTGGGCTCACAGCAAAAATCTGCAGGTACATGCATTAATTGCTGGCGGCACTTCTCCGGCCTATATGGGTGCATACGAGAAATATCACAGCCATGCGGTGCAGGAAATGGAGAAGGTTATTAATTACAATCTTGCTGCGGCGGATACGGAGAAATTCGACGGCATCAATGTGGATATTGAGCCGTATATTTCCCCCGACTTTAGAGATCCAAGCCGATACCTGCAGAAGGAATACCTGGATGTTCTGCAAAAGATGATTGATCGCCGCGATGTTGCGGGGATCCGGCTGCCATTCGGCCCAGCTGTGCCCAAGTGGTATGACACTTCGGAGCAAGGGGCGAATATTGTGTGGAACGGCACCACCAAGTGGCTGTCCGAGCATGTTCAAGATATCTCCGACTATATCTCCATCATGGATTACCGGGATACAGCGGATGGCTCTCCCGGCATAATTGCCGGGGCTGCCGGAGAATTGGCTTACGCCGACCAGATCGGCAAGCCGAATTCCGTAGTGATTGGTGTGGAAACGCTGGATATCGCGAATAGCGGCGATCCGGAGACGATCACTTTTTGGGAGGAAGGCCGCACTCATATGGAATCCGAGCTGGATAAGGTATACACAGCTTACGGGCAGAGCAGCGCTTTCGGCGGCATTGCCGTCCATCACTATGATTCCTATCGGGCCCTGCCTTCTTACTGGGGACCGGGCGGTGTATTTTGGACAGCTCCGGATGATCAGGAGGCCCCTTCTGCCCTTGCAGGAGTGCCATTCGTTGAGGCGACTGATTATCAGACTGTACAACTGAAATATGGAATAGCTTCAGATAACATGGAAGTGGAGCGCTATGTGATTTATCGGAGTACCGTTCAGGGTTTCACACCTGCCGCTTCGGAAGTGGTCGGACTCGCCCGCGGCCTGAATTACCAAGACAAGGGACTGCTGCCGGATACAACGTACTATTATCGGATTGCGGCCCGCGATTTGCATGGCAACATCGGACCACTTACCGATGAAGTGTCGGCGACCACTGGAAGTACTATACTGAAACCCATGATTGTCTCGGACATGAATCTGGCTTATAGCGGTTCCGGAGTATCCGTCAACATGAAGGTTAGAGATTACGCTACGGGCGAGGTTCTGGAAGGGGCGAAAGTGGAGGGAAGATTCACTTATGCTGCGGGACGGTACACCAGCGGAATCACCGGAGCGGACGGAAGTGTAACGCTAGCTTCGGAGACGGTGATACCGGAAAGGCAGGTTGGTTTTGAACCACGAAGAATCCGTTATAACGGTTATTACCATGCGAGAGAGCATGATTCTCCGCATACGACACTGCTGATGCAAAATGCCGGAAATTGAAGCATCGGGCAACAAGCTGTTTGGAGGAGGATGAGGAGTATTAACGTAAATGGCATGATAAAACCGTTGGAGTCGCGAGTCGTAGAGCGCATGTCTGTACAGGTTTATGCCGACCGGGATCAGATGGGGGCAGCTGCAGCTGCTGCGGTTGGAGCTGAGTTAAGACAGCTGCTTCAGGATTCAGGGCGCCGGGTCCGCATGGTATTCGCTGCAGCACCTTCGCAGAATGAATTGTATGAGGGGCTTGTGATGGAGCAAGGCATCGACTGGTCGCGGGTGTGTGCCTTTCATATGGATGAATACATTGGTCTGCCGGATACGGCCCCCCAGCGGTTCGGACAATATTTGACAGAACGGCTGTTCAGCCGGGTCCAGCCTGGGCGGGTGGAGCTGATCGACGGATTGGGCGATGTGGAGCAGGAATGTCAGAGATATGGAGAGCTGTTACGTGTGGATCCTATAGATATCGTCTGTCTCGGGATCGGAGAAAATGGTCATATTGCCTTCAATGATCCGCCTGTAGCCGATTTCGAAGATCCGCTGCTTGTGAAAGCAGTGAAGCTGGATGATGCCTGCCGCCATCAGCAGGTAAACGATGGCTGCTTTGCCCGGCTGGATGACGTGCCTGAAGAGGCGTTGACCCTGACTGTACCGGCGTTGATGGCAGGCAGCAAACTGTTCGGGATCGTGCCAGGGATGTCCAAGCGGAGTGCGCTTGCAGCAGCATTATATGATCCGGTCAGTACAGCATGTCCAGCTACCATCCTCCGTACACATCCCAAAATTACGATGTTTACGGACCGGGAAGCCTTCGGCCTGTGAGCGCGCCGATTGTTGGGAGACACTACCGGACGGGACTGCCCATTGAGGTGAGATTCAGAGAAGAGCGCATTGCTACCGTTACCGAGCTTGACGTGACACCTTCCACGGAACATCTCCCCTGGCTTGCTCCCGGTCTGGTCGATTTGCAGGTGAACGGCGGCTGGGGGCTGGATCTGAATACAGCTCCGCTGAATCCCGATACGGTATTGAAGCTGACGCGGATGCTGCAAAAACAGGGAGTTACAAGCTATTGTCCGACGTTGATTACAAACAGTTCCGACCGGCTGGCTGAGGCAGCTTCCGCTATTGCGGAAGCTGTTCGGCTGAACCCGGATGCGAGCGGGGGGATTGCTGGTATTCATCTGGAAGGCCCATTTCTCTCACCGGAGGATGGCCCGCGCGGCGCGCATCCGCGGCAATACATTGTTCCCCCGGATTGGGAGGCCTTCAGCCGCTGGCAGGAAGCGGCAGGAGGATTGATTCGCATCATTACTCTCTCCCCGGAGTGGCCGAATGCGACTACATTTATCGCCCGGTGCTGCGAATCCGGCATCCTTGTCTCGATTGGTCATACGGCAGCAACGCCCGAGCAGATCAGGGAAGCGGTCGCTGCAGGAGCCGTCATGTCCACGCATCTGGGCAATGGCACGCACCTGACACTTCCGCGGCATCCCAACTACCTGTGGGAACAGCTCGCGGCAGATGAACTATATGGCTGTATGATCGCGGACGGCCATCATCTCCCGCCGTCCGTGCTGGCCGTGATTCTCCGAATGAAGAGGAACCGTGCTGTTCTGGTCAGCGATGCTGTCTCACTGAGCGGCATGCCACCAGGGTCCTATCGACTGCACATTGGCGGAGATGTAGTGCTAACCGCGGAAGGTCGGCTGCACCTTGCCGGACAGCCGCAGCTGCTGGCAGGCTCGGCGATGATGCTGCCGGAACAGGTAGGCTATCTCGTGGAAGCGAGACTGGTCGGCCTTGCCGATGCCTGGGATTGCGCTTCAGTGAATCCTGCCGGGCTGCTTGGGCTTGAACAGGCAGCAGGGCTTAAGGCGGGAGCACCTGCGGATCTGGTTAGTTTCACCATGAACGGTGGGAAGTTGAGTATGATGCAATGCTGGAAGAATGGCCGGTTGAGTCCACGGAGCAACGAATAGGAGGAGAGCGATGCAGAGCTTGATACCACAACCGAAGCAGATTGCAGCGATTGAGGGAGGTCCCTTGCGATTGGATGGCGAGACAAGACTGAGTCTTTACATGGAGCAGGATGAATCGAGACTGGAAATCCATTGCCGCCGCGCATTTCCGGGGATGGAGTATACATGCTCAAGGATAGATAAAGGTTATTTGCTTATTGTAGAACGTCTTTCAGGGCAGGAAATTCAGCAGGGAGACCATGAGGTCCATGGCGCCCATGCAGTACATGAAGTCTTGGGAGCGCAAAAGAAGAGCCTGGACATCTCTGATTTCAGTTCATTTACCGAAGAGGGCCAGACAGACCTGAGCCTTACCGGACACCCACAAGGGTACAGGTTGAAGGTATCAGCCATAAGAGCTGAGGTCTGCGCCCAGGATGCGGAGGGTTTGTTTTACGGATTGCAGACTTTGGTACAACTGCGTGGATCGGATGGAGACATCCCGGCGGTGTCCATAACAGATTGGCCGGATACGGCTGTGCGGGCAATGAATTTGGATTTGCGCCAGACGTTCTCGAAGCCGGAACTGCTGACAGCATATTTGGCGGAATTTGCCCGTTATAAGACAAACGCGGTTCTGATTGAATATGAGGATAAATTTCCGTTCCAGGCGTACCCCGAGTTCGCGCATTCGAAGCATGCGTTAAGTCGTTCGCAGCTGGAAGAACTGAAGCGTAATGCCCATGAGCATTTTATGGAGATTATTCCGCTTCAGCAGAGCTTCGGACATCTGGAATATGTATTACGCCACGAAGCTTGGCGGCACCTCCGTGAGACAGAACATTCCACCGGGGAGATCTGCCCGTCCCACCCGGAATCGTTTGGACTGATTACCACGCTGCTCGGAGAGATGATCGATGCGCATCCGGACTCGCGCTATATCCATCTTGGCTGTGACGAGGTCTACAGCTTATGCGAATGCGAACGCTGCAAAATCGAGTTTGGAGGTGTGCGGGAACGAGCCTTTATCGCCTTTTTGAACCGTCTGATTGCATTTACGGCAGAGCGGGGGAAACAGCCGATTTTCTGGCATGACATGCTGGATAAATGTTCGCCAGAGGAACTGGCCAAACTGGATCGGCGGAGTGCGGCCATGATCTGGATCTACAACGGGCGTAATATCGAAGTGGAGGTTACTTCCCATGCGGATAAATTCAGGTCGCTGGGCATTGATGTCATGGGAGCTCCGGCCGTCCGCAGCTTTGACTGGGCGGAGCATCAGAATTATCCGGTGCTGCCCAACCGGACGGACAACTTGATTCAGTGGGCAGAGACGGCAGGCAAGCTGGATCTTGACTGCATTGTTGCCACCAACTGGACGGGGCCTTTCAGCCTCGGAGTGCCTTATGGTATTTTCGAAACCACTTGGTACCCCATGCTGCTGCATGCGGATCTGGCTTGGAACCGCAAGGCGGATGCCTCAACCTTCATCGACCGATTCCTGGAACGCTTCCATGGCATTGATCCGGTTACCGGACATAATCGGCTCGGCAATTATCGACTGGAGGATTATTACGAGGTGATCTGGAAGCTCCTGGACGAGGTGCGCGAGCATAAGGAAGAAGCGGAACTGATTGCGATTATGCATGATTATGAGGTGGCGACAGATCGTTCGCGAGCGATCCACAAGTATGCCTACCGCTGGGAGCTGTATCCTGGAGATGATGCAGAGTGGCGCTCGCTTCAGAATAACTACACGAGAAACCGCCGTGGACGCGAGAAGGTTCTTCCCCGCATGAAGGCTGCGTTGGAGCGTTATCAGCCGTCAGATATGGCAGAGCATTTTTTGAAATCGCGGTTCTATCTGCATGATTATCTGGAGCGTACACTCTATCATGAGTTGGGGCTGGATGCGACCTATGCGGAATCTGAACCGAAGACGATGAGTCTGGAAGATAAAATAGCCATGATGTGTGTGATTGGTACGCCATCTATCTGCGCCGAGCCGGAATTTCGGGGGAGAATGGCGCAGCAGCGGTTTGGCGGAATAGGCATCTTTCCCCACAATGTCGAGAGTGAGCAGCAGACGCTTGCGCTACTCACAGAGGTACAGAACATAGCCGGAGATCATGGAGGCCCGCTACCTTATTACGTTTCGGTAGATGAAGAGGGAGGCACCCTTTCCAAATTCAAAACCTTCTTCCCCTATATCCCGGGAAACCGGGCAGTTGGATTAAGTGAAGAGTCGGAAACCGCCTATTTACTCGGTAAATTCATCGGCAGTCAGCTGCATTCTCTCGGTATTCCGATGAACTGGGCACCTGTACTGGATGTGAACACGAATATAGATAATCCGGTCGTGGGTGTTCGCTCCTTCGGAGAGGACCCGCAGCTAGTAGCCCAATTCGGTCGCTCCTACATTCAGGGGATGCATGAAGCAGGTGTGGCCGTGACGGCAAAGCACTTTCCAGGTCACGGGCAAGTGAGCGGAGATTCTCATATCGTTCTGCCAGAATGTGATCTAACGCTTGAGCAGTTAATGGAAGGTCCTTTGCTCCCCTTTGTGGAAGCAATTGAAGCTGGAGCGGATTCAATCATGATGGGGCATCTGGTGTTTCCAAACATCCCGGAATCCGGTGGACTTCCAGCTTCACTCAGTCCGTATTTTGCCTCGGAACTGCTGCGGAACAAGCTGGGATTTGAAGGCGTAATCTGCACCGATGATATTGAAATGGGGGCTATCCGCAATCATTTCAGTCCGGATGAAGTAGGCGTACTGGCTGTTCAGGCGGGGAACGATATGATCCTGATGTGTCATACGCCGGAGTATCAAAGCAGGGTAATCGCGGGTATTCTGGCCGCCGTACAGGATGGGCGCATCAACGAGGCACGGATCGACGAGTCTGTTCTGCGTATCAAGCAACTATACGGTAAATTCCAACAGTATCAAGCGGCAGCAAAGCCCATTCTCAGGGAGCAGTGGGAGGAGCAGGCACTGAAGTTGGCACGTAAAACCGTGAAAGTTAGTCGGGACCCGCAAGGCCTGCTTCCGCTGAACTCTTCACTGAAATATTTGCTGATACTGCCGCAGCAGGAGCAGCTAACCCGGGCAGATAACAGCGGTGCAGCCGAGATCAAGCTGGCATCCTTGTTGAAGGATGCAGGCTTGGCTGTGGAGACGCGCTGCTGCGCAATGAAGCCTGATGCGGAGGAGATCGCATTATTGGTGCAGCAGGCTGCTGCTTCGGATGTCGTGATCCAGGGCACCCTCAATGCCCATCTGTTCACAGGTCAACTGGCTCTGGCTGAAGCACTGACTGCGGTTAAGCCATTGTTGAATCTGGTGCTGCGCAATCCCTATGATGACAAAGCACTGCCACAGACAGCCGGAAGCATACTGCTGTGTTCGACCTCTGATTATTCATTGCGGGCGCTGGTGGAACGGGTGACAGCTTCGAAGTGATTTGTCAGCACCGGACTCGGACTGTATACAGGGGCGGTGAAACGCAGCTAAGAGATTAAATGTCGTATAGACTTGCCGATCTTCATCCTTGGAAGCAAATTAGCACTTTAATCCATAGTGAAAAGGTAAAAGCCCGCGTTAATAGCGGGCTTTTAGTGATATTAAAGTAATCTCCTTTTTCCTTGAGTATATGAGGGTTCTTCATAATTGGAGCGGAACTGCAATTATGCGTTTAAATCTGTTATTGCCGGAATATTAATTTCTTTTACGCAGGCTGCTTTGGACAGGCTGACAATGCATTTTACGATGGAAACCATATCCTGAAGGGGGATACGTGTGCCATTATATTCAGCAAGTGCACGTTCACTTCCCTCTTCATAAGGGATTGCAGCTGCTAGCTCCCCGGGGTTGATGCATGTAACGGCAATGCCATCGTGTCGCGTATGCTCCCTCAAGGCCTCCGTAATTCCTCGAATGGCAAATTTGGAAGCTACAAATGAAACCTGAGTGTTATTCGAATTATTCAGACCCGCAGTCGAGCCGATCAGAATGATTTTGCCGGCTGTTGATTGCCGGAGGTGGGGCAGAAGGGCCTGAATGCATACAATAGCCGACGTTATATTTACATGAATCAGATTAGAGATATCAGCAGGAGTGTCCTGATCAAACGTGTAATGATCCTCAAACCCTTCCTTTTCCCAAATGCCTACATTGTAAATGAGAACATCCAGTGTTTCGTTCTGAAGCGCGTCACTGACCACTTGGGCCGCATGGAGATCAGACAGATCTGCCTGTATCCATATGCGTTCTACGCCATCGCTTAGGTTCAAACTGTCAGGTCGGCTGCGAGACACTACCCAGACTTTATCGCCCTGCTCAGGCAGCCCCCTGACAAACGCATCTCCTAATCCTTTACTGGCACCAAATACGAGATAGTTTTTCAATTTAACTGCTCCTTCTTTTCAAAGTGTCAAGTCCATGGGTATATCAGCTCAAAAAGCGGGTTCTTTATTTTCCAATAGGACAATTTCTTCTCCCTGCTGCTGTCTTAATGCTATATTTTCCCGTCCCCATGCACACATCACATCCACAATCTTGTTGGCAGTAACTCCATATTCCGTAAGGCTGTATTCGACTTTTGGCGGCATCTGTTGATACACATGTCTTCTGACAAGGCCGTCTCTCTCAAGCTCGCGTAATTGCTGGATCAGGACCTTTTGCGAAATGCCGTTAATACTGCGTTGTAACTCGCCTGTCCTTTTCACGCCTGACATTAATAGACATATGATTAACGCCTTCCATTTGCCGCCAATGATTTCGAGTGTTGCTTCAATCCCCAGATTATATTGTTTCATGACAGTTCACCTCGTTCATGTTACATCCTGAAGATGTGGTATAAATAGTTATTTTCTCACAACATTGCTGATCAAGTCCATACACACTTTGAGGTAACCATCTTACTTTATGGTGTGTATTTTCTTTTATTCAGGCTTATATGATAATGACCATATTCGAAAAAGAAGTCTGACCCTGAACCACGAAAGGAATGTTAATAATGAAAACACTCGTCATTCTGGCACATCCAAATATTGAGGTTTCAAGAGTAAATCAGCGCTGGAGAGAGGAACTGCTGCAACACTCGAACGGTATTACAATCCATGAGATTTATAAAGCGTATCCTGATTGGAACATTGATGTTTCCAGAGAACAGAAGCTTTTGGAAGCATATGATCATATCATCCTGCAGTTTCCGTTATATTGGTACAGCTATCCGCCTTTGCTCAAAAAGTGGTTTGATGATGTTTTTACTTACGGATGGGCGTATGGGTCAAAAGGCAATAAACTGCATGGTAAAAAGCTGGGCATAGCCATGTCCATCGGGGATAAAAAAGAAAATTACAAGAGGGAAGGTTCAGTGTCCTTTACTGTAGATGAAGTAATTGCTCCTTTCAAAGCCAGCATTAATCATGTAGGTGCAGTAGCATTACCGCATTTTGCAGTCTTCGGTGCATCATTCCAGGTCACCGATGAAGAAATTAACCAAAGCGCGAAAGAATATATCAGGTATATCTGTAAGTATCAGAATGCAGCCGGAAACCTGTCGGTTTGAAACAGAAAATGACCTGGATCACGTTTGCTCTTATTCGGGAGCTGTGCCCGATGCAGCCTCCAGGGCGGGTCAGGACTCGTAAGCCGGATTTTTCCATAACTGATGCAGTCGCTCCAGCTTCCGGCATACACTTCGAATTCGTCGTGGGGATCTGCTAGAACTGAATGCAAAGCCAAGATGAGCCATTGTCCTCAGAGTAGTGGTATTTACTGACCATTGATTTTGGAAAGTGAAGTGGTCACAATAGTAATATTGCCATAAATGACGGAATTGTTATTTTTGAAAAAGCTCAACTTTCAATGCTAGATCGTCGATCCTTCGAGGTCCGTCTAATGCGAAGTAACAGGGAGGAGCATCCATGCAGCAGGATGACCGGAGTGTCATAAAGGGACGTAGTTCAGCAAGGGCATTGGCCACGCAACTTATTGAATGGTCTGGAGGAACGGACAATATTATCGAAAGCACCCATTGCACGACACGACTCCGACTCCGATTGCAGAACAGCGATCTGGTGGAACAAGAACGACTTGAAGGTATGCAGGAAATTCAAGGGGTGTACGTTCGTGCTGGACAATTGCAGATTATCCTTGGTCCTGCTCTTGTGTCGAAGGTTAATCGCCAGGTGAATGGCATGCTTCAGTCAGCTGCTTCGTCCATACCAAAAGAAGACGGCCCGAAAGGACCTGTCACACCACGGCTACACGAAGAAGATCATACGGATTCCTATCCGCTGCCGTCCGTGTCTACGGCTAGCGGGTCTTCCTATGATAAGGGGCTTCATTCACGAGGGCTGTTACACAGGTTGGTGGACGCATTCCAATTTTTTTCTGATATCGTTGTGCCCATTATTCCGCTCTTCGTCGGGGCTGGGCTGCTGTTGGGTCTCTTGGGACTTGCGGGAGCATTCGGCTGGGATGATCCAGGCCAAATGTGGTTCCGGATTCTGTCACTGCTGACGGGCTCAGCGTTCCAGCTGATGGCGGTTCTTTTCGGATACAACACGGCCAAGCGGTTTGGGGGAACCCCGGCGCTTGGTGCCGCTGTTGGGATTGTCATGACTCATCCGGGGATTCTTCCGTTCACCGACATCGGTGGAGATCCAGCCTTTGCTCAAGTTTTGCCGGTATCACCGCAATTCGGGTATCAGGGAGCCATAATCCCAACCGTTCTTGCGGCGTTTATGCTTACGATAATTGAGAAAGGACTACGGCGATGGATACCGTCATCCGGAGCTGTTCTTCTCGTACCCTTTTTAAGCTTTAGCATCGCGGGCAGCCTTGCGGTACTGGTGATTGAACCCCTTGCTCTGAGTCTGGGCCGCTCGCTGGGAAGTATTCTGGAATACGTCTTCAACTACGGGAGCTTGCTATTTGGCCTTCTGCTTGGAGGGATGTACAGCTCCATAGTGATCACCGGTCTTCATCACGGGATTCAGGCTGTCGAAGTTGGACTGATTTCCAATCCGGATATCGGCTTCAATTTCTTGCTTCCGATCTGGTCCATGGCGAATATCGCGCAAGCAGGTGCCGGGCTTGCAGTATATGCCAGAACCCGGGACGAAGCATTGAGGAAAATAGCTTTGCCTGCCTCGATCACGGCGCTGTTCGGTATCACCGAGCCAGTCACCTATGGTGTTAATCTTAAACTTGGGCGCCCCTTTCTGGGTGCTGCTGCAGGAGGAGCCGCCGGAGGGGCATATGTCGCTTTTCATCAGGTTGTGGCCAATTCATTTGGGCTAACCGGAATACCGATGATCGCTTTTATCGTACAGCCCGGGTTGATGAATCTTGTTCATTATCTGATCGGTTTTGTGCTTGCTCTGGCTACGGCTTTTAGCGTTACCTTGCTGCTCGGTGTGGATCGCGTTGTTCGACCAGAAGCTGATAAACTTAACGAACAGGCATAGGAGACTAACATGAAGATCAAAAAAATACTCAACAATAACGCCGCTGTGGTTAACGATCATGGAGAAGAGAAAATTGTCATGGGGCCGGGGGTTGTTTTCCAAAAAGGAAAAAATGATATTGTAGACCCGAGCCTTGTTGAAAAAGTGTTTGTAATGACTGATCCGAAACAGTACAACCACCTTCAGGAAATGCTTGGGACCCTACCCGAAGAAGAAATTGCGGTCACCCAGCAGATCATCACTTTCGCCGAGAAAGCATTGGGTGTCACGTTTCATGAGCATATCCATATCGCGCTTACAGACCATCTCTCGTTTGCCTTGGAGCGGATTGGCAAGGGAATCGAAATTCGGAATACGCTTCTTGAGGAGATTCGTATTCTCTATCCAAGAGAGTTCCAGCTTGGGCTTCATGCCAAGCGTTTGATCTACGAGAAATTGCAGGTGGTCATCCCGGAAGATGAGGTTGGTTATATCGCCATGCATATCCATACTGCCTGGAAGAATGCGGGCATGCGCCATAAGGCTCCGGAAAAGACGGCCATGATCAGGGATATCGCGGAAGGTGTAGGACAAGTTGCCGGTGTACTGGATCGACGGTCTGCGAACTATGAGCGACTTTTGACCCAGCTTGAGAATATGCTGCAAACGGATGAATCAGGAAGACTCCGCAATGAACTGAATCCCGAGCTTGTAGCGATTGCAAAAATGAATTTTACCGAAGCATATACACAGGCACGCGAGATCGGTGAAATGGTTGAAGAGGATTATGGATATGCCTTTACCGAAAGCCAACTGGTTGTGATCGCCATGGAGATCAACCGGATAGATCATCGACTTCATCCATCCTCGGAATGATTCTGATGTTTGGCAGGACTGAGTCCCTGGTCCTTGATTCGAATCGGGAGTTTCGATCTATAGCCAAGTTTTGATCCGACCATATAGAATAGTTAGCGACAGTTGAATATGTCGGGATTGTTACTGGTAAGCAGGCAAGACCTAAAAGTCCGTTGGGATCGGTGTACCCACCATACCCTAACGATTTTTAGGTCTTTTTCTGTTTTCCGGAAAAAAATGACAAGAGAGAGGGATTAATCTAATGAATTTCCAGAAGATGATGAGAAGAGTGACAGCAGTAACGTTTGCAACAACATTATTGGCAAGTGGGGGAGTTTCGGCTTTTGCAAAAGAAAGTTCAGACTACAAAGAGAGTTATGGTATCTCGCATATTACACGCACAGACGCATTGAAAATCCCTGAGGAACAAATCAAAGAACGATTCAAGGTTCCTCAGTTTGACGCATCTACTATCCAAAATCTACCTTCCGCAAAAGGATATGATGAAAATGGTAACGTCATCGACATGGATGTGTGGGATACCTGGCCGCTGCAGAATGCGGATGGTACCGTAGCTAACTATCATGGTTATCAAGTCGTTTTTGGTCTGGCGGGTGACCCGGATCGGGGATGGGACACATTCATCTATATGTTCTACAAAAAAGCTGGAGACACATCCATTGATGCCTGGAAAAATGCAGGCAGAGTGTTCAAGAACACCGACAAGAACGTTCCGAATGACCCCATTTTGAATCAACAGGCAGAGGAATGGTCCGGCTCTTCTACGCTGACTGCGGATGGCCATATTCGTCTGTTCTACACCAATCGTCAAGGCTGGGACCCGGCCAACGGGTTTTATGGCAAGCAAACCCTGACGACTGCTCAGATCAATGTCTCCGAACTTACAGAGGACACGCTCAAGGTGGATGGTGTTGAAGATTTCAAGTCGATCTTTGATGGTGACGGCAAAATGTATCAAACCGTGGATCAGGCTTTCAGCGGTGGGGATTATTCCGACAATCATACATTGAGAGATCCTCACTACGTGGAAGATAATGGTCACAAATACCTTGTTTTCGAAGCCAATACGGGAACAGAAACGGGCTACCAGGGCGAGGATGCATTCAATAACAGGGCCTTCTACGAAGGAAGCAAGAAGTTCTTCCAGGCCGAGAGGGAGAAATTGCTGCAAAGCCCCAATAAAAAGGTTGCTTCCTTAGCCAATGGCGCTTTGGGGATCATTGAACTGAATGACGACTATAGCTTAAAACAAGTGATGAAGCCGCTGATTGCATCCAATACGGTAACCGATGAAATTGAACGCGCAAATATCTTTAAGTTGAATGGAAAATGGTATTTGTTCACGGATACAAGAGGGGCCAAAATGGTTGTGGATGGTGTCGATGCTGAAGATATCTACATGTTGGGATATGTATCTGATTCTCTGACAGGACCTTACAAGCCATTGAATGGTACTGGACTTGTATTGCATCAAGATCTAGATCCTAAGGATGTTACCTGGACTTACGCACATTTTGCTATTCCGCAGGTGCAAGGCAACAACGTAGTGATCACGAGTTATATGACCAACCGGGGAATGTTTGAAGATCATCATTCTACCTTCGCACCAAGTTTCTTGGTGAATATCAAAGGATCCAAAACATCTGTGGTGAAAGACAGCATTCTGGCACAAGGACAATTAACAGTGGAATAAACAAATTTCACAGAGAGTCTAAAAGAAAGAAAATGTCGATATCTATTGGCATTTTCTTTTTTTTTACAAACGAGGTATCTGTTATGAATAACAAAATCAGAAAGAAAATGGTCATAGGGTCTGCTGTCTGTGGTGTGATCACGCTCGTCTTGACTGTTATTCCGATCCTGACCAACAGTCCATGGCCAACAGTGGATAGGGGAGTAGCCTCTCCTAGCGCGAGCCTGCGAGCTAGCTTTCATTTTACAACGCCAGACAAATGGAAGAATGATCCCCAAAGGCCGATATATCTGGACGGGAAGTACCACTATTATTATCTGTATAACGGTGATTACCCCAAGGGCAATGGTACGGAATGGCGGCATGCAACATCGGTCGATCTGGTTCATTGGAAGGATGAAGGAGTGGCCATCCCCAAATACACGAACCGGAACGGTGATCCATGGTCTGGCTCATTGGTTGTGGATGAGACAGGTACAGCCGGCTTCGGCAAGGGAGCCATTGTGGCGATCATGACGCAGCCCTCTGCCAGCAACGGACAGCAGGAACAATATTTATGGTACAGCACCAATCAAGGGAAAACGTTTAAGTCTTATGGAGATCGACCGGTGTTAAAGAATCCGGGACAAAAGGATTTCAGAGACCCTAAGATCATCTGGGATGACCGATCCCGAAAATGGGTTATGGCTTTGGCTGAAGGCACGAAGATTGGATTCTACGAATCGGCTGATTTGAAAAATTGGCGATATACCGGCGGCTTCTTCACGGAAAACGTGGGATTGGTGGAATGTCCTGATCTATTTGTGATGCGGGCAGATAACGGAACCTATAAATGGGTGCTCGGCGTAAGTGCCAACGGCAGATCATCAGGACAACCCAACACCTACGCTTACTGGACCGGAAGCTTTAATGGCAAAGAATTTGTTCCCGATCTTCATGAACCACAATGGCTGGACTATGGCTTCGACTGGTATGGAGGAGTTACATTTGAAGATGGGGCTAGCAGTGACAAAACTGATCATCGCTTCGCATTCGCCTGGATGAATAACTGGAGTTATGCCAACAATACGCCGACACTGCAGGAAGGTTACAACGGCATGGATTCGATTGTTCGTGAAATTAAACTTATTACATCAAAAACGGGTCAATATCGACTGATCTCAAGACCGATTGAGTCTCTGGAACAGGCGGTGGTCTCGGAGACTGCCTTTAAACCGATTACAGTGAAGGGATCTCATGCACTTCATGTGACAGGAGGTTCGTATCAGCTTGAGGCCGATATATCGTGGACCAAGATCAATAATGTTGGATTAAGGCTTCGTGAATCCAGTGACCAGAGCCAGCATGTGGATACAGGCGTGAATGTTGAAGGCGGCTATGTCTATGTGAACCGGACCTATACCGGGAATCCTGACAGGAGTGGCCGAGACTTGGAGAGTCAAGCGGAGTTTGCTCCCGAGAAGAACAAGGTTCATCTCAAGATCCTGGTAGACAAGACCAGTATCGAGGTCTTCGTTGACGATGGTCTATTGGTGTTATCCAATATCATTTTTCCAAAATGGGATGACCGCGGAATTACGCTATATGCTGAAGGGGGGACAGCAGTATTCAGCAACCTGAAGATTAAACATTTCGATTAATCGACGGCATGACGAAAAGCCCGCATCGTTGGATGTGGGCTTCTTTGCATTTATTCTTCCCCGGTGACCAGATAAAGCTTAACTTACTTTTGTCTTATCTTGATTGTTGTCCCAAGAGTAAATCTTGAGGACTTGCAATCCAAAATAATCATCCCAGTTCGCTTGCAGATTTGGCTCCTTGACCGGCAAGCCACTGAATCAGTTCAGCAGCGGAACTACGTTTTGCTGCGTCCAGTGGTGTTAATCCATCCCAGACGGATATCCAGTTCAGTTCGGCACCTTGTTCAAGGAGGTATGCTGCAGACTGCAGTTGTCCTCCGTGGCAAGCGCACCAGAAGGCAACGGTAACCTTGTCCGGAGGAGAAGATCTGCTTGCTCCCCAAGGATATCGCTCGGAAAGCGTGTTCCCGGTGAAATGGGCCTTTATTGCGTCCATCTGTCCAAGCGCAGCCGCGTGCCAGAGTGCAATCATCGCTCCACGTTCAACCAATCTACGCGCTGCACACCATTGTGCGAATGCTACCGCATCGTCCAATGGCGTACCACCGGCGATCACTGCACCAGGCGCTTCGATGTCGGCGCCAGCATCAAGAAGCGCGTCAAGCACTTGAATGTCATCGGAGCTCGCAGCCCAATGAAGCGGTGTCTCAGTGTTCGAACCCGTAAAACGAGCGTTCACCTCTGCACCGAACTCGATTAACACTCCCACGGTATCCGATCCGTTTGGGTAGTGTCCTGGCCAGTCGGTCACCACATGCAACAGTGTTCGAGACATCCTGCAACTTTCGCCTTCGTTGTTATTGTCTTTTCCGATAATTCTTACCTTTGCCAACCCGGGATTCTCGACAAGCAGTCGCTTCAACGATGGAATATCGCCAGTGTGAATCGCTTTAACAACGGTTACTGCCAGCGTTTCATCTTCGCAAATAAATTCCATATCCAGATCTCCTTCCAAACATATAATCAAACCCAAATCTAATCTTCATGGCTCATGTAACAGTTTGAATGATATAACGACTTAAATTTGAGCTTTGTAAATTCGCTGTACTGGAAGTATTCGTGGAATGATTATAATGTCCTGTTCGGTAGTAGATGGAAAAAGTTTTGGTTCGTCAACGCTATCTGAATGGCATCTGGACTCTTGCACTGCACGTAAGAACTCGCCGTTCTCCGTGGTTCCTGCGACAGCCTTCTCCGACTTCATGTTGCAAGCTGTTGAATGAAGAAAGCCCAAAGAGGGCTGCAACAGACTACCTTTTCGGCAACCTGTCACAACCCCCAAACCCACGTCCGACGAGGCTTCTTGGCGCTACTCTTCCCCTGTCGCCACCGGATTCTCCTCGTAACTAATCCAGTCGCTCCAACTTCCGGCATACAGCTTAACACTACGATATCCCGCTTCTTCCAGCGCAATCACATTCGGGCAGGCGGAGACACCAGAACCGCAGTACACGATAATTGCTTCATCCTTGTCCAGCTTACTGAAACGATTCTCCATATCCGAAACACTCGTCCAGCGCCCCTCTGAATCCAGTACATCTTTCCAAAAATAGTTCACGGCCCCCGGAATATGTCCGGCCTTAGCATCAATCGGCTCTTCCAGACCTGCGAAGCGGCGGGCATCCCGAGAGTCGATCAGGACAGTTGATCCGTCCGTCGATGCTTGCTGTACATCCTTTACACTTGCAAGCATATGCGGCTGCACATTCGCTTCGAACGTGGAAGGAATCCGCACAGGCACATCCGTGGTTACCGGGAACTTGGCGTTTTGCCAAGCGGAGAAGCCCTCGTCCATCACATACACCTGTTCATGACCCAGATAACGAAGCAGCCACCATAACCGAGAAGCATTCATGCCCCCTTGGTCATCGTAGGCAACAACGCGTACATTCGAACCAATACCTGCTTTTGAAAGGCGGCTTGCGAGCTCCGCTGGATCAGGAAGCGGGTGACGTCCGCCATGAGCAGACACGGGACCGGACAGATCCTGTTCCAGATCGAGATAAACGGCACCTGGAATATGTCCGGCCTCGTAAGCTTGTCTTCCTGCATCCGGTTGACCGAGCAGGAATCTGCAGTCGGCTATGACCACATCCGGTTCGTACATTCTGGCGAGCAGCCAGCGCATGGATACAATGTTTTTCATGAAAATACACCGCCCTATGAAGAGTATTGGGTTCCGATTGAAGTCTGTAGTATCAGACTCCAATCGTTCTTTTGCCATGCTTATTTGTTGATGATACAAGTTACACCGCCGTAGGTTCGGCAGGTCCTGTTCCACCTACAGGAGCGTCAGCGGGAATGGGCCCAGGTTTGGTTTTGCCATAACGAATGAAGATCCATACGCCGAAAATAATGACAACGCCGGCAATCATCTGCATCGCACTGAGTGATTCACCAAGCAGCATCCAGGCCAGAAGTGAGGAGAATACAGGTTCACCGAGCACGCCCATGGATACCGTTGTGGCATTCATATACTGAAGCAGCCAGTTAAAGAGATAGTGTCCAAAGATCGTGGGAACGATGGCGAGCAGCAGGAAAATCCCCCACTCCGACGCTGCATAACCCCCGAACGGATGCCCCATGGCCAAATTATATACCGCCAGCGTACAGGCAGCGACGAAAAATACCCAGAAGTTATAAGAGAAGGCACTTAGTCCGGAGCGCAGAAATTGTCCAAGCAGCATATGGACCGCTACCGCAATCGTTCCAAGCAAAGACAGTAGATCACCTTGCAATGCCGTTCCGGCCAACTGGAAGTCTCCTGCCCCGATGGCAATGGAACCAAGCAGGGCGATGCCCATGCCGATAATCATCATGCGGTTAATCTTGGCTTTGAACAGCCAGACGGAACCGGCAAGAATCAATATGGGCTCAAGTGCGAGAATGACCGTGGAACTGGCTACGCTCGTAAGCCTGAGCGATCCCATCCACAGCAGGAAATGTAGTGCCAGCATCACACCGGATGCGAGCAGTAATCCCCATTGACTGAAGTTCAAGCGCATCATCTCATGCCGGTATTTCCAGACAAATGGAAGCATCAGCAGATTGGTAAGAAACAGGCGGTACATGGCGATGACAGCCACATCTGCACTGGACCAACGCACGAAAATGGAAGAAAACGAAATGGCAATGATGCCGACAACGAACAGAAGTTCAATGGATCTGCCGGCACGAAACAAGCTTGTCATGAATGTAGCTCCTTCTTGAAGTCAAATAGCATAAATCAATTCATTATACAGGAGAATGCAGCCGCAGGAAAAGTGAGAAAGGAAAATAGATAAGCAGATTGTAACCGGGCTTGTAACTATTCTGTCATTCACCAAGGCCGCTTTTCTATTAATCTTCTATATAGAGACATGAAACGATATAATATACCAATAATCGGGAAATTAAGGAAGTGGCACTGGAAGTGAGAGTACAACAACAGACAGCAGGAGAGAATGGCAGCATTGCGAGCAGAACTAGCCGAACGAAGACGCACAGACGAAGACGGATCCGGTATGGAAGATTGAGTGCAGCCTTAATGCTGCTTGCACTGGTCATTACCGGTTTAACATATGCATTCATTGGAATGACCCACTGGATTAAGGGCTATGTAGCACCGCCCCCGGTAGCTGCCATTGAGCAGCCAACCAAGCTGGGCATGATCGAAATGACCCCGGATGTGAAGGAAGAGCCTGCACGGTTTCAGGGACAGGTTCGCAAGCTGGCATACATAACGTTTGATGATGGACCAAGTGAATATACGGAACAACTGCTGGATATTTTGAAAGAACATGAGGCCAAGGCAACCTTTTTCATGATTGGTCGTCAGTTGAATCAGCATAAGTCAGCGGTAGAGCGACTGGTCCAAGAGGGAAGCTATCCCGGATTGCACAGCATGACACATAACTATAACAAGCTGTACAAAAGCGGAAGCTCGGTGAATTTTGTGAAGGAGTTCAAAAAGGAACAGAAGATGGTTCAGGATCTGATTGGCTTTACGCCGCATCTGATTCGTGCTCCATACGGCAGCAGTCCACAGATCGGAGAATCCTTCAGAGGCGATATTGCCGCAGCGGGTTTCAAAATGTGGGATTGGACAACCGATTCTCTCGATTGGAATCTTCCAGGTCAGCCGGACAAGATTGTGGCGCGTGTCAGCAAAAGTGTCCACCGTGACAAGGAAGTGATCCTGATGCATGAACGGGAACAGACCGTACAGGCCTTGCCGCGCATTTTGAAACTGCTTGAAGATCGGGGTTATGAATTCGAGGTCTACGATCCGAGAGCGCATTGGATAGCCAATTTTAGCGGAGATACCCGCTTGTAATTAGAGAAGATAATCAGATGCAAGAGAGGAGACGGCCCAGTGCGTACGTGGAAAAGGTCAGCTCTGGTGGCCGTCAGCCTGGTGCTGACGGTGCTCGCCAGTGCGTGTGGCCAGCCGCAGGAACCAGCGGCGAATCAGGTAAATCAATTGATTCTTAGTGACCAGAAGATGGCTCAGAGCTTAAAGGAACTTGCCCGTCATGAACAGGAGGACATGGAGCTGTACACATCGATTTTGAGTAAGGCGAAAAACAAAAACAGTGACATTGAGTCACTGCTGGATGAGGCTGAAAATCATATAGCCGAGCGGAGAAAACTGCTGACGCAGGCGGAAACCTTAATGAAACAGACGCAAGAGCAAACGCCTGCTGTGCGGGACTCGCTGGAGCGATTGTCTTTTGAAAAAGAAGAGACGCTGGCTCAGGCTCAAACCGTCCTGGACCAGTATGAGGCAAGAGCCCAGACATTTGAGGATTTTGTATCTTCCTATCAGCAAAGTCTGGATGCGGATGAGCAGCTCTATTCATTAATGAGAGGCAGTGTGGAACCGAATCTGGTCAAAATCAAGCGCGCAATCCGGGAACGTAATACTCAATATGCGCATCTCGCCGAGTTAAGGAAGCAATTCAATAAACAGACACAAGCGTTCAACGGAGCCAATGCCAAGCTCGTTCAAATGGAACAAGCAAGTTAATGGATCTGCTAGATTTGAAGTAGGTATTTATCTATCTGATTGAGCTGACGGTCAGCCGTGTAAGTACTAGTAAGCAATCTGAAGCAACATGGACAAGCATCATTGCGTATAAGCTAACGGAGGTGTTCATATGCGAAATACAATGAATATTAGTGCATCATTACTGGTCCTACTGATGGGATTCTCGCTCGTGGCCTGTGGTAACAGCAGTCCTGCAGCGCAACCGCCCACCAATAATACAGGTAAACAGACGCCTGCTGCACCGGAACAGAAGCCGGAGGACAGTGCGGTCATCGAAGCAGAAGGCATTTTGACTGGATGGGCGGACCCGCACACGGTAGAGATCCGTGTCGAAGAGGTTCCAATGGCTTTCCAGGTTGAAGAGGATGTACAGAAGTCCTTCGACGACATTGATGATGAAGATTCGGTACAATTCAAATATGTAGAGAGAACCATTGAAGGCGACAGCACAACCAAGCAGCTGGTGCTTACGGAAATCACCAAGATCGAAGCGGATGATACGAACGGTTCGAATGCAGGCGATAACGTGACATCAGATCGTCCCAAAACAACAGAGCTGGAAGTAACAGTGGAAGGCATGACGGAGAATCGTGCTGCCACCCTTGCCCAAGGTGAGGGCTACTCCCTTTATGTGTTCGAACCCATGGCCTTTGATGCAGATGACGATGAATTGACAATGAAGATCGATCCAGACTACAAAGTTGAGATCGAGAAGCTTCCTTCAGATTTCAATCTCGATATGCTGAAGATGGATGCCAAGGAAGAGCTGACCGAAACGGGAGAGGTCAAGGAACTGAGCAAGGAAGAGCTCAGCAATGGCCCGATGAAGGATGCAAGACTATATATGATGGCTCAAAACGATAAAAAGACGGAGTATTTCATTGTAAAAGAACTGGACGGCAATGGCTTCATTTTCCACATTGATGCACCTGTCGGTGAACCGTCCGAGGGATTCCTGCCCATGGCGTATGTATCCCTTAATTCCATCATGAATGAAGAGAATACCGCAAAATAATATGAAAGAGCCGGAAGGAACGATGCTTGGGCATAGGTTCCTCCCGGCTTTTTTGCCGTGTGTCTATTCAGTTTGCAGGATCTGCCGTTTACCTGAGATGGTTCAGGTTAAAATGGTCGATTCCTTGTGCCCTTTGAGTTCCTCGTATCGGGCGACAACATGCTGATGGACCAGTTGTTCGTCGGGAATTCCCATGCGTTCACGAATGAAGGCGGAGGCGCCATCTTCACGAATCATGTGTTGGAGCTTCATGGCTTCCTCGTCCTGCTCATGATCGAAGAGCATCGCGGCCGCCATAGCGGAAGTAAGGTGGGGAATTTCAATTCCGAATTCGCTGGCCTGCATCGCTGGGCGAACAAGCCGGTCATAAGGCGATAGCTTGCGAAGGGGAGAGCGTCCGACCCGGGTGACCTGATCCGTCAGGTTGGGGTTGGCAAAGCGTTCGAGAATGGTGTCCATATATTTGCTGTGTTTTTGAGGGTTAAAACCATGTTTCTTCATGAGCATGGCTCCTGTTTCCTCCATGACATGCTTGACCTTGGTACGAAGTGTTGAGTTACTCATCACCTGCCTTATCGTCTTGAATCCATGAAGATATCCGAAGTAAGCAGCCACACAATGGCCGGTATTTACGGTGAACATCTTGCGTTCAATGTAAGGCTCAAGGGAGTCCACGTAGTGTACACCCTCAATCTCCTTGAAGCCATCCAGCAGTGCCGGGCGATGCACAACCCATTCGTAAAAAGGTTCAACGGTGACCTGCAGCGGGTCCTTGTGGTCTTGAACCGGTACAATCCGGTCTACTGCTGCATTGGGGAACGAGACATAACGTTCTGCTTTGGTGCGGGTCTGTTCATCGAGAAACGGATATACCCGTTTCTTCAGGCGAGTGCTGCCTCCAATGGCATTCTCGCAAGCGATGATATGAAGAGGGGTGTGATTGTTATTTTTCATGCGTAGATAAATGCCCTTGGCAATGGGTTCGGCAATATCTTCGAGTGCAGATACTCCAACCGCCGTAGTAATCAGATCAGCCGCTGCAATCTGCTCAGCCACAAGTTCCTGTTCGCCGACATGAATGGCGGTGACGTTACTGACAATGGTTGTATCCTGAGCTGCATTAGCGAGCGTAATGGGATACTCTTGCCTCTTTTGCAGCATGGAAATTTTATTCGGGTTACGTGCGACAAAGCAGACTTCATAATCGGAAGCGGACAACATATGACCGATAAAACCGCGGCCTATATTGCCCGCCCCAAAATGTACAGCTTTCATGTGTGAACTCCCCCTTTAAAGTTTGAAATGCGAAATTCGTTCAGACCTAGACGGTGGTGACGAGTGGTTTCGAAATCAAATCGTTAAATTCGAGGTCGGTCAGGCATGACAGCCGTTGGTGAGGCATATCGAAATCCAGTGTGCCGGTAATGGTATTCGAGATGACCACACAGTGAATACCAGCCGCAGCAGCTGCACGCGCGCCGTTAGGTGAATCCTCAATCGCTACGGCTTCGTCTGCAGTTACTCCAAGGGCTTCCAGTGCTTGATTGTATAATTCCGGGTCAGGCTTCACATTGGCCACATCGTCAGCTGTGCGAATCACTTCGAAGTAATCCTTCAGTTTCAGTTGTTCCAGATGTTGTTCGACCCAGTCCCGTTTGGAGCTTGAGGCAACGGCCAATTTTAAACCGGCTTGACGTGCCGCATCAAGGTAGTTCTTGATACCCGGTCTTACCTGCTCCTTGTTCATGAGTGCTGCATGCTGCAGCTGAACCGATTCCCTGAACACTTCCCGATCGATCGGAAGATTCAAATCTGTGATGAGGTACTCATAGGGATTAAATGTTTTCAGACTGGTACCGATGCACTGCGAATACATCTCCAGGGTTAAGTCTACACCGTGTTCCTTGTAGGCATCACGAAAAGCAACATACCATGCTGTCTCCGTATCAATAATCGTTCCGTCGAAATCAAAAACCAGTGCCTTAATCATAAATTTGTTCCTCCTGTTTCAGAATTTGTTTTGGGATAAAAATGAAAATTTCGCATATTTCCCTTTGCTTCATTCGACTCGAGGCAGTTTAGTTTACACAAGTGCTCGATATAAATGATTTAATTGGAAAAAAATATGCGTTAAAGCTAATAAAACCGTAACATAGGACAAACTTAAGGGTCAAGCGCGTCATGATTGTTTACATTGAAAATTTGCATGTGGATGACGTGTTTTCAGAAAAATGAGAACAGTGTAAACCGTTATGACTTATACATGTAAGCGGTGTACTGAAAAAACAGTTTTCCCCGTATCGAAAAAATAAACTTTTTTTTGCGATATAGGGAAACTCTGACCAATCAACAGTTTTCGACACTTTTATAATAGAAGAAAGACAATCGAAAATTCGGAAGCGATGAAGAAATAAATTGTTCATGTTTAAAATTCTTTACGACAGAACAGGCCATGTGGGAGAATGGAAGGAGGCTATTGAAAGTTTGGAAGCAGAGGAGGGACCGAGATGCTGCAAAAGGATCGCTTCGATGGATGTTTAATCGGGCTTGCGGCAGGAGATGCACTGGGAACGACTGTGGAGTTCAGCAGCCCGGGCACCTTTGAGCCTGTAACCGATATTGTGGGAGGCGGAGTGTTCGGCCTGGCTCCCGGACAGTGGACGGATGATACGTCAATGGCTCTATGTCTGGCCGAAAGTCTGGTCAGAAAAGATACCTTTGATCCAGCGGATCAGATGCGCAGGTACACGAACTGGTATCAGGTCGGCTATATGAGCAGTACCGGAACATGCTTTGATATCGGCGGGGCCACACGAAATGCACTGGAACGGTTCAGGGTGACCGGAGAGCCTTACAGCGGATCAACCGATCCGATGACGGCAGGCAACGGCTCGATTATGAGGCTTGCACCTGTCGCCATGGTTTATGCGAATCATCCGCAGGATGCAGTGCATTATGCAAAGTTGAGCTCCTGCACAACACATGCAGCGACGGAAAGTGTAGAGGCTTGTGAGGTGCTGGCTGCCATTCTGGTTGCAGGACTGCGCGGAGCGGACAAGCATACCATGCTGCTGCCGGAGACTAGTCGTCAGTGGAGGAACGAGCCTTCGTTTTCTCCAGCGATTGAAGAAGTTGTACGTGGATCCTATCGGCATAAGGAACCGCCTGAAATTCAGGGAAGCGGTTATGTCGTCCGTTCTCTTGAAGCGGCATTATGGGCGTTCCATAACTCTTCCACGTTTGAAGAAGGTGCGCTGCTGGCTGTTAACCTCGGGGATGATGCGGATACAACCGGAGCCGTGTACGGGCAGATAGCAGGTGCTTTTTACGGACGGAGTGGTATTCCCGCTCATTGGCACAAGAAGCTTGCGATGCTAGAAACGTTTGAGGCGTTAAACGAGGCAATGTGGCTGAAAGCAGCAGAAATGACGTCCTAGAGAATGAAGTAAGAGCAAAGCAATTACAGAGAGACAGAAGATGGAGACAGGAGAAGAGAACATCATATGAACATGACAGAAAGACGTGCTTCGACGTCAGGTAAACGAGGGGCTTTTCCAATATCCCTGTTATGCCTGACGTTAGGCGCATTTGCCATTGGTATGACTGAATTTATTATCATGGGACTGCTCCCGAATGTGGCTGCTGATCTACATGTGAGCATCCCGCAGGCAGGACAACTGATTACGGGCTATGCACTGGGTGTCGCCGTTGGCGCGCCTGTGCTGACTGTCTTTACCCATAAGATACCGCAAAAAAAACTGTTGGTACTGCTGATGTGCATTTTTATCATAGGTAACGCACTGTCCGTCATTTCACCAACGTATGGTTTGCTGATTTCGGCGCGCATCTTGACGGCATTTGCACATGGTACGTTTCTCGGTGTAGGGTCACTCATGGCCACTCGTCTGGTTGCACCCGAGAGAAGGGCAGGCGCGGTATCCGTTGTACTTGCAGGGCTTACGATTGCAAACATTATTGGGGTCCCTTTTGGTACATTTATCGGTCAACAGCTCGGATGGAGATCTTCGTTTGGGGCCATTACCATTCTGGGCATCATCTCATTGATCGGCATCATCCGTTTCATTCCGGTTATTTCGCAAGGTGAGCCGGCGAACCTCGGACAGCAATTCCGTAATCTGGTTCGTCCACAGGTATTATTAATACTGCTCATTGGTGCCATGGGCTGTGGAAGCTTGTTCGCGGTCTTTACTTATATTACACCGATGCTGGTGGATATCAGCGGCTTTGCGGAGCAGAGTGTAACATGGATTCTGGTGCTGTTTGGCGTTGGTGTCACGCTGGGTAATATGCTTGGCGGCCGTCTCGCCGATTGGAAGCTGATGCCTTCCCTGATGGTCAACTTCGGCGTACTGGCTGTACTTTTGGCGGTACTCACTTTGACACTGGAGAATCCATATCTGGCGGTCATTACGATCTTTTGCTGGGGTGTCGCGGCGTTTGGGATCATGCCTGGGCTGCAGATTCGGATCATGAATATGACTCGAGAAGCACCGCTGCTCGCCACAACATCGAGCCACTCCGCGTTTAACCTGGGGAATGCAGGCGGGGCCTATCTAGGCGGACTTGCCATTACCCATACTGGACTTATTTCAGTACCGCTGTACGCAGCAGCTATTGCCGCATTGGGCTTGCTCGGACTCTTTATAAGTCTGGCGATGGAACGCAGACAGCGTCTACCAGAGATCCCGGACGTTGTGGAGCCTGCACCGCTCAGCTGAATATGGTAGGTTGATGCAGCCTCCACTCCGCATGAAGTTGTGGTGTGGAGGCTTTAGATTTTAATGTGGGGTTATAATAATTGGATTGATAAGGGGATCTATAGTTTGGGAGTACATGTATACATAATGAAGGGAGTTTTCAAGTCAAGAAAGCTGGTTATCCCAAAGAAATTACATAACCCTTCCACGAATCGTAGTGAAAGATTATACTGTGTATTTTAATGAAGAGATACTTGAACGAATGGCAGTAATTATAGTAAGGGCGACGGTAAGTTATAAGGATGGAAAGATGTAGCGTATACATCCGACTGTTTCCACTCGATATTGAAAGGATAGTAATTGTGAGAAAAATAATTAATTTTATTCTTGTCTTGCTGATCATTTGGGTAGCGCTACTTTATCCTTTTCGTTTGGCTTGGTTTGAAGGTGTACTTCAAATTCCTGAAGATCTTCATGATGTTTTTTTACTTTTCTTGTTCTTTGGATATCTTATTTGTTCATCTGGTATGGGGCTGCTTCTTGGCAAGATGTGTTTTAAACGAAAAGAAGAATAGTTACAGGCAAGCAAGGACTAATATTAGTGTGTTCTGGAGTCATATGCGGCTCTAGCAATCTAAACGACCACGATAAGTACTTAAAAGAACAGATCTTTGTTTTCAAGGAGGAGGCAAAGCATGGATTATGGTTCACCGAAAGAAGCGATGTTAAAGGTGAAACAGTGGCCTAAAGAAACGATAGCAGCGGGGCGTCGTCATACCGTTGGGCTTACATCTGACGGCGTGGTGATGGCTGTGGGTGATAATAAATTGGGCCAATGTGATGTAAGCTGCTGGCGGGATATGATAGCGGTCGCGGCTGGTAATGTTCATATGGCGACGAACACGGGTAATGCTCATACTATCGGACTTAAATCTGACGGCACGGTGGCGGCTATAGGTTGGAATAAGGACAACCAATGCGAGGTAAACGACTGGCGCGAAATTGTAGCGGTTGTGGCGGGTTGGCGTCGTACGATTGGTCTCCAATCGGACGGTGCAGTGGTAGCAGTGGGCAGAAATAATGAAGATCAATGCAATGTTAGCAGCTGGAAAGATATTGTGGCGGTTGCTGCAGGTGACTGGCATACGATTGGTCTTCAATTGGACGGCACGGTGGTGGCTGTGGGGAATAATCGGTATCGCCAACGCGAAGTAAGCGATTGGTGCAATATTGTAGCAGTCGCTGCGGGTTATCTCCATACCATCGGTCTTAAATCAGACGGTACGGTGATGTCTGTGGGTGGTAATAAACATGACCAATGCGAAGTAAGCGGTTGGGGTGGTATTGTGTCTATAGCCGCAGGTAGTAATCATACCGTCGGCCTTAAATTGGACGGCACAGTGGAGGCTGTAGGCTGGAACAAGTATGGCCAGTGTAATGTAAGTGACTGGCGCGATATTGTGGCGATAGCGGCAGGTTGTGCCCATACCGTAGGGCTTCAATCAGACGGCACACTGGTTGCTGTGGGGGATAATGAATATGGACAATGCGATGTAACCAGCTGGCGCAGCATCCAACTGCCCGGAAATTAGTTTTCTAAAATGTACAGCATTTAGGTTATGGAAGCACAATAAATAGAGAAGAAAATCAACTAGAAACACCTTCTACTGACAAGGAAATAAATAATGAATTCTTCATATACTTCTTTCGTTCTTGTAATTTTTCTATTCTTCTTGCTAATCTAATACTTAATTTTTATACACAATGCAAAGTTGCTTAAATATGTAGAGGAATGATTTAGAAGTTTGGTGCAATATATAACTTCAATTACTCTTTAGAAGTCGCCATTATGGCGGCTCTTTTTTGTTTCTATGGATGTAAAGTTCTGACCTGCGTCTAAAACTAGGACCGAGGTTACTACAATCCTTTCTCACGATCAAATTTGTCTGAATTGTCCTTTTCTGAAAAGTGGGTATTATTTAATTCTTGTTATCTGAATTTTAAAAGGAAAATAGTCCCTAAAAGTAAGGACTATCCTACTATATCCTAAAATAAGGAAAATGCCGATAATCATTTATTAGACTCCATTTATATCACTCTTGAGGTATCAAATGGATAAAACCCTTAAAGGAGGAAGACAACTTTCATGAGTTTAAGAAAAAGTTTTATCGTTTTTCTGGTCGTTTGGTTCGTGATGGGAACTATGCTTCCGACAAGCGGATATGCGCTAGCGGATCAAGCGGATTCCATAATATCGACCGAAAGTAGCGCGGAGAATGTCGATGTTTTGATGGAGGATTCAGCTTTAACAGACGCTGAGAATCTGGATGTTTTTGATCCGGACATCCACGAAGAACCAGAGGGTGTAGATGAAGATATAGAGGATATAGAAGATGCACAGACCGTAACAGAAGATACGTATGGTGAGGATTTCTTTACGACTCACGCCATGGCATTAGCCGAAGAGCAAGTTATTGTGATGTATCCTGGTGATTCCTATAGCTTCACGAATACTGGAACTCGCTCTCGATCCTTGAGTACAGATGCTGCCACATCGAGAAGCAGCTCTTATGATTATGCGGTTTATAAAGCAGATGGAAGCATTTCAACAGATAATATGAACTCAACAAGCAGCTTATCCGTAGGAGCAGGATATACCGCTGTCGTAACCTCAAGTGGGAGCAATGCATTTACAGTAACCATTCCTGTTGAGTTTACCTATAGTGTATCTGCGAATCCGGCCTTACATAAAGCGACCTTGTCCAAAGGTGAGAGCTATCGATTCGTCAACGAGGGAACACAAACGAGAGCGGTGAGTGCGGATACCTCTACAGCACAAGACCGTAAATATGATTATGCCAATTACAATGAAGATGGAAGCCTTTCTAGTTCAAATTTTGAATCAACGGGAAAACCCTACTTAGGGGGAGGAAACGAGATCATCTTTACAGGCGCCGGATCTCAGCCTGTAACCATTGGACTCCCGTACGAAGTCTATACGGGTGAATGGAGCGATGAACCTGCGTATACTCGAGTGACGCTGAGTCAGGGTGAAAGTTACCAGTTCACCAATATCAGCGCTAAATCTGATGCGCTCCAAAGTGATGGGTCCACCAAAGACAAGCATGACTATGTCGTTTATCTTCCGGATGGTACGGAAAGTTCCACCGGAACCAATACATCGACTAAGCCTACGGTTGCTGCGGGGAGAACCGCTGTATTGACCTTGGTAACAGCAACACCAGTAACGTATGGTGTACCGTATCGGACATTTGATGTTCAGAAAGCCGGTGGCGATGCCATTACTCGAGTTACCGTGTATCCTGGAGAATCCGTAATTTTTCGGAATAATGGTTCCTTAGCCAATCCGATTAAAAACAATGCAAGCAGCACCAACGGAGCCGTTTTTGATTATGTCCTGTATACAGCAGAAGACGTCGTTCATTCGGATGGTTTCAACAAAAATACGGATCCGATCATTCGATCTCAGGGTTATGCGGTCGTGACCGTAGCCGGGCAAGTCCCAATTGAATTTAGTTATACGGATGATTTCTCCGTCGAAGACAGCATGGAACCCGCATACCATCGGGTAACACTGAATCAGGGAGAAAGCGTGACACTTTGGAATAACAGTACCGACCGGGAGTATCTCGACAGTGATGCGTCCACCAGCCAAGGGCGGATATTTGATTACGTTACCTATTACCCGGACGGCACTGAACGAAGTACAAGAAAAGCGACGGCGGTTGAACCTGTTGTTTTTTACGGGAACAAAGCTGTAGTTACGAATGTATCCGCTCAACCGGTAACCATAGGTGCGATTTACACCATTTTTGATGTGGAGGATCGACCGAATGAAGCGCTAAGTAAGATTACCGTGTCACCGGGCCAATCGGTCAAATTCCATAATGGGGGTTCACTTAGCAACCCGATCCGGAGTAACGCCAAGTCGGTAGGTTCTCTATATGATGTCGTGGTGTATAAAGCAGACGGCAGAGCACATAGTGACAAATTCAATAACAATGGTAGTCTTGCTACAATTCCAGCCGGTGGTGAAGCCATCGTTACAGTAGTGGGAAGTACACCTGTACTATTCGAATACACGGATGATTTCTCGGTAGTGGATAGCCAGGAACCGGCTTATTTGCGTGTGACTTTGAATAAAGGGGAGAGTTACGCTTTCACCAATACGAGCTCGGATTCGGAAAGGCTCCGAAACGATGCTTCCAGCAGCGCAGGGCGAGTGTATGATTACACGATTTACAACGCAGATGGTACAGAGTCCAGTAGTAGAACAGCAACAGCGATCGAACCACTTGTCTTGGGTGGTAAAAAAGTTGTCGTTACCAATGTCTCCGATCAACCCATAACATATGGGGGGATTTACCGCGTTTTCCGCGGACAAGACGATCAAGTGCCTTCACCAGAATCGGAAATCACCATCAACCAAGGGCAGAGCGCAGTGTTTACGAATCCGGGTTCGGAACCTGCTGAGCTTCAACGTATCGCAGGAGACACTTCCGTTGTGGATTATACGGTCTACGATAGAACCAATACAGCATTGTCTTTTGTGGAAGGTAGAAGTCATGCAACATGGGATATTCCAGCGGGTGCAACGCTTGTCGTCACCGTAGTATCTTCGGAGCCGGTAACAATTCAATATGCCGCTCCTGTGACGGCCAGTTCCAGTCAAGAACCTGCACTCATCAAGCGGGATTTGGCACCCAATAATATGGTGTTATTCTCGAACACATCATCCTATACATCCGTGCTCCTTGCATCTCAAGCAGAAGGAGTGGCCTATGATTACATTATCCGTGATCAGAACCAAGTGGTTATTAGGGAAGGTAAGAATGCGGCAGGGGGACAACCCATACCTGGACATGCTGACATTCAGGTGCATAATGTAGCAGTCCAAACGCTGCATCTTGTAGGTGCTTATCGCCAGTTTACGATTAAGGAAGTGAATGTGGAGTTTCTGACCTTGTATGAGGGTGTAGAAACGGAGCTTCCAACTCTTCAGCAAGGCAATGTGTACTATCGTTTTACCCCTTATGGTACTGGCAAGTACCGGATTGCGATTAAAGAGTCAGAGGACTTTTCAATCGAGCCTCGGCTGGAGTTATATGCAGATAAGGAACTGAGTAATCCAATAGCGGCTTCAGTGGAACAGGAGCAGGTGTACGGTGAACAGTATACCGTGCTGGAGTGGGAACTTCAGGGCGGACAGACCTATTATCTGAAGCTAAGCGAAAAGGATGGAAAACCAGTTCAAGGTGTCATCAAGGCAGCTCAAATGTATATTCGCAATGATAGTTCTTATGAATACGGCTATGGTAATCAATTGCTCAAAGTGGTGCTATTTACGGGAGATCAAATTGTATTTGAGTATGACCGTAACGGAAATTTGACCAAACGAACGAAAAAGATTTTCCCATTTAATTAACGATTGTCTAAATCTAGGTTGAGGTGATGGAGTGTTTAAGAAAATAACGATCATTTGGCTTTGCGCCATTTTGGTACTTAGTGGACTCGGTTCTTTTGGGTATGGGGGACAAGCAGCTGCGGCAGAAGGAAAAGATTCCATTCCTTCCGCCACCTACATTACAATTCATAGTTTAAAAGAGCAATTTGGTATTGGAGAAGATTGGATTGAAAAGAAGCTAGATCAGGGGTACTCACTGTATCAACTGTACAAGGCTTTGCAAACAGACCGCACAGGCGGCGAGGCAGCAGAGAAATGGTTAGAAACGCAAGAGACTAGTGAACCGATTCAAATGGAGGGGCTAAGCCCTTCCGGATCGCCACAGGAAAATACGTTTTCAATTAACGCACTTGAAGAGGATATTTCAGGTACAGGAACGACCGTGGATGAAACTGGGATAAACCACGTCGATATCCGGGACAATGCATCCCTGTACATGACGTCTTATGGAGCGGAATCGATCTCTACCGCTACAGGGGAGATGATGGTTAGTAACACGGATCTTTCTCTACCAGGCCTGATTCCGTTTGATCTGACACGTGTCTATGACAGTGCTAGAGCAAGTGGACAGCTCGGTGTTCAATACGACGAAACGACACAAACATATTCCAACGTGGTTACGCCACGTAAGGAAGAACTCAATACGGGATTGGGACAAGGCTGGCGCTGGGATATACCTTACATGGAGACTCGCGGGAATGAACGGTTTGTCCTTATTCCAGGCGTAGGTTATTATCGCTTAAACGCTAATCTTGAACTTGAAGGTTACGTATGGAATGATGTAATCGTGAAGCAAGATACGACCGTGACCGTGGATGGCCAGTCCAGTAATTACCGTTTGTCGCTCCGGAATGGCTACGATTATTTGTTTAACGGAACCGGAGAGTTACTGCAAATTACAGATGGTTACCGTAATACGGTGAATTTTCAATATACAACATTGGATGGAAACCAAGTCATCTCCCGGATTCAAAACAGTGAAGGTCAGGCACTGACTTTTGCTTATGACGACTTGAAGGTTACCGTACAGCTTGCCGGAACGGACCGGAAAGTAACGTATACACAGCGGGAAGATGAAGGAATTCGCACTTTGCGAGAATTCACGGATGCACTGGATCGAACCACGACGTATACGTATTACTATCCAGAATCCAAATTCAATTTCCTGCCTGAGCTGCAAAGCAATCAGAATGCGCATGGTGTAATGCATACTGCTTTATTGTCACGAATTACAAGTCCATCTTCTGCCATTACGGATTATGCATACATTCCAGCGATTAAGCAAATGGGAGAAGCTTCTTCCTATTTCGTCTTTAAAGTCAGAGAGCGCAAGAGCCATTTCAGTACGACCGATGGCGAAGGCACGTTGGACAAAATCAACTTTGAATACTCCGGAGAAGATCTGGATTCTTACGGCCAATCGGCTACTTGGACAACGAAAATTAAGGCTGCACATACCGTGGATACGTGGACGTTCTCCAAAACGTTTAGTGCCGCCACTGAACCTGATCTAGTTTATGCAGACCAGCATACACTAACTGGAGATGATGTAACCTATTCTACAGAGCTTCAGTACGATAGCCAAACCAAACGGAATCTCCCGACTCAGACGACTGAGTGGGTGAGCGAGAGTGGTCGTTCTGGCGAGAAGTTGACTACGTCTATCACATACGATACAAACGGCATGGTGACGTCCGAGAAACAAAGAACAGGACAAGAATCAACTTATTCTTACGAAGTGGGCAAAGCGCCTTACCATTGGATCAAACCGGTGCGGATCACCACTAAGGTGAATAGCACTTTGGAGCAGTACACGGAACTATCATATAACAATCAAGGGGACATGTTACGGACCACCACTAAAAACGGATATGGTGGACAATTGCTCTCTGATTCAGAAGTGAAGCTGGATGATAAAGGCCGCGTCGTCAGTACAACCGACAAAGGCGGTACATTAGCTAAAGATCGTACAGCAACATTCAGCTATCAGCCGAATGCAGGGCATTTGTTGGAATCGACATCGATGACCGTGCATGATGCTGCTGGTAAAGCAGAATCTCTTGTGGAGACGTATAGCTATACGTCTGCAGGTGAACTGGAGACAATGACGAATGCTGCCGGAGAACAGGAAACAAATCAATACGACAAGTCAGGGCGTTTGGTTCAAATTGCGCATGCAGATGGTACGCAATCGACAACCGCATATGATGACACGAACAACATCATTACTAGCACATCACCAGACGGCATTGTGACTTCACAGCGTTACAATCCATTAGGATTACTTGTGGAAGAGCAAACGGCGGATGCAGCATATAAATATGCCTATGATGGCGAAGGAAACGTGACAGCTTCGGAAGATGCTGAGGGGAATGTGACGAGGTATTTGGTCAACGCGTTTGGACAAACGACAGAGACTCAATATCCGGATGGAACCAGAAACACAACAACAATTGATCCTGTTGGACAAACCGTAACGGTTCAGGATGCTTCCGGGTACCAGACTCGTGAGAAAATGGATTTGCTGGGACGCACGACAGCAGTAGAAGAATATCGGGACGGTACATTTGCTCCGTTGCAACAAAGAGAATATGACTTGAGTGGCAACGTGACTGCATCCATTGATGGTAATGGGGAGCGGACGACATATACGTACGATGCGCTCGGACAAATTGCAACAGCAACCACGCCAAAGCAAGAAACCAGCCGCTATTTTTACAGCTACCAGGGCCAGGTGACCCAAGTTGTTTCTGCCAACGGCCAAACGGTGACCAAACAGTATGATGAATTGGGTCGGATCATCAAGCAGACCCCACCGAAGCTGGATGGTTCTGCGACTACCTTCTACTATGATAAAAAGAGTAATTTGATCAAAAAGCAGGATCGGCTCGGAAAGATCACCGAGTATACGTATAACAGCGACAACATGCTTACAGGGTTCAAAGGACCGGATACCTCCGTATCGTATACGTACGACGAGATGGGTCGTAGAACGTCGATGACGGATGATCACGGCAAAACGACCTATTCATACCGTGAAACGGATGGTATGCTCAGTGGGCTGGCCTTCCCGGATGGAACCCAGCTGGAATATGAAAACAATACCCAGCAGCGGTTGGGATATACCTTGTCCGATGCCAAAGGGCAATCCTTGCGGGTACACGGTGAGCTGGACACGATGAACCGGGTCACTTCCATGGATATCACCTCCGGAACAGGGGGCGCTTCAGCGCTCGCAGCATCGGCCCAGACGCCTGTGGATCGAATGACCTTTAGTTATGCGTCGAACAGTTTGCTGGAAAACGTATCGTTTGGGAATGGGCTGAGCACAAGCTATCAGTTCGATGGTTATGATCTATTAGGAGTCACCGTTTCCCAAGGAACGAGCGCCATTCATCAGTTCGACTATGAATATGATGGAGATAAAAACATCACGTCCCGTACTCAAAATGGGACAAGCGATCAGTTTACGTATGATGAACTTAGTCGCATCCAAACGGAATCGGGTTCGCAACAAGAAACATACACCTATGATTCGAATGGTAACCGGTACAGTACTGGTAGTGGTAAGGTATACGGACTGAAAGATGCAGAATATACCTATGACAGTCAAAATCGATTGGTCAAAGCCACTGGTGAAGGCAAAACAGTAACCTATAGCTATAATGGGGATGGTTTACTGTATGAACGAACTGAAGGCGATCAAACCACCCGATATTACTACGATGAGGAAGCCAAGCTTATAGCGGAAGCCCAAGTGACGTCCGGGAAAGCTGAACTGACCTATGCTTATATCTATGACCTGTATGGTCAACTGTGGGCACGTCAGGACAAGCAAACTGGAAAATTGGAATACTACCAATTCAATGGTCATGGCGATGTAGTCGGACTTGTGGATGATGCTGGCCAAGTGTTGAACGAGTATACGTATGACATCTGGGGTGGACCACTCACAACGGAAGAAACGGTTCCGAATGTTCTACGTTATGCTGGTGAATATTGGGATGAGACAACAGGGCTTCAGTATCTACGAGCTCGTTGGTACGATCCAGGTATGGCACGATTTATTGGCGAGGATACGTATGAAGGTGAACTGAATGATCCGTTGAGTTTGAACCTGTATTCGTATGTCAGTAATAACCCGTTGAAATATGTGGATCCGAGTGGACATATGCCGAAGAATCTCTTAAATGGTTTCTTAAAGGATTTCTTGAACGGCCGGAATGATGGGACACAATATACAAATTTAGAATTATCTGATGCCGTGTTAAATGCAAATGGAGATGATCGAATATATCTAGCTTTTCATGAAATTGCCCAAATCCATTCAGCGAAAGCCATACACTCAAAAACAGGGTTAAGTACAACTTTGGAATTTCATGTAGAACAAGAAATTGCATGGTGGCCAAATAAGCATTATTGGGTAGATATAGTAACATCAGACGGTCAAATGTGGGAATTGAAGGCCAGAAGAGATGTTCCATATGGCAGCACCGACGGATACTATGAAGATGCAGAAGAGCAACTGACAAAGTATCAAGCTGCAAATAAAAAGCTTGTAAGGGGAGGGCAGTATGGAGCGATAAAAGGAATTATCATTGAGGGTGATTTATATATGGATATTGAATTCTTTGGTAAGGGGAAGGTATTATACGAATTCTATCTGGATTACGGTAATGGTAAAACTGTATCGATGACAACAAGACAGGCAGAGAATTATGTTGATGCAAACCATTTATATCCACCTGAATTTGGATTTAAATCTAAAAAAAGGAGAAGGTAGTTTGACAACAAAACTTATCATTTCCTTGCTTCTTATTCTGTTCCAAGTGGGGTGTAGTATGAGTAATGAAAGTGATTTTGTAAATGAAGCAATGTATGTAGTAGAAGTGTTGGAGGCTTCTATAGAACACAAAGCGTTTCCTAAATCAGAGAGAGCAAGGATTGAAGAGTTCTTCGAGAGAGAACTTTCACAAGAAGAAGCGGGAATTCAAGAAAAATTGATAAGTGTTTATATGGCCTTTCTGGGGAAAACCGATTTTAAAAATACTAATTCTGAAGAAAATAAAACGTTGTTTGAACAACTAAATATTGAGTTAAATGCAATCGATGAAGAATTAGAAGCAATGTGATTGAAGAAAATGATATAGCTCTGAAGCAGCTAAGTGTCTGGATTTACAAAAATATATCACAAGTAGAAGTATGGGTAGTGAAAACTAAGAGCCGTAAAAAAAGTTCACGTTTCGTAAAATCTACCCTATAAGATGGACACTTTGAAAAAAAGTCCATCTTATAGGTTGTTTGTTTATTACGAAAAAAAGTAGTCTTTAATGACTTAGTTATAATTGATGCTTTAAGAGATGATTTAGAGGCAGCAATAAAACTGTACAAGTAGAGGAGTCGGTGATTATGAATCAAAAATCGAAAGAATTCCTAAAAAAAATGCTAGAGTTCTTACCGTCAACTGAGGCTGCTTATAGAGAATCAATCATGTTTAACGGTAAAGTTCTAGAAACGGTAATAATTGAAGACATCTTCATGCCCGAAATAATTAGACTATTAAGAGAGGAAAAAAACATCAATCTGTTAGAGCAAATTTTTAAATACTTTGAAGAAGTTTCCAATGATGAAGATGCTCACTTAATGAACGTTTTCTCAGTTACCGTTTTGGAGATACTTGGGAATGACAGATCTATTCTAAGGACTGCACAGAAATACATGGGAACTAAAACAATAGAACTTCAAATAGAAGCTGATAGAGATTTAGGCAGGAGAATCTAGTCAGCATAGACTCATAAGATTTTGACGACAATGTCCAAAATTTGATAGATTATTTTTTGAGTCAGGAGTTTTAATCAAAGTCTACGCCGTTGAATCATAATTTTAGAAACCACATGTGGACGATAAATAAGTTCCATGTGGTTTCTTTGGTTTTTTTTCATTTTTATCAATTTAGATGAGTCACTTGAAATGCGGTGAATAGTATACCTAAATAGCTGGATTAAAAAAAGAGTTAGGAGTAAAGTACCAGATTAATGCGGAGTATACCTATGACAGCCAGAATCGGTTGATCAAAGCCACTGGTGAAGGAAAAACAGTAACCTATAGCTGTAACGGAGATGGTTTGCTGTATGAACGCACTGAAGGCGACAAAACTACTCGTCATCATGGGACTTTAAATGATTTTCTTAAAAAGAATGGTTATACAACTGGATATCCAAGAGATACATTTGATATGAAGAAACAACTTGTTTACAAAGATGGGAGACTCATTGGCGAAATCCACATAGGACAACCTCAGTAAGTAAATAACATTACAAGGGGTACACCGACTGGGTACTATTTACCAACACATTTTCAACGTAATGATATAGTAACTGGAAAGTTATCGGACTGGCATCATATTTCGCGGCGTAAATTAGGAGGGAGAAACTTTGAGCTATACTTATCTGAAAAAATTTCACAAAGTTACTAGTATTGATGCTGCAACTGCGATCTTTAATTGTTGTACTGAGAACGAGGAGATTTTATTTGCATATATTGAGAGTAATCTGAGCCATGAATCAGAAGAAGATAAAGAGTTCATTCATTCAAATCAAGTGGTTGTGAGTGATGAATGGATTTTTCCTGGAGAAAACATGGGTTATGTTAATAAGATCATTTGGTATAAAACAAAATCGACAACGGATATTGAACGAGCAATGTTGATTGACAATTTCTTTAGATGTATCATTCTGCCTAAAGACGCAGAACTTTCTCAGTTTAACTATCTGTTCTATATGATAGAAGATGAAGATTCACCAGTTTTAATTGTTGTTGATCAGAAATCAGACTTTAAGAAAGTAGTTTTGCCTAAGATAAAGCATTACTTAAGGGCATCCAACATTGAACAGTAGAACTTGGACGCGTACTATGGCTCAATAACAGTATGTCAGCAACAACAAAAAAGCCCGCATTCTTCGCGGGCTTTTTTGTTGTCTACGGCACTTTTTCTTTCCCAGTCGCTACCAAATTCTCCTCATAACTGATTTGATGGCTTCAGCTCCCGTCATACTGCTTCGTACGTGCAGGCGGATACGGTGGAACCGCAATACACGATGATCGACTTTCCTTGTTCAGCTAGTAAAAAGACCCAACAGTGGAAAGGTATATCGACCAAAGATACGGAGTATACGTATGACAGTCAGAATCAATTGGTCAAAGCAAGCTGTGACCGGATTAGACATATATCCAAAAGCTTAATAATGATTAATATCATTTTTTCCAAAGAGAAGGTGACAACGTGTACTACTATAAAGGCGCATTCAGAGGCGCGGATAATTTTATCTATTTCAAAAGCGATGTTCCATTAGCCGAGAGTGATGTCGTTATATTGGGAGAGAAAAAATATTTTATCGAGAGCATACAGAAAGAATTCCTGCTCCTTCAGAAGGTTGGCTCCATTGTTGAAGTGAGTACGTGATACTTATGGCAAAAAATAGGCTGCACAATCGCAGCTAAAGCAGCGGTATTCCCTAAAATAAAGATCCATTAAATCATCGCAGTAACATTCCCTTTTTCAAGTGTACGTGCACTTCTGGGCCTCCGCCTACATACAATAGATCGACCCTGTTCCTTCACGTGCTCAGGCCAGATCGTTGTAAAACTGCAGGAGGTGTCATCTGTGCCCGGATTGTTTACCGCAATTGCCCTGTTCATCAAAGAGTTAACGCTGCTCGTCTCGTATGTCAAAAATAATGCGTTTCCCCAGCCGCTGGCTGAGGACGAAGAAGCCAAACACCTGCGCCTCATGGCTGAAGGCAACGCCCACTCCCGCAATTTGCTCATTGAACACAATCTGCGCCTCGTTGCGCATATCGTCAAGAAGTTCGACAATACGGGGGAAGACCTGGAAGATCTGATTTCGATCGGAACCATTGGTTTAATCAAGGCCATCGAAAGTTTTCAGCAAGGCAAAGGAACCAAACTCGCCACATTTGCGGCCCGCTGTATAGAGAATGAAATTCTGATGCATCTCCGTTCCCTGAAGAAAACACGCAAAGACGTCTCCCTTCATGATCCCATCGGAACGGACAAAGAGGGCAATGAAATTACATTGATCGATATCCTTGGAACCGAAGCGGATGATGTCGTAGACAAGGTGCAGCTTAAGATTGAAAAAAGCAAAATTTACCGCAATCTCGACATCCTCGATGATCGGGAGAAGGAAGTTGTCATTGGACGATTCGGCCTGGAGGCAGGCGGGGAAGAGCGGACTCAGCGCGAAATTGCCAAGGAACTCGGCATCTCCCGTTCGTATGTATCACGGATTGAGAAACGGGCGTTAATGAAGCTGTATCATGAGTTCTATAAGCAAAAATAGTTGACCAGAACAGAGGGCGCCTTGTTAGAAGAGGTGGCCTCTTTGGCATAAAAAAAACATAAATGAAGGATAGGTATTCTGGTCACTTTATTATATGATGGGTTGTATACAAGTTTCAGCAACGTAGAGAGCATGTGCAGAAAGAGAGTGGTGGTTTACCATGCAGGAAGAGACATTAACACGAGGATTAAAAAACAGGCATGTCCAGCTCATGGCGATTGGGGGTGCAATTGGGACAGGCCTCTTTCTGGGTGCGGGCAAGACGATTCAATTGACAGGACCGTCCATACTGCTGGCCTATATCATAACAGGTGTGGTTTTGTTTTTGATCATGCGTGCATTGGGGGAGCTATTGTTAAGCAACCTGAAGTATCATTCCTTTGTGGATTTTGTGCGTGATTACCTGGGAAATATGGCAGCATTCATTACCGGCTGGACCTACTGGTTTTGCTGGATCTCCATCGCCATGGCGGACATTACCGCAGTAGGCATGTATACGCAGTTTTGGTTTCCTAATGTACCGCAATGGATGCCCGGTTTAATTGCGTTGGTGATATTGCTGGTCATGAATCTGGCAACGGTGAAGCTATTTGGTGAAATGGAGTTTTGGTTCGCTCTAATTAAAGTAATCGCCATTCTGGCACTTATTGTTGTCGGTTTATATATGATATTTAAAGGTTTTACTACAGATCAGGGGACCGCAAGCTTTACCAATCTGTGGAGTCATGGGGGATGGTTCCCGAATGGCATGCATGGGTTCATCATTTCGTTCCAGATGGTGGTGTTCGCTTTTGTAGGTATGGAACTGGTCGGACTGACAGCGGGGGAAACGGAGAACCCGGAGAAGGTTATTCCCAAAGCCATTAACCAGATTCCCATCCGTGTGCTGCTCTTTTATGTTGGTGCACTGCTGATTATTATGAGCATCTACCCATGGAACGCGATAGTACCGAGTGAAAGTCCCTTTGTGCAGGTGTTTGCAGCCGTAGGTATTGCGACAGCCGCCGGCATTGTGAATTTCGTGGTGCTGACATCCGCAGCTTCGGCGTGCAATAGTGCCATTTTCAGTACAAGCCGTATGGTATTCTCAATGGCAAAGGATCGTAATGCGCCGGAGTCGCTTGCCCGCCTGAATGGCCGAAAGGTGCCTTCCAATGCGCTGTTTTTCTCCACACTGGTCATCCTGGTTGCGATTATTCTGAATTATGTGATGCCTGAGGGCGTATTTACACTGATTACAAGTGTTTCGACCGTGTGTTTTATCTTTGTCTGGGGGATCATGGTGATCTGTCACCTGAAATACCGCCGTACCCAGCCGGAACTCGCTAGTCGGAGTCGGTTTAAACTGCCGCTCTATCCATTTTCGAACTATCTGATTTTGGCTTTTCTGGCGTTTGTGCTCGTAGTTCTAGCATTGGCAGAAGATACACGGGTAGCGCTGTTTGTTACTCCGGTTTGGTTTGTGCTCATGGCGGGGATCTATCTCTTCAAAAATAGAAGTGCAACCACAACGCAAGGTTAAAGCGCAAATGGTTTTAATACGGATGAGGTACCTTGTACTAAGAAAGAAGTAAAAAAAGGAACCGTCCATCATTGATGGGCGGTTTTGATGTTTTAAAGTGACCATTTCTCATCTGAATGAAGTTATAACGTATTTCTAAATTGAATCGGATGCAGAAGCACTTCCGGCTGCCCTGTAAAAATGATTACGTTTTGCACCAAGAGGAGTCTATACTGGCAGCTTATTTATCTATATTATGTTTTATATAAAACCAGACGGAGGTGGACAGTTATCATGCAAGACAAAGATGTTGTTCTGGAAGGGAAAAAGGTAACTCTTATTCCGATGGAAAACAGCCACAAGGCGGAATTAATTCGTGTCTTATTTACTCCAGAAGTATGGGAATACACCTGGCGAACGATCCATACACCTGAAGAACTCGATCAAGTACTGACGCTTGCACTGGAGAATAAAAAGAACGGATCACAAATTCCCTTCACCATTGTGGATCAAGCGACAGGAGCGATCATCGGAACTACCCGAATTGGCGATCTTGACATGGGTAACCGAAATGCAGAGATTGGATGGACCTGGCTTACACCTGACTATTGGCGGACGGGAGTAAACACGGAGTGCAAATATCTTTTGCTGCAATATTGCTTTGAAGAACTGAATTTAATGCGGGTGCAGTTCTCCGTAAGCGGACAAAATGTTCGATCGCAACGAGCCATTGAACGAATCGGAGCCAAGAAGGAAGGCGTATTCCGTAAGCACAGAATAAAGGCAGACGGCTCGATTCATGATAATATTTTTTACAGCATCATAAACAATGAATGGACGGATGTAAAAGAGAAACTTTTGATTTTATTATCCAAATCATATACATAATCACTAGTGTGGGATTTCCAGATGATGCACATCCGTAATGAGGCTGCCCCCAGGATGACGTAAAGACCCGAAGTACGTTCCTGGGCGTGGTTCTCAAAACAGCCTGCTATTATAATCAACCATTAATCGATTCTAGCCAAGGTTAACTGGAGAGCTCGCTCTTTCTCCGCTGCAGCCACTCCAGAATAATCTCAACAGTTTCCATATATCGCTGACCCACAAGCAGTCCGGTATGGGTTGTATGCCACAGTCCGGCGTATTCCGCGTGAAGCTGCTTAGCGGTCAGCCTGCCTCGCAGCTCCTCTTCGTCACTGGATACGGCTTTGATGACCAAACTGGGGCATGTAATGGACTCACCGTTAATGGATACAACGTCTGCATCGCCGAAGAACGCGGAGAATGTGCTGAATGCATGCGACGATTCCATGGCCAAGTACTTGCGTTGAAAAGCAATGTCCTCTGCCGACTCATCTATGCTGGTCAGTTCATCGCGAACGGGTGCAGGAACGATGAGGCCAGGCGTTATTCGGTCCGCTTCATATGGCACGGAGTGAAGAACTTCCTGGCTTAGACTTGAATCGATCACGATCAACCCTCGAAGGGTAGACGTTTCTGCAAGCTTTTGACTGAGAATGCCACCCATGCTGAATCCAATAAGAACAGGCGGCTCCCCGCACTCGGCGATGACTTCCTGAATATCCTCCAGATAATCTTCGAAGGTCACCCGGGTCATGTCCTGCACTCTGCTCTTGTAGTGGCTTCTCAGATTCATGACATAACAGGTCCAGCCTTCATGGATGAAATGAGGGATGTATTTGCTCCACATCCAGCTGCCTGTATAGGCACCGTGAACGAATAAGAGTGGGGGTCTATGGCCACTTATCCCTGGAACTACATCTCCCTCAAATATCTCCAGATACAAGTCCTGTTCCCCAATGTACTTTACGGTATGATCAGGCAGCAATTTGGTATAGTCTGTCATGTGTAAATCCTCCAAACATTTAGTTTTATATCAAACTATTCATCCAAAAAAATTTAGAAGTTGCTGTGAATTTTCATCAGTATCCGCAGCAGTTCCTCTTTCTCTGTTTCTGTGATATCCGCGTAAAAGGCATTCAGAAGGCTCTGGGAAATCTCCTCAAAAATGGGCTTTAGATCCTCGCCTTTAGGCGTTAGGGCAACATGAACTACACGGGTATCATCGTGGCTCCTCTCCTTGATGACGTATCCCATACGGACCAGCTTGTCGACAAGCGCTGTGACGGTAGATTTGTCTTTGCCAATTTTTTTGGCGATCTCGGCCATGGTCATTTTAGGTCTGTGATACAGAGCATAGATAATATCGCCATGCGAAGTGGCAATATCCTGAACTCCATGCTTGGTCATCTCGGATACGATAAAACGGTTGGAACTCTCTTTAATTTTGGATATGAGTGATATGGCGTCTCTTGTTTTCATAACTCCAATATAGTTTGTCATCAAACTAAAGTCAAGGAGATTTCGAAACAAGGGAGGACTCGATGACCAGCATAAGACCTAGACAAGCAAATAATATGGCTGTCATTATTCAAGTAAGTTGCGTACCCAATCAAGCTGGGGAAAATAGTCCCAAAAACAAAAGGACCATTATACTACGTTCCAAATGAGGAAAATGACCGATGTTATTAAGGTAGTTCCTTTCTGCTAACAAACGAGGAGTGATACAACTTACGATGCATACGAATATAAAACAAGAATTTCTTTCTCAAGAAGATACGGAAGAAGCTTTACAACGAATAATGCATATTGGTGAGAACAAGGATACCTCTAAAATTCATTTTCTGATAAAGCTTCTGGAAACTACAGAAAACAATGTACTACGAAACCAAACGGCCATCGCATTATCCGATCTTGGAGATGAGCGAGCGGTCGAGCCATTAATTCAAGCTATAATGGACCCCAGAACATTGGGAAGCAGGGGGACGCTGTTATACGCTCTTGAAGACCTGGATTACATACAACATATAGAGCACATCATTCCATTTATTGGGGATACCAGTCTGGAAGTGTGTGCACAGTCATTCATGCTGTTAGAGCAATTAAAGGATAAGCTGTCCGACGAACAGATACTTAGATGTCAACAAGTGATTGAGCACGAAATCAAACATAATGAAAGAATGCTTTTGGTCGTAGCATTAGACATGTTGAATGGATGGAGGTAGGGCGCGTCCATGAACTAGGCAATTCCTTATCCGGTGCTTTCATTCCCTCCTTCCTTTCGTTTACAATAGGGTATTGAATGCAGCAAACGAAGGAGCGGGTATTGATGGCAAAACAAAAATACTATGTCGTGTGGGCTGGCAAGCAGCCAGGCGTATACAGCACGTGGGCGGAATGCAAAGCGCAGACAGATCATTTTACCGGGGCAAAATATAAATCGTATGAATCCAAAGCCGCAGCCGAAGAGGCTTACCGTTCCGGATGGAAGGGAAACTGGGGAACTGGTGCAAGCGGATCGGGTAGTTCTTCCAAAACCAAGTCCGTCAGCAGCCGCAGAAGCGCAGGTATGGAAACTTCGGAAGAAGTGGACTACGACAGCATCTCCGTTGACGTAGGTACGCGCGGAAATCCAGGACCCGTGGAATATAAAGGGGTGGACACTCGCACAGGGGAGATTATTTTCTCCGTCGGACCGATCTCCAAAGGCACGAACAACCTGGGTGAATTTCTGGCTATTGTACATGCCTTGGCGCATCTCAAAAAAGAAGGCAGCAACAAGACCGTGTATACCGACTCCGTAAACGCCATGAAATGGCTGAAGCAAAAAAAGGTATCCACCACACTGGCTCGGGATACCTCGACAGAAGAGATCTGGCTGATGATTGACCGTGCGGAGCAATGGCTGCGTACGAATACGTACAGCAACAAAGTGCTGAAATGGCAGACGAAACAGTGGGGCGAAATCAAGGCGGATTATGGGCGCAAATAAGCAAAGATCCTAAACGTGTGTTACATTATATGAAGTCTATTAGAAACGATATTTACAATTTCCAGTTTCCATTCTATAATCATCTGAATATGAGAAGTTACACATATGGAGGAGCCTGTCATCTGCAGGCCCTCTTTATCTTTTTGGTCCACCCATTTTTCGTGAAGGTATTGGGAAGAGTACACATTGCAGGAGGCAGACATGAGTTCCATTTATAGAAGTGAAGAAGGCAAGAGCAGTATTCTTGAGGATTATGAAGCCTATCTTGAGAATCTGGGCGAAGGCATTACACGGGAATACGTGGAGACAAGGTTTGGGCAAACGCATGTATTATTGACGGGTCCTGAAAACGGTAAACCTTTATTTATTCTCCAGGGCGGAAACTGTGTGAATCCGATGACGTTGTCATGGTTCTCTTCCTTATTCAAGGATTACCGGATTATTGCTCCCGATACGATCGGTCACCCCGGTTACAGTGAAGAGACACGAATCTCGGCGAGGTTTGATAGTATGGCCTTGTGGGTTTCCGACTTGATGGACCATTACAAGATTGAAAAAAGTGCGTTTATCGGGCCTTCTTTTGGCGGTGGAATTATCCTTAGACTGGCTACGTACATTCCGGAGCGTATTGCATGTTCTGTATTGGTATCTCCTGCTGGACTGGCTGTCGGTTCGAAATTTAAAACAGCTCAGGATATCGTTCTACCACTTGTGAAATATCGAATGACTTCTTCTCCATCTTCTTTGCAAAAAATTACAGGCACCATGTCATGCAACTGCATGAAGGAAATGGATAAAAACATTATGGGCAAAATCTTCAAATACGTCAGCATGGAGCAGGATAATCCGAAGCTTACGGAGCGGGAAGAGCTGGTGAATTATACGTCGCCAACGCTGCTGCTGGTCGGAGAGAAAGATGTCTTTTTCCCTGGGGACAAGGTCATTGAACGAGCTCAGAAAATTATTCCGAATGTACAAGCCGTCAAATACGACACGGGTCATTTTCCGTCTCAAGACGTGCTCATTCAGATGAACGAGGAAATTCGCCAGTTTCTACAGAAGAACTACGAATAGGCTGCAGGGACGGGGCGGAGTGAAGTGTTTTTCCAGTTTAATAAAATAAACCGCCCCATCTGTCGATAACATATAATTAGAGGATTGTTTTAATGAATATTCCCGCATGACTATGTTTCGAATTGCATCATTTGGTTTAAATATATGGTTGGCGATGAAACGCCTGCTGATTGGAACGGAATGGTGCAACATGCGGCAAGTCTTCCGATCAACAAGGTTGAAAAGAGGGTCTGTTATGAGAAAAGACAATTACAAAATGGCACTGCAGCGCAATGCCATTCTAAACGATACATATCAGGTAAGACAGGTACTCGCCAGCAGCGAGCTGGCTATTGTGTATGCAGGAAGAGACAAAAATACAGGGGCGAAGGTAGCGATTAAGGAATTTTTCCCGCAACGGCTGGCTTCGCGTCAATCCGATAAGCGGGGAGTGTACTGCTCTTCGCGCGGCTTTGGCGGGCAATATCAGGAGCTGCTTGCTGCCTTTTTGGTGGAAGGTGAATTGTTGTCTGACCTCAGCCATCCCCATATCATTACATACATCGATCATTTTGAAGAAAATGATACTGGGTACCTGATTACGGAATACTGCAGCGGGATGACCTTGAATGAGTATTTGAACGAAAATGACCATGCACTGGACCCTGCATTTATTCAGGGGACGCTGCTTCCTCTGGTGGACACCCTCGACTACATTCATAAACAGGGGATTCTTCACCGGGATGTGAAACCTTCCAACATTATGATTATGGAGGACGGGACGCCTATGCTGCTGGATTTCGGTTCGGCTGCTCGCTGGCCCACACAATCTGGAGGCAAGCAGTCAATCTTTACGTCTGCGGGATATTCGCCGCTTGAATTTTATTCCGAGAAATCCAGTCAGGGACCGATGTCAGACATCTATAGCCTGTCAGCTCTCCTCCATTATTGGACATGCGGACAGCCCCCGATGGACGTGAAACAACGTCTGTTCCAGGATGAGTTACCCTCTGTTCGCAGCCACAACACGTATGTGAATCCATGGCTTGCTCGTGTCATTCATTGGGGGCTGACTGTCCGTGCCGAAAAGCGCTGCGCTTCGCTGGCTTGGGTCAGAAGGTCTCTGCGAGTTCAAGCCTTGATGTGGAAAATACGCAAACCAGGCACGTTGGAATGGACATTGGCAGAGAATGAACATACTCAGGTCTATGATCTGGATCCGGGCAAAAAGCATGAGACGGCGTGAACGATAACCTTTTCATACCGAATAGGTACGCCTAATGAGATATAACACAATAAACAAGCCAGTTCGCCTCCCTTACGGGCCGAACTGGCTTATTTTCTGTGATCTGAAAGAAAAATTATTTCTTTTTTAAATTTATTTATGGAAAAATACTTCATTCTAATTCCAGAGGCTGCATATACTCCATTTGAAAGATGGAGTGATAAGTCAGGACATCGGACGCAAGCGCTGGCTCCCGTCTTACACCAAACTGAGGGGGAATGTTGTGTGACCACCAACAGAAAGGGTTTTACAGTATCTTTGCTGTTAGTCGTTATGATGGCGATGTTGCTTGCCGCCTGCGGAGGGAATGGCAATACGGCGGGTAAGCCGAGTCCGGGAAGCACTGGGGAAACAGGCACAGAAGCCGAGACTGGCACTTCCACTGGAGAGCCTGTCACCCTGGAGTTTTGGACGATTGCACTGCAACCCACCTTCAATGATTACTTTAATGATTTGATTGCCAAGTATGAGAGTAGTCATCCTGGTGTGACAGTGCAGTGGAAGGACTACCCTTATGATGCGATTTCACAGCGTTTGTTGACCAGTACGGCCAGCGGCAACAGCCCTGATGTTGTGAATCTGAACACCGAATTTGCCAGTCAATTGGGAAGCAAGGGAGCCTTGTTGAATCTGAGCGAATATCTGACAGATGAGGAAGCGAAGAGTTACTTTGAAGGCATTTATAATTCTACTATCTTGAATGGCAAGGCTTACGCGCTTCCTTGGTACACAGGTACGGAAGTGCTTTTCATGAATACTAAGCTGGTGCAGCAAGCGGGCCTTGACCCGGCGAATCCTCCTCAGACTCGGGAGGAGTTGGTTGAGTGGGGCCGCCAGGTCTATGAGAAGACTGGAGTTGCGGGATATGCGCAGCAGCTTGTCTCCAAGTTGTTCCCAATCGATGGCATCCCGATCCTGAATGAGGATAAAACCGCCGCGGCCTTCAATACGCCGGCAGCTGAGGAGATGATCGCCCAAATGCGCGATCTGATGGCCGAAGGTGTGGTACTGAAGGAGGATGCGGAATTCAGCAAGCAGATCCAGTATTTCTCTGGAGAGCAGGTGGCTTTCCAGTTGTCGGGACCAACCTTTATCAACTTCATCAAGAAGTCTGCGCCGGATGTTTACAAGAATACGATTGCCGTACCTCTGCCAACGGGCAAAGCAAACCTGCGACTCTCCAACTCCATGAACCTCGTCGTGCCGCAGAAGTCCAAGAATCCCGAGCAGGCTGTAGAATTTGCCGCCTTTATTACCAATTCCGAGAATCAGACTGCCTTCTCCAAGATAGCCAACACGTTGCCGTCGAGCAAAGCCTCCATTCAAGATCCGTTTTTTACGGAATCCGACGGCTCACTGGAAGCCGAAGCGAAGGTCGCTTCTTCCCAGAGTCTCGACAAAGCGACGGACTATATGGTCGGCGTCCCGAGTGCTGCGGACATCAACTCAGCGCTGACGCGTGGCTTGCAGGAAATTCTGATGAATGAAGCGGACATTAAAGAGACACTGAACTCTGTGGAGAAGGAAGTTAACAATATTCTGAGCCAGGGTTCTTAAACGATATCGGTAAAGCTTGTTGAGGGGGAGATCTCCCCCTCGATCCTTGAGGAGAGGGAGGCATGAGAGGTGTATAAGGCGATTCGATCCGAATCTTTTACCGCATGGGTGTTTATGGCACCAGGCTTGCTGTTTTTGGCGGTGTTTACCTTTTGGCCGATTATTTACGGGATACCGCTCTCATTCACCGATTATTCTGTTATTACGGAGACACATTACGTAGGACTGGATAACTTCACTCGTGCCTTCAAAGATCACAATTTTCTGGTTTCGCTGTGGAACTCGCTGGTGTATGTGCTGATTGTGCCAGTGATTCAACTCTTCTCAATCTTAATGGCGATTTTGGTCAACAGCCGGATTCCGGGTGTCAAAATGTTTCGGGCAGCCTACTATATTCCTGTCGTAACCTCAATGGTTGCAGTGGCACTGATCTGGAGTTGGTTGCTGGGCAATAATGGCGTGGTCAATTATCTTCTGCTGAAGGTAGGGATTCTTAGCGAGCAGGTCTCCTGGCTCTCCACGAGCAATACAGCTTTGTATGTTCTGATGTTCATCACCATGTGGAAAGGTCTTGGCTATTACATGATGCTGTATCTGGCAGGACTTCAGGGCATTCCGGCAGATCTCTATGAAGCAGCCCGGGTGGACGGGGCAGGGCCTCTGAGAATGATTATTCACGTGACCATTCCCTTGCTGCGGCCGCATATTCTTTTTTGTACCTTAATCTCAGTAATGGGGGCGATCCGCGTGTTCGACGAGGTCTATATTTTGACCAAAGGCGGGCCAGGAACATCGACGTTGACCTCAAGTGTTTATATTTTTCAAAAAGGGCTGGAGCAGTTCAACTTCGGTTATGCCTCGGCACTTGGACTGATCGTCAGTGTATTGGTAGGAGCGCTTAGCGTGCTGGTGTTCCGTCTGAACCGGAAAGGCGGGGTGAATTCCTATTGATACCTAAAGGGTTACGTTATCTAATTACCTACATTCTGCTGATTTTGCTTGCCCTGTTCATGATGGGTCCTTTCCTGTGGCTACTTAGCGTATCGCTAATGCCAGGCCGCAATGTGTTCGCCAATCCGCCAGCGATCCTGCCCACGTTCGTCGCTTTCGACAACTATGTGCAGGTGTGGGAGTTTATGGAGTTTCCGCGCTACATTATGAATACCGTGGTCATAACCCTGCTTGGTGTGGTGTTCAACATTATTTTGTCATGTTTGACGGCATATCCGCTGGCGGTTTTCCGTTTTAAGGGAAGGAATCTGGTATTTACGCTAATGATCTCGACCATGATTATTCCGTCCGCAACGGCCATGATTGTGCATTATCTGACCATACAGGCCTTGCATCTGGGCAATACGTTTCTTGGTGTGGTGCTCCCGGCTGCGGTGTCGGTGTTCAACATCTTTCTAATGCGGCAGACCTTTATGGGCATCCCGGTGGATATCAGGGATTCTGGCAAAATGGATGGAGCCTCCGAGTTTCGTATCTTCGTACAACTCGTCATGCCTCTGGTCAAACCGGGGATTGCCGTCATTGGGTTGCTGGAGGTCATGGCGTTCTGGAACAATTTCCTGTGGCCGATTGTAGTGCTGGATGATCCACAGAAGTATCCGCTGGCAGCAGCTCTTACGTATTTAAATGGCCAGTTTTCCTACAATTTTGGCTGGATTGCCGCCGGAACGATGATTTCGGTGCTGCCGATTATCATCGTGTTTCTCTTCACGCAGAAATACTATATGGAAGGTATTGCGGGTGCGATTAAAGGATAAAACGAACGAGGTACGAAGACGGCCGGACCAAAGCAAAGAAAGGATGATCGCATTCATGCCAAAGCAGTATAAGCTAGCACTTGTCCCGCTAGATGAGCGGCCTTGCAATTATGAGTTCCCTTATTTATTGGCGCATGGGACAGAATTCACAGTGGAACGTCCTCCGTTGGAAATGATGGGACTCAAGAAACGCCCAGGCGACGTGGAGCAGCTCTGGTCCTGGTTGGAGAAAAGCTGTGCAGGGGCAGACGGTGCTGTTGTTGCGCTGGATACGCTGCTCTATGGCGGTATTATTCCATCGCGACTACATGAGTTGAAGCTGGAAGAACTGACCGAACGTCTGGAGCGACTTAGGGGAATCAAGGAACGTCACCCTCAGCTGACCTTATATGCGTTCCAACTGATTATGCGCTGTCCACAATATTCTCTGTCAGATGAGGAGCCGGATTATTACGCCGACTGGGGACGAGAGATTTTTCGCAAAGGTTTCATCAGCCATCGGCTGGAGCTCGGAATTGCGACTGACGAGGAGATCCGCGAACTGGATGATATCGACACCCGGCTGCCAGCCGAGGTGCTGGAAGATTACATTGGGCGAAGGGCGATAAATATTGCAGCGAACCAACTGGTGATGGCTCTGGTAAAGGAAGGAATTATCGAGTTCATGATCGTACCGCAGGATGACTCGGCGCCTTATGGTCATACGGCGAAGGATCAAGAGAAGGTCCGGGCAAGCATTACTGCTCTTGATCTGGAGCTTAAGGTCTATATGTATCCAGGAGCAGACGAAGTGGGCTGCGTACTGCTTACCCGGATGATGAACAAGGCCCGTGGCCGAATGCCGCTCGTATATCCCCGCCTTTCGTCTGTGCAAGGCGCATTTGTTACGCCGCTGTTCGAGGATCGATTTTTCTATGAGACACTGAAGTATCAGATTCTGGCCGCAGGCGGACTTATCGCATCGAGCGCGGCTGAGGCGGACCTGGTCCTGTTGATCAGTACGCCAGGAGAGACGATGGCAGAGGCAGTATCACAGCAGCATGCATTTTACAGTTATGATGTATACCGGAATCTGATGGAATTAATAGAATACGGGGAATATCTGCTCCGGTGCAAGGGGAAACCGATTGCTGTTGCGGATGTCGGGTACGCCAATGGCGGTGATCAGAAGCTGGTCAAGATGCTGCGGAATAAAGACATGTTATTCGAACTTGCCGGATATGCGGCCTGGAATACCAATTCCAACTCGCTCGGGACCGTCATCTCGCAGGCCATGATCTATCTGATCTATGGGCGTACACAAGAGCATCTTGATTTTCTGGCGCTGCGGTATGCCGAGGATGTCTGCTATTGTTCAGTTGTGCGGGGAGAACTTAGCAATGGCCCGGTGCAGGAGATGGGATATGGCAAATATCTGCTGGATGGACCGCGAGGCCGCATTGCTGCCCGAGTAGAGGAACGGCTGCGTCAGGAGCTTGTTGTGCGAATAGACAGTTCTTCTGGAAGTGTAAAAATTACTGATTGTTACATGCCGTGGAACCGGATGTTCGAAGTGGGGCTTTCTGTACGGTTCGTTCCTGCTGCCCTCGCGATGAAGAATTAGAATATGAGAGAGAGGGTGGGGAGCCTGAGAAAAATGATCCTGGAGAAACTGCATCAGGGGCTGATTGTTTCCTGTCAGGCGCTGCCGGATGAGCCGTTGCACGGCGCGGCGTACATGGCGCGGATGGCTGCGGCTGCTGAAGAAGGCGGAGCAGCCGGGATTCGGGCGAACGGTGCCGCAGATGTGCGGGCGATCAAACAAGCCGTATCGCTGCCAGTCATCGGTATTGTTAAGCGCAATTACCCGGATTCTTCGGTATACATCACCCCCACAATGAGAGAAATCGACGAGCTGCTGGAGGCTGGTGCAGACATCATTGCCTTTGATGCGACCCGGCAGAAGCGGCCGGAGAACAATACGCTTGAGCAAATTACAGTCTTTCTGAACGAAAGCGGAACGGCTTCTATGGCGGATATCTCCATTCTAGAGGAAGCGGTATACGCTGAGTCGCTTGGAGTTAGCTGTGTTTCGACTACACTCTCTGGTTACACACCTTACTCCCGGCAGCAGGATGGACCGAATCTGGAGCTGCTGAATCTAGCTGCTCAGCGGCTGAAGATTCCGGTAATTGCCGAAGGGCGAATCGGCGAGCCTTCCCAGATGGAAAAGGCGCTGGAACTGGGGGCTTACGCTGTTGTGATAGGCTCTGCAATAACACGGCCGCAGCTGATCACCCGGCGGTTTGCGGAAGTGACGACAAAGATGAGGATGAGAAACGATGGAAATGACGGATCGAATTAATACGTATTACCCATCAATGACCAAATCAGAGCAGAAGGTAGCGCGGTGCGTAGTGGAGCATCCGGATAACCTGATCTATCTATCCGTGACGGAGCTGGCTGATTTTGCGGGGACGGGAGAAACCACGGTGATGCGCTTCTGTCGTAAAATCGGCTTCAAAGGTTATCAGGATTTCAAGCTGATGCTGGCCCAAGGGCTGCCAAAACGGCAGAACCAGCCGGAAAGCGAGAGAGGGGGGAGTGATATTGCGGACCTATTATATGCTTCCATGGCGGGTGTGCTTCAGTCGACTCTGGGGATGCTGGATCGAGAACAACTGAAGCTGGCTGTACAGTGCCTAGATCAAGCACGACATGTACAGTTCTTTGGTGTAGGCTCTTCGGGGATTACGGCTCTGGATGCCAAGAATCGTTTCTTGCGCATCGGGCGGCGTGTGGAAGCCAATTCCGACAGCCATATTCAGTCCATGATGGCGGTGACAATGCGGGAAGGCGATGTTGCTTTTGGCATCAGCGTGTCGGGGAGTACGCTGGATACGAATGATATGCTGATGAAGGCCAAGCAAAACGGAGCACAGGTTATTGCCATGACGAATTATGCCAAATCCCCTATTGCTTCCATTGCTGATATCGTACTTTTGACTGCCGGTAAGGAATCTCCACTCGAAGGTGGCTCCGTCGGGGCCAAGATATCCCAGTTATTCATTATCGATCTCCTCTGCCAGGGGCTGGAGGAACTGCATGTGGAAGAGAGCAAGAAGATGAAGGAATGGACAGCAAGGGCTGTTATTGACCGTATTTATTGAAGCATGTGTCTGAATGGGGGAGGAGCAGATGCGGCAGGTCATTGGCGTGGATATCGGAGGCACGGGAATCAAGGGACTAGTGGTGAATGAAGCCGGAATGATTGTTGTGGAAATTGCACGGGCAACAGAGGCGTGTCAGGGCCGGAAAGGCATACTTGGTCAGTTGAATGAGCTGTTGAGTGAACTGCTGGCAAGATGTGCCGGGGTGAAGGCTATGGGCATTGCTTCAGCGGGCAGGGTGAACGTAACTACGGGGGAAGTGGTCTACGCCACCGACAATTTACCCGGTTGGCAGGGCATGCCGCTTACGCAATGGGCGGAGGAAACGTTCGGATTGCCTGCAGTTGCCGATAACGATGCCAATGCCGCTTTGATCGGAGAGGCGTGGCTTGGGGTAGGACGCGGCAGGCAAAATCTGGTGATGCTTACTCTTGGCACTGGTGTCGGAGGTGCCAATATGTTCGAAGGTCGGCTGCAGCGCGGAGCTGGCTGGCGTGGCGGTGATTGGGGGCACAGTGTACTTGTGCCTGGAGGACGACCTTGCAATTGTGGCAAACAGGGTTGTGTGGAGCAATATGTCTCCGGCAGTGCGCTGCAGCGGCTTGCGCTGGAACAGACGGAGAGTACTTATACTCATGGCCGTGAAATCATGGCAGCTGCAATTAAAGGTGAAGCAGCTGCACTGGTCATCCTGGAGCAATACACTGCCGACTTGGCGCTGGTTATTGCTAATGTCAGCGCATCAATTGATCCCGAATTGATTATTCTCGGAGGCGGAGTGATTCATGACCATGCCATATGGTGGCATGAGCTTACCAACAAGCTGCACAGTGAAGGGTTGGCAGGCCGGATTGTGGCTGCTGAACTCGGCAACCGGGCTGGCTGCTTCGGGGCGGCACGACTTGCTCTGGAGCGGTTGTACCAAGACGGATCAGCCTGGCCAGGAGGCAGCGACAAGGAGGAGAAAGCACTTGGCTATTGAGCAGGAGAAATGCACTGATGTTGTCATTATCGGCGGCGGACTTGGAGGGACGGCGGCGGCACTAGCCGCAGCCAAAGCGGGTCAGCGGGTACTTCTGACGGAAGAGACGGACTGGCTTGGTGGCCAATTGACCTCGCAGGCAGTGCCCCCGGATGAGCACCGCTGGATTGAACAATCCGGTTGCACCGCATCCTACCGTGAGTTTCGTAGCAGGGTCAGGGATTATTACAGAAGGAATTACCCACTTATAGAATCCGCCAGGCGTAATCCCATCCTTAATCCTGGAAATGGCTGGGTAAGCCGCTTGACACATGAGCCCAAGGTAGCACTTGCGGTTTTGCATGAGATGCTTGCGCCTTACGTGAATACTGGACGGATCGAAGTGCTCTATCATACCGTACCCATTCATGCAGATACAGCAGGTGATCGGGTGACTGGCGTGACTGTGCGTGAAGGGCGAACTGGAGGTTTAATTAAGCTCCGGGGTGCCTATTATCTGGATGCCACAGAGTGCGGCGATCTGCTTCCCCTTGCCGGAGTGGAGCATGTAAGCGGAGCAGAATCTCGGCGGGAGACGGGTGAACCACATGCCCTGGAAGAAGCAGACCCGCTAGACATGCAGTCGATTACCCATGTGGCTGCGGTGGATTATGTACACGATGGAAACTTCACGATTCCCCGTCCACGGGAATATGACTACTGGCGACAATATGTTCCCTCGTTCTCACCATATCCGATCCTGAGCTGGTACGCTTCGGATGCCAATGATACCTCCAAGCTGAAAGAGTTCACGATGTTCCCGAATGAACAGGGCGTTGTTTCCCTATGGGATTATCGGCGGATCGTTGATCCCGGCCTATGGTCAGAACCATTGAACGACGGGGAAGTTACACTGCTTAACTGGGCACTGAACGATTATTACGATGGTCCGCTGATCGGCGTATCCCCAGAGGAAAGGCAACAGCATCTGGATAGTGCAAGACAGCTAACTCTCTCATTGGTGTATTGGCTTCAAACAGAGGCTCCCCGCCTTGATGGCGGAAAGGGATATCCCGGCCTACGGCTGCGCGGAGATGTGCTAGGCACGGAAGACGGCCTGGCGAAAGCTCCCTATATTCGGGAATCACGTCGAATCCGCGGCCTGTATACCGTTACCGAGCAGGATGTCAGCAAGGAATTACGTGGAGCAAAGGGTGCAAAACGTTACGAGGACAGCGTAGGGTTAGGCAGCTATCATCTGGATCTCCATCCCACAACCGTGAGCCAGCGTACCTTTTATATTCCGAACCATCCCTATGAGATTCCTTTAGGCTCGCTGATCCCGGTGCGGATGAAAAACCTGCTTCCAGCTTGCAAAAATATATCCATGACCCAGATCGCGAACGGTTGTTACCGTCTGCATCCCACCGAATGGAATATTGGTGAGGCATCCGGTACCCTTGCGGCATATGCGATTGCTAATCAGGTAGAACCGGCGGCAGTAAGAGACACAGAAGAGCATCTTCAGTCCTATCAGGAGCAGCTGATTCGGCAGGGTGTTCAGCTTCATTGGACAGATGCGGAGCTGGAAGGGGAGTGTTAGGCAGACGATTAAGAGAAATTTCTCTAGAACTCTACTCATGTATGCCCTTATTAATGAATGCTATGATGTTGAGGGTGTGGTTACAAATCAGTGGTGGATTAACGGGATGAAGTTTTAGTGGGGATGAGTGTAGTTCCTATTGCAGCGCTTTTTTTAGGGAAGTTAAAAAAGCTCACATCAGTATGGTCTATGGAACAATGATGTGAGCTTTTTTACGCTTTTTTTTCAGAAGTTTTGTATTGAACGCAATGAGAAATTAGCATAAAAAGTCATTTTCTTTTGAAAAAACGCTTCATTTTCGAAAGTGTTTTTAGGTCTAGAGATACTTGTTTGTTAAAGTCGATTGTAAATAAAAGGGTAGAGTCCTGGTTATGTAAAATAAAGTCTCTAAATTAGATAATTCGGTCTATATATATGTAAATTTTTTAGAAGGATATCAGATCGATTCAATCTATTAACATACTCAATTACCCCAATTTACATTCCATACGCTGCGGAATACGATAATCCTAATCTAATAGGAAACCGCAGGAGGTATGAAATGAAACGAAAATCAGCCCGATTGTTATCCGGTTTTATAGCAGCAGGAGTCTTGTTATCTTCTATGTTTTCCATGCCTGCTTATGCAGCGCCTGCCTTTGGTGCTCTCGAGAACAGTGAAAGTGCTAAGTCCATTCTGCAATCTCTGACGAAGGAAGAAAGACAAGCCCTAAACCAGCTTCAGGTTATGGATGGAGAAGTGATTGACGCCAGGGTGAATACCAAAAGTAGCGATTTGGTAAACGTGATTGTCCAATTCAAAAGCGAACCCGCTGCAGTTGCCTTAAAACGGGCTGCACTAAACAATGAGAAGATGTCAGAGCTTACGGCTACGAGCAAAGTGAAACAAAATCATCAGCAATTCAAGCAGCACATTAAGTCTTTGCAGCAGAAGAGAGGCCTATCTTATGATGCTGCCTCGATCCGGATTACCCAGGAGTACGAGACAGCGCTAAATGGCGTTGCGTTAACAGTCCCTGGCGTAGCCGTAGAAGATTTGATGAAATCCGGGGTAGTGAAAAAAGTATGGGCTGACCAGGAAGTGACACTTGATCTGCCAGAGACAGACACGCAAAGTGAATTTGCCGTGGGAGGTGGAATGCAGCCTCGAATGGCTGATAGTGTACCTTATCTAGGCATCGATAAACTTGCACTTGGGCTCGCCAAAAATCGTTTTAAATCGCAAGCCACTTTACTTATATAAGGGTAATATTAGAGTAAAAGAAGAGTCGATATGTAGGTGATTTGAAACGAGCACTGTATCTCCGATACAATGTGGTCAGAGAGTCTGAGAGATTGCATTCAAATACGGCTGAGAAATGGAGAACTACAATATGACTGATTTTATTAACGCGGATGATATTAATGATGTAATTCTGGCAGCGGCTGCCACAGAACTGGAGCAGATGGTGAGCAGAATTTGCGAACTGATTGGCACACCTTTGGAACAGACAACGGAGCTGGAGCGTCAGGTGATAGCGGCATTTGGATTCGGCGCTGTATATGGTATTACCCATCGGGATCAGTTCGGAGAGTCGCAGGCTCATGCACTTAGTATCCGTATGCTGATCAAGCCGTTTAACTACAGTGAGCAGCAAGCGGTGGATTTTGCCGATGACCTGATTCGGGTGGCTTCGGACCGGGAGGCTCATCCTGTCATGAACACGATTATTCATCGCGGCATTGATGGTCACCGCCAATTCAACCAGGAAGACGATGAAGGACTTGCCCGTAACATTCAGGAGATATTGACTGCGGTACAACCGGAGAAATAGATGCGCGTTAGTAGATTGGGGAGATGATCGCAATGGATCTGATGAAGTTAAGTAAAGAGCTCTCATACGCTCTGCGACATGCCCCATGGGAGTATGAACTGGAGCTGGACGAAGAGGGCTGGGTAGAGATTCAGCAATTGCTCGTGGCGTTACATGAAAGTCCACAGTGGAAGGAAGTAACGGAGGAGGATCTGGAGCATATGATTCAAGCCTCCGAGAAGAAGAGACACGAGATCCATTCTGGTCGCATCCGGGCATTATATGGTCACTCAACTCCGCAAAAGATATCCAAAATACCTGCCGATCCACCGGAAATACTCTATCATGGCACGCCAGCACGCGCGGTGGCTTCGATTATGGAGCAGGGGCTGCAGCCGCGGCAGCGACAATATGTACATCTGTCCGCAGATAGGGATACCGCCACCCAAGTGGGACGCAGACGTGATGATCAGCCGGTAATCCTGAAAATTAATGCCTCTCAGGCAGCCAAAGACGGTATCCTTTTTTACCATGGAAACGATAATATCTGGCTGGCCGATCACATTCCTGCACGTTATATCAAGCAATGATCAATGTAACGGTTATGGAGACTATCGGTACATACATCGAATTGAAGTCGTAATCGGACTGGTTTAGTATATGGTGATCCGATCAACTTCTATATCGTTGTATAGATCGTCGCTGCACCAAAAGGGACACATCCAACATTCGTTGGTGTGTCCCTTTTTGATTTCCATTGTAGCCTCTTCTAATTTATACACGGAGAACTCAGATCTGAAAAGCTCCCGTACTCAAAACTTATTTGCCCAAAATTGCTTTAACACCTTCACTCAATGGTTGAGCTGGACGGCCGAGCAATTTTTCCAATGTATCACTTTCTACAGCGAGTGCGCCTTCACGAATAGCACTCTGCATATCGACCAGCATGGAGACGACAAAGTCAGGCAGACCTGCGCCCTTCATGATGTCGGCGTAAGCAGCATCGTCCACGTTTTGCACGTTGATGTCCTGTCCGAGCACTTCGCCAACGATGGCCGCAAGCTCAGCTTGGGTACGAAGTTTACCAGACAACTCGTATACGGAATTCTCATGTCCCTCACCTATAAGCACTGCAGCAGCAGCATGTGCATAATCACTGCGAGTAGCCCAGCCTACTTGACTGGCGTTGGTTGCATGTACCCATGGAGCACCTTGGCTTGCTGCTTGCACGCTGCCTGCTTCATTCTCCAGGTACCAGTTGTTGCGCAGGAAGGAATAAGGAATACCATACTCGCGAATCGCCTTTTCTGTGGCGCGGTGTACTTCAGCCAAGGAAAGGGTGTTCTTATCTGCATTCACCACGCTGGTGTAAGCGATAAAACCAACACCTGCGGACTTGGCAGCATCCACGGCAGCTTGATGTTGGCGAATACGTGTTTCATTGTCACCATCTGTGGAGATGAGCAGCAAACGATCCACGCCGGCAAAAGCTTTGGCAAGGGTATCCGGTTGATCAAAATCACCCTGACGGACGTTAACGCCTTGTGAACGCAACGCTTCCGCTTTCTCCGGGTTGCGTACGCTTACAGCCAGATCCGCGGCAGATACTTTTTTTAATAAAGCTTCTACGACCAGTGAACCCAAGTGTCCTGTTGCGCCAGTAACCAAAATTTTCATGAGATGTTCCTCCAATAGATTAAGTATTTTTAAATAAATTATAGGATGTAATCTAGTTCGTTATAACAGGTGTGATTACAACCAAAGGGTTAAAAAAAGCTCGCAATGAGCTTCTTTTATTCAGGGACATGAACCTGATCCATCATCTGCTGTATCGTAACGCGATTCAAGCGCTGCTCCATGGCTGTCTGAGCCTCAAGAAGTTCGGCGCGCAAGGTACGTTCGATCATGCTGCCCACCGGACAATTTGGGTTCGGATGTTTATGGAAATTAAATAACTCCCCGTCCTGGGCCACTTCAAGTGCCCGATATACATCAAGTAGGGTAATGTCTGCCGGATCCTTCAACAAGGAAGCGCCACCGACGCCAGGTCTGACCTCGATCAAACGAGCCTGTTTCAGCTTGGACATGATCCTCCGGATGATGACGGGGTTCGTATTCACGCTAGAAGCAATGAAATCCCCAGTGCATTCATTGGGTGCAACGGCGATCAAGGAGAGTGTATGAACCGCAATGGAAAAGCGACTGCTGATTTGTTTCATGGATAATCACCACCATTGTAACTATAATAGTTACAAAACGTTTCTTTGTCAATTATGAGTTTTTAATAACATTTTATAACGAAAAAAGCCATGTCCCCCGGAACAGGTGAACCAAGATGGTCCAGAACTGATTACTGGGACAAAGCTTCTTCGGTTATTTTGCGGATATCGAACGGGGAGCGAATGCCTTCCTCTATAATGTCAGGCAGAATGTTGTTCAGGAAATAGCGCACACAGTGGAGGTCAATATTTTTGATCTTGACCAGTGCATAGCGGTACATGACGATGAATTCTTTCTCTGTATTGCCACGCTGCAGCTCCGCGAAGGCTTCATATACCTGGTCCATTTTATCTGCGACCTCAAGGATTAGTCCTTCTACAGTGTCGTCTTTGCCTTCTCGCAGCTGCCTGCGGAAAATGTCCTTGAATTCTTCAGGGATATTTTCGTTGATAAAATGTTCTACCATGGCTTCTTCAACATGCAGCAGCATGGAACGCAGCTCCAATGAGTAATGTTTGACTGGCGTCTTGATGTCACCAATGAAGATTTCGCCATAATCATGGCTGCTGGTGATTTCATATAACTTTTTCCAATCAATACTTACTCCGTGCTGCTCTTCAATATCTGCCAGTGTCTTGGCGTACTGGACCACTTTCCAGGAATGAGCAGACACGCAGTGTTCTTCGAACTTGAACTTGCCCGGCGTCCGAATAATGCGTTCAAGATCGTTCAGCGACCTGAAGTACGTATGAATTCCCATCTAAGCAATCATCCTTTGTTGGTTTGGGTATGAACTGACTATACTTTAGTTATGTTAACCATGGATTAACGATGTATGCGGAAAAGGTAAAAAATAAAGCTTTATAAGGGGCAGGACATTCGGATTCGAGTGGGAGAGGGAGGGTGATACTCGCGAACAATCCAAAAACCACCATGTCTGCTGAACTTATATTCAGCATAATCCAGGGTGGCCTTTGGTTTATTAATATTTTAGTCAATTCAAGATAAATGGAAATTCACGATATGAAATCAAGCTTTCTTTCTTACTGGTGAAATAAACCAATACGCCATGCCAACAAACAAGGCACCACCGATGATATTACCCAGTGTGACTGGAATCATATTGTGCAGCCAACCTGCCAGTGTGATCGTATCGGGGTGATTGGGCAGCAGCCAGGACAGCGATAAGAGCGTCATATTGGCAACACTGTGCTCATATCCGCTGGCGATAAACGCATACAGACACCACCAGATCAGGACCAGTTTGGCAATATCCTCTTTCGAACGGGCCGCCATCCAGATGGCCAGACAGACAAGCCAGTTACAGAGGATGCCGCGGAAAAACAGTTCGGTAACGGGTGCAGCCATCTTTTTGGCCGACACGGCAAACAGGATGTGCTCGGGTCCAGCCGTTTTGAACAGACCACTGCCCACAATCAGCAGACAGAGCAGAATGGCGCCGATCAGGTTACCGAGGAAAACAAGCCCCCAGTTTTTGAGCGTATCCCGAACCGTAGTCCGGCCCGCCAGCGTGCTCATGGTGAAAAACATGTTGTTGCCTGTGAACAATTCCGATCCTGCAAAAATGACGAGGGTGAGGGCGAGTCCAAAGGACATGCCCATCAGCATCATTTGCAATGGCGACTTGGCTGCAAGCAGCGGTGCGCCGATACTAAAGATCAGAATAATCCCCAGGCCCACGTAGGCACCTGCCATTAAGGCAGCCACCATGTAACGCGGCAAGCTGGCATTCATCTGATCCCGTTTTTTAACGGCAGCTTCAATAATTCCTTCCACACCTGGTGTAAACATCACGGTCTCCTCCATTATTGTGCATCAATCTAGGTTTTACTTATGGAGCTGGCTACACAGCGATCCAGACATGCCCGTTTTCGATCTTCACCGGAAACATCTGAACCTGCCCCTGATCGGGTGCCTGTACCTGACCTGTACATAAGTCAATTTTCCAGTCGTACAGCGGATCGTATAGATAGTGACCGGATACAATTCCTTCGGCGAGCGGCCCGCCCTTGGGATGGGGGTTATGGTTGTCGGCAGCGAATACGGTACCATCCGATGCGCGAAAGACGGCCAGCTGCCGGCCTTCAATTTCTACCACCCGCCCAATCCGGGGAAGAAATTCTTCAATCTCTCCCGCCGGAAAATAGGTGCCTGATTGTTTGGTTGTCATATGGACTGCTCCTTTTCTATGGCAGGTTCACCCTGCAGATTTTAATGATATTGATCCAGTGAAGAAGTTCGCTTCCTTATGGACGAGCCGACACTTCAATTCCTTGGAACAGTTTAGTTTGGCCTTCTTCATTTCGAAGTGCTTTTTTCCATGGATCTTCTACATGGCCCAGGGCAAATTCAATGCGGTCCATCAATGCTTTGCGTTCATCCAGATTATCAACTACAACTGAACGAATCTGCTCAAGACCGATACGTTCTACCCATTCCGAGGTACGCTCCAGATAGTTGCCAGTCTCGCGGTAGTATTGGATTATTGCACCGCACAGTTCGATGAGCTCTTCATCTGTTTTCACTTTACACAAAGAGTCTGCAAGTCTGGCCTTGATCCCACCGTTACCGCCAACAAACAACTCCCAGCCTCCATCATTACCGACGATACCGATATCTTTGGTACACGATTCAGCACAGTTCCGCGGGCAGCCATTGACCGCCATTTTGAATTTGGCAGGCAGATCGAGGCGTTCGAACTTGCGTTCAAGCAGGGCGCCCATCGCCATGGAGTCCTGGGTCCCGAAGCGGCAGAACTGGGAACCGACACATGTTTTGACTGTACGAAGCGATTTGGCGTATGCGTAACCTGAAGGCATATCCAGTTCGGCCCATACCTGCGGCAGATCCTCTTTTTTGACCCCGATCAGATCGAGACGTTGTCCCCCGGTAACCTTGACTGCTTTTACATCGTATTTGACCGAAATGTCCGCAATGCGCTTCAGTTCTTCCGGCGTGGTTACGCCACCATACATGCGCGGTACCACCGTATAGGTGCCGTCTTTCTGGATATTGGCATTCATGCGTTCATTGACAAAGCGGGATTCCTTCTCGTCTTCATGCGTATCCGGTGCAATCATGCCGAGGTAGTAGTTAATCGCCGGGCGACATTTGGAACAGCCCTCAGGCTGGCTCCAACCCAGGACATTCATGACTTCCTTGGTTGTCTGCAATCCTTTTTGTTTGATTTCGGCCACAATTTCATCCCGGCTGAGCGAGGTGCATCCACAAATGCCCTGTTTGGCACCGCTTGTGAAGTTGTCTCCCAGTACGTATTGCAAAATTTGCTCTACCACCGGTTTACAGCCGCCGCATGAACGGGTTGCGCCTGTGCAGGCTTTGATCTCATCGACGCTGCTCAGTCCCTGATTCGTAATGGCATCGACAATGGTTCCTTTGGTCACACCATTACATCCACATACGATTTCGTCCTCGGCCATCGTTTCGACGGAAGCAGCTTTTTTGTGACCGCCACAGCCCGTACCCATCAGTGAAGAATACAGTTCATCTGTCATTTCTGTTTTTTGTTTGATCAACTTCTGCAATTCGGCAGAATCGGTCACGTCACCAAAGAGCACAGCGCCGACCATGATGTTGTCCCGCAGCAAAATTTTTTTGTAAGTCCGTTTCCAGTCATCCTTATGGCTAATCACCGTATGATCCGGGCTATCGAGAAATTCACCTGTGGAGAACACGTCCACACCCGAAATTTTTAATTTGGTGGATACAACCGAGCCTTCATACGGAGCGGTCTCCACGCCGCAGATGTGCTTGGCGAGAATCATGCCTTGTTCGAACAACGGAGCGACAAGGCCGTAACATACTCCCCGGTGTTCGGTACATTCCCCGACGGAATAGACGCCCTCCAGCGAGGTCTGCATGTAGTCATCAACAACAATGCCACGGTTGACTTCCAGACCGCTCTCACGTCCTACGACCGTATTGGGTTTAATCCCAACGGCCATGACCACAAAGTCTGCATCCAGCACGGTATCATCGGCAAATCGAAGACCTTCTACACGTTCTCCTCCAATCAGTTCAGCGGTCTGTGCACCCATTTTGAATCGAATACCCTGACGTTCCAGTTCTGCTTTTAACATGGCAGAAGCCTGAGGGTCAAGTTGGCGTTCCATCAAGTCCTGCATCAGATGCACAACTGTGACATCCATGCCGAGCTGCACCAGTCCTTTGGCTGCTTCCAGTCCGAGAAGTCCTCCGCCGATCACAGCCGCTTTTTTGTATTGCTTCGCGGCCTCAAGCATCATGTTGCAATCGGCAATATCCCGGAACCCGACAACACCCTCTTTATCATGACCGGGGACGGGAAGGATGAAGGAGCTGGAACCCGTGGCAATAATGATTTTGTCGTACGGCACCCGCGTACCTTCGTTCGTGACGACTTCCCGGTTGTCTGCATCAATACGGGACACGGTTGTCCCGGTATGAAGCGTAATACCATTGTCTTCATACCAGTGCAGATCATTAAGCACGATATCATCGATGGTTTTGCTGCCCTCCAGAACATAGGACAACATGATCCGGTTATAATTGGGATAGGGCTCTGTGCCGAAGACCGTAATGTCAAAGCGTGAAGTCAATTTCAAAATTTGTTCAACTGTACTAATGCCGGCCATACCGTTACCGATCACGACAAGTTTTTCTCTTTTTCCGTTCATGTGTGTAAGCCTCCTTGGTTAGTCACTGGACAATACCAACAATTGTAGTGGTTTATATTTGAATCATACCCTGGATTGCTGACACTTAATGTGATTTATTTCACTAAGAACGATATATGTGTCACAAATAAAAAAGTGTGAGCCCCGTCACGGCAACCGTTTTTTATTTGAGTATGAGAATAGGGGATTGTTAGAGTGGGGATTGAATTTAAAATAAGAAATACGAACTATTGTTCTCTTTTTCTTTTCGTTGTAACATCGTGAATGGGATATGACGTTCCCTATTTCTTTGAAAGGAAGTTTTTGCATCATGATGGGAAGATCCCACCTGATTATTGGAACAGGCGTTTCGCTATCTGTGCTGCAATTAATGGGTATGCAAGTGACTGCTCCGGCAGTTACTGTTGCTCTGATTGGTTCGCTGCTGCCGGACATCGACGAACCGAATTCCTTATTGGTATCCAAGGCATTGCCGAATAGTTTGATCAGGCTGCTGCAAACCATTTTGCTGCCCACCGCTGTATTTGTGTACTTTTATGTGCAGGCCAAGCCTTGGAATCTGCTGCTCGCTATTTTGGTTGGACTGGTCTCTTTCCTGCCGTCCCGTTCACTCCGCAAAGTGTTGATGTTTGTTATTGGACTGGGGCTTGTATTCTATGGTCATGCATTCGCACCATGGAACCTGATCGCGGGAAGTCTGCTCATGTTATGTACAACGCTAACCCATAGAGGGTTAACCCATACTGTGTATGGAACGGCAGTGTGGGGAGGACTTCTATACAGTACAACGCATCAGCAGAGTCCGGAGATCTGGGTAGCTGGAGGAATAGCTTATGCCATGCACCTGCTAGCAGATTCCTTGACAAATCGCGGGATTCGTCCGCTTCCGCCACTCAAGTGGCGAATACGAGCAAATTTGATGAGTACGGGTACCAAGCACGGGGCTGTTGTAGAGAATGTATGTATCGTACTGACCTTAATTTTGGCCTGGATTGCATTTTCACCGTTATTCTTGTAACGAAGCATGTGCTGCATATCAAAAACGCCAGTCCAGATTGAATGGACTGGCGTTTTGATATATCCCTCTAAAACCTAACACCAAAAATTTTATAATGATGCTTGCCGCATGTTGCATGTCCGGAACAATGGTTCAGCGGCTGAACTGCACGCAAAGATCCTTAGGACGATGGTGATGATGGTGAGTCGGTGAGTCCTTCAATATCCGACGAGCCAAATACAAATAAAACAACAAGAATGACTACGATTAATAGCTCGGCAAATCCATTTCCATCAAAGTCAGCCATCACGTCAACCTCACTTCACTCCATTTAGGAATTCATTCTTTTTTGAAAAGCCCGCATAACATCATCGAGAGTTACGTCGCCGATTTCGTCAAGGAATTGGACGAGTTTGTCTGCGTTCGACGGCGTAATATTTTTAAGTGTTTTATATTGTCCAACCAATTCAACGACAAGCGTAGCTTCTCGAAATAATGTGACAGCATCTACTCTTAATTTACCGCTTACCAGCAATGCTGCAACAATGATTTCCAGATTTTTACCTTTTAGACTGCCATTGAGAAGGGTATTTGCGGCATTTGTTTTTTTGGAACCTTTATTTGATTTTCCGTTCCTTCCCACTGCCATAACAGGTCCCCCACTGCTTGGTGTTTAGTTCTTCTTGTTGTTGTATCTTATGAGTTATTTCCAATAAGGTTCGGATGATTAATCGATTTGTACACAAAAAGAGACACTCTAACCAAAGTCAGAATGTCTCATAGAGTAGAAGGAGGTTCAGAGTAGAAGCTATTCAACCTTGAACCTCGTTCCAACGTTTACGCGTTCTCAATAATGGTATTAATTGTCGTGCGATCCATGCCCTTCACCAGTTTGATAAGCAGCGCTTTGGCTGCATCATAGTCGTCCGTGTGAATAATGGAAGAAGAGGTGTGAATGTAACGTGCACAAATGCCAATGACCGTTGATGGTACACCTATTCCGCTCAGGTGCACTTGTCCGGCATCGGTACCACCAGGGGAGATGAAGTATTGCATCTTGATCTGGTTCGAAGAAGCCGTGTCCTGAACGTATTCCACCATGCCGCGATGGGTGAACATTCCAGGGTCAAAAATACGGAGCAAAGCGCCTTGTCCGATATGTCCAAAGGACTGTTTGTCACCTGTCATGTCATTTGCTGCGCTGCAGTCCAGTGCGAAGAAGATGTCAGGTTCAATAAGATTGGCAGCGGTGCGTGCACCGCGAAGCCCCAGTTCCTCTTGAACCGTTGCACCGCAATACAAGGTATTGGGAAGCTTTTCCTTGTGGAGCGCTTCAACCAATTCAAGAGCAAGTCCAACTCCGTAACGGTTATCCCAGGCTTTTGCCATGATTTTCTTCGGATTAGCCATTGGCGTGAATTCGCAGATCGGCACGATTTGCATGCCAGGATGAATGCCCCATGATTCCGCTTCAGCACGGTTATCTGCACCAATATCCAGGTACATGTGGTTGAGGTCTACCGGTTTGCTTCGTTGCGATTCATCCAGCAAGTGAGTAGGCGTTGAACCTACAACTCCCGTAATGCGGCGATCTGGAGTGATGATCTGCAGGCGCTGTGACAGAACAGCCTGGCTCCACCATCCGCCGAGCGGACGGAATTTAATCATTCCTGTTTCCGTGATGCCTGTTGTCATGAAACCGACTTCGTCAAAGTGTCCGGCAACCATCACTTTGGGACCCGATTCTTCACCGCGCAGTACACCAAATAGACTCCCCAGACGATCCTGGACAAATTCCTCTGTATAATTGGACAGCTGTTCCTTCATCCAACCGCGAAGCTCGCGCTCGAATCCGGAAGCGGATGGGAACTCTGTTAAGGTGCGAAACATCTCCATTGTTTTTTCATTCATGTGTCGACAACTCCTCTGCTCGTATGTATGACAGTCTCGACAGAACGGCTGGCGGACTGCTGCCCCTAAAATGCAGGACGAATTATTAACCACTGGTCACATTATAGTATGAACCTTGCGCACGTAATTGTCCATGTCTGTGTCACGTATCTAAGGCATTCTTGGGACCATAAAATGGAGGCAGGCGATAGATGGGCGATAATCTCACGCTTTTAGCAGCGGTATTGAATACTCATACATTGAGGCTCTTTGTAATTCCCATCTACCCCGGGTTTCTCATTCATTTGCCTGACGACAGGAAGGAGTTGGAACACCAGATGAAGCCACCTCATGAAGGCAATGAAGATATCCTTTTTATCGTCCTTTTTATTTTACTCGTGATCGTGCTTCTTTATTTATAAGAAAATGATGAACCTGGATATATCATTTTTGTATAGCCCTCTGATCCGGCGTGCTTGATTCTGCTGCAAAAATGCTGCTCTCCCCAACTGGAAACAAATGCTGCAATTCGCCGGATACATAACCTTCCCATCATTAACAAACAATGAACATAGGATTTAACTCGCTCCGGGCAGTATTAAGCTGCTCGACTGATTTTGATTTTAAAGGAGGTTCTGTATCTTGCCAGCTCAAACCAAAGGATCCGGTAATGGAAAAAAAGCATCATCCCTGTCCATCAGTGAACAGGATTACAAGAAGGTTGCCAAAAAACATGAGCCAGCCCGTCCGATCCTGGCAAACTGCATTAAGGCTTTCTTTGTTGGGGGATTCATTTGCATCATTGGACAAGCTATCCAGGAGGCATTCAAAGCAGGGTTTGATATGACTTCCAAGGAAGCAGCCAGTCCTACAGTTGCGGTCATGATCCTGATTTCGGTCATCCTTACATGTCTTGGGGTCTACGATAAAATCGCTCAATGGGCCGGAGCCGGTACGGCAGTTCCGGTTACCGGGTTTGCCAACTCCATGTGCTCTGCAGCATTGGAGCACCGAGCGGAGGGACTTGTCCTGGGTGTCGGAGCCAACATGTTTAAACTTGCCGGTTCAGTTATTGTTTTTGGTGTCGTTGCTGCCTTTATTATAGGGATCATTTACGCCTTCCTGGGAGTCGGAGGTGGGCATCTATGAAGCTGATCGGACGTCAAACCTGGCAATTTGAAAACCGTCCACGAATTATCGGCAGAGCAGCGGTTGTGGGACCAGAGGAGGGAGAGGGGCCGCTGTCAGCCGATTTTGACTACGTGTACGACAATCTGGAGATTGGTGAGAAAACCTGGGAGAAAGGGGAACGCAAGCTGCTTGAACAGGCTACGCAGCTGGCACTCGTTAATGCGAACATTACAAAGGAAGAGCTCCAGTTTTTTATCGGTGGTGACCTTCTGAACCAGATCATCAGCAGTTCATTTTCGGCTCGAAAACTGGGAGCACCCTACCTTGGTGTTTTTGGAGCCTGCTCCACATCCATGGAGAGCCTGGCATTAGCTTCCTTAATCGTTGACTCGGGTGCAGGTAATTATGTCCTCGCAGGCACGGTCAGTCATAACTGTACAGTGGAGAAGCAATTTCGCTATCCGACAGAGTATGGTTCCCAGAAACCTCCATATGCCCAATACACGGTAACAGGATCAGGATGCAGCGTGGTTTCCCGTACAGGGGACGGTCCTGTGGTAACCCGGGCAACGATTGGCCGAGTGATGGATCTCGGAATCAAGGACCCGTTCAATATGGGGGCAGCCATGGCTCCTGCCGCGGCAGATACCATCGTGTCTCATTTCCGGGATACCGGACTTGAACCAGGGTATTACGATCTCATCGTAACCGGAGATTTGGCCTCTGTTGGACTCCCGATTACGAAGGAACTGCTGCAAAAGGAAGGTATACCCATGGAACAAACGACGTTTAATGATTGCGGGCTCATGATTTACGACCGGGAGAAGCAGCCATACGTTGTAGCGGGCGGCAGCGGATGCGGTTGCTCTGCCACCGTAACTTACGGACATATTTTGAACCGGATGCAGAAAGGTGATCTGAAACGGGTCTTGATTGTTGCCACGGGCGCGCTGTTGTCACCCATATCCTACCAGCAGGGCGAGAGCATCCCATGTATTGCGCATGCGGTAGCCATTGAAAAGGAGGGATAAAAGATGCAATTTTTGTGGGCTTTTATTGTAGGCGGCTTGATTTGTGTGGTGGGACAGCTGCTGATGGATGGCGTCAAGCTGACCCCGGCTCATACCATGAGTACACTGGTTGTGGCTGGTGCGGTTGCGGACGCATTGGGTTGGTATGATCCACTTGTCAAATTTGCGGGAGCAGGGGCTTCCATTCCCATTACCAGTTTCGGTAATTCACTGGTGCACGGGGCGTTGACCGAGCTTGAAAAAGACGGATGGATCGGGGTGATTACCGGTATCTTCGACTTGACGGCAGCGGGGATATCATCTGCGATTATCTTCTCCTTTCTCGCGGCACTGGTGGTTCGGCCGAAAGGCTGACAAAGCTTGGCAGAATCTTAAAGCTATATCGACATAAATGGAGAGGCTCCGGATATTTAATATCCGGGGCTTTTTGTCGCACTCATGCGAGAATAGCGGCCAATCTGACGGCTGGAAACAAATTGTGATTCTCTTCGAGTGTACTCGCGCCCGTTGTTCATGTACAATAAAAGGAAATCTGTATGCTTTTTTAGGAGGTTAGACCACATGCCTGTGCGCAAAGAGTCGATCCAAATCATTTCAGCAGTTCGTTCTAATCTGGAATCTTGCATAATGGGGAAATCCTTTGAAATTCAACTTTTGCTCACAGCTTTGCTTGCAGGCGGACACGTTCTGATCGAAGACGTACCCGGAACAGGCAAAACGCAGTTGATCAAAGCATTATCGAAATCCATGCGCGGGGAATACCGCCGCATTCAATGTAATCCCGATATTCTGCCAAGTGATATCACCGGTGTATCCGTATTCCATCCGCGTGATGAGCGCTTTTATTTCCGTCCGGGTCCAGTCATGACCAACATACTTCTAGCGGATGAGATCAACAGGGCAACAACGAAGACCCAATCAGCCCTGCTGGAGGTCATGGAGGAGCGCAGTGTGACGGTAGATGGCGATACTTATGATCTGCCGCATCCGTTTATGCTCTGTGCTACCCAGAATCCAATCGATTTTGAAGGTACCTATACATTGCCGGAAGCACAACTTGACCGGTTTATGCTGAAAATAAGTCTGGGTTATCCGGACAAGGATATTGAGAAAACGCTGCTGAAGCAGCATCAATCGGGTCAGCCTGTGGACCGGCTGGAATCCGTAACCCACATGGATCAGATTTCCGCGATTCAGCAGGAGATCAAGGAAGTATTTATCGGCGATCCGGTGATGGATTATCTGCTTGATGTCGTTCGCATGACGCGTTCGCATCCTTCCGTGCTGCTGGGGGCCAGCCCACGTGCAGCCATCTCATTCATGATGGCGGTGAAGGCGTTTGCCTTCTTGCAGGAACGTGATTACGTGCTCCCGGATGACGTGAAGACGATGGCGCCATATGTCATCTCCCACCGGATTGTGCTGCGTCCTGAAGCGAGACTGGACAGCATGAGCTCTGAAGCTGTACTGAATTCTGTACTTCAGCAAGTTCGTGTCCCCGTCTCCATGGGGCAATAATTCATGAAGCCGCTTTTGAGTAATGTCAGAAGAGGAATGCGCCACCCTCGCGTATGGAGCATCGCGGCGGTGTGGATTTGTTGTTTGGCTTATGTTCTGTTCCAGGGCGGGAAAACGTCCATCATGCTGTTGTCGATGGTGACCCTGCTCTGTCTGTATCTTGCAATCGCCGGGTTCAGTGGGGTAAAACGTGCACGCGGTGTGCGTATTCTATCCTCAGGACAGGATCATGAAGAACTTTTGCATGCCGGTGACCAGGTTCAAGTGAAGCTTCAACTGACCATTCCGGGTTTTTTGCCGCTGCCTTATGTGGTTGTGCGTGAAATATTGCACCGTCATAACGGGGAGTCATGGTCTTTTAGGGAGAGCCTGATTCCCAACATGCGGGGAAATGGAGAGTTGTCTTTTCAGACTCCGCCGCTTGAACGAGGCAAATATGTGTTTTCGGAAACGGAATGTGCAAGCGAGGATATCTTTGGACTGATCGAGCACCGCGGCACATTCAAGGCCAAAGGTGAGTTTCGGGTGCTGCCACGCACTGTGTTTATACCGTACTGGCAGTTATATGATCGTAAATCGCGACTAGCTGGACCACAAACCGCGCAGACGCGTTCCCGCAGGGAAACAACCCAAATCAACGGAGTGCGTGATTATGTATATGGAGACCGGCTGTCCCGAATTCACTGGAATGCTACAGCCAAGACGGGAACATGGAAATCCAAGGAGTTTGAACATGAATCGGTACCCAAGACCATTCTGGTGCTTGATGCATTGGCGGGCAGCTACGAGCAAGGGGAAGCGTTTGAACTGGCTGTTTCCACTACGGCATCGCTTTTGGAGTATGGAACGAGGGAACGGATGGGCATGGGGCTGTTGACGTTATCTGACCAAACGAAGCTGCTCCCTCCCAGCGAAAGCCTGCTTGAACGACAGAAGATGATGCACCACCTGGTGGACGTGCAGCACAATGGCCAGGATAAACGACTGCTTCCCGGCATTGAGAAGCTTGCCCGTCAGCTGCCTCAGGGTGCTTATTTTGTAGTCATTTCTCCCCAAAAAGACGAAAAAGTACTGGAATTACTGCGGTGGGCTGACACTCGAGGAATGACTCCGTGCCACATTATTATTGATACCAAGGAGTCCCGTCAGAGTGCTGAATGGTCAGCCATGCTGCGAGGAAAAGGCACGAGATCCTTTGTTGTTTCCCATCTGCAGGAACTTCCAACGGTTATGGGGGGAGGTTCTGCATGAGTACAAATGGAAAAGAACTACTAACGGGAAAAAGATCCTGGTATCACGCAGCGTCACTGCTCTGGATCTTCCTGATTGCAATGCAGTGGATCTCATTTACACAGGAATCATGGTATACGGAGACCACATCATTGGTATTATGGACGCTGGCAGCGGTCAGTGTACTGGAAATCATTTTACCTTTTAAGCCTATATACCGAACGGTAATCAAGGCTATTGTACTTATATATATTTTGCATAAAACGCTCATTGATTACTCTGTTTATATGCCTTACGGGACATTCACCGATCGTGCAGAGCAGTTCCTGCTGCATTTGACGCCATACATCTGGTTCTCGCTGTGTGCATGGGTCATGCTTGAAGCTGCTCTTCGACTGGTGACCACAACCCGCCGTATCCTTGTATTTCTGGGTGTTAACATTATATCGATGGGGATTCTGGATTCCTTTACCCAGATTCCGTTATGGATTGAAGTGGCCTGGGTCATGTTTGCAGGGATGGGCTGGCTGGTTTGCCAGCATTTCCGCAATTTTCAACTGCACTATCCGCAGGGCTGGAAACGTCTGCTTCGTTATCCGTACAAAATATTGGCCAACATCGCCATCATCTTTTCTCTGATTATCGTAGCGAGTGTGAACATGCCGGAAGTTCCGCCTACATTGACTGATCCGTATACGGCATGGCGTAACTATACCGGAAGCTCCACGAACCAGGCTGGCAACGGAACACTGGATATTCCAAGTTCCACAGAGTCCGGATACAGCCGTGAAGATAACCAGTTGGGCGGTGGATTCAATTTTGACTACACGCCTGTTATGTCGGTGGCGACCAATGAGCGCAGTTACTGGCGCGGTGAAACCCGGGAAGAGTACACCGGGACAGGGTGGGATGACCGCAGACGGGTGTCCACAGAGTATGTAGAACTTGGACAAACCCTGGAGAATGAGGATGCGGGCAACGTGAATACCAAGCAAGTTACTCAAAAAGTAACCATGCTGAACGATAATGTGTATCCAATCCTCTTTGGTGCGTACTCGATATCCGAAGTGAGTTCAGTCAATGGCGAGAACGTATCAGGCCGGATGCTTTGGAATGCGAATCAGGCAGAAATGCATATCGTAACGGATCGGCAGCAGCCGCAATTTCCCAAAACGTACACAGTTGTATCTGAAGCGCCCGTAATTGTTGAAGATGAGCTTCGTACAAAGACGTTTGATGATCTGTACGCGAGCAATCCCGCAGACGATATGTACCTGCAGATGCCATCCCGCTTCCCGGACCGGGTGACGGAGTTGGCAGCTGAAATTACAGCTGCGGCAAATACGCCGTATGAAAAAGTGGCATTACTGCAAAACTATTTACAACAAAACTTTAATTACACCAACAATCCCGATTTATCCCGAAAAGTAAGCAGTGATTTTGTTGAAGGATTTTTGTTTGACATCCGTGAGGGGTACTGTGATTACTTTTCGACGGCACTGGTCATGATGGCACGTTCGGAGGGAATACCGGCTCGCTGGGTAAAAGGTTATGCGCCTGGCCAAATGTCTCTAAATTCGGACATGCAGGCACCGCGTCAACCTGGTGCCGAGATTGAGACCACCTATACAGTGACCAATGCAGATGCGCATTCCTGGGCAGAGGTCTACTTTGGCGAATATGGATGGATTCCGGTTGAAGCGACACCTGGTTTTGATATGCCGCTGCTGACGGAACAGCCTGATGTACAGCCGGTAGATGAACCTGAAGAGCAACCTGAAGAGGAACCAGTCGTTGAAGAAGAGCAAACACCGGCACCTGAAGAAGCTGCATCCGGCGTACCTGCTTTTGTAATTTGGGCCGCTGTGGCTGTTCTTGGGTTATGGGTTGCTTATATGTTCTGGCGGAATCGTTTCTCGTTCCGTTTTTGGATCCTGCGCCTGCGAACGGGTGGACCACTTACGCCTGAGCAGAAAGTGGTTGCAGAGACAGAGCGCTGGATTCGGTATGTGAAACGAAAAGGATTGAACCGAAGCGGAGATGAGACGCTGCGTGAGTCCGTTAACCGCTGGAGTCAGGCGAAACCGGCTGCTGCAGCAACGCTGCATGAGCTGCTTGCAATGTTTGAACAGACGCGTTATAGCCCGGCCTCCGTTACTTCGGATGATTGGAAGGCAGTCTATGAGACAGCCTTGAAGCTGCGCAAGGAACTCAAAGCGGAACGGGCATAGAAGATGTCCGTCCCGTTTTTCCTTTTTCCCATACCATCAGGCACTGTATGCATTTTCAGGAAAGACAGATTTGTGATATAGTGTGTCGTATGAAACTGAGGTGACTTCTTTGTTTAAAATGTTAATGCCCAAGCTGCGAGTAGATACGGTTTTTGACATTAATCTGGAAGAGCTGTACGCTCAAGGCTACCGTGGAATAATAACTGATCTGGATAATACGCTTGTTGGTGCGAAAGCTCCTGATGCCACGCCAGAACTGATTGAATGGTTCGCGCGTGTGAAGCAGGCTGGTTTCAAGCTGATGATCGTGTCCAATAACAATTTGAATCGTGTATCTTTGTTTGCGACGCCGCTGGATATCCAGTTTGTGCATAGTGCACGCAAACCATCGAATGCACCGTTTCGTAGAGCAATGAAAATGATGGAGTTAACTCCGGAAAAAACGATTGTGGTAGGCGACCAGATGCTTACAGATGTATATGGAGGTAATCGGCTCGGGCTTTATACCGTGCTGGTACTGCCTATTTCCATTGGTGATGAAGGGTTCATGACCCGCTTCAATCGACGCGTGGAACGGATTGCTCTAACCAGTTTGCGCAAGAAAGGCTTATGGCTCGAGGAGGAAAATAAGAAATGACAGAAACGCATAACGGCAGCCTTGCCGTAAGATGCAGTGGATGCGGTGTGCATCTGCAAACGGAAAATCCGGATAAACCGGGGTTTATCCCAGAGAAAGCGCTGGGTCGTGAACCAGTTATATGTCAGCGCTGCTTCCGGATCAAGAATTACAATGAGTCATCATCCGTCACGGTGGATCAGGACGAATTTTTGGCTCTGCTCAGCAAAATCGGGGATAAGGATGCACTTGTCATCCATATCGTTGATCTGTTTGACTTTGATGGCAGCATCATCTCTGGTCTGCAGCGTTTTGTAGGCAACAATCCGGTACTGCTCGCTGTCAACAAAACCGATTTGCTTCCCAAAGTAACCAACTGGAATAAGGTTCGTAACTGGGTACAGAAGCAGGCTAAAGAGCAGGGGCTGCGTACAGTGGATATCGTGCTCTGCAGTGCCAAGCAAAATCAGGGCTTCGACCGACTGCTGGAGCTTGTCGGTACGTACCGTGAGGATCGTGATGTGTACGTGGTCGGTGGTACCAATGTGGGCAAATCCACACTAATCAACCGTCTCATCCGTGACTATAGTGATCTGGAGCAGGAACTGACAACGTCCCGTTATCCGGGAACGACACTCGACATGGTCAACATCCCTTTGGATGACGGAAAATACATTATTGATACGCCCGGAATTGTATACCCATGGCGTTTCAGTGAGATCGTATCACGCAAAGATCTGGCAGCAATCATGCCGGACAAGCCGCTGAAGCCGGCAGTGTATCAATTGAATGCAGGTCAGACGCTGTTCTTTGGCGCGATGGCTCGTTTTGACTTTATTGAAGGGGATCGCCAGTCCTTCACTTGTTATACAAGCAATGCAATTGATATTCATCGGACGAAGCTGGAACGCGCAGATGATCTGTACCGTGACCATGCTGGAGAACTGCTATCCCCCCCAACTCGTGAGGATGCAGCGGATATGCCAGAATGGACAAGGCACGAGTTCCGCATTAAACGCGGCAGCCAGTCGGATGTGTTTATATCTGGTCTGGGTTGGATTAAGGTCAATGGTGAAAATGGGGCGCTTGTTGCTGTGCATGCACCGAAAGGCATTCGGGTACTGGTTCGTCCATCTTTGATCTAACTTTGACGGCAAAATGATTCTCAACTGATCGGAGGCGGACCTATGTCAGAACAGAAGAATGCCTATGCCTCACTACCGATCCTGCTCGGGGTTATGGGTGATCCCATTGGACATTCCAAATCCCCTGCCATGCATAATGCGGCTCTTGAAGCAGCAGGCGTGAACGGATTGTATATGCCGCTCCATGTTCGCCCGCAGCAGCTGGAAGCAGCCGTTAAAGGCATTGTGGCTCTGGGTTATCGCGGTGTTAATGTAACGATACCGCACAAAGAAGAGGTTATGCAGTACCTCGATGTCATTGATGAGAGTGCACGGTTGATTGGTGCTGTGAATACGATCGTCAATGAGGGTGGTAAACTGACAGGGTACAACACGGATGGCATTGGTTATGTACGTTCATTGAAGGAAGAAGCGGTTCCCGATCTCACAGGGAAAAAGATCGCAGTTCTCGGGGCAGGAGGCGCTGCGAGAGGCGTCATTTATGCACTGGCGCTGGAGAAGCCGGAACGAATTAGCATCCTGAATCGTACAGCGGAACGAGCGAGCATGCTTGCCTCCGATTTGAGAGGGCTTGGGATGGGTGACATCACAGGCAGCGGCATGGAAGAAGCTGCAGCCGTGTTAGCCTCAGCCGATATCGTGATCAACACAACGGCAGCAGGCATGCATCCCCATGTGGACGATGTTCCTGTGAATCCCGAGCTGATTCGGGAAGGTGCGGCTGTAAGTGATCTGATCTATAATCCGCTGGAGACACGCTTGCTTCGTGAAGCACGTATGCGTGGATGTGTTGTACATGGCGGTCTCGGCATGTTTGTGTATCAGGGCGCGGTCGCATTTGAGCACTGGCTTGGCATTCCTGCGCCAGTAGAGACCATGAGACGTGCTGTATTGGATAGTTTTATGAAGTGAAAAATATAATTGAACGGTCAGGTCCGGCCAGACGTTAAGTTCTGTTGACGAGACCTGCCGAGCATAAGGAGTTATGGAGTATTCATGTTAAACGGTAAACAAAAGCGCTTCTTGCGCTCACAAGCACATCATCTGACCCCTGTATTTCAGATCGGTAAAGGGGGCACCAACGAGCATCTGTTCCGTCACATCGAAGATGCGATCGAGAAGCGTGAATTGATGAAAGTGCAAGTGCTGAACAATTGTCTGGATGACAAAAATGAGATCGCTGAAGAAGTCGCTCGGGAAACCGGAAGCGAACTGGTGCAGGTTATCGGCAGCACCATCATCCTGTACAAGGAATCACGCGATAACAAACAAATCGAACTTCCTTAGGCGGTGACACGGGTGAAGATTGGCATCATGGGCGGGACGTTTGATCCGATTCATATGGGGCATCTGCTCGCAGCCGAAGCCGCAAGAGATTCTCATGCACTTGACGAGATCTGGTTCATGCCGTCTCATGTTCCGCCCCATAAACGCGGAGCCGGAGCTTCGGGACAGCAGCGTCTTGATATGACAGAGGCCGCAGTGAAGGGTGTTGAGCAGTATGAAGTGCTGGGCATCGAAATGGAGCTTGGCGGGGTATCCTATACGATTGATACGATGAAGGAATTGTGGCGCCGTTATCCGGAGCATGAATTTTACTTCATCATCGGAGCGGACATGGTGAACTATCTTCCGAAGTGGGAACAGATTGAAGAACTGGCAGCAAAATTAACCTTTATCGGTGTGGGTCGGCCAGGGTTTCAGTTACATCTGGATGATCTCCCGGAGGAGCTGCAGGACAATGTTTTACTGGCTGAGATGCCCTTGGTGGACATATCATCCACAGCTGTTCGCAGAAGACTCGCGAAGGGACATTCGGTGCGGTTCATGATTCCTGATGCAGTTCATCAATATATTGTAAGGAGCGGTTTATATGGGACTAAGCCGTGAAGAATTGATTCAAGCCGTTTCAGGTCAGATGCCGGAGAAGCGCTGGAAGCACACGCTTGGCGTGATGGAAAAGGCAGTTCAGTTGGCGGATAAGTATGGTGCAGACCCGGTGAAAGCCGACCTGGCAGCCATTTTGCATGATGTCGCCAAATACTGGCCTGTATCGGAGATGGAAGCGGTCATCCGTGAGAACGGATTGAACGAAGAACTCCTGCAGCATGACAAGCAGCTCTGGCACTCTGAAGTAGGTGCCTTTATTGCACAACGCGATTATGGTGTTGATGATCCGGAGATTATTAATGCGATCCGCTGGCATACTTCAGGCCGTGTAGGGATGAGTCTGCTGGATAAGGTGGTTTGTCTTGCTGACTACATCGAACCAGGAAGAGATTTCCCTGGGGTTGAACACATTCGAGAACAGGCGGAGCGTAGTTTGGAGGAGGGGCTTATTGCCGGTTTTGACTCCACGATCAGCTTGCTGATCTCGCAGCGCCGGGTTATATACCCCCTGACCATGTTATCGCGGAACGATCTGATAGCACATTTATAAAATATGGAGGTTGGTTCATGACATTATCATCGAAAGAACTTATGAATATGGCGGTAACTGCCGCTGACGATAAAAAAGCATCCAACATTGTAGCACTGGATCTGGTTGGTATCTCGCTGGTAGCAGACTATTTTGTGATCTGTCACGGGAATTCCGATACACAGGTACAATCCATTGCAACGGAGATTCGCAAACAGGCGCATGCGGCTGGTGTGAACATCAAAGGTATCGAGGGCATGGATTCTGCACGTTGGGTCCTGATGGATATGGGCGACGTGGTTGTGCATATTTTCCATCGTGACGAGCGTGAATATTACAACATCGAGCGCCTGTGGTCTGACGCCAAAGTGGTGGAAACGGTATGAGTTTGATTGCAGGAACGGTCGTCTCCTTGCCGGTTGACCGTGAAGTATCTCCGTTTGGCTATTTTTTGACGACAGGATCGGAAGATGTACTGCTCCATTATACGGAACTTACACGGGACGTTAAAATTGGAGAAACGCTGGAGGTCTTTTTGTTCTTTGATACAGAGGACCGTTTGGCAGCGACAATGAAAAAACCATATCTCACACTCGGTGAAATGGAACGGCTGGTCGTAGCCGATATTCATCCACGCCTCGGCTGTTTCCTCGAGATGGGACTTGGGCGGCAATTGCTGCTCCCGATACGTGAATTGCCCGAACTGGAAGAACTGCGTCCTCAAGTCGGCGATGAAGTTTTTGTGATTATGGAACATGACAAGCAAGGACGTCTTCGCGCCAAATTGGCCGGAGAACGCGAACTTGCTCCGCTGTCGTTCCATGCTCCAACATCGTGGTTAAACGAATGGGTTGAGGCTACAGTGTACAAGCCGCTGCAGATGGGTACATTTGTGCTCGTTGAAGGTGGAGTGCTTGGCTTTGGTGCCATCGGTATGATCCATTCCTCCGAACGTAACCGCATGCTGCGCCTTGGCGAGAAAGTGAAATGTCGGGTAACGCTGGTTCGTGAAGACGGACGTGTCAATTTGGCAATGTCCCCTCGCAAAGAGGTTGGCCGTAACGAAGATGCAGACAAGCTGCTCGCGTTCATGAAAGAGCGGCCTACGGGCGGGATGCCTTATTCGGATGCAACTCCACCGGATATTATCAAGCAGCGCTTTGGGATCAGCAAATCTGCTTTCAAGCGTGCCCTGGGCAAGCTGATGAAAGACGGACTGGTGACGCAGAAGGAAAACTGGACGTATTTGTCGGACTCGGCTCCCAAAGATTCGAATGAAGGCAAATAGTCGTTAACGTCATATTGAATTGAGGAAGGGCAGGGCAAGGCTGGGTGAACTCCGGACGCCCCTGCTTTTTCTTTTGGAATCGGAAAATGAAATTGAAAGTGCGGTGCCTGACATGTCTTACCGTAAATTTGCTTATGTGTACGATGAATTAATGGAAGATATGCCTTATCCGGACTGGATAAGGTTTGCAAGAACAGCGTGGGAGCAGCATGGCATGCCAAAGAGTGTCGCCGAACTTGGGTGTGGAACAGGCTCAATTACGATTCCGCTGGTAAACTCAGGTTTTGAAGTGACGGGCATTGACCTGTCTGCAGATATGTTATCTGTTGCACGAAGCAAGATGGAAGGGACACCTCAGGGTCATCGATTGTATCGTGAAGGCAGTGTTCGCTGGGTTCAACAGGATATGCGGGACTGGAGGGTGCCAGAGCCGGTGGATTCGGTCATTTCCTTTTGTGACTGTATTAATTATCTGCTTGAAAAGGAAGATGTCGTACGTACGTTCCAGCGAACCTATGAGATGCTGAAGCCAGAGGGAACATTTCTGTTTGACGTGCATCATCCCGATACCCTGATTCGCTATGAAGAAGAGCAGCCTTTTGTGCTGGACGAACGCTCGGTATCGTATATTTGGACCTGTGACATGGATCGTGATCGGTGTGAAATTGAACATCATTTGAGTATCTTTTCCCGAGTGGATGATGGCAGCAAGGACATGTATCAGCGATTTGAAGAGGTTCATGTTCAGCGTGCGTATGATCCGGATTGGATGAAGCTGGAGCTGACGAAGGCTGGCTTCAGAGATGTTCGCGTATATGCTGATTTTGAGTGGAAAGAAGCTGGAAAAGGCGCGCAGCGGCTGTTTTATGTTGCGGTGAAATAGGATGGATATGGACTGCCCTTATAATGATAAGGGCGGTTTTTTCTTGAATTTCGTGAAAAAAGGCATTGTCAGCAGGGCGGAAGGGAGCCATAATGGATAGATGGAAAACGCTTTCCAATAGCATATGAGTAGGAATTGTAATCTAATTTAGGTGGTGCACAATGGAAAGTACATATAAAACAAGACTGACTTCTGAACAACTAAACGGAATTGCCAAACAGCATTTTAACACAGACATCAAAGATTATAAGGAAATGATTGATGGCTGGGCCAACCATGCCTATTTTATGACGCTAAGCAATGGTAAGGTGGTCGTGCTCAAAATTGCCCCTTCTGCGATAAATAAACCCATGCGCTGTGAACAGGATCTGATGATTGCCGAAGTGCAGGCACTTCGGCTCGTAGAGGAACTTAGAGATGTGCCCGTTCCCCGTGTCTTGGCGCATGATACCACACGCAGTCTTGCTCCGGCGGAGTATTTTATTATGGATTATATGCCAGGCACACCCTACAACAAGGTCAAAGATCAGTATAATGCGGCAGAACAGGAAAGGATTGAACAGCAGCTTGGTGCATTGAATCGCCGAATGAATGAGATCAAAGGTGAGAAATTTGGTTACTTTTCAGAGAAGAAACCGAAGTACACCACCTGGAAGGAAGCATTTCTGAGTTTGATGGATGACTTGCTTGCTGACGGTAAAGAGGCTGGGGTGGACCTCCCTATCCACTATGAAGAGCTTGAGCGAATGATTAAGGAAAAATCCGATGTACTGGATGATGTCAAGGAAGCTGTGCTCGTCCACTGGGATCTGTGGGATGGCAATGTTTTTGTGGAACAAGGAAGGATTACGGCCATTATTGATTTTGAGCGGTCACTCTGGGCAGATCCACTTATGGAGCACTACTTCAGTCATTTTAATTATACACCGGGATTTGTGAAGGGTTACGGGAGAGCCATAACAACCGATAGTGAACGAAAACGAAGAAGTTTATACGATCTGTATTTTGACCTAGTGCTGCGGATTGAATGCTCATACCGGCAGTATGATGATCAGGAACACATTCAGTGGGCGATTAATAACCTGGAAGAAGGAATCGATCGATTTCGTTTGTCCTGAGCGAATGCTGTTAAACAGTACCATTTATAGTCAACGCAGCGCGTAATATTGACTTTGGTCTTGCTTTTTTATATAATGTTCCCGATATTGTATACATATTTCGATGATAAGGAACAGTAGTGGGTCCTGTACATGACAGAGAGTCGGCGGTTGGTGCAAGCCGATTGACAGTATTTCACGAACTCGCCTTGGAGAAATGCGGTGATTACACCATCCTGTGTTTGAATGGAGCATTCGTTCAGGAATGGAAATCCGCATCGGTTAACCGCCGTTACAGGTCCAAAGGGAGTGGATGACGAAGCACGTTCGTCCGCTAACTAGGGTGGTACCACGGGAATTCAACCTCTCGTCCCTAGCGCTGCAAACGCTACGGGATGCTGAGGTTTTTTTGTTGCAATAAATGTGAATAACCAAGAGGAGGAACAATAGATGAGTGAGAATCACCAGCCGAAGCACGGCTACCAGCCGCAGGTTATGGAGAAAAATTGGCAGCAGTACTGGGACGAGAACAAAACGTTTAAAACGGGTGAGGATCCGGGTAAACCGAAGTTTTATGCACTGGATATGTTTCCTTATCCATCCGGTTCAGGTTTGCACGTAGGTCACCCGGAAGGTTATACGGCAACGGACATCGTTTCACGTTTCAAACGTATGCGCGGTTACAACGTGCTTCATCCAATGGGTTGGGATGCATTTGGTCTGCCTGCAGAACAGCACGCATTGGACACGGGTGAACATCCACGGGAGATCACTTTCCGAAACATCGACAACTTCCGTCGTCAAATCAAGTCTCTCGGTTTTTCGTATGACTGGGATCGTGAAATTAGCACAACTGACCCGGAATACTATAAATGGACGCAGTGGATCTTCATTCAGCTCTACAAAAAAGGCTTGGCATACGTGGATGAAGTGCCAGTTAACTGGTGTGAAGCCCTGGGTACGGTACTGGCTAACGAAGAGGTTATCGACGGCAAGAGTGAGCGTGGTGGACATCCGGTTGTTCGCAAACCGATGCGCCAATGGGTTCTGAAAATTACAGAATATGCTGAACGCTTGCTGGAAGATCTGGAAGAGCTGGACTGGTCCGAAAGCATCAAGGATATGCAGCGTAACTGGATTGGTAAATCGACTGGTGCTGAAGTTGTATTCGCCATTGAGGGCAGTGAAGAAGTCATCAAGGTGTTTACAACACGTGCAGATACCCTGTTCGGTGCCAGCTTTGCTGTTCTTGCTCCTGAGCATGAATTGGTAGAGGCAATTACAACAGCGGAACAACGTGAAACCATTAAGGCATACCAGGAGCAGGCTTCCCGCAAGAGTGATCTGGAGCGCACAGATTTGGCCAAGGACAAAACGGGGGTATTCACTGGTGCCTATGCGATCAATCCGGTCAATGGTGCCAAACTGCCTATCTGGATTGCGGATTATGTTTTGGCAGGATACGGTACAGGAGCTGTTATGGCTGTTCCGGGCCATGATGGGCGTGACTGGGAATTTGCGAAGCAGTTTGGTCTGGACATCATTGAAGTTATTCAGGGTGGAGACGTGACACAAGAGGCATATGCCGGAGACGGACCGCATGTGAATTCCGACTTCCTGAACGGACTGAATAATGAAGAGGCCATTGCAAAAATGATTGCCTGGCTGGAAGAGAACGGCAAGGGACAAGGGAAAACAACATACCGCCTGCGCGATTGGTTGTTCAGTCGTCAGCGTTACTGGGGAGAGCCGATTCCGATTCTGCACCTGGAAGACGGAACGATGAAAACCGTGCCAGAAGATCAACTTCCATTGCTGCTGCCGGATATCGACCAAATTAAACCTTCGGGTACTGGAGAATCACCACTGGCGAATGTAACCGATTGGGTAAATACGGTAGATCCTGAAACGGGAATGAAGGCACGCCGCGAGACCAATACGATGCCGCAATGGGCGGGCAGCTGCTGGTATTACCTGCGCTTTATCGACCCACGCAACGATAAGGAATTGATCTCCCAGGAGAAACAGCAGCAATGGCTGCCGGTTGACCTCTACATCGGAGGAGCCGAGCATGCCGTGCTTCACCTGCTGTATGCTCGTTTCTGGCACAAAGTGCTGTATGATCTGGGCGTGGTTAGTACCAAGGAGCCGTTCCACAAACTGGTGAACCAAGGTATGATTTTGGGAACCAACAATGAGAAAATGAGTAAGTCCCGCGGCAATGTCATTAACCCGGATGAAATTGTGAATGAATTCGGAGCGGATACATTGCGTCTGTATGAAATGTTCATGGGACCTTTGGAAGCTACGAAACCGTGGAATGCAAATGGGGTTGAGGGCATGTACCGCTTCCTGTCACGTGTATGGCGTCTCTTCATCAACGAGGATACTGGGGAGATCAACGACAAGATCACTGTGGATGGTGGAACGGAAGAATTCAAACGCACCGCTCACAAAACGATCAAAAAGGTTACGGATGACCTGGAACATCTGCGTTTCAACACAGCGATCAGCCAACTGATGATCTTCATCAACGATGCTTACAAAGCAGATACACTGCCGCGTGAAGCAATGGAAAACTTTGTACAGCTGCTGTCACCACTGGCACCACATATGGCGGAAGAGCTGTGGAGCCGTCTTGGACACGAGGGAGGAATATCCTACGTGGCTTGGCCAGAATATGACGAGTCCATGACGGTGGATGCCGAAGTGGAGATCGTAGTTCAAGTAAACGGTAAAATCGTAACCCGTGCCACGATTGCGAAGGATCTGGATGCGCAGGGCATGCAGGACTTTACGATGGAACTGGCGCCGGTTAAACAGGCTCTGGAAGGCAAGACCATTCGCAAGGTCATTGCCGTTCCAGGCAAACTGGTTAATATTGTTGCCGGTTAATCTCACCGGCTCTGAATAATTCATCCAGCTTTAACAAGTCTTCTTCATACTTGTCATGGGTCGTATGAATGAGGCTGTCGAATACACCGTCCAGGCTGACCTTCATTAAGGCAAGTGCCTGTGCGGTAATGCCTCCGGGTACTGCAACGCGAGCCTGAAGTTCTTGGGGTGTATATCCTCCTTCCGTGAGCAGCTTGCCTGTTCCAAGGAGCATTTCACCCGCGAGAGCGCAGGCATCTGCGCGTTTGATCCCTGTAAGTTTGACGGCACTCTCGATCCATTGTTCCAAAAAGAAGGATATGAATGCAGGTCCGCAGCTGGAAAAGTCGGATGTGATCCGGGTGCAGGCTTCCTCCACCTGATAGGGTTTGCTGAAATGACTGAGAAGCCCTTCCAGAACGGAGCGGTCTTCCGTGGTCATGCGCTCGCCGTGAATGCATAGGGATGCTCCGCTGCCGACCTGGTGCGTAACACTGGGAATAACCTTGGAGACTTTGCAAGGAAGTGAAGATTCCAGATGGCGCAGCTGCACGGGACTCGTAATCGAGACGATCATGTGATTGGAATTCACAACAGGCAGGATGTCGTCAATAACATGTTTGAACTCGAGCGGCTTCACGCACAAAAATATGATATTGCTTCGGATGACAGTTTCCCGATTGCTCTGCGATTCATGCAGGCCAGGGTAACGGAGGGATAACTGACGTACTTTGGAAGGGGTCCGATTGCTTGCGGCGATCTGCCGGGGCTCCAATGCTCCGGATTGGATCAAGGCATAGATCAGCAGGCTTCCCATGCTGCCGGTTCCGATAAATCCAACCTTCATTGTTTCAGGCCTCCTTTCATGCTTTACGGTACTGGCGCAGTTCGTTCCCTCTAGTCTATGCATCAGGACTTGTATGACATGACATGAAAAAAGAAAAGCTGAATTTTTCACCAGCAACATTCAACGGTTCGGAAGCACCGCCCGTTTTCAGAATGAACTATTTTGAAGACAGGGAAGGTGTGGAAGCATGAAATGGAAACAGGCAATAACCATTGCTGCTGCGGTGATTGGAAGTGCATTGATATTATGGTCGGGCAAAAGTGAACAGCCTCCTTCTGGCTGGAAACCCATGCAGCTCGGCACCGAGACGCCGACGATAGAGCAGGAACCTTCTGCTGTGCAGTCGGCTGTTTTGGGTGGTGGGGAAGCAAAAGCGGCGGCAGATACGGATGCAAAGAAGGCAACGGATGAAGCTGTTTCTCAGGAGCCCGAACAGGTGGATAAAGGGGTAGTTAAAGAGGCCGATTCGAGCAGTACCGTGGGTGGATCGGACACTTCATCAGCAACGACTTCTGCAGCGGAAGTTGTCCCGGAAAATAATCAAACGGCTCAGCCTGTACAGGATATGGATAACTGCAAGATTGATGTTAATACGGCACCTGCTTCCAAGCTTACAGAGCTTCCGGGCATTGGAGAGAAAAAGGCACAGGCCATCATCGATTATCGGAATGCCCATGGTCCGTTTACCAAAGTCAGTGATCTGACGAAGGTCAAGGGAATCGGGATGAAGATGTTGGAGAAGATGGCTCCATATGTCCAGATCCGTTAATTAATTTAATACTGTGATGAGTACGTTAGAGTAAACAAAGGTTTTCTTACGTTAAGTAGCTGGATGAGTATTTTGCTAAAGATAAACTTAAAACGAACGGGAGAGGAAACGATCATGAGTACAGCAGACGTACGCAAAGACTGGGATACTTATTTTATGGATATCGCATATATGGTCTCAACCCGTTCCCGCTGTTCACGCCGTCATGTCGGAGCTGTGCTTGTTCAGGGCAAAAAATTGCTTGGAACAGCGTATAACGGAGCACCCATGGGCGTCCCCGACTGCTCGGAAGCCGGATGCATGATTTCAGAAGAATATGAGCTTGTTGTAACCGATGGTCAGGAGGAAATGGTCAAAAAGCAGCGCTGTATTCGTACGATTCATGCGGAGCAGAACCTGCTCTTGTTCACCGATCGGATTGATCGTGAAGGTTCATCCGTGTACGTGACGGATGAACCTTGCTGGACTTGCTCCAATATGCTCGCCAACAGCGGCATTACGGAGATTGTTTTTCATCGCCCGTATCCCAAGGATACAGGCAAAGTAACACGCATGATGGCCCAGAAGGGAATTACGTTTCGCAAGCTGGAGAATTACCAGCCGCCCCGTGAGACCATGATGACCATTAGTGATTAACGGATGATTATGCAGGATAAACGAATAAACGTTAAAAAGTAGGTAGGTTACTACGTTTTAAAGTTTAATAGCAAGTGGATGCGGTGGGAAGAACCCCCGGTTTAGCTGTTTCAGCTGCCGGGGGTTCTTTGCGTTGGTTGCACTGGAGGCTTAGAGGGGGATGGAGAATGAAAGGCAGACCTTTGTTAGTGTTCACCGTCTGTTGGTTGTGCGGCAGCGGAATGGCATGTGCTATGACAGGATGGACTCTCCTTTGGGGAATGGTCGGCGCACTCGCCTGTTTGCCGTTCTTGCTTCGGTGGATCGGCATGCGGGGCTGGGCCATCGGGGTATTTATTGTGGCACTAATCGGTGGTGCTGTGCACTGGGAGTGGAATGAAGCCCGGAATGTGAGCAATCTGCCCGAGATTACCAAAATAGCGGCTGAAGATCTGGATGGGTACTCAGCTACGCTTCATGGAACACTGGATTCGGATGTTCGAGTTGATGGTGATCGGGCAGACTTTCAAATACAGATGAACTCAATAGAGCCATTGTCAGGTGCTCAATCCGGAACTGCGTCAGAGGTCCTGCGGGTGGCCCAAACGAACGAACGTCTGATGGTACAAGTACGTTTGGCTGAAGAAGAAGAACAGCAAGTTGTGGCGGGATGGCGGCGGGGGGACGCTATCACGTTAACCGGAGTACTGACACTTCCGGGAGAAGCGAGGAATTTTGGTGGCTTTGACTATCGGAATTACTTGAAAACACAGTATATTCACTGGCTATTCAAAGTAAAAGGAGCCAGTTCGGTATCAACGGTTTCTCCTGAAGGGATGGGCAAGTTCAATATACTGCGGTGGAATGACCTGATCAGAAGTAAATTGGGTTCTGCTGTAGACAGACTGTTTCCAGAACCTCACGCGGGTTACTTGAAAGGTCTTATTATAGGTATGGCAAGCGATATCGACCCCGATACCTATGGCCAATTCTCACAATTGGGACTTACGCATATATTGGCCATCTCGGGCACTCATGTGGCGGTATATGTGGCATCGCTGTTACTCCTTTTGTCGTGGCTAAGGTTAACCCGAGAGACGTCACTCACCATTGTCTTATTACTGATTCCTGCATATGTGCTGTTATCTGGTGGTTCACCTTCAGTCATTCGAGCGGGGATTATGTCCATGATCGGTTTATATATGGCACGGCGAGGGCTGGCCAGAGACGGACTGCAGATGATCAGCGCAGCAGCCTTGATGATGATGTGGTGGAATCCGTATTTCCTGTTAAGTGTTAGCTTTCAGCTATCTTTTCTCGTCACTGCCGGGCTGATGATCTACATGCCTCTCATAAACCGGTTATTTAATGGTTGGCCCAAAGCCCTTGCAGCAACAGCTTCAGTAACGGTAACCGCGCAGCTTATTTCTTTTCCGGTAACGATATTGTATTTCAACCAGTTTTCACTGCTTTCTTTTGTCGCCAATTTTCTGCTTGTATCCTTGATTAGCGCTGTCGTATTACCGCTTGGCACGGTCGCTCTCTTATTGTCATTTCTATGGCTGCCTCTTGCCAAACCTCTTGCCTGGGTTGCGATTATGCTAAACAAAGTAACATTTGTGAGTGTGGAATGGATGAATAGTTTACCGGGATTTGTCCTGATCTGGGCCACGCCTTCCTTGCTGTGGATTGCAGCGTATTATGCCATACTGTATGCACTCTTGTTTCTTCTTCATCGAGGAAAGGGAGAGATTCCGCAAGCTTCGAATATGGAAGAAGACACCGCGCCTCTGGTTCGTACACATCGTGGTCAAGGTTTGCCAGGAGCAGCACAGTCCGGGGGATTGAGCGAACGAATGGATCGGGATCGGCAAGGTGAAGGCCAACAGGTTCGAAGTAATGGTTCTGGGTCTATGACGACACTAAGTGCAAGCATTGCCTGGCCGGAGTATACAAGTGCGTTTACTGCGCGAGGTGCCGGCTACTATATGGGTGAACGGATGAATTTGTTCCATAAAGGGATGTGTGGTTTACTGGCACTGCTTCTTGTAGTGGGATTGGGTTGGGCCTACCGGACACCGCAGATTGCTGGTACTGGTGTTGTTCAATTTTTGGATATTGGCCAGGGGGACAGCACACTGATAACTACACCTGGAGGGAAACATATTTTGGTGGATGGCGGGGGAACGGTTAGCTTCGGCAATCAGGAATCCTGGAGAATCCGGCGAGATCCCTATGAAGTGGGTGCCAAGGTAGTTGTACCTTTATTGAAAAAACGTGGTATTCATCGATTGGATGCGGTCATTCTGACTCATGCCGATCAGGATCATGCCGGAGGGCTGCAGGCAGTGCTTGAGCAGATTCCGGTTGAACGTTTCATGTTTAACGGTACAACGAGTGGCAAAGACAATTTTGAGAAGTTGCTGGATACCGCAGTGGAACGCAGTATTCCGTTATATGCCATCCAACAAGGGATGTCATACGCAGCAGACGAAGAAACCGTGCTTTATTTTATATCGCCTGATTTGGATCATTCACTGAAAACGGGAGGCAGGCTCCCTGTGTCTGAACATCAGAATCATGATTCGGTTGTTTTCCTGCTGGACATGGCTGGAGCATCACTGTTATTTACAGGCGATATGGATGCGGCAGCAGAACAAAATCTGTTATACATGATTCAAGACGGGTCTCTTGCAGCTTCTTTCAAACAGGAGTCAGATTCGTTCTCATTGCCAGCTGTTGAGAATTCGGTCGATGTGTTGAAGGTGGCGCATCATGGCAGCAAGACATCGTCGACAGAAGCCTGGCTGCAGTACTGGCATGCCAAATCAGCAGTCATTTCAGCAGGAGCTAACAATACATATGGACATCCCAACCCCGGAGTGCTTGAGCGACTGGAGGCTGTGGGTTCACAGATTTATCGAACGGACCAGATGGGCGAAGTCCAGATGAGAATAAAAGACGGGCAGATTGATGTGCGTTACAAATTGAGCATGGATGAATGATGAATTTTTGTGTAGTGCAGGAGCAATGGGGATGCTCGGTGACTTTATTATGGGAGTGTTTAATAATGTATCTCACCTTGAAGCAAAACTACTTATATTTAGGACAATTATTGATTGTAGAGATGGATTTGGAGAGTTGAGGAGACATTTGAAGGAACTTATGTCGAAGGAATACGATGTTGAGAATTTATCACATTATTTCATGCTTATTTTAGAAAAAAAGCGACATTACTGGAATATCGTGATGATTATGAAAATTCAATAAGACACTATGATTTTATGGAAGCTCTTGCAATATTGTACTAACAGAGTCTTGATTTTAAGTGTATCATCTCAAGTAAAAGATCTATTTTTATTAAAGAGTTAAAAATGCCGATAAAGAACGAAATCCAATCAATCATGAATGCGGGTATTACATTTTTACTCGTCAGACTATGAGGGGATTAATCAATATGAAAAAAATTAAAGTAACACATGCAGTAATTGTGCTGATTTTAGCCATTGCCGTCGGATTCGGCATTTCTGCAAATAAAGTTGAGATATCTTCCCATGTATCAAGCAAGTCCACAGTAACGCCTTTTAAATTTACGGCCAGTGCCCTGAAGAAATCATTGGAAGAGGGTGGTTATAAAGTTCGTAATGAGTGTTTACAAACGCTTGATGCGTATGTCGGGATCTACCAGCAAGGTAATCTTGAAGTTCGATTTGATATATACCATACTCGTGATGATGATCAGATTGATTGGGTCGAGATTCTTGTGGATGCGTCAGGGTATATCGATCTAAACAATCTTGACGCACCAACGAACCCAAAGTTAATTGACGCAACAACAAAAGCGGCTGCGCAAGTTTATAAGTCCCCTTTCTTTAGTAAGGATTCAGAAGAGTTTAAAACCTTGGCTACGTGGGTGGATTCAAATGCTTCAAAAGCAACAAAGAAAGGCAAACTTATTGAAACGAAGATAGGAGACTTATACTTCACAATGTACGGACAACCGTATATGCGTTTTTTAGAAATTACAACAAAACCGAAAGAATAAAATATGATGAGAACTTAAGTTGGAAATAACCCAGATTTAGGAAGTGATAGTATTTCTTATCATAAATTCAAGTAATTCAGATGGTGAGCCATTTAATAAGCTCTTAGAAAAGGTTATTGTTACTTACAAACTCTCAACGCAAACTTTAATGTCTAATTGTAGTGAGGATATGATTTTAGGTTTATTAAATGACACTTTAGATATAACGAATTATTCCCAAAGTGTCATTTCAGAATTTCAACAATTTATAGTGTTGCTATCCTTAGGTTTTGAAAGCATAGGGTCTAATGAAAGAGTCAGGGGAGTAGTGGATCATTTAATTCAAAATTTGAATTTTTCTGCGGATTCCCTGGCTCTTTTTTCAAAATTAGAAACACAAGATGTTCACCATTTCCTCGAGAATCCAGAAACTCTGTCATTTGAGAAACGTTATAATTTAGCAACCAGCACGTTATTTCTTCATTATATATGTAAACCCTAAATACAAATAAGCGATAGTGGAACATACTCCACTATCGCTTACTTTAGTTCATTCATGTTTAACCGTCTAATAGGTGGCATACACTCTTGTTGGTCAAACTGTGCTAATCGAAACGTAGGTCTTGAGAAGAAAAATTAACGCAATTCAATGCTCGAGTACTGCTTATGGAGTAATAACCTTATTTTGATTACGGGTTCGAAAATTTAAAGTTTATATAGATCCCCCTCATAGAGGGGGATTAATTTTGTTCTTTGTGAATACGTTTAAAAGTTAGATTTAGTTTTTAACAATTATTTCCTTGAAATAACTATCTCCTTTAAACGGGTTAATGATTGTCCAATTTTAACCATATACTCTATCGCTTTATCTTTGCTGATAACACTGATTGGATTAACATTATTGATTGATTTTGCATTCTTCTTTTCAATAAGAATCATGTAATTTCTACCTTCCTTATCAAAATTCAATGAATAAAGGAAATTGTTTTCCTTATACTCAGCTTTTGTTTTATCATTTATGGTGATCGTCCTACGCTTGCTTAAATCTGACCGTTCTATTTTTGGATTAACATGAATTCGAACTTTCAGATCTTCACCTACGTATTCCGTTGTCAGAACATTGCCACCACCAAGAATGCGTATACTTTCCAAATATGATTCCTTGGGTAACCATTTTGGTATTAATACAGGATTTGTAGATGTTAAATTTTGATAATCTTTAACTGCTCCATTTAGTGAATCAAAATACGTAATCGGATAGTGACCATCTTTATCAACTTTAGGTAATACAGCTTCAGAATACGCACTAATGGAAGGGATTATCCCTGTTATCCCAAGCCCAATAAGTACTATTAAGCACTTCATCATTATACTTTTCATAAATACTCTCCTTGAAACTATTGAGTTATTTATCTGCTTTTCTCGATATTTTTATTCATAGCGCTAAAAAGAATTAAGTATATGGAATATTCAGAAACTGAGGAGCGCTTATTATGAAACAAATACGCAATCAATCCGGGTTGATTTTTGATGGAGGGACTTCCTTTTACAGGCAAATCAACGAATGCAAGAATAGTATTCCAAGAGTTTGAACGAAATTCGATATTGAATTTCTTGACAACCATCATGTTCTTTCCTGTAGTGTTACAATGCCATATGGTACTTACGCGTGTACGGAATTAAACCAGTAGCTTCAATTGGTTGAGGAGCAGCTTGTTACCGATGGTCGAAAAGGAAGTAGTGCCCAAATCGAACTCGGAATTCCGGACTTGCCCGTAATCATTCATTGTAAACATCATTTCAATAAACGAAGAAGCAGCTAGCAAAGGTATGGAGAGGCTGATGATCGCTAAATCATCTATACTGGATGAAAGAAATTACATTTGAAAGGAGTTTGTACTTGGACACAATCATGATAAATCCGCTTGTTGGCATCGGTCCTTTTCGGCTGGGGATGTGCAGGGAAGAAGTCGAGCAAACTTTTCGGAATCTGGACCGTTTGAGAGCTAATGATGACAATCCAGTTAATCCCAGATATGTCGAAATGTTATTTATGCGCGAACATTTCGAATATGATTCCAGTGGCAGGGTGAAGTTTATTCAGCTGATAAACCCGAATTATTCGGGACAATTCCACATTCCCTGCTTGTTTCAAACCGTCGACGTTTTCACGACCAAAGCAGAGGATTTGATTCACAGACTTAGTAAAGAGTATCCAATGGTAGGAGATGCCGATCCAAGAACTGGATGTTCTTTTGTAATTCCTGAACTTGAACTGAGCTTCTGGCGGGAAGGCATAATGAATGATGAAATCATAAATGATCCAGCTTTTCTGGAGATGAGCGAGGAAAATCAGGAGCTGGAGAAGCGGTATTTCTATTTTACGACCGTCTCGATTGGAGCACCGGGATATTTTGATATCATGAAAGTCTACCCAGCAGAATCACTAGACTAGGTTCTTGGGAGAAATCTTTCAATATATTAATGTACAAGAATGATAATTGAAGTGTTCTTTGGAGGATGGAGCAAATGAAACATGTTAAACTTGCCCTGTTTGGAGTTCTTGTCATTAGCTTTGTTTTATTATTGGGGATTCGGTTCATAGGCTTCCCTGTACCCATAGTTATTGAGCATTCAAATATCCCCATAGAGAACGAAACAAGGTATCATGAGGAAGGAAACTCGAAGGCTCAAATAATCTGGTGGGGGGAATAGCCGATATATCCAGGGCAAGTGGGAGCTATACATTATGGCTGTTGTTTCAACTTATGTAATATTTTTAGTATTTTAATAGGAGAATTTACATATGAAAGAAGCTTTCTCAAAAAAATGGCTGGTTGTACTACTGACATTGGGAATTTGCAATTTCGGCTTGTGGTTCTAAAGAAAAGCAACCAGCGGAACCTAAAGAAGAAGTGAAAGCAGAAGAGCCTAAAAAAGCAGATGGTTATAAGGCGGACGACGTTTTTACTTGGTTAAAAGACTCAGGGTTGGTTGTAAGTGAAGCTGAAGATGTAACAGCAAAATATGAAGGTTCTGAAGGCTTAGTGAAGGCATTAAAAACAGATGAAGTCGATATCATGGAATTCGAGAAAGATGATAATGCAGCAAAATATCATAACCCTGATATGAATTCGTACGCAGTAAAAAATATCTATATTCTTATCAAAAAAGGACAAGATAACGGTGAGAACTTCCTGAAAGTTTTAGAATCAGGTAAAGCATTAACACTACAAACATCTTACGCTTCAAAAGAACAAAAGAAAGTGGCTGATTTGATGGAAAGCGCTGCCGATTTCTTGCCAGTAGTCGAAGGGTACTCTGCTTTACCAAAAGACCAAAAATCTTCAACTTGGGATACCTATATGGTGAAAAAATCGTAAACTGGTCCGGAATTATTGCTGATTTAGAAGCTATCGGAGACACTATAGTTGTATACGGCGGCGATAATTATAACGGTGAAGATTGGGCAACTATCAGTACTGAAAAAGTGGATATGATGTCTTATACATTTATTGTTGAACTTAAGGGTGGTGAGACCATGAAAGATGGTTTGAAAGAAGGAGACAAAGTGAAATTGAAAGCATCTCTTGATTCGCGTGGTGACAAAGAACTGAAGTATAACTGGAAACTGTATGAAGGAGAGATAGTGAACTGAGAGTACACAAAAAAGCAATGTTGCTATGTCAGCATTGCTTTTTTTGTGTCCCCAGTATGAGCGCTATCTTTAGGATTAAATTTCCGATAGGTGAAGGCAGTTGAAGCTATTAGCTTTAGGTAGACAGGGGCGTCTATTGTATATTACGAGCTATATATGTGCTGAGTTGTACACAATTTTGATGTTAATTTAATAAATGATATGTATCAAGAACAAAAAACCACGATTCAAGTCCATCAGTAGAGGAATTGGATCGTGGTTTTATTTCAAAAATTTTTATAGTGATAATTAGGAATCAGATTTTGGTGTGTATCTTATTCATCAATTTTTTCAATACTGATAACTGTCCTAATAGGCGGCAAGGACTCTAGTTGGTTAAAGTCGGCAGTGATTTTGACTCGTTGTCCTATATCTATTGATTCATAATCCTTTTTGTCAACAAAATAATACGAAGCCTCCGGCTGGTCTTGTGCTAGTTCGATAAAATCATCAAGATCACCATTCTCCAAATCTTCCTTACTTATATTTTGAAGAACAAGAAATTTGTACTCGTCATTTTCAACTGTTTTAAATACTAAAGTACCCTCGTAAATTGGATAGTTCTCTTTTTCGTCCTCGTTAGAACAGCCAGAAAGTACAATCATACTAATTAACATAAAAAGTATTATTTTCTTCATAGTGAACCTCCTAATGATATGAAATGAAGTTGTTCCCTTGTTTTCTAAATATAAACTATGTTAACCTGATTATTGGAAAAACACAAATTATTACTAGGAGGTAAATTCATATGAATAAAGTATTTTATGTTTTTCTATCTGTTTTTAGTTTTACAATTCTGATACTCTTTACTAACCAGCAAGCGCATGCAGAAGTAGATTCGAAAGAACTAGAGAAAGAAATATCACAAGAACAAATATCAGCAGAGATGGACGACATTATGATCATGCAAAATGAAGTAGCTAATATATTAGGTAATTATGAAGAAATTCAGAAATATGGAACCGTTCACATCGATCGGACTAACGGGTTTAAAATTGTTATCGGTTTTAAAAATGAGGACAGTACTACAAGTGAAATTAAAAATATTTTGTCCGAAAAACTCAAAGATAAGATTAAATTTGTTGTTACGGACACTACTTATAATGAATTGATGCAGATTAAGGATAATATTTTTGACAATCGTGCAAATTTAGAATCAAATGGTCTTCACATTTCTTCGGTTGGGGTCGATGAAGAAAACAACAAGGTCAATGTAATCCTTGATGAAGTGGATAATTTAGCGATTTCATCTCAATTGTTTGTTGATAATTTTGCAAAATCTGCTCAATTATTCGTAGAAGATTACGAAGGTAGCGAGAAATTTCTAAACATTATTTTTGACCCGGAAGCCAAAAACTATAATGAATTCTCGCGAGAAGATAATCATCCTATTTTAGGAGGCGGCATTGGAATACAGAGGACAGGGATTGGCTCGTGTTCTACAGCGTTTACTGCTACAAAAGGAAGTACAAAATTTTTAGTTACGGCTGGTCACTGTCTTGAGGGTGATGGATCAATAGTAAGACAATGGAGTAGCAATGTGGGCACAGATCATATAAGTTATCATAAATCCCGAGGTTTCGACATCGGATTAATTAATGTAACTAATTCGGGTAGAAAAATATCGAACTTTATATTTGCCAATGCCAATACTAACTATGATGCAAAGTACACGAACTCAGGTTCCTTCTTAATGAATCAATATGTGTGTAAATCAGGGATTAAGACTGAGTATACTTGCGGTCAAGTACAGGAAACGAGCACAAGTTATACAGATAAAGATACAAAGATTATAACGAAAGACGTTGTGAAAATTTATGCAACGGGCAATACTAAGGATTATTCTCAAGGTGGTGACAGTGGATCAACTACCTGGGCTGGAGAAGTATTATTAGGTGTGCACAGTGGTGGTGGAGATTCAAGTACACTTTCTTGGGGATTTGCTGCAAAAACAAGTAAAGTAGCTGAACATTTTGGTTCAGATTTTACTATCTATAAGTCATCCAACCCACTTTGATTAAAATTAAGAAGTACAAAATAAACAAAAGTGATGCTGTGATGTCAGCATCACTTTTTTATTTGTTAGTCTACTCAATCATCTATTTCATAGTAGTTATAGAAGCCTTCATAGAAGCAAGCGTTGCTTAGGAACGTTGTCTTGATATCAGTTTAATATAAAGGTTGATCTTCTATAATTGAAGAGATGCAATCAATTCATCGAATCAAGGAACTCATTTTGAATCCACGGCTCGATCTCCCTTGGATTCTTAAATAGCTTTTTGGGCATATCGTTCACGAGTAAATAAAATTCATAATCCAAATCATTGATTTTTATATCTATGATTGTTTCACCAATCGACAATCTTATCTGGAACCGGTGTAGTCTTTGATAATCAAAATCATGTTTTCTTGCCCAGGTATTTAAGTGTAAGAAATACGATTCTGCTACTTCCATTGACTCTGACCCAAGTTCGGCTAGGTGAGTGCAGAATGCTCCATATATAGCAGGATCACCATAGTTTTTCCACCAGGAAAGATTAAGACGAGCAAGCTCTTTGATAAGTTTGTGGGTATTCTTTTTCTTTATATTAGTTGGTTCTAATTCAAAATCCATTTAACTTGCTCCTTCTAAGTGTCAGATGATGTCATGCTTATATATAATGTTAGTATGTACCATTTCAGCAACATATATTTCAACTTACATTTTTATCCTACAAAATGGTGTAGTACACTTATAAAAAACGAGGGGGATTATTATGCGTGGAACTTCTATATGAAGCTTCACATTTTGAAAAAGCCATCCAAAATCAATGGCATATTATCGTCTATCAGCAAGATGAGATTTTGGATGAAGGGGGAATCATTGAACGTCAGACATTAGAAACTGTTGTTATTGGGGGAAATCACTATATTAAAAAGAGTTGTCAGTTTATTGCTAGTAACAATTAATACATATTAGAATATGAATAAAATCATAATTAACATTGTCGTGCAGATCTCAGAGTAATTAACTCTGAGATTTTTTGTGTATGGATTAAAATAGTGATGAGCTTATATTTGCTTAGCGTTCTCTACCGTATGGTAATTATTTTCTCGTGACTGGCTATTCTTATTTTCTAGATATTATTTTAGTTCTTTTAACAACTATTAATCCAACGTAGTGTTTAAATAAAATATGTTTTGTGGATTTGATTCTTTTTATGAATTCAATTTTCGTACAAATGTATTTTAAAACTGACAAAAACTACATAGAATTTTGTTAAATCTTCTAGTATTATCAAATTTCTGAAATTACATCTAAGATAAACATCAGGAGGAAAAAATGAAAAAGAACTCAGTGAAATTCAAAGTAGCATTAATAACAGCTACTTTGATGCTATGCTTACTACATTAGCTTTAGCCGACACAGGACCTGCTCACATTATGAAGGGGTCCATAGTAGGAGGAGCAAGTGAAATCACCTACTGGTACGATTCTTCAGTTACAAATTATGGTTTTCAAGGATCGTTAGACAATGGGATTGCGGAATGGGACGCAGCATCCAGTAAAGTAGGATTCAAAAAGTCTAGTACTGCCTCAGCAGCAATGAAAGTATACGTGGGTTACAATGCTCTACCTGACGGGACTTATGGTGAAACTACGTACTGGAACTATAACTGGCTGGGACAAGTGGAGCAGGTTTCTGCGCCTTACATTCAGCAGTTAGGAGATTCTTTTGAGCAAGCAAGAATAGTCTTGGATCACGGAAATCAAGACGAAATGGGTTTTGACTATACACATAGATATAAGACCTCTGGACATGAGATTGGGCACGTTCTTAGTTTAGCGCACTTCGAAGATAGTCCAGCTCATCTGGATAAGAATTGGATGACTTCGGGCAAAATCAGTTTGACAAAACCAACGAGTACAGATTTAGCACATCTTAGAACAAAGTGGGGATGGTAAATATGCGTAAAAAATTATTTATATCAGTTGGAATTGTAGCAGCCTTGTGTATTGGTGGATACATCTATGCCGACAATACCTTAGAAAATGAGATCATTATCTCTGCAGATCATATGATCTATGATAATTATGACATGATCTCTGATGATTCAGAACTGATACTTGAGGTGAAAGCTACTTCAAACAAGGAAAATGTGATTAAAGATTTTGGAGATTACTATACAGGTCACACCGTTACTGAGGTGAACATAAATCAAGTTTTTAAGAGCAATGGAGTTGATTTAAAACCTGGTGATAGTATTAAAATTTTAGAACCAACATATACTCACGATCAGCCAGGAATAAGTCTAGGAACGATTATATATAATTATGAGGATTATACACCTTTGCAAGAGGGCTTGGACTATGCTGTATTTTTAAAATGGGATGAGCAGGATCAAGGTTATTGGATTAGAAGTTTGGAACAAGGAAAATTCAATATCCCTGCCGCAGACACGACTAAAGTGAGTTCTAAAGCTTCATTATCTGCAGATGTAACCGAACAGCAAGGTATTGATGTAGCGGAAATCAAAGCTACTGAGGATAATGTTCAGTATCAAAGTTTAAAAGAAGATGTATTAAACAATCTCTATAAATAACGCTTCCTGAGGTAGTGTCCAATAGTTGATGATATATCTAGCCGCTCTTTTATAAGAGCGGCTCTTTTCATCGACAAATTCCAAACAGGCAAGTGTTATCATTACTATGGCAATGATAACAGTCGTAGAATCACAATTATTCTCACATGTAATGATAAAATTTGCAGAGAAAAAGATATCGAACAAATGTGAAAAAGCTTATGTTCCAGGAATTTTTTTCTATTTGATGATATACAGCGAATGGGATTTCCCTAATTATTGAAAACAGCGTTTTTGATAAAAAGTGCACTATTTTCATATAATAGCTCTCATTAAATTAAAAAGAGAGGTAAATATGGAAATGAACACTGTATTGGATATTGAGAAGGATGAAAGTTTGGTAAGTTACGTATTGCGTTTAATCTACGCGAATGGTTATACAAACATCAGAGGTTTTGCCGAAGATTGGGTTGCGAGCAGTTCGGATATCCGAAACAATATTTTTAACCGAACGGCATCGGAAGCTATAAAATCTTGGTCAGACATCCCCCTTTATAAATTAGAAAGTCACTGCCACAACAAATGGGGAAGGGTACCTAAACTTATAATGCGAAATGCGGTTAAATACTGCGGTTCTTGTGTTAAGCAACATGGACTATATCATCAAAGTTTGTGGAATGTTGAACCGGTAACAGTTTGTCTTGAACATAATGAGCTACTGCTTGATTATTGTTATCGTTGTAAAAAGAAGATTATGATGGATCATTTTATTATGGGTGTCTGTCCTCACTGTGAAGGGATATTTTCATATGCTAGCGGACCAACGATTTCAGATCCGCTAAGCTTGCAGGCGCAGGAATGGTTTCAATCCATGATAATCTCTGGAAATGCGGGATCCGATAAATTGCCACTTTTAAAAGGAATCAAGTTGAATGACTATCTTACTTTATCTAATCGACTGAGTCATTTATTACAAGGAAGTCCCAGTGTCGTTGACCAAAGCTATGTTTTAAATGCATTTAAAAATACAAAAAATATCAGTCTAACAATGAGAGTTCTTATCATCTTCACACGAATGTCTACCAATTGCCCGATGCTTTCCCGGTTAATTTTAAAGATGCAATGAAAAGCATAAGTAATTTATAACCTAGAAAAAGAAACCCAAAAATTAAGGTATGCCTTCAGTACGATCCGGGACTAAACCAAGTTTTTAAGCATATAACTCCTCTGTTATACATCCCTTCTCAGAGTATTCATAAACCCTCCAATTCACGGAGGATGCCGAAAAATTTACAGAAGATTTCCCGTAAAACATCCAAAGTAGCCTGTGCAGCTAATGATTATATCATCATGGATCAAGAAGTTCCTGCAGAAGGGTTTATACGCCGGACAGAGGCAGCGAATAGATTAGGGATAAGTGACAAGGTTCATCTCAATGATTTTATCAACAACAAGTTATTAACCCTTTACCAGTTCAAGAAAAGCCAATATTATATCAGTGAAAGTGAGTTTGAAACTTTTCTTAGAAGAGTTCGAGGGGCGTATCAAGCGGAGGTTCAGGGGAGGACGTTGTATGAATTTTTAAAGCAGTTTAAGTCATATAAACTAAAACTTGTGGAGCTCGTGGAGATGATTCTACAAGGAAAAATTAAGCCAATGTGCTCGGTAAAGGATGGAAAGTTAGCGGACGCAACCTTCACTCATGAAGAATTACTGGCTTGCCGCGAGCTTCTGATCCGTCGGAGACGGGAACAAAAAGGATATACAAAAGAACAAGTGGAGCAATTGTTAAAAGTCGATTATGCTACCCTGCTAGGTCTGGAACGCTTAGGGATACTTCAGCCGAAAGAGGAATTATTATTATTTTACACATCTGGAAAGCGAAGAATATCGTGTATGGTATATCCAAAACGGTCAATCAAAAGTGGTTCAAAGAGGGAAAACTACATGATGGTTTTTTGGGATTGACCAGCAATATATTGTAGATCGACAAGAAATTGAACATCATCTTTAAATAAAGGATCTCTGTTAAGGGGTCTTTTTTTGTTTTATAATTCTAAGTGATTTGAGTTGTTTGTGTTTTAATACCCTATAATAGGAGTGAGATCTGATGATACAAAAAGGCGAAGGCGTAATTCTTTCATCCACTGAATTTAGAGCGTTGCTCGAAAAAGTAAATGGTCAGTTGTGTATCTCCTTACCCCTATACATCAAGAATAATTTGGATGAAGAGGAGGATGACTGGGAATTAAGAGTATTACATATTGAGGGAATGACTTCATCAGATGGAGATTTTTCTGACTACATTAAAGATGAGACAGTAGATTTCTCCCCCGTTTTTTCTTTTGGATCGTATCCCGAATTACAGCGGAGTGTCGGAAGAAATTTAAATAGCAGCTTGCTGACAAGGGAATAACGCAGAAAGAAGCGGCAGAAAGACTTGGGATCTCAGATTCAGCAATGTCTCAAATTATAAATGGGCAAGTATCTCTTAATATAGAGATTTTATTGATGATTCAAGCAAAATTGAATATTACACTTGAGGATATCACCGAAAACATCAAATGGGATATGGATGGCTTTGCGGCTTCCAATCCATTATCAGTGCCAGCGGCGCAATCCAAATTGATGGATTGGGTACCGTTTAGAAAAATTATGAATGACCTCATGAAACAATATTCGGAAACAGAACTCAAAAGTTTACTTCGTAAGCTAGCTAAGTTATCAGATAAAATCGACAAAGATTATATTTCAAAACCAATCAAAGAATTAGACACTCTTGTAAAACACGTTGGGATGTGGATAACAGTCAAAAGCCTGAGGTAAGTCAGTACAACGGAGTAGTAAAAGTGTATGGGCATGGCTTGATACTTCTCCAGGACGGGACACTCCATCAAAATGGAAAGCAAATTAAAGGTTTGGAATCCATTATTGATGTGGGTCCTTATCCAGCGGATGGTAATTATTCATATGGCACATTATCCGCGTCGGGAGATGTCTATTACGCAGACTATCGAAACATTGTGCGCAAAGTAGGTAGTGTTGAGAACGGTAAAGCCATTGCCACGAATAGTGCGTATGCAGCTGTCCTGAAAAACGATGGATCAGTGGTCATTGTGAACATGATGTATGAAGAGGACCAGGTGGAAGTCGCAAGTGACGTTCAATCTATGATCTGGCTGGGGAATACGCATAAGCTGCTGACGGTGAAGAATGATGGTACTGTATGGAGTTATGATCGAACCGCTAAATACAAGTCTGAACAACTGTCAGGGCTAACAAATGTCAAACGGCTTGAATATTCGTTTGAGCTAGGTGAATTATATGCACTTTTACAGGATGGGAAGGTACAAACTATTGGAGGGCAGACGGTATTTCCAGCACATCTGTTAAGTCAGACTGCAGGGATCAAAGTTCGATGGGATGCGGAGTTGAAACAGGCTGAGGTTCTGGTTGGTAAGTCAGCTATTCTTATTGAATCAAAGGATACTGCAGCTTTAATCAAGAAAAAAGAACTTGGAAGCCTTAGTCGATTGATAGGTAAATCGTATTGGATTAATGAGTACACCGAGTTGGGACAACGTTTCAGCAAAGTAACGATTACCGATATCGAAATCGATAAGTATGATTCCGGTGATAAGAGCTACTCGGTGGTGTTTCGTAACGCAAAGGGTAAAACGATTGTTGCTTATGCAGGAGGTACTGCCTCCAGGGTCACAGAGATGTTATCGGATTCGGATCAATTCTTCCCGTATGACCCCTACCAAAAATACAAATGGTCTCAGTCCACATGGAAGAAGATTATTGCTGGAGAAGTAGCTTTGGGCATGACAACGAAACAAGCTGGTCTAGCGTGGGGAGATCCGACAAGCATTACCCAAGAGATGAGCTCAAAAGGGAAAATAGAAGTGTGGGTCTACGCTGGCCCCAATTTATTGCGTGTTTTGAGTTTTGTCGGTGGGAAACTGATCAGCATTTATTAATTCCTTTATACGACACATGAATTTGACCGCCTTGATGAAAGGATGCAAAAAGCCCGTTTCCGCTATTCTCCAACAAGGAGCATAATGGAAACGGGCCCTTCATGGTTTTTGAAAAAAATTATTCAACGCCATCCTTAAAATGTTTGTTCCAATGTTTGTCGCCTTTGTGCAAGAGATCTTCCACGGTTTTTTCCAGTGTGAGAAGGAGCTGTTCTCTGACATCAAGCACGGTTTCTCTGTACAGACGTTCTTCCGATCCGACGATTTTATCGCCGTATAACGCCTGTGCAGCAGTGTACTTCCGATGTTCTTCAACCAGAGTATCAATGGATTGCAGTGCGTGTTCTACAAAATGAGAAATGCTCTGATATTCCTTCGGCATTTGTTCTTTTAACAACTGAATTTTCGCAAGAGCTGGCATGCTCATCACCTCGTATTATGAATGTAAATTTACAATACACTATTTTCATGAAAATTGCATTAAAAACAGCTTAATTTAGGACAAATTTCGGCTTTTTTTATTTTTGAAGCATCATAAGTGCTCATCTATAATATATGCCATTGCAATTCAATTGAGTCGTGCAAGTAATGGAATGGCTTGTTGAAGCCACGTGGTGACTCAGTATGCAATTTCTGTTATTCTAAGATAAGATTTCAGCGGCCCTTCATACATAAGCCGTTATTTTGTTGTGGTAATATACAACATCTATTAACGTATTCTAGGAGCAGACCGTGCTTAGTAAGCGATAACAAGTGTGAATGCTTCAACGTTTTACCTGTTACTATCAAAAAAATACTTAACTTTGCAACAATTTTATTGATGAACACGTCTGTAAGGTTGCAGGGAGAGGGGGATCCTTTGTGGTAGAGCCGGAACTCATCAGAGCCGCTCAATCGGGCGATCGCGACGCTCTAATTACCCTATTGCGGGACATAGAACAGCATGTATATCGAACCGCATATTACATTTTAAATAATGAACAAGATGCTTTGGATGCTGCTCAGGAAGCTTTAATCCGAATTTATACCAAAATTAATTCCTATGAGGAAAAGGCCCAATTTAAAACATGGGTACAGCGCATTGTAACCAATATCTGTATCGATAAATTCAGAAGAACCAAGCCCTCGGTCTCCATTGACGAACACGAAATGGTTTTTCAGGATAATCAGGATGTGGAATTTGAAGTGATGTCCACGTATGTTGCAAAGGACATTCAGGATGCGATCAACAAACTTCCAGAGCATCATCGAACCGTTATTGTACTAAGGTATTTGCAGGACTTATCGTATAACGAAATTGCGGATTGTCTTGATCTTCCGCTGAATACAGTCAAATCTTATCTATTCAGAGCCAGACAGCAATTGCAAAATCTACTACAGGAATATCAGAAAGGTGGTGTGACAGGATGAAATGCGAAGAGGTGGTGGAATGGATGCACCGGTATCTGGATCATGATCTGGGCGAAGCGGAAACTGCGCAGATGCTGCAGCATGTGGCCCAATGCCCGGAGTGCGCCGAGAATTTTAGTTTGCTTAGAGCTCTTTCCAGGGAATTGGAAGATTTGCCGCAGGTGACCCCGAAGTTCAGTTTGGTTGATGCCATTATGCCTCAATTGGATGCGATTGATGATGCACGGAGGGAACAAAGCAGTACAATACAGGAAATGAGTCCTGTCCCTGCTGCATTCGAGAATCTACAACGATCAAGCGAACGGAAACCGAAGCAAAGATGGCTTAATTCCATGGTGGGCCGGATGTCCATGGGTGCTGCGGCAGCAGCCGTGGTGCTTGGGTTTGCAATCTGGGGTTATGAACCGGAGAAACTTGAAAATGCCGAGTCCGTGATGATGAGTTCGGGCAGCGCCCAAGAGACGGATGGTACCGATCCGAATTCGTTAAGCCGGGGAGTTGAGAATGACGAAGCTTCATCGTCTGAGAATAAAAGCAGCCCATTGTTAGACGACTCGGAGAATCCGACGTCCATGACAGAAGGAACAGATCCAGAGACTGTACCTGAAGAAAATGGATCGGACCAGATACAGGAGCCTGAGGTATCGGACAACCAAACGCCAAAACAGCCAGATCCAGGGTCTGAGACGGACAACAGTACGGAAGCTCAAAATAGTCCTTCCAGCCCGAATGCTTCCGATAGTCAGAAGAGCCAGGATCAAGGCCAGGATGTGCAGCCAAAAACTCAGGATTCGTCTTCAACTGCTGAACCTCCTGCAGTTGCGGATGAAAAAGAAGGAAGCGAATCGGACAACAGAGAGGCTGAATCATTTAACTCTCAAGCTGTAACCCCTGATGTCAATTCCGAAGAGCCGACTGAGGATACGGCATCTCCCGATTCCGAGACAGGAACCGAATCAAATGGTAACAAAGGGATTGCCGCACCGAATCAAGGCATAGCGTCTACCATGACTTCGAAGGAATGGAAGTCACCGGACGGAACCTATGTAGTGATGCTGATTGACAATCAACTAAGTATTTATTCGAAATCAGCAACGGATCCAGATGTTCTTAATCTAGTTGAACAGCGTAACTTGGAAGGAACCTTAAAGACTGCCAGCTGGTCCAGCGACAGCACCTTGTTTAACTATGAGACAGACAAGGACGGATCCACGGTAAAAAATTCATTTACTGTACCTTCAGCAGCAGGTGAAACTACCACAAAATAATCCGGAAATGCGAGCCTGCTTTCTCGAATCAGCAGAACATTTCAAGGGTGGCAAGAATATACTGAATGTATCAATAACGTCCTATCTCAGTTGGCACAACTGACGTCGTATGACCGGGAACCAGCCTTTTCTAGAATTGCTGGTGTTCTCGTTTATATAGATGTAGGACCAGGGGGCCTTCATTCGTTTAACGGATGCAGGGCCCCTTTGTTGTCTGTCGTGTTTTCTGGTAGGATAGTAGGGATAGGGGGCACCGTGATGGATGTAAAAAGTGCAACAAAGGCAATTCGCAATGGGGAGACGGCTCCGATATACGTGCTGTACGGAACGGAGAAATACCAGATACAGCAATTTACGGAGATGTTAAAAGAACAGGTTATCGAGGAAGAGCATCGGGATTTCGCCATTATTCCGTACGATCTGTCTGAAACACCTGTTGAAGTGGTGATTGAGGAAGCGGAAACGGTTCCCTTTTTGGTCCCGCGAAAATTAATCATTGTAAGGGATGCGAATCTGTTTACTGCAGGTAAGGACTCCAAGATCGAACACCAGGTGGATCGGCTGCTTACCTATATGGATAATCCGGCAGATTACAGTACGATCGTTTTCCTCGCGCAAGGGGACAAGCTGGATGAACGTAAAAAGCTGGTGAAAGCGGTCAAGAAACAGGCGGTCGTTCTCGCCTTTGCACCACTGAGCGGGGAAGAACTGCTGAATTGGATCATAAAGCTTGCGAAGCAGCGTGATGTGACTTTTGAAGCGGGAGCCGCAGAGACACTTGTGAGCTATGCAGGAACAGGATTGCAAACACTGTCTGCTGAAGTAGACAAGCTGTGTCTATTCGCTGGTAATGGCGGTACGATCCATCATGCTGATATTGAATCATTGGTGGCGCGCAGCACAGAGCAGAATGTATTTGCTTTGGTGGAGGAATTAGCCAATTTACGTTTGGAAAAAGCGCTGGGGCTATTTTATGAACTACTGAAACAGCGTGAGGAGCCTATTAAAATTGCAGCATTGATTGCTCGACAGTTCAGAATTATGATTCAGGTAAAAGAGCTTGGCCAGCAAAGCTACTCACAGCAGCAAATTGCCAGCCAGCTTGGTTTGCATCCGTACGCTGTTAAAATTGCCGGAGAACAGGCGCGCAAATTCCAGCCAGAACGGCTGAGAAACATTCTGAGTCATCTTAGTGAACTGGATTACCAAATGAAAACAGGTGCAGTTGATAAAGTGCTTGGTTTGGAGTTGTTTCTGCTCAGGCTTGGAGCATAAACGACACATAGTAAGTCCAAAAAAATGGATAACAAAAGAGCCCTTATTTCGATCGACAAAAGATCAATTGAGATAAGGGCTCTTTGTTTGGTACTTATCAGATCAGATACTAAAAAATCCTGAAAGCTCGGTGCTGTTCAGGATTTTTCCATTGGATCGTATAAGTAACGCTTCTTACGCTTGTGCGGAAAGAGCGTTCAGTTTTTTCGCCAAGCGAGACTTTTTGCGTGCTGCAGCATTTTTATGAACCAGACCTTTAGTTACAGCCTTGTCCAGCTTTTTGGAAGCAGCTTGAATCGCAGCTTTTGCAGTATCAACTTCGTTGCTTACCAGAGCAGCATCAGCAGCTTTAACAGCTGTACGGAGTGCGGATTTCTGGGAAGCGTTGAGTGCGCGGCGCTTGTCGCTCGTTTTTACGCGTTTAACAGCGGATTTGATGTTTGGCATTACATTCACCTCCTGTAAGGCATTCGCATGAATACAAACGTTTCACAACTTAAAATATTCTAGCACGCTAGCATGTAAAATGCAACAAATATTCCTATAGTGTTCTCGGCATTGCATAAAGAACCCCTTTTCCCCACACAATATGCTCAAATGCGGTAAGGGAGGCAGGAACAGATGACGCTTGATTTACAGAACTATACCGTTCGTACTGACTTGGCAATCGACTCAAAGGAGATGGCTCAGGGTTCAAAGAAACAAACGATTCCCGGGCTGCGGGAAGACGTAGAAGAAAAAGACGGCATTACCATCACACGGATTGATGTGCTGAACGATGCTGCCGCAAAAACAATCGGACGCGTTAAGGGACACTACGTCACGTTGGAAGTCCCGTCACTTCGTAACGGTGATACAGACCTTCAGGAGCGTGTGGCGGCAGAATTCACGAGGGAGATGGAGGATTTCTTGACCAAAGCGGGTGTTAACAAGACATCCAAAGTGCTGATTGTCGGTCTGGGCAATTTGCACGTAACGCCTGACTCACTTGGCCCGCTGGTGGTTGAGAACTTAATGGTAACCCGTCAGTACTTCGAATTGGTACCGGATCAGGTAGCCCCAGGTTACCGGGAAGTTAGTGCAATTGCCCCTGGTGTGCTTGGTACTACAGGCATTGAGTCCAGCGACATCGTTCAAGGGATAGTGGACCGCACCAAACCGGATGCCATCATTGCTATCGATGCGCTGGCTTCCCGCTCTCTCGAACGTGTCAACACAACGATTCAGGTTGCCGATATCGGCATACATCCTGGTTCAGGCATTGGTAACAAGCGGCGTGGTCTTACCAAAGAAATTTTGGGAGTACCATGTATCGCCATCGGTGTACCGACCGTATGTTATGCCTCCACTATAGTAAATAATGTCATTGAAATGATGAGTGCACACTTCCGCCAAGAGACAGACCAGACCAAACAAATTATGGGTATGCTGGACGATATCGGTGAGCAAGATCGGTTAAGTCTGGTGAAAGAGGTTCTGGAGCCACTTGGTCACGACTTGATTGTTACGCCAAAGGAAATTGATGAATTCATCGAGGGAATCGCCAACGTGATTGCTAGCGGTCTGAATGCCGCACTGCATGATGCGGTGAATCCGGATAACGTTGCAGCTTATACTCACTAACTTTAAAAAAGCCCGGCCAGGAAGTCCGAATCTATCGGACTTTCTTTTTTGTGTCTTTCTTCTAATTCCTGTTCTATCAAATCTGGCAGGCTCATAGAGTTGAAGTATAAGAGTTGTCCAGCAGGAAGGAGACAGATGAATGAACAAAATATTGGCCTGGAATATTGGGAAGTGGAAAAAAAGATGTCTGCACGTGCTGGCCATGGGCCGTACGTTGCTGCTGCTTATGATTATATCTGCTCTGTTTTTTGTAGTACTCGGCCTCGGAGGTATGGCAGAAAAACGGTTGAACAATTCTCCGGTATCTTCCATGAAAGGGTTCGCGAGTAGCGTCTCCAGCCGCTTTTTTGTGGACATGCTCGGCATGGAGATGCCTCACCTGACCCAGAAGGAGCAGACTTCTGCATTCTCCGGCGAAAATTTGACTACATTTGTATTCCAACTTCTTACCAATGTGAATCCACAGGACCCCAAAAGCCTGATCGCAAGAGAAATGCCTGGCATGGGTTCCAATCAACCGGTTTTGCTTAGGCCAGGCTCAGGGAATGAAAAGGCCGAAGCACCTGAAGATTATCAACCTGGTCCAGGACTGACCGATACCGCTTCTGCTGGCGGAGGCAAGTCAGATGGTGACCTGCATATTCCACCGGGTCAGGATAACACGGATCCCCCCGAAACGGACGAGCCAGGGGATGGAGAAGTGAAGGAAGATCCGCCGCCAAAGAACGGTGGTCAAGAAGGTACAGCCTCAACCGGCAAGAAAACCGTGCTTATCTACCATTCCCATCCGCGCGAAGGATACAATCCATTGCTTGGCACCAAGAGTGACAACCCTTCCTCAGGAAAATCAACCGGCAATGTTTTTCAAGTTGGATCTTATCTGTCAGACAGTTTGGAAAAACTTGGCGTTGGGGTGGAACATGCCAAAGATGATTACCCGACCAAAGTGAAGGATTATAACTGGAACTACTCTTATAAATATTCACGTCAGACCGTGAAAGCTGCTCTCGCTCAAAATGATGATCTTACCTACCTTATTGATATTCATCGGGATTCCCAACGTCACAATAAAACAACCACAACCATAGATGGCAAGGGATACGCCAAAGTGTATTTCATCATTGGTCATGAGAATCCGAACTGGCAAGAAAATGAAGCGTTTGCTGCGAAAATCCACAAAAAGCTTGAGGAAAAATACCCCGGTGTCTCAAGAGGGGTTTGGGGCAAGGATGGCGGCGGAGCAAATAATGGGGAATACAATCAGACTCTTTCACCCAACAGCATTTTGATAGAAATCGGGGGAATAGACAATACGGGGGCTGAGCTCAAGCGGACTTCAAAAGTACTTGCAGACATGATTGCCGAGGTATATTGGGAAGATCAGAACGTGGATAAGGCCAGCACAGGTACTCAGTCACAAGGTAGTTGATTATTTTTATGATATAACCTGACAGGAGGCGAGCGATGTGTCCAGATTCGGCAAAAGAATGGTAACCGTTATTGTATTTATGTTATTAGGAGTTCTGCTAGGAATGCAGCTGGCAGGAGGCGATTTTCAAATAGATGATGTTCCTGAGGTAAGCCCAGCCGTTGTCAAAACAGAACCCGCTGCCGAATCTGAGCCTGCTGTTTCCGTACAACAAGAAGAAAAGGAAACGCCGATTGTTCCCGTACAAACCCCAAGTCAGGTGCTTGGGGCGGAACAAAACAAAGCTCCGGTTGATGTGCTTGCGGACAAAACAGCGGGGCTTCTTCAAAATCTGTCTCATAACGGAATTAAGTGGGTGGTTTCGCTGTTTAGCGGGGTCGCTGAATAAAAAGCTGCTCGATGTAGGTAAAATAAACCCCTGGAGATTTGTATTCGGGACGATTATTATAAAGTTGAGACAACGCGGGATTGATGCACCCTGCATCAACTGTTATAATGAAGTGATTGACACTAGGCTGTTTCTGGGGGTAAGGAATGACTGACATTCGGGCAAGACAACGTAAAATTCGTAACTTTTCAATTATTGCACATATAGATCACGGCAAATCAACACTTGCGGACCGGATCTTGGAGTACACAGGTGCGCTCACCACTCGGGAAATGCAGGAGCAGGTTCTGGACCAGATGGAGCTTGAACGCGAACGTGGAATTACAATCAAGCTGCAAGCTGTTGCCCTGAACTATAAAGCCGATGACGGTGAAGAATATTTACTCAATCTGATTGATACGCCGGGACACGTAGACTTCACTTATGAAGTATCACGCAGTCTTGCTGCATGCGAAGGTGCTCTGCTTGTAGTGGATGCGGCTCAGGGAATCGAAGCCCAGACGCTGGCAAACGTATATTTGGCATTGGACAATGATCTGGAAATCTTGCCGGTCATCAACAAAATTGACCTTCCAAGTGCCGATCCGGATCGGGTTAAGCAGGAAGTGGAAGATGTCATCGGTTTGGACACAAGCAATGCGGTACTGGCTTCGGCCAAAGCAGGCATCGGGATCAAAGAGATTCTGGAGCAAGTCGTACAGAGTGTCCCTGCACCACAGGGCGATCCTGACCAGCCTTTGAAAGCGCTGATTTTTGACTCGCACTATGACCCGTACAAAGGTGTAATTGTATATATCCGTGTCATTGACGGCAAAATCAAGTCAGGTTCCAAAATCAAAATGATGGCAACAGGTAAATCATTTGATGTTATCGAAGTGGGTGCATTCAAACCGCGTATGACCATTGTGGACGAGTTGAACGTCGGTGATGTTGGTTTTGTCGTTGCAGGTATCCGGCATGTCGGTGATACCCAAGTCGGGGATACAGTAACAGATGCCAAAAATCCAACACCGGAACCTTTACCGGGTTACCGTAAAATCAATCCAATGGTTTACTGTGGTCTCTACCCAATTGAGACATCCGATTATGTGGATCTGCGCGAAGCCTTGGAGAAATTGCAGCTGAACGATGCCTCCCTCAGCTTCGAACCGGAGACATCGAGTGCACTCGGCTTTGGATTCCGCTGTGGATTCCTGGGACTGCTTCATATGGATGTTATTCAGGAACGGATTGAACGCGAGTTCAACATACCGCTGATCACAACAGCACCAAGCGTAATCTATCATGTGACTTTAACGAATGGTGAAGTCATGCAAATTGATAACCCATCCAATTATCCTGAGGTGGGAAGAATCGATTATGTAGAGGAACCATATGTCAAAGCATCGATTATCGTTCCGAATGATTATGTAGGTACCATTATGGAGCTTTGTCAAAACAAACGCGGCGAATATGTAAATATGGAATATCTCGATACAACTCGGGTAACCCTTACGTATGAAATCCCGTTGTCCGAAATTGTATATGATTTCTTCGATCAATTGAAATCAAGTACAAAAGGATATGCATCCTTTGACTACGAACTGTCCGGGTACCGTCAGTCCAATCTGGTGAAAATGGACATCTTGCTTAATAGTGAACAGGTCGATGCGCTGTCCTTTATCGTTCACCGTGATCGGGCGTATAACCGCGGCCGCATTATCTGTGAGAAGCTGCGTGAGCTGATTCCACGGCAAATGTTCGAGGTGCCGATCCAGGCATCCGTAGGTACGAAGGTCGTCGCTCGTGAAACGGTAAAAGCCATGCGTAAAAACGTACTTGCCAAGTGTTATGGTGGTGACATCTCGCGGAAACGGAAACTGCTCGAGAAGCAGAAGGAAGGTAAGAAGCGGATGAAACAGGTTGGTAACGTTGAGGTGCCGCAAGAGGCGTTCATGGCGGTTCTGAAAATTGATGACTAAACAATTTAATTTGAGGTGCACCACGAAACGTGTGTATTCAAATTAAATTACAGAATATTAAATAAACCAAGCTGAAAGGGAAGCCGGATGGCTTTCCTTTTTTCAAATAGAGGGGGACTTGCCATGACATTGGCAGCACACAGCCGGAAAACAGGTGCACCCCAAGCGGTGTACCTTCACATTCCCTTTTGCACAAATAAATGTTTCTATTGTGATTTCAACTCCTATGTACTGAAGGACCAGCCTGTAATGCAGTACCTTGAGGCGTTGGAGCGGGAGATGGAACACACGGTCAAAGCGAATCCGCCGGGAGAAATCAAAACCATTTTTGTTGGCGGGGGTACACCAACGGCATTGAAGCCGGATGAGATGGCCGTGTTCTTGCGGTCTGTCAAAACGTATTTCCCGAATTGGGCGGACAATATTGAATTTTCGATGGAAGCGAACCCGGGAACGACGGATGCCGAGAAGCTCGCTGTAATGAAAGAAGGCGGCGTGAACCGCGTCAGCTTTGGCGTGCAGGCTTTTCAAAATGACCTGTTGACAGGCATTGGCCGCATTCATAATACGGACGATGTATATCGCAGTCTGGAGAATGCCCGTAAGGCAGGGTTGAATAACCTGTCCATTGACTTGATGTTTGGTTTACCAAATCAGACAGTAGAGATGCTGAACGAGAGTATTGATAAGGCGCTTGAGCTTGATCTGCCCCACTACTCCATTTACAGTTTGAAGGTTGAAGAGAATACGCTTTTCCATACATTGTATCAAAAGAATCAGCTGCCGCTTCCTCATGAGGATGATGAGCTGCAGATGTATCTTCTATTAATGAAGCGAATGAAAGAAGCGGGATATGGCCAGTACGAGATCAGTAACTTTGCCAAACCCGGGTTCGAGAGCCGGCACAATATTACGTACTGGCGCAATGAGGACTATTATGGTCTTGGAGCCGGTGCGCATGGATATGTGGGCCGCGAGCGTCATATGAATATTAAAGGTATAAATCCTTATGTCGAAGCATCTCGGGCCGGATTGCCACGCCTGGATCATTTTGAGATCAACCGTGCAGAAGCCATGGAAGATTATATGATGGTCGGATTAAGAATGCTGGAGGGTGCATCCGCCTCACGCTTTAGTGAACAGTTTGGAGAATCCATCGAAGACGTATTTGCCAAGCCGCTGGGCAAAATGCTGAACGCAGGGTTGCTTGAACGGACGTCAGATGGCTTCCGGCTTAGTGAACAGGGGATCCTGTTCGGGAATGACGTTTTTGCCGAGTTTATCGGCTCCATATCGCTGAATTCGTAGCTTGAAATTCCATACACTCTGTTGTATATTTATTCATATTGATTTTACAGAGCGTGTTTGGTTAACAACTACGAAGTCAGCTTTCCTCTGGAAAGCTTGTATAGGAGGAGAGCGGGATGTCGGCGATTTGCAGAAAAGCCGTGCCGGAAGATGTTGAGCCATTGTTTGAAATGATTAAGGGATACGCCGAACGTGGGATTATGCTTCCGCGCTCAAGGGAAGTACTGCATCGCCAGCTGGAACACTTTGTTGTAGCCGAAGTGAACGGTGAGGTGGTGGGCTGCGGCTCACTGTGCCGTCTGGGGAATGATCTGGTGGAAGTCAGGTCGCTCGGCATCTCCGAAGGCCACAAAGGGATGGGTATTGGTTCCTTGCTGCTGGACCGACTGGTAGAGGAAGCGGAGAAGCTGCAAATTCCAAAGGTTATGGCGCTGACATATGAGGTCTCCTTTTTCCTCAAAAATGGGTTTGCCGTTGTAAACAAGGAGATCTTCCCGGAAAAGGTTTGGACGGACTGTGTCCATTGCAGCAAGCAGGACTGCTGCGATGAGATTGCGGTACTGAAGGAATTGAACGTATCCGCATAACAAAACAAGGACCACATGCTTCAGAAGAATAACATTCGTCTGAGCATGGGTCCTTTTCTCTGTCGTAATTGGCCACTAGTGCTGTTATGACCTGCTAAGATTGGTCTATACTATAAATAGATGAGTGTACTCATCAAACTGACTTGACAATCTTCACGTCAGTTTGGTATTTTTGTATTACCGCTTAGCACTCATCTAACCGGAGTGCTAACGACATGGGACAGTACAGTCAGAAGGAGGGAATACTCACCATGTTAACAGAGCGTCAACGCATGATTCTGAACGCTATAGTGGATGACTATATCCGTTCAGCTGAGCCCGTAGGGTCCCGGAGCATTTCCAAAAGGGGAGATGTTGGATACAGTCCGGCTACGATCCGTAATGAAATGGCGGATCTCGAAGATATGGGCTTTCTGGAACAGCCTCATACATCTGCAGGCCGTATTCCTTCGCATAAAGGCTATCGATATTATGTCGATCATTTGGTTCCTTGGAATCAGGTGGAGCCACAGGAACTGGATGATCTGAAATCATTCTTTGCCGAAAAACTGAACGTCATGGAACAAGTGATTCAACATGCATCCGTCATTTTGTCACACATGACGAATTATACTTCAATCCTGCTCGGACCGGAAGTGTTTCACACGTCACTGCGCCATTTTCAACTGCTTCCGCTGAATGAAAATACGGCTGTGGCCATTATTGTGACCAACACAGGTCAGGTGGAGAACAAGACGGTTCAAATTCCACCGGAGATTTCGGTAGCCGATATGGAGAACGTGGTGAATTTGCTTAACGCCAAATTGGTGGGTGTGCCTATCTACAAATTAAAGTCCCGCTTGTACACCGAGCTGGGGCAAGAGATGGAACGGCATATTTCACGCTATGAGGAAGTTATGCAGGTGCTAAATAGTGCTTTTGACAACGAGCATGACAATCGTCTTTTCCTTAGTGGTGCAACCAATATGTTAACTCAACCGGAATTTAAAGATGTCGAAAAGGTAAAAGATATCCTTGACCTGCTGGATGAGACACCAACTCTCATGAAATTAATGATGCCCGTGCCGGGTGGATCAGGTATTCAGGTGCGGATCGGCACCGAGAATGATCATGAAGCCTTCGCCAACTGCAGTTTAATTACAGCGTCCTATTCCTTGGATGGAGAAGCTTTGGGATCTATCGGTATACTGGGACCCACACGGATGGATTATGCACGTGTCATTCATATTTTAAATACATTATCTCGTGATTTAACGGCTATGCTAACGCATCGCTTCAAATAAGTTGCATGCTGATAAAGATACGGGTGTGAACGACTTCATTATTATAAGGAGGTGAACATCTTGAAAGAGGAGCAATCATTCGCAGCAGAAGAACAGGAACAGCAGGACACAACAGCGGCAGAGAGCCAGGAACCTGTTAACGAAGCAGGAGCTGCAGAAGCACTGGCTGAGGAGATGGCAGATCAGGGGCAAGATGAGCTCGCACGTTTGAAGACAGAGGTTGAGGAACATCAACAGCGCTTTGTCCGTGCTCAAGCTGATTTTGACAACTTCCGTCGTCGTACACAAAAGGAAAAAGAGGAGCTGGCGAAGTATGCTTCAATGAAGCTGGTCACCGAACTGGTACCGGTTATTGACAACTTCGAACGTGCCATGGCTACTGTACCGGAAGGTACGGAATCTGAATCCTTCTCCAAAGGCATTCAAATGATCTTCCGCCAGTTGGAAACCGTGCTGAACAATGAAGGTCTGACTGCAATGGATACGGTTGGACAGCCGTTTAATCCTGAATTCCACCAAGCGATCATGCAAGTGGAGAGCGACGAGTATGAAGAAGGTACCGTTGTGGAGGAAGTCCAAAAAGGCTATATGCTGAAGGATAAAGTACTTCGTCCGGCTATGGTTAAAGTCAGCTCATAATTTTGGTTTCAGAATAATGGGCTGACTCCACTGTTTGTTAGATGTGGCGAAGTTTAATATAAAGGTTTACACACATAGAGCACGATAAGGAAGAACTGCAAATAAGGATCAATCTGATCCATTTTAAATAGTTGAGGGAGGAAATTTTCCGATGAGTAAAGTAATCGGTATTGACTTAGGAACAACCAACTCTTGCGTAGCGGTAATGGAAGGCGGCGAAGCTGTCGTTATTCCAAACCCGGAAGGCGCACGTACAACCCCATCCGTAGTTGGTTTCAAAAAAGACGGAGAGCGCGTTGTTGGTGAAACAGCTAAACGCCAAGCGATCACGAATCCGGATCGTACGATCATCTCGATCAAACGTCATATGGGTACTTCCCACAAAGAAACAATCGACAGCAAAGACTACTCTCCACAAGAGATCTCTGCGATCATCTTGCAAAAACTGAAATCCGATGCTGAAGCGTACCTTGGTCAAACGGTAACTCAAGCGGTTATCACCGTACCGGCTTACTTCAATGACAGCCAGCGTCAAGCAACCAAAGATGCAGGTAAAATCGCAGGTTTGGAAGTTCTGCGTATCGTCAACGAGCCAACTGCAGCAGCTTTGGCATACGGTATGGAAAAATCCGAAGACCAAACGATTCTCGTTTATGACTTGGGTGGCGGTACTTTCGACGTATCTATCCTTGAACTGGGTGACGGCTTCTTCGAAGTTAAAGCAACTAGCGGCGACAACCAACTGGGTGGCGATGACTTCGACCAAGTAATCATTGATTACCTCGTGAGCGAATTCAAAAAAGACCAAGGCATTGACCTGAGTAAAGATAAAGCAGCGGTTCAACGTTTGAAAGATGCGGCGGAAAAAGCGAAAAAAGAACTTTCCGGCGTATTGACGACAACGATCTCCCTGCCGTTCATCACTGTAGCTGACGGCGTTCCTCAGCACTTGGAGTTGAACCTGAGCCGTGCGAAATTCGAAGAGATCTCTGCAGGTCTGGTAGAGCGTACGCTTGAACCAACTCGCCGTGCACTGAGCGATGCTGGCATGACAGCTAACGACATCGACAAAATCGTTCTGGTTGGTGGTTCCACACGTATTCCTGCAGTACAGGAAGCAATCAAAAAACTGACAGGTAAAGAGCCTCACAAAGGCGTTAACCCGGATGAAGTTGTAGCGTTGGGTGCTGCTGTACAAGCGGGCGTACTGACAGGTGACGTGAAAGACGTTGTATTGCTTGACGTAACTCCACTGTCCCTGGGTATTGAAACTGCAGGTGGCGTATTCACCAAAATGATCGAGCGCAACACAACGATCCCTACTTCCAAATCCCAAGTATTCTCCACATATGCAGACAATCAACCAAGCGTTGAGATCCATGTTCTGCAAGGGGAACGCGAAATGGCAGCTGGCAACAAAACGCTGGGACGCTTCATGCTCGGAGATATTCCACCGGCTCCACGTGGTGTTCCGCAAATCGAAGTTAGCTTCGATATTGATGCGAACGGTATCGTTAACGTATCTGCAACAGACAAAGGCACGAACAAAACTCAAAAAATCACCATCACTTCTTCCAGCGGTCTGAGCGATGCTGAAGTTGAGCAAATGATGAAAGATGCTGAGCTGCACGCAGAAGAAGATAAAAAACGCAAAGAGCTTGTTGAAGCGAAAAACAGCGCAGATCAACTGATCTACTCTGTGGACAAAACGATCAAAGATCTTGGCGAAAAAGCAGATGCTGGTGAAGTTGAAAAAGCCAATGCTGCAAAAGAAAAACTGCAAGGCGTACTGGCTTCCGACAACCTGGAAGACATCAAAGCCGCTACAGAAGAACTGACAGAGATCGTTCAACAACTGTCCGTTAAACTGTATGAGCAAGCACAGGCACAAGAACAAGCAGCTCAAGGTGCTGAAGAGCAACAAGGTTCCGCTAAACGTGACAACGTCGTAGACGCTGATTACGAAGTCGTGGATGAAGATAAAAAATAAAACTAATTCACGGTTTTTCGTGAATTAATCATCGGTGACGTTCGGATCAAGGGGAAAGTCATAGCCGGGTCTTCCGTGCTTTGACTTTCCTTTTGTCACGATGTGCGATAAGGTGAATGTTATGGGGGTGGAAGAGTGGCTGAAAAACGTGATTATTATGAGGTACTCGGCGTCGGCAAAAATGCAAGCGACGAGGAAATCAAAAAGGCATACCGTAAGCTTGCCCGTCAGTATCACCCTGACGTGAACAAGGCAGCAGATGCGGAAGCCAAGTTTAAGGAAGTAAAAGAAGCTTATGATGTAGTCAGCGACAGCCAGAAGCGGGCTCAGTATGATCAATATGGTCATATCGATCCAAATCAGGGTGGATTCGGCGGTGGCGGTGATTTCGGCGGCGGCGGATTTGGCGACATCTTCGATATGTTCTTTGGCGGTGGCGGCGGACGACGTGATCCAAATGCTCCGCAACGGGGAAATGATCTGCAGTACACCATGACGATTGAGTTCAAGGAAGCGGTGTTCGGCAAAGAAACCGACATTACCATTCCGCGTACCGAAAGCTGTGATACCTGTCATGGTTCAGGTGCCAAACCGGGTACGAAGCCGAAAACTTGTTCCGTCTGCCAAGGTAGCGGTCAACAGGAAGTCGTGCAAAACACACCATTTGGGCGCATGGTTAATCGTCGTGCTTGTTCGAACTGTAATGGTTCTGGTCAAATCATTGAAGAAAAATGCACAACATGCAGCGGCAGCGGTAAAGTCCGCAAGCAGCGCAAAATCCATGTTCGCATTCCAGCGGGTGTGGACGATGGTGCTCAACTGCGAATGACAGGTGAAGGCGAAGGTGGTCTGCGAGGTGGACCAGCAGGGGATCTTTATATCGTCATTCGTGTGAAATCCCATGATTTCTTTGAGCGTGAAGGCGATGATATTTACTGCGAAATTCCACTTACATTTGCTCAGGCAGCATTGGGAGATGAAATTGAGATTCCAACGTTGACTGAAAAGGTGAAGTTGAAAATACCAGCCGGTACGCAAACCGGAACGTATTTCCGTCTTAAGGGCAAAGGGGTTCCACGCCTGCGCGGTATGGGCCAAGGGGATCAACATGTGAAAGTGGTTGTGGTTACACCAAGCAAGCTGAATGACGAGCAGAAAGATCTGCTCCGTCAAATTGCTGCATTGGATGGGGAGCAGACACATGAACATGAACAATCCTTCTTCGACCGGGTGAAACGAGCTTTCCGCGGAGATTGAGTATTAAATATTAGTATCTGAAAGGACACCACAGCGGGTTTTTCGCGGGGTGTCCTTTTTTCATATATACAGGCTATAGGGTTTGACCTATTCTTCCACTTCCACAGTGCATGTAAGCTGCTCCTAAGGATGTGCACTTTATGTGGGAGATTTCTGCATAATATGAGCAATACTGCGGAAAGATAGCAGGGCGAGAATGATCATGCATAACTGTATGCGCCAATATTCGGAAGCAGGTGAACCTAATGACCGAGAAAAATATTTTGGCCTATTTTAACAGCCCGGAGCAGGCCGAAGGGGCAGCCAAAAAATTGGAAGCCTTGCGAGTGGAAGACTTGTCCATCAATCGTTTTAGCCGCTATGCGGGTGTAGGTCCGAGTGGGGCTTCTTACACACCAGGGGTTTCCGGCAGCTATTCATCGTGGGTGCCTGGTGCGCTCGGTACGAATGCAACCGCTGGAATTATGGCTGCAGCAGATCCCTCAGCGAGTGGCATGAGTGATGGTGGACAAGGAGGTCCTACCGGAAAGGATGTTTTGTTAACCGTCGTTGTGGACGAAGCAGTACATCACCGTGCGTTATCCATTATTGAACAAGCTGGTGGAATGATCTAACAGGTAAACAGTGATCGACTTAATTTGAAGGAGGAGTTAACGATGGCAGAGCACGAACGCCCGGGCAAGATTTTGACGAAAACGGAAAAGATGAAACGGATGCAATCCGCAAAAAACGAAGATGTCGAATTCAGCGCTGAAGTTGCGGATCATGATGACGTAGAGGCTTTGCGTCGCAGCGAAGCGGCGGATCGTCGTCAGGGACGGGAGCTTCATGAATGAAGAACGTTCTGCTGTAATCATTGAGGCAGTCTTCACAAGCTGGTCTGAAGCTGAATCTGCCCGAAGAGCTTTGTCATTGCTGCATCCGAATCAGTTGAGTATCCAAAGCCTTACGAATGAATCCCTTTCAAGAAATGAAGATACACAGGGTGATATGGATGAAGCGCCTACTACTTTGACAGGGGGATTCAGCGGCGAACTAAATGTGCTTGCACTTATCAGCGATGAGACCGAGATGTTATCTAACGGCCAGGTTATGGATATTTCGGAAGATCGCGCTTCAGGTCCATCCCGACAAGAGATATTGCTCACCGTTTCTGTGCCGAGTGATTATCTTCCGCAGGCTGCTGAAATGATTACACAGAATGGCGGGCGCTTTTGCTGAATGATCAAAACTCTTTTGGCCACAATTCAGACAGGATATCCAAGCAGTTAGACTGCGGGTATCCTGTTTTTTGCTTGAATTCACAGGCGCGGTTTTGTACTCCTGCTCCCTTGTGTAGTACAATGATTGGGATGTTTGAAAAATGAGGAGGAAAAATCAAGTATGTTATGGCATGAACTAACAATACATACCACAGAAGAAGCTGTGGAAATGATCTCGAATTTTTTACATGAAGCAGGTGCTGGAGGCGTCTCGATCGAAGAGTCCGGTACATTAAATAAAGAACGTGATACGTCTTACGGTCAGTGGTATGAACTGCCTTTGAATGACATTCCTGAAGGTCTGGCTGTCATTAAAGGTTATTTCTCGGAAGGTACGGATATGGAAGCATTAAAAACCGAGATTAACCCGAGAATTGAGCAGCTTTCTGAATTTGATATTGATGCGGGTGAGATTCGATATGAGATTCGTACCGTGGATGAGGATGACTGGGCAAATTCCTGGAAACAGTATTTCAAGCCGGTACGCGTCTCTGATCGTTTGACGATCAAACCGACATGGGAAGACTACACACCGGAAAGTCCGGAGGAAAAAATTATCGAACTGGATCCGGGTATGGCTTTTGGTACCGGTACACATCCGACAACATCTCTTTGCCTGCGGACACTGGAAACGGTAATCCAGGGCGGTGAGGAAGTCATTGATGTGGGTACTGGCTCGGGTATTCTGGCGATTGGCGCCATTCGGCTTGGGGCAAAACATGTACTGGCGCTGGATCTTGATCCGGTAGCGGTATCGAGTGCCAAGGAAAATGTTCATCTGAACGGGTTGGAGCAACAAATTACGGTGAAAGAGAGTGATTTGCTATCAGTTCTCGGAAACCAGGATCCTGCATTAGGCGTTCAGTTGCCTGTGAAAGTCATCGTAGCCAATATTTTGGCCGAGATTATTATGCTGTTTATTGATGATGTATATAATGCACTGGAACCAGGCGGTGTCTATATTGCTTCAGGTATCTGGAAAAATAAAGAGCAGGTCGTGCACGATGCACTCGTTGCGTCCGGATTTGAAATTAGTGCGGTCCATCGTGATGAGGACTGGCTGGCTTATGTTGCCAGAAAGAGGTAACGCATGGACTTTCTGAATTCGCTCTTTCGTTATCCCATTGATCAGCTCCCGTTTTTCCTGCTGACCATTCTGATTGCTTTTACCGTTCATGAGTTTTCACATGCGTACTTTGCCAATAAATTCGGTGATCCGACCGCCAAGCTGCTGGGTCGGGTCACCCTTAATCCGGTAGTACACTTTGATCTGTTTGGTGTGCTGCTGCTTGTCATTGCCGGGTTCGGTTGGGCACGCCCTGTTCCGGTAAACCGAGCGAACTTTGATAAACCCAGATTAATGGGTGTCATTGTATCCTTTGCTGGACCGCTCAGTAATTTGCTGCTTGCAGTTGTCGGAACGATTATATACGCTTCGCTGGTTGGTTCTGGCGTAATGGGCGGTATTGAGAATGAACGCTTGTTTACAGCGATTTCGACTTTCTTTTATATGTTTAACCTGACGAACTTTTTCTTGTTTTTGTTTAACATGATTCCACTCCCACCTCTGGACGGTTATCGAATTCTTGAAGACATATTACCACCATCGATCAGTCGCAAGCTTCAAGGAGTGGAACAATGGTCCATTTTTATCTTTCTCTTGATTCTGATCATTCCCCCTCTGCAAAGAGTAACGATCCAGCCTTTATATCAGTTGGCTTATAACATGTATGTTGATTTCTCGTATTTGATTTTGGGCCTCTTTTCATAAGGGAAGATTCAAGATATTTTGGACTGAAATGCTGGTCAGAAGGACATAAAAGTTGTATGATCATCTGTGGCGATTGGATTCACGCCTGCCAATTGGCGGGGTGAATGCCAGTCATAACAGGAAAGAATAGGTGGATTGACCCATGCAGCGTTATTTTGTATCTGCAGAACAGCTTACGGAGCATTCTGTTGTCATTCTGGGAGATGATGCGCGCCATATCGGTAAAGTGATGCGTGGCAAACCTGGAGATAAACTGATTGTCAGCGACGGACAGAGTCGTGAGGCTTTAGTGGAGATTGAAAGTATTGAAGCCGGACAGGTAACGGCAGCGATCGTGGAGTCTCTGGAAATGGACCATGAAGCTCGCATTCGTGTAACGGTGGCCCAGAGTTTGCCAAAAGGCGACAAGATGGAGACGGTCATTCAGAGATGTACCGAAATTGGAGCGGTATCGTTTGTACCTTTCCTCTCGGAACGTACGATTGTACAATATGATGCCAAGAAAGAAGGCAAACGGTTGGAGCGGTGGCGCAAAATTGCCAAGGAAGCCGCTGAACAAAGTCATCGGAATCGCATTCCATCCGTCGAGCAGCCACTTTCCTGGAAAGGGCTGCTGTCTTCTTTTGAGGGCTATAGTTTGGTATGTTATTGTTATGAAAAGGAGAACGGCAAACAGCTGCGCGATGCGCTGAAGCCGTTTATTGAACAGCTGGCACCTGGTACGGCTGCAGACGTGTTGATCGTGGTCGGGCCTGAAGGCGGGTTCTCCGAAAAGGAAACGCTGGAAGCCGATCAGGCAGGCGCGGTATCCGTTGGGCTGGGCAAACGCATTTTGCGTGCCGAGACAGCAGGGATGGCGGCGCTGACTTGTGTTTTATACGAATCCGGAGAAATGGGGGGAATGTAATTATGCCATCCGTGGCGTTTTACACCTTGGGCTGCAAAGTTAACTTTTATGATACAGAGGCCATCTGGCAGCTGTTCAAAAATGAAGGATACGATCAGGTGGACTTCGATGAACAGACAGCAGATGTATATTTGATTAACACATGTACGGTAACGAATACCGGTGACAAAAAGAGCCGTCAAATTATCCGCCGTGCCATCCGGCGCAACCCGGATGCCATTGTGGCTGTAACGGGCTGTTACGCCCAAACTTCACCTGCAGAGATTCTTGACATTCCTGGTGTTGATCTCGTCATCGGAACTCAGGACCGGGATAAAATTCTGCCTTACGTTCGGGAAATTCAGGAGTCCCGCCAACCGGTGAACGCGGTACGAAACATTATGAAGACTCGGGTGTTTGAGGAAATGGACGTGCCGGACTTTGCGGATCGTACGCGTGCCTTCCTCAAAATTCAGGACGGATGCAACAACTTCTGTACGTTCTGCATTATTCCATGGTCCCGCGGGCTCTCCCGCAGCCGTGAAGCAAACAGCATTGTTCAACAGGCTCACCAACTCGTGAACGCCGGATATAAGGAAATTGTACTGACAGGCATTCACACGGGTGGATATGGTGACGATATGGAGAACTATGATCTGACAGACCTGCTGTGGGATCTGGATAAAGTGGAAGGGCTGGAGCGAATCCGCATCAGTTCCATTGAAGCGAGCCAGATCGATGATCGTATGCTGGACGTCATCAAACGTTCGGACAAGCTTGTACGGCACTTCCATATTCCGTTGCAGGCAGGTGACGATACCGTATTGAAACGCATGCGCCGCAAATACACAACCGAAGAATTCTACAACAAAATGCTTCGGATTCGCGAAGCAATGCCGGATGTGGCTATTACCACAGACGTTATTGTTGGGTTCCCGGGTGAGACGGATGAAATGTTCCGTAACGGATATGAATTGATGAAGAAAATTGGTTTCTCGGAAATGCACGTGTTCCCATACTCCAAACGTACAGGAACGCCGGCAGCCCGGATGGAAGACCAGGTGGATGAAGAAGTGAAGAATGCACGTGTGCATGAGCTGATCGACCTGTCTGAGCAAATGCAGCTGGCATATGCACAGAAATTTGTAGGCCAGGTGCTGGATGTCATTCCGGAAGGTGAAGCCAAAGGCCGTGAAGGCAGCGGAAAACTGCATGGTTATAGCGATAACTATATTCAGCTTGTATTCGATGGCTCCACGGACATGATTGGCAAAGTGTGCCGCGTCAAATTGACTGAAGCTGGTGTAAATGAAAGCCAGGCCACACTGGTTCGAGTGTTGGAAGATAATTTGAAGTCCGCAGCGATGTAATCGAGGCGTCAAAAGCAAGGATTTCATTTCCTTGGGGAGCGTACCCGAGGGAGTGAAATCCTTCTTTTTCAACTATAGGCAAGACATTTTCGTGAACGGGGGAGAGCATCATGAACAAAAAAGAAATTTCGGCTGGCGGAGTTGTCTATCGCACTGGTGAAGACGGGGGTCTTCAAATTCAGCTCATCGTTGATCGATATGGCAAAACTACACTTGCCAAGGGCAAGATGGAAGCAGGAGAAACGGTTGAGCAAACGGCATTACGCGAAATATTGGAGGAAACAGGCATGGTAGGTCGAATTGTCGAGCCTGTCGATATCATCGCTTACACGTATCAGCATGTAGAGTTTGGTCCGGTAGATAAGGAAGTTCACTACTATCTCGTTGAAGCAGAGAGTGGAGACCTGCAGCCCCAGATTGAGGAGATCAAGGGAGTCGACTGGTATACACCACAAGAGGCCTGGTCCAGACAGCAGCAAAACGGCTACGACAACAACGATAACATCTTGCGTGTGGCACTAAACAAGCTGGGCATTAACGTATAGTATTTTCCCGTACAGCGAAGCTTGGTAATGTTCAGACTTAAGGAGCCGAGCATTAAGCTGCGGGTGACTTCGCTGATGGGTTGGAGGCCGGTGGTTTGTTGTGCCAGATTGGCAGATAGCAGAACGGTAGAGCAATCAGTGAACTGATGATGTTAAAAAGGGTCTGGGCATGGGCAATCTGTGCCCCGTTGTCCGCTGACAGCCAGGCCGAAACTGCATGAAGCTGGCCGATCAGCGGCATAAATAGCAGGGCTCCCGCAATGTTTAATACAACATGGGAGGCTGCGACGAATTTGCCCGCGGATGCTCCGCCAGCGGCTGCAATTACGGCGGTGATACAGGTCCCGACATTGGACCCGATCACAATGGCGATACCGATCTCCACAGGCAGTACACCTGTGGCTGCTAATGTTATCGCCATGCTGATGACAGCGGCACTGCTATGAATGAGTGCCGTAAGGCAGGCGCCTGCCAGGAACCCCCACCATAAGCTGTCAGCCGAGCGATCCAGAAACCACTGAAATACGCCCATACTGCGCAGAGGAACGGCGATGGACTGCATGACTTGAATTCCGGTCATGACCAAAGCGAATCCTGCAGCTGCAAGAAAGCTGCATTGTATGTTAAACAGGGATTTTCGCGTGCGTTCAGGAGCTGCCTGATTGCGTTCAGTAAGAACGACAAAGATCGCCCATCCCGTAAGGGAAATGACAAGCAGAGGCAGGGAAGCACGTCCAATCTGTAATCCAACCAACTCGGTTGTCAGGCATGTACCGATGTTTGTACCCAGGATTATGCCAAGAGTTCGACCATAGGTAATTAACCTTGCATTCGCGAGGCCGATGGTGAGCACCGTAACAGCGGTACTGCTCTGCAATAACGCTGTAGCCCCTGCACTGAAAGCCATGCCTTTCCATGGAGCTGAGGTGGCCCGATTAAGCCATCCGGCCAGCATCGGCCCAGCCATTCGCTGCAAGGCCGTTTCCATTAGCTTCATTCCGCCAAAAAAAATGATCAGCCCATATAGTAGCGGCAGCACAACATCTCTGAACATCTTGTTCCATCATTCCTTCCGTGCCTATCGTTATCTCATCTTATGATTAAGTGAGGACAACCATGACAGCTGGAGGAAATCGGTGCGGAGGGGCCGGAATTGGATCTGAAGAAGCGAAGCGTTCGCCTTTATCCCCGGATTTTCCCTTAGAGAAAAGGGAATCGAAAAAATCTGGGGATAACAGCGATCGGAGGACCAAGCTGTCCCCGTAATGGTAGCATTACTTTGGATTTGGATCTGTCTTAACATACCTACCCCACAATTCAAACGATACGGTGA
>NZ_JBFOLB010000002.1:0-620596 GCF_047246825.1 Paenibacillus xylanilyticus | reverse complement strand
ACAATTCAAACGATACGGTGATTCGTGCAAACGGAGCGGAGGGGACGGAATTGGATCTGAAGAAGCGAAGCGTTCGCCTTTATCCCCGGATTTTCCCTTAGAGAAAAGGGGATCGAAAAAAAATCTGGGGATAACAGCGATCGGAAGACCAAGCCGACCCCGTAGCGTCTCCCTTTGCACTAAACCTATCTTTTCAACTAACTAACAACAAAGGAAGTGGATTTACCTTGCCATCGGTTACACTGGAACGCAGTCGCAAAAAGCGGCTTGAACATGCACATCCATGGATATATAACAACGAAATTGCCTCAGTTGACGGGAACCCGGAACCGGGAGATCTGGTCAATGTACTGAATCATCAAGGCCGCTATCTGGCAACGGGGTACTACAACCCGGCATCACAAATTACAGTGAGAGTCGTCTCCTATCAACCGCTGGAGTTTGAACAAATGGACACGGCTTTTTTCGCTGCTCGTTTCAGTGACTGCTTGCGTCACCGGGAACGCTTTATTCGGGATGGTGAGGCCTATCGTCTGGTTTATGGCGAAGCTGATTTTCTGCCGGGTCTGATCGTTGATCGTTTTGGCAGTATTCTCGTTGTGCAGCTGCTTACGCTGGGAATGGACCGCTGCCGTGAAGCCATCGTACAGGCTCTGATCGAAGTGATGCAGCCGGAGGGGATCTATGAGCGCAGTGACGTGCCTATTCGTGAGTTGGAAGGTTTGGAGCAGACGAAAGGACCGCTGTATGGGGACTGTCCACGCCATGTGACGGTAACCGAAAATGGATTACTCATTAAAGTGGATATCGTAGAAGGTCAGAAAACGGGTTATTTCTTCGACCAGCGTGAGAATCGGGCAGCGATTGAACCTCTCATGAAGGGCTGGGGTTACAAAAGCGGAATCACCATGCAGCACGTGGAACAAGATGGAAGTGAGCAGCTGTTACCCGTGAATAAAAGCGGTAAAGTGGTGACCTTCCCGTACTGGGACGGCGCTACAGTACTGGAATGTTTTTCACACACAGGCAGCTTCACATTGAACGCTTGTAAATATGGGGCCAAAAAAGTGACATGCCTTGATATTTCAGAGCATGCTATTGAAAGTGCCCGCACCAATGTAGAATTAAACGGCTTCACAGATCGGGTAGAGTTTGTTGTCGCTGATGCATTCCAATACTTACGTGAACAGGTCAAAGGAATAGATGATCGCTCCGTACGCGCACGGGCAGCTGAACAGAAAGTGGATACCTCCAAAGCGCTTGCAGCCGGCGGCGGTAAAACATTTGATGTGGTCATCCTTGACCCACCTGCCTTTGCCAAAACGAAATCCGCAGTTAAAGGAGCATGCCGTGGCTACAAGGATATTAACCTGCATGGCATGAAGCTTGTTAATGAGGGTGGATATTTGGTAACGGCAAGCTGTTCGTACCATATGCGCCCTGATCTCTTCCTGGAAACGATTGCGGATGCAGCCGAAGATGCAGGCAAAGTGCTGCGTTTGATCGAATGGAAAGCTGCAGGTAAGGATCACCCGCAAATTCTGGGTGTTGATGAGGGCCATTACTTGAAATTTGCCATTTTTGAAGTGCGCAGCAAAACAAACTGATTCCTCCTGGTTTATTAGATTACATCACGAAACAAGTCCACGGTTATAAGCTGTGGGCTTTTTCTTGTTACAGGAGATCATCTTGGCTTTACCGGATTGTGGCAAACGTATGTTCCGAACCAGGTCAGATATGTTATACTGAGAATTAAAATCTTGTTCGTGACGGTTTGGAGGATTAAACATGTCCGTACGCTTTATTATTGGCCGGGCAGGCAGCGGGAAGACGACGCTGATTACCCGGGAAATTACGTCTCAGCTTCAACAGGAACCCCAAGGTAAACCTCTCATTTGGCTGGTTCCGGAGCAGAGTTCGTTTCGTTCTGAGCAGGCCTTGGTTTCTTCGGGTGCGATCAAAGGTACCATGCGCGCCGAAGTGCTGGGTTTTCGCCGATTGGCCTATCGTGTTATGCAGGAAGCTGGTGGTTCTGCACGTATTCCAATCGGAGCCGAGGGGAAAAAGATGCTGCTCTATAAAGTGCTTCAGCGGCGCAAGGAAGAGTTGAAGCTTTTTGGTGCCTCTGGCAACCAGTTGGGATTTATCGGGCATTTGAATGATTTATATAGCGAATTTAAGCGATATGAACTTGATCCCGGTTCATTGGAAGTAGGGCTTTCTACATGGAGTTCATCTTCTTCGGCACCAATTTTGGGGGATAAGTTACATGATCTGCTTCTTATATATCGTGACTATGAACAGGAACTAACGGAACTCTACATCGATGATGAAGACACGCTGACAGAATTGAATGATCGTTTGTCAGAAAGTGCGCTTCTTCAGGATGCTCAGATATGGATCGATGGTTTTCAGGGGTTTACCCCGCAGGAAATGAGTGTGATTGGACGGTTGATGCTTCAGGCTTCTTCCGTAACCATTACACTGACCCTGGATCGACCGTATGATCATGGGGCACTGCCCAGTGAACTGGATCTCTTCCATCCAACCGCGAGTGCTTACGCGCGGCTCAAAGGTATGGCGGATGATCTGGGCGTTGGGAGCGAGACGTCAGTGCTTGAGCCGGATGTTTTACCAAGATATGAGGAAAGTCCGGGTCTTGCCCATCTGGAATCAGGATTCGACCGCCGAATTCGTTGGAGAAGCGATGGCCGTGATGCTGGCATCAAAATGTACGCAGCTGAAAACCGCAGGGCAGAGATGGAAGGGGCCCTGCGGGAAATGCGCAGATTAGCTCAGGATGAAGGTGTGCGTTACCGTGACATGGCGGTGCTCGTTCGTCAGTTGGATGCCTATGCCGATATCGCTGAACCATTGTTCAGAGACTATGACGTGCCAGTCTTCCTGGATCGCAGAAGAAGTGAGCTTCATCACCCGCTCGCCGAATTCATTCGTTCTGCAATTGATGTCGTTCGTCGTCGCTGGCGTTATGAAGATGTATTTCGCTGTGTTAAAACGGATCTGCTGCTTCCTCGTGATGGCTCCATTACCCGTGAAGATATGGACCAGCTCGAAAACTATATTCTTGCCTGTGGGATCCACGGATACCGCTGGACAGACGGAAAACCATGGAAATATGTTCCGAGTCTGTCCCTGGAAGACAACGGCCAGGAAGGTCGAAGCCGAGGCCGTGAACAAATGCTGTCGTTGATGGAAAAATGCCGAACGGTCATTACGGATCCGATGGGTGTTTTTGAAAAACGCATGATGAAGGCCAAGACTGCCAGAGAACAGTGTGCTGCCCTGTATGGATTGCTGGAAGATGCAGAGATTCCATGGAAGCTGGAAGTGATGTCTGCTGAAGCAACAGCGCAGGGTGATCCGGAACGTTCGCGGGAACATCGTCAGATGTGGGGAGCAGTCCTGGATCTGCTGGACCAGATGGTGGACATGATGGGAGCCGAACGACTGGATATCAATTTGTTCGCTGGTCTGATGGAGACAGGTTTAACCGAACTGAAGCTCGGACTCGTTCCGCCGGCGCTGGATCAGGTGCTGGTCGGTTCCATGGATCGGACGCGGCTGCAGGATATCCAATATGTATTTATTCTGGGTGCCGTGGATGGTGAACTGCCGGCTGTACCGCAGGAGGATGGGGTATTAACCGAGCAGGAACGGGAGCTGCTGACCGAACGGGGCCTGGGCCTTGGACCGGGAACAACAAGACGAATGCTGGACGAGCGTTTTCTGATATATACCGCCCTGACTGCGGCCAGCAGGCAATTGTGGCTAAGTTACCCTGTGGCTGACGATGAGGGGAAAACGCTGCTGCCATCGGAGATTGTAAGGCATGTACGCAAAATGTTTGGTTTGAATGAATCACCATTGCTTGCCCAGCCACCGGTAACGGATTCAGAAGAGACCCACTGGCCTTATGTCATTCATCCGGAGCAGAGTCTGTCTGTTCTGATTGGACAATTGCGTAGATGGCGCCGTGGTGAGGAGATTCCTGAACTCTGGTGGTCGGTCTACAACTGGCATCTGTCCGATGAGGCTCGAAGACCCCAGTTGGAACGATTGTTGGGATCGATTTTTTATCGTAATCGGGCTCTACCATTGCGTACTTCGACGAGTCGCCGATTATATGGTACAGAGGTACGGACGAGTGTTTCGCGGATGGAACGATTTGTGGCGTGTCCGTTCTCCCATTTTGCCTCCCATGGATTACGTTTAAAAGAACGGCAATTATATCGACTTCAGGCACCGGATATTGGGCAGTTGTTCCATGCAGCTCTAAGTCAATTGGCTATACGGCTGCGCGAAGAGAACCGAAGCTGGGGCAGCCTCTCTCCGGAACAATGCCGGAAGGAAGCAGAGCAGACCGTGGAGCAGATTGCGCCACAGCTGCAGGGAGAGATTTTGCTCAGCACGAAGCGATACGGTTATATTTTCCGTAAGCTGAAGGATATTGTTAGCCGGGCTTCGATCATTCTGGGTGAGCAGTCCAGGCGGGGAAGTTTTGAACCCATTGGGCTTGAACTGGATTTTGGGCCAGGGAAACCCCTGCCGCCACTGCGGTTCGAACTTGAGAATGGATGTGTGATGGAGATTGTGGGCCGAATTGACCGGGTTGATGTGGCTGAAGGGGAGAATGGTCTGCTGCTGCGGGTCATTGACTACAAATCGAGCCAGACCGATCTCAAATTGCACGAAGTGTACTATGGACTGTCCCTGCAGATGCTTACGTATCTGGAAGTGCTGCTTAGTGCGGCCGAAGAGTGGCTGGGAGAATCGGCGATGCCTGGAGGAACGCTGTATTTTCACGTGCATAATCCGCTGCTGCAATCAGCGAACGGCATGACGTCAGAACAGGCGGGACAGGAATTGCTGAAACGATTCAAAATGAAGGGCCTCCTTCTGGCAGACCGCGATGCCATTGCACAAATGGACAACACCCTGGATAAAGGCTACTCGGCAATTATCCCTGTCGCACTCAAGGCTGATGGCAGCTTCTATAGCAGTGCTGCTGTAGCTACGCCAGACCAGTGGGATACACTGCTTGCATCGGTTCGCAGTAATATCCAGGAGATCGGGACCCGGATTACGGATGGGGATGTGGCTATTGAACCTTATCGCATTCAGCAGGAGGTTGCGTGTACGTTCTGTCCGTATAAACCAGTTTGTCAATTTGATGAAAATATTGAAGGCAATGAATATAATCTGTTGTCCAAGCCGGGCAAACAGCAAATCTGGGACATGCTGTCACACAACAAGGGAGGGGATACGACGTGACGAATATGCCAAAACCGGAAGGCAGCTTCTGGAGTGATGACCAGTGGAGTGCGATCTCCCAGAGTGGGGAAGACATTCTGGTTGCCGCTGCAGCAGGTTCAGGGAAAACAGCTGTGTTGGTTGAACGGATTATTCGCAAAATAGCAGATCCTTCCCGTGGTTTCAGCGTGGATCGATTGCTGGTGGCTACCTTTACAAAGGCAGCGGCTGCTGAGATGAAACAGCGTATCCGGGAGGCACTCGAACAGGCGCTTGAGGAGCAGCCTGAGGAAGAGCATCTGCGCAAGCAGTTGTCGCTGCTCGGGAGAGCTTCGATAACAACTCTCCATTCATTTTGTATGGAAGTCATCCGTCGTTACTATCAGCAAATTCCGCTTAACCCGGCCTTCCGGATATTGAACGAGAATGAAGCCGAAATGCTGCGTCAGGAACTTCTGGAAGAGCTTTTTGAAGATAAATACGGAGAAGAAGGCGAAGGCAGTACATTCCGTGAGCTGGTGGATTGGTTCAGTGGGGAAAGGAACGATGATGCCATGCACCGGCTTGTGCAGCGGTTGTATGACTTCTCGCGCAGTCACTCCTGGCCTGATCACTGGCTCTCGGAAATGGCGTCTGCTTTTCAAGTTGAAAGTGTGGAGGCGCTGGGTCATTCAGCATGGGTACAGAGCATTTTACGCGATGCTGCACTGACTCTGAGCGGGGCGGCCGGACTACTGCGTCAAGGTATTGGCATTGCCATGCAGCCGGAAGGACCAAAACCGTATGCAGATACGCTGAAGGAAGATCTTGCAATGGTCGAGGATCTTCTGTCAGCAGTGGAGGTTATGCCTTGGGAGAGACTGCCTGAAGCATTTCAGCCAGCCGCTTTTGGCAAGCTGAAACCCTGCAAAAAGGACCAAACGGATGCGGCGCTTCAGGAGCAAGTGAAGGAGCTTCGGGAAGCAGCGAAAAAAGCAGTCACCGACCTGAAAGGTTCACTTTTTGGCCGGAGCGCGTTTTCGTTCTGGCAGGAGCTGGAGCAGGCTGCTCCGCTCATGCAGGAATTGTCCAAACTTGTAAGTGAGTTCGGTGAACGTTACAAGCTGGCCAAACAGGAACGTGGTCAGGTTGATTTCAGCGACCTGGAACACTACTGCCTTCACATTTTGCGTCATAAGGACTCCACGCCAGGGCTGTCAATGCCGTCAGATGCTGCGATGGAATACAGAGCACGTTTCGATGAAGTGCTGCTGGATGAATATCAGGATACCAATACCGTTCAGGAAGACATTGTCAGGTTGATCTCGAGGGAAAATCCGGGCAATCGCTTTATGGTAGGAGATGTCAAACAGAGTATTTACCGTTTTCGCTTGGCTGAGCCAGGGCTGTTTCTGAACAAGTATCGTCAATATGAGTCCGGCATCCAAGCGGATGGAGGACAAGAAAGTACACCGCGTACGGGTAGACGCATTGATCTGGCACGGAACTTCCGCAGTCGTGCAGAGGTGGTGCATTCCGTGAACATGCTTTTTCGTCAGCTCATGAATGAAGGAGTGGCCGAAATCGCCTATGACGAACGGGCCCAGCTCGCCTATGGGGCTTCGTTTCCACCGGAAACAGAGGGAAACGAAGCATATACGCCGGAATTAATGCTGATCGATCGACAAGGCGGAGGTCCTGATCTGAGCGAAAGTGTGGATGAAAATGGAGAACATCTCGCATCAGCTGAACTGGAAAGTGTTGAACTTGAAACGGCTCAATTGGAGGCCCGGGCCATGGCTCGCCGTATCCGGGAGATTGTAGGCGATACGGATCAGCCTGCGCTGAATGTGTACGATAAAGCATTAAAAACAATGCGTCCGGCCCGTTACGGTGACATTGTCATCCTGCTGCGTTCTGCCCTGATGTGGGCTCCACTGATGATTGAGGAATTCAGACAACAGGGAATTCCAGCCGGAGGAGAGCAGAGCAAGGGTTATTTTCAGGCAACGGAAGTGGAGATCATGTTGTCCCTGCTTCAGATTGTGGATAATCCGAGACAGGACATTCCGCTTGCTTCAGTGCTTCGTTCACCAATGGTTGGTCTGGATGAAGAGGATCTGGCACAAATCCGTCTGGGAGATAAAAGGCAGTCTTTCTATGACGCTGTTGTATCTGCTATTGAGGCCGAACAAGTGCGTGATCATGACTCATCCGCAATCCAGATGCAATGGCCGGAAGCATGGTCAGAGATTCAGCAGGCGGAGCGAGAGGCAGCTGTTTCGGCAGAGGCCCAGGTGCCGGAACCGAAATCTGGCGACAGAGAAACAAAAAACGATGAATATAAAGTGGGTGAAGAGCTTCCGGAAGATGCAGGCTCGGAATTAAAGCAAAAATTAATTCGTTTTATGCGCCAGCTGGAGCAATGGAGGCTCGAGGCACGCCAAGGCAGTCTGAGTGAACTCATCTGGCGTATATACAGGGAAACGGGCTATTTGGACTGGGTTGGTGGTCTTCCGGGAGGAATGCAGCGTCAAAGCAATCTGAAAGCTCTGTATGACCGTGCACGTCAATATGAAGAAGCGACGGCGAACCGGGGCTTGTTCCGCTTTTTGACCTACGTCTCCAGATTGCGTGAGAATGGCGGAGATTTGGGAACGGTGGCGGGATCAGGTGAACAGGATAATGCGGTACGAATTATGACGATTCACCGGAGTAAGGGGTTGGAATTTCCGGTTGTATTTGTGGCAGGCATCTCCAAGATGTTCAACCAACAAGACCTGAATGCACCATTTCTGATGCATAAGGAGCTTGGATTCGGTCCAAGGTTTGTGGATCGGGAGAACCGGGTGGCTTACCCCACACTGGCCAATCTGGCCATTCGCCGCCGCGCCCAGTTTGAATTGCTGGCGGAAGAGATGCGGGTGCTCTATGTGGCCCTCACCCGGCCCAAGGAGAAAATGATTCTGGTTGGGACGGTAAAAGATGCTGCCAAAAAAGCAGCGGCCTGGTCGCAGATAAAAGACAGTTCCGAACAGATTTTGCCTGATTACCTGCTCGCGGCAGGAAGGAGTTATCTCGACTGGATCGGACCTGCTTTGATTCGCCATCCGGCAGCTTCTTCATTGCGTGAACTGGCTGGTGTGCATGATTCATATGCTGCTTGCCTGATGGAGGACAAATCACGCTGGAGCATATCCGTCATTTCTGCCGATTGGGTATCCAAGGAGATCTTTGTGGATTTGAAACATGGTGACGAAGACGGGATGACGGAGATTCGTCAAGAGCGCATGAGTGCACTGCAAGCAGCGAAGCCGGTAAATCTACTCCCTTCTACAATCCACATTAACGAGATGGATGAGAGTACTCAAGATGGAACGTCACAAGAAGGCATGGATATCGATCAAGTCTCACTGGAAAAGCAATGGGTCCAAAAGGTTGATCAGCGACTGTCATGGACATACCCATATGAAGCGGCTACTCGGATCGCTGCAAGCACGTCTGTTTCGGAATTGAAGGCAGTGCTTGCCATACAGGACCATCAGCCTCTTCAGGTGATGGAAGAGCTTGAAAGACAAATGGATCATGCTGTCGTTCTTGAAGATCCGCAGCCAGAAGATAAAATTAGTGAAGTCTTTAATGATTCAACGGATAAAGCTAGAGAAACGTCCTTTAAGTTGCATTTGCGTCGTCCGAAGTTTATGGAAGAGAAACAATTGACGGGGGCTGAGCGAGGTACAGTGTACCACACGCTGATGCAGCACTTGCCATTGGACGGAGCGAATGTGGATGCCGCGGTGATTGAAGAGACACTGGCAAGACTGGTCACACTTCAGATTTTGCTGCCTCATCAGGCAGAAGTGATTGAACCTGCACATGTGGCGCAATTTTTCCATGCGGCACCAGGAACTGACCTGTTGCGTGCAGACTGGGTGAAACGGGAGATTCCGTTCATCTATGGACTGCCAGCAGATCATTCTCCAGCCGAGTGGCTCCGTAATCTGTCATCAAATTCAGGGATGCAAATGCTGGATGAAGGCAGTGGACTCCAGGCATCTTTGGATAACGAAACGGTCCTTGTACAAGGGATCATTGATTGCCTGTATGAGGTGGAAGGCGAGCTCACGCTGCTGGATTACAAAACCGATCGGGTGCTTGAACATCGCGGAGGTTTAAAAGTATTGACGAGTAACTATCGCTTTCAGCTGGAACTCTATGGCCGGGCGATTGAAGATATTTTGGGACGTAAGGTAGATCGGAAGTGGCTGTACTTCTTTGATGGCGGACATGCTGTAGAGCTTTAAAGAAATAGGTCAGGGTTAGGGTTTATGTAAGGTGTTTGATTTAGAACGGATGACATGAAGGGGACGGAATCGATTCTGAAGAAGCGATGGTGTCCCCTTTTGTTCCGGATGTTTAGCCGTAGAGAGAAATGATTCACAAAAGTTTGGAGACAGCAGAGATCTAATATAGAGGTCTTGCAGGGGAGAGGGGATGAACGGAACATGCGTATTTTGCACACAGGTGACTGGCATTTGGGGAAAACGCTGGAAGGACGAAGCAGGCTGCGTGAACAGGAGGATTTCGTCGATGAACTCGTCAAACTGGCGGATGAACAGCAAGCGGACGCAGTGTTAATGGCTGGTGACGTATATGATTCTGTCAATCCGCCTGCATCGGCAGAACAGCTGTTTTATGAAGCGGCTGCCCGGCTCACCGAGGGCGGAAGACCGCTGGTAGTCATCGCAGGCAATCATGATCAGCCGGAACGGGTAGCTTCTGTAACGCCACTTGTAAACAGACAGGGCATTACTCTGGTAGGCATGCCAACGGCAGAGGCAGTGACCATTCATGCACAGCGAACGGGCGAGACTGCCCGGATTGCAGCCTTGCCCTATCCATCGGAGGCACGACTGAATGAACTTCTCACAACCGATGGGGATGAAAATGTGCTCCGTCAGGCATACAGCCGCCGGGTAGGAATGTTGATGCAGCGGCTGGCGAGCTCATTCCGTCCGGATACGGTCAATCTGGCGATGAGTCACATTTACGTGCTGGGCGGGGTGGAAAGTGATTCGGAGCGCCCCATTCAGGTGGGTGGTGCCTATACGGTGGATCCATCCTCGTTATCAATCGGTGCGCAATATACAGCGCTTGGACATCTTCATCGGGCCCAGGCTGTAAAGGGGGACGGTGTGATCCGGTACAGTGGATCGCCACTAGCTTACAGCTTCTCGGAAGCGGGACAGAGCAAATCCGTTACGATGGTGGATCTGGCGCCAGGCGGGACTGCAAATGTGGAAGAAGTTCTGTTAACCTGTGGACGTCCACTTGTACGTTGGAAGGCACGCGGAGGACTGGCCGAGGTATATCGCTGGCTGGAAGAGGGGCGAGATGCCCAATCTTTTATCGATATGGAAGTATGGTTGGACGATGCCATGTCACTGAAAGAGATCCAGCAGCTGCGCAAGTCGCATGACGGCATCATTCATATCCGACCGGTTTATCCGGAGATGGCCGCAGCAGGATTGCTGGAACAGCGTTCCGAGCTGCCCGTGCACGAATTGTTTCGCAAGTTCTACCAGCGTCAGACAGGCGGGGCACAGCCGGAAGACAGTCTGGTGCAGCTGTTTCTGGAACTCGTGGATGAGGACGAACCGGGCGTGCGTGAGGAGGTTGAAGGAAGATGAAGCCGATTTTATTAAAAGTGGCCGGTCTGCAGAGCTACCGGGAGGCACAGGAAGTTGATTTTACGGTGCTGACGGAAACCGGATTGTTCGGCATCTTCGGTCCAACGGGGAGCGGGAAATCTTCCCTGCTGGATGCCATTACCCTTGCAATGTACGGCAAGGTGGAACGGGCGGTTAACGGGACGCAGGGCATCATGAATCACGCTGAGGATGCGCTCTCGGTGGCTTTTACCTTCGAACTGTCATCGGCTGAAGGAACACGGAGATTTCGGGTGGAACGGCGTTTTAAACGTAACAATGAAATATCTGTAAGCAATACGATCAGCAAATTCATTGAGACTGTAAACGGAGAGGAACAGGTGCTTGCTGATAAGCTGGCCGATGTTAACCGCTGCGTTGAAGAAGTGATTGGGCTTAAAATGGATGATTTTACGCGAGCTGTAGTGCTGCCGCAGGGTAAATTCGCCGAGTTTCTGTCCCTGAAAGGCAGTGAACGACGCCAGATGCTGCAACGTCTGTTCCATTTGGAAAAGTACGGAGATCAACTTGCCATTAAGCTGAGCCGGCGAGTGAAAGATAACGATATGGTTCATCAAGCTCTCCTGGCAGAGCAGCAGGGTCTTGGCAATGCGAGCAAGGAAACGTTGGAAGAAACCGGACGTCTTCTCCAAGAGGCTGTAAAGAATGCAGAACTTTCCCGGAAGATTCTGGATGAAGCAACGAAGGAAGCTGAGCAGCTGGGGAAAATACGTGAATTGAGTCATGAGCGCCAGAAGCGTCTGGAAGAACAGCAAAAGCTCAAAATCCTGGAACCGCAGATCGAAACAGGTGAACAACGGTTGAAACAGGCTGTTGCAGCAGAGGCCATATTGCCTGCACTTCAGACGATGCGGGATGCTGTAACAGAGCAGAAGCTGCGACAAACTGCTGCTGTGACTGCCCATGAACAAGCTGTGGAACACGAACGGTTATCTGTCCTTGAAGCAGAGAAGGCTGAAATGGCACGTAAGCAAATGGCTGAGGGTGAACCGAGACTATTGCTCCGGCTGGAACAGTTGGAACAGGCCAAAGAGCTGCAGCGGGAACGGGACGGTCTGCAAGAGGACGGTGCCCGCCTGAAACGGCTCCTGGAGCAGGGGCAGGCTGAGCAGGCTGCCCTTGGCCAGCAGCTGGAGAAGGAAAAAGAACTGCAGCAGCGTGGACGCAAACGCCGAGAAGAATTGCAGGAAAGTCTAAAGCCGAATGAAGTCAAGGCTGAAGAGCGAAGACAGCTGCAAGCTGCACTGGAGCTTCGGCATCGACTGGATACGGCAGCAGAACAGCTGCGACAGAATCAGGCTGAAATGGAAACCTACAAGCAGTCTGCGAATTTGGCAGCCGAGAAGCTCCAGACGGCGGCCGGCGAAGAGAGCCGCCTGAATGAACGGCGTCAGCTTCTGGTCGAACAGGCGTCAGCGGGTCTTGAGGCCCTGCTGGCCTGTGAGCAGGACATCGGCCGCGAACAGAGCCTGCTGGCCGGGGCGGAGGAGCAGTTGCGCGGCTCGATGCGCGAGCAGGAGCTGCACCGGCTATCCTCCGCCTTGCGCGCCGAGCTGCGTGACGGCGAGCCATGCCCGGTGTGCGGCTCCGCACACCACCCCCTCCCGGCTGCGCCGCCGGGAGAAGGTCCGCACGCAGGCGATGCGGACCTGGAACTGCTGCGCAGCCTGCAGGCGGAGCTGCAGGAGCTGCGCTTCGGGCTGCGCCAGCAGCTGCACGAACGTCGCAGCTTGCTGACGCAGCTTGGCGCTGCGGCCGGCGAAGCTCCGGCCGCAGCCGAGGCCGCGCCTGCGGCAGCGGAGCAAGAGCCCGCCGGTTCGCCCGCACACGGGCGAACCCCGGCGGACTGGGCAGCGCGTGCCACCGCACTGCGCGAAGCCGCGCGGGCGCTGGCTGACGCTGCAGCGCAAGTGCAAGCGGAAGCCGCTGCGCTGCAGCAGGCGGCTGTGGGTGCGCAGCAGCGCCGCATGGAAGCGGCTGCCGCGCAGGAGGCCGGCCGTACCGGGCTCGTCCAGGCGGAACGCAAGCTGGCCGAGAGTGAGGCGGCTGCCGCTGCACTGCAAGGCCGCTGGGCCGCCGAACTGCCGGGCATCGCCCAGGAGGAGGCTGTCGCCCTTCATCAGGCGATGCAGGAACGCGATGCACGTGCTGAAGACATTAAGGAACGGCTGAACAAAAGTGTCACCTTCCTGGAAGAGAAGGAGCAGTTGGTGCAGTCCCTTCACCAGAAACTTGTTGAACTGGACAAACAGCTGATCCAGTGGCAGACCGAGTGGCAGGGGAACAACAAACAGCTGGCTGAAAAGGAAGAACGACTGCGCCAGTGGGTCGGCGAGCAACGAGTGGAGGATTTGATAGCCACTGCCCAGTCCCATCTGGACGGATTACGGCAAGCAGCTGCCGACTCGGCCCAGCGTTTCAAAGAAGCGGACGCCCTGAAACAGGAGTCCGCCAAAAAAGACGTTATGGCTGGGCAGGCCTTGGCATCAGCGGCGGAACATCTGGAACAGGCAATTGCACGCTGGCAGCAATTGCTGGTTCAATCTCCATTTGACTCTGAACGAGACGTTCTGGAAGCGGCCATTCCTTCGGACGAGGCTGAGCGTTTGGCAGCACACATTCAGCATCATCGTGAACGCGAACGTGAACTGGCATCACAGCTGTGTGAACTTGAGCAGAAGCTCGGTGGAGCAGAAGTGTCCGAAGAGCAGTGGGTAGCCTGTACGGAACGTCTGAAGTTGAGACGCGCCGAGGATGAAGCGGCACTAAGTGCCAAGGCTCGTGCAGAACGGGATCTGGAGGACGTTCAGCAGCGTCATGTTCGCTGGACCGAACTGGAGAATAAACGGGTAGAAGTAAGTCATCAAGGGGAGCTGCTCAGCAAACTTCAGGCTGCCTTCAGGGGAAATGCTTTTGTAGAGTATATTGCTGAAGAACAACTCATGCAGGTGAGCCAGGCTGCCTCACAGCGCTTGCGATTTTTGACCAAACAGCGGTATTCGCTCGAAGTGGACTCGGGCGGGGGATTTGTTATCTGTGATGATGCAAACGGTGGGGTTAAACGTCCGGTATCCACCTTGTCAGGCGGCGAAACATTTTTGACCTCCTTGTCCCTGGCATTGGCCTTGTCTGCCCAGATTCAACTGCGTGGCCAGTATCCACTGCAATTTTTCTTCCTGGATGAAGGGTTTGGAACGCTGGACCCTGAACTGCTGGATACCGTAATTACATCGCTGGAGAAATTGCATGATGACCGTCTCGCTGTTGGAGTGATCAGCCACGTGCCGGAGCTGCGGGCTCGTCTGCCACGCAAGCTTGTCGTGATTCCTGCAAACGAAGCCGGGGGCGGCTCCCGCGTGGTGTTGGAAAGCCTGTAAAACGCGATATGCCTTTCATCCTAAGGTATGGAATGATGGAGTGACTTTCACTACATTAATCGCTCTTCTTCAGTTGACTTAATTTCATAGCGGAACTAGTAATTATATTTTTATGCTCTTCTGAACTGGAGTGAGATACCTCACAGATACAGGTTCAACCTGCTGTTATACTACAGTCAAGCCGACATACCTTATATTAAGTACCCCGGCGGACGTTTGATCAGGAAGCTTCCTGATTAGACGTCCGTGGCAGCAGATATCATTCGAAATCTGCTCACGGGGTACTTCTTTTTTGCGTGATCCTTGAGTGTCAATTCGCCCAGATCTGAATACCATGGAAGGGTGATGAAGCACAATAAGGGAGGCGTACTGAAGTGGAAAAGGTGGAAGCGAAGAAATTATGCAAGGAACACATGCATCGTTATGTTTGTGTGCAGATGAAGGACGGAAGCCATTATGATGGAATCATGGAAAATGTGGATGACGACATGATTTATTTGGCTGTCCCTGTCGGTCCTGAAGCCGCAGCGAATCATGCAAACTGGGGACCAAACGCAATGCCAGGAGCAGGCTATCCTGCCCCTCATGCTCGCGGATTCTATCCGGGATACGGGTACCCGTATCCATATCCCTATCCATACTACGGTTACGGTCGGAGACGTTTTAACAGACTGGTCCTTCCTTTGTTCGGGCTGGCCGCATTAACTTTACTGCCATATTATTGATAAGTGATTGCATAGCAGGGAATGTAAAACAATTCCTAGAACCTTTCTCATCCTTAAGGACATAACACGGTCCGCCGGGGTGCAGAAAGGTTTTTTATAATATTCATTGAAGGATCGAAGCATGAGGAATGTATTCAGCATTCGATGGCATGCTGGATGTTGTTATAGTTTGGTTGATTATAAAATGATTTTTTCATGTGAGATTGGACGTCACTTTTCACTTCCGGTATGATGGAGGAGTATACATAAATCTTTAAAAATCAAAGGAGGGTATGAACAATGGATTGCTTGTTTTGCAAAATTGTAGAGGGCAGCATTCCCTCCAACAAAGTTCTGGAGAATGACCATGTGGTTGTCTTTCATGACATCCAGCCCGCTGCACCGACACATGTTCTCGTTATTCCGAAGAAACATATTGCTTCGATGAATGATGTGACACCAGCTGATACACCGCTGATTGGCGAGATTCATCTGGCAGCACAGGAAGCAGCGAGACGTCTTGGGGTCGATGAGTCCGGTTATCGTTTGATTAATAACTGCGGCAAGGATGGAGAACAAACTGTCCATCACCTGCACTATCATCTGCTTGGAGGCACCAGACTTGGTGCACTGACAAGCCTGTCGGATTCGCACAAACAATAATGGGTCGATTGCTATGCTTTTTTTCCTCAAATGAGATTGAGATAGCACTGTGATTCGTTTAAAATAAAGTGATCATTACGTTAAGGTTGACACGTTTATTACCTTTCGCCTATAATGAAAGGTGATGAACCGTGTTATTGCTCTTGGACGGTCTGGTCGGAGGGAGGGAAAACTGGTGTCTGAAACTAAAGTTCGCAAAAACGAGACTATTGATGCTGCACTTCGTCGCTTTAAACGTTCCATCGCTAAAGATGGCGTCTTGGCTGAGGTGAAGAAACGTAAGCATTATGAGAAGCCAAGCGTAAAGCGCAAGAAAAAGTCCGAGGCTGCTCGTAAGAGAAAGTTTTAGGAGGATTTGAACAACATGAATCTTAGCGAACGATTGAACGAAGATATGAAGCAAGCGATGAAGAGCAAGGACAAGTTCAAGCTCTCCACCATTCGGTTGATTCGTTCGACGATCAAGAATCTTGAAATAGATTTGAAAAGAACTTTGGATGACAACGAAGTGCTTGATATCCTGAGTCGTGAAATCAAACAGCGCAAAGATGCCCTCCAAGAATTTGACAAAGCGGGCCGTGAAGAACTCGCGGCAAATGCAAAAGCGGAAATTGATATAATTGGTCAGTACCTTCCCGTACAGCTTACCGAAGAAGAAATTAAAGTTATTGTACAGCAGACCATCCAGGAAACCGGTGCTTCTTCGAAAGCCGAGATGGGGAAAGTCATGGCGGCCCTTATGCCGAAAGTGAAAGGCAAAGCGGACGGCAAACTGGTTAATCAAGCAGTTCAACAATTTCTGCAATAAAGCAAATCAATAAACACCTCCTGACTTGTCAGGGGGTGTTTTTTCCTGTTTACCGTTTTGATAAAATTGGTTCATTATTAAAACGAAAGAGTTAACATAATAGTCTGTGATACACAGCGCATGTTTGAAAAGAGTTCAAAATTTTACTTTAAAATGGTTATAATACATAATTTTAGATTTAATTTCTTGCAATTCCTCCGACTTTCAAATATAATTTTAAGATTTTGAAACGAAATGTTGCATTGTACGTAATAAATACCATAAGCTGGACAGTATAACAATAATGGAAAAGGGGGGATTATTGTGAAGGGAAAGCGCCGGAAGATGCTTGCGGGGCCATTGTTGCTCATGATGCTGCTGACGCTGCTGCTTCCTGTCTTGGTTGGATCGCCGTCTGCACATGCAGCTGAAAAGAGCGGCGCCGTATATATTATTCCGGTTGATAAACCAATCGAGCAGGGTTTAGGCAAGTTCATGGAGCGTGGTTTCAAGGAAGCCGAAGCGATGAACGCTGGCCTGATTGTTCTCGATATCAATACGCCGGGAGGACGTGTCGACACTGCGGAAGAACTGGGTAACCTGATTAAGGGAAGCCCTGTTCAGACTGTTGCTTTTGTCCGTGGAGATGCTGCTTCGGCTGGAAGTTTTCTGGCCTTGAATGCAGATAAGATCGTAATGTCGCCAGGCAGCATGATTGGTGCGGCAGCGATGGTAGACAGCACGGGCAAACATGTCGATGATCCGAAGCTGGTTGCATTCTGGAAGAGCAAAATGCAGGGAGCAGCGGAACAGGGCGGCCGTGACGGCAATATTGCAGCGGGAATGACCGATGTGAACATGGTTGTGGAAATGCCGGAGATCAATAAAACGAAGCAGAAGGGTGAAATTATTGCTTTGTCTGCCGAGGAAGCGCTGAAAGTGGGATATGCGGACCATATCAGCGAAACTCCGGAAGAAGCGGCAGCCTGGCTTGGTTACAGTCAGGATGATGTATTCACTGTAGAGAGAACTGCAGCAGAGAATATTTCTGCTTTTCTGACCAATCCTGTTGTCATGACTGTACTTCTGTTTTTGGGGATTGCCGGCGTGGTCATTGAATTGATCGTACCTGGATTTGGAGTGCCTGGTATTGTGGGTATCGTCTGCTTCATTCTCTACTTCTCAGGGAACTACATTGCCGGTTTTGCTGGAGCAGAGACCTGGATACTCTTTACTGTTGGACTCATCATGATGATTCTGGAGATGTTTATTCCAAGCTTTGGTATTCTGGGGATACTGGGATCCATTGCGCTTGTGGCCGGTGTTGTGCGTGCGGCATATGACACAAGTGATGCGTTTGTATCACTGGGGATTGCTTTCGGAGCAGCGCTAGTGGTTATAGCCATCGTGGTGATTCTGTTTAAGGACAGGGGCATATGGAATCGATTTATACTGAGTGACAAAATGTCTGCTGATCGAGGTTATTCATCTGCGACAGAACGTAAAGAACTGATTGGTCTTCAGGGGATCAGCCTGACTCCGCTTCGTCCATCTGGAACAGCATTGTTTAATGGGGAACGGGTCGATGTGGTTTCGGACGGAGATTTTATTCCAGTTGATACACCGATTATTGTGGTTAAAGCCGAAGGTACCCGGATTGTGGTCCAGCAAGCTTTGCCGGTGTAAACCGCTTGTTTTGCCGGAGTTCTTGTGGGCTTCGGCAGTGTACATAACCATGTGGCAGTGCTGCTTGCTGAATGGTGATTTTCTAAAATTAGCAGCATAATATCTGAGATCTGTTATGATGATTTTTACAAAATTAAAGTGCAAATGGAGGAATTTTGTCTATGGAACCAACCTTGATTACGGTTTTGCTCGTTGCGGTAGTTGCCATTATCGTATTGAGCGTATTCTTCAGCTTTTTCCCAGTAATGCTCTGGATCTCGGCTATTGCATCCGGTGTGCGTGTCGGAATTATTACACTGGTAGCGATGCGACTGAGACGTGTAACACCTAGCCGAATCGTAAATCCAATGATTAAAGCAACCAAAGCCGGTCTTCAAATCTCTATGAACCAACTGGAAAGCCATTTTCTTGCCGGTGGTAACGTGGACCGCGTTGTCAACGCTTTGATTGCCGCACAGCGTGCAAACATTCCACTCGAATTTGAGCGTGCTGCTGCGATCGACCTTGCGGGTCGAGATGTTTTGCAGGCTGTACAAATGAGTGTCAACCCGCGTGTCATTGAAACTCCAGTTGTATCTGCGGTAGCCAAAGATGGTATTGAAGTCAATGTAAGAGCTAGAATTACAGTTCGTGCAAACATTGATCGACTCGTCGGTGGTGCTGGTGAAGAGACAATTATTGCCCGTGTCGGTGAAGGTATCGTCAGTACGAATGGTTCCTCCAATTCACACAAAGAGGTTCTGGAAAACCCGGATCTGATCTCCCGTACCGTATTGTCTAAAGGTCTGGATTCAGGGACTGCTTTTGAGATTTTGTCCATTGATATTGCGGACGTAGATGTAGGTAAAAACATTGGTGCATTCCTGCAAACCGAGCAGGCTGAGGCGGATAAACGTATTGCACAGGCAAAAGCCGAAGAACGCCGCGCGATGGCCGTAGCCCAAGAACAAGAGATGAAAGCGCGCGTAGTGGAAATGAGAGCGCGTGTGGTTGAATCTGAATCCGAAGTACCACTAGCAATGGCAGAAGCTTTGCGAAGCGGTAAAATTGGCGTAATGGATTATATGAACCTGAAAAATATTGAAGCAGACACACAAATGCGTAACACATTAGGAAAACCTGGTGAAGGTAACTCCAATAATCAGGGTGATTCCAAAAACGAAAGATAGGCGGTGAGTATACATGGGCCTATTTGAATGGATTTTTGATAATCTGTATATTGTGGCAGTCGTTGGGTTTGCGCTCTTTTCCTTCCTTGGAAAAGCAGCCAAATCGGCTGACCCAAACAAGAGGCGTCCCAATAACGGAATGCCTACTTTCGGAGGAAGCGGAGAAGTGGACCGGAATGATCGCTCCCCGTCACAAACAGCGACTCAGCAATCTGCTGGTGATACCCGTTATGATGAGTCTTATGACGACGATAATCCGTACGAGGATGACCAGTACGATGATCGATATGATCAGCCGTATCCTGAGCCTGCGGCATCATCTCGCCAAGGCAACGATTTTGGTGGGAAAAACTTAATCGGTGGGATGGAAAGCTCGCTTGAACGACAAATGGAAGAAATGGAAAGACAGCAGCAATTGATCCAAAAGAGGCTGAATCGCTTTTCTTCTGCTAAAGCACCTGTAGTGTCAGATACCAGTTGGGATGAACCCTCAATTGGTGAATCGGGGCAGTCGCTTTTACGCAAAGAAGATATTCGAAGCGGTGTGTTATGGGCTGAAGTGTTAGGTCCTCCGCGTTCGAAGCAGCCTTTTGGCTCGAGGGGTAAGTTGTAATAAGAAATTAACAGGAAAAAGCCGTTTCTGGTGAGCAACATGCCGGAGACGGCTTTTTGCTGTGTCCTCCTTTTTTTTAGAATTTATGATCTAACACAAGCCGTAGTTTTCATAAAATCATGTCTCTCCGCATAAGTTGAACTGTAGAGGAAGGGGGAAGACCTTCGTATGACCCGGATCAGCCGCAAGCTGCGCAGATGGACCAGTGAGGTGCTGGATTTGCCGCAGGATGTGCTTTATGATATGCCACGGTTAACCCTGATCGGCAGCAAACAATTGTATATAGAAAATCATCGCGGTGTGATCCATTTTACGCCGAATCGCATTGTTCTGGCGTTATCCCAAGGACAATTAGAAATTAAAGGGGTCGATTTGATGATTCGTAATATTTTGCCGGATGAAGTGGCGGTTGAAGGAACGATTCTGGATATACATATGAATGGAGCGGAGGGGAACGGATGAAACAGCCCAGTCTGTATAAACTGCGAGGTGCAGTCCGAATCACGGTCACTGGGGGGGACATCGAAGCGCTGATCAACATGGTGGCAGAGCAGGGACTGGAAGTGTGGAACCTGCGTGCCCATGATGGACGCAAGGCAGAAATGAACATTCTGCTGCCGCATTTTTTTAGGCTGCGTCCTTTGTTGAAACGGACAGGCTGCAGGGTGAAAGTGACGCATCGAAGCGGGATTCCTTTTTTTATAGCCCGATTACTCAAAAGAAAGTTCTTCCTTGGGGGCATGGTGTTGTTCGTAATTGCGATGTTTGCACTATCATCAATGATTTGGAATGTGGAAGTGAAAGGAAATGTGAAAATTCCAACCGATGTGGTGCTTGCTGCAGCTAAAAAAGAAGGGATCTACCCTTTCCAATGGGGTTTCCGGCTGCAAAGTCAGGACAAGCTCTCCAGGCAGCTGGCATTGGCAATACCGGATGTAACCTGGATTGGTGTGAGCAAAGAGGGGACAACCATTACCATTCAGGTCGTGGAATCTGCACAGCCTCAGCGTGAACCACTGTTGAATCCTAGACACTTGGTGAGCAAGTCGGATGCGGTCGTTACCCAAATCTACGCAGAACAGGGACGTCCGGTTGTACAGAAGGACATGCGCGTCAAGAAAGGGCAGGTATTGATATCGGGTATTCTGGGGGATGAAGAGAATACGGAGAATGTGGTGGCCAAAGGCGAGGTTCGCGGGCTCGTATGGCGTGAATATGAGGTGGAAGTCCCCCTGGTTCAGAAACATAACACGATGACAGGAGAGAGTAAGGAACGTTTCTATATTGTGCTTGGCAATTGGGCTGTGCAGCTCTGGGGATATGGCAAGACTCCGTTCAGTTCCTTTAATACGGCAAGTGACCATAAGCCGCTGACGTGGCGGTCTTTCACGCTTCCTATGGGATGGTTGACCGAGACCGATATGGAGACCAGGGAACAGGAAGAGCAGCAGACGGTGGAATGGGCCAGAACAAAAGGACTAGAGGGAGCCAGAAACGATATAATCGCCAAAAATGGCAAGGGGACAAAAATTTTAAGTGAAAAAATTTTGCATGAGAAGAAAGAGAATGGTAAAGTTTATATGAAAGTATTATTTGAAGTGGAAGAAAGCATTGCGGAAGAACTTCCGCTAGTCCATAGTCAAGGAGAATGAGGCTATTTGTCAGAGCAAACACGCAGCATACGAATCTCCCTCCAGAGTGCGGGAGAGGGTCAATCTCTTTTTGGACCCCAAGATATTTTTCTGAAACTGATTGAATCCGAGATTCCCGCACAGATCGCTTCTCGTGAAGCGGAGATTGTCATTCATGGCAGCACGAAGCATGTGGAATCGCTTGAACAATTATTCGATGTGTTACTGCAATTGGTACGTAATGGGTATGTGTTAACCGAAAGGGACGTCAGCTATGCAATTGAACTGGCGAAGGATCTGCGTGCAGACCAGCTTCTCGACCTGTTCAAGGGTGAGATTACAACGACCTATCGTGGCAAACCGATCCGTGTCAAAACCATTGGACAGAAACACTATGTAACGACAATTAAGAAACGCGACGTCGTATTCGGGATCGGTCCTGCCGGTACAGGCAAAACCTACCTGGCGGTTGTGCTGGCGGTTGCAGCACTCAAGGAAGGAAGCGTCAAACGTATTGTGCTTACAAGGCCTGCTGTTGAAGCGGGTGAGAGCCTTGGTTTCCTGCCTGGAGATCTTCAGGAAAAGGTTGATCCTTATTTGCGGCCTTTGTATGATGCCTTGTACGATGTGATGGGGCAGGAGCAGACGGCCAAGGCACTGGAACGCGGTTTGATTGAGATTGCGCCACTCGCATATATGAGGGGACGTACACTTGATGACTCATTCATCATTTTGGATGAAGCTCAGAATACGACACCTGAACAGATGAAAATGTTTTTGACCCGTCTTGGTTTTGGCTCCAAAATGGTCATCACCGGAGACGTGACACAAATTGATTTACCTCGCGGCAAAAAGTCCGGGCTTGTGGAAGCGAAAACGATACTCAGTGAAGTTGAAGAGATTGGATTTGTCTATTTTGCCGAGCAGGATGTTGTACGGCATTCCCTTGTCCAAAAAATTATCGTTGCATACAACCACGCCGCAGAAAATCAAGAATAGAAGGGATTGTCTAAGGTGACCTCGAAGGAACTGTCAAAAGGCAAATCTTTTCAGAATAGAGCTACAGGATGGAAGTATAGCGTGTGGGCACGCTATCTTCTGTTTTTGTTTCTGGTGATTCTCTTCTACGTGAGTCTAGCTTCGAAGCTGCTCCCCGAGCGGTATGATATTCAGGAAGGCACACGGAGTGAAGTGGATATTGCTGCGCCGATGCAGATTCCAAATACGAAGGCTACACTAAAAGCGCAGGAAGAAGCTGCTGAACGTGTACAGCCGATCTTTCAGATTGTGCAGCTGCGAAACGAAAATTTGATGACCACCCTGCTGGATCGTATTGATCGTCTGAATCAGGATGATCAGATTTCCAGTCAGGACAAGATTGACATCTATCGTGATGAGATTCCGCAGCGCCAGAAGGACTTTGTGTCCAACTTTATCAACAACAATCGGAAAGCGGGTACATACTCCGAAACTCTTTTGGAAGAGATCAGAAACGTGGTGCAGGAGCAAAGTTACCGGATTCCGGAAGAAACCTATATCAAGATTTCACGCTTGACCTCCGATGATATCCAGGAGATGAAGTCCGTTGCCCGGGATATTGTCTCCAGGTTAATGACGGATCAGATCAGCGATGCTACAACGGCACGAGCAAAAGTGGCAGAGATGGTGAGTGTCAGCTCTCTAAGCAAGCGCACACAGCGTGAGGTGGTTCAGGAGCTTGCTCGTCTCGTGGTGACATCCAACCGCTTTTATGATGAAGAGGGAACGAAGGAAGCCAAGGTGCAGGCTCGTGAGAATACACAAACGGTCTATATCAAGCAGGGGGAAACTTTGGTTGCCAAAGGTGAAACGATCACTCCCGAGATCTATACGCTGCTTGATGAGAATGATTTGCTGAAAAACGAAGTGAACTACTGGCCGCAGTTGGGCCTGCTCATGCTGTCTTGTCTGTTATCGGCAGCAATTCTGATGTATATTCAGCAATACAGCGGAACCCATTTCAAATATAACAACGCACAGCTGCTGATGCTTGTACTTATCTTCATTATTACGATCGTGGTTATGCATGTGACAGCATTCATCCAGACAGCAGACAGGTCCTACGTGGGCTTTCTTGCACCGGTCGCGGTTGGTGCGATGTTAATTGCTTTACTGCTGGATACATCACTTGCTTTTGTTTGTTCAATCATTGTTGGCATGTTGTCAAGCATCATCTTAAATACACACCAGGGGCAGATTTTTGATTTTGAACTCGGTTTCTTCGCGGTGCTGGTTTCTTTTGTTTCCATATTTGCGACATACCGGGCAAGTCAGCGATCCACCATTTTAAAAGGTGCCATTATGGTCTGCCTGTTTGGTTCAATTGCCGTGTTTACACTGTCATTGATCGACACAGGCGACTGGAACCGGACAACTACGCTGTACGGTGTCGGATTTGCGTTTGCAGGCGGTGTATTAACGGCGATCCTCGTTATCGGGCTTATGCCGTTTTTCGAAACATCGTTCGGCATATTGTCAGCGTTGAAGCTGGTTGAGCTGTCTAATCCGAACCATCCGTTACTGCGCAAATTGCTGACAGAAACGCCGGGCACTTATCATCACAGTGTGATGGTAGGAAACCTGTCTGAAGCCGCAGCGGAAGCTATAGGAGCAAATGGTCTGCTCTGTCGGGTAGGTTCGTATTATCATGATATTGGCAAGACCAAGCGACCGATATATTTTATTGAAAATCAGAACAATATGGAGAACCCGCATGATTCCATTGATCCCAAACTGAGCAAATCGATTATCGTTGCACACGCACGGGATGGTGTGGAAATGCAGAAGGATTACAAGCTGCCAAAACCAATTCGGGATATCGCCGAACAGCATCATGGTACGACCTTTCTCCATTACTTCTATCACAAAGCGCTGCGCCAAGCCGAGGAAGCGGGAGTCCCGCCTGATTTTACGGAAGAGGATTTCCGTTATCCGGGTCCAAAAGCTCAATCCAAGGAATCTGCTATTGTCGGAATCGCGGACAGCGTAGAAGCTGCAGTACGCTCCCTGCGCAAACCGACCGTGGAACAAGTGGAATCCATGATTGAGAAAATTATCAAGGGGCGTCTCGATGATCATCAGTTCAACGACTGTGATCTGACAATGCGTGAGCTGGACATCGTAGCTAAGACGCTGAAAGAAACGGTAATGGGTATTTTCCACTCCCGAATTGAATACCCGGAAGAGATCAAGAAACCGAAACCGACTTCACCTGAAGCGGGTTGACTTACTATTATGAGCAGACAGGAGTTATGAAAGAATGAGTCTTAACCTAACATGGAATAATGAACAACAGGATAAAGAAATTACGGAGCCGATGATTGCAATGCTGGAGCAGCTGCTGAACCTTGCCGGGGAAGCAGAGGGCGTTGCGGACGGAGAGGTTGCCCTGACTTTTGTGGATGATGCACAGATTCATGAGCTGAACCGGGATTACCGCGGAATCGATCGTCCGACAGACGTGTTGTCTTTTGCGATGAATGAGACGATGGACGAGGAACTGGATATCATCTATGAACTGGATGAGGATGAAGAGATGGAAGAGATGCCTGACGTTCTTGGTGACATCATTATTTCCGTTCCTCGCACGATCCTGCAAAGTGAGGAATACGGGCATTCATTTGAACGTGAGCTTGGTTTCCTGTTTGTGCATGGTTTCCTGCACCTGCTCGGATACGACCATCAGGACGAAGCAAGTGAAGCTGAAATGATGGGCAAACAAGAAGCTGTATTGGCCCAGGCCGGGTTGACACGATAATGAAAGGGCGCTCCTGGAGTCTGGTGTTCCGCAATGCGGCAGAAGGAATCGTATACGGTTTTCGGACACAGCGAAATGTTAGGGTTCATTCGGGAGTAGCCGTCATCATGTGTTCGGCCGGATTTGTTTTCGGAATTTCCAGGACAGACTGGATGTTTGTACTGGCAGCCATCTTTTTGGTAATGGTGACAGAATTAATGAACACTGCCGTGGAGGCAGCGGTGGATTTGGCACATCCGCATATTCACCCGCTTGCAAAAGCGGCGAAAGACACCGCGGCTGGCGCAGTTTTGCTGGCTGCGGTGTTCGCCGTAGTCATCGGATGTATGGTGTTCGGCAAACCGGTGTTGAACTGGCTTGGTTTGCTATAAATACAAGTTTAATTTCAGATTTAACCTGAGGGAGAGATTGGATTATGGATAACAAACTGCTCATGCAAGAAGCCATTAAGGCACGTGCAAAAGCATATACACCTTATTCCCATTTTGGCGTAGGAGCGGCACTGCTGGACAGTGAAGGCAATGTGCATCACGGATGCAACATTGAAAATGCTGCCTATACACCGAGCAACTGTGCTGAACGAACAGCCCTTTTCAGTGCGATCGCAGGCGGGCATCAGCCCCGCAGCTTCAAGGCGATTGCTGTTGTCGGGGATACAGAAGGCCCGATTGCTCCATGTGGTGTGTGCCGTCAGGTCATGATTGAGTTGTGTGAACCGGATATGAAAGTCATTATGGGCAACCTTAAGGGTGATCTGCAGGAGACTACAGTTGCTGAGCTGCTGCCATGGGCTTTTGGTCCTTCGGATCTGGACTTTGCTAAAAAATAATACATTCCAGGCCTAGGCGCCTGAGGAGGAACATATGAAAAAACAAGCATTTAAATCGGGTTTTGTAGCCATTGTTGGACGTCCCAATGTTGGTAAATCAACCTTGATGAATCAGGTCATTGGACAAAAGATAGCAATTATGTCAGACAAGCCGCAAACCACTCGAAACAAAATACATGGAGTGTACACCTCCGAAGACAAACAAATTGTATTCCTGGATACACCAGGGATTCATAAACGTCAATCGAAGCTGGGCGACTACATGAATCAGACTGCTCTGAATACGCTCGGGGAAGTGGAAGCAGCCTTGTTCCTGATTGACGCTTCCGAGGGAATGGGGGGTGGTGATCGTTACATCGCTGAACAGCTTAAAAATGTACGAACACCTGTCATTCTGGTCATGAATAAGATTGACAAAATCGAACCGGAAGCGCTGCTGCCGCTTATTGAGGAGTATCGCAAACTGCATGATTTTGCTGAGATCGTGCCCGTCTCCGCCAAGCTTGGCAGCAATGTGAGTACATTGTTGGAACAGCTCGGCAAGTACTTGCCGGAAGGGCCGCAGTACTATCCGGAAGATCAAATTACCGACCACCCGGAACAGTTCGTTTGTGCGGAGCTGATTCGGGAGAAAATTCTGCAAATGACTCGGGAAGAGGTTCCACACTCCATTGCTGTAACCATTGAGGATATGAAAGTTCAGGACAACGGGGTTGTGTACATTTCGGCAGTTATTTTTGTCGAGCGTGATTCGCAAAAGGGGATCATTATCGGCAAGCAGGGTGCTCTATTGAAAGAAGTAGGCAAGCGAGCCAGAACGGATATTCAAAACCTGTTGGGTTCAAAAATCTTCATGGACCTATGGGTTAAGGTGAAAAAGGACTGGAGAAATCAGGATCGCGTGCTGCGTGATTTAGGCTTCGGTCGCGAATAAATAATTCAGTATCCATTAATTGCAACACATAGTTTGCCTTGCAAGACTCCATCCTACAGGTAGATGCAGACGTCATTTCTGATGAGAGGATGAAATTCTGATGCGAGATTTTTCGTGGAAGGTTTTTGCAATGACGGGGGATGTGGAGTCCTATTTGTTATATACCGAGGCTTGTGCTTCAACAGGACAGGAGTCTGATACTGCAGGGGAAGTGATAGAAGATGAAGAAGCCGAAGGTTAATTGGCTAATTCGGGAATGGTTAGGTGACGAGGCATGCTATACAGGGTGGAAGGGATTGTCATCCGCAGCATGGACTACGGCGAGGGAAACAAAATTATTACGCTTTGCACCGAAAGCGGTGGAAAAGTAGGTGTGCTCGTCCGTGGTGCCAAAAAGCCCAAAAGCCGACATGCTGCATTAGTGCAGCCGTTTACGTATGGCCAATACGTATATTTTCGGAACACGGGCCTCGGAACACTGAATGCGGGCGAAATCATCGAGTCGTATCATGAGCTGCGGGAAGATCTGGTCAAAGCCGCTTATGCATCCTACGCATGTGAACTGCTGGATCGGGTTCTGCAGGATGAGGAGACAGGTGCATTCTGGTTCAAACAGTTAAAGGCTTGTCTACAAGCGTTAAAGGAAGAGAAGGATCCGACCGTCATTACTAGTCTTTATGAGATGAAAATATTACAGGCGGCGGGCTACGGCCCGTCACTTGATGACTGCATTTCATGTGGTCAAGAGCGGCCGGATGAGCAGTTGTTTGTTAGCCCGAGGTTGGGTGGGGTTCTGTGCAGAGCATGTAAACACTTTGACCCGCCGGCTTTGTCTGTAAGTCCCAAAGCTCTGAGATTACTGCGATTGTTTGCACAGCTGGATTTGCAGCGATTGGGCAACATATCTGTCAGCGAGAGCACAAGAGATGAAATGAAGAAGATTATGAGAGCCTTCATGGATCATCAGCTCGGTCTCAATTTAAAAACCCGTTCTTTTCTCGATCAGATGGAGAAATACGGGATTTAACAAGTTGTTTTCAGTGGATCACAATTATCTTGACTTTGCAATCTTTTTTGTTTATTATGGATTATAATTTCTCTTTTTGGAGACATGCATTGAACGAGAAAGTAGGAGACTTGATTTAATGTTCTTCGTAGGTAGGCCGCATGGCCTTGAATACGGTGATTGAGCGAGCCTGGGATGGTGAAAGCCGGGATGAATCGGTCTGTGAAACGGCACTCGGGAGCATGAATGGACACGGAAAAGTGGGCTTGCGTGAACAGGTTATCCTGTTTTGTACACAAGCCAAGTAGGGTGGAACCGCGGGAATAGCTCTCGTCCCTACGTCTGGACAACAGGCGTAGGGCGAGGGTTTTTTGTATTGTGGAATTGTTTTCCCTGGAGAACAGGCCTCAAACTTAAAACACTCGCAAAAACGTAGCTTTGTCCATCCAACATCGGGCTTCGATTGATCTTGTGCTATTCGAAGCGTTCTAAGCTTGCCAACAATCCCATTGAAAAGGAGCATGATTATGAATTTTCAGCAGATGATTTTAACGCTGCAGCAATTCTGGGCCGAGCATAACTGTATTATTGTTCAGCCTTATGATACGGAAAAAGGGGCAGGTACGATGAACCCAATGACCTTTTTGCGTTCGCTTGGACCAGAACCTTGGAAAGTCGCTTATGTAGAGCCTTCCCGTCGTCCTTCGGATGGACGTTACGGAGAGAATCCGAACCGTCTGTACCAGCATCATCAGTTCCAAGTCATTATCAAGCCTTCACCGGACAACATTCAGGAAATTTACCTGGAAAGTCTGAAACGCCTGGGAATTGATCCACTGAAGCATGATATCCGTTTTGTTGAAGATAACTGGGAGAATCCTTCTCTTGGCTGCGCTGGTCTGGGCTGGGAAGTCTGGCTGGATGGTATGGAAATCACGCAATTTACATATTTCCAGCAAGTCGGTGGAATTGAGACAAATCCGGTAGCCGTTGAAATTACGTATGGTATGGAGCGTCTTGCTTCTTACATCCAGGAAAAAGAAAATGTGTTTGAACTGGAATGGGTAGAGGGAATCTCCTATGGTGATGTATTCCTTCAGCCTGAATTCGAACACTCCAAATATACGTTTGAAGTATCTGATGTGAAAATGCTGTTTACCCTCTTCAACATGCATGAAGAAGAAGCTAACAAAGCTATGGCACAGCATTTGGTATTCCCGGCATATGACTATGTGCTGAAATGTTCCCATACCTTCAACCTGCTGGACGCGCGTGGAGCAATCAGTGTAACGGAACGTACCGGTTACATTACCCGTGTCCGCAATCTGGCACGGCAAGTGGCTGCAACATATGTGGAAGAGCGCGAGAAGCTTGGCTTCCCGCTGATCAAGAAAGGGGGAGCCGAGCATGTCTAAGGATCTGTTGTTTGAAATTGGTCTGGAAGAAGTTCCTGCACGCTTCATGCGCGCAGCGATTGAACAGCTGCAGGATCGTATCGTGAAATGGCTGGATGCATCCCGCATAACACACGGTGAGGTAAATGCTTACGCTACACCGCGTCGATTGGCAGTCTTGATTCAGGATGTTGCCGAGAAGCAGGAGGATGTGGAGGAAGAAGTAAAAGGCCCATCCCGTAAAATTGCACTTGATGACAGCGGCAACTGGAGCAAAGCAGCACTGGGATTTGCCCGCAGTCAAGGAGTTGAACCGGATCAGTTTACGTTCAAGGAACTGAGCGGTGTCGAATATATCTATGCAACGAAGAGCAGCAAAGGCGTGGAGACTTCATCCGTGATTGGTGAAGGCTTGCTGTCTATATTGCACGCGATGACATTTCCAAAATTCATGCGCTGGGCTTCCTATGATTTCAAATTTGTGCGCCCGATTCGCTGGATTGTCGCTCTGCTCGGCAGTGAGGTCATCGAGATTGAAGTTGCTGGAGTGAAATCTGGCAACGTCACTCGTGGACATCGTTTTCTCGGCAAAGAGACCGTGATCTCTAATCCTGCCTCTTATGTTGAAGTGCTGCGTTCCGAACATGTTATCGCAGATATCCAGGAGCGCGAGCAGATGATTGTATCCCAAATTCAGACACTTGCTGCTGAGAAAAATTGGGATATCGCGATTAAGGAAGATTTGCTGGAGGAAGTACTGTTCCTCGTGGAAACACCAACCGTATTGTTCGGAACATTCGATCCTTCTTTCTTAAATATCCCTCAGGAAGTATTGATTACTTCGATGCGTGAGCATCAACGTTATTTCCCTGTCCTGGATAGTGAGGGTCAATTACTGCCTTACTTTGTAACAGTTCGTAATGGTGGCAGTGATTCACTTGATGTGATTGCCAAAGGTAACGAAAAAGTGCTGCGTGCACGTTTGTCCGATGCCAAGTTCTTCTATGAGGAGGACCAGAAGCTTGAAATCAAGGACGCACTGTCCAAACTGGAAAGCATCGTCTTTCAGGAAGAACTGGGTACAGTGGGTGACAAAGTGCGCCGCATTCGCAAAATTGCGGATGGTCTCGCAGCCAAACTGCAAGTTTCTGCGGATGTTGCCGAATCGGTGAGTCGCTCCGCTGATATCTGCAAATTTGACCTGGTTACACTGATGGTGGGTGAATTCCCTGAGCTGCAAGGTGTCATGGGTGAGGATTATGCCCGCAAGGCAGGCGAAAAGGAAGAAGTGGCCAAAGCGGTATTTGAACACTACCAACCGCGTTTTGCCGGGGATCAATCTCCTGCTTCGCTTGAAGGTGCTATCGTGAGTGCTGCCGACAAGATGGATACCATTGTAGGTTGTTTCTCCATCAATATCATCCCAACCGGATCTCAGGATCCTTACGCACTTCGTCGTCAGGCCGCAGGTATTGTACAAATTTTGCTGGATCACAATCTTCCGCTGACATTGTCCGATGTGTTTGGTGTTGCGCTTAAGGTACATGCTCAGATGAATCTGTTGAAACGTGCGGACGAAGAGGTTCGTAAAGATTTGCAGGACTTCTTCGGACTTCGTGTGAAAAAACTGTTGTCCGAGACGGTTCGTTATGATGTCGTTGATGCGGTGATTTCTGCCGGATTCGATGATATTAGTGCAATCGTTCCGAAAGGTGAAGCCTTGATGGCGGCTGTTCAAACCGGAGACGCGTTTAAAACGACAGTCGAGTCCTTCAATCGTGTTGGCAATCTTGCTGCCAAAGCTTCCAATTCTTCTGTGCATCCTGAACTATTCACCGAAGAGGGAGAGCGGCAGTTGCATGAGGCATGGAGCAGAACCAATGAGGAGTATCGCAATGCCCTTTCGCAGCACGCTGCTGCTGAAGCGCTGGCGATCGCATCGGCTTGGAAGGAAGCTATAACGGCATTCTTTGATTCCGTAATGGTAATGGCTGAAGATGAGGCTGTGCGTGCAAACCGTCTGGCTCTGCTTGCAGCCATCGACCGTGACTTGAAAGGATTTGCCGATTTCTCCAAATTGGTGGTAGTATAATAACCCCGTCCCCATCGGGTTAGAGGGTACGCATAAAATTCAGTATTAAAGAAGGATATATGAGGGTATAAATATACGGAACGGGTTGTGAGTTTTATTTTTAACAGCCGTTCCGTATTTTAGCCTTTGATTTACCTTGACTGGTCAGAAGGAATTTGGCTGGCGGAAGTCGTATATTACAATATGCAGCTATTTTATGAAACCGGGTGATCCTGAGGTTGAGTGAGTTGAATGTACGCCACATTGTTGTGGACGGTGATGCTTGCCCGGTGAAAACCGAGATTGCGGAAACGGCCCGCCGTTTTAATATCCCCGTACTGTTGGTATCTTCCTTTGATCATTTGCTTCAAGGCGGAGAAGGGGTACGTACGGTGCAAGTGGACCGCAGTGATCAGAGCGCGGATCTGTACATCGCCAACCATATCAAGCCCTGTGATGTAGTCATTACACAGGATTATGGACTGGCTGCGCTCGCGCTTGGCAAACGTTGTTATGTTTTATCATTTCGTGGTCGCGAATTTAATGATCGTGATATTGATTTTATGCTCGATTCCCGTCATACTGCCGCCAAAGCACGAAAAAGAGGGCATTATGGGAAGGGCCCAAAGCCTTTCACAGAGCAGGATCGGGAAATTTTTCAACATAAACTGACAAAACTTTTAAAAGATTTGCAGGAGAATGTGTAAGTTTAGCGAATTATATTTACGTGTTGAAAGAGATGAAGGTGGACCTAGATGAGTACCGGACAAGGCGGTATACCCGAAAGCATTATTGAATCGGTGTTACAGCAGCATGATATTGTCGATACGGTGAGCAGATTTGTGCATCTGACCAAGCAGGGGAAATACATGAAAGGCCTCTGCCCTTTTCATTCGGAGAAGACGCCTTCGTTCACAGTCACACCAGAGAAACAAATTTTCTATTGCTACGGTTGCGGCACGGGTGGAAATGCCATCAAATTCAGGATGGAAATCGAAGGGTTATCCTTTCCCGAGGCTGTCAAAACGATGGCAGAAGAAAGTCACATTTCCATGGGAGACTGGCAGGGGCGTGAATCCGCTCATGTGAATCCGGAGACCGAACGTCTGCTGGAGGCGTATGAGCTTACTGCAAAACTGTATCATTTCTTATTGAAAAATACAGAGCATGGAAAAGCAGCCATGGATTATTTGCGCTCACGCGGCTTTAGCGACAAACTGATTGACCAGTTCCAGATTGGCTATGCGCCGAATCGCTGGGACACGCTGGTGCAATTTCTGGAGAAACGCAACTTTCCACTTGAAGAGATGGAAAAGGGCGGCCTTCTGTCACAGCGGAATGAAGGTCAGGGCTATGTGGACCGCTTCCGAGACAGGGTCATGTTCCCGATTAATGGCAGAAGCGGAAAACCGATTGCATTTGCAGGTCGCATTTTGGGAGACGGGCAGCCGAAATACCTAAATTCACCGGAAACCCGGTTATTTAACAAAAGCCGTGTTCTCTATAATCTGCATCAGGCCAAAAATGCAATTCGCAAACAAAGACAAGCTATTTTGTTCGAAGGTTACGGGGACGTGATCTCCGCTTGGGATCAAGAGATCCAGAACGGAGTAGCGGCCATGGGTACAGCGCTAACCGAGAATCAGGCCCTCATGCTCAAGGGCATGTGCGACGAAGTCATTATCTGTTATGACGGGGACCGGGCGGGACAGGCTGCTGCACTCAAGAACTTTCCCATTCTGGAGGAGGCCGGGCTGCAGGTTAAAGTTGCTCTTATACCGGAGGGACTTGACCCGGATGACTTTATCCGCAAGTACGGCGGTGAACGGTTTCGCAACCAGATTGTAGATGGTGCTGTAACCACAACAAAATTTAAGCTTATAAACCTTAAAAAAAACCATATACTGCTAGAAGGCGGCGGTCTAATCGCCTATTCCAAGGAAGCGGTAAAGCTGATTGCTCCATTATCTTCCCCAACAGAACGCGAAGTTTACTTACGTGAACTGGCTGCTGAAGTGGATGTATCTTTTGAGACACTCAAGCAGGAGTGTAATGAAGAGCGCCAATCCATGAAAAATAACGAGCAGTATGGGGATAATAACCCGAAAAGGTGGAATAATGGTAGGCAACAAAATAGGCAGGTGCCTACACCCAATCTGTTGCCGGCTTACCATGCTGCTGAGCGTAAACTTCTTGCCTGGATGCTTCAGGATGACGAGGCTGCGCAGTATGTGAATGAGCATCTTGGTGAAGCTTTTAACTTGGATGATCATGCAGCTATTGCTGCTTATCTATATGCCTACTATGCGCAAGGCAAATCGCCGGATACAAGCCGTTTTATGTCCTCATTGCATGATGACCGATTGGAGAAAACCGTCAGTTCAATCTCAATGATGGATGGCCCGGGTGAATGGAACGTTCAGGTGCTCGATGATTGTATCAGGGAAGTGCTGAAATATCCGCGCAAAAAAGAGTACGATCTAAAAAAAGAAGAAATGATTGCTGCAGAGCGTGCAGGGGATTTTGTACGCGCGGCGCAAATCGCAACTGAAATGATTGCCCTAGAGAGACAGTAAATGTCCGTGAGTTGGATGTTTCTAGGGAGGAGGGAGTCGAGTTATGGCGAATGATCAGCATACTGAACTAGAAACAGAATTGACGCTGGATCAGGTTAAAGATCAACTGATTGAATCAGGCAAGAAAAGAGCTTCGCTGAATTACAAGGAAATTATTGAGAAACTCTCCCCGTTTGAGCAGGATGCAGAGCAAATGGATGAGTTTTACGAACAACTAAGTGACCTGGGTATCGACGTTGTAAACGAAAATGATGAAGAGGTTACACTTCGCCCTAATGATGACTCAGAAAACAACAGCAGAGAGGGAGACGACGAATTCCACTTTGATGATGATCTGAGCTTGCCTCCAGGTATCAAAATCAATGACCCTGTTCGTATGTATCTGAAGGAAATTGGTCGTGTGCCTTTGCTGTCTGCGGATGACGAAGTGGAACTGGCTAAGCGGATTGAGAACGGGGATGAAGAAGCGAAGCGCCGACTGGCTGAAGCCAACCTCAGGCTTGTAGTCAGTATCGCCAAGCGTTATGTGGGACGCGGTATGTTGTTCCTTGACTTGATTCAGGAAGGAAACATGGGTCTGATCAAGGCTGTTGAGAAGTTTGACCACAAAAAGGGTTACAAGTTCAGTACGTATGCTACTTGGTGGATTCGTCAAGCGATCACACGTGCCATTGCCGATCAGGCGCGCACCATTCGTATTCCTGTTCATATGGTCGAAACGATTAATAAACTGATTCGGGTATCCCGTCAGTTATTGCAGGAGCTTGGACGCGAACCAACGCCGGAAGAGATCGCAGCCGAAATGGATCTGAGTGTGGAGAAAGTGCGTGAGATCACGAAGATTGCACAGGAGCCGGTTTCTCTGGAAACACCAATTGGTGAAGAAGACGATTCCCATCTGGGCGATTTTATCGAGGATCAGGAAGCGTTGGCTCCAGCAGATGCTGCTGCTTATGAATTGCTGAAAGAACAGCTCGAAGACGTGCTGGATACGTTAACAGAGCGTGAAGAGAATGTGCTTCGTCTTCGTTTTGGTCTGGACGATGGACGGACGAGAACGCTGGAAGAAGTGGGCAAGGTATTTGGGGTTACGCGTGAGCGTATTCGTCAGATCGAAGCCAAGGCTCTTCGCAAGTTGCGTCACCCAAGCCGCAGCAAACGGCTTAAGGATTTCCTCGAATAACAGAACTATGGGAGACTTTTCGCAGGCCGCTCAGGCGGCGGCGAGGTCTCCTTTATTTTTAAATGAAACATCTTAATTGCTTGGTTTTGGTAATTAATCCTTGAAATGTTTGATTGGATTTCATTTTATCGCTTTTCGTTGTCCAATGCAAATCAATAAATCAAATGAATGTGCAGGTGCTTCATGAAACTTTCAAATCGATTACAACAAATACATGACCAAATCCCTGAAGGCAGCCGTATAGCGGACATTGGCTCAGATCATGCATTGCTTCCTGTTGCGGCAGTTCGCAGCGGAAAGGCTGCAAGTGCTGTGGCTGGTGAAGTTAACCCGGGACCTTACGAGGCTGCACGCAAGCAGGTGAGTGATGCAGGGTTGCAGGAACAGATCACTGTGCGCCGTGGAGATGGACTTGAGGTCATCACTGCAGGTGAAGTGGATGTTATTACGATTGCAGGAATGGGCGGGGCATTGATTGCCTCCATACTGGATCGTGGCCTTTCCAAGCTGGAAGAGGTGAAGATGCTTATCCTTCAACCCAATGTGGGTGAAGATATTCTCAGACGCTGGTTGCTGGATCATCAGTGGGTAGTCGTAGCCGAACAATTGCTCGAGGAAGATGGCAAGATCTATGAGATCATAACAGCAATGCCGCAAGCATCAAGTCCCATTGCCAATGAGGAAGTGTACATGTCCCGGCCGCTTGAAGGTGGAGTTGTTTTGACGAAGGAACTTTTGCTGCGTATGGGTCCGTATCTGGTAGATCGACCAACGGACGTATTTTTTGCCAAATGGGAAAGTGAGATCGTTAAACTGAATGGCGTGGTGCAATCCATCTCGAAATCCGATCAGGACTCTTCCCGTGAGAAGGCTGCTGAGGTGGAACGTCTGATTGTAAATCTGAAGGAGGTACTCGAATGTTTGCCAAAGGTCAAACTGTAATCCAACTGATGGAGCAGCTGGCTCCCAAACATCTGGCTGTACCCGATGACCGCATTGGTCTGCAGCTGGGCAGCCTGCAAAAAGAGATAAATCACGTGCTCATTGCGCTTGATGTGACAGATGAAGTTGTCGAAGAGGCCATTCGGATTGGTGCCAATCTGATCATTGCACACCATGCTATTATTTTCCGTCCGGTAAAATCATTCAATACGGATACACCGATGGGAAAATTGTATGAGAAACTGATCAAGCATGATATTGCCGTATATATCAGTCATACGAATCTGGATGTGGCCGAAGGCGGAATGAATGACTGGATGGCAGAGGCGATTGGTATCGAGAGCAAGGAATCACTGGAAGATGTACATACAGACCATCTGTACAAGCTGGCTGTATTCGTCCCGCGTACGCATCATGAGCAGGTGCTTCAAGCCATTCTGGAAGCAGGAGCCGGTAGCATTGGCCAATACAGCAAATGCAGCTTCAACACGGAAGGAACGGGCACTTTTGTACCCGGAGAAGGGACACAGCCTTTTATCGGTGCACAGGGTCAGATGGAGCGTGTAGAGGAGATGCGTATTGAGACCATTGTGCCGCAGAGCCTGCGCAGCAAAGTTGTCCAAGCGATGCTGAAGGCACATCCTTATGAAGAAGTGGCCTATGACCTGTATGCGATGGATCTAAAGGGCCGTACACTCGGTCTGGGACGATTGGGGCCCCTTAAGCAGCCCAAGACACTGGGTGAGCTCGTCGAGGTCGTGAAGGCCCAATTGGACGTGCCTTACGTTCGTGTAGTAGGGGATCTGAATCGACAAATCAAAAAAGCGGCAGTCCTTGGCGGTTCAGGAAGCCGTTACACCATGACCGCCCGATTCAAGGGAGCCGATGTCATCGTTACAGGAGATATTGATTATCATACCGCTCACGATGCGCTGATGGCAGGCATGTGCATCATCGATGCCGGACACAATGCCGAGAAGATCATGAAACCCAAAACAGCCGACTGGCTGCGTTCACGCTTGGCGGATAAGCGCTATGATACGCAAGTGACCGCCTCGGAGGTCAACACGGAAGTGTTCCGGTTTATTTAATTAATATCCGGGTCTTCCGTTTCCAGTAATATTAAGCTTGTTTGTGAACCCAAATGCCTGTATACTATGTAATGTTGTTCGGAAAGCTTGACAGACAATCGCTGGTGGCCTTGTTGCCACGAGAGGAAAGTCCGGGCTCCACAGGGCAGGATGCTGGATAACGTCCAGTCAGCGCGAGTTGAAGGATAGTGCCACAGAAATGGACCGCCGATGGCCGGATCTTCCGGCACAGGCAAGGATGGAACCGAGGTGTAAGAGACCCCGAGGAACGCTGGTGACTTCGTTCCTGGTAAACCCCATCTGGAGCAAGACCTAATGGGACACAGTCGACTCTTCGGAGGAGGCAGCCTTAGCCCGAGGTGTGTCTAGGTTGGTCGCTTGAGCTGTGCAGCAATGCATGGCCTAGATAGATGATTGTCGCTTGTGGTGGGAGGGTAGTTCCCGTCTGAACCACGAAGAGCACAGAACCCGGCTTACGGTAAGCTTTCCTAACTGCAACAACATGAAGGTATTAATGAACTACTTACCAAGAAGTTGGAATAGTACTTTTAATTTAAAACATCAATAAGGCGACAGAAACCGATGATTTCGGAATCTGCCGCCTTATTTTTTTGTACTCATTCGTTTTGAAGTTGTAATTCAGTCATAATACAGCTAATGACAGTTTATTACAGTGTAACAGCTGTATCTGATTGTACTGAGGCATGCCAGCGCTGAATGGCACGATCCATGCGTTCTACCGCTTCAGGAAGCAGTTCAGGGTCGGTGTGCGTGAAATTGATCCGCATCCGATTCAATTCAGGGGTTCCCGCGTAGAACGAATCACCAGGGACAATGCATACTTTTTCCTGAATACCATAGGTAAACAAATTGCTGGCTGACATCGCTTCAGGCAGTTCCAACCACAAGAACATTCCACCTTGTGGAGAATTCCAGCTGATGCCCTCCCATGCTTTCTCTGTCATGAGTGAAGTCATTGTGTTCATCCGTTTCGCGTAATCCTTCGAGATACTGCGAATATGTCCATCCAGGTCAAACGTTTCGAGCAAGGCATGAAGAGCTCTCTGGTCAATGCTGCTGGAATGCAGATCGGCTCCCTGTTTCGCACGTGCTGCGATCTTGATAATATCCGGAGAAGCAAGAATCCAACCCGTGCGAAGACCTGGGGCTACAGTTTTGGAAAAAGTGCTGGTATAAATGACATTGGTCGGTCCTTCATAAGATGCTGCGTCCAGTTCCGCCAGTGAAGGTGCATCCAACTGTTCCGGATTAAATCGGATTTCGCCATACGGATCGTCCTCCAGAATCAGTACTCCATATTTACGGCACAGATCAACGGCCTGCTGTCTTCTGGCGCGACTCCATACTTTACCCGATGGGTTGGAGAATGTCGGATTAATGTACACCAGTTTCGGACGATGGAGTTTTAATTGTTCTTCAAGGGACTCGGGAAGCATGCCTTCTTCATCACAGGCTACACCGTGAGATTCCGCCTGGTAAGAATGAATGACTTGAAGAGCAGCCAGGTAGGTTGGAGACTCCACGAGTACACGGTCACCGGGATCGAGCAGAATGCGGCAGACCAGATCTATGGATTGCTGTGATCCTGTAGTCAGGAGCATATGGTCGGGGGAAGCGGGAATGCCCTTGGATTCCAGACGCTCGGCAATTTTGGCACGCAGCGGTCTGAATCCTTCCGTTTCAGCATATTGAAGGGCAGAGGCGCCGCTCATAAACACCTGATGGTACGCGTCACGTATGGCTTCCACAGGGAATGACGACTGCGCTGGCAAACCTCCGGCAAGTGATATCATTCCAGGCGCCTGAGCGGCCTGAAGCATGTCGCGAACGACAGAGGACGGGGTGTTTAAAGCCATTTTGGACCAAGGGATATTCATCTGTTCTCATCTCCTGTTATTCACTGTTATACTGATATTATAAACTATAATAGACGGAATGCTATATAACAGTAAAATGTGGATGATAACAGTTGGGGGAGCGGGCATATGCACATTGAATTGAAACGAGGAAGCAGCACCAAGTTGTATATTCAGATCGCGCTCACACTGGCAGACCGAATTCGTTCCGGCCTGATCGAACCTGGAACACGCCTGCCGTCTGTCCGGAAAATGACCGCAGACCTGGGAGTGAGTCTGGTTACCGTGTCCAAGGCGTATGCCGAACTTGAGGCCATTCAACTAATAACCTGCTCACAAGGGAAAGGGTGTTATGTACGAGGGGCACAAGAGCTGGGAAAAACGGGGGAAATCGAGAAAAATCAGCTGGGGGAGCGAAATCATGATGCCAACACCCCATGGAACTGGCAGATGGCACTAGTGGATTATTTGCCACGGGCACAGCTCTGGCGTCATTTTGATGCTTCTCCACAGGTTCAATACGAATTACATATGTCGGCCATCCAGCCCGAACTGCTGCCTACGAGTGAAATTATTGATAGTGCATACCGGCTGTCTTCCGACCATCCGGAACGTATGGCAGCGTACGGTTCATTTCAGGGGGATCGGGAGCTTCGCCAAACTTTTGCAGGCCATTTTACCGAAAGGGGACTCCATGTTGCTCCTGAGCGGATGCTGATTACAAGCGGCACACAGCAGGGGATTGATCTTGTCGCTCGCACGTTCGTTGGACCTGGGGATGTGGTGTACATGGAGGCTCCTACCTACACGGGGGCAATTGATGTATTTACAAGCAGGGGTGCCAAAATCATTACCGTACCGATGGACGGTGAAGGGATGCGTATTGATCTGTTAACACGTCTCTGTGACACATACCCGCCGAAGTTGATCTATACCATCCCTACGTATCACAATCCGACAGGCATTACGATGAGTGCCAGAAGGCGGGCGCAATTGTTGAATTTGGCCCAAAGTTATCATTGTCTCATTTTGGAGGATGACCCGTTTGCCGATCTTTATTTCCGCGAATCTCCACCGGCATCCATTAAATCGCTGGATGGTACCGGTCATGTCGTTTATATCAAAAGTTTCAGCAAAGTGCTGTCTCCAGGTTGCCGTGTCGCCTGTGCAATCGCTGACGGAAGCGTGCTGACCCGTCTGGTGGCAGCCAAATCCACGGCAGATCTGGGGAGTCCTCTGCTTACTCAAAAGGCTCTTCAATCCTTCATTCAGTATCAGTACAGCTCCTACATTCCTCGATTAAGGGAAGAATTGTACACCAGACTCCGGGCAGCATCCGATGTTTTGGAGAAACACGGTGTACCGGGTATGTACTGGACTTTGCCTGAAGGCGGGTTGAATCTGTGGATTCAGCTTCCGGATGGTCTGGATATGCGGGAACTGCACCGTCAGTCCCTTGCTGCAGGAGTTTCTTTTCTGCCGGGATCAGCCTGTTATGTAGGTGAGACGGATACAGCGAGTCTGCGTATCTGTTTTACGGTGACGAATCTGGAGCGCTTGTGTGAAGGGCTTCGGGTATTGTGCAGCGTAATTGAGAGGGTTATGCCTAGGAAGGGTGGGACAACGGCGGACAGGCTGCCGCTTATTTAATTTTCGGAACAAGGACATACATCCAATCCACTTTCGTCCTGATGCAATACGTTATAGTATCACTTGAAAGGGAGTTGGTTTTGAAATGAACCATTACTGTCCACCGCTTTGCCCGATTGTCTGTGACCCGATCCAGGTTGTTGAGGATTACTACGTTCCGCAAATCGTACCGGTTATTCACCCGATCGAAGTTATCAAAAAAACGCACTGTGTGCCGGTTCATCACCATTTGTACCCTGTCGTTGTCAAAGAAGAAGATCCTTGTTATGTATCCAGCCATAACAGCAAGAAAAAATCCGTGAAAAAATCAGGCAAAGCCCGCACAACGTCCCGCAAACGCTAGTCGCAGCGGGTGCCCCGGGGGAATAGAGAACAGGTTAAAAAGCAGCATACGCCCCGGGGCGCAGCTGCTTTTGTTTTTTTTATTAACACAATCGAAGCAGAGTTACTGCATTCCGCTACTTGGTATATTTTTTCATCGTGTTATCCATCTGCTGCCTCACATGCTGAGGCCAAAACTGTAAGGGTGCACTGTTGCTTGAAGCAGCTTGAAGGGCTTTGTAAACATCGACCTGACCATAACCATAATATTTGTCGTGACCCGGATCACCAAGGTCGATGACGCTCTGACGCATCAGGTCCATGACCTCCGTATTGGTGAGATCCGGATTCAACGAACGAATTAAACCTGCAAGCGCAGCAACATGGGGGCTGGCCATTGACGTTCCTGATAAGGCAGCATATTGATTATTGGGGTAGGTGCTTGCGATGCTGGAGCCCGGCGCCATCACATCCACGTAATCCCCGTAGTTGGAGTACGAAGCTTTGTTCATATCCGGATCGGTTGCAGATACTGCGAACACTTCGGGATATGCGGCAGGGTATCCAGGTCGCTCGGTGTTGTCATTGCCCGTCGCAGCAATCAGGACAATATCCCGATCAAAGGCATACTTGATGGCATCATGCAGAAATTGGGCGTCGGCATAATTACCCAGACTCATATTGATGACCTTGGCCCCATGGTCTGCTGCCCAGATAATGCCTTCGGCAACAGCATATGTGGTTCCTGATCCCGAATTGTCCAGCACCTTCACGGGGAGAACCTTGTTATACCAGCTCATGCCGGCCACGCCTTCACTGTTATTGACTATGGCACCAATGATTCCGGCTACGTGAGTGCCGTGGCCCACATCGTCAAGTGGTTTGGTTTTCGGATCCACGACGTTATATCCCTCCAGCAACTTGCCCTTCAAATCTGGATGATTCAGATCTACCCCGGTATCCACTACTGCAACAATGACGTCTTCTTTCCCTTTTGTAATATTCCAGCCACGATTGGTTTCGATGGCGGGGAGATTCCATTGATAATCGGTGAACAAAATATCGTTGGGAATCGTGACATCCGTTTGTTCAGCTGCGGTCTCATTGGTTAAATACATGTAGTGGGGTTCCATATACAGCGGATTCCATTTGCGTTCGAAATAGGAATGCAGCTGCTCGTAATTCATGTGTTCTGAGCGAAATACGTAGGTGTATCCCAGCTTTCGGGCGGATTGGGTACGGAGATCGGATTTAATGATCCGCATATCCCGTTCACCCGGCTCCTGCCGGAAACGAATAACGATTTCATTTTCGTAAAAATGGCTGGCATTGGCGTTATCATGTCCTGTTTTTACAGTCACCTCGTTTAAGGTATCAGGATGCACGGATTCAATTTTGAATTTGCCCTCACGCGGGTAAGGAATCATGCGCAGGTTTTTGCGCTGATGCTGTTCCACCGCGTTCAGAACGTTTTGGCTAAAGAGTGCAATCACTGCTTTTTTTCCATCCTTGGATGGCACTCCCATCACGAAGTATTTTTCTTTGCCTAGAGGAAATGAGGAAGATTCAAAGCTTTTGCGTTTCATCACTGCTTTTTTGGCAAGGTTAAGGGAGTGCTCCAGTTTTTGCTGCTCCACCTTGCTTCCTTCACCAGAGGCTTTCGCGAAATGTTTGCTGGTGGAGCCTTTGGTATCCAGTACATCGATGGATCTGATGTGTTCGTGTGTATGCTGTACATCTTGAATGTAACGGCCAAACTCAGCTTCACTCATGGTGGCGCTCTTCTCAAGCATAGTGCTGAGATGCTGCCTGGCATCCATACGAGTCAATAAATCTGTTGCTTTCACATCCTGAACTTTCAGTCGCTGTTTATTCGCATGTTCCTCATGAGGAGCATCGGGCATGGCACTTGGCTCAGGTGCAGGACGGTTGGATGTCGGAAGCAGCAAGGTCAGCGCAAGCGCTCCCGCACCAGCGGCAATGGCCCAGTTTATCCATTTAGGTCTGGACATGGGGGATATAACCTCCTCTTTTATTTTGGACAGCAGCCATGAGTTCTGTATTCATCGTTGTCCTTGGCATAGTTCTATCGTTAGGAAAAGCGGTTATTTTTATGCAGGTGAAAACGGAGCAGACTTCGTATATTAGGTAAGGATCGTGGCAGTTATGTAAAGGATGATTAAGGGATACCGCTCGTCATCTTTTTATGGTAGGATAGTAGCTGAGAATTCAAGGTCAGGGGACAACCACCGTGGCCGGCCTATATGTAAGGACTTATTTAAGGGGGAGCTACCTTTATGTCAGCAGCCAATGTACAGAAAACTTGTGAGTCAACTAGGGAAAAGTTAAAACCTGCTATCGATCGGATCGAACAATTTTTGAATGAAAATGCCTTGCCTGAATTGGATCAGAATCAGACGGAAGAATCAACAACCTTCTACAAAGGATTTCTTTCGGATCTCCGTCATTTGCTTGTTTTTTCTGAAGTTTCTTACGAAAAACTTGGCGTTGTGCTGCGTCGTGCCAATTTTGATGTTGATTTTGCCGAAAAGGCTCTCTATAACACGTATCACCAATGTGTAAACAGCTTTTTCTATCCGAAAAATGAATGTTATTCCGAAGATGGAAGATATGCCTATACAGGTCAGGATGCCATTCGCTTCCGTGACAAGCCGGTTCGGGCAGTACGCGATGTTATTCTTGAAATTTCCAAAACATACGAAGAACTTCGCGATGATTTGGCCTATTATGAAAGTGACTATTTAACTCAGCGTCGGATGCAGAATCAACGCAATCACGCATAATTGTAATGTTTGTCTTATGATACAAAATGGATGAAACCGCCAGAAATGGCGGTTTTTTGGCGTTCTTTACTATAAAAACACATCCGAATGCATGTCATCATCTGACATCTCGCCAGAGAATAGCCGATTTACGTGGGGGAGACAATAGATGTCGAGGTGATAAATAAATGAGCCAAGACAAGCCAATTGTCAAATGCAGTGTGTCCAACTGTCATTTCTGGGGAGAAAACAATTTCTGCCATGCTGATGCCATCATGATTGACATTGACCAACATGCTACCCGCCGTTTGCATGAAGAATTTGCCGGGGAAACGTTTGATTCAGATCATCAGGATCATGCGCGTACTTCCTCAGCAACATGCTGTCACACATTCAAACCCAAGTGAGCAGTCATCCCTATTCATAATGGAGGTGCTTTGAAGTGAAGAATGACCACAAAGAGGATTATCCATTTCATCGATCCAAAACCGCCAAACCAGCAAATGTGAAAAAACGTGAACGTGTGGATTATCCACGACGTGAACATCGCGAGGAGTATGGTGCAGAAGTAGCTCCTCCGGCTTCCGTACGTACAGAACGCACGGAACGTGCTGCAGCAGCCCCCGAAAAGCATGAAGCTGACCGCGTCATGGAGTCAACCGGTAAAGTTTCCGGTTATATTGGACTTGCTTGCGGGATTGCATCCTTATTCATGTGGTCCATCGTACTTGGCCCGGCTGCAGCTGTGCTTGGTTACTATGCTTATGTGAACGGGCGTAAAACGACCGGAGCTTGGTCCATTGGACTTGGCGCACTCGCTACGATTAGTTATTTCTTCATGATTCCATTTGCCCGTTAAATTCATGTGCAGCAGCTGCGAAGAATAGATAAGCGTCTTCAAAATGATCTGTATTTTTAACCTTCTGCCTTCCCGTAAATACGGGCTTTGGGAGAAGGTTTTTTCATATTTACGCAAATGTGAGGATAATAATGGATTATTTTCTGAAAACAATGGAACCTTTTTGTAAAACGATGTAGAATATAGGCATAATATACGTTTATTTATACGGGAGTGGGATAACAGATGCAGATTGATCCAAGCGGGTCACGGCAATTACTGGAGTTGCAATTGTCCAATGTTGCCAATCAAACGAATGTATCAGGTGAAACGACTGGTTCATCTGTGGACTTCGCCAAAATGATGGACGGGCTGTTAAGTGCGGATACAAGCAGTAGCGAGACATCTTCTTCAACGTCCGTTGGGCTCTCCAAAAGATCAAGTGATGGCTTGTTGTGGTTACAACTGGGCAGTTTGTATAATTCGGATTCCAATACTATTTCCTCCAGCAGCAGTGAGAGTGTACCTTTATCGTCTCTTACGAACACGGGGCCCGTTGATTCTACATCATCCGTACCGACAGATTTTGAATCTTTGATTGCTACAGCGAGTGACAAGTATGGTGTACCTGAATCTCTGATCAAAGCTGTGATTGATACGGAATCCGGATTTAATCCGAATGTGGTATCCTCTGCTGGTGCTAAGGGTCTGATGCAATTAATGGATGGGACAGCTGCGGGACTGGGGGTAAGCAATGCCTTTGACCCTGCTCAAAATATAGATGCCGGAACCAAATATCTGTCCCTTCAGCTTCAGCGTTTTGGTGGCGAAGTGAAGATGGCGCTTGCGGCTTATAATGCGGGCCCAGGGCGCGTTTCCCGTCTGGGTGTGTCCAATGACAGTGAATTGATGAGCATACTTCACCTTCTGCCTGCCGAGACACAGGCGTACATTTCCAAAGTGGAAAAAGCACAGTCGAAATATACGGCTTAAGCAAAGACTATTATTTTACAGCGAGTTCAGGAAGAGATCAATTCAGGAGCATGCATGGGAAGCCGGCCTGTTCCTGATTGGTCTTTTTGTGTTGGGGCGGGATCGTGTTACAATGCTCACTGTAGGTTCATGAGAACATCGGAAGGAGGTCTGACCTCATTTGAAATATTTTGATTATGCAGCAACGACTCCTCCAGATTCAGAAGTGGTTCGAACGATGGCTGAAATTATGGAGGCTCATTATGGCAATCCGTCATCCATTCATGGGTACGGGGAGCGAGCCGATCAGCTGCTGAGACGGGCACGATCCGGTTGTGCTGATGCCATAGGTGTTAAGCCCGAAGAGATCGTGTTCACTTCCGGAGCAACCGAGAGCAACAATCTTGCGATCAAAGGGGCAGCATTAAGATATCAGTCGCGCGGAAAACATATCATTACCACGGCTACCGAACATGCTTCGGTATACGAAAGTGTTTTGCAATTGCAGCAGTGGGGATGGGACGTGACCTGGGTGCCCGTGGATTCCGATGGCCGCGTTAGCGTTCAGCAAATTATGGATTCATTAAGACCGGATACGGTTCTTGTGAGCCTGATGCATGTAAACAATGAAACAGGGGTCATCCAGCCCGTTGCAGAAATCGGCAATCGCTTAAAAAGCGAAGCACCGCGAATCCTTTTTCATGTGGATGGAGTGCAGGGATTTGGCAAATTGGAGGCGAAGCCCTCCTCGTGGGGTGCTGATCTGTATAGCCTGTCTGCTCACAAAATCCGTGGTCCGAAGGGAGCAGGGCTCCTGTATGTACGGAGTGGGGTCGAGCTTACTCCCTTGTTATCTGGTGGTTCCCAGGAGCAGGGCATGAGAGCTGGAACCGAAAATGTCCCCTTACTTGTAGGTATGGCCAAGGCAATGCGTCTTGCTGCAGAACGGCAGTTGGATTTTGCTAGGCGTACAACCTTGTTGAGAGATCGAATTATGGAGACCATCGAAACGATTCCAGGACTCGTCCTGAACAGCCGGAAAGATGGTGCTCCTCACATTATCCATTTTTCTTATCCCAGCATGAAGGCTGAGGTGGCGCTCCATACGCTGGAACAACTCGGAATTACCGTATCTACGCAATCGGCCTGCTCCTCCCGGTCTGCCGAGCCTAGCCGGGTATTGCTTGCGATGGGAAGAGATGCGGCTAACGCTTCAGGTGGACTGCGGATCAGTCTTGGGGATGAACATACAGAAGAAGATGTGGCCTTGCTGGAGCAGGCGCTGCATCAGATGGTGGCGCAGCTGCGCCCGTTGGAAAGGCGGATGTAAAGTCAAATGAAATACGATATGCTGCTTCTCCGTTTTGGAGAATTTATGTTAAAAGGTAAGAATCGTGCACGATTCGAGAAAACGATCATCACTCAGGTGAGAGCCCTGCTTAAACCATACCCCGGCGCAAGCCTGCGCAAGGAATTTGGGCGATTGTACGTGGATCTCGGTGGTGAATCACACACGGAATTGATCGCAGTGCTGAAACGGGTGTTTGGTGTCATGTCCATTAGCCCGGTTAAAGTAACTCCTTCAGTGCTTGAAGACATCGTGGAAACGGCCGTTGCTTTTATGGATGAGAGAGAGCATGAGTTCAAGGAAGGTACGACCTTCAAAGTGAACACCCGCCGGGTGTGGAAAGAGTTTTCGAATTCTTCACATGAAATGAATCACATGGTGGGTTCCCCGATTCTAAGAAAATTTCAACAGCTCAGCGTGGATGTACGTAACCCGGACATCGAACTGCGCGTGGAGATTCGGGATCAAGGAACGTACATTTTCAATGAAGTGATTCCTGCCGTTGGCGGGTTCCCTCTCGGTACAAATGGCAAAGCAATGATGCTGTTGTCCGGTGGAATTGACAGTCCTGTTGCAGCCTGGGCTTCCATGCGTCGTGGACTGGAAGTGGAATGTGTACACTTTTACAGTTACCCGTTCACCAGCCAGCGTGCGAAGGAGAAGGTGATCGACCTGGCCCGAGCCCTGGCTGATCATGCAGGTACAATAAAGCTGCACCTGGTTCCTTTTACAGAGATTCAAACGGCTTTTACCCAGTTGGGACAGGACAATCTCATCATTACACTGATGCGTCGCTCCATGCTGCGAATTGCGACGAAGCTGGCTGAACGTGAGCGTGCCCTTGCAATTATTACCGGCGATAGTCTTGGACAAGTGGCAAGCCAGACGCTGCCTAGCATGAATGTCATTGGACGTGCGACAGAACTTCCACTTCTGCGTCCGCTGGTGATGATGGACAAACAGGAAATTATTACACTGTCCAAACAGATTGGGACGTATGATATCTCGATTCTGCCTTACGAGGATTGCTGCACACTCTTTGTGCCGAAATCACCTACCACGAACCCGAACCTTCGTATCGTGGATAAAATAGAAGCGACAATGAGCCAACTGCCTGAATGGATAGAGGAAGCTGTGGCTCAGACGGAAACCATCGTTCTTCATGCAGGTGAATCAGCTCCTGCAACCGATGAGAACAAAGAGAACGAGATCAAGGAAGACTGGTTCTAACGATCTGATGATGGTGGATGACATAATAAGGACTATGTTACCTTAAATGGAAAAAGGACTGGCCGATGGAAAATCGGTCAGTCCTTTTTGATTGGTACCTATGAGTATGAACGCTGCTGTTCCCCGCTGCGTCTATTGTTGCTTGAGCGTTTACGGTATCCTGCAAACACCACACCTGCAACGACCAGAACGATAAACAGAATGCGCAGTGCGGGATGCTCGGTGAAGAATGGCACAAGTCGGTGTTCCTCGGTAATCATGTGGGAGGCGGTATAACCAAGTACAATAGCCCCAACATAAATAATCCATGGGAAGTGATTAATCAGCTTGATGAACAGGGTACTACCCCATACGATAATCGGGACACTGATCAGAAGTCCGATGATAACAAGCACCAAATGCTGTTCAGCCGCGCCTGCCACCGCAATGACATTATCCAGTCCCATGGCGGCATCTGCAATAACAATGGTGCGCACCGCAACCCATAGGGAGCTGCCTGCCTTGATATCATTATGCTCCTCACCCTGGTCGGCCAATAATTTATAGGCAATCCAGATCAGCAAGATGCCACCGACCAGCAGCAGCCAAGGTACCTTAAGCAGCCAGAGTACAACGACGGTGGCTACAATCCGGATCACTAGGGCGCCCGCTGTCCCGTAGAGAATCGCCTTTTTCTGCACTGAAGGGTGCAAATTACGTGCTGCAAGACCGATAACGATTGCATTATCGCCAGCCAGCATGAGATCAATAAATACAATTTTCAACAAAGCAAGCCAAAAAACAGCGCTAAATAGCTCCATATGCTGTCACTCCTTCTATATGTCCGAACCCTAAAAAGCTTGTTCAATCGTTAAGAATAGCATGGACAACTTTGACATACAAGTAAGAGTGGGGGGAGGAGAAGCATGGATACATTGTGGCTGTTGACGGAAATTTTAATGATCAATCTGGTTTTGAGTGGAGATAATGCGGTAGTTATTGCTCTCGCGAGTAAGGATCTGCCAGAAAAGCAGCGGAAGAAAGCCGTATGGTGGGGGGCTTTTGGTGCCGTCGTACTTCGATGTGTGTTGACATTTGCAGCGGTGTTAATGCTGGGGATTCCCTTCATACAGGCAGCCGGTGGGATATTGCTGTTCTGGATTGCCGTGAAGCTCCTGCTTCAAAATGAAGATGAAGTACATATTCGGGAAGCTTCCACGACTTGGAAAGCAGTTCAGACAATTTTGATTGCTGATTTTGTAATGAGTCTGGACAATGTACTTGCCATTGCAGCATTGGCTGATGGGGACTTAGCACTTATTGTCATCGGAATTGCGATTAGCATTCCCATTGTGGTGTGGGGTAGTGGTTTAATCGTCGGTTTGCTGAAGCGATTTCCGATACTGGTATTTGCTGGTTCAGGAATTTTGGCCTTCACAGCGGGCGAAATGGTGATGAGCGATCCGAAGCTGGGTCAATGGCTCGGCAGCTTGACGGCTGAAGCCCACACGCTGCTTCCGGTAGCGATGGCGGGGCTTGTCATTGCGGTCGGAGGAGCGCACAAGTTTGTAAGACGGAATGTATAAACTGGTGGTCTGAGTAGGCAGCAGAAAAACAGAATACAGTGGAGGACAACCGTCTGCCGAGGGCGGTTTTTTTTTGTTGAATTCAATCGTATCATGTTGTAAAAATTGGTGAATGAGGGATGATCCAGCCCCCTTGGGGTAATACATGATAGAACTGTGACGAAATGCGACATCAAGTATAGTTTTTTGCAAAAACATGGGCTACACTAGAGGCAGGATTACGAAAGCTGGTCATTATGAAAAAGGCTAATTTGTTTAGCTTACAACCTACATAGCCAAATGATATAAGAGGTGAGTGCAGATGAACATGAGAAATGAAAAAGCGATCGGAATATTTATTGTGGCCGCAGGTATTTTTATTTTGCTTGGCAAACTTGGGGTGTTTGGCTTTATTGGACGTCATTTCTGGCCTTTGCTTATTTTGCTGCCGGGAATTGCTCTCCACGCCCTGTATTATGCAAGAGTTACTCCTACGTGGTCCCTTGTTCCCGCAGGGATATTGACGGTGTATGGTATTTTGTTCGGAATTACGAATACTTGGGGAGGAGGGCTGATGAGCAGTCTCTGGCCGGCATTCTTGCTGGGAATTGCTGTTGGTTTACTCGAGTACGGACTTGCTGAACGCTACAAACCCGAATTTGTGCTGCCTGCAGCATGGGGCATAGGTGCTTTGTCCATTGTCTTATTCGGATTCACCATGCTTCATACCGGAATTATTTATGTGCTGGCGATCCTTTTGATTTTGGGCGGGGTCTGGCTGCTGCTTGGACGAGGACGTCCAAGGAGGGGCTGGTAACATTCCCAGATGCTCCTCCAAGCGAAATATCTTGATTTTTAGCTATGATCAACTATAATATAAGGGATAAAGACATGCGTCGGGATATCACCGACGCTTATTTTGGGTGAGTAACCTGCAGAAATGCGGGAAGTTTAGTAGATAAGAATTGAAATTGGAAAGGATATGGATACAAACCATGCATTCAAGAGAACACATTCGCAATATTGCGATTATTGCCCACGTCGACCACGGGAAAACAACGCTAGTCGACAAGTTGCTCCAGCAATCCGGTACTTTCCGTGATCACGAAACGGTACAGGAGCGCGCAATGGACTCCAACGATCTGGAGCGTGAACGCGGTATTACGATTTTGGCCAAAAACACGGCTATAACTTATAAAGATTACCTGATCAACATTGTAGATACACCAGGACACGCCGACTTCGGTGGTGAAGTGGAACGTATCATGAAAATGGTTGACGGCGTATTGCTCGTTGTTGATGCCTATGAGGGCTGTATGCCACAAACGAAGTTCGTACTTCGTAAAGCACTGGAGCACAACCTGACTCCAATCGTTATTGTAAACAAAATTGACCGTCCATCGGCTCGTCCGGCTGAGGTTATTGATGAAGTACTTGACCTGTTTATCGAACTGGGTGCCAGCGATGAGCAGCTTGAATTCCCTGTCGTATATGCTTCCGCATTGAACGGAACATCCAGCATGGAAGACGATCCTGCCAAACAAGATGACAACATGATGGCGATCTACGATACCATCGTAAGTCATATCCCTCATCCAACAGAGAACGTTGAAGAGCCACTGCAATTCCTCGTTACGCTGATGGACTACAATGAATACCTCGGACGTATCGCTATCGGTCGTGTAAACCGTGGTGTGATTCGTCAAGGCCAATCCGTTACTGTTATTATGCGTGATGGCAAAAGCAAAACAGCTCGTATCGAGAAACTGTTTGGTTTCCAAGGTCTGAAACGTGTTGAGACAGAGGAAGCTGGCGCAGGTGACATCGTTGCGATCGCGGGTATTAAGGATATCAACATCGGTGAAACGATTGCTGACCCGAACAACCCTGAAGCTTTGCCGGTTCTGAAAATTGATGAGCCAACACTGCAAATGACATTCCTCGTAAACAACAGTCCATTCGCAGGCCGTGAAGGTAAATGGGTAACTTCCCGTAAACTGCGCGAGCGTTTGTTGAAAGAGTTGGAAACTGACGTATCCCTTCGTGTTGAAGAAACAGAGAGTCCAGATGCATTTATCGTTTCCGGACGTGGTGAGCTTCACTTGGGTATCCTGATTGAAAATATGCGTCGTGAAGGATATGAGCTTCAAGTATCCAAACCAGAAGTTATCGTCAAAGAAATTGACGGTAAGAAAATGGAACCTCTTGAGCGCTTGTTGATTGATATCCCTGAAGAAAGCATGGGTTCCGTCATGGAGAGCCTGGGCGCACGTAAAGCAGAAATGGTGAACATGGTTAACACGGGTAGCGGTCAAGTACGTCTGGAGTTCCTGATTCCTGCACGTGGTCTGATTGGATACAGCACCAACTTCCTGACATTGACTCGTGGTTATGGTGTGATGAACCATGCATTTGACAGCTACGCTCCAGTAGTATCCGGTCAAGTGGGTGGACGTCACCAAGGTGTACTGATCTCAACTGAAACTGGCACATCTACGTTCTATGGAATGATGGGTGTTGAGGATCGTGGTACGCTCTTCCTTGAGCCTGGAACAGAAATTTACGAAGGTATGATCGTTGGTGAGCATACACGAGACAATGATATCGTTGTCAACATCTGCAAAGAAAAACAACTGACTAACGTTCGTTCTTCAGGTAAAGATGATACTGTTAAAATTAAAACTCCGATTATCTTCTCGTTGGAACAGGCGCTTGAATATCTGAATGAAGATGAATATTGTGAGATTACACCAAAATCTATTCGTCTTCGTAAGAAGATCCTGAACAAATCCGAGCGTGAGCGTGCAGAGAAACAACGTAAAATGGCTGCAAAATAACGCTTAATCATAACTAACAAAAAATAGTATGTATAAGTTAACGTTTGATGTCTTCCAAATGTATTTGGGTTAATGCTGCATATGTAGTGGAGGGAACGGAATCGATTCTGAAGAAGCAAAGCGTTCGCCTTTATCTCCGGATTTTCCCATTTGAAAAAATGGTTCGAAAAATCTGGAGATAACAGCGATCGAAAGAACGATCCGAACCCGAAACGGTCACTAATGCTCGCTTGAATTCCCAATTACGTTTTGTTAAATCAACCAGATAACTTATACAAGCATGATCACGAAAGGAGCTGACTGTGCATGCAAGCATGGTTTGCATCAAACCCGATCGTAGCCTACATCGTCATCTTTGTGCTGATTACTTACGTATATAACAAGGTGTTTCGGGTACGTCAGAAATTGCCGCTTGTGAAGGAAATCTTTCTTTATCTATTGATGGCGATGGGCACATTCATGCTTCTTATTTTTCAGATCGACAAGCTGCCCATTATTCAATGTTTGCTGGTAGCGGTTGGTCTGATGTTGTTAGTGCGAGTGCGCTATTTCATCGAAGGTCGTCAAAAGAAAAAGGCGGAAGCTGCCGCCAGAAACTCATAAAATCTGTCTTTGTACAGACCATCCGTTTTCCTTCGGGAAAGCGGTTGTCTTTTATTTGGACAAAAACAGATGTGATAAAGGTGTTGAAGATATGAACTCGAATTCGAACGGACTGCCCCCCCGTAGACAGGCACCGACCCAATCCGGTGCTTCAGGGTCCAGCAGCAGTAAAGGTAAACCATCCAAAAAGAAAAAGCGAATGCGTACTTTTGCTAAGCTCGTTTTGAGCATGTTGGTGATTGCCATTGTTGTAGGTGGCGGTTATCTCTACTGGGTATACAATCAGGTGGCAAACACCGGCGTAAACAAGCCAGTGCCTCCCGGGATGTCGGCTAAGACGAAGCCAATTACGATGCTGCTATTAGGTACGGACAACCGGCCTGAAACGGGAACCTATCTGTCCGATGTAGTCATGGTAGCAGCCATGAACCCGGATACAAAAACAGCCACGATTGTTTCTTTGCCTCGCGATACCCGGATTGAATTGGAAGGATACAAGGCAAATAAACTGAACTCATACTATCCCAAGTTTAAAGCCCAAGAGAAAACCTCCGGAAAAAACGCGGAGGATCAAATGAAAGAAATGATGGGCAAGTATTTCGACGTAGACATCAATTACACAACGGTGCTTAATTTTCAGGCATTCCGCGATGTGGTAGATGCTGTGGGCGGCGTGGATGTGACAGTTGATAAAAACATGTGTTACAGGGATACGGCTGATGGTACGGATATTAATCTGGTTGCTGGTGATCAGCATCTGGATGGCAAGCAAGCACTCGACTTTGTGCGTTACCGTAAATCAAACTGTGATCCCAAAACGGATGAATCCAACGACTTTGACCGGAATAAACGTCAAAATCAGGTTCTGAATTCCATGCTGGATCAGATGAAATCACTTGGTGGTGTGACGAAAATCAGCAAAGTGATTGGTGCTGTAGATGACAACATGACAACGGATGTGGAATCCGAACAGATGAAGAACTTCATCGCTACGTATTGGAATATTTCAAAATCGGATGTTCACTACACACCTGTGACTGGGGACTGGAGAAGTCCATATGTATATGTGAATGAGACGGAACTTGCCAATGCAAAGCAGGCATTACAAGATACGCTCTCAGGTAAAGTAACGACCTCTCCGGCGGCGGAATAGCTGGGGATTGGAAGCAAGTTTCCGGGTATGTTATAATAGCATAAATCATAGTATCAAGAATTGCATAAAGTAGGTTAAGGAGGGCTGGTTTAATGTCCGAAGCCGTCACACAATTGACTGAATCTCTTTTGCAGCAATTCAAGAATGAGACGTTTGTGCTCCTAAACACGGTTGACATTGAATCAGGAGGCCCGACGTCTACTGCGATCTCCTGGATTTACGCGGAGAATGCTTCTACGCTTCGGGTCGCTTTGGATCATCGTTCACGACTGGTGAACAACATGAAACAAAACCCGTTGATCACGGTCACGGTATTTGGAGAAGAGACGGTCTATGCGATCAACGGACGTGCTTCAGTTCGACAGGATCCTTTGCAGGATGTTCCCTTTAATATGTGCTGTTTCGACATTTCAATTGAAGCGGTCAGGAATGCCCTGTTTTATGGAGCCCAGCTATCTTCTGTGCCTCAATATGTCAAAATATACGATCAGCGTGCTGCTGAGAAATTGGATGAGCAGGTTTTTGCTGCCATGAAAAAAGCCTAGTGAGAAATCACTGGGCTTTTTGTTGCTTTTTGTCCGTGGAATGCTGCTGCATTTGCTGTTCTTCAGGAGCCTGTTCATCCGGATTTTGACGGACTTTGACGTCTTTCGGGAGCTGTGGAATAATTCGTCCCACCATGTCAGCAAGTTCGGAAGCAAAACCGGAAATTGGATGCCCTTGGCGGATATGTTCTCCGATTTCACGAATTCGTTCAGTGACATCCGCATCAGCAGTTACGATGGAATCAATGCCTTCGGGATCTTTGCGCAGAGCTTCAGCAACCGAGTATTTTATAGTGCCAACGCGTGCACGTTCCAGTTCACCATCCACATCAATGCCGACAACAGCTGTATTGCCTAAGATGACGCAGTTGGCATCTTTGACACCTTCCACTTGCTTGGCAAGTGCTTTGAGGTGGTTAATCCGATTATCGTTGGTCATCCGGCCTGTTTGGTTATCGTCAGCAACGTTCAGTTCATGAACTTCACCCGTATTTTCATTGAAGCGGTCGAGGCGTGAAGGATTCATTCGGTCATCCTCTGTATAGAGCATGTGAGATCCGTTTTGTTGATCTTGCCGAGTTGTGACATTTCCTCCGTAACCTCTCGCATGAGCACCTTGCTGCTCTTGTGAGGCGCTGCGTGAAGTGCTGTTGCAACCTGTAAGTATAAAGATCAGAAGCAGCGTGCAAACCCAATATTTCATAAATGTTCATCCTTTCCTGGAGTTTTTCAGAATGGTTGACAATTATTTTGTCCTAGACGAATACATTTATGTATGGGAGCATGATTGTCCATGCCGCTGCTGAAAGATCACACTATCACAGATGAACTCGGGAATGGAAAATACGGACTGCCTTTGCATCGAAATACAATGATTGAATCCGGCATTCCCGAGTTCACGTTCTAGCCCATGCCTTTAACGACGCCGCTTTGGAGGGGATTGAATGAAAAAGATTTTTGTATTGGATACCAACGTGCTTCTGCATGACCCCAATGCCATATTTGCCTTTGAGGAACATGAGGTAATCATTCCCGCGGTTGTACTGGAGGAAATTGACTCCAAAAAAAGAAATGCTGATGAAATTGGCCGCAATGCCCGAAATGTTTCCAGATTACTTGATGGTTTGCGTGAGCTGGGTCACCTGCACAGTGGCGTGCCTCTGGCGAATGGAGGGAACCTGAAAGTTGAACTCAATCATCGCAGTTTTGTGAAAGTACAAGAAATGTTCGGGGAAGTATCCAATGATAACCGGATTTTGGCGGTGGCCCTCAATTATCAAATTGAAGAAAATGAGAAAGAAGTCGTGGAACGACAGGTCGTTCTGGTCAGCAAAGATGTACTCGTTCGTATCAAAGCAGATGTGCTCGGTCTGTTCACTCAAGATTACCTGTCCGATCGGACAGCGGGACTCAGTGAATTATATCCAGGCTACACAGCCTTGAAAGTTCATCCGTCGGTAATCGATGAGTTTTACACATATCGTTTTCTGCCGATCAAACCATTGCAGTTGTCCTATAACCTGTATCCCAATGAATTTGTAATTCTCAAGGATGAGATGGGGACCAATAAATCAGCGCTGCTGAAGGTAAACACGGAGGGAACCAAGCTTGAGCCGTTGTTTCTAAGTAACGATAATGTATGGGGCATTAGTGCACGAAACGCACAACAGCGTATGGCTCTGGAATTGCTTCTAAACGATGATATACCACTCGTTACCATTACGGGAAAAGCCGGGACAGGAAAAACCTTATTGGCGCTTGCGGCAGGTCTTCTTAAGGTGGAAGACGATCATAAATATAAAAAGTTGCTGATTGCGAGACCGGTTGTCCCGATGGGCAAGGATATCGGTTATCTGCCGGGGGAAAAGGAAGAGAAGTTGAGACCATGGATGCAGCCCATTTATGATAATCTTGAATTTTTGTTTGATACGAAAAAGGCAGGAGATATTGATAAAATTCTAATGGGGCTTGGCAGTATTCAGGTTGAAGCACTAACGTATATTCGCGGACGCTCCATACCTGGTCAATTTATTATCGTAGATGAAGCACAAAACCTGTCCCGCCATGAAGTGAAAACCATTGTTTCTCGTGTAGGTGAAGGCAGTAAAATTATACTGATGGGTGACCCTGAACAAATTGACCATCCATATCTGGATTCCGCAAGCAACGGCCTGACGTATGTCGTGGAACGATTCAAGCAGGAAGGCATCAGTGGACATATTATGCTGGAAAAAGGGGAGCGTTCCAAACTGGCCCAATTGGCTGCCGATTTGTTGTAAGCTGAACGGGATATATTTCACGGGAAAATATAAAAAAATGCCGGCTCGGTTGAGCCGGTTTTTTTGCTGAAAAATTGAAAAAGAGTTATTACACAGAACTATGTATTCTCTTAGTATGCAAAAGCTCAAAAATCTGTTTTTTGGCAGGATAGGACAGGAGCACTACTAATTTGTTACAATAAATTTTACAGGAAAAATATAGGGAGCGAGGAGGAGAAGTTAATGAAGCGTAGGCATCAGGTCGTATTATTCGCAGTGCTGCTGCTTTCTTTGACCATTCTGTCTCCAAGCTTTGACTTTAGAGGGACACCTCAGAACCAGGAAGGGGATCAGGAAAATAGTACGTTTCCTAATACTTCATCCCGCAATGAGAATCAGCAAGTCCCGGTTGAGATCGTGGTTTCCATGTCTGAGAAGGAGTTTCAGGTCTTTTCCAAGATTGCTAACCAAGTAGCAGAAGCGCGTATGGTCGAAATTGATCTTCGAAATCTGGAAACGGATACATATAAAAATGTGCTGGAGGATGAACTTGCGGTAGGGGACAGTGGGGATATTATCCTGCTTGATAGTACGGAGGTGCAGGGTTACGCGAAAAGAGGGCATTTATATCCTCTCAATGCAACAACCCTATCCAAAACACTTGGTGAATCGGTATCCCGTTTACGGGAAAAGACAGAATGGAATGGATATCAATGGGCGATGCCATTTGATTTTGACCCCTACGTGCTTGCATCACGGTCTGATGCAGTTGCAGAAGCTGGTTTGGAGCGATTGCCACAAAATCTGGACGAGTGGACCAAGCTGCTGAATCAAATGGGGGAGAGAACTAGAGAAATGCTCACTATTAACATAAATGATCCTTGTGCTGCAGATGCATGGTTAAATGAATTTGGGCCAGGAGTTGCTCCATCTGCTCTAAAAAATACAACGGAGGCGTCTACAACGGGGGGATATGAACAGGCGTTGCAGGTGCTGAACCGGATTCAGCCTTATATAAAGCCTCTTAACGCTGACCCAGGGGTTAATGATACGGTTATGCAGGAACAATCAATATTGATTGTGACTCGTTTTTCGCAGCTGTTGGAGGGTGATCAAATGCTAAATGAGGATAAAGGATCACCTACAAACCAGATCATGTTTAAACCGCTTGCCGCTATAAAATCCAGAAGTTTTGTGATTACTTCCGGTTCTCATGAAGCGGAACAGGCAAGCCGATGGATCGAAGGCATGATATCCGCTTCAACGCAGTCGGATTGGTACCAACAAGCCCATCATCTGCCTGCCAAACAGCAGCAATTGAACCTGGAGTCCCAAAAGCTAACGGATGGAAGACAAATGATCGGTGGTCAGGAATGGTTTGTGTCCGAAACATCTGAGAAAGATGTTATTGAGAGCCCCATGCAGTTGTTACAGTACAAGAAGAAGATTCAACAGTTCCTTCAAGGAGAAATTTCAGCGAATCAGTATGTGAGTGGCATTCTTCAAATACATCATTCATCAAAATGAGATGGCAAGTTTTACTTCCAGTACACCTTTGCTTGTTGATACACCTGTAGCTTTCACAAAGGACAAAATTTTCTGTGGATAAAAACCGAGATCAAATTCCTTTTCGAGCATTCGTCGTGTCGTATCCGGTAGTTCCAACTGGTTAAAAACGAGTTTATCTACATGAAAACGGATGGAGTTTTGTGGCTCGTTTTCTACCGTATAGTGGCCTTCGATGCTTAATTGTAACTGATCACGTTGTCCGGAAGCCGTAATCCGGTCCTCGTCAAACTGAAAAGCGAAATCTTCAAAGATAGGGTTCTGCTCACGCAGGAATTGATTCAAATCATCTTGTTCAATTCGGATCGTGTAAGCTGTTCCAGTCGTGGAAATTCCACCATTCTGTTCTTGTATAAACTCTGGCAGATTCTGCATGGCTGCTGCTAATGCCCTGAAATAGCGTTTGACCTCATATATACCCACATTCTCCCAATAAATCGTCAACTCATCCATCAACTTTTGAATGGCCGCCGGATTTCCACTGGCTGATACTTGTCCGTCCACTTCCTTTTGCAAAGCGACTACACGCTCCCGCTGACTCTCCAAATTGGTTTTTAATTCGTCCAGTTCTGCTGTGGTCTTACTAATTTTGGCAGAGGTCTCCTGTATACTCTGATAACGATCCTGATATTTGGTCAGGACTGCCTGGTCTCTGCCAATGATAATTTGGTAGTAATCATAAAGGATAAAAAGATCTTTAAGCGATCTGGCTCCAAGCACAGTCATAAGAAGGTTGTCCCGTTCTCCCGTGTAATAGGACCTAACTACAGCACCTGCCCGATCTTGCTGGATATGTATTTGCTCTTCCTGTTCCTGGAGCTGGATCTGCAGCTCTTGTTGTTGTTGGTCAAGTTCTTTTTGCCTAACCGCAATACGTTCAATTTCATGATCGATCTCCACGATGGACAGACTCTTTTGCAAAATCTCACGAGTTTTCTCTGGTGATTGTTCTCCATAGGCATATGTCGATGTGAGCTGGACAAATAGTAGGGTGAAGATAAATAGGGCGCTAATGCTATATCGACGGTTCACCACATCATTCTCCTTTCCATAGTTCAATATCCATTGTACAGGCTTCTGTCTTTCAGACAATATATGAAATGAAATCTTGAAATATCCTTAGTGGATACATAACGCTGAAAACAATCATTTAATCAGATAAACTTATGTATTGAGAAACAACAAAAAAGCGAACCGGCCTATGGCCGGATCGCTTTGATGCTGTTGGCGGATTAAAGCGGCAACCCCATTTGGAACACAGTCCAGTAGCTGAACCCTGTGAAGGTAACGATCATATAACCCCAGAAGAGCAATATGTACGTTCTTTCGGTAAATTTTAAATACCCCAAAATGACGAAAAACGCAGTCTGCAGGAAAAAAAGTAAAGCCATCTCGACCAGATCTCCCGCAAAAGCCATCAGGCCAATCGTAAGCGTGAAGAACCCGAGTACCCGAAACATGCGTGCCACGGTTAGTCCTCCTCTCTATGTACGATCATAGATTGTCTACACAACATTATACCGGGAAAGGAAAAAGGTGTAAACAGAATTGGATATGAAAGCGAATTCTTTTTTTGCCCCTCAGGAGTGTTTATAGGGCATCTTTTGCATATATAACGTATGAGCACCCACGAATATGGAAATACATTTTAGTATGAAATCAATTCTATGAACTCTATGAGAGGCATAAGAATGAATAAAGCAGCTTTTATACCTAATTCACAAGCCGGGAAACCGGTAATGAGGACGGTTATTTTAGGATGTTGTTAGGAGGGTATTATAGCATGACTGCAGTGAGACAGGATGCTTGGAGTACAGAGGACGATTTGATTTTGGCTGAGGTAACTTTGCGGCATATTCGAGAAGGCAGCACACAACTCGCGGCATTCGAGGAAGTTGGCGAAAAAATAGGCAGAACTTCTGCCGCTTGCGGTTTTCGCTGGAACAGCTGTGTGCGCAAGAAGTATGAGTCAGCCATCAGCAATGCGAAGGCACAACGTCAAAAGAGAAGTTATCTTCGAAAACAACCGTCGTTGCTTGGACCACAGGTCGCAGCTCTATCCACACTCGATACGGAAGAAAACCTGTATAAGACCGATGGAGTGTCGGAAGACTCGCTTTCTATTGATGCTGTGATTCGCTTTTTGCGCCAATGGAAAGGCACGGTACAGGAAAGTGGACGACAACTCAAAATGTTGGAGAAGGAGCTTCGTGAGAAGGAAGATGAGCTCCATGAACTTCGCTGTGAGAATGACCGTCTGTCCAAAGAAGTGAATGAAGTACAAACCGATTATCGTGTGGTGAATGACGATTATAAAGCGTTGATTCAGATTATGGATCGTGCACGCAGGCTTGCTTTCCTGGCTGAGGAAGAAGAGGAACTCAAAACCCGTTTCAAAATGGACGCTAACGGGAATTTGGAACGAATTGAATAACGGATCAAGCTCTTTGAATGATGATTTTTGATCTGGCCCGTCACATCTCCGTTACAAACGGCAGGTAAGACGGGTTTTTTGTTTGAAGTTTTTGTTCTATTATATATAGAAGTAATTATTGAAAGTGGAAGAGGGATGTCCCATGGTTATTGACGTTGTAGGAGCAGGTTCACTTGGCCTTTTATATGGAGGAAAACTTCAGGCAGCTGGATATCCTGTGCGGTTTTGGACCAGGACGTCAGAACAAGCGGAAAAACTGCGTATGTACGGGTTAGATATCATCGAGCAGGGAGCGAAGTTAAAGTTGCTTCCCGAGTATATTCAGGCTTATCCGATATCGGAATTATCTGCTCGTTGGCATCATCAGCCCGGGGACTGGCTTATCCTCATGGTTAAGCAGACAAGTATAGATGATGTTGTTCATACCATGAAGACAATGAAGAATCATATCATTAACATAGCCTGTTTTCAGAACGGAATGGGCCATATAGAGAAGATACAGGCAGCCATGCCGTTATCCCGTCTATATCGTGCAGTAACTACTGAAGGTGCCAAAAGGGTGGAGAACGGGGTTATTCGTGCTGGTGAGGGGGAAACCTGGCTTGGCAGAGACGTACATCCTAGTGCACTAGAAGAAGACACAAAAGGAAATCTAAAAGACATAAGCTTGGAAGCCCTATTGCAGCAGGCAGGATTTAACTGTACAGTGTCGAATCAAATCGATAAGCTGATATACAGAAAGCTGCTAATTAATGCTGTCATTAACCCTCTCACGGCCATCTGGAGAATAACCAATGGGGAATTGCTTCAGAATGAGCAACGTATAACGGTTATGCGCCAACTCTATGATGAAGCTGCAGCCATTTATAAAGCCAATGAAATCATATTGGACATCGATATGTGGGAGGATGTTTTGTCCATCTGCCGATCAACAGCCACAAATACGTCCTCGATGCTTGCAGATGTTATGCATGGGCGACGTACCGAAGTGGAATCAATCAGCGGGCAAATAGTCAGCATGGCACATCGGTCTGGTTTGACTGCTCCGCTGCATGAAACAATGCTTCATCTGATCGAAGGAATTAGGCCGGAAGGAGTGAGTTAATGGGATTTTTTATTGTGCTGAGCATACTGCCGTTTTTTCCGTTTTTTATTGTCTATTGGGCCATGTATGGGTGGAAAAAGGATAAACGAGCTTCTCTTCGCACTGCAATGGATGTAACGACTGTATTTCTGATTTTCTCCGTATCGGCGTTATTCAACTTAACATTTGATTCGAATTTTGGTTTTTATTTGACGTTGATACTCATACTAATTGCACTCGGATTGATTGGAGGAGCTCAAAATAGGCTGAAAGGGAAGGTGGATGGGGGCCGAATGTTCCGGGCCGTTTGGCGCATGGCCTTTGTATTGATGAGTTTTGGGTATGTCTTGTTTACTATATTTGGCTTATTTAGATACTTAATGAAACAGATGTAAGGTTACATAACGTAAAAAGGCTAAAAAATGTGTCGATTTTGTCGAAAACTGAAAAAAACATTACTTTCTGAAAAAGTAATGTAGATTTTTTTGACCGGTGGTTGTATAATCTATAAACATAAACCACATCAATTTAGGGGGAAAGTGTTAGATGAAAAGGAAAAGTCTATTAGTCCTTTTGACGCTGATTCTGGCGTTCGGTACCGTACTTGCAGCGTGCGGATCGAAAAATGAAGGCACAACAAGTAACACGGGAACTGGCTCTGCAGGCGAGGGAAGCGGTCTCGCAAAAGATCAAGTGCTGAAAATTAACCTGACAGCTGAACCTCCTACGTTGGACCCGGCTCAGGCAAAAGACAGCCAAACCAACACTGTTCTGAAATTCTTGTATGAAGGTCTTGTACGCATCGACGAAAATGGTAAAGAAGCACCAGGCGTTGCGAAAGACTGGACAATTTCCGAAGATGGTTTGAAATATGTGTTCAACCTGAACCCGGATGCTAAATGGAGCAATGGTGATCCAATCACTGCTGAAGACTTCGTTCGTTCTTGGGAACGTGCACTGAAACCGGAAACGGCTTCCCCGTACGCGTACCAATTGTACTACATCAAAGGTGCTGAGGGCTTCAACCTGAGCAAAGACGAAACATACAAAGGTACTAAAATTACAGATTTCTCCCAAGTGGGTGTAAAAGCTACTGATGAGCACACACTGGAAGTAACGTTGGAAAACCCAACTCCTTACTTCTTGGGTCTGACAGCATTCTACACGTACTACCCAGTACACCAATCTGCTGACACAAATGATAAATTCTTCACAGACTACAAAAACATGATCGTTAACGGACCATTCACTATGGATCAATACGCTAAAGGTCAAAAAATCGTAGTTAAGAAAAACGAAGGCTACCATGCAGCTTCTGATATCAAATTGTCTGAAATCAACATGTCCCTGACAAGCAGCAGTGCTTCCGAGCTGCAAGCTTACAAGTCCGGACAACTGGATTACACAGGTGCACCTAACGGTGAGATCCCAACCGACCAAATTCCTTCTGTAAAAGCGGAATTGCCGGATGAGTTCAAAGCAACGGGTATCGCAAGTACTTACTACTACCAGTTCAACGTTAACGAAGCACCATTCAACAATGCTAAAATCCGTAAAGCTTTTGCAATGGCGATCGAGCGTCAACTGATCGTTGACAAAGTTACACAAGGTGGACAAGTTCCAGCTTACGGCTTTGTACCTCCAGGTATCCGCGGTGAAAACGGCGAGTTCCGTGATGAGCACAAAGACGACTACTTCACTGAAAATGTTGAAGAAGCAAAAGCATTGCTTGCTGAAGGTATGAAAGAAGAAGGATACACAACATTGCCAGCTGTTACACTGATCTACAACACTAGTGATGCTCACGCGAAAATCGCGCTTGCTGTTGCTGACATGTGGAAGAAAAACCTTGGTGTTGATGTAAAAACAGAAAACCAAGAGTGGGGCGTATTCCTTGAGAATCGTCAAAACCAAAACTTCCAAGTAGCTCGTGCGGGCTGGTCTGCTGACTACAACGATCCGTACAACTTCCTGGAAATGTGGACTACTGGTAACACAAACAATGACTCCAAGTTCAGCAACGAACAGTATGACAAAGATGTTAAAGAAACTGTGAAATCTGCTGATCCAGCTGCACGTATGGCTGCATTTGCTGATGCTGAGAAAATCCTGATCCAAGATGAAATGGGCGTAATGCCAATCTATTACTACACTAACGTATCTTTGACTAAGCCTTACCTTAAAGGTGTACAACTTGATTTCAGTGGAGCAATTGACTTCACTCGTGCATATCTGGAAGAGAAATAAGTTGTTCTGAAGTCTATATGATTACTTCGGGATATATATGTGGAATTCCATATATATCCCGATTTTTTTGTATGTGCACCGATTTTCCTTATAATTCTTGAAATTTCCGATAAATGGATTGGACTTTATTCATGTCTAATTCTACAATCGATTTGTATACAAAATATTGTTTTTGGAGGTGTGCAAGGGTTGGTTAAGTACGTGCTGAAAAAACTGCTATTTATGCTGCTATCGCTTTTCATACTCGCATCAGCAACCTTCTTCCTGATGAAGGCCATTCCGGGTGACCCTTTTACATCCGAGAAAAAAGTATCGCCTGAAATTCGGGCACTACTGGAAGAGAAGTATGGGTTGGACAAACCGATGTATGAACAATACCTGAAGTATATGGGTGGAATTCTCAAAGGCGATTTTGGTGTTTCGATGAAATACCTGAATCAAGAAGTAACTGACATGATCACTCAAACGTTTACAGCATCTCTTAAACTGGGGATTTTTGCAATTATTATCTCTGTAGTCGTTGGGGTTTTGCTGGGACTGATCGCTGCGGTTTACCATCGTAAACTGATTGATGACGTCACGATGATCCTGGCTGTAATTGGGATCGCGGTACCGAGTTTCTTGCTCGCTTCCCTGCTCCAATACGTTTTCGCCTTCAAACTGGGCTGGTTTAACGTTATGGGATTCGATGGTCCGCTTGACTATGTACTCCCGGTTGCAGCGTTGTCTGCATCCCCGATTGCCTTTATCGCACGTTTGACGCGTTCCAGCATGCTCGAAGTGCTGCACGCGGATTACATCAAAACAGCTAAAGCCAAAGGTCTGAAATGGCCTGCAATCATGTTTAAACACGTTATTCGTAACGGTATTCTTCCGGTTGTAACTTATGTGGGTCCGATGACAGCAAACATCATCACGGGTTCCGTAGTTATCGAACAGATCTTTAACATCGGTGGAATTGGTAAAGTATTCGTAGAAAGTATCACGAACCGGGATTACACAATGATCATGGGGATTACGATTTTCTATGGTATCCTCCTGATGTTGGCACGTTTCCTTACAGATATCGCATATGTGCTGATTGATCCTAGAATTAAGCTGGAAAGCCGGAAGGGGGCATAACGTTGTCTGGCACGAACAATAACAATAAAGAAACGGCGAACACTGCCCTGGATAGTCAGGCAGCGGTGAAATCGCAAGAAAGTGTATCGTTATGGAAAGACGCCATGTACAGACTTGCAACCAACAAGGCCGCGATGATCAGTTTGGGCATTCTGGTTCTTGTTGTCATTTTCTCTTTGATTGGTCCAACTTCGTTGTTTACAAGTTATAATTATTATTCTAATGATTTGCTAAATGCCAATGCAGCGCCAAGTGCGGAGCACTGGTTCGGAACGGACGAGCTCGGTCGTGATGTGTGGGTAAGAACCTGGGTAGGTGCGCGTGTATCCCTTACTGTAGGTTTGGCTGCTGCCTTGATTGACCTTGTCATCGGGGTAATCTACGGAGCGATTATGGGCTTCTACGGCGGACGTGTTGATGGAATCATGAACAAGTTCTCCGAAATCCTTTATTCCCTGCCGTACATGCTCGTTGTAATCTTGTTGCTGGTTGTTTTGGAACCAAGTCTTACGACCATTATCATTGCCCTTACGATCACAGGCTGGATTAGTATGTCCTGGATTGTACGTGGTGAGATCATGCAACTGAAAAACAGAGACTTTATTCTTGCAGCACGGTCCATGGGTGCAAGTACAGGACGTCAATTGTTCCGTCACTTGTTGCCAAATGCAGTAGGACCAATTCTCGTAACGCTGACGTTGTCTATTCCAAATGCCATCTTTGCCGAAGCGTTCCTGAGCTTCCTCGGACTGGGTGTTTCTGCACCGAAATCTTCCCTGGGTTCTATGATCAATGACGCATTGACAGGCTGGACGCTGTATCCTTGGCGGATGTGGTTCCCTGCAGGTCTGATGGTACTTACAATGCTTGCATTTAACTTGCTCGGTGACGGTCTGCGTGATGCACTCGATCCGAAATTGCGTAAATAGAAATAGGAGGTGGGATTATGGAGCCAATCTTAACAGTCAAGGACCTAAGCGTGTCGTTTACAACACGTTCTGGTGAATTTGATGCCGTTAAAAATGTAAGTTTTGAACTTGGCAAAGGAGAGACGCTGGGGATTGTTGGTGAATCCGGTAGTGGTAAGAGTGTTACCGCCCAAACCATCATGAAGCTGATTCCCTCCCCGCCTTCGAAGGTCAAAAGTGGAGAGATTACTTTTCATGGGCAGAGCCTGCTTGGAAAAACAGATAAACAAATGGAAGCCATCCGTGGTAAAGACATCGGGATGATCTTCCAGGATCCAATGACTTCATTGAATCCTACAATTAAAGTTGGTAAGCAAATTACAGAAGTACTTCGCAAACACCAAAATATGTCCAAAAAAGAAGCTGAGAAGCGTGCTTTGGAAATGTTGGAGCTTGTGGGTATCAAAAATGCGGCAATTCGCATGAATCACTACCCACACCAATTTTCCGGTGGTATGCGTCAGCGTGCAATGATTGCCATTGCCCTAGCGTGCCGTCCATCCCTTCTTATTGCGGATGAGCCGACAACTGCACTCGACGTAACGATTCAGGCGCAAATCCTGGATGTCATGAAAGATATGCAGCAAAAGCTTGGAACATCCATCATGCTCATTACCCATGATCTTGGTGTAGTAGCCGGCATGTGTGACCGCGTTGTTGTTATGAAGGAAGGCGAAGTAGTGGAGACGGGAACGACTGCTGAAATTTTCAGCAATCCTCAGCATCCATATACAATCAAATTGTTGAACGCTTTGCCTCGTTTGGACGAGCCTAAGAAAGAAAAACCTACTCCGGTTGGTATTATCAAAGGTGCCAACAAGCCGCTAGTTGAAGTGAAGAACCTGAAACAATACTTCAATCTGGGTAAAGGCAATATTCTCAAAGCGGTTAATGATGTCAGCTTTGATATTTTTGAAGGCGAAACTCTTGGAGTTGTTGGGGAATCCGGATGTGGTAAATCCACAACAGGACGTACAATTCTTCGCCTTTATGAGCCAACAGGCGGAAATGTTAACTTTAACGGAACGGATATCTATAAACTGTCTCCGCGCAAAATGAAAGAAATGCGCAAAGATATGCAAATGATTTTCCAAGATCCGTATGCATCCCTGAACCCACGTTTCAACGTTATGGATATTATCGGCGAATCGCTTGATATCCACGGCCTGGCTTCAAGCGGTAAAGAGCGGAAGAGACGTGTAGAGGAATTGCTGGATCTCGTAGGTTTGAATCCAAGCCATGCGCTCCGTTATCCGCATGAATTCTCTGGTGGTCAAAGACAACGGATCGGTATTGCACGTGCGCTGGCAGTTGACCCTAAATTCATCATTTGTGATGAGCCTTTGTCAGCACTCGATGTATCCATCCAAGCCCAAGTGGTTAAGTTGCTTGAAGAGCTTCAGCAACGTCTTGGTTTGACTTATCTCTTCATTGCGCATGACTTGTCCATGGTTAAGCATATCAGTGACCGTGTTGCGGTTATGTACATGGGTAAAGTGGTCGAGCTGGCTGAGAGTGAGGAGTTGTACTCCAACCCGGTTCACCCTTATACCAAAACATTGCTTTCTGCGATTCCAGTACCTGATCCGGAAGTAGAAGCAAACAAACGCCGCATTTTGCTGCCGGATGAACAGTCTGGTCCAATCCAAAATGCAGGCAGTGGTCCTGTAAACGATCCTTATAACCTGGAGAATGCTCAATTGATTGAGATTTCCAAAGGTCACTGGGTTTCAGAACCTTACGTATAAGAGATTATTACACCGTTTGAACTCATTAATGTTATCAAACCGCCGGCTTGTCCGGCGGTTTTTGTATTTTTCAGTTACTTTCTTTTGACGAAGAGGCCTGTAATTCGGTACAATCAAGAAAGGCTCTTTGAAGCAGAATAGGAGGCAGACCTCATGAAGGCTATTACCGAGGCACTCCGCAGTGGAACGCAACTTGCAGAAGATTATATCTGCTCACGTGATGCTGCGCGGGGCCTTTACGAGTATGACATTCACTGGGAGTCTGGACTTCATGCGCGTGCCGAATGGTTGAATCAATCGGAGAACACACGTGTGAACCGCCAGAACCTGGTAGAGTATTTACGCATATATAACAAACGTTTGAATGATCACGAAGCTGTACATCACTCCATCTCCCGTCTGGCTGAGGAAGGTACGTTTGTGGTTACGGGGGGACAGCAGAGCGGATTGCTTACAGGTCCGTTATTCGTTATCTACAAAGCTGCGAGCGTGGTTGCAGCTGCCCGTGAAGCGGAGGCCACACTTCAGCGTCCGGTAGTTCCTGTATTTTGGATCGCTGGCGAAGATCATGACTGGGACGAAGTGAATCACACTTATCTGCCTGATCGCAACGGAGAAATGACCAAAGTCAAGCTGCATGGTCGATTTGATGGCCGGAATTCGGTAAGTGGTGTCGAAATTGCAGCGGAACAGTGGATGAACGTACTTGAGCAGGTGGAGCACCTGCTGCCGGATACTGTACATAAACCAGGATTAATGGAGATGCTCACCCGTATCCATCAATCCAGCTCGAATCTTAGCGATGCGTTTGCCAGAATGGTGTCCGCTTTGTTCGGCAATAGCGGGCTTGTCCTTATGGATGCTGCAGATCCCGGATTACGCGAACTGGAACAGCCTGTATTTGAACGATTGATTCGTGAGAATGCCTCGTTGCGCGAAGCTTATTTGCAAGGGGCAAGCATGGTGCAGGAGTCGGGGTATTCCATGCCTGCCGAGGTTGCTGAAGACGGAGCAAATTTGTTTTATATCCACGATGGGGCTCGTTTGCTGCTGTTCCTGAAAGATGGCTTGTATACGGACCGAAAAGGGTTGGTTTCTTTTACGGAGGAACGATTACTTCAGGAGCTTGGAGAACATCCCGAGCGATTCAGTAATAATGTACTAACCCGGCCGCTAATGCAGGATTCCGTACTGCCTGTAGCTGCGGTAATTCTGGGACAGGGTGAGATTGCATACTGGGGATTAACCAGAACTGCATTTCGCCAGTTTGGTCTGCAAATGCCCATCTTGCTGCCACGGTTGTCTTACACCATCCTGGAAGATGTACATCACAAACATATGAACCAGTACGAGCTCTCTTTTCAAGATGTGCAATATCGTATGGAAGAAAAAAGAGAGCAGTGGCTCGCTGGACAGGAAACATTCCAAGTCGAGGAACAATTTGAACAGGTCCAGCAAACATTTGCTGAGCTCTATCGCCCACTGCTCGATCAACTTGCGCAAATTCACGCTGGACTTGATCGGATTGGAGAGACGAATCTGAGGAAGATTAATGAACAGATTCAATATCTCCAAAAGCAAACACAGAAAGCGATCATGGATAAACATGAGGTCGGACTGAGACATTGGAATGGCATCCAGATTTCCCTGTTTCCTATGAATAAACCACAGGAACGAGTGCACAATGCGCTCTTCTATTTGAACCGTTACGGAACAAAATGGATTGAGGAACTGATTGAGAGCGGGCGTGAATTCCGTGGACAACATCAAGTGATTACGTTATAACCATGTGCTTAGCAGAAGACCTTTATAATAGAAGAAACAGATAAACAAGGAGGATGTGCATGACTACACCTGCATTGCAAAATAGTATTGTTAAGGATATGGGACTTGCTTCTGAAGGTCATCTGAAAATTGATTGGGTTGAGGCACATATGCCGGTGTTGAACCGGATTCGCCGCCAATTTGAACAGGATCTGCCTTTCAAAGGTTTAAAGGTTGCCATTTGCCTTCACCTTGAAGCCAAAACAGCGTACCTGGCCAAAGTTATTCAGGCTGGTGGTGCAGAAGTTACCATTACACACAGTAACCCATTGTCGACCCAGGACGATGTATGTGCGGCTCTTGTGGAAGATGGAGTTACCGTTTATGCCAAATACAACCCAGGGGCTGAAGAATTCAAACAGCTGCAGCTTCGTGCACTGGAAGTTAAACCTGATCTGATCATTGACGACGGTGGTGACTTCGCTACCATTATTGCCTCTGAACGTCCTGACCTTGCTGCTACCATTCGTGGAGGCGCAGAGGAAACGACAACAGGGATTATTCGTCTGAAAGCATTGGCGAAAGAAGGACAACTGCAATTCCCGATGGTGGCAGTTAATGACGCTTATTGCAAATACCTGTTCGACAACCGTTACGGCACAGGGCAATCTGCTTTTGATGGCATCATCCGTACAACCAATCTGGTTGTAGCCGGAAAGAATGTAGTTGTAGCGGGATACGGCTGGTGTGGCAAAGGCGTGGCGATGCGCGCCAAAGGGCTCGGAGCAAATGTAATCGTAACAGAAATTGATCCAATCAAAGCGGTAGAGGCACATATGGACGGTTTCCGCGTAATGACCATGGTGGAAGCAGCCAAACTGGGAGATTTCTTTATCGCTGTTACCGGCAATAAGGATGTAATTACGGGTGAACACTATGATGTAATGAAAGACGGAGCGATTCTGAGCAATGCGGGTCATTTTGACGTGGAAGTCAATAAACCTGAGCTTGCCAAACGGTCGGAATCGATTCGTACGGTGCGTCGCAATATTGAGGAATATCGTTTCAAAGATGGACGCAAAATGTACCTCCTGGCAGAAGGTCGTCTCGTAAATTTGGGTGCAGCTGACGGCCATCCTGCTGAGATCATGGACACGACATTTGCATTGCAGGCTTTGGGTCTGCGCTATGTGAGCGAGAACTATGCAGGATTGGGTAAAACGGTTGTTAATGTACCTTATGAGATCGACCAACAGGTGGCCAGCTATAAACTGGAAAGCCTGAATATTTCGATTGATTCACTGTCAACCGAGCAAGAAAAATACCTCGATAGCTGGAAATTTTAGTGTGATCCAATAATTACAAGCTGTTGTATTGAGTCAAAGGGTATAGAATAGTGTATTGATGATATGGCTCATATGCGGTTGTATGTAGGATAACCATTACTGGGGAAACGCCTTTGATCCTGAGCGACAGGATCAAAGGCGTTTTTTAATGCTGCAAAATGAAAAAAAATAAGCTGGCAAGAAGGGTTTTGATTTTTTAGTCCGAATCTATTATGCTTAGGTGGTGGAAAGTGGGGCAAAGTGGGAGAAACGGGTGAGGAGTGAGTGGGCCAATGTTTATGGGGGAGTTCCAACATAGCATTGATGATAAAGGTCGGGTTATTATTCCGGCCAAATTCCGCGAATCTCTTGGAACGTCTTTCGTTGTCACACGGGGTTTGGACCAGTGTCTTTTCGTGTACCCCATGGAGGAGTGGGGGGTCATGGAACAGAAGCTCAAAGCGCTGCCTTTGATGAAGTCGGATGCACGTGCGTTTACCCGCTTTTTTTTCTCGGGTGCTACCGAATGTGAATTGGACAAACAGGGCAGGGTAAATTTGCCGGGCAATTTACGGGAGTATGCCAAACTGGACAAGGATTGTGTTGTTCTTGGCGTGTCGAACCGGGTGGAGATCTGGAGCAAAGGCATATGGGAGAGTTATTTCAATCAATCCGAGGAAGCATTCAACGACATTGCCGAAAAGCTGGTCGATTTTAATTTTGATTTATAAAGTCAGGAGGGGTGCAGGTTGTTTCACCACATAACCGTACTCAAAGAAGAGGCAACAGAGGGATTAAACATCAAGCAGGACGGTATATACGTGGACTGCACTTTAGGTGGAGGAGGACATAGTTCCGTCATAGCTTCCAAGCTCGGTCCAGGGGGAAGGCTTATCGCACTGGATCAGGATGATTGGGCTTTGGATAATGCACGCGAAAAGCTTGCTTCATATGGAGATCGTGTCACGCTTGTTAAAACGAATTTCCGCGATCTGGAACAAGTGCTGAAAGAACTGGACGTACCAGTGAAGGACGGCGTGCCACAAGTGGATGGCATTCTGTACGATTTGGGTGTGTCCTCACCTCAATTCGATGAAGGAGAACGTGGATTTAGTTACAATCACGATGCTCCGCTGGACATGAGGATGGATCAGGATGCATTCCTTACAGCCAAAGAAATTGTCAACGAATGGCCTGAAGAGGAGATTGCCCGGATTTTATACCGTTACGGTGAAGAGAAATTTTCAAGACGAATTGCACGTGTCATTGTGGAGAAACGAAGCCAATCTGTCATTGAGACCACAGGAGAGCTAGTGGAGTTAATCAAGGAAGGTATCCCCGCAGCTGCTCGCCGTACAGGCGGACATCCTGCGAAGCGTAGTTTTCAGGCTTTGCGGATTGCAGTGAATGATGAGCTGGGTGCGTTCGAGGAAGGATTGCATCAGGCGGTTCGGTGCCTGGCACCAGGTGGACGTGTATCTGTTATTACCTTTCACTCGCTTGAGGATCGGATTTGCAAACAAATATTCAGCAGTTATCTGGAGAAGTGTACGTGCCCGCCTGATTTTCCGTTATGTGTGTGCGGCGGTAAGGGCATATTGCGTTTAGTCAACAGGAAGCCGCTGATTCCGACGGAAACGGAACTGGCCGAGAACTCCCGTGCACGTTCAGCGAAGCTGCGCGTAGCCGAGAAACTGTAAACCAAGAGCGAAGGAGAGAGCCTTTGTATGGCATATACACGAGGTAACCTTGCAGTAAAAGAAAAAGCGACGCAGGAACGTGTGACGCAGCAGCGGTACAAGGAAACGACCAAAGTGGTCACTCGTCGTACCGGTCTTCCGGCACGTGAGAAATTCCTGTATCTGATGACGTTAATGGTCTGTATTGTTATAGGTGGTGCACTGATGTGGCGTTATGCTCATATCTATGATCTGAACAAGCAGGCTCAAGCTACGCTGTCCGAAATGCGAGAAGCCGAGAAAACCATTGCAGATCTGCAAGTTGAAAAAGAGAAGCTGAACAATCTGGTCATCGAAAATGCACGTGAACTGGGCTATGTGGAGGCATCCGGCAAGGATGTAATTTATGTGCCTCGTTCAACAAGTGCAACGAGCTCGCAGGATACAGAGTCGTCTTCGGATACAGCAAGTAAGTAAAGAGGTGTACCGATGGTAAAAAGAATAAAGATGCGCACGCTGCTTATAGGGGGATGTATTACCCTCTTTTTTCTTGTACTGATAACCCGAATCTTTTTCATTCAAGTTGTGAACAGCAGTACCTGGAAAGGTTATGCATCCGAGCTGGTGGAACGTGAACAGACCATTAAGGCAAGCCGTGGGTCCATTACGGATCGGAATGGTAACATTTTGGCTACGGATGCGCCAGCGTATACGGTATCGGTTAATCCCGAGATGATCAATGAGCTGGGGATTGAAGATGTGGTGACGACCAAGCTGTCTGCGATACTTGGCAAAAACGAAAGTGAAATGCGTGCTTTGGTGACTGCTAAAGATAAGGACGGTAAATTCTACAAACAGCGTGAAGTGCGGAGTGAGGGTTACAAAATAAGCCCGGAACTTGCTGCAAAAGTAACCGCACTTCGTGAGGAACTGAAGGAAGATTACAAGGCTCAGAATGCCATCGTGATGGCACAGGAGTCGAAGCGGTTTTATCCGGAAGAAACGCTCGCTTCGCATCTCCTGGGCTACATGAGCCGTGATGGAAAAGCTGTAAACGGGCTAGAGGTTTCTTATGATGAAGAGCTGACGGGCACGGATGGTTATCTGAACTATCAAAAGGATGCAAAAGGTGTCAAGCTTCCTGATTCCGAGGATAACTATCTTCCACCGCAGAACGGAAACACCCTGAAACTAACGATCGATGATACCATTCAGTTTTACATCGAAGATGCAATGAGAGAGGCGGTTGCCCAGTACAATCCGCTGAGTATGACTGTCATTGCGGCAGATCCCAACACGATGGAAATACTGGGCATGGCGAACTGGCCGAATTTTAATCCCAATACTTACTGGGAAACACCAGACCAGAAAAACTTTATCAACCATGCAACACAGTCCATCTACGAACCAGGGTCAACATTTAAAATTGTTACACTTGCTGGGGCTGTAGAAGAAAAGTTGTTTGATCCCAATGCAACGTTTGAATCCAAACGGATCTATATTGGTGGATATCCAATCAGTGATAATGGTCATGCCTATGGCCGGATTTCATATCTGGAAGGCGTTAAACGCTCAAGTAACATTGCATTTGTAAACCTGGGATACAACATGCTTGGTGGCGAACGTCTGCGTCACTACATAGACGAATTTGGATTTGGCCAAAAGACAGGCATTGATCTGCCAAGCGAGTCGGCTTCACCGATCAAACCATTGGTCTACAAGTCCGAAATTGCAACAGCAGCCTATGGTCACGGTCTGGTTCAGGTAACCCCAATCCAGCAGGTGGCAGCTATTTCGGCCATTGCTAACGGCGGCAAACTGATGGTTCCACATTTGGTGAAGGAAATCATCAATCCAAATGACGGAACGACTGAAGTGATTAAGCCCAAAGAGGTTCGCCAAGTCATTTCCAAGGAATCTGCGAAACTGGTAAGTGGATATTTGGAACAGGTTGTGGCTGACCAACAGATCGGCACTGGACGCAACGCTTACATTGATGGATATCGGGTTGCAGGTAAAACCGGTACGGCCAGAAAAGTGGTAAACGGGGAATACAGCAAATCCAAAGACGTTGTTTCGTTTATCGGATTCGCACCTGTGAACAATCCCAAAATTGCCATGCTGGTGGTGATTGACCAACCTAGTGGTTCCAATATAGGTGGAGGTACCGCCGCTGCTCCTGTATTCAAGAAAATTGTAAGTCAGACACTTCAGTACATGGGCGTTCCAAAAGATACAGCGAAGACGGCGGACAAAAAGGCATCTACGGTCATTCAGACGAAGACTCCTGACTTGACTGGTAAGACCGCCAAACAGGCCAGAAGCCAGCTTTTGAACGCCGGAATTGCCTATGAGACCCTTGGACAGGGTGAGAGTGTAATCCGCCAGTATCCTGCGGCAGGGGAGTTTATGAATCCCGGTCAGCGAATCTATCTGCTTACTGAAGATAGCAGCAAGATGAAGATCCCTGATTTGACAGGGGAATCGCTGCGGGATGCGCTTGAAGTCCTTTCACTTATGAAAGTGGGAGTGATTGTCAAGGGTGAAGGTTATGTTGTCAGTCAGAAAGAGCAGGTCTCGGGGGAACAGCGGACCATACAGCTCACATTGCAGACAGCCAAAGCAGCGGTTACAGGCATAGCGGATGAAGATCCCGATTCTTCGGATCCAGCATTGGAGAATGATGGTAAGGAGGCATCAGAAGAGTCAGGCGAAACAGAAGAAACGAGCAGTTCTGATGAAACCAAGACCTCAACCAATGAGACGGAACCGTCTACTGATGCCGCGGTCGATCCCGTTCTTCCATAGCAATCCTTTACAGCTTGTTCTAACCCCCGGTTGTCCCGAATATTCATGAATGAACGAGGTCATGATTTTGGGACGAGTGGGGGGATCTTTTCGTGAAGGGTTCAAGTGTAAATCTACGGCGCAGACTGTTATGGAGTTTGCTCATTTTGGTTTTGTTATTTTCGGCCCTGGTCATCAGGCTTGCTTATGTACAACTCGGGAAAGGCCCGGAATTGTCTGCAAAAGCGGAGGAGTCCTGGAGGCGTAATATTCCTTATTCAGCCAAACGGGGAGAAATTCTGGACCGCAATGGTACCTCTCTTGCCTATAATGTGACTACTCCGACAATTATGGCAATTCCTGCTCAGGTCAAGGAAGCAGAGACTACGGCGAAAGCGCTGGCGCCTTTGCTTGGAATGACGGAAGAGAAAGTGCTGGCAACCATCAAGAAAAGAGAACTGATTGTAAGACTACAACCCGGCGGCCGCAAAATTACGATGGAGAAAGCTCAGCGCATTCGTGATTTGAAGCTTCCGGGTATCGTTGTTGCAGAGGATAATAAACGCTTTTATCCTTATGATGATCTGGCTGCTCATATTCTTGGTTTTACAGGTATTGATAACCAAGGATTGACCGGAGTTGAGAAAAGATATGACGAGAAGTTGACCGGATTAAATGGCAGTGTGTCCTACTTGTCCGATGCGGCCGGAAGGCTTATGCCGGGCTCATCTGAGAAGTATGTGGAACCAAGGGATGGTCTAAACCTGGAGCTGACCATCGACAAATCAATTCAGTCCATCATGGAGAGAGAATTGGATCAGGCCATGGTCAAATTCCAGGCTAATTCCGCTCTGGCCATCGCGATGAATCCCAAAACGGGCGAAGTGCTCGGCATGGCCAGCAGGCCGGGGTATGAACCAGCGGATTACCAGCAGTACCCGTCTGAAATCTATAACCGGAATTTACCGATTTGGATGACATACGAACCCGGTTCAACCTTTAAAATTATTACCCTGGCAGCAGCGCTGGAAGAGAAAAAAGTGAATCTGCAGCAGGATCAATTTTTTGACCCAGGATATGTTGAAGTCGGAGGCGCCCGCCTGCGTTGCTGGAAGAAGGGTGGGCATGGCAGTCAGACATTCCTGCAAGTCGTGGAAAACTCCTGCAACCCCGGGTTTGTGGCCCTTGGTCAAAAGCTGGGAAAAGAGTCCCTGTTCTCTTACATCAAAGACTTCGGATTCGGAACCAAAACGGGTATTGACCTCAGTGGCGAAGCGAGTGGTATATTGTTTAAACTGTCTCGAGTGGGCCCTGTCGAACTTGCAACGACTGCTTTTGGTCAAGGTGTCTCCGTTACGCCAATTCAGCAAGTGGCGGCTGTATCAGCGGCCATTAATGGTGGCAAGCTCTACAAACCTTATGTGACGAAGGCATGGGTTCATCCTGAAACGGGAGAAGTCATGGAAGAAGTCAAGCCTGAACTTGTGCGGCAGGTCATCTCCGAGGATACTTCCAAGCAGGTTCGTGAAGCTTTGGAAAGTGTTGTTGCAAAGGGTACAGGAAGACCGGCTTTCATTGATGGATACCGGGTAGGTGGCAAAACAGGTACAGCCCAGAAGGTTATTAACGGACGTTATTCCTCTACCGAGCATATTGTATCCTTTATTGGGTTTGCTCCAGCAGATGATCCGCAGATCGTGGTGTACACTGCTGTCGATAATCCCAAAGGGATTCAGTTCGGGGGCGTCGTTGCCGCTCCAATTGTACAGAATATTCTTGAAGACTCGCTGCATTACATGAATGTCCCGGTACGTAAGGATCAAGTCGCGAAAGAATACAAGTATGGTGAAACGAAAATTGTCACCGTGCCCGATCTGACAGGTGCAACGGTTGAGGATCTGTACGAAGATCTCAACATGAACTTTATGCTGGCAAAGTCAGGCAGCGGGAAGTACGTAATTAACCAGGCTCCGAAGCCTGGAGCAAGGGTAGAGCAGGGATCAACCATACGAATCTACATGAGTGATGTGCTGAATGATGCACATGATCATACAGAGGAAGAAGGACAGGAGCCTTAACCGGCTCCAGGTCTAACCGCAACAAAATTCAAAAAGTTGCGTTTCATTAAATGGCTATATGGACGATATTAATAAAAATGCCTTGTGCAGTAGTAAACTTGGAGAAGTGAGGTTATTCATGTGCTTTTAAAACAACTTGCATCAAAGCTGACAACTGCCCGCCTGATTGGCGAGCCAAATACAGAATGCCAAAACTTACAGACAGATTCCCGCCAGGTACAACCGGGAGATCTGTTTATCTGTCTTCCGGGACATACCGTAGACGGACATGATTATGCAGAGAAAGCTGTTAACGCTGGAGCTGTAGCATTGGTAGTGGAACGACAATTGGAATTGCCTGTGCCACAGCTGCTGGTCAAAGACAGTCGTTTTGCAATGGCAGTGCTGGCGGATTCCTTTTTTGACTCACCAAGTCACAAGATGAATATGATTGGTGTAACAGGAACCAACGGCAAAACAACAACCACATATCTGATTGAAAAAATCATGAGTGATCATGGACAAAAAACGGGTTTGATCGGTACCATTCAAATGCGCTACGACGGCCGTACCTATCCGATGTCAGGAACAACTCCGGAAGCTCTTGATCTGCAGCGGAGTCTGTATGATATGGTTCAAGCAGGCACGAATTGCTGTGTAATGGAAGTTTCATCGCATGCTTTGGAGCAGGGCCGTGTAAAAGGAACTGATTTCCGTACCGCTGTGTTTACCAATTTGACCCAAGACCATTTGGACTATCACAATTCCATGGAAGAGTACCGCGCAGCCAAAGGTCTGTTCTTTGCAAGACTTGGCAACGAGTACACAGAGGATGCTTCCCGTCGCAAATTTGCAATTATTAACGCGGACGATCCTTCCGCAGATTATTTCAAATCTGTGACCGCAGCTGAAGTGATTACATACGGCATGGAAGAAAGCGCTGATGTTCGGGCATCCAAAATCTCGATCACATCGCAGGGCACGTCTTTCCATGTGGATACATTCGCAGGCAGTACAGACATTAGCTTGCGCATGGTAGGGAAATTCAACGTCTATAACGCCATGGCTGCAATCTCTGCTGCACTTGTGGAAGGCGTACCATTGGAAGAGATCAAACGCAGTCTGGAGACTGTGCCTGGTGTAGACGGACGTGTTGAAGCCGTAGACGAAGGCCAGTCATTTGCTGTCATTGTTGACTACGCTCATACGCCGGACGGCCTGGAAAACGTGCTGCGGACGGTAAAAGAGTTTGCTGAAGGGCGCGTCATCTGCGTGTTCGGGTGTGGGGGAGACCGGGATCGGACCAAACGTCCATTAATGGGGAAAATTGCAGCAAAGTACAGTGACATTGTTTTTGTCACTTCCGATAATCCACGGACAGAAGATCCGGATCTGATTCTCAAAGATATTGAAGTGGGTCTGGTGGAAGAAGGTGTATCATCGGATCGTTACCTCATGGTTGTAGATCGTCGTCAGGCGATTCATGAGGCTATTGAAATGGCAAGCCCAGCCGATGTAGTATTGATTGCGGGCAAAGGTCATGAGACCTATCAAATCATCGGAACAACCAAAACGGATTTTGATGATCGGATCATAGCCAAAGAGGCGATAAGGGGCAAATCCAATTGATAAAAAGAACATTGGCACAATTGGCCGAAATGTGCGGAGGAACATTAAGCGACCTTGCTGCTTATGGAGCAGTTCACGTTGAAGGTGTATTTACAGATTCACGCAAGCCTGTAGAAGGCAGCTTGTTCATCCCGCTTGTCGGCGAAAGGTTTGACGGGCACGAATTTGTGCAAGCCTGTTTAGAAAAGGGAGCCGCAGGGGCATTATGGCAAAAAGACCATGGTGATGCCCCGCAGGGCGGAGCCGTCATTGTAGTCGAAGACACGTTGACAGCTCTACAGGCACTTGCATCAGCTTATTTAGCTGAGTGCCAAACCTCTGTAGTTGGCATCACGGGAAGTAATGGCAAAACAACAACAAAGGACATTGTGGATGCCATTCTGTCTACCACCTTCAAGGTGCATAAGACACAGGGCAACTTCAATAATCATATCGGACTGCCGCTTACGGTGTTAAGCATGGAGCAGGATACCGAGATTGTGATTCTGGAGATGGGCATGAGCGGCCGAAGAGAAATCGAGGCATTATCTTTGATCGCCCAGCCTGACATCGCCATCATTACGAACATTGGTGAATCCCACCTCCTGCAGCTTGGCTCCAGACTGGAGATTGCCAGAGCAAAAGCTGAAATTGCTGCAGGCATGAAACCAGGCGGACTGTTGATCTATAACGGAGACGAGCCGTTGATCAAGCAAGTGCTGGCTGAAGCGGAGACGAAGCAGCCAGAGGGACTTGAGCGATTTACGTTTGGACTTCAAACAGACAATGATGATTATCCGACCGGACTCATGAATGCGCAGAACGGTGTTGTTTTCACCACAAAACAATCCGGGGAGCAGGCTCTTACGCTTCCTTTGCTCGGCACACACAACGTCGTTAATTGTCTTGCAGCGCTTGCAGTTGCACGTCATTTTGGCGTGAAAGCTGAACAGATTGCTTCCGGGTTGTCGCAATTGAAATTGACAGGCATGCGTATTGAGGTTCTTCAGGGGGTCAGCGGACTGACGATGCTCAACGATGCATACAATGCCAGTCCAACCTCAATGAAAGCTGCTATTGAGGTGCTGGATGGCCTGAAAGGGTATCGTTCCAAAGTAGCTGTACTTGGAGATATGTTGGAACTGGGGCCTCAGGAAAAAGAACTTCACCACGACATCGGAGAATATATTACTCCAGCAAAAATGGACTTGGTGCTGACCTATGGACCGTTATCAGCAAACATAGCTGAAGGGGCAAAACTTCATATGCCGGCAGAAGCCGTACATTCATTTGAAAACAAGGAAGAGATGACCCGTTATCTGCTGGAGAACTTGCATTCCAGAGACGTAGTCTTGTTCAAGGCCTCCCGAGGCATGAAGCTGGAGGACGTGGTCGAATCACTAAAAATAGCACCATTACAGAATCGAGTAGACTAGAGGGGTGAACCCATGGATTTTCAGGTATTACTGTTAACAATCGGTGTTTCATTTATTTTGGCGGTGATTGCCGCACCGCTTTTGATTCCATTACTGCGCCGAATGAAATTTGGTCAGCAAGTTCGGGAAGATGGGCCACAGAGCCATTTGAAAAAAAGTGGGACACCGACGATGGGCGGGGTTGTCATCCTGCTTGCCTTTACATTAGCCTTTTTGAAATTTTCAGCAGTCAAGAATACGGATTTTTACGTCCTGCTCGTAGCTACACTCGGTTTTGGACTGATCGGCTTCCTGGATGACTATATCAAAATTGTATTCAAACGTTCACTGGGACTGACCGCCAGACAAAAGATGCTGGGGCAACTGTTTTTCAGTGCAGTGATGTGTTTCTTGCTCATCCAGAATGGGCACAGCACAGCGATCTCCATTCCCGGAACATCTGTCTCCTTCGACTGGACGGGGTGGTTCTACTATCCGTTTGTGGTGTTCATGATGCTGGCTATCACCAATGCCGTTAACTTTACGGATGGTCTGGACGGTTTGCTGTCCGGAATTAGCGCTATTGCTTTTGGTGCATTTGCAATTGTGGCGATGCAGGCAACTTCCATGCCGGCAGCCGTGTGTGCAGCGGCAATGATTGGTGCTGTGCTTGGTTTTCTTGTGTACAACGCGCATCCGGCCAAAGTATTTATGGGAGACACGGGCTCGCTTGGCATTGGTGGTGCCATTGGTGCAGTTGCCATTGTTACGAAGACAGAGCTTCTCTTTGTCATCATTGGCGGTGTGTTCGTCATCGAGATTCTATCCGTTATTATTCAAGTGGTTTCCTTCAAGACTCGGGGCAAGCGTGTATTCAAAATGAGTCCCATTCATCACCACTTTGAATTAAGCGGCTGGTCGGAATGGCGGGTTGTTATTACCTTTTGGGCGGTAGGTGCTATTTTGGCCGCTCTTGGACTTTATCTCAACAAGGGGTTGTAAATCATGAACCATCCTGAATCATATCGCGGACAACAGGTTGTTGTGCTCGGACTGGCTAAAAGCGGCGTGCAGGTTGCCAAAGTGCTGGACCGTGCGGGAGCGAAGGTCACAGTTAATGATAAAAAAGAGAGGGAACAGTGTCCCGAAGCATCCGAATTGGAGGCTTTGGGAATTTCTGTTGTATGCGGAGGACATCCGGATGATCTCATTCACACGGGTGTAAAGCTGGTGGTCAAAAATCCGGGTATTCCTTATCAGGCGCCTCCAGTGCAGCAGGCCCTTTCATTAGGAATTGAAGTCGTGACAGAAGTGGAAGTTGCATACCATCTCTGTGCTGCGCCAATGATTGGCATTACAGGCTCCAACGGTAAAACAACGACAACGACATGGGTTGGAAAAATGCTGGAGCAAGCAGGTTTGAAGCCAATCGTAGCCGGTAATATCGGCACACCACTCAGCGAAGCAGCAGAACAGGCTGCTGCCGATAACTGGATGGTCGTTGAGCTCAGCAGTTTCCAGCTCAAAGGGACAGTTGACTTCCGTCCTCGGATCGCGAGTTTGCTTAACGTTGCAGAGACTCACTTGGATTACCATGGGGACATGGATGATTATGTAGCTTCCAAGGCCAAAATATTTGCCAATCAGCATCCCGACGATGTAGCCATTCTGAATTGGGATGATCCCGTATGCCGGGCACTGGTTCCTTATATTAAAAGCAGGCTGCTTCCGTTCTCCTTGACAGAAAAGCTGGAAGCTGGTGTGTACGCTGATCCTCCTTTCGTGGAAGGAGAAGATGATGATGTGAAGCGTCAGGTGATATATGCCGATGGGCAAGGCAATCATCACATTGTCATCGATGTGGAGAACATCGGCATTCCCGGACGCTTCAATGTGGGAAATGCGCTGGCCGCGGTAGCCATTGCTGTAGCGGCAGGAGCTGACCCTGCTGTGCTTGCGGCGCCCCTGTCCGAGTTCAAGGGGGTTGAACACCGTTTGGAGTATGTACTGCAACATAACGGTGCAACGTACTACAACAATTCCAAGGCTACCAATTCGAAGGCTACCGTGATGGCACTGAACTCCTTCAAGGAGCCGGTTGTATTGATCGCTGGAGGATTAGATCGAGGCTCAGACATGATGGAGCTGTTACCTGTGTTCCAAGAACGGGTGAAGGCGGTCGTTGCTCTCGGAGAAACACGAGAGAAAATCGCCAAAGTTGCTGAGCTGGCGGGATTAAAGCAAATTAAGGTCGTCGATAATGAGGATGATGCTGCCCGGACGTTAACCGCTGCAGTACAGGAAGCGTCGCGGCTTGCGGAACCAGGTGATGTTGTGTTGCTGTCACCAGCGTGTGCAAGTTGGGACATGTTTGCTTCTTATGAAGAGCGGGGACGCATTTTTAAAGAGGCGGCGCATAACTTGTAAGTAGGGGGGTGGAAAAGCCCCTACTTCCATGCAAGGGGTGGCCTCCTGATGAAACAGACGCGACCGGCGCCGGATATCTGGCTCCTGATTTGTATTGTGGCATTGCTTGCCATCGGCATTATCATGGTCTATAGCGCGGGCTCAGTGCTTGCCTTTCATGACTATGGCGATTCATTTTATTTTGTCAAAAGACAGCTGTTGTTCGCAGGACTTGGACTGGCTGCCATGTTTGTTACGGCCAATGTGGATTACCGGGTCTGGCGGAAATATGCGAAGCCGATATTGATTGCCTGTTTTATTATGTTGATCGCGGTGCTGATCCCTGGGATCGGTGTGGTTCGCGGCGGGGCGCGGAGCTGGCTCGGTATTGGTTCATTCGGTATTCAGCCTTCTGAATTCATGAAGCTGGGTATGATATTGTTTTTGGCTCATTGGCTCAGCAAGGAACCGGGGAAAATCAAAACATTCACAACCGGACTATTGCCCCCGCTTGGATTGATAGGTCTGGCCTTCGGAATCATTATGCTGCAGCCCGATTTGGGGACAGGCACCGTGATGATGGGTGCATCCATGCTGATTATTTTTACGGCAGGAGCGAGGATGAAACATTTGCTGCTGCTCGCCCTTGGCGGCGCTCTGGGATTCGCTGCATTGATTGCGGCTGCTCCCTACAGATTGCAGCGAATAACGGCTTTTCTGGACCCTTGGTCTGATCCGCTTGGTGCCGGTTATCAAATCATACAATCGTTATATGCGATCGGGCCTGGTGGACTGGCAGGATTGGGGCTGGGGATGAGCCGGCAAAAATACAGCTATGTGCCTGAACCGCAAACGGATTTCATTTTTTCCATTTTGGCTGAAGAGCTTGGTTTTATCGGTGGACTGATTGTACTCCTCTTGTTCCTGGTATTGGTCTGGAGAGGGATGCGTGTTGCGATGACTGTACCGGATCCTTTTGGCAGTTTGCTGGGTGTAGGCATTATCGGAATGGTGGCAGTACAGGTCATTATTAATATCGGCGTTGTCATCGGGCTCATGCCGGTTACCGGGATAACCCTTCCGCTGATCAGTTATGGCGGATCATCCCTAACCTTGATGCTGACAGCATTAGGCATATTATTGAACTTATCACGTTATGCGAGGTGACTATGCGATGCGAGTCGTACTAAGCGGCGGCGGTACCGGTGGACATATCTATCCGGCCGTTGCCATAGCAAGGCAATGTGAGGCGGAAAATCCCGACTCGACATTTTTATATATTGGAGGTACCCGCGGGCTGGAGAGCAAATTGGTGCCGCAGGAGAACATTCCGTTTCAATCCATTGATATTACAGGTTTTCGCCGGAAGTTGTCTGTGGACAATCTGAAAACGGTGATGAGATTTATTCAGGGCGTTCGTAAATCGAAAAAAATGCTGAAGGAATTCAAACCTGATGTGGTCATTGGTACAGGTGGCTATGTGTGCGGACCTGTGGTCTATGCGGCAGCCAAGCTTGGTATTCCAAGTGTTATTCATGAGCAGAATGCGATTCCAGGCTTAACCAATAAGTTTCTCACTCGTTATGTAGATACCGTTGCGGTTAGCTTTGAAGGTTCCGAGAAGGCGTTCTCCGGTGCCAAAAGAGTAGTGTACACGGGTAACCCGCGGGCAACCACAGTAGCCAAGGCCAGTCGTGATCGCGGCTTTGCCACATTGGGTGTGCCGATGGACAGCAGAGTTGTGCTGGTTGTTGGTGGCAGCCGGGGGGCAAAAGCGATCAATAAAGCGATGGTGGACATGGCTCCCATGCTTGAGAAACTGGACGATGTACATGTGGTTTATGTAACGGGCGAATCCTATTTTGACGAAACACGGGAAGCGATCCGCAGTTCACTTGGAACGATGCCAAACCATTTGCATGTGCTTCCTTATGTTCACAACATGCCTGAAGTGCTTGCCTGCACTTCGTTAATTGTGAATCGTGCAGGGGCTTCATTCCTGGCAGAAATTACATCGCTCGGCATCCCGTCCATTCTGATTCCGTCACCCAACGTGACAAACAATCACCAGGAAGCCAATGCGCGTACTCTGGAAGGTGGAGGTGCGTCGGTAACCATGCTGGAGAAGGATCTGTCGGGAAAGGTACTGTATGAAGCTATTGCCAGCATCATGAATGATGAAGCGGCACGCAAACGCATGGCAGCTGCTTCCCGGGAGCTTGGCAAGCCGGATGCGGCCGAGGTGCTGGTGAGTGAGATTCGAAGGCTTGCTGTACGCGGGTAAAGTGCGTTCTGGGCGATTGTCACACACAAGGCAGGACTGACATAAGATACCGTATAAATTGTGACAATCGTTCCATGGCGCCATATCACGGTTTGCTCAGAGACTGTGCTCGGCGGTTTGAGGCAAAGGAGGATTCAAGCATGCATCAGTGGATATCAATATTATCCCAGAATAATGTCGGTATAATCCTTGAAAACGAGCCGCTGGCCAAATACACCACATGGAAAATCGGCGGTCCTGCGGATGCGCTGGTTATACCGGAAAACAAGGAACAGATGGTTCATCTCGTTCAATTGCTGCATCATCATCAGATACCCTGGATGCAGCTTGGACGCGGATCAAACATGCTGGTGTCTGACAAGGGAATACGCGGCATTGTCGTGAAACCAGGGAATGGCTTCGATTACGCTGAGTTTCACAATGACGGCGTAACTGCAGGAGCAGCACATTCCTTTGTGAAACTCAGTGTGGTTGCTGCCAAAAAGGAGTGGACCGGACTGGAGTTTGGCAGTGGTATTCCCGGAACCGTCGGTGGAGCCGTGTATATGAACGCTGGTGCCCATGGATCGGATGTGTCACGCATATTTCATTCCGCTGAGATTGTGCTGGAGACAGGCGAATTGGTACGCTACAGCAAGGAGGACATGGGATTTGCGTATCGCCACTCTGTACTGCATGAACGGAGAGGCATTGTGCTTGAAGCTACATTTGTACTTCGGCAAGGCGAGCGCAAAGTCATTTCGGAAACGATGGCGGCTTACAAAGATCGCAGACGCCTGACCCAGCCACTGCAGATGGCTTGTGCAGGCAGTGTATTCCGAAATCCACCCGGTGACCACGCGGCCAAGCTGATTGAAGCAGCAGGGCTAAAAGGATTGACGCAGGGAGGCGCACAGGTATCCACCATGCATGCCAATTTTATTGTCAATACCGGCCAAGCAACAGCAGAGGACGTTATCACCCTTATGCAGCAAATTCAGAGCACTATATCATCTCAAAACGGTATTAACCTGGTACCGGAAGTCTTCGTAGTGGGTGAGCGGTAAACCCCGGAGGTGATACATTGGACAAATTGGTGATTGAAGGCGGGAAACCCCTCTCAGGATCCATACGCATCCATGGAGCAAAAAATGCCGCTTTACCGATCATGGCTGCAAGTTTGTTGGCAGATGGAGAGGTTACCCTGCACAACGTTCCGCACTTGCTGGACATTGAAGTAATGCTGTATATCCTGGAACGGCTTGGATGCACGTGTCGGCATGAACAGGGAACAGTGACGATAGATACGTCGTCCATCCGGTCATATGATGTGCCTGAGGATCTAATGAAACAGATGCGTTCTTCCATTTTTTTGATGGGGCCATTGCTGGCTAAGTTTGGGCAAGTATCCGTGTATCAGCCAGGTGGTTGTGCCATTGGAGAACGCAAGATTGATCTTCACCTCCGGGGCCTGGAAGCGCTCGGAGCATCGATTGAAGAGCAGGATCAACAGATCATCTGCCGTGGACCTGAGCTGGTGGGTACCGATATCCATCTGGACTTCCCAAGTGTGGGGGCCACGGAAAATATCATGATGGCAGCCGTTATGGCTGAGGGCACAACTACGATATTTAATGCAGCGAGAGAACCTGAAATTCAGGATTTGCAGCATTTTCTAAACGCTATGGGTGCAAGTATTATTGGAGCTGGTACCGATACAATCACGATTAATGGTGTGGATAAACTGAGTCCTTGTTCCTATGAGATCATACCTGATCGGATTGTGGCCGGAACGGTTATGATTGCAGCTGCAGCAACACGAGGTAATGTCACCCTGACGCACTGTAAACCGGCACATCTTACTTCACTTATACATGTGTTGAAGCGCACTGGTGTTCAAATCACAGTCTGCAATGATATAATGACGGTGAGCTGCATGAGCCGTCCCAAATCCGTGGACCGCATTGTGACATCACCATACCCTTCGTTTCCTACAGACTTGCAGTCGCAAATTATGGTTTTGCTTAGTCTGGCTGACGGTTTCAGCGTGATGAAGGAGACGGTATTCGAGGGACGTTTCAAACACGTGGATGAACTTAACGTCATGGGTGCAGATATTTCAGTCGATCTGAATGCAGCCTTTATCCGTGGTGTTCCCCGTTTATACGGAGCTACAGTGGAAGCAACCGACCTGCGTGCAGGCGCAGCTCTTGTTATTGCTGGCCTTGCTGCCCAGGGAAAAACGGTTGTCGAGCAAGTGCATCATATTGACAGAGGGTACGACCGCATCGAGAAGCTGTTCCAGAGTCTTGGAGCTTCGGTTGAGCGACAGTCCCCCGTTTCGAAACAGCTGGATTTTGCCAATTAACGTCCTTTGAGTCCCCTTCTTCGTGAGTTGCGGGAGGGGACCGAAGGCTTTGTGGAGCGCGACCTATGCCTAAAAGTCAAATTCCGGTTCTGAAGAAGAACCGGCCCAAAGGAAACACAAGCCGTAAAATTGTTCTTATTCTGTTACTTCTTTTTATTGTATTGCTTGCCGTTCTGTTCTTTCGCTCTTCCATGAGTCGGATTTCGAGCATTGAGATTACGGGTAATGTATACACGACAACTTCCGAACTGCTGGAGAAAAGTGGTCTGAAGGAAGGCGATCAGTTTTTCGGGACAAGCTCCGCCGAGGTGATCGAGCGTTTGAAAATGTTTAAGGCGGTAGCGAATGTAACGGTGGATAAACAATTCCCTGGCATTGTTCATATTAAGATTCAGGAGTACCCAACCGTTGCCTATGAACTTGGCTCGGATGGTACACTCCAGGCCATCCTGGCCAGCGGGACAAGCTTGACCGTCCCGGCCAATATCGGAATTGCTGTGGAGAAGCCCATTTTGACACAGTGGAAACCGGATGATCCGCTTAAGGAAAAGCTGAGTGAGACTCTTGCCGCGATTCCAAATGAATTGACGACTGATATATCGGAAATTATTCCTAACCCGACGCCTTCGTTCCCGGATCAGATCCGGTTGTATACCAAATCACAGTTTGAAGTGATAACGACGATCTCTAAGCTCCCGGACAAGGTGGAGTATTTGAACCAGGTTATTGAGACGGAGCGGCCAGGGAAGATCACGATGCTGGAGGCAGATACCTATGTGCCTTTCATCGCAGATGACCCTGAAGATGATGCAGAGTTGGGAGCAACACCCTGATTTTCTTGCTAATCAGCTGCGAGAGGTAATCAAAAGTCCAAGCAGGGTCGGGGTTTGACCCTGTTTCATCCGTGAAAGTTGTTCTTTCTGAGATGAAGAAAAAATGATACACTTGAACTTATGGCACATAAGTTGTCTCCTTCTTTTTTCTTCAAGGTTTTATGTCTCGCAACCAGATCTTGCCACCCAAAAAAATTGTAGAAAAAAGAGGGAAAGCCTAACGTGTGTTGAATATGTTTTAAGAGTGTTTAAACCCGAACGTATTTTACTATTGGAGTCAGGAGGTGCCACAGACTTGAGCAACAATGACATCATTGTTAGTTTGGACATCGGTACATCCAAAATTCGCGCTATTATTGGGGAAATTAATAATGGAACCTTTAATATTATTGGAGTTGGATCTGCCGACTCGGAGGGAATTCGCAAAGGTGTAATCGTAGATATCGATCAGACGGTGCAGTCGATCCGCAATGCAGTGGATCATGCAGAACGTATGGTAGGTATTCAAATATCCGAAGTATATGTTGGAATCTCGGGAAATCATATCGGACTGATGAGCAGTCACGGCGTCGTGGCAGTGTCTAACGAGGATCGTGAAATCGGAGAAGAAGACATGGAACGGGTGTTGAAAGCAGCCGAGGTGATTGCGGTTCCGCCGGAACGGGAAATTATTGATGTTGTCGCCAAGCAGTATGTTGTAGACGGCTTGGAGGGCATACAGGACCCCCGTGGTATGATTGGTGTTCGATTGGAAGTTGAGGCAACGATCATTACGGGTGCAAAAACCGCGATACATAATCTTTTGCGCTGCGTTGAAAAAGCGGGTCTGAAGGTAAGCGATCTGGTGCTCATGTCACTGGGAGCAGGTCAGCTTGCTTTATCCAAGGATGAAAAAACGATGGGGTCTGTTCTTGTTGATATTGGAGCAGGTGCAACAACCATCGCTGTCTTTGAAGAAGACAGTCTTGTTGCAACGTCAACGCTGCCTATTGGCGGTGAGTTTGTTACGAACGACATCGCATATGGATTGCGTACGCTAACAGATCAAGCCGAAAAGGTGAAGCTGAAGTATGGCTGTGCATGGCTTGATGATGCTGCAGCCGACGTCATGTTCAAAGTAACACGAATCGGTAGCAATGTGGACAAGGAATTCTCTCAGGAAGACCTCGCCGCCATTATCGAACCGCGTGTTCAGGAAATATTCCAGATGATTTCCCAAGAAGTGAAACGCCTGGGTTACACAGAGCTTCCCGGAGGTTATATACTAACGGGAGGGACCGTCTCGATGCCAGGTGTTCTGCAAGTAGCTCAGCATGAGCTTGCTGCATCGGTTCGAATTGCAGTTCCGGATTATATCGGTGTACGCGACCCGGGCTACACAAGCGGGGTCGGTATTTTGCACAGCGTAATTCGCAGTCTGCGTATTCGTCCATCGATCAGCAGCGGCGGTGGCAGCAACAACAACAATAACAACAACAAGAAACCGACCAACCGTGTTAAGCCGAGTGCGTCTCCGGAATCGGAGCAAAAACCGGGTTTGTTCGAACGGCTGAAAAATATGTTCAGTGAATTTATATAACAGGTTGAATCTATTTCATACTTCTAGAAGCCGTCTGAATGCGCTGGTATTAATATATACGCTTTCGTTCGTCGATATATGAAATTGATTCGGTTCAATCAAAAATTGGACGGGCCATCCATGCACATTGAGGGGGAGATGGAATAATATGTTGGAATTTGATTTCGAGATGGAGAGCTTGGCTCAAATAAAAGTCATCGGTGTAGGCGGCGGCGGCAGCAACGCAGTCAACCGTATGATCGAAAATGGTGTACAAGGTGTGGAATTTATAACGGTGAATACGGATGCGCAAGCCTTGCATCTGGCTAAATCCGAACATAAATTGCAAATCGGTGATAAATTGACCCGAGGTCTTGGCGCGGGTGCCAACCCGGACGTAGGTAAAAAAGCAGCGGAAGAATCCCGCGATCTGATCATGAACACATTGAAAGGTGCGGACATGGTATTTGTTACAGCCGGTATGGGCGGTGGTACAGGTACGGGTGCAGCTCCAGTTATTGCTGAGATTGCCAAAGAATGCGGTGCTCTTACCGTTGGTGTAGTTACTCGTCCATTTACATTTGAAGGACGCAAACGCTCCAGCCATGCAGAGCAAGGGATTGAGGCTCTCAAGGAAAAAGTCGACACGCTGATTGTCATTCCAAATGACCGTTTGCTGGAGATTGTGGACAAAAAGACACCAATGCTTGAAGCGTTCCGTCAAGCAGATAACGTATTGCGTCAAGCGGTACAAGGTATCTCGGATTTGATCGCTGTACCGGGTCTGATCAACCTTGACTTTGCAGACGTAAAAACCATTATGACTGAGCGCGGATCTGCTCTGATGGGGATCGGGGAAGCAACTGGTGAAAATCGTGCGGCTGAGGCAGCTCGCAAAGCGATCATGAGTCCTTTGCTGGAGACGTCCATTGAAGGTGCACGCGGGGTTATCATGAACATCACCGGTGGCATCAATCTGTCACTCTATGAAGTCAATGAAGCCGCTGAAATTGTCACGTCTGCTTCCGATCCGGAAGTGAATATGATCTTCGGTGCCATCATTGATGAAAATCTGAAGGAAGAAATCAAGGTTACGGTGATCGCGACTGGTTTTGAAGACAAGCCTGTTTCACCACCACCAGGACGCAAACCGACACCTGCGAGTGAGCCTGCTGAGAACCGCTCGCCGAATCTGCGCCCATTTGGGAATCAACCAAGTAACGATCAGCTGGATATTCCGACATTTTTGCGCAATCGTTCACGCAATAACAACAACGACTAAAACTGCATTTATTTTCAAACCAAACCCGGTTCTCCTTATGGAGATACCGGGTTTTTCTGTCTATATACAGCGTATCACACACGAATGAACAATTTCTGAACAATCGGCATGAGGAATTCCGACAAAAAAAGTTGAAACGATGCCCCCATGATTAGACAGACTTTGAACAGGGAGCTCCTTATACTTGTGTGTATGCTCATAGAATATCGGAATAACGTTAACCCGATATTTGGTACGAGGCAGGTGAAGAGTTGGTCGTTTATGTAGATCTTATTTTTTTGACAAACCTGTGTATTGACGGTGCACTCATCGGACTCACAGCCTGGATGCGCAAAACGAAGCTGGTCTGGTGGAGATGGCTGCTGTCTTCCATTGTGGGGGCCCTCTATGTCGTCATGATGTTTGTGCCGGAGTTTGATTTTTTGTTCACTTTTTTGATCAAGTTTGGTTTGTCACTGGTGATGCTGTTTATTGCATTTGGTTTTAAGGGCCTCCAGGTTTTCATAAGGAATTTGGGCACCTTCTATGTCATTAACTTCGTCGCTGCCGGAGGCATTTTGGGGATACACTATATGCTTCAGAGTACAGGCGAGCTGTTTAACGGTATCTGGTTTACAGCTTCGGGCGGAATGTCTTTTGATCTGAAGATCGCCTTCTGGTTTACCTTTATCGTATTCTTTGCCGTGCTGTTTTTATTCAAAGCCGTGCAAAGTTCCAAGCGCAAATCAGACCGTATGACAACCTATCTGGGACAAGTGCAGGTTTTTATCGACGATGTAAATATTTCTTGTACAGGCCTCGTGGATACCGGTAATCAACTAACGGACCCTCTGTCCCGTTTACCGGTTATGGTGATGGAGGTTTCACTGTGGCAAGACATGCTGCCAGCTTCCTGGAAAGGAAGGTTGAAGGAAGAATCGCCGGACAACCTTATCATGGAGCTGGATCAGGAAGACTTCCGCTGGCAGGGTCGACTAAGACTGGTGCCCTACCGAGGTATTAACAAAGGGACTGCATTTATGCTGGCGATCAAGCCTGATCTGGTGAGAGTGACATTGGATCAAATGTGTTACGAGACAACAAAGGTTTTAATCGGGCTGGATGGCGGAGTATTGTCGTCAGAAGGAAAGTACCGTGCGGTCATTCACCCTGAGCTTGTGCAAGACGCTGCCTCTGCGCAGTCTACGGCTCTCTCTGCGGGAGCAACAGAAAAGCCGCTGAATGTGGTATAGGAGGAACGTACATGCTTGTGAAATGGAAACTGGTGGCGCAGCTGCAGTATTACCGTCTGTTATTTCTGCTTGGTTTGAAAAGTGAGGAAATTTATTATATTGGAGGCAGTGAAGCCCTGCCTCCCCCGCTGACACGGGAAGAAGAGGAGTTTTTGCTGCAAAAACTCTCTTCGGGGGATGCGGCGATTCGTGCCATGCTGATAGAACGGAACCTTCGCCTGGTTGTGTATATCGCTCGCAAGTTTGAAAACACAGGCATTAACATTGAAGACCTTGTTTCCATCGGAGCCATTGGGCTCATCAAAGCCGTCAACACGTTTGATCCGGAAAAGAAAATCAAGCTGGCAACGTACGCCTCCCGTTGTATTGAAAATGAAATATTGATGTATTTGCGGCGTAACAGCAAAATTCGTACAGAAGTTTCTTTTGATGAACCACTGAACATTGATTGGGACGGAAACGAGCTGTTATTATCAGATGTCCTCGGAACCGAGAACGATACAATCTATCGGAATATTGAAGAGCAGGTAGATCGAAAGCTTCTGCACAAGGCATTGGAAAAATTAACCGAACGTGAGCGAATGATTATGGAGCTTCGCTTTGGCTTGACGGACGGGGAGGAGAAAACGCAAAAAGACGTTGCTGATCTGCTCGGAATCTCCCAATCCTATATTTCTCGTTTGGAAAAAAGAATCATTAAAAGACTCCGCAAGGAGTTCAACAAGATGGTCTGATGGAGAGTAATTTTTATAATGGGTATTAATGGCAAGGATGCCAAGGACGAATAAAAAAGCCTGCCCCGGAGATAATGTACATTAATGTTTCTCCTTGGGAGGTAAATCACGATGACCCGAAACAAAGTCGAGATTTGTGGCGTGGACACCGCAAAATTGCCTGTCCTCACCAACACAGAAATGCGGGAATTGTTTCATTCCCTTCAGCAGCACCATGATCGCTCAGCAAGAGAGAAATTAGTGAATGGCAACCTGCGGCTTGTACTCAGTGTCATTCAGCGCTTTAACAATCGGGGGGAGTTTGTCGATGATCTGTTCCAGGTTGGATGTATCGGCCTGATGAAAGCCATTGATAATTTTGATTTATCCCAGAATGTCAAATTTTCAACGTACGCAGTACCGATGATTATCGGTGAGATCCGTCGTTATCTGCGTGACAATAACCCGATCCGGGTATCCCGTTCTCTGCGGGACATCGCATATAAGGCGCTTCAGGTTCGTGACAGCCTGACCAATAAAAATTCTCGTGAACCGACAATATTCGAAATCTCCGAAGCATTGAATGTGCCCAAGGAAGATGTTGTTTTTGCACTGGATGCCATTCAGGACCCGGTATCACTCTTTGAGCCGATCTATCATGACGGTGGGGATCCAATCTATGTGATGGATCAGATCAGTGATGACAAAAACAAGGATGTGTCATGGATTGAGGAAATTGCGCTGCGTGAGGCTATGCACCGTCTCGGTCAGCGGGAGAAAATGATTCTGTCCATGCGTTTTTTCGAAGGGAAAACACAAATGGAAGTCGCCGATGAGATCGGAATTTCCCAGGCTCAGGTATCCCGTCTGGAGAAATCCGCAATACAGCAGATGCAGAAACACGTGAAGACGTAGACTTGCCTTTATTCATGAGGACGATCAAACGGGTGTAATACTCGGTTGGTCGTTTTTTTATTTTTAATGATTCGACATCAATAAGGAAGAAAATCAAAAACAAATAAACGATTCATAAACGGAACGCTCAATCTCAGATCACGGATTACTTATTTCAGTGAAGTGCCGAAAAACAGGACATTTTTCGCCCATAAAACATATATTGTATAGAAGCGGTGAACGGTATAAGCGGATTAGGCAGGGGGCGAGTGACAGATGAAAGTGAACACAGGTGAGTCGGCGGCAAGAGGAATGAAGATCTCGGATTTTCAGACCAAAGATGTCATTAACATAACGGATGGCAAACGTCTGGGTCAGATTAGCGATCTGGAGCTGGATTTGAAGCAGGGGCGGATTGAAGCTATCGTTGTGCCTGGATACAGCCGTTTCATGGGGTTGTTCGGAGGAGGCACGGATCTGGTTATCCCATGGAGGAACATAGTTAAGATTGGTTCGGACGTCATTTTGGTCAAAATGGATGAAGTCAGAGAAACGAGCTATGATGAGCGAGATCGAGAAGCCCGAATGTATGATGAGCAGCAAAGTAGCCGCGTGGAGCGGGTTGAACGGCTTGAACGATTGGACCGCGGCCAGCGCCGAACGATATAATCGAGACAGAACGTGGCTCATTTGGTACACTGGAAGCTGTGAGGTGAGATGATGGAACCCTTTATTCTGAATAAACAAAATTTTGAACGGGCTGAGGATCAACAGGCAAATGGAGGCCCAGATCCGTTGTTATTATATGTGGAACCGTGGAGGCAGCAGTTTAACCGGATGACGGCAGGATTCACCACAAGGCAGGGCGGGGTCGGCAGTCAACCATATGCCAGTCTAAACTGTGCGTATCATGTTGGCGATGATCCTTCAGATGTACTGACAAACCGCCGTCTTGTGGCTGAGAAGCTGGGTTTCTCCGTGGAAGCCTGGACGTGTGGAGAACAGGTGCACGGGAAACATGTGGCTGTGATAAGGGCTGAGGATCAAGGCAGAGGCTTGCTGGATCGGCAGTCAGCCCTGCAGGATACAGATGGTCTTGTCACCAATGTACCCGGTGTGCTGTTAACTTCTTTTTACGCAGACTGTGTCCCGCTGTATTTTTATGATCCGGTGCAACAAGCTGTAGGGCTTGCTCATGCGGGATGGAAAGGGACCGTTGCCGGCATTGCCCAGTCGATGGTAGAAACGATGGAGCGTGAATACGGAAGTCGGCAGCAGGATATCCGTGCAGCCATCGGTCCTTCAATCGGGGATTGCTGTTATGAAGTGGATGAAGCAGTCATGCAGCATGTAAGGGTTTGGTTTGAATCTTCCCCGGGTAATGATGAATACAATAATTCTGCGCAGGGCCGTGTATATCATTCATCTGGAAACGGGAAGACGATGTTAAACTTGAAAGAATGCAATCGACACATTATGATGAAAGCAGGAATATTGCCGGATCATATCGAATGTACAACGTGGTGTACAAGCTGCCACCCGGAACTGTTTTTCTCATATCGCAAGGAAAATGGGACAACCGGAAGAATGGCGAGCTGGATTGGGCTGGAAGAGAGGTGACCCTCTGTGTCATTGGAGGAGCGGATTCAACAGGTAAATCAGAAGATCGAAGCTGCGTGCCAGCGCAGCGGCCGTCAGCGCGAAGACGTGAATGTGATTGCAGTTACAAAATACGTCTCGCTTGAAACGACAGGCGCTGTGCTGGAAAGCGGCCTTGAGCATATTGGAGAGAATCGCTGGCAGGATGCACAAGCCAAGTGGGAAGCATTCGGTCAGCAAGGGACCTGGCACTTTATTGGTCATTTGCAGACCAACAAAGTGAAGGACGTTATTGGCAAATTTCGCTACATACATTCACTGGACCGTTTGTCCCTGGCGAAGGAGCTGGACAAAAAGGCAGCTGCCTTAGGTACACAGGTGGAAACATTTTTGCAGGTGAATATTTCGGGTGAGGAGAGCAAATATGGATTGCAGCCTGAACAGGCGAGTTCATTTTTGCGCGAGATCAGTAACTTCAGCAACCTGAAGGTCATCGGTCTGATGACTATGGCTCCCCATGAGGAAGATCCGGAGCTTACACGTCCCGTTTTTCGTGGACTTCGTGAGCTGAGAGACCATTTGAATGGACAAGCCCTGACATCGGAACCATTGACTCAGCTATCGATGGGAATGTCCAATGATTTTGAAGTGGCAATTGAAGAAGGGGCGACATGGGTACGGCTGGGATCAATTCTCGTAGGAAAAGAGGAGGGTTCACGATGGGCGTAATGAATAAATTTATGAATTTCCTTGGTCTTCAAGAAGAGGAAGAAATTGTGGAACGCGAACGTCTGGCTGCACAAGAGGACTCAGAGCCGGAACAACAGGAAGCTGAAACCTCCAGTCTTGATAAACGTAGAAACCAAAGGGGGAATAATGTTGTGAGCATTCATTCCCAGAAAAATGTTAAAGTTGTCCTATATGAACCGCGTTCCTATGACGAAGCTCAAGAAATTGCCGACCACCTTCGTTCACATCGTACAGTCGTTGTGAATTTGCAGCGGGTGCGCCAAGACCAGGCACTGCGTGTCATTGATTTCTTGAGTGGTACCGTATACGCTCTGGGCGGGGGCATTTCGAAAATTGGCGGCAACATTTTTCTCTGTACGCCGGATACCGTTGAAATTCAGGGAGCAATTACGGAAATACTGGCTGACAGCGAGCAAGATTACAACAGAATGAGGTGAGCCGCTTTTGTATCAACTTCAACTCGTAGTGTTTTACCTGTTTGAGATTTATTTCTACATGATTATTGGATATGTATTGATGTCGTGGCTTCCGAATGCACGGGAGAGCGTCATTGGTGAGTGGCTTGCCAAATTGGTGGAACCGTATTTGAGTCCTTTCAGACGTTTCATTCCGCCTTTGTTCGGCATGCTGGATATTTCACCAATTGTTGCGCTAATTACTCTTCAACTGGCGAGATCAGGTTTGCTCTCGATCATCAGCTACTTCTGATAGGGTAGGGTGAACATAGATGAGTGGTGAAATTTACGAACATTTTAGCCATGATGAGCGTGACTTTGTGGATAAGGCCTCGGATTGGGTGGAACGTGCAGGCAAGCTTCATGACATGAAGCTAACGGATTTCCTTGATCCAAGACAGGCTTTTATATTGCAAACGCTTGTCAATCGTCGCAATGACGTCCAGATTCGTCTGGACGGAGGCTACGAGGGAGCTGAACGCAAACGTGCATTGATTGCACCGGATTATCGGTATCTCGATGACGAGGATATGGGTATGCAGGTGCTCAGCATTACGTCAGACGATCAGAAAATTGTGGAGCTGGAGCATGGAGACTATATGGGTGCCCTGCTCGGGCTTGGACTGAAACGCGGCAAAATCGGAGATATCCAAGTGCTGGATGACGGGTGCCACACCGTGGTGGCGGCGGAAACCGGCGCTTTTTTATCGCTTCAATTGAATCAGGTCCACCGGGTTCATGTGTTTACAGAGCTTCTTCCCCTGAATCAGATGAAATGGTCTGAGAGCAAGCTGGAGACGATGGATATTACCGTTGCATCCCTTCGTCTGGACGGAATTTGTGCGGATGTGTACCGACTGAGTCGCAGTAAAGTTCTGATTCCCATCAAGGCCGGTCGATGCCGGGTGAATTGGAAAGTGGAGGAAGATCCATCCAAACCGCTGAAAGCCGGGGACGTGGTTTCCATTCAAGGTTTTGGCCGTTTCAAGGTACTGGAACAGGACGGCATGACCAAAAAGGGACGTTGTCGTGTAAAAATCGGCAAATTTGCTTAGCGGCGTTGCAGGAAAACCCGTTTTCTTGTCGAATTGTTTAAGATAAAGGTGTAAAAAACATTCGCTGTTTCCGATATACATTGAAGTACAAGGTTGATGTGACCGTATTGGAATCAGAGCGTTGATTCTGCAATTGCTAATCGTACAAGTTGCCAGGCGGCAACTTGTTCACGGCCCTTTGGGTGGTACCCATGTGCTGCAAACCTTCTCGGTACGGGAAGGAACTTTAACAGGAGGTGGACAGCATGCCATTAACGCCGCTGGACATACATAACAAGGAATTTTCCCGACGCTTGCGCGGGTATGACGAGGATGAAGTCAATGAGTTCCTGGATCAAGTCATCAAAGATTACGAAGGCGTCATTCGCGAGAACAAAGAGCTGAGCAATCAGTTGCTGTCCGTTCAGGAGAAGCTGGATCATTTTGCCACAATTGAAGAAACGTTGAGCAAAACGATTATCATAGCGCAGGAAGCAGCCGACGATGTGAAGAACAATGCGAAGAAAGAAGCACAGCTCATTGTGAAGGAAGCAGAGAAGAATGCTGACCGGATCGTGAACGAGTCTTTGGCAAAGTCCCGCAAGATTGCTCTGGAAGTGGAAGAGCTGAAAAAGCAGGCTTCCATCTATCGTGCCCGTTTCCGCACACTTGTTGAAGCTCAGCTCGAGCTGTTGTCCCAGGATGGATGGGAAGCACTGGAGAGCCGGGAGCAGGAAGTCCGTGACCGTGAGCGAGAAATGAAGGAAATTTATTAGTCTGCCTGCCCGGTTGACTTTTGCCTCTAAAGAGGCTATAACTATATTCATAATGAATAATGATTCCATGACGGGTTCAGTACGTTATGATCTCATCCCTCAGAGAGTTGGCGTTTTGGTGCAAGCCAATGGATGAGTTATAGCCGAATATCTCCCCGGAGAAGTGACGCTGAAGCGGTAATGTATTGCCGTGCGTAAGCGAAACCGTAAGCCGAACGTTATATCGGCACCCTGCTGTAGTGAGTGCGGGGCATAAGTGCTGTTGATGACAAAGCCTACCCATGTGATTGGATATGGTTTGTGATGAACAGAATTAGGGTGGTAACGCGAGCACAACCTCGTCCCTTTCCAGGGATGAGGTTTTTTTGTGTCCAAAAAAGAAGTGATGTGAATGTGGGCGGTCCACAATCCATTTATTGAAAGGAAGATCATGATGCAAAGAGTGGATGTCAAAGAGAAAGCACGTGCCAGAGAACTGCGCATGTTAAACAAGTGGAAAACGGAAAATACGTTTAAAAAATCGATCGAAAACCGCGAAGGCAAACCGAACTTCGTCTTTTACGAAGGACCGCCAACCGCGAACGGCAAGCCGCATATCGGCCACGTGTTGGGACGCGTCATCAAGGATTTTGTGGGACGTTACAATACCATGAAAGGTTACCGCGTTGTTCGTAAAGCAGGCTGGGATACACACGGTTTGCCAGTCGAGCTTGGCGTGCAGAAGAAGTTGGGCATCTCCCACAAGTGGGAGATCGAAGATTATGGTGTGGAGAAGTTCATTAACGAGTGTAAAGCGAGCGTATTTGAATATGAGCAGCAATGGCGTGATCTGACAGAAGGCATTGCTTACTGGACGGATATGGATAACCCGTATATCACGCTGGACAACAATTACATCGAAAGCGTATGGAACATCCTGGCGACGATTCATGAGAAAGGACTTCTCTATCGGGGACATCGTGTTAGTCCGTACTGCCCATCTTGTCAGACTACCCTGAGTTCCCATGAAGTTGCACAAGGATACAAGGATGTCAAAGACCTCAGTGCCACAGCCAAATTCAAGCTGGACGACAGCGGCGAATTTGTGCTTGCCTGGACGACTACACCTTGGACACTTCCTTCTCACGTTGCACTTGCCGTTAATCCGGACATGGATTATTCCCGTGTACGTCAGGACAATGAAGTATACATCATGGCAACAAATCTCGTGGAGAAAGTCATGAAAGACTCCAAAGGCGAGTATGAAGTCATCGGGGCACTGAAAGGCTCCGATTTGGTTGGTAAAACGTATGATCCTCCATTCAACTACGTACAGGCTGAAAAATCCAATGTAATTCTGGGTGCAAGCTTTGTAACGGATGCAAGTGGTACAGGGATTGTACACATGGCTCCGGCACATGGTGAGGATGACTACCGCGTATGTCGTGAAAATGGCATCAGCTTTGTCAACATGGTGGACCTTGAAGGTAAGTTTGTGGCTCAGGTTACTGATTTTGCGGGACGTTTCGTGAAGGATTGCGATATTGATATCGTGAGATACCTGTCCGAGAAAGGGCGCTTGTTCAGCAAAGAAAAATATGAGCACAGCTACCCGTTCTGCTGGCGTTGTGATACTCCACTTCTCTACTATGCAATGGACAGCTGGTTTATCCAAACTACAGCGATCAAGGATCAGCTGATTGCCAATAACAGTGAAGTGGAATGGTACCCAGGACACGTCCGTGAAGGGCGTTTCGGGAAGTTCCTTGAGGATTTGGTGGATTGGAACATCAGCCGTGACCGCTACTGGGGTACACCGCTGAACATCTGGGTATGTGAAGAAACAGGAGAACAATTTGCTCCGCACAGTATTGCTGAACTGCGTGCGCGTGCTGTAGGAGAGGTACCAGAGAACCTTGAACTCCACAAACCTTATGTTGACGAAGTCAAGGTACTCAGTTCCTGTGGCAAATATGAAATGAAACGTACACCGGAAGTGATTGATGTCTGGTTTGACAGTGGTTCCATGCCGTTTGCCCAGCAGCACTATCCGTTTGAAAATAAGGAAACATTTGAACAGCAATATCCGGCTGACATGATTTGTGAAGGGATTGACCAAACCCGCGGCTGGTTCTACAGCTTGCTGGCAGTGTCTACCCTTTTGACAGGCAAGGCGCCTTACAAAGCAGTTATGGCAACAGGACACGTCCTAGATGAAAACGGACAGAAGATGTCCAAATCGAAAGGAAATGTTATCGATCCGTGGGAAGTCATTGAAGAATATGGAACAGATGCGTTCCGGTGGGCCTTGTTGTCTGACAGTGCACCGTGGAACAGCAAACGATTCTCCAAAGGCATCGTTGGCGAAGCCAAATCCAAAATGGTGGACACGTTGGTTAACACGCATGCGTTCCTGACGTTGTACGCAACCATTGATGGATTTGATCCACAGGAGCATCCGTTCAAGCCATCAGCGCATAAGCTGGATCGCTGGATTCTGTCCAGATTGAACAGCCTGATTCTGGTTGTGGAAAAGGCACTGTCCGTTAATGACTACCTGAACTCTTCCAAAGCGATTGAAGCATTTGTTGATGAGCTGAGCAACTGGTACATCCGTCGTTCCCGTGACCGTTTCTGGGGCAGTGGATTGACGGAAGATAAACTGGATGCTTATCGCACACTTACAGAAGTGCTGGTGACTACAGCCAAACTGGTTGCACCATTCACACCAATGCTCGCGGAAGATATCTATCTCAACCTCACTGCAGGTGAGAGTGTGCATATGGAAGATTACCCGGCAGCGAATGAAGCATTGATCGATCTGGATCTGGAACAAGATATGGAGACAGCTCGCCGAGTGGTTGAGCTCGCACGTAACGTGCGTAACGAAACCGGCATCAAGAACCGTCAGCCGCTGTCCGAGTTAATCGTATCGCTCGATAAAGGATTTGATCTGGCGAGCTATGAAGAGATCATTAAGGATGAAATCAATGTCAAAGGTATTCGTACCGAGCATAACGATGCTGAATTCGTTGATTTTACATTGAAGCTGAATCTGAAAGTAGCAGGGAAAAAATACGGCAAGAACGTAGGGTTCCTGCAGAATTTCTTCAAGGGAATGTCAGCGGACGAGACACGCAAAGTGGTGACGGAAGGTGTGCTGAACGTGGTTTCCCCGGAAGGAGAAGAGCTGCAAGTGACGAGTGAAGAGCTGCTGGTGGAAAAACAAGCCAAATCCGGTTTTGCCTCGGCGTCCGGGTATGGTCTGACGGTAGCCCTCAACACCGAAATCACAACTGCATTGGAACAGGAAGGCTGGGTACGTGAAGTTGTACGTTCCGTACAGGATACACGGAAGAAATTGGACCTGCCAATTGAGAAAAGAGTACGTCTGACATTGGATGTTGATCCTGAGCTTCAGGCGGCAATCGAGGCATTTGATGAGGTGCTGCGTGAGAATGTACTCGTTACTGAAGTTACATTCGGTACCCACGAAGATATGCAACGCATTGATGCAGGCGGCAAAGCGATTGGGGTTTATATCGAGGTGTAATTAGGACAGAATATAGAGAATAAGCCAACGAGCCTTAGACGCAGGGAGGGATTCCCTGTATCTTGGCTCGTTTGGTTTTTGTGCAATTGGGCAATGATTTCTATTGTGCAGTCACTCTATAGATACCAAAGGAACTGAGCGAACTCATGAATGAAGACAAGCAGCCATCATCCGCTTCACAATCTGCACCGCCACAGACCCATAATGACAAAATTGAGGAACTTCATACACTGACCAATCGGCTCGCGAATGAGCTAGAGCGTTCACGTATCGCACAGTATACGGAATTGCTGAATCGGCCGTGGAAACTGATAGGGCTCAACCTTTTGTCGGGTGCAGCGCGAGGCGTGGGGATCGCCATCGGTTTTACGTTTTTTGCAGCCACGATCATTTACGTGTTGCAGGTGCTGGGAGCGCTCAATCTGCCGATTGTCGGAGATTACATTGCGGATATCGTACGCATTGTTCAGCGTCAGCTTGAACTAAACACATATTAGTAAGCTACAAGAGTTGGTTAGTATAGGTCATCCGAATCCGAGTCCATATCCGGCTCAAGCAGACCGTCACCTTCGCGATTCTCCATATACTGCCGGTACTGTCGGTTGCGAACGATGGACACGTCATGACCGTAGATATCGGTTGCCACGAAGCTCTCATATGCTTCGACGCAGCCTTCAACCTCGTCTGTAGCTTCAATGGCCATTACATCGTAACTGTCGATGTCGCGGCCTTCAGCCATGGCTGGTGTGTTCGAAGTGCCCCAGCTCTCAACGATTTGCCAGGCATCTTCACCATCGAAGCCGTTTTGTTCATCACGCTCATCAAGGCTCGTGCGTCCAAAGGCAGGAGCAAGAAATTCTTCCTCGACCGGACGGTTATCGGAAACGACAGTTTCAGGCTGATGTTTTTTGCAATACTTGGTGTAGGGAACAGCTTCCATCCGCTCATAAGGGATGGGCTGCTGACAAACTGCGCACGTACCGTAATGTCCTTCCTCGATGGAATGCAGGGCAGAGTCAATGCGCTCCAATTGAAATTCATCATGCTCTAAAAGGGAGATATCTTTCTCGCGGTCATACATCTCGGTGGCTACATCACCGGGGTGATTATCAATAGGAGATAATTCACCTGTCTGAAATCTCATTGACCCGCTGAGGCCATAATGATCATTTTGCTCAAGCCGATGTTCAATTCCACGTTTTTCATCCAGCAATTGGGAACGTAAGGATTGTATTTGTTGTGAAGTAAGATGTGCCATCGTTTTCCCCTTTCTGTCCGTATGGAATCCGAAATTTGTCTCTGGTCTAGCATGTGCCAATCAGGCCCTGATTACAGAAGGGAATTGTTATCGTTTTTGCCATTTGGATTGGGGAAAAGCACTTCGTGGACGACTTCCAAACAGCTGTGCTACAATGAACAAGTCTGGCGTAAAGCCTGGTATGGTTTGGAAAAGACAAGAACGGAGTGACGAACAAACGTGGTGTATTATATCCTCGCTTTTATCGTATTTTTGGTGGATCAGGGAACAAAGTTTTTAATTGCGACCCGAATGGAGCTTCGGGAAGAGATCCCCGTCATAGGTAATTTCTTTGTTATTACTTCACACCGGAACACGGGTGCGGCTTTTGGCATTTTGAAGGATCAGCGTTGGTTCTTTATTGTTGTTACCGTGATTGTGGTAATTGCTTTGATCTGGTATTTGCAAAAGGTGAAAGATGCTCCGCACAAATTGCTGCCTGTGGCATTAAGTTTGGTGCTTGGTGGGGCAATCGGCAACTTCCTTGATCGGGCTTTGACCGGAGAAGTCGTGGACTTTGTCCAGCTTAATTTTGGCAGTTACACGTTTCCCATCTTTAATATCGCCGATTCAGCGATATGCATCGGGGTAGCACTGATTATTGTGGAAACGTTTCTGGAGGGACGGCGTGAAAAGGCCGCCGCAAAGATTGAAGGGAATGAACATCATGAGTAAAATGCACAACGAAGAACAAACTAATGGGGACACGTCTTCACATGACGAGGACCTGATGAATGACAATGAACGACTGGAATGGACCGTTTCCTCTGAACACAAGAAGGAACGCATTGACAAATATATTACCGAAGCAATGGACGATGTATCCCGCTCACAGGTTCAATTATGGATCGGAGACGGTCTGGTAACCGTGAACGGAGCCGTAGTGAAAGCGAATGCCAAATTGGCAGAGGGTGATCTGATCGAGCTTCAGATTCCTGAGCCGACGGCTGTAGAGATCATTGCCGAAGATATTCCGCTGGAAGTGGTTTATGAAGATAGTGATGTCATTGTCATTAACAAACCGCGTGGTCTTGTGGTGCATCCGGCACCAGGACATACGTCGGGTACACTTGTTAATGCACTCATGTATCACTGCAAAGATCTTTCGGGCATTAATGGCGAGCTGCGTCCCGGAATCGTGCATCGGATCGACAAGGATACTTCAGGCCTGCTGATGGCTGCCAAAAATGATCGTGCACACGCCTCATTGGCTGCGCAGTTGAAAGACCATAGTGTAAACCGCCGGTATATTGCACTTGTTCATGGTCATTTAAGTCATGATCAGGGAACGATCGATGCACCCATTGGACGAGATACTTATGACCGTAAAATGTATACGGTGACAGAACGCAACAGCAAACATGCAGTTACGCATTTTAACGTTACGGAAAGAATTAACGACTACACGCTACTTGAACTGAAGCTTGAGACAGGTCGAACTCACCAGATTCGTGTTCATATGAAATTTATTGGACATCCGCTTGTTGGAGATCCGATCTATGGACGCAACAAGGGCATCAAAATGAATGGGCAGGCGCTGCACGCCGCGATTCTAGGTTTTGTTCATCCAACAACAGGTGAGTACCTGGAATTCACTGCTCCGCTTCCTCAAGACATGGAAGATGTCCTTGCCTCACTGCGCAGTCGCTGACCTCTCGGGAAAGTACAAATGTTCGGATACTTTGTCCATGGCTAAACATGGGTAAATGCTTCATATTAGATTGTAGAAATTTGCGTCAAATGAGGAGATGAACATGGGTATGAGTATCGATAAATATCAAGAAACTTACATTCAAACCAATTTTGCCGACCGTATTGGCGGCTCCAACTATGGTAAAGACACCAACATTTATAAATTCGAGAAAATCAAACGTGCGAAAGCTTCAGCCAAGAAAGATTTCCCGAATGTGGAACTGATTGACCTTGGCGTAGGTGAGCCTGATGAGATGGCGGATGCAGGTATCGTAGCTGCACTGGCACAAGAAGCTTCCAAACCAGAGAACCGTGGTTATGCGGATAACGGGATTCCCGAATTCAAGGAAGCAGCTGCCGCTTACCTGAAAAATGTGTTCAACGTTGAAGGCATTGATCCGGCAACGGAAATTGTACACTCGATCGGTTCCAAGCCAGCTCTGGCCATGATGCCTTCCTGCTTTATCAATCCAGGTGACGTAACTATCATGACAGTGCCTGGTTATCCGGTTATGGGGACTCACACCAAATACCTGGGCGGCGAAGTGTACAACATTCAGCTGACGAAGGAAAACAACTTCCTGCCGGATCTGACAACGATCCCTGAGGATATCGCAAAACGTGCCAAATTGCTGTATCTGAACTATCCAAACAACCCAACTGGTGCAGGTGCAACGGTTGAATTTTTCACTAAAGTGATTGAATGGGCGAAAAAGTACAGCGTAGTTGTTGTTCATGATGCTCCATACGCTGCACTGACTTATGACGGCAATAAACCGTTCAGCTTCCTGTCTGTACCTGGAGCAAAGGATGTTGGCGTAGAGCTGCACTCCTTGTCCAAGTCTTACAACATGACAGGCTGGAGAATCGGATTTGTCGCAGGGAACCCACTCGTCGTTAAAGCCTTCAGTGATGTGAAGGATAACAACGATTCCGGTCAATTCATCGCAATCCAGAAGGCTGCTGCCTACGGTCTGAACCATCCGGAAATCACGGAGAAAATTGCAGAGAAATATTCCCGTCGTCATGACCTGCTGGTTGCTGCACTGAATGAACTGGGCTTCCAGGCTGAGAAACCGAAAGGTTCTTTCTTCCTGTATGTTGAAGCTCCAAAAGGTGTAGTAGGCGGACGTCGCTTTGAATCCGGGGAAGACTTCTCCCAATTTCTGATCCGTGAAAAATTGATTTCGTCTGTACCTTGGGACGATGCAGGTAACTTTGTACGTTTCTCCGTTACTTTTGAAGCCAAAGGTGAAGAAGAAGAGAAACGTGTAATTGCTGAAATCAAACGTCGCCTGAGTGACGTGCAATTCGAATTCTAATTCTAATTGGAATTCACCTTGACATGTGATGTGAATAGATAAAAAAGGAGACCGGAGACGGTCTCTTTTTTTGTTCGAAAATAAAAAAATCCATTTACTCCCTTTACAAAATTATACAAGCAACTTATGATTAGATCTTTACGTTATTTTATATACAGAAGTAGTTTTGGAAGGGAGTCATGGAAATTGTTGTCTTCAAGAACAAATACGGTATCCTCACAAGCAGCAGGAACTGGCAATGCCATTTCAGGGCTGTTCAAACTGCTGAGGCCGAAACAGTGGACTAAAAATTTGCTGTTATTTGCTGCGTTACTGTTTTCCTTTGAGGAAATACGCACTGAAACCATTGTATCGACGTTGCTTGGTTTTATATTATTTAGCCTCGTTGCAGGCTGCGTGTATATTTTAAATGATTACGTGGATCGGGACAGGGATCGGCAGCATCCAGTGAAGCAGTTCCGGCCGATTGCCTCTGGGCAGGTTCAACCTGGCCATGCTCTGTTGTTTGGTGTTGTCCTGTTGATCCTCTCGGTGGGAATTGCTTTTGTAATGAACCCGCTTTTTGGTGGACTATGTATAGTGTATTTCCTGTTGAATGTGTCTTACTCTTTTATACTGAAACATCTCGTGATTGTGGATATGATGACCATTGCAGCCGGATTTGTCCTTCGTGCCATAGCAGGTGGAGTATTAATTCATGTGCCCTTTACGCCTTGGTTTCTGATCTGCACCATGCTATTGTCATTATTTCTTGCAATTGGCAAGCGGAGAAATGAATTAACACTGCTCGAGGGCAATACCGGATCGCATCGTAAGGTGCTGGATAACTACTCCGTCACATTGTTGGATCAATTTAATACCATTGTGACGACAGCGACCATTATTAGTTATTCCCTATTTACCTTTACGTCTGACCGTACCATTCATCTGATGTGGACCATTCCGCTGGTGATATACGGGATGTTCCGTTATCTATATCTCATTCATATGAAAAACCAAGGGGGCTCACCGGACCGTGTTTTGTTTGAGGACAAGCCCATTCTGATTACCGTAATTCTGTATGTGATTAGTGTGGTAGCCATTTTTGCGATTTTTGAATAAGGAAAATGTAGATTGAGGGTTAGAGGGGGATCAGGGTGAAAAGCACCAAAATTGCCATCTTTGATATTGATAAAACAATTATACGCAGGGACTCCATGTTTCAGTTTGTGCACTATGGTGTTCGCCGCTACCCTGGTCAGGTATGGAGACTGCCGCTCATCGCGATTCATACCGCAATGTTCAAGGCAGGCCTGATGAGTGTGGAACAAGTCAAGCGTTCGTACTTTAAAAGCATTGAGCGCATGTCAGAGGAAGATCTGGAGCATTTTTTTGATACCCGGTTGCGCACCGCCATTTTTGCTGAAGCCAGTGTGGAGATGCAGCATCGCAAGGAGGCTGGTTATCATGTGTTGCTGGTAACTGCGTCTCCGCATGCCTATATGAAATATTTCAACAGTTTCCCTTGGGTAGATCATGTGATTGGCACAGAACTGGTCCGGCATCAGAATGGATACACCTGTACCATTGAGGGCATCAATTGCAAAGGGGAAGAGAAGGTACGCCGCATACAGGCCTATCTGCAAGAGAAAAACATGGTCATTGATTATGAGCAGTCCTGCTCTTACTCGGATTCTCTGTCCGATCTTCCAGTAATGCAGCTCGTGGCACAGCGATATTTTATTAACAGACGTGTTCCGGATATGGAGGCATTATCGTGGGGGAAATGAAGGGACGTCACACGGGCAAATGGTTCATGCTTGCATCCGCTTTTCTAACGGCAACGGGACAGCTGTTCTGGAAATGGGGGCTGACAGAGTGGATCTATCTTGGCATTGGATTTGTCTGCTATGGGCTTGGAGCCATCTTGATGATTAAGGCCTTTGCTCTGGAAAAGCTGTCTGTGGCTTATCCGCTGATGTGTGCAAGCTACGTTTTTGCACTCATTTATGGTCACTTTTTGCTGGGAGAAGAAATGACGTTACAGAAGCTCGCAGCGGTTGTGCTGCTCGGAATTGGGGTGACATTAACCAGTGTTGACCGATAGCTGGATGGTGGTTGTACTGATTGCGATGACGCTGTGCGGAGCAATGGGTGGTGCTGGCTTGAAAGCCTATGCGACAAGCCGCAGAAAGCTGCATGTTCTCGTGGGGCTCGGATTTTATGGAACGGGCGCTTTGCTGAATATTGTGCTGCTGAAATTTCTTCCCTTGACTGTGGTGCTGCCTGCCAATGCGCTGACATATGTATGGACCCTGTTGATTGCAAAATTTGCTTTCAAAGAGACCGTTGGGCGGCTTCGCTGGCTGGGGGTGATATGCATTATGGGTGGTTTGTGTTTTTTGGTTTGGTAACGCGTATAAGAATAACGCAGAGAATTTTGAATATGACATACTGGATGTGATTGTATGAAGTTTCTGGATTACATATTTTATAATCGGAAAACGAACTGGACGGCACTATGCCTGTTTGCGGGATTCACTCTTTTTTACGCTCTGATGAATGCATCTTACGTGATGTACATTGCGGATCAGGGACAAGTTCTTGGAGCATATACACCATTTAATACTCATGAATTTCCAATCAATTTGTTTAATTTTGATCCTTCCATGTATTATGGTGCGAACAGCTCCTCGGTCATTCACCCGTTAATATCCTTTCTTGTTGTTACCCTGGGAGCCGCAGCGGAGCTGCTGGGAGGGAACTGGTTCTTTCTAATTCTGCAATCTCTCGTGAACGCCGGATCCGTGGTGCTGGTTTTTCTTTTTCTCAATCAAAAAGACAGACAGATCACCACACCACTGCTCTTCGCGCTGTTGTTTGGATGTAGTTCCTACCTGATGTTTACCGCACTGATTCCGGACTCCTATCCGTATGTGCAGTTTTTTATCCTGTTGTCGGTGCTTTACATGCAATATACGCGTGATCGAAATGACGTGCGTTATATGCAGAATGCATTGCTTGCATCCATCAATTTTGGGCTGACTTCCACGAATATCGTTCCTTATGCCGCTGCGATGTTTTTCAATCTGCGAACCTGGCGTAAGGCTTCCGCTTGGAAAAAGTACATCGGGATTATGGCACTCGCGGTTGCTTTCATTATCGTATTAACGGGTATTCAGTATGTTGCGTTTGGGGGAAGAAGCTGGGTTAGCAATTGGCTGCTCGGGATACAAAATGGAGGGACAAGCTATGCAACGCCTTTTCAGTTTACAGTTCATTGGAAGGCATTGACTCTGTTGACGATTAATCCGATGCTGTCTCCCAAAGTACACCTTCTCGATCCGGGTCTGGTTGCATTTGTAACGGACCTGTCTCGTTCCAATCCAATCCATGTTCAGATTGTCGGTATTTTTATATTGCTGCTGGCGCTAGCCGGATTTATCCAAGGTATTCGTGAACGTGAAGTGTGGACACTTGCTCCGTATATTTTATTCGCATTTTTGCTTCATATCGTAGTTGGGTTCGGGCTGGCTGTTTTCCAATATGATATGTATCTGTATGCAGGTCATTATCTGTTTGCGTTTTTCCTGCTGGGTGGGGGATTGGTGATCCGTCTTCATCCGGGACTCGGGAAAAAAGCAATTATTGGTATACTCTTCATATGTCTACTGGTAATGGTGACGAACAATATTTACCGTCATGTAGAGACATTGACCACAATCAAACAGTCTTACAATCAGTTGGAGAAGACGCACAACTTGAACTGATTGGAAGAAGTTTCTCGTGAGTTATAAAAGGGACAAGCAACTGGAGCATGATATCCATAGGTTGTCTCTTTTCCTGATTGGATCTGAATGACAAAATAAACCCTCCACATACCTTATGCGGAGGGTTCTACTTATTTGAATTAAGCTATGATTTTGGTCTTCTTCGCATTCTCGGCTGAACGCTTGGTGAGACTGCTGAGGGGCCGTTTCAATACGAGAGCTAGGACGAGGCTAAGGGCAATAAATACACATAGCCAGAGAATATCCTTCAAGGCTGTAGACCACAAAATGCCACCAACCGATTCACGAAGTAGACTTATGGCATACGTGAAGGGCATGAATGGGTTCAATGCCTGGAAAAAAGGGGAAGTCATACTGATCGGAAACGTTCCTCCCGAGCTGGAGAACTGAAACACCATGAAGATTATGGCAATTCCTTTCCCGATGTTTCCAAATACGGACAGCAGGGTGTATGTGATCGTGACGAACACGGCACTCACCAGCATGGCAAATAAGACGAACCACACTTTATCCGCAACATAGGTTCCGAGAATCAACATATCTCCCAAGGTTACGCATACGGCCTGAAGCAGCCCTATCGTCAGGAATGTGCCCAAACGGCCGAGATACAATTGATATCCGCGAAACTTGCCGTCCGGATTTTCTGCTTCTGCCCGAAGCAGGGAAATCAGCAATGTAGAGCCGACCCAAAGGGACAATACGCCATAAAATGGCGACATGGCCGAACCGTAATTCGGGATGGGATACAATTGGTTTTCCTTGATGTGAACCGGACTTGCAAGGAAAGCACTCTCATCCTCGATATCACCGCGCAGCAGCTTGGCAAGTTCGGCAAACTGATTATTGCCTTCCACATCCCTGAGTTTGTTTGCAGCCTTACTGATCGCACTTTCCAGAGCGGGCAGATCCTCTCGTACAAGTGTGGCCACGCGGTGCACGCCTTTTTCGACTTCAGGCAGCTGATGCTGTACAAAATCGGATGCCTTTCCAATCTGTTTCTCTGCAATGGGCAGGTCACTTCGGACAAAATCGGCTGCCTCGTTCAGTTTGGCTCCTACTTTGGGAAGGTCGTTCTGAATTAATGGAGCTACCGTGTTCAGCGCTTGAATGAAAGCTTCACTTTTGCTCTGAAGTATCTGGGAAATTTCATGTATTTTGGTCTGGATTTGAGGCAGATCGCTTTGAATTTTTCTCAGTTCCGTCTGTCCAAAAGTAATCCCTTCCTTGGTTGCGGACAGTATGTCCGCAACATCCGGAATTCGGTCCTGGGCACCCTGTAAAGTGTCTGCTGATGCCGATAGGATAGATTTCAGTTTATCTGACCCAGCAGAAAGGGCAGGCGCGATTTCAAGATCATACACACCAAGGATTTGGCCAATGCCGCTGTTGATGTCCTTAGACAATGCATTGAGCTGAGCGATAATATCGGCAGGCGGAGTTGTATGGCGACGCATGGCATCACTGATGATGCCTGCGAGTTTTATTTGAAGTTGAAGCTTGTCCGAAACAGTGTTCAACCGGGTAATGTTGTCGGCTGACGGGTGGCTTGGAAGGAAGTTGTCCATTTTTTCTAATAATTCAGCCATACTATCAACCAATTTTACAGCTATTCCAAGCCGAACAGCCATTCTGTCCAGATCGTCTGCTGTTGGAAGTGCACTGAGGTCCGTATTTTGCAATCGTCCGAACATGTCTCCCCCAGCACCAGCGATTTGCTGTATCAGCAATAGATTTTGCCGGATAACCGGGCCGATAGCCTGAAACGCTTCTTCGCTCGAATCCAGGAAACGGTTCAACCCTTCAGATAGTTCTACTCCGTTTCCCGCGATGCTGGCTAACGTGTCAAGATCATCCTGGGCAGCTCGTATGATGGTAAGGGCCTTGTCCATTTTGGATAATGCCGTATCGATGACACCTGATACTACACCGAAATGTTGATCCACTTCCTGAATACGTTCCACGGCTTGGCGAATATCCGGGATTCGTCCTTGAATGGCGAGTACCTCGGAAGAAGCTTCCATGATCTGCGGCCAATATTTCTGTACCTTAAGTATATATTGTGCTGCTTCGTTAATTTCGGGCAATCGTTTTTCAATCTCTACAATTTTTTGGGCTTCTTCTACAATGGCTGGCATTGCTTTTTCGACTTCCAGCACTTTTTGTCCCGCAGACTGTATGGCTGGAAGGTTGTTTTCCAGCGCAAAAATTCCATTCTCCATCTTACGCAGGGTTGGCAGCTGAGCATGGATCTCCACACCAGCTTCCTTTAATTTGGTCAACACTGCCTCGCTGACCGCTTCGGTAAAACTCTCATTAATTTGCGTTGTAATGGCAGAGACGCCAGAGCCTGTAATTTTGGGCGCAATGGCGTTGACCTTTTCATTGACCGTGTAGATGACTTCGGGGCGGTCCAGTTTTCCATCAACGATGCCGGTAATTTTAGATGAAAAGTCACCTGGGATCAGCAGGCTTGCATAATACTCACCAGTCTGAACGCCGCGATTCCCCTCAGTCTGATTCACGAATGTCCACCCCAGCTTATCGTTCTGCTTCAGGCTGGACACCAATTCTTCTCCAATATTAACTGTTGTCCCGGCAACTGTTGCCCCTTGGTCTTCCGTTGTCACCGCGATTTTAATCCCTTGTGTATTGCTGTATGGGTCCCAAACCGATTTGACATTGACCCAGTCATAAACCCCAGGCAGTAAAATAATCGCCACAATTAAAAATATGCCAGTAGGTACTTTTAAAATATGCAGCCAATCTGTTTTGTAAATACGCCATATGTTACGCATGATTTCCTCCTAATACCAATCAAAGTTCAGGTCCTATATCATTCCCATCTCGGGAATATACAAATCTATATGTATATCGGTTTCTTAGAACGGAATATAAACTGATCCGCGTATAAGTCTTTACCCTCTTCATTTGAGCATAATCGGACCTATATTCAATCTTTGATACGAAAACAGAAGGGTTATATTGCCTGCATCCAAGTTTGCAATTACCTATGGATAAATATACAGAATTATTGTATAATTATGAGTAATGAATGAAATGTGAAGGTTGTGGATGCTTTTCAGCCGAACTGTTGATTCTAAGTGGAATACAGCAGGGGAGTTCGCCTGTTAAGGTGAGGTGTTGACAGGGGGTTGTCTTTCTGTCATAATTCATGAAGATAAACGGACATATTGATCAACAGCGCCCTGTGAGGCACTGCGATATGAACGACATGAATAGCACCTTTAAATCAGTCCCGTGAGACTGGCAAGGTAACGTGAACGATACATCGTTTTTTGCTGCGGCAATAGAACGGTGCATCCCGAGAGTAAACTTTCTTCAGAGCGGTCTGAAGTTCGGAGACTCCTTGCCAATAAACACGGCAAGGAGTCTTTTTTGTTCTCCTGTCACGGGGCCATGATCTGGAGGGAAATCCTGAGGAGGCTGAACGCATGAGCACAGAAACACATGTCATTATGGATGAAACGGCGATCCGCCGCGCATTAACACGGATTGCCCATGAGATTTTGGAAAAAAACAAAGGGATCGACGGTTGTGTGCTGGTCGGGATCCGTACGCGGGGTGTTTATCTCGCAGAACGGATCGCCGCGAAAATTGAAGAAATCGAGGGCGCCAAGGTCCCCTGGGGAGAACTGGATGTAACTCCTTATCGCGATGACCGCCTGGACGATAACCAAGCGAATCGCAAGGAACTGTTGACGATGACACCTGAATCACTGTCGATTCATAACAAGAAAGTGATTTTGTTCGATGATGTGCTCTATACCGGAAGAACGATTCGTGCGGCGATGGATGCCCTGATGGACTGTGGTAGACCGCAGAACATTCAGCTGGCAGTACTCGCGGATCGCGGACACCGGGAACTTCCGATCCGACCTGATTTTATCGGCAAAAATGTGCCGACTTCCAAATCGGAGGAGATTGAAGTAGCACTGATGGAAACGGACGGACAGGACGAAGTCAAAATCATTCAGAACCGGGGGGAGCAGGCATGATGATTACACAGACAGCATTGAAGGACCGGAGCTTGCTTGGACTGAAGGAACTTAATCGCAGTGAAATTGAATCGATTCTTAACAGAGCAGCCCACTGGGAAGCTCAGTCGAATAAATTGGTCCCCGTACTTGAATCACGCTTTGTTGCCAACATGTTCTTCGAGAACAGCACGCGTACTCGCTTCTCATTTGAAATGGCTGAGAAACGATTGGGTGCACAGGTGCTGAACTTCACGGCAGCTGCTTCGAGTGTAGAGAAGGGCGAGTCCATCTATGATACGGTGCGAACACTTGAGTCGATGGGCATTGATGCAGGAGTCATCCGGCTGAAACCGGCAGGTGTTCTGCAGCAGCTGGCTCAGAAGGTAAATGTTCCACTGGTAAATGCGGGTGACGGGAATAACGAACATCCAACCCAGGCACTGCTGGATCTGTACACCATGCGAAAAGCTTTCGGTGAGCTGAAAGGTTTGCGTGTATCGATTATTGGCGACATCCTGCACAGCCGGGTTGCACGCTCCAACTTGTGGGCCCTGCAAAAGTTCGGAGCAGATGTACGCTTCTGTGCACCCCAGACGATGCAGGCACCGGAACTGGCAGAGCACGCTCCTTATGTAGGTCTGAATGAAGCACTGGATGCGGATGTAGTCATGATGCTTCGGGTTCAGCTCGAACGTCACAAACATGGTCTCATTACCTCGGCTGAGGATTATCGCGAACACTACGGATTGACGGAAGAACGGGCGGCACGCCTGAATCCCAACACCATTATCATGCACCCTGCACCAGTTAACCGGAATGTTGAAATCGACGATTCGGTTGTGGAAAGTACAGCATCGCGGATTTTCCCACAGATGGCGAACGGTGTTCCAATTCGCATGGCGGTTATGGAACGCGCATTAAAGCTGTAACAGGGTCTGGCTATGGGTCATAGGCTGACGAAGACGGAACTTTCTATAGGACGGTAAGAGTACACGATAAATCAAATTATCCGGATTCTCCCGGAATCCGGTCAGAACCGAAGCGGAGGGCAATTATGCTACAGATTATTAAAAACGCGAATGTCTTGAATGGTCAAGGGGAACTTGAACGGAAAACGATCGTTATAGATGAAGGCAAAATTCAAAAGATCGCTGGTGTGGAAGATGAAGTGGTTCTTAAAGCAGAACAATCGGCACACAGCGTAACGGATGCGTCAGGCAAATTGGTCATTCCCGGTTTGATCGATATGCACGTACATTTGCGTGAACCTGGATTCGAACACAAAGAGACCATCGAGACAGGTGCCCGTTCAGCGGCACAAGGTGGTTTTACGACAATCGCCTGCATGCCTAATACAAGACCGGTAACAGATAGTCCGGATGTAGTTAAGCTGGTTCTGGATAAAGCCAAAGAAGCCGATTTGGTCAAAGTGCTGCCTTATGCAGCCATTACCAAAAATGAGCTTGGCCGTGAACTTACCGATTTCGCAGCTTTGAAAGAAGCAGGGGCAATTGGCTTCACGGATGACGGTGTAGGCGTGCAGAACGCACAAATGATGAAAGACGCGATGAGCCTTGCTGCAAGTATGGATATGCCAGTCATTGCCCACTGTGAAGACGACTCATTGGTAGTCGGTGGGTATGTCACAGAAGGAGAATTCTCGAAGCGCCATGGTATCAAAGGCATTCCGAATGAATCCGAAGCGATCCACGTTGGCCGTGATATCCTGCTTGCCGAAGCAACGGGTGTTCACTACCACGTCTGCCACGTAAGTACGGAACAATCGGTTCGCCTGATTCGTCTGGCGAAGTCCATCGGCATTAAAGTGACAGCTGAGGTATGTCCTCACCATCTGGTACTGTCGGATGAAGATATCCCGGGCATGGATGCCAACTGGAAGATGAACCCGCCACTGCGCTCACCGCGTGATGTGCAGGCTTGTATCGAAGGTTTGCTGGACGGCACGCTGGACATGATCGTAACGGATCACGCACCGCACAGTGAAGAGGAGAAAGCCAAAGGCATGGAGCTGGCACCGTTCGGAATCGTTGGGTTCGAAACAGCCTTCCCGCTGCTGTATACCAAGTTTGTGGAAACAGGGCTCTGGAGCCTGGACTTCCTAGTTAAACGCATGACAGCCGATCCGGCACGGGTATTCCGACTGGATACAGGCAAGCTGGAAGAGGGAGCGCCTGCGGACATCACCATGATTGACCTGAACGAGGAAAAAGCAGTCGATCCTGCAACGTTTGCAACCAAAGGAAGAAACACCCCGTTCACAGGCTGGAAGCTGAAAGGCTGGCCGGTACAGACCTGGGTAGATGGCAAAAGCGTGTGGAGCAACACGGTACAACAGTAAATTGGTATCTTAGTAAATCGATAAACCTTACATCTTTAATTCTTTAAAGATAAATAAGTCTTAATAACTCTAAATCTACAACCTTACACCAGTAACATCTTTACAACTAACTTGAGGCAGATCATGCCGAGAGTTCAATATACGAAACAAGCAAGTTGAATGTCATGGTTTTGAACTTGGACACCAACGTAACTGCGGAGCGGACAGAAAAGACCCGAAGAAACGAAGTGTTCGCCTTTATCAACAGATTCAACCCTATGAGGGTTAAATTCAAATGAATCTGTTGATAACAGCGATCGAAGGGTTTTCTGTCCGCGGAGCCGCACAAATGTAACTCCATGTTCAACTCGAGTGCATTCAACGTTGATAAACACAGAGGAGTGAAATGGGATGCAGGCACAGGCAAGATTATTGTTGGAAGACGGCACACTGTTCACCGGGAAAGCATTCGGTGCTGAAGGTGAAACGACAGGAGAGGTCGTTTTTAATACGGGAATTACAGGCTACCAAGAGGTGCTTTCGGATCCTTCTTATTGCGGTCAAATCGTAACCATGACGTATCCGCTGATCGGTAACTACGGGATTACGCGTGACGACTTCGAGTCCATCCGTCCATTCGTCCATGGCTTTGTGGTTCGTCGCCATGAACCGGTGCCGAGCAACTGGCGCGCTGAATACAGCGTGGACGATCTGCTCAAGGAGTATGGCATCGTGGGCATCAGTGAAATTGATACACGCATGTTGACTCGCCGGATTCGTCATCACGGAACAATGAAGGGAATTCTCACAACAGGATCGAAGCCTGTGGAAGAGCTGCTGGAGATGATGGGAGATACGAGCATCGCCGAGCTTCGCAACCAGGTTCCCCTGACGTCCACACAGCATGTATACAACAGCCCGGGAACGGCTGAACGCATCGTCCTGGTAGACTATGGTGCAAAAACAGGGATCTTGCGCGAACTCAGCAAACGCAACTGTGACGTTGTCGTTGTGCCTCATGATGTAACAGCAGACGAGATTCGTCGCCTGAACCCGGATGGCATTCAGCTGTCCAACGGCCCTGGGGATCCGAAAGACGTGCCACATGCCGTTAACATGATCAGTGAGCTGCTTGGCGAGTATCCGATCTTCGGTATCTGCCTCGGTCATCAACTGTTTGCACTGGCAGCAGGTGCTGATACAGAGAAGCTTAAGTTTGGACACCGCGGTGGGAATCACCCGGTCAAAGAACTGGAGAGCGGACGCTGCTTCATCACATCCCAGAACCATGGCTACACCGTTAACGAAGAGTCAGTGAAGAGCACTGACCTGGAAGTTACACACATCAATAACAATGACAAGACCATTGAAGGTCTGAAACATAAAACATTCCCGGCGTTTTCGGTACAGTATCACCCGGAAGCTGCGCCAGGACCTTACGATAACAGCTATCTGTTCGACCGTTTCATCGAAATGATCCGGGAGCACAAGATCACTAACCCGCAAAAGCCGCGTCAAGCCGTATTGGCAGCCGCAGTGAAAGGAGCGCAATAACATGCCGATTAACAAAGACCTCAAAAAAATCCTGGTGATTGGTTCCGGTCCAATCGTCATCGGTCAAGCGGCCGAGTTCGACTATGCCGGTACACAAGCTTGCCAGGCACTGAAAGAAGAAGGCGTGGAAGTTGTACTCATCAACAGCAACCCGGCAACCATCATGACTGATACCAACATGGCTGACAAGGTGTACATCGAGCCGATTACACTCGACTTCGTAACTCAGATCATTCGTCAGGAACGTCCAGACGGATTGCTGCCTACACTCGGCGGTCAAACCGGTCTGAACATGGCCGTGGAACTGGCTCGTGCCGGTGTCCTGGAACGTGAAAATGTGAAACTGCTCGGAACACAGCTTACGTCCATCGAGAAAGCGGAAGACCGTGACCTGTTCCGTGATCTGATGCGCGAACTGGAACAGCCTGTACCTGAGAGTGTGATCGTAACGACACTCGAAGAATCCCTTGATTTTGCAAATGAGATTGGTTATCCAATCATCGTTCGTCCTGCCTATACGCTTGGCGGAACAGGCGGCGGGATCTGTGCCAGCGAAGAAGAATTGCGGGAAACGGTAGTAGCGGGTCTGCGTTACAGCCCGATTGGCCAATGTTTGGTCGAGAAGAGCATTGCGGGCATGAAAGAAGTCGAGTATGAAGTCATGCGAGACAAGAACGATAACTGTATCGTAGTTTGCAACATGGAAAACTTTGATCCGGTAGGCGTTCATACAGGCGATAGTATCGTTGTGGCCCCAAGCCAAACCCTGTCTGATCGTGAATACCAAATGCTGCGCTCGGCATCCTTGAAAATCATCCGTGCGCTCAACATTGAAGGTGGATGTAACGTGCAATTTGCACTGGATCCGCACAGCTTCCAGTACTATGTCATCGAAGTGAATCCACGGGTAAGCCGTTCCTCGGCACTGGCTTCCAAAGCAACCGGTTATCCGATTGCCAAAATGGCTGCCAAGATTGCCATGGGTTACACGCTGGACGAAATCGTAAACCCGGTAACAGGTCAAACCTATGCTTGCTTCGAACCAACACTGGATTATATCGTAAGCAAGATTCCCCGCTGGCCGTTCGATAAATTTGTTTCAGCGAACCGCAAGCTGGGGACACAGATGAAAGCGACAGGCGAAGTTATGGCCATCGGCCGTACGTTCGAAGAGTCGATTCACAAAGCAGTCCGCTCCCTGGAGATCGGTGTACATCGCTTGTATCTGAAGGAAGCAGAAACGCTGGATGAAGCTACGCTGAACGAGCGTCTGGTCAAAGCAGATGATGAGCGCATGTTCCTGATTGCGGAAGCGTTCCGCAGAGGTTATACATTGCAGCAACTTCAGGATCTAACCAAGATTGACTGGTGGTTCCTGGACAAAATTGAGGGTCTGATCGGCTTCGAAGATCGCATTCGTGAGGAATCCGAGTTGTCTTCCGAAACACTGTATCAAGCGAAACGCCTCGGATTCACGGACCGTGCCATTGCTGAGCTGCGCGCTGAAGGTCAACCAGGCAGCAAGCTGACAACAGAAGCAGAGGTAAGAGCACGCCGTGAGCAGGAAAACCTGCGTCCGGTATACAAAATGGTTGATACTTGTGCAGCCGAGTTCGAAGCAACAACGCCATATTACTACTCGACTTACGAAACCGAGAATGAAGTAATCCCTTCAGACAAGAAAAAAGTGGTCGTGCTTGGTTCCGGTCCAATCCGGATTGGTCAAGGGATCGAGTTTGACTATTCAACAGTTCACGCGGTATGGGCGCTGCAAAAGGCAGGCTACGAAGCGGTTATCATCAATAACAACCCGGAGACGGTGTCTACGGACTTCAATACATCGGATCGACTGTACTTTGAGCCTCTGTTCTTCGAAGATGTCATGAATGTGATTGAACAGGAACAGCCGGTAGGGGTTATCGTACAGTTCGGTGGTCAAACGGCCATCAACCTGGCAGCACCACTGCGTAATGCAGGTGTAACGATTCTCGGAACAGATCTGGAAAGCATCGATGAGGCAGAGGATCGCAAGAAATTTGAACGTCTTCTCTCCCGTCTGGAAATTGCACAGCCTAAAGGTAAAACAGTCATTTCCGTAGATGATGCGGTAGAGACGGCACAAAGCCTGGGTTATCCGGTGCTGGTTCGTCCATCCTACGTACTCGGTGGTCGCGCCATGGAGATTGTATACTCCGATGCCGAATTGCTGACATATATGGAACAGGCGGTTAAAATCAATCCGGAGCATCCGGTACTGATTGACCGTTACATGCTGGGTAAAGAGGTTGAGGTGGATGCCATCTGTGATGGTGAGACGGTACTGGTTCCAGGCATCATGGAACATATCGAACGCGCAGGGGTGCACTCCGGTGACTCTATCGCAGTTTATCCGCCACAGCACCTGTCCGAGGATTTGAAAGAAAAAATCGTCGATATCACGATCAAAATTGCAAAAGAACTGAAAACAATCGGTCTGGTCAACATCCAATTCGTTATCCATGATGGCCAGGTGTATGTCATTGAGGTGAACCCGCGTTCATCCAGAACTGTACCTTTCCTGAGCAAAGTAACGAACATTCCGATGGCGAACCTGGCAACACAAGCGATCTTGGGTGTGAAGCTGAAAGACCTCGGCTATGTTGACGGTCTGTGGCCTGAGTCGGATCACGTATCGGTCAAAGTTCCGGTCTTCTCCTTCGCGAAGCTGCGTCGTGTGGAACCAACCCTTGGACCTGAGATGAAATCCACAGGTGAGGTTATGGGTCGTGACCCGAATTACGCCAAAGCGTTGTTCAAAGGTCTCATTGGAGCAGGAATGAAAATTCCGGCAACCGGAGCGATTGTAGTTACTGTGGCAGACAAAGACAAAGACGAAGCAGTGCCACTGCTTGAAGGTTTCTACAGATTGGGTTACAAAATTATGGCTACCGGAGGAACGGCAGCTGCGCTTGAAGCAGCAAACATTCCGGTAACGACTGTGAACAAGTTGAGCGAAGGTTCGCCGAACATTCTGGACATGATCCGCAGCGGTGAAGCGAACTTTGTCTTCAATACACTGACCAAAGGCAAAACACCGCAGCGTGACGGATTCCGAATTCGTCGTGAAGCGGTAGAGAACGGCATTGTATGCATGACTTCCCTGGATACGATTCGTGCCCTGCTGATCATGCTGCAAACGATCAACTTCTCTTCGGAGGCAATGCCAGTCTTTGTAAAATAAAAAGGTACTGATGAAGGACATCAGTCAGCCTGCGGGCTGGCGGGATGTCCTTTATATCGGGCAAAAACGGAAAAAACAAGCATGTGGAAGGAGCGGACTGGATGAATCACCCTAATTTCAATGAAATGGCTGGCCGTTTAATGGTCGCCCTGGATTATCCTGATGCGGAACAGGCGCAGGAGCTGGTACAGGCACTAGAAGGCATTCCCTGTTATCTGAAAGTGGGGATGCAGCTGTTCTACGCAGCGGGTCCTGATTTTATCCGGGAGCTGAAAGCGAAAGGATACTCCGTGTTTCTTGATGTAAAAATGCACGATATCCCCAACACCGTTCGCGGTGGTGCCGAAAGTATAACCCGCCTTGGTGTGGACATGTTCAATGTGCACGCAGCTGGCGGTACGAGCATGATGCGTGCTGCACGTGAAGGAGCGGAAGCGGCCCTGGCTGCAAACCCTTCTCTATGCAGACCGGAGATTATCGCGGTTACCCAGCTTACCAGTACAAGCCAGGAAACGATGAACAGTGAGATCGGCATCGAGGGAAGTGTGGAAGCGGCAGTGGTTCGTTATGCTGGACTGGCCCATGAGGCGGGTTTAGATGGCGTAGTTGCTTCTCCGCTCGAGGTGCCGGCCATTCGGGCAGCCTGCGGCAGTGATTTTCACACCGTTACTCCGGGAATTCGGCCAGCAGGAAGTGGACTGGGTGACCAGACTCGTGTCCTCACACCGGGTGAAGCCATTGCCAGAGGCAGCCATTACATTGTTGTAGGCAGACCGATTACAGGTGCCTCCAATCCACGTGAAGCAGCAGAAACCATTTTGAAGGAGATGTTGAACGCATGATCGCACTGAACGAGATTCCCAACCACATTGCTTCCCAGCTTTTAAAAATTAACGCCGTGGCACTGCGCCCGCAGCAGCCGTTTACCTGGACTTCCGGTATAAAGTCTCCAATCTACTGTGACAACCGTCTGACGATGTCCTATCCGGAGATCCGCAATGATATTGCTGAAGCCTTCGCAACCATTATTCGTGAGCAATATCCTGATGCAGAAGTTATAGCAGGTACAGCAACCGCGGGTATCCCGCATGCAGCCTGGGTGGCTCAGAAGCTGGATCTGCCAATGGCCTACATTCGTGACAAAGCAAAAGGGCATGGCAAGGAAAACCTGATTGAAGGCATCATTACTGAAGGTCAAAAAGTGGTTGTTATTGAGGACCTGATCTCTACAGGAGGCAGTTCCATTAAAGCCGCAGAAGCGGTACGTGCAGCAGGTGCTACGCCTCTCGCCGTGCTTGCGATTTTTAGCTATCAGCTGGATAAAGGGGTAAAAGCATTTGAAGAAGCTGGCATTCAGCTGCAAACCCTTTCCAATTATACAGCTCTAATGGACGTAGCATTGGCTCAGGGGACGATCCAGGAGAGTGATTTTGAACTGCTCAAATCCTGGCGTGAAGATCCTGCTTCATTTGGTAAATAATATCATCTGCTTATCAACAACTTTTCGGTTGTAAACAGTATCAAAATTGTAATGTTTGCCGTCATAGAGGCAAATTCATGGAATAGGCAAGAAGCATCCCGCACTTTGGGATGCTTTTTTCGTTTGTTCATCAAAATATTAACTTTTTCCCGGCAACGTTGTAAAAAGCTTGTAACTTTTAGTTGGGATCGGTCGTTTATAATGCAGTGTAGTATGGAATAGATTTCTATTTTTAGTACCCTTAAAGAAATGAACGGGATGTTAAGAAAGGATGAGCGTGATTGCTGGCATGAAGAAGTTATTTTCCAGAACCAGATCTGCCAAAAGCCAGACGGGAGAGACTCATGCAGAGGGACAAGCGGAACAGCAGAACACAGCCGGGCAGGAGACCTTGGCATACATAAGTAAACCCGAAAGTCCTTCGAATAACTCACAATCCATGACCGATGGAACAAGCAAGGATGAGGTGGCTGTTGCAGCTGCCGAACCGGAAGCGAAGTCCAAGTCTGTGGCAAAAGCCAGTTTGCTGCCTCCATATGATGGGCCTGTGCTGGAAGTTCGCAATGTACATCGCAGCTTTCAGACGGGCAGCCGGATTATCCATGTGCTCAAAGGCATTGACATGGAAGTCAACCCGCAGCAGCTTGTCATGCTGAAGGGGAGATCCGGCTCGGGCAAAACGACTCTGCTTAATATGCTTGGTGGGCTGGATCAGCCTTCAAGTGGTGACATTTTATTTTCCGGACAGCCTTTGCAGGATTGGGGGGACCGGAAACGGACTGCTCTGCGGCGCAAGGAAATCGGCTTTATTTTTCAGGCATATGCACTGATGCCCTTGCTGTCGGCCTGGGAGAATGTCGAGTTATCGCTGCGAATGGCGGATGTGCCTCGTTCGGAATGGAAGGAACGGGTAGGTCATTGTCTGGATCTGGTCGGACTGACCAAACGGGTGAAACATCGGCCATTCGAAATGTCCGGGGGGGAACAGCAGCGGGTCGCGATTGCCAAGGCCATTGCGCATAGACCCCGACTGTTGTTAGCGGATGAGCCGACAGCCGAGCTGGATTCCAAGATGGGCGCACAGGTGATGGCCGTATTTCGCAATATTATTGAAGTGGAACAAGTAACGATATGTATGACGACACACGATCCTACGATTTTGGAGGTTGCGGACCATGTTTATGAAATGGCGGACGGCAGATTTATCAAGTAAAGGGGCCGCTCCGAAAAGGGGGAAACGTGCAGCACTTGTTGTGATTGGTGCAATCGTGGCTGCAACGATGACAGGCTGCTCATTGCTGCCGGCAGAAACAGAGGAAGAAGTACTTCCGCCGATTACACCGCCTACGATTTCCAAAAAGCCGGAATATGAAGTCCGGACAGAAACACTGGAGAAAAAGGTTAGCGGCAGCGGCAAAATGATGAGTCAGCGGGAAGAAAAGGTGTATTTCACGCTGGACGGCATGCACATCAAGGAATTGAATGTGAAGCCGGGGGATAAAGTGAAAAAGGGTCAGCTCCTCGCCGTACTTGATGTGGAGAGTGTGGAGAAGGAAATTCGAGCCAAGAAACTTCAGATTCGGAAATCGGAAGTGCAAATGAAAGAAACACTTCGCAAGCGTGACGAAATGGATCCGGTGGAATTCGAAGAAGCCACCATAGCATTTGAAGAGCTGCGCCAAGAACTAGCTGATCTGGAGGAACAGATTGGCAAAGCGACGCTGACCGCTCCCTTTGGCGGAACGATTATTGCGGTCCAGGTGGAGAAAGGCGCAGCTGTCAAAGCCTACGATCCAATTGCAACCATTGCAGATACATCGAATCTGGTTGTAGCAGCTACGTTTGCGAAGGAAGATCTGGAAAAGTTCTCAGCTGGCATGAAAGCAGATGTGGACATCAACGGAGCAGGCAAGGTTTCTGGCAGAGTTAAAGTAATGCCTGTCGCTCAAGCAACTGGAAATGGAAGCGGAAACGGTGAAGGTAGCGGCGAAGGCGGAACGCCTCCGGTCAAAGAGACCCTCGACCAATATGTCATCGTCTCTCTGACGAAAATGCCCAAGGGCGTGGAACGCGGAACCCCTCTAACGGTATCCATTGTAACCCAGCGTACGGAGGATGCCATTGTCATACCTGTCTCGGCGCTGCGCTCCATCGGTTCCAGAACGTACGTACAGGTCGTTGAGAGCGATGGCAGCAAACGTGAAGTGGACGTTGAAGTGGGACAGCAGACCTCTACGGATGTTGAGATTCTGAAAGGTCTGACCGTTGGACAGAAAGTGGTGGGCCGCTAATGGGGCTGCCATTGCTCAGGCTGTTGTTCCGCAAAATGTGGAACACCCGTTGGATGACATTCAGCACGCTGATCGGACTGATTGTGGCGGTTGCGTTCACCGTCAGTATTCCGATGTATGCCGATGGTGCGTTGAAACGGGTGGTGGCACAGACCCTGCAGGATAACAGTGAGGGGTTGCCTGCAGGTTCATTGCTTATGAGTTATCAGGCACCGGGTGGAGTCAAGACAGACACACGCGGTCTCGATGAGGTGGATCGTTATATTCGTGAGGATGTGCCTCGTGATATCGGTTTTCCGTTCCATACGTATGTAAACTCTAGATCCATTCGCAGTACGGAGGTGAATCCGGAGGATCCAACCAAGGTGGATGCCAGTCGGGTTCGAAGCATGACGCTTGGCACGATGAGCGGACTAGACGCACAGGTGAATTACTCTGCCGGTGTGAAGCCGGGCAATCAGGTCAAGGATGACATTATTGAAGCCGTCATGCTGGAGGAAGGCATGTATCGGAATGATCTGCATGTCGGAGACATTCTGGAATACCCGGTGTACAGTGGACTGGATATTACACTGCGTGTCAAAATCACCGGTTCCTTCAAGGCAGATGATCTGAACAGCCCGTATTGGGTTCAAGGATTTGATGGCATGATGAACGGTCTGTATGTGGATGAGTCGGTATTTAACGATGTTTTATTGAAGGAAAAAGGGATTCCGCTTCAGAATTCGCGCTGGTATTATGCGTTTGATCTGAAGGAAATTCAAACCAGTCAGCTGCCGGGTCTGACTTCCATGCTGGAACGGCTGGATATTGATCTGTACCAGCGGCTTAAGGATACGAAGGTGGATATCACCTTTGGCGATCTGCTGAAGCAGTTCCGCAGTCAGAGTCTGCAACTGCAGACGATGTTATTCACATTGGCAGCGCCGATGATTGCCATGGTCTTTTATTTTATTGCCATGAATGCCAGGCAGTCACTGCAGAAGCAGGAAAGTGACATTGCGGTATTGCGAAGTCGCGGAGCTTCTGCCCGGCAGATTTTCTCCCTGTACCTGCTTGAAGGTATCTTTCTCGGGGCAATTGCTCTGGTGATCGGACCCATGCTGGGTTGGTTCATGGCTAAAAGCATCGGATCAGCCAGTGGATTCCTGTCATTCGTGGATCGGAAATCGATTCCAATTGGTGTATCAAAAGAAGCCATTCTGCTTGGCCTTGTGGCAGTGCTCGTAGCCATCATTGCTTCACTCATTCCGGCAATAACCTATGCACGAGCGACGATTGTTTCGGCCAAAAGACGTCAGGCACGTACGGATCGTGCTCCGGTATGGCAGCGCTGGTTCCTGGATATTGTACTGCTGGGTCTCGCTGGTTATGGATACTACCTGTTCTATGAGCGTCAGATGTTAACTTTCCAGACGGGTATGACGACAGATCAGCTGCAGGTACAGCCATTCCTGTTTTTTGTACCTGCACTGGCCATCTTTGCACTGGGTCTGTTCTTCCTGCGGTTATTCCCGTGGATATTGAAACTCATACAGTTGATCGGGCGCAAGTTTTTGCCGGTTCCGCTGTACTTGACCCTGACGCAGCTGTCACGTTCATCGTCGTCATACTATCCATTGATGATTCTACTTGTCTTGACTCTCGGGCTTGGTGTGTACAACTCGGCTGCAGCCCGGACGATTGATCTGAACTCCACCGAGCGTACGCTGTACCGTTACGGCTCCGATGTGATCATGCAAACGGTGTGGGAAGGGACTCCCGAGGTTAAACCCGGGGGTTCCGGTCAAAATGGCGGATCAGGTGGAGGCCAACAAGGTGGTGGAAACGGTGGCGGTGGCGGTTCTGCTGGGGGCGGAGCTTCCGGTGGAGGCAATGGTGGTGGCACCCCAGGTGGGGGCGGCGGAAACTCACAGCCATCCAAAGTCATCTATTCCGAACCGCCATTCGAAGTATTCCGCAGGCTGGACGGTGTGGAACATGCAGCAAGAGTGCTGCAGACGAAAGGGAATATCATTGTATCCGGCAAATCCGGCGGCCAGGGCATGCTGGTCGGGATTGATAATGTGGACTTTGCTAAGGTGGCTTGGTTCCGTAACGATCTTTTCCCTGCACACCCCTATAAGTATCTCGATTTGTTGGGCAAATATGAAGGTGCGGTTTTAATCTCCTCCAAATTTGCCGATAAGTTCAAGCTCAAAACCGGGGATTTGCTCTCCATCGGTGTTCAGGGACAGGCGATTGAATTTGTGGTGTTTGGCATCATTCCTTACTGGCCTGCCCAGTACCCGGATCAGACGCCATTCTTTGTGGCCAATCTGGACTATATCTATGATCAGGTGCCTCTGACCCCTTATGAGGTTTGGCTGAAAATGGAACCGGATGCGAAGGTTGCACCATTGATGGAGAAACTTGCGGCGGAGGGCATTGAGCTATCGTCCGTACGTGATGTGCGTACAGAATTGGTATCCCAGGGCAAACATCCGTCACGTGGCGGTGTGTTCGGCATACTGAGTCTGGGCTTCCTGGTGTCGGTCATTATCTCCCTGATCGGATACATCCTGTACTGGTTCTTCAATCTCTCAGGACGTGTCGTGCAGTTTGGGGTGTTACGGGCCATGGGATTATCACGTGCACAGCTGAGCGGTATGCTGCTCCTTGAGCAAGTGTTTACCGCTGGACTATCCATTCTGCTCGGGATTGGAATCGGCCAGGTATCCAGTCGTCTGTTCCTGCCATTCCTTCAAACGACGGACAATGTATCTGCACAGGTGCCTCCGTTCCGGATTGTGTTTGAAGAACAAGACATGCTGCAGCTGTATGGCGTGACGGTGGTCATGCTGGTAGTTGGAGCAACAATGCTGCTGTGGCAGATTCGCAGACTGCGGGTTCACCAGGCGGTCAAAATGGGAGAGGAGAGGTAAACGTGATCCAATGCGAAGGACTTGTGAAAATTTTTAAATCCAGCGATGTGGAAGTCGTTGCCCTTCAAGGTCTCAACCTGACCGTCAATCAAGGTGAAATGATGGCGATCATCGGCAACAGCGGCAGTGGTAAATCCACACTGCTTAACATTCTTGGGGGGCTGGATCGCCCGACAGCCGGTACCGCAGTTGTGGGAGACTGGGACTTGCTCAAAATGACGGATGCCCAACTGGTAGAGTACAAACGTCATACTGTAGGTTTCATTTGGCAAAATAACGGACGTAACCTGCTGCCTTATCTAACGGCCCTGGAAAATGTGGAAACACCCATGATTCTTGGGGGCAAGCGGGATCGCGCCTATGCGATGCAGCTGCTGGAATGGGTTGGTCTCAAGGACCGGATGCACAACAAGCTGCATCAATTATCAGGGGGAGAACAGCAGCGGGTGGCTATTGCCATCTCGTTATCCAATCGTCCCAAAATTTTGCTTGCCGATGAACCAACAGGCTCGGTTGATTCCGAGACATGTGATACGATCATGAACATATTTCGCAAGATGAACAAGGAACTGGGCGTTACGATCGTCATCGTTACCCATGACTTGACGCTTGCCGGCAAGGTGGACCGAATTGTAGCCATTCGTGATGGCTTGACCAGTACCGAATTTGTGAAGCGCAATCCGAATCTGGATGATGAACATGGACTATCTGAAGCAGGTGCGCCGGATATCCATGAAGCCTTTGTCATCATAGATCGGGCGGGACGCCTTCAGGTACCCAAAGAGTATTTGGAGGCACTGTCCATCGACAATCGGGCAACATTGGAATTTGACGGTGAACGCATTGTGATCACACCGCCAAGATAAATTTGAGGGGGAATTGGGAGATGAAGAACAGGTTTTGGGGAAAACGTGTGCTGGCCGTACTGGCTACAGCCAGTCTGGCATTGCCGCTAATTGCGGGCTGTACAGCAAGTGAGGCCAAGGATACAGAGCAGCGTGTATTGCGTGTGGCTACGTTATGGGGAAACCAGGATGATAGTTATTTCCGCCAGCAGTTTACCGATGCGTTTGAATTGACACATCCGAATGTCACGATTGAAGTGGTGGCCGCAGTAGACCAGGGAAGCATGTATGGTTATGGAAATCAGGAAGAACAGCAGGAAATGCCGGATAGCCTGGAAAATCTCAAGAAAATCATGACTGGGGATAATCCCGTAGATGTTGTCGTGGCTGACACGGCTACGATCAAATCACTCATCCAGGAAAATATGGTAAAACAGCTTGATCCGCTGATCCAGGAGGATAAATTCGATACCAGTGATATTGTGCCAAGTGTCCTTGAAGGCATCAAGGATTTGGGTGATCAGAGTATTTACGCACTGACACCGACCTTCTCTTCGTCCGCCCTGTTCTATAATAAGGCGATGTTCCAGAAAGCAGGCGTAGAGCCGCCAACAGACAATATGACTTGGGATGATATTTTCAACCTGGCAACACGTCTTACAAAAGGTGAAGGCAAGGACCATGAGTTTGGATTCTCCTTCACAACATATCAAGGGGGTTCCCCATACTACTCCATGCAGCAATACTATAATTCTTTGCAATTAAAAATATTTGATGACAAAGCAGAGAAAATGACCGTTGATTCGCCGCAATGGGAGAAAGTATGGAGTACCATCAGCAAACTCGCTATCGATAAAGTCATTCCTAAAGGGGACGAAGCACAGGATCAGGATCCAAACGGGCGTTATAACCCCCTTCAAGGCGATCTGTTCCTGAGCAGCAAGGCAGCCATGGTAATTGGGGATTACAGCTACATTAACCAATTGATTGATGCCAACAAAAATGCAGATAAAATGGAAGGCTTCACTAAGGTAGACTGGGACGTAGTAACTCCTCCAGTTCACCCGGAAGCACCCGAAATCGGGGGTAACATCTACTTGAGTAGCCTGATGGCGATCAACAGTTCGGCTCAGAATCCGGATGATGCTTGGGAATTGATCAAGTATATGAACAGTGAAGATTGGGCGAAGATCAAGGCGCGCAGCAGCTACGAGATGGTATCACGTAAAAGCTTCATTAAACCGAAGGACGGTATGGATTACAATATCCAAGCGTTCTATACACTGAAGCCTGTGCCTCCGACCAATACGAACCTGGATAAACTGTACCAGAAAATGCCTAGCCTCTGGCAGGTGAGCGAAAAAGGTATGGAATACTTCACTCAGGTACTTGAAAACAAGAAAACACCAAAAGAAGCGCTGGGCGAGTGGGCAGCCAAGGGTAATGAAATGCTGGAGAAATTGAAGAAAGATCCCAAGGCTACGTTCTAAAAGCCTATTACATTTTTAATTTTATTTATGCAGTATTATAAAAAAAATAGTCGCTGGGGTTTTGAGTCCTCTTGCGGCTATTTTTTTTGAAATTGGGGTACTCTACAATAAGCAGAGATGAAACATAACTTTCGGAAAGGAAGAGAAGGATGCGCTGGGTATATTTCAGCAAGCTATATGCAACCAAATTTCAGGCGGGATGTCTTGCCAAACGCATGGAACAGGATGGGTGGATTTACGGTCATAATGAGCCAGCGGAAGTCGAGGTGTACCGCTCGAAAAAAGGAAGATACGGCGTACGTTTTATTCCCTGACATTACCCCTTGACTTATTAGGATGTAATGGTGTATATTAATTAAGTCGCTGTTTTAATATTTTTTACTGACGCGGGGTGGAGCAGCCCGGTAGCTCGTCGGGCTCATAACCCGAAGGCCGCAGGTTCAAATCCTGCCCCCGCAATTTAGTTTTACTTGGATGATTCACAGCCATCATCTGCACGTTATATATTATGTCTAGGGCCCTTAGCTCAGTTGGTTAGAGCGGTCGGCTCATAACCGATTGGTCGGGGGTTCGAGTCCCTCAGGGCCCATTCTCTTAAAACCCTTGCGCAGCAAGGGTTTTTTTCTGTTCTCTTTTAAGGATGAACGACAGAACATAGGGAAATGAAATTGCTGCTAATTCTATTCCACTGCCTTCAACAATTCTACTGAATTATTTCTAACGTTGCCTACATCCCTGGAGACCTTGTATGCCCGCATTTCCGAGGCTTTGTATGGCTTCAGCAGACCAAGCAGGGAAGAAACATCGTTATGGCTTCTTTCCAACCATTCACCTTCATCCTGCGGTCGTAAGATAACCGGCATGCGGTTGTGTATACCTGACATCAACTCATTAGGTTCCGTCGTAATAATTGTACACGTGCTTAACTTGTTGCCTTCCGGGTCTACCCAAGTGTCGTATAATCCAGCGAGCGAAAAGATGCTTTCGTCCTTCAGCAGAATGCGGAGTGGCTGATTTTGGGTTCCTTCCTTTTTCCATTCGTAGAAACCATTCGTGGGAATAATACAACGTTTGGAGCTAATGAGGTGTTTGAATGAGGGCTTCGTGTCTATGGTCTCTGCCCGTGCATTGATCATTTTGTTTCCGATTTTGTCATCTTTGGCCCATGCAGGGACCAAGCCCCAGCGGAGAGAACCCAATCGATTTCCTTGTTTGCTTCCAATAATGGTTGGAATGTATTGCATAGGTGCTGCATTATAATTGGGTTGGTATTCGAAGTCATCACTTATTGAAGCCATATACCTGTCCATTAATTCCTCTATAGGATCAACAATTGTAAATCTGCCGCACATACAAATCACCTCCTCAAGTATCATTATCATATTTAATCATACATTTAAAGGATTAAACACGGAAATAATTAGATGGGAAGTATCATTGTAAATCTAGTTTATAATCAATGCCTTTTTTTGCAAAAATCATTGTCTGTCCATGCCATCGCTATACTCTCGCATATACTATCCTATTCCAACAATAGGAGGTAGATTTCATGAGTCAATTTATTGATGCGAGAACTTCGCAGAATGCCAGCTTGGCAAACTCCATTTCCGTACCTATACTAGTTGTTAACACGCCCCAATTATTTGGACAGATCGGTTTGATAACGACTGCCGGCATCGGAGCGAATCCGCGTGTACAAATGAAAGGAACGGTTTCCGTACAGCTTCCATTGGCACTCGTAGGAATCACAATTACAGTTGTTCGTGGTACTGCTCCAACAGACCCTATCATTTATTCCGCAACGTCCACATTCAGCTTAAGTGTTCTGGCACCTCAAGTTATTACTTTCTCCGCGGATGATTTTAATCCACCGGTTCTGCCGCAACTGACGTACACCGCTTTTATCAGCTCCAACTTGCTGGGTACTGTTCGTGTAGGTCCTGAGAACTTCGATGGAGCACTGTACTCGGATTAATAGCCAGACGTTCTTGCCTACTGGATGATTATAAAAAAAGGTTGTCGTCTAACGATAATTGAAGTTTGTGTTTGTCGATGCCTGCCTGTTAAGGCGGGCTTTTTTTGTAATGGGAAGCTGTCTTCCTGGGATCGTGTAATGTTTATGATATAATGAGAGCCAATGAATTTATGGACAGAAGGCGGGTTTTATATCACATGATGGAAAACGAAGGACAGCGCTTCCGCTTCAGCGAAGCTCCGGTATGGGATTGGCAGCGGGCGTATTATGAACAAAAAGGGTTGAAGGCTTGGACGGATAATCAGGTTCCGCAATACATTACGAGCAATCCCATGATTGCAACTGCGTATGCGGAAATGATCTTTGGGTTTCTCCAAGACCTGGCTACCAAGGGGAAAACAACAGAGACAGTAACCATTCTGGAATTGGGAGCTGGTGTAGGTCGCTTGGCTTTTCAAATTTTGATAAAACTATGTGAGTTGAGGGACTACGCTGCAACAGAGCTGCCTTCCTTCCGTTATATAATGACGGATCTCGCCTCAGACAATGTTTTTGGCTGGAAGAACCATCCGTCCATGCAGTCTTTTATTCAGCAGGGACTGCTTGATTTTGCGCAATTTGATGCCATGCATGACACGGAACTGAACTTGACGGTAGCAAGTACGGTAATCCGCCCGGGTGAGCTGAAGCAGCCGTTACTGATCATTGCGAACTACTTTTTTGATAGCATCCCTCAAGAGTTGATCTATGTTGGTGAAGGCAAAATTTATGAATGTGATGTGATGATCTCCAACGCTGACAGCTCCTCGAACCTTCAGCCTGTTGAAAGGTTGGAGAACATGCAGCTGAGTTATGCCTACCGCCCTGCGCCCGAATACAGTGCAGATACCTATCCGTACAGGGATGTCATCTCACTTTACCAGGAGGAACTGGAGGATTCTCATATTCTGTTTCCGGCAGCCGGACTGGCCTGTCTTGATCGTTTGGAGACGCTATCCCAATCAGGGTACGTATTGATAACAGCTGATAAAGGGGATCATCGACTCGATAACTGGAAGTTTGCAGAGCCGCCTGAATTTGTTCTTCATGGAAGCTTCTCGTTAACCGCGAATTATCATGCAATTCAACACGTTCTGGAGCAGCGTGGGGCCTATGCTTGTTTTACTTCACATCATTACAAAGATCTTAATATCGGATGTATGTTGATGGTGAAAGAGCCCATGAGTTATGTGAATACGAGGCTCGCGTATCTGCGGGAAGTGGAGCGTTTTGGGCCGGATGATTTTTTCAGTATAAAAGAATGGTTCGACCACCAGGTGAGCAGGATGGAACTCAAACAGCTCTTGCCTTTTTGGCGTTTGGGCAGGTATGATGCCGAATTTTTGATACATAGCGCTCAGCGAATATCCGATCTTCTTCCTGATGCGAGCGATGAAGAGATGCTCGATATTCAGCATGGTATTCATATGATGTGGTCTTCCTATTACTCTATGGAGCAGATGGGGGATATTGCATTTCTGTCAGGGCAATTGATGAATGAAATGGCGATGTATGAGGACGCCAAGCATTTTTTGGAATTGTCTCTTCAAGCCGATGGATTGAAACACAACCCGGCAGTATTATACGATTTGGCAGTTTGCTGTTATGAACTGGAACTGGAAGAAGAGGCGTTGGATTATACCCGTAAGGTGCTGGCTATGGATCCGGATCACGAAGAAGCGCATTCCTTGCTTCAAAGTTTTGAAAGCTGATGATCGTTCTGTGTATCATCAGCATCCTCTAATTAAGGAGGATTACTTCGAGATGTGGTTACGGATCCAAGCTATGATGGACAAGCGCTATGTGATAAACTAGAACACAGATATAGTAATCACATTCTTTAACTACATACCACGTGAACTGTAAAGGTAATTGTTTTTTTACACGTTGTGTAATAGACAGTTACTCTTGAAGCGATGTGCAAAAAGCAGTGACTCTGCTGTGCAGCCTTTAAGCCGGTTTCGTACCTACTCAGGTATGAACCGGCTTTTATTGATGAATGGGGGACATGAGATGAAGATCATGATTGGGCAACCGAAGCTGGAACAAGCACTTGTACAGTTGGAAGAAGAACTGAGATCCCATCCTGAAGTGGATATTCTGTTGTATCCGGAGGGATACCTCAATCAGAATGTGGAAGAGGCATGCAGGTTGGCTGCGAGATATGAAACGATGATTATATCGGGGCACCGTAGATTGGACGAACGACCCAAGGATCGAACCATCATCATCAACAAGGCAGGGGAGATCGTTCTCGAAAAGGCAAAGTACACGCCTGCTGCATTGATTGTGGAACAGGGCTGGACCATCAGTACGTTGTTGTGTGACGAGATCGTGCTGCAGGGTTTTCGGAATGAGCATATTGGACATGTGCATATAATCATGCACTCCATCGGTGTCGGGATGTTCAGTGAGGAGCAATATGTGGAGTGGCTGGAGAAGGCGCGGCAGATTGCCATGACTGAGCAGTCTATTATCATGGGAACAAGTCATGCGGACGGATCTTACCGGGATTGTGATACCAGTATTCCAATAGCCTACTGCATTGCGCCTAATGGTGAAGTCCTCCTGCAGTCGAGAAATGATACACGAACCCGGATCATTGATCTGGAGTTGATTGGTATAGAGGATGGAGGCAAGGCAGCAACTGGAACCAGTGTGAACATCAGTGTACGTCACATGGGGAAATCCGTGTAGGAATGGGCGCTGCAGATTGGGGAGATGCCCGGTCATTTGTGCTGAATTGGCATATGTTATGGCATACCTTGAAATTCAAAGGAGGCCAATCAAATGAGTCATGTTGGATACGGTTGTGGTAATGTTGGAGGAGTAGGGCATGGTATGTGTACTTCCACAGCTGCAATTCTGGTACTCTTCATCCTGCTCGTCATCATCACAAAATCGTTCTGGTGTTGAGTCACATTTAGTTAGAAATGGATGGTTACACCAAGCTCCGCTGAAATTTCGGCGGGGCTTTCCTGTGTCAGCGAAGTGAGTAACAACGAGTCTTTCATTTGACAACCGAAAACAATGTGCTTAAAATCACATAAGAGACTAAATTTAGAGATTGAAGGGATCGTAATGCCGTTTATTCGCTTTAGAGGATTCACAGGTCATCAACTGGAGGAAGTTGTTCCCCGGATCACCGAGCAGATGGCTCTTATTTCCAATATTCCACAAGAAAGAATGAAGGCAGAGCGTTATGATGTACAAGCTCTTACGCCATCTCCCGCATCGGTAGAAATTTTAATGTTCCAGCGTGATCAGGACGTTCACAATCGCATCGCATCTTCCATCCATGGTATTCTGGCAGACGAAGGCCTTTCAGATGCTCATATTTTCTTCAACATCCTGTCCCCGACTTTATATTACAAGCAAGGCAAGCCGCTAACCGATTACCCGTTGGATTAAATATTGCTAAGACCAGTGCATGGTTTGCAAAATAAAATGGCTGTTCCGCCTGTGTTCGGAACAGCCTGGGACGAGCAGAAATCTGCTCGTCTTTTATTTTATCCAGGAAACACCTGTACCCTCATCGGAACTGCTCTGCTGGCGTACTTGGTTCAATCCGAACATGCAGAGTGCAGAGATGACCAACAGGGCTCCGCCGATGAAGTAGACTTGCCTCACACCAAACTGATCTGCAACAAATCCGAAGAAAAGGGCCGACGAGCTCATGGATGCAGTCAGGAGCATGCTTCGAGCTGCATATACATCGGACAGTGATGCTGTAGGAACCGTATTTTGAAACGCATTCTGTAGTTCGATTTCCCGTATCTGGCCAGCGGAACCTATGAAGATACTCAGTACAAGTGCCAGCCAGGGAAGGCTGTTTAACCCGAAAGCCAGGGTCGATAGGGTAAAGAGAAGCGAACTGACAGCCATGCTGGAGATCAGATGTCGCTGACCAAGTAGTGTCAGACTACGTGTGAGAAAAATTCCGAGGATGGCGCCGGCAGCGTAACTCGAATGGATGAGGCCCCACCAGTGCACCCCTTGTCCAAGGGATTCTTGGACAAAAGCGAGTGTAATGGCACCGACCCAGATGGACCCGGCCAGTGCTTTTAATACATCCACGTAGGTAAGTAGCCGCAAGGTGCGCTTGTTCCGTAACAGAAACCAGCCTTTCCGCAGCATGACTCGTTTGACATGGGTATTATCCGCTTGTCCCACTATTTCACTCGATAGCAAGGCAATGGCGATCATCAAAACCAAGTTGGCCCACGACATGGCAACAGCTGCCCAAAATGTCTGTGAAGCTCCCCAGTGAAAGACGACAAAGCCCGTTATCGCATATCCAACCATTGTTGCGGTTTGATTGGAGAAGGTTAGCAGGTTGTTCGCCTTCACGAGTTCCTCGCCTTGAGCGAGACGTGGGGGTAAACTGTCAAGGATGGGGGATTCCCAGCCCTCCAGAAAGGAAAGAACAGTGATGATAACCAGTAAGACAGGGATATGTACAGTCAGATAAGCCAATGAGATGCCGATTCCGGTGAGTATGAAAGTCTTCGCTACAGCAATGCCGATGATGAATTTGGCGAAAGAAAAACGGTTCACAAGCCATGGAGAGGTCACGCCTGCCACGATACGTACAGTCATCTGAATAAAAGGAAACAGTGCGGCATAGAGCACCGAGCCAGTCTGACCGTAGATCAGTAAAGTCATAACCATAATATATACAACTTGAATAAAGGATAGGAGTGTCTTGGCAGCCCAGTATGGATAGAAAGTGATGTTCATGCATAGATGCCCTTTCACGAATCATATATATTCACTACATATAAATAACAATACTAATAGTAATGGGACGGAGGGCAACGCACCACAAATAAAATTATCATATTCTCTTCATTGATAGCTCAAAAAGCAGTTATCCACGTGGATAACTGCTTCGTTAAGTATAGGATACCTTTAGGCGGCTACAAGTGTAAAAGCGATAAGCAGCATGACTAGACTGGTCATTCGGGTGAACGTCATGTAAGGCTTGCTCGGCTCGGACTCTCCCCTGGAAATCCATCCATAGCGCAAATACCATCCAAACTTGGGGAAGCACAGATTGATAATGCAAAGTGTCATGAAAATAAAAAAGAGGGTTCTCATGCCCGATCTTCCTTCCTTGTTTTGCATGACCCGGATTGATATTAACGACGTCTGCGTCTGGTGAAGAAGAACAATACCAGAATAACGATAATAACGATCAACAGAAATTTCATGATGTTTTCCTCCTGACGGATTGGTGTGAGTTATTCGTATTTACCCACGAACCACATCATTTGAATAACTGTGTTACAATTAATTATATTGATTTCGGTTGATCAAAGACCTAATTATTATATGATGATATATGTACTTACCGGAACGGACCATACGAAACAGGAGGGGAAGCATGAGCATACAAAATCGGCACTCCATACCCATTCAGTGGGAGTTTTTGATATCAAAACTTAAATCTTCCGTAACTGTGGTCGACGCCACCTCACCAGAACTGCCTTTGATATTCGTCAATGAACAATTCACGGCTCTTACCGGGTATACCTTCGAAGAAGTGGTTGGACAAAACTGTCGATTTCTTCAGGGCAGAGACACGAATCACGAAACCGTAAGCAGGATTCGTGAGGCTATCAAGCAGCGGGAATCCATTAAAATCGATATTTTAAATTATACTAAAAGCGGTCAGCGATTCTGGAACGAATTGAACATTGATCCCATTTTTGATGATGAAGGACAGTGTCTCTTTTTTGTTGGCATCCAATACGATATTTCTGAACGGAAATATGCCGAGGAGCAGCTTCGTAGGGCAGCCAAATTGGCGGAGATGAACAGCAGGGGGCATCTGGAGTTTATCGGGAAATTAAGTCATGAACTGCGCACACCACTTAATGGAATTATGGGCATGATCGAGTTAACGAGCATGGGTGAAATCAGTGAGGAGCAAAAAGAATATTTGGAGCTTGCCCGTCAGTCGGGTGAAGCCTTGCTGAACATTGTGAATAACAGCCTCGATATGGCAAAGCTGGGGCGCGGTAAGATGAAAGTTGAACAGATTGAATTTCAGCCGCTCAAACTCGTTCAACAGATTGTTAGAACGCACGAACCTGCGGCTGAACAGAAAAAGATTCATTTGCGTTGTCAAGCTGATATGCAGGTGCCAGATGTTTTGATCGGAGATCCTCTGCGATTGCGTCAGGTATTGGATAATTTGCTGAGCAATGCAATTAAATTCACCGAACAAGGTGAGGTGTTACTGCAGCTGGATGTGAAGGAACAGCATGGAGACGAGGTTACCTTGGTGTTCTCCGTAAGTGATACGGGAATCGGTATTCCGGAAGAGAAGATCAATCAGTTGTTCGAAGCGTTTACCCAAACGGATATCTCTCATGCTCGCAGATTCGGTGGCAGCGGACTGGGATTGACCATCTGCAAGGAACTGCTTGAATTGATGCAAGGGGACATAACGGTAGAGAGTGTGCAAGGACAGGGTACACAATTCCATGTTACACTGCCGCTGTTGCGGCAGCAGGTTATTCCGCACGTGGGATAACAGTCTGGTAGAAGTGAACGTTGAGGACAGTTCGGAGTTGCTGCGGACTGTCTTTTTGGTATTGTTTCGCGAACGAATGTTCTGGTATAATGCAAGAGGGAACGGGGGAAACAGCATGAAGAGAAAGCGCACAAGGAAGAGAAAAAACAAAGTCATGAGCAGGCTCAAAAAATCGTTTATTACGCTGGCGACCCTCGTGGTTGTGGCGTTCTTTGCCTGGTTTGAGGGAGAATTACCGCTGGATCTGCCATCGCTGTTCAGTGGGAGCAGTCAGGGTGTGGATCACACCATTACCTTCCCATCCGACCGGTACCCGGAGACGGCCAATCATATCAAGGCCGCCATCAAGGCAGGGCACTCGGATGTATGCACGATCGATCGTGACGGCGCAGACGCCAATCGCGATTTGTCACTCAAGGGTGTACCCGTGAAGAAAGGGAAGGATCGGGATGAGTGGCCCATGGCCATGTGTGCTGAAGGCGGGGCGAATGCAGATATTGAGTATATTACACCCAAGGACAATCGCGGAGCGGGTTCGTGGGTTGGTAATCAGCTGAGTACATATCCGGATGGAACACGGGTGAAGTTTGTTGTGAAGTAGCTAGTAATAAGGAAACATAGAACAGACAAGAGCCAGACCGATGTGGGTCTGGCTTTTGTCTGTTCATCTATACCATTACAGATCTGCAATACATAACTGCATACCATTCATGTGATGGGAACGGATACTCAACAAGCGGGTAATCTGCTCCACCTCATCAAAAGGAATCCAAAGGTTTCCCTGTACCGTGCGCAGGGTAAGAATGGATGAGTCGGCAGAACGCTCGGGATAACCGGTCACGGTTTGACCGCTGGTGTTACGAACAACGATTTGCTGATTGCGACGAATGGCAATTTCTACCTCTTTTTTCATAAGACATTGCTCCTGGTTATGGGATGGTTACTTAATATGTCAATAATTTCAATGGTTAATTTGTCTTCTTTATCTAGTCTATCAGAACTAGGTATGGATTTCCAGAAAAGAAATGATGTTTCAGGTTAGGTGGATTGACTTATTGTAAGGATTGGGTTTTTGACCGCTAATTCCGGTTTATAAAAAATGTTGGGTTATGCACGAGTGATTAAGGGAGGGAACGGAATGACACAATTACTGGTTGGACTGGTCCGTACGGAGAACGAAGCGATTGTGATGCTTAACAAGCTTAGGGAAGCAGGGATGGAAGCAGAGGCGATGGGGGTTGTGGCGAAGGAGCATTTGGATCTCGATTTGATCAGCGAAAAAGCAGGTCTGGCCAAACCTTTGAAGGGGGCAGGTACAGATGGTGCATTTGGCGTCTTCAAGGGTGTGCTGGCAGCGTTGGGAAAACGAATGGATCAGACGATCTCTGCCGGTAAAGTGGTTCGCCGATTGGCAGGCAATGAAATTGGAGGAGAAACGGATGATCTCGTACTTACCCTGGCTGAAGCCGGGGTAGCCGAAGAGGATGCCCAGTACTATGAACAGTGGCTTCTCCAGGATCATTTGCTTGTCGTGGTGGAATGCGGAGAGGATGATGCTGCCCGAATCGCACCCATCGTAAAGGGAGAAGAATCATAAACAACAGGCCGTACACTTTTTAGTTTAATTTAAGCCTGATTTTAGGTTTCTTTAATGTTGAGGAGGTATTATGATCTCACACCTCCCTTAATATAGATGGTTTATAGAAAGTCCGGGACCGCAACTCGGACTTTCTAGGCACTGTCAGCTGATGCTGGCAGTGCCTTTTCATTTTCGTGATATTCAATTTGAAAAAATGCGAATTTAATAAAATATGTGTTGCATAATGTTTAATCCTATGATAAGATATTTCTTGTCGCCTCAAGTGATAAAGTAATGCATACATATGCCGGGGTGGCGGAATTGGCAGACGCACAGGACTTAAAATCCTGCGGTAGGTGACTACCGTACCGGTTCGATCCCGGTCCTCGGCATCTATTTAAAGAAGATCGCATGACGCTTGTTAAACAAGCTGTCCATGCGATCTTTTTTTATGTCAATATCTAATGAAATTCCTAGCTTTTCGGGTTCATAAACCCAAACTGTACATAATACATATCAGAAGGCACCTATATGCCTCAGACTGTAAGTTATGAAGACATGAATCGATGGTGTATACTATTATCCATAGGCATAAATTACCTTTATCTTGCGGAACTCAAGAAAGCAAAATAAATTTCTTTTGATGGAGGATCAGCACATGTTGAAACAGCTTCAGCCTTACCAGGTTTTACAGGAACGCAGGTTGGAAGAACTGAAATCAGATGGTTATCTGCTTGAACATAAAAAGTCAGGCGCCAGAATCGTCGTTTTATCCAACGAGGATGACAATAAAGTATTCAGTATCGGTTTCAGAACTCCTCCTAGTGACAATACGGGCGTGCCACATATTTTGGAGCATTCCGTGCTGTGTGGGTCCAAAAAGTTTCCGGCAAAAGACTCCTTTGTTGAACTGTTGAAGGGTTCACTGAATACCTTCCTGAATGCCATGACATACCCGGACAAAACGATCTATCCGATCGCCAGCCGCAATGATCATGATTTTCATAACCTGATGGATATTTATCTGGATGCGGTATTAAATACCAACATTTATGAGAACGAGAAAATATTCCTGCAAGAAGGCTGGAATTACAATCTGGCCTCGGCAGAGGATGAATTGACATATAACGGTGTAGTATACAACGAGATGAAGGGTGCATTTTCTTCACCGGAGCGTGTTGTACGCAGAGCCGTACTGAATTCACTTTTCCCGGATACGACCTATTCCTGCGAATCAGGAGGTATTCCGGATGAGATTACCGATCTGACCTATCAGGGATTATTGGATTTCCACACGAAATACTACCACCCTTCCAACAGCTACATCTACCTGTACGGGGATATGGATATGGAAGAAAAGCTGAAATGGCTGGATGAAGCGTATTTGAACCAATATGACCGGATCGTGACAGACTCGGAGATTGGGTTGCAGCAGGCCTTCAGCGAGCGGGTTGATGTGGTCAAAACCTATTCTGCCGGAAGTACCGAGTCGGAAGTGAATAACAGCTTTTTGACTTATAATGCGGTGATTGGAACAACGGTGGATCAGGAACTGAACATCGCCTTTCAAATTCTGCAGTATGCGCTCCTGAACGCACCAGGAGCTGTATTGAAGCAGGCACTGCTGGATAAGGGCATTGCGAAGGAGGTCTACGGCTCGTATGACGACAGCTTGTATCAGCCTGTACTGACCATCGGTTTGAAGAAAAGTAACCTGGAGAGCAAACAGGTATTTTTGGATACAGTGAACGAAGTTCTCCAGCGTGTTGTGAAGGAAGGAATTGATCCCAAAGCACTGCTTGCCGGAATTAATTCCTATGAATTCAATCATCGTGAAGCCGATTTTGGAAGAATGCCAAAAGGGCTCATCTATGGTTTCTATGCCCTTCAGAGCTGGCTCTATGATGATCAGGCGCCATTTGCCCATTTGGAGGCCAACGAGGTATTTGCGACGTTGCGTACCAAAATGAATGAAGGATACTTCGAGCGGTTGATTGAGCAGTATTTGCTGCAAAATACACATACTTCGTTTGTCGCAGTTACCCCGGATAAAGGGTTGAATCAGCGGAAGGAAGAAGCGCTGCGTACCCGATTGAAATCCTATCAGGCAAGTTTGAGTGAGGCAGAAATAGCGCAGCTGGTGCAAAAAACGAAAGAGCTCGCGGATTATCAGAATGAGCCTTCGACCAAAGAACAGCAGCAGGTCATTCCGACCTTGTCGATTGAAGATATAGAGCCCAAAGCATCAACCTTGTACCAAACCCTGAGAACGGTAGAGGGTACAACCATTCTGCATCACAATCTATACACCAACGGGATTGGTTATCTGAAGCTGTTATTTGATATCAAGGAGATTCCGCAGCATCTGCTGCCTTATGCCGGTCTTTTGAAAAGCGTGCTCGGTTATGTGGATACAGCGAACTTCACATTTAACGAGCTATCCAATGAAATTCATATCCATTCGGGCGGGATCAGTGCAAGTGTAGGTGCGAGTGCCGATGCGAAACAGTACAACGCCTACCGGGCCAACTTTGAATTTGGGGCCAAGGTTTTATACAGCAAGCTCGGATTTGCGTTTGACATGATCAAGGAGATCATTCTGACCTCCCGTTTCGATGATTCAAAGCGCTTGTATGAAATCATCTCCCAATTGAAGGGGCAATTGCAGCGCAGTCTGATCAATAGCGGACACTCCGCAGCAATGGGCAGATCATCTGCGAAACATTCAGCCGTGGCTGCCTTCCGGGAAGCGGTTAGCGGAATCGCCTTTTACCAGTGGCTCGAAGAGCTTCAGGCAAATTATGAGGATAGAAAAGAAGAACTTGCCACCCGTCTTCAGGAATTGACAGGCATTATCTTCAGACCTGAGCACCTGCTCGTCAGCTATACCGCGGATGAGAAAGGATATGAAGGATTGGAAGAGCAGGTGTCTGACCTGAAATCGAAGCTGTTCACACATGAGGTGTCTAAGGAGCAGGCTGTATTCACGGCGGTTCATCATAACGAGGGCTTCAAGTCACCGTCGGAAGTGCAATACGTGGTTCAAACAGGCAACTTCATTACGAAGGGATTCCAGTATACAGGCTCACTGCGTGTTCTTCAGGGGATTTTATCGCTCGATTATCTGTGGACCAATATCCGCGCCAAGGGTGGGGCATACGGGTGCATGAGCGGTTTCAGACGGAATGGTGACAGCTATCTGGCTTCATACAGGGATCCCAATCTTGAAAAAACCTACAAAGTGTATGAAGACATACCGCAATATTTGAAAAATTTCAAAGCGGATGCTCGTGAAATGACGCGGTATATTATTGGTGCCATTCAGGATCTAGATACCCCGAGAACACCTTATTCGGAAGGAACTTTCTCGCTTGAATGCTACTTGTCCAACGTTACCGAAGCGGACCTTCAACAAGAGCGGGATGAAGTGCTGCGTACAACGGAAGCCGATATCATTGATTCGGCTGCCCTGGTATCTGCCATCCTTGAACAAGGGAATCGCTGTGTTGTCGGCAATGAAGGCAAAATTGAGGAGCAAAGCTCTTTGTTCGACGAGACATTGGATCTGATCAAGTATTAATCGCAGAAGTTGCGCATGTATCCTCGTAAGTCGAAGGTATTCATAAGAAGCGGGTTCCTGGTTGGCTTGGCCACCTGGGAGCTCGTTTTTTTGATTATTGCACATGAAATTTGCTTATAGAGTAAACAGAGTGTAAATCATCAATGCGTGGAAGAACGTACGCCTGAAGCACATTTCTGGCCTGCCGCCCGGAGGTATGTTAAAATGATGGATAGTCTACGAGCTGTTAAGACAAGGCTCTCTCAGGGGCAGCCTATGGTTACGGGCTGCACGGGTATAATTCATCAGGGAAAGGAGCATATACATATGTTTGGAAACGATTGGGACACTGTTCTTAAAGAAGAGATTGAAGCGGAGTATTTTAACGATATTCGTTATGCACTGGCAGGGGAACATAAAACACAAACGGTCTATCCGTCCAAGGAAAACCTGTTCTCCGCATTAAAGCTGACTCCCTATCATCAGGTCAAAGCCGTTATTCTGGGTCAGGATCCTTATCATGGGGCCGGTCAGGCCCACGGACTCAGTTTTTCGGTCATGCCCGGTGTACGTATTCCGCCTTCACTATTAAATATATATAAGGAACTTCATGCGGACCTGGGGCTGCCGATTCCCAAACACGGATATCTGGTGCATTGGGCGGAACAGGGTGTACTACTGCTCAATAATGTGCTTACGGTGCGCGAGGGACAGCCGAACTCTCATCAGGGGCTGGGCTGGCAGACATTTACCGATGCAGTCATCCGCGCATTGAACGAACGCTCGGAACCGATGGTATTTATGCTGTGGGGCAGTCACGCACAAAAGAAAGGCGCTTTTATTAACCGGGATAAACATCTGGTACTGGAATCAACACACCCTAGTCCATTAGCGGCTCATCGTGGATTTCTCGGCAGTCGTCCGTTCTCCAAAGCCAATGACTTCCTGACCTCCAAAGGTATTCAACCGATTGACTGGACCATACCGGAAAACTAGATAAGTGGGGGTGAGGACATTGCGGCATTGGGTAGGACGAAAAGTGGCAGTATACCGGGCAACGGGCATACGAGAGCCATTGAAGGGGACACTGGTAGAGTGGGATGAAGAAGCGGATTGCGTACGAATTGGACCGAAGCGGATTAAGGTATCGTTCGACAATATCGCAATGATCAGACCTCTGCCCGAAGAGAGCCTTCCCCTAAAGAAAGCACGTTCTGAGGTGCATAAGGTCGGATATGTAATAAAAAAGGCAGTTCAGTTTGACAATGCCATCTATTTTAAATCACAGGTGATGATATGGCGGCGGGCCAAAATTGTAGCATTATCCACGATGATTCTTCGTCATGATGAAGATCATGTCGAGCTTGCAGATGGCCGGATGCTTCGCAAGGACAAGCATCTGTTTGTTGTGCGTTCCAGACGAGGCATACGCTAATACGCTGATATTTAATATTCATTTCATGTAAAGATCATATGGATTTAATCTTCGGCCTTTATATTAAATGTAACAACCCCTTCTAAATGATGTGTAATAACATGGGAGCCCGGCCGGCTGCAAACGGTCGGGTTTTTTTGTCTCCATCGGCCGTGAAGGGTAACATAGCAATGACATTCTTGTTATATACTAATGAGATAGACAACGAGAAGGAGTGAAGCCCCTTGAAACGTATATGTGTTTTTGCAGGTTCCAACCCCGGGAATCACCCGGACTATACACAACAGGCAGTCAACTTGGGCAAACAGATTGCGGATAACGGATTTTCACTTGTATATGGCGGTTCATGTATGGGATTAATGGGCGCGGTTGCCGATGCTGCTCTGGAGAATGGTGGAGAAGTTATAGGTGTTATGCCGACAGGACTGTTCCGTGGAGAAATTGTGCATGGAGGCCTTACACAACTGATCGAAGTGGGAACCATGCACGAGCGGAAGGCAACGATGGCTGAGCTTTCGGACGGATTCATAGCCCTTCCCGGTGGCATGGGTACCTTTGAAGAGTTGTTCGAAGTGCTGTGCTGGGCTCAGATCGGCATTCACCGCAAACCGGTTGGTTTATTGAACGTAAACGGATATTATGAGCCATTGATGAAGCTGGTGGAGCATAGTGTACATGAAGGGTTTTCGAATACCTCGCATCTCAGCCTATGGAGTCTTGAATCCGAACCGGCCGAGCTGCTTGCGAAGATGTCGGCTTACGTTCCCGCACAGTTGACTCAAAAATGGACTCAGCTTAATGAACAAAAGTAATCCAAGAGATTGGATTTAACCACCGGCATTCGCGGAAAACTTTCCATTCTGCCCAAGCAAGTTGTGACCTGAGACATAGTCTATAGTGTACTTTCTTAAGAGGGGAGTGTCACTCATGAGCGAAATCAAAGGCACAGGTTACGGGTATGGATACGGAGGCTTCGGCGGCGGAGCATGGACATCTACAGGCGCAATTCTGGTATTGTTCATTCTGCTGGTTATTATCTCCCGCACCTTCATTCTGTAATTCGGTCAGTCATTCCCGGATGGGGATGGATTCATCTGAAGCGCACCGGATGAGGAATTAGCCTTTCCATAGAAACGCCGGCAGCTGTCGGCGTTTCAGGGGAACGGTTTTTTGTTTTTTTTCTGCGAAGAAATGGTTAGAACTTAAAATAACAAACCCTGCTCCAACAGTGAAAATTAGGAGCAGGGTCAACCGTCTGGCATGCAGAGCTGTTTTACAATTTGCACTGGCCTATACCACAACGGCGGTCTCGTCTGGTACACTCAGTGATTTCCAGGCGATATACAGCCCCAGGGCAGCTGCGATCAAGGAGAGAATGGCAGCGACAACAGCCAGTTGATCCAAGGTTCTGGCTGAGATGTAGTTCGTGTTCCGCTGATTTGACGCTGTTTTTTTGCTAGATTGGTTTTTGATGTGCGCAGAGGGACTGGAATGCCTGGAAGCCGACTGTGATTGGGAGATGCGAGAGCGCGGGGGAAGGGGTTTGTTCCTTAAGGGCTTCAATAGTCAACCTCCTTATGGCGGAGTGCGGAACTTCTATCGCTCATATTATGTTATGTCGATTTGCAGATTGAGTTCGCAAAAATGAGTGAATCCCCCAGCCTGACTGGATATTTCCCTATACCTTTTGAATTGGATGTAGAACCGAACATGCATTAAACATTCTGTTAATACAGGAATGACAAATCGGTCGTATAGTGGAAATGGTAGAGTTGGCGTTTGAATTCAGGGGGTGCTGGAATAATGGCTATTGAGATTATTGCTCATAGGGGAGCTTCCGCCGTCTGTCCCGAAAATACGATGGCTGCGTTCGAACGCTGCCTGCAACTGGGAGCGACGGGCATTGAAACGGATGTTCAGATGTCCAGTGACGGCAGGCTGGTACTGATTCATGATGAGACGTTAAACCGTACTGCGGGTGCACCTGGCTGGGTTAAGGATACAACATACGAACAATTGCGCTTGCTCGATGCGGGAAGCTGGTTCCATTCGGATTTCGCCCAGGAGCGCATTCCTTCCCTGGAGGAGCTGTTTGATTTGGTCCAAGGGAAAAAAATTCTGCTTAATCTGGAACTGAAAAATGGAATTGTCGGTTACAGGGGCATGGAAGAAAAAATCGTGCAAGCCATTCGGGATTGGGATCTGGAACAGCAAGTCATCCTTTCCAGCTTCAATCATGCGTCATTGGTAAAGTGCAAACGTCTTGCACCGGAGATTCGTACAGCACTTCTGTACATGGAAAAACTGTATCGCCCTTACGACTATGCAGCCAAATTGGAGGCTTCTGCCCTGCATCCCTATAAGCTGGCTGTAACACAGGAGGAAGTAGCTGCCGCACAGGCTCAGGGAATTTCGACACATCCTTTTACCGTAAATGATCCTGCGGAGATGCAGGCTCTAATCCAAATGGGCGTGGAAGCCATCATTACCGATGTGCCGGATGTACTATCCGCATTGGTAGGAGTACATAGCCGCTAACACTATAAAATGGTCAAGCTGCACCCGAGCTCAAATGCTCAGTGCAGCTTTTTTTGTATCAAAAATGATTAATACTATAAACTTGTCCCATTTATCCATTGCCAGCGAGAGCTTGTTGACATACAATGATGTATGGGAATGAGAATCAATATCATTAACAGATCGGCAATAATAGAGGGGTGATTGTTATGTACATAGGATTGGTCTACTCCACTCATAACGAGGGTGGGCGCATATGAGTTCGAACGCTTCATCGGCAGGTCACAATACGGAATCACCGACAGCCAAAATACATACTCGTCCCTGGGCTGCTACCCTGATCCTGACAGGCGGTCTTGTGCTGCTCGCCCTGGGCATGGCTCTATCCATTTCCTTTGGCGCTGCAGATATCAAGCTTGGCGTGGTATGGCAAGCCATCTTCAACTTTAATCCGGATCTTACCCCGCATCAGATTATCTGGGAGATTCGATTGCCGCGTATTCTTGGCGGGGCGATGGTGGGTGCCTGCTTCGCCGTAGCTGGTGCGATCATGCAGGGGATGACCCGCAATCCACTGGCGGATTCGGGCTTACTCGGACTGAATGCCGGGGCGGGATTCGCCCTTGCACTGTGTTTCGCTTTTTTCCCGGGCATGCCTTACATGCATATCATCATGTACTCCTTTATCGGCGCAGGACTGGGCGTGCTCCTTGTATATGGATTCGGGGCCGCGTCCAGATCCGGCCTTACACCCCTCAGACTTGTGCTGGCAGGAGCAGCTGTGTCCGCCATGCTGTCTGCGCTTAGTGAGGGAATTGCATTGTATTTCAAAATCGGACAGGACCTGGCTTTTTGGACAGCGGGCGGTGTCGCGGGCACGAAGTGGTCTCAGCTGGAGGTCATGTTCCCTTGGGTTTTGGCTGCGCTCATTGGAGGCTTACTCATCTCCCGTTCCATAACGCTCCTGAGCCTCGGAGAAGAGATTGCCGTTGGACTGGGACAGCGTACTGGCCTGATCAAACTGATTGGTCTTATCGTTGTGCTTATTCTTGCGGGTACGGCCGTCTCCGTGGTTGGAGCAGTCGGTTTTGTTGGACTCATCATTCCCCATCTTACACGTAAAATCGTTGGGGTCGATTATCGCTGGATCATTCCATGTTCGGCCGTGATGGGTAGTTTGCTGCTGGTGTTCGCCGATCTGGCTGCACGCATGATTAATCCGCCATACGAGACGCCAATCGGCGCTCTGGTTGCCTTAATCGGGGTACCTTTCTTCCTCTATCTGGCACGTAAAGAAAGGAGGTCTCTGTAATTATGGGATCCTCAACTCTCGCTGGTGCAGAGCGTAAAAAGAGAACAAAAAGCACCATTGTCATGATTGTACTTGGTGCGTTGATTATAACTGCTTTTATTATCAGCATGAACACCGGGTTTACCAGGCTAACCCCGTTTGAGGTGCTTCGTACTTTATTTGGTGGTGGAACGGCGAAGCAGGAGCTCATTCTGTTTGAGTTCCGCCTGCCCCGCATCGTGATTTCAATCATGGTTGGTGCCGGTCTTGCATTATCCGGATGTATTCTGCAGGGCGTATCCCGCAATGCACTCGCGGATCCCGGTATACTTGGCATTAACGCTGGTGCCGGACTCGTCGTCATGCTGTTTGTATCCTTTTTCCCGACGACAACGGCGGCTCCTGTATTTCTGCTGCCGATTCTGGCCCTGATTGGGTCCAGTTTTGCCGCTTTCCTCATTTATGTACTTTCATATAAAAAAGGAGAGGGCATCATGCCTACCCGCATGCTGCTTACAGGGATTGGTGTAGCCGCTGGGATCAGTGCTGCGATGATTGTACTTACGCTTCGACTTAGCCCTGAGAAATATCAGTTTGTGGCGACTTGGATGGCGGGCAGCATTTGGGGCTCAAACTGGAAATTCGTCACCGCACTTCTGCCATTCCTCGTTGTTCTCATACCACTTGTTCTATATAAGGCGCGTGTGCTGAATGTGCTGAACCTTGGGGATCAGACAGCGAGTGGTCTCGGTGCGCCTGTTGAGCGTGAGCGGCTGATCCTGCTGGCTGCTGCTGTAGGTCTTGCCGGAACCTGCGTATCCGTTAGTGGAGGAATTGGTTTTGTGGGCCTGATCGGGCCGCATTTGGCCAGACGTCTCGTTGGTCCAAAACATCAGTTTCTTTTGCCTGCATCTGCCTTGGTTGGTGCGCTGCTTGTTCTAATTGCGGATACATTGGGCCGTGTCATTCTGCAGCCATCCGAGATCCCGGCCGGAATTCTGGTTGCGATCCTCGGTGCACCGTACTTCCTGTATTTGTTGAGCAGATCTAAATAGCAATTCTAATTGTAAAGGAACGCCTTCGGATGGCTCTTGTAGAGCTGTTCGAAGGCTTTTTTGTCCCAGCAAGTTGCATATTCGATTCCACTCGCTCCAAGGGCAATATATAGACGAATAGACCATTTCGATCTATACATTGGTGCTTGGAAGTTCTCTTTGGGTTTATGCAAATTGCTTGTTTGGATTATTTTCGATGTGATTAATTACCGGAGAGGGGCGAAAATACAATAGATAGACAGGTGAAAAGGCTTTGGATAAAAATAAGAGGATTTACTTTCCTTGGAGGAGAACGAGATGCTGCAGATTCTAGGCACGTGGCTGATATTTATTCTACTTCTGATCATCCTGCATCAAGGCATCAAAAAGCAATCTGTAATGGATGGAAAGAAGGGATACAGAGGTTGGCGTGGGTGGTTAACCGGACTATTTGTGGTGGGAGCCCTGCCGTTGGGTTTTGCTTTATACACCAAACTAACCGATGAGCGTCTGGATGCCAATATTGGGCTGGGTATTGCGATGCTGTTTGCCTGGGGGTATTGTGCTCTTTTATGTTGTGTGGGATTGATTGTATGGGGAAGGTATGGGTACAAGAGGTACCAAAGGAAGTGAATGGTGTCTATGCTCTTTTCTTGCAACATTGGGCCGTTAGAGGACGTTTACTTAGAGAGAAAGAGTGGCCAAAGTTGTTGTATCACAAAGAGGGGGATTTACATATGTCCAATCGTGTTGTAGTTCTCGTATTGATCGTGGTCATAAGTCTTACAGGATGTACGGGACAGATCCAAGATGAACAAGTACAGCCGCCACCAGATGCTCCTAAAGAGAAAGGGTTTACCGGCTATGTGGTGGATCGCAAAGATGACTCTATCCTTGTTGTAAGTCCGGAATATGAGGATTTCGGTTCCAATGGAGGGGCAAGTCGATATTATCCGGCAAAATGGTTCTCCAACGCACCTGATCCACAGGTGGGATCCTATGTTGAAATCTGGACGGACGGAGGCCCTGAGAATGAGCCTTATCCAGGTCGGGCAAGAGCAGAATCCATTGCGGAATATACCGCCGCTACTCCGGATGGGGCAAAGATCAGTGAGGCGGATGCAATTCGCGGCGGACTTTATCTGCCTGATGGAGAAAAGATAAGCGTTCCCGTCATTGAAGATGTCGAGTTTCAGGCGGGTACAGGGACCTGGAAAGTGCGCATGCGAGATGCGCTGGCAGTGGATCAAGATCAGTCGCAGGTTGAACTCGAGGTTCGAGACGTGGAGCCGGTAGAACCGGTGCAAAAACATGAAAGCGAATGAAAAGAGCTGATCAATTGTGGGGTCGAGAAGGATAGAAATGGGGCTCTGATTCATAGATAACGCAGACGAGATTCAAGAGTAAGTATAAAACATAAGCCCTCAGATCCCTTTTTGGCAGGATACGAGGGCTTATATAATGTATGTCATGATTATGCTAATGCTTATCAATCCGAAATGTTACCTGCCATTTTCAGACGACGTGCAATTTCTGCGAAATCCTCATGGGAAATGCCAGGAGCAAATTCTTCTTCCACCGCAGGTGCTTCAGGAATCGGGAATCCTTCTGGAACACCTTGAATGACTTCCAGAGGTTGTCCATCTTCAGGGTGTGTTCCTTTCCAAATTTGGCTGATGGCATTAAAGTCTTTATCGCTATAGGTATAGAGCTTCGTGTGTACACCTTTTTCTTCGTATTTCCGGGCTTCGGTAAATGCTTTGTTGTTCAGAGAAGGGATCGGAACCAATTTGGTTACATTCACCCCGGTTGCAATTTCAAGCGCTTTGGCATAGGCGACTACGTGTACACCGCCGCGTACGAGCAGGAAACCAACAACTTCCCGGGCCGCGGGATGGTCGGTCATCTCGTAAACTTTCATCTTATGTGTTCTTGCTCCGCATTCGAGGAAAAAGTTATGCAGCAGGTCCTCGACCAGGTTGCCGCTGTTGAACACATTTGCACCAGTCCACGGATTGCCCATGGAGTCAAAAGGCATGGCTCCCTGTGCCCCTGCCAGGTAGTGATAGGATAGACGTGCATCCTTCACGGAACCCAAAGGAGTATCATCTGGCTCCTTGTACTCGGTGGAACCTCTGAGACATTGGTTAATCCCGTGGGACACCAGCTCCACGTGACCCAGCTCTTCGGCTGTAATACTCATGACGAGGTCATAGAAAGGCTTCAATTTTTCCTTGGAACGAAAATTAAACGACTGATAGAGGTAGTTGTTCAACGTTGACATTTCTCCAAATTTGCCACCCAGCAGCTCCTGTATGGATGCGGCTGCATTTGGATCGGGCTTCTCGACATTGGGGATCTCAATCAAGATTTCATCCATTCGTTTGAACATTCGGGCATAACCTCCTCGAAATGGGTGTTCAGATAGTAGAGTGCGCCATCAAGGCCTATTACACATAGAACATGGAAATCAAACCCAAGATATCATAATTGGGCCTAAAGACGTACGCAGTATATTGGATTTCTGGTTTCCAATTAAATGCAATACAAGTACAATCAGAACAACTAGATATTTTTTGCTATGGAAGCAAAAGGGAGGACAAGTTTTTGTTTAAACGTTGGTTTATCGCTGCATTTGCTATATGTATTTTTTTATTTCATTCCGGCGAGCAGGTTACTGCATATGTTAATCACCAAGTAGAATTGGATCAACAAACGAGAGAGGCTCTGGAGGAAAAGTACGGACTGGATAAGCCGTCTGATCCTTATCCAACGAATGATCTGTGGTCAGGGGACTGGGGAGCAAGTTTCAATCCTCCATTGAATCGACATCAAATCATTATTCAGATTGTCCGCTGGGTTCAGCAGCCTCTAAACTAAATCATCTACCTAATGGTGTAAAACGAACTCCCCCAGGGCAGGCTAACGAAAACAAGCCCCAAGGAGTGATTGATATGAGAATGTTCATCGTTACCCTGATGACGGTTATGCTGAGTTTGACGGGACTAACCACCAGTTTAGCGGCACCCGTTCCCGATTATGCGAAATGGGGAATCATCGCAGTAAAAGAAACACAGACCAAGTATAATGTGGACATCTTGGACTACAAACACATTGGACGCACCTCACTGACGGCCAATCAATCCCGAGAACAGTTCAAGTTGTGGGTGCGGGGCAAAGACGGCAAACAATTTGCAGTGTATGTCAATGTTGATTTTAATCCGAATACGCAGCAGTTAAAAAAAGTCCAATTCAGTGAATCAGACCGACATTAAAGAAAAACCAGGCTTCCCTGATACAGAGGTGAAGTCTGGTTTTTTACTGTCGTTATTTCGCATTATTCGATTCTTCTAGCCCCTATATGGACGAAAAAAAACCTTGATTTATATATTGAATGTTAGAAATCGCTAAATGGATATATGCAAAATCCCCTGTATAAAAATCCTTTTTTTAGTCATTGAATAAAGAACTTATGTTCGCATATAATAGGATATACAAACAAACGTTCTTATTGGAGGGATGATTATGCTGGGAAAGTATATTGGTCAGATGGTGGAACTCGTGTACATGGATCGTGCAGGGCATATCACGCAGCGGCAGATTCGAATTAACAGTGTGCATGGGGGGAGGATCAGAGCATCCGCAGGCGCAGACGGGTCACCCCGAACATTTCTGGAGCAAGGCGTTCTGGCATGGCGTCCGGTACTTCATAAGGATGGGGAGGCAGGGATATGTTAAACGATTTTGAACGTAAAATTTTACGAATTATCGTCAATTATGCTGGACAGCGGCGACGTGTGCCCCGAATGGATGAGCTGGAGAATAAGACGGGACGAAGTCGGGCACTCATTCACGAATCATTGCTGGAACTTGAGCGCAGGCAGCATATTGTGTGGGAGAACAAGTCCACCCTGGAAGGGATACAAATCTTGCAGGCATGGGAACAGGAGCCGCAGCCGATCCGCAAAAGCCAGCCTGCCGGCGATGCTGTAAAATATTTTTTGGAGTACTAGGAAAGACATCATATAGAATTAAAAACGCCAACCCGGTATGCCGGATTGGCGCTTGCGCGTTCATTTATTTGAGCATTTTGCATAAATCCAATAAGCGACTTCCATCTTCAATATATAGATCGAAATGGTCCTATTCGTCTATATATTGAACCCCGGAGCGGGTGGAATCGAATGATGCAAAATACTGATTTAAAAAGTAGGGAGTTGGTCGAGATTGTTGGATGGGTCGCCGTCCGCGTCACCACGAATGTACATTTCCCCATCCTTACCTTTGAATACATTCACACCGGCAATGGCTCCTGCTTGTACTTCTGTCAGGGCTTGTTGGTAATCCAGTATGCGTCCGGATGAAGTTTGAAAGCCAGTCAGATTGCCGTCACCATTTTTTTGTACTGCCGTGAAGCTTTCGCGTGTCGTTTGATCCATAATGTCACACTCTCCTTGTCTGACTAAATGGGAATTTGAGTTCCTCTTTAGCCTGTCCGAATCAAAGATAAGTATGCATTACATGTAGATTCACACCAGGGATAAGGTTTTACAAACTCTTTCTCATGCGGACGTGCAGAATGTCTGCGTCATAAAAAGGTTCTTCCGAAATCACTTCATAACCAAGTTTCTCATAGAATTTCTGTGCCTGGCATTGAGCATCCAGCACAGAGTAAGCCAGGCCAAGCTCGCGTGCCCGCTCTTCCATGGCCAGTAGGAGAACACGTCCATAACCGAATGAACGATGAGACTCGAGCACAGCGATTCGCTGCATTTTGGCGGTGTCCTTGCTGTAGTAGATAAGGCGTCCTGTGGCTACAGCCTGTCCGTCTGTACTTAATAACACATGGTGTACATCAGGGCTGATGACGTCATATTGATCAATTTCAATTTCTGCAGGCACCTGCTGCTCCAATACAAAAACGTGATGGCGAATGCCCAATGCTTGCTGGAGTTGTTCTTCTGTCGTTACATAACTAATTTCGGCTGCCAATTCCATTCCTTCTTTCTGCTCATGCGAGACATATCAGACTGCATTATACAAAAAATCGCTTTTCCTGTATAGTTGAGTCTGGAACATAATGGGAGAGGAGGTGAGAGTGATGGGCATGGCAGGGATTATGACCATTACACTCTTAATGTCCGCCGGAATGATTGCTTTATTGTATTACGTGACCAAAAAAGCCTACTCCAGGAAATGGGACGAAGATGAGTGAGGATTGCAGCAGGTCAGGGCAAAAATTCACTGTCTCCCTGAGGTGAGTAAACATCCTGATTGACGGATTTGGAATAGACGTCAAGCCATACCGGCAGATCATCCGTTTCATTGGGTTGCTGTAATTGTTGGAACTGTACTGTATGCTCATCTCGCTCTAGACTGCAGGCAGAAATCGTGAGAGCGACGAGTATGATAAGGGTCAGTGTGAAGCCAAATCTTTTGTTATGTAACTGCGGCTTACGATATTTTACGTTTTGCACAAAGGTCACCTCGTGGTTGAAATGGTAATCATTCCTTAGTTTGCTCTAATTTCATTGATTATAACCAACAAAACCATTGACATTGTACGCGTTTACTTGGTATGATACTGTTACTTCATTGGAAAACCATATGATATCATGATCTGTTAGCTCAGCTGGGAGAGCACTATCTTGACAGGGTAGGGGTCAGTGGTTCGAGCCCACTACAGATCATAACGAAAAGTCCTTGCGTAGCAAGGGCTTTTTTCTTATTTAGAGTGAACATGAAAAGGAAGTTAGAGAGATCTTTTAGAGCAGATTGGGGAGGAACGATAATATTCGTTCATGTCTGATAGGGAGCGAGGTCTTCCATTTCTATAAGGTACCTATTGAAATAAAATACAAAAAATCAGAAGTCGCCAGATGGGCGGCTTCTTTTTTTATTACAAATAATTATTTACAACCACAATTAAATTGTGTACAATCTAATTGTAAACAAAACGAAAGAATAATCACTTAACAAAAAATAAAAAATAATCATGCAGAGGAGAAAATAAAAATGAAAACATTATATGAAACAACAGTAATTAATACAGGTGGACGTCAAGGGATCGTGCAATCGCCGGATAACGTGTTTATGCTGGATGTTGCTGCACCTCCAGAGCTTGGCGGCCAAGTGACCACGGCTACGAATCCGGAACAGCTGTTTGCAGCCGGATACAGTGCTTGCTTTAACTCTGCCTTGGAGTTTCAATTGAAGAAACATAAGGTGGAAATTGAGAGAAGCACAGTAGCTGCAACCGTAATGCTTGTTACGGATCCTTCAGATAACGGAGTGAAGTTGGAAGTTGAGCTGGAAGTTAAAATCGAAGGCTTGGACGAGGAGACAGCAAATAAGTTTGTCAAACTGGCCCATGACTATTGCCCATACTCCAAAGGCATCAAAGGTAATGTGAATGTAACTGTAGAAATGGCGTAATTACGTAGATCACATAAATGCTCACTCAGAAATCTAAAGCACCTTCAAACGGCTGTCCTTTGGCAAAAAAGGGATACCGATGTTGAAGGTGTTTTTTATTTTTAAACCAGTAATGGGAAAAGCATAACGATTGAAATATACCCGTATGGGGTATATTATTAACATTGAGATTCATAACCCAAAGGAGTGTAACTATGAAGAAGTACGCAATGATGATGATGATGACGCTGTTGATCACTGGAAGTCTAATGGTAAGTGGATGTGGCAAAAGTGAAAGCGCAGATCAGAACAGCAGCAGTAACGATCATGCAGCCACTACGGGAGAAATGCACCATTCCGACTCGGGAGAGCTGCCAGAAGGGATTAAGGAAATGACCGATCCTACATATCCTGTCGGCAGCCAGGTGACAATGAGTGCCGACCATATGTCTGGAATGAAAGGGGCCCAAGCGACGATCGTTGGAGCGTATGAAACGACCGCTTATGCTGTTACGTATACACCGACAACGGGGGGAGACCCGGTGAAGAATCACAAATGGGTGGTCCAGGAGGAGATCCAGGATCATACAGATCAACCCTATGCAGCCGGAACGGATGTTGTACTGAACGCTGATCACATGTCTGGTATGGATGGGGCCAAGGCCACCATTGATTCCGCTGAACAAACGACAGTATATATGGTGGACTACACACCATCCAGCGGCGGGCATTTGGTGAAAAATCATAAATGGGTTACAGAGAGTGAATTGTCTGCCGAATAGATTACAGAATCACTAAGATTAGATGAATAACTAATTCTGTACTCAATTATGGGTTATAATGGAATTTGATGAAAAAAAGTGCTGGAGAGGGGGATGCATATGATGGATTTTAGCAAGCCACCCCATGCCTCGGAGACCGAAACACACAGTCAGCGTCATCATGAGCGTGAACAACAGCTCGTGTCGGGTGGAGGTAAGGGCATTTGGTGGGAAATCAGCAACTGGCTGATTCTTGGCGGAATTCTGGTGGTTCTATTCTTATTGTTTAAGTACGTTTTCTAAGTCAATTCATAAGTGAAAATAGGTAGAGAGCTCATGATGGGCTCTTTTTTTTGTTTTGAGCAATCCATACATACTCAATCGATAACAAATGACAAAAATCATTATTTGTCATTTGTTAAAATCTGTGATAATCTAACCTCAGGGTGGAGGTGACAAGTAGATGGTTAAACGTAAATCATCTCGTTGATATGGCAAAAGACAAAGCTTCTGAATTTCTAACTAAAGAGCAAATCATTACAGCTGCGCAGGAAACGATCAGGCGTTATGGCGTTTCCAAAACTTCCGTTACAGATGTAGCCAAATTACTTGGGGTGAGTCATGGAACCATTTACAGACATTATGCCAGCAAGAAGGAATTGCTCGAAGGCGTAACTGCGCAGTGGCTGGAAGATGAGATTATTGCTCCACTCGGGAAAGTCGTACGGGAGAGAAGTAACCCGGAAGAAAGAATACAACATCTAAAATTATACATCGAGACTTTGATTCAACTTAAGCGTCATTATGCGAGTTCTGACACAGAGTTATTTGAAATGTATGCCAGGGTCACACAGGAATCAGCAGATATTATTTACAGACATGTGGAGCAGTTAACACAGCATTTGACTGAGATTATACAGCAGGATCGCCATCTTAATATAAAGAGCCCTGGAAAAGTAGCGGCAGCAATCTTACATGCAACGGCTCGCTTTCATCACCCGGCACATGCTTATGAATGGCATAGTCAGACGATTGATGAGGAATTCGAGCAGGTCTGGTTGCTGGTGGTGCTAGGAATGCTTCATCTAAACATAGGGAGGGATTAATTTTATGAAAAAATTATCAGGTAAAGTCGCCATCGTAACAGGTTCGTCGCGGGGAATTGGACGGAGCATTGCGGAACAGCTCGCGGAGCTTGGAGCAGATGTCGTCATCAACTATGCGAACAGCCCAGACAAGGCTGAGCAAGTGGCAGAAATTGCACGGCAAAAGGGCGTTCGTGCCATTACCATTCAGGCTGATCTGGCACGAAAAAATGAGGTGGAGCGTTTATTTTCCGAAACGATTAACCAGCTGGGCAAAGTGGATATTCTGATCAACAATGCGGGGATTATGAAAACGACCCTTCTGGCGGAAGTGACCGAGGAAGAGTTTGACGAGCAGTTTGCGATTAATGTGAAGGGCACGTTTTTTGCCTGTCAGCAAGCGCTGAAGTATATGGAGGACAAAGGGCGAATTGTGAACTTCTCAACCTCCGTGAATGGACAGATGTTTCCTGGATATAGTGTGTACGCAGGAACCAAGGGGGCAGTGGAGCAAATTACCCGTCAGCTTGCAAAAGAGTTTGGGTCCAAACAAATTACGATTAATGCCGTAGCGCCAGGTCCAGTGAATACGGAACTGTTTGCCGTCGGCAAGACCGAACAGCAGCTGGAAGGGTTGCGTAAAATGAATGCATTTGGTCGCTTGGGCGAGCCGGAGGATATCGCAAGCGTCATTTCTTTCCTCGTCAGCCCTGAATCCCAATGGGTCACTGGACAGACAATGCGTGTAAACGGCGGTTTTATCTAAACTTTTACATCGGAATAGTTCACGGCTTTGACACCAAACCGGGCGAATCCCCATATGATGCACTACATCAGTAAGCACTTGCGGAAATGGGGAATCCGGGATGGCAAAGGCAAAAGGCAAAAAGGCACCAGCGTTAAAAAGTGACAAACTCCGTGTATCCATGAAATTGGTCACCTCGGATGTATGTGAGCGATGTAAGACGCCCTGTGTACAAGGCATGGATTATGCCGCACGCATGCGGACGCCAGGGGCAGTGGGTAAAGGGGTTCCATGCATCCTGACTCGACACACCACATCCTAACCATGTAACGCTGAAATATCCCAGGATAAGTTCGTGTAAGCACGGATTTACAATAACCAAGTTATAGAGGCGATCTCGAATGAGAAATGCCTCTTTTTTGATCGTTCCAAGGGGTGGTAAATTTTCTGGATAAAAAATGAAAAATGATGAAAAACAGCGCAACTTTGTAGTGAAACCTGCAGTATAAATGTACAACAGCTTGCAGCAGGGGAGGGAATATTGACGGAATGAAATGGAAAAGAATATTGCTGTGTGTCACGGTATTCTCCTTGCTCGGCGGGTCTTTATTGTTTGCGGATTCCGTAAACGAGAAGATTCGGGTTCTCATTAACGGCAAGGAAGCAGCTGATGGAGGTTATCTAATTGATGGAACGACCTACGTACCTGTGAGAGAAGCAGGAGGGATCGCCAAATGGGATAACAGCAACAAGCGAGTAACGGTGATTAAGCCGAATGTACATATTTTTCTGTTTAAGGGAGACACGGTATTTGGCAATGTGAACGTTGGCAAATTGAAATTCAATGTGTTTTCTCAAGTGGACAGCTTAACAACGGATGTAGCTGCAGTGAAGGTGACGATTACCAATCCGAGTGGACAGGTGAAGGATATCCAGTCTCAGGAGCTCAAAACCCAGAAGGATAATTTCTGGTTCCGAACGTACGATTTTACGTATGATTTTAGCCGTGCGGGCAAATACCAGGTCGGCTTTTATATTAAAGAAAATGCAAACAGCAATTACGTGCTGGTGGCTGAGAAAATCATTACCGCGCTAAACGATTGAAGCGAAAAATAACGTTGCTGAGTAAATTGACCTAGCTCTGCGAACATGTTACGATATGCAAGGTTACACAATTTCTATTTACAAAGCGAGGTATATCAATGAGCGATCACACACATGAACACGGCGATGCCTGCGGCTGCGGTCACGACCATGACCACGACCACGAGCATGAAGAAGTTCTTCTGACTCTGACAGACGAGAACGGAAATGACGTGGAGATGGTTTTGGTGGAGACGTTTGACGTGGAAAACCATGTTTATGCGCTCCTACTGGAACGTAACAATCCTGAAGCTGACGGCATCATCCTGCGTATGGAAGAAGAAAACGAGGAAATGGTGCTCTACAATATTGAAGACGAAGCCGAGTGGAACCGTGTTGAAGCGGCATACAACGAGCTCGTTGCAGGACAAGAGTAATTTAACTTATGGAATAGAACAACGAGGCTCCTTGATTTCAAGGGGCCTTTTGTTTGTTTTATTACGTGTATTCGTATGTATTCCAGTGCATGTTGCTTGCACTCCAAAAACAAAAGAACCAAGCCAGAGCTTGGTCCTTCGATATCATCACGTGGCGTTAGAAAATCGCATCTGCTTCCACAATGACTTTGACATTTGTCACGCTGCGGTCTTCAGGACCTTTGACCGGCAATCCAACCTCGACATGATCGATGATGTAGTCGATGTTCTCTTGAGTAATAACCTCACCTGGCAGCAGGATCGGAATTCCCGGCGGATACACGTAAATAAATTCAGAGATAATGCGTCCTGCCGATTCTTTGAAAGGAATGACTTCCGTATCCCCATAGAACGCATCACGAGGTGTGAGCATCAATTGTGGCACGTCTGGAACCTTAACCACCAATTCATGTGCAGGGTTCACCTGATAATACGTACGGGACAGATCCTGTAGTGCGTTCAGCAGGATATCCACAGATTCATCCGTATCGCCAGGAGTGATGAGGCACAGAATATTGTACATATCACTAAGCTCGACCTCGATATTGTAATGTTCCCGCAACCAGTTCTCCGTTTCATACCCTGTGATACCCAGGTGGCGAACATGAATGGTTACTTTGGTTGGATCATAATTGAAGGTTGCCTCAGTACCGAGCAGCTCTTTGCCGAAGCAATATAGTCCGTCAATATCATTAATGGTGCGTCTGGCAAACTGGGCCAGATCAATTGCCTTTTGCGCCATTTCGTGACCATGCAGTGCCAGATTGCGTCTTGACGTGTCAAGTGAAGCAAGCAAGATATACGAAGTGGACGTTGAAGTCAGCATACTGAGAATAGTCTGTACACGCTGTGGATTCACGAATCCATTTTTGGTGTTCAGGTTCAGCACGGAACTCTGTGTCATGGAACCGCCCAGCTTGTGCACACTGGTTGCAGCCATGTCTGCTCCGGCAGCCATTGCAGACAGCGGCAGATCCTCATGGAAATGAATGAGCACGCCATGTGCTTCATCCACCAGTACAGGGACCTGGTAGCTGTGTGCCAGTTCGACAATCTCTTTCAGGTCTGTACATACACCGAAGTACGTTGGATTAATGACCAGCAATGCCTTGGCGTCAGGATGGCGCTCAAGCGCACGTCGTACAGCACCTGTAGTCACGCCATGGTCGATACCGAGATTGGCATCCTGTGCAGGAGAGACAAATACAGGCTTCGCACCTGAGAAAATAATGGCAGACATGACCGATTTATGCACGTTCCGGGGCACAATAATCTTGTCACCCGGTTCGCATACCGACAAAATCATGGTCATGATCGCACTGCTTGTGCCTTGCACACTAAAATAGGTATAATCGGCTCCGAAAGCATCGGCTGCCAGAATCTGCGCTTCCTCAATGACACCGGTAGGCTGATGAAGGTCATCCAGCGGAGCGATGTTGATCAAATCTATGGAGAGGGCATTATCGCCGATAAATTCACGAAATTCGGTATCCGTTCCCAACCCTTTTTTATGTCCCGGGATATGAAATTGCACCGGATTGAGTGCCGCGTGATTTTTTAAAGCGGTAAACAGCGGCGTACGGCGGTGATCCATCAGTGCTGTCACAACCTTTCCTGATAAAATGTCAAACAAAGATGAGTATAGCAAATTAAGAACCGAATGCAAGCGGTCGGCTTGACAAATTTTCAAATTGCTAAGATTTGGTCGTGTTCCTGACGGTTACAGTATGGATAGGAAATGGGCCAGTGAACACCGAAAGGGGAAAAAGAATGCATACAGATACAAAACCAGCCAAAATTTTGCGATCACCGTTTTTTATCGCGATGTGGCTGACACTTTTTTTGGTTGAAGTGATTAAAGGAGCTCTGCTGGTCGCCATTCTGCCAGTGTATATGGATAATATTTTGGGCTTGTCTGCAGGAGTAATTGGTGTGGCCTTTGCCCTGCAATACCTGGGTGATAATCTGTTCCGGGCTCCATCGGGCTGGGCAGCCGAACGTATCGGGTTTCGTGCAACGATGGTGACGGCCCTGATCTGTACATTGATCGCTGTAATCATGATTATATTTTTCAAAAGTGCTTTTGGACTTGCCATGGCCTGTCTGATTCTGGGTGTGGGGACTTCCCCACTCTGGCCTTGTGCCATGACCGGGGTGACTGCCCTATCAGGACCTCAGAACAAAAACGGAACAGCCATGGGGGCGCTGGAAATGGCCGCTCTGGGTGGAACAGGACTTGGACCGGTGGGCATGAACTGGCTGCTTGAGCGCACGGATCACGATTATCGTACTGTATTTCTGGTGCTTCTTGGCTGTGCAGTTCTCGTTATTTTGGTCGCCATGATTCTTCCGGGCCGCGTCGTGGTGGAAGGTCAGCATGCCGCAGCAGAAACGACGGGAACAGCGGTTAAGGTTCCGCCGAAGCCGACCCTGCTTACACCATTGATCAGGCTCAAAAAGAGCGTTCAGGGCACTCTGCAGCGGGTACGCAGCACGCTTAATGTGAATCCACTCGTATATCCAGCCCTGTTCATGCAATCTTTTGTGATTGGCCTGCTCAGTCCGGTCATTACGTTGTATACCCGAACAGACCTGCATATTTCACCCAACCTCTATAGCTTGCTGCTCATTGCAGGTGGCGGGATAACGGTCATTGCATTGCTTCCCGTGGGTAAATTGGTGGATCGGTTCGGAACATCCCTATTTCTGCATATGGGCTTTTTGCTGGCCTCTGCAAGTCTGTTCGCATTTGCATTAATAACATCCATCCCGGTTGTTTTCGGCATCGTCATGCTGGTTGGGGTGAGTTATGCGATGATTTTGCCGGCATGGAACACCTTCGTGGCCACTCTCATCCCGAAGGGAGAACGCGGAGCGATCTGGGGATTTTTCCTCACCCTCCAGGGATCCGGCATGGTCGTAGGGCCAATCGTTTCAGGATTGCTGTGGGATCATATCAGCCACCCCGCACCATTTATCGGAAGTGCCATAGTCATGGCAGGGCTTGCGATTGTGCATTTTGTGTTATCACGAAGACCGTATCGCACAGCACCGGCCAAATGAAATAAAAGGAGTTCCTGTACCGGTATAATCGGTATTGGAACTCCTTTTGTTATAAACGCTACAACATTTCGAGAGTCATTTCTATCTGAAATGTTGTTGATGGTCAGAATTTTTACCAATTAAGCAAAAGACATCTTGTACAGTGGGAGTAACGTTGTGAACGTCGAGCGCACCGTCTCCACAAACTTGTCCCCGTCAGCAACAAGCGGATCATCACGATCGATGCGCAGACCGCACATCACTTCGGCTTTTTTCACCGTCTTCAGCTTCGTAATGATTTTATCAAAATCCTCATTCTGCATGTCCTTCTGCAGTGTACCGTGGGGCGCCATATGATCCATGGACCAGTAATACGTACCAGGCAGGCTGCTGCGGACTTCGTTCAACTGGCGTTCGAGGCCTTCTGCGAACGTTGTCTTATTCGGACTTTCGTAGATGATGGCAAAAATGACAAACACATGTGTATCGAACATGCCCACTTCGAAGTGAGGCAGTGCTTTGTATCCCCGTTTGGAAGATGCCCAGGCTACCCACGTATCTTTTGGCGGATTGACGGTACGGCGCGCGTGTTTGGCCACATGAACAAACATCTCTTCTCCACTTAACTCAGTAAGAAAAGGTGTAAGCTCTGTACCGAGCTCTTCCAGCTTGGGCCGGACCCGTTCAATCAGCATTTCCATACGCGGTTCCAACCCGGGAACCTGAAATACATCAAAATCGTTACTGTTAAAACCCGAGAAAGTCATCTGTATTCCTCCATTTCGCGTCCATTATATCATGAAATTCGGGGGCTTGCCCCTGTGCATCCGCGGAAACATCAATTCCCCCGCTTCATTCGATGAAAAATAGTCAAATAACCAAGTACCCTTACATAAAATGAAGTATAAAATAGGGTAAGCCGATACGGAAGAAGCAATGGAAGAAGAGGACCGGAACACATCCGGTACAAATGGAGGGGAGTGCCGTGAATAAGAGTTATGAAGTTGAATATTGCAATCTGGAGCTGCGGTTCAACCGTCGGCATATCCAAAATTTGATCAAAGACCTTATTCGTGAAGGGTATTCACTATATTGGAGCGAGGATGAATCCTTTTTTATTCTGTCTGTCCGCACCGGGCGCAAACTGGTAAAGCTCCGTTTTCAACAGACACGCAGTGGGAACTACAAAATGACAGGCGATTACATTATTAAGGACGCCAAGCTGGCGGAATGGCTGGAGAAGCTGATTGGGGATACACGTGGGCATGCGGTTGTCAAACGTTTCAAGGATCAGCAGATGACGGTGGAGAACATATTGTTTGGTGAGGTTATACGTCTCGTGGAAGTATCCGGATTCAAACAGCGTGTCATTTTTCAAAAGGAACCCGCGCCGACGGCGGAGGAGATGGAAGAGATGTTTCTATCACGAGAAGGAGAAGAGCGGCTCATGCTTCTGCGGATGGAAATTGATGATGAACTGGAGCGTTTGCACGCTGCCATTCAGATGGAAAACGCGGAGAAAGCCGACATCTGCCGGGAAGCTTTAAAGCGTCTGTCCGGACATATGTTGATGCTCGAAGGTTGAGCACGAAGGCCGCATTTATGAAAATACGATGAACACCTCAGACATTTGAGGTGTTTTCTCGTTGCGTAACAGGGGTACGGGGTTCACTTCCATGCGTAAAACCGTTAAAATGGGGGTATTGTTGAGAGTCAATTTCAATAAAATTATTGGAGCAAAGGATGGAGGACCCAGATGGCAAAACAACAGATCGGTGTCATTGGACTTGCAGTAATGGGCAAAAATTTGGCCCTTAACATTGAAAGCAGAGGCTTCACGGTGTCGGTATTCAACCGTTCCCCGGAGAAAACCAATGATCTTCTGAAAGAAGCTGAAGGCAAAAACCTCACAGGCACGTTCTCCATTGAAGAGTTCGTGGCATCCCTGGAATCCCCACGCAAAATCCTGATCATGGTACAAGCCGGTAAAGCTACCGATGCGACCATTGAGCAATTGCTGCCTCATTTGGATGAGGGTGACATCATTATTGACGGAGGTAACGCATACTTCCCTGATACCCAACGCCGCAGCAAAGAGCTGGAAGACAAAGGCATTCGCTTCATTGGTACAGGTGTATCCGGCGGTGAAGAAGGCGCGCTGAAAGGCCCTTCCATTATGCCAGGCGGACAGGAAAGTGCGTATAAACTGGTTGAACCGATTCTGACAGCCATCTCTGCCAAAGTTGGTGACGACCCTTGTTGTACATATATCGGACCGGACGGTGCCGGACACTATGTGAAAATGGTCCACAACGGCATTGAATACGGAGATATGCAGTTGATTGGTGAAGCTTACCACCTGCTCAAATCCGTACTGAATGTGTCCGTTGAGGAATTGCACGAAATCTTTACCGAGTGGAACCAGGGCGAACTGGACAGCTATCTGATCGAAATTACGGCAGATATTTTCTCCAAATACGATCCGGAAACCGGCAAACCAATGGTTGACGTTATTCTGGATGCTGCCGGACAAAAAGGAACAGGCAAATGGACAAGCCAAAGCGCCCTGGATCTCGGCGTACCGTTGTCCATGATTACGGAATCCGTATTCTCCCGTTTCCTGTCTGCGATGAAAGACGAGCGCGTAGCTGCGAGCAAAATCCTGAATGGTCCGAAGGCAGAAGCGTTCTCCGGAGACAAAAAGGCATTTATCGAGAGCGTACGCAAAGCGTTGTTCGCAAGTAAAATCGTATCCTATGCACAAGGCTTTGCCCAAATGCGTGCAGCTTCCGATGAATATGGCTGGGATCTGAAATACGGCAACATCGCCATGATCTTCCGCGGCGGTTGCATTATCCGCTCACAGTTCCTGCAAAACATCAAAGAAGCATATGACAAAGATGCAGAACTCAAAAACCTGCTTCTCGATCCGTACTTCCAAAACATCGTTGAATCCTACCAGGATGCTTGGCGTGAAGTCGTAGCAGCTGCAGTACAACAAGGTATTCCGGTGCCTGGCTTCTCCAGCGCGTTGTCCTACTACGACAGCTACCGCACAGAACGCTTGCCTGCAAACCTGCTGCAAGCTCAACGCGACTACTTCGGCGCTCACACCTTCAAACGTGTGGACAAAGAAGGCAGCTTCCACCACAACTGGATGGAATAATGTACTTATTACAAGATTAATTAGGTTGGAGTGCTCCTGAAGCTGATTCGGGGCACTTTCTTGAAGAATGGCCTGGGGTTCCGGCATGCCGGATGACTCCAGGCCATTTTTTCATTTCAGGTCAGATCTGGCAGCAGACCCCAATCTCCCTCAGGCGCTATGGCCTTCCCCCGTCAGCAGGGCTGTGTTATGATAGGACAAAAGTGCTCATGAAATGCTTGAAATAAAGGAGTGTACACCCTTGAGCAAGTCTAACAATATTATCCTCATAGGGATGATGGGAACCGGCAAATCAACGGTCGCCGACATGCTTGCACGCGAGCTGGGTTACCGACTGATCGATGTGGATGCCGCGGTGGAGAAAGAGGAAGGCTGTACGATTCCGGAATTGTTCACAGATAAGGGAGAGTCGTATTTCCGCGATGCCGAGAGCCGCATGTTATGTTCAGTATTAGAAAAAAAGGCACAGGTCATCGCGACCGGAGGCGGCGTGGTACTTCGCTCTGATAATTGTGACGTGATGTCCAAGAACGGCTGGGTTGTCGCTCTGACCGCTGATCCCGCAGTGATCGTACAGCGCGTGAGCGGCTGCGATAATCGTCCCCTTCTGGCCGGCAATGCGGAGGAACGCATCCAGACCATTATGGAGGAACGGAAGGACGCATACCGGTTTGCACATTACACAGTGGATACAACCGAGTTATCCGCAACTGAAGTGACTCGTTTAATTTTAGCGCATTACCGCGTCTAAGCTTGTATCCACTGCATTTTGGTGTTTAAACATCATGGATGGAATCATCCCAGAGCAGCTTGGTGAAGTGAACAGCGAAGGGGTTTGACGTAGGGATATAACAAAACGGGCCAAATGGCCCGTTTGAGACTGAATGTGGAGGAGAGGGGTCCAGACAGACCTATCTAAACTGCTGGTTGCAGTCCAATGATGTCTCTGCGTTTTGGTTCCTTACTCCAGATGGATTTAGTCTTCCTGCTGCCATTGCAGCATGCCGCCAACCATGTTAGTGCAGCCATCATAACCGAGCTGCTGCAAATACTCAGCGGCACGCTCACTGCGGTAACCGCTGCGGCAGATCAGTATGATCTCACCGGACTTCTCGATTTCCGACAATCTGTCCGGTATCTGTCCGAGCGGGATGTGCTTGGCTCCTTCAATCATGCCTTGCGCGACTTCTTCGTCCTCACGGACGTCTATCATCTGAAGCTTCTCTCCCGCCTGTAAACGGCGGCGAAGCTCGGATGTTTCAATTTCTGCAATTTGAGTCATATTCAGGTCCTCTTTTCTGTATGGACTTAACGCCTATAATGATACCCAAGCAGTGTGGGGGATGTCAATTTGGTGAATGGGCTTCGTGCCATATTTAATCGTTTTACCTAGCAGCTTAATCTGACCAATGAAGGAGAATTTCACCCATGGACGTAATCGTTAAACCAACCCCTACCCTGAACGGGGAAATTGGAGCCCTTTCTTCCAAAAACTATACTACCCGTTACCTGCTCGCCGCAGCACTGGCAGAAGGTACAAGCACCATCCATTTCCCGGCTCACAGCGAAGACAGCGATGCGATGCGCAGATGTATCCGTGATCTTGGAGCTGTCCTCGAAGAAGATGATAGCAAAATCGTCATTCAAGGGTTTGGCAGCCATCCGCGTAATGTGCGCGAGTTGAATGTAGGCAATGCAGGTGCAGTGCTCCGGTTCCTGATGGGAGTAACTGCGTTATGTCCTGAAGTTACCTTTGTGAATACTTATCCGGATTCCTTGGGCAAACGTCCACATGACGACCTGATTGATGCTCTTGGACAGCTCGGTGTTGAAGTGCAGCATGAGCAAGGACGTCTGCCGATTACGATCAAGGGCGGAAATGCCAAGGGCGGACATATCCGTGTGTCCGGTTCGGTCAGTTCCCAGTATCTGAGCGCATTGCTTTTTGTCACTCCTCTTCTCGCGGAAGACAGCACGATTGAAGTGCTGAATGACCTCAAGTCCAAAGTGGTTATTGGTCAGACGCTCGAAGTGCTTGAACAGGCAGGGATCGTCATTCATGCGAGCGATGACTACATGTCTTTCCGCGTTCCTGGTGGGCAGGCTTATCGACCGCAAACGTATACCGTTCAGGGAGACTATCCTGGTTCGGCTGCGGTACTGGCTGCTGCAGCTGTTACACAATCGGATGTGAAGATTCTGCGTTTGATGGAGCAGAGCAAACAGGGAGAACGCGCCATTGTTGACGTTCTGCGCATGATGGAAGTTCCGCTGACACACGAAAACGATGTGGTACATGTACAGGGTAACGGTCGGTTGAAAGCCATCGAATTTGACGGAGATGCGGCAACGGACGCGGTTTTGGCGATGGTAGCCGCAGCTGTATTTGCGGAAGGCACCTCACGGTTCTATAATGTAGAGAACCTGCGTTACAAGGAATGTGACCGAATTACGGATTATTTGAACGAGCTGCGGAAGGCTGGAGCTAACGTAGAAGAGCGCCAGGCCGAGATTATCGTTCACGGTCGCCCGGAAGGCGTGGAAGGCGGCGTTGAGATTAATGCTCACTTCGATCATCGCGTCATCATGGCGTTGACGGTAGTTGGCCTTCGTTCCAAGGAGTCGCTTCGTATTCGGGATGCACACCATGTAGCCAAGTCGTATCCGCAATATTTCGATCACTTGCAGGCGCTTGGCGCCTCGGTTCAATGGGTAAAAGAGTAAAATAACACGTTAAGCAGAAAAGGATGGTGCTTGGACATGGAATTTAACAACCCTACTCGTGAAGAAATTGGGCAAATTTTACGCAAGGCAGGCAACATCGCAGTCGTCGGCTTATCGGACAAATCGGATCGTACTTCCTATATGGTAGCGGAAGCCATGCAGAGCCGAGGCTATCGGATCATTCCGGTTAACCCGCAAGCACAGGGAGAAATCCTTGGAGAGAAAGTATATGCAACTCTGGGGGATATCCCCGAGCCGGTAGATATTGTTAACGTATTCCGTCGGAGTGAATATACCCCGGAAGTTGCGCGTGAAGCGGCAGCTATCAAAGCAAATGTATTGTGGCTCCAGCTTGGTATTCACAATGATGAGGCGGTACAGATTGCGGCTGAGAATGGAATGACTGCGGTAACGAATCGCTGCATCAAGGTGGAGGATTCCATCGTTCTGCGCGGTGCTGGACGCGGTTAAGCAGTTATAAGATATAGACATGATCCCGTTAACTTCAGGTTAACGGGATTTTTTTGTTGTAGAGGTGGCAGGAATGGCAGACACTCTTTAAGTTTGGTTGCATCCTTGTCGTCAGGCAGCATGCTGCTGTGGTCTTTGGGTTGTACGGTTGATGAGTCAAAATCAAATTTTCTTCAGCTTACTGTTTTGCTTTGACAAAACGTTTCGTAAAGCTTACCATCTAGGATAGAAAGGAGAGGTCGCCATGAATTGGCTCGGATCCTTGCAGCAGCTCGGACGAGCGGTAATGCTGCCTACAATGGTCCTGCCCGCAGCCGCAATCTTGCTGAGTGTTGGCAGTTTGCCCTGGGACGCCTGGGGATTGAAAGTTGTTGGTGAAGTGTCTACCGTGGCCGGACACGGTATTTTTTATTTTTTGCCGTATTTGTTTGCTGTCGGTGTAGCATTGGGACTCTCCAACCAGGCCGGACAAGCGGGACTTGCCGCATTAGCCGGTATCGTTATATATGATCAGGTGACCCGTCAATTCGGGGATGGAACCATTCAGCCTGCTTCTTTAATTGGAATTATTCTCGGCGCTCTGGCCGGGGTGACACATAATCGGTTCAAGAGCATCAAGCTGCCTGAAATATTGCAATTTTTTGGCGGCTCCAGGTTTGTTTTGCTTATCGTCGGGCTTTGCTCGGCGCTGTTCTCCTGTTTCATGTTGTGGGTCGCTCCCATATTACAGCATGGATTGAACGCCATCGCCGCTTGGGAATACAGTCTCGGCGGTTTTGGTTTGTTCATTTATGGGGTTCTGTACAGAGTGCTGGTCGCCTTTGGTCTCCATCACTTGCTCAACAATGTGTTCTGGTTTCAACTGGGGACGTTTGAAACGCCGGACGGGAACATTGTGCAGGGGGATTTGCCGCGCTTTTTTGCAGGTGATCCAACAGCAGGTTATTTTATGGCAGGCTTATTTCCGATCATGATGTTTGCCATACCGGCGATTGCCTTCGCCATTATTCAGGAGGCAAGGGAAGATCTGAAACCGAAGATCAAAAAGACGTTCCTTACGTCCGCGCTGGTTTGTTTTCTGACGGGCGTTTCCGAGCAGATTGAGTTTGCCTTTTTGTTTGCGGCACCCTATCTGTTCATTGTACATGCCGTCATGTCGGGACTTGCAATGTGGATAGGTTACTGGCTCGATATCCGGCACGGCTTTTCGTACTCCGCGGGCATTATCGATTACATACTCAACTTCCATCTATCAGAGAATGCTTGGAAGCTCATTCCGATTGGCATACTATACGGGCTGGTCTATTATTTCCTGTTCCGCTGGGCCATCCGTACGTTTAAGATCCCAACGCCAGGACGTGAAGAAGGCTCCATGCTGGAGGACTGGGTAGGCAATATTCCATATCAGGCTCCGCTGATTCTGGAAGCATTGGGTGGTAAGGAAAACATCGTGCAGGTAGAGGCCTGCATTACACGGCTCCGTCTGACGGTGCACAATGACCGTCTCATCGATACGGGCGCTATGAAGAATATGGGGTCCGCCGGGCTGATCAAGCTTGGTGGAGGTAACGTCCAGGTTGTATTTGGCACGTATTCGGAACTGATCCGGGAAGAGATCGCCAAACTGCTTGAGAGAGATCTGCCGCAGGTGCTGTTCTGTGCACCGGTACAAGGCAAAATGCTGCCGATCGAAGAGGTGCCTGACCAGATTTTTGCTGCGAAGCTTGTCGGGGATGGGGTAGCCTTTGTTCCGGAAAAAGGAGAGCTGGTATCGCCTGTATACGGGACGATCATGCACCTGTATCCAACGATGCACGCTTTGGGCATTTCAACCCGGGAAGGACTTGAGGTGCTGCTGCATATCGGGATCGATACCTCGCAGCTGAAAGGCCATTTCGAAGCCTTCGTTCAGGAAGGGGACACCGTGGAGCCAGGACAGCTGTTAATCAAGTTTGATCTGGCCGTACTGCGGGCGGAGGCAGCATCGCTGACTACACCAATGGTGATTACGAACCCGGATCGTGTCAAATCATGGAGCTTTGCTCCATTTAAGCAAGTCAAGAAAGGTCAGGCATCCGTCATGTCCGTGGTGCTCTATGACAGGAACGTTGGAGGGGTAGAATGAAGATACAAGGCATCAACGGCGCTGCAGGCATAGCCATCGGCAAAGCATTTGTCCTGCCCAGTTGGGAATGGGATCTGCCGGATCAGAAGATGGATTCGGTGGATCTTGCCCAGGAGTTCGAACGGCTGTATGAGGGAATACGGACATCGAAGGATGAGATCGAATTTATCAAGAATGAGTTCAAGGAAGTCGTAGGACCGGAAGAGTCCAGCATCTTTGATGCGCATCTGGCGATTCTGGAAGATCCCGTGTTCATGAACGAAATTCGCGGCATTATTGAACGGCAATACAAAGCGGCAGAAGTGGCAGTAAAAGAAGCCATAGACCATTTTGTGACTATGTTTGATTTGCTGGATGATGAATATATGAAAGAACGGGCTATCGACATCAAGGATGTGGGTAACCGACTGTTGAAGCATCTGCTGGGAGCCCCGGAGATTACGCTCCCTTCGGATACGCAGCCTTATATCCTTGTAGCCAAGGAATTGTCCCCATCACAGCTGGCACATCTAAATCCCACTCATGTGCTGGGTATCGTGACCCTGATCGGTGGCAAAACGTCACACTCGGCGATCATGGCCCGTGCACTTGGCATCCCCCTCGTTTCCGGTCTGGAAGCGAGTGTTGGCATGCCAGTGGAGACGGGAGATATGCTGGTGGTGGATGGCGACAACGGATTGGTATTCACGGAACCGGATCGCAAGACGATTGAACGATACACGATGATTCGCAGCAAACAGCTGAAGAAAAAGGAACAGCTTCAGGTGCTCGCTACAGTGGATGCCATCACCAAGGATGGCGCTGTCTTGCAGTTGGCTTCCAATATTAGCTCTGTCAAGGAGCTGGATCTGGCTCTAAAACACGGGGCAAAAGGGGTAGGTCTGTTCCGTACAGAATTTTTGTACATGGATCGTGCCACCTTCCCTGGTGAGCAGGAGCAGTACGAGGTGTATCGCCTTGTGGCAGAGAAAACGGCAGGTCAATCCGTAGTTATTCGTACATTGGATATTGGCGGTGACAAACAGCTGGATTATTTTGAACTGCCTGAAGAGGATAATCCATTTTTGGGCTATCGGGCGATTCGCATTAGTCTGGACCGCAGGGATCTGTTCAAGACCCAGCTCACAGCGATTCTTCGGGCCAGTGCGGCGGGGAATGTCAAGATCATGTACCCAATGATCTCTTCCGTGGAAGAACTCAGACAGGCCAATGAGATTCTGCGTGAAGCCATGTCCGATCTGGATGAGCGCCAATTAGCTTATGATCCACATATTCAGGTAGGAATTATGATCGAAGTGCCGGCAGCCGTTATGATTGCCGACCTGCTTGCCGAGGAAGCGGACTTCTTCAGCATTGGTACCAATGATCTTGTGCAGTACGTGCTGGCTGTAGACCGGATGAATGAACAGATTGCTCATATGTATCATCCCTATCATCCGGCTGTCCTGCGTATGCTGCGTGCAACGGTGGACGCGGCTCATACGGCGGGAATTGAGGTCAGCGTGTGCGGGGAGATGGCAGGGGACGAACGTTCCGTTCCACTCTGGCTGGAGCTGGGCATTCGTAATCTGAGCATGTCGCCGCAATCTTTGCTGCGTGTGAAGCACAGAGTACTGAATACATCAGCGGCGGCGGCGAAAGAGGCGGCACGGGATTGCTTTGCCCTGAGAACAAGCGCGGATATTGAGCAGCGATTGCAGGTTTATAATGACTCCACAGGAAACCCGGATGAGCAGAGCGGGTCCAATGCTTCCTGAATCAAATGATTGTATGAAAATACCTCTACATTAATATATTTACTTTTACTCTATCTATTTCAATGGAGGTAAACAAATAAAGCCTTTCGCGATGAGCGAAGGGCTTTATTTGTTTTAAAGGTTTTATTTTTGTGCAAGAGCATCACAGAATGCTTTGCCATAGGGAGGAAGGTCCGGTGGACGACGAGCCGAAATAATATGTCCATCGACAACAACCGCTTCATCTTTCCAGATCGCTCCGGCATTCTCCATGTCATCTCGAATACCAGGTGTGGAAGTTACAGTGACACCATCCAGAATTTTGGCAGATATCAGTACCCAGCCCGCGTGACAGATCTGTCCGATCGGCTTGCGGTCCGCATGCATTTCCTTAACCAGTTCAAGGACTTTGGGATAACGGCGGAGCTTGTCAGGTGCCCACCCCCCTGGCACAAGAATACCATCATACTGTGAACTGTCCAGTTCATCGAAGCTGTATTCCGCCTCAGCGGGAACACCGTATTTTCCGATGTAGGTTTTACCTTTTTTCTCTCCGGCCAGATGTACCTCAGCGCCTTCTTCACGAACTCGATGTACCGGGTACCATAGCTCCAGATCTTCAAATTCTTCATCGACCAGGGCGATGACTTTTTTTCCTGTTAATCTCACAACCATCTCTCCTTTTGCGGTGATTAGGATGTCACAGCTTTTATTGTAACAGATTCTACGCAGCACTTCATGATTGTGCATGTTCTCCGTGCGGAAATCGGTTACATATGAATGTATGCCTATATTCGACAGCCTGCATTTGGGGAGAGTGGTAATTTGTACAACCTCTGGTTTGTGGCAGGATTTAAGCGGAAAAAGGTCGAATGGTAACGTATACGAGTATAGAACGAATGAGGTGATGACTGTGCGCAAATTGTGCAAATGCGGACATGTGATGGAATTGGAATTAAGAACTGTGGTTTATGCCAAGAAAGTGGAAATTCGTAATGTGCCTGTTTTCGCATGTGCGGATTGTGTTTCCTACGAAGTACTTCAGCCGGTCAAGCCGGATTTGAAAGCATGCATTAGTAAGCTGGGTGAACAACCAGTGAAACAGGATCTATCTTTTGGCAAGCAAAATGAACTTGCAGATCTCCTTCATGAACAATTGCTGGCTTGGCCAGATGCAACAGATCGTGAGATGGAACATCATATGCAGCAAGCTGTGAACGAACGCATTAATTTGCTGCTTGATATAATGGGATACGCTCAGAAGTCTGGCGACGAAGAATGGATGGAAACAACGGAACGCAGACTGAGCCAATTATCCGGTTTTGTCTGGCATGCACATTTCTCGAATGCTGTCTAATTTTGACGTGTAAAATGCTTGTTTTCATGAAAATTGGCTTTTTCGTGCGCTTTTTGTTAAGATATCGTAGAGTGAAAACGCTCAACATAGCGGTATTCCTGATAAAGGGGGATGTATATCAAATGGCTGACATGACTAAAATGACAAGTATTGAACAGCTAAACTCCGCAGTGGAGGCTACCGAAGACCAACCCTTGCTTCTGTTTAAGCATAGTACACGCTGCCCGATCAGCTCTAATGCTTATCAGGAGATGAATGATTATTTGCAAAATAATCCTAATGAAAATGTAAAGTATGGCATCATTTATGTTGTGGAAGATCGCCCTGTGTCCAATGAAGCAGCGGACAAGCTGGGAGTTAAGCACGAATCTCCGCAAGCGATTCTAGTCAAAAAAGGAATTCCTGTATGGCATACTTCCCATTCGGATATTACTTCGTCCACACTCACGAATGCTTTAAGTGAGTCCTAAAGCCTATTTTAATTGATTAATGCAAAAATTTGTCGTAATATAAATCTTAATGAAAATGGTATGAAAATTTACTGGTAATGGAGAGAAGTACTGTGACGGTAACCATTTATGATGTGGCACGTGAAGCTGGTGTGTCCATGGCAACGGTATCGCGGGTTGTTAATAATAACCCCAATGTCAAGCCACAAACGCGCAAAAAAGTATATGAAGCCATCGAGCGGTTGGGATATCGTCCGAATGCGGTAGCCAGAGGTTTGGCGAGCAAGAAGACGACAACGGTTGGGGTTGTTATTCCGGATATTTCAAACTCGACTTTCGCAGAGATTGCCCGCGGAATCGAGGATATTGCGAATATGTATCACTACAACATTATTTTGTGTAACGCGGACAAGAAGAAGGAAAAAGAGATTCGTGTCATTAATACCCTGTTGGAGAAACAGGTAGATGGCCTGCTCTTCATGGGTGGAACGGTGACGGATGAACATATTCAGGCATTCCAGTCAGCGGCTGTACCGATCGTACTCTGCGCAACAAGTGATGAGAAGGGAACATATCCTTCCGTTGACATCGATCATGAAGCAGCGGCATTTGATGCGGTGAATACCCTGATTCGTCATGGTCACAAGGAAATTGCCATGATCAGTGGTACACTGCAGGATCCTGCGAACGGTTATGCACGTTTCCAAGGTTACAAAAAAGCGCTTGAAGCCGCAGGAATGGAATACCAGGAGGATCTGGTGCGGATCGGTAACTATCGCTACGAGTCCGGTGTGGAAGCGATGAAATATTTCCTTGGACTGAAGAAAAGACCATCTGCAATCTTCGCGGCTACGGACGAAATGGCCATTGGTGCCATCCACTCCATTCAGGATGAAGGCTTGAAGGTTCCTGACGATTTCTCCATCATTAGTGTGGATAACATTCGTATGGCTTCCATGGTTCGTCCACAGCTGACAACGGTGGCACAGCCGATGTATGACCTTGGCGCAGTAGCCATGCGTTTGCTGACCAAGTTGATGAAGAAGGAAAATGTGGAGAACCCACGGGTTATTTTGCCGCATGAAACCATTCTTCGTCTGTCTGTAAGCCATGCAGGCTAAGTAAAACAATAGGAAAGGGAGAAGAGATTCTCTCTACATAGTGGATATACGGAAGCTCCGGAGACGGAGCTTTTGTGCTTCATGAGTGGATAAACCGGAGCGAGATGGAAGGTCCGGCAGTAAACAGGAGGTTTCGAAGATGAGCGAAACAATCGGTATCATTGGAGCAATGGATGAAGAAGTGGAGCTTTTGCTGGCCGGCATGAAGCAATTGGAGACGGTGAAGCAAACCGGGATTACTTATGTGGCAGGCGAATGGCTGGGTAAGCAAATTGTGGTCTGCAAATCGGGTGTCGGCAAAGTGAATGCAGCGGTAACAACGCAAATTTTGATCGATCGTTTTCAGGTGGATCGGATTATTTTCACTGGTGTGGCAGGTGCGGTGAACCCAGAACTGAACATCGGAGATATCGTGATCTCCTCCGTGTGTGTTCAGCATGACATGGATGTGACCCCGCTTGGATTCGAACGAGGAGTGATCCCGTATCAGGAAACCTCTGCATTCCCGGCAGAACCTGCACTGATTGCACTGGCGGAAGAGGCATGTAAAGCGCAGGGAGCCAACTACCTGATTGGCAAGGTTTTGTCCGGGGATCAGTTTATTGCAAACAAAGAGACCGTAAACATGCTGTATACCGAAATGAACGGAGCATGTGCCGAGATGGAGGGAGCAGCTGTCGCGCAGGTAAGTTTCATGAACCGTGTTCCTTTTGTTGTCCTGCGTGGCATGTCTGATAAAGCGGATGGTTCGGCTCATGTGAATTTTGCTGAATTTACCGTACAGTCTTCTCAGCGTTCCCACCGAATTGTGGAACACATGCTTGAGAACATGTAATCTGTATCCCATTCAATAGACTTAAAAATGAGAACGATACATGCCAAATAAACAAACCGCCTATCACGGGCAGATTCCAACTTGCAACATGGAACTGCCGCAGAGAAGCGGTTTTTTTCATGTATTTCAGCATTTTACATCATTCGAATTCATCATTCCCGGGTGATTCTCATGTATTAATACATAAAGCGATGACGAAACCGTACACGGTCGAATTGTTCTTCCGACGATAGGGGGACTTTACTGCCGATGCGCACCATAAGACAGTTTGCCGGATGGGAGCAGATTTCGGGGTCATCCGTAGCGTACCAGGTCATGTCCACGGTCTGCATCAATCGTTCCATCATTTTGCGATAATCCCACACTGTAAGGCCGCTGCCTTTCAAATCCCAATGCCAATAATATTCTGTGGTGAAAACAATATATTTCTCCATTTGACCATTCTCAAATGCAGTGAGCAGCATCTCGCGTCCGATTCCAAGTGAACGATATTCGTCTGCCACTTCAATAGCGCCGAGCTCAATGAGATCCATCATGTTACCTTCAGACCAACGCTCACATTCATCAGCGTAGTGGAAGGTGACATATCCAATTATAGTCTCATTTTCGCGTGCGATGATGATTCTTCCTTCAGGTAATGCCGCAATCTCAGCCAGGGCCTCCTGCTGCTCAGAAGGGCGACGAAAGGCATCCAGATCGGGATGAAAAGCAAGCTCGGTAAGTGCCCCTGGTGGCATGGGTCCCTCTACAGTAACTCGGTGGCCGGACTTGAAGATGGAACGCATATGATACTCCTTGATATGCTCCATGGTTCATGCTCCTCTCTCCCCCTACTTATAGCAAAAAACCAAAAAATTGAAAAGCCATAGACGATGATTGTGAAGATTTGCTATAATTGCTTAGACAAAAAACGTTCACAATTCAAGCAGGTTTGAGTTCATCGGTTTGGCCAGGCAGGCACATGATGAGAATTTCTATCTATTAATGTAAGCGCTAACTGGAAGTTCAGTCAACACCAAGGCAATGAGAAGCAACCCATAACGGGAATCGAAATGTCGAGTTGAAGGAGGCTGGCAAGCATGAGTCAAGCACATGGTGAGATGCTGCAAACGGTTGTGTCTGAATCTAACCTGGGCGATTACACAGAGGCCCGAAGCCGGTTTGATTGGGAATCGGTGGAGAGGCACTTTACGTGGCACGCCAGCGGAAAAGTCAACATGGCGCATGAAGCGATTGATCGTCATGTACTGGAGGGAAGAGGCGGGAGGACGGCTCTGTTATACAGTGATGCTTCGCGTGAAGAAGCGTATACCTTCGCTGATCTCAGTGAGCAATCGAGCCGTTTCGGGAATGTCCTGCGCAAATATGGCATTGCCAAGGGAGACCGCGTATTTATTTTTATGCCAAGAAGTCCGGAACTATATTTTAGTCTGCTGGGCGTATTGAAAGCCGGGGCTATTGTAGGGCCACTGTTTGAAGCTTTTATGGAGACGGCAGTGAAGGATCGACTGGAAGACAGCGGGGCTGTGGCGCTCGTCACTACGCCGGAACTCCTCGGACGTATTAAACGTGCGGAACTGCCGGAACTAAAGCATATTTTTGTGGTGGGTGGAGGTCCGCAAACAGAAGAGGGACTCATTGATTTTGATGCAGAGATGTCTGCAGCCTCGGATGAAATGGAAGTGGAATGGCTGAATCGTGAGGATGGTCTGATCATTCACTATACATCAGGCTCTACCGGCAAGCCCAAGGGTGTCTATCACGTCCAGAATGCAATGATTCAGCATTACTATACAGGCAAGGTTGTTCTTGATTTACGGGAGAATGACGTTTACTGGTGCACCGCTGACCCCGGATGGGTAACAGGTACATCATACGGAATCTTCGCCCCGTGGCTGAATGGCGCGACCAATGTCATCCGCGGTGGACGATTCAGCCCGCAAGACTGGTACAGTACGATTGAAAAAAACAAAGTCAGCGTCTGGTATAGCGCACCGACCGCTTTTCGTATGCTGATGGGCGCAGGGGATGAGACCATTGCTCAGCATGATCTGAGCAGCCTTCGGCATGTCATGTCGGTTGGGGAACCGCTCAATCCGGAAGTGGTTCGTTGGGGCTGGAAAGCCTACGGTCAGCGCATCCATGACACTTGGTGGATGACCGAGACCGGAGCGCAGCTGATCTGTAACTACCCAGAGATGCCTATTAAGCCAGGCTCGATGGGACGGCCGCTGCCGGGGATTGAAGCTGCGATTATTGATGATCGGGGGCAGGAACTTCCTCCATACAGCATGGGTAATTTGGCTATACGAACGCCATGGCCATCCATGATGGCGAAGATCTGGAACAACCCGGCCAAATATGAAGAATACTTCAGGCTTTCTGGGTGGTATGTATCCGGGGACTCGGCTTATATGGATGAAGAAGGATATTTCTGGTTCCAGGGCCGGATTGATGATGTGATCAACTCTTCGGGTGAACGTATTGGTCCATTTGAAGTGGAGAGCAAGCTCGTAGAGCACCCTGCTGTAGCCGAGGCGGGAGTTATTGGCAAGCCGGATGTAACACGCGGAGAGATCATCAAAGCCTTTGTAGCACTGCGTGAAGGCTATGAAGCCACACCTGAATTGAAGGAAGAGATTTATCGTTTTGTAAAAGAGGGCTTGTCAGCTCACGCTGCTCCTCGTGAGATCGAGTTTAAGGATAAACTGCCCAAGACCCGTTCCGGCAAGATTATGCGGCGTGTGCTGAAAGCCTGGGAGCTGGATTTGCCGACAGGTGATCTGTCCACGATCGAAGATTAACGAACGGATGAAGCGCAACTGGTGTTACAAAAATAAAAGCCTGATTTGCAGAGGATGCGAATCAGGCTTTTTACGATGCAAAGAAAACCCCCATCCTCTTAAAGTGAGGACAGGGGTTTTAAGGGTTAACCGTACAGCTTTACCATTACGGCTGATAATGAACGGCAACGGAAGGCTCGGATTCTCCTGCACTGTTGCTTGCAGATACTTTGAACCATCCGCTCGTAGAAGCCGGAACTCCATAGTCCATCGAAGTACCGGAGGTTGTTCCGATCTTAGTGTAAGGGGCAGAGCCCGTTTCACTATAATAGACGGCATAACTCTGCACACCTTCGGTCTCCGGGTTGGAGGCCCATTGAATGCGCAGTCCTTGAGAGAGAGCTTCAACGCTAACCTGGCCTGGTGTACCTGGAACCGTCGTTGCGGCACTATCATTTTGGTTTTCTTCCGGGTCAACCACGGTTCCGGGAACGGTGATTGGTTCCTTAATCTCCTCATCCGGGAGTGGATCTGCCATTCCTGCACTGCTTACCGCAGCACTAGGAGCAGATTCTTTGCCAGCCACATCAACAGCGGTGACATAGAAGGAGAAGTTTCCACCCTGGGCGTATGCTGTAAATGATCTGGATTCACCTGCCAGGACAACTTGCCCCTGATTCTGGAATCCGCCACCATTTACGGAGCGATACAAGCGATATCCTACGACATCATTTTCAGGTGTTGCGTTAAACGTAATTACAGCTTTGCCATTGGCCACGGATATTCTCACATTGCCTGGTGCATCTGGTGCCTTGCCATTGTCTGATCGTGGGTCGATCTGTGTTGGCATGTCTGAATCTGCATCCTCTGGCAGGTAATAGGATAGAGACTCGTGCCGGCTCATCCGTGCGAATGCGCTTTGCAATTCCTTGATGAGATCGGAGATCGGTTTCTTCCGTTTAATGACCGTCTTCTCCTTCAGCATGTCTGCAGGTGTTTCATCACGCGGGATGTAGTTTACACCATTGTAGGTAATGTATTTAGCTTTTGCGACACCATCATCGCTATCTTTCGGAACAAATTTGCTGTTGAAAATATCCGTGACAAATTTGTCAGTCAGTGATGTTGGCAATTTGCCGCTATAAGCCGATACCGTGCGTGTCTCAATCCCGGACGGCTTCTTGAATGAATCTGTCACGAACAGTTCCTTATCTGTTGCAACGACTTCATTCAAAATTTGAGACCATAGCTGCTGGGCACGTTTGCGCTGAGATTTGGTTTCCAGCGTGTTTACAGGCTGTTTATATCCGACCCACACACCAAGTGTGACATCTGGTGTAGAGCCTTCAAACCAGACATCCGCATAGTTCTGCGTTGAGCCGGTTTTTCCTACAACCGGTGCACTTTTGGTGTACTTGTACGTTTCACGAACCTTATCAGCAGTACCTTCGGTAATTACAGTTCTTAACATATCCGTCATCAGGTACGCCGTCTGTTCGGAAAATGCCTGAACAGGTTCAGCCTCGTGCTTGTAAACGATATTTCCTTTTGAATCAACAATCTTGCTAATCATATAAGAGTCATTGTAAACCCCGTTGTTTGCAATAGCCCCGTAAGCGTTCGTAAGTTCTTCCACGGTTACACCGTACTGAAGTCCTCCGAGAACACCAGTCTGGGCCTGATAGTCCTGCTGCTGAATGGTCGTTATGCCAAGCTTCTTGGAAAATGTCCAGGCTTTTTCGATCCCGACGTCTTCATTAAAGAGTTTCAGCGCAGGAACGTTCAGGGAGTAGTTGAGTGCTCTGCGGGCGGTTACAAGTCCCTGGTAACGATTGTTCGCATTCTTCGGAATATGGAACCCGTTTGGGCCATCCTTGAGAATAATCGGTGAATCATCAATGATGGACGCTGGTTGAACCAGTCCTTCTTCCAGAGCAGGCAGATATGCAGCAATAGGTTTCATGGTTGAACCAGGCTGACGGATCATCTGGGTCGCATAGTTCATCTGTTCATCCTGGAAACTGCGGCCTTCGATCATGCCTAGAATGGCTCCGGTTTTGTGATCGATCATTATGGCTGCGGTCTGTTCTTTACCTTTTTTGGGATCATCCGCAGCGAAATTGCTGTCATCTTCGGCAATGGTTCGCATCGTTTTGTACACACTCTTGTTAATTGTGGTGTATATGCGGTACCCGCCTGTACGCAATTGCTGCTGGGCTTCTTCCAACAAAGCGCCGCTTTCCTTTTGAGTTGCTTCCCCACTGGAATCTGCGCCTTCAGAAGATCCTTCGTCGGCAGCAGCATCCGAATTCAGCTGTTTCATCAAAATTTGCGCAGCCTGGCGTTCGGTTTCCATCATAAGATATGGATAAGTGTTGTAAGCCTTGACGGTTTTCGGTGCCAGTGAACTCTTGATGTCAAAAGCAAGTGCCTCGTCATATTCGGTTTGATTAATTTTTCCAAGTTCAAGCATGCGGCGTAATACCAGCTCCTGGCGATTAATTGCGCGCTCAAAATTCTCCTCTACAAAGTCACCTTTTCCGTTAAAGGCAGAGTAAGAAGAGGGGAGCTGAGGCAATCCGGCAAGATAGGCTGCCTGTGCCGTGTTAATTTTCTCCAGATCGTTAATATTAAACAATCCTTTGGCAGCTGCCTTGATTCCATATACATTGTATCCACTGGAACCATTACCAAATGGGACCTTGTTCAGATAGGCGGTCATGATCTCGTTTTTGGTCAGGAATCGCTCAAGCCGCAGAGACAGCAATATTTCCTTTACTTTGCGGTCTTCGGTACGATCCAGATTCAAGAACACGCGCCGTGCCAATTGTTGAGTCAGTGTGCTTCCCCCGGTTTGTACAGATTCTTTCAGCACTTTCTGTTTCACGGCTCGGAGCGTTCCGCTCATATCCACACCTTTATGTTCGTAAAAATGATTGTCTTCAATCGATATGACAGCATCAATAACTTTCTGCGGTATCTGGTCAAAAGTGACCGGACGCCTGTCTTCTTCCGTACGTAATTGACCGATCGGACTACCGTCGGCAAAGTAAGCAAAGCCTGTGATGGAGTTTTCGCTGACTTTTTGCTCAATCAGGGCCCTGGAGCGGACGGGCTCGTCTTTCACAATGGAACTGACGTATCCCATCAGAGCACCGCCAACAAATAGCGCCCCCATGAATCCCAGGACAACCATCCATTTGACGACACTGCCCAGTCTGCGGGCGAAGCTGCGCTTGCGGGCAGGCTGTTCATCGGGCTTTTTCTTATTAACATCAACCATTCAGTGTCTTCCTCCTTTTAACAGCACTTATTATAGCATAAAAAGGCGGGTTTGCATGCCTGAGAAATACAAGCAATGGTCGAAAATTGCCATTATTTTATGGAATATGAAATTTTTCATGCTTACTAAATCCTGTATGTAGAAAGTGAACACAAAAAAAGCTGCCGAGAAGATCTCGGACAGCTTTTTGGAGTGAAGCTTTAATGAAGTTCCAACGATTAACGGTTGTAGAACTCGACGATTTGTTTTTCGTCGATGTCTTGGGACAACTCCGAACGCTCAGGCAGACGGATGTATTTACCTTCTACAGCAGTGTCGTTGAATTCCAGGTATGCTGGAAGATGCGAACGGTTTTCCAAAGCTTCCTTAACGGAAGAAAGACCGCGGCTTCTTTCACGCAAGCTGATTACATCGCCAGTGCTTACTTGGTAAGAAGCAATGTCGACTTTTTTGCCGTTTACAGTCACGTGACCGTGGGATACCAACTGACGTGCTCCTGCACGGGAGTTAGCAAAACCAAGACGGTAAACGAGGTTATCAAGGCGGCACTCAAGCAAGAACATGAAGTTTTCACCCGCGATACCTTGCATTTTTTGCGCTCTAGCAAACAGAGTGCGGAATTGTTTTTCGCCCAAACCGTACATGTGGCGAAGTTTTTGTTTTTCTTGCAACTGCATACCGTAGTTGCTCATTTTTCTCCGTTGGTTAGCTCCATGCTGACCTGGAGGGAAAGGACGTTTCAATTCTTTGCCTGTTCCGCTCAGGGAAATGCCGAGACGACGGCTCAATTTAAATTTAGGACCAGTGTAACGTGCCATGTTTAAAGTAGCTCCTTTTTAGTTAAAGTTCATATAGGGCTCTGTTTGCGCTCCAATTTGTTGATGCGGGCAAGGCCTCGCATACGTCAATCAGGAAAGTTCAGCCGCTGTCCTGAAAGCAACAAAAAGAATGAGGGTGACACAACCGGTAATGCCCAAATTTAAAGACCCATTAGTAGTCTTCATCAACAATTTATATTACAGTTTAAAAGAGACAAAGTCAAGAGTAGGATAAATGCAAAAAAACGTCTAAATTTGTCGATAGGTCATTAGGCCCAAAATAATGGGACAATTTTCTGGAATATGGATGCAAAAAAGCTTTAAAGAGAGTAAAATAGAATGTATCTTAACTTTAAATGATCATGTACATTAAGGTTATCGTAAGGTTTTTGCAGGTTTGCGATAACGTCTGCAGATTAATGCATCCATTAAAAGATGCAAAAACGGTGCAAAGGAGCGCCTGACATGTTAGAACATCTAGGAAGTTTACCGGCCAGCTTGAATTCGCCAAGTTCGGGCGATTCCGCATCTTCTGCAGCTCGGCACAAAGAGCATGCGTTCTGGATGCAACAAATGGATATTACACCTTTTGATTTCTCATATTTGGGAAACTTGCTGCAGCAAGCCTACACCGATTGGCAAGCCCAGCATGATTCAGACTTGGACAGGTCATCTAGAATATACAGCGTTTGGAATACGGAAGGCATTTGTGTGGGGTCCGCTAATGAGTTCGAGAAAGGGCCTATATCAAGGGAAACGGTGATGTCGTGTCTTGAAACTGGAAAGGCACAATCTACGCGGGGTTCTGATCAACATGGGGAGTTCCATTGTATTGCCGAACCTTTGTTTTCCAGAATCAACAAGGATATGTTCGCCGTGTTTACAGCTTTGGTTTACGAGCCTAATCGATATGAAACGTCTGAAGAGATTGTTCGATCTGAGGCAGCGCATTATCGTACTTGCTTTTACCGAAGATTTGAATACATATTTATGGCGGATCTGTTAAAAGCTCATGAGCAAACCGCGCGTGATGAGCATCGGAGATCAATTCTTTTTCAGATCGTCCAGCGGATGCATGACAAAATGGATGTGGATGCCATATTGGACGAGGTGTTTGACAGCATTGATTATTTGTATCCGACCACCCGCATGAATCTGTACATGTCCCAGGATCGGAACAGTTCCAATCCAAGGATCAGACCTTTGATGTTTCATGAGCAGGGGGAAGATATCTGTGTTCGTTCGTTTAAAGATGGCCAAACGATCGTAATCCGATCAGATCAGGGAGAGAGTCGTATTGTCGAGGTTGGGCTTCCGCTGAAAGGGAAACAGGGCATTTATGGTGTATTCCACATTGAGATGAATGAAGAGCTCATGGAAGATCCCGACTTGCAACTGATTACAATGATGGCTGATACAGCAGGAACCGCTTTTGAGAATGCCAAACTGCACGAGCAATCGAACATGCTGATTCAGGAACTTCGTCTAATCAATGATTTGACACAGCGTTTGAATAAAAGTCTGCAGCTGAAAGAGATTTATCAAATCGCCGAGTTGGAGTTAAAGGACATCTTTCAGGCTGAATCCTGTTGTATTCTTCAATTGAATGACAGTACGAATCGTTTCGAGGTAATGTCATCAAATGTTGGAGAGATGCGTCATAAGTCTTTTGCACTGGACTACGGTATCACTGGTTTGCTGTATCAGACTGAAGAACCTCTCATTCTTTCTAATTATGCGCAGTGTACCAAAGTATCTTCCGTATTTATGGAGGTTACGGGCTCCATGTCACTAATGGCCTCGCCAATTCGGGTGAATGGTCAAATGAAGGGTACCATTTTGCTGGGGCACCCCAAAGAACATTATTTCTCATACGATAATTATCGCCTGTTGCAGATGCTTTCCATCCACGTAGGGTTGGCCCTATCCAATGCAACGCTGCATGCCGAGGTTCGCCGCTTGGCCAATCTGGATATGTTGACAGGGCTGTACGTCAGGCATTATCTGGATAGTGTCATACACGAACGACAGGCACATGAATTTTGCGGTTCATTAATTGTAGTTGATATCGATCAGTTCAAGCAGGTGAACGATACATTCGGTCATCAAACCGGGGATCAGGTGCTGAAGCAGGTAAGCGATATTGTTACAACTTCTGTTCGTTCCGAGGACGTCTGTGCCAGGTGGGGTGGCGAGGAACTGGCCATTTACATGCCGCAGCTGGGTATCCGCCAGGCAATGGAATATGCCGAGGTTATTCGCAGACGAGTGGCGGAAGAGACCAGGCCGCCCGTGACCGTGTCCAGTGGCATTGCCGAGTGGAATTGGATGGATGACAAGGTTAGTGTAGAGTCATTGTTTTACCGGGCTGATATGGCCCTCTACGAAGCCAAGCATGGTGGTCGCAACCGGATTGTGCTGGAAGAACAGGAAGTTACACGCTAAGAGAGAACTATTCCATGTTGGAGTCGTTCTCTCTTTTTTTTTGCAGCAAAGTTTGCGTTCCGGGGAAGTATAAGGGCATACAGGAGGGGCAGGCTATGGAGAACGTTGGACGGAAGGAAGGTATTGCACATGATTACACGGCAGGGTATGCGCACATTATTGTTGCTTCTGGGTGTGGTTATCATTTCTGCACCGGGCTGCGGGCTAATACAGCGTGAGCGAAGTGCTGAAGAAGTATTCTCAATGGCCTTATCGGGGATTGCTGGCAAAGAAAAGCTGGACTTTGTCGGTGAAGCCGGTTTGAGACGCGAGAGCAGCGGCCTATTTGAGAATCAGTTCAAATTCGAAGGGAAGCTGGAAAACCATGATCAGCTGACTTTACAGACACGACTTCCAGGAACGGTGACCACAGCGGGCACAGGTTCAGCAGGTGGCATGAGTGCTGCTTCTGCTAACCTTAATGGACGACCAAGCGGGTTCAGCGCTTCTTTTCAACGAAAACATGGACAATGGATGGCATTGACTGCTGAGCATGAACCTCTCCGGGGATCCCTGTCCCGCTATAATCCGATTGCACAACTGGAAAATATCGACCGGATGAACAAAACGATAAAATCCGAATACGGTTCCGGTCGAAGAACACGGATTCTGCGGATCGAGCTTGCTCCTGATGATGCCAAGGCCTGGGCAACAGCCCAGTTAAAAGACGAGATGAACGCAATTAAGGCAGAATATATGCACAAGGCAAGTACATTTAAAGGAACAAGTCAGGCAAAGCTTGAGAAGGATTTGAGCAAAGTATGGCAGCAAGGTGAAAACAGCATGGAACAAATGATGAAACAGGCGAAGGTGCAAACCGTGTATCATCTTACCGTGGATCGCAAAACCAGTTTGCCGCTGCGGCTATCTTCGGAAAGTCAGGTGACCTACAAGGATTCAAGCAACAAAAGCAATAAGGAAGCTCTGGTGATGGATGTTAATTTCAAAACATATGATTAAGAGGATGGGGTCTGCCTGCTGACGGGATTGCTGTGGCGTGCTACAATAGTATCGTAATTTACCGTTGTTCAATTATAGAATGACAGATGACAGGAGGATTTACGAGATGAAGGACCCACGAATTCAGAAGCTTGCAGCCAATCTGGTTGGCTACTCTGTAGATGTACAGCCTGGCGAGAACGTGCTGGTTGAGATGATTGGATCGGAGCGTGATCTGATCAATGCCATTATTGAAGAAGTAGGAAAAAAAGGCGGCAATGTATTTGTACAGCTGACCGATAAGACGGTACAGCGTGCCATGCTGAAAAATGCTACAGAAGATATGATGAAAACCTGGGCAGAGATTGACCTGAACCGAATGAAACAAATGGATTGTTACATTGGTATTCGTGCAGGCGAGAATGTAAACGACCTGTCCGACGTGCCGGAAGAAAAAATGAAAATGTACAATTCACTGTATTCCCATCCGGTACATAGCGAGCAGCGGGTTAAACATACGAAATGGGTTGTACTTCGTTACCCGAATGCCAGTATGGCGCAGCTGGCAAATACCAGCACGGAAGCATTCGAAGATTTCTATTTCGATGTGTGCAACCTGGATTATGCCAAAATGGATAAAGCGCAGGATTCCCTGGCAGACCTGATGAACCGTACGGACAAAGTTCGTATTACAGGACCAGGCACGGATCTGAGTTTCTCCATTAAAGATATCGGCGCAGTGAAATGTTCCGGTCAAAAAAATATCCCTGATGGTGAGGTATACAGTGCACCTGTGCGTGACTCTGTAAACGGAACAATCAGTTATAATGCAGCAACCCTCTATAACGGGGTAACGTTTGAAAATATCAAATTCACCTTCAAGGATGGCAAAATTGTTGAAGCGACAAGCAACGATACGGAGCGCTTGAACGAAATTCTGAATTCCGATGACGGTGCACGTCATATTGGTGAATTTGCGATTGGGTTCAATCCGCATATTCTTCATCCAATGAAAGATATCCTGTTTGATGAGAAAATTGCAGGCAGTCTGCACTTTACTCCCGGGCAGGCATATGAAGAAACGGATAATGGAAATCGCTCGTCCATTCACTGGGATCTCGTGCTGATTCAGCGCCCGGACTATGGCGGCGGCGAGATTTATTTCGACGATGTGCTGATTCGTAAAGACGGCATCTTTGTGATTCCGGAACTGGAATGCCTCAATCCGGACCAATTGAAGTAACAGCGGGATTTTGCTGTTGCTAGGAAAGCGGATTCACGGTATCATGTAGTGGTAATTAATAGATGATACCAAATGTGAAAAGACGGAGGGATTCCTATGTCGAGTAATAACGCGGCTGTAGTGGAAATTGCTCAAACAGCAGGCAAGTTTACTTCTTCAATCGTGCTTCATTCGGAGAACAAGTATATTGACGTCAAAAGTATTCTCGGGTTGTTTACCACGCTGATCAGCACACACAGCTATGAACTGCACGTTCATGGACCAGATGCTGACGAAGCAAAAACAGCCATGTCCGAAGTATTTGCCAAACACGGACTGAATGTGAGCATCGCGTCCGAGTAATCGTTTCAGGGAGCATCTCCGCCTGTCTTGGCGGGGATGCTTTTTTGCGTGTGAAGATGTACAGGTTCTGTTATCCCTTGCAGAGGACTTGAAATACACACTGACAGAGCCTCCAATTTGCGTGGTTATTTTGGTCAGGTTCTTGTATTAGCTCCTGATTTCGTCTAATATTAGAGGTAGAACGTCTTTACGCGATTTTTGGGACATAGGGGGGAAAAATGCATGACTTCATCTGATCTGCAGGACCAGCTGAACATGAAAGCGATCAGTCTTCTTCAAGAAGATGCAGATAAAATACAGAAGCTTATTGAAGTACAGATGGAGAATCTGGCTACCCGCTACTGCCCTCTCTATGAGGAAGTATTGGATACACAGATGTATGGGTTCTCCAAGGAAGTCGATTTTGCTGTTCGTGCAGGGCTTCTTCCGGAAGGTGCAGGTAAGCAGCTGGTAAGCGCGCTTGAGCGGAATCTGGCAATTCTATATGAAGCTTTGAACAAAAAGAATGAGCAATAGCCTGCTATAGCGTGGGTCAGAATAGAAGGCATGCAGGAGTTTTGCATGCTTTTTTTGTGTATTTGAACATGGGAAGGGATTGAGCCTTAAAATTTCAGACGAGAATGAAAAAAAGCAGTCCGGAATGAGATTCCGGGCTGCTTTTGGTTGATGAATTCTTTGGTTTGCATCTGCGAGGCTGCAGTGTTACACCAAGAAGAAGGAAACCCCCAAAATAATGTACACAACCAGCAGGAGCAATCCCTCATACCAGTTCGTTGAACCATCCTGGGTAATCGATTTGGCGATAAACACAGATACCCCAATGGCGACAAGCTCAATGGTTGTAAAGACGATATCCATGGTTCTGCCTGTAAAATAACTTACAAAAATCAGCACGGGTGCAACAAAGAGTGCGATTTGCAAGCTGCTGCCGACTGCAATCTCCACCGCAGCGCCGATTTTGTTTTTCATCGCAAGCATAATGGCTGCACTGTGTTCAGCGGCATTACCGATGATGGCAACCAAAAATGCACCAACGAACAGTTCGCTCAGACCAAACTCTTCGGTAAACACCTCAAGCGTACCCACGAGCCATTCACTGACAAAGGCCACCATGACCGTTGCCACGACCAGATATAGAATCGATTTTTTCTTGGACCATGCCGGTGCATGTTCGTGCGGCAGCTCTTCATCTTCATCCACAGTGACATCTGCGAGATAATTCTTATGGGTGACCATGGAGAACAGCAGCCAAGCGATATAGGCAAGAATCAGCAAGCCTGCGACAATCAGGCTGAGCGTGTCGGTATCCTTTTGTGTAATGGAATGGGTATTGAGAAAGACAGCCGGAATAAACAGGGCAATAATCGCCACAATCATCAGAGAGCCGTTTAAACCTGCAAGAGATACGTTGTAATTTTGAATTTTGAACTTGAGACCTCCGGCAAAGATGCTCAGTCCGAGCACCAGCAGCAGGTTCCCGATAATGGAGCCAGTCAAGCTGGCTTTCACCATGTCGAACAATCCTTCTTTTACGAGGAAAATGGCAATGATCAGTTCAGCTGCGTTACCGAACGTTGCATTCAGAAATCCGCCAAGCCGTTGTCCGGCATAGTGCGCAACATTTTCGGTGGCTTTCCCTAAAAAACCGGCCACGAAAATAACCGAAATGGCTGAAATCACAAACTGCAGGATCGGATTCCAATGCAGATAGTGGGCGATGGCGCTGAGAGCAAAGGTGACAATCAGCAAAATGGATGAAATCCGGTTTCTCACAACAAACACCTCAGTTTAATAATTATTTTGTTTTTGATGACCATAAATCCTTATGAGATTATTTTCATATTTCAATATAACCAAATGGTGGTAGGTTGTAAACGCATGTTTTTGAGTTTAATTTGCTTTTTGGGGTGGAAAGGATTTAAAATACGAGTAACGAAGTGAAGGAGGATGTGGCATGGCAGAACAACTTCAACTAGAAGGCGGTAACATCCGGATTGCCGATGACGTGGTGGCGAAAATTGCCGGAATGGCTGCGATGGAGACACCCGGAATTGCCGCAATGTCTGGAGGATTGTCAGAGGGCTGGGCCAAACGTCTCAGCGGTAAAAACGTACAGAAAGGCGTAGGCGTTGAGGTCGGCCAGCTGGAAGCAGCCATTGATCTGCGCATCATCGTCCTGTACGAGACACCGATTCATGAAGTATCCCGCATGCTTCAACAGAATGTGAGAGAAGCGGTAGAGACCATGACCGGATTACGCGTTGTCGAAGTGAACGTGAAGGTAGAAGGCGTATCCTTCAAAGGCGACGACTTGTAGGTTTATAACCCCCAATTGAACTGGAGAGCAGATGAACAGATAATGGTCCTGCTGAATCCAGTGAACCAAAAAAGACTTCGCATCCGAGGGATGCGAAGTCTTTTTTTATTCTCGTATAACTGTTAACGAATGCGACGAATGGATTCCCGTGAACGTACAGCCGGAGATGTACGTGTTTGCGTTTGTACCGTTACGGATTTCGTTCGCTCTTCCTTGATGACATCCTGATTGTTAGTACGCGAGATACTGAGCAGAATGCCCATGGCGACCATCATCACAAAGAGTGAGGTTCCTCCATAACTGATAAACGGAAGGGTGACCCCCGTCACCGGAATGGTCTGGGTCACGCCTCCGATGTTGATGAACGCCTGAATGGCGATCAGGCCCATGATTCCGATACCGACCAGCGTTCCGAACGGATCAGGACAGCGCAGGGAGACGATAATGCCCCGCCAGATAAAGTACAGGTAAACCAAAAGGAATAACGTACTACCAAGGAATCCGAGCTCTTCCCCAATCACGGAGAAAATAAAGTCATTATATGCATTCGGCAGATAATGAAGCTTCATCGTACCTTGTCCAATCCCGGAACCGGTCATACCGCCATCACCGATAGCCACAAGAGAGCGGAAAAGGTTAAGACTTCCACCGCTAGGGTCGGATAACGGATCGAGGAATGCCTGGATACGTCCAATCTTGTAGTTCTGCTCCGCACTGGCCGTTGTCGTATTGGCAGCACTGTCTGAAGGAGACACGGAGGAGAAGAGGGCATTCGCCCCGAGTGCGAGCGCCCCTCCTAACACAACGAGCATGATCGAACCCATAATATGCTTCATGCTGGCTCCGCCTGCATAGATGACGAGACCGCAGGTGGAAACCAGAATGAAGCATGTGCCAAAGTCCGGCTGCAGCATGATTAGTCCTGCAATGAAACCGACGATTACGAGGACCGGGATATAACCTGTTTTGAGATCCCTGAATCGTTCCCCTTTTTTGGTAATTAGTGCAGAAAGATACAGGATAATCGCAATTTTGGCGAACTCCGCAGGCTGAACACTGAAGCCGAAGATGTGAATCCAGCTTCGTGCACCATTTAACACCTTGCCTGTAACCAAAACAAGCAGGAGCAATACGGTGGTGAACAGGAAAAAGGGTGCATAAAGCTTCTTGTATTTGTTAAAACGAATGTTCATGGCAAAAAACATACCAACTACACCGATAACCGCCCACATCAGTTGTTTTTTCGTGAAGTATAGGGCATCATTGTTAAAACTTTTGCTTGCAATTGCAATGCTGGAACTGGAGCTAAACACCATCACCAGTCCAAAGCCCACCAACAATAAAGTGAGGATTAGCAGTTGGAAATCCGGCGTGCCTCTCTTCGTTTTCGTTTGGGCCGTTTGTTGTTTCATGATTTGGCCCAGCCTATGCTTCCAGCAGTTCTTTGAGCTGCTGCAATTTTTGGGCTGCCAGCTTCACGACTGGCTGCGGAACAGAAGAGTCATAATCCAGACCGTGAGGGAAGGTTGCTTTTCCGAGATAGACAGCCTCGACAGAGAGCACCGTATCCGGTTTTTCAAGTTTGCCATCCACTACACGGGTATTAATACGTACAAAGTATTCCGATTTTGTGTTGTCATCTTCGATTTTGTAGTCATATGTAGCACGGTAATACTCCCATTGCCACCGGACAAATCCGACTTTCTCGGCGCTCTCATCCAGGTATGCCAAGTCGCTTTTCAAGCCATCCAAGCCTGTATTCTCAAAAATCATAAGCGTCTGATCCTCCTCATAAGCTTCCGAGTATAATTCTCGTGCATTTCTCTAGTTCATGATAGTATGTTTCCCCTTCCCGTGCAAGCTTTCAAAAGGCGTTTCGTATCGGTTTTCTTCCAATTCTGCTACAATATACAGCAATAGGTTTGAAGAGGATGGTTCGGACTTGATGAAAGTTCCGTTCAAGATCGAAAGGATGGGGAGAAATGACAAATAATATATGGTGGGACGATCTGCAAATCCATATGGTGGAATGGCGGCGTCATCTTCATCGCAATCCTGAGGTTTCCTTTCATGAGGAGAAGACATCCTCTTTTGTAGCGGATATGCTGGAGAGCTTTGGAATTGAAGTGAAGCGTCATGTAGGCGGCCATGGTGTAATCGGTACGATTCGGGGGGACAAGCCTGGCCCTGTCGTAATGCTGCGGGCCGATATGGATGCACTGCCGATTCAGGACGAGAAGGATGTAGAATATGCTTCCCAAAAGGCAGGAGCAATGCATGCGTGTGGTCATGATGGGCATGTGTCCATTTTGCTGGGGACGGCATTGTACTTCAGTCGGCACCAAGCTGATATCAAAGGCGAGATTCGCTTTTTGTTCCAGCCTGCGGAAGAGCTGCTTCCTGGCGGGGCTGTAAAAGTCATTGCGGATGGTGCGCTTGATGGTGTCGATGTGATCTACGGCATTCATCTGTGGACGCCTCTTCCGGTGGGGGTGGCAGCCAGCAAGGAAGGGCCGCTCATGGCAGCTGCAGACGACTTTTACATCGAGATCAAAGGAAAAGGCGGTCACGGTGGCATGCCGCATTCGACCATAGACAGTCTGGTCGCAGGTTCTGCGCTTGTCATGCAGCTGCAGACGGTCGTCAGTCGTTCCGTGGATCCGCTGCGTCCTGCAGTATTGACCATCGGCACAATGCAGGCAGGATCTGCCCAGAATGTTATTGCAGAGTCCTGCAAAATGAGTGGAACAGTCCGAACGTTTGATGAAGAAACAAGAGCAGAAATGAAGGAACGTGTACACACCATCGTTTCCCAGACGGGTGGAGCGTATGGAGCACAGACAGAGGTGAACTACATTATGGGTTATCCGCCTGTCGTGAACGATGAGCGGGAAACGGCCCGGTTCTTCCGGAGTGCGGCCCAGGTGTTTGGGGAGGAACAAGTGCAGACATCACCCATGTTGATGCCGGCAGAAGATTTCGCTTACTATCTGCAGAAGGTTCCAGGCTGTTTCATGTTTGTCGGTGCGGGGAATCCGGACAAAGGCGCCATTTATCCGCATCATCATCCCAAATTTGATTTTGATGAAGATGCCATGCAGCATGCTGTAAAGCTCTTTATTGGCATGGCAACCGATTATATGGCGGATTAACAGAATGTTTTGGGTATAGTTGGGCATCCTACTCTGTAGAAGTAGGGTGCTCTTTTTTTCGTATGACCAGGATGGGAGTGTCGGCTGCGAAGGTTCATTTCTGGGGTTGCCGGAACTGGACTTTTTGTTATGCACGCTTATCCGTAGAGAACACGACGTAAACGACATCAGACAGGAGGAGCAGAGATGGAGACGACAGATGCATGTATTGTTCAGCGGGATTTCACAATACTGCTGGAAGTGGGTCATCCCGGATTCGAGCAGGCCCGCGCACGACTAGGAACATTCGCCGAACTTGTGAAGACGCCTGAGGGCTTCCATACCTATCGCATGACATCATTATCCCTTTGGAATGCTGCTGCACTCGGATGGAGTGCTGATCAAGTCATTAGCAGTCTGGAGTCCGTTTCTCGCTGGAATGTACCAGCGGCCCTCATACAAGATATTCGAAGGATTGTTGGTCAATACGGGAAGTTGAAGCTTGATTGGGAAAAGGATCATCAGCGTTTGCGCCTGGTCGGAGACAGTGAACAACTGCTTGACGAGTTGACTGGGCTAAAGACCATTGCAGCTTTTCGTATGGAACGTGTGGCTCCGGACGAGCTTGTGGTTCGCGGGGAACAGCGAGGATTACTTAAGCAAGAATTGACGCGTTTGGGTTACCCTGTACTCGATTATGCCGGATACCGCCCCGGAACACGTCTTTCTTTTGGCTGGAAAAGTGAAGCGAATGACCTTCATGAAACCGATTCGGATCAGGAAGCTTTTGGGCTGCGTTCATATCAGAAAGAAGCCGTTGACGCTTTTGAGGGAAGTGAAGGCATGGGTGGCAGCGGTTTGCTCGTATTGCCTTGTGGAGCTGGAAAAACCGTCATTGGCATGGCTGTTTTGGAACGGCTCCAATGTGAATGCCTTATATTGACCTCCAACACAACCTCGGTTCGGCAGTGGATTCAGGAGTTACAGGATAAGACGACGCTTACCTGTGATCAAATCGGTGAATACTCCGGTCAAAAAAAACAGGTGCGGCCTGTCACCGTGGCAACCTATCAGATTCTTACCCACAGAAAATCCAAAGAGTCCGATTTTACTCACATTAAATTGCTGAGTGAGCGGGAATGGGGGCTCATTATTTATGACGAGGTGCATTTGTTGCCGGCACCCGTATTTCGGGCTACGGCAGATATTCAAGCTACGCGAAGACTGGGATTAACCGCAACCCTGGTAAGGGAAGATGGGTGTGAACAGGATGTATTCTCCCTCATCGGTCCTAAACTGTATGATATGCCATGGAAAGACCTGGAGCGGCAAGGCTGGATTGCCAATGTGCAGTGTCAGGAAATCCGCATTCCTTTTTCGACGGATCTGAAAACAAGTTACCTGGAGGCTGAAGCAAAACATCAGTTTCGTCTTGCGGCTGAAAATCCGGCGAAGCTGCAAGTGATAAGGCGATTGCTGCGTCAACATCATGATCTGCCTGCACTTGTAATAGGTCAATATCTGGATCAGCTCGAAACCATTGCCCGGGAAATTGACGCGCCACTGATTTCTGGTATGATGTCCCAACATGAACGGGTGAAGTGGTTCGAATCCTTTCGCCGGGGCGAAATCAAAACGATTGTGGTTTCCAAGGTGGCGAATTTTGCCGTGGACCTTCCGGATGCAGCGGTAGCGCTTGAAATATCGGGAAGTTATGGCTCAAGGCAGGAAGAGGCACAGCGACTGGGCAGGATTTTGAGGCCTAAGCCGGGAGATAATAAAGCCTATTTTTATACGCTCGTATCGGAAGATAGCAGGGAACAGGAGTTTGCATTGCGGCGTCAGATGTTTTTGGTGGAGCAAGGTTATGAATACTCCATTATTCATGAACATATGTAACTGCCACCAGGTGTAAGTGTAGGCATAGAAAGGCAGGGCAAAGCCAATGCGGGAACATGAAGCATCGGAACCGAAAGAGCTAACGGAACTTTTACCTTCAGAGCAAGTAGTACTGGGTGCACTTTTTCACAAACATGCAGGTCAACCTTTTTCCACAATGATGACAACTGCCGAGTCAGCGGCAGAAGGATTGAGCGGGGTGGAAGCCAGGTCAGCGTTTATTCGCCTAAGGCAGAAGGGGTGGATTAGGGCTGTACGCAAGACATGGGGGGAGAGCTTATACTACATCCCGGTTCATCAAATCCCCGCATTAACGGCAGCATACGCACAAAGGATCATGGATAACGGTTTGCCGGAGCGGGGTATGGAGCGGGATGGACTTGAACTTAAGATGACCCAGAATAATCCAATTCAAGTGATTCAAGAAGCCAAACCGGATATCGCTGCCGAAATCATTCATATTTTGGCCTGGATCGCCAGAGAAGATCTCTCTTTAACCAATAAAGGTACGGTTCACAAAAGAATGCTGCAGCGCTTGAGTGCCATGACTCATTGGTGTGCCGAAGATTTTGTCGGGTTAAACCTACAGTACGAACATCTGGATGTGTATCCTGCCCATGTCGCCATCCTTTTGGATATGCTGCTCAGCCTGGGGCTTCTCCATAAGGATCAAGGAAAGATACAGGTAGATGCTGCCTCTCTAGGTTACTGGTTAAAGCAGTCTTGGTCCTTCATGCATCGCGAAATATTCAAGGTGTGCATGGACCGATATGGTATATCGAGCCCAGAGGCACAACATTTTCGCTACCGCTTGATATTGCTAGGTGCAAGCCATAATACTTGGTTCGATATTGCAGATGTGATTCCGCAGCGTAACAAAAATGAGGAAACCGGGGATGCCGGACAGCCAGAATATGTCCGGAGCTGGCTCAATGCTCTAGCCGGATGGGGATACGGAGAGATTGGTGAAGATGCTTTTGGAACCTTGTTTTATCGCTGGCTGATTGATCCTGAAGCGTTGTTACACTTGGAGGTACAGCAAGCCATGGATACTAGAAAGAATGTCTTCTTTGTGCAGCCTGACTTCGAAATTATGGTCCCACCAGAGGTGACTCCACAGGTTCGTTGGAAACTGGAGTACTGCGCCGAATTGATCAGCCTTGACCGAATGAGTATTTATCGAGTGACCAAAGAACAAATCATGAATGCGTCACGAAACGGGTTTACGTGTGACAAAGTGATGGAATTCCTTGACCGTTATGCTGCCACGAGAGTCCCAGAGCATGTACGCATGGCGATCCAACAATGGGGAAGCGAATGGGATCGCTTGAAGATGCAGAGTGATAAAGATGCAGCGAAAAATCAGATTATAAAGCCGATTGACTTCTTCTTCATGGAGAAATCAGAGAAGGACAAGAGCGACAAGGATGAGCACATGATTGAACCTGGTGATTCACAGGAAAGCTTTTATGTACAGGGTCGGGAGGGACTAGTTCATCTTGGAGCGGATTCGTTTATATCTGAGCCAGAGCAGTCCGTAGTGGAGGCATCGGATCTTTTGCCAGAGTACGGATCAATTCCGGACATGTGGCATAACGATTGGCGGCGATATCACATGTCCACAACTCGTCAGATTACGGCAACAGCGATAGAATGGCAGACCAAGCTGGGTCTGAAGAAAGAGCAGTCCGTGGTATACATTATTCCGGATCAAATTCAGGGTCATGACGATTGGACGCTGACAGGCTGGGTTGTCCCTGGGACAGGCGAGAGAGCAATAGAGCGGTGCACCATCTCGCCTATGGACTGGGACAAAATAAGACTGATCGTTCCAGAGCAGATATGACGCATGAAGAGCTCTTGTTCCCCTATTTTCTAATTGCAGGAAAAACTCTTCTTAACTATCGGGGGATATGCTATGATAAAGTAGTCTACCTTACGTAGAACTTTATATATAGATAGGATGAATTTCATGAGCGTAGCGGAATTGAACACGGTCGATATGGCCCAAGTGTTGACGGGCGCATATGAACTGGGCGACATGATTAACCAATCTGCCGAAGTATCGGATTATTTATATTGGAAGCAGCAAGTTGAAACCAATCCGGAGATCCAAGCTGGAATACGCAAGCTGAATGCCAAAAAGGAACTGTTTGAAGAAACACAGCGTTTTGGACACTTCCACCCGGATTATCATGCAGCAAAAGATCAGGTGAGAGCTCTGGAACAGGAATTGGAACAAATTGAGGCAGTAGCCCGTTTCAAGCAGGCGGAGAGAGCGCTGGATGAGATGCTGCATCAGATGTCGGAGACCATTGCTTACGCAGTGTCCACCACCATTAAGGTTCCAAGCAATGACCCGAATCCCAAAGGTGGCGGCTGTGGAAGCGGCGGCAAATGCAGCTGCGGTTAACTGAATTCCAATAAATTAAATTCCATATAGACCGGACCTTCTCCTCGAAGTGTCCGGTCTCCATTATAAGAGAGGCGGGGAAGATGATGTTTGCGGAAAGGACAGGATTTATTATTTGGGTTAGTGATTTAAAAGCGGCCCGCAACCTCGAAAAGTATGGTACCGTTCATTACATTTCCCGCCGAATGCATTATGTCGTCATGTACGTTAATGCAGAGCGGGCTGAAGATACGATGAAAAATGTGAAGCGGCTTTCCTATGTGCGCAAGATTGAACGTTCCTATCGGAACGAGATCAAAACAGAGTATGCCAGCAAAACGATGGACAAAACAAGTTTTTATGGGATATAACGTATACGTTCACCAATCGCAATGATTGTTGGGCTGACATAAGTGTGGAAATATACAAAAAACATATTTGCAATAGAAGTCGCCCCATTGGCGGCTTTTTTTGTTTGTAGGAATAAGGCTCAATCTCAGCTAAGCAATAACGTGATACACATACCGAATAGGTGGATGTTCCGTTACTTTAAAAAAAACAATATCCGCACTTAACCTATCTAATTACTTGTTAGTATTATGTTATTTAAAATGACGCAATAAAGTCACATTCACTAAAGAAAAAGTAAAAATGATGTAAAATAGATCGTATGTATGCCAATTTTTCAATTGGTAATTTTCCACTTTTGCAAATGGAATCGCTTTCTTTTTGGTGAAAATAACACATTTCACGATTGTAAAAATAGAGTTAAAATCTTACGAAACGTTGGTGTATCAATGTTTATGCGGTTTGACAAAATGACATATTTACGAAAAAATGCGTGATCCTCTATTGTTAAGCTAAAGCTGCGCCAACAAAACTAACATGTAAAATGAATTTTCCAACGTTTTCCTGCGGCGCACGACCCAAACATGTGAAACGACAGAAGGAGGCGATCCTGTGTGCAGGAAGTAAAAACGGTCAATCAGCAACAGACATTATACCAGCCGAAAATCAGCAGGAAGCGATGGCAAAAAATCTGGAGGAACTGGGAGCTGTATTTGTTTATCGCACCCGCATTTCTGTATTTTCTCATCTTTCACTACGGACCCATGTACGGTATCCAGATTGCGTTCAAAAATTACAATCCGGTACGGGGAGTATTCGGGAGTTCCTGGGTAGGTTTCGATCACTTTGTTCGATTCTTTGAATCTTATTATTTCTGGGATTTGATGTGGAACACGCTGAGCATCAGTTTGTATGAGCTCGCTGTCGGGTTTCCGATTCCGATTATTCTGGCACTGGCGTTTAATGAACTGAAACACAAACGATTCAAAAAGCTGGTCCAGACGGTTACTTATGCGCCTCATTTTATCTCTGTTGTCGTGATGGTTGGTATGGTGATTGCCTTCTTGTCTCCATCCACCGGAATCTTGATTCGTTTTGTGGAATGGATGGGCATCGATGCGCCTGCATTTCTGACAAGCCCGGCATGGTTCAAGACGGTATATGTGCTTTCCGGCGTGTGGCAAAGTGCGGGTTGGGGTACAATCATTTACCTTGCTGCGTTGTCGGCAGTGGATCCTGGCTTACATGAAGCAGCGATTATAGATGGGGCAAACAGACTGCAGCGAATTCGGCACATTAACATTCCCGTGCTGGTACCAACAATGACGATTCTGCTCATTTTGAATATGGGAAGTCTGCTTGGAGTTGGGTTTGAAAAAATCCTGCTCATGCAAAACCCGCTTAACATGGAATCGTCAGATGTCATTTCCACTTTTGTATATCGTTCGGGTCTTGAAAATGCACAATACAGCTTCTCTACTGCTGTGGGCCTGTTTAACTCTGTGATTAATGCGTTCCTGCTCGTTACGGTCAATCAGATCGTACGCAAGACGAGTGAGAATAGTCTCTGGTAAAGGAGGGGGAACCATGTTAACCGGTATACAAGAAACGAGACAAGACAAAATTTTTCTGACACTGAACTACATCTACGTTACGTTTGCGTTTCTCCTTGTAGCCTATCCACTGGTCTATATGATCAGTGCATCGATCAGCAATCCGAAAGAAGTGGCTTCGGGTGCGATGTGGCTTTTTCCCAAAGATATTACGTTTGAAGGGTATCAAAGAGTACTTCAGGATCAGCGGATCTGGTCAGGTTATGCCAACACCATTTTGTATACGGTTGTTGGTACTGTTGTGAACCTGATGGTCACCATTCCGGCGGCGTATGCGCTCAGCAGAAGAGACTTGGTTGGCAGAGGGTTCTTTATGGGCGTCTTTATGTTCACGATGTTCTTCGGCGGAGGGTTGGTACCGAGTTATCTGCTGATTAAGGAGCTTGGCATGATTAACAGCATGTGGGCACTGATTTTGCCTTCCGCAGCTTCGGTATGGAACATCATCGTCTCCCGTACCTTCTTCCAGGGAACAATCCCGAGCGAGCTTCAGGAAGCCGCACAGATTGATGGTTGTTCTAATTTTAAGCTGTTTTTCAAAATCGTACTGCCGCTGTCCATGCCGATTATAGCCGTTATGGCGCTCTTCTACGGTGTAGGGCACTGGAACAGTTATTTCTCAGCGATGATTTATTTGAATGATTCGGCAAAATATCCGCTTCAGCTTGTATTAAGACAGATCCTCGTGCTGCAGGAAATGTCGGCCCAGGGTTCTGGCATGATGGACAGTTCAGCTGCCTCAGCGCTGAATAACAAAGCCGAAGTAGCGGCACTCGTTCGCTATGCAGTGATCATTGTATCCACACTGCCGGTTATTATCGTATATCCGTTTTTGCAGCGTTACTTTGTTCAGGGTGTCATGATCGGTTCCGTTAAGGGCTGATCTATACCATATATATCATCAGAAAAGGGAGTTGTTGTCATGAAGAGAGCTCACAAGAAGTCAACGGTTCTTCTAAGTTTGATCCTTGCTGCAAGCATGCTTGCGGCATGCGGAACCTCTCCTGAGGGCGGTTCAACCGCTGAACCGGGGACGCCGGAAGAGACAGGGGTAAAACAAGAGGGCTTTCCTATTGTGGAGGAGCCGATCACATTGACCATGATGTCCCAGGATGTAGGCGTTGCGGATTGGAATACGATGCCGGTCATTCAGGAAGCGGAAAAGCTTACGAACATCAAGTTTGAATTCCAGCTCACTCCGATTGACAGCTTTGCAACCAAGAAAAACCTTGTTTTTGCAAGTGGTGATTTGCCTGATGTATTGTACGGAGCCGATCTTACACCGGCAGAGCAGGTAACCTATGGTACCCAAGGTTCACTTATTCCGCTTGAGCCGTACATTGAAGGGGGATATGCTCCGAACATTAAAAAGCTGTTTGATGAAAATCCGGATATTCGCAAATCGTTCACAACTCCCGAAGGACATATTTACGCCCTTCCTTTCATTGACAGTGCCGCAGTCTGGTATCGAAGCCCGATGTGGTATAACGGCAGTATGCTGGAAGCGCTTGGCGTGAAGGAACTGCCGAAGACGACAGAGGAATTGTATGCATTGCTGAAGCGGGTAAAGACAGAAGATCCGAATGGCAACGGCCAAGCTGATGAAATTCCGCTGACTTCCGTGAAACTTGACGATCTGAGAATGTATTTCCTAGGCTTCTGGGGGATGTATGACCCTGTCGTATACGTGGATAAACAAGACAAGGTGTTCTACAGTCCGATGCAGGAAGGCTACAAAGGTTATTTGGAATTCATGAATCGATTGTGGAAAGAGGATCTGCTGGATCACGAAACTTTCTCCCAGACGCCTGAGCAGAAAAAAGCCAAGGGAGAAAACAATCAAATTGCTCTCTTTAATGACTATTTCTCCTACTTTACACTTGGCGGCGACCCGGACGCGGCAATGAAAAATCCGCTCATGACCCCGGTGGCGAGTGATATTGCAGGAACTCCTGTTTATGGAATGCATCCGGGCCTCTCCGCGAATGGGACATTTGCCATCACAAGTGTGAATGAGCATCCGGAAGCAACCATGCGCTGGATCGACTATTTGTATTCCGTTGAGGGGCAAACGCTCTTTAATCAAGGTCCTGAAGGCACGCTGTGGAAGTATACCAACAAAGATACGCATGAAAAAGAATGGTTGCCTGTTCCGGGAGGCGGCGACCGTGAAGAGTACAGAGGCACCATTACTCCAAACTTTGGCATGTTGACTCCAGGTCATAATTCGCCGGAACTCACGAATGGCCTTACGACTGAATTTGACGAGTGGATTGCAAAGGAAAATCAGGAAAAGCTCATACCGATTGGTAAAGCACCGTTCCCGAATGCTTATTTGACCACCGAACAGCAGGATGAAGCTTCGGCACTGTTGTCTGATCTGAATACGTATGTCAAGCAGATGGAAGCGAAGTTTGTAACCGGGGAAGAGCCATTGTCCAATTGGGATAGCTATGTCGAACAAATGAAGAAGATGGGCGGAGACCGGATTCAAGAAATCTATCAGGAAGTTTACGATACCTGGAATGCTGCGGGTCAATAAACGTAAGCGAATTCCATTAACCGACCTATTGAAATGAAAAAAAAGCCAACATCGACCGGCAATCCTTCACGATCGCATGTTGGCTTTCCTGTTCCTTAGCTTGCAGAGTCAGCCCCTGCATCATTGGTTGTGGTGCGATGAAGCTTGCGGTATTGTCCCGGGGTAAGCCCGGTCTCTTTCTTGAATTTGCGGATAAAATTTGGTGTATCCAGATACCCGACTTCCTGAATGAGATCTTTCAAGGGGGTATCCGTAGTTTGCAGCTGATGAAACACTCTGTCGAGTCGTTTTTGCCAAATGTACTGGATGAAATTGATGCCAGTCTTTTCCTTGAAGGAACGGCTGACATGTGAAGGAGACACTTCAAATTCATAGGCAAGCGTATCCAAGCTGAGATTGTGATCCGTAAAATGTGTGTCGATATAGTCTACAATTCGGTCTATTAATGTCTGTTCTTCCTGCTGTGTATCCTGGTTCACCTCGGCGCATAGCTGGGAGGCAAGCGAGAGCAGGACCGATTCTAGCTCTTCCAGCGAGCTGCTAAATACCATGTTGGGAGCAATCTGTTGGAGCATATGATGCTCTCCGAGCTCCGAAGCTGTCTTCAATATCGTGTTCAGCAGATCAAAGCTGATGCAGCGTACAAGCAGTGCTGGCAGCATGGATGACTGCAGACTACTCACGGAAGAGCGAATCATCTGGGAAGCGACATCGGAATTACCCTGCTTCAGACTCTGGGCCAGCTTTAGTTGCATGTGGTTCGGAATCCAGAAGGAATGGCTTGGTGTCTTGGACATTTCTTCAAATAGCGCAGAGGACCCGTATTCCCCTGGCACGAGCAGATCAAAGGCAGAGCAGGCCTCGATGTACGATTGATTCAACTCGTGAAGGTGCCGATAACCGCTTCCGGCAGCAATCATCGGCGCGATGGACAATGTGTCCAGCAGCATGCCGCGAACGTGCTCCATGATTTGTTTGATCGAGGATATCTCGTCCAGTTCTTCTATGGCATCAAAACTCATGATCACACCGAATTGGTCCAGCTGTGGCAGTTCAACGCCATAACCTGTTGCTTGCAGGTCCGGCAGCTCGATATGGGCAAGACTGCTCGCAATACGGCGGCGCAGCTCCATATCGGAGTGTTTGGACCCATTCCAGCCGATGACCATGACAAACAGAGTATCCTTGTCCAGCTTCAGATCGAACAGCTGCATCAGTTCAGGGGACAACGGATCTGAATTTCCGAAATTGATCAGTGTGGACAAGTACTGATTGCGGGCAAACGGTTCCTGTAAATCAATGCGGGAACTGTAATTCTGCAAAGCGGAACGAATCCGTTCCAGTTCATTGGCATACCCGGGCTCTCCGGCATTCTTCTTTTCCGGAAAGCGGGAGGAGGCAAATTCGACCAGGGTTGAGATTGGCTGATACTGCATTCTGGCCAGAACGAGAGCTACCGCGACTCCGACTAGCACTACGATGCCAATGATCAGCATCATGAAACTGCGGACATCCAGTACACTGCTGAAGAATTGGGAGCTTGGCATCACAGTCATATAGGTCCAGCCGTTGGATTCCGATTGGACAGATACGATGGAATGATCTTTGCCGTCCAGCCTCCGTTCCTGAATGCCTGGTGTGATGGTATTGAACAAGGCAGCGGATGCATTAGTGCTAAGTGTATCCCCCTGATGGTTGGCGGCAAGAATCTGTCCTTCAACATCAAGAACAAAGGTCAGGCCTTGATAGTTTCCCAGGATGGAATCAATCAGATCTGTAATCTGTGACTCCTTGATAAAAACCATGACAGTCGCATGCGGATTCAGGCTGTTTGGAGTTATGGGGATAAGATAGGCGAGCTTGCGGTCCCGCACTCCTCCGGTTTTGGTCACCACGTCGGCAGGTCTTACGGTAGGGTACTTGGTTTCGTTTAGATCGTTATACAGAGATTGCTTGTCCCAGCTCTCAAAGCTGAGATTGTCGGCAAACACCTCAAAGTCGGTCAGGCCTTTGCTGGAGTATATGCGTTTGTCATCATGGAAATAAAGATAGATTTCATCAATCATGGAGCTGGTCGCCTTGTACTGATCCAGTGCGCGAATGGCTTCCGGGCTGGTCTGCGTATTGGTCACCCGATAGGAAGAGAGCCGGTTGTCGTACGAAATCCGGGAAGCGATCTCGCTGAGCTCTTTCATGCGACTGTCAATGGTGACTTTGGTTTGTGATAGCTGGGCCAGACGCGAGCTTTCAATTTCAGTGCGGAGGGTTTTGACGGCATTTTCATAGATGAACACGGTCATGAATGCGAGAGGAATTAGCAGAATGAACAGGTAGGACCAAATGTACTTCAGGAACAGCTTGGATTTGAAATAGTCCATTCGCACGTAAAATGCTGCCTCCTTCCATTGGAGAATCGCCATTTCTTATAAATGATAGCAATAAAAAAATGGTTTGCACATAGCTTTTTTGAAAGGGTTACGCATGGGTTTCAATATCGTAGAGGAAAAGGTGTGGATGATCATGCAAAAATGGTTTGAGGATGCGAAGCTGGGGATTTTTATTCACTATGGAATTTATGCGGTCGACGGAGTGGCGGAATCATGGTCATTCTACAATGGACGCATGACATATGACGATTACATGAAGCAGATGGAAGGATTTACTGCCTCCAAGTTTGATGCCTCCGCGTGGGCTGACCTGATAGAGAAATCGGGTGCCAAGTACGCTGTGCTGACAACCAAGCATCATGACGGGGTAGCTCTGTGGGATACACAGTACAGTGATTTGAACACCGTAAAGAAGACAGCAGCAGCACGGGATATCGTCAAAGAATATGCGGATGCGATCTCAGCAAAGGGACTTCGGCTCGGACTTTACTACTCGCTGATCGACTGGTCTCACCCGGATTACCCAAGTGTTTATGAAGGTGGCAAAGTTCCGGATGATCCTGGTTCTGCCAATCCGTTTTCTTCTCCCGTGGACGGTATTCAGGATGAAGCAAAGTGGCAGAAGTTCCTTGAGTTTAACAACCATCAACTGAAAGAACTGCTTACCGGGTTCGGCAAGGTAGATCTGCTGTGGTTTGACGGGGATTGGGAACGAAGCGAGGAGCAGTGGAACCTGCCTGAATTCAAACAGTATTTGAAATCGCTGCAGCCGGACCTCATCATCAATTCACGTCTGCAGGGGCATGGGGATTACAAGACACCGGAACAGGGGCTTCCGATTACGCGGCCGGACGGGCCATGGGAATTTTGCACAACGATCAACTCCTCTTGGGGGTACGTTCCAACAGATCAACATTATAAATCACTGCATCAGATCGTACGCATGTTTTGTGACTGCATCTCCATGGGCGGCAACATGCTGCTTGATATCGGGCCAAAGGAGGACGGTACGATTGATGAGAGACAGGAAGCGATCCTGCTTGGACTCGGCGACTGGATCAGAGCGCATGAAGAAGCAGTTTATGGGACAAGGGAAGGGATTATGAGCCGGTATTACGGAGACGGAAGTACTCTTTCGGCAGATGAAAAGACACTCTATCTTTTTGTACACGGGGATCCGAAGGAAACCATCTGTGTGAAGGGACTTTGTAATAAAATCAAAAAAGTATCCGTACTGCATTCTGGCAAAGAACTGACGTATGACATTCATGGCGGAGTACCATGGTTCCAAATTCCCGGGACAACCTGGATTCATCTGACCGGTGAAGATACTCATGAACTGACCACTGTAGTGAAGCTGGAGTTTGATGAGAAGGTTAACATGTACGGCGGATCCGGAGCGGTCGTTACTCATAACTAAATGGAGGGATCGTAATGATGCTAAGTGGCGTACCCATTCCTCATATGGATGCCTATCAGCCCAAACACTATATTTGCCGCCGCTCAGAAGGTGAGCTGGTGCTTGATGGCAGGCTGGACAAACCTTTCTGGAATCAGGCGGAATGGACGGACACGTTTGTCGATATTGAAGGAGACCTTCGTCCTGCTCCCGCGAAGGATACACGGGTTAAAATGCTGTGGGATGATGATCATTTTTATTTCGGGGCCGAGCTTTGGGAAGACCAGATCTGGGCGACGTTAACCGAACGCGATTCCGTCATTTTTTACGACAACGATTTTGAAATCTTCATTGATCCTGACGGGGACAGCCACGGTTATTATGAATTTGAAATTAACGCTCTCAATACGGTCTGGGATCTGCTCTTGATCAAGCCTTACAGGGACGGAGGTCCGCCGCTGGACAGCTGGGATCTGAAAGGGCTGAAGACAGCCGTATATATTGACGGTGAGCTGAATCGCCCGGAAGCGAATAACCGGAAATGGTCTGTTGAGGTTGCTATTCCATGGATCAGCCTGAAAGAGTGCGCCAAGGAACACCGTGCACCGCTGCCTGGTGAATTCTGGAGAGTCAATTTTTCACGGGTGGAGTGGCAGGTAGATGTGGTGGAGGGTACTTACCGCAAAGTGATTAATCCCGCTACTGGAAAGCCGTATCCCGAGGACAACTGGGTCTGGTCACCGATGGGACTCATTAATATGCATTATCCCGAACTGTGGGGGTATGTTGTGTTTGCGAATGAAGACGGTCCGCACGATTTTGTAATGCCGCAGGACGAACGCATTAAATGGGAGCTGAGAAAGCTGTATTACCTGCAGCGTAATTACAGGGAGATGAAAGGGACGTTTACACAAGATCTGTCACTGCTCGACTGGACTTCGGATGTGGAAGTTCATCCTGAGGTTTATGCTGTGGACCGCCTGTTTCAGATATCAGCTGCAACTGCGGACGGGACCGGAAAATGGGTCATTCGCGAGGACGGAAACCTGTGGAAGGAGAGGGATATGGTATGAGTGTGCAAACGTCGGTATTTTCACTTACTCCTGAAGAGATGAATCGTATTGAAGACAAGCTTCGCGTCAAAAAGGAGCTTGTCGGAACCCGGGCTGACGAAATTTTTTCCGTATTTCGGGAGCCGCTGTCTGAGGAAGAAGAGTGGGCACTCAAGTTTGTGTATGCTTACAGTCCGCTTCAGGACCTGGCAGATGTTCCGGGTGCACTTTTTTTGAGTCATGTGAGATCAACATTGCAGATCCGGCGAGAGGTTCCGTGGGGCCAGCGGGTACCGGATGAATTGTTCCTGCATTTTGTCCTGCCATGCAGGGTGAATACGGAAAATATAGAGGATTGCCGAGGGATCTTCTACGCAGAGCTGGGACAGCGCATCATGCCGCTTACGATGGCAGAAGCGATACTGGAGGCCAACTACTGGTGTCACGAAAAGGCAGTCTACACCGGCAGTGACCTTAGAACCGTTTCCCCGCTGACGATGATACGGAGTGCAAAGGGCCGCTGCGGAGAAGAATCAACGCTCGCGGTGACCGCACTGCGCAGTATTGGAATTCCTGCCCGTCAGGTATATACCCCTCGTTGGGCCCACTGTGATGACAATCATGCCTGGGTGGAAGCGTGGGCTGACGGAATCTGGTATTATATTGGCGCATGTGAACCGGAAGCGAGGCTGAACCAGGGATGGTTTACACCGCCTGCACGTCGCTCGATGCTGATGAATACGAGAGTGCTTGGCAACTATCATGGTCCGGAAGATGTTACGCTTGCGACAGAATGGTACACCGAGCTGAATCTCCTGGAGAATTATGCCCCGACAAGAGAGGTGACTGTATCGGTCAAGGATCAAACCGGAGCGGCAGTGAAGGGAGCTGCCGTGCGATTCGAGCTGTATAACATGGCCGAATTTTATCCGATTGCAGAGCTCGTGACAGATGAAGATGGACAAGTGGTCTTCAAAACGGGATATGGAGATCTGCTTATCCGTGCGGTATTTCAAGGGCAGTGGCAGGAGCGCAAGGTGACGATTGCTGAAACGGATCGGTTGGAACTTGTGCTGGATCTGCAAAGTCAGCCCAAGCAAGAGAGTGGAATCGTCGATTACGATATGGTTCCTCCGTCCGTGACAGAGGGCGAGAACTTGCCGGAACTGACAGAAGAAGCCGAGTCGCTGCATCAGCAGCGTTTGAAAGAGGGAGCGGATATTCGCACAGCGTTTGAAGCTACATTTATAACAAATGGGGAGAGTATAAATCTATCCAGGCAGCTGGGTCTTCCAGAAGCAAGAGTATGGGACGTTATGCAAAAAGCGCGCGGAAATGGACAGGAAATTGCCGAATTTCTCATAGAAAGTACCCCTGTGCACGGGGAGTGGCCGCTGCTCCTGCTGGAATCGCTGAACAGTAAGGATTTGATTGATACGTTCCGCCCGGTGCTGCATGATCACTTGAATTTTTCGCTTCCTCTGCGCGGCATGCTGCCGGATACCTTGTTTATTCCCTACGTGCTATGTCCACGCGTTTCATTTGAGATGCTTGGCGAATACAGAGAGCGGTTCCAGGCAGCCTTTGTTCAAGACGAGAAAGATGCAATGGTGAAAAATCCTTCACTTCTTGCTGCAAGACTCAAGGAGAAATACGTTCATTCGGAGGATCTGCCCAATCTGAAAGGCAAGGGTACAGCAGCAGGGACCTATTGGTTAATGGCTGGGGATGAAGAATCTCTGGCAATCCTGTTTGTTTCCATTTGCCGCAGTCTCGGCATTCCTTCCCGTCTGCATCCAAGTGAACGCAAGCCACAGTACTGGCAGGGAGGGAGCTGGATCTTTGCAGATCTTGGCGGCAAGGAAGAGGTGAAGCAGCTGACAGGGACCATTCGTCTCGAGCAACAAGAGGCAGAACGGAACACGCCGGTGGCTTCCTATTACCAGAATATTTCTATTGCCCGCCTTGTTCAGGGGAAATATGTGACTCTGCATTTTCCGCATGGAGAGACGAAGCTGTTTGCCGAGCCTTTGGCAGCAGAGGAAGGATTTTACCGCATGACAACAGGGATTCGCCTGAAAGATGGCACGGTGAGATCACGATTTACTTATTTTGAGTTAAAAGAAGGGGAGGAAGTCCGAGTGACCGTAACCTTCCGCAGCGCAGAAGAAGAGATTCCTGTCCTTGGGACAGTGGATCAGAATATGGAACTGCGATGGCAGGATGGAAGCGCAGCTACACTTGACCACAGTCTGAGTGGAACGGCTTCAGGCATGCTGCTGTCATGGATTGAACCAGAGCGAGAACCGACCATGCATTTGCTGAAGGAACTTGCTGATCTTAGGGAGGAACTGGCGGAGCAGAATGTGCCGATTGTATTAATTACAGGCTCTTCGGGTACAAGCAAAAAATTGAAAAGCGAACAGCAGGAGATGCTGCCACCACAAATCAGACTGGGAGAGGCCGCTGCTGGTTCATTGCCAGAACTGCTCCGAAGCTCTGGAGCGACAGAGTCCGGGTATCCCCACCTTGTCGTGCTGGATAAGGCCTATCGGATTCGTTATGTCTCATCCGGTTACCGGATTGGTGCTGTGAAGGAAGCCCTTCAGGTTAGCTCACAGCTGATTGGAGGAGAAGGCAAATGAGCAAAAGATGGATTATCGGATATGTCGGCCATCGTGATTTAAACGAAGTGTCGGAGGTTGACCTAAGTCGGATGACGCATATCAATATTGCTTTTGGCCACATTGAGGACGGTGTCATTCAGACCAGTCATCTGCAGAATATGGAACGGATTTCGACGATGAAGAAGGCCTTCCCGGATTTAAAAATGATACTGTCTGTCGGGGGCTGGAGTGCAGGCGGCTTCTCGGAAGCGGCAGCGACTGAGGAGGGCAGGCAGAAACTGGCGGCGTCTGCAGTCCTGGCAGTGACAACCTTTGGGCTGGACGGCATTGATTTGGATTGGGAATACCCGTGTTATGGGGAGGCAGGTATTGCTGCTTCCGCGGAGGATAAACCTAACTTCACGCTGCTGCTAAAGGTGATGAGGGCAGCCTTGACGAAACAGGGTGAGCAAGATGACAGGTATTACATGCTGACCATTGCGGCCGGTGCTGACCAATATTACATTGACGGTACGGAAATGGATCAGGTTCAGCAATACCTTGACTACGTGCAGCTGATGACCTATGACATGCGTGGGGGATTTCAGATCCTGACAGGACACCATACCAATCTCTATACTGCGACAGGTGATCTGTATCGGATCAGCACGGATGCCTCGGTACAAATGTTCCTTAATGCCGGAGTACCCCAAGACAAACTTGTCATCGGTGCCGCATTCTATTCACGGATGTGGAAGGGTGTACCTGACCGGAACAACGGGTTGCATCAGATGGCTGAGACGACCGGAGGCTACGGCCCGGAATATACGGAGCTAAGTGAAAAGTATATTGGCCTTAACGGATATATCAGACATTGGGATGATGAGGCGAAGGCACCATATTTGTTTGACGGGAGCACGTTCATCTCTTACGATGATCCGGAATCGATCAGAGCAAAATGCGAATATATCATTGAGCATGACCTTGCCGGGGTGATGTTCTGGGAATATAAATGTGACGCTTCACATCAGCTGCTGAAAACGATGGGAGACGAGCTCGGTACCGGGCAGCATGCACTATAGACCATGATAGGCCCGGCGAGCAAAAATCATAGCATTCTCAGAGGAGCATTGACGCTGACAAAAGAGGTGCAGAACCGAAAAAGGAAGTTCACCAGTGGAATCCGGCTTTTCGCGGGTTCCTTTTCTTTCGAAAAAGGATTAAGATAGAAAGAGATGGCAGCTGATTATCCCTGATTTTTGGCCGTACTTTGGATGAATAAGGCACAAAACGGATTTTGTGAAAAAATCTGCACTTATGCCTTGAGCTTACGGGACTTATGTTGTAATATATTTGGTAATAAATAGATAGAAAGTCCTATCTGGTGGAGAGTGATTCCCATGCGTGATAAGGTGATGCAACGTTGGAGCACCTATGAGCCGTTTTTCGTAGCTCTTGGAGACAAAAAAGTGGCCGACATCGTCATTACCCATCATGCCAAAATGCGGTACGCAGACCGTATTGAGCCCACACGTAATGATGATGACCATATTGCGGCTTGGTTATGGGAGTGTCTGAAGCAGGACCGTATTACGCCATACTACCGTAATGAGCAGGACGTCTACCTCATCGACGAAGATGTGGTAGTGGTTGCGGAATTTTCCGAGCTTGAGGGGGAATATGATATCGCCGGCAATCCTCTTCACAAGATGATTGTAGTAACCTTTTTGGGGCGAATGTCAGAGACGATTGAGCTCCGTGATCTGAAGTCATATTATTCCTGGCTGAGACATTCGAGACGAATGACTCTGGTTAAGAACAGCCGTAAGCACAAGTAGTGATTTACAGGAGCATTCACATTTTTGTACTGATATATTTAGGCTACATCGCATGCAGACAAGCTGCATGCTTTTTTTGTTGGAATTCGGAAAATCGGCTACAATGAGGGAAGCGTACAGAAGAGGGGCGAAGATATGAATTTTCATCAATTGCACATTTTTTACACTGTGGCAGAAAAGGGGAGTTTCTCAGCAGCTGCGCAAGCCTTACATATGACACAACCTGCGGTGACGATGCAGATTCAATCGCTGGAAGATTATTTCGGCACGAAGCTACTGCACCGTTCAACCAAAAAAATAGAATTATCCGAAGCCGGACGAACATTACTTCCACATGCCAAGCGAAGCGTGGAGCTGGTCAGGCAGACCGATGAAGCAATGTCGGCATTTACACAGATGCTTCAGGGAAGGTTACAGCTCGGGGCAAGTTTGACCATTGGCGAATATGTATTGCCACGGATGCTCGGTCCCTTCGCGCGTCAGTATCCGGATATCTCCATCGTAATGAAAGTGATGAACACTACACAAATTATGGACGATATTTTGAAACACCAGTTGAACTTTGGTCTGATCGAGGCACCGATCCATCATCCGGACATGATTGTGGAACCCGTGATGCAGGATGAACTGAAGCTGGTTGTTCCAGCAGGCCATGCACTTGCTGATCGCGGAGAAGTCGAGCTGGAAGAGGTTATGGCTTATCCGTTTGTATTGCGGGAGAAGGGATCTGGTACAAGACAGGTCATGGAAGATCAACTGCAAAAGAAAAACATCGATCCTCAGGACATGAACGTAGTGATGGAACTTGGAAGTACGGGGGCGGTGAAATCGGCAGTGGAAGCCGGTGTGGGCATTACCATGATATCTCCTTCATCCGTTCAACATGAACTTGCCCTTGGACTGGTCCATATTGTCGATATCCGGGGACTTGCGTTCAAGCGACAATTCTATGCAATTCATCTGAAGTCTTCTTTGCTTCCTCTATCGGCAGTCGCTTTTTTAAACTACTTGAGACAGCAGGAGCACGCGGGAGTGGAGGGAGCATAGAGAAAGGAACAAATAATCGCTATCCGATAACACATATACAAGGGAGATGTTGTTAATGGATCAACTTAACGGACGCTGTGACCTTCATACTCACAGTCAGGCTTCAGACGGCATGCAGTCACCTGCTGAGAACGTAAAGCTGGCAAAACAAAAAGGATTGTCAGCAGTAGCGATCACGGATCATGATACGGTAGCAGGTGTGGCAGAAGCCCGGCAGACCGGTCTGGAACAGGGCATCGATGTTGTTGCCGGAGTAGAGATCAGTACCCGTGCAGGAGGCAAAGACATCCATGTGCTGGGGTATTATGTGAATATAGAGGATGAACTCTTTTTGGAACGGCTGCATGGTCTCCGCGAAGCGCGTGAGGAACGGAATCATCGCATCATTGCCAAATTGCAGGAGCTCGGGCTTGCCATCAGCTGGGAAGAAGTCATTGAGGGGCTCGGGCGTCCTTTGGAGCCGGACGAAAGCATTGGCAGACCGCACATGGCTGATGTTTTGGTCAGCAAAGGATATGCTGTCGATATGCGGGATGCATTCGATCGTTATCTGGCCGAAGGAAAACCGGGTTTTGTATCGGTTCCACGTGTAGCTCCTGAAGATGCCTGCCGGTGGATCAGAGAGGCGGGAGGAGCTGCGGTGATCGCGCATCCAGGTCTGTACGGGAATGATGAACTGGTTCGTCAAATTATCGAGAAATCCCGGCCGGAGGGGATCGAAGTATTTCATTCGGATCATGGCCCGGAAGAGGAACGCAGGTATGCCGAATTGGCACGAGAATTTGGATTGATTGTGACAGGCGGCTCAGATTACCACGGTGTAAGACAGGGAGTTGTTTTTCACGGGGATCTGGGGAGCAAGACGGTTGCAGTTGGCGTGCTGGATCAGCTGCGTGCAGCGGCAGAACGTTAATATAATGGGAAAACGAAAAAGCCCCGGAACACGAGATTCTCTGTTCTGGGGCTTTGGTTTTTTTACAATAGGGTATGAAGCACTGCCTTATCCGTTTTTAATGGTGGATGGCAAGCTTTTGACCAGTTCTTCGTTAGGCGTTACAAACAGTGTCTTTTGGTGATCATAGATGACAAAGCCTGGTTTGGCACCGCTTGGTTTGCGTACGTGACGAATAAAGGTATAGTCCACGGGAACACTGCTCGATTCCTTGGCCTGACTGAAGTAGGCTGCGAGCTGTGCAGCTTCCTCCAACGTAGCTTCGCCAAAGTCCGTACTGCGAATGACAACGTGTGAGCCTGGAATGTCTTTGGTGTGCAGCCAGGTATCGTTGGCACTGGCCAGACGGTTAGTGACATACTCATTTTGCAAGTTGTTTTTACCCACCAGAATATCAATGCCTTCTGTAGAAGTAAACTGATGTACCGTTGGACGATCATTTTTCTTTTTCTTCTTGCCTTTTTTGTTCCGGTCGCGAAGGTATCCCTGCTGAACAAGCTCTTCACGGATTTCCTCAATATCGTTCATGGAGGCGATGGACAGCTGCTGCAGCAGGTTGTCCAGATAGACAATCTCGTCCTTGGTTTTGCCCAGTTGTTCGTGAATGACAGCCAGACTGTTCTTATATTTGTTGTACCGCTTGAAGTAACGCTGAGCATTGTCTGATGGGGTAAGCAGGGGATCAAGTGTAATGATAATGGTTGCCTGATCTTCGTCATAGAAGTTTACAAGCTCCACACTTTTATCCCCTTTACTGATCTGATGAAGAGAAGCAAATAACAGCTCGCCCCATAATCTGTATTTTTCCGCATCGTCGGCTTCCAGCAGATCCTTGTTCAGATTGTCGAGTTTTTTGACGTTTTTGCTTCGTTCATTTTGCAGAAACCGCAGCAGATCACTCACTTTCTGCTTCACCGTATCCCGTTCGGCCTTATCTCCGTAATAATCCTCCATGCATTTGCTCATCGTATCATAGGTTTTTTCCGCCTCTTGAATGCCCTGAAGATGAACAGCAGAGAAAATCATTTTTCCTTTGGCATTCAGCCCGGTTACAGGCGTGTAGCTGTTTTCTTTTACAGGTCCCATCACAGACTCAAATGCATTCCACAATGCGCTCGCCTCGGGCTGAGCATCTCCATGATTAGTAGCGGATGCACGAGCAGTAAGCTCTCCTGCAATCAGTGGGCTTAGTCCGCTAAATGAATTGACAAGCCAGCGGGAAGCTTCATCTTCCGTTTCGGTATAACCCTTGACAAAATCAGCATGGTTCACCTCAAGCGGGTTGGTTTTGTGCTGTTCCGGTGGGGCTGTGTAGGAAAAACCAGGCATGATGACCCGATAGCTGCTGATTGAAGGGGTTACATGATGTATGCCGTCCAGAATCGTTCCAGTGACTGGGTCCAGCAGCACGATATTACTGTGACGACCCATCAGCTCAATGATGATTCGTTTCACGGACACATCACCGAGCTCGTCGCGCTGGCGAACGTCAATGTGAATGATCCGCTCCATGCCGATCTGACGGATCTCTTCTATAATGGCTCCCTCACAGTGCTTGCGCAGGAGCATACAGAACATCGGTGCTTCTGTAGGGTTTAAAAATGTTTTCTCCGTAAAGTGCACACGGGGATACGTCGGACTGGCCGATATGAGCAATTTGCTGTTCCCGCGTTGGGCACGAAGGGTCAAAACGACATCATGACCATTGGGCTGATGAATTTTGCTGATGCGGCCGCCTTTGCAGCCCTGCAATTCGTGTACGATGGCTCGTGTAACAATGCCGTCCAATGCCATATTTTTCAACTTCCTCTCTATCTATAACTGAAACGCACAACTGGAATATGTAAAAAATAGAACCGGTTGCAGTTCGTTGTCACTTGCTCTTGCATACAGCAATTTGCATCATTCGATTTCACTCGCTCCCGAGTACAGTATATAGACGAACAAAACCATTTCGATCTACATGTTGGAGTTTGGAGGTCGCTTTTTGGATTTATGCAAAATGCTCAATAAGTTAACTCGGCTTCCGCTGCGTTATGACCGCAGACCTTTATTTTAGCCTATTCTGTCCATCAGGGAAAGGATTCACCATCCGGGTGCTAATCGGGGTCCTGTCCGAATACATATAGAGCAGGTAGTTTGTCCGGCGTAACATGCAGCTGCCGTTAGCAAGCCGGCGCAGATGTATGAACGTCTTTTACAGGAAATATAGACTGGGAGGGGAACCTTGAAGCATGGAACAGACCAAGTGGCATCAACTAAGCGTAGAGGAGCTTCGCAGCAAGCTTGACGTCAATCTTGAGGAAGGGTTGACGGATGAAGCTGTCGCACAGAAAAGGAAAGCAGCGGGTTCAAATGAGCTGAGTGAAGGGAAACGCATATCTCCCATTACACTACTGCTAAATCAATTTAAGGATTTTATGGTACTTGTCTTGATGGGGGCAACACTGGTATCCGGATTGCTCGGAGAATATTTGGATGCCGTAACCATCGTTGCCATCATCGTACTTAATGCGATTCTGGGCTTTGTGCAAGAATTCCGGGCTGAGCGTTCCCTGCGCGCATTGAAGCAGCTGTCTGCTCCGCTTGCCAAAGTGCTTCGGGCCGGTCAGGAAGTGCAGCTTGCTGCCAAACAGCTGGTCCCTGGCGATATCATCCTTGTGGAGAGTGGAGACCGCATTCCGGCGGATGTACGTTGGCTGGAGACGAACAGTCTGGATGTGGAAGAATCCGCACTCACCGGGGAATCGGTCCCTGTAAGCAAGCATTGCAATATCATTAAGGATGATGCCGTGCCGCTCGGAGACCAGAAAAATATTGGATTTATGGGTACCATGGTCACCCGCGGGACAGCCAGAGGTGTTGTCATTCGGACTGGCATGGACACCGAGATGGGCAAAATTGCCGATCTGATCCAAAATACCGAAGAACAGGAAACACCGTTACAGCATCGCCTGGAGCAACTTGGCAAAATACTCATTTTTGTTGCGCTGGGACTTACCGTAATGGTGGTTGTGGCTGGTATTTTGCATGGACAACCGGCTGTGGGGATGTTCCTTGCTGGCGTGAGTCTGGCGGTAGCTGCCATACCTGAAGGTTTACCGGCCATCGTGACGATTGCACTCGCGCTGGGTGTACAGCGGATGATCAAGCGCAAAGCCATTGTACGCAAGCTGCCTTCTGTCGAGACACTTGGTTGTGCTTCAGTTATATGTTCGGACAAGACAGGCACGTTAACCCAGAACAAGATGACGGTCACCGATGTATGGCTGGAAGGGCGAAGTATCAAGGTTACCGGGGACGGTTACGCTCCGGAAGGACAGATGCTGGAGGACGGCCGCACGGTGGAGCTGAAGAGTGACCAGACGCTGCGAAGACTGCTTCAGATCAGTGCACTATGTAATAACGCCAGTATTGTGGAGAGCTTTTCGGAGGAACGCAGTAAGAAGAAGGGGAAGGATAGCAAGAAGGAAATCGTCAAGGAAGACGGCGTGGTATGGGAACTGAAAGGTGATCCAACCGAAGGAGCACTCGTCACCCTCGCTTCCAAAATGGGCCTTACCCCTGCCGGACTCAAAGAGTTATATGCACGTCAACAGGAATTCCCGTTTGATTCGGACCGCAAACGGATGTCTGTCCTCATCCAGCATCAGGGAGGCCGTATGATCTATACGAAAGGTGCCCCCGATGTGTTGATCGGACAGTGCAGTTATATTCTATGGGAAGGCAAAGTTGTGCCTTTCACCGGAACGTTGAGACAGAAAGTGATGGCTGCAAACGAGAAGATGGCCGGGGCAGCCCTGCGGGTTCTTGGAATGGCTTATCGTGAGGTGCGTCCTGATGAAAAGGTGGACGACGAACATGCTGCCGAGAACCAGCTTGTATTCGTAGGGCTCGCGGGCATGATTGATCCACCGCGTCGTGAAGTCAGAGATGCGATTGCTACCTGTCGCAGAGCAGGCATTCGGACCGTCATGATTACGGGTGACCACGGAACCACGGCTGAGGCCATTGCCCAGCAGTTGGGTATTCTTCCGCGAGGTGGAGGCTCGTTAAGCGGACAGCAACTGGCAGGACTGACGGACGACGAACTGGATAAACAGGTAGAGGGCATCTACGTCTTCTCCCGGGTGTCGCCTGAGCACAAGCTCCGGATTGTAAAATCACTGCAGCGCAAAGGCCATGTTGTAGCGATGACAGGGGACGGTGTCAACGACGCGCCAGCGATCAAAGCGGCTGATATCGGTATCGCGATGGGCATCACGGGTACGGATGTGACGAAAGAGGCATCCGCGTTAATTCTCAGTGACGATAATTTCTCTACTATTGTAGCGGCCATTGAGGAAGGACGTAATATTTACGAGAACATTCGCAAGTTTATCCGATATTTGCTTGCTTCGAACGTGGGCGAGATATTAACGATGTTCTTTGCAATGATGATGGGGCTACCGCTGCCGCTCGTGCCGATTCAGATTCTGTGGGTGAATCTCGTGACAGATGGCTTGCCTGCGATGGCGCTCGGTGTGGATCAGCCGGAAAAAGATCTGATGGAGCACAAACCAAGAGGTGCCAAGGAAAATATTTTTGCCCGGAGACTGGGTTGGAAAATCATCAGCCGAGGTGTGTTAATTGGCTTGTGTACACTGGGTGCGTTCTGGCTTACGCTTCAAGCAGCTCCGGATCAACCGGGTCAGCTCATCAAGGCACAGTCCGTGGCTTTTGCGACACTCGTCCTGGCTCAGCTTATTCATGTATTTGACTGCCGCAGCTCTCGCTCCATCTTCCACCGAAATCCGCTTCAGAACAAATATCTGGTTCTCGCGGTCATTTCATCTGTGGTACTCATGCTGGTCGTTATGTATGTGGAGCCGCTGCAGCCGATCTTCAAGACGGTACCGCTTGGCTTGCGTGAATGGGCAATTTCCATTGTTGCCGCAGGGATCCCAACGTTCCTGATGGGAGCAGGCAGTGTCTGGGGAGGCCGTCGTAACCGCCGCCGGATGGGTCCTGGAAGGTTCGTACCGAAAAGTACAAAGTTTTCAGCATAAAATCAATAGCTTTTCCTTATTGTTTTCGATATGCTATCCTCAAAATGATTCGAGGCGAGAGCCTTCGGCATTTTGCAGGATAGCTTTTTTCTGTAAAAGGGTAAGTATAACGCTTTGGCAGCAGACTGCCAAAAGGAGTGGGCAAGGATATGGAATTTACAAAGATGCACGGACTTGGCAACGATTTTATCGTTGTATTTGGAGAAAAACAGCTTCCGGCTGATGCAGCAGAGCTGGCTGTGAAATGGTGCAACCGTTTCTTCGGCATTGGCGCGGATGGACTCGTTTATATACTGCCTTCCGAAAAGGCGGATTTTCAGATGCGTATTATGAACTCCGACGGCTCGGAAGCGGAACAATGCGGAAATGCCATTCGCTGTGTAGCCAAGTATGTCTATGATCATGGTCATGTGACATCGGAGCAAATTACGATTGAAACGATTGGTGCGGGTGTACAGCCGGTAACCCTCAATGTTCTTGATGGGAAGGTGGCAAGCGTTCGAGTGGATATGGGCGAGCCTATTTTGGACGGGCTTCAGGTTCCCACAACCGTGGATGCCAATCCTGTCGTAGATCATTCCATTGAAGCGAACGGACAGGAGTTCAAATTTACAGCGGTATCGATGGGTAACCCTCACGCCGTCATTTACGTGAATGATGCGGTGAATTTCGATCTTGCGACTTGGGGGCCGCTGCTGGAAGTTCATCCGATGTTCCCGAAAAAGATCAACGTTGAGTTTGCCACTGTTCGCGATCGCGGATTCGTGGATATGCGCGTATGGGAACGCGGGGCTGGGCCAACACTGGCCTGTGGCACCGGTGCCTGTGCAACACTCGTATCCTCTGTTCTGAACGGACACACGGATCGTACAGCAGTGATTAGCCTCAAAGGCGGAGACCTGCACATTGAGTGGAACGAAGCTGACAATCATGTGTATATGACCGGACCAGCCGAAGTTGTTTTCAAGGGATACACTTCATAAGATGACAGTTTAAGCCAAGAGGCCTTCGGGCCTCTTTTTTTGACTTAATTTCATGGGAATGCTGTGTTTTTCTACGTTATTGATCGGTTTTTGTGTTACATTAGTATGAAATGATCACAGCTAGGCGGGGGGAAAAGGGATGAAGGCGGATTTGCGGAGTGTCTTGCAGGAACGAGTTCTCATTGGGGATGGGGCGATGGGAACATATCTGTACCAAATGGGTTTCCCGGTAGGAATTTCATATGAAGAATTAAACCTCGTTTCACCTGAAGTGGTGGCAGACGTACATCGTCGTTATTTGGAAGCAGGTACTGAAATATTTGAGACCAATACGTACTCTGCCAACTTTGATAAATTGTCCAAGTTCGGACTGGAGTCGAAGGTAGCTGACGTCAACCGTGCAGGTGTACGCATTGCCAAGGATGTTGCGGGTGCGAACGGTTACGTTCTGGGTGCTGTGGGCTCCATTCGCGGAGGCAAGCGGACCAACGTATCAACAAGTGAACTTAAACGCTTCTATGAACAACAAATTTTTGCCCTGCTTGATGAAGGGGTAGATGGCATTTTGCTTGAAACCTTCTATGACATCGAGGAGATGGATATCGCCCTGCTGCAGGCTCGCAAGCTGAGTGATCTGCCAGTGATTGGACAGTTCGCAGTTGAGGATATAGGACATACACTGGACGGATACACGATGCCGGAAGCTTTCCGGATCATGCGTGAGCAGGGTGCAGACGTAATCGGTTTTAACTGCCGTTCCGGTCCAAACGGAATTATGCGTGCCATGGAAACCGTATCCGGACGAATCGGAGTTCCGATGTCTGTTTACCCGAATGCGGGGGCGGCAGACTATGTCGATGGCCAGTTCCGTTACGGTGCCACACCGGAGTATTTCGGTCAGACCGCAGTACAATTCGCTGATCTGGGTGCCCGTATTATCGGTGGGTGCTGCGGTACCACACCTGATCATATTGCAGCAATTGCGCAGGCTCTTACTGAATACGCACCAACACCAATTGCCCTGCCTGACCCTGCAGAAGCGAAACCGCGTATCGTCCTGCATGAAAATGTGGATGAGCGTTCCGGCCGCGGCGGCCAGCCGACGATTGTGGATCTGGTAAAGCAGCGCCACACGGTTATCGTTGAACTTGATCCGCCCCGTGACCTTGATATTGCCAAATTTATGAAGGGGGCCGAAACGCTAAAAGCAGCTGGTGCGGATGCATTGACGCTGGCTGACAACTCTTTGGCGGTTACCCGCATGAGTAATATGGCTCTTGGTCATCTCGTTCAGGATCGTACAGGCTTGCGTCCGCTTGTACATATTGCCTGCCGCGACCGAAATCTGATTGGGACCCAGTCACACATGATGGGTTTTGACGCTTTGGGCATCAACCATGTGCTTGCCGTTACAGGTGATCCGGCACGTTTTGGTGATCTGCCCGGATCCAGTTCCGTATACGATCTGACTTCTTTTGAAATTATACGTATGATCAAGCAATTGAACGACGGTGTTGCTTTCTCCGGAAAACCGCTCAAGCAGAAGGCCGGTTTTGTGATCGGTGCAGCATTTAACCCGAATGTGAAACATCTGGACAAGGCAGTACAGCGCCTAGAGAAAAAGATTGCCTCCGGAGCCGATTACATTATGACGCAGCCTGTCTATGATCCGCAGTTAATCGTGGCGATGCATGAAGCGACCAAACATCTGGAAGTTCCCATTTTTGTTGGCGTAATGCCACTGGCAAGTGGACGGAATGCAGAGTATTTGCATAACGAAGTTCCAGGAATTCAGCTGTCGGATGAAGTGCGTTCCCGCATGGCGGGTCTCGAAGGGGAAGAAGGCCGCGCCATGGGAGTGAAGATTGCCAAAGAGCTGCTGGATGTGGCAACCGCCCACTTTAAGGGGATCTATTTAATGACTCCGTTTATGTTCTATGGCATGACTGCCGAACTGACCCAATATGTATGGGAGAAGTCCGAGCACCAATGTCCTACTTGTTTCAACCCTAATAATCAATTACAATAGTGTAACGGATGTGATGCCGATGTCATTCAGTATGACCGGATACGGTCAATCCGCCTTTCAATTTGGAGGCTATAAGGTACAATTGGAGATCAAATCAGTCAACCATCGTTACTGTGAAGTCATGATGCGCATGCCCAAGGAGTGGACATGTTATGAAGACGGATTGAGGAAAATGGTACAGAGCCGGCTGAAGCGCGGGCGGATTGATGTTTATGTAATGAAAGAAAAAGATGAAGACCAGGCTCTTCCCGCCGTGCTCAATGAGCAGGCAGTCAGGGCCTATCTGCAGGCGGCAGAGCAGCTGGAATCTCGCTTTGGGATGCAGGGCAAACCTAGCATTATGGATATGCTTGCGTTGCCGGATGTCATGGTTCATTCCGATGGGATGAGTTCCATTCCTGAGGAAGACAAGGACGAATGGGAGCGTGTGTTGCAACAGAGCTTGGAAGAAGCCCTGTCCAGTTTGGAGCAAATGCGAGCACGCGAGGGTCTTCATCTGGCCAGTGATCTGGAACGGCGGCTGAGTCGTCTGGAGTCACTGCATGCCGAGATGCTTGCTCTTGCACCTACGGTGGTAACGGATTACCGCAACAAGTTAAGACAAAGGCTTACGGAAATGCAGGAGGAAGGCTCTTTCCCTTTTGACGAGCATAAATTGGGTATGGAAATTGCTGTATTTGCCGATCGTTCTAACATAGAGGAGGAGCTTACGCGTCTACTCAGCCACTTCGGACAGAGCAGGGAGCTGCTGAAGAGTGAAGAGCCGGTAGGCCGCAAGTTGGACTTTCTTATTCAAGAGATGAATCGGGAAGTCAATACGATTGGATCAAAAGCCAACCATTTGGCTCTGGTGAACCGTGTTGTCGAGATGAAGGCGGAGCTGGAGAAAATTCGCGAGCAGGCGGCGAATATCGAATGAACGGCCATATTTCGGCAAAAGAGTCGCATGTATAGGGGGAAGAACCTGATTATGGCAATCAAACTCATTAACATTGGATTCGGTAACATCGTGTCGGCGAACCGGATAATTTCCATCGTAAGTCCGGAATCGGCGCCGATCAAGAGAATTATACAAGAGGCAAGAGATCGTCATATGCTGATTGACGCAACGTACGGAAGACGTACTCGCGCCGTAATTATTACGGATAGCGATCATGTCATTCTGTCGGCGGTTCAGCCTGAGACGGTCGCCCATCGTCTTTCTTCGAAAGATGATGACAACGACGAATAAAAATGGAGTGTAATATGTCTAAGGGATTACTGATAGTGTTGTCCGGCCCATCTGGGGTCGGGAAGGGTACAGTATGCAGCGCTTTGCGCAAACGTGTGCCGGAGTTGATTTATTCTGTGTCTGCAACGACTCGTCAGCCTCGTCTTGGTGAGGAGCATGGCGTGAATTATTTCTTCAGAAGTCATGAAGAGTTCCTGAACATGATTGCCGAGGATCAGCTGCTGGAACACGCAGAATATGTAGGTAACTATTACGGAACACCACGTGATTTTGTGGAGAAAACCATTAACGAGGGCCGCGACATCATTCTTGAGATTGAAGTTCAAGGCGCGTTAAAAGTGAAAGAGAAGTTCCCGGAAGGGATCTTTGTATTTCTGCTGCCTCCTTCATTGGACGAGCTTAAAGATCGCATTCAGGGACGTGGTACGGAAAGTCAGGCGACGATTGATCACCGGATGTCCGTAGCAGTGGATGAGATTAGCCTGCTGGAGCAGTACGATTACGCTGTCGTTAATGACGAAATTGATTTGGCGTGCAAACGAATAGAAAGCATTATTATCGCCGAACATTGTAAGATCAATAAATAATTCTTCTTGGCCGTCCCAGAATGCAATAATTCAGGCAACTGCTGTCATATAACTATAGATGGTCAGATGATGCCGGTTCGCATAAACAGGCTGAACAAGTTGCATTCTGTCAGGCGGCAAGTGGAATTATACTAAAGCAAAGAGGTGTTTTGTAAACATGCTGTATCCTTCTATTGATGAAATGATGAACAAAGTTGACAGCAAGTATTCTCTTGTTGTTGCCGCTTCCCGCCGGGCCAGACAGCTTCGTGAAGGCGAGAAAACGGATCTGAGAAATGCGAGATCCCATAAACAGGTTGGCGTTGCACTCGAAGAAATTTATGGTGATCATCTCGTTGTCATCAAAGGACAGGACGAAGAGGAAGAAGAGTAAGCCGCCTGCGGCTGCTCTTCAACTGCATACGGCGGAAGCCGGACTTATTTGACAACCGCGAGGTTGTTATTTTTTTCTCTATTCATCGTTTTAACGTCGTATATATCGGGGGAAATAACCATGTTGAACGGTAAAAAAATCGTACTTGGTGTGACAGGCGGCATAGCCGCATACAAGGCGGCTACATTATGCAGCAGACTGGTGCAAAAAGGGGCAGACGTTCATGTCATTATGACGGACTCTGCTAAACAGTTTATTACCGAATTAACGCTGCAAACGTTGACCCGAAATGTAGTTTATAGCGATACATTTGATGAGCGCGAGCCATCGGTTGTATCCCATATTCATTTGGCCGATATGGCGGATCTGGTCCTTGTTGCCCCGGCGACAGCCAATGTCATTGCCAAAATGGCACACGGTATGGCCGATGATATGCTCTCTACAACACTGCTGGCAACCACTGCACCGGTCATGATTGCACCCGCCATGAATGTTCATATGTATGATCACCCTGCTGTACAGCATAATATGCGTTTGCTCGTCGATCGAGGAACACTGATGATTGAACCGAGTGAAGGACAGCTGGCGTGCGGGTATGTGGGCAAGGGGCGGCTGGAGGAGCCGGAGACGATTGTTGAGGTAGTTGAACGGTTCTTTGAAGACCAGGAATCAGCCAAACAGAGCTTGAATCAACATGCCTCATTGTTAAAGGGCAAGAAAGTGGTTGTGACGGCCGGGGGTACTATTGAGCGCATTGATCCTGTGAGATATATTACCAATGACTCCTCGGGCAAGATGGGATTTGCCATTGCTGCGGCAGCGCGTGATTTGGGAGCAAAGGTTACGCTGGTTATGGGCAGCACACAGGTTCAGCCGCCAACGGACGTAGAAGTGATTCGGGTTCAGTCTGCCCAGGATATGTACGAAGCGGTCTCGAATCATTGGGAGCATGCGGATATCGTGGTTAAGGCAGCGGCAGTTGCTGATTACCGGCCCAAGGAAGTGTACGAGGAGAAAATGAAAAAGAAAGGCGATACGCTATCGCTGGAACTTGTTAAAAATATAGATATTCTTGAAACGCTGGGCAAGCAAAAGCGTCATCAATTTTTGATTGGTTTTGCCGCAGAGACCCATTCGGTAGAAATGTACGCAAGGGAGAAGCTGGAACGGAAAAACTGTGATCTGATCGTAGCCAATGACGTTGCCCGTCCGGGTATAGGATTTGGAGCAGATACCAACGCGGTTCATATTTACGACCGTGAAGGGTTGGTGGAAGAGCTTCAGGTGATGTCTAAGGAAGACATAGCTCACCGGTTGCTTGCGATTGCGGCGGAGCGCATTGCCGGGAGGAATTAAAGATGGAGATCGCCAAGGTTATTGTCGATGTTCCGGTGAAGCAGACGGACCGGCCTTTTGATTATCTGGTGCCGGATACGATGCGTGAATGGATCGAGATTGGCAGTCGGGTTGGCGTGCCTTTTGGACACCGTACCGTGCAGGGGTTTGTAATTGATCTTGTACCGCGCACGGGTACGGAGTCCTTTAAGTTGAAACCGATTCAGGAGCTGTTGGACATCGTTCCGCCCTTGTCAGAAGATCTGGTGCAGCTCGCGGAATGGATGAGTGAACGTTATGCCAGCAACCGCATTTTGTCATTACAGGTTATGGTACCGACTGCACTGAAAGGTAAAGCGGAGCGATATATTTCACTTGGAGATGCAGTGGATGGACAGCATGCTGGAGCACAGTCGGATGAAGAAGTCCTTTTTGTGTGGGGAGAGGAGTCTACATCCGAGAAAGTGCAGCAGGACATTATACGTTTTGTTAAAAGTCGGGGACAGGTTCCCCTACAGCAATTGAGCCGGAAATATCCCAATCATGCAGCATTGATCAAAAAGCTTCTGCTTAGCGGTGTATTGCTGGAAAGCCAGGCAATCAAGGATAAGCTGAACAAAAAGACGATGAAAGCTGTTGATCTGGCGATAGATGCTGCTGCTGCACAAGAAGCCCTTGCATCCTTTCCGGCGAAGGCACAGCGGCAGAAGGAAGTTCTCGCTTTTTTGCTGGAAATGAAAGAGCTGCTGCCGATGCCGATGAAAGAATTGCTGGCTACACTTCAAGTGTCTGCCGCTACAGTCAAAGGACTGGAAGAGAAAGGATTGCTTGTAACGGAGGACGTGGAGGTCTTTCGCGATCCTTACCAGGGCAGAACGTTTCGTGCGACAGAGCCACTTGCTCTTACAGCCGAGCAGCAGAATGTGTATGACAAAATTAATGGCCGATTACAGGAGAGGCGCCATGGCGTCTTTTTGTTACATGGTGTAACAGGAAGCGGTAAGACGGAGGTATATCTGCAGACGATTCAGCAGTGCATTGAGCAGGATCGGCAGGCAATCGTTCTTGTACCGGAGATTGCACTTACACCACAAATGGTGGAGCGGTTTAAAGGGCGATTCGGAGACCAGGTTGCCGTCATGCACAGCCGCCTGTCGGGTGGAGAGCGTTATGATGAATGGCGCAAAATCCGGGAAGGCCAAGTGAAGGTAGCCATTGGAGCGCGTTCCGCTGTCTTTGCCCCATTTGATCGTCTTGGTCTGATTATCATGGATGAGGAGCATGAGACCTCGTACAAACAGGAAGAAACGCCGAAATATCATGCCCGCGACGTAGCTGTAAAAAGAGCGCAGCAGCACCAGGCAGTCGTGGTTTTGGGTTCAGCGACACCATCGCTGGAAAGTTATTATGCCGCACGTTCGCAGAGCAATGATGATTTTGCTCCGCTTCTGCTGGAGATGCCTACCCGGGCGCTCGGCAATAACTTGCCGGATGTACGAATTATTGATATGCGCGAAGAATTGAAGGATGGCAACCGTTCGATGTTCAGCCGGGCTCTGCACAAGGGACTGGAGGAACGTTTGGAGCGTGGAGAACAGACGGTTTTGCTGTTGAACCGCCGGGGCTATTCCACTTTTGTGATGTGCCGCAGCTGTGGTTATGTGGCCGGCTGTCCCGAGTGTGATATTTCACTCACGTATCACCAGCGCTCCAACAATCTTCGGTGCCACTATTGTGGATATGCGGAGGCAGCCCCTGAAGTATGTCCGGAATGCGGCAGTGAACATATCCGCTATTTTGGCACAGGTACGCAGCGAGTGGAGGAAGAACTGGCGAAGTTGTTTCCGGGAATTCGTGTGATTCGCATGGATGTGGACACAACGACGGAGAAAGGTTCGCATGAGAAACTGCTGAAACAGTTTAGGGAGAAAAAGGCAGATGTGCTGCTGGGTACCCAGATGGTTGCCAAAGGACTGGACTTTCCGGATGTAACCCTTGTGGGTGTAATCACGGCAGACTCGGCGTTGAACTTGCCTGATTTCCGGGCTGCCGAGAAGACGTTTCAGCTGCTGACTCAGGTGGCAGGTCGGGCGGGACGTCATCAATTGCCTGGCGAGGTATTTGTTCAATCCTATACGCCGGAGCACTATTCCATCGGACATGCCAGCCGGCATGATTATGTTTCTTTTGTACGTGAGGAATTGCTTCATCGCCGCAATCTGCAGTACCCGCCGTATTGTCGCCTGATTCTGGTGACCTTTTCGCATGAGCAGTTGCCTGTACTGATCCGTCTGGCTGAAAATTACACGCGTTTATTAAAAGAACGTGCAAATGCAGCCGGCTGGCTGGGAAGCCTGGACCGTTTCAGCAACGATGCCTTTGATGTGCTTGGTCCTGTAGCCTCACCCATCCCACGGATCAAGAATAGATACCGATTCCAATGTATGATAAAATGGCGGGGGGATGTAGACGCCATCGGAATCGCTCTGGAGACGGCCCGGCGCATGGACGATGATGTTCAGGCGCAAAAACTGCTCATTAGTCTGGATGTAGACCCGCAAATGTTAATGTAAGCATTCAGCATCATTTTCCGAGGAACACTTGTACATTGAAGTGATGAAAATGATTGCGCAAAATGTGGATGTGAACAAGCGGTATAAACATAGATTAAAAACAAAGCAACAAAAAAACAAAAGAATGATACCCGATATGAGATTTGGGTTAGGAAGGTGCTTACAACATGTCGATTCGTATTATCGTTAAAGAACCGGATGAGGTGCTTCACAAAAGAGCCAAGGAAGTTACAAAAGTAACACCCAATGTACAAAAACTGCTGGATGATATGGCAGATACGATGTATGACGCTGAAGGTGTAGGTCTTGCCGCACCGCAAGTGGGCATCTTAAAACGCCTGATTGTTATTGATGCCGGGGATGAACAAGGTTTGATCAAAATGATTAACCCTGAAATCATCGCGAGTGAAGGTGAACAGTTCGGACCGGAAGGCTGTCTGAGTATTCCTGGGATTAACGGCGACGTTCGTCGTTTCGAAACAGTTACCGTTAAAGGTCTGGATCGTGAAGGCAATGAACTGATTATTACGGGCAGCGGTCTGTTGTCCCGTGCATTCCAGCATGAAATTGATCATCTGGATGGAGTACTCTTTACGGATATCGCTGAAAAGGTGTACGAAATTGCAGCGGATCAGACTGGACCGCGACGTAATTAAGGAGTGATGGATTTGAATATTGTTTTTATGGGAACCCCGGAATTCGCTGTTCCTTCCCTGGATATGCTTATTGCTGAGGGATATAACGTGGTGGGTGTTGTGACCCAACCCGATAAACCGCAGGGCCGCAAAAAAGTGCTCACGCCAACGCCTGTGAAGGCCGCGGCTGAGCGCCACGGATTGCCTGTATTTCAACCGGTAAAGCTGCGTGATCCGGAGTCAGTGGCTAGACTGGCTGAATGGAAGCCGGACCTGATTGTCACGGCTGCATTTGGACAGATTCTGCCGAAGGCTGTGTTGGATATGCCTGTTCGAGGATGTGTGAATGTGCACGGTTCCCTTTTGCCAAAATATCGCGGAGGTGCTCCAATTCAGCGCTCCATCATCAATGGGGAGCCGGTAACAGGCGTTACACTGATGTTCATGGCAGAAGGTTTGGATACCGGAGACATGATCTCACGTGTCGAAGTGCCGATCACCGATGAGGATACTTCTGGCACCATGTTTGTGAAGCTCAGCGATGCAGGCTCCAAACTGCTGCAGGCAGAAATGCCCCGCCTAATTGCGGGGGAGACTACGGCTGTCCCTCAGGACGAAGCCGAGGCTTCGTATGCCCGCAATCTGACCAGAGAAGACGAGAAAATGGACTGGACTCGTTCATCCCGTGAACTCTTTAATCAGATTCGTGGTCTTGTTCCGTTTTCCGGTGCATTTACGATGTGGGACGAGCAGGTGTTCAAAGTATGGGCTGCTGCCAACCCCAATCAGTCAGGTGCTTCAGAAGCTGCAACCAATGGACAGGCTGAGCCTGGCACGGTTCTGCAACTGGGGGCAATGGGGATTGAAGTGCGAACGGGTGACGGTTCACTCTGGCTGACGGAAGTTCAGCCTGCAGGCAAGAAAGCGATGAAAGCTGCTGACTTCGCTCGCGGTGGCACGCTGAAGCCGGGCACGGTGTTACGATGAGCGGGAATACATCTGGACGATCAGCAAATAGCACAAATAAAGGTAACGGCAACCCGAATCGTCGTCCTTATGCAGGGAAGTCGACTGGTTCCAAAAACAATGCGGGGTCCCAATCCTCTGGAGGAGCTCCGCGTACCCAAAGACCTAAAACTTCTCCACGCGCGCTCGCAGTGAAGGTGCTTAGTGCAGTGGAGCAGGATGGGGCATATAGCAACCTGGAACTCAACCGGCGTCTGAAAGAAGCTGAGCTTAGTCCGGCAGATGCAGGTCTGGCTACCGAGTTGGTGTACGGAACAATCGCACGGCTGAACACACTTGATTATTTTCTGGAACGTTTTGTTGCCAAAGGGATAGCCAAACTCCAGCCGTGGGTACGCAGTTTGCTGCGGATCAGCGTCTACCAGATGATATATCTGGATCGCATTCCGGAACATGCTGTTGTAAGTGAAGCCGTCAACCTGGCGAAAAAACTGGGTCACCAGGGAATCTCGGGCATGGTGAATGGCGTGCTGCGCAACATGATCCGCAATCGGGAAGAACTTCGAATTCCGAATGACCTGCCAGCTGCTGAGCGTATTGCACTGGAGCATTCTCACCCGCTGTGGATGGTCCAACGCTGGATCAGCCAATATGGTGAAGAGACAGCAGAAGCAATCTGCAAGGCAAATAATGAACCGCCAGCAGTGAGTGTGCGGGTAAATACGACGATGACCACACGTGACAAACTCATACGCGAGATGGAGAGTACGGGTGCAGTAGTAGAGCCTTCCCGGTTAAGTCCCGACGGTATTCTTGTTCGCAGTGGTGGGAATATGGCACTAACGTCCTGGTACCGGGATGGACTGTTCTCTGTGCAGGACGAAAGTTCCATGCTTGTGGCCGAAGCGGTCGCACCTGAAGAGGGGCAAACCGTGCTGGATTGCTGCGCAGCTCCGGGTGGGAAAACGGCTCATATGGCCGAGAAAATGCAGGACCGTGGGCAAATCATTGCCAATGACGTGCATGCACACAAACGTCAGCTTATCATGGATCAGGCAGATCGATTGGGACTGGGCTGTATCGATGCGGTTACCGGAGATGCACTGGATCTGGATGAACGTTATCCCCATGCTTCGTTTGACCGTATTCTTTTGGATGCACCTTGCTCCGGTCTGGGTGTTATACGCCGTAAGCCGGATGTCAAATGGACCAAATCCCCTGAAGATATTGAAGATATCTCAGGACTGCAGCGTGAATTGTTGGATCGGGTTGCATCGTTATTGAAGCCTGGCGGCGTTCTGGTGTACAGTACTTGTACCATTGAGCCGGCTGAGAACGAACTTATGGTAGCTGACTTTTTGAAGCGGCATCCCGAATACCAAGCGGTGGATTCTGCTTGGGCTGGAACCCAGATGGAAAAGTGGAAGGCAGTGAACGGAGGTGTGCAGATTTTGCCACAGTATGCACACAGTGACGGCTTTTTCATTGCAAGGTTGACACGTGTAGCCGATGAATAAATCCATAGCACGCAAGGATGGCCGCCGAGGGGAACTTCGGCGGATTTCTTTGTAATAGGGTGCGGCATAAGCGCCGAGGTGGTATAATGCATGAAGTGCAAGACTGAAGGGCATACATGGATGTAAAGTGGTCTTTGTGATAGAATAGGAAGAATGAAAAGAAAAGAAGGAATAGGTGTTGACAACAAAATGAAACCTTTTATATATGATTATTCCCTGGAAGAGCTGCAGCAATGGGCTGTTGAGAATGGGGAACCCGCTTTTCGCGGTGGTCAGATTTTCGACTGGATTTATGTAAAGCGAGTGAATGATTTCAGTGAAATGACGAATCTGTCCAAAGCACTGCGCGAGAAGCTTGCAGAGCAATTTGAATTCGTAACCCTTACCGAAATTACGAAGTTTGAATCCAAGGATGGAACGGTGAAGTTCCTGTTTGGTCTTCATGATGATCATGCGATCGAAACGGTTATTATGAAACATAACTATGGCAACAGCATCTGTGTAACGACACAGGTGGGATGCCGAATCGGTTGTACGTTCTGCGCGTCCACGCTGGGTGGATTGAAGCGTAACCTTACCGCAGGCGAGATTGTTGCCCAGGTCGTACAGGCTCAGAAAATTCTGGATGAGCGCGGCGAACGAGTGAGCAGCATTGTTATTATGGGTTCGGGTGAACCGTTTGAAAACTATGAAGCAACAATGACTTTCCTGCGCATCATGATTCACGAAAAGGGTTTGAATATCGGTCAGCGTCACATCACGGTATCCACAAGCGGGATCGTACCGAACATCTACAAGTTTGCTGATGAAGATACACAGATCAATCTGGCCATCTCCATTCATGCACCGAATGATGCGCTTCGTTCCAAATTGATGCCGGTAAACCGTCGTTTTCCTTTTGACGATGTGATGGAGTCGCTTCGCTATTACCTGGCCAAAACGGGCCGGAGAATTACGTTTGAATATGCCCTTATCGGTGGCGTGAACGATCAGCCGGAACATGCAGCAGAACTGGCAAGCGTGCTGAAAAACATGCTCTGCCACGTGAACCTGATTCCAGTCAATCACGTGCCTGAACGCAAGTATGTAAGAACATCGAGAAGCGACATTTTCAATTTTCAGAAGATTCTCTCGGAGCAGGGTGTTAATGTAACCATTCGTCGTGAACAGGGACATGATATTGCTGCCGCTTGCGGTCAGCTTCGTGCAAAGCATATGGAGTTGAGGTGAGAACGTTTTGATCAAAACAGTTCATGTGAGCCATATCGGACGCGTGCGTTCGGTTAATGAAGATTCAGCCTGGATCCGCAATTTGGAGACAGGATACATTCTGGGCATTGTCGCTGATGGCATGGGCGGGCATCTCGCAGGAGATACCGCGAGCCGTCTGGCAGTGGAGACTTTGGTACATGACCTTGGGACACTGGAACCGGGGTTGTCACATGCGTCCTTGTCCGCTGCCCTCAGCGATGCTATTTTGCATGCCAACGAAGTGATATATCGTACTGCATCCGGAGATGACAAATACCACAACATGGGGACGACCGTGGTTGCTGCCTTGTTGAACGATGCAGAAGGCGTTATCGGTCATATCGGGGACAGCCGAGCTTACAAAATTGCAAACAAACAAGTGATCCAGTTAACGGAAGACCATACATTGGTGAACGAATTGTTTAAAAATGGTCAGATCAGCAAGGAAGACGTATCTCATCATCCGCGTCGCAATGTGCTGACTCGTGCCCTTGGAACAGATGCCGAAGTAAAAGTCGATCTGGATGCTGTCAAGCTGGAAGCAGGTGAAGTTCTGCTGTTATGCAGCGATGGACTTAGCAATCTGGTCAGCAATGAACAGTTGGTTCAGGTGGCAGGCAATCAGGAATTGCCGCTTGAGGAGCGCGCGGATCGGCTGCTTCAGCTGGCACTGCTGGCTGGCGGAGACGATAATATCACGGTTGCGCTGTTTGAAGTGCAACAGGAAGGTTCCGTGGTGACGGAAACGGGGTGTGAGTCATGATTGGGCACCAGCTAGGTGGACGCTATGAAGTCATTGAGCGTGTTGGCGGTGGCGGCATGGCACTTGTGTACAAGGCCCAGGACCTTCTGCTGAACCGTAATGTGGCGATTAAAGTATTGAGGCAGCAATTTGTACATGATGAAGAGTTCATTCGTCGTTTCCGTAGAGAAGCACAGTCTGCCGCATCCTTATCTCATCCCAATGTCGTCAGCATCTATGATGTTGGCCAGGAAGATGACGTTCATTATATCGTCATGGAGTACGTGGAAGGCAAAAACCTGAATGAGATTATCAAAGAGCGGGCCCCTCTGCAGGTAGACGAAGCTGTTCGAATTGCTTCCCAAATTGCAGACGCTCTGGATCATGCACATCATAACCAGATTATTCATCGGGATATTAAACCGCATAATATATTAATTGGCCGAAATGGCCGTGTGAAGGTTACCGATTTCGGAATTGCCCGAGCGGTGACATCCACGACGATTACACAGACCGGCTCCGTTGTCGGTTCCGTGCATTACTTTTCACCGGAGCATGCGAAGGGGATCGTGACTGGCGAAAAGTCGGACTTATATTCTCTTGGTATCGTACTCTATCAAATGCTGACTGGGCAGCTTCCGTTCCTAGGTGAGAGTCCTATTAGCGTTGCGTTGAAGCATTTGCAGGAAGAATTTGATGAACCACGCAAATTCAACCCGCTGATTCCGCAAAGTGTGGAGAATGTCATTTTGAAATCCATGCGGAAAAATCCGCAGGAGCGTTATCAGTCAGCAAAAGAAATGCAGAATGATCTGGAAACGTGTTTGCTGCCGGAAAGACGCAATGAGTCCAAGATCGACTTTCCGGATGAGGATGATGTGGATCAGACGCGGGTAATGCCTGCAATCAAACCGGAACCACGAGGAATTACTTCTACGGGCGCAGCTCCAATCATGGAGCCTGATGAGGACAACAATAAGGGCAAGCCCAAAACGAAGAACTGGAAAAAACCAACGCTATTGATCTCATTGACCGTTCTAATTCTCATAGCCATGGTTGGTGTTGTATGGTATGTCAAAGGCATGCTTGTTGTGCCTGAAGTCACTGTTCCAAGTGTAATTAATCAGACAGAGGAAAGCGCACGTCAAATTTTGCAGGATAAAGGTCTTGTTGTTAGCGGGGATGTCATCCGGCAGTATAAGGAAGGTGTCGATCCCGGCATCGTATTTGAACAAAGCCGAAACGAAGGTGACGTGGTCAAGGAAGGTTCCGAGATTCAACTAACGGTTGGAGCCGAAAAGGAACTAACCAAAATGATCAGCGTTGAAGGTGATTCCTATGAGGATGCCGTCAAGGATCTGACGAATCTAGGAATCAGTGAGGATCGGATTAAGCGTAAAGATGAATATTCTAATGACGTTGCTTCAGGCATGGTTATTTCCCAGACACCTGGGGCAGATCAAGAATTTGATCCGGAACAGACCGAAATTGTGTTAACGGTTAGCAAAGGCGCGGAGACCGTCAAAATGCCTGATCTGAAAAATCGTACCCGCAGCGAAGCTGAGGAGATGATCAAGTCTGCCGGACTTGTTCTAGCGCAGGTTCAGGAAGAATCAAGCTATACGGTTGAGAAGGGGAAAGTAACCCAACAATGGCCTGTGGAAGCCGGGACCGATGTGAAACCAGGTGACAAAATCACCATTTTCGTCAGCACGGGTTATCCGCCTGAGGCATTGGAGTACTCCTTCAATATCAATGTTTCGCCAAAAGAAGAGGGCAAGAACAGCAAGATCCGAATTACATTCGAGGATGCCCGCGGCAAGAATCAGGAATGGGGAACCCGGACCATTAACAAGTCCTATCAGGCACTGACCATTCCACTTGTACTGGCTCCGAATGAGAACGGTGCTGTATCTGTATATCGTGATGGTCAATTCCTGGATACCTACGTGGTTACCTACGCTGAAGCCAAAAATGGTACCGTAGTGGTGCCTACCATTGAGCCGGAGATTAGCAATCAGCCAACACCTCCAGCAAATGAACCTGACGAAGGCGGCGGTGGTGACGAAGGCAGCGTGGATACGAATCAGGAAGGTGAATCTGAATCGATCCCTGCTGATGGTGAAGAGGATAATGAAGGCGAAGATACGTCTGCCATGGATAACGGCAGCGGTAAAGGTCATGGAAAAGACAAGAACAAGTAAGTCGTTAACGCATCAAGCCGTCCGTAAGGACGGCTTATTGCTGACGTTAGGTTGAATGTACCGAAAATCAAAGGAGGGCGACGGAGCTATGCCAGAAGGTATCATCGTAAAAGCGCTAAGCGGTTACTATTATGTCATGCCACTGTTAGAAAACGGGGTGCCTTCGGTTGAAGGCTCCGCCGTTACATGCCGAGCAAGAGGAATATTCAAAAAGAGAGGCGTTTCTCCACTTGTCGGTGACCGTGTGAGCTATATGCTGACAGAGAATGGTGAAGGAACAGTAGATGAGATTCGGGAACGGGATAATGAACTGATTCGGCCCCCTGTTGCCAATGTCAGTCTGGCTGTTCTTCTATTCTCCGTTAAAGAACCGGACATGAACCTGAACCTGCTGGACAAATTTCTTGTACATATTGAGCAGGCGGGGCTGGATGCTCTAATTGTATTAACAAAGCAGGATCTGGCTGATGCACAGAACGATGCGAGAGATACTGTGACCGAGGTAAAGGCATTGTATGAGCAGATCGGGTATGAAGTTATTTCGACCAGTTCGCGAACCGGTGAAGGAAATGAACTGCTCAAAGAACGCCTCGCGGGCAAGATTAGTGTATTCTCGGGTCAGTCGGGAGTAGGCAAGTCTTCTATGCTTAATGCCCTGATGCCAGGGCTGACGCTGGAAACGAGTGAAATCAGTATGCGTCTTGGTCGAGGCAAACATACGACGAGACATGTTGAACTGATTCCGCTGGATAATGGCGGATTTGTCGCGGATACACCCGGATTCAGCCAACTGGACTTTCTGGAGATCGGTGTAGAAGAACTTTCCACCTGTTTCCGGGAATTTGCCCAGTATGCGGACCAGTGTAAATTCCGCGGCTGTACCCATACGCATGAACCCCAATGCCGAGTACTTGCAGCCAAGGAGGAAGGTTTGATTTCCGAAAGCCGCTACCGGCATTATGAGCAGTTCCTTACAGAAATGAAAGACAAGAAGCGGAGGTACTAACATGATTAAAATTGCTCCATCCATATTATCTGCTGATTTTGCCCGTCTCGGTGCTGAAGTGGCCGAAGCACAGGCAGCTGGCGGCGACTGGATTCATGTTGATGTCATGGACGGTCATTTCGTCCCGAATATTACGCTTGGTCCTGCCATTGTAAAAGCAATTGCTCCTCATACTAACTTGCCCCTGGATGTGCATCTGATGATCGAAAATCCTGAGCGATATGTTGAGGAATTTGCTAAAGCCGGAGCGGCGGTTATTACCGTACATGCCGAGGCTTGTGTACATTTGCACCGTGTGATTCATTTAATTAAGGAACAGGGAGTCAAGGCGGGTGTTGCCCTGAATCCGGGGACGCCGGCCAGTGCCATTCAGGAAGTGCTGGATGATGTGGACATGGTTCTTGTCATGACCGTGAATCCTGGTTTTGGCGGACAAGCCTTTATCTCGGGAACGATGAACAAAATCAGACAAATTCGCAGCTGGCTGAATGAAAAAGGACGCCATGATGTTCATATCGAAGTGGATGGGGGAATTGCAGCCGATACAGCCCCACTCGTTGTGGAGGCCGGCGCAGATGTACTCGTAGCGGGAAGTGCCGTATTCGGACGCGAGGACCGTGCAGCGGCCATTGCAGAGATTCGCAGCAGCTACGGAGGCTGATCTATGAACCTTAAGGAGACGCTGCTGACGATGGCTGCGAGCCTCGTGACGGGACTGGTGCTTGCGTTATTTGCAGTTATTCAATCCCCTTACAATGCGCTTACCTCACTGATTGGCGTAGGCGTTGTCATTATGTATTTTCGCAAATTTGATCGGACTAGATCACGTGTTACTTTCGTTATATTCAGCATACTGTATTACTTGCTGAGCGTATTCATGATCGCTGTTTATCAGTATGTTCCTGCCCAAACGTAAATGAGCTGTTCTTTCGGGCTCGTCATGTTGGAATAGGGACAGGGCGTTCCGCATAAATATGGTTACATGAGCAGGTTTCTCATGTAGCCTTTTTTGTCGTGTTTAGGGTAAAGAAGGCCTGAAGCATAGGATACGGCGGACGCATGAGCATGATGGGGAGGGTGAAGTATGAAATTTTACACATTCAAACTGCCGAAGTTTTTGGGAGGTTTTGTAAAGGCGATTCTTAATACGTTTCAAAAGAACTGATACGATTGAGAACAGGCTCAAAGGACGAATACCGCCGCTATGGCTTCAGACGATCAGGGACTCCGACCTGAGAAGCACCATGCGGCGGGCATTCACATGCTTGCGCAGGTACTTATGTACTTTTTTGAATACCAAAAAAGCACCTGCAAGGAACAAGGTGCTTTTTGCTTATCCGATTTATAGTAGCTTTGCGTGATTATACGCGAGTCACTTTACCGGCTTTCAGTGCACGGGTGCTTACGTATACACGTTTTGGTTTACCGTTCACGAGAATGCGGACTTTCTGAACGTTTACGCCCCAAGAACGACGGTTACGGTTGTTAGCGTGGGATACGTGGTTACCGGTGCCCGGTTTCTTACCTGTCACATAACATTTGCGAGACATAGATTACACCTCCTATCCTAAAATAACCAGTTGCCTTCGGAGAGACGAGAGTCATTCTCTAAAGGCTAAATTGTTCTTCCTGACCATAATAGTCAGGCTCCAGTAGCTAATGGCGTTGTTCAAGCCGGCATGGCCGGATCATTTCCATTACTTAACCTGCATAAAACAATACTTGAATATAATATCATACCCAAAAAAGCTTCGTCAACTGATCCAAAAACTTTATTTATTTCTCCTGTCTAATATAGTACAATGTTGAATAGTCCATAATACAGCGGTGAACAGGCTGTTGCCGTGGGAAAGCCGGAGATTAGACCGGCCCAAGAGGTCGGTGGTCTGCAATTTGGCAACGCTGTGCGCTGTGACATTTCCATCATTGGCACCAGTCTCCATGCGGCATTCATGCCGGCTCTCGATACCGGTGCATATCCGTATGCCCCGAATTGGGGCTTCAGAGGTTGCAGGATATCGGTGGCCCGGCCGCCCAGACCGTCGATCCGGATGACATGTTGATTTGTATGCCTTTGCCGGACAAGGTATGGACGAAGAATGACGCAGCAAGCGTCAGCGCATGAACAGACCAGATAACATCTTGGTGCAAGATGTTCGTGTATCAAGCTAGGAAGGGGAATTCTCACTTGAGTATACGTTCTTTAAATGGAACAGATTTCACCGCAATGGTACTTGCCGGTGCGGAACAACTTGGACAGCATGCAGAGCACGTCAATTCCCTGAATGTTTTCCCTGTGCCGGATGGCGACACGGGAACGAACATGAATTTGACAATGAGTGCAGGAGTTGCAGAGATTAAACGCAAGAGTTCTGCCTCCATCGGAGAAGCTGCCGGTATTTTATCTAAAGGCCTGCTCATGGGCGCACGGGGGAATTCAGGCGTTATTTTATCGCAATTGTTCCGTGGATTCAGTCGTTCAGCTGCTCCTTATGAGGAACTGAATACGCTCCAATTCGCAGCGGCCCTCCAAAACGGTGTGGATGCAGCGTACAAAGCTGTTGTAAAGCCCGTTGAAGGAACCATTCTTACCGTGGCAAAGGAAGCAGCGAAACACGCCAGCTACTATGCAAGACGGACGAATGATATTACTGAATTAATGAATGAAGTATTGTTAAAAGCAAAAGAGGCACTGGCTACGACTCCGGAATTGCTGCCTGTTTTAAAACAGGTCGGTGTTGTGGATTCGGGTGGACAGGGGCTTGTATATATTTACGAAGGTTTTATGGAAGTTCTGCTGCAAAGTGACGGCGTTAGCCGTGCATCCCTGCAGAAAGACGTACCACCATCTGCAGCGTCATCTGCCTTGAAACCGGCTGTACCGTCAGAAGAGCTGCCTGCCAAACCCGTACAGCAGGTGATTGCACCGGAGATGCCGTTGTCCGCACAAGCCAGACTGGAAACGGAAGATATTGAATTCCTCTATGACATGGAGTTTTTCATTAATCGCCAGCTGGGGGATAACGCAGGAGTTGCATTCGATGACGAGGCATTCCGGAAAGCGTTGTCAGTAAATGGGGATTCCATCATCATTATCGCTGACGATGAAGTGATCAAGGTGCATGTGCATTCCAAGACACCTGGGGATGTATTGAATCTGGCACTTCGCTACGGTGAAATTACACAGATTCACATTCTGAATATGCGTGAACAGCACCGGGATCTGCTGACGGCGGGTATGGACATTGCGCCATCACCTGAATTGTTTGCAGAGATTCCGCCGGAGATTTCGCGGAGTCACGAAGAAGCTGTGCCTCCTGCAGATGAAATGGCACCTTACGGTTTTATTGCCGTATCTTCCGGTGAGGGCATTGCGGAAATCTTCCAAAGTCTCGGAGTGGATGTTGTACTGTCCGGTGGACAGACGATGAATCCGAGTACAGAGGACTTTGTGAATGCAGTTCGTTCGATTGCTGCGGAACAGGTGTTTATTTTGCCGAACAATTCCAATATTGTTCTTGCTGCCGAACAGGCACGCGAATTGCTTGAAGACGAACGCCGGATCACGGTGATACCGAGTAAGACGATTCCTCAAGGGATGGCAGCCGCTTTTGCTTTCCAGGAAGATGAGTCTGCCGAGGCGAACCGTGATCAGATGCTGGAAGCAATTAGCCGGGTGCAGTCGGGTCAAGTTACGCATGCCGTAAGAGACACTCAGTATGATGAGTTGGATATCAAGGCAGGCCATTACATTGGTATCCACAATTCCAAAATCGTTGCGACAGACGAAAGCATGCTGCGGGCATGTGAAGGATTGCTGCAACAGATGATGGAGAGTGGAGATGAAGTGGTAACAATCCTTGAAGGGGAAGAGGCTGACTCCGAGGTCACCGCTGCGCTTGCAGCATGGGTAGAGTCACAATACCCTGAAGCTGAGGTGGAGGTACATGCCGGAGGCCAGCCAGTGTACTATTATTTGTTCTCTGTGGAGTCCTGATATGCACTCACGCAAGGAGGAGGCGATCTCGCTTGAGCCATAAAGTTGCAATTGTAACAGACAGCACCGCAGATATACCGGAAGAACTTGTCCGTAAATACGGGATTCATGTGGTTCCACTGCGTGTTTTGTTTGGGGAAGAGAGTTATGCGGACGGCGTTGATCTGTCTTCAGAACAGTTTTATGCAAAATTGGAGAAGGCCTCGGCGCTGCCTACCACGTCACAGCCTTCCCCTACGGAATTCATGAACATATACCAGACGCTGCTGGATGAGGATCCGGATCGTCCGATTGTCTCCATTCACCTGTCATCCGGCATGAGTGGAACGTATCAATCGGCGCTGCTCGGCAAATCTCTGTTGGAGCGTGAAAATGACATTACGGTGCTGGACTCCAAGTCGGCATCTTATGGATATGGCTTGATGGTTGTCCAGGCAGCCGAACTGGCCAGCCAAGGCAAGTCGGCAGCCGAGATTGCTGCAGCTGTAGAAGCCATGCAGAAGAGCCGTAAACTGTTTTTCCTTGTGGATACGCTGGAGTATTTGCAGAAAGGCGGCCGAATCGGGAAGGCTGCGGCTATCCTGGGAACATTACTGAATATCAAGCCCATCTTGTCCATTGATGAGGAAGGTGTCATATACGCTGTTGAAAAAGTCAGAGGACACAAGAAAGCAATGGCACGCATTATTGAGCTGTTCCAGCAGGATCTGGCGGGCAAGCGTGTTAATGTGGCCGTAGGCCATACCGCAGATCCCGGATCAGCGATTGCTTGTGCAGAGCAGTTACGTGGGCATTTTACACTGAATGAAGTGGTGTACACCAATATTGGGGCCGTCATCGGCAGCCATGTTGGGCCAGGCGTTATTGCCATCTTTATGTGGCCTGTTCCGGAATGAGGGATTAGATATGAGATTGGAAGAAATATCGGTTAAGCAAATTAACGGCGTGAGTGCTCTCAAAGAGGGAGAGCTTCACGCCTTTGGCATCTCTACTGTAAAAGACCTGCTTGAATATTATCCGTTCCGTTATGAGGATTATCGTCTGCGTTCCCTTAGTGAAGTGAAGGATGGGGACAAGATTACGGTCCAGGGTAAAATCATGGGTATTCCTGTATTGCAGCGCTATGGCAAAAAGTCCCGTCTCACCTGTAAGGTGATGACCGAAGAGTGGATGATCACGGCGACCTGGTTCAATCGGCATTTTTTGAAAGATCAGCTTACGCCGAACCGGGAGATTGTGCTTACGGGCAAATGGGAACAAAAGCGCATGCAAATGACGGTTTCGGACTCGGAGTTTCCCGATAAGGGAGATGGTCGCTCGGGTACACTGCAGCCGGTATATTCGGTAACGGGCAAGCTGACCCAATCATGGATGCGCAAGACGATTAATCAGGGGTTAATCCAATTCGGAGACATGATTCCCGAGATTTTGCCCCCATCGCTGATGAAGAAATACGGACTGACGCCTCGGAAACAGGCGATTGCCGGCATTCATCGTCCGCAGGATAATCAGGAAGGACAGCAGGCCAGACAGCGCATGGTATATGAAGAACTGTTTTTGTTCCAACTTAAAATGCAGGCGTATCGTGCATTGAATCGAAATCGGATGGATGGTGTCGTGCATACAACGGATAATGCAACCATTCGCGAGTTCGTGCGCAGCCTGCCGTTTGAACTGACAGATGCTCAGAAAAAGGTAGAGCTTGAAATTCTTCATGACATGCGTTCACCATACTCCATGAATCGTTTGCTCCAAGGGGATGTTGGCTCTGGTAAAACGGTTATCGCTGCAATCGCCCTGTACACCTCGGTCCGGTCCGGCTTCCAGGGGGCTCTGATGGTCCCTACAGAGATTCTGGCTGAGCAGCATATGCGATCATTGCAAAAGCTGTTTGAACCTTTTGGTGTAACCGTGGGACTCCTAACGGGCAGTGTGAATGGACGGAAACGAAAAGATCTGATTGCTTCGCTGCAAATGGGCCTGATTGACATCGTGGTGGGCACCCATGCGCTGATTCAGGAAGATGTATTTTTCCGCGATCTGGGTCTCGTCGTTACGGACGAGCAGCATCGCTTTGGTGTGAACCAGCGCAGCATTTTAAGGCGGAAGGGATATAATCCCGATGTGTTAACGATGACAGCAACGCCGATTCCGCGTACGCTGGCCATTACGGCATTTGGCGATATTGAAGTATCGACGATCTCGGAACGGCCAAAAGGGCGGATTCCCATCTCCACATACTGGGTCAAACATGACATGATGGAGCGGGTGCTCGGTTTTATCTCCCGCGAAGTGGATCAGGGCCGTCAGGCGTATCTCATCTGTCCCTTAATTGAGGAATCCGAGAAGCTGGATGTGCAAAATGCGATTGATCTGCATATCCAGATGCAGCAGAACTTTCCGAATTACCGTGTGGGTCTGCTGCATGGACGGATGACCGCTGGTGAGAAGGAAGAGATGATGCGTGCGTTTTACAGCAACGATATTCAGCTTCTCGTCTCAACCACCGTTGTAGAAGTAGGTGTCGATGTACCGAATGCTACGTTAATGGTCATTATGGATGCCGACCGTTTCGGTCTCTCTCAGCTTCATCAGCTGCGCGGCCGGGTTGGCCGGGGAGCCCATGCATCCTATTGCGTGCTCATTGCTGATCCCAAAACGGAAGTAGGGCAGGAGCGCATGAAGGTGATGACGGAAACGGAGGATGGGTTTGAAGTATCCCGTCGCGATCTGGATCTGCGGGGACCGGGGGATTTTTTCGGTACCAAACAAAGCGGTTTGCCGGAATTCCGTCTTGCCGATATGGTTGCTGATTTTGCCGTATTGGAGCAGGCGAGAGATGACGTATCCGCTCTAATCGCCGATCCTAACTTCTGGACGTCTGTGGACTACACAGCTTTACGAGATTATTTACAGCAGCAGCAGGTGTTCCAAGGTGATCTGATCGACTGATTGGTGCCTCGAATGCATAGTTTCCTACATTTACTGCGAAAAAGGTCAAGTGAACAAGCCCTCCTGTCATATGAATAGAAAGTGAGTTCATTATTCGGGAGGTGCTGTACGTTTTGAGTTATCAACAATATGGAATCAGTCCGCAGCTGGTGGAGCGGATCAAATTAAAGATGAAAAATCCGGCTGTCAAAGATCGCATCAAAAAGCTGATTGACGGAATTACCAAGTCCGATCTCCAGGATCGGGCCAAAGTTCGGAGATTGGTCAAGTCATCTGCTGTCATTTTGAATGAAAACTTCTCGTCCGCTCAGGAGGAGCAGTTTGTTGCTTTTGTCATTGCCCAGAAGATTGATCCAAACAATACGTTTCATCTGATTAAGTTGTGGGGGATGTTTCGGTAAGGGTTCGATGTAGGTTGAGGATTATAAAATCCAATACAGGACTTTACACGGTGCCGCTCCGATTGCAGTACAATCTTCCGATCGCTGTTATCCCCGGATTTTTTGGATTTCCTTTTTCAAAGGGGGAAATCCTGGAATAAAGGCGAACGCTTCGCTTCTCCAGATTGGTTCTGCACTCTCCGTTAAGTGTAATCCGGTACATTTTATAAAAACTTAAAACTACATCGAGTTTGTAGTCTAGTGTTGGGGCTGTCCCGTATGTCATGAACATGACGGGACGGCTTTTTGCTATTGTAGGGCGGGTCATGATAACAATCATTGTAGTTCCATTGTCGCTAAACATCCCAATAGGGTATAACCGGTTCCTTAGCGTGTTATTAAAAGCAGACCATAAGTGTGCAGGATAGTTTCCTTTCAATGAGAACACGAGATTCGGTACAATCTGATTGCGTCATTTTCACAGGATGGACTTTGCTTTCTCCTTAGCAGAACGGTAAACTGGTGCATACGAGCATGAAGGATGAGCGTAAGAATGAGCATCCGTATGACCATGCATAAGGGAATAAAACGGATGAATGCAATGATAGCGTTGATTTTGGACGGATATGGAGGAAATAGGATTCATGGAAATGTTTACGATGCTGCTGGGTTTGTTTGAACGGGCGGCGCTGCTCATTATCTTTTTATTCTTTTTGTCGAGGGTACCCCGCTTTAGACAGATTCTGCAAAAGGGGAAGTTAAGACCCCAGGAATATGTGGCGGTGACGCTGTTATTCTGTGCTTTTGCGATCTTTGGCACCTATACCGGGATCAATGTGGAAGGTTCACTGGTGAATGTGCGGATTATCGCCGTTCTGTCCGGTGGGATTTTGTTTGGAGCACCTGTGGGGATTATTACGGGGATTGTATCCGGGGTGCATCGTTATTTAATTGATATGGATGGGGTAACGGCCATTCCGTGTCTGATTACGAGTATCATTGCCGGCCTGGTGTCGGGTTACATTCACAAGTATACGCCCAAGTCGAAGCGTTGGATGGTTGGTATTGGAGCCGGGATGATCTGTGAAGCGCTCACGATGCTGCTGATCCTGCTGTACTCCTATCCCGACCCGCTCGGTGCGGATATCGTATCCAAGATTGCAGTGCCCATGATTCTGGGTGAGGTCAACATTGGACTGATCGTGCTGCTGGTACAGAGTGTGGAAGGGGAAAAGGAAATGATTGCCGCACGCCAGGCGAAACTGGCGCTGGAGATTGCGAACAAAACCCTACCCTACTTCCGTTCCATTGATGAGGATTCCCTGCGGACCATCTGTCGAATCATTCAGGAGGACATTCAGGCAGATGCAGTTGCGATCACGGATACCCGGAACGTGCTGGCCTATGTCGGGTTCGGAGAGGAGCGATATCACATCGGCAATGAGATTATTAGTGAGATGACGAAGCAGACGATCTCCAGCGGGGAGATTACCATCAGCAATGATGTGACCGATGAGAAAACGCCGGATATTCATTCCTTGTTGATTATTCCGCTGAAAGAGCGGAGTGAAGTTACGGGAGCACTGAAAATTTATTACCGTAAAGCCTATAAAATTACGTACCCGCTGCAAACGATGGCTGTGGGACTTTCGCAGATTATTTCCACCCAGATGGAAGTATCCCGAGTGGAAGAGATTAAGGCAGCCGCCAACAAAGCGGAACTGCGGGCATTACAAACAACGATTCATCCACATTTTCTCTTCAATGCGCTGAACGCAATCGCTTCTTCCATTCGAACGAAGCCGGATCGGGCGCGTGAGCTGATTGTGAATCTGTCGGGATATATGCGTTATAATCTGGAGCTGTCGGACGAGCTGATTGATATTCATAAGGAACTGGAGCAGGTCCGCAATTATGTGGAGATTGAGAAGGCCCGTTATGGGAGCAGGCTTCATGTGATCTATGAGATTGATGAGGTGGCTGTGCATATCCCCAGTCTGGTCATTCAGCCGCTTGTTGAGAATGCCATTATCCATGGCGTCCTCAAGGTCAAAGGACCTGGAACGGTTCGAATCCGGGTACAGGATTACCCTGATTTTGTCCGAATAGGAGTCAGTGATACAGGTGCGGGTATTGACCCGGATATCATTGAAAAGGTGTACCATGACCGGATGCCGGGGAATCAGATTGGTTTATATAATGTCCATCGACGGGTGAAACTCATTTATGGACAAGGTGTAACGATTACGCGGCTGGAGCAAGGAACGGATATTATTTTTGATGTACCCAAAGGAGATGTCGTGACAAGGTGATGATTGGTCAATGAGAGCCCTTATTGTTGAAGATGAAATTCCGGCAAGTGAAGAACTGAATTATTTGGTCCAAGAGCATAGTCAGATTGAAGTGGTTGCCTGCCTTGAAGATGGGCTGGATGTGCTGAAGTTTCTACAGGAGCAGGAAGTCGACGTTATTTTTCTCGATATTAACATTCCCTCGCTGGATGGCATGATGTTGGCACATCATATTGGCAAATTCGCCAGAAAGCCTTATATCGTCTTTACTACAGCCTACAAGGAGCATGCAGCAGAAGCATTTGAGCTGGAGGCCTTCGACTATATTCTGAAGCCTTATGATGAAAAACGAATTGCAGCCATGCTGCATAAGCTGGAGACAACCTTCAAACGCGATCATGCGGGGGAGGAACAAGTTGAGGATGGACAAACCCAATTGACGGATGAACCTTCCATCCAGGGAGCAGTGCTCAGGGCATCCGACGCAGGGACGGGAAAACGAATCAATCTTCTGCGCAACGACAATATTATTGTGACGGATACGGCAGATATTTATTATGCGGAGGCGCAAGAGAAAGTAACGAAGGTGTATACCAAAAATGGTGAGTTTACGATGCCGGTGAGCATTACGGACTTCCATGGCCGACTGCCTCAGGAGACATTTTTCCGCTGCCATCGTTCTTATCTGGTCAATCTGTCTCAAATCCGCGAAATTGTACCCTGGTTTAACAATACCTACCTGCTCCGTTTGCGTGATTTGGAAGCTGAAGTGCCGGTAAGCCGGGGCAAGGTCAAGGAATTCAGGCAGCTCATGCGCATATAGAGGCATTTCATTCCGGATCTGATGCAACTCATGCTTAAATCGGTGTTATGAATCCCCTTTCATGTATGATTACATTGTGAACGCATTCAAAGAGGCATTTTGCATCATTCGATTCCAAACAATAGCGGGTACAATCTGTAGACGAATAGAACCATTTCGACCAACAGATTGCTGAATTAAAGCCGTTCTTTGGATTGATGCAAGATGCTCCAGACATCGGCAAAGGGGAGATCACGATGAAAGCAGCTATTTCATCAGCACCTAATTCAACATCTACACCTATAAAAATGAATCGGTGGCTTATTGTACTGGGAACCATTATTGTACAAATGGGTCTTGGAACCATCTACACCTGGAGTTTATTTAACCAACCGCTGTCTGATCGTTTCGGATGGGACGTCAGCTCGGTCGCCATAACTTTTTCAATTACCAGTTTTGCGTTGGCATTTGCCACACTATTTGCAGGCAGGCTGCAGGAACGTTGGGGGCTTCAGCGGCTGATTCGTATAGCCGGGATCGTTCTGGGTCTGGGACTTGTCCTAAGTTCCCAAGTTACTTCATTGACACTGCTCTACATTTTGGCGGGATTTGTGGTTGGATTCGCGGATGGTACGGCGTATATTACGTCTTTGTCTAACCTGATTAAGTGGTTTCCAGAGCGCAAAGGTCTAATCTCGGGTATTTCCGTTGGTGCTTTTGGTACAGGCAGTTTGCTGTTTAAATATGTGAACTCGGCATTAATTGGTGCTGTAGGTCCTGCTCAGGCGTTTATGTATTGGGGCATCATTGTCCTGGTTCTGATCGTGGCTGGATCATTTCTGATCCGTGAAGCGGTTGTTCGTGAACAGGCTCCTGTCAGCAAGACGGAGGGAACGAAGCAGGAAGCAACCCGTCATCAGTATACGGTAAAAGAAATGCTCCGGACCAAAGAAGCCTATATGCTGTTCGTTATTTTCTTCACGGCATGTATGAGCGGGCTGTATCTGATCGGTATTGTCAAAGACATTGGCGTGCAGCTGGCAGGTCTCGACGTGGCTGCGGCTGCAAATGCAGTAGCGATGGTTGCGATCTTCAATACGGCAGGGCGTATCATCCTGGGAGCGTTGTCGGACAAAGTTGGGCGGATGAAGGTTATTGCTGGAGCACTGCTGGTTACAGCAGCAGCCGTCATGACGCTGAGTCTTGTTCCGCTAAGCTATGGCGTTTTCTTCGCCTGCGTGGCCGCTGTCGCGTTCTGCTTCGGTGGTAACATTACCGTTTTTCCGGCGATTGTCGCGGATTACTTTGGACTGAAAAATCAGAGCAAAAATTACGGCGTCATCTATCAGGGATTTGGAATTGGTGCCTTGGCTGGATCGTTTATCAGTGCTCTGCTGGGCGGTTTCCATCTGACGTTTATCGTCATTGCAATACTTTGTGCAATTTCCCTGCTGCTGGCATTGATGATTACACCTCCGGGTCAAAATCGTCGTACACGTCAGCGTGAAGGTCAAATGAGTCTCAAGCCTTCATCCCGGGCAAGCTGATTGAATTTAATTTTGAATTCTTTGGTGCCATTCGATGCACATCATAAATGAAAGTTTGGGCGGTCTCTGTGGAGGCCGCTTTTTTTAATAAGGATAGATAGACAGACAGGCAATGCTTGATGGAACTCGATCGATCGGTGGCTGCGTGCAATGTATCCTGTGCTTCTGCTATACTCTAGGGGAATTGAAAGGAACTACATCCGTTTGGACTTGGAGGAGGATTTCAATGAATTTCGTTAAATATGCTGAAACTGATTTTGAGGATTATTATGCTCTCGTTTCCAATATGGAAGTCATGAAACAAATTACGGAACGTACACTCCCGGAGGATGAAGCGAAAACGCAATTCCAGTCCATGCTCGATTATAATCTGGGCTACAGTTGCGGATATTACCGGATATCTGGTGAAGATGGAGTAGGGATGGCATATGCCAAACTAATTCCGGATGAATCCGATCCGTCCCGGGCGGAAATGGGTTATATGGTTTTGCCTGAATATTGGGGCCAAGGTCATGGTACGTCCATTGCGGCGCGCCTCATTCTAAAAGCACAGGCAGCAGGAATCGGTGTACTCTACGCGGTGATCGATCCCTCTAACGCAGCATCACGCCAGATATTAAATAGACAGAACTTTGTTTCCACATGGGTAGGCGATGTTGACGGACTTCCGGGTGAGATTCTGGAGTTGAATCTTCAAGTGCGGCGGTAATGGATCAGTCCTGAGGGTAATGAATAGACGTACCTGCATTTTGCATTATTCGGTGGGGTTTGCCTCCTGAATCCATGCAAGATGCGCATACATAGATATGGAGGAGATGGAGATGAGCAATACGGTAATGGAGCGTCTGAACGAATTGCTTCCGGAATGGCTGGAGACCAGTCGGCTGCACACGGGACAGGGAAAGGTCGCATCTTATATCCCGGAGCTGGTCAAAGCCTCACAGGATGAGCTGGGCATACATATCATGGATGCCGAAGGCAATCATGTATCTGCCGGAGATTGTGGTGTTCCCTTTACGATGCAGAGCATCTCCAAAGTCTTCACGCTTATTTTGGCCCTGATGGATCATGGGGAAGAAGCCGTTTTCTTTAATGTAGGAAAAGAGCCTACGGGTGACGATTACAATTCGATGATCAAGCTGGAGCTTGTTGAACCGGGTATTCCGTTTAATCCGTTAATCAACGCGGGAGCCATTACAGTCTCCTCTCTGGTCGCCGGGGATTGCAAGGAAGAGAAGTCACGGCGTATTTTGGAGTTTTTCCGCAAGCTGGCCAACAATGATCGGCTGGATTATAACGAAGAGGTGTTTCAGTCCGAATGGGAAACAGGTCATTTGAACCGTTCACTTGCTTATTTTCTGAAGCATAATGGCGTAATTAAGGATGACGTTGAAGATGTGCTTGGTGTCTATTTCCGCCACTGTTCCATTGAGGTGACTTGTGCGGATCTGGCCCGTATGGCACTGGTGCTTGCCTATGACGGAACAGATCCGATCACCGGAAACGAGCTCATTCCGCGTCGCTATGTACAGATTGCCAAAACGTTCATGACCACCTGCGGTATGTATAACGCATCCGGCGAATTCGCCATTGAGGTTGGACTTCCCGCCAAGAGCGGGGTGTCCGGGGGAATTATCACCCTTGTACCTGGTCATTTTGGCATCGGTCTTGTCGGGCCGGCCCTGAATCGGAAAGGGAACAGCATTGCTGGTGTTCATTTGCTTGAGCGCCTTTCCAAGGAATTTGACTGGAGTCTTTTTTAAAGGTTTCCCATATACCCATCAAAGTGGCCGATGAATCACATATCGGTCATTTTGCTTCTTTTGAACGAAGTCAAATTGAAGCAAATAGGGTTCTCGGCTGCATCCCGGAAGCCATAAGGGAGTGTAGGAAAACGGTCCTGCATGTACCGTTTAGGCTGCATCTATTGCGGAATATTCGCTAATGAGAGCCTGCAGGTTCATAGTTCGGATTGACGATATGAGCATGGCTTGTGACTGCTGCAGCGTCAGTCGTTTGCTAATTCAACATTGGTAATCAGATTCATCTGAATGTCCCGGGTCCCGTTTTTCGTCAGCAGTCTAAGAGTACGGGCAGAAGGATCCAATTTCAGTACCTGTCCGGTATAACGGATATCGTCATGTTCATGGAACAGGCCGATGGTCAAAGCATCTCCAAGCATCATTGAATTGCTGAGCAAACGGGACATTTCTTCCGCTGCCTGAGCATCCAGAGACGGGCGGGTACGGGGAGCAAGCTGTTCCTGATGAAGAATGTAAGCTTCCCGGTGTTCGGGAAGCATCATGCGGGAAGACTCGAAGAGTCCGTTTTGCTGTAATTTTTTACTCATTTATAATGACCTCCAATTTTATGAGAACGGTCCTGTGCCTGCGCGGACGAGCAGAGCGAGGAAGCCCGCATGATGGCGGTGTCTCCGAACTTACGCTTGATGTCATCTGTGGCACGTTCCAGTTCTCTTTTGCGTTCACGATCATCGAACCAGGACAGCTGCACTTCGGAATCGGGCACCAGCCCAGTCAGTGACACGCTGATCCGGCGGATGGGTAATCCGTCCCAATGGCGAAGAAAGAGTGCCGCGGCCGCATCGTATACTTCATCCGTAATGTTGGTCGGTTCATTAACCTTCATTTGGCGTGAGAAGCCCGTGGGACGATCGTAATCCTGCCCGCGGCATCCAACGGAGACGACGTTGCCCATGAGTGATTTGTCCCGGGAACGCCGGCAGACGAGCTCTGCCAGTTCAAGCAGGACAACCTTGATATCCTCCCAGGACTCATAGTCCCGGGGAAGGGTCATCTGATGTCCGATGCCTTGCTGTTGATGTGTGTATGTCCCGGGTTTCACGGGCGAATCGTCAATGCCACGGGCAATGCGCCACAATACCTCACCATTTACTCCCCAGCGTTCTCTCAGTCTGGACAGCGGCGTCCGTGCCAGGTCACCAATGGTGTGAATACCCATGTTGTAGAGATGTTTTCCCATCCGGGAACCGACCATAAACATCTCTCGGACAGGTTTCGTCCAGATGGTTTTCTCCATGTCCTTGCGATTCAGGACACAGATGCCTCCGGGAACTTTTTTGGCATATAAATCACAGGCCATTTTGCTCACCACTTTGGTATCGCTGATGCCAATCCGGATATACACACCTGTCTCATCCATGACTCTGGATTGAATGCTGCGGGCAATCGTCTCCGGACTGCCGAACAGATCCAGGCTTCCGGTGACATCGAGAAACTGCTCATCAATGCTATAGGGCTCAACGAGATCTGTGTAGGATTGAAGAATCCGGGTGATGTGCAGGGAGACACGGATGTACTCCGCCATTCGGGGGCGAATGACAACAACGTCCGGACACTTGGCAAGGGCTTCACCCAGTCGTTCAGCCGTGGTAATTCCGTAAGATTTGGCGAGAGGGCAGGCTGCAAGAATGATACCGGAACGGCGTGCCGGATCTCCCGCTACCACGAGGGGACGGTCTTTGTATTCGGGATGTGCAGACTTCTCCACACTGGCATAGAATGACTGGCAGTCTGCGAGCATAATGACACGTCCGTCTTTGCGGGACATAACAGGTCTCTCCTTTGATCCATGATTCGGCTGTTCACGAACAGAAAGAGGATTCAGCCGCATGTTTTTTTACAGTTTATTTACAGTGTGGAACAAGTGTTCCTGTTTTATTAGCATATCCCGAATGTTCAAATGCGGCAACCGGAATTATTTTGCAAATTGGACACAATTGTGGAATCGCAATAATAGAGTCAAAATTTAGGAAATAAGATGTACTTTTTTACATTTGATGTAAGAGATTCGTGACTTCAGGGTGATGACCCGGTGTTCATTCGGATTTTTGTAAAAGTAATATAAATGGGCACAGTCCTATAGAGGGGGACTGATGTCCTTTTTTACTTTTCTGCACTTTTCAGAAAACCTTGACGGGCCGCGGGTTTTCACTGATGCGTTATCGGACTATAGTATCAATTTTGTAATCTTTATGGTTAATACTGTAAAAATGGCCGCAACTTTAACATATTCCCCGCGTTTAATGTGGTAAGTGTTCGGGCGGAAACAGTTGCTGCAAACCGCGTTGCATATAACAATAACGGGTAGAGAAGTGCAACAGGTTTGAGCATTCAAGTGACTGTTTCACTAAGTAAAATGGTGTCCATGAGACAGGGGAGCCAGAAGTGTTTTGGAATGCTAGTTGATGGTGGTTTTTACGAATTATGGGCAGAATGTTGCATTTCACGTTTGCTTCCATCAGCCTAGTTACAAAAGCGGAGTGTTGGAGCTATAGTGAGAACTACACCGCTGGCATCTCTACCCAAAGCGGACATCCAAGCGGCGTTTACTGCTGCATGCCTGTATATTTTATTCAGATTCAAACGGAAACAGGCAGGATGCATAATAGAGAGGTGAGCAATCAAGAGCCATGAGCAGACGAAGACGAAAGCGCTGGATGTTAACGATGTTGACCGGAGCCGTGGTACTGACCGGCGGAATATTAGCCGGCTGGCACTACATGCAACCTCAGCTCGTTACGTACACAGCGGAGAATGGCACGGAGATGAAATTCAAGACCGAGGGAGACCGGTTCATGGAATACGGGCCGGATGGATCCTGGAGGGAGATGTTCGTTAAGGGTGTTAACCTGGGTGCAACTTCGCCGGGATATTACCCGGGAGAATTTCCCCTGACCGAAGAGGATTACCTAAGGTGGTTCCAGCAGATCCAGGAGATGGGGGCCAATGTCATACGGGTGTATACGGTCCACGAACCGATTTTTTACTCTGCGTTGGTCGATTATAATCGCGGCCGGGAGCAACCGTTATATTTTATACAGGGCATATGGTCGCCAGAAGAAGAGTTGATTGAGAAGCAGGATGCCTATGCCGATCATATTGAGCAGACATTCAAGCAGGAGATTGAAAAAGCGGTGTCAGCTGTCTATGGGGATGCGGACATTCCCGATAAGTCCGGAGCCTCAAGCGGCAAATATAAGGCGAATGCAGGCAAATACCTGATGGCCTGGCATGTTGGTACCGAGTGGGACCCCGCGATGGTAGACAACACGAATGAGAAACATCCGGATGTGCCGCAATACAAGGGAGTTCATTTTTCCGGGACAGCAGACGCCTCGCCCTTCGAGAATTGGTTAGCCGAGCTGCTGGACTACACGGCCGTTCTGGAGAAGAAGTATGGCTGGGAACATCCCATGACGTTTACCAATTGGGTGACAACCGATGTGCTGGAACACCCGGGCGAACCGTTGTTTGAGGAGGACCTCGTCAGTGTCGATGCCCGTCATATTCAGCCGGAGGAGTGGCAGGGTGGATATTTTGCGGCATATCATGTGTATCCCTATTACCCGGACTTGTTCCATACGGACGAGACCCTTCAAACGATCAAGGATGCAAACGGGGAGTACAACACATACAAAAGTTATCTGCGCAAGCTAAAAGCCGAGTATTCCGATATGCCTGTAATGGTTACAGAATATGGCGTGCCTTCTTCCCTTGGGATCTCACATTTGGGTATGGGGGGCCGGGACCAGGGTGGACATAATGAGGCAGAGCAGGGAGCCATTGATGCTTCACTGACTCAGGATATTTATGATGAAGGGTATGCGGGAGCCATTTTGTTCATGTGGCAGGATGAGTGGTTCAAGAAAACCTGGAACACGATGCCATTTGAAATCCCGGCAGATCGGCGGGCCTATTGGCTAAACGTGCTGACCAACGAGAAAATGTTCGGCCTTCTCGCGATGGACCCCGGCAAACAGGAACAGCTGACCATCGACGGGAAATTGGATGACTGGGATGGGATGACCGCTGAGGAAGTTACGGTTTGGCAGGGCAAGGTGAACGGCATCCAAGAAATGAAGCTGACCCACGATGAAGCCTATCTGTACATTGGCATGACGCTGGACGAGCCGTTTGATCCCAATAAAAAGGTGCTCCGCATAGGGACGGATACGCTGGCAGGTGGCAATCAGCCTGGTGCGCGGCTTCCGGAACGAACGCTCAGTGACGGCCTTGAAACGGTCATCACGCTGGGGCAGGATGACGAATCCCAGGTGGAAATCGCCAAAGATTATGATTTTAATCAGCGTTTGTATGGCAAGGAAGGATACAATATGCTGCCTGACAAGCAGGCTAATTCCGCTGATCCGTTCCATCCATGGAACCTGGCGGTCAGCCTGAAGATGACTCCGCCTGATACGAGGTCGGCTCATCCGTTCATGAATGAGAAGGTGGGTATCCTGAAGCGGGGAACAACAGCTCCCGGGCAGTCGGATACCGATTCATTGACAACGTGGCAGTATGACGGCAATCAGGTGGAGATGCGAATTCCCTGGATGCTGCTTGGATTCGGTGACCCGAGTTCACTGCAAGTGATTGATTATGGACCACTGCAGGACGGACGGGAGTTTAAGACGGTTACGACCGAAGGCATAACGCTGGTTCCATGGCTGATGGATCGTTCGACTGGCGATGTATCCTGGCCTGCTGGCAATCAGACTACACTGGATTTGAAAACATTGCCTTTGTATAGCTGGCAGTCGTGGGAACAGGTGAAATACAGTGAACGACTGAAACTGAGTTATGAAGAGATGAAGAACGTCTTCGGACAAATTCCCAGTTTTCAGATTGATTAAATGAGTATAAAGGAGGACCTTTTCACATGTTTTCGAGTTTGGCTGTGGCCTATCTATTTCTATACATCTGCATAGCGCTTGTCGCTCTGGGTGTGATTCTGCTGTTTGCCATGAAAGTGTCCCACAACGGCAAACGGCGCAAGATTGAATTTTATAAACGGAAGCAGCGGGATTATTTCACCTATCTGCAAACGGCACTGACTGAGAATCGTCCGCTGAGGCTGCCGCCAGGCAAGCTGGCTCCTGTGGAACGGCAGGTGATCCAGAGCAAACTTATTGAATGGATCGACCAATTCAAGGGAGAGTATCGCGACAAATTGATTGCGCTCTGCCGCGAAGCCGGGTTTGTAGAACGAGATCTGAAAGAACTGGGCCGACTGCGTTATGGTCGGCAGATCGATGCAGCTTATCGTTTGGGCGGCATGCGCTGTCCGGAAGCTGTTCCGGGCTTGATGGAACTGCTCAAGGATGAGAAGCCTGGACCGATGGCATTCATGATCGGACGTTCCATTGCGAGAAGTACAACCCGTCAGGGTGAATTGAAGGACATGCTTGAACTGTTATTGACAAAAGGAAAGTCAATCCATCATCTGGCCGCAGACATCTTGCTTGAGACCAGCCTGGATACGAGCAGACTTCTCATTGAATTGCTGGAAGACCGCAATCCTGATTTTGTGAAGGTAGGACTTGTCGCCATGTGGGGACAGGCTGTACCGGAAGTCATGCCGGCACTTGACCGATTGGTTGGTGCAGAGCATCAGGATGTACGGGCAGAAGCAGTGAAGCTGTATCTGAGTGCAAGTCCGGCCCTTCAGGATGAGACAATTCTGAAGCTGATGAAGGATGCTGATCCGGAAGTCCGGGCAGAGGTGGTGCAGGCACTTGGTTCGAAGCATGCGGCAGGCAGCATTCCACTGCTGCGCAAAGCGCTGCGTGATGAAGACTGGCGAGTACGCTATAACAGTGCGGAGAGCTTGAGCATGCTGGGTGAACCCGGATTCGAAGCCTTATGTCAAGCAGCTGTACAAGGTACAGGTGTTGAACGTGAGATTGCAATGCAGCAGATCGAGAGCACGATGAAGCAATCGGGAGCCGATCACAAAGCGGTAGACCAGATGATTGTACACAACAAGAGAAGGCTGCTGTATGACCAGTATTTTGGCCCTGTTCCGGGTAACCGAACAACCAAGAGACGTACGGGTGTGGCTGCGGTAGGAGGGGATTACACTGCTTAGGGATCTGTTATTAATTTATGGCATGGTGGCCATTTACTATGTCATTTCTGTAAACTTGCTTTATTTTTCCATCTTGGCACTGTCATTTCGCAACATTTGGACCATCTTCAGAAGGTCACATTTTTCCAAATACAATACATTGTCAGGCTCGGAACTTGTACCTTCGGTATCGCTGCTGGTCCCGGCTTACAACGAAGAATTGACAATTATTGAAAATGTGAACTGTCTGATGACGCTGAACTATCCAACGTATGAAGTGATCGTCGTAAATGACGGCTCGAGCGACAGCACCCTGAACGTGCTGCTGAAGGAATATCGTCTGAAACCCGTTCCTGACACGAAGATCCGGGGCAAGATTCCCTGTCAGGCGATTCGCGGGATATACCATAATCCGGAATTCCCGGATCTGTACGTGATCGACAAAGAAAATGGCGGAAAGGCAGACTCCCTTAATGCGGGGATCAACTTGTCCCACTACCCGCTGATTTCTTCGATTGACGCCGATTCCCTGCTGGAAAAGGATGCTCTGATCCGCATGGCTCGCATGTACATGGAGAATCCGGAAGAGACTGTGGCGATCGGCGGCGATGTTCGCATAGCCAATGGCTGCAAAATCGAAAATGGAGCTGTACAGGACGTTTCACTGCCACGAAAAATGTGGCCTATGTTCCAATCCATTGAGTACCTCAAGGCCTTTCTGGGTGGACGGATTGGTTGGAGTCACATGAATGGTTTGATCATCGTGTCGGGTGCCTTCGGTATGTTCCGCAAGGATGCAGTCATTGCCGTTGGTGGATACCGGGATGGTTATCCTGGGGAAGACATGAACATTATTATCAAGCTTCATCGCTATATGCTCGAGAACAAACTGAAATATCGTGTAGCCTTCTGTCCTGAAGCCGTCTGCTGGACACAAGCACCAGATTCCTACCGGATCCTGTCCAGTCAGCGCAAACGCTGGGGACGCGGAAATTTGAAGAATATGATTGAGAATCGGGGCATGCTGTTCAATCCGAAATATAAGGTGATGGGCATGTTGACCATGCCGTACAATGTCATTTTTGAAGCACTCAATCCGTACTTCCGGATCACCGGCCTTTTGGCCCTTGCCGGGTATGTGCTCTTGGATATGACGCAATGGCCGATTCTGGTTCTGTTCGGATTGCTGAACTTTGTGAGTGGTTATCTGCTCAGCGTAGGGGCGCTCATTCTGGAGGAAATTGCATTCCGCAGATACAACAAGCTGTCTGATATGGTCAAAATGCTGGTCTATTCCGCTCTCAAATTTGTGGGCTACCACCAGCTGGGTGTTCTGTGGAGATTGCAGGGGCACATTCAGTTCATGCAAAACAACAATTCCTGGGGAACCATGACACGCCAAAGCTGGTCCGAAGAAGAAAAGGGAACTGAAGCAGCCTGATTCGCAGCCTGCATCGGAGTAAGCGGTCATGGACAGCATCTTTGATTCATTAATGGCAATACAGCAGCAACAGGATAGATAACCAAGGGAGAAGGGTGGAAAAGAACATGCCTAATACGGCAACATTGCAGCGTGAGGCTGCCGTTAATGTGTACCAAAGTGTAGAACAGGGATTGATGGATACGGGTGCCGGATCATGCGGCTTAATGTTCATCCATTGCGGAGGAGGACAAGCCCAGCCGGAGCAGCAGGTCAGGAACTATCTCGAGCAAACGAGCGAGTTCGCCTTCCAGCTGTGGAAGGATGGGGCGACCCAGACGCTTGCGGTCCTGCTGCCTGGTTTGACACTGAATGAAGTTCACTATGAGGGGCTTCGCATCAAGCATGAGCTGCAGGAGACGGTCCCTGGGGCGGAGCCGCAGATTACGCTGGCGAGCTTCAAGGATAGTGAGCGTCCTTCGCAGGCGACCATCCAGCATATGGCTGAATCGGCGAAGCTGGTCGATGCCTCGGAGATTCACATCTACACGTCGGATAAGACGGCAGACGAGCCTGGGAAAATTTTGATTGTGGATAACGATCCGACGGTTCGTGAGTTTCTGCAGCTGCGTTTAAAAATGCAGGGTTATGAGACTTACGAAGCTGTAGATGGCCTGGCTGCGCTGGAGCTGATTGAGAAGGTAACGCCTGACCTGGTGCTGACGGAATTGAATCTGTATGGCATCGACGGTCTGCCGTTCATTCACCATATTCAGAATCTGGGAGTGAAGCATCCGCCCAAAATCGTTGTGCTGACCGAGCAGCGTGTCGAACAGACGATCAGCCAATGCTTCCGCAGCGGTGTGGACGATTATATGACCAAACCCTTCTCTCCCGTGGAGCTGGATGCACGTATTCGTCGCTGCCTGAACTGAGAAGATTATTTAACCGAACGGATTTACGGAACATTACAAATACATTAACCTGGAGGGAATATCATGGAGAATCAACAATTCCATACTTTACTGAATGCCATTGAAAACAAAGAAGCGGTGCTCGGCGTGGTCGGGCTCGGTTACGTAGGACTTCCACTTGCCGTGGAAATGGTAAATCAAGGCTTCACAGTAATCGGAATTGACCTGGATGCGTCCAAGGTCGACAGTATCTATAACGGAGATTCCTATATTCACGATATCTCGTCAGAGGAATTGAAAAAAGTGATGCAAACGGGCCGTTTTCAGCCCACAACGGATTACAGCATGCTGCGCGTCATTGATGCCCTGAGCATCTGCGTGCCGACACCACTTAGTGAAAATCAGGATCCGGATACATCCTACATCGAGACAGTGGTTGATCAGATCAAGCTGCACATGAAACCGGGCATGCTGATTACGTTAGAGAGCACCACGTACCCGGGTACGACAGAAGAACTGATTCAGCAGAAGCTGGACAAAATCGGCCATGAAGCCGGCAAGGACTATTTCCTCTGCTTCTCGCCTGAACGTGTGGATCCGTCCAACGGAAGATTCACCACGTACAATACACCTAAAGTCATTGGCGGGACAACGGAAGCCTGCCTCAAACTCGGAACAGCGCTGTATAGCAAGTATGTACAAACGGTTGTACCGGTATCTTCACCAAAAGTGGCGGAGATGTCCAAATTGCTGGAAAATACATTCCGCAGTGTAAACATTGCATTTGTGAATGAAATGGCGATGATGTGCGACCGCATGGGCATCGACATTTGGGAAGTCATTGATGCAGCTGCGACGAAGCCGTTTGGCTTCATGCCGTTCTACCCGGGCCCGGGTATCGGCGGTCACTGCATTCCGCTTGATCCGATGTATCTGTCGTGGAAAGCGAAAGGATTCCGTTTCTACAGCAAATTCATTGAGCTGGCGCAATCGACCAATGACAACATGCCATATTATGTTTTGAATAAAACATCAACCATTTTGAACGAGTACGCGAAGTCTGTTCGGAATTCCAACATTCTCCTGCTTGGCATGTCGTACAAGCCGAATATTGCAGACCTGCGTGAGTCACCGGGACTGGAAGTCTACGAACTGTTCAAGGAAAGCGGAGCGAATGTCAGCTATTACGATCCATATGCCGATTCTTTCCGTGACAAGCATGACGATACAGTGCACAGCGAAGCATTCAACCTGGAGCAATTCAGAAAGTATGATTGCATCGTGTTGATTACCAACCATAGAGATCTGCCTTATAGCGAAATTGCCGATTTGGGTGTGCCAATTCTGGATACACGCAATGCGTTCCGGACATTCACACAGCCACACATTTACAAAATTGGTCACTCGGTGCAGCATCCTGTGCTGGAACCAAGTGAAGCGTTGCTCGTCTGAGAAACAAGATGATTCGCTGGGGCAAGATGTCGGTGAGGACAAAATGGATTCTGCTGGCTCTGACCTTTTGCCTGCTGCTTTTGCCCTGGCTGTTCAAATGGTTTTCGGCGGAGGAGAAAAAAGCGACCTGGCTGTGGGATGCTTCCATCATTGCAGAACAGACCCCGGATATTATCTCCTTTTCCAAAGAGCAGGGTGTGGATGTCATTTTTCTGCAGCTGCAGGATGAAGTACCCGATGATACGTATCGCAAATTCATTGCGTCTGCCCGGCAGGCAGAAATCCAGGTGCATGCCCTGAACGGTCATGCCGATTGGGCCTATCAGGAAAAACGGGAAGAAGGACTCGCTTTTATCGAGCGGATTCGGGCGTATAATGCCGCTTCGGCCAAAAATGAGCGCTTCGAAGGCATTCAACTGGATGTGGAGCCTTACCAGCTGCAGCGCTGGGAAGATGAGCAGGACAGCGTAATTGCAGAGTGGAGTGACAACATGAAGGCCTGGACGACAGCCGGCAAGGATGCAGGGCTCTATATGAGCGCAGCCATCCCTTTCTGGCTGGATGCCCGCCAGGCATCTGAAGGCGGAGGCTCACTCAGCCGCTGGGTCATTTCCCAGTTTGATGCAGTCGCCATTATGGCATATCGGGATAGTGGTCAGCAGATGTATGATCTGTCCAGGGAAGAATTGGACGAAGCCGATGAGTTGGGCAAGGACGTGTGGATCGGAGCCGAGCTGGCAGATACCCATGAGGGTGAGCACCTGACCTTTTTCAGAAAGTCCATAAGCAACATGGACGAAGAGATTGCGAAGGTGTTTAACCTGGGATCGCCTCATTCCTCTTTTGCCGGAGTAGCTGTGCATCATTATGAAGCGTGGTACGCAAAGGAAAACGGTATTCCCCTGGCTCGCAAGAGCGATGAGAAGGAGTAACGGGTGTTATTGAAGAAAAGTATAGGACAGCAAAAGGCAAGTTTCCGGTTAATGGAGACTTGCCTTTTTGTCTTTTATTGATGACTGCTGCAGCACGGGACAGCGCGAATCAGTTTTTGCCGTTTTCATTTGTCCGATACCGATTGGGTGGCAGACCTACCTGTTTTTTAAAAGCTTTGGAAAAGGAAAATAAATCCGGGTATCCTACCGAATGAGCTACCTCGGTGAGGGTTAGCGGGGTCTGTACGAGCAGATGCTTGGCCTGATTCATTTTGAGCTGCTGGATATATTGCACAGGAGATAATCCATAAGCTTTGCGGAACTGTTTGGCAAAATGGGTTCGATCCACGCCTGCATGAGCAGACACACCTTCTACCGTGATCCCCCCAGCAAAATGAATATCCATGTATTCCTTGCCTTTTTGCAGCCAGGGAATAGCCGAATCAGGCTGCAGTCCCTTGGTGGCAGACGAACGTGCAACTCGGTCGAACAGGCCAAGAAACCGGGTGAGACGTCCCAGGTCGCTCGCACCCCCCTGAGGTTTGCGGACTTCCTCCATAAAAGCACGCATTCCACTTGCTGTCTCTGGAGTAAGTACGCCTGAACGGTGAGGGGAGTCTGGCGTAAGTCCAATCCGCGACAGCAGTTCAGCTGCATGGGTTCCATCAAACGCGATAAAGATTTTCTGCAGCGGCTCCTGCGGGTCAGTCCAGTATTCATGAGTGACATGCGGAAACAGACAGAATGCATCCCGGGCCCTGAGGGGGTAATGATGTCCGTTCTGAATAAATGTGCCCTCCCCCTCCAGCACAAACAGCAGGTAATGGTACGGTGTGGTACGAGGGCCGATATGATAGTTGTTCTTGGCTATATTGCGTCCGATTCGTATAGGCCAGGCGCCACCGGCTTTCTCGAATTCAGACGGAGTAAAAAAAATAATATCCAAAAACTCGTGGTGGTCCTCCTTCATGCTCTCCGTCATCAGGAACACCTCTTTTAATAAAAGTTTAATTTGTAATGTCTGTCATTTTCTCTTATAACCTATTATACAGGTGGGTTTTGTTTATATTCAAGATCAGGATGACTTATTTCTGTAAGTTGACCACAAAATGACAAAAACAAATTGTCGTAAAATGACATTGATCACAGACAAATCAATTGATATGATGTCCATACCTATTAAACCAAGTTAATTAATCGGCATTTACATTTATATGATTTTACAAATTTCAATGAGAATTAGGCCCAATCTTAAAATTAGTTAGTTATATACGAAAGTAGTGGAGGGGACGAAATCGATTATGAGGAAGTGTAACGCTCGCCTTTATCAGAAGAACGATTCGTCACCGGAATGGCCAATTCCCAGATGTCCATTTGATTTTTGAAATGGAACTTTATTTATCAACAGAGAGGAATGACTAGTGTGAGCGAACAGGAAGAACTGAAATTTGGATGGTTTTTGCCAACGGCTGGAGACGGAAAATATGTTGGGGTCGCCCCGGAACGGGAACCAAGCCTGGATTATTTGATTCAGGTGGCACAGACAGCGGAGACGGCAGGGTTTGAATTTGTACTGATTCCGACCGGTGGCGCCTGTCTTGATGCTTGGGTTGTCGGTTCTGCAGTAATGAGCCATACTCAAACGCTGCGTCCTCTCGTGGCCATCCGGCCAGGCTTGGTTACACCGGTGCTCGCCGCACGGATGGGAGCGGCTCTTGATCAGCTGTCGAGTGGACGCGCGATGATCAATGTCGTTACAGGCAGTTCAGTTCGGGATCTGGAGGGACTGGGAGATCCGCTGGCACATGCCCATGACGAACGTTATGTACGGGCGAGTGAGTATATGGACGTGATGAAGCGTTCATGGACCCAGTCGACCGGGCTGAACCTGACCGAATTTGCCGGAAGTGGTACCAAAGCGGACGCGGAAGCATCAAACGATGATAATCAGGAGTTTAACGGTCAATATTACCATTTTAAAGGACCGGTAGGCATGCCTGAAACGGTACAGAAGCCTTATCCGCCATTTTATCTGGGTGGAAGTTCACCTATTGCCAAGAGAGTTGCAGTAGAACATGCGGATACGTTCCTCATGTGGGGGGAACCGCACGACTGGATTCAGGAGCAAATTGAGGAAATTGAAGTGATCCGTGAACAGGTAAAACAGGAAACAGGGCAAGATCGCCAGCTGCGTTACGGTATGCGGGCACAGGTACTCATTCGGGATACCGAAGAAGAAGCTTGGGCGGCAGCGTGGGAGATTATTAGCAAGGTTCCACCTGAAGCGATTGAGAAAGCCAAAGCAGCTTTTGCGGAGACCGATGCAACCAACCAGCGCAGACAGAATGAACTTCGTGAATTGTCCGAGAAGCAGCAATTCGTGGTTGGCCCAAACCTGTGGACAGGCTTGTCCGTTGTTCGTTCCGGCGGGGCAATCCTCATCGTAGGCACGGCAGATCAGGTTGCCGAACGTCTGATGGAATACGCCGATCTTGGTGTGACCACATTTATTTTGTCAGGTTACCCGCATCTGGAAGAAGCCGAAATTTTTGGCCAAACCGTGATGCCGATTATTCGCAGCAAATGGAGTACAAGAAATGCGAAGCATCAGCTAAGCAACACCTAATTAAATCATTTACTCAGGAGGTCGTCTTTCATGAGAAAAAATAAAAAATTAATCCTTCCTCTGGTCAGTATGCTGGTCATGTCATTGCTGCTGTCCGCTTGCGGGGGCGGGGATAATTCTGCAGCAGGAGAGAACGGCTCCTCCGGTTCAGGCAAAGTTACCATCAGCTTCATGCACTGGCGGGGTGAAGATGCAGAAGCGCTGAACAAGACCATTGACGCGTTTGAAAAGGAAAACCCGAACATACAGGTGGAGATGCAGACGCTTCCTTCCGACCAGTATCAATCCACGGTGCAATCCAAAATTAGTGACGGTTCAGTAGGGGATGTATTTGCGTCTTTCCCTGGTGCACAGTTCGAAGCCTTTACGAAAGCAGGATTGTTCACGGACCTGACAGGGTCATCCTTTCTGTCTGCCTATAACTCCAAGCTGATTGAGGCAGGCCAGCTTGATGGCAAGCAATATGCCATACCGTATCAGCTTGTGTACAACGATCCAATCTACAATGTGAAACTGTTTGAAAAATATGGACTAACACCACCGAAGGATTGGGAGAGTTTCCTGGCACTCTGCCAGACGCTGAAAGACAACGGCATTATCCCGATCGCCTTTGCCGGCGCGGACATTGGTCCAGGTCAATTCATGAACACCATGGTTATGAATAATGCACCGAGTGACGACATTTTTACCAAAGTGGAAGCCGGGGAGGCGAAACTGACGGATGAGTTTTGGGTGAAAACACTCACACAGATTAAGGAACTGAACGATAAAGGCTACTTCCAGCAGGATGCACTGGGTACCAAAGATCCGGCAGCGGGGGCGCTGTTCATTCAGGAAAAGGCAGCCATGCTTGCAAGTGGTTCCTATCAGCTGGCTCAGAACAAGCTGCAAAACCCGAATCTGGAGCAGAAGCTGCTTGCACCGATCACGGTAAGTGCAGACCAGGCGAAGTATGAAGGGGTTCATACTACAACATTCATGCTCGCGGTAAACAGCAAGTCCAAACATCCGGAAGAAGCGAAAAAATTCATCGAGTTTCTGAGCAAACCGGAAGTGGCAGGAGATTATGCCAACTCGACGGGACAAAACGTGACCGTAAATGACGTGAAGTACGATTCTGCAGAGCTACAGGTTGCCGGAGAGTGGGCGAGCAAAAAAACCGTGTTCCAGCCGCGGTTCACCATTCTGAACGGGGATAATCAGAAGGCAGTCACGAACTCCATTCAGGCCGTGCTTAGCGGGACTTCCCCTGAAGAAGCCGCCAAGCAGGCGCAAGCGATCATTGATCAGCACATCGGGAAGTAAGCGATGAAGAACCGTATTCAGCTATCCCTGTTTCTGTTACCTGGGTTGCTGCTGTACGTGGGACTGTTCGTATTTCCTACATTGACGGGGCTGTTCTACTCCTTTACGGATTGGGACGGGGTATCCCCGTCGTATGCGTTTGTAGGGCTGGATAACTATAAGGACAATCTCAGCAGCATCGTCTTTCGCAAGGCTTTTGGCAACAACGTTGAATTCATGTTGACGGTGGTTATTGCCCAAACCTTTATTTCACTTGTTCTGGCCCTGTTGCTGGTTAAAAACACCAAAACACGTGTCGTACTTCGTGCGCTGTATTTTCTCCCTGCCATTTTGTCCTCCGTATCGGTTGGACTGATCTGGGCCTTTATGTATGATCCATCCATTGGATTGATTAACTATGGGCTGAACGGAGCTGGTATGGAGAGTCTTGCACGAAACTGGATTGGTGATCCCAAAATTGCAATCTACTCCATTGCAGCGGTACAGGTCTGGGCACATGCCGGACAGATGATGATTGTGTTTATCGCGGGTCTGCAAGGCATTCCTGCTGAACTCTATGAGGCGGCTCGAATGGATGGCGGAAGTAAATGGCAGGTATTCCGTACCGTGACCTGGCCGCTGCTTGCACCTTCGGCCACGATTGTCGTTGCTTATACAACGATTCAATCGTTTAAGGCATTTGACCTTATTTTCACCATGACGGACGGAGGTCCGAACTACGCTACTGAAATTTTGACAACCTATATCTATCATACCGCCTTTGGCAGCTATTCATTTGGTCTCGCTTCTGCGGGTTCAATGATCTTCCTGGTTCTGCTGGCCTTGCTGACGTTCGTGCAGTTCAAGGCGCTGCGTGCCGACCGGGTAAGCTATTGATGCAGGAACGTTCGTCTCGCACAAGAGGCAGAAGGGAGTGCATATGTTTCTAAAATGGTTCAATCGCCTGATCTTGTTAGTGTACGCGATGCTGATCATCGTGCCGCTGTACTTCGTCTTTGTATCATCATTCAAAACAAGCAGTAACTTCTTCACCAGTCCATTCAGCTGGCCTGATCCGTTTACGTGGGATAACGTTACGGGCATGTTTCGCAATCAGCCGATGTGGCAATATTTCGGAAACAGCCTTGTCGTGACGCTGGGTACGGTTGTGATTGAATTGCTGCTGAGCAGCATGATCGCTTATGCCATTGTCCGCTGGGGCGGAAGTGTGGGCAAAATCGTATTCGCCTTGTTCGTGGCGGGCCTTATCGTTCCTTCCCAGGTCAGCATGCTGCCGATCTATTCCCTTACGCGTACGCTGGGATGGTCGGACAGTCTCACGGGATTAATCGTTGTATCAGCCGCGATGCTGATGCCTGTTTCCGTATTCATGCTGACTGGATTTATGCGTATGCTAAATGCCGAAATTCTGGAGGCGGGCAGCATGGATGGAGCGAGCGAGTGGCGGCTCTATACACGGATTGCGCTTCCGCTTGCCGCACCTTCACTCGCTGCAACGGCTACGTTCCTGCTTGTCATGGTGTGGAATGACCTGCTTATTCCGATGCTGATGCTGAGCAGCAAATCCAAGCTGACGTTACCGCTGGCACTCATGCAGTTCCGCGGGGAGTATGTGACCAACTATCCGATGATGCTGACCGGGGTGCTGGTGACCGCCATTCCGATGATTGCGCTGTTCATTTTGCTTCAGCGTTATTTTGTTGCAGGTCTGACAGCGGGTTCACTTAAGGGGTGAGCTATTGAGTGATGGTGGGCATGAGAGCGTATTTTTCATTGATTTCTGGATCATTCTGCATAATAATGGTTTAGTGTCAGAATGACTACATAGAGATCAAGGAGCTATCGTTATGACTAAACTGGAAGTGTTGCGGAATCCCAAGCAGCGCAAGCTGCTGTTCAGTGCCGGCATGAGCTGGCTGTTTGATGCAATGGAAGTTGGCATGATCTCCTTCATCGTGGCGGCCCTCGCCAAGGAATGGAGCCTCAGTCCCGGACAAGTCGGTGTGCTGACCAGTATCAACTCCATCGGTATGGCACTGGGTGCATTACTTGCGGGTGCCCTGGCTGACCGTTTTGGCCGTAAGGCCATCTTGATGTGGACCCTGCTCATCTTCACGATTGCGAGCGGGTTATCTGCCCTGGCGACTGGCTTTGCCGTATTGTGTGTACTGCGCCTGATTGCAGGGATCGGACTCGGTGGAGAACTGCCTGTAGCATCCACGCTGGTATCGGAGTCCATGCCAACCGCGGAACGCGGCCGTGCCGTCGTGCTGCTGGAGAGTTTCTGGGCTGGAGGCTGGATTGTATCGGCGCTTATTGCCAACTTCGTCATCCCGGAATACGGATGGAGAATTGCATTTGCCATTGGTGCCGTTCCGGCGTTCTATGCCCTGTATCTGCGACGTGTCATTCAGGATCCGCCGCGTTACAAGCAAAACAAGACTATCCGGAAGACAACGTTCCGGGAGAAGGTGGCTGCGGTCTGGTCTGCTCCGCATCGCCGGACAACCATCATGCTCTGGGTCTTGTGGTTTACGGTGATTTTCTCGTATTACGGCATGTTCCTATGGCTTCCATCGGTCGTGATGGCCAAAGGCTTCACGCTGGTCAAAAGCTTCCAGTACGTGCTGATCATGACCTTGGCGCAGCTGCCAGGTTACTTCACAGCGGCTTATTTTATCGAGCGGTACGGACGAAAATTCGTCCTGGTCGTTTACCTTACACTGACGGCAGTGAGTGCGATTGCTTTTGGTCTCGCAACGACCGAAGCGGCGATTCTCACCGCAGGCATCTGTCTTTCTTTCTTCAATCTGGGGGCATGGGGTGGTCTGTACGCGTATAGTCCGGAATTGTATCCGGATTCGGTTCGTTCAACAGGCGTGGGTCTTGCCACATCGGTAGGCCGCATCGGGGGCGTACTTGCTCCATTGATGGTCGGCATGCTGGTTCAGCGTGAGGTAGAAATCAGCCTGATTTTCACGATTTTCTTCGTGACGATCCTGATTGGTGCAGCGGCTGTGCTGTTCCTCGGCCGGGAAACCAAGGGTCAGGAACTGACGGAGTAATGTAAATAAATACAAGCGCAACTTTTGTACGGGTCTGCCTTCCTACGGAAATGACAGGCTGGACAAGCGGAAAAAGGTTGATATAAGAAGAGGCACGACCCTGATATGACCATGGGCTCATGCCTCTTTTTGTTGTATTCAAAGCCCTGTTTTTCATGCTCCATCGGTCCGATAGACGGCACTTTGGCTATATCCTATAATGACACTCGGGATGTCCATAAGGGAGGGTTCAGGGGAAGATATGGAGTCTGGACTCAGAATAATGGAGGTTAATTAAATCATGAAGAACGATATTAAAATGGATCAAACGAATAAAATGAATGAAAAGAATAATGTGAGTGGAACAAAAAGTGCCAATGAACTGATTAAAGCTTATAGGTTAGAATTATGTAAAAGTGCTGGAAACATGGAACCTATCACCGTGAGTCGGTCAGTAACTCATCAGAGGGGGAAAAAGGCTGGCAAAAGAGCAGGACGAGTCAGTGTGCTTCTCGGTGCCTTCGCGATGGCTCTCGGTCTCACGATGGCAGCTCCGTCTGCGGGAGCACAGAAACTGGAGCAGGGCGTTCAAAGTGAGCATGTACTGCAATTGCAGGAGCAATTAAGTGATCTGGGATACTTCAATGCCGGATTGACCGGATATTACGGTTCCATTACCAAAAGCGCTGTACGCAAGTTCCAGCAAGCTCAGGGGCTGAGTGCGGATGGGATTGCAGGTCCGGCAACACTGAACAGGTTGAACAAGAAGGCCAAAGCCGAAGGTGAGACGCTGCGTCAGTTGGCTAAGCTGATCCACGGGGAAGCGCGCGGGGAATCCTTTGAAGGACAGGTTGCTGTAGGGGCCGTCGTCTTGAATCGTGTGCAATCGGACGCATTCCCATCCTCCATTCCGCAGGTGATTTTCCAGAAAGGGCAGTTCACTGCGATTGACGACGGTCAGTTTAATCAAAAGCCGACGCAGACCTCCTACCGCGCAGCTCGCGCGGCGCTAAATGGTGCAGACCCCACGAACGGGGCGCTGTACTACTATAATCCGAAAATCGCTACTTCCGTATGGAGCAAAAGCAGGCCGACGTTGCTGACCATTGGGCAGCATGATTTTACGCAGTGAGATAGCTTGAGAAATGCAGGACCATAATTGAATATCATACTGAACCCCGGCTGTGCCCTGCTGAATGCAGAAGCGTTGCCGGGGTTTAACAATTATTTTATTGCGGACAAATGATATCTTACCATTGAAGCAAATATAAGATTAATATTACTTTTGGACTGTGAAAGGAATATTCAACGAAGTAGGCTCTACAATGGTTTCTCCGGAGTCGTAGTCATAGATTCTATTGAAAACCAATTCAATGGATTCCAGATTGTCGGGGTCATCTGTATATACTAAACCATAGCCCATATTATCCATGACTACGCCGTCATATTGATGATAAACATAGGGTTTCCTCATGAAATTACGATCTGCTGAGATGGGATTACCCGTGTTCGGATGAATGGAATTCAAACCGTAAAATCCGATATTTTGATCCGTTGTATTTTCTACACTGTAGATGATTTTGATATAAGTCATATCAGGACCGATATCTTCTTGATTCAGAATAGAAATGTTTTCACGGGAATCCTCAGGAATCTCACGAGCCTCTAATAATTGAATATCCATAATATGAATAGTTAATGGTCCGAATTCAATACTTTGCTTCAGAGGGACAGCGTTTAACAACTTGAGTTGTCCGCCGTAATCAAATGTACCTGTATCTCCGGGTTCAGATAGAAGCGGAGATGGTGCACTTTCAAAAAGCTTGTCCTGAAGATCGCTGGCGGCCTGCTCGAATGGATTATAATCTGGCTTAAATCCTTTGTATGTTAGTTCAGACCGGAAAGGCTTTAAACCGGATTCTAAGACAAGTTCAGAATCAGCAGGGTGAGGCTGTAATGGATTGATTTCCAGTTGTGTAGATGTGGCATCATTGGAGCTGCCCGAACCGCCCAAAAGTGCGAGAGCGAGCAGTAATTGAACAATAAACATAAAAAGTGGCACCCTTCCTCTTTGTGAAATATGAATTAATACATCGTATTTATAATCATAACAAAACAGCTCATGGTGACCATGAGAATATGGGCCCAACTTCAGCTAATAGCATATTGATAAGTTTTTCTTTGGTCTAGTAGCAAGGGCCTACTCCAGACAAAGCGGGTTTGAGACACGAGAGGATAATGTGCTCACCATTTCATTCGTCTGGCCAATCCTGTACAATGAATAACGATAAAAACAACTGTAGATTAAGGATGATCAGCACGATGAGAATTATCATATCACCTGCCAAAAAGATGAAGATCGATACCGATCTTCTGACCAGCGAGCAGATGCCGCATTTTATAAACGAGTCAGAACAACTACTGAGTCTGCTTCAAAAATTAACCTATGACGAACTCAAAGCGTTGTGGAAATGTAACGATGCAATTGCCGAACTAAATATGGAGCGGATTCGGAATATGAATCTAAAGACGAACCTTACGCAAGCCATCTATGCCTATGAGGGCATTCAGTATCAATATATGGCGCCTGGTGTTTTTCAACATGAGGAACTGGCGTATCTGGAGCAGCATTTGCGAATATTATCTGGTTTTTATGGCATGTTACGGCCTTCGGATGGAGCTACACCCTATAGGTTGGAGATGCAGGGCAAGTTGCAAGGTCCAGGGTTTAGCTCCCTCTATCAATTTTGGGGCAGCAAATTAGCAGATCAGCTTCAGTCGGAAAGCAACTGTATTCTGAATTTAGCTTCCAAAGAATATAGCAAAAACATCACGCCTTTTCTGAGCGAGGAAACCCGGTTTATCACTTGTGTTTTCGGACAAATGGTCGATGGGAAGGTTGTTGAGAAGGCAACCCGTGCCAAGATGGCCAGAGGCGAAATGGTACGGTATATGGCAGAGCGCAAGATTACAGATGTGAGGGATATCAGAAACTTTGATCAGTTAGATTTTTGTTTTTCAGAAGAGCTATCCGACGAGAGCACGTATGTTTTCATATACCCAGGAGGAAAGTAGTCTGTTGTACTACTTTTGCTTTTAAATGTACATATTGTGAGCAGTTTGTTGTCACGTTTGGATAAGCCAGCTCAGAACTCTTACCGGGCAACTATTTTTCAGCAATTCAAAAATCCCCTTCTTCAATACCACCGATTGGGCTGGTATGAGAAGGGGATTTTGCTTTTAATTTCTTATTATCTTTTAGCGTGCACCAATATTCGTACCTGAAGGCGTACCTGACCCAATGAGATCACTGCCGCCCGCAAGCTTCAGGAAATTGCCCAGCACAGGTGTTCCATCGCTGCTGCGGGTTACTGAGGGCACAAGGGAGACAAAGTCGGCTGCGCTTGCAAGCAGGCCTTTGTCGTTCACGCTCTTTTTGTTTTTCCACCAGACGTTGGTACTGCCGACGTCCGTTCCGCTTGTTTTGTCACTGGCACCGCCTTCGAAGGACAGGTTGTTCGTGAAGATATGTGTGCCTACATCGAAGGCAAAGTTGCTTTGTCCATTTTTCCAGGACGTGTTGTTTTTCATCTGAATGGAGCCAGGGTTGCTGTTATACGTGAAGCCATGCTTTTTATTATTGAAGGCAATGCTGTTCTCCACAATATGATTCACGGCGATTTTCTCCCCGCCCAGTTTGAAGCCGTTTCCGTCACTGTCGGTGGTGGAGGTACCGTCCGAAGTCGCACCATTGGCGTACGCAATACTGTTGCGGATGGTAACGACACCAATAGCACCCGTATCCGTTTTGCTGTACAGATCCCATCCATCGTCCACATTGTAGGCGGCAATACAACCATCGAAGAGATTGCCTGGGCCTACCGTCAATTTGGCTGCAAAACCATCTGCATCCTCGCCATTATCGGGATCGTAATTGTCATGGGAATAGGACCGGATAACCTCATTGTATGCAGGCCATTCACTCTTGGCGGCGGTGGAAGCATATCGCCCCAGCTGAATGCCTGTATCCCGATTATGATGAGCTTCAATCTGTTCCAGGCGGTTGTAACTGCCCCCGATAAAGATGCCATTGTCGCCGGCCCCCTTCACTTCAAGCCCTTTAACGAGCCAGTAATCGCCGAACATTTGCAGGCCCCGATTCGTGGAGGCGAAGGCTTGGGCCGAGAAATCGAAGACAGGCTTTTCCGATCCGTAGGCGACCAGATTTTTTCGCTGTCCCGATGTACCGCTGTTGCCTCGTTCAATTGTAACCGTTTCCGAAAAATTGTAGGTTCCACCGCGCAGATAAATTGTTTTGCCTGGAGCGATCTGGGTCAGGGCGTTCGCCAATGTTGTTGGACTTTCGAGCGTCCCTGGATTGCTTGCCGATCCGTTAGGAGCTGCGTACAAGTCACCAGCAGCAAGTATGGCAGTGGGTGCAGCTACGGATTCAGAGGGATTTGTCACGCCGTTCTCCATGAGTTCCACCGCACCAGCTGATCCACTACTGATCAATAATAGAGGAAAAGCGGCACTCAGGCAGATGTGGGCCATTTTCGATTTCAACGAACGTTCAGAGCGTGCAGATGCATGAGCAGAAGAAAAGGGAAATAATTTCATTACGCAAACCTCCTTGGTTAATGGACATGGAATTCGTTGTGCACAGGTTCATGGTAAATGTTGTAAGCGTTATCATCAATAATCATTTGATTGGGTGAGCTATACAAGCTGATGCGTCAAGCATTACAGCCCTGAACGTAGTCTGATGAAGTGGGATGGTATAATCCTCTCATTAGCTGATAACCTTGATTTAACGAGCAATCGTCCAAATTGAACGTGGAGAGGAACCAATGATCTGAGAAATGGCATGAGAAAAATGCATGATCCACCGAAATGAACCTGCAGCTATTTTAAAAGTGGAGAGCGTACTAGTGTAAATGTGAAGTTTTCCGCTTTAAATAGGGCATGAGCGCCAGCGCCACGGGCATGGGCAATCCGCTCAGGAATGCGTTCGCGGTCAAAATGGGTGATTTTTTTGAGAAAGTGATCGTTCTCCAGTGTAGTTGGTCCCTGGCTGCTAACGGTTCGAACATTTTCATTATCTGTGATGGGATGACCCTGCCAATCCGTTAATTTCTCTTGTGCTGAGTCTGGGGAATGCGCTGGTTGTGAACAATGGTTATTCATGGAGCACCATTTTCCTTATGATGGATTCGAATGTATATTTTTTTCTAAATTATATATCCATCGTCGTAAAAAAAGCTTGTCACCCACTTCATGACGTGGGATAATTAACTTTTGCCCAGCGGCCTTTATTGAACGGAAACAGGATAGGGACCGCTTGTATAAGAATGGAGGCTGACCAAGGATTGTCTACACAACGTTATCCTTTTGCATATGATCCGGCAGAACCTTTTGTATCCCGTTTGGGGGAGTGGGTTGCCGATGTGTTTTACGATATTTTGCCAGAGTTCGGCTTTGAGGTACGGGATGAACAGATTTTTATGGCGTACCAGCTCGAACGGGCCTATGGAGATAAAAAGACCATTATGGCTGAGGCCGGTGTCGGAACAGGCAAGACGTTAGTCTACCTGCTCTACGCGGTCTGTTATGCGCGTTATACGGGCAAACCGGCAGTGATTGCCTGTGCCGATGAGTCATTGATTGAACAACTGGTGAAGCCAGGCGGAGATATTGCGAAGCTGGCTCAACATCTTGATTTGGAAGTGGATGCCCGTCTCGGCAAGTCACCTGATCAATACGTTTGTCTGAACAAATTAAGTGCGGTGCGATTCGCGGATGAGGATGCGCCTGTCATTGAAGAAGTGCATGAGAGTCTTCCGGATTTTGTGAATTCGCCGGGTACGCTCCAGGCTTTTCATCCGTACGGTGACCGTAAACAGTATCCGCATCTGAACGATCGTCAGTGGAACAAAATCAACTGGGACCCGTTCCAGGATTGCTTCGTTTGTCCGAAGAGACAGCGCTGCGGCTTAACGCTGTCGCGTGACCACTATCGCCGCTCCAAGGACATCATTATCTGTTCCCATGACTACTACATGGAGCATGTGTGGACCTATGAGGCTCGTAAACGCGAGGGACAACTGCCACTGCTGCCAGATCACAGCTCGGTTGTATTTGATGAAGGGCATCTGCTGGAAGAAGCAGCCCTGAACGCACTGAGCTACAAACTGAAACACCGCATCTTCGAGGAACTGGTAACCCGGCTCCTGGAAGGGGAGATTCGTGAATCGCTTGCCGAACGTGTAGATGAAGCGATTGAGAGCAGTGAACGACTGTTTGCGCTGTTGGATACGTACACGGTGGCTATTCCCGGATCGGATCGGAAGGAAGTTCGGGTGGAGGCACCGCTGCTGCGTGAGATTGAACGCCTGACCAGTGTGCTGGATGCCATTGGCGAAGAGTTGGTGTTTGAGAGCGGCTTGTTCTCGCTCGATGGTTATCAGATGCGTGTTGTGGAAGAGCATTTGGACATGATTCAGACCGCGCTGTCCCTCTTCCGCAAGGAAGACGGGTACATCTGCTGGGCTGAAGAGAATGAAGATGAGACGACATTGTCCATCATGCCACGCACGGTAAAGGAAATTCTGAACGAGCGTGTGTTCAATACAGGCATCCCCATCGTATTTTCTTCCGCGACGCTATCTGTGGACAATTCGTTCCGTTATGTGGCAGACAGCCTGGGAATTAATGATTTTGTATCCTTCTCCGTTGCTTCTCCATATGACTATGCGGACAAAATGCAGATGAGAATTACAGATGAAGCCAAGCCAGGTCACCCGGAAAACGAAAATCGATTGCGGGACGCGGTGTCCTTGCTCCAGGAGAGCGGAGGCCGTGCACTCATTTTGTTCCGTACCATGGAAGAGCTGCGCACATTTAAACAGGACATTGTTCATATCCCTGAAGCCCAAGGACTGCGCTTTATGTACGAGGGAGATCGGGAAATCAGTGACTTGATCGCGGCATTCCAGCAGGATGAGGAGAGTGTGCTGTGCTCCGTCAATCTGTGGGAAGGGCTGGATGTTCCAGGACCTTCATTATCCAATGTCATGATCTGGTCGCTTCCATATCCACCACAGGATCCTGTATTTAACGCAAAACGCAGTGCATCGGAAGCGCCTTATGAAGAAATCGATCTTCCATATATGCTCCTGCGCGTGAAACAAGGTCTGGGACGTTTGATCCGGACGAGCAGTGATTCGGGTTCTGCGGCCATTCTTGATGAATCGCTGTATACCAAAAAGGAAGCCAAAGACCGCATTGCAGCCCTGCTTCCCAAAGGTGTCGAATGGACGACGCTGACACACTAATTTCGTATATTTTTAGAAATGGAATGGCTCCTTACCGAAATAAGTTCCTGTTCTCTGTGGATTAACCGTCTGTAAGAGAGCAGCATCTTATTTTGGCAGGAGCCATTTTTTTGCGAAGAGTTCTTTTTGTGATGTTAAAAAATACCCATGCTCAGATACCGTTCCCCGGTATCCGGCGCAATGCAGAGCACGCGGTGCCCCGGCCCCAGTTCCTTCGCAATGCGAAGGGCGGCCCACACCGAAGCACCGGATGAAGGGCCGAGCAGCAGCCCTTCTCGGGCAGCAAGCTGCCGCATCGTATCCAGTGCATCCTCATCGGACACCTGGATAATGGAATCCCACACGTCGGTGTTCAGAATGTCCGGTATGAAGCCGGGACTTGTACCGACGAGCTTGTGCGGCCCGGGCTCGCCACCGGACAGCACGGGTGAACCTTTGGGTTCCACCGCATAGATCCGGATGCCCGGCAGCTGCTTGCGCAGCTCTTCTCCGGTTCCGGTGATGGTTCCGCCCGTTCCCGCGGTGGCAATGAAGGCGTCGAGCTTGCCTTCCATCTGCTGCACAATTTCGGGTGCGGTGGTAACCCGGTGAATGTCCGGATTGGCTTGATTCTCGAATTGCTGTGGAACGAAGCTTCCCGGAATGTCAGCGTGAAGCTCCTTCGCTTTGCGGATCGCTCCAGGCATCCGTTCAGCCGCAGGAGTAAGTACTACATCTGCACCGTAGGCTTTCAGAATATTGATGCGTTCCTTGGACATATTATCCGGCATGACGAGAATGGCTTTATAGCCTTTGGCAGCAGCATTCATGGCAAGGCCGATCCCGGTATTGCCGCTGGTTGGTTCGATGATTGTGGCCCCGGGGAGCAGGAGTCCTGCGCGTTCAGCCTGAAGGATCAGGTTATAGGCGGCTCGGTCCTTGACGCTCCCGCTTGGATTGAAATATTCCAGTTTGACATATACGTCAGCAGAGTCATTACCTGTGAGCCTGTTCAGTCTTACAGCGGGTGTCTGGCCGATCAGTTCGGTGATATCTGCGGCAACGCCAATATATCTGGATGTTTGGTTAACCGAATTCGAATTCATAAAGTACAGCTCCTTGAGTGATGAGACGTATGAAGGAATTTCAACCATGGAAGTCTGGGCGCCTAATAATATGCGGCAGGCTTTTGGTGTTTTGAGATGAAAACAACTCAGGTCTGGATGGGGTGCATAGTCAATGACGTTCCATTCCATCTTAATGAACCCGGCCTTCCGTGGTCAACCTGTATTCCAATTTAAGCTATAGTCACTGCGTCAGATCAATGTTCAGATGCAGGCTGAGTTCTTGTTTGACTTCATTACGTGCGAATGTCCACAGCATGTAGAATCGCTGCCAGTATCCTCTGCACAGGTAGATCGTTTCAATTCCTTCCGTTTCACGTTTCTCTTCAAGAATCTTGACACCACGTTTTCGCATCTGTTTGCGAACCACCAGCATTTCTTTGAGTACTTGATTTTGAATGCGGGTTAGGGACAGGACGTAGACTTCAGGCATTTTCAACAGCAGTGTTTCCAGAGTGCGAATATCCCGTTCAAGCACATCCAGCAGCAGGGTACGTACAACAAGGCCTTTAACCAAACGGTGGTCTTCATCCGCAGGGGATGGGGCGGAAGAGGAGGATGACATACATTCACTTCCTTAACCTTGAATTCGAACATGTTTTGTATTTACAGAACATATGTTCTTATATTATAATCAATATATGCAATGATGATACAGAATACAACCGGGAAAAACTGGAATGGTTTTTCTGCAGGTCATGTACGACGATTGAAGACAGGAAGATCAGGACAAGCCAGCACCAAAATTAGGTATAATTTTTGGGTTTTGCAGGAAACCTAAGGACGTAAAAGAATAGCTGATGCTTCCGGGAGTTAAATTTGCGATCTTTCCATCACGTTGTGGGAAGAGGGCTAGAACCCAACAAAAGTTTCCAATAAAAAAGCCCCTGCCTTGGGCGGCGGGGCCTACATGACTGCCGATTCAGCGGCAGGCTTGAGAACGTTGCTTAGAATGTTAAGCTAAATATTGGGGCTTCTCGTACAATGCTTCTTTTTCCAGGATGACCTTATAAGGTCGTTCCTTCCCCTTCAGAGAAGGGCCAATCGTAATTAGCGGTACGGCCGGTTTGTGGAAACGATCTTCTTCCTTAGGTTCCGGAACCGGTCGTGATGATTCTGGCGCAGAACTGAGGCGTACCTTTTTCTCGCTGCCCCAGCGCTTGCTTATTTTTTTCATTTCCGGTTTCATTCCGGTTCGCCTCCTAACAAATCGTTGATGGCGTTAAACAGTTGACGATTTTGTAAATCAATCTGTTGAAATACCGCCTCATCCGCTTCTATATGTCCAATAATATGAACCGTAATCACATACCTCTTGGCTACAGGATAGCATAGCAGATATTCTTTCTCAAGGTAATCGTCATACAGGTTAATCTTGATTTTATTTTCGCGGTAAGAATCAATGACCAGAATGCGCTTCGGGTCATCTGGCTGCATGTCGTCGTTGGCAGACAGTTCATATTTTCTCCCCGGTTCTCCTACATTACCACATAATTGCTCGATATAACCACTGTCATCTGTCCGGTATATGGCCGTACCACGTACTGCGAATGGAGGTTGAGATACAAAGGCTGTACGAAGGGCATCGCTCATCCGGTCAAGCATGACGGCATCGGCTTTGCGTACCCGTAGTAATTCTCTGAAGAATCGCAGCAGCTTGAGCAATTGCAACCGTGCTTCTCCTTCAGCCACTTTATGCTGGGTGATGATTTTTTCCAATTCCGGATCACTCCAGCGTCCCTGTTCTTCAATACTGTCAGCGATTTTGGAACATGCGACTGAGACAGCTGGCGCCCACTTCCCATCTGAACGAATTTCGTAGACCAGTGGATTTAATCCCAACAGATCTGTAGGCATTCGCAATCCTTCAACTTTTGTGGCATCCTTGATGTCCGTAATATCCTCAGGAAGAATGAAAAAAATACGCTTTCGTCCCAAGCGGCCCATAAACAGACCCATTTCCAGCATTGTATTATCCCGGACCGATGCATAGTACTTCCCGCGAATCTTGGATATGTCATCCGGATGAAAGATAAAAATGGCAAAGTCAGTCGTGCGCACCTCAGTTTCCAGATCGTCCATGGTATAGCTGCTTGGATTAAAAACACCGGAGTACCAAGGAGTAACCTCGGCAGAGAAACGCAAGTTTTCGTGTACTGCGGCTGCAATCGGCTTCGCTTCCAGCGAGCAGCCAATAAAGACTCTTGGCTTTAACGTTTTCATCAATCCGCCTCGCTTAAACGGTAGTGGGAATCAATTGTTATATTATACCATAAAAAGCAGAGTAAGTTTGAAAACGTCTGCACCCGGACAAGAATAAGCCGATTTTCGTTTGCTATAGTGTATGTGGAAGCGGCCGATGATTCCTTCAAAATTCGCACAAAAATAAAAAATGGACCCAAATTGTCACAGTTGGGTGACTGGACAGTTATATTCGGAGCCATCGGTCATAGAATGAAGGAGCAGGTTGCACCATTAGCAAGCATTGATTGTCCTGGTGTGGTTGTTTGACTGCTGGAGCAGCCCAGAGCCTGCTTTATGCGCATTTTTGGAGGGTCAGCTGTTTAGACCCGCTCACGTCGGTGTTATATAATAGAAGAACAAGCAAGTTAGCTACAGAAGTTTAAACTGGATAAAGAATTCGCATGTTTCTATAAGATGTCATTTACACGAGAACGAAGAGTGCAGAACCCATCTGGAGAAGCGAAGCGTTCGCCTTTATCACCGGATTTTACCTTTGGAAAAAGGAAATCAGAAAATCAGGGGATAACAGCGATCGAAAGAGGGTACTGCAATCGTAGTGGTTAAGTGTAAAGTTCATTTGGTCAAACGTGTAAAGTTCGCCAGTTTAATTGGCATAGCTAACCACAACAGACAGAAAGGATCAGGATACCATGAGTTCCCGAAGGACAATCTCCCCAAGGACGATCTGGAAACGTTACGATCTCTCATACACATAGCGCCCCTTGTAGAGTAAACCAACCGTATCCAAAAAACGGCTGACTCTGCGAAAGAGGGGATTGGAATGAATATTCGAAGGACAAATACGATGATTTCTTCCAGGCTTGCCTTTTGCAGGGTACGGTCGGTCTAAACCAACCTACAAACTGCGAGGGAACCTGAATGAAGAGAACATCGTTAACCAAACAACACATTAAAGCTGAGGCGGGAAAGCTCGCCATCATGCTGCTCGGTACTTTTATTTTGGCATTTGCGTATTATCACATTAATTTTCAGAATCATTTATCGGAGGGCGGATTTGTCGGTCTGGCCCTGCTCGGAAAATACGCGACGGGGTTATCGCCTGCCATCGGCATGCTGCTGCTCGACATCCCGGTCATGATTCTGGCTTGGTTTATTAAAGGCTGGAAGTTCATGATTCAGGCGTTGATTGGCGTCGGTGCATTCTCCCTGTTCTATGACGGGTTTGAGCGTTACTCGACACTCGAAATGTCGTTCAACGGTAACCTGTGGATTCCGGCAGTCTTATCCGGTGTATTGACGGGTATAGGGGCAGGAATTGTGCTTCGTTTTGGCGGAGCGACAGGCGGAGACGATATTCTCGCCGTGCTGGTTAGCCGCTGGAAGGGATGGAAACTGGGAACAGTTTTCTTTGTCAGCGATGCGTTTGTGCTGGGATTATCCCTTTTCTTTCTTCCGGTAAAAGAAACTTTATATACCATTCTGGCCGTGTGGATTGCCAGTAAAGTCATTACGTACGTGGTCAGTGTTCCGGCTCGCCGGACGGTGACAACTTCAGCTGTGAAATTGCCGATACCATCTGCTGCAGCCAAAGCAGTTAACGCTGCTGCTTCACAGCGGGGTACAGTGGCTAGAGGGGTATCCCATTAACCATACGTTTCAGAACGACTACAACCCGTATGAACATGTCATGCTTTCGTTAGATGGTTCAAACGCTTTAAACAAAAATCCCTTTTGGCTGCTTGGGCAGCAAAAGGGATTTTGTTATTTTAGTAGCGTTATTACGAAATGCGGCTGCCCGAGTACTTTCGTTTTTCCATCTACTGATTCGTTCAGGGCTTGATGGAGGAAGCAATCTGCCCATCCTGATTATGGATAATGGCCCGGATGTTCTGCTGGCTGCCAAGTTCTTTGGCCGCTTCTACAGCTTCCGTCTTGGTATCGAATGTGGATAAATATTTGGACTTTCCTTCTTCCTTGATTGCCCAGCCAGAGTCCGTGGGTACCACATGGATGTTATCATGACTTTTGGAAGTAGAGATGGGTTCGGAGTGACGACGCTCAGAAGAGGATTTGTTGCGGTCTGACGATTTCGAATTCTCCGACGCGGGATGATTCTCATCCCACTCTTCCGCTTTGGCTGTCGCTATGGCGATCGAGCGACCTTCCTCATACCCGTCATCCAGCAAGGCATTGGCGATTTCGATTGCCTTATGTCTGATACGTGGCTCCAGGTTTTTCATGGATACCGGATAATCATGTTTGTTCCAAGGCATGTGAATCCCTCCTGTGCAATAATGGATTAGTTGTATATTACCCTGTGAGGGGAGGGATAAACGACGAGCAGGAAAGCTCCATGAGTGTAAGTAACGATGATCCAGGTGCTCTCGTTTCTATACTTCTGCTGGCGGGAGGAGTATAATGCTGTGACATGAATGGAAAAATTCAATAAAAGGAAGATAAAGGAGTTCGTACATATGTTTAGTCTTAGTTTAGCTATTCCCATGCTGTTCACCATGCTGATTCATGCCGCAGACAGCTTGTCATACGCGCTCCGCCTTGGTGGATTACGCACGCGCAGAATCGCGCTGGCTATCTCATTGGCAGGTATCTTGTTGTTGGTTTCTCGAACCTCAAATATGGCTCAGGGTCCAATGATAGGTAATCTGGTGGATACCGCAACGCGTGGAGCCAACCCACACTTTGCAGCACAGCTGCATTGGTTAATGGGTGCCGCAACGATAGGAACGGCAGCAGCCATATTGTGTTTCCCAACCATGGTGAAGCTCTCATCGAGAATGGTCGTGCATTTTGAAGCAGCCGGTTCGATCCCGGCGATGGTTCGCGGTATGCTGAAGCGGAGCAAGATTAGAAATGCAGCATATTACATCACCCCGCCATCCTGGAAGATGGCTAAGCGATTAGTTCAACATGGGATGCCAAGACGCTTAATGACGCTAAATGTAGCGGTAACAGCCATTTATACGACAGGTGTGTTGTCCAGTTTGTACGCAGCGTACCTTTATCCCGCACAGGCTGTTGCTGCATCCCAATCGACCGGGTTAATCAACGGAATTGCCACCATTTTGCTGACCATCCTGATTGATCCGCGAATTTCCCTGCTTAGTGACAAATCATTACGCGGTGAGATCCGTTTGGATCGAATGAGTCAAATCTATGGCTGCATGCTTGTATCCCGTTTATTCGGTACACTGTTGGCACAGTTGTTATTAATTCCATTTGCGTACTGGATCGGTTGGATTGTAAGCTCGATGTAATTGAACTGGTCATATCAGGAATGGTTCCATACTTCCTGAGGGGCCAGTTTTTTTGAGCTTCGATTCATTTTTGCTATGAAAAGACAAAATAACTTATTTTTTATTGAATATTTACATAATAGGTTATCAATGTGCAAAATATTTTAAACAATAGTGGTATACTTGTTTAATATGGTTTATTATGAAATAGGAATTGAGTTTCACTTTAATTCCCAAGATATACGAATATTACATGTTACAGAGTGTACTTCTTCAGATAACTTCCATTATTTACCACTAAAAGGCAACCAGACATTGTTCTCTTTGCTTCTCCTGTTTTACAAGTCACTTAATCCAAGTAATTAAAACCTCTGATTAAATTTCACGAGAAACGATAGCAAATCTCCTTTTATGACGAAAGACGAATTTAATTAAACCGAACAGTCTGTTTTTTAAGTTTCAGAATTCATATTCACGTTACAACTGCAAACAGAACGGTTTGGTACATCTTGTTTTAGACCGAATAGTCAGTCTCCCAGATAGTAAGTCATCCTTTTCTAGATTTCAATTCAATATTGGAGGGATACCTGCTTATGATCGTCATGATTGATAACTTTGATTCTTTCACGTATAACCTTGTGCAGTACTTCGCTGATCTGGGAGAGAATGTACACGTGCACCGTAACGATGCAATCACGCTGGAGGAATTGGAAGAGATGTCGCCAGATTATATCGTAATTTCTCCTGGTCCGTCCAATCCGTCCAATGCCGGAATTTCTCTTGATGTGATTCGTTATTTTGCAGGAAAGATCCCGATCCTTGGTGTATGTCTTGGCCATCAGGCCATCGCTCAGGCATTTGGAGGAAAAGTCGAATCTGCCAAACATCTCATGCATGGGAAAACATCCGATATCACTCATGATGGCAAAACATTGTTTGAAAATTTGCCTGCCGTCCTGAATGTTGCCAGATACCATTCGCTTATTGTCAATCCTGACCTCCCGGAAGAATTGGAAGTCACCGCATGGTCCAGCGATGGGGAAGTGATGGGACTTCGTCATAAAAATTGGACTATAGAAGGGGTCCAGTTTCATCCGGAATCGATAATAACCCCGTCCGGTAAGCAGATTCTGGCTAATTTCCTGCAGAACTGTTCGCGACAGAAGACGGAATCCGATTCAAGTTACGTTACGCTCTAAACCAGCTCCCAAGGAGGTTTTCTTGAATGAATCAATCAGATGCCAATCCGTATATCCTATTTGATTTTGTAGGCGAAGATCGCTGCAAGCAGCGAAAAATCTTCAGGAATCCTGTTGAAGTTATTAAAGCCACATCCATTGATGAGGTGAAACCAGCATTGCGGCAAATTCAGGAGGCCGTTCGTCAGGGATATTATGCAGCAGGCTATGTGTCTTATGAGGCAGCTCCGGCTTTCGATCCTGCTTTTCGTGTTCATTCAGGTGTAGCTTTGCCGCTGGTATGGTTTGGTATTTTTGAAGGGTACGGCACAGGTTTTACAACTTCATCTGAAGGATATCGCATCTCTGAGTGGGAACCAACGGTTACGGAGAAGACATACCATCAGAATATACATAAAATTCACGAGGCTATCGCGCGGGGAGACACTTATCAGGTCAATTATACGATGCGTCTTCGTACAGCTTACGAAGGTGATCCGTACGCTTTTTATACAAAACTATGCGATGCACAACAGGCGGATTATTCAGCCATGCTGCAATTGGGTGATATCAGTATTTTGAGTGCTTCTCCTGAATTGTTTTTTAAGAAAAATGGAAACCAGCTGGAGACTCGTCCGATGAAAGGAACAGTGAAACGGGGATTCTACCAGGAACAGGACAACGAATTGGCGGACTGGCTGTATCAGTCCCCCAAAAATCGGGCTGAAAATGTGATGATTACGGATTTACTCCGGAATGATCTTAGTGTTATTGCCGAGACGGGAAGCGTTCATGTACCGAGACTTTTTGATATTGAGAAATATTATACCCTGTTTCAAATGACCTCCACCGTTACAGCAAATACAAGGTCGCGCATAGAGCTTGAGGACATGTTCTCAGCCCTTTTTCCCTGTGGTTCCATCACTGGGGCCCCGAAGATTAGCACCATGAACTTAATTCATGAACTGGAAGATACGCCTAGGGAGATTTATTGCGGTTCGATTGGCATGTTGAGTCCGGATGGTTCATCCGTTTTTAATGTAGCGATTCGGACGGTGTGGATAGATCATAAGCGAAATCGGGCTGAATATGGTGTAGGCGGAGGCATCACCTGGGATTCGACAGCTTCGGACGAATATGGGGAGGCCAAAACCAAAGCGCTGATGCTAACGGAACAAAAACCGTATTTCGAATTGCTGGAATCGCTTCGATTGGAGAACGGACAGTATGCACTCTTGGAAAGACACCTTGATCGCTTGATGGACTCGGCTTCCTATTTCAACTTTGAGGCAATTAGAGGAGATATTCAGAACAAACTCACTGCCTATGCCAGCGAACATTCAACCGGCCTGCATAAAGTCAGAGTTTTGTTGTCTCCATTGGGGCACATCTCAGTTGAGGGCGCGAGCCTTGCTGAAGTAAAAGGAACCCAGACGGTAGCGCTCGCTAAAACGCCGATCTCTTCCAGGCAGCGCTTATTGTATCACAAGACAACGTATCGGGACGTGTACGAGGTCCATCGCAAGGCGTGTGGAGATGACTATGATGTGTTGCTGTGGAATGAGCGGGGTGAGTTGACTGAATTCACGATAGGGAATGTTGTCATTGAACAACAAGGTAAGAAGTATACTCCACCAAGAGATTGTGGACTATTAGCAGGCACGCTACGAAATCAGCTTCTGGAGGACGGCGTCCTGGAGGAAAAGGTATTAACATGTAAAGACATTATCGAAGCTTCAAATATATGGCTGATCAATAGTGTCCGTGGGTGGATCCCTGTTGAAGTTTCACAGGATAGTCTGGACCATTCGTTACATGAACTCACCATTACCTCAGGGCAGTGAAAGGAGAAACCGTTCGAATGTCATTTCATACTGATCTCCAACGTTATATTAGACGTGAGCTTCCGATCCAACAACTTACCATATCTATGCGGGCGGTGCCTTCTTCCGGGACTTGGCATAAGTACTCGCCCCAACCGGCTGCTTCAAACCTATTGAAGACGCAGGAACATTTCAAATATGGTCAGACACCGAAGCTATGGGATTCGCAATCTAACCATTCTTCTGGAACACCAGCAATTCTGATAGGCAAACCTCTTGATTGTTCGGGACATCCTGAGACGCTTGCTGAGTCCTTCGATCTGACCGTCAGAAATCATCCAAAGAAGAGACTGTACTATAAGTTGGAGAATGGGGAAGACCGAGTGTCGGATTATATGGAATTGTCTCAGGATGCGGAACGCATCCTTCAGGGACTGCATCGGCAAGGCGTCAGGCCAGGAGACTCCGTCATTCTGCAGATTGTTCGCATTGATCATTTCGTGGCCGTATTCTGGGCTTGTATACTCGGCGGGATTATCGCTGTACCGTTGAAACCCGCTCTTCATTTGCCAACTGATCATGTGGATCACCATAAGCTGGAACAGGTGTGGGAGTTATTAAATTGCCCGCTCATTGTAGGAGACTCCGATGCTTCTTTCATGAGGGAGGGCAATCGTAAAAGACCGTTAACCACGGTTCAGGAGTTGCTACAGCATGAACGTTCTCAGAATAGGCATAGGAGTGAATCCGGGGACCCTGTCCTTACCCTGTTTACTTCAGGAACAACAGGTACTCCAAAGTGTATCCGTTATCAAAACCGCCAAGTCCTGGCGAACATTATAGGTATTGAACAACATCTGGGGCTGACGTCCGATGAGATCACATTGAATTGGATGCCACTCTATCATGCTGGTGGACTGTTAACCAATCATATCCTCGGCGTTGTATTGGGCAGTGAGCAGGTGTTAAGCTCCGTTGAGCGTTTTTTGAATACTCCCATTACATGGCTGGATGATATAGAGACACATCAAGTCACATTCACCTGGGCTCCTAATTTTGCCTATGCACAGATCAATCAGCAAGATGAAGCTGTTCATTCCAAGCGATGGGACTTGTCATCCATTCGCACCATTTTGAATGTAGGACAGCCGATTTCGGCCCGGACAGGCAAAGACTTCCTGCATCGGTTAGCCCCATTTGGTCTGAGATCTGACAGTATTGTTCCTGCATACGGCATGACTGAATTTTCCGGCAGTCTCTGCTTTAGTAGAACGTTTGATCATTCCGAGACAGGTGGCATTCAGCATATTGTAAAGGATTCGTTGAATGACGAATTGATCGTTGTCGACCAGTCCAAGACTGACGAAACGATAGCCTTTGTCGAGATTGGAGAGGTGATTCCCGGCATAAGTCTGCGTATAGTGAATGATTGCAATGACCTGCTTCCGGAAGCCCGGATAGGGAAAGTTCAACTCAAGGGAGATTCAATTATCACGGAATACTTCAACAATGCTGAAGCGACTAACAACGCATTAACGGAGGATGGATGGTTCGAATCAGGTGATCTCGGCTTTGTTAGAGGCGGAATATTGACATTAACAGGCAGGGAAAAAGACGTGCTGATCATGAACGGCAGAAATATATACAACTATGAGATTGAAGCAATGATGAAGCAAGTGTACGGTATTGACACGGACTACGTGGCCGCAGCAGGAATATCAGGGGGGGAGTCCGGTAATGATCAGCTTTTGCTGTTTTATACACCCCAGAATGACGATGAAGGCTTGAATTTGTTCGTCTGTCAAGAGCTGAGAGGCAAGATATCGAGACAATTTGGCGTGAATCCCAGGTTTATCGTTCCGGTGAGCAAAGAGGAATTCCCTCGTACACCTACAGGGAAAATCCAGCGCCTGCAACTTGTGGATTTGCTTCTCCAGGGACAATTTGATGAAACGCTAAATCGAATAGACTGCTTGCTGCATGAACGACAGCAGGCCCAGTTGATCATGGAAGAAGAAGTTGCGGCAACTTCGATTGAAATAGCAGATTGGGAACAGGCTGGACAAGAAGATTCAAGGGGAACGCAGATACAACAGGACAAGCTGTGCATTATTCACTACACGTCAGAGCAGGACCATTGCCAAGAGGCTTGGGTGTATACAAAAGTTCGTGAATATGTACAGACGCAGAACATACATTTTGATCGAATTGAAGTGTATAGACAACCTCATGCAACTGAAACAACATCGGTATCTTCAGAGCAGCGTCAGTTTCTTGAGAAGGCATTTCAAATGGTGTTGGGATTAACTCAAGTGACAAGCCATGATGATTTCTTTCAACTTGGTGGCGACTCCCTTCGCATGACTCGGCTGCTATCCATGATTGCTTCCGAATATGGGGTGGTTATTCCGGTACAGCGTTTCTTCAGACAAGCGACCATCGAGGGAATTCTTCATGAACTGCAGCATGCTAAACCGTTGAAAAACCACCTTTCCATCCCGGCTCAGCAGCAGAGAACGGGCAAGCTTCCACTTACATTGAAGCAAAAAAGTCAGTGGGTTCTGCACATGATTGCTCCGGACAGCGCATTTTATACCAATACCTTTTCAATTCACTTTACAGGCGTCTTTCATGTACGCAGACTCCAGAACGCCCTACAAACATTAATGATGCGACATGAGGCTTTGCGTATTCGTTTTGGTATTCAGGATGGAGAGCCCTATCAATATGTCGCGGAGATGGGATCTGATATAGAGATTCGGAAGGTAGATCTGGGGCAGCTTCAGGACAATGAGAGACAAGTTGGAATTAGAGCGGAGATTGAGCGGGAAGCGAACTTGCGGTTTGACCTTGTGAGCGATGCATGTCTTCGATTATGCCTGATCGATTGCGGTACGGACAAGCATATCCTGATTGTGTCCATGCACCACATCATGTCTGATGGCTGGTCAGTAGAGATTTTCACCCATGAATTGGTGCAATTATATAACTCGGAAGTGGAAGAGTCACATCGAATGATGGCTAAACCTTCCGTGTCCTACTCGGATTATGTGTTGTGGCAATCCTCCATGGAACAAGACAACTCTTCTCCCTTATGGGAGCAAAGAGCATACTGGATAAACACACTGAATCGCCCGTTGCCCATCATACAGGTGCCATGTGATTTTCCGTATCCTGAGGCCAGAACATACAAGGGAAATACGATAGAGCGTATAGTAGACCCCCAATTGACCTCTATGACGTTAATGAAGGCGAATCAGTCAGGAGCCACTCTCTTTATGTTCTTATTCTCACTATACGCTTATTTGATCCATCGTTTCACCAGACAAGCCTATATTCCTATTGGAACCGTAATGTCCAATCGTACCCGCGCAGAAGTGGATCATCTCATTGGGTTTGTAGCCAATACGGTTATTCTGCCAGTCGAGTTTAGCGAAGATATGACATTTGAAGATCTGCTGGAACAGGTTAAAGGAATGTCCCTGGATGCCTATCAACATCAGGAAGTACCTATTGAATTGCTGCTACCCGACCTTGCGTATCAGACGGCTCCGGGATCAACGCCAGGTTTTCAGGTCATGTTCACGCTGCAAAATGAATTTACACACCAATATCAGCTCCAGGATGTATCCGTGCAATTGATGATTGAAGCAGGAAATACGTCCAAGTATGACTTGATTCTGCATGTATATGAAGAGTCCGATATCCTGAGGCTACGTATGGAATACAACACGGATTTGTACAGAATGGAAACCATGCATAGGCTTCTTCAATTCTATCTCACCATGCTGGAAGGGGTTGTTGAGCATTAAGCTGTCGAGTCTGAATACAATGCCTGATACCGAGAGGCGCATGCTTCTGGAACAATTCAATGATACGCAGGCCTCATATCCGCGAGATGCAACACTGATCCGTTTATTTGAGGAGCAGGCGGAACGATCAGGTCAACGGGTTGCCTTGCGTTATGAGCATACGGAGATGACTTATGCAGAGTTGAATGCTAAGGCCAATCGCCTGGCGTTTTATCTTCGGGAGCAGGGTGTGCAGCCCAATCAGGTTGTGGGCATTTTGTTATCGCGTTCACCTGGAATGGTTATTAGCATTCTTGCCGTACTTAAGGCAGGCGGAGCTTATATGCCGATTGACCCCGATTATCCGAATGAACGTATTCAATACATGCTTGAAGACAGTAAAGCGCAACTCTGTATTACAGAAGATCAGGGACGCATTCCTGAAGGATTGTCGATTCAGGCAGTCGTTCCAGACATGCTGGATGAAGATGCAGTGGAGGATAGTTATGAAATGAATCCGGAGCAAGTGAATCGACCATCGGATCTGGCTTATATCATCTACACATCGGGATCCACAGGAGCACCGAAAGGGGTCATGATTGAACATTCCAATGTGGTCAGACTGCTTTATAATGACCGCAACCTGTTTGACTTCGGCGAAGAGGATGTGTGGACACTATTCCATTCATTCTGTTTTGATTTTTCGGTATGGGAGATGTATGGAGCGTTACTGTATGGTGCCAAATTGATCATTGTTCCTTTGAATGTAACACGAGAGCCGGCACGGTTTTTGTCATTACTTCAGAAGGAACAGGTAACTATCTTGAACCAGACACCAACGGCCTTTTACCGAATTGCCAAACTGGAAGTGCAGTCAGACATGGACACATCCCTGGCTGTTCGAAAGGTGATTTTTGGCGGAGAAGCTCTTCAGCCCACGCAACTAATGGATTGGAAGAAGAAATATCCTCATACCCAGTTAATTAATATGTATGGAATTACAGAAACAACGGTACATGTAACGTACAAGGAAATGGAATGGGATGATATCCAGGGCAGAACAAGCAACATTGGGAAACCGATTCCTACGCTTCAGATTTACATTCTGGATGAACAGCGTGAACTGGTTCCCATCGGTGTAGAAGGAGAGATTTATGTTGGTGGTGAAGGCTTGGCCAGGGGTTATCTGAACCGAGAAGCCCTAACCGAAGAAAGGTTTGTTCCCCATCCTTTCGCACCCTCGCAACGGTTATATCGAACCGGAGATCTCGCCCGATGGCAGATGAATGGTGAACTTGAATATTTGGGAAGGATCGACCATCAAGTGAAGATCAGAGGTTTCCGAATCGAACTTGGAGAGATCGAATCCAGACTACTGGAGATAGAAGGGGTACAGCAAGCAGTCGTAACCGTTAGGGAAGGGGATACCGGGGAGAGCATGCTCTGTGCCTATTATGTCTCTGAACGGCTGCAGCAGGGCAAGGATTTGAGAGCAAGGCTGTCCCAGCATCTGCCGCAATATATGCTGCCTGCACATTATATTCAACTTAAGACCCTGCCGATGACACTGAGCAACAAAGTTGACACAAGAGCACTCCCTGCCCCCGGCGATAGCGTTACTCCAGTGGATGTCACCGATCTGGTCATGCCAGGCAATGAATTGGAATGGCAGATGCTGAACATTTGGCAGGAGATGTTGGATAACCGGAATATGGGGGTAACGTGTGATTACTTTGAGCTTGGCGGAGATTCCATTCGTGTAATTGAACTGATCAGCCGGATGAACAGAGAACTCGGACTGCATATTCAAATTGTTGATATGTACGATTATCCGACGATTCGAGACCTTGTTAAACATCGTGCTTCTCTGGATGCACCCGATACCGTCCGTAAGGAGATTGAAATGGAGTTATCACAGATGCATGCGGAGTGGCTGGCGAACCCGACATTACGTGCCTTGCTGCCCACCAATGTGGAAGACGTGTATCCCATGAGTGATATTCAGCAGGGAATGGTGTTCCATTACATGAAAAACGAAGGTCTCGGCGTTTATCACGATCAGTTTATATATCAGATTCATGAGCATCGAATTCAGGCGTCGAATCTTCAAGCAGTCATGACTGAACTTGTGAACAGGCATCCCATTCTGCGTACCGGTTTCAATATTTCTGATTTTCCCGTACCCGTCCAATATAGTTGTGAACGGATACATGTTCATATTCAGGAGGTAGAGCTGGAAAGCCTCGACAGCGCATCGATTGAAAAAGAAATCCAAGAATTTATGGAGCTTGACCGCAAGCGACCATTTGATATCCAGCATGCTCCACTGTGGCGTCTGGTGGTTTTCACCTCCCAGGAGGAGTCGTATGTGGGCTGGATCTTTCATCATACCATTCTGGATGGATGGAGCGTTGCCGTCTTCATGTCGGAATTGTTGAATTTGTATGGTGCTCTCAAAGGAGGGGAAGTCAGTGCCTGATCCGTTAAAAATCAGCTACAAAGATTATGTTATAGATCAGATGGCCCAATCCAGAAATTCGTCCATTTTGGAGTATTGGCGAGAAGAACTGTTTGATTACCGAAAATACTCTTTTCCCGAACAACCTGATATCAATAATGGCAATTCAGTGGCCAATTCCACAGTGACTCCCCTTTCTTCAGAACTGTATAACCAGTTGAAAGATTCAGCACGCAACCAGCGTGTTACGGTTAAATCCTTGTGTCTGTCAGCATTCGTCACGACACTATATATGTTGTCCTATGAGGATGATATCTTGATCGGGGTTGTCGAGAATGGGCGTCCTGTTCATGAGGATGGAGCACGCATATTGGGCTGCTTTTTGAATACCGTTCCCATGCGCACGCAATTCGAATCTTTAGTGCACTGGGGAGATATTACTCAGGATGTGTATCGTAAACAAGCCGCTCTCAAAAAGTACGGCCGGTTGTCACTTGTTCAGATTCTGAATGCAATCGGGGAGCAGAGCAGCAGAGAAAACCCGCTATTCGATATTGCCTTTAACTATATTGATTTTCATGTGTATGAGTCTGTGGAAAAAGGGATGTTTGAATTCAAGTCTTACAGCTATGAAAAAACAAACACCATGCTTGATTTCAGTATTTCAGTGACTCTCGGTGAGTTGTCTGTGAAGATGGTGTCCTCTTATCCGAAAGAATTCACGGATCGGTTGCTTGACATATACCTGCGGGTTCTTGGTTGCTTGATCGCCAAGCCTGAACAGGAGATGAATACAGCCGATATCATCACGGCAGAAGAACACGCTTTGCTTGCAACTTACAATGATACAACAGCTGAATACCCTTATGAAGCAAACATAGTAGAGCTATTTGAGCAGCAGGTCGTACAGCGTTCTGAGCGAACAGCAGTTGTAATGGGAGACGAACAGCTGTCATACCGTGAATTCGGTGAGCGGGTGGATCAGCTTGCGATCCATCTGGTTGAATCTGGGGTTGCACCTGGACAGCATGTTGGTCTTATCTCAAGGCGGTCCATAGATATGATTACGGCCATTTTCGCTATATTGAAAGCAGGATGTACATATATTCCGCTGGACCCGGAGTTTCCGAATGAGCGAATTCGTACCATACTTGCCGATAGTGAAGTGTCTGTACTTGTTGCTGAGAAAGACCTCTTCGTCAGTGGTTATGAAGGTAAGCAAATCAGTTTGAGCAAACAGGGACAGTTGCTTAGTGACAGCGAGCGTAAGCAAGCTTCGGAAATGTTAACGAACTGCCGTAGATCCGCTGAAGATGTGGCTTACATCATGTATACATCAGGTTCTACGGGTAAACCAAAGGGCGTGCAAACGACACACCGCAATATTGTGAAGACCGTAATTAATAATGGCTTTGTGGACATTAATGAAACGGATCGGATGCTGCAGCTCTCCAACTATGCTTTCGATGGTTCCACTTATGAAATATTCGGCGCTTTACTCAACGGAGCTACCCTGGTTCTTATTCCCAAGGATGCTGTCCTCAACGTGTCGGAGCTTGCTGATACGCTGGAGCACGAACGAATCACTTCAGCTTTTATGACCGCGGTGCTGTTCAATGCCGTAGTTGAATGGGATGTTCAATCTTTGAAACATGTGAGAAGACTATTCTTTGGCGGAGAAACTGGTTCCAAAAAGCATGTGGAGAAGGCACTGCAATTTCTGGGGAATGACCGGATTGCCAACGGATACGGCCCCACGGAAACGACCGTCTTTGCAGCGACCTATCTGGTCAATCAACGTATGCTGGATTACAATACGGTTCCCATCGGAAAGCCTGTTCACAATACCCAGGCCCATGTGATGAATCGAAGAGGACAGCTTCAGCCCCTGGGAGTACCTGGCGAGTTGTACATTTCGGGAGACGGTCTGGCAGAAGGATATCTGAACCAGACAGAGCTGACCGGGGAGCGTTTTGTAATCGGTGCTGCTGGAGAGAGGATGTACAGAACAGGCGATCTCGTGCGATGGCTGGCGGATGGAAACCTCGAGTATATGGGAAGATTGGATCAGCAAGTGAAGATTCGCGGTAACCGGATTGAGCTTGGGGAAATCGAGAGCAGGCTATCCAAGGTTGAATCGATTCAAGATGCCGTGGTCGTGACGGAAAAGGACGAGCAGGGACATGCCTATCTATGCGCGTATATCGTCCCAAGTGATACCAAAAAGCCTGTGTTGGACTGGAAGAAAGAGCTGAGGCAGACCTTGCCAGAATATATGGTTCCGAGTACTTTCGTTACACTGGAAGCATTTCCGATGACTCTGAACGGTAAGCTGGACCGGAAGGCACTTCCGAAGCCTACAAGAAGACAGAGCAACCATTTTGTTGCTCCGTCTAATGTATTTGAAGACAAGCTGGCACGCATCTGGGAAGAGATTTTGGATATTCAGAGCGTCGGAGTGGAGGAGCACTTTTTTGAAATTGGAGGGCATTCGCTCAAAGCCATGATGCTTGTGGCTAGAGTGCAGAAGGAGACCGGAGTAAAGGTCTCATTGCAGGATGTATTTGTGATGCCTACGATTCGGGAGATGGCCTTGTGGATTATGACAGCACGCTCAACAGATCAGTCTGGTGAAGAAATTGTACCCGCATCCTATAGGGATACGTACCCCGCTTCTTCCATCCAGCAACGGATGTATATTGTTCAGCAAATGGAAAATGCAGATGTAAGCTACAACATGCCTTTTGTGGTCCGGTTAGATGGCAAGCTGGATCTGGATGCTATGGAGAAATCAATGCAAATGTTAATTCAGAGACATGAGGTGTTGAGAACTTCATTCGAGTTGCACCATGGTAAACTGCAGCAGCGAATTCACAGACCGGATGAAATGTCGATTGCGCCATTACACCTTGAAGAAGCTTCATTGACGGATACAGAAGACTCGGCCATTCAGGTGTTCATGGATCAATTCATCAAACCGTTTGATCTGGGGAAGGCTCCTTTGTTCCGAAGAGGTTTGCTTCGCATCAATGAGAAGCGTCATATTCTGCTGCTTGATATGCATCATATTATTTCGGATGCACGATCCATGGAGATTATTATTTCGGAATGGGCTCGGTTATATCAGGGCCAGCTTCTTCCGGATTTGCATGTGCAGTACAAGGATTATGCTGTCTGGGAACAGGAAGTGTATCTCCAACGGGATGCGTACAACAGAAGCAATGAGTACTGGATGTCCTTATACAGAGACGAAGTCCCTGTAATAGAGCTTCCAACAGATCATCTGCGCTCCCCGATCCGTAGTTATAAAGGAAGTCGTATGACTGTTGGGTTAGAGCCTGATCTTGTAACCCGATTAAAACATACGGCACTCACTAACAAGCAGACCCTTTTCATGCTCATGATGGCCTCATATCAGATTTTGCTGTCCAAATACTCGGCGGCAGAAGATATTGTGGTGGGTACTCCGTTTACATGCAGAGATACCCTTGAACATGAACACATGGTGGGCATGTTCGCCAACACGCTGGCACTTCGAAGTAGGCCCAAGGCAGAACTGTCGGTAAGTGCATATCTGGAGATGATGAGAGAGCTTACGCTATCAGCATATCAACATGGTCAATACCCACTGGAAGATCTGATAGATCGCTTGTCGCTGCCGTTTGATTCGAGTCAGCATCCCTTGTTTGGCACGATGTTTATGGTACAGGAGTCAGCTACAGCAGCGCTGCATATACCAGGACTTGAGGTTCAGTATACGGAGTGGGATCATCATGCCTCGAAATTTGACATGACCTGGGTCTGCACCCATTCCGAAGACGATATGACGCTGTCTGTTGAATATCGAACCGATCTGTGGGAGCCACATACGGTGAACCGGATGTTACAGCATTATGTGCACCTGCTGCAGCAGATCGTGACTTTCCCCGAACTGAAAATCGGTGAGCTGGAGCTTGTAACGGAATCTGAAATTGCACAGTTAGAACAATGGAACAACAGGGATGCAGACTATCCTCAAGATGTTTCTATAGCTGAACTGTTTGAGCAGCAGGTCAGGCTCAGCAGCGAGAAACCGGCTGTCCGGATGGAAGGACACCTTGTCACGTATCAGGAGTTGAATGAGCGCGTGAACCGTCTTGCCGGATTCCTGATTACACAGGGAGTTCAGCAGGGTCAGCGTGTTGGACTAATCATGGATCGTTCCATTGAGGTCATTGTTGCAATGCTCGCTATTGTTAAGAGCGGGGGGGCTTACGTCCCTATTGACCCGAGTTTTCCTGCGGACAGGAAGTCATTCATGCTCACGGATAGCGGAGCAAGGTGGTTGATTGCAGACCATCCTGATCAGGTTCCCGACTATGAGGGAGAAGTGGTTATTTTTGATGAGAATTGTTGGGCACATGAGTCCATTCAGAATCCGGTTTTTATCCAGAATAGCGCTGGCAGTGCATATTGCGGGCCTCCTGGTCCGGAAGATTCCTTGTATGTCATGTACACTTCGGGTTCCACCGGTACTCCCAAAGGGGTGATTACGACCCACCGCAATGTGATCAAGACGGTAATTCACAATGGCTATGTGGATATTAGCCACGAGGACCGCTTGCTGCAGATATCGAATTATGCGTTTGACGGATCGACATTTGACATCTACGGTGCCCTGTTGCACGGTGCTGAGCTTGTTCTGATGAAACGGGAAGAGGTGCTGGATGGGAGTGCTCTAGGCAGAGTCATTCGTGAACAGCGTATTACCATCGCCTTCATGACGACGGCACTGTTTAACACCCTGGTAGATCTGGATCCGGCATGCCTGACCGGGACTAGTAAAATCCTCTTTGGCGGAGAGAAAGTATCCGGGAAACATGTTAAAAAGGCCGTTGGACTGCTTGGCAAGCATAGACTTGTGCATGTATACGGCCCGACTGAGACGACGGTATTCGCCACATTTTATTCGATTGCTTCGGGTGAATATATTCCAATTGGTCAGCCGACGAATAATACAAGGTTGTATGTTCTTGACCGTGAAGGCAAGCGTCTGCCTGTTGGGATTCCTGGTGAGCTGTATATAGGTGGACAAGGACTAGCTCAGGGATATTTGGGTCAACCGAAGCTCACTCATGACAAGTTTATCGCTAACCCATTTATTCCGGGAGAACGTCTGTATCGGACTGGAGATCTGGTTAAATGGCTGCCGGATGGAAACCTGGAATTCATTGATCGAATAGATCACCAAGTTAAGATTCGTGGCAATCGGATTGAGCTGGGGGAAGTCGAAGGGCAGCTTCGTATGCTGCCAGGTATACACGAAGCGATTGTGATGGCGGACCGTGACGAGCAGGGTCACTCCTATCTATGTGCTTACATTATACTTCAGGATGGAGAACCGAAGCAGTCATTTCAAGAACTGGCAAGCATGTGGAAACAGGAACTTAAGCATCGACTTCCGGAATATATGATTCCAACAGTCTTCTCCTTCTTGGATGCGATACCACTAACTCATAATGGAAAAATTGATCGCAAGAAACTTCCGAAGCCGGTACTTGTACGAGGACAAAAATATGTTCCTGCGGAAAATTCAGTCCAACAGGGCTTGGTTGGGATATGGGAGAGCGTTCTCGGCATTACAAAAATAGGAATACTGGATCATTTCTTTGAATTGGGCGGACATTCCCTGAAAGCCATGCTCCTAGTAGGCAAGATTCACCAGGAGTTTGATGTCAGACTTACCTTGCTGGATGTATTCCAGACTCCGGTTCTTCGGGACATGGCTGAATGGATTCAACAGGCGACTCGGAATCTGTATGCTGCCATTAAGCCTGCTCCGGACATCCAATCATATCCGGTTACATCGGTTCAGAAGCAGATCTATTACGCCCAACAATACGAATATAGTGGTACAAGTTATAACATGCCAATGTTGTTTGAAATCTCCGGAGCACTGGACAAGGATCGGCTGGAAGCTTGTTTTAAACGAGTCATCGCACGCCATGAATCCCTACGGACATCATTCGATATGGTGAATAGCGAGCTCATTCAACGCATTCATACGATAGACGAAGTGGAGTGGAAGCTTGAAAGATGGGATATGGATTCATTGCAATCCTCGATCCAGGAATCTGATTCAAGTGAAGCAGATCCCATTCACTTGCTGATGTCCACTTTTGTCAGGCCGTTTGATTTGGCGCATGCACCGCTGATCAGAGCAGTTGTAATTGAAACGGACCGCGAACGGCATTTGCTGGCACTGGATACACATCATATTGTTTCTGACGGGGTATCCACTCACCTGATTTATGATGAGTTGTTTGATCTGTATGAGGTACGGCCGTTAAGCCCGATACGTGTTCAATTCAAGGACTATGTCATGTGGAAGCTAAAACAGCAGGAAAGCAGTGCGTATGAGGAAACGCAACAATTCTGGATGGATCAGTATTCGCAGTTTGAGAGTTCCGCTGAACTTCCAATGGATCGGGCACGTCCTGCCATCAGGTCGTATCGGGGAGCATCCTATACATTTGGTCTGCCGAGTAAAAGGGTACAGGAACTGAAGAGAGCTGCTGCCGGTTACGGGGCTACTCCGTTTATTCTTCTTTTATCCACTTATGGCCTGATGTTGTCCAAATATACGGGTGAAGAGGAGATTACCGTAGGGGCGCCGGTTGCCGGACGAGAACATGTGGATATTGAGCCCACTGTGGGCATGTTTGTAAATACGCTGCCATTGAAACTTAATCCGGCTGCCAATCTGAGTATTGGTGAATACATCCATCATGTCAAAAATTATATGCTGGCAGTACATGAACGAGGCATGTATTCCCTCAGCGATCTGCTGGACAAACTCCATTATACTTTTCAGCCGAACCGCAATCCATTATTTGACACGTTGTTTGTGCTTCAGGATATGACACTTCCTGTAAAAACACTTCAGGATATGTCTGTTCGCAAGTTGGATTGGCATGGACAGCAGGCCAAATTCGATATGTCCTGGGTTTGGCATGAAGATGGGGATGAACTCGTGGCTGAGGTTGAATACAGTCCAGACCTGTGGGATCGGGTTACCATCGAACAAATGACTCGTCATTATGTTCATTTGCTGGAACAACTATTAAACAGCAGGGACACGAAACTGAGGGAACTGGAGCTGCTTACCCTACAAGAAAAGTATTATTTTAAAGAACTCAATAAGACGGATGCGCCATATCCACGAGACTGGACTGTCATCGATGCATTCGAAGCCAGCGTGTCAGAGCAACCTGCACAGGAGGCACTCCTATACGGTACAGAGACTGTGACCTATGGGCAACTGAACGAACGCGTAAATCGGATGACGGCCTTACTCAAGCGCCGCGGGATTAGATCCGGTGACTATGTCGGACTATTAACGGATCGTAAACCGGAGATGATTGTTGCCATTCTGGCGATATTAAAAGCAGGAGGAACGTATGTCCCTCTTGATCCCAACTTCCCTGAAGAACGATTAGTATACATCCTTCGGGACAGTGGAGCCCAGTGGCTCATCATAGAGCAGGATCGCACACTTCATTCATACACGGGAACGATTATCCCACTGCTCGAACCACAAGTTTATGCAGAGGGCAGTACGACACAGGCGCCAATCTCATATTCCGCAGAACAGCCTGTCTATGTCATGTATACCTCTGGATCTACCGGAATGCCGAAAGGTGTGGTGACGAGTCACCGCAATGTAGTGAAGACCTGTATTAACAACGGATTCGTTGAAATTGACCAGCAGGATCGTATGTTACAGTTGTCCAATTATGCATTCGACGGCGCAACATATGAAATCTTTGGAGCACTTCTTAATGGAGCAACGCTTGTGCTTATGCCTAATCACCATGCTTATGATGTATCGTTTCTCACACACATATTAAGACAGGAAAGGATCACGAGTCTCTTCATGACAACCTCCCTGTTCAACACGGTAGTTGATTATGACGTAAACAGTTTGCAAGGCATGAGGAAACTATTTATTGGAGGCGAAGCTGCCTCGGTGAAGCATGTGATTAAAGCGCTGGATGTGCTGGGCGAACATCGGATTGTGAATGGCTATGGTCCGACCGAGACTACCGTGTTTGCAGCAACGTATTCCGTGGATGAGAAAGTAAGGGAAAGCGGGCGTGTCCCCATTGGCCGATCCATTCATAATACAAGGCTCTATGTATTGAATACATGGGGCAAACCTCAACCGGTGGGAGTTCCTGGAGAACTGTACATCGGAGGCGAGGGGCTGGCTGCCGGATATTTGGGTCAGCCGGAGCTGACGGAAGAGAGATTTCTCACCCGACACATAGATGGGGAAGAGAGAGTCTACCGTACCGGTGACCTCGTGAGATGGTTAACAGACGGCACACTTGAATATCTGGGAAGATTGGACCAACAAGTGAAAATCCGTGGGAATCGTATTGGGCTGACAGAGATCGAGGATCACATCCTTGCTCTGCCGGAGGTGAATGAAACTGTAGTTATTGCACAACGAGACGACCAGGGACACTCTATGCTGGCAGCGTATGTTGTGCTTGACCATGCAGGTGCACTTACCGGAGAAGAAGCAAAGGACAAGCATCTAGTTGAAAACTGGAGAAAAACCTTAAAAGAAACACTTCCTGAGTATATGGTTCCATCTGTGTTCATCCAGCTCTCCTCCTTACCGCTTACACGGAACGGGAAGCTTGATCGAAAAGCTCTACCCAAGCCAGATCTCGCTTCATTGTCTTCGGATTATGTAGCTCCTTCAACGCATACGGAGAAGGAACTGGCACAACTATGGGCTGATGTGCTGGGTCTTGCACAAGCAGGTGTGCATGATCATTTTTTCGAAATGGGAGGCCATTCCCTGAAAGCGATGGTACTTATCGCGAAGGTACAGGAGCAGTGGGCGATTAAACTGAGCATGCCGGATTTATTTGATGCTCCGACACTGAAACAGATGGCTTCCTTGATTGACGAAGGGGATAAGCAGAACCATACCGTTATTCCGCGTGCCCAAGAGCAAGAGGATTACCCCGTGTCATCGGCACAGAAGCGATTATATCTGGTGGAACAGTTCGAGGATACCGGGACAAGTTACAATATGCCTGTGGTGCTGAGAATGAAGGGGAGACCCGATATGATCCGTCTGGAGCTCGCGCTGAAGGGACTTATTCGTCGGCATGAATCACTAAGAACCTCCTTCAAAATGGTTGAAGGTGAGCTGCGGCAGCACATCCACGCCATGGAGGACATGAACTGGAAACTGGAACATGGATCTGAACCTGACATGCTCGATAGTCATATGAGGGAAGAGCAGACGGCTCAATACATTAGCACATTTGTCCGGCCTTTCGATCTTGGATGTGCACCGCTCATGAGAGCAGGCTTATGTGCACTTTCAGACAGGGAATATCTGCTGATTATGGACATGCATCACATTGTTTCGGACGGAGTCACGACAGGAATTCTGTATCAGGATTTTATTCGTCTCTACCAGGGACAGCCTCTTGATGCAATGCCAGTTCAATATAAGGATTACGCAGTGTGGATGAGTGAACAAAAGAGCAGACTGGCCTACCAGGCGAGTGAAGATTACTGGCTTAAGCGGTATGAGAAAGACATCACCGTACTTGACATACTCACAGAGGGTCGCCGCCCGAGCCGGCGACAATTCGAAGGTTCTTCCCATACGTTTGAACTCAGTCCTGAACTGAGCGGGGCAGTGAGGAAGCTGGCACAACAGACCGACGCAACACTCTTCATGGTGATGCTTGCCGCTTATAACATTCTTCTGTCCAAGTATACGGGGGAACAGGATATTATTGTGGGTATCCCATTTGCAGGAAGGACTCATACCGATATCTCCTCTGTTGCAGGGATGTTTGTTAACACCCTGGCGCTGAGACAAGAACTGCATGGTGATCTAAGGATTCATGAATGGATTGGTCATGTGCGCAGAGAAACGCTACTGGCTTATGAGCACGGAGAGTATCCATTGGATGAACTCATCGAAAAGCTGCAAGTTGCAAGAGATCCAGAACGCAATCCGTTATTTGATACCATGTTTGTCCTGCAGGATGCCAAACCTCAGATGGCAGAGCTGCAAGACCTACACATAGAACCACTGGACTGGGCGAGCAACACGTCTAAATTCGATATGACTTGGGTGGTTCACGAGACTCAGGAGACGCTTAAACTGACGGTAGAATACGCTACAGATCTCTATGAACGTTCTCAAATGGAAAGAATGGCCGTTCATTATGAGCATGTATTAAGTCAAATGTCTGCCACTCCAGACATGTTGATGAACGAGATCAGGCTAATCACTCCTTCGGAAGAGCACGAGATTCTGGGACAGTTCAACGATACTTACGCAGAATATCCGCGTGATCGCACGATAAGCCAATTATTTGAGACCCAAGCGTCGCTTCGCCCTGATCATACGGCTTTGCAATGTTATGGAGAGACGCTAACCTATCAGGAACTTAACGAGAAGGTTTGCCAGCTTGCAAGCTATCTCGCGCAAAGCGGTTTACAGCGTGGAGATGCTGTCGGCTTGCTAGCAGACCGTTCCATTGAAATGATCGTTTCGATCTTGGGAATCTTGCGAGCAGGGGGCGTATATGTTCCGCTGGATCCATCCTATCCACACGAGAGAATGACCTATATGCTGGAACATTGTCATGCAAGTATGCTTATTGCTCCATCGGATAGACCTCTTGCTGGATTCAAGGGGGTAATCGTTCCGCTGGAAGAGTCCCGCCGGATTCCATTGGATCAGAATGCTTTGTCTGCACAATCCAATAGGAGTCAAACGATATTACCTGATGAAGCGACCATGCCGGCGTACATTATGTACACTTCAGGATCGACGGGATTACCGAAAGGTGTGGTCACGACACACCGAAACGTTATTAAGACATCGATCAACAATGGATTTATCCGTATCCGTGAACAGGATCGTATGTTGCAGCTCTCCAACTATGCCTTTGACGGATCAACTTATGAAATCTTTGGTTCATTATTGAATGGGGCAACACTTGTGCTGATCAGCAGAGAAGATCTGTTGGATATCAACAAGCTTTCCTCCATCATGAAGGGCCAGCGTATCACGTCTGCCTTTGTAACCAGTGTATTGTTTAATGCGCTGGTCGATCATGATGTAACCTGTTTGCAACATGTGCATCGATTGTTTGTTGGAGGAGAGGCACTTTCCAAATCTCATGTCATGCAAGCTCAACAATACCTGGGAGACGATCGTATCGCGAATGGGTATGGCCCAACCGAAACGACCGTTTTTGCAACAACATATAATGTCGGGCGTAGTCTGGCAGGACTGGGTTCGGTTCCTATTGGAAGACCCATTCACAATTCGAGAACCTATATTCTTGATGCCCAAGGCCATCTTTTACCTGTGGGTGTAGCAGGAGAACTGTACATTGCCGGTGATGGTGTAGCGGAGAAATACGTCGGAGATTCGGATCTGACGCTGGCCAGGTTTCTGGATGATCCCTTCTGTCCTGGTGAACGAATGTACCGGACAGGGGACAGAGTCCGCTGGATGCCTGATGGCAGTATTGAATTTCTCGCACGGATGGATCATCAGGTCAAAATTCGCGGGCATCGAATTGAACCGGGAGAGATAGAGGCAAGGATGATTCAGCATCCTGACGTACAGGAGGCGGTAGTTATTCCTCGTCAGGACAATTCCGGACATTATCTGTGCGCTTATATCGTTTCATCGGGAGGATTTCACGAGCAGGAACTCAGAAAGTATGTTCAGCAGAGTTTGCCCGAATACATGGTGCCATCATATTTTGTGGCTATTACAAAGCTTCCGGTAACGCGTAACGGCAAGCTCGATCGAGGAGCACTCCCTGCACCGGATCTAGACAGCGTAAAAGGCGATTATAGTGTACCGGTAACTCAAAAAGAACAAATATTGGCCCTAGTCTGGTCGGAAGTGCTAGGTGTGGATCGTGTGGGAATCGACGACAACTACTTTGTCCTTGGAGGAGATTCCATCAAATCCATACAGATTGCTTCAAGACTCACGCGACATCAATTCAAACTACAGGTCAAGCACTTGATGTTACACCCAACGATCGCGGAATGTGCCGAGTTTTTGGAACCTATGGAAACCAGGAAAGAGCAGCAAGATCTCATTGAAGGAGACATCCCTTTAACTCCCATTCAACAATGGTTCTTTGCACAGGATTATAGCAACACGGGCCATTGGAATCAGTCCATGATGCTGTATAACCAAGAAGGATGGGATACGGACACAGTGAATCAGGTATTCCGTAAACTAAGTGAACACCATGATGCACTGCGTATCCGATTTGAAATACGGCCGGAAGGTGTAGTGCAGACGGTTTTCCCAATAGACACGGAGAAGCTCTTCCCTATGGAAGAGCATGAAGTGGAAGCTGACTGGGAACCCGTCCACATTGAACGTCTTGCGACAGCGATACAGTCACAAATGAATCTGGAACATGATCTCATTCGGCTTGGTGTGTTCAGAACACCACAGGGTGACCATCTGCTTATTGCAGTACATCATCTTATTATTGACGGCGTTTCGTGGCGAATTCTGCTGGAGGATTTCCATCGCATGTATCCGGCTATTCTTCTCGGAGACCATACAGTGCGGCTGCCTGAAAAGACAGATTCCTATGCCTTCTGGAGTCGTGAACTTATGAACTATGCCACTTCAGAAGAGATGAAGCAACAACAAGTGTACTGGCACGAGTTGAATCAGAAAGCACTCCAGCTTCGTGAACATCACGATAAACCTGGTCTGCTCAAGCAAAGCAAAACCGTGACTCTGGAACTGGAAGCTTCCAGAACACGCGAGTTATTGACCGAAGTTCATTGTGCATATCACACCGAAGTCATGGATATTTTGTTGACGGCTCTCTCCATGACGTATGCAAAAGACATTGTTATTGATCTTGAAGGGCACGGAAGAGAAGGAATGCTGGACCATGTGGATACAACAAGGACAGTAGGCTGGTTTACCTCGATCTATCCAGTGCTTCTCCGCACAACTCATGAAGAAATTGGTGAAGCGCTGCGTCATACGAAAGAAATGCTTCGCAGCATCCCTGGCAAGGGTACCGGATATTCTATCCTGAAATATCTGACTTCGGAGTTGAAATCTGAGGAGGTGACGTGTGATCCCGACATTGTCTTTAATTACCTGGGGCAATTTGGAGAAGACACACAAGCCGAGTCGTTTACGATGTCACCCATGCCTATGGGCGAATTGATTAGTCCATTTAATCGAATGTCGCATTTCGAAGAATGGAACTGTGTTGTCGATCAAGGGAAATTCCAACTGATCCTTCGCTATGATCCTTCACGGATGGATGAGAAAGCGGCTATGGAGCAAGTAGCCAGCTATGGATTGAATCTGGAGAGATTGATTGTACATTGCTTGACTCGTGAAGCTGAGGAATTTACACCCAGCGACTTTAGCGATGCAGACCTCACGTTGGATGAACTTGATGATATCTCGGATATCATTGCCAAGCTGTGAGCATTCCGGAGATACCTTTGAATGAAAAGGGATCTCCGGACTCCTTCAGCTACCAATAGACTTAAGGGGAGGACATAAGGGATGATGAACAAACCGGAAATTGCTGATATTTATCCATTATCTCCAATGCAAGAAGCACTGCTGTTTCACTCGCTTTACGACCAGGGAGATGTATATTTCGAACAAATGATTTTTACGATTGAAGGGTTCGTTGATATTAAGGCATTGGAACGCTCCATGAACAAAGTGATTGAGAGATATGATACGCTTCGGACGATCTTTATTCACGACAAAATCAACAAGCCACGACAAATCGTATTACGAAATCGAAATATAAAGTTGGATTCCCTTCACTTGACTGAGCCAGATCCTGCTGAGCAACGGAAGATAATCCGGCGAATGGCGGAAGAAGACCGGCAGCGGTCCTTTGATTTGTCCAAAGATATCCTTCTTCGGTTGCAAATGATCCAAACCGGCCCGGCGGCGTATACCCTTATCTGGAGCAATCATCATATTCTGATCGATGGATGGTGTCTTGGCATCATTTTTAAGGAGTGGTTCTCTCTATATAAACAGGAGATCCACGGAACACCTGCACAACTCGAGCGTGTTATTCCTTATAAAAGATATATTAAATGGTTGGGTAAGCAGCGGGAGACCGAAGCCAGAACCTATTGGAAAAATTATTTGTCAGGTTACGAGCCAGGAGCCGACTTCCCTGTGGAAATGGCTCTGGACTCATCGGAACCCCCGTCGATTAAGGAGATTACGTTTAACTTGGGCAAGGTGCTGACCGAGCAATTAATGGAAGTTAGCAGTCAATATCAGGTCACGATGAGCAGTCTTTTTCAGACGGTATGGGGAGTGGTACTTCAGTACTACAGCAATTCTGACGATGTGGTATTTGGAACTGTGGTGTCTGGAAGGTCTGCTGCCATACCGAATGTGGAGAAAATCGTAGGTTTGTTTATTAACGCTGTACCCGTAAGAATAATGTCGGATGAAAAACAGTCGTTTGCGCAATTACTGAAAGAGACACATCAAAATGCGATTCTGTCTGAGGAGTACAGCTATCTGTCTCTCGCGGAAGTACAAGCCGAAGCAGGTCAGAATGGAACGCTTTTTAATCATATTATGGTGTATGAGAACTACCCGTCCAGTGCCAGCATGTTTGATACCAAACAGATCGAACTGGGGTTTGATATTACATCCATTGAAGCTTATGAACATACCAATTATGATCTTAATATTTCCATAGGACCAGGTGAGGAGATTCGGGTCAAGATCAATTATAACGAACAGGTGTATTCGGACTCTTTTATCGAGCGTTTGTTTAGTCACCTGAAGCAAGCCTGTCTATTAATAGCTGGGGAACCCGAGATAAGTGTTGCAGATATTCATATCCTGACTCCGGAAGAAAATAACATGCTGGCGAAAGGGAACGAGACCAAGGCAGACTATCCGAGAGAACAGACAATTCCTGAATTGTTTACCCGACAGGCACGGTTATATCCTGATCATCCAGCGATTCAATTAGCTCAACAGACGTGGACCTATGCTGAACTCCATGCTCTGGTTGAAGATTGGACCATCGTGTTACAAAGCCAAGGCATCAAGCCAGGAGACAGGGTGGGTTTGGTTGCCCGGAAATCCATGGAGATGATTGCAGGCTTGTTGGCTATTATTCGGGCTGGTGCTGCCTATATTCCGCTTGACCCCACATTTCCTGCCGAAAGACTGACCCATATGCTTCACGATAGTGGTGCACGATCCCTGCTTCGTCTGACCGAGGTAGCGTTACCCGAGTATGAGGGTTTTATCGTAACCCGGGACATGCTGATGATGAATAAAGGCTTCAAGAACCAGGATAATCACCAAGATTGCGAGGTGCTTTCCGAACCTCATGATGCTGCATACATCATATATACTTCGGGTTCAACTGGAAAACCAAAAGGGGTTGTGGCAACCCATCAAAATATCATCAAGACCGTGCTGAATAACGGTTATGTGGAACTGAATTCCAATGATCGGATTTTGCAAATCTCGAATTATGCTTTTGATGGAGCTACCTTTGATATTTACGGGGCTTTGTTGAATGGCTCAACGCTTGTACTCACTACTGATGAGCAGATGCAGAATGTATCTGCGCTTGCTGAGATGTTCGCCAAGGAAGAGATTTCGGTCGCTTTTATGACAACTGCGCTATTTAACACCATGGTGGATTGGAACCCCAACTGTTTTAGTAAGGTGAGACATCTTCTGTTTGGCGGTGAGAAGGCCTCGATTAGGCATTTGAACAAGGCGTTCGCCGTATTGGGACCAGGGCGGTTATTACACATGTATGGACCAACGGAAACGACAGTTTATGCAACATATTATCCAGTTACGCAGCCTGATCAGGCACCTATAGGCAAACCGATCCATAATACCACTGCTTATGTCATGAACTCGAAGCGTAACCCGATGCCCATTGGTGTGACGGGACAGCTATACATCGGTGGGGAAGGGTTGGCCAGTTACCTGAATGCTCCTGAACTGATGCTGGAACGCTTTGTCGATAATCCACTCGTGCCCGGCCAGAAAATGTATAAAACTGGAGATCTGGTTAAACGTCTGCCTGATGGAAATTTGGAGTTCGTAGACCGGAAGGATCATCAGGTCAAAATTAGAGGTCATCGTATTGAACTGGGCGAGGTGCAGGAGAAGATGAGAACTCTTTCCGCTGTGGAAGATGTTCTTGTCACGGCATGGCGGGATGCCCAGGGGAATTCCAATTTATGTGCATATATCATTCCTGTTCCATATACAGATGCCCCTGATGAGCAGAATCAACAAATTCAGGAATGGAAGTGGGCTTTGAAAGCCCATTTACCCGAATATATGATTCCTGCCACATTTCAGATTCTTCGGGTGTTTCCGCTCACTTCCAATGGGAAGATCGATCGAAAAAATCTCCCGCTGCCAGAGACATTGAACCAAACAGGGAACCTGTCTCTGTCCGGGGAAACCGAACATAAACTTGCACAAATCTGGAAAGATGTGCTCGGCTGTAAACCGGGTGCTGGGGATCACTTTTTTGAAGTCGGGGGTCACTCGTTGAAAGCCATGATGCTGGTAGCCAAAATACATAAGGAACTGGATGTGAAACTTTCCTTGCATGATGTGTTCCAGGCACCGGTGCTGCGGGAGATGGCGGTGTGCATAGACAGTTCTCGCAAAAGTGTATATAAGGGGATTCCTGCCGCGGAACGACAGGACTCGTACCCGGTATCCGCATCGCAGAAAAGAGTTTATATTGCACAGCAGCTTGCTCCCTTGGAGACCAGTTATAATATGCCAATGGTACTGGAGATTGAAGGGAAACTTAACCGGGACAAGCTTGAAAGTGCCTTCATACAGCTTATACAACGGCACGAGGTTTTGAGAACCCGTTTTATCTGGTCTGGTGAACACTTGCGTCAACACATTCTCGAGTCTGCGGAATTAAACTGGAAGCTATTCGACTATGAAATGCAAGAACAACAAGTGGAGGTGTATCTCGGCAAGGATGCTGTTGATGGTAAGAAAACGATTATTGCCTCACACCTTGAAAAATTCGTGCAGCCATTTGATCTCTCAACTGGTCCGCTTATTCGTGCAGCCCTTGCTCAAGTCGCATCCGATCGCAGTCTCTTGTTCATTGATATTCATCACATCGTGTCTGATGGTGTATCCACCGGAATCATTTATAAAGAGCTAACCCAATTATACGAGGGAGAAGAGCTATCACCTGTAAACCTACATTATAAAGACTACTCCGTATATGAACAGAATGAGCGTTCGAGTCAGAGATATGAGGATAACCGGAATTACTGGTGTGCAGAGTTCGAAGGTGATCTTCCGAGTTCAGAGATTGTACCTGATTATATCAGACCTTCCGTCCGATCTTATGAGGGAAATTCGATTTCATTTCAACTTGGAACGGACCTCACGGATCGCCTTAGGAGCCTTGCTGCTCAGCACAACACCACATTATATGTTATTTTGCTTGCTGCTTATAATATCATGTTATCCAAATATACCGGAGAAGAGGATATTGTGGTCGGTTCGCCAACAGCCGGAAGATATTACGAGGATGTTCACAGTATGGTCGGTATGTTCGTGAATACACTGGCGCTTCGTAATCAGGTGCCAGGTGAACTCACAGTAGATGAATTCATACGTCGGGTGAAATCCCGTTTCGTTGAGGCGCAAGAGCATGGAGAATTCCCTCTGGAGGACCTGCTCGAACATCTTCAACTATCCAGGGATCTCAGCCGTCATCCGTTGTTCGATACACTTTTTGTACTGCAAAATATGGACATTCCTCCAATCCAGCTTACGGGGATCACATTTACTGCAGCCGAGTGGGACTGGAATCATGCCAAATTCGATATGACATGGGGTGCTCAGGAGGGGCGCCATGGCATGAACTGGACAGTAGAATATGCCTCCTCCATCTATAAGAAGTCGACCATTTTGCGGATGATTGATCATTACAAAACATTACTTGTGCAAATGGTTGATGCCCACTTCATGAAACTGAAGGAAATCCATTTGTTAACGAATGATGAGCAATCCACCATGCTTTCTTGCAATGAAACTCAGGCACAATACCCACGTCAAGCCAGTATCCCGTTGGTACTCGAGCAGCAGGCTGTCCAAACTCCTGATCAGATCGCTGTTATTGATGAAGACCAGAGTCTGACATACAGGGAATTCAACGAGGTGACAAATCAATATGCACGGGTACTGATGGAAAAGGGAATGAAGCAGGGGGACATTGTGGGCTTGCTGACCGATCGTTCTCTCGGTATGATCATAGCGATCTTCGGTATTCTCAAGACAGGTGCGATGTATATTCCTATGGATCCTTCCTTTCCCGAAGAACGCAAACGCTTCATTGTGGAAGATAGCAATGCCAACTGGCTAATCACAGGCAATGCGTTAACCATAGCCGAATGTGCAGCACGTCATTTGGAACTTGAAGCGATCCTTCAGGAGGCAGCAAATGCACAAGAGCAGATGAGAGATTGGAGGTTGCCTGCGATTCCACCGGAAGCAACAGCTTACATGATGTATACATCAGGCTCAACCGGTAAGCCGAAAGGCGTAATGACCAGCCATCGAAATATTGTCAAGACATCTATCCACAATGGCTTTGGAGATTTGTCCCCGTCTGATCGGGTGCTACAAGTATCCAATTATGCATTTGATGGCTCAACCTATGAGATTTACGGAGCGTTATTAAACGGCGCATCACTCCTATTAATCGCCAAAAATACATTACTCGATGCTGCAGAGCTGGCCAGAACGATGGATGAACAACGCATCACGTCTGCTTTTATGACGACGACATTGTTTAATACCATGGTCGACTATGACATTACGTGCTTCAGGCATGTGAGAAAGCTCTTTTTTGGCGGAGAGAGCGCATCGATTAAGCATGTGCTGAAAGCACTGGATTACCTGGGCGAGCATCGTATTGTGAACGGGTACGGACCGACGGAAACGACTGTTTTTGCAGCGACCTATTCGGTTGAAAACAGTTTGCGCCAATATGATCGGGTTCCCATCGGAAGGCCAATACACAATACACGACTATATGTGCTTAATCGGTGGAACCAGCTGCAGCCGGTGGGTGTTCCCGGGGAGCTGTACATCGGAGGTGAAGGTGTATCGAAAGGATATCTGAACCAACCAGGTTTGACAGAAGAACGCTTTGTTCCAGATCCATATGTCCCTGGAGAGACGATATATCGGACAGGGGATTTGGTAGTCTGGAGAGAGGACGGCCAACTGGAGTACTTGGCAAGAATGGACAATCAGGTCAAGATTCGAGGCAACCGGATCGAGCTCGGCGAAATCGAAACCAGGCTGAAAGCCATCTCCTCCGTGAATGAAGCTGTGCTGCTAGCACGCAAAGAGGAGCGTGGTGAGGGTCTCTGCCTGTGTGCATATGTCGTACCCAACGATAGTGCGTTGAAGCGGGTAGACAGCTCCGAGCTGACTTCTGAGTGGAAGAATGAGTTGAGGCAGGTACTTCCGGAATACATGATTCCTGCGTTTATACTCGTTGTGGATACCATACCGATGACATCCAATGGCAAGGTGGATCATGCTGTTCTTCCCATGCCTGCGGCTATGGGGAATGCGGATGAAGTTATACAGCCTGAGAACCTGTATGAAGAGCAATTGCAGCATATCTGGTCCGAGGTTTTGGGCCAGGGTCATCCCGGCATGTTGGAATCGTTTCTGGATCTTGGGGGACATTCGCTTAAAGCCATGACCATGGTAGCCAAAATCCACCAGATATTTGATGTAAAGCTAAGTCTGCAGGATATATTCAGCCACCCTACCATCCGGGAGCAGGCAAAGCTCATTCAGGGTAACGACAAGCTTCATCGGCATATCCCACTGCCTTCTGTGAATCAGGGTACAAGTTATAGCGTATCTTCTGCTCAGAGAAGATTGTATATTATTCAGCAAAATGAACATATCGGCACCAGTTATAACATGCCCATGGTATTGCGAATCGAAGGCCATTTGAATATTGATCAACTCGAAAATGCGTTGCTTCGGCTGATTGAACGCCATGAGTCCCTGCGCACCTCTTTCTTGATGGAAGAGGAGGAGGTTAGACAGCGGGTACATGTGTTGAGCGAGCTGGACTGGAAACTCCAGATAACAGAAGTTAATAATGGCACCTCGGAATACGGGGCTGTGGATCAAGACGAGGAGGCATGGGTGGCATCCTGTATTTATCCTTTTGATATGTCAGCCCCTAGTTTGTTTAGGGCTTTTGTCCGCAGACAATCGGATACGGAGCATCTATTGTTGCTGGATGTTCATCATATCGTCTCGGATGGGATATCAACAGCCATTATGTACGACGAGTTATTCAGGATATATGACAACGAAGAGCTTCCTATTCTGAATAAACAATATAAAGAGTACGCTGCATATGAGCAGCTACAGCAGTCAACGGAAACCTATAGTGCTGCTCGGGACTACTGGCATAAGCTGTATGAGGGAGAGGTGCCTATACTGGACTTCCCTCTGGAGAATGTGCGCCCCCGAGTACAGCGTTATGAAGGAGCGCAGCATACGTTCCTGTTGGGTAACGTGCTTGCCAAGCGGGTGACCGATCTGGCTGCAAGTCAGGATACGACCGTGTATGTTATGCTGTTAGCCGCATATTACATTCTGCTGTCCAAATATAGCGGGCAGGAAGATATCGTTGTAGGCACACCGGTTGCAGGCAGAGATCATGCCGAAACGGCTGCCATCGTGGGAATGTTTGTTAAAACGTTGCCTTTGCGAAGCGAAATCAAGCCGGACCTTACGGTTGCGGGGTATATGGCATCATTGAAGCAGCGGGTACTGAACTGCTCCAATCACGCCTTATATCCTCTTGAAGAATTGCTGGATCATCTGCAAATTGTCAGGGAACCCAGTCGTCATCCCCTGTTCGAAACGTTGTTTGTACTGCAGAACATGAACACGGCACAGTTGAAGGCGAATCAGCTGAATATTAGTCAGATGGGAACACCTACAGGACGATCCAAGTTTGAGATGACCTGGGCTGGACATGAGATGAATGAAGGCATCTCCATGACCGTTGAATACAACACGGATTTATTTTCACATGAGAGGATTCAACAATTGTCTTCACACTACACCCACATTCTTGAACAGATGACCAGCAATCCTAATCTGAGCATTAACGATATGGAGTTGTGCACAGCTGAGGAAATCCTATATTTTAAAAAGCTTGAAGGACAGATTGTAGAATACCCACGAGAATTATCAATACCAGAGCGGTTTGAAGAGCAAGTCAGACAGCACGGAGATCGCTCTGCGGTGATCCTGGGCTCCATGAGCATGACCTATAGTGAGCTGGGTATGAACGTTAATCGAATGGCTGCGATGTTAAGACAGGAAGGAGTACGTCCCGGAGACAGGGTCGGATTGCTAACGGATCGCTCCATGGGGATGATCGTGTCCATACTCGGCATTCTAAAATCCGGAGCTACGTATGTTCCACTTGATCCAGGATTTCCACAAGAGCGCCTAGCCTACATGCTTGAAGATAGTCAGGTACGATTGTTAATGGCTGAGCAAGGTCGAGACGTTCCTGGATTTCCGGGGAAAACGGTGGTGTTGAATGAACAGTGCTGGACTGGAAGTGTTAGGGCAGAGTTTGTGGGGAACCCAGTCGCGCAGCCGGATAATGCAGCATATGTGATGTATACATCGGGATCAACCGGCAAGCCAAAAGGGGTTGTAACCACACATCGTAACATTATGAAGACCAGTATCAAGAACGGCTTCAATGACATGATGCCCACGGATCGTGTGCTACAGTTGTCCAATTATGCTTTTGACGGATCGACTTATGACATTTTCGGAGCTTTGCTGAATGGTTCCGCGCTTATCTTGATTTCCAGAGAGGACATGCTGCATATTACAGAACTGGCCCGTACATTGGATGAACAGCGAATTACTACTGTCTTCATGACGACGGCTCTGTTTAATACGCTGGTAGACTTCGACTTGAGTTGTCTGAAACATGTGCGAAGACTTTTTTTTGGTGGGGAGCCCGGTTCCAGAAAACATGTCCTGAAGGCACTGGATTATCTTGGTCCCCATCGCATTATTAATTGTTACGGCCCAACGGAAACGACTGTTTTTGCAACAACATTCTCTGTGGACGAGAGTATGCGGGACAGAAGCAATGTGCCTATAGGCTGCCCAGTTCACAATACACAGGTATATGTGCTTAATCCGTGGGGAAAGAGACAGCCAATTGGGGTACCCGGAGAACTCTATATCGGAGGAGAAGGACTGGCACTGGGTTATTTGAATCAACCAGCATTGACGGAAGAGCGATTTGGTAAGAATCCGCTGAAGTCAGGAACAAGACTCTATCGTACAGGAGATTTGGTGAAGTGGTTACCTGATGGAAACTTGGAATTCCTGGATCGTTTGGATCAGCAGGTCAAAATTCGTGGCAATCGAGTGGAGCTGACAGAGGTCGAAAGCAGGCTTCTTGTATTGCCGGAGGTTAAAGAGGCGATGGTAACATCTGGACGGGATGAGCAAGGGCACTCCTTTCTCTCAGCATATATCGTTCCTCATTCGACATCTGAGCCTAGGCTGGCGGGTATTATTCGGGAACAGTTGCTTCACGATCTTCCAGATTATATGGTGCCTTCAACATACACCTTGCTTGACTCTTTTCCGCTCACCAGTAATGGTAAAGTGGATAAGAGAATGCTTCCGAATCCACAGCCCCTGTTAACCGAGAGTTATGTTGCACCAACCAATCCGCTCGAAGCTGAACTGGCCGAAATTTGGACCAATGTTCTGGGGTTATCAAGAGTGGGCATTCACGACCATTTCTTTGAACTGGGAGGACATTCTCTCAAGGCTATGTCTCTTATTGCCCAGATCCATAAAGCTTTTGATGTAAAGTTTACGGTACAGGATGTGTTTACCTACACTTCCGTGCTGGATCAGTCCAAGTTTATTCAAAAAGCTAGAGGGACCCATCGTTATGCATCGCTGCAACCTGTGACGGTTCAAGATACCTATCCTGCTTCGTCGGCTCAGAAGAGACTATTTTTCCTTCAGCATATGGATCAGCAGAGTACCAGCTACAATATGCCAATGATATTTGAAATTGAAGGTGAACTTTCTGCTGAGCGACTCGAGGAAGCTTTTATCTCCCTGATCCATAGACATGAATCTTTGCGTACGTCTTTTGAACTTGTTCAAGAGGATCTCAGACAGCGTATATGGCCTGCAGCAGACTTGGAGTGGAGGATGGAGCGTACATTGGCTGAACGGAAGGAACCAGCTACAGCTGATACAAAGACGTACGTTCATTCGTTCATTCGCCCCTTCAATCTCAGAGATCACAAGTCGCTTATTCGTGCAGGCTTGTTAAGTACTTCAGCAAATAAGCATATTCTGGTTGTGGATACTCACCATATTGTTTCTGATGGTACATCGACCGGTATTATCTTCAGTGAACTGTTTCAGTTGTATGAACAACAAAAGTTTGAGCCGCTTCCTGTTCAGTACAAGGAATATGCTGTCTGGGAACAGGAACAGAAGAACGCGGAAAGCTATCGAAGCAGTGGGGAATACTGGCTCAATCAATTCCAAGGTGAACTATCGGTGCTGAATCTTCCTTATGACAATTCCTATGGCAGAACGGATAGAGCTACTGGGGCACGAGTAGAGATGCAGCTTGGAGCAGAGCTGACTGAACAGCTGCAGAAGCAGGCAGAAGAGAATAAAACAACGTTGTATACGGTAATGATGGCGGGCTATTCCATCCTGTTGTCCAAATATGCCGGACAGGAGGATATCATCATCGGTGTACCTACAGCCGGGCGGGAACATGCAGATATTGCATCCGTCGTTGGCATGTTCGTGAATACTTTGGCATTGAGATTGAGGCCCGAGGGAGAGATCGAAGTAGAGAGATACATTCAACAGGTTCACACCCAGTTGCTACAGGGCTACGAACATGGGATGTATGCTCTTGAGGAGTTAATTGAACAGCTGGCATTGCCCAGAGCACTGAACCGCCATCCGCTATTTGATACGATGTTTGTGTTGCAGAACATGGAGCACTCATCACCTGAAGCGAGTTCGATCTCCATACGTCAGATGCCTTCTGGATCGAGTGAGCCCAAGTTCGATATGACATGGGGAAGTGTTGAGCACGCTGGAGGCCTGAGCCTAACCGTTGAATATAATGAAAATCTGTTCTCTTCGGAAACGATTGAGCGCATGATGCATCATTATAAACATATTTTGCAGCAAATGGTGATCCGCCCTTATGAGCAAATCATGAAGATTGAGATGTGTACTCCGGAGGAAAGGCTGCACCTGGCAAGTCTCGAAGGAGAGATCGTAGATTACCCGAGGGAAGAAACGATATCACAGAGGTTTGAAAAGCAAGTGCTGCAATATGGGGATCGTCCATCCGTTGTGATGGGTACGGAGGAGATAACCTATGGAGAGTTGGAGATGAGGGCCAATCTGCTTGCAGAGATACTCCGACTGAAGGGAATCGCCTCGGGTGGAGTGGTAGGATTACTGGCTAATCGCTCCATAGGCATGATCGTATCCATTATGGGGATTTTGAAGGTGGGAGCTGTATATGTACCGCTTGATCCGACTTTCCCGGAAGACAGGTTAGCCTACATGCTGAGAGATAGCCAAGCCCAACTATTGATATCTGAAGTTAATCTGGGCGTACCTGATTTTCAGGGTCAAACGATATTGCTAGACGAACGCTTATGGGGTGAAGTGGCCAAGGAAGAGGTTGTATCTGACCGGCTTCAAACGTGGACGGCTGATTCACCTGCCTATGTCATGTACACATCTGGATCGACTGGTGCACCCAAAGGAGTCGTCACCACGCATCGGAATATCATGAGAACAAGTGTGAATAATGGGTTCATGGATATGGGGCCGGAAGATCGGGTTTTGCAGTTGTCCAACTATGCATTCGATGGATCAACCTATGAAATATTTGGCGCATTGCTTAATGGGGCTGTTCTGGTGCTGATTCCCAGGGAGGACGTTGTACACACAGCTGAACTTGCCAGAACGCTGAAAGAAGAGCGGATTTCCTCTGCTTTTATGACGGCTGCACTGTTCAATACCCTTGTGGATTATGATGTGACCAGTCTGACACATGTTCGCAAACTGTTTTTTGGCGGGGAAGCAGCCTCCCGAAGTCATGTTCTAAAGGCTCTGGATTATCTGGGTCCACACCGATTGGCTAACGGATACGGACCTACAGAGACGACCGTTTTTGCTGCAACCTATACTGTGGATGAAACGCTGAGAGATAGACGGAATGTACCTATTGGGCGTCCAGTTCACAATACCAAAGTCTACGTGCTTAACCGTTGGGGACAAAGGCAGCCGATTGGTGTTCCGGGGGAACTCTATGTTGGTGGAGATGGCCTGGCCTTGGGGTATCTCAATCAGCCTGCTCAGACAGCAGAACGATTCATTGAAAGTGTTATTACACCTGGAGAGATCATTTATCGCACTGGCGATTTGGTCAGATGGTTGCCTGATGGAAATCTGGAATATTTGGATCGCCTGGATCAGCAAGTCAAAATTCGTGGCAATCGCATTGAACTTCCCGAAATCGAGGATCACTTGATATCACTACCTGAAGTGAGGGAGGCTGTAGTTGTTCCAAAACGGGACAAACAAGGCCATTCCTATCTTGTGGCCTATGTTGTACTGCAATGGGAAGAACAGGCTGCACAGGAACAACTGGCTCATATCAGGCAAGAGTTAAGTTCAATTCTTCCACAGTATATGATCCCGTCTAGATTTGAGTTTCTGAATAATCTGCCGCGCAACTCCAATGGAAAAATAGATCGAAGAGCCCTGCCAGAGCCCGTCAATCAACTGACGAGTGGCTATTGTGCCCCCGAAAATGCGCTTGAACAGGATTTGGCATTGATCTGGGCAGAGGTACTTGGCATTGAACGTGCAGGTACAGAGGATCATTTCTTTGAACACGGTGGACATTCACTGAAAGCCATGATGTTAAATACACTTATCCAAGAGCAGCTTCATATCCGGATAGATCTTCAGGATGTATTTAAGTATCCGACGATAAAGTTGTTGGCCGCTTACATCCAGCAGCAAGGAGCAGCCCTTTATCATGATGAATATGAGCCTATTCAGCCTGCACTTGAACAGAGCACCTATCCTGCAACGCCTTATCAAGCTTACGGTTACGAAGCAAGCGAGGACAATAATCATTGGAATATGCCAATGGCATTTCATATCAAGGGAAGACTTCAGGCGAAGCGGCTGGAGAATAGTTTTAGGGCTTTAATTGAACGCCATGAAGCTCTGCGTACCTCATTGCACAACGAGGGAGGACAAGTGGTTCAGCGTATTCACCAAAGGACTCCTTTTGACCTGATTCAAGAGAACGTTGAGTCAGAATTAGACAGAATACGTATCATGGAGTCTTTTATTCAACCGTTCAATGCAGCACGGCCACCACTTCTTCGTGCGAAGCTGCTCCATATGGGAGAAGAGGATCATGTGCTTCTGATGGATATGCATCACGCCATATCGGATGGTACATCCGTAGGCATTCTGATGCACGAGTTGATTCAGCTCTATCAGGGGATAACGCTTCCGCTTGTCCAGTTACAATATAAAGATTATGCCGTTTGGCAAAAAGACAGGCTTGATCGGGGAGGATATGCAGAATCCCAAATTTTCTGGAAGGAAGTACTTCGCGGCTACCAACCTTTTACGGTAAGTAGCGAACGTGTAAGTGACAAGGACATCATTTCTTATGTGGGAGATCAGATAGTTGTGAAGCTACCTGCAAGCCATCTCGTACAAATTAGAGAAAAGCTCCATGATTCAAGCTTAACGGACTACGCTATTTTATTTTCGGTATATCTGCTTACGTTGCATCAGAAGATGGAGAGAACGGACCTGATTGTAGGAACGTATGCATTTGGCAGAAGAAGACCTGAATTGCAGGACACGGTTGGTTTGTTTATTAATTCAATTCCATTGCGAAACATCATATCAACTGGGGATACCTATAACGAATATCTTCTTAAACTTCAGGCGAATCAGATACGGGCTTTTGAACATCAGGAATATCCATATGAAAAAATGCTGAAAGATGCAGGTTTCTCTTCTGCGCCCGATGGGGATTTGCTGTTTGATACGATGTTTAATTTAAACAATTTTGCTGACCGCTCTGTAGAAATCTCCGATATTCAGGTTTCTCCGTTTACGTATGAATGGAAGTTCAGTGAATATGAGATCTATGTTACAGCTCAGAAAGTTGGAGAACATTTCAGTATCCACTTTGACTATCGGGTGGCAAGCTTCAGCAGGGAGGAGATGGAGCGGTTTACCGATCAGTATCTGAGATTATTCGAACATATAGTGGAGAAGCCTTATATCCTTATTGATCAACTGAATCATATGAATCCATGGAAAGGTTCTGTGATACACTAATATAAACCATTCATAGGAGGAGAAAAAATGAGCAAATTTTTCAAATTCGGAGTTGTAAGGGACGAAGAAGTACCCGAAGAGATCAATGAACTGGTTGAAGAAACAGAAAAGCTACCTGAGACGATTACGCAAGAACTAAGTGATGCTTTCAAAGACGAAGATGAAGATAATTAATCAATAAACAAGAAATTTAAATTTTTCTATTGTACCCTCTTGCAAATCTCAGGAAAATATGAGATATGTAAGAGGGTACATACATAAAGTGCATTGACGGAAAATTTTGGGTGTGATACTATTAGACTGAATGGTCAGTCTTTTGATGGAGGGGTCTTCAATCGAAGTCAAACGGAGAAAAGATGTTGCTCAGATCAAGAAAGATATCGCTCGTAATACCAAAGAGTTATTTGCCCAAAAGGGATATAGTGCAACCTCTATGGAGGACATATGTACAATTAACAATCGAAGTAAAGGCAGTATATATTATCATTTCAAAAGTAAGGAAGAACTCTTCATGTATCTCATCAAACTCAATAACGAAGAGTGGATGGATTCATGGCTGGAAAAGGAACATCAGTATGAGACGTCCGTAGATAAACTATATGGTCTTGCAGATCATTATGTTGACGATTTGGCGAATCCGCTCAATCATTCAATTAACGAGTTTGTCTCAGGTCAGGTGGTCAGTCAAGAGATGCTGGATGAGATGCTTTCCCTGATCCGAATTCCTTATATGACTTATGAGCGGATCATCTCAAAAGGGATTGAGGATGGCGAGTTGAAACCGGAAGATCCACAAGACTTAATGCACATTATTAACGGTCTTTTTAACGGATTAAGCACACTTTATTATGAGAAGGATCTGACCGATATCAGACGACTCTACAAAAAAGGTATTGCCAGCATGCTAGTGGGCATCCAACAACTTCAACAATGAAAAGCTGATGTATAATCAGTTTTTCTTTTGAAAATTAATAAACCGGACAGTCGGTTTAAAGGGAGATGGAGAATGAGCACGTTGTTCAGGAACAAAGCTTTTCTTATCGTCACAGGGTCTGACCTGCTGCAGAATCTGGCTATATGGATACGAAATATGGCGATCCTCTATTATGTGATGGATCAAACCCAGGGCAATCCCATAGCGGTCTCGCTTATAACGGTCCTTGAGTACGCTCCGATTTTCGTTTTCTCCATTATTGGCGGTGCACTTGCTGATCGCTGGAATCCCAAACGTACAATGATACTGGGCGACATGCTCAGTGCATTATCCATTGTAATGATTATTGCCGTCTTGTCTTCTGGTTATTGGCAGATTTTATATGTCGCCACTTTTGTATCCTCTATCGTTAGTCAGTTTTCACAGCCATCATCAGTGAAAATTGTGAAGCGAAATGTAGAGGAAGAGCATGTGCAGTCTGCAATTGCCATTACACAGAGTGGTCAATCTCTTTTCTTAATTCTCGGGCCTATCGTCGGAACTTTCATATATACCGTTATGGGGATTCAGGCTTCAATGTATGCCTTGCTGATTTTATTCATGGTGTCTGCTATTTTACTAACGTTTCTGCCGAAAGATTCCGCCCGGCGGGAAACGGACACATCATTAATTACGGATATTAAGGAGGGATGGCAATATGTTGGTCAATCCCGTTCATTAAAAATGCTTAGTTTGGTATTCGTCTGTGTGGGGCTCTCCTCCGGTTTGATCAGTCCACTTGAAATATTCCTGATCACCGAACGTTTGGGACTTGAGCAGACGTCGTTACAGTTTCTGTCTGGGGTATCCGGATTGGGTTTACTGATCGGTGGAGGAATCGCTGCCGCTCTTAGTGGCAAGTTGAATCAAACCTTGACTCTAATGGTAGGTGTACTGTGTCTGGCCGTAACCACGATGGGAGAAGTGTTATCCAGTTGGTTCTGGCTGACTCTTGTGATAAGTTTCCTGAGCTCCATCAGTCTGGCTTTTATTAACGTCATTATCTCCACGTACTTGGTAACCCAGATCGATGAGCATTTAATCGGGAGAGTTAATGGTACCATCACACCGTTATTCATGGGAGCCATGCTTCTTGGATCTTCGATGGCAGGCGTGCTCATGAATAACACATCATTATTTATCGTCTATGTCATAGCGGTTACTGTAATGGTCCTGAGTATCCTTCCAGGTATGAGAATTCAATTTCACAATGAGCAGACCACTCCCGTGAACACATTGAATTCTGAAGTCGCGCATCAGGCAGTAGACTAGTAAATTGGAGGAAGTTCATGAATTGTATACATCTCATCTGCTTTCCCTATGCTGGGGGTTCATCCATGATGTATTACCGCTGGCGCAATAACCTTCCTTCTTTTATTCAGTTACATTCTGTGGAATTGTCCGGTAGAGGCCGAAGAATGAACGAACCCCTCTACACATCCATGGAACAGGCTGTGGAGGATGCCTATCTATCTATACCATCCCACTTGTTTGAAGAGAAAATTGTTCTATTTGGATATAGTATGGGAAGTCTTATTGCTTATGAGCTGGCCCACTATATTAAGGATAAACAGGGCAGAGATCCGGCTCATCTTTTTGTGGCTGCAAGAAAGGCACCGCATATAGCAAATCATAAAAAAGCGATACATGCTTTGCCTCATCATGAGTTTATACAGGAAATGTTGAAACTTGGGGGCATGTCTCCAGAAGTCTTTGAAAACAAGGAATTGGCAGAGATTTTTGTTCCTTTGCTCAGGTCTGATCTGCATATGGTTGAGAGCTACAAGTGGGCGGGGTCCAGAGAGCCATTAAATACAGATATAACGGTTCTTGCAGGGGCCGAGGACTTGATTCCCATGGAACACATGCATGCTTGGAACCAGGTAACAAAGGGAAGTTGTACCCTAAGTGTCTATCCAGGTGACCACTTCTTCATCAATCAGCAGTATAACCGAATAACGGAGCAAATCACCCGTGTACTGAGTGAGTATCATGTCTAAAGGTTGTTAAAATTCGCAAGAAAACAAGAGCAACGGGAAATAACCCGCTGCTCTTGTTCTTTTTGACTATGGTTTGAATCTACGCTTCAATTACTTGGACTCCATATTACTTGAAAAGGATAGTGTATTCACCGTATCCTTCTTTCTCCATATCTTCTTTTGGTACAAAACGGAGTGCGGCAGAGTTAATGCAATACCGCATGCCTCCAGCTTCGGCAGGACCGTCATTGAACAGGTGCCCCAGATGGGAATCTCCTTCACGGCTTCGAACTTCGGTACGAATCATGAAGTGGCTGAGGTCTGTTTTTTCCTTCACATTATAGTTGCGCAATGGACGCGTGAAGCTTGGCCAGCCGCAGCCGGAGTCGTATTTGTCAGTGGAACTGAACAAAGGCTCGCCAGAGACGATATCCACATAGATTCCATCGCCATGGTGATCCCAGAACTCGTTGTGGAATGCTGGTTCCGTTGCGTTGTTCTGGGTCACTTCGTATTGCAGCGGCGTCAGCCGCTCCTTCAGGCTGCTTTTATCCACATTGCCGGACCAGTTGCGCTCGATGAAATCTTCGCGTCCGGAGCCTTTGCGATACCGTTTGTAGTGGGCCGGGTTTTTGTGATGGTAGTCCTGATGATGTTCTTCGGCCTCGTAGAATGGTTTGGCAGGCAAAATGGGCGTGAAGATGGGCTTGTCAAAGCGTCCGCTCTGCTCCAGAGCCGCCTTGGAAGCTTCCGCAATCTGACGTTGTTCCTCACTGTGATAGAAAATTGCCGTCTGGTAGGATGAACCCCGGTCATGGAATTGACCGCCAGTATCTGTCGGATCAATCTGCTGCCAGAACAATTCGACGAGCTTCTCATAAGGGAAGATGGCAGGGTCAAACGTAATTTGAACGGCCTCTACATGTCCTGTTGTTTCCGAACAGACCTCCTCATATGTTGGATTCTCGGTATGTCCTCCTGTATAACCCGATACAATCTTATGGATTCCGGGCAATTCCTCAAAGGGGGATACCATACACCAGAAGCATCCGCCTGCAAACGTTGCTTTTTCACTTGAATGTTGTTCCATGCTATAGTCACTCCATTTCTGATGAAGATCCAGCGCTCGTTTTCGAGTTGTCGCTCCACTTGTTATGGACATTCGTCCAAAGCCAAAAGTCGCTCCTTTTCGATCACTCGCTCCAGCAATCTACCGTTTTTATTGAAACTTGTTAACACAAGAATTCGGCTTGCTCTTCTATTATATCCTGAATTGGCAAGCCAACCAAGCCGGACCGGGACAATGACTATCATGAGATGCATTCGGATAAAAATGATTCAGCCCTTTTTTCGCGAACGAAAACGGAACAGCAGCAAAACAATGCCCATAAATCCGAGATATCCCACTAAAATGAGCAAACTTAGCCAGATGGATGTTTCCGCTTGAGCACCCGCATAGGCAAAAACAAAAATCGCAGGCATCTTGCCAATGGCTGTGGCGACCATGAAGACCCAGAATGGCGTGAAGGTAATGCCAGCATAGATATTGACCGCGGTTTGAGGTACAACAGGCAGCAATCGAAGGGACATGACGCCCATGAAAGGATGAGCCTCCATCCAGTTGGTGAACCGATTCAGTCCACGGATGCGATCCAGGTAAGCTCTTGCCTGATTACGAAAAACATATCTGGCCCCGGCGTAAACGAGAAGCGCAGCGAGTGTGGTACCCACCCAGCATACCCAAGCTGCTGTCGTGGTGCCGTAACTGTACCCGAACGCTGCAATAACAAACTTATAGGGAATGACGGGAACCAGGGCAAACAATGCTGCTATGCCAATAAGAAGAGGGATGGACGGATTTAGATCGGTCCATGCCAGCAGTTCATATCTGTAAATAAACGTGACTCCGGCGAGCAAAACATATAACAGGAGCCATAACCATTTTCGCAAATCCCAAACGCTCCTTTCAGGTCAGGATATTCTTCGAACGTCCTGTTCCCATAAGCCTTTCTTCCCAAGTGTACCACGTTCACCCATGAACCGGATAATCCATTCCTGGTCTCCTGCTGATCACTGGCATGTTGCTGCCTGAAGGGTTACACTATAGGACGTGGAACTTAGAACTCATCTGAAGGTGGAATGCTTATCATGGAAACAACGAAGCGAACCCGTGCTGCGATCATCGGACTCGGGGATATTGCACGTAAAGTGTATTTACCTCTCCTAACCGCTCATCCGGAAGTGGAGATTGCAGGAATAATGAACCGATCACCCGAGCCGGTCAAGGCTATTCAGCATACGTATAGATTAGACAACGGAACGACGGATCTCAAAGAACTGCTGTCCTGGGATCTGGATGCCGTGTTTGTACATACAGCGACGGAAGCACACTTTGACATTGTGATGCAATGTTTGGAACGGGGATTGGCTGTATATGTGGATAAACCGCTGTCCTACACGCTCCGTGAATCGGAAGAGATGACTGCATTTGCCGAGGCACAGGGGTTGCTGCTCGCTGTGGGATTTAATCGCAGGTTCGCACCTATGTATCAAAAAGCGAAAGCATGGATGGAGGGCGGACAAGGATACGAATCCCTGACGTTAACGAAGCATCGGACAGGCATTCAGGATCGTCCCGCAGCCGAAACCATCTATGATGATCTGATTCATATGCTGGATCTGTTGTTATGGTATTCGGATCATAATGTGGAACTGGTTCATCAATGGATACGCAAGAATGAACTGGACCAGCTGCTGCATGCTGCAGGATCCGCCAAGCTTGGAAGAAAAGCCTATGGCCGGTTCGACATGGTGCGTGAGGCGGGGGCTGATCTGGAGAAGATCGAACTCCATGGGGGCGGCAGATCGGTAGAAGTCGTAAATATGGAAGCGGCGAGATATGCCGCACGTGGAGAACTTGAACGGAACGAAACATTCGGCAGCTGGGATTCCGTATTAGCCCGTAGAGGGTTTAGCGGGGCCGTGGATCATTTTCTGGCCAACCTGAATACACCGGACGAGTGTATCATTAGTGCGAGTCATGTGATGGATAGCCATGAACTGGCCGAGCAACTGATCCGCAAGTGATTTTTTTTTTTTGTGAAAAGGGAATGAAGAACATAACTCATATGGAGGAATTACATCATGGATGAATATGAAAAAGAACGCAGAAAACAGATAGAGGAAGCGGTCGTTGAAACCTACAAACAGGAAGAGGAAATGATGATTCTGGTCTTCGCCCAGTGGTGTGTCAATCATGGACTGGACCCAGAAGAGATGTACCGGCAAGCCTATCCGGACCAGCAGAGCAATGAACGACTGCAGCAAGTGCTGAAGCTGGTTGTGCCGAAGGAGGAAGCCGGGGAGATCCCCGACGATACCGTTCTGGGTGTGTTGTCCATGTTTGGCAACGAAGATCTGGCCATGGTCGTGTCCGAGGCGATCGCCGCGCGCAAATAAGCAGAATTGACGTATGATACCTTACATCTGTTCCCGGTGAATAAGGCGAAATTCCTTGGGCGACATGCCGAACCGGGAGCGGAACACGCGGTGGAAATACGTATAATTGTTAAATCCGGACGATTCGGCTACATGTTCCAGTGTCATCGGACTGAAGATGATCCGTTCTCTGGCCATGTTCAGCCGTACATCCAGAGTGTATTGCATAATGCTTTTGCCAAACGCTTCTTTGAAGAGGTGAACACCGCGTGAAACGCTGATGCCAACATGGGTAGCCACATCTTCAAGCTTGAACAGGGAGGAAGCATTCTCCTCGATATAATTTTTTATTTCATATGCCACATAATTGGTATTCGTAATCGTTGGATGCTCAGAGAGCAGTCGGTCCACTTCCAGACACAGGATACGCATGTAATAACTTGAGATCTCAGGATATGGATTGGAGATTCGGCGCTGCTCCAGCACGAGTTGACGGAACAGGGTCAGCAGGCTTTCGGTCAGTTCGACCTTAATCCGGTTTGGCCTCTTGTGGCGTTCCCACCATTCATCCACCCAGGAACCATTGAAAAAGATATGGTAGTCACCGCTCTCTACAAGTCGTTCCCCCATCGGATTGCGTTCATTGTCTACTTTGAGTTCATAAGGCTCGTCCGGACTGAAAAGAAGCAGATCGCCCGCATCAATGAGTGACATCTCGCCATCGATCCGTGCCCGGCAGCGTCCATCGGTCTGCAGCCTCATGAGATAGTTCTTAACCCCTTCGGGATGAATACCCGCATAGGGTTTGCGGTGAAATGAGAAGCCTGCTGTAAGAACCTGGCAGGAATAATCGGTCGGCATTGGCATACTCCTTGCAATTTGAAAATTATGACCAGATAGTTCATGTTTCGATCATATTATTCATTTTAATTGAACCCAAAACGGAATACCATAGTATTAAATTCAAGGCACAACATTCATGCACAGCTTCTCACCATGCGTAAGGAGATGAACGTCACATTGGAGAAAATAAAAGCAGGCATCATCGGGTGCGGAAACATCAGCGCCATCTATCTGGAGAATCTGAAAAACAGTCCCCTTATAGAAGTTGTAGCTGTAGCGGACTTGATTCGTGAACGCGCTCAGGAACGGGCAGATGAATTTAATATCGCAAACGTTTACAATGTAGATGAGTTGCTGCAAAATAAGGAAATCGAGCTTGTGCTGAACCTGACGGTGCCTGGCAGTCATGCCATGACCGATCTGGCTGTGCTCGAGTCAGGCAAACATGTGTATGCCGAGAAACCGCTGGCCATTTCTCTTGAAGACGGTCGCAAGGTTATTGAGCTTGCTGAAGAGAAGGGGCTATATGTCGGATCCGCACCGGATACCTTCCTTGGGTCGGGCATCCAGACTGCACGACAGGCCATAGAAGACGGTCTGATCGGGAAGCCGATTGCGGCTACTTCATTCTTCATGGGTGGCGGACCAGAAGCATGGCATCCGGATCCGGAGTTCTTTTACATTGCTGGAGGCGGGCCTATGTTTGATATGGGACCTTACTACCTGACCGCCCTGGTTACACTGCTCGGACCGATTCGGAGAATCAGTTCCTCTGCAGGCATCCAGATCACGGATCGCGTCATTGGATCGGGTCCGAAAGAAGGGACACCTTTGCGGGTACAGACTCCGACTCATCTGGCAGGAACCATCGATTTTACGGACGGTGCCATTGCCACGATGATTACCAGCTTCGATATCCGTGGAGCAACGGACCTGCCGCGCATTGAGATTTACGGCACTGAAGGCACGCTGAGTGTACCTGATCCCAACTTCTTCAATGGGGAAGTGAAACTGCGCAGATTCGGTCAGGACACGTGGGAGACGGTAACCCCGGTTTTCGAGAGCAGACAAAACGAACGTGGAATTGGTGTTACCGAGATGGTCGAATCCATTCGTGCCGGACGTGAACACAAAGCCAGCGGCAAGCTTGCATATCACGTGCTTGAAGCCATGCACGCATTCCAGCGCTCTTCATTAGAGGGCAAGCACATCATGCTTGAGAGCACCTATGATCCAATTGCAGCAACCAAAACGGATGAAGATCAGACAGAAATTGTACAATCGCATTAAAGCAATCACATGTTCAAAGTGAAGTAAGTGCCAGGACATAAGGATGGTTTTTCCACGGGAATAACCAGTATTGTTACGTTTAATTTCAGGATAGAAACGCTCTTGATTTTCCACACTATTAAGACAAACTTGTGATCTGAACGGTACATTTATGCAGTTCTTGGTTCATTTAATCAGCAATTATACGATATTTAATCCAGGGAGGAATCGCACTTGAAACTCGGCGTATTTTTGGTATTATTCGGAGGACGTAAATTGGAGGATGCACTTGATTACGTAGCATCCAAGGGCCTGAAAGCAGTGGAGATCGGAACTGGAGGCCATCCGGGCAATGCACATTGTAATCCGGAGGAGCTTCTGAACAATGAAGCAGCATTGAAAAACTTCAAAAACGCGGTGGAATCACGTGGTCTGACCATCAGCGCACTGAGCTGTCATGGTAACCCGCTGCATCCACAAAAAGATATCGCGAAAGGTTTCCACGATGATTTCGTCAAAACCGTTCAATTGGCTCAAAAACTGGAAGTTCCAGTAGTCAATACATTCTCCGGTTGTCCGGGAGACCATGAAGATGCGAAATATCCGAACTGGCCTGTTGCCCCATGGCCGAATGACTTCCAGGAAGTTCTGAAATGGCAATGGGAAAACAAAGTGATACCTTACTGGACAGAGTGGGGCAAGTTCGCAGCTGATCACAATGTAAAGGTTGGATTGGAACTGCATGGCGGATTCTCGGTGCATACACCAGCTACATTGTTGAGACTGCGTGAAGCTGCTGGTGAAGTCATCGGTGCCAACCTGGATCCAAGTCACATGTGGTGGCAAGGAATTGATCCTGTGCAGGCGATCCACATTCTCGGACGCGAAGGTGCAATCCATCACTTCCATGCGAAAGATACAACCATTGATCCAGTGAACGTGAACAAACATGGTTTGACAGATATGCAGGATTACACGAATATGCTGGACCGCGCTTGGCAATTCCGCTCGGTTGGCTATGGTCACGATAACAAGACTTGGGCAGACATTATCAGTGCCTTGCGTCTGGTAGGTTACGATTATGTAGTAAGTATTGAACACGAAGACGGTCTGATGTCGGTTGAAGAAGGATTCTCTAAAGCCGTGCAAAATCTCCAGCAAGTATTGATCGAGGAACCGCTGGGAGACATGTGGTGGGTTTAGAGCTACACTAGGGGGAAACTGAATATGATTAACGTCACCATTTGGAATGAGTTTGTCCATGAGAAAATTCACGATGAAGTAAGGGAAGTCTATCCGGATGGTCTGCACCGGGCGCTGGCAGACGGACTTGGCGGCGAAGGATTCGCGATTCGGACAGCTACACTGGATCAGCCTGAACACGGATTAAGTGATGAAGTGCTGAATTCCACAGACGTGCTTATATGGTGGGGACATATGGCACATGATCGCGTAAGCGACGAGATCTCACAGAAGGTTGCACAGCGTGTATTGAACGGCATGGGACTGATTGTCCTGCATTCCGGGCATTTCTCCAAACCGTTCAAGACATTAATGGGTACCAGCTGTGATCTGAAATGGCGTGTAGCTGACGAGCAGGAGATCGTATGGTGTGTCAATCCATCCCATCCGATTGCGGACGGGATTGAGGGCAAGATTGTACTCGAAAAAGAAGAAATGTACGGTGAATTCTTCGATATTCCGGTACCCGATGAGCTCGTGTTCGTAAGCAACTTCCAGGGTGGGGAAGTGTTCCGAAGCGGCTGTACGTTCCGTCGCGGCGAAGGCAAAATCTTTTATTTCCGTCCAGGCCATGAAACCTATCCGACGTATTACAAGCCGGAAATTTTGAGAGTCATCAGCAATGCGGTAAAATGGGCATACCCTGCCCGCAGCTTCAAGCCGGAATTCGGCAGAAGTGAACCTGTAAGACCATTTGGTGGCGTGCTGGTCTAGGCCGCAAAATTGGTATCGTGATCGGACAAATGAAATGGAATACCAGAGAACCCTTCTCCGAGTCAAGTATGACTGTGGCAGCTGGGTTCTTTTTGGGTAAGATAGCAATAGGGGAGTTATACGATATTTGCCATGGTTCATCGATTCGTCCTGAGGTATACTGTTTTGTATGTCGAAGTAGAATATTGCCTATAAAATTTTAACTTTTTGACGGCAGACGTTTTCTTTGAGACGTAAATGTGTTATTATGAAATATACTAACAAAATGTAAGTTGAGTGATCTCTAAAGAGGTGATTAATGTGGAAGGCCAAGATTTGCGGATGTGTCCGCGTTTTGAGACGGCGTTCTCGTTTTTGGGCAAACGCTGGAACGGTCTGATTATTCAAACGTTGATGAGTGGGTCAAAACGATTCAAGGATATTTCCAACCTGATTCCGTCGATGAGTGACAAGATGTTATCTGAACGGATGAAGGATCTGGAGAGTGAAGGTATTCTGATTCGTCATGTTTATCCCGAGACGCCTGTTCGTATTGAATATGAGCTAACAGAAAAAGGGAAAGCACTTCAGCCTGTAATGAACCAAATTCAGGACTGGGCAGAGCAATGGGTAGATTAAACAACAGATATCCAGGTTCGGCTGAACAACCTGATTACAAAGAGCTCTTGATTTCCATGGAAATCAGGAGTTTTTTGTCTTATAAGATCAGAACGTACTTATGCTTGGCTAGTCCGGTATTCTGGTTTGTCAGAAACCAGCTTTTTCCTGCAGGTCCTGCACATATTGACATGAGTTGTAGTATAATTTAAGAAAAATGGCCGCAGGCGGCCGGAGCGAGGAGGCCACTTGTCATGAGAGAAGAAAGCTTATCCCGTGAAGTACGCTACGGCAAACAAGATATTGCGGAACTTGAGAACGCATCCATTCAGGTACATCTGATTTACAAAAAAGCTGCGGAACTATTCAAGTACTATGTTAGTCCCCGACTGGAGAATCGTGATCTTGAGGAAGGGAATCGGTCAGGAACGAGCAATGGTCAGGAACTGGCTCCGGTCGTCCTGCAGAAATGGATCCAGACTTCTTCAGGCTGGAAGTGCATTGGTTGTGAGTTGAAGTATCCGGAGTCTATGCTGGCTAAGCACGAAAATGAATTTTCCCGTGGTCATTATGCTATGGCCTCAGGTGAACGAAGAAATGTGAAACCGGAGATGCTAATTCAGGCCATTGTATGGTCCCAATATGAAAAAATCAGGCTGCTGGCGCCTTGGCTTGGCGATGAAGCTTTCTATACCACACAGGAACTGGACGTCATTGCCCGGTATATTGTACCCACCTATTTCTCTGAACGCCCGCTGCATGAACAGGGAAAACTCTTCAAGGTTCATCATCCGTACGGCCAGATTCCGCTGTATCAGGAATATGTGGCAGCTCCTTCATTCTGCGTACAGATGGATGGAGAACTGTTGGAAGGGCGCTTGCTGACAGGAGTTTATGTATCCGAGGAACAGTTCTATGGACTTAATCCATACCTGAAGAATGGAGACGGAGGCCGGACCTATATGCAGGCTTGCGTTCAATAATAGCGAATGTATTAACGAGTTTTAGGAACCCGAGCGAAGGAGCCCGTAAATGCGGGCTCTTTGTGCTATTAGGAAGAAATCTGGAAGAATAGTAACGGCATTGACACTTTTTTTGCATGAATGTTGTGCCATAATAGAAGTTATGGACAACAGGGTGAAGATTTTTACGCAGGGTGGTGTTACCGACATGAAGAAGAAGATCCCCGGTTACATCGGTTTATGTTTGCTTATATTAGCTATTCTGGCCGGATGTACGGAGACACAACCTTCTGAACAGCCAATGGTCAAGGAGGCCGATACCTCCAATACCATTACCGTGGCTGTCGATGGAAGTACTTTTTTGCCTGATGCAACGAAGTCCATCAAGAGGGATTTTAGTGAAGGATTGACGCTCAAGAAGGCCCTACTGAACAGCGGACTGGTCGATTTTACAGCCGACGGCAAACGGATTCAATCCGTAGGGGAAGTTTCACTCGATTCCTCGCTTATTTGGGCAGTCAAACTAAACGGCAAGGATATTGATCCGGAAAATTGGGACAAGGAGCTTCATGCCAAAGATGAAGTGATCATATACGTAAAAGCCGCCGACAGTACAGGAGAAGGTGTTGCCTATCAGACAACCCTGCTCAAGATCAGCGGCGGCAATATTATGCCAAATCTCAATCGTCAATATGCGGGCGTATATATCCAGGAATGCACGGTTCGTGATGTACTCAAGTCCAGCGGTATTGTAAGAATGTCGGAAAATAACAAATACGTCGTTTCAGTTGAAAATGTTGTTCCACGAATGAATCAGCGCTGGGTAATCATGGTGAACGACAAGGAACTGATGGAGAACGGTTTGGATATGAAGTTAAATCCTCGTGATGCGGTTAAGCTACAGTTAACGGCATCTTAAACATACTAAAAGCCCGATCTTCTTGGCAGAGGACGGGCTTTTTTCATACCATTGCTGTTCCCGGCAGGAGTCGGAACTGCCGGATTCATGGCTTAGATGCGGCAGATTTCATTGGGACACAGTTCACAATGGCAGATACCTTGAAGCATCTTGAGGTCTTTGATGACAATCATGCCGTTGTCATATTCAATGGCATCCTTTTTGCGCAGATCGCTTAACATGCGATTTACACTTTCCCGGGTCGCACCAATCATATTGGACAGGTCGGTGTGGGTGATTTTTTTGTGAATGATTACATGCTCGCCGTGGGGCTCGCCATAGGAATTCGACAAACGAATCAGGGTGGAGCATAGCGCACCTGGTTTGCCGTATAACATCAGGTCCCGGAATTTGGTCTGGGTTAAGCGGTGGTGAATGCCCATCCATTTCATAAAGTCAATGGCGAAATCGCAATGCTGGCAGATCAGCATCTCCAGATCTTTGTGCTCCAGAACACCAATTTCACTGTCTTCAAGCACTTCTGCCGAGAACGTATGCTTGGAGCCGAAGAATGGGTCGGCCTGACCAATCATATCACCGGACTGATACATGTACATGATGAGCTCCTTGCCTTCATCCGTTGATTTGGTGATCTGGGCACGGCCCCTTTTCATATAATAAAGTTTGTCGGACACATCTCCTTCCCAATACAGGTGGGTCCCTTCAGGATAAGTACGATCCTTCATGGTAACGAGCAGATGGTTGAAATTCACTTCCGAGAAACAGTTTGTATTGCCGCGTTTTTCCATTACACTCAGTTGTTCTCTCATAGTCTATCTCCCCTTTGTGTCCATCGGAGGGGGCTACATCATGTCATTCCCGCCCCGTGGTTCGCCGCAACCGTTGCCGTCCTGATCAGGGTCATCTCGGCCGGGGAGGACGGTACAAATTGCGGTGGTTCAATTTTTAAGTTCAGTATATACCTAATCTTACCGTTTGAGGGGCATGGGAAGGGGACAAAAATGACGAAATTCCAAACATTGTGATTAAATTCACTTTGGTTGGGGAAGGATGCATTTGACAGCCCTATATTTTAAATAGGAAGTGAAAATGAGCTGTGAAGAAACCACAAAAAACTTAAATTAAATTTGTTATACTTTGTGAAAATAATCACATAATTATGCTTTTCGACATGTTACGATGTGTACGTAAAGAAGAGAGACAAACCAAAACCAATACCAACCTTTAGGAGGATGAGGGAGATGGCTGTAAAGAACGAAGTCGCCCCAGCAAAAGAACCGACAGCAGGTCAGTATATTCAAACGTTGATTGACAAAGCGAATAAAGCACACGCAGCATTCATGTCCATGGATCAGAAACAGATTGACCGTATCGTGCAAGCCATGGCACTGGCAGGTCTGGACAAACACATGATGCTCGCCAAGATGGCAGTGGAAGAAACCGGCCGCGGTGTGTATGAAGATAAAATCACCAAAAATATATTTGCAACAGAATATGTGTACCACAGCATCAAATACGACAAAACCGTAGGCGTCATTGAAGATAACGAATACGAAAGCTTCCAGAAAATAGCGGAGCCTGTCGGCATCATCATGGGGATTACACCGGTAACCAACCCGACATCCACAACGATGTTTAAGGCATTGATTTCCATCAAAACGCGTAATCCGATTATCTTTGGCTTCCACCCGTCAGCACAGAATTGCAGCCGAGAAGCCGCCAAAATTCTGCTCGAAGCAGCCGTGAAGCATGGTGCTCCGGCCGACTGTATTCAATGGATTGATGATCCTTCCATGGATCGCACGAACGCGCTGATGAATCATAACGATGTAGCACTCATTTTGGCGACAGGTGGATCAGGCATGGTACGTGCAGCGTACAGCTGTGGAAAACCGGCACTCGGCGTGGGACCAGGGAACGTACCTTGCTTTATCGAAAAAAGTGCGGATATCAATCAGGCGGTCACGGATCTGATCTTGTCCAAATCTTTCGACAACGGCATGATCTGTGCTTCCGAGCAGGCAGTCATCATTGAAGAGCCGATCTTCGATCAGGTGAAAAAGAAAATGATTGCAAACGGCTGTTATTTCGTCAACAAGGATGAGGCTGCGAAACTGACAGCAGGGGCCATCAATGCCGAGAAATGTGCGGTTAACCCGGCCATCGTTGGTCAATCTGCGTCCACCATCGCTCAAATGTGCGGGATTGAAGTTCCGGCTGGCACCAAAATCCTTGTAGCGGAAATTGAAGGTGTTGGAACCAAGTTCCCGCTGTCTGCCGAGAAATTAAGTCCGGTACTCGCTTGTTACAAAGTAAAAACAGCTGCTGAAGGCATTGAGCGTGCAGCAGAAGTCGTTGCTTTTGGCGGCATGGGTCACTCCTCAGTTATCCACTCAAATAACGAAGAAGTCATAGGCAAATTCGCGGATCGTCTCCAAACAGGACGGATTATTGTGAACTCACCATCCACACACGGTGCCATTGGGGATATTTACAATACCAACATGCCGTCACTGACGCTGGGATGCGGTTCGTATGGACGTAACTCGACCTCTTCGAATGTAACTGCCGTGAACTTAATCAACGTGAAAAGGGTGGCTCGCCGTACCGTGAATATGCAATGGTTCAAAGTGCCAAACAAAGTGTACTTCGAAAAAGGAGCAACGCAGTATCTGGCCAAAATGCCTGATATTACTCGCGTAGCGATTGTGACGGATGCGATGATGGTCAAACTGGGCTATGTGGAAAAAGTAGAGCATTATCTGCGTCAACGTCAAATGCCGGTTGCGATCGAAGTGTTCTCGGATGTTGAGCCCGATCCATCGACAACGACGGTGGACCGTGGTACGGAAATGATGCATCGCTTCCAGCCGGACTGCATTATCGCCCTTGGTGGTGGATCGCCAATGGATGCCGCCAAAGCCATGTGGTTGTTCTACGAATATCCGGATACAGACTTTAACGATCTGAAGCAAAAATTCATGGATATCCGCAAACGGATCTACAAATATCCACGCCTTGGATCCAAAGCCAAATTCGTCGCCATTCCGACAACGTCGGGTACAGGTTCGGAAGTCACATCGTTTGCCGTAATCACAGACAAAAATCTGGGTAATACCAAATACCCGCTCGCAGACTACGAGCTTACTCCAGACGTAGCGATTGTAGATCCTGAATTTGTTTATTCACTGCCTAGAACAGCTGTAGCCGATACAGGTATGGACGTACTGACTCATGCCATCGAAGCCTACGTGTCTGTCATGGCGAATGATTATACAGATGGCCTGGCGATCAAAGCCATTCAGCTGGTATTCCAATACTTGGAGCAATCCGCGCTGCAAGGTGACAAACTGGCACGTGAGAAAATGCATAACGCATCAACGATTGCCGGTATGGCTTTTGCGAATGCATTCCTGGGGATCAACCACAGCTTGGCGCACAAATGGGGCGGTCAGTATCACACAGCACATGGACGTACCAATGCAATCCTGATGCCGCACGTCATTCGTTACAACGCGAAAAAACCGACCAAGTTTGCTTCGTTCCCGAAATATTCGCACTTTGTAGCAGATGAGCGGTATGCCGAAATCGCCCGCATTCTGGGATTGCCTGCACGTACCACGGAAGAAGGGGTGAACAGCCTCATCAATGCGATTCGCAAACTGAACAAAACACTGGGCATAGAGGAATCGTTCCAGGAAATCGGATTCGATGCAAAAGACTTTGAAGCTCACGTGGATTATCTGGCCGATCGTGCATTCGAAGACCAATGTACAACAGCTAATCCGAAACTGCCGCTGGTGACTGAACTGGCTGACGTTTACCGGAATGCGTTCTACGGACGTTTTGAATAAACAATAGTCCAAAATAGAAAACAATTAGTTTGAGGTTAAGGCAATAGGTTCAGGGTTCCCCGAAAGGGGAGCCCCAATTGCCGTCTTTGGTCGATGACGGAATCCTTTGGGGATCCGTTGAATTTAACAATTTACACGACAACGGAGGGGCGGAAATAACCTGTAAAAGCGAAGCGTTCGCGTTTATCCCCGGATTTTTCCCTTTGAAAAGGGAACGAAAAAATCTGGAGATAACAGCGATTGGAAGGTTGTTCTGCCACGCAGTGATCCGGTGTAAACTTTTACCTTCACCATGATCCAGCAACGGTGGAGTGAGGTAGTTCACTGACTTTGTGATAAAAATCACAGATGATGAAACACGGAAGACGTATACTGAAAATGTAAGAAAAACATCCATCCCGCGGTTCCGGTTCCCAAGTAGAGAGAACGTGTTCCGGCTAATATGTGAAAATGTTCACATTTAATCGCGGCTCTGGGCACAGATGTGACGATTGATGAACCCTGTCATGTGTCCGGAAATCCAAATTTTGTGGAGGGATTACTATGTCGGTGATCGAAAAAGATGTCAAACAACAAACAGGCTGGAGAAACTTTACGAAAGGCACATGGACCAAATCCGTGGATGTGAATGATTTTCTGGCACATAATTTATCTCCTTATTACGGGGATGAAGCATTTCTTGCAGGGGCAACGCAGAATACAAAAGACCTGTGGGATATCGTATCTGATCTGACCAAAAAAGAACGGGACAACGGCGGCGTACTGGATGTAGACGTAAACACCCCGGGTACGATCGTATCTCACCAACCAGGGTATCTGGATCAAACTAAAGAACAGATCGTCGGTGTGCAAACCGATGCTCCATTCAAACGCTCCATTCAGCCAACAGGCGGAATTCGCATGATGATTGATGCATGTCAAGCATACGGCTTCGAAATGCCTCAAGAAGTCATTGATATATTTACCAATATTCGCAAAACACATAATCAGGGTGTATTTGATGCTTATACATCCGAAATGCGTGCAGCACGTAAAGCGGGCATCATTACCGGTCTGCCGGATGCTTACGGCCGTGGCCGGATCATCGGTGATTATCGCCGGGTTGCACTCTATGGTGTGGATTTTCTGATTCGCGCCAAAAAAGGCGAACTGAACGCACTCGAAGTGGATGTGATTGATGAAGACGTAATCCGTCTGCGTGAAGAGTTATCCGAACAGATTCGGGCTCTGCAGGAATTGAAGCAGCTGGGCGAAATGCACGGTTTTGATATATCCCTGCCGGCTACAACAGCGAAAGAAGCATTCCAGTGGTTGTACTTTGGATATCTCGCTGCAATCAAAGAACAAAACGGCGCTGCAATGTCCCTTGGACGTGTATCTTCGTTCCTGGATATCTACATTGAACGTGATTTACAGGAAGGTAATCTGACAGAGGAACAGGCACAGGAACTGGTTGACCACTTTGTCATGAAACTGCGGATCGTCAAATTCCTGCGTACACCGGACTATAACGAGCTCTTCAGTGGCGACCCAACGTGGGTAACCGAGTCCATTGGCGGGATGTCCGTGAACGGAGAAACGCGTGTAACGAAAAACAGCTTCCGTTTCCTGCACACGCTGCACAATCTGGGGCCAGCACCGGAACCAAACTTGACCGTACTCTGGTCCACCAAACTTCCGGAGGCATTCAAAGAGTATTGCAGCAAAGTTTCGATTGAAACCAGCTCCATCCAGTATGAAAACGATGATCTGATGCGTCCGATCTACGGCGACGATTACGGTATTGCCTGCTGTGTATCGGCCATGAAGATTGGTAAACAAATGCAGTTCTTCGGCGCCCGTGCGAATCTGGCGAAAGCTCTGCTGTATGCGATCAACGGTGGTCGTGACGAGAAATCCGGAGCACAGGTCGGACCGGAGTATCCGCCAATTACAGGGGAAGTGCTGGATTACAATGAGGTCATGAAACGGTTCAAACCGATGATGGAATGGCTGGCTAAACTGTACATGAACACCCTTAACGTCATTCACTACATGCATGACAAATACAGTTACGAGCGCATTGAAATGGCTCTGCATGACCGTGATATCGTACGTACCATGGCCTGTGGTATTGCCGGCCTGTCCGTTGCAGCCGACTCCCTGAGTGCAATTAAATATGCCAAAGTTAAACCGATTCGCAACGAGCAAGGAATCGCCGTTGATTTTGAAATCGAAGGAGAATTCCCTTGTTACGGTAACAATGAAGACAGTGTCGACAGCATCGCGGTTGAACTGGTGGAAAGCTTCATGGGCATGATTCGCAAACATAAAGCGTACCGCAATGCCATTCCAACGCAATCCGTTTTGACCATTACTTCCAATGTGGTATATGGCAAAAAAACCGGTACTACACCGGATGGACGTAAAGCAGGCGAGCCGTTTGCTCCAGGAGCGAATCCTATGCACGGCCGTGACAAAAAAGGTGCACTGGCATCCTTGGGCTCTGTAGCCAAATTGCCTTACGAACATAGTCTTGACGGGATCTCCAACACGTTCTCGATTGTACCTAAAGCGCTCGGAAAAGAGTCCGATACCCGCAAATCCAATCTGGTTGCCATGATGGACGGTTATTTCGGTCAAGGTGCTCACCATCTGAACGTGAACGTGTTTGATCGTCAGCAGCTGATTGATGCCATGGAGCATCCGGAAAACTATCCGCAATTGACAGTACGTGTATCGGGCTATGCCGTCAACTTCATCAAATTGACGCGTGAACAACAGCTCGACGTCATCAACCGTACTTTCCACGGTTCGATGTAATAGGAAAGGATGGAGTTGTGGCCATATCGAAGTCGCTTTCATAGGGCTTCGTGAGGCCAGGGCTTTGGATAGAAGTGACAACATAAACGCACAGCGGATGCGGATACAGAAAGGAAGAGGCAGCATGGTAAACGGACATATTCATTCACTCGAAACTTTCGGGACGGTTGACGGCCCAGGCATCCGCTTCGTGCTTTTTATGCAGGGATGTCACCTGAAGTGCCAATATTGCCACAACCCGGATACATGGGCGCTTGATGGAGGCCGGGATATGAGCGTGGAAGAAGTTCTCGCGGAAATTGAACCATACTTGACCTACTATCGCAGCTCAGGAGGTGGACTTACCGTATCTGGAGGGGAACCGACGTTGCAGGCTCACTTTGTGGCCCAGGTTTTCAAAGAAGTAAAGCGGCGGTGGGGGCTGCATACGACCTTGGACAGCAACGGTTACAATGAACCGGATCGTATTGTTGACCTTTTGGATCATACCGATCTTGTGATGCTGGACCTGAAGCATATTGATGATGCAAAACATATCAAGCTTACCGGGAAATCAAATGAAAGAACGCTCCGTATGGCTCGCTGGTTATCGGATCATGGTCGGAAAATGTGGATCCGTCACGTCTACGTGCCCGGCATTCATAACGACGAGCAAGATCTTCTTAATCTGGGGCGTTACATCGGCACGTTAAACGGAGTCGAAAAGTTCGAAATTCTGCCTTATCACCAAATGGGGATCTACAAATGGCAGGCTCTAGGCAAGGTATATCCACTTGACGGAGTACCTTCTCCGACCGAAGAAGAAGTGGAACGGGCGTATCGCCTGATTGAACAGGGTCGGAAGGAAACAGCTGGTACAGTTTGTTCCAAATAGATGATCCAGTTCAATGGGGCCACTTAATCAACAGACTTATATATATTGATCCATCAGCCAAGCAGTCTTTGCGACCCGTGTCGCAGAGGCTGTTTTTATTGCATTTTACATGAAGATAACGATGAAGGCCTGTTCAGTGAAGGATTTTATCCCCTCATTGATGAATTGTCATCCTTACGATGGGAGCTTCGGCTTTTTATAATCAGAGTGTAAAACCAAATGCGCAATATGCTGAGGAGGGTCAACGACAATGAAAAAAAGAATGATAATGCTGCTCTCACTACTGCTTGTAACGTCCTGGACGCTGGCTGCATGTTCGGGCTCAGGGAACGAAAGTCCACAAGGGGCTGCAGGCTCAGACACAGAGACCAGTAAGGAACCGGTCGAAATGCTGCTGCGCCACACCCAGGTAGGTGCGGATAAACAGAAAAGGCTGGCCATTCTGCAGGACGTCGTCGACAAGGTGGAGGGTGAAGTACCCAATCTGACCTTTACTCTGGACGGAGTGGAATCCGATGTGAACCGCAAAGAGAAGCTTCGCGGAGAGATGGCTGCCGGCAATCCGCCGGATATATTCGAACTCTTCGGCAGTCCGGATTCCAAGGTATATGCCAAGGAAGGCATGCTGCTGGATCTGACACCGATTCTGCAAGAATTGGGTATCCAGGATCAGTTTACATCACTTGAACCGTTCACGTATGAAGGCAAAGTATATGGATTGCCGATTGGTGGCTCGGGCGAAGGTTTTTTCTACAACAAAGAATATTTCGCACAAAAGGGCTGGCAAGCGCCAACGACCATGGCTGAACTTGATAACATGCTGGCCGAGATCAAAGCGGATGGCAAAGTACCACTTGCATCGGCTTCCAAGGCAGGCTGGGTTCCGCTGATGCTAACGAACCATCTGTGGTCCCGCTATGCCGGACCGGAGATTACGGCGAAGTTTGCAACAGGTGAAGCCAAGTGGACCGATCCTGGTGTAGTTCAAGGCTTTGCGAAGCATAAGGAATGGGTCGATAAGGGCTATTTCAAAAAAGGCGAGCTTGGATTCGAATACGCAGAGTATACAACTCAATTTACGAGTGGTGAAGCTATCCTGATGTATGACGGCACATGGAAATCATCTGTATTCAAAGAAGGTCAGAGCGGGGAATCGCTCATCGGCAAGGTTGGATTTTTCAATATGCCGCCGGTAGAGAACGGAGTAGGGGACCAAACTTCCCTCATGCGTGACGTTAACAATGGGTACGGCTTCTCGGCATCGGTAGCGGACGATCCACAGAAGCTGGAGGCGGTAAAAGCTTTCATCAAAAATTTCTACAATGAAGACATGCAGGTGCGTGGACTTGTGGAGGATGGTGTACTTCCTGCCATGAAGCTGGATGAGAAGGTATTAACCGATAGCATCACCGATGAACTGATGAAAGAAATCGTTGCTGTCCTGAATGCATCCAAAACGTCATTCCCGGCATTTGATGCCCTTGTGCAGGCAGATGTAACTACCGAAATCAGCAATCTGCAGATCCAAAAACTGATTGGTGGACAGACCACGCCGGAGAAGATGGCGGAGGAGCTGCAAAAAATCCAGGAGGAAGCCAATGCTTCCGTGGAATGATTGAATGCATGAAGGCCATAGCTGCAACTGAAGTCACTGAAGGAGGCTGAACATGAATACTTCACTCCGCAGCCCGCTCATTTATGCTCTGTTTGTATTGCCTGCACTGATCCTGTTTGTCATGTTTTTTCTGTATCCGATCGGCAGCTCCCTATACTATAGTCTGACCAGCTGGAATGGCGTTTCGACAGACCCACGATTTGTGGGTTTGTCGAACTACGCCAAGGCTCTGACCGATGAACGGTTTTGGATTTCCACACGGAATAACGGGTTTTTTATCGGATTTTCCGTATTCATTCAGGTTCCGCTGATTGTGTTGTTCTCGCTCTTTATTGCCAACGTTAAGCGATTAAAGGGGTTATACAAAACGGCTGTTTTTTTACCTTCCATCATGTCAACGGCTGTAATCGGAATTTTGTGGGGATTTATTTATGAACCCAACATCGGACTGTTAAATCAGCTGCTTGATATGTTTGGCATCCAACCGGTGTACTGGCTCTCGGATAATCGCTTTGCGATGCTGTCCATCCTTGTAACAAACGCCTGGCAGTGGACAGGTTTTTACATTGTCATGGTGCTGGCGGCCATTCTTGCCATTCCCCGTGACTTGGATGAAGCTGCGGCAATTGATGGGGCTACGGCAGTACAGCGCGCAACCCGAATCACATTGCCATTGATCAGGCCCATTATTTCGGTTGTCATTATGCTGTCCATTGCCGGAGCGATGAAGGCAGCGGATATTGTACTTGTTATGACCAAAGGCGGTCCCGCCGGGTCCACTGAGGTTCTCGCCACGTATATGATCAAATACGCGATCACCAATTTTAAATACGGTTATGGCAATACAGTTGCGGTCCTGATCTTTGCTCTGACACTTGTGCTGACGGCCGTATATCAGCTGTTGGTAGCAAGGCGCAACGAAAGGGTGGAGTATTGATGGCGAAGAGCATAAGAGGCACCATTCCCCATGTGATGTTGATGCTGTATTTGATCGCAATTTTGTTTCCATTTCTGTTTGTCATATTCTCTTCATTTAAACAGGATAACAATGAGATCGCTCTCCATCCATTCGGTTTGCCAACGACTTGGGTATTCAGCAATTACGTGGAAGCCTGGGTCAACGCCAAAATCGGTACGTATTTCTGGAACAGCCTGTACATCTCAGTCCTGTCTTCGGCAGGTACCATTATACTGGGCGCCATGTTTGCCTTTGCCGTAACCCGGATGAGACACCGCAAATGGAGCCTGTTTCTGTACAGTCTCATTCTGGCAGGTATGCTCATTCCGAATAATGCGCTGATGCTGCCCATTTATTTGCTCGTTCGCAAGCTGGGCATATTGGACACACATCTGGCTTTGATTGTTCCTTATGTAGCAAATGCGATTCCATTCACGATCATTATTCTGGCTGCTTTTATGAGATCACTCCCCGGAGAAATTGAGGAAGCAGCGGTCATGGATGGCTTGAGGGCCCCAGGGATCTTTGCTAAAATAGTGATACCTCTTACGGTTCCAGCCATCGTTACGGTATTTATCGTGAATTTCCTCGGCAACTGGAACGAATTTTTGCTCGCCAACTATTTCCTATCTACAGATAAGCTGCGTACCCTGCCTGTGGGCATGGTCCAGTTTCGAGATCAGTACCAGATGAACTATGCCCAGATGTCCGCAGGAATTGTATACAGCGTTGTACCTGTTGTTGTCATATACGCCATACTGCAGGAGAAAATTATTGAAGGTGTGACCGCAGGCGGTGTCAAGGGTTGATGAACGAGGCGGTTGATGGGGAGAACGGATATGAACTTGCGCATGAAGCTGGCTATGGCATTTCTTCTGCTGATTATTGTACCGATGTGTGCACTTGGCATTGGCATGTTTCTGGTCACGTCACATACGATTGAGAAAAAATACAACCAGCAGGCCGAATACGCCCTCCAGGCCATTAGCTACAATATCGAGAATGTTTTTCAGCAGATTAACAGTGTCACCGATAACGGAATTGCCACTTCAGTATTCCAAATGGCACTTAACGCCAAAGACCCGACCAAGCAGGACCTTGGAACCGGCAATCAATTGTCGCTTAATGCCAGCCAGCGCAATTTCCGTTCTCTTCTATATAATTATCCGTTTATTAGCTATGCCTTTTTGTATGATTTGCGTTCGTCAGAGAACAATCAGATCGTCTCTATATTCACCAAAGAAAATTTTGAAGCCCTTCCTTTTCAGCAATTCAAGGTACATCCCTTATTTCAGGAAATTCAGCAGCTCAACGGTATGCCCAAATGGCTTGCTCCACATGAATATCCCGAACTTACGGGTGTTGATCCTGTTTTTACTCAGATCAGGCTGGTCAAGGAACTCAGTTACTTTCAAAATATCGGGATTCTTGTGGTTCAGATCAAAAAAGGAGAGATTGACCGGATCTTCCGGCATCTGCAGATTAGCGACTCCGCACAGAGTACATCCTTTCTATTAACCAATGAAGAAGGTTTAGTTGTCTATGATCCTTCCGGGCGATACAGCGGAGAGAAGATGGAGAACCTGGGAGTAAACGCTAGGAGTTACGGGCCCGGCTTCAGCAGTATCCGAACCGTATTTGATGGCACGGAGAGTATCCTGTCCCAGTATCATCTGAAAAACTATGGCTGGAACTTGGTCAGCGTAACTTCTTGGGAAGCGCTGTCAGCAGAGACCAATGTATTTGCTGGCTGGTCGGTGATCATTATTCTGATCTGTCTTCTTGCCGCGATGGTCTTCAATCTGTTTTTCATGAACAGTATTACGGGCAATATTGCCGTACTGGTGCGCTTCATGCGGCGAGTGGAGGATGGAGACTTCAACGCAAGGGTAGAGGGAAAAGGTTTCGATGAGATGCAGCTTCTTGCCCATGGATTTAATGAACTGCTGGACCGGATTGGCAGCCTGTTTCGCCGTGTAAGGGCAGAGCAGCAGCAGAAGGCCAAGGCTGAGCTGCGTGTGCTGCAGGCTCAGATCAAACCACACTTCCTGTTCAACACACTGGAATCGATTAACGGCCTCGCCATGCGGGGAGAAGGTCGGAAAGTCAGTGAAATGGTAACCCGTCTGGGCAATATTCTTCGCATCAGCATTCAGGACCAGGAGGAAATTCCACTGGGTGAGGAAGTAAGGCATCTGCAGAGCTACCTAGAAATTCAACAATACAGATTCAGTGATCTGTTTACGTATGAAATTAATATTCCTATTCATCTATACTCATCCTCAGTACTTAAACTGACCTTGCAGCCTCTCATCGAAAATAGCATTCAGCATGGATTCGAAGGCATTGAGTACAAGGGTATAATTCGCATCAGTGCATTTGAGGACCACAATAATCTGGTATTGCGAGTGGAGGATAACGGACTTGGCATTCCCCAGGAAATAATGGGGAGATTTGAATACATGGCAGAGGACCCGCCGGATCATATGCAGGGACAAGAAGGAGAGCAGCAGCTATCTTCTATGACTGAGCGCCGAGGGCTGGGTTTACGAAGTGTGGCGGACAGGATACGAATTCGGTACGGGGCTGGCTATGGCATATTTATATGTTCAGCTTCAGGTCACGGGACAGTCATTCAATGCATAATTCCACGATATGAGCAGGAGGATGCCCTAGATGAATCTGACCGCAATGCTTGTTGATGATGAACTGCCGATTTTGGAAAATTTGAGTTTGATCTTACCGTGGGAGGATATGGGAATTGAAATTACCGGCACGGCCAGAAGCGGGGTGGAAGCCTTGGATAAGGTGGCTGAATGTCATCCGGACATTATGCTGTGTGATATTCGCATGCCAACCATGGATGGCTTGGAGCTCATTCGTATACTGCGGGAAAGAGGGGAGTCATGCGAAATTATTTTGCTCACCGGATATCAGCAGTTTGAATATGCCCGAACCGCCATCCGTTACAATGTTCATGAATACATATGTAAACCGATTGATTATTTGAGTTTGGAAAACAAGCTGCGCGAGTTAACCGAACAGATCCACAAGAAGCGTATGGCAAGTGAGTCTGAACGTCATCGCAATGTAGAGATGGAAAACTGGATTAGACAGAAACAGGTGACCGATCTGCTGGCTGGTGAGAAGAAGATGTCAATGGGTTATCCAGCGCAAGCTCCGGAACAGCTGGCGTCTTCTGTTCGTTATATTCTGATCCTGGTGGATGTGGAGGGTTACTTCCGTTATTCCATCGGCTGGTCGAGTGACCAGCATCAGCAATGGCATGATGAGATCCTTTCCAGCCTGAGAGTCTTAACGGAAGAAATGGAAGGAAGCATGATTATATCCGTCCGCAAGGGGGAATGGGGCGTTTTACTGGAGGCTTCAGGTGGATGGGAGTTCCAGTCAGATGAAATAGCTCAGCGTATCCTGTTAAAGCTTGATGCCATGTTTGCTGCGGACTCAGCAATGAAGGTAAGGATCGTTCAGGACGCTACGCCTGTATGTCTGGATCAGCAGATCGCCGAGCGATACCGACACTGTCAGCGCATGTTAATGAATCCATCCGATAACAGAGATGATATTAGGTCTGTGACAACGTCAGTTTCATCGCGATTACAGCCCAACGAAGCAACCAAAAAAGCAGCATGGATTACCAGAGAGGAACTGGAACTGTTCACGCGCTGGATCCGTCAGGGCAACAAGCAGGAATTAGTTCATCTGCTGCATTCGCTTAAACAACGATTGAGCCAATTGGAAGTTTCGTCTGACAGCATAGGCGAAAGTAATATTCGTTTTTTGCTGGTACACATGCTGCGTGAACTGCGCGAAGTTGATGCGATTGCTGAACAGGAAGAAAAACAGTTCTGGGATGCACTTCAGATGGCTGCTTCCATGAAAGAACTGGTCGAACTTACGGAAGCGATTGCCCATGCTTGGCATAGTAAGCAAGGTGCATCCAGACCTTCGGTCTCTGAATTGGTAAAGTCTGCATGTGAGTATATGGACACACGTTTGGAACAGGATCTTGGCATTGATGAGGTTGCGGATTGGCTGGGAATCAGTTCGAGTTATTTTTGCCAGCTGTTCAAAAGCCATGTAGGGGTTACGTTTGTTGAATATATGACTCATAAACGGATGGAAAGTGCTGCATTATTGTTGAGTACAACGGAGTGGAGCATTACAGCAATCGGGGAAGCCACCGGCTACAAAGAACGGCGTTATTTCTCCAAAGTGTTCCATAAACATTTCCACATGAAGCCATCGGAATACAGGCAAAGCAAACGAACTGGCACTTGATTTGAGGAGGGAATGCGTACATGAAATCGGTACAATTGACGCTGGAACAGAAGGTAGGCCAGCTGTTTATGTGCGGCTTCCATGGACAGGAAGCGGATGCACAGATCACCCGATTAATTCAGGACTACCATGTTGGAGGCGTCATTTATTTCAGACGTAATGTGCAGAGTGTGGAACAATTGACCCGTTTGTCTGCAGAACTGCAAAGGATGGCCGCGGAAACCTGTGAGTTGCCGCTTGTGATCTCGGTGGATCAGGAGGGCGGCATGGTTGCAAGAATTGATAAGGACGGGGTTACAAGGGTGCCTGGAAACATGGCTTTAGGGGCAACAGGCAACCCGGACTACACCTATCAATGTGCACGGATTCTAGGTGCTGAGCTGAAAAAGATTGGAATTGATATGAACCTTGCGCCAGTCGTTGATGTGAATAATAACGTTCTCAATCCGGTCATTGGAGTGCGATCCTATGGGGAAAATGCCGAGAGAGTGGCAGCTCACGGTGTGGCAGCCATTACGGGTTACCAGTCCCGTGGCATAGCAGCAACAGCGAAGCATTTTCCAGGGCATGGAGATACCGCTGTGGATTCTCATCTGGGAATGGTAACTGTTCCACATGAACGGGAAAGGCTGCAGCAGGTGGAACTGCTGCCTTTTCGCCAGGCCATTGAGGCAGGTGTGGATGCGATTATGACAGCACATGTCATTTTCCCGGCAATCGAACCTGAGCCCATTCCCGCCACGTTATCACGTAAAGTGTTACATGGATTATTACGCGAAGAAATGGGATTCGAAGGAATAATCATTACGGATTGTCTGGAAATGCATGCGATCTCCAAACCATATGGGGTAGCAAAGGCAGCTGTTCTTGCTGTGGAGGCAGGGGCAGATTTAATCCTGGTCAGTCATACCCTTGAGGAACAGATTGCTGCTATAGAGGCAGTAGTTGAAGCGGTTCGTCATGGGCGAATTGACGAGCAGGTCATAGACCAAGCGTTGGAGCGTGTCATGAACTGGAAGCAAAAACGCTGTGGTCATCGACCGAGTGAACGATCAGATATGCCACATTTGTCTCCATCGGCCCCGGGTGATGCATTGTTACATGAAATCGCATGCCAGAGCATTACCGTGGTGCACAATGACGGCTTGCTCCCATTAAAATCCGAACAAGGCGTATTGGTTGTATGGCCCGAAGTTGTGCAGCGAACAGAGGTGGATGAACCGTGGTCCCATTCGGATTCGCTCGGTAGGGTACTCAGTCAATCCAGAGCTCATGTCCGAGAGCATAAAATGACGACGCAACCGTCTTATGAAGAGGCAGACCTAATTCTGCAAAATGTGCTAGAGGGAGAGCAGGTCATCGTATGCACCTATACCTCAACAGGTTACCTTCCCAAGGGTCAGCGCCACCTGGTTGAGCGGCTGAGCGAGAAACATTCATTGATTGTCATTGCGCTGCGCAATCCCTATGATCTGCTGGAAATTCCCCGGCCAGGAGCCTATGTATGTACATACGAAAATACGCCTGCTGTGGTACGTTCATTATCCCTTGCCATTACGGGAGAGCTGGATCCGAGTGGAAGCCTGCCAGTCCGATTGAGTCAATAGTAATGAATTGGCAACCTTTTTGCTATGTGGTGATTAATATCCATATAGTGGAAAGGTTTTTTCGTTGAAAACGGGGGGGGGAATCTATGAATGAGTCCTGTAATGATAACTAACTATTTTCATAGTGTTTTCGTTCTATTAAAACTTTACATTTCTTATCAAATATTTTTAGCAACTTTTCCCGGTTACAAGCGTCTAATAGTATGACTTTTTGAGGGGGATATTTATAAAATGGGAGCAGAAGGAGCCAAAGAAAAAGAATGAATCTGAAGAAGAAATTGTCCATACTTACCGCTTTAGCTGTTTTTCAAGCGTTTGCAGTCATTCCTGCGAATGCACAGGCAGCCGATCAGAGCGATTCGACACCAGTGAATACAGCCAAAGTTAAATCCGTTGAGGTTGTGAAAAAAGAACAAACCATCGCGGAATCGGAAGTGAAGAATCAATCTGGTACGCAGTCATCCGATGACGAAACAACCGAGGTAACGAACCCGGAATCAACGGAATCAACAGGAACAGATGTTGCTCCGGTTGATCCTGCAACGGAACCTGCTGAGCCTGAAGATGAAGAAGGTACAGAAGAAGAGACGCCAGCACCTACACCTGTAGAGGTTGAGCAACCTTCCACCAGTGGTCAAGCCGTAACGGGAACGAACGGTGGAGACCTGACACTGTACATGAACAGCAATAAAATGGTGCAGGATGGAAAAACGTATCTTGCCGGACAGCCGATGGCTGTCAAGAACGGTGTATCTTATGTAGCGATCCGCGCATTGGTTGACCGGGTTGGCTATGAAGTTAAATACGATAACACCACCAAGGAAACGATCATTATTAGTGGCGAAGATGAGCTGCGTTTCAAAACCAACAGCAAAATCTACACTGTTAATGGTGAAGAAAGAACGATGAAGGGCGCTGCTTATCAACAAAAGAATACGTTCATGGTGCCGCTGACTTCGATTACTCAGGCATTGAACATTACTTATAAAGTAAACCAATCCGCCAAAACGGTTGTACTGAACCTGAATACCAAGCCGGTAGCCAGCTTCACGGTACAAAAAGAAATTTTTGCCGGAGATACCGTGACTTACATGACCAATTACAGTTCCCCTAAAGGACTGGAGATCGTGGACGAGCGCTGGACTGGCCGTCAGGATTCGTTCGACCAACCAGGTACATATACGGTAACGTATGCTGTGCAGGATTCAAGTGGTCAATGGAGTGATCCGTACTCTGTAACGATTCAGGTCCAAAAACCGAATCTGCCTCCTGTAGCGATGTTTACTACAGATAAAGAAGAATACAAAATGGGTGAAAAGATCACTTACATTGATCAAAGCACCGACGATGTGAAAATCGACAAAACAGAGTGGGATAATAACGCCCTGGCATTCTTTGTCCCTGGACCAAAGACGATCACGATTACCGTTACAGACGAACAAGGTCTGAGTAACAGCTATTCCAAAATCATCAACATCACGGGTGAAACGCTGTACACCCTTTCTGATTTTAATCAGTTGTTCACACCAGTAGGTGACAAATTCACCTTTAATGGTGGAGAAGTCCCTGCCATGGAGAAAGTGCCGTACACTTACTACGATGAACAAAGCAATCTTATTCGCAGTAACAGTCCGGAAACCGTGAATACAGAAGGCATTGTCTACAAAGAGTCTTCCATTGGACAGACCCGTTTCATGATTCACCACGTGAATAACACGGGCAAAAGAGTAAAAATGTATGTTATTGCAACAAATAACAACCCATACACGGCAGTATTCGAGCAACAGAATATGGGCTTCGCGGGGCCTACTCCATATGCTACCGTAGCCGGTAAATTGTCTATTGATAAATGGTTCAAGTCGATTCAGACCGGAGCCGATCAAAAGAAAGTGTATATTGAACCTGGAGAAAGCAAACTGATTTTGACTGAACTAAATGCAATTCCGATGAAGGAAGGTCAAGTCATTTCCCTGTACTCCGACGTATTCAGTGATTACAGACTGGATTACAACATTATCATGATTGAAGAAAATAAAGATCCGATGGAAGTTTGGTCCACGCTGCCTGTATTGGATCGGGATGGTGTTCATAACCGGGGTACATACCCGAATGCAACACGTGTCATTACGTATAATCAAGAAGTAGGCTCGAAGCCTTCCCGCCTTCCGCTTGGTGATAACGCAAGTGATCCAAACCTGGTCGGAACTGACCCTATGGCATACACAGATGCTTCCAACGCGGGTAACTTCGGTGTACTCTACAAAATCACATTGACTAATGTGGCTCCACGTACTCTGATCTCGTTCAACCCACGTGGTGGTAAATACTCGGGTGTGGCACTCGTTAATGGTCAGGTTGTTCAGATTGCGACTGGAAAATCGCTGAGTGCGCCGAATGAACAAGGTGTACTCTATCGCACAGGGTCGTATGGTGAAAGTGTAACCATTCTGTTCTCTGCTGCACCAGGAAGCAATCTTCCTGTCAACCTGCTGTTTACACCGCTTCCGGCTGAGAAGTAATCACGTCCAGGCAACAAGGAACGGACGGTTTGGAGTGAAAGCTTATATCTTATATACCCGGTCACCCCAAAAGTCGCCCGAAGAAATGATCTTCTGAACCGTCAGAGAAGGACTCCATGTGAATGGGGTCCTTTTTCATGATCCTGGCGATGATCGTGCGCCAGCCTCTTCGTTGACTCTAATCGGGATTTGAGGCATTATTAGATGTAGAATAACAAGCATAAGTTACAGCATTTTGCATCATTCGATTCCACAGGTTAAGTGGATGGAAGATTTAGACGTAGAACCATTTCGATCTGGTTCTTGCTAATTTGGATTCGCTCTTTGGATTTATGCTAAATGCTCGTATGACAGGAGGTGCTTTAAGTCATGCTATCGACAGAACAGATTATTAATACCATGTCCTCACAGGGACTTCGCATTACGGATCAGCGGAAGACACTGGCCCGGTTATTTGCTGAATCCCCTGGGTATCTTGCACCCAAGGACGTCTATGAATATATGGGTAAGACTTACAGCGGACTGAGTTTTGACACGGTGTACCGGAATTTGCGTGTGATGCAGGAATTGGGTGTGCTGGAGCAGGTTATCTTCGAAGATGGTGTAAAATTCAGAGCGCATTGCAGTGAAGATCATCATCACCATCATATGATCTGTCTGAATTGCCAGAAGACCTATCCGATCGTTTTTTGTCCGATGCAGCTGGCAGATGCCCCAGAGCAGTTTCAGGTAGTAGACCATAAATTTGAAGTTTTCGGGTACTGCAAAGATTGTGCTGAACATGCTCCGGCGAAAGTGTCATCCGGACATCAGCATACTCACGGGAAACATTGAGCATGAAGTTATCCAGCAGACTGGCTCAGGCACCCATTCGGGTATACCGGAACTATATTTCTCCCTTGAAACCACCTACGTGTCGCTTTTATCCGACTTGTTCGGCTTACGCGATGGAAGCGATCGAGGTCCATGGAGCTTTCAAGGGATCACTGCTGGCCGCCAAGCGAATTGCCAAATGCCATCCGTTTCATCCAGGAGGCGTTGATTTGGTTCCGCCCAAGGCAGAGAAATCGGTCATGGTATCCGATTAGTGGTAGAGCTGCAATCTTCTCACGACATGAGTGAATGAAAAGGTACCTAGGTAGCTGCCGACTTGACAAAGAGGGCAGCATTTCAGTATATTTTTCGTATAATGATTTCCAGTGAAGGGATAAGTACAGACACACCCCCAGTGCAGAGAGCCGGATAAGCTGAGAACCGGTCTGGGAGGAGGATGGAATATGGTCCCGGAGGAACCTCTTCCGAGCGTGCAGGCGTTGAATACAGACGCTGTCGTAAGGCTGAGGCGTGATCCAGCGTTAATGGGCGGTCGAAGGACCGGCAGAGCCTGTGGTTTGCAAAAAGCACGGGGAATTTGGGTGGTAACACGTGAGATCAACTCTCGTCCCATAGGGGCGGGAGTTTTTTGTGTTCTTTTTTAAAGAACGCGCAAAGAAGCAGGACAACTGAAGGAGGAGAAGTCATTCATGACGGACCAAAAGACATTTTATCTGACAACGCCGATTTATTATCCGAGTGACAAATTGCATATTGGGCATGCGTATACAACGGTTGCCGGTGATGCCATGGCTCGTTACAAACGTCTGCGCGGTTATGCGGTGCGTTACCTGACGGGAACAGATGAGCACGGACAGAAAATTGAGCGCAAGGCGCAGGAAAAAGGACAGACGCCACAGGCATTTGTAGACGATATCGTTGTCGGCATCAAGGAACTGTGGAACAAGCTGGACATCTCCAATGACGACTTCATTCGTACAACAGAAGAGCGCCACAAAACGGTCGTACAGGATATTTTCGATCGCTTGCTCAAGCAGGGAGATATCTACAAGGGCGAATACGAAGGCTGGTACAGTATCCCGGATGAGACCTATTATACAGAAACTCAACTGGTTGATGTGGAGAAGAACGAAAAAGGCGAGATTGTTGCTGCCAAAAGTCCGGATAGTGGGCATCCGGTAGAGCTTGTCAAGGAAGAATCCTATTTCTTCCGCATGAGCAAATATGCAGACCGTTTGCTGAAATACTATGAAGAAAATCCTGGTTTCATTCAGCCGGAATCACGCAAGAATGAGATGATCAACAATTTCATTAAGCCGGGTCTGGAAGATTTGGCCGTATCGCGGACCACTTTTGAGTGGGGTGTTAAGGTTAAAGGCGATCCGAAGCACGTTGTATACGTCTGGATTGATGCGTTATCCAACTATATTACAGCTTTGGGTTATGGTTCATCCGATTCGTCGCTATATGACAAGTTCTGGCCTGCGGATGTTCATCTGGTGGGCAAGGAAATCGTTCGTTTCCATACGATCTACTGGCCGATCATGCTCATGGCGCTTGACCTTCCTTTGCCGAAAAAAGTATTTGCACATGGCTGGTTATTGATGAAAGATGGCAAAATGTCCAAATCGAAAGGAAACGTGGTTGATCCGGTGACCCTGATTGACCGTTATGGCCTCGATGCACTGCGTTATTATCTGCTGCGCGAAGTTCCATTCGGTTCCGATGGTACGTTCACTCCTGAGAGCTTTGTAGAACGCGTGAATTCGGATCTGGCCAACGACCTGGGGAACTTGCTCAATCGCACCGTGGCCATGGTGGATAAGTATTTCGAAGGCAAGGCACCAGCGTTTACTTCAGGTGTAACTGAATTTGATGCTTCGCTGGAAGAAGCCGGACTTGCAGCTGTGGACAAAGTCGAACAGGCGATGGAAAATCTGCAATTTTCCGTAGCCCTGACTGCGATCAGCCAGTTTGTTAGCCGCAGTAACAAATATATCGACGAGACACAGCCTTGGGCTTTGGCTCGCGATGAAGCGAAACGGGATGAGCTGGCTTCCGTCATGTCCCACCTGATTGAAAGTCTGCGTATTGCTTCCATCCTGCTGCAGCCGTTCCTGACCCGTGCTCCGCACAAAATCTGGGAACAGCTTGGGATTCAGGAAGGCGAATTTACGGCATGGGATACTGCGAAGCAGTGGGGTGTCATTCCAGCTGGCAACGCCTTGCAAAAGGGAGACCCAATCTTCCCGCGTCTGGATTCGGAGCAGGAGGTTGCGTATATTGCTGAAGCGATGACAGGAGGCAAAAAAGCGGAACCACAAGCTGAGGCCACTCAGGCTAATGCAGGAGTTTCTGCCCAAGCATCCGAACCGGTGACAGCACCTGAAGGCAAGGAAGAGATCGGCATAGACGATTTTGCCAAAGTGGAACTGCGTGTAGCACAGGTTATCGCCTGTGAACCGGTCAAAAAAGCGGATAAATTGCTCAAATTACAGCTGGATCTGGGTTATGAGCAGCGTCAGGTTGTATCGGGGATTGCCAAATTCTATTCCCCGGAAGAGATGGTTGGACGCAAAGTGATTTGTGTAACGAATCTCAAACCCGTGAAATTGCGTGGCGAGTTGTCCCAAGGCATGATTTTGGCGGCTTCTCATGGGGATCAATTGACACTGGCTGCGGTACCGGACAATATGCCTAATGGTGCACAAGTAAAATAAGTCAGTCTAATATCAGACATCTGATAGATTAGAAGGTGGCCCGATTGAATCGGGTCACTTTTTTATTTTCTTATGGATAAGCGTGCTAATAACGTGAGAAAACAAGCATATACTGTTATGAACTCTGCGCCATGGGGGAGAATGAATAGTGTTGAACCGCTTGACAACCGCGTTCAGGTTACCTATAATTCTTTCAGTAATATTTACGATTAAGAGATGCGGAGTGAAGCAATAGTGAAACGGTATAATGAAACCAATCAAACCAACGGTACTGGGATACAACATACAGGCAGAAGAAGCAGAATCAAGTGGTTATGGAGCAGCATGCTGATTCTCAGCTTGTTGGTATTGTCTGCGTGCGGACAAAGTAATTCGGAAAGTGCGAAGATTGTGGAAGGCAAAGTGAACGTAGTCACAAGCTTCTATCCTGTCTATGCATTTACCACTGCCATTGGTGGCGAAGATGCGAACGTTATTAATTTGCTGCCAACCGGTGTCGAACCCCATGACTGGACTCCTAAGAGCCAGGATATTGTCAACACCTCCAAAGCCCAATTGTTTCTGTACAATGGTGCTGGCCTTGAAGGATGGGTGCCTAACTTTCTCAAGTCCCTTAACAGTGATACACAAGTGAAGTCTGTTGCTGTTAGTGATGGGGTAAGTCTCCTGACCGCTGAAGGCGATGATGGACATAATCACGGCGAAGAGCATGAAGATGAGCACGCGGAAGAGGAAGCAGGCACAGAAGATGTGGCAGATCATCATGTTGACCCTCACACGTGGGTTAGTCCCAAGTCGGCATTGGTTATGGCAGAAAATATTAAAAACAGTCTCGTTGAAGTAGACCCTGATCACCAAGAGGGTTACGAGCAGCGTTACGAGGAACTTCGTACCAAACTTGAAACACTGGATCAGCACTTTACGGACGAATTGTCCAAGGTCTCCAACAAGGAAATCGTTGTATCCCATCAAGCTTTTGGATATCTCGCCCGTGATTATGGTTTAACCCAGCACGCCATTATGGGACTTTCCCCGGATGCAGAACCTACAGGTCAGGACATTGTGAATTTGTCCAAGCTCGTGAAGGAAGAGGGCATCAAATACATTTTCTTTGAAGAGCTGGTATCAGACAAGCTGGCCAAAACATTGGCAGGGGAAGCAGGCGTGGAAACAATGGTACTGAATCCGGTTGAAGGATTAACCAAGGAGCAGGCAGCAAATGGGGATGATTATTTCACCCTGATGGAGAAAAATTTGCAAAATCTGCTGATCGCATTAAAATAAGATAGACTGAAGGATTCACTCTGCAATCCTTATATATAATGAAGGGCGGCTTTGCCATGCAGCAAATCATGCCACTATGTCATGATCCAATCATAGAGATTGAGAAATTATCCTTCTCTTACGGTGACCAGCGGGTGATCGAAAATCTTGATTTTATGGTCAAGGAACGGGATTTTGTCGGAATTATCGGTTCAAACGGGGCTGGAAAAACGACATTGCTGCGCATGCTGGTTGGACTTTTGCCTCCAGCGCAGGGAGATATCAAATTGTTCGGACAGTCGATTCGCAGATTCAAGGATTGGGAACGAATCGGGTATGTCCCGCAAAAAAATGCGTTTAATCCATTGTTCCCTGCAACCGTACGTGAAGTGGTCATGTCAGGCTTGTATAACAACAAGAATATGTTCCGCCGAATGACACGCAAATCTCAGCAGCAGTGCACAGATGCGCTTGAGGTCATGCGTATTGTGGATCTGGCGAACAAACGGATTGGACAATTGTCCGGGGGGCAGCAGCAGCGTGTATTTTTGGCACGTGCGCTCATTAATCACCCGGATTTGTTGATTTTGGATGAACCAACGGTGGGGATTGATGCCGAGTCTCAAGCGAGTTTCTTTGAACTCATCACCCACATGCATGAACACCACCGGATGACATTTCTGATGGTTTCGCATGATATGGACCGGATGGAAAATTATCTTGGTTCAGAAGCGGCTGTCACCAACGGTAAAATTAACTTTCATGTTCGTCATTCACATGAGGTGGAGGATTGTGCCGAGACCAATTTGCAGCATACTACTGCCCAGGTACGATAAGGATATTGTACAACTAGATTAGACGAGGCTGAAGGAGTCGTGTGTTTTGGAGATTTTGATGAGTGATTTTTTTCAGCGGGCACTGGCAGGGGGATTGCTGATCGGGATTACAGCTCCGCTAATTGGACTGTTTCTGGTGCTGCGGCGGTTATCCATGATCGGGGACACCCTATCGCATGTGACCATTGCCGGGGTAGCTCTCGGTTTTTTAATTGAGGTTTATCCGATTGCGGTGGGTCTTATCTTTGCCGTGCTCGCATCCTTTGCGATAGAAAAGCTTCGCAAAGCATATAAAACGTATGCAGAGTTATCGATTGCGATTATTATGTCCGGTGGTGTTGCACTGGCTTCGTTGTTCTTCACACTGGGCAAAGGATATAATACCGATGTAATGAGTTACCTGTTCGGCAGTATTTACACACTCGACTCTACAGATTTGAAGCTGGTTGGTGTGGTGACGTTGATTGTCGTTGTCGTCGTAGCGCTGTTACATAAGGAGTTTTTCCTGCTCAGTTTTGAGGAAGATGCGGCGGCAGTTACGGGGCTGCCCGTACGATTGCTCAACATGCTGATTACGGTGATGACGGCTCTGGTCATAAGTACAGCGATTAAAATCGTGGGTGCACTGCTGGTGTCGGCACTCTTAACCATTCCAGTAGCGGTAAGCCTGTTAATGGCACGCAGTTTCAAATCGGCTATTATTCTGTCTGTAGTCATCGGGGAGATTGCAGTAGTGATTGGTTTGGTGGTTGCAGGGATATGGAATTTGGCTCCAGGAGCAACGATTGTTCTATTGCTTATCATGATGCTGATCCTTACGATGATTGGAAAAAAAGGGTTCCGAGCCTAAAAGTATACGCGTGCAAGTGAGCCCAGGAAGGGAGACAACCGCTTCATGCCTGATGTTAATGTGTGGCTGGCTTTTGTCGCAGGATTGGCTTCATTTATATCACCGTGCTGTCTTCCGCTCTATCCTTCATATCTGTCCTACATTACGGGAATGACAGTACAAAGGTTAAAAGACGATCGCAACCAGCGTGAAGTCCGGTTGAAGACGTTAACGCACACGCTGGCGTTTATTTTGGGCTTCTCGGCGGTATTTTATTCGCTGGGACTGGGGGCAGGATTGTTCGGGCGCTTTTTTAACGATAATCGTGATTTGATTCGTCAGCTCTCGGCTATTTTAATTATGTTGATGGGCTTGTTCCTGTTAGGGGTGTTCAAGCCACAGTTTCTGATGAAAGAACGCAAGCTGGATATGAAATGGAAACCAGCGGGGTACCTGGGTTCGTTTATTTTTGGGATAGGCTTCTCGGCTGGATGGTCACCGTGTATTGGCCCCATTCTGACTGCAATTATCGCGATGGCGGCGAGTGAACCGACAACCTGGTTGGCGTTAATTACTGGCTATACCGCTGGCTTTGCATTACCTTTTTTCATTCTTGCTTTCTTCATTGGGTCCACTCGCTGGATCTTACGATATTCCAATGTCATGATGAAAGCTGGGGGAGCACTGATGCTGTTTCTGGGTGTGCTGCTGTTTACGGATCAAATGACTAAAATCACCATATGGCTGCAGCAGATTACACCGGATTGGATGATTATCTAGCGTAGAAGTAAAAGCAGGCTACATGAAGGCCAGAGAATATTCTGACCCATGTGACCTGCTTTTTTGATCGCTACTTTTGGTGAAATCGATATGTTGTCAGTGCTTAGGTGAAATAATCAATATTGGCTAACGGAAAATGTTCGAAAATTCGCTCTGTGATGAACTCTCTAAGCGCGTCCTGCTGGTCATCCTTATACACATATTTATATTGACCCCAGCGACCCCATTTCATTTTCCTTTTCTCGATGTCCATTTCGAGTTTGGTTTTGGGGTACCGTTTCTCAATCGTAGCTTTTGCCGTTTTGGTAAAACGATGCTGAATCATTTCAAAAGTAAGATCCTTCGTCGCGTCTTCCGGTAGGGTATCGGCAAGCTTCTGCAGAAGCTCGGCGTATCCTTCCTGCCAACCGTCATACCACATGATCGGAGCGATAATAAACCCTAACGGATACCCGGCATGTGCTATTTTGCCTGCAGCTTCAATTCGTTCTTCAAACCTTGAAGTGGCAGGTTCGAAGTTCTTGATGACATAATCCGAATTGACGCTGAACCGGATGCGGGTATGACCGTTATGTTTGATGTTTAATAATGGATCCACATGATGATATTTAGTCACAAAGCGCAAACGTCCGTATTCCTCATTCGCCATAAACCGGATCAGATCACTCAAATTTTCGGTTATATGCTCGAGTCCTACCGGATCGGAAGTACAGGCTGCTTCAAATCGGGTAATCTCAGGCGCACGTTCATCAATATACCCTTTGGCTGCCTGAATGATCTCCTCAGTGTTTACATATACCCTGACATAAGGCTTGGCTCCGAGCGTGGTTTGAAGATAGCAATAATGGCAATGACCCATGCATCCTGTGGAGATCGGGATGGCGTATTCGGCTGAAGGTTTCGACTGATCGAATTTGAGTGTTTTACGTACACCAACAACCAGGGTACGCTTCGCCATGCGGTATTTTTCTTGTTCCGTTTCACCAGGAAGATTGGTAATCCGGTTATGGGAAGTTGTCATCTGATACGGAATATCTTTGGATGTGACCCATTCCATGATCCGTTTTCCCTTCTCATATTCCAGCGCACCGGGTTCAAAATAGACCAAATCGGGAATAAAGGGTTTAGTACCTTTTGCTTTGCGAACCGGGGGCTGAGCTACGCTTGTACTCACGAAATCACTCCTTTCAATACGAAACCTTGCTTAGTTTGCCTCACATGGGCTTAAGTCACGCTTGGCAATACTTGCGTTCAGAGACAGGAGCATTGATGTGTTATAACGTACATAGCGATGGATGCGTACAAGACTTGCCAATGCGTATTGATAACATGTATCATTATAAGATAGGGACCAGGCAAGAATATTGCTGGTCAGAGAGAAGAGAGGGAAGCAGATGCCAACGCCCAGTATGGAAGATTATTTGGAGCGTATATACAAATTGATTGATGAAAAGGGCTATGCTCGTGTGTCAGATATAGCTGAAGGATTGGAAGTGCATCCTTCATCGGTGACCAAGATGATCCAAAAGCTGGACAAAGACGAGTACCTGATTTACGAAAAGTACCGTGGGTTGGTGCTTACTCCAAAAGGGAAAAAGATGGGAAAACGTTTGATGGAGCGCCATCATCTGCTTGAACAATTTTTGACAACCATTGGTGTTCAGGAGGAGAATATTTACAAGGATGTGGAAGGCATTGAGCATCATCTGAGTTGGGACTCCATTACCTGCATCGAGTCTCTTGTGGAATATTTCCGTCAGGATGAAAATCGGTTGCGTGATCTTCAAAATATCCAGGAACTCATGAGTAACACCGAATCCTGAGGCAGCACAGGACTTTTGCTTTAGTCCTGTTGTGCAGCTGAAAATAAAAAAACAGAGGGTGTATCTTTGTCGTTTGTAAATGACAGAGAATCACTCTCTGTTTTTTTGTTGTCCATAATTTGGCGATTTATCGCAACTAACTTATCGTTTGGAGCGTCTATTAAACTAGCAGAATTTGCCGAGAATTTTATGATGATGGAGGATTGCACTGATGAAGTTTCGTAACGGATTGATCCTGCTGCTCATTTTCATCCTAGGCTTACAAACAGCTGGATTGAGTGCGCAGGCTGCTTCACCAAAAGAAATTGTTATTAATCTGGATGGTCAACGATTGGAATCCGATGTCTCGCCTTACATTTTGCCCAAAGTGAATGTGACGATGGTCCCGCTGCGTGTGATTAGTGAAGGGTTGGGTGCCTCCGTGCTTTGGTCACAGGCCTCGAGAACCGTAACGATCAAGAACTCCGATTCGGTCATCACCATGACCAGTGGACGCCAGCAAGCAACGGTTGATGGTGCGCTGGTTGACCTGGATGCAACGGTTGAATTGAAAAAAGGCCGTGTTATGGTACCCATTCGATTCGTCAGTGAGAACCTTGGCATTAAAGTGAATTGGGATCAGGCAGCACAGACCATTAATCTGACAACAGGGACAACCCCAACACCTGATCCGGCTACACCAGCAGAACCGGGCGGCACAGGCAGTACTCCAAGCACGGATGACATGCGTGGTGCATGGATCTCAACGGTGAATGGCGATTGGCCCTCCTCCAGTGCGAAAGGGAATGTGGAGAAGCAGAAGTTGGAGTACACCCAGCAGCTGGATACACTTCAAAGCATGGGAATCAATGCCGTATTTGTTCAGGTTCGGGCCAATGCGGATGCCATCTATCCCTCGGGTCTGGTACCATGGAATAGTGTACTAACAGGAAACCAGGGCAAAGATCCGGGGTATGATCCACTTGCCTTCATGATTGAGGAAGCTCACAAACGCGGACTGGAATTCCATGCTTGGTTTAATCCGTTCCGCGCTACCAATTCGGCAAGTACAACGGGGCTGGCAGCCAACCATGTTTCCAAACAGCACCCGGACTGGATTGTGAATGCATCCGGCAAACTTTACATTAATCCCGGAGTCCCGGAAGCCAGACAGCATATTATTGACACGATCATGGAAGTGGTCAATGAATATGACATTGATGGCGTTCATCTGGACGATTACTTCTATCCGTCCAACGTAACGTTTAACGATGACACCGCCTTTAAAGCCTATAACACATTGAATACCAAAGACCGTGCCGAGTGGAGACGGGATAACATCAATCAGTTTGTTAAACAGCTTGGAGAGAGCATTCACCAAGTGAAATCTGACGTGGAATATGGTATCAGTCCTTTTGGTGTGTGGCGCAACAAATCTGTGGATATCACAGGTTCCGATACGAAAGCAGGAGTCACCGCTTATGACAGCATGAATGCGGATGTGAGAACATGGATCAAGCAGGAATGGATTGACTATGTTGCACCGCAAGTCTACTGGAGCATGACGTTAAGTGCTGCCCGCTATGACAAAGTGGTGGACTGGTGGGCAAATGAGGTCGCTAATACGGATGTGAAGTTGTACATTGGGCATTCACCTTATAAGCTCGGTACACCTGAAGTCGGCTGGCAGACATCTCAGGAAATTATCGATCAGCTCGTATACAATGAGAAGTATGATACGATAAAAGGAGATATATTCTTTAGTTCGCAATATTTGACGAAGAATCCGCTGGGTTTGATCGCCAAACTAAAAACCTATTATGGACTTTAAAACATTTTAACGTAATATGACCAACCCTTGTTCTCATAGAGTGTCAGTAGTAATGGACTGCCTGGAGAACGGGGGTTTTTATTATGCTAATCAATGGGGTGTTTGAGGGCGGGGGCGTAAAAGGGATTTCGCTTGCGGGTGCAGTCCAGAGTGCTCAGGATTATGGCGCTCAGTTTAACCGTGTTGCTGGGACATCTTCCGGATCGATCGTGGCTGCGTTGATCGCTGCCGGTTATCGTGCGGAAGAGATGAAATCCATCATTGAGCAAACGCCATTTGCCTCTTTATTGCGCCGTTCACCCATATTTGATACACGCTGGATCGGACCAGCTGCAAGGTTGTTTTTGAAAAAGGGATTATATTCGGGCGAAGCACTTGAATCCTGGATTGGCAAAATGCTCAAACAAAAAGGAATTCGGACATTTGCAGACCTGCCACAAGGTAAGCTTCTGATTACCGCTTCAGACATCTCTAATGGGACCATCCTGGTGCTGCCTGATGATATACGTCGGTTTGGCATTGATCCTGACAAGTTCGAAGTGGCCAAGGCCGTACGGATGAGCTGCAGTATTCCGTATTTTTTCGATCCCGTGGTCATCCGAAGGTCACCCGTGATGTCCAAAGGCATGCGTTTTCCGGATCAGTTTGTGTATATAGTGGACGGAGGATTGCTTAGTAACTTCCCCTTATGGCTGTTTGACGGTGAACGTACGGCGCGCGGTGGAGACATTATTCCCGTGGTTGGCTTTAAAATGGTTGGCAAAACAGAAGGGGAGCCGAGCAGGATCAAAGGCCCGCTAAGCATGCTTCAGGCGCTGGTTGAAACGATGCTTACGGCCCATGATGAGCGGTATATAGAACAGATTAATCGTTTTCGAACAGTTAAAATACCAACCTTGGGCATTAAACCAACACAGTTTAATCTGTCCGTGCAGGAAAGTACGGCATTATATTTATCGGGTGTTGCCGCAGGGGCGGAGTTCTTCAGTCACTGGAACACAAAGCTTTATGATGAACAGCTGGAGAAACAAAAAAGAGAGCAGCGGGAGAAGCTGACACAAACACCGCCGCTAACGCCCGTATAAAAACAAAAGCACTGCTTCGTTGTTAAGAAGCAGTGCTTTTTGCAATTCCATATTCCATATCGAAACTAGTGAAACTTCGGAATATCTTCGTCGCTTTTTCCTTTATTTCCTTGAATGACATGAAAGGGATAATCTTTGCGTTTTTTGGAGGAACCGCTGCTCTTTCTTGCTCCGGTTCCGGATTGGGCTTTCACTTTGGCCATTGTACGTGCCGAAGGTTTAATCTTTGGCTTGGTTTTGCGTGCCCAACGCCGTGGCGGATATTTATATAGCAGGAATATAGCTCCAAGAACAACAACAGGAATAACTAAACCGAATAAACCCTTACTTCCCAGGGAGCTTATTATTCCAAAGGCAGCAAGAGCAATGGCTGCCCAAAAAACAATAGTCATGACCGCCTGCTTGTTCATATCAATCACCCTTTCACAGGATCGAGTGTGGCAACGGGTACTTCCGACGTAGCTGATACATTAGCAAGCTGGGCATCCAGTTCACGCATACGGTTAAACGAAGCGATGGATACTTCCACCTGTTCGTTGGTTGGCTCTTTGGTAGTGAGCAATTGCAGCCAAAGTCCGGGATATCCGAGATAACGCAGTACAGGAATGTCACGTACCGAGTTGGTCATCTTTAATAGTTCGAAGGAAATTCCCAGAACTACAGGCAGCAGCAGCAAGCGCTGTCCCATCCGTTCCCAAAGGTTGTCGTAGGTGAAAAGGGAGTACAGGAATACACCGATGATCACCGTCAGCATAATAAAGCTGCTTCCACAGCGGTAATGGAGTCGACTGTATTTCTGAACATTTTCAGGTGTAAGCTCTTCGCCGGCTTCATGAGCACTGATTACCTTATGTTCTGCTCCATGGTATTGGAACAGACGTTTGATCATCGGCGTCTGTGAAATCAGCCACAGATAGGCAAGCAGCAGAATCAGCTTGATGCCGCCTTCCAGTAAATTATGCAAAAACTGATTGTCGAATGCATTTTTGAACAAGAAATTCTCAATGACAACAGGGAGCAGCGTAAGCACAATTTTACCAAAAAGGAATGAAAGGATGGCTACGGCGGTGACACCAATAATCATGCTAAGGCTCCAGCCGGAACCTTCTTTTTCTTTTTGTTTCGCTTTCTCTTCAGGTTCGAGTTCATCATCAGCATAAGCGTCAGCAGAATAATTGAGATGTTTGCTTCCTTTGACACTTGAATCTATAATGCTGACAATCCCGCGCAGTAACGGAATCCGCCGCAATTTCATGACCCAGGTCTTGTCTTGCTTGGGAACTTCCAGATACGTAATTTCGCCGTCTTTTCTTCGAACAGCCGTAACGTTGACGTGTTTACCGCCAAACATTACGCCTTCAATGACAGCTTGCCCCCCGTAGCTGACAGGCTTGGATTGTTGAGGCAAATTATTCACCTTCCTATTCTGTTCTATACCCTCTGGTTCAAAGGTAGTTTGATATCCCTATTGTATCGAATTTTGAGACCAATTTCTAGTTTGAGGGACAATCCAGGGATGTTGTTGTTAAGTTTGTCCTGTTCTGAACATACTACCCGGTAGAGAATGAATGAAATCCGGTTTTAAAGCGACACAGCAGACTTAGAGCAAAGGAGAATATAGATGGCAGAATATACAGACAGACACGCATCTCATAAGGATACAAAACATGGGGATGTGAAGGATAATACGAATCGGGGCAGACGCTCAAAACAGCGCCAGGGGCAGCATTATTATACCAAACCGTTTCCCTTTGCAGTAGAGCTCGGATTTTTTGCGGGTTTCATCTGGGGGGGAGTGCATTGGCTAAACTACCTGCTGCACTTCAGCAGTGTGCCGTTGGGATTTTTGGCAGAGCCCTTTTACAAACATGATTATATATATACCGCTGCTGGGCACCTGACAGGCTGGCTGTTTTTTATCGTGTTTTCCATTGTGGCCGCATTGATTTATACATTTACCCTGAGAAAATGGAAAGGTCCCTTACCCGGCATTGGCTACGGGATCGTTTGGTGGCTGATCATCTTTGTTCTGGTAGGTCCTAAACTGGAGATGGTGAAACCTATAGGCAGTCTGACATGGGATTCAATCATTACGGAATTTTGTTTCTTTCTGCTGTGGGGACTGTTCATCGGCTATACCGTAGCCATGGAGTTCACGGACGAACGGAAACGCGAGCCCCAGAAAGCGGGAGCATAGCCGCAAAAAAGCTTCTCAATCCGGCAATGGCTGTGTTAAAATAGCAGATGGTTATTTGCAGAAAGGATGGAGCAGCTATGAAACGGATTGTTGTGATCAATGGCCCGAACCTGAACATGCTCGGCGTACGTGAGCCCGGCATCTATGGAACGCTTAGTCTGAAGGATATTGAGGACAAAATTCGCAGACAGGCAGAGGAGCTGGGCGTCTCCATCGCTTTTTATCAATCCAATCACGAAGGGGACATCATCGATCGTATTCACGCCGCGATGGGCGATGCGGACGGAATCATGCTGAACGCCGGAGCGCTAACCCATTACAGCTATGCTGTACGTGATGCCATCAATGCAGTGAAAGTACCCACTGTGGAAGTTCATCTATCCAACATTCATGCACGCGAAGCTTTCAGACATCATTCAGTAATTGCTGCAGAAACAATCGGGCAGATTGCCGGATTTGGCGAAGTAAGCTATGAACTGGGACTGCTGGCTCTCGTGCGTCATCTGGACAAACAAACCTGAGCCGGGGACCCGGGAATGTGAGAGAAAGAAGGGTTACCGATGGAAAACAAACGAGTAAATAAGTTGCGTGAGGCCATGCGTGAGCGCGAACTCTCAGCAATGCTGATTACGAACCCCATTAACCGTCGTTATATGACGGGCTTTACAGGCTCAGCGGGATATGTATTGATTACGGAACAGGAAGCATACTTGCTGACCGATTTCCGTTATATGACACAGGCACCGCAGCAAGCTAAAGGATTTACTGTAGTAGAGCATGGAGCGAAACCGATGGAATCGGTGCGAGAACTGCTTGCATCAGCGAGCATCAAAGAGGTTGGCTTCGAGCAGGATACGGTTACGTTTGGCACACACTCGTCTTATGCTGAAGCACTTCAGTCCATTGAACTGAAAGCAGTATCCGGAATTGTGGAACAACTTCGTATCTTCAAGGACGAGGATGAAATCGCTGTAATGCAAAGAGCCGCTGATCTGGCGGATGCTACGTTTAGCCACGTTTTACAGTTTGCCAAACCGGGCATGACTGAGCGTGAAGTGGATCTGGAAATGGAGTTTTTCATGCGCAAGCATGGGGCGACATCATCTTCCTTTGACACCATCGTAGCTTCGGGTGAACGTTCCGCGATGCCACACGGCGTTGCGAGCAGCAAGGTGATTGGACAAAATGAGTTAATTACATTTGACTTTGGTGCTTTGCTTGACGGATACTGTTCAGATCTGACACGCACCATCGCAACGGGTACACCTGTACCAGAGCTGCGTAAAATTTATGATATTGTACTGGAAGCCCAGTTACATACGCTTGAGAACCTGAAACCGGGCATGACCGGACGGGAAGCAGATGCACTGGCACGTGATATCATTGCAGGATACGGATATGGAGATCAATTCGGACACAGCACGGGCCACGGCTTGGGTATGGAAGTCCATGAAGCTCCACGTTTGTCCAAGCTCAGTGACGATGTATTAAAACCGGGCATGGTGGTAACTGTTGAACCGGGGATTTACATCGACGGACTTGGCGGCGTACGGATCGAGGATGACGTGGTTATCACGGAAACAGGCATTCATATCTTAACGAAGTCGGACAAGAAGTTTACCGTCATCGGCTAACATTCTAGCCACTAGCGATATAAGACGATTTTTATTTTATAGGTACAGGTTATTCCTGATTGTTCTGGACCATTGCAAAAGTAGTGAAGGGGCGGAATCGATTCTGAAGAAGCAAAGCGCTCGCCTTTGTCTCCTCATTTTCAACCATACCAAGGTATAATCGGCAAAATGAGGAGACAACAGCGATCGGAAGAACGATCCGAACCCGTAACGGTCACGTAGCACATGGTCATCAATTCAGAAATGAACCCGCCTATAATTTAACCCATCGTCTTATATCGCCTACTTTTCAACCATATCAGGAGGGATTTTTCGTGATTTCAGTAAACGATTTTAAAACAGGCTTGACCGTACAAGTGGATGGAGACATCTTCACAGTACTTGACTTCCAACACGTTAAACCAGGTAAAGGCGCTGCCTTCGTACGTTCCAAATTGAAAAACCTGCGTAACGGTAACACCGTTGAGCGTACATTCCGTGCAGGTGAAACGATCGGACGTGCCATCATCGAAAACCGTGGCGTATCTTACCTGTATGCAAGTGGTGCAGAGCACACATTCATGGATAACGAAACATATGACCAGTTCACGCTGACAAGTGACCAACTGGAATGGGAATTGAACTTCCTGAAAGAAAACATGAACGTAAAAATCGTTAGCTACCAGGGTGAAATCCTCGGTATCGACCTGCCAACAAGCGTAGAGTTGAAAGTTATCGAGACTGAGCCAAGTGTTAAAGGTAATACAGCTCAAGGTGCTACCAAAAACGCTAAAGTGGAAACTGGCCTGAACGTACAAGTGCCATTGTTTATCAACGAAGGCGACGTGCTGTTGATCGATACACGTGAAGGTAAATACTCTTCCCGCGCGTAACTTTCACAGGGTGTAAGTTAAATACACAATGATTTCAACCCTTTGCCAACCATTTGGCAGAGGGTTTTTTCGAAAAAAGATTAGCCTATCGCACGCTTTCGTAATATACTGGGTTAAAGTCATTTTTCGGAGAGAATAATGGCGATGGACATAATTATGCATACTGCACAAGGTAGGGAGTGGATTTGCGTTGTCATTGTACGTCATGAAGTTTGGGGGCAGCTCGGTCGGAGATACGGAACGCATGAAGCGTGTAGCCGGACGTGTTGTAGAAAAAGCTGATGAAGGACATCAGTGTGTAGTTGTGGTTTCGGCGATGGGAGACACCACAGATGATCTGATTGACCAGGCGAAACTGTTGAATAGTGAACTGCCTGCACGCGAAATGGATATGCTGTTAACCACAGGAGAACAGATCTCGATTTCGTTATTATCCATGGCCATTCAGGCATTGGGCCGTAAAGCGATTTCGTTCACCGGATGGCAAGCGGGATTCCGTACCGAACCCGTACACGGAAAAGCTCGTATTAACGATATCCATCCGGAACGTGTGAATGAAGCGCTCGCTGAAGGAAATATTGTTATTGTTGCAGGCTTCCAGGGCATGACGGAAGATGGAGAGATTACAACCCTTGGTCGTGGTGGATCTGATACAACGGCTGTAGCACTGGCAGCAGCCATTAAGGCCGATGCGTGTGAGATCTATACGGATGTAGATGGAATCTATTCTACAGACCCGAGGATTGTAAAAGTGGCGCGCAAACTCAAGGAAATTTCCTATGACGAAATGTTGGAGCTTGCAAATCTCGGAGCTGCGGTACTGCATCCGCGTGCGGTGGAGTACGCGAAGCATTCCGGTGTACCTTTAATTGTAAGATCCAGCTTTAACCATAATGAAGGAACGGTTGTGAAGGAGGAAGCAGCAATGGAACAAGGCGTCGTGGTGAGCGGAATTGCCTATGACAAAAACGTGGCTCGTATCAGTATTTTGGGAGTTCCGGATGTACCGGGAGTTCTTGCCGAGGTATTTGGTGCGCTGGCATCTGAACAGATCGATGTCGACATTATCGTGCAAAGTGGTGTTATGGACGGTAAAGCAGATTTTTCATTCTCGGTTGCACTGTCTGATCGCGAGAACGCGCTGCGTGTCCTTGAAGGCCTCCACAGCCGTTTGCCATACCGTGAAGTCACGTCTGAAGAAAATCTGGTCAAAGTATCTATCGTTGGCGCAGGCATGGTCAGCCATCCGGGCGTTGCAGCTAAAATGTTCCAGGTGATCTCCTCTGAAGGCGTGAGCATCAAAATGGTTAGCACGTCCGAAATTAAGGTATCCTGTGTCATTGATGGTGATAAACTTCATGAGGTAATTAAGGCACTGCATACAGCGTACGATCTTGACACGGCAGAACAGGCCGTTGTTGGTGGTCCGCAAGTTCGCAGATAATCTGTCTGAATAGGAAATGAACTTTAAGGTGTTCTGCATCGCCACCAGGCGGCAGAACACCTTTTTTCTACGGATCACAGCAATTTGGACAGCTTCTCCCCTTCCATGCCCCGAAGCAATTCCATACGATAACCTTCTCTCATCTCCGGTACGCAGTCCAGCAAGTTTAATTGCGAACAGTAGGTGACATCATGCATCCTGCCCATTTTTTCAAGTCGCCTTGCGCCTGTGGATACCCGGACAAGATCCGGCAGCGTGTCTTCACATTGAGCAGCCGCCTGATGAAGCACCCTGCCCAGATCGTTTAGCCTGATCGGGAAAAGGGACTGCCGATACAGCTCTTCAATAATACATCCTGCACACAGGCCATCCTCCAGTGCGAATTCATCCTGATCCCCTGCGCATAACAATAGAACGTCTCTTCGGAGCAGACAGAGAGCAGCGGCGACAGCCTGCACGTTCAGAAACGAGCCCGCCAGCACATGTTTAGCCCTGGCAGCTTTGATCAAAGCGCGCGTCCCATCGGTTGTGGTCAGTATAACGGTTTTGCCTGCAATGTCCTGCGTCATATATTCATAGGGGGAATTGCCCGCCTCGAACCCAGCGATTTTTTTGTTGAAACGCTCCCCACCACGAATTGAATCCTTTACTGTCATCTGTTTGGCTTGAGGAACGGTCTCCACAGCGATGACAGCCGCGGCATCGTATGCCAGAGCTGTAACAATGGTACTTGTTGTACGCAGCACGTCAATCACTACGGCACTTCGACCTGCGATATCGATTCGTCGAACTTCATTCACATTTCCTACCACATCGACTTGCACTCCCCACAACTCCTCTCTTCATTTGGGGATAGGTGGTTCTGTCTTCCTTCCGGAATGGATTTCACCTGTCTGCAAGCACTATATGCACAATGATATAGACGGGTGCCTAGAAGAGGCATGGGTCTATGATTTTTGACTCTCACCCCTGTTCTGAAGAAATGCTAGATTTCAGCGTCATAAATTGAATGTACAGGCATAAACTTGAGATAGGAACAAGCACCAGATACGCGGCAAATATGATTTCAAGGGTTGGAGGGGCCTATTCATGAAGGTGAACTGGAAGGATCTCTTTCCGGAACCGATTCGAACCATTCTGGGAAGGATGCCGCCCGCTTTATTGGAGCAAGTGGAGGAAGTACGTATCCGTGAAGGAAGGCCGCTCGAGATCAATGCAGGGAACTCCTATCACTTCCTTACCCCACAGGGCAGCCCGACAGCTAAGCCTGAAGAAGCCTACATACCTTTAAAAGAGGTGACACACAGGCTTCTGGATCTGATCAGCAACCATTCGCTCTATACATTGGAAGAGGAGCTGCGCAAAGGATTCATCACGATTCCGGGAGGGCACCGAATTGGATTGGCTGGCAGAACCGTACTTAGCGGCGGCCGGGTGGAGTATCTGCGTGATATTAATGGTTTCAACGTCAGGGTTGCTCGGGAGGTACATGGAGTAGCCGATCGAATCCTGCCTCATCTTCTTGATATGAAGAGCGGACAGGTGTTCCATACCTTGATACTTTCACCTCCCCAGCAAGGGAAAACGACGCTGCTTCGCGATCTGGCCAGGCAGATTAGCAGTGGAACCAAACTTACAGGTGTGAGTGAGCTGGTTCAGGGGCTCAGACCCCGTCTCAAGGTTGGCATTGTGGATGAGCGATCCGAGATCGCCGGAAGTTATAAAGGTGTACCCGGCTTTGACATAGGTCCTCGAACGGACGTTATGGACGGTTGTCCAAAGGCCGAAGGCATGATGATGATGCTTCGTTCCATGTCTCCGGATGTGCTGATTGTGGACGAGATCGGTCGCCCGGAAGATGCTGAAGCCGTAATGGAAGCTCTTCATTCCGGTGTTTCGGTTATTGCAACCGCGCACGGCCGAGACCTCGCCGAGCTGTCATCCAGACCGGCTTTGCGTACCCTGATCGCCGCGCAGATGTTCCAGCGTTATGTTCAGCTGCAACGGACGAGCCAAGGCATGAGCTTCAGACTTGCAGATGGTAAAATGCGAGGTCTTCAGCATTCGGGGGCAGGAGGTGAGGCATTTGGTTAACATGCTCGGTGCCGTAATTATCCTGCTTGCCAGTACACTCGCCGGCTTCTACCGTGCGAAGCAGTATGCGCTCAGGCCTAAGCAGCTGCGAGAATTGATTGCAGCTCTGCAGCGATTGATGACTGAAATCAACTACGGACTAACCCCGCTTCCCGATGCGATGGGGAAAATGGGCGCACAAACCAGAGAACCCGTCAAAACGCTGTTTCTCCATGCAGCCAGACAGATGGAGCCTCCGCTGGGTCATACTGCACGAGAGAGTCTACAGTCCGGAATTGAACAAGCATGGGGAAAATCAGCCATGAAAGCGGATGAGAGGGAAGTTATGCTGCAATTAAGCTACAGTCTTGGCACCAGCGACCGTCAGGATCAGACCAAACACATTTCGCTAGCCATTCAACAACTTATGCATGAGGAATCCCGTGCTCAGGCCGACCAAATGAAATACGAACGGATGAGCCGAAGTCTCGGGATGCTTGTCGGAGCGTTAATCGTCATTCTGATCTTTTGAAATTGCCGGGATAGCGAGGTGCCAAGGTCATGAATTTAGAAGTGAACGCAATTTTCCAAATTGCGGGCATCGGAATCATCATCGCGATGATTCATACGGTGCTGAAACAAATGGGAAAGGAAGATATGGCGCACTGGGTGACCGTAATCGGATTTGTCGTTGTATTGTTCATGGTTGTTCGCATGCTGGACAGCCTGCTGCAAGAGATCAAATCGATATTTCTGTTTCAATGAAAACGGTCATGAAGCCGGGATGGTGGTGACCTGTGGAAATTATCCAAGTCGTGGGTCTGGCCCTGATAGCAACAGTTCTTATTCTCATCGTTAAAGAACAGAAGCCAATGTTTGCTTTTCTGATTGCAGCTGCTACGGGCATTGTCATTTTCATGCTGCTCATTGGCAAGATTGGCGCAGTGATTGAGGTGCTGAAGCGGCTGGCCGAAAAATCAGGTATGGAAAACATCTATTTGAAAACCGTACTGAAGATCATTGGCATAGCCTATATTGCCGAATTTGGTGCACAGATTGTCAGGGATGCCGGCCAGGAGAGCATTGCTTCCAAAATCGAGCTCGCCGGCAAGGTGCTGATCCTCGTACTCGCTATTCCGATCATCAGCATTATTATTGAAACCGTCATGAAGCTGATGCCGGTCTAGGAAGGAGGCGAGCGGAAGCGAATGAACATCTTGCAAGACAAGCCGCGATGGCCCCTTACAATCGTGCTGGTGCTGTGTTTTCTGTTTGCCATTATGGGACAGGTTGCAGCAAGCTCGCCTTCAGATGAATGGATGCAGCAGCAGGCTGACCAGCTCCCCAAGGATCAGGTGGAGAAATATTGGGACCAGCTCATGCAGCAATACGGAGGTTTTTTTCCAGACGGGAAGACTCCTTCTTTCATGGATATGCTTATTCCCGGTAATGAGGGATTTAGCCTGAAATCGGTGTTTGTTGCCATCGGGACCTTCATGCTGCATGAGATTTTATATAACGGCAAACTCTTGGTCACGATTGTGATGCTGAGTGTGCTGAGCATGATTTTAGAGACCTTGCAGACGGCATTTGAGAAAAACAATATTAGTAAAATCGCCTATTCCATTTGTTACATGGTCATTATCGTCATTGCAATTAATAGCTTCAGTGTGGCCATTGGATATGCCAAGGATGCCATCGAAGGCATGGTTAACTTCATGATGGCTATGGTGCCTTTGCTTTTCACGCTGCTGGCCTCCATGGGCAATGTCATCACCGTCTCTGTCACGCATCCGCTGATCATTTTCATGATCCATCTGGTCAGCACTTTGATTCACATCGTGGTGTTTCCGCTATTGTTCTTCTCGGCTGTACTGCACCTTGTCAGTTCGATATCAGACAAGTACAAGCTGACCCAGCTCGCTGATCTGCTGCGCAACATTAGCATTGCCTTGCTTGGCATTCTGCTGACCATGTTTCTGGGCGTTATTTCCGTGCAGGGTGCATCAAGCTCCGTTGCAGATGGTGTAAGCCTCAAAGCAGCCAAGTATATTGCAGGCAATTTTGTCCCGATTGTGGGAAGAACATTCGCGGATGCAACCGACACGGTCATTACCGCTTCAATGCTGGTTAAAAATGCCATTGGACTAACAGGTGTCATCATCATCTTGTTTTTATGCGCGTTTCCGGCACTTAAAATATTGACACTTGCCCTCATTTACAACATTACCGGAGCGATTATGCAGCCGCTCGGAGATACGCCGATCGTTGGGTGCCTGCAGGCTATCGGAAAATCAATGATCTATGTATTCGCAGCTTTGGCGGCCGTAGGCTTGATGTTTTTTCTGGCCATAACGATCCTGCTTACGGCGGGGAATCTGACAATCATGATGAGGTGAGCGGGTGACACAGGAAAGGAGCTGGAAGGATGGGGTGGCTGAGCAGCTGGCTCCGGGAATTGATCATGATCGTTCTGCTGGCAACATTTGTGGATATGCTGTTGCCCAACCGCTCCATGGAGCGTTACGTCAAGCTTGTGCTGAGCCTCCTTATCCTCCTCACGCTCCTGTCTCCCATCACCAAGCTGCTGCGGAGTGATCCGGTGGGTGAACTGAAGCGGGCCATGACAGCGATGGATTTGCCATCTGATGGGAATGTCACACTGGAACAGATTCTGGCACAAGGCAGGCAGTTGCAATCGAATGAGCAGGAACAATCGCTGCAGTGGACAGCACGAGAACTGGCGAATGTGATGAAGGGGCAGATCGAGGAAACGACGGGAGAGCGTGTTCAATCCGTTGAAGTCCAGTTGGTCATGTCAAACCTTCAAACCAGCACAGAAGCTTCTTCTGCGGCGGACCTGCCTGTGATTGAAAGAGTCATGGTGGAAATGGCCTCACCTGGAAGTATCAAGCAGAATGATTCTGAACAGCAAGATGAGGCGGTAAACTCCAGTCCGATGTTCGAGTCTGAAAATGGTACTGGACCTAATGCACCCTCAACCTCCCCGAAGCCAATCGAGATTGGACAGGTACAGGTGCCTGAAGTACAGATTGAGGTGGGAAAAGAGAGGGATAACCCAAATGCAGCGAATGAAGGTTCTCCCGATCAGGATGAAGCGAAGGGAGCAGAATCCGAGCCTGTTAACGGTACTTCCGGAGGCAGTCACCAAGAAGAGCAGAGTTCATCTCGCTCGGAGCGGGCCGTTCAAATTATTACACTGCTGACCGAAAAGTGGGATATCGATGCGACCAAGGTACAGGTAATGGAACAGAAAAACGCTGAGGCACTATAAACAAGGAGGGTATCCGATGAGGCAATGGCTAAAAAAGATTGAAGCCCTGCTCGGCGGAGGAGAAGGCGGAGCCAGGCGAAGCCAGACGTTCCGCTGGCTTATCATTCTGGGCTTGATCGGGGTAGGAATTATGCTGTTCAACTCGTTCGTCAATGTTAAAAAAATTGATTCCGAGAACATCGGCCGGGAACCTCCAGATCCGGTAGCATCCATGGCATCTTTACCAAGTGATACGGCAGATCAGAATCCATTTCAGGCCATAGAATTTGCATTTGAAGACAAGATCAAAGGTGTGCTTGAAAACATCGTTGGTGTAGGGACTGTGGATGTCATGGTCACCGTGGATTCAACCGAGGAACTGGTTGTACAACGCAATGTAAAAGATTCACAGCAACTTACTGAGGAGACCGATGCCAACGGGGGTAAACGGCACATGACCCAATACACCCGGGATGGCGAGATCATTACTTATGAAAGCTCAGGGGATCAGACACCGATTGTTACGAAAAAACTCAAACCACAGATCAGGGGGGTGCTCGTTGTTGCCAAAGGCGCCGAAAACAAGGTTGTAAAAGATCTGATTACAGATGCCGTAGAAAAAGGACTGAATGTCGCAGCTTACCGAATATCGGTTGTTCCGCGTAAACAGGACTAGTCAAGATCGATCATTTGCATGGCCCGATTATCATATGAATCAAGCTAATTTTGAGGAGGAAATTCTTATGAATAACAAACGCCAAACGGTATGGCTCGTTTCCATGCTGAGTCTGATGGTCATTTTATCCGCTTACTATCTGTTCACTGAGGATTCTGGTCCGGTTAATGCACCAGTTGCCGAGAGTCAGCAGGTGGATGGCATGAAGGAGGGGGAAGTGAAAGAGACAGCCGGCATCCTTGATCCTACAGAAGGTCTGGTTGTAAACGAAGTTGTTAATGGCGGCGAAGTAACAGGTACAGATGCTTCCGAGCAGCCAGCTTCCGAGCCGACTGAAGATCCAGCGGCCACAGAAGGGCAGGAAGCTGCTGAAACGGAGCAAGCTCCTGCATCTGAGCCGGGGGCTAGCGAGCCAGAAGCAAATCAAGAAACGGATAAAGGGACAACTACAGCGCCTGACGCTGCTGGCAGCGAAACAGAGGGAATTGCAACCAAAACGGATGAAGAAGTATTGAAAGAAATGGAAGAACAAAATACAGCAGCATCCGCCAGCAGCCAGTTCCAGAACTATCAATGGCAGCGTGAAGAGAGCAACAATCGCAAGTATGAGGAGCTTATGACGATCGCTGGCGATCTGAGCAAAACGCCAGAGGAAAATGCCAAAGCGACTGAAGAGCTCCGTACACTGGAGGAAAAAGAAGCCAAAATCAACGGCATTGAAGAAACGTTGTCCCAACAGTTTGCCAACGCGATCGTACAAGAAGATGCCGACAAGTATAAAGTGGTCGTGCTTAGTGATAAACTGGATGTAAAGCAGGCGGTCTCTATCGTGGATCTGGTCATGAAAGAGCTTGCCGTAACGCAAAACAAAATCAGCGTGCAGTACGTAACGGAACAGTAATCCAATCCATGGAGAAGTGCCCCGGGAGCTTGTTAAAGTCTCGGGCTCTTTCCATTTTTAATGATTATGATATAATACATAAAGCCATATGACCGTCCTAGTGAGACTGGCATGATGCCGAAGGAGTGAATAATGGAAATGTTTAAATTGAGTGAGATCAAAGAACTGATCAAACTGGTGGATGAAAGTTCCGTTCAGGAGTTGGAAATTGAAAATGAAGGATCACGTTTGTCGATCCGCAAACCGGGTAAAACCGAGTACGTTCAGGCAGCTGCGGTTCAACCGCAAGTGATTGCTGCTCCTCAGGTACAACAACCTGCTGCAGTGGCAACAGAAGCAGCTCCGCAAGTTGATACTACAAGCCATTTACATAAAATTGTATCTCCGATGGTGGGTACTTTTTACAGAGCTTCCTCACCGGAAGCGGGTCCTTTTGTAAGCGTTGGTGATAAAGTTGTTGATAAAACAACGGTATGTATCATTGAAGCGATGAAGCTGATGAACGAGCTTGATGCTGACATCAAGGGAGAAATCGTTGAAGTGCTGGTTGAGAACGGACAGCTGGTCGAATATGGACAGCCCCTGTTCCTGGTTAAACCGGAATAACGGTAAATCGCCGGAGAGCGGCAACCGCATGAGCTTCGAAGGAGGACAATAACGAAATGAAATTTCAAAAAATACTAATTGCGAACCGTGGCGAGATTGCGGTACGTATTATTCGTGCCTGTCGTGAGCTCGGTATTTCGACAGTAGCGGTCTATTCGGAAGCGGACAAGGACTCTCTGCATGTACGTCTTGCAGACGAGGCTTATTGTATTGGACCTACACTGTCCAAGGACAGCTATCTGAATTTCACAAACCTGATGAGTGTAGCGACATTGACGGAATGTGATGCAATACACCCTGGATATGGATTCCTTGCGGAGAATGCCGATTTTGCGGAAATTTGTGATTCCTGCAATATTACCTTTATCGGTCCTTCCCCTGAAGCGATAACCAAAATGGGTGACAAGGCTGTCGCCAAGCAAACGATGAAAGATGCAGGCGTTCCGGTCATTCCGGGATCTGACGGTCTCGTCGAAAGCATGGAAGAAGCGATTATGATTGGCCGAGATATCGGCTATCCTGTTATTATCAAAGCTACCGCAGGTGGCGGAGGTAAAGGGATCCGTATTGCCGAAGATGAAGAAGCGCTGATCAAACAGATTACGGCTGCCCAGCAGGAAGCACAAAAGGCTTTTGGCAATGGCGGAGTCTATCTCGAGAAATTCCTCACCGGCATGAAACACGTGGAAATTCAGATCATTGCGGACAAGCATGGGAATGCAGTGCATCTTGGCGAGCGTGATTGTTCTGTTCAACGCCGTCGTCAGAAGCTGGTGGAAGAAGCTCCTTGTCCTGTTATTAATGAAGAAGTACGAACACTGATGGGTGAGGCCGCAGTACGGGCAGCACTCGCTGTAAACTACTCGGGAGCAGGTACACTTGAATTTTTGCTCAGTCCTACGGGTGAGTTTTATTTCATGGAAATGAATACGCGTATTCAAGTGGAACATCCGGTTACGGAAATGGTTACAGGTGTGGATCTGATTCGTGAAATGATTTCGGTTGCTGAGGGTAATCCATTGTCATTCCGTCAGGAAGACGTTGTTATCAACGGCTGGTCGATCGAATGCCGTATCAATGCCGAAGATCCGGAACGCAATTTCATGCCTTCACCAGGTAAGATTGGTTTCTATCTTGCACCAGGTGGTCCAGGTGTGCGCGTGGATAGTGCAGCGTATCCGGGCTATACGATCTCTCCATTTTACGACTCCATGATTGCAAAATTGATTGTATGGGGTGCGAACAGGGAAGAGGCTATCGCCAAGATGAAACGTGCACTCGGTGAGTTCGCCATTGAAGGCATCTCCACTACGATTCCGTTCCATCAGAAATTGCTGGAACATCCAACGTTTATTCGGGGTGATTTTGATATTAAATTCCTCGAGGAAAACGAGATTTAACAGGCATATTGGGCTTGTTTGTCATAAACTAGCCCAAATGATATAGTATGTAATAATAAGAGCGCATGTCTCCTGCAAGGGATAAGCCCGCATATTTGTGGTGAAGTTTGCAGGAGTTCCGGTAAAACCGGACCGGCAGGGTGCCTAGAGGCCATCAAGCCCGTAGGACAGCGCCCTGACGGATGGCCGCAAACTTATTACGCGAAAGGTGTGTTGAACAGTTATGAGTACACTGCCGACAGAATTTGAACGAACGGATATCGGTGAAATCCAGATCGCACCTGAAGTTATCGAAGTGATCGCTGGACTGGCTACGGTTGAGGTAAAAGGAGTAGCTGGCATGAGCGGCGGTTTCGCTGGTGGATTTGCTGAATTGCTTGGCCGCAAAAACCTCTCCAAAGGCGTAAAAGTGGAAGTGGGTCAACGTGAGGCTGCAGTGGATGTATCGGTTATTATCGAGTATGGTTATCGTCTTCCACAAGTGGCAACTGAAATTCAACAAAATGTTAAACGTTCCATTGAGAATATGACTGGATTGAATGTGAACGAGGTTAATGTGCATATTCATGACGTTCAGTTCAAGAGCACCGAGAAAGTCGAAGAGATTGACCTGAACAGTCAGCGTGTAAAATAAAAGAAGACAGATTCCCCCGGCACGGCTGCCGGGGGTTATCCCGTCTTGGACAGGTCTTCATGGTGATCTTTTCCATGGGGGCTGTTGATTTTATGCATTGTACTGGTTAAGAGCAATGTTAGTGAGCAAGGGAGGCTGTGCAGTTCGTGGCGAAAATACTGGATCGGCTTCTGTTGTTTATATACAGCATAAGCGTTGGAGCAATATCGGCAGTTGTCATTCTACTCATTAGTGGAGTACTGCCTTACGAATTGAATTACCAGCAGGAACAGAACGTCATTGTTGCGGCCGTTGTTGCAGCTGCGATTTTGTTTATCCTGAGTTTGCGCTTTTTTTACATCTCGGTACGGCGTGGACGTGCTTCGTTGCCATCTGTAGATCAGCGTACGGAATACGGTGATGTGCAGATCTCAATGGAGACGATTGAAAATCTCTGTCTGAAAGCGACTTCCCGCTTCCGGGGAGTACGTGATGTCAAGGCACGTATTCGTGTGGTTGAATCGGGATTGGAGATCATGATCCGTGCAGTGGTGGATGGCGAGACGCCCATTCCAACGCTGACATCGGATTTGCAAAAGGCGATACATGATCATGTACATGAGATTACGGGAATTCCGGTGTCTTTTGTTACCGTGTATATTGCCAATGTTACCCAGTCGCCTAACTACAAGAGTCGAGTGGAATGAGGTGAGTTTCACTGATGCTGTGGAGAGAGATTTGGGATAGTCACAGAGGCCGGATAACCGGAATTGTGGGCGGCATCTTTTTTGGATTTCTTTATTTGTTTACCGGGTTTTGGGATATGTTGTTCTTTGCACTCTTGGTGTTCATCGGTTATACGTTAGGCAGACGAAGCGATTCGAAGCTGGGCTCTTTCATTCCCTGGAGGGAATGGGGACAATGGCTTGGGGAGCGCTGGCGTCCGTTTAAGTGAGCCACCTGAACCCTGCAATATGTTTCTTCCGAAAATAGAGCTTAGTTTAATATGCCCGTTTTTTGGAGGAAACGTACTGCAGGTTTTTTTGTGAAAAGGGATAACAATAACAATACCGTGAGGGCCACTCCAACATACGTCAGAAGTGTGATGCGCGATGGTTCTTTTATTTTAAAATAAGCATGATGACGCTCCAAAGAGCGCTGCAGGAGGCAGGACATGAAAAGACGTTTGGCAAGGGAAATTGCAGTACAAAGTCTGTATCAGATGGAAATGAATGAAGTGGGTGCAGCAGAAGCGGTTAATATGCTGATTAATGAAGCTGCAGACGAAAATGAAACTGAAGTTGTTATTCACGATGCAGATGTGATGCGCAGCTATGTAACAGAAATTGTGCAAGGAGCATGGAATCACAAGGAAGCTATTGATGGATTGCTTGTGGACTATCTCAAAGGCTGGCAGATCAGCCGTCTGTCTCGTGTAGACCGCCAGATTTTGCGGCTCGCAACCTATGAAATGGTCTTCCGTGATGATGTTCCGGCCAAAGTAGCGGTCAATGAAGCGATCGAACTTTCCAAACATTTTGGAACAGATGAATCCGGGAAGTTTGTCAACGGTGTTCTTGGACGCATGATCCAGGAAGTTAGCACCATCAAGGAAAAATTGTCCTAAACTTGCGATTACTTATTAAATGTTCACATAAGGGAGAGAGAGTACAATGACAGCATCTATTATTAACGGTAAAGAAGTGTCCCAGGAGATCCGTGCAGGCATAACTGAAGAAGTAAAGCAGCTTAGCGAACAGGGGGTTGTGCCTGGTCTGGCTGTTGTGCTCGTCGGGGAAGATCCGGCATCCCAGGTATATGTGCGGAATAAGGAAAAAGCTTGCCACGATCTCGGGTTCTACTCCGAGGTACATCGTCTGGATGCAAATACATCCCAAGAGGATTTGCTTGCTCTGGTGGACAAGCTGAACAATCAAAAATCGATCAACGGTATTCTGGTTCAGCTTCCATTACCGAAGCATATTGAGGAGAAAGCCGTTATTGATGCCATTGCGGTTGAAAAAGACGTTGACGGTTTCCATCCGGTCAATGTTGGTAATCTTGTGATTGGTGATGACAGCTTGCTGCCATGTACTCCTGCTGGAGTGATTGAACTGATCAAGCGGACAGGTCTGGAAATGTCGGGCAAGCATGCTGTAGTCATCGGACGCAGCAATATTGTCGGAAAACCGGTATCCTTGCTGCTTCAACGGGAGAATGCAACAGTTACAATGTGTCATTCCCGCACGGCTAACATGAAAGAAATTACACGTCAAGCGGACATTTTGGTAGTGGCGATCGGTCGTGCAAACTTCGTGGATGCTGATTATGTAAAACCAGGTGCTGTGGTCATCGATGTTGGCATGAACCGTTTGGACAATGGCAAATTGGCTGGAGATGTGGATTTCGAGAGTGTGAAGGAAGTCTCAGGTCCAATTACTCCGGTTCCAGGCGGCGTAGGTCCGATGACAATCACCATGCTGATGCAAAATACACTGATCGCTGCCAAACGCGCTCACGGATTGGCCTAGGTTAAACCAGTGGCAGAGCGGCAGATCTACTCCATCAAAGACCTGAATCGGTATATCCGGATGAAACTGGAATCCGATCAGGTCCTGTCGGACGTCTGGCTGCGTGGAGAGATTTCCAATTTCACACATCACTCCAGCGGCCATATGTATTTTACATTGAAGGACAAGGACAGCCGAATTAAGGCGATTATGTTCGCGTCCCACAATCAGCGACTGCCCTTTGTGCCAAAAGAGGGTGCAAGGGTTGTTGCTCGTGGCAATGTCTCGGTGTATGAGCGGGACGGTCAATATCAATTCTACGCCACTCATATGCAGCCTGACGGTATTGGAAGCCTTTATCTGGCCTATGAGCAGCTGAAGAATAAGCTTGAGGAAGAGGGGCTTTTCTCTTCGTCCAGAAAACGGGCTATTCCTCGGTATCCCAGAACGATTGGTGTTGTTACCTCACCTACGGGAGCTGCAGTCCGGGATATCATGATTACATTGCAACGCCGGTTTCCTTCTGCCAAAGTGCTTCTGTATCCCGTATTGGTGCAGGGCAAGGGCGCTGCTCCTTCGATTGTAAAAGCTATTCGCAATCTGAATCTTCTTGGTGAAGCTGATGTGCTGATCGTGGGTCGAGGCGGGGGCTCACTTGAGGAGTTATGGGCTTTCAATGAAGAGATGGTCGCAAGAGCCATCGTAGGTTCAGACATTCCTGTTATTTCTGCAGTAGGACACGAAACGGATTTTACCATTGCAGATTTTGCAGCAGATCTGCGGGCTGCGACGCCTACAGCAGCTGCTGAACTGGCCGTACCCAATCGTGCCGAGTTGTTGGACCAAATTGCGCAAAGGCAGCGCCAGCTCCAGCATAGTCTTCGTCAACGTGCTGTCCATAACCGTGAGCGCCTTGCCAGATTACAACGTTCGCCGGTACTTGTTCATCCAAGGCGGACATTGATGCAGCACACCGAGCGATTGGATATGATGCATCAGCGTCTTTTGAGGACTGTGGATACACGAATGAAATGGACTGCAGAAAAACAGGAGCGTCTCCGTGCAGCCCTGCAGCGATTCAATCCACGGGAACAAGTCAATACAGCACAACGTGAAAATGCGGCAGCACGCCGTCAGCTGGAACTTGCGATGAGGTCTATAGTCAGATCAAAGCAGCAGCAATGGAAATCTACCGTACGCCATCTCGATGCACTTAGCCCGCTAAAAGTCATGTCACGCGGATATAGTCTGGTGTATGACGAACAGGAGCAGAGGCTAATTAAATCGTTGAAGGAAGTACAGCCCGGAGATTCTATCAAAATCAAATTAACAGACGGACAGCTGGACTGTCAGGTTTGGGGAATGAAGGAGGACGACAACATCCATGGCGAATGAACCGGAACTGAATTTTGAAGAGGCAATGGCGGCACTTGAGGATATCGTGGCTCAGCTGGAGCATGGAGATGTTCCGTTGGAGCAGGCGATTGATCTGTTTCAGCGAGGCATGAAACTTTCACAGCTGTGCGGACTCAAGCTGGAACAAGTGGAACGTAAAATTGAGATGATCGTAGAAGAAGATGGGGAACTTCGCAAGAAGCCGTTCGGAGCTTCCGAAGTTGAGAGCGGTGAAATCAATGAGTAGTCGTCTTTCCTTTGAACAGTATCTTCAAAATACAACGGATCAGGTAACGGAAGCATTAAAGGAAATTATTCCAGTTCACTGGGATGTACCTCAGTCCCTGCGTGACGCGATGCAGTATTCACTCATGGCCGGAGGCAAACGCCTTCGTCCTCTTCTGGTCGTTGCTGCGGCGGAAGCCCTCGGTGCGCAGCGTACAGCTGCGTTTCCGGTAGCCTGCGCCGTGGAAATGGTACACACCTATTCTCTTATCCACGATGACCTGCCTGCAATGGATAATGATGACTACCGTCGGGGAAAATTAACGAATCACAAGGTTTATGGTGAAGCAACGGCTATTCTTGCTGGAGATGCCTTGTTAACGCATGCCTTCTATAGTGTTGTGCAGGCTGGTCGCAAGAGTGGTGTGCCGGCAGAAGCATTGCTTTCCATTGTTGAAGATCTTTCCGAGCTGGCTGGGGCCCGAGGCATGGTAGGCGGACAAGTGGCCGATATGGAAGGCGAGCAGGGAATGACGGATATCGAACAACTGCAATACATTCATTTGCATAAAACGGGTGACCTGATCGTGTTTTCCTTACTGGCGGGTGCCCGCATCGGTGGTGCAACTAAGGGGCAATTAGAAGCTCTGCGTGTGTTCGGACGTGATCTTGGTCTTGCATTCCAGATTCAGGATGATATCCTCGATCTCACTGGGGATGAACAGAAAATGGGCAAGAAAACCCAAAGTGATGTGAATCAGCAAAAGGTGACTTATCCATTCTTTATTGGCATGGAAGCTTCATTGGAGCAGGTGAGACTCCTGACACAATCAGCAAAAGACGCACTTGGCAGAGCGGAGTTGAAAGATTCATCACGCTTGATGGAAATTGCTGATTATTTAATGAACAGAGATCACTAGGCATTTGTCATGAAACTCTTTTGTTGCTGATTCGTAAGATTCAGATCGGTGTAATTATATTAATGTGCTTTTTGCATTCGGTTTGTTCCTTTGACATTACGGATACATAATGATGGGTCAATCCATTTGCCTTGCTGGCGAAAATGCTCGTAAACTGGAGTATGGTGCCGCAAATTATGATTCCTGTTCTTTTATGTTATAATGATTTAATGTCATTTAATAAAATATGTAATAAAAAGCATTACCCAAACAATCAAACAATCTAGGAAAGCGGGGAGATTCTCGTGCTGCTTCCACAAATTAAACAACCAAGTGATCTAAAATCGTTGTCCCAGGATGATCTTGTTTTATTGTCCGCGGAGATTCGGCAGTTTCTGATAGAGAAATTGTCCGTGACCGGGGGGCATCTGGCACCGAATTTAGGCGTGGTTGAGCTCACGGTAGCCCTGCACTACTGCTATAACAGTCCGGCAGACAAAATGATTTTCGATGTAGGGCATCAGGCGTATGTGCATAAAATTCTTACCGGACGCATGGACCGTTTCGATACGTTGCGTCAGCACAATGGATTGTGCGGATTTGTCAAACGTAATGAAAGCGAACATGATGTATGGGAAGCTGGTCACAGCAGTACTTCATTGTCTGCAGCCATGGGAATGGCGCTTGCGCGTGATCTCAAGGGTGAAGAGAATCAGGTCATCGCCATGATTGGGGATGGGGCACTTACAGGTGGTATGGCCTTCGAGGCACTCAATCACATTGGTCATGAGCAGAAAAAGCTGATGGTCATTCTTAATGATAACGAAATGTCCATTGCTCCCAATGTTGGGGCAATGCATAAATATTTAAGCAAAATCCGTTCCGATCGTCATTATCTAAAAGCCAAGGATGATGTGGAAGGAATGCTCAAAAAGATTCCTGCCATTGGAGACCGTCTGGCCAAATCGGCAAGCTGGATTAAGGATAGCGTCAAATATATGATGGTTCCGGGCGTCTTGTTTGAAGAGCTGGGCTTCACTTATTTGGGACCCATAGATGGACATGATATTCCCAAATTGATTGAAACCTTTAAACAGGCAGATAACGTTGAAGGTCCTGTCCTCGTCCATGTTCTTACAACCAAGGGGAAAGGATACCAGCCTGCTGAGGCAGACTCACACAAATGGCATGGTATCTCGCCGTACAAAATTGAATCGGGTCAGGTTCTTAAGGCAGTAGGCAAACCAATGTATACTGAAATATTCGGGCAAACACTGGTTGAACTTGCCAAGGAAGATCAGCGAATTGTGGCTGTGACACCTGCCATGCCGACGGGCTCAGGACTTATTCCGTTCAGCAAGGAATTCCCGGATCGCATGATTGACGTGGGGATTGCTGAACAGCACGCTGCAACCATGTGTGCAGCACTTGCCATGGAAGGATTGAAGCCGATCTTTGCTGTATATTCGACGTTTATGCAGCGTGCTTATGATCAGATCGTACATGATATTTGTCGCCATAACGCCAATGTGATTTTTGCCATCGACCGTGCGGGCTTTGTAGGACCTGATGGTGAGACACACCAAGGGGTTTATGATGTGGCCTTTATGAGACATATTCCTAACATTGTACTCATGATGCCAAAAGATGAGAATGAACTGCGCCACATGATGAAGACGGCGCTTGATTATAATGAAGGACCCATTGCTTACCGGTACCCTCGGAACAATGTAGTTGGTGTTTCGCTGGATGAACAGCTTGTTCCGATTCCGATTGGCACCTGGGAACAGTTGCGACCATCTGAAGGCTACGCCATCATTGCTTCAGGTTCCATGGTGCAAGTTGCTGAGGAAGCAGCTGAAACCGTCAAAAAGGAAGGCATCACAGCTGGAGTTATCAACGCGCGCTTCCTCAAACCACTGGACGAACAAATGCTTCGTGATCTGGCGGTTCGTGGCACTAAACTGATTGTGCTTGAAGAAGCTTCGCAAGCGGGCAGCATGGGTAGCGCTGTTCTTGAATTTTACGCTGAGCAGGGTCTCTATGATGTACATGTTCAGCTTATGGGCATCCCGGATCGCTTCATTGAACACGGCAGCATCAACGAACAACGTGCTGAGGTTGGACTTACTGTGGAAAATGTGTGTGTGCAGTTGCGCAGTTTGGCAGCTCAATCCTCTTATGGTATGTCCAGAACCCGTTTTCCTTCTTAATTGAAAAGAAAACATGGGTGTATCATCAAAATAAAATGAATTAACGATATGATAGGAGAAAGACATGTCACTCCCGAAAGAACGAATCGATGTTCTGCTGGTCGAGCAGGGTTATTATGAGAGTCGTGAGAAGGCAAAAGCGGCAATCATGGCTGGACTGGTGTATGCCAACAATGAACGAATCGAAAAGGCAGGCATGAAAATACCGCGGGAAGCTGAACTGAAAGTCAAAGGCTCGGTGCATCCGTATGTAGGCCGAGGCGGATTGAAACTTGAAAAAGCCATTCGACACTTCGGTCTCGACATGAATGGTCTGGTCATGCTCGATATCGGCTCGTCAACTGGTGGATTTACGGATTGCGCATTGCAGCATGGAGCCTCTCATGTATATGCGATTGATGTAGGTTATAATCAGTTGGACTGGTCCCTACGCAACGATGACCGGGTTACCGTGATGGAAAGAACCAATTTTCGTTATGTAACTCCTGAAGACCTAATTGGGCCTGTACCGAACTTTGCCAGCATAGATGTATCCTTTATATCTCTGCGCATTATTTTGCCTCCGCTGCTTGCTCTTATGAAGCAGCCGGCAGACATTGTTGCTTTGATCAAACCTCAATTTGAGGCAGGACGCGAAAAGGTGGGCAAGTCGGGAGTCGTGCGGGATCCAAAAGTACACAAGGAAGTGCTGGAAACCATGCTCCATTTTGCGAATGAGCTTGGGCTAAGTCTTCAGGGCTTAACCTTTTCCCCAATCACAGGTGGAGAAGGCAATATCGAATTTCTCGCTCATTGGCGTCTGGAAGAACCGGGCGCATCACAACAAGAGAAGGATCTGGCTTCACTTGATGCATTGGCGCATCAAGTTGCAATGGAAGCTGCTCATACTTTTACGGGAAACTCATCATAGGATGGGTTTCTTTTCGCTGGAAAGGTGATCCTAATAACAGGAGATTGACTGCTGGACCTCGAATAAGTCTTCGAGGTGAACGATGATGAATGGGCAATCTGACACGATCGTTATTGGTGTACTTGCTGTCATTTTAATCATATGGCTGTTTTACGGCTTACGGAAATGGCTCAATCGACCGTTACCTGTAAGTTTGTCAGGGATTCAACTGAATTCCGATATTCAGCATTCCCCGGTTGTTGATCTGCTTGAAGCAGAAGGGTATGAAGTCATCGGAGGCAAAATGAAAATACCGCTCGCCTTTGAAGTCAATGAGTCTGTTTTTTACAGTCGGCTGTTCGTTGATTATGTGGCTGAGCGTGATGAGGTCAGGTATCTGGTAAAGACCTCCCGGCGCAGACAGCCAGTGGAATTTACAGGTCCGGCAATAAGAGATCGTTTTTTATATTATTTATTACTGTATCCAGGCTGTGAAGGCCTATTGTATGTTGATACGGAAGAATCCAGCGTTAATGTCATCCGATTGATGGATTATGAGGAAGATGTATACGATGGTGATGATTTGGACTGAAAGATCAGTGGCAACTATTTGAACTGGAGGCATGTATGAAAGGACAACGACACATTAAGATACGTGAAATTATTAGTCAGAATGAAATAGAAACCCAGGATGATTTGGTTGAAGCGCTACGTCAAGCCGGTTTTCAGGTGACTCAGGCCACGGTATCCCGTGATATTAAAGAATTGTTATTAATTAAAATACCGATGGATGATGGACGGTATAAGTATTCCTTGCCAACAGACCAGCGGTATAATCCGATCCAGAAGCTGAAGCGGGCATTGGTTGATAATTTTCTCCACATAGACCATACCAACAATCTGGTTGTGATGAAATGTCTGCCTGGAACGGCAAATTCCATCGCGGCATTGCTCGATAATATCGAATGGACGGAAGTCATGGGTACAATCTGTGGTGACGATACGATTCTCATCATCTGTCGTACTGAAGATAACAGCGTCACGGTTATTGAGCGAATTATGGGTTACATTTCCTGAAAATACGATTCAAAACATAATTGCTGAGTTTGTCATCCGGAGGTGCTTTGGCTGATGTTAGTTACATTATCGATTCGTAATCTGGCTGTTGTAGAAGAAGTGGATGTTGTATTCCACGCAGGGTTTCATGTGTTGTCTGGAGAAACAGGTGCAGGTAAATCGATCATTATCGATGCGCTCGGTTTAATCGCAGGTGGTCGGAGTTCGGCTGATCTGATTCGTTACGGTTGTGACAAGGCCGAAATGGAAGCTCTTTTTGAGATGGAGCAGGGTCATCCGGTATGGGAAACCCTTGAAAAGCTCGGTATCCAATGCGAACCTGAGGAACACCTCGTCATTAGACGTGAACTGAATACCCAGGGCAAAAGTACATCCCGCATTAACGGGCAGTTGGTCAATCTGACGATGCTGCGTGAAGTGGGGGAAAAACTGATTAATATCCATGGTCAGCATGAGCATCAAAGTTTACTTCGAGCTGAGAGCCATCTGGGGTTATTGGACACATACGGTGCTGCAGTCATTGGTCCAGTGAAATCGGAATATCAGGAACGGTATAGTCGGTTTATTACTGCTGAAAAAGAACTGCGTGCCCTTCAGGAGTCGAGTCAGCGTGCGTATCAACTGCTGGACATGTACCGTTTTCAACTGGAGGAAATCGCAGCAGCCGGACTGACCCATGGGGAAGATGAATTACTCAGTGAAGAACGGGTCAAACTATCCCATAGTGAGAAAATGATGGACAGTGTTGCCGGTGCATATGATCTACTTAGTGGTCAACGCGGACTCGAGGCGGTTAGTATTGCCCTGTCACGTATTGAAGATATCTCCGGTTATGACAGTAAAGGACTTCAGCCTATAGTGGAGCAGCTGCAGTCCGCGTTTTATCAATTAGAGGATGCTACATTCCAACTGAGGGATTATCGTGAGAAAATTGAGTTTAACCCCGGCAGACTGGAGGAAGTGGAGCAGCGCTTAAACTTAATCTCTGGACTGAGACGGAAGTATGGGGACAGTGTTGAACTCATTCTCAATTATTATGAGCAAATCAGCCATGAAACCGACCAGCTGGAAAACAAGGATGAGCGGTTGGAGAAACTGCGTGCAGAGCGCGACAAGCTGCTGGTTCTGGTGATGGATGCTGCAGAGGATCTGAGCCGTGTACGCAAACAGTGTGCGGATGAACTCGCTGCACAGGTGGAGAGTGAGCTGAAGGATTTACAGATGGAGCGTACAACGCTGCGTGTGCAGATTACGCCGTCAGAAGATCCCAAGGGGATTGAATGGAACGGCCGCAGGCTTCGCCTAAGTCGCCAGGGAGCGGATAATGCGGAGTTTCTCATATCGCCGAATCCGGGCGAACCATTGCGTCCGCTTGGTAAAATTGCATCGGGCGGTGAGCTGTCCCGTATGATGCTTGCCATGAAGAGCATTTTCGCACGTCATGACCGAATTCCTGTGTTAATTTTTGACGAGGTGGATACCGGAGTAAGCGGAAGAGCGGCTCAATCCATTGCGGAAAAGTTGTTCCGGTTATCCTCTACCTGTCAGGTATTTTCGATAACACACTTGCCACAAGTGGCCTGTATGGCAGACCACCAGTATCTCATCGAAAAACATGTTGTTGACGGGCGTACAATGACGCAGGTGGAATCGCTGTCAAACGAGGGCAGGGTGAAGGAATTGGCACGTATGCTGGGTGGTGTTGAAATTACAGAAAAAACGCTGCATCACGCACAGGAAATGCTGAATTTGGCGGAAGCCAAAAAAGGGGGAAACGAGCGGCCGGCGTAATGATTGACAGTAATAAAAGCCTGGGGGCAAGGTTATCTTATAGGTACGCAATTGGCGACCACCTTTCGTCAAGCGAAAGAAGCAAAGGGAGTGTGACAGCCATTGAATTCCCCCCTCAGGAAGAAATTGCTAGGTCTTTTATTTGCCTTCTTTCTATGTGTGATCAGCCAGGCGATTCAGCCTGTGCAGAGTTATGCCTCATTGCCTGACGAATTACAGGTATTTGCAGGTAGGCAAGCTGATGTACGACTCGCTGTACCGGCAGCTTCAAGTGCCGTTGTAGACAGACCCGATATCGTTGGTTTGGATGGGCAGGAGCACGCTGTACATGTCACGAAGCAGCAACCGTTGCATTTACATCCCCAGCAGACGGGGCAAGCAAAATTAACGTTGAAGTTGTGGGGCAAAATTCCGGTCAAAACGGTGAATGTGAACGTCATTCCGGATTTGCGAGTTGTACCCGGGGGTCAAACCATTGGCGTAAAAGTGAAGTCAGCTGGCATATTGGTTGTAGGTCATCACTTGGTACATGCTGAAGGAGATCAGAGGGTCTCCCCAGGAGAAGCCGCAGGAATTAAACTTGGTGATCTGATTACCCATATGAATGGTAAACGTCTTGATGGCGTTGCAGGTGTTGCAGAAGCCGTGGAGCAAGCGGGAAAAAGCAAAAAAGGTATCGATGTTGTATTGAAACGCGGGAAGGAAACGGTTAAGACGCAATTAAAGCCAGCATATGATGCCGAAGATCAAGCCTGGAGGCTTGGATTGTACATTCGTGATTCTGCCGCTGGAGTAGGTACATTGACGTTCTATGCGCCTGATCAGGGCGTATACGGTGCACTGGGACATGTAATTACAGATATGAATACTCAAACGTCCATTGTTGTCGGCAGTGGTCAAATTGTTCAGTCGAATGTCACGTCCATTTCCAAAAGTGAATCCGGCGATCCGGGTGAGAAGCGCGCCCATTTTCTTAAGGAAAGCAAAATTTTAGGCAATATTGAGCGTAATACGGCTTTTGGCATATTCGGTAAGATGTCTGACAATCCGGATCACAGTTTATACACCAAAGGAATTCCTGTCGCTTTCTCACATGAAGTGAAGGAAGGGCCGGCCGAAATTTTGACTGTTGTGGATGGACAGCAGGTTGAGCGTTTCTCTATAGACATTGTACATGTGGCCGATCAATCGGAACCTGCAACCAAAGGTCTGGTCCTTCGGATTACCGATCCGAAGCTGCTTGATAAGACTGGGGGCATTGTACAGGGAATGAGCGGGAGCCCAATCGTGCAAAACGGCAAGCTGATTGGTGCAGTGACACATGTGTTTGTGAATGATCCGAAATCGGGTTATGGATGTTTCATTGAGTGGATGTTACAGGATGCCGGAGTCATGATCAAAAAGGAAAAAGCAAAAAATCTTAAGGCCGGTTAAACCGCCTTAAGATTTTTTTGTCGAATGGGATAGATTATTATCACATAATGAAATAAATTATTTATTATATAGCAACGCGAAAAAAAAATAAAGAAAAATAATTTTCGACAGAAGGAATTTCCTCTCCTGTGTCGAAAATTTAACCTGTAAGGAAATGTACGAAACCGTGGTTAAACCAAAGGAGGATACCGTTTTGCAAAAAATTGAGGTATTGCTGGCTGATGATAATCGTGAATTTACGAATTTGCTTGCCGAATATATATCCGAACAGGAAGATATGGAAGTTACCGGAATTGCCTACAACGGTGAAGAAGTGCTGCAGTTGTTGGAGCAAAGCCGTGATGTGCCGGATGTATTGATTCTGGATATTATTATGCCTCACCTGGATGGATTGGGTGTGTTGGAACGTCTCCGCAATTTGAACCTAAATCCACAACCGAAAGTGATCATGCTTACGGCATTCGGTCAAGAGAATATCACACAGCGTGCCGTGCAACTCGGAGCTTCTTATTACATCCTCAAACCATTTGACATGGAAGTGCTCGCTAACCGGGTACGCCAGCTTGTTGGATCCCAGACAACTGTCTCTTCAGGCTCCAGCAGCAGCTCATCCATGTTTATGAACAAATCCAATGTGGTGCCTATGGGCAAACACAAAAATCTGGATGCCAGCATCACGTCCATCATACATGAAATCGGCGTTCCTGCGCATATTAAAGGATATCAGTATTTGCGCGAAGCGATTACAATGGTATATAACAATATCGAAATTTTGGGTGCGATCACCAAAACGCTGTATCTTGCCATTGCCGAAAAATTCAAAACGACGCCGTCCCGCGTCGAACGTGCCATCCGTCATGCGATTGAAGTGGCTTGGACACGCGGTAACATCGACAGCATCAGCCACCTGTTTGGCTACACGATCAACATCAGCAAGTCGAAACCAACGAACTCCGAGTTTATCGCAATGGTTGCAGACAAGCTGAGAATTGAGCATAAGGTCTCCTGAAAGGGTCAGGAGTAATTAAGCTAGTACGAAAGCAATAGCAACATTAAATGCCGCTATTTATGAGGTCTGTTTGGACCAATAAATAGCGGCATTTATTTTAGGCTACCTATAGAATGACATGTAGAATTCATCACATTTTACAAAAGTTCATGAACCATTAATTACTCAAACTAAAAAGCTTTTTCATATTTTACCTGCAGTTAACGCTTTTTGAGTTGGAAAATGGTACGATGTGACCACTGACAAAGCATAATTATAGGTATAAAGGATGGAATTTTGAATGAAAAGCAAAGCTTCCCCCACTACATACAAAAATGACCTGTTTTATTTTATCAGGTATTTCCATAAATCCTTTCAAAAATCGCATCAGCATTACAGGCAATTCAGCGGACTGCAGGAAATTATACGCAGCAAATTGCTGACTACCTATTTTCAGCCTATCTTAAATTTACAGGATGGGAACTGTCGGGGTTACGAAATCCTGAATCGTCCACCGGTTTCCCCACTTTTTCCGAACACGGAATCTTTTTATGAATTTATCGGTGACACAGATCAAGTCTTTGCTTTTGAGCGTTTTTGTCGCGAAGTTTCGATTGAACGCTTTAAATTATTATTGTCGAAAGAGAACTATCCCGAAAATACAGTGATTTTTCTCAACATCCATCCTCAAGTTTTGGCGGACTCGACTTATCGTAACGGAGAAACCATTACACTTCTGAACAGCTATGGTATGTCACCTGAACAGGTTATCTTTGAGTTAACTGAAAAGCAGGCTGTACATGACTATGTGGAATTTGAACGCATACTCTCGAATTACCGATCACAAGGTTTTCGCATAGCAATCGACGATGCTGGCTCCGGCTACAGTAGTCTTAAGGCAATTGTAAGTTTAAAGCCGGATTTCATAAAATTGGACAGGACGCTCATAAACCATGTGGATACACGGCCGGAGCAGCAGCACATTGTACGTATTCTCAAACAGTATGCAGCAGACTCGGCTACACACATTATAGCTGAAGGGATCGAGCGTGACGAAGAAATCCATTATCTGCGAAATGCAGGTATCGAATATGGGCAGGGGTATGCACTTGGGAGGCCTGACGTTGAACTGAAGCGTCCTGCCTTGCCTCTCTAGACCGTTTAGTTATTTAGAAATGGTGGTTAGCAAATTGTGTGACAATGGACATAGGGGGAGAACGATATTTTTACGCAAATAGGTGAAATAGCTGAAACTATTCCTGTAGTTACACCTGGCACGAAGTGCGATATCGTCTATAAGATTTTTAATCCAATCCCAATCTGGAAGGCTTGGCTGTTGTCGGAGAAGAGAGTGTTTCACTAATGATGCGAGCGCGTTTCTTTCAGCAGATCGGTACACAATATGGCTATAATTTATATATGGGTCGTCCGGTTGAGCTCGTAATGAATGTTCGTGCGCTGGTTGTGGATTATTCGGAACTCATAACGGATGTAAGTGTGCAAGCGATGAACCGAGCGGAAGAAGAATTATATGATCTTGTGCTGATTACCTCAGAAAACCATTTGGTTGGAGCTGTAAGTATTCGCCGTTTACTTCTTGCGGTTGCTGACGTTCGGGCCGAGATGGCCATATTCATGAACCCGTTAACAGGACTTCCAGGTAATCGGATCATCGATGATCGACTGCATCAGTCCCTCCAACTCGATCAGTTCAGCGTGCTGTATATTGATTTGGACTATTTCAAATCCTACAACGACAGCTGCGGGTTCAAGATGGGCGATCAGCTTATCCAGGCAACGGCGAACCTTCTGCGTCAGTATTTTGTTTTTCCGGAAGGCTTCCTGGGTCATATTGGTGGTGATGATTACATTGCCATTTTGAATCATCATAATTTCAGGCAGATAAGTGAAGAGGTAATTGCAGGATTTGAGAAGATTAAGAGAACGTTTTACGATCAGAAAGATTTGGACAACCAATACGTATTGGGGGAAGGCCGATCTGGACTGAACCGACCCATCCCACTGGTCTCGGTATCCATAGCAGTGGTCACTAATGTCAGACAGAAGTATGAAAGTATTGATCAGATTGTAAGTGAAGCTACCCGAATTAAGAAAGTGTGTAAATCCATTGCTGGCAGCATTATTTGTGGAAATGAGGATACAGTTTGAGTTTGTCCGAACATTTTTTCTATTGATAATGAAAATTATTATCATTTATAATGGGGGGAATCAGTTAGAAGCTGCACTCGAAAGGTAAGATTGGGGAGAATGTGATGCAATCAAATGAACAGATACAACTTTGGAATCAGGCTGCGGTCAAAATATTGGACGTTCGCCGGGTTGTTCTGGAGGCAGGGGAGCGAATTCAAGCCTATTATCTACCGGCCAACAGCTTTATGTATGTTTTACAGGGGAGCGCTTTCGTTGAAATGGATGGACAAAAGCATGAAGCAAAGCGTTTTCATTTGCAGCATGGAAGTAAGGGGTCAAGACTCGATATTGAAGCTAGAGATGAATTCGAATATGTTTTGTTATTTTACCGAGCATTTCTTGCCTTTCCGAAACCCCGTAACATATGGCGACTGGAACAAACTTCACTTGCACCGTTTGCTCTTCAATATACGTTTATACCGGACAGTCCACTTGTATTGCTGCGTTATATACATGAAATGGAGAAGGCTTGGATTCAAGCAAACCATATGGACCAGCTTCAAGTGAAAAGCCTGTTTTATCAATTTGTCCATGAACTCATGTTTCAACTGGCAGAGCAAGAAATTCGTACAGCTCGTCCAGACCCTGTGAAACAGGTACTTCGTTACATACATGCTCATTATAGGGAGCACATGACCCTGGATATTCTTGCAGAACAGTTCAATTTCAGCTCCCGTCATTTATCAATGCAATTTAAACAAAAGACAGGCTCCAGCCCGATTGACTATTTAATTCAAATCAGGCTGGCCGAGGCCCGAAAGTTGCTCATACAATCTGATGCAACCTTGGGAGAAATTGCTGCGGAAGTCGGTTATTCAGATGTCTACTACTTCAGTCGCATATTTAAAAAACATACGGGTTTGTCCCCGACTCATTATCAAAAAGAGATACGAGGACAGGGATCGGCAGAGGATCGTCCATTAAAAGTCTCTGAATTGTCCATTGGCGGAAGATCGAAGCGGAGATATATTGATTATGAGAATCATTATCAATATATAGACGGAGGGTCTACATCAATGAAAAAAAGAAAAGTTAGCTCCAACATGATATTTATTGCTTTGTTAAGCCTGACCATGCTGTTATCCGCATGTGGCGCAGGGTCAGGAACAACGCCAGCTACCAGCGAAGGCATGGGTATCCGTTCTAATACCAGCAGTACGTCGGTATCTTCATCCTCGGAAGCAGGCAGCCAATCGAACCAAGACAATGAAACGCGAACGATTTCTACTGTAAAAGGAGATGTCGTTGTCCCGACAAATCCCAAACGAGTTGTTGTGCTCTATCTTCAGGGAGATGTTGTTGCTCTCGGTATTAAACCGATCGGCACCTCGGAAGTATTTGATGGAGCAGCATACAAAAATGAGCTTGAAGGTGTAAATTCACTGGGAAGCTGGTTTGAACCAAATGCGGAGGCTGTCATTGATCTGGACCCTGATCTGATTATTGTTCCTTCGGAAGCAACGTATACGCTATTAAAAGATATTGCACCCACTGTTTACATTCCCTACGAAAAAATGACTACTGAAGAAAGACTTCGGAATATCGCAGATATTTTCGGCAAAGAGCAGGAAGCTGAGAAGTTAATTACCGAGCTGAACAGTAAAGTTGAAATAGGCAAGCAAAAACTTGCTGATGCAGGCATACTGGACAAAACGGTTTCCATCGTTGAAGGTGGTCTGAAAGAAATGTCCGTTGCGGAAAGCAAGCAATATGGCCGAGGTTCTCAGGTGATTTATGAGTACTTGGGCATGAAAGCACCAGATATGGTTCAGCAAAAAATGGATACGGTAACCGAAGCTGCAGGCTCAACGGTATCCATGGAAGTTCTTCCCGAGTATTTAGGGGACTATGTGTTCCGTTCTGTGTATGAAGGAGCAGACAATCTGTCGGATAATCCGGTATGGAGCAGCGTACCCGCGGTAAAAGAAGGACGTTTAATCGAAATTGACTTTGATTTCTTCTATTATTCGGATGTATACTCCATCAATAAACAGCTTGATTTTGTTGTGGAACATTTATTAAATACAGTTAATGCCAAATAGTTTTTTTTGGATTGATCGTTGTTTTGTACAAAAATTGTTTTGTTTTTATCCATTGTAATTTGATAAGATTCCCATTAAACTAAGAATTAAGTGATAATGAGAATCGGTATCAAATACTCGATGTTCTGGATCGAATTAACGGAGGTAACTTTAAAATGGACCAGCAGTTGGAACTATATGATGTAACCATTATCGGCGGAGGCCCTGCCGGGATGTACTCAGCCTTTTATAGCGGTATGCGGGATATGAAAACCAAGTTGATTGAAGCCCGTGACAGACTGGGCGGTCGCATGCTCTTTTATCCGGAGAAAATGATCTGGGACGTTGGTGGGGTGACGCCGATCTTGTGCGAAAATCTGATCAAACAGTTGGAAGAGCAGGCGAGAACTTTTGAACCTACGATTATCTTTGAACAGCAGATTGAAGGCTTCGAACGTCAACCTGACGGTACGATTATTCTGACTTCTGCTACAGGTGAGAAACATTGGACACGAACAGTGATTATGGCCATTGGTTACGGAATATACAAGATGGCTAAGTTGGAACTTGAAGGAGCTGACCGTTACGAGGTAACGAATTTGCACTACACGGTTCAGGAATTGGAGCCTTTCCGAGGCAAACGTGTGCTTATCTCTGGTGGAGGCGATTCAGCAGTAGACTGGGCCAACGAGCTTGAAGCTCTCGCAGAACAAGTCACGGTTGTCCATCGACGTGATCGTTTCGGCGGACTGGAACGCAATGTCATCCGCATGAGAGAGTCCTCTGTGGATGTTCGAACGCCTTATGCGGTGGATACGTTACACAGTGTTAGTGGTGAGGTTATTGAGCATGTGACGATTTCCCATGTGGAAACAGGTGAAAGTGAAATGCTTGAGGTCGATGCGATTATCGTCAACCATGGCATGAAGAGTGACTTTGGCCCGATTCGTGATTGGGGATTGGATCTTGGAGAATGGCATGTGACCACAACAGAGAAGCTGCAAACGAATATTCCTGGTGTATTCGCTGCAGGGGACTTTGTGGACTATGGCAGCAAGCTGTATCTCATTGCAGGGACATTTACGGATGCTGCCCTTGCGGTGAACAGTGCAAAACTGTACATGGATCCTGAGGCGGATAAAGTAGCCTATGTATCTTCGCATAACAGCCGATTCAAAGAGAAAAATAAAGCCCTCGGTGTTGTAGAATAGTAAAAATTTTCACTCAATTTTAAAGAAAGTTCAGCAGCTTCTGGCGCGTACAGAAGCTGCTTTTTTATTTTTCCTTGTGTATGAACTTTGTGTAAATGTGCAACATAAGATTGGGAAGAAATTGACATGAGCAATCAACTGTCTATAATAGAGCCTGTAAAATGGAAAAATCAATATTTATTAAACAGATCAGAGTGGGAGCATGATGAGATATGAAAAAAGCGATTCAGCGTGCATCTGCATCGACCGCGCGATGGGTCAAGCGTTTCAAGATAAAACGTATCAAATACGCAGCAATCTATCTTGCTGTGGCTGGTGCTTTGCATCGATTGCTGGTTGAAGGCCGCCGGGAGCGATCCGCAGCCAAACGTTTGCAACAGGATCTTCCTGTTACAGAGCTTGGTCAGATGGACCTGAAGCCTGGAGATATCGTCTATACACCAAGCTCGGAGTCAACCTACTATGCAGGACATATGGGGATTATCGGGCTCGACGGCAAAGTGTATCATGTGCATCCTTATGGACCTGTATTTGCCGATTCATTGGAGTGGTATCTTACCCGTTTCTACGAAGGGGACCGCTTCATTGTATTTCGTTCCCGTTTGAATCAAGCTGGACAACGGGCGGCTGAATGGGTGCAGGAACACTACAAGCAAGTGAAGTTTTATCGTTTGCAAACCAATCTGCGAAGCATTGAACGAAACTATTGCTCCAAATTTGTATATCAGGCTTATCAATTCACCTCCGGGCTGGATCTGTGGAGTCGCAGGTTTAGCAGGTTTAATCAGGGATACATCTATCCGTTTCGAATTGAGCGCTCACCCGCGCTTGAAGTGCTGGGTACTTTCTATAAATGAAAATTATCACCGACATCATCACTATTCTTCGTAAGAAGAGTAGCTTTGTCGGTTTTTTTAATATGTACAATGATTAAAGACAGGAAAAAGGATCAAAACGTCGAATAGATGTATGAGATAGGCGTGCACAACTGGGATGTGTATACATAATTTTTACAAAGTCAGTTTTAGACTCAGAGAGAGAATGAGAATGGCTCAAAATAGGTTATAGAGAGAGTTGAGAGTAAGATGAAATGGCTGAGCTTCTTGCGCGGTTACAAACGGAAACAAAACGTAGTGAAGCTATCAGACTACACGCCTAAAAAGGAAAGGAGGCACTACTGCTCCCTTTGCAAGAAACAGGTAAAATCCGTCGTGCATTATGCGGCTCCGCAGGGAAATGTTGCAGGTGTATGCAGTTCTTGTAAGCTTCTGGCGGATGAACGAGGAATGTTCCCCATTTAATAGGAAGAATTGCGCTCAGGAAATAACATTGCTTTGATTTATGCGCGTTTTTGTAGTACATTAGCAAATGTATTCGAAGGAGGATTCTAATGTACTCAGGTAGACAAGACGATACTTTATACATCATGACCTACACCTTAAATAGCGGTATCAAGGGTACGGTTCCACTGTCTAATAAGCAGATTATTGAGTGGCTGGATTGCTACAGAAATGAGAAGCGCTTCGTGACCGAGATTGGGAAAGAGTTCTTTGGATTGAATGCAGGCCTCGTGGCAGACTTCAAAGTTCAAAATCATTTATCCGATTATCAACAGACCATCATGCCCACACAGCAGCAGGATAATCTGGAACGCTTGTCCAGTGCATATAAATCAACCGAGCTATTGATGAAAATTGATTGCAAATGCGGCACGGCATATGTAACGGAATCTCCATATAAGCGGACCAAATGGTATTGCACGAAGTGTAAAGAGATTGTATTTCTGGATGCAAAAAAAGGAATGGTAGAAACGTCACGCGGTGACGCTTACTACATGACCAACAAATATTTTGTTTCCCGAGACTAGTGGGGAGACTACGAATTAGAGCATCGCTAATAAGCGGTGCTTTTTTGTTATAAATTGAAACAACGAATAGATCGTGGGGAAACGTAAAGCAAAAAAAGCCCTTCAGGGCTTTTTTAGATTACGCAGGATTCTGCCTCACAGCGCCTGCCAAATGTATAATGAAAGCTGAATCAGCATTCTACTTTGTGAGGAGGTATGAAACAGCAGCGGCAGCGTGGCTCATAGGCTTCTGAATCGCCGATCATGACAACAGGGCCAAGGGTAACGGGCTCTCCGTTCACAATACGCTGGGTAAAGGCCGCATCCGGGCTTCCGCAAACCGCACAAAACGCGGAGAGCTTCTCGATGTCATCTGCCATGGCGAGCAGACCGCCAACATATCCGAATTCCTTGCCTCGGTAATCCATATTCAGTCCATCCACAATTACGTGTTTACCACAGTAGGCAAGCTCGGAGACCAGATCCATAATGGCACTGCTGAAAAATTGAACCTCATCAAAGGCAACTACATCAGCATCTTTGGTCTGAGCAAGAATCATGTCCACGGATTCCGGAGTCAACTGCCGGGGAATGGAATGGGCGGGAAGTCGATATCCAATTCGGCTGACAATCTCGTCCTGGGCAAACCGATCATCTTCGGCTGGTTTGTAAGCAACGACCTTTTTACGGCCAAATTGAATCAATTTCTGACAACGGCGAATGAGTTCACCGGATTTTTCACTGAACATGGGTCCAGTAATTACGGTAATACGTCCTGTTTGCACGGTGCTGCTACTCCTCTCACATACGGTTTCAACAAAAAAAGCGACCATTACAGAGTACCACAAAAACTTCGGTCAGAGCTAGAACTAATCCAAGCTGCTTTGTGTTACTATATGGATTATTACGCTGTCGGTAACGGCAGTTGTTAAGCAGTAGTATTTGAAAAGAGGTGTTTTACGAGTGAGTGAAGTGATAAATGAATTGCAGCAGCGATATGAGAAGTTAAAAGGACAGGCTGTACTTGATGAGGATGCGGAGGCGTTGATTGCCGATCTGTTTGGTGAAGTAGAGCGACTGCAGGCCAGTAATCTAACTTTGCGCAAAACGATTTTGAAGTCTTCTTCCAAAGAATCTCGCATGTCAACGAAGCTGAGGGATGCATTATACGAATAACCCGGACACTACTCCGGGTTCTCTTCTGTCTGCAATTTGCGAGGAAATAGAATACCTGCTGTAATTCTGGCAATCATGGCAAAGGTAAGGCCAATGCCTGCGAACATGTAGATCACGGTAAATGCTTTACCGAATCCGGTAGAAGGCACAAATTCAGGATGACCTACGGTGGTCAGGGTAACGGCACAAAAGTAGAGTGCATCAATCCAGTGCAGTCCTTCAACACGGGTATAAAATAATGTTCCGGAGAGCAGCGTTGCTGCAGTTAAGGTAAACAGTGCGAGAAACTTGGGGTCCTTGAACGCGTGAAAAATGCCTTTGAGCAATCTTTGGAGCGTAATGAGAAACGATACCATGATGAACCATCCTGTCTGTTTTAATGTCAGAGTTTCGCATAATTTGTTTTTAGCAACGTACTGTATTATGCAGAAAATATCAACATAATAAATAAGCATTATACTTGATCCTGCATGAATGATAAAGGTTAGGGGAAACGGCAAAAAGCCCGGACTCAGGAAGGCTTGCCGGGTGTATCTGCCTGTTCGGTTGCACTTTTGGAACGGAAACGTGGACCCACATAATTGCGTTTACGGTCCCGGAAGAGAATCCAGCCGCCGAGGAAGCTCATGCCTGCTGCAAACAGGAGAAGTCCGCCTCCAAAGGAAAGCCACTGAAAGCCGGGAGAAATCTGCTCGTTCCCGTGCTCGGCATAAAATAAGAAAAGGGCGTCTTTCATCATCAAAAACCCCTTCATGGCCATTAAACCGGGAATAACCAGTACCATAATCGCCAAAAACCGTGCAAAGACCAGTCTAGTATTCATCACCATTGAACCCCTTCTGCCAAATATCGACGTAAAATAAAGGTTGCGCTTACAGGTCATGCCTGATTCCATCATAGCTTGCTTTCTGTGCGCTGTCCATGTGTCATTGGACAAACTTTGAGTTGACTGTCCAAGGGGAGTACAATGGAATATAGAATTGTTATGCAAAAGAGAAATCATTTTGATCATCATCGTTCCATTCATAACGAAATCATATTGATAGAGGAGAACATAAAAGATGCCAATTACATGTGATGTTGCCATTCTCGGAGGAGGGACCGGGGGTTACGTTGCCGCAATTCGTGCTGCCCAGTTGGGTAAGCAGGTCGTCATTATCGAGAAGGACAAGCTTGGAGGAACCTGTCTGCATCGCGGTTGTATCCCCAGCAAGGCGCTGCTGAGAAGTGCAGAGGTTTACGCTGAGATTCAAGAGAGCGAAACCTACGGAATCGAGACGGCTGGCGCAACGCTGGTATTCCCCAAAGTGCAGGCACGCAAGGATGCCATTGTGGAGCAGCTGCATCAGGGTGTTCAATATTTGATGAAAAAAAATAAGATTCAGGTCGTACATGCCAAAGGCCGTGTAATCGGACCATCCATTTTCTCACCTCAGAGCGGAGCAGTAGCTGTAGAGTTTGAAGATGGCGAGATGGATACGGTGGTGCCAACCAATCTCATCATTGCTACCGGGTCACGTCCGCGTGTACTGCCTGGCCTCGAGCCCGATGGCCGCTACATTATGAGCAGTGACGAGGCTCTGCGAATGGATGAACTGCCTTCATCACTCATCATTGTGGGTGGGGGCGTGATTGGATTGGAATGGGCATCCATGCTGAATGACTTCGGTGTTGAAGTAACAGTTGTCGAAGCCGCCGATCATGTATTACCTGCAGAAGATGAAGACGTGGCGCGGGAAATGCAGCGTTTGCTGGGAAAACGTGGAGTCCGCTTCCTGACGAAGGCTAAGATCATGCCAGAGTCATATCAAGCAGGAGATGAAGGTATTCGGATTGATGTTCAAATCAGTAATGATCAGCAGGAGACGCTCAGTGCGGACAAGATGCTGGTATCGGTTGGCCGGCAGGCGAATGTCGAAAACATTGGACTGGAAAACACGGATATCAAACTGGATCGTGGCTTCATCGCGGTTAATAAATATTTGCAGACTGGTGAAGGACACATTTATGCCATTGGAGATTGTATTGGTGGATTGCAGCTAGCACATGCTGCGAGTCATGAAGGCATTCTGGCCGTCAATCATCTGGCAGGTGAGACCGTTCATGCAGTCGAATCCCATCGAATTCCGCGTTGTGTATACACACGTCCCGAAGCAGCGAGTATCGGATATACGGAGCGTGAAGCGAAAGAGCGCGGCCACGAAATCAAGACTGGCAAGTTTCCGTTTCAGGCGATTGGTAAATCGTTGGTTCATGGAAACCGGGACGGTTTTGTGAAGGTAATCGCAGATGCCAAGACGAATGATATATTGGGTGTACATATGATTGGTACCCATGTGACGGAATTGATTGCAGAGGCTTCTCTGGCACAAATGCTGGATGCTACGCCTTGGGAAGTGGGGCAGACGATCCATCCTCACCCTTCCTTGTCCGAAATTATGGGTGAAGCGATGCTGGCTGTAGATGGAAAGGCCATTGGAATGTAGGTCTGGACAGGCTGATGAGAAAGGTCCTTTCCTTTTTTGGGCAAAAGGGATTATAATAAGGTTAAGCCAAGTCTTAGTACCAGGTTATAAGATCGGGTTGTAAGACGGGCATAGGCTCTGATTAAAAGGAGGTACCTCATATGAGTTCACAAGGTACTGCAGATGCGGTCCACCGGCATGAACAGCTGGGACTAAGCGATGGAGAAGTATTGGACATGTACAAATACATGCTGCTTGCGCGCAAGTTCGATGAACGTTGCTTGCTCTTGCAGCGGGCCGGCAAAATTAACTTCCACGTATCCGGTGTAGGACAGGAAGCGGCACAAGTGGGTGCTGCGTTTGGACTGGACCGGGATCACGATTATTATTTACCTTATTACCGCGATTACGGCTTCGTATTGGCTGTAGGCATGACGCCTCGTGAGCTAATGCTCTCCGCCTTCGCCAAGGCGGAAGATCCGAATAGCGGCGGCCGGCAAATGCCGGGACACTTTGGGCACAAAAAACTGCGGATTGTTACGGGTTCCAGCCCGGTTACAACTCAAGTTCCACACGCTGTCGGTTTTGCACTGGCGGCCAAAATGAAGAAAAAGGAATTTGTTTCATTTGTCACGTTTGGCGAAGGTTCGAGCAACCAGGGGGATTTCCACGAAGGCGCCAATTTCGCAGGAGTACACAAGCTGCCTGTCATTATTATGTGTGAGAACAACCAGTATGCCATCTCGGTTCCGGTCCATAAGCAGCTTAGCGGTAAAATATCGGATCGTGCATTAGGCTACGGCTTCCCCGGACTTCGAGTTGACGGCAATGATGCACTTGAAGTGTATGCTGCTGTCAAGGAGGCACGCCGCCGTGCAATTGCCGGTGAAGGCCCTACCCTGATTGAAGCGATGATGTACCGTTTGTCTCCTCACTCCACTTCTGACAATGATCTGGCTTACCGGACCAAGGAAGAGGTTGACGAGAACTGGAAGAAGGACGGCGTTCTTCGCATGAAAAATTACTTGATCGATTGCGGCATCTGGGACGAAGCCCGGGATGCGGATCTGGCTTCCCAGCTTGCGCTGGAAATGAAAGAAGCGACTGAATATGCAGACAACGCGCCATATCCGAAACCTGAGGACACTCTGACGCACGTTTATGCGGACAGCGAAGAAGGGGGACGGTAATCATGGCGGTTATGGAATATATTGATGCGATCCGTCTAGCGATGAAAGAAGAGATGGAGAGAGACGAGAATGTCTTTGTACTGGGGGAAGACGTCGGTGTAAAAGGCGGCGTGTTTACCACAACCAAAGGTTTGCAAGAGCAATTCGGCGAGATGCGTGTGATGGATACACCTTTGTCCGAATCGGCCATTGCCGGGGTAGCTATTGGGGCAGCCATGTATGGCATGAAGCCGATTGCGGAGATGCAGTATTCAGACTTTATGCTGCCGGCAACGAACCAGATTATCAGTGAAGCGGCCAAAATCCGTTATCGTTCCAACAATGACTGGAGTTGTCCGATTGTCATCCGTGCGCCAATTGGCGGAGGCATTTTCGGAGGATTGTACCATTCGCAATGTCCGGAATCCATTTTCTTCGGTACACCTGGGCTGAAAATCATTGCACCATATTCGGCATACGATGCCAAGGGACTGCTTAAGGCAGCCGTTCGTGATCCGGATCCGGTACTCTTCTTCGAGAACAAAAAGTGCTACAAGCTGATTAAGGAGGATGTACCCGAGGACGATTACATCGTTCCGATTGGCAAAGCAAACGTGCTTCGTGAAGGTGCGGATATTACGGTGATCGGTTACAGCCAGCCGCTGCATTTTGTCATGCAGGCTGCGGAGGAACTGGAGCGCGAAGAGGGCATTACTTCCCACGTCCTGGATCTGCGCACACTGCAGCCGCTTGACCGAGAAGCAATTATTGCTTCCGCGCGTCAGACAGGCAAGGTACTCATCGTTCATGAAGACAACAAAACAGGTGGTGTCGGCGCCGAAGTTGCGGCTATTATCAGTGAGGAATGCCTGTTCGACCTGGATGCGCCAATCCAGCGTCTCTGCGGACCGGACGTACCTGCAATGCCAATCAGCCCAACGCTGGAGAAATTCTACATGCTGAGCAAGGATAAAGCGAAGGAAGCCATGCGCGCACTTGCAGAGTATTAATTCAGTTTGGTGCCATTAAGTTTCGACAACCTATTCGAAAAAAGGTTAAATGCAAAGTTTGGAGTGATATAACAAATGGCTGAACGTATGAAATGGATCGAGGTCATTATGCCGCAGTTGGCAGAATCGCTGGTCTCGGCTACCATTGGTAAATGGTTAAAAAAACCGGGCGACCGGGTTGAACAATACGAGCCGATCTGTGAAGTGATCACCGATAAAGTCAATGCAGAAATTCCGTCGACCGTTGATGGAATCATGGGTGACCTTCTGGTGGAAGAAGGTACGACCATTGCTGTTGGCGAAGCCATCTGCCGCATGCAGGTAGCTGCTGCCAATGATGAACAAGTGGAAGAGCAAGTGACGCAAGTCTCTGAGCAGAACAGTGTACAGCAAGGAGCGGTGACTCCTGTAGGCCATGACCCCAATCAGCCTATGCGTAATCGGTACTCTCCTGCAGTACAGTCACTTGCAGCAGAGCACGGTCTGAACTTGCAGAGCATTCAAGGCACAGGAGCAGGCGGACGCATCACACGCAAGGATGTACTGGCTGTTATCGCTCAAGGAGGCCATACGGGTTCGCCGTCTGCACAGTCTTCCTCTGCAGCTGCGGCATCCGCTTCACCGTTTAATGGACTGAACAAAAGTGGTGGAGAAACGGGAATGTCCGCAAGAGAAGCTGTTTCTGCAGCGGATGCAGGCGTTCCCGTGAGACATTCAGGGATTCATCTGACCGAATCTCCGAAAATCCCGCAGATTGAAGTGGAAGGTGGCGGGCAGGGAAGATCGGAATATTTTATCGATGTTACCCCTGTGCGTAATGCGATCGCCCGGAATATGCGTCAAAGTGTATCGGAAATTCCTCATGCATGGACCATGATCGAAGTGGATGTAACCAATCTCGTGATGCTGCGCAACAAGCTCAAGGATGAGTTCAAGCGTAAGGAAGGCATTAATCTGACTTATCTCTCCTTCATGATGAAGGGTGTCGTTAATGCCATTAAGGATTACCCGATCATGAACTCGGTTTGGGCTGTCGACAAAATTATCGTTAAACGGGATATTAACCTGTCTATGGCGGTAGGTACAGAGGACTCTGTTTTGACGCCAGTTATCAAGCATGCCGATCAGCGCAATATCGCAGGTTTGGCCCGTGAAATAGAGGACCTGGCTCGCAAAACCCGTGAAGGTACGCTGAAGCTGGATCATATGCAGGGTGGAACGTTTACGGTCAATAATACCGGATCGTTTGGTTCGATCCTGTCGCAACCGATTATCAACTATCCTCAGGCGGCAATCCTTACATTTGAATCCATCGTCAAGAAGCCTGTAGTCATTAACGATATGATTGCTGTTCGTTCGATGGCCAATCTGTGCCTGTCTCTGGATCATCGTATTCTGGATGGAGTCATCTGTGGCCGGTTCCTTCAGCGTGTCAAGGAAAATCTTGAAGGATACAATATGGAAACCAAGGTGTATTAATGAAATAGGTGCCTCAAGGGAAAGTGTATGTGCCGATGGCCGTGCACTTTTCCCGCTGTCTGCGGTTAAACGCTCGGATAATATATGGACAATGAAGCAGAAGGGTGTGGGGAAATCATGAACAAGCCGCTGGATGTTACATACATACCGATGCTTGATTATGAACAAGCTTGGAACCGCCAAAAAGCAATTGTACAGCAACTGGACGAAGGTGAGGGTGTGGAGCAGATGCTTCTGCTGCAGCATCCACCGACGTACACGATCGGATCACAAAACCATCCTGAGCATCTGCTTCTCAGCCAGGACGAACTGGATGCAAAGGGCATCACTTTGTTTCAAATTGACCGTGGCGGTGATATTACTTATCATGGTCCAGGCCAGCTTGTTGGTTATCCGCTGCTGGTTCTCGGTCGCGATGAGGCGCTCGATCTACACGGATATTTGCGCAGACTGGAACAGGTAATCATTGATTATCTGGCAGATGAGGGGATTGAAGCAGGCAGGAAAGAAGCTTACACCGGTGTGTGGGTTGGCGATATGAAAATCGCCGCGATCGGGGTGAAGTTCAACCGCTGTAAACATCGGCGGGGCTTCGTCACGAGTCATGGATTTGCTTTTAACATTACCTCAGGCATTCAGCATGAAGGCTTTCAGGGGATTGTTCCTTGTGGTATCGAGCAGTATGGTGTGACCTCTCTGGAGGACATCACTGGTAGAACCTACACCGTAGAGCAAGTTGCACAGCAAATTGTTCCGTACTTCGGCCGTATTTTTCCATATGAGATCACCTGGATAACGGAAAAAGAAGCCATTGCCCGTCTCTAGATCAGACAGTCAAAGGCTTCAAATTCTATCCAAACAGTAGAGGTTCAAGCGCAATGAAAAGGGTGGACCCGATCATGGCGATCAGCATCAGATAGATCACGATTTTGAACCATTTCTTTTTTTGCATGAAGAGAGAACTCCTTTCAACAAATGAAAAGTAAACAAGCATATTAATTGTATTGTACCGTATCCACGAGAGGGAGGAAAGTCCTATGATTAAGCAGCAGCGTGTCGTAGATCAGTTTATGGAACTGGTGCAGATCGATAGTGAAACGAAGAATGAACAAAACATTTCTAGCATATTGAAGGAACAATTTATCCAGCTGGGTCTTAGCGTATATGAGGATGACACCATGGAGAAAACCGGGCATGGCGCAGGAAACCTGGTTGTTACCTGGGAAGCGGATGGTGCATCGGAGGCTGCGCCGATCTTTTTTACATGCCACATGGATACGGTAACCCCTGGACAGGGGATTAAACCAGAGCTCGGAGAAGACGGCTGGATTCGCAGTGATGGAACGACAATCCTGGGTGCAGATGACAAGGCAGGGATTGCTGCACTGCTTGAAGCCATTCGTGCTATCCAAGAGAATAAGATTCCACATGGAAAAATCCAGTTCGTCATTACCGTCGGTGAAGAATCCGGTCTGGTAGGCGCTCGCGCGATGAATCCAAAAGATATTGAGGCTGAGTTCGGTTATGCTCTCGATTCCAATGGTGCGGTGGGTACAATTTGTGTGGCTGCCCCGGCGAGAGCCGAGATCCAGATGAACATCTATGGAAAATCCGCACATGCGGGGGTTAACCCCGAAGACGGCATCAGTGCCATTCAAGTGGCGGCCAAGGCTATCGCAGCGATGACGTTGGGACGGATTGATGATGAGACCACAGCGAATATTGGCAAGTTTCAGGGCGGATCCGCTCTGAACGTCGTTTGTGATTTTGTGCAGATTGAAGCAGAAGCACGAAGTATTGTTCAGGAGAAAGTGGAAAAGCAAATCGCCCAAATGCGTGAAGCCCTGGAAACAACCTGCCGCAAATACGGTGCAACGGCTGAATTCCGCAGTGAGATCCTGTATCCGGCGTTTGGATTCCATGATGAGCATGAGGTTGTCCAGCTTGCACAGCGTGCCATTCGCAGCCTGGGTCTGGAGACAAGTACTTTTGCTTCGGGTGGAGGCAGTGATGCCAACATCTTTAACGGTTTCAACATTCCGACCGTGAATCTGGCCGTAGGATATGAAGATATTCATACTACAAAAGAACGCATTCGTGCTGATGATATCGTAAAACTGTCCCAGGTTGTTGTAGCCATCATTCAGGAAACAGCTTCGGGCAACAAATAATATGATATAAGGGTACATGCTGCATAGTATGCACCTCTTAGGCAAAAGTCCGAACCCGGTTTGTATCGGATTCGGACTTTTTGCAAATTCATGTTATATTTCATGGGAGATGTGGGTGTAAACAGAAATTATTTACGTCCAGCAATCAAATCGCTTAGTTTGGCATCAGGACCCCACTCACGCAACCACTGTTTCAATATAAGCTGAACTTGACGGGCTTGTCCGACTACATGTACCGATTGCGGCGTCACATAACTGTTCATTGAATATCCCCCTGATTGCTTTTATATTTTTTTGAATACGCTATAGGCTCACGATATGCCAAAAAACAGAGGTTTATACGTGCGATATATAAAAAATCCAAAAGAACTGGAGTTGAACATTATGAATTCAACCAACCAAAATCGCTCAGAGCACCCGTCTAATCCCAAGCTGGATGAAGTAACGGTCTCCACCCAGCCGATTTTCGAGGGTAAAGTCATTTCTCTTCAGGTTGATACTGTCAAGCTGCCCAATGGACAAACGGCAACGCGTGAAATTATCCGTCACCCTGGGGCCGTAGCTGTACTTGCCCTGAACGAAGATCGTATGCTGGTGGTGGATCAGTATCGTCAGGCGATGGGGCGTACCGAAGTGGAGATACCGGCAGGTAAACTCGACCCGGGGGAAGAACCGGAGATTGCAGCAGCACGCGAATTACGCGAAGAAACTGGTTATGTAGCCAAGTCGCTGCGTCATCTGCGTTCGTTTTATACATCGCCGGGGTTTGCGGACGAGATCATTCACTTGTATATCGCCGAGGAGTTAGAAGCTGGAGACATGGCACTGGATGAAGATGAATTTCTTGAAGTATCTGAAATTACGCTTGAAGAAGCCTATCAGCTCATGGATCAGAACCGGATCAGTGATGCCAAAACGATGATGGCCGTATATGCATGGGATCTCTACAGAACGACAGGGCGGTTTTAACGATGGTGGATCAGCAGGCAACGTCCGCTTCATGGGAGTCTTGTTATGCAGACCTGCATATTCACATTGGTCGTACGTCCCGCGGTGAAGCCGTTAAAATCAGCGGCAGTCGGGATCTGACCTTTGAGAATATTGCTCGTGAGGCGTCAGATCGCAAAGGGATTCATCTGCTTGGTGTCATAGACTGCCATTCTCCGGTTGTTCAGATGGATATCGAGCAGTTACTGGAGAACGGTACGATGTCCGAACTGGAGGATGGAGGCATTGCTTACCAGGACACGACGATTCTGCTTGGTACGGAGTTGGAACTGCGCGAACCGGAGATGCGGGAATATCACATGCTGGCCTATTTCCGTGATTTGAAAACGATGAAGTCTTTTACGGAATGGATGAAGCGTTATATGAAAAATGTGAATCTCAGCTCACAACGGGTGTATGTATCTTCACTTGAGATGCAGGCTGAGATTAAGGCCCGTGGTGGACTCATTGTGCCGGCACATGCTTTTACACCTCACAAAGGCATATACGGCAGCACATCTCCACGTATGGCAGATGTGTTGGATACAACTCTGATCGATGCCGTGGAGCTGGGATTAAGCTCTGATTCATCCATGGCCAGCTATATTCAGGAGCTAGATCAGCTTCCTTTTCTGACCAATTCGGATGCTCATTCCCTTGGCAAAATCGGGCGGGAATATAATGAGCTGCAATTGGCCCATCCATCTTTTGACGAATTCAGCATGGCACTGAAGGGGGAAGGAGGAAGAAAAATCACGGCCAATTACGGTTTGAACCCGAGACTTGGCAAATACCACCGCACGTATTGTGCAGCCTGTGGCAGCATCATGGATGAACAGTCGATGTCGGCGGAACGATGCCCTTATTGCGGCAGTATGAAGCTTGTGCAGGGCGTACTGGACCGGATACTGGCCATTGCAGATCGGGAAAGTCCACATGTTCCTGAATACAGACCACCCTATCACTATCAGGTGCCACTCGAGTTTATCCCGGGACTGGGCAAGGCCAAACTGCGCCAGCTGCTGGAACACTTCGGCACGGAAATGAACGTGCTTCATCGTACAAGTGAAGAAGAGCTTGCAGGAGTAGTTGGCCCCGTACTGGCAAGTCTTATCGTTGCTGCACGAAACGGGCGACTGGAGATGTCATCCGGAGGCGGGGGAACCTATGGCAAAGTTTCCGGAAAAGGCACAGAGTAACACAGGCAGACTGGAAGTACAGGAGAGGATCTGGACAAGGAGTCATACGCACGAACTCCGGTTCATAGAATGACTGTGTGGATTTCTTAGGAATCCTGCAGCATGATAACCGGAAAGGGGACTCGTACCTGTATGCGTTCTTCCTACTTCACGTTCAAAGGTCAAACCTCGCTATATGTATTTGTGGCTGTCTTGTTTCTGGTCGGTGTCATTTTTGGCGCATTGATGGTTAATGCCCTGTCTCTTGAACAACGTCAGGATCTGGAGGGATATCTGGGGAATTTTTTCATGACAGTCCAGCATAATGGCCAGGTGATCGAATCCGGAACCTATTGGGATATTGCGATACTTCATCTGAAATGGGTGGGTCTTATCTGGATTTTGGGCCTATCCGTCATCGGATTGCCGGGTATACTGGTTCTGGATTTTCTTAAAGGTGTGCTGATTGGATTTACCGTTGGATATCTCGTTGGACAGTATTCCTGGAAAGGGCTGCTGTTTGCCCTGGTATCCGTTGCACCGCATAATTTATTCGTTATCCCGGTACTGCTGATCTGCAGTGTGTCGGCCATGACCTTTTCCTTATATATCATTCGGAATCGTGTTCTCATGCAGCGGACGCCAGGTGGACAAAGGCCATTTGCTTCTTATGTTCTGCTAACTCTGGTTATGGCTGGACTGCTGTTAGGTGTCGCGTCTTTTGAAACCTGGGTAACACCTGCAATGATGCGCTGGGTCACGCCAATGCTGCTGCCCGCTTAGCACACACTGGATAGTGTAAAATGTTGACTTTAATTACGCACTCCCCCTATAATGAAAGAAGTGGGTTAAGTTGCAGTGTGCAGTGATTTCCTAGGGGGAGGGAGAAAATGGAAGCACGGATCGATAAAATTAAGCAGCAACTACAGTCCCAAGGTTATAAATTAACGCCCCAGCGGGAAGCCACCGTAAGAGTACTTCTTGAGAATGAAGAAGATCATCTGAGCGCGGAAGACGTATTCATGCTCGTTAAAGAAAAAGCTCCCGAAATCGGTCTGGCAACCGTGTACCGTACCCTCGAACTGCTGAGTGAGCTGCATGTTGTAGAGAAAATCAACTTCGGCGACGGTGTAGCGCGTTATGATCTGCGCGGAGATACATCCAAGCATCACCATCATCACTTAATCTGCGTTCAATGCGGAAGTATGGATGAAATACGTGAAGACTGGCTTGGACCGCTTGAAGAGCGTCTGGAGCGGGAATTTAACTTTTCGGTAGTAGATCACCGTCTGGATTTTCATGGGATTTGTTACCGTTGCAAAGCTAAAAATGACCAGAAGCCCAAAGATGAAGAATAACATAGCATATCTTCAAGCTCTCACCGGCGGTTTTGACGGGAGAGCTTTTTTGGTCCAGCATGTGATGTGAGGTTATCCCCGATGTCATATTCCTGTGTTTGTCATCATACCCTGAATCTAGATGAATCGGATTCAGACCAGGAGGGGGACAACCCATGATTATTTCACTGCGACGAGGACTTCGTTTTATACGATTTATAATATTATTTGCAGGATTGGTTTATCTGTTCTATCATGTTCTGGATTTGTTTAATGGTTGGATCTCACCTGTGGACCAGTATCAGATGCCGACAGGAAATGCGGTTAAAGTATTTCAGGAGACGGATTGGCCAGGCAATGGTGAAGCACGTCCTACGCTGGCGGAGAGACTCCGTTTATTTTATTGGTATGGGGAGTAGCCCGGACAGCCAGGGATGCAAATACGGAAGCAGATTGCCAGCTCGGCAATTCTGCCAGATGAGGAGCGTTGTGCATGAAACAGACGATACACGCCTATGCCTTATACTTGGAAGAAGATAAAGGGATGTCAAGCAGCACGCTGGAGTCGTATCTTCGGGACGTGGACAAGTTCATCGAATTTGCAGATAAGGAGTACGGTATCCGTGAGGCGGAGCAGGTACGTCGTACTCATGTCATCCTGTTTATTGGCAAGCTCAAGCAGGCAGGTCGTGCCAATGCAACCATTGCTCGCAGCGTTGTATCCCTGCGTTCCTACTTTCATTTCTTGATGCGCCGGGGTGAGATTCTGCAGGATCCAACGTTTGACGTCGAGGCACCCAAGGCAGACAAAACGCCGCCACAGGTGTTAACCGTGGAAGAGATTGAACTGCTTCTGGCTTCGCCTGATACTCATTCAGCCCAAGGGGTGCGTGATCGCGCCATGCTTGAGCTTTTGTATGCTACCGGTATTCGAGTTTCGGAACTGATTGCGCTGGATATTCGGGATGTGCAACCGGGCATGCGGTTTATTCGCTGCGGTGGGGCAGGCAAGGAACGCATTCTGCCGATCGGTGCGCCAGCCGCACACTGGGCAAGTGTGTATGTTAACGACTTTCGCAGCCAGCTGCTCAAAGCAGACTCGGACGAGCAGGCGCTCTTCGTCAATGTGTCCGGCAGGCGTTTAACCCGCCAGGGCTTCTGGAAGCTGCTCAAAAAAGCGGCGGTGGATGCAGGAATCTCGGAAGAGATTACGCCGCACACGCTGCGTCATTCCTTTGCTGCCCATCTTATTGCAAGCGGGGCAGATACACGGGCGGTGCAGGACATGCTCGGTCATGTGGAGCAGCCTGGACAACAGTATGGGCACCATGGTCGCAAAACGATGAAAGAAATCTACGAATCCCATCATCCGCGAGCGAAATAGTTTGCTGAAACGATAAAAATTCATTAAAAGATGCGGAACATACAGCCGATTTAGGATAAAATAAACTGTACACATTTAAACGCCGTTATACATAAGCGATGCATCAGTAGAGTGATTCAATTGTGAGATGCATCTTGCTGATACAGACGGAACGTTTCAACTCAAGGGGGAACATCGAAATGACAGCATTAAATCAACAGATGATTCAGGAAGCTGCATCTTACATTCAAAGTAAAAGCTCCATCAAGCCAGAAGTCGGTTTGATTTTGGGTTCGGGCCTGGGTATTCTGGCCGACCTGATTGAAGATGGCGTCAGCATTGCCTATCAGGATATTCCTCACTTCCCGGTCTCCACAGTAGAGGGACATGAAGGGGAATTACTGGTGGGAACCATCAAAGGTCGTCCGGTCGTTATGATGAAAGGCCGTTTCCATATGTACGAAGGGTATGGACCGGAACTTACAGCATTTCCTGTACGTGTCATGAAAGAACTGGGCGTGTCCTCTTTGCTCGTAACGAACGCAGCAGGTGGAGTGAACACTTCGTATGAGCCAGGCGATCTGATGCTGATCTCCGATCATTTGAATATGACAGGCAAAAATCCGTTGATCGGGCCTAACGATCCGGCTATGGGCGTACGCTTCCCTGATCTGTCTGAAGCCTACAGCCGCCGTCTGCGTGCGCTGGCGAAGGATACAGCAGCTTCACAAGGATTTAACGTGCGTGAAGGTGTATATGCAGGCTTGCTGGGTCCCAATTACGAGACACCGGCAGAGATCGTGATGCTGCGTACATTAGGGGCAGATGCGGTGGGCATGTCTACGGTATCCGAAGTGATCGTGGCATGCCATGCAGGTCTGGAAGTGCTCGGTATTTCCTGTATCAGCAATATGGCAGCCGGTATCCTCGATCAGCCGTTGTCCCATGACGAAGTCATGGAAACGACAGAACGTGTGCGTGAATCGTTCCTTGCGCTTGTTTTGGCCGTAATTCCACAAATGTAAATGTAAGCTTCAATAAATCAAGACAACCTTCTTGAGATTCTCCGGGATCATTCAAAGAGGGTGTCTTTTTTTTTTATAACAGAAAAGGGGATTTCAGATAACAATGAAGTTGTAGTATGGAGCTTATCCAAAAAAAGAATAAATTGTATTCAAAACGGATTATACATCTTGTGAGGAGGTTTGACTTGAAAATAGATCGTTTCTTAGGTGTAATACACATCGGAATTGTGTTGCTAATTTATTTTTATAAAAACAATATTGCATTTTTGGCTGGCAGCTTGATCATCGTTTTGATCATGACCTACCAAACCTATACATCTCCAACGAAGTGGAATATCCGTTTTTTTATTTCATTGACTTCGTTTCTTATCTTTTGGAATATCTATTCATGGGATTGAGAAGGAAGTATGGGTCCCGCGTTTCGCTGGCATAGTACGGTAGATTGGCATGTTCTCCCTTTAACAGGAGGGCATGTTTTTTTGTTTATCTGTTCGGATTACAGAAAAATTCGGGAAATCATTCTTTGTATGGAATAATTTGCTGAAAACGCGCCGACAATGATTAGCAGTACATGCATGGAGCATGCAGTAAGCAAGTCATTTGAGGAGGTTAACCCTAGTGAAGAAACGAATAATGGCATCGTTCATGACCCTATGTATTCTGCTGCCCCTAATGGCATCAACAGCGCTGGCTGAAGAAACACCCAAAGCAGCAGGTGCGACAGATTTGGCCCCGTCAGCACGTTCTGCCATTTTGATGGATGCAGATACGGGAACGGTAATATTTGAAAAAAACAGTCATGATCAGCTGCCTCCGGCGAGCATTACGAAGATTATGACCATGCTGCTGACGATCGAAGCCATTGATTCCGGCAAGCTGAAGCTCACGGATAAGGTCAGAACAAGTGAATACGCTGCATCCATGGGCGGCTCACAGATTTTTCTGGAGCCTGGTGAAGAGATGACCGTGGATGACATGTTAAAAGGAATCGCCATGGCTTCCGGCAATGATGCCTCAGTCGCAATGGCCGAGAAAATTGCGGGATCGGAAGAAGCTTTTGTACAGCTTATGAATGAGCGTGCCAAAGAGCTGGGCATGAAGGATACCCATTTTGCCAACTGTAACGGACTGCCTGTGGAGAATCACTATTCCTCCGCACATGACATTGCCCTGATGAGCCGTGAATTGCTAAAGCACTCGGGCATAACGAAATATACGGGAGCTTATCAGGATTATCTTCGTAAAGACACGGAGAAGCCATTCTGGCTGGTGAATACCAATAAATTGGTTCGCTTTTATTCCGGCGCAGACGGGTTGAAAACGGGATACACTTCCGAGGCCAAATTCTGTCTCTCGGCTACTGCGATGAAGGACGGACTGCGTACCGTTGCTGTGGTGCTCGGGGAACCGAACACCAAAACTCGGAATGCCGAAGTGTCTTCGATGTTTGATTATGCATTCGGACAATACACCATGAAACCTTTGTACAAAGCAGGGGATCAGCTCGGAAGTCTGAAGATCGAAAAAGGGGAAGTCGCTGAATTACCGCTGACGGCTACACAAAATTATAGTGTACTGATGCGTAAAGGGGCCAAGTCGGATGAGTTCCGCCATGAGCTGTTAATGGCAAAAGAAGTGAAAGCACCGATCAAAGCTGGTCAAAGTATAGGTAAGCTTGTAGTGTATCAAGGCAACGAGGTTATCAAGGAATTCGATATTCAGGCTCCTCAGGATGTGAATAAGGCAGGCTGGTGGAAACTGTTCAAACGGACGACTTCCAATCTGTTTGATTAACGCTGTATTTACGCGTTTTGCATACATTCTTTGAACGTATTTTGTAGTTAAATAGGGGTTTTCTTCTAGTTTTGTCGGGGGGCAGGAAAAGCCATCGGAAACGTAGAAATCCTTGTTCAAGACTGGGAGGAGAGTGAGCAAACGTGAACTTGCATGTGGAAATGGAGCATCACCGCGGGATTCTGATTGTGCGATTATCCGGGGAGCTGGATCACCATACAGCCGATATGGTACGAATGCAAATGGATGAGGCCATCCAGCGCAGACAGTGTGAACATTTGGTACTTAGCCTGAAAGATCTGCAATTCATGGACAGTTCAGGTCTGGGTGTCATTTTGGGCAGATACAAACTCATTAAAAATAAAGGCGGCAAGATGGTTGTATGTGATGTCAATCCGCCGGTGTATCGTTTGCTGGAAATGTCGGGTTTGTTCAAGATCATGCCGATTTACGAAAATGAGGGAACAGCTCTCTCGGGTCTGGAGGTCGTCTCATGAATGAAGGAACGGGAACAAATTTCATGAATCTGCAATTTGCGGCCAAGTCGGAGAACGAATCGTTTGCACGGGTGACGGTTGCGGCTTTTATCTCCCAGCTTGATCCTACGATGGACGAGCTTAGTGATCTGAAGACGGTTGTCTCGGAAGCGGTGACGAATAGCATCATTCACGGGTATAACAACAATCCCGAGGGTGTCGTATCCATTCAGGCGCAAATTCGCGAAGACATGATTACGATTATTGTGGAAGATCGCGGAGAAGGAATTGAAGATCTCGAACTGGCCAAACAGCCGCTATATACGTCCAAACCCGAACTTGAGCGGTCGGGCATGGGCTTCACCATTATGGAAAACTTCATGGATGAATTCGAAGTCAGCAGTGAGCCCGGCAGAGGCACCTCCATCAAGATGAAGAAGAGGATTGAATCCAAGAAAGCAATGTATAATTAGGGGTTGGTCTTATGGATGCTGAAGTGAAACAGTCTTCACAGACCTATTTGGACGATGCCGAGGTCAAACGGCTGATTGCGCTCAGTCAGTCGGGTGACCATGTCGCACGGGATACGCTGGTGAACTGCAACATCAGACTTGTCTGGTCCGTTGTCCAGCGGTTTATGAACAGGGGGTACGAACCAGAAGATCTGTTCCAGATTGGTTGTATCGGTCTGCTTAAATCGGTGGATAAATTCGATCTCAGTTATGATGTGAAATTCTCCACCTATGCGGTCCCTATGATCATCGGAGAAATTCAGCGTTTCCTGCGGGATGACGGAACCCTCAAGGTGAGTCGTTCCCTTAAGGAAATGGCGAATAAAGTCCGCAAAAAAAGGGACGAACTGTCCAAACACCTGGATCGTCTGCCAACGATCAAGGAAGTGGCTGAACAGCTGGGGGTGACCCCGGAGGAAGTTGTATTTGCACAGGAAGCGAATAAACCGCCGACGTCCATTCATGAGACAGTGTTTGAGAATGACGGGGATCCGATTACGTTGATGGACCAGATTGCCGACGAATCCCAGGAACGGTGGTTTGACAAGCTGGCACTGAATGAAGCAATTGGTGGTCTTAGTGAGCGGGAACGACTGATCGTCTACCTTCGGTATTACCGGGATCAGACGCAGTCGGAGGTTGCTACCAGGCTGGGCATTTCTCAGGTTCAAGTTTCACGGCTGGAGAAAAAAATACTTCAATCCATTCGCGATCAAATCGCGCAATAGATGTTGGATTGCAAGCTGCAGCATTGGTGCTGTATCACCAATATACGACAACTAACAACCTTTTATCGCGTTAATCACGCGAAAAAGGTTGTTTTTGTTTGGTACGAATAGACCCTGAACGATTGAACTGCATAATCAAGATCATTCCAATAATACATGCCGTACCCATCCATTGATAGAAACCAAACGGTTCATGGAGCCAAATCACGGTTGTTCCAACGGCGGCCAAGGGCTCTGCGCTCCCCAGTAGGCTGGTCTCCTTGGGTGTAAGACTTTTTAAACTGGCAATATAGAACCAGAAAGCAATCATGGTTCCAAAAATGATCGTAAATATTAAATAGCTGTAGGTTTCGAGCGTTATGCCGGCGAAGTCAGCCTTCCATGGCGGGTGGATAAAACTCAATCCCAGACCACCGATAATCATGGCCCAGCCAACCACAACAAGTGAGTCAAATTTTTTAATCAGTTGTACGGCATAAAGAGTATAAAATGCAGCTGAAACGCCGGATAACAGACCCCATATCACTGCAAGCCAGGAGACAGATAACCGGGTAACTGAGCCGTTAGTCAACAAGAGAAAACAGCCCCCGAGAGCCAGAACGGCGCATGCAAGATCCTTGCGGGTGAGAGCGGACTGCTTACGCAGCACAATGTAAATCATGATCATGACTGGCGAGAGGTATTGCAGGAGTGTAGCAACCGCAGAATTGCCATGTTTAATGGATGCCATGTACGTGTACTGGACGGCAAGCATACCTACTAATCCGAATAGGATCAGTTGTGCAGCTGTTTTTTTATTTCTCCATACATCAATAATCTGAGATCGTTCGCGTGTACAGGATTGAATAACCAGAAGCAGCATACCAGCACTCAGCAATCGTACGGTTACATACCAGTTGACTTCAATTCCATCCAGTTGAAACAGTTTTTGCGATACGGTACCTCCAATGCCCCAACAGATTGCTCCGGTCAGAACGAGTAGAATACCTGATATCTTGGATCTTGCTATGGTTGTCACTCTTGATCGCCTCACCTTAAATATAAGAATAGTGCTATATTAAGGAGAAATGCGGTACATTAATATCAATATCACACATAAAAATATAAATATATTGAGATGAGGTACTATGCAGAAGAATGGATTTATCATCGATCAAAATTTGAAGGAAATGACCGAGCACCGCACCAACACCTTATCCGTAGCCTGTTATGAAACAACCATTGCACAAAATGTCCATGGACACATCCCCCTGCACTGGCATGATGAATTGCAGGTTGTTGCGATTCTTCAGGGTACGGCGTTGTTCCATATCAACGATCAGAAAATGGTCATACCAAAAGGAGACGGAATATTTATCAACAGTGGGACGATGCATATGGCAGAAGATCATAGTGAGAATGAAAACTGTATTTATCTCTGTCTGAATATGTCCCCGCATGTTCTGCTGCCTTCAGATTTGTACGTGAAGTATGTGCATCCTTATGTAACGGCCACCAATCTGCCTTTTCTGTATATAGAAGGGGCTGTTTCCTGGGGAGAGTAAATTCTGGGTGCCATCGGTCTCATTAGAAAGGAACTTGTGGAACAGGCTCCTTATTACGAAGTGAATGTTGCTTCGGCGCTGCTGAACATGTGGAAACTTCTGATTACAAACGGATACTCTTTGGAACATGATCCATCGGAGATGAACCGAAACAAGCGAATGAAGGACATGCTGCAATGGATTCATCTGAATTATTCGGATCCCATCAAGTTAGAGGATATTGCAAGGACCGGGCAGTTAAGTCGATCGGAGACGTGCCGGTATTTCAAGCAAATGCTGAGAACCACTCCGATGCAGTATGTTATGGATTACCGTATCCAAAAAAGTATTGAGCTTTTGCAGCTCTCCGAGCGTAACATCACCGAAATTGCGTACGACGTCGGTTTTAACAGCACGAGCTATTACATTAATCAATTTCGTAAAACCATGAATGTGACCCCTTTACAATTCAGAAGGAAGGTCACCCAGAAGAAACAAGTAGAACCAAATGTTTAAGAACGTTTTACCAAGTCACCAAGTCAGGTCGCCGCATGGCGGCTTTTTTTGTTTTGATAATATCACCATTTGAACTGGAAGTCCCAAAAAAGGAGGGTTATAGCACTTTGAAAGAGTTGTTCACATTCGAAATTGGACGTTTCAATATTTTTGGTACAATTAAAGTGAGAAATCAGTACGAACTTTTAAAATCAATGTAAGGACATGGAGGAAATATGTATACTTCATTAAAATCAATGGATTGGTCTAAGTTAAAATTTAATAACTACTATTGGCTGGCAGTTGGCGAGTATGATGTTTACATTAAGGGTGAAAGCAGTGAACCAGCAAATAAATATTTGGGAATGGCTAAGTATGTTATTGCTGAAATAGAAGAAGTTTCGCAGAAAGCAATCGAGTTTTTGGAAACTTTCTTGAAGCTGGAAGGAGAGTGGGAAATCCATACCTTGGATTTCGGATGTTGCCATAGTAAGGTAAACCACGATTTCGAGTTGACCTTTAGTTTTGAAGATAGAATCGACAAACATAAATACGTGTATACATATTACGTTGTCAGTTTTGATATCCAGAAATTTGGTGATCGGTCCTTATTCAAACCGCAAAGACTGGAAGTCGGTTTTTGTTAATTAAAATTTGATTACGCTTTTGTTATACATATGTAAACTTCATCATGAACACCCGGGAGGTGCCTTGGAAGAAAAATACCTGAATTACAACGTACTGTTCAAAACGAAATTCTGAAAAAAATCTTCTGACTGAAATGGAGTTTCAGGATATTGATGTCACAGACAAAGTCATGGCCCGAGTCCGTAAGCTGGGACTTCCCATCGTTTCCTTAATCCTGCTGCGGTGCAAAACGATGATTTCGTTCTGCACCCTTTTTCCTGTATGAGTTAATAGTTAGATATCAGTATTATGTTAAATAAAAGTAAGTGTCTTTCCCAGTGAAATCAAGTGATTTTGATCAGCCCATAAGATGAAATATGAATACGGATTTCCTTGAATCACAACAGGAGCAGGATATTTTACAATAAGTGCCGCCTGATTTCTCATTTCCACCGGTTGGTCTTCCGAAGGAAATATAAAACAGGCTTCTTGTGCTTGAATAAAAGCAGGGAAAATTCGGGGGGTTGCCCCATAGGGTTTCAACATATGAAAAGCTTCCGCTCTGCATACCTCGTGAATTCCTTCCTCAGAAGAGATCGCGGAGATCTGGAAAAATCCGTCCGCTCCTTCGAATCGTTCTTCGGTAACTTTGTGCCAGCTTCGCGGATAATAGAAAGATACCTTGTATACCTGATTGAAATATAATCCATACGGATGAACATCATGCACTCGTGGTGACCATCTAAGAGCTGTAATCCACCTTGCTTCAACAATTTTGATCGGATTATTAGGGTTTCTTATATCAATAATCCACATTTCGGTTGCTTGTTCTTGATTATTGCACCCTGATAAGTAAGCGATTCGGTTCCCATCCGGCGACCAACTTAAAGGGGTAGAGAAGCAGGTGGAGACCGCCCATGTTTTTTGTTGCCCTCCAACTCGGCTGTCGGTCTGGATTAAAGAAACATATTGATTATCCACGAGGTCGGTGGCACTGTATGCGATGAGTGAAGAGTCCGGGGACCATTCGGGGTAATAGTTTTTCGCCTGAGGGCCACCATTAAGTTGGTAGCTCGCTCCTGTTGTCAGGTGCACCGTAGTGATCAACGAAATGCTGGCTCCCGGGGATATATATAGGGCAAACTCTCCGTTAGGTGATATTCTGACATTGTGGAGAGGACCCTCCGTATTTTGAGTTAATTGCTGTTTGTTCATGCCATCTCGGTTAATTTTATATAGTTGGGTATTGCCTGCTTCATCCGGAGCTGCAAACAGGAGAGCCTCTCCTGAAGGAAACCACTGGACATCGGTGGCTCCTTGTTGAACGATTGAACCGCTGGCATGGGAGTTGATATTGTAGATCACAATTCGTCCGTTTTTTACATAACTCAAGTATAGACTATCCGGCGACCAGCTCAGTAAAGTATAAGGGTCAATTTGATCAATTTGTGCCCATGCCCTGCTGTTTAGATTGAATACATACACGATATTTTTCTTGCCGATAAAGGCGATGTACCGGACATCTGGCGACCAATATGGAATTGAAAATTCCTCACCAAGATCTTGGGTCAGCTTAATCGTCTGACCTGTTAAAGGTTGATAAAGCCAAATATCGTAGGAACCACCCCCCACATTTGAAGTAAAAAGGATCGATTCACGATAAGCAAAATTCATATTTGATGCCGCCCTTCAGGTTTGATTTCACTACAATGTATTCAAGAAAAGGAGATAGGCGAATTATTCGTAAAATTCCTATCAGAAAGTATTTATTCTGCCGATAATGAAGGAGCATATATTTTTTTACTTCAGGAGGAATCGTCAATGAAAAAAACAGTCATCTTGCTAACCAGTCTGGTGCTAATGCTTGGTACCGCCGCAGGCACAACCTCAGCCAAACCGGGAAACACTCCAGCCGGACAATCAGGTAAAGAGGTATCGTCAAAAGCACCCAAAGACAAAGACACTCAAATTGAAGAGAAACAGACCGAGAAAGTCGAGTCTGCTGACACGGTCAGCACTGAAGAAGACAAAGTTAAGGATCCCTCAACATCGGAGACAGAGAATACAACCAACAATACAACCGAACCAGCCGAACCAACCGAATCCAAGAAAAAAGGCTCCAAAGGATACAAAGGTTTGCTAAATGCCATTCAACATGTGGAAGATAAACCGGCAGGTGCTGTACTAGCCGATATTTTGCTTACAAAATATGCGACTGAGCTGACGGACGAACAAATCAAAGAACTTGAAGCCATCATTGAAAAGGACAAGGCGTTGGAAACTGCAGCAGAAATGCTCGAAAAAAACGGTAGTGTGACTGACGCGGTGTATTTGCAGGAAGAGGCCATTAAAGCCAATTTTAAAAACCTGGACCTGTACAAAACAATGGGAAAACTCAATGAAAAGGCGGGTAAAAAGAATGGGGTGAAGCTGTATGTGAACGGGGAAGCTTCTGACTCCGAACCTTTTGTCAAAAAGGGCAACACGTTTGTTCCTTTTCGCGCCATAGCTGAGTCTTTGAAAGCCGAAGTGGCATGGAATCCCGAAGAACGCTCCATCATTGTTACGAAGGATGGGGTGAGCATTAAACTTGTGGTTGACAGTAAGACTGCAACAGTTAATGGCAAAAACGTCTCTTTGGATGCGCCAGCCACTATTACAAAAGGCAGTACTTATGTACCCGTACGTTTCATAAGTGAGGCATTGGATGCAACCGTGCAATGGGAAGAAGAAAGTAAAACCGTCGTTGTTTATGAAGAAGAATAATATTGGATGATTGTATTAAAATTCGACCAGAGAATCATATTTCATATATTCTTTAAGAAGCCTCCATTTTGGGGGCTTTTCGTTTATCAGGTTAGCCAGAAACTTCTGGTTGGCCTTTTTTTATGGTCGTTTTACGATGGGGGAGCCGGAAGAGCTTGGCGGCTTACCCTAGGATAACAGCGACCGATGACCGATCCATCCCGGAGCGCCCACAGGGTTTCCAACCTTTTTCCAACCCGAATGTAATAAATTTGCACATTCTTCAAATACTAACCTAAATTACGCAGTAAAGGAGTGTTTCGGATGTCTCTGACACCCACTCCAACGGTCTACATTCGTCTGCGCAGCCGTATTCGTATCCAGAGGGGCAGAGAGGTGAAGCTTGGTGATATCGCCCACGTGTTAACCTCTCCGGAAGACGGGGAAAGAAGGCTGCTTGAACTTGAACTGCTGCGCCCGGGACCGGAGGACGGCAATCTGATCCTGATTGATATTTTGCAGATCATACCTCAAATTCGGCGCATGTTGCCAGAGGTTACAGTTGAACTAATCGGTTCGGGCCATACGCTGGTTGAGGTGGTTGCAGGGAGTGGCAAACCTTCCAAATCCCTGTTCATCCTGGTCTGGTTGCTGCTCTTCTTTGGCTCAGCACTGACCATCATGAATTTTCATGCAGACGTAAACATGCAGGAAGTACAGATCCGCATTGTGGAGATGATTACGGGTCGCCGGGATGAGCATCCCTATTTGTTTCAGGTGGCGTACTCCATCGGGATCGGATTCGGTATGGCCGTATTTTTTAATCATTTATTTAAGAAAAAGTGGAATGAAGAACCCACTCCGCTTGAAGTGGAAATGTTCTTATACCAGCAAAATGTAGACAAGTTTGTCGTCATTGAAGAAACCGAACGAATGCACGAGCAGGAACGCGGGGAGATGAATGCCGATGAGCGTTCTTAACGGAGCAATTAGCATCGTACTCGGCATTGCAGGAGGAATTGCCGTAGGAAGCGGCGTGATCGCCCTCATTCTCGTGCTTGATATGATTCCCCGACTGGCGCAGCTAACGCGGTCCTATGACAAAACACATTGGTATGAAGGAGCATTGATCGGAGGGTCACTGGTCGGGACCATTGCCGATTTCTGGCACTGGAAAGTGCATGGAATATGGTTGCTTAGTCCAATCATCGGATTGTTTTGCGGGGTGTTCATCGGTTTGCTCGCTGCGGCACTGACGGAAGTACTGAATGTGCTGCCTGTACTGGCAAAACGATTGGGTATGAAATCGTATTTATTCGGACTGCTGCTAGCCATGATTCTGGGTAAAATGACAGGTTCCCTGTTCGACTTTTTTGTATATCAACGTTAGAACAAGGAAGCGAAGGAGGATGGAAAATGGATGTAAGATCAGACAATGCCGGGCACGATTCAGGTGAAGAAGTACCTGAAGAGCTGATGCACAAATCACCTTACGAAATTCAAAAGGAAGAGGAACAGCGGGCGTACGAAAAAAAGAAACAGGATGAGATGTCAGACAGCGTGGAGGAATCCGTACAATACTGGCAGGATAACGATGATATCTCACCTCGCATGACCGAAAACAAATATACGCTGAAACAGGTTCTGGGGCTTGGGGAGTCTTTTGACGTTAGTATGAGGGAAATGGTTCTGGGGGGCAAGCACGTCGGATTGCTGCTTTTAACCGGGTTTGCCAAGGACGGAATTTTGCTGGAAGTGTTAAAAAGGCTAACCTACCTTTCACCGGATCAGGTAACCGGACATGCGCTCAAGTCGTATTTTGAATGCTACATCCCTCATATTCAGGTGGAGAGAGTCGATAAGATGAGCGCAGTCATTAACAAAGTCCTTACGGGAATGAGTGCCATGTTTGTCGAAGGGGATCGCTCCGTATTGATCATGGATACACGGAGTTATCCGGTACGTTCTCCGGAAGAGCCTTCCCTGGAGAGAGTGGTGCGGGGCTCAAGAGATGGCTTCACGGAAACCCTTCTGACAAACGTTACTTTGGTACGCCGGAGAATACGGGACCCTGGATTAAAGTTCGAGATCATGCAGGTGGGCCGAAGAACCCAAACGGATGTCTGTGTGGTATATATCGATGATATTGTGGATAAGGTACAGGTGGATTCGGTTCGTGAAAAAATTAAACGGGTGGATATCGATGGAATACCCGCAGCGGACAAACAGCTGGAGGAAGCAATTATCAATAAAGGGTGGAATCCATTTCCGCTAGTTCGGTATTCGGAACGACCGGATGTGACGGCCTCTCATCTGCTTGAAGGAAGGGTTGTCATATTTGTCGACACTTCGCCAAGTGTAATGATTTTGCCTACAACCTTTTTTGACCTCTGTGAACATGCCGAAGAAAACAGACAGACTGCTTTTATGGGAACGTACCTGCGGTGGGTCCGCTTTGCGGGTATTTTAATCTCCCTGTTTTTGCTGCCACTATGGATGTTGATGGTGATTGATCCTGCGCTCAAACCGATGGGACTGGATTTTATAGGTCCACAAGAGAATGTGAAGCTGCCCATCATTTTGCAGTTTCTTTTAATTGAGCTTGGGGTTGATTTGCTGCGGATGGCAGCAGTTCATACCCCTACACCTCTGGCATCGGCCATGGGTTTGATTGCGGCAATTCTCGTCGGGGATATCGCCGTTAAGACGGGATATTTTGTGAATGAAGTCGTTCTCTACATGGCTATTGCGGCGATCGGTATGTTCGCCACGCCGAGTTATGAGCTTGGGCTTGCGAATCGGCTTGTGAGGCTGGCCCTGCTGATCGCCGTTGCCATTTTCAAGGTACCCGGATTTGTGGTCGGTACAACCTTGCTTATTTTGGCGCTCACCATACACCGGTCCTACAATTCATCTTACCTGTGGCCGTTCATACCGTTTAATGCAAAGGCTTTGGGGAACTTTTTGTTCCGGCTGCCACTGCTGGAAAGTAAAAAACGTCCATCGTTCAACAAGACACGCGACAACACAAAAATGCCTGACGATCCGGACGGTGAAAAGCGAAAAAGTAAAAAACACAAATGATCTGCCTAAAAATCCATTCTTCTCCCTGTCTAATTTGATATACTGGTGTAAAATCATTGGAGTAGAAACTATTCCAGTATATAAAAAGTGAGGAATGCTGATTATGTATTTACATGGTACAAGTAAAATAAATGCTCAAGGCCATCTGGAAATTGGCGGAGTAGATACAACCGAACTTAAAGAACAATTTGGAACACCACTGTACGTTGTGGACGAGCAATTGGTTCGCGACCGCTGCAGAGAATACATGGATGCGTTCCGTGCTTCCGGACTGGGTTTCCAGGTTGCTTATGCAAGTAAAGCGTTCTGCGTTATGGCGATGTGTGCTCTTGCTGCGGAAGAAGGACTCTCCCTGGATGTTGTATCCGACGGTGAATTGTTCACAGCTCTGCAAGCTGGATTCCCTGCTGAACGTATTCATTTCCACGGCAACAACAAAACACTGGAAGAGATCGAAATGGCACTTGATGCCGAGATCGGTTGCTTCGTTGTGGATAACTTCAATGAACTGCATTTGTTGCAGGCTGTAGCCGCAGAGAAAAATCGTCAGGTGAACATCTTGCTTCGTGTGACGCCTGGTGTTGAAGCACATACGCATGAATACATCTCTACTGGTCAGACAGATTCCAAATTCGGATTTGATATCGGTAACGGAACAGCGTTTGAAGCGATCGAGCTGGCTTCCAAGCAGTCCAACCTGGTTTTGTTGGGTGTCCATTCCCATATCGGTTCTCAAATCTTTGAGGTGGAAGGTTTCCAGATGGCGATTCAGCGCGTAGCTGAATTTGCTTCGAGTGTATACGAGCGTCTTAAAGTAGCGTTCAAAGTGGTTAACCTCGGGGGCGGGTTCGGTATCCGTTATACCGAAGGAGATACTCCGCTTGAAGTATCACAATACGTAAAAGCCATTACGGATGCAGTCAAAAATCATTTCGCCCAAATCGGTTACGATGTGCCCGAAATCTGGGTAGAGCCAGGCCGCAGTATTGTTGGTGAAGCAGGTACGACTCTGTACACTGTAGGTACCAGCAAAGATATCCCTGGTGTACGGAAATATGTTGCTGTTGATGGCGGAATGACAGATAACCCGCGTCCGGCATTGTATGAATCCAAATATGAAGCTGTACTTGCCAATCGTGCGAATGAGTCTGCTCAGGAGACCGTATCGGTTGCCGGCAAATGCTGCGAGAGCGGTGATATGCTGATCTGGGATCTGGACCTGCCTAAAGTTCAGAGCGGTGATTTGCTTGCCGTAGCCTGCACGGGTGCATACAACTACTCCATGGCGAGCAACTATAACCGGATTCGTCGTCCGGCGGTCGTGTTTGTTAAAGACGGCCAAGGTGATGTTGTTGTACGTCGCGAAACGTATCAGGATATCATCCAGAATGACCTCGTGCCTGAGCGTATTGCCAAGCAGCCAGTAACCCGTTAATTCATTGATTAATAATTTGAAGAAGACAAAAAGGACATTCCTCTTTGTCTTCTTTTTTGGTTTTAAGGGCATTTTCTCAAAAAATCTGCTGATTATTTTGCGATCAATCCCATTTCGGTGTACACTAAGAAAAGTGCTATAAAGCTTGGCTCATGCCATGCGTTCTGGCACCATTAACGATGGTCAATACGAAAGGAGTCATTTACATATGGCGAAACAAGCGAAAATCAAAATGGCAAACGGCGGAGAAGTTCTGATCGACCTGTTCGATCAAGAAGCTCCAAACACAGTGGCAAACTTTGAGAAACTGGCAAACTCCGGTTTCTACAACGGACTTGTATTCCACCGCGTTATCCCGGGCTTCGTAGCTCAAGGCGGTTGCCCTAACGGTTCCGGTGCAGGTGGCCCAGGCTACACGATCAACTGTGAGATCAACCCGAACAAACATGAGCGCGGAACGTTGGCTATGGCGCATGCAGGACGTAACACAGGCGGAAGCCAGTTCTACATTTGCTACCAACCACAGCCGCATCTGGATGGACAACATACCGTATTTGGTAAAGTAACCAAAGGTATGGAGTTCGTAGATGCTTTCGAAGGTCGCGACAAAATGGAAACTGTTGAAGTCGTAGAAGTTTAATCGTTATCTTTGCATAACAAGAAAGAGCCGTTTCGTTTTGAACGAAGCGGTTTTTTTGCATTCTCTAGCTTATTAAAAGTTAGTATGTGACAAAAAGAAACAAAAAACAATTGATTTTTTGGCGTTAAAGTGCTAACATCCAATTAATAACGCAACGATCCTTCAGGGCAGGGTGCAATTCCCTACCGGCGGTGATGCATAGTGTAAGGATATCAATCCAGCATCTGGTGCAAAGTCCGTGACCTGTCTGCCTGTGGCAGATGGCTGATCTGGTGTAATTCCAGAACCGACAGTATAGTCTGGATGGGAGAAGGAGAGGGTGCAGCCCTAATGGACTGCATTCCGCAGATGTGTTGCTGCACCAGAAGTCTATTTCTGTGCAGGGAGAGTCGGTTATCCCGACATTTTCCGTACATATGCCACATCATAGAAGCTCTTTACCTGTAAATGAAGTTCATTAAGGTATGTGTCTGCTTTCACTTGCCTGAAATGGAGTTTTGGGCAAAGTGCTGTTGGCAATCGTATCAACGACATCCTGCTGGTGACACATGTCTCTCATCATCCCCATCGAACGATTGTTCGGGTGGGGATTTTTTATTATGGATATGGTACAACCGCCTCTCTGCTGGAAGGGAGGTCTCTAACTTAAGATACTAACCGTGGGGTGAACGGACTTGGAAATGATCAATGATGAATTTTATATGGGGCTTGCGTTGGATATGGCAGAACGGGCACAAGGACAAACAGGAATTAATCCTGTCGTTGGTTGTGTAGTTGTAAAAGAAGGCAGGGTCGTGGGTCTGGGGAGTCACCTCAAACGGGGTACAGGCCACGCAGAGGTACATGCACTGAATATGGCAGGCAATGATGCCGAGGGCAGTACAGTTTATGTAACTCTGGAACCTTGCAGTCATTATGGCAAAACGCCGCCGTGCAGCGAACGTCTGATTCACGAAAAAGTGAAGCGAGTCGTGGTGTGCTGTGAAGACCCTAATCCGCAGGTATCCGGCAGAGGGATCAGCATGTTGCGTCAACAAGGCATTGAAGTCGAAGTCGGTGTTTTGCGCGAACGCGGAAGACGTATGAACGAGAAATTCATTAAATACATTACCACGGGTCTACCGTTTGTTACCTTAAAAACAGCATCTACACTGGATGGCAAAATTGCCACCCGCAGTGGAGACAGCAAATGGATCTCCAACGAACCAGCTCGCGAAATCGTGCATGCGCTGCGTCATCGTCATCAGGGCATTATGGTTGGCGTGGATACAGTTATTGCAGATAACCCAGAGCTCACCACCCGTCTTCAAGTGGAAGGGATCAGCCCTGTACGAATCGTTGTGGATTCCAAGCTGCGCCTTCCTGTAGGGTCGAAAATGGTCAAGGACGGACTTGCACCAACGTGGGTGCTTACGACGGATGAGGCAAGCGCTGAGGCGGCCGAGCGTCTGGAAGCCTACGGCGTGGAAATTATACGTTGTGGTCCAGGACCAAGAGTGGATTTGCTGAGTGCGCTCAGCAAGCTGGGCGATCGAGAGATTGGTTCCATCCTGCTTGAAGGCGGCGGCACATTGAACGGTGCGATGCTGGAAGCGAAATTGGTGGATCGGCTGCTGATGTTTATCGCTCCCAAAATTGTGGGCGGGTACGATACACCGGGCAGCTTCCGATTCGAAGGTGTGGAACGCATGAGTCAAGCCATCCAATTGAATCAGCTGGAAATCGAGCAAGTTGGAGATAATATCAGTATTGGTGGAATTCCTGTCTGGCCTGAATAACGGAAATAAATTTGCAAGATAGAGACAAGCATAAGGAGGCGGCAGCATGTTTACCGGTTTGGTGGAAGAAGTCGGTCAGATTCGGCGTATTGGTCGAAAAGGCGAAGCAATGGTCCTGAACATCGGAGCTTCCGCCATCATGGATGATTTGAAGATAGGCGACAGCGTATCTGTGAACGGAGTATGCCTAACAGCAACGACTTTGGAAGGTGGAGGATTCACCGCCGATGTCATGCCTGAAACCTATCGGCATACTAATCTCAGCCAGCTGCAATCCGGGAGCAAAGTGAATCTGGAACGGGCGATGCAGTCAGGAGGCCGTTTTGGCGGACACATTGTGCAAGGGCATGTGGATGGCACGGGAGTGATCGGCAGTATCACACGTGACCAGAACGCTGTTGTATTTGAGATTAAACCGGACGACCATCAGTTGTTTAAATACTTGATTCCCAGAGGATCGGTAACACTGGATGGTATTAGCTTAACTGTGGTGCAGACGACACAAACTTCGTTTACCGTTTCGATTATTCCTCATACCATTGGGGAGACTGTTCTTCAAGTGAAAAAGCCGGGCGATACCATTAATATTGAATGTGATATTTTGGGGAAATATGTGGACCATCTGCTCCAGTACGGCAAAGGTCATCCGGAAACCGGTGGAGGCAAACCGAAAAGCATTAGTGAGGAATTTCTGGCCAACCACGGCTTTGCATAAATGAAGGTATACATTTTATAGAGAGACTGGAGGGGAACTTATGTCAGATCAATCCATACTTGATCCCATAGAGGAAGCCATTTACGATTTGATGCGCGGGAAACCCGTTATCGTTGTGGATGATGAGGACCGGGAGAATGAAGGGGACTTTATTGCACTGGCCGAGAAGGCTACGCCTGAAGTGATCAACTTCATGATTACCGAGGGCAGAGGTCTGGTGTGTGTTCCCATTACACAGCAGCGTGCTGATGAGCTCAATCTGAAACCGATGGTACAGCAAAATACAGACTTCCATGGGACGGCGTTTACGGTTTCCGTGGATCACAAGGACACCACAACAGGCATTTCTGCACATGAACGCTCCATTACGGTGAAGGGTCTAATTGATCCGGAAGCCAAAAGCAGTGATTTCCGCAAGCCGGGTCACATGTTCCCGCTAATTGCAAAAGACGGCGGGGTGCTCCGTCGTGCCGGACATACGGAAGCAGCGGTCGATCTCGCCATTATGTGCGGTTCCTATCCCGCAGGCGTGATCTGTGAGGTTATCAAGGAAGACGGAACTATGGCCAGACTTCCCGATTTGCAGGAGATTGCCCGCAAGCATGACCTGAAGCTGATTAGCATACAGGACATGATTCGTTACCGTAATGAGAAGGAGCAGCTGGTTCAACGTGAAGTAGCTGTTCGCATGCCGACGGATTTTGGTGAATTTCAGGCTGTTGCGTACACGAATGCAGTAGACAACAAAGAGCATGTGGCGTTGGTCAAAGGTGAAATTGATTCTTCCAAACCTGTGTTGGTTCGCGTTCACTCCGAATGTCTCACGGGCGATGTATTCCATTCTCACCGCTGCGATTGTGGGCCGCAATTTGATGCAGCACTCAAACAGATCCATGAGGAAGGCAATGGTGTTCTGCTCTATATGAGACAGGAAGGCCGCGGCATCGGACTGATCAACAAACTCAAAGCTTATAAGCTGCAGGAAGAGGGTCTGGATACTGTGGATGCTAACCTGAAACTGGGGTTTGCTGCTGATCTGCGGGATTACGGCATAGGTGCACAGATTCTGAAGGATCTCGGCGTTCGCCAAATTCGTCTGTTAACGAATAATCCCCGCAAAATCAAAGGCCTTGAAGGTTATGGTCTTGAAGTGGTGGAGCGTGTTCCCATCCAGATGGAAGAGAACGAGGATAATACGCTTTACCTGCATACCAAGCAGGCGAAGCTGGGGCATATGTTGAAGTTCGATGATATCGAACAGAACGAAGAGAAAAACTAATCTTTTTCTCATGTAATTTATGGAAAAATAAATGCTCACAAATCGGTTAATTACATTACATTATACATTAGAGGAGATGACTTAAATGCCGAACTTTTTTGAAGGACATTTGGTATCGGAAGGTTTAAAATATGGAGTGGTTGTAGGACGGTTTAACGAATTCATCACAAGCAAATTGCTGAGCGGGGCCTTGGATGCTTTCAAACGTCATGGAGTACAGGACAGTGAAGTGGATGTGGCTTGGGTTCCAGGAGCATTCGAAATCCCTTTGATCGCGCAGAAAATGGCGGAGAGCGGCAAATATGACGCTGTCATTACACTGGGAACCGTTATTCGTGGTTCAACTACTCATTATGATTATGTGTGCAACGAAATGGCAAAAGGTGTTGCTGCGATTAACCTGAAAACGGGAGTACCGACGATCTTTGGTCTGGTTACAACAGAGAATATCGAACAGGCGATTGAACGTGCTGGTACGAAGGCTGGCAACAAAGGTTGGGATGCTGCCACGGCGGCAATTGAAATGGCGAACTTGACGAAACAGCTAAAATAGTGCTTATTTAATGTAGTGCCCTGCTTTGCGCAGACGAAATCGGGAGACCGGATTCGGCGGCTTAGCGGGGTTTTGTATTTTTCTGGCGGGAGGATTCGTCTAGTGACGGTAGTTACATATAAACTGGAAACTTTTGAAGGGCCTTTGGATCTGCTGCTTCATCTGATCGATAAGGCAGAAATTCATATCCAGGATATTCCTATCAGCGATATTACCGATCAATATATGGCGTATCTGCATTCGATGCAGGAACTGGAGCTGGATATTACAAGCGAATTTTTGGTAATGGCAGCAACGCTTCTGTCCATCAAGAGCAAACTTTTACTGCCCAAACCACCGGTGATTGAAGACTTTGAGGATTATGATTATATGGAAGAAGAAGATTATGATCCACGTGCGGAGCTGATTGCACGTCTGATAGAATATCGCAAATATAAGGGGATTGCCCGTCATCTGCATGAGCGGGAATGGGAACGGAGCCTTATTTTCTCCAAAGAGCCGGAGGATCTGAGACCGTATATGCCTGTCGAGACCCAAACGAATCCGGTAGAGGGTTTGCATACTTCGGATCTGATTGCCGCTTTTCAGAAGGCACTGCGCAAGGCTGAGAAGCGTACGACGGTTACTCGCATCCAGCGGGATGAGATCTCGGTGAAAGATCGTATACGCGATGTAGTTGGGGCTTTGGAGAGTATGGGGCCTGGAGGAAGGTTGTTGTTTTCCAAACTGCTGGATGATCAGATTTATCGGCATGAGATTGTTGTAACTTTTCTGGCAGTACTGGAGCTGATGAAGATGAAACAGATCGTCTGTTATCAGGAGCGGATGTTTGAGGATATCGTTATGGAGTGGAGAGGGGAAGCAAGGAATCATGGATTTTCCGAAATTGAAGTCGATTATTGAGGGGCTGCTCTTTTTGTCCGGAGAGGAAGGTCTAAGCATTAAACAAATTGCCGAGATCGTGGATCAGCGGGTAGAACTGGTATCAGATGCAGTGGAGGAAATGATCGCTGACTTCGTGAACCAGGGGAGAGGTGTTCAAATCCTCAAAATTGCGGGAGTGGTCCAATTAGGGACATTACCTGAGCATGCTGCGTATTTTGAAAAACTGGCATACTCCCCTGCACGGACCTCGTTATCTCAGGCTGCACTTGAGACACTGGCCATCGTTGCTTATCGTCAGCCTATTACACGTGTAGAGATCGAGGAGATTCGCGGTGTAAAATCCGAACGGGCCATCCATACACTGGTCAACAAGGATTTGATCGAGGAAGTAGGACGAGCCGAGGCAATTGGACGACCTATTCTGTATGGAACAACCAAGTCGTTTCTGGATTATTTCGGTTTATCTTCAATTAAAGATCTTCCGGAACCAGGCTTGTTTGAGGATTCGGAGAATCTGGAAGAAGAGACTCAGATGCTGTTTAACAAGCTGGACGGTCAACAGTTGGATTCGGGAAGCACCGACCAGAACGATGTTGATGATGAACATGGTGAGAACAACCATGCGGTTTATGATGAGAATCTGGACTCATAAAATGGGATGGCAACCATTGAACACTGAAAAACTGGTACCTTTATAAGGGAACCGGTTTTTTTTGTATCCTTGTATCTTGAATAACCTGGAAAATGGGTCTTCGAGAATGGAATTTTCAGGTCACCCGTGAATTATTTCCTATATAGAGTGCCATACTAGACTTGTAAAGAATCGAGGGCTTGGAGGTAAGGCCTGTGTGGATTTGGCTTGGAGGGATCGGCTTGTTTGCCGCACTGCTGCTTGCCGCTGTTCTCATCTCGAATGTTCATGTGCATTTTACGTTCCGTAAACATAAAAGCGATGATTACGCCCGGATCAACGTTCGTCTCCTCTATGGAATTGTTCGAATTAACTATGAAATACCCAGCATCGTCTTTCGGAACATGAAAGAAGGTTTTCTGGTGAAAACTGAACAGCATGTGAATCATACGCATAGAGGAGCAGAGGGGCAAGAGCGTATCAACAAACGTAAAGTCCAAAAGTGGGCAAAAGAAGTAAAGATCATGATGAGGGCTACGGATGCGCTCAAAATTTGGATTGAACAAACGCTAAGCCGTGTACATATGACCCAGTTGTCCTGGTCCACACGAATAGGCATCGGAGATGCAGCTTATACAGCGATTCTCACAGGCTGGGTATGGAGTATCAAGTCCATTATTATCGGATTTTTGTCGTATCAGATCCGATTTAAACGTACACCCGTGCTTGAAGTAATTCCTGTTTGGGAAGATGAGATGGAGTTTCAAACGGAGCTGGATTGCAGATTGAAGATTCGTATTACGGCGGTTATGTTGGCAGGGTTGAGGCTAATGACACGGGTTCTGGAAGTAGAAGGTGGATGGCGGATGTGGCTGAGAATTTTACGGGAACAACGGCGGAGACATAAACAAAAACTAAAGGGACAACACGGATGATGTGGAAAGGTCAGTAATCATACTGTAATTTGGTTACTGTTGTGCTGATTAAGCAAGTAGATTTGCAATCATGAGTACTGGGTGCTGTTTCCTTCGTTGTTCTGCTCTCGGACTTACATAGTCTGTGCAGGTTTGGGGATGATATGGTTAGATCAAACCTAGTTCAAATTGAAACTGGAGGGAATTCAAATGTCAGATCATCCAATTCAAGGCTTAATGGAAACCGCAATGGAGAATATCAAGGCCATGGTGGATGTTAATACCATTGTTGGCGATCCGGTTGAAACACCTGATGGAACCGTCATTCTGCCCATCAGTAAAGTAGGGTTCGGATTTGCAGCTGGAGGCAGTGATTTCCATGTGAATGAAGGAAAAAGCAAAGAGGGTAGTTCCGGGTCCGTTACAGGAGCAAAAACAGAAAGTTCTCATTCCGCAAACGTTGCTTCTCCTTTTGGTGGGGGCAGTGGCGGTGGTGTATCCATTCGTCCAATTGCTTTCCTTGTCGTTGGAAAACAAGGCGTGCATATCGTACCACTGGATAACTCCACTCATCTGTTTGAGAAACTCATTGATTCCACACCTTATGTTCTTGATCGAATTCAGGGCATGTTCCAGCGTAATGCTACACAATCGAATGGGACCGAAGCGCAACATACTCCGGACCATACCACTTACAGCTAAAGTGAGTTTAACCTGGATCCCTTATCACAGCACGTTTGTGAAAGGGATTTTTGCTGTTTTTGACAGATGGACATACTTTAGGTTGTCCGAACATAAGCTAGTACAAGATTCCAAGTGACCCGGAGGAATGAAGCGATGCGAATGTTAACCAAAGTAATGATTTGTTTGCTTGTACCCCTGCTTCTTCTGCCTTCCTTGCAGGTTGTAGAAGCCAGAGGAACGATCCCTGGACCATCAACTCATGCACAAAGTGCTGCTCTCATTGATGTGACATCTGGACGAATCCTGTACAGCAAAGACGGGGATAAGGAACTGCGTATTGCCAGTTTGACCAAGATCATGACGGCAATTGTAGCGATTGAACAAGGAAAACTTGACGACAAAGTGAAAGTAACTTCATCAGCGTTTGCCAAGGAAGGATCATCCCTGTACCTCAGATTGGGTGAAGAGATGACCCTGGAAAACATGTTATACGGGTTAATGCTGAGATCAGGAAACGATGCTGCCTCGGCCATTGCCGAGCATGTTGGTGGATCGGAAGAAGGGTTCGTACTGTTGATGAACAAAAAGGCTGAGGAAATCGGACTTACCCATTCGCATTTTATGAATCCGCATGGTCTCGATGCAGAGGGTCACTATTCCACGGCCAACGACCTGGCTCGTTTGACAGCTTATGCGCTGCACAATCCGGTGTTTAAACGCATCGTTGCTACAGAAAACAAATCAGCTCCAAATCCGAATGAGAGTTGGGAGTACACCTGGCACAACAAAAATAAGATGCTGCGTTTGTATGAGGGAGCGGACGGGGTGAAGACCGGATATACCAAAAAGGCATTCAGGTGCCTGGTTAGTTCCGCTACCCGCAATGGACAACAGCTAGCTGCCGTTACATTGAATGATGGTAACGATTGGAATGATCATGCACGCATGCTTGATTTTGGCTTTGAGAATTTTCCTTTGGTGGAGGTTGCGAAGAAGGAGCAGCCTGTGGCTAACACGGACGTGGTGACGGGAAGAGGGTTTACTTATCCACTTACGGAAAGTGAGAAGGCTTCCGTGACCAAAAAGCTGGTGTTGACGAGCAATCGAAACGAGGTTGGAAGCGATACGAAAGCCGAGCAAATGGATCCTTCCTTTGGCTTGGCTGGGCGTATTGATATGCAGCTCGAAGGTCAATTCATTGGCTCCATTCCGGTATACCGCAAAGGGAGCTATATCCCTCCTGAGCCGAAGACAGAAGACGCTGCCATTGGTGGTATTGGTGAAATTTCAACATGGGCAGCAGCATGGCGCGAGGTTTTAGGTCATTTGTTATCTCCATAATCATCAGGGGGCATGGTATATCATCATCTTGTAACTTGATGGCAAGCCGTGCTTCCGGAGGAGGTTTGACGTCATGATTAACGTAATCTGGCTTATGATGATCGTTGTCGGGTTTGGATTCGCAGCTGCAAAGGGCAATATTGAAGTCGTAACCCAGGCTGCTTTTGACGGGGCAGCGACAGGGGTAACGGTATGCTTCGGACTGATCAGTGTGCTTGTGTTTTGGATGGGGATGATGAAAATGGCTGAGGATGCTGGGCTGCTAGGCAAAATAGCAAAACTGCTGGGTCCGGTGGTTGCCTTTTTGTTTCCTGATGTGCCTCGGAATCATCCGGCCATGGGTTATATCCTGTCCAACATGAGTGCAAATCTGCTTGGTCTCGGCAATGCGGCCACTCCCATGGGAATCAAGGCGATGCAGCAGCTGCAGGAGCTTAACCCGGATAAACAAACTGCATCTCCTGCGATGTGCACGCTTCTCGCTCTAAATACAGCAAGTATAACCATCATTCCGACAACTCTCATCGCCATTCGTTTGAACTACCATTCTGCCAACGCGACGGAGATTGTCGGCACAACGCTTATGGCGACGATTATCGCCACACTCGCTGCAATTATGGCTGACCGTTGGTACAGGAACAGGACTTTAAATAGACCGCCACGTGTTGTGAAAAGCGGTAATCCCAGCATGAAAGGATGAGTCCATCGTGTTAACCTTCATCAACTGGATCTCTGTCTGGGCCATTCCGGTTATTATCGCGTTCGTTCCATTATATGCGTTTACCAAAAAAGTCCCGGTCTACGAATCCTTTGTTGACGGAGCGAAAGATGGATTCTCCACGGCGATCAGCATTATTCCTCATCTGGTAGGCATGATGGTTGCGATCAGTGTTTTCCGAGCTTCAGGTGCATTGGATTATGTGATCAGTTTGTTTGCTCCACTGGTATCCTGGATGGGAGTTCCAGGAGAAGTGCTGCCGCTCGGCATTTTACGTCCGTTAACCGGGACGGGCTCGCTTGCTTTTACAACCGATCTGATCAAAACATACGGTCCGGACTCCATGATTGGACGTATGGCTTCCACGATTCAGGGCAGTACGGACACGACCTTATATGTCCTAACCGTATATTTTGGTGCAGTTGGCATACGAAATGGTCGTTATGCACTCAAGGTGGGTCTGTTTTCCGATCTGGTCGGTTTTGTTGCTGCACTGGCCATTTGTTTGATTGTTTTTGGTTAAAACATAACGATTCTCCTTCCGATATACTAGATATGCTAGAATGATATCGGAGGAGGAGAGTGAGAAATGCAGAATAGATTGAAACAAGTGCTCCGCTTGGGCATGTCAGGTTTGATTGCTGTTTCTTTGCTTGCTGGACAGGCGGGGATGGCGGCCGCTCAAGCGGTCAATACAATTCATTTTACAGGTTATTTTGATAAGCAGCTGCGTGCACAACTGGCGGACACAGCCGATTCATTTCCTGTTGTAAACGTTCGTCTGGTCAAGCAGGATGAACCGGATATGGTTTACTATGATGTGGGAACCTCGATATTGATCTCCAAGGATGAAGTCCTTACCAACTATCATGTCGTTCAGGAGTTTGCTGAATTGCCGGAAGGTGATGAAGGAACGTTAACCGTAGCGAGCCCAGGTCATTTGGATCGCCCCATCAAGGCGAAAATAATCAAGACCGACCCAGTAACCGATATGGCTTTACTGAAGCTGGACAAGGAAATGGATGCGGAGCCGGTCACTTTCGCAACGGCAAGGGATAACCAGATCGTTTATACGATCGGATTCCCCAAAAATCCTGCCGGGGATCTCGTGCTGCTTGACGAAGAATTTCCTTCAACATACAATACCATTGCCAAAAGCAGGGTTTATAGCACCCAAGCTTCCGATGTCCCGGGCAAAAAAGGTATTGGCAGTATTGTAAAAGCTATGGCACAAGGCAATTCGGGCGGCCCTGTTCTGGACCAGAATAATCGGGTCATTGGAATGATGACCTTTGTATATGGTGGGAAGACATATTATATTACGTCAAAAACACTGCAATCTTTTATTAAAGACACCAAAGTACCTGCCAAAAAACAGATTGCTGTCGCAGGCAAAGTAACCAGTTAACCTGCTTCATTCTAATGAAGTGAGTTACATATCCACAAATCGGAATAACCAGCTCATCTTCGTTGTTTCCTGTCAGATGCAGGAAGCAGGGAGATGGGCTTTTTTTACTCGAATGGACACAAGAGTGCAGCTGAAAATGGGTATTCTCGCCTCCTGTTTACATTTTCCTTGGATTATCCTTGTGATTTCCCGGCTTGATGGGTATCATTAGTGTGAGGTGACATGACAAACATGGAAAGATTACAAAAAATTATCGCACAGGCAGGCATTGCTTCTCGCCGCAAGAGCGAAGAACTGATCCTGTCCGGCAAAGTGGAAGTTAACGGGGAGGTCGTAACCGAACTGGGTACAAAAGCGAACCCCGAAGAGGATATGATTACGGTTAATGGAAAACCCATTCGCAGTGAAAAGAAAGTGTACTTGATGTTGAACAAACCCAAAGGGGTTATCACAAGCGCATCTGACCCGGAAGGTCGGAAAATTGTATCCGACTATCTTAAAGGTGTCAAAGAACGTGTGTACCCAGTGGGACGACTGGATTACGACACAGAGGGACTGCTCATTTTGACCAATGATGGCGAGTTCGCCCACTTGCTGACGCATCCGAAGCACCATGTACCCAAAACGTATCTGGCAACAGTCAAAGGCGTTCCACATGGTACCGCTCTGGAGAAACTAAAGACAGGCATTATGCTTGACGATGGTATGACCGCTCCGGCCGAGGTGGAGTACAAGGATGTGGACACAGCTAACAATGAGGCTGTTATTTCCATTACCATTTACGAAGGTCGTAACCGTCAGGTAAGACGGATGTTCGAGGCGATTAACCACCCGGTAACCCGTTTGAAACGGATCTCGTTTGGTGGCATTTTGCTGCAAAACCTGAAACGGGGACTGACTCGCAACCTGACCAAAGAGGAAGTCAACAACCTGATTACACTCGCAAAATCGGAACCCGCCAAAAAAATGAAAAAAAGGTAATGTGAGGACACATAATTTTCATAAAACCGCCGCAGTTTTGTGACGAAATTCGCTATAATTGTTCATAGGATGTTCACAGTTGGGAGAGATCATGAACAATTACGAGTCAGTCACTGCAAAGGGGAGCAGCACATGGGGAAATCAAGAAGAACGGTGCAAATCGTTATTTTGTTATTGATCCTGGTGTTGGGCGGATATGCGATCACCACATCGGTATCCGGCTCGAACGGCAAGCCGAAAGAAGGGGACAAGGCTCCTTCTTTTGAATTGCTGGGCCTGGATGGTCAAGTTCATACGTCAGAAGAGTACAAAGGCAAGGCTTTGGTAATCAATTTTTGGGGCACATGGTGCGAACCTTGTGTGAAAGAGATGCCTGCACTTCAAGCTCAAGCGGACAAGTGGAAAGATCAGGGTGTTCAATTTATTGGCATCAATGCCGGAGAAGATCAAATGACCGTGGATAACTTTGTTCGACAGGTGGGCGTCAATTTTCCAATTATGCTGGACCGGGACAAAACTTCTATTCGGGATTACGGTATCTCTCCGATGCCTACAACATTCTTCGTTTCCAATACTGGCAAAATCTCTACCATTCATATCGGCCAACTTGATTTGGACACGCTTGACGCTCAAATTTCACAACTGGCGAAGCAGCCCTGACAGGAGGTCTAGTCGTGTTCCAAAATACCAAATGTGAATGTGGACATCAGAACCCGGTCGGTACCGTACTGTGTGAAGCATGCGGTAAGCCGCTGCAAGAAGATCTGGCTGAATCGAAAGAAGTTCTGGAAATGCGCTATGATGGCATGGCTCGTCGTTCGCAGCGCAGCAACCCGAATATCATTGACCGTGTGTGGAACTTTTTTTCATCCGTCAAGATCGCAGTTTATCTGATCGTCTTTACCCTTGTAGGGTCCATGTTGGGAACCGTTTACCCTCAAGAGAGTACGTTTCTGAACATTGATCCATCTGTGTATTACAAAGAAACCTATGGCCAGTTGGGCCATATCTATTACCTCCTGGGTCTGTCCCATACATACGAATCCTGGTGGTTCATCCTATTGCTTGTCATGATCGGGGCTTCACTCGTCATATGCAGTCTGGACCGGGTACTCCCGCTCTACAAGGCACTCAACAAGCAAAAAATCCGCAAACATATGCAGTTTCTAACGAGGCAGCGTCTGGTGTACCAAGGTCCGATTGAAGAGGGCCCAGAAGAATGGATTACGAAAGCGGTTACGCCGCTTAAGAAGAAAGGATACCGTGTGCACACAGAGGGAAATGCGCTGCTGGCCGAAAAGCAGAGGTTTGCCCGCTGGGGGCCTTACGTTATCCACATTGGTCTGATTGTATTTCTTCTGGCTGTTTTGGCCCGCGGGCTTCCCGGCCTGAATTTGGACGAACATGTTGCCTTTCCTGAAGGCGAGATTAAAAAAATCCCAAATACCTCTATGTATTTGAAAAACGAACAGTTTAATGTTGAATTTTACAGCGAGGAAGAAGTTCCCGAACAGTTTCGCAATTTGAATAAAATTGTTCCCAAACTGTTTGAAACCAAAGTTGTGTTATATGAATGCACCGCCGATTGCTCTGATCTGTCAAAGAAACCCCTATTGAACGAGGTTGCCAGACATGACGTTAGGGTGAATCATCCATTGAATTATAATGGCTTGAAAGCGTATCAGTTTGATTATGATCTGACGCCCACGATCCGTTCGGTAACGCCTGACCTGGTAAACGCCAAAACGGGGGAGAAGTACGGTGCAATCCGGATTGATATGGTGGATACACAACGAACCTTTGAGGCTGGGCCATATCGTCTGACTGTGAAAGACAAATTTATGGATTTTGGACTCGATGATAACGGTCAACCCAAATCCTTATCGCCTTCACCCAATGCACCAGCCTTTTTATTTGTGATTAAGGGACCAGAGCTGCCTGAGGAAGGTATTCAATATTTATATTTTGCAAAACAGGTGGATAAGCAGCGTTTTCAACAGGATGCAATTAACCAACAGCTTGTAGGGGGAGAGATTCCTTTGCAGCTCGAAGTCGATAGCATGGATAAAGTCGATATCATACAATCCGTAAGTTATCTGAATATTCGTGTAGATAAGGCAATGCCGTTTGTCTGGGTTGGAGCCGGAATTGTCATGTTGGGTCTGGTCATGGGTTTTTACTGGCATCACCGCCGCATTTGGATCCGCATTGACGATGGGCAGCTTACGCTGGGAGGACACACCAACAAAAACTGGTTTGGCTTCAGGCGTGAAGTATCAGGCGTGTTAAAACAGATGCATGTGGAAGTGGATGAGAAGTCGTTGGATAACGGGGGGAACCAAGCATGAGTTTATTGGATTTCAGCAGCGACGCATTTATCGTTTCTTTTTTTCTGTATTGTGCTGCATTTTTGTTATATGCCGTTGCTGTTATGGGCAAGAAGTGGAGTAATCGAGATCCTCAGGTTCATGTAGACAGATGGGGAAAAAGGGCCTTTATTGCGTCGATCGTTGCACTGGCCGCACATCTTGTGTTCTTTTTTACACGCTGGGCAGGAGCAGGCCATATCCCGGTCAGTAACATGTATGAATTTATGACTTTTTTATCCATGATGATCATGGTCGCATTCATAGTGGTATATGCCATCTACCGCAAGTCATTGCTTGGATTATTTGCCTTGCCACTTACGATCATTATTATGGCATATGCAGCTGTATTTCCGCAGGAGGTACAACCGTTAATACCGGCATTGCAGTCGATCTGGCTCAAAATCCATGTCACGCTCGCTGCGCTTGGTGAAGCATTCTTCGCAGTTGGTTTTGCAGCAGGCTTCATGTATTTGCTCCGTACAGTCGATTTCAGTGGCAAAGACAAATCATCCAGACGTCAGCGCGGCTGGGTGGAGTTCACATTGATTACAATTGTCGTTGTAGTCGGGTTTATTGGAACGGTTTTCGCCTTCCGGGCTTCCGGGTACGAGACGGTTTTTGTCCAGAAAACGGCCAGCATTGACACAGAGGTACAGGAAGATAGTACAATAGAGAAAGTGATTTATCGCATGCCTCCTATTTTTGCGCCTTATAATAGCGAAGTGGAGAGCATAACACCGTTTCTTGGGATGAAGGAACCTCTGCTTGAGACGCCATCCTGGATGAACGGAGTTAACGCCGGGCGCAAATTGAATACGGTGGTCTGGTCATTGATTGTAGGTTTGATTCTCTACGGAATAGTACGATTAATTGTGAGAAGACCGCTTGGACAAGCACTACAACCTATGCTGGACGGCATTGATGCCGATGATCTGGATGAAATCAGTTATCGTGCGATTGCCATCGGGTTCCCGATATTTACGTTAGGGGCATTAATTTTTGCCATGATCTGGGCTCAGATTGCCTGGAGCCGCTTCTGGGGATGGGACCCCAAAGAAGTGTGGGCTTTGATTACATGGCTGTATTATAGTGTGTACCTGCATTTGCGTTTATCCCGAGGATGGCAGGGCCGGAAATCTGCCTGGCTTGCTGTGCTTGGGTTCCTGGTCGTCATGTTTACACTTGTTGGTGTGAATCTGATTATTGCCGGACTGCATTCATACGCAGGAGCTGATTAGGAAAGGCAGTTTGGCTGAAGTATGGGAGAAAATCCATGAAACAATGCGCGGCCCCTGCGTTAAAAGCGGGCATTCAAATATTGTTCGCCAGATCGAACATAATAGAAGTGATTGGAGTTATTGCAAAGGGGCTGGAGTGGAATGGCAGAACATGAGAACCGGATACTGGTCGTCGATGATGAGGAAAGAATCCGCAGGCTTTTGAAGATGTATCTTGAAAAAGAAGGTTATGAAATTGATGAAGCGGAAGACGGGGAGACAGCACTGCGAAAAGCAACAGCTGGAGACTATGGCCTGATTTTGCTTGATGTAATGTTGCCGGGTATGGATGGTGTAGAAGTGTGTACCCGATTGCGTCAAGTAAAATCGACCCCGGTATTGATGCTGACAGCAAAAGGTGAAGAGATCAACCGTGTTCAGGGATTTGAAGTTGGGGCAGATGATTACGTCGTGAAGCCTTTCAGTCCGCGTGAAGTGATTTACCGCGTAAAAGCTATTCTGCGTCGTTCTTCTGCGACTGCATATCTGTCCAAAGAAAGTAATTCAAGCAACAATATCGTATTCCCTCACCTTGTTATTGAGCATGACGCTCACCGGGTAACGGCGGGTGGGGAAGAGATCAGTCTTACCCCAAAAGAATATGAGTTGTTACATTACCTGGCGACCTCTCCAGACAAAGTGTTTTCCAGAGAGGAATTGCTCAAGGATGTATGGAACTACGAGTTTTTCGGTGATCTCCGTACCGTGGATACGCACGTCAAGCGTCTTCGTGAAAAGTTGAACAAGGTGTCGCCAGAATCGGCGGCTATGATTACGACAGTGTGGGGTGTGGGTTATAAACTGGAAGTACCGAAATAGCTTTAATTTCTGGAGATCACTGGTCGGGAAGTTATGGATAACCATTATATGCCTTGTGGGCTGTGTGCTCATCGCGCTGGGTCTTTTTTTGCTTCCGTATATTGATACCAATTTTGCAGAGTCCGAGTCGAGAGATATTAAGCGATTGTTCACGTATGTCTGTATCATCGGTTTCAGTTTGACGACATTTTTCGCCCTGTTTTTGTTCACGAAAATCACTCAACCGATGCAACAGCTGATTCAGGCTGCCAATGCGATCCGCAAAGGGAATTACGGGACAAGGCTCTCTCTTGTGACAAGCGATGAGATTGGTGAACTGGCTAACACATTTAATCATATGGCTGTTCAGCTGGAGGATAACATTCGGAGCCTGAACCACGAGAAGGAACACTTGGCTAGTGTACTTCGGAGTATGACGGACGCCGTGGTTACCTTCGATGGTGAGGGCAAAGTGATTCTGACCAACCCGCCAGGGGAAAAGATCATGCAGGCTTGGTGTGACTTGGATTGGGCACAGGATGTAGAGGGACAGGAAGTGAACAACAAGGGAGAAAACTCTTCCCGAGATGTTCCAGAACCTCTGGTTCCCTTGTTTAAACTGGTTATGGAGCATGGCGGCGATCAGAGCTCGAATGTACATGTTCAGCAGGGGGTATGGTCGGTCCAGATGACCCCTCTATATGCGGACAGTGTTGTTCGTGGTGCGGTTGCCGTCCTGCGTGATGTGACAGAAGAGGTTCGTTTGGAAAAAATGCGCCGTGATTTTGTCGCCAATGTATCTCATGAGATACGAACGCCTTTATCCATGATGCAAGGTTACAGCGAAGCTCTTCTCGATGGCATGGCAGCCTCTCCTGAGGAGAGTGAAGAGTTGATTCAGGTTATCCATGATGAGTCACTGCGCATGGGCAGATTGGTCAAGGATCTGCTGGATCTTGCCCGAATGGAAGCTGGACATACAGACATGGCAATGAAGGAAGTAGATCTGGTGGAACTGCTGGAGCGGGTATATCGGAAATTCTCTGTACGTTCGAAAGAACAGGATATACGACTTCATTTTGAATGCAACTTGCCTAGCATTGTACTTCAACAAGCAGATGAGGATCGGCTCGAGCAGGTATTTACCAATCTACTCGATAATGCTTTTCGTCATACGCCTCCCGACAAAAATGTTATAATTGCCGCAAAGCTGCTTGATGATCATCGAACGTCGATAGCCAAAGTGTCAATCAAGGATGAAGGTGCGGGTATTCCTACTTCCGATCTGCCATTTATTTTTGAGAGATTCTACAAAGCGGATAAGGCACGTGTTCGCGGAGAGAGTGTGGGTACTGGACTAGGTCTGGCCATCGTAAAAAATATCGTTGACGCCCATCATGGTATCATTCAGGTGAACAGTACGCTTGGGGAAGGGACAGAGTTTATTTTACAATTTCCGGTGAATTCCTCGAAATAGCCTGATTTCATACAAAAAGCGCAGAAACACCCTCCTCTGGAGGGTGTTTTTTTGTTGAAGTATTCCGTTTAATCTTGTTCAACGTGGAACAAAAGAATGAGTTATTTTGATAACAAAAATAGTGTCCAAGATAATTTTCCCTCCAATATCACATAAGCTTGAAAAACAAGGAAGTCAAAGGAGGATTGGATGACGCATGTCCGATAGGCGTAAACGGGTAAACATTAAAGCATTTTTGGAAGGTAGATCGTTCAGGGCGGGGTCACCCTTCATTCCGATAACAACTAGTGAGCAGGAACAGTTTGAAACGTTGCTTCGATCTTTGGCAATCACCATTCCTGCAGCAATTAGCCAGCCTACAGCTGCTAACATACTCGCACTGCAATCAGGATTGCGGAATCTGCTCACTTTCGTCAACGAGTCAGGTTTCCGTGCTGGAGTTAAAGCCGAACTTCAGGCTGTGTTGGAATTAACCATAGCGTCATCAGAGGTTGTACCTGTTGCATTGATCAACTTGGCTGGCAATTTGCAGAATCTGCTCGATGATTTGCTGAGTGTGACATTATTACTCGAAGTTCCACCGCCAGAGAAAGATAAACTGGTAGCGTTGATTCGATCCACGTCTATATCACTCAGCCGAGCGACCACGGGGATTGGTTCATCGGGAATAACTGGACCAGCAGGCCCCCCAGGGGTCCCCGGAGTACCTGGTGTGCCTGGAGTTCCGGGAGTGCAGGGACCAGCCGGTCCTCCAGGGGAGGCAGGCTTGGTTGGTCCCGCGGGTCCAGTAGGCCCAGCGGGCCCCGTTGGTCCGATCGGTCCTGCTGGACCACAAGGTTCGCAGGGACCAGCAGGAGCAACTGGATTAGGGCTAAATAATGTAACGCCATACGATCCAGCACAGGGTCCAAGTTATACTCAAGGCCAGGTAGTCAGTTATAATGGGAATCTTTATGTTGCCAATGTGAGTGGCCCAACGGGTATCCCGGGAAGTTCGCCAGATTTTACTTTGCTGTTAACGGGTGGAACAACGGGTGCAACGGGAGCAACTGGCGCAGGTTTAACAGGCATTGTGCCTTTTGATCCTGCGCTCGCACCAGCGTATGCTTCAGGACAAATTGTGACTTTTGCTGGTGGAACATATATTACGAATGTGACATCGCCAAGTGGAACACCAGGGAGTTCCGCAGATTATACATTACTTGCGGGTGCTGGTGTAACGGGCTCCACCGGGGCAACGGGGGCAGGATTAGATGGTGCTGTGCCTTTTGATCCGGCAGTGGCACCGACGTACCCCGCTGGTCAGGTCGTTACGTTTAACGGCAGTACTTATATTACAAATGTAGCATCTCCTACGGGTACGCCAGGTGCTTCTCCGGATTTCACATTACTTGCAGGAGCAGGTCCTACAGGCCCATCAGGTCCAACGGGAGCGACAGGTGTGGGGCTCAGCGGGATTCTGCCGTTTGATCCGGCAGTGGCACCAACATATCCAGCTGGTCAAATTGTAACGTTTAATGGCAGCACATATATAACCAATGTAGCTTCACCCACCGGAACACCGGGAACGTCTCCAGACTACACTTTGCTGGCAGGTGCAGGAGCAACAGGTGTTACGGGTGTTACTGGTGGTACGGGCATAACGGGTGGTACAGGAGAAACGGGAGCGACAGGGATAACAGGGATCACGGGAGCAACCGGTATCGGTTTGAGTGGGGTCGTGCCGTTCGATCCGGCCTTGGCACCGACGTACCCTGTCGGTCAGGTCGTTACGTTTAACGGCAGCACGTATATTGCCAATGTGGCTGCACCAACAGGGACACCAGGAACGTCCCCAGACTATACGTTGTTGGCAGGTGCAGGAGCAACAGGAGTTACGGGTGATACCGGTATAACAGGTGGTACTGGAGAAACGGGAGCGACAGGGTTAACAGGGATCACAGGAGCAACGGGTATCGGTTTAAGTGGCGTAGTGCCGTTCGATTCGGGCGTGTCACCAACGTACCCTGCAGGTCAAGTGGTTACGTTTAACGGCAGCACGTATATTGCAAATGTAGCCTCACCAGCCGGAACTCCGGGAACGTCTCCAGACTATACGTTGCTGGCAGGTGCAGGAGCAACAGGCGTTACAGGCGTTACAGGCGTTACCGGCGTGACGGGTGGTACGGGATTCACAGGAACAACTGGCGTGACTGGAGAAACGGGGTTAACCGGAGCCACGGGAGTAGGTGTGACAGGAAGTACCGGAGTTACTGGAACGACCGGGGTTACGGGATTCACAGGAACAACTGGCGTAACGGGAGAAACGGGGTTAACCGGGGCCACAGGAGAAGGTGTGACAGGAAGCACCGGAGTCACTGGAGCAACAGGCTTAACGGGAGAAACGGGATTAACCGGAGCCACAGGAGTAGGTGTGACAGGAAGTACTGGAGCAACCGGAGTTACGGGAGTCACAGGAACAACTGGTGTAACGGGAGAAACGGGAGAAACGGGATTAACTGGAGCCACAGGAGTAGGTGTGACAGGAAGTACCGGAGTTACTGGCGCGACCGGAGTTACGGGAGTCACAGGAACAACTGGCGTAACGGGAGAAACGGGGTTAACCGGGGCCACAGGAGTAGGTGTGACAGGAAGTACTGGAGCAACCGGAGTTACTGGGGCGACCGGAGTTACGGGAGTCACAGGAACAACTGGTGTAATGGGAGAAACGGGATTAACTGGAGCCACAGGAGTAGGTGTAACCGGAAGTACCGGAGTTACTGGCGCGACCGGAATTACGGGAGCCACAGGTATCACTGGTGTAACGGGAGAAACGGGGTTAACCGGAGCCACAGGAGTAAGTGTGACAGGAAGTACCGGAGTTACTGGCGCAACCGGAGTTACAGGATTCACTGGAACAACTGGCGTGACCGGAGAAACGGGGTTAACCGGAGCCACAGGAGTAGGTGTGACAGGAAGTACTGGAGTCACTGGAGCAACCGGAGTTACGGGAGTCACAGGCGCGACAGGAACCTCTTTAACTGAAACTTCTGCTTATGCAGAGAACACTAATGGAACCATTCTTGTTATTTTGGGTGGAACATTGGTAGCCCTCCCTACGAATCAGAATATAGGAACAGGTATTACAGTAAATGCAGCCAACAATACGTTCACACTTGCTGCGGCCGGTCGTTATTATATTAGCTATAAAATAAACCTCACAGCTGCGCTAGCCATTCAATCCCGGATATTGCTGAATGGGGCTGTCGTTCCACCGAGTGTAATTTCACCACTACTTTCCCTTAGCCAGCTAGCGGCCGACTTTATCATAACTGTTCCAGCGGGATCGACCATTCAGCTTCAATTGTTTGGATTAGTTGCAACAGCTGTGCTGTCACCTCCTGGTGCAACACTAAATATTATTCGATTAAGCTAAGTTAAAAAAAGAGACGAACCCTTGGGGATCGTCTCTTTTTGACTATCTATGCAAGATGAGTAACTATTCAAGTACAATTTCAACAGCTGTATTCAGCTCAGGCAGAGCGGTGAGCTGGACAAGAACATCTTTTGGAACGGCTTTGTCCACAGTCAGAATCATGATCGCCGCACCACCAATAATTTTCCGTCCCACTTGCATGGATGCAATGTTGACATCATTTTGCCCAAGCAGGGTACCTACACGCCCGATAATTCCTGGCTTATCGTTATGAGATATCAGGATTTGGTGGCTTTCCGGTGCGATATCTACCGGGAATTTGTCCAGACGAACGATCCGTTCTCCATAGCCTGCAAGCAATGTACCAGCGACACGGCGCTCCTCTGCATCCTGTGTCGTTACCAACGTTACTGTAATGAGATTGGTGAATCCTTTCGTTGCGGATGTTTGGCTTACAACCACATTCAAATCACGTGTTTTGGCCAGATGCATGGAGTTGACGATATTGGCTTCCCCACCCAGATGTCTGGCGAGAATACCCTTTACAATGTAACGGGTGAGAGGGGAAGTATCTACTTCAGAAAGATCACCTGCATAATCGATCCGAATCTCTTGTACTGCATTTTGTGTAATCTGTGCTGCAAAGCTGCCCAGGGTTTCACCCAGTTTGAAATACGGTTGCAATTTGTTCATGACGGTTGGAGGAACAGCTGGCATGTTCACCGCGTTCTTGAACGGTTCATTCCGCAAAATGTGAAGGACTTGCTCTGATACATCAATCGCCACATTTTCCTGAGCTTCCACTGTGGATGCACCAAGATGAGGCGTAACGATGATGCTCGGATGGTTCAGGAAAGGGTGATCCTGTGCTGGTGGCTCGCTTTCGAATACGTCAAATGCCGCACCTGCAACAATACCCTCATCAATCGCTTCGACAAGCGCCATTTCATCGACCACTCCACCACGAGCACAGTTGATAATGCGCATTCCTTTTTTCATGACCTCAAATTGTGCGCGGGAGATCATGTGGCGGGTTTCCGGTGTTAATGGAGTGTGTACCGTCATGAAGTCGGCATTGCGAATAATATCATCCACGCTGGCCAGTTTAACCTGAAGCTTCTCTGCACGTTCTTGGGTGAGGAATGGATCATAAGCCAAAATGTCCATACCAAATGCCTTGGCACGTTTGGCTACCTCACTTCCGATCCGTCCCATGCCGAGCACGCCAAGGGTTTTATTTCTCAACTCCACACCCAGGAAGGTTTTGCGATCCCATGTACCCTGAATGGTTTTGGCGTATGCCTGTGGAATGTGACGTGCCAGTGCCATCATCATGGCAAATGTATGCTCACATGTGGTGATGGTGTTGCCATCAGGTGCATTAATAACGATGATACCGCGTTGAGTTGCAGCTTCCAGGTCAATGTTGTCTACCCCAACACCTGCACGGCCAATGACCTTAAGGTTTGTTCCAGCGGTCATAATACGATCTGTAACACGAGTCTGGCTTCGAACGAGAAGGGCGTCATAATCGCCAATGATGGCTACGAGCTCATCTTCACTAAGACCGGTATTCTTTTCAACAACAACATCATTTGCATCCACCAGCTGCTGGATACCCAAATCACTGATTGGGTCCGATACTAACACTTTGTACATGGTTTCTTCCTCCTTAGTATGTGTATCTATATCGTCAAGGTCTGACCTCAAGATAGAGGTGTTCCTTAAAACCAAGTTCATCCTTCCGCCCAACAACGCGGTGTCGCAGCAGAGGGTAGAGGTGCAATAATAGAGTGTTCCCACGTCATTCGCCTAAAAATAAATCAAAAAACTCTCAATCCACATACTGCTTGCGCAATAAGGGACGAGAGTTGTCGTGGTACCACCCTAATTCACTGCCGCTTCGCAACGACAGTCTTCACGGTCAATGAAGACCGAAGAGGATAACGGCTCTAAACCGATTGCACCTACTCCAATTTCAATGCAATAACTCAGGAACGCTCAAGATCCATTGCCTGCCACCGATTTACACCATCCATCGGCTCTCTGTAAGAACAAAGCAACATCTTTTTTCCATCATCGTGTTTAACGTGACTAATTTTTTCATAATGTATCATGGCTAACATGAGCATGTCAATAGGCATAAATGTTTTAATTCGAATCGAGTGAAACTCTTGCCTATGTCTGTCTTTTGTGGCGAGAAATACATGAATCATATTAGTAGAATAGTGAGTATTTGAAGTTTGGAAATTCAATCCAGGCACCCTATAGAAGCCCGCGAAATTCGTTTAACAATGGATGGGAAACCGGGACTTGAGGCAGGTCTTGAACCAATTTGGTTTTTTGGCTATCATTTAGTATACTATCCGATTGGGCAACCAAGTAGGTTATCGATCAAAAATATATCAAGAGGACAGACGCAGGCGATGAAAAAATCGAAGTTTTCCAAGTTCAAGATTCAGAAGGCTAAACCACAGCAGTTAACCGAGCGCTTGCTTCTGATCAATCTATATTTTACACAGGGTTTAACTCTGATCATTGGAGTTATATGGATTTTACTTCAGAAACGTAATCTGTTCGATGTTCTCGCATGGCCTGAAAATGTACATTTTATTTGGTGGGGACTTGGTCTTGCTGGTATTATGCTGGTCATGGACCTGGTCTTATCATATGTCATTCCTCAGGAGAGTATGGATGACGGGGGAATTAACGAGATGTTATTCAGGTCTCGTCCCATCTGGCATATCGTATGTATAGCAGCACTAGTCGCTATTTGCGAAGAATTGTTGTTCCGGGGAGCCATTCAGCATGCGATTGGGCCTTACTGGACCAGCATTTTGTTTGCCGTAATTCATATTCGCTATCTTCGCCACTGGATTCCTACAGGTTGGGTATTTGTTTCAAGCTATGGATTGGGTTGGATTTATTTGCAATCCGGCACATTGTGGGCGCCGATATTATGTCATTTTGTTATTGATTTGGTGTCCGGATTAGCGATACGTTTTCGGAGGGGATCATGAACCAGCAATTAAGTAGAATGAAGACATATGGCAGTCAGCGTCACCGACACTCGGAAAAAACAGAGACAACCGAGCGGACTTCTGCATCTCAAGTAAGCTTGGTTGCTGAACCGGCTGCTGCAGTGGAAGGGGCAGGTACTGCGTTGACTGCTGTATCTGTACCGAGATCACAGCGCAAGTCATACGCATCAACACTGGAGAGCCCTGTGCTTCCCAGTCGGGCTCCAGCGCGTTCCAAATCACAGCAAAAAACGACGGGTGAAACTGTCACGGAAGCAGGTTCCCTTCCTACTCGAACCGAGCTTCATCCTTCACGGCGGTTACGTTTAAGCAAAAGGTTTGTAAACTCGCTAATCGTTATTTTTGTTCTTCTTACGGTCAGCCTCGTTTGGTGGGGTATTAAAGGGGCTCCGCCCCTAAACACATTCCTTCCTTGGCCTTGGTGATGATGCTCTGGTTCAGTGCTATTTTATTATTGATTGTGATGTTAGGGATTCAGATGTGGCGTGAAGCGCATTTTCATCAAATAGTTGAAGATGAGGTGGAGGTAAACGGTTTGCCCCATTCGTTTGATGGAAGTGCCATTTTGTTTGTATCAGACCTTCATAGAAGAAAGCTGAGACAGCGGGACCTTGAACCGTTAATGGATCAGGTGGATTGGGTTATGGTAGGTGGAGATGTCGCTGAAAAGGGGATATCCTGGTCTACCGTTAGACACAATATGAAGCTGTTGACAGATATTGCTCCCACTTTTGCGGTTTACGGAAATCATGATAAAAGGGCGGGAGCAGCTCAGTTAACTCGAATTTTTCAGGAAACGGGCGTTGAACTTCTGCAAGACAAGGTGGTATCTTTGCATCAAGGGGACTCTGAAATCAATCTTGCCGGAATGGATTATCGGTCCGGTCAACTTAGCAAGCTTCTTATGGAGCAGGACATAAAAAAATGCACGATTGTGTTAATTCACGATCCGCTTCAGGCAAATCGCATTCAGGAATATGCTGATCTTGTTTTAAGCGGGCATACACACGGGGGACAACTGGTCATTCCATTCCTTGGACCGATCTTTCTTAATAAAGCATACCGGAGTGTATCGCATGGGTGGTACACCTTCAATAGGGGTAACGGTCTTCCCGATGGTAACCTGCTGGTCAGCAGAGGTTACGGAACGAATCACCTGCCGCTCAGACTATGTTGCCCAGCTGAAATGCACAAGATTACTTTAAAATCAGACAAACCTAAACAGCCTTGATCATTTTGATCGAGGCTGTTTTTTTATGTTTTATCGAGCTTCAAGTTCTATTGAACGTGGGTCTACGAACGAATATCCTTTTTTCTCCAATTTAGTTAACAATTCATCAAGCGCGTCGACAGTCCAGGGAAGCTCGTGCATCAATATGTTACTCCCGGGATTCAACTGGTCAAGCACATTTTGAATCACTTTTTCCGGTTTGTTCTTTGTGCTTTTGTCCCAATCCAGTGAACCGTTGGACCAAGTCATGTATAACATGCCGTTTTTTTGGACTGCAGCTTTGAGAGCGTCATTGCCGGAACCAAAGGGAGGTCGGAAAAATTCCGGCTCGACACCAATCGTATCTTTAACGATGTCTTGAACATCCGTTACCTGCTTGGCGGCTTGTGTAGTGGACATTTTTTTGAGATCTTCATGGTCCCACGCGTGATTCCCTATAATTTGCCCTCGCTCATGAATGATCTTTAACAACTCAGGGTGACTTTCGACACGATATCCATTGACGAAAAATATGGCCTTGGCATTATGTTTGTCCAGCGTATCGATTAATCCATTGATCATTTCTTTTTCCTTTGGACCGTCATCAAATGTGAGCAAGACAACCTTCTTTTCACCATGTTTATCATTTGGCTTAATGTAATAATTCTCATTCATATGATACGTTTTCGCAATTTTTTGTTCTACCTTTTCCTCAGTTGGTTCCTTGTCATCTGTAAGTTCAGGATTATTTTGAGCGTTGGGCTGATCAGTCTCCGCTGTCTCGGTGGAATCATTCTGACCACTTTGTACAGTGGAGGCGGGTTCATTTTCAGGAGTTGTTTTTTCAGTAGAGGCATCTTCTTGCATTCCACACGCAGACAGCAGTAGACTCGCGGCAATAATGAATGCTGCAGTAGTTCTAAACATAATTTCAACTCACTTTCCTGTATTTATGCGGAATGAGATGTCGTGCTTCCGCAAACACTAGTTGTGATCTTAACATAAGAGGAGGTTGGTGTAATGAAGGCGTCATCCTTTTTCTGGGGGATTGTAGTTGGCGTTGCTGCCAGCTCATATCTGTCCAAAGGCAAAATACCCATGCTGTCTTCTCTGTCGTCAGGGAACGTAATGGGTCAGGCCAAGCACAAGATGATGGAAATGACGTTTCCAGGCATGGATGGATTCAGCCCCAAGAATAATGAACATGGTGAATCCCACAAAAATGCAGTGAAGAAAACGGCAAGAGCGATTACCCCGCAGGAAAAAGAAGAGAACATGAACATGCTCAAAGATTTTATTCGCACCAATCCAGATGTTAAACATGAAGTTGAGCAGATTTTGACTCAAACAAACACAACAGTACCGGGTTTATAAACCAAAACTACTGTATAGAATCAACCACAGTCTTGAATGATGTGGATTGATTCTTTTTTTGTCGATTTTACTTCGTGCATTTGCAGGTATAAAATGATAACATAACTACATAGATTTATTTTCAGCACATATTGTTTTGTGCTTCATAATCTGTTATAAGACTTGCTTATAAAGGGGAGATCCTGTATGAAAATAGAACGATTAAGTCACGATAAGATACGGATTTTCCTGACCTTTGACGATCTGAGCGAGCGCGGAATACAAAAAGATGATATGTGGCAGGAAATACCTAAAGTTCATGAACTGTTCACTGAAATGATGGATCAGGCATATTCCGAACTTGGGTTCGATGCTACAGGTCCACTTGCTGTCGAAGTATTCGCACTTCCCGCTCAAGGAATGGTTGTCATTGTTACCCGTGGGAAATATGATCCGCAACAATATGGTTCGGGCAATGAGGACGATCTGCCTGAAGAAGTATACGAGATGGAAGTTACGTTAGAGCAAAGCGACTCCATCGTATACGCCTTTAAGGATTTTGAAGTATTAATCGAGGCTGCACATATGCTGCGTCAACACGTAACGAATGCCGGAAGACTCTATTCCTACAAAGACAAATGGTTCTTGCATCTGGAGCCGGATGAAGTCGATACCACCAAACACGCTGCGTTAATAGCGCTGCTTGCTGAATTTGGTGAAGGTTCTTCGGTAACGCCTGCGGTTATGGAAGAGTACGGTAAGGTTATTATTCCTGAACAGGCAATTGAAGTGATCTGCACCCATTTCAAACGTCAGGATTAAAGTTCAGATGTAAACGCGTCTTAGCCAGAGGAGGGAATTTCGGTGCTTTTGTTTTCGGTTTTAGCGGCAGCAGTAGCTCCGGGTCTCGCCTTGTTAACATATTTTTATCTGAAAGACCGTTATGATTCTGAGCCGCTTCATATGGTGTTGAGAGTGTTCGTCATGGGTATTCTGATGGTGTTGCCTGTGATGATCATCCAGCGAGGCATGATGATTTGGCTCGGAGATAACCCCTATGTTGAATCTATTCTAATCTCTGGTGGGGTTGAGGAATTCGTTAAATGGTTTGTGTTATATCATATTATTTATAATCACACGGAGTTTGATGAGCCCTATGACGGTATACTCTATGCAGTTGCCGTTTCACTTGGGTTTGCCACGGTAGAGAATGTTTTGTATGCCTTTGCGGGGAATGCATCCGTCTCAGCCATGTTTCTCCGTGCATTGCTCCCTGTGTCAGGACACGCCATGTTTGCCGTAATTATGGGGTATTACATGGGGCGGGCCAAGTTTACGGATGGCAGGAAGAAACGATGGTTTCTAATGATGTCCCTAGTGCTTCCGTTTTTCTGGCACGCGCTGTACGATGTCATCATGAACACCATGGCAAACTACTGGCTGTGGTTCATTGCACCGCTAATGGCGGGGCTATGGTATGGGGCAATAGGCAAAATTACGCGGGCTAACAACCGCTCTCCTTTTCGATTTGTGAAACGGGAGGAAGAGATTAAATTATAGAAATACGGACACACTGGTGGACATGGAGCGCATACTGCGCCTGATGCCCCGGTGTGTTTTTTTGTTCTGGAATAAAAATCCCTGGGGAATGACCAATAGAAACGGGGACAGCGTAATGAGAATTAAAATTAAAATTAGATGCAAACAGTGCGGAGAGCGTTTTACGCTGCGTGGTAAAAAAGAAAGAGGTCGGATTGAGACCGGGTTTAAGCAGTGCCTGTGCGATAATCGGGATCAATTTGAGATTGAGGAAGACGGCGTTACGTCCTGGATTCAGATGAACTAATAGGTGCGTGTAGAGTCAAACATTGTGCCGACTGGAAAACCGATGCATAAGAGGACTTTCTTCGATCCACAATATAGATAGTGGTTCAGATGAAAGGAGACTCTACCGATGTATAAACGTTTAAGTTCAGTCATGTTTCCGATATTTGCAGTACTGCTGATCGGTGCCCTTGTTTGGGGATACCAAGAGAACCAGGAGAAAAATGCGATTTTGATCAAAGCGGAGAATCAATACCAGCGCGCGTTCCACGACCTGTCTTTTCATATGGACAAACTGCATTCCGAAATCGGTAATACACTGGCAGTGAACTCCACTTCCCAGGGAATGCACCGTAAAGGTCTGATGAATGTGTGGCGGCTCACGAGTGAAGCACAAAATGAGATTAACCAACTGCCTCTCACCATGCTGCCTTTCAATGAAACAGAGGATTTTCTTTCCCGAATTTCAAACTTCGCCTATCAGGCATCCATGCGTGATTTGACCAACGAACCACTGAGTGAGAAAGAGATGGGCAACCTGAAAAGGCTGTACCAGAACTCCTCCGAGATCACAAAAAATCTTCAGGACGTTCAACAAAAAGTGCTTTCAGACCGCTTGCGCTGGATGGATGCCGAAACGGCTATGGCGACGGAAGAAGAAACGATGGATAACACCATTGTCGATGGGTTTCGCACTGTAAACAAAAAGGTACAGGAGTATCCTGAGCTCGACTGGGGTCCTTCAGTATCCAACATTTATGCAAAACGTTCAGTCAAAAAGCTCGATGGAATCCCAATGACAAAAGAGCAGATCCAGAGCAAAGCTGCGAAATTCTCCAATGCAGACAGCAACAAGATTCAAGTGCAGGAGAATGGTAAGGGCACAGACTGGGAGTCGTATACTGCCACAATCAATCAAACCAAAGACAGCAAATTGATGATGGATTTTACGCGCAATGGGGGAATGTTGATTTCCTACAGCGATACACGTCCAATCGGAACGAAAAAGGTGTCACGTCAAGAAGCTATGGCCAAGGCTGATCAATTCCTCGTCAATAAAGGCTACAAAGATATGAAGGCTGTAAATTACGACGAGTACGGTAATTTGGGTAACTTGACGTATGTGCGCAAACAAGGGGACACCCTGATCTATCCTGAAAAAATGTCCGTTCGAGTTGGACTGGACACTGGAGATGTTACAGGTTTTCAGGCGAGTGACTACGTTTATGAGCATCAGAAACAGCGGAAGATTCCGAAAGCCGCTCTTACTGAAGCTCAGGCTCGCAAAAAGCTGAATCCCGAATTTGAAGAGAATTATGCCCGGAAATCGCTGATTGAGAATGATTACAGCAAGGAAGTGCTGTGTTATGAATTCGGTGGACGCATCAATGGCACGAAATACCGGATTTACATCAATGCGGATACAGGTGTCGAGGAAGCTGTTGAGGAAATTAAACCAGTGAATGCGACTCCGTAACATCAAGTCAAAGGAGTTTCCAGCGTATTTCCGCGGAACAGACCACGTTGTGGTCTGTTTTTTTGTTATCCGCTATGAGAAAGGTCATGGTATAATAGTCCCTGTACATACGATGATTAATAGCTAAGGTGGCGGTGAAGAACTTGTATCCGAAAATTAATGAAATTTTGCACATTCAGATTGCCTCAGCAGATGAGAAAGAAGAGAGCAAGGAATACAAATCCCGTATTGCGGACTTGGATGAACACAGTTTCTTGATTGAAGTCCCCATGCAGCAGGGGAGCAGTCGTTTAAAAAGATTGTATTTCGGAGAAGAACTGTCCATTTATTATATGACTGAAGATGGAGTCAGACATTATTTCAATACGTACGTGACCGGATTCGAGGAAGACGTTGTAAGACTTGTACGCATACGCAAACCGCTTCCTGACGATATTTCTAAAATACAGCGACGCAGCTTCCTGCGTGTTCACGCAAATCTTGAATTAGCCATCCAAGCAGAGAATCTGACCCGTGCCGTGGCAATGACTGAAGATATTGGCGGCGGGGGATTGTCCATATACGGGGAACCAAACTTTTCGGTCGCGGAGGGGCAAAAGTTGAATTGCTGGCTGCTCATTCCCTATCGAAATTCCACCATCGAACATGTGGCTTTCGAGGCTGAAGTCGTTCGCATCAAGACACTGGAGTCGGGCAGACAGATATGCATGTTGAAGTTTGTACAGATTACTGACTCGGAACGTCAAAAAATTATCAAGTTCTGCTTTGAACGGCAGCTGGACTATCGTACAAAATAAGAGTCCGCATTTTGAATAAAAAGGAAATTTGCCGGGAAACGTAATGGGAAAAACGGAGGTACATGTGATGAATCACCGCCATTTATCCCGAAGATATGAACGTCTTTACTATGTCTTATCAAGACGGATGGAGAAAAGGGTCCTTAAGCTCATCTCTGTCTTGGTTTTGCTGTTGGTGGTGTATCAAATTATGCTGCAGGTTCCCTATTTCAAAAAAAACGTGACCCTCATTGACCGGATGGAAGGAACACCAATTCAGCAAAAGTCTTCAACGGAAAGGGAACAACGCTGATTTGGCTGTTTTTGCATCCATGTGTATAGTGTGGTATAATTTTCACGATGCAGGCAATGCCTGTTTTTTTATTGAGGCTTATCGTTTGAGGAGGAATGCCCCGTTGGCAAGCCAGAACACATCAGAGAACGGGAAGATGAACGTTGCAATTGACGGACCTGCCGGTGCCGGGAAAAGCACGGTGGCCCGATTGGTTGCAGAGGCGCTCGAGTATATTTACGTCGATACTGGCGCAATGTACCGTGCGGTAACCCTGCACATGATCCGGAAAGGGATTTCGCCGGATAATGTAACAGAGGTACTTCAGGAAGCCCACAAACTGGTCATTGATTTACAACCGGACCCGGGCGGACAGAAAGTGTTCTGTAACGGGGAAGATGTAACCTCGGAAATCCGCTCCCGTGAAGTTACGGGGATCGTGTCCCGATATGCGCAAATCGAGGGGCTGCGTTCGCAATTAGTGGATACTCAGCGGCAAATGGCTTTGCGCAAGGGCGTCGTCATGGATGGACGCGATATCGGAACGACAGTATTGCCCGATGCGGAAGTGAAAATCTTCATGACTGCCAGTGTGGAAGAGCGTGCACTTCGCCGCTTCAAAGAACTGGACCCCTCTGAAGGACTGACGTTGAAGCAACTAGAGCGAGACATCGCCACGCGTGACAAATTGGATGAAGAGCGGGAAATATCCCCACTTCGCTGTGCTGAGGACGCAACTGTTCTTGATACAACCAATATGAGCATTCATGAAGTGGTTGACAAAATCGTATCTTATTGCACAATGGTCAGAGGAGAGGTTGGTCTATGATTTACACATTTTGCAGCACAGTACTGCGGATCATTTACACCATTCTTTTCCGCCTGGAGGCAGTTGGACGGGAGAACATCCCGCAAGAGGGCGGCGTACTTTTATGTTCTAATCATATCAGTAACTTTGATCCTCCAACGGTAGGTATTAAAATCCGCCGTCAGGTACGCTTCATGGCCAAAAGTGAATTGTTTGATGTTCCGGTACTTGGCAAAATCATTAAGGCTGTAGGTGCGTATCCCGTTAAACGTGGAGGCGTTAGCAAGGAATCCATCAAAACTTCACTGAACATTTTGCGTAATGGTGAAGTGCTTGGCATTTTCCCATCTGGGAGCCGGCACAACGATGGAGGCATCGGCAAAAAAGGTGCAGCGAGCTTCGCTCTTCGGAGTGGTGCCACCGTTATCCCTACTGCTATTATCGGCAACTACAAGCTTTTTCGTAAGATGAAAGTTGTGTATGGAGCACCGGTGAATTTGGACGAGTTTAAGGAAGATCCTTCCGGTGATGCACTGGAAAGAGCAACTGAAAAGATTATGTCCAAAATTAATGAAATGGTGAAAACAGGCGTACCGAGCAAATAATTTGTTCTTCGCCGTAAGTCTGAATGCATGTTTCCATATTTTTGAGGGAAACTAATCCGAGCATTCAGCGTTGAAAGTGTTTTGAACTCTGCTATAGGCAGGTTTGAATATAATGGGGTTTTTGAATTGAGGAGGGTATTTGACATGTCGGAAGAAATGAAAAATCAAGAAGCAACCCAAGATGAGTTGGATCAATTCGTTTCCTTGAAAAAAGGAGATACCGTAAAAGGAACCATCGTCAAATTGGAAGATAACCAAGCCTATGTGAGCATTGGATATAAATATGACGGTGTAATTCCAATTCGCGAATTGTCCTCTTTGCATGTAGACAGCGCGTCTGATGCAGTTGAAGTTGGACAAGAAGTTGAAGCTAAAGTACTTAGCATCGACGACGAGAAAGAAAAACTCGTTCTGTCCAAACGTGCGATCGACAGCGAAAACGCTTGGGATCAATTGCAAAAGCATTTTGAAGACCAAGACGTGTTCGAAGTTGTTGTTGCTGACGTGGTAAAAGGCGGTCTGGTAGCAGACGTGGGCGTACGCGGATTCATCCCGGCTTCCATGGTTGAGCGCCATTTCGTTGAAGATTTCAGCGACTACAAAGGACGCACACTGCGCGTTAAAGTGAAAGAGATCGATCGTGAGAACAACAAAGTGATCCTTTCCCAAAAAGACGTACTGGAGCAAGAATTCGAAGCAAACAAAGCTGAGGTTATGGCTGGTCTGCAAGAAGGTCAAGTCATCGAAGGTACTGTTCAACGTTTGACTCAATTTGGTGCATTCGTTGATGTAGGTGGAGTTGACGGTCTGGTTCACGTATCCGAGCTTGCTTGGACTCATGTGGACAAACCATCTGACGTTCTTTCCGAAGGCGACAAAGTTAGTGTGAAAGTGCTGAAAGTTGACCCTGAAAAAGGTAAAATCAGCCTGAGCATGAAAGCTGTTCAACCAGGACCATGGGAAACAGCTGGCGAGAAATTCAATACTAGCGATATCGTAACAGGTGTTGTAAAACGTCTTGTTGATTTCGGTGCATTTGTTGAAATCGCTCCTGGTGTTGAGGGACTTGTGCACATCTCGCAAATTTCCCACAAACACATCGGCACTCCACACGAAGTGTTGAAAGAAGGTCAGGAAGTTCAAGTTAAGATTCTCGACATGAACCCTGCTGAGCAACGTGTAAGCTTGAGCATCAAAGAAACAGAAGAAGCTCCAGCTCAACCACAAAAATCAGAAAGACCTGCTAGAAACAACGCTCCACGTGAAGAAATCAACAATCCAAACGTTTCCTTGAACAATCAAGGTATGAGCACTACGCTTGGCGAACTGTTTGGTGACAAACTCAGCAAATTCAAATAAGTTAACAATGCATGGTTCTTAGTTATATACTGCATATTTTGCTGAACAATAAAAGCAAGATCGGCGAGCCCCAGCGGGTTCGCCGATTGTTGTTATTGTGAGCATTCTTGGCATGAAACGTTAGCCAAGCCATGTGTTTTTTGCTATGATGAGTAACGTAAGTATGGACAGGAGGAGTGGAATGTATGGCAAGACCCGTTGTGGCAATTGTCGGGCGACCGAACGTGGGTAAATCCACTATATTTAATCGGATTATCGGCGACAGACTGGCCATTGTGGAAGACAAGCCGGGTATTACCCGTGACCGGATCTACGGAATCGGTGAATGGAACGGTAAACCATTCAGTATTATCGATACAGGTGGTATCGAAATCGACGGCGAGGATGTCATTCTTAAATCAATTCGGATGCAGGCAGAGCTCGCCATTGAAGAAGCGGATGTTATTGTATTCATGTGTGATGCAAAAGCAGGAATTACGCAATCTGACGAAGAAGTCGCAGAGATGTTGTACCGCTCAGGCAAGCCCATTGTTGTAGCCGTTAACAAAGTGGATAATATTGGGCGTAGTGAGCTCATTTACGAGTTTTATGGATTTGGATTTGGCGACCCTATCGGTGTATCCGGAAGCCATGGTACAGGTGTTGGCGATCTGCTGGATGCAATCGTCGAGAAACTGCCTGAACTTGAGGAAGAGACATACGATGATGATGTGATTCGTGTTGCTTTGATCGGACGTCCGAATGTTGGTAAATCTTCATTGGTAAACGCCATCTTAGGTGAGGAACGCGTTATCGTCAGTGATGTAGCTGGCACAACGCGTGATGCCATCGATACCCCGTTTGAAAAAGACGGACAACGTTACGTGCTGATTGATACAGCAGGTATGCGTAAACGCGGTAAAGTGTATGAAACTACCGAAAAATACAGTGTTATGCGCGCCATGCGTGCCATTGAACGTGCGGATGTCGTTCTGGTTGTCATTAACGGCGAAGAAGGCATCATTGAGCAGGACAAGCATATTGCAGGTTATGCATTTGAAGCCGGCAAAGCCTCCCTGTTCGTAGTGAACAAATGGGACGTTGTGGACAAAACGGATAAAACGATGAACGAGTTTGAGAAAAAAATTCGGGATCATTTCCTGTTTATGACTTATGCTCCTGTAGTCTTTTTGTCAGCCAAGACAAAACAACGCTTACAAAAATTGCTCCCTGTGGTAACGCGAGTTGCTCAGCAGCATGCCATGCGGGTTCAGACGCATCTGCTTAATGATGTTGTATCTGATGCTGTCGCAATTAATCCGCCGCCTACGGACAAAGGGCGCAGAATGCGCATTAACTATGTGACACAGGTTGCCGTCAAACCGCCGACCATGGTTATTTTTGTAAACGATCCAGAATTGATGCACTTCTCTTACGAACGTTATCTGGAGAATAAAATCCGTGGAGCGTTTGATTTCGAAGGTACGCCAATTCGCATATTTACTCGGAGGAAGTCCGACGAAGGTTAGGGGAGAAGTTTGTGATTTTACCAATCGCAGCGATTGTTCTGAGCTATTTGCTTGGTTCAATCAGCTTTAGTGTCCTCCTTGCAAAGGCAATACGGGGGATCGACATTCGTCAACATGGGAGCGGAAATGCAGGGGCTACCAATACATTGCGAATTTTGGGTAAAGGGCCTGCGATTCTTGTTCTGCTGTTGGATGTCCTTAAGGGTATTGCGGCTGTATGGATTGGAGTATGGCTCAGTAACGGTTCAGAGTGGATTCCTGCAATTTGTGGTATAGCAGCGATTGCAGGACATAACTGGCCGCTCTACTTCCGATTCCGTGGAGGAAAAGGAATTGCAACAGCAATTGGCGTACTCGCTACTCTTGCAATAGTCCCAGCGGTATCCGCCGGGGTTATTGCAATCCTGTCTATCGTTTTGACTCGTTACGTATCACTGGGTTCCCTTATTTTCGTAGCCTTAACACCAATCTTCATCCTAGTGTTTCCTGGATATTCCATGAATTTATTCTGGGGAAGTCTGATTATTTGTCTGTTTGCATTTTGGAGACATCGCACCAACATTGCGAAGCTTGCCAGAGGACAGGAAAATAAATTAGGAGCCAAAAAACCTGGGGGTGGAAAACGCGTTGTCTAAAAAAGTTGCCGTCCTGGTCGCAGGCAGTTGGGGGACCGCTCTGGCCAGTGTGCTGGCCGCCAATGGTCTGGATGTGACGATGTGGACACGTGGTGAGGAGCAGGCCGCCGAGATTAATAACCACCATAAAAATAACCGTTTTCTTCCTGGGGCAGAACTATCAGATCGCATTCAGGCAACGACAGACATGGGGGATGCAGTTCAGGGGGCATCAGCAGTACTGATTGTCGCACCTTCTTCGGCCATGAGATCGGTTGCTAATCAACTGAAGTCATACTACACGCCTGAAATCTTAATCATTCATGCGACTAAGGGATTTGAAACGGAAAGTCTCAAACGTATGTCTACGGTTATTTCCGAAGAGCTCGAATGCGATGAAGGGCATATTGTGGTCCTTTCCGGTCCGAGTCATGCTGAAGAAGTTGTAAAACGGTGCCCTACAACCGTAGTTGTGGCCTCACTGGACAAAGCCGCAGCGGATGCTGCGCAAGCTTTGTTTATGAATGCCTATTTCCGTGTGTATACGAATCGGGATATGCTTGGTGTAGAGCTGGCAGGTGCTTTTAAAAATATTATCGCGCTTGGTGCAGGGATGTCTGACGGCCTTAACTTCGGTGATAATGCAAAAGCAGCCCTGTTGACTCGCGGACTTGCAGAAATCACACGGATTGGTGTGGAAATGGGTGCGAACCCGCTTACGTTTTCCGGTCTTGCGGGAATTGGTGATTTGGTCGTTACTGCTACGAGTCAACATAGCCGTAACTGGCGTGCTGGTTCCATGCTGGGCCAGGGACAAAAGCTTGAGGATGTTCTAAATTCCATGGGAATGGTAGTCGAAGGAATTCGTACGACGAAAGCAGCCTACTTTATCTCCCAGAAATACGGGGTGCAGATGCCGATTGCAGATCAACTGTATCACGTCCTTTTTCAGGATCGCGAGCCACGTGACGCTGTAGAAGCTCTCATGGGCCGGGACCCCAAGACCGAAATGGAAGTCATGAAACTTGAAACATGGGAACAGTGGCATTCCTGATTGGACATTGCCCAGCTCACTGATAATGAAGAAGCTTATTCACCTTTTCTCCGGCCCACTCATACTATACACATGAGTATTGCCGGAGGAGGGGAGACGAATGGGTAACAACATTTCCAAGGATGCACTGAAAGCGATCAACAAAAAAACGGGTAAAACGATAACGGAAGGTGCCGTCAAGAAATTGGCGAGTACTGTAAAACCGTCAACCATGCAGAATGAAGCTCAGTTGCGCCAATTGATCAAGCAGGTATCCGCCATGGCTAAGGTTCCGGTATCTGAAGATACGGTTCAGGATATTGTAAGTGCGGTCAAAAAGAGCGGGCTGAATCCAAACAGTATGGAGTCATTAATGAAAATGATGATGAAAAAATAATAGATCGTTCCTGCATCTGCAAGTGAGCGAGCAAGACAAAAAGACGAGTCAGCTTTAGCTGGCTTTCTTTTTGTCTTTTTTTTGGAAAAGAGTGCTGAATTTCGTGTTATAATAATTTCAATTGTCACCGTGTCAGGGATGAATAACGGATTGAAGGGGAGACTGCTGGATTATGAGCGCAATGGACAAGATGTGGCTATCATTGGTTGCGATTCTTATTATGGGACTGTCTGTATTCCTTATTACCTTTGCGAGGGCCAAAACCAAGGGTATTGTAAGGGGAATTTTATCATTAATCGCGTTTCTGATTATGCTCATTGGTTTTTTCGGCGGAATAGCATCACTGACTTGATCTCTTTTTCTTGCCTGAAGCATGACATCCGCATAGCACATCGTAAGAACTGACACAATGAAAACGGATGAAGGGAAGGTGAGCCGATGGGGCCGCAGGAAACGGAGGAGCTTACAGGACGCTATCCAAAATTAATTGCTGCGTTGCTGGAAACGGCAAAAGCCTGGAATGAAGAGTCTTATACATGGCTGCTTGGGGGAAGCTGCGGATTACTGCTGCAGCAGGTCGAGTTGCCGCAGGCTCCCAGGGATATCGATGTGTACGCCGACCTTGCTGCAGCAAAAAGGCTGCATCATTCTGCCCCAGGCACCGTGTTGGATGAACCTGTTGTGGATCGAACGGGGCCGTATGCTTCATTACTGAGTCATTATCAGGTGGGGGAGTGCGCACTTGAACTCGTAGGCGGATTCGAAGTGTGGTCTCGAAAGAGTTGGTACCGTATTGAGATTGAACATATGCTGACTCACCATGCACCTCAAGTTCAATTAGGGTCCTATACGTTAAGATTAATGCCTCTTGCTCATGAGCTTCTTTTTAATCTGCTGAGAGGTCGAGCTGACCGTTATGAGCCTATTGCCAAAGTCATTCGGAAGCATCCACATGCGCATCAGCCCTTAATGAATTTATTGGGTGAGCATAACGTATGGACAAGCCGATTCACTGCAGAGGTAGAGGAGTTAGTCGGCTTTTCATGGACTTAGTAGGAGGAAGGAGAGGAAGGGCATGGAGCACACGATTACATTTTTACCGCAAAATAAAAGCATTCGCCTAAAGGCGGGAGCAAATCTGTTGAATGCCGCACGCCGTGCAGGAGTGAAAATCCCCACTCGGTGTGATGGCAAAGCCGCTTGCCTCATGTGCAAGGTCAAAGTGGATGCTGATCAACTTCAGGCTTTGGACCCTCCTACCGATGCTGAAAGAAGAAAATTGGGTTCCCTGCTCGACGGGGGAACTCGTCTTGCCTGTCAGGCCAAGGTACGAGGAGCGGTATCTGTACATGTTCCGGAAGACCCGCTAAAGGCTGCAATTCGAAAACAGCTGGAGCTCCAACAGCAAGAGAATGACGATTGGTTCTGAAACTAACCTGAATTGAGCTAACCGAGATGGGAGTCTACGTTGGACTCTTCACATTCAAGGAGGATGCGGATGAACATAAATGTGGAAAAGGACTCAAAAAGATGGAGGCACAGCATTATGCGAAGCGGCTGTCTGCTGTTGTTCCTTATGCTTACTCTTACAGTGAGTGGTTGCATGTATCCAAGCCAGAGTAGTGACGATCCCAAAATAGCCTACCGGGAGAGCGTGAACCGGGTACAGAGCGCTGTAGAGGCTTTTCAGAAAGATCAGGGTATTTTACCCATGATTAATGCCGATATGGACACACCAAAATATGAAAAGTTCAGAGTGGATCTGCAGAAGCTGAAACAGCAAGGTTATTTGGATGAAATTCCAGGCACTGCTTTTGAGAGTGGTGGTAGCGCTTACTTCCTGATTCAAAATGAAGTGACAGCGCCCACTGTAAAAGTGATGGATCTGCAAACAGTACAAAAGGTAAATGATGTCCAGCGCATGATCAATCAGTATAAAACCGTACATAACGGCAAGCTGCCCGCCGGGGAGGAATTGTATACAGGTCTATATGCTGTAGATATGAAACAAGCTGCTCAGGCAGGTGCTTCAATGGTGACCCTTAAGAGTGTATATTCTGGTCAGGAGTTACCGTTTATGATGGACGATGTAGGAAATGTGTATGTCGACTATGCATTTGATATCATGCAGGCGGTGGATAAGTCAGATCGTTCTCCGGCGGAGGCGGATGATGTGCGCGAGTTTTTACTGGAGCACTCCCATTTCGTTCCCGTAAAATCAGTACCTTATAGCTGGCAAAATAATGCCCCGGTGGCACAAGTTAATCCTTAAATGAACTGAGCAAAGAAAGAGATATTCCACTTGAGGGGATATCTCTTTTTGTTTTAAGTATGCTCAAAAATTCAATTGAAAGTGACGTCTAACACTTCAGACCTGAACGTTGTAGTTTAACTCAAGTTCATCGCCGGGCAAGCCGCGAATGCCCCACTGACTGCGTGGTGTTTCGAAAATCGTGATTTCCACATCATTGACGGATAGCTCCAGCTCTTCATTCATTTGTTTAAATAACTGCACAATTAATTCTCTTTTGGTTTCGGCGGTTCTTCCTTCAAACATGCTGATTTCAATAATGGTATACGCAGCAGACCGATCTGGTGGAAAAATAAAATCCTCTGCATCCATGGGGAAGTAACGATGAAACTTCTTGGTTTCTGGTAAACCTAATACATCCATCATGACCGAATGGATCACGTGCGATAACCGCTCCTTCAGGGGATCCAACTGCTCACGGTTTCCGAAAATCTTGATCTGTGCCATGCTCATCTCACCTTTCTCATCTCATTAGTTCATCTTGTCTCAGCTCAGCTTGCTTATCATGTTACCTACCACATTCACAGTATACCTTTTGCTCGACTTGTCCGGTACTCCAAATTCAATGAATCAAACCAGCATAAAAGCGTACACTTGCTCATAAAGTAGATTGAAATAATGACGCGCAGTCCGAGAGCGGGGCGCTTTTCTAAAGGGTAAGACCTGGAGAAAAAAACAAAAAAACGCGTCATATTGCTGCATACGGATACATAAGATGATACTAGTCCAATTGCATGTACGAGTTAACGCCGCTTTCGCCGGTTTCATCAGAATGCAACGTTCGGCGGCGGACGACTTCCGGGCACTCACAAAGGCGGCTCTACCGTTGCAGGGATTTCAGTCTTCTGATTGAAAAAACGAAGCGGATGCTCTTTAGCATTTTTCCTTCGGAGTAATTTAGGGAGGGGATTTCATTGGAGAAAGTGGACATTTTTAAGGACATTGCCGAGCGGACCGGAGGGGATATTTATCTCGGGGTTGTCGGCGCAGTCCGGACGGGGAAATCAACATTTATTAAACGTTTCATGGAAACGATCGTTCTGCCGAACATCACAAACGAGGCTGACCGCGGGCGGGCAGTAGACGAACTGCCACAAAGTGCGGCAGGTAAGACAATCATGACGACGGAACCGAAATTCGTACCGAATAACGCGGTTCAGATCAAGGTTGCAGAGGGACTGGATGTCAACGTCCGCCTTGTGGATTGTGTAGGCTATGCCGTTGAAGGTGCCAAGGGTTACGAGGATGAGAATGGACCACGCATGATCTCTACACCTTGGTTTGAAGAGCCGATCCCATTCCAGGAAGCAGCCGAAATTGGCACACGCAAAGTCATCCAGGAGCATTCCACACTGGGAGTTGTGGTGACCACAGATGGTACTATCGCTGAAATTGCCCGCAGTTCCTATGTGGAATCTGAAGAACGGGTTATTGCCGAGCTGAAAGAAGTGGGCAAACCGTTCGTACTGATCATCAACTCTACCCGTCCTCGCAGTGAAGAAGCTCTTCAATTGCGCAGTGAACTGGCAGCTAAATATGATATCCCGGTCATGACATTAAGCGCAGCTACGATGACGGAAGATGATGTGACTGGCGTGCTTCGTGAAGTGCTGTATGAGTTCCCTGTACATGAAGTGAATGTGAATCTGCCGAGCTGGGTCATGGTACTGAATGAAAACCACTGGCTCCGTAGCAACTACGAAAATTCCGTGCGCGACACGGTGAAGGACATTCGAAGACTGCGTGACGTGGACCGGGTCGTTTCCCAGTTCATGGAGTATGAGTTCATCGACCGCGCAGGTCTCAGTGGCATGAATATGGGTCAAGGTGTGGCAGAAATTGACCTGTATGCTCCTGACGAATTATACGATCAGATCCTAGTGGAAGTGGTCGGTATTGAAATCAGAGGCAAGGATCATCTGCTGCAGCTGATGCAGGAATTCTCCCATGCCAAGCGGGAATACGATCGCTTCGCTGAGGCCCTGGAGATGGTCAAAACGACCGGTTACGGCATAGCAGCTCCGTCTCTTGCCGAAATGGCACTGGATGAACCGGAGCTCATTCGCCAGGGTACCAAATTCGGCGTACGCCTGAAAGCAACGGCACCTTCCATTCATATGATCCGCGTCGATGTCGAGTCCGAGTTCGCACCGATTATCGGAACGGAGAAGCAGAGTGAGGAACTGGTGAGGTACCTGATGCAGGACTTCGAGAACGATCCGATCAAGGTATGGGATTCAGATATGTTTGGTCGTTCACTGCATTCCATCGTGCGGGAAGGCATTCAGGGGAAAATTGCCATGATGCCGGATAATGCACGTTACAAATTGCAGGAGACGCTGGGACGAATCATTAATGAAGGCTCAGGCGGCTTGATTGCCATCATCTTGTAAGTCAAAAGACCACAGGGAGTATTCCTTGTGGTCTTTTTTTGTTCTTTTATTTACTTTATTAGGTGCAATTTGGATATAAAATCATTACCTTCAAAAAAACTTAGCGAGTTTTAGCTTTAAATTGTTAAAACCCATTTACATACTAGGAATTAGCCGTTATATTAATATTCAACTATTGTGATCGAGGTCACAGAGAGAGTGCGATTAGGGGGAGACAGAGATGAAGAAGAATGATACGAAATGGGTTTGGTTAAGTGTTCTGCTTGTATTTACATTGGCACTGTCCGCTTGCGGGATCAAAAAAGAACCGGCGGCAACTCCAGCTTCGGGAGCATCAGAGGACAAGCCCAAGACAGAGGCGGTAACGGGTCCTCTGAGCGGCAAGCGAATTGCACTGATTATGGAATTTAACACAGGCACGTTCTCACAACAATATGTGCAAGGTGTCAAAGAGGAAATTGAAAAGTTCGGTGGTGAGCTGACTACGTTTGTTGCCGATAATGATAAAGCCAAGATGGTTTCACTGCTGGACAGCGCGATCAACCAGAAGTTTGATGCAATCTTGACGGATCACGGGGATTCGCTCCTGGAACCGGGTGTGAAAAAAGCGGTTGAGCAAAAGATTCCGGTAGTTGTGTTTGATGCTGATATTCAAGTGCCTGGAGCAACCGTGTTGTCTCAGGACGACCAGAAGATGGCTGAGCTTACGCTGGAGCAAATGAAAAAGGATATTAATGGACAAGGCAACATTGTCAAAGTATGGGTTGCTGGATTTGCACCTATGGAGCGTCGTCAGATTGCTTACGGTGAATTTATGAAAGAAAATACCGACATCAAGGAAATTGCCACATTTGGCTCGGCACAAAACCCGGCGCTGGATACGCAAGCCAAAATGGAAGCGATTTTGAAGCAGTATCCAAAAGGAGAAATCACGGCCGTGTGGGCTGCGTGGGATGAGTTTGCCAAAGGCGCTGCACGTGCGATTCAGCAAGCAGGTCGTGACGAAATCAAAGTATACGGTATCGATATGAGTGACGAGGATTTGCAAATGATACAGGATCCCCAAAATCCTTGGATTGCTTCCGCTGCGGTAGATCCAACAGACATTGGCCGAGTTCAGGTTCGTTATGCTTATCAAAAACTGAACGGGGATGAGACCGAAGATCAGGTGGTCCTCAATCCGGTCTATGTTCAGCGTGAAGCGCTGCCAGAAACACAAATTTCTACGTCTGAATTATCCCAGTACGTTGAAGGTTGGGGAGGAAGCACGCAAGGTATCAAGGATTGGATGAAGGAATACGGCATTACTGCTAAATAAAGCAGCGTAAGAGAGGCGCGCCGCAAGGTGTGCTTTTTTAAAATCAATTTGAAGCCTTAGGTTTATTTGGATAGCATGACCCCCTTAGGGGAGGGATTGGAGGTCGACATCATGACAACTGCACCGATATTGCTTCAAATGGAACATATCCATAAGCAGTTTGCGGGCATTCCTGCACTTAAAGACGTTGATTTCACTGTAAAAGGTGGAGAGATTCATGCACTGCTTGGCGCTAACGGAGCAGGGAAAAGTACCTTGATGAAAATTCTCTCGGGTGCCTATCAGCTGGATCAGGGCTCGATTCGTTTAAACGGAGAGCATCTACGTCTCCATTCTCCTGGGGATGCCAAGGCAAACGGCATTCATTGTGTCTATCAGGAGGTGGATGCTGCACTGGTTCCCCAACTGACGGCTGCGGAGAACATTATGCTGGATCAATTGGCATCACCTGTTGGTGGATGGTGGAAAAGCCCGCGTAAGCTCCAGCAGCGCGCGCAAGAAGCGCTAAATGAACTGGGGGCAAATATATCCGTTCAGAAAAAGGTAGCCGATCTGACACTTGCAGAAAAACAGATGATTTTGCTGGCGCGAATTCTGATCCAGGAGGCAAAGGTGATCATATTTGATGAGCCGACTGCTCCGCTGAGTCAGGAAGAGACCGATGCCTTTTTCCGGATTGTTCACTTGTTGAAGGAGCGGGGAGTGGCTTGCATTTTTATTACCCACCGCCTTGCCGAAGTGACTGGGCATTGTGACCAAGTGACTGTCATGAGAGACGGGCAGCACGTATTTACGGGTGAGGCACGGGGCCTGACCGTGAGCGATCTGGTCACACAAATGCTGGGCAAACCATTCGAAGAGGAATTTCCAAAGACAGAAGCACCTATTGGTGAGGTGTTGCTTGAAGCTCGTGGGCTTCGCCGAGGGTTCAAAGTCAAAGGAGTGGACTTGTCTGTACGCCGCGGCGAGGTTTTGGCTGTTGTGGGTCTGGTCGGTGCTGGTAAAACGGAATGCTCCCGCCTTCTGATTGGAGCTGACCGGTTGGAGGAAGGGGAAATCCGGCTACATGATCGTCAGCTGCGTATTTCCCAGCCTGCGGATGCTGCAGCATTAGGCATCGTTTCCGTTCCCGAAGAACGCCGCAAACAGGGGATTCTCATTCAGGAAAATGTGGAACGAAATCTAAGTCTACCCTTGCTTGGACGTCTTAGCACGTTCGGATTCGTCAGTCGGAAACAGGAGCGGGAAAATGCGGAAACGCTGGTCAAACAGCTTGGGATCAAGACGGCTTCGGTACGTCAGGAAGTGAAATATTTGAGCGGAGGGAATCAGCAGAAAGTGGCTATCGGCAAATGGCTGAATGCGGATGCGGATGTTTTTATATTTGACGAACCAACCAAAGGTGTCGATATTGGTGCCAAAAGTGACATTTTCCGTATTATTAATGAGCTCGCTCTGGCAGGAAAGGCTATCATCTATTTTACATGTGAACTGGACGAGGGACTCGGCATTGGGGACCGAATTGCAGTGATGTGCGAAGGGAAAATCGTAAAAGAATATAAACGGGGCGAAACCAACCAAGAACAGCTGCTATACTACGCAAGCGGTGGACAAGAGGTGCAGATATGAAGGACAAATCAATGGATTTTGCGTTCCGTTACGGAGCAATTATCGTTATTATCGGAGTTATTGCTTTTTTTGGCATCAAATTGCCTTACTTTTTTACGTACAGTAACTTGACTGACATCTTGGGATCGATCTCGATCGTGACGTTTGTAGCGATTGGTGTGACATTATCTCTCATTGTGGACGGATTTGATCTCTCGGTAGGCGCAACCGTCTCATTGACAACAGTCGTAACAGCTTCGTTAATGATCTGGTACCAGCAGCCTCTGGCCGTTGTCATTATCGTCCCTCTGGTGATCGGCGCAGTGATTGGTCTGCTGAATGCCTTATTGATCGTAAAATTGCGCATTCCTGATCTGCTGGCAACACTGGCGACCATGTATATTATCGGCGGTATCCACAAAACGTACGCACAAGGTTATACCATTTATAATCACATGCAATTTCCTGATGGCAGTAAGGCTGCCGGAGAGATGGACCCTACCTTTCTTCTGATTGGTCAGGGCAAATGGCTTGGAATGCCCATTTCGGTCATTCTACTGCTTATTGCAGTGATTGGTGTTCATATCTTTTTGACCTACACGAAATATGGGCGTCAAATGTACGTTACAGGCGGCAATGAAGAGGCTGCGCGTCTATCTGGAATCAAGGTGAAAAAAGTGCGGACGCTTGCTTATGTGGCAGCTGGCGTGTTTGCTGCGATTGGGGGAATCATCTATGCCTCCAAAGTGGGATCGGGACAAATCGATGCTGGATCTCCGTTGTTAATGGAATCGGTAGCCGCTGTGTTTGTAGGGTTCTCTGTCTTTGGTGCGGGTAAACCTAATGTTATCGGAACCTTCATAGGTTCGGTCCTGATTGGTGTACTGGTGAATGGTTTGACGATGATGAATGTGCAGTATTTTACGCATGATATTGTAAAAGGTGGCGTCCTCGTTCTTGCCCTCGCAGTGACATTTTACGTGCTAAACCGCAACCGCACTTGAAATTGTGTGCTGTCTGTATTAGTATAAAATTTGTTCCGCGTCTGGAACGCGCTTGGTTTCAGGCGACATTCTGCCGGAAATGACTGTTGACCGCAGGCGGAGATTTGTGTTCATCACGCTCAAGATGTACGTAGATTTTTTGCGTATGAACGTATATTTCGCTATAAAACGGAAACACAGTATAACATTCAGGACATTGATTCAGGAGGTGAAAACAAATGAACAAATCAGACTTGATTACACACGTGTCTGAAGCGACTGAGTTGTCCAAAAAGGATGTAACGAAAGCGGTTGATGCCGTATTCGAAGCAATCTCTGAGGCTCTTCAAAGCGGAGACAAAGTACAATTGGTTGGTTTTGGGAACTTCGAAGTTCGCGAGCGTTCTGCACGTAAAGGACGTAACCCGCAAACAGGTGAAGAAATCGAAATTCCTGCGAGCAAAATTCCTGCATTCAAACCAGGTAAAGCGCTCAAAGACGGAATTAAATAAGATTTCTACATATTCCATATGTCAAAGAAGAGACCGTGACTTGTTCACGGCCTTTTCTTTTGTCTTCTAACGATGTGCTCCACTGTTTTTTGTATCCTCAGGGTCGTCCGGATGCTGAGCATAAGCGATCAAAATCAGGTCTTCTCCTGCTGCGTCCGAAAGGTGCTGTTCGATTTCTTTTAATTGATGAATGTGCTCGTCTGTCAATGCTGCAGGGGTGTACTTCATGCTGAGGCTCCTTTCTGTGCTCTGATTATGTAGTATGACCCGGTTCACATAGATTATTGCAGCTTTTCCAAGCGACACTCAGTTGACAAATGAATCAATCTTAATCATCATTAACGCTATTGAAGAACTAGGAGAGGGGACGTTACGTAATGGACCATCCAACTGGCAGTGATTACATTGTCATTAAGGCAGAGGAGAACGGAGTTCAGGTTATCGGTTTGACTCGAGGTCAGGATACGCGTTTTCATCATACCGAGAAGCTGGACAAGGGAGAAGTCATGATTGCCCAATTTACCAATCATACTTCAGCGATCAAAATCCGGGGCAAGGCCACGATGATCACGAAGCATGGCCAAATTGAATCAGAATAAAAACAAAAACGTCACTTGAGGTTCATTTCAAAGAGTCAGAACACGTTTAACTAAAGTCTTTCTTGCTATATCAGGGAGTGGAGACGTTGAAGCATATACTTCTGATATTTATGGAAATTGCAGGCATAGCCTGCTTTTTTTCATTGTACAATGAGGTATGAGCCTTTACCGGACAGACTACACTAAGGTATGGGCAGGGAGGCATTTATGAAACCGCGGATGATCGTGACAGCTTCGCTGCTGGCAACGGTTGCGGCAGTATTTCTGCTAGTTGCCGTGCAAACCTTACATATGCGAACACTGGGTGGAGAGCGGGCTCAGCCCGTTACTGCCGCTGAGCAAAAGCAGGAGTTGTCAGACGAGAATCTGGTAGATGTCCTGAGCTCCATGCATTTAACCACACCGATTGCAAAAGTGGAGTGGAAGCAGTCTATTCTGAAACTCGATTTGAAAGTGACCGGGACCGAAACGAGCTATACCGAGATTTACGCCAACATGGCGGCAGTAGCCGAGCTTGGATTTCACAGTCTTGATAACGTGGAGCAGGTATTGCTGCGTGTAATGGCAGAGGATGAATGGCTGCACAAAAGACATCTGCTGCTGGCTGCTGATATTCGGAGAAATGAATGGCCAATGGATGCCATTGATGCGCTGCGAAGCTGGAAAAGCCCTGTCATATCTGGTGAATTAAAAGAATGGTTTCATATTATGGAGACCGACCTGTGGAAGAAGCAATTCGAAATGTTGAACGAAGGTTAATAGAATAGCAGGATTCAGTGCGTGGCCGATCAACATATGCTATAATATATAAGATTGTAGTGCAGAAATGGTTTAACAATGCAAAGGCTCGGAGGCTGAGAATGAACTCATATCGCGTACCCCAACTAGCAAAAAAATATACGGATTACGACATGATTCGACAACATACGGAAATACCACCGTTTCCGGATAGCCGGGCTCGTCTGCTGCAGGTATTTGTGGGCCGCACAGATGAAAAGGGGCATGATGAGCTGTATGCTCTTGCAACCTCGCTCGTCCAGCTGGCGATGGATACGCATGATCGAATCGATACGATCTCCGGGGATCGGAAAGAGCAGGAGATGCGCTCACGTCAGTTGAATGTGCTTGCTGGTGATTACTTGAGCAGTCGATTTTATCAGCTTCTTGCTCATGCCGGTCGTATTGAAATGATCGGCAAGCTCAGCGGTGCAGTATCTGAAGTCAACGTGCGCAAAATGACTCTGTATGATCGAATGAAAAAGCTTCTCGTTTCGGCTGAAGAATACTTGCGTGAAACGGTACAGCTGAAGATGCAGCTGTTTCTTTCTTTTGCGGACATGATTGGAGAAAAGGAACAAAAGCTGTGGGAAAGTCTTCTTACTGAATTCAGCTTGTGTGAAACCGTTGTGGAAGAACTGCAGCGAATCAATGACGAGAAGAACTTTAATCATAGTTATGCCTTCTGGTATATATACGAGCAGGGGAATGAAGACGAGCGAAACATCCTTCGCCAGTCAGAGCCGGATGCGCGGGCATATGGCGGTATGGTGCTCAAGTATCGAATGGATAAGATTTTGCTGGACAAGCTTCGTGAGAGTACGCACCGCATACAGCTGTTACTGCAAGAAGAGAATGATCAGCGGGGGCTACATGATGTGCAAGCCATCCTGGAAACCTATTTGGGTTATCTAGAGCCTTCACATGCAGCAGTAAGGGAAGATTGAGGGGGAGACAAATGGGGAGCGCAGAGACGAAACCGAAAGAAGAGTTTGTCCATTCGGTTTTTCAAAGTATAGCCGGAAAATATGATGTTATGAATGACATCCTGAGTTTCCGCAGGCATAAGGCATGGCGCAAATTCACGATGAAAAAAATGAACATGTCCAAAGGGGATACAGGGCTTGATCTGTGCTGTGGTACCTGTGACTGGACCCTCGCCATGGCTGAGGCAAGTGAAACGGGTCACATGCATGGGCTGGACTTCAGCAGCAATATGCTGGAAGTCGGACAGACCAAGGTGACTGCAGCAAACCGCCAGAAACAGATTACTCTTGTTCAGGGGAATGCAATGTCACTTCCTTTTGAAGACAATTCATTCGATTATGTAACCATTGGGTTTGGTCTTCGTAACGTGCCTGATCTGAGACAGGTATTGTCCGAGATGAAACGCGTAGTAAAACCGGGCGGCATGGTGGTGTGTCTGGAATTGTCCAAGCCAACCTGGCAACCGTTCAAAGGCATTTATTATTTTTATTTTGAACAAGTATTGCCGAATCTTGCCAAATTGTTTGCCAAACGTTATGAGCAGTACAAGTGGCTGCCGGATTCATTGGCATTATTTCCGGGAAGGAAGGAACTGGCCCACATTTTTGAAGAAACCGGATTGCAGCAAGTGCAGGCCTATCCTCTAACCGGAGGCATCGCGGCACTGCATATTGGAACCAAGGAGAATCAGCATGTTTAGGAAAATTCGCATCTTTTTAGAAATGATCAAGATTGAACATACGCTTTTTGCTTTACCTTTTGCATTTATGGGTGCAATTCTTGGCTCTATGGTCGTGAATGATACGTTCCCAACCTGGATGCAGATTATGTGGGTGTTGCTGGCCATGGTTGGTGCACGCAGTGCGGCATTTGGACTCAATCGCATGATTGACCAAGCGATCGATGGCAAAAATCCGCGGACAGCAATGCGGGCCATCCCTGCTGGCCTGTTGAAGAATGGCGAGGTTGTCATCTTTATTATTGTCTCATTTGTATTATTGTTTTGGGCTTCATCCAATCTTAATGTGTTATCAATGCAGCTGCTGCCAATCGCAGTATTTATGCTGGTATTGTATTCGTACACCAAACGATTCACATGGCTCTGCCACGTTGTTCTCGGGATGACCATTGGTCTTGCGCCGCTTGGGGGCTGGGTTGCTGTTACCGGTACAATGGATTGGACAGCGATTGTGCTGTACGTTACGATAGTGTTCTGGACCGCAGGGTTTGATATTATTTATGCTTGTCAGGATTTGGAGTTTGACCAGGAAGAGGGGCTTCATTCGATTCCTTCCCGATTCGGTCTCATCAAGTCATTGAACATTGCCAAGTTCTTTCATGTGATTACAGCCATCGGCTTTTTGGCCCTTCTATTGATGACAGATCTGAGCTGGTGGTATGGTGCAGGCATGCTGATCACATATGGTATTCTTTTCTATGAGCACTATATTGTATCGCCTAATGACATGAGTCGTGTACAGACGGCTTTCTTTACCATGAATAGTGTACTGAGTCTGGTCGTATTTACGTTTACCTTGATTGATCTGGCGGTGAAATAGACATGCAACAGCTGGACAATAAACGACTTGTTGTCGGAATTACCGGAGCCAGCGGAAGTATTTATGGCATAAGACTGATTGAAACGCTGCTGAGCCTCGATTACACTGTTCATCTGGTGATATCTAATGCGGGCTGGCGGGTACTAAAAGAAGAAATGGATTGGGATGTCACGAATCGTGAAGGCGTGCTGGAAGACAAATTTGGCGGCCTTGGCGGCTCGTGGATCTATCATCCTGTTAGTGATATAGGCGCTTCGATTGCAAGTGGATCTTTCCTGGCTGATGGCATGATTATCATGCCGTGCTCCATGGGAACGCTATCCTCCATTGCACAGGGGTCGTCAGATAATCTGATGTCCCGCGCTGCGGATGTCATGATAAAGGAGGCAAGGCCGCTGATTTTGGTACCACGGGAGACACCTCTGCATGCGATCCATCTGGAGAATATGCTGAAGCTCTCTCGCCTTGGTGTTCGAATGATTCCGGCCATGCCGGCTTTTTATCACAAACCTCAGACGATGGAAGAGTTGATTATGTTTCTGGTAGGTAAGGTATTGGACAGCCTGCGCATTCAACATCAGCTGTTTGCAAGATGGGGAGAACCGGATAAACGGGGCTAGCAGAGGTGTTTCCTACAACGGATACTTATCCATGTGGGGGTAACACTCAGGTTGCCCCGGAATCCCGGGGTATTGGTGAGCGCTGATGGTAGAGTCTCGGCGAAACCACAGCCTTGACCCATGCTCCGGCAACTTCTGTACTTTTGTTTCAGAACAAGTCGCAGAGTTTAATTCCCGGGTGTCAGCCATGACATTCGAAGAAATGTGGTACGACATAGAAGAAAACAAGCAGGAACGGCAAGCCCTGGTTTTTCGTTATGCCTGCAGGCCCGACTTGCTGGAGGGGAAGGTAAGCATGGATTTATGGACTGATAATACGCTGACACGGGTGAACGAATGAAACTATTGGATATTTTCGGATTACTAAAAAAAGACATGGATTACATTGAAAAAGAGTTGTATCGCAGCGTTCAGGGAGATCAAAAGCTGCTTAGTGAAACTTCACTTCACTTGCTCAAGGCAGGTGGGAAACGTTTACGTCCGGTATTTGTGCTGCTCGGCGGGAAATATGGTACATACGACATTGAACGCCTGAAGCTAATTGCGGTACCACTGGAATTGATCCATTCAGCTTCCCTGGTACATGATGATGTCATCGACAATGCGGAAACGCGGAGAGGCAAACCAACGGTCAAGTCCAAATGGGACAATCGGATTGCCATGTACACTGGTGATTATATCTATGGAAAAGCACTTCAGTTGACAGCTGGTCTGTCCGAACCAGCCATTCATCGCATTCTCGCCAAGGCAATGGTGCAGATGTCCATTGGTGAGATGGAACAGATTCGCGACTTTTTCAACACAGGGCAAAGTGTTCGTAACTACTTGCTGCGGATTCGCCGCAAAACAGCGCTTCTGATCGCAGTCAGCTGCCAGCTTGGGGCTTTAGCCACACGTGCACCGAAACATGTGTCCTCACTGCTCTACACTTACGGATATAATGTCGGCATGGCTTTCCAAATCCAGGACGATGTACTTGATCTGGTGGGTACGGAGAAACAATTGGGCAAACCTCCAGGCAGTGACATGAAGCAGGGAAATATTACGCTGCCAGTGCTTTACGCTCTTCAGGAACCGGATCTTCGTGAGCAGCTGCTTAACGAGATTTCACGTGTTCAGCGTGAGGAGGGACGGGCAAGTGCTTCGGATGCAATTGGAATGATTCGCCAAAGTCAAGGAATCGCTAAAGCAGAAGCACTGGCTGACCGATATATGAAGAAAGCGCTCGATGCTCTGGATCAGCTGCCTAATATCAAGACCAACAAAAATTTGCGTGACATTGCACATTTTGTAGTCAAGCGTACTCATTAAAAAGCTGAACGAATCATGTTGTTGCTGCTCGGGTTTACTCCAAAGACATAGATGTGAGATTCCTCATTGGGAGGAAATGGACATGTATGTTACAATCAAAGTGATTGCGTCTACATAATGAACTAACTTTGAACCGTGAGTGAGGAGTGAGCGTATGGATCGTACATTTTTGATGGTGAAGCCGGATGGTGTGCAGCGTGGTTTGATAGGGCGTATCATTAGCCGTCTGGAAGACAAAGGGTTTAAAATGGTGGCAGGGAAACTGGTCCAAATGACTGAGGATCAAGCCAAACGCCATTATGCGGAACACGAAGGAAAACCGTTTTTCGATGATCTGGTGCAATTTATCACATCTGGACCTGTATTCGCCATGGTCTGGGAAGGTGACGACATTGTAGCACTTGCGCGCATCGTAATCGGCAAAACCAATGTGAAGGAAGCTGCTCCCGGTACAATCCGCGGAGACTTTGCGAGCCATACACCGCATAACCTGATTCACGGAGCTGATTCCCCGGAAAGTGCCTCTCGTGAAGCAGCAAACTTCTTTACTTCAGATGAATTGGTGACGTACGACAAGAGCATCGCAGCCTGGTTGTAATTTATTAGCCAGAAGGGTGATACGATGCTGGAGCAGGAACAACTAGACCCGGATTATGCCGGTTTTATTCGGAAAATCAAAGAGAGCACAGGCATTGATCTTGCTCAATACAAGGAAGGCCAAATGAAGAGACGGCTGACCACACTTCGCAACAAAAACGGGTTTCATACATTTTCTATTTTTTTTGATGCCATGCAAAAGGATAAATCTCTGTTTTACGAGTTTCTTGATCGGATGACGATTAACGTTTCGGAATTTTGGCGCAACCCCAACCGTTGGGAAGTGCTTCGTGACGAGATTTTACCTGATTTGATTGGTCCAAAGCGCCGAGTGAAGGTATGGAGTGCAGCCTGTTCAACAGGCGAAGAGCCATATACACTGGCGATGATCCTCGATACGATGGGAATCCTGAAGGACAGCTCCATTACGGCAAGTGACCTGGATGAAGGTGCGCTGGCCAAAGCCAAGGAAGGGCGTTATATGGAGCGCTCGCTCAAGGATGTTCCGAAAGAGACAGCCAGTCGCTATTTCAAACAGGATGGCCTGGTATATCGAATCGATGAGAAACTTAAAAGCTCAATCAAGTTCATGAAGCAAAATCTGCTGCTGGATCCATTTGACGATGGATATGATCTGATTGTGTGCCGGAATGTCATGATCTATTTTACCGAGGAAGCCAAAAACCTGTTGTATCATAAATTTGCAGCAAGTTTGCGTCCAGGGGGCATTTTATTTGTAGGCAGCACAGAACAGATCTTCTCACCCGGACAATACGGTCTGGAGACAGCGGAGACTTTCTTCTATCGCAAAAAATAATTCAAATGATTTTGATGACCGTCTGGATTGCACGAACAGGTGCCCAGACGGTTATTTACATTTATGGGTTAAGGAGTGAGCACCAGCAACCTCCAACCCGGGCAGCACAACCTGACTGAAATTCATTTTTGGACAGGAAACGACCGGCTTTCTTGTCAAAGCGGGTCAGCTATACTATAATGAGCAAAGAAATTATGGGATTTTAGCAATGTGCAGTTTAACAGTTTAAAGGGGGAACGTATTATGAGTTTACGTTATTTAACCGCAGGGGAAACGCACGGACCCCAATTGACCGCAATTATTGAAGGATTGCCAAGCAATCTGAATATTGATTTTGAAGAGCTGAATTTCCAGCTCCACCGCAGACAAAAAGGATATGGCCGTGGACGCCGGATGCAGATTGAGAAAGATCAGGCTAATTTTGTGGGCGGCATTCGTCATGGATATACAACTGGAGCTCCGGTAGCTCTGGTCGTTCAAAATAATGACTGGAAACACTGGCAGAACATTATGAACATTGAGCCAATTGAAGGCAGTGATGAAGAAAAACGCCGCGTTCATCGTCCTCGTCCTGGACATGCCGATCTGAACGGCGGACTGAAATATAATTTGAAAGATCTGCGCAATGTTCTGGAGCGCTCCAGTGCACGTGAAACGACGGTACGTGTAGCTTGTGGGGCGATCGCCCGTCAATTCCTCGCCGAGTTTGGAATTAAGGTGGCAGGGCGCGTATTACGTATCGGTGAGATCGAGGCACCATATCAAGACCTGCCGATTGATGAACTGATTGAAGTAACCGAAGCTTCCTCGGTTCGCGTGACCGATGCAGAGACGGAGAAAAAGATGGAAGCCTACATCGACCAGATCAAGCAGGAAGGCGACTCCATCGGGGGAATCGTAGAATGTATTGTTGAAGGTGTGCCTATCGGTCTCGGAAGCCACGTACAGTATGATCGCAAACTGGATGCACGGATTGCTCAAGGTGTCATGTCCATTAATGCATTCAAAGGCGTGGAAATCGGTATTGGATTCGAAGCAGGAACGATTCGCGGTTCCCAGGTGCATGATGAGATTATCCACACCGAGGAACGTGGTTACCATCGGGCAACCAATCGTTTGGGCGGATTTGAGGGTGGTATGACCAATGGAATGCCGGTTGTGGTTCGTGGGGTAATGAAACCTATTCCGACACTTTACAAGCCGCTTCAAAGTGTAGATATTGATACCAAAGAAGCTTTCACAGCTCAGGTAGAACGTTCTGACGCATGTGCTGTCCCAGCAGCGAGTGTAGTAATGGAACATGTAGTCGCATGGGAGATTGCCAAGGCATTCCTTGAGAAGTTCGGTGGGGATTCCATGGAGGAAATTCGCGCGAACTATAACAACTACAACGCTCAATTGGAGAACTACTAATATGCGTCAGCTGACAGTTCAGTTGGAGGAACGCTCGTATCCCATTCTGATTGGCAGTGGTCTGCTGGCGGAGGCGCCGCAATTCTTTGAACAATACGGATTGACGAAAAAAAGTCCGCTGCTCATTATTACGGATGAGAATGTGGCTCCCAAGTATTTGACTGGTCTGGAACAAACGCTGCGAGCGGCTGACTATACAGTTGTCTCGGCAGTAGTTCCTTCCGGGGAAACATCAAAATCCCTTTCAGTGTATCAGGACATGATGACGGTCGCCATAGAAGGCAAGCTGGACCGGAGTTCGGCCATTGTTGCATTAGGCGGAGGCGTTGTGGGAGATCTTGCTGGATTCGTGGCTGCTACATATATGCGTGGAATCAAATTTGTTCAAGTACCTACAACGATTCTTGCGCACGACAGCAGTGTTGGTGGCAAAGTTGCTGTTAACCATCCATTGGCCAAAAATATGATCGGTGCATTCCATCAGCCCGAGCTTGTGCTCTATGATGTGGATACACTTCAATCCTTGCCGCCGCGCGATGTTTCAGCCGGATTGTCGGAAATGCTGAAGCACGGGCTGATTCGGGACGAAGCTTTTGCACATTGGTGTGAAAAGCACGCTGAGGAGTTGCTGGCACTTGATCCGGAAGCACTTGGGTACGGACTCGAACGCGGATGTGGCATCAAGGCGGAAATTGTGTCTCGGGATGAACGCGAAAACGGACAGCGTGCACTGTTGAATTTGGGTCACACCATTGGTCATGCCATTGAGGCGATTGCTGGATACGGTGAATTTTTGCACGGTGAAGCCATTTCGATCGGGATGGCCGGATCGGCTTTGTTAGGCGAGAAGCTTGGTGCACCCGCGGGGCTCTATGACGATACGGTGCGCATGCTTCGTTCACTGCGATTACCGGTGACCATGCCGAAACATCTGGATACGGATGCGTTGATGGATGCCATGATGCATGACAAGAAATTCCGTGAAGGACATATGGTCTTCATTATCCCGGATCGGATCGGTGCAGCGAGAATTGTGAAAGACGTGCCCGTATCGGCAGTTCGGGATGTCATTGAATTGCTTAAAGAGGGAGCTGAATAGCGATGGTAACACGGGGAATTCGCGGAGCAACAACAGTCACGCAAAATAATGAAGAACAGATTTTGAAGGAAACGGCTGTATTGCTGCAGGAGATTGTAGACCGCAACGACATCCAACCGGAAGATATTTGCAGTGTCTGGATTACGATGACTGGTGATTTGGATGCAGCCTTTCCAGCGAAGGCGATTCGTCAACTGGATGGTTGGGAACTGGTGCCTTTGATGTGTGCACTGGAAGTACCTGTTAAAGGTGCTTTACCGCAATGTATTCGTTTCATGGTGCATGTCAACACGGCCAAAGACCAGCATGAAATGAATCATGTATACCTGAATGGTGCGCAGTCATTGCGTCCTGATTTGGCTGCACCTTCAAATTCATAAACATGGAGTGGTTGTCAAACCGTTCTGAATGATGTATAGTGAGAACCAGTTGAGTAGAGTATGAGTTGAGCTGAGAGCAGCTGAGATAGTGGAGTATATAGCAGAGTCCAGCGGGTGGTAGCCGAGTAACAATGTCGGCCAACTGATTCGCGGTACGTCGTGCTACAGGATTAGAAGAAACAGGAACCACATATGAAACGTGTCCAGAGACACCGTTTGTTTTGGTATAAACTTGTTATGGACATCTTTTCCATTTCACATTTGTAATGGAGATCGTGACGCATGAGAGTTTGTGATACCATATTCAAGACGTGCTGGTTGATGGATGATTACGTTTATGTGTGAGACTGATCTGAATAATCCGGCGTGGATGTATAGGGACTTGTTATTTATGAAGCACGAACCTGTTGAAAACAGCTTATAAACCAGAACCTCTACCTGATGGTAGAGGTTTTTTTGTTGTATATAACCCATTACTTCCTTCTACCTAATCTGAAAGGACGTGATCTAATGATAACGCCAAACGTTAATCAAGTACTGAAAATGTCGAATGAATATAATCTGATTCCGGTAGTCAAACGGATATTGGCTGACATGGAGACCCCCATCCGAATTTTCCGCCGTTATGCTGACAACGATCGGGCATTTCTGCTGGAAAGTGTGGAGGGTGGCATTCAATGGGCGAGATATTCCTTCATTGGTACCGATCCGTTCCTGATGATTTCGGCCAAAAAGGGCCGGATTGTAGTGGAAGAAGCAGGCCAGAAGCGTGAACTGCCAGGCAAACCGATTGAAGAACTAAAAGCGCTGCTGCGCAAGTATCGTAGTCCCAAAGATGATGAACTGCCGCCATTTACAGGCGGGGCCATTGGTTTTTTTGGATATGATCTGCTGCAATATTATGAGAAGCTTCCAGCTCATGCCCTGGATGATCTGAATATGGATGATATTCGTTTCATGTTTTGTGACCAGATTATCGTGTTTGACCATGTGAAACAGCAAATGCTGCTTGTCGGAAATGTGCACGTACAAGATGGAGCAACGGATGAGGATATCAGGCAAGCTTACGCAGTGACTTCAGAGAAGCTCGAACAGGCCGCAGAGCGTTTGCAACAGCAAGGACCAGGGGAAAACCTGAATCCGCGATCCATTCCCGGAGACGTTGATCTGGGGGATATTCGTTCGAACCTCACGAAGGAACAGTTTATCGGCAATGTTGACCAAGCCAAGGAATACATTCGTGCTGGTGATATCTTTCAAGTCGTATTGTCCCAGCGCTTCCATATCGATACCGAAGTTTCTCCGCTTCATGTGTATCGTGTTCTTCGGACATTGAATCCATCTCCTTATATGTATTATCTGAAAATGGATGACGAAATTATCGTTGGAACCTCACCAGAGGCACTGGTTAAGGTGGACGGGAATCGTGTGGAGACACGACCGATTGCAGGTACACGTCCAAGAGGAGCGACCGAAACGGAAGATCGCGCACTTGCAACCGATTTGCTGCAGGATGAGAAGGAACGAGCGGAACATCTCATGCTGGTTGATCTGGGGCGCAACGATCTGGGCCGGGTATCCAAGTTTGGCAGTGTGAAGTGTGACATGTTCATGGAAATTGAGCGTTACTCCCACGTTATGCACATGGTCTCAAATGTTACGGGTGAGCTCAGGGAAGACAAGGATTTCTTCGATGCATTTCTCTCCTGCCTTCCTGCAGGAACGGTATCCGGCGCACCGAAGCTGCGTGCGATGGAAATTATTGCAGAGCTGGAAAAAGAAGCACGCGGTGCTTATGCAGGCGCCATCGGATATCTTGGTTTCTCGGGAAACATGGATTCGTGTATAACGATCCGGACCATCATTTTCAAAAAAGGAAAAGCATATGTGCAGGCCGGAGCAGGAATCGTTTGGGATTCGGTGCCTGAGAATGAATATGAAGAAACCGTCAATAAGGCGAAAGCATTACTTAAGGCCATTCGTACAGCGGAAGCGATGTTTCCGCCTAAAGAGAAGGATAGCACCCTGACACTTGCCAACGCAGACTACTTTGTAACTTCAGCCACCGCTGCACAGAACTGAGAGAGGAGAGACCGGATATGAATATGAACCCAGTGATAAATGAAGAATCCAAGCGATCTGCATCCGCAGTAAGCCAAACCGAAGGTATGAAGGAAGGCCTTGCCAAAATTTTGGAGGGCAACCACCTCGAGCAGGCGGAAGCACGTGACTTGATGTACTCAATCATGAGAGGTGAAGCTACTCCGGCTCAGATCGGCGGGTTGCTTATGGCTCTTCGAATGAAGGGGGAAACGGTGGACGAAATCACCGGTTTTGCCGAAGCGATGCGCGGACAGGGCGGTCGAATACTTACCGACGGAAGCGGATTGTTGGATACTTGCGGAACTGGCGGATCGGGTATTCACAAGTTCAATATCTCAACAGCTTCAGCCATTATTGCAGCAGCAGTCTCTGTTCGTGTAGCGAAACATGGCAATCGATCCGCTTCAGGTAAGGCAGGCAGTGCAGATGTGCTGGAAGCCTTGGGTGTCAATATTCATCTTAATGGGGAACAGGCGAGACAATGTCTCGATGAGATCGGCATTTGCTTCTGTTTTGCACAAGTGTACCACCCGTCCATGAAACATGCGGCTGCCCCGCGTAAAGAGCTGGGTGTGCGTACAATTTTTAATATGCTTGGACCTCTCACCAACCCTGCGGGGGCGGATCGTCAACTGCTTGGGCTGTATGATCGCAGCCGAACGCCAATGATTGCTGAGGTGCTTAATCGCCTAGGTTTGAAAAGGGCCCTTGTAGTTGCCAGTCATGATGGCCTGGATGAAATCAGCATATCCGCACCTACACAGGTATCTGAACTGCGTAATGGCGAGGTTCATACGTATGACATCGATCCACGGAATATGGGCTTGTCTCTACATCCACTTGAAACGGTTCTTGGAGGAGATGCTCTCCAGAATGCCGAAATTATAAAACGAATCTTCCGCGGGGAGCGAAGTGCCTACCGTGATGTCGTTCTGTTAAATGCAGGAGCTTGCATCTATCTTTCAGGTCTTGCGGAGACCATCACAGAAGGGGTGTCCATGGCGGCAGATGCTGTGGATTCGGGCAAGGCAGCGATGAAGCTGGAACAGTTAATACACACAACGGAGGCGTACAGTCATGTATCTTGATCGAATCGTAGCAACGAAACAGCAAGAAGTTGAAGTGTTGGCCCAAACGTTTCATCTGGAAGAGGCCTTGAAGCAAATCGAAACACTGCCGGCTACTCGCGGGTTTGAGCGGGCTTTATCGCAGAAACGTAACCGGAGACTGGGTCTTATAGCCGAGGTGAAGAAGGCTTCACCATCCAAAGGGCTTATTCGTCCGGATTTCCACCCGGTAGAGATTGCCTCTGCCTACGAACGGTCAGGGGCAGATTGCATCTCTGTACTGACAGATGTCTCCTACTTCCAAGGTAGTGGAGAATATTTGCAGGCCATTCATCAGGCTGTAAATATTCCACTGCTGCGTAAGGATTTTATTATTGATGAGCGCCAAATCGCCGAGGCAAGGCTGCTCGGTGCAGATGCCATTTTGTTGATTGCAAGCATACTGACACCGGAGCAGATCCGTCAGTATTTGTTATTTGCCAAAAGTATTGGACTGGATGCCTTGATTGAAGTACACGATCGCGCCGAGCTGGAGCAGGTACTGGAGATTCCGCAGGCAACTCTTGTTGGAATCAACAACCGTAATCTGAAGACGTTCGAAACCAGTCTGAGTACGACGCTCGATCTGATGGAGTTAATTCCGGAAAATGTAACGTTAATCAGTGAGAGTGGAATTGACGGTCCGGAGCGTTTGGAATCTCTAATAGAGGCTGGTGTGCAGGGTATCCTTGTCGGAGAACATCTGATGCGCAAGGATGACGTGGAAGCAGCCGTCTATGAACTGATGGGGCCAAAAGGATGAATACATTTGTAAATGACGGTGCTGGCGGCAAAGAGAGCACGCCGACTAGACCATCGGCAGTGGCAGTAAAAATTTGTGGACTTCAGGACGTTGAAGTGCTAAAATCTATGATAAACTTGCCGATTGATTACATTGGTGTAGTCTTTGCCGAGTCCCGTCGCCGAATCGAACCGCAAAAGGCAGCCGAGTTAAGAACGGTTCTACTGAACTGGACAGCGTTAGAGCGGCCGAAACTGGCGGGAGTATTTGTGAATCCCACATTCGAAGAGCTGGAAGGTATCATGGAGGTGGCTCGCCTGGATGTCATCCAGCTGCATGGGCAGGAGTCTCCGGAGTTTTGTAGGCAGGTGAAGCAGCGCTTTGGCACCGAGGTTTTTAAGGCTCTTTCTTTTCCCAAGGATGAAACGGGCGCGGAAGCGAACGATACTGCCGTGACGGTACTTGATCCTTATCAAGGCGTTGTGGATGCCATATTACTTGACACTTATGATCCACTGTACGGAGGAGGTTCCGGTAAAACCTTTGCCTGGGAACGTATCCCCGATTATGCCGAATGGGCATATCAACATGGAATTGCGTTGTTTGTAGCTGGGGGATTACAGCCGGATAATGTAGAGCAACTGATACAGAACTATGCACCAGATGGCGTCGATGTTTCCAGCGGCGTGGAGTCTGATGGCGTGAAGGATATTGCAAAGATCACAGCATTTGTAGAAAGGGTGAAGCAGGCATGACACATCAATTGCCGGATCAACACGGTCGTTTCGGTCCCTTCGGAGGCCGCTTTGTACCCGAGACACTAATGAACGCTCTAATCGAATTGGAAGAGGCCTACGGTCGTTACTCTCAAGACGAGGAATTCAATAAGGAACTGAATTATTTGCTGAGCGAGTACTCCGGACGGGAGACGCCGCTATACCACGCGGAACAATTGTCTCGCCATTTGGGAGGACCGAAGATCTACCTGAAGCGCGAAGATCTGAATCACACGGGTGCACATAAAATAAACAATGCGATCGGGCAAGGATTGCTTGCCAAACGTATGGGGAAAAAGAAAGTCATCGCCGAAACGGGTGCAGGACAGCATGGCGTTGCAACAGCAACCGTTGCCGCTCTGCTGGGTCTTGAGTGCAAAGTGTTTATGGGTGAAGAAGATACAGAGCGTCAACAATTAAACGTATTCCGAATGAAGCTGCTTGGGGCGGAAGTGATTCCAGTGACCTCAGGCACACGAACGCTGAAGGATGCGGGTAATGAGGCGCTTCGCTACTGGGTTAGCAACGTGGAGGATACGTTCTACGTTTTGGGCTCAGTTGTTGGTCCTCATCCATATCCCATGATGGTGCGTAACTTTCAACGGATTATCGGGGATGAAACACGCAGACAGATTCAGGACATCGAAGGGCGTCTTCCAGACGTTATCGTTGCAGCTGTCGGTGGCGGAAGCAATGCGATTGGCATGTTCTATCCGTTTATCGGAGATCAGGATGTGAAACTTGTGGGTGTCGAAGCTGCGGGCAAAGGTGTGGACACTGAATTCCATGCAGCGACAATGAGCAAAGGAACACACGGCGTATTTCAGGGCTCCATGAGTTATTTGCTTCAGGATGAATATGGACAGGTTCAACCGGCTCATTCCATCTCTGCAGGTCTGGATTATCCAGGAGTTGGACCGGAGCATTCCTACCTGAAGGACATTGAACGTGCGAAATACGTACCGATTACAGACCAGGAAGCACTGGATGCGCTGCAATTGCTCAGCCGTACGGAAGGCATTATTCCGGCGCTGGAGTCGGCACATGCCGTCGCTCAGGTCGTTAAACTTGCACCTGAACTTACAGCAGACGATATCGTTGTCATCTGTTTGTCGGGTCGGGGAGACAAAGATGTTGAATCCATTATGAAATATACGGGAGGTAATTTGGCATGAATCTGATGGACCAGACCTTCCGGCGTTTAAAGGAACAAAATCGAACAGCACTCATTCCATTCCTGACCGTTGGAGATCCCGATGTGGAGACCACAATAGATATAATTAAGGAGCTTGAACAGGCCGGAGCGGACATATTGGAGCTTGGTGTCCCCTATTCTGATCCGCTTGCGGATGGTCCTGTCATTCAGCGCGCATCCGAGCGTGCCTTGAAAAGCCAGATTTCCATTCGTACCTGCATGGAAACAGCAGCCAAAGCACGCGAGGCTGGGGTTAAACTGCCATTTGTGCTGTTTACTTATTACAATCCAGTGCTGCAAACCGGACTTGATCTGTTTTTTGATGAGCTTATCAAACATGATATTAGTGGCATGATTATCCCGGATCTTCCGATTGAGGAAGCAGAGGATATGCGCCGCCGTGCGGACGCTGCTGGAGTGCATCTGGTTCCACTGGTGGCCCCTACATCCAACGCGCGCATTGAGCGCATCGTGACAGGAGCGCGAGGCTTTATCTACTGCGTCTCCTCACTGGGTGTAACGGGGGAGAGAGCTTCCTTTTTCGATGGGGTGGAGAGCTTTATTGAAACTGTAAAAAGTTTTACAGACCTGCCGGTAGCGGTAGGGTTCGGCATATCGAGCCATGAACAGGTGGAACGGTTTTCCCGCATTTGTGACGGAGTTGTTGTGGGAAGCGCCATCGTCCGCCAGGTCGAAGAAGCCATTCCTCTTCTTGGAAACCCCGATACCCGTGAGACCGGACTGTTGCAAATTCGCAACTTTGTGGCACAATTAAAAGGATAGGGACATAACGACGTGTTATATTCCCCGGTACATGTTTCGGCATGTGATTTATAACTTAATTACAGGAGGCGGTCGGGTTGAAACCGAAATCCCAGATTGTCAATCTGCCTGTGTACCAACCGGGCAAACCGATTGAAGAAGTGAAACGTGAACTGGGGCTTGAGCAAGTCATCAAGCTGGCCTCCAACGAAAATCCATACGGCAGCTCTCCTGCTGCACTGGAAGCCATTACGAAAGAGTTGGCCAATGTTAGTCTGTATCCCGACGGCAGTGCGGTAGGGCTGACAGAGGTGCTGGCGAAACATTTGGGTGTAGAGCGGAACAACATTATTTTTGGCTGTGGATCGGATGAGATTATCGCCCTGATTACCCGAGCTTTCTTCCTTCCGGGGGATGAAACAATCATGGCGGATCAAACGTTTTCCGTGTATAAGAGCAATGCTGACATTGAAGGTGCTGTGACGATTGAAGTTCCACTCAAGGATGGGACGCATGACCTGTCATCTATGCTCGCGCAAATTAACGACAGAACCAAAGTAGTCTGGGTATGTAACCCGAATAACCCAACTGGAACGATTATCTCTAAACAGGAGCTCGAGTCATTTATGGATCGTGTACCTGCTCATGTCATGGTTGTGTTGGACGAGGCGTATTATGAATTTGTAACCGATGCGGCTTATCCACAGAGCATTTCGATGCTGGAACGTTATCCGAATCTGGTCATATTGCGAACCTTCTCCAAAATTTATGGTCTGGCATCACTGCGCATCGGATATGGTATTGCACGTCCGGAAGTGATCGATCTGATCAACCGTGTTCGTGAGCCGTTCAACACATCGCGTTTTGGTCAGGCTGCAGCAACAGCTGCACTCCTGGACCAAAAATTTGTTCAGGAATGTGCAGAGCTGAATGCATCTGAGCGTGATTTTCTGCAAAATGAGTTTACACGCCTAGGCTTGCCATACTTTGCTTCGCAAGGCAACTTCATCATGGTTGATCTGGATATGCCATCCAAAGATGCGTTCCAATCCTTGCTCAAACAAGGCATTATTGTGCGCCCTGGATTCCAAGTCTATCCAACATACATCCGTGTGTCTGTTGGCACACCGGAGCAGAACCGTGCGTTTGTGAAGGCACTGGAGAACACGCTGGCTGAGAAGGCGATAACAAGCACCTAATCACCGGCGATGAAAGAGTGAGGACCCATGAAACTAAAAATTGCAATGATTGGTGTAGGGCTCATCGGCGGTTCACTCGCGCTTTGCTTCAAAGGCAAGCCGGATGTTACCGTGATGGGCTATGCACATCTGCCTGAACTGAAGGACAAGTACATAGCGAGTGGTGTAGTCGATGACGCTACACTCTCTCTGGAGGAAGCGGTACAGGATGCCGACTTTATTTTTTTGTGCGTGCCGGTAGGTTTACTTGAATCCTATTTTCAACAATTGGCTAAGCTGCCCTTGAAAAAGGGTTGTATCATAACGGATGTTGGCAGTACCAAAGCGTCGATCGCTGCCTGTGCAGAGCATATACGCATGACGGATGCCTTTTTCATTGGCGGTCATCCCATGGCCGGTTCTGAGCGTGCTGGCGTGGATGCTGCTTCGGCCGTACTTTTCGAAAATGCGTACTATGTTTTGACTCCATCCGCACATGTCCCGGAAGAGGCCTACACCCGCCTGTCCGAACTTCTAGCGTACACGCGGGCACAGATCGTCCGGGTTGAACCGTTGCTGCATGATGATATTGTGGGGGCTATCAGCCACTTGCCACATGTCATTGCGGTTGCACTTGTGAATCAGGTGCGCGAATACAATGAATCAAACCCGCTGTATAAAATGCTGGCGGCAGGTGGATTTCGTGATATTACACGAATTGCTTCCAGTGATGCGATCGTATGGCGTGATATTCTGCTGAGCAACCGTGAAGTGCTTCTCGGTCTATTGAAGGACTGGAATAACCAGATGTCTGCCTTTACAGAGATGCTGGAGAACCAGAACGGTCAAGGGATTGAAGAAGCGTTCCGTCAGGCCCGTGAATTCCGCAGCGTACTGCCCGAACGCCGTAAAGGCATGATTTCACCGCTGTTTGATTTATATACCGATGTGCAGGATGCACCGGGGATGATTGGTAAAATCGCAACCGAGCTTGGAACACATGACATCAACCTGAGTAATCTGGAGATCATTGAGAACCGGGTTGATGTGCCAGGCATCATGCGTTTGTCCTTCCGTCAGGAAGAGGATATGGAACGTGCGAAATCTCTATTGGATTCCTTGGGATATCAGGTTTGGGTGTAAGAAAGAGGTGAAAAAAAGAGGGCTGTAGCCCTCTTTTTTTATGTCGCTAACCTATTGTTAAAGTACGTTATCTGAAAAAGGGCAAAAAAAAGACCGCTTACATAAGCGGCCATTGCTCACGTGGAGCAATACAGTTATTGGATAGGAGTGGAGAGAAACCATACTGTACTTTTATTATATGTATACGTTTTCATTTTGTCAACACTTTAAGTGAATTTGTTAAAAATAATAATAACTTACGTAAATTCAGGAAATATAATCCTTCAACTCAGGGGTGGAATAAAAAAGATTAAAATTTTGAAACCTTTTTGAATCCTCATACGTCTAATGAGTGTGCAATGTGCATTTTTGCCAAAAAGAGTTCTAATGGCGTCATACAAGCGTAATAAGTTGCATAAGAATGACAGGTCGGGCTTTTATGGAGCACAATGAATTTGCCAGGATGATGCTGACCGTTGTACAATAAGTACTGTTAATGTAGAAACGTTGGGGAAATTGCCATTACATAGGGGAATTTGGCGTAGGCCTGATACGGTCCTTACGCTGTTTTATGCGGTGAGAACCGCAACTTTTTTGTGCCTGTTCGGTAATACATGGATAGAATCGAACGGGGAGAAGCACATGGATGGGCGAGGAGGGGTCGCACTCAAATGACGGATTCCCAGTTGATTCGAGAAATCAAGGAAGGTAACCTGGAGTTATATTCCGAGCTGATGCGTCGTTATCAGCGTAAAATACTGGCTTTCGTATATCATATGTTGAAAAGTTCCAATATGGAGCTGCTTGCGGAAGATCTCTGTTCTGAGACTTTCTATAAGGCGTACCGCAGTTTGCACTCGTTCCGTGAGGTGGATGCCTCATTCTCAACTTGGCTATACACCATTGCGAGAAATACGGTGCTGAGTGAACTGCGCAAGCAGCGCAGTGGAAGCGTTCCTCTTGAAGAGAGCGGTGTCGTACCAATTGCTCCTTCCGAGAACGCGCCAGAGCATGCTGTACTGCGCAGTGAGCGGGTAATGCTGGTTAGAGATGCCATTAACAACTTACCGGAGAAGCAGCGTTCTGCCATAATACTCCGTGAATATGATCAACTAGACTACCAGGAGATTGCCAATATTCTTGGGCAGAGCGTCAGTTCTGTAAAATCGTTATTGTTCAGAGCAAGATCAAGCGTAAAAACTCAATTGGAGCCTTATTTCTTCGAACCGGTGTACGAGCCATATGAAGGGATGAAGAACCGATGAATTGCAATGAAGCCCAGGACCTGTTTGCACTGATCTGGGACTTGCCGGCAAATCATCCGCAGCGGATTGCTTTTCATGCCCATCTGGATGGTTGTGAGGACTGTTCGCAGCAGTTTGAGGTTTGGGAAGAAGCCCAAATATTGCTGCACAGCATACCGGAACCCGTGACAGAGCAGCAGGCAGAGAGAGTCAATCGCAATGTAATGGACCGCATTTATGCGGAGTCACCATGGCTTTTGCCTGAAGAGGCAAAGGTGAATCGATTCTCTGCTGCGATCCGCAAGCATATGTCTTTGTGGATTGCTGCGTTTCTGGCCATTTTTTTATGCAGTTTCTTGTACATGGCGATGTTTAAGCCAGAAGTATCTGAAGCTGAGCAGCAGCAAAGCGTGGTTTCTACGGGAATACTCGAAACAGCTGTTGCTGGTAGCGATCTGACTGCTTCAAGCATGTACCAGTACAACATGCCAGGGGCAGACAGAGGGAGTATCATTGAACCCTTTGTCGTAAGTATGGGACCTGCGTATCCGGGATACTGGATGGCATTGTCACTGCTTGCCATAGGCATGGCTCTGTTTTCACTGGGGCGCATGCATCGTACGACGAACAAACGTAAACAAGGTGCACGTGCATAGCTAACCTGCCGTTCACCGTATAGAGAAATGAGGGATGAGATGCGGATTGGGCTTATTCGTCACGGTCTTACTGATTGGAATGCTGCAGGACGTATTCAGGGGCAGACCGATATCCCTTTGAATGCGGAAGGGCGTCAGCAGGCAGAACGGCTGGGAAGCCGTCTGTTGACAGAGGAGTATCAGTGGGACTATATCATCACCAGTGGTTTATCCCGTGCACAGGAGACAGGAGAGATCATCTCTAAACTGTTAAATGTTCCTATGCTTGAGCCTGATGCACGTCTGAAAGAGAGAGGGTTCGGTCAAATCGAGGGTCTGACCTCGGATGAACGAATTGCCCGCTGGGGAACAACCTGGGAGACGCTGGATCTGGGACAGGAGCAGATTGTTGATATACAGGCCCGGGCTTTAGCGTTCCTAGAAGATCTATGGGCTGCATATTCGGACAAAAATGTGCTCATTGTGACGCATGGCGCTTTTCTGGCCAATCTGTTATCTGCCTTGTACAAAGACCGCTATACGGAACGAATTGGAAACTTGTCGCTTACGATTCTGGAAAAAGAAAAGGAAGACTGGAGTCCCTTGTTATATAACTGCACACGACATCTATCTTTGGATTCGGCCAAACAATCTGAGTAATTGGACTCAGGTTGTTTTTTTTGTTTTCAAACAGCGAAGCTGTCGTTCTATATCATTTCGAGCCTCTCATTTTTCTTCTGAGCAGACAAGTTGGGGCATAGTATGGTTAAAACGATAAAAGATTTGTGCAAAGAGGTTTAGATCCTTGGAATTCCGTCAAACATGTTTACAAAACCAAACTACTCAGGCCCCGAATCAGTAGCCAAATAGTAGTCAACGGCGAGGCGATGGACCCATGAATCTAGCGGATATGCTTACTTTTGCCGATATCGGCCAGCTTAATCGTATAGCAGACTATTACCAATGTGAGTGTAAGCCGAATTCCAAACATGAACTCATCCAGAGCATTCTCACGACATTGGGCAGCAGGCGATTTTTTGAGCAACAGGTTAGCGAACTAAACGTGGTGCATCTGCGTTTTTTGAACAACCTGCTATTTGACCCCCGACAATACTTTGGCATGGAAGAGCTTGTCGCCATTGCACGTCAGTCGATGGACAAAAAAGAAAGCGACGCTGGCGCCAGTCCGCGCGATCTGATTGTTCGCTTTACCAAGAGCGGGTGGTTGTTTAACGGAACAACACAGCATACCAAGTACCTGTATCAGGTGCCCCAGGATTTGAAAATGAGATTCCGGGATGTGTTATCAGCTCACCTGAAAGCGGGTATTAAAAAGACAAGTGAACCACCCATGTATAGGGATGAGTACCATCTGCTTGTAGACGATCTCAAGTTGTTTCTGCAATTTGTTCAGCATCATGAGATCCCCTTGAACGCAGAGGGCATGATGTACCGCCGTTCCCAGCAGCAGGTGATGGATCATCTGCATGTCAGCGAGACATTGGTTGGAAAAGCAGGCTGGAGGTTTGGCTACGGCCGTTCCTTCAAGGACTATCCTGACCGTTTTGCATTTCTATACGATTATGCATTTCACCACCGTCTAGTTCGGGAAGAACAAGGACTGCTGAAACTGTCTGCATCTGGCGAAGACAAGCTGGGGGCAGAGAAAACTGCCGAAATGATACAGCTATTTCGGTTTTGGTTAAGACTTTATAAAGGTGCAATTCCAAATTTGTCCTCCATCGTCTACTGGACAGGGGAGTGTGCATCAGATTGGTCCACAGCAGAGTCTTTGTTTCGTCAGATTGGTCCGTTGATACAGCCGTTTTATTACGACACGCCGGAGACCATTTATGAAACAAGAGTCATCAAAATGATGCTTCATCTGGGAATGCTTCGCATTGGAGAACAGGAGGGTGGAGGAACCGTGCAAATGACGGCCTGGGGCCTACGTTTGGCTGCATCCTGCCGATCGCTGTCGGGAGACACAACTCCTGTGATGTTTGACATTTAGAGGACATGTTGCTAAAATCACTCCCAAATTAAGGAGTGATAGTGATGATAATTCCGTTCAAAGGTCAACAACCACAGCTTCATTCTTCGGTGTATGTGGCTGAAGGCGCCAAACTTATAGGTGATCTGAAAATAGGCGAAGAGTCGACGATCTGGTTCAATGCAGTACTGCGGGCTGATTTGGCACCAATCTTGATTGGAGAACGCTGTAACATTCAGGATAATGCTGTAGGACATGTCAATACGAATCAACCTCTGATTCTGGGGGACGATGTTTCCGTGGGACATGCTGCGATTATTCACGGTTGTCACATTGGAACAGGCTCACTGATTGGTATGGGAGCCATTCTTCTCAATGGAGCCGAAGTTGGTGAATATACACTAATCGGGGCCGGTTCTGTTGTAACTGAAAATACTAAAATTCCGCCCTATACCCTCGCTTTGGGAACACCGGCCAAAGTGATCCGTGAACTGACGGATGCCGACCTTGAGCGGATGTCCAGGACATCACTTGGTTATGTTGCCAAAGGTAAGGAATATAGGAGCTCTTAAATCCGTTTTGGAGGTGCATCCTATTGGATAAAATGAAAGTTACGTATGAAGTCATGTTGGGGCTGGCTGCTGAGATGGTGTGGGACGAAGCGCTTCGTAAACAGCGTAGCGAGAAGCTGTATATGGAAATCGACAAGGCGTTGGCTACCGGAGACGAAGTAGCTTTCCGGAGTCTGACGGATGAACTGAAAACCATAAACTGATGATTAGAACAGATAAAACAGGAAATGCGTCATTACGCATTTCTTTTTTTGTTTCTGTAAAGAGAGGTTTACGGATGAATCTATAGATTTACATCGAAGGCTCATATATAATATGGGAATAAAATGGATAGAGAGGGGAAATAGGGAATTGAAATTCAGTGAGATGACTCAAGACAGCTGGGCTGAACTGCAACTCTATCTGGATACATGCCTTATCCCATTTACCGGTCTTACGGGAAATCAATCGCCGGCTGAAGCTACGGAGGCGCTAGAGAGGCTTAGAGATTTTCTGGACACGGTTGAAGTTCCATTCAAGGGACGAATCATGACGTATCCTGCATTTCATTTTGCTTTTCAGGAAATGTCAATGGCATTAAACACCATATGTGAGCAGCTTAAGCATTCCGGATTCAAATATGTGGTGATAATGACATCTGATGGTTTTTTGGAACAGGATAAAATTCCGTGTGCAGATCTTGTTTTTAGTCGTTCCAAATTGACTGAGCAAATGGATGAAATGAAAATAGCGAGTTATGTCGGGGGAAAAGTCCGGGAGATGTGGAAAAGCTAACTTTAATTTATAATTGTGACAATTTATCAACAGTTTTTTAATAACGCTTACAAATGAAGCTTAAAAATGTGTGACAAATTCTTGACGGTGTTCTAGGGCTACTATATGATTATGTATGTTCTAGTAAGTCGTGGAATTTCTGATAATGAAAACGTATGAGAGAGTTGGCTGACAAAGGGGGTTGGAGACAGTATGAGCAGTGAGCATGACCAGCACGAAGCCTCGAACAAACCGCCAAGCCGGATGGAAATGTCACGCAGGCAGTTTTTGACGTACACGCTTGGTGGAGCTACAGCCTATATGGCCGCCGGTGCGATTCTTCCTATGGTCCGTTTTGCGGTGGACCCGATTTTGCAACATAAGGGAGAAGGCACTTCTGTCAAAGTAGCTGAAATCAGCAAAATTACGAACGAACCTCAAGAATTCACATTTGAACTGCAGCAACAGGATGGTTGGTATTTGAGTAATGCTTCGCTAGTGGCATGGATTCGTAAGGATGAGCAGGGTAAAATTTATGCGCTTTCACCAATCTGTAAACATTTGGGTTGTACAGTGGGATGGAACAGTGACAAAAATTATCCTGATGAGTATCATTGCCCCTGCCATGGCGCGCACTATGACAAGGAAGGGAAAAATCTTGCCGTAGCCCCGAAACCGCTGGATGAATATGTGGTCAAGGAGGATCAGGGCTGGGTTTATCTGGGCGAGATTGTTCCGAACACCCGAGTGAAATAGGAGGCGTGAACGCAGATGTTTAAAAATGTCTATGATTGGATTGACGAGCGTCTCGACATCACGCCAATCTGGAGGGACGTTGCGGATCATGAAGTTCCAGAGCACGTAAACCCGGCTCATCACTTTTCCGCATTCGTCTACTGCTTTGGTGGATTGACGTTCTTTATCACCGTAATTCAGATTCTCTCAGGAATGTTTCTGACGATGTACTATGTGCCTGATATCATCAATGCCTATGCCAGTGTCGAGTATTTGCAGACCAAAGTAGCTTTCGGCCAAATTGTGCGCGGCATGCACCACTGGGGAGCCAGTCTGGTAATCGTTATGATGTTTTTACATACGATGCGTGTGTTCTTTACAGGCTCTTATAAAGCACCGCGTGAAATGAACTGGGTCGTGGGCATGTTGATCTTTTTCGTCATGCTGGGTCTGGGATTGACAGGATACCTGCTGCCATGGGATAACAAAGCCTATTTTGCAACCAAGGTTACCCTGGAAATTGCCAATACCGTTCCTTGGCTGGGGCCAATTATTAAGGAATTCCTGCAAGGTGGAACCATTGTAGGTGCGCAGACGTTAACGCGTTTCTTTGCCCTGCACGTCTTCTTCCTCCCCGCTGTGCTTCTGGTGCTTCTGGTCGGACACTTCATTATGATCCGCAGACAGGGCATTTCGGGACCACTATAATCTGAGAAGGGAGGAATCGTAATGGCTCACGGACACAAGTCTGATGATCAGGAAAAGATTATCTTTGTCGGTGATTCACGCGTCCGCAAAGGGGCAGGGTTCATTACCCCGCCAGACTATACGGCGTATCCAGGCAAATCCGAGGCATTTATACCTAACTTTCTGCTAAAGGAATGGATGGTTGGCGTTGTTGTACTGGTGGGTATTCTGGTACTGACCATTTCTGAACCCGCACCGCTTGGTTATCCGGCCAATCCCAGTGCATCCGTTATTCCGATGCCGGACTGGTATTTCCTTTTTCTGTATCAGTATCTGAAATATCCTTACGCTTCAGGCGATTATGTCCTGCTTGGTGTGTTGGGGGTCAGTGGGGTGGCCTTCGGTGCTTTGCTGCTCGCCCCGTTCTTGGATACAGGCAAGGAGCGACGGTTCTACAGACGACCCATTGCTTCATCCCTGATGGTCTTGTCGATTATTTCCGTGTTTTACCTGACGAATGTGGCCTGGACACACTACAAGCACGAGCTTGAAGCGACAGGTCAGAAGCCTGAACATATTCAGCGTGAGGAAGAGGCACACGAGAAGCATGAACAAGGTCTGCCAACTTCGAATGCACCGGGCCAAAAGGAAGAAGTGGCTATCGTTGAGAAGGATGATCCTGCGATGGAAACGTTCAAGAAAGCAGGATGTGTATCTTGCCATGCTGCTGATATGAAAGGTGCTGCTGGTCCTTCACTTCGGGGTGTTGGTGACAAGCACAGCCAGGAAGAGATCCTGACCATTATCAAAGAAGGATACAACAGCATGCAGCCTCAGTATGACAACGCCATCGCCCAAGGCCTGACAGACGACGATATCAATCACCTAGCGGAATGGCTTGCGAAACAGAAGGCAGAACAGTAAAATCGAATTAAGCCAAAAACCTGACTGTTGTTGCGGTCAGGTTTTTTTGAGGTGTTTTACCAATCAACGCTACATGAGTTTATAGAAACTGTAAGAAGGAAGGGGCAGCGAACGTGTCTTTATCGTTTTTCTGGAGCCGGGAGTTTCTGACTAATCGGTATTTCCTGTGGCTTCTATTTTGGTGTAATGCGGTAGGTACCGTGTATGGGTACATATGGTACGGTGATCAGCTGGAACTGACACTGGCCGAACAGCCATTATGGCAGGTTGTATTTGTTCCGGACAGTCCTACAGCGAGTTTATTTTTTACCCTTGGTCTTTTATGGGTCTTGTATAAACCCAAATCGGTTGTACTCAACCGCATTGGACATGTTATTCAAGCTCTCGCTGTGGTCACATCGGTGAAATATGGGGTCTGGGCAGTATCCATAATTTTTGCTGGTTGGATGCAGGGTGGGTCGCCGCATTGGCAGGACTGGATGCTGATCGCCTCACACAGTGCCATGGCCATCGAAGCGTTGATTTATGTAAGATTTTTTGGTTTCAGATGGATGGCGCTGCTTATTGCCAGTCTATGGACATTATTGAACGATTCGATGGACTATACATATGATATTTTCCCTTGGCTCCCTAGTGCTCTCTATGAGCATCTGGATGGTGTACGCAATTTTACATTCGGACTGACACTGGTCAGCATCTTGTGTGCATGGCTTGCATTGAGACAGGCCAAACGAACCTGATTTCGTAAGCTTGTTCTAAGCTGCTCTGCCCCGCCATACATTGGTGATGGGGGGGATGTCCATGAAGAGAACGTTCTGGATCAAAACCGGATTAATGGTAGTATCGTTCATGGCTCTGTTGTTCTGGACGAACTTGTCATACAGTGTATCTGCACTAAGCAAAGGGAATGGTGATGGGACGGATCAGCAGGTTCTCGTCAATAGTTCCATTCAGCAGCTTAATGAGGAAGCGACTTCACTTTACAGACATGCCTTGGAGCATAATATTGAGGAAGTCAGAAACAGTATTATGCGTATTAGCGAAAGATTGGAACATATCTCGTTTGAAGGCCAGACGACGGTCGAAGGCATACATGCTATATCCGAAACAATCGTGGAAGTCAAAGAAGCAGCGGTCCGTGTTAAAAGTGACGATACTGGTCTTCAGCAGGCTTCTGCCAAACTGAGACTGGCTGCCGACAGTCTTGCTAATCCAGCCAAACCATTATGGCTCCAATATTATAAAATTGTGCAAAATGATCTTCAGGCCTTATCAACCGCTGTGAATCGGCATGAGAATGGAGCAGCGCTTTCCAGCCAATATGCAGTGCTTGAGGAACATTATGAAACGATTCGTCCGGCGGCGATGATTCGCCGAGAACCATACGAGATAGCTCAATTGGACGCTTGGTTATCTCATACCAAAGGACTGACTGCAGCCAAACAACCAGATATAGCTCAGCTGCAAAGCATGGTATCCCAAGGTGAAGAGTTGGTGAATCAATTGTTTGGACGCGAGAAGGATGAGAGCGCATTTGTGCCATTTGTACAGGGGCCGAATCGGAGAGCGGCGGGACTGTTTATTACGTCCGTGATTGTAGCAGCACTCACCTATGCAGGATACCGCAAGTATCGTGCGCAGCAGCAGGGCATATTTCCATTCCGGCGTTGATGACCTACCTTATGTGCCATGAGAAAAACCTCTCCGAGGAAAAGCCGATGGGCTCCTTTCTGGGAGAGGTTTTCTTTTTTTATATTGTCATACTTAGCTTTCTTTAAAGCCTTCCCCGTGTACGTCATGGACGTCACTGATAATGACAAAAGCCCGGGGGTCAACGGACCTGACGATGGTTTGCAGACGCCTGAATTCCTGACGGGAAATAACGCAGTAGGCAACATGTTTCGCTTGCTTGGAGTAAGCACCGATGGCTGGAATCAGTGTTACGCCGCGGTCCATTTCCTTTGTAATCAGTTCGGCAATCTCGGGGGCATGGTCACTGATGATCATGAATGCTCGAGCGGAATATGCCCCTTCCTGAATAAAGTCGATAACCTTGGAAGCGATAAATACGGCAACCAGCGTATACAGTATTTTTTCTTTTGGAATGTAGATTAGGGAGATGCCAATAATAATAAAATCGATCCCCAGAAGGATCCGGCCCATACTCCATCCATATTTCCGGTTGAGAATGCGTGCGATAATATCGGAGCCGCCTGTCGTACCGCCGGAGCGGAATACAATGCCCAGACCAGCCCCAAGAGTGACACCTGCATAAAGTGCCGCCAGCAAGAGATCGTTCTCCGTATGGAGCGGCTCAATCCACCCCCAATGAATCATTTTCTCAAACAACCACAGAAACACGGTGAGCGCGCCGATCCCCACCCCTGTGTAGATCATCTGTCTGCCACCCAATATTTTGAGTCCGACCAGAAAGAGAGGAACGTTAATAACCAGGGTTGTCAGAGAAGGAGAGAAGCCGAACGCGTAATTTAACAGGACGGTGACCCCGGTAACGCCGCCTTCCATCAGCTGGTTGGGGATTATAAAGTACAGCAGTCCAAAGGCATACAAAGCGGTACCCAGCAGAATAGGGAGAATCAGTTTGAATTGAACCCATGTTTTGGCAGTGCTCATAAGATCCCTCTCCATATGTAAATTAATGATGAAGCAATACTTCCCATATAGTATACCTATTTATTGATTCTTTAAAAATGATTTGTGCCTTATGATGGTGGAAGTAAAACGGAATAACTGATATATTAGGAACAAATACGACACAATTTCAAAAGGAGAATCCGTTCTCATGGAGAAAAGCATCGCAGAAATGCAGCGCGAGGTTGACCTCTACATCTCCCAGTTCAAGGAGGGCTACTTCAGTCCGCTGGCCATGCTGGCCCGTATGTCCGAAGAGGTTGGAGAGCTTGCTCGGGAAGTCAATCACGAGTTCGGTGAAAAGCCGAAAAAAGCATCCGAAGCAGACAATTCCATTGAACTGGAGCTTGGGGATATTTTGTTTATCACGATTTGTTTTGCCAACTCGCTCGGGATCGATCTCGCGCAGGCACACGACAAAGTCATGCATAAATTCAATACACGCGATGCAAATCGGTGGACTCCAAAAAACACCGATTAGGCGTAGATTACATATGCTGTACCATCACCCGATTGGGGAGGGACAGCTTGGATGATGAAGCCGGAAGATTATATGCAGCAGGCTTACCGCTGTATTTTGCAAAATGATTTTGAGCAGGCGATCCGTTGGTTTGAATCGGCCATTCTTGCTCACCCGGAACATGCGGAGCTCCACTATCGCTGTTCCATTACGCATGCCCGCAGCCAGCATCTGGGCCCGGCGCTGGAACATGCACGCAAGGCAGTTGATCTGTCCGGCGGCACAGAGGAATATGTCCTGCATTTGCAGACATTGGAAGCCAAGCAGCTAAGCACACAGGCGAAGGTTTTGCTTGAACAGGCGGGCAGCGGTATGCAGGAGCGTTACGCTCGGGCAGCTGCTTTGCTACAACAGGCGGTTAAGCTTGATCCCCTGTATGTTGAAGCTCATGTGATGCTTGCACTGGCATATAGCGATCTAAATGAGTTCGATCGTGCAATGAAGGCTGTCCGGGATGCGTTATCGCTGGACCCGCAGAACGGGCAACTGCATCAGTTGTACCAACAAATCAAGCAGCGTAAAAATTCCATTCAATAAGAAATCCATTTTATCTGCATCGTGAAGGCGATGTGAAGAAATGGATTCAAATGATTGATCCAACATACAGTGAGGAGATGCAGCCAAGATGAGTGAAGTAATAAGAGTTGCCGTAATCGGAGCGGCTGGCCGGATGGGCCGGGAAGTGGTGAAGCTGGTGCTTCAGGATCCAGAACTGGAGCTCGCTGCCGCGGTTAACCGCTCCGGTGCAGGCACGGATGCCGGAACCCTTGTCGGTCTTCCCGAGTGCGGAGTGCTCGTAACCGATGATATCGAAATGGCCTTTGCTGAGACCAAACCGCAGGTTATGGTTGATTTTACAATACCGCAATATGCTTTCGCTCATACAGAACTTGCGATCCGTTATGGAGTCAGACCCGTTATGGGGGTTACCGGCTTCACAACGGAGCAGATTGAACAACTGGACAAGCAGTGTCAGGATAAAGGGATTGGAGGCCTGATTGCTCCAAACTTCTCCATCGGTGCCATATTAATGATGAGATTCGCAGCCCAGGCAGCCAAACATATGCCTAATGTTGAAATTATTGAGTACCACGGGGATCAAAAGCTGGATGCGCCTTCAGGAACAGCGATTAAAACGGCTGAATTGATTGCAGCCAACCGGGAAGAACTTCGTCAGGGTAACCCGAATGAAGAGGAGACCATTGAAGGCTCACGGGGTGGATACTATAACGGATTCCGTATTCATAGTGTTCGTTTACCAGGTGTATTTGCACAGCAGGAAGTGGTATTCGGCGATTTTGGCCAAACGCTCAAAATTCGTCATGACTCCTACGAACGTGCAGGATACATGCCTGGTGTTAAAATCGGAGTGCAGAAGGTTATGGAATATACAGGACTCATCTACGGATTTGATCACTTTATCGACTAAAGGAGATTATCATGTTGAAAATCGCATTTATCGCCCATGATCGCAAAAAAGAAGAGATGGTTAACTTTGTCACTGCCTATGAACCCGTATTTACTGACCATCAACTATATTCTACAGGTACAACGGGCCTTCGTATTATGGAAGGTACGTCCCTGAAAATTCACCGGTTTGAATCCGGTCCTCTAGGTGGAGACCAACAGATCGGTGCTTTGGTTGCACAAAATGAAATGGATCTGATTATTTTCCTGCGTGATCCGCTGATGGCTCAGCCACACGAACCGGATATCAATGCACTGCTTCGATTGTGTGATGTACAGGGCATTCCGCTCGCAACCAATATCGCAACGGCCGAAATTCTGGTTAAAGCACTGGATCGCGGAGATTTTGGCTGGAGAGAACTTGTGCATAAATACAAACCGGAAGCTGGACTGAATCAAGGTGATTCCCAATGAGTCTCGATATTCTGATTTTTGGGGCACACGCTGATGATGCGGAGATTGGTATGGCGGGAACAATCGCCAAACATACTGCCGCAGGCTTGAAAGTTGGCGTGTGTGATCTGACAAAAGCAGAAATGTCATCCAACGGGACTGTAGAGCGCAGAGCCGAGGAAGCGGAGGAAGCCTCCCGCGTCCTCGGTCTTTCGTGTCGAACCAATCTGGGTTTGCCAGACCGTGGCTTATACATAACCCCTGAACATATTCAGGCTGTGACGGCAGAGATTCGTCGTCACGCACCGCGAATTGTATTTGCACCTTATTGGGAAGACCGCCATCCGGATCATGTCATGTGCAGCAAGCTTGTACAGGAAGCGGTATTCAATGCCAAGTTGCGAAATTATATGCCGGACATGCCTGCCATCCAAGTGAAGGAACTGTATTTTTACTTCATTAATGATATTGGGCCAACGGATTTGATTGTCGATATTACGGAACACTATGAGCAAAAGGAAAGATCGCTGCTCAGTTATCGTTCTCAATTTGAATCAGGAGCAGGTACGGTTTCTACCCCATTAAATCAAGGGTATATTGAACGGGTAAGAGCCCGAGATTCCTTGCTGGGTCAGCGGAGCCTGATACCCTTTGCTGAAGGATTTGCAAGTATTACACCTTATGTCGTTGGGCAGTTTGGCGCAGCAGTCAGGTAATATCCTGCTGCGCTTGCTCGTATCCTGATATATCGTTTTATTTTCCGTTGCATTACATCAACCTGCAAACGCGGGAGATCAAAGGAGCGTCCACCGGATGGATCAAAAATTAAAGATTGGTATCACCTGTTATCCGTCCCTCGGAGGGTCTGGCGTTGTCGCAACGGAGCTCGGCAAATTGCTTGCCGAACAGGGTCACCAGGTTCATTTTATTGCGAATAGTATCCCGTTCCGTTTGGGTACTTTTCAGAAAAATATTTTTTACCATGAAGTTGAAGTGAACGATTATTATGTTTTTCGGTATCCACCATATGATCTGTCGCTGGCAACCAAGATGGCCCAAGTTGCTAAGGCCCAGCAGCTGGATCTGCTGCATGTGCATTATGCAGTTCCACACGCCGTATGTGCCTTCTTGGCCAAACAAATGGTGGGCGAAGACCTGAAGGTAGTTACGACGCTGCACGGGACAGACATTACCGTTCTTGCACAGGACGAATCCCTGAAGGATCTCATTCGCCTTGCGATTAACGAAAGTGATGCCGTAACTGCGGTCTCACAGGATTTGATTCGGGAAACGGTAGATCTGCTGGACATACAGCGTCCAATTGATTTGACCTACAATTTTATAGATAAACGAATATACTACCCTCGGGATGCTGCCAGTCTGCGCAGGGATTTTGCAGCGCCGCACGAGAAAATATTGATGCATATCTCCAACTTCCGACCAGTGAAGAGAACACAGGATGTTGTTGAAGTTTTCCGTCAGGTACAGGAGCAGGTTCCAGCCAAATTGTTATTTGTTGGTGAGGGGCCTGATCTGCCTAAAATCCAATGGAAAATCAATGACATGGGATTGAATGATAAAGTTCATTTCCTGGGTAAACAGGATGATATTGCACAAGTCATTTCCATGGCGGACATCCTTATGCTGCCTTCCGAGAAAGAAAGCTTCGGACTCGTGGCTCTGGAAGCGATGGCTTGCGGTGTGCCAACGGTCGGATCGCAGGCGGGAGGAATTCCGGAACTCGTACTGCACGGCAAAACCGGATATTTATCCCCGATCGGCGATACACAGTCCATGGCTGAGAACGCGATTCGTATATTAACAGACGATCGACTGGCTGCTGATTTCAGGGAAGCTTGTCTTCGTAGGGCTCATCATGATTTTTGTAACGATGCAATCCGGCATGAATATGAACAAATATACTATCGGGTGCTGGGACGTGAAGTTCCCAAACTGAAGCCCGTTTGTGGTTGATCTGTCGTAATCTTCGGCAGAAACAGCGGACTAAGGGAATACTGAGCAACAGGCAGGTAATGAGGTGATTGGTTTGGTGCAATGGACAAAGGTAGACCCGGAAATGGCTAGGCAGAGTGAAGAGGTGCTGCTGAAGTTAAACGAAGAAGGCTATGATGCCTTTTGGGTCGGTGGTTGTGTCCGTGACGAGCTGCTTGGACGCAGTGTAGATGATATGGATATTACAACCTCGGCTTCTCCTGAACAAGTGATGGAACTGTTCGCGGACTGTATTCCGACAGGACTTCAGCACGGTACGGTTACCGTACGTTCAGGCGGCTATTTTTTTGAGGTCACAACATTCCGCACGGAATCGGAATATAAGGACAATCGAAGGCCGTCTGAGGTTCGGTTTGTCAAGGATATAAAAGAAGACTTGCAGCGTCGTGACTTTACGATGAATGCCCTTGCGATGGACAGAAACGGCAAAATCGTGGATCCCTTTGGGGGCCAGGCGGATATTCGTGAAGAATGGATCAGATGTGTGGGTGCAGCAAACGAGAGATTCGGTGAGGATGCACTTCGTATGCTTCGCTGTGTCCGGTTTGCATCGGTATTTGATTTTAAGATTGCATATAACACATGGAAAGCCCTTGTGAAACAAAGAGATCTGCTTCAACATATTGCCATGGAACGGGTTCGTACCGAAATGGTGAAAATGATGGCTGGCCCCCATCCGCTGAGAGGATTGGAACTGCTCTCCCGCAGCCGAGCGTTGGAATTTATCAAGGCCCCAGTTTACGGGGAACGATTTGATAAAAACGTATTGGTTTGTATCGAACAATTGTCGGGAGTAAACGTCTTGCTGCGCTGGTCCCTCCTGCTGATCTCGGGTCAGTATATAAGGGAGGAAGCGGATGCTTTACTGCGCAAGTGGACCTTTTCCAATGATGATCGTTTGCGGATTACAGGGGTTCTTCAAGTTAAGGAATTAATGAAAACGGTGATTCGTGATAACAAGGACCAACGAATGCTACGATCGGAATGGATTATTACCGTATTAACGTGTGGGCGTCAGGCAGCCGAGGACTGGCTCAAAATACAACCACTTCTTCCTTCTGATTCGAGCCTTTCCGCTTCAGCAGAAAAGTTGTATCAAGATATCTATGCCAATGCAGCGGAGTGGAGTCAATCCATGAAGGTGCACGAACTGAAGGATCTCGAAATTACCGGAGAGAATATTCTTGAACAGCTGCAGCGTAAGGGTGGACCTTGGCTCGGTCAGCTGATGAAGCACTTGTTGCGTGAAACGGCGATTGGAAATATAGCGAATCAGCGTGAAGCGCTGACCGCTGAAGTGAAGCGGGTGGTTGCAGATGACCAAGCATGAAGAACTGTTACATATGTTAATGAATGCGGACGGGCAATTCGTGTCTGGTGAAGAAATCAGTAAGAACCTGTCCATTAGCAGAACGGCAGTCTGGAAACATGTGAACAAATTGCGTGATCTTGGGTACGAATTTGAGGCTGTTTCCCGCAAAGGATATCGCCTAATAACGAAGCCCGACAGTATTGATGCAGCAGGGCTCCAGCTGGCTCTGCAAACGTCAGTCTTCGGCCGTAAGGCAGTGATTCTGAATTCGACGTTGTCTACTCAAGGCGATGTTCAGCAAATGGCTGAACAGGGGCAGGCCGAAGGTGCAGTGGTCCTTGCTGAAGAACAAACGGGCGGACGGGGCCGATTCGGTCGTAAGTGGTATTCTCCGCCTGGCAAAGGCATCTGGATGAGCATACTGCTGCGTCCAAAGCAGCCCCTTCGGAACACTCCCCAGCTGACATTGTTAACGGGTGTTGCCGTCTGCCGGGCCGTTCGGGCCTATACCGGGGCAGATGCTGGTATCAAATGGCCGAATGATCTTTTGATCAATGGTCGCAAGATGTGTGGCATTTTGCTTGAATCTGCGGTTGAAGATCATGAACTGCGATACTGCATCGCAGGCATTGGGGTGGATGTCAATTTTGAGCTTGCGGATTATCCGGAAGACTTAACTTCAATTGCCACTTCGATCAAAGTGGAGACAGGGCAGCAGGTGGATCGAACGAAGTTGGCAGCGGCCATTTTGAACGAGCTGGAACATCTGTACTTTATGTATCAAAAAGAAGGTTTCGGTGTAATTGCGTCATTGTGGGAAGCTTTGTCCGTTTCAATTCACCGTGAGGTGAAGGTTTCAAACCCGCAGGGAAGCATCGAGGGAATGGCTATTGGTCTGGATCCTTCAGGTGCATTGATTGTAGAGAAGCCAAGTGGAGAACGCATCACCGTTGTATCGGGTGAAATATCTCTGATAGAGTAAGGAACTTGTCGAATTTCCACTAAAATAATGAACATAACACGTGAAGTTTGGGCTGATCTTTGGTATACTGTGTTCGTGAGGCGATATCGGCTATTGCAGACCGAATTGCACTCCGGCAACAGTATGCCTAATTGGCTTGAATATGAACAGATGCATAGCAAAATTGAAGATGTGTTAAGTGAGTTGTTGGATTCTGCTCTGAGCCGAAGAGGACCGAGACAGAAGGGACGATCGCAAGTGACTCTTTTTTGACTTTTCGGGACTTTTTAGTGGAAAACTAAAAGGTTTTTTTGTTGCGTTTTGAATTGAAAAGGAGAAAGGAGCCATGAAGAAAATGGCTAACAAACAAGCGTTGAATATTGTGAAAATGAAAAAATACAAGCAGGATGGCGTGCCGCTCAGCATGATAACAGCCTACGATTATCCAACCGCGCTACTGGCTGAGGAAGCAGGCATTGATCTGATACTGGTCGGCGATTCCCTCGGCAATGTAGTACTGGGATATGATTCTACCCTGCCTGTAACCATAGACGATATGGTATATCATACGCGTTCCGTGGTACGGGGTGCAGGAAACACATTTATCGTAGCCGATATGCCTTTCATGACCTACCACGGCAGTGTGGATGAGACACTGAAAGGTGTTCGTCGACTGATGCAGGAAGGGCATGCGCATGCAGTCAAAATGGAAGGCGGCGGGGAAATTGCGGATACGGTCAAAGCCGTGGTGCAAGCAGGTGTACCTGTCCTGGGTCACATCGGACTGACCCCGCAATCGGTAAATCAAATTGGTGGTTATCGCATTCAGGGTAAGGATGCAGCGGATGCCAGACGATTGATGGATGAAGCAAAGGCACTTGAAGCAGCAGGAGCCTTCGGGATTGTGCTTGAACTGGTTACCGAAGAAGTGGCAAGAGCCATTTCGGAAGAGCTGTCTATTCCTACCATTGGTATTGGAGCAGGTAGAGGATGTGATGGCCAGGTATTGGTGTTCCATGATGTCGTTCAGTATGCTTCTCCGTACATGCCCAAACGTTTTGTCAAAACCTATGGCGATGTGGGCACATTGATCCGCAGCAGCATTGAAGCTTATGTGAAGGAAGTCAAGGATCGTTCGTTCCCTGCCCAAGAGCATGTATTTACGGCTGCTGACGGCGTCGTGGAGCAATTGTACGGACATCGTAAAGAAAAGGTGGAGAGCAACTCATGAAAGTGATTCGGACCATCGCAGAATTAAGACAGGAAATTGGCTTGATGCGTCAAGCGAACCCGTCCAGAGAAGCCTCTGTTGGCCTGGTGCCTACAATGGGATATCTTCATGAAGGGCATGCGAGTCTGATGCATGCTGCCAAACAGCAGAGTGATATTGTAGTATTGAGCATTTTCGTGAATCCGATTCAGTTTGGGCCTAATGAAGACTTTGACAGCTATCCAAGGGATGAAGCCAGAGATGTGGAAACGGCACGTAAGCAGGGAGTGGATATCGTATTTATTCCCACCGTTGCAGAGATGTATCCACAGCCAACACAAACGACAGTATCCGTATCCCGTTTGACTAACCGATTGTGCGGCGCTTCTCGTCCTGGACACTTTGATGGAGTGACAACTGTTGTATCCAAGCTGTTTAACATCGTTCAGCCACAGCGTGCATTTTTTGGGATGAAAGATGCCCAGCAGGTCGCAGTCATTCAGCAAATGGTCAATGACCTCAACATGCCGGTTGAGATCGTTCCGTGTCCCATTGTACGGGAGCAGGATGGATTGGCTCTTAGTTCACGTAACGTCTACCTGAGCGCTGAAGATCGTCAGGAAGCTCTGGTACTGTCCAAGGCACTGCGTGCGGCCCAAGAAGCAGTCGATTCCAGACACAACACAACCGCTGCAGATATTCGCCGTATTCTGCGCGAGAACATTGCACGATCATCACGAGCTGTCATTGATTATGCGGAAATTCAGGCTTTTCCAAGTCTGGAACCACTCGCTGATCCGGAAAAAGTACATGGTCGTGACGATCTGCTGATTGCACTCGCAGTGAAATTTGGCAAAACAAGACTGATTGACAATACAAGACTGCAAACTACGGAGGTCATGTCCCATGTTTAGAACACTAATGAAATCCAAAATTCACCGTGCCACCGTTACGGAAGCCAACCTGAATTATGTGGGGAGCATTACCATTGATGAAGATTTGATGGAAACATCCGATTTGATGGAAAATGAAAAAGTGCAAATTGTAAACAACAATAATGGCGCACGCCTTGAAACATACGTGATTCCTGGTCCACGCGGCAGCGGAGTGATTTGTCTAAATGGTGCTGCTGCACGTCTCGTACAGCCCGGGGATACAGTCATCATTATTTCCTATGCGATGTTGTCTCAGGAAGAGGCTAATACGCACAAACCTACAGTTGTATTTGTAGATGGTCAGAACAAACCTGTTCAGACCATGAAGCATGAGGTTCACGCGACAATTATGTAATCGACTGGTAAGGGGAATGAAATCGGTCCCCCCTGCAAAAAATGAGTACAGGTCACGCACTAATCCATTTTTTCAAGGGTGGGGATGCATCGATGTTCCAGCATGTTTTCGCCGAGATGAACGACATGTTAGATGAAATTATCAAGCGCTACCCTTCCGCTGAAGGTCTGAACAAACAGGAACTGCTGCAAAAGTGGAACTTGCTGAAGCGGATGAGTGACGGGATGATTGATGAGTGGCTGATGTTTGAGGAGAAAATGAGTCAGGTTAAGGATTTGGAACAACCGGCTGCTCTTCAACCGGAACAGGAGGCAGTTACCGCACTGCCGGAGATCCATCTGGAAGCCTTTAGTCGCGGTCAGGGATACTTCAAGTTGCAAATGTATCCACAAGCCATCATGCAATTTTCACGGATTGTTGACGAATATCCTGACAGTGCACTGACTCGGTACTATCTGGGACTTGCACACATGAACCTCAACCAAACCGCTGAAGCGGGAAGTCATTTGCGGCTCATTGTGCACCTGAAGGGTTCCCCGAGGCTGAAGGGGCTAGCCTGTAATGCTCTGGGATGCATCGAAGCCAAGCTCGCGAATCCGAAGGGAGCCTGTTCTCTGTTTGCTCAGGCACTCCAGCATGACCCAACGCTGACCGAACCACTGTATAATATGGAAGCCTGCAGGCTGAACAGCGGACAACTGCAATATGGAATTAGCTGATTGTACCTGAACTTGAAGTACTTTTCAGCAGCATCAAGACGGTGTTTCCTCCTTGAACCTAATGGAGGGAACACCGCCTTTTTTGTCAGTTAATTTTCAAATGCCCGTTTTTTTGCTATGCTGTAACATAGACTGGAATGGAAGGGAATTGTACATTGCAATGAAATTTGCCGTATTGGATTTCGAAACAACCGGCACGCAGTCCGACGGTGAGATTATTCAAGCCGGACTTGCCATCATAGATCATGACTACAGCATAACTCAAATATATAGTTCTTATGTAAACCCGGGTGTTCCTATTCCGCCGTTTATTACGGGGTTAACCGGGATTACGGATGAAGATGTGGCGGACGCTCCCTCACTCGAAGAGATGATGATGGAGATGGTTCCGCTCCTTGACGATGTTGTCCTGGTCGGACACAACGTTGCTTTTGATTTTCATTTCCTCCAAAATGCGCTTGACCGATGTGGCTATTTGCCGTTCACCGGGCGTATTTTGGATACGATTGATTTTCTCAAAATCTCTTTTCCTTCTCTTGGCTCTTATCAGCTTGGGTATGTATCAGCCGAGTTCGGATTTCAACACGACCGGCCTCATCAGGCAGACAGCGATGCTCTAGCAACGGCCCATGTGCTGCTGAAGTGCCTGGACGAGCTGCGTGAATTGCCCTTGATTACCATACAGCGTCTCAGTGACCTGTTTGCTCCAGAGGACAGTGATCTGGGCTGGTTCTTCGACGGCATGCGCAGCGAGAGGGAAGCGGAGCCTATTCAGGATCTCGACGGACATACGTATTACCGTCAGCTGGCCTTAAACGTAAGTGACTGGACCGAGATTGGTGCACCACGCGATGAACGTGAAGGCAATCCGCTTGAAGGTATCAGTTTTGAACAGTATATGGATCAGGTTAGAGATAATCTGAAAGATACACTGGATCATTACGAAGAACGCGAGGCGCAGACGCAAATGTTCAGCAGCGTAAGACAGGCCCTGGACGAAGAAAAGCATCTGTTAATCGAAGCGGGTACAGGTACGGGGAAATCCCTCGGTTACTTGCTGCCTGCCATTTATGAAAGTGTGAAGCAGGAACGAAAAGTGATGGTTAGCACGCATACAATCAACCTGCAGGAGCAGCTTCGAGAGCGGGATATCCCTCTGCTCACCAAAGTAGTTCCTTTTCCGTTTAAGGCTGCTCTGTTCAAAGGACGGGGGCACTATCTGTGTCTGCGGAAGTTTGAGCACAAGATTAACAAACGTGAATTCGCCACACCAAAAGAAGACTATTTTACAGCGGCACAGATGATCGTCTGGCTCACCCAGACGGAAACCGGGGATGATGAGGAGTTAAACCTCAGCGCTCGCGGTGGGGATTTCTGGGAGACCGTGCAGAGTGAGTCTGAATCCTGTCTGGGACGCTCCTGTCCGTGGTTCAGGAAGTGTTTTTATCATCGGGCAAAACATGAAGCAGGTTTGTCTGATATCGTGATTACGAATCATTCCAAGTTGTTTACCGATGTCAAAGCAGCTCATCAGCTTCTGCCGGCTTATGACAGTCTTGTGATCGACGAGGCCCATCATCTGGAGGATGTAGCAGGCAAGCATTTGGGTCTTCATATGAAATATTTCACGTTGGTTCATACATTAACCCGATTGTTTAAAGATAGTCGGAATGGTCAGCTTCCCATGCTGCGAACTCAATTGTCTGGTCATGAGAAATCGGTACAATGGGGCTCAGTGATTGACCAGATGTTCCCGCTTGCTGTTGAAGTCAAGGAAATGTGGGATCGGCTGAGTGAGGCTTTATTTAGCCTGCTGCCTGAGCGAAGTGATGCTTCTCCGGGAGAAACAGGACAGTTTTCCCTTCGGTTGAAGCCTTCGCAAAAACCGGCAAAGTGGCAGGAGTTGCAGGATTATGAGAACCAGATTTATGTCACCCTTGGTGACTTGATCCGTAAGGGAGACAAGCTGCTTCTTGAAGTCAAAGAGGATCAGGACGACTATCAATCGGATAGCCTGATTACGGACATTACAGGTTTGCTTAAAGACTTGGCAACGCTAAAAGAGAATCTTCGCTTTTTCATGCGGATGGATGATGCCAAGACCGTATATTGGATGGAGGCAAGCGGGCAATTCCGCAGCAAATCACTACAGCTCTATGCCGTTCCTGTCGATGTTAGTGCACAGTTGAAGGACATGTTCTTCGATAAAAAGAAAAGCGTTGTTCTTACTTCGGCTACGCTCTCTGTGGATAAGTCATTTCAATTCATGATTGAACAGCTTGGTCTGCAGGAAGCTGCAGACAATAACCGTCTGCTTACATCCATGCTGCCGTCGCCATTCCGCTACCGGGATCAGGCTTTGCTGGTTATCCCGCGTGATTTCCCTAGCGTGAAGGGCAGTGTTGGTGATGCACACTTTGTGGACATGCTGGTGCGGTCGCTTGCCGAAACGGCTATTGCTACACGGGGACGCATGATGGTGCTCTTCACTTCATACAGGATGCTTCGTCAGGTCTATGATCCGTTAAAAGAAGCATTGTCCGGTAACGATATCTCGCTGCTCGGACAAGGTGTAGACAGTGGCAGCCGCTCCAAGTTAACACGTCGGTTCCAGGATGCCAAAGCCACGGTTCTGTTGGGGACCAGCAGTTTCTGGGAGGGTGTCGATATTCCCGGGGAAGCACTGACTTGTCTGGCGATCGTCAGATTGCCTTTCCAGCCGCCGAATCATCCGCTGGTGGAGGCGAAGAGCGAATTGCTGCAGGAACAGAAAAAGAACCCGTTTATGAAGCTATCGGTTCCACAGGCCGTCATTCGTTTCAAGCAGGGATTCGGAAGGCTTGTCCGTACAGCCAAGGACAGGGGCATTGTCATCGTCTATGATACACGGGTGATTGAGTCCTACTATGGCAAATACTTTTTATATTCATTACCCGGTCCCAAAATGGAGCATATGCTGACAGAACAGATGGTTCCACGGATTAGCGAGTGGCTGGAAGCGCCTGCGCATGACGAACCTGCTACAGAATAGGAATCAACATCATTGCGCAATGAGGTCTTCTCGCTGTAAACTTTATTAGATCATCAAAGTGATGATTCATTCATGAAGCACTTTTAATTTTATACTTGATAAGGCATCTTGCATGATTACATTCGGAAACGAAAACGTTATGCAGGATGCTCCATTTTTATTTATCTATCGTGGCCTTGGTAAGGGGGAGTTATGTAATGAAATCAGATAAAATTTCGGAAGCCGTGGTACGCAGATTGCCTGTTTATTTACGCTATTTGAGTGAACTGCATCAACGTGAGGTTAACACGGTTTCATCACAGGAGCTTGGACTCCGGCTGGATCTTAATCCTGCCCAGATTCGCAAAGATCTTGCATACTTTGGGGACTTCGGCCGCAAAGGTATTGGATATGACGTATCGTATTTGATTGAAAAAATTCGCCAAATTTTGAAGATTGATCAGCAAATCAATGTTGCACTGGTCGGAGCCGGTAACTTGGGGCATGCTTTGTCCAATTACAATGCGTACCTGAAAGACAACATGAAGATCGTTGCTGTTTTCGATGCTTACGGTCCCAAGATTGGCAGTCAGATTAACAGCCTGAAGGTACAGCCCATGAATGAATTATCGGATTCGGTCAAAAAGGATAATATTCGCATCGGCATTATTACCGTACCGGATACGGAAGCTCAGAATGTAGCCGATCAGTTAATTGAATCCGGCATTGAAGCGATTCTTAATTTTGCACCAACTATCCTCAAAACACCGCCGCATGTCCGTATTCATCATGCCGATTTTACAACGGATCTGCTTAGCCTTGCTTATTATCTGGAGAATGGAAAGGACGACGAGGAAGATGACGATAAATAGATGGGTAATTCATAACGGCAAATTTGCTGTTAACAGCGGTACGGAATGGAAAGTGGTATCAGGTTACATGGTAGTCGAAGATGACAAGATTGTGCATATTGGTGAGACATTGCCGGATGGGGATGAGAACCTGCCGAAGGTTGATGGTAAAGGACTGGTCTTTTTGCCGGGTCTGATCAATACGCATGGTCATGCAGCCATGTCGCTTCTGAGAGGCCACGGGGATGATCTGGCCTTACAGGTATGGCTTCAGGAGAAAATGTGGCCTATGGAGGCGAAAATGACGTCTGAGGACGTATATTGGGGCACCTCCCTGTCTGTCCTGGAAATGTTGAAAGGTGGCACAACTGCATTCCTGGACATGTATGACCATATGGACCAGGTGGCTAAAGTGGTGGAACAATCCGGTATCCGGGCTGCATTGGCACGTGGTGTAATCGGTCTGTGTTCCGAAGAAGAGCAAATGCGCAAACTGCAGGAATCGGCTGCCTTTGCACGCGAGTGGAATGGACAGGCTGGTGGCCGCATTACGACGATCATCTCACCGCATGCGCCATATACATGCCCTCCGGATTACATAGAGAAGCTTGTACAGGTTGCGCATGATCTGGATCTGCCGCTGCATACCCATATGTCGGAGACGCTTCGTGAAGTGGAGCAGAATGTGACGGATTATGGGTTGCGTCCTGTAGCACATTTGGAGAAGCTTGGCTTCTTCTCACGGCCTTCTCTCGTTGCACATGCGGTGCATCTGAATGATGAGGAGATTGAAATTTTGGCACGGCATGATGTTGCTGTCTCCCATAATCCGGGAAGCAACCTGAAACTCGCTTCAGGTGTAGCACGGGTTCCGGATTTGCTGAAAGCTGGTGTAACGGTATCCTTGGGAACAGATGGACCTGCGAGCAACAACAATCTGGACATGTTTGAAGAGATGAGACTTGCTGCGCTGATTCACAAAGGAGTATCCGGTGACCCTACGGCTGTTCCGGCAGGAGAGGCGTTGCTGCTTGGAACGGGCTATGGTGCCAAATCCATATTCCTGAACAATACAGGAGCACTTCAAGTAGGCATGAAGGCCGATTTCATTGCACTGAACATTGAACAAGCTCATTTCTATCCGCACACGGATCTCATATCCCACACGATCTACTCGGCTTCAGCCAAGGATGTGGAGCATGTATGGGTCGACGGCAAACAATTGGTGAAGCATGGGGAATGTCTTACTATGGATGAAGAGCGCATTCTGCGCGAGTCTCAACTTGCATTTGACGGACTGCTCGCCCGTTAATTTCAGAATTGCAGCAGCGTCATAGGGGAAAGGAAGTTCGGCTTTTGAAAAGAAAAAAGAAATGGATATGGATCTCGCTGCTCATCCTGATTTTGATCCTGTTTGGACTTCAGCGCTTTTATATCTATATAACCCAGGACCAGCGCAATGAAGAAGCACTAGCTATTCAAGCGGCACAGGATCAGCTGGGGATTACATCTTACGAGGATCTCCGAAAATACGTGTGGGGCCAAAAAGAAGGCGAAGACAATATTTACTGGACCATGATGGCCAAAAATAAAGATAATCAGGACATTGCCGTCTGGGTCAAGTTCGATGCAGCCAACAAACCTGTCACAGGGAATAACGCTGTACACAGTGAGCTGCTGCAGAACGGGTTGTCTGAAGCTCAGGTTCGGAATCGATTCAGCTCTGAAGTTCCCGGCGGAGAGATCAAGCGGATTATGCCTGGAGTTGTCAATGGAATCTATGTGTGGCAAGTGTATTACAAAGACGATACGCATAACTACTATCGATTCTATCGTTTTAGCAATGGCGAACAAGTTGATTTGGTTTATACCATTCCAAACAGCTAATCGATATAACAGAACTTTTTCTTAGGTAATTTCTTCAAAGAACCGGCAGACGGAAGCCCGTCTGATCCGGTTTTTTGGCGTACCCTGTGAATCATCCTGGATTTGAATAGTTAAAATTAATAATTTATTCATATTTTCGCCTTCGAAATTGTATATACGATGTGATATACTCAAATATGTATTCAAGGATACATTAAACAGGAATAAAACCTGTTGGGCACATCACAGGTCATTCGTACACAATTCATATTATGCCTATAAGCTATAGGGATGGGCTCAAAATTTGGGAGGGGAAACTCACTTGAAGCTAAAAGTATTGCCTATTGCTTTAACTGCCGTCATTTCAGCCGTTGTGTTGTTTGGAGGTTGGTTTGTGTATCGTCAAGTGGCCATGCAGAATCCGATTGAAAAAATGGTAACCCAATATGACGGGGTTAATGACGTTCAATTAACTATTAACCGCAATGACGTTCAATTGAAACTTGATTTGCAGCCAGATGTGGATCTGGGCAGATTGGTTCAATATATTCAGAAAGAAGGACAGACACTGATCGGCACGCGTGCATTGAAACTGGACGTGGTGGATCATTCTAATGAAGCCCTGGAAAACTGGTGGGGCGATGCCATGTTTACTGTCGCTCAAGCGATGGAGAACAAGCAGTACACAGATATTACACCTACATTATCCAAAATGGCGACCAATGGTATTCAAGTGAATACGGCCATGGATGACAATAACGTATACGTAAGTCTCCGGGATGGAGATGCCAGCAAGTTTATTATTCTGCCGCGTGTACCCGGTCAGATAGGAGTGTGGCCTAATGCCTAAATGGACGAAGGAAGTTGCCATTGGATTTGTCCCTGTTTTGATTATCTTTCTTGCTTTTATTGGTGTGAATATTTTCCCCATTTTGATTGCAGCAGCGGTTGTTGGCGGATTGCTGCTTATGATGCAGATGCGCGGGGGAATTACGGTTGGAGCAGGTCAGGAACGCAAGCGCAAGAAAAAAGGACCTTCTAAACTGACTTTTGAAGAAATCGGCGGCCAGGACAGTGCCAAGCAGGAGCTGCGGGAAGCGCTTGATTTTCTGATCCGTCATGAAGAAATTCAGAAGTTCGGGATTCGTCCTTTGAAGGGCATCCTACTTACCGGCCCTCCGGGAACAGGGAAAACGCTAATGGCCAAAGCGGCCGCACACTATACCGATTCCGTGTTCGTTGCAGCATCAGGCAGTGAGTTTGTAGAGATGTATGTCGGTGTCGGTGCCGGCAGAATTCGTGATTTATTTCGCGATGCGAGAACACGCGCAGCAAAAGAAAATAAAGAGAACGCCATTATTTTTATTGATGAGATTGATGTAATCGGCGGTAAACGTGAAGGCGGTCAGCAGCGCGAGTATGATCAGACACTCAACCAGCTGTTGACGGAAATGGACGGAATTTATACATCCGATACACCTCGCATCCTTGTTATAGCGGCAACAAACCGCAAAGAAATGCTGGACAGCGCCTTAACTCGTCCTGGACGTTTTGACCGTCATATCCAGGTAGACCTGCCTGACAAGAAAGGCAGAAAGCACATCCTGGAGCTCCATGCGGTGAATAAACCTCTGCTCGAGGGTGTAAGCCTGGAGAAAACGGCGGAAGAATCCTATGGCTTCTCAGGTGCACAGCTGGAAAGTGTCATGAATGAAGCAGCAATCTACGCCATGAGAGATGGACTGCTCAACATAGAACAGCGACACTTGTCTATGGCGATTGATAAAGTCATGATGGGTGAGAAAACGGATCGTGAATCCAGTGTAGAAGAGAAAAAACGGGTTGCCATTCATGAATTGGGACATGCCATCATGGCAGAGCTCGTACGTCCCGGCAGTGTGAGCCAAGTGGCGCTCAGCCCGCGTGGACAGGCACTCGGTTATGTACGTCACAATCCGCAGCAGGAGCAATTCTTATACACCAAACGTTTTCTGGAAGAGCAGATCATGATTGCACTTGGCGGCGCAGCTGCCGAGGAAATGTATTACGGTGGCCGCAGTACAGGTTCACGCAATGACTTTGAACAGGCGACCAATGTGGTACAGACCATGATGGCTTCTGGATTGACTTCCCTCGGAATCGTGAACATGGATATGGTTACAACGGAAGAGCTTATGCGTGAAAATAAAATGATTCTGCAGGATTTGATGGAACAGACCAAACGGCTTCTTGAAGAACAGCGGACAATTTTCGACAATTCATTGGATACACTGATGAGAGAAGAAGTGTTGTCTGGCGAACAATTTCGTTGTCAATTTCGTGACAGCGCCCTTTTACCGGCATAATTTATTTATGCCGGTTATTTTTTTTTACATTTCACTCGTGCTAAGATATTATTATATGTTGGGTCGAAATTTGTAATTTTCGGCGAACAGGGTACAATAGAGAAATAGAGAACCGAAAGGATGGAGCAGAACCATGTTTTTTAAAAAAATAGGAGTTGTCGGCGGCGGCACCATGGGACAAGGCATTTCCCAAATGCTTGCAGCCAAAGGACTTGATGTGCTTCTGGTAGAGCATACGACGGAGAAGCTTGACCATGCCTATGACATGATCGAAACAAACCTGGATAAACAATTGGAGAAATGGGCGATTACTAAAGCCGAGAAAAAATTGATTCTTTCCCGTATTACCAAAGTAGCTCATTTGGCTGAACTGGGATCATGCGATATGGTTATTGAGACGATTTCAGAGGATCTGGAAGCCAAAAAAGCAGTATTTGGTCAACTGGATCAAGTTTGCCCAAGCAATGTTATTCTTGCAAGTAACACATCCACGCTGAGTTTGACCGAGCTTGCAAGCTCGACCAAATACCCAGAGCGTGTTATTGGTATGCACTTTATTCACCCGGTTTCCCGGGTTGACCTTGTAGAGATTATTCGTGGCTTGAAAACATCCGATTCCACATTCGATGAAACAAGAAGATTTGTGGAAGAAGTCGTTGATAAAAAAGGCGTAATGATTTATGAATCCCCTGGATTCGTTACGTCCAGACTGATCTGCCTTTTGATCAATGAAGCACTTCATGTACTTCAAGAAGGCGTAGCTTCTGCTGAAGATATTGATGATGCAATGCGTATCGGATACAATTTCCAACATGGCCCGCTTGAGATGGCTGACCGTTTCGGATTGGATTCTGTGGAAGCTGCACTGGAAAGAATGTTCCGTGAATTCGGTGAACTGAAATACCGTCCTTCCATCGTACTGAAGAAAATGGTACGTGCAGGACATCTTGGTGTTAAAACGGGCGAAGGATTCTTCAAGTACGACAAGGATGGTGACCGGCTGTGAAAGTACTCGTAATCAACGCGGGGAGTTCCTCGCTTAAATATCAATTGTATGACATGACGGATGAGTCCGTATTGGCTAAAGGCTTGGTAGAACGGATCGGAATGGATTCCTCCATTCTGACGCACAAACCGACTGGCCGCGAGGATGTTACAGAAGTTAGTGAAATTCTGGAGCACACAACGGCAATTCGTAAAGTCATTGACATTTTGACAGATAAAGAAAACGGCGTTCTGGGTTCGGTAGATGAGATTCAGGCTGTTGGACACCGTGTCGTTCATGGTGGGGAAGCATTTAAGGAGTCCGCTCTGGTTGATGATGCATCCAAGGCTGAGATCCGTCGTTTGTTCGATTTGGCGCCTCTTCACAACCCAGCAGCAATGATGGGTATTCGTGCAGCTGAATCCAATATGCCAGGTGTACCTCAGGTTATGGTATTTGATACGGCATTCCATCAAACGATGCCTGAGAAAGCCTATCTCTACGCGATCCCTCGTGTGCTGTACAAAAAATACAAAGTGCGTCGTTACGGTGCCCATGGTACTTCCCATGATTACGTAAGCAAGACTGCAGCCGAGTATTTGGGTCGTCCGGTAGAAGATCTGAAAATCATCACTTGTCACGTCGGTAATGGCGGTAGTGTAACGGCAGTTCAAGGTGGCGTGTCTGTGGATACATCCATGGGTATGACTCCGCTTGAAGGTTTGATGATGGGAACACGCAGTGGTGACCTTGATCCGGCCATCGTACCTTACGTGATGAACAAGGAAGAACTGAGCGTGAGCGAAGTGAACTCCATGTTGAACAAACACAGTGGACTGCTGGCGATCTCTGGAATCAGCAGTGACATGCGTGAGATTACAGAAGGAATGGAGAACGGTGATGCGAACTCCACCCTTGCTTTCGAAATGTACGAATATCGTTTGCGTAAATACATCGGTTCCTATGCAGCTGCAATGAACGGTGTGGACGTAATCGTATTTACTGCAGGGGTCGGCGAGAACTCCGTAGTTCTTCGTCAAAAAGTATGTGAACAACTTACTTACCTGGGTGTTGAAGTGGATGAAGCTCTTAATGCCATCCGTTCCGGCGAACCGCGCCGGATCACAACAGCGAATTCCAAAGTGGAGGTACTCGTCGTACCTACCAATGAAGAATTGGTAATTGCTCGTGATACACACCGAATCGTATTGAATTCTAAGTAATCTAATTGTAAAGTGAATATAGCATGTCAAGGAAGTGCAGGGGACAGGCCGAGGCCTGCCCGCTGCATTTTCAAATTTAGGAATCAAGGGGAGATATGGGCATGAGTACGGATTGTGTAATTCGTAATGTGAATGAGCATGTGGGCGAAACCGTTAAGATCGGGGCCTGGATTAATAACAAACGTTCCAGCGGTAAAATTCAATTTTTGCAGCTGCGCGATGGAACCGGATATATTCAAGGGGTAGTCGTAAAGAGTGAAGTTAGCGAAGAAGTATGGAATGATGCCAAAAGTCTGACGCAAGAAAGTTCCTTGTATGTAACGGGAATTATTCGTGAAGAACCTCGCAGCGCATCCGGATATGAAATGACGGTTACAGGCGTCGAGATCATTCATTTGACAGAAAACTATCCGATTACACCGAAGGAGCATGGTGTTGATTTCTTGATGGATCATCGTCATCTTTGGCTTCGTTCCACGAAACAACGTGCTGTTATGGTGATCCGTGCAGAGATCATCCGCGCAGTTCAGCAGTTTTTTGATGGTAACGGATTCACACAGGTTGATCCTCCGATTCTGACACCTTCGTCTGCCGAGGGTACAACGAACCTGTTCCACATCAAATACTTTGATGAAGATGCTTATCTTACTCAAAGTGGACAATTGTACATGGAAGCTGCGGCAATGGCGCTGGGTAAAGTATATTCCTTCGGACCAACGTTCCGTGCCGAGAAATCCAAAACCCGCCGCCATCTGATCGAGTTCTGGATGATTGAGCCGGAAATGGCATTTGTGGATCACGAAGAAAGTTTGCGGGTACAAGAGAAGTTCATCGCACACGTGGTTCAGTCTGTCGTGAAAAACTGTCGTGCAGAACTGGAATCCATCGGGCGTGATGTATCCAAACTCGAAGGTATTGTAGCCCCATTCCCGCGTATTACGTATGATGAGGCAATTGAGTTCCTGAATGGACAAGGCTTCGATATTCCTTGGGGAGAAGATTTTGGTGCGCCTCATGAGACTGCAATTGCCGAGAAGTATAATACACCGGTATTTATTACGCATTACCCGGCTGGCATCAAGGCCTTTTACATGAAACCGGATCCGAATCGTCCCGAAGTTGTTCTTTGTGCTGATATGATCGCACCAGAGGGCTATGGAGAAATCATTGGTGGCTCGCAACGTATCGATGATCCCGAGTTGATGCAACAGCGCTTTGAAGAGCACAAGTTGTCCGACGAGGCATATCAATGGTACCTGGATCTGCGTAAATACGGATCGGTTCCTCATTCCGGCTTCGGCCTCGGATTGGAGCGGACGGTAGCATGGATCTGTGGATTGGATCATGTACGTGAGACAATTGCATTCCCACGTATGCTCTACCGTCTGTACCCTTAATGATTAATCGCGAATCTATGGAAGAAACCGGCTCCAAAGCGTGGCTGAGTGGCGTAGCTTACGGGTTGACGTCTGGGACAGCACAGCTCCCGTATGCTTTGTTGCGTTATTATCATCAACTTGGATTAACAGATTCCGAAGTGCTTTTGCTGATTCAATTGCTGGGTTACCGTCAGGCAGAATTCAATGAGTTTCCCACCTTGGAAGAGCTCGCGGCACGTATGGGACTTGCCCCTGAAGGCATCGCCAGAATGCTGCAGCGACTGATGCGGGATGGATATATATCCATTGATGAGCATCGGGACGAGGAGCGGGATATTCAGTACGAGCGTTACGATTTGCATGGACTGTATGCCAAGCTCGCAGCGTGTGTCGCTGAAGATGCAGCAGCAGCGCGAGCACAGCAGATGAGCATGAACGCACGTCCAAATTCGAACAGTGTTCAAATAGAAGAGGAAGAACGAAACATGTTCTCCATCTTTGAAAAAGAATTTGGTCGTCCGCTATCACCTATGGAATGCGAAACGATCTCCAGCTGGCTGGATCAGGACCGATATCAGGAAGAGCTGATTTTGATGGCCCTGAAGGAAGCCGTATTTGCCGGCAAAGTGCATTTCCGTTACATTGACCGCATTTTGCTGGAATGGAGCCGCAACCGGGTGAAGAATGTTCAGGACGCGAAGGCATACACGCAGCGTTTCCGAAGCGGGGGACGTTAATCCGCGTTTTAAAGGAACAATCAACGAACAGGCCAGAAGACATTCTGCGCCTGTTTTTTGAATTCTAGATTGAATTGATCAAGCTACCCATGGAATGATTTTATCTTTTCAGGCAATGTAATCACATGAATTTAAAAAATTTAAATAAATACGCAGGGGCAGCCCAGAAAGCTGTCGTCTATTGTAGTGGAGAGGAGGGGAGAGTCATTGACGAAGCGCGCTTAATCGAACAAATCCGTCAAGGGGATACATCCAAGTTTCGTTTATTGATCGATAAGTACAGCCAGCATGTATACCATGTGGCGTATTCCGTACTCAGGAACGATCAGGAAGCGCAGGATGCAGCTCAGGAGGCGTTCATCCAGATGTATAAATCTCTCCCCGATTACCGTTCCGAAGGGTTTAAAACATGGCTTACCCGAATTGCCTTTCACAAAGCCATCGATGCAAAACGCAGGCTGGGCAGACGAAGCAGTGAAGATCTGGGTGGAGAAGAACGAATAATCAACCTGCCTGGAAGCGAAGACGATATCCTGGCCCGTCTCGTTCGAGAAGAACGAAAAGAAACACTGCGAGAACGAATCAATCAACTGCCTGCCCAGCATCGGGACATTATTACTGCGTATTATTTAAGCGAAAAAAATTATGAGCAGATCGCCCATGATGCCCAGGTGGCTGTCAAAACCGTGGAATCCCGTTTGTACCGTGCCCGGCAGTGGATCAGAAGTCATTGGAAGGAGGATGAGTGGCGTGAGTAAAATCGAGATGTACGGCGTTCAGGACTGGACGGATTATATCGAAGGCCGAATTACCGGGGACCAAGCGATTCACATGGAAAAGGTATTAATCGAAGATCCGGAAGCCATGGATCACTATCTGGAAGCTATGGGTATTCATCAAACATTGCCGAAACTGGACAATCCGGCTCACTTTGCGGATTCTATTATGGAACGTATCACAATTTTGGAACATTCAAAGAGCAAGCGCAAATCACGTTCAGGGCGGAGCAGACGCTGGCTGGAGCATAAAGTGTTTCACTACGCGGTAGCGGCCTGTCTGACGTTAATCTTCCTCTCTTCTGGGGTGTTTGACAAGGTCGCACCTTATCACAAGTTCCACGAAGGCGAGCAGAGGGGATCTTTCACTCAAAAATGGACGGAGACAGCCACTTCATGGCTGGATAACTTCAAGCCTAAACCATAAATAATTCGCATTGCCTGAAAAGAAAGGATGACGACTGTGCAATCAGATCGTAACAAATTACTTGCATTTCTGTTAAATGCGGTCCCGGGTCTTGGTTTTCTGTACTGGGGTCGAACCGCAAAGGCCATGATTTATCCATTGCTCTTCTTTGGCACTTTGATCGGTGCATTCATGTTGATGGTGGTAACCAATGAAGATGAGCTTATGGTTATGGGAGCAGTAGCTGCCTTTTTCTTCTGGTGTATCAGCATGCTGGACATCACAATCACTCTGCTGCGCGCACCTTCTGCACGGAATGCTCATTACGGCGGCTATGGAGCCCATTATGGTCCTCATCAGGGAGCACCATATCAGCAGGCATATCCGGATCCAAGTGACCCTATGGAGCAAATGAATGGAGAAGAGATGCATCAGCATTCTACTCATGGATACGGCATACCAGAAGGTACATATGGTCAACCTATGTATCCAAAACGCAGCGAAGGTGAACGATTCTTTACGATTTTGCTGTCTTTCATCCCGGGCCTTGGGCATCTACATTTGGGCCTCCTGCATCGGGGATTATCGTTTCTGATTGCATTCTTTGGTTCCTTCGCGATGATGGTCTTTGTAGCCTCCATTACCAATGAAGATACCTTTCTGATGTTTCTGCTCATTCTTCCTGTCATTTGGGTGTACTGCATGTTTGACGCCGTGCAGCATGCGCACCGGAAGCAGGCAGGAGAAGTGCTGCAGGACCGAACGTTGTTCGAAGAACTGGAAATGGGAAGAGCTTCCGGACGACGAAGCAAGGTGTTGGCCACCCTTTTGTCCGCTTTTCCTGGGGCAGGTCATCTGTATTTGGGTCTTCAGAAACGCGGAATGCAATTAATGATCCTGTTCCTTGGCAGCATTTATATTTTGGACCTGCTTCATTTATCCGTATTCCTGTTCATGATTCCGTTGATCTGGTTCTACAGCTTTTTTGATGGACTTCAGTGTTCAAGCCGTTATGGCCGGGAACCGCTCACCGATCAACCTATTTTCAAAGATTGGGCTAAACATCAGCGTCTGATTGGCTTCGGGATCGCAGCGCTTGGTGTGTATTACCTGGCCATCCGGCTTGTCATCCCGCAACTGAATGAGATGTTCCCCAATCTCTTCATGACTTACGAGATCCGTTCCTATGTGAATACTGTTATTGTTTCCCTGTTGCTCATTTTTGGTGGTTTGAAACTGCTCTTCGGCAAGCAGCGTCCAATTGGACAGCATAGCGGAGTAAACGGAAAAGACGAGGAATCAGCCAATCTCTTCTTGTTCAGGGATCGGGATGATCGATTGTAAGTTGTAGTAATGCGCTAGACAAAAACACGCCATAGGCTGAATAAGCAGCCCGTGGCGTGTTTTTCGTTTGTTGAATATCGGAGAGGGATGATTTCTATTTCGTAGCACCTTTCAGCAGCAGTTGACGATACATCACTTCGAACAAAAACTCGAATGCTTCCAGATGTCTTTTTGCTTCAAACGCATCTTTACCCCAGGCATAAATGCCATGGTTGCGAAGCAAAATCCCTGGCACCTTCGGATCAAGTACACCTGGGACCAACTCGGCAATGGATGGTATATCGGCAAAGTTAGGCAGGACTGGCACACGAATCTCGGCATTTTCTTCCCAAATATTAAAAGCCTTGATCAATTCGATTCCTTGAATTGGCACATGTGCTTCTGCACCAAAGAACTCGCTAATCAGGTTGTTAAACACGGTGTGCACATGGAACACGGCACCACAGCCAGTCAAACGATAGATTTCACAGTGAATCAACGTTTCTGCACTAGGTTTCAGGGTTGTCGTTTCAATGGCTTGGCCATGCTTGTCCACAAACAGAAAATCTTCCGGTGTACGAAGAGATTTGTCTTTACCCGAAGCCGTAACCGCAAAATAAAATTGCTCCGGATCAAACTCTCCCACACGCATCGACAGATTGCCGCTTGTACCCGGGAACCAGTTGCGGCTGGCAAACAGTGCTTTAATATCAGCAAGTTCTTCCAGTACCTGGCGTTTGTGTTCCAATGTAATTTTTTCAAAACCCATCTTTACAGCACTCCTTGTGTTTGCTTCTGTTTCATGTCTTCCATGATATCGTAAAAGGTAGCGAAAGGCACATGATCTACGCCAAGCTCAATGCACTTGTCCGTCAAAATGGAGCGGGAGTAGACAAGATCGGCAATTTTGGCACCTTCAAAATCGGTTAAACTATCTCCAATCAAAATCCGATTATATTGATCTTCCGGGAACGTACGGATCACCGTTGTTTTGCACATGCCGCAGCCATTCTCACAAGGGGGCTGGCACGGATTGGGCCACTCAATGCGTATAAATTCACCCGTAAAGTCAGCACCGTTACAATAGACGTGGTCTTGCGGAATGTTGAATGGCGCAAGCAGAGGCTCGATAAAAAAGTCCATGCCGCCGCTGGTTACATTGAATTCAATGCCCTCATTTCGTACGTATTCCAGAAACTCACTGAATCCCTCGCGGATGCCTGCTTGTCCAAGAACAAATTCCACAATTTCATCTTTTTGCGATGCAGGTAGCAGAGCAAACATGGCACCGACACCTTCTCGCAGCGATATTTTCTGTTCGACAGTGTCTTTCATGATCGGTTCAATGCCTTCAGGCTTAAAATGCTTCATGATGGCTACGATATTGTCCGAAAGGGTGATCGTACCATCAAAATCGCAGAAAATGACCGTTTTCTTATCACTTCTCATCGTTCTCCACCCCATAGATCCAGTGCGCTTTTCAGCTCGGGATGTTCAGCAGCATATTCTGAAAGTGGAATCGAGCGTTGTGCTGCCTCGATGGCTTGCAAAAATGCGCGTCCACCCGCTTCAGTGCCCATTGGATGTCCGTGAATGCCTCCGCCTGCGTTAACGATGACGTCGGTGCCAAAGTCACGCAGAATAAGCGGCACAAGCCCTGGATGAATTCCTGCCGAAGGAACCGGCATACTGGTTCTTACCGGGAGCTCTTTTGAGAGCAGCTGTTCCGTAATGGCCATATTCTCCTCTTTCGGCATGGTCACCGATCCATAAGGTGATGGGAAGAGAACGAGATCTGCTCCGGCAAGACGCATCAGCTGACCGAGCAGCACCGAAGCCGAAATACCGTAATGCGGCGAAGGATAGAGTGCGCCTGCAAGCGCAGGGTGGGCCATGATGGGCACGTTGATGTCCGGATCGCTGCTAAGCTCATGCAGAACGTCATAGCCGTAGGATAGCACGTTAAACAATAAGGCATTTGCTCCAGCATCGATCGCTCGTTCAGCCTGCTTCTTCAACCGCGAAGTCGGGCCGGTCAGGTTGGCAGCGTAGAGCAGTTTCTTGCCAGTCTCGCGGCGAGCCTGTTCGGCAGCCTTCATGCAGACCTCGACTCTTTTTTCAATAGGTGTCAGCTTGTTCTCAAACAGAATTTCGTCATCCTTGATCAGATCGACTCCGCCTAGAGCCTGGCGGATAAACTGTTCGCGCAGCTCATCTGCATCCAGGCCAATAACCGATTTGAAGATGCTCATTAACAGTGGACGATCTTGGACACCAAGCAGATCACGGACACCATTCAGACCAAACTTGGGACCAGGGAACGCGCTCAGGAATCCGTCCGAGAAACCAAGTCTTGTCAACTTGATTCGGCCATCCATCGAAATTTTGCCAAAGACAGTGACAAGCAGGGCCGGAATATCGCGACTGAAGTTTACATCGGGATAACCAATTGTAATATCAGCATACCGCTCGCCCGGAGCCATGCCCTCAGTTTCATGTACGTTTACACTGATGACTTCGCCTAGATGTTTCTGCATCGCTTCACGCTTGGCTTGTGGCAATTCGGTCCAGCTGCCGACAGTCATGCCAACAGCAATGGATTCCGCCTTTTTGCGAAAATCCGCACGATCATCGTGCAGACGATATGTGGCAGTGCACATGTTATTCATCTTAAATCTCCTTCCAAGGCAGCCCCCATCTCCCGTGAGCGCTCTGCACAGCGGTTGACGGCTGCAATTACATTTTCAAAGAAATCGCCCTCATCCAGTGTTTTCAGTGCGGCTTGTGTAGCGCCTCCAGGTGAGGTGACATCACTGCGAAGCTTCATGGGTTCCGCTCCAGTCTGTTGAACCATCCGCGCTGCACCGAGTACGGTTTGTACGGTTAGATCGCGCGATTGCTGACTGGACAGACCACCACGGATTCCTGCGGCAATCATGGCTTCCATTAAATAGTATACATAAGCCGGGCCACTTCCGGAAATACCCGTGAGCACTTCCAGTTTCTCCTCAGGTACAATGGTCACGATGCCAACCGCTTCAAACATCGTCATAACCGTGCTGCGCTGTTCATCCGTAATTTCTGCGGAGAAAGCAAGACCGGTTGCACCGAGTCCAATGGTGCTGGATGTATTCGGCATGGAACGTGCAATCGGCTGTTTGCGGCCGAGCAGTGTTTGCATCGTACGAATGGATAATCCCGCAATAACAGAAACAATGAGTTGATCCGGTGAAAGGAGGGGACCCAACTCGCGAAGAGCTCCAGCAGCGTCTTTTGGTTTCATGGCCAGTACGATAACGGGAGAAGCGGAGAGCAGTTCAAGTGATTGGGAGGCTGTTCCGGTATGAACGGCATACCGGGTACTCAGCTCTTCCTGACGTTTCTGGTTGCTCCGGTTCAGCATTGTAATATCCTGGGGACGTACAACGAGGCGGGAGATCAGTCCGCGCACGATGGCTTCTGCCATGGCACCTGCTCCGTGGAAAGTAATCTTATGCTGTAATAACGTCTGTTGTTCTTGACTCATGGTTATCGTTCCTCCTATATGTCTGTAACTGCGATTTTACTGCCGAATTTGTCCGTTGCCAGTAATGCGATATTTAGTTGAAGTAAGAGCTGGCAGACCCATTGGGCCACGTGCATGCAGCTTCTGCGTGCTGATACCAATTTCGGCTCCATAGCCGAATTCGAATCCGTCCGTGAAACGTGTGGATGCATTGTGGTACACCGCGGCAGCATCTACGTCATGCAAGAAGCGTTCCGCATGAGCTGTATCGCGAGTGACGATACATTCGGAATGTTTTGTGCCATAGGTTGCTATATGATTCATTGCTTCTTCCAAATTCTGTACAACCCGTATGTTCAAAATATAATCGTTATACTCTGTCGCGTAGTCTTCCTCCGTCACGGGAATGGCATCAGGTACGAGACGGCGAGTGGTGTCACAGCCTTTCAATGAGACATTAGCCTCACGGAATTGTTCGGCCAGGGCAGGCAAATGCTGTTCTGCGTAAACGGCATGAAGCAGCAGGGTTTCCATGGAATTACATACGGACGGACGCTGTGCTTTTGCATTAATTGCAATTTCTGCTGCCATCACCGGATCAGCCGATTCATCCACATACGTATGGCAGATTCCTGCACCTGTTTCAATGACAGGTACGGTCGCGTTGGCAACCACGTTGCGGATCAGAGAGGCACCGCCGCGAGGAATAATTACATCCAGCAGGCCATTCAGCTTAAGCATTTCATCGACTGAAGAGCGGTTTGCATCTTCCACGAGCTGCAGCGCATCTGGCGGCAGGTCTGTTTTTGCCAGTGCTTGGTGCAGCACCTCCACAATTTTCCGGTTGGATGAGAGAGCAGAAGAACCACCTCGAAGCAGAACGGCGTTTCCGGTCTTGAGGCATAAACCGGCTGCATCCACCGTAACATTGGGACGAGCCTCATAGATGATGCCAATCAGACCGATCGGCACTCTCAATTTTTCAATATGCAGCCCGTCTGGACGTGTGAACGACTCCAGCACTTCACCAACAGGGTCTGGCAGCTCGACAATTTGACGTAAGCCTTCAGCGATTCCTGCAATGCGCTCTTTATTTAAGGAGAGGCGGTCCAGCATGGATTCTGGCGTGCCTTGTTCTCTTCCGCGTTCGAGATCCTCAGCATTGGCTGAAATAATGGATTCCGATTCGGTAATTAATGCGTCCGCCATGGCGAGCAAGGCCTTGTTCTTCTGTTCTGTACTCAAGCGGTTCAACTGTGGAACGCTGCTTTGAGCCTTGCTGGCTTTTTGTCTAACTTCACTCATCTGGAATTCCTCCTTGATATATAAGTTCAAGTCATTACCTTATACAAGTACTTGTTATTTTAACGTAATCCACTCGTCTCGATGAATGACCTCAAGTCGATGGATGGCATTTAGTGTATTCATCACTTCGCCGCTTGGCTTACCTGCGATGAGACGAAGTTGATCATCATCATAATTGACAATGCCTCGGCCCAGAAGCGTCTCATCCATGCCAATGACTTCTACGACGTCACCTGCGTGGAACGTGCCAAGCACGTGTTTGACTCCTACGGGCAGCAGACTATGACCACCGTGGACAAGGGCTTCTTCGGCGCCGGCATCCACTACAACTGTACCGAGGGGGGTCGACATGAAGCCGAGCCATTGCTTTTTGCGGGAGAGTGCAGCCAGACGAGTCTCGAAGTAGGTCCCCTTACCACAGCCCTCAACAGCATTTTGCAAGTCCCCGGGTTCCTTGACACTACCAACAAAAACGGGAACCCCTCCGCGTGTTGCCACTTTGGCTGCATCGACCTTGGAGCGCATGCCGCCTGTACCGACCGACGAACCTGAACCTCCGGCATAAGCATAGATTTCTTCAGTAATTTCAGGTATCCGATCATAACGCACAGCGGAGGGATCCTTACGAGGATCTGCTGTGTAGAGTCCGTTGGTATCGGTGAGAATAACGAGATGCTGCGCTTTTACCAAATTGGCAACGAGTGCCGATAGCAGATCGTTATCCCCGAATTTCAGCTCGTCTACAGAAACCGTATCATTCTCGTTAAAAATGGGAATGACCCGCTGTCTGAGCAGCTCTTCCACCGTCATGCCAGCATTACCCATCCGTTTTCGGCTGTGAAAATCGGTTCTTGTCAGCAGAATTTGCGCTGTAGTAACGCGGTGCGCTGCAAAAGCTTGTTGATACGCCTGCATCAATAATGCCTGCCCAACTGCGGCCGCAGCCTGCTTCTCATGCAGCATTTTGGGACGATGGGGGTAACCGATCTCGCGGAATCCGGCAGCAACGGCTCCGGAAGTGACCAAGAGGACTTCATGCCCCTGTTCAGCGAGCGAAGCGATCTCATCGGCAAAAAATGAAATGGAACTGCGATCAAGTCCACCTTCCTCCGTGGTAAGGGAACTGCTTCCAATCTTAACTACAATACGTGAAGGCATGCTTTCACTTCCTTAAACATGATTAATGAGATACCAGCGGACGGTTATCCCGGTACAAAAAAAACTCCCGTCCTTTGTTGTAAAAAGGACGAAAGTTTGTGACTTCCGCGGTACCACCTTTATTGATGATTGGTTCATCCGGCTTTGCGCCCTGTAACAGAAGGCACCGTCCTGCATAAACAGGCCGCTCAGGGGTAGGTTTCGGAGAGAAGCCGCGGTAAATTCTTGCAGCCCGGTGGAATTTACTCTCTGGGCGCGGCCTGTTCTCTCGTACTGGTCCCGTCATCACGTTTCGTTCGATATTTGTTAATAACATACCATGGAAACTTGGCAGATGCAAAGGGGTATGTACCCTCTAATTACTTAAACAAGTTCAGCTTGCCAATCCGCTCAGCGGCTTCCTGCAATCGTTTTTCGTCACTCAGCAGACCTGCCCGAACGTAACCTTCCCCGTGAGTACCAAACCCTATTCCTGGGGCCACAGCCACTTTCGCTTCCCGAAGCAGCAAATCTGCAAAGTCAGCTGAAGTAAAGCCGGCAGGAACAGGCAGCCAGCTGAAGAACGAACCTCCTGGCTTCGCAGCCTGCCAGCCTATGGATGCGAGTGCCTCGTAGAATGCATTACGTCGGGATTCATATCGTGCTACCAGATCCGTAACACATTGTTGTGAGGAAGTCAGTGCAGCAGCAGCTGCAGCCTGAATGCCGCCAAAGAGGCTGACATAAATATGATCCTGCAGCAAATTGATCTTGGAGATAATCTCCGCATTACCTAGGGCAAAGCCAACCCGCCAGCCTGCCATATTGTAGGTTTTGGATAATGTATAAAATTCGATGCCGACTTCCTTGGCACCCGGAGCCTGCAAGAAACTGACCGGACGATGACCGTCGTATCCAATCGCGCCATAGGCGAAGTCGCTGGCGACTACGATCTTATTTTGAATGGCGAATTCCACCGTGTCTTCATAGAAGGAAAGTGGGGCCGTTGCAGACGTTGGATTGTTGGGATAATTCAAGTACATCAGCTTGGCCTTCTCCCGATCTTCAGCCGAGATGGCCTCATAATCAGGAAGGAATGCGTTTGAATCGAGCAGCGGCATAAAAGACATGTGTGCTTTGGCAAGAGCAACACCGGACCAGTAATCCGGATAACCTGGATCAGGAACGAGACATACGTCTCCAGGATTAAGCAGCACTTGAGGCAGCTGGACGAGACCTGTTTTTCCTCCAAACAGAATTGCAACTTCAGTCTCCGGATCAAGGTCAACGTTGTAGTCCTCCTTATAACGGTGGGCGATTGCCTCCTTCAGGAAAGCATGACCGCTAAAAGGAGAATATTTATGATAAAGCGGATTTTCAGCGGACTCTTGCAATGTTTTTACAATGTGTGGAGGGGTAGGCGTGTCCGGATTCCCTTGACCGAGATTAATTACGTCATGACCACTGGCGATTTCGCGATTCACATTTTGCACAAGGGTTGCAAAAAATTGCGTTGGCAGCTGTGTCATGACATCTGAGGTAGGTATATTAAAAGCCGAACGACCCGAATGTTGCTGTTGATTATTCATTATTTTTATCACTCCGGTTCATAAAGATGGGAATAGTATTCATTAATTTATCACGCTAATCCCGAGCTGTATAGAGGGGATAGTTTAGAATGGTCCTTTTTGTACAGGGGGTAAATAGGATTTTGCACAAAACCCAAATCGCCGGATTCGTGGTTGTCCATTTTCGAAAAAACCTTTATTTTATGATCATTGACTGGACCGGTCACGAAGTAGAAGTTCCGACCAATCCACAGCGTGTCATTTACCAAGGTGAAGTTACAGGCGATTTACTAGCCTTAAGTGTAGTTCCTGTAGGTATCCTTAAAAATGAAGGTACCGTGTTTGATGATCAGGTGGCACAACCAGAAGACGTTGGCTTTCCAATCCGTGTTGAAATGTCGCTATCACTGAATCCCGACCTGATTCAGAAGGATCAAAACGATGTTGCAGGCTTTCCGGTGATCACGCTATGATAACAGGTATTACGGTTCAGAGGAGTGCATGTCATGACAGAACAACAACAGGGGGAAATGCGTGTTGCCCTGATTCAGGGGGATATTCAGCTCGGAAATCCTGAGGCCAATCATAAACATATGCAGACATTGCTCGAACGAGCGGTGGAACAATATCCGGATCTGAAACTGGCAGTGCTGCCGGAAATGTGGAATACAGGCTATGCTTTGGAGAAAATCCAGGAGCTTGCTGACCCGGAAGGTCAAAGATCACGGGCATGGTTATCGGCTTTTGCCCTGAAACATCAGATTTCCATTGTTGGGGGATCCATAGCCGAGAAGCGAAATGGCCAAATTTTCAATACAATGTATGCTTATAACAGAAATGGAGATCAGGTCACCCGTTATGATAAATTGCATCTGTTTCGTCTTATGGATGAAGAGAAGTATTTGCAGCCAGGCGCCGATCCTGAAATTTTCGAACTGGAGAACGGTCTTACAGCGGGTGCTTCCATCTGTTACGATATTCGCTTTCCTGAACTTGCCCGTACGCTTGCGTTGAATGGGGCGAGAGCATTGATAGTACCTGCTGAATGGCCGAATCCGCGTTTGCACCACTGGCGTACACTATTGACGGCACGGGCCATTGAAAATCAGATGTACGTCATCGCCTGCAACCGGGTAGGTAAAGGGGGAGACACGGAATTTTTCGGACATTCTCTCATTATTGATCCTTGGGGTGAAATTGTAGCTGAGGGCGGAGAAGGGGAAGAAATCGTGACAGGACTGATTCGTCCTTCTCTCGTAGATGAAGTGCGGGGACGTATTCCGGTTTTTGAAGACCGCAGACCTGGCATTTATTTTGGGGGAAAATAATAAAAGATATTTCAGTAAGGTGTTTATTCTTCCAGGAGGCGGGTAATGATAACTATCCCGTCACCAAGGAGGATGATCAATCAATGGACAACCATGTGAAAGATACGCTCAGGAGACTGGAACAGGAAAACACAAGGGAAGATCACTTGAGGCCATTCTTAGAGAATGGGGCAGGAGGGCTATCACCCCCTGAACAAGCTGTTCAGGACGAAGGCCGACTGGTCAATCAGCAGAACAGGCTGACGAGTGAACGTAATTTGCGAAAATAAACAGCTAGAATTGAAAATCTCTTATGTACGTTTCTACGTTAACTTAAATCATGATATCAGCAACATGGTGCTGTAACGAAGCATTGCGATCTCATGCAAGAACTTGATCCTGCTTATGCGGGAGACGAGTATATAACAAAGGCTTGGCCCGTACGGGTCAGGCCTTTGTTTGTTTTGATCATGGAGATGTTTATTTTACGTAAGCAGTATTTTCGTGATCACCCTCAGAGAGCTTGGCAACGGTCTGTTTAAATGTGTCAATAAAAGCTTCTGCTGCCTTGGACAGTACGCGTCCCTGGCGGTAAGCGACGACGAGAGTACGACTCGGGACAGGTTCAGCGAGCGGCACATATACAGGCACGAATTCACTTCGTGGTGCCCTCGCAATAAAGCGTGGAACAAGCGTGATTCCCATGCCTGTAGCTACAAGGGACTGCACGGTTTCAATGTTGTTGCTTTCAAACACGACACTTGGATCAAATCCGGCCTGCTCGCACAGATCAAAGGTCAGTTTACGGAAGCCTTGCCCTTTCTTCAGGACAACAAAAGACTCATCCCGCAGCTCCTCCATGTGCACGGGAATCGGATGTTCCGGATTTCCTCTGATGGCCAGGGGATGATTAGGTGGAACCGCCAGATCGATCCGCTCTTCACCGATCGCAACGTAAGCCAAGCTCGGCTCCTGGAGAGGCAAGGAGAGCAGACTAAGATCTGCCTTGCCGCTTGCTGTCAATTTCTCCAGTGTAAGTCCGGCGTCTTCGAGCAAGGTAACTTCGATATCCGGATAAGCTTGCTGGTAAGCAGGGAGAACATGCGGAAGGAGGTGTGAACCGGTGATCGGCATGCTGCCCACAACGACTTTGCCCTTGCGCAGCTGGGAGATATCCGACATTTCCTGTCTGAGCAGCTCCACGGCATCAACGATTTTCTGGGCTTGCTCCACAAATGTGACCCCGGCATGGGTCAACTCGACGGTGCTTGTATTACGCTGGAAGAGCAGAACACCCAGCTCTTTCTCCAGTTTGGATAATTGCTGACTCAGTGAAGGCTGAGCGATATGAAGCTTCTCGGCTGCCCGGGAAAAATTCCGTTCCGCAGCAATCTGCAGCGTATATTGAAGTTGTCTGAATTCCATATGCACTTGTCATTCCTTTCGTTATGCCACCATTATAACATTCCGGGTGAATAAATCATTTTCCTGTTGTGAATCCGTAGAAAAAGCATTGACACCATTGGTGAAGGAACGTAGTATAAGTTGTATGTGATAATGATAATTGTTATCAATTGAATGCCGCTGTGTATGCAGTGGTCTATTGGCATTTGCCTCATTATAGGTCAAACCTATTACATCTATAGATATTATATCTTGGAACAATGAAGGACAGGGTGATATATTTATGTCATTCAAGAGCTTCACCGTTTGGACAAAAAAGAAGCTCTTCCAAGGACCGAACTTATGATGAGGTGAAAATGATGAGTAAAAAAACGATGTTTGAGAAAATCTGGGAAAATCACGTGATTCATCAGGAAGAAGGAAAACCAAGTATTTTGTATATCGATCTGCATCTGGTACACGAAGTAACTTCTCCACAGGCATTTGAAGGACTGCGCTTGAGTGGTCGTAAAGTACGTCGCCCTGAGCTTACATTCGCAACAATGGATCACAACGTACCAACCAAGGATCGCTTCAACATTACAGATCCGATTTCCAAACAGCAAATTGATACGCTCTCTCAGAACTGCCGTGATTTCGGCGTTAAACTGTATGATCTGGATACGATTGATCAAGGTGTCGTACACGTTATGGGACCGGAATTGGGTCTGACTCACCCAGGTAAAACCATCGTTTGTGGTGACAGCCATACGTCCACGCACGGTGCATTTGGTGCACTGGCATTCGGAATCGGAACAAGTGAAGTTGAGCATGTTATGGCAACCCAATGTTTGCAACAAGCGAAAGCCAAAACGATGGAAGTTCGCTTCGTCGGGAAGCGTAATCCGGGTGTAACCGCAAAAGACATGATCCTCGCAGTGATTGCCAAATACGGCACAGACTTTGCGACAGGTTATGTTATTGAGTATACTGGCGAATCCATTCGCGAACTCAGCATGGAAGAGCGTATGACGGTCTGCAACATGTCCATCGAAGGTGGGGCAAGAGCAGGAATGATCGCACCGGACGAAACGACGTTTGAGTATCTTCGTGGACGTGAATATGTACCTGCAGATGCCAAATTCGATGAAGCTGTTGCAGCATGGAAAGAGCTTGTTACCGACGAGGGTGCTGAGTTTGATCGTGTCGTTGAGATTGATGTGGAATCCCTGATTCCGCAAGTAACTTGGGGTACGAGTCCGGGTATGGGAACGGATATCTCATCCAAAGTACCGGTACCAGCTGAACTGCCAACTGAAAATGAACGTAAAGCAGCTGAAAAAGCGCTTGAATATATGGGACTTACACCAGGAACACCGATCTCTGAAATTCCGGTTGATTATGTATTCATCGGTTCTTGTACCAACGGACGAATTGAAGATCTGCGTGCGGCAGCACAGGTTGCCAAGGGTCATAAGGTGTCCAGTAATGTTACGGCAATCGTTGTTCCTGGCTCAGGCCGTGTTAAAATTCAGGCTGAAAAAGAAGGTTTGGACAAAATCTTCACAGAAGCAGGATTCGAATGGCGTGATGCGGGATGCAGCATGTGTCTCGCAATGAACCCGGATGTATTAAAGCCAGGACAACGCTGTGCATCGACTTCCAACCGTAACTTCGAAGGACGTCAAGGACGCGGAGGACGTACGCACTTGGTATCTCCAGCAATGGCAGCTGCAGCAGCAGTTAAAGGTCACTTCGTTGACGTACGTGACTGGAATTTCAAAACGGAAGCAGTTATCTAACCAGTAACGGACAGAAGGGAGAACGGATCACATGGAAGAATTTAAAACACTGCAAGGCATCGTTGCACCGGTAGACCGGGTCAATGTAGATACAGACGCAATCATTCCGAAACAATTTTTGAAACGAATTGAACGTACCGGATTTGGACAATTTTTGTTCTATGAATGGCGTTTTGATGAAGAGGGGAACAACAATCCTTCCTTCGAAATGAATAAATCCCGCTACGAAGGAGCGTCCATCCTGATCTCCCGTGCGAACTTTGGCTGTGGCTCATCCCGTGAGCATGCACCGTGGGCGATTATGGATTATGGATTCCGTTGCGTCATCGCACCGTCTTTTGCGGACATCTTCTATAATAACTGTTTCAAAAATGGCATCCTGCCAATCAAGTTGTCCGAAGAGCAGGTAGAGGATCTGTTCCAGCGTACAGCTGCGCATGAAGGTTATGAACTGAATGTGAATCTGGAAAACAAAACGATTACAGATACACACGGACTGCATATTGATTTTGATCTGGATGAGCATCGCCGTCAATTTTTGCTGCAAGGTCTGGATGATATCGGTCTGACGCTGCAGCATGATGATGAGATTACGGCTTATGAGCAGCGGCACGCGGCGAAGCTGTTTGGATAAGTTACTCCCTAAATAGCATTTCATAACATGTATAGTCTATCAGCCTCCATAATGGGCAGGAACCTGGTGTTCCTTACTCAATATGGGGGTTGTTTTATTTTTTTGTGCATGCGCTTATCTGCGGGAATACAGGGTTTTTCCGACTAAATATGACAACGTTGTAACCGGATGATCAGACAATATCTGATAAACTGTTTAGTATATTATGGAAAGTTACATAGAGGAGAAGTGGAAGGTAGTTAAAGGTACAAAACACAACAGAACGGTGGATGATTTATGAAGAAATGGTCTGTTGCAGTCGTTTTCTTTCTGTTTATGTGTTTATTTCCTGTCATGGCCAATGCCGATGCGGGGCCCTCGATTGTGCTTGATGGTGTGACAATTGATCAGCGATCTGGAGCGCCAGCCGAGAATATAGGGAAGACCGTGATGGTACCTATTCGCATTGTTTCGGAAAATCTTGGTTATCAGGTGAAGTGGGAAAAGGCAACGAAGTCGGTTCTTGTTCAAAAAGGAAACAGCAGCATTGAGATGACGGCTGGCAAAGATGCAGCAACGGTCAATGGAAGCGTTGTGGAGCTGGATTCCCCACCTCTGATCAAACAAGGAACCACACTGGTCCCCTTACGTTTTGTCGGGGAAGGCATGGGGCTAAAAGTGGGATGGGACAATGGGACCAAGACGGTAAGCCTATTCACCGTTCCGCCAGTGGCAGAATCGAATGAAGAGAAGGATGCAAGCGAAGCCCCTGCGCCGAGCATGAATGCAGAGCTGCAGAATATCAGTTTCAGCGGGGATCGACTAATTGTTGCAGTGAATGGTGAGATCATGCCAAAGCTGTCTACGCTTGGTGAGCCGGATCGCATTATCGTAGATTTGCCTGGCACAACCTTCTCTCAGGATTTCCTTCAGGGACAAGCCTCCAGACCCGATGGCAGCGGCAGTATTGAAGTGGCGGATTCCGATCTGGTGTCCAAGGTTCGATATGCTATGTTCAGCAGCTCACCATCTACGGTTCGTGTCGTGTTTGACTTGAAACAGGCCGCAACAGCCAAATGGTCTCTTGGAGAAGACAATGTGATGCTTGTCGATCTGACAGCAAGTAGTGGTGAGTCTGCAAGTAAACAAGCCTTACCAAACGATGACGGCAAGAAAATAGTAATTATTGATCCGGGACATGGCGGAAGGCAGTCGGGAGCTGTAAGTATTTCTGGCAAATATGAGAAGGATTTTAATTTAGCTGTGGGTTTAAAGGTACAGGCACTGCTGCAGCAATACGATGACATTCAAACAGTGATCACACGACAGGATGATACGGAACTGTCATTAAAGCAGAGAGTAGATATTGCGGAACTCAATCAGGCGGACATCTTCATCTCCATTCACGGCAACAAATTTACGACTCCTGTTCCGAACGGAATAGAGACACTTTATAGTCGTAAAGACAGTAAATCTTTGGCGGATACACTTCACAAATATGTGTTGCCGGTTACGGGACTTAAGGATCGTGGTGTGAAAATGGTCAGCCTGCATGTAACCCGTGAAACAACCATGCCTGCCGTTTTGCTAGAGCTCGGTTTTATGAGCAATCCAACAGATGAGGCAACTATGCTCACTGAGGATTATCAGGACCAGTGCGCTCAGGCGATTGCAGACGGAATAGCAGAATATTTGGGGCTCTAAGGCTGGTTATTCGTAAAAACGCAGTTTAGGACAGTCCGTTGTTTTCAGATGTTTAATTGATAAAAAAGGAAATAAACAGACATTAAAATGTAGAAAAAGCTTGATTTGACAACGTTTTTTTTCTGTTATGTTGGAATATATTCGCAACTTTTGAGAGCGTGTGGCGTCTAATAGGTGTCTGGTAATGCCCACGTGGTCAGTCGGAGCTGTAAGTTGCAACATGCGGCGAAAAAATATGAGAATGGTAGGGGTGAAGGATGAAGAAGTTCGGTTTTTTGGTACTGTTATTTGTCTTTGGGCTCGTTTTCCCGGGCTATAGTCATGCAGCAGCAGATACGAAAATTATCCTAGACGGGAAAGAGATTGTGCAGCCATCGGATGCCAAGGCGGAGATCATCAACAGCAAAGTGATGGTTCCGATTCGGGTAATTTCCGAGAGTCTGGGGTACGGTGTGGACTGGAAACAGAGTACAGGCACTGTGACTATAAGCAAAGACAACACTGCCATGCAGATGATTGTTGGACAGAAGACGGCAACGGTGAACGGCAGTAACGTGAACCTGGATGCCCCGCCACTCGTAAAAAATGGTACTACGCTTGTGCCACTCCGATTTATCGGTGAACAAATGGGTCTTAAGGTGGGTTGGAACAACACCACGAAGACGGTAACATTAGTTACCCAGAATTCAGGTTCCGGAAACGGGACAACCACTCCTCCGAACTCCGGGAATAATGGCGGAGGATCCAATGAGGAAGGTCTTGTACTGGTGAACGGCATCAGCTTCAGCGACAACCGCTTTTTGATTGCAACAAGCGGAAGTACGAAGCCGAACGTCTTCACGATGACAGGACCGGATCGAATTGTTATCGACTTACCTAATACCGCATTCGCTGATTCTTTCAGTGAGGGACAGGCTCTTGACAGCAACCAGAATGGACAGCTTGTAGTCAACGGTTATCCCGATGTATCCAAGATTCGGTATTCGTTATACAGCAACAGTCCTTCTACAGTACGTTTTGTCATTGACCTCTCCAGTGCCAAAGGTTATGACGTCCAAAACGATTCTGGTTTAGTTATGATTGATCTGAACAAACAAGGTGAAACAACTGCTCCTCCGGTCGGAGATAATGGCAGAAAGGTTGTCGTAATTGATGCAGGGCACGGGGATCATGATCCTGGAGCAACCGGTGTAACCGGAAAACGGGAGAAAGATTTTAACTTGGCGATGGCTTTGAAAGTGGAAGCTTTGCTGAAGAAGGAGTCCAAAATTGACGTTGTATTGACACGCAGCGACGATACTTTCCTGGCTTTGAAGGAACGTGTGAAAATTGCCGAAAAAGTAAACGCGGATATCTTCATTTCCATTCATGCCAATAGTGGACCTGCTGCTGCAAACGGTGTAGAAACGTTCTATACTCGCTCCAACAGCAAGGCTCTTGCTACAGTCATGCATAAGTATCTTTTGCAGTCCTCAGGACTGAAGGATCGTGGTGTGAAAACGGCAAGTCTCCATGTTACCCGTGAAACGACAATGCCAGCGGTTCTGCTGGAAGGAGGTTTCCTCAGCAATAAGAGCGATGAAGCGGCGCTGTTCACTGAAAGTTTCCAGAACAGTGTAGCCAAAGGTATTGTTGCAGGAATCAAGGAGTATCTGGGAATTAAATAAGGGTTAGCCCTTATGATCAGGAGGCGGAGTTAGAATGAACAAAAAATTATGGATTGCAGCACTGTTGGTAACGGTTATGGCAGTTGCTGCCGGATGTGGAAGCAAGCCAACAGCAGCTCCTGCTCCAAGTCAGACTCAGGGTGCTGGAACTGAAACTAATGTTCCTGAGGATCAAAATGTGACGGATGACACAAATGATAGTGAAATTACGGATCCGGTAACCGTGGAGACGGAAGGTACGACATCTACACCGGATTCGACACCAACCAGCTCGGGTTCGGAAGGAGCAACTTCTTCGGGAGGAACTTCTTCGGATTCCAGTAGTACTTCACAGAGTACAGAACAAAAAACAATCAATGTCTTTTATACCGATCCGGAAGAGCTGGATCTGCATGAAGCCACTGCGAGTATCTCCTACGCAACAGATGACGACAAATACAAGGAAGCATTTGCAGCTTTACAACAAACAGCAGATGACAAACTCGTTCCACTATGGGCAAAAGAAATCGAATTGAAGTCCGTGAAATTTGATGCAGGTGCACTTACGTTGGATATTCATATGCCTGATACGGCGCGTCTTGGTGCAGGTGGAGAAGCATATGCTATTGATGCCTTGCAGAAAACATTCTTCCAGTTTGATGAAGTCAAATCGCTTGATTTGTTGGTGGACGGGCAGCAATCTGAGAGCTTGATGGGCCATGTTGATCTTGAGCATCCCATGACGAGATCCGAATAGGTTCGCTGCAGCATGTTGTTTTACCGTTTTCCAAGGGATATCGACCGTTTTACATGAGAGGGGAAATCATAGGTGACTTTTAAATATAACAATCCATCACACTCTAAAAAAGTAGTATCAGCCGTGCTTGCAGGCATGATGGCCCTTAGCGCTGGCGGAGCTGCAATGGCAGCAGAATCAACAGAAGCGGAGCAAAGCCAGACTGCAGCTGTTAGCAATACGACTGCACCTGCAGGTTTATTCAGTGATATCAAGGTTGGATACTGGGCTGAGAAGCATGTATATAAACTGGCAAACCAAGGTATCCTTCTCGGTAACAATGGTCTGTTCCGTCCAGGAGATGCGGTAACACAACAAGAAGCTGTAACCATGGCGATCCGTTTTATGAACCAGGAAGGCCAGTTGAACGACAGCACGGCTGCGGCATTACCGACAAATATGGAAGTGGGGAACTATTTCAAGCCATATGTCGCTTTGGCGCTTCAACTGGGACTGATTGATAAAACGGAAGAATCCACAGCAGACGTCTCCAAAACAATATGGGGACAAAAGCCTGCATCGCGTGAGTGGATTACCAAATTACTGATCCGCTCATTGAACAAAGAAGCTGAAGCAAAGGCACAGAACAGTCAGTCCACTGGCTTCGCCGATGATGCAAGCATCTCCGAAGATGGGAAAGGTTACGTCAATCTGGCGGTGAGCCTGGAGCTTGCCAAAGGAGTGGAGGGCAACAAATTTAATCCTACTGGCTCGGTAACGCGCGCCCAACTGGCGACTTTCTTCAGCAGAGGAGAGGCGTTAACAGATACGGCATATCCGAACACCTTTACGGGTTATGTGACTGGATTAAAGGATGGTCAGATCAGCATGCTGGTTGATGGCAAAGCAATGAACTTTGCGGTGAACAGCAGCACACCATATTTTACAAAAGACAGTGAAACACGTGCGCCAGAAGCCAATGTTAAGCTCTATACCAAGGTACAGGTGGTTGGCTCTGCTGGAAATGCTTCTTATGTGGAAGTTGTGGATCCGACACCACAGGTGGAGAGCGTGGAAGGTACTTTTGCGCGTTCATTGTCAGGCAATAAAATTGGTATCTTTGTAGGCGAGAACTATGAAACGTATGGATATGATGAAGCTACGGCTTTTATTGATCAGAACGGTAATGCGATTAAATTGTCTGATATTACAGCAGACAGCCTCATTGAAGTGCAGCGCGAGACCTTCTCTGCTGACAAAAAGACCGTTGCCATTCGCGTGAAGTCGGGTATCGTTAACAAGAGTGACAGCGGTGTGATTGCGGAAGTGAGCACGACTGGAAAAACGATCAAGTTTACGAATGCCGCAGGAACCACTGAGCAGTTTGCGTATAGTGATAACCTGATCATTCGCTATCAGGATCGAATATTGTCCCTCGCGGAGCTTAAAGCAGGTAGTGCCGTTAAGTACACCGTTAAGGACAGTGTTCTGCAAACCATTGAATTATCTCAAGGTGTGGAGCAGTCTGTACGGGGTACGTTGGTAGAAATCGGTGGCAATCAATCCACACTAACCTTCAAACGTGAAGGAGGCTCCCTGGAGGCAAAACTTCTTGCGGAGAATCCGGAAGTGGTGATTAACGGAATTCAGGATGCCACACTGAATGATCTGATTACGGATGCAACCAATGGTGACCAAGTTGAATTGACGCTGAACGGGGAAGATCGCGTAACGCGAATTCAGGTGATTGGGCGTCAGATGGAACCCATGAATGGTGCTTCCGTGGTATCCTATAACAGCAAAACAAAAGTGTTGACTGTACTTGACAGCAACAAAAAACCATTTGTATTTACCCTGGATGATAAGACGAAGCTGGACTACAACACAACCAAACCTACGCTGGCTGGATTGGAATCGCTGTTGAACGAAGGACGTAAACTTGATCTGACTTATGTTGGAACACGTGCATTATCCGTAAAAGTAATCTACAAATATGAAGGTACACTTAGCAGCATTGACACAACGAACAAAAAAATCAGTATTCTGTCTGGTAATCAAACCATCACCGTACCATACTCCACCGTTCCGACAATTGAGATGTATAACAAGTCTGGAGCAGGTTTGAGCGACCTGAAAATTGGTGATAAAGTGACAGTTACACTTGGTTCTAATCAGGATTACGTACAGAAAGTGTCACTGAACACTGTGGCCCAATTTGATGTCGTATCTGTAGAGACCAATGGCCGTGTTCGTGTGAAATCAGATTCGTTGACAAGTCAGTTTTACGTGGATCAGGCTGTTTTGACTGGTGAAAGTGGACAATCGATCACGGCTTCCCAGTTAACAGCAGGCAACCTGATTAACGTCACATTCGAAGGAACTACCCCTAAAGCGGTTCAGGTCGTGAAACGTACGCTTGCGGAAGTGACGTCTGTTGATGCGACTTCGGTTACACTGAAGTTGTTTAATGGACAGAGCGAAACCGTACCTGTCAGCGGTGCTGTAAAAGTCATCAAGTCGGGTTCCACATTAACGACATTAAACAGTCTTACAGTGGGTGATCGTGTGGAAATGACAAAGGATACGGACAATTCGACACGATTCAGAGTGATGACGATTATGAGCAAACAGTTCTGGTCTTATGATGGAGTAGGGAACCAAATTTTGGTTAAACGCGAGTCTACTTCAGACACAAATTACCGTTTTGCACTCGGTACAGGCGTATTTGTTCACCAGGGTGACAACACTTTAAGCGTGCAATCTCTCAAAGATAATGATAATATTGTATTGTATCTCCTGAACAATGTAGTTATGGAGATCCAAAAACAGTAATCGTTTCTTTTCGAGGATCAAAAGAATGACCGTCTTGATGCGGGATCTTTCCTGCATCAGGACGTTTTTTTTGCAAGCTTTTTGGGCGTCCCCGCAGAACACTCGAAATAAGCTTGGAAGTAAGTCTCCACTCTGTGTGGTGATTTTGTGGGAGGTAGCTCTTCATGAATGCAGCAACGGTTAGGCACATACTCGATACAATGGAAGCGATGTTCCCTGATGCACATTGCGAATTAAATCACAGCAATGCGTTTGAATTGACTGTAGCTGTCCTGTTGTCTGCCCAATGTACCGATGAGACGGTAAACAAGGTGACCGCAGACTTGTTCCAAAAGTACACCAGTCCTGCCGACTATCTGGCGGTTCCTCTCGAAGAGCTGGAACAGGACATCCGGCGTATTGGTTTGTACCGGAACAAGGCCAAGCATATTCAGAACATGTGCCGTATTTTAATAGAGCAGTATGGCGGTGATGTACCGCAGGAACATGATCAGCTTGTGACCTTGCCAGGCGTTGGGCGGAAAACCGCGAATGTGGTTGTTTCCAATGCGTTTGGTGTACCAGCCATTGCGGTGGATACTCACGTTGAACGTGTATCCAAACGGCTCGGGCTGGCAGGCTGGGACGACTCCGTACTTGAAGTCGAGAAAAAACTGATGAAGCGCGTACCCCGGGATGAGTGGACCTTAACTCACCACCGGATCATTTTCTTTGGACGCTACCATTGCAAGGCTCAAAATCCCCAATGTCATATCTGTCCATTGCTGGACATATGCCGGGAAGGGAAAAAGCGTATGAAAACGTCCCAAATCAGGAAAGATAAGGAACGTGTTACTACCCCAAAACGAAAAATAAATTAATGAGTAGAAGAGGATGAGTAATCATGAAATGCATTTCCGTGTACACTGACAATTTTGAGGCTTTTTCCGATATTTTCGAACAAATCGTTGAACAGGAAATGGCTGAAAATGAAGAGAAAGAAGTAGAAGGCATCACTGTAAGCCACTCTGGCGATGTGCCTGAGCACTATTTGGAGCGCATGTCTACAAAACCGGAAGTTGTAGTTATGAGAGACAAAGGAAGAGACATCACTATTCTGCAGCATGGACAAGTATTTGAAATTTTGCTGCCTTCACTGGAGAATGCTGTTTCCTAATTTTCTTGCTAAACGCAAGAGGTGTTGCATCAATGCTGGCATCGAACTTCCCACATAAGTTCATGCTGGCATTGAATGCAACATACATAGTAATGAACTACCGACATGATGTCTTGAACAGAAAATACATCACAACACAGATAAAACCGACAGATCGGTTTTATTTTTTTTAGCTAAAATAATCTGTTGTACTTGCAAGGCCGATCATCAATACGTGCAAACCGTTCAAATTCAGGTCGTCTAATGTTAAAATAAGACTATTATAAGATAAAGGCATTAAACAGATGCCAAATTAGAGGAGCCAGGGGGAAGGCCAGTCATGACCAGAACAGATTACCCAGTAGAAATGGCCAAACCTCTGCTTTCACTGCGTGGGGCGATGGAGCAGACAGAAGACCATACTGCTGTACAGGCTATAACGGATCTGATGAGCAAGGCGGAAATGAAGCAGTTAACGATCGCATTTTGTGGGCACTTCTCAGCAGGAAAATCGAGTCTTATCAATAGTTTATGCGGTAAGCGGGTCCTGCCTTCAAGTCCTGTTCCTACAAGTGCCAATGTGGTGTCCATTCGTAATGGTGCGCCTCGTGCATTGATTTATACGGCTGCTAACGAAAGCGCTGACAACCAGGCAGCTCCTCTTGAGGTATCTCCTGAACAATTGGAGGAGTACTGCAAAAATGGCGGGGCATATCGTTCTATTGAAGTATGGGATGATATTCCTTTGCTAGCGGACGATGCCGTGCTGCTTGATACGCCAGGTGTGGATTCGACCGACCGGGGTCACGGCTTGGCCACACATTCGGCGCTTCACCTGGCAGATGTGGTGTTCTATGTGATGGATTATAACCACGTCCAGTCTGAAAGCAACTTATCTTTTGCCAAAAGTCTATCGGATTGGGGGAAGCCCTTATTTCTAATTGTGAACCAGATTGATAAACATCGGGAACGCGAACTTGCCTTTGACGAGTATGTGAAAGGTGTAGAGGCCATTTTTGATGCGTGGGAAGTCCGATATGATGGCCTGCTGTTTACTTCGCTTCGCGATAAGAGTCATCGTTACAATCAATGGGAGCTGCTTCCTGATTTGATTCAACACATGCTGAAAGAGAAGGAAGCCTTAATTCAACATAGCCTTGTGAGTTCAGCAAGCCATATAACCGAGCAGCACTTGATAAGACAGGCGGAACAACGGGAAGACGAAGAGGCTGCTCTTCTGGAGGAAATTGGAGGACAGGAAGGCATAGACCGGTTGGAACGAGACCTGGATAAGCTAAAGGCAGAAGAAGAGGAGCTTCGTACGAAGCCTGCACGTGAGCGTGAGAAGTTCCGGGCCGAGCTGGAGCCTCTTCTGACGAATGCCAACCTCACTCCAGCAGATATTCGGACATCGGCGGGAGCCTATCTGGAGAGCCGGAAGCCTGGGTTTCGGGTAGGTTTGCTCTTCTCGGGTGGCAAAACTGAACAGGAGAAGCAGCGCCGTGCAGCTGAGCTTGTAAAAATGCTTCAGGATCAAACCTCGGGTCAAGTAGAGGTGCACATCCGCACCATGCTCCGCAAGCTGGGAGAATCTCACCAGTTGTGGAGCCAGGAGTGGGAACAGGCATTAAATGCGGAGCTGCCTGTTCTGGATGAAGCACTGCTGGAGATGAAACGAAGCGCCAGCGCAGAGGTGTCTCCCGAGTATGTGCTTCAATTCAGCAAGGAGGTGCGGGGCGAGATTGAGGCCCGCTACCGCAAGTCGGCCATGATGCTGGCCGACCGTTTGCTTGAGGCGCTGGGTGCGCAGGGCGAAGCCGCGCTCCAGGCGCTGAACGCCAGCCGCGCAGCGCTGCTGGCGCAATCCGCGGCGGCGGCGCGCTATACAGCGCTGCAGCGTGCCGCCGCCGCAGAGGCAGCAGGGCTGCGCAGCCTGCTGCCCCCTGCGGGCCCCCTCACCTCCGGGCTGTTGCCGGAGGTGCAGGGCCCGCACGTGCCCGCGCAAGAGCCGAGCGAAGCTCACGGCTCTCGCCCGGGCACGGCAGCGTCTGTGGCTGCGCAGCCACAGACGGAGGCGCCGCCGCGCAAGGCTGCGGCGCACAGGCAGCCGGCGGCTGGCGCACAGCGCCGCCGGCGCCTGGACGCAGCGGCGGCACGGCTGGAAGCCGCCGCTGCACTGGTAGAGCCGTACCCCGCCATGGGCTCGGCGGTACGGGATCTGCGTGCACGCGCGGCTTCGCTTGCGGGCGGCACGTTCACTCTGGCGCTGTTCGGGGCATTCAGCGCTGGCAAATCCTCCTTCGCCAACGCATTGCTGGGCGAATCGGTACTACCCGTATCGCCGCATCCAACGACAGCGGCGATTAACCGGATCATGGCTCCAGCCGGAGGCGCGGAACATGGAACCGCCCGGGTCCGGATGAAGACCCGAAATGCGTTTCAGGAGGATCTGGCCTATTCGTTCCGTTTGCTTGGACTGGGAGAACCAGGAGCTGATTGGCAGAAACGGGTCAAGTCTTTATCGCCACAAGAGGTACATCCGGCAGGGCGACCGCATTACAGCTTCCTGCAGGCAGCGGCTGCAGGCTGGGATGACACGGCAGATCAGCTGGGCCAGGATGTCCAGGTAGACCTGAACGGATATCGAAACTTTGTGGCCAATGAACGGAAATCCTGTTTTGTTGACAGTATTGATCTGTACTACAGCTGTGCTGTCACGGAACAAGGCATTGTACTGGTGGACACACCAGGAGCAGATTCGGTGAATGCCCGTCACACTGGTGTAACATTCAATTATATGAAGAATGCGGACGCGCTTATTTTTGTAACCTACTACAATCATGCTTTCTCCCAGGGGGATCGTCAGTTCCTTAATCAACTGGGACGGGTGAAAGACAGTTCTGCCATGGACCAGATGTTTTTTGTCGTTAATGCCAGTGATCTGTCTTCATCCGAAGAAGAGCTTGAGCAGGTTCTCGACCATGTCAGCACACAGCTGCGAACGAACGGAATCCGTGCGCCCCGATTATTTCCTGTTTCCAGCCTGCTCGCGATGGAGGGCAAGAGTACGGGAGATGCAAATATGCTTGAGCAATCGGGTTTTATCCGATTTGAAGAGGAGTTTAATCGATTCGCAGGTACGGAACTCGCTGACCTTGCTGTTGGAGGTGCTGCCGAAGAGTTATCACGGGTCGTACAGCGGTTGGATCAGCGTGCACATGATGCCGTTCAGGGTGAAGAGGTGCTGCAGCAGCGCAGGCAGGAACTTCATGCCATCATGGATCAATCACTCACTCGAATCCGGACCCTTTCGGAGCGGTCCATGAGAGAAGAGCTTGCCCAGGAAACGGCTGAATTGCTCTTTCATGTCAGACAGCGTCTGGGTTATCGTCTGGGTCTATTTATGGCTGAAGCGTTCCACCCCTCCGTACTGCGGGAAGACCGTGGCAATCTGAAAGGCGCATTTGCAGCTTGTGGTCGAGAATTGCTGCGCATGATCGCTGTAGAACTTGAACAGGAATTGCTTGCGACCACACTCCGACTGGAGCAAACAGGGAAGAGCTGGTTAATAAAGCAGATCAATGATTGTGTCCAGGAACTCAAACAACAATCAGGAGGAATGGATCTGTCGCTGGCCTTTGAAGAAAGTTGGAGCACACCTGTGCTCGAGGAGATCAGGCTGGAGGAACCATCGGGTTGGAAAACCTACCTTGGCTACTTCCGCAATCCGAAGCAGTTCTTTGAAGGTGACGGAAGACAGCGACTGCAGGAGGCGCTAGATCCGGTGATTAAACAAATGGTGGCTGGCGCTCTCCCTGCTGCACAGGAGAAGCTGGTGCAGTTCTATGATGCCCAGCTGCATCAATCTTTGCAGCATCAATCCAGCCAGCTGGAAGATCGGCTGAAAGAAGCTGTTGCTGCATTAAATGAGACACTGACGAGCGGTGTCCCAGCAGACGAATGGCATAGTCTGTCTGTCCAAGTGCAGCAATTCGTACACGAATAAGTATACACGCAAAGTGTATGCATATGTATCCGGAAAAAGGCTCCTGACCGACCAGGTCATACAGGGAGCCTTTTTTTGTCCGAACAACCTGAAACAAAGAGAATATTCAAACATTTGATTGATAGGTGGTCTTTTATTCCTGTTAATGACGCATTAAGGAGAAAGTAGCCTGAATATGGTCAGTTATTCGCTTTGCCGCGAATGAGGGACGGTGATAAACTTCATAAATGTTCATACTGTTTTTGAACGAGACAAGAGGAGGAGAAACATGGATGTTCTCAGGCAACTGCAAACCTTTTTTTGGGAAAAGCGTACGTATTTATTTGTATCAATCTTGTTCCTCGCCATAGCGACTGCGCTGGGGCTGGTGTATCCGAATTTGCTCAGGATACTGATTGATGACGTAATTGTACCGCGCAATTTTGAAGACGTTCCCATACTTGCTTTAACCGTGTTAGGTGTTGTGATTTTGAAAGCAGGAATGCAGTTTTTACACGGTTTTTTTGGAGGACGCCTCGGTAACTTCCTGGCGTACCGACTTCGTAACGCATGTTACGAAAAGCTTCAATTTTTATCCTTCCGTTACTATGATACGGCCAAGACGGGTGATCTGATGTCCCGCCTCACGGGAGACCTTGAAGCCATCCGTAACTTTATCGGGTTCGGCTTTGCACAGATTCTCAACATGGTTTTGATGGTCGTATTCGGCGCAATCATGATGATGACGATGAGTTGGCAGCTTACCTTGCTGACACTCATATGTATTCCTCTGCTTGCCTTCGTTGCGCTGAGATTTGAATCCCAAATCCACCCCGCGTTCCAGGAGATGCGACTGGCGCTCAGTTCACTGACGACAGCCGTACAGGAAAATATCACCGGAGTGCGTACCGTAAAATCTTTTGCGCGCGAGCCTTACGAAGTGGAGAAGTTTTCCACACGCAACGAGCGTTACAAAACGAATCAGATTCATGCTGCAACATTGTGGAGTCGCTACTTTCCGATCATGGAGATTCTTGCTTCTGTAAGCGTTGTACTGCTTCTTGTCATTGGAGGAAGAATGGTCATCCAGGAGTCATTGACACTTGGTCAACTCGTTGCCTTCTTCAGTTTGATCTGGTACATAATCGGACCCATGTGGAACCTTGGTTTCCATATCAACAACTACACGCAATCCAAAGCTTCGGGTGAACGGGTGCTTGAACTGTTGAATACTCCAGTGGACGTGCAGGAGACAGAAGATCCAATCATTGTCGAGGCTGATCAGGTTAAAGGGCATGTAACGTTTGAGTCTGTAACCTTTGCGTACGGCAATAAAATGGCGGCAGTTACCGATATTAATTTTGATGCGCCTCCGGGCTCCGTTATCGGTTTCCTGGGAGGCACAGGCTCCGGTAAGTCCACCATTATCCAGCTCCTGATGCGTGCATATAACGTCAATTCGGGAACAATCAAATTGGATGGCAAAAATATTAAAGAACTGGGCATCCGCAGCTTGCGGAGTCAGATCGCTTCCGTGTTCCAGGAAACGTTCCTGTTCTCATCCAGCATACGCAACAACATCTCGTACGGTCTCAAAAATGTAAGCATGGATGAAATCATACGGGCAGCGAAGCTGGCCAAAGCTCATGATTTCATCATGGAATTTCCGGACGGATATGACACGGTTGTGGGTGAACGAGGCATGGGGCTGTCCGGTGGTCAGAAACAACGGATTGCAATTGCGAGAGCTTTGCTTAAAAACCCGAAAATTCTGGTACTGGACGATGCGACAAGTGCAGTGGATATGGAGACCGAGCATGAGATCCAGTCCGGATTCCAGGAAGTCATGCGAGGAAGAACGACCTTTATTATCGCACACCGTATTTCTTCACTGCGTCATGCAGATGAGATACTTGTACTTGACGAAGGACGTGTTGTTCAGCGTGGTACACACAAACGCCTCATTGAAGAACCTGGACCGTATCAGGATGTTTACAAGATTCAATACGCAGATTATATCGCCCGCGGCAAGCGGGAGGCTGGGGAGCAGGTGAACTCATGAGTGCCGAAACGGTAGCAGACAGGCGCGAGGTCAAAGGGACCTCTGAGAAGAATCTTAATGAACGATTTGTCTATCAGGATGATGAAATCATTGAGAAACCGTTTAACTGGAAAGAATTTGGACGTTTGTTCGGATATATGAAACCTTATGCTAGGCAGCTCCTGCCGCTGGTCATATTAATGATGATTTTGGGTACTATTACCAAACTGTCCGTTCCTTTTTTGATTAGTTTGGCAATTGACAGAGCAATAGCGCCCGCGAACGGACTGCCAAGCATGACAATGTTATATCTTATTGCGGGATCAGTACTCCTGCTGTATCTGATCCAGTGGGCAGCCAATACGTACCGGATCAAACTGACCAATATTATAGGACAGCGAGTCATTTATGACCTTCGCTCGGATCTGTTCAAACACATCCAGAAGCTCTCCTTTAACTTTTTTGACAAAAGGCCAGCAGGCTCCGTACTGGTGCGTGTCACGAATGATATCAACTCATTGCAGGACTTGTTCACAAACGGTGCTGTCAACGTCATGATTGACTGTGTGCAGTTATTGGGAATTATCGTAATTTTGCTCTTAATCAACTGGAAGCTTGGTCTTGCAGTCATTATCACGGTACCGATCATGTTTATCATATCCACCAAACTTCGGGTGTTAATCCGCCGAGCCTGGCAGGATGTACGCATGAAAAACTCCCGCATCAACTCCCACTTGAATGAATCTATTCAGGGGATTCGTGTGACGCAGGCGTATACACAGGAAAAAGAAAACATGAAATACTTCGACAACATGAACTTGTCGAGCAAACAATCATGGGACAAAGCATCGGCCATGAACCAGGGGTTTGGACCGCTGATCGAAATCACCGGCGGTTTCGGTACATTGATTCTTTTCTGGTTTGGTGCTTACCTGATTCAGCATGATCAATTGACCGTAGGTTTGCTTGTAGCCTTCGCCAACTATGTCGGCAACTTCTGGGACCCGATTAACCGTCTGGGACAGATGTACAATCAACTGCTGGTAGCGATGGCTTCCTCGGAACGAATTTTCGAATTCATGGATGAGAAACCAAGCATAGCCGATAAACCGGGTGCGAAACCTATTCCTTCCATTAAAGGAGATATCGTATTTGATAATGTCGTATTTGAATACGAGAAAGGCAGACAGGCGCTAAAAGGAATCAGCTTTACCGCTGGTGCAGGCCAATCGATTGCGCTGGTTGGTCACACAGGCTCAGGGAAAAGTACGATTATTAACCTCATTAGTCGTTTCTATGACATTACTGGGGGAAGACTCACCATTGATGGTCGGGACATACGGGACGTAACGGTAGAGAGTTTGCGCAGCCAGGTCAGTATTGTACTGCAGGATACGTTCATCTTCTCCGGAACCATTCGTGACAATATTCGTTTTGGCAGACTGGATGCAACGAATGAAGAAGTGGAAGAGGCAGCGAAGGCGGTCAATGCCCATGAATTCATTATGAAGCTTCCTGGCGGATACGATACAGAGGTTGAAGAGCGAGGGAATGTACTGTCCATGGGGCAAAGACAATTGTTATCTTTCGCACGTGCATTGCTTGCCGATCCGCGGATCCTGATTCTGGATGAAGCGACAGCAAGCATTGACACCGAAACAGAGCTCAAAATTCAGGAAGCCCTGAAAGTGTTGTTGAAGGGAAGAACCTCATTTATGGTAGCTCACCGTCTCTCAACAATTCGGAATGCGGACAACATTATCGTGCTCGATCACGGTGAGATCAAGGAAGAAGGAAACCATGAGCAACTTATCCAGAAACAAGGAGTTTATAATGGATTAATAGAAGCTCAATACAGATTTTTGTAAAAAATGATCGAAAAAACACAAAAAGTCTTGTAAAATTCACAAGAAAAATAGGGAGCACTCTTGCATTCTTTAACCAAAACCCCGAAAATAGAGAGACAGATATAGAAGATTTCTCTTTGGGAGGATTGGAAAGAACATGTGGGGTGCTCCTTTTACGGCTCAAGCCAAAAAAATGCTGCTGTTGGGCAGCGGAGAATTGGGAAAAGAGGTCGTTATTGAGGCCCATCGACTGGGAGTAGAGACGATCGCTGTAGATCGTTATGACAATGCGCCTGCCATGCAGGTCGCACACCGGTCTTACTGCATCGACATGTTAGATGCCGAAGCTTTGAAACAATTGATCCGTAAGGAAGAACCTCATCACATCGTACCTGAGATTGAAGCGATCGCAACAGAAGCCTTGCTGGAGCTTGAGGAAGAGGGATTTTGTGTTGTGCCTACGGCCCGTGCTGCCCGCTTAACCATGGACCGTGAAGGGATCCGTCGTTTGGCAGCCGAACAACTGAACCTTCCGACAGCAGCCTATCTTTTTGCAAACAACCTGGAAGAGCTTCAAGAAGCCGTTCGTGAGCTGGGTACACCTTGTGTGATCAAACCCCTGATGAGTTCTTCCGGCAAAGGGCAGAGTGTATGCCGCACGCCGGATGACGTAGAGAATTGCTGGAATATCGCTCTGTCTGGAGCGCGCGGCAAATCTGTACGTGTCATTGTGGAGAGTTTTGTGAAGTTTGATAGCGAAATAACGCTGCTCACTGTAAGATCAGTATCCGGAACCGTATTCTGTCCTCCGATTGGTCACATTCAAAAGGATGGGGATTATGTCGAATCTTGGCAGCCGCATGCCATGACGCCGCAGCAATGGGAGCAAGCTTGTCATATTGCCAAGTCTGTGACTGATGAACTCGGTGGTTATGGGCTGTTCGGAGTCGAGTTATTCCTGACATCAGACGGAGTCGTGTTTAGCGAGGTGTCACCTCGTCCGCATGATACAGGTATGGTTACCATGGTAACGCAAGACAGCTCCGAGTTTGCATTGCATGTGCGTGCAATTCTTGGTTTTCCGGTTACAGATGTACATCTGCTTACACCGGGAGCTTCAGCAACACTGAAGGCGAATGTTGAAACAACTGACTTTACTGTAGGCGGGATTGAAGAAGCACTGGCCCTTCCACGCACTCAGGTTCGTGTATTTGGTAAGCCTGAGACGAAAGTGGGACGCCGAATGGCTGTGGCACTTAGTGCTGGCCAGGATGTGGAAGAAGCTCGTAAAACGGCGGTTCAAGCCGCAAATATGCTGAAAGTGGAGGTAAATCATGTCCAATAATGCCCAGGCCCCTGTACTGATGATCCGAGAGTGTGAGCTGCGAGATGCTGAAGCGGTAACGGGACTGATGCGCGAGGTCAGCTATCCGACAACAGCCAATGTTATGAAAGAGCGCATTGAAGGTTTGGAGAGCAATCCAAACGCATGCATGCTTGTTGCCGAAGTGGATGAACAAATTATTGGTGTGATCGGCTTGCAATGTGTGCAAAGTCATGCCTATCCGGAACCTGCCGCTCAAATTACGTCCTTGATTGTAGGGCAGGAACATCGTGGAGGCGGCATTGGTCGTCGTCTGATGGCTCGTGCCGAGGATTGGGGCAGACAGCAAGGTGGGAAACAATTGTTTGTCACCGGTGCGAATCGTGAAGTTGCTTCATCGACATATTCTTTCTATGAGCATATTGGTTTCCAAAAGAGAGGATATCGTTTCAGTAAAGTCCTTCTATAGAAAGATTCTTCTGAACTAAGGCACCAAATTGTCAATGAGATGAATGATATATTGGTTCCTCAGGACATTCAGACAAGTTTTATTTGTCTGGATGTCTTTTTTTTGGTTAAAAAAGGACGGCCCTCAAAGTCTGTTTTTCCGATATGATAATCCTTAGGCCAAGCACTGAAGTAAAGGAGCTATTTCAACGTATATAGAGATTATATTAATTATTCATTTAAGCATGCGTAAATCCGATATATCTTTTATAGCAAGTATGGATTACATAACCCAATTCATGGTGTGAGCCTTCATGATATAAACTTTTTTATTGCTTTTGAATCAAGTTAAATATTACAAAAAAGTAACTTTTCCATAATTTATAGGTTCACATCATGATTATGAATTGGTATACTGCTAGAGTACTGATTACAAAGTTGTAACTAATTTAACTTCTGAGGAGATGAATGAATTTGAAGAATAACTGGATGAAAACTGTCGTTACTGGAAGTCTGACAGCTGTATTGGCCGTAGGGATTATGATGCCTGCTTCTGCATCAGCTGCAGAGGTGTCCACATATAAAGCAACGTTTAAACTTACGGATGCTGCGAGCCTGAAAACAATGCTTGAAAAATGGATGAAAGACAACGGAATTACGGTATCGAATGGTCAAGTTGTTAAGCAGCCAGAAACAACAAAACCAGAGACCACCAAACCGGAGACAACAAAACCAGAAACAACTAAACCGTCTCAACCAACGCAAGAAGAGAAACCGGCTCCTAAACCAACGGAAAAGCCTGAGAACAGCGGCAGCACTGGCAACACGGGTAATGCAGGTAACAACACAAGCAACAGTGGTAATGAATCGGCTCAATCCGATTTCGCAGCACAGGTTGTAAAACTTGTGAATGCTGAGCGTTCCAAAGCAGGTCTGAGCGCACTGGCCTCAGATGCACTTCTTGATAAAGTCGCTCTTGCCAAAGCAAAAGACATGAGCAACAATAACTATTTTGACCACCAATCACCAACTTATGGTTCTCCTTTTGATATGATGAAACAATTCGGAGTAACTTACAGCTACGCTGGTGAAAACATCGCCAAAGGTCAAAAAACGCCTCAGGAAGTTGTTACTGCTTGGATGAACAGTGAAGGACACCGTGCCAATATCCTGAGCAAAAACTTCACCCATATCGGTGTTGGATACTACAATGGCTACTGGGCTCAAGAATTTATCGGCAAATAAGTCATTTGAATGAATAATATTCAGATTTAATTTGTAAAAAGGTTATGTCAGCACAGCGAAGTCTGTGCATGGCATAGCCTTTTTCCATTACCAAAATTAGATGATATATGTAGCGGCAAAATTTGCAAATTATCGACAGAACATTTATGTTATTTAGAAAAAGCGTCATCTTAATGTAAAACCATTTTAAATTCTAAGTACCCAACCAGGTGTACATGAGCGGAGATGTGATGAATGAAAAGAAAAAACCTTGATTCAGCGCCATGGATCTGGAGAACAATCAGTACGGTATCCATTCTGGCTACGCTTTTGCTATTATTCGGTTTTGGTTACGCCATAAAAGACGTCATCTTTCCTACGGGAGATTCAACATTGGGAACGACTCAGCCATCGACTACGCCTGCCGATGAAGCTGGTAAACCAACCGCTCCCATCGAGGAAGGGAAGATTCGTATGGCTGTCATTGGTGATTCTCTGGCAAGAGGTACGGGGGACGATGAAGGACTTGGTTTTGTACGACGTGCAGGGAACCTCCTGAAAGAACAAGGATATGATGTCCAGGTTCTTAACAATTTGGGAGTTAACGGTCTGAGGACTGACGCTTTACTGAATAAACTGGACGAACAGGGCGTACGTTATGTCCTCCAGCAATCCAACTTTATTCTGTTGTCCATTGGAGCTAACGATCTGTTTCAGGGGGGGCAGGTTTTGCAAGGGGAGGACCCGCCAACTGCTGAGCAATTGGCTGCAGCATTACCTGAAACGTCCAAGCGTCTCCAGGAGATTTTGAAGAAAGTAAAAGAGATTAATCCGGACGCACAGATTGCATACATAGGGCTGTATAACCCGTTTGGCGATGTGAAGGAACTGGAGCTGCCCGGAAACACAGTTGTAGCTGCATGGAATGATGCTGCTCTCACGATTTTGAACCAAGAGGACAAAATGATGCTTGTACCAACCTTCGATCTGTTTGAAAATCATCTGGGCGAGTATCTTTCTTCAGATCACTTCCACCCTAATGGTGCAGGATACGAGGAAATTGCAACTCGTATTGCACAGGAATATCAGGCTGAAACCGCGGCAGAAGGGGGCACAAATTAATGGAAGAACCACAAACCGATTCGGTACTCTCTGTACAGCAACTTAAGAAAAAGATTGGACGCAAGTGGATTATTAAAGATGTCACTTTTGACGTCAAGCCCGGCGAGATTTTTGGTTTTCTGGGTCCTAACGGGGCGGGTAAAACGACAACCATTCGTATGCTGGTTGATCTGATCAAGCCGACGGAAGGTAAAATTAAAGTTTGCGGTTACGATGTGAATCGCGATCCTGAACGTGCTTTGAAATATGTCGGTTCCATCGTGGAAAATCCGGAGGTATACACATACTTGACCGGTTGGGAGAATTTGGAGCATTTTGCCCGGATGCAGCCAGGGGTGGATCATGCCCGTATTCAGGAAGTGGTGGATATCGTTCGTCTTGACCAGCGAATTCATGATAAAGTAAGAACTTATTCATTAGGTATGCGTCAACGGCTGGGTATTGCTCAGGCGCTGCTTGGGCGCCCGCGTCTGCTGATCCTGGATGAACCCACAAACGGACTTGATCCCAAAGGGATTAAGGAACTCCGTGTCTTTATCAAACAACTCGCAAGTGAAGGCATGGCTGTGTTTGTCAGCAGTCATCTATTGAGTGAAATCCAGCTTCTGTGTGACAGGGTTGCCATTATTAGCGCAGGCCGCGTTCTTGCGGTTGGAGGTGTAAACGAATTAATCGAGGATCATTCCAAGTTTGCCATTTGGCATGTTTCGCCTTTGGATGAAGGGAAAAGTATGCTGCTTGACGCAGGCATTACGCTGATAGATCGACCGGCTGAGGTAATGGATGATACCATTATTGCAGGGCTGGGGCCCAATGCAGTTGTTGCTGAAATGCATGAGGACCGTATACCCGGTCTGGTAAATCAGATGGTTCAGGCAGGAATTCAGGTTGAAGGTGTGCAGCGGATTCAGCCAACACTGGAACAATTATTCTTAAAGATGACAGAAGGTGAATCCATTGAGTAATATCATGCCCCTTATCCGGAATGAAACGATCAAGATGGTGAAAAAGAAACGTCTTTATATTATTTTTATCGTCCTTGCGGTTCTGGTTCCGATGTTTACGTATGCGCAGATGAAATCTGCGGAAAATAATCGTGACAAGTTCGGGGGAGATTGGCGGCTTGAACTTCAGCAGGCAATCACGGATAATCAGAATTCACTGGGTAGTGACCGGGTGCCGGAGGAATATAAAAAATACAGAATGGTTTACATCCAGCAGATGCAATATTATCTGGAAAATGACGTGAATCCTGAAGAACCCAATGGTGTAACCTTTACACGGGAATTCATGAACAATGCTGTTGGCTTGTTTATTCCCCTGCTCATTATGGCCATTGCATCGGATCTGGTGTCGGGTGAGCGTACAACAGGTACCATCAAGATGCTGCTTACTCGTCCGGTTAAACGCTGGAAAGTACTGCTCAGTAAACTCATTACCCTGCTTATGTTTGTGTCTATAATCGTCGTATCTGCGTATATTATCTGTTACGTCATATCCGGTGCGGTATTTGGCTATAAAGGTTTCGGCATGCCGATCTTTACCGGATTCAAGGTCGTGGGCACCGATGTGGATATGTCTGCCGTACACGCCGTGGATCAATGGCTGTATCTTCTCATGCAGGCAGGATTGATTTGGTTTGTCAGTGTCATCGTGGCGATCCTGGCATTTATGGTTTCCGTCCTGGTCCGCAGTACTGCAGCAAGCATTGTCATTATGATGGCTGCACTTATAGCAGGCACAATTCTTACAAGCATGGCTGCATCCTGGCAGTCAGCCAAATACCTGTTCATGGTTAATCTGGAACTTCCGGATTATTTGTCTGGCGGGCTGCCGCCAATTGAGGGAATGAATTTGGGTTTTTCCCTTATTGTGCTTAGTGTTTGGGGCATTGCATCACTCATTGTGTCATTCCTTGTCTTTACGAAACGGGATATCTTGAATTAAAATGGACAAGGATAAGAAAACATCTGTTTGCATTTTAGGCATTTTTTTAGTTGCAAGTTAAGAAGGGGGAGCATGAATGGTCGAGCAAATCGATATGTCGGCAGGTTCGACAGGCGGAGGACAGGGGTCTTCAGGCTACGACGCGGACGACATTCAAGTACTTGAAGGACTGGTAGCGGTTCGGAAACGGCCGGGGATGTACATCGGCAGCACCAGCACTTCGGGTCTTCATCATTTGGTATGGGAAATTGTGGACAACGCTGTCGACGAGCATCTCGCCAAATTCTGCTCCAAAATCGATATCACGCTGCATAAGGACGGTTCTATTACGGTTCAGGATAACGGAAGGGGAATTCCGACAGGTATACATAAAACAGGGATTCCTACTCCCCAGGTCGTGTTTACGATTTTGCACGCAGGCGGAAAGTTTGGTGGATCAGGATACAAGAAATCAGGCGGTCTGCACGGCGTAGGTGCTTCGGTTACAAACGCTTTGTCAGAGTGGCTTGAAGTCGAGATCTTCCGTGATGGCAAGATCCATCGTCAACGTTTCGAATATTGGCAGGATAAAAAGGGTGTCGAACATGTCGGTGAGCCGGTATCGGGTCTCGAAGTACTTGGTAATACCAACCGTACAGGGACTAAGGTTACGTTTAAACCCGATATTCGCGTTTTCCAAAACGGCATTCAATTGAATTATGATACACTGGCAGAGCGACTTCAGGAGATTGCTTTTCTGAACTCCGGCCTTAGGATTGTACTCAAAGACGAACGGTCAGGCAATCAGGACGAGTACATGTATGAAGGTGGAGCAAGCCAGTTTGTTGCTTATTTGAACGAAAATAAAGACGTACTGCATGATGTCATTCACTTCTATGCGGAGAAGGACGACATCGAGGTCGAAGTGGCAATTCAGTATAACGCGGGTTATACCGAAACGCTGGCTTCTTTTGTTAACTCGATTCCCACAAGGGGCGGCGGTACACATGAGACCGGATTCAAAACAGCTTATACCCGTGTGATGAACGACTATGCAAGACGTACCAGCATGATTAAGGAAAAAGATAAAAACCTGGAAGGCAATGATCTGCGTGAAGGCATGATGGCCGTAATCAGCGTCAAAATGTCCGAAGTTGAGTTTGTTGGACAAACGAAAGATCAACTCGGTAGCGCTTCCGCTCGCAGTGCAGTCGATTCGGTCGTTTCGGAGAACATGCAGCGGTTTTTGGAAGAAAACCCGCAGGTAGCACAGACGCTTATTCGCAAAGCGGTTCAGGCTTCCAAAGCAAGAGAAGCTGCGCGCAAAGCCCGTGACGAAATGCGTACAGGCAAAAAACGCAGTGAAAGTTCCAACCTGAATGGCAAGCTGACTCCGGCACAGTCCAAGGATTTCACCCGGAATGAGCTGTTTATTGTCGAAGGTGATTCTGCAGGCGGTTCTGCCAAACAGGGACGTGACTCGAAGATTCAGGCCATACTGCCTCTTAAGGGAAAACCGCTTAATCCGGAAAAATCAAAGCTTGCGGATATTCTCAAAAACGAGGAATATCGTGCGATTACGGCAGCGATCGGAGCGGGCATTGGGACTGAGTTTGCCGTTGAAGACAGCAATTATTCCAAAATCATAATCATGACCGATGCGGACACGGATGGAGCACATATTCAGGTGCTGCTGCTGACTTTCTTTTACCGTTATATGAAACCGTTGATTGATCAGGGTAAAGTGTTTATTGCTCAGCCGCCGCTTTATAAGCTCACTCGCAAATCCGGCAAAATGGCAAGTGTTCGTTATGCCTGGACGGATGATGAGCTGGCGAACTACATGAAGGAATTTGGAAACAATGTCGAACTTCAACGTTATAAAGGACTGGGTGAGATGAATCCGGATCAATTGTGGGAGACAACGATGAATCCGGAGACACGGACATTGCTTAAGGTGGAGATTGTAGATGCAGCCAAAGCCGAGCGCCGTGTATCAACACTTATGGGTGATAAAGTCGATCCGCGTAAACGCTGGATTGTAGAGAATGTCGACTTTACAGAGTACGAAGAATAGAAGGTGCTTGGAATGAGTCTATCAGAACAATTTATGCCGGCCTTTCTCGAAGAGGTCGTAGGTGACCGGTTCGGTCGCTACTCCAAATATATTATTCAGGATCGGGCCATTCCCGATGTTCGGGACGGATTGAAACCTGTGCAGCGTCGTATTCTGTACGCCATGTACGATTCCGGAAACACGCCTGAGAAGCCTTACCGTAAATCAGCAAAAACCGTTGGGGACGTTATGGGTAACTATCATCCCCACGGTGACTCATCCATCTATGAAGGTATGGTGCGGATGGCACAGCCATGGAAAATGGGCCATATGCTCGTGGACGGTCATGGCAACTGGGGATCGCAGGATGATGACCCGGCTGCAGCGATGCGTTATACGGAGGCCCGTTTGTCACCGATCGCGATGGAGATGCTGCGTGATATCGAGAAACGGACCGTCCTGTTTAAGGACAATTTTGATAATACGGCCAAGGAGCCGGTTGTACTGCCATCCCGGTATCCCAACCTGCTGGTGAATGGCGTAAGCGGTATTTCCTCCGGTTTTGCAACGGAGATTCCAACACATAATTTGCGTGAAGTCATTGATGCCTGCATTGCAGTGATGGAAAAACCGTCGATTGAGCTGGACGATATCATGATGTTTATCAAAGGCCCGGATTTCCCAACCGGTGGATTAATCATGGGCGGCGACGGAATTTTGGATGCTTATCGTACAGGCAAAGGAAGAATTTATATCCGTTCCAAAACCGATATTGAAAACATGCGTGGTGGCAAGCAGCAGATCGTAATCACGGAGATCCCATATCAGGTTGTTAAATCCCGCCTTGTCACAGCGATGGAGAATATCCGCCTTGAGAAAAAGGTGGAGGGTATTGCCGAAGTTCGTGATGAGAGTGGACGTGACGGTCTGCGTATTGTGGTTGAATTGAAAAAAGAAGCGGATGCACAAGGAATATTGGCATATCTGCTGAAGAAAACCGATCTTCAGGTAACCTACAATTTCAACATGGTTGCGATTGTGAACAAGGCGCCTCAGCAGCTTGGATTGAAATCCATTCTGGAAGCTTATATTGCCCACCAGCGCGAGGTTGTGACATTCCGTACCAAGTATGAATTGGAGAAAGCGGAAGACCGTGCACATGTGCTGGAGGGTCTGGTCAAAGCTCTTAACATACTTGACGAGGTCATCGCAGCAATCAAGGCATCCAAAAATCGTCAGGACGCGCAAAATAACCTGATGTGGATGTTTGGTTTCTCGGAACGGCAGGCTGATTCCATTCTGACGCTGCAACTGTATCGTTTAACCAATCTGGAGATCACTTCTCTCCAGAAAGAGCTCGATGATCTGATGAAAAAGATTGCACAACTGCGCTCCATTCTGGATAGTGACCGCAAGCTGATTGGTGTCATTCGCAAAGAATTGATGGAAATTCGGGAGAAATACGGGATAGATCGTCGTTCGGCCATTCAAGGCGAAGTGGAAGAGCTTAAAGTGAATCTCGAAGTGCTGGTCAATGCGGAGGATGTATTTGTTACATTATCCAAAGAAGGCTATGTGAAGCGTACTGGCATGCAGTCCTTTACCCGATCCGGGGGCGAACGCAACGCAAGCGGTGTGAAGGAAGGCGACTATATCTCCCAGGTGCTTGAAGTCAACACACTTGAAAACCTGCTTGTCTTTACGAAAAAGGGACAGTACTTCCTCCTACCCGTTCATCAGGTACCGGAGTTCAAGTGGAAAGATCCTGGAACGGCAATAGTTAATGTTATTCCATTAGCGAAAGATGATCGTATCGCGAGTGTGCTTGCGGTCAAATCTTTTGAAGAGGAAGGTCACAGCCTCGTTTTCGTTACACGCAAGGGGCAGGTGAAACGTACCGAACTGAAAGAGTACGTTACCAAACGTTCTGGTGCTGTTGCTGCTTGCAAAGTGGGCAAGGATGATGAGGTATTATCCGTACATCTGAGCACGGGTGGCAAGGATATCATGCTGATTACCAAGGAAGCGATGGCGATCCGTTTCCGTGAGGACGAAGTCAATCCAATGGGGCGTGTATCCGGAGGTGTACGTGGTATACAGTTAAAAGATACGGATGAAGTCGTCTCTGCCCTATGGGTGGAAGGTGATGAAGGCGAGATCGCCGTATTGTCCGATTTGGGTTATGGTAAACGTTCATTGCTGCTGGATTATGCATTGCAGAGTCGTGGAGGCAAAGGCATTGCGACATTTGAATTCAAAGAAGGCAAGCGAGTGAAACCGAATGGCAGCCGCATTGCTGGAGCCTTCTATTGCAGGGAACAACGAAATGTAACGGTTATGACCAAAGAAGGGCAAGCTTATCCGATTTCTTCTGAAGGTGTACCGATTACGGAACGCAAACATATTGGCAAGCTGCTGGTTCATGTAGACAAACAGGATGAAATTGTGGAACTTCTCATGAATTTCGATGAAAACCAGCCGGCATCAACTTCTTAAAAATGAATGTAAAAGACTTTTTGCACAGCAGGTTATCCTGTCGTGCGAAGAGTCTTTTTTTGTTGTTCAAACTCGGATTAAAAGAGGCTGTACATGCGAAGTTTAACAACCTTCGTCGATTACGGTCGATCGCTGGGAAATTGAAAAAATGCAGCAGGAATGCGGCTTTGGAGCGCGAAAAGTTAAGCTAGTGAAGTGATAAACCGGGTTGCAGAGAGGAGCGATGCAAGATGTACAATTCCGATTTTGCCAAGTGCTGGTCAAGGCTCACCAAGGATTACAAACTGCATATGGATCATGAACTGGCACCCTCATTAACAGAGGCACAGCTGGCTGTACTGGAGGTTCTTGAGGATCATCAGAAAATGAAGCCATCCGATCTGATTCCTTTTTTGGCTACAACACCTGCGGCGGTAACGATGCTGCTTGACCGAATGGAGAAGAACGATCTAATCCGCAGAGACCGGGATGATCAGGATCGTAGAATTGTGTGGGTATCCTTGTCTGACAAAGGACGCATGGAGACAGAACGGGGCATTGCCATTCGAAATGAATTTATGAATTCTGTACTGAGCAATATTTCAATGCATAATCAGCAGCTGCTCGTCTATCTGCTGGGTAAGATGACAACCCCAAAAACGAAGGAGCATGCTTTGTCTTCTACGTCTTAATGATGATGGATGGATAATGATAACCATGGAACTCTTGCTGATTAATGCAGGAGGTCCATGGTTATTTTAATTTTATCGTGTGAGTTTTGCCAGCTTCGGATGACTCAGAATAAATTTTTATATTTTATATGTAAAGAGTTGACTATGTCATTATTTTTGTTATAATAAATAATTGTTCCCCTGATATTTCGTGTGCGAAATATTATATTCCAAAAGTAAAAAGGGTGAATTAATGATTGATACGTATGAAGTATTCTACATTATCAATTCGTTCCGGCAAGTGAATCAAATGCTGTTTCGAGCATTCTGGAATGAAAACAAGCAGATCGAGTTAACTTCCATTCAATTCATGGTGTTATCCATTTTGAAGGAGCGTCCATCCATCGGAATCAACGAAGTGGCTGAACTCTGTCATATGGGCAGCAGCTCCATGAGTGCTGTGGTTGAACGTCTGGTCAAGGGTGAGTATATCGTCCGGACCCGTTCCCATTCTGATCGCCGATCCGTCATGCTGCAAATTACGGAAAAAGGGGATAAGGTACAGCAGGAAACACACCGTTTGTGGATGGAAAGAGTATCCCCCATATTGGATATCCCAAAAGAAGACCTCGAGCACCTGCTAAGAATCCATACTCAAATGATTGAAAAGTTAGAAGGAAGAGAGATGAACAACCCATGAGTACTACCGCTGCAGCTCCATCTTCAATGATGGACAATATTAAGAAGGGACCGATTGTAGCCGCACTTTTAATTGGTGCATTCGTAGCCTTCTTGAACCAAACCCTGATGAACGTAGCTCTTCCTAAAATCATGGAAGATCTCGCTATCGGGGCCAATACAGCCCAATGGCTGACAACAGGATACATGCTCGTCAATGGCGTGCTGATTCCGGTTACCGCATATCTTATTGCCAGATTTTCAACCCGCCAAATATTCATTACGGCGATGTCGTTATTTACATTAGGAACACTGGTCTGCGGAATCAGTCCGACTTTTGCTGTCCTAATGGTCGGTCGTGTTATTCAAGCAGCAGGTGCAGGTATTCTGATGCCGCTGATGACCGTTGTATTCCTGACGATTTTCCCGATTGAGAAACGCGGTCAGGCCATGGGTACAATGGGGATCGCCATGATCCTTGCTCCGGCCATTGGACCGACACTATCCGGTTATATCGTTGAACATTATTCCTGGAGACTGTTGTTCTACATCATTTTGCCGTTCTCCGTTATTGCAACTGCAATCGGAATTGCATTTGTTAAAAACGTAACACGTCAATCCAAACCGAAGCTGGATTACCCAGGTGTTATTTTGTCCACACTTGGATTTGGTAGTTTGCTGTACGGCTTCAGTGATGCAGGTACAGATGGATGGGGAAGCACAATTGTTATCAGTTGTCTGGTCGTAGGGGCCATATCGTTGATCCTGTTCGTTATTCGTCAATTGACAACCGATCATCCACTGCTCGAGTTCCGCATTTTCAAATACAACATGTACACTTTAACAACGATTATTAATATGCTTGTGACAATGGCGATGTTTGCCGGTATGATTCTGCTTCCGATTTTCTTGCAAAATATTCGCGGCTTCTCACCAATTGAATCAGGTTTACTTATGATGCCAGGAGCGATCCTGATGGGGATTATGTCTCCAATTACAGGCCGCATCTTCGATAAAGTGGGCGCTCGCTGGTTGTCCGTTGCAGGTCTTGCAATTACAGCGATTACGACCTGGGGACTTAGCCGCCTGTCGATTGATACGACTTACGGTTACATGATGTTTATCTATACTGCGCGTATGTTCGGTATGTCGATGTTGATGATGCCAATCCAGACTGCCGGGTTGAACCAACTGCCACAGCGTCTGAATGCTCACGGTACGGCAATGTCGAACACACTGCGTACGGTTGCAGGTGCAATCGGTACAGCCATTCTGGTTACGATCATGAGCAGCAAATTGAAATCACACTTGGCTGATACTCTTGCCTTGGGACAGATTAATTCCGAAGATCAAGCCGCCATGCTTGGTGCTACGGCCGATGCAACCATCTATGGGGTAAACTACGCATTTACGGTAGCTACCTGGATGACCGTTGCAGCTATGCTGTTGGCGTTCTTTATCCGTAAAACGAAGCCGGCAATTGAACCGACAGCGGTTGAGCAACAACAGAAAGCGAATGCAACAGCTTAAAGGTAATTCAGTTATGATTATCTCGTAATGATTTGGAATACATCTAATTCATACAGTGATTAAATTAAAAATAGCCCCGACAGTTTTTTTAAACTGCAGAGGCTATTTTATTTGTGTTCGGAATTGGTTGATATGTTATTATTCTGGACTGGCAGGCAGACCGTTAAGAAATGCCGGCCCAGGATCATAACCAAACTGCTGGAGGTTAATGGTTCCATTCGGTTGGAATTCAACCCCTTCGCTGATGAGCTCGGTCTCCTGCATCATGCGTGAGTGCTCATCGGGAATGGCAATCTCACCTTTGGCGTTCACGACACGGTGCCAGGGAAGGCGTTCCTTACGGCTCATGGAGTGAAGAATGCGCACAACCTGTCTGGCTGCACGAGGACTGCCGGCATGGGCTGCAATCTGGCCGTAGGTCATTACCTTGCCTTCCGGTATGGCTGCAATAATGGCTATGACTTGTTTAGTAAATGGTGTCATATGAATGCTGTCTTCCTTTCTCCGTTTCGGGAATATTCGCTGATGCAGCAGATCTTTGTCTCAATGAAATGCATTTTAACATATTGTTGCAGCTGATCCGGACCTTGTAAAAAAACCGTGTATCCAGATGTGAAACTGGATACACGGTTCGCCTGTTAACCTTTAAAAGCTTCCTCATAGACGCTGGATGGCCACTCAGCCCACGGAAACTCCCGTGGAGGCAACGATCTTAGTGTCACTTCGTCCTTGGTTACTGGATGTGGAAAAGCAGCGATGGATGACCAGAGGGCAATCTGCTGTCCTGGTTTGTTTACACCTGCACCGTACTTCTGGTCTCCGAACAGAGGACAGCCCGCTTCTTTCATTTGAACCCGAATCTGATGGGATCTGCCGGTGTGAAGTTCAATGTGTACAAGACTGTATCGATCCGTTTGACCAATGACCCGGTAATCAAGCACTGCGTCTTTACCGCCAGGCGTGCCTTTGGGCACAGCTGTTACTGTATTGGTACGCGCATCCTTCAGCAAAGTATGTTTTAACGTCCCCTGTTGAGCAGGCAGCTTCCCATGGACAACGGCAGCATATATTTTCCTGAAATGACGTCCCCTGACGGTCTCGGACAATCTTGAAGCCGCCTTGGAGGTCTTCGCAAAAATCATCGCACCCCCAACGGGACGATCCAGTCTGTGAACCAGACCGAGATATACATTGCCGGGTTTGTTGTATCTTTCTTTCAAATCCTGTTTCAACAGTGTAAGTAAATCCGGATCTCCTGAAGCGTCTTCCTGGGTAGGCACATTAACGGGTTTCGTAATGCCTAGGAGGTGATTGTCTTCGAATAGTACAGGAATTCCCCCGGATGGCTTCACATGATCAGACATCATCAGGACTCCCAGCGGCCTAAAATACCGCAAGGCAGATCCAGCCCACTACGCGTAATTGGCAGTCCGATCTCGCCAGCAGTAATGCTGCCGCCGTATTTGGCAGACATCGTCATCGTTAACATGTTGCGCAGAACGGTTGGAGAGATGCCTGTTGTATACGAGTTGATGAGCAGGAACAGCGGATTATCCGACAAAATATCCATGCAGGACTTCAGGAATGGATACAGGTTCTGCTCCAGCTTCCATGTCTCTCCATTAGGTCCCCGGCCATAGGAAGGCGGATCCATGATAATCGCGTCATAGCGGTTACCACGACGCTGTTCACGTTGCACGAATTTGAATACATCATCGGTAATAAAACGAACAGGGCGGTCTGCAAGACCCGAGAGTTGAACGTTCTCCTTGGCCCATTGCACCATGCCTTTGGCTGCATCCACGTGTACTACGGAAGCACCCGCATAGGCTGCAGCAACCGTTGCCCCGCCCGTATAAGCAAACAGGTTCAGCACAGAGATGGGGCGGCCTGCACCTGCAATTTTATCCATCATCCAGCTCCAGTTGGCTGCCTGTTCAGGGAACAGACCGGTATGTTTAAAGCTGGTTGGTTTAATGTGAAATTTGAGGTTTTCGTATCCGATGGTCCAGCGTTCCGGAATCGGCTTTTTCATGTCCCAGCTGCCGCCACCGGAGGAACTGCGGTGATAGTGACCGTGCACCTGACGCCATTCATTCGTTTCTTTTTCGAGAGGCCAGATAATCTGTGGGTCGGGTCTGCGCAAGATGACATCGCCCCAACGCTCCAGTTTCTCGCCGCCTCCTGTATCGATTACTTCATAGTCCTTCCAGTTCGATGCTACGTACATAGTTGTTTATCCATCCTTCAAAAGTCATTTGGATACTATTGTACAACAATTAAGGGCCTGTACGCCAGTTGGAGCAAGCGTAAGGATACTTTTGTTGTTGTGAAGAGGGTGTAAGACCATATACTGAAAATGGAGCAAAGTTCAAAATTTAATTTGACAATGATAATCATTATCACATATGATTTTGATAATTCAAAATTCTTTTAATCGTTTGATCTAGATGACTAAAATAAAGTGAGGGAAAAATAGATGGCTAAATTGTTGGTTGCTTATGCGAGCATGACCGGGAATACGGAAGAAATTGCAGAATTAATTGTGGAGGGAATTACTCAGGGTGGGCATGAAGTGGTCCTCAAGGACGTTATGGATTGTAATGCAGCCGATGTGCTGGATTATGATGGCTTCCTTATTGGTGTGTACACATGGGGAGATGGCGAACTGCCGGATGAATTCCTTGATTTTTACGAAGAGCTGGATGAACTGGACCTGAGCGGCAAACGAGCGGCTGTCTTCGGAAGCGGAGACACTTCTTATGAGCAATTTTGCGGGGCAGTGGACCTGGCTGCTGCGAAGCTGCAGGAACGTGGGGCGGAGGTATCTCCAGAGATGCTGAAGATTGAATACAGTCCGATGGAGCAGGAGAAGGATACTTGCCGTGATTTTGGCAAACGCTTCGCCGCTGCTGGATTACAGGTATCCTAGAAATCGTGAGAAAACTTAATGTTCAGGCAGCCGTGCAACCGAAAGGTGCAGACATTCCGGAGCGATTGCTTGAAGATTATAAATTGGAGGAGATGCTGCGCAGCCCGCATCGGTTCATTCGCCCAGAATCGGAGGCTGCTCAGCGCTCCCCGCTGCAATGGAGACACCGTGTTCAGTATGCGGTCAGTCATGCGGTCAACGCCTTTTATAGTATGGACCCGGATGTGCGCAAGGAGGTCCCGGTACAATATTTGCTGGAAAAATGGTGGCCCAAAAAGGCAACGGGTTTCGATTCAGTCCTTCATTACTGGGATGTAAAAAATAAAATGATCGATGAGTTGTCATTGGCAATCGCCATGAACGATGACTTGAAGCATCCCGTGATCCTGTTCGAACAGTGGAGGACCGAAATCCCTTCACTCTCGATGCATTTGTCGATGATTTTCCAGGCTGCATGGCAACCTGAAGGATGGGACTCTCTGCTCGTTCAGAAATTCATGGTGGTCCATGATCCTAACGTGGTCGAAGCATTTCAGCACATGGTTAGTGTGTTCTGCTGGGAAGCCTTCGGCAAGCTGCCAGGCATGATAGAGATTTATTGTTTGCTGGAAGGGCGTAAAATCCGATACATCCCGGGACGTCAATCACTGATTCGTTCAATGGATTATATCAGGCTTGTACGCGACAGTATTCCGCAAGCGGAAGATTTGGAATCCGATCATTTCACTTCCCGTGACAAAGCACGCATTCATGAGGAAGTTGACCGCTGGAGAGGTGAAGTGGAGCCCAAAAAGAATTGGCTCATGTGAGTTTCGCAGAAGATTGTTGATCGAAAGTGAAGATAAAGGAGGAGCGATACAATGTTAACCGGTGTGAATCAGGATATGGGGAGTGGCAAGAAACGTGCAGGAAGCTGCGAATTCAGTCCGCTTCCGGTACCACAGTCGGTGATCGGACGGTTGCTTGATGAAGCGGATCCTTCATTGTACGTGATTAGTTCTGAACCCTGGCGATTTATGCTTTTTGCTGGAGAAGGGCGCCAGCTTTATTTAGAAGCGGTCAGGCAGAGCTACCCTCCTCACTTGGCGGACCGTTATGGTGATTGGGCTGCCTATCAATATACGGAAGCCATACCCGCGCATCTGATCGTCGTTGCTCCGACCAGCAGCAGAGAGGATCATCTTCTGCCGGCTAAGGCCTGGAGCAGGCGATTCTCCATGCTGGCAGCCGAACAGGGGCTTCAGGCCGTTTGGAAAATGAATGATTACCAACAGCATCCCGTTTTTATGAATCTGATGGGGTTAACCAGTGAGGAACAGGTTCTGGGGGTATTTCATATCGGTTACGGAGACCAGCCTGCATTAAGAGATGTGGATATAAGCAGACCAGCCTCTGAACTGATGACAGTCTATGACCATCTGGTTTAAAATCGTTCCCGGCTAAACGAACAGGATATTATTTATTCGTGTCTGCAAGAAATTCGTTTACGAGCTGACGGTATGTGTTATCCCCTGAATAGGTCGAGTACAAGCGATTGGACACCGTAATGGTATTTCCGAAGAAGAAGCGTTCGAATTGTGTCTGCCTGCCACCGAATGATCCTGCTCCCAGCTCCCAAATCAGGCGAAACAGGGCAGTGCGCTGGTGTGCATCCTGATCACTGCCTCTCAGGTAAGTATCCAAATGACCAGCAACATTAGACCCGAATTCTTCTTCCTGTGGTACCATGATCATTCCGCTGGATGCAAGCAGTTGCATGATTTCAATCATCTCGGGATATAGCTTCGGATATAGAATATTGGCAGCCATCAACGGTTGGGGTGCGGGCAATATAAAGCCTCTACCGTCAGGGATAGCTCGAGCTTCAGCTGCAACGGCTATGGCCTTTAGAGACTCCAGACCAGCTAATACACGAGCTGTTTTCTCAACGACGTGTGCTTCGGATGCCAGATCAAGCGTATCGGTGAGCAATTGGAGGGTGCCGAGGATAAATTCGGTTTTGGCAATATATCGGCATAATACTTGATGTCCCGCGTGAATGTGGAAATTGCTTTCGCTAAAGAGACGTGTGGATATTTCTTCATTTCCAGCAAAGAAAATCCGATCATGGGGTACCAGCACATGATCAAAGATGACGATGTTATCCATTTCTTCGTATCGGGAGCTGAGTGGGTAGTTGAAGCGGGATTCAGCCGCGTAGGTATCCCGGCAAATGAGGCTGATGCCAGGCAGATCATTGGGTACGGCAAACGCAAAGGCAAAAGGATTCTCATCATCAAATGGAGCGGGCGAAGGCGATGGATATACAAAAATTTCGTCACTTGTTGCACCCTGTGTAGCCATCATGAAAGCACCGCTGATAATAAGACCATCCTGAGTCTGCTCCACCACTTTGGCTGCAATTGCATCCTCGGTCGCGTCCATCTGCCCGGATATTTTGCTGGCATGGGGCTGGATAAAAGCGTGAGAGAGAGTAATATCGTTGTCTCGACAGAAGGCATAGTAGTTCTTCAGATTTTCCGCGTACTGAGGGGATAGCTCGGTAAGGATATCCGCACCCGTGTAGAATGCCATGATTGCTGTGTTCATGTAGTCAGGCGATCGACCCAGGAATCCGTGATGAGAGCCCGACCAGATGCTCATGGCTTCACGGCGCCTGCGCAGATCATCAACCGTTGTTGGTGGCAGAAATGATAAACCCACAGGTTTTCCGTCCGCAGGTGACTCATATGTCATTTGGCCTGCCAGTTGTGGATTAGTCTGCATGTCGTAAAGTTGCGCTTGCGTCTCCATGAGCCCTTTGAAAGCAAGATGTTCTGACCTCTTACCGGTAATGAGTTCACCCTTGTACCAGCAGGGCACGGTCTGGGCATTGATACGTTCCGTATACTGCTTGCCACTTTTAACAGGCATCGTTATTCACCTCTTGGATCTAATCGTTCATGGGCAGATTCACTGCTCTCGTAGTTTACGTGAGCAGCCTGTTCAATGTGCATCATGGGAGTGGAATAACGTTTTGCAGAATAGGGCTTGATAATAATTATCATTCTTGTTACAATACAAAAAGAAAAAGGAACCGGCCAGGGCTCCTTTAACTTAAAGTAAAAATGAAATTGTTATTTTACTTCAAACGTTTTGCAGTCTGTTTCAGCAGACTGGCTAGCTTCTTTGGAACTGTGGCTCACGATATAAATCGAAGAAGCGTTACATTTGTTCTCTTCAGCCCAGTGCACACAGGAATTTACTTCACACAATACGTCTTTTGCCATGATAAATAACCTCACTTTGAGTTTTATTACATTCGTTGGTATAAAGAAATATCCCAATTTGCAAGTTGCCGCTTGCTCATTCGGAATCTTGTTGCTCTCTGAAACAGAGGGCTTATTTGCGTTATACACAACGATGCACTTTCAGAATAGCAAATTTTGTTACAGCTTGCAACATGGGCAGTTGGTTGCACTGCATCTGGGGGGGGGCTCATGGAACCGAAACTTTGCAAAAAGGGAGCCGTATGTTATTATTAAATAGTAATAATTACGATTAAGTGAGAAATCTAATCAGAAAACAAATTAAAAACCACTTCAGAAAGAAAAATCGCTAGCATTCCAAGAAGTGATTATTCTCTTCTGAAACGATAAGCCCGGGGATTCGCTTCTTACTCTCCCGGCATGGAACGAAGGAGAACAGTGAAGACATGAGCAAAACCAATCATATAAACCGTATTCCCCGTGCCAAAGGGATCGATATGGCTGCTTTTTATTCACCTAAAGAGTGTGCACGCAAAGTCAAACATATTGTATTCTCGCAAGAAAACGAGCGGGTGATCGAAGAATTCCTGACCATTCTCGGGATGAAAGAACGCTTTGTGGAACATGATGTTCCCATGCCGAATAAATTGGTGATGTTTGGCCCACCTGGTACCGGGAAGACGTTAACGGCTTCCTATTTGGCATCTCGGCTGAATCTTCCGCTGGTACTGGTACGTCTGGATGCGATCATCCACAGTCATTTGGGAGAGACCGCCACGAATGTGCGCAAACTTTTCGAATATGCACGTGTGAATCCGTGTGTACTGTTCCTGGATGAGTTTGATGCGATCGGTCGAACCCGGGAGAGTAACGATGAAGTGAAAGAGATGGCCAGGGTGGTTAACACATTGCTGCAATGCCTGGACGAATTCGAAGGGGATAGTGTGCTGGTAGCGGCCACCAACTTGGAGACACAGCTGGATCATGCGGTCTGGCGGCGATTCGATACCAAAATAACGTATGGCATGCCGGATGACCAGAGCAGGCAGCTATACATTAACAAACTGGTTGGACAATTCGAACATCAGCCCGACTTGCAAACGGTTATGTGCAAACAACTGAAAGGTTGCAGCTTCGCAGATGTCGAGCAGATCGTGCTCAAAGCTAAACGGAAAGCGATTATTGCGGACAGTCCATTGCATGAACAATTGATTACAGATGCATACGAAGAGTACATGCCGCGGTTGTTGTCTACATAGAAATCGGAGTCAAGTCTGTATTGTGGGCAATTTGAAAGACCTCTGTATAACGAAACAGCCCAGCCAGGAGTCCATTCAGGAGGCCCGGCTGGGCTGTTCTTTTATTTCTAGTGATTTAAGCATTCACAGGTGAACGATAGGCTTTTTCCAGGGACGGCGCATCAGGTGCTTTCCAGCGTGGCAGTTTGAGGGTGAACAGACTCCCTTGGGGGCTGCTTGACGTGAGGGTCAGATCTCCACCCTGGGCTTGAGCGAGAAGACGGCTGTATGTGAGCCCGAGTCCCAGACCACGCGACAGACGTTTTTTGATCTCTCCACGATAGAAACGTTCGAATATTTTGGATCGATCTTCCTCGGCAATGCCTGTACCGTTGTCCTGAACGTCCACGAAGAGAAATTGTTCTTCAGCACGCAAACGAAGTTCAAAGGCGGCCCTTTGGCCGGAATCTGTCGCCTGTAAGGCATTATTGAGCAAATTAACGATAATTTGCTGAATTCGCAAAGCATCTCCAATGGTATAAAGCGAGCCACTGGGTGCATGTAATACAACCTCTGGTGATTTATCCTCATAAGCAATTTTCCACTGATAGATAATTTCTCCCACCAGCAAATTCAGATCTATGCGTTCCTGGCGTACAGCAACGCTGCCTGCACTCATCGCATTATAGTCCAGGAGATCAGCCACCATACGTTCCATACGTTCGGATTCCTTCAATGCAATATCAAGAAACTCTTTGCCTTCCTGCGGGCTGACGATATCATCACGAACGGCCATAACCAGTCCTTTGATGGAAGTCACCGGGGTTTTCAGTTCATGAGTTACTCCCGCCAGTGACAGTGTGCGCCATTCCTCCAGCTGCTGTAAACGAAGGGACATCTCGCGAAAGGAATTCACGAGTTCATTCATTTCCTGCTCCCTGGCATCCAGATCCAGGTTCACCTCATAATTGCCGGTTCGAATCTGCTCTGCGGCATGAGCGACCTGTCGTATAGGCTTGGACAGCTTGCGAGACAGAAGGTAGATCGTAAACCAGCCGCATAGAATTAGGGCTGCAAACAGCAGACCTACAATCAGCAGTGTATCCGAACTGTATGTGATGGCTTTTTTGGACTGCATCACCCATACCTTGCCCAGTGTCTGATCGGCATCCACTACATTGACGGTAACACCGGCAAATTTGTTGTTTCGCGGCTCCAGCAGATCGTCAGACAGTCTGGAATATACATCTTGCTGTGTCATTTTCGGTTTGGAATAGATCAATTGGTTATTGTTGTCGAGGATCATAATGCAAAAATGATTATCCGTATTAAAAAGCTTTGTACGCTTATCCACCAGCCTGTCGAGATCAGGGGGGATGTGCAGCCTGTTCCCGGACACGGACACCTTTTCTGCAATTTCCAGTCCCAGAAGCTCAGCCGTTTTGAGGCCTTTCTCAAGGGAAGTTGTTCTGATCCAGTAGAGTGCACCCGCAACGATAATGGTGAACCCGATGCACAGGATCAGAAAATATTGAAGTGTCCAATAAGACAGAATGGATGTTTTTCGTTTTGGCGTTTTTCGGTTTAGTTTGCGATCCAAAATTGATACCCCATTCCCCGTAAAGTCCGGATTTCTCCCGTTTCTGGCAGCCAGTGAGAGAGGGCCTGACGCAGCCGTTTAATCGAGAGATCCACGGCGCGGTCGCTTCCGTCATAATCCATGCCCCATACCTGTTCAATGAGATGCTCCCGGGTGAACGTGCGATTTGGATATTCGGACAGAAACATCAGTAATGACAAATCACGAGGGGTTAGCGCAACTTCTGCCCCATTTAGCAGCACCTGCTTGGCTGCCAGGTCAATGACCAGATTGCCGAAATAACGTTTGCCTTCACCCTCCGCAGTCCAATGCGGGTTGCGGCGAAGTACCGCGTTAACTCTTGCCACAACTTCCTCCGGTACGAAGGGCTTGCTCATATAATCGTCAGCACCCGCATTCAGACCGTTGAGACGGTCCTGAATGTCATCCAGTGCTGTTAGCATAATGACAGGACAAGAGCTCTTTTCACGAATCATCCGCAGCAGATCCCATCCGTCCATTCCTGGCAGCATCACATCGAGCAAAACCAGGGCAGGGACATCAGAGTCAAATAGAGTTAGGGCAGTGGGTCCATCAGCTGCATGACGGACGTCAAAACCCGCTTTTCTCAGATAAGCAGCCAGTACACGTGCAATAGCTTGCTCATCCTCGACGATGAGTATGGATTTCAAGAAGGTGTCTCCTTTCACGACATAAGCTTGTGTACTGATTTTACATGAGCCGGGGCCTAAAGCCAATCTGGCAATTATTTTCAGAAAAAAATAAGTTGTGCGTCAAGTTTTGACGTCATCCTGACACATTGGGCTGTTAAGATTCTTGCAACAACCAACATATACAATAACCAATTGGAGGAGATAGAGATGAACAAAAAGACAAAAACATGGGTGATATCCGGCGTGGCTGCGATTGCTATTCTCGGGGGCGGAGGTTATTATTTCGCCAACAGTTTCATGGGGAACAACGTGGATATCGAGCAGGTACTTCCAGCGAGTACGGCAGCATCCACAACAGATGCAGGCACTGGTACAGCAGTAGCGAATGAAGCAGCCAGCGCGGAGCAATTGAATGGAGACTGGACGATCAGCGAAGGTTCGAAGGTGTATTTCTCCGTAACTACATCGCAGGAGACCGTCAATTTTGTGGACGAGCAGGTCAGTGGAACCTGGACTATTAATGTGGACGATGCTTCCCAGATGAAAGCAGACGGCCAGATTGAAATGAGCGGAATTGACTCGGGTAACGGTCAGCGGGATAATCACGTAAAAGAAGCAGACTTCTTCGATGTTAGCACGCACCCACAAGCGACGTTTACGGCAACCTCATTTGAAGGCGTACCTGCGGAGTGGACGGCAGGGCAAACGGCAGAGTTTAAAATGAACGGTACCCTTACGGTAAAAGGCGTTGAGAAAGAAGTCACTTTTGATGCAAAGGCCGCTTATGAAAATGATCAGGTATTGTTGTCTGCCACAACGATGGTTACGTTCGAAGATTTCAACATGGAGAATCCACACTCCGTAGTGTTATCCACCGAGAACGACATTCAGGTGCAATTGGAACTGAAACTTAGCAAATAAAAGAGGTTGTCTATTGAAAGGACAAGGTAAAGTTTTGGATTTATAACAAGGTCAGCACTGTCCCTAATCGATATAATAATATAGCTTACCAAAACCTGTTCCCTGCCGTCTTTAGGCAAAGGGACAGGTTTTTTTGCGTTGTGGCGTTGTTTTCGTACTGATAAAAGGGACAGACTGAGTCCGTTTCAGGTAATAGCCAGAACATCAACCTGTTAAAATAAATGCTGTTTCCTTTGAATAATGCCGTGTCGCAGCCTGTTATAAAGCGCTTACAATTAGATAGGACTCATCCATGATTAGACCATGTACAACCAAACAAAAGGGGGAAACAAAGAGTGAAGAAATACATAAGCGGCTGTCTTGTCTTGTTAATGCTGTTCTGTGATTTGGGAATGCTGGCACGTCCAGCTGCTGCAGCCCAAGTGAACGTGGCATTGAACAAACAGGTTACCGTCAGTGCGGAAGATCTGCAATACAATGGGAACAAGGAGTATGCCGTAGACGGCAACGCCGATACCAAGTGGAGTGCAGACAGCAGGAATGAAGCAGATCAGCCTCATTGGTTGATGGTTGATCTTGGAGGAACATATCAGGTGTCCGGAGCTGAGCTGACGTGGAAAGATAAAGGCCAAATCGTGAAGTATCATGTTGAAGTATCATCAGATGCCGTTCGATGGACAACAGTTGCCGATCAGACAGCAAACGAAACAGCCGAAGATACGGCGAAAGTGACTTTTCAGGCAGATGACGTGAGATACGTGAAGGTAACCATTCCTTATTACGCTGGACCGGATTGGTGGCCAGGCATTGCCGAGCTGAAAGTATGGGGACAGGAAGAGGGGCTTGAGCCAGAACTTATTACTGCTTATTCTCCGATTAACATTTCCACCTTAAAAGGTGTCGCACCCGTGATGCCTGCTGAAGTTCAGGCTCTCTATCAGAATGGAAAATCGGCAAATATTCCGGTGGCATGGAATGAAATAGAACCTGCCGAGTATGCTTCCACTGGAAGCTTCACCGTTACTGGTGCGGTATACGGAGCACTTATTCAGCCGGTGGCTAATGTACAGGTTGGGGGATACCGCGATGATTTTATACGAGGGGTGGATATCTCAACGCTAACGGCAATCGAAGACAATGGCGGTAAATATCTGGACAGCAATGGGGTGGAAAGGGATCTGCTCGACATTCTTAAGGACCGCGGTGTGAACTATGTTCGTCTTCGTCTGTGGAATGATCCACAGAAGTCAGGAGGCTATAATGACAAGGCAGATGTAATCCGCTTAGCCAAGCGTGTGAAGGAAAAGGGGATGAAGATCCTGCTCGATTTCCATTATTCTGATGAGTGGGCTCATCCAGGTCAGCAGCTTCGACCCAAAGCATGGGAGGACCTGTCTTTTGAAGAACTGAAGAAGGCCGTATTTGATTATACTTTCGAGGTAGTAGGCGACATGAAAGCGGAGGGTGCCATGCCAGACATGGTCCAGATCGGAAATGAAATTAACAGCGGTGTTCTTAACGGCTTGAACAGCAATGTGAATTTTGATGAAAATGTCGCGCTGCTGCAGAGTGGCGTAGATGGAGTGAGGGCCGTTGATGGGGGCGATCAGGTTGAGATCATGATCCATCTGGCTGAAGGCGGCAAACCCGAGATGTTTGATTGGTACTTCGGAGAAGTGGAGAAGCGTGGACTGGATTATGACATTATCGGGCTGTCCTACTATCCTTTCTGGCACGGAACCTTTGCGGACGTGCAACAGACAATGAATAATGTCTCCGCCAAATATAAAAAAGAAGTTCTCATTGCCGAGACTTCTTACCCGTTCTCCTATAAAAATGGGGATGCTCATGGCAACATTATAGGCAGTCCGGAAGCACTTCATGTGGGGGGCGCAACTTTTCCGGCAACTGTACAAGGTCAATATGACGCCATTGCCGGCATTATGGATTTGATTGCAGAAGTTCCTGATGGACGCGGAGCAGGGTTCTTTTACTGGGAGCCGGCATGGATTGCGGCTAATGTAGGCTGGATTGCTTCAGAGGGTGATGCTTGGGAGAACCACGCGATGTTCGACTACGATGAATATCCTGCCAATGGAGGGTACTCTTTCGAAGGACGTGCCTTGGAATCATTGGATGTATACAAACGCGGCATGGAATCTGTGCCGGCAGATCGTCAGCATTTATGGGCTGCCATTAAACGTGCAAGTGAATTGGTGGCATCGGATTTTACACCAGCCAGTTGGCCAACACTGGAACCAGCCATTCAGGCAGCGGCTCGCGTGTACCAGCAAGCTTACACCTCGGAGGTCCTGACACAACAAGAGACAGATGCAGCTGCAGCTGCACTCGAAGCCGTCATGCAGCAGCTTGAAGTCATTCCTGCCGTTCGGAAGGCGCTTGAAGATAAAATCGCAGAAGCTGGAGCATTCCATGAAGCGGATTGGTCACCGGCTACATGGACTGTTTTTAGTAAAGCACTCGCCAAGGCGAAACAAGTTCTGGCCGATCCGAGGGCTACCCAGACCGAAGTGGATAAGGCAGTTGCAAGTCTGGACAAAGCCATTCAGGGATTATCTGATGTAGACAAAACCATGTTGGTACAGCTCATAGAAGAGGCTCAGCAGCAGAGCGAATCTTCATATACTTATCGGAGCTGGAATGTTTTGCAAACTGCTCTACAGGCAGCCATTGTCGTGAGAGACAAGCCGGATGCAGTACAGGCTGAAGTCAATCAGGCTAAGGAACAGCTTCAACAAGCTGGTCGCAACCTTGTTCTGCTGGAAGCTTTAACAACTGACAAGACAGCAACGGCTTCCTCAAGCGCAGGTACGGGCGGCGGACATGACAACTCACCAAACGGAGCCATTGACAGCAACCCCAATACGTCCTGGGGAACAGATCAAAGTGTGGGCAGTTGGTGGCAAGTGGACCTCGGAACCGTTGCGAATATCCGTAAGTTCGAAATGTCCATGTGGAGTGGCGGCATCAAATACAAAATCGAAGTGTCTGAGGACAATCAAAACTATGTCACGGTTGTTGATACAACTAGTGATGTCGTTGTTTCCACCAGTCCAAGACACATTCTGCCAGAGCGTACACAGGCGCGTTATATTCGGGTTACCATTACTGCTGGCTCAACATGGGTGGGATTCATGGATTTTGAAGCATATGGTACGTTCCCTGCGGACAAAACGGTTCTTCAGACTACCGTGGATTCAGCTTCGAAACTGCAGCAAAATCAATACACGGCTGCAAGCTGGAGCAAACTGGCGGAGGCGCTCGCTGCAGCCAAACAATGGATTGACGATATAGAAGCTTCTGTTCAAGACATAAGTCATGCGGACTCATCGTTAAAAGAGGCAATACGTCAGTTGGTGCGGCAAGAGACAGTCCCTGGACCGTCACAACCAAGTCAACCATCACAGCCATCATCTACTGGAAGCCCTGCTGTTACTGTACCTGCACCGGAAACGGAAAACCAGACAGTAGGTAGTACGAACCTAGTCAAAGGAACTTTGACCGGGGATCATCAGTACGCTATTCAACCCGATGCGCAGCAATGGATTCAATGGGGCAAAGGATTGAAAGCAGGAAATAAACAGCTGCAGTTGATTGCTGACGTTCCCAGCACATTCAAGGCTGTGACGTTCCATGTGCCTGCGAGTTCATTGGCAGCTTGGATTCAAACGCAGGAGGTTGAGTCACTGGAGCTGAATGTAGATCTTACATCGGTACGTATACCGGTGAAATCACTGCAGAGGATCGATGCTGCTGCCAAAACACTTGATGTTGTAGTATCGAAAGGTTCCACCGAGAACCTATCCGAAACACAAAAAGCAGCCATCGGTAATCATCCCGTAATCAACGTCAATCTGTTCGTGGATGGTGAAGTAATACCCTGGACAGATCGGACCATTGAAATTGCATTCTCGGGTACAGGTAAACCCAAGTCAGATCATGCTGTTCTCGTTGTGCAATCCATATTGCCAGATGGTCCAATGAAACCAGTCACGTATTCCGCATATGATGAGACTGCTGGGGTAATGACCTTCAAGCCCCTTCAATCCGGTTCCTTTGTTGTAACTGAGGTTCAGATACCTCTAAAAGATATACAAACCCATTCATGGGCAGTAAATGAAGTGAAGAATTTGTATGGTAAAGGGATTATCTCAGGGATGTCCGAGAAGCGTTTCGATCCGCTGGGAGAACTGACAAGAGGGCAATTCTTGCATATGGTCATTCAAGGGATTGGCAGCACTCATATGCCAAATGCAACCCAATCTTTGCTGAGTGATGTGCCAGAAGGGCAATGGTATTCCGATTCGATCCGTCTTGCTTTAGAGATGAACATCATTCAGGGTCGTGCTGATGGATCCTTTGGAGTCCATGATCTCATTACACGTGAAGAAATGGCAGTGATACTGGATCGTGCAGTTCAAACTGCCAAACAGGATGGAGATTTAGGCCCAGTTTCAGTCACTGGTGCTGAGTTCAGGGATAACGAACATATCGCAGATTATGCGAAGCAGGCTGTTTCTTCCATGCAGCAGCTAGGATTGTTGAAGGGAATGAGCGACGGAACCTTCGCACCGAAACAGACGGCTAACCGTGCACAAGGAGCAGTTGCCGTTGCTAGAATGATGGAACAGCTGTATTAAAATGGGTAAATTAGTGGAGTTGGAGGGTTGAGCCATATAGGCTGGCTCTCCAACTTTTTTTTTCAGAACGAACATTAATCTGGACAAGATGAAAATAATTCTGCTATGATTCAAATGATAATGATTCCCATTATCAAATAACGCGATTTTTGGGGGGCCATCATGTTTAAGTTGAGATTCAGATCCACTCTATCGTTATGCACATTGTTTCTTGTCTTTGTTCTTGTTCTTGCCGGGTGCGGCAGTGCGGAGACAGCAAATCATGAAACAGGAAGCGGCAGCGGACAAACAACAGAGAATAATGGCAGTGCCGGAAATGATAACGCATCCGAGGAATCAAGTGATAACGAGACACGTATCTACAAAACAGCCAAAGGTGACATTACCATTCCCGCGCATCCGCAGCGTATTGTAACGGATTATTATGGCGGTGAGATTTTGTCCGTTGGAGGCAACCTGATTGGTGTGGAGCCAAGTGCCTTTGAAAATCCGTTTATTAAGGAACAGCTGAAGAACACGACGGATGTTGGTTATCCGGTGAATGTAGAGAAAACGCTGGAACTGCAGCCCGATCTGATTGTGGTGATGTATGATGATAATTATGAAGAGTTGTCCAAAATTGCACCAACGGTTCATATTCCCTACGGAACAGCAACGGACATTTACAAGACTGTGGAGCTGTTCGGTGACCTGATGGGTGAGAAGGAGCAAGCTGAAGCATTTATTGCCGATTATGAGAAAAAGGCGGAAGAAGGACGCGAGAAGCTGAAAGGCATTGTTGACGAGAATACAACTGTAGGACTATATGAACTGACCGACAAAGGAGATCTCTGGACATTTGGAGACAACGCAGGCCGTGGCGGACAAGCCGTATATAATGCGTTGAAGCTGAAAATGCCAAGTAAAATCAGCAATGACAACCAGACTGTGCAATTATCTCTTGAAGTGCTGCCGGAGTATGCAGCAGATTATATGTTCATGACGGTATACGATCCTGAGAAAAAGGGAGATGCATTGAAGGAATTCAAACAATCGAAGGTATGGAATGGTTTGGAGGCAGTGAAAAATCAACGCTTCTTCGAAAATGATTTTGATACGTTCTATCGCTATGACCCGATTGCCATTACGGCCCAGATTGACCTTTTCGTGGATCTAATCACCAAGAGTGCACAAGCCAATAAATAAGCAAATAAACGAAATTGAGACCTGTCTTAAAGCTGCGGCCAAGAGACGGGTCTTTTTGTTATCAAAAAAATATAAAAGAAAATCATTAATGTCATATTGACATTATCAAAAACGTTTGTTATCATTTCGATAATATCATAATGACATTATTAAGGAATGGGGAATGAGCGATGTTTGGATTCCGATTCGTGAAGTTTCAGCCCAGTGAATATGTAATGAAAATTAAAAATGGGAAGGTACAGCGAGAGGGTGTGGGATTGTCCTTTTACTACTACGAGCCAACAACTTCGGTTGTTGTACTGCCCGTATCTTCCGTGGATGTTCCTTTTATGTTCGAAGAAATTACGGCTGACTATCAAACGGTGACGGTTCAGGGCCAATTGAGCTACCGCATTGTGAACTACCTGAAAATTACGCAAAGTTTGAATTACACGTACAATTTACGCAAGAACAAGTATATCTCTGACGATCCGGGCAAGCTGGACCAACGCGTGATAACGACAGCCAAAGTATTGACCAAAAAGCATTTGGAACAGATGCCCCTCAAGGAGGCCATTCAATCCAGCGAACGGCTCGCAAGCAGCATGAAGCGTGAAGTGGTGCAAAGTGAGGAGCTGGAGAAACTGGGAGTGGAACTGATGAGTTTATCCATTCTTGCCATTTTGCCAAACAAGGAAACGATGCGGGCGCTGGAGGCGCAGGCACGCGAAGAAATTTTACGTCAAGCGGATGAAGCATTATATGTGCGCCGGAATGCCTCCATTGAGCAGGAGCGTCGAGTGAAGGAAAACGAACTTAATACCGAAATTGCCGTAGAAACGAAAAAGCAGCAAATCAGAGAAACACAATTGCAGGCAGAGCGTTCGGTCAAACAGAAAGAGAATGAAATGGAGCAGGAGCAGCTTGAATTCAACACGGCAATGGAGGAGCGGAAACAACAGCTCATCGAATTGACGATCGCCAATCATAATGCCGAAGCTGATGCGAAAGCCTATGAAATTGCTGCTGTCATGAAATCATTGCAGGATGTGGAACCAAATGTGCTTCAGGCGATGGCCAACATGGGAATGAATTCGGATAAACTGATTGCTCTGGCGTTCCAGGAACTGGCGGAGAATGCGGGCAAAATTGGTCAGCTCAACATCTCACCTGATTTGTTGCAAGGATTAATGTCTGCACCAGCCAGAGAACAGGGAGGTCGATCACGATGAGACTTGGGCAAACAAGTAAGTCCTCGCGCATACAACATGCTGACCAAAACCATCTAGGCGATAGCAAACTAATTTTAGTGAAACGTAAAACAAGACTGGAAGAATTGGTTGTTCGTTATAACACTGTACAACAAGCCCAATTTTATATCGAACGTCTTGGTGCTGATTTTAGCGATTATATGGAGGAGGATCGACGTTATCGGCAATCCGTGCAGCAGGCTCAGCAACAGCTGAGTCAGCTCGGCCGGGTGCAGACCATTGATCGGGAACATGTGCCCAATTTTATATTTGGTGAACAGGATATCGTTGTGGTTGTAGGACAGGATGGACTTGTGGCGAATACGCTGAAATATGTAACAGAGCAGCCGCTCATCGGCGTGAATCCCGACCCCATGCGATGGGATGGAGTACTGCTTCCATTTACCGTGGAGGATCTGAAGATGATCATACCGGATGTCATACGAAAGCAGCGTTCCCTGAGAGAAGTGTCACTGGCAAAAGTGGAACTGAATGACGGACAATTTCTGTATGGGGTTAATGATTTGTTCATCGGACGGAAGACGCATGTATCTGCCCGTTATGAAGTTCGTCTCGGTTCATCGGTAGAACAGCAGTCATCCAGCGGTGTGATTGTATCTACCGGGTTGGGGGCGACGGGCTGGTTCAAGAGTGTGCTGGCTGGTGCAGCCGGCATTGTTGGCTCCGAGGCATGGAAGCATATGCACATGAAAGAAGATGTCAACTCGGTGAGTGCCATTACTCATGAAAATAGAATGGAGAACTTTGGATGGGATGCCCCTTATTTGTACTTTACGGTTCGAGAACCGTTTCCCAGCCGGACAACAGCGGCCAACCTGGTATTCGGAAAGGTTCATCAGAAGCAACCTCTGCGGATTGTATCACAGATGCCGGAAGACGGAGTCATTTTCAGTGATGGGGTGGAACAGGACTTTCTTGAATTTAATTCCGGGGTGGAAGCCACCATTGGGCTTGCAGAGAAACGAGGACATCTCGTCGTCTGACCCTTTATTTCCGAGGCATTTCCGTCTAGAATGGGTAACTAGATGTGAACAGGGCATTCTGGTGCGGAAAGAGAGGTTATACAATGCAATCGATATTGTTGGTTGAAGATGATGCCAAGCTCGCAGGCTTACTGTCATCGTATCTCAACCGAAATGGTTTCCAGGTACATGTCGTGGAGGAGTTCCGCCATGTACTGGAAGAATTTTTGAAGATCGGTGCGGATCTGGTCCTTATGGATGTGAACCTTCCACAATATGATGGTTACTATTGGTGTCGGCAGATCCGCACGCATTCCATATGTCCCATCTTATTTATTTCAGCACGTGACAGCGGTATGGATCAGGTTATGGCGCTGGAACACGGTGCAGATGATTATATTACCAAACCTTTTCAATATGAGGTGGTTTTGGCCAAGGTGAGAAGCCAGCTGCGCAGGGCGTATGGCACGTATGCTGCAGCCCAGCAAGAGTTAAAAGTCCGAAATGGACCCATGGTGCTGTACCCCGAAAGGTTCGTACTTGAACTTCATCATCTAACTGTGGAGCTGACCCAAAAAGAATCTGTTCTGGTTGAAGCATTGATGAGCAAGGCTGGGCGGGTGGTTGGTCGTGAACGTTTGCTTGATCTGATGTGGGAGGATCAGCACTTTATCGATGATAATACATTGAATGTGTATATTACCCGTGTCCGTCGCAAGCTGAAGGACCTGGGTGCAGAGGATTTGCTGGAGACGGTTCGGGGAGCGGGCTATCGTTTACTCGATTTGGGGACGGCTGCTCAGGAGGGCTTGTAAATGAAACTTTTCTTCAGAGACCAGTTACCCCTGATTGGCTTCTATTTGCTTCAGATGCTAATAGTCCCTTCAGTATACTGGCTTTCGGGCGAGTCTCGTCCTATTCGTATTGTCCTGTACGGCATGTTGATCAGCACGGTTATCTTCGTCGTGTATCTGATTGTGCGTTATGCTCAGCTTCATCATGTCTATCGCGCACTTCAAGAGCCAAAGAAACTGGTCAGGGAACCTTTTCAGCCGCTGGGTCATGCTCCAATGGCGCAAGCCATTAAAGGGGTAATCCACGAACAAGAACGAAATCGACAGCAAGAGATGGGTGAACTGCGTACTCGAAACGAGCAGCAGGTCGTTTTTATGAATCGCTGGGTTCATCAGATGAAGACGCCATTGTCGATCATTCAATTAACACTGGAGGATGTGGAGGATCAGACGGCTGGAAGCATTCAGGATGAACTGGACAAGATGCGCAAAGGGCTGGAGATGGTTCTTCATTCTTCCAGATTGGAACAGTTTGAAGGAGACTTTCGTGTAGAGCGTCTCTCTCTTGGTGAAGTGATCCGAGGCAGTATTGCTGAAAATCGTCGCCTGTTTATTCGCAAAGGTATCACACCGGACATCCGAATCGAAGAGGATCTCCACATATACAGTGATGCCAAATGGCTGCGTTTTATGTTTACCCAAATCTTGACCAATGCCGTTAACTACTCGGACAGCAGATCTGGCAAAAAGGTCATTATGACCGCTTACGTTCAGGGAGACCGCACCATTTTGGATGTTCAGGATGAAGGAATTGGCATATCAGCGGAAGACATTCATCGAGTGTTTAATCCTTACTTCACAGGGGAGAGGGGAAGGCAGTATCATGAGTCCACCGGGATGGGGTTATATCTTGTCCGCGAGATAAGTGCACGTCTGGGGAACCAGGTTGAACTATTCTCCAAACTGGATGAAGGAACGCTGGTCCGCTTCAGTTGGATGAATCAAAAGTAAGAGCACTATGCCTGTTGGCAGTAAAAAAGGGCAGTATTGTGATTCGGAATCAGATATTTATGTGTGTGATCAGGTTGGCCAGGCACGATTGGCTGTCCTGTTTTTTGCTTTTTGATAGAATGTCTGGGAGAGCGGAAGATATGCAGCCGACCAAGCCCAACATCATTTTTTATCCAGGAGGCTTGGTAGAACCGGAGAGCTATTCCCCATTGGTTAGGGAACTCGCTAAAAGGGGTCACCGGGTCTATGTTGCAGAAATGCCACTGAATCTGGCGATATTCGGTCAGAATACGGTGGAAAATTGGGTTAAAGGGTTAGAATAATAGGATGGAATAAGGCTGATTTGGGATCTGAATTGGTCATATCCTAACTGGCATTCTAAATGTGATAAGTTCGGGGTTAGTTTCAGCAAGGACATGACGTTGCTCTATGCGTCATGTCTTCTTTTTTTTGTACTCATTCGAAAAGCCGGTTCGTAGAGCTGAAATACAAGAACAGCTATGATTTAATTTACATCATGGAAGAGAACATAACCTTAAGTTCACTGTAAGGAAAGTTTAAGGTAAATCGATGGCGGGCCTGAAGCCGGTCCGTTAGGATAAAATAAGGGAACACAAGAATGATACATTGGGGGGAATAGTTATGGAGATGTTACAGGTCTCGGCACTTAATAAAATATACCAGGGTAAAGTACAAACTCAGGCCCTTAGCGATATTCATCTGACGATCAAACAGGGTGAGTTTGTTGGCATTATGGGTCCTTCAGGAAGTGGTAAAACGACGCTCCTGAATATGGTCTCTACAATAGATGAACCCAGTTCGGGCAAAGTGCTGATTAACGGCATGAATCCTTTTGATATGAGAAAAAAAGAACTCGCCATGTTCCGGCGCAGGGAACTCGGATTTGTATTTCAGGATTTCAATCTGCTGGATACGCTGACGGTTGCAGAGAATATCGTATTGCCGTTAACGCTGGACAAGGTAAAATATAAGGAAATGGAGAGCAGGTTGACACGGATCACGAACCAGCTCGGGATTGATCACATACTCGATAAACGCATTTATGAAATTTCAGGCGGACAGCGGCAGCGTACAGCCATCGCCAGAGCAATGATTAACATGCCATCGCTCGTGCTCGCGGATGAACCGACAGGGGCATTGGATTCCACCTCTTCGCAAGCCGTGATGGAATCACTTGAACAGATTAATCAGCAAGAGAAAACGACCATCATGCTGGTGACGCATGATCCACTTGCCGCCAGTTTCTGTCATCGCATCGTATTTATCAAGGATGGCAAACTGGCTGCAGAGGTCCATCGCGGGGATAACCGTCAGACCTTCTTTCAGCGGATCATCGACACTTTATCCTTCTGGGGAGGTAATTCACATGAGCTTTCCTCAGTTCGCGTTTAATAATATTCGGCGGAATGGACGGGCGTATGTTGCCTTTTTTCTGAGTAGTGTATTTATGGTTATGATCTTCTTCGCTTATGCGGTATTCAGCTATCATCCTTATGTGGCGAATATGCCGATTGGCAAGACAACGGCGTCTGGAATGCAAATTGCTTCAATTATTGTGTATGTATTTGCAATCTTTTTCGTCATGTACTCCATCAGTGCTTTTCTTAAATCGCGGAATAAGGAATTCGGCATCTTGACCATATTGGGTGCAGAACCAGGACAGATTCGAAGACTCGTCATCATGGAAAATATGCTGATTGGTTCCCTGTCCATTGTGGCTGGAATAGGTGGTGGCATGTTGTTGTCCAAGCTGTTCCTTATGCTCACTACTCGGTTTATCGGTATGGAGGATCTGCCCTTTTATTTCCCGACAAAAGCGATTTTGATTACGGTTGGTGCCTTTTTGCTGCTGTTTTTCTGTATTTCCCTGTTTACGTTGCTTTTTATCGGTAACAAGCGGGCACTCGAGTTGTTAAAAGGTACGAGTAAACCGAAAAAGGAGCCCAAAGCATCCTGGCTGCTTTCACTTATAGGGCTTGCGTTGCTGTCGGTCGGTTTTATTGCCCTATACAATGATTTATCGGGTGGAAACATACTGATCGCTGCGGTAGCAGGCATAGCTGGGACCTATTTTTTCTACTCCCAGCTCTCAGTTCTGGCTATTCGATTGATGAAACGCAACCGTAAGCGGGTGTGGCACGGAACCCGATTGTTGTGGATTTCAGAGATGAGTTACAAGATTAAGGATAATGCACGCATGCTGTTTATGGTGACGGTCGTGATTGCCATCGCATCGATGAGCGCTGTAGTCATCCTATCTCTGGATCAGCAAAATCGTCAGGTCTTTAAAGACAATGTGTTCCCGATTCGTTACAACGTATATAATGCATTAGACCAGCCCAATATGGCTCCTGTTAATGAGGTTCTGGACGCTGCCGGCCTGGATTATCAGGAGGTTTATCTGGAGTATCTATATGCGAACACGGATGACATGCGTATAACAGTGATGTCCTTAAGTGACTTCAACCGTTTCAACACCATGCGGAGCAAACCGACGTACACTTTGGCAGATCACTCAGGAATTTTTATTGATTCCAGGAATGATGACAGGCCGTTAGAGAATGAAAGATTTCGTCCACATGCGGATGGAGATCAGCTCGTGCTGAATACCGAATCGGAGTCTCTGGAAGTCAACATCGAGCATACTGAAAAAGACCCAGTATATAGCGATATCCTCTATTCAACAGCCGTGGCGGTTATCAATGATCAAGAATATAACGAACTCACGAAGTCATTAGATAAGCGCGAGCTTTCTGGCAAATATCTTTATCAAATCCCATCATGGGGACAGTCTGTACCGGATCGTGAATCATCTGAAGCTCTGGTCAGTGACCGCTTGAAAGACATCGATGAAGTCATAAAGGAGCGCTCTGCGGATAGGGAATTCTCCGGTTATTTTACGACACGATATACTGATTTCGAAGAATTCAGACAGACAACAGCGCTAATTACCTTCTTGGGTATTTTTATCGGTTTGATCTTTTCAATCTCGTCAGCAAGTTTTCTGTACTTCCGATTGCACACGGATCTCGAAGCAGATGGAAGAATGGTACATTCCCTTTCGAAGATGGGACTCAGTTTCCAGGAGATGAAGAGATCATCCACGATTCAGATTGCGGTTCTCTTTTTCTTCCCTATTCTGATCTCGATCGTGGAAACACTGGTTGTAGTTAGACCGTTCCTGACTCAATTCGGGATCGCCAACTATACCGTTCCCGTATTAACTGTATTCGGTGCGTTTTTGCTGGCACAGACATTTTATTTCTTTGTTATTCGTGCAAAATATATCTCTTCGCTGCGCAAAATGATGGTATAGATCACACTAAGCCGGCGTTGCTCAACAGAATATCATGGAGAGCCATAGTCGGGATTCCTTGATTCCAATCAAGGTGATCCCGGCTATTGTGCTCTATGATGAATTTATTCCAGAACATCGAAGGAGGAATAAACGATGAGCACAATCTCTTTACAAGCCATAAAGGAGTTTCATCCAGAACGTTTTACAAAGCGCATTTTGTTTCAACACAACGGTGGGGTGACATTTGCACTTCATTTTTTGCCGGGACAACAACTGCCTGTTCATAAACATCCGGGAACGGATGTGATTGTCCTTGTTATGGAAGGGGAAGGAACGTTGAGCTTGAATGGTGTTGAACAAGAGATCCGGCAGGAGGATGTAGTCTGCTGCAGTGGAGAGGACACCTTTGCGTTCCATAACACGGGATCACGTGAAGCACGGTTATTTGTTGTATTGAACAAGGTGCCCGATGAATCGTATGCCCGGGACGTATAAATGGAACTGAATCGCTCCAGTCTGTAAAATCCACAACAATAATAAAAAATCATACCAAGCAAAAAGCGTACTATACTCTCTTAAATGCAGAGTTTTAGTACGTTTTTTATCGTGTTTATATGTTCGTCTCACGAGCCATATGGATTACCAACTTAAAAGTATCCCAGCATTTCCTTTGCTTCATTCGACATCATCTCGGGAGACCACTGGGGTTCCCATACCAACTGTACATCGACATCCTTATGATCTGTATGCTCCTGCAATACCCATTTCACAGCTCCGAGAATCGTATCATGAAGCGGGCAGCCCGGAGTGGTCAATGTCATGCGGACCGAAACCCGTTCCGGCTCCTCCTGAACTTCATATATGAGCCCAAGATCAACAATGTTAACGCCTAGCTCCGGGTCGTAGACCTCCTTAAGACATTCAACTAGTGGGTTCACCTGTTCCGTCTGTTCCATACGTTCCACGCTCCAGTTCCATTCTTAATGTTTGAACACCCTTGCAATCATGAAGATATAAGCCATAGAGAAGATAGATAAAAGGGTACCGCCGACCATCATCACCTCTGCCAGATTGATCAACACACCACTGATAAGCAGAAGACTGGAAGCAACCATTGCGATCAATCCCCAGCTCACATGTCGTTGACTTAACATGCCAGCCATAAGAGGCGTTCCTGGTTTACCGGCTTGCTTGCCATATTTGTGCGTCCACCATAGAAAGGGGACAATCTTCGATGCATAACCCAGAATGGTTAATGAGACCCAGCCACCAAGGTAGATCCAACCTGCCAGAAGGACTACCCGCGGATGAAGCAGCAGTTCAGGTCCTTGCGACGCATAGATCAACAGGGCGACCATAAAAGCTCCCAGTGCACGGCTTGCGTAGACAGACCAGCGGATGCCTGGACCGGGATTGTTTTTGTGACGTTTTTCCTGGATTTGTTCCAAATGATGTACGTAAACCAGCATACCTGCTGTCAGTAACAGGAGTGCGAGCCAGAGCATACCTCTCTTCAGATCGGTCAGAAATGCCATAACACCTGTGATTACAGCTGCATTCCACAATAACAGGACTACCTTTTGAAGTCGGACCGGGTAATTATGCGAAAGGTAGAACATGGGCAGCATTTTGTAGCTAAATCCAGTAATTAACATGCCGAACCATCCGATGGTCCCCATCCAGATATGAGCCCCGAATATTCGTTCATGCAGTCCGTTCCATTGTCCGAAGGCAAAATTCAAGCCCATTAACATGCCCGTCAGCGCGGTAAGAACCAAATAGAGACAAGCACAAGCCGTACTTACCGTAATGGGATTCCATTGCGATGCTTTATATAGCGTGACCGCCATATTCCACCCGAACAGCAGAATCCCAATCAGGGCACAGGTAGCAAAACCAGCAAGCCAGTGCACATCTGCCCGAATGAAACCATATAACATGCCAAGGACACCGATGCTAAAGATCATATAGTGAATGTAACCAAGCCGTGTACTATAAATATCCGATTGCAAAATCACATGAGTCAGTTGATATACAGCCCCCATGGCCAGCATGGTCGCCCATCCCAAGACAAACAGATGGGCATGGAACCATCCTTCCGGCCCTCGTAACTCATCACCAAGCCAGCCTGTCAGGGACAGAAGGGAAAACGCATGGTACGCAATAAATCCGAGGATGCCTGTACCGATAAACCAAAATGGCAGCCTGGACATGACGCTTCCCTCCCTTATCCTTTTACGATTCTAAGCTTGGCTGTACCATCCACCTGATCCTCTACGGTGTAAGAGCATCCGAGATTATTCAGCTCTTCCATCAGAAATACAGGAACACGGTCATTATGAATGAGAACCATCTGTCCAGGCTCACAGCGCTTTAGTGCGGCCAGTGTTCTCATCATGGGCTGTGGCGGCTCTAATCCCCGGTTATCCAATGTGATGGTTGGGGACAGGGTCGTCTCATCAGAGCTGTAAGTAAATTTAGTTGATTCAGGCTCGCCAGTGCAGCCAGAGGAAGCTTCTTCCAGGTTCAGGACTTCTGCGTTATTGAATGTCACGTCCTTGGACCATGTTTTATTTTTCCGGTGTACGAAAGTGGTACACCAATGCTCGGCATTGATTCGTTCCGAAGTATGGGAATAGCCTCTCATTTTAAGAATGCCGAGCAGGGGTGTCGGCTTGAAAGGAGTGTGGAGCACAAACACATCCATGGGGTCCAGCCCCTTAACGGTACTCATAATGAGTTGGAACGGCTCTATCTTTTTGCTTAAATGGGGCCGGACATCGAGTTCTATTATTCGGTAATCCGTTGAAGACATGCGGCTCACATCCAATCCTTAAGTTCGTGCTCAGTTTGGAGCATCCATTTTACAATTTACTGATTTTAATCTGGAAGACAGAAGGACCCTGTTCGATATATTCCCAGGTGAAACCGTCTGGATGAGTGGATTGAAACTGGAAACGTAATGGCACCGGATCATGGTCATTGATCAGCAGCATGGCTTCATTCGGCGGCAATTGTTCAAAAGTCTCGAAGATGATTTTATGTTTCAGATGCGGTGGATACTCGGTTGCATTAATGGTTGCTGCATATGTGTTCATGGGTTATTCCTCCTGAATCGGTTTAGTGTGGTGCTGCAAACTGAGTATAAAAAAGATGTGTAGACACCTGTGTGAGCGTGCTCACACATTTTGTTTTGTCATAATCTTGCCTTATTTTCACTCGCTTCCAGCTTGGGACACGGATTACGGGAGATTTAGAAATAGGTGATGTGCATTATGTTTCAGTTATTGTGATTTTTTGCACAGTTACGATACGGAGACATCCTTATATTTAGCGACAAGATGACAAGTGATGAGAGGGATGGTTTCAGTCCTCCATCCAGTCATAGAGAGATCATACCCAGAGGAAGGAGGAGCCTGATATGAAAGCAAGACTGGTCGACCCCTTTGGAAGAATTCATGATTATCTTCGAATTTCGGTTACAGACCGCTGCAATCTGCGATGTGTTTACTGCATGCCAGAGGAAGGCATGCAGTTTGAGCCAGCGGAACAGATTATGTCATATGAAGAAATTGTCTCCGTTGTTCAGGCGCTTGCTCCACTCGGAATCAGAAAATTGCGTTTGACCGGAGGGGAGCCTCTTGTTCGAAAAGGACTTGACCAACTAATTGCAAATTTATCTGTGATTCCTGGCATTGAAGATATTGCAATGACTACGAATGGCATTTATCTGGCCGCCTGTGCGGACCAACTGAAAGCAGCAGGGCTGACAAGAGTGAATATCAGCTTGGATTCCCTGAACCCTGAACGGTTTGCCAAAATTACCAGGGGAGGAAGACTGCAACGGGTGCTTGATGGAGTGAGAGCCAGCCAAAAAGCCGGACTTCAGCCGATTAAGCTGAATGTGGTGCTAATGAAAGGCGTGAATGATGATGAGGTGGAGGATTTTCTGCGCTTGACTCTGGATGATGAGATTCATGTCCGCTTCATCGAATACATGCCCATAGGGGAGAGCGGTGATGCCTGGAAATCGAGTTTCATGTCTTTGCAGCAAGTGTTGGATACATGCGAAGCCAGGTGGAATTACACAAGCTGTGATGTCTATAGTAATGGCCCGGCAGATAGTTACCGTATTGATGGGGCAGCTGGTACATTTGGTCTGATTCACCCTGTAAGCAGTCACTTTTGCGGTACATGTAACCGAATGAGACTGACGGCAGACGGGAATATCAAGCCCTGTCTTTATTGGTCGGATGAATTCAACGTACGTCCACATGTCGGGAACGACAGTGCAGTTCAAGCCATGTTTCTCAGAGCACTGGGGGTTAAGCCCGAGACACACGACATGCTCAAGGCTCTAAAAGGTGAAGAGATCCGAGGTGTTCCGTCCCTCCGGCATATGTCCCAAATCGGTGGTTAGCAGAATAAAAGTGATAAATGTCGGCTCTGGATGTGATTCCGATCTGAAACTACATGTCATATTAGCAGGAGGAAAACAATGAGTAAGCAAAGCACACCATGGATGGGGAAACTTAAATATTTTGCGAAACGGGAAAAGAATGCGGAGGGCTGGAGCGAGATGTCACCGGAAAACCGGGACTGGGAGGACGTCTATCGGCGGCGCTGGCAGCATGACAAAGTTGTGCGTTCGACACATGGCGTCAATTGCACCGGATCCTGCAGTTGGCAGATCTATGTGAAAGACGGAATTGTTACCTGGGAGACGCAAGCCACCGATTATCCTTCCACAGGTCCGGATATGCCGGAATTCGAACCAAGAGGATGTCCGCGCGGAGCGAGTTTTTCCTGGTATCTCTACAGTCCGCTGCGTGTTAAATATCCTTACGTTCGAGGAGCATTGCTGGATCTGTGGCGTGAGGCACTTCAATTGCATGGTGATCCGGTCAAGGCCTGGTCCAGTATTGCGGATGATCCGGATAAGGTCAAAAAATACAAATCCGTTCGCGGTAAGGGGGGATTGATCCGTGCGTCATGGAGTGAAGTAACCCAGATTATATCGGCTTCCCTTATTCATACGATCAAGCAGTACGGTCCTGATCGAATTATTGGCTTTTCGCCTATTCCTGCCATGTCAATGGTCAGTTATGCCGCAGGTTCGCGATTCTTGTCCCTGATGGGATCGCCGCTGCTCAGCTTCTACGACTGGTACGCCGATCTGCCTCCAGCCTCACCACAGATTTGGGGCGATCAAACCGATGTGCCGGAGAGCAGTGACTGGTACAATTCCGGATATATTCTTGTCTGGGGTTCCAACCTGCCAATGACGCGTACACCAGATGCTCATTTTTTGGCTGAAGCACGCTACCGGGGAACGAAGGTCGTATCCATCAGCCCGGATTATGCCGAATATGTCAAATTTGCGGACACATGGATGTCAGTCAAACAAGGTACTGACGGAGCTCTTGCCATGGCTATGGGACATGTAATTCTCAAAGAATTCTATATCGAACAACCTACGGAATATTTCATGCAGTATGCCAAACAATATACGGATTTTCCAAACCTGCTGATCGTGGAGGAGAAAAATGGAGTACACACAGCCGGCAGATTTCTTGTCGGAGAGGACTTGGGCATCACGGGCAACAATATGGCCTGGAAAACACTCGTCTACGACGATAACAGCGGTACATATGCGATGCCGAAAGGAAGCCTGGGATTCCGCTGGGGTGAGGAAGGGACCTGGAATCTGAAAATGGAACAGGTCGAGAATGGCGAACCCATTGATCCGCGGTTATCTCTTCTCGGGGTGCATCATGACTTGGTCACGATTCAGCTGCCTTATTTTGACGATGAGGGAAGGCATGTTATGGAACGTCAAATTCCTGTTCGTCAAATATGGCTTGAGGATCGCTGGATTATGGTAACTGCAGTGTATGATCTGGTCCTTGCTAAGTATGGAGTAGAACGTGAAATGACACGTTCAGCAGATTCTGCCGAAGTAATCACGATCCCTGACATGGCGCGGGCTCGACGAAGTACAGCGTATGAGTCAGTGGATGGTTTGCTGAATGGTGGGCAAGTGAAGCCGTTCACACCTGCGTGGCAGGAACAGATTACAGGCGTACCGCAGGAAACCGTGGTGCAGATTGCGCGTGAATTTGCCCAGAATGCGATAGATACCCAGGGACGTTCCATGATTATCATGGGAGCCGGGATCAACCACTGGTACAACTCGGACGTGATCTACCGTGCGATTATCAACCTGATTCTCATGACCGGTTGTCAGGGCGTTAATGGCGGGGGATGGGCTCACTATGTCGGACAGGAGAAACTTCGTCCCGCAGAGGGATGGCAGACGATTGCCTTTGCCCGTGACTGGACAGGGCCAGCACGTCTTCAGAACGGTACATCGTTCTTCTATTTTGCAACGGACCAATGGAGATACGAGGAAACGAAAGTAGGCGAGCTGACTTCAGCACTGGAGGGTGAACCCCGATTCCAACATGTCGCAGATTACAATGTCATGGCTGCCCGCATGGGCTGGCTTCCGTCTTATCCACAATTCAATCGAAATTCGATTGATCTGCATCAAGATGCTATCAAGTCTGGAGCCACAACGAAAGAGGAAATGGGTGCTTATGTGGCATCGGAATTGAAAAATAAAAACCTCAAGTTCTCCATTGAACAGCCGGATGACCCGGCGAATTTCCCTCGTGTGCTGTTTGTATGGCGAGCGAATCTGATCTCCAGTTCGGGCAAAGGTCATGAGTATTTCCTGAAACATTTGCTCGGTGCAACAAATGGCTTGCTGAACGATGATGATAATGGCTTACGGCCAGAACACGTGGAGTGGGTGGATGAAGCACCCGAGGGCAAGCTGGATCTGATGATCAATCTTGATTTTCGCATGGCAGGAACAGCGATGTATTCCGACATCGTTTTGCCAGCTGCGACCTGGTATGAAAAAAGTGATTTAAGCAGCACGGATATGCATCCGTTCGTGCATCCGTTTAATCCGGCAGTCGCCACGCAATGGGAGTCCCGTTCGGATTGGGACACTTTCAAGGAGATCGCACGTGTCTTCTCGGAGATGGCCGCGCAGCAATTCGACGGACCGCAGCATGAGATTGTGGCGACACCGCTGCTGCATGATTCACCCGATGAACTGGCTCAACCGTATGGCGAGATCAGAGACTGGAGTGCGGGAGAATGTGAGCCTGTTCCCGGCAAAACGATGCCTCACATTCAAGTTGTGGAACGCGACTATGCGGCGGTATATGACAAGATGATCTCGCTTGGTCCTGTGGTGAAGGATAAACCGATTGGAACCAAGGGCATCTCTTGGTCAGCCAGTGAAGAGTACGAGAAACTCAAGGGCATTCTGGGTACGCGCAGGCAAGCGGGAGCAGGGCAAGGTTGTCCTGACTTGAGCACTGACCGAAATGTGGCTGAAGCCATTCTGACCCTATCCACGACAACAAACGGCAAGATGGCGGTACGTGCATGGGAATCGCTTGAGCAAAAAACAGATTTGCATCTCAAGGACTTGGCAGAAGAGCGTTCGGAAGAATGTTTTACTTTTGATGAGATTACTTCCAAACCCAAAACGGTTATTACGTCACCGGCATTCAGCGGATCGGAAAAGGGCGGCCGACGCTACTCGCCATTTACAACCAACGTGGAACGGCTTATTCCATGGCGTACGCTGACAGGCAGACAGCAATTCTACATTGACCACGAAATGCTTCGCGAGTTCGGGGAGACACTGGCGACGTTCAAACCAGTGCTGAAACATACGCCTTTCCAACCTAACAGCAAACGTCCTATTGAAGGCGGCAAGGAAATTGTCCTCAACTATCTCACGCCTCACAACAAGTGGTCGATTCACAGCATGTACTATGATGCACTGCCCATGCTGACGCTGTTCCGGGGCGGCCCGACGATCTGGATGAATCATGAGGATGCGGAGGAAGCGGGGCTTGTCGATAATGACTGGATTGAATGTTTTAACCGGAACGGTGTTGTCGTAGCCCGTGCAGTAGTTACTCACCGGATTCCTCGCGGAATGGCATTCATGTATCACGCCCAGGATCGGCACATTAACGTTCCGGGGACCAAAATATCAGAAACCCGCGGAGGTACGCACAACAGTCCGACAAGGATTCATGTGAAGCCGACCCACATGATCGGCGGATATGCCCAGTTAAGCTATGGATTCAATTATTATGGCCCAACAGGCAACCAGCGTGACCTGAATGTCATCATTAGAAAACTGCAGGAGGTGGATTGGCTTGAAGATTAAAGCACAAGTCAGCATGGTCATGAATTTGGATAAATGTATCGGGTGCCATACGTGCAGCGTTACGTGCAAAAATACATGGACAAACCGATCGGGTGCGGAATACATGTATTGGAATAATGTAGAGACCAAGCCGGGAGTCGGCTATCCCAAACAGTGGGAGAATCAGGAGCGGTATCGCGGCGGTTGGGAGATGAAAAATGGCAAGCTGGAGTTGAAATCCGGTACACGTACCAGACGATTGCTTAATATCTTCCATAATCCGGATCAGCCGACCATCGACGATTATTACGAACCCTGGACCTATGAATATGAGAAATTGACGAGTAGTCCGGAGAAAAAGCATCAGCCCGTGGCTAGACCCAAATCCCAAATTACGGGTGAATACATGAACCTGGAGTGGGGGCCGAACTGGGAAGATGATCTGGCCGGTGCACATGTGACCGGGATGGAAGATCCCAACATGAATGGTGTCGAGGAATCGATCAAAATGGATTTTGAACAGGTGTTCATGATGTACCTTCCGCGAATCTGTGAACATTGCCTCAATCCTTCCTGTGTGTCTTCCTGCCCTTCGGGAGCGATGTACAAACGGGAAGAGGATGGTATTGTGCTGGTCGACCAAAACGCATGCCGAGCCTGGAGATTCTGTGTGTCCAGCTGCCCTTACAAAAAAGTATATTTCAATTGGCAGACCAACAAAGCCGAGAAATGCACCCTGTGTTTTCCGCGGATTGAGGCGGGTTTACCAACGATCTGTTCGGAAACCTGTGTCGGTCGTATCCGATACATTGGTCTGATGTTATACGATGCAGACCGCATTGAAGCGGCGGCTTCCGCGGAGAGTGAACAGGATATGTATGAATCACAAATGGATATTTTTCTGGATCCGCATGACCCTGAAGTAATTCGCGAAGCAAGGGAGGCCGGCATTCCGGAGGATTGGATCATCGCCGCTCAGCAGTCGCCCATCTACAAAATGGTTGTGGACTGGCGCATTGCGCTTCCGCTTCACCCGGAATACCGGACTATGCCGATGGTATGGTATATTCCTCCGCTGAGCCCGATCACGAATCGGGTAGAAGGGCAGGGAAGTTCGCTGGATGCAAATGATATCTTCCCTGCCATTGACAACATGCGAATACCAGTAGAATATCTGGCCAATCTGCTCACCGCAGGAGACACGGAACGCATACGTGATGTACTGCGCAAAATGGCGGTCATGCGGATCCACATGCGGAATCAGCAAACCGGAAAAACCAGTGATCCTGCGTTACTTAACCGGGTGGGTATGGACAAACAGGAAGTCGAAGACATGTACCGACTGCTCGCCATTGCCAAATATAATGACCGCTTTGTGATTCCGCCTGCTCATCGGGAGGAAGTGGCGGATCTCTTCAGTGAACAAGGAAGCTGCGGGCTTGATTTTGCAGGGGGACCAGGTTCCTGCGGTGTATTCTGATGGGAGAGGAGACAACGACTACGATGACGACCGATATAAATACGGAATGGAGTCAGGCATCGGACGAACGGATGGGTGGGGCTAGAAAAGCATGTAAGCTGACCTCCTATCTGCTGCAATATCCAGATACAGCATGGAGAGAAGGGCTGCAGGGTGTTCGATCTGCTGTGCAATCTTTCACGGATGAAACAATGAAAAGGGTAATTCTTACATTTGTCGACGAAGCGGAATCTGTGGATTCCACGATCTGGCAGGACAGATACGTACGGACGTTTGATTTTGACAAAAAATCAAATTTATACTTAACCTATGCTCTCTATGGAGACGAAAGGGACCGGGGGCCTGCTTTAATTGACTTGAAACGCAGATACGAAGCTGCGGGGTTTTACATGGAATTGAATGAGCTGCCCGATTATTTGCCCATGGTGCTTGAATTTATAGCGGAGGCTCCTTCTGAAGATGCTTATGGAGTGGTGTCGAGTTGTTATAAGTCTTTGGTAACGATCACAGATAGTGTATTGGGGCAGAACAGCCCCTACAGTCCATTGTTAAAGCAAGTCTTGAAGGTTATCCCCAAGCCTGCTCATGTTGACGAAGAAGTTCAGGACCATACCCAGGCACCTCAAGCCGTGTCAACCTGGATGGGGAGGGGGAGCCGATGAGCACACCGGAGTTGTTCTTATGGGGGGCCCTCCCTTACATGGTTCTCATTTTTTGTGTAACTGCAACCATTTGGAGGTACGTAACGAATCCTTTCAGCTGGACATCCAAGTCCAGTGAGATGTTAGAAAAACGTATGCTGAAATGGGGAAGCTTGCTGTTTCATATTGGCATATTCGCAGTGCTCTGTGGCCATATTGCCGGATTAATTGTTCCGGTGGAATTCTATCGCTGGATTGGCCTAAGTGACGAAGGCTATCATCTGATTGCCATTGCGGGCGGGTTGCCTGCGGGAATTATCGCGTTTGCCGGGGGAGTCATACTGCTGGTACGCAGATACGTGGCCACCAAAGTGCGAGCGACAAGCACTACAGGGGACTGGATTGCCCTCGGCATGCTTCTTGTCGTCATCATAACCGGTATATTGGCGACATCTGCTAATGCAGTAAATCATACCGGCTTTGATTACCGTACTACGATCAACCCTTGGCTGCGCGGGTTAATGGTATTTCAGCCTGATCCAACGTTGATGCAGACCGTGCCTATGAACTTTAAAGTACACATCCTGCTTTCGTTTGTCCTGTACTGCGTCTTTCCGTTTACCCGGCTTGTGCACATGTTAAGCATGCCGCTCGGTTACCTTAAGCGCAGTTATGTATTGTACCGCAGACGTGACGGGTCTGTTTATCCAGATCAAAAACCAAACAAAGAAAGGGCGATGTAAATGCAGAACAAAGGCAAAGTCCAACTGCCTTTGCAAACGGCAAGTTTGGTTCTCGGGTTCATGGTGTGGGTTATACTATCTTCCTTAATGCCATTTATTAAAGAGGATATTGCGTTGACCTCTTCACAGCTAGCCTGGTCTACAGCTATTCCTGTACTCATTGGTTCAGTTGCCCGGATCCCGATTGGATACTGGACGAACCGATATGGGGCACGCAATATTTTTATGATCAGTTTTGTTCTGCTGCTCGCGCCAATATGGTGGATCAGCCGATCCACTTCTTTTCTGGATTTGATTATAGGTGGTTTTTTTCTCGGGATTGGCGGAGCGGTGTTTTCCGTAGGTGTAACTTCACTGCCCAAATACTATCCCAAAGAGAGACACGGATTTGTTAACGGGATCTATGGTATCGGTAATCTGGGAACTGCATTGTCTGCTTTTGGTGCTCCGCTGATTGCGGATCAAATGGGGTGGTCCAAAACAGTTCTCCTGTACAGCATTCTGCTGCTGGGAATGGCTGCCTTGAATTTTGTATTGGGTGACAAACAGGAAACAAGGGTTAACGTACCGCTGATCCAACAATTAAAAGCGGTCTCGCGAAGTCCTAAATTATGGCTGCTGTGTTTATTTTACTTCCTGACCTTCGGTTCCTTCGTTGCGTTCACCGTGTACCTTCCCAATTTCCTGGTCAGTCACTTTCAGATGGATAAAGTGGATGCAGGGATACGTACAGCGGGATTCATATTGGTTGCTACCATTATGCGTCCGGTCGGGGGCTGGCTTGGCGACCGCTTTAATTCCTTTAAAATACTGATGTTTGTATTCGGCGGATTAACTGTTGCGGCGATCGTATTATCCTTCGCGCCGTCAATTTACATGTATACGGTTGGTTGCCTGACCGTTGCCTTATGCGCCGGTACGGGAAACGGAACTATTTTTAAGCTGGTCCCAATGTATTTCGTCAAACAACCAGGTGTCGCTAACGGTATTATATCTGCAATGGGTGGACTTGGCGGCTTTTTCCCACCATTAATGTTGACGCTGCTCTACAGCATGACAGGTCATTATGCGATCGGATTTATGGCACTCTCAATGATTGCACTGGTGAGTTTGGTGCTTGTCTTCTGGATGTTCTATGAGGAGAAGCTTCAACTGTCTGCGAGCATATTGGAAAACACGATCGAGGCCATCCTGATTACGGATACAAACAGCGTTATTCGCTCCGTGAATCCGGCTTTTACAGCAGTAACCGGTTATCGTTCCGATGAAGCTGTTGGGCAGAAGCCCAGCCTGCTGAAATCAGGCAAACAGGATAAATCGTTTTATGAACAGCTGTGGGCTGATCTGAAGCAGCAAGGGTATTGGCAGGGAGAGATATGGAACCGGAAGAAAAACGGAGAGATATATTTGGAATGGCTGAGTATTACTGCGATCCGCAATGAAGCTGGGGAAGTAAAGTTCTATGCGGGCATGTTCAGTGATATGGGGAAAAGGGATCTTCCTTCAGCATAATATGCTGCATGACGAGTGAATACGGCAAAAGACCTTAACAACAGTGTCATTGGTGTTAAGGTCTTTTCATTCGTAATTAGTTTATACGATTTTATGTTCATTAAATCTTAGCATTAGAGGTAGAGTTTTGATATCTGCTTACGTGTCGCGTTGATGCTTCAAGGCCTGCAGATCATGGATAATGATTTGTTTGCGATCCACTTCGAGCAGATTTTCCTTGGTGAGCTGATTCAACAAACGATTGGCTGTTTCCCTGGTCGTGCCAATGGAATTGGCGAATTCCTGATGGGTCATGGGCAGGTTGATAATGATTTTGTGACCGGAAGGCTGACCATGCTGCTCAGCCAACATCAACAGGAAGGACAGCACACGGTTGCGCACGTCCTGACCGGAGAGCACTTGCAGTTTATCCTGCAGTTCGCGAATTTTATCGCCGAGTACCCGCATGATTTTGATCGCAATGGCTGGTGTATTTAGCATCAAGCGTTCAAACAGTCTGACCGGGATGGCAATCAATTCCGCTGGAGTGATGGCTTCCGCTGTAGCAGGATAAGGATGGGCGTTGAAGAAGCCCGTATGCGGGAACATATCTCCCGTTTTCAGAAAGGAAACGATCTGCTCGTGCCCGTTCTCATCCGTTTTATATGCTTTTACGATGCCGGTTCGGATAAAAAATACAGCTTCCTTTTCGCTGCCTTCGGCAAAAATAACCGTTTTTTTATGAATGTTTCTTGAAATGGCGATATCCTCAACCTGCTTCAATTCCTCAGGACTCAGATCCTGGAAAATGGGGAACTGTTGGAGGAACTCCGCTGCCGTATCTTTGTTTTCCCTGCGCATTAAGATTCTTCCTTTCTATATCCATATCCATTAGGAGGTCAATGGTGAAGTGACAGTACCTAGAATCGTTATTCCTCATGAACATGGCGGGTGGGCCATGGTAAGTGTACCTTTTGCGGCAGGCGTAATGGCCAGCGGACCACAGTGGCTGCATCTGCCACTATTTATGGCATGGCTTGGACTATACCTGGCGGTATACCCTATGCTGCAATCTCTTAAAAGAAAAGCGGATCATCGCCGCCTGTACACATGGGCAGTTATATATGGGATGGCTGCAGCGGTATGTCTGGTGCCCCCGTTGATCGGGCATCCTTCCATACTGGCCTTTGGCCCAGTTCTGGTCATATTATTGCTCGTTAATATCTGGCATGTCAGACACAAGGCTGAACGTTCGCTTACGAATGATCTGTGTGCCATGTTGATGTTCTCGCTTGGAGGCGCAGCAGCATATCTCATTGGAACGGGAGTCTGGGATTACCGTATGGCAAGCGTTCTGTTGTTTTCCTTTTTACATTTTACAGGAAGTACATTCTTTGTGAAATCAGTCTTCCGGGAACGAAACAACAAACGCTGGGTAACCATGACCCGTCTGCTGCATATCATCCTGCTCATCATTCCCGTCTTAGCCGGATATCCATGGATGAGCTTAGCATATGTCAACTCGGCTGTTCGAGCATATGTATATGCTGGTCGGACTCTGCGTCCCATGAAAGTGGGCATGATCGAGATTGCTGGAGCGGTGCAATTCCTGGCTTGGTTTGTTCTCTTTTAGTATCAGTCAGCATCATTTTATCATAACGCGATATCTGAAATTAACGGGTGACATAGATCACATGGCATGTGATGAGGAATACAAACGATCACGCAATATGCATCTTATCTTGCGGCATGGCTCCTTGATGTTTTTGGGGCAGCAACCCAGGTTAATGAAAGGATAGATGTTATATAGACATGAGAGGGGATGACCCGGATGTGGACTGCATTCATGTGGGGAGGCATCTCCGCTTCAGCAGTAGTTATTGGTGCGCTCGCGGCACTGTTTCTCAAGATTCCCAAACGGGTGATCGGCTGGATTATGGCCTTTGGTACGGGAACATTGATTGGGGCAGCTTCATTTGAACTGATTGGAGATGCACTGAATGATGGCGGGATTATCCCGACAGCAATCGGATTTACGGCGGGTGCTGTGGTGTACACTTTGTTCGACCTGCTTATTTCCAGTAAAGGCGGTGCTGGGCGCAAACGTTCAGCACATTCGAAACCCGGAGGCAGCAGCCAGAGCGGGCTCGGGATTTTTGCAGGTACGGTTATGGATGCTATTCCGGAATCCATCATGCTAGGCGCAAGCCTGCTGACCGGAAAGGGCGTGAGTGTGGTACTCATCGTTTCTATTTTCGTCAGCAATATCCCTGAAGGTCTATCGAGTACAGTGGGTTTGCGAGGCAATAACTACACCAAGTCCAGAATTATCCTGATGTGGCTTGGTGTACTACTGATTTCTGCGCTTGCAGCCTTGTGTGGGTATCTATTTCTGGAACAGCTTCCGGATGAGATGGCTGCGGCCATTGGGGCGTTTGCAGGTGGCGGTATTATAGCCATGATCTGCTCCACCATGATGCCTGAAGCTTTTGAAGAAGGCGGGCCCATCGTAGGCTTTATTGCTTCTATGGGGCTTCTCGTGTCCCTGCTGCTTGATCTGTAAAATCTCCAAGTAAAAGCAGCGTACCAAAAAAGAGTATCCGCTCAAGTATAATGTTGAGGTTCGGATACTCTTTTATCTTGCCAATGAATACGAGTGGTTTCTCAATGATTACTTGAACAGTTCCCTCCACAACCACATGCTTCCTTGTGCACTTCACCCGGTTTGAGCAGCCGGTTTAATTCAACGGATTTGGTGAAATACTGGCTAATCTGTTGATGCAAAAGGCTAAACTCGCGCTGGGCATACATGAATCTGCGGATAAGCGGGTGTTCATAGAGCGCACGTTCTTCTTGTTCATACACCTGCATTTCGGATGTCAGCAATTCAATATTTTGACGTTCTTTTTCCTCCAGAGCCTGATGTTTCTCCATAAACTGCTCATATTGCGCTGTAGCCTGCTCATCTGCGGCAAACTGATCGATCATCTCCCGCATCTCACGGTAACCTTTATCCTGTAGCAACACGGAGCATAATTCTTCCATTTTAAGCATGATCGCCTGTTTGTCCATTTTTACGATTGTACTCATCTTGTTAACCTCCTGTAGAGTGTTCCTTTTATTATCACTGTATACCTGATCCTCGTGGTGCACTGTGACGATACTCACATCTTGTATGAGTTATAAAACGTTCCTGTTCGCGGGCTCTATACCCGGATTATTGAATTCTTTGCTGAAGCTCTTCCAGTTGAAGAAGATGAATGACATTCCCAGCTACCTGAAGCAGACCTTCAGACTGCAGGATGGCCAGTTTGCGACTCAAGGTTTCGGGCGTAATGCCTGCCAGCAGTGCCATATCCTTTTTGAAAACAGGAAGCTTGATTCCATTTGTCTTCATATTTCTCGCATGGAAATTCAATAAAAGCTTAGCAATTCGTTGTTCAGGTTTCATTAAACTAAGGGCAGTATTCCAGTCTTCAGATTGTTCAAGAAGATCGGAAACAGCCAGAAGAAAATGATAAGCAAGCATCGGATTGTGGTCTATTAATCTGTCAAAGTCCTGCCTATGAAGGGTGCATAAAGTCGATATTTCCAACACCTCTGCATGAACTCCATACGGTTTTTGGTGTAACAGAGCGTCATGTCCGAAGAAATCACCGGGAAACAGGAAGCGGACAATATGCTCTTTGCCGTTCTCGGCGTATTTGGATAATTTCACACATCCCTGATGAACCATATATAACTTAGCTGAACCTTCCCCTTCCTTCACAACAATTTCCCCTTTATGATAGCTCCGTGATTGCAGCAAGGAAGCGAGCAGGGTGGATTCTTCCGGTGCGAGGTGCTGGAAAAGGGGGACTTTGACAAAGCATGGAGCCTTGATTTGAGAACCACACATCATGATCAGGATCCACCTCGTTTCATTCGATTTATGTGTTGGGGATATAGCAGGGACTAGTGTTTCATCGCCTTTCCTCCGTGATTCTTGCCATCAGAGGTTACACGAAGAACAGCAGAAGCACCCTTGGACACATGTTTGAACTGATGGGTTACAATGGGATAATCGCCCTCTTCCGTTACGGTAAACTCGACGACTGCACCTCCACTTGCAGGAAGCATAACCGTCTGTAATCCATATTGGATATTACGGGGATTTCCATCCATGTAGACCCGGTCCATAATGGTCCCGACGACATGGAAGGAGGAGACTTCGTTTGGCCCTGCATTGCTTACATAAATTCGCACCGTATCACCAGTCTTGGCGAGCAAAGGAGAGTTGACCAGACCATAGTCGTTGCCATTAAAGACTACGTAATCCGGCTCATCATTCATAAAAGCATCGTAGCTATGCTCTTTGTACCATTCACTTTGTACGAGTGTGTATTCACGATCAATCTGGCCGTCAGAAGGGTAGCCGGCCTTCGGCTCAACAATAATCATGCCATACATGCCGTTCGCGATATGGGCAAGAACCGGACTTGTTCCGCAATGATACATGAAGACTCCGGGCGACGAGGTGCTGTAAGTAAACGTACCCTCCTCACCTGGCATAACGTCTACGAATTTGCTGCTTGGTGAAGCGTGTACGGCATGAAAATCCATGGAGTGCGGCAAGGCAGAATCCTTATTTTTCAAAGTGAAAATTAATGTGTCGCCTTCGGTTACGCGCAGAATGGGTCCAGGTACGGTGCCGTTAAAAGTCCAGGCATTATAGATTACTCCTGCGGAGATCTCGATATCGGTGACTTGGGCTGTCATCTCAATGTACACTTTTGAGCCTTCTCTGCGGATGACGGGATCAACAGGTTGACGACTGGTTGACTCCACAGGAGCAGCGTCGTGCTGAACAGGCTTATCTATTTCCGCAGCATTGCAATGGGAAAGGACGGCCGTACTTAATGTCAATGCAAAAGACAATTTGATTAGACTCAACCAGGAGAACATGGGAAACACAACCTTATTCAAGTGATATAATTCACAAATAAACCAATATCATGATGCAGCCATGTCTAGTGTACGACAGTTCACTGGAGACAGGTGTGACCTGAAACACACTCTCCAGAGGTGATTCGTTTTTTTTAAATTTCCGCAGATATAGACACGTTTCTTGTACTACGCGATGGAGTTACTTTTAATTTTAAGTAGGGTAAAATGGGAAATATTGATGGTTGAATTTGCGGTAGTGCATATAAAACATAGTTTCCAGTGAGAGGAGTGGATTTGAAATGAAACGGTTCGAGGATGAAGGAGCCTATAAATATAACTTCTATTGGGTGCTCCGCCGAGGTGAACGTGTCGATGTCAAATGTCAGGCATGCGGCGGTCACGCTTTTATCGAGCAATGTCAGGATCAAATGCAGTGGAAATGCTCAACATGTTATGCTTATGGGGTGGAAAAGCCGGTATATCAATATCATGCCAAGGGTAATTGTGCCCTGTGTGAACGCTGGTTCAATATTGAAGTGACGGACGAGAAACAGACTTCTCACAAATCAACACATATTGATTGTCCACACTGCGGCGCCGTCAATCAAGCCCAGCTGCATAGCAAGCGGGTTTGCAGAAGATATATTATGGACACTCGGGATGGGAGAGATCCGATTTACGGTATGGAGTTATATTTTCTGGACTATGTTCGAGGTAAATTGGTGTGGGCTGTTAATCGGGCGCATTTAAATTACCTGATTTCATATGTTTCTGCCGATTTGCGAGTGAGACGTGGGAATATACCGTTCAAGACGGCGTCGCATTATCTTCCGGTTTACATGAAGGAAGCGAAGAACAGGGACCAGATGGTCCGTACGCTGACCAAGCTTTTGCACAAGACAGGCTGAGGAGGAACCAAGGGAAGGGACGAGGAGGAATGGAATGAAGTTGCAACCTCACTTCATTTTTATAACAAAGAAGAGCAGGAGATCTATACCTACGAAACGACGGGCTAAGGCGATAGGAATTTGGTAAAATCTATTATTCATCAGGGGATGACTCGTTCCCATAATGGAGGAAGTGAACCGGCACGTGACCCATACTTTTAAACATTACGGCATTATTTCACGATAAGCTGAATGTGGATGTAAACCTTACGGTTGATGAAGAACAAAAAATCGTATGGATACGAATGAATAATGTGGAGGCGAAATCATGAATTTGTTTGGCGTACATAATGGACCAGCATATCTGGAAGGGATCGTTCAAAAAGAAACAGATAGGGAGAACCAGGAAGTCGAGTGGAAAGGCAAGTTGCAGACAAAGGATGGTCATGACAAGTTCCATATCTTTTATTATGGTGACTTGATGGAAGATGATCTGATAACCTGGCAGGATTCGACACCAGTAATCGTATATGCAGAGCACACTGTGACCGGAGATCGTTATTTGCTTATCGATGCAGCTAAACATGGTTATGATGCAATGTTGTGTGAAACCTATCCGGAGGAAGAACTGAGCAAAAGGTCGCTGCGTCCATATCTGGACGTGGAGGGAGAGGATACATTTGAAGTCCACTTGTCAGCCTTTTATAACGTTCCATGGGATGAGGAATTCGGAGAAGATGTGGATGATGACGGAACCTACGAATTGATCACTGGCGAATGTATGGATTTTAACCTGGTTAAACGGAATGGATATGATGCGTTCTCCATCAGCATCGTGAATCGTAAAGGCGTAAAAACAGAAATTGTTCAGGAGGAGCTTGCCTGAAAAATCCATCATTGGTTTTGTAGATGAATGACCTGAAGATAGGAGATGTCATTAATGTATGTGGTAACCCGTACGCTTAAGCCAGTATCCGCAGAGGAGCTTGTACGTTTTGAGCAGCAGCATTCCGTTTCATTGCCAGTTTCTTATCGGCAGTGGCTAGAGCAATATGGGGAAGGAACCTATTCGGGCTGGATGAACGTACAGCGGCCGGATCACGAGGTATTGAAGCCTTTTGCGGAATATGATTTTTGGATGCATACCGACGATACCCCTGTCAGTCAACAACAGCTGGAGGATTGTATTAGCATAGGCAGCTCCGTGGATGGCGACTTTCTGGCCATTCATCCTGAAATTGACGGACTTTTGTGGCTCCCTCGCCACGATGAGCAGATTACTTTGTGGAAACATACGGAATCGGAGTTTGGCGACACGCTGGACCGGATCTATTGTGGGTATTACGGTCAAGCTGAAACGATAAAGCCAAGCTATTTTGAACCCTGGAATGAGCTGAGGAATCACACCTTTTATCATTTGGAAGATCACGAGGATGGGATGTCAATCCAACATCTAGCCAGCTTATGTCAAGCACAGTTCAAGTGGGACGCTGTGATGGAAAGTGAGTATACATGCAAGCTCTTCATGGCTTCCATTGGTGGATACCTGCGTTTTAATTATGCGAATGGCAGGGAAATTGCCCTCTTTTATGAAGAGATCCACGGGGTGGAAGGGACCACGGATTACGATATAGAGCAATTTTTGCTCGCACATCACTGTAGAATCATGAATTGAGACGGAGTGGAGGAATCATGGATGAGTTGGTTAAACGAAAAAATTGCAGAAAAGTGGAGGAATGAAGGGAAACGCTACGCCCAGAGTGTAAATGATTTTGTACGCAGAAGTATCGCGGGAGAAGAGCCGGATGAATCGAAACTGGCGAACGACGGACGGGCAGAGTTCAGTGCGCAAGTATGGGACATGGTGAAGAAGGCAAACGTACAAAACGATCTGCATCGACTGCGTAAGGAATTGCCTGCGGCAACCTGGCCTTTCAATGAAACATTTCAGTCATCTATGCAGGCTGTGCGCGTAGCGGGATATCTGGATAACGATACTGTTGTCTTTAATAGTGGTTTCCTGACGGATAAAGGATGCGTATATACCGCTGATCCCGATAACGTGCGTTCTTTTCCACAATATCAATTCGCTGGGCAGTCCCCGGATGGTAAACAGTATGCTCTGGCAGGCAGTGAGGGGATCCGCGTGATTACACAGCCAGATCGTCATCTGGAAGGAAAAGAATTGGCGTTGTTCCGCTGGGACGACATCCAATCAGCCATTCACCAGGCGCTGCCCCGAATCGAGTCTCTTGCAGACTGTGAATATCCGGAACGCACACTCGAAGGTCTCATTCCGTTTGATCGCGGTCAGGCGCTCATCATTTTGTCCCATTACGGAATTTACCTGGTGGAGCATGGCAAGGTATCTCCGATGCACCCTGATCCTGCAGAGGTGGAGGAGCATGAATTGGAGGATACACAAATTTCCATGGGGCATGCAGCGGTATCTCAGGATGGTCGATGGATTGCGTTTGGCAGTCAGGTTAGTGACCATATGCTTCTTGATCGTGAACGTAATCATACCTATGTGCTTTATCCGGAATCCAGTTACCCGCATCATGCGGTGTTTACCAGAGATCATCAGTACGTCTGGTTTAATGCGTGCCATTTTTACAATGGAGTTACGATGCAGGTGAATTTGGATGAAGTGGAAGGCAATGAATCCAAAGAAGATTGGCCTATTATGGATGAAAGTGCTCGTGTATATGCTGCAGTAGAAATACCAGAAGGTATGGTTCTTGGCGATGCTTACGGTTACCTCAAATGTGTGGATGAGAAGGGTCAGGAGGTATGGAGACATTTTGTAGGCAGCACCATCTATTCTCTGGCAATCTCACCTGATCAATCCAAGCTCGCAGTAGGTACGTTTGGGGGCATGGTGCATATCCTTGATCTGCATTCCGACCGAATGGATGACTACAGTATTGGAACAGGAACTCTCCGTGAACTGGAGCGTTTTGTTTTGTGGCGTGGAGAAGAACCTTTACGTTGGTAGGACGGGTATCTGGATCATAGGAGCTTAGAAGAGGGGAACTGAATTGAAGACTGAAGATGCTCTCGTTTTGTTGAAATGTCATGCCTTTTTCTATGATGATGTAGATCATCCCAAAATGGAAACCGCGTTTCTTGGAAGCCTGCGTCCTTTTTCGTGGACATTTAATTGAAGAAAATTTTCATGAGTTAATGGAAATTCTCCACATTCTGGCACCGGAGCTTAGGCAGCCTGCACTGGATCGAGAGGTGATGGCTTGTTTATGGAGCATACTTCATCTGGGGCGTTCATGGGCGGTCGAGCCAGATGGAATGCTTCGCAGCAACAAACTTATTTCGGATGAACAGGTTGCTCTGATGGAAGAGTGGCTGAATATGCTTTCTTACGCAGTCATGATCCTGATCGAAGATGGTGGGGAAGAGGAGGCGTTCTGGGGCTACAAGGCGTATATGCGTGAACGGACATAAAACAGCTGAGAATGGGGGAGTCTTATGCAAGCGGATATGAACGAAAGAATGAATGAGCTGATGAATCATTTGAATGAATTATTAAATAAAAAAGTGAAGGATGAAGAGATTAGACAGTTGTATGAAGAATATCAGCAGCTGGGAGGGGCTTCCGAAGACAGCTTGGCCCTTTTTGAGACAGAGTTTGGTGTCCGCCTGCCAGAAGATTTTCGGGAATTCTACAAGTGCAAGAATGGCAGTGGTTATGCATTTCATGTCCTCTATCCTGGCGATGCCGAGAGAGAGGAATGTACCCCGTTTTACTTGATGTCATTGCAGGAAATCCGGGAAACCAAGCAATATTTCTGCGAGCGGGATGAGAAGCTGGATGAGCACTATTCAGCAGAAGAGATCAGTAAACTGGATCTGGAGATCAAGCCTTATTTATTTCATAAACCGTGGATTCCATTTGCGACGATGGCTGGGGGTTCCCTTTATCTAATGCTGGACTTTGATCCTTCAGATCAGGGAAGTTATGGTCAGATTATCATTTATGTCCATGATCCGGATTTTGTTTATTATATAACAGACACGTTTACGAGCCTGCTGCAAGCCTCCAACCGCAACCTGGAGATCATGGATGAGATTGAGTACTGACCTAGGTCTTCTGGATGGCGAAGCGGTTGCTATTCAACGAATGAAATAGTAAAAATTAAAATTGCAGGAACTGCATGTAGCAGCTCCTGAATGGTTCGAATGTTATCCCTGCTGGAAAAAGCGATGACCGTGAAAACCTCCACCTGAAGGGCCTCCATGCCCCCCGGGAGCTCCACCGTATGGGCCGCCATGATAGCCACCACCAGGGAAGGGTCCGTGATGGCCGCCTGGATACCCGCCTCCCGGATATCCGCCATGCCACCAAGGGCCGCCGACGGAAATCGGCAAGGGCAGCGGGTAAAACGGCGGGTATGGATAGGGGTACGGATAAGGATAGGGATAAGGTGGTTGCGGTGCTGGTGGGTAATAAGGATAGGGATAACCCGTAGTTGACGGAGATGAAACTGAGCCAGGTCCGTATGCCATGTGATAAGCCTCCTGTATTTGGATTGGTGATATCAGCCTATGCCATAATGCAATTGTGTGACACTGTTGCAATCATCGGAACAAGTTGAATATTAAGGGGGATTTGCTTGAGAGCGATACCTTTTCATACGGCTCCAAGAGGCGCTGCATACATACAATTAATTGACGAATTGATCGAGAAGACGGGTCGCTTTTTCCTGGTGGACAGACGATACAGAGAGGATACTCCTGCAGGAGTAGCAAGAGTTTTACAGAGATTGAAGCCGTATCTGATTGAGAGTTGTACTACGGAAGAAATGATGATGAAGACAAGAGCATTTTATACTGAAGGAATCTACTATATATATGAATGTACGCCAGGCTCTGGACAGATCCTAAAGGAAGAGGCTGATAGTTTCCTGGATTGGCTGTATCCTTCTTTGCCAGATGATCTGTGCTTTCTGAAGGAAGATGGGAGTGACTATTTGTTTACGGAAGCCCATGAGGACGGATGTGGAATGCGCATTACAGAAGAAGAAGCGACAGATCTCATGAAGCGTATTCCTGGGTTATCGTTTATCTTCTAATGGTTTCCTACCTAATTGTTATATCGGAACTAAAGTCAACGTCAGATTCATGAGTCTTAAATGATATTCCGATTCTGGAAAAAGACCTTTGAAGAGTGCAATTTTGTGCAGACTTTATTGGAGAGTTAATTATGGGTGGTTTTAAGAAAAAAGGAAGATATAAAGGGAAGCTGCTCTCTATGATGTGGTAAATTACTATTGGAATAATTTACAACTATCAAGCTGGTTCCCAAAATGATATATTATTCTTCCGGCCGCAAAAGCCCGGAAAACTCAAAAAAATATTTTGAGAAATATCTTTACAAGTTATAAAGATATGTGGTATATTCTAATTCCGGCTTTGAAAGAGTCGGAAACGAAGTTTGATCTTTGAAAACTGAACAACGAGTGAGTAACGATCTTGCTTGCAAGATCGACGCTGAGAAATCGG
>NZ_JBFOLB010000001.1:1910666-3302183 GCF_047246825.1 Paenibacillus xylanilyticus | reverse complement strand
TACCCATCCCGAACACGACCGTTAAGCCCTCTAGCGCCGATGGTACTTGGACCGAAGGGTCCTGGGAGAGTAGGACGTTGCCAAGCAAAGAACCACTGCCGATGTAATCGGTGGTGGTTTTTATTTTTCTATGAGTGAGTACAGATTATAATTTTTAACAGCCCGAAATGTTCCATCGGGCTGTTTTTTGCTTTTAAGAAAAATGGAAATTACTTCTCCACGCTAGTAAGCACTTCAGCTAAGCGCAAAAGTGAATTTTGCAATGCCTTTTTGGTATCGGGGTCGATGACTTCGCCTTGTTTGTTCATTTTCATTGTAATGTGAGGAATTGTAAAAGAGGCGTCATATAAAATATGAGCATTAATCATGTTTAAAGTCAGCAGTATGGAATCATGAGCTTTATCACCTCCCAATGGACTGGGAGAAGCTGCAACGACCACTGTAGGTTTATTCATCCATTCTCCGGAAGATACAATCCAATCTAATGCATTTTTTAAAACTCCCGGGATACCGTTCCCATACTCGGGTGTACAGATCAGGATACCATCTGCTTGTTTCAATTGGGATCTTAAATGTAGGACAGGGACTGGACCGTCATCTACATCCAGATCCGGGTTGAAGTGAGGGAGGTCATTCAACTGATCATATACATGAAAGTTTAAAGCAGAGGGAGCAAGTCCTATCATAGCCTGCATGAGCAAGGTGTTCGTGGATTGTTTTCGCAGGCTTCCAGAAATCGCAAGGACGTTAATTTCTCTTTCCATATGTTAAAAACCTCATCTCTATCTATCAGTAATGTAAAACGATTTGTTTATTGTCCACCTTTACGAATGAAGTGTCTATAGATCATGGCTTTATTTAAGGCATTCTTCATACTAAACGGAAAAGGGTTATCCTTCTTCATATGATCTACATGCCAAATGTAGGGTAATGAAGATTAGAAGGGCAGCAATGATTCACATTTATACCAGCAATAATTAACGATAAATAATTTTTAATCATTTTTTAGTACCAAGTACTAATACTTAGTGCTATAATAATAAAAAAACTAAAGAGGTGATCACCGGTATGATTCAATCGAAAGCAACGATTACGGCCATGGGCACATATGTACCGGATCGTATATTAAGTAATATTGATTTGGAGAAAATGGTGGACACCAGTGATGAATGGATTGTACAGCGCACTGGTATGAGAGAACGGCGTATTGCAGGTGAGGATCAATATGTATCCGATCTGGCAGTCAAAGCCGTGGAAGACATGATTCGTCGATACAATGTTAGCGTTCATGATGTTGATATGATTCTGGTGGCGACAAGTACGCCGGAGTATGCTTTTCCGAGCACGGCATCCAGAGTACAGGCACAACTGAACATTCCTCAGACAGGGGCACTTGATTTGAGCGCAGCTTGCGCAGGTTTTGTTTATGGACTACAGTTGGCCGATAGCATGATTACCAGCGGTATGTATCGCAAAGTGCTGGTGATTGGCGCAGAGACATTATCGAAAATTACCGATTACACTGATCGTACGACATGCATTTTGTTTGGCGATGGAGCGGGAGCGTTTTTGTTGGAGCGAACAGAAGGACAAGGGAATACCCTCGCAGCGGTGTCCGGAACTCAGGGTGAGGGCGGTTTACATGTCTATAGCAGTGGGCTTTCCTCGGAGATGAATGGCGTATCCCTTCAGGGGAACGGACGTCTTGTGCAAAACGGCCGAGAAGTATACAAATGGGCCGTCCGGCTGATTCCCGAGCAGCTGCCAAAACTCATCGCCAAAGCCGGACTGCAGGTTGAGCAGATTGATTGGTTCGTGCCGCATAGCGCCAATATGAGAATGATCGAGGCTGTGTGCGAGCGTGGTCCCATCCCGCTGGAACGTACACTCACCAGCATGGAGTATCGCGGTAATACTTCAGCCGCATCCATACCTCTAGCGATTCAGTTGGCCGTGGATGAAGGAAAAGTGAAGCAAGGGCAGCGTCTCGCCTTATTCGGATTCGGAGGCGGCCTAACCTATGCTGGACTTGTGATGGAATGGAGAGTTCCTGATTCGGATCTAACGAAGTAACATAGATGTCTGAGCAGCGGAAAACTCAGATTGTTTTAACTGGTAATACAAAAAGTACACTCACCTCTCATATTGAGGTAAGTGTACTTTTTGTTTATTTATGCATTTTTTTCAACGTGAAAAGTTATGGTGTAAGTTTAGGAGCTTGGCGGTGATGTGTGCCTTGCTCGTAGCTATAGGCCAGTTTGATCAATGTACCTTCATCAAAGGCACGGCCCAGGAATTCGATGCCTACAGGCAAACCGTCTGTGGTGAATCCAGCAGGTACGGTGATCGCAGGGAAACCGGAGAATGGACTTAGTCGGTTATTTCCACCCGAGTTTTGACCTTCACCGATCACGCCAGCAGCCTGTGTGGAAGTAGGATAGACGATGGCATCCAGGTTATTGTCTGCCATCACTTTAAGCAGTGATTCACGAGTAATCTGAGTACGCTTCAGTACGATGTCTTTGTACTCGGTTGTCTCCAATGTTTCCCGTGCATCACGAGCTTTCAAGGATTGCTCTTGTGTTTTGTCAAACTCTCCTGAAGCGATGATCTCCGACAGGCTGTGATATGGTGCTTCATCACCAAGTGACTCCAGATAGTCGTTGAGCTGGAACTTGAATTCATATCCGCTCAAGCTCGGGTACTTATTGATTTCGTCCAGGTTCGGAATGCTGATTGGTACTGCGGTTGCACCCAGGGACTTCAGTTCTTCCACTGCATTGTTAATAACATCAGCAACTGCTTTCTCTTCCGCTTTGGTGCTTGGGATGAGCTCTGTGGCCAAACCGATACGTGCACCTTTCAAGCCGTTCACATCAAGGAAATCGGTATAGCTGGACGGGATTTTGCCTACGGCGTAGGCTGTAGCAACATCATCTTTGTCATAACCCGCCGTAGCGTCCAGCATGATTGCAGCGTCACTAACCGTACGAGCCATAGGGCCACCCACATCCTGAGTCAGTGCCAGCGGGATGATCCCTTCACGGCTGGACAATCCGATTGTTGGACGGATACCAACAAGGCTGTTGAAGCTGGATGGAATACGGATCGATCCACCTGTGTCTGTACCCATGCCGGCTGCGGCAAAGTTGGAGGCAATGGCTGCACCTGTTCCACCGCTGGAGCCACCAGGATAGTGATCGAGTGCGTAAGGGTTCAGAGTTTGTCCACCCAATGAACTCGATGTAGTAATGCCGAACGCAAATTCATGCAGGTTTGTTTTGCCCAGGATGATGGCACCGGCTTCCTTGAGCTTCTTCACCTGTTCCGCATCTTGAGAAGGTACGGAATCTTTCAGACAGATACAACCGGCAGTCGTAGGCATGTCATTTGTATCGAAGTTGTCTTTTACAAGTACCGGAATACCATGGAGAGGACCACGTGATCCTTGGGCTGCACGTTCTTCGTCCAAAGCCTCAGCTATTTGCAGTGCATCCGGATTCAAGGTCAGTACTGCGTTAATACTAACTCCTTGGTCATCGTATTTTTCAATCCGATCCAGATACATTTGAACCAGTTCCTTAGATGTAAGCTTTCCTTGCGTCATTGCAGCCTGAAGTTCCGTAATGGTCGCTTCCTCCAGAACAAATGGCTTTATGTAGTTATAAATGCGGTCTTTCAATATGGCGACATCATTTTCTGTTAGAACAGCGTTAGGCAGGAAGAGGGAATCCGTATATCCTTTCATTAATCCGGCGGCATTCAAAGCACCGATGGCGCCTGCATAACTGGACTGGTCTGGTACATCCTTGAACGACTCTGTGGTGGACTCCAGCTTCAGCCAGGTTTGAAGGGCTAGAGCTGCATCTTTACGCTGAATGGTTTTGCCCGAGAGCTCGTCCATTGAAAAAGGCACACCTGCAAGTGTAGCTGCTTCTTCCATGGCTTCTGTAAACGCGGCGGCAGTGACAGGAGCCTTGCCAGCAGATACTGCTGTGACCGTGGTTTTACTTGATGGCGCTGCCGTTGCGGCTGAGGCCAATGGTACGGCTCCTCCCCAAGTTGTAACGACGACTGCTCCCGTCAGTAACAGGGCCCCACTTTTTTTCAATACAGATCCATGATAAGTCATGCATCCACGCTCCCTTCTCTGTCTTAAATGATGTGTGTTAGCGAAACTGATCGATATGCTTTTGTCACATTCTAAATACATGTAAGGTATTCTTACAACACTCATATTTATCCAAAAAAGCGGATACAAGTTGCATAAATATGGTTGTTTCTTTCAAATACTCTTGATCCCGTGCACAGAAGAAATTTAATTAACTATATTTGTGTTATGTTTTATTACATGTGAAAATTTAGGGCAAGGAATGAGATAAATAGTTTATCGTGATCGCGTCAGCAAACGGTTAGTGTGAAATGATATAATGAAAGGATAGAACAAGGGTCATAAGGTGTATGAAAGAAAGGAAGAGATGTGAAGTGAAAACATTGGTACTCGCAGAGAAACCGTCTGTGGCACGCGAAATAGCCAGAGTTATGGGAGCGCGTGATAAACATAAAAGTTATTTGGAAGGTCCTAAATATATTGTAACGTGGGCACTTGGACATCTGGTGGGACTGGCGGAACCTGAGGATTACGACAAGAAGTATGCCACCTGGAATCTCGAGGATTTGCCGATCCTGCCTGAACGGGCGAAACTGAAGGTATTGAGGGAGACGAATCATCAATATAAGGCAGTACAGCAGCTCATGAAACGCCAGGATGTTGGTGAACTGGTCATCGCAACCGATGCCGCTCGTGAGGGGGAATTGCTCGCACGGTGGATCATGCAGATGGCGCAGTGGAAGAAGCCTTTCAAACGACTGTGGATTTCATCCCAGACGGATAAGGCGATCAAGGAAGGATTTGCTTCACTGAAACCGGGGAACCAGTTTGACCGTCTCTACGAATCGGCACGCTGCCGCGCAGAAGCAGACTGGATGATTGGGCTTAATGTGACGAGGGCGCTGACAGTTCGATTTAATGCACAGTTGTCTGCAGGGCGGGTACAGACTCCCACACTGGGCATGATCATGGACAGGGAAAATGAGATTAATGGATTTCGCTCACAGGAATATGAGACATTCACTGCGGATTTTGGAGAGTTTCAGGCCGTGTGGCGGGCTTCGGGCGGTGATTCTCGCATCTTCGATAGTCAGGATACCCAGGCATTGAAGAAACGGGTGGAAGGACGTAAGGGGACCATTGCTCAGGTGAAAAAAAGTGAAAAGGTCGAGCCTCATCCACTGGCCTATGACCTGACGGAGCTGCAGCGTGACGCTAACCGCAAGTATGGCTTCTCTGCCAAGCAGACCTCCAACGTTCTTCAGCGTCTCTATGAGCAGCACAAGCTGGTTACATATCCGCGTACGGACAGCCGCTATCTGACGTCGGACATGACAGGTACGCTGAAAGAAAGACTGGATAGTGTAGCGGTCGGACCCTATGCGTCATTGGCGCGTCCATTACTGCGGAAAAATCTGAATATCACCAAACGCATCGTTGATGACAGCAAGGTCACGGATCACCATGCCATCATTCCAACGGAACAAACTGTGCTGTTGAACCAGCTGAATCCAGAGGAGCGTAAACTGTATGATCTGATCGTACGCCGTTTTATCAGTCTGTTCTATCCAGCGGCGAAATACGATTCGGTAGCGATTACCGTTCAAGTTGGCAATGATTCATTTCATGTCAAAGGAACCACGGTAAAAGACAGCGGCTGGCGTGAAGTATACGGCGGAGATTACAGTGATGACGATGATGAGCGCACGGAGGATCAAGCAGACAATGGACGTGCTCTTTTGCCGGATGTGCAGCAGGGGCAGTCGGTTACCGTTCAGCGTTGTCATATTAAAAGCGGGAGAACGATGCCGCCCAAACGGTACACTGAAGCCGCTCTGCTTGCTCAAATGGAGAAGCATGGACTTGGTACACCAGCTACACGAGCAGATATTATCGAGAAATTGGTCAGCTCAGATACCATTGATCGCCAAGGGAACAGCATGCATCCAACGGGAAAAGGGAAGCAACTGATCGAACTGGCTGCACCGCAGCTTCGCACACCTGAGTTAACAGCCCGCTGGGAGGCTGAGCTGGAACGGATTGCCCGTGGACAGGGGAAACCGGGACCTTTTCTGGATGGTATACGTTCGATGGCAAAAGAGCTGGTCTCCACAGTGAAAGGAAGCAAGGCGGAGTATAAACCCCACAACGTGTCCAATAGTCACTGTCCGGATTGTAATGCACGTTTGCTTGAGAAGAAAGGGAAACGTGGCAAGTTTCTCGTATGTCCTACTGAGGATTGCGGTTATCGCCGCTCGGCAGAGAAGCGACTGTCCAACCGTCGTTGTCCGCAGTGTCACAAAAAGATGGAAATGAAAGAAGGAAAAGCGGGCTTGTACGTGCAATGCCTGCCTTGCGGCATCACGGAAGCGCTGGACAAAGACAAACAGCACGTGAACAAACGCGAACAGCAAAAGCTGGTCAAGCAGTATGCCAAACAGGAATCCATCGGTTCCAATCTCGGCGATCTGTTGAAGGCAGCCATGGAGAAAAAAGGGGAATAATTGCCATGAAGAACGGTTCATGGGGTACCTGAAGGAAAATGGTTGCCTAAGCATTCAGTTGGTATAAAACAAATGAATACTGACGAGGTTTTTGTGAATTAAACCGCTTCGTGTGGCGCTGTATAAGATCCCTCCTTTTCAGGCAACGTAAGCCAAGGAGGTGACACAGATGCCGCATAACAAGCCAGAGAAAATTCATAACCAGCAAAATAAGGACAGCATCCGGGAAGAAAGCATCGGAGCACGTCCAACCAAGGCAGGCAAAAGGGTTCCCAGCCTGAACGGTATTCCCAAACAGGAATCCTAGGTTCCCTAAGCGGGGCTGATTATCCCTAAACAATTCATGCGGCTCCCTTCTCGCGTTGATCATGTCCCTGCAGAGGACTATAATGGAGGAACAGGGAGATGTCCCGGGATAGGGGGACCGCTAGAATTATATGCAAACCGGACTCATATTGTGGTTTATATTTATTAACGTGGTAGGTTATCTGGTGATGTCAGATGACAAAAAGCGGGCGCAGCGACGTCGTGACCGTACACCCGAACGGACGTTATTCCTGCTTGCTTTTATTGGAGGAGCCCTTGGGGTTTGGATCGCGATGTACCGGAAAAGGCACAAAACCAAACATCCGAGCTTCACCATCGGAATTCCACTTCTATTGTTTCTGAATGCCGTCATTTATGGGTATTTCCTGAAATAGAACATAGAAGTGCTGCCTGCTGCAACATGAGGTAATTGGTTCATATCGGCTTAAGATCGTTTATAGGGTTACATGGTTTTGTATTTGTTTTTATGTCAGACCGGAGCATTTGGCTTCGGAGTTTCTACATATAAGGAAGGGACGGGATTTACATGTTATTCTCTAAAATATTAGTGGCTTACGACGGATCGAAAGCTTCAAACAAGGCACTGGATCGTGCGATTGAGCTGGCTAAGGTATCTCCGGATGCTGTCATTGATGTCATTCATGCCTTTGATTTCCCGCGTGTATTCATCGGGGAAGGGCTTGCGCCGCTGCCGCCATCACTCAATAATGATTATTACAACCTGGCTGTGCAGACGACGGATGAAGCCAAAGAACGCATTAAAGCTGCAGGGGTTACGGCAAACGTGGACCTGATTCAGGGAGCGGCAGCAGAAGTACTGCTTGATTACGCTAAGGAAAATGGATCAGATGTCATTGTGATCGGAAGTCGTGGACTTGGCGGCATTCGTGAATTTGTGTTGGGGAGTGTCAGTCATAACGTAGTGCAGCATGCTCAAGTCCCTGTACTCATCGTCAAATAATCAATACATTTATGCAGTAAATAGTAGCGGGAAGCCGGCTGTCTTCGATCGACTGAAGAGAGGCCGGCTTTCTTTTATGGGATGAAATGGATATGCAAACCAAGAAAAGTACCTCAATCACGAACAATACATTTGTCAATATGTTAAATGTTCGTCTTTAAGTTGACATTAGCTGTAGGGGATTGTTAGAATGTTAGATGTGTCGATCAGGTAAGAATAAGGTCGAGTAGGAACGAAAACTGTACACGGCTGAACAGAAATGAGTCACTTTGATTGAAATAGATATTTGCTCGTATAACGCCGGGGATAAGGCCCGGAAGTATCTACCCGGAAACCGTAAATTTCCGGACTACGAGGAGATACGGCTGAGAGTCGCATGAATATGGATGCGGACAGCAAGCCCCCTTTTGGCATGCCCAAATGCGGGATACGTATTTCTTGGAGTCCGGTGTCCGGAGAAAATGTGATGTTTTCGCGGGTAGCGGATTTTTTCATTTCACGAGGAAACGCGTGATGCAAGTGAGTTGCTATCAAAAAAGCTCAGACGGGAGTTGGATGTATTCATGTCAGTGCAGGTCGCTGTAATTATGGGCAGCAAGTCGGATTGGGAAACGATGAAGCATGCGTGTGAGGTGCTGGACGAACTGGAGATTGGGTATGAAAAAAAGGTCGTATCCGCGCATCGCACACCGGATCTGATGTTTGAATATACCGAGCAGGCCACCGAGCGTGGATTCAAGGTTATCATTGCAGGTGCAGGCGGAGCAGCACATCTTCCAGGTATGGTTGCTTCCAAAACGATGCTTCCGGTAATCGGAGTACCTGTGCAGTCCAAGGCATTGAATGGTCTTGATTCCCTGTTATCCATTGTTCAAATGCCTGGTGGAATCCCTGTTGCAACGGTAGCCATTGGGAAGGCAGGAGCAACCAATGCAGGGCTGCTTGCGGCCCAGATGATTGGCGCCTTCGATGAGGATGTCCGCAATCGCTGCGAAGCTCGCAGAGAACGCATCAAACGTGAAGTAATTGAAAGCAGTGATGAGCTATGAGTAAAACGGAGTTGAATGCTGCAGGGATGGCTGAACGCGTCCTGCTGCCAGGGAAAACGACCATTGGAATTCTGGGAGGCGGACAGCTTGGACGAATGCTGACGTTAGCCGGGACAGCGATGGGATACCGTTTTGTCACTCTGGATCCGGCGGCGGATTCACCTTGCGGACAGGTTGCACGTCAGATTGAGGCGGCATATGACGATGAAGCTGCAGCACTTGAGCTGGCCCGTCAGTGTGATGTGATTACGTATGAGTTTGAAAATGTGGATGCAGGTGTTGCGGGCTTGATGGAACGTGAATCCTATGTACCGCAAGGAAGTGCGTTATTGTATACGACCCAGCATCGGTTGCGTGAGAAACGGGCCATTGAAGCTGCCGGCGTAAGAGTGGCGCCTTATCGGGAAATTACAAGCAAGGACACCATGCAAGCCGCAGTAAGCGAACTTGGTGTACCTTGTGTGCTGAAGACAGTAACCGGAGGATACGATGGCAAAGGACAGCGGGTCATCCGGGAAGCAAGCCAGGCAGCATCAGCTTACGATGAGCTTGCAGCAACCGGAGCGGAACTGGTGCTAGAGCAATTTATCAAGTTTGACTGCGAAATCTCCGTTGTCGTTGCACGAAGTACCAATGGAGAGATCAAGACATTTCCGCCGGCGGAGAACATTCATGTGAATAACATTTTGCATGCCTCGATCATTCCGGCAAGAGTGGCTACGAATATACAGATAGAAGCACAGAAGCTCGCAGCGGCTGTGGCCGAATCCTTGCAGGCGGTTGGATTGCTAGCGGTGGAGCTGTTTGTTGCGGCAGATGGAAGACTGTATGTGAACGAGCTGGCTCCAAGGCCGCATAATTCCGGTCATTACACGATGGAAGCCTGTGCGACCTCACAATTCGAGCAGCATATTCGTGCCATCTGCGGATTGCCGCTTGGAGACACTACACTGTTAAGTCCGGTCGTTATGGTCAATGTGCTTGGAGAACATCTGGAAGGAATCATCGCAAGAACGGGTCAACCGGATACCGAAGCGATGGAACTCGGTGTCATTCCCAAGCTTCATATATATGGCAAAGCCGAAGCGAAAACAGGACGGAAAATGGGGCATGTCAATCTGCTCTGTCAGGATGTTGAAGAAGCATTGCAATGGATTGAACAAACTAATATCTGGAGGAATACAAATTCATGATCGAACGTTATAGCAGACCCGAAATGAGAGCCATCTGGACGGAGGAAAACAAATTCAAGTCCTGGTTGGAAGTTGAAATTTGTGCATGTGAAGCATGGGCTGAACTCGGTGTCATCCCTAAGGAAGAAGCAGCATTGCTTCGCCAAAACGCTTCTTTTGATATCGACCGCATCTATGAAATCGAGCAGGAAACACGTCATGATGTTATTGCTTTCACACGTACAGTATCCGAGAGTCTGGGTGCGGAGCGGAAATGGGTGCATTACGGACTGACCTCCACGGATGTCGTAGATACGGCTCTGGGGTACGTACTGCGTCAGGCAAATGAAATTCTGGAACGCGACATCGTGAACTTTATCGAGATCTTGCGTGAAAAGGCACTCGCTTATCAGCATACGCCGATGATGGGGCGTACACACGGGGTGCATGCCGAGCCAACAACCTTTGGTTTGAAAATGGCTTTGTGGCATGAAGAGATGAAACGGAACCTGGAGCGTTTCCGCCATGCGGCAGACAACGTGCAGTACGGTAAAATCTCGGGTGCGGTAGGAACTTACGCCAACATCGATCCGTTTGTTGAAGAATTTGTATGCGAGAAGCTGGGCACGAAGCCTGCGCCCATTTCAACCCAAACCCTGCAACGTGACCGTCACGCGGAATACATGGCCACACTGGCATTGATTGCAACATCCCTGGACAAGTTCGCTACTGAAGTTCGTGCACTGCAAAAGAGTGAATTCCGTGAAGTGGAAGAGGCATTTGCCAAAGGTCAAAAAGGATCATCCGCGATGCCGCACAAGCGTAACCCAATCGGTAGCGAAAATATCTCCGGTCTGTCCCGCGTCATTCGCGGACATATGGTATCGGCATATGAGAACGTAACCCTGTGGCATGAGCGTGACATCTCACACTCTTCCGTAGAACGTGTCATCCTCCCGGATGCAACGATGCTGCTGAACTACATGTTGAACCGTTTCGGTAACATTGTGAAAAACCTGACGGTGTTCCCTGAGAACATGAAACGCAACATGGAGCGCACATACGGTGTGCCATTCTCGGGCCGTGTGCTGACCAAACTGATCGACAAAGGCTTCAGCCGTGAACAGGCGTACGATACCGTTCAACCACGTGCCATGCAGGCATGGGAAGAACAACGTCAGTTCAAGGATATCGTGAAATCGACACCGGAAATCACCGAAGTGCTGAGTGAAGAGGAAATCGAAGATGCATTTAACCCGTCCTGGCACCTGAAGCACGTGGATACCATCTTTAAAAAGCTTGGTTTGACCGACTAATTACTCCAATAAGGCTAGAGAACAGAATGATGGGCCAGCAAGGACGGAGAGGACAGAGCAAATCTGCAGAAGCAGAGCGTTCGCCTTTATCCCCGGATTTTCACATTGGAAAAAGTAGAATCAAAAAATCCGGGGGTAACAGCGATCGAAAGGTTGTTCTGAATTCGGAGTGGTTAGCGTGATGAGGGGAATTGAACTTATATTTTATATCTCCTGAAAGAAGGTGAGCCTCCATGGCACTGTCCACAGCGGCAGATCTCGTTAAAGCACCTCTGTTATATAAAGGAAAAGTACGTGAATTGTACGACCTGGGGGAACATTTTCTGATCGTGGTCACGGACCGAATTTCGGCTTTTGACTACGTGCTGGACCCGGCGGTTCCCGAGAAGGGCAATGTGCTGAATAAACTCAGCAGCTTCTGGTTTGAACTGACGAGGGACATGATGGACAATCATGTGGTGCACACGGACGTGAACCGATTGGGTGACCTGATTGTGGACCCGGAACTTCTGAAAGATCGGATTATGGTGACCCGCAAAGCTGAACGCATTGATATCGAATGTGTTGTGCGTGGGTACATTACCGGAGGCGGATGGAGACAGTATGAGAAGAGCGGAGAGGTCAACGGCATCAAACTGCCGGAAGGACTTCGCAAAAACGCCAAGCTCGAAAGCCCCATCTTCACCCCGGCAGCCAAAAATGATGTAGGTCATGACGAAGACATCTCGATGGACCGCATGAAAGAACTGGTTGGGGATACGCTGGCAATGGAGCTTCAGGAAAAAAGCCTGCGTCTGTATGAATTCGCCCGTGATTACTGCAACCAGCGTGGGATTATCCTCGCAGACTGCAAATTTGAGTTCGGTATCGTGGACGGCAAGGTCATTCTGATCGACGAAATTTTCACCCCGGATGCTTCACGCTTCTGGGCCAAAGAAAATTACACACTCGACATCGAGATCGACAGCATGGATAAAGAACCGGTGCGCACCTATCTGGCAGGAACCGATTGGGACAAGAACAGTAAGCCCGATCCGCTGCCACAAGCGGTGGTGGAGGCAACAACCGCAAGATACGTCGATATTTATAAACGTTTAACGAAATAAATGGAAAGTTTGAGGTGAGCTGCGGAAAAGTTTGGCTTTCGATCGCTGTTGCCCCCGGAATGTTTTGATTGGGATCCTTTTTCTAAAGGAAACATTCCGGTTGCAAAGGCGAACGCTCCGCTTCTCCAGCTCAATCTTTCCCTCCGCCAGTATCAAACTGGTGGATGAAATTTAATAGCGGTGGCTTCCTACTGGTAGGGAAGCTCTGATAGATTGCGAGATTCAAATTCATTGGACACTCATGTAACGTAAAGACCATTAGCTGCTTTCACGTAAGGGTCAGTATCGACCATTACACACCGTGCAACGTAAAAGGTTTAGGCCTTTAAAAAACGTCGCATGGACTAGCGGAGGGGCGGAATTGTTCTTAAAGGAGCGATAGCGTTCGCCTTTGTCCCCGGGTTTTAACCGCACTGCGGTTCAAAACAATCCAAAAACCTGGGGACAACAAGCGACCGGAAGAACAATCCGCCCCGGAGCAAGCTCCAAACCACTTTTTTAACAGCATAAAGCATTTATCCCGTTCATTACTGAGGAGGAACATAAGGATCATGATCAAAGCAACCGTCTATGTCACTATTAAGCAAAGCGTACTCGACCCGCAAGGAGTAGCCGTTCAAGGCGCCCTGCACTCGATGGGATTCAATGAAGTGGAAAGTGTACGGATCGGTAAAGTCATGGAACTGACCCTGGATACGACAGATCGTGAAGAAGCGGAAAAACGTTTGACTGTGATGTGCGAGAAGCTGCTGGCCAACACCGTTGTTGAAGATTACCGCTACGAATTGGAGGGTTAATCCCATGAAATTTGCAGTTCTTGTGTTTCCTGGCTCCAACTGCGATATTGACTGTTACAAAGCAGTAGAAGATGCCATTGGGCAAGAGGTTGATTATGTATGGCACACGGCAACGGATCTTTCGGCGTATGATTGTATCCTGGTTCCGGGTGGTTTCTCCTATGGAGACTACTTGCGCTGTGGGGCGATTTCCCGCTTCGCACCAGTAATGAATGAGGTAGCCAAAGCTGCTGAACAAGGCAAATATATTCTCGGTATCTGCAACGGATTCCAGATCCTGACCGAAGCGGGACTGCTTCCGGGGGCATTGATCCGCAATATGTCACTGAAATTCCGTTGTCACGATACGGTATTGAGAGTGACGAATGCAGATACACCATTTACACGTGACTATGCACCTGGTGAAGAAATTATCATCCCGATTGCTCACGGTGAAGGAAACTATTACTGCGACGAGGAGACGCTTGCGAGTTTGCAGGCAAACAACCAGATTGTATTTACGTATGGCAGCAACCCGAACGGTTCCCTGGGCGATATCGCAGGAATCTGTAATGAGGGCGGAAATGTGGTCGGCATGATGCCGCATCCGGAGCGCGCAGTGGACTCGCTGCTGGGCTCGGAAGACGGCAAACGTATGTTTACATCTATTTTGAAAGCATGGAGGGATCGGCATGACGCAGCAGCTATCCGCTAAGGAACCGACAGCAGAACAGGTCGCAGAACATAAACTTTACGCACAAATGGGCGTGTCGGACAGCGAGTATGAGCTGATCTGTGAATTCATGGGACGCAAGCCGAATTATACGGAAATCGGTGTATTTAGTGTCATGTGGTCCGAGCACTGTGCGTACAAAAACTCCAAGCCGTTGTTGCGCCGTTTCCCAACCAGTGGACCACGTGTCCTGATGGGACCGGGTGAAGGTGCCGGGATCGTGGATATCGGTGACAACCAGGCGGTTGTATTCAAAATTGAAAGCCATAACCATCCTTCCGCGGTTGAGCCTTACCAAGGTGCGGCAACAGGTGTGGGCGGCATCATTCGTGATATTTTCTCCATGGGTGCCAGACCGGTAGCCCTGCTGAACTCGCTTCGTTTCGGCAAGCTGGAGAGTGACCGCGTGAAATATCTGTTTGAACATGTCGTTTCCGGTATTGCCGGTTATGGTAACTGTATCGGAATTCCAACGGTAGCCGGGGAAGTTATGTTCGACGAAAGTTATGAAGGCAATCCACTTGTAAATGCAATGTGCGTAGGCTTGATCGATCACGACAAAATCCAGCGCGGTGTAGCCAAGGGCGTAGGAAATCCGGTGTACTATGTTGGTCCTCCAACTGGCCGCGACGGAATTCACGGCGCAACGTTTGCATCGGTAGAACTGACGGAAGAATCCGAATCCAAGAAGACAGCGGTTCAAGTCGGTGACCCGTTCATGGAGAAACTCGTAATGGAATCCTGTCTGGAACTGATTGACACAGGGATCGTGCTTGGTATTCAGGATATGGGTGCGGCAGGTCTGACATGCTCCAGTGCGGAGATGGCAAGTAAAGCGGGTAACGGTCTGGAACTGTATCTGGATCAGGTACCACAGCGTGAAGAAGGCATGACGCCTTATGAGATGATGTTGTCCGAGTCCCAGGAACGGATGCTGTTCGTTGTTGAGCCGAAGGATGAGGCGCAGGCAATGGAGATTTTTGAACGTTGGGGCGTCATCTGTGCAAAAGTCGGTAAAGTTACCGATGACGGACGTCTGAAGCTGTACCACCACGGCGAAGTGGTTGGTGACATGCCAGTTACAGCACTGGTGGACGAGTGTCCTGTGTACAACAAGCCATCTTCGGTACCGGCTTACTACGAGCAAAGCGCTTCAGTCGACACCCTGCGTTACGATGAAGTGTCGGATCTCGGCGGCGCGTTGAAACAGGTGTTGGCTTCGCCTACGGTAGCAAGCAAAAAGTGGGTTTACGATCAATACGATTATATGGTGCGTACCAGCACTGCAGTTCGTCCAGGCTCGGATGCAGCAGTTATTACCATTCGCGGAACTCGCAAAGGTCTGGCGATGACAACGGACTGTAACGGACGTTATGTCTATCTGGATCCTGAAGTAGGCGGACGGATTGCCGTGAGTGAAGCAGCGCGCAACATTGTATGTTCCGGTGCAGAGCCGCTGGCGATTACGGACAACCTGAACTTTGGTAACCCAGAGAAGCCGGATATCTTCTGGCAAATGGAAAAAGCGGTAGACGGTATGGCAGAAGCTTGCCGCGTGCTGGATACACCGGTAATTGGTGGTAACGTGAGTCTGTACAACGAAAACGCCAAAGGCTCGATCTATCCAACGCCAGTGGTCGGTATGGTAGGTCTCGTTCATGACACGGATCATATCACGACACAAGGATTCAAATCCGAAGGCGATGTGATTATCCTCCTCGGTGAGACCAAAGCTGAGCTGGGCGGCAGCGAGCTGCAATACGCGGTTCATGGCAAAACGGAAGGCCGTCCACCGCAGCTCGATCTGAACACAGAGAAGGCGCTGCTCAGCACCGTGCTGGAAGCCATCCAATCCGGACTTGTTCGCTCGGCACATGACTTGTCTGAAGGCGGTCTGGCTGTGGCATTGGCAGAATCCTGTATCAGCGGCAACGTGGGTGCACAGGTCAATGTGGAAACTGCACTGCGTGCAGATCATGCGCTCTTTAGTGAGAGCCAGTCCCGTATCCTGCTGTCGGCTTCGCCGGAGCAAGCGGGCAAACTTGAAGCGTTTGTACGTGAGCGTGGGGTACCTGTAGCTGTGATTGGACGTGTAGAAGGAAGTAACCTGACGATCGAATTGAACGGAACATCAGCCGTGAACGAACCTGTAGGAGGTTTGGCTCAGGTCTGGGAGGATGCGATTCCATGTCTCATGAACTGACGACAGGACAGTGGTGGACAGGCGATTATTATAACGAAGGGTCTGGCAAGGAAGGACTCGACAAATTGAAGGAAGAATGCGGAGTGTTCGGGGTATTCAAACACCCTGACGCAGCATCGCTCTCCTATTATGGTTTGCACGCCCTGCAGCATCGAGGCGAAGAAAGTGCAGGCATGTGTGTAAGTGACGGCAATGAATTCCATTATCATCGCGGTATGGGTCTGGTGAAGGAAGTGTTCACCAAAGATCTGATGCAGACCCTGTCCGGTGATATTTCCATAGGTCACGTTCGGTATTCCACAAGCGGTGACAGTAAACTGACAAACGCTCAACCTTTGGTTTTCAAGTACCGTGACGGAGATCTGGCCGTAGCAACCAACGGGAATATCGTGAATGCACCGACTATCCGTCGTGAACTGGAACAGAGCGGATCGATCTTCCAGACAACCAGTGATACGGAGGTCATCGCGCATCTGATTGCACGTTCATCTAAGGGTTTGGTGGAAGCTGCTAAGGATGCATTCCAGCGTATTGTCGGTGGTTATGCGTTTCTGATCATGACCAACGACAAGCTGCTCGTTGCTTCTGATCCCCATGGTCTGCGTCCGCTGACGATGGGCAAATTGGGGGATGCGTATCTGTTCGCATCCGAGACTTGTGCGCTTGAAACGATCGGCGCGGAATTGATCCGCGATATTGAACCGGGTGAACTGCTGGTATTGGACGCAGATGGATTGCACGAAGACCGCTTCGATCATCACAAACACCGCAAGGCGCTGTGTGCGATGGAATATATTTATTTTGCCCGTCCGGATAGTGATATGAATGGTGCCAACCAGCATGCTGCTCGTAAGCGGATGGGTGGACGCATGGCGATCGAATCATTTGTGGATGCCGATCTGGTAACAGGTGTACCGGACTCCAGTATTTCCGCAGCAATTGGATATGCTGAGCAAACCGGTATCCCATATGAGATGGGCATGATCAAGAACAAATACACCGGACGTACGTTTATCCAGCCAAGTCAGGAATTGCGTGAGCAGGGCGTGAAGATGAAGCTGAGCGCCGTGCGCCGTGTGGTTGAAGGCAAACGCGTTGTCATGATTGATGATTCCATTGTACGGGGTACGACATCCCGCCGAATCGTGAACATGCTGCGTGATGCCGGAGCAACCGAGGTGCATGTACGCATTACGTCGCCTCCGTTCAAAAATCCATGTTTCTACGGTATTGATACGCCCGACAGCCGCGAACTTATCGCCTCACAGCTTTCGGTGGAAGAGATCTGTCGTGAGATCAACGCGGACTCCCTGGCTTTTCTCAGTCCCGATGGACTGATTGCATCGATTCAGGGAGACAATCAGGATGACTATAAAGGCGGGCTCTGCCTCGCATGTTTCGATAATGATTACCCAACCAACCTCGACTTCGGCGGCGACGAGAAATTCGGCTGCAGCTGCTAAGTAGCTGCAGCCAGGTTTGCCCGAGCTCTTAGCCCCGCCTTGCGGAGCAACAGGGGCCTGGGCAGCGCAGCGAAGCAGCTGCCCCCGTGCACCGCCCGAGCCCTTAGCCCCGCCTTGCGGAGCAACAGGGGCCAGGGCAGCGCAGCGAAGCAGCTGCCGCCGTGCGCCGCCCGAGCCCTTAAGCCCCGCCTTGCGGAGCAACAGGGGCCAGGCAGCAAGGCGAAGCAGCTGCCGCGGGGCACCGCCCGAGCCCTTAAGCCCCGCCTTGCGGAGCAACAGGGGCCAGGGCAGCGCAGCGAAGCAGCTGCCGCCGTGCGCCGCCCGAGCCCTTAGCCCCGCCTTGCGGAGCAACAGGGGCCAGGGCAGCGCAGCGAAGCAGCTGCCCCCGTGCACCGCCCGAGCCCTTAAGCCCCGCCTTGCGGAGCAACAGGGGCCTGGGCAGCGCAGCGAAGCAGCTGCCGCGGTGCACCGCCCGAGTCCTTAGCCCCGCCTTGCGGAGCAACAGGGGCCAGGCAGCAAGGCGAAGCAGCTGCCCAAGCGGGCTTGCCCCGCAGCGCAGCCAAGCGTGGTTCGCCTAGGCGCGGCTAAAAGCCAGCGGCATGGCGAACAAACACGCGAGACATGAACGAACCAATCATAGCAAGATCATACCAGCCACCTCAGCACCGCTTGTTTGGCGGGTGTCCAGAGGGCCTGCCAAGGTCCTTTGGGGTCCTCCCGGGTGGGAGGATTTAGGAGGGGCGAAAATCATTGAGGAGTGATTCCACTTGTCCGAAGCATATAAAAAGGCCGGCGTCGATATCGCGGCAGGTAATGAAGCGGTTGAACGGATGAAAAAACACGTGAAGCGTACCTTCCGTCCGGAAGTGATGACAGATCTGGGTGGATTCGGAGCCCTGTTCGGTTTGAACAAAGATAAATATGATGAGCCGGTACTCGTTTCCGGTACTGACGGCGTAGGAACCAAGCTGAAAATCGCGTTTGCCATGGACCGTCACGATACCATTGGAATCGACGCCGTGGCCATGTGTGTGAACGACATTGTGGTGCAGGGCGCTGAGCCGCTCTTTTTCCTCGACTACCTGGCATGTGACAAAGTCATCCCCGAGAAGATCGAAGCTATCGTTGCCGGAATTGCTGAAGGATGTCACCAGTCCGGTTGTGCACTGATCGGCGGCGAGACAGCTGAGATGCCGGGCATGTACAGCGAAGGGGAATACGATATAGCCGGATTTACGGTGGGGATCGTGGACAAAGCCAAAATCATCAACGGTACGACCATCTCTCCAGGCGACACGGTGATTGGACTGGCTTCCAGCGGTGTACACAGCAACGGATTCTCGCTGGTACGCAGACTTTTGTTGGAGGAAGCCCGGTTGGACCTGCATGATGAAGTAACCGAACTGGGCGGCAAGCTGGGTGATGCACTTCTGGAGCCAACGAAAATCTATGTGAAACCACTCCTGTCCCTGCTGGAAAAGGTCAACGTTAAAGGCATGGCACACATCACGGGTGGAGGCTTCATCGAGAATATTCCACGGATGCTGCCTGGCAGCGTCAATGTAGATATTGATTACGGCTCATGGCCGATTCTGCCGATCTTCAGCCTGCTGCAGGAGAAAGGATCGGTCTCGAACCGCGATATGTTCACCACGTTTAACATGGGGATCGGACTTGTGCTGGTTGTGAACGAAGCAGACGCAAGTGAAGCTCTGGCGCAGTTGAAAGCCTCTGGTGAAGAAGCGTACATCATTGGACGTGTGACTGAAGGAGATGCACGAGTAACCTTCACGGGAGCGGATGTTTAATGGCGAACTACCGGATTGCCGTATTTGCCTCTGGTGAAGGGTCAAACTTTCAGGCATTGGTGGATGCAGCACGGAACGGAGGACTGGATGCATCCGTAGATCTGCTGGTATGCGACAAGCCGGCTGCACGCGTTGTGCAGCGGGCCCAGGATGCAGGCGTGGATTGCCATCTGTTCACACCGAAAAATTATGATTCCCGAGAGGCCTACGAGGCCGAAATCGTGGAAGTGCTTGAATCCAAAAATATTGATCTGGTTGTCCTTGCCGGATACATGAGATTGCTGACTTCTGTCGTAGTGGATCGGTATGCAGGACGGTTGATTAATATCCATCCATCCTTGCTGCCAGCATTCGCAGGCAAGGATGCGATCGGCCAGGCGTTGGACTATGGCGTTAAAGTTACCGGAGTAACGGTGCACTTTGTGGATGGCGGGATGGACACTGGGCCTATTATTGCTCAGCATCCTGTACCTATACTGCCAGAGGATACGGCTGAATCGATCAGCCGCTCCATTCATGCTGCAGAACAGCAGTTGTACCCGGAAGTTGTTTCCTGGTTCGCTCAGGGATTGGTCCAGTTGGAAGGCCGTCAGGTTACGGTGCTGAAACCGGATTGATATAAGTTGAAAATTTTTTTTACACATTAACGGAGAGGACAGAAAAAACCTGAAAAAGCGAAGCGTTCGCCTAAAAGCTTTCTGAAAGAAAGCTGCATCGTAAGCATACGCTTTATCACCGGATTTTCCCTTTAAGAAAAGGGAATCAAAAAATCTGGGGATAACAGCGATTGGAAGGTTGTTCTGTCATCGGAGTGTCCCGTGTAAACATCTTGGTTCAACTTGTATAACAGAAGTCGAAAATTGGTACGCATTTTGTGATATTTCTCGGGAAATAAATCGGCTGTGTTTCGTCATGAAACGCGGGGCCATGGGACATTAAAGGAGGAGCATATTGTGAGTATCAAAAGAGCTTTGGTCAGTGTATGGGATAAAACAGGCATCGTGGACTTTTGCCGCGAGCTGTCGCAAATGGGAGTGGAGATTATTTCGACAGGAGGTACAAGCAGCCTGTTGTCGAAGGAGGGCGTGCCCGTCATCGGTATTTCGGATGTGACTGGCTTCCCGGAAATTATGGACGGACGTGTCAAAACCCTGCATCCGGCAGTTCATGGTGGTTTGCTGGCTGTTCGTGACAGCGAAGAGCATAAACGCCAGATGGAAGAGAATGGACTGGGTTATATTGATCTGGTTGTCGTGAACCTGTATCCATTCCAGGATACCATTGCAAAGCCGGACGTAACGTATGAAGATGCAATCGAGAACATCGATATCGGTGGTCCAACAATGCTCCGCTCCGCTGCCAAAAACCATGCCTTTGTTAGTGTCGTTGTAGACACTGCAGATTATGGCAAAGTGTTGGAAGAAGTCCGCAGCAGTGGGGATACCACACTGGAAACACGCAAACGGCTTGCGGCAAAAGTTTTCCGCCATACGGCGGCTTACGATGCAGTTATTTCTGATTATCTCTCCAACCTGAACGGCGATCCGCTGCCAGAGCGTCTGACGGTGACTTACGAAAAACTCCAGGATTTGCGCTATGGCGAAAATCCACACCAACAGGCGGCATTTTACCGTAAACCGCTTGCAGCACAAGATACGTTGACAACAGCCGAGCAATTGCACGGCAAAGAGTTGTCTTACAATAACATCAACGATGCCAATGCAGCATTGCAGATTGTAAAAGAATTTGAAGAGCCTGCTGTTGTTGCAGTTAAGCACATGAATCCTTGCGGTGTGGGAATTGGCGAAAGCATCTACGAAGCTTACAGCAAAGCGTACGCTGCTGATCCAACGTCCATCTTTGGTGGTATCGTCGCAGCCAACCGCATTATCGACAGCGATACAGCGGCCAAACTGAGCGAGATCTTCCTGGAAATCGTACTGGCTCCTGATTTTACGCAAGAGGCACTTGATATCCTGACGAAGAAGAAAAATATCCGATTGCTCAAAACCGGCGAGTTGAGCGCAGCTCGCAATCGGGAGAGCCAATTCGTAGTGACATCTATTGATGGCGGTATGATCGTACAGCAGAGCGATGTACATTCCATTGAAGCGAGTAAACTGAAGGTGGTTACAGACCGTGCGCCTTCCGAAGAAGAATTGAAACAGCTGCTGTTTGGTTGGAAGGTCGTTAAACACGTGAAGTCCAATGCGATCGTGCTTGCGGCGAATGACATGACGGTAGGCGTAGGTGCTGGACAAATGAACCGCGTAGGTGCAGCCAAAATTGCCATTGAACAAGCTGGCGAGCAAGCCAAAGGTGCCATTCTGGCATCCGATGCATTCTTCCCGATGGGTGATACGCTGGAACTGGCAGCGAAGGCAGGAATTACAGCTGTGATCCAACCAGGTGGTTCCATTAAGGACGAAGAGTCCATCAAAGTGGCTAACGAGTATGGCATTGCGATGGTCTTCACAGGCGTCCGTCATTTCAAACACTAAGCGTCAAAACCAAAGCATCACACGTCGATGAACAAGCGAATAAGCTTGTTCATCCTCTTTTTCAGCTATTGAGAAAGAATGTTGAAATGAATCCTGAAATTCATGAGGGGGAACGGAACGAATGGATATTCTGGTAGTGGGTGGCGGCGGCCGGGAACATGCGATCATCTGGGCGCTGGCGAAAAGTCCGAAAGCAGGCAAGATTCACTGTGCGCCGGGAAATGCAGGCATTGCACAGCTCGCCGAGTGTCACCCGGTTGCAGTGAATGAATTCGATAAATTGAAGGCTCTCGCCGTGGAACTTAAGGTGGATCTCGTGGTGATCGGGCCGGATGATCCGCTGGCGGACGGGATTGTGGATGCGTTTGATTCCACAGGCATCCCGGTCTTCGGACCACGTCGCAATGCAGCGGAGATTGAAGGCAGTAAAACGTTCATGAAGGACCTGCTGCACAAGTACAATATCCCAACTGCAGCCTATGAGAAATTCGACAATTACGAACAGGCACAGGCTTATCTGGATGCTCAGGCGATTCCCGTTGTCATCAAAGCTGATGGTTTGGCAGCTGGCAAGGGCGTAACCGTAGCTTATTCCCGCGAGGAAGCAAATCAGGCGCTGCGCAGTATTATGGTGGAGAAAGTGTTTGGGGAAGCTGGCGCCAAAGTCATCATTGAGGAATTCCTCGCAGGTCAGGAAATGTCCATTTTGGCCTTTGTGGATGGTGAGACGGTTCGTCCAATGGCTGCTGCACAGGATCACAAGCCGGTCTTCGACAATGATCAGGGGCCTAATACCGGTGGTATGGGTACATACTCACCACTGCCACATATCCCGAATTCAATTATTGAAGAGGCCGTTGAAACGATCATCAAACCAACGGCCAAAGCGATGGTGTCCGAGGGACGTCCATTCCGCGGCGTATTGTTTGCCGGACTCATGATTTCACCGGATGGCAAACCCAAAACGATTGAATTTAACGCTCGTTTTGGTGATCCCGAGACACAGGTCGTACTCCCGCGCCTGAAAACGGATCTATTCGATATCTTCTGGGCCACTGTTCATGGTAAACTGGCAGACATTGAAATTGAGTGGAGTGAAGAGGCCGCTGTTTGTGTGGTGCTCGCGTCCGGAGGATATCCGGGACCGTATGCAAAAGGTGTAGCCATTGAAGGGCTCGATCAAGTTAGCGACGCTGTCGTTTTCCATGCAGGAACGGCACGCAGCGAATCTGGAGAATGGGTCACGAGTGGTGGACGTATTCTTGGGGTTGTGGGTCTTGGAGCCGATATTGCGGAAGCGAGAAATAAAGCATATGAACAGGCAGAACGAATCCGCTTTGAAGGTAAACATCAGCGTTCGGATATTGCTGCCAAAGCTTTGGTGTAAGTATAATTGAATAAGGAACATAGAGTCCGTTGAACGAATGCCTTCAGATCGAAGCATAGCATTCATTCAACGGGCTTTTTGGTTTGTTAATCTTATTAAAAATATGTTTCAGCTGGTTAACTCCACGGGTAGTAGTGTTATAAAATTGGTCTATTCTATACATAAAGTTGTTAGAAATATAAGTAACTTATCGCTGTATTTTGCCTGATTCGAAGGCACTTATTGGATATATACAATTTGCTCGATTACATGAATAAAGCTATTTGTGAACAAAATATTCATTAATATACGATGAAGGTGATCAAACCATGACGTGCAACTGGATGGTTTGGATCAGAACATGTTATACTTTTCTGAAACAGGAATGAGCAAGAGGGGAGGTGGATATCTATTGGGAAGGCGATATTGTAAACTGTCCAAATGGAGAATTAAGGTGGAGTAAATCGGAGAAACAGCCTGACAGCATAAGGGTTAGCCCTAATAAAGTGAAGTGGTTTCTTGTTGTGATTAACTTCATCCTGAATTCCTGTTTTGCAACTTACAAGGTCTGTATGCAGCATAGACAATCTATATCATGTATTGATCTCATAGATGCATACGCCCAATTCAACAACAATCAGCCGTGCAACCGTTAACGTTGTTAACGAGCAGCGCTGTAACTATTTCTGGAGGTGAATCCCTGAGAATCGGGGAAATCATTGGACATAATTACCATCTTGAATTTAGCATTACTTGTTCTCTTGATTGCATTGACCGCTTTTTTTGTGGCATCCGAATTTGCGGTAGTTAAGATTCGTACATCAAGAGTGGATCAACTGGTTGCCGAAGGTAACAAAAAGGCTGTACTCGCCAAAAAGGTCGTTTCAGATCTCGATTACTATCTGTCTGCCTGTCAGCTTGGTATTACGGTAACGGCTCTTGGACTTGGAGCATTAGGTAAGCCGACCGTCGAGAGGCTGTTATATCCGGTATTTGATTACCTGAGTATTTCGCCATCGATTTCGTCTGTTGCCTCCTATGCCATCGCTTTTATCCTCGTGACGTTCCTTCACGTGGTTGTTGGTGAAATGGCACCCAAAACCATGGCGATTCAATTTTCGGAAAAATTGACACTGATGCTCTCACCATCACTTTACTGGTTCGGGAAAGTGATGTATCCCTTTATTTGGGCGCTAAATGGTGCATCCCGTGTCCTTCTGCGGATGTTCGGTGTGAAACCTGCAGAACATGATCAAGCCTACTCTGAGGATGAGATCAAAATCATCATGAACCAGAGTTATGAAGGTGACGAGACCAATCAAACCAAGCTGTCTTACTTGGCAAACGTATTTGTGTTTGATGAACGGGTTGCGAAGGATATTATGGTTCCGCGGACGGAGCTTGTGACACTTGATCAGAAAATGACCTACGACGATATCATTCCGTTACTCGATGAGCATAACTATTCCCGATACCCTGTCATTGAGGAAGGGGATAAGGACCGAATTATCGGTATGGTCAATGTCAAAAAGATACTGCCTGACATGGTTGCCCAAAAGCAATACCAACTCGCCGATTTTGTCCGTGAAATTCCTTTCGTTTCCGAAGTTACACGGATCCAGGAAGCCATGATCAAGATGCAGCAGGAACGTGTGCACATGGCTGTGGTGGTGGATGAATACGGCGGTACCTCGGGTATTCTCACTATGGAGGATATTTTGGAGGAGCTTGTCGGTGAAATCCGTGACGAATTCGATGCGGATGAAGTGGCCGACATTCAGGAGACCGGAGAGAATCAATATCTCATTAACGGCCGTGTACTATTGGATGAAGTGGAACGGCAGTTTGGACTGATTTTTGAAGGTAACGAAGAGATGGATACCGTCGCCGGCTGGATTCAGTTCCAGAAGGGTGTAGGTGTGGAAAATGGTGATACGGTGGTACACGGTGATTATGTCTGGACCGTAGTGGATACCGACAATTATCACATTAAGCAGGTTCTACTTGAACGAGTGAGTGGAGCCGGGGTTGAAGAAGCAACGAGCGATCTGGCGAACTAAATCGGTTTCTATATATTAATATGGCTGCGTAGTAGTGTAGGGGACAGAAAAACCTGGGGATAACAGCGATCGGAAGGTTGTTCTGTCATCGGAGTGGACCAATGTAAGATTCATCTGAAATTTATAACCATTAAAATGTTCAACTTGGAGGTGAATCCCTCACCCGAGGGAAATCATTGGACGGAATAATAGCATTGAATTTATTTTTAGTAGCCGTATTTATAGGGCTCACAGCCTTCTTCGTCGGCGCTGAATTCGCCATTCTGAAAGTGCGGATGTCACGAATTGATCAGCTGATCTTGGAAGGCAACAAAAAGGCGGCCATGGCGAAGAAAGTGGCTCACAATCTGGACTATTACCTGTCGGCATGTCAACTGGGTATCACCATTACGGCTCTCGTTCTGGGGGCGCTGGGTGAACCTACGGTTGAAAAAATGCTGCATCCGCTGTTTGAGCGCCTTGAAGTGCCGGCAGCAGTGTCCACAGTGCTTTCCTACGGGATTGCCCTGGCGATCATCACATTTCTGCATGTAGTTATTGGTGAGCTCGCACCCAAAACGCTGGCGATTCAATTTGCAGAAAGAATGACACTTATGCTCGCACCGCCGCTGTACTGGTTTGGTAAGATCATGAATCCGTTTATCTATGCACTCAATGGAGCTGCACGGCTGCTGCTCGGTATTTTTGGCATCAAGCCTGCCGGACACGATACCGTTCACTCCGAGGAGGAGCTGAAGCTGATTGTAGCCCAGAGTTATGAGAGCGGGGAGATCAATCAGACCGAGCTGGACTATCTGAAAAACATTTTTGCGTTTGATGAGCGTCTGCTTCAGGAAATCATGATTCGTAAAGAAAAAATAGTTACGCTGAATAAGGAAATGCCGCTTGATCAGGTTATTGAAGTACTGAACCGGCATGAATATACAAGATACCCTGTCATCGCCAATGGGGATGCGGCTCACTTTATCGGCTTTATTAATACGAAAGAAATGCTGACCAGTGTTGCTGCAGGAAGAACGTTCAGCATGGATGCCTACATTCATGACATGCCTGCTTTTTCGGAAAAGTCGCCGATTAAAGATGTATTGATCCAAATGCAGCAGAGTCGTGTGCATATGGCGATTGTGAGTAATGAAGAGGGTGCAACCATAGGTCTGGTTACGATGGAGGACATTTTGGAAGAAATCGTAGGGGATATTCGGGACGAATATGACCGCAAGGATCTGGTGAATCCACCTAAGAGATTGAAATTGACTTAAATAGGACTCAAGAGAGCAGGTTTCCGATTCATTCGGGAACCTGTTTTTTCGTTTTTGTTTTCTCCTAACAAAGTCTTAACAATATCAACAGCAGAACAATCTTAATTTTAAAACAAAAGCTTGCAATTCGATCGCCAATGGATTAATATAAATTTAAAGAATCTTAAATTAAAGATAAATAAAAAACAAACCACAATGAATAACTAGCTGCTAAAACCAACCATGATAAAAATAAAACCAAGGGAGTGGAGATTATGTTCAGAACTTCAGGTATCCACCACGTTACGGCTTTTGTAGATGACGCACAGAAAAATGTTGACTTTTATGCAGGGGTTTTGGCTCTGAGACTGGTGAAAAAAACAATTAACTTCGATGCACCAGATGTGTACCATCTGTATTACGGAAACGAGGATGGAGCGCCAGGTACAATCATCACCTTCTTCCCGCACCAAAATGCGATGAGAGGTGTTATTGGTTCCGGACAGACCGGGGTAACCGTATATGCGATTCCGGTAGGAAGTCTGCCATTCTGGAAAGAACGTCTCGCTTCCTTCGATATTCCGTTTGAAAATAAAACAAGATTCGGCGAGCAATATATTCGCTTCTTCGACAAAGGCGGCCTGCTGCTTGAACTGGTCGAACGCGAAGAAGGCCAGCCAAGTAAATGGACATTCAACGGTGTAACGCCTGAGCATGCCATCAAAGGTTTTGGCGGCGCAGTACTGTTCAGCCATGTTCCTGAGAAAACCACGGACGTACTGGTTTCAATGCTCGGCCTGGAACAGGTAGGGGAAGAGAATGGATTGATTCGCCTCCGTGCGAGCGGTGACATCGGGCAAATCATCGACGTTCAATCTACCGGATTCCAGCGGGGCATTGGTGGAGCGGGTACGGTGCACCACATTGCCTGGCGTGCAAAAGACTATACAGAGCATGAACAAATGCAGCGGGATCTGGAGAAAGCAGGCTACCATCCAACCCCTGTAATTGACCGTCAGTACTTCAATGCCGTGTATTTCCGGGAACCGGGAGGCATATTGTTCGAACTGGCTACCGATCCTCCGGGATTTGCACGGGATGAACCACAGGAGAGCATGGGTGAGAAACTGATGCTGCCTGATTGGTATGAACCACAGCGTGAGCAGATTGAACAGCTGCTGCCACCGATCGAAGTACGTGAATGGAAAGGAGAGTCCAAATCATGACCACGACCAATACGATGAAACATATTTATAAAGCAGGTGCACAACCTGACTCCCCAACACTGCTGCTGCTTCATGGCACAGGTGGAACAGAGAATGATCTGGTTGGGCTGGGCGAGATGATTGCCCCAGGAGCAGGTATCTTGGGCGTACGCGGTAACGTGTCGGAGAACGGGATGCCCCGTTTCTTCCGCCGCCTGGCCGAAGGGGTCTTCGACGAAGAGGATCTGATTGCACGGACAGCGGAGCTGGGTGAGTTTGTGGATGCAGCTGCTGCAGAGTATGGATTCGATCGTTCCAATGTCTTTGCACTGGGTTACTCCAATGGTGCTAACATTGCAGCAAGTCTGATGTTCCATCAGGCTGACGTATTCAAAGGAGCCATTCTGCATCACCCAATGGTACCACTGCGCGGACTGGAACTGCCTGATCTTAAAGGTCTGCCTGTCTTCATCGGTGCAGGAGAGAACGATCCGATCGTGCCGAGACGGGAAACGGAAGAACTTGCTTCACTCCTCAGTGGTGCAGGCGCAGATGTACAGACTCACTGGGAGCGTCAAGGCCACCAGTTGACCCGTACCGAAGCACTAGCTGCGGCAGCATGGTTTAAATCCCAGGCGTAAGCCTCATTTAGGGATTTGGGCGATGAATCCGGAGCAAGGCTGCATCGGCTAAGACAACAGGACAGCTTGATCTGAAAGGATCAGGCTGTCCTTCTTTGCTTATTAAACGAATGAATGGCTGGTGTTATGCAAATGCCGGTATTGAATTCAAGAGGCTGATTCATTAGTCCAAAATAGGGTGCCCGATCCTTAAATGGTTCGGGTTTTTGGTTTGCTTTTACAGGAGGGTATACCCTATACTTAAGTAATTGATAATCATTTTCAATTAGAACGTTATTGAAATGACGATGTGCGTAATCAGGAGGAGACCATGAACTCTAATCATTCCAACCACTCGTATGGTTCAAGTGCATTTTTTCAGACACGTGATGGCCGCAAACTTCATTATATGTCCAAAGGAACCGGTAAACCGACCATTGTATTTGAGTCAGGGATGGGCTTCTCCAGATCCACGTGGGGTCTCGTGGCACCACACGTGGCTGAGCAGACACAGTCTGTCGTTTATGACCGCTCGGGTCTAGGCCGGAGTGAGGCCGATTCGGAACAGCGGAATCTGCGCAGGTTGGCAGATGATCTGGGAGATCTGTTGACCGAACTCGGACCAGGTCCGTTTATTCTGGTGGGACACAGCTGGGGAGGTCCGGTTGTAAGGGCCGCAGCTGCTGCAGATCTGTCGCGTATTCGAGGAATCATTCTGGTGGATCCTTCGGACGAGAACTGTGAGTTGTATTTCTCAGCTCTGGCCAGAGCCAGTTTTGCCATGAACCGTTTTTTAATGCCCTTGATGGCACGTACAGGTATGTATCGAAAAATGGGCAGCAAGTTCGGGCTTGTGCAACCGGAGGATGTTGCGCAGGACCATTACAAGGAAGACTTTACAGTACAGGCGGCACGAACGATGGCCGCAGAGTCGGTACCGTTTCTGAATGATCTGGCCTCACTAAGACATACCCCTCTTGAGCTGGGGGGGTTGGAAGTCAGTATCATCTCAGGTACAAAAGCGGGCAAGGGAGAGCAAAAAATAAGACCTGCCGTTGTATCAGCTCACCGACAGACCGTTGACGGGCTCGCCAATGCCAATTGGATTGAAGCGGATCAATCCGGTCACATGGTCATATTTAGCGAACCACAGATTATTATTGATGAGATATTGCGAATGGCAAATGATTCACCCCGAGGCGCAAGCGCAGGGCAAAAGTGATACAATAAATAAAAAAGCAATGCTTGCATTGCCAACCAAGACAAGCGGAGTGTGGAGAAGAGATGAAACCAGTGGAACAAGAATCAACGGGAAACAAAATTTCCGGCCATGCCGGTGTTGGCATGGAAGATATCGTACGCGCACATCATGTGCTGCGTGAAGTTATTGTAAGAACGCCACTGCAGCGCGATGCTGTTTTGTCGGCCAAATATAATTGCAATGTGTATCTCAAGCGGGAAGATCTGCAAGTGGTGCGCTCCTTCAAAATCCGTGGTGCCTACAACATGATTCGCAGTTTGACCCCGGATGAGATGGAGAAAGGCATTGTCTGTGCAAGTGCAGGCAACCATGCCCAGGGTGTTGCCTTTTCCTGTAATGCGCTCGGAATTAACGGCAAAATCTTCATGCCGAGCACCACGCCGAATCAGAAGGTGAAACAGGTACGGCGCTTCGGCGGCAGCAACGTGGAAGTGGTATTGATCGGGGATACGTATGATGATGCTTATGCAGAAGCCATGCGTGCATGTGACGAACAGGGCATGACGTTCATTCATCCGTTTGATCAGCCGAAGATTATTGCAGGCAATGGTACCGTAGCGATGGAGATCATGGAGAGTCTGGATGAGAATGCAGATTACGTATTTGTCACCATTGGCGGCGGGGGGCTCGCTGCTGGGGTCGGAACCTACATGAAGACGGTCAGCCCGGAAACGCGCATGATTGGTGTCGAGCCTCTTGGCGCAGCTTCAATGAGCGAGGCCATGTTCCGCAAACAGGTTGTTACGCTGGATGATATCGATAAATTCGTGGATGGAGCTGCGGTGAAACGGGTAGGCGATCTGACCTACAACATCTGCAGCAGCACGCTGGATGATATTGTGAAAGTGCCTGAAGGCAAAGCCTGCACCACCATTTTGGAGTTATATAATGAAAATGCGATCGTGGTCGAACCTGCCGGTTCACTGGCTGTTGCCGCACTGGGGCAATACCGCGAGCAAATTGTAGGCAAAACTGTTGTCTGCGTAATTAGCGGCGGGAACAATGATATCGACCGGATGCAGGAGATCAAGGAACGTTCCCTGATTTATGAGGGCTTGAAATATTACTTCATGGTCAACTTCCCGCAGCGCGCAGGCGCTTTGCGTGAATTCCTGGAGGAAGTGCTCGGCCCGAACGATGACATCACCCGTTTTGAGTATACGAAGAAGCACGACAAAGAAAATGGCCCTGCCCTGGTTGGCATTGAGCTGATGTACAAGGAAGATTATCAGCCTCTGATTGAACGCATGAATCGCAAAGGCATTGCCTATACCGAGCTGAACAAAAACCTGAACCTGTTCAACATGTTAATCTGATGAATCATTCCATAATGCAGCCAAATACGAATGAGCCCCAGTTCCAGCTGCGCCCAGCTCGCAGAGAGGATGCAGATCAGGTCATCCCGCTGCTCTATCAGGCGATTGGAGACATCGCATATGCTCTGGCGGGTGAGGCCAATCATGAGCAGGCGATGCAAATTCTACAGCAGTTTTATATGCAGGAGGATAACCGGATTAGCTATCGTCATGTAACGGTGATGGTACAAGGTGAGGAAGTTGCCGGAATTCTCGTAGCCTATGACGGCAGTGAGGCGGATCGTCTGGACCAGCCGATTCTGGATCGGCCTGGACGCAGCCAGGATGAGAAGTATGTATTGGTCAAAGAAACCCGTCCCGGTGAGTATTATCTGGATACATTGTCGGTAAGTGAAAAGTATCAGGGACAGGGCATCGGGCGAGCCCTGATGGCTGCTTTTGAGCAGCAGGGAAGGGAACTCGGACACACTCAAGCAGCACTTATTGTTGAACGCGATAATGGGCGTGCCTTGATGCTGTATGAACGGCAGGGATACACGAAGGACGATGTACTCGTGATTGCAGGACATGAATATAACCATATGATCAAGCCGCTGCAACAGGTATGATCGCAACGAAAAACCGCCATAGGAGCTTATCCTGTGGCGGTTTTGTTTTTTCGATCAAATACAACATTCATGGGATTAACGCTTCAGAATCCGGTATAGTCCATGGTCGGAACTTTTTGATCCAGCCACTCTTCGACAGCGGAATTACGTTCTCGATTCAATGCCTGGTTCAGAATCTTAAAATGAATTAATTTACTCACAGAGTGGAAAACTGGTTCATATCTGGTATAATAAAAAATAATAATTAGGAAATAGATTCATTACAGCTAAACATAAAAAGATGAAGAGGATAGGTGGAACGGCCAATGGCGAAAATAGATCGTCATACTTTTCAGACCAAAACCAGACATATGTCTGCCGATCTGAAGCAAAAAATTAACTCCGGAGCTTACAGTCCGGGAGAATACTTGCCTTCCGAGTTGGCACTAACAGAGCTGTACAAACTAAGCAAAAATTCCGTAAGGTACGTTCTGGATGAGCTTGTTCAAGAGGGATTGATTATTAAAATTCCTCGGGTAGGCACACAGGTGGCAAAGCCTATTGCCAAGGAAACCATCCGTTTTGGCGTATATCCCTCGTTATATATGGAAGCGGGGATGGAGGAACTAATTAAGCGATTCCACGAGAAACATCCACATATTCATGTGGAAACGATTGAGCTTCCTTACATGAATTCAGACAGTATCGCCAATCTCATCAAACTTGGGATTGTGGATGCGTTAACCATCAACCTGCAGGATATGTACCAATTCCAGGAAAAAAATTACCTTGATTTGTTTGTCGACCAGGAACGGCACGAAAATATATATCCTTTTCTCACACCTTATTTTGAGAAGGAATCCGGTGTTTTGGCAGCCCAGCCTTTCGTGTACTCACCCGTTATTTTGTGTTACAACAAGGAGCATCTGAGGGAGAAAAGACTTGGAGAACCAAACAGCAGCTGGAGCTGGGATGAGCTGGCAACACTGCTCAGAGAGCTCAAGGCGCCTCATCGCTACAGCATCGCATTTCAGTTATTTTCCATGAACCGGTGGCCAATTTTCTGGATGCAAAATGAGGACGATTCTTCTTCATTCGATTACAATCCAGCTCAGAACGGAACTACCTTGCCCACAGAAGGATTACGCTGGCTCAGGGATCTTGTGACAGAGGAAGGAATATTTCCGCTTGCCCTGGCTCAAGGTGAATTCGAAGCTGAGAAATTGTTCAAGGAGCAGAAGGTATCGGTCATGCTAACCACATATTACATGCTGAACGAGCTGAAGAATGCAAATTTTTCCTTTGATATCGCTCAGCTGCCACATTTTAAGAATGATAGGACACTCCTTCTGTCTACAGCCCTTGCTCTCAGTGCAGAATCGAGCCATAAGGATACGGCAGCCTGCTTTGTGAATTATCTCACTTCAGACGAGGCACAGACCTATATCAGGCAGCACACATACAGTTTACCTGCAAGCAGATATATTACGGAAACGTTTTCCGTAGAGCTTAAAAACAAACCGTCCAGGTTGGAGCTTCATCGAGATTATAGTTCCAAATATACGACGTATCGCGATCTGTCGATTTCCATGCAAACCCAGATCCGTTTCGGAGAAAGTCTGAAGCAGTACATGTCCTATTTAACGGATGAAGAGGGACTTACTGAAGCGTTGCTTCCGTCCAAAAGTCTCAATTGATAAAAAACCACATAGCAGTTTCAAAAAAGCACTGACATTGGGAAGTGCTTTTTTTGATTTTATATGAACTACAAAAGAACCAGTTGACAGACAATGTGGCATATGCTAATTTCTTATTGAAAATAAGTACCACATATGATCCAATCATAAGAATTTAACAAGGAGAGGTGACTTTATTCGGATGAAGACCGTGGCTGAATTGGAAGCAAAGCTTTCGGAGGCATCAGACCGGCTAATCAACGACTTACATAAAGTGGACGGGGATCTTCTTATTTTAGGCGCAGGTGGAAAGATGGGTCCAAGTCTTGCTAGATTGGCCGCGGAAGCCATCAAGGCGGGAGGAATGAACAAGAAGGTGACAGCTGTATCCCGATTTCAGGATCAGGAGGTGAAGAACGATCTAGAAAACGCAGGAATAAAGACGATTTCCTGTGATCTTTTAGACGATCAAGAGTTAATGCAGCTGCCTAAAGCGGACAACGTCATATACATGGCAGGCAACAAATTTGGTACAACGGGTAGAGAATATTTTACGTGGGCAATGAATACTTACTTGCCCGGAAGAGTGGCAGAAAAGTATAAAGATTCGCGGATCGTCGTTTTTTCTTCAGGGAATGTTTATCCCTTCTCCCCAGTGGGTCTCGGCGGAGTAGATGAATCGGTAGCCCCTGAACCTCTCGGTGAATATGCACAATCCACACTGGGGAGAGAGCGGATATTTGAATACTTCTCTCATAAGTATGGCACGCCGATGCTGATGTACCGTTTGAACTATGCCATTGATTTACGCTATGGGGTGCTGCTCGAAATTGCCAAAAAGGTGCACGAAGGCAAGCCGGTGTCACTTGAGATGGGGCATGCCAACGTAATATGGCAGGGAGATGCCAATGAAATTGCGTTAAGAAGTCTGCTCAAGTGCCAGAGCCCTCCCGAAATTTTGAATGTAACCGGCCCTGAAACCATGTCGGTTCGCTGGGCAGCGCAGCAGTTTGCCGAACGGTTCGGTCTTGCACCATCGTTTGAAGGAAGCGAATCCGAAACGGCTCTGCTCAGCAATGCAGCCAAGGCGTATCGCGAATTCGGTTATCCGAATGTAAGTTTGCTGGAAATGATTGATTTCATTGCCGAATGGGTTGAATCAGGCGGACATACGTGGAACAAACCAACCCATTTTTCAGAAAGGAAGGGGAGGTTTTAGTGCACAAAACACAAGCATCACTTACCCCGGAGCAGGCATCTGCTCTCCATGAAGGCCTGGTCATCCCGGCTCATCCGCTGGCCTTGAATGAACGCAGAGAGCTGGATGAAGTCTATCAAAGACTGCTGACAAAATACTATATCGCTTCAGGAGCTGGCGGAATTGCGGTTGGCGTGCATTCAACCCAGTTCGAGATTCGGGATCCCAGCGTTAACCTCTATGAACGGGTGCTCCGCTTGGCCGCGGAGGAAGCGGAGCAAGCCGGCCTGCAACGGCCATTCATTAAAGTGGCAGGCATCTGCGGGGACATGGAACAGGCGACGAAAGAAGCTGAGATCAGCAAAGGCCTCGGATATGATGCTGCCCTGCTGAGCATGGGTGGACTTGACAGATGGAGCGAGAAGGACCTGCTTCGACGTACGGAAAGGATAGCCGGAATCATGCCGGTGATCGGATTTTATCTTCAACCTTCCGTCGGCGGCCGTATGTTGAGCTTCGCTTTTTGGCAGGCTTTTGCCGAAATCGATAATGTCGTCGCCATCAAAATGGCTCCTTTTAACCGATATCAAACCATCGATGTCGTGCGAGCGGTTTGCTGCTCAAGCCGTCGGGATGAAATTGCGCTGTACACGGGAAACGACGACAACATCCTCATTGATCTACTCACAACCTATCGGTTCGAAACGGAAGAAGGCACCATGGAGAAACAGATCGTGGGCGGGCTGCTGGGTCACTTCGCTGTATGGACACATAAAGCGGTCCAGCTGCTGGAAGAAGTGAAACGTCTCCGCAAGCAGGAGGGATCGCCGTTGTCACCGGAATGGCTCACGCGCAGCGTGGAGATCACGGATGCCAATGCCGCTTTTTTTGATCCCGCCCATCAGTTTGCCGGCTGCATACCGGGGATACACGAGGTTCTTCGAAGGCAGGGTCTTATGAGAGGGATCTGGTGCTTGAATCCGCAGGAGACCTTATCCGAAGGGCAAAAAGAGGAAATCGATCGTGTATACCGCCAGTATCCTCACCTCCATGATGACGATTTTGTGAAGCAGCATCTGGATGAGTGGCTTAGGCTTGCTTCTCAGCCATGAATATCGGAATCATCGGGCTTGACAGCTCTCATGCCCTGGCATTTACCCGTATTCTTCACGAAAGTCAGGAGTCTCTTTTTTCAGATGTGACCGTGACGGCTGCTTATGCGGGCGGATCTCCGGATTTTCCACTCAGCGTGAGCCGTGTTAACACTTTTGCCGCCCGGATGGCGCAAGAATACGGAGTGAGATTGATGCCCACCGCTCAGCAAGTTGCGGAAAGCACCGATGCCATCCTTATCTTGAGTGCTGACGGAAGGGTGCATCTGGATCAATTCAGGGCAGTCTGCCTTTACCGGAAGCCTGTATTTATCGATAAGCCTTTTGCATTGACAACGGCAGACGCAAGTCAAATCATCAGACTTGCAGAAGAGTATCAAACCCCGTTAATGAGTGCTTCAAGCTTACGTTATGCAGAAGCCCTGCCTGAATGCACAAGAGGGGACATCTTGGGTGTCGACGTATATGGCCCAATGCACGTTGAATCGACACAGGGGCATTATTTTTGGTACGGCATCCATGCGGCAGAACTGCTGTTTCGAATCATGGGCCACGGATGCAGGGAAGTGACCGCCTTTTCCACAGATCACAGCGATCTCATTACCGGAACCTGGAAAGAGGGGAGAATGGGAACGATCCGCGGAATCCAACGTGGCGCAGAGTCTTTTGGACTAAGCCTGCACACCAGAAATGCCACCAAGCATGTCCCGATTGAACCGAGTTATAAAGAACTTTTAAAGTCTGTCATGAATTTGTTCAAAAACGGTGTATGCACTGTTCATCCCTCTGAAACGCTGGAAGTCATCCGGTTTTTGGAATGTGCAGAGCAAAGCCGTTTACAAAAACGCACCGCCCTCATGGAAATGTGATAAAGCCTTATATGGGGTAACCCTTGTATTCTAGTTAATCAGATCCACCTATCTGAAGGAGGAATGTTTGATGAAGCTGAAAAAGAGGATTTCCATGCTGCTTGCGACCACGCTGTTAACCTCAATCCTTGCCGCATGCAGCAGCGGTACGGACAAAGGCGGTTCTGCCACCTTGCCGCCCCAGGAACCCGGACAGTACGGTGATACCGGCGGCTTGACTTTGCCCCTTGTAGATGAACCGACTACCATCACTTACATGCTGCCAAGCAACGCGAAAGATCTCGGTCCGAGCAAACTGGTCGTCCAGGAGCTTGAAAAACGGACCGGCATTAAAGTTAACTTTCAAACCTATTCCCCACAAACCTATCAGGATAAATTAAAAGTTATTGTCGCATCCGGTAAGCTGCCGGACATTTTTACAGGGTTAAAACCGGCCGAACTCAAAAAAATCGGTAGACAAAATGGTGTAGTTGCCATCAATGAATACGCTGACCAACTTCCTAACTTCAAAAAGTTATATATGGAAGAAAACGACTGGGTCATCAAATCCTTCGGCGATGAAACCGGTAATGTCTATACCTGGCCTATTTACAATCTGAATCGCAAAGTGAATCACGGATTCATGTACAGGAAGGATATCTTTGATGAGCTTGGTATTAAGGAATGGACGAACACGGACGAGTTTTACGAAGCTTTGAAAAAAGTAAAAGAAGCTTATCCCGATTCTTACCCCTACGCATCAAAAAGCTTGGCCAATATCTTCAGGGATTGGGCCTTCGGCTGGGGGCTCGGCAACACGGATCAGTACCCGGCCTATTACGATGAAAAAGACGGTACCTGGAAGTACGCCGCAGTACAGCAAGAGCATAAGGACATGCTCGATTTCATGAAGAAGCTGTACAACGAGAAACTGCTTGATCCGGAATTTTTGACGGATACGCAAGATTCCTGGACGACGAAGATGACAACGGACAAATCGTTTGTCACTTTTGACTGGATTGGACGCCTGGATCTCTTTTACAACCAGATCAAAGAGCAAAATCCAGACTATGATCTCAGGTATGCGAATCCCGTCGGACCGACCGGCAATATCAGAACCCTGCCAGAAGTTTCGGATTTCAGCGTTGCCGTAGCCAAGAACAAAAATACAGAAACCTCGCTCAAACTGCTCGACTATCTGACCAGCCCATCCGGAAGTGAACTGATGACCATCGGGGTGGAAGGGGTTAACTTCGAATGGGGCGAAGATGGATATCCGGTATACCCTGAACTGAAGGATCTTCCACTTGTGGATATTACCGTGCTTGAGGATCGTTATGCCATGTGGTTGGAAGGAGCTTACCTAAGACCGGACCATCGAAGCATTTATTATCGTTTCTCGGAAAAAGAGCAGGAGGCACAAGATAAAATCGTGAACGAGGATCGTTTCGAACCGCTTGATCCCATCCTTAATTTTACGGACGAAGAAACGTCCAAGATTGCCGAGCTGCAGACCTCGCTGCAAAAATCAGCTGAAGAATTTAACGCGAAATATATTCTTGACTCTGAATACGGAGATGCCAAGTGGGAAGATTTCAAAGCCCAAATCAGCAAAGGCGGCGTGGAGGAACTGATGGCGATCTATAATGAAGCTCAAAAAAGATACGATGAGTCCAAATAAAAGGCCTTAAGCCTGTGAATCAACAGGAGGGGACGATGCATGGAACGGTTCTCTCCTTATGGGAAAAGGAATTGGAGGCGAAAATCTTATGGCAGACATCGGCACGGAACATCCGACAGCTTACCATAAAGCAGTGCCAAAGAAGAGCCTCAGAAGCCGTCTTAGAAAAACGTGGAATCATATCAAGCGCGACAGGCAGCTTCTTCTGCTGTTTCTTCCTTGCATCCTATTTTACGTCATCTTTCGTTACGGGCCACTATATGGACTGATTATTGCCTTCAAAGACTACAGTGTGTTTACGGGAGTGCTTGGCAGTGAATGGGTGGGATTTGAGCATTTCATCACGTTTTTTACGAACCAAGACTTCTGGATGCTGTTTCGGAACACGCTGCTGCTTGGGTTGTATTCGCTCATTTTCGGTTTTCCTTTTCCGATCATGCTGGCCCTTCTGCTGAACGAGGTCAGAAACAAATGGTTTAAAAAATCCGTTCAAACCTTCAGCTATTTGCCGGCATTTTTGTCCGTCGTCATTATCAGCAGCATGATCATCGATTTTCTGTCTCCGAACCATGGTATTTTGAATCAAATGCTGGCTGCGTTCGGTTTCGAGAAAAAATACTTTCTCGTTGATCCGGGGTGGTTCCGTCCGATCTATGTCATTTCGGAAATTTGGGCGAACGTGGGATACGAATCGATCATTTATCTGGCGGCGATTGCGGGGATCAGTCCGACGCTCTATGAAGCGGCCAAGGTGGACGGGGCCAGTCGTTTCCATATGATCCGCCATGTTACACTTCCCGGACTATTTCCCACGATGCTCATCATGTTTATATTGAAAACCGGCTCCTTGATTCGTGTCGGCTATGAGAAAGTACTGCTGCTCTACAATCCGATGACCTATGACGTTGCTGACGTATTTTCAACATATGTGTACCGTAAAGGACTGCTTGAATCGAATTACAGTTACGCAGCTGCTGTAGGGCTTTTCGAAGCGCTGGTGGCAATGGTGATGCTATTATCCGCTAATGCGATCAGCAAACGGCTGGGAGGAAACGGTTTATGGTAGGAGAGCGCAGAATATCTATTTTTGGAGTCATTAACACGCTGGTACTCATTCTCGTTGCTGTAGCGACACTCTATCCCATCGTGTACATTACGGCCGTTTCTTTAAGCGATACAGCAGCGGTCGTTCAGGGTAAGGTGTTCCTTTTTCCGAAGGGTCTTAACTTGGAGGCTTATGTCGAGGTGCTTAAGAATGACACGATTCCAAGAGCCTATCTGAATTCTATTTTTTATACGGCATTCGGCACGTTTGTGAATTTACTCTTTACGGCTGTCGCTGCTTATCCCTTGTCCCAAAAAGGATTTTTCGGACGTAGGTTCTTTATGTTGACCATTGTTCTAACCATGTTCCTGAATCCCGGCATTATTCCCACTTATGTGGTCGTGCAGCAGCTGGGGCTAACGGATTCGGTTTGGGCCCTCGTGCTTCCCAATGCCATCTGGACAATGGAGCTGATCATTCTAAAAAGCTTTTACGAAAACATGTCTTCCCAGATACGCGAAGCGGCCCTGATTGACGGTGCTTCCGAATACCGGATTCTGTTCAACATTGTTATTCCCTTATCCAAGCCTGCGCTTGCTTCCATCGGTCTTTTTTATTTCATGGGCCATTGGAACAGCTTTTTCCTGCCGTTAATTTACTTAAACGATCCCGATAAATACCCTTTGCAGGTCGTGCTGCGGGATATGCTAATCTACAGCGCAGAAAACGACGCGGGACTCGTGGATCGTTCGGCTCTGGCCCCTCAGTCCATCAAAAACGCAACCATCGTGCTTTCCATGATTCCCGTTCTGCTCATCTATCCGTTTGCTCAGAAGTATTTCGCTAAAGGGGTGATGCTCGGTTCGGAAAAAGGCTAAATAGACATGAGGAGGAGCCATATCGAATGAAAACCGTTGCTGCCAAGGAAGGAAAAGTCGCGATACTGGAAGCGGATATACCCGAACTGAACAAACGACATGTCCAAGTGAGAACCGAATATTCGGGCATTAGTCCCGGTACGGAGATGAGTGCTATTAAGAGATCTGGCTTAAATCCCGTATATCTTGGCTATAGTGCAGTTGGCATTGTGGAAAAAACGGGAAGTGAAGTCAGAGATATTATTCCAGGAGACCGAGTGGCTTGTTACGGTGTGCCTTACGTAAGACATGCAGAAGTGATTTCGGTACCGACCAATCTGGTAACCAAAGTGCCTCATCATGTCAAACCTGAGGAAGCCGCATTTACAGGGCTCGGAGCGATTGCCATACATGCACTGCGTACAGCCGACGTGAGGTTCGGCGACAAAGTACTTGTCGTAGGATTGGGTATTCTCGGTAATCTTGTGGCCCAAATTGCCGCTGCTGGTGCATGCCACACTGCTGCATACGATCTGAGCGAAGCGAGGGTTCAGCTGCTTCGGAACCAGATGGGCATTCAAGCGGGCTTTTCAAGTGAAGAAGAAGTGGAACATTTTGTGATGAACGAAACGGGGGGATTCGGATTTGATGCCATCCTCTTATGTGCTGGCGGACCCGGAGAAACGCTGATTAACAAGTCGCTTGAGTGGCTTCGTGACCGGGGAAAAGTCGTGATCGTCGGTGATTTGTCCATGGAGTTTTCAAGAGATTTGATGTTTCGCAAAGAAGCCCAGGTCCTTATCTCGAGAGCGGGCGGGCCGGGAAGGTACGATAAACAGTACGAGAAGGATAATCAGGATTATCCCATCGGTTTCGTGCGGTGGACGGAAGGAAGAAATATGGACGAGTACGTAAGGTTGCTTGCCGATAAGCGAATCACGGTAAGTCCTGCCATCACGCATATGTTTGCGTTGGAAGAGGCGTTTGAAGCCTACGGAAATTACCAATCCGACTCGGCTCAAGGAGCCCTAGCCACGTTGATCAAGTATTTTTAATGACATGAAGAAGGGGAGATAAGTGATGAAAAAATCTTTTTTCAACCTGATCACCATGTTCATGAGTTGTTTACTTGTTTTTGTGATGTTTCCCGTACAGCCCGCTCCTGCCGCAGCGGAGGAATCCAAACTTTCTCAAAAAAACTTCAGCGAACCCGAAAAACTGCTTGTTCCCAACAACTACACGGTAGCTGTCTTTAACGGAACCGTAGGTTACGAAGATGGCAAACCCGTGATGTATGCCACGAGCAAAGGGAAGCCAGGCTTCCTTAATGTGATTGACCTCGAAGGTTACAAACTGCTTCGGACTGTTTCTCTTGCGCCATCCGAAAGCTCATGGGCTCATACCGTTGCGCCGAACGGTACGCTTTATGTGGCGGCCGAAGGATCGGGCGCACGATTATGGGAGTATTCTCCAGTCACCCATGAGGCCGTGCAAGTGGCCGAATTTGAGGGGCAGTCCGTCTCCAACAGCATTACGACGGATGAACAGGGGAGAGTATACGTCGGGACTTATCCTGGGGGCAAAGTTTGGCAGTATGACCCTGCTACCAAGCAAGTGAGGGATTACGGCCGCGTTATTGGTGCGCTGGATCAGGAATATGTTCGCTCCATTGCTTACCAGGGAGGATATATTTATGCCGGTACCGCCCACGAACAGATCGTGCGTGTGGATCTGGCTACAGGTGAAAAAACGAATATCGCCGCTTCGCTTGCCGTCAAAAACGATACGGTATACGATTTGAGTACGATTGATAACCGTTATTTGTTCGCCCGTTATACGGACGGAAGCGGTATACCGGGTGAAGGTTACATCTACGATACGACAACAGGATCATGGCTTGATGTGGAGCTCCAGCAGGTAACTGGCCTTCATGCGACCGACTCGGTGGATGGAAAGCTGTATTACATGTCAGAGAAAAAACTGAAAACCTTTGACCTTGGGACGCATCAAGTAGAGGAAACCGGCATGACCTATGAGAGTGGATTCAGGGGGGCGGACTGGGTAGAGTTTCAGAACAATCCGGAACTGCCAGGTAAAACGCTCGTTACGGTCCGTTATGATGGCGGGGTAGCCATGCTGAATATCGAGACAAAAAAAGTAATTGTAAAGCCGCCGATTATCCCGGGATTGCCGGGCGTTGTCAACCGGCTTCAAAGCGTATCGGATACACAGCTGATAACAACAGGTTCTCAAGCCAGGTCTTCGTTGGTTGACTTGGAGACCATGACGGCAAAACCTTTCAGTATAGGTCAGGCGGACAGTGTGTACCCGATTGGGAACAAAGTCTATATGGGTGTCTATCCGGAAGGTGGCTTGTACGTTTATGATCTGAATCAAGAGCCTGGAAGCACGAATCCGCAGCGTCTCGCGGTGCTCGGGAACGATCAGGAACGGCTTGTGCATATGTCTGAAGGGGACGGTAAACTGTTTATTTCGACCATCTCCGGATACGGTACACTGGGAGGATCGCTTACGGTCCATGATACAGCGACAGGGGAAACCAAGGTCCATCGTAACGTGGTCCAGAATCAGAGTGTGCTCAGTACCGCATATGTGGACGGAAAGATTTTTGGATCTACGACCATCAGGGGCGGACTGGGCTCCACGCCAAGTGAGCAGGAGGCCAAAATTTTCGTATGGGATGTCCAGAATGAGCAAAAAATTACGGAGTTTACCCTGGATATTCCCGAACTTATCGATCCTATCTTCATTGGGGACCTGTCTCTCGGACCGGATGGACTGATCTGGGGGGCATCCTATGAATATATTTTTGCGATCGATCCGGACACGTACAAACTTGTAAAATATAAAAAAATCTATCCAAAACTTTATTACACCCAGTGGCACCATCATCCGATACGCTGGTCGGAAGACGGACTTTTGTATGTGCTGTTTAATAACAAGCTTACGGTGATAGATCCGGAAACGCTGGATTTCAGAACGTTAACGGATGCATCGAGATTCGATCTTGGAATGGATGGAAATCTGTATTTCACCGATCTCGCAACGAATACGGTTCTCTATAGAATCCATATCGATGGAGAGATTGTACCCGAACCGCCGGGGCTGTCTTTGCCGGTAAACAATCCCGGTGTGGAGCTGGCGCCGGATGAGAGCGGAAAGCTGCCGGGCTGGAACTCGATGTTTGCAACCAGCGGGGATTCTTATTTTGAGCGAAGCGGCGACAAGAGCTATGCGGGTGATTACAGCCTGAAAACAACGGATCTCATCCGTACCGCCTCCGTCGCGGTGCAAAGCGATCCTATCGCAGTATCGCCTGGAGGAGAGTATACCGCAAGCACCCAAATTTATATTGAATCCGGCCAGCCTGGGTTCATGTTCAGATTTTATAATGCAGAAGGGCAGAGTTTGTCCACTTTGGAAACTCATCTGGATGAATCGCGACTCCACCAATGGCAAAAAGTAACCCTCAAAGGTACGGCACCGGAAGGAACGGCTTATGCCAGACTGATCGCTGTAACCAGCCGCTATAATATTTCAACAGCGTACTATGACGATTTTTCCGTAACTGTTAAGGATAATACTGCTCCCTTGACTGAAGTTACCTTTAATCCACAGGCAAATGAGCAGGGCTGGCACAATGGAGATGTTTCCATAACGTTGAACTCGGAAGGAGCATCCTCACTCTTCTACGAGACTACGGGGGCTGAGAGGATTGATCAGCATGAGACCGCAGGCAGTTCCACAGAGTTTACAGTAAGCGCAGAAGGCGTAACGTCAGTAACGTATTGGGCAGAATCGGCTTATGGCGTATTCGGGGTGCCTTCTATTACCGAACTCAAGATAGACAAAACAGCCCCCGTAATCGAATTTTCAGGAAAATCCGTCTATGAAGTGGATGATGTGATTCGGATAGAATGCTCGGCTCAAGATGCATTATCAGGTGTAGCCAAAAGTGATTGCGATGCTGTGCTTGCAGATAGCCCCGCCTATTTGACGGGTCTGGGGGTGCATTTGGTTAATGCATCCGTGAATGATATAGCAGGGAACGCGGAAAACTCATCTTTTTCTTATGAAGTAATTCTTACCTATGAGGGCATAGCAGGACTTATTGATAAGTTTCTCTCTAAAGATCAAGAGCTGGCCGAGAGACTGAAGGAACAATTGATCAAAATACAAAGGGCAGAGGAATCGGGCAACGAGGGAGGAAAAAAAGGCGCAATAAACGGATTTATCCATGAAGTGCAAGCCAAAAGTGGTAAGGAATTAGCTCAAGAACATGCTGAGCTGTTGGTAAAGTTTGGGTCCCGAATTTAACTTTATTTGAAAGAGGAGTCCTTCCACGTCCGGATCTCGACCAGGCTTGAATGCGTTATGCCTCAATATAGGTTTGAAGCAGAGGATAGCGAAATTTGTAAACTATAAAAAAGACGTTGTCATAGCGAATGACAACGTCTTTTTTTCGGCCCCAATAATGATGCTCCTACTCGGTTGGCTAAGGAACGGTGATGGGGTGTCATTTTATTGATATTGGATTCCAGATAGGTGTCAGCGGCGAATAAGCCGTTCTTTTTTTGAGCATGGACTAAAATATGTTATATAAAGCGGTCGAACTGCTGGTGGTTACTTTGGCGAACGTTGTGGTCTAGGAATAATGACAAAATGTTCTGTTATTTTTAACCTTTCACAGGTGGATGATGGAAGGACTTTTCTGCGAAAATATTTTTTGAGTGATTGGAAACTTTTGTTCAGGTCCAGACGTCTTAGATGTGCACAGGAAATTACAGGAATAAAATCAAGTCCATTATGCTCTAATACATTTAACTAAGAAGAGAATGGGGATATTCAATATGAAAAAAGCTGGAGGACTTCAAGTCAAAAAGGTTATGTCCGCACTGGCCGTATCAGCCATGCTGATGTCTGCCTTGCCAACGTCGGTCATGGACGCGGCAGCGCGAATAAGCATATATATCAATGATGCCGAGTTGTCATCTGCACAGGCACCTGTGATGAAGGCTGGACGTGTATTGGTTCCGCTGCGATCCATTTTTGAAGGATTGGATGCCAAAGTGGGCTATACCAACAAAACCAAAACCATCACAGCCAGTCGTGGAGATCAGGAAATTTCACTGAAGCTTGGTTCCAGGACGGCCTACATTAATGGGGAAGCGGTCACGTTGGACGTGCCAGCCAATACCATCAAGGGAAACACGATGGTTCCCATTCGCTTTGTAAGCGAAGCATTTGGAGAAAAGGTATTCTGGAACTCCCGCAATCAGCGGGTGGATATCAAAACAACGTCCACGCCTCCTGTGGATGATACGAAATATGCGGCATGGAACATCTATGGATCGGTCTCTGGAAGTAACGGGGATGGACGGGATCTCACTGTCAGCTTTACACGCCCTACATCCGAGAAGGCTGTTTCCGAGTATCGCATTATGCTGGTAAAAACCCGTGATGTGAACAGCTTCAACGAGTCGGCAGCATCGGTTGTACCATCCGGTAATTATACTTCGGTTTCTCCAAATGGCAGCAACCCAAGGTTGACGCTGAACGCTCAAACACGTGACGTAAACGGGGATTTGCTGAACGCCAGTGAAACCTATCGTTTGTACGTCCTGACCATGGGCAACAGCAGCAACAATTACAAAAACGTACTCGCCTGGTCTGCCCAGTCTTTGAAATTAAACAATGTTAAAACAACAGTTCAGCCTGTCACAGGTCTTCGCATTGCAGACATCAGTGACTATGGGGATGGCCGTGACCTGGAGATTAATTTCACCCAGCCAAGCAGCACCTCGAATATTACGTATTATCGTGCGTTTGTCGTCAAAGCGAAGGATGCTTCATCGTTCAATCTGACTGCGGCGAATAAAGTCTCCAGTTCCAACTCAACGATCATATATAAAGGGAACAGCACAGCGGTCAAAAGCCAGCTGACATCTTCCACACGTGATACTTCCGGAGAGCTGATTCGCAGCGGAACATCCTATGTCGTCTACATTATGTCGGTCAGCTCCAATGCGGCAACTGCGGACAACAAGCTCTCAGCTGTATCATCATCGCTGACACTGGGCGTAAATACGGCAAAGGCGCCTGTCATCACTCAAGTCCTGGATAACTCGGATTATGGAGATGGGCGTGACATTCGAATAAGCTTCAACCGTTCATCTGATGAATCCAAGGTCGCGAGCTATCGCATTTTCGTTGTGCGCAACTCGGTGGCGAGCAGCTTCAATCTGACGACGGCAAGCAATCTGTCTTCCAGTCTCTACTACAACGTGAACAAAACAGGCAGCAACATTACCACAACGTTACCTTCATCGATGAAGGATACAAGCGGGTATAACGTAACGAACCTGCAGGATTATCGGATTTTCGTCATGGCTGTGGGCAATCAGCAAAATAACTACACGAATGCTCTGTCCTCTTCGTCCACACTGCTGAGACTGACAACGAACGGCAATGCAGGAGCTGTAAATAACCTGGCTGTAACGGATGTAAGCGACTATGGGGATGGACGTGATCTGCGGGTTTCTTTCAACAGAGCATCGGATGAGTCGAAGGTTTCGGCCTATCGTGTCTATGTGGTTCGGTCCGGTAACGCAGGAAGCTTCACACTGAGCGCAGCTAACGCTTCAAACAACTACTATCAGGTCAACAAAACCGGTGGTAATCTGTCTGTTATTCTCCCAAGCAGCATGGTGGATACGAATGGGTACAGAGTTTCCAATAACGTAACCTATCGTGTGTTCGTTCTGTCGGTCAGCTCAAGCGGCAATTCCAGTCAGAATGCATTGTCTTCGTACTCGTCACAGATTACATTGAATCCGAATGCTGCGATAACAGCTCCGAGCAATGTTGCGGCAAGTGATATCGGCGATAACCAGGATGGACGCGACCTGCGCGTAACGTTTACCAAATCGGCGGATGAGACCAATGTGAATCACTATCGGGTATTTGTTGTGAAGTCCACGAATAACAGCTTCAATCTGTCGGCTGCAAATGCAGTGAACAGTGCGAATTACACGTATGTAAGCAAGAATGGCAGCAATCAGACGGTGAACTTCACAAGTAATTCGAAAACAGTGGATGGCAGTTCAATTGAGAACGGTGTGGGTTATCGCGTGTATGTCATGGCCGTTAACAGTAATTCTTCTCTTGCGAATGCACTGTCATCAGGCTCAAATGTGATTACACTCGCTTCCAACACAGCTGTTGGAGCAGTGAGCAACGTGAATGTAACGGTCAAAAATCAAGGGCAAGCAGGAAACGCGTCGGATGTGACTGTAAACTTCAATAAACCAAAAACAGATAGCGGCATTGCGAATTATAGAGTGTTGATTGTTCCATCTGGTCAAGTGACTGGATTTGATTTGAATTCTGCTCTAGGTATCAGATCATATGTCCAAATTTCCAAAAGTGATGCCGGCAATCCAATTCAATTGAATAACGGCCACGTTGATATCAATGGTAATACTCTTGTCGCAGGTCAGAAATACAGAGCATTTGTTTTGTCGGTATCCGATAGTGGTACGCGTGCTTCCAATCTGTCCGGTGCTTCCAACGAATTCAGTATCCTGGCCAAACCAGCAGAGCCTGTTGCTGTTCAGCCAGCAAATATAACGAAAGTTGAGAATGCCAGCACAGCTACGGATGCAGGCCTGACGGTAACTTTTACTAAACCATCCGACGATAAAGGGATTGGCGAATATCGTTTATTTGTAGTAAAAGCTCAAGACAGTCTGGATTTGCCCTCTGCAAACTCAAATAATAATTTTAAAGTAGTTTCTCCAGGAGAATTCAACTTATCTAAAGATACGGTGGATTCAAGTGGAAAGGCAATTGAGCTAGGAGCTGAGTACAAAGTGTATATCCTTTCTGTATCAAGTGACCCATCGTTATACACAAATGTTCTTTCCGCTCCATCGGGTGCAGCTAGACTCGATGCTGCGCAAGCTGCTCCAGTAGCACCTGCTCCAGATCCAGTTCAAACGACCGACCCAAATGCCGGTCCGGCTGACTCTGCTCAAGGTGCGAGTACTTTACCATCAAACTAACCTAGATCATGAACTAAATCATTATTGTATTGAAAGCTCCCTTACCGAAATGGTAGGGAGTTTTCTTGTTGTTCACTCAAATTCTTTGTCGTCAAAAAGGTTCCTTAGGCCGTTGCTGGTCCGGGCCAGCAGGGGGATAATAGGGGAAGTAGAGCATGACCTGAAAGGAATGATGGAATGCTTGCATTTCGCTTGACCGGGCTGCCGGATTCCCGGCTGCCTCTGTATCTGTATTGTATTGGAACACACGAGCAGAAAGTGCAGCTCAGGCCGGAAGGGTTTCCGGTACACCAGCTTTTTTTGTCGCGTAGCGCCGGAGGCGAACTGAAGATTCCCGGTAAGGGATCATGGTCAGTGGGTGCAGGTCAGTTGTGGGTCATGGAACCTGGGATTGCCAATGAATTTTATCCACATTCCAGAACAAACGGGGAGCTCGGATATATCGGCATTGGAGGCGATTCAGCCGGATCAGTGCTTCAGTCCGCCGGATTGCTGCATACGGGGCCTAGAGACCTGTCAGACTTCGAACAATTCTGGTCGCGGACGACCGGTCTCTGGCACGCGCTGGATGATGGAAAGCTTGGCGTATGGAATACTTCACCGATCATCTATCAGCTCATTCTGGATATGGCTCGATCCGTGACGACTCTGAACGAGACAGATTTATCCGGAGTGGAGAGCCTATCTTTGACACCTGATTATCGTGAGTCCGATCCGGGAAGTGAGGCCTTTACCCGAGCTCTAGCCTTAATGCATGCCCACTATCAGGATGACTTGTTGCTGAAGCATGTGGCGGAAGCGGTGGGTTATTCCGTTCAGCATCTCAATCGTCTCTTTCATCAACGCCATGGTGTGACCGGGCACCAATACATGCAGCGATTAAGACTGCAAAAGGCATCCGATTGGCTGGACGAGCACCCTCGGGCAAGTGTAAGGGAGGCGGCAGAGACAGTTGGCATGGAGGTTAACTATTTTATCCGCATATTCAAACGGGAATTCGGAGAAACGCCTGGCAAGGGGATCAAACAGCGCAATCAATTAAAAGGTGAGAACATCGACACGGATGCAGCACCAACACTGTAAAAGGTTAACTACGTGAACATCTGTGTAGGATTCACAGAATATGAAGAAAGGGGCCATCATGGCCCCTTTTTGATTGCAATTTTCAGAACAAATTGTTTCGAGTGCATTTCAAGTGATATGAATCCTTTACCAGGCAATCTTACTTCTTCTGCCCGAAGAGCGGCCTCAACAGAGCAAGCCCTACAATTCCGATAACAAGACTTACCCACGGGGCCAGTGTAAATACCGGAAGACTATCTCGCAGTGGATAGCCCACAAACAGAACAAGGACAACGATTACGATATAAATCACAATGCCGCGCAGATTAACCTGTGGTTTGGTCGTCATATCTTTTCCCTGATCATCCGGCCGTTCAGCGAGGCGACGGAGCATTTCAACCAGTGCAATTCCGCCAACAGCTGTAATGATAAGCGAAAACAGACTGATATGACTGAATGGTTCCGTATCTCCACCGCTCCATCCGATAAATAATCCGGCTCCGCCCTGAATCAGCATGACAAAGGAGATTGCCGCCCAGGCAATCATCACGTACCACTTGGGCGTACGCTTTACTGGATCGGTAGTCTCTCCATTCGCAGCTCCATTGCCCCGAGTTGTTGGGGCAGGCGTATCCTGTTTATTAGCTTTTGATTTATTAGATTGGCTCATACCCACAGGGACCGTTGAAGGACCCGCCGATCCTGTACCTGATTCCAGACGTGAGTGGATGTCCTGCTCCAGATCGGCTCCATACAATTCCCGGGCAGACTTGCCATCCCGCTGGGCTTGTACAATGGCTTTTCCTGCAGACAGAATCCATTCTTCCTGCGTTCTCTCATCTGCGTGTGTTCTGCGGGCAATCCCGCTAATCTGGTCGAACAATTTTACATTTTCAGGCGTCATCCGGCTCATCTCGGTCATTTGCCGGTTTTGTATTTCTTTAAGCTTTTTATAGGAAATCCCCAATGATTGCTCCCCCTGTCTGAACACGTTACAGATCCCCAGTTTCCTGAAGACCCTGACGGTATTTTAGTATACGGGAAGGGCTCTCGTTTCGCAAAGTCATTCCTTATAAAATAGCTGAGTGTGATGTATCCAGAGCCATATACAGGCCAGAATGACACAAGTGCACAACAACACCAGTTTGCCGTGAGCACGTACCCATTCAAACAGAAGTTCCATGAATCCAATCCCTTTCGCCGGAAGGAGTCCGAGGTCAATTTGCATGTACATATTATCGATTAATTTCCCCATTTTTCCTGTGAAATATGCATAGGCTGAACCCAGATCCAACGATTGTGTGAAGGATGAATAAAGGTTGGCCGATTCCAACACAATAGTAGCATTTCAAAGGAAAAAAACCAGTAATGGGAGTGTGCAGATATGAATCAAGCCAATAAAAACAATGAATTAACACGGAAGCTGCTGCTGAACAGCAACTCCCGTGGCGTCAAAGATGAAGTGGTTCCCATGGGACAGGGAGCAGCAGAGGATACCGAATTTGCAGTTGAACTTGGCGAAGGTCCTGATAAGACGGGCAGCTTCTGGGAAAGTTCCGATTTTGCCCGTGAGCATCGCTGGGAAGGTCAAGTAGAGACCCATGAGATGTTCCGCCGGAGTTACGAGTAGAAACTTTCGGGCAATGAATGCCCGATATCCAGTGTAAACGTAATACATGCTCCACCTTTAGGCAGGTTACTGGCGTTTATGGTTCCACCGTGCTTCTCCACGATGCGTTTGGCCGTGAACAGGCCCAGCCCGGTCTGTCCCTGGTGTCCATGATAGAACTGGTCAAACAAATGCGGCAGATCCGCTTCGGTAAAGCCTGGACCCGTATCGCAAACGGTAACCTGCATTATACCAAGATCCTGTATATCCACATCCAGTCTGATTTCCCCTTTCGGGGATACATAGCGCAAACTGTTAGCCACCAGATTATCCAGTACCTGACCGACCCTTTGTACGTCCAGTAAAAGAGGCGAAGAAGTATGGGGCCGTCGATCCACGAATCTGAATTCGGATTGCACACCTTGGCTGGAACACAGAAAACGGAGCTCACGCTGTTTCATCTCCCAGAAGGAAGATGGATCAACCGGTTCCCGGCGGAGCGGGAAATAATCAAAATCGGTGCCTGCGGCTACCGTCATATCCTGGATCAGCCGATTAATTCGTTTCACATTATGATCAATGACATCCAAATGATTGCTGATGCTTTCGGCGTTCTGTACCACATGCTTGGGTGAATCCTTGAGTAGTTCCACATGACCCTGAATCACCGTCATCGGCGTGCGGAAATCATGGCTGATGGCGCCCATCAGTTCACTCCGTTCCTGCTGAAGTTTCCATTCCCGAGTCAGTGCACTTTTCAATTCTTTGCGCATGTCCTCGAAGGAAGCAGAGAGCAGCCCGAGCTCATTGGGGGCGTGATTATCCAGAGTAAAGTCCAGATCCTGCTCTTTGATGCGTTTGGAAGCCAGAATAAGGTCCTCAATCGGCCGGTTCACGTTGCGACCCACTCTGCCTGCCATAAACCAAGTCGCAGCTGCAATATATACAAATGGAGAAGCCAGCATGAGCACGAGAAACATATTCGTCCAAACGGGGGACACGGAGGGAGAGGGACTGGTTTCCAACCTGTACTGGAGCACAAGTGCCCCGGAATAGGTTCCTTGCTCTCCGCTTAGTGGAGAGATGAGCGTAACCAGCCCCCCGAAACCGAGTGTACCATCTGTGACCGTTTTGCTATTCAGCCTGCTCAGCAGGTCCGTTTCATTCTCTACGACCTGTTCCTGAATTGTTCCATATCTCCTGGTTCCGCGGGTATCCACTACCTGATAGGTGATGCCTTCCGGAGGCAGCAGCTGTTCCAGCTTGGCCTGATTGGCCGCATCGGTCCACGGGATATGATTCTCCGCCGCCTGTTCCTGTACAGTGTGCTGGATTTTGGGGATTTGAGATTCGTAATAGTTTGCAGGCTGCAGCCACTGATTAGAGAAGAGAAAGGATATGCCCGCAGCCCAGGTCAGGAGCGTCAATCCGATGCTGATGCCCATAACGAGTACAAACGCCCAGACTAATTGTTTTTTGATCGGCCAGCGTTCCTTAATCATCGTACAGGCTCCCACTTGTACCCGACACCCCATACCGTCGAGATATACACATGATCCGGGTCAGCTGCTGCCAGCTTGGCCCTTATTTTTTTGACATGTTCCGTGATCGTGGTGGTGTCCCCTGTGGCTTCCAATCCCCAAATGCGGTCATACAGCTGTTCCTTGGAGAAAACCTGTCCAGGATGCGTGGCAAGCAGTTCTACCAGATCGTATTCCTTAAGCGTTAGCGGGATGGCGTGCTGCATAATCATCACACTGCGGCCCTTAAGGTCCATCTGCAGAGCTCCGTATCTGTAAAACGCAGGCTCATTCACACGCGGCTGAACGCCATCGCGACGGGAACGGCGCAAGTGGGCGGCCACTCTTGCCTTTAACTCCCCAAGACTGAACGGCTTCGTCATATAATCATCGCCGCCGATGGATAACCCCTGGATCCGGTCCATTTCGGCCTGCCGCGCACTCAGAAAGAGGATGGGACAACTCACCTCGTCCCGAATCAGCCGGCAGAGCTCGAATCCGCTCATACCGGGCATCATGATATCCAGCAGAATGAGATCCGGTTTACTGCTGAGTAACTGCAATGCTTCGCTGCCACTTGACGCGGTGGATACTTTATACCCTTCCTGTGATAGCGTCTGATGAATCAGAGCCACAATATCCTTTTCGTCGTCTACAATCAAAATGTTCTCATTCATGATGATTTCCTGGCAGTATCATTCAGGCAAATGTAACCCTACACTGCCGTCTCCGTTTCCTTTAAAATGTTGAGTCTCCATTGTACCTAAAATTCCCATGAGCGTAAAAACAGAATACGTTATATGAATTGAATTCCAAACTTTTTCATTCACTCCGGGCATGATTTTGCCGATACATTGAAGATACAAGCCAATTCTAAAGATTTTATAATGTCCTCTTTTTTGACTGGGGAATAGGCCATCTACAGATGTTTTCCTCACGTTGACTTGAAGTTCCCAGGATGATAATATACTAATAACATCTTAATACACATTAAACTTATCGGATTTATATATAATTAAACAATGAACAAGCAAAGCAAGAATGGAAAGGGGAAATCGGCATGGAGCGTCAGATCAGTATCCGTCATGGACAGGAAGAGTTAACCGCCACAATTCATTATCCCGTGGTTAGGGATATCAAGGAGGGCAACCACCAGCAGCGTGTGCCTCTGGCAGTTATTTGCCATGGCTTTGTTGGCAGCCGGATTGGTGTGGATCGCCTGTTTGTGAAGACTGCACGTGAACTGGCTGAGGATGGATACCTGGTGCTTCGCTTCGACTATATCGGCTGCGGGGAGAGCAGCGGTGAGTATGGAGCGGAAGGGCTGGATTCCATGATTGCCCAGACCCGTTCCGTACTGGACTATGCGGTGAACTGCAGTGATGTGGACCCAACTCGTGTGACATTGATCGGTCACAGTTTGGGCGGCGCAGTTGCTCTGCTGACTGCCATTCGTGACAAGCGTGTCAAGAATCTGGTGATGTGGTCTGCTGTGGGATATCCGTTCAATGACATCGTGAAGATTACAGGACGTGAAGTGTACGATGCAGGCGTGAAGCAGGGCGCTGCCGATTATCTCGGTTACAAGTTCACGCCGGCTTTCTTCGAATCTCTGGCTGAGCACCAACCATTCCAGGAAGCCGTCAAGTTTAACGGTGATGTTCTGGTCGTGCATGGTACATCGGATGATATCATCCCGGTAGACTACGCTTTTCTATATCAAAAAGTATTCTGGATGCGTCAGGAAGGACGCTGCGACAAGGAGATTATTTTCCAGGGTGATCATACCTTCTCTTCCGGCAAAGAGCGGGAGCAGCTGATCACGCGTACCCGTGATTGGCTCGGTGAGCGGCAGAAGATCGAGCAGGATTGGCAGCACTGGATGATTTGATGGCCTGAAAGAAGGTTTGGAGTAACCAATTGCACAATGAAGTGAAAAACCAGATTGCGTGATGGGGTCAGTTTCGGTATGTCAGCTTGGAAAAGCGCCTTCTACGCGGTAGAATAGAGGAGTAGTATAGAAGCGTAACCATTCTATCCGTGTCTGGAGGTTGGCAGCAATGACATTACCCGCATTTTTCATTGCGCATGGTTCTCCCGCTCTGGCGGTGGAGAGCAATGACTACACTCAATTTCTAAAACAGCTTGGAGACAGGCTGCCGGCTCCAAAAGCCATCGTTGTTTTTACGGCGCATTGGGATTGTCCCGAACCGTCCGTAACGATGGATGATTCACATCAGACGCTGCATGATTTCTACGGATTTCCCTCCAATATGTATACAATCGATTATCCGGCGCCAGGACACTCAGAGCTCGCGAGTGAGATCTGTGCCCTCTTCGCCCGCAGCAATTTGCCGTATCAACCGATTCGAGGCAGAGGCCTGGATCACGGCGTGTGGGTGCCACTGCTGCATATGTATCCACAGGCCAATATTCCTGTCGTTGTTGTATCTGTAGATTCGCTGCGTTCACCGCAGGAACAGTATGATATTGGCCGGATGCTTGAGCAGCTGCGTCATGACAATGTGCTGATCATAGGCAGTGGCGGTACCGTTCATAATCTGCGCTTGCTCGGAAGCAGTGATGAACCGGAGGACTGGGCGGTGGAGTTTGACAACTGGATGGGGGAACGGCTGGAGAAGTGGAACACGAGAGAGCTGTTTCAATATGACAAAAAGGCCCCGAATGCTCGGACTGCTGTTCCTTCATATGGAACAGAGCATCTGGCACCACTGTTCTACGCCATGGGCACAGCCGATATGTCTCGAAAGGCGAAGCGCCTGTTCCAGTCGTACCCCTATGGAACGCTCAGTTTAAACTGCTGGCAATTCGGTGACAGCGTGTAACTCGGAGCAGACAACAGAGACATCTGTACGGTAGGGATTACTTCCTGTACGATGAAACACATGAATAACATAACGTATAATACAAAATCAAAAAGGTTCCAGCGGCCAGATACATTGGCGGCGGGAACCTTTTTTTGGTGCAATGCTATATGTCTATTTTCGAATTTCGAAGAACTCGCAATCCATGCGGGAATGATAAGCAAGGTCACTGACACTGGACTGGACAACGATCGTTTTGCTGTCAAAACGAATAATGACACCACCGGAATCAATCTGGTGGTTATCCTGAAACACCCGGACTTTGTACTTCATATCCATGGCTTCCTGGAAGTCGGCTTCAGTCTCAAGACGGCGTTGAGTGGGCATTAGAAGTACTCCTTTGGTCATAATCTATATGTTCATCATAATACGTGATTCCGTGCGGGGGCAAGTCGGGCGTGAAAAAGCCCCGTTCCCCGGGGGATGGGGAGCAGGGCCTGATATTGGTTTTGAAAGTTAAGCTGTTTTATGGGCTGTATTTATGGTTGGTGTATCTTTGGGATGGTGGCCTTTGTTACGGCTGAACAATCCGCGAAGGTAAGGCAGTACCCAACGATCCAGACCAATTTTACCAGCATTGGCACCAGCGACTACAAGGAAGATTTGCATCAGTACCAATTGTGCATTCGTGCTCACTGTACCCGAGAAGAGGAACGCGAAGTTCATCACGAGGGCCATCAGCGCAGCCAGTGTTGTGAAGCAGCCAAGAATGAGACCCAGACCTACCAAGAATTCGCCGAGAGGGATAAGGAAGTCGAACAATCCGGCATTCGGTACTGCGAATTTTTCAAGGAATGTTGCCCACCAAGCCTGAACTGCCGGGTGATCACCTGTTGCTTTTTCCACTGCCCCGGCGAGGAAGCCTCCAGCCTCGAAGCCGCCTGTCAGTTTGCTCCATCCGTGAGTCATCCAGTCATAACCGATATACACCCGAAGTACTGTCAAAATCCACATTGCCACTTTGTTTTCTCTAAGCCATTGGTTGAAGCTGAACATATAAACCACTCCTTCATGGAATCTAGTGTGTGTTATTTTTTTTTGTTTTTCTAAGTGATCACCTTTGATGTCTTTATTGTATAGTTCAAAAGTCATTTTGTTTGTGATAAAAATCACAATCTAGTTTAAATTTTAAGTAAGGTTTAATGAGTTCACATGTTAGACATAAATCGATTCCAATTTGTCGTTTCACTTCCATCATTCAGGGGTAGAAAATCGCCTTTATATCGAAGACAAATAATGATTCGTGTGATTAAATGGAAAGAAAAACGTTAAATGGTTGTCCGCATCCAAGAAATGCCGCACCTTAGACCTAGGCCATTTGTACAGGAGGTACAACGATTGAAGTCATTGAAATGGAATAAAGCAGCATCTGCTGCATCATTGCTGATTCTCGCCATAAGTCTTGTAGCTTGTCAAAATAAGGAGGCAGCGCAGCCGCCGAAGCCGGAATCTGTTCCTGCGCCTGTACAGGAAGAACAAGAACCGGAAGAACTGGCTGCTCCACTGTACACCGCACCGCTGACTGGACTGCCAGTTGACGAGGCCATTACACAGAGACCGCTCGCGGTCATGATAAACAATGCGCCTGCGGCCCGGCCCCAGTCCGGCCTGAGCTCCGCCGATATCATTATTGAGGTGCTCGCAGAGGGTGGAATTACCCGGTTTATTGCCATTTTCCAAAGTCAGGGCGGTGCAGAAACTGTAGGACCTGTGCGCAGCATTCGTCCGTATCTGATTGAACTGGGCGAGAGCTATGATGGTGTGCTTGTACATGCGGGCGGCAGCCCGGATGCCTATTCCATTTTGCAAAAGCAGCAGAAGCAGCACATGGACGAAATCTCGAATAGTGGCCCGTATTTCTGGCGTTCATCGGATCGCAAGGCACCACATAATCTGTACACGTCGGCGGACAAGCTTAGAGAGGGAGCGGACATCAAGGGCTACAGCCACGATAGCGAGTCTCCCGTCTATATCTATAATGAGGAAGGTTCCACCTCAGCAGGAGAACCCGGAACGCTATTTGATATTCATTATTTATTGGATAGTTATCGGGTGACGTATGATTATGATGAAGTTAGCGGACGATATATGAGACTGGTGAATGGGAAGCCCGATCAGGATCAGGATAATGGGGAGCAGATTGGAGCAGCGAACATTATTGTAGCGGGTGCGGACCACAAGGTGCTCGACAACGTTGGCAGGCTATCCGTTAATGTGGACCAGGGCGGAGAAGCGATACTGTTTCAGAAAGGCAAGATGATTCGTGGACAGTGGGTGAAGAAACCGGGCGATATTATTCGTTTTGTGCAAAATGGGACAGAGGCGGCTCTGGTTCCCGGCCAAACCTTTATCAGTATCGTTCCGAATCAACCCGACTTTGCAAGCCATATTGAGGTCCAAAATTAAGACGAAGACTCCTTCGCCTTGCTTCATTATTATGCTGAACAAAATGACAGTCGAATCCTGTCAGTTCATGAATTGTAAACGCAGTGTAAAATCTGAGCATCATTTTTCCATCGATTCCAAATAATTAAGATTCATTTCAGATTAATGTGATAAGAATATAAAAAAGGATCGCACCTTTTGTACAAACCATGAAACAAATATGATAAGATATCAAAGGTTGTCATTTCATGTTTCAAGGTTATCAGCAATTTCTCGTAAAGGGGATAGGACGATGAAGATAAAGAAGAAGGATATATTTTTCGAAACATTAGAGAATATGGCGGATACTGTCGTACAAGCGGCTGACTATTTCTCAGAGCATGTTTCCAACCTTCAGGATGTAACTCTGTTTACCAATGAAATGAAAAAATACGAGTCCAAGTGCGATGACTATGTGCATACGATCATTATGGAGCTCAACAAAACATTTATTACGCCGATCGAGCGTGATGACATCATGGAATTGACAACAACACTTGATGACGTATTGGACGGGCTTGAAGCAACCGCTTCCCGTTTCTATATGTACCAACTGACTGACCCCGATGAGTTCATCGTGCAGTTCGCTGAGATTTTGCGCCAATCGGCATACGAAATTCAAAAAGCGATCCATTTGCTGTCCCAGAAAAAATTGCTGGCGATCCGCGAATATACGATTCGTCTGAACGATCTGGAAAACCAGGGCGATGAAGTATTGCGCATGTGCATCAAGCATCTCTTTGCTACCGTGTCTGATCCGATTGAGTTGATCAAGCGCAAGGAAATTTACGAGCGTCTTGAGACGACAACAGATGCTTGTGAAGACGTAGCTAACATGCTGGAATCCATCATTATGCGTAATTCTTAAGGAGCCAGAGAATAATGGAAACAACGATTTGGGTATTAGGTATAGTCGTCTTCCTTGCACTGGCGTTTGACTTCATCAATGGTTTCCATGACACAGCCAATGCCATTGCGACTTCGGTGTCCACTCGGGCGCTAACTCCGCGCCGGGCCATCATTCTTGCAGCGGTCATGAACTTTGTCGGTGCGATGATGTTTACGGGAGTGGCGAAGACGATTGGAGGAAGTGTTACTGACCCCACGAAGCTGGATAACGGGATAGAGGTCGTCATAGTCACCTTGATTGCCGCGATTATCTGGAACCTCGTGACCTGGTGGTTTGGTATTCCTTCATCTTCCTCACATGCATTGATCGGAGCACTTGCCGGGGCAGTATTCGTCGGTGCAGGTTCCGATAAAGTCAAATGGGGCGGATTTATTGAGATCGTCGAAGGGCTTTTGTTATCCCCGCTGATTGCATTTGCCATAGGTTATGTGGTCATGACCATTCTCAAATATATTTTTGCCAAACGCAGTCCGCATACCGTGAACAAAGGCTTCCGTACAGTACAGATTTTCACGGCTGCACTGCAGGCGTTTACACATGGTACCAATGACGCTCAGAAGGCCATGGGTATTATCACTTTTGCTCTCGTAGCAGCAGGAGTACAGGATCATCTTGAAGTTCCGCTGTGGGTTAAAATCTCGGCGGCAACGGCGATGGCACTGGGTACTTCCATTGGTGGTTGGAAAATCATCAAAACGATGGGGACCAAAATTTTCAAAATTGAACCGATTAACGGTTTTGCTGCCGATTTATCCGCGGCTTCCGTTATATTCACGGCAACATTGCTGCATCTTCCAGTGAGTACCACGCACGCGATTACATCTGCCATTCTGGGTGTAGGTTCTGCTAAGCGTTTCTCCGCTGTAAAATGGGGCTTGGCCGGACGGATCATTATTACATGGTTCATTACAATTCCGATTACCGCTGTACTGGCAGGTTTGCTGTACTGGATCATTTTCTAAGAAAAGTTATCCCGAAGGCGTATTCGGGACCGACATGCACATCTGTTCATAACTGTGTGAATATCGGGATATGTGGACAATTTTTCAATCATAAACTAGAGAAGCCTGTGCATGAACGTGTGGACAGGCTGGATATGTGGATAGCCATCCGTGGAATGATAAACCAAAAGTAAGATTATCCTGTGGATACAGGGAACTGTGGATAGGAAATGAGAGAAGCCAACAGGGTTGGCTTTTTTTGTTGTCCCTGTCGCAGGTAACTCTGTGGACAATTAGGCTGTGAGGCGGTTATAGGAGACGGTTCGAGGATTAAGTTATACAATAGCGTAAAGGATATAAGACAAGGACGTGGTCTAATTTATGATTCGTACACTCGCCATTACACGAGATCATCAAGTCTCCATTAATGTACCCCTGACACAGCTGGATCTGCAGGATTATGCCTGGGTCTGGGCAGATTTCAACCAGCCTTCGGAGGACGAAAGCCGTTTGCTGGATACATATTTTCATTTTCATCCCTTGGCGATCGAGGATTGTCTGCATGTGCTGCAGCGCCCGAAGCTGGATTATTACGACAATTTGCAGTTTCTTGTGCTGCATGCGCTGAATCCTACCACACTGGAAGCCGAGGAGGTAGACCTGTTTCTCGGTTCGAACTTCCTTGTTTCCTTTCACCATGGTGTATTGGAAGAGGTGGATGAAGCTTGGGAACGGATTTTGCATCATGCTCATGAACGAACGATCTGGGCGCGTGGACCGGTGGCCGCTGCGTATACGGTGATGGACAAGCTGGTCGATCACTATTTCCCGTCGCTGTTTGCGATTGAGGATGAACTGGCTGAACTGGAGAACCGGGGCAGTCAGGAGTCGGTAGAGGACTTGATGAATCAAGTGTTTGACCTGCGCAGCCGGCTGCTGAAGCTTAGACGAACCGTAGTGCCCATGCGTGATTTGCTCTACCGGGTAATCAACTCCCAACATGTGCAGCGGACAGGGGAGCATACCGCGTATTTTACAGATATCTATGATCACCTGCTGAAGCTGACGGATATGATTGAGGCGGATCGGGAGATGACCGCAGACTTGCGGGACAGTTACATTTCGTTGAATTCCAACCGGATGAACACCATTATGAAGACACTTACGGTCATAACGACGGTGTTTATGCCGCTGACGCTAATCGCCGGAATCTATGGCATGAATTTTGCCTATATGCCGGAGCTTCAGTGGAAGTTTGGATATGGTGCGGTGCTGCTTCTGATGTTTGTGCTTGGCGGAAGCATGGTGGCGTGGTTTGTGAAGCGTGGCTGGTTTAAGTAGAAGATTTACTTGTACAGAAGGTCTAAGGATAAATAAGATGTAACCAAACGATGACTTTTTTTGTCAGCTACAGCTGCGTAAAAAAGATCATCGTTTGGTGTCTGCAAAATTGGATTACGCTCTTGGTTTGGTATCACAGTTCGTATCTTCAAGATCGGGATGTTCCGAAAGTTCCCGGTAATGCTGGAGTTTATAGGCTATAATCTTTGATGTCTCATTCAAGTTAGCTATATCTTGCTGTATCTTACGCTGATGTTCCTCCAGAATGGCGTATCTGGTTTCAAGGGTATCGGCACCATGCTCAGACAGCTCGCGGAAATGTTTCATCTGTTCAATTGTCATCCCGGTGGCTTTTAATCTTGTCAAAAAGATAATGCCGAGAATCTGGTCTTTGCTATATTGCCGATGGCCGTTTGTTTTGCGTTCTGCATAGGGGAGCAGACCTACCTTTTCATAATAACGGATCGTATCTTCGGTCAGGCCTGTAAGTAGAGCAGCTTCTCGAATGGACGTAACGATGTCCGGTATGTCATACGATTTGTCATACAATTGATCCAACTCCTCAGTAATGAATTTACCAAGGTATTTCTCCATTATTCCCATAGAATCCTCCTGTTGGGCCATCGTCCCCGAGAACAGCCAGCTCCAGAACCGTAGCCGCTGCTTGCTGCACGGTATTGATTCCTGTAAAACCGTTCAGATCGGTTGCAGTAAAGCCAGGATCGACAGCGTTTATTTTGAGCGGCGTATCTCTGAATTCCTTGGCAAGAGTAACAGTAAACATGTTAACGGCTGCTTTGCTGCTGTTGTAGGCGAGCAGATTAAATTGGGCATGTTCATGTTCGGGATCACTATTATAGGCGAGTGAGCCCAGACCGCTTGTCAGGTTAACGATTCGTCCAGCAGGGGATTGCTGAATTAATGGCAACATAGCCTGGGTTACGGAGATCATGCCGAAGAAGTTTGTATTATAGGTTTCTCGTATATCATCCATAGCGATTAAGCTTGGTGGGGCAGCTCCGCCCACAGAGATTCCTGCGTTGTTGATCAGAATGTCGAGCGAGCCAAATCTATGTTCAATGTGACTTACAGCTGTCTCTATGCTTTTTGGGTCCGTAACATCAAGCTCGATTCCATAGGCTTCAATTTCCTCTTGTATTAGTCTCTGTGCCGCTTCCTCACCTTTGCGTATGTCCCTCGTTCCGAGGAGAACAACATAACCCATATTTCCCAACTGCCGAGCCGTTTCGAAGCCGATTCCTTTGTTTGCTCCCGTGATGAGGGCGTTTTTTTTGGTTTTCATCGGTCATTCCTCTTTTCACTAGTATTGTTAAGCATGTGGGTGATGATCTCCGAATGGTACAACTTGGAGTGTGCTCCAAGTCAACAGGGGATTTTGGAGGGCATGATGAAGACAGGGAGGATGAAGGGGAAGGGGAAAATAAATAACCGAAGCGCGTCTGTAACAGACATGTGCTTCGGTTAAAGGGGAATATTATTATTCATCCACATGTGAATATCTTTTTATCTGCGGGCTTTTAATAACAATATGATCTTGTACTATGTTTGTTCCAGAACGAAAGTTGCCGAGGAGGTGGGTTGTCCATTGACCACAATCGTTATCGTGTGCAACCCGGCATAATAACGTCTTGTTGTAATTACCTTGAACGATTGCTTCGTAGCTACCTTGCTGCTCCCGGCAGGATACGTTTTATCGGAGCATTTGAACCGTTTCGGTGCCTGCTTGCCATTTGACTTCATATATCCGATCTCATATTCGATGCGCAGCATCTGAGGCTGACCGCTCTCATTAACCACATCGAACGTGAATTCCAGCTCTTCACCGATTGCAATCGTATCCCGTGCAAGCTGAAGATGCTCGATATGTACGGCGTCCTGTTCGGTATAGCCGAAGAGAGCCAGTGCTTTGGGATGTCCTTTTTTCAACAGGGAACGGCTGGCATGACGTACAATCCAGTCGGTATGCGGATGCTGACCATGCCATGTAGAGGCGAGGTCCAGAACCAGATCAGGATGATCTTTCGAGATATCGTTCAGATGGTTCGCTACACTTTTCCGTACATAGAGGGACTCGTCCTGCTTCAACGCATGGAGAATGGGAAGTGCAGGTGTTGGGTCGGCAATCAAACTTCGCAGCTTGGAACCCCATGGCAAACGAGGGCGACTGCCTTCGCTGGCAAGCCTGCGAATATGCTCGTTCTCACTGCTTGTCCATTCCATCATCTGTTTCATCGTTTCGATGGGATAACGTTCAATAAACGGGCGTACCGCAAACTCCGAGCTGGAATAAGGTGTGAAGACCGTCAGGTACTTCATGGATAATTCATAGTGCTCCGGTGCTAGACCGTTCACTTCAATAAAATCAGGTACAAACAAATACTCAACCCCGCGCAGCTGGGGCGCCGCCTGTTCAAGCACATGCAGGGCCTCTTCATAGGAATCAGGCAGTACTTCCGTAAGCGCAAGTGTAATACGGCGAATACGTGCCTTGAATTCCGCTTGCTCCCAGCCTTCGGCAAACACGAGGTCGCGAAAATGTGCCTTGTCCAGAGCGGGGTAGAATTGGTGCAGCAGTTCTCCGGTTCGATCGATCAATGCGGGCGTATATTTGTCCTTAAACAGTTCCATAATCCGCCTCCTTTATCTACTACCCAGTATACCTCAATTTACAGAAATAAGAACATAAGTTCCTGGAAAAAGTTCTTCTTTTTAGAGAGGAAGACAGAATGATGAAAGGTTTAGGGCAATAATAGGGATTGCAGCATAACATACAAGGTTAAGGCACCTTCCTTCTATAAAGGGAGGTGCCTGGTGAAGTCTTAATGTTTGCTGCTTTTGGGACGACGCTTGGTGGAACTGGTTTTGCGCCGAGTCGAGTTACTGCTGCGGCGGCGTGGGGTGGCTGTCACCTTTTTGCGGCGCTTGCGCGGACGGCGAGGCGGTGTATATTCCTCATAGTCGGTCTCTGCAGGGCTGCTGTTCTTGCCTTTTCCTTTTCCAAAAGGCAGGATGCCCATAACAAGCTTCATCATCGGGGCCATTTGTTGAATGCCGCCAACGACCTTTTGCATTTTTCCAATGCCATTCATGATGCCGTCGATTCCGCCGAAGCGGTCGATCATTCCTTTCAGTTCACCGAGATTGGCCAGCGAGAACCCGGAACCTCCTGAAGCAGCAGGAGCCTCAACCGGAACTGGAGAAACAACAGGGGCACCACCACCCAAAAAGTTTCCGCCGGGTGCGCCTTGCCCATAAGGTACAAGTGCAGAGGCCTCCACTTCACCGTAGCCCGGATAATAGGGCTCTACGCCCGGATACAGCGGCTGAACCTGGGTTTCATTCAATGAACGCTGTACTGCACCGGGAGGCATATAGGCAGAAGTGTGCGCCTGTCTGTGCGAATAGGAAGACGGACGCTGCCGTGGTGCAGGCTGGCGATGATAATAATGCTGTGGCATGAACGATCACGTTCCTTCTATGTTGGATTTCGGAATTGCGTTCCTTCAGCTGTCAGGATAATGGGCATAACAGACCGAGTTGGAACTCCCTTTTGCTATACTGTATGTCATTCGCGGAGAGACGGCGTAGGCGGGTGTCATGGAAAACGGGATATTTGCGGATTTGGGCGCAGGGGACAAGTGAGGTTTTTATTCATAGTAAAAGAGAAGCTTGTACACAAAATTGTAACAATTAGGAGGGCTAAATCCCTACATAAGTAATCGGGAATATACAGGTGAAAAATGGGAAAAATCGCAGTAATATCGGATGTTGTCCACGCATGGAGGACAATAGTACCTGATGGAAGCGGTAACATGTATTTTTATTCTGTAGTGCGTGAAATCGTTAACGCTTGAAATACCAACTCAGGGTGAGTACAATGAAGGTACACAGTAACCGCTAGGGGATGATGATGAAATGCAGCTGAAAAAGCTAAATGATAAAAGTATTGAACAACTGTTCGAGGCCATTCTCACTCTGAAAGATATTGAGGAGTGCTACGTCTTTTTTGATGACCTCTGCACGGTAAACGAGATCCAATCCATGTCCCAGCGGCTGGAAGTAGCACGCATGCTTGGCAAAGGCAATACGTATAATCAGATCGAAGCGGAGACAGGGGCAAGTACGGCCACGATCTCTCGTGTGAAACGCTGCCTGAATTACGGCAATGATGGATATAAAATGACATTGGAACGTCTGGGTCGCTAAGATGAAGAAACCGGGTGTACTCATCATTAGTCACGGTTCTCAGGAGCAGACCTGGGTAGAATCCGTCGATGACGCGGTCTCCCGGCTCACTCTTCCTGACCCATTGCCTGTTGAGGCTTCATTTCTTGAACTTGTGGAGGGACGCCTGATCCAGGACGGTATCGACCGACTGGAGGCACAGGGTGTAACCGATGTTCTGGTCGTCCCCCTTTTCGTTTCGTCCGGCAGTACACATGTGGATGAAATTGAGTATGCTATCGGGGCGAAGAAAGCACCGGAACGGGAAACAGATCTGGAACCATTTCGGGTCAATGCAAAAGTACACTTCGGTTATCCTGTGGATAACGATCCGGATATTGCCGTAATGGTGTGGGATAAAGTCAAATCGCTCTCTCAAGAGCCGGAGCAGGAGACGATTCTGCTTGTAGGGCATGGGAGCATTCACGATGGATTCCGTCAGCGATGGGAAACAGGCATTTCTTCGCTCGCACAGCGAGTGCAGGAGGTTAGTGGCGTAGCCCATACGGATTATGCACTCCTCAATCCGGAGAGTGTGTATGACAAGGCGAAGTACTGGAGCCAGGAGCAGGGAAGCCGCGTAATTGTGGCGCCACTGTTTTTGAGTGCCGGTTATTTTACGATGAACGTCATTCCGGGCAGGTTGAAGGAACTGGATTATGCGTACAGTGGTGAAACGCTGCTGCCGCATCCATTGCTTGGGCACTGGCTGGAGCGTCAAATTCAATTTTTGTTGGCAAAATGTAATGAGGGTAAGGCCTCTTCTTGAGAAGAGACTTAGCACTTTAAATGTATAGACAATGAAACCACGTCCTTGGACGTGGTTTTTCTGTTTGTTAGGAATCATTTTATGGAGGTACTTAACCTTTTGCCACCAACGAAGGCAGGCTCAAATGGAGCTCCAGCAGCGCGATCAACTGATCCACCATATCCTCCGCAGAATAAGGCATGGCATTCATAATCCACCATTCCAGGAGACCCACGGCAGCAGAAGCAAGAAACTGTACAGTGACTTCTTTGCTCATGCTTTCCTGAACGCCGCACACATCCATTTGTTCCTCGACGCCTTGAATCATAAGTGTCATCAGCTTGCTTCGAAATGCGGGAATCCCTTTTTTCGTTAGAAGCGTGGTATAAATGGCCGCATGCTCTTCGAGATACCGGAAGGTCCGCAGCAGCGCTTCCTTCGCAGTAAGCGGGGTTGGAAAATGATCGCTCATGCAGGTGTCCACCAATTGCTGCAAATACGTCTCAATGCATCGGTCCAGCAGATCAAACTTGTCTGTATAATGCAAATAGATCGTTCCCCGGTTAACATTGGCCCGATCGGCGATGTCATTAATGGTCATTTGCTCGAAATCCTTCTCTTCCAGCAATCCCACAAAAGCCTCCATGATGGCCTTTCTGGTTTTAAGCACGCGTCTATCCATGGCTCCTCCTCTACATGTTTCTTCGTTTTCTGTATATCTCTATATAAATGGCTTACACTTTTCAACAAAAATGAGTATTTCGTTGATTATTCAACGAAATCGATTTTTTTAGCGATTGAAGAACGACAGGTGCTTTGATACTCTTATTTTATCAACAACTGTTGATAAAGCAACGGTTATTCATAAATAACGAAACTGAGGGAAATCGAATGAAAATATTAGTTTATGGTGCGGGTGTGTTGGGCAGTCAATTGGCCCAGGTTCTGGTACGTGGAGGAAATGACGTTACGGTTCTGGCTAGAGGGAAACGGGCTGAAGAGTTGGAGAGGGATGGCGTTGTCATTCGGCATGTGTTTCAGTTTAAAACAACGGTCGACCCAGTTCGTGTAACAAGAGAATTAAAAGCAGATGATGTTTATGATCTCATTTTCGTTGTCATGAAATATAATGATTTTCCATCAGTGTTACCCATTCTTGCTGACAATCAGAGCACCAACATCGTGATTGTAGGCAACAATGCGGACGCGCGAAGCATGCAAACCTATCTCGAAGACAACAGCCGGGTGGATAAGAGAGTGGCGTTTGGTTTTCACGTCAGCGGTGGGAAGCGAAACAAAGATCGGATGATGTCCATAGGCGGGGGGAAGGGGTTGATGGTCATCGGTGCGCTGGACGGTCGTATCCCTTTTCAACCTTTGCTGGATCAGGCCTTCGCGAAAGCTAAATACAAGCTGGATGTAATTGAAGATATCGACGCTTGGCTGAAAAGTCATCTCATCCCGATTCTGATGCTGAATGCGGTGAGTTTCGATGAAGAGCGAGAGTTGAAGAAGCTGGAGGGCAGCCAAAAGCAGCTCCTGCACATAATCGGGGCCATGAACGAGGGAATTGCTGTACTGGAGGCGATGGGCATCGATATGATCCCGAAAGCACAGGCGAAGCTGATCCGCAATCATAAGCGGCTGCTGTATCTTTTGCTGAAGATCTACAGCATTCTTCCGGTGCATAAGCTGGTGGCGGGTTCTTTTGGCGAAATAGAGGAGATGGAAAGGTCATTTGCCGAGTGGAAAAGGGTAACGAATATCCCCACGCCCCATTGGGATGTACTCCGAAGGGATTTTACCATCCTATAATAAGATATGCACATGTTCAAATCATCTTTCTGTTGCTCCAAACTTCGATCCCGATTACAATAAAACCAACTAATAAAATAGGGATAAGGAGATATGCAGATGCGGGAAGTGCCTATGCGTTATGTCAAAGCGAATCAGGTCGGAATTGTGCTGTTTGTACTCCTATCGTTTGGGTTCAATCAGCCGCTGATCTTGGGTGCGTTATGGATCATTCAGGTGGTCGGGCTCGTCTCTGGCGGGAAGCTGAATCTATTTGTCCAGATCGGGAAGGCTGTGCTGAAGGGAAAAGGTGCCGAAACCCAGGCGGTGGAGCTGCAGCGCTTCAATAATATATTGGCTGTCGCGTTTTTGTCATTGGCCCTTATCTCATTCTTCCTGAAGTGGCAGGTAGCCGGTTATCTGTTCTCCGGGATGCTCCTGCTTGCTGCAAGTGCAGCATTGCTCGGTTATTGTGTGGGCTGCACCGTCTATTTCTGGTATAAACAGCTTCGTGCCGGCAGGCGGATTGGCTTCTAAATGGATATTGAGTGCGGGATATAACGTCATATACACGCGGCTTCGTTCATCGGAGCCGTTTCTTTGTGCTCCATTTCTAAGGAAGGGAAGGTTAAATTCTTGTCAGACGGGCAGAATGGGTGTCTATAAAATGGGTTAAATACAGTTGAAGAGAAAATCGATGGCTGTGTAAAATGAGAAGACACCGGGGTGCCGGAAGTCGTAAATACGTTACAGGCTAGGACATCTTCGCATTTGATGATATGATAGAATATAAAGGCTTTGGAATGAGATGGAATTCCTTATGCATAGATATAGATATGGATGAAGATTCGGGCAGGATTAACGGACGTGGGTGATCATGTAAAATGTTCCCCGGTTGTGGACGCTCGCAAGTAGAAAGAAAATGAGGTCGATCAGACTCATGGATAATGTGGAATAGGTGGCGTATGAGATGAAAAAGGCTCGCTTAATATATAATCCGACCTCAGGCCGGGAAGAAATGAAGAAACGTCTGGCTGATGTTTTGCAGCGTTTGGATCAAGGTGGAATTGAAGCTTCGGTACACGCAACAACGGGTGAAGGAGATGCAACCCGGGAAGCGGAGCTCGCAATCGAGCGTGGTTATGACATGATTATTGCCGCAGGCGGCGACGGAACGCTGTACGAAGTCATTAACGGCATGGCCGAGCGGGAGAATCGTCCTCCGCTGGGTGTGTTCCCTTTGGGGACGACGAATGATTTTGCGCGTGCGCTCGGTATTCCAAAACATTGGGAAAATTACGTGGATGTCGTGATTAATCAGCAGACCCGCCCTCTCGATCTGGGTAAGGCAAATGATAAATATTTCATTAATATCGCAGGTGGCGGCTCGTTGACCGAATTGACGTATGAGGTGCCAAGCCGTCTGAAAACGATGATTGGACAGCTCGCCTATTATATGAAAGGCATCGAGAAGATGGCCAGCCTGTCTCCGCAGGAGCTGATTATCCGCGCGGCAGGCCAGGAAGAGATTCATGATGAATTCATGCTGTTCCTGATCGCGAATACCAATTCAGTTGGAGGCTTCGAGAAGTTGGCTCCGGGTGCGACGATAGACGACGGTCTGTTCGATGTCATCGGTGTGCGCAAATGTAACCTGGCAGACATGATCCGTCTCGTTACGCTCGCGCTGCGAGGTGAACATCTGAACGACAAGAAAGTGATTCATTTCCAGACGGATTACATGGAAGTGACGTCACCTGGATACGTGCAGCTGAACCTGGATGGGGAGCTTGGCGGCACATTGCCTGCGACGTTCCAGAACCTGCAGCACCACCTACAGCTGTTTCGGTAAGAGAAGCGTGTGATGGCACGGGTGACAGTGTGTTTTTCCAGTTGCCGACCGCGAAGGGATCACGTATAATCTCAGGGTGAAATTGAAAAGATGAAGTGGAATGAACTCCCCATGCGTGGGGTGATATATAAAGAAGAAAGAAGTGAATGTACGTTGTCTAATACGAACCGCAGCGGTCGTGGAAAAAACCGCCGGAATTCGGCTGCCTCTCAAGGGCAAGGGAACGCTATCGCATCCCGTCAGCCAGGTAAATCATCTCGTCCATCAACACGTCAGCAAGGGAAAGAGGTGCGGCCACAAGGCGCATCTCTTTCTGCCGTTCGTCCGAAGGGACGTGGACGCGAATCCGCGCCAATTGAAGGACTTCCGGTCAGCAAAAACGAAGAGACCGTCATCGACATCATTGGCATGAACCATGACGGTGAGGGCGTAGGCCGTGCGAACGGATACACGTTGTTCGTGCAAGGTGCGCTTCCAAGCGAAACGGTGCGCGTACGTGTGATGAAGACCAAGAAGCAGTATGGCTATGCCAAGCTGCTGGAGATTGTGAAGGCGAGTCCGGATCGCGTATCCGCGCCCTGCCCGATCTACGATCAGTGCGGCGGGTGCCAGATCCAGCATATGAGCTACGCCGGACAGCTTGCGTGGAAGCGTCAGCTGGTGGTGGATAATTTGCAGCGGATCGGGAAGTTGAACGTGATGGTGGAGGATGCAGATGCTCAGGGTGATGAAACGAGCCTGAGGAAACGGTCTGAAGAAGATGCGGATCAGGCAGCTGAACCAGCTAATTCGGAAGAACAAGGGAACGGCAGCAATCGTATTCGTCTTCGGCTGGAAGGTGTCATGAGCGGGGACAATACCGAGCACGCTATCCGTGTGCTGCCAACCATGGGTATGGACGAGCCATGGCGCTATCGTAACAAGGCACAGGTGCCAATTGGTGTGACCGAAGGTGGCTTGGTTGGTGGATTTTACGCCAAAGGAAGCCACCGGATCATTGATATGGAGACCTGCCTTATTCAGCATGAGCACAACGACGAAGTCGTAGCGAAGGTGAAGGAGATCGGCAGCCATCTCGGGATCAGTGCATACAACGAAGAGACAGGCCGCGGCCTGCTGCGTCATGTGGTCGTGAAGAAGGCTTTCCGCACAGGTGAGATGATGCTTGTCTTGGTTACCAATGGCCGAGATATCCCGCATAAGGATGAATGGATCGGCAGTATTCGTGAAGCGATCCCGCATGTGGCGAGCATCTGCCAGAACGTGAACAAAAAGCAAACGAACGTTATCTTCGGCGATGAGACCCGCGTCCTGTGGGGCCGTGATGTAATCTACGATTATATCGGGGATGTGCAGTTTGCCATCTCTCCGCGTTCATTCTATCAGGTCAACCCGGTGCAGACAGAAGTGTTGTACGGGAAGACGGTAGAGTACGCTGGGCTAAGCGGCAAAGAGACTGTTATTGATGCCTACTGCGGCATCGGTACGATTTCTCTTTTCCTCGCGCAGCATGCGGATCAGGTGTACGGGGTGGAGATCGTGCCCGAAGCGATCGAAGACGCTCGCAGCAATGCGCTGCTGAACGAGATGAAGAACGTGAAGTTTGAAGTCGGTGCATCCGAAGATGTCATCCCGCGCTGGAAAGAGCAAGGCATCGAAGCCGACGTCATCGTCGTCGATCCGCCTCGGAAGGGCTGTGATCCACGCTTGCTGGATACGATTCTGGAGATGAAACCGGAGCGCGTGGTGTACGTGAGCTGTAATCCAAGCACCTTGGCACGTGATCTGCGCGTACTGGAGGATGGCGGTTATCGGACGGTTGAGGTAACGCCGGTGGACATGTTCCCGCATACGGTACATGTGGAGTCGGTGGCGATGTTGGTTAGAGGCTATTGTAGAAAACTAATAAATACCTGCTATTCATAATAAACCTGTGCTAAAAATCGAATAAAGACGTGATAAAATCGGGGAGAGGAAGAGTGGAGAAGGGGAAAAACCCAGATCCATCAAGCCTTTCCCCTGTTTTTCTATCAAGACATTATTCAGATTATAATAAAGTTGTGATACAAAAAGTTGAGTCAAAAGTGGAGGAAAACACGGTTTTGTAGCATGACTTTATTTATGAGGGCAACGGTGGAATGCGGGTTTGAGGGCTGTTTTTTAGCAGGGGTTTATTAATTATGAACATAGTAGGGAAGAAAAAAGAGAAAGTTAATTTTCTCTTTTTTCTTTTGGGAAAAGGGAATAGGAAAAACCGACTGTGAACCCAATTAACCTGGCAGACAAACCTCTATTGAATGCAATTTAACTTTACTTTTTTTATTTTATAAACACAAATAGACCGATTAGATAAAGAGATATATAATACTTGGAGATAAAAAACCAGTTTAAGAGAATAAATTATATGATGAGTTCGCCCACTGACTTACCTTTAGAATTTTATGGGGACGGGACTGATGTGACTCATCAATTTACACTTTTGTCAGGTGTGTATAAATTTCAATTCACTACAGAATCGTCTGGTTATTTTACTGTAAAGCTTTACGACCCCAAAGGAAATCGGAAACTACTATTATTGAAACGACTAATGGATTGCATGCAACAATTGAGAATTTGGAAAAAGACAACTCATATATACTTAGTGTTAATGCAGAATCAAAATGGAGGATCATATAGACGAAGCTTGTAAAATAGTCGAGCACGGAGAAGATATTCTGAGAACGTGTCTTTCAGAATAATTAAGTTATAGAGATTAAATTGAAGAAAAGAGAGATATTATGTCAGTAAGTAAAAATAAATCATGTCCTTGTGGTTCAGGGAAAAAATATAAAGTCTGCTGTATGGAAAAAGATATTGTAAAGATTAAAAGGTTTGAATTTCAACAGCCTACTTTAAATAGTAGCGATAGTAGATTAACTCATAAATATGTTCATAAATTTACTTTTGAACCTCTTTTTAAGGAAGAAGCTATAATACCTAATCATCCTATTCCTAAGGGATTACGATCATTTTGCTTATATAGAATTGAGCAGATTCTAAAGGAATTAGGCAAAAGCCAACCAAACGACCGATCATTAAAAGCATTTTACGGAGATATATATTGGTTGTTTTATAAAGATATTAATAAGTTGGAAGACAAAATTAATGGTATTAAAAATGCTACTAATGTAGTTGACTTTATGGAATTTGAAAATGAAGGACTAACCAATATTGAACAATATATTGTATTAGTAAAAACTATTAGTGCTTCTCTACTTGATTATGCTTTCAATACCGTAGATTACGGTGCCTTAAAAGTTGTTGCTACATTTTGTAGAGAAATATTGTTAAATGGTTTGTCAGATGATAAAAACATAGGGTTAATTCAATTGAAAATTGATACTGGTGATAAATTAGTTGGATGGGAATTTGTGGAATCAAAAAGCAACAGTTCGGAAATATTATATGAATTTCTAAGCATGGATGTATTATACAACGAATACCAAAAGATCAAATTGAAGCTAAATGGATTTTCTGATACCTCTCATAAAACAATTGCTTCAGCTATTACACAAGAGGGTGCGTTAAAGAAATCCAAAGACCTTATATCATATACAGGATTAGCAATGAATTATTTTGGTGTACTTGAGCAGGAGTTGCGAAATATAGTTTATAAACACGATGGGAATTTAGCAAAACATAAAATGATGTGGAGGGACTTGGCATTATTTTATAAAGAAAATACCTTTCCAATTCTATCTAAGTTCTTGCCTGAGATTGGAAAGGAGCTGGTTGAGTTTAATGGAATGAGAAATAAGTCCGCTCATGGTGAGTTTATCTCTTTTGAGGAATTTAATAAATTAAAGTCATTTGTTTTTAATAATAGAGCATTTGACTATATGAGTTGGGAGTTAACGGGCGAAATACCAAAGATAAAGAAAATGGGGCTTGTCGAAACAGAAATTGTGAATGATGACGGAGAAGTTGGGACCAAAATGAACTCCTTTAATAAAAGTGTTGAAGAAGTAGAAATTATAAAGAAGGAGGGGGAGGGAGTTGAACTTGAAGAATCTGAAGAAAAGTCAATAAGTACGATAGTGAAAGATATTCTAAAGGAACTAAAAGAGGGTAACGGAGTAAGCGTCCCACATTATCAGGGTGGAAAAATTACTTTCGATAAAATAGGATTTGATGAATATAAAATTATTCAGTATAATTCTCTCAATTATAAAGTTGGTAGTAAAAAAATGAAGCATAATGAATTTGTTAAATTTCTCGAAAAGGCCTTTATTCCTTCACATTAACTAAGCTGAAATATATGTGGATAGATTCATTCTCAGAACAGATAAACATGATAATGAAGAGTTTACCTTTTCACCAACAAACAATTCCTGTCCTTCCCAATAACTGTTTCTGACTAAATAACTGTCCCAAAACCACATAAAGACTGGCAAATGCTCTGACCTTTCCTCAAGCATTTCCCAAGTCTTTTTCTCTGTCTTTCCATGCTCTTCTTCATGCATTCTCCCAAGCAAAAACCGAGGCGTATCCAAGCTTTTCTCAAGCTCTTCCTCAATTCTTTTCCTCAGGCTCTTTATCCCTAATCCCTGTCTTTCCCTGCCCTTCTGTAGAAAGCAATCAAAGTTTACAAAAATCCTAAATATTCCACTTAAACATGTTTTTCCTAAGGGCCGAGCGAAATACAGGGATCCACTCCTGTTTTACCTCGGCTCGATTCTCTTCTTCATAAGGTTCGAAAAACCCGAAACCCCTTGATAAATCTGGATTTTCTTTGATTTTTTGAAGAAAAAACAGGAGTATATGAAGTAACAGAGGATACACAGCGAAAAGTAGAGTATCAAAATGGCATGGAAAGAAACGGTGAGGGACTTGAAAAAGGAAGAGGAATAAAAGTAGGGGATGAAAGAAAAATTGTAGTTGACTTGTCATAACTGTTTACAGACAAACAATGTATTTTAGAGAAGGTCCAAGTTGTTGCAATTTTCAAGGAATTGTAAGAGAGACTTATACAAGTCAGAAGAGCAAAATAAAAGAAACTGGAATTCAGAGTCTTAAAAACTCTTACTGAACATACGCTATAGAAATCTAAGTGAAGTTATTGTTTCTCAAAAGGTGAGGCAAGAGGTAAATTAAAATTGTACTGGGTTTTAATAAAAGAGAAAGCAAATGAGAATAGGCTGCTGAGATAGCCTATTCTCAATTTTAGAAAAAAACTAATCGAGAAAGTAGTGCTCATCTTCTTTATATCCAAGTTCCTCCATGAAGTTTGAAACATTCTTACGTTGTGTAGACATGTCTTGCCCAAGTTCAACTTTAGATAAATACTTGTGAGATAACTTATAAGTTGTTTCCACGGTCCGATTCTGTAATATCACTTGGCTAATATCATTTATAGTAGTAGGATTGGTTCTTGCAATATCAAATAAATAAACTCCAATTGCTTGAAGATACGGCTTGCTCCCCAGTTTCTCTTCTCTCTCTATCATATCAGGAATATTTCCCAAAGATTCAGTTATTAATTTAATATGAAGATCAGAGCCAATATTGTATAGAGCTTTTAATTCGTCAATTAGTAACTTATGGGGAATGGCATTATTCAGTCTTCCAATAAGACCCGACAAAGGATCGTCAAACATTTCATATGTATCCAGTGATACAGTGCCTGGTGGTCTATAAAAGACTAATAAATGTCCAAGTTCATGTGATTCGGCTTCTAATTTTTCTGCCTCTGTCAAATAATCTAAAATAGCAATTTGCCATACCTCTCCGTGTTTCATAAGCCTCGCTGGACTTTCAGTGGATAAACTATACTGGAGAGCGTCACTTTTTTTTATAAATAGAACTTCGTACTTACACAACTCACTGACATCATTGCGAAGTTGTTCTATGTTTATAAGATTATTAGTCTTCTTGCTCATACACTAACCCCCCCAAAAAAAAAGTTATGATGGTAAATTTATTAAAAACAATTGTGTCAATGTGGTAACGTTAATGAGTTCGACTGATAGTCTGAAGGAAGGTATTTACTGCTTTATAGTTAGGAATATTGTACCATAATTATATGTCTCTGATTAGGTCTGGTTCGTAGAAGAAAGAATAGTATGTATCCGAAAGAAGAAGGTTAACGATAGAGTTAGTTAAATGCGAAAGGTGAGATTAAGACGGTAGAATTTATATTACAGTTTGGGTGGAGTCATGAAATTAGATGAAGTTACATCGTATGTCTGGAGAAGTTCAGTTGAGTATAAACTTGGCAATAAAAATTATTGGGATGAAAAAACATTCCTACGCAAATGGTTTGAAGATTATTATCCAGGCTCATGGGAAAGGCAAGGGGCAAGTGGGCTGTACTGGTTTTTGTTAAAAGATAAAACAGTTCAGGATTTAGTTGCGGTAAAAAAACCCACAGATTTTCCAAAAAAGGGATCAAACATCTCGAAGATCTCAAAAGAAAACCAGTTTATTTTTCAGGAAAATTTGTGCGAACCTGATGAAGACGGGTTCCTGGTAATATACAATGGGCACGAAAAAAATGTATTTGCAAGGATAAGATCACATATTGCATTAAATAATGATGCAACCACTGCCATAGGCTTTGGAAAGTATAAAACGTTGTCTAAGTTTGATTTGCGAGTTAGAGTATTTCATAATAAGTTCCCTATGGATGATTTAGATGAAGAAGATAGGCAGTTTATTAAGAGACTATTGGAAAACAAAAGCGGAAGAACAGCAATTGAGCAGTATTGGAGAACACAAAATGGATGGCCAGTTCTCTGTAAAGAATAAGCAGTAAGAGTGGTGTTAAAAGAAATATTAAGTATTAGAATTGGTGAAAACGTGTCTTTTCGGAATAAATAAATTTAGATATACGTTAGTTTTAATGACAAGACGGTTACGAGGTAAAATATGCTTTGAATTTCTTTACGGATGGGAGAGCATTAATGAAGAATCTTAACGGAACAGCCTTCTTATTTCTTTTCGATTCAAACTATTTAAGAAATAATATTGATTATAGACATACTAATAAATTTAATGATGAAGTTTCTGAATCGTTGTTTAAGACTCATAAAGAACTTATAGATAATATGGGAATCCTAAAAGGTGAAATGTTATTAGATTTTTTTTGTAAGAATACAGTAAGTATTAAAGGTGATAAGAACAGGATGTCCATCTCTCAGTCCATAGATGAAGATCTTTATGCTATTTTATTACTCAATTTAGTCGATAGCTTATCAGATAATTGGCATACTTTTTCACGAAATAGGTTTCTGAACCTCGGTATCAAAATTACGCACATTTCTTGTGTTGTAATTACCAATGTAACTCTCAGCCATGCAAAAAAAATTGATGATCAGCTTCAAGCACTTGAGTATTTTATTGGTGCCGCAACAACTGATTATGGAAATCCACTACATTCCACGTTGTTTTATGAGTATTTAACTCGCTCAGTCTATACAATTAATAATGAAATTTTGTATAGCGATGCAATGGATATTGTTAATTGGGACTCTTATTATCCGAGTTATACAATGAGATACGTAGAAGATTTCGTTTTTGACAGTACTGCACGTGATATATGGAAAGAGAATCTATCAGTTGGTGGGCTGGAGTCATCCCACATTATTATCAACAAGGTTGGAAATTATCATCACGTTAAAGTGGGGCATGCGATTATTCGTGCAGTATTTGAGGGTAAGATTGATAGGGAATTTGAGTTAGAGATAAACTACCCTAACGCTGAACTTGCTATAGTTATACCTCGACAGAAACTTGAAAAATATGCTTTAGACCTCGCTCATCCTGAAGGGGGACCTAAGGCTAAATATTTCAAGGATGTATTGTCCATAGAACAGCGGGATTGGAGTTATATGGAAGAGCAAATAAGGCTGGGAATACATGAGGGAGAAGTATGTGGCATAAAAATAGATGAACACGGCATCAAATATTATGCAGATATTGGAGTTACTGGACTGAATGGCGTGAATAAAGTTATAAGAACTGCTTGGATTATTCGTAAGAATGGACCTATTCAACTAACATCTGTATATCCCTTGGATTTGAAAGAACAGTTTGATGTGAATTATGAGATAAGACCACTATTAGCAGTTTCAAAAGAGAATGAAAAGGAGGGGGGAGATAAATGGGGTGAGATATACCGCTTAGCTAATCAGTCAGGTGAATTTTATGCATCTAAGTGTATACCTACACCCGTCTTTGTAAGTGGTACTACCGAGCCTATGCGTGACGGACTTTTTGGATGGGCATATGTCGTTCTCTATGATCTGAATCATGAATTTGTTTCTTGGCTAAAAAATAATAGAGTGGGTTCTTCTTATGAGAATAATTATCTGATCAACATTGATAAGAAAGGGCGTTACGAAGAATCTGTGGCTTTTGCAGAAGGCTTTTGTAAAGTATTAAAATCCAATAGAATCGATTGTGAAATCATAAAGCATTTAGACTAATTGATTTGAGGAGCTTTCCAAAATTAGTTAGTGTGATATTGTTCATTACACAAGAGGTTTTTAAGGGGAATTGTAGTGTATGGGTAAGTTTCTGTTGAAATCAATTGATAAGATGTATTTTCACCATTTGAAGTTTGGCTATTGGATGTTATAACCATTTAAATGAGAAGTATTCAACCAAAGTCCTCACCCCTGAAAACCGTCCCCTACTATGTAGACTTCCATTTCAGTCTGCCCCTCCGCACTCAAAGTCTGCCACTGATCACTTAAAGTTTACCACTAAGCCTACGAATTTCAGGTATCACCACCCTGATATTCGCTCGGCTTTTTCTCATTTGAGCAGGCTCTTAGGGAACAGGGAAGAGTGGATAGGAAGATCCTCAGCCCTCAATCCTCAGCCCGTATCTCTCTGTAATACCCTGTCCCGATCCTCTGTTTCCTCAATCCTTTTCTCAGCCATCAGCCCAAAGGATAACGGCTAAAAGCCTTGATACATAAGGATTTCCCTTTTTAATGCAATGTCTTCTGCTCGATCTTTTCCCCGATTTATTTCTCAACCTGGTGTGATGATTGCGATTCTCCAGCGGCTGTTCCCAGTCATTTTCTCGGTCTTTTTCTCTGCTGTTTTTCCTCGATTTTTTGTGTTTTGGGCAGTGATTTTGCGGGTTTCAGTGGCAAACTTAAATTGCTTTAGGGATTAGGGTTAAGGGAGAGGGAAAGGCTGGGAAGCCTTGTGGGGAGCGGGAGGGGGGATGAGGGGCAGACTATAATAGCTGGGGACATAGTAGGGATTTCAATTGTAATTGTCGGAATCTGAGAGTGTTTTCGAGGTTGGGATTCGGATAAAGGGGAAGAATTGTCTTCAATCCAATTACGGATGTAATCACTCTATAATTATCAAATGATTAGACATCGGTTACAGCCAGTAAATTTGCTAAAACCATACTGCAAGATTATGTGATATGATTCCTTTGTAACTAACCCTATCTCGGGAGGTCCAACAGAATGACTGTTGATACAATAGATCTGAAGTTTGCAGAAGAGTTCAAACGCTACTTAACGGAGACTTACAATAATCCCAGAGTTATCAGTGATTGCCTATCCAGATGCAGAAGAGTACAAAAGTATGAAGGAGATCTTTTGGGGCATTTTCAAAGTAATGAGGGTCGGCTCCTATTAGAGCGTTTAACCTGTACACTTGATGATGTTAAAAGATGTGTGACTCCAATGCACTCTATTCCGATAAAGGGATCGAAGGAGTTTAAGTCCATTTATGAAGGAACACAATCATTAAATCATGCAATTAGCAAATACTTTGAGTTTTTGAGTAGACGGTAGTAGGGGGATGCAAATTAAGGGATTAGTTCATTTTCGGATGAGACAGATGTGAGAAGCTAATGAACCCACTGTGATGTACTTCCAACTCATATCAAAGCTGTGACAACAAGCCGAGCTGATTTTTAGGTGGTATACTCCTAACTACATTCGGCTTTTTTCATTTCTCTCAAATTATTTTCTCGATTGTTTTCCACGATTAATAATACGATGATTCCATGCCAGCTGTGGCTTTTTTCGATTTAATTCATCCCCGAACCTCTCTTCCATTTCCACCCTTCCCTTGGACAATAGTTCAAACGTGCTCGAACATTAAAGTGGTAGTAAGCCCTCTACAATCTGCGTACAATCACATTATCTATTACTAAGAAGGAGATGATTGAATTGTACGGACATCAATTTTACCAGTTCCCGAATTCGATAAGGGTCGAATACTTGAATAAGGAATTGCAGTCTGGTCGATATGATACGCTGGAAGAATTGGCGGCAGAAATATTCATAGACATTGAGGATTTGAAGGAAGAGTTGAGAGTGGGAGGTTATTACTTTGTCCATGAATTGAATCGGTTTGTCAAAATAGAGGTAGAGCAGGTAGGGTGAAAATTCGAAATCACGTACTTTCTTTATAATGAGCTTTGGTTTTACCGAGATAGAATAGAGAGTGGACATCAAGAGATTTATTAAGGAGAGAGAATGGACATGCTCATAAACAACGATGAAGTATCTAAAGACAGTATCAATGAGAATAAGAGTTATAGTGCCTATAGATGAAACATTTTATATATATGAGTTTCCTGGAGAGGGATTATTCGAATCAACTACAATCATCCAAGGACTTGAATTTGCAAGTTTTGATTCTTTGAAGAAGGAATTGGACAATTAATTCGGGATTATTAGTTTTAATGAGGATGAAGTGGATGATGAGAAGTTGGTGCTAAATACAAAACTGAAAGAAAAAGTCATAGCTAAAGATGAACAAAAATGGATTGTCTGCAAGGAAGGAGTTTATGGCTGGAATATGGATTTCACCAAGTTTGAGTACAATTATTATGTTGAATTCAGCGGGAATACAAAGCGAATTAAATTTGTGCAAACACCAGAGGATAGAATTCTTTACTAAGGTGATACAGCAATTCTAATAAAGGAAGGGCAGTATCAAGTCTTCTTTAAAGAAGAACTGAAGATTATTAGTCCTGATGTTCATATTGAAGTATTTACGATAATACAAAGATACACGAATAGACGAATTGAACTTCCGAACTGCCAGGGATCTTCCATACGTATGAATGCGATCTGTTGTTGAATGATTTTGATAACGAATTAGACATTGAATAATCCGAATGAAATGAATCCGTTACTTAGCCTATATCGAATTCAAGAGCCGAGCTGAATCAGTTATTTACCTGATTTCACTCGGCTTTTCTATTAATTCTATTTCTTACTCGATTCATCTCCCGAATTCTCAGACCATTTGCCAGTCGTGACCATTCTCACATTAAATGGTGGAAAGTTATAATCCCCTTTACGATCGAGTGCAAATCCCTATAATTATAATTCGGCGTGTTACTCTCATGGTCATGATGAAACAACGCCTTCCCATCTATTGAAACCCAATCATACGAAAAACCCTCATTAAGATGTTCGTTAACAAATAGCTTGGTGTCGTCGATAAAAATAATCGTTGCCCTCTGAATCTCCTCCGAACTCGGCTCGCCTGTCTCGTCTGTATTTTTCACTGACTTTATGGCCCGAGCAAATTCTTTTGTTAAGCCGTCAAGATCGGTCAACTTCTCCAACCGTTTTCACTCCCTATGTTTGATTGGTTAGATTATGTATGTTATTTCAATCAAAAAGCAAGGTGGGGTTCGGATTTATTTTCTATGTGGTTATATTTGTAACCAAATCCAGTTTTTATTGACGAAACCAACTTGCTTGTGTATGTTCATAACAAGCAAGTCTCCAAGCTTTTTTAGAAATGGGGGATTAATGATGCATCTTCCAAAAGATTATTTGGACGACATTTTAGTGCGTATGACACATCATTCATGTGCAATAGAGAGCAACACCATCACGCTAAGTGAAGCTATTTCCATCCTACTTTATCGAGTGATTCCTGGCAAAATTTCAGTTCGTGAATTTTACGAAATAGAAAATCATCGGTTAGCTTTTAAGTTCATTTTTGATAATATCGATCAAGAACTTACGATATCATTAATCCAAGACATTCATTCGATTCTAATGGATAGACTTCACCATGAACAAGGACAATTCAAATCAGAACATAATGCATTTGTAGGAGAGAAATTCTCTACTGCCTCTCCAAAAGAAATATCGTCCCTTATGTATCAATGGGTTCAAGAGCTAAACAACCAGATTAAACAAGTGAAATCACCTGATGATATTATTTTCTCAATCTGTTCCAGTCATATTGAATTTGAACGAATTCATCCATATGGGAATGGACGAACGGGTAGATTAATTATGATGCATCAGTTTTTGCAAAATCAAATTTTGCCCCTTGTTATTATAAAAGAGCACAAGCAAGAGTATTTTCATTTTCTCGATAATCAAGATGCAGAAGGATTTGCTGTGTACGCTAAAGCAACTATAGATAAAGAGCAACAGCGATATAATGCATTCCTAAATTCTCTTTCCAAAGAGAGAGGTGGAGAGACTAATGGAAAAAAAGGAAGATAATTTTGACGATGATTTCGATGATGGTATATATGCGGTCCCAAGACCGAAGTGCCTGCCGCAATACAGCATACGCAGAATTGCACAGTAGATGGAGAAATATAAGATAGGAGGTCCGTTAAGTGAAGATGAGTTGAAACAATTCATGATTGAGCCGAGAGGATTTATTTGCAGACAAGTCAAGACGACGACAATTATAGCTTCTCACTTATCCATATCTGGCTTAAAGGTAGATATGTCGTCCTTGAAGAAACATGAAAGTAGGAAGCAACGGGATACTGAATATAAGGAGAGGAGCGATGTCTATGGTTAATTATTATGATCATCAGCAAACCGTTAAAGAGTGCCTATTAGCATTTATGCGGCAAAAGGGTTACTCAAGGTTAACGTTTTCAAAATTAACGAATATACCCAGGAGAGCTATTAATCAACTAATGCTTCAGGGCGGGGGAAATATAGATAAATCGGAATACAATGCTTATATTGTGCAGATCAATCAGACATTTAATTTTGCTGAGGACTACTTACTAACAACGAGAGAAGGTGTAAAGTCGTCGACAATTTCTTCGGTAAAAAGCGAAAGAAGCCCAGAAGCAGAAGAGGCGCATTTTGGACTGGAATGTATCTTGGACATCTATTCGATGTATATCAAATGAGTATTACGTAAATCTTTGATTGTTAGGGATGTGCCCGATTAAATGCTGAGAGAAGCACTATCAAAATGTATCTGCGGTGAGCAATCATTTCTGTACTTCGTTAATGAGCGTGGTAGGGTCGGCAAAATAATAATTACCGTGATTGAAGTTCCCCTTTATATTTGCTCTAAATGTGGTGAGCAATTTTCAAACGGTCCCGACAATATTCGCTTTGCAAAACAAGTAAAAGAGGCGGTGGAAATGGGAATAAAAAAGATACGGTTTTAAAGATGTGAGAAAAGCAGAAGCCAAGGGGGAGGTTGGGATGCCCGAATTTCACATGGCTGAGGACTCGCTGAGGCGGGTCCTTTGTCTTTTTGATATCACGTTGGAAGTGGGTTTTGTTCACCAATTCGTTAAAAAAACATAAAAAAAGCGTGTGAAAAGAAACCACTGATACATGCCTGTACAAACCATAAATGTGGATATATAATTCGTTCATAACGTCAGGTATTACATAGAATGGAGAGCTTTGTATGAGAGAATTAAGTTACTACAGGAAAAATGAAACGGGTCTATTGGCACAATATATGGATTCCATTATTGATGCATCTGGTTTGGTGAAAGATATCGATTTCGATATTGTATCAATGATAGTGATGGACAACGAATTTGATACATTTTCATTGGGTGGCTTTCTTGGGAGCACAAGCAATAAAATATTCAAAAGTAGCACTGGTTTTTTGGAGCAAGCCAAGAATGTTATTAAAGAACAGGGTAAAGAAAAGGATTTAATGTGGGTGGCTCCAACTCAAAATGTAGTCAGAGACAATGTTAAGTTTTATAAGATTAAGGGTGGTATCGATTATGATTTAGCGGCGGAAGTCGGCTTAGGAGTTGTTTCGTATAAGGACGAGTTTATGATTTACTCACCGCAAGGAAACGACGACCCAATGGATGTAGTACATGAAATGATTAAGTTGAAGGTATATCTTCAATTGATGCATCCAGAAAACGTGGATATGAAACTTAAAGAATCGTTTGATAAAAATGCTCATTTAATACAATCCTTAATGCTTATTAACCATTGCAAACACATGGATCGATTGGGGGATATTTTATCTTATGATGGGGGCATTGCAAAGGAAACAGAAGAAAAGTTGGAGAAACCCAAATTAAACCGTACAGAGCGTATCACGAGTGGGGATATCCTATACATTCTCACCTTTTTAAACGGAAGAAAGGTTGAACGCTACGAGGCATTAAAATTCTTAAAAAATGTTGATGATTGTATCCTTGACGATGTTCAGAATGGTTCCCTAAAAGCGATTTATACAGCATCTAAACAGAGTTTTTTTAAATATGTCAATTCAAAATACACTAAGCTATTAGAAAATAGAGATATAAGAACTTTTCAGGAATTAGATGATTATGCAAATCAATACGTAATTAATCATTTCTGAATGTCGGACGAAAAATATAGAAAGTGAGAAATGTAGTTGCTGGACTGTTACAAGTCTGCACTCCATTACGTCAAGTTTGCTTCAGCGGATAATATGCATGAATCCTTATCATGAGGGGTGACAGCAGGATATTAAAAGAAGTTGGGACCATGATTAAAGATGCAATAAAGATAATATATCTGGAGACTTCACTTTACATGGAGGGGATTTTCTTATGGAGATAACTGATGGAATAGGTTATTCCCAATCAGAGATTAATTTAAGATTTGACCACGGCTTTATTGTTAATAAGATAATGAAATTTGAGGCTAATTTCCAAAGAGATGAATTAGCAATACTATTATTTAGAAAAAAGAATGAATTTTTATTTAGGGATAAGTTATCCTACCTAATTCAACAAGATATTCAGCACTATAACTATATAGTGACCCCAGAATGGAAGGCAAAGAAGTGGGGGCAATGTGATGGAAATCCATCATTTGATGTGGCAATATTAAAAGAGAAATCGGTTGAGCAAGGGTATCACAACCATCAATACATTCCTCACACATTAATAGAAATCAAAAATGCATATTCTCCGTTTATTTTAGGATACGAAGCAAGTGATAGTATATGGAAGTACAAAAATGGTGGGGGATTAGCTTCTGACATTAAGAAAATGTGTGATGCCAGAAGGGGGCACGCAGGCATCGTTGACTTTCATGCAATTCTTGCAGTCAACTGTCCTCGAAAGCATCGTTCAGAAAAGTATCGATTTATTGCTTCTGATACCCCCAATTATACGTCATTAAACAAGCTAATGATTGGTTATAAAAATGACTTTAGTAGAATAATCGAAGATTTAACAATTAAACTTCATGCTGAGGCGGAAAAGTTCAATCCTACTGACATTTCGTTTGTAACACTCTATGGTGGTCAAGCCTATGAAAATGAAATGGACATTGTATTCATGATACTTTCCTTTTAGACTGCATTTGTAGATAAAAGAAATACTTGTACCTTAACCAGATCTAAACTATACTATTTCTAACATCATATAATGTTCGGGTTTGTCAGAAGCACCGCAGTTCTCCTTTCATAAGGGGATGTTGCGGTCTTTTTGCGTTTCCGAGACAAATTGGAGGATAGAGATTATGAAATGCTGTACTTTTTGCTCGAAAGAGGCTGAGAAGTTGTTCAATCACATGACGCATGATATAGGGTCGCTCTGTCTTAATTGTTACTTGAAATTTCAGGGGTCATGTGCGGTGTGTAGTGAAAGTCCATGCCTGATGTAGTTGCATGAAGGGATTAAATACAGAGTGGAGTCAAAGTTCATCGGCTTGGGAGAGAAAAATAATATTGTATTTGATGGTTATTATGCAGAAATTCGTCGTGGTTTTCCATAAATGATGGTATGAGATGGCAGGAATAACAGTGGATCGGGAAATTGAGTATATGATAGGTAAGCGTTGATTAATACCAATCACAAACTAAGTCACAACCCCCAATTATTTACGGAGATTATGGAGGTAGCCTATAATAGAACGATAGGGAATAACTGGAGTAGGGAGAGTGGGGACATGACTTTAAAGGATAAGATCATCAGTTATCTGAAAGACAAGGATGGCTTGACCGATCGTGAAATTGCGAATGGGATATTGGGTTTAAATGAGCCTCAGCAGGCAGTAAACCAGGCATGCAGGGCTTTGGAAGGCAAAGGGTTGATCAAAAGGGAAAATCGTAGAGATGGATTAATCGGCAACTACTTAGTGACTGAGGGCATGCATTCTGTGCCAACTCCAGTCGTTAAGGCAAAGCAGATGACGGTGGAATTCTCGGTATTTAAAGAAGATAATCTCAAGCAGATTTTGAAGGACTACTTACAAGCAAACGGTTGGGAAACCCAAATAGCTTGGGGGAAGACGCCTGGAATCGATATCTATGCCAATAAAGGAACAGAAAGATGGATTATTGAGGTCAAAGGGTTAGGATCCTTGAGTGCGATGAACGTGAATTACTTTCTTGGTGTACTGGCTGAAACGCTTCAACGAATGGATGATCCGAATGCAAAATATAGTATTGCATTACCCGATGTGAGGCAGTTCCGTAATCTTTGGGGTAGGCTTCCACTGTTAGCAAAGAAGCGAACTGGAATTACAGCAATATTCATTGATGAGCAGGGTAATATCGATGAAAGTGAAAATTAATGCTCCTTCTTCAGTTCTGCATAAATAAATATCTATAAAAGATTGTTCAAAATATCAAGTTGATTTGTAATTCACCATGTCAGACAATCCCAGAGGTATGACACCGATTCCCTTCTATGCTTGGTATTTTGCAGATTGCGTATGTTTCTTTACAGTCGTTTTACGTTCAAGATTACAATTAACGCCTTCGCTTTGCACTATTCTAATGATTGATTGGCAGTCATCATGCGGAAGCCTCATACATAAGATAGATTGCATCCAACGTACTAAATACAACAAAGCATCGATATACGAGGATCATCTTCACTGAGATGCATATTCGTCATATTAATTGATGTTAACCATCCAAGTCAGGTACCGCACAACACTTTAATGCGGTAAACTACTGGAATATTATTCTTCTAAATAAAAGCTTTTATAAGGGAGTGATACGAATGAAGATGGATGCGGTATTTGATCTAACAAAGAAGTACAGATATTTGCTATCTCGTGAGTGGGATGCTTCTTTGCCGAGGTTGTTATACGTCATGTTAAATCCCAGCACGGCAAGTCATGAAGAGGAGGACCAAACCTCTAAACAGTGTCTTTATTTTGCCAAAAAGTTTGGCTTTGGATCGTTAGAAATCGTTAATCTATATGCTATCATTTCAACAGATCCAAATCAGCTCAAATTCGTGCACGATCCAATTGGTGATGAGAACGATAAATTCATTCTTGAAGCCGCAAGTAGAGCAACGACAATTATTGTTTCTTGGGGAGAAAAGCATTTTATCAATCAACGGCATAATAAAGTTGCGAGACTTCTCACCTCCAAGGGACACCAACTACACTGCTTGGGTATAGCTAAATCAGGTCATCCAAGACATCCCTCCCGCATGAGTCATAGCATCGAATCCCTGACTTTATATTCAACAGACGATTATTTGAGAAAATTGCATGCACCTCAGAAAGTCATTTCGTTAGTGCCCACTATTATGAACAGTAAATTGAAGAGTCCAGATGGATATGATCCAGTTACAGGATCCGATTATGATTTTCACAAGGATGTAATGGAGGATTGAAATAATCATTTGTGTTGATATGGTTTACATTGTAACAACATCCAAATTTTTGTTGACTGGCTAAATGCGATATATTATTCTCATATGGAAAGTGATAGGTGCTCGGTCATGGATGACTGGGCACTTTTTTATAAAACTTCATTTTAAACGAGGACAAAGATGATGGCTAAGGTAAATCGGAAACCTAAAAAGGATTTGAAACACGAAATGCAGACAAGAAAGATAGGACAAAGAGAATTAGAAATGACGCAAGAAGCATTATGTCTGTTGAGAAATCATAAATATCTGGTTCTTGATTGTTATTTGAGAAGGAAACGAGGAGGGAAGGGAATTGACTGACGAGATCCAGCAATTAATAGACATTCATGATCGAGCTTCTGCTAATGAATACCTTAGAAGGAGAGATGAACGTAGGCGTCGGCTTATTGCTTCTCGTATGTTGCAGTTGGGTGAGCGTGATCATAAGTATATCAAACAAATTACTCTTTGCCGTATAGAAGAAATTGAAGGATTAAAGACATACCTGACGATGGAGCAAGTAATGCATGAGCTTGGGTTATCAGAGATGAGTTTGAAAAAATACATCCGACAATGTGGACTAACTGTTTATAATCGAATGATTCCTCGATATGCGATTGAACTTGCGAAGGATTCTGTTTATGGAATTCTGATGCAGAAAGAGTATCAGGATAAAAAGTTGAAAACACAAACCCAAGAAGAATACCTTCTTGAGATCGAAGAACGAATTGCTGAGTATGAGGAAATGTTTTTAGGAGGATTTTGGGAGTTATATGGGCATTTAACTGATGAAGAGTTAGATTTAATGGACGAAGGTATGGAAATTAAGGCTTGGAAAGTCTTAATTGAGGAGTTGCGGGAAATTCAATCAAGAATAGGGGAGTGAGATACGATGCGAGCTAAGATCGCACCTATGGGGAAAAAGAGAATCACACATCTATCGAATAAGTCAACGACAAAGATATTTTCCGAATTGACGTCGATGAATTGGACCGATCAAAGGCTTATTACCTTCAGAAAGTATGGAGGTTTCCGATACAGGTGGGTCATTCCTTCAACTTTTATAATTTGAGGTGAGTAAGATATCTAATTATACTTGTCGTTGCTGTGGATACATTACTTTAGAAAGTGAGATTCATGATATTTGCTCCATTTGCTGGTGGCAGGATGACCCTGCTTGCTGGAATGACCTTGACGCAAACGGAGGAGCTAACGGAAGCACATCGCTAAGACAAGCTCAAAAAAACTATATTGAGTTTGGAGCTTGTGATGAATGCATGCTTGACCTTGTACGTGCTCCAAGTATTGATGATGTTCGGGACCTTAAATGGAAACCATTTGAGGTCAATAGGTAATGATATGCACGCTACTACGAATTTCTCTAACCCCATCGTATTTATTTCTCCCCGCCCTCTCGCTATAACATAGGAATTCAAAAAAAGCAGTAGGGAGCTACTATGGATTTCTGTTTCCAAGCACCAGGAGAGAGTCGAGAGATATTTCGAAATGGATGAGACTCATTTGAATGATTTAGAGCGGCAATCGTTATGCTTATCCTCTCCTCGGGATTTCCCTGATCAGTACGTAGTCATCGGAGTCCCAATCCCATATAAATACTCCTTCCCTACAAACTAAGTGATCTTTCCATGGATAAAGCTCATCATCACAGGACGGTTCCCCATCGCTGTCGAAGCCTGTTTCTAATGCCTTCTTCTGTTCCTTAATTTCCTCCCGCAGAGCTTCGATACTTGCTAATTCAAGATGATTGATAATTGTAAGCACTGCTACAAGTCCTTCCCTGTTATCGCCGTACATATATTTCATACGATCATTATCCACTTTTGCTTGATTTTGTAAGCAATGATTTCTCCAGGCATTAAGTTCAATTTTGTTATTCATTTTGAATCTCCTTTGATTTTTTTTTTTTTTTGATGGTTCTCATCTTATTTCAGAAGAGGTAGTATCCTCTACGATCTCATATTCTCCTTTTAATGTGTGTACAAGTCCCAACTTAATAGAGTAAACTGTCGTGTTGTAGTGGTACATTTCTCTGAAGGCATATAGTTTGCCGTCTTTTTCGTAAAGGTCTGTGGAAATGGTCCTGAATTTTCGGTTGTATTTAACCTTACCGATCTCCTTATATCCCTTGTCTGCTAATGCTTGAGAAGCAAAATAATAATACTTACTGTCGTCAGTTTTTATAGTAATTGTCTTCATGGTGTTCCCCCCCCCCTCTAAGTGTAGTAAAGGGTCGTAATTGCCCTCTATAGTATCTTATGCACTTACTTAACTATGATAATTAATCATCAAATGATAAGTAGAGAGCATTGGTCGAATTAGGTTTGACCACTTCTCTGCCTTGATTGATTCAAAAATTTCCACCATGGGTATTTTACCTTTCTGTAATAGTAGTACCATATTAAACGATGAAATGAGGTTCAGGTTGCACCCCCCTTGAAATTTTTTGGGAACTGATTGATTGGAAAAAAATACTAATAGCCGTCTTTTTACTTATAGTAGATTAAGCGTAAGCGTATAGAAGCTCATTTTAGGTCATGTTTTGTTCGAATTCTGTGTTGTTCAATGCCAGTATAATGAAGAGAGGAAGGCAATCGAGATCTAAATGTCAGTTGGCAAAGGTTTTGTGGGAAATCCGTCAAGAATTTCGAAGTTGATAAGAAAATGTTCGAAGATAAGGTGAGTACGAAGAAAGGGGCTTCGTTATTAGGTATGGCTGTGCCAGTCTAATTCAATCAAACATATACTTGAAAGCCATAGTGCTGTATGTATTTTGTTGCAAAATAGAGGCTGATTTGAATGCAGTGATGGATTCAAAAAGCAATAAGGTTATAACAGTAACAATATTACATTTTTATTGACTATCCCCCATTTCCAGATTAGTATTTACAATGGAATAGTATAGGGGAGGTGATCGGGAATGACTCCGATGCGTAGTAGTGTATTTAAAAATAACTCAATAAGAATCGAATGAACCACTTAGTCGAATGGCGGCTAAGTGGTTTTGTTTTTAATGGAGTTTTGTAAGCAACATTACGGAGGTGAAATCGTTGAAATTCGTGTTGGGGAGATTGAAGGAGCGGCAATTTATACAGAATACTGTGATTATGGCGGTGGCGGATCTAACCATGCTTTCGGCAGGAGTTATAATCGGCTACTACTTTAAAACGATGATGATTTAAGGACGGGGGAGAGGTAGAACGCATGGTTATAAAGTGGGTAGACAGTTGCTAATTGTATATATAGTTGTGATGACAGATGAACAAAAGAAGGCTGTCAGAGATGCTGTTATGGATTTGGACGATGATGAGTTTCTGATTCTGCTTCAATATAATCAGGCAATCTATGGAGATAAGAAAACTGGCAGGGTCGTTATCAGAGAGGTTATGAATTATTTTTGAAGGGTAGGAGGGAAGAATGCATGGGTAAACGATTAATTAAGGATGAAATCAGTTGGGAGTTGGGACAGGCATACGGCATGACGAAGGCTATCCAAAGATTTATGGATCATTACTTTGACCAGCTAAAGGCAGAGTATTTCAAGATGTTGCGGGAGATAAATGACCTGGATTTGGTTGATCAAATCAACGATGTCATATATACAACAAAACCGACACGAGATGATTGCATGTTAATGCTAAATTTGATTCATCAACAGCATATGGAGCAGATGAAGAGGAATCGAGAAGATAGTCAAACACCATCTGAGGATGCCAGCAAAATGACGAGAGGGGATAATGGTATGGGGAGTAAAGTGAGTGATCTTGTGCCAGAGCTTGAGTAACAGGAATTAGACGGAGAACCTTGGGACATCCATACGAGCGGTGAGCATAAATGGGAATTGTGGGACGGAGTAGCCCTTTAATCCTGATGGAATCGATAGGGATCGTCTTACTGTCTGCTTGGTATATAATATGGGGATACGACACTTTCTTGAGATATTGTATGCGGAGTCAAGGAGCATATTGAAGGATCTTATAGAAGCTGAGAACACAGACAGGGATAAAATAAACAATGTTATAATATGCGTAGAGTTGAAACCGCCAGGATATTCGATGTGATTGGCGGCTTTTTTTATACAGATTGGGGGCTGGAATGTTGAAGTGGGATGAGGATTTCTTCAATCAATATATGGATGATCTTCAAATGCATTTGTTTGGGGGAATGAGCTTAGCAGAGATTATTGACTTGGCTAAAAGAGATCACCATAGAGCGAGGCGGCTACTCAATCTGCATATCTTACGGAACAGAGTAGTATTTCACGATTTCTATAAGAGGCGTGAGGAGCTTGGGATTCAATCCATATTTGATCAGGGCATTTCAGCTCTATTTCATGAGATGGAGAGAAGCCCTGTAAAGCACGAGATCGTTAAGGTACTTGGAATCGAAGAAAGCATGATTGAAAGTAAGGTGGGAAAATATGAGCTTAAAGAGTTTCAGAAAGATCTCTTGGCATACGGAATGTACTGGAGGAAAAGGAAAGGCGACTTAGCCAACCTTAGACAAAAAATCCAGGATGAGAGGAATTTTGGGGAACTGGATTAGTAGTTATGCAGATATTATGACCATATGCATAAGACATTCATAACAGTTATGAACAAGTGGAGATGTATTTATGTGGGAACGCTTCATTCCTTTATGTATAAGTTAAGATAAAGTTATGAGGATGTATGAAACAGGTATGAAGATGTACGATCAATTGTGAACAATTCTAATCAAATGAAGAAGTGACTGTATTTATACACAGTATCAAACAGATTAGCCTGTGGGTGAAACCTTAGTAACTAATCCCTGACTCCACTATTTTACTGATTAATATTTCCCCTCAGTCGATACGGTGTGTGAGATTTCATTTAGACAAGCATTGTTTACGTCTCGAATGCTTGTTATAATTAAACCGAACGTAAGTTCTTATAAAGGGGTGGAGATCTATATGCAGTACCGAGTCACACGAGACAATAATATATTCAGTAATATTCAGAAGCATGCCTCCAGTATCAGAAATGGAGAGCGTGCTTTTTTTATATCGTTGTGATGAGAACGGTATAGGAATGAGTATTTGAAATGAATTTTAGGTTATATGGAACCAAATCATGACAGGGCGTGCTTTATTTTGAATGTAAACAGTATGCGAGGGGGAGTGAGGGCAGTGAATATAAAATATCCTGAGTTCTCATGGAGTTTGAGCCGCCATAAGACGTTATCCGAGTGTGCCCGTCGCTACTACTTCAGTTACTATGCCTCTCCCATTGGAAGACGAAGGAATGCGTTCAACCTCCAAAAGCATGCTTGGAGACTGAAGAATCTGCAATCACTGGCAATGGTCTTCGGCTCTTCAGTGCACGAACAAATACATCGAATTGTAAATTCATTAGATGAACTGAAGGAACTGCCTCTACAGCTTGAGATTATGGCGAATATACGCTCAGACTTGAACAAATCTTATTGTGATTCAAAGTACCGCCAGAATCTATGGTTAGAGATGCCGAGTGATTATTCGATTTTGTCTGAAATCTATTTTGATGGTGAATTATCGCTTGAAGCAATTTCGGATTATCAACAAAGATTGCCTGATATAGTTCACAATCTAATTTCCTGCAATACGGTTAATGACTTGTTTCAACGGCGGAAAGATACGGAGTTGATAGCGTCAGAACGGTTTAGATTTATTGAAGTTAGGGGCGTTAAGGTTTGGATCGTAATGGATCTTTTGTACAGGGACTTGGGGAATGGAAAGTATGTGATAACTGATTTCAAGACTGGCAAGAGAAGTGAAAATGATCGAACACAGCTCGCCCTTTATGCCAAGTTCGTAAAAGAATCATTCCAGATCGGCACTGAGGATCAGATTGAGCTTCGGAACGAGTATCTAAACGATGGTTCATTTGTTTCATTCGCCCCAAAACGCTACGATTTTGAAAATATTGATTATCTCATTCATACCAGCATCGATTGGATGCAGTCTTACTTACAGGATATTCAGAATAATGTGCCGCTCGAAATGGAGGCGTTTGAGCAGACAAAGTACGAGCCAACGTGTAGGAGCTGTCAGTTTAGGGAGCTGTGTGGGAAAGCGTGAGCATTCTAAAAGTTGTATCTGGACGTTCGCTTTTGTAAACCTGAATGTTATTGCATCAATCCCTGAATGAAAAAGTTGTATCTAATTTACCTTCTATAAGGAAGCAGGATGAAATTCAGTACAACTTTTAGTTTTGATCAGAATTCTGGAGTAGATTTCCCAAGAGATTTTCATTGAAATCAGGAATTCAAATGTTGCCTAATACTCCAAGATGATTGAATTCTGTTGTCGTAAGACAACAGCTAAGATGTTACTGTATTGTCCCTTGAGTAATTGATAAAAACAATGTCTCAATAAATGAATTGTTGATATAAACACCAAAGGAGATTGCCATTCTTCAACTGGTAATTCATTTGTTAAACGTACAAAGACAACATCGTCTGCACTCATCAAAATTTAGATAACTGATGCTTCAAGTGTTATTGAAACGCAGGTCAATGCTTATGATAAAAGGTTCTACAGAACAAAGGATTCTCACTACGAGGAAAAGCAGAAAGGAGCCATTTAAGAATGGTAGATGACAAAAAGAAAGACAATACAGCTTCAGGTTTAGCAATTGAGGAAGGCAACCACGTAGGAGGGTATGCAATTTCGGAGAGCTTCGGAATCTTGATTCGGCACTACAGAATGAAAGTAAAAGATCTATCCTTGAAGCAACTGGAGGAAATGAGCCAAGTGTCAAGCTCGTACATCAACAGACTTGAACGAGGTGAAAAAACATCACCAAGCTTACCCGTTGTATTTTCATTGGCAGAGAGCCTTGAGATCCCGTATTCCGTCCTAATGGCGACTATCTTCCAAAAGACAGACGACAAAGAGCAAGGACAGCCATCAATTTCAGACGTGCTGATCCAAAGTAACTTTGCCTTAAACGACCAAGCACTAAGCAAAGAAGCACGTTCCATTCTGATAACGATTAACGAGTTTCTGGTTAATTGCCAATGGGATGCTGGAAGTAAAGTGAAGGAATTGTACATGCTGTCTGAAATGCTGGATGAGTTTAAATCGGCTATATAAAGGATGAGTAAGGGAGGGAAGGCGTTGTCTTCCCTTTCTAAAATGATGGAGAGTGATGTTGAATGAGTAAAAACGGATCCGAGAAAGAGTTTATTCTAACCCTTTTTCTCCTAAAGTATCCCGAATACCTGGAGGATCTCATTGGACAAAAGTTAGAGCTTGCAGAGGCAGAGGTTCCGATTGGCAGACGCAAAGTGGATTTGTATGCGATAAATGTATCTCGGAGATTGCCGATATTTATTGAATCTCAAGTTAACCAATCTGATCAACGTCACTTAGAGAAAGTGCTTGAAATATTAGATGGAACATCGGAGGGAACAATCATCTGGATTGCTTCAGGATTCAATGAGGGTTATCTTCAACGAGTTAGATCATACATGAAGAGTCATAAACACAAGTACATCGATTTTTACGCCTTGCGTTTACATGAACAAGCCATATTGTGGGCAAGTGATCTTAACAAGCTACACAAGCTTGAAGTGTGGGGAAAACTACATTGCATAAGAGATTCGGCGTATCCGCCACTGGAACTGTATGACTCTTATTCACAAGTTCCGTCAACTCATACTGGGCGGATAATAGTGAAGACAAAGTATGATTTTAAGCGGACGGAGGATGTGAAGCAATACATGCTTGAAAAGCTAAGGGGATACGTACCCCACTTAACCAATGTATGGAAAGCTAAGAAGCATAATAGTCACGATTGTCAGCTCTCACTTGGAGGTGGTCGCAATGGTGTTAATTTCAAATTGAGTGCTCATAATAAATATGGACAGGCATCGATTTATCTGCATTTTGATCAATCTCAGGCGGAGTTGTATCACTCATACGAGAGTAAGATTCAAGAGCTTCAGGCAAATATACACCCTGTACTCGTTGCGAAGGATCGAAAAATAGGATTAGGATTTCACCCGCAAGATGAACTGGACGATACTATCAGAAGGTTGGCCAATATACTTGAAAGGATGCTAAAGGTGATGGGACCAGAATTGTATTGGGGGAAATAATGTTGTCATCAAACCGCTTAACAAGCGGTTTTTCTTTTTGGGATGATCCTGTATAATAAAAAAGTAAGAGTAGAGTAATAATGAAGTATAAGCAGATTTTGTGCGAGGTGGTTAATTTGGAACTGAAACTTTTTTATAAAACTCAGAGGGAACTCGCTACGGCGTTAAACGAGATCGTTGATGCTTATTGGGATAATACCGTAAGCGAAGATTCGCTAATGCAGAGTGTGTCGAATATGTACATAAACAACCCGAACAAGATTATAAAGCAAGAACAGTTTACAACGATACTTAAACAACAATGCGGGAAGCGACGATTGGAGGTTATCGAACGGGTACTATTAATGACTGGAATGATGAAGGATCAAAATACTATTGTTGTAAAAGCAGGGAGTTGAGTTATGTCTACAGAATTAGAATATAGTGCTACATTAACAGGGGCTTCATTCCTATTTTTCGAGTTCAAGCAGGTCGTAAGTCTTAAAGTGCAGGGCTTAAATGAGCAAGAGATAAGGGAAAAGGTACTATCAGAGAACTTATTTCAGTATCAGGTCAGTGCAAGCCTTAAAAGAAGCATACCGTCGGTAATACGGAGGACAAGCATTCTCGATGATACATTATGTCGGTTGGTGCTGGAGCATTCGCTGGAGTCGGGAAAGATTATCAACCTTTATGCCATAATGAAAACAGACAGGCTCTTTTATGAATTCATGAATGAGGTCATTCGTGAGAAGCTTGAATCGAATACCTATTTATTGGAGAAGAAGGATCTTAATCTTTATTTTAACTCTAAAGCGGAGCAAGACGAAGGTATTGCTGGATGGACGGAACAAACCGTTACGAAGCTAAAGAATGTCATCCAACGAATCTTACTTGAGTCAGGTGTGTTGAAGGACAAGAGGACAGGCGAGTTAAGCAGGATTATGATGGATGAACAGTTGAAACAACATTTGATCCAAATCGGAGACATTGCTTATGTTCGAGCAATGGGTGAGGTATAGCGTATGGCGAATATTAAAAGTAGGCTTGATAAAATAATACCGAAGATCAGGGAAGATAAGTTCATTGAGGGCAGAGGCTTGGGAAACGAAATTAGCTTCTATGTGTTTGATTACGAGCCTGAGAACGAACTGCTGGTTCGAGATTATATCCCTCACGTATTGAAGGAGTTCAGTCACGAAGGTTCTGGACGCAAACTCATTGAGTTCGATTTATATAAGATGCTCATTGAGATTGCCAAAGAGAAACGGATCTATGACCGAATTCCTCAAATGGAAGAAAAACAGGGCAAGGATGCCTTGTTTAAAGCGATGGCTAACTTTGCAAAACCTGAAGTGTTTCTTCAAAAGATAAAGGAACAATTGGCCGATAATAATGTTGTGCTCATTACTGGTGTTGGAAAGGTGTATCCATTCGTACGTTCCCACAATATTCTTAACAATCTTCAAGAGGTGCTGGATAAAACTCCTGTCATTATGTTTTTCCCAGGGAAATACGATGGATTATCATTACGCTTATTTGATCGCTTCAAAGACGATAACTATTATAGAGCATTTCGTTTAGTGGATTAATTTCGAGGGGGAAGACTTGTGCAAATTAAAGACATGTTTGTAAAAGACATTGAACGTAGCATTAAAGGCGTAATAAAGGTTGCTCAAACCGATGAAGATAACATATATCAGGAACTTGATGAATATGTCGTGACACGAGAACTTAATAAGCACTTATCCAAATTCTATGAAAATTATCAGCAAGGTATTGATGGAAATACAGATAAAATGGGCGTTTGGATTTCGGGCTTCTTTGGTTCGGGTAAGTCACATTTTTTGAAGATCCTTGCATACTTGCTTGAAAATAAAAAGGCAAAGGATAAGAGAGCTGTGGATTTCTTTGCTGATAAAATTCAAGATGAACTCATTTACGCTAATATGAAGAGAACGGCAAATGTAGAAACTGAGGTCATTTTATTTAACATCGATTCGAAAAGCTCTTTGGATAACAAGTCGAAAGAGGATGCGATCCTTCGGGTATTCACGAAAGTCTTCTACGAGCATATGGGCTTTTATGGGGATATCCCTGGTGTGGCCGAGATGGAGAAGTACCTGACCAAAGAAGGTGTGTATGAGGACTTTAAACGTGAGTTTAAAGTGGCGGCAGGCGAAGAATGGGTTGACCGCAGAAACACCTTCTATTTTGATGCTGACTATGTAATTGGAGCCTTAAACAAGGTTACTTCCATGTCCGAGGAGACGGCTCGTAACTGGTTCGAGAATGGTGTTAATAACTTTGAGATTAGCATCGAAAAATTTTCGAAGGACGTAAAAGAGTACATTGCTCAGAAGGGGAGCAACTTCCACCTCATTTTCCTGGTCGATGAGATTGGTCAATACATAGGTGACAGTAGACAACTGATGCTTAACTTGCAAACGTTGGCGGAGGATCTCGGAACGCATTGTCAGGGTAAAGTATGGATCATGGTTACTTCGCAGGAGAGCATTGATAGTATTGTTAAGGTGAAGGGTGATGACTTCTCCCGTATTCAAGGAAGATTCGATACGAGATTGTCACTCTCCTCCATATCGGTTGATGAGGTAATAAAAAAGCGGATCCTTGATAAGAAGGAACATGTTGCTGATAAATTGAAACTACTTCATCATGAGAAGAGTGCAACACTCAAGAACCTTATGAGCTTTAAGGATAGCACAGCGGATTTGCGTGGCTTTGAAAATGATCTGGAGTTTGCTGATGTATACCCATTCCTTCCATACCAATTCAAGCTCCTCCAGAACGTTTTCGAACAAGTTCGTAAACACGGTAGTTCTGGCAAGCACTTGTCAGAAGGAGAGCGTTCCATGCTCTCTGCATTCAAGGAAGCTGGATTGCGGTTTAAGGATGCTGAAGAGGGTACACTCATCCCGTTTTATGCTTTCTACGATACAATTAAGGAGTTCCTAACCCCTACAATCGCAAGGGTTATTGAAGGTGCATATGAGAATCCAGTATTAAAAGACGATCCGTTTAACATGGATCTGCTTAAAGTGTTGTTCATGATTAAGTATATTAAAGAGCTTCCTGCGAATATCGACAATGTTGCTACGCTCATGGTTACACAGATCGATGAAGATAAGTTGGCTTTAAAGGATAAAATTAAGGTTTCACTCCGAAAACTGATATCCCAAACGCTTATTCAGAAAAACGGTGAGTTCTACTTGTTCTTGACGGATGATGAGCAGGATATTAACCGTGAGATCAAAGCAATGAAGATTGAAGAGGATGTCATCAAGCGGGAGCTTGCCAATTATATCTATCAGGACTTATACGATGACAAGAGATATCGTTACTCGGCACAATACCAATTCCCATACAATCAGAAGATGGATGAGAAGAATATCGGAAATCAAACATCAAGTATTGGCATTAATATTCTTTCGCCGCTGTCGGATCACTATGCCAAATCAGAACAAGAATTGATGCTCATGTCTTCTGGAACTGGTGAGATGATTCTAAAGATGGGTGCGAATGGAGCATATGTGGAGGAAATGGAGGAAGCTCTCAAGATTGATGAGTATCGGAAGAAGAAAAATCTGAATCAACTTCCAGGTAACATTCAGAACATCTTGAACAATAAAAGGGATGAGGCTATTGATCGCAGACGCAGAGTGCGAGATATGCTGGAGGAAGCCATCAAAGACGGCTTATTCTACATCAATGGTAATAAAGCTGAGATCAAGGGTTCAACGGTGAAAGAGCGAATTAACGCTGGATTCCTTTCATTGGTCGAAAATGTGTATACGAAACTTGGATATGTGAAGAACTTCTTGGAATCAGAAAAGAATCTCATCTCGATTTTGAGAAGAAATAATGAGCAATTGACCATTGATGGTGGATCGTCGAATGCAAATGAGCTGGCAATAAAAGAAGTCATGGACTTTATTAGCTTGCAGGATAGCATCCAGAAACAAGTTAGGGTCAAGGGGTTATTGGATCGTTTTAAGGATAAACCTTATGGGTGGAAGGAACTCGATATTTCTGGTTTGATAGCAGAGTTGATGAAGGAGCAACGAATTCGCTTACGTCTCAATTCCGAGTATTTGGAACCTGAAGACGGTAATACCGTCAACGCTTTGACCAAAACAAGCGAGATTGATAAGGTTATTGTTGTAAAGAGGGTTATCGTTGCCGAGTCATTATTGAAAGTTGCGAAGAACATCTGTAAGCAAGTGTTCAACAAAACGGATGTTGCTGATGATGAGGATGGTCTGATCAAGGATATTCGTCACCTGATTGATCAACAAATAATCGAGATTAAAGCACTCAAAAACCGTTACGAAGGAAGAAAGTATCCAGGCGGTAGTCTCTTGGATCGTGGACTTGAATATTTCGGGGAGTTTACGAAAGGCTTAGATAACGTCTCATTTTTCACGAAACTTCGTGATCTGGAAGATAATCTTCTGGATTGGGAAGAAGACGTTACGTATGTAAAAAGCTTCTTTGCTTCCCAAAAAGAAATTTTTGACAAAGGACTCCATGCAATTGAGAAATACCAAGAAAACGATGTTTATTTATCGGGTGACGAGATCAAGGGTTTTGCAGATAAACTGCAAGAGATATTAACAGAAGTACAGCCTTATCGAAAAATCAAGGATATTCCTGAACTTGTGAATAAAATTGATGAACAAATTCAAACGGTGCTTGAGGAGAAGAAAGTAGCGGCGAAAAGTGTTATTCAATTGGATTTGAATCATCTGACATTGCGTGCGAATGAAGATGGGGTGTTTGAAGAGACAAAAGAACGAATCCAAGCTTACTATGAAAACTTGTTCAATAGTATGAATGAACTTGTGGACATCTTTAAGGTGGATGCGACAATAACACAAAGCACAACCTTCAAAGACAAACAAGAACTCATTATTAATCGTGAAATTCGTGAGTTTGAGGAAAAACAACAAGTTGAACCACCAGTTATAGGTGGCGGAGGAGGTAAAGCTAATGTTGTAGTGAAGGCAACTCCTCAGCGGGAATGTGTAAAGGTGAACACATTACTTTCTACCAAAACACTGAAGACGGAAGCAGATGTAGATATGTTGCTGGACACATTGTCAGCAAAACTGAAGCAGATTATTAAGAGCAACAAACAAATTGAGTTTATTGATTAATGCAAAATGCCGTGGTCTATGGCCACGGCATTCTGACTAAAATACATCCCGAATATAGGTTGGTGAAAAGCACGTATGAATAAGACAGCTTTAAAAAACTTTGCGACGAATGCTCGTAAAGAGTTGATTGAGAAAGTCAAAGCTAAGGCTTTTAAGATAGGAATTACGGAAGAAAATATTAAGAAGGCTCAAATTGAAAGTTCAGATGGTATATATATTGATGGGAAACGGCTAACTGCAACTGAGAAGAAACAAAGGGAGAAACTAATATTTCGAATTAGGGAAATCGGGTATCAGCAAGTAGTCGAAGAAGTTGCATATACCTGGTTTAACCGTTTTACAGCTTTGCGGTTTATGGAGGTTAACAACTATCTTCCTACCAAGGTAAGAGTCCTGTCATCCAGTAATCCCGATAGCTCTGAGCCAGATATTATTAAAGAGGCATTGACGGTTGACTTAGAGATTGATAAAGAATTGGTTTATGATTTGAAGGTAGATAATAAGACAGAAGAGCTATTCAAGTATTTGGTAATTAAGCAGTGTAACAGCTTGAATAAAGATCTTCCGTTTATGTTTGAAACTATAGATGACTACAAAGAAGTTCTTTTTCCAGAAGGGCTATTAGCGAAAAGTTCCTTTCTTCGGGAGATGACGGATCTAACAAACATACCAGCATCCGATTGGGAACAAGTTGAAATAATAGGCTGGCTGTATCAATATTATATCGCAGAAAAGAAGGAACAAGTGTTTGCTGATCTCAAAAAGAATATAAAGATCAGCAAGGAAAACATACCTGCCGCTACTCAAATCTTCACTACCAACTGGATTGTACGTTATATGGTTGAGAACTCATTAGGGCGTATTTGGATAGAAAGCTATCCTGATAGTTCATTAAAGTCAGGTTGGGAGTATTATTTAGATGATGCTATTCAAGAAGAAGAAGTAAAGAAGCAATTCGAAGAAATTCGCTATAGAAATGTATCTCCAGAAGAAATAACTTTTCTCGACCCTTCCTGTGGAAGCGGACATATTTTGGTGTATGCATTTGACGTTTTATTTACGATGTACCTTGAGAAAGGTTATTCTGAGAACGAAATTCCAAAATTGATTCTTGAAAAAAATCTCTATGGTTTGGATATCGATGATCGAGCTATTCAATTAGCATCTTTCGCAATTATGATGAAAGCGAGAGAAAAATCCCGTAGAGTTTTTGGACAAGATATACAGCTGAATATTTGTGCAATTCAAGAAAGTAACTGGATGACAGATGAGATATTAAAAGTTTTGGTTGATGATAAGGCTCCAATTGTTGAACAAAACACCCAGAAAGAAAAACTACAATATATTAGGACTAAATTTAAGGATGCAAAAGAATATGGCTCGATATTAAATGTAGAATATTTAGACACAGATTTTTTAGAAAAGAGATTAATTGAACTTAATAATGGGCAAGAAGAACAGGCTGATATTATTGAATTTTTGTCCATAGCAGAGATAATAGAGAGATTACCCTCAATTATTAAGCAACAAAAAGTGATGAGTAGTAAATACGCCGTTGTCTGTACGAACCCACCTTACATGGGGAGCAATGGAGCAGGGGAGAAATTGTCTAATTTCTTGAAGAAGAGCTATCCAAATACAAAATCGGATTTATTCTCTTGTTTTATTGAAAAAGGATTTGATTACTTATCAACAAGCGGTTTACTTTCTATGATCACGATGGAAAGTTGGATGACCTTATCGAGTTATGAAAAATTAAGAGAATACATCGTGAATTCCAAGACATTGATAAACATGGTCCATATGCCATACTTGGGAAAAGGTGGAACAAGTTTAGGCATTAATTTTGGAACAAGTGCATTTATAATTAGAAACACATTTATAGACAATTATTCTGGACAGTATACTTATATTCGATACTACGAAACAAACGAAGAAGGCGTACCGTTACAATTTCCAACTATAAACGAAAGATATAAAACAGCAAAATCAAAAGACTTCTGTAGAATTCCAGGTATTCCTATAGCTTATTGGATAGATGACAGCGTATATGATATTTACAGGGAATCAAATCGTTTTTCTGATTTTGCTTACTCTTTTCAAGGTATGATTACTGGAGATAATAATTATTATTTAAGGCTATGGTATGAGATAAATAATAATAATTTATTGATCGGTTGTTCTAACATCCAGGAGATGAACGAAAAATCACCAATTTGGATTCCCTATAAAAAAGGTGGGAAGTATTGTAAATGGTACGGTAACAATGATTATGTTTTAAGATGGATCGATAATGGAAGAGGACTAACAAGAGCAAGAACTGAAAATAAAGCATATTATTTACAAGAAGGAGTTACATGGTCTTATTTAACTTCAGCAGAATTTTCAGCACGTTACTTTGAACCAGGATATTTGTGGGATGTACATGGCTCAAGCTTGTTCCTAAATAATCAGGATGAATATTCATTATATGAATTAGTAGCCTACTTAAACTCACCCGTTGCAAAATATATTTTAAGTGTTACAAACTCGACCATTAGTTTCCAAGTAGAAAATATTATCGGACTACCTTATATTCAATCACAAAATCAAAAACTACGTATTGATGAACTCGTGGTAGATAATATATCTATTTCGAAAACCGATTGGGATAAAGTAGAGACAAGTTGGAATTTTAGATCACATCCATTTTTACTAATTAAAAACCATGCTAATAAAGAAAGTGACCAAATAGGTTTAAAAGATAATACTCTGGAAGAAACGTTTAATTACTGGAAAACTTTAACTGAAGAACAGTTTTTTAGAATGAAAGAAAATGAAGAAGAATTGAATAGAATCTTTATTGAGACAAATAATTTGAATGAGTATCTATCTCCAGTTGTCGATGAGTCAGAAATAACAATTAGTAGAGCGGATAAATTGAGAGATACTAAGACTTTTATTTCTTATGCAGTAGGTTGTATGTTTGGAAGATATTCTTTAGATCAAGAAGGTCTTGTTTATGCTGGAGGAAACTTTGATCCAAACAAGTATCAAACCTACCAAGTTGATAAAGACAATGTTCTACCGATGATACCAGGTGCAAATTTTGAAGATGGTATTTTATCCAAATTTGTTGAATTTGTGAAAGTTAGTTTTGGTGAAGATTATTTAACTATTAATCTTGACTTTATTGCTGTCTCTCTCGGAAAGAAAGATGGAGAGACAGCAAAAGAAGCAATCATAAGATATTTACTAAATGATTTTTTCAAGGACCATCTCCAAACGTATAGGAAAAAGCCAATTTATTGGTTGTTTACTTCAGGCAAACAAAAAGCATTTAACTGCCTAATTTACATGCACCGCTATGACAAATCAACTTTGTCGAGAATCAGAACGGATTATCTGCATGAGCTCCAGATTCGAATGGATACTGAGAAGAAAACCTTGCTTGATGTTATTAATGGGGATGGTACAACTAAAGAAATTGCTAATGCGAAGAAAGAACTGAAGTCTCTGGATTTGAAGATTGAAGAACTTCGATCATACGATGAAAAACTTCATCACATGGCAGATATGCAAATCGAGATCGATCTTGATGACGGTGTAGCTGTGAACTATGCAAAATTTGATGGTTTACTCGCTCCAATCAAATAATTTGGGTACAATGGGGTATGCCAGAAATTGTTGGTGTATCCCTGTTTTCAACCTGATTGTAAAGGTGTTGATAGATAATGAATATGGATGAAGTTACTAAGGCACTGCAAGATGCTTTTCTTCTACCGCTCAATGAGGGCGAACATCGAAAAATCATCTTCTGGTTCGATAAAGACCTGGAGTTTGCTGAATATATACATGAGATTTCCCTTGAGAACGTCAAAGTGCATACGTTGACTGAGGGTAATAACTTCTATACTAAGGTGTTGCTCGAAGAAGAGGATCCGACCTCGAACTATTTGATCTACTCCAACCTGGACATGAGTATGGAAGACAATTGGTTGTTGGATACAATTCTGTACTCGAAGAAGTTCTATGCGGATAGGATATCCCTTATCATGAATGAACTGAACATTGATACTTCTCTTCGGAGTTCAGTAAAGACATACGAGAAGTTCTTTGGGAGTAAGGATCGGATTAAGAAATTTAAAGGGTTCGAGGTTAAGGCGAATTCTGAAGGAACAATTGAACTAATGATGATGAGTGCGTTATGCAACATCAAGACACCAGATTTTGAGGATGTTCTAAAGGTTGTACTGATGGATTCAATTGATGACAGTGAGAATAAGCATCTGGATTCGATTGCGAAGTATGTAGGGTTAGAAGTGTTTTGGAATGCGGTAGCTGAGCGGTATGGCTATGAGCAAAGTCAAAAGTCACTTAAAACGCTGTTTATCCATTTGACGGTCACTGCACTTAGCCATGCGGTTAATGAGGAACGTCTTTCACTGGTTAAAGGCTACATTGCTACTCGAAATAAGTCCAATGCTTTGCTGTTCGTTGACCACTGGATGCATCATAAAACGGATTATCATCTGTATGACCGATATGCAGAAATCGCTGAGAAAGAAATCAAGCTATCGGATATCATAAATCAGCTCCCTATTGAAGAATTCAAGGCGGCGGATATATTCCCATACTTCGATAAAGCAATTATCATCTATATCGCCAATAGTCTGGAAGATCGACTGGAGGATTATGATGCATATACGAAGCTAATTAACCTGCGGAGAGCGAAGCATTACTACGAGCGATATCAATCCATTTATGAAGCCCTCTACTACACCGTTAAGATGTTCGAGTTTCATAAGAAATACAGCATGGGTATTCCGAAAACGCAAGCAGTGGACATGTACCGAGCTTATGTGAATGACTATTACCAAATGGACATGTTCTATCGGAAATTCTATGTTGCATACGATAATGATTCGAACAGCGAAATCTTGAAGAAGCTCAAAGTGATGGTTGAGAACCTATATACGAACTGGTATATGAGCGAATTAAGCTCGCATTGGTCCGCCGCTGTGCACGATGAGTTAAAATCATGCTGGGTACTACCAGGTATTCTAAACCAGAAGGATTTCTATAGAAGCTTTGTTTCACCTAAAATCTCGAATGGTGATCGAGTATTTGTTATCATATCGGATGCCCTGCGTTATGAGATAGCCTCAGAGCTTACGGACAAGCTTAACTCGGAGACGACAGGAGCTTGTGAAATTCAACCACTGTTGGGAGTCGTACCTTCTGTAACCAAGATGGGAATGGCATCACTTCTTCCGCATAAGAATTTGGAGATCGATCTAAGTGGAAAAGTATTTGTGAATGGGAAATCTTCCAGTGGGATAGATAATCGTATTGATATCCTACAAGGAGCAGTAGCTGATAGTACCGCCATACACTATCAAGAGCTGAAAAACATGAATAAGGCTGGTCGCAGGGAAACTTTCAAGGGTAAGAAACTGGTATATATTTATCACGACAGCATTGATGCAACGGGAGATAAGGCATCAACCGAGGTCTATACGTTCACAGCGGCTGAGAAAGCTATTGATGAATTGTACGATATAGTTAAAATCCTCAAGGATGATTTGAGCGGTACAAACATTTTCATCACTGCGGATCATGGCTTCGTTTATCAACGTGATGCATTGGAAGAGAGTGACAAGATTGAAAAGGAAGGTATTCAAGCGTTTGAGGTCAAACGGAGACATCTTTTCTCACAAGAAAATGGAGAACGAAGCGGTCTCCTTGATATCAACATGGATAGTCTAATTAAGAATGAGCATAAAATCACCACTTATGTTCCGAAGGCGACTATTCGTTTTAAAATTCAAGGTGCTGGTGCTAATTTTGTTCATGGGGGAGCCAGTCTTCAAGAGATCGTTGTGCCACTCATACAATTTAAGAACATTCGAGCTGGGCAGAAGAACAGTCGTGAAATCGAGAAAGTGGATGTAAAGCTCACAAATACCACCAGAAAGATCACGAATAGCCTGTTCAACCTTACCTTCTTCCAGACGGAGAAAGTGGAGGACAAGCGGGTTCCTCGAACGGTTAAGATCTACATGGTGGATGATGCCGAAAGCGTGATTAGTAATGAGGAACTCGTCATCTGTGATCGAACATCAGATAAGCCAGACGAGCGTACATTTAAGCTTCGCTTTGCGTTAAAGTCGATACCATATGATAAGAATAGTAACTATTACCTCATTACAAAAGACATTGAGACAAATATCGTCATTGAAAAAACGCAGTTCACAATCAATTTGGGCATAGTTAGTGACTTTGATTTTTAGAGGAAAGGAGAGGGACGAATGGAGTCACTAAGCGAAGGACAAACGATCGATTTAGATAGGAAACTGAATGATGTTTTTTCAGGAAGGGTTGTTCGAAAAGACCTGACAAAGCTAATGAAAGAGGGGGCAAATGTCCCTGTTTATGTTCTTGAATATCTTCTTGGTATGTATGCCGCTACAGATGATGAGGATAACATCCGAGAAGGGATTCAACGGGTAAAGAAGATTCTCTCAGAGAATTTTGTTAGACCAGATGAAGCAGAGAAGGTCAAATCGAGAATTCGGGAACTCGGTCAATACTCCGTAATTGATAAGATTACGGTAACGCTCAATGAGAAGATTGATTCCTACGTGGCGGAATTCTCAAATCTGGGGCTTAAAGGGGTTCCGATATCGCCGAGTTACGTCAAAGAGTTCGACAAACTCCTGGCAGGCGGAATCTGGTGCATGCTGAAGATGGAATACTTCTTCGATGAAGAGGTCAAAAACAGCAATCCGTTCAGCATCAGTAGCTTGAAGCCGATTCAAATGCCGAATATGGATCTGAATGAGGTATTTGAGGGCAGGAAGAGCTTTACGAAAGAAGAATGGATCGATGTACTTATTCGCTCAACAGGAATGGAGCCTACACAACTTGAGGATAGAGTAAAGTGGCATTTACTTCTCAGGCTTGTACCGCTTGTTGAGAACAACTATAACATGTGTGAACTCGGTCCACGGGGGACGGGGAAATCACATGTGTATAAAGAGATATCGCCTAACTCGATTCTCGTCTCTGGTGGCCAATCGACCGTAGCTAATCTCTTCTACAATATGTCAACTAAGAAGGTTGGTTTAGTTGGATTATGGGACACAATCGGCTTCGATGAAGTTGCGGGTATAACCTTTAAGGACAAAGATGGTATACAGATCATGAAGGATTACATGGCATCGGGATCATTTGCACGGGGAAGAGAAGAGAAGGCGGCTTCTGCTTCCATGGTATTTGTAGGGAACATCAACCAAAGTCTTGATTCACTGATCAAGACATCCCATTTATTTGCACCGTTCCCTGAAGCCATGGCGAATGACTCTGCATTCTTTGATCGGATGCATTATTACCTCCCAGGCTGGGAAGTACCGAAGATGCGACCTGACTTCTTCACAGATAAGTATGGCTTCATCGTCGATTACATGGCTGAATATTTTAGAGAGATGCGGAAGCGTTCGTTTTCAGATGCTCTGGATCGGTATTTTAGGCTTGGTAACAACCTGAACCAACGTGATGTAATTGCAGTGCGTAAAACGGTATCAGGGTTAGTGAAGCTTCTGTATCCAGACGGGGAGTATACGAGAGACGACATCGAGGAGATCTTGAAGTATGCTCTCGAAGGTAGAAGAAGGGTCAAGGAACAACTCAAAAAAATAGGCGGGATGGAGTTTTACGATGTCCATTTCTCTTATATCGATAAGGAAACAATGAGCGAAGAATATGTGTCAGTGCCAGAACAAGGCGGTGGAAAGTTGATCCCTGAAGGAATGGGCAAACCAGGACATGTATATACGGTTGGTCATGGAGATTCTGGCATGATCGGGGTTTACAAATTGGAGAACCAAGTCGTTTCGGGGACAGGGAAGTTTGAGAAGTCGGGTGTCGGATCCCATCGAGGAGTGAAAGAGAGCCTGGATACCGCCTTCCGATACTTCACTTCAAACAGTAAGAGTATCAGCGGCTCGATTAGCACGAAGACCAAGGATTATTTGATGCATATTAGTGATATGCAAGGCATTGGTTTGACAGATGATTTAGCGATTGCCGAATTGATTGGACTATGCTCAGGTGCATTGGAGCGACCCGTTCAAGAATCAATGGTCGTGCTTGGTAATATGACTGTTGGTGGTACAATTGCTAAAGTCGAGGAGTTTGCTAATACACTTCAAGTGTGCGTAGATGCAGGAGCTAAGAAGGTATTGATACCTGCGTCGTCCGTAGTGGATTTTCAAACGGTTCCCGCAGATCTGCTGATAAAGGTTCAACCCGTGTTTTATTCGGATCCGACTGATGCTGTGTTTAAGGCGTTGGGGGTAGGATAAACATATGGAGGATAAGGTACATAAAATCATTGCTGAGCTTGATTATGGTTCTGCTTATATCATTACCTGTAACGATCCTGACGGGGAAGAAAGGTGTTATGATCTTTGGTTAGACAAAGAGGACACTATATACCGTTTACAGACCATCTAATTGCTTGATGGTAAACCAGAAGAGGTTAGGCAGACTGTTGGGTACAGCAAGACAGAAATCACAAGGAAACTGATCGAGCTGTCAGCCTATGATAAGTTCCATATCCGTGAAATCGACTGAAAATAAAAGTTGTCAGGTCGTCGGAAGGGTGGTTTTCGGACTTTTTTAAGGATTACTGCCTAAGAAGTTTCCATCACGGCTTTTAAGAGGTAACACTCATTGGATCTTATTTGTAGTCGAAATACATGTGAATTGCTAAAAACCCTGCCGATAATGCTCAAATAGAGCAAAAAAGCAGGGTTTTCGTTTGAAAACAAGTGAAATCAGAAGAGTTGTGATAAAAGCTCGACATCTTCCTCTAAAATCTGGTGCTCAGGAGGGGGAGCGGACAAGGTTTGCGGAGCATTGCCCTGCTCCTGAAGGATCTGCAACACCATGTTCTTGATCTCTTTTTTTGATACGGGTGATTGCCCGCCGCCGCTGATAAACACTTCTAACGCTCTTGCAATATAGTCACTTTTATTCGTAATACCCTGCAAATGGTCATAAATATACTGATGCTCTTTCTTGAATGATATGGATAACCGATTACGATTTCCCATGATGTTTCGCCTCCAGGATTGTGAGAAAGCTCAATACGTTTGACATTTGTGGATCGTTAGATATAGCGGCGGCAGGATATTCTTGTTTTAGATGCTCCTTTAGCAATAACGAACCCCCACCTACGACTATGACTTCACTATTTGAAAAACTAACTTTTCGACTACGAGCATAGTTGAATATCTCCTTAACATGATTGGTCATCGATTGATCAACAATTTGTTTGCTTTCCACCATCTTCTCCCCGTTGATAATCAAGTGTTTGTCCCGATATATCGCCTCAACGTCAGAATCGGAAACGCTGATGCCGTATTCCGTTGAGAGCTTGTCCGCTATTTTTGAGCGAAGAATGTTCACCCCAAGATCAGCAGTGACCATTTTGTCGTAAATAGGAATCAGGTTGTTAAATTCCTGGATGTTGACATTAAGCGAGCCAATATCGAAGATCAATACCCGTTTCTGCCGATATAAATTTAGGTTGCTGTAGATGGGACCAATGCCTTCAGGGAAGAGGTGGATACTTTCAATACGGAAAAGAAACGGCTTGTTATTGACAATGATATTGATTGTATCGCCGTTGTTTCGGATGAATTCACTGAATTCGATCTTCTGTTTCTCATTTTTATACAGGCTGATCGGAATATTAACTGCCAATGAAATTTTACTTAACACGATGTTCTGCTTCGATTTTTTGAGCAATTGGGCGATAGCGAGATATATGCATATTCGATGCGTGTCAGTCTTTTTGCTAAGAGAAAAATCCATCTTGCTTTCTCCAAGCATGTTCCCCAAGAGATAGGTTTTATTTCCGAATTCAACCGAATATGAACCTGGTGTTAAGTCAGCCCCTAAGTTGCTGACTTCCTCAACTTTGGTTTCGAACTTGACCTTTTGTAGCGTCCCTTCCTTCATGATTCCCTTTGTAGTTGACTTGCCGCTGTCCACGGCGATTAGAAAATGGTTGTGCATGTTAGTAGCCCCCTCTTTAGTAGTTTTATAGATTATATGCACATTTTATCTGAGATAGTCGGACATGATCGCATGTTTTGGTCTAAGGCTGTCGGATAATGGGCGATGAAGTCGGACTTGGCGGGGGACGTGGGATTGACAGATAAAAAGGGTTGTTAGATACATCAGAGGGGTAAATCAACTTTCGGAATACATATACCTGTATATAAGGGCAAAAATTCTTCGATAAGTTTCTCGCATGCGATCTTCTGTAGGTAATTTCGCATCCATACCAGTAGATTTAATCGTCAGATAATATGTAGCATCCTCCTTATGCAACCCTCCAAAGAACATAAGCATTCGTCTTACGGTACAGGTTTCAATTTTCGCCTTCGCTTTTGAATCTTAGCAACCGTCTGCCTGTTTGTTGCCAGAAGTAATCGATCGTCATGTAGGATTTATACATTAACCTATATAGGAACGCCAAAATCAGCGTTTCAGGTTGCAATGAACAGCATTTGCGTAATGATTTTGGTATTAAGCATCAATTCAATTGGCTTGCGGTAAAGTTCCTGATAGTATGTCTTTCTTCAGTAGGCTTTCAAAGCCAAGAGGTTTTAATAGCTCATTATCTGCTGTCGCTGAATGAATATGAGAGGTCTGTCCACAGCGAACAGACTTCTCCCTTCCCCTCTCCCCAAGGATCCTCCTGTTGGCTATGTCAACCCCTGAATGCTCCGACCTGGTTCGACGCTTATTGCCACTCAGACAATTACTTTTTCCATATGATAGGGAGAGAGTGATAGGGGGAATAAGTATGATACAAACAATTGTCTGTGAGATAAATAGAGCGGAATACACGGTAAATTTAGTTTATCTGCGAGAAATGCTTAGCAGTACCATTGAGGAAGGGAAATTTTTAAGGCAAGAGCTGAATCAAATCGTAGGGAAGTACGGAGAGGATGTTGACTTTAGGTCTACAAAAGATGTCACTCGGTTTATTAAGTTATTGCTTAGATCGGAGGATACTGAGGTGAGAAAAATTACGAATGAAGCCTTGGACAGATGGATTGAACAAACCAAGGATGTGTTTTTCATTAAGCTAAAGAACTACAAACGATGCCGTGATAGATATAGGAAGATAGCCACATTTATTAACTCGCTCTCAATTACTTTTGATGAATGGGGTAATAACTGCGTGCATGCTTTTATGGAGTCGAATTTGAGAACGGCAACTATTAACCCACAATTTACTGTAAACAGGATAGGCGGGATATCAATGTTACAGCCTGCCATGCCGTTTTCGATTACAGAGATGATGGGATTGCTAAGCTTCAATGTGGCGATTCAATTCGAGTCGAGCGATGAGATGGTAGGTTTTCTGAATAAGTATGGTGATATCATTTGGGGAGATTACATGGGGGAATGCTTGTTGGTTAGTGGAGAAGTATTATACGCCCAAATGATAGTAAGCGAATACGAGGTTATCCCGTTCTTTGACAGTGAGGATGAGATGAAGCGATTGATTGGGCAGTTCAATTTGGAGTATCGTAGACCATTAGCAATATCATCAAAGATCATTATCAAGGATTAATTAGCATGCCATGAATAAATGTTAAGCAAGGGGGTCAGACGCTATAGAACCACAAAGCCGTATTCAGGCATTGCAATCTCCGTTATCCTCTATATGCAACAGAACATAATGCAAACCGAGGGGGAGATATAAATGAAAGTAAAAGAGAGCTACTTCAGTGGACTATCAGAACAGATCATTAATAAAGCAAAATGGAGTCGAGATAAATTTGTGGTGTTTAATCATGAGGCAGGGACAGGCAAAAGTACAAGAACGCATCAGATTATCGGTGGAATGACGAAGAAGCAATCACATCGGGTACTGTATGTGCAACGGTTCCTTAAAGACGATGAGCTGAACAATACTGTGAAGGCTATTAATCGCAACGCAGGACGGAAAGTGGCAATTAGCATCACAGGAAAGGACACAGAGAAAGGTAAATCAACAGAAGTATTTGAACGTAGCCAGGTTATTTGTATTACTCATCAAATGTACATTCAGGTTTGTAAAGGGGAGCACCAACACTTGATAAAGGATCGGGATATTCTAATCATAGACGAGTTTCCAGACTTGCTTGAGAAGATTAATATATCAAATTACGAAATAGGTCTTCTTTGGACTGAATGTAGAAAAAGGAATGTACCTGCAATAGAGGAATGGGCGATATTGCTTCGTGACTTAATAGATGAAGGTAATGTAGCTAATAATGTCATGAGATTTACCGACTTTTCTGATGGTAAAGATCAGCACTATGAACCGATGATAAAATCTGCCATTAACAAGTTGGATGACAAGAACTCGAAGATATATAAGGGGATTTTGAAGGAAAGTCTTCAACTAACAAAGAATGGTGGATTCTTGTTTGAAGATGGGTTTCATACCTTTAATGACAACAGACAATTTGTACTCCTAAAGAATAACATCATTCTCGATGCGAACGCTGCGTTCGACTATAGGTATAAACTTTATGGCAAATTTGACCTTCATGAGAAAGAGAAAATGTACGATTATGCTAAGGATACACTACATCATATTAACGTTAAAACGACTAAGAACGCATTAAAGAAGTTCGAAAAATTTGTTAAAGAGTCGTTAAAAGAAATTCAACTTGAAGGTAAAACAGGAATTCTTTTCGTAACGGAAAAAGCAAACGTTGATAAATTAGAGAAAGAAATTGTTCAATACTTCTCAGATTACGGAAATAGCCTTTCAGAAATTGAAGGTAATTTAAAAATCAATATAAAGATCGACTATTTCGGTAACTTAATAGGGGTGAACCATTATCATGATTATGATGCCGTTGTTTTGCTTAAAACTCCTCACTATGATTATCTCACGTATGCCTTAACCTACCAATACTACATGCGGTTGACTGGGCAACCTGTTGAGAATGTTGAATTGTTCAAACATGAAATAGTGGAGGCTATTCGGCAAAGTACAGTTGCAGGTGAGATGTACCAAGCGATAAAAAGGATTAATCGGGACAATAGCAGGCGTGCAGATATATACGTTTTTGCCGATTTTCAGGAAGCTATAGATATGGTGATTGAGCAATTGCCGAATATTCAGTACAACAAAAAGAATCTTGAGGAAAAGCAGAATACTGGGAGACATTATGACAAAACGAAGAGAGAGAAATCCACTAAAAGTGAAAAGGCAAGAACAATACTTCTCGAAGCTAAGAAGAACGGTATAGAAATGATGCAAAAGCTGGAGTTGAGGAACTTGTTGGAGATAAAAAGCGGAGGGAACCTCACCAAGATACTGGATAAATTAGAGGGTTTCTTTAAAGAACACGGGATAAGTCAAACTGGTCAGCAAATTTGGTTTCACGATAATTTGAACGAGTTTGAATATAACAAACTTCGTGAGTCTGCTTAATAAGGGTGAAGCTTATGTTCTTGTTTCATGTAAGCTATACTCTTGTGTTGGACGTTCGAGAGAACTTGTTCTTATAGGTGTTAGGCTTTGATTGAGGGATACCATAAATGATTGATTAGATCTCTACAAGCAGATTTTAATTGAAACGATGGTTTTATACTTTGCGGGATATGATGCTTGCATCCTAAAGGTTTAGGTTGCCATAAGGCAACCGTATATATCAGTGATTGATGCTTAACTCTATGAAGAATAAATTTGCAATGCTATGATTTTACAATCAATTCATGATGCCAATTAATAAAAGTTGTATCGAAATTAGCAATTCCTCTTATATAGGAAGAATTCAATACAACTTTCTAAGTAAAACCCAATTGATGAAGCGGAAAACTCAAGGGATTTAAAGAACGAACGTCCAGATACAACTTTACTGTAGGATAACCTATACTCAAACGAGGTTCGACAGAAAAAGCCTTTTTACGAACTGCCAAAAAGGATAGAGTAATGTTATCAACAAATAAACTTACTACTGGGGGAATATAACCAATGCTATCGGGTGGAACAATTATTGAGGGAAATGAAAACGTGAAACCATTAATTAGTTTGCAAGAAGCAAGTGAGACGATAAAGCAGTATAAAATGGAGAATCTCTTTGAACTCGCCTGGGAAGCGTACTCAAAGGAATGGGATCACGGCTATGCGTGGTTCGACTTTAAAAATGGGGAAATAGTGAGCGGTCATGAACATCTCATCGATCCGAAGCATTCCTATCTAATATTAATGAAAATAAGTGAGGCAGACTACCTATTTGAGTGGGACGATTATGATGAAGCATCCGATTTCGAGAAATTTAAGGATCGATTATCTTTACGTGATTGGTGTGAATTAAAAGGAATTGACCATCGGGAACGCATCAGAGACGGGGTACTGCGTGATCCACAAAGGTGGAATGAATATCACCAGTTACATTCTAAGCTGTATACTGGATTAAACGATTGGTATCGTAAGCATAATGTAACTGTTCAAACGGAGTATTCTACTCAAAATTCTCAAGCCAATGAAAAAGTGAGGAATGGACAATTGGGTGAATCAAAGGAGAAAGATTATTTTTTGAGGGATTTCAAGACGTTGACCTTGTACAAGAAGGCAGTAGAACTTGAGGAGATAATTGATAAATTGGCTGAATCTTTTCCGCAAGATGAAAAATATCGCTTAACGGACCAGTTAATTCGTTGTACCACAAGTATAGGTGCAAACGTTGCGGAGTCAAATGGCGGTCAGTATGCTGGCAGGGAACGCTATCATCTCGGTGTAGCGTTTTCCTCGGCAAATGAAGTTAGATATTGGGTTGAGCGAGCTTTTCGCAAGACGTATATTGATCAAGTGACATTTGAGCGGTTGGATGAAATGACACAAGAGTTGAGGAGAATAATGGGCGGGATGTTCAAACGCTTAGATGGTTTGAAAGGTGAATCTGCTTAGAAGAATGAAAAAACCATGGAGGTCTTTGTTTCCATGGCATACATAGATCTATTCAGTGTCTGAAATCTGATGAGATATTTGTCCAGGATTTGATGTGAGCGGCGGCAGTAGTCAGCAAGTTTGTCATAAAGGTTACTGACCATTTATTATTAAGAATGGTCAACATTTTAATCAGTCTTTGGACAAGCAACTCCGTCAGCAATCGGACAATGATTGGGACACATTCTGATGAATAATTGTCGGATGATTTCAGTTAGCAATCATTCGAAGCAATCGGATAATCGTTCCTCGAAATATTCGCCTTCTTGATCCTCGCACATTCTCTATGCTCCTCGATTAACTGAACATCATTTTCATCATCTAAACAAATAGGGCACTCACAAGGAGTATTGTCACCTCGGAATTTAGAACCCTAATTTTCTTGCCATCACCATCGCATGGGATATCATAAATATTCATCTGTAGATCCTCCTCTTCTGGCTTTTCCCAATACCGTTACCTTCCAAACTATAACGGGAATATATGTTCCTATTTGGTTGAAGATAGTTTAATCGACAATTAAGTTGTTAGCAATAGACGGTCAAACACATCAATATAAATCACACTTTATTGGTTATGTTGATTGTGCTATACTATTGTCAAAATTCATGTGTAAACACAGAGGTACTTCATCGAAGGTAATTTACTGGTAAAAAAATCAGTAGCGTTGCCTAAAGATTGGAGTACCTCTTCTTGTCGTCTGACAGGAAATTTAATGGAGTAGGAAGGTGCGATTCTCAGTGTGAAGGAAGTCTGAGAAGTTGATTAAAAAATGGTCTAAATAAGTTATGTACCGAGTTTCGAGTTGCTTAATTGATTTTTCGAAACGAAGGAATGCGGCTTCGCAGATTTTGAAAATGAGAAACTCTCCACAGAACATATAATTATGTTAAAAATGACCCTGGAGTCATGGATCGCTTTTATTCGTTAATTTGTTCTGAAAGTTGTTGTAATAGTTTGACTGTACGATCATAGTCTGCTCTCATTATACTTTAATTAAATTCATGCAAGAGAACGGAGAGAATGCGTGATTCTCTCCGAACACTTTAGTTGAAAAAGTCCTCAGCTTGTTTCCGATGTTCATCCGTGATATGGGTGTTTATGCTATTGAACGCTACCCAGAAAGCGGCGGCATCGTCAGTGTACCCAAGAATCAAGATGAAATCAGGAATTAAATCAATTGGAAGTACAACATATGCTAACGCACCAATAGCAATTGCTTTTGCTTTCATAGGTGTTTTAATATCGATCGCACAGTAATACATGGCTAATGCATCTTTGGCAAAGGGGATTTTTGATGCATGTTTTTTTAATTTTTTCAGAAAATTATCTTTAACATACTTTTCTTGCTCATTTGAATCGCCAATTTTTGCTATCCAAGTTTTCGTGTCAATTTTTTCATCTTTAGAATAGGCGTGGTCTGTTGCCAATGCAGTAGCTAATTCTTGTTCTGACTTATATACACTTAGTTCTACATCCTCACTAAATTTGGATTTGCATGTACCGCAGATTGCTTGTGCGAAACTTTCAGTATCAATGTTATTGAATTGACCACAATTTTGACACTCCATTTGTCTAATCAACGTATATTATCCCCTTTAAAATGATGATGGAATCTAAAATTAATAAGAGATGAATATGAAGTCTGTTATATTGACATTGACATGTTTTGAGTAGGTAATGCCTTTAAGTTTTCACTGCCTTCCCAGGGGAGTTGTCCGAAAAAATCTTCTAACCCTTTATTTATTGTAATCATATCTTCAATTGTTCGTGGATCACTGGTTTCAATAATCGTTTTCAAGTTATCCAAGTGTTCTTCAATTTTTTGCAGAATTCCTTCGACAACTTCATTTAACCCAATCTTACTATCATCCCAAAACTTAGTGATTGCATCCGAATAAGAGTTAATAACCTTTTCCTTTTCCAGAGTTTTAATCACTTCTTTTGCCAACCTTTTTTTCCAACCATCACCAAAGAGAGATGTAACAATTGCAAATGCTCCAATAGCTAATGCTATACCAATAGTGATTGGCCCTCCAATCATTGCTACGAAAGAAGCCGCCGCCGCAGTTCCACCTACTGAAATTCCTAAAGCGCTCAGTAAGCTGACACCTTTTGCAACAAGAATATATCCACCAAGGTTTCCAACAGTTGCCGCCCATAATCCTAATCCACCAAGTACACTTGCTCCAGCGATTCCTCCTGCGAGTGCACCTTTAAAATCAAAGGGTATTTGAACGTTACCGACAGATATTTTACTCAATGAATTTGCTTTCTTCTCAACATCTTTAAAAAATTGAGTCAACATGGTGTTGAACTCTGAGGCACTGCCTTTAAGTATCTCCTGCATCTTTGCATAATAAAGATCAGAGATGTTGGAGAGAAGATACTCTTTAGCCTGTTTTTTATCGTAGTTTTTCTCATTAATTAAATTTATAATGTATTTTTCGGTGATGGTCTCCTTTTCCCAAAGTTTTATTTCGAGTGTGTTGCTTTTTTGGGACTTATCAATGAACGAGATAAGCTGGTTTCGAAGGGCGTTTATCTCCTCGAACTTTTGAGGCTTTTCTCGAACGGCTTTCTCATACTCCTTTTTAGAGTTTTCACGGTCTCGCAAAATGGTCTCATATTTTTGGACTTCATTTGCAAATAAGGTGAGAGATTCATTTTTAAAATCCTCAATAGCTTGGTTTAATCTTGCCTTTCGAATAGTAGGTAATGAATTCACAAGCAATTCTCTGAATGCATTTTCAAATTCTTCACGAAGAACTGGGGTATCAAGTGAGTACGAGAAAAATCTTGTTTTAAATATTTCAACAAATTCTCTTTTACTAACATTAAAGATTTGTTTAATCAATTCGTCAGAGAGTTGCTCTGAAAACGCCATGGATCTTGTTTCTAATACTTGTGGAATTTTTTCAGGACCTACAACGTGTGACTGAGAAGCTATTACAAATAGATTTGAAAGCAACGGAACTTCTTTTGTGTTCAAAACTGGCAATGTGCGGATTACATCTTTTAGGAACAAAATATCAGATTGCTTATTTAAGAAACTGTTGCTCTGGCATAAGAACAAAACAATATCTGCCTCGTCTTTAGCCCTTTGCGCTCTAACCGTATCATCCATTTCTTCAGTTCCGAAGCCTGGAAGATCAACAATGTCGCAAGACAGTAAGATGTTTGAATCTAAATAAACGACAGCGGAATCCACCTCTTTATGAAGTTTGTTTGAGTTTCTATTACAGTATTTTTCTAATATATCGTAGTTTCCTACGTGCAGAGCATGATCCCTGCAATACTCTATATCATGAATTCTTCTGAAATTCCAGCCTTTGTCATGAGCTTCTGCTTTGAAAATACTAACATGGTTTTCGCCCATCCAAGCTGGTTTGTCATTAATATGTTTCACGTAGACGGTTGATGACGTTGTCGGTGTCCATTGAGACAAAAGCGCATCAATTCCTGTAAGGCTATTGATCATTGTGCTTTTCCCAGCATCAGATGGACCGAGCAAAGCAACGAGGGGTTTTGCTCCGTAAATGTTAATTAAATCATCTAATTCAGATACTTTCTTAATAGCCGTCTGATATTCAGGTTTTTTCTTGAAAAGTTCCATTGTTGGAGCTATGTAATATTTTAAGGCGTTTTTCTTTAAGCTCTCTTCTCCATAAACATTAGGAATATCAAGGGCTTTAGGTTGTTCTAATTTAAAATTACTCAAAACATCGTTTGGTAGCATGCGAGCTACACTGCACAGATTCATAAAGAATTCGAGTGACATGTTTCCAGGATTACTTTCCATTCTGGAGATATAGTCTTGTCCGCATTGAAGAGCAGAAGCAAGTTCAGCTTGGGTGTATCCTAACTTTTCTCTAAGACCTTTTAGATCAAAATCTTTCATTTTAGCACGCCTTTCTACTGGAAAATTTATGTACAAGATATTTATACCATATTGCTTTTTAGATGTAAATATTGGATATGCAAAAATCCATATTATAATATACGAATAACAAAAAAAGGGGATGCATCAGGACATATTTGATTGAATGGTCAGGTATCTCAGTTGATGCGAAATGACGAATCGAAGTGATTACTTGGCAAAATGATCGAACCTTACTTAATCTGATTAAGGAAACCTAAAAATCCTATAAAATAGGGATTTATAAAATTAGCCCAAAACACTTGGCCATTGAATCTTCCTCAAGGGTCCTGATACAATAGTTTTGTATGATTGGCATATTTTGAGGAAGAGAGTCCACCTTTGAAGATAGATTCTCGATTTCTTGACTTCAAATAAAGTGGGGCAGTGAGGAAGAAGACGAATGAAGATGGTTTACCCGATCCGAGATAAAAAACAGATTGAGCTTGTAAAGAGTTATCTGAAGTCAAGGAGCCTGAGAAATTATCTTATGTTCCAAGTCGGCATATCGTCAGCCCTTCGCATATCAGATATTCTGAGCCTTAAAGTGAAGCATGTATGGAATAACAAGCGACCGTCCGAGTTTATTGAAGTAAATGAGAAAAAGACAGGGAAATACAAGAGGTTTCCTGTAACAACTAATCTTGCGAAAGCAATTAAAGAATACGCCGCTGTTTATGACATGAGTGATTCAGAGTTATATCTGTTTCGAAGCAGAAAAGGAGAAAATAGACCGATCACCAGGCAACAAGCTCGTGATATATTAGATCATGCATGTGATATGTGCGGAATTCCCGATAAGTTCGGGAGCCACGGTCTTCGGAAGACCTGGGGGTACTTCGCATTCAAACAGGGCATTTCGTTGGACTATATTTCTATAGCCCTAAACCACAGATCAATCGCTGAAACCAAACGATACCTTGGTTTACTTCAAGAAGACTTGGATGATATTTATTTTCAGATCAATTTATAATAAAGCATGAGTTTTCAAAATTACTTCATGTCATTCTTAATAAATTCATATGCAATAAGTGATAAAGCATTGAATTATAGGCTATGCCGCAAAAAAAAGCGGATTAATTGCCTGTAATACCAATGTTTTTTTGCATTGCATGTTAGGCAATGAACGGCTACTTGGAGGTAAGATTATGAGCGGTTGGAACAAGGAGAAACTTCAGAGATATATTAAAGAAGGAAGAGGGCAGGGGGAAAAAGCCTCCTATATTCCATGGACGAAAACGCACGAGTTCTCCTCCAAGGGAAGAGCAACGAGAATATTTGGAATTAAGACTCAACGTATACACCATCTTCACTCAGACAATCAGTTAAGGGCATTCCATATGTTTGAGTGGGAAGACAACGTAATTGATATAAGAGAAGGTTTTCCATTGTTGGATGTTATGGAGGTTATTGATGACAAAGAGAACCTTCGATTTGATAAATTCCGTGATAAAGAGTCTGGAGAACAGCTGGTACTGACAACCAGTTTCCTTTTAACGATTAGAGATGCAGATGGAAAAGAACGATATCTTGCAAGAGCTATAAAAGACTCATCCGAATTAACAAGAAAAATTACTTTTGAAAAACTTGAGATCGAGAATCGATACTGGAGAGCCAAGGGAATAGAGTGGAGAGTAATAACGGATAAACAGCTTTCAAGACAGTTTGTTAAAAATATTGAGTGGGTTAGAGAGACATTATTATCGAACGAACAATCGGATATAAATAAAGATCAGCTATCCGATATGTTATTGAATCATTATCTTCTGAGCAATCCAGATTCAGTTTTGCGGGATAGTTTAAGGGATTTCGACAAGAAGACTGGAGCAAGTAATGGTACAGGACTCTATTTATATCGATATTTAATAGCCAAAAAAGCAATTAGGGTTGATATGAGTAGAAAGTTCGATACAACGGCAAGAATTATAGATCTACTAATGTGATGGGGGGGATTACTGTGAAATTCATGGAGAATATGCTGTTTAAATATGGTGATGGTAAAGTCATTAGAATTCTACATATTAATCGAGTTTCTTCAATTATATATGTGATCGATATGGCGAGTAATAGATGGGCGTATCCTCTGAAGATGGATGAACTGAGGCGGTTTCAGGAGCAGTCAGAAATTATACTGTTGGAAGAAGATATCTATTGCAGAATTTTTATCGAAGAGGATTTAAGCGATGCGGAGAAGAGGAAGAGGGAGCATGCCTGGGGGATCGTAAAATACATACTAAATAATGTCGAAACTGAAGAACATCTGCATCTCAGTAAATATAGAGAACCAGCAATTAAGGAAGCGATGCAGATGTTTAAGCTGAGCTATAACGGAGTAAAAAACTTGTTAATTCGCTATTGGCATGGAGCACAAACTAAAGATAGCTTGTTACCAAGCTATCATAGATGCGGGGCTAAGCGAAGGGAGAGAATTAGCGGGAACCATAAGCGTGGAAGACCACGTAGCGGTGAAAGAGGCATCGGCATAAATGTTGATGATAAGATGAAAAAGGTTTTTAAGCAAGCACTCAATAGGTATTACTACTCTGAACGTAATAATTCCTTGAAAATCACTTATGAGCTGATGCTCAGGGATTCCTTTGTTAAAGATGAAGTTGAACAAAATGGGATTAAATTACCCGTACTCATAGACAAGTCCCATTTACCGACCTATCAGCAATTTTTGTACTGGTATAAGAAATTGAATAATCCTAAAAAGGAGATCTCAAAAAGGAAAGGAACCAGAGCATATCAACAAAATTTTAGAACAATCATTGGCGATTCAACACAAGATGCAGGTGGAGCATGCGGATCGCTTTTGCAGATCGACAGTACGTTATTCGATATCTACCTTACATCCAGCGTATCAAGGGATTTAATTGTAGGTCGCCCAATTGTATTTCTGTGCGTTGATGTATACTCACGCCTCATTATGGGGATTAACATCAGCTTTGAATCATTAAATTCGTATAGCGGGGCAATGGTTGCACTCGCAAATAGTATGTCATCCAAGAAAGAGTTCGCTTCAAAGTATGGCATAACTATTGAAGACAAAGATTGGCCCTTCTGCGTACCACTCAGAGTAATGGCAGATAGAGGTGAACTTGTTGGCAAACAGATTGAGAATGCCATACAAGGTTTGGGGATTACGATACAAAACAGCCCGCCATATCATGCAGATTATAAAGGGATAATTGAGGTTGCATTTGCAGTAATGAATTCGAGAGTGAAGCCCTTTGCTGAAGGTGTTGTGATTAATGGAAAGGGTTTTAAAGAGAGAGGTGAGTCCGATCATCGATTGAGGGCAAGTCTATCAATTGAGGATTTTACTAAAATCATTATAAAGTGCGTGCTTTTCCATAATAAAAACCATGTCCTTAATGATTACGTGTTAGATGAACTAATGATAGAAGAGGGGATAGAAAAGATACCCATCCAAATTTGGAATCATGGATTAAAACATAAAAAAGGGCAATTGAGGGTTTTGTCAGAAGAGATGATTAAAACTCACCTCTACCCAATCGACCGTGCTTTGGTTTCTGCCAGAGGAGTATCTTATAAAAAGATGCTGTACGCTTCGGAATATGCATTAAAAAATCAGTGGTTTGAGAAAGCTCGTATAAATGGTAGCTGGAGAGTAAATATCTGCTTTGATCCACGGGATTTAACAAATATTTATGTGATGGGTGAGGGTGACGAAGGTTTAATCAAACTGACTCTATTAGACCATTTATTAAAATATGAAAATAAAGGAATTGAGGAAATAGAACAAATGATTAAGCATGAACAAACAATGGATGAGAGGAGCAAGGAGAGAGAGTTGCAAGAAAAGGTTCATCTCTTTGCTGAAATTGAACATATTGTCGAAGAAGCAAAGAGGAAAACAGCATCCGAAAGGGATTCTGGTAAAAGTAAATCACAAAGATTAGCGGGTATAAAGGAAAATCAACGACAAGAGCGTTTATTTCAACGGGCAAAGGAATTCCATGAAACATCAATTGTTGAAACGATCGCTGTTCATGCCGAAGAATCAGATAATGAAACAGAGGACTTACGAATGTTTTTTAATAATGATGATGATGGAGATTACGATGAATAAAATCTATCTACCCAATGGAATGGAAGCTCAGGAAGCCCACTATAATGAGTTTCCGATTGAAGAGTATAACACAAATCCTTATATTCAAGCTTTACCCCCAATCGCAGATAAGAAGACAATTATCAGAAATTTATTGACCGTTCCTAACTTTAAAGAAGAAGAGCGTCAACTGGATAGCTCATATAGAGTGCATATTGTTAATCGATTGTATAAGCTTTTTCAGCCTTTACCTCAACATGTCCAAATTTGGAATATGGTATTCTCGCTTATTTCTCAGGGATACTTGGCGAGAAATCCATTTAATAAGGAATACCGCAGATATGTGAATGCAACGGGTAAACAAATTATTAATAGATCGTTTGATATCAATAGTAGAACGGATTTTAGAACAACAGCAAGTTGTGGGCTTGTGATTGGCTATTCGGGAATGGGAAAGACAACTACAATTAATAAGATTCTAAGTAACGTGTCATCAGTAATTGTGCATGATACTTATAATGGTCAACATTTTAACCAAACACAATTGGTTCATATAACCTTACAAACGCCGCATAATGCAAGCCTAAAGGCACTTTCACTTCAGTTTTTTATGAAAGTAGATGAAATACTTGGAACTAATAATTTTAAAAAGTATGTATCACGAAATCTAAGTGTTGATGCGATGCTCCCTCTAATGGGGATTGTATCACAAAATATCGGTCTTGGTTTGATGGTGATTGACGAAGTTCAACATTTGCAAAACCGTGGTGTACAGCAGATGATGAATTACTTTGTTACTCTTATGAATTCGTTCGGTGTACCCGTAATTTTTATTGGTACACCAGCATCGTATCCAATTTTCCAAAATGAATTTAGGATTGCAAGAAGAGTAACGGGGAGTGGCGAGGTAATCTGGAATAACATGAATAATGACGAGGAGTTTCGTTTGTTTTTGAATTCAATATGGAAATATCAATGGAACCGAAAATTCACACAACTAAATGATGAATTGATTCAGATTTTCTATGAAGAAACTCAAGGGATATCGGATCTCATTATCAAGTTATTTGTCAACGTCCAACATATGGCAATCCACAGTGGAAAAGAAGAGTTAACAGTTGATATTGTGAAAAGAACGGTTAGAGACAATTTTAAAATGATGAAGCCAATGCTGGATGCACTGCGATCAGGCAACCCTTATAAAATCGCTAAATATGAGGACTTGAGGAAAAGTGAACAGAAAAATAATATTAGAAGCGAGGTGTTAGCTCAGCCAACGAAAAATTATAATGAAGCGAGAACCAAGGAAAGAACTGTAGCAACTTCAAACAAGCTCAAGAACAAAATGAAACAGGAATATGAATCTAATGATATAAGATTAATCCTTGACCAAGCTAATAAGTCGGGTACACCTGCATACCAACTATTGTTAGAACATGGCTATATTGATGAAATGACATATAAGCAAGGTGATCTAATTGTATGATGAATTTTTTGCCGATCTTATACGAAGACGAAGTGCTCTATAGTGTTGTGGCACGATATAAAAGAATGTGTGGGATGATAAGCAAAACAGCTCTCATTCGGGACGTATTTGGCGGAAAAACAGCATTCAAATCAACGTTGTTTCCGCAACATTTGAACAAGCTGATAGAAAACTTACCCTGTAATTCAAAAATAGAGGTACACGAACTTATCAGAAATCACACACCTATAAATTTCTATACTGCCTTTTTATCCAATCAGCATTCTAAAACTGTTGTAGATGGAATGATCAAAGGAAAAGGAACTGGAATTGAAGCCCTGGTTGGTATCGCAGGAAGCAAAGTGAAATTAAATGATTATCTGAAGGTCTGTCCTAAGTGTCTCATAGAGGATAACGAACACTTAGGAGAAAGTTACTGGAGGAGATCCCATCAAATTGTTGGGGCATTGTTTTGTTTAAAGCATGAAGTTCCTTTAGTAAACAGTAAGGTAGGATGTTCAGATAATATTGTTGATTTTATTTGTGCGGATGAGGATGTCTGTGATTTGGAAAATATCTTAATAACTAACTACTCTGAAGAAATAAAGCGGCTAAATCTGAAATACCTTCGTAATGTTTTCTATTTACTAAACGTTAATGAGGAAAGAAAAGACCTTTCCTTTATTAACAATTACTATATAGACCGATTACGCGAGAAAAACCTCGCCTCAAAAAGTGGGAACTTGTATATTAAAGATTTGGTAACAGCGTTCGTGAATTATTACCCAATTGAGTATTTAAATCTTATGCAAAGTGCTATAGATATTACTAACGAAACAAACTGGTTGAGGCTTTTTGTAAGAAATAACAATAAGAATAGAAGTCCACTAAGACATCTTTTACTGTTAGAGTTTCTTGGCTTAGAAGTCGCAGACTTATTCAATTGTAGTTCAACAGTAGGAAGAATTCCATCCAAGTCAAATCGAAAACCCATTTATGAGTTAAGTGAACGAAGGAGTAAATGGATAAAGCTAATACAAGATAATCAGGGGGCTACGAGAGCTGAGTTAAAAGTAATCGGGAAGGGGCTTCATACATGGATTATTGCTCATGATAGAATTTGGTATGAAGAAGTAACACCCGAGATTCGAAAGAGAGAGAATAAAAAAGCAGTAATTGATTGGAACCAAAGGGATGAAGAGTGCTTGAGGCTTGCAAAAGAGGCGGTTAAGACACTTCTAAATAATGATGGCAAACCAATTAGGATTGTTCCAGCAAGCATTAGAAGAGCCGCAGGGGTTAAGAGATGGTTTCTTCACAAAAAGTTAAGCAAGACATGGGAGTATTTGTTGGCAGTCACAGAGGATATAAACAGCTATAGAATCAGAAAAATTAAATGGGCGATAGCAGAATTAATGGAGAAGCAAGGGAAGGCAACGGTTTATCAAGTTCAGTTGTATGCAGGGTTTGGAGGCAATAATAAAGAAATTAAATTAACTATAGAGCAATTTTTGTAGTTCTAAAGCAGATTGATTTTGGATATGACTCCAATAAAGAAGGAAATGATATAAAAGGGAGAGAGAGTACATGTGGGGTCAAGATACAATTGAATTTCTAATTGATGATTTCTTGAAGTATATAGGAGGTATAAGTATCACAGCATTAGTAATGGGGGCTATATTTCTTATTTTGAAAACTACTACCAATTCAATGATAACTTCAAGTTTTAATAAAAATCTTGAGAGCCATAAAGCTGAGCTAACAAAAATGATTAATGCCGAAACTGAACAAAAGAAAAGTGAATTAGCTAAAGTAAATGATAAATTTAGAAATGAGCTTAATGCAGAAATTGAAAAACTCAAACACGAACAACAAAGAGCATTTAAGGACTTCGAGCTTTATATATCCAAAAAACATGAAAGGTATCCAGAGGTGTATAAAAGTATTGAAATTGCATATGGGGCTATTTTATCGTTGCACGGTAAATATAGGGACTTGTCCTTTGAGAATGTAAATAAAGACGATGTTAAAGCTTATTTAGAGATGGAAGGTGTAACAAAAAAAGATATGCAAGAAATAATGGATCTTTGGGTAGACGGTGAACCCAATGCAGATGCCGTCATGCGAATTAATTCGGTGAGAAGGAGAATAAAAATCAATTCAGCTTATGAAAGTTGGTCTGATGCGAACGATACTTTAATTTTCAACGAATTATATCTCTCAGAATCCGTTTCTGAGCAAGCAAGAAAGGTTCTTAATAAGTTATGGGAATACCTTGATTTGGAGGAGATATACGGTTGCTCATATGAGGAAATACTCGGTGGTTCTAATGTTAGGGAGGAAATGAAACAAGAGAAAGAAAAGTTGAAAAATGTTATGAAGACTGAATTATCTCAAGTAGTATCTCTATAAATTTGTGGATTATGTTTGCGAAATCTTATAAATCCTATTTCCCCAAACCTATATCCCTACTATGTAGAAAACTAATAAATACCTGCTATTCATAATAAACCTGTGCTAAAAATCGAATAAAGACGTGATAAAATCGGGGAGAGGAAGAGTGGAGAAGGGGAAAAACCCAGATCCATCAAGCCTTTCCCCTGTTTTTCTATCAAGACATTATTCAGATTATAATAAAGTTGTGATACAAAAAGTTGAGTCAAAAGTGGAGGAAAACACGGTTTTGTAGCATGACTTTATTTATGAGGGCAACGGTGGAATGCGGGTTTGAGGGCTGTTTTTTAGCAGGGGTTTATTAATTATGAACAGCTATGTAACCCCCTAATATACACATGACATTCCAAATAAACCCCTGCTAAAAATTGAATAAAGACGTGATAACTCGTTAATGGAAGCAAGTGTTAGCAACAATTCATGCCTCTAATTACCCACAAAAAGCCGACCGATCTTCAGGCATTCCACCTGATCCTCGCTCGGCTTTTCTTTTCCCCAGGCTCGCTTTCTACGAAGCCTCAGATGCCATCTAATCCTTTCTTCAGGCTCTTCTTCCTGCGTATAAAATAACTGCAATGCCGCATCAGACCTGCATTTCTCAGGCGTCTCCTCGTTTTTTTTCTCTCGCTTTAAGTGCTTCCCAGAACTCTCTCCGATCTATAATCACTCATTACCTGGCTTTGTTTCCTGCTTGCAGTGGTCCTTGAACTGTTCCTAATCCCTATCTTTTTCCCTTGCCTTTCCCCTGTTTTTCTATCAAGACATTATTCAGATTATAATAAAGTTGTGATACAAAAAGTTGAGTCAAAAGTGGAGGAAAACACGGTTTTGTAGAATGACTTTATTTATGAGGGCAACGGTGGAATGCGGGTTTGAGGGCTGTTATTTGGCAGGAGTTTATTCATACTGAACAGGCTAAACATAAACATAAGGGGTTCGAGAATTCATATATGATTCTCGAACCCCTTCTTGTCTTTGTTTTAATACCATCCATTAATTTGTGAGTAATTCTGGAGTGAGTTCATTAATTATAGTAGTCTAAAACTCCCCATCGTCCCAGGCGGTAATTAATATACGTGCACACCCGTACCAAGCACAGATTTGTTTTGTACGGAATTACCGGATAGATATACCTTTTGCAGATTAGGCAGCTGGCTTAGGGTCTCGATATTGGAAATGGCATTGTTCTCGAGATGAAGCTCTTCTATGGCCTGCCAGTTACTCATAAATTCGAGAGAAGCCAAATTGCTGTCTTGCAGAGTGAAGGAACGCAGAGCGGACATTTTGGCAAAGTAAGGCATCATTTGGTCAACTTCATTAACAGAGGTGTTGTTTATGCTGAAATACGGCTGCTCTAAGGTCAAATGTTCAAGCACGCTGTTCTCCACAGCCGCCTGTTGTTCAAAGTTCAACCTGCACTCGGAGCACATCAGAGATTTGACCTGCTTCAAACGAAATAAAGCATCGCTCTCCTTATATAGTGACGAGTCGTAAATGTTTAGGGCCTCTAGGCTGGACAAGCCGTCCAGGGCGCCAAGGCGGGTTACTTCACTGACCTCCGAGAGTGAGAGTTGCTTAAGTTTCGGAAATTTCCCCAGCGTCGCCAAATTCAACTCTCCACTTCCGCCACGGAGCGTCAGGCTGGTTGCGGCGGGCGCTTTCAGCCCGGGGAGAAAGGTGCTCGGAATTTCCACTCGCTCTACTTTAGGCAGTGTCAGGACTTCTGCATTCTCATAATAACCGGACAGTGTTAAATCTCGCAGCGATGAGAGGCTGTTGATGGGTTTGACCGAGCTGAGCTTGCTTAAAGAAGCCAGGCGTAGTTTCGTGATGGAAGTCTTGTCGGTCAGACGCTCCAGACTGGAGAAATTTAAATTTTCAATATCCAGTGATTGTAAAGCAGGCATATTTTGCACAAAGTCGATGGACTTTACGTTGGTTAAATAAGAAAGCCGGAGCTCTTGAAGCTGAGTTAAGGCGTACAGCGGCTGCAGGTCTGTGGCTTCACTGTAATCGATGGACAGGGAAGTCAGCCCGGTCATAGACGACAACCATCCCAGTTCATTGATATAGGTGAGCGACAGGGACTTGAGCGGCAGTTTGTTCAACAAAGAAAAATCCGTTACCGATTCATCCACATAGGTAATGGATAACGAGTTCAGATTAGGGAATTCCAGCAGTAGGGCCAATTCCTGATTGCTGCGAAGCTGAGTGGAAAGCTCCGTAACTTTGGACTTGTCACCAAAGAAGTCCGAAAACGTGCTGAAAGATTCGTTAAAAGCGCCACCATAGCTTTTTAATCCGGACATATGAGCAAACGTGGTTTGGTTCGACTGGGCAATTTCGTAGGTTCCCGTCAAGTCCAACGCTGTCAGTCCCGTAAAGGCTTCAAAATCTCGCTGATCGATCTCCTGAGTATTCAGTTTCTTGTCCTGAGTAACATACGTGATCTTGTCGGCCTGTTCATCGCTGAAGGGATCGGAGAAGCTGTATGTAAACTGCCACTGGTCATTATCCAAATAATCCACGGTCAAATAGCGAATACGAGCCAATTCCTCCTCGGTAGGCAGGGCAGAGCCTTTATCGAAGATATCCCGCAAAAAGGAGAGCAGAACCTCGCTTTCAGGCATCTTCCTTACAGGCAGATTGGCTTCTACTTGGGGTTGAGTGGAGCTGACGCTGTAATAAAAATAAGTGCCGATGGCCCCGGTTAGCAGCAGCATCAATATCAGCACCAGCCTTACAGAGACGTTCAGCTTCGGTGCTGTTTTTGGGGGCGTTCCGTGGTAGTGATTAATGGTCTGGTCCACGTAATAGACATGATTTTGCTTCAATAAAAGCTCTGTTTCACAATAGGGACACTTTAAAATCTCACCCTCTTTGTATTCAATTCTTCCGTTGCAATTGGGACAGTTTAACGGGATAAAAGCCACGAATGTCCCCTCCTTCATTATTATGGTCATAAGATCATGCTGAACGGGCAGCTAATTGCATTATACCTTGTGAATTTACGTTTGATGAGAGAAAGAAGTTTCGCATAGCGAAGGAGCAGGGAAATTCTGCTCCTCTTTGATTTTTTTAAAGTGTAGCTAGAGGTGGGGATTATTACATAAGTCATTAAGCGATCGAAGTAATCGGATGTTTAACTTGCACAGGGTAGAGAAGATCACCAGTGGTTCTTACAAATAAGCCGTCATTGATGAGGGTACTTTTTAGAACGAGATGTTCTGTTGCACCTGGCGTGAAATGGAAGGTTATTTTCTCCGTATCCTCTTCTGCAATCTGATGTAATATATCTGTCATATGGATTTCGTTTAAACCAATAACATCGAAGAGGTCAATATTATATAATCCATTGAAAAAAGATGTTCTTCCACCGGTTTAAACCCAAACTTGGGGTAAAAATCTTGTCGTATCCTCTAAAATCTTGTTCATTAAACGAGTGGAAAATCCTTTCCCTCGATAATCGGGATGTGTCATCACCGTGCCGATTTGAATCGCTTTCTTCTTCTCCCCGTGAATGATGAGCTCATGGATGTTTACAGAAGCGTTGGCAATAACCTGGTCTCCATCTACAAATGAAAAAGGTATGTATCGTTCTCCCCAAATCCTTGGTTGTACCAATTTTCAGATTTTAAATCAAAAGTGTTAGCAGCAAGTTCGAAAAAACTCTTTCGAAGGACTTCATTGTTTTTATAATCCTTCTTAAATATAAATTCCTACCTTATCAGACTTGATATAGTCCTGAAATAATCTAGGATTCACCTTTAATTTGGAGTAAGAATTCTCTTCCATGAAGTGGTATTATCTGGTGTGAAAGGAGGCTGGTTACAGTAAATTATGTAAGCGCTTTACATGGTTTATAAAAAATTTGGTATGGGGGGAAGGCTTCGAATGAGGAAATCATTTAAGCAGGTCGTTTCCGGGTTACTCGCAGTGGCTCTGCTTCTTCCGGGCGGCTTGACGGCTTCGACAGTAAGTGCAGCAGATCCAGCAGCATCTAATTCACAGATTGTCTATCAGGAAACATTCCAGAATGGTAAGGGCAAAGCAACTCAATCCGGCGGTGCCCAGCTGGAAGCTGTCACAGGTAAGCCGTTTGAGGGCAATGATGATGGAGCAGCGCTGAAAGTCAGTTACCGATCCAATAACTGGGATGGCGTGGATCTTGCATTCACTGATATTGGTTTGACCGATGGCCAAGAGTATTCTGTAAGCGCTTCCGTTTATGTCGATACGGATATTAATCCATCTGCAACCGGGAAAGCCGTCCTGGAGGTTGTAACCAATAAGGGCGTGTCTGACTTAGAAGGATATTCGGCAATTAGCTCTTCCGACTTTATTGCGGGCCAAGGCATTACGCTTTCTGCCCCTCTCTCCGTGACCAGTGTGGATAAGACAGCTCTGCGGATTAAATCCGATGATGCAGGGAAAGGTGTGCAATTCTATATCGGGGATATCACGATCACCCAGGAAGAAACCCCTGGTGAAACCGAACCAGAGATTGTGGATAAAACAGGAATCACTGCAGACTTTGAGAGCGGTCTGGATGGATTCAAAGCACGCAATGGCCGCGAAACGGTAGTCCTCTCCCAAGAAGATAATCATACATCTGACGGCAAGCAAAGCTTGCTTGTAACGACTACGGCGCAATATGATGCAGCCTTGGTTGATGCTGCAGGCAAAATGGCGAAGAATCACGAATATGAGCTGTCTGCGTGGGTGAAAATGGCACCTGGCGAAGCGTCTACAACACTTCGCATTAGTGTTCAATATGCGGACAGTGGCTATGCGAACGTTTCACAAAATGCAACCGTTACGGATCAAGAGTGGGTACATCTAACAGGGAAGTATACACTCACGACGACTCCAAGCATACTCAATGCGTATATTGAAACGGCAGATGACGATAGAGGGAACCGTACCTTTTTCCTGGATGATTTTGCTCTAAAATATGTGGGTCCTGTAACTGCAGCGCCTCCGATTCAAGAAAACCTTCCTGATCTGAAGGAGGTTTACAAGGATGATTTCCTGATCGGTAACATTGTTAATCCGGCGACCTTTGACGAGACCCGGCTCAAGCTGCTGACGAAGCATCACAATGTCGTCACGTTTGAGAATGATATGAAGCCGGATTATGCATACAACACGGACAGACAATTTGATTTCACTGCAGAAGATGCCCTTGTCCAAAGAGTACAGGATGCAGGCCTTGATCTGCATGGGCACGTGCTCGTATGGCATGCGCAGTCTCCTACATGGCTGCATACGGCAGCAAACGGCGAACCTTTGAGCCGTGAAGAAGCTCTGACGAACCTGAGAACACATGTTAAAACGGTCGTTGAACACTTTGGTGACCAGGTTATTTCCTGGGACGTTGTCAACGAAGCCATGAACGACAACCCGGCTAATCCCCAAGACTGGGAAAATGCATTGCGTAATTCCGGCTGGTTACAGGCCATCGGCCCTGACTTTCTTGAGGAGGCATACCTTGCAGCCAAAGAAGTCATTGACGAGAATGGCTGGGATATCAAGCTTTACTACAATGATTACAACGATGACAACCAGAATAAATCTACAGCGATCTACAGCATGGTGAAAGAGATCAATGAGAATTACGCCGCAGATCACCCCGGCGAGAAACTGATTGATGGCATCGGCATGCAAGCTCACTACAATCTGGGTACGAGATTGGACAATGTGAAGATGTCACTCGAACGATTCATTTCCTTGGGTGTGGAGGTCAGTGTCACCGAATTGGACATTATGGCAGGCACCAACTCTGCAATCACTGAAAAAGAAGCGAAGCAGCAGGCCTATCTGTATGCCTCATTGATGGATCTCTATAAGAAGAACAGCGAGCATATTCCGCGTGTGACCTTCTGGGGATTGAATGACAGCACGAGCTGGAGAGCCGAGCAGAATCCAACCTTGTTCGACAAGGATTTTCAAGCCAAAGAGGCCTTCTACGGGGTCGTTGATCCGGAGAAGTACCTGGCAGAAAATCCACCCGAAGAGCTTGATTACAAGAAATCAAGTGCGCACTATGGGACACCGTCGCTTGATGGTTCTGTAGACAGCATATGGAGCAAAGCTCCTGAGTTGAAACTGGATACGAAGCAAATGGCGTGGTCCGGTGCAACAGGAACGGCAAGAGTACTGTGGGATGATGACAATCTCTATGTGCTCGTTCAAGTCAGAGACGATCAACTGAACAAGACCAATCCGAATGTATGGGAGCAGGATTCCGTCGAGGTATTCGTCGATGAAAATAACGGCAAAACGTCCAGCTTCCAGGATGATGATGGACAGTACAGAGTAAACTTCGAGAACCTTGCTACCTTTAATCCTGCGGAAATCGCAGCAGGTTTCGAATCCGAAGTCTCTGTTTCCGGTACCAACTACACGGTCGAGATGAAAATTCCATTCAAAAAGGTGAAGCCTGCGAATAATGCCAAGATCGGCTTTGATGCGCAGATTAATGATGCCAAAGACGGCAACAGAATCAGCGTGAACGCATGGAACGATCCATCCGGTCAAGGTTACCAGGATACGTCCGTATTCGGTGAATTGACGCTTACGGGCAAACCTTCTTCAGGAGGAAACGACGGTGGCGGCAACAACGGTGGAGGCAACAACAGCGGGGGGAACAATGGTGGCAGCAGTGGCGGATCGAACTCCGGAACAACTCCGCAGCCTCAACCACAGCTTCCAGGCAGCGACTCGGCAATTGTGCCGGTAGTTAAAGTCGAAAATGGGACAGCCACAGCAACCATTTCTAGCGACAGCCTGAATAAAGTGATTGAACAGGCTTCTCCAGGTGCAAATGGCAAGAAGCAGGTTACCATCGAAGTGCCGAAGCAGGCGAATGCTCAATCCTATGTGGTGCAGCTGCCAACTTCAAACCTGCAGAGCAATAATAATGTTGAGTTTGTACTTAAGACAGACCATGCAGCACTTCAAATTCCGTCCAACATGCTGTCTAATATTACGGAACAAGCGGATCAAGTCTCTATTCAGATTAGCAAAGTCTTGGCAGATCGCTTGAACGCAGAGGTCCGCGCCAAAGTGGGCAGCCGTCCGGTCATCGACCTTAGCATCAAAGCTGGGGACCGTGTGCTGGCCTGGAATAATCCAGCGGCGCCTGTAACGGTATCTGTTCCGTACACACCTGCTGGCCAAGAACTTGCCAATGCACATAAACTGGTGATCCTGAATATTGACATTCAAGGAAAGGCAACAGTTGTACCGAACGGACAATACGATGCTAAATCTGGATCGGTTGTGTTTAAGACAACGGAATTCAGCACGTATGCCGTAGCCTACGTAACCAAGTCTTTTGCCGATGTACAGCATGTCCTGTGGGCAAAGGAAGCCGTTGAAGCAATGGCTGCACGCGATATTATTAAAGGAATATCGGATGAGAGCTTCGCTCCTGCAGCTTCCATTACACGATCTGACTTTATCACCTTGCTGGTGAGAGCCCTTGAATTGAAGGGCCAGGACACGAACACGGCGGCCTTCAGCGATGTACAGCCTACTGCTTACTATGCACAGGCCGTGGCCATTGCCAAGGAACTGGGAATTGCCTCTGGATTTGAAGACAACACGTTCAAACCAGGCAGCAGCATTTCCCGTCAAGACATGATGGTTCTTACAGCGAAAGCCCTGAAAGCAGCAGGTAAGCCATCTGCCGGCAGAGGGAATCTGGTTCCTTATTCCGATACTGCAAGTATTTCCGCTTACGCGGTGGATAGTGTAACTTCCCTCGTAGGAAGCGGAATCGTCAACGGAAAAGGTGGCAAAATCGCACCAACTGAATCATTGACCCGAGCTGAAGCAGCAGTTATTCTGTCCCGGATCTGGAACATGTAAGTGATTTTAAAGGACATTTTGAAAAACTAGGCAATTCATTGAAGCTGCTGTCTGTACTTTACAGGCGGCAGCTTTTCCAAATTCCATGGCCCTCGATCATGATTGGAATATAGATCGTTAACCAACCGATTCCATTTGCAGCTCAGCAAAAATCATTCGTTTAGGCGATTTTATTATAGGAGGGAGCCGCTACTCAATGCTGAATATTGTCGATCCAATACATAGACATCATAAATTTTACTTTTTTCCACTTTGCAATAAAGATGGAATCTGATAGGATAAGTTTATAAATACGATGGTTTTAGTGAGGATTAAAAGGAGGCCGCCTTGCCATGCAAGAATTAACACATCTGGATCAACTTGAGGCTGAAGCGATATACATTATCAGAGAAGTAGCAGCGGAGTGCGAGAAACCGGTCATGTTGTATTCCATCGGCAAGGACAGCTCGGTCATGCTGCACTTGGCCCTCAAAGCTTTCTACCCCGAGAAGCCGCCGTTCCCATTCATGCATATCGATACAACCTGGAAATTTAAGGAAATGATTGAGTTTCGCGACCGAAAGGCGAAGGAATTTGGTATCGAGATGATCGTGCACTCTAATGAAGAGGCTATTCAACAAGGAATCAACCCCTTCGACCATGGTTCCGCATATACCGACATTATGAAAACCACAGCCCTGAAGCAGGGATTGGACAAATACGGATTCACGGTTGCGTTCGGTGGCGGAAGACGTGATGAGGAGAAGTCGCGTGCGAAGGAGCGGATTTTCTCGTTCCGGAACAAGAACCACTCGTGGGACCCGAAGAACCAACGTCCGGAGATGTGGAAGCTGTTCAACACGCGAATCAACAAGGGAGAGAGCATTCGAGTCTTTCCGCTGTCCAACTGGACTGAGAAGGATATCTGGCAATACATTCGTCGGGAGAACATCGATATCGTTCCGCTTTACTCCGCGGACGTAAGACCGATCGTTAATCGTGACGGGCATATCATCATGGTGGATGACGAGCGGATGAAGCTTGAGCCTGGCGAGAAGGTAGAGATGAAGAAGATTCGCTTCCGTACGTTGGGTTGTTACCCGCTCACGGGCGGAGTCGAGTCCGATGCCGTTACGCTGGACGAGATCATTGAGGAGACATTGGGTGCGTTATCTTCCGAACGGACCAGTCGGGTTATCGATCAAGAAGCGGCGGGAAGCATGGAACGACGCAAACGGGAGGGCTATTTCTAACATGAAGAGTCTACTTAAATTCATTACCTGCGGAAGTGTGGATGACGGCAAGTCCACGCTGATCGGACATATGCTCTATGAGGCCAAGCTGCTGTTCGCCGATCAAGAACGCGCGCTTGAGCTCGATAGTCGATTGGGAAGCCGAGGCGGCAAGATCGACTACTCGCTGCTCCTCGATGGTTTGCTGGCCGAACGCGAACAAGGGATTACCATCGATGTGGCTTATCGTTATTTTACGACGTCTCATCGTTCCTTCATCGTGGCGGACACACCGGGACACGAAGAGTATACGCGCAACATGGCTGTAGGCGCTTCCTTTGCCGATCTAGCCATCATTCTGGTGGACGCTACCAAAGGCATCATTACCCAGACCAAACGCCATGCCCGGATCTGCGCCCTGATGGGGATCAAGCATCTCGTATTGGCTGTGAACAAGATGGATCTGGTCGGCTTCGATCAGAGGACGTTCGAGGCGATCAAGGAAGAGTTTATCCAAACGACGGCCGAATTCCAAATCAAGAGCATTCAGGTCATTCCCGTGTCCGCAACGGAAGGGGACAACATCACAACCCAGTCGCCGAATGCTCCTTGGTACGAAGGGTTAGCTTTATTGCCGTATTTGGAAAATATAGATGTTCATACTACTGATGATACGAAGTCTTTCATGATGCCGGTTCAGCGTGTAAGCAGACCGGACCATACGTTCCGTGGGTTCCAGGGCCAGATCGAGGCTGGAAAGATTTCGGTCGGAGACGAACTCATGACTCTGCCAAGTCGGGAGAAAGCAAAGGTTAAGCGGATTTTGGTGACGGACCAAGTTCAGGATTCGGCTTATGCTGGCCAACCGGTTACGATACAACTGGACCGCGAAGTTGATGTCTCGCGGGGCTGCGTGCTCACGGTGGATAATCAAGTCCAAGAAGCTGACAGCTTCTCTTCAACGATCCTGTGGATGGACGATTCCGTCCTGACTCCGGGCAAGCATTATTGGGTTAAGGTCGGAACGAAGACTCTTCCAGGCACTGTAACGGCGATTACCCATAAAATTGACATTAACACGGGCCATACCGTTCCGGCGGATCAAATTGTTAAGAACGAATTGGCCAAGTGTGAATTCACGCTGTCGGATCAGATCGTCTTCGATTCCTTTGAACACAATAAGAGCATCGGAGGTTTCATCCTCATTGATCGTGTCACCAACATGACGTCCGCTTGCGGAGTCATCGATCAGGCGCTGAAGGGAGACAGCCGATTTGCCACGCTGGATACGGGGATCACGAGAGAGGTTCGCGCCCAGCAGAAAGGACAATCTCCGCTCACGGTCTGGTTTGCTGGCTCGGATACGGTAGCTCTCGCCAAGGAAGTGGAGAAGCGACTAGTGTCATCCGGTTACCATACGATGCTGCTTGAGAGCGTCAGTGGAGAAACGCTCCGCGGTACGGCGGAGATGGCAAAGGTGTTGAACGACGCCGGCCTGATCTCACTGGTATCCCATGATTCTATCAGTGCGGGCGAACTTGAGACAGCCCGAGAGATCATTGGGGGCAAAGGGTTTATCGAAGTTAACGAGGACGAGATCAGCGGAAATTCCACCCAGGATGCCGCGAAATCTGTAGTTAAACGAGTCGTGCAATCCATTATCGCTCACAGTCCTTCGAATAACTACGACATTTAATAAGCATGTCAGATGCAGCGGTTGCCGATCAGGCAGCCGCTTGTTTGCTTAAGATTAATGAGCAGTTAAAAGTCTTGGGGATTCTTATGTGAGAGTAGGTGTGAAAAAATATAAAGCACAAGTTTGAAAAAAGTATGATCACAAAACAAAGCAAAAACCGGATTGAATATAGATCAATCCGGTTTTCGCTGTTCCCATTTATTTACCTGTACTCCATCAATCAACGGCAAAATGCACAACGGCACTATATAACATCTTGTTGTGAATGGGGTGGTACGTCACTTGATGCTGAACCTGCTTCACTCGCAGCATCAGCGCTTTGTTGATTCCGATTCGGTCTTCAATCACCCGTTCCAGTTCATTGAAGTCATAAGCCTGCAGGCATTCGACTTTATCTTTAATAATATCCAGTGAAATTTCCATGTTTGATTCAGGCCACCTTCATGTCACGATTTGCAGGTACAAAAGCCTGCCGAGCTTTAATTGTAGAGCAGCTTGTTCGGTTCGGCAAGAGCAACCAAAGCGAATCATTAGAACGATAGGAGCGGACTGATTTCTACTCTCGGCGAGCAAAACGGGGAGGTAAAGTTATACTTTGAATACTCACAAAATAAACGTGTGCTGAAAATTGAATAAAGACGTGATAAAATTGAGGAAGGATGAATGGAGAAAGGGGAAACCCTGATCCAGGATTCATTGGGTAAATAGCCAAGAGGGGCATCGCCTCTCTTTTTTATGTGAGTCCATAGAAAAGCACTGCTTCTGTTCAGGTTGTAATGGTATTTATTTTGATGTGCCATTAACATATACTGCTGTTTGAACTATGCTGCGGTAACATGGTATAAGTGAAGATGGTGTAACTGAAGAAGTAGCAATGATATGTATATCGAATGATATACAAGCAGACGAACAAATTATTTTACTATTTTCGGGAAAGCGAACTGTCCCGGTATATATAGAGGAGTTTTTAAGATGAAAGACAATTTTTGGCGTGAATTGCCACGGCCATTTTTTATATTGGCACCGATGGAAGATGTAACAGATGTTGTGTTTCGCCATGTTGTGAGTGCAGCGGCCAGACCGGATGTGTTTTTTACGGAGTTTGCGAATACTGAGAGTTACTGTCACCCGGAGGGGAACAAAAGTGTACGTGGGCGTTTGACATTTACAGAGGATGAACAGCCCATGGTGGCTCATATTTGGGGAGATAAGCCGGAATTCTTCCGTGAAATGAGTATCGGTATGGCAAAAGAAGGCTTTAAAGGCATCGACATTAATATGGGTTGTCCTGTAGCCAATGTAGCGGAGAACGGGAAGGGAAGCGGGCTGATCTGTCGTCCCGAAACGGCTGCGGAAATTATCCAGGCCGCGAAAGCTGGTGGATTGCCCGTAAGTGTAAAAACAAGACTTGGTTTCACTGAAGTAGACGAATGGCGCGACTGGTTGACTCATATTTTGAAACAAGACATTGTGAATCTGTCCATTCATCTGCGGACCAGAGAGGAAATGAGCAAAGTGGACGCTCACTGGGAACTGATTCCTGAGATTAAAAAACTTCGGGATGAGGTAGCACCCAATACGCTGCTGACCATTAATGGAGATATCCCTGACCGTCAGACTGGGTTGAAGCTCGCTGAGCAATATGGTGTGGATGGCATTATGATTGGGCGTGGCATTTTCCAGAACCCGTTTGCTTTTGAGAAAGAGTCGAAGGAACACACCAGTGAAGAATTGCTTGGTCTGCTGCGACTTCATCTGGATCTCTATGATCAATATTCCGCACAGGAACCACGTTCGTTTAGTCCTCTTGCCCGCTTCTTCAAAATATATGTTCGTGGATTCCGCGGGGCAAGTGAACTCAGAAACAGCTTAATGAACGCCAAATCCACAAGTGAAGTACGTACATTGCTGGATGAGTTTGGAAGCAAGAATCATGATGAGGCAGAGGAACGCGGAAATTAAATTGCCAAGTTCGGCTAATAGTTGAGATGTATTGGCGGGTTACCAAGAAAAGAAGCGGGAAATATTCCGCTTCTTTTTTTAGCTGCTGTACTTCTATTTTAGACGTAAAACATTCATTGCTCTACGAACGGGACTTAGGAACTCCAAAGCCGTCTATCCTAGGAAAATTTAACGAGAATATTCCGGTTGTGCCATCGTTACGGGTTGAGGATTGTTAAGCACCCATAACACCGCCAATTCGCATAATCTAGCAGGCGCATCATAATCCGATCCATTGCGAAGCCTGCCGGCCAAGTCGGTTGCCTCTTGCAGAGTTGTCGGAGCTAATGGCGTACCGGTGCCCAGGTACCGAACCAGCGCATCCAGCATCTTGAGGTATTGGGCATCCCAGTTTCCCCCGCCATTATCCAATACTTCATGAGACACGCGCCCGGTGATGCGGATGACCTCTCCCTGTACCGTTTGCGCATGGCCTTTGGGCGGAATGAGATATTCCCACAGCTCTTGGTGCTGCTTGGGCCAGGTGGTTGCCGTTACCTGAATGGGAGCAGTTCCATCATGCATGATCCGATTCGCTACAGGCTCGACATCAAATAGTCGATACAGCTTGAGAAGCGCGTCCGACACTTCTTCAACGCTGTCTTGATTGAACTTTTCCCGGACGAATTCAAAATCCTTGCCAATTCGCCTTACCGACTCTTTCATAGCAGGGGTGACCGATGCTCCGGCATCCAGCAAAATGGCGGAGATTTCAGACATACTGACAATATCGCTATTCCGGCAATTGACTAATCCTTTCGCGAGCGGGGTGTTCCCCTGTTTATTCTCCGCGTTGATATCAGCACCTCGGGTCACCAACTCTTGCACCACTGTGGTTCTATACGAATTGACTGCTGAATGCAGCGGTGTTTCATTGGTATAATCAATCGCGTCCAGCTCTGCACCCAATTCGAGGAGCAAGGCTACATTTCCTGACCAGTGCGCAGCATGGGCATGCAATGGCGTACGCTGGTACTTGTCCCTAGCGTTAATATCAGCTCCTTGCTCTACCAGCCATCGAACGACTTCATCCGAAATCTGACGGAAACTGAGGGCCGTACCCTTGCTGTAACCCCCGCGGGCATCCCATTCGCATTGCTCAAAGACCTCTTTTACAGCAGTGATATCATTATTTTTAATGAGTTGCTCCATATGGGCGGGTAATGTTGTTTTCTTCTTAGCCATTAACGTCTTCCTCTCCTTTGTGAATAGCAACGCAGTATCCCATGATAGGCAATGACAGTTTAATAGAAAGCAGATAATTTCCAGCCATTTTATCACATAGGGAAATTAAAATCCAAAAATAGGAATTCCCCCGTCTGAAGTGCTTCGCATCCTGTATCAACCCAAGATGTCAATTCGATATGCTGTGTTATAATTAAGGTAGCAGGCTTTTGAGAATAGGAGGATTTATGTCCTGGAGTAAATTGAAGCAGCAACTGGAGAGTTTCCTTAGCCCGGCATTAGTCGGAAGAGTTGAATACCGCGCAACCAGCTACCGTTATGCACTTGACAAATCAGGAAGCTGTTACCTTGCCGTAGATAAAAAGAACGTGCTTAATATGAATGACACAACAACCCCCATCCGGTGGTATCAGACGGAACAGGAGATCAAGAACGATCCGATGATTGAAATTCCTGTAGACAACGAAGAGATTGAAGTCATTCGAAAAGAGACCAAAGGGACCGTTCCGGAGGATCGTCTTCAAGTCATTGCTAGAGGCAGAAAAATTTCTGTAATGGCCAAGGAGCTTTTGTCAGCTCAGTCATCATTGAGTAAATCCAATTTTACGGTTGCAGCGACTACGTTTCTATCAAGACCTATAGAGGAAAGTCTGGAGAGTCAGGATATTTTGCTGAACATTCTGGCTTTGGTAGACAGACGCGTTGGCAAAAAGCGAATTTTGAACATGTCTGAGAAGATCAAGTTAAAGCACCCAGCCGTGCAGTATTTCTATGAAATTCGGCGTAGGACGTTGTGAATTAGTTGAGAGTTAGATGTTTATCGTTTTTATTCTACGCTTGTTAAGCCTTGAATTGAATTCCTCATTTGTCATGTTATAATAAGGGCATGAACAGCTTATAATGCAAAGAGAGCCGTGCGCCAACACGACTCTCGGAGCAATAGCCGCTTTTAAGGGCGGTGGGCTTAACAAGAGGATATACGTCAAGTAGACCGCAACCTTTGCTCGGGGGGCGGTCTACTTGTGTTTATTGGACAGCAGCGCTACAATCAGCGAACCGAAGATAAGTATAATTGCTTCAAACACCGATGCATTTGAAAATAATAAAAATTACTTGAAACTATGAAGAGAAGTCTTCTGGTGATCAAGTTTTAGAAAGTGAGACATACATGTCCGATACTAAGCTGTTTCATATAACGGGAGAAGTTAAAGAGTTGCCAGCCAGTTCTGTTCTACTTGAGAGAGAATTACAAGTATTAATTGAAAAGAATATGCCTGTTTTTTTTGGAGTAACTTTTCTGAAAAGCGAATATACGACATCGAACGGTGGTAGAATTGACAGTTTAGGGCTAGATGAAAACAACTGTCCTGTCATTTTTGAATATAAAAGAACCAGTAACGAGAACGTGATCAACCAAGGATTATTTTATCTCGACTGGCTACTTGATCATAAAGCAGAATTTGAGTTGTTAGTGATGAAGAATCTAGGAAAAGAGTGTTCGGATAAGTTAGATTGGAGTATGCCCAGACTTATTTGTGTAGCAGGAGATTTCACAAAATATGATAAATATGCAGTTAAACAGATCAATAGAAACATTGATCTTGTTCGTTACAAAAAGTTTGGAGCAGATTTACTTATGATGGAGCTAGTAAATTCAAGTACGGTGAGACCCTACAATATTCAGGAACAGGGAGATAAATGGACTAAGCCATCATCAGACAAGACTTTCCAAGAACAACTTCAGTCAACAACGCCAGCGCTCAGAGAACTGTATTATTCCATTAGAGCCTATATACTTGCACTCGGTGATGACGTTACAGAAAATCAGCTCAAGTTGTATACAGCGTTCAAAAAAATGAAAAATATCATTTGTGCAGAAGTTTACCAGAAGCAGATACTACTGCACATGAGATTAAATCCTAGTGACATTGAACTAGAGGATGGATTTACTAGAGATATGCGTAATGTAGGGCATTTTGGGACTGGTGATTTGCAAATTATTATTAAATCCCCTGAAGATTTTAAAAGAGCAGAACCATTAATTGATAAAGCTTATAATTTAAACTAGCATAGATAAACAACTAGCGCTTTAGCCAACGATAGAAAAGGTGGGAAATGATAAAATGAAATATCTAATCATAAGATTGTGAAAGCAGATAAACCCAGTTAACCCCGTTAAGGGGAATCATTTTGATAATCCACTTTTATTTCTTGATATAGCTTTTAGCTATAACTAGTTATCTTCTTTTGATTATTCTTCGAACTCCACTCGGCGTGCTATGATACTCGTATACAACGAGGGGGTTATTTACATGACTGATAAGTTCCAGATCGTAGGAAGTTTGTTGCGGCCCGAAGAGCTGCTGAAATATAAAACACAAATTGAACATCGTGATGATATCCAATATCCATTCTATGAAAACTTCGAAGGGTATGCCGAGTGCGAGACTGAGGCAATCAAACAGGTTGTTAAAAAGGAAATCGAGCATAACCTGTCAGTTGTTACGGACGGCGAGTTCTCCAAGTCGATGTGGCATCTGGATTTTGTCTGGGGCTTTGACGGAGTGGAGCGTTATATCGCGGACCACGGCTACTTTTTCCGGGATGTGGACGGAACATCGAAATATGAAACTCGCAAAGATATTGGATTGCGCATTACGGGCGAACTGAGCGGTAAGAATCACCACTTTATTACGCTGTTCAAACAGCTGCAAGATACGGCAGGCGATCAGCAGACGAAACTTTGCGTACCGTCTCCTTCCCATATCTTCGGTGAGCTTTCCTGGTCGGATAACATTGGCGGGAAGGATGCCGTTTATCAGAACAAACAGGAGCTCAAAGCGGGTCTTGTGAAGGCGTATAAAGAATTTGTAGCGGAGTTCGCTGCGGCTGGCGGCAAAATTCTGCAATTCGATGACTGCCTCTGGGAACTGTTTGCAGACGACAACCCGAACTCTCCGTTTACCGGCGAGCATATTGATCAAGCAGAAGTAGCGGGTCTTGCCACCGAATTTATTGATATTAACAATACGGTGATTGACTTCGGTCATAGCCTGGGTTTAAAAATGTGGACACATAACTGCCGCGGCAACTACGATTCCCGCAACATGGGCGGCGGCTCTTATGCAAAAATCGCCAACCTGTTCCTGAAACAGTTGAAATATGACCGCTTCTTCCTGGAGTGGGATGATGATCGTGCAGGTTCGATTGAAGCACTGGAGGTATTCAAGGACAGACCGGAAACGGAGATTGTTCTGGGCTTGCTGTCTTCCAAAACAAATACGCTGGATGATGAAGCACGGGTAATCCGTCTTCTTGACGAAGCATCCAAAATCATTGATAAGGATCGTCTGCTGCTCTCGCATCAATGCGGATTTGCCTCCTGTGATGGCGGTAACGAGCTAAGCGAAGCCGAGCAATGGGCGAAAATCGACCAAGGTCAACAGATTGCGAAGCAATACTGGAATAACTAAATTCAGATAAGTATTATTTTAGATAAAAGGGATGACTCAAAGGGCCGTTTATGGTGCCCGGCGAGTCATCCCTTTTTGTGTGCAGCCTGCTGCTAGGTCAACGCAGAAACCCCGGCACATTAAGGTGTATGTAGCTTTTGGTCCAGCTTCCGTCATATATCACTCAAGGCTAGGGAGGATAAACTCCGTGCTCTAATTTGGTCTAGAAATGTGGGATTAAACAGGAGAAGCCAATGCTGATCCAGAAGTTATACTATTCCAGGATTACCCTGTGAAGTATGGTTGTGGATTTGTTTTGATCGGTATAAAGAGCTTATTAGAGACATGAGGGGAGAGGGAATGATGGCAGATAGCAAGGATCTGATAAATAAAGAGCAGTTGCTCGTGGAGCTGGATTCGCTGGGTTACTCGGACAGGATGAAGCGGATGGCACTTCTGGGACGCCAGCATACAGGAGATGCGAATTATTCCGCGCTGCTTGTATCCTTACTGGAAAGCGGCACCGCCTATGAGGCGCATCTGGCTTTGACTGGTGCGGGTGTAGTGAATGATGCTCGTGCGGTTACACTCGCCCTGCAGCATCCCAAGGCAGGAGTTAGGGGCCGGGCGGCTCGGCTGCTCCCAGAAGTAGTGACCGAGCCGGACTTTTCGATTGAATCCGAAATCGCTCTGATGTCATACCATTGCCGCCGCCAATTGCTGCGGAGCATCGTGAATACATATCATCAGGATTGGGCGGAACGGCTGCTGCCGCTCGTGCTTAACCGCTGGGGCGCACAAGAAGCTTCCTTATTACTGGCTGTGTGCAGCGAAGAGACGGTACGCCTCAGGCTTCCAGAGCTGGGATATGCGTTACTTAATTGGCGGCTCTTAACGAAGTACCACCCCGATCTGGTGGGAGCGTACTTCAAGAATGCTTTGCAGCATGCAACGCATCGGGAAAAGACCAATGTATGGTGGACGCTCTCATCCGCGGTTGAAATACTGAGTGTTTCAAGGCCAGCAACTGTTCTGGAATGTGCGTTGAAGTTTGGTCCAACGGATACGATTCATCCTGTACTCAAGCAGCAATTAGGGATTCTGATTCAGGCCAGCCCAGAGGATGTATTTGAGCTGCTGACACGTGAGGAGACACGGGGATATCTTTTGAATCATGGCGTTCCGGCAGGTGGGTTGAAAAAGCGAAAATGGTTCACCACAGCGCAGTGGACGACCTTGGCTGCTCTGCTCGCAGATCAGCCAGTGCACCTAGCCAAGGTGCTGGATACCCTTGCGCCGTCGAACCGCGAAGCGATCTTTGATGCGGCTTATAAGGAAGATGAGCGGAAGACGCGCATTTTCCCTATGCCGCTGCTGGATGTGCTGCCACACCGACTGCGTGACAAGGAAGCGGCCCGCATGCTGGAACTGCGCGACATTCGTGATCACCGGGACAACAAGCTCGAAACGACAGCCCGCCGCTTCATTGTGAATGCCAGAGAGCAGCTGGAGAAAGCCGCTCAGGTGTCTAATAGCGATGAACGTGCTGCGGCCTATGCTCACCTCGTTCGAAGTACAGCACTTTCTCGCCGTGGAATGGATGAGACGCTGCGCTTCCTGACCCGAATCAAGAACGACCAGGATCCGATACGCTTCGTGGTTATGGCTGAGCTCTCCAACTGTCCTGCTCCCATGTTCAAGAAAGAGCACATGGACGATCTGACTGTGCTGGTGGATAGCGTGATTGAAGCCAGAGACACGTCATATGGGACAAGGTCCGCCACGGAGCAGCTGGCTTTTGCCATACTGCGAGAACATGCCTTGAAGCCGGAGGGAGATCTGTTCAAGTTTGCTTTGAGAACGTTTGGAAGACTGACGATGCGGGACGGACAGTTTGCATTGTACTCGATGGATTGGGATAGCATACCGAGTTCTGCACTGGAAGCGTTATTCGATGAGATCTATGCCTTTGCTGTAGAAGCGAACAAGCGCGAAAACACGAGTGTGGTCCTGCGCATGGCGGATCTGTTCGGAAAATCGGTGGATCGGCTGCCGAAGCTCCAGCTTCTGCTGAAGGAACTGCTGCAGGCCAAAACAGTATCCCCACAGGCGGTCCATTATTGGCTCGCACCGTATGAAACCCGGGATGCAAGGGTTAGAGAATTGCTGGACACAGACCCATCCTTCATCTCGTTCCACGACGTATTTATGCATCTGCACCTGAAACGCCAAGAGTGGCTTGACCCGTTCATCTCAGGAAAAGTCATCAAAGGCAAGCATTTATCAGGAAAAACAATTTATGTTGTGCCTGCGCATAACGGATTTCATCGGTGGCTGCCGCGTCAGCAAAAGGCGTATGCATCCCTGCTGGAACGAGTGGCATTGGATGGCAAACGAGGTTTCCATGAACGTGCATCGGTGATGCGAAGCTTGGCCAGCACGCCGGATTATTGCTCCGATCAACTGAAGGTCCTGCTCCAGAACGAGGAAGTGCATGTCGTGGAGGCAGCACTTTACGCATATTCGTTATGGGAAGAACCGGAGAAGGCACTTCCTGTATTGCTTAACAACCTGGATGGAGACCGTGCTCGGGTAGCAATGTACTCGATCCCCAGATGCATGCGCAGGGTGAGTCCGGTGATGTTGACATCCATGCTTTCAGATCTGTTAGATCGGGAGAAACTGAAGATCACGGTCAGAAAAGAGGCCATCCGCCTACTTGGGGCTTATAAAAGCGAGGAGAGCATGGCGCTTCTCATCCGTGAATTCGAGAAACCGAATGTACACAAAGATGTGATGATTGCCATTGGCCATGCTGCCAGACAATGGCTTGATGATGAACGCAGCTGGGCCATGATGCGTGCCATGGCTGCTTCCCCGCAGCGCGATATCGCAAGAAGCCTGCTTAACCAATATTCTGGTGGGATTCCCGTGGATTCCCGGCCAAGGTATTTGGACTTGATTATCGAGATTGCAGGGCATGCCGATCCGGTTGTGGCAAGAGAGGCTTTCCAAGCGATGAGCCTGTGGGTGAATGGAAGTGAGGAGAAGGTGGCCGCTTCTGCCAGCAAAACGATTCTGGATCTGGAGGACAACGCCAGATGGAGGAGCGCGTTGAATACGCTCATTGTGGCTTGTCGTGATGGAAAGGTGAATGATCGGGTCATCAGCGTGTGCACACAATTGGCCGAAACGGAGACGAAGGCCGAATGGAATGCTGCCCCGGAGAGAGACCTACCAGTGCGGCAGCGTCTGGTGGAATTGATTGACAAGCTAATCTCACTGCCTCCACATGCAAAGCGGTTACTCGTTCCTTTATATACGGGCATGATCAATGTCCTTCAATCCCAAGAAACCCTGAAACCAGTCGTGATCAGGCTATATTTGGCGGTTGTTGAATGGAACCAGGCAGATCAGGCCGCTCTGCAATTGGACCCTGTGATTCAAATGGTGGACACGCATCCGTATCTATTGGATTATGCCTACAGACAGGTCGCCCGTGTAGCCAATTCCAGTCAGGAATATTGGAGACCAGAGGCGATTCTGGATCTGGTGGATCATTTGAGAGGTCGGCAGTCGTTTACAGCCCAATATCTTGGACTTTCTCTTCTGAAGATTGCGGGAACATCCTTACTGTGGAACCAGGCTTGTACCGACCGTTTGAGAGCATACCGGAATCATGAGCATGAGGGAATTCGTGTGGCGGCACTGGATATTTGGACCGTGCTTGAGTAGAAAGCTTTTTGTATCGTATGCATGCATTCATAGAGTGGCAAGGTATAAATATCAGGTATGAATTTAAAACACGCATATTTCATGTTCCAAGAGGGGAGCGAGACGATGCTATATCTAAGTAACTTCAAACTCTCTTCTGCCATTTCCAGCAACCCGAATATATACCCGGATCATGTGTTCAGGCACATTGCAGGGGAGGTTCTGCTGTTTGATCGAATTACGGTACTATACGGCAGTAACGGTTCGGGGAAATCCACTTTGCTGAATCTAATCGCCAACAAATTGGGAATGGCGGGCGCTGAGCGAATGGCAACCTATGGTCACAGCATCTATGTTCAGCGGTTTATCGAGGAAAGCAGCTATCAACTCGGGCATGATGATCAGGAGCGTCCGATATATAAGCTTCCCGATGGGAGCCGGTACATCAAGTCAGAGGATCTGTTGTATGAAATCAAGAAAATACAGCAGGAAAGCGTGCTTCGCGAAGGACTGCTCCATGAGCAATTTGTGCAGGGGAAGAGCAAGGCTGAGGTAGAAAAGCTGGAGCAGTCGCATGAATTCAAAAAGAAGATGGATATCATCCAATACTCTCAGGAGAAGTATTCGAACGGGGAAAGCTCGATGCAGTTTTTTGAGGAACATTTGCTTCCCGGGCAGCTGTACTTATTGGATGAACCGGAAACGTCCCTGTCTCCGGCGAATCAAATCAAGCTGGCTGAACAAATGAACGATCTGGCGCGTTATTTTGACAGTCAATTCATTATTGCTACACACTCTCCCTTCGTTCTTGGTACGCTTCATGCGAAGATCTACAATCTCGATGCCAATATTTTGCAAACGGCAGAATGGTTTGAACTGGACAATGTACGATTCTTTTATCAATTCTTTCATAAACATCAAAGGTTGTTTGAATGAATAGGTTCGAGCTCCAGAAGAGGTATCCTTGGCTTAAGGATATCTCTTTTTCGTATTGGCATCTTATCGACCTCACCGTGGCACCCTTTTTAATTCATAGGATTGATCATTAACGACCTTATAGAATAGCCCTGCTTGAGGTTTGAAACGTATAAGGATTGAAAGATTATGCAACATACCTGACAAATCCATTGATTTTTATGCAGATAATTGTATAATCTACTTAATTAACGTTAATTAGATTGGAGAAAAGGGGATGACCATGACCAGAACGAAGCTGAAGGAAGCCGCGCTGAGATTATTCGGACAGAAGGGCTACGACGGGACGGCATTATCGGAGATCGCGAAGGAGGTCGGGGTCAAAACACCGGCAATTTACGCCTTTTTTGAGAGCAAGGAAGATCTGTTCATGACGGTCTTCGAAGAATCGATGAGCGCCTATAACGAATATATCCAAGCGATGGCGGAAACCAGCAAAGGAATGAGCACAGAGAAAAAGCTGCATGCGCTGCTGCTTCGTCAATACGATTTTCATCGGAATAAAACGGAGCTTGCCACATTTGCCTTCCGCTATTTGATTTTCCCGCCGGACTTTTTGCTCGATCGGATGCAAGTTGCATTCGGGCGTTTCGATACGCTGCTGAGCAGCATTATCGGCGAGATCATGCAGGAAGGTCTGGATCGCGGCGAATTGGCCGCCGTTCCGATGGAGACGATGGTGGATTCATTCCTCACCTTGATGGACGGACTGGGCATGCAATATTACTACTATAAATCGCCGGAGCTGTTTGAACGGAAACTGCAGCACGCATTTGAGATGTTCTGGAGATCTGTCAAAGCTTAGGCAAACAACAAGACTGGACAGAAAGCAGAGGGTGGAACATGAGCAACGATACGAAAATAGAAGATTACGAACGGGAACCCGTGCCTCAGCATTTGCGGAAATCGTGGTTATCCATGGCGCTGGTCTGGATCGCGATCGGCATTGATTTGTCGGCGATGTTCCTGGGAGCGCAGCTTGGCGCGGGGATGAGCATCGGTGATTCGCTTACCGCAGTCATCGTCGGTTCATTGATCTTGGGCATCATTGGGGCTGTCTGCGCCTATGTCGGGGCCAAAACCGGTCTGTCGACGGCGATGATCAGCCGGTTTCTGTTCGGGAATAAAGGGGCGCTGATCGTCTCCGTCATTCTCGGTATTTCTTCGCTGGGCTGGTTCGGCGTACAGGTCGGCTTCTTCGCCTCCAACTTTCAGACTGCGTTAAGCGAGCTATGGGGTTGGCATTGGTCGCTCTGGGTACTGTCCATCATTGGTGGACTGCTCATGATGTCCACGGCAATCTGGGGCTACCGGGCGATTGAAAAATTAAGCGTCTGGTCGGTACCACTGCTCGTGGTGTTTATCATTATCGCGCTGGTCATGGCGCTTAACGGCGAAGGTGGCAGCACCGTCTGGTCACCGTTCGAGGGAGAGGCGTTGCCGATGGGCACGGCAATTTCGCTGGTCATCGGTATCTTCATTCTTGGAACAGCGTTGTCCCCTGACATCGCGCGCTGGGCTAAGACGCCAAAGCATGCCATTACGGCGGCGTTTATCGGTTTCTTTGTCGGCAACAGCTTCATGACGATCATTGCGATCTTTTTGTCGCGTTCAATGGATTCCGACGATTTGACGGGTATTTTTCTGACGCTCGGACTCGGCATTCCCGCCATTATTGTGCTGACACTGGCACAGTGGACGACCAATACGAACAATTTGTATTCCGCAGGACTGGGTTTCGCTGTCGTTTTCAGACGGGTGCCTAAATCAGTAATCACCGTAATTGCGGGTTTGATTGCAACTGCACTTGCCTGCTTCGGCATATATGACCGTTTCACGACGTTCCTGACGTACATTACGATGCTTGTCGCACCGCTGGGCGGAATATACACGGCTGAGTATTTGCTGGTAAACAAAAAGAGATTCTCGTTTGACGGGCTGGACAGCAACCGGAGCTGGATTCCCCGCTCCATCATTGTTTGGATTATTGCTACGTTCTTCGGGTTGATGACAACGATGGCCCCAGATGGACTTGGTTGGTTCCAGGTTACGCAGGTTCCGGCACTGGACAGCTTCTTGGTGGCATTTATCGTACAAGCAGTCATAGGCAAATGGGTAGTAAAGAAGGGATGAAAGCATGAACAAGGCAACCAGATTAACTACATTGGATGAACAGGCGATTGAATATATCGCGATAGGAGCTGCGGTGCTGGGCACGGGCGGCGGTGGCGACCCTCATGTCGGAAAATTGATGGCCATGGAGGCGATCCGCAAGTATGGCCCAGTCCGAATCGCGCAGCTTGATGAGCTCGATGATGAAGGGCTTATCGTGCCGGTATCGATGATTGGAGCGCCAACGGTGATGTTGGAGAAAATACCTTCCGCAGAACAGCTGACCAAACCGCTTGATCTGATGGAAAGAGAACTTGGCCGCAAGGTGGATGCTGTCATGCCGATCGAAGTCGGCGGTGGCAACTCTCTCGTTCCGGTCATTGCGGCGGCGCAGCGCGGAATTCCGCTCGTCGATGCCGATGCGATGGGGCGTGCGTTTCCCGAATCACAGATGGTCACGTTCCATCTGGAAGGTATCCCTTGCAGTCCGGTGGCGATGGCGGACGAGCGAGGCAATAGCGCGCTGATGCATACCATTGACGGGGTGTGGGAAGAACGGATGGCGCGTGCGCTGACGGTAGAGATGGGTGGTTCTGCCTCCATCTGCGATTATCCGGTATCCGGCGCGCAGGCGAAGCAGAGCGCGATTGGCGGTACGCTGACGCTCGCCTATGAGATCGGGCGGACGTTGTTCGAAGCGAAGCAGGAGAAGCTGAATCCTGTGCGTGAACTGCTTACGAAGCTGAATGGTCATGCCTTGTTCCATGGCAAGGCCGTAGATATCCGCCGCCGTATGGACGGCGGTTTTACGCGCGGCGAAGCGGTGTTTGAAGGTACAGGCGAGAATAAGGGAAAAACGATGCGGTTGTTTTTCCAAAATGAGTTCCTGCTCGCCACTGTTGATGATCAACCACTCGCGATTACGCCTGATCTGATTACACTGTTGGATCAGGATACGGGTATGCCGGTAACGACGGAGAACCTGAAGTATGGTGCCCGGGTGACGGTAGCAGGCTTGCCATGCGATGACAAATGGCGCACGCCAAAAGGCATCGAGACGGCCGGGCCGAGATACTTCGGTTATGACTTTGATTATGTGCCGATCGAGACGTTGGCTTCGAAGAGAGGTGCTGCGAAATGAAGGACAACTTGAACAATGTTTCTACGGCAGACGCAAACCAAACTTACCGCATCGGCATTGATGTGGGGGGGACGAATACGGATGCCGCACTGCTGGATTCCGACTTGCGCTGCGTACACAAGGTGAAGGTACACACGACTGCCGACGTAAACGAGGGTATTGTGGAGGCTGTTCGTAGGCTGCTGCAGGAAAGCGGCGTGAATGGAGCAGACATCCGCTATGCAATGCTTGGTACCACGCATTGTACCAATGCTATCGTGGAGCGGAAGCATCTTGGCCGGGTCGGACTGATTCGCATCGGTGCTCCGGCAACGACGGCTGTTCCCCCGCTCGCTGGCTGGGACGAATCGCTGCGCGCTGCGGTTGGGCCTCATAGCTATATCGCCTCTGGCGGATATGAGTATGACGGTCGCAAGATCGCGAATCTGGACGAAGAGGAGATCGCCGAACTGTGCCGAGGGATGAGCGGTGAAGTTGACGCTGTGGCGGTGTGCGGCGTATTTGCTCCTGTGAATCGTGAGCAGGAGAAGCGGGTTGGCGACATCGTACGCGAAGTGTTGGGTTCGGACATGCCGGTCACGTTTTCCAGCGAGATTGGCAGCATTGGACTGCTCGAGCGGGAGAACGCCTCCGTACTGAACGCAGCGCTGCTGCAAGTCATTGCGGGCGTGGTGCGTGGTTTCGAAGAAGCGCTGAACGGCTTCGGCATCAATGCACAGTTGTACATTTGCCAGAATGACGGCACGTTGATGAAGAGTGAATATGCGCTTCGTTACCCAATTTTGACGATTGCCTGCGGGCCAACGAATTCGATTCGGGGTGCTGCACACTTGTCCGGGCTGAGCGATGCACTGGTCGTTGATATCGGCGGCACGACGACGGATATCGGTGTGCTCGTACAAGGCTTCCCGCGCCAGTCATCAGCAGCAGTGGATATCGGCGGTATTCGCACGAATTTCCGGATGCCGGACATTTTGTCTATTGGCCTTGGCGGGGGTACAATCGTCCGTCTTGACGAAGAGGGTGGCGTAACGGTTGGCCCGGACAGCGTGGGCTATGAGTTGACGAAACGTGCCCTTATATTCGGCGGCGATACGCTGACGACGACGGACGTGGCTGTGAAGTTGGGCCGGGCCGCATGGCCAGGCACAAACGCGGATGCGGTGGACGAAGCTGTATGCCAGAAGGTAGATGCGGTCATGCAGCAGAGTTTGGAAGATGCCATCGACCGGATGAAGACAAGTGCCGACCCGGTCGATGTCATACTGGTCGGAGGCGGCAGCCTGTTGGTGCCGGATACGCTGGCAGGGGCAAGCCGAATTATCCGGCCGGACAATTATGATGCAGCTAACGCGATCGGCGCTGCGCTGGGAGAGGTTAGCGGCGAGTCAGAGCGGATCTATTCGCTGGACGACTGGAGTTATGACGACGTCATCCGCGATGCGAAGCAGAGCGCCATGAACGAGGCAGCAGCTGCTGGCGCGAACCCGGAGACGGTACAGATTGTGTCCGTCGAGGACATTCCGATTGCGTATCTGCCAGGCAATGCACTGCTTGTAAAAGTGAAAGCTGCGGGTAAGCTGTAACAGCGATAGGTTTTGATTGGCAATGGCCGTATCGATCCCCGAGCGCGATTAGCCAATGATACTCGAGTGCATGGACAGCGAGCATACGCATAACGGAGCTCGGCGGCGAATGACGCGGCAACAAATGAGGATGAAAAATGGCAGTACGGAATGCTTCCCGTACTGCCATTTTTCATGCTGCGAACAGGGCTTTCCTGCCGAGCTTGGATCAAGACGAGCAGGAGCGCCTTTTTTTTATGGTGCAATGGAAATGATCGAAGAAGCACCTTCTGGCAGGGCCTCCTTTTATAATAACTTCAACGGTGCGGGTCCGAGAAAAAGGGAAATTCACACAGTGAAGTAAGATGTTTTTTTCATAGAAATGTCCTCGACTCAGGTATTCAAATATGCCACAATAGAGGATCAGGGCACAGGAGAATTAACCCTAGGCACAGCATTGCAAGCTGCAAGATTGCTAACAAATTTGCGTTCAATAATTTATACTAAATAAGCCAGAATATATCTAAGGAGCTGCCGAATCCGATATGAACAAAAAAGAAGTCGCCAATATACGCAAGCAATTTAAAATGGATCACGATTTACTGAACATTTACGATATCCTCAATGTCTATATTACGAAGGAAACGAATGAAGTCTATCACTGGGAACGCCATCCGTTTGAACTGGTGGATCGGGAGAAGCAGGAGTTATACATGGGGAATTTCAAAAAACTGCTGACCGGCGAACTGGATCAAAAATTGTTCGAGTTGAAGTTTCAGGAGCAAGCGGAGGAACCGGCGCAGGTACTGCTTCACCAAGCTTTGGTGTCAGGTGATCCGGAAGAATGGCAGGACTTGATGCTGGTGCTCGTGGATCGAATGCTGGCAGATGCCAAGTATGAGCGGGATATGGTGGTCACGTTCGTTCGAGGACAGTATTATTTGCCGACCAAGGCGAGAAATGATGAAGCGGAAGAGAGCGAGAAGAACGAGGTTTTCGCCCATCCGTTCATTCTATGCAGCGTGAATTCTACGGAAAAACAACGGAAAACTCTCTTGTTCGATTATGTGGAGCGGGAGTTCAAATACAATGTCATTGTCGATCCGATTATCAAATTAAGCACGCCGGAGCAAGGATTCCTGTACCCGAGTGTGACGGACAACTATTCCGATGTGAATCGCATTTTGTATTGTACGGGAAAATCGAATTTCCCGGATCCGCATTTTGTCGAACAGGTCCTAAACGGAGAAAGATCCGTGACGGCACTGGAAGAACGAGCGATCTTCGAAGATATCGTCAAGGAAGTGGCCGGCGAAGAGCTCGATTCAGCCACGATTGCACAGGTTTATGAGGAAATTAACCGGGTAATCGAAATCAACGAAGAGACGAAGGAGGAAGAACCTCCGAAGCTGGATTATAAAGATCTGGAGCGCGTGCTGAACGCAAGCGGCGTGGAAGACGTGACGACCGAGAAGGTAGAACGGGCATTTGAAACGATCGTGGATAACAAGAACTATGAGATGAAAGCGACCAGCGTCATGCCAAAGTTTACTTCCAAATCCATTAAGATTGAAACCAAGGTAGCTACAATTTCGGTTAGCCCGCAGGATTTGAGGTACGTAAAACAGGTTAATTTTCAAGGTAAACGCTGCATCATGATCGAAGTCGACGAAGATGTCGCAATCGAGGGCTTTACGCTAGCTTCTGAGACGCTCATAAATTAAATCACGTTTAATTTGAAGGACAACGATCAGGTACCGTACCCATAAAAAGCACTATGCAACAGGAGATGACTTAGGGTGAACAAAATGCTTTTGATCTTGATTGCAGCCGCAACGATGCTGACGGCCTGCAATTCGAACGAGACCAATCCCGTCAACGATATCGGCAGTAATGAGCAATCCGCACCGGACGAGACGGCGCAGCAAGATAACGAACCAGTGGAGGAAAGTCCAGACCACGGTGAGTGGTCTTCACTTCCCGAATATGATGTGATTGTTCGCACTATTGATTCGCAGGATTATACCTTTCGAACGGTAACCGATAACGAAAACGAACGCATCCTTCTACTCGCGAACCAAGATGGTGAGGAGAAATACAAGACCATTTTTATCAAAAACACGAATCGCCTTAAAATCATTGATGTCGATGGTGATGGACAACTCTTCAATGATGTTTTGGAATAGCTGGAAGAATGGAACAGACCACAATCCCTCAGTCGGATGGTGGTCTGTTTGTTTTTATTGCGTCCAAGCAATTCAAAGCCAGCCAAAGTGAGTAGTTGTAACGATTCCAGCAGGCATTCATTTTTATGCCCTGGTCGTACAGGCGCTGTCGAGTACCCATCAACAAATTCCGGATCGGTTGAATCTTTCCGTCATGCTGATATCGGTTCTTCTGGCGTTTGTACTGACCATTCTGTGCAACCTGATGCTTAGAATAAAAGTCACGAAGATCAATATGATTGAATCGCTAAAAAGTATAGAATAGAATTGTGAAAAGAAGAGAATACAAGGTGTGATACAAGCAGCTTGGATAGTTCAATGAACCTTATAAGATGGCGAGAACACAAATCAGATTTCAATATACATGAGGGAGTGTTGCGAAATGAATCTGGAAGAAGTGATGCAGGAGCTTGAGGCGCTCGGCAAGGAACGCACGAAAAAGATATATATGTCGAATGGTGCACACGAGCCACTCTTCGGTGTGGCTACAGGAGCAATGAAGCCGATCGCCCGCAAAATCAAAAAGGATCAGGCTTTGGCCGAGCAGCTATATGCCACCAGGAATTACGATGCGATGTATTTTGCAGGGGTCATTGCTGATCCGAAAGCGATGACCGAAGCGGATTTCGACCGATGGATTGAGGACGCCTATTTTTACATGATCTCCGACTTCATCGTTGCCGTCACGTTGTCCGAGACGGATATCGCCCAGCAGGTGGCAGATAAATGGATCGCCAGCGGCGAAGAGCTGAAAATGTCGGCAGGCTGGAGCTGTTACTGTTGGCTGCTTGGCAATCGAAAGGATTCCGAGTTCTCTGAGGAGAAGCTGAGCAAGATGTTGGAAGACGTGCAAGCGAGGATCCACCAATCTCCCGAACGAACCCAATATTCGATGAACAGTTTCGTATACACCGTGGGTGTGTCCTACGTTCCGCTGCATGACAAGGCCGTTGAAACAGCGAAGGCCATTGGTCCCGTCGAAGTTCAAAAGGAGAAAACCAAGAGCAAGTTCCTGAATGCTTCCGAAACCATTCAAAATGCCGTAGATAAAAATCGGATTGGTTTCAAACGTAAGTATGTAAGATGTTAAAGGAAGGCAGCACGGGTTGTGAGTAAACCGTAATGTTATCCAAGGTTTAGCCCTTATGTGTATTGCCTTTGACTGAAGTGGAATGGAGTTCTCATGATGAAATTACATTATTTTGAAGTAGTTGTTGACAATCCTGTGTGACTAAAATATAGTAAACACATCAGATTAATGAAGTTTTGAAATATTTAAGTTTTAGTTAATTGAATGTAAGCTGACTGGTTCATCCAGAGGCTCAGGGGGCAACGCTTGTCGTTGTCGCCTGAGCCTTTTTTGTTACTCTCCCAATATAATTGAAGAGGTGAAGTCAATGGTTGCTGCTGAAAAAATCAGATTTGAGAGTGTCACCAAAACGTTCAGTGTGCGCGATCCTAAGCAAAAGGAGGCAACACAAGCCTTTACAGCGGTAAAAGACTTGGACTTTTCGGTAAGAAAAGGCGAATTCATAACTATTGTGGGTCCGAGTGGCTGCGGAAAATCAACCTTGCTGGATATGATTAGCGGTTTATCCTCACCGACACACGGACGCATTTTAATCGATGGCCAAACCATTACTGGCCCAGGGCTTGATCGGGGCATTGTCTTTCAGCAGTACGCATTATTTCCATGGAAGACTGCGCGCGGAAATATTGAATTTGGATTGGAAGCCAAGGGCATCCCGAAGCAGGAGCGTAGAGAGCAAGTGGAGCATTATCTTGCGTTAGTTGGGCTTACTCATTTCGGAGACCGTTATCCGCACGAGCTGTCCGGGGGGATGAAGCAGCGTGTGGCGATTGCCAGAAGCCTTGCCTTTAATCCGGATGTCTTGTTAATGGATGAGCCTTTTGCCGCATTGGACGCTCAAACACGAGAATCCTTGCAAAGTGAACTTTTGCGTATTTGGCAGAAAACGCAAAAGACCATCATTTTTATTACGCATGGTATTGATGAGGCCGTTTATCTTGGAGAGCGGGTCGTCGTATTGACGCCAGGGCCCGGTATGGTGAGACAAATTGTGGATATTCCACTCCAATCGCGATTGGAAGATGCGGATATTCGCTCCCATCCCGACTTTGTGAAGGCTCGCCATGAAGTATGGAGTCTACTGCACGAACCCGAATATCGCGGTGCTTATATCTAATGGATAAAGGAGTGTATTCCTATCGAAACCGTAAAGACGGCTCGTTCAACCCTACAGCTTGGTAAACGAAGCCCTGTTGCCTTTTCCGGTGTGCTTAAGTTGTTCAAACAGTCTATCGTGTTAATTGCATTGATCTTGCTATGGGAAATCGCACCAAGGACGGGCTTGGTAGATGCAGCTTTTTTCCCTGCCTTTTCCGAGGTCATCAGAGCGTTGTGGAGTTTGATCATCTCAGGTGAACTTTTCACTCACTTTCTGGCGAGCATTATTCGTTCATTCAGTGGCTTTGCCTTAGCCTTATTGATTGCGATCCCGTTGGGATTACTGATTGGCTGGTATCCATTAGCCAGACAGTTGTTAAATCCCGTGTTGGAATTGTTTCGAAATACTGCCGCATTAGCACTGCTTCCGGTATTCATGCTGCTGCTCGGAATCGGGGAAACATCCAAGATTGCCATCGTTCTGTTTGCCTGCACATGGCCTATTCTTCTCAATACGATCGCAGCGGTTGGTAACGTGGATCCTTTGCTTATTAAGGCAGCAAGATCCATGAATATTAAGTCGTTTACATTATTCCTGAAGGTGATCCTACCAGCATCCGTACCAACCATTTTTACCGGTATTCGCATGGCAGGCACAGGGGCGATATTAGTGTTAATTGCTGCAGAAATGGTAGGAGCCAAAGAAGGCTTGGGTTATCTGATTACGTATTCCCAATATAACTTTCAGATCCCGCAAATGTATGCTGGCATATTAACCATTGCCTTGCTGGGCTTAATCATCAACCAAGGCTTGAGTATGCTTGAACGTAAATTTTCCAAATGGAAGCAGCAAGTGAATGAATAGTACGGATTATGAATTGATTTTTTTTAAGGCTAATTCTTACTAAATCGATGTAATTAATGAGTTATGGAAAGAAATCGTTTGGAGGAGGAGAAACGAGATGAAGCGAACATTAGGAATCCTTGTACTTGTAGGCTTGGTAAGTGGTGTTTTATCAGGCTGCTCAGATCCCAAGACCTCCGCGAAGAGCGGTGAAGAAGATCAAGTTCTGCAATATCAGTCTTCACCTGGAAGTGTTTCTTTTCCGGAACTGGCTGCGGATTTGGGTTATTTAGGGGATTTGAAGTTGGAATCTATAGGGGACAGTGTTGGGGGACCGGAAAGTATTCAATTAACCGCGACAAAACAAATTGACTTTGGTTCAGCATTTAATGGGGCCATTATCAAATCCTACTCCCAAAACGTGAAAATAAAGTCCGTCATCGGTTCATACGGCAGTGATGAACATACGTACATCGGGGCATATGCACTCGAAGGGGCGCCAATCAAGTCCGCTAAAGACTTTATCGGGAAAAAGGTAGGGGTGAATATTCTCGGTGCCCATCTGGAGTTTGTACTCAAAGACTATTTACGACAAGGAAACTTGACGGAAAAAGAGATTGAACAGGTCACTTTGGTGACCGTCCCAAGTTCAAGTGCGGAACAGGTTCTGCGGAATCAACAGATCGATGTGGTGTTACTAAGCGGAATCGGCCGGGACCGGGCTTTGGCAACAGGCGGAATCACTGAAATTTTTAGAGATATCGATGTGTTTGGAACGGAGTTTACTGCGGGCGATTATTTCTTCAGTGAAGCGTATATCCGGGAGAATCCGAACACGGTGAAGCAATTTGTAGACGGGGTTGCCAAGGCCATCGATTGGGCCCAAACGACACCTAGGGAAGAAGTCATCAAGCGGTTTGAGGACATTGTGAATAAGCGTGAACGAAAGGAAACGACAGAAAATCTGAAATATTGGAAGAGTACGGGCATTTCGGAAAAGGGAGGCGTGATTACCCCATCGGAATATGGGGTTTGGATCGATTGGCTTGTGGCTAATGGCGAGCTAAAAGAAGGTCAGGTGAAGCCGGAAGATTTATATACGAACGAATATAATCCATTTGCTAAATAATCTTTTATATAAACCGCAAAAACATACACACGTTAACGGAAAGGCAGTACCAATCTGGAGAAGCGAAGCGCTCGCCTGAAAGCTTTCTGAATGAAAGCTGCATCGGAAGCATAGGCTTATCACCGGATTTTCCCCTTAGAAAAGGGGAACCAAAAAATCTGGGGATAACAGCGATCGGAAGATGGTACTGTACTTGCAGTGTCCTTGTGTGATTGAGTAGTTCGGTTTATATAGATTAGTTTTTAATATGAGATAAGGGAGTGGTTCGTATGACAAGAAAACAAATGAAATTGGGGGCTTTCATTAATCTGCCGGGACATCATGTAGCAAGCTGGCGTCATCCTTCTTCAGGTGCAGGCCGCGCATTTGATTTGGACTATTTAACGGAAATCGCACAGACAGCCGAGCGCGGCAAATTCGATATGGTGTTTTTTGCCGATGTATTGGGTCAGAGGCTTTCCGGGAATGCACAATCCTCACTGAAGCTGGATCCGGTTATTATTATTTCGGCCCTCGCGGCCGTGACAAAAAATATTGGGTTAACGGCCACGCTGACCACGACCTATAACGATCCATACCATGTAGCCCGTAAATTCGCAGCTATTGATCATCTGTCCAAGGGACGTGCCGCCTGGAATGTGGTCACATCCGCCAACGATGGAGAAGCTCTCCTGTTTGGTAAAGATAAGCATTTGCAGCATGCACTCCGTTATGAACGTGCTGAGGAGTTCGTGGATGTTGTCAAACAACTCTGGTTGTCCATAGAAGATGAGGCGCTTGTCATCGACAAGGAAAAAGCACGGTATTTAGATGTAGAGAAGGTACATCCCGTTAACCATGAGGGTGCCTGGTTTAAGGTGCAGGGCTCGCTTGATTCCCCAACCACACCGCAAGGGCATCCCGTAATTGTTCAGGCCGGATCTTCTGAATCCGGAAAAGAGTTAGCAGCGAAGACGGCTGAAGTTATTTTTACAGCATGGCAAACCCTTGAAGAAGCACAAGTCTTTTATCGAGATGTTAAAGGGCGACTGGCTAAGTACGGGCGTAAGCCGGATGATCTGAAAATTATGCCTGGCGTGTTTATTACGGTGGCCAAAACAGAGGCAGAAGCCTTATTGAAACAGCAGCAATTAAACAGCTATATCTTGCCTGAAGTAGGATTAGCGTATTTGTCCGCTTTCACAAACATTGATCTGTCAGGGTATGATGTTGATGAACCACTGCCGGAAGCGAGTTCCATTGAAGATGAGACGAATCCGCGAATCCGCTACAACATCATTCGCGAAATAGCGAAACGGGAGAATCTGCAATCGATACGTGCCATCTATGAACGAATTGCAGGAGCGCGCGGCCATCGGGAAATTGTCGGTACCCCGGAACAAATCGCGGATCAATTGGAAGAATGGTTCTTGAATGAAGGGGCAGATGGCTTTAATATTATGCCACCCCATTTCCCGGAGGGTTTTAATGATATCGTTGAATTGGTGATACCGGAATTGCAGCGTAGGGGCTTATTCCGTACAGAATATGAGAGCAGTACCCTTCGAGGGAATCTGGGGTTATCTGTGCCTGCGGTAAAAACACGCGAAAAGGCATTAACCGGCGCGAACACTGGAGAGAACGTGTAAGGGATGAACGTTAACGCAACCTTTCGGGGTTGCGTTTTTTTGCGTTAGGGAACTGGAGTTTATCCATTTAGAGGAGGATACCCAGCCACCTTCCTGCTTAATAATTACACCCAACCTGTAAATTCCAGTATGGATGCTTTTGCGGACTGCACTTCGGATTTTGCACCTTTGCGCCATGCTGTGGGGGACTGTCCCATCAGCTTGGAGAAGCAGCGGTTGAAGCTGGAGATGGAATGAAAACCGACTTGTTCCGAGATCGACAGAATGGAATGATCCGTACTTTTCAGCTGCTTGCAGGCCTCTTCAATCCGGGTGCTGTTGATGAATTCGAGAGGCGTCGTCCCCATAATTTCGTGAAATTTTCTGCGGAAATGCGTTGTGCTCAAGTGGCACAGATCGGCCAAATAATCGATGGTAATGGGGGTCATGTAATTTTTGGTGATGTACTCCAGCACCGGTGAAATAACAAGATCGCCTTTCAGACTATGGTCTTGGCCCTGTTCTGCCAGGGGCTGATTCCGGGAATGAATTCGTAGGAGTTCGATATATAAGGATAACATTAGGCCGTAGGCACTTTCCTGATAGTAGGGATTCTGCTGTTTTAATTCCTCAACGATCGACGTGGCAAGGGTATACACCTTGGGATGCTGCTCCTTGCTTAGCACACAGTTCGTTCCCTGCACTGCCCATAAATTCGGCTCAAAGTCACGGTATGTACTTTTCAATGAGTGCTGAAAAAGGTCCTCTGGCGAGAAGAAAATATAAGCCCACAAACTGGCCGTACCAGGCGTGCTGTAAGTTGTATGAGGGAGATATCTGGGAATGAAGGTCACATCGCCGGCCTGAAAGGGAACGGATTCTCCCTTGATTTCCATGATGCCGCTATCTGAATAACAGATGCCAATCTCCAGATGGTTATGAAAATGAAGATGCTCGCTCTTGATATCGGATATTTTCCAACGTTCACCGCTTAACAGCAGGACGGGAAAGTGAATGGGCAGGCTGTAATGACGATATTCAATGACAGGCTTCTTTTTTTTAGGCATATACGATCCCCCTATTTGTTAATTGGAGTCCATTTTAATTAGAAACTACAGTAAAGGTAACCTTTAAAAAGGATACTTCTACAATTACACGGTAACGGAGAGGGCAGAACAAATCTGGAGAAGCAAAGCGTTCGCCTTTATCACCTGATTTTCCCCATAGAAAAGGAATCAAAAAAATCTGGGGATAACAGCGATCGGAAGATTGTTCTGACAGCGGAGTGACTTAGTGTAAACCTTTGATATTATTCATAAATGGTTGAAATTGCGCAGTTTTGTTGTGAATATGCTTAGATTGACACTATTTTACTGCGTAGAATGAGATAAGTAAAGCGTTTACAATAATGGACGGACACCTCTCAGGGCGCACTTGGGGGCGTGTGCGCAGGAGAGGGGAATACCAATGCTTCAAGTGAAATATGACAGGGAAGAGATTTTAAAGGTCATCGATAACGTCACCCAAAAAACGCTGGCCATGGATCTAACATGGGATTGGCCTTGCGGCGTAGCCTATTATGGTGTAACCAGAGCTTATCAAACGACGGGGAACAAGGAGGTTTTGGACAGGCTGGTTCAGTGGGCGGATGAGTACATAGAGCTGGGTCTGCCAAGCTGGACGGTAAACACCTGTGCCATGGGGCATATGCTGATCACCTTGTATGAAGAGACAGGGGATCAAAAGTATTGGGATATTGCCTTGAGCAAGGTGGACTATCTCCAGAACCATGCGCTCCGCTTCGGTGACAACGTGCTGCAGCATACCGTATCCGTTGCCAATGATTTTCCGGAACAGGCTTGGGCGGATACCTTGTTTATGGCTGCATTTTTCCTGCTGCGCGTGGGCAGCAAACTAAAAGATGAGGCCATGATTCAAGATGCCTTGAATCAGTATTACTGGCATATCAAATACCTGCAGGACCCGAGCACGAGTCTCTGGTATCACGGCTATAACAACGTCAACAAGGACCACATGTCCGGATTTTACTGGGGCAGAGCGAATGCCTGGGGCGCCTATACGATGTCACAGGTGAAACCGCAATTGAAGGACTGGTATTTGTATCCGCAATGCATGGACGTCGAGTGCTCACTTCGGGATCAACTGGCAGCACTGAAGCTGGTACAGACGGAGAACGGCCTGTGGCGGACGGTTCTGGACGACGAGGAATCCTATGAAGAAGTATCGGCATCCTGCGGTATTGCGGCAGCCATGATCAATAACGGCAATCCGCTGCATACCAAATATGTGCAAAAGGCTTTGGATGGCGTTCTGAAAAACATCACCGAAGACGGGCGCGTACTGGGTGTATCCGGCGGCACGGCTGTCATGAAGGATCGTGAAGGATATCGTAATATCCCCAAAGACTGGATTCAGGGCTGGGGTCAGGGCCTGGCACTCGCTTTTCTGTCCGACATGTTGAGATAGGAGGAGATCCAATTTGTCCAAAAAATCAACCGGAGCCTTTACCCTGCCCGGAGAATCGGGTTATGAGGCGCTGACATTGGAACTTGCTGAACGGTGGGGTGCCGATGTCATTCGTGACAGTGACGGTACCAAATTGTCGGATGAGATTATCAATGCAGGTTACGGCATTTATTCGACGATCTGTATTATCCGGGATCATAATGAGTGGGCGTCCCGCAATACGGATAAACTGCAGCAGTGTTTCCTGATTACGAACCCCAAGGTGGCCGTGCAGGATTACCTGTCCATCTACCTGATGGAGGATTTCTTCGCTGAACAATTCCGGGTTAACGACTCCCGGGAAGCGTTCAAGTATTGGCAGGTCTATGACCGGACGACCGGGGAAGAAGTGCCGAGAGAACAGTGGAATTATGAGCGGGAATCCGGCAATGTGGTCATTACCGGCATTGTTCCGTGGCATAAATACACCGTCAGCTTCATGGTCTACCGGATATGGGAAGAGATCTCCATGTACAACCACACGACCAATGACTGGGACAAAGAACACCTGATGCAGATTGATCCCATCTATCCTGAGACACAAGCATACTTGCTGAACTGGATGGAAAATTGGTGTCAGGAGCACAAGGAAACGACCGTTGTTCGGTTTACCTCCCTGTTCTATAATTTCGCCTGGATCTGGGGCAGCAGTGAGCGCAACCGCCATCTGTTCTCGGACTGGGGTTCATACGATTTTACGGTAAGTTCAAGAGCACTTGATCTGTTTGCCAAAAAGGTCGGCTATTCCCTCACGGCCGAGGATTTCGTGAATGGCGGGAAATATCGGGTCAGTCATATTCCTGCGGACCAGCGCAAGTTGGACTGGATGGCATTCATCAATGATTTTGTGATTGAATTCGGCAAAAAGCTGATTGATATTGTACACAAACATGACAAGCTGGCCTATGTTTTCTACGATGACAGTTGGGTCGGCATGGAGCCTTATAATGACCGCTTCCAGGAATTTGGGTTCGATGGCATGATCAAATGTGTATTCTCCGGGTATGAGGCAAGGATGTGTTCGGGGATCGACGTGGACACACATGAAATCCGGCTGCATCCATACCTGTTCCCGGTTGGTTTAGGCGGACTCCCTACTTTCAAGGAGGGCGGCGACCCTACGCTGGATGCCAAGAAATACTGGATTAATATCCGGCGTGCCCTGCTCAGGGAGCCGATTGACCGGATCGGACTGGGCGGTTATCTGCACCTGGTCGAGCCTTACCCGGATTTTGTGGATTACATTGAAAAGATTGCGAATGAATTCAGGGAAATGAAAGAGCTGCACCAGGCTGGCAAGCCTTATCAGATCAAGACCAAGGTAGCTGTTCTGCATAGCTGGGGCAAGCTGAGATCGTGGACGTTGTCCGGGCATTTCCATGAAACCTATATGCATGACTTGATTCATGTCAATGAAGCCTTATCCGGATTGCCAGTTGAAGTGCGGTTCATTGATTTTGAAGACATTCGTCAGGGCGTACTGCAAGATTGCGATGTCGTGATCAATGCCGGTTCTGCCGGTTCCGCATGGAGCGGTGGAGACCACTGGAATGATCACAAATGTGTGGATTTACTCACGCAATGGGTGCATGAGGGTGGTACCTTTATCGGCATCAATCAGCCTTCGGCGATCGAGGGATACGACAACTTTTTCAGAATGGCACATGTTCTTGGGGTGGATGAGGATACAGGGGCAAGAGTCGTTCACGGAAAATGGTCGTATGAGGCCCAGGATGAGTATGGTCTGGTACCGGACGAGGCCAGCGTATCGCCGAAGAAAGGCATCTACCTTACGGATGGAACTGCTGAGGTGCTGCACGAAACGGATGGTCACATTACGCTATCTGCGCATGCCTTCGGCAAAGGAACAGGGATCTATCTCTCTGCATTCGAGTTCAATTGGGCGAATACCAGATTGCTGTTGAATCTGATTCGCTATGCCGGCCATGAGTACGAAGAAACCAAGTATATCCCGGATAACCTGTATACCGAGTGTGCTTACTATCCGGAAAGTAACATATTGGTTGTGATCAACAATAGCGACCAGGTACAAGAAACAACGATCGATACAGAGTATGGAAAACAAACGCTGGAACTGGCCCCGTATGATACGGTTATCACCAAGATTGGTGCAGCCAAATCGGTATCCTCATAAAATATGGACTTAATAGACCGCATTCTCTAAACCGGAGAGCGGTCTATTTTAGATGAAAAGGATGCTCTCCATGAATATGTTTTGTTTGGATTCCCTTCCCTTCTTTATGAGCCAGCTCATTTTTGCTATGCTAAATCCAAATATCTGGATACGGGAGAGAGCATGGATGCCTAAAATACTGATCGTTGACGATGAAGCGGATCTGCTCAAGCTGCTGACTGATTATTTTGAAATCAATGGATATACCGTTATGACGGCCAAGAACAGCCGGGAGGCGCTACGGAAAGTGGAACAACAACCCGATCTCGTTTTGCTAGATATCAACATGCCTGAGCAGAACGGTCTTCAATTATGCGAGCAAATCCGAGACTTTGTCTCTTGCCCGATTGTATTTTTAACGGCTCGAATCGAAGATGCTGATAAAATAGCCGGATTTCAGGCTGGAGGCGATGACTACATTCTGAAACCTTTCAGCATTCATGAGCTGGGGGCAAGGGTCGAAGCGCATTTGCGCAGGGAACGGCGAATCCAGACTAAATCCTCGGTGAGGTTTAACGATGATCTGGTCATTGATTATACGGCCCGGGAGCTCTACTACCGGGATGAGCGAATTCCTCTGGCCAAAAAAGAGTTCGCTATTATTGAACTGCTGTCAATGCATCCAGGTATGGTGTTCGAAAAGGAGCGCATATACGAAAAGATATGGGGCTTGGACAATGAAGGTGACAGCAGTGTGATGGCGGAGCATATCCGGCGAATTCGCTCCAAATTTAAGGAGTTTGGTTGCTCTAACCGAATCGAGACCGTTTGGGGAGTAGGATATAAATGGCCAAGTTTATGAACAGGCTGCTGCTGAAGCCGTTTACCTTGCTGCAATCTTTTATCCTGTTATGCGTGGTCACGCTCATTGCCGTGCTGGCCGTCATAACCCTGGAGTTCGCTTGGGCGGAGAACCTGCGGCTGCGTTATGGAGAAACGGATTGGGTACTGCCTTCCCTCGTCGCGGCGGTGCTGCTAACCGTGGCCGCCGGGATTGTCACCATGGCCGTTTTATTTTACAGATTGAAACTAAAACGTCCGTTGGAGCTGTTAAAGCGAGCATCCGAGAACATTTCGGCCAACGATCTGGGCTTCCGTATCTCCTATGACAGCCATGACGAAATGGGAGAGCTGGTCAGGGCCTTTGAAAGCATGCGCACACAGTTGGAGAAAAACGTAAAGACACTCTGGCGTTCGGTAGAGGAGCGCAAGCAGCTCAATGCAATTTTTGCCCATGACCTTAGAACACCGCTGGCGGTGTTGAAGGGAAACGCCGAGCTTCTCGCCACCTATCTGCCGGAGAAGAAATTGTCGGAAGAAAAGGTGCTGGACCTGATCCATACCATGAACCTCCACATTGTACGTCTGGAGAGCTATGTGGAGGCGATGAACTCGATACAGAAGCTGGAGGATGTCCCGGTGCATCGCCAGTCGATGGATGTAATCTCATTGACGACTTTGCTGAATGATAGCGGCGAACAAATCGCAAGGAAATTCGGCAAACGCTTCGTCTCTTCCATGGAATGTGATCATACTGCAATTAACGTGGATCCCTATATCATCATGCAGATTTTCGAGAATGTGGTGGCCAATGGGGTGCGATACGCAGTCAGTCAAGTGAACGTTCGTTACGTCGTACAGGAAGGCTCTATTAAGATTACCGTCTCAGACGACGGGCCGGGCTTCTCGGACGAGGCCTTGCACAAGGCCGATCTCCCTTTTTACCGCGGTGAGGTGTGGGATGCTACCGAACATCGCGGGCTGGGCCTTTACGTTTGCAAAGTTTTTTGCAAGAAACATGGAGGGAGCCTGCATGTTGAAAACGGACCTCGCGGTGGCGGAACTGTGACAGCAAGTTTGGGGTTTGGGGACCCGAGTTGATAAATAGTTGAAAATGACATGATAGCATTTCCTTATCTTGATTTAAGGAGTGCTATGATGCCAAAACTGAAAAAAAGTACTTTTTTCGCAATAAGCTGCTTACTGTTGTTATGTTCCATGTGGGTGAACCCCGTGTCCGCCACGGAAGCCCGAGACAAGACAGAAGTCATGAGGGACATCGACGAATTTATGACTCGGAGTATGAAAGCCAATCATATCAAGGCTGCATCACTGGCAATCGCCAATAACGATGAGGTCTTCTACGCAAAAGGCTACGGAACATTTGAAAATGGTCAAAGCGTAACGGGGGGAACTCCTTTTCCCATTGCTTCGTTAAGCAAGTCCTTTACCGCATTGGCTGTTCTGCAGCTGGCGGACAACGGTCAGATTGATCTGGATGCGGCTTACGTTTCCTATTTTCCCGAGCTTTCCCCACGGGACTCTCGCTTTCGTGATATTACGGTCCGCCATCTATTGAATCAGACCAGTGGTCTCAATGATAAAATAAATCCCGATATGACGAGGACTCCGCAATTCCAATCCCTGGACGAGGCAAGCCGGTTAATATCCGAGGTTCAATTGGCCCATAGCCCCGGAACCGCCTACAGCTATCATAATCCCAATTATGTGCTGCTGGCGAACCTTGTGGAGAGCGTCAGCGGAGAGCGCTTTTCGGATTACCTGAAAAGTCACATTTTTGAACCGCTAGGAATGAACCATACTTACAGTGTCAGCACGACGCTGCAAATCGATGGAAATGAAGCTGTTCCGTCAGGGCATTACTTGAGTTTGGGACGTTCTGTAAGTCAATCGGAACCGCTGTGGTTTATTGAGGGCCCCGCAGGCATCGTTTCAACAGCAGAGGACATGTCCCTGTGGATGCTTGCCCAATATCACGGCAGCCTCCTTTCCCCCGATCTGATGAAACAATATCATGCAGCCGGAGCCATCGGGCCGTACGGCATGGGATGGCTTGCAGATCCCCAAGATGAATCCGGGGGTCGAACGATCTCTCATAGCGGTATTTTCTGGACGTACAAGTCGGAAGAAACGGTGTATTTGAATGAGCAGTTGGGCATCGCGGTGATGTTTAATTCCGGTATCAATGCTTTTGTGAACTACTCGGCTTTTATCGATGGAATCGCGGATATTATGAGGGGGGAGAAGCCCGAAACCTCTTTTGTGAACGGCCGAAACATGGAAATGATCATGATTGCGCTCATCCTAGCTACGTTTGTATGGGGCGTCTATGCCTATTTTCGCATCCGTCGGAAGAACCAACGTCTAACGATCAACAGATTGATTCTGATCACGGTCGGCAGGCTGATCCCAATCCTGATTCTCTTGTCCCTGTCTCCCTTAATGACGTTTATTGGCGGAGGGCGCGTGCTGCCTTGGTTCGGCATCTGGACTACACTATCGTCTCCAATCATATGGCTTGTAGTATGGTCGCTTGTCAATTTAGGGCATTTGGCTTGTTATTATTCCATTTATGTTCAGAATACAAAGAAAGGCCGGATATCCAAATCCATGAGGTGAATAGATGATACGTATGGCTGTGGGCGCGGTCATCCAAAAGGGTGACGAATTACTGTTGGTTCATAAGGTAAAGGGAGCACAGGGGAGAATCAAAGGAACATGGGATTTCCCCAAAGGTGGCATGGAAGCACAGGACAAGAGCATGGAGGCGGCACTGCTCAGGGAATTAGAGGAAGAAACCGGATCAACAAGGTATACGATTACGAAGCAGATTGGGGAGACAATCGTTTTTGATTTCGATGCCGTAACGCAGGAGAGATTGGGATATAAGGGGCAGGAGACGACGATGTTTCTGGTTCAATACACGGGAGATGGAACAGACCTGGAGCCGCATGATGATGAGATTGATGATATTCGCTGGGTATCCATAGACTGTGTTGCTCCATTGTTATTTCCCGAGGCTCGTTTGTTCTTTGAAAAATACGTTCTCGAGAGGGGAATAGGTTAACTTGAATGCGGAATTCAAATTATTGACGGAGTTTTTGCAAGGTCATGATGAAGTAAGTGATGCCATTTCGGAGGAGGACATTCAGGAGCAGGAGCGTCGTATCGGCAAGCCGTTTCCAGCCGCTCTACGTGAATACTATAAGAGGTTTGGGCGGTCCCAATATATTACGCAGCATTGCAACAATCAGTATGAGCCGATACTTTTGGAGGATATCTTTGTACCTGATTCGGAGTTCTTTACAACGGACAAGGAGTTTCTGGTGTTCTATCAATGTGAAGAATCCGTGATCTATTGCGGCGTTCGTTTCAGTGATCTGACGAAGGAAGACCCGCCTGTTTATCTGTGCGCATGGAACAATCCCGACTGGTCGCTGGAGAACGAATCACTTACCAACTTCTTGGTAAGCAAAGCATTCATTCAGCTGGGGGTGGAGGACAGGCTGTCTTACTGGGTTATTTTTGATGAGAACATGTGGGGGTTATCGGATTATCTAACGTATTGGGGATTGAGCGACGAGCAGTATGAGATCCAGGAAACGTCCTCTCTTCAGGCTTGGCGAATCTTTTGTAGGGAGGGTGTCATCTTTCTCTTTGAAATGGCCATAGGGGAAAATGAAGATGATATTTTAGCTGTATATTTAGCTTCTTTCGATCGAGAGAGTATAGCGAGCCTGCTGGAACGTACAACGGAGGCACAGCAGCTGCCTGACTTCAGAACCAATCTTGGTGCGTAGTTATAATCATTTATGATTCATAGAGTCAGGAGAAGCTGAAGCTTTTTAGCCCTTAATGATGTCGATCATTTTGCGCTGCGCATCCTTGGCTTCAGGGATGGGATACAGTACAAATACATGATTCATCTTGGGATAAACAAAGGTATTATGGTCAATGGCTTGGTCCGTAAGCATTTTGTCGAGCCTCATAATGTCGGGGAATAAGCCTTCATGTGTTCCGATAAACATGGTGATTTTCCCAAGTCCTTCGAAGTCTCCGTAAATCGGACTAATCAGCGGATCATCCAGAGATTTATCAGCCGCCCAGATCCGCCGAATCACATCATACCCTTCCACAGCGAGCATGGGATCTCGGGTTTCATAGTCGAATATGACCGGGTTGTCCAGAACCATATCCACGCATGGAGACAGCAAAATGATGTCTTTGGGCTGCGGAAGATGATTCATCTGAATGTAATGTGCCAGACTTAGCGAAATATTCCCGCCCGCTGAATCTCCCATAATGGTCAGTTCTGTGGAACTCTCTATCGATTCAACGATTTCACGGTATAAGTTTAAGAGTCTTGTATAAGTATGCTGATAGTTGAAATGAGGCACTTTGGGATAAATGGGTGCAATCACTTTGGCGTTCAGTGCCTGGGCCATGGTGTCCATGAATCTCCAATGCATGCTCAGTGGCTGGTGCGTATGAGCGCCGCCGTGTATATATAGAATGACTTTTTGATCGGCAGAGTTCTGGTCGTTCAATGTAAATACCTGCATGTCTTCAAAGGAACGTTCGGATCGAGAAGATGTGAGTTTTACCTTTCCCACCTGATAAGGCTTAATATTTTCAAGACCCACTTGGTCAATGTGCTTCCGGGTGTTTTCCCTCGTGGAGAAATTCTTCTTGGTACCTGATAAAAGAATAAATTTTTCAAATAGATAGCTCATTAGAGAGCGTCTTTTGTTATAAATAGTCATACTCATCTGTGTTCCGCCTCTCGCCTTGATTATGATATCTACAGTATAAAGGTTGAAGTGTACTTCAAGGTCAAGGATGAATTCCAACAGCAAGAGACATTTGTAAACTTCTCTAAACTACTCTAAAAAGGAGTCAGGGACTTGATCACGAACTATATAGATTCTGGAAAAAATAAACTGAAGGAGCATATCCATGCTGAAATTTGATCAACCAACAGCTTTGCGTTCCGTTTTGAATCCGAAATATTTGGAATTTGCTCTAAGTAATCAATATGACATCGGGCAATGGAAAGAATGTTTGTTTTGGCTGCGAGGATTAAATGATACATATAGGGTAAAAACGTCCACAGGCTTGTATATCCTTCGGCTATACCGAACAGAGATCAGAGAGGCCGAAGTAATCACGGAATTGTCCGTATTATCTCAATTGAAAGCAATATTGAATTCTTCAGCGCGCGCTGATGTTGGAGAGCATCTCAATAAGAAAGACAACAGTGGATATACCGATCTGGATGCGCCGGAAGGCAAACGGGTGGCTGTGATGTTCCGCTATATTGATGGGATAGAGAACAACCTGGAGGATGAAGAGTCCTGTTATGCTTTTGGCCAGTCTGCGGCTGAGCTGCACGAAGCTATGGATCAGGTGGTGCTGGAGCAGCCCAGATATGAGCTGAATACACCATTTCTAATTGATCAGCCGTTGGAACGGATTGTGGCGTATATCGGGGAATCGCATGAAGCAGTGCCATTTTTGCATACGTTTACACAGGAGTTGAAAAAGCGTATTACCGCATCCAGCGATGGTCTGGAATGGGGATTGTGCCATGGCGATATGCATGGAAACAATAATGCTTTTCAGCAGGAAAACTCGTTTACACACTATGACTTTGAGTGGACGGCTAATGGCTGGCGTGCATATGATTTGGCTCAGGTGAAAGCTAGGAAGAGACAGTCTGGTGAGCAAAAAGAAGCATTATGGAAGGCACTCATGGCGGGTTATCGTTCGATACGAAGCTTCTCTCCAGAGGACGAGCAAGCAGTGGATTTGTTTATGATTGCTCGCAGATTTTGGGTCATGGGTCTGGATGCTGCATTTATCGAAAGTGATATGGGTGCGCTGGATTATGGCGACGATTGGCTGGACAGTTTTATGGAGGAGTTCCGTGAAACGGGAATCGTATAGTTTCGGAAAAAGATTTATTTTTTTGATACTGAATTAAATAAATCTAAGACCCATCTGAGTGATTCAGATGGGTCTTTTTGTCTCGTAATAAATCTGCCTTGGCAAACGTTAGCTTGATGAAGATGATGAAGCGGCAACAGCAGCCGATGCCGCGGCAGCAGAGGCCATGGCAGCTTGCTGTGCGATGATAATGTTAGTGATACTTGTTGAGAGAGTTGTGGTCAGAACGTCATTTCTTAAATTCTCAACATGCTGAACTGCCACAAGAGCAGATGAGAATAGCAGCAATTCTTGTTTGGTGATCGACCATGCCCCGAAGCCCTTTTGATCACGCAGCCAGTCATACGTTTCCTGGACCTGATCCACAAGTGTTTCCTGGTCCACAGGCAATAAAGAGAGTACACCCAGGGAAGATAAGGTATACGTCTTATCCAGTCGGATGCTGCGTTTGCGGAACGCCTCTTGTAATCTCAACACGCGATGACTCGATTCCGGACTGTCGTCCCCAAGAACCAATACTTGTGTTAATGCCTGTACGCTGTTGCCTGAAGAGAACTCCGGCTTCAATTCACGATAGAGCTGTTCCATGCGGGCCACACCAGAATCCACATCCAGATCGGAGAGAGCCAGCATGGCTGCAAAAATATAGTCATCCTGTGCGGTAAGGAAGCGGTGGTTTGCTTTCATCTGATCGTAAAAGGCTTTGGCACGCTCTACGACATGCTGGAATTGATCAGGTGCTGCCTGCACAGCAATCTGATAGGCGGCAACGGCCAGGAAATCGGAAGTGCGGAACTTGATCTGCTTCATCAGGTCGTAGACATGAAAGGTATCCGCCAGCTTCGTTTCCTGATCCGTAGTAAGGGAGAGCATGGCGGCGATACTGACGGCCGAATTGCCCCTGAATGCGGAAAAGAGGTTTGTGTTTTGCTTAATCAACTCATGACTCTGGCGAATTGTCTCGCCATCGGCTATTTTATTTTCCGCCGCATAGAGAAGGGCACTCAGGCGGTGCATCATCGGATTTTGCCACTTGAACGACTTCTTGATGATTTGGGTGTTGGAAACGAATAATTCAACTCGTACTGCGTGTTGCTGCTCCATATGCAGACCTCCCGGATGTTATTACATGGTTTGGGTCGTGGTCTAACATCGACCGATCTCGTTTATAATATCAAATGAATAAGAAAATATAGGAAATATAACCAGTACCCCATATGTGATCTTCTGATACAATACGGGAATAGTCCTGAGGTAGTTCCAGTAAACTAAGGGTAGAGGTAACAAAAGTCCTTCTCTCTGATTTAAGAGATTCTTTTTTGGAGGGGACTAAACCCGTCATATCCAAAGTAAAAGCCAGAAAAGTGATTTTTGGTGTTCATTATAAATGATAATAATTCTCAATTCAAACGCTTCCTTACATTCCTTGTTGTATTTCTGCGGCACATCTCGTACAATTTGGTGAAGCAATTCTGCATTGCGTTAATGTGAGTATAACAATGTAAGTTACAACACGAAGCTGCACACAAGAAAAGGGGAGAATCGTTTGGAATCGAAGCAACTATCTAGAGGGCTTAAGCCCCGCCATGTAGAGCTGATTGCACTCGGGGGTACAATCGGCGTCGGATTGTTCATGGGATCGGCAAGTACGATCAAATGGGCAGGTCCTTCGGTACTGCTGGCCTATTTGCTGGCCGGAATCATTATCTTTTTTGTCATGCGTATTATGGGTGAAATGTTGATTCAGGAGCCTGTCACCGGTTCATTTGCCACATTTGCTCACAAATATATCAGTCCGCTTGCCGGGTTCCTGACTGCCTGGAGTTACTGGTTCCTCTGGGTAACGGTTGGGATGGCGGAAGTCACGGCAATCGGCATTTATGTCGGTTATTGGTTTCCGGATATTCCACAGTGGCTGCCTGCACTCGCTGGAGTACTCATTATTGCGGCAGCGAATCTGGCTGCGGTTAAGTTTTACGGTGAGTTCGAATTCTGGTTTGCCATGATTAAGGTAACGGCCATTGTCTTCATGATCGTGATCGGAACCGGATTAATCTTCTTCGGTCTTGGTAACGGCGGAGAGCCGATTGGACTATCGAATCTGGTGAGTCATGGGGGCTTTTTCCCTGGTGGGATCAAAGGATTTTTATTCGCCCTATGTATTGTAACGGCTGCCTATCAGGGTGTTGAAATGGTCGGCATTACGGCAGGGGAAGCAGAGAATCCGAAGCAGACGCTGCGTAAAGCAATCAAAAATATCGTATGGCGTATCCTGATCTTTTACGTAGGTGCCATCTTTGTTATCGTAACGCTGTACCCTTGGAATGAAGTCGGACAGACGGGAAGCCCGTTTGTACTGACGTTTGCGAAGGTTGGTATCGTAGCTGCTGCGGGGATTATCAACTTCGTGGTGCTCACGGCGGCAATGTCGGGATGTAACAGCGGAATCTATAGTGCGGGCCGTATGTTATACACGCTTGCGGAGAATGGACAGGCACCTGCCTTTTTCAAAAAGCTGTCCAAAGGCGGAGTTCCTCGCAACAGTATCATTGTCACCATTTCCTTGCTATTGATTGGCGTTATACTGAACTACCTGATGCCGGACTCCAAACTGTTCCTGTATATCTACAGCGCGAGTGTTCTTCCGGGGATGGTACCGTGGTTCGCACTGGCATTCAGTCAGTTCCGATTCAGAAAGCGTTGGGGTAGTGAGATGGCCGATCATAATTTCAAGTCCAAATGGTTCCCGATCAGCAACTACATTATCATCGTGTATCTGATCCTCGTCATCATCGGCATGGCGTTTAACCCGGATACGCGCTTACCCCTGATTGTTGGTGCCACGTTTATGGCGATCGTGGTGATCGGATATTTCGTATTTGGCATAGGCAAGAGACAGCGGGTAGATGGCGAAGAAGGGCAGTAGTCTTTTATATGAATTTCTGAATTTAAACTTCCATTTCATGCATTCCTTGAATACATCGGAGAACCTTTAAGGGGGTCACATGTCATTCAGGGAGTGCATTTTTATTTGTCTTACAGAAGCAAAACGTGCTATGTGCGAGCATACTTCCCTCAAACTATGCAGCATCCGTAGAAGAGAGAAGCGGAAATTGCAGTAATGCCCTTTTATTTGTAAAAAAGCGTCGAAATAACAACGTAATTTATTGCTCAGCATGGTGGCTTACCTTATAATCAAGAGGATTGAAGAATTTGTAAAACATACTGGGGGAGTTTGCTAATGTTAGTAGGAAAAGGCGCAGTACGTGAGATGTCCAATGATATCGACAAGGTTATCCGAGAAATCGACCAAATCACTCAATCTAAAATTGACCGGGTGTCGGACAAGATTGATTCCGAATTGAACTCTTGTGGTCGTGAGCTTGCCAATGCAGCTACTACGCTATCTCAGATCAAACCTCTGATTGACAGACTGGTTGCACAGGTTGGACAAGACGCTCCCGATCATGTACAAGTACTTGTGACATCGATTGCACAAGAAGTGATGTCCAAAGTAATTGCTACTAGTGGCAACATTGACGAAGTTCAGAAGAACATTAAAGATGTGGACAAATTAACAAACGAAATTGATAGTCTCACTGACGAGATCGACAAGTTGACAGACAAGATTGATGAAATTACTGATAAGTATCAGAAATAGGGAGGTTCGGTCTCTATGAGCGATTACACACCACCTGTAGGTCAACCCAACTACATATCGGGTGGCTGGGGCAACAAACAAGCAAAAGAAACGGCTTTAAAAATAGATCATATCGCAGACAAGGCCAAGTTTGGCATTGAGATGCTGGGTGCAGGATTGGACGGCATAGATGCTATTGAAAAAGAACTGATTGAAATCTCCCATGCGCCTCAGCCTCCTACACAAGAACAGGTTCGATCCATGGCCCACCGTCTCGATGCACATCAAAAGCAGCTTCAACTGGCATTGGATCGGATTAAAGATATGATGACAGATATCGAAAAAGAAACAGATGCAATTCAAAAACCGCGTACATCATGGTGATTTTACGTTGTTTTCGAAATTAGGATATGTGGAAGGAGAGGGGAATCCCTCTCTTTTTTTATTGTTTTAAAGTAGTTTAGGTTCGTTTTCTTAAAAAATCCCCCTTGAATCTCCTGTTACTGGAGGTTTTATGATTGCAACTAGAAGAATTGCTGTACAGCTTGCAATTCGAAACGCAGCAAACAGACAAGGGGGAACTAGTATCATGAGGACAGTAGAATGGATCTATCTTATTTTCAACGTCGTAATGCTGGTGTGGTTGATCGGAGGGCGGAATAAGCCGCAGAAAAGGGTATGGGGAGGACTCGTCATATCGGGTGTGCTGCTGCTGATTCATGGATGGGTAGAGGGCATGCGTTGGCCGATGATTCCAGCGTACCTGCTCACATTGGTTCCACTGATTGGGATAATGGCAGAAGCAAGAAGACAGCAGCGCTCAGTGACGACAGTGGGCAAACATGCTGCAGCATCGTCTTCCAGCACGTCTGCAGTACAAAAAACTGGACGTGTTCGAATCATCGCAACGTCTATGTTGGTGTTGGTATACGCTGCCGTAACCGTTGGGCTACCGCTGCTTTTTCCGGTATTTTCATTTGAAAAGCTTACAGGTCCCTATGGAATCGGAACAGTATCCTATGACTGGACAGACAATAGTCGGGAGGAATTACTGACAAGTACAGCCGGGGACAAACGGGAACTGATGGTGCAGATCTGGTATCCCACAGATCCAGATGCCAAGGGAACAACAGCCCCTTATGTAAACGATCCAGCCGTATATGCAGCAGCCTTCAATGAAGTGCTGCAGCAGCCGAAGCTGTTATTTTCAAGTTTGGACCAAGTCAAAACACATGCGATTCAGGAAGCTTCATTATCAGATGCGGAAGCGCAATACCCGGTAATCCTTTTCTCTCATGGTCTGCATGGCTATGAAAATCAGAATACGTTCCAGGTGGAGCAGCTGGTTAGTCAAGGTTACATTGTTGTTGGCATTAATCACACGTATAGCAGTCTGGTATCTGTATTTCCGGATGGACGTGTGGCCCAGTTTGAATCGGAGGGGAAAGAAGGTTTCGAACAGCTGCAATTCAGTTATATGGACAAGCTCAACGAGACATGGGTGAAGGACGCGCAGTTTGTACTGGATGAGGTGGAGAAATTAGCCGCAGGAGATCCAAACGGGCGTTTTACCGGACATATGGATCTGGACAACATCGGCATGTTTGGACATTCATTTGGCGGGGCGACAACGGTACAGATGTTAATGGATGATCCGCGTGTCAAAGCAGGGATGAACATGGATGGTGTATTGTTTGGAGAGAAGCGCATTCCCGCTGAAGGGGTAGGCAAACCGTTTCTGATGATGAGTGCGGACACAACGGTCGCAGGTACAAGTGTAATGAGTAACGAAGAGATCGCGGCCATGGGCACGACCCGTCCGGAAGCCGAGAAATACTACGAGGAAGTATATGCCCGATATGAGCCAGTGACCGCAGGAGGGAACTTCTGGATGGAGCTGAGCAACACCAAACATCTGAGTTTCTCGGATCTTTATCTGATATCTCCCATTCTGGAATGGTCACAGGGTGTAGACGCACGTGGGGCACAACAATTGATAAACGATACAACGATCGACTTCTTCAATCACTATTTAAAAGGGCAATCGCTCCGTATGGATAGTGAAGTGGGGGAACATGCATCCTATTCGTTAAAAAAGGGCTAAAACGAAAAATGGAAGGAGACTGACGTTCAGTCTTCTTCCATTTGTTTTAACCGCAGCCTCATGCCTTCCTGAAGCAGGTTAATACCGTTAACAATTTCGCTCCATTCGGGGTTCAGCACCATACACAGTCTATTAAAACGAAGGATGCTCTCTGTAACGAAGTCCAGCATGTACCGGGCTTGTTTGCTAAAAAAGGCTTCTGGGTCTCCGGTATGTTCATTGCTGGCGTACATCATTACAAAATCCCAAACCATAGCCTGAACCGCAGGGCTGTCTGGTGGCCATTGCTTGGTCAGAGCCTCGGTGGTACGAATACGGATTTCCTCCATTTTTCTCACCCAGGCGTCAGCCTCAACCTGTGGATGGTTTGCCATGGTGAAGAAGGGCAGTTCGAGACGGGCCAGATCGGCAATATAGGCCGGATCATTAATGATCTCCTGAATTTCCTTCCAGGCCATTGTTTGTTTGGCAGATAATTTCGTATCTTTCATCAGGTATTTATCAAAAAAGTGCAAAAACGAGACTCTCCATTCCTGCGGGATCTCGTCCAGGAGATGAGATTCTTCCATCTTGGCGGAGACAAATTGCTTCCGTTTCTTGGCATGGGCCGTTAGTGAATCCACCAGGCTGGATACATAGGTGAGAGACTGACCGGAATTCAGTGAAGCTTCCGCTTCATGCTGTTTGGCTTGCTGCAAAATGGAGAGCATGGAGCTCATGGTGCTGATCTGGGTTTCCAGAGCTTCAATCTGCAGGTCCAGCGCCTGTGACATGCCCAGTTCACCGGACATGAGCCTGCGAATATCCGGTATGCCGAAATTCAGATAGCGCAGCGTAGTGATAAGCTCCAGCCGCCACAGGTCCTGCGGTGTATAGAGACGGTGCCCGCCTTCCGTATAAAGCGAGGGATGGACCAGTCCGATTTCGTCGTAATAACGAATGGTTTTAACGGTTGAACCGATCATTTTGGCAGCTTCACCGATCGAATATGTATCTTGGTTTAAATTCAATGAGATCACCTCATGATTGATTATATAACCTCCAGTCACTGGAGATTCAATGCGGAACAATGGCTATAAGGAATTGAGCAGGCCCAGTTTAAATTTGGCCCATCTCGGTTACAAAGAAAAGAGTGCAACTTTTATGAAAACAACAATAAATAAATTTAAATTTGCATGGTCACGAAGAGAACAGAAATAACCTGGAGAAACGAAGTGCTCGCTTAAAAGCTTTCTGCAAGAAAGCTGCATCGGAAGCATACGCCATCCCTGGATTTTCCCCTTAATAAAAGGGAGAGAAAAAAATCTGGGGATAACAGCGATCGTAAGGTTGTTCTGTGATCGTAGTGATCATCTGTAAATGACCGAGGAGGAATTGAACATGGCTAATCAAGACCAGCATACTGTACAAGATCCGACGACACAATATCCGAAGGCAACACCCGAGTGGAAGCAGCAGCAGGAAGAGCCTGGACTTCAGCGCGAGATGACACCTGTACCTGATGCAGGGGAAAAGAGCTACAAAGGCAGCGGACGTCTGACTGGACGCAAAGCCGTAGTTACCGGGGCGGACAGCGGGATTGGCCGTGCGGCAGCGATTGCTTTTGCCCGTGAAGGCGCGGATGTTGTGCTGTCCTACCTTCCGGAGGAAGAAGCCGACGCCAAAGAAGTGGTGCAGCTGATTGAAGAAGCAGGCCGCAAGGCTGTTGCGATTCCAGGTGACCTGAAGGATGAGAAATATTGCGAGCAGCTCATTGAATCTGCCGTAAAAGAGCTTGGCGGGATTGATATCCTTGCGAACGTGGCAGGTAAACAGCAGTTTGTTGAACAGATCGCCGATCTGACGACAGAACAATTCGATGCGACATTTAAGACGAATGTGTATTCTCTGTTCTGGCTCTGCAAAGCGGCTATAAAACATATGAAACCAGGCAGCTCCATCATCAATACGTCCTCCATTCAGGCGTACAGTCCTTCGCCAATTCTGCTGGACTATGCAACGACGAAGGCAGCCATCAACACGTTCAGCAAAGCACTCGCCCAGCAGGTCGGCAGCAAAGGCATCCGTGTGAATGTCGTTGCGCCAGGTCCGGTATGGACACCGCTTCAGATCGTAGGCGGACAACCCGTGGAGAAGCTTGCTAGTTTTGGCTCCAATACACCACTTGGTCGGGCAGGGCAGCCTGCCGAGATGGCACCTGCGTTTGTATTCCTGGCAAGTCAGGAATCCAGCTATGTGAGCGGCGAGACATTGAATGCCAATGGCGGTACAGTTAGTCCGTAAACATGAGATAACAGGCATCCATGATTGAAATAGTCGGTTAAACCAAGAACTCCATCCCCTGTTCATGGGAGATGGAGTTCTTTATTCTTTTTAGGGCATTAGTTTTGTTCCGGATTCGGCTCCAGAATTGCGTAACTGCCCAGTGTAGCCAATTGTGCCGTGTTCAAAAGGGCTTCATCCACCGCAGCAAGGGCTTCGCCTGCTGCTGTCATCAGTTCATCCGAGTTAACGGGCGAGGCAAATCTTAGAATAACCTGCTTCTCACCGTTTCTCAGTTCACTTTCAGCCTTCGTTTTGTATTCACTTAGCGAAGCGACTTCAAGATCGTTTTGCACATAATAGTCGTTTGCATCACTTTCGCCATTAAACAAAGTAAGTTCGGAATCGAGCCAATAATCTTTATCCGCTACCGTTTCCTGACTTGCAGCCGTTTCATCGTTTGCATTGTACAGGAAGTAAGGGATACCGGAGTTGGTTAGATTATTGGTGGCATCCACATGCAACCATTCACTTCCAATTTTGACCTTGTTCCACGCATGAGGGACACCACTGGAAGTTCCGGTGACAACAATGCTTTCCAGTCCGGACAGATCGGAGAGCAGTTTGTATACAGAAGCATAGCTGGCACATACACCAACACCTTTGACCAGAATGCCGTAGGTGGTGAATGAGTCATTATATTGTGGATCGGTGGTTTTGAAGTTGTTCTGCTCCGCACTTTCCAGCGCGGCATCATCATACTTCGCATTATCGTTCAGGTAATCATAAATCGCTTTGCGTTTCTCATCCTCGTTCATGCCATCCTTGATAATGGAAGCAACAACTTCGTTTGCTTTGGCAATAATCTCATCCTGTTTCTTTTGGATGGCTTCAGGGGATTCATTATAATGAATCGAAAGCGTCAATGTGCCGTAGTTGTATTCGAAGCCTTCCACACCCAGAACCAATGGATTCTGATACATTACTTTCAGTACAACATCCGAGAGCGTCGTGAAATTTTGGGCTTCAGGAAAAGCTTTCAAAGAGATCTTGTCTTGGGCAGCAATCATGTTTTTGGCCAACACTTCTTCTAATGCGGAATCCGCATTGATAAGTTCATCACCTGCAGCCGGTTCAGGAACCGTTTCCTGATTACCCTCTTCAACCTTTTGCTGTGTATTGGACTTCTGCTCGTCCACAAGGTTTTCTTCACCAGGTTCAGGCGTTGAAACTGGTTCATTTCTATCTTCCGACGGTGCATTTTCAGTCTCGTCTTCTTGTGCTGGTGCAGAGTTGGTGGGCTCAGCAGGTGAGGATTCGGCCGCAGAATCCGATACAGGAGCATCACTGTTGTTGATGACCGTAGGCACATCAGGTGCAGGGACGTAAGGCGTATCGTTCTTCGGTTCGATCAATCCGTTACTGGATTCCGCAACCGTTTGGTTTTCCAGTTTTGCCAAATCGTCTGTGGTTACAGACTCTACCCGTACATAACTGGTAAGAGCAGTTCCTTTGATGTGAAACGGAATGTTCGTTTCGTTAAACTCCGAAATCTCTACATTCGCGGTATCATAGACAATCCTTCCCTGTAATAATGAACCGTCAATATGTTCAATATTCGTTGCTTTGGGCAGTTCATTCACGTTTTTTAATTTCTTCATATATAGTTGTTCTGTCAATGCCATTGGCAACTGGTCAGAGAGTGGAGCAGTGGCAACACCATTACTGAAATTCGATTCCTTGTCCCCACTAACAGCGGTGACGTAATATTCACCCTTCATGCCATGATTTTGATAGGATGTCATTAGTTCATTGATAACACCAAGGCCGCCTTTTCCATCTCCATTGAAATCATCGAAGGACGTCTCGGTTGTAGTCGCTATAACCAGAGGATTACTTCCATTGTAGGCTTTCTCTGCGCCTTGCAGGGGGATGTTGTTCGTTTCAAAAATTACGGTTCGATCAGCACGATTATAAATTTTGTATTCTGTGGCGCCATCTACTTTGTCCCAAGTGAGTTTAAATCGTTTATTCTTGTCGATCTCATATTTGAGATGGGGGACAGGCACTTCGGACTTCACTGTGAATGGGATGATCATGGGTTTGTCGAGCGGTGTCAATTGGTCTGCATCGAGATCATAGTTAATCCGAATGTAATAGATTGGGGCACCGCCCCAAGTGCTTTGATTCTTGTTCTTCATTGAATTTGAGCTTAATACGCCCCACCCAAGAGGCTTGATGGAAACACTGTTGTCGTTGATTTCTGGTATGGCGTAAACTTTACTAGCTTCGAGTGCTTTAATATCGGTATGTACGCTAATCATATCACTTGCTTGCAGACGGCTATTTTTCAGATCAGCTTTGAATGTAAACTTGAATTCTTCGTCTTGAGCTACGTTATACATCGGCATGATCGATGGGTTCGATTCAGAGCCGTATTTCTGTTTCAAACTTAATATGGTAGAGCCTTCTTTTACAGTATCCTCCGTTGAAATCGTTTCCTCGTTACTGCTCTGACATCCAGCCAGCAGCACGGTAAGTGCAAACAATATAAAATACAGACGTTTCATGGTACACCGCTTTCCTGTTTTTCTTGATGAATCAGACATATTCAATTATGGATAAAAACTATCGTCGATCCTCTTATCAGCAAAACCTCCTATTAATTTCCTAATACCTTTTGCTAGTTTATGGTTATATAGTCTCATTGTCAAGGCATACGAAGAGGGTTGATAGTCCTATAGAACAGTAGAACAGGAAGGAAATCCCAGCATGAAATGGATGATAAAATAATGAAAGATGTACTTTTTAATGTCATCGAGGTTAAAGAGAAATTCAATGTGAATGGAGTGGAGTGAATGACACCAGAGCAGATTGTCCGAACTTTTTTTGAAGAAGTGCGATCAGGTCGGAATCTTGATTATGCAGATACATTAATGGCGGAGCAGGTACTGGCCCATCAGGTGATATCGGAAGAGGAAGTGACCGTAAGCAGGACGCCTTCCAATTATGCGGATCATGTGAGAGAAATGCTTCAAGCTTATGGCGAGTTTTCACTTGAGATTCAGGAACTGATTGCACATGGCGATAAAGTGTATGTACGCTGGAGACAAGCGGGTACCCATATTGGGGAAGTGGATGGATATACACCGACCAATCTGCCAGTGATTGAAATTGCCAGTGCCGTTTATCGCGTGCAGAATGAGAGGATTGCAGAATATTGGATTCAGATCGACAGGCTGGGAATTGAAAAACAAATGGAGCGCAATAAGAGCTGAGAATTCAGCTCTTTTTTTGTTAAGTCGATCCCCTTTAGCAGAGGTTTATTTTAAAAAGAATATTTTGCGATGTTTATGAGCCGAGCCATTTAATTCAGACGAAGTTGAACATTAATCCGTGACTGTAAGCGTTCCCGTGTTATAATGAATGAAGTTGTATACAAGTTACTAAAACGTTTTCTGTCATTCCAACTCCATAACCCGAAAGAGAGGTTCAGTGATGATCAGAGCAACGAAGGATAATGAATACTACGAACTGACAAGTCCCACAAGTATGCCCAAGGCATCAGGATTCCTCTGGAACGAAAAGATGATGATCCATATGAATTGCCGGGGATATGCTGTAGCCCAATTCATGCAGCCGGAGCCTGCCAAGTACTCGCATGCGCCAAATCTGGAGGCCAAGACATTCATGCAGCCGGAGCAGCCGTACTATGCCCATCATCCGGGACGATTTGTTTACATCAAAGATGAAGTAAATGGTGAAATTTTCTCGGCTCCGTATGAGCCGGTACGAAAACAAGCGGACAGTTATACATTTGCCGTCGGGAAACATGATATTCGCTGGAATGTTGTAAGCGATGACATCTCTATTGAGATGAGCCTGCGTCTGCCTAAGGAGGATGCCATGGAGCTGTGGCAGGTGAAGGTGAAGAACCTCTCTTCCCATAAACGCAAGCTGAGCATCTATCCGTATTTCACGGTTGGATATATGTCATGGATGAACCAGTCGGGTACGTACGTGGAGGATCTGCAGGGTATTGTTTGTTCGTCGGTCACGCCGTATCAGAAGTATCAGGATTATGCCAAGATCAAAAATTACAGTGACAAAACCTATCTGCTTGCCGATCGTAAGCCTGCTTCATGGGAAGTGAATCATGAGCATTTCGAAGGCGAAGGTGGCCTACACGCCCCGTCTGCTTTGCAGCTGGACGCCTTAGAGGGTGGGGATGCGAGATACGAGACACCTGTGGCTGTTCTTCAGTACAGATTGGAATTGGAGGCGGGAGAGGAGCAGGAGTATCGGTTTATTTTTGGCCCTGCTCATGATGAGGAAGAGATCGAACTCATCCGGCAGCGGTATTTTATTAAACAGAATACTGAAGGATTAGATGGCTTTGCCTTGGCCGAACAGGAATATGCAGCTTACGTTGCAGAAGGACAGGGGAACATTCAGATCCAGACACCGGATGACGGACTGAATAATTTTGTGAACCACTGGCTGCCACGTCAAATGTATTACCACGGCAAAACGAACCGGCTGACGACCGATCCGCAGACCCGGAACTATCTGCAGGATAACATGGGCATGAGTTATATTCGGCCACAGATTGCGCGTGAAGCATTCCTGACCGCCCTGGCACAGCAGCATGCAAGCGGCGCAATGCCAGATGGAATCATTTTGCACCCGGATGCGGAACTCAAATACATTAACCAGGTTCCTCATACGGATCACTGTATCTGGCTACCTGTCTGTATGAGTACGTATCTGGATGAAACGAATGATTACAGCATTTTGGAGGAGCAGGTTGCATTTGCCGACAGTGAGGAAAAAGCCTCAGTCCTGGAGCATATGAATCTTGCCATGCGCTGGTTAATTCAGGATCGGGACCATCGTGGCCTTAATTACATTAATCAGGGTGATTGGTGTGACCCGATGAACATGGTGGGGTACAAGGGCAAAGGGGTTTCGGGTTGGCTGACGATCGCGACAGCTTATGCGTTCAAGGTATGGGCTGATATTTCCGAGCAGGCGGGGCATCCCGCAGCAGCGCAGCAATTCCGAGAGGAAGCAGATCGGACCAATGCCATAGCGAATGAGTATCTGTGGGATGGCGAGTGGTATGCTCGCGGAATTACGGACGATAACGTCGTTTTCGGAATCAGCAAGGATCAGGAGGGACGTATCTTTATTAATCCTCAGGGTTGGGCACTGATGAGTGGTGCGGCAGACGAAGAGAAGCGGGAGAAGCTGATTCGGGCTGTAGAGGAACAATTGGAGACGCCATATGGTGTGGAAAAGCTGGCACCGTCCTTCACGGCCATGCGGGAGGATGTGGGCCGGGTCACGCAGAAACATCCGGGCAGCGCCGAAAATGGGGCAGTTTACAACCATGCTGCTGCGTTCTACATCTATGCACTGTATTTGGTGGGAGAAAAGGAGAACGCCTATCGTCTCCTGCGTAAAATGATTCCCGGTCCGGATGCAGATGATATCCTCCAGCGGGGCCAGTTACCTGTATTTATCCCGAATTATTATCGCGGGGCGTACAGACAATTTCCACGTACAGCAGGCCGCTCCAGCCATCTGTTCAATACAGGAACAGTACCTTGGGTGTACCGCTGCCTGATTGATGGACTGTTTGGCTTGCAGGGGCACGCCGAAGGATTGCTCGTTCGCCCGCAATTGCCTGCGGATTGGAACGAAGCATCGGTGACGCGATTGTTCCGCGGGGCCGAGCTGCATGTGAAGATGCAGCGGGATGCGTCTGTACGTGAGACCGAAGTGTATGTTAACGGTCAATTGATTGAGGGTGACATCATCAAGGATGTTCGAGCTGAGTTGAAATACGAGGTACTGGTGAAGCTTCCTTTGTAAAAGGTTGAGCAGATTACGATGAATATTGAACAGCTTGAACAGTGTGCTAAAAACGAGCTAATTACAGAAAAATGCCTTTCTTATTATATAAGGAAGGCATTTTTTGTGATGTGATATCACTGTGCGTATATGTATGGCTGATGAATAAAATCTGGAGCAGTTGATGCTCAGACTTGGTTGAATTCTTTGACCCTGTACCAATACCTATAGACCTCCGAGTAACCGAGCTTGGCATAAAGTCTTAATGCGGGTCGGTTATTCGCTACCACCTGCAAGTAACTGGATGTGGCACCCTGTCTTTTTCCCCAATGGAGGAGATGCAGAATCATCTGTTCAGCGAGTCCGCGGTTGCGATAGTTCACATCTGTAATAATGTCGTACAAGCCGATATAGCCGCGTTCCACAACGCCGAGCCCACAGGCAACGACTTGCCCGTCGACGGAGAGCGAGATGAGGGCCTTGCATGTGCGGATGTTGGACAGCATCTGTGTCATGGTTCTCCGTTGCAGGTTATTCACCTGGTTCAGCCGGCAAAAGTGGTCCAGCCACTCCTCTGTCAACTGCTCGTCGATTTGTACGAAAGAGTGTTTCGGTTCCTGTAAATGTTCCAGACTGCGGGTCTGAATGCTGGAGTGGTCCACAATGACATAACCTTTGTCCTGCAAGAGCTGGTCCAGATGATCCGGCTGAATAAAAGGCGTGATTTTAAAAATCGTACTGAGCTGATTGGAAGCATAGATTCGTTCACACTCATCAATCTTGGCATGCACGTCCTGGGTTGAATAATGGATGGGCTGTATGGAGTTGGCACGCTTCGTATATCCATTGGCAAAACGCAGAACCCAGCCATCGTAGAGCAGGGTGGATAAGGGCTGCCAGTGATTGAGGGATAGCTCCTCAATGGTTTTGTGGTCAGCTTCAGTCATAGGATTCATGGCGGTATCCTCCATTTCTATCACGTTATTTAGTTGCTTAAAATGTTGTGAAGTAGCCGTTCCGGTTACGAATCATTCTTCCGATCGCTGTTATTCCCAGATTCTTTTTTTATTCCCTTTTTAAAAGGGGGGAATCTGGGAATAAAAGCGAACGCTACGCTTCTTCAGAATCGATTTGGCCCCTGCTCTACTTCCGTATTTCATATCAAAGATTAAAGTTGAGATTTAACAAATAATAATACATATAAATGAATAAAAATACAATAATACTTAATTAAATATCTAATTGTTGTGCAGATGAGCTCGCGATGGTATACAATCGTATTGAATTGAGAACTTGAAAGAAGCGGAGCACAGCATGTTAACGATCAAATTAAACGAACACGTCATTCAATGTCATATGGTATATGGTAAACGCAAGAAAGTATCGATCACAATGGACCTGCCCTACATGGTTACCATTAAGGCGCCTAATGGTACGAGCGAAGAGATGATTAAGCAGCTTGTAGAGCAGCACGGTGAGGTTATTTTGAAGAAATCGGCCCTCATGCAGCAGGCCTTGGAAGGACCCCAGGCCAAGGCGTACGAGAAGGAAGGCAAGGGGACATTTTTGCTCTTTGGCAAGGAGCATGCCCTGCATGAATTAATTGAGGTAGAAGGACTTGTGGAAAAGGAGCTGCGGGCGAATCTGAAGAAGTTTTATTTTGCCGAGTGTAAAAGGGTTATTGGTGAACGCATCGGTCGCTATCAACAGGAGCTAAAGGTGAAGCCGAAGACAGTAGACATTGTGGAATCAGCCACCAAGTGGGGCAGCTGCAGCTGGGACAAAAAGCTCACATTCAACTATCGTCTGGCGATGGCACCACTGGAGGTCATTGATTATGTCATCATTCATGAGCTGTGCCACATTCATCATATGAACCATGATCGTTCCTTCTGGCGACGTGTCGGCAGCATCATGCCGGATTACAAAGTGAAGGAAGATTACCTGATGCGCAATGGCCGTGCCATGACGTTGTAAAAATTATATCCGTACCACGGCCCTGCTCGATGCACCCGTGGTGGAAGGAGTCCAAGATGGCTGAGGGTAACCATTATTCTGTACTGGTGGATGAGTATATCTCGGGGTTTACTCCAGATGTACAAGTAAGACTGCAGGCATTGAGACAGATTATTCACGAGTCTGCACCGAATGCGGAGGAGAAAATCAGCTACCAGATGCCAACGTATGCCTTGCATGGGAATCTGGTTCATTTTGCCGCATACAAGAATCACATTGGATTCTATCCTGCTCCCAGCGGAATCGAGGCATTTCGGAAGGAACTCTCCGTTTACAAAGGAGCCAAGGGTTCAGTACAGTTTCCCCTGGGTCAACCATTGCCGGAAGAACTCATCCGCCGAATCGTTGCATTTCGGGTGAAGGAAAATGTGGAGAAGGCAGTGGAAAAGAAACGAAAGAAGTAGTCAGCGTTGCGTTGGAGGAATAGACTCTTGATATTATGAAGTAGGGGAAGTGGCTATGAATAAAGCTTTGATCGTATTGGATGTACAATATGGAATTACATCGCTCAGGGATGTCAAAGTCCAGGTGGACAAGATTGAAGCGGTGATCGCTGATTTTGAACAGTGGAATGAGCCAATCATTTATATGAAGCATGTGGACTACATTCACGAAGGATCGTCACTCTTTTATAAGAATGCTGCGGGTCTGGAGATTGCGGTGGATACCGGTCGGCATCCAGTCTTGGAGAAGAGCAAACCGAGTGCTTTCAGTAATCCGAAGCTAAAAACTTGGCTCCATGAACATCAGGTTGAGCAAGTGTTTATCGTTGGATTTAATACAGAATATTGCTGCCTGTTTACAGCGATCACCGCCGAACATGAGGGATTCAAAGTTACCTTGATCGAGGACGCAACCGGTACGGTGAACACAGCAGATACATATGAAATGCCGGGATTGGACATTCAAGATTTTGTCGGTTCGATCCTAAACTGGTCCAATTGTATTGAGGTTCTATATGTGGAAGAGTATAAGGTAATGTACCGTATTTAGTGCTCTCTTCATGTGACATCTGAGATTAGAGTATTTTAAAATAAGGGGAGATTATACGTAAAATGCAAAGAGAGCCGTGCTGGTAACACGACTCACCGAGCAATAGCCGCTTTTAAGGGCGGTGGGCTTCAGCATTAGGAAAACAAATAGACCGCTACCTTTTGCGAAGAGGGCGGTCTATTTGTGTGAATTGGACAGAATAGCAACAATCAGAAAACCGAAGGTAAGCATCAGCATAATTGCTTAAAACACTGTCACAAGGCATCCCTCCTTTCGTAACGAGGTAGCCGACCGACCCTATTTAAGCCTAATCTATTGCTACATTGATTAAGCATATTTTGTAAGACCGATTTTCTTCGAAGACGGTCTTTTTTGTGTTTTATTAAAATCTCACAGAGACACCTTAGGCTGCACGCGAATTCAGCGATTTTTCAGTTAAAGCCATTATACTGTTTTCGAATCCTGTACTCGAAAAGGAGTTTTGGCATGTCTAAGGTGATCCATAAGACGCTTTATCTCATTCTTGTTTTCTTTGTTGGTTTGTTTATCGTTTCATCTTTGTTTGTGCGGGCGCAGTACAATTATGGCCTCTATGGAGACAATCCCATCCTGGGAACACAGCAATGGGGCATTTTCCTTCCGGTCATCATCCTGCTTCTTTTAACGGGTATCGTACTCTACAGGCTTTGCCTGAGATTGAACAAGTTCAGTCCAAAAGTAGTCGTTCCGCTGGTTCTGCTGTGTTCCATGGCGATTCAGATCGGAATCATCTTTGTGTTTCCAAGAGTGCCGACCGACGACTCACAGACGGTGGTTTCTCTTGCCATGAGCATGCTCTATGATCAGGATTATTCCTCGTTCGAAACGGGTGGATATCTTCACATGTTCCCGTTTAACTTTTCCATCGTGTTGTATTTAAAAACACTGCTGTACCTGTTCCCGGATAACTATCTGGTGATCAAGCTGTTTAATATTTTATTTTCAACGGTTACAACCTTTATGATTTATCTCATTTATAAGCAGCTGAACCCCAAATCTAAGGAACGGGATTACGGCGTTTTAATTTTTGCAGCGACGTACTTGCCTTCCTTATTCTTGAACAACCTGATTTACAACGATGTGATTGCAACGGCATTTCTGACATCCTGTTTATACTTTTTGCTTCGGTTTGTGCGTGAAAAATCCTGGAAGGCCATTCTTCTTGCTGCCATTTTTCTCGCGATCGGAAACTACTTCCGCAGTATCGGCGCCATTGTGCTGATTGCCGCAATCCTGTACATCCTGCTGAATATGCGGGGGATCGGCTTCAAGAAGGTGCTGGGCTCCATTGCCGTACTGGCTATCCTGTTTAATGTCCCGGGTTGGACCCAAAATGCAGTGCTGCAATCCACAGGTGCGGTAAGCGAACCGGTCGGTGAGAATTCGGCACCCGTCTATATGTGGCTGAACATGGGGATTAACCTTGAACGATTCGGATTCTGGGACAATATGGAGAGCTACCAAATTTATCAGAGGCAGGCCAATTACAATAAAGCCGATAGCACAGAACTCTTTAAGCAGGAAATTGAATCCAAGCTGTCGGAAGCGAGTGTAAGTGATCTGGTCCAAATGTATTACAAAAAGATCATATGGACCTGGACCGAAGGGACGTACCAGATGGATCGATACGGAATTGGCAATGAAAGCGCCTCTGGTATGGGGAGAGGAAGAGCAGGCGGAATCGCAGGCTCCTACAGTTATACCAATGGGGTAACAGACATGTTCCAAGGGGATTCTGTCTATCGAACGGGTGTGCTTTGGGTAGTATATGTGATGAATTTTATGATGTACTGTTTTATTTTCATCCGGTTGATCTGTGGGATTCGCGCTAAACGATATGATGAAGTCTCGTTGATTCTGGTGGTTCTCGGATTTATCGGTTTCTATATCTTATGGGAGATCAAATCACGCTATATCTATCCTGTATATCCGTTGCTTATTGTGTTGTCCTATATGGGATTCAAAGATGTGTATGAGATGATGTTCCACAGAAAACTCGGTTGGGGACGACCATCCCTGAGAAAAGGGTGATCCTATGCGAAAAAATAACTATTTCACATCTGTTCTGATCTTACTGATGGGCTGTTCTGTTCTGCTCGCTGCCTGTGATGTGATTACAGCCCAAACCATTACCAATACCGGTTCTGCGCAAGGCATGAATGGTGGTGGGATGATGAACGGTGGCGCTGATATGAACGGAGGGACACCGAGAGGCGGGGGCACAGGCATGAACGGCCGAACAGGGGGACCGAGTGAAAGGGGTGGCATGATGAATGCCGATCTTACAGGCAGAATTATCTCCATCGACGGGAATACAGTCACTGTGGAATTGCTTGAGTTTAAGGACAACTCATCACAGAACTCCGATAATCTGGGTCAGCAAGGGGGCGCTCCCGGGGGGAGCATGGAGATGAATGAAACCGGCGTTGAAATGAAGTTGACCCTAGATGCTGATGTTAGCATCACTGAAGGTATGGCAATGGGAGGACGGGGGAACACCAGCCAAAACACCAATTCGACAACAATCCAGGTGTCTGATCTGAAAGAAGGAGATGTCGTCATGGTCTGGTACAAGGAGAACACGGAAACGGTGGAACGAATGGCTGTTATCCAGTCCTAATAACGATTGCATACAGTGTTGGAATGGAGTAATATGGAAATAACTTGATTCCCGAAGGGAGTGAGCGTCATGAAACGACGGGCTAAGATGATGCAATGTCTGACTACAATTAAGGTGATGATGAACTGAATAGATGCGGTAGACAGATGGAGACAGAACGAGGTGAAAACTGCTTCGGATGGCGATTTGAAGTCTGCCGGGATATAGGGATATAACTGCTCATTTTCTGGTGTTGATGAGGTTTGTTTGCTCATGCATTTCGCAAATGACTCATGCATCACGAAATTTTTAAGCCGCAGGCATAGCCTGCGGCTTTTTGCGCGCAAAAACAGCCGTTCGGAATCTAAATGAGTTCTGCACTAAATGGCCGAAAAGGAGAACTGCCCATGCTAAAATTAAAATATTTATTTCACAATAGCGATCTCGCCGAGATGATTTTGAAAAACTGGAGTTACGACCCCGAGTCGCTGGATATGTTCCGGTATTATCGTATATCTTCAAACGCCGTGTATCCGTTCAGGGATCAGGGAGAGATCAGAATGCTTCGCTTTGCCCCAGCCCCGGAAAAAGATAAAACCAATCTCAGCGCTGAGCTGGAAGTGCTCAGCTATCTTCATCAGTGCCAATATGGAGCGATGGAGGCAGTACCTTCTAACGCAGGTACAGAGCTCTTGGAGGTCCAAACACCATGGGGCATGTATTATGCCTCTGTATTCAAGCGGGTACCCGGTATGCAGCTTGGCAGTACAGATCTAAATGATCAGGTCCTGTACAACTATGGTCAGGCGCTGGGCAAGCTGCATCATCTGGCTCGTGAATATACGCCGCTGGGGGCGAAACGCTGGAGTTATACCGATGTGCTGGACTGGATGGAGGAGGGATTGAGGGGCTTTCCAGATGAGACTGCTGCTGTTCATGAAGTGGAAATGCTCCGTACACATCTGTCGACCTGGCCTGTAACGAAACAAAATTTCGGATTCATTCACTACGATTTTGAGCTGGATAATGTGTTCTATGATGCGGAAAGTCAGTCCTGTTACGCCATTGACTTCGATGATGCCATGTATCATTGGTACGCGATGGATGTGGAGCAGAGTCTGGACAGTTTGCGTGAGGAAACGAAGCCGGAGCAATGGGAACAGAGGAAGCAAATGTTTATCCAGGGGTACTGGGCGGAAGCAGGAGAACACTATGATATGGAATCGATGTTTCCGGCTTGCCGGCGCTTTGCCAATCTGTACGGATACGTACGTATACTCCGGTCGACATCAGAACATTGGGCGCATGAGCCGGATTGGATGAGCGGTCTGAGATCAAGGCTTGCTGAAAGGATGAACGAAGTGGCGCAAGGATTTGGTCAGGCGATTATTTAAAATCGATCCCCAAAAGAGCACAGGCTATTTCCGTAAAAGGAAGTCCTGTGCTCTTTCCATTTATGTATTGTCGTGTTTAGTCCAGACTCAGATCAAAATCTGGCTCACACATATAATCAATCGGATAGAGATCATCTCTGGCTGAGATCAATGCACGAAGGTGAAGATAAAGATTGTTCGGCTGTACTGCGACACCATCAACACGGTAAGGAGCAAGGTCGGCTACGACAAATACATCTTCTGCATCATTACATCTGAAAATGACATTGTTCGGGTTAATTACTTCCTCCGGGTAGCTGTAAGTCATCACATGAAATGCTTGTCCGCGCCAATTGGTCTTGATGACTTTATAGGACTGGGTCTTCACCAGATCGATATAGCGTTCCAACGGAAAGGTATGTTCAAATTGCGTGATGTACCCCTTTTTATCCACATCAATCGTAAATTCCACATCGTAGCTCATGTGAAATTCTTCCTTATAGGTTCCCTTCATGATCTTCATCCCATCAAAATGAGATCCGAAAGCCGGGTCTTCCACATAGGGAATAGCAACAAGCCCAGGATCAACATGGTCGGTAATTTGGCTATTGCCTGAGATTCCCTTACTAAACTTGGATGGCTGTAGATCAATCGATCCAATCATCTTTCCAGCATAGGCTGGACTGCAGGTTATTCGCATAGTCATCTCCTTTGTTGTTAATCAGTAATTAGACGAAAGAGGCAGGCGAAAGTTTCACTAGAGATAAGGAAAAGATGTGATAAATACGACATGAGATCACTAGGCATATAGCAATATCGGGAATATGGGCATTTGGCTAATTTTGCTTGATGCAAATAAATGTAATAAACATTTTTGATCTTTTATGATCAAGTTATCGTTAATTGAATTGAGGGGGTGAGGGAGCGTTGGATGATGAAGAGTTGATTCATGAGATTCGTAAAGGCAGCCGAGCTGCGATGGAAGTATTGGTGAAGCGGCATTATCATTCGATATTTGCTTATGTGTACCGGAAAACGGGAGACTATCACACTGCTTATGATCTAACCCAAGAGGTATTCGTGAAAATGATGAAGTCTCTTGGTGGCTATCGGGAAAACGGGAAATTCAGTCACTGGCTGCTGAAGATTGCAGTGAACCATTGCATGGATTATTTTCGGGGACGCGAATTCAAACAGCAAAACAGAGTTAGTGAGTTAACGGAAGAGGCGCTCCCTGCCAGTGAGCACCAGAATGTGTGGAACATCTTCTATAAACGGCTTCAGAACGACCAGGTCAGGCAGGCGGTACTGAGTTTGCCTGAACAGCAGCGGAACGCAGTCATTCTGAACTATTACAATGGACTGAAGATCAGGGAAGTTGCCGAACTGACGGGAACCAACGAATCGACGGTGAAATCACGCATACGGTTGGGCATAACGAAATTAAAGGAGATCATTGTGGGAGGTGAGCGTGATGAAACGTACAGGAAGCCAAGATAAAAGGAAGCATATTGCTGAATTGGAGATGGAGGAGTACACCGAGATTGCCCCTTATTTAGATGACTATGTGGTTGAGTTTCCATCCGAGATAGAGATCGATCAGACGATCAGGGCACTGGAGGCACACATGCCGGGACAGATGAGCGATCATCTACAACAATCCCCTGGGAGGTCACTAAAAGAATTGTTCCAGCTCGTTTGGGGTGAGGTGATGATTTTCCACAAATCGTACTGGCTGGTATGTGCATTGCTTTTGTTGTGCGGATTCTGGTTGGGAACCCGCAGCACCATAAACCCGTACATGAGTGGGCTTGTACTGGTACCTGTCCCCTTTGTTCTCGGACTGTTGGAAGTATTCAAAGGTCGGGATTTGGGACTGATGGAAATCGAGTTGACCTGTAAAATTACGGCACAGCAGCTGATGCTCACCCGTTTGATCGTTGTGCTCGCGGCAAATATGGCATTTGTGGTGCTTCTTATGCTGGCGGTATCCGGGGGAGCAGGAGGTTCCATTTCATGGGGTGCCATCGGTCTATGGTATACGCAGCTAATAATTGCGGCAGGGGCTAGTTTGTGGCTGGCTATGCGTGTCCGGGGTGGGACAGCTGTTAGTATTTTCTTGGTCGTATGGTTTGGACTCTTATGGCTTGTATTAAGCAATCCACAATTCATTACCCTGGTGCAATCGATCCAGACGCCAGTTCTTATTGCACTCGCATTATGCGGAGTGATTCTGTTGATCAGTCAGATCGGTCAGATGACGCGAAAATATACATCTCAAACGGAAAGAGGTTATTCCTTTGATATTGACCATGGATAACGTATCCAAGAAGTACAGAAACAAGTGGGCTGTAAAATCGTTCTCGCTGGAACTGTCCAGCGGTGGCGTTTACGGTCTGCTCGGTCCGAATGGAGCGGGCAAAACAACATTGCTTCGCATGCTTGTAGACATCTCCAGGCCAACGTCGGGACAAATTATGTTGGATGGACAATCCATTGAACAGATGGGAGACGGTTATCGCGGTTTATTGGGCTATATGCCGCAGCGCTTTGGATTTTATAATCGTTTCAGTGCTCATAAATTTCTCATGTACATGTGTTCGTTGAAAGGGTTGGGTGTGACTCAAGCCGCTGTTCGTGTGCAGGAGACATTACGAATGGTTGATCTGGAACAGCAGGCACAGCATAAAATTCGTACGTTCTCTGGAGGCATGAGGCAGAGGCTCGGAATTGCACAAGCCTTGCTGAATGATCCGCAAATTCTAGTTCTCGACGAACCTACGGCTGGCCTTGACCCCAAGGAACGTATTCGCTTTCGCAACATTATCGGCGAGTTGGGAAGAGACCGGATTGTACTGTTATCAACGCATATTATCTCTGACCTGGAATTCTCGTGCAAGGAAATGATTCTGATGAACGAAGGTCAACTGATCACTCGGAACACGCCGGAAGAAATCATGAACAATATGAGAGGCAGCGTTTGGACGGCAACGTTAACGGAGCAGCAGCTTGCTGAACTTACCTCTCATTTCAAGATAAGTGGCTTGTCCTATCAGCCTGATGGCATTGTAGCTAGAATCTTGGCGAAAGAACGGCCTGTCCCACAAGCTATACCAGAGCCACCTCGACTTGAAGACGTATATATGCACTATTTTGATGAGGAGGCCACATCGTGATTCGGTTGACCCAGTTCGAATTTATTAAAATGATGACACGTAAAAGCGTTTATCTGGCACTCGCCGGGCTGCTTGTGCTTCTTGTTTTATACGCCTGTCTCGGACATTCCGGGCCATTGAACGGTACATCATATTACAAGCCCTATGAAGGAGCCATTACGGAGGAGAAGGTTCAGGCAGCGCAGGATCAGATGCAAAGCGAGGGTTACAGTGAAGAAGAGAATCAGAATCGATATGGTGTATTTTATGAGATCTCCATATTTTCGCCGGAATCCATCAAGAACTACACCAGATATGATGATAGCGGGAAGGCCATGGAACGAACCGTAACCGTCTCGGAAATTCACTATAATAAACCATGGGGCTATCTGTTGGAATACATTGATCAATTTGGAGTGCTCTTTATGATGATCATGATTCTGCTGGGACTGGCACCCGTATTTGCAGAGGAATATAGATTGGGAACGGCAGCATTACTGCGCAGCAGCAAACGTGGGAAAAGCCAAATCGTATCAGCTAAATTGATGGCTTCCATGGGATATGTGGTGCTATGCGTCATCTTATTTACAAGTGTCAACTTGCTGATTTACTGGTTAAGGTTTGGAAATTTGGGTGGGGCAGGTACACCTATTCAGAGTGTCGGGATGTATTTTCGGGGCTTTGACTATGAGTTCACCCCTTATCGGTTATCGGCAGTTCAGTATTATGGAGTACAGTTTGTCACTCATCTGGCAGGCAGCATGGTCTTTGGATGCATTGTGTTATGCGTCTCTGCGCTTAGTTCAACGTCGTTTGCAGCCATAGTCATTAATGTTGCGATTGTAGGCGTGCCTTATCTGGCATTTGATGTGTTGAACTTTAACCCGGGATGGGCCAAGTGGATTGAGGACTTTTCATTCAGTACCATGATGCGGGTAACGAGGCTTTTTCAAACTCCGGCTAGCTATTCCATATTTGGGCTGGAGCTGTCCTATTTGAATTTGTATCTGATCATCATGGCTGTAGTTACTATAGTAATTTTATTTGGCACATATCGTACGTTCCGCAATCGCGAGGTTTTTTCTTAATAGAAAAATATGAGGGAACATTACGTTATTGCAAAATCAGGTCCGCAGATTCTGCGGGCTTCTTTTTATGTTGTGGAACATGATGTGATCATTTCCAATCGTCCTGCACTTTTGATACAGTATCTGTAGTACACAGCGGAGGTATAACGATATGGAACATTCGCTCCAGGAGCTGATGCGCAACGCGTGAGCGGAAGAGAATACCTTTTTGTATATGCTGCATGAAGAAGCGCGTTTCGATCAGTTGTTATTCTCAGTTGGTTGATTCCAGGTTAAGCTGCCTGAATAATTCAGTTCATTTTGTGAGGAGAGCATCCTATGAATGTGAAGGATAAAGTGACCTTGCAGCGAGCTCTTCTATTGTAGGTATCAAACGGGCGTTTTCCTGTGTAAATGGCGAGAATTTGAGAGATATTCCGAAGATGTGGCAGGATGCATTGGCAGACGGAATTGAAGATCGTTTAATAGCGTTAAATAACGGGTCGGTTTCAGGCTGGTCGGTTGCGGGAATTCCGGAGCTCGAAGTGTACAGGGGTCAAGGTGAACCATCTCAAGTGTGGATACCGGTTAAACCTATTTAGTTCATTAGGAGGATTCATATGTTATCGAGTAAAGTGATTGAACATTGCCAGGACCAAGGCTGGTGGCATGAAGATGTGCCCAAGGAGTATGAAGAAGCATTACAGAAACTAAATATTGACCTTCAGTCGGATTTTGCACAGTTTTATCTGCATGCAGATGATGGCCCCACCTTTTACAGCAGGCATCAGGAGATTTATCAGATCTGCTGGGTTATGGAAAATACCGTGTATTTGGAAGACATGACGGTGGCTCAGCTCACGCTGGGATTGCCTGAAGCTTACATACCGCTGGACAGCTTTGAAGGGGAGGGAGGATTTTTCTATAACCGGCAAACCGGTGAAGTGGTGCTGGTGGAGCTTGGGGAGTCGATTGAACGCTTCTTGAGCGGAGAGAGCAGCCCGCAATGGCCTGATTTCAATACATTTCTGGAGTGGTACTTCGAACTGAATGAGGAGAAGGCGTTATGAAGGAATTGACACCGGAACATCCCGAACTGGAGAAACAGATTATTGAAACGGTTGAGGCAGGCAACGTTCTGGACGAAACGCAGCAGCATGAACAGGCACTGATCTATTATGATCAGGCATGGGGAATGCTGCCAGAGCCGAAGACGGACTGGGAAATAGCCAGCTGGATTGCTTCCTGTCATGCGAATGCACATATGGAGTTGGGACAGTATGCGCTGGCGAAGCCCTGGGCAGAAATATCACTGCAAACCCGTGGGTCGGATATCGATTCGGGTCCGCTCATTGAGCTGGGCACCGTCTGCATGAGACTGGAGCAGTATGATGAGGCGTATTCTTACCTGCACCGCGCCTATGAGTACGGCAAAGAACGTGCTTTCCAGGGCAGCCCGCCTGACGTGTTGCACTATTACAAGGAACAGAAGATGAAGCGTGAACGAAATTGATTTTACTGGATTACAAAAAAAGATAAGGGTATCCCGCCTGCCAGATCATTATTGGCTAGGGGTTACCCTTTTATTTTTCAAAATCATACTGGAACGGAGGGGGTAGAAGTAATCTGAAGAAGCGAAGCGTTCACCTTTATCACCGGATTTCTTCCTTTATACAACAATCAAGGAAATCCGGGGATAACAGTGATCGGAAGATTGTTCTACAACCGTAGTGGCATCGTATGATTGTTCACCGACTTAATCTTTCGCTCCATAAGGGAAAAATTCTTCTACAAGATCCTGTGGTGATATCGACACAAAGACGTGATCCAACTCGGTGTTGCTGGCAAAATCCATTATGTCCTCGGTGTAATACCTCGGATCAATCACGTAAATCTCGGACACAACAGTGGATAGGAAGGAGATCATCGGTACGGCGAGCGAGTCCTTGATGAACATGACTTTCAGTCCGTCCGGATTGTCCTTGTTCACGACATGAACAATGCCCTGATTCCCGTACAGGTACGTGAAATACTTATCTGCGGTCAGATCATAGGTAGCTCCTTGCACATTGAGCGGATACGTGGTGAGCAGCGCATCCTCGAAGCGCCCGTTCAGTGCAGCTTCCGTCTCGCCTGTCTTGAAGTAGAACGAATAGTTCGTCTTGAATTTCGGGTAGATCAGGTCGAAGTCATCTGCACCCGCGAAGTATTTACCGGCTTTGCGGCCCTGGGATCCGATAAAGATGCCCTCATATGGAATCACATTATAGTTATGGATATCCGTATAATAATGATCCGGGTCCAACGGCTTGGCGTACATGCCATCCAGATGATTCACCAGCTGGCCGAAGGCCCAGAATGCCGTCTTGATTTTCCAGTGATGGTCCGTTGTAAAAAACAGATCCTTCGCCGGAATGCCGCTCTCCAGCAAGCCTTCACGCAGGTCGAGTGTATCGATCCCATCCTGCTTCAGATTGGCAAGAAAGCCGTCGGCAGTTTCATTGTTATAGTTGTAGGGAATGCCGTCCGGGAAGGTCGTATATCCACGTACGTATTTGTCCGGAGTCATGACGTAGGTCAGCTTGGTTTGAGGATCCAGATTCGCTCCAAGCGCAGCAACCCGGTCTGACAGGTCTTTCGTATACGTTGGCCCGGTGGCGAAGTAGGTATAGTGCAGCTTGCCCTCCATGTCTTTCACAACCTCGAAGTTGTTCTCCTCGTTTTTCCACATGAGGGACTGCAAGTATCCATAGGCCTCCACGAAGCCGAATTTTTCGAAGACATGTTCATTGATGTCCGCATCCAGCTGATGGATCAGTCCTTTGGTTTCAGAGATATCATAATCTCCGGATGCCAGCGTTTGTTTGATCGGACCGAAGGACTGAATCATATTTAGAACAGAGAGCGTCACCAGCACGAGAATGAAGAGGAAAGCGGTGATTCTCTTTTTGGCAAGAAAGTTGTGCATGCTTATGTGCCTTCTCTCAGAAATTAAAATAGATAAATGGATTGTATGTACCTTTGACCAGATACGATACACAGACCAGGAACAATAGAATGATTGTCAGGGGATAAACCAGCTCCAGCGGTTTGCGGAAACGGGCGCCATCGACCATCAATTTGTTCATCCGGGTGGCGATCGGCATGCAGAACAGAATGCCCAGAATGAAGAAGAATGCATATTCCTTGAGGAACATCCAGGTCGTATCGCTCCAGAATCCATTGCCGTACAGCCCAAACATATTGCCCAGATAGTGACCTGCCTGCAGGAGATCCGGAGAACGGAAGATGACCCAGCCAATCACAACAATAAACATGGCGTAGAGATGCCGCAGCGGGATGAAACGTGTTCCTTTGTCAAAGCTGAAGATTTTCTCCAGCGCGATGAACGCGAAGTTAATTAATCCCCACACCACGAATGTCCACTCCGCACCATGCCATACGCCGGTAAGTCCCCAGACGATCAGCAGGTTGCGAATCATTTTATCCTTGTTGGTGACACGGGAACCGCCCAGCGGGAAGTACACATATTCCTTGAACCAGGTACCGAGCGAGATGTGCCAGCGGCGCCAGAATTCGGTGATGGATCTGGAGATGTACGGATATCTGAAGTTCTCTTCAAACTTGAAGCCGAACATCAATGCCAGACCAATGGCCATGTCGGAATACCCCGAGAAGTCAAAATAAATCTGCAGTGTATAGGCAATCGCCCCAAGCCACGCCAAACTGGAGGACACTTCGTATGTGCCTCCCATGCTGAAAATGTGATCCGCAACAATAGCCATGCTGTTGGATAACAGCACCTTTTTGCCCAAGCCCACAATGAATCTGCAGCAGCCTACCGCGAACTTGTCCCAGCTCTCTTTGCGATTCACCATCTGATCCGCAATCGTGTTGTACCGCAGAATCGGTCCGGCAACGAGCTGGGGGAAGAAGGAGATATACAATGCAACGTAAAAGAGATTTTTCTGAACAGCACCGTGTCCACGATAAACGTCAATCACGTAGGAAATTCCGTGGAAGGTGAAGAATGAGATGCCCAGCGGCAGGGCGATGTTCGGAATGCTGAGTCCGAAGCCCGTATTCTCGTTCACAATGCGCAGCGCAAAGGCCAGGTATTTGAACACAAACAGCATACCGAGGTTGACGATCAGCATCATCGTAATGATGGTGTAGGCTGCATTGCGCCGTTCCCTGAACTTGTCCACGAGCAGAGCGAAGACATAGTTGAAACAGATCGAGGCCAGCATGATCAGGACGAACCAGGGTTCACCCCAAGCATAGAAGAATAAACTTGCTACAAGCAGCAGCACGTTTTTGAGCGTAACCGAGAATTTCAGTACGTAATAGAGCCCCAGAACAAGCGGCAGAAAGTAAAATAAAAAGACTACACTGGAAAAGAGCACTGCCTTTCCTCCTTGAGGATCATATAAGAATGCAGCATGTATCCAGGCTAAAGAAAGACAGGCTGTACCTGCATCCAGGGATGTGATCCAGCCTGCCGGAGTTCAGCCTTACATCCTGAATGGACGTCTCGCCCGGCGCTGAGCACGGCGGGCACGCCTTTTTTGGGCACGGGGTGTGTGCCGGTCTTTTCTCCACAGCCAGTAGGCAGCAAGCGTAATGATTCCGGCTGTCGTCAGGACAATGCGGATAAGCCATTCCACCCATGGCTTCATTAGCGGATTGGAGGGGGTTAACACCTTGGTTACCTGATCAGGTGACGGGATGGAGCGTGTAGTTCCATCCTTCTCCTGCACGCTTATGGACGTTGAGCGGTCCAGCATAACGGTGTAGGTCAGGTTCCATTTTCCATTCACGAGTGCACGGATGGTGAGACTTTCAGGTTGAACCCCAGTCTGGAGCGTAAGCAAGCCATCTGGTGTGATGGAAGCCCCTTGCACGGGATTGTCCAGTTGAAAGGAAGCATTGGGTAACCCTTTGCTTGAAGCGGCTAGGACTTCATATTGCGCAATGGATTCACCCGCTTCCGGCTTTACAATCCGCTCGTCTCCCGTGATCTGAAGTGTGGTTAATTCATTCTCCACAGCGGCTTGCTTTTGGGATACAGGCTTGATGTTTCCGACCCGGAAGTTCAGTTTGGCATTCTCGGTGGTCGTCGTCGTAATGCCCCAGCCGGTGATTTTGCTCAGCTTCACCTGGCCTGTCATTTTGGCCTTGTCCTGAACCATCAGACTGGAAAAGGGGATGCGGATCTGTCCGACAAATCCCGGCTCCAGTTTGATCAGACCTGCAACAGGGTGAACCAATGCTGCCTCCTTGGTTGCCTTCGGAACGACAATGACATTTCGATCGTCCGATACCGTAACGGAACTCTGATCTGCTCGGGTAAATACAACATTTAAGGGTAAAGTCTGATCCGATTCATTGCGGATGGAGAAGGTCAATTCACCGTAGCCTGACCAGTCCCTGTTCCGCAGTTCATAGACGTAGGCGGAATAATAGCCTTTTTGGAGTCCCTGCGTAGAGGTGATGATCTGCAGGCTTCCGGATTTGTCGACACTGGCGTCCACTTGGGTCCCGTTATTCCATGCACGGATGGTATTCCCGCTCAGATTAAGCTGTTCGGCTTGAACAGCCTGCACCGGAAGCAGGCTCCATAATGCGGCGAGACTGGCGACAAGTGTCAGTTGTTTCCACTTCTTGATCATGTGTTGCTTGCCTCCGCTCTATAAATAAGCCATCTCGTTGAGTTCATCGTCCGAGAAGTGTTTGTCTTTCGCTGTGACGTTTGGACGGCCAGGCTGCCGCTGCTCACTATTCCACTGTGTAAGCAAAGCCTCCAGGGCCTCCATTTGGTGGTTGCGTACAATGTCCCCGATGTTGGTTACCCGGTAGAGATTTCCGCGTTTGTTGCGCAGGGACTGCACCCATATACAGTCCAGTGTCAGGTCCTCGGCAAGGGGGAGTTTCATCTCATAGGCCAGATCATGGCGGGACGTCTCCAGCAGAACATATTCATAGTTAAAATCGAGCAGGGTAACTGCTCCATGCTTGGATGTGTTCACCGTACGATTCAACGGAATACGTGCCAGCTTCCGGTTGGACATGAACTCACTCTGCCCTCTGCGTACAAAATTCAGGCGAATGTCTTCAAACGTACTGATATCCTTGTCCAGCTTCTGAGGAAGCGTAGGCTCGCGGTCATAGATAATATGAAGCAGCTGCCGCTGCTGCTCTTCTGTCATTTCCTTGACGATAAAAGCATACTTCCAGCGATTGCCGATGGATGCCACGTGAGCGACCTTGCCTGTAAATTCACTCGCATATCGATCGTTAACCAGCCTGATGCTGACCTCAACATCACTCGGAATGTATTTCGGCTTATCCAGCATCACGGATATTCCGCCTTCCGACAGATCATGCGTAAGGCAGGAGATCGTCTCGCCTTCGGTCGTAATCGTGCAGTCCACAGAAGCGAGTGAACGCTCGTGGTTGCGGAATACTTTGCGCCCGGCGAGGAAGAAGATGGACATCATGATGTTGTAGAAGTTAATCAACAGCCAGTACAGCACCACAAGGAAACCGATCGTGCCCTGACTGAACGTCCAGTGAATGCAGTTTACAATACCGATGATGGACAGCACGGCCAGGATGAGATGGGGAATCATCTGTTTGATCTGATAGTTCCGGTCATCATTTTGCGCACCATCTTTGCGGGTCACGACGAATTTGTTCATGGTGATGCCAAGCGTCTCCAGAATGACGGCTGGCAGCAGGGACGGGAACAGAATGGTTTCATAGACATTGGTCCATTTGGTGGTTCGAATATTGCCTGACAGCATGCGCAGACAGGTATTGGTCAGTAAATACATCGGCAGCCAAAAAATCAAAATTTCAAGTATCGTACATTTCACGACAAGAATGCCGAAGACGGCAAACAGAATGGGTGACATGATATACAGCAATCTCTTCAGTCCGGAATACCAATAGGTAATCGAAGAGATATAGTTTAATTTTTGAGCAAAACTCAGGCCTCTCTTGAACAGGAGGTTCATCTTCTTGCCGGTCTGAATACAACCGCGTGCCCAGCGCTGACGCTGCTTGATGAGGCTCTTCAGATCGCCAGGAGCAAGCCCGGATGCCAGTACCTTGTTGGTTGCGAAGCAGCGATACCCTTTGCTCTGCATTTCAATGCCTGTTGCAAAGTCCTCTGTAATGGAACCTGTATAGAAGCCCCCTACGTCTTCCAGTGCCTGTCTGGAGAGAACGGTATTGGTCCCGCCGTAGATCACGGAATTGGATTTGTTGCGTCCCACCTGTACGTCACGGTAGAAATAATCCTGCTCATTCGGAATCCGGTTCTCGGAGTAGAGGTTGTACTGGAATTGATCGGGATTGTAGAAACTTTGCGGTGTCTGCACGAAACCGATCTTTTCTCCTGTCAGAAAATACGGAACACAGGACGTCAGAAAATCATGCTTCGGAATCATGTCGGCATCAAAGGTGACGATCAGGGGGAAGAAGTATGCTTCATGGCGTTGTTTAAATTACCAGCCTTAGCGTGTTTGTGTTCTGTCCGCGTCAGGTAGTTGATGCCCAGATGGGCGGCCAGCTCCCGCATCTCGGGACGATTGGAATCGTCACACAGATGGATATGTACTTTGGAACGGTCTGGATAATCCATGTTAAGACAGCCGTTAATCGTTTTGAAGAGAAGGGATGTTGGTTCATTGTAGGTCGCAATAAAGACATCCACATCCGGATATAACGTCTTGTCTACCACTGGAAGCTCTGGATATTCAAGCCGGGTCATATTGTAAAAGTGGACGGCCAGTTCGAACATGCCGATGAGTTCGACAATAAGGAGGGCAAGACCGGCGGTCACGGCGAGAGGGCCATGGCCGAAAGGAATCGTGAAGAACGTACGCCAAATGACGTAAATACAAGACATGATCACCGTAGCCGTGACCAAAATCTTGTTGCGTGTACTTAAATAATTCAATGGAATACCTCTCTCTGATGTTACTGAAATGGATCTGCACTAAATAAAAAAAAGATGTGCTCATTGTACTAAAGCATTCTGAACAAATTCTGAAAAAAACCGTAGGACCCTTGCGGCGTAAGGGCTGTAAAAACACGACTTATCTCCTTAATTATGTCGTATGATGATAATTATTGTAGTTATTTGTCGAATAATGCGCAATATGTTTATTGTTTTCTTACACTAAAATAGCGTGAGAACGAGTTGAGAGAAGAGAGTGTATGGAAGAAAAAGGAGAATATGGGCAGCAAAAAAAGCGAGCAAAGAGTGCTCGCCTTTTTTTCATCCATCTGCAGGGAAAACTGCAGGTGGCTTTCGTTATTGAATTAATCAGAAATGTTACGTGTGTAATACTCAATAATATCCTTGCGCCGGATAATGCCAAGAAAGACGCGGTCCACGTCCACAACAGGAACAAAATTCTGGTCCGCTGCCAGTGTCAGCATATCCTCCATTTCTGCTTTGATGAAGACGCATTCATTATATACCCGGTTGCTAATTTCATGCACCTGAACCTGATCCATGTTATCAAAAGTCAGTCCGGGGGTGCTCCGCATTTTCCATAACAAATCGCCTTCGGACAGGGTAGCAACATATTTTCCGTCCTGGTCAATCACGGGAATGGCGGTATAATGCTGTGCTTCAAGCTGTTCGAGCGCTTCCTTCATGGAAGCGGAGGACTTGATATAAGCCACTTCGTCTTTGGGGAGTAAAAAATAGCTGATTTCCATCATCGGGCTCCTTTGCCTGTAATTTCACTCTCCTTATTTAAACATATTATGTGAGCATTCGGCTATTTTTAATGATAAATTCGTCAGATTTGTTCCATTGTTTCAGGGGCTCTGGAAATCTATAGTATATATTAGAGGTGATCTGACCATGAAAAAATCAAAACGCAAAATCATATATGGACTTCTCCCCCTTCTGTTTGCTGGCGGAATCGGGGCATATTTATACATGCAGAACAGCAAAGCAGAGGAAGCGAAGCCAGAGGCAACCGTGGATCAATACATAGAGCATTTGCAGAAGCAGGAATTTGATCAGCTGTATACGTTGATGACGCCTGCTTCGCTGGATGAGTCCGGCATGGACCGGGAACAGTTTATCGAAAAGTATAGTGCCATCTATTCGGGCATGGAGGTATCGGCGATTAAGGCAGAAGTGAAGCCGAAAGTGTCTGAGGCGACGGCAGATAGCAGTGCAGCAGGAAACAAGGGCAGCGGAGAGCAAAACACAGCCAAGCCTGAACAGAATCCGGATGCCTATGAAGTGGATTACAACCTGCAGTTAACGACCTTCCTTGGAGAAGTGAACGAGACACAGACACTGAAGCTTGTCCGGCTGGAAACGGAAGACGGCAGCAAAGTGTGGCGGATTAACTGGCAGCCTTCGATGATCCTGAGTGACATGATTAAAGGAAGCAAAGTCAGAGTGAGGACACTTATGCCGGAACGTGGAGATATTGTGGATCGGGACGGTTTGCCGCTTGCTACCAAGGGCACGGTAAACGAGTGGGGCATTGTGCCCGAGAAGCTTGGTGAACATCCGGAGGCCATGATTGCCCAAGTAGCGAAGCATTACAAGGTGTCAGAAGATGTCATCAACAATGCCCTGTCGCAAAAATGGGTGAAGCCGGAGTATTTTGTCCCCATTGGTTCAACAGAGGAGTCTGACATTCCTGAACAATTAAGTGGAGTAAAGTTACAGTCCAAGGAAATCCGCTACTATCCGCTCGGTGAATCGGCTGCACATCTGATTGGCTATGTGCGCAAGGTCACTCAGGAAGATCTGGAGAAGGATGAGGAAGGATATTACCGTGCTGAAGATTGGATCGGAAGAGCGGGGCTGGAGCAGTCGCTGGAGAAGCAGCTTCGAGGGGAGCGCGGAGGCTTAATCGAAATCACGGATGAATCCGGCAAAGTCCTCTCGGAGCTCATACGCAAGGATGCGGTAAACGGACAAAAAGTACGGTTAACCATCAGCGCGGAAACACAGTCGGAGCTGTATAAGGCGTTATCGAGTGGCGGAGATGCCGGAGCAGCAGTGCTCATGAATCCGGTCGATGGCAACCTGCTGGCCCTGGCCAGTGCACCCGCCTACAATCCGAACAAAATGGTTACGGGACTCACTCAAGCGGAATGGGATGCGTATTCTGCGGATGAACAGCTTCCATTTATCAACCGATTCACCAACCGATATGCACCAGGTTCAACCTTCAAAGCGATTACGGCAGCAGCGGGATTAATGGAGAAGGTTACAACAGCGGATAAAACCCATGATATATCCGGTCTGCAGTGGCGCAAGGATGAGAGTTGGGGCGGTTACTACGTAAAGCGGGTGAAGAGTCTAACCCCGGTAAATATGGTTGATGCACTTGTCTATTCGGATAACATTTATTTTGCCCAGGAGGCACTGGAGATGGGCAGCAAACGGTTTATTGAGGGCATACAGAAGTTTGGTTTTGGAGATAACTTTGGCCTGGACGAATTATATTTGAAGCCGAGCCAGTATGCCAACGAAGCGAATTTGGACCTGGCTTCCGAGGTGCTGCTTGCAGACACATCCTATGGGCAGGGAGAAATGCTGATGTCGCCGATTCATCTGGCGTCGTCGTTCACTCCTTTTATTAATGAAGGAAAAATGGTGAAGCCTGTTCTGATCGAGGGAAAGGAAACCTCCGAGCCAGAGGTTGTCATCACCCCGGATGCTGCGAATACGGTTAAGGATGCACTTGGCCAGGTTGTTTCCCGTTCGGGAGGAACGGCTCATGCGTTGAACTCGCTTCCGGGGGATTTGGCAGCCAAGACGGGAACAGCCGAGCTGAAGGCGAAGAAGGGTGAACAGGGACTGGAGAACGGATTCGTTGTCGTGTTCGACACGCAGTCCCCCAGCTTCCTAATTTCGGCGGTCATTGAAGGCGTGAACGGCCGGGGGGGCAGCCATTATGTGGTGGATAAGCTCAAGCCTTTCCTGAAGCAGCTGGAGTCTACACCGTAAAATCTTTTGCATTGACAGGCCCTGTCCGGAATGTTATTTTGTGGTAGAATCTACTCTATTGGATTGAGGTGGTCGATGGTGGCTGTTCGCGCCAAGCAGATTTTTGTCAATTTACCCGTTAAGGATTTGAAGAAGTCGGTTGAGTTTTTTACCAAAGTAGGATTTGAGTTCGATGCGAATTTTACAGACGAGTCTGCTACCTGCATGATCATTGGGGATAATATCTATGCCATGTTGCTGGTGGAGGAACGGTTTCAATCCTTTATTAACAAGGAAATCTCGAATTCGGCGAATACGGCGGAAGTTATTGTAGCCTTATCGGTAGATAGCCGCGAAGAGGTGGATACCATCGTACAAGCCGCCCTGGATGCCGGCGCTAAGCCATACAATGATCCACAGGATCATGGATTCATGTATGGATGGAGTTTTCAGGATCCCGATGATCACCTCTGGGAAGTTTCCTATATGGACCTGAGCAGCTTTCCGGCTCAAGAGTAGAGTAGAACATGAATGGATAGTCAGCACCTTCCTACTATATAGTAGGGAGGTTTTTTTTGTCCTATTTATATAAAACTGCACATTCACACACATGCCATGGAAAGGAACCATTTATATCCGGATAACATATGGTGTATTTTACCTTTTTGCTATATGATAAATGTCGATTCGTGTAAAAACAGCAAACATACATACGTTCTTTTTGATGGAGGGATCAAGGTGTATTGTCACGTATGTGGGACCAAAAGCAGTCCAGGGGACAGCACATGCAGAAAGTGTAGAACGAAACTAAAAGATGCAAGCACTACAGAGGAACAGATCTGGGCCGAAACGGCAGTTGGTCTGGAAACGGGAACGGGAGACACAGCCCATTCGTTATCGAGGCAGCAGCCTGCGCCTAAGCCGAACAACAAGGGCCCGGGCCGAGCCTTCAGCTGGATCATCCCGCTGCTGCTGGCAGCGGTGATGGGCGCTCTACTGACGTATTACTACAACCAGGAGAGCAGTATGAATGCAGAGGTACAGTCACTGCATCAACAGGCCGAAAAGGCTGCACTGGACGGGGAATATACAGAAGCCCTGCAGCTGCTGGACGCAGCCATTGCCAAACGACCGAATTACGATGCACTGGTGCAGGATCGTCAAATTACGGCGAAAGCCTTCAATCTGATGAATCAGTTAAACGAGGCTGCTGCGAGTCTGAAGACAGGCAAACTGTCCGCAGGGGATAAAACCATTCAAGCGGTTGCGAAAGAACTGAAAGAGCGAGAGGAACCCGTTTTTGCCAAGGTACGCATGGCGTTAAGTAACAGGAAGGTTACACTTGCCGTACTGAAGGTGAAGAAAGAAATTGATAGTTTGACAACGGTAGAGGCCCTGGCCGAGAAACTGGATACGGTGTCGAAGCTGAAAGGTAACGAGGCACAGGCCGTCCAGAAACAAATTACCGACAAGTTGGCGGGGATTAGTTACAAACAAGCAGAGCAGCAAGTGAAGAAAAAAGATTTTGCCGCTGCTCTGTTAACCGTAGATCAGGGGCTGTCCTATGCGCCGGAGGATGACAAACTGACAGCATATCGTGAGCGGGTGCTGAGTGAGAAAAAAGCGTTTGAGAAAGCGGAAGCTGAACGAATCCAGCTGGCTGAGCAGCAAGCCGCGGAAGAAGATTTGAAAAACCGGACGGCTGCCGTAAGCGTCGTGAACGTGGATGCAGCACTCGATAACTATGGTGACCTGTACATCAGTGGTTCAATCGTGAACAATGCGACGAGACCGATCTCATCCGTTACGATTATGGTCGATATCTATGGTACAGATGGCACCTATCTGGGGCAGACCTATGTCGATGTATATCCGAGCTGGCTGGAAGTTGGCGAAGAAGGCTTTTTTGAAACCTACTATTATGGTGTGTACGAGGAAGCGCAAGTCTCTGTTGTGAATGCAACGTGGTATCTGGAATAGGAGGACAGGTTGGAATGAGCAAACGAACATGGAGTACGATCATATCCTGTGCCATCATTATTGGTGCCGGGGCAGGAGGCGTGTTCTGGATACATCAGCATTCGGAGGATCAGCTGCAGGGTGGGCCCAGACTGGCTGTAGTGGCTGCAAAGGAAACGGAAACGACGGCAGCGAAGACGGCTACCGGTACCAAGGTGAAGAAGACGCGCAAACAGATTATTGAGGAAAGCCAGAAGAAAGTGGTTACGATTGAAAGCAGCAGTGGATTGGGTTCCGGTTTTCTCTACAATGAGAAGGGTGACGTCATCACCAATGCGCATGTGGTGGAAGGTTCAAAAGAAGTGACGGTCCGTACACTTAATCATGAGGAATACAAAGGGACGGTAATTGGAATCGGGGAAGAGACAGATGTGGCTGTCGTCAGAGTTCCGGATCTAAAAAAGCTTACACCACTTACCATCGCCAAAGCTAAAGCAGAGACCGGAGACGAGGTGTTGGCACTGGGCAGTCCACTGGGGCTGGAGAACACAGTGACGACAGGCATTATTAGCGGTGTGGGCCGCAGCTTCGAGATCCCACCGTACATTTACAGTAATCTGTATCAGATCTCGGCTCCGATTACCCATGGCAACAGTGGTGGACCGTTAATCCATGCGGAGACGGGCGAAGTGCTCGGCATTAATTCAGCTGTCGTGGAGCAGGAGGGTGGCATTGGTTTCAGTATTCCGATCACCAGTGTGCTGAAGCGGGTGCAGGCATGGTCCGAGAAGCCAAACGCTACAACGGTGGTTCAGACGACAGGTGGTAACACCGGGACAAGTGGTATTTCTGCCGAGGCAGAGGGGTTGGTGACCAATTTCTATCTGAGCCTGAACCAAAGTGATTATGTTACCGCTTATGCACTGCTGGGCAGTGAATGGCAGAGCGGTACAAGTTATGCCAATTTCCGGGAAGGATACCTGAATACAAGCTACGTGACCATTAGCGGAATTTCTTCCACTGATCAAGGGAATGATGAGTTGGAAGTCACGGCGACCATTACAGCGGATGAGCGCAAGGACGGCGAATATGTGACCACGAAATATAAGGTGACTTACCAAGTCGGTTATGAGAATGGTCAGCTGAAAATACTGCACGGCCAGGGCAAAAAAATAAAATAAGATCAATAAGGAGAATAGGTAGTTGGCCTTATTCTCCTTTTGTATTGCTTAATTTCCAGCGATCTGTTAAAATACAGAACGAATGTTCAGTATGCAAGAGAGAGAGTGAAATGATATGAACAAAAAGCAACTTCAAACCGAGCAGACCAAGAAGAAACTTGCGGATGCCTCCAGAGCCCTTTTTGTACAAAAAGGCTATAAAGCCACATCCATTGAAGATATTGTGGCTGCCACAGGCAGCAGCAAGGGGAATATTTATTACCATTTTAAAAGCAAGGAAGGACTGTTTCTCTATCTGATTGATGAGTGGGATCGGGAGTGGGAAGAGAACTGGGCTTCCAAGGAACATCTGTACAAGACCTCTACCGAGAAGATCTATGGACTAACGGAACAGCTTGTCCTGGATGACATGAACCATCCGCTGACCAAGGCAGCTGATGAATTCTTCACCGGCGAAAAGAAAGAGAACGATATTGAGGAACGAATCGCATTGATGTTTGAGCGGCATATTCAATTCAATAGACAATTGGTGCAGCAGGGCATTGAGAGTGGAGAGTTCAAGGAAGACAATGTTGATCACCTGGCGCTGATTTTGGAAAGTACCATTATTGGACTCAGCCAGTTATCTCGCGGGATGAAGCCCGAGGAGGCTGTGGCGTTGTACCGCCAGGCGGCGAATGTATTTCTGCACGGGATCGCCAAAAGCAAGGATTGAGATTGAAAAATTACTAAGAAACAAAAGGGTTGTTTTAGCTATAAGAAGCAACATTTTGACAATTTACGGAGGATTCAATCATGGCATTACTGACAAGAAACAGGGGCGCACTCCTGCTATTAATGTTTAATATTTTTCTCGTGTTTACAGGTATTGGGTTGGTGGTACCAATCATGCCTGCGTATATGGATCTACTGCATATCACTGGGTTCACGGTTGGTTTGCTGGTAGCAGCATTCTCCTTTACCCAGTTTCTGTTTTCTCCGGTTGCGGGCAGGTGGTCTGATGCATTTGGCCGTAAAAAAATTATTGTAGGCGGCATGCTGATCTTTGCCGTATCAGAGTTTATGTTTGGTGCAGTCAATGCGCCAGTGCTGCTCTTCGCAGCCCGGATGCTGGGCGGGATCGGTGCAGCGATGATCTTCCCATCGATTATGGCCTATACCGCAGATATCACTACGGAAGAAGAGCGCGGCAAGGGCATGGGACTGATTAATGCGGCCATTACGACCGGATTCATCATTGGACCGGGAATCGGCGGATATATCGCGGACTTCGGCATTCGGATTCCGTTCTATGCGGCAGGGGTTGCCGGATTGCTGGCAGCCATCATCACCCTGATTATTTTGCCGGAATCGACACGAAGTACAGGTGAAGCAAGTAAACCTGCTGCAGGTACAACAAAGGGCAAAACGCCGGGGATGGTATCCCAGCTGCTGAATTCGTACCGGGAGCCGTACTTCTTCAGTCTTATTATCGTATTTGTCATGGCATTTGGCCTGGCCAACTATGAAACCGTATTTTCTCTGTTTGTGGATCACAAATTCGGTTTTACTACCAAAGATATTGCATTCATTATTACGTTTGGTTCCATTGCGGGTGCAGTGGTGCAAGTATCCCTGATCGGCTGGCTGCTCAACCGATTTGGCGAAAAGAAAGTGATTTCAATCTGTCTGCTCTTCGTAGCGGTGTTTGTGCTGCTCACGCTATTTGTGCACACGTACTGGCTCATCCTGGTTGTAACCTTCATCGTATTTCTGGGGATGGATATATTGCGTCCTGCAATCAGCACTCAGATGTCCAAGCTGGCAGAGGAACAGCAGGGGTTTGTTGCCGGATTGAACTCCGCCTATACGAGCTTGGGTAATATCGCAGGTCCAATTGTCGCTGGAGCCTTGTTTGATGTAAATATTAACTATCCTTACGTTTCGGCTGCTGCCGTTCTGGCCGTCTGTTTCCTGTTATCTCTTCGGGTTCTAAGAGAGGTTAAGCCGGCAGGGCAAGCGAAGTCTGAAATGTAATTTGGCGGGAAGGACGTAAAGGCACCGATTTTTGTTATAATAAGAAATGCTGGAAGTGAATACTATGGGCTGGGTTACGATAAAAGGTACCGAGGACGGTCATTTTTAAGCATATACAGGATTATTGGAGTGATAAAATGAGTAAAGCAAAGGGTAAGGGCGGCACAGGACGCGGTACCGGCAAAAAGGGCTGGAATCGCTGGCAAGCCAGTGCCAACCGGGCGAAAAGTGCCCCAAAGCCTTATAAAAGCAAAGGCACGAAGAAGAAAGACGATACCGAAACTTCAAGTGACAAATCCCAGTGAATGGGACCAAGATATGATAAAAAAGAAATCTTCCCCGGAAACAGGGAAGATCTTTTTTTGTGAGATGCCATTTTGAATCGGTTAATTCACTTGTTTAACTTTGAAGAATGAGATCAGTTCCTGCAGCTGCTTCGATACCGCAGAGAGTTCGTCCGAAGCACTGACAATGGAAGCCATGGAAGCTTCCTGTTCAGCAATCGACTGTTCAATCTGTTTACTGCTGTTCGCTGCCTTGCTAACACTCGCGGACAGTTCATCCGCCGTTGCAGACATCTCTTGTGTGCTGGCGGAAATTTCCTCTGTAGAGCTGGAGATGTCCTGAATTTGGCTCGCTACTTTGTTCGTGGCAGTCAGAATATCCCCGAAGAATTCGCCTGTCTCCCTGGTAACTTGGGAGCCTTTTTCCACTTCACGGGAACCAAGCTGCATAGCTTCCGCCGATTGCATGATATCCCGCTGAATCTCGTCAATTAACGAGCGGATCTGCTTAGCCGATTCCTGTGATTGTTCTGCCAGCTTGCGTACTTCTCCCGCCACAACGGCAAACCCTTTTCCTTCTTCACCCACGCGGGCTGCTTCGATGGAAGCATTCAATGCCAGCAGATTGGTCTGACCGGCAATGTCCGTAATGATATTTACAATGCCGCTAATTTCGTTGGAACGATTCTCCAAAGATCGGATGGACTCGGATGTGTGTTTTACAGCACCCGAAATCAGGTTCATTTGCTCAATGACTTGCAGCATAATCTCATGACCGGAATGGGAACGCTGTTCCATACTCAGCGCTTCATCGGCTACCTCAGAGGAACTGCTTGCGATCGTTTGAACAACGGTGGACATTTCCGTCATGGCACGCGCATTCTCAACGGATGCCTGATCCTGAGAGCGAAGGCCGAGTGAGATATCCCGGATATTCGTGCTGATGATTTGAATATTACCATTGTTATTTGCTGAGATTTCTAATAATTTCTTGGATGAATTGGACAGGTGATGTGATGTCATTTGGACTTTGGACATCGTATCATTGAATCGTTCAATCATCGTATTGAATTTCTGATTAATGATCCCCAGATCATCCCGTCCTGTCTGGATGGATACATCCAGGTTCCCCGAGCTGGCAACATCGATACCTTTCATCAGGTTGCGAATCGGAGTTAGCGTTTTTTTCAATAGGACATATTGAAGGATCATAAACAGAAGCAGGAAGCCTACAAGAAACATACTGCTGTATGTAATAAGCTTATGAAGTCCTTTGGGAATAGCGCTTGCATCGACATCAAAGTAAAGTGCTGCGTACGTATGGCCCTCCGCATTTCTGATCGGATATACAAGCGTTGTCCAGGTACCGTACTCATCGGTATAAAAGCTGCTTAAAGATGGCTGCCCATCGTTCTTCATATCTACCGTTGCTTGGGCATTTTCTGGGGGGAGTGTGTACATCGAGCCTGCGGTCAGGTTGCCTTCCTCGAAAGGCTGGACCAGGTTGGTCGGAATGGCGATGATGGACGTTTGGTTGCCTTCCTCCAGTTCGGTTCCGAAGATGTAAGCCTGGGCAATGTTGGGATACAATACATGAATGGAATCCAGGTAGTCCCGCAGTTCTTTCTGTACAGGCCCGTCATAGCTTTTCTCATTCATAGCTTCGAGCACTCTGCCGGAATCCAGATCGTCAGACCATTTCTGGGTTGTAATTTTTGCCTGATCATAAAGTTGCTGACTGAGCACGTTTTTTTGCAGCTGATATCCTGCTGTAATCAGGATGATTCCAATCAACATAATGCTACCGAAAGATATAACGAGGTTTTTGGCAAAGAAAGGCATGGTACTCCATCGGATCTTAGCGAACAACTTGTTTCTCTCCTTTTTCTAGCTAATTTTGATCTATTCGTATATGCGAATCATTCCAGACTCTTCTAGGACCTCCAGACATGTAGTATTCATGGAATATATCGTAATAAAGTCATATGAATGTTAGTAATGAAAATAAAATGATGCTTTAGCACTAAAACTTTCAGTTTATTTTCGTATTTTTCATATTTTAATTGAATTGTTAAAATAGCATGGCTCTGCGGAGACTATAAAAAAGCCTCTCCAAGTATGAACGAGTCATACGGGGAGAGGTACTTTGTAAACTATTGGCTTTCACTGTAGGTTTCGGTGTATTCCTTGTAATCATCCTTAGCCTGGTCAAATCGGCTCTCAAATGTCCAGAAAATAACCTGTGAGAAGTGAGTTGCCGATTCCAAAAAAGTATATACATAACCGATCTTCATTCGTTCTACTTCCGTTCGCACTTCAACCTGCCATCCAGTCATTCCATTGATGGTCACAGGTACCCGTTCTGAAATGGATGCATTCCCCTCCGGATTCACGTTATTCTCCATGATGAGATCGTAATAATCCTGCAGGGTGATGTCAGCTCCCACATCTTCCTTCGCCTCATGCAGAACAGCCATATAATCCTCATTGTTGACGAAAGAGGCCTGCAGATCCGCGTCAGGCACTAGGCTCAGGCTGGTTGACCAGTTGGAAGGAATTCGAATCTGGACATAACCATCCTCGCTGGTTAACGTTTTTTTTACGATAGATGAACGTCCGGGATCTTCCGTTGTCATTTCATCATTAAGGATCTTGACCGACTGCGCAATGCGTACAAAAGTATCATGATCCACGCTGGCCGAGCCGTCGGGGTGAAACAGGAAGATCCGATAGAAATGATTGTCTGTTTCCAAGGCAGCATTCAAGTAATAAACCTCTTTACCATTAAGACTTCCTTTGGATTCTATGACAGAGGCTGTTTTGGAATCCATGTTGAGCTTGTATGTATCCGTATCAGGCCCGGGCTCCAAGCCTGTGGAAAAGGGATCATTGAAAATATTGAAGGCATCTTCGAGAGTTGATCCTGCGGCCAAGTCAGATTTGGAAACCCGGGTGATGGACAGCCCGCTATTTTCCTGTTGATCCGATGCTGTAAACAACATTTCTACGTTTTTGTTGGAATACTTCTTCCAATTGGAAGGGACAGAGACCTGAATTTCTTTATTATCCGATAATAAAGTATGCTCTTCCCCAGAATGTGTGGCAGCTTTAATCGTCTCTGTAGAAGAGTCCAAAGGGGTTTTTGACGATTCGGCAGAAGGGGATATCGCACTACTGGAAGGCGAGCTGCACCCGCTCACTACGAGTGGAATGGACAGAACAATCATCATGGGCAGTTTCATAGACTTTTTGAGCAAACTCATCAAGGTGTAATCTCCTTCGGCATGTAATATAAAAACAAGTTGGTTAACAAAGGGGTATTTTACCATTTATATGATGTTTCGGGCTATAGGTGAAAATTCATTTATATACATAAAATACTGGCCATCGACTCCGCGAAGCTGTGATACAATAGGTGAGGTCTATACAGAAACGGAAACACGCATGAGGTCAAGGAGGAGCAGGAACACGATGAAATCAGCCCCGTTTATTGCGGTGGAGGGTGCGATTGGAGCGGGGAAAACCACGCTGGCAACGATGCTTTCCAAGGAATTGAACCTTCCGCTGGTGAAGGAAATTGTAGAAGAGAATCCCTTTCTGGCTTCCTTCTATCAAAATATTGACGAGTGGAGCTTCCAGCTTGAAATGTTTTTTCTATGCAACCGGTTCAAGCAGTTGGAAGACACAGGTCTACACTATATTAAACAAAATACGCCCGTCATATCGGATTATCATATCTACAAAAATATGATTTTTGCCGAACGTACCCTGAAAGGAACCAAACGGGATAAGTACCGTCAGATCTACCATCTGTTAACCGATGATCTGCCCAAACCCAATTTGGTGTTATATATTGAAGCGGAGCTTGATACGTTAATGTACCGCATTAACAAACGTGGACGTTCCTTTGAGCAGGACATGGATCCGGCATATATGGAACAACTGATTGCGGATTACAAGACAGGCATGTCTTACTTGGCAGAAAGCGCCAACCCGCCTACGATTATTAAAGTGGATGCAGAGCAGTTGGATTTTGTAGAGCATCCTGAACATTTCAGACAGATTGTTAACCAGATAAAGGAGTATATCACATGAATAACTATGGCATTCCGGCGAATGCATTAATTACGGTAGCAGGTACGGTTGGCGTGGGGAAATCTACGTTAACGGCAGCACTTGCACAGCGTTTGAATTTCAAGACCTCTCTGGAACAGGTCGATCATAATCCATATTTGGAGAAGTTCTACCATGATTTCGAGCGTTGGAGCTTCCATTTGCAAATCTACTTCCTGGCGGAGCGCTTTAAGGAACAGAAGAAAATATTTGAGCTGGGCGGGGGATTCGTACAGGATCGTTCCATTTATGAAGATACAGGTATTTTTGCGCAAATGCATGCAGATCAAGGCACGATGTCGGCCACAGATTTTGAAACCTACAGCAGTTTGTTTGAAGCGATGGTGATGACACCGTATTTCCCGCATCCGGATGTATTGATCTATCTGGAAGGCAGTTTGCCGTCCATTTTGAATCGGATTACGGAACGCGGACGCGAGATGGAAATCCAAACGGATCGTTCCTATTGGGAACATATGCACGAGCGCTATTCGGTTTGGATTAATCAATTCACGGCTTGCCCCGTACTTCGTTTGAACATTGATGAATATGATGTGCACGATCCAGCTTCCGTAGATGCCATTCTGGCCCAAATTGCTGCAGTCATTCAACCTTCCAACGCATCGCAAGTGTAAGAGTAACCGGAGTTTTCGCTTTAAATGATGTAATTCATAGATCCCTTCCTTCAGCTTAAGGCTGGTGGAGGGGATTTTTGTGTTGCATATAAATGATGTGGAATTGCCCCAATGCCTTTCTCTTAATTTTCAGAAAAAAAGCAGAAATTTGTTGAAAGAAAGCACATTTTGTGGTTTCATAAGAAAGGTGAATTCTGGAAAATTAGCATATGCATGACTCAGGAGGGAAAGACACGTGGAAGAGAAACAAGGAATCAAGATTGGCCTGCCGATCATCGGCGGGTTAATTGCAGCAATTGTAGGGGGAGCCGTGTGGGCAGCAATCGCAGCATCGACCGAATATGAGGTTGGGCTTGTCGCGATCCTGATTGGGGCACTTACGGGGTACGCAGTGGTTTTGTTCTCCAACAAACGGATTGCAACGGTACATAAAATCATAGCTGTCATTTTTGCACTTCTCGGCATTTTGCTGGGCAAATATCTTACGGTTATCTATTTTACATCCCAGCTGTTCGGTGATATCGGAATGATGGAGCTGGCGTTCGATGGTGAGATCATCAGTGAATTCTTCGCAACCATTACGGACTACTTCAGTGAGCCGGTTGATCTGTTGTTCATCGTACTGGCAATGGTATCCGCTTGGCAGATTCCGGGACGGATGGCGAAGACCAGCCTGGCATCACCAGCATCGTCATCGGACCATGCGCCAAGGGCGTAAACAGAGTCGGAGTCTAGTAACGGGAACAGTGCAATATGGCTGCTGGTTATAAAACTTAAAATGTACTCAGAGTGAAAGACCGGAAGGGGTCGATCACATTGCGGCTGAGATACAGGAGAAGGGACGTGACGCCTAATGGCGTACGTCCCTTCTTTGCAGTTGGAGTGGAATCGAATTTAATGAGGGAACCATTAGCTCTTGCGGTCGGCAAAGACTGCCATCGCATCCCTCATGAACAAGGCCAAGCCTTCACCAAATTGATCTATATTACGGGTAAAGCGCTCGTCATCCACATACATCTGTCCGAGTCCTCTGAAGGCCTCCGGAGAATAGCTGCCCATGTTGTTCAGATAGGTATACCATTCGGTAATCCCCTCTTGAGCCTCATCAGAGGCTGGGTCTGTATGGCGAAGTTTTGCCAAGCGGGTATAGATTTTGTTCATTTCATCGGACAGAGCCTTCTGTTCCCTGGGAGATTTGCTCTGAAGTTTCCGGTTCGCTTCATCCACAGCCTGGTCTCCCCAGCGTTCTCTTGCTTCCTGTTCATACGGATTTTCACTGAAGTCGAATCCTTCGAACTGTTCTTTTGTAGTCATATGAATCTCTCCTCTCATGTGCAGGACGCTTCTATCAATCGTGGCGATCATTTGGTCGAGGCGCTGGCGCTTCTCCAATAAAATACGGCGGTGCATATTTAGTGCTTCCTCCCGGTCAAAGGAGGGGTTGGTGATAATGCTTTTGATATCCTTCAAGGAAAAATCGAGCTCTTTGAAAAACAAAATTTGCTGCAGCATTTCCAGATTGGCATCTGAATACAATCGATAACCGGCGGAAGTGACTTCGTCCGGTGTCAATAATCCGATCTCGTCATAATGATGCAGTGTGCGCACACTGATCGAGGCAAGTTCGGCAACTTCTTTTACTTTCATGGCCATGTGGAATACCTCCTTACACCACCGATTGTACAGCGTCACGTTACGTGAGAGTCAACAGGTAATCATGTAAAAAAAGATGCGAGCCATACGGCTTGCATCCCGGATAGAAAAGAGGGGCTTTGAAAAATTCATGAGGGTTGCCAATCAGGATGAACATCGTCGCCTCAGCGTGAAAAGGGGGAGGCGGTGCAGGGAGGGCAGGGCTTACGCCTGCATCCCGAGCACCGCCTCAGCGAACTGCGCAGCCGCTGCGCGCACATCGGCCGCGCCCGCGATGGCGGAGATGACGGCTACGCCGTCGGCTCCAGCCGCCATCACGGCGGCCGTGGTATCGGGCGTAATGCCGCCGATACCGACCACCGGAACTGCGATGCCTGCGGCGCGCAGTTCCGCCACCCCGGCGGGGCCCAGCACAGCGTGGGCATCCGCCTTGGACCGCGTCGGGTACATGGGCCCGACGCCAAGATAGTCGGCGCCCGCCTGCACGGCACGGCGGGCTTCCTCCGCGGAGTGGGCGGATACGCCAAGCATCCGCCCCGCTCCGATGCGGGCGCGTACCAGCGCCGCGTCCGCATCGTCCTGGCCGACATGCATGCCGTCGGCCTCTACCGCCACAGCCAGCTCCACATCATCGTTCACGATGAACGGAATGCCGTGCTGGCTGCACACCTCGCGAAGACGCATCGCAAGCGAGATGCGGGCTTCGCCTGTAAGTGCACCAGTTCCCTTCTCGCGGAACTGGAACAGCGTGATGCCGCCAGCGATGGCCTGGCGCAGCACCTCCACCGGGTTCAGCAAAGTGTTTACGCTGCCCATCACCAAGTACACCTGCATCGCACGGCGTACCGCTTCTGCATCCCATCTGCGCATCACTGCTCACCCCGCTGTCTGCGCTGATACGCAAAATGATTCGTCGGCCCGTGACCGGCCCCAATCCCGAGTTCATCCTCAATGGCTGCCTGAATAAATGCTCGCGCGGTTGTTACGGCTGCCAGTACAGACGAACCCTTGGCCAGTTCGGCCGTGATGGCGGCGGAATAGGTACAGCCCGTCCCATGGGTGTGGCGTGTTACAATCCGCACGTTCTCCAGATAATGAAAGGACGTGCCGTCGTAGAGCACATCCACGATCATCCCGTTACCCTCAGCATGACCACCTTTGACCAAAGCATACGCAGAGCCCATGTGCACGATCTGCTTGGCGGCTTCTTCACGTTCCGCCAGATTCCGGATGCTTATCCCGGTAAGCAGCTCCGCTTCCGGTATATTTGGCGTCGTAATCAGTGCATGGGGAAGCAGCTCCGTGATGAGCGCCCGCACCGCCTCCTGCTGAAGCAGCGGGGCACCGCCTTTCGCAACCATAACCGGATCAATGACCAGATTGGACCAGCCGAATTGCCGCCATTTCTCGGACACCAAACGAATGGTCTCTGCACTGAAGAGCATGCCTGTCTTTACCGCCCCAGGCTGAAAGTCTTCACCCGTGGAATCGAGCTGCCGGGCGATACCTTCCAAGGGAACCGGATATACCCCCTGAACGCCAAGCGTATTCTGTGCTGTAACAGCCGTAATGACAGACAAGCCGTAAGCACCTAGTTCCTGAAAAGTTTTCAGATCTGCCTGAATGCCCGCCCCGCCGCCATTATCCGACCCGGCAATTGTGAGTGCCTGTGCCATACTCATCCTGCATCACCGCCAACCTGGCGTACCCGAGCCCGCTGCGCAAGCAATTCCGGGGTTACCAACGCAAGCTGGTTTAACAGTTCGATCTGGAAACTGCCTGGCCCAAGACTGGATGTGCGCTCTGCCGCAATCTCTGCCGCAACGCCATAGAAGGCGAGTGCTTCGACAACGCTGCCGAGCAATTCTTCTCCTGACGGAGCAATCGCAGCAAAGGCACCTATGATAGAGCTGAGCAGACATCCTGCGCCAGTGACCTGGGTAAGCAGGGCATGTCCATTTTGCGTCAGGAACGTGGTCTGCCCATCCGTAATGACATCCTCATGTCCGGTGATAACAACTACACAGCCGAGTTTCTGCGCTGCCCGCTCGGCGATCCCGGTGCGGTCACCTTCGCCTTGGCCTGCATCGACACCCTTGATGCTCCAGTTCTCGCCTATGACATTGGCGACCTCCGCCACGTTACCCCGCAGTACGGTAAGTCGAAGCTCACGTACGAGCATCTGAACCGTATCCGTGCGATAGGCCGTAGCGCCAGCTCCTACCGGGTCGAGTACAACAGGTACATGATGGGCATTGGCCGATTGTCCGGCGAGGCGTATGGCTTGAACCACCTTGTTATCCAGTGTGCCAATGTTAAGCACTACCGCTCCGGACATTTTGGCGACATCGGCTACCTCTTCATGCGCATAGGCCATGAAGGGAGAGGCACCGAGTGCAAGCAAACCGTTGGCTGTAAAGGGAGCGACCACGATGTTGGTGATATTGTGAACAAGTGGATTATGAGTACGAACACGTGCCAGATATGACATATAAAATTCCCTCCTGATAAGCCATTATTTTTATAGCAGCAACTGTACTTCTTACTCCTCCTGCAAGTTGATAAACGCATCCTCGGACTGTATCGAATCCGGAACCAATTCACGCTGTACCAGCCACTTCCGCACGTTTTCCCAGGAGGAAGACTCCTGCCAGCCAAACGGGGTACCTTCTTCGGTCATGAGCGGAAGCAGAATGTCCAGACTTTTTGTTTCAATTTCCCGATCCAGCGGGGACGTCTCATTTTCGTGTGCGAGCAGGATGTTCAATGCTTCTTCCGGATGCTCCGTCACATAGTTCTGACCTTCCTGGATTGCTTTGACGAAGCGGGTGAGCTGATCCTTCTTCGCCTCGATTCCCTCGTCGCTTGCCGTGAGAACGAGTTCGTAGTAATCCGGCACGCCGTAATCGACTGGATTAATCGACTTAACGGGATGACCTTCTTTCTCCAGAATCAACTGTTCATGATTGATAAAACCACCCATGATCGCATCGGCCTGACCGGAGGCCAGCGAAGGGATCAGATCAAAACCGACATCCACCAAATTCATGCGGTCCGGATCGCCGCCATCCTGACTAATCATCGTACGCACCATGGCTTCATATAGGGGAACGGAGGAATACCCTACCGTCAGTCCTTCAAGATCTTTGGGCGAGTTCACGTTGCCGTCCGTTTCCGTCAGCAGATGAACGAGTGGATGCCGAACGACAGCAGCAATGGAACGTACGGGAATGCCTTCTCCACGGGCTAGCAAAATTTGCGGCTGATAGCTCAGCGCCAGGTCCACTTTGCCAGCAGCAACAAGTTTGAGCGCATCATTCGTATCGGCAGGCATCTGAATGTCCACATCGAGACCTTGGTCTGCAAAATATCCCTTTTCCTGTGCTGCGTATATAAAGGAATGGACTGCGTTCGGATACCAGTCGAGCATGATGGACAATGAATCATGGTCACCAGACGACGATCCGGTTGTTGTTGAATCTTTGCCCTGTGCCTGAGGAATGGAATCGGACGATGATGGGTTGTCACCTGTATTGCCACAACCGCTGACGATCAACAGTAAACAGATGAGGGCAGGAAGCAGGATGTGAAAGAGTTTCTTTTTTCTCATGGATAAATGGGCCTCGTTTCGTTCATTTTTGTTTAGTTCCAATCGCTGATATGTGTCAAAGAGATCGACAGGAAGGAGCAGCACTTGTTATCTCATTGCGATTGCCTTTTCATCGACTTTCCTCTGCCTGCATGGTCTGCATTCGGCTTCAATCCAAGGGTTCGCTCTAGCCAGGCAATAAGCACGAACAGACCGATGCCCAGCAAGGATAACAGCAGAATGGAGGCAAACATTGCATCGGTATTCATGTTGCTGGACATTCTGCGGCTGAAATAACCAAGACCTTTACTGCCTCCGAGCCATTCGCCAATGGTTGCGCCAACCACGCAGTACACCACCGACATCTTCAATCCCGAAAAGAAAGAGGGCAGCGCAAGAGGTACCTGAAGCTTGCGGAACAGATCCCACTTGCGTGCTCCCATGGTCATCAGCAGTTCGCGCTGTTCCGGGTCGCCTTGACGGAGACCATCATAGGTGCTGACCACAATCGGAAAGAAAGCGATCAGAAACACCACAGCCACTTTGCTCCAGAGTGCGTAGCCAAACCATAGAATGAATACGGGGGACAGGGCAATGAGTGGAATCGTCTGGCTGATCACAATGAAGGGATACAGCGCCTTTTCAATCGAACGGCTGAGGTGCATGCCCGCTGCCAGAGCGCTTCCGGCAACGATGGACAAGCCGAAGCCAACTGCCACCTCCATCAATGTGGCAGGCAGATGGGTTCCCAGGAGCAGATGCCGATGCTCAACTAGAGAACTCACTATCGATGTAGGTGCAGGGATAATGAAGGAAGGGACCCAGCCTAATCGCACGATGCATTCCCAGCCGACCAGCATCAGGAGGAGAAGCGCAGCGAACAGGCCATAGCGGGCAAACCATTTGCTGACGTTAAAGCTTCGCATGTAGTTGTTCCTCCAACCGTTGTCGCATCTGAATAAGATCCGGATCGTAGACCATGCCCGAATGTCTCGGACGGGGCAGAGGCACCGTGATGTCCAGCAGCTGCCGACCGCCAGGAGTCAGAAGGACAATCCGGTCACTTAATAACAGGGCTTCTTCGATATCATGCGTGATGAACAGCACCGTTTTGCCGAGGCTTTCCCACAATTCAAGTAGCCAGCGATGCATCTCCCGCTTGGTCATGGCATCGAGCGCGCCAAAGGGTTCGTCCAGCAGCATCAGCTGTCCTCCTGTCAGCAAGGTGCGCAGCAGGGCGACCCGCTGCTTCATGCCGCCGGACAGTTTGTCCGGGTAGGCATGCTCATAGCCGGATAAGCCGAATCTGTCGAGTCCGGCCATAATGTCAGCTCGCAGCTTTACCTTGTCCTGCTTCCTCGGGGCAAGCTCCGAGGGAAGCAGGCAGTTCTCCATAACCGTCCGCCAGGATAACAGCAAATCCTTTTGCGGCATGTAGGCGACTCGCCCAAGTCGCTGTCCAGGCGGCACCCCAGCAATTTCGATCGTGCCGTCTGTCGGTTCAAGCAAGCCTGCCAGCAGCTTGAAGAGTGTGCTCTTGCCCGACCCGCTGGAGCCGATCAGCGAGACGAACTCTCCCTTTTTTACACACATCGACACATTGGAGAGGACGGGGGAATGTCTCTGATCCGGAAAAGTAAAGGTCATGTTGTCAATCTGTACATCGTTGCTCATTTGGTTCCTGGACCCCCTTGGAATAAAAACTGCCTGAACGGAAATGCACGTTGTTTGCGATCTGTATGTAAGTAAATGCGAAAAAGCCCGCCCATTTCCGGAGAAATGAGTGGGCCTGTTAAGTTCAACCGACATTCATGTTCATATGAATATGAAAAAAATCCGTTAACTAAAAGTCCGCTCCACTTCCCTCCGCTGGTATGATCCAGATCAGGTTCAAAGGGTCCGAATACATTTATTCGTCTCAGCCGCAAGGCTCCCCTAGTGCAATCGTTCAAGATATGCAGTTGTGTACACAGCATATATCACATTCACGCGAGATGTAAAGAGGGCGGCTTAAAAGAAGTGTGCGTAAAGAAGTTAGGAAAGTGACCTATTCTAATTGTTTGAATGTAACAGTGAATCAAGCTCACCGATCAGACGGGCAATCTGTTCAGGTGTGCCAATTGTAATCCGAAGCCAGGTAGGCATGCCGAATTCGGCACCGCCGCGGACAGAGATGCCTCTGTTTAACAATTCTTTGGTAATCGGTCCACTATCCTGCAACAGATCCACCATCATGAAATTCGTTTCGGAAGGGATGTAGGGTAACTTCCAATGATCAAAGGACTGCATTAACGTTTCCCGTCCCTGACGATTGTAGTGCAGGCAATGAGAAACAAATTCATGATCATCCAGGCTGGCTGAAGCAGCGGCTTGGGAGGTGGCTGTCAAACTGATGGGCAGCTTGACCCGGTTAATGCCTTCAATGATGCTTTCATTCCCGATGCCATATCCAATTCGCAGGCCGGCAAGTCCATATATTTTGGAGAAGGTTCGCAAAATAATCAGATTATTATACTGCTCCAGCAGCTTAACCGTATCAGGATAATCTTCACTTTCCGCAAATTCATAATACGCTTCGTCCAGGACAACCACGACATGGGAGGGCACATGTTCGAGTAAACCAAGCAGGGCATCTGCCGTGAAAATGGTTCCGGTTGGATTATTCGGATTGCACAGCCAGATGATTCGGGTAGAAGCATTGATCCGCTGCCGGAATTGCTCCAGGTCCAGTGAATGGTTGACCAAAGGCACTTCATGAATAACCCCGCCTGCCAGCAGCGTAGCGCCCTTATACCAATTAAAGGAGGGGACCGGAATGAGTGATTCCTCGCCGGGATTAAGATAGGCTTGGGCGGTAAGGGTTAGGAGCTCGAATGATCCACTGCCAAATACCAGTTGGGAGGTACGCACACCCAGACGTTCCGCAAGTTTGTCACGCAGCAGTTGGCTGGAACCGTCGGGGTATTGAGCCAGAAGATCGGAGCTCAGCGATCTGACTGCTTCCGCTGCCAGGGGAGAAGAGCCAAACGGATTCTCGTTCGCTGCAAGTCGATCTACACTTTCCAGTCCCAATTCCCGCCGGATCTGTTCCATGGATTTGGCAGGTGTATAAGCCGGAATTTGATTTAACAGATCTTTAACAGGAGGAGAGGGAACGGTTGAGAGGGATTGCATAATCATACCTTCTTTCCAGTGGAATTAGATCGAGAATGATATCTGTTTCTGGGCTATCTGCTGTGGTGTCTCTTGTGGAGGAGTCAACAAGCGATTTAAAATAAGATTTTCAAAATGAGCAAACCCGCTGTCCCGAACACGTGGACGCTCCAGCGTAATTCGGGTATCCATCGTTATATGACCATCCTCGATTAACAGCACCCTGTCAGCCAGCGCAACCGCCTCACTGACATCATGAGTGACCAGAATGACAGTCAGATCTTCTTCTACCCACAAGCGTTCGATTAATTGCTGCATCTCAATTCGGGTCAAAGCATCCAATGCACCCAGCGGTTCATCCAGCAGCAGTAAACGCGGATGACTTGCGAGTGCCCGTGCCAAGGCAACACGTTGTTTTTGTCCGCCAGATAATACCCCCGGCCAGTCACCTTCACGCTCTCCAAGTCCTACATTGCGAAGCGACTGGCGTGCATCTTCCTTGTTCTTGTCGGGGATTCCCAGCCGTACATTGTCGAGCACGGATTTCCAAGGCAGCAGTCGGGCTTCCTGAAACAGAAACCGTGTCTCTGGTGCTGTACTGCCAAGCTTTCTGTTGCCCAGCATAACGCTTCCGGAAGAGGGGGATTCCAGCCCGGCGATCAGACGCAGCAAAGTGCTTTTGCCACAACCACTTCGTCCAACGATGGCTACAAATTCCCCTTGTCTTACATTGACATTGATGTCGGATAGAATTGTCCGCTGATCATACGATTTCTGAACCCTATCTACTTGAAGAAAAGGACTGATCTGACTTGTGCTCATGGATCAATTCACGCTCCTTTGGCTTTACTTGCGGGATAGAGCCGGGTTCCAGCGCAGCCAGCGCCGTTCCAGCCATTTGGCGATGGTATCGGACAGCTTGCCCAGCAGGGCATATAGCAGAATGCTTAAGACGATTACATCCATCTGCATGAATTCCCGCGCATTCATCGCCATGTAGCCAATCCCCGCATCCGCCGCAACCGTCTCGGCTACGATAAGGGTCAGCCACATAATGCCAAGTGCATAACGAATACCCACGAGAATGGAAGGCAGTGCACCAGGTAGGATAATGTCTTTATAAAGGGACCAACGGCTGAGGCCATATACTTTGCCCATTTCAATCAGACCGGGATCGACCGATCGTATGCCGTGGAACGTATTCAGATATACCGGAAAGAATACACCCAGGGAAACGAGAAATAATTTTGCTTCTTCACCGATCCCGAACCACACAATAACGAGGGGGATCAAGGACAGATGCGGAATGTTACGGATCATCTGTACCGAGGAGTCGGCGATCTTTTCCGCAAGGGAGGAGATGCCGTTCAGCACTCCCAGCAGAAAACCCAGACCCCCACCAATGAGGAATCCTCCCAAAGCTCGTCTGGCGCTAATACTGATATTGTTCAGTAGTTCACCGTTACCAAGCAGACGAATGAAGGCCTCCAGTACTTGAGCGGGACGGGGCAAAATATTGGCTGCAACAACTCCGGATGCAGTCAGCCATTGCCACAGAGCCAGAATGAGTAGTGGTACAACAAAAGGAATGAACTGGTTAAACCATGCCCGGTTAAAGGTTTTGGACCGCACGTTATGCCTACCTCCTTGCTTCCTTCGTTATTGACTACCTGGAGCTGGAAGTTGATCTTGAAGTGCATCACTCCAGAATGTGCTCACATCGACTGCCTGCCCAAAAATTCCCGCTTGCTGAAACGTATCTGCTACGTCCTGTTCGGACTTGATGGCCTCATCAGAAATGGCAACAATACGTGATGGGCGTTGTGCTTCTCCATCCGTGTAGGTCTTAAGGGCTTGTTCCACCGGCTGGTGGGTATTATCTGCTGTAATTTGAGCCCACGCATCCTTATTGGCACGAGCCCAATCATTGAATTTGTTGATTCGCTCCAGATAATCGGCTAGGGCCTCTTTCTGTTCCGCATTTGCAATAGCCTGATCGGACGCGGCTACAAGGAAGCTGCCTGACAGGATATCTTTGGCGCTGGCGAGCGTTGTTGCTTCATTCTGATGTGCGGAGATGATGGCATTGCCGTAACTGGCAAGGGCATCCACTTTCCCGCTAATCAGGGCGCTGAGTCCGTCGGCTGTTGAAAGTTCGACCGGACTGATGTCACTCCAGGTTAGTCCGGCTTCCTCCAGCATTTTGAGCAGGAAATAGTGGGCTGTTGTATTTTTTACGAAAGCAACTTTCTTGCCTTTCAGGTCAGCAACTGATTTGATAGAAGAACCTTTGGGAACAACGACCTCCTGATTTAAGGTGCTGCCTTGTTGTACCGCAATAATTTTGAAGTTTCCACCATTGGCAGCCTGAGATGCAAAAATGGGCGGAATTTCACTGGTCACACCAAAGTCCAATTGATTTGGAGCCATCGCTTCGAGGATCAGGTTACCTCCCTGAAATACGTTATAAGTGACTTTATAGGGGGTGTCATCGAGTCCGGCGGCTTTTAGCCCCAATTCGAGATTGCCCCATCCGGTCTGACCAACCCGAATAGTAACGTCTTTATTCGAAGCAGCTGATGCTACTGTCGGTTTTGTGCCTGTACCGGCGGCCTGATTATCAGTTCCGGCAGAGCAGCCGGAAATCAGCAACAACAGAAGCGCGCTCAGAAAGGCAGTTAAGGGAAGAGTATACTGGCGGTTTGGACGGATCATAGGGAGGAAACCTCCTTGGTGTATGTACTGCTTTCACTAGACTGACTGGATTCTATGAATGTTTGGCCGATGCGGTCTGCCTGAAGGATGGCTTCGGTTACCTGCGCCGTGCTAACTCCGAAGGAGAGATGTGCCGCACTGCCTTCCCGCAGCTGTAGTCCTGCTGCAATGTGCGCAGCAGCTTCCTGAGGCTGTTGTTGTATGCCGAGTTGGGCAAGAGTGATAGGCAGATTCAGCTTATGTAACAGAGTGGTCAGCTCCTGAAGCTCATCCCCTGCTTTACCTTCAAGGATCCACTGGGTGAAAAGTCCAAAGGCTACCTTTTCTCCATGCAGTGAAGCGTGTGTTTCGGGTAATTTGGTGAGGCTATCATGTAGCCCATGAGCAATTGCGGCATGAAGTGATCCATCGCTAATGCTGCCTACAAGGCCTGCGAGCACAATAATGGCGTCGGCAACATCACGGAATTGAGGTGTACTACCGGTTGTATCAGTGGATTCATAGACATCGATGGCGTGCGCTTCGAGAATATCGAGTGCAAGCTTGGCAGTGCTGACACTGTTTCGGAGAGTGAGGCTGGTGGCGTTGCCACTTAGATTAACGGCGAACTCATGCCATTTTACGAGTGTGTCACCGATCCCAGCGGCCAAATACCGTCTTGGTGCACTCGCCAGAATATGAGGATCAGCCAGAACAAGATTAGGCGAACGGCGCAGCGGACGATATCCTGCAGATTGGCCCTGTTCATCATAGAGCACGGTTAAGGCAGACCAGGCAGCGCAGGTTGCAGCAATCGTTGGGACCGTTACAATGGGCAATTGGGCTTGCTCGGCCACCGCTTTGGACAGATCGAGCACTTTACCACCACCGACGCCGATAATCAGATCAACATCCAGATCGAAAGCTTGCTGCGTAAAAGTATCAATCTGGCCTATCGTAACCTCACCGTAAAACAATTGCACATGGAACTTGATCTTATGCTCCTCCAGTGAAGGAAGAAGGTAAGGCTTTACGGCTTTTAATGCAGACTCACCGGCGATGATCAGAACATGCTGCCCAAGCTGTGCAATCCGTGGACCACTTTGCTCAAGAATGTTAGCTTCGTGTACATATACTGCAGGTGCCTTAACAGTAATCATGAATACACTCTCCTCATAGCTTATTATTCTTACGTTTTAACTTGGTTTTAAATTGTTTAGATTCTAGCATTGCGTTTCGGCAACCACAATAACCCGGACAATCAATACATCCTATACTTCGATTGAAAGAATCTATAGGTGAACGTAATTAATGGATTCGAGGAGAAAAGGAAATTAACAGGCTGGTCGATTTACCTTGGCTTCCTAACCCGATATAATGGTAAAGGCGCATATGAGCCGGATTACAAATGAGGGTGGGACTGTTCTCCCTCCTAAGCAGAATGGGGACCCCGAGTTGAAAACGTTCAAAAAAGTATATATTGAAATTACAAGCATATGTAACCTGGCATGCAGCTTCTGTCCACAGACCAAACGTGCCAAAGGATTCATTGATCCTGAAGTCTTCAACAATATATTGGATCAGATTAAACCACATACCAAACATATTTATTTGCATGTCAAAGGGGAGCCGTTACTTCATCCCAAAATTGATCTGTTACTGGATTCCGCGCACGAGAAGGGATTCAAAGTTAACATTACAACGAACGGTACGCTGCTGCCCAAGACCCAGCACAAGCTGCTTGGCAAACCGGCCTTGCGGCAAATGAACTTTTCGCTGCACAGCTTCGATGGGCACGAAGGGTCAACGGACCGTGAGGGGTACTTGAGCAACATTTTGTCCTTTGCCCGGGAAGCTGTGAAACACAATGTAATTATCTCGTTCCGACTCTGGAACCTGACGCAGGATAATTTTACGAATGCCCAGATGAATCGCAACCGGGAAACCCTGGAGGTACTGGAGCGCGAGTTCAACCTGGATTTCCGCATTGAGGAAAAGGTGGTTCCAGGCAGCGGCGTCAAAATTGCGCCGAATGTCTATCTCAATCAGGACCACGAGTTCCAGTGGCCAAGTCTGGATGCACCGGAGGATGATGGCAAAGGCTTCTGCCATGCGCTGCGCAATCAGGCTGCCGTACTGGTGGATGGAACGGTTGTTCCGTGCTGCCTCGATGGGGAAGGTGTCATTAATCTCGGTAACGTCCATGAGAAGTCATTCTCGGAGATTGTCGAAGGCGAGCGGGCGAACAATCTGGTTTATGGTTTCTCCAAGCGTGAAGCCGTAGAGGAACTTTGCCGGAAATGCGGCTATCGCCAGCGGTTTGGAGCTTAGTTAAAGTTGGATGGTCTTTTGACCTTACCCGAGATCATGTTGTCTGGAGACAGATAACATGATCTTTTTTTTATTTTCAGTGCAATTTTTTCGGGTTGAAGGCTGTAAATAGAGCACACCCGAAGTTGAGATCAGCACATCTCATGTAGAGGCGGTTAGCTGAGAATGCCGAGACAGCAGACAGCAAGCCGCAATGGATACACCTAATCTAATGATTATTATCGTTACACTCCTTTTTTGGTAGGATCAGGATAGGTTCCAGGGCAGAGGTGCACCTCTGGGGTTCCGGGAAGACAAGCTGGATTGAACACCAATTCATCTGAATAAGGGAGGATTTACGCATGAAAAAAATGTTAACGTTGCTGTTGTCCGCAGGTCTGGTCGCTTCCGTATTTGGTGCATTACCCGTGTCTGCTGCTCCCGAAATTGTAAAGACAACGATTATCGTCAAGAAGGGCGAGACTTATGATGGTAAAGGAAAAAGTGTAGCCGCAGATCCGAACACATTGGGAGATGGTAGTCAGGCCGAGAACCAGAAGCCCATTTTCCGGCTGGAGGCAGGGGCTACACTGAAAAATGTAGTCATCGAAGCACCGGCAGCCGATGGTGTGCATTGTTATGGCAACTGTAATATTCAGAATGTGACCTGGAATGATGTTGGTGAAGATGCATTTACGCTTAAATCTGCGGGGACTGTCAATATTACAGGCGGGGCAGCGTACAAAGCCTACGACAAGGTATTTCAAATGAATGCGTCGGGGACCATTAACATTAAAAACTTCCGAGCTGATGATATCGGCAAGCTGGTACGCCAAAATGGGGGAACCTCCTACGCGGTAACGATGAACGTGGACAGCTCAAACATCTCCAATGTAAAAGATTCCATTTTGCGCACAGACAGCAGTTCTACAGTGGGCAAAATTACGAATACCCGTTACTCCAAAGTGCCTACGCTGTTCAAGGGATTTGCTTCAGGCAAAACAAGCCAATCGGGGAATACGCAATATTGAGGATAGCATGTCAACAGGAGGTAAAGAGGATACAGTTGGCTCTTGTTCAGACTTCCTCTTTGTAAAAGTAGCAAAAAGGCACCCCCAAGGATGCCTTTTTGTCCTACCCACAGGATGGGATGAAAAGATTTTGAAAAAAGTTGCATGTCTCTGAGATTTCTCAGTAGTAGTTAGTTTTCTTCTGGAACGGCAACGATGATTTTGTCTTTTTGCGGTGCAGTGGAACCCGAATCAATGGAGCCAGACTTATTCATGACCTCATAGGAAGTCTCTTCGAGCATGCGAGAGTATTGGAACGATACGAGAGTTTGACCAGCTACGGATGGTCGCTTCCCTGCTTCAGCTACAGCTTTGGTTTTGATAAAGAACAGATCTCCAATTGTTCCGGCAGCACTTCCCACGTTTGCCTGCCATTTCAGCAGGGCGGCTCCATTTTTAATTTCGTAATAACTGATCAGATCATTATCTTCTATGACAAAAAAGCGGTCCTTCTGTCCTTTTTCAAAAATGTAAGTCATAGAGGAGTCGACAGGACCCAGTGGATTACGGATTTCAAGGCGTGTCTGTTTTAATTCCGAAAAACGCGGAAGACTGAGTGCAGCTTCACGTGCAATGGTCAGATCTGAACTGCCGTAATCCCGGGTCACCGATTCACTTGGCGTATATATATAAGCTTCCTTGGCGGCCTGGTTCCATCGAACCTGTGCACCGAAGGCTTTACTGATTGCACGAAGTGGAAGCATCGCTTTTCCATTTACCAGAATCGGAGCAGATGACAGCGTTGCAGCCTGTCCGTTTTTCTTTATGTTTTTACTGTTTGGGAAGAGCACATAATTGTCATTTTCTGTACGGATGCTAATTTGTTTCGTTTGGTTGTTATATCCGAAAGTATAGTCACCCAGAAACTTCAGTTCAGTGAGCGCAACATAAGTAACCCCCTGGCGGATAACCACATCATATTCAGCAGGAACATTGTTAATATAAGCTGCTGGCTGGTGTACCGCTGCCGCTTCCACTACAGTGGATGACAGCAGTGCAGGTGCCGTACCTGCGGTAACGATCGAAGCGGCAAGGATCAATTTCCACTTTTTTTGCTGCCAAGTTGTGTTGAATGTATTCATATCATCAATCCCCTTTCCCGTATATAGACGACCAATATCTCCTAAATGTTTCATATTAATGGAATTGGCATCTTTTCTTTAAACTGATTTTTTCAGTGTGAAACCTTGTCTAACTTATATGTTATTGCCACAAATACCCATGTGGTGTACATTAGTAGCAATGAAATAAAGTGAACCGGGAGCTCAATGAAGTTGGGCTGAGATTGCGGCCTTGTGCCGCTGACCGTATATCTGATCTGGGTAATGCCAGCGTAGAGAACATGGATTCATGATGAGTATCTTGTATGAAAAATTGGAACGGATCATCTCTGATTGCGAGCGGGAGTATGCTTGCTGGTGAAAGGACCCGCTTCGATCTTATTCTGCATGGCTCGAATCGTGATGATTGTACACTATACGTATGGTCTGCCCGGAACCGGGGAGGCTTTTTTGTTTTCATTCTATAACCCGAGGGGAACAGAGGAAGGAAGTAGAGAACATGTCAACAGCAGTACGCAGCAACAAATTAAAATTAACCGATATTTTGGTGACCATTGTAATCGCGGTTGTATTCGGAGTCATCTACAAAATATGGGGACCGACGTATGATCTGATGAAGCCTTTCGGCGTTCACGCGGAACAGATGATTTATGGCATGTGGTTTATGGCGGGCACGTTCGCCTATATCATCATTCGCAAACCTGGGGTGGCCATTCTGGCTGAAGTCGCGGCTTCAACCGTGAGTGCTTTTCTAGGAAGTGAATGGGGGATGTCTACTTTGGTGTACGGTCTGCTGCAAGGCCTTGGAGCAGAAATCTTCTTCGCCGCGTTTTTGTACCGGAAAACGAACCTGTTCGTTACCTGTCTTGCCGCCATCGGGGCAGCAGCAGCCTCTCTTTTGCTGGACTATCAATACGGTTATATTGATTCACTCTCCGCGTGGAACTATACGCTGTTTATCGGTTTCCGCTTCATTGGAAGCATCCTGATTGCCGGTGTGTTTGCTTATTATCTTGCCAAAGCACTGGAACTCACAGGCGTCACTCGGTCTTTGAGACCTGTCTCCAAGCAGGATTATGAGGCATTGGACTAAATGAACGGAGAAGGGAATTCGCAGGCGGTAGGTGTCACCAATCTTAGATGCAAGTTCCCGGGAGAGCAGGACCTGGTATTCCAGGGCTTGTCTCTCTCTGTGCGTAAAGGGGAAAAAGTGCTGCTGCTCGGGCCAAGCGGCTCAGGCAAGTCAACGCTGCTGCAAATTTTGAGCGGCCTCATTCCGCGGTCTGTAGAGATACCGATGAAATGTGATGAGATCCAGGTACCAACCCAGTCGGGTATTGTCTTTCAGGACCCGGATACCCAGTTCTGCATGTCCTATACGGATGAAGAGATTGCCTTTGTACTCGAAAACCAGAATATCCCACGGGAACAGATGCCGGGACTAATCCAGCATGTTCTGGAGCAGGTAGGGCTTTCTTTTGAACATCATCGTGTATTGATTCAATCCATGTCCCAGGGTATGAAACAGCGCCTTGCCATCGCCTCGATCCTTGCCATGGAGCCGGATGTTCTGTTTCTGGATGAACCAACGGCACTGCTGGATGATGAAGGAACAACTCAGGTATGGGATACGGTGAAGCAGATCGCACGGAACAAGACGCTCATTATCGTGGAACATAAGATTAGTGAGGTTGTGGATGTGGTTGACCGAATCATCGTACTGTCGCCCGAGGGGAAGATTGTGGCGGATGGTCCGGCGAATCAAGTGTTTGCCAATGAACGGAATATGCTCAGAGAGTACGGCATTTGGTATCCGGGTGTCTGGGAAGAACGTGGAGCTGGTAGGATGGAAGAAAAGACACCTATTTCTGAAAAGGATCTCACATATCCGCCCTTCGTTCGTGCGGATGCCGAGAAGGATGATTCCAAGGCACCTGGTTCGCTCCAGCCTGCACTGGAATTGAAGCAATTCACCGGATGGCGCGGGAAGAGCCCGGTTGTACAGATCGATCGGGCTGAAGTGTTTCACGGAGATTGGGTAGGGATCGTTGGAGCCAATGGCGCCGGAAAAAGTTCATTATTGCTTTCCCTGATGAATATCCTGAAAATGACGGGTCATTACCGTGTGGAGGGACAGCACCCAGGCAAGACCAGAGAGCTGGCTGACCGCATCGCATTCGTGTTTCAGAATCCGGAGTTTCAGTTTGTTACGAATTCGGTTTTTGATGAGGTGGAATTTTCATTGCTCGGCGGAGAGTTTACTTCGGAAGAGCGGCGTGCTCGGACCCAGGATATGCTGGAGCAATTTGGACTGGGAGAGCTATCCGGGCGGCATCCGTATCAATTGTCGATGGGACAGAAACGCCGTCTGAGCGTAGCCTCTGCTATGGTTCGGAAACAGCGGATATTGCTGCTGGATGAGCCCACATTCGGGCAGGATGCACGCAATACGTTTGCCATGCTGGGGCAGCTGGAGCGTCTGCGACGTGAGGGGACGGCCATTGTCATGGTTACACATGATCAGGAGATCGTAAACAGATATTGTACTAAAGTGTGGACTGTAAACGAGGGGAGGGTTGCGCATGCAGCTGTCGTTTCCTCACCGTGAAACCTGGCTGCACGCCGTGAACCCGGGCCTTAAAGTTATTTTTCTGACACTGATGTTTGTCTTGGTTATCCTCATTCACAATCTGAACGTTATGGTTAATGTAGCTGTTGTGATGCTTCTGTTACTATGCTGGACGGGTCACCCTTGGTACCGATTGCTCCTGTATGCATCGCCGTTTATATTGATATTTATCTCCACCTCTACAGGCATGATGATGTTTGGTAAAGGTAAGACAACATGGTATGAATTTGGATTGATACATATCACGGAAGAGAGCTTCTATCGTGGACTGCACCTGGGATTTCGATCTCTGAGTATGGCGGCTGCGGGGCTATTGTTTGGTCTAACTACCCGCCCGGTTCGTTTATTCTACTCCCTCATGCAGCAATGGCGGCTTCCACCCAAGTATGCCTATAGCTTTCTGGCCGCAATGCGCATGATTCCGATCTTGCTGGATGAGTTCCAGACGCTGCGTTATGCGATCCGTATTCGCGGCACGCAGCAGCGTGTCTCGCACTGGAACGTATACGGAACATTGAAGCGTTATGCCATTCCCCTGCTCGCGCAGAGCATTCGGCGGGCAGAGCGGATGGCAATTGCCATGGAGGCAAAAGGGTTCGCAGATGGCGCAAGCCGGACGTATTACATCCGGATCGGGTATTCCCGGGCGGATCTATGGTTTGTATTATATTTTATCGCGTTTCTTACCATAGCTTATACGTTAGGCTGGGCCTTCCCTTATTACCCGGCAATGTTGGATGTTAGGTGATAGTGGACAGGAGATATTTTTCGCAGAGGTAGTAACTTTTTCTTCTTCAAACCGTCTTTAATGGAAATAACTTCAAACGGATGGAGTGAACAGACGTGAAGACAGGCGGGAACTGGCGCAAGAGGGGTTACCAATGGATTAGCATGACCGGCGTAGCCGCTCTGATGGTTACGGGATACTTGGTGCTAGATTTAAACGTATCCGCAGGTGAAGGGAAGGCCTCAGGCTCAGTTACTCAAGCCTTAGCGGCACAAGTAACCTATAAAGTTGGGGAAACCGTAACATTGGGGAAAGGCCTGCCTTTGTATGCCCAAACGGTTGATAATAGCGTTCCCGTTGATCTGATGAGAATACAGTACTATACGTCCAGTGAAGAAAAAATAAAAGTGCACACTGTTCGGGGAGAATGGCTCAGGTTCAAGGATGACAGTCGAGGGGATCACTGGGTACCTGCATGGTATGCATCCAAAGAGAGCAAAACCCTGAAAAGGTCCACTCCGCAAAATTTTACACTCCGAGCAGGCAGTAAGTTGTATCTGTATCCTGGGAGCCAGACAAGCTGGGCTTCTGATGATGTTCTAACGGATCATGCCCTAATCGTTGCAAAGACGAAGGACTGGTATGGAATATCGATTGCTCCGCATATCTGGAACAAAGAGTCGAATGTATATCGTCCGGCAATACTCTGGGTTAAGGCGAAAGATGTACAGCAGCGTGCCCATGTAGCTGACGCCTGGTTTGGGGATCAAGCTTCCATGTCTACAACAGATGTGCGTCATCTGACGGATATTATGCTCAGCAAAACCACAACCTCCAAACAAGTCGCACAATGGCTTGGCGAACCGGATTGGAAAGAGAATTCCCAGAATCTGAATGAAACCAATTATTCCATGAGCATTGGACAGACCTGGCGATATGAACGGGAAGATGCACAGTTTCTGGTGACATTCAACAAGGCTGGCAGACTGATGCAAACACGCTGGAACCTAACGCTGGATGATCGAAACAATGTCGTACCTTCCGATTGGCATTTCAGCCGTTCTGACGACTATCAATTCACAACCAAAATTCTCGGCAAAACGCTGCCTTCAACTTTTCCCTGGAAACCAACATGGACCAATCAGGGAGAATTGAATTATCCCTTTCTGCAAGCAGCAACAGAGGATGTGCTTCTGATGAAAGGAGACGACGGCGGATTTAGCGGCATGCATTATGATAAATCCGTGTACGCCCTTGATCGGAGTACCGGGAAAAATTTGTGGGAAATACACGCAGGATTCGGGGCACTCCAAGCATATACGGATACCAAGCGCGAGGGTGTAACCCTCTATACGTCTTATGCTCCGGGAGATAAGGAATACAAGGACCGCATACGTCACATTAAACTATCGGATGGGAAAGTGATATGGGAGTACAAGCCGGGCTCCAAACTGTCACTTCGTGGGATTACAGCTGCGAAGAATGTCGTGGTAGTGGATAGTCCGGTTAAGGAAGGCTCCAGTCAGGGACGAATAACGGTGCTTAACAGCTCTAATGGTAAAACACTATGGACACGAAAGCTGAGTGCCGGATACCAATTGTTCAATCAGACGGCAGATGACCCGTATGTCATGTACTGGGAGAAAAATCAGCTGGTTGCAGCCGACCGGCTTTCAGGTCGGACGGTATGGAGCATCAAGGTAGGGAAACCCACTGTGGATTATATCGAGAATGATCCGTATTTCGACGGAATAACCCGTCTTGATCCGTTCACGGAGGCACTGTCTGAACGTTGGATGCTGCTCGGGGATCAGTGGGTGTTAGTCGATCTGACTTCAGGCAAGAAGCTCGCTCACTTTCCGGCCAGGAACGGGCAGCGTTTCGAAGTGTTGAATGATGGTATGCTGCTGATCCGGGAGAACAAGAAAGGCGATCACTATGGAGACTATTTCGATTTTACAACTACACTGTATGATGCCAAGAACAACAAAAAAAGGTGGACATTGAACGATAAAGTTGAACGGGGACTAGTGGAAGGTGATCAATTATTTGTGATCAAAAACGGTTACCCGGCTGCGCTGGATTATCATACAGGGGAGACGCGCTGGGATGCACAAAACACCATCTCCTCCTTGAAGTACCCCACTAACCAGGGAAGTTACCTGTTGATTGACGATCAACTGCTGTTACCCATGGGTGAGGACCTGCTGGTCATGAACAAAGAGGATGGTACGCTCATTGGTCGCGTGCATGACGTAGTCATGGGATCACCGGAACACCGGGACAGGGACGCCAAGAATGGAACCATGAATCGGGTAGGGGATGAAGTATACATCGGTTCGTCGAACGGACGATTTAGCTTATATAATGCAGAGGAATTAAACACAGATATCTCTCGTTAAGGCTTGTCTCACAACGAATGTTGCATTATTATAAATGAACAGGATTGCTCGCGCTCCGGTTATCGGCTGTGCGGGCTTTCTTTCATGTGTTCTCGAAGAACCATGCACGATTAATCGCAGGAGGATTCTCCATGATTTCATTATATGGCGTAAGCAAGCGTTATAACGAACGCGGGTCCCGGGCCGATCAGGGATTCGAGGCGTTAAGCTCTGTCTCGCTTGAAGTGGGACAGGGGGAGATTCACGGTATCATCGGCTCCAGTGGTGCAGGGAAATCTACGCTTCTTCGCATGTTTAATGGGCTCGAAAAACCGGATACGGGTGAAGTAACCGTTGGTGGACAGCACCTGACACGAATGAACGAACGCAGTCTTCGTCAGGCGCGCCGATCCATTGGCATGATCTTTCAGCATTTCAATCTGGTGAGCAACCGGACGGTTAGCGGCAATGTGTGCATGCCTCTTGAACTGGCGGGTGTATCCCGGAGAGAACGGGAAGAACGTGGACTTGAGGTGCTGAAGTTTGTGGGTTTAGAGGATAAGGCGAAGCAATATCCTGCCCAGTTAAGTGGCGGACAGAAGCAGCGTGTGGCGATCGCAAGGGCTCTTGCGAGCCGGCCCGATGTACTGCTCTGCGATGAACCGACATCTTCGCTCGACCCACAGACGACGAATGGTATTCTGGACGTGCTGCGTCACGTCAATGAGACGCTGGGCGTAACTATTGTGCTGGTTACACATGAGATGGAGGTTGCGCGAAGACTCTGCCACCGGATTTCTGTTATGAAGGAAGGACGTATTGTCCGGACGCTGACAGAAGCCGAAGTTCGCAGCATTCCCGCACCACAGCCCGATTTGCTGACATCCCTGCTCACTGGTGAAGAAGCGGCGACGGCGGGAGTGGAGGGCAATGAATGATGATACCTGAATCCGTGTTGAAATATCAGCATGAAATATGGCAGGCCATCGGAGAGACCTTTGTCATGGTTGGAATCTCGATCGCGGCAGCTGTTCTGATCGGCCTTCCGCTAGGCACCCTGCTGTATCTGTTCAGAAGAGGGCAGCGGTATCAGAACCGGCCCCTGTTCACTATTTTAGGGAGCCTCGTAAATATCATTCGTTCGTTCCCGTTTTTGCTGCTCGTTGTATTCATGATTCCGTTCACACGAATGATCGTGGGAACGGCGATGGGCACGCTAGCGGCAGCCGTGCCACTGTCGGTCATTGCCATTGCCTATTATGCGAGATTGGTGGAGCAGGCTCTGCTCGACGTGCCCAAAGGTGTGGTTGAGGCTGCATCATCCATGGGTGCATCGACGATGCAGCTTGTGGTGAAATTTTTGTATGTGGAAGCACGTTCAGGTCTCGTATTGGGACTGACCACAGCAACGATCAGCTTTATCTCCTATTCCACGGTGATGGGTATAGTGGGCGGTGGAGGCGTTGGTGATTTTGCCATTCGGTACGGATATCAGCGATTTGAGACAGATCTCATGGTATTTACGATCATTGTTATGATCATTCTGGTACAGATGATCCAGTTTACCGGAAGCAGACTGTCCCGCTGGCTCGACCGGAGGTCATGATGAAACACAGGGTTTACAGATGAGAAGAATTCAGTATCACATTACAGATTACATGATGAAGGGGTTAAACACAGATGAAAGCAAAAATGGTACTTATGCTGCTGGCAGTAATGCTGGTTGTAGCCGCGTGTGGTAAAAAAGACGAAACACCTGCTGCGGAAGGAAGCAATGAAGGCAGCCAAACCACACAGGAAGTCAACTTGAAAGTAGCTACATTGATTCCGCCAATGACAGATGTGCTTGATATTGTGAAACCTTTGCTGAAAGAAGATGGGGTTAATCTGGAAGTAGTTGTTCTTTCCGATAACGTTCAACCGAACACTGCACTGGCGGATAAGGAAGTGGATGCAAACTTCTTCCAGCATGTACCTTACATGAACCAATTCAACGAAGCAAATAACGCTAATCTGGTCGCTGTACAGCCGATTTACAACGCGATCTATGGCGCTTATTCCAAAAAGTATAAATCCATCGATGAACTGCCTGAAGGAGCAACGGTGGCTATTGCCAACGACCCGTCCAACATTGGACGTTCCCTGGTCATGATGGAACAGAACGGTCTGATCAAGCTGAAAGAAGGCGCCGGTTTCAATGCAACACAATCAGACATCACCGAGAATCCAAAAAACTTCAAGTTCCAGGAAGTAGATCTGCTGATGCTGGCCCGCATGCTGGATGATGCGGATCTGGTTGCCATGACACCAGCGTATGCAAGCCCGCTGGGACTTACACCGAAGAAGGATGCACTATTCACGGAGAAGGATGATTCCCATTTTGCCATCACCCTGGTTGCACGTGAGGACAACAAGGATTCCGAAGCGATTCAGAAGCTGGCGAAACGTATGGCAGGACCTGAAGTGAAGGCGTTCTTTGAAGAGAAGTATGCTGACATTGCCATTCCGGCGTTTAAATAAAGATTAATGTGAATAAAGTGATCAGTACCTGATTCAAAAGGACTGACTGATCAATAAGAAGATCCGAGCGGAACCCGCCCGGATCTTTTTTGTTGTTGATTATACATGTTGTAATGCTTAAACGTTAGGATTGGAGTGACGTTCCTTCTCCCGTTCCATAAGGCGCATCAGTTTCCGCTCGGTTGCTGTATCCTGTGCAGGTGTATATATGCTGCATCGCAGATCTGTACTTCCCTGAACCTGTAATGAGGTGAGGTCGAACAACATTTTGCCTGCTCGGGAATGTCTGAATTCGATCAGAACATCCGGGGCGCTGCTTACACTGCTTTGTTTCCACAGGGAATGGAATTCCGGATATCGATCCATCATTTCGTTTAGAAATAAATTGTACCATTCATCATCTACATATTGACCGTAATAAGCACGGAAGATCGCAAGGTATCCGAGAACAAAATCCTCCCAGTTTACCGCAAGTCTTCGGAATTCCTTCCGTTCAAATAATAGACTGATCATGTTTCGCTGTTCGGCAGGAATCTGCTCAAAATCGATGAAGACGTGGCGGGCTGCGTCGTTCCAGCCAACGATGTAACAGCGACGGTCCGAAATGATGGTGGGACAATTCTGGAGCTCCTGCAGTATCTTTTGCAAAGAAGGGTGAAGCTGATAAGGTTCTTCCTCACGGATATGGAGCTCTGAATAATGCTCCATGGCGAGAGAGAACAAGTACTTTCGTTCATCCGAGGTCAACTTGAGGGCGGAAGCAATGTTATCGAGTACCGAATGGGATACCTGAATATCCCTCCCCTGTTCAAGCCAGGTGTACCATGTCGTGCTTACACCCGCCAATTGCGCTACTTCTTCTCTTCTCAAGCCCGGTGTTCTGCGCCGGGTGCCTTCTGGCAATCCCACCGCCGCCGGGGCAATTTTGGCACGTTGTGTTTTCAGAAATACGGATAATGCCTGAAGCCGGACATCTTGGTTCATCTCATTCCACCTCAACCTCATTTATCATGGTAGTCATTATACTATTATAATTGACAACTTGTAATAGGATATTGCACGTGCCAATATAAATGCAGAAGTTCAGTCGCAAGCAAGAAATGTCCAAGGAGGATGATTGGAATATGGAACGAGAACGGGTTGTTATTACAGGAATGGGGATCGTCTCACCATTGGGTAATGATGTAGATGCATTTTGGAACGGGCTTGTGCAAGGGAAATCAGGCGTAACACGTATTGATGCTTTTGACACAACTTTATATAAAACAAAAATGGCCGGTGTCGTCCGGGATTTTGACGGGGAGGGGCGTTTCGGACGCAAGGAAGCACGCCGTATGGATCGATTTTGCCAATTCGCTGTAGCAGCAGCTGACGATGCCCTCGTGCATTCGGGTCTGGATATGGAGAAGCTGGACAGGGAGCGAGTAGGGGTATACATTGGATCCGGCATTGGCGGCATTCAAACACTGATGGAGCAAGGAAAGCTGCTGTCAGAACGTGGACCTGGCCGGGTCAGTCCAACCCTTGTGCCCATGATGATTTCCAATATGGCAGCTGCCATGGTGAGCATGAAGTTCGGATGCTGGGGACCAACCCTTTCACCTGTGACTGCCTGTTCCATTGGCAATACTGCCATAGGGGAAGCATATCGGCTCATCCGTGACGGAGGCGCCGATGTGATTTTTGCCGGAGGTACAGAAGCTGCCATCACTGAAGTTTCTCTGGCGAGCTTCGGTAATGCTACTGCATTATCGACAAGAAATGAAACCTATGAAACGGCGAGTCGACCCTTTGACGCAGGGAGGGACGGATTTGTTATGGCAGAAGGGGCAGGGATTGTGGTCGTGGAATCACTGGCTCACGCACGGGCCAGAAATGCTCAGATCCTCGCCGAGATTGTTGGGTATGGAGCCAGTTCAGACGCATATCATATGGTTGCGACCCATCCGGAAGGACGCGGAGCATATCTCGCCATGAGAGCTGCGCTGGCTGATGCGAAGCTTCAGCCCCATGAGGTGGATTTGATCAATGCCCATGCGACCAGTACCGAAGCGGGAGATCTCTCGGAGACCAGAGCGATTAAACAACTTTTTGGTGAAGCTGCTTATCGCATTCCGGTAACGGCTAACAAGTCAATGACAGGACACATGTTAGGAGCTGCTGGTGGAGCGGAGGCCATCTCACTGATCCAGAGTTTGCAGCATGGACTCATTCCACCGACGATTAATCAGGAGCAGCAGGACCTGGAGTGTGATCTGGATTACGTGCCAAATGAAGCGAGAGAGGCTGAAGTGCAGGTTGGCATGTCCAATTCTTTTGGTTTTGGCGGGCACAATGCCGTCGTTGTCTTTCGTAAATATTCATCCTGACAAAAAAAGAGAACAGCAGCAGCCGACGGGCTGTGCTGTTCTCTTTTCAGGTTATGATGTTGGTCACGCATATCGTTTATGAAGTGAGGGATGTGGATTCCGTTTTGCTTGTGAAGGATTTTTTCAGCCATTGGCCGCGCCATTTGGACTGCATAATCAGTACCAGCAGCATGGATGCGGCAGCGATAAGACTGAGGATAACGAATCCTGGTGTATAGGATTGGTAGGAGCTGTACAGTTGACCCAGAATCAGCGGAAGTGCATATCCGCCTAAGCCTCCAGCCGCGCCAACAATCCCGGTCATCAGACCGATCTCATTGCCGAATCGTTGTGGAACCAGCTGGAACACGGAACCATTACCGGCCCCAAGACACATCATGCCCAAGAATAACATGACAACGACAACAGGAAGGGGAGGGAGGAAAGACACGCCTACAAGCATGATGCAGGCACCTGTATAAAGAAATGTCAGCATGCGTGTACCCCCGATTTTGTCTGCCAAGTAACCTCCGACAGGTCGGAAGAAGCTGCCCGCTATGACGCAAAAGGTTGTGATATCGGCGGCACGAACGGGGGACAGGCCATACTGGGTGTTAAAAAAGATGGTCAGGTAGTTACACAACCCGACAAAACCGCCAAAGGTCACACAATAAAATGCACAGAACACCCAGGCATCTCTTTGTTTCAGCAATGTGCCGTATTCAGACAGCTTCTTCGGTGCTGGTCGGTTGGGACTGTTACGGGCAAAGAGGGAGAACAGGATGAACACGACCACGATTGGAATGATGGCAAGCCCGAATACAACTTCCCAGCTGCCAAAATGAGTAGCCAGCCGATTGGCAAACAGAGTAGCAAGCACTGTTCCGCTATTACCTGCTCCGGCGATCCCCATGGCAAGTCCCTGATGCTCCTTGGGATACCATTGTCCCGCCAGGGGAAGAGCAGCGGCAAACGAGGCGCCGGCAACACCGAGCAGAAGAGCAACCACGTACAATTGGCTTAGCGAGTCCACCCACAGCCAGCCCAGTAATAGAGGAACAAGCGTTACTCCCATACCAATCTGAGCCGTTAGCTTTGGACCGATATAATCGGACATAAAGCCAAGAACGAGTCTAAGAATGGAGCCGCCAAGGATGGGCAGTGCCACCAAATTGGCTTTTTCCAATGGGGTCATCGGGTAGTCCATTGCAATCACAACCGCGAGCGGGCCAAGCATGCCCCAGATCATAAAACTGATGTCAAAATACAGAAATGCCCCGAAGAGGCTGGGCTTATGCCCGCTCTTCCAAAAACTTTTGCTCTCCATCATTCAGCATCGCTCCTCATCCAATAGAATAATCTTAACCTGTCTATGTGCATGTTTAGGCAGAAAAAGGCCGCAATTCGTCCAGATGTTGAACGATTTGCGGCCTCATTGCCGACAGGCAGGACACGTCATTGTGTTCCCGCACCTGATTTGATCACAGCACTGTGATTTTGATTCAAATTATAAAAAGAGAATTTATTTATGTCAATAAAAATAACATAAATTTTGAAATGAATTGTTCGGAAACATAAATTCATGTTTTCCGTGTTAATTTTATTGACATGCAATGAGGATTGCCGTAATCTGAATTTAATATGAACTCACACAAAGGCGTGTGAATTCCGGAGGCAACGGTGCCCTTTTCCTAATAAATGGAGAAGGGATTTTTCTGTTTATTTTCAAATCGACATGTAACAGAGACAGGGGGCAGCCCATGAGTAAGAAGAAACTGGTCGTTATCGGAAATGGCATGGCAGGTGTTAGGTGTGTGGAAGAGATTATTGCGCTTTCTTCGGATACCTATGAGATTGTCATCTATGGAGATGAACCGCGGCCCAACTACAATCGGATCATGTTATCGAAAGTGCTGCAGGGAGAGCATGCGTTACAGGACATTATCATTAACGATTGGGCCTGGTATGAGCAGCATGGCATTCGGCTGTGTACGGGAGAGATGGTCCACAAGATCGATACGCAGGCCAAAACCATTGAAACGGTATCCGGGATAAAAGAATCTTACGACCTTCTGATTTTGGCAACCGGGTCCGCTCCTTTTATTCCGCCCATTCCGGGTGTGGACAAAGAGAGGGTGATGTCCTTCCGGACCATAGACGACTGCACGCGCATGTCCGATTATTCCAAGGAGCATCGTAAGGCAGCCGTCATCGGTGGTGGATTGCTTGGATTGGAAGCTGCGCGTGGGTTGCTGCATTTGGGTATGGAAGCCGTAGTCGTGCATAACGCACCCTACATTATGAATCGTCAATTGGATATGCAGGCAGCAACGATGCTTCAGCGAGAATTGGAAGCGCAGGGCATGTCGTTCCTATTAGCCAAAAACACACAGAAAATTGTTGGCCGATCACAGGCTCAGGGACTTCTTTTTACGGATGGTTCAAAGCTTGAAGCTCAGGTTGTCGTTGTCGCCGTGGGCATTCGTCCCCATGTTGATGTGGCCAGGCGGAGCGGAATCAGGACCAATCGGGCTATTGTGGTTGACGACTATATGCGTACGAGTGTGCCGGATGTGTACGCCGTTGGGGAATGTGCTGAACATCGGGGAATCAGTTATGGACTTGTTGCTCCCTTATATGAACAGGGCAAGGTTCTCGCACGCTGGTTGTGCGGACAGGAGACAACGGAGTACAGAGGTTCCATTCCATACTCCCAGCTGAAGGTGTCAGGTGTTGATGTGTTCTCGGCCGGCCATATTAGCGGAGACGGAATGCAGACGGCTGTACAGATGCTTGATGGCATTCGCGGAACGTACAAAAAAGTATTAATGAAGGATGGGAAAGTAAGTGGGGCGATCCTGTTCGGGGATACAACGGAGAGCACAAGCTTACTGGGTCTTGTTCAACGGGGGGCTGAAGTTACTGAGCTGGCTCCACGTGAAGATGGCCCGGATCCTGCAGAGATGGCTGCAGCGGCATTGCCTGAACAGGAGACCGTATGTGCCTGTAACAATGTAAACAAGGTGGCGATTATGAGAGCCATTCAGGAAAAGGGGCTGCAAACGGCAGAACAGGTCAAGGAACATACCAAAGCCTCCGGTTCCTGCGGCGGATGTCGCCCTATGGTCGCAGCATTGGTGAAGCATACCCTGAACCTCAAGAAAAACGGCGGTGATGCAAACGGAGCGGTGACAGCAGCAGGAGCAGTGAAGTCCTTAGAATGGCCTGTTTGCAGCTGTACGGACCTGGGTCATGACTCGCTAAAAGAAGCCTTGGATCCGATGTCCTCTGGAGATAGCTGTCTGCTTGAATCTTCAGCAGATCATGTACGTGAAATCAATAAGAGTGATGAAACGAAAAGGATCATGCAAAGGCTGGACTGGAAAACAGAAGAAGGCTGCCACATCTGCCGACCTGCACTTCGTTATTATGTGCTGATATCCAGAAGGTGGATGAATGTGCAGCAGCCTGATCAGGCTGTGACGTGGAACGATAAACTTCCGGGTACCTATACGGGTATCGAAGTCCATACGGATGAGCTGAAGTTCAAATCGTTGGCAGAGCAGCTTCAACTCAGGTGGAGAGGTATAGACATGCCTTCTCCCGTGAGGGTGGCCGTGTCAGCTGGAGCAGGTTCCTGGGTAAGCCCGATCGTGCAGGATATCGGCTTGCAGCAATCTCCTGCAGGCTGGGAAATTTACGTGGGTGGTCATGCGGCGCATCCGGTGAAGGAGGGGGGGCTCCTTGGACTTGCCGAGATGGAAGAAGATGCGGAACGGCTCATCTCGGCATGTATGGAGTGGTATCGCCGGACGGCCTGGTATGATGAACCCCTCTGGGCATGGGTAGAGCGATTAGGATTCATGTCGATCCGCGAGATTTTATTGGATGAACAATTCCAGCATGAGCTGGTGGGCAGAGAAGTGGGCGAAGTGACTTTTACTTGATTGAAAGGCGGGGATGGAAATGAAATCGTCAGCTGAGTACGGTTCGGCTGCTTCGAAGCTGTATGTACGGGAGACACAATGTCCTTATTGCAGCGTGCAGTGCAAAATGACCGTCGAAGAAGTTGCTGGACCAATTGCTGGTGAGCGCCGTGCCATGTACACGGTTGAAGGCGTACCGAATGAGGCTTCACAGGGAAGATTGTGTGTCAAAGGCATGAATGCGCATCAACATGCACTCAGTGGACAGCGACTCCTGCAGCCACTCATTCGTCGGGATGGTGAGCTGGTACCGTGTTCATGGCCTGAAGCCATTCAGCTGATTACGAAACGCTTTGCCAGCCTTCGAGATCGATACGGAGCAGATACAATTGGAGTATATGGTGGAGGTTCTCTGACCAATGAGACGGCCTACTTGCTTGGTAAATTTGCAAGAGTTGCTTTAGGCACACGATACATTGATTATAATGGACGGTTCTGTATGTCTGCCGCCGCATCTGCCGGAAGTAAAGTGTTCGGTATGGACCGCGGATTGACGTTTCGATTGTCCGATATCCCGCGGGCTCAATGTATTGTGCTCGCAGGGACCAACGTGGCGGAGTGCCAGCCAACCCTGCTGCCATATTTCAATCAGGCGAAGGAGAACGGGGCTTACATTATTGTTATTGATCCACGCAAGACGGCCACTGCAGCGATGGCTGATCTTCATTTGCAGGTCAAGCCGGGAATGGATGCACTGCTTGCGAACATCATGCTGAAAATAATTATGGAAGCCGGACTGGTGAACGAGCAGTTTATCGGGGCCAGAACCCATGGGTACGAGGATTTGCAGAATGCACTGAGTAAGATTGATCTGGAAGATGCCGCAGTACAATGCGGGGTGGACTTGTCTCTGATCCGCCAGGCTGCAATGGCCTATGGTCAGGCTGAGACAGGCATGATAATGACTGCACGTGGAGTGGAGCAGCAAACGGATGGACATCTCGCTGTCCGGCATTTTCTTAATTTGGTATTGGCAACCGGGAAAATCGGCAAGCCAGGCTGCGGCTACGGCGCAATCACTGGACAGGGAAACGGACAGGGCGGAAGAGAGCATGGACAGAAGGCGGATCAGCTGCCGGGATATCGCTCCATAGAGAATGAGCAGGACCGTGCATATGTAGCAGCAGTCTGGGGAGTGGAGCCTGAAAGCTTGCCGGGAAAAGGCGTATCCGCCTACGAAATGATGGAAAGGGTCCATGAGCAGGAGATTCGTTCCCTGCTTGTGATGGGCTCCAATCCGGTCGTATCCAATCCCAATGTACGTTTGGTAGAAGAGGGACTCCGCAAGCTGGAGTTTCTGGTCGTGGCAGATATGTTTCTGTCCGAAACGGCAAAAATGGCCGATGTGGTACTCCCGGTCACGGCTTATCTGGAGAACGAAGGTACGCTGACCAATCTGGAGGGCCGGGTTCTTTTGCGTGAACAGGGCAGACCGGCACCGGGAGAAGCACGCCATGATTGGGATATTCTATGCTCCATTGCTGACGGACTCGGCAAAGCTCCCTATTTTCAATATGGTTGTGCAGAGGAGATCTTTAACGAACTGAGAATGGCAAGCCGGGGCGGGATTGCTGATTACTACGGAATGACCTATGAACGTCTGCGAAGGGAAAAAGGGATCTATTGGCCCTGCTCTTCTCTGGAAGATGCGGGGGAAGGTCTGCTGTTCGGTGAGCGGTTCGCTCATGATGACGGCAAGGCTGCGTTTACAAGCGAATTGAGCCCAGGTTGGCAAGATGTATCCCGCGAATTCCCTCTGATTCTGACCAATGGCCGTGTGCTTCCGCACTATCTTACCGGCGTGCAGACCCACCGCAGTCCAACTCTGGAAGCCCGTGAATTGGAGAATTTCGTTGAACTCCATCCGGCTACGGCTGCTCGTAATCGAATTATGGATGGTGAGTGGGTAGAGATTCAATCTGTACATGGCAGCTTTAATGTTCGTGCCCGCATCAAGGAAAATATTCGGGAAGATACGCTGTTTGTACCGATGCACTGGGGTGGTATTCAGAACGTCAATCGGGCGACCAGACCCGATCTGGACCCGTACTGCCGTATGCCAGGCTTCAAGACGGCTGCTGTAACGATTCGTCCAATGCGTTTGAAATCGGAAAATCCCATGAGATATGAACGGAGTTAGTGGAGAAATAGCAGCCGGAGTACCTGTTAAAAGGGACTTCGGTTGCTTTTTATTTTCCGGGTGGAATGGAAGTGTACAGTGCATCCGGTTTCAAATAGACTTTGGGCCCAGAGAATCGAGAGGGTTTCCTTATTCTGATAATTAATAGAATAAATTGTTAAGGAGGACGTGGGACATATCGACTGTTTTTAAAAGTGAATGTTTTGTATAATTTACGTTACAAAAATGTAATTGATTCGTTTTCATATATTGTTATCCGAATTCATCTGGACATAATGCCTAAGAACTAGTTCACTTCATTCGGCCCTTTTGCCAAATTTAGGGGGATGCAATCTGCCAGCAGGTCAGCTATCGTAAGGAAGCGAAATTGCTCGCTCGCTAATTGAGCTGTACTTTCGCAGTGATGTGCAGGGCTGCCTGAATGCTTGAAGGGCTGGGACAAGCCAGTTTGCATTCCCTTGTATACATGTATTCAATGTGCATACGAGAAAAATGATCAAGAGAGAAGGAGAGCTTACAAACATGAACAGAAGACTCAACCTGATTTTCCTCAAACGATGGTTTATGCTGTTAATCATCGTGGCGGTTGCGGCGATGCCGCTACACGCCTTTGCCGCAGAAGCGGAATCCGGGGCAGATCGCCCATGGATGAACAAGTCCTTATCTGCGGAGGAACGTACCGAACTGCTGCTCAAAGCAATGACGCTGGAGGAGAAAGTCGGATTCGTTACCGGTAAAGTAAATAACTATTATGGTTTCTATAATGATGGATTGGAGCGCCTCGGCATTCCGGCATTACAGATGGCAGATGGACCTGCAGGGGTACGTGTGGCTAACCCGGATGTTCAGGACAAAAAGTCCACAGCACTGCCTGCACCAATTGCGCTGGCAGCATCCTGGGATACTGATCTTGCCAAGCAATACGGCGATCTGATCGGGAAGGAAGCCCATGACACAACACATAATGTAGTACTGGGCCCTGGTCTGGATATCGCACGTACCCCGTGGGGTTCCCGTAACTTCGAATCCCTGGGTGAAGATCCGCTGCTGGCTTCCGGCATGGGTGCAGCGTATGTCAACGGGATTCAAAGCAACCCGGTGATTGCAACGGCGAAACACTACATCTTGAACAATCAGGAAACAGAGCGTTTCACCACCAATGCTACAGCCAGTGAGCGTGCCATTCAGGAAGTCTATGCACGTCCATTCCAAGCCATGGTTGAAAAAGCGGATCTCGGTTCCGCGATGTGTTCATTTAACCAGGTGAACGGTACATATGCTTGTGAGAACAAGGAGATGCTGACCGATGTCCTCAAGGACCAGTTCGGCTTCGAAGGGTTCGTCATGAGTGACTACGGTGCCAACTTCAGTACAGTGGAATCCGCGAACGCGGGTCTCGATCTTGAAACACCGGGTGAACCATATGGCAAATGGGGAAGCAAGCTGCTTGAAGCCGTAAACAAAGGTGAAGTCAGCGAACAAACCATTGATGAAAAGGTCAGACGGATTTTGCTTCAAATGTTCGAGAAAGGGCTGTTCGACAACCCTGTAACCAATACACAAATCAATGCGAAGGCAGATGGGGCTAAAGCACGTGAGTTTGCGGAAGAGAGCATGGTTCTCTTGCAAAATAATGACAACATGCTGCCACTGTCGAGCAAAAATCTGAAGTCCATTGCAGTAATCGGACCCGATGCGGATACCGCATCCGCAGCCGGTGGTGGTAGCAGTCTTGTTAATCCGACCTATACGGTGAGCCCGCTTGAAGGGATTCGTAACCGTGCAGGAAACGGTGTAGATGTGCAATATGCTGCCGGAACCGATCCGATCTCGGCAGGAGATGCGTTTAACGGACCGTCCGCGGTACCATCCACGCTCTTGTCTCCAGCGGGTGCTAACGAAAGTGGTTCAGACAATGCGAAAAACGGATTGCGTGCCGAATACTGGACAAACAAAGATATGGAAGGCAATCCTTCTCTGGTTCGTACAGATAATCAGGTCAACATGAATCTTGGATTTTACAACTATGAAGGCTTCAATGCACAGTCATCCAAGCTTCCAACGACGCCTACGGAGTTCAATGGCAAAATGTCCGCCCGCTGGACAGGTTCCATTAAGGCACCGAAAACAGGTGATTACAAACTGTCTCTAACCAGTCTGGGTTCTGCTAAATTGTACGTGGATGACCAGCTGCTGGTAGACAATCAAGGTACGACACTGAGCACTACAAAGAAAGAAATTACACTTAAAGAAGGCGAGTCTCACAACATTCGGATTGAATATCGTACAGATTTCCCGGTACAATCCAGTAATGACATGGGAGCCCAAGTTCGTTTCGGCTGGGAAGCTCCTGAAGATGCTGTGGATGCCAAAATGCAAAAAGCAGTCGATCTGGCAAAAAAATCAGATGTCGCGGTTGTTGTGACACGTACGTATGACAGTGAAGGTTATGTAGACCGTTCCGATCTGGAACTGCCAAATAACCAGGAGCAGCTGATTCGCGAGGTAGCGGCAGCCAATCCAAAAACGATCGTTGTACAAATGAGTGGTCGCGCCGTTGAAATGGACTCCTGGCAGAAAGAAGTACCATCCATCGTTCAGGCTTGGTATGCAGGTCAGGAACAAGGTAACGCTGTGGCACGTGTTCTGTTCGGTGATGTGAATCCATCCGGTAAATTGCCGGTGACGTTCCCATCTGACGATTCACAAACACCGGTATCCACTGCGGAACAATTCCCGGGTGTGAATGGTGTGGGTAGTTACTCCGAGGGTATCTTTGTAGGCTACAAAGGATATGACAAAGAAGGCATGACACCGGCGTACGCATTTGGACACGGATTGTCCTACACAAACTTTAACTACCGCAATCTGCATGTGAAAAATACAGGAAAAGGGGACAACGCAACGGTAGAAGTATCCCTGAACCTGCGCAACACGGGTAAAGTATCCGGTGCAGAAGTGGTACAGGTTTATGTAGGCAACCTGCCAACCAAAGTGGAAACTCCGGAAAAACAACTCGCTGGCTGGGCCAAGGTCGATCTGAAAGCTGGCAAGCAGCAGCGCGTCAACATTAAACTCGATCGCAGCGCACTGTCCTACTGGGATGAAAAGTCGAATGAATGGGTAATGCCTAAAGGTAAAGTATCTGTTTATGTCGGTAGTGCATCAGATGACATTCGTCTGACAGGCAGCGTGAATATCGGAAGTAAGTCCGGTAAATAAAAGGAAGAAGCAAAAAGTCGTGGCCGAATGGCCGCGGCTTTTTCCACACTTGGAGAGGAGCGTGACATGAGATGAGCTCGCGATGGAGTGAGAAGAAAACAGGATGGATTATCCTGTTGCTCGCTGTATGCATTGTAGCTGGCTTCGGCGGATGGTGGATGACAAACCGCACCGAAGAGGACGCGATCCCGCCACCATTAGAGAAGAAACCAGCAACAGCTGAAGTATGGCTGACAACCGGAGATCAGCAGCATTTGCTGGAACCGCAGCAGCCGCTCCCCTGGATTACATCGGAAGCGAATGATTCCGATTCCGAAGTAGATTACACCATAACCATTGATCCGTCCCAAACGTATCAGACCATGGATGGGTTCGGTGCTGCCATGACAGGTTCATCCACCCATCTAATCAACCAGCTTCCGCCAGAGCAAAGAGAACAATTGCTGAAGGAGTTGTATACAACAGAAGGCTTGAATTTGGATATGGTGCGTCATACCATTGGTGCCTCCGATTATTCGGTGGATGCATCCGGTCAGCCTTCAAGTTATACGTATAATGATATCGAATCCGGTACCGATTATGATATGAATCATTTTTCGATCGACAAAGACCAGGAAGTTGTGGATATGTTGGGACAGATCGTTGGATTAAAGCCGGGTATCAAGGTTATGGGCACACCCTGGACCGCTCCAGCCTGGATGAAATATGGCGAGAAGACAACGAATGGCTGGTATTTGGATTACAGCAATCCTCAGGTGTATGAAGCGTACGCACGCTATTTCGTAAAGTATATCCAAGCCTATCAGGCCCAAGGTATTCCAGTCTATGGAATGACCTTGCAGAACGAACCGGAGTTCACCACGCCCAACTATCCGAGCATGAGTATGGGAGCCGCAGAACAGGCCATGTTTATCCGTGATTATCTTGGGCCGGCCATGCAAGAGGCAGGACTGGATACACGAATCATTGCGTATGATCATAATTGGGATCAGGCTGTAGAATATATAAGCAGTGTGCTTGGCGACGAAGCGGCTGCACAATATACGGATGGCTCAGCCTTCCATTGTTATGAAGGGGATCCAGCCTCCATGTCGGAAGTGCATGATCGCTTTCCGGATAAAAATATCTATTTTACCGAATGCAGCGGTGGGGAATGGAGTCCTGATTTTGGCGAAAATCTAAGCTGGCAGATGTCCAATCTGATGATCGGTGCTCCGCGAAACTGGGCCAAAAGCATACTGCTCTGGAATATCGCGCTCGATCCGCAAGGCGGACCTACGAATGGTGGCTGTGCGAACTGCCGGGGAGTGGTGACGATCAATCCGGAGAATGGGGACGTGACCCGCAATGTGGAGTATTATGCGCTTGGTCATGTTAGTCGTTATGTACGTCCGGGAGCCTTAAGAGTGGAGTCTACCCAAGAATCGGAGGAACTGAAAAACGTAGCTTTTCGCAATCCGGATGGAACCATGGTGCTGGTTGCGGCTAACACGGGGAACGAAGATGCTGCCTTTCATGTCGTCATGGAAGGAAAGACGTTTCAATACACTCTGCCATCTCAATCTGCAGTCACGTTTCGTTGGAAGCCGGAGATCGCCGCGAATAGCTGAGAGAGGATAAACGAACGATAGATTAACTCGATCTGAGATCCAATTCTGCCTTCAGGCGTTTCGCATTATTCGATTATATTCTATTGCTCCCGGCGACATATGGAAAGGAAGAAACGCTCTGATCTACCAACGTATAGACGAATTGATTGAGTGGGATCTAATATATTTTTGAAAGACGTGTAGTTGGATTTAAGTATAATGCTCATATAATAGTCTTTATCTGGGAGGGGAAAGTTAAGATGAGGATCATACCGTACCGGGAGCAGAATCATGCCAAGCTGGTTTCCATCTGGGAACGTGCTGTAAGGGCGACCCATACGTTTCTGGCCGAAAAGGATATCGTTTTCTATAGGAGTGTGGTGAGCGAAGCCTTGGCAGACATGGAAATATGGGAAGCGGTGGACTCAGCGGATGAGCCGAATGGTTTTATTGGATGGACGGCAAGCACATTGAGATGTTATTCGTGGACGGGGACAAGCATGGACAAGGTCTCGGACGGATGCTAATTACGCATGTCATTTATCTTAAGGGTAATGATCTCAAAGTGGATGTGAATGAGCAAAATGAGGGAGCTGTCCGGTTTTATGCCCGAATGGGATTTGTGCAGACCGGAAGATCGGAACTGGATGGTTCAGGCAATCCTTTTCCCCTATTACATCTGGAGTTGAAATAGGAAACCCCCGCAGCCAACATCTTGAAATGAGTGGTCGCGGGGGATTTTGCTATACGAATTAATGTGTTTCATCATCAAGGAATGGTTTGTTCACCGCATAATACATGAAGCCCATCAACAGCACGCCTCCCACCAAATTGCCGAGGGTTACCGGAACCAGGTTATGGATGACTCCGCCAAACGAAATCGTTCCCGGATGGTTCAACACAAGCGCAATCGCGAACGTACACATATTGGCTACGCTGTGCTCATACCCCGAGATGAAAAAGCAGAAGACAAAGAGCATCATGGCAAACATTTTGGCCCCGTTCTCCTTCATGAACATCGGCACGAAGAACGCAAGGCATACGAGCCAGTTACACAAAATTCCCCGGAAAAAGAGCTGCATCGCCGGAGCCTCCATCTTGTGCTCCACCACACTTAGCAGAAACCCGTTGACCTGAGATGAGTCAAATAACCCTGTCAGATAGATTAATAGAGCAAAGACCGCAGCGCCCATCAGGTTTCCGCTGTAACTGGCAATCCACAGCTTCACCACTTCGAACCAGCGCAGCTTCTTCCTGAGTGCAGCGTACGTGTAATAAAACGTATTCCCGGTGAAGAGGTCACCCCCGCCGTAGGCAATCAGGATAATGGCTGCTCCAAACGTAAGTGCTGCCATGGGGTATGTAAATGGGGACTGCTCCATATAAAAGAAATTTCCTGTCTTAAACGCCACGATTACCCCAAATCCGATAAACATGCTGGCCAGCATGGAGCGTGCAAGGTACCGGATCAAGCTTTGTTTGTAGATCTTGTGCTTCTTTAAGGCTAGTTGTTCAACGTTGCGTAAACCTTCGGTCTCCATAATTCGCCTCCGTTTCCCGGTGTAATGCTTACATTATAACGAAAATTTGGAAGAAGGGTGGTATGAGTTTAACTACCACGGCAACAGTTTAGCTAAACAACCACTTCAATAATGTGTATCCCCAAAACGATAATCGTTATTTATTTCACTGGGAAAGGATACATGCAGGAACTGAGAATTTCGGCTTTTAGTTCTTCTGTACGTTCGTGTGGAGCTAATTCTTCCTCGTAGGAACGTTCAAGCTTGGCTCGCATAAATGCCTCTGCATGTGCATTCGGGCGGGAGTGGAAGTCTTTGGCGTACTCTGCAAAGGCATTCGCATCCCGCACCTTTTCCAATACGCTGTTCAGCAGTGGGCTACCCGCGTAGAGCAGAGAGTCGGTCTCTTCGCATTCAAATTTAAGGAACATGATTGCCTTCTGTAATGCATTAATCTCACCTTGGGTCAGGTAGACAGGCTTTACGGCGTGTTCTCCGGATTCTGCATTGGACTGATCTGTGTTCTCATAAGCTTCATGTTCTCGGGAAGAAGGATCATCATGTTTATTCATTGGCTATCACTTCCTTGATTCAATTGTAGTACCCGCTTCGCGGAAGAGCCAAAATCGAGCCTGTAATTTTTCTTCCCCGCTGAAAGCATCAAAATCAGGCTGTTCATTGTTATTGAATTCATATCAGACATAGCCGATCGTTCACCTCCTGAAGAACTAGGATTGGGACGGAAGCTGAATGGGGCGAGCAGCTAGCGCTTCTTCTACAATCTGCTCAGGCGTCAGGTCTCGATTATCCCAAAAAATCAAATTACTGATCTCCGCATGAGGGACCTGCAGCTGCAGCTCAGTTAGTATGTCATCCAGTTCCGCTTCGGTCCCTTCGGCATTCATCAGCCTGCGAACCCAATCTACCAATTGTGAATGGTCAGACATAAACAACACCTCCTGAATAATTCCTATTATTCCTTAACTAGACTTACACAGTTCAACGCCTGCGTACAACCCCGTTTTCCATAATTATCTTCTATTTTCCAAGAGGATGATTGCATAAACTTACAAATCTCGCCAAGTTCATTTCATTATAACGAATTCTACGACAGAGACACGTTATTTTCAAAAAGAAATCGACGTGAATTTTGAGGTGAATACATTTTATAAAAGTACATATTATTTGCATTATTACGATACTTATTTGCACTTAATTCACTAGAGTTTTCTGAGTTTTTTGTATGCGTTGGCCTAAATCAATGTTAACAGAAGTAATCGTCGAATCATCATTAATAATCTCCTTTTAAATGGTTATTTTGTTAATCATTTTGTTCAGAATCCGTTCAGAGTTCCTTGCTAGTATATGGGTCGAAAAGGAAGTTTTTTGGGGAGGAACGGACAATGAATCACGACTGGAAAAAGATGCTGCTTACCGTCACGGTCATCGGAATGCTGTGGGGGAATCAGAACGTCAATGCAGCAGAAGACCAAACAGGAGGAGCAAACCAAATAACGTCTGTTTTTACAGATGAAACCGATATTCGTTCCACTTCTCTGCAAGCCGTGCAAGAGGCAGTAAAGCAAGGTTTAATCTCGGGCTATCCGGATGGCTCATTCCATCCACGCCAGTATTTGACCCGGAGAGAGATGGCTGTATTGCTGGCCAAAGCATCACAGTTACCCCTTGAAGAATCAATGGATGCTGGCCTTAAAAGCACAGACTGGGCAGCTCCTTATATAAATGCTATTCGTAAAGCGGGCTGGATGACTGGCGATACTTTGGGGAATTTTCGGGCGAATGATCCAATTCGCCGGGAAGAGCTTGCTTCCATATTGGTAAGAGTTACGGGCACACAAGGAATCAAGGGAGGTCAGCAACAGACGATCTCAGATGAATCCCTGGTGAGTAATTGGGCCAAAGAACAGGTGCAGACTGCACTAAAGCTCGGTTTACTGGAATCCAATAAAGGCAGATTCGAATCCCAGGCTTTGGTTGAACGGCAAGATATTGCGGAGATCCTGGTGGATGTGTTTCAGGCAGGGGAGCGGACCGCTTCCTTAACCGAATTGGATGGAGATATTGCATATATCGATGGGCGCCCTTTTGTAATTGGGGAGGAACTGTTAGGCATTTTGAATGAAGGAAACAAAGAAGCATTACAGAATGCTGTGGTTACTTATGATTCACGCACACGGAATCTATCCTCTTTATCGGAAATCCAAATTAAACAGGCGGGTACAGCTGCTCATCCCATGACTTTGGATCTGAAGGGTTCGTCCTATTCGGGTGTAATTTCTGTCTCGGCAGATCATGTGATTTTGAAAGCTGATATCTTGTCCCAAGTTGTTTTGAAATCTGGAGCAAGTGCATTAACCATCGAAGGTGATGTTGATGAAGTAACTGTCGATACCACCGACAAAGTAACGGTTCAGGGAAGTGGAATGTGGAAACAGATTGTACTGAAAGACGTGAAATCGTTAATTCAATTACCTGCGAGTGTGAAGACAGAGAAAGTAATCCTTCCAGAGGGCGGAGTACTATCACAGATCATTCGCAATGCGCCTTCGACAACGGAACCATCCACGTCTACAGGGACAAGCACTTCAAATTCAGGTTCAGGTTCATCAGGACCATCAACACCAGACCCAACGCCGACACCGACACCGGAGCCAACACCAGACCCAACGCCGACGCCGACACCGGAGCCAACACCAGACCCAACGCCGACACCGACACCGGAGCCAACACCAGACCCAACACCAGACCCAACACCGGCGCCGATACCGGAACCAACACCAGACCCAACACCGACGCCGACACCGGAGCCAACACCAGACCCAACGCCTGCTCCGGAAGATCATCCTCCAGTAGCTTCAAGTGTTCTGATCTCCGGCAGCAAGCTGGAAGCTGGGGAGACTCTTTCGGGAAGTTACACCTATGATGATCAGGACGAAGATGTGGAAGGTGAAACGACTTTTAAGTGGTATAGGGTGGATAACGACGGTGTCAGCAATCAAACTTTGATTATTGGTGCTAATGAGAAGGACTATACGCTGACAGCCGAAGACAGTGGACATAAAATTATTTTCGAAGTTACGCCTACAGATAACAAAGGCGTGCATGGTTTGCCAACAACCACAGTCACAGATATCGATATTTCCGATCCTGCACCTCTGATCACAGGCCTTTCGGCAAAAACGCCGGAACAGCAATCTTATTTTAATGCTCCGTATACTCCAAGATCGGATGACAAAGACATCGCTACAGCAGTTTTGTGGAGAACAAGTTCTGATGGTTTGAACTATCAGTCCCCGGTTTATGAGTTCCAGTCGACAGACTACCGCCTGGGCAATACGATCTCAATGGACGGTAACTATAAACTTGTCGTAACAGATAAGGGTGGAAACGAGACAACCGCATATTTCACCATAGACCGAATGATTCCAGCGGTTACCGAGGTTGTTCAATCGCAGAATTACGGAAATGATCCTTCTGTGTATGATTCTGGTGACGTTATTAAGGCCAAATTCAACAACTACATTAAAAAGTTTGATTCGTATGACGAAATGTCTGGGACTGGCAATGCCGCCGAGGCTAAGGGGCTAACTATGGCAGCGCTTGAAGCGGCCGCGCAGCAATCCGGGCACAGCTTCGGAGAAGGAGCGCAATTAACAGCTACTTCTTACATTCCGGTCAATCCACTTTATGGGAATGAGTTTGAAATTACGCTTGGTGAAAATGCTAACCTCCCGATTACAGGATTTGAGCTTGAGCTGGATGCAGCAGATATTTATACTCCATCCAAAACACAAGCGCCAGGTGATACAGTCTCCGTAGCCATTCCTGCTCTGGAACAGATCAACCATGCTCCGGTCGTTAACGAGGCTTGGACTGCGCCTGAGTTTACGGTAGGTGAAGCTGGCAACCTGAGTCTAACCGGGCTGTTTACAGATGAGGATGCAGATGATGTACTCACTTATTCGATTGAAAACTTGACTCCAGCGATTGCGACAGTTCCGGAAGATTCGGGAGATTTGTTGACCATTACCCCGATTGCAGCAGGTACAGCGGAATTTAAGATTACCGCTAGCGATGGAAAGTCGCAGAAGGAAACGGCAATTCAAGTTACGGTGAAGCCGGCAGTTGAGCAGGCAGCTCCTTTTATTTCAGAGATGGTTTGGGGAAGCGATGAGGATATTCAAGCAATCGAGCTTTATAATCCAACGGATTCACCAATCTCACATGTAAGACTGACGATAGGAGGGGATGAAATTGTTTTGGACGAATCCTTTTCAATCCCTGCACACGGGGGGCGTGTAATTGCTGACTGGAATAGTGGCTTAGAATCGAACATAGAGGCAGAAGTATACTATGCTGTTACCGACATGAATTTTGATCCTGACGGAACGGAGCCGCTTGAGGTTGTTTTTTTCATAAATGGAATTCCACTGGATTCCTCAACGTTGTACCCACAACAAACCATGCGCAGAAAAGCAGGCATCACAAGAGGTGCCGCCGCTTATCAAGAGTCGGAATGGGATATTTACCCTGTAGATACCATGGACGGACTTGGAAGTTACGAATAAGGAGAGGAATTATCAATGGACAAGTCAGCAAGCATAAAATATTTCTTGGCCGCGGTCTTAATGACCGCGTCCGTTTCTCCTTTTTCGACGGTCAGTTATGCGGCTACGAGTCAGACACTGAGCGATTTGGCAAAAGTCTCTTCGGATCGGCAGGTTGAAATCAAACAGGCGGTGCAGCAAGGACTGCTGGTGGGTGACCCGGATGGCAAGTTTCGACCGTATGACAGTATTACCCGGCAGGATATGGCCGTAATTTTGACTAGAGCACTTCAGCTGCCGACAGTTAATGCCACAACATCAGAATTCTCGGACGTAAAACAAACCAATTGGGCCGCTTCTTCTATTGCAGCGGTACAGCAGGCCGGTTTAATGACCGGCAGCAACCAGGGCCAGTTCCGCCCTAAAGCTGCCATAACGTATCAGGAATTAGCTGTAGTGTTAAGCCGGGCCGTTCAGTGGAAAGCATCCGGAGAAGAAAATCAATTGAATAACGGTAAATTGGAATCGGCTGCGCCATGGGCTTGGGATGCCCTGAACCTTTCACTTGCAGAAGGTGTTTTTAGCGAATCGGAGATATTGAATGCCGATCAACCGGTGCAAAGACAGGTACTTGCAGGTATTTTGTTAAATTCCTTTTTCCCGGAAGATCGTGCAGCAACGCTGCAGCGAATTAACAATGGAAGCGTACAAATCAACGGCATTACCTATTCGCTTTCCAATCGGGTGAAAAGCCTCCTTGATCCTAGCAATGCGAAAGTGCTGGATGGTGCGAAAATCAAATTTCTAGCCGAAGGCCGGACTATCAGCAGCATAACTTCGCTTGAAATTACTGCAACCGGTTCTGCACCTAAGGATGGACAAGCTGAGTTTAGCGGAAACCTTGTGCTGGATGGCAGTGGGGCAACGCTGGATGGAGATCTGAAAATTTCTGGCGATTATATTTCTGTTTCAAATTTAGAGGTACATGGTGACTTTGAGATTTCTTCAAAACTTTCTCACGATTTTTCCTCAAAGGATTTGAACGTAACTGGACAAACGAGGGTTTATGGCGGAGACAGCAATACCGTTGTCTTTGAGGATGCCTATCTTGGCCAGGTGGAAGTGAACAAGCAGGACGTGCACGTCGAAGCGACAGGCAGCACCACGATCGATAAAATGTCCCTCCATTCGGATGCATCGCTTACCTTCGGCGATTCTGCTTCAGTTGAACAAGTTAGCCTTCAGGATGGGGCTGCAAACGTCGCACTATCGGGAAACATTGGCACACTAGAGCTGGAAGGAAGCCAAAACGTTACCCTTGCCGGGAACGCCAATATTAATGAAGTTCAGGTCAACGGCTCGGGTGACGTTTCGATTAACCTCACAGGCAGCATTCAGCAGCTGAAGGTTAATAATTCAGATGCCACAGTAGCTGTAGGGGACAGTACTAAGGTTGAAAGTGTTTCTTTAGGTACAAACGTATTGGCGTCTGCTGTAAGTGGGGTAACTCCAGCATCGGAAACGCCGTCAGCTCCAGCGTCATCAACGCCAGCACCCACAGTCAACCAGGCACCAGTAGCAACTCGTGTTTTGGAGGACCAAACTATCACGATCTCAGATGGAGTTATTGTCGATGTAACAGGACTATTTAGTGATCCGGACAACGATAAGCTTACCATTGGCGCACAAACCTCGAATAGAAATGTGGTTAAGACAACATTGAGCGGCAACAGCTTAACCCTTACCGCTGTCGCTGAAGGTAGTGCAGTAGTAACGCTTCGTGCCAGCGATGGAAAAGGACATCTGGCAAGCACCTCTTTTAATGTCACTGTAGTGGAGGCTCCTGCTACACCAGTACCGGATCCAACACCGACGCCAGATCCAACGCCGACACCAGATCCAACGCCGACACCAGATCCAACGCCGACACCAGATCCAACGCCGACACCAGATCCAACACCGGCACCGGATCCAACACCGACGCCAGATCCAACACCGACACCAGATCCAACACCGGCACCGGATCCAACACCGACGCCAGATCCAACACCGACGCCAGATCCAACGCCGACGCCAGATCCAACACCGGCACCGGATCCAACACCGACGCCAGATCCAACACCGGCACCGGACCCAACACCGACACCAGACCCAACGCCGACGCCAGATCCAACACCGACGCCGGATCCAACGCCGACACCGGATCCAACACCGACGCCAGATCCAACGCCGGTACCCAATCAAGATCCTGTGGGAATGGATATACCGGACCAAACTTTGGAGGTAGGAGACTCGGCAAAAGATATCGAATTGACGCAATATTTTTCGGACCCGGATCAAGATCTGTTGGCGTTTTCATCGGTAGTAACGGATGATCAAGTTGCCACCGCTGTTGTTGACGGCAGTACATTAACGATAACGCCTTTGACAGGTGGTAGTGTGGTCATTAACGTTACGGCATCAGATGCCAAGGGAGGTTCTGCTGCAAAAACCATTAATCTTACAGTCATGCCCAAAGCTCAAACTTCGAACGCTGCTCCAGAGGTAGTGGCAGCCATTCAGACCCAGTTGCTAAGTCCGGGTTATACAGATGAACGGAGTTATGATGCCTCCCAATTGTTTAGCGATCCGGAAGGCGATGCAATGACTTATTCGGCCGTTTCAAGCGATCCGGTTGCTGCTCAGGTCACTGTGGATGGCAGTACGATTACGTTGTCTCCTGGAACGGCAGGGCATGCAGGGGCGGCTGTAGTTACCATAACGGCTAATGATAGCCACGGCAATCGGACGACATATGACTTGAATGTTGTTGCCGTTTCCCTGGTTGATAATGGGTTTATTCCGGTAAATACGAAACAAGGAGTACCCAGCGTTACAGTGGACCTCAGTGCCTACTTCCCGACTGACTCGAACCTGCAGCAATATTGGGCGACACCGGCACAGACCTTAACGGGACCTACGGCCATGAACGGGAAAGTTTGGAATGCTTCTCCAATGAACATGGATTACTGGATTGTTGGAGCTAACTATAAAGCGGTATTAATTCGGGTTTCAGTATTGGCTCAGACCAATTCTAACGCTTTCTTCAGCCAGTATATTGACGGAGGAGATCACAACAAAACGATTCAAATCATGAATCCTTATTTCGGCACAAGTCAAAAGTTCGTAGGCTTCTCGCTTGAAGTCAAGCATTACAATCCGGCAACGAACCAAACAACCAGTGAAACCTATAAAATATTTGATGGCGTACCTTTGGACCAAATAAAGGATCTGAATTACGTTAATTCTATAGACCATGCATTTTATGATTTTTTTGATCTCATCCCAACTTCCTATTACAATAGTGAACTTATTCTGAATGTTCCGGGTTCTAAATTGACGGCCATCATCCTGAAGAAAGACGGTCAAATCATGGATGTCCTGGGAGATCCGAATGGTCAATCGGAAATTCTGTCGAGTGGCGGAACGATTATTCGCAAGAGCGCGGTCCACAGCTCCTCACTCACATATAACTTGCCGGGCGAGTGGAATCTTTATCCAAAAGGAACTTATCAATATTACAACCAGCAAACGCCTTAATTGGCTTATGAATCATCTATTGCAGCCCCCATCTTGGGGGCTGCTTATTTATCTTTGGTTAAAAAGACTTAATCTAAAAAACTAGATGGGGTTGAGCACTGTTATTAATAGTGAGATACGAAATTCAATTTCTATTTATAGTAAAGAAAGGTTTGATCATGAGGATGTGGTTCATACCCAAACTATTAAGTGCAGTGTTAATTGCTTTATCTGGTTCCTTTTCGGTTCCGAATCAAGATCAAACGGTGTTGGCTGAGATCAAAGAAAATCATCACGAGATTACATTGAACACATCAACCCAACCTGTTCAAGGAATGTACTCTGGGATTACCGTCTCGTGGAATAACCGAACGAAATCTTTTCCGTGGGAAAACATTAGTGAACCAGCCTTTTACCCAGAGGTCGCAACGGGCAATATCGATGGTAAAGGTCAGGACGAAGCAATTATTATTCTTACCACAGGGAAGGGCTCTGGGACGCGGGCTTCAGCCGTTCATGTCTTAAAGGATGATTGGACTGAAATTCCCGTTGGGGACGCGGTAACCAAGGCTAAAAATGCGTTGTATTCCATGTATAAGGAGCACACAGCAACTGTTGAATATACGTTAAATATTGCAGGTAATGAGTATGCCTATTCCTATCCTATTGAAGACGCAGGAATGTGGTTTGAGCAGGCAGTTGTGGGCAATATTCTGAGGTATCGTGTTCAGGAAAACAAGCTGATTGCTGAGATGCCGGTGCAAGTTTCTCCGGGTACATTTACAGGTTCGATTGAAGTTGAATTCAGGGAGCACAACGGTACCTTGGTTCCCGCCGAAGTCATTTACGTTGAAAACCTGTGATGAGCACACTATTTTCTCACATCCATACTATTTAACTGGCTTTATCTCAATTATAGAGGAGGAATTTCAGTGGAATTGAAGGGATTGGAGCAAGTTCGTGATTTGTTGGATCAGGCTTACCAGACGAATATGGGGAGAAGCTGCATTCCGGAATCGGAGCAGGCTATCGCTGATTTTGAGCAAAAGTATGACGTAAGGCTCCCCGCTCAATACCGGGATCTCTTGCTTGAATATGGGGCATGCAACTTCGGTGGTCCTGCTCTGTATTCAGTTAAAGAATTGGACTGGGCCTACCCCGCATTTGTGGAAGCGTACCGTGAGTACGAGAAGGAATATGACCTGCCTGAAAATCTGAACCCGTTCCCGATTGGCGGCTTTGGTGAAGGGAGCATTGCCTTTCTGGAACGGAATTCGGGTAAAGTCCTGATGCTTATCCACGATTATTCAGGAGAAATCCCTCTTCAGGAGGTAGCGAAGCATTTTAATGGATTGATGGAAATTCTGGCTGAGTCTGCGATCTGGGTTCAGGAACAGATGAATGAGTTCAGGTGACAGATTGCTCTTGAATGTATTTGCGATATAGGGCTGGTGTGATTTCTTCGAATTTCTTGAAAATTTTAATAAAATATCCCGATTCATTAAAACCCAGCTCATCACTGATCTGTGATATCGGCATGTCGGTAACCTCCAGCAATTGTTTGGCCCACTTAATTTTGAGCTTGGCCAGATAAGTCGTAAAATTTTCCCCTGTCTCTTTGGAGAACAGTCTGCTGAAATAACTTGGACTAAGGTGGCACAGTTCTGCCATTTGTTTCAGTGTGACCTGCTCACTCTTGTGGCTGTGAATGTATTCAAAAGCTGGCTGCAGTGCCGGACTGGTACATGCATTGTCGCTGGGGCTGCTTTTGAGATAGGCATCCGCAATGGCATTGGTCATCTCTTTTTTGATGGATTCGATGTTCCTGATGGAATAGCCAGGCAGAATCGTGGACAGATTGACGGATTCCTGAGACCCCGAAGCTTTTTCAAACATCTCCACGAGCAAATTCTTGTTGAGTGCTTCCTCTACAATATAATTACATAATAGGGACAGCATATTCGAGATTTTAACGATCTCTTCGTAGGTCATTATCGGCAATTGATCATAATCATCCTGTAATTCCTGTAGCTTGGCTTCATGCAGGGGTACGTTTTTGGAAGAAACGATCTGCTCCAAATCACTGCCTTTGGTCGGATCGGCCAGTTTAACCTGCCCTGCCAAGACGGCACCAATGTACTTGCCATCAATCGTGATGGGAATGGCGATATCAATAATATTGAAATGACACAAGTATACATAGGGTTCATTCAACCGAACCGCTTCCAGGCCGCCCCGCGAATCACATTTTTGGCAGTAGGGAAGCAGTTCGGGATCTTTGCGTACATTTTGGCAAAATGCCTGACAGCTGCTGTGGCTGGTCACCGGAATGCCTTTGTAGTCGACCGTCAGGATGGCAAGTTTGGTTACGGTGGCGAGCGAATCCTGTAGACGCTTCCATTTATTTAGGTCGAGAATTTTATTGATGTGCAAATATTCTTTAATCATTGGGTGGAACCTCCATATGAACCTGACTGCCGGCTCTGAGCCGTAAAAAGTTAGCAATTTATACATATTAAAATGATGGTCGAACGGGTAATGTAAGATCATGTCAACCTTCAACGGTCCAATGACAATAAGATACCATGAATTCAGCAAAAAGCAAAAAATTACGATTGTAAATTATAATAATTTGTTATCAAAGTCCACTGTTTCGCGAGCATCCTTGATATATATTTAGATTAATTGTGAGCAATTAAAATTTGATGCATTATCACCAAACACCATACTAACTACGCTATAGGAGGCATATATCATTATGAGAAAAGCATTTATCAGCCCGACCAAATACGTACAAGGCGAAGATGAATTGTTGAACCTCGGTTACTTTGTGAAATCCTTTGGAGATTCCGCATTGTTGATTGCACATCCGGATGATGTACAGCGGGTAAAAGCGAAGCTTGATGCAACAGCTGAGAAATTCAATATTACTTTTGTTGAAAGCGGTTTTAGAGGGGAATGCTCCCGTCAGGAAGTTGCTCGTCTGCAGGAAATTGCGAAGGAAAAAGGATGTACGTGCACGATTGGTCTTGGTGGTGGTAAAGCCATCGACGCAGCCAAATGCGTAGCGGAAGGTGAAGCATTGATCATTTGTCCGACGATTGCAGCGACAGATGCTCCTACTAGTCACTCGGCGGTATTGTACACACCGGAAGGCGCTTTTGATGACTACGCTTATTTCAAACAAAGCCCAAGTGTCGTTCTCGTGGACACAACGGTAATCGCCAACGCACCAACACGTTTCCTCGTATCCGGTATGGGAGATGCGCTCTCTACATACTTCGAAGCAAGAGCAACAGCGAAATCCTATTCTCGTGTAAATGCGAGTCTACCAATGGGTTCCCGCGAAGGGTATACTCCATCTGCTGTTGGCACGAATGCAGCACTAGCCCTGGCAAAATTGTGTTATGAAATGCTGCTGACTGACGGAGCAAAAGCAAAAGTAGCCAGCGACAGCAACGTCGTAACTCAAGCGCTGGAAAACATCGTTGAGACCAACATTCTGTTGTCGGGTCTTGGATTTGAAAGTGGCGGTCTGGCCGCAGCACATGCAATTCACAACGGATTGACTGTTCTGGAGGGTACACACCACTTCTTCCATGGTGAAAAAGTATCATTCGGTACGATTGCACAGCTCGTCCTTGAAAATGCACCAACTGAAGAGCTGCATGAAGTCATGGACTTCTGCCTCGCCGTGGGACTGCCTGTAAGCTTGGCGGATATCGGTGTAGATACCATTACGCAAGAAGAGCTGCTCAAAGTGGCTGAGATCGCTTGTATTCCGGAGGAATCCATTCACGCCATGCCGTTTCCAATCACCGTACCTGAAGTGGCTGCTGCCATTGCAGCGGCTGACCGTATGGGACGAGAATACAAGGCACGCCGGGAGGCAAAATAATGAAGAAAATCATCAATCAGGCTGAAAATGTCGTGATGGAAATGTGCAACGGGATTGCGCTGGCGCACCCGGAGCTGGAGTTTTTGAAAAAGTATAAAGTCATCAAACGCAGAGAGATTAATGCTGACAAAGTCAGCCTCATCAGCGGCGGCGGTAGTGGTCATGAACCGGCTCATGCAGGTTATGTAGGGAAAGGCATGCTGGATGCTGCGGTATGTGGAGATGTATTCGCATCTCCTTCCCAGATCCAGGTGTACCAGGCAATTAAGGCAACGGCCAGCAGCAAAGGCACACTCTTGATCATCAAGAACTACAGTGGTGACATGATGAACTTCAAGAACGCTGCACATCTGGCGGAAGAAGACGGTATCGACGTACAGTATGTACGGGTTGAGGATGACATTGCGGTACAAGACAGCCTGTATACGGTTGGACGCCGCGGCGTTGCGGGAACGGTACTGGTTCACAAGATTGCCGGAGCTGCAGCTGAAGAAGGCCGCAGTCTGGCAGAAGTGAAGTCCGTTGCTGAAAAAGCAGCTCAGAACGTACGAAGCATCGGATTCGGATTTACGTCCTGCACCGTGCCTGCCAAAGGTACACCAACATTCGAAATTGCGGACGATGAGATGGAGTTCGGCGTGGGAATCCATGGTGAGCCGGGCATTCGCCGTGAGAAGATCGTTTCTGCCGATGAGTTGGCGGGCCGCATGGTTGAAGCACTGCTTGCCGATATGAAACTGGATGGTGACGCATCCGCCGAGATTGCGGTCCTGGTGAATGGTTTTGGGGCAACTCCGCTTCAGGAATTATATCTGCTCAACAATTCAGTTCAGCGTGAGCTTGCAGGCCAGTCGGGTCTTCATGTAGCCACGACTTTTGTTGGGAATTACATGACCAGCATCGATATGGCCGGCGCATCCCTGACAATCCTGAAGCTGGATGATGAGCTGAAGTCCCTGTTGTTCAAGGAAAGTGATACACCGGCGTTCAAAGTATCCGGTCCTCCAGTAGCGCAAGCAGCTTATTCCGAAGCTCTTGAAGCTGTAGTCAATGAAGATGCACCGGTTTCCTATGAAGTGGAGACACCTGCAACGTCTGCGGTAATCAACAACAACCAATTCTCTCTGGATAACATCGTCTATCTGATCGATAAGATGGGTGAGATCATTATCAAGAACGAGGTGCCGTTCTGTGAGCTGGATTCTCATGCAGGCGATGGTGACTTCGGCATGAGTGTGGCGAAGGGCTTCCGTCAGCTGAAACGCGAATGGAACCATATCATCAGCGAAGAGAAGAAGGACATCGGTTCATTCCTGGATGCCTGCTCACTCGTAATTATGGAGTATTGCGGCGGTGCCTCCGGTCCGATCTGGGGTTCGGCATTCCGCGCAGCCGGCAAGGCAGTAGGTAATAAACAGCAGCTGAGTGTTGCTGATTTTGCCGAGATGATGCAAGCAGCGGTGCAGGGCATTCAATCCACGGGTGAGCGCTCCTTCGGACGCGGCGCGGTTGTAGGTGACAAAACTTTGATCGACGCACTCGTTCCGTGTGCAGATTCCTGGACACAAAGTGCAAGCTCTGGTGATGACTTCAAAACAGCGTTTGCCAAAGGAGCGGAAGCTGCAGTTGAAGGCGCGAAAAAAACTGAAGATATCGTGGCACGCATGGGCCGCGCGGGCACGGTTGGGGATCGCAGTCTGGGATATCCTGACGCCGGTGCCTATGCACTCGGGGTTATTTTCACAGAACTCTCCGAGTCGATGAAATAGATACAGCACAAGCAAAAACTAGATGGAATAGATAAAAAGATAATTACAGCTAAAGCAAAAGCTAAACACTATACGCAGCAAGCGACACAGGTAATGACGCCGGATGTCCGGCGTCTTTATGTGTGCCTTTTTTAACCATACTTAAGTCTATTTTTACATGTGTAAAGTTACATTATCAGAGATTCAGGATCATAGGCCCGTCCGTTTACATCAGCATTTTGCATAATTCGATTCCGCTCGCTCCGGGGTGCAATATATAGACGAATAGGACCATTTCGATCTATATATTGAAGACTGGAAGTCGCTTATTGGATTTATGCAAAATGCTCACTTACATGATTAACATTTCATATCGATAAAGGAGTTATTATGAGAGCAGTCACATCATTCTTGAAAAAACCGCAGGGGTTGCTGGTTTTATCACTCGTCTTGGTCATCTTCGGCAGCTTGTTTGCCGGAATGTTCAACACATCTTTTTATTCCGTTAAAGTTAAAGAAATTAAATTCGAGGCCGATCACGGTACCTTGTCGGGGTTGCTGTACATGCCTAAAGGCGCGGGTGCTGATGACAAACGACCTGTCATTATTACGACCCATGGTTATTTGAACACCAAGGAAATGCAGGATGCACCAGCAATTGAAATGTCGAGACGCGGTTATATTGTGCTCGCACTGGACATGTATGATCACGGAGATTCACGCTGGAGTGGAGAATTTTCGGTTGAGGATCGGTTCAGTACATTTTGGATATACTCTCAGTTTGACGCAGCAAAGTATATCTATGAACAGGACTTCACCAAAAAAGATGACCAAGGCAACGCGTATGTAGCCGTCAGCGGTCATTCCATGGGTGGATTCTCTACCTTGTTATCCATGTACATGGACGAAATGAGTGCCCTGCAAACTGGATATCGCATGATTCATGCGGGGATCTCTGTTGGATCAGACTACTCTTATGCAGCTGCAGTTGCACCGCAGGATCAGCTTCAGGCAGCCTATGGCAGCCGGACAGTGGGCATGATCGCAGGTCAATACGACGAGTTTTTCTTCAACAAATCCGATGAAGAGAAAACGGATGAGGAGAAAAAAGTACAAGGCACGGTAACGCGCAAAGACTTCGCAGCAACAGCTTCGGGTAAAGCCTTCCTGGGACTTGCACCAGATGCGGCAAGAGGGGAGACAGGCAAGTTTATCCCGGTAGAATCGGGTGACTTGACCGTGGAAGGTACGGTTGTACGACCATCCCAAACAGGTGAACATATTATGTTTACACCGAATCAGACACACCCATGGAATCATTTCTCCGGGACAACAACAGGACATCTGATCGACTTCTATGCGCATGCATTCGAAGGCGTAACTTCTCCAAATCAGACCCATGTGAATCTGGATTCCGGCAATCAGATCTGGTGGGCGAAGGAAGCCTTCAATTTCGTGGCTCTCATCGGTTTCTTCCTGATGATCGTTCCATTGGTTACGTTAATGCTTAGACTGCCGTTCTTGCGTAACGCCATCAGCGGCGAGATTGCAACGGTATCCGCTGCAGTTGGTGGTGTACAGAAGACGATCTATTGGATCGCCATCGCTTTCAGCACCCTGATCCCGGCAATTTTGTTCCCGACTCTGATGGACAAAGAATCAAACGGATTGAATGTGCTTCGTATCATTGCCCTCATTCTACTGATTGTGAGTGTGCTTGGGGCTATTGTTGGATTCATTATGTCTAGCAGTAAGAAAAATGATTACAAAACTAGTGGACGACTGAAAAATATGGCCGTGGGCAGCGTGCTTCTGGCGGTTGTATCTCTGGTCATGTGGCTTATATTCAATTACTCGGATAACATTGTGGCTACAAGTTCGTACTTCAATGAACCAACAACAAACCAGATCGTGTACTGGGCTCTGGTATCGGCGCTAATTATGATTCTAGTAACATTTGCCTTCCATTACTTCTCCAAAAAAGATGCAGGCACTCGTTTCAGCGATTATGGCATTAGCCTGAATATCGTAACGATTATTGCCAGTCTGGTCACTGCGGTTCTTGCTGTTGTGATTGGTTACACTCTGCTGTTTGTCGTGCAGGCGATCTTCGGAACGGATTTCCGGATCTGGACGTTTGCCGTACGGACGTTCGAGAGTGATCATTTCATTACTGCCTTGCGTTATGTACCGTTTTTCCTGGTGTACTTCTTCGTAAGTACCGTTGCACTGAACGCCAATACACGCGGGAAACGAGGAGGCATGTTCCTGTCCATCGTGTTGAACGTTGGCGGACTGGTTCTCTGGATGGCCCTTCAATATGGATTGGATTTCACCACAGGTGTAGCCATGTACCCTGGGCAAGCGTTGAATGCGATTCTGCTGTTCGCACTGATTCCGTGCCTTGTCATTGCAGCTGTATATGCACGCAAATTGTTTGAGAAAACCAATAACGTGTGGGTTGCCGCCCTGGTGAATACGTTCCTGTTCACGATGATTACGGTGGCGAATACAGTTCTCTTCTGGAATATGGTTTAATCGAAACAGCTATAAAATGAACGGGGGGATTACACATCTAATCGATGATAACACCAGAGAACTCCTCGGACAGAAAATCTTCCGATCACTGTTATCCCTGGATTTCCTTGATCTCCCTTGATGGGAGAAATCCAGTGAATAGCGTATGCTTTCGATGTAGCTTCTTGCAGAAAGCTTTTAGGCGAACGCTCCGCTTCTCCAGATTCTTTCTGTCCGCTGCGCTCTAGTGTAAATTATACGTTCAGTGTAATCTTAAAGTTCATTTCATATCCAAGGTTTCGTTAAACGTGGATATAAGTAAGGAAGACCGCTCTGTAACTTGGTTTACAGAGCGGTCTTTTTGGTTTAAGAAGCTGTAGCGGTAGAGCAGAGATTTGGCTTGGTTATGTCAAATAGTGTAATCTGGAGAACAGGATAAGGAATGTACCCGGAACAGAGTGTGAAGTTCCATTCGGTGAAATGCTAAAGCAACGACCAAATTGAATGAAGAAGGGATCGGGATTATTCAATGACACAAAAGTTATACTATGACTCCGCGTACACACGGGAGTGGCATACACAGATTACAGGCAGAGTAGATAAGGAAGATGGCATCTATATCACGCTCGCGGAGACGGCTTTTTATCCGCATGGGGGAGGACAACCGTGTGATTTGGGCCGAATCGGAGGCGTTGCCGTACTTGACGTAAACATCGAAGATGGCGAGGTATGGCATAAGGTCGAGCAGGTACCTGAGCAGAAGGATGTGCACTGTGAGATTGACTGGGAGCGCAGGTTCGATCACATGCAGCACCACACAGGGCAGCACTTATTGTCAGCCATCACATTGAAGCTGGCTGATGCGATGACCCTCAGTTTTCATCTGGGCACTGAATATGCCACGATTGATGTAGCCGCAGCTGAACTGGGACCGAATCAACTGGCAGCCATCGAGCAAGAGGCCAACCGCCAAATTTACCGGAATGCCCGCATCAGCAGCTCTTGGGTCACTGCTGAAGAAGCAGCACGTCTGCCACTTGTGAAACAGCCTTCCGTAACCGAGGACATTCGCATTGTCGAGATGGAGGGTGTGGAATACAACGCTTGCGGCGGCACACATGTAGCCGCAACTGGGGAGATCGGCATGATTAAGCTGCTGAAAACCGAAAAGGTAAAGGGAAGCACGCGCATCTATTTTAAATGCGGATTCAGAGCATTAAACGAATTTACAGCAGCGCAGCACGTGTTAAACGGGATTTCGGTGAAATTAAAAACCAGCAGGGAAGAACTGCTCGATCGCATCGAGAAAATGGAAACTGATCAGAAACAGCTTCTGTCTGAGCTGAGTGCGGTCAAAGCCACCAATGATACCTACTATGCACAGGAATTGTTGTCAGCACGGGAAGGCCTGGTCATTGCCCAGGTGTTTGAGGACAAATCCCTCAAGGATATGCAGAGCCTGGCGACCAAACTGACGGAGGAACATGAGGGGATTGTGCTTTTTGCCAGCATCTCGGAAGCCAAGGTCGTTCTGGCACAGAACGGGCAGCCACCTGAGTGGTCTTGTGGACCGTTCTTCAAAGGCAATCTCGGAGCCTACCAAGGCAAAGGTGGAGGCAGTGACAGAATGGCTCAAGCGGGCTTTGCCAGCAGTGAAGATGCGATGGCCTTTTATGAGTTTACAAAGGACCAGCTGGGGCATCACTAAGTAGGTTTTTGCCTAAGATAAGGTATACAGAATTACGGAGAGCACGTCACGTTGTGGCGTGTTCTTTCACATGAGGGGATGCACTGCACAAGTAGAGCCAGGATATATCCTGCCATTTTCCTATGTTGTTCTCCGAATTAGAACCAATTAACAACCCAAATCATTCAAATCAATTTTATTTTGATAGAGCGGCTCAAAGAAACATCTAACACATCTAACCCATGTAATTCCTGTGTGACTTCATTGGGATATCCCTAATTGGCCGTGAACGTCAGCGGGAATTAAGAAGAATCAAGCTGACGCTCACGTGCAGGAATTAGTTCTCGCTCACTAGATCTGATCAATTACAGCCCCCAATTGTGCATCCTTCTACAATTCTGCAGATGCCTGTGTCAGGAGACCGGCCAGCCATTTGTAATCCGGAGTATCCTTTTCTTTGATTTTAATCGTTTTGCGTTCCTCCGGGCCTTCGAATATGCCGTCTGGCAGTTCCAGTCCGGTTGCATTAAAAATGGTGAAGGACACGGCCTGCTTGGAAGGAGAGATGACCGCGGCATATTTGCCGTTTTTCAGAAAGTGTGGCTTCTTGTACTGCATGCGCTCCTGCACGTCCGGGATGGAATCATGCACCAGCTGCCGCAATTGTCTTACAACGTCAACTTGCCATGGGATTGAGATTTGTTCCATAAAATCTGTAACTTCTGCATTCAAGGTCATACTGTTCCCTCCACATTTGTTAAATTGAGTGCTTCCCATTCCGGCTTCAGAATGCCCATCATCAGGCAGTCATAACGCCGTCCATCACGGTAAACTGCTGAGCGTGCACGTCCTTCCAGTTGAAAGCCGGCTTTCTCATAGGCACGAATACCTTTTGCATTATACGAAATGACGTCCAGTCCCACACGATCCAGATTCAGTTCATGGAACGCATATCGCAAAATCAGATTCAACGCTTCCGTTCCATACCCTTTGTTGCGATGTTCGGCAAGTCCGATGCCAATGGCAAGCTGTCCGCAGCGGTTGTTCCATTCAATGCTGTGAATGACAACAAAACCGATCAGTGTATCATCTTTATGCGTCCTGAGCCTGAAGTACACTTCTTTGTTTTTTGTTTCGCCCTCGTCTTCCAATTGTTTCTCTGAATAGGGGACGGCGATATCGGTATCCACATTTCGGAGATACTCCGGATCTTCATTCCATTGCAGCATCGTTTGCACGTCTTCAGCGCGTGGCGGTGTCATTTTTAGTCGTTTGCTATAAAACAGGTTGTCCGTTGTTAGTGTCATGTTGGTCTCGCCCCTTTGGAATCAGATAGCCTCATCATACTGGAAAATTCAGGGGATCACAATGCACTTTTCATTGGGTTTCCGGAATCTATTGTCAGCAAACTTGCCACAGTAGTAATATGAAATTATAGGTTTAAATTCAGTGATGGAATATACCAAAATTGTTGGCGGGAGTGGTTGTTATGGAGATCAGAGTGGATGATTTGAGTGGGGCTCAGGTTAAAGGATTGATTGCCGAACATTTGCTTGGGATGGCAGCAGACTCGCCGCCGGAAAGCATTCATGCGCTGGATCTGGATGGATTGAAGAAACCCGAGATTACATTCTGGTGTGCATGGGAAGGTGATGAACTGCTGGGATGCGGAGCCATGAAGGAACTAAATGCCGAGCATGGAGAATTGAAATCGATGCGTACGGTTAAGGCTCATCTACGAAAAGGCGTAGCGAGACAAATCCTGACACACATTATTGAGGTTGCCAGAAGCCGGGGGTACAAGCGGATCAGCCTGGAGACCGGATCGATGGATTCATTTATCCCGGCACGCAAGATGTATGAAGATTTTGGATTTGAATATTGCGAGCCTTTTGCAGATTATATATTGGACCCGAACAGTGCGTTTATGACGAAGGAGTTATCACCGCTCGGTTAATCCCCTAGTAGTTTCAATTTCGTTTTCAAAAGGGTAATCAACCAGGATTCTGCCTTCACAGGATTCTGGTTTTTTGACGTGGCCGCATGAATTGAATGAATTTGCCATAAGGAACTTCTGTGCTGAGGCATGAACAATAGGGTATACTGGAAATTATGTTATAAAAGCTTGAGAGAAGATTACAGACGTTGTTGACATCAGGAGGACTTGAATTGGCTCAGACAGAAGGAACATTACAGAAAAAGCTTAAACCAAGACACATCAGCTTCATGGCCATGGGTGGTGTCATTGGTACAGGAATTTTCAAAGGCAGTGCCGAAACGATTGGACTTGCAGGTCCGGGAGTGATCCTAACGTACATTTTTGCCGGACTATTACTGCTCGTCGTGATGGCTGCAATGGCGGAGATGGCCACCGTATACAAAAACAAAAACATGAAAGACTTCGTGCAGGAAGCCTTCGGCAGCAGGGTATCCTTTGTGATGGGATGGATGTACTGCTTCCTGTGGTTATCCGTGTGTGTCATTGAGGTAATCGCTGCGGGGAGCTTTTTGCAATATTGGTTCTCGGAAGTGCCGCTATGGATGCTGAGTCTGGCGTGTGCAGCATTTATTATACTCGTTAACCTGCTAAGTGTGGGGGTGTTCGGAGAGTTTGAGTTTTGGCTGGCAGGCATCAAAATCGCCATGATCATTATTTTTATCATCCTGGGTGCTGCTTTGATCTTTGGCATTATTCCAAGTGATAACACTCCTTATCTGCAAAATTACACGCAAGCCGGGGGGTTCCTTCCGAATGGATGGTCATCGATCTTCTCCGCGCTGCTGGTTGTCATGTTCTCGTATGGAGGCTCGGAGCTCATTGGTCTCACGCTAACCGAGACGGAAAATGCGGACAAGGTGATGCCCAAAATTGTAGGCAATTTCATGTTAAGAATCATTTTGTTCTTCACGCTGCCCATTCTCATCATCTGCGGTCTGATTCCATGGAATGAGCTTGGACCAGAGAGCAGTCCGTTTGTGCAGGTGCTGGCTTCCACAGGACTACCCGGTGCGGCGCATATTATGAACTTTATTTTGGTGACAGCGGTTCTCTCTGCTGCGAATTCGGGCATTTACGGTGCATCCCGAATGCTGCATTCGATGGCGGTGGGCGGTGAAGCGCCTAAGGCGCTGTCCCGAACGAATCGTAGCGGCAGCCCGGTGAATACGTTACTGGTTTGCTCCGTCATTTTGCTCGGAGGTTCCATGCTGGGACTGTTCGCTCAGGATCAATTGTTCCGCATATTGCTGGCGGTGCCTGGGTTCGTGGTTATGCTTGTATGGATCTGTATCGCCACTTCGCAGCTGAAACTGCGGAAGAGATATCCGGTCAAACCGACATTCAAAGTATGGGGCTTCCCTTACGTAACCGGAGCGGTGGTGCTGGCTCTTAGTGTGATTGCTGTAATGTTCGTGTTCGATGAAGGCAATCGGTTCAGCATCAGTATCTGCCTCGGTGTGCTTGCCGTGTTGATCATCTGGTCCTTGATCCGGTTCAGAAAGTCGAAAGGACAGGAAGTTTAAGGTTTGCAGAAGTATAACTGAACAGTGGAGGTATGTACCTCAAAATGGACCAAACATCTCGGCATTTATGCCGGGATGTTTTTTTATGTGCAAAGGAGAGCTCGGAGTGGAATCTGTTACATTTGGGATATATTGGGGGTAAAATGAACTAGATAAATAAACCAACAGACGCTACGAAATCGTCCACGAACTCTTTATAATAAAAGGCCATATGTTCATGTGGGATTTATACATATTCTAATTCTACGAATATTCATATAACAACGAAATACATATTCGGACGAGGTATGATATGACAACGATAAAAGTAACTCCTGACCAGTTGTTATCTGTTTCAAAACAGTTTGCAGTTGCACAGAGCCAGGTTTTTCAAATGAACAGTATCTTGAAACAACATTTATTCGAAATCGAAAGACAGTGGGATGGAAGCACGAAGGAAAAGTTTTATGTTGATTTTGTGGTTGCGCAAAAGGTAATGGATAACTTCGTTTCCTTATCTCTGTCGATTTCCAAAGAACTCGAAGGGCATGCTGAAAAATTCAGACTTGCAGATCAGCAAGCAGTGCAATCTTATGACTCGAGATGTGTTCCACCACCACCGGATGAATGCAGGGCTCCTGCAGCGGACAACCGTAATGCATTCCAAAAATCAGCTGACAGCTTGGCCGAGTTGGGCCATGCATTTATGCAATCTGCCGACGATCGATATCAAAAACGTTATGATAGTGTAGGGGGATTCCTGGATTACTGGACGTTCGGTATTCCGAGTGGTTTGGTTCAAGGATATGTAGACAGGGCCAATAAAGCATTTGACTCCCCAAATGATACAGCGAACTGGTTAACATTCGGTATTCATGGCACGATTCGGGAGGCTACGATGCCAACCAATGCCTGGTCCAGTGAGCACTGGGCGAATATGATTGGCATGGGAGGGTTGGTGGTTGGAACAGGGTATGCTTCTTCTCTAATCAAACCACATAATCTGCTGACTTCATCAGGAGGCGGTGTGAAAATAAATGCGTTCACACGTCCACCGGGTACAGGACAAATGACGGGCGGATTTAATGGCTTTCAAGATCCCCGCATGCGAGTTTTGGAAAACATTGCTGAGAGTAAAAAGGCGCGAGAGTCCTCAAGAATTTCCGAGTTTGCGGAGAAGGAGAGGGAGATTGGCAAGAGAACAGACAATGATAAAGATATGTTCAGAAAAGATACAGATGATCCGTTAAAAGAAGTTCTTGGTCCTGGAAGAGAATCCCACCCTGAAAAATGGAAAGAAATTATTGATAACTTGGAATCAAATGGTGTCGAAGTTATTCATAGGGGCGAGGATATGGCATATTCCCCAAAAAGAGGGGGACCTGGACAATTAATTATAAATGAAGATGCTTCGATAGGGGCACTTGTACATGAATATACACATTACCTAGACGATATGAACAAGGGATTTCCGGGAATGAGCTATCATTTCCAAACTTTGAATCGTGTTAAAATGGAATTGAATGCATACATGAGAGAAATAAAAATAGCTGAAGAATTAGGGCGGAATGATATTGCAAATGCTCTGTTTGAAAACTATTTGCGAGAAAGAAAGACATTAACGAGTCACTTAAAATAAATAAGATGGGGTAATTAAAATGAACTTGATAAAAAAAATCGAAGAAGGAAAATGTTCAATTGAAGAGTTGCAACTATTATTAAATGAAGAAAATCCAATAGTCTTGTATCATGTAATGACTTATATAGGCAAAGAAAAATTGGACACAAAAGGTATAAAGGAAAAGTTGGAGGAGTTATCGTCCAAAAGAGGATCTTCAGATAAGTTATTAGGCTATTATAAGGTGGGAGATCTGGCAATAGCTACTCTAATTAAATTAGGAAAAGCACCTTCTAAGCTATCTAGTTATCAATCGCTGAGTGAATTTGATCAAAAAATGATTATAAATTTACTCGAAGAGTTAGAATGGTAGATGATCAGGTTCTCTCTAGAGAAAGAGGTGCCCCAATGAATCAACTTAACATTTTACTCCCTGAACCATTCAACGAAGAAACCTTTGATCAGATTCAGCGGGAGCTGGTAGAACGTATAAACTTGCAAAACAGCTTCAAAAAAGAAGACATCCATCTCGTGGCAGGAGTAGACTTGGCGTATTGGGAGGAAGAGGGACGCACACGGGCCGTGTGCTGTATTTGTGTAGTGGATTATACCACCCATGAGATCGTGGAGACGAAGTCCTTGCAGAATGAGACCAAGGTACCGTACATTGCAGGATACCTGTCATTCAGAGAACTGCCGCTCATTTTGGATACCTTCAACCAACTGGAGAACGATCCCGATTTAGTCATGTTTGACGGTAACGGATATCTGCACCCGCGGCATATGGGAATAGCCACACATGCTTCGTTTTACCTCAACAAGCCTACCATCGGCATCGCCAAAAGCTATCTCCGAATTCAGGACACGGACTATGAGATGCCAGCTAGCGAATCGGGGGCATTTACGGATATTGTGATTGACGGTGAAATCTATGGGCGTGCACTTCGAACGCAGCAGCAGGTCAAACCAATCTTTGTTTCCTGCGGTAACGGGATCGATCTCGATACCTCTACAGAAGTGACTTTGGCGTTGATTAACAAAGAAAGCCGATTGCCCATCCCTGTAAGACAGGCTGATTTGGAAACAAAAAAGCACAGAGCAGCACGAAGATAAGTGGACGACGCTGAAGGCAAAACAGGGCCACCATTAGACGGATAGTTCCAAGAAGTGGCCCGACTTCCATTTTGCTGGGGCATCAAACGAATGAGATGAGCGAGGCCGTTAGAAAAGTAAAAGTAAAGATATGTTACGAACGAGAAGGTACCCAGGCTGCTGGAGACAGGATGTGAAGAGACATCCCCAGCGTATGGCGTACTTTTTTTTGATGGGCATGGATGTTGTAGCAGTTTTCAAGAAAACCCTTAATTCTTTAAGTAATCCAGCTCAATCGCCTGCCTGAACTTCTGGGCAAACCGCTCTGCGGCTGCGGCGACCTCCTTGGACTCGGTTTGTACGAAGCCGATTTGCATCTTGGGCTGGTCGATGGAGGCAATCTCTACCATCTTCACCAGACCTTCCTTCCATAACGAATTTTGATAGAAGGAGAAGTCGTGACCGATGCTGGCTGCTATATTGTTTCGAAGCACCGTGTTGATCGCTTCCGAGTTGTTGGTCTTGAAGAGAATGGACAATGCTCCATAATCATACGTAAAATCCTGAATAAAATCTTCTATGAATCCATCCCGGTAGAGCGCGAGAGGATGCTCCTTCAGTTGATCTGGAGTCACCCGGTTAAGCTTGGCCAGATCGGACTGATGGTGGGTGCCCACAACCAGTTTGCCGGAATACATCGGGCTGAAATGCAGTCCGTCGAATTCACGCAGCTGTTTCGTGTAGATGGCAATGAAACCAAGGTGTGCCTTGTTGTTCCGGATATCTTCGATAATCTCCATGGAACCTTTCTCTTCAATCGAGATGTTCAGCCGGGGATGCTCCCGTTTCATATCGGCAGTAGTTTGGACAAGGTAATGCATGACACTGGGAAAGGTAGCTACATGCAGGTCGCCTGTCAGGCAGGAGGCTTCCGCATTGAGTGATTTCAATTCATCGACCCGCTGCAAAATGTCCAGCGCCTTGGCAATGAACTGTTTACCTTCCAGTGTAGGGTGAGTCCCCTGTCGTGAGCGTTCGAACAGAGTCAGGCCAAGCTCCTTTTCAAGACGGTGGATAGATTGACTGATGGCCGATTGAGTAACATGCAGGTGCTCCGAGGCGGCGGAGAAGGATTGGGTTTTGGCAATTTCAACGACATATTCAAGCTGTTCCAGATTCATGGGTTCATCTCCGTTTTAGCATTAGTTCTACTAATATTAACATTAGTATCTATAAATATGAATAATACGTGAACGGCGATATAATATATAGACGAGCTATTTTATAAGCTTAACTAAAGGGGATGAATTTCATGAAAGCAGCAGTATGGTACGGCCATAAAGATGTTCGAGTGGAAGAACGTGAAATTCCGGTTGCTGGGTCGGGACAAGTCAAAATTAAAGTGGAATATGCCGGGATCTGCGGCAGTGACTTGCATGCTTATCACCACGGTGTAGGGATTCAGGAAGGCGAAAATCATCCGCTCTCAGGTCAGAAGGCACCATTGACACTCGGACACGAGTTTGCCGGAACGGTTAGTGAATTGGGAAGTGATGTAAGCGGTATCAGCGTTGGGGACCGTGTCGTTGTAGAGCCATTGTATCATTGTGGCAAATGCGAATACTGTATCCAGGGACGCTATAATCAGTGTACTGAATTCGGATTCGTTGGATTGAACGGTGATGGTGGCTTTGCCGAATATGTTGTTGTTGAGGCGTATATGGTCCACCCATTGCCAGACAACGTTTCTTTTGAAGAAGGTGCACTTGTCGAGCCTACAGCCGTGGCGTTCCATGCCGTTCGTCACAGCAAACTGAAAGTGGGACAGAAGGTGGCCGTGTATGGTGCAGGTCCAATCGGGCTGCTGACGATTCTATCTGCCAAAGCGGCAGGAGCTTCTACGATCTATGCAGTTGACGTGTTTGAGGAACGTCTGAACCTGGCAGCCAAATTGGGAGCCATTCCGGTGAACAGTGCCAAAGTAAATGCAACAGAAGTCATTTTGCAGCAATCTGGCGGAATTGATGTTGCCTATGAAGCGGCAGGGGTGCAACCTACAATGGACAGCGCCGTGGCTGTGGTCAAAAAAGGTGGGGAAGTAGTAGTCATTGCAGCCATCCCTAACCCGCTGCAGGTGAACTTCTTCGACCTTCTGGTGAAGGAAGCGAATCTGACGGCCACCCTGGCATATCGCCACATTTTCCCTGAAGTGATCTCTCTGATTGCCGAAGGAGTGCTCGATGTGAAACAGGTCATCACCAAAAAGATCAAGCTAGATAACATCGTGGAAGAAGGACTTGAGCTGCTGATGAGCGACAAGAGCCATGCGAAAATTTTGGTGGAAATCGGCGCGGAATAAGCACATTTTGAATGAGTAGATTTCAATGAACAGGCCGCTCGTAATGAGCGGCCTGTTCTGTATTTAAGATTATATGTGCAGAAACTCATATCCTCGTTTGTTCATTTTCCTGCGGTTATGCCCCTCATGTCACAATTCCCAGATGAATTATGCATCATAACGATAACAAATGGCATTGCCACCGTTGTTGGTTGTACTGAATTCTGCATCTTCAACAAAGCCAAAACGCTCATATAAGCGGATGGCATTGACCATTTGTCCGCCCGTATACAGATATACGGTGTTTTTGCCCATGTCTTTGGCAGATTCCACACATTGACGAAGGAGCTCTCGGGCAATGCCATGACCCCTCCATTTCGGATCCACGCCCAACAGGCGAATAAATGGATAATCAATAGGGAGTTCAAAATTTGGATATGCCTTGTGTGCCGTTTCGAATAATTGCACAGTCCCTACAACCTGATCGTCTACTTTGGCGACCCATAATTGTGCGAGATAGGGATTGTCCAACGATTCCTTCATGTCTTTCACATAAGCTTCCCATCGTTCCTGATCTTGGAACGTATCCTTGTACTCGGCGTAACTTGCAACGAGTATATGTACAATCTGTTCATGATCAGCCTCTGAAGCGGGATGAACCGTGACTGCCGTTGTCGTCATCTTAATTTCTCCTTCTGGAATGGGGTGGATATAAAATATAGTTATTTTACATCTTATCATGTCTACATGAATTGGATTAATTAAAACTTTCTATGGAGTATTCACTAATTTCTATGAGTTAGCCATAGCGAATGTTCTAATTTTTGTACAATCCGTGCTTCAAGAGCGGTTGAGTTGAGTGGAATACAGGTTGTTGCGATATTCGGTTGGCGTATTGCCTTCGTACTGCTTGAACATGCGCAGGAACAGTTTGTAATCCGAGAATCCGCATTGCCCTGCAATTTCCTTTACACTGGCATTGGTATTGAGCAGCAGCTGTTTGGCACGATTGATCCGCTCGGTGAGAATGTACGTTTTTAGGCCGATGCCTTTTTCGCGTTTCACCATTTTGGAGATATAGTCCTTGTTAAAACTGAAATGCTCCGCAATCTTGCCTACCGTGATATCCGTATGGAGATGAATATCCACCCACTTGCAGATGTGGTCAACGATTGCGTTATGGGTCCGGTAATCTGCCTCCGTGTTGCGCTCCAGCTCTTTTAACAGCAGCAGAAGTGCTGCATCTGCCTCTTCCGGGGAAAACGATGAGACATGCAGCAGCTGCTTGAACAGCTGATTGGCCGTTGACGGTACCTGGATGGTCGCATGAGTGGGATAACGGTCGAATCCTTCGGCAATCGTGTCATAATGAACCCAGTAAAAGCTGACGGGAGCATCGCTAACCTGGTAACCATAATGGATACGCCCAGCCCTCAGAAACAGCAGGTCATTCTGACGGATGACATACTGCTCCTCTTCCTCCGCAATATACATCTCACCTTCCAGCATGAGAATGATCTCATGCACAGGCATGATCCGTTTCATATGTGTCCAATTGCCTTCCGATATGAACTTGCCGCACAGATAATATTCGAGTGGCTTTTGCATAGGACGGATTTATCCACCTTTTCTTGGATTATGAGTCTGATGTAGTTGTATTTTATTTGATAATATGTGGATATTCAAGGGTTTATATGAATTTGAAGTCATGCGGCATAAGGATTGTAACACGGATTTTACCCTTTCATATGCGACTATAACTACACCTGGAAACGGAATAATTACTACATAATGAGGAGGAGTATGAACCATGATTGAAACGAAAAAGGGATTTCTGGGTCCCGAACACGTGCATTTGTTAAACGGGGTTTTTCAAACATCTCAAGAGGTAGGAGAACGGTACCTGTCATCACTGGATATCGATCGGTTCCTGGCTCCATGTTACGAGGCACACGGTTTACCCGCGAAGAAGGAACGGTATGCGGGCTGGGAAGCGCGGACAATCAGTGGGCACTCTCTGGGACATTATCTGTCTGCTCTTGCTGTAACTTACCAGGCGACAGGCAATGAGAAGCTCAAGCAAACACTGGATTACGCCGTCACCGAACTTGCAGGAATTCAGCAGGCGACAGGCAGCGGATATATCGGCGGTCTGACCGAGGAAGCCTTTGATGCGGCATTTCGGGCCGAGCGTATTGGCAGTTTTGATATCAATGGATTCTGGGTTCCATGGTACAGTGTGCACAAAATCTATCGTGGTCTTATTGATGCTTACAAACTTACGGGTAATCAGCTTGCTCTTGACGTGGTTATCCGGTTCGCGGATTGGGCAGTGGAGGGCATGAGTGGCATGACAGAGGAACAGGTACAGACGATGCTCCAGTGTGAGCATGGCGGCATGAACGAAGTGTTCGCTCATTTGTACGGCATAACGGGTCAATCCGTTTATCTCGATATGGCCAACCGGTTCACCCACCAAATGATCCTTGAGCCATTGGAACATAAGCAGGACGACCTTCAAGGCAAACACGCCAATACCCAAATTCCAAAAGTAATCGGCGCGGCCGAAATCTATAACCAAGATCATTCCCATAAGAGTTACCGGACGGCAGCGGAGTTTTTCTGGGACACAACGATTCATCACCGCTCCTATGTGTTTGGTGCCACAAGCATCTCGGAACATTATGAAGCGAAGGGCATGGAGAGTCTCGGCATCAAAACCGGAGAGAGCTGCTGTACCCACAACATGATGCATCTGACGAAACAGCTGTTTGCCTGGAACCCGGACAGCGCCTACATGGACTATTATGAAAACGCCATCTATAATCACATCCTGGGGACACAGGACCCCGATACAGGCAACAAAACGTATTTTGCTTCCACGCTGCAGGGCCATTACAAAATCTACGGGACACATGATACCGCATGGTGGTGCTGCACAGGCTCCGGGATGGAGAATCCCGGCAAATACACGGAGGCGATCTATTATGAGGATGAACAGGACCTGTACGTGAACCTGTATATTGCATCCCAGCTGGACTGGACGTCACAGGGACTATCCCTGAAGCTCGAAACCGATTTCCCTTATTCGGAAAAAGTAAACCTGACGATCACCGGAGGCCATGCCTCGGCCAATCTAAAACTACGCGTGCCTTCATGGCTGCAGGAGCCAATGACGGCAACCGTCAACGGGGATACGGCACATCCGTATACTCGGATGGAACCCGGCTATCTCTCCATCCAGCGCACATGGTCTGCCGGGGATGTCGTCACGATCACCCTGCCGATGTCGCTGCGACAGTACACGTCCAGGGATGATACGTACAAGGTAGCGTTCCTGTATGGTCCCATCGTGCTGGCAGGGGCACTGGGAAGCGAAGGACTGCCGGAGGATACCATTGTGGACGAGACGGCCCTGAATCCGAAGACGGCCCCGGTACCCGTGATTTGGACGGAGCAGGAGGATGTCCGGGAATGGATCAGAGTCGTGGATGCGGGTACATTAACGTTTGAACTTAGCAAGGATGTCACGTCCACGGGCGAACCCGTGAAGCTGATCCCGTTTTACGATGTGCATCATGAGTTTTACACGGTATACTGGCCGTTTAACGATGAAGGTGATGCGCTGGAGAAAGAACTGAACGATATCACCATCGACAGGGTACAGCCGGATGGTCAGCAGGACGAGATCGGTCATCATCTGGACAGCAACTGCCGTGCAGAACACCATAACGGTTCATACACGGACAGCCGCAACAGGCTGCATATGTGGCGTGAAGCCTTTGGCGTCAGCGGAGCGTATTTCAGCTACCAACTGGCCGTGGAAAGTTCAGGTACGAATATTTTGTGCGTTGGCTATTGGGGCGGGGATCATTCACCATTTGAACGCGAAGGAACGAGATATGCCAGAGAGTTCAACATTGTGGTGGATGGAACCGTAGTCGGCGAGCAGCGAATTCATATGAACAAGATCGGTGAAGTGTTTTATGAGACCTATGATATTCCTGAGACGGTTACCTCCGGTAAAGACAGTGTGACAGTAACATTTCAGGCCATTGGTGATCGTGGTTGTGCAGGAAAAGTCGTAGAGGTGCGTACAACCCGAAGCAAGCCGAAATCCCAGATCTCATAAATCGGCAGCGCATGGAAATCAGCAAACACAAGGGCATAATGAGGACAAAGTCGATTAGGGATCAGGGAGGTTGAATGTGTGGCAAAACCGGATAACAAAGGTATCTATAGCTTTCAGGATTGGCTGACCTGGGAAGGAGCATGGGAACTCATTAACGGCAAAGCCTATAATATATCCTCGACACCGACTTCCATGCACCAATTTATAGTGGGCGAGCTGCATTTCTCCTTGCGAACTTTTTTGCAGAACCAAAAATGCTATGTGTTTGTTGCACCCTTCGATGTGTATTTTAGCGAAAATGAACAATACGATACACCAGATCATGTTGTACAACCAGATCTGTCCATCATTTGTTCCAAGGACCAAATCTCCAAAAATGGCTGTCACGGTGCACCGTCTTTGATTATAGAAGTATTGTCTCCTTCGACTGCCTTGAAGGATTTTAATGAGAAATTTAATTTGTATCAGAAATATGGCGTACATGAATACTGGATTGTCGATCCTGGCAACCAGACTGTACATGTTTATACGCTAGAGGATGGAAGCTATCAGGATCGTAGATTGTATACGGAAGATCAGACGATTCAATCGAAGCTGTTCCCGGAACTGGCGATCCCTTTTCAGCAGCTGTTCAGACTGGAATAGAAGTGAAAATAGAAATACTCCGGCGCCCTGCGTCGGGGTATTTTTGTACGCTTTTTCCAGCCAGTCCTATATAAAAAATGACACGCAGCTTCGGCTTCCACGTATTACCTGTAAATCTTTCTTTTTCCGTTACAGGATAATTCCGAGTTTTTTCTTCGTCCGAATTGTACCCGCTGTCATGAGATTACAAAATTTGTCCACGTGTCCATGGATATGAAATGGGATGAGCCTGCGCCACGTATATTATGAATATCCACATTCATCGACCTGAATAAGACAACATCATGTACAATGAAGGATATATTTGATGGAAAATATATACACTAGGTCCATCATATAGCGAGAAAGGAGGTCAGATCATATACGATGACCAAGTACATAAAATGGCTGGGCCTGATCTTCGGCGTTGTCGTCATCAATGTTCTTTTGTTTTCGCCTGGATTCATTGGACTTGGCTTCAGTGGTGGGGCATTTGCAACCGCGTTGTCCGTAACCCTTCTGTTCGGGAGTGTGATGGCTCTCTTTTATGGAAGTTACACCCTGCTGTTTAAACAGCCCGTGGTCTTGCCCGTCAAGCAGATCGAAACCCATGAAGATTATGTGGAAGCACTCTCCTTTTATAGGCGCATTAAAGTGCTTGAAGAAGATATTACGCTGGGATTGTCCCAATTAAGCCGGATGAAGAAAAAGAAAGAAACGCTCCTGAACGTGCTGAACCAGCGGTTCGATCCGGGGGAGCTGAGCTACAAGAAATTTGCCTCCGTAACGCTTGAAGTGGAGAAGCTGCTGTATCTCAACATTCGAAGCGTGCTGAACAGACTCCATGTATTCGATGAAGCCGAATACGCCGCCCTGATGAAATCCAAATCCTCCAAGATTCCACCAAAACTATTCCAGGAAAAAACCAAAGTATATAACGACTATCTATCTTATGTGAAAGACTCGCTCCATACCAATGAAGAAATACTGCTCAAACTCGACCAGCTGCTGCTGGAAATATCACGTCTGGACAGTTTTGAAGCCGGGGATATCGAACAGATGCCCTGCATGCAGGACATTGATCAGTTAATTAAGCACACCAAATTATACAGACAGTGAGGGGTTGCTTCTATGGCGAAGAAGGGGAAGTTTTTTTTCATATCCATTGTGATGCTGGTGCTCGTGTTCGGCCTGGTCTATGCAGGCATTACGTTGACATCGAACTTCGGTAAATCCAGTACACAGGTGACAACGGAGAACGCAGGCAAAGAGTTGGGCAAGTTGTATGCTGACATTGCACCGGCATCGGCTGAACCTGTGAAGGGACAGATTGATCTGGATCCGGTTGATGTGGCAGATTCCCTGCCGGACATCTCCAAGTTCCCGATTACCGTTGAGAATACGACGAATGAGTATGTCGAAATTTTCTCGTCCATCGAGAAATCGGGCACCGGGGCAGACGGCTGGTTAACCGAGGTCAGTGAAGAATTCAACAAGGCGAACATTACAGTGGGCGGTCAACCCGTATCGGTAAAAATCCGCAATATCGCTTCCGGTACGGCTGCCGATTACATCAAGTCCGGCAAATACGTGCCTGATGCATACACACCTTCCAATGAACTGTGGGGCGAGATGGTTGCCGCAAGCGGTGTGAAGACCGAAAAGGTATCCGAACGCCTGGTGGGGAATGTCCCCGGAATTGTTATTTCCAAAGCAAAATATGATTCGCTCGTTGACACGTACGGCTCCGTCAATGTAAAAACGGTCACCGAAGCGATCGCCAATAATGAACTCGCAATGGGGTATACCGATCCGTTTGCCAGCTCCACAGGACTTAACTTTCTTGTGACGGCACTGAATACGTACGATAGCTCCAATCCGCTGGGGGAGAAAGCGGTTGAAGGCTTCGAGAAATTTCAGGCTAACGTACCGTTTACGGCTTCCACAACCATTCAGATGCGTGAAGCGGCGAAATCAGGTCGACTGGACGCCTTTGTGCTCGAATACCAAACGTATGTTAACACCGCTGATCTGAAAAGCGGATATGTCTTTACACCATTTGGCGTAAGGCATGACAGTCCGCTGTATGCACTGGGGCAGCTGCCGCAAAACAAACAGGAGATCATCCAAAAGTTCGCGGAATTCGTCACCCAGGCGAAATATCAACAGTCGGCTGAAGAGTTTGGATTTAACGGTTTGCAGGACTACAAGTCCGAGCTGGCGACCGTCGATGGTGGCACGTTATTATCCGCACAGAAAGTATGGAAAGAGAAAAAGAACGGCAGCAAACCGATCGCGGCTGTATTCGTGACCGACGTATCCGGAAGCATGGATGGGGAGCCACTGAACCGACTGAAAGAATCCCTCCGCAAAGGTCAGAAATATCTGGGCACAGACAACAGCATTGGCCTCGTTTCCTATTCCAGTGGCGTAACCGTGAACCTGCCGATTGCCAAGTATGATACCAACCAACAGTCCATGTTCGTAGGTTCCGTCGATAGTTTGCAAGCAGGCGGCGGTACGGCGACCTTTGATGGAATCATTGTAGCCATGAAGATGCTGGAGGACTATATGGCTGCTGATCCGAACGTGAAGCCGCTGATTTTTGTACTGAGTGATGGAGAGACCAACGAAGGACATACACTGAAGGATATTCGTGAACTGGTAGAGACCTATCAAGTGCCGATCTACACGATCGGATACAACGCAGACATTAAGGCTTTGGAGAGCATCTCCAGCATTAACGAAGCGGCCAGCATCAACGCCGATACCGACGATGTCGTATACAAGATCGGAAACCTGTTTAACGTGCAGATGTAAATTTAAGGGGGAGTTTGGATGTCGTTTTCGATGGAGATACCCAGCCAGAAGGAGATTCAGAAGGTCATAGAGGAAGAGGTGAAGCCCGTACCGGCCGAGGTGGCAGAGCTGCAGCAAGTGGCAAACGCCAACGTGGAGATGATCATGTCGCTGGATTTGGAGTCGCTGGATAAACGCAAGGAGATTTTGCAATCCATTGAAGGCTTTGGCATGAACACGATGAGATCCTCTTCGGAGAAAAACGCGCTGCTTCAAGTCTCTGTTGGACATCTGTCCAAGACCGGAGACGAAGGCGGTCAGGTCGCCAAAGGGTTGACCGAGCTGCACATGCAACTGAAGGATCTCGACCCGAGCGTGGTCGACTTCGCCAAGACCGGATTCCTCGGCAAATTGTTCAATCCGCTGCGGGCCTATTTTCTCAAATATCAGAAGGCCGATGCGGTCATCGCTGACATCGTAACTTCCCTGGACAAAGGAAGAGCCACATTGCGCAACGACAATACAACGCTGGAGATTGAGCAGCAGACCCTGCGGGAACTGACCAAACGGCTGCAAAAAGAAATCCAGCTTGGCGTGCTTATGGATGAGTCGATTGACGGACAGATCGAGGCCGCCAAGGTGCGGAATGAGGACCCGGAGAAGGTCCGTTTTATCACAGAAGAGGTTCTGTTCCCGCTGCGTCAGCGCGTGATGGATCTGCAGCAGATGCTGGTCGTGAACCAGCAGGGCATTATGGCGATTGAAGTCGTCATCCGCAACAACAAGGAACTGATTCGAGGGGTAGATCGGGCGAAGAATGTAACCATTTCGGCACTGAAAATTGCCGTTACTGTAGCGAGTGCATTATATAACCAAAAGATTGTATTGCAGAAGATCGAGCTGCTTAATCAGACGACCAATGACCTGATCGCAGGCACGTCCAAAATGCTCAAGGATCAGGGGATTGCCATCCAAAAGCAGGCGTATGATGCCAGCATATCGGTTGATACGATGAAGCAGGCCTTCACGGATGTACTGTCCGCATTAGATTCCATTAGTGTATATAAGCAGGAGGCACTACCGCGAATGCGGGAAACGATTAACCAGTTCCGTGAGCTTGCGGACACCGGAGAGCATCAGATCCAGCGTTTGGAGAAAGGGCAGAAGCTGGGGCTCTAATCAAAGAGAGAAATAAATACGTATCAGATCGTTATCTTTATTTATAATTAGAAAAAGCGACCGTTCTCCATTAATTATGGGGAATGGTCGCTTTTCTGGGTTTCTATTGAGATAGGTACTAGCTGCCATACCCCAAACTTCTTGCATAAGCGTATAACTGTTCTTCGCATTGGTCCATTAGAACACCAGCGGTGTTTACTTTTGCATTACCCTGTTTTAGTAACGTGTAATTCACTTTGTTCTTGGATACTGCCTTTTGGTACAGGAGGTACCCCTCGAGCTGAGTGTAGCTTGCCTTGATAAATATGGCGTGGATTTTCTTGATTTTCGGGTTGGTAGGCTTGATTTGTTTTGCCTTGGATACCAATTTCGTATAATTGGGGATCACCGTATTTGTAAGTTTAAGATACATGGACTTGCGATTCGTTGAAGTTACCTGGGTGTCGATGCTTTCCAAAGCGGTAAAGGCTTTGGCCTCATAAGTTTCAAGAGCAAATAACTGAGTAGTGTACTCTTTAAATTCTTCATAACTCTGATCTGAATATGTAGAGGTTGCTGCATTGACTGCATTGGCAGAAGCAGCTGGAGAGAGAAGCACTCCGGCAATCAAAACAAAACTGGTAATCAATGATATAATCCACGACTTCTTCAATTGTAATGTCATCCTCCTTTAGTTTTTATTCCATTGGATAACCTAACATATAAATACCAGAAATTACAGGAATGTATTTACATCATTTTGGTGGAAAAAGCTTTCTTGAAATTCCTCTCGATCACCATACTATAGGGAAAAGTATAGCGATTTTAATTTTCAGTCTTTCAACACGACGTTGTCAGGCCTGTAATGAATGATCTTGAACAACTCCTCGGCCATGTAGGCGGGGCTGTGCTTGAAATCCTGTCTGATCCACTCCAAGATCATGCCGAATATCGCGTGAGACTGGTAGCTTGCCAGCAATTCAGGGTTAATGTGCTGCGGGAAGATGTGATTCAGATCCTGTAAGGAGAGATCCCGAAGAACATCACAGATCATGCGCTGAAAGTTGGAAGAAGCCTCTGATTTCACAACCAGCGTGTAGAATTGTGCGTGCTGGTGCACATGCTCAAATATGGTGATGGCCGAAGAAGGCATCAGACCAACCTCGAACTCTTTCATACCCTGATAGGGTTTGCGAAAAGAAGTCACCAGATCCTGTATCACATCATCGATGATTTCGTTGAAAAGGTCTTCCTTGTACTGGTAATGTCTGTAGAAAGTACCCCGGTTCAGATCAGCTCTCTGTACAATATCCGTAATGGATATTTCCTTAAAGGCATGTTTTTGCATCAAATGGATGAGTGCATCCTTCAGTGCAGCTTTTGATTTCTTGATTCTTCGATCCATGGAATTCGGAATTTCAGACATCTATTTTTCTCCTCGCTATATATGTTTAACTAAAGAATATTTACAATTTGGCCACTTCGATGACAGAACAACCTTCCGATCGCTGTTATCCCCAGATTTTTTGATTCCTTTTATAAATGGTAAATACGGGGATAAAGGCGGCATATGCTTCCGAAGAAGCTTTCTTTCAGAAAGCTTTTAGCTTCGCTTCTTCAGGTTATTTCTGTCCTCTCCGTTCCGTGTAAATGTTATATAGTTCACTTTAATAGTTAAAGTACATTCAGGCTTATAAGTGTTGTTTAACGTACAACTGGACAAGCTTTTACTGATTGAAGTGAAACGCTATGACTTATTATACTAAGGATAGGAGTTAATGAACATTTGTTTGTTAACTTATTGTAAACGAATACACAAAGGAGGATACATGAGATGAAACTTCAAGATAAAGTAGCTGTGGTTACAGGCGCAGGTTCAGGTATGGGGAAAGCAATCGCCACGTTGTATGCACAAGAGGGTGCGAAAGTGGTTGTATCCGATATCAACGAAGAATCCGCACAGACGGTTGTTAATGAGATCAAAGCCCAAGGTGGAGAAGCCATCGTGGTTCTGGCCAATGTGGCCAAAGAGGAAGATGTGCAAAACCTGATTGATACAACGGTCAGCACGTACGGAACCGTAGACATCCTGGTGAACAATGCTGGGATTATGGACGGCATGGAGCCGGCTGCTGAGGTAACGGATGAGAAGTGGGAGCGACTCTTTGCAGTTAATACCACAAGTGTAATGCGTACAACGCGCAAAGTGCTGCCGATCTTCCTGGAGAAGCAAAACGGCGTCATCGTTAACGTTGCTTCGGCTGGCGGATTGCATGGTGGCCGTGCGGGAGCGGCATATACGGCGTCCAAACATGCTGTAGTCGGACTTACCAAAAATACAGGGTTTATGTATGCAGGGCAGGGCATTCGCTGCAACGCCATCGCTCCGGGTGGGGTAGCAACGAATATCAGTTCCTCCATGGCAGGGATCAGCCAATTCGGTGCGTCCAGACAGCAGCTGGGCATGGCGATTAACCCGCGCATAGGGACAAGCGAAGAGATTGCCAAGGTAGCCCTGTTCCTCGGATCGGACGAGTCCAGCTTCGTGAACGGAACTGTGATCGAGGCCGATTCAGGCTGGAACTCTTATTAATCAGTGAACGGAATGAAATAGGAATTACGGTATGTAAACAGGAAGCCGCATGTGTGCGGCTTCTTTTTTTCTGCCAGAGACCTCTAATTGCAGCATCTTGGTCCATGTAGGACAAACGTTTGCATTGATACATCGAGCTTCAAAAATGGTTTAAACGGATGCCGGCTTAGACTTCGAAAAGAGAGAAGATTCGCGCACAATCAGACGATGCGGAATAATGACCGGATTTTGAGGCAGTGCTTCCCTGTTCAAAATTTTGAGCAGAACCTGAACTGCAGTATAACCGAGCTGGTAGGTTCCAATATCAATAGAGCTTAGCGGTGGAGAAGCCAGTTCAGATAAGGCGATGTTGTTAAAGCTAACGACGCTGATGTCTTCCGGCACACGGTAACCAAGTTCGGCAAGAGCTCTCAGCACCCCGAAGGCAACATTGTCATCAATGACAACGATCGCAGTAGGTCTGTCCGGCAAGGCCATGAACAGCGACATGGCCCGAAATCCGCTCTCCTGTAGAAACTCGCCTTCCACAATCCAGTCGTTATTCGCGTGCAGGCCCGCTTCAGCAAGCGCTTTTTCGTACCCTCGCATGCGATCATGCGATAACGTAATATCGGGTGGGCCGCTGACAAATCCGATTCGGGTATGCCCCTGGGCGATTAAATGCTGGGTCGCATCATAAGCGGTCTGCACATTATCGTTATCAACCATGGGTGCGTTCGGATGAGCCTCGCTGCGCCCGATCAGCACGAAAGGAAACTTTTCCTCTTCCAAAAAGGAGATGATCGGATCGTCCCGTTTGGAGCCGAGCAGCAGAATGCCATCCACTCTTCGTCCATGAACCAGGCGTGAAATCGCGTGCAATTCGTTGTCTGAAGACGTTTCGGTGGTCAGCAGCAATTCATAATTCATGCGGGTGGCGTGCGTAATGATTCCCCGCAGCAGTTCTCCAAAAAAGTAATTCTGAAACAACTCTTCTGCAGGGCGTGGAAGCATGATGCCAAGGGTTTGAGTCGTTTTGGACACCAGGCTCTTGGCCATGATATTGGGATGATAATTCAGCTCTTTCATGATTTGCTTCACTTTGAGAGACGTCTCGGTGCTAATTCTGGGATGGTTGGAGATCACCCGTGAAACTGTAGAAGGGGAGACACCCGCCAATTTGGCAATATCTTTGATAGTAATCATGTAAAAAATCCCTTCTGATCAATCATTTCAACATTCTCCTATGGTAATCCAACAGATTCGATAAATCAATTGCAAACTGCAGCATACGGGATGCATCGGAAGTAAAAATAAGGAAGAAAGAGTCAGAACAAGGAAACAGGAAGTTACTGGATCTAGAACAAGAAAAATGGGTGAAATTGAGCCAATATGGCTTGTGCAAACGTTTGTGCAAAGAAAGTCTCATATTGTATGATGTGATTGTTGTTATAGCGCTTACATAAGTGGTTTTGGCTTACATCCGAGAGTATTTCCCCCTGAATACATAACTTTGAAGTAGACTTGTCGTCCATCTGAGCAAACGTTTGTACCAAAGCGAATATGGATTGCAAAACCTGTCATCACATGCAGACCCAAGGGAGAAAAGCGCAAGATTTTGAACCAAACAGAGGGAAGGGGACATTTTACATGAGAAAATGGCAAGGGGCAACATTGTCCGTTATGATGGCCTTTACACTGGCCGCGTGCTCTGCTGGAGGCGGAAGCACCTCTCCGACGACGGGGACGGGGGGCGAGAATGCAGAGGAGGTTGTACAGCTGACAGCTGAGAACCTCCAGCCAGAAGAAGGCGCTACCCTGGTTATCTGGGAAGACAAGAACCAACAGAGTTTTGTGGAAGAGAGAGCCAAGAAGTTTGAAGAAAAGTATGGGGTAACCGTCAAAATGGAGGAGCTGCCTCCAACAGATCAGGTAACCAAACTGACTACGGATGGCCCGGCAGGCCTGGCAGCGGATGTTGTTGTGTTCCCGCATGACAAAATTGGAAGCGCTTCAGAGGCTGGTCTCATTTTGCCGAATGATATTTTTGAAGCGGAGACAGTAGCGAACACCAGCGAAAATGCACTGAAGGCCGTAACGTTTAAGGACATCTTATACGGATATCCGTACAGCGTGGAAACGTACGCCCTCTTTTATAACAAGGCGCTTTATCCTGAAGCGCCGAAGAACTTTGAAGAGATTGTCAGCTTCGCCAAAACCTTTAATGACGTGAAGTCCAACCAATATGCCCTGATGTGGGAATTGCAGCAGTTCTATTACAATTATGCGTTCCTGGCTTCACAGGGTGGTTATATTTTCGGGGATAACGGAATGAATAGCGAAGATCTCGGTCTGAACAATGAAGGAGCTCAGAAGGGTGGAGAGTTCTTACAGACGCTGAAGTCGGAAGTGCTGCCGCTCAAGATGGGTGACGTGAATTATGATATCAAAAAAGGACTGTTCTCCAGTGGAAAGCTGGCAATGGACATCAACGGTCCTTGGACCATTGCCGATTATCGCAATGCGGGCATTGACTTTGGCGTTGCACCACTCCCTGCGATCGATGGCAAACCGATGACTTCGTTCTCCGGAGTCAAAGCCTATTATGTGAATGCATTTACCCAATACCCGAATGCGGCCAAACTCTTTGCAGCCTTCCTCTCCAACGAAGAAGCCCAGATGGCCAACTTTGAAATGAACGGTACACTTCCAGCCAACACCAACGTGGCAGCCGATCCGAAGGTACAGGAGGATCCGATCAACAAGGCCTTCCTTGAGCAATTCAACAATTCGACGCCAATGCCTTCGCTTCCCGCAATGGACAGCGTCTGGGGCCCGATCACATCAGCTGTTACCGATATATGGGATGGCGGCAAGGATGTGAAGGCATCGCTGGATAACGCAGTGAAGCAGATCCAGGAAAGTCTGGCAACGGTTCAATAAACGGATGAAGCACCAGGTTTGGAGAAGGTGGGGAGGAGAGAGCGAATGAAACAACAGCATGTCCCGGTGTCTGTTAGGCCCAATAGGGAAAAACAGTACCGGATGACAGCGGCCATATGTTCGATCATACTGCAAGGTCTTGGACAATTGTACAATCGGCAATGGATCAAGGGGATTTGTCTACTGTTACTGGAGGGGGCAGGGCTTGCGTACCTGCTTCCCCGCCTGTCACAGGCCGTATGGGGAATATGGACACTGGGGGAAAATACGCAGCGCTTTGTCAAAGTGAATGGGTCCACGGTGCTTCAACGGGGCGACCATTCGATCTTTTTATTGTTAGATGGAATTATCGTACTACTGGTGTTTTTTGTGTTTATTCTGATTTATATCCTGAATATCCGTGATGCGTATTACACAGGACTCGCGAGGGAGGAAGGGAAGAAAACACTGGGAGCGGCAGCTTCGCTCAGAAACATGATGGACAAAAATTTCCCTTATCTGTTTTTGTCCATTCCGGCTTTGGGGGTTCTTTTCTTCACGATCATGCCGATCCTGTTTACGATCACCCTCGCGTTTACCAACTATTCGGCACCGGATCATATTCCGCCAGCCAAACTTGTGGATTGGGTTGGTTTTAAGACATTCAGTGATCTGATTCAGCTCAAATCATGGAGTCATACCTTTTTTGGTGTATTAACGTGGACAGTGATATGGGCGATTTTGGCCACGGTAACTACTTATTTTGGCGGAGTGCTTGTGGCGCTGCTGATCGAGCAGCGAGGCATCCGGTTCAAAAAGCTGTGGCGGACGATCTTCATTCTCCCTTATGCCATACCACAGATCATTTCCTTGCTGCTCATGCGGAACCTGTTCAATGGCCAATTCGGTCCAATCAATACGTATATGAGAGCTTTTGGTCTGGAGGGGCTGCCCTGGTTGACCGATCCGTTCTGGGCCAAGGTTACCGTTATCGTGGTTAACATGTGGATCGGTATTCCGGTCAGCATGGTGCTGATCCTTGGCGTCTTGACGGCAATTCCGCGTGATCTGTACGAGGCCGCTGAAGTGGACGGAGCATCCGCATTCCAGAAATTCCGGATCATCACGATGCCATTCATTCTTTTTGCAACAACTCCGGTGCTGATTATGCAGTTTGCAGGAAACTTCAACAACTTCAATGTTATCTTCCTGCTGACCAACGGGAATCCTCTGCGCGGCGACTACCAGTATGCAGGGGCAACAGACCTGCTGGTGACCTGGCTTTACAAGCTCACGCTGGACAACAACAAATTCAATATGGCTTCAGCCGTAGGCATCATCATCTTCATCATTATTGCGTCGTTTTCCATCTGGAATTTCCGCCGCTCCAAATCGTTTAAGGAGGAGGACATGATTCAATGAAGAAACGCAATAACCCGATGCGCCTAACTCTCAGTTATGTGTTGTTGATTATCATCGCCGTTGTCTCCATTTATCCGGTGTTGTGGATCTTTCTCTCTTCTCTGCGACCGGGGGCGGCGCTGTACAGCGAGCGCTTATGGCCGGAAGCTTTCACTCTGTCCCATTATGGCGAATTGTTCAATAATCCATCGTTCATGTATGGCAGGTGGTATCTGAACACGCTCAAAATCGCCTTTTTCACCATGATCTTCTCAACCCTTATGGTAACACTCGGCATGTATGCACTCTCCCGTTTCCGGTTTCGGGGACGGCAAACAATTCTCTCCACCATGCTGATTCTCGGCATGTTTCCAAGCTTTATGAGCATGATCGCGATCTATATCATTTTGCTGCAGATCAAATTGCTCGACACCCATGCCGCGCTGATCCTTGTATATTCTTCGGGGGCAGTACTGGGCGGATTTATCGTAAAAGGGTTCTTCGATACGATTCCGCGCAGTCTGGATGAAGCAGCACGCATTGATGGCGCAAGTCATTTGCGGGTATTTACCAGCATCATTTTGCCACTATCCAAACCGATGCTGACCTATGTGGCGCTTACCAGCTTTACTGGCGCGTGGATGGATTTTATCTTCGCCCGGCTTGTTTTGCGGACGAAGGAAAACTGGACGCTTGCGGTAGGCATGTGGGACCTGGTTAACCGGTACCAGGACAGTAACTTTACGATGTTTGCTGCAGGGGCCGTACTGATTGCAATTCCAATTACATTGCTCTTTGTATTCTTGCAGCGTTTCCTTGTTCAAGGACTCACTACCGGTGCATCCAAAGGATAATGTCGTGCCATTAACAGCATAGTCAGCCGCCATAATAACGGTCACTCATTCAGGCACTTCCGTGATGTCATGTCTCTCGTCGACTGGCATTGCAGCGGAAGTGCCTGATTTTGCATTGATTCTATTCCACTGAGTTAAAGTGTTTCGTGGCTTATGGGTACATTGATTATGGTTAGCCTGTGTGGGCTGTAAGCCCCTCCAATATTGCCCCTGCTGCACTAACTGTCCGTGTAACTCATTCTGATCGACGATCCGGACTTATCGTTATACAGCAAAACCCGGAGCACGTGGCTCCGGGCTTGATTAATGGCTATGAAATAACTTATTGCCAGTTCACGGTTACTGTGGCTGTTCCACTGGTTGGTGTGGTAAAGGTGTGATTGGAACCACCTTCCCATGTAATGGTGGCGCCGTTCTTCTTGAAGAATTTGAACTCCAGCTGTTTACCCGCTGGCACGCTTACATCATAATACCATGTCGGGTAGGCATGAATGACCTGATTGAAGGCTGGCCCAATAGCTGCTGCACCTGTGGTCCAGTTCCCCAGTTCTCCCACATTTCCTGTCAGGTAGATATTCTCACCCAGAGCAGTGGTGGCATTGTTAATCACGAAACGTACGGACACCTGATCACCGCTAAGAATGGTGAAATCGTTGTAGGCATTGCTGTTTACACCATTTGCAGCCACTTTGACTGCGTAATCACCCGCTGCTACAGCAGGAATGGTGACTTTGATTTGAGTATCTTCCCAGGATGTGATGGCCGAGCCTGTAACAGCTGTTGTACCGAAGTAAACGGTGCCTTTGGTGGAACCAAATCCGCGTCCATCAATGGTAACCACATTACCTGGTTTACCCATTACAGGACCCACATGTCCAATGCTCGGTGTTGTTTCGCTGGAGGTATACTCCCAGACTGCCGTAGCTCCTGCCGCCAGCGTGAAGGAAGAGACACTGCCTCCGCTGGAAGTGATGTTGCTGCCATTAAGTGCGCCGCCCAGTACATCGTTATAAGTACCTGTTGGAAGCGAAGTACTCAGGTTCGTGATGTTCGCTGAAGTTGTGAGATTGCGGTTGACGGCAACGACGGCTACACTGCTGCCAAATTTGCGCTCATAGATATATACGTCGTTGTTGATCCAGCGCTGCTGAGTGGAACCGTAGGCAATGGCTGGATTGGTTTTGCGCAGGGGTGCGAGCTTGCTGATCACATTGAAAGCGGTAGTCGATTTGGAGAAGGAAGGCATTTTGCCCCGGTTGTCAGGGTCTCCATTCCCTGTCAGATACTGCTCGGTACCATAATAGATGGCAGGCACACCGCGTGAGGTCAATGTGAAGGCAAGAGCCTGTTCCAGACGGCGGTTGTTTACTGCACTTGTTTTGAAACGATCCATATCATGGTTATCGATAAATGTGACCTGGTCATTGACCTGGTTGTAGTCAGCTGCCGTAGCGGTAATCATGGAATCCAGCGCGTACATGTTGGACGTGTTGTCACGGAACACGTTGCGGACGGCCGAGTTGAAACGGAAGTCGAGCAGGCTCATGCCGGATTCGTTGGCAAATTCCGTGTTATCCGCATCCGGTGCAGCCGATCCCAGGAACCACTCACCGAAGGTAAACACCGGTTGGTGCGCATAAATGGATGACATCCAGTTTTTTTGCCAGCCCTGAGGCATGTGCTTCACTGCATCGACCCGGATGCCGTCCACACCCATATCAAGCCACAGCTTGATTGCGTCTTTGAAGTATGTATCGATCGTGCTGTTATTGTGATTCAGATCGGCCAGATCGTAGAGGTTTTTGTAGATGCCATTCTCAAGCGTGGAGAAATCAGAGCCGCCATTATGGTGGAAATAGCCGTTCGTATCATTGGTGTACCCGCCAACCAGGTTGCCGTTATCGTACAGCTTGCCATTCTCGGCAAATGAAGTATCGGTTTCCATGGCAGGGGAAGTATGGTTTGGTGCAAAATCAATAATGATTTTGATGCCTTTTGCATGAGCGGTCGTAATCAGATTTTGAAAATCGGTCATGGTCCCGAAATACGGATTGGTCTTTTTGAAATCCCTTGCCCAATAGCCGTGATAGGCTGTGTTCGTTACGCCGCTGTAGTTGATGGTAGCGAAGATGTTTTCCACAGGTTGGGAGATCCACAGGGCCGTGACGCCCAAATCGCTGAAATAGTTGTCATTGATTTTGTTGATCAATCCCTGCCAGTCGCCTCCGCAATACAGCTTCAGGTTGCTGCAGGTGGCATCATAGGCGGCTCCGGTAGGGTTATTGGAGGGGTCACCATCCAGGAAGCGGTCGGTGAAAACTTGATAAATAACATCGGTACTGAAATTCTGCTTGTTGGTGACAGCGGTATCCGGATCGGCATAGATCGCGGAAGCTGGTAGGAAAGGCAATGCGCTGCCGGCAAGCAGGCTGAGGGTTAGCGTGGTACTGAGGAGAACGCGTTTGGCCATTTGAAACATGGTAATCCACCCTTCGTGAATGTAGTAGTTTTCAATAAAACAACTAATCTGGCTCTGAATAATAGCGCTTTCAATTATAAAAAAATGATATTCAGTGAGTTGTAGACTTCCCTCCTTTGACACGCCAACAACCCCGGTACCTCCTTCGGGAGTTACCGGGGTTGTCCTAAACCACTGGGGTTTAAAAGCATGGCCCTCGAGTTATGATCACAAGGTTATCGTAAGAAATATTGGATCTTATGTCAATAACTTTTTTAGGAGCATTTTTTTTCTAGTTTCCTGTGGACTATCTATTATGAAAGCGGTCTGAACGTGCTCAGCGTCCAGCCCGCTTTTTTGGTGGAAAGGGAGGAGATGCAGTGACGCATCGACAAAATTGATACGCTGGTTAGCCAATGGCGGTTGCGTGATGTACACATAACCTACATTAATGCTTCATGGTGTTGTCTTTGAGGAAGAAGCTCTGTCAGGCCTCCGCAGGCTGTTTCACATCGAGCTGCAAGAGGGAGAAGCTGTATGCTTCCAGCTCCAGGGACAGTTTGTTCTGCTTGGCTGCTATAGAATTGGATGTAAACAAGTCGCGCCAGACGCTCTGATTGGTCAGAGGCAAGTCAATGCTGGATGACTCTTCGCCGGCGTTCAGTACAATGAGGAAACGCTCGCCTGTACCCGAATCCACTCGTTCCAGTGCAATGCACGGATCTCCGGCTTCGGCATGAAGAATCTTCAGTTCGGTGCTTCGTAGTGCAGGGTGTTTTTTCCGCAGGGCGATCGTCTGGGTGAAGAAGTCCAATAGCTCACGGTTCTGTTTGCTTTCATCCCATTCCATACACTTGCGACAGCCCGGATCATACCCACCATCCAGCCCGACTTCATCCCCGTAATAGATGCAAGGTGCGCCAGGATACGTGAGCAGCAGCATAACGGCAAGCTTCATCTTGCGTACATCCCCGTCACACAAGGTCAGCAGTCTTGGCGTATCATGGCTGCCCAGCAGATTGAAGGCAGCTTCGGTCACTGGCCGGGAATAGGCTGCGAGCAGTTTACCGATCTCATTGGCGAAGCCCAGTCCGTCGAGTTTGCCATGAACGACATAGTCCAGAACCGAATTGGTGAACGGATAATTCATTACCGCATCAAACTGGTCCCCCTGAAGCCACATGATGGAATCATGCCAGATCTCGCCGAGCAGGTAGGCGTCAGGTTTAATGGATTTTACCGTCTGACGGAATTCACGCCAGAACTGATGATCCACTTCATTCGCTACATCCAGTCGCCATCCGTCGATATCCATCTCCTCAATCCAGTAACGTGCCACTTCCAGCAGATAAGCCTTAACCTCGGGAAGCTCCGTGTTCAGCTTCGGCATGAGCGGTTCAAATGCAAAGGTGTCGTAGGTGGGTATGCCATCCTCGATGCGCGGCGGCCAATCCCTCACGTAGAACCAGTCAGCATAAGGGGAAGCTGCTCCGTTTGCGAGTACGTCAGCAAAAGGAGGAAACTCTCTTCCGGAATGATTGAATACCGCATCCAGAACAACACGTATGCCGCGCTGATGACACGCATCCACCAGTTCTTTCAGTTGTTCATTCGTTCCGAAATGTGGGTCAACTTTCATATAGTCGGCTGTATTGTACTTATGATTCGTGGTGGCCTCGAACAGAGGACAGAAATAGATGGCATTTACGCCAAGCTGGCTCAGGTGATCCAGATGATCAAGGACACCCTGCAGGTCGCCGCCGAAGAAATTCACTGGCGTTGGTTCTCCTCCCCAGGGCTCGGCGTTTTTCGGACTGATGGATGGGTCGCCAATCGCATAGCGCTCGGGAAAGATCTGATAAAACACAGCATCCTTGACCCAGGCAGGCGGTTCGAAAATGTCGACCGGGTTCATAAACGGAAAATCAAAAAATTCCAGTGGATGATCGGGCAGGGCGTTCTCGAATCCCCGTTCCGTCATCCAGACAGTGTTCTCTCCCTCGATCAGCTGGAAGCCGTAACGGAGTCTTCGGTAAGGAGGTTGGGTTTCGACTTCCCAATAATCGAATAGTTCATCCCGGGCGAAGATACGCATGGGCGTATGGGTGACGGTCTGCTCCCACGCATACTTATCCCCGGTGATGGCAATCACCGCATCCAGATCACCGCGTTTGGAACGAAGACGCAGGTGCATCGTGGAGCGGTCGTAGGCATAGGACCAGTTCATTTTGGGACGGTGGTAAATGGCTTCAAGAATCATGTTGAATCACTCCTTGTCAGATGAAATTCAGATGACATGCGGCCATAAAAACGCAAAAAAGGCACAACCTCCATTGTTCACGAGGTTGTACCTTTCGGCAGCATAGCCTTTTGATTATACGGCTATTATACGAATTATCCCGGAAAAAGAAAACACTTTTTTTTCCTGAATTCTCAATTTATTTAAAATTGAAAAAGAGGTGTTTTTTTATGTTCATGTCCGGGTGATTTCGTCTAGGGATAATATTTGTTGCTATTTTACAGATCGTAGCCGAGTGCTTTCGCATAAGCTTTGATTTCTTTGTTGTACTGCTCAATGCCTTTGATGCCTGTTGCAATTTTGGCATTACCTTGCTTAAGAACCGCGCTGTTTACTTTCGTTTTGGAAACGGATTTTTTGAACAACAGGTATCCTTCAAGCTGAGCGTAGCTTCCTTTAACCAGTTTGGCATGAATTTTTTTCAGTTCTGCGTTTTCCGGTTTGATCTGTTTCAGCATGGATACATACTTGGTGTAGTTGGGAACCGCAGTATTGTTCAATTTCAGGAAGATGGACTTGCGATTGGAAGATGTCACATACGTGCTGCCACCAATGGCATCCAGAGCTTTCTTCTCATAAACTGTCGTCTCCACGAGGGCATCCATGTAATCCAGGAAATCTTGCTCGTCAGCCGAAAGTACAGGCTCTTCTTCCGTTGTGTCAACTTCCGAGTAACCTTCTTCCGAATATGTAGTGGTAGAGTCTTCCGCCGCAGCTGCATAGGAACCTGCAGGAGCGAATACCCCGCCCAGCAAAACAAAACTCATAATGATTGATAAAACCCAAGATCTCTTCTTCATGTTCCATGTCCCCTATCTATAGATGTGATTTTATTCCAATGGATAATCTAACATAGACCTACAAGATATTACAGGAATTGATTTACAGAATCATGGATATCTTCTTTGTTTCCTGAATTTGAATCCTAAGACTGACCTTAAAGATATTAAAAATAGGTATAAAGGAATATCCATGTGTTCAAATATGAACTCTCAGCCGAAGAAGAGCAGTGGTCATACCATCCCAAGAGGAGAATCACTGGTGTGGATTGTTCATATATTCTCACCAAAATATGCATGAAATTGCCGTACATAGGATCGGTCAGATGGTATAATCGGATGGAGTGTTAATGTCTCGCCGCACATATTCCGAAAAGGTTATCGGTGCGGATCTTTATTCTTTTGTAACCGTAATCACAAATCACGCAGAAAGTGAGAATAGCGATGAACCAGAAAAAGCTTTTTAATGATGGATGGCAATTTGCGAAAAGTAAACTGGATGTTACGGAAGCTGGGGGGCTGGCTTTTGAACCTGTGGAACTTCCCCATGATTGGCTGATCTACAATACACTCGACCTGTACGAGGACAGCATTGGATGGTATCGCAAAACATTCCCGTATACGAAGGATGAGCAGCAGCTTCTGCTTTGTTTTGACGGCGTTTACATGGACTCTTCCGTATATGTGAACGGCCAACTGGTAGGAGAATGGAAGTACGGATATTCCGCGTTTGAACATGAAATCACGAATGCATTAGTGGAAGGCGATAATGAGATAGTCGTGAAAGTGGTTCACCAAAGTCCCAACAGCAGGTGGTATTCTGGGGCCGGGATCTATCGTAATGTATGGCTCAAAACGAGAGACCGTAATCACATCGTGACCGATGGCATCTATGTCTCGATTAAGCAGCAGCCATCGGGCTGGCAGGTTGAATTGGATACGGAGCTGAACCTTGATCAGAACGCACAGCTTGTGCATACGATCCGGTATGAGGGTCAGGTCATTGCTTCCAACAAAGCGGAGGTTACGGCAGCTGCTGGAGATGAGAATGCAGTAACGGACAGTCAACAGCTCGTGGTGGAGAACCCGAAACTGTGGAGCACGGATGAACCGAACCTGTATGAACTGGTAACAGAGCTGCAATTGACGGATTCGGACCAAAACGTGCAGACCATCGAGTCGGTATCCCAACGTATCGGCTTCAGGGACATCAAGCTGGATGCGAATGAAGGGTTCCACCTGAACGGGGTCAAAATGAAAATGAATGGTGTGTGTGAACACCATGATCTGGGCGCGCTCGGTGCGGCTTTTAACCTGACGGCACTTCGCAGAAGATTCAATCTGCTGCGGGAGATGGGCGTTAACGCCATCCGGACTGCGCACAATATGCCTGCCAAGGAGTTCATGGAGCTCGCGGATGAGATGGGCATGCTGATCGTTTCGGAAGCCTTCGATATGTGGGAAAGATCCAAGACCCCTTATGATTATGCGAGATTTTTCCCTGAATGGGCACACACCGACGTGAAGAGCTGGGTGAAGCGGGACCGCAACCATCCAAGTCTGGTCATGTGGAGTATCGGAAATGAAATCTATGATACCCACGCAGATGAGCGGGGACAGGAAGTCACCCGGATGCTGATGGATTATGTACTGGAATTCGATCCAAAAGGCAATGCAGGCGTAACCATCGGTTCGAACTATATGCCTTGGGAAAATGCGCAAAAGTGCGCTGATATCGTGAAGCTGGCTGGCTATAACTACGCGGAAAAGTATTACGATAAGCACCACGAAGAGCATCCGGACTGGATCATCTATGGCAGTGAGACTTCTTCGGTTGTACAGAGTCGGGGGATCTACCACTTCCCGTTTGAACAATCCATCCTGGCAGATGATGACGAGCAGTGCTCCGCACTGGGGAACAGTACGACAAGCTGGGGCGCGAAGTCGGCAGAATACTGTATTTTGGCTGAGCGGGATCGACCGTATTCACTGGGGCAATTCCTGTGGACCGGGTTCGACTATATCGGAGAGCCGACGCCATATCATACGAAGAATTCCTATTTTGGACAGCTGGATACCGCAACGTTCCCGAAAGATTCCTACTATATCTACCAAGCGGCCTGGACCGATTACAAAAAGAGTCCAATGGTGCATCTGTTCCCTTACTGGGATTTCAGCCCTGGTCAGCTGATCGATGTACGCGTGTGCAGTAATGCGCCGAAGATTGAATTGCAGCTGAACGGCAAGACAATCGGAACGTATGATATTGATCATGCGAACGGTACCCAACTGGTCGGCTGGTGGAAAGTGCCGTATGAAGAGGGTGAACTTAAAGCGATCGCTTATGATGAAAACGGCAGCGTGATTGCAACCGATGTGCAAAGATCCTATACGGATGCGAAGAAGGTTCGTCTGCAGGCCGATAAGGGTCAACTGCAAGCGAACGGTACCGATCTTATTTTCGTGGAGATCCAAGTGGAAGATGAAGCTGGCAATCTTGTGCAAAATGCAAACAACCGTGTACACGTCAATGTGACAGGTGCTGGGCGTCTGCTCGGTCTGGATAACGGGGACAGTACGGATTACGATCCATACAAAGGGCTCAGCAGAAGATTGTTCAGCGGCAAGCTGATGGCGATTATCGGGGCAACAACCGAACCGGGAACGATCCGGATTGAGGTGACCTCCGAAGGATTGGAAAGTGCAGTGGGTGAGTTCGAAGCGAAGGCAGTGGATGGCGAAGTAGGGAGTACGTCCGCATCCGTTGCAATTCAGGGACAAACCGCGTTGACGAAGAACGAGGAACGTCCGGTGCTCACTGGACGCGCGCAGGAGATTCCTTTGCGGAAAATCGAGATTATTAGCAAAGCGGGGCAGGCATTCGATCCGTCGACCCAGGAAATGGTGGTTACCGCCAAACTGTATCCTGAGAACACCTCCTACCGTGACATTGAGTGGGCCGTTGTGAACGATGCCGGCATTGAGTCCAACATTGCCAAGGTCGAAGCAAATGGTCTGGAAGCACGCGTGTCAGCGCTGGGCGATGGCGAATTCCGTCTTCGGGCAACGAGCAGTAATGGTACGGATAAAACAAAGCTGATCTCGCAGCTTGAGTTCAAAGCAGCGGGTCTGGGAACAGCCTATAAAGATCCGTACGGCTTCATTACTGGCGGACTTTACGATTACACCAAAGGTGATGTCGGTAACGGTAATGAACGCGGTGTAGCGACAAGTCGCGATGGCGAAACGCATGTCGGGTTCCGCAATATCGACTTCGGGCCGTACGGCTCTGATACGATTACGATTCCGATCTTTGCATTGTCCAGTGAGGAGTACTTCATTCAGATCTGGGAAGGGATGCCGGATGAAGAGGGAAGCACAATGCTTGCAGATGTGGTGTATGACAAAGAATCCAGATGGAATGTATATCAGGAGGAAACGTACCAACTGTCCAAGCGACTCAGCGGGATTACGTCGATCTGCTTTGTAACAAAGCAGAAGATTCATATCAAAGGCTTCTCGTTCGAGCGTCAGAGTCGTGCGTTCGAGCAGAACACAGCGGCATCATGCGATCATCTCTACGGCGACACGTTTACAATCCAAGAAGACTATGTCGAGGGTATCGGAAATAACGTATCGCTGGAGTTTGAAAATATGGACTTTACAGCAGAAGGTACCTCGAAGCTCGTTATCTATGGCCGTTCACCGATTGATATAAACACGATCCATATTCGCTTCGCAGGTGAAGGAGGACAGAGCAACCAGTTGGTTGAGTTCACGCAGTCCGAGGGATATGAGGAGCGGGTGTTTGAGCTTGAGCAGGTATCAGGCGAGCAGAAGGTGACCTTTATCTTCCTGCCTGGAAGTCAGTTTGACTTTGGCTGGTTCCGGTTTGAGAAGTAAGTGATATTAAAGGAGTAGGCTTTAAAGTAAGAATGAAATAAAGTTAGAATATATCCCCTTCAAGGTGGTGCAGGGTTCATGTTCAAGTGAACCTGTACCTCACGCGTGAAGGGGATTTTGGTATGTAAGATATTCGAGAGATTAATGTTTAGCGGAATTGTTCTGCACGTATGGAGAGGTCCATGTCATGACCTATTCTGCTGTAGATATACACCTTGACATCAGTGTCCTGTAAAGCAAGGAGATTGACGGTTTTCTCACTATTTTTGCTGATCGTGGTCTCCATAGGCTCACTGTAATCGTCAACATACAGGTTCATATACATGGGGTGGTCACTATGATTTTCGATGATGATGTCTGCAAGTGTTCCATTGTCTGCAACCATCGTGAAGCTTCCGGTGTATGCTGAACGGCCTTCATGATGAGTCTGAAGAATGAGAAGAGCATTCGGATCTGACTTCATGGGAGCTTCTGCAGCGTTGACGATCTTAGGTAGCGGTTCAGCGGGTACAAAACGTTCTGCATCAAGAGTATTTGTAGGCAGCAGCAGGACAGATAGGGCCATCCCTGCACTTATCATTTTTTTAAACCACATTAAAGTAATCCTCCTGGAAATTCGTGAAATCTCAATTTCACGTTGCTATTTAACACTTTTAATCGTTAACATCCTTTTTTGCACATCCCATTTCACATCCAACCCCAAGGCCTCAAATACTTCAAAGGGCACGGTCTTCGCACCCGAATAATTGCTTATCGGTTCTGGTAGTGAGATGGATTGAGCTGCAGAGGATGTCGCAGATTTCACGATTGCCTTCGTCTCGTTTGGACGGATTGTGAGGGTATGATCCTCATATTTTAACGTATAACCTTCAATTAAACCGTTCGCCATGTGAACTTCAAATGTTGCATCAATTGCTGCAGCTATGGCTTTGACGGGAACTTGGACGGTATTTGAGGTCTGGACAGCTGAATACATGGACTGGAACAATTCATCGTTAATATACACATCGGTGCCGAGCTTGGCCTGAACGGGTTTGTAAACCATGCCTCCAGATGACGTTGCAGGTGCCCCAGCCTCCTGATACTTGTCACCTCCCCAACCCCAGACAGTTCCATCAGCGGAAAGCGCAAGGCTATGATAATACCCTGCCGAAACATCAGTGATACCGGACAAATGATTTACTTTGCCTTCTTTACCTGTCACGGTTCGCCCGTAGCTATACACGTCTCCAGAAGTAGTTAACAAGAGTGTATAGTATGAATTTCCGTCCAGCTTCTTTACGTTGAGGTCGTGATGGAAAGTAAGTGGTTTGCCTTTTTCGTCCAGGCCCCAGACTTTCCCGTTCTGATCCAGTGCAAGCAGGGACGTATCTGACCTAGTGATTGAGGAAATGTTGGACAGACCCTTTAACTTGGTTGGTTTGGACGGGGATTTGCCAGGTTGGTTTGATTCGTCCCATGTCCATACGGAGCCATCCTTCTTCAAGGCATATCCTTGTTGGCCAGTTGATCCTACCTGGATGATATCTTTTAATCCGCTTATTGCCTGTGGACGGTGAACAACTTCAGAGTTGATTGCTTGAGCCCCTGGGCGCTGCCATGACATGACCGTACCGTTCTGGAGAAGGGCGATGTTGAAAGAACCGGCCACCACATCCTTCGCAGAGGTGATGCCTTCGACTTTGTAGGGGAGTTTACCAGCACCCCATTCCCAGACGGTTCCATCCGCCTGAACGGCTGCATTATTGCCACTGCCGGAGACTGAGATGTTCGTAACATGCTCAAGCCCCGGAATACGAATCGGACTGGACGTATGGCGGTAGCGAATTTCTTCACTGACACCAAGCTCTCCGAACATATTGCGACCCCAAGCCCATACGGAACCGTCACTTCGCAGTGCGATTGTATAATAATAAGCACCTTCCACAGCGGTATAGTGAAGTTTGTTTTCTGTGGCTGTTGGTGTGGTAAGGACAGTAGATGTACGGCCGAATGGCACCGAATTTGTTGCTGCATATGATATGGAGCCGTGGCCCAGCCCGGTCAATAGGATTGTGGTTAAACAAGTAGAAGCGACCGCCAGGCGCCAATCTACGAGCAGGTTTACTTTTTACACGGGAATCAAGCGTTAAGGGGAATTGTTCTTGTACCACTTTATGATCAGATGGCTTCAGCCAGCGCATGAGATTCGCCTCTTTTTCGTGTGGGATTTGGGGTCAACCACATTTCTATCTTTGTAAACGTTCAGGGGAGTGAAGTAGTTACAAAGAAATGATAAAATTCCTATATATTGAAAACAAGAATGACACTATGATATTTGAATGGCTGAATATTTCTGTGAAAATAAGGAGGCGAACCATGAATTTTAATGAAGATGTACTATGGAATCAACTGCAGGATGTGAGGCAATTTACGCTGCACGTGTGTGACTCTATGGATGAAGCACAGGTTCATGACGTACCGAAGGGATTCAATAACTCCATCCTGTGGAATGTGGGACACATCATTCTGGACCAGGATATGTGGTTTCATTATCTCATTGCTGACGAGTCGGAAGTTCCCCCTGACTATGCAAAGTTCTTCGGTTACGGGACAAGCCCGGCAACATGGGATACTGCACCCCCAACCTGGACGGAATTGATGGAGCGCTTAAGGGTGCAGCCGGACCAATTGAAGAGCAAATTTGCGGGTCGTTTGGAAGAGCCTTTGCTGCGAGAAAGCGAACTTGGCATGAGTACGATCGGTGAAGTGATTCCGCGTACACTCTACCATGAGTGGTACCACCTGGGGTACATTCAGTCCATTCGTAGATGTCTGAGTGTATCTCCCGCAGGTTGATGGCTACATATATTAAAATTGTAGATAGGAAAATCCTGTGGAGCATGTATCAAATTTTTATATGCATTTGAAAAGCCTTGGAATAGACAACAAGAAAGAGTTAACTCATGGTGATCATGAATTAACTCTTTTTCAGTTCCAGTGTATATGGAGAGTGAGTGCTTTCCGGAGGTGCTGATTCATCAGACACTTCAACTGCAAAGTACAGTATGAAGGGGAGAATGAATACAATAAGGCCTATGATTATAGCTATGATGATACTTCTTTTGTTCAAGTGGACAGGCTCCTTTCTGGAAATGAGGTTTTGGCTTTTTTTTGGATTATAATATATATTAACCAGTTTAAAAGTTTGGAGGGTTTTAATTGATAAGAAGGTATGGGAAATTTCAAGAAGGTTGGTTGAAAAATGAATAAAGATTTCCTTTATACCAAGCCATATGTTTCTGGGATTATAGATGATACTGTAGTGGAGTTGGAGTCTTGGTTTCTAGATGATTCAAGAGATAGGATGGAACAGGAATTAAGAAGCATTTCTCTAAGTGAACTAATTATTAAGTTGATTAATATATTTAAAGTCGGCGAACCGAATTATCAAGTTCTCTTAAGCTTATTAGGTAGGAAAATGGATAAGGAAGTTCAAGAAAATAAAAATGTCTATAGTTTAAGAGAGATTTTGCGTTCTGACGAAGACATAAAAAGGATTGAGATAGAGATTGATAATGAGAGCCTAAATATTAAACAAGTGAGGATTTATGTTGATATAATCTCCTTTGTTGCATTTGAAAAGGAGGAAATAATAACAAACGTCGATGTTCGCACTGAAAAAACAAGCGATACTCTCTCCTTGTTTATCCAAGGTAAGACAATCACTCTAGTTGGAGTGTAATTATAGCTGGAATTTGAAAAATTCTGACACTGTGCATGAATTAACCAATAGAAAGATAAAATTAATCATATAAAGTACGTGCAAATATTTATGATGTAAAAACACTCTATCCAGATATGTATCTTTAGGAAGGGAGGGAGAACTTTGGATAGTAAGATGACAGATGTAGAGATATTAAATCGAGTAATAAAAGGAGAGGTAGTGCATTGTCCTCTTTGTGGAGAAATATTAGCTTATCAAACAGTAGAGCAGGGACTACCTCCGGCAGTGATCTGCCCCAATGGTGACTATCGTCTGAAAATAAATATTACTAGTGGAAGTCTGCTAGATAGACTAGGATTAACCGGTAAGGGAACATAGTATTGGTGGGCGATCGTAGAGGGGTGCTTAGAACAGAAGATACTTACAATAAAGAAGAAATGGAGAGGGGAACTTGTCATTTATATTAATTGAAAGAGAAGATAAGCCTGTTCGATTGCGTGGAAACCGAGTGATCCCGTCAACAATAACGGTTCATAACAAGGATGGTCTCATTTTAGGAGACTATGTGGGCTTCAGAAGTGGACTTCAAGTTAAACTGATTAACAATGGAGGGGTGATTCAGGCTGCACCTGAGGCTAAATATGCGTACAAACTTGGAAATTTGATCCCTGCTACATTGAGTGAGGAAGTAGTTCATTGTCCTGCCTCCGAGTTGTTTGTGAGGGAGGAGGAGTTGCCTACAGTGCGAGAGTATTCTTTTTCTGTCATACATACGGAAGATATGAACCAAACGTACGACGAGATAACAACATCGATGTGGATACCAGGGAATATTTACGTGGGACAAGAACAGGAGTTGTTATCTTGGATAAAAATATCAACTCAAGAGATGGTGGTCATTGGCATGATAATATCAGGTGAAGACCGTGATGGGGCTGTCGCCTTTGTTCCCACAATGGATTCGTCTAAGATCATTTCAATTCGAGGAATTCAAGGTGTGCACTAATGCGAAAATTACATTCTATAGAATGTTGCTCGACTACCGTATAACCTTAGAGAAAATGAATCCCTCGTTTGATTCCAATACCCCTTCCGACTTGTTAAAATTTAGGTATATATACTACGGTCAAGTTGGCGGTGAAGAGGAATGCAGCGAATTGAGGTTCATCCCGATGTATTAGATGAAAAGGCGAGGTTCGTTCAGCAAAAGAAACAGGAACTCGAGCGGATGGTCTGGGAACTTGAAAAGTCGATCTATCTCTTACAATCCGATTGGTCTGGCGTAACAGGAGAACGATTTTTTTGGGACTTCATGCAAGTAAAAGAAGTTTTCCCTACGACATTGGGTCTCTTGGATAAAATACAGAATGAGTTTACCTTTGTAGCCAAAAATTTCAGGACGACAGATGGTTCAGGCGAGGTTGCGCTCTATATTCCCGAGGAGCTTAAACCAACCTTTGCTAAGGGGCTTGCGGATGGTTCAGTTGGAGAAACGGTAAACGGAATGGGGCAGACGGCCGAGGCGCTCTTTTATGATCCGTTCGGCACGGTGGCTAGTGTTGCCTATGCGATGACTCTTGGCAAAGTTGTCGATGCAGGGCGAGGCATTAAGTTTGCTTGGGATGCATATTGGGGAACGGGAACGGCAAGATCTGATGTCGAGCAATTTGTAGAAGAGCAGAAAAAACAGGTCGATCAGGATGGACTGGGTTATTACAGCGGATCGATGGCAGGTCAGGTATTGGCCTATGCTTTCTTTGGCAAAGCGTTTAGGACTGTTGAGAACAAGCATAGCGATCTGGGAGGATCGGGTGGAAGTAAGCCGGAGGCAGGAAAGGGAACTGGGGGGGCAGGCAGTTACAGTAGGAATAACCTAATAGAACCTTCTCTACCACTAGGGGGAATCCCTAAAGGAAATTATGCTAATGTTGAAGGTGGACGAGGAAATGTTAGGCAAAATGAATCTGCTAATTTACTCGCAGAACAGGGTTATGATATAGAAATGTTAGATGAAGTTGTTGGCGGGAATGGTTATGGTATCAAAAAAGGAAAAAATCCAGATTTTATAATTGAAGGAAGAGTTTTTGATTGTTATTCACCTGATACTGATACTCCAATTGATAGTATTTGTGCGAAAATAAAAAACAAAACGAAAAATCAGGCGCAAAGAATTGTGCTGAACCTGGATGATTACCCTTCGGAGAAAATAGATGAACTCCTGGAAACTATTTTGAGGCAGACAAATCCACAAGCAAACTTAAAGCACTTGGATGAGCTAACTATGATTAAGGATGGGAAAATCACAAAAGTTTTTGGGAGGTAGTAGAAGGTGGACTACGAACTATTTATAAATAATAGCTCTGAGGCAGAAAAAATAGGTAATATTATTTTTGAAATAATGAAAGAAGTTATAGGTAAGGAAGTCAAAGTCGAAAAATTGCAGCATAAATTAGGGTATCAATATGTTTACATTGAATCAGAATATTTAACAATTGATATTGATTTGGATGATGAAGATGGTGAAATGGAAGAATACCACGAGATGAATCTGAAATATTATAGCGTAAATACAAATATGCGAATCAATATTCAACTGTTCTCACAGACCTTTGATACAAGTTGGTTGAAATTGATTGAAACAGTGGGGCAATTGTTATCTGTTGTGGAAGGCGATGTACTTTTGCTAGATGATAGATCCTTTCCAATAATGAAGAGAACCAACAATGTCTTGCTTGTAAATAATGATTTAGATGAGTATCAAATCAAGTATATTACTAAAGAAAGCTTAAAACTTCTTAACTGTCATTATATTGAGAGGAGTTTCAAAGCTGAATAGAAATCTTGTTATTGATGCGCTGTACAATTCAATTTCAATAGTTTGAGGATTTGCATATTCAGGAGAGAAAAGTCCATGGAATATTCTCTAAAGGTTAATGGAAAAGAAGAGGCGTTATGGTTAAAAGAATTATTAGGAAGTAAAAATCTTGAATTTCGTTATACAAACAAACAACAAAAATCATTGTCAATTGATGAATTTGCTCTAGCCAATGGTCTGAGAATAAGTGTTTATGAAAATAATTTTCCACCCAATCATCCGGCGGCTACTTATGAAACTATGTTTCAAGAAGAGGACTTTGTTTATGAACAAACAATATCTTATGAGTTAGAGAATAACGAACAATTTGAACTTTGTTATAAAACGATGTACGAAGTTTCTTTTTCTATCTTAGAATCTCTCAAAGTAGATGGGTTATTTTATCATACATCAGGAGAAGAGATATTTTTCTATAGAGATGGAAATTACACCTTTAACGGAAAATATCTTGAATTGCTCGAAGACCAATACAGCGAAATTCTTAAAAGTATCAATTATACGCTTTTTGGTAGCTAATTGATGGCATCAGGGTGTTATATCATAGTCACGACAGGCAACAATGTTTTAGAATTGCTGATGAACCTTATCCATATAAACTTGTTAATTATAATTGGGATTCTTCAGAAATTTCAAAACAGTGGTGTCGAGGACTGTAATGACAACAAATGTTGTTTAAATTTCTGTTTGTCTTTCTAAATGAATTTCCGGTATAAACCCTAACGATATCTAAATGAGTAACTGAAATTCAAAATGAAGAAAGACTAAACTTTAGGACATATTCGAAATGAAATTAAGTAAGCACATCTACCAAGAAAAGAGTAGATGTGCTTTTTTCAATGAATTCAAAACACTTAATGAAATCTTCCACACGTTGGACGATAATATAGTAGAAACATGATGTAGCTCTAACCTGTACATACAGAATATCCACAACCATCCTACACCCACGAGGTATTTCCATGAAACAAGGCATATATGAACAGCTTATCAACACAATCACCAGGCAGGAGATTTCGGCACTAGATCCGGATGTGTATAACATTGGGACTGAGAAGCTGGATGCAGAGGAAGCACGTAAGCTGCTTTCTACGTATTTGGCTGCGGTGACCCGCCGAGCTCTGAAGATTGTGAGAGAACAAACCGAAGATAGTACAGCAGTACTTGCACAGATCCGTACATGTAATAAAATTATCGCTACGTTAAAAGAGACGCTGGGGGAAGAAGAATATAACGAATTGCAGTTGGATGAGCAAGGGGAGGTGCTGACCCATATATATTCCAAGCTGAACAATATTCGAGCCGTACGGGATTCTAAAATCATTCGCCCAGATACGCCTATCGCTCAAAGCTCATTATTTACTGGGGCAAAGTCTGAGCCGAGTATGCTTTTGGAGTTGCAAAAAGAGATCGTTACAGCAGACCGGATCGACTGGCTCGTGTCTTTTATCAAATTCAGTGGGCTTCGCCTACTCTTGGAACAACTTCAGCAATTTACATCTGGTGGCGGGAAGCTGCGAATCATCACGACGACTTATATGGAAGCGACCGACCTCAAGGCCATTACCGAACTCAGCAAATTACCTAACACAGAGATCCAGATTTCGTATGATACCAAAGTGACACGGCTGCACGCCAAAACGTACATTTTCCACCGCGATACCGGATTCACTACCGCTTATGTCGGCTCTTCCAACCTATCCAACCCTGCACTGACAAGTGGTATGGAGTGGAATCTCAAGGTGACGGAGAAGGATTCACTCGACGTGCTTCGCAAGATTGAAGCGACCTTCGAGAGCTACTGGAATGACCGCAAATTCACGCGATATGTGGCTGAGGATGAGGAACATGAGGCACAGTTAAAGGCGGCTCTGAATCGTAAAAAAGATCAATCCAACCAGTTTCACCTCGACATCCAGCCTTTCGATTATCAAAAGGAAGTGCTGGAACAGCTGCACGCCGAGCGTACGCTGTATGGACGAACCCGTAACCTGATCGTTGCTGCCACAGGCGTTGGCAAAACGGTTATCTCAGCCTTCGACTACAAGCGGTTCCTGGCAAGTCACACGGGAGTAAAGATCCTTTTTGTCGCCCATCGGGAAGAAATATTGAAACAAAGTCGGGACACGTTCCGATACATCCTGAAGGATATGAACTTTGGCGAGCTGCATGTGGGCAACCATCAGGCTGAGGCGCTGGACCATCTGTTTATTAGCATTCAGAGCCTTAACTCCATGAAGCTGACGGAGATCACAAGTCGGGATTTTTACGATTACATCATTGTGGATGAATTCCACCATGCGGCGGCGCCATCCTACCAGAAGTTCTTGTCCCATTACGAACCGAAAATCCTGCTCGGATTAACCGCAACCCCGGAACGGATGGATGGCAAAGACATTACCGCCTACTTCGATCATACGATTGCAGCCGAGATCCGTCTGACAGACGCGATTGATCGGAAGCTGCTGAGCCCGTTTCAATATTTCGGCGTAACCGATACCGTGGATCTATCCCAGGTAAAATGGTCGCGCAAAGGCTACGACCTGAACGAACTGGAGAAGCTCTATACCCATAACAAAATCCGTGCCCACCAGATTATCCAAAGTCTAAACAAATACGTAACTGATCTGGAGGAAGTGAAGGGACTCGGGTTCTGCGTTGGTGTGGATCATGCGCTGTATATGGCAAAAATCTTCAACGAAGCGGGCATTCCATCCATGGCCCTGCATGGCGGGTCGAAAGAACAGGAGCGCCATTCTGTGAAAGGGCAGCTGGTAAACGGGGAACTGCGCATGATCTTTGTCGTGGATCTGTACAATGAGGGCGTGGATATCCCTGAAGTGAACACCATCCTGTTCCTGCGTCCTACCGAGAGTCTGACCGTATTCCTGCAACAGTTGGGCCGTGGACTACGGATGGCGGATGGGAAAGAGTGCCTGACCGTGCTCGACTTCATCGGGCAAGCGCATCAGGAGTATAGGTTCCAGGATAAATTCCGCGCCTTGATCGGCGCTACCAAACATTCCATCTCGCACTACGTCGAGAACGGATTTTCAAATCTACCTCGCGGCACCTTCATTCAATTGGAAAAGCAAGCGAAGGAATACATCATGCGCAACCTGAAGCAAATGAGTCGTAATCGCAGACAGTTGATCCAGAAGCTGCAAACGTTCCAGCAAGACACGGGATTGCCGCTGACCTTAGCTCATTTTGTGGAACATCACGGGATGACACTATATGAGTTCTATGGTGGACGTTCAGGGAAACGATATTTCCGCGGCCTGTTGGCCGAAGCCGGATTGACAGAGTCTATCGAGAATGAGCAAGAGGAATATATCCGCAGAATTCCATCTGTGCTGACGATCAACTCCCGAAGCTGGCTGACGTTCCTGATCGACTATATTGAAAAAGGGAAAGAACCCACGACCGCTGATGAACGTCGCATGTTGATCATGTTCTATTACACCTTCCATCGGGCTGCACCTGAGAAGCTGGGACTGAACAGTATCGAAGACGGTGTGCAGCGTGTGCTGTCTTGTGAGGCATTCCGGGCAGAGCTTGTGGATATTTTCAAATATAATCTGGCACATCTGAGATTTGTGGATAAAGCAAATTTGTTCCCATACACTTGTCCACTGGATATCCACTGTATGTATTCCATCGACCAAGTGCTCGCCGCCTTTGGTTACTGGAATGCTCAACAATCACCTGCCTTCCGTGAAGGCGTGAAGTATTTTGCAGATGAACAGACGGATATCTTCTTCATTACGCTGAACAAATCGGATAAGGATTTCTCACCATCCACATTGTATGAGGATTATGCGATTAATGAGGTTCTCTTTCATTGGCAGACCCAAAGCCGGGTGTCTGAAAATACGGCTACTGCGCAGCGATATATTCATCACAGAGATAGAGGTAATCGAATTGTCCTTTTTGTCCGTGAATATAAGGAGGAGCATAACTATACGTCTCCGTTTGTATTCTTGGGCGAAGCAGATTATGTAAGTCATGAGGGAAACAAACCGATGAGCTTTGTGTGGCGGTTGCGGGAAGAGATGCCTGCGAAGATGGTGGCGGTGGCGAATAAGTGTATTGTTTGATAGAAACCAAAGCAGATCCCCGCTGAATTTCAAAAGGAACTGCTTTGGTTAGACGAGAGTACACATATAAATACAGCTTTTTAATTTTTGAATTGAGGCCCTTCATATCCATTGTTATCTGCTTCAGAAGGCCCAGCAGTTATCCCTTCTTCAAGTGTCGCCGGAACTTTGTCTTTACTAGCAGCTGATTCTTGACTTTCCGGTTTAGTTTTTGTCCATACTTCATCGCCAAGAGCTGGGGACTGCCACCAATAAAAGTCACGATACACTAAATCGGTTGTCAAATATAACAACGTTGAATTATTACTTTTATCATTAATGGTCAGTTCATATTGAGAAACTCCAATACCATCAGAATCATTAAGCGCTGTGATCCATTGCTCAATTTTAGGAACGAGACTGTTCACCTCTGGGATTTCCGTTGTAAGGACGATGGAGGCCAGCTTTCCACCCAGTTCGTTATCTGTAACTTTTGTCGATTCCACAGTTACACCGTTTGCCTTTAGTTCACTATATATAGCGTTCTGGGCTGATTCAGAATCGAGCGTTCCTACAATTTTGGATGAGAAGTCTGGTATTCGAGTAATGTCATTAGAAACACCATTGTAGATATTTTGGCCATTTTCCCCTGTAATCGTGAGATCAACATTTTTTATTTGTGAGGTTCCATTAGCACCACTTCTTACTTCATTTCGGATTTTTCGGATGGCTTTAATATCGTCTATGGTTGCTTCTCCAGAAGTAGAAGTTGATTTTGTTTCCAATTTTAAATTCTTCTCTTGGGTGCTAATTTTAGAAATAGCCACCCCTTCCTTGACAAGGTGATCTTGGATTAAATGGGTAGGACTTTCAGCGGAAATAGAGTTAATGTAAAACGCCCCGCTTAGGACGATAACTGCTGCTGCGACAAGAAACCACTTTTTATTTCTCATTTATTTTATCCTCCTTATTAAAGATTAAATTTATGGCCCATAGACTCGGAAATTTGCATTACATGTCTTACTGACTGAATAAGGGCTTTGAGCGGTTGGAGCTGTGTCATTTACAGTCCAAACTCCACTTGAATTTTTATAAGATACACTCGTAAATCTAAACGGACCCATCTGCGTATTTGTTGCATGGCTTTCTCCGTTTGCTTGAACATTGTTATACGTACCTAGGTCCCAACTACCCTTATCATAACCAGCGATATATCCGTGCCATTTACTATCTGCACCTTCATACTGCACGGTGTATTGGATTGAGGTATCTAATAAGTGAGTGCCTACTTCTTCCAAACCATGAACACTATTATACGTATGTTCAATGTAAATTCTAAATCCTGAATATCTCGAATAATATCGGATACCCGTCTGATGCGATCCGGCGAGGATGGCTCGCTCCATTCCAATATTACGGTGTATTCGATGACACGGATTATTCGCAGATTCGCTGGATCGGTACCAAATATGATGAAGAACAGCTCATGGCGGTTCAGCTGCATGAGGAACATGTGGAAAAAATCTATTTGGCCTGGCTGCAGCATAAGCAGACACGTGTCATTGGCTTTTGCTCGTCGATCCGGCAAGCGGATTATTTGGCTGCGTATTTTCGCGGTCAGGGGGGTGAAGGTCCTCAGTCTGCATTCGCGGACATCGGAGATGTCCCGAGAGGAAGCAATTCGGCAGCTTGATGAGGGTGACCTGAAGGTTGTGCTGACGGTGGATCTATTTAACGAAGGTACGGATATCCCACGTGTGGACACACTGTTGTTCGTTCGTCCAACCGAGTCGCTCACGGTATTCACCCAGCAGGTGGGGCGTGGTCTGCGACTGGCGGAAGGCAAATCACATTGTGTCATCATCGACCTGATCGGAAACTACAGGAATGCGGATGTGAAACTGAGTCTGCTGGATGTACGCGGGGAGTTGGAGGGGACCGGGAAAGACAGAGATTCGGCAGTGCCAGAAGTTCCAGACAACTGCGGGATTCATCTGGAGACCCAGGTGGTGAACCTGCTTCAGGAACTGAGCCGCAAACGACTGCCGCGCCGCGAGAAGCTGCATCAGGATTTTCTGGATGTGAAACGTGACTTAGGCCGTATTCCGACTTATCTGGAGCTTCATCTCATGGGACGTTCCAAGAGTATCGGGTATCGGACCGAGTTTGGCTCATATGTCGGATTTCTTTATTGGGCGGAGCTGCTTTCTTCGATGGAGGGAGATACGTTGGTCCGTCACGAAGCATGGCTGCGGGATGTAGAGAAGACGGCGATGAACAAAAGCTACAAGATGATCGTGCTGCTGTACATGTTGGAGCGAGGCGAGGCACACTGGATGGACCCAATCACGCTAGGTGAGATGGCGGAGTTCTTCCATACTTATTTAACGGAGAAGGAGTACCGGAAACGGAAGGACTTTTCGGATAAAGACAAGCTTGCGCTCTGGGAGTGGAACGAGAAGACGGCAGCTAGAATAGAGAAATTGATTATCGAAATGCCAATGTCTATGTGGAGTAAGGCGAAGGGCAGTATGACGAGTTTTGAGAATGGGGTATTCTCACTGAACCTACAGGTGCAGGATGCGGAAGAACGGGCTCTATTATACCGTTGGACAAAGGAGGTATGTCTATATCGGCTGCATGTGCATTTTGAGCGGGGGACAATAAGGTAATATAAAAAAGCTGCTTTTGAATTCAGATGGACTGAATCAAAAGCGGCTTTTAACTATAAATATGTACGATTTGCAAAATCACTGCGAGTTAATCTCTTCTTCACTTTTTCGTTTCTTTATGAAATCCTCAGGTCCACTTTCTGACTTAACTTCGAGAGAAGGGAAATAGTAATAAAGAGAAACCTTAGTATAAGGATCTTGTTTAAGGTGACCTTTTAAGACCATAGTTGAGGACATAGGTACATTGATATAAAATTCAGTGAATTCAACTTCAGCGTCGTAATATTTTCTAAAGTAGTCTTGACCGATAGGGATTGCTTTTTGATAATACTCCTGCTCTTCTTTATCTGATAGCCCCCCACAAGCAGTTAGTAGAGTGACTAAAACAATAAAAATCAAGCCGTTACGGATATAAGTAAGCAATTGGATTCACACCCTCGCATTTATCATTGAAAAATATTTTAATCTATGGGACTTGGGTAGTAAAGAATGATGATTATTTATTCTAACAAAGGATAAATCAGGAATATGGAAGGATGTCTACACAATAAACTTCTACTAACATGGTGGAATTCTATTTTAAATGGCGGAGAATAATATGGGTTGAATTAAAGTGACATCGGAGCAGGTGTTACATGTATCTAGACAGATTGAGCAGGGGAGACAGCAGTTGGAAGATATACGAAATGACCTGACTGCTCGGATTGGATTCATCCAGTCTCAGTGGACGGGAGCAACACAAGTACGGTTTTTCTATGATTTTCAGCAGTCTCGTTCTGTACTGGATCGAGCGCTGGAGAGTATGGTGAAGTCCTCTCAGGATCTCAGGGCCATTGCCGAGAGGTTCCAACAAGTGGATCAGAATCAGGTGAGCTTGGGAGCAGTTGCTGGGCAGATTGCTGCTGGTACGATGGTGAATCATGATACAGATAACTCGGAAGAGCAACAACGAATGGTGTACAATCCGTTATTTGGTGTTTATATGCCTGCCAGTGAAGCGGGAAATGGAATGACTGGTCAGAAGGAATTTGCTGAGTATTGGAAAAATGGTGGTAACTACGAGGAAATGAAAGCTGGACCCAAGCAACCTGAACCTAGTGGTACGGATATATACGATGAACAGATTAAAGCATTTGAGGCTGGTCACCATCCGATCACCGGTTCGTCTGTACCTGCATGGCAAGCAGGAGTCTCTATCGCTAGTATTCAACTCGGAAAGATCGTGATGGCTTTTACGGGTATGTATAATAGGGGCTATAAAGTTCCGAAAGAGGGATTTAAATTACCAAAAGACAGGGGAGTAAAGCCTGGTCAAATTCAGAACAGACTATCTCACGATAACCCAATGCTCAGCAAAACGAACAAAGGATTAGAAGTTCAATATACAAACGATACTGGAAACAAAATCTTTTGGGTAGAGCAGAATCCAAAAAATATACCTAATGCTATAGAAGCTGCAAAAAACAGCCGAGACACAGGGAAAGTTGTGGAAGGGAAAGTTGGTGAATTTGTAGATCGCCATGTTGGTGTAACTGGATTTGGAGTGGAAGTTAAAAATGTGGATAATAAATTAAGAGTTACGGATTTGGATGTTGTTACGAACTCGCAAATTATTGAAGTGAAAAAGTCAGCGGGAGCAGTAAAAATAGACCAAATCGATAGACTAGTAGATAAAAATAATAAAGAATTTTTTAATTATAATAAGAAGGAAGTTGTTTTGTATATTGACGCACCGCTAGAAAATACGGGTCGAATTGCATCTGAAAAACTGGATTATATCAGGAGCAAGGGCGCCAAAGTGGTTAACTCGTTGGAAGATTTAAGGGAGGTACTTAAATAATGGCATCAGCTTTTGTATTGGTAGAAGAGAACAGCAATATCCCCATAGATCGTTTGGTTAGAGATATACAACAAGTTTGTTTGGAAGCAAAGTTAAATTTAGTTTTTGGGATCCAAGATATAGATTCAGAACAGAACATGAAACATTGCGCCCTAGGCATTTCGCTCTCAGACCAACAAGAGTCAGATCATGGTGAGATAAATAATACGATCAGAGTCGATGTATATGATGAACCTGCTCCACATCAATACAGAGAATTGGAATGGAGTGATGCTGGGCAGATATATTTTAACACGCTCATTATCGATGAAGTATATCAAAATGAAGAGGTCACGCTAACCTTTCTGTATCATTTTCTTACGAGACACCCACAGATGGTGGTATGGATGGAGGAAGACTGGGTCTATACATTGTCTTACCTGGAGAAAGCTCTGAAAACTTCAAATCAATCTGATTGGTGTTATGTGAACCCGAATTCTATATAAGTATCACAAATTTTTGAATAAGCCCATTTCAACTCCTATTTGAGTAATTACGGGCTTTTTCTATTTCTTCATCCGATCCACTGCTTTACATAATCTACCTATCTCCATCCATGGCAAATGGTATAATGGCAAAAAGGGAGATTCTGGCGTGAGACTCGAAGACTCCCACTTAGAAAGGATGTTATCCACATGCCTACATACAACAAATTGGTACGGGACAAGATTCCGCATATCATCACATCCAGTGGTAAGGAATGCCGGACACGCATTCTGGACCCGGAGGAGTATAAGCAAGAACTAAGAACGAAGCTGCGTGAAGAGTCGGATGAGTACATAAGTGCAGCGAACGATCAGGAAGCGCTGGAGGAACTCGCCGACATGCTGGAAGTGATCCGGGCGCTGGCGGAGGTACACGGAGCGAATGCGGCACAGCTTGATAAGCTTCGGGCGGACAAAGCCGAGGCGCGTGGCGGATTCCAGGAGCGGGTGTATCTGATCGATGTCGATGAAGCTTAACGTTAAGCTCATTACAGATAACCTGGCAGATGAACTGATCACCCGGATGCAGCATGCGTCCGGGATTTATATTATGACGTCATTTATTATGCAGTCTGGGGTGAAGCTGCTTGCACCGCATTTGAAGCAGGCGGCAGAACGCGGAGCCGAGGTGCGGATGCTCGCTGGAGACTATCTGTATATCACGCAGCCGGAAGGACTGCGGGCGCTGTGTGAGGTTGATCCGCGAATTGAGACACGGCTGTGGCGAAGTATGGGCACTTCTTTTCATCCAAAAGCTTATTTGTTCGATCATGACAACGGGGAAGGACTGCTGATCGTCGGCTCGTCGAATTTTTCATTTACGGCGCTGAAGACGGGGTATGAATGGAATCTCGCGATGAATGCCGAGGCGGAGCCGTATACGTTCCAGATGGCCTTGGACAAGTTCATGCAGAGCTTTTACCATGAGACGACATTACCGGTGAACCCGGATTCGATTGCGTTGTATGAAGAAGAGTACCGAAAGTATCACCAGAAAAACCCAGAGATGATCCAGCGAATTACGGAGATGGAAGAAGCGGAGTTCGGGACGGGGTTACCAGAGGAAACAGAGGAAGAAGCCCACGAGTTTTAATTGGTCTGATTGATATTATAAGTATGAAACCAGGTGGCATACTCGTACACCAAATGCTCCTGTTGAACAAGGTAATACATGGGTAGTTGAACGGATTACTCCTGGTAACACTACTGGACAGCAAAAGACCACTCATATGTTAATGTTTATTCAAGCAAGTGAATCGAGATTCTACTTAGAAGAACTCGAAGCTTTTGAGATTACAAGTATTTTGGAGAGTGACAATGAAGATAAGATCCATTTTGTCTTGAATGCATTAATAGGGGCTAATTTTGGAACGTATACGAAGGAAATCATTCAGTTCGCAAAAAGAAGGCTGAATGATGATCGTTATTCAGAAGATGATATTTTATGGACTGCATTCAAGTATTTGAGTTTATTTTAAGAAGATGATATTAATGACTTCTTTGTGTACTACCTCACCAATATAGAACTCGGAAACGATGAATTAACCGAAATTGCGAGTACCTATTTTAATAAGTAATTATTGATAAACCGTATTCTTAATGCATGCTGTATTCCGGAAGTACGGTCTATCTGCTTTTTATCACAATCGATCTTTTGATGCTACTTCTCCTCGTATCCCTCAATAAGAGAAAGTCTTATTTTTCCCCATCCTTAATAAAAACCATAATAGCTTCATACAAAAATCTCAAAAAGTCCTCATCGCCAAACTGAGCGAAATAACCAGCATAGCGGCGATCCGTCGTATACACTTCTGCGATACAGGTCAAAATTTCAGCGTCACAGACCATAAATGTCTCAAGGCAGATTTTCCATTCACGAATTAAATGTTGCACCTTAACAGAAGCAGGAGACGAATCCTGATGTTTAGCCAGCTCACTAAATACCTGTTCCATCTTTACCGAGAAACGCTGATATGCTTGTTGTTGCTCTTCTGCAGAAAGCTGGTTCACATTGGCTTCGAAGTCCCGATACTTGTCCGTATCCCCATAGACGAGCTTCGCCTCAGACTCATATTGTTCTTGAATGGACAGGATGGGGGAGTCGTCAAACATGTTGAGATAAACGATATCCGTGCCATCCACATATTCATCCAATTGGTCGATGATGGTTTCGAGTTTTTGTTTTCGTTGCACGAGTGTACTTCGATGTGCTCTTAAGATCTCCTTCTGCTCGTGCTTGGAAAGTTTCATCATGGCTGCAATGTCCTTCAATGAAAAGTTCATTTCCTTGAACAATAGAATTGTTTGCAGATTCCCCAGTGCTTCCTGATCGTAAAACCGATATCCGTTATCTTCGACTTTACTTGGCTTCAGCAGATTGGTTCTATCATAATAATGTAAGGCGCGTTTGGTGACGCCCGTAATCTGAATGATGTCTTTAACGGTGAAATAGGGTTTCTTCATTCCAAAAGTCCTTTGTTTCAGCAAGGATGTCACTTGCCGGAGTGATAGTTGCTTCGGTGATATGTTTGCCTGTTTTGTTCAAATAATATTGAATTAAATGATAGCCGCAGGCATAGCCAGCAGCATAGGGCATCCCTACGGGAGCAAAGTTTTGCATGCTCGCAAGTTCATCGCCATAAAGATATGGATTAATTTGCTCAAAGCCTGTAACATGCAGTTGGTCCTTCATTTTCGGTTTAATGATCGTATTTAGGGTTTCCATATTCGTTTTGGCCACCCAGGGCCCTAATAACTCTTCTCCATACAGGGACGTTGCGAAGCTCTCCGCGAGCCCCTCACTAACGACCATTTCTCCTAGCGTAACATACGAGTCCCACTGAATAAATTGATATCTCACGTTATGATTGCACTCATGGGCTAACACGGATTGGATACGAGGTAAAGTATACGTACCTGGGATCAGGTTCGAAATAATATAGCCAGGAATTCCACCATCCCCACATATGCCTTCATTCATCTGTAACGTTGGGCTGTTCTGATCTCCTAATAAAATAGTATATAAATATTCTGAAACCGAAAGTTCAATCCCGTTATCCTTAAAGGTGGATAGACTTGTCGTCACAGCTTCATCGCATTCTTGCCAAAATGCTTCAGATGAAATGGCTGTGAGCGGTTCGCTGATCTCAGCCGTAATGTTCGCAGGAGCGATATTTATAAAGTTATTCATCGTGATGACGTCAAAGCCGTGGGGCTCACTTGATCGAAAGGGGATCTGTTGAATGTTCCACTTCGTCATAAATGGACCCATCATTTCTTGCCGATATAGCTCTAATTTCTCATCTGGTGCAGCATTGATAATCTTTTCATAGATTTTATCCGAACGTAATGCGGTAATTTTCATTGTAATCTCTCCTTCTTGTAAGCTTGATTTCATTATCAAGTATCACCTTACGTAACAGTCAAGGTGAGAAGAGCTGAGTGAATCAAAATAAAGCCGCTCGTGAAATTCAGATGGAATGACATCGGGCAGCTTGTGTTTTATTTGTGATGCGTGATGAAGTTTCACTCTCTCTGTGAGTTCACTTCTTCCTCACTCTTACGTTTGTCAATAAATTCACCTGGACCACTAGCCGACCTAACTTCCATAGATGGCAGGTTTAGCGAAAGGGAGAGTGAAGTTTGTGAATCGTCTTTAACATGACCATACAATACAATTGAGGATGACATAGGTAGATTAATATCGTAATCCGTGAATATGACATCTTCATCATAATACGTTTGGAAATATTCTTGTCCAATAGGAATCGCTTTTTGATAGTACGCTTCACTCTCTTTTTTGGATAATCCTCCGCAACCAGTAAGTACTGCAATTAAAATAATGAAAAGCAATAAACTACGAATATACTTGTACAAATTCAAGGCCCATCCTCTCAAAATATGATATAGCGGGGATATACGATATCGAAACCGATTTGACACCAAAAATGGATATCTTTGTAGTATAATCCATTTGGTTCTGGATCGGAACCCTGCAACAGGAGATGAAAGGGGAGATTGGCATTGAAAAAGGAAATAGGTGTGTGGCTACTATTGGGTGCAGTTTTACTTGCAGGATGTGACTCAGTTCCATCTGACGTTGTTCCGCAAAAACAGATCGAGTCTACCACCAAGCAGGTAACAACTCAGCCCAAGCAAGAGACGGATCCAACATTAAATTGGCTCGGATCTTCGGAGGGTGAACAAGTACAACTTTATGATAATAAGGGAGCAAAAAATACACCTCATAAATTCACTCTAGAGATAAATGGAAATACCAAAGACTTTGTTTGGTACTATCTTGGGGATATGGGAACGGACCCGCAGGTATTTTATACGGATCTTACGGGGGACGATAAGGAAGAAGCTGTAGTAATCATCCAGACTGGAAGAGGGACTGGCTTGAATAATTACGAAATCCATGTCGTGAACGCTGATGACTTCTCCGAAATTAAAGTACAGAGGTACGAAGAGATTGTAGCTGATCACATTGAATCGCATGTTGCGAAAAAAGGAGATGGTACGTTAGCGATTGCAGTTAAAGCACAAGGACAAGCATATAACTTCTATTATGATTTCGATCCAGCTCCGGATTACGATCAAGATGAGCTTGGTTTTGGTGGTGTAACGATCTACCGGCTGGAGAATCAGAAAATTCAATTGCATCTCTCTGGATCTGTCGGCATATCTCCCACATATGTGTGTGATTTTAATGTGACCTACGCATATGACCATGACAAGAACGAATTTATAGTTGATCAGATTGAAGTTGAACCTGTTGAAAATGGAAAAGGATAACCCCGTTGCATGACACATCCAGTCATTTCAAAAAACGCTTACAAACTTTCAATTCTACCCTACCTTTTCCGGAGCGAAGCTGAGATAATGGGATAGAAATAAGGCATGAAACATTGGCCATACAGCCTCAATCACAGCAGAAAAATAAAGCTACATACCCATAGGAGGAGTAGAGATGACTACACAACCAGTACAACTGATTCAGTCCACGGAAGGCCAAGCATTGCTTGCCCAAATGTACGGACAGCAGCAGGTCGAGGAACAGACTGCACGTTACACGAAGCTGAACGCAACATTTGAAGAGTACTTTGGTGCGCAGGAGAGCAGCAAGTTGTTTAGCGCAGCCGGACGCAGTGAGATTGGTGGTAACCATACGGATCATAACCATGGCAAGGTGCTAGCGGGCAGCATTACACTGGATACAATTGCGGTGGCTGCACCAACCACGGAGTCGGTAATTACCTTTTATTCGGAAGGCTATGACAAGAAATATGTAATCGATCTCACGGATCTGACGCCTAAGTCGGAAGACGACGGAACTACGGCGTTGATTCGCGGTATGGCTGCGGGATTCGGAGAATTTGGATATAAGGTAGGCGGCTTTCAGGCGTACATCTCCAGTAACGTGTTCTCGGCATCTGGCTTAAGTTCGTCGGCGTCATTCGAGATGCTGATTTGTACGATTTTGAATCATTTCTACAATGATGGATCGCTGGATGTCGTGGTCATGTCCAAGATTGGTCAGTATGCAGAGAATCAATATTGGAACAAACCGTCCGGTCTGCTGGATCAGATGGCTTGTGCGTATGGTGGTCTGATTGCGATTGATTTTGAAAACCCGGCTGAGCCTGTCATTGAGCCTGTCCAATGGGATTTCCAACAGAACGGCTACTCACTGGTCATTGTAAACACAGGTGGAAACCACGCGGATCTGACCGAAGATTACGCTGCTGTGCCTTATGAGATGAGAGCGGTTGCTCAAGCACTGGGCAAAGAATATGTTCGGGAAATTACGGCAGAGGCGATTTATGCCAATCTCAAGAAAGTCCGTGAAGCTGCGGGAGATCGTGCGGTGCTGCGTGCGCTTCATTTCCTGGAGGAAAACAATCGGGTGGATGGTCAGGTGCAGGCGCTGCGGGATGGACGTTTTGCGGATTTCCTGAACCTGATTACGGCGTCCGGTAACTCTTCCTGGAAATGGCTCCAGAATGTATATCAGAGCGGTTCTGTGAAGGAACAGGAGATTGGGATCGCACTGGCACTGACCGAAAATTATCTGCAAAACCTTGGCGATGGCGCCTGCCGCATACACGGTGGTGGGTTTGCCGGAGTTATTCTGACGATCCTTCCTAACGAAAAAGTGGAGGAGTATATGTCCTGGATGCATGGCATGCTCGAGACGCCGATTATTGTGGTTAACGTGCGTGCACAAGGTGCAGTGTGCCTGAATTCGTTGATCGGTTAGGTGGGTTAAGACAGTCACTTTGCAATAATTCGAGGCAATCATTTGCCCGGTACGAATAAATATTAGTTCATTCATGCATAGCGGTTCTTCATCTTGACGTGGGTCATGGGAGAGGGCCGCTTTTTGCTATGTTCAATTCTCTATAAAAAGTAAAACTTTGAAGGTTGCTACCGTGTTGATAAGGTAGTGCTTTCAAATTGAGGGACTAAGTGTTGATGTATTGAACATGCATCAGAATGTTATTGAAATTTTCTCATGGGGGGATATGGAGAATGACTACAACCATAGTGTCTGAGCAGGAAGAGGAGCGCTTATATGAAGAGCTGCGGCGTGCGCTGGAAGATGTAGAAGAAGGCGAGGAGCGGCAAAGAGTTTTGAAACGCATGATCAGGCAGCTCAAGTTCGCTAAGTGGCAAAAAGAACGAATGCGTAAGTTCAATACCTACTGCGAAAATGTAAGGCCGGCAACACTTTGGATTATTTTAGGTACAGGGGCGCTTACACCAGTTTTGTTATTTAGCATGTTCATATGGGTGTCGCTGTGGGTGGAATGAGGTTGAAGAGTTTACTTCTTTAGGTCAAGAAGCTCTTTGGGCACAATGGCATTCTTTACTTCAAAAGTGTCATAATTGACGAGAATCGTGATCTCTGTTTCTTTATTATTTTCTATATGTCCGCTCAAACTAACATTATGACTTAGATCGGCTGGAAGGAATTTGTGATCTGTGAACTGAACGTCCACTTCATAGTTCTCTTTAAAATAGGCAAGGCTCACTTGCTGGGCTTTCTGTATAGTTTTCTACAAGTACAAATACCTTTTGATCATCGTTCTCTTTGACATAACCATGTATTCCTACGGACTTATCCAGATCAATGGGAGTAAACTTGTGCTCAGTAAAGACAACCTCTATACCATATTGTTCTAATATATAGTTATGAGCAAATTGTTCTGCTTCAGCAAGAATGGTTTTCTCATGAGCAGACATACACCCTCCTAATAGGGAAATAATAAATCCTAAGCCTATCAAGAAAAGAAATTTCCTTTTCAAAATTCAATCACTCCATCTCAAATAACAACGATGTAAACCATTCTTATATAACATATTATAAGTTTAATTGGAATTATATAGGAAAAAAAAGAACCGCTAGTAATCGGATTTGAGTATTCCGACCTTAACGATTCTTTGAGTTAGACTTATGTTAGTGCGACACTTGCTAATGCTTACCGTCTAAAGTTTGGACCTGTCCTTGCATAAACTGATGATATTCGCGGAAACTGCTAATGTGATGCAATGCATCGGTTTTGGAAGACTGGGTCTTGATTTTTCCGTTTCCTGGGTTGTTCTTCATTTGAGTCAGAACCGTTTTAGATCCTTCGATATCACCGGACATTTCCTGAATTCGCTGCAGCAACGCCGGATGTCCTTCGTGTTGAAGCATTTCAGCGAGGGGCCTCATTTCCTCAAGCTTTTGGCTGGATCGTTCGAGCGTGGTCATCACCTGATCCCCGTCGGTATTCGCACTCAACGAGACCATCCGGTGAATATGATCTTTCTCCATACGCTCAAGCGCCTCCAAGTGGGAAGCTTCCAGTCGTTTTGGATCATTCCAGTTTTCAGTTTGGACCTCTGGTTCATTTTGCTGTGATGCCTGGTTTGCGTTATTCCCGTTATTCCCACATCCCCATAGTAAAGATGAACAGGTCAGGATTGCACCGACTGCAATGATGCTTTTCAAGCTCATATTGTCACTCCTTCAATATTTTCCTGAAGGTAGTATGAGCTACAGCTATCAAAATCATGCCTGATTGTTTCACTTTTTTACTAAAAATTACGCATATCCCCAAAAATTCTGGGTAGTAACAGCCCATGTTGACTTTGTATTAATTAAATTTATAAGGTTGAAATTGCAGACTATTAGCTTATTTTTGCAGACCTGCATTTTCGTCTATGTGATCTTGATTTATAATAAATTTATTTGAATAAAAGGTAATTATTCCAAATGGACCTATATCTAGCGGTTGAACAACGTGTTCGATAAGTTTTTTTCGGTCCATATCTAACGAAGTAAGGCGTATTTAATCATTTTTACCTCGCGTCAATAAGGAGGAGCAATGCACATCTACAACAACCCGATCTGGCGCTGGAGCTTTATTCTGCTGTATCCCGCCATTATTTTCATCTATCAGAGCTGGGGGCCAATATTGGATTCGTGGGCAGTTCCCATTATCTTTGTTGCTCTATTTTGCTTTCTGTGGAGCGGGATTGAGGAGATGTTTATTTCGACCGGACTGACCTGGTTTGTGGCTATCCCGTGCTGGTGGTATTTCATTGAGCGTCCGAAGCCGTCTTTCGGTGCGGAGCATTTTGCGGTACATTTATGGTTAATCGTCATCATCTATATTGTCTTTGTTCTCATTCCCCAGGCGCTTATTCTGACCACGCGTTTGCGGATCATGGATTATTTGAATAAAAGTGAGATAGGAGAGGGCAGCTGTTTGCCTTCTTCTTAGATCAATTAGTGCGCATAGGAGAGATGTAAGATTGCAGAGTAAGGATATAAGCAGAAGCAAAGAAAGAAGTTTTTTGTACATTATGATATTCACTTTATTATACGGTTTGACGTTGCTGCTCTGGCCGTTGATCGCTTTTGCCATGGGAATGTCGCTCGCTGCACCGACACCTCCCGAATACGAGGTCGCAAGCCGTCTGGAAGGTACACTGCTGATGACGTATCCCATCGGTGTAATTGCAGCCTTGATTTCGGGCTGGGCATCTTATCATGCGAAAAGATACATCTTTCCTTACTGGATCATGCAGCTGCCTCTGTTATGGTTTGCGGCCTGGATATTGGTAAGTTACTTAGGAACAGCGCTATCTGAGGTGCCATTTTTACGGTAGTCTTAATATACATAGCGTTTCAACGTTAGGGAGGGATGCTTATAAACCGCATAAAACGTATCAACAAACCATATTTCATTTTCCTGCTCTGGAATGTAATTATGATCTTTGCCGTACAGGGGTTAACATTTCAGCATGAACCTGGCAAAGGAGTTTCGGGCAACGGTAATCCGGGAGTTCTGGTTCTCTTTCCATCCCTTCTGACCTTTGTAATCCTGTGTATCTGGACAGTATCGCTGTCCAAATGGTGGTTGTAGGATCAGCGCCAGTACAGGAGTGGGAAAGTACACGTAATGGTGACCCTCGTTGCCATCCTGCTGTGTGTACTGTCTGTCTTCCTGGAGCTGCAAATGATCGGGAATTTACGCATACAGCTTCATGGTTTCACGAATGATCCAGATTCAGCAGTATACCGTTTTGGCTGGTTGAACCAGTACACGAATACACTTTTTTATAACGTTCCAATCCTGCTGTTTGGGCTGTCATTTTCTACATTGATCGGCTGGCTTCTGGAACAGAGGGTGCGGAATAGCATTCAATGAGTCTTTCTTTATCTTCCATACCTGAAAATAATCCGAGTATTAAACAACAATCCCCTTGTCCGGCTTCAGCCAAACAAGGGGATTTTGCTGCTCTTGCTACACTTTCCTGCGGAATTTACCCGTATAAGGAATGGTAATCTTAATTTTCAGCTGCTGGATTGAATCCTCCGTAAGGATCATCTTGGAGCCATTGTTGGAAAGCTTGCGCCACAGGCTCGGATTTTTGCGATATAGCTTTTCCTGAAGGCCATAGATATCGACTCCACGTTTCAGCCCCTGACGGTACGTTTGCAGGATCTGATCCCGTAGCGTCTTCTCACTAAATTGGACCATCTCATCATAGGAGATCGGGTTGAGGTATTCATACAAGGCTGTCAGGTATTTGGCATCAATGTTGAAACGAACTTCATTTCCTTGAACGACAGGCTCAATCTTGAGGTTGGGCAAGCCCACACTGAGGACGCCATAGATGGTTCCTTCATTTTCAATAGCCAGTGGTGCGCGCCGCAGATCTTTGAGCAGCCAGTGGTATCCTGGAAGTTTAGTGCGGGGCAAATATTCAAAGTTATTCCCGGTTCTTTCGAAAAAAGCGCCGTCGATCACAAACAGTTCATGATTCTTTTGGTTCTGGGACCAATGATCCTTGTTCAGGGCAATACATGGCAGATAGGTTGTTGTGGACGGGTCGTTATGGGTGGCAATCAGCTTGAAGCTGAGCACCGGAGGAAAGAGCGACTCCTCCAGAAAGCTGGGAAGCGGGTTATGCAAAATGCTGTCCAGCGGCGACATATTGTATATGGACGTGGCACTCATTATATTTTCCAAAGGTTCACGAGTGCCATACACCCAGGTTGTATATCTGGATTCCGGGAAGCGTCCGAGCATATCAAACACACCCTTGATATGATTGCTTGTCAGAACGCTTTCGGCCATAACGATCGCCGTCACATGTCCCCAGGCAATATGGAGCTGGGCACTCCTGAACAGTTCATTTATAGCCAGGTTCAATGTTTTGCCCGCTGCATGTCCAACCCATATGGGAGGAGGTTCCTCATTTTTGGTTGAGCTCTCACTTTTGGCTACACTGGCAAAGTCCATGGTCTGCACGTACACGTGATACATCCCGTCCTTATAATCGACGCCGATCGCTTTGGCATAGTCCACCTGCTGGATCTCATAGGCACTCCAGCACCCGCTGGTCACGATACACAGAGCAAGACTGAGCAGTCCTAACGACCATCGGCGGATCTGCCGTTTCATCGATCATTACCTTCTTTGCGTGGCTTCTGTGTTTCGAGATACACGGGTCTGCGTTTCATCCAGCCCTTCGGCAGCTTGAACATGGAAGCGAGAGCTTGTTTGAAATTCAGCGGACTCAGCGGGGTCAGATAAGGGATGCCGAACGACTTCAGATCGGTCAGATAGATCAGGAACAGGATAATGGACAGAATGAACCCGTATATACCAAGGGATGCTCCCAATACATAACAGAAAAAGCGCAAAATCAGAACCGAACTCGTCATGACCTGATTCACGATCGTTGCCCCGGCGACGACCGTTACGGCAATGACGACAATCATGAGCGGGGAGACCATGCCCGCACGAATGGCTGAATCCCCGATAATCAATCCTCCCACGACGGTCAGCGTCTGACCGATGGCACTGGGAAGACGTACACCTGCCTCCCGGAACAACTCCATCAGAAGCATAATGAGAAACATCTCTACTCCAGATTCCATAGGCAGCCCCATTCGTCCAACCGAGATCGTGGCAACCAGCGGGAAAGGCAGCTGGTCCATATGAAATGAAGTAAGGGCAATATAGAAGCCAGGCAGAAAAATGGTTACCAATAGTCCGATAAAGCGCAGCATGCGGCCCATATTCACCGGAAGAAATGGAAAGCTGGCATCCTCAGGTGATTTGAGAAGCAGAAACAGATTTACCGGGCCAATGATGACGCTTGGATTGCCATCCACGATGAGGACGAAGCGACCGTTCTGTAGACATTCCGCAGCAAAATCGGGCCTGCCCGTGTAATGGGTTACCGGAAATAGGGTAACTTTTGATGGCGACAGCAATTCTTCCAGTTCATTCGCAGTCAGGATTCGTTCCGTATCAATTTTGCGCAGCCGATTCTTGACATCATCGATCAGATCGGGGTTCGCAATATTTTTGATATACATCAGCGCTACTTTGGTCACCGAACGTGAACCGATTAATTCAATATTGCAGGCCAAATCGGCTGTACGCAGACGTGTGCGAATTAACGTGATATTGACGGACAACCGTTCGATAAAGCCGTCCCGGGCTCCGCGGATAGATACTTCAGTCGTGGATTCTTCTGGCGTACGGGTAGGGATATTGGAAATATCCATGCTCCACATCGTCTGCAGGGAAGGGATGCAGATGAGCATATGCCCCTCAAATACCCGCAGGGACATCAGTCTCGTTCCCAGAGCCTTATCCTGCAAATCCATGCGGGTCCATTGAAGGGTGATGGATCTCTCAATATCGGATGTACGAACAAAGTGAGTACTCTCGTAGGCCCGCGTCAATTCGGGAAGAATAATATCATAGATTGATTTGCTGTCCACCATACCACTGCAATACACGATGATGATCTGTACAGGAGACTCCCCGATCATATGGCTGCTGATGATAACATCGTCTGATCCGGCAAAAAAGGTCGTCAGGTTATGCTCGTTGATACGAAAAGACTCATCCGGATGAAGGTCCTTCTTGGGTCTGGTTGTGATCGGCATGGGCAGGAGCCTCCTTGTCTTTTTTATGTATGATTGCGGCCAGGGTCAACAGAATAGTGACAACGGACACGTAGGCGAGCATCACGGGAAACTGAATATGATTTACATAATATTCGACATAGTCAATTCGCCACCACTGTACGGCCACGAAGCACATGATGAATGCGACGGACAAAACGGCAATATATCTCTTTCGGGGTCTGCGAAAATCGAGCAGATCCACAATGAGATAGATGGAAATAGCCACTCTGGCAAAAGAGCCGCTCAGCCATTGATAGATGGATAGGAAATCCACGTGCTGGAACAATTTCCCGATATTGACCAGCTTCCATTGTTCGTAGGGACTGTTTCGCTGCTTGGCCGCTTCCTCGGGACCGAATTCAACAATAGCTCCCAGAGTAGGGCCTATCGCCATTGTAATCATGAATAGTCCGAGGAGCAGAACGTGCCACCAGCGAATTTTGCTTTTGACTTTATGCTGAAAGAGCATCAATATCCAGATCTCCATCAGTCCTGCGAGCGAATAAATCATGCCTTTCAGAACGGGACCGGCACCATATTCCATGATCGGGAACAGCTGGCCATAGTCCTTGTATTTCATGTTGGCTGACATCACGAAGTATCCCAGCAAAATCACGAAAGGGAGCAGGATACTTGAAGTCATGGCAATGGACCGGATTCCTTTGGCAGCCGACCAAGCAGCAACTAACACTCCACCTCCTGCGAGCACGTATGTTGGGGTGAATTGCAGATAAGTGGACACCGTCCAGCTCGTTGTCTCATATAAGGTATGTGTCCCGAGTGCAAACAGCAGAAGAGATGCGGAAATACGGAAGATCCAGGAAGGGACGATGCCGAATTCCCGTGTAATCCAGTCCGTCAAACGCTGTCCCCTCACCCGGCGAATGATCACGAACATCATACATAGAAACAGCATGAAGAAAGGCGCAGCAGCCGCGACGGATAACCAGCCGTCTCTGCCTGCCTGATCCAGAATCGCCGGTATAGACAGAACATGGCATACGAGTCCGGCACTGAGCAAAATGATGGAAAAGGAAAGCCATATCGTGATTTCACCCTTTTCACGGCTCATGGGAATCCTCCTTTCCGTCCAAGGAAGTTTCCGTTAGCTTGTACAGCATATGGGATTTCGATTCCTCTTGATCTATTTTTGAAGCAAAACCTTTCATATCATGGCGATCGGACAATTTTTGTCTACCTTTCCGGGGTGTTTGCCACAAGGCTGCACATCTTCCCGGGTAGAACGGACATATATTTCCTGCTTTACATCTGCAAAAAATGTCCCTACTGTGCCTGTCATCCAAGGTATACCGTTAAGGTACATCGCAGACAAGAGGAGGACGATGCGAATGAACTGGTGGTCATCAAACCGGCTTCGCCTGATTCAAAACAATCTCCGCGAGATGGATGCGGACATGAATGTGGACCTGTTGATGAAGGAGCTTCAAGAATTCCAAGCCAATGTGCTAATGATGAATGCAGGAGGAATTTTTGCCTTTTATCCATCTGCATTGGAGCATCAATATGTCACGCCTTATCTTCATACCGATTTGCTGCAAGAGGCGATCTTGAAGAGCCATAAGCTTGGAATGAAGTTTATTGCCCGCTTCGATTTCAGCAAAGCGCACGAATCGCTGTTTGAGGCACATCCGGAATGGTTTTATCGTGACCGTAACGGACAGGAAGTGAATTACTACGGGATTGTGCATACGTGCCTGAACGGGGAGTATCAGCAGGAGAAGTCCATCGAGTCGATTACAGAAGTGCTAGAGAAGTATCCGGTTGATGGCATTTTCTTCAATATGTTCGGTTACCAGCACTGGGATTACAGCGGGAACCACTATGGACCTTGTTATTGTGAGAATTGCAGGCGTCGTTTCCAGAAGGTCTGCGGAGCTGAATTGCTGGACTATACCGGTCCGGAGCATGAATTGCATACAGCGTATCTTCATTTTCAGGAGTTAACCTCTCGAGAGATCTTGAGCAAAATCCATCACAGGGTGAAGTCCCGCTGGCCGGATATAGCCATAAGCACCTACCACCCGCACAAGGTGGATATTATTCGCAAGGAGTCGAACACTTCGCTAATCCGCAGTTTGCCTTTATGGCTGTATTCCGCTTCAGAGAATGTAGCCTCTGTGGTGAGCAGCTGGGACGATAAAATCGTCAGCAATTGCAGCATCAATGCGATAGATCTGACCTATCGATTCACGGGTGTCTCACCCTATGAGACAGAAGTAAGGTTATATCAAAATATCGCCAGTGGATCCGGGCTCGACTTCTGCATTATTGGTGCGTTCGAGGGATACCCCGATCGAAAGAACTTTGCGGCAGCCCAGGAGATTTTCCGATATCATGCAGCACACGAACATATCTATGGAAGTCTCGCTTCAATGGCTGAAGTGATCTTGATTAAACCGAGGGCTGCTGAAGCGGGGACCGAATATTTGGGACTGTTCAAAATGTTAAAAGAGTCTCATGTGCTGTTCGATGTCATCGTTGAAGATCAGATAACAGCCATGAGGCATAAGCTGGCTGCGGTGAAGGCGGTCATCCTGCCCGGTTTGCAAAGACCCCAACCAGACACCAAAGAAACGCTGGGCGACTTGCTCAAGCAAGGAGTTGCTCTGCTTGCTACGGGAAATGCCTTACGCGATGATGCAGAAGCGTTGTCTGGCTGGTTTGGAGCAGTTCATACAGGAGATCTCGACATGCTTCCCGCAGCATACCTCCAAGTGTCGGATGCAGATCGCTTTCCCAGTTTGAAGGAGCGGGAATGGATCACGGTTAGCGGCGGTTTTGCACATGTGCAATTTGATCCCTCCAAAATAGAGTGCTGTATGCCTTATATTGAACCAGCATCTTTCGGTCCGCCGGAACGGGCGTATGGACACCGAGTGGGCGAAAGTTACGGACTGGGGATCTCCAACCCGGCAAATGGTGGTACAGCCGCATATTACACGTGGAATCCGGGTGTTCTGTATTACAGACACGGTTTCGAAGATCACAAACATGCCGTGACGGATATTCTGACTCGGTTGACCGGGGAGAGTCTGTTGAAGACAGAGCTGCCTGTCAGTACGGAGCTGTTTCTGAATCGGACGGACCAAGGGCATGTGCTTCTCCAGCTCCTGAACTTGTCCGGCTTCAATGGAACAACATACATGGAAGCGATACCGCTATTTGACCAAATCATTGAGCTGAACACGATGGGGACACCTGCTCGTGCCTACTCATTGTGTTCATCGGAGGCCATTCCAATAAATGTCGAGGGAAACAAAGTAACTCTAAGCATTCCCAGGCTAAAGCGCTATGAAGCAATTGTGATCGAGATGGACCCTGCCCTGAAGAAAGAGGTGACATAAACCGATGAAACCCCAGATAACGACGGTGAACCGTGCGACGGGCAAGCTGCAATCGGGCAGTCTGCTGTCACGAATGTACAAACACCGTATGATCTATTTGCTTATTTTGCCGGGGCTGCTGTATTTTCTACTGTTCAAGATCGTACCTCTCTGGGGACTGCTGCTGGCATTTCAGGATTACAATCCGTTCCTCGGGTTTACGGGAAGTGAATGGGTGGGATTCAAGCATTTTAATGAACTGTTTGCCAGCTCCAACTTCTACATCATGCTGCGCAATACACTTGCCATTAATCTGATCGCGCTGGTGTTCCATTTTCCGCTGCCGATCCTGCTTGCCTTGATGTTAAACGAAATTCGGCATGAGACGTTTAAACGAATCAATCAATCCATTGTATATCTACCTCATTTTCTGTCATGGGTCGTCGTTGCCAGTATGACGTTTTTCCTGCTCTCGACGGATGTCGGCATCGTGAACAAGCTGATTGCACAGAGCGGTAAGGACACGATTTCATTTCTATCGGAACCGAATTATTTCTGGGGGCTGCTCACCGCTCAGAGCATGTGGAAGGAAGCCGGCTGGGGAACGATTATTTTCCTCGCAGCGATGGCGGGAGTGGATCCTCAGCGGTATGAGGCTGCCGTTGTCGACGGGGCCGGACGTTTCCGGCAGATATGGCATATTACGCTTCCCGCCATCCGCCCGACCATTATCATTTTGTTGATCCTGCGCCTGGGAAGCATGGCCGATACGGGTTTTGAACAAATCCTGCTGATGATGAATCCGCTGGTTCGCTCGGTTGGAGAGGTGTTTGATACGTATTCCTACACGTATGGCATATTACAAGGCAAGATTAGCATTGGGGTTACCGTGGGGCTGTTCAAGGGGCTGGTCGGATTGTTCCTGATTGTGGCGGCCAACAAAATTGTAAGAAGACTCGGACATGAAGGGATTTATTAAACTTGGAGGGTTGTTGTTCTTTCCTGAACAGGAGGATAGGTTATGAGCTTTGTTGTGCAGAAAAAGGGGCTGACGCTCTTTGACTGGGTCAATTACAGTCTGGTTGCTTTGATCTCGCTGGCATGCATATTCCCGTTTTTGTATGTATTCAGTGTGTCGTTTACGGATCCGAAGGTGTATGTGCCGCTCAAGTTTTATTTGTTTCCGGAGAAATGGTCGCTGGAGTCCTATCGATATATTTTATCGACCAACAGTTTTATCAACGCCTTTAAAAGCACGTTGTTTATTACCATCGTAGGTACCATACTGAATATTATCGTATCCTTCACCATGGCTTACGGCTTAACGAAGCGATCGTTGCCCGGGCATAAGTGGATTATGGGATTGGTGATTTTCACATTGGTGTTCAGTGCGGGGATTATACCGAATTACTTGCTCGTTAAAGAGCTAGGTCTGCTTAATTCGTACTGGTCCATGATTCTGCCTGGACTGACGAATGCCTGGAGCCTAATTGTGATCAAAAGTTTCCTGGAATCCCTTCCTTCTGAACTGGAGGACGCGGCACAGATTGATGGATGCAGTGATCTCACAGCGTTCTTCCGGATTATTGTACCGTTATCCATGCCGGCGATCGCTACGTTTACACTATTTTTTGCAGTAGGACACTGGAATGCGTATTTCAATGCCTTAATCTATTTGTCCGATTCGAGCAAATGGACACTGCAGCTGCTTATCAAGACGCTGGTTATCGATTCCAATTCAGTTGCCGTAGCACAGGCAGGAGCAAGTGATGAAAGTGTAGTGCCGCAGGAGACCATTCGAATGGCATCGATCGTACTCGCAATGGTACCAATTCTGATCGTGTATCCATTTTTGCAGAAGCATTTTGCCAAAGGTGTCATGATTGGTTCGGTCAAAGGCTGACTACTAATGAAGTTGGGTTATTGCCTATGTATAAATGCAAACGCTTACCATATTTCTGACGAAAAGGGAGATGACAGCGAATGAACAAGATCAACAAACGATGGACGACATGGCTGTGCATGTTCTTGGCAGTAACCATGCTGGCAGCATGTACGGGAAACAGCGGTTCCGGTGAGACCACAGGCAGCACAAATAGCGGGGAGTCGGGTGGCGATCAGCCGCTGGATATCAAGATGTTTGCAGGCTTGTACAATGAAATTCCCGATATGAACAATGAATACTGGACCGAATGGGAGAAGCGTACCAACGCCAAGCTCGATATTGAATGGGTCCCTTCGGGAGATCTGGATACAAAGCTGGATTTGCTGCTCGCCTCGGGCGATCTGCCGGAAGTGGTGGCCTACCAGAATCAGATTCGCCCAACCCTGATTACCGCGATTAAAAATGGTGCTTTTTGGGACCTGACTCCTTTTCTTGGAGATCTCAGTGAATATCCGAACCTGAAGGAGAACCTCGCGCCCGATGCTCTCAAGTACCTGTCAGTGGATGGGGGGATTTACGCCGTTCCACGCTCCCGTTCCCGAGTTGATGGAGGACTGAAAATTCGGGAGGATTGGCTGAAGCAGCTGAATCTGCCCATTCCCAAGACATTCGAGGAATATAGAGAGGCCCTGAAGAAAATTGTGGACAGTGATATGGATGGCAATGGCAAAAAGGATACGGTCGGCTTGTTGTTCGTCAACAATCCACCAGCCATGTTCCAGGCCGGATTCGGGGCGTATAACCCGACCTATGATAACGATGGCGGGCTCATGAGCCCCGGTTTAACACCACAATATGTGGAGATGGTCGAGTGGTTCCGCGAACTGTATGCGGATGGGCTGCTGTCCAAGGAGTATGCCGTCATGAAAGAGAGTCAGGCGGAGGAACTGTTCAAGACCAACCGGGCCGCATCCTACGGACGTCCGATCTGGTGGGATCATGAATGGGAGCAGGCCATGAAACAATCCGGGCAGCCGGATGCCAAAATTCTGAACTTGTCACTGACGGGTCCCCATGGGGATGCAGCGGTCGGACTGGAGACCGGAGTTGCGGGCGGTTTCTATATTTCGAAGAAGGTGCCAGAGGAAAAGGTGAAGCAGCTTCTGAAGTATTTTGACATGACCGCTTCTCAGGAGATGACGGACTTTGCCTACTATGGAATTGAAGGCACGCACTATACGGAGAAGGATGGACAGAAAGTGCTGACCGAGCAGGGTGTCAAAGAAGTCAACACAACCAGCAAAGGGGCGGGAGTGCTCGCGTATGCCAAATGGGGCAAGGTCATTAGTGCTTCCGGCGACAAAGCTTATAATGATGCCAAAATCAAGGAAGTGGAGAACTTCGACGAGATTGGAAAGATCGACTTTTATCGGGTGATTACCTCAGAAGCCTGGAGAGAGACGTGGCCCAAATACGGAGACGAGTACAGTTCCATGATGACGAGAACGATTGTAGGACAGATCAGTGTAGAAGAATTCAAGGCCTACGTGGACAAATTGAACAGCCAGCCAGACATTAAGCAGGCATATCAGGAAATGGCCAAAGCCTATGAGCAATTTAATCAACAATAAACAAGTAGAGGAGAAGCGATGAAAACTCCAAACCCCAATGATAAGGAACAGCGTCCCTGGTGGCAGCAGCCACTGCGTATCATTCAACCGAACATGCAGGTAAAGGACACCGGGAAGATTGATCCCGAACGTCTTGCGGATCAAATGCTGGAGATGGGTGCCAATGCGATGGTGTTTAATGTGGGCGGAATCTACGCCTGGTACCGATCCGATGTGGCATTTCATGTGCACAATGAATACTTGCCCCGCGGCAGCGATCTGCTGCGGGACATGATCCGGAGCTGTCATCAGCGGGGGATTCGCTTTATTGCCCGCTTTGATTTCAGCAAGGCAGAGGATTCGGTCTATTTGCAGAAACCCCAGTGGTTTGTGCGCAGAGAAGGAGGCCAGCCGGATATTATAGGCGCTACCCGTCCAGGGGCTTGGCCTCTTCTGATGTCGACCTGCACTAATAGTGGTTACCGTAACGAAGAACTGGCTGTTCCTGTAATCCGTGAAGCGCTGGAACGGTATGAAATTGATGGTGTCTTTTTCAACGCACCTGGATATGTATTTTGCCAATGCTCCAAGTGTCAAAAGAAATATAAGGACATATATGGCACAGCGCTGCCGGAAACTTCTGCAGAGATGGCATCTGATTTTGCAGCCCGCTGTTTCGATGATAATCTAGGCCGGATGTATGAGGTAATCAAGGCGGTTCGGCCCGAAGTGCCGATGATTCTGTACTATAATCTGCATCGGGATAATCTGGAGAAACGAGTCTCTATCACCGACATGCTTTGTACTGAACCGCAGGACGTCTTGTCGCTTGGTCACACTCGCATCCCGGAGTTTTGGCAGCCAGCACTCAGTATTAAGGTGGGGCGGTCCATTCCAGGCCGTCCTGATCCGTTCGGGATCGTGCACTCTTGTCCTGGCATGGATTGGCGTCACACCGGGCTCCCGCCTGCCGAATACCGGTTCTGGCTCTCGCAGATCCCTGCCAATGGCGGCCAGCTCTGGCATTCATTAACCGGAATCCCGGATACGATTACCGATAAGCGCATTTTGCGTACCGTGACGGAAGTCAACAGGGATGCGGCGAAGCTGGCTGCTTATATGGATGGGGCGAAGCCAGTGAATCAGGTGGCGATCATGTGGAGTGCCAATCGTTCAGCAGAAGGCTTGGCTGAGGCACTAATCCATAAACATATTCCATTTGATGTGATTTTGCCAGAACAGATGGCCAGCATGAACCTGCATCGTTATCCGGTTGTCCTTTTGCCTGAAGGATTTGCGTATTCGTCCGATTTTGACGAGTTGCTCCACGATTATGTGAGTCAGGGAGGCCGCATTATTGCAGAGGGCGAACTGCCGAAGGATGAGAACCAGAATGAATATGTGTTGACGAACCTGTTTGGTATTTCCGGGGAAATGCAGGAGAGCGAGTATTTGGTTGCTTCATATCTGCGGTTTGAACAAAGGCATCTTACGGGCAATGAAGTGAACCCGCTGCAGCAGAAGCTGCAGGAGACCGAATTAATACCGCATCGCGGCAGGGTCATCTATTGTCAGCCTATCGATGCAGATGTGCAGGTCCTGGCTACGCTGGTCCCCCCATTTTCCCCATTGGAAAGTGTCGGAGCTCCTCCAGAACGGGCATCACTGGCCGTAAAACAGACAGAGCTGCCACTTGCGCTGCTGAGAACGTATGGAGCAGGGAAGACATTATATTTCCCTTTTTCGCTCAGCAGCCTGATACAGGAATTTAAATTGGAGGACCACTTCAGATTGTTTGCCAATGCTGTAGATTTGCAGCTGAACGACAGAGCTCTGGTATCGATCACTGAAGCACCCGGATTACAGCTGACGGTTTTCCGCAAGGATCACAATCTGCTCATTCATCTGGTAAACGGAGCAGGGCGCAGACCCTTGTCATCCGTACTTCCGTTACATGATATGGTTATCACGGTCCGCTCAGGGCAGGGCAGTCCCGCCGGCGAAGCTGAAGCATTGATCGCTGGAGTACATCTGAAGACAGAGATGATCGGAAGTGAACTGAAAATTAACGTGCCTACGCTGGACGTTTGGGAGTGTATCCAGGTACCTCTCTTGATATAATGAACCCGAATAGTTTATTGCGAGATGAGTGCAGGACAGCAGCAGACGGGGGTGATTCCATGAGGCGCATGATGCAGACCATCCAATCAGCGCTTGACCGCTGGTTCGCAACAAATGGTTATCTGAAAAGACTGATCTGGTTGGGGTGCATGTCGGTGGTCATTCCGGTCGTGCTTGCCGGAAGCGCTTACTATCATTTCTCCATGATGAAATTGACCGAACAATTCCAGGATAACAATATGGCCTCATTGAATTTGCTCAAAGACAGGGTGGAGAATATTCTAACCAATATGGAGCATGAATCCATGCAGCTTGCCAGTGGTCCGTTAATGCGAAATGCACTGGGGAGCACCCATTATGAGAGTGATTACTTTCTCCATCTGGATCTGCTTGATCTGTTTCAACTGCATAAAAACACCAATAACTTAATTGAAGAAATGATTTATTTTGACGCTAAAACGGATATGGTGTTGTCCCATTATTATGGATTGGTTTCGCTCGCAGATTACAAGGAGAAGCAGGATATGAAGGCTGCACTTGAAGGGAACACACCGGCAGGGTGGGCGTACCTGCCTCAATCCGGAGAAGCAGGCTACATCTCCTATGTCAGGAAACTGCCCGTCATGGGCCAGGGGGAGCCGCGAGGAGTAGTTATCTTGCAGATGAAAGAACAGGAGCTCCGGAGTTTGCTCCGCAGCTATTCTGTCAGTCTGGAGGATCAGTCTCTGGCCATTCTTAATGCAGACCAGCAAATTATTTTGCACACAGACGGGCCTGGCGAGATCGGCAAAATGGCATCGGAGGATGCGGTGCTGCAGCAGGTCGCGTATGCAGAAGGCAGGGAACGATCAGGTCATGAGGTGCTGAAGGGTGAGCACGGCAATGAACTTGTTGCATACGTCGGTGCATCGATGGGGAGGACATATGTGTCCCAGCTCCCTGAGCGGGAGATGATTGCCCAATTGAACTGGATTAAGGTATTAATCCTGGTTTCGGTATCCATCTTTGTGCTGGTAGGCATGCTGCTCACCTGGTTCAGTTCACGACTGGCCTATAATCCCATCCAACAGCTGCTGCGATACGGGGAAAACTTGCGCAGGAACGGGCATGAATCTTCTCCGCAAGGAAACGAAATTGAATATATCAGGTCATCACTCAGCTATCTTAATGAACAGACGGAGACCCTGAATCGGTATATCGAAGGCATACAGCCCGACCTGCGCGATCGTTTTCTGCAGAAGTTACTGCAATTTAGCGGTTCATGGAGCGGCAGCAGGCTGGATGAAGAATGCGCCAGACATGATGTGCCAACAGAGGGGCAATTTCTGGTGCTGGTTGTCAAAGTCGAGAATCTGGTCAAGAAAAAACGATTTTTGCCCAGCGAAGGTCCGGTGATTGTATTTGCGCTGAGAAATGTCATGGATGAACTGCTCAGTCAAGAGCATGACCTGAGGGGATATGTCGTGGACAAAAATGACAGTGACTCGGTAGCCATACTGCACTTCGATCCGGAGATACCTTCTTCTGAAGCAAGACAGAGGGTATGTCGTTACGCTGAGGATATTCATCATGCCCTGGACCAGTATTTATCCTTTTCGGCTGCAGTGGGCGTGGGGCGTCCCGGTCAACTTGCTGGCGTAGCGGAGTCTTTCCGCGAAGCTCAGCTCGCCCTGCAATATCGGTTATTTGACGATGCTGAGAATGTTCTGTTCTATGAAGATATTCTGGCCACCCAGCGTAATCCAGTCTTTATGTATCCCCGGGAGATGGAAGAGGAGATCCTTGAATCCCTATGGAATGGAATGCTTCCCCATGCGGAAGATGCGCTTCACAGGTTTTCCAAAAGAGTTCGTTCCTCCGAATCTTATACTGTCATGATCCAGGGGTATCATATGCTGCTATCGGCGATCATTCAATCCATGGAAACGAAGGGTCCCGGCATGCTGGAACGGCTGGGTGGGAATCTGTTCGATCAGCTTCAGGAGAATCAGACATCGAAGGAAATGCACGACTGGTTTATCGGTGTGCTGTTTCCGTTATGCATTGAAACCAGTCAGGATCTCCGCACCAATTCTTCCCGTCTGATCGTCCAGCGGGTCTGTGAACATCTGAGCAGCAGGCCCGAAGGATTGCAGTCATTATCGGATTGTGCTGAACTGGTGAACGTCAGTCCTTCCTATCTGAGCAGGCTGTTCAAGAAGGAGATGGGGGTATCCTTTATCGAATACTTAATGAATCTGAAGGTGCAAAAAGCGAAGCAATTGCTGCAGGACACCGATTATACCATTACGGAAATTGCCGAACAGGTAGGGTATTCCGAACGCAATCTGAACAGGGCATTTCAGCGTTTCGTTCAGATGTCGCCTAATCAATATCGGATGTCGGTCCGCTAGATTTGATGCAAATGATAGACGGCGGCGTACGAAAGCTATAACATACAGATATAGCGATCCAAGACACAAAAACATAGAGATACAAGGAGGAAACCTACGATGACTAATACGACGAAGGCACCTGGAGAGACAAAAGTTGGCTTTATCGGTACAGGCGTTATGGGCAAAAGCATGGCAGGTCACATCCAGAAGGCGGGCTACCCGCTGCATGTTTATACGCGTACGGCAGCCAAAGCGGAAGCATTGGTGAATGAAGGTGCCGTATGGCATGACACACCAGGCAAACTTGCAGCGGAGTGTGATGTCATCATCACTATGGTAGGGTATCCGAAGGATGTAGAGGAGATCTATCTTGGTGAAGACGGCCTTGTGGCAAACGCCAAGCCAGGTTCAACCCTGATTGATATGACAACCTCCAGCCCCATGCTGGCTGCTCGCATCTTCGAGGCTGCAGAGGCCAAAGGACTGCACGCGTTGGATGCACCGGTATCGGGTGGAGATATTGGCGCACGGGATGGCAAGTTGTCCATTATGGTTGGCGGTACCTCGGAAGCATTCGAAGCGGTACGTCCGCTGTTTGATTGTATGGGCACCAACATTGTGCTGCAGGGCAAGGCTGGTTCAGGCCAGCATACCAAAATGTGTAATCAGATCGCCATTGCATCCGGCATGATGGGCGTATGCGAAGCACTCGCCTATGCCAAGAGTTCCGGTCTGGACGCGGAAAATGTGCTGAAGAGCATCGCTACCGGAGCAGCCGGAAGCTGGTCGCTTAGCAATCTCGGTCCGCGCATGATCAAGGGTGATTTCGAGCCTGGATTCTATGTAAAACATTTTATCAAGGACATGGGAATTGCCCTCGAATCGGCCAAAGCCATGGGCATGAAGACGCCGGGTCTGGCGCTGGCGGAATCCCTGTATCAGGAAATATCCCGAAACGGTCTGGATGAGAAGGGCACACAGGTGCTCTATACGTATTATCTTCAAGCATAAATATTTTTTGTGGCAAGCGACAGCGTGTTCTTTTTCTTAGGTGGAAAGGGAATACGCTGTTTTTTTAATTTTGGGCCTATCACATGCGTCTAAAGTCACAGCATTGGTTAAATAATCTCATATAATTTGGTTTATAAAATGGAATTAGGCCTGTCGCCCTTTAATTTCACCCCGCTTTATCCGACATAAGTAATAGAAGTTTACATAATGGATGTGCAAAGATGTTGTTCAACTGTCGCAACGGTCCCCTGTAACTCACACTATATTAGAACGGAGCTTGCCCATGTTCAAAAAAATCCTGTCTCTGTTCAAGACACAGCCAGAGCTTGCGAGTTCAATAACGGCTTCGGCCCCGGCGATGCCGGCAACCGGCCCCGCCCCTGCACGACTGGTGCGGAGCAGACGCAAATCCAAATCAAAATCCAAACACGAATCAGCCTGGAACAGCGAGCCGGAAGAACCGACCACAGCAGAACGGCTGCATCGTCTCCCGGGACAATACAAAGTCCTGAATGATCTGCTCGTTCCCAATCCCAAGTCCCGTTCGGGTTATTCCCAGATTGATCATGTTGTTATTGGCCCACGGGGGATCTTCGTCATTGAAACCCGCAACCTGACGACAGGTGAGATTCGGGGAGGCCGCAGAGAAGCCAATTGGACGGTCAGCACCAGCAGAATCAAGATGTATAATCCTCTGATGCAGCATCGGGGCCATGTTGAGGCCGTTCATTCACATCTCGGAGATTATAAGCGAATGCGCCTGATTTCGATGGTGACCTTCACCAATCGCTGCCGAATCAGCGTGGATCCTGCAGTGCGGTATGTGAATTCAGATGAACTGGTGATTTATGATCATGAATTGGTCGAAACGATTCTGCGCAAAACGGAAAAGCTTGAAGTCGAAGTTCCTGAAACGTTATACAAGGAGCAGGATGTTGAGGCTATCCATGCCCTGCTGTCGGCAGCCAATTGCACGGAAGCTCAGATTCGGGCAGAACACATAGCGAAGGCCAAAGGTATTAAATAGCTGCATTTAAACACGGTTATTCCTCAGGGATGACGGTGTTTTTTTGTACTTTTGTCGGAGTATATGCGCCCAATGGAAGCTGGAGGACACGGGTACATTGGCGTATACACCCAGAATTTAACTTATGTTAGAATGTAGACCAATGCTTACCTGTGAATATGGCATGTTATCCGAATGGGAAAAGATTATTCGCCCTGAGTTGAAGAGGTTAATGTAGTTCAGGTGCATATATAAGATAAGGGGAAGATTCTACGATGAGATGGACACAACCAATACGGATGTTTACCGCAATTTTCAGTTTGGCTGCGATTCTGACCGCATGTGGCGGTGGAACCAAGGAGGCCGCTAGCCAGGAGCCGGTCCAGGAAGCGGGCACGGAATCTGCAGCGACTAGCAGCACAGAAACATCAGCGACCGAAACGGCAGCACCAGGGGAGAGTAAAAGTAACGCTGCGGAACCAGCCTCGGCTGGCACGGAGTCTACTTTGAAAGAGCTGCAGGATGAATACGCAGACAAGCTTGGTTATATTCGCATCCCGCTGGACGATCATCCGGTTCGCCGGGTGAGTGAGGAAGGATCCAAAAATATCAACGTTGCCAATTACAGCGATACGGTGGTGGATATGACTGCGGAGGTGCCGATTCATGCCAATACACAGCGTTTGATAGATGATGCATTTCCCTTTTTTACGACTGTACAGGCACCTGACGTGTCCTATATAACCTGGGAGGAAGCCACCAATCTGGAACGTGCGATGGTCAAAACGCTATTTATCTCGCGTGAAGGTCTGCTGATCACTGAAGATGCCATGAATAACAAGGATTACAGCAGCCAATCATTTCAGGACTCCATGGATTTCTTCAGAGTAACTGCCAAATTTGAATCCATGGCACCGGTTGCGCAGCACCCATATGACATCACCTTAAGCCAGCTCTATGACAAGGCCCGAAAATCATGGGGCAAGCTGGCAGCAATGGACCCTGAGCAGGACGAGGCAGCGTTTGCCGAGATGTACCAAACGGCGAGAACAGACGCCAATAATGCCATGGGGCTGCTTAACATCTTGCTGTCCACCAATGAGGAAGAGCGCATGGAGCAGACTTATGGAAAATAGAGAAGAAGCGTGCCAATGTATAGACTTGCACGAGTATCATCACCAAAATAAAGAAAGGTCCATCTGTGATAAGCGGATGGACCTTTTCTCGTAATTCCCCCATTTCAAGGCAGATGAATGGTTTGAACATGATCGGTGTGCATAATCAAGGTATTGCCCTCTGCCTCGACCAATTCGAGCAGGTTGTTGTCTGCGGCCTTCAGCAATCCAGCCCGATATGGTTTGTCACCGAGATTCAGGATGACCAGTTCACCAACCATTTTCTGAAGCTGTTGTTCCAGTGTACGGGAAAGGGGCATGGACGCAGGCTGAATAGGGAAATGCTGCTGACTTAGGGAATAGGGTGTGCTGTTTGTCGGAGAAGGAATAATATATTTCAGATGATTGATGGAGACGTAGACCGAATGATGTAGGGGAGAGAAGAATATGAAGTAGTCGTTCATAATATTCGTAATATAACCATGAAGCGTACGTCCGCCTATCGAAATTTCACTGAATCTTCCACGGGCATTCATCAATATTTTGCGATACGATATATTGTTGTGATCCATCTCGGGATCAGGCGCAGGTACGTTGGTAGTGAAGCCAGTATCCTCCGCTTTGTTCACATGCATGGATTGAAGGTGGTGAAGAGGCACATAGGTGAATCGCTGTTGTCCGTAAACCACAATCAAGTCCTGACCCATATCAATAATCTCACCCTGAATCGGAAATTTACAGCCGGATAATTCCAGTTCAATGGATTTTCCGAGCCACATTGTTGGGGATTTCACAGTATACCTCCTCTCAATATAGTATAGAAGTCCAAATATATAGGGAAAATAGGCTGACAATTAGACTAATTGGTATCACAATAAAGGTGACTTTCATATACTGTTTCCAAGAGACTCGAACATGGTGGGTCTTTAAAATATACATCCAGATCAACGTTGCTAGGGTGCCTATAGGTGTCAGTAAGGCTCCAATATCACTTCCCAGAATGTTGGCAAGATAGGCCAGATGCAGCTGTGTATCACTTAACTGAAGATCTGTTACTGCAAATGTTCCGATCATCACAGAAGGCAGGTTATTGAACAGATTGGATAATAGAGTAAGCATTAGCCCTGATACAGCAATGAGGCTGGCGTTACCGCCTTCTACCAAAGGTTGCATCCATTGAATGATAGCAGCTGTCATTCCAGCCCGATGAAGACTATCCACAATAATATAAATGCTGAAGGCGAAAAGTAGAATATGCCAGGGCGTTTGAGTGATTACATCCTTAAGTCCAGTCCGGGTGCGATACCAACGCACAGCCAGCATAAGAACAACACCGGTGATCGCGACAATTTCCATACGAATACCCCATTGCTCAGCGAGAAAGTATCCTGCACGAATAAATACGACAATTCCGATACAGACTCGAAACAGCCACCAGTCCACCTTCTTTGCACTATCGGTTGGTTGCGTCTCCTGATCTGCCGTTTGAAGCGGGTGATACCCTGAACCTGATGTGGATTGCATGGATATAGGGAAATGATGAATAACCTTGGGAATACTTTTGCGAAAATAATAGAATAGCAGTACCGTCATCACAATAATTCCCAGCATCGATGGTACAAACATCATCTGGGTATAGGTGTTCAGGTCCAATCCTACCATTTGCAAAGCGATCAGATTGGCGAGATTACTAAGTCCAATTGGCGCGCTGGAAGCCGTAGCGATAAGCGCCCCTGAAATCAGGTAAGGTAACTGCTGATGCATTTTCAGGCGAAGTATAGAGCAGATTCGCAGGATAATTGGTGTTGTGATCAATATACTGCCGTCGTTGTTGAAGAAGACCGTCATGAGAAAACAGAGTAATAGAATCAGCCAGAACAATCGAAAGCCGGAGCCTCGTGCCTTTTCGATCATATTGATAGCAATCCAGCGAAAAAAACCGATGCTATCAAGAATAATCGACATAACGATGGTAGAGAGAATGGTTACGGCTGCGCCGGAAACAATCCCGAAGATGCCAACGATGTGAGCGAAACTGCTCACGCCAGTTAAAACGAGAAGAAGGGCGCCTAGCGAAGTAGGAATGGATTCGTTTAATCCGCCAGGCCGCCACATCAGGAAAATGACAGTGATCATAAATACCCCGAAGGTTAACCACAACTGGTAATCAGGCATTTACTGTGATTCACCTCCCAGGGGGAGAAGTCCTGGTGGAGATTGAATCGAATGTTCATGGGTTGGAGTGGGCCTTCCAGGTAAAACGATCCAGTATAAAGGCGCACCGATCAAGACAATGGCAACGAAGATCAACATGATTATTCCCCCCTTTAAACTGGTTGATAACCTAAGCTGTTACGTGATCATTCAGATCTCTTTTTACCGCCGGATTTGTTACCGCCAGACTTGTTGCCACCAGACTTGTTTCCTTTGGACTGATTGCCTTGATTGCCGCGCGAACGATTGCCTTGAGCTCCCTGGGAACGGTTACCGCGTGATTGGTTGCCCTGAGCAGCTTGATTGCCTTGGGAGCGATTCCCCCGGGATTGGTTACCCTGAGCAGCTTGATTACCTTGAGCAGCCTGATTACCTTGGGAACGATTGCCGCGAGACTGATTGCCTTGAGCAGCTTGGTTGCCTTGGCTCGTATTGTTACCATTGTTGTTGTTGTTGTTGTTAGAGTTATTGTTATTGTTATTACTGTTATTATTGTTGTTACCACCGCGTACAAGGGATACGGATTTCACATGCTGCATGGGAATACGGACAATCTCCTGATTTTTCAAAGTCATAATTAATTGGTTCTGATTGGCATCGGCCAGGATGCCTTCGACTTTTTCAGGACCTCCCCGGTTGATCTGAACACGACGGAAGCGGAGTGCTTGCATAACGCCCAAAAACGTGTTGGATGGAATAGGGTTCCCCATGGCTGCGTTTCTGTTTCCGCCGGAACGACCTGTGTCTGTTATGCTTTTGACATGAGTTTCATTGACATAGACAATACCTTCCTTGCAGTTCACCGCCATATAGTCCCAGCGTACGTCCATCAATGTGCCCTGTACGGCATCCGGGCCTCCCCGGTTAATCCTGATCTCTCTTCCCAACAAACCTCTCATGCCCTGACCGTTCATAGACATTGTGTTGTTCCCCTTCCGTGATATAAGTTCAGATGGACAAAAATGGCGGATGTTTTGTTGATCCCTTCCATTCGTCATTCGTGTCTGTCTGTAGTTTAATCATATGTAACATGCTTACTAGAGGGACTAGCCAGACAACCATTTCTATACTATTTTGGCTATAATCTATGAGAAGAAGACAATGTTCATAGATTAATGGCACGATTACTCCACATCCCGGAAGGCCTGACTTGTAGGTGTTATGAATAAAACTGTGTATCTGCCCTTACAGCCTGTTGTGCTTCTGCATAGGATGGTGTAACAGCCTACGGGCAATCTCACAGGTCTTCGAAAGGCGGATGGAAATGGCTTTACCTGTCTACCACATCACTGTGTCCGAAAACGAATATCAACAGTTAACATCGAATATATGGTCAGATACGTTTGTGAACGGAACGATGCAGATGGACGGCAAACAGCTTCCAATCCGGATTCGATACCGGGGAGGACACACACGTGGCTATGTCAAAAAATCATTTGAGATTCGAACGTCCAGCCGGACTTTCCATTTTAACGCTGAGTACGATGATCCCTCCCTGCTGCGCAACGCGCTCTCTTTCCGTTTTTTTGAATCCATTCGTGTCCCGGCTCCGTCTACACAGCACTGCATACTTTATCTGAACGGGCAGCTCAAAGGGGTCTATTTGCGAATTGAAGGTGTTAAATCGTTCTTTTTTCGGCAACGAAAGATACCCGTTCGAAGCATTTTCTATGCAGTGAACGATCATGCAGGATTTGCGATTGATCCGGACTCGGATGAAACAGCCACCGATCTACTGTCCGGATATACTCTGATACGTGGTAAGGACGAGGACCGCACGAGGCTCCGTAACTTTATCCAGCAGCTGAACACGAAGTCCAGACAGGATTTGCTTCGCTTTTTGCAGTCGAGAATCGATACGGATAACTATTTGCGCTGGCTGAGTGGAGCTGTACTTACAGGGAATTTCGATGGATTTCATCAAAACTACACCTGGTATGAGAAGATCAAGACCCGGAAGTATGCCATTTTGCCGTGGGATTATGAGGGAACCTGGGGAAGAAACTGTTACGGAGCGAGAGTGAACCCTAACCTTGTTCGAATCCAGGGATATAACAAACTTACAGGACGGTTGCTAGCCTTTCGCTTTTTTCGTCAGCAGTATAAGAGAATGATGCAGCAGCATCTGACGAACGCTTTTACTGAGAAGCGGATTATGCCGGTTGTATATCGATTGCACAGCCAGATTCGTGAAGAAGTGGAGCAAGACCCTTACATGAAGTGGCCCCTGAATGTCTTTCACGGTGAACCGGAAAAGATCCGTACCTATGTGGCAGAGCGCCGGGAGCATCTGCAGAAGGAATTACATCGATTGTAAATGTACAATAGAGGAAAGTGAGAAACTTTGACCACTGCAAACAAGGGTCAGGGTTTTTCTGTTTTTTTGCACAGGGGTGTGATATGTTTTTAGGGATAAGACGGGTACGGAATATGGGTGAGGTGCGTGTACAAGATGTGGTGGATCAACTTTTGTAAACGCTTTAAATTCAGGACGAAATTAGTCTTGTTTTTGTCAGCAGCGACGGTATTGATTTCGGGAGTTACGGGACTGATTACGTATCGCATACATATTGCTCTTTTCAATGAAGAAGTCAGTCGGCAGTATAGCCTTACAGCTGAGCAGATCCTTGCACGCCTCGATTCCCGGGTAAACGACATGTACAAAGTTACGGATTACATCACACTGAATCCTTCCGTGAAAAATGCCATCAAGGCACAGGCCGCAGGCATCTCTTCCTATGATCAGATGAAGCTGGAAGATGAATTGGATGATCAGCTGTACCAGGTACGGCTCGATGCACCTGAGATTATGGGACTCCGCATTTATGATCTGAAGGAAAACATATTCAATCTTGGCGCCTTTGCCGGCTCATTTCAACAGATGGATCCTTCCTATCTGGCAGAGATGGTTCATAGGCTGGAAGGAACGGGCGGCGAATACGTATGGAATCGCCTGGGACCGGATGCCTTCCTGCAAGAAGAGCAATCCAATTGGATTCTGGCAGGACGATTAATGCGTTCTGTTGACCTGGAGACATACGGAGTGATGTTAATCCTGTTTAACACCTCGCTGTTCGAATCGTATCTCAAAGACCTACGGCTGAATGATGAGGTTGCTGTGTATCTGTTTGATGTGAATGGGGAGCTTCTATATGCATTTCATAATCAGGATGCAGACCCGCCGCCGCTTGCACAGCTGAGCATGGGAGCAACCGAAATCAGGGACGAGCAGGGAACCACCCATTTGTATACCAAACAAACCTCGGATAAGGCTCGTTTCACGCTGGTCAGCAAGGTATCACTCGCTCAGATTCAGAACAAGGGAAAGATCATCGTAAAAGTCGCCGTGTTCTCTGCGGCAGCCAGCGTATTATGCTCTTGGTTTATCATCACCATCATCAGCGGCAGATTGCTGCGTCCGCTGGCGAGCCTGGTCAACGCAATGAAAAGAGTGCGTGATGGGCGGTTCGATACAAGGGTCCGAATTGAGACCAAGGATGAACTGGGCTTCATCGGTGAACGGTTCAATGCGATGGCATCCCGGATCGATACGCTGATTCATGAGGTATACGAGCGGGAACTCAGTGAAAAGGAAGCCGAGCTCAAGGCCATTCAAGCCCAGCTGAACCCTCATTTTCTGTATAACACACTAAGCATGTTTTTCTGGAAGTTCTATATGCAGGGCGATGAGAAATCGGCTCGCCTGGTGACAGCCTTGTCCGAGATGCTGCAATATACGTTGGAACCGGTGCAGCGACTAACGACACTTCAGGATGAGATGACGCAAATTGATCATTACCTGCAAATTCAGCAGGCCCGGTATCAGGAAGCATTGTCGATTGAAATTTCTGTTCCTGCTGAACTGCTTCGCTGTCAGGTGATCCGCTTGCTGCTCCAACCCATCGTGGAAAATGTTTTTGTTCATGCCTTTGCTGACAAGAGGGATAACCGCATCTTGGAGATTCGGGCTTCGCAGCAATCGGGAAATGAGGCCGAACCGGACATGCTCATCATCGAAATTTCAGATAACGGCTGCGGCATGGACACATCGGTCATTGAACGCATTATGGCGCCGGTGGTGCATGTGGATGAGGAGCGTCAGCACATTGGCATGAGAAGTGTACTTAGACGAATTGAGCTGATTCACGGCGAACCCTATGGTGTTCAGATCGACTCGGCTGTAAATCAGGGGACGCTTGTACGTCTTCATTTGCCATATCAGATCGGAGAGGGAATCGTGCCTGGGAATTCGGATGGCAGAGAGGAGAAGGTTCAGTGAATGGACGAATGCTCGTGGTAGATGATGAAGCGTTATTTCGTCAGGGATTGATTCATCTGGTTCGCAACAATCCCCTTGGCTGGGAGGTCGTTGGTGAAGCTGCAGACGGAGAAGAAGCAATACAGGCAGTGAACAGCTGTACACCTGATCTGATTATTACGGACATCAACATGCCTGTGATGGATGGCCTGGACTTGGCCGAACGCATACACGAGAGCGGACAGGACATCATGATTATCATTTTGACCGGGTATCGTGAGTTTGAATATGCACAGCGTGCCATCCGTTATGGGGCGATTGAATTTTTGCTGAAGCCGTTTTCCCTCGATGAAGCGTGTCAGGTGCTGCGCAAGGCACACGAACGGTATCGCCGGAAACAGTCCGACATCCGGATCAGGGAACAATACAGCCAGGTGGACCGTACCGAGAGACTGCGCGAGGAACTGACTTCCCTGCTGCTGGTCCAGCAATTCGGGGAGATGGTAATTCGGCTGGAGGGATTGCTAGATGAAGCCTCCCGAATGCCATTGCCGCAATGCAAGGCCGAGATTCATGTGCTCATGAAGGTCATGACGGACCTGCTTATACAGCAGCTGCAGCCGCAAGAGTCGGGTCGCATTGACCAATTTGGTCCAGATCCGCTGCTCTGGATTCATACCGTTTCTGAAGCCATTGCCTGGGCCCGCTGCAAAAGCGAAGAATGGGTGGACATGATGATGCGGCACACACAGGAACAGCAGGATCATGTAATTACACGTGTCATTCAGTATATTGAGATGAACTATTCCAGAAGCTGCACGCTCCAGGCCGTGGCTGCCCATGTTCATGTGACCCCCAACTACTTAAGCCATTTGTTCAAAAAAGAGACCGGACAGGGCTTCAGCCAGTATGTCAGCAAACGCCGGATCGAGAAGGCGAAGCTGCTGCTGCACAGCACCCGGCAGAGCATGGCGGACATAGCGGAACAGACCGGGTTCGATAACTCCAGCTACTTTACAACCGTATTCAAACAGATGACAGGATTGTCGCCCCGCGAATACCGCAAGCAGCCGAATGGAAGTAACAGCGAATAGCCAGCAGCCTTTATCTGGTTTGTAGCCAAAGTTAAAGAGAAGTCTATTTTTTATAACGTCACGTTTCCAGGGACGGCCCCACCATGTGGGGTTATTTTTGCGTAGAAATTTAAAAAAGAATCGTTAAATAACAAATGTTTACGCTTACATTTTTATCTAAAATACAACTATAGTACATCAGCAGGCAGAGAGGAGTGATGAACATGAAGGGGGAAATGGCCGCAGGAACGCCGTCTGGATTACAACCGCCGGACAGCGAAATCAAGCATCGGCTCCGGCAGCAGCGGCTGCGAAGGTTCAAGACCAATATTCCGTTAATATTGATGTTTATTCCGGTCATTCTGTTTTACCTTACCTTTCGTTATGCACCGATCGGAGGCCTGGTCATGGCCTTCAAGGATTATAACTTCTACGACGGGCTCTGGCACAGTCCCTGGGTGGGCTTTCAGCATTTCCAGACACTGTTTAGCGATCCACGGACGGTGGAGATTATCCGTAACACCTTGTTTCTCAGTTTGCTAAGCATCATCGTAGGCTTTCCTATTCCGATCATCCTGGCCATTATGCTGAATGAGGTGCGAAACATGGCCTTCAAGCGGACGGTGCAGACCGTGGTCTATATGCCGCACTTCTTCTCCTGGGTCATTATTGCGATGATGATCATGACCGTCTTCTCCTTGGAAAATGGAATCGTAAACCGTTGGGTCGAGGCCTGGACGGGAGCGCCTTATCCGTTTATGTACAACAAGGGCTCATGGATTGCCGTGTTTGTCGGCTCGGGAATCTGGAAGGACATGGGCTTCAATGCCATTATTTTTCTGGCGGCACTAACGACCATCGATCCGAGCCAGTATGAGGCTGCACAGATGGACGGGGCGAGCAAGCTGCGGCAGATCTGGCATGTAACGCTTCCGGGCATACGCTCCACCATTATTCTGCTGCTCATTCTGTCGATGGGACGGGTGATGGAGGTTGGGTTCGACCAGGTATATATGCTTCAGAATTCCAATGTCAACGAGGTGGCGGATGTCATCAGTACGTATATTTACCGCACGGGTCTTCAGGGAGCGCAGTTCAGCCTGACGACGGCGATGGGATTGTTCGAATCATTGGTCGCATTTATTCTCATATTCTGTGCGAATTATATCGCACGCCGATTTAACGAAGGTCTGTGGTAGGGAGGGAGAACAGCATGAGAAAAACCAGAGGAGAAAAAGTCTTTTATCTGATCAATTATGTATTGTTAACATTGGTTGCCGTCAGCTGTATCCTGCCCCTCCTGAATATCATTGCCTTGTCATTCAGTGATGCGAGAGCCGTCGTTTCCGGCAACGTGGGGTTATGGCCGGTTGACTTCACCTGGTTTTCCTACCACAGCCTGATTACGGGAACGCCAATTCTGAATGCGTTCTGGAACAGTGTGGAGATCACATTGATCGGTACAGGGCTGAGCATGGCGGTGACGATTATGGCGGCATATCCGCTGTCACGCAGGCATTTTTACCACCGCCGCTTTTTTACGATGGCGATGGTGTTCACGATGATTTTTAACGGCGGACTCATTCCGACTTACTTGGTCGTCCAGAATCTCGGTCTTGTGAACAGTTATGGGGCACTCTGGCTGCCAGGATTGGTGAGCACGTATAACATGCTGATCATGCGGTCCTATTTTGAAAATTTGCCTGGGGAAGTGGACGAGGCCGCACGCATCGACGGCTGTGGTGAGCTGGGGCTGTTGTTTCGAATTGTGCTGCCATTATCCAAGCCTTTGCTGGCGACGATTGCCCTCTTTTACGGTGTGGGGTACTGGAATTCATTCATGAGTGTGATGATTTATATCAATGATACGTCCAAATACAACATGACTGTACTGGTCCAAAATATGATTATGTCCAATCTGAACGTACAGGATTTTACCGATCCAACGATGATCTCCAATCTGACGCCGGAAGGCATCCGGGCAGCGGCGGTTATCGTGATGGTCATTCCCATTTTGGCGGTATATCCGTTCTTGCAGAAGTACTTTGTCAAAGGGGTCATGCTTGGTTCGATCAAAGGTTAAGAATGGCTGTGAGCTATACCGTGTGGGTTCATATTACAGGAGAGAAAGAGGGTCTTATCTATGGCGTTTACGAGGAAGGCATGGATGAAGTCGGGTCTCGTTCTGGGCTTGATCGGCGGAATATTGGCAGGATGCACAGGGGGAAGCGGCGGCAGTGAGCAGGCTGAAGGTGAAAGCGGCAGGGGGAATATTACGTCAACGATCTATGATCGGGGGGCGGTCCCGAGCGGCATGGGCACGATCGAAGACAACATGTGGTCCAAGTGGATCAATGAGAACGGTCCGGCCAATGTGAAGTATACCGCTGTTCCACGCTGGGAATCCCAATCCAAGCTTAATGTACTATTTGCTTCAGGCAGTGCGCCGGATGTCATTTTCGAATTCGGAACGCCCATCCGTAATACCCTGTTTAATCAAAAACAGCTGATGCCGCTGGATGACCTGATCGAGAACTCCAGCGTGGAATACAAAGCGCTAATGGAGAAATACCCCCAGCTGAAGAAGGCTGGCATCAAAAGCGATGGCAAGTTATATGAAGTCGGCCGCATGAACGAGGTGTTTCCGCTGACGAGCTTTTTCATCCGGGAAGATTGGCTGGAGAAGCTGAATCTGGAGGTACCGACGAGCGAGGAAGAGATGCTGGCGGTGGCCAAGGCCTTCACGGAAAATGACCCTGATGGGAACAGAGCGAATGATACATATGGCATCGGCGGGTTTCAGTTCGGGGATACGGCGGGTCTGTTCCGCTATATGTTCAACGCCAACTGGGTCAACGTGGAGGATGGGGAGATTGTGGTCGGCCCCAATCACATGAAGGAAGCGACCGCATTCAAACGTGCCTTGTATGAAGCCGGCGTGGTGGATAAAGACTTTTTGACCGACAAGGACGGCGCCAAGGCGAAGCAGGATTTCCTGAACGGCAAAATTGGCATGTATGCCGCCATGACTTCGGATTATACGGGATTTGCGGCCAAGGAATTGGATACGCTGATGCAGAATGTTCCAGAGGCCAAATTAAAAGTCATCGCTCTGCCAACGACTTCGGTAGGACAGTACACGATGGTCTGGAACAATCCGGTGCAGATGACTGCGGTCGTGAATGCACGCGCCAAAAATCCGGAAGCGGTCATGCAATATATCGATTTTCTGACCAAAACAGAGACGGGCCGAACCTTCAAAAATGGATTTGAAGGTACACACTACACCCTGAATGATCAAGGCTGCCCGCGCATCTCGGATCAGGAGAAATACAAGCAGGAGATCAGCTGGGCAGGGGACTATGCCATGATGTACAGTCGCCTGGAGGAAGGCAAATGCGGATACACTGAAATGCTGTTCAGCGAGGAGATTCCGTCCCAGAAGGAAGGGCTTCGCCTTTTCAAAGAAGCGCGGGAAGTATACATGACGGATCTTCCGGTGGGCGAGGGCGTGACTCATTCGGAACATATGCCGCAGCTGCCCAAGGAGCTCCAGGTGAAGCTCACTAATGTGACGACTGCCATCAACGATATTTTCACCCGTTCCATCATTGGCGGCAGCAAGTACACGGTTGAACAGGCTGCTGCGGAAGCACAGCAGAAGTGGGAACAAGGCGGCGGACCGGAGATTGAAACATGGTACAAGGACTGGTGGAGCAAGGAAAAGGATAATGTTCTGGTCTGGGACGATTTCTATGAAATCTATGAACAGCAGCAGACGGATTTTAAGAAATCGGAGTGAATGGATTCTCCGGATCAGTTCTTGAACAGTTTTGAGAGGAACCGATTTTACAAACCATATAAGATGAGCGGAAACATTTACACGAGAACGAAGAGTGCAGAACCAATTTGGAGAAGCTGGGTGGTCGCATTTATCACCGGATCTTATATAGTTAATGATTAAGTCTGGGCATGCTGCCCGGGCTTTTTTTGTCCTGGATAGATATCCTCTTGTCCATTTCAGGTTAATAATGAAAAGGAAAGAAGATATTAACGATTCGAACGAGTAAAATGCGATATAATAATCGTATTGGGTACGTGAAATTTTACATAGAGTTAAAGAAAGAGACTAACGGAGCTGGCTGCGTAGACACAAAAATGAGTCACGGTAATCAAGCGCTCCGGGCCGGAGGAATGGTAATGATCAAGCTGTTGTACTACTTGAAGAAGTATCGGGTTGCCGCAATCGCAGCACTGGTCATGATGCTGATTGAGCTCGCGGTGGAACTGGCTCAGCCTTACCTGATCTCCAAAATCATCGACAACGGGATCCAGCAAGGCGATCTGTCCGTCGTTTGGTTATGGGGCGGTGTTCTCGTCGGCAGTGCCGTAGTGGCATTTGCGGCCGGAATTGCCAGTTCGTTTTTTGCATCACATGCGAGCCTGGGGTTCGGATTCGATCTGCGGGAGAAGCTGTACGACAAAGTGCAAGCGCTCTCGTATGCGGTATTTAACCGCTTTGCGACGTCATCGCTGATTACCCGATTAACCGGAGATGTAACCCAGGTGCAGGATACGGTATTTATGAGTCTGCGGTTCATGACCCGCGTGCCGCTCGTAGTGATCGGAAGCATGATTATGGCCGTGGTCGTGAATCCAAGGTTGGGACTGCTGCTCGTGGTAATGGTCCCTGTACTGCTCGTATTTGTGATCTGGATGATTAAAAAGGCCGCGCTGCTGTTCCGCAATGTGCAGCGCAGACTGGATGCCGTCAACGGAGTCATCCAGGAAAATCTGACAGGCATTCGGCTGATCCGGGTCTTCGTCCGGATGGGCCATGAGATTGAGCGCTTTGCCGGATTCAGCGGCAAGCTGATGAAGGGCACGATCTCCGCGCTGCGCCTGACGGAGACGACCATGCCATTCATGCTGCTCATGATGAATGGCTGCATCATCGCCGTCCTCTGGTTTGGACGGCGCGACATCTCCACCGGCAATGCAAGCGTCGGTGAAGTGGTTGCGGTCATCAACTATTTGCTCCGCACCATTGGTGCCATGTCTGCGTTGTCCTGGATTCTGGTGACATTCTCAAGAGCCAGTGCTTCGGCGCAGCGGATTAACGAAGTGTTTGATACAGTGGATACCTCGGAGACTGCTCAGGAGACATCTTCAGCACACAATACGGGGTCTGGAGAGAAGAATAAACGGTCTAAAGCTGTTCGGGGTGCAGTCGAATTTCAGGGTGTAGGGTTCAGCTATCCAAACAGTGATATCACGGTCCTGGAGGATATCACGTTCTCCGCCAAGCAAGGAGAGCGTATCGCCATTATGGGAGCGACAGGTTCAGGTAAATCCTCACTCGTCCAGCTTATTCCAAGGCTGTATACCGAGGATCGGGGCAAGGTGTTCATTGATGGTACCAATGCAGATCAACTGGCCATTCACACATTGCGAGGAGCAATCGGTTATGTACCGCAGGAGGTGGTTCTTTTCACGGGTTCAGTGAGAGATAACATTGCCTGGGGACGGGAAGATGCAACGCTGGAGGAGATTAAGGAAGCCGCGAAGCGTGCCCAGATTCATGACACGATTGAGAAACTCCCGAATGGATATGACACTCAGTTGGGCCAGCGAGGGGTTAACTTGTCGGGCGGCCAGAAGCAGCGTCTGTCCATTGCACGCGCATTGATTCGCCGTCCGAGTATTTTGATTTTGGATGACAGCACGAGTGCACTCGATGTGGCGACCGAAGCGAGGTTGCTGGACGCCCTGGAAGAGCTGTCCTGTACAACGTTTATTATCACCCAGAAGATCAGCTCAACCACCTCAGCGGATCTGATTCTGCTGCTGGATGATGGACGATTGATTGGACAAGGCAAACACGAAGACCTGATGGATTCGTCCGAGCTGTATCGCCGAATCTACGGATCACAATACGGGGAGGGTACACCACATGTTCAAAGCGTTCATTGAACCTTTCCGTCAGCCTCCACCGCCACTGGATCCCAAAGCGCTAAAAGCAGGTGGAGGCCGCAAGCCGAAGGCACGGGCCAAGAACTGGTCCGGCACACTGGGCCGGATCTGGACGTATCTGGCCCGCCGCAAAGTGAAGCTGACGCTGGTACTGCTGATGGTATTCGCCAGTTCCGCACTGGCGTTACTTGGTCCGTACATGGTCGGCGTGGCCGTGGACAATTATATGGACGGAGAAGCGACAAGCTCCAGCTGGATGACGTTTTTGTTGGGTCTCGCAGCAGTGTATGTGCTGTTCTCGCTCACCTCCTGGCTGCAAAATATATGGATGATTGAAATCGCGCAGGAGACCATTTTCCGGATGCGTTACGATCTGTTCTCCCATCTGCACAAGCTGCCAATTCCTTTCTTCGGCAAGCGTCAGCAGGGGGAGATTATGAGCCGGGTCACCAATGACATTGAGAATGTCAGCGGGACGCTGAACAGCTCGGCCATTCAGATTTTCTCCAGTGTGTTGACGCTGCTGGGAACGTTTGGCGTGATGCTCTGGTTAAGTCCATTGCTGACCTTGCTGACGTTTATCGTCGTACCGCTGATGGCGATTGGCATGCGCTGGATTACACGCAGAACCGGACCGCTCTTCAAAGAACGTCAGCGTAACCTGGGTGAACTTAACGGGTATATCGAGGAGACCTTGTCCGGACAACGAATTATCAAGGCCTTTTCCCAAGAGGAGCGGGTGGTTCGCGGATTCGAAGAGCGGAATACCCGAATCCGGGTATCCGGTTTTTGGGCGCAGACCATTTCCGGTTTTATCCCCAAATTGATGAATGGATTGAATAACCTGAGCTTTGCAATCGTTGCAGGGATCGGTGGTATTTTGGCCATCCAGGGTACCGTTACTGTTGGGGTCATTATTATCTTTGTGGAGTATGCTCGTCAGTTCACGCGTCCGCTCAATGACCTGGCGAACCAGTGGAATACGCTGCTGTCGGCGATTGCCGGGGCTGAGCGAGTTTTCGAAGTGTTGGATGAGGATGAGGAAGCGAAGGATGAAGGGGCTGCGGTATCTCTAGAAAAGGTTGAGGGAGCGGTGCGCTTCGATAAGGTTTCCTTCGGATATGATGAGGGCCGCAATATATTACATCAGATCAGCTTTGAGGCGAAACCGGGTGAGATGATTGCACTGGTCGGGCCGACGGGTGCCGGGAAAACAACCTTGATTCAGCTATTGTCCCGCTTCTATGATCCGACTGAGGGCATGTTGACCGTGGATGGCCGCGATATTACCACCATTCGTCGTGAAAATCTGCGTTCTCACATGGCGTTTGTCCTTCAGGATTCATTCCTGTTCCAAGGGACGATTCGGGAGAATATTCGTTTTGGCCGCCTGGATGCAACAGACGAGGAAGTCGAAGAAGCTTCAAGGCTGGCCAATGCCCATTCGTTCATCATGCGCATGAAGGATGGGTACGATAAAGTGCTGCAGGCTGACGGAAGCGGCATAAGTCAGGGACAGAAACAGCTGCTCGCCATTGCCCGGGCCATTTTGGCTGATCCGTCCATACTTGTATTGGATGAGGCGACCAGCAGCATTGATACCGTTACGGAGATCAAAATCCAGGAAGGGTTGCAGCGGCTGATGCAGGGCCGTACCAGCTTCGTCATTGCCCACAGGCTGAACACGATTCGGCAGGCAGACCGGATTCTGGTGCTGAAGGATGGGCAGCTGCTGGAACAAGGCTCGCATGATGTGCTGTTGGAGCAGGGCGGCTTCTACAGTGAATTGTATTACAGCCAGCTGCGCAAGAAAGCGCAATAGTAAAAAAAGAGCAAGTACCTGAACCTTGAAAGCGTTCGGGGTACTTGCTCTTTTTGCTGTTCCAAGTGGAACATCACAGTTTTTCTGAGCAATAATGGAAGTCATTTTTTATTTAATAGGATCCAGAGATGGGGATGTTCACGATATCAAGCAGCTGCTGGATGATTGGATCATCAGCATGAAGTGGTGGTCCAAAAATAATCAATCTGTACATGGATGAAGGAACTCTTTTTTTATAGCATCCGGGATAATTTCCGGTACTCCCGAGGGGATATCCCTTCATGTTTGCGGAAAGTACGGCTGAAATAATGAATGTCCGGGTAACCACTTCGTATGCCAACGACCTCGATGGAACAGTCCGTTTCCCGCAACAATTTGCGTGCTTCACTCAGACGGATGGATTGAATGTATTCGTTTGGGGGCATGCCGACCATCTGTTTGAACAATTTGGCCATGTGATCCACGCTCAGATTCAATTGTTTGGCTATTCCCGAATTGGTCCAAGGCTCTGAAGGAGCGGCTTCGATCCGTTTCATGAGTTCGCGCAGATTGTCTCCGTGAACTGAAACATGGCGAAACGAAATCAGGTACGGAGAACGCAGCAGATAGGTAAGCAGCTGCAGCATCAATGCTTTGCATATCAGTTCATATCCTGGCGGACGGGTCGTAAATTCATGAACCAGCTGCTCCATCAGCTGAACTGCAGCAGAGGACGGAGTATAGACTGGATTTGTGGATAATGGTGTCATCCCTTCTGCGCAGGCTTCCGCGGCAAATTTATGCGGCTGAACATGCTCTTCGTTTACAACCATATCCGCCTCGGTCTGTATGGTCAATTCGTTAAAAAAGTCAAAGTGAATGCCAATGAAACGTGTCTTCGGATGGGATACGGCTTCATTTTGATGATAGACTCCGGAAGGCAGCATAATGAGCTGTCCCGCCTTCAGTGTATAGCGTTTATCGTGCATGTAGGTTGCTGCTTCGCCCTCACAGACGTATAACAATTCAAAATCATACAATCGCCGCCTTGGCAGCTTACCTGGAGGGAGAGTCTGGAACTGCGCATAGTGAACAGTGGGAGACCATTCCCTGTAACTGGCGATTCTTTTTACTGGATAATCCGTTTGAGGGAGGGACACGGGCTCAGCTCCTCTCTTGTGCAATTCAATGACATGATCATTTAAAAAACAAAACGGAATTGTACAAATAATCTCTTGATCTTCTAAATAAAATCCAAAATGATTCATCTATAATACAAGTATTATCACATGATCAACCCATAGTTACAACATCACGGATTAAGTCAAAAAAAGGAGTTGAAGTAGATTGAACACTCTTTCCGTGGAACGGAGGCAGAAACGGATAATCAGGCAACCGGGTGTGCTCTATTCGCATCCCATCTCGTAATTTCAGTCACCTCTGTTAACTGGTATAGCATCGCGATGCCAAACGATAACACAGGAATGCATATGATGAGGAGGGGTTTGAGATGAAAAAAGGGATTAACATCTGGTCGTTTCCAGGGGACTGGGCCATTGCAGATTGTATTAAGACAGCCAAGGAGGCTGGCTTCGATGGAATTGAGCTTTCGCTGAATGGGGAAGGTGAGCTAAGCCTGTCTGCCACAGATCAGGAAGTCCGCGATATCCAGGGACGGCTTGAAGAGGCTGGGCTGGAAATTGCAGGCTTGGCGACCGGATTATACTGGGATTATCCGATGACGAGTGCCAATCCGGAGATCCGTACCAAAGCACTGGATGTGTGCAAAAGACAGTTGGAACTTGCTTCGGCATTTGGCGTGGATACGATCCTGGTTATTCCCGGTGCCGTAGGGATTGATTTTATCCCTGACAGCGAAGTGACCGATTACGAGGTGGCCTATGAGCGGGCCCAGGAAGCTATTGCCCACCTGCTGCCGTATGCCGAAAGTGCCGGAGTGTCAATCGGCATTGAAAACGTATGGAACAAGTTTCTGGTGTCGCCGCTTGAACTTCGTACGTTCATCGATTCATTCCAGTCCGAGTATGTAGGTTCCTATTTTGACGTAGGCAATGTGGTGCAGAATGGTTATCCGGAACAGTGGGTTCGTATTCTCGGTCATCGAATCAAAAAGGTACACTTTAAGGACTATCGCCGGCAAGCTGGCGGACTGCATGGTTTTGTGGACCTGCTGGCTGGGGATGTGAATTATCCTGCAGTTATGGAAGCATTGCATGCCATCGGTTACGACAATTACGTCACGGCGGAGATGATTCCCCCATACACCCATCATTCGCAACAGATTATCTATAACACATCGAGAGCGATGGATGCCATCCTGGAGAGATCCATTCAATAAAATCATATAACAACGATAAATAGAAACTCTATTATTTTGATATTAGGAGGCAAACGCATGTTAAAAGTGGGCTTGATTGGTTTCGGATTTATGGGACGTATGCATTTTGATAACTATGTACGCCTCGCTTCGGAGGGAGAGCCCGTAGAACTCGTTGCCATCTGTGATCTGAAAATAGAAGAACTGAAGCATGGGAAGGCAGCCGGAAATATGGCGACAGAGCAGGAGATCTATGACCTTACACCTTATCGGCTGTACGATGATATCGCTGTGATGGTGGAGCAGGAGGAAATGGATATCATTGATATTACATTGCCTACGCCGCTGCATGCGGAGCTAACATGCTCCATGTTGGAAAAGGGCATTCATGTGCTGTGTGAGAAGCCGGTTGCACGCAATTCAGCGGATGGGTGGAAGATGGCACATGCCGCCAAACAGACTGGGAAAACACTGATGATCGGTCAGTGCTTGCGTTTCTGGCCTGCGTATGACTATCTGAAATCCGTGGTGGAAGACGGTCGTTATGGAGCGGTTAAGGCAGGCTATTTCTTCCGTGGTTCAGGTTTGCCTCAACCATGGTTTTTGGATGGAGACAAAAGCGGTGGCTGCATCTTGGATATGCACATTCATGATGCGGACATCATCCACTGGCTGTTCGGCAAGCCGGATCAGGTTTCCACACTCGCTCGTAATGTGATTCCGGGAAGCGGCTATGACACGGTATCAACCCATTATGTATACCCTGACGGCAAGGTGCTGAATGCACAGGCGGATTGGACGATGGAGGGGGATTATGGTTTCTCGATGACATATCGTGTGAATTTTGAGAAGGGAAACCTCGTTTTCGAAAACGGTGAGCTCAAAGTGAATCCGAATGACGCTCCAGGATTTGTTGCCGATCTTTCCCCGGACTCGGGATATTATCACCAGATCCGTTATTTTATCCGGTCGGTAGCAGAAGGGAAGCCTGTAACGGTATGCACACCGGAGAGTGCGGTTGGCAGTCTTGAAATCATTGAAGCGGAGATGCGTTCTGCGGATGAACGTGGTGTGCTCGTATCGCTCGGGGAGAAAGCTGGCAGCTTGACAGCGGAGGCATAGTCTTTTTGTAATGTAAAATTAATCCATGACGATCTGTAATCAAGTGGATATACTGGAATGAGATTGTTTTTCCGGGAGGTCCCTTGTCTTGAAAAATCGTACCGTGGCGAATTGGCTGTTATTTATCAATGCGATTAATCTAGTTACACTTGTAGCCTATCCGTATATGCTGTTCATCAGCTTTTATATGTTTGCCAGCAGCAATACGAACGATTATGTACTGGAGTATATTGCCGCAGGGGTACTGGCTACCTATCCGGTCCCGGTCCTGGCGTCGTTCACCTGCTGGGCATTCTATAAGAACTACAAGTTCAAGACTGCGCTGGTCATGGCAAATTTGATACTGATTTGGGTGGCCATTCTTTTGCTTGCCGCACTTGCCTCTACCCTGGTCTAGACTAATGAGAAAAAGAGCAGGACCTTCCTATACGAAGGTTCTGCTCTTTTGACTATCCGCCAATAACTCTCCAATTATTCGCCTGCTCCACCTTCAATGGCTGATGCCTGCGGATATAATCCTCTACCAGTGCCGCCATATCGGTGGCGCCTTCGTGCAGCACCTTTTTGTCAGGGTACATCGCGTAGTCTCCGCCACCTGCCGCACGATAACTGTTCATCACCACCGAATATGTATCCGTCATCTCAAGCGGTTTACCTTCACGTTCCAGCCGGATCACACGATTCCCTACAGGCTCTGATATATCCAGCTCGTATTCAATACCTGCCCACATGTCATAGTTATAATGCTGCGGTTTCGGTGTCATGTAAGCCGGATTGACCACCACCTTGCCAGAAGCATCCACCTCAAAGTAACGTGCCGTCTGCTCCAGTGCATCCCGAATGTCCTGACCGCTTAGCTCCAATACAGTCAATGTGTTGGGATAGATAAAATTGGATAACACATCACGAACCGTAATGTGGGGTCCGAAGCCACGAGCTTCTTCACTGAGCAGTGCCGTATTGGAAAGCTCAGCCCCGGTCGCTTCCATCTGTACCTGATGTACAAAGTCAATGAAGGGATGTGCAGAGAGCCGCAGAGCAGTGGCATCGTTGATGGACAAGTCCCCGGCTACCTCGCCAATCGGTTGGTCGAGCCAAGCCTGAGCCGCAGCTTCCAAGTCTTCCGTAAGATCCATGACGACAGCATCCGGCTGTACCTCACTGTTCTCATCCAGAAGCAGCAAACGAGCATTTTTCCCGGTAATCTTCCACGTTCCTTCCGAATGCTGCTCTAACTGAACGGAAACGTGGCCTGCACCGCTGCCGCTGAAACCTGGCTGAATGACGGTCACGCCATGAATCTCCGCAGTAAGCTGACGATGCTGATGTCCGGTAAGAAGTACATCAATGCCTTCGATGTCACGACAAATGGCATAGCCCTGGTTTTCTCCGGTTAACCGCTCGGCAGGCTCACCCGTCTCCAGATCACACTCAAACCCGCCATGATAGCTTACCACCATTACGTCTGGCTGCTCATGCTCGCGAATGTAGCTCACCCATCTTCGAATGGTCTCCAGAGCGTCAACGAACTGCAAACCTTCTATATTTTTCGGATGCTCCCAGTTCGGAATGTAGTGCGTGGTTGCACCAAGCAGAGCTACTTTAACACCCGAAGATAATGTCTTGATGAGGTAAGGAGGGCCATACGCAGGTACATCCGGCTGTTCGCTGCTTACAATATTGGCAGACAACCATGGGAAGTGGGAGGCTTCAACTGCTCCACACAGCAGATCCTGCCCATAGTTGAACTCGTGGTTGCCCATCACGGCAGCATCATAGCCGAGTTCATTCAAAACGGTAATGAAGGGATGCTCTTCGTTATTCGTAACAAAGGAAGCAGCATATGAGGCCAAAGGAGAACCCTGCAGCAGATCCCCGTTATCCACCAGCATCAATTCGGGTGACCGTTCACGTTCCTTGCGAATCAGGGAAGCCAGCAGAGCAAGCCCTGCCGGGCGGTAGGCGTTGGTATTGTAATGAATGGGACGGATGGCCCCGTGCAGATCGCTAGTGAACAAAATGTCGAAGCTGGATGTATTCGTTATGGATGTCATTTTACAATCTCCTCTAATATATAAGTTTAAACATAAGGGATTACAGGCTATTTTGCCTATGAATAACGAGTGAAGATCAGCCTCTCTACCTATATCTTCAACCATAATGAGCCTATTCTAACAGATGAAAGTCTCTCTGACAGCCTGACAGGAAACTTTACAAAACTCCAAATTTCGCTTCACATCGCGCAAATATTTGCCAATTATAGTAGACAAGTATTGAAAAATAGAAACTCTTTGGAGGGTGTTCGTTTGAAGAAGTCCGCTTTATTTTTACCATTGTTGATTTTGGTTCTGTTTCTAAGTGCTTGTGGGTCTAGCAGTACAACAAATTCGACTAACGACGCGAATTCGAGTTCTAATGCTTCCGGTACATCTACCGATACGGCAGAAACAGACAAAGCAGCCGAAGGTTATGTACCAACCGAGTTGACTGTACAGTTCGTTCCATCCCAGAATGCAGACACGCTTGAAGCCAAAGCGAAACCACTGGAGAAATTGCTGGGCGACAAATTGGGCATTCCAGTAAAAGTCAGCGTATCCACTGACTACAACACGATTATTGAAGCGATGGCTTCCAATAAAGTAGACGTAGGTTTCCTGCCACCAACTGCTTATGTATTGGCAAAAGAAAAAGGTGCAGCACAAGTTATTCTGCAGGCACAACGTTTTGGCGTAAATGATGAGACAGGTGCTCCTACTGAAGAATTGGCTGATTCCTATAAATCCATGTTTATCGTGAAAAAAGATTCGCCGATCCAATCCATTGAAGAACTGAAAGGCAAAAAGATCGCCTACCAAAACGTAACTTCTTCCGCAGGTTATGTATGGCCGGCAGGTCTGTTGCTGGACAGAGGCATTGATCCATTGAAAGATGTAACACCTGTAACGGTAAAAGGTCATGACCAAGGCGTTTTTGCTGTATTGAACGGTGACGTGGATGCAGCTGCCATTTTCCAAGATGCCCGTAACACGGTTTCCAAAGACTATCCAACCGTATTCGAAGATACACGTGTACTGGCGTTCACAGAGCCGATTCCTAACGATACGATCGCTGTACGTACAGACATGAATGTTGACTGGACAACAAAAATCAAACAAGCGTTCATCGACATCGGTAAAGATCCGGAAGGCCATGAAATTATCAAAGAAATCTACACGCACGAAGGTTATGTAGAGTCCGATGACAGCAAGTTCGAAATCGTTCGTCAATACGGCGAAAAAGTAAAAACCGAGTAGTTTTTGATCAAAGTAGACATTTGAAATAACAGATTGTCATTAGCTTTTATTGTATGGAACAGATGTATTCGCAGTGCGGACAGGCCAGTTCAGCGTGATATACGCTGCGCTGGCTTGTCCCGTTACTGCAGGTCTTGGATTGGAATCTATTAATGAAAGAAGGATTAATGCCATGATTGAGCTTCGCAATGTAACCAAAACATACGCTAACGGCACCAAGGGCCTGAATAATATCAATCTCACCTTTGAACAAGGTGAATTTATTGCGGTAGTTGGATTGTCCGGTGCGGGTAAATCCACGCTGCTGCGTTCCATTAATCGTCTCCACGATATCAGTGACGGAGAAATTTTGATCAACGGCAGTTCCATCACGAAGGCGCAGGGCAAGCGATTGCGCATGATTCGCCGGGATATCGGCATGATCTTCCAAAGTTTTAACCTGGTCAAACGATCCAGTGTGCTCCGCAACGTTCTGGCAGGACGCGTAGGTTATCATTCCACAATGCGTACCATCCTGGGTCGTTTTCCCAAAGAAGATACGGAACTCGCATTTGAGGCGCTCGAACGGGTGAACATTGCAGAGAAGGCCTACTCCCGCGCAGATCAGCTGTCCGGGGGACAGCAGCAGCGTGTGGCGATTGCCCGTGTACTCGCACAGGAAGCAAAAATCATTCTGGCTGACGAACCGGTCGCTTCACTTGACCCGCTCACAACCAAACAAGTTATGGATGACCTGAAACGTATTAATCAGGATCTTGGCATAACCACGATCGTTAACCTTCACTTTATTGATCTGGCAAGAGAGTATGCCACGCGCATTGTTGGCTTGCGTGCAGGTGAAGTCGTGTTTGACGGTCCTGTGGCAGAGGCAACGGATGAGCGCTTTGCGGAAATCTATGGCAGACCGATCCTCGCAGATGAGTTATTGGACAAACAGACTGTAACCGAGCAGGGAGAAGTTTTGGTATGAAGGGGCAGGCCAACGCTTCACTTCATAAACCGTTGACGGGAGCAGGGAAGGAGCCTGGTTCCGGACCGGGGCAGGTCGTTCATCGTCCCAAACCGCCCGGCCGCACCAAACATCTGCTCACGCTGGTTATCATTTTGCTGCTGCTCTGGGCTAGTGCCAAACAGACCGATGCCAGCTTCAGTGAGCTGATCGAAGGATTTCCGAACATGCTGGATCTACTGAAGGACATGTTTCCGCCCAGATGGACCTACTTCGATAACATCGTACAGGGCATGCTGGAAACCATTCGTATGGCTCTGATCGGTACGACCATCGGTGCCATTATTGCCATTCCGGTTTCGATCATCTGTGCCGGAAACCTGATGCCAAGCCGCTGGATTTACTACCCGGCCCGTTTTGTTCTGAACCTGATTCGTACCGTGCCTGATCTGCTCTTGGCCGCACTGTTTGTCGCTGTATTCGGTCTGGGTTCGATTCCTGGTATTTTGGCGCTTGCCGTATTCTCGGTAGGATTGATTGCGAAGCTGACCTATGAAACGCTGGAAACCATTGATCAGGGGCCGCTGGAAGCAATGACGGCTGTTGGCATGAACCGGATTCAGCTGATCGTCTATGGCGTGGTGCCACAGCTGGCTGCGCAGTTTACGTCCTATGTCCTGTATGCCTTTGAGATCAATGTGCGCGCGGCTGCCATTCTTGGATTGGTAGGTGCGGGAGGTATCGGACTGTATTACGAAGCAACGCTTGGATTCCTGGAGTATGACAAAACGAGTGTGATCATTCTCTTTACCCTTGCTATCGTCCTGATCATCGATTATGTAAGTACTAAGCTGCGGGAGAAATTGCTATGATGAAAAATGAAACAAGCGTCATCCGGCGCAAACCTCGGAAAAATCCGCTTCGCTGGGTCATTGTTCTGCTGCTTATCCTGGTGTATGCCTGGGCTTTGGCGGGTGTACCGTTCACTGGATTCAAGGAAACAGCGGGTCAGATTATGAAGGCCATTGTGGCCGGGATATTCTCGCCGGATTGGGACTTTGTCTATTTACCGGAAGGTGAAGATCTGCTGCGAGGATTGCTGGACACACTGGCGATCTCCATACTGGGAACTGTCATTTCGGCTGTCCTGTGTATTCCCTTTGCCTTCTGGTCTGCCAGAAACATGAGCCGCTTCCGCGGAATCTCGGGTGCAGGGAAAATGGTCCTGAGCTTCATTCGTACCTTTCCCGAAATCATTATGGCTTTGCTGTTTATCAAGGCCGTAGGACCGGGTTCCTTTGCGGGTGTACTCGCACTTGGACTGCATTCCATCGGGATGCTGGGTAAACTGTTCGCCGACGAAGTGGAAAATATCGATTATGGCCCTTCTGAAGCGCTGCTCGCTTCGGGAGCCACTCGTATGCAGCAGCTGTGGTTCGCTGTACTGCCACAGGTGCTGCCTGGATTCCTTAACTATACGTTGTATCGATTCGAGATTAATGTACGTTCCGCAACCATTCTGGGTGTAATCGGGGCAGGGGGGATCGGTACACCACTGATCTTTGCCCTTAGCACGCGGAACTGGCCGCGAGTGGGGATTATCCTGCTGGGGATCATTGTGATGATCACGATCATTGACCTGATCTCGGGGTACATTCGAAAGAAATTGGTATAAACCATAGAAATCTTGGATTGTGCAAGGCATCTTTATTCCATTTCAATTCAAATCCTGTTCGAGCACTCATTACACTGATGCAGCCCTGACTTTCACAAAAAAAATAAAAACCGAAACCATGCTGCCTGGTGTTCAGGCTACTGTTGGTTTCGGTTTTTATTGTATTCTCTTAGCTAGCCAAAGGCAGTGCTTTGGATACTTGAACCGTAATCGTTTCGGTGCTTGTCACACCAGCTGCATTGACCAGCTCAGCTCGGTACGTATACGTTCCGTTGGCACGACCGGACAGGTCTGTTGCCGCGATTTGAGCAGATGGTGTTGCAGCGTTCAACGTTTGGGTATCGACCAATACATCATTCTCATAGAGGCGATATTCTGTTGCGTTCGTACCCCACCAGAGATTCATGGTGACTTTATAGTTGCCATCTCCATCCCAGTTGTCTTGGGAGAGGACTGCTTTGCCTGGCGCGGCATTGGCCACTTGAACCGTCAGCACTTCACTGCGAGTGGAACCACTGGAATTCGTCAGCTCGGCTACATACGTATAGGTACCGTTGGCTTTGCCAGTGATGCTGGTTTTAGCGGATTGTGCTTGCGGAGAAGCACTGGTCAGCGTTTGCGTATCGATCAACACGCCGTCTTCGTACAATTTGTAGCTTGTTGCGTTTTCACCCCACCAGAGGTTCATGGTGACGGTATAGGATCCTTCAAGGAGACCGTTGGTATGGCCATTGTTGGAGGAAAGCACCGGTTTACCCGGTACATCTGCTGAAGGAATCGAAGGCTGCTCACCGCCGCCTTCTTCCTCTGCAGCAGCAAAATCATTCATGTTTCTAGGTTTCAATTGATATACATCCTTGAAGATGGCTGCAACACCAGTAACATTGATTTTGTCACCTGCTGCATAAGGGAAGCTCGTTTCAGTTACCCCTGTGCGTGTATCGACACGTACATGAGTGCTTGTCCCGTCCGCTGCGATAGCGTCGAATTCAAACGATCCGACAGGTGCTGCGCTGACAATGTTCTCAACCGTTACATTTTTCAATTGGATCAGTTGTCCCTGATTGTCATCCGTCACTGTAGTTGACTCCACTGGGGCAGGGATATCAGCCGTTCCTGTTTTCTCAATCGCAACAATGTCAGTCAGTTCAAATTCGGAATTGTACAGCGCCGTAGCAGCTGTAACCTTAACCTTGTCTCCGGCATGGAAACCGCTTGTGCTTTGGAAGACATACAGTCCGCCTGTTTCATCCTGCAGGTAGAAGGATTGTCCGCCAAATGCTCCTGGTTCCGTAGTCACAACACCTTCAACGGTTACGGTTGTTCCGGCTGTTTTGGTACGTGCTTCAGCAATCGTAATTGCTGCAGGAATCGGTCCTTCTTCTTCAGGAAGCTGCTCGGCTGGAACGTTGCCGATGGTCACGGCATTTGTAATCAGGTTGCTGCCGTTCAAGCGAAGACGCAAGTTCGCCGCACCGGATGTTCCTGGCTTGATGCGAACGTTCAGATCCTTGATAGCCCGGCCTTTGCTGTCGGAAGTTACGCTGAACGTGGAACTGTAGCCATATGAAGTCGGCCAAGTGCCATTTTCATTCTGAATCATGGCCACCTGGGTTCCGCCAGTCAGATAGATTCCAGCACTGTACCCGGATACGGTGGTGTTGGCAGGCATATTTTCCACGACAACGCGAACTTGGAAGTCCTCTGCATTAGGCAGAGTATCCTGTTTCACGAAGCTGTAGGAAGCATTGGCACTCGAAGCAGGTCCGCCATAGGAACCTGGCTTGAAGGTGGAGCTGTCATACCATTTGTAACCTACAGCTGGTGCAGCCCAAGGTTCAGCCTGTGGCTCAGTGGAAGCGGCTGGTTCCTCGAATGCCAGCAATGCGGTTGGGCTATCCAGTTCCAGACCGTTTACTTGGGTCAGGTCCGTATAGTTTTCTTGCGTAGCGAGCCAGTTCACTGTATTAACGAGCAGCGCAGCATCGTCAGCTTCTTTGAAACCATCATATGTTGTTTTGCGTGCGCCAGTCTCTTCACGCAAATATTTTGGCGATGCATCTTCTACCGGAGAGGAGTCACCGATGAAGGCAGCCTTACCTGCACCCAGCTTGGATACGGCTACGTATGGACCTTCTTCGATCCCGCCGCCGTTGTATACACCTTGATCCACCGCATTATTCCATTTTGCATTGGTTTTTGGCAGGTAGACGATACCTTTTGCTTTTTCCGGATCGGTAATAGCGAGAGTTGAACCGGCATGCATGGCTACGGCCGATACCCCTTCAGTGATTCCGAAGGCTTGCTCTGCCGGTACAATGATGTTTGCATCGATGTCGCCAATTGCGTTATAGCGGAATCGTACACCAAAGTTTTCGGATAACCAGTCCGTGCTGGTTACATTTTGCATTGCTTCAGAGTTACGTTCGTCAGTACTCATGCCCTTGGCTGGATCTTCAAAGGCACCCCGGCGATAACCGTTGAATGCTTCTGAGCCGTCCCAACGGTTCTTGTTTCTATCGGCATTGTAATGATCTCCAATGAAGAAGATGCTACCGCCATTTTCTACATATTCTTTCATTGCTGCCTGCTCTGTCGTTTTGAACGGAACGTTAGGTTCAGCGATAACAAATACGTTATACTCCTTGAGATCATCATAAGTAAAAGGGGTGGTCTTGCGCAGTTCTTTAACATAATACCCGTCATTAGCGAGTGCATTACCGAAATCCGAGAATCCGCCGTCGATAACCCAGTCTGCAGCTCCAGCCGTCTGTGCATGCGAGTTGTCGAACAATACCTTTTTGCCGGCATTTTCGTTCACCACTTTCGCCTGGATGAACGGTGCCGGATCTGTTGGTCCCTCTGCATGAACAGCAGCATTTCCACTCCATAATCCGACCTGAAGCGGTAAAGCCATAGACAATGCGAGGAGTGATTTTAACCATATTCCTCGCATGCGTGTTATTTTACCCAACCAAATCCCTCCCAAATATTAGTTGATTCATAAGTTCGTCCATATTTTATCACACCAAAATCTCACATAGTCATAACAATTTGTAAAAAATACCTCGACATTTGTAAAATTAAGCCATTAGTCATACGTCAAAATGAGGATATCCGCTAAAAGCTCTCATGAGATGTTTGTTCTTATATAAAACAGCACCAAACAAGCCATCTATTATGAGATGACTTTGGCTCGAATGCGGTTCACGGCATGGAATACCGAAGATTTGATCATACCTGAACGATTCGTAAACGAACGGTTGCTCGTAGAACATAGGGAACTTATTTTTGAAATGAGTCTTAATAAAACACTGAATATTGATCGTTTTGAACGGATATTTGCCTATGTCATGGGAGACAGGATGTCTATAATAGTACCCGTTGGGTGAGATAATACTGCTCAGAAAGGGATGAAAGGGGGTCGGCGCTCTGGCAGTCGGGTAAGGAGGTTACCTTCTTTTATTTTTGTAAGCGCAATCATTAGGATGTGGCGATCTGTTTAAAACAAGATAAGCATCACCTATTCTGTCTCAAGGAGAGTGAAGGTTGATGAATTCGAGAACAACAGTGCGGGTACATAAGGAATCGGTTTCCCGTGTACAAATGAAACGCAGGAAGGCACGCATGCCGCTTGCAGCCAAGGTGCTATCTTCGGCACTCAGTGTCGCTTTGCTTATAGCAGGAACTGCGGGGACAAGCGGAGCCGCCGCTTCAAATGGCAGCAGCGCAGCAGAGGCCAACCTGCAATCACACAAGGGGGGCGGTTCGTTGAAAGGGATTCAGCTCGAATATCTGGATCGAGGTCTGGTGGCAGCATCAACATCTGAAGGTGTTTTCCTAAGCTGGAGACTCCTTGGGGATGAGGCAACAGGTTACAGTGACAAAGGGCTGACAGGAACGAACTTCAATGTATACCGTGACGGCAAAAAGATTGCAACGGTCACAGACAGTACGAATTATGTTGATCCGGCAGGCAAATCGTCTTCCCGCTATGAAGTAGCTGCAGTGAACAATAAAGGAAAAGAAAGCAAACGCAGCAGCTCCGTCAAGCCGTGGGCAAACGGCTACATGGATATTCCGCTGCAAAAACCGGCTGACGGCGTTACGCCTGCGGGAGAAGCCTATACGTACTCCGCAAATGATATGACCGTAGGGGATGTGGACGGTGATGGACAGTATGAATTTTTCGTAAAATGGGACCCTTCCAATGCCAAGGATGTATCTCAAAAGGGCTATACCGGTAAAACGTACGTAGATTGTTACACGCTGGACGGACAGTTGTTGTATCGGATTGATCTCGGGGTCAACATCCGTTCGGGTGCTCATTATACACAGATGCTCGTTTATGATTTTGACGGGGATGGCAAGGCAGAGATGATGTTCAAGACCGCACCAGGTACCAAGATCATTAAATATAACCAAAAAGGCAAAGCGACGTCAGAAAAATTCATTACGCTTCCAAAAGAGGATCGCAAAGCGGGATATTCCAACGAAGATGACTACCGTTTAAGTGCTGAAGGGTACTATAATCACGTGGTAGATATGTTTAAGAACTGGCACAAACATGAAGAGGTCGTAAAAGGAAACTGGCCAGCTACACTGGAGGAAGCCTTTGGCATCGAGAAAAAGTATACTTATCCATTGTCCCAGCAGGATGCCGAGAGTCTGGCGGATTACTTTATTGATGTCTACGCTCCAAGCCGCAGTGACAAGAATGAGCTTCGCAAGTTCGAAGGTTTCATCCTGAATGGTCCTGAGTATGTAACGGTATTTGAAGGAAAATCAGGCAAAGAACTGGAGACGATTCCTTATGAGCCGGAACGGCATGATGACGGTCTGATGTGGGGCGATTATGCAATGGCGCGTATCGAACCGGGTAACCGGGTAGACCGTTTTCTGGCAGGGGTGGCCTATTTGGATGGCAAGAAGCCATCTGCGATCTTTGCACGCGGATACTACACTCGCTCCACCATGGTCGCGTACAACTGGGATGGCAAAAAGCTCAAACGTGAATGGAAAGTGGACAGCGGCTGGACTCCGATGAAAAACCCGTTTAATGACGGACCCCACGGTGTAGATGGCACAGATCCGCAGTACGGCTCCATTACCACTCAGGGTGCGCATTATTTCAGTGTGGCTGATGTTGATGGAGATGGCAAACAGGAGATTATCTACGGTTCAGCAACGATTGACCATGACGGTAGTGTGCTGTACAGCTCAACGGACCTGATGCCAGACGAGAGTGCTGCACCGGGAACCATTGCCCGTCTGGGACATGGAGACGCATTGCATGTCGCGGATATTGATCCGGATCGTCCGGGACTTGAAATCTTCATGGTTCATGAAGGCGGTTCGTGGGCCCCATACGGATATTCCTTGCGGGATGCTAAGACCGGTGAAGTGATCTATGGCGGATACACGGGGAAAGATACCGGACGCGGCATGGTTGGGGATGTAGACCCAACTCGTCGAGGTTTGGAGACTTGGGCCGTAGGATTGTGGACAGCCAGTGGTGAGAAAATAGGCGATAAGGTGCCTGGCACAAATATGAATATTCGCTGGGCAGCAGATATGACCACCCAGATTGTGGACGGTGCCATTGATGTCACACCAACCATCAAGGATTGGAATCGTGGTACGCTGCTCACCGCTGCCGGAACATTAACCAACAATCATACCAAAGGCACGCCTTCTCTTGTGGCTGATATCTTCGGGGACTGGAGGGAAGAGATGCTGGTGAGAACCGAGGACAGCTCGGCAATCCGCATCTATCTGAGTACCGAGAAGACAGACCGGAAGCTGTACACGCTGATGCATGATGCGATGTATCGCGTTGGCATTGCCGGACAGAATAGTGGCTACAACCAACCGTCCTATCCGTCCTTCTACATGGCGTCGGATATCGACTGGTCGAAGGTGACACTGCCCAAGTTCTACACTCCCCAGTCAGGTAAGGGTGGAAAGTGATTAATGGCGATTAACTAGTAATATTTTTGTTATTCGAAGTAGCTCTGGAATACCCTCATGCGTTTTGCATATGAAGGGTTCCAGAGCCTTTTTACATTCGAGTGGGAATTCATCTGATCAGACCATCAGCACCATACGATTCTTTTCAACACCATTACTATTCTTTCTATAAGTTCAAATGATCTGTCGAAGCGAGCGCTTCAATCTTGTAGTTTCCGTTATCATGGATCAGTGTAGTGATGGAACACTCGGGAATAAGACGATTTTGCATGGCTATAAAATGTGAATGCCAGACGTTAAGCTCACGCTCGGTAAAGGTTTGTACCAGAAAATCGGTAATAAGTCCGCCATGTGTAACTAGAATGATGTTGCTGTTTGCCGGCTCGTTATGAGCCAATTCGGTAAGTAGGGAGGCCAGACGCTTACCAGCCTGCTTTGCCGAATCGCCCACGGGTGGGATGTATTCCGGATTAGCCGTACATTGATCCCACATCGCAATGAATTCTTCAAAAGTCTGATCAGGACAATCCCCCCAGTTCGCACGTTCGCGCAGGCGGGAATCCTTGGTGACAAAGGAATCTGTAAGATGGGCAATCTTTTCGGCGGTTTCTACTGCTCTTCGGAGTGGGCTGGACACGATTTTGGTAATAGGAACGGCAGCCTTGGCAAAATGCAGTGCTGTTGCTTCGGCTTGCAAAGCCCCTTCAGTAGTGAGGGAGACATCGCCGATGCGCCTTTCTTTTAAACCATGCCTCACCAGATGAAAAGTGGTACTCATGACATGAAACCTCCTTATGGTATGTGTCTACATCGAAAAACAATTAGATTATAAGCTAATTATATATACATCTAATCGATTAATACAGTATTTTGATCTCTGGTAGTTTTAATACAGCCTACAGAATTGCTACAATGATAAAAAGTGAGGATTGCTGCAGCAATGGAGGTATGGATATGAGCACGAAGCGTTGGACGGGAAGCCTGTTTCAGGAGGAGCTGCGAACGGAGGACTGTGGGCCTCGTTTTTACGCGTACTATTATAAGCAATGGGACAATTACAGCATGGCTTATCACGAACATGATTCGACTGAAATCATGTATATTATTTCGGGGATGTGCAGAGTGGATGTGCTGATGCCGGATGGGAGTTCGGAGCAGGCTGTACTAAAAAAGGGTCAGTTCATTCTTCTGGATGCAGGTGTACCGCATCGATTGCTGGTCGAAGATGGCGTGCCTTGCCGGATGCTCAATGTGGAGTTTGGTTTTGCAGGTTCGGCGCCTGGACAACCTTCCATTCGTCAGCTCGCAAATGAAGAGGAAGAGGTCGATATTTTTCTGACTCATGCCTCGCCGTATCTGGTGCTGCCTGACCCGGAAGAAGTGTATCACATTATGAAGAGTCTGGTGCTCGAACTGGACCAACGTGGTCTAATGGAGCAGGGCAGTTCGGCTATTCCGGTGAGAATCATTCCTCCAGATGAACGGTCACATCATCGCGAAGCCCGGAATCTGAAGTCACCAGAACAGGGGACACTAGTCCGTACATTGTTTATCCAGCTGCTGGTCCGGGTTGCGCGTCTGCGTGGAGAAATGAGCCGGAGTGCGCTGGATCAGACGGAGCTGTATGTAAAACGAACCATTGAATTCATGCATCACAATATGGACCGCAGCATTCAGATGAAGGATATCGCGGCAGCCGTCAATTTGCATCCGGGCTATTTACATCGTATTTTTCGTCAGCACACGGAGCGGACACCTACCGACTATCTTACGATGCTTCGAATGGAGAAGGCCAAGATGCTGCTGCAGCAGACGAATATCCCGATCTCGGAAATTTCCGATTATGTGGGGGTGGGCAGCCGTCAATATTTCCACATGTTATTCAAAAAATATACAAGCCGGACTCCAGTTGAGTATCGGTCCATGATGGAGCGGCATGTCAGCCAGTACCCGCCGGAGGGATGAGTCGATTACATTTATCCTTTGAAGCACGTCAAGACTGGAGCTGGTCGTAAAAGTTAGGATTTCTGACAACCTCAACTTGAACAGGTCATGATTTTGATAACGCTTCCCGAACCCCCGTTGGTACAATGATTTCATGAATTGAGGTCATTAACCGAAGCATATCGTTTCGGATTACGGGAGGGAATGTGAATGTCGTTTAAAGTGGCATTTATCGGGGCAGGAAGTATCGGTTTTACACGGGGATTGCTGCGGGACTTGTTGACGGTACCGGAGTTTAACAACATAGAGATTGCGTTCTGCGATATTAATCAGCACAATCTGGACATGGTGACAGAGCTGTGCCAGCGTGATATTCGTGAGAACGGATTGGATATTCAGATTCAGCCTACCACAGACCGGAAAGAGGCGCTTAAGGACGCGAAGTATGTACTGTGTACGATTCGTGTCGGGGGGCTGGAAGCATTCGCAACGGATGTGGACATTCCCCTCAAATATGGAGTGGATCAATGTGTCGGCGATACGTTGTGTGCAGGGGGCATTATGTATGGACAGCGCGGCATTGCCGAAATGCTGGACATTTGTAAAGATATTCGCGAACAGAGTGCACCGGACGTGCTGCTGCTAAATTACTCCAACCCGATGGCCATGTTGACATGGGCTTGCAATAAGTATGGGGGCGTACGTACCATCGGATTGTGTCACGGTGTACAGCATGGACACCACCAGATTGCGGAAGCTTTTGGACTGAAAAAGAGCGAAGTGGATATTATCTGTGCCGGCATTAACCATCAGACTTGGTATATTCAGGCTTCTCATCAGGGGAAAGACCTTACGGGAGATTTGCTTGAAGCCTTTGAAAAACATCCGGAATACAGCCGTACCGAGAAAGTGCGGATCGACATGCTGCGCCGCTTCGGGTACTACAGCACGGAATCGAACGGTCACCTGAGTGAATATGTACCTTGGTACCGGAAGCGTCCGGAAGAGATCAAGGACTGGATTGATCTGGGCAACTGGATTAATGGCGAGACGGGTGGATATCTGCGGGTATGTACAGAGGGAAGAAACTGGTTTGAGACCGATTTCCCGAACTGGATGAAGGATGAACCCATGAGATTCATTCCGGATAAACGAGGCGAGGAGCACGGTTCCTACATTATAGAAGGGCTCGAGACAGGACGCGTATATCGCGGACACTTCAATACCATTAATAACGGTGTGATCTCCAATCTGCCGGATGATGCGATTATTGAAGCACCGGGATATGTGGACCGCAACGGCATTTCAATGCCGCATGTCGGCGATCTGCCACTTGGCCCGGCTGCGGTGTGTAATGTAAGTATTTCTGTACAACGGCTTGCCGTTGAAGCGGCAGTGAACGGAGACGACAAGCTGCTTCGTCAAGCATTCATGATGGACCCGCTCGTGGGTGCCGTTTGTAATCCAAAAGAAATTTGGCAAATGGTCGACGAGATGCTGGTTGCACAGGCACAGTGGCTGCCGCAATATGGTGAAGCGATTGCTGCCGCAGAAGCAAGACTCGCTGCCGGTAATCTCATTCCTACCAAGGAATATGAAGGTGCAGCACGTCTCAAAGTGAAAACGGTGGAAGAAATGCAGCAGGATCGCGATGCCGCCAACAAAAATGCGGGTGAATCGGATAAAGGGAAAGACCGTGAGAAAGTGCAGCAATAGCTGTAATTTTAGTATGGTCAGAAGATAAGTTGAACGTGAACCATGCAGGGCCCACTCCAATGAGTTGGAGGGGCCTTGTTTTATTATTTTTTCTCCACGAGACGAACGACAAAGGCAAATGAAGTATCCCCTAAGGAAACCTGAGGTTCACAAATTGTTGACAATTAAGGCGCATCAAATATAAGGAAACGGACAAGATACTCGACTCTTCTCCCATGCTATGTTATTATAAGTCTCTGATAACGTGGTAACGAACTAAAGCGTTTGGGTTTTGGTTACAGACATGGAGGGGTACGAGAGATGAGAAAAAAAGCGATATTACTATTATTTATCAGCATATGCATGATCGTGGTAGCTGGTTGTTCCAGCTCGGGAAGCAAGGACGACAACACCATTATTGTGGGGATTGATGATAAATTCGCTCCAATGGGTTTCCGGGATGAACAAAATGAAATTGTAGGCTTTGATATTGATTACGCCAGAGCCGCAGCGGAGAAGATGGGTAAAGAAGTCACATTTCAGCCGATCGACTGGTCTTCCAAAGAATCAGAGCTGAACAGCGGCCGGATCGACATGATCTGGAATGGTTATACGATTACGGACGAGCGCAAGGAGAAAGTGCTGTTCACGAAGCCATATCTGGAAAACAGTCAGGTAGCGATTACTTTGGCAGATTCCCCAATTACGAAGCTGGATGAGCTGGATGGCAAAAATGTGGGATTGCAGGCACTGTCCTCAGCGGCAGATGCGCTGGCAGCGAGTCCCCTGAAGGATAAAGTGAATGCTTCCGAATTCAAGGATAACGTGCTTGCACTGACGGATCTGAAGACGAAGCGCCTGGATGCGGTTATCATCGATGAAGTGGTTGCGAGATATTACATGTCCAAGGAAGAGGGGACATTCAAATTGCTGGATGAATCCCTGGCACCGGAACAATATGGTATTGGAATCAAAAAAGGAAATGAAGAGTTGCTCGATCAGCTGCAAAAAGCACTGGATGAGCTGAATACAGACGGAACGGCTGCCGAGATCTCAACCAAGTGGCTGGGCGAAGAAAAAGTGTTGAAATAGACAGGTTAGCGCCTGACATACGATTGGAAACAAATATGACCCCGTATTCCTTGTTGGAGCAGTGATTCCAAAGGAGTGCGGGGTTAACAGATTAGAGGAGACAAAAATCATGAGTTGGGATTATATTTCTACTATTTTGAAGCCTATGCTTGAGGGAGCGCAGACGACCATTTTTCTGTTTTTGGTCGCGATAGTGCTGTCTGTACCGCTTGGTTTTGCTGTTACGCTGGTCATGAGGAGCCGATTCAAACCGCTCGCGTGGCTTGCACATACGTACGTCTATGTTATGCGGGGAACACCGTTGTTGCTGCAGATCCTGTTTTTCTGCTTTGGTCTTCCACTGCTTCCGGTGATTGGTGAGTATCTGGTATTTGACCGGCTCGTTGCCGCTGCCATTGCTTTTATTCTGAACTACGCGGCGTACTTTGCCGAAATCTTCAGAGGTGGTTTGCTCTCCATAGACAAAGGGCAGCATGAAGCTGCACAGGTTCTTGGTTTAACGAAATGGCAAACGATGACCAAAGTCATCATTCCACAGATGATTCGGGTGGTATTGCCTGCAACGGCGAATGAGTCCATAACTTTAATCAAGGATACGGCTCTGTTATATGCGGTGGCGGTTCCTGAATTGCTTTACTACGCCCAAGCCGCGGTGAATCGGGATTTGCAGCTGGTCCCTTTTTTCGTCGCAGCGATCATGTACCTGTTGATGACATTGGTGCTCACACTGCTGTTCAAGGCATTGGAGAAGCGGTTTTCATTTGAATAAATTAAATCTGATCAATTAAAGGACTGTCTGCATATGACACATATTATAGAAGTAAATCAGTTAAGAAAATCTTTTGGATCACTCGATGTACTGAAGCAGGTATCCTTCAATGTGGCGCCGGGTGAAGTCATTGCTGTGATCGGCCCGTCAGGCTCAGGCAAAAGCACGATGCTGCGCAGTCTCATTCATCTGGAGGATATCTCCGGTGGAACGATTCGTATTCAGGATCAGACGCTGGCCGACAATGGCCGTTATGCCGGAGCTGCGGAAATTCGCAAGATCACGGATCGTATGGGCATGGTGTTTCAGCATTTTAATCTGTTCCCGCATCTGACCGTACGGGCGAATCTGGAACTGGCACCGAAGACGTTGAAAAAAGAAAGCTCAAGCCTCATCCGGCAGCGGAGTCAGGAATTGCTCGGCAAGGTGGGACTGTCCGACAAGGCGGATGCCTATCCGGCGAATCTGTCGGGCGGGCAGAAACAGCGTGTGGCTATTGCCCGCGCATTGATGATGCAGCCAGACATTCTGCTGTTCGATGAGCCAACATCAGCACTCGATCCTGAGTTAACCGGGGAAGTACTGCGCGTCATTAAGCAGCTGGCGCAGGAGAATATGACGATGATGATCGTCACGCATGAGATGAGTTTTGCCCGTGATGTTGCGGATCGGGTTTTCTTCATGGATAACGGCGAAATCGCTGAGGAGGGCCCGCCAGGACAGATTTTTGGCAATCCAAAGTTGGATCGCACACGGACCTTTCTTCAGCGGGTTGAAGTAGATTCTTAAATGCAAATAGAATGAAAAAAGTGGTGTTCCATTAAACATGGAGCACCACTTTTTTTTGGATCAAGTTCATTGCTACTTTCAGCTAAGTGACGTGCTGACAAGAGTTCAAGAGGAGGACTTCTTATTAGTGGGAGTAAAATTAAAGATTATATAATCACGAATTTATTAATACATATATTTATTTTTAGAAACGACATTATTCCCCTTACTTCGACAATGTAATCCCCTTAATATGGGTGTAGCGTAGTATTCGAATCCAGAATCGCTATGCAGCTTAGCATTGTGAAAGGAGGTTAATATATCCGTTCATAAAGTAACAAGATTGCTTCCATCTAACAATGGATGGGGGAAAGAGAGAGGATTTATTTTTTTATCTAAAATATGAAAGCGCTTCACAACCTCAATTGATACAGAAATTATTATTAATGCTATATAATCACGCCACTATGAAGGGAGTTCGATCCGATCATGCAGCGTATGTACAAGTTATGGAACAAGCTTGGCGCAATGATGCTCGTATTTGTGCTTATGGCTGTCAGCGTAGGCAGTGGAAATGCATTAGGGGCAGCAAGTTCATCGACAACTTCGAATACAACCCGGGTGTCCGTACATGACCCGTCCATTTATTATGATTCGTCCACGAACAAGTATTACATTTACGGCTCGCATCTGGCTCAGGCCAGCAGCACGGATCTCCGAAACTGGTCTTACGAGGGAACGCAGGGGTATGCCAACAGTACCTTATATGCACCCTCTACCTTTGAAGGCTACTATTACATCAAAAATAAAAACAGCAACCTATACCTGGATGTCACCGATGGCTCTTCTGCTGATGGGACAGGCATTCGGCAGTGGTCCTATAACGGGTCTGACGCGCAGAAGTTCAGAATTATGCACTACGGGAACGGGGACTATTACCTGCTGACCGGAAATTCGACCTACAAGAGCGCTATCGACGTCAATGGCGGATCGGCTGCCGACGGTGCTCTCATTGAGCAGTGGGCGTATTGGGGTGGTACCATGCAGTTGTTCCGGATTCAGCAAAATGCGGATGGCTCGGTTGCTTTCCTGACCAAGGCTTCCGGATATACCAGTGCGCTGGATGTGGCGGACGGAAGCACCACTGCCGGTGCCAATGTACAGCAATGGAACTACTGGGGCGGAGAGATGCAGAAATGGGAGCTGGTCAAAGCAGGCGGAACCGGCAATGCATCCCGAAGCTCGGGTGCTGCCTTGACATCCGCTCTGGCTGTATCCTATGCCTGGGCCGGATATAACGATCAGGACAGCTCCGGTGGTCACGCGTTATGGGCTCCGGCATCGCCGATCTACAATGCTTCATATACATGGGCGGACGGCTCCAAGGGTGCTTACATGTTGTATTACTCCACCTCTTCCACCTATATTCGCTCAGCCATCGGTTTTGGTGTGTCCAAGTCTGTTAAGGGACCTTACGAGTACATCGATACCATTATCTATTCGGGATTCACAAGCGGAAGCAATCCGATCACGACCACGTCATCTCTTGGAACAAAAACCGTGAACACATGGTACCAGAATACCAATATTCCCGAGCTGATTGACAAAGGAACGTTGTCAGGCACGCGAAGCGGCTGGTTCCTGAGCAATGGCGGATTTAATAATACACTGTTTCCCAACGCCATCGATCCTACCTTGACCTACGACAGTTCCGGCAAACTGTGGATGAGTTACGGATCCTGGTCAGGAGGAATCTATATTCTTCAAATTAATCCGGACACGGGCCAGCCGATCTATCCGGGATCGGACAGCGGCAATACGGACCGTTACTTTGGTAAACGCATCGCGGGAGGTTATGGGAAAACGGGAGAAGCTCCCTATATCGTGTATGACAGGGATGCAGGTTATTACTACCTGTATGTAACGTACGGTGGGCTGGCCAATGAGGGCGGTTATCATATCCGCGTGTATCGTTCCACCACGATTGACGGAACATATACGGATGCTGCTGGCAATCAGGCCGTATATGCCTCTGCTTCGGTTGATCAGTCAAGTCGCGGCGTGAAGCTGTTCGGCAACTATGCGCTGTCGGGTATACCGCTTGGTTACAAATCGGGAGGACACAACTCCGCATTTGTCGATACTGATGGCGCAAGGTATCTGATCTATCATACCCGTTTCAATAACGGAACCGAGTATCATGAGGTTCGTGCGCATCAGCAATTCCTGAATGCCGACAAATGGCCGGTGACAGCCGTGTACGAATTTTTGGGAAGCAGCATCTCTTCCACGGGTTATAGCGCAAGCGACATGACGGGAACGTACCAGTTCGTAAACATGGGGCTGGATGCATTCATTAGCGGCGTAGGCATGCTTCCGACCCAGAGCGTCACGCTGAATGCAAACGGAACGATATCCGGTGCGGTAACCGGTACATGGTCGAATACTTCCGGTACGTATTACTGCACGATGGTCATTAACGGTGTGACGTACAAAGGTATATTCTTTAAACAGAAGAATGAGTTGTCCAGCCATAACGAAGTGATGACATTCTCGCTGATCGGTTCCAATAATCAATCGATCTGGGGTTCCAAATAGAAACACCCGATTACATTAATCCCCTCATAGTAGACGGTGAATAAGAGGTCATGTTCCCATGAACTCAACACTGGAAACTAGAGGGGGTTTTTTGATTATTTATTACAATCCTAACCTAAAAAAAACACAAGTGAACGAAAAAACAGTCCATTGTTGACCTTCCACAGGAACGCTAAGATGAAATTGTTAAAGCGTTTACATTATATATCGAAGGGAGCCCAACTCGGATGCCAGAGATTACGATCAGATTGTATGAAGGCAGGACGGATGAGCAAAAGCAGGAGATCGTCGAGGTGTTCACGCGCGAGCTCTCGCGTATTATCGACCGCGAGCCGGAGTATATTTCCGTGTCATTCAACGAGATCCCATGGGACGAGAATGTTCCTGACAATTTGAGAAGCATGCATTCACAGAAACAGGGAGGGGAAAAGACGTGAAGCCCGCGGACATCGTGCCGTCCAGCCAAGGTTCAACCGGACTTCACAGGTCATCCGGCATCAGCGCACGAATCGGTGATGCCGGGCGTTACCTCTGGCGGTACCGGATCCTTTATCTGCTCTCGGTACCGGGGATCCTTTATTTTTTTATCTTCAAATACGTGCCACTGTTCGGATCGTTCATTGCTTTTCAGAACTATAACATTTTCAAAGGCATAACGGGAAGTGATTGGGTAGGACTGGAGCACTTTCAGAAGATGTTTAGTCATTATGACTTTTTGAGGATTCTTAATAACACACTTCTGCTTGGATTATATGATCTTGTGATTGCGTTTCCTGTCCCCATCATACTGGCCATTCTGCTCAACGAAGTACGGATGATCATGTTCAAGCGAACACTTCAAACCATCGTCTATATGCCACACTTTTTATCCTGGGTCGTCATCAGTGGCATTTTTATGGGCATTTTCTCCATGGATGCAGGTGTGGTAAACAAAGCGCTCGAATTCCTGGGTTTTCAGCCGATCTACTTCCTTGGCGAGGATTCATATATTCGATCCATTCTGATTGGTTCGGGAATCTGGCGGGATTCAGGGTATGGCACGATTATTTTTCTGGCTGCCATTGCTGGCATCAATCCCGATCTTTATGAGGCTGCAGAGGTGGATGGAGCTGGGCGCTTGAAACAAATTTGGTCGATTACGCTGCCTTCATTGCTGCCAACGATCATGATTCTGCTGCTGCTGCACATCGGGAAGTTTCTGGACCTGGGCTTTGAGCGTGTGTTCGTATTTCTTAATCCGCTCAATCTGGAATCCGGTGAAATTCTGGATACGTATATCTACAAGGCTGGCCTTCTATCACAGCAGTACAGCTACACAACGGCCATCGGGTTGTTCAAGTCTGTCGTCGGATTGGCGCTGATCTTAATTGGTAATTTCATTAGCAAAAAAACAACTGGCGAAAGCCTGTATTAGGAGGCGAGATCTATGCGTACCCCCAGTGTTCGCTACCGTATTTTCCGCATTGGAAACCTCGTTTTTCTTACACTGCTTTCGTTAACGATGATCCTGCCATTTATTAATGTGCTAGCCCAATCACTCAGCAGTTCGGAAGCGATCATGGGAGGCGAGGTTAGCTTCTGGCCTGTTGCATTTACCTGGATCAACTATGAATATGTCTTCGGGGATGCTTCATTCTGGCGGGCTTTCGCGGTATCGGTTGGCGTTACACTGTTGGGTACGCTGGTCAACCTCGCCGCAACAGCCTCACTGGCTTATCCGGTCTCGCGCCCGGAGTATAAGGGACGTTCCGTGGTTGTTATGTTCGTCCTTGTAACGGTTGTGTTCTCAGCACCATTAATTCCAAACTTTATTCTGATGAAGGAGCTCCATCTCGTCAACAATCCACTGGTTCTTATCGTGCCGGGAGCCATCAATGCCTTTAACTTCTTCGTGATGCGCTCGTTCTTCGCCCAACTGCCTGGTGAACTGATTGACGCTGCGCGTATTGATGGATGTGGGGAGTTCGGCATTATCTGGCGCATTGTCATTCCGTTATCCAAACCGGCTATGGCATCACTCGGCATCTTCTATGCAGTCGGCCACTGGAATGCGTATTCCACTGCACTGTATTATCTGAATGATCCGGCCTGGTGGCCGATTCAGGTGACGCTCAAGAAGCTGTTTGAGAGTGACGATATATCCGTTGATCCGGGTTCCGCCGTCTACAGCACCCTTGCGCATACTTCTCCGGAAGGCATCAAAATGGCGACCATTATTATCGCTACCTTGCCGATTATCATCATTTACCCTTTTCTACAGCGCCATTTTGTAAAAGGAATCATGGTCGGTTCCGTCAAATCTTAAGTACGAGAAGCACACAGATCTGACGGAACGGAGGATGGCGATGTTCAGAATCTTGATTACGGATGATGAGCCGATGATACGGATGGGCCTGGCAAAAATGATCAAGCAAGCAGGATTGTTTGACTGCGAGATTCGGCAGGCTGCGCATGGGGAGGAAGCCCTTCAGGTGGTAGAGGCATTTCAGCCGCACATCCTGTTTACAGATATCCGGATGCCAACGATGGATGGCATCGAGCTGTGCAGACGATTGTCTGAGCAAGGCCGTTCAATGCGTATTATCGTTGTCTCAGGCTATTCGGACTTCGAATATGCCAGAGCATGTATGGATTATGGTGTGAAGCGGTATTTGCTGAAGCCTGTTGGCCGGCAGGAGCTCCATGAGCTTCTTCTTAAATTGCGGGCAACAGAGGAGGAGAAGCCGAACTTATCCCTTGTACCCGTTAGAGAACTGAATGATTGGGCGATGCGTCTGGAAAGTGCAATATGGGAGCTCAGACTGCCGGATGTGAAGGAACTGTTGGAAGCTTGGTCCAGGCGGTATCCGGCGTTTTCCCTGATGCCTGAACAGACTGCAGAGCTTTTTCAGGAAATGCTGGAACTAATCGTTGCCCGAATGAATGCACGTGGTAATGGAACGTTGAATTTGCCTCACGACATATTTGTAAGCGTTTCCCACAATAAATATTTTGAATCCTTGGCCTATGCTATCGAAATGCTGATGAGCAGGATCAAGGAACGGCGGAGCGGTAAAAGGAAGCATCCCGTAGAAGAAGCGAAAGCTTATTTGGAGGAAAACTTGCGCCGCGAAGTATCGCTTGAAGAGATTGCGGCCAAGCTTGGCCTTAATCCGTCCTATTTCAGCCAATTGTTCAAACAGACCACAGGTCAGACCTTTATTCAGTATCGTATTCGCAGCAAAATGGAGCTGGCCAAGCGGATGCTCGAACAGCCGGGTAACCGGATTACGGATATCTCTTACGAAGTGGGGTATGCGGATCATCCCCATTTTACGAAGACGTTCAAGAAAATTACCGGACTGACACCGTCCGAGTACCGCAGCCGACTGGGCATTGAATGATGATGAAACGAAGCCTGTCGATCCGCCTTTTCTTTCATTTTGCAGTAGTCATAACACTTTCCCTCTCAGCCATTGGCTTGTTTACCTACACCTATGCCTCCACCGAAATGAATGACCAGCTTGCTGGAAACATTGCACAGACGATGCGCAATACGGCATACCAGACAGACCTGTATTTGCAAAACTATGACCGGGCGACCTACTCCATTCTCTCAAATGGGAGCGTCAAGCATTTTCTGGACATGAAGCCGGAGGATAGTTATGCCTACTACGAGTACAGCCGTCAAATTAAAAGAAACGTGTTCCCCCCTGTTTTTATGTTATACCCGCAAATCAAGTTCCTGTATGTTATCGGGGAAAATGGGCGTGTTGTCATTGACGACAACCAGAATTCCACAGGCATTCCGGATGTGGATGCTGATCTTCAATATAAGGAGCTGCTGGCATTGACGCCAGCAAATGGCGATTCAATATTGCTTACCCGCAGTATTCGAAGTGAACAGAGTACCAACGTGATTACGATTGCACGCCGGATCAGGGGGTTATCTTCCTATACACCTAGTGGTGTACTGGCGATGGAGATTAACGTGCTTGATCTCGACAAGATCTGGGGCGAACTCGATCTTGGTCAGGGCGGATATCAGTATGTGATGGACCAGAACGGTACCGTCATATACACACCAGGGGAGGCAGAAGCGAAGGCAGCCATGCCATCCGGTATCGTAAGCAAGCTTATGGATATGTCTGCCGGATCGCTGGAATGGAATACAAATGACACAACAAGATTGTTGATCTCTGAGCTCTCTGCCTATTCGGGCTGGCGCTTTGTCGCTTCCGTACCCTTGGCAGAGCTTCAGCGACCGATTGCGACGATTCGTTCAGCTACGCTATGGGTCGGGGCAGGGACTTTGCTTGCAGCACTTGTGGTGGCTTATCGGATTGGAGCATCACAAGTGGAGCCGATTCGTGTGCTGATGAACGGAATGAGACAGACCGAGAAGGGAATCTGGAACAAAGTGGAGATGAAGGAAAGGCGTGATGAAATCGGTGTGCTGATCCGCAGCTATAATCTGATGGTCAGCCGCTTGTCGGACATGATTGAGCGTGTGTACGAGTCTGAACTGCGCCGGCAAAAATCGGAGATTGAGCTTCAGCAGGAGGCGCTGGAACGGCACCGTGCCGAATTTCAGGCACTTCAGCTGCAGATCAATCCACATTTTCTGTATAACACGCTGGAGACGATCAAATGTTATGCCGTCGTCCAGGATTCGGAAGAAATTACGCAGATGGTGGAATCCATGGCCCATATGCTCCGTTATTCCATTCAGACGAATCTGGAAGAAATTACGGTAGCAAATGAACTGAAGCATGTACTGGCCTACCTTTCGATCATGAAGCATCGCATGGACCGGGAACTCGAAGTTGAGGTGGTCATTGCCCCGGATCTGCTGCTGGAGAAAATGGTCCGACTCACACTTCAGCCGCTTGTGGAAAATGTAATTCAACATGCCTTTCCGCAGGGCATGAAACCTGGTCACTTCATCCGCATTGATGCAAGGCGAGTGGAAGGACGTTTTCTCGTCATGATCCAGGATAACGGCAAGGGGATAAGTGAGGGACGACTGGAGAAGCTGCGTTACCGTCTTGAACTGAACCGCCTTGCAGGCGAGGATCAAAATGACGTGTACCATCGTGGAGGTATCGGACTAATGAATGTCCACCGACGTATACAACTGGTGTTTGGAGAAACATATGGATTGATGATCGAGAGTATGGAAGGTGTCGGAACGATCATTACGATGGCGCTTCCGGCGGATCAGCATAGCAAGCGAATCTAGCTCGAATTAAGAGAGGAAGATGATACATGAATATCAATTTGCAGAACAAAATTGCACTGGTGACAGGTTCAAGTGGAGGCATTGGCGCAGCGATTGCCGGGGGATTGGCCCGTTGCGGGGCCAAGGTTGCGGTGAACGGACTGAATAATATGGAACGTGCTGAGGAGGTAGTGGCCGCCATTCGTGCTGCAGGCGGGGAAGCAGCAGCGTTCCGGGCGGACGTGACAGATACGGAAGCCATTGAGGCTATGATCGGTGACATCACTTACCGCTTCGGGGGTCCGGTCGAGCTATTAGTCAATAATGCGGGCCATCTGGTGCAGCGAAGTCCGATTGAAACCATGAGTGAGGAGCTATACAGCCGTATTATGGACGTCAATCTGAAGAGCGCGGTATTTGTCTCCAAAGCGGTCATTCCAGGCATGAAAGCGATCGGAAGCGGCCGGATTATCAATCTGACTTCGGTAGCAGCCCATAACGGTGGGGGCCCGGGTGCGGCGATGTATGCAGCATCCAAGGCGGCAATCATTGCACTCACGAAAGGTCTTGCCAAGGAAATGGCGCCTGCTGGTGTCACGGTTAATGCCCTGTCACCGGGCTTCATTGGCCAAACGGCGTTCCATGCGACGTTCACTTCGGAAGAAGGACGATCATCAACCATAAGCAGCATACCGCTCGGACGGGAAGGCAACCCGGATGATGTGGCTGGAGCAGCATTGTACCTCTGTTCCGAGCTGGGCTCCTTCATCACCGGAGAAACGATTGAGATCAATGGCGGAATGTTCATGCGTTAATACCACATCCATCAGTAAAGAGGAGTGAACTTATCCATGGAAGTTAAACGGATGCCTGCAGAAAGACCGTTGTATCAACCGATGAGTGGACCGTTCCATGTGGATTATGCACCTGACGAACAATCCATGCTCCGAGAGAATCCACCGAGGTTTACCTGGATGGCGGCACAGCAGGAGGATGAGAATGCGTATATGCTGCAGGTATCGACCGTGCCTACATTTCAGGAAGAGGAAACGATGACATTTGCACCGCTTCCCTATAATTTTTTTACGCCGAATCGGGTATTTGTACCAGGAGAGTATTACTGGCGTTATGCATTGATTCTGGATCGCTCTGTACTGCAGGAAGTGGCCGTAGAATCGGATGCGATGAAGGATGAAACTCGGGAAAGAACGTCGTGGAGTGAGGTACGTCAATTCACCGTGCCAGCCGGATTACCCGAGACACCGATCCCGGACCGCGTTCAGCGCTATGCCTCCACGAATATTGCCCATCCTCGGCTATGGCTTGATGAGAGCAAATTGAATGAACTATCAGAAAGCGTTGCATCCGATCCAACTTATTGCAGCTGGAATGTATTTCTTTCCGATTCAGTAGAGCCCTGGGTCACCCGCGAACTGATCAGCGAACCAACGCCTTACCCGGAGAACAAGCGAGTTGCCTCACTATGGAGGCAAATGTATATCGATTGTCAGGAAGTGTTGTATGCCATTCGGCACCTCAGTGTTGCGGGACGTGTGCTTGGTGACAGAAGGCTGTTGGATGCGGGGAAAACCTGGCTGCTGCATGTCGCGGGTTGGGATCCGGAAGGTACAACATCACGCGATTATAACGACGAGGCTGCCTTTCGGGTCGCCGTAGGTCTGGCCTGGGGCTACGACTGGCTGTATGACGAGTTGAACAGTGAGGAGCGCGATGTGGTGAGACGCAGCTTGCTTCGCAGGACAGAGCAGGTGGCACAGCATGTGATGGTTCGCTCCAAGATTCATCACGTCCCTTACGATAGCCACGCCGTGCGTTCATTGTCTTCGGTGCTTGTACCCTGCTGTATTGCCTTGCTGCATGAAGAACAGCAGGCTGCTGATTGGCTGGATTATGCGGTTGACTACTACGCCTGCCTATACTCGCCGTGGGGAGGAAGTGATGGCGGGTGGGCAGAAGGACCGATGTATTGGACAACAGGCATGGCTTATGTAACCGATGCCATGAATTTGTTACGAAGCTACACAGGCATCGACTTCTTCCGCCGGCCATTCTTTCAGCGTACGGGTGATTTCCCGCTTTACGTGTATCCGCCGGATGTCCGGCGGGCCAGCTTTGGAGATCAGTCTACCTTGGGTGACCCGGTAAACTTGAAGACCGGTTATCTTGTTCGCCAGTTTGCAGGTGTAACAGGGAACCGCTGGTACCAGTGGTATTTTGAAAATGTACGCCGCATGGACCCTGGGACAGAGGGGGCGTTCTATAACTACGGTTGGTGGGATTTTCGTTTTGACGATCTGGTATACCGACATAATTATCCTCGGGTACAGGAAGAAGCGCCTGTAGACATCGAGCCGGTTAAGTGGTTTCGTGATGTAGGATGGGTAGCCATGCACCACCGGATGGATGATCCGGAAGAGCATATCATGCTCCTGCTCAAGTCGAGCCGGTATGGCTCGATCAGCCATAGCCATGCGGATCAAAATAGCTTCACACTGCATGCGTTCGGTGAGCCGCTTGCGGCAGATACCGGCTATTATATCGCCCACGGCAGTTCCTTTCACCGGGAATGGCGCAGGCAGACACGCTCCAAAAATAACATCCTGATTGGTGGAACCGGGCAATATGCCGAGAACAACAAAGTGCTGAACATGGCGGCAACCGGAAAGATCGAAGAAGCCTACTGGCGAAACGGCGATGGCTATGTACGTGCGGCAGCAACTGATGCTTATGCTAACACTGTACCGCATGTACGGCGGGTTGTGCGAGAAATTCATTTTCTTCAATCGTCATACTTCGTTATAGTCGACCACATTGATCTGGAGAAGCCGGACAGCGTCCAATGGCTGTTCCACGCACTGCATCCGTTGCAGCTGAAAGGACAAAATTTTAGATTGAACGGAAGCAAGGCAGGGCTAGAGGGGACGTTTGTCTACACGTCGTCCGGCGAGATGTCACTCAGCCAGACGGACCAATTCGCAGGTGTGGACCCTGCGGAGTACGAAGGCCTGCCGAGACATTATCACCTAAGTGCGGAAACGCGGCCTGCTTCAAGTCACAGGATCGTGACGCTGCTTGTGCCGTATCGGCTCGAGGAGCCTAAATATGTTCCTTATTTCATCGATGATCAGGATCACGGTATCCATCTCTATTTTACGGATAACGGTGTAACCAAGAAGATTGAGGTATCCAAGGCATACTAGTATTGAACCTAAAGAAAACGCAATTCGATCTAAAACATCCCCATTGTTGCAGAAGGTGGGGATGTTTTAACATCGATATTGTGAAAGCGCTTTACTGCATGGTGGTACCTAAAACGGGATGAAAAGAGGGGTAGCATGAAAAAGTGGATGGCCTCAGGCATGGCCTTGTTGTTGGCGGCAAGCGTCATGGCAGGATGCAGCAAAGGAAGCGGGACGGTATCCGGTGAAAATGGTGGAGACGGCAAAACCAGTTTCTCTATATCTTTACGTACGTTGGCTTACACCTATGTGGAGAAGTCGCCAGACATTAACCAGGACAAATGGGTGAAAAAGCTGGAGGATATGACCGATACGGATCTGAAGATTGTCCTGGTGCCTCATAAGGAATACGAGCAGAAAATGGTCCAAATGTTTGCGACCAACGATATTCCTGATGTTGTGCAGGGCGACGGTGGCATCAACGGCAAGGAGATGGCAGGCTCTGTTGAAGCCGGGGTATTTCAGCCGCTGGATGATCTGCTCAAGCAGTATGGTCCAGACTTGCTTAAGGCCGTGCCTCAGGAAGCCTGGGATCAGGTAACCCATGACGGCCATATTTATGCCATCCCTGAATACCTATCCAACCCTTCCCGCCGGGCTACCTGGATTCGCAAAGATCTGCTGGACCAAACCGGCCTGCCCGTGCCGACTACGGTAGAGGAAACCTTGGAGGTTCTGCGCGCTTTCAAGAAGCTGGGTGTGGAAAATCCCTATATGGGGCGTGAAGATTTCAAATATGCCGATACCTTTTTTGGAGCCTATGACGTGCAGCAGTTCCTATCGATGATGGAGCAGCAGGGCGATCAGATCGTACCTAAATTTATGGATAACGAGAATATGCAGAAGGCGCTGACCGTGTACAAGACCATGTATGACGAAGGACTGATAAACAAAGAGTTTGCAACCATCAATTCAACGGTATTCAAAAATACGATCCTTTCCGGTAAGGCTGGCATGTGGTCCATGAACGCGAACGAGCTCATTCAGTGGGAGAAGCAGATCAAAGCTTCGGTTCCGGATGCAGAAGTCGAGATTATCCCTTCACCTGTTGGTCCGGACGGCAAGGGTGGTTACTACTTGTACGGACCGGTGACACGTGCCTATTTCATTAATAAGGATGCCGCCGATCCGGCTTCCATCATTCGTTTTTTTAACTGGATGGTATCGGATGAAGCAGAGAAGTTCTTCACGTACGGAACAGAAGGTGAGACATACACGGAGGATAATGGGGTGATTTCGTACAATGCTCCAACTGATTCGGCCGGGGTGGATGAGGAACGTTATCGTCAGTCGTTTCTATGGTTCGTACAGGATACGACGTACAACAAAGGCTCCCTATCATTGACCGAGGAAGGCAAGAAGCTGATGAACATTTACGATACCGTTTTGGCAAAAGAGGGCAGGGATGGCATCACCTTTGATCCGCGTTTGGAAGCCTTTGTACAGAATCCGGATATCGCACCCAATTCGGATACGCCTCCTCAGGTACTGCTGACCCATATGATCAAGATGGTTTACGGCAAAGAACCGATCTCCGACTGGCCAAAAGTGATCGAGGAATGGAAATCCAAAGGCGGCGATCAGGCCATTCAGGAAGCCACGGAGAAATTCAAGAATGGCGAAGGGGTGTCCTTACCGCGTCGTTAGGCTTGCAGGATGGATGGAAGCAGTGCAGGGAGTCAGGTGAATATGGAGGGGATATAAGTGATTGACTTGTTCAAAACGTGGAAGAAGTGGGTTGTACTTGTTGCCATGTCTGTCTTGCTCATAAACAGTACCGTCGTTCCTGTGCATGAAGCTCATGCAGCCATGGACACGATTCCTCATCATGCCTTAAACGCCACGCTGGAAGGAGATATCCCGGATCCGGAGGGCCCTGAACTGGAAATTTATGCGGAAAACTTCGATGATCCGGATAACTTCGGATCGACTGGCGGAATTGCCCTGAGGTCTCCATGGCTTCAGGAAGGAGAAGGAGGAAGCAAAGCCAAAACGTCCTCCTCGACTACCGCGCCATCGCTACCCAACATGATCAAGATCGATGGAACCGATGATCTCGCACTGCCGCTCGATCTGACCGGATATGGTAATATCCGGCTGAGCTACTACACACGTGCTTCATCCTATATAAGTGGAAGTGTCATTATCGAGTGGTCGAAGGATGGGGGGACTTCCTGGACGACGCTGGAGACGTTTGAACTCCCGCCAGGTACTCCGGACCTGAAAAACAAAGAAGGAAATACGCTGAAAAGCTGGTTGCTGGGTTCGGAAGCGAACAATAACAGTACCGTCAAAATTCGATTTCGGACGGGAGACGTCATGCAGGCCAACATGTACATCGACAATGTCGCCATTTATGGTCAGGCGATTCCTGGCATAACTCCTCCTTCTTCCCCTGTGCCGCCGGGGGAAGAGAATACGGAATTTACGCCTCCACAGGGGGTGAGCCTCTATGAAGATGTAGAGATCGGTACGGCTGGCAGTCGGGCCATATATTCCTCCATTGCCGTACCAGAGACAGCTGCATCCGAACCGATGCCGGTCATGGTCTATATTCATGGAGGTGGCTGGAATCATGGAGACCGAAAGCAAGCACTGAACTCCATATGCAATTATGTACTCAAGCGCGGTTACATCGGCGTGTCTCTGGACTACCGACTTACGCCTGAGGCGCCTTTTCCTGCCCAGATTCAGGATGTGAAGCTTGCCATCCGCTATTTGCGGGCCCATGCAGCTGAGTACAATCTCGACCCGAGTCGAATCGGAGTCTGGGGCTCATCGGCAGGCGGTCACTTGGCTGCATTGCTTGGAACCACAGGGGATATGGTTGCCGGCGAGACGGTAGAGCTGGATACGGGCGCAACGGTAGAGGTGCCTGATCTCGAAGGTTCAGGCGGATGGCCGGAGTATTCGGACAAAGTGCAGGCAGTAGCCGACTGGTACGGGCCTGCTGATTTTACGACTGCATTTGCCAATAACTACAGCTCCGTCACAGCTCTTCTAGGCGGACATCGTGCATTGGATGTCCCTGAGCAGGCCAGATTGGCTATGCCGGGCACCTATGCGTCACCGGATGATCCGCCAATCTGGATAAGGCACGGCGATGCCGATGCCACCATTCCCTATACGGACAGCATTACTTTTGCGGGCCAGCTTCAATCCGCGGGTGTACCGATTGTGGATCTGAAAATCGTACCCGGTCAAGGGCATGGATTTACAGGGGCGGCTTCCGAGACTGCCAATGCGGAGGCATGGGCATTCCTGGATGATCATGTGAAAAACAGAGTCGTGACAGAGCCAATTATATTTAAAAGCAATCGGGAAGACACGCCGTCTGAGGAGGAAGAAGGATCGACATGGATGGAGAAGGTGATCTCCAACAAGCTGCCAAGCGACGATGCAGCGATCGACAGTGGCAAGCCGGATCAGAATTTCAATCAGGCTACGGGCTCCAGTACCGGATTGCTCAGCATTTCCTCCACGTCGTCGACCCCAAAATATGCATATTTCAAGTATGACATGACTGGCAATGAAAGCGAAGGAGATCGGTACCGACTGCGAATTGCTGCCAAGAAAGGCACGTCGAATACGGACACGGTGTTGTCTCTATACGGCTTGGATGCAACGGAGTGGAGCGAAACTTCCGTGACCTGGAAGAATGCCCCCGTCAAGAGTCTGAGCGAGAGTGCACTTCTTGGCGCATTCGAGGTCACGGCGGATCGCGGCGGAAGCCCGGCAGTCTATGAAGTTGACGTGACCGATTATGTGAAGAATCGTCCGGATGCAGGGCAGGTGGCTTTTTTGCTTGCCGATGCCGGAGCGACAGGTGTCTCCGTCAACGTGTACACCAAGGAAGCCAACGGAACGAGCAATCCTAGACCCCAGCTAGCGGTCATTGCTTTAACCGAGGAAGGCGACTCGACTGAGCCTGAATGGGAGCCGGATGCGATGCTGGAGCTTCGCAACTGGGGAACGGATTTTGCCGATCTGCGTTGGCCTGCAGCAAGCGATGATACGGCTGTAGCTGCATACCGGATCTATCAGGGAGGAACGTTGTTGGCCGAACAGGCGAACCGGTCATTCAGGGCCAACGGGCTTGCAGCAGGAGCATCGTATACCTTTCAAGTGAGGGCAATTGACCAGGCTGGTAACGTTAGCTCTGCCCTAACAACCGATATAACCACCTTAACTGTTCCTGTGTCAGCGCTGCCTGTTCTTTCAGTTGGCGCAAGCGGCAGCGATGGTAATCTGGCAACCAACACCATTGATAATAACAGCTATACACGCTGGTCAGCTGCTGGAGAAGGACCGTGGATCTCGTATGATCTGGGCGAGGAACAGCAAGTCGGTTATGTGGGCATCGGATTTTATAAAGGTGATGTACGGAAGACTTTTTTTGAGATTGAAACGTCAGTTGACGGAGAGCAGTGGGCACAAGTGTTCAGCGGAGAAAGCAGTGGGGATACAACGGAAATGCAGGCGTTCAATATCCCGGACACTTCCGCACGTTATGTGCGGATTACCGGGCATGGTAATTCCGATTCAAGCATCTATACGAGTTTAACCGACGTCCATCTGTATGCACCTTTTGCAGGCGAAGGCACGCCTGTTGCCCTGATTCCATACGTCGTGCCAGAGCCGCCTGAAGGGACGGTGGCATTCAGTGCTCCAGGTTTAACAGAGACGGACGGAACGCCACATGCTGTTCATTCTCCGAATGTCGTAACCGGACGTACCATTGATGTGCGGGATTACGGAGCAGATCCTGCGGACAATGCAAGCGATGATCGCCCAGCTATACAGGCCGCCATTGATGATGCAAACGTTGGGGATGAGGTGTTTTTGCCCGACGGTGTGTACAATTTGTTATCGGGACCGGATGCAATGACGAATCTAATGCTTAAGACGGGGGTTAACCTGAGAGGCCAGAGCAGCCAAGGGACTGTGCTCAAGACATCGCTGGATCAGGTGACGGGCAGCACCGTCCTGAAAGCATCGGCTGAGAATAATATCCTCGTAACCAACCTGACGGTTACTTCATCCTGGTCCGGCAGCTACACGACCGATCACAAATCCAATAATCCCTCCGCAGGGGGGCCCGATAGCATGATTCACATCGCTAACCATGGGGAGACACCATCCTACAACATTACCATAGACGGCGTGATTGTGGAGAAATTCAAACGCATGGCGATCCGTATTGAGCACAGCCGTGATGTGGTTGTGAGGCATGCAACATTCCGCAATGCAACCGATCTTGGGCCTGGAGGTTCAGGTTACGGCATTTCCATTCAGGGGACGGCCAAGACAGACCGGCTTGGCTTTGAAAATGATACGTTGTGGAATGTGGTGGAGGATAGTACATTTGAGGGCCCTTATCTCAGACATGGAGCACTGATTCAGTTTGTGGCCCACAACAACGTACTGCGTAACAACACATTTATCGGAACGAAGCTGGATGCCATCGATCTCCATGGTGAACTGGAGTATTTGAATGAAATTTCCGGCAACGTGATTACGGATGTACTGGCAGGCGCCGGGATTGGACTCGGCAATACTGGAGGTTCAGCACCAAGTAACCACAGCAAATCCGGCAAAGGAAATTATATTCATGACAATACGATCCAAAACAGCCAAATCGGCATTTCGGTAATTATGGGCACGCCAGATACGTTAATCGAGAACAATATTATTGAAAACACATCCACAGTTGCGGATGCAATAGGAATTAAAGTGCTGAACGGACCTGGCACAGTGATCCGTGGCAATGTGATCCGCAATAATATTGCCAGTAGCTATTGGGGAGTACGGCTTGATTACGACAACGGAGATGCCGGAGCGGGCAATATCGGCCAAGGGAATCCCGAGAACGTGAAGATAGAGAATAACCAAATCGAAGGTAATACGAACGGGATCGGTCTCTTTGCGGGGGTTGGCATTTTGCTGAAAGGCAACATGCTCAACAATGTAACCGAGGATTATTACCAGGCGCCGGGAGTGACCGTAACCGAGCTGTAACGTTTGAAAAAGTAGCCCAGCAGGTGTTCGGCCTGCCGGGCTACTTTTTGTTGTGATAGCCTCATTAGACACCACCACAAACACAGGGAATGATCAATCGGCTGCACAAGTAAGTCTTACCTCCAAATAATCCATATTGGGGAAAAGGGATTCGATGATTGCATCGAGTCCCTTTTTTGTTTCGCTTCTTTAGTAACATTCCTTCACAGAGAGTAGCTCAATGATTAGATTATTTTTCCTCATGGGTGTCTGATTGGCTGAGATCGGAAAACAGGGAATTGTGAGAACAATGGAAAATGCTAACCGGCATAAACAGCGGAGAACTCAGTCGTCGTTCTTGCAAGAGTTTAACTTCAGTCCTGAATATCAAATTTTTGAATATGACTATTGATCAATAATTCTTTAGGATAGGTCATTGAATCAAACAGTCAGAAACCTTACTTTTAAATAACGAAAGAAAACGCTAACAAAACAGAAGGAGTGGTGTTTTAATATGCGATGTCTGGAATTTTACCTTGCCATTTTGTGACGAATTCAGGTTTGGGAAGGTCATAGTGTCTTTGTATTAAATAAGAATAGATCAGTAATTCCCTCTTCAGTTTTTTCGAATGTAATCAGGATTTTAAGTCATTCATCGGGTTACAACACTAGCCATGGCCTAAGTACAAAGGAGGATAAATATGAGAAGATTTTCAGCCATTCTATTCATCGGGATATTAATGACAGCGCTCACCGCTTGTGGTGGAACCGGTAATCAGGCGGAGGAAAACCCTGCGGGAAGTACTAATCCGGGGCAAGAAATTTCTGGCGACCTTACCGTATTCGGGTGGGGCGGCGGTGAGGAGCTCCAGTCCCGGAAGGAAGCAACCAAAATTTTCAAGAAGCTTTATCCTAAAGTGAAGGTGCATGAAGTTTGGCTCCCGGCAGATAACATCGATGTTAAGCTGGATGCAGCTCTGGCTGCGGGAAATGCCGGTGATGTGATTATGATGTCTCCAGACTGGAAAGGGTTAAGATCCAAATGGTTCGAAGATTTAAATCCTTATATTGAAAAGGATCAATTAGACCTCGAAGCTTTGTTTACGCAGGGAGTTGACGGAGGATATGTAGATCCGGACGGTACACGCAAAGGTATGCCGACAACAGCCTCGGATTTTATGATTGCTTACAATAAAGACATTTTTGACAAGGCGGGTATCCCATATCCAACAAATGACTGGACTTGGGATGATTTCTCAGCAACAGCCAAGCAGGTCTCCTCGGGTGAAGGAGTAAATCGGGTCTACGGTATTGTGTCCCATTGGATTTGGCAAAGCTTCGCTCCCTTTATATACGGCGGGATGCCATATAACGAGGATTGGACCAAACAGACTTTGGATGATCCCAATACCCTTAAGGGTTACCAATTGTTTGGCGACCTGGTGAACGCAAAGGCAATGCCGGATGACGCAGCCGCCAAGAGCATGCCCATGGACCAAATGTTCGCCGCAGGTAAAGCTGCTATGTATCCGCTAGGTGTATTTGAAGCTTCGACGATCGCCAAAAATATCGGATCAAACTTTAAATGGGGAATCGTGATGCCTCCGAAAGACCCGTCCGGAAAGACCGTCAACATTAAATTTCAGACCGGCTTCGCCATGAATAAGGATTCTAAAAACAAAGAAGCTGCTTGGGCTTATATAAAAACCGTATCCCTGAATAAAGAGGTAGGCGATTTGTACAGTAAGGTAAACCTGCCTGCAGCGAACGAATCGGCTGAAAGTACGTTTGCCAATTTGAAAATTGAAGGTACAGATATCTCCATGGTGGATTTTGTAACGGGGCTGCAGGATGCCATAACCTTCCCCTGGGGGGGCTCCATTGCCAAGGCAGGGGATCTCTACGAGCAAACCTGGCAGCAGGTCACCGTTCAGGGGAAATCGGCTGAGGAAGCGGCTAAAGCCTATACTTCACAAATCCAGGCCGCTCTCGACTCCATCCATCAGAATAAATAATAGAAGAACGAACACCCGGTTTAACAAAAGGGAGGGGGATCTTTCCCCCTTTCTATCATAATCCGGTCTCAAATGGAGGCATTTATGGAGGCGAAAGAATGAAGGCTCGAAACAACAGCATTGAAAAAAGGGAGGAGAAACCATTTTTCCTCTTTATCTCGCCATGGCTTTTGGGTTTTTTAATATTCACCTTATATCCCATGGCTTATTCCATCATTCTGGTTTTCACAAATATGGATATGACCGGCTCAGGCCAATTTATTGGCTTAGATAATATCATCAGGGCCTTTACACAGGATCCGCTATTTTATCGTTCTTTGCTGAACACGCTATATTTTGTGGTGGTTTCCGTTCCGGCCAGTTTGCTCTTGTCTTTTCTGATTGCTCTTCTGCTTAATCAAAAAATTAAAGGGGTTGGTTTTTTCCGGACCAGCTTTTATATCCCTTATATCACATCCGGCGTTGCGGTTACTTTACTTTGGGGTTGGATTTTTAATGCTCAATTCGGGCTCGTTAACTATTTCCTTTCTCTCTTCGGCATTACAGGACCGAATTGGTTAAGCGATGCCAAATGGGCAATGCCGGCAATTATTATTATGGGGGTCTGGACAATCGGAAATTCCATCATCATTACACTGGCGGGGCTGCAGGATATTCCGGAAGCCCTATATGAGAGCGCTGAAATGGATGGAGCGAGCAGTTTAGTTAAAATTACGCGGATTACCCTGCCCCTGATAACGCCAACGCTTTATTTTAATCTGGTCATGGGGATCATCGGTGGTTTCCAAATCTTTATGCAACCTTACATCCTGACCGAAGGCGGCCCAAGTTACTCCACCTATACGTACATGATGCATATCTATAACAGCGGATTTAAATATAACGAGATGGGTTACGCCTCAACTTTGGCCTGGTTATTATTCATCGTTATTATGATCATCACTCTAATCGTAAACCGGACCTCCAGATACTGGGTTTATTACGATAACTAATTTGGGAGGTGCAGCCATGGAGGCTTATTATAAAAGTAAAAGAACCGGCGACCGGATCAGAGTCAGCTTGAGTTATGTGGTATTGACGATCGTTGCAATCGTATTTATCTTTCCGTTTATATGGATGCTTTCCACCGCCTTTAAAATCCCCTCGGAAGCCTATACGCTGCCTCCCAAAATCATTCCGGGAACTTTTACGTGGGATAATTTCATTCAGGGCTGGCAGTATGCGGATTTCACACGCTATACATGGAATACCTTAATTGTAACGGGGCTGGCAACGCTTGGGACGGTTCTTTCCGCTTCATTTGTAGCCTATGGATTTGCACGATTTAAATCCAGATACAGCGGATTGTTGTTTACCATGGTGCTTGCTACCATGATGCTCCCCAGTCAGGTGACTCTCGTTCCTACTTACCTGTTGTTCACCAAACTTGGCTGGCTTGATACCTTGATGCCTCTTATCATTCCCTCCTTTTTTGGGGGAGGCGCGTTTAACATTTTCCTTCTTCGACAATTCTTCAAAACGATCCCGAAAGATTTGGATGAAGCCGCCTATATTGACGGTGCAAATGCCTTCCAGATTTATTACAAAATCCTGCTGCCGGCAATCAAACCTGCTTTGATTACGGTGGGTCTCATGTCGATTACCTTTCACTGGAATGACTATATGTCTCCGCTAATTTATTTGAACAGCGATGAGAATTTCACGCTGGCTATCGGTCTGCAGTTCTTCCAGAATTCTTTTGGCTCCTCGCAAATACAGATGTTGATGGCGGTTTCCCTGATCACAGTTATTCCTGTGCTGATCCTCTTCTTCATCGGACAAAAATATTTTGTTCAGGGGATTACGATGACCGGAATCAAGGGTTGATCTCATCGGAATCTGCTGTGCCGGCAGTTAAGCTGCCGGTGTGTTTGTGAAATCTCTTTGGCGACGAACCGGTCATTTGTTTGAACTGCCTGGAGAAATGCTCCACATTACGGTAACCGCACCGGTCTGCAATCTCCGCAACCGTGTAAAGATTATGTCTGAGGTATTCTTTGGCTAAGCGAATTCGACTATGAATAACATCATCCATACACGAGAGGCCAAACAATTTCTTGTAAATTAACTGCAGGTATCCCGGACTGATGCTAATGATTTTAGCCATTTCCGATATTGTCCAAGGGTGGCTGGGATTGTTGTGGATGGCCGCCCGAAGTTTTAAAAGATTATAGTGCTGAGGACTAATTTCCTCTTGAAAGTAAGACTCAAGCAGTTTGTTAAACAGGGTCCGGAGCAGACAATCTATGGATGATTCCCTGTAGTCTTTTTTGAATGAATTCTCTACGACAAGCAGTTGGAATAGCTTGTGGCAATATTCAGGGTCATCCAAAGGAAAAGGTTTGCCAAATGGAAGCGAGGTTTCGGTCACGTAAGGTTCATCGCTTTCAAAACGAATCCAGTCATTAATATATTGCTCTGCAGAGGCCCGATAATAAACTTTTTGATGCGGCTCAAAAAGAACGGCACAATGGGGTGGGTAATCCTTCAGTTTACCATCTACCCAGAACTGAGCGGGAGTCTGTGTGATAACCAAAAGCCAGCAAGGATGCCCTTCGGGAATATCAAAAACAAAATTGCTGTTATGTGCTGCGTCATACTCAACGTAAAAAATGTTTGTCATTGTTCTTCACCTTTACCATCTGGGTTTGTCAAACGGACCATGTAATATAGTTCATTTTATCTTTAATTATGATTAATAGACTAGAAAAGTAGGTAAGCGTTTTAGTTGTTTTCTATTATACGGGATTTATTTTCAATTAATAAATTGCATAATTACTTTTTACGAGGAGTGTAGCTTGAATGAAGAAACAGGGGTTAAATCCATACCTTCCATCCTGGGAGTACGTCCCTGATAGTGAACCTTATGTATTCGACGGGAGAGTTTATGTATACGGGTCGCATGACCGGTTTAACGGACATGTCTTTTGTTTAAACGACTATGTATGCTGGTCCGCGCCAGTGGACGATCTGGGAAATTGGCGAAATGAAGGTGTGATCTATCGGAAAACAGATGATCCGCTAAATCCGGATGGCAGTATGTGCCTTTATGCACCAGACGTTACGGTAGGTCCTGACGGACGTTATTATCTTTATTATGTGCTGGATAAAGTGCCGGTTGTTTCTGTGGCTGTATGCGATACACCTGCCGGCAAATATGAATTTTACGGTTACGTAGAATATGCCGACGGCATTCGACTGGGAGAAAGAGACGGGGACGAGCCACAATTCGATCCCGGTGTGTTGACGGAAGGACAGCAAACGTATCTGTATACCGGCTTCTGTGCGCCCGGAGACCAATCGAGACATGGCGCGATGGTGACAGTGCTTGGTCCGAACATGCTGACGATTGTGGATGAGCCCGTATTCGTAGCACCGAGTCAACCATACAGCGAGGGCAGCGGATTTGAGGGACATGAATTTTTTGAGGCACCTTCAATCCGGAAGAGAGGAGACATCTACTATTTCATTTATTCCTCTATCGCCATGCATGAATTATGTTATGCTACCAGTAAATTTCCAAACAAAGGGTTTGAATATCAGGGCGTTATCGTAAGCAACTGTGATCTACATATTGACTCCTATAAACCAGCTGACAAGCCGATGTATTATGGCGGCAACAACCATGGCAGCATGATCGAAATGAACGGGGATTGGTATATTTTTTATCACCGCCATACAAACGGGGATGCATTCAACCGTCAGGGCTGCATCGAACGGATCTCTTTTCACGAGGACGGAACCATTCCTCAGGCGGAAATGACTTCCTGCGGCCTGAATGGGGAGCCTCTTGAAGGAAAAGGGGAGTACCCGGCATACCTTGCATGCAATCTTTTTACGAAAGATGATCAAATGTATACAGGAGGTTTCGGAGAGGGAGCGTGGCTGGACAGCCGCTTTCCGAAGATTACCCAGGATGGAAGAGACGGCGATGAAGAGACCGGATATATTGCCAATATGGTGGAATCAGCCACAGCAGGTTTTAAATATTTCGATTGTAACGGAATCCGTCAGGTCACGGTCAAGGTGCGCGGATATTGTAATGGAGTCTTCGAGGTTAAAACCGCATGGGACGGTCCAGTGCTGGGAATGATCCCGGTACATTTTACAAATGATTGGAAAAAATACAAGGCTGAGATTACCGTTCCGGATGGCAGACAGGCTTTGTATTTTACTTACAGGGGAGCAGGAGGCGCGAGCCTGGCTTCATTTACATTAGAATAAACGGCTGAACAGATTCGACATGCGTAAAGACAGAGCAGCTGCTGGTAATCCAGCAGCTGCCTATTTCATTTGAACAGGATACTTCAATCAATTGGATGATCGGCTGCGCCGGCTTGCTGGGAATGGCTGCGAAATTCGCTTGGTGCGATACCGGTCCACCGCTTGAACTGCCGGCTGAAATGCGCATTGGTCTTATACCCCAGCATCATCGCAATATGGTCAATGTTTAGGTCTGTTTGCTTTAAAAGCCGCTGGGCTTCGTTCAGAAGGGTTTCTGATAAAAACTTGCGTGGTGCTGTGCCATATACCTGCCGAAAGATCCGATTGACCTGCGACGGGCTAATGTTTAGCGACTTGGCAATGTCCTGGATCCAGGTTCGTTCGCTATCCCGAATCTCACCATGAAGATGGATATATCTTACGGAATCCTCAATGTGCTCGGCAATTTGACGGGCGATGGCTTCTTTTCTGGATAAGGTAACGGATGCGTTCTGAGATAACTGGCCGACCAGGGAGCCGAGCAATTCGAATACGGCAGCATGAACCTTCATCTGTTTGGAGGAAGACAGCGGGATGGATAAGTGCTCTGTGGCCAGATCATACAGTGTACACAGTGAAGAGGACAGTCCGAGAGCTAAATTCGAATCTGCCGGATAATAAATATCCTTGCAGCGATTGAGTTCTCTGCAAAAGGAGGTATCGTGTACGCTGAAATGAACCGAAAAGTAAGTGAAGCCCTGCGGTCCGGCACCGGTGCAGGAATGGGTCATACCGGGGCGGATGAACAGAAGGTCTCCAACAGACTGACTGTACAACTGTCCGTTGACCACCATGTTCATTTGACCGTCCAACATCCAGTGGATTTCATACATGGAATGCTCATGGGACGGATACGTCCAGCTGGAATCTACTTTTCTTGCATGCAGCCCCAATAATTGAAAAGACATGCGAACATCGGGCAAACGGCCTAAATACATGGCTTCTGAAATTTTGGTCACAGCAACCTCCTCTTAATGCTCTGTATTCCAACATCTTACCGTTTCGTCTATATCAATTGAACTAACTATTTACACAGAAACGGAGAGGACAGAAAAAACCTGAAAAAGCGAAGCGGTCGCCTTTATCACCGGATTTTCCCCTTGTGAAGAGGGAATCAAAAAAATCTGGGGATAACAGTGATTGGAAGGTTATTCTGTCATCGGAGTGTCCGTGTAAATCATCTTTAGTTCAACTGATATAGATTCATCTTAACAGAAAAATAATGCGTGAAAAGGGTAAGTCGTCGGAGTGATTAGAACATCGCCATGAACCATGGCTGGTGCTATTGTAGTGTTATCAACCCGATGGGGAGAATGGGGGCAAGCTTGAATGAGAATTATTCGATTTCTGGATGGACAACAGAAGTGGCTGGCAGCAGTTACGGATGATGAAAAAGCCTATCGTTTGCCACAAGCCGATTTTATGACGTTGATCTATCAAGCGAGGGAGCAGGGGATTTCTCCAGTTCAACTGGTTGAAAGCGCTTTTAAACCGTTAAACGAACTGACCGACGATTGGACTACATTGCATCTGATCACACCAGTGGAAGCCCCGGAAGTATGGGCGGCGGGTGTTACTTATCAGCGGAGCCGGGAAGCGCGAAACTATGAAGCTACGGATGGAAAGCTGGATGCGGAGACCTTTTACGATAAAGTCTATGATGCGGAGCGACCGGAGATCTTTTTTAAATCCACAGCAGCCCGGACCGTCGGACCGAATGAGGCTGTCACGCTTCGCAGCGATTCCAATTGGCAGATCCCGGAGCCTGAGCTTGGATTGGTGATTGCCGCTGATGGCAGCATTGTGGGATATATCGTCGGCAATGACATGAGCTGCCGTGATATCGAAGGGGAAAACCCGCTGTATCTGCCGCAAGCAAAAATATGGCGCAATTCCTGCTCCATAGGTCCGGCTATTCGACTAGCGGAAACCGTGCAGAATCCCTATGAATTCAGCATCGTCTGCCAGATCTATCGCGAAGGATTAATGGTTGTTAAGAGTGAAGCAAGTACGAGTGAATTAAACCGGAAGCTGGATGAGCTGGTCTCCTTTTTGGCAAGGGATAACGATTTGTTTGACGGCACGGTACTTTTGACAGGCACAAGCATCGTGCCACCCAATGATTTTACGCTTGAACCCGGGGACCGCATTGAAATATCCATTAGCGATATCGGGACACTCATCAATCCAGTCATATCAAACTAGTATATAAGGAGGATGAATGCTATGACCGCATTTCAGGTAGAGCAGACATACAGGAATTTTATTAACGGAGAATGGGTGCAGGCAGTGTCCGGAGAAACCGAACCCAGCATAAATCCGGCGAATCGCAATGAGATCGTCGGGTATGTACCAGACTCCGGCGTAGAGGATCTGAACCGGGCTGTCGCAGCGGCGAAGGCAGCAGCGAGGGATTGGCGGAGGTTAACCGGTGCGGAACGCGGCAACTATCTATTTCAGGCAGCAAACGTACTGGAACGCCGGGCCGATGAGGTTGCGGAGGCGATGACAAGGGAAATGGGCAAAACACTGCCTGAAGCCAAAGGAGAGACGATGCGCGGAGTCGCGATCTTAAGGTACTACGCTGGTGAAGGAATGCGGAAAACCGGCGATGTCATTCCTTCGACGGACAGCGAAGCCCTGATGTTCACAACCCGTGTACCACTTGGCGTCGTGGGCGTTATTGCTCCGTGGAACTTCCCAGTAGCAATTCCTATTTGGAAAACGGCTCCGGCACTGATTTACGGTAATACGGTTGTATTAAAGCCCGCACAGGAAACCGCGGTCACTGCGGCTAAAATAATGGAATGCTTTGAGGAGGCCGGTATTCCGGCAGGCGTTCTTAATCTCGTGTGCGGCAGAGGATCGGTGATCGGCTCTGCACTTGCTGAGCATCCGGATGTGAGCGGAATTACATTCACAGGTTCCAATGAAGTTGGAAAGCGGGTCGGCGCCGCAGCGCTGGGACGAGGGGCCAAGTATCAACTTGAAATGGGCGGAAAAAATCCGATTATCATCGCGGCAGACGCTGACTTGGATTTGGCTGTTGAGGCCACCATCAGCGGTGGCTTGAAATCGACTGGTCAAAAATGCACAGCCACCAGCAAGGTCATTATCGAACGAAAAGTATATGATGCCTTTAAAGAAAAGCTCCTCTCGAAAATCCAGGAAATCCGGCTGGGTGACGGCATGTCTTCAGGCAGCTGGATGGGTCCATGTGCGAATGAAGGACAGCTCAAGACCGTGCTGAGCTATATTCAAAAAGGACAGGATGAAGGAGCCGTTCTGCTGGCTGGCGGAAAAAGGGCGGACGGTCCAGGGCTTGAAGAGGGATTTTATGTCCAGCCGACCGTATTTGAAGGTGTCGAATCACATATGTCCATAGCCCGGGAAGAAATCTTCGGCCCTGTGCTTGCCTTGATGGCGGTAGATTCCCTAGAAGAAGCGATTGCAGCGGCTAACGATAGCGATTACGGCTTGAGTGCTTCTATCTATACACAGAATGTCGGAGCTATGCTGTCTTTCATTCGTGATATGGATGCAGGATTGGTCAGAATCAATGCGGAAACGGCCGGCGTAGAATTGCAGGCTCCGTTCGGTGGAATGAAGATGTCAAGCTCGCATTCCAGGGAACAGGGGCAAGCGGCCATCGAATTTTTCACAGCGATCAAAACGGTCTTTGTGAAGTCATAAACGGTGGGAGGGTACTCATGTACGAACAGATTATGTCGATTATGGGGGAGAAAGAGTCCGACTGCTTTGATATCATGGCACATGCTCCAGGGGCAGCAGGACGTCTGCCTTTAACCGATGATTTACTGCGAAATGCTCCAAGCGGCGACTTGTTCGGCATGTCCCAGAATGTTGGAATGGGCTGGAAGCCTGGAGAATTGAACGGAAAACAGTTTCTGATCTTAAGTACGCAGGGCGGTATCCGCAATGAGGACGGCAGTCCCGCAGCACTCGGCTATCATACAGGCCACTGGGAGGTCGGCTTGCTGATGAAAGCTGCCGCAGAAGAAATATCGAGCCGCGGAGGAATTCCGTTTGCCGGATATGTCAGCGACCCTTGTGACGGTAGATCACAGGGAACAACCGGCATGTTCGACTCGCTCCCGTACCGGAACGATGCCGCTCTGGTGTTTCGCAGACTGATTCGCTCGCTGCCAACACGTAAAGGCGTGATCGGCGTTGCAACGTGTGACAAAGGTCTGCCAGCGATGATGCTCGCGCTTGCGGGCATGCCGCAGCTGCCAGGCGTGATCGTACCCGGTGGTGTCACACTTCCGCCTGTCGATGGAGAGGACGCTGGGAAAATTCAGACCATCGGCGCACGGTACGTCAGCGGAGAACTCTCTTTGGAAATGGCGTCGGAGTTAGGATGCCGTGCTTGTGCAACACCGGGAGGAGGCTGTCAGTTTCTGGGTACTGCGGCAACAGCCCAGGTTGTAGCAGAGGCAATGGGCATGACGGTACCGCATGCCGCGCTTGCCCCTTCCGGGCAGCCTATCTGGTTCGAAATGGCACGTCAATCCGCACGTGCACTGATAAACATGGAGTCCCAGGGGATGAGGATGGCGGATATTGTTACAGAAGCGTCGGTTCGCAATGCCATGACCGTTCATGCCGCTTTCGGCGGATCTACCAATCTGCTTCTTCACATACCGGCTATTGCCCATGCAGCGGGTTTAACCGTGCCCACAGTACAGGACTGGATACAGGTCAACAAGAATGTTCCGAGACTGGTTAGTGCCCTGCCGAACGGACCGATCTTCCACCCGACCATTCGGGTTTTTCAGGCCGGAGGTGTCCCCGAGGTCATGCTTCACCTCAGACAGCTTGGCCTGCTTGATGAGTCTGTACCTACAGTGACAGGTACGTCATTGGGCCAGGTGCTTGATTGGTGGGAGTCGTCGGAACGCCGTCATCTCATGCGCAAGCAATTGAAAGAGAAGGACGGCATTGATCCGGACAGCGTCATCATGAGCGTCGAACACTCGCAGCGTCTTGGGATTTCTTCGACCGTGACATTTCCAACCGGGAATATCGCTCCCGAAGGCTCTGTCATCAAATCTACATCGATTGACCCTACTGTCCTGGATGAGCAAGGCGTGTATCGTCATCGCGGCCGGGCCAAGGTGTTTACAACCGAACGTGAGGCGATCCATGCGATTAAGACGGGCGGTGTTCTGGCTGGCGACGTTGTAGTACTGCTCGGGCGTGGACCCTCAGGAACTGGGATGGAGGAAACGTATCAGCTTACGTCTGCCCTCAAGCATTTGCCTTTTGGAAAATATGTATCGCTCATCACCGATGCCCGATTCTCCGGTGTGTCCACCGGAGCGTGTATTGGCCATGTTGGCCCCGAAGCACTGGCAGGCGGGCCAATCGGCAAGCTCCGGAACGGGGATTTGATTGACATCATCGTGGATCGGGGCACGCTGGAGGGCAGCGTTAACTTTGTTGGAGAAGGGGAGACGGAGGTTTCGCCGGAAGAAGGAGCTCTCATCCTGGCACAAAGGACCTTTCATCCGGATATGCGGCCTGATGAAGCGCTGCCGGATGATACCAGACTGTGGGCTGCGCTGCAATCCGTCAGCGGTGGGACGTGGAGAGGAAATGTATACGATGTAGACCGGATCATAACCGCCCTGGAAGCTGGCAAAAAAGCGCTGGGCTGGTACTGAAAGCAACCTTTTATGTCATAACATCACTCTCATACCGGAGGTTTCTTAAATGAATATGATCACCAACCCCATTCTTCGAGGTTTTCATCCCGATCCGTCCATATGCAGGGCGGGGGAAGATTATTATATCGCCACTTCCACCTTCGAATGGTTTCCGGGTGTACGGATTCACCATTCCCGGGATCTGGTTCATTGGCGACCGATATCTTCTCCGCTAACCCGTATCTCACAGGTGAACATGGAAGGAAACATTAACTCTGGAGGCGTATGGGCCCCCTGCCTAAGTTACGATAATGGCGTGTTCTACCTCATCTACACTGATGTCAAAAGCCGGGTAGGCGCTTTTAAAGATACCCACAATTACCTTGTGACAGCCACCGATATCGAAGGCCCTTGGTCCGAGCCGGTGTATCTGAACAGCAGTGGCTTTGATCCATCCTTATTTCATGATGAAGACGGACGGAAGTGGCTGGTCAATATGATTTGGGATCACCGTAAGGGTAAAAACCGGTTTTCAGGCATCGTTCTCCAGGAATATTCCGTCCGTGAACAAAAGTTGGTTGGACCTGCTGTTAACATATTTAAGGGAACAGAATTAGGACTGACGGAAGCACCACATCTGTATAAGCATAATGATTATTATTATTTAATAACGGCTGAAGGGGGAACCGGTTATGAGCATGCGGTTACGGCAGCACGTTCCCGTACGCTGCAAGGCCCTTATGAGGTCGATCCTTCCAATCCGATCCTCACGTCATACGGAAGGCCCGATTTGGATCTGCAAAAGGCCGGTCACGGCAGTCTCGTCGAAACGCACACCGGGGAGTGGTACATGGCACATCTGGTTGGCCGGCCCGTCCAGCAAAAATTTTGCACACTTGGACGTGAGACTGCTCTTCAGCAGATTACCTGGAACGAGGACGGCTGGCTGCGGCTTGCGACTGGTGACCGGTATCCCGAGGTTCAGGTGCCTGCACCGAAAATGAAGGCACATCCATTTGAACCAGCAGCGGAAATGGACCACTTTGATCAACCCGAGCTCCAGAACGATTGGAATACACTACGTATACCACCGGATCCGAGTTGGTTGAGTCTAACGGAGCGCCCCGGTTACTTGCGCTTGCGCGGAATGGAGTCGATGAGCTCGACGCACAGGCAGAGCATGGTCGCCCGGAGACTGCAGGCTTTTGAGTGTGAAGCCGAGACTTGTCTGGAATTTGCGCCGGACCATCCACAGCAAATGGCAGGACTGATTCTGTACTATGATACCAAAGACTATCTCTATTTACGGGTAACTTATCATGAAGAGAAGGGACTGTGCTTGGGAATTATTCAATCCAAGTACGGGATATATGACGAACTGTTGGAGGATATCCCGTTAGAATCAGTGAACCGGATCCGGTTCAGGGTTGTAGTGAATCACGAGCGTGCCTGCTTTTTCTATGCGCTATATGATGATCAAACCTGGCATCGGGCAGGCGGGTGGTTTGATATCACACATCTGTCAGATGAATCTCCGGAGTATATCCGGTTTACGGGAACCTATATTGGTCTTTGTGTGCAGGATCTTGGTGGGACCCGGAAACATGCTGATTTTGATTACTTTGTATATAAAGAAGGGAACAGCCAAACGGTCTACACCGATACGGATATGCTCCCCTCATAATTGGAACCCAAACAAATATAGAGGCGGCCTCCCTATGCGGGGAGCCGCCTTGTTGTTGCTTTCACTCTTATATGAATTCAGACATATCTGTCTCACCTGTTTAGGGCATCGAAATTTCCAGACAGAAGGACATTCTCACACGATTACGGAAAACACGGAAATGTTTTGGTTTTTTCAATGAAAAATTGTGATAAATATCACTGAAAACTTATAAATAATGTGATTATGCCTACCGATAACACTATAGGTGATATTCGAAATGAATCGAAATTCGCTTCGGTATCAACTCAATTACATAGGGAAATGGGTGGCTCAACACATGCGAAGCATGAGCATCGGTACCAAAATCAGTTTGATCGTTATCAGCATCTTTATCTTGTTTTCCTCAGCTGTAGCCGTAAGCGTAATTCTGGAAATGAGACAGGGAATTACGACATTTGCAACGGAAAAGGCGAAGCGGGATTTGGAGATGGCGAATCGAATCATTACATACAAACACCCCGGCGACTGGGCCCTCAGGGATGGGCAGCTCTACAAAGGAGACACATCGATGGAAGGCAACTTCGATCTGGTGGATGAGATTGGTGAGGCTTCAGGAGATACGGTCACCATTTTCCGCGGCGAAGAGCGCGTGGCAACCAACGTGATGATGGATGGAGAACGTGCTGTCGGAACAAAAGTATCGGAACAGGTCGCTCAGACCGTTTTACGGCAGGGGGAGAAATTTTACGGTGAAGCCGTTGTGGTTGGCCAGAATGTTCAAACGGCTTATCAACCCATCAAGGATGCATCCGGGGAAATCATCGGGATTCTCTATGTAGGGGCATCCCAATCGCTGATTGATGTCATTATCTCCTCATTTTTCAAAACCTTTATGATTGTAGTCCTGCTGGCGATGGCGGTGGCCATTATAGCGGTTATCCTGTATGTCCGCCGGGTGAGATTAAGAATTGAACGTGTGTCCATGGCGATTAAACGTGCGGGCACAGGTGACTTTACTCAGCCGATTGTGGATAACGTCAAGGATGAGATTGGCATGCTTGGCGCTGGATACAACGAGATGAGAAGCAGCTTGCAGGCCATTATTCAGGGTGGTCTTCAGGCTGCGGAAAAGGCTGAGCATTCAACTGAACTTCTCTTGACCATTGCAAAACAGACGGCACGGGAATCAGAACAGATTGCCTCGTCAGTGGAACAGGTCGCCAGAGGGGCAGAGAGCCAAACGATCAGTACCGGAGAAAATTTGCAAGCCATGGAGGAGGTAGCGATCGGAGTACAGCGGATGGCAGACAGGGCCTCCAGCATCTCTGAATCTGCCCTGTATTCACGCAGACAGGCAGAAACCGGAGGTGAAGCGGTGCAGCTGACCGTTCAGCAAATGTCGACGATCGAATCCTCTGTTACCACAACCGATGAAGTCATTCGCATGCTGGAAGGGAAGTCAGCCCAGATTAGCCAGATGGTTACCACCATTCATGAGATTGCGAACCAAACGAACCTGCTCGCTCTGAATGCATCGATCGAAGCAGCGAGAGCAGGGGAGCATGGCAGAGGGTTCGCCGTAGTGTCTACCGAGGTTCGCAAACTGGCTGAACAGGCCGGAGATTCTTCGAGTCGCATTGAGGAACTGGTAAAAGCCATGGAACAGGACATGCTGCACTCGCTATCGGCCATGTCCAGAGTGAAGGAGGAAGTGCAGGAAGGACTGCGCTTGACTCGCGAGACAGAACGAAACTTCAGCCTGATCCGGGACACGAACCTGCAGATCGCTACGGAGATTGAGGACATGGCTGCGACGAGTGAAGAGATGTCTGCAGGCGTGGAGCAGATTGTTGCTTCCGTACATGAAATTGCACGTCATGCCGAGACAGCCAGTGCCAATTCACAGCAAGCTGCCGGATCGGTTCATGAACAGCTGAAGTCAGTGGAACAGATCAAGGCCTCTGCGGCTGTGTTGTCTGATGTTTCGACAGAGCTACAAACCTCGCTAAGTCCGTTTAAGATCTAATATCTGTTACAATGGTGGAAAAAGGAGGGATAAGTATGGCTCCCGATAAAACAAAACTTTTCCCCAACGAGAATATTCATACCGTCTGTTATATTCAAAATTTGCCGCCCCGCCCCAACGTGGACATCGGTGACTATACCTACTATAGCGACAATAGTAATCCGCCTGAACATTTCTATGACCGAATTCTGCATCATTATGATTTTCTTGGGGATCGCCTGGTGATCGGCAAGTTTTGTGCGATTGCAGAAGGTGTGACCTTCATTATGAATGGTGCAAACCACCGGATGGAGGGCATGACGACCTATCCTTTCAATATTTTCGGTGGAGGATGGGAGAGAGTGACGCCTACTCTGGATCAGCTGCCATTTAAGGGCGATACCGTACTGGGTAACGACGTATGGCTTGGGCAAAATGTAACGATCATGCCGGGCATCACGGTCGGAGACGGTGCCATCGTTGCGTCCAATTCGACGGTAACCCGGAACATCGAGCCTTATGTCATTGTTGGTGGCAATCCGGCCAAGCCGATCAAAAAGCGCTTTGACGACGAAACGATTGAACTGCTGCTGGAACTGAAATGGTGGGATCAGGATGAAGAGTGGCTGGATACCCATTTGGAACAATTAGTTTCCACATATGACCTGCAGACATTGAAAGAACTTTTGAGTAGCAGATAGGATGGGTTTCCACAAGAAAACGAGGCAACAGCTGGTTCCTAACGGAGCCGGCTGTTTTTATTTGGACACCATACGCCTATACCCTGTGGCCTAGCTGCAAGAAATAATGTCTCAACATTGAGGAAAGAGATGGAATGTTTCGTGTGATATACCTCATAGAATATCGTTAAGTAAGCGCTTCCAAATACCAATATGAATTCACGGAGGGGTTCAGGATGCGAGTCAAGAGTGCTGCAAAACCGCTCATCGCCCTGTTATTGTCGGCTGCTTTATTTGCCGGATGCCAAAGTGTTCAGCCACCGTCGGTAAGTGAACCGCAAGGAACGGTAGATCCACCTGCTACAACCACTCAAAATGAACCAGCACCCCAAACCAATAAGGAGACCCCGCGTAATGAGACGCTGTACGTTAATGGACTGCAGTGGGGGCCGCCGACCAACTTCAATCTGCTCAGCGGTAATCCCGCCTTCCCTGTGAATTACGGAAACTCCAGGGAATTGGTGTATGAGACACTGTTTATGGTGAACCAGTTGGATGGCGCGCTTGAGCCGCTGCTCGGCAAGACGTATGAATGGACGGATGACACCACGCTGCGAATTGAGCTGAACGCGGATGCCAAGTGGAGTGATGGGACGGCTTTTACGGCAGACGATGTTGTGTACACCTATGAGCTGGGCAAAAAATATGACATCAACTGGAGCAGTTTTTGGACCTACATCCAGGAAGTAAAAGCGGACGGACCGCAAGCCGTTGAAATTAAGCTGAACCCTGAAAATCCCAATAAACTAACGGTGCTGGACAGTATTGAACTGATTCCCATGCTGCCGAAGCATATCTGGGAAGAGATCGAGAAGAAGAATAATAACGATCTGACCGCGATCCGTAAAGAAATTAACGACAATCCGGTGGGCACCGGCGCTTATAAACTGCATTTCTACAATGATCAGAAAATCACAATTATCCGCGACGACAACTACTGGGGACAGAAACTGTTCGGCAAACTGCCTGCACCGAAGTACATCACTCATGTGATCTACAAGGATAATGCCGCAGGTGATCTGGCGTTCAAGAGCGGGCAAGTGGACGTCTCCCAACAGTTTATTCCGCAGGTGTGGAAAATGTGGGAAGGCGGGGCTCCGATCAAAACCTACCTGAAGGATGCACCATATTATCTGCCAGGTTCCATGCCAAGCATTTTCTTCAATCTGTCCAAGGCGGGACTGGATAACGCAGACGTTCGCCGGGCCATTGCGATGAGCATCAACTATGACAAAATTTCCGAACTGGCGATGAGCGGATACTCTGCACCGATGCAGCCTTCCCTGACGCTGAACTCGGATGCCGAGTCCAAATACATTGACCAGAATGCGATCAAGTCGCTGCAATGGACGACGGATATTGAAGGAGCGAACGCGCTGCTTGACCAGATTGGGGCCACCAAAGGCAAAGACGGTATTCGTGTCCTGAACGGAACGCGCCTTGGGCCTTTTGAAATCGAATGTCCGTACGGTTGGTCAGACTGGAATGCTGCCCTGGAGATCGTCGCACAGAGTGCCAAGGCGATTGGCATTGAGATTCGAACAAAATTCCCGGAATCCCCGGTCTGGACGAATGATCTGCAAACCGGCAAATTCGATATCATCATGAACACACCTGCGGGCGGAGTGAGTCCGAGCCAGCCGTGGAACCGCGCCATGACCATCATGTACTCCAAAGGAGTCGCTCCACTCGGAGAGATGGCGTTCTGGAACTGGGGTCGTTATCAGAATGACCGTGCAGACGCAATCATTGAAGAGATTCCTTCCGTGTCGGATGAAGCAAAACTAAAAGCATTGTACACCGAGCTCAATACGATCTGGTTGAAAGATATCCCGTCCATTCCACTGATGTACAGACCTTGGGTGTTTGATACCGTGAATGAATCCGTTTGGAAAGGATTCCCGACCGAAGGGGACGGCACCAACATTCCACCGCAAATCTCCATGGATGGCGCAGGCATTAAGGCCCTTTACCAAATTCATAATTAAGCGATAACAGAACGTGCTCACCTGAGCACCAATATGACCTTATCCGTAAAATTCGGGGGGTGCTGGATCCAATGAATGCCTACGCCAGATATGTAGCGAAAAAAGTGTTTTGGTATGGCCTGACCCTGATCATTGCCATTGGATTGAATTTTATTCTGCCAAGATTAATTGAAGGCAACCCGGTGAGCATGATCGCTTCCAAAATGACCGCAGGCATGACCGACTCGGATTCCATCAAGCGGGTGTATGAGACCTTTACGGTTGAGTTTGGTATCGATCAGCCGCTATGGAATCAGTTCGGGATTTATCTGAAAAACCTGTTCACAGGCAATCTCGGTACATCCTTCGGACTATATCCGAAGCCTGTGACGGACATTCTGGCCTCCGCCGTCCCTTGGACGGTGGGGCTTCAACTTCCGGCCATCCTGGTCGGCTGGCTGGTGGGTAATTTACTCGGTGCGATTGCAGCATACCGGAAGGGTGTTTTTGATAAAGTACTGTTCCCGGTGGCCCTGTTTATCAATTCCATTCCTTTTTTCACTCTGGCTATTATTATGCTGTATGTCTTTGCTTTAACACTGAAATGGTTCCCGCTGTCCGGGGGATATGACTTCCAGATGGTGCCGCAGTTGAGTTTCGACTTCATCATGTCAGTTGTACGCCACCACACCTTGCCGTTCCTGTCCATTGTGCTGGTGACCATCGGAGGTCAGGCCATTGGTATGCGGGAGATGTCCATTTATGAGCTGAATTCGGATTATGTGCTGTACAGTAAACTGCTTGGCATCCGCGATGGGCGCATTGCGCGCTATGTGTTCCGCAACGCCATGCTGCCGCAAATTACAGGACTCGCACTCTCCATAGGCACGATGGTTGGTGGATCGCTGATCTGTGAAATTGTATTCAGTTATCCAGGCATTGGGACATGGCTGTTCACGGCCATACGTCAGCTGGATTATCCGCTCATCTCGGGATGTACACTGTTAATTGCCATCGCCGTACTGCTGGCCAATTTCACGATCGATGTCATTTATGGCTTTATTGACCCACGCATCAAGGCTGCTCAAATGGAGGAACAATGACATGAAGCATTCGATCTCTATTTTGCTGAAGTCGCCCAAGTTTATGATTGGTGCGGTGACTTTTGTCGGCATGCTGCTGCTTGTTACCATCTATCCGCTCATTAATCGCAGTGACCCGCTGGAGATGATTGCAATGGCATTTCAGCCTCCAGGGGATGGGTTGCTGCTGGGATCGGACAATTTCGGGCGCGATATCTTTTTGGAATTAATGTATGGCATTCAGACCTCCATACGGGTGGGATTGATTGCGGGTGTTTTTGCGACAGTGATTGGGCTGGTCATGGGCTTGGTCTCCGGGTATATCGGGGGCATGCTGGATAATTTTCTGACTGCGGTCACAAATATTTTCATCGTGATTCCCTCATTCATCATTCTGATTCTCATCTCGGTCAGTATCGATTCCCGGAGCTCCCTCGTGACAGCCATCATTATCGGAATTACGAGCTGGCCATGGACAGCCAGGGCGGTACGCGCCCAGACGACATCCTTGCGCAGCCGGGATCATGTGCATATTGCAAAGATTTCGGGACATAGCACACCGCGCATCATTATCCATGAGATTCTGCCGTATATCGCGTCTTATGTAGTCATGGCCTTTGTACTCCAGACAGCCTCGGGCATTTTGTCCGAAGCCTCGATTTCGATGCTGGGGCTCGGTCCGTATAATACGATATCACTCGGCATTCTGATGAACTGGGCACTGGTATTTGAAGCCCCGGTGGCAGGAGCCTGGTGGGCATTTATCCCCGCGGCGTTTGCCATCGCTGTCATTACGTTCTCGCTCTATCTGATGAATACAGGCATGGACGAAATCTTTAATCCGAAAATAAGGAGCTAAGACCATGAACCAACCTATACTTCAGGTCAGCGGCCTCAAAACCTATTATCGTACCCGGCTCAAAGAGAACGTTTTTGCGGTCGACGGGGTCGAGTTTGGACTGAAAGAAGGGCAGACGCTGGGCATTGCGGGGGAGTCCGGCTGCGGCAAATCAACACTTGCGCTCAGTCTGATGGGTTTTTATTTCCCGCCGCTCCATTATGGCAGTGGTTCGATCCGAATCAATGGCACGGATATTATGCAGCTAAACAAGGAGCAGCTTCGCTCCCGTATTCTGGGGAAGGAAATTGCCTATATTCCGCAGGCCGCCATGAATGCGCTGAATCCCACGCTGCGCATTATCCGATTCATCGAAGATATCATGAAGGAACATCGTCCGGAGATGAAGCGTCCGGAGGTACGGAAGATGGCAGCCGAGCGCTTCCAATCGCTGAATCTGTCCCCGGACGTGCTGGATATGTATCCGAATGAGTTATCCGGTGGCATGAAGCAGCGAACGGTGATCGCGATCTCCACCATTTTGAATCCCAAAGTGCTCATTGCGGATGAACCGACATCCGCCCTGGACGTGACTTCACAGAAGGCGGTCATCCGCCTTTTGAAGGATTTGCTGAAACGGGAAGTCATTAAGTCGCTGATATTTATCACGCATGAACTGCCGCTTCTGTATCATGTCACGGATGAAATTATGGTCATGTATGCCGGGGAAATTGTCGAGCGGGGAACGGCAGAGCAGATGATTTTCAATCCGCTGCATCCTTATACACGTAAGCTGATGGGGTCGATTATTGTGCCGGAAGAGGGGATGAAGGAGCATAAACTTGCTGCCATTCCGGGAGCCCCGCCGAATCTGAAGCATGTGCCCGAAGGCTGCCGGTTTGCAGAACGCTGCACGCTGGTTACGGACGAATGTCGTCAGGGCAAGATTGAGAATATCCAAGTGGATGAACGGATCTATCGCTGCCTGCTGACACCGGAAATCCTGGAGCAGATCAGGGAAGAGGAGCAGCTTGATTAATGACTCCCGAAAGGAGTGAACCCGCATGGCAATGGGCAAAGTGCTGATCAGCGGCCGTCATCTGACAAAGGTATACGGTACAGGCAACCGTAAAAAGGCGGCCGTTGACGATGTCAGCTTTGATTTTCACGAAGGCGAGATTATATCGATTGTTGGCGAGAGCGGCAGTGGCAAGACCACGCTTGCGAAGATGATGATGGGACTGCTCAAGGAAACGAGCGGGGCCATCGAATACAATGGAAAGCCGAGACAGCTGAGGCGATATCGTGAACGTAAAGCCTATTGGAAGGATATTCAGGCCATTTTCCAGGATCCATTTTCGTCGTTCAATGTCTTTCACCGGGTAGAGAAGCTGCTCGTGGATTGTATCAAACTTCAAGGATTGAAGCTTAGTGATGATGAGGAATACGCCAAAATGAAAGAAGCCTGTTCCTTCGTAAACCTGAAGTTTGAGGAATTGTACAACAAATATCCGTTTGAGCTGTCGGGTGGGCAGATGCAGCGGCTGATGATTGCCCGGATCTTCATGCTGCATCCGAAAGTGCTGATTGCAGATGAACCAACCTCCATGGTGGATGCCTGTTCACGTTCCACGATTCTGGATATGCTGCTCAAGCTGCGTGATGAGAATCGAATGACCATTGTGTTTATCACCCATGATGTGGGTCTGGCTTATTATGTGAGCGACACGATCTGTATTATGGAACATGGGCGGATGGTGGAGGCAGGAAAAGCGGAGGAAATCATTCACCATGCGGAGCATCCGTATACAAGGCAGTTGATTAACGATGTACCCAAGATTCATTCCCCCTGGGTGCTGGATTAACATAAATCAAGCCCTGGACCGGATGACAGCGGAACAGGGCTTTTGTAGTCCAATATGAAAGGGTTCGTTTAGCGAGTGGGTAGTGGTAGGGTCTGCTCAGACTCTGCTGATGGGGCTGTTGAATGGGTGTGATCTTTCGCGTTATCCTGGTTCGTCTGCTTGCCGGAATAATAGTTAAGAATATCATCAACGGTAGAAAATACGACATTTACATTATATATATTGTTGTTTGTTTGAATGAAAACCTTCTTTCCAATACATGGTTTGCTGCCTTAATTGAGAGCCTCTTTCATGGTTAATCCTGCTGTAAATACGGGAACTTTCCCTGCAGGAAGCTGGATTTCTTTGCCCGTTCTCCGACTTCTGCCCATGCGCGCTTCACGATCACGTACCTCGAATTTTCCGAATCCGACAAGCTGAACTTCTTTGCCTTCTTTTAAAGCCTCTAAAATTGAATCGAGTACGACGGTTACGGCCTTTTCAGCGTTCTTCTTGGAGAAACCGCCAGATTTGGCTACTTCGGCAATCAATTGTTCCTTATCCATGTGTAATCCCTCGCTTTGTTTGATTTGGTATTCGGTCGGTCTGCGATCCGGTAGGTCAGAAACGAAATAAAAACAAAAAGCTGCCTGTAAAGGCAGCTTAAATATAATTAGATGACCGTAACGTTTTCAGCTTGTGGTCCACGGTTACCTTGAGTTACTTCGAATTGAACGCGTTGTCCTTCATCCAAAGTTTTGAAACCGTCGCCTTGAATTGCGCTGAAATGAACGAAAACGTCATTTCCTTCTTGAATTTCGATAAAGCCGAAGCCTTTATCCGCGTTAAACCATTTCACTGTACCTGTTTGCATGTGATTCCTCCAAAAAAATAAGTTTTTTAACGACCATTTTGAAAAGGGCTAATGAGAAATTAACACTGATCAGGTATATTCAAACCACAGACTTGATGTCCGCTAATGTATCGATTAATATGATAATACCATGTCCGCTAATATAAGTCAAGATTTGGAGGTTTTTTAAATGAGCAAGGCATCTGGGGTTCCGGCACAAGGGGAATTGGTTGTTCAGGAGTTCATACATATGCTTACGTATAACGGAGAGTTAACGCCCAAAACATTAAGGGAATATGCGAGTGATCTGAAACATTTTATCGAATGGTACAAAGGAAGCGCAGCTGCAGAAGAACATCTCATGCGAATCGAAGACGTGGATACATCCACGTTAACGAGCTACCGGAATCATTCACAGAACGTGCTGCAGTTGAAGCCATCTACCATTAATCGCCGACTGATCACACTGAAGCGTTTCTTCAAATGGGCTGCAGCGGAATCCAGGATCAGCAGTGATCCTTCCAAACCTCTGAAATTCATTCCGGAAGACAAGGTGAGCCCTCGCAGAATGACAGCCATGGAAGAACAAGCCTTCCTCTCTGCGGTTGACGATGGTAACTCCCTGCGTGATCGGACGATCCTGACTCTGATGTTTCATACGGGGCTGCGGACGATGGAGATATGCAACCTTGAGCCAGCCGATATTGAACTGGGAAAACGAAGCGGGCAGCTCATCGTACGAGCAGATAAACGAAACGGACAACGAAAAGTTCCGTTGAATAGGACGTGCATGGCGTTGTTGAAGACATATATGGCAGTTCTGAATCCGGATACCCCTTATTTGTTTCCTTCGGAGAAGACCAGTGATCGTTTGACTGAGCGGGCACTGCGCCATTTGATTAAGAGGGTGATGACTGCAGCCGGACTGGAGGGACTAAGTTCACATGATCTGCGTCATCGGTTTGGCTATGCCATGGCAGAGCGAACTCCACTGCACCGTTTGGCGGAAATTATGGGGCACACCAATCCGGACACAACGATGATTTATGTAAAAGGATTGAATGTTAATCTCTCAGAGCAAGAAAAAGATAGCTCACCATCTGAAGTGGATTGAAGGGCGGGAACGGTCTATCATATTCGCAATGATTCTGTTAATACTGGACTTAAGTCAACACAGCCCTGAACTCTTTAAGCGGATCAGGGCTTGTTGACGATCTGAGTACCACTTTCAAGCCATTTGCGCTTGCCATCTTCATCCAGTTGTTTCTCCATTGTAATGATCGCATAGGTGCCATCATGCTTTTCCCAGAACTGAATTGCTTTTGAGTGGTCAGGATTGAGGAGCAGGGCAGGCAGGGTATCTCCATTTTCAAGTAAAGTTCTGCGGGTATCGCTGTAATAGAGATCAATAAAGGAGGAGCGCTCTTTGCGGGGAATCTGATGTTTAGCATGCTCCAAACTATAAAATAGCTTCCATTCACTTAGGTTTTCCTTATCATCATCACTACCCATCACTCTATGAATTGCTTTTAATCCCCCGCTCCACGAGCGTGTTAATTTATTTCTCAATTCCTCAGAATGATCTTCCCACCTTGATGATTCCGTAGACGACTGGAGTCGTTCGGAGCGTATAGTTTCCGTGATTGCCCCACTACAGAGCAATATTGCACCAATTCCTGTTGTTACCAACCCAGCGTGTAATCTGTTCAATGGAATGACACTCCCTTCTCGCATTTTTTCACAGAATAGATGACTATAATTTACCATAAATATAAGATGTAAGTAATCAGAATAGGAGTTTGGAATCTTTTAAAGTAAGCGGTTACATAAATGAAATAATATTGTATAGTATGATGGCAACCTTGGAGGAACGAGTAGAATCGAATGAAGCAACATGCTGACATATGGCTTGGGCACGCAGCCCACTTAAATAATAAGGGAGGAATTCGCAAGTGTACCGGGTATTGCTGGTGGATGATGAAGAGGATGTACGCGAAGGGCTGGTCGTAGAGGTGGATTGGGAAGCACTGGATCTGCGAATTGTCGGCCTTGCAGAGAATGGCCGTGAAGCGTTGGAGATGGCCGAAAGGGTTGAGCCGGATATTGTGGTGACCGATATCAGCATGCCGTTTATGGATGGACTCGAGCTGGCACGAAGATTGCGGGAACGCAATCCACTCGTGAAGGTTGTCATTTTGACAGGCTATGATGAATTTGATTACGCCAGGCAGGCCGTCTCACTGAGTGTGGACGAATATTTGCTGAAGCCGTTCTCGGCCGGACATCTGACGGAACTGCTGACACGTCTTCGGGCGCAAATGGCATCTGAAGTGGCAGAACGCAAAGATGTCCAGCAGCTGCGGGATCATTACTATACAAGCCTGCCGCTGGTGCAGGCCGATTTGATGGCTACCCTGCTGCATCGGCAGAAACCGCCTGCGTACATTCATGGTCAAGCGAAACAATGCGGGCTGGATCTGCAGGGTGAGCGGTACGGGGTTTCTGTTTTGACGCTGCATATGGAGGGAGACGGGAAAAAGAATGACGGCCATGAGGGAACGTTTAAATCGGAATTAACCGGTGGAGGCAAACGATCGGTGGAAACGGATAAACATGAATCCGGAGGATCATTGCGTCAATCCGAGGATGCGGAGCTGAAGCAGTTCGCTGCACTTAACATTGCATCAGAGGTGTGGACGGAACATGGGGCAGGACATGCTTTTATGCACCAGGAGGCCATTGTTCTGCTTTTTGTTGACCGATGGGGTCATCCGGAGGGGGAGAAAAGACAGCAGCAGGCACTCGAAAATGTCATCCGGAGCATTAATCATTACTTGCGCATCCCGGCCACAGTGGGGTCAGGGGCAATGGTGGATACACTCACGGATGTGAAACATGCTTATGAAGATGCACTGCTGGCGCTCGACTACCGACTTGTGCCGGGAACCGATTCACTCATCTATATTGCGGATGTGGAGCGGCAGACTGCAGGCAAACTGCGTTTCGACGAGTTGAAGCAGCAGGCGCTGACCCGCTGTCTCAAGGCAGGAACCCAGGTAGAGCTCGAAGACGCCCTGGGGATCATTTTCCGGGAAATTACGGTAGAGCATGGACGAGGTGACATCCAGCTATATCTGATTGAAGTTTTAACAACGGTTTGGAAGGCGGCGCAGGCATCGGGAGAGGACATGGAAGATATCTTCGGTGCGGGATTTCAGTTATATGCGGATTTGTTCCGTTTACCTGGATTATTCGAGGCACAGAGCAAGGTGCGGGATGTCTGTATGCTCGTACAACATCGGATTGCCAGCGGACGCCAGCACGTGTACAAGGATATTGTGGAGCAGGCACTGCTGTTTACGAAGGAACATTACGCCGATCCTGATCTGTCCATACAGAAGGTATGCGGTCATCTGCATATCAGTTCAGGGTATTTTTGCGGTATTTTCAAAAAAGAAGTGCAGCTTACGTTCCTGCAGTATCTGATGCAGATCCGTATGGAGGCGGCCAAGGAACTGCTTCGCTCCACGGAGCTGAAGTCGTTTGAGATCGCGGAACGGGTAGGCTTCGCCGAACCGAATTATTTCAGCTTTTGCTTCAAGAAACATATTGGCATTTCGCCTAAAGAATATCGCAAGCAGTCCGCGCTGACAACCAGTGAAGGTGCAGAACGATGAGAGCGTTTGCCGGGCGGATGGGACAATTATGGCTTAGACTGCGTTCCCGTCTTCGGTCTTCAAAGGTCAGCAGTATCCGATCGATTATCACGTGGTCCTTTTCCATCTTCATCGTACTGGTGCTCACCGTGATGGCACTACTACTGCACGACAAGTTCACCCAGGCTGCCGAACGCAGCGCCGAGCTGACAACGAGACAGATTGTGGACCAGGTCAGTTACAACCTGGAGGACTATGTCCGGAGCATGTCGCATCTGTACCGGGCTATTGAGGAGCACATGCTGCGGGACGGGACATGGGAAGGGGAGCAGGTGGACAAACAGCTTGATACACTGCTCAGCAGCCGGGAGGACATTATCTCGATTACCCTGCTTGATTCCAAGGGAGAGTTGCTCAAGAACAGACCTACGGCAGATTTAAAACCAAGCGCCCATGTGACACAGCAAGGGTGGTTTCAATCTGCGCTCAGAGTGCCGGACCATCTTAGTTTTTCACTGCCTCACATCCAGAATATGTATGCCGGGCCCTACAAATGGGTCGTATCAATGAGTAAAGGGATTACGGTGCGGCAAAACGGTCAGGATCGGCAGGTGATTCTGCTGGTGGATATCAACTTCAAACAGATGGATGAACTGAGCAGGCGGGTCAGCCTGGGGCAGCGGGGATATGTCTACATCATTGATGAGAGTGCAGGCAATATTGTTTATCATCCGCAGCAGCAGCTGATGTACATGGGACTCAAAAGTGAAAATATCGAACAAGCGTTGGTCGCCACAGGCAGTTACGAAGATGAAGCAGATGGACAGAAACGGCTGAATACTGTGAAGTCTGTTGCCAATATCGGATGGAAAATCGTTGGTGTGGCCTACCTGGATGAAATCATGACGACCCGGCAGGAGGTCAATGGCTATCTCATCCGGGTGCTGCTGGTTGTTCTGGTGCTCGTCATTCTCGTATCCATGCTGCTCTCTTCCAGTTTGACACGCCCGATCCGGCGCATGGAACGGAAGATGAAGGCTGTGGAACGAGGGGATTTCAACGTGGAATTGACCATCCAAGGACCGCTTGAAGTGGAGCGGTTATCCCGTCGTTTCAACCTGATGGTGAACAAAATTCGTACCCTGATGAATGAGATCATTCATGAACAGGAACAGAAACGGCGTCTCGAACTGGAAGCGCTGCAGGCCCAGATTAATCCTCATTTTCTCTATAACACATTGAATTCTGTCGTGCGGATGGTGGGCATGAGCCGTAATGACGAAGTGATTACCATGATCACCTCGCTCTCCCGTTTGTTCCGCATTAGCCTCAGCAAAGGCAAGACCATAATTACCGTCCGCGAAGAGCTGGAACACGCTCACCATTACCTGACGATTCAGCAGATGCGGTTCAAGCGCAAATTCAGGTTCAGCATCGATGCTGATGAGGATATATTGGATTGCCTGACACTGAAGCTGGTACTTCAGCCGCTGATCGAGAATGCCATCGTGCACGGTATCGAGTATCACACAGAGGAAGGCTGTATTGAGATCCGTGTATATCGGGAAAAGGAGATGCTGGTGTTTCGCATCATGGACAATGGTGTCGGCATGACAGCAGAACAGGTGTCGGGACTACTGGATGGCAGTCCCATCGTCAAGAGTGGTGCGGGCTCAGGTGTAGCCGTGCGCAATGTGCATGACCGAATTCGGCTCTACTATGGGAAAGACTGCGGTCTTGAGTTCGAGAGCGAGCTGGAGGAAGGAACGACAGTCTGGATTCGGATTCCGATTCAATGCGAACGGGAGGAAGGCAAAATTCATGATGAAGAACAAGGATAACAAGGATAACAAGGCGTTCATTGGCAGGATGTTCAGTACAGATCAATTCAATGAGTTCAGTCCGTCCATCCTCGGTGTACGCAGCTTCATGGGGATCGTTGCAGTAAGCTGCTGTCTGTTCCTTGGCACAGCCTGTGGTATATCCAATGCGGATTCGGTCCAGCCACCATCTCGTGTCGCTCTGATTACACCTGCAGGAACAGGTGAACTTGCCGAAGCCATAAGGCTCGGAGCAGAAGCAGCGGCCAAGGAAAATGGGGCTGAACTGATGACCGTGGAGGCTTTTCCGTCTGAGGCACCAACCTATGCACCAGCCAATCCTGATTCGATGATCCACCCAGCGAAGGAGCTGCAGGAATTTTCCGGGCAAGACATCTCCACGTACAGTTCGCGCGAACAGGCTCAGATTCGGGCGGTCACACAGGCACTGGAACAGGGGGCTTCCGCTCTGCTGGTTGACCCGCTAAGTGAGAAGACACTAAGCGACATCATTCAGAAGGCACAGACAGCGAATGCCACAGGAATCAGTGTTCCGGTCATTGTTCTCAACGATGAGTTTCCTGTAAAAGGCATTACAAGCGTCATTTCCATGGATAATGTGGAGGCAGGGCGACAGGCCGGTGAGGCGATGGCCGAACTTCTGGAAGGGCGAGGCAGCGTAGCTTTGCTGGGGCCGGATCCGGTGAATCCAGGGCTGACCCACCGGGAGCAGGGAGTCTTAGAAGCACTGGAACAGTATCCTGAGATTCAGGTCGAACCCAAATCCGTATGCTTTACCCGGGATGTGTGCTGGCAGGCAGCGAAGCAGCTGCTGGATCAGCAGCAGGTGGACGGCTTCATTGCCCTTCAGGAACCGGCCTCTCTGGGAGCAGCCGATGAACTGCATCGCCGCAAGCTGGAACACCAGGTCAAGATTGTTGGATTTGGCAGTGAGCAGCAGCAGCTGGAGCAGCTGCAGGAAGGGGTGTTCCAGCACCTTATTGTGCAAAATGGCTTCAGCGCAGGTTACCTTGGATTGAATCAGGCGGTGGCACGGCTGAATGATCAACAGGTTCAGGCGAGAGTAACTTTGGAGACGAAGCTGGTAAGCACCGATAATATGTTCTGGATGGACAATCAGAAGCTGCTGTTTCCTTTTGTACAATGACGACGGAAGACATATATCAACAGAGGAAGATTTCGATAAAAAAGATGAAGATATTGTATTCGAAAATCGTGTAAACCCTTTCATAATAAAGACATCGGTGAAGCCGAATGAACTTGGGGGAGGTCATTAGGATATGAAGAAAACGTGGATGACACTGCTGCTTACCGCATTTATGGTTGCTGCGGTTGGTTGCAGCAGCGGCGGGGACAGTGCGGGCGGAAGTACTGGAACGGACACAGGAGAGCAGGCAGCAGGAGGTACGGAAACGCCGAAGATTGGTGTCGCGATCTACAAATTCGATGATACGTTCATGACGGGCGTACGGAATGCCATGACGGCAGCGGCAGAAGGCAAAGCCACACTTGATATCGTGGATAGCCAGAACGCACAGCCGACCCAGAATGAGAAAGTGGATCTCTTTGTATCCAAAAAATACAGTGCCATGGCCGTAAATCCGGTGGACCGGACGGCAGCAGGCGTCATCATTGATAAGGCCAAGGCCGCAAGCATCCCTGTCGTGTTCCTGAACCGTGAGCCGGTAGCCGAAGACATGAACAAATGGGATAAGGTGTACTACGTTGGCGCCAAGGCAGAAGAATCGGGGACGATCTCAGGCCAGCTGATTGTGGATTACTGGAAAGCCCATCCGGAAGCAGACAAGAACGGGGATGGCAAACTGCAATACGTCATGCTGAAAGGGGAGCCGGGCCATCAGGATGCGGAGCTGCGGACCAAATATTCCGTACAGGCGATCCAGGATGCCGGTATTGAAGTAGAGGCATTGGCGGAAGATACAGCGATGTGGGACCGGGTCAAAGGCCAGGAGAAAATGCAGGCATTTCTCGCTTCCCATGGCGACAAGATCGAAGCCGTGCTTGCCAACAACGATGACATGGCACTGGGTGCCATTGAGGCATTGAAGGCAGCAGGGTACTTCAAGGACGGTAAAGCAATGCCTGTTGTAGGTGTGGATGCAACGGCTCCTGCCATTCAGGCCCTCCAGGACGGCACGATGTTGGGGACCGTATTGAATGACGCCAAGAACCAGGGCGCTGCGACAGTCGCTTTGGCATCCGTGCTTGCTAAGGGTGAGACACCTACGAAGGAAAATACGGGGTATGACATTACGGATGGCAAATATGTCTGGATCGCCTACAAGAAAATTACGAAAGACAACATTGCCGACGCCCAGTAACAGCAGCAGAGAGGGACGTCCGTCTTACAGGTGGCGTCCTTTTTTCTGGGCATATGGAAGGGAGGAACCAACATGGAATCACCTTACCTGCTGGAGATGGATGGCATATCCAAAGCATTTCCGGGTGTGCAGGCACTTAGTCAAGTTACGCTGAAGGTAAAACCAGGAACGGTCCATGCCCTGATGGGGGAGAATGGGGCAGGCAAATCCACACTTATGAAATGTCTGTTCGGCATGTATCGACCGGACGAAGGGGCGATCCGAATCGAAGGAAAAGAGGCAGACATCCCGAATTCCAAAGCGGCGCTGGGGCATGGAATATCCATGATTCATCAGGAGCTGAATCCGGTTCCCCACCGTCCTGTGATGGAGAATATATGGCTGGGGCGTTTTCCGATGAGAGGGTTACTGGTCGACGAGAAGAAGATGTATGCCGATACTCTGGCCTTGTTTAAGGATCTGAATCTGGATATTGATCCGAAAGCGCAGGCAGGAACATTATCCGTATCCAAAATTCAATCCATGGAAATTGCCAAAGCAGTCTCTTTTCATTCCAAAGTCATTGTCATGGATGAACCGACTTCGTCCCTGACAGGCAAGGAAGTGGAACAGCTCTTTGCCATTATTAATGAGCTTCGGAGCCGCGGCGTGTCGATCATTTACATCTCGCACAAAATGGAGGAAATTCTTACGATTTCGGACGAAGTGACCATCATGCGTGACGGCTTCGTCGTCGGTACCTGGGATGCGGCTGAGCTGACCACGGATCTGATCATCACCCGGATGGTTGGACGTGATCTGGACGAACGTTTTCCGGAACGGACCAACGTCCCTGGAGAAGTGATTTTGAAGGCAGAAGGCCTGACTTCGAACCAGCCTCAGTCGTTCAAGGATATAACGTTTGAGCTCCGAAAAGGCGAAGTGCTTGGCATTGGCGGACTCGTTGGAGCGCAGCGGACGGAACTGATTGAATCCCTGTTTGGACTCCGCGGACTTGCTTCGGGTACGATCTCCATTCACGGACGCAAAGTGAAGATTAACTCACCGGCCGCAGCGAAACGTCATAACATGGCTTTGCTGACCGAGGAACGGAGGGTTACGGGAATTTTCCCGGTGTTGTCGGTCTATGAAAATACGATTATTGCGAGTCTGGGACGGTATCGAAACCGAGTGGGACTGCTGGATGAGAAAAAGGGACGCGAAGAGGCACGGGAGCAAACCCAGAAGTTTAGAACCAAAACGCCTTCGGTTAACACGCTGATTCGCAACCTCTCTGGGGGTAATCAGCAGAAAGTGCTTTTGGCGCGGTGGTTACTGACCGAGCCGGAAATTTTGCTGCTCGATGAACCGACACGGGGCATTGATGTGGGAGCCAAGTTTGAAATTTATACGATTATCACTGAACTGGCCCGTCAGGGCAAAAGCATAATTATGATCAGCTCGGAGATGCCTGAACTGCTGGGCATGTCGGATCGGATCATGGTCATGAGCGAAGGAAGGCTGACCGGTATTGTAGAGGGAGCCGAGGCAACAGAGCAGGAAATTATGAGGCTGGCCGCTCAGCAGCGGATGGCTTAGACAGGAGGGAACAGATGAACACACAAGTAATCAATCAGGTGAAGCAATATGTAACGCAGCGCGCCATCTTTATCGTACTGATTTTGCTCGTCATTGGTATTGCCATTGCCGATCCAAACTTCCTTGCATTCTCTACGCTTCGGGATATTCTACAGCAATCCTCCACTCGGGCCATCATCGCACTTGGGGCGGCCTTCATCCTTGTTACCGGCGGAGTCGATCTGTCTGCTGGACGGGTGGTTGGTCTGACGGCAGTGGTATCCGCATCGATGCTGCAGATTGATGAGTACGCGAATCGGTTCTTCCCCGATCTGCCACAATTGTGGGTAGGATTGCCTATTATTATCGGAATTGTAGCCGGTCTGGTCGTAGGGCTGGTGAACGGAATTATTGTAGCCAAATTGCACGTGCCTCCTTTTATCGCGACACTCGGTACGATGGTGGCCGTGTATGGTTTGAACTCGATTTATTTTGATACAGAGCCGAATCAGTCACAGCCGATTGGAGGACTCAGACCAGACTTTACGGTTATCGGTTCGGGATACATTGATCTGGGCGGTGGTTATTCCATTCCTTATATTGTACTGATCGCACTTGCTGTTGCGTTAATCTGTTGGGTCGTTTTCAACAAAACCCGTCTTGGCAAAAATATGTACGCCATCGGCGGTAACATTCAGGCAGCGCATGTGTCAGGGATCCATGTGGCTCGCAATCTGATCGCCCTGTATGCCATTGCGGGAGCATTGTATGGGCTGGGTGGTGTGCTGGAGGCAGCACGCACAGGTGGTGCGACGAACAACTACGGCAACATGTATGAGCTGGATGCAATCGCGGCATGTGTCGTGGGCGGGGTTTCTACTGCCGGTGGTATTGGTACGGTTCCTGGTGTTATGGCAGGTGTTCTCATCTTCGGGGTGATCAACTACGGCCTCACCTTTATCGGCGTAAGCCCATATTGGCAGCTGATTATCAAAGGATTAATTATTGTTGCGGCTGTTGCATTCGATATCCGCAAATACATGGCGAAGAAATAGTTAAGTTGATTAGAAAGAAAGAAGAAGCCAGCGCTCTGGATATCAGAGTGCTGGCTTTGTCTTGTCTTTATGAATGGATAATCCACTCTATCACAGTAACCAAAGGGCCGATGAAACAGAACAGCAGCATAATTCCAGCCAGGATTGAAGCCGTTTTGGTTCCATAGTGTACATTGTGATTTCTTGCAATGAATATGGCAGGGATCCAGAAGATTGCAGTTATTACTGTTGGAATAACAAATCCTTCATCACCTTTGCTATAGATTGGCCAGTTCATCTGATGAAAGAGATAGTAACTGAAACGAAAATCCTGAGGTCCCCACGCATAATTAAATGCAAATCCCAAAGCCACTATAAGCAGAGAAAATGTGCCCAAACCAATTGGTTTTCTTTGTTGTATCATGAAAATCTCCTTCACATTCCGGATTTTATTGAAAATAAATCCATTATTGTAGTATAGCATACCAAAAAAATATGAAGTGTGTTCTGAAATATTGTTCGATACAGAATGTATATGGGTATTTATTCCACAGGACCTTCCGTTCCAATTTGGAGAGATTCCATTAATCGACAACATTAGCTACTCATTATGGCTATAATACATGTAAATAAAATGTTAGATGTGAGTAGATTGTCAAAGGGGGCGAGGCTGTTTGCTAACGTACACGATGAAAAGGGTTATATTCCCGCTGGGTTGCCTGCTTGTAATCCTGTCCTCCTATTTTCTGGGCCGCACTTCCAGCCTCACATTGATGATCATTGCGGGAGCCCTGTTTGTTGCAAGCATTTATGGGGAAAGACGATATCCTGTATTGCAGAAAATCCACTGGGTTTTTCTCGGGCTGTTCCATTATTTCAGTGAACTGAATTGGTGTAACATGCTGTATTACCTGCTCATCATGACGATGATTCAGGATAAACAGCGAGTAGTTCAAACTCTACCCATTTCTCTCCTGCTCGTGCTGGAATATACTTCGATTCGCCTTTCCTATGTCACCATAGATGCTTACACACTGCTGGTTTCCCTGTTTGATGTACTCACAGCTTTTGTGATTATTTTTCTGTACCATACACTGATTAATAGCGAAGCCGAGAAACGCAGATTGCGCGAAAAAAATCATTTCCTCACCCTGCACGATCCACTTACTGGCATGCTCAACTACGAAGGATATATGAATGCACTGCAAGAGACGGCTGACAAGGAGCGTTCCTTTTTCTTAATCCTTCTGAATATTCAGAATTTCAACGGATTCAACAAGGAAGTGGAAGATAATTGGAGCACGATTATAACGGGGACAGGGGACAGCATCTCCAGACATTTCGCGGATGCGTATGGGGTATCCCGCTATGCGGGAGATCGATTTTCAATCATTTTGCCCGAGGTTGCGGGTATCGAGGAACGAATGAGTACGATGCAAACCACCGATCTGAAAGGATTACAGGTTACGTATAGCATTTCGGTCTATCCGGAGACAGCAGAGACCCTCCAGCAGTTAATAACGATTGCAGAGGAGCGACTATTTCAGGCACAGCGCAGCAAGTGGATGAAGAATGAAGAAGAGGTCTACCGTTCGGAAAGGCTCAGGGCTGTTGGAGAACTTGCAGCCGGCATGGCGCATGAAATCCGTAATCCGCTCACGGCGATTCGTGGATTCTTGCAGTTGTCACGTGGACAAGCTTACAACATTGCGCCGTGGTACGAAGTGATTATGGGTGAGGTTATCCGGGTAACGGACCTGACGGCCGAGTTTTTGCAATTCTCGAAGCCGCAGGCACATCTAATGAAACCGGAGAAGCTGGGTCACTGCCTTGAACGCGTCTTTTCATTAACCGAATCGGATGCAGCATCACGGGGTCATCGGATTTCGCTTGAGATGACCGGGCAAGGAGTTATGGTGCATATGGACCGGGACAAAATTGTACAGGTGCTGATTAACCTGATACGCAATGCCTTTGAAGCGATGGATGATCCGGGAGAGGTACATATTGTTCTTTTTCATGAGGGAGACAAAGCTTATACATCCATTAGAGATACGGGAAGCGGTATACCGGAGCCGGCCCTTGCCGAGATATTTAATCCATTCTATACAACCAAGGAAGAAGGGACAGGACTTGGGCTGGCACTCTGCCAGAAGATTGCCCATGATCATAATGGGGAAATTACGGTGCGAAGTGAAGTAGGGGTTGGGTCCACGTTTACTCTGGAGCTGCCTGTGATGATTGTGGAATAGAGAGGTTACGCTCAAGTCCAAAAGAAAACGCCGCAAAGGTCCGATGAACGGAACCTCGTGCGGCGTTTTGTCTTGAAGGGTAGGCGGTGAATCAGTTTTGCTGTCCTTGTTGGAGCTGATAATAGAATCCTTTTTGCTGCATGAGATCCTCATGATTACCTCGCTCGGCAATCTGACCTGAATCGATGACCAGGATCTGATCTGCCTCCCGGATTGTGCTCAGTCTATGGGCGATCACGAAGCTGGTCCGGTCTTTCATTAATGTACGCATCGCCTCCTGAATTTGCATTTCCGTACGGGTATCAATGTTGCTGGTTGCTTCATCCAAAATAAGAATGGCCGGATCCGCCAGGATGGCCCTTGCAATCGTCAACAGTTGCCGCTGCCCTTGGCTAAGGTTGCTTCCGCCCGCAATAATGGGGGTATCGTAACCTTGGGATAACTTGCGAATGAATGAATGGGCATTGGCCAGCTCGGCTGCCTGCCTAATCTGCTCATCTGTGGCTTCCGGCTTGCCATAGGCAATATTGTCACGGATGGTGCCAGAGAACAGGTAGGCATCCTGCAGCACGATGCCCAGCCCGCGCCGAAGGTGGTCCTTTTCCAGTTCCGAGATGTCAGAGCCATCAATGGTAATTCTTCCGCCTGTAATTTCATAGAAGCGGGGGAGTAAGTTGATAATGGTTGTTTTGCCTGCACCTGTCGGTCCGACGAGAGCAATCATCTCGCCAGGCTGAGCGGTGAAGCTGACATTTTTTAAGATCTCTCTTTCGGAATTGTATCCAAAAGACACATTTTCAAAAACAACTTTGCCCTGAATGTGGTTCAATTGTTTCTGCTGTTTCTCGTCATATTCACTCGGTGTATCAATAATCTGAAACACACGCTCAGCACCAGCAATGGCTGCCTGGATCAGGTTGTACTGGTTCGCCAGATCATTGATCGGCCGCTCAATCTGGCGGGAGTAAGCGAGAAAGCTCACAATCAGTCCAATTGACGTCAGATCGTGGTAGGCCATCCATCCACCAACTGCTGCCAGGATGGCAAATCCGATGTTGTTCATAACGTTCATTGTAGGCCCGACCAATCCGGATACAGTTTGTGCCTGCGTACTGGATGTACGGAGTTTTTCGTTCAGGTTTACAAAATGCTTGTGTGCCTGCTCTTGACGATTATAAGCGGCAACCACCTTTTGTCCGGCAATCGTTTCCTGCGCAAAACCATTCAATTCACCGAGCAATTTCTGCTGGGCAGAGAAATGTTTGCGGGTCCTGGAAGCAATCAGCTTGGTGGCGATCGTGATCAACGGCACCGTCACCAGACTGAGCAGCGTCAGCCGGAGATCCAGTGCAAACATGATCGACAGTGAACCGACGAGCAGGATGGCACTGGACATCAATTGCGTGACACTCTGGTTTAGGGTGGTGGACACGTTATCGACATCATTGGTGGCCCGGCTCATCAGATCTCCGCTTTGATTTTTGTCAAAAAAGCTGATAGGCAGCTGCTGCAACCTGGAGAACAAAGCCTGACGCAGATCCTTCACCGTCAATTGGGAAACACCGATCATGACGTAGGACTGCCCCCACATCATAAGCGAGCTCAGCACGTATACAGTCAGCAACAGAAGACAGTCTTTCAGAAGACCATCTGTCACTTTTGGAACGATATGCTCATTGACGGCACGCCCAAGAAGGTAAGGTCCAGCCAGATTAAGCAGTGTTCCCAGAGCAGTAAGCACCAGAGCCACGATAACCCCTTTGCGATGTCGTCCCATGTACGACCAGACTCGGAGGATGGCATGCTTGGCATTTTTGGCTCTTACTTTGGGAACGGTTCCCCTGCCTGGCGGTCTTCCGATGGGAGGAACGACAGGTGGCTGTATGGAGGAAGATGCAGGTTTAGCCAAATTGAACATCCTCCTTCCGTTGTTGTGAATAATAAATGGACTGATAGTGGGTGGAATTGGCCATGAGTTCGTCATGGGTACCACTTGCCACGATTTTCCCCTCATCAAGCACGTATATGCAGTCTGCATCCTTCACCGAGGAAATGCGTTGTGCAATCAAAAAGGTCGTGCTGTCTTTCATCAGGGAATGTAACGCTTTCTGTATGCTTGCTTCGGTCCGCAGATCGACTGCACTCGTACTGTCATCCAAAATAAGAACCTCCGGTCGCATGAGCAGGGCACGGGCAATGGAAATACGCTGTTTCTGCCCACCGGATAGATTGACTCCCCGTTGTCCCAGCTCCGTGTCATAACCATCTTTCAGGTTCATGATAAATTCATCCGCTGCCGCTGCCTGTGCGGCTGCACGAATCTCGGCATCGGTGGCATTTGGTCTGCCGAAACCAATATTATCCCGGATGCTGCCACTGAACAGAATGGATTCCTGCAATACGATGGACACCCGGCTGCGAAGCAGCTGAAGATCCCAGTTCCGCACATTAACTCCGTTTACAAGCACTTCACCCAGCGAGGCATCGTACAGGCGGGGAATCAACTGTACGAGTGATGTTTTGCCTGAACCTGTGGAACCAAGTAACGCCACTTTTTCCCCGGCACGGGCTGTAAGCGTAATTCCCGTGAGAGCATCTTCACCATCGTAACGGAAATAGACATCCCGGAATTCCACCTCACCTGTTATGTTGGCGGGCATGGAGGCCGGATTGGGGTGGATCGAATCTACCTGATTCAGCTGCACTTTTTCATGAAGTATCTCCTTGCCGGATTGAATATCAGGCTCCGTATGCAGGACTTCGTTGATCCGTGCGGCAGACACCTTGGCCCGGGAGTAACTCATCATCATCATGCCGATGGAGGTAAGGGATGAGAGCACCACCGTTACGTAGTTAATAAAAGCAATCAGATCCCCGGCTGCAATATCGCCTCCTACAACCTGAAAGCCTCCAAACCACAATACGGCCACAATCGTCGCATTCAGCATCAAGCTAAGGACAGGTGCATTCAGTGTAACGATGCGCCAGGCTTTTACGGCTGTTCCCGTATAATCCTCATTGGATTGGTTGAAACGCTTTTTCTCCATACTGGCACGGGCAAAAGCCTTGACGACACGCATACCAGCGAGATTTTCCTGGAGAACGGCATTCACTTTATCCAGCTTGTTCTGCACGCTGGCAAATAGCGGGTAGGAAGCAGATATGAGGATATACAAAATAACAAAGAGAACGGGCACGGTCATCAATAGAATCAGTGCCAGCTTGATACTGATCGTAAAGGCCATAATAATACTGCCGATAATCAGCATGGGTGAACGGATGAACATTCGCAGAAGCATCTGCACAAAAGTCTGCATCTGGGTAATATCACTCGTTAGCCGCGTGATCAGCGACCCTTCCTGGAACGTATCCAGATTACGAAAGGAAAAGGTTTGAATATGATCGAACAGTTCCTGACGCAGATCGGTGCCATATCCAACAGATGCTTTGCTGGAAAAGAGCGTACAGCCTGCACCACCAACCCAGCCGATCAGGGCAAACAAAAGCATGAACAGTCCCGTGCGCACAATGTGGGACAGGTCTCCCGCAAGTACACCATCGTCCACGATGCTGGACATCAGCTTCGGCTGAAGCAGGTCCATGGCGACCTCAAGTACCATGAGTAGTGGAGCGAGTATGGCCGCTGTCTTATAAGGGGTCAAAAATCGTTTTAACGTCCACAATAGGAAAATCACCTCATTCCGTATTACTTAGAATCATGCTGTAAAAAAACCACACATGACTCACGATTCACGGAGATTTTGAATCATGCGCTGTGCAAGCGCTGACATCAGTTGTGTCTCTTCTGGTGTAAAACCTTCCTGAGCCTGGCGTTCGAGTGCTTGGAACGCTTCTCTCAAATCCTCGAGCGCTGCTCGTCCCTGATCGGTCAAATAAACACGCAGACTACGCAGATCATTCGGATCGGCTTCACGCCTTACATATCCAGCAGTTTCCATACGTTTGAGCATGACTGTAACGGTTGCAGGGGCGCGGCGAAGCTGCTCGGCCAGACTTTTCTGGGTTTGACCATCTTCCCGGTCAAGCTGGAACAGCAGTGGCGGTTGTCCGGGGTACAGCTCGGGGTGGTTAACAAGCTTCTCATGAACTTTATAACGCTGCAGCTTCACGAGTTCGGATAACTGCCCCAGTAGCCGTTCATTTCGGGCTGAATTCATAAGCTCCCATCCTTTTAATTAGTCGACTAACTAAAGCATAGGTTTTATCTGACATATCGTCAAGAGATTTGTGATATCAAAAACGTGCACTTAACTGGGTTTGAGAACGCCCCCTAAATCCAAGGGAGGATTGTATTTGCAAACAGTAAGACAGAGCCCCGGATAGGATCCGCAGCCCTGTTTGGATGGGAAAACATTTTACAAATGGATAGAAGGGGGATAGCTCGATATTACATTGGTTCAGATCGTGACGGATGTTTGGCTGCTGGGGAGATCGAGAGCTTGCGCCAAAGCCACTCGACCGGACCCAGCGAAAATCTGCGAAGCCATACATGTGAGAATAACATCATCAGGATACAGATGCCGGCCCACATACACAGGACCAGAAGCGAGGACGGATGACCGCCTAATCCCAGACCCCAACCATAGAAGAGCACGGAAGCCAGAATGTTCTGCAAAATGTAACAGCTCAGCGCCATCTTGCCGATTTCTCCAAAACGCTCGAAGAGGCGGGGAAATGTATTTTTTTCCAACAAGTAAGCAATCAGACCAAGATAGCCCAGCGTAAGGACGGGCGCACTGATGTAACGAACAAACAGGTCCATCATTCCTCCGGGGATCAGCAGGAGCAGGTTCAGCGGAATGCCTGCGGCAAGTCCGATGTTCATTAATTTACTGCGTTTACGTTGTCCGGAAGGGTGGTCTGAAAATACGCCCGCACGCATGAGCAGGGCACCAAACAAGAACAGAAATATATTAAGAGGGATAATCGCGATGGATTCCGTTCGAAAGAAAACGAAGTTGCTGAGCCGGAACAGGACTTGCTCCCACCACGTTCCCGCTGCATATAGCTGCGTAATTATCCCCATGCCATTAAAGGGAGAACCGGACTCCGAAAGTGCCAGCAATGCTGTAATTCCGCCCACTCCAATGAAGTGTATACTGCCCATGATCCCCATGATGATCAAAATGAAACGACGGGAACGGTGGATGATGAAAGACACCATGATGCCTGTTATCGAATAACTCATCAACACGTCATATTCCATCACCAACGTGTAATGCAGCAAACCATCGATGAACAGCAGCACACATGTCCATATGTAAATGCCAGGCCAGGTGTATCCTTTGCGCAGTGCTTTTTGTCTCTTTAATTCCATGCCAGCTCCGAAGAGAAGTGTAAGCAGGCCGAGAAACTTTCCGTTTACCAGCAGAAGCATCAGCGTTTGCAATATGCGATCTCCTGATGCCCACCATGGCTGAAGCGGATCTCCAAACATTTTGTTCAAGTTGCCAAGATAGGCAAAAAGCCAAATATTTGTACCCAGTGTACCGATAATAGCAAACCCCCTGAGAACATCCAGTAACACGATTCTTTTCATTACGGCGTACATCCTCCTTTTATAACACGACTGAATTAAAAACAATATAACACAATTGTATTAAAATAAACAACTGAAAGAATGGTTTGTACTTAAAGCATGGGAAATATTGACGGAGGAAAAAAGCTGTGTTAATGTCTTATTGTCTAATTGTTAATAACAAAATGTTAATAACAGAACGGAGTCGTATATATGGCAAACGAAGGTCATTCTGGTGGTCGTCCATCGGAGCATCAGGATCACGTAAGTATAAGTGAGCAACAGTTTCTGGAGACATATGATGCCGGGGATTATGAGCGTCCATCCGTAACGGTGGATATGCTTGTATTCACCATACGGAGTGAAGCTCAGTCCAATTACCGCAAGCTTGCCGAACCGGCACTGCAGCTGCTGATGATTCGCCGGGGTGGACATCCCGATCTGGGCAAGTGGGCATTACCAGGCGGATTCGTATCGATGCAGGAATCCCTTGAAGATGCGGCACGCCGTGAACTGGTTACAGAGACCGGGCTGGATAACATCTATCTGGAACAGTTGTACACGTGGGGGGATGTGCATCGTGATCCTCGTACAAGAGTTATCAGCTGCTCCTATATGGCACTTGTGGATAGCAGTGAGCTTGAACTGGAAGCTGGGGATGATGCAAGTGAAGCTGGGTGGTTCAGGGTAGATCAGCGATTGGTGGAAGAGAAACGTCATCTCCATGAACAAGGTCGTACGACAGAACGCAGAGTACAGTTGATGTTGTCCAATGGAACAGAGGAGCTATCGGCTGTGATTGAGGTGAAGGAAGCGGTAGAGGGCAGTGTGCGAAGCAGCAGCATGACAGTAACAGAGGTTGAGGGCATAGCGTTTGACCACGCCAAAATGATTCATTATGCACTGGAACGGTTGCGATCCAAAGTGGAGTATACGGATATTGCATTTAATCTGATGCCGGAGACATTTACGTTAACGGCACTGCAGAAAGTATATGAGATTATCAGTGGCAAAAAGCTGCTGGCTGCCGCTTTCCGGCGCAAAATTGCCGATTGGGTGATAGAGACCGGAGAGTTCACAGGACATGCAGGACACCGTCCTTCCCGTTTATACAAGCTGAACCCGGATCGTCTGACAACATAATGGTTTTATGAAAAGGAGAGGAGAGAACATGAAATCATGGAGAAGTTTACGTTTTTCTGGCGCACCGCGTCACCCTTTTCCCAGTGGCATCCGGCTGATTTTACGGTGAACGGAACCCAGTATACCAGCGCGGAACAGTGCATGATGCATCAGAAAGCGCTGCTGTTTGGTGACCAGATCATTGCGGACAAGATTTTGAAGGCCAGCTCCGCTTCGGTACAAAAAAAGCTTGGCAGACAGGTCGCCGGGTTTGACCAGAAGATATGGGAAGCCGAGTGCAAACGCATTGTTTATGAGGGCAATGAAGCCAAATTCACACAAAATGAAAACCTGCTCGCCGCATTGCTGGCCACTCGCGGGACGACCCTTGTCGAAGCAAGCCCGGATGATCGAATCTGGGGTGTTGGGCTGGCAGAGGAAGATCCACGCATTCGAAACCGAAGAACATGGCGGGGAACGAACTGGCTGGGCGAAATTTTGACCCGTCTGAGAGAAAATATAGGAAGTGATTAGGATGAATGAAAAGAATCAACGAAAAAGTACGAATCAACTGAAAAGCAATAACCAGCGTTCAGGCCGGGCACGTATCGCTCAGGAGACACTGGCTATTTTGGAAGAAGGACAATATATCAACGGATATGATCGCAGGGTACGGATCGATGCAGATCTGAAAAAAGCAATCCAGGGTTCGGTTCTATACCGTCCCAACGCGCTTCCTGCACTTCGGGAGCAGGTGCGTCAATTGCGGCCATTGTCTGAGGCAGCAGCTGTTCAGATCGAAGTCACGGGCGAGACCACACTTGCTGCAGCTTCACGTCTCGTAGTGGACGAGGGGAGAACGGATGTCGTTTGTCTTAACTTTGCCTCAGCGAAAAATCCTGGCGGAGGTTTCCTGGGAGGAAGTCAGGCACAGGAGGAGAGTTTGGCCCGGTCTACAGGGTTATACCCATGTATCGTACAAATGAATGAAATGTATGACCACAATCGCAAGCTGCGTACTTGTCTGTACTCGGATTACATGATCTATTCACCGGATGTTCCGGTCATTCGGGATGATGAGGACCGGCTGTTGGATAAGGTCTATGTATCTTCATTCATTACGGCCCCAGCGGTTAATGCTGGCGTCGTGAGAGAACGGGAGGAAGCAAATGAGCAGCAGATCGAAGCGGTCATGAAACAACGAATTCGATCTATTTTGGACGTGGCTGTGATAAACGGACACCGCGTCATTGTCCTTGGTGCTTATGGTTGCGGAGTGTTCCGGAATGATCCGGTTGATGTAGCAAAGTATTTTCATGATGTTTTGGTACAGGAAAACTTCAGGCATTCATTTGAGCGAATCGTATTTGCCGTATTCGATCGGTCAACTGGACAGAAAACATTCAAGGCATTTCAAGATCGTCTGCATTTGGCTGGCGAGTGATTAAACTTTTTTCGGAAAGGAGAGGATTTGGATGCAATTCCGAGAGATACAACAGGATTTGTTTGCGTTGGATGAAGCCTATACGCTTGCTCACTGCATTTCAGCGGATGCGCGAATGGGTGCAGGGATCGCAGTACAGTTCCGGCAAAGATTCGGATTGGAGGTTCTGCAGGAACAGGCAAAACAGGAGCCGCTGGAGATCGGCCAGTGTTACCCGGTAGGACGTACACTGAATCTCGTGACCAAGGCGAAGTTTTCAAACAAACCGACCTATGCATCATTTACTCAAGCTGTGAAATCCATGCGCGACATATGCGTAGAACAAGGAATCGGCAAGCTGGCGATGCCACAAATTGGCTGCGGGCTCGACAGATTGAAGTGGGATAAAGTGAGCGGTATTATTCAGGATACGTTTGCTGATACGGATGTTGAGATTGTTGTTTGTACCATATGAGCAATGACAGCAGCATTAGCTTATTTGACATATACAGAAAAAAACCTCTGCTTCGAACGGAGGAGAACAGGCAGTGTTAGTGACTGTAATTCTCTCCAGTTTCGTAAGCGAGGTTTTTTGTCATTTTATCGTGACATGTTCCTTATTTACTTTGGGTAAACATCTCTTTGGCTTCATCCAGCGCCATTTTGTTGCCGATCGCGGAATAGTCCAGCCAAGGTTGTGCACCGATCGTATAGATGTGACCTGACTTAACGGCTTTCAGACCTTGCCAGATCGGATTGTTTTGCAGTTCTTTGAACATGTTTTCCGCTTCCTCATCTGAGTTCACCACCACGAAGATGGCATCTGCATCGAAGTCAGGCAGTACTTCACGGGAAATGACCTGGTAAGGCTTCGAGGAATCAATGTCGGTGATGCCTTTGGCCGGGGTCAGCCCGAGATCATCATACAAAATCGGACCCATTGGACGGCGCGTACTGAACACGCGCAATTCTTTGGCCGTTACACGGATGGCCATCACGGTACCGTCACCGATCTCGTCATGAATCAGCGATTTTACTTCATCAGTTTCGGTTGCATAATCCTGAATGTACTGTTCCGCTTCCTTCTCACGGTTCACCAGTTTGCCGATGGCTTTCAGATGGTCACGCCATGTGCCGTCATCCAGATTAAATACATGCACAGGAGCAATTTTCTCAAACTTGGCAATGTCATCACCGGAGAATTCTTCATCCAGATAAATGACATCAGGCTTCAGGGCAAGCAGTGCTTCCATGTCGGGATCCTTCACCGGACCGAGTGGAGTTGTGTCTTGCAGTTGATCTGCGACATGGGACAGGAACCCTTTGGCTTCGCCGCCAATAACGGAACCTACAGGTGTGATGCCGAGCGCCAGCAGGTCGTTGGTCAAATGAATGGACATGGACGCGATGCGCTGTTCTCCGGAATCCGGGCTATTACCCTCTTGTTCGGCAGCATTATCGGTTGAAGTGCTGCCAGCAGATGAAGAGCCTGAAGGGCTGGCAGTTCCGCAAGCAGCAAGCACAAATATCAGACACAGGCTCAGGGTGAGCAGTAGATTTTTCTTTACCATGAATATTCACATTCTCCTTGAACATCACTTGGATGCTAGTTAGTAATAGGTTTAAAAAGGTAGATCAGCGTATCAATCATTTGGTTCTCACCAGCAGATATAAAAAGTAGGGCGCACCGATGGCAGCCACCACAATTCCTGCGGGGATGGCGTTCGGTTGAAAAATCGTTCGGCCAATCGTATCCGCTGCGACCAGGATCACCATGCCGATCAGTCCGGCCGCCGGAATCAGGTGGCGATGCATGGGACCGACGAGTCTGCGGGCGAGATGTGGTGCTGCCAGCCCGATGAAGCCGATGCCGCCAGCCATGGATACACTCACGGCGGACAGCGCCACAGTACATAAAAGAAGCCATATGCGTTGGGATCTGACAGGTGTGCCAATGCCGGTTGCGGCCGCGTCTCCGAGACCAAAAGCGTCCAGCGTTTTGGAACGGCTCCAGATGTAGGGGACACAGAGTACAATCCAAGGCAGCAGTGCCTGCACATGAATCCAGTCCCGTCCCCACACACTGCCGGCCAGCCAGCGGGCAGCGAAGGAATAGGTGTCTTCATCCAGGCGCAGGGACAGATACAACGTTAACGCATGAAATCCGGCGGCGACAGCGATACCGACAAGAATGAGCTTGATGGGAGATACCCCGTTATGTCGGTCATAGGCCAGCACCATAATGATCAGTGCCGAGATGACACCTCCTGCAAAAGAAAACAATGGGATCAGCAGGGCAACCGAGCCGTCGATCGAATAGGACAGACTTACGAAAACTATGAGCCCCAGGGCTGCTCCAGCATGAAGACCAAGAATGCCGGGATCGGCAAGCGGATTGCGCGTGATACCTTGCAGGGCGGCTCCCGAGATGCCCAGTCCTGCTCCGGCGAGTACCGTAATCAGAATGCGGGGCAGGCGGTAATCGAACAATACAATCTGATTTTCGGGACTACCATTGCCAAGCAGGGTTTGCAGCACAGCCAAGGGAGAGAGGCGGATCGTCCCTGTATTCAGGCTGACCACGATCACTGCACATGCGATACAGAGCAGCGTAACACTGACGACAATGGATCGTTTCCCTCGTGAGGGCACATTGGATCTCATCGTTACAATGCCCTCCTTTCCTTGCGGGCCAGATAGAGGAAGAACGGTACGCCGACAAAGGCAACCATGATGCCTACCGCCAGTTCCTCCGGTGGATTCACAATGCGTGAGCCCAGGTCGGCCAATACCAGAAGGATGGCTCCGAGCAGGGAGGACATGGGAATGATCAGACTGTAATTGACGCCGACCAGCTTGCGGGAAATATGCGGAATGACTAGCCCGACAAAGCCGATGGAGCCAACGGCGGATACGGACACGCCAGCCAGTATGACGACAGCTGTCAGCGCGAGCAGTCTGGTCATGCGAATACGAATCCCCAGATTAAGCGCAACTTCCTCCCCAAGCGACATGAGTGATATGCGCCGGGCGAGAGGCATGGTCAGCAGCAACGTAACCAGAAGCACAGGAACAATAAGTCTCAGATGCCGCCATTCAATGCCGCCAAAGCCGCCCGCATACCAGAAAGCGAGATCCTGACTCAGGTCAAAATAAATGGCGACACCCGTGCTGAGCGAGCTTAGCATGGCTGCAACGACAGCACCTGCAACAGTCAGCCGCATGGATGTCAGGCCCCCAGGCGTGGCTGATCCAAGCAGGAAAATAAACAGGGTGCTCAGCACCGCACCAGCAAATGAAAGCCCCATTAGCCAGGCATAAGGCAGTCCTGGCCATAGGGCAAAGCTCAATGCAACCATGAATGTGGCGCCGGCGTTAATGCCCAGCACCCCCGTATCTGCCAGCGGATTACGGGTAATTCCCTGCATTAAGGCACCAGCAACAGCAAAGGCAGCGCCAACGATAGCAGCAGCAATAACCCGGGGAAGACGGAGCTCATGAATGATCTGGTGAGGTGTCAGAGCCGGGTTATACTGAAATATGGCAGACCATACCGTTTCGAGTGTTAACGATTTGGCACCCAGCGAAATGGCGACAAACAGGCTAATCAGCAGAATGGCGATGGCTGACAAAAACATTAGGCCAACCATTACCGGGGATTTTCGAGAATTGGACGGACGACGCGGCAGTCCCGGATGTTGAATGGGGGTCACTCCTTTTGTTGCCAGCAAGATCATTTCTGCTGTTATTGATTATCATTATCAATTAGAGTTCATTATAAAATCTTAATTCAGGCCCGTACATGGCATAAATTAAGATTTGGGAGATGGACATTTTTTAGATTACAAAAAGGGTACGTTATTCGTCAACAGCGTTACGGCTTCATCCAGTTGGATGTTGATGGAATAGGGAGCGTATACGACCCAGGAATTCCAATCTATAATATGAACGCGTCCGTTCCGTACGGCAGGGTACCGATTCCAGCGTGGATCAGCAGCGATCTGCTGCAGCAGCAACTCACGTTCCTTCATCGAAGTAACAGCGAGCAGCAGGATATCGGCCTCGAGTCCATCCCATTCTCCGGGAGTTATGGACATCCAGTTGAATCCTACGCCGGGAGGTTTGCCAGCGAGCTCGGATTGAATACGTTCAGGGGGATTCAACGCCAGGCTGCGGTAGAACACATGGCCGAAGTTGCGGGTGCTGTACATACGCGGTCCCTTCGCAGTTAATGTACAGACCGCAACAGTGGCGTGTCCCACCGTCTCCCTGATCTTCTTGCGTGCACGCTCAGCCTTGCGTTCGTGCCGTTCCAGCCAGTCATTCGCTGCCTGGGTGCGGTCCACGATAGATGCAATCGTATGAAGATGACCGAACATATCGGTCTGATTCCAGGGAATGGTGATAATCGGAGCGACATCTCCGATATGTTCCATGGCTTTTGCCGCTGCATTGTCCTTGGTCAAAATGAGGTCGGGATTCACATCCAGGAAGGCCTGACGACCTTGCTCCCAAGGCTCATAGGCATGAAATGGCAGAGTAAGCGATTTGGGAATATGGGGCAGATGCCCCTGAATCTGAGCTGCGCAAGGTGTAATGCCAAGTGTCATCAGGTGATCGGTGTAAGGATACGAGAGAGAAACAATGTTGCGGTGTACCTGTTTCGCATAGGTTGTCGGTGCGTATCCGGCATGATTTCGAAAACGGCGGCTGAAATAGAACTCGTCCCGGTAACCGACACTTCGGGCAATGTCACGAATGCGCATGTCCGAGGCCATCAGCAGCTCCTTGGCCCGATTCATGCGCAAATGGGTTAAATATTCAATCGGATTTTTGTGCATCCGACTCTTGAAGAGCTGTGAATAATACGATGGATGCATGCCTGCCAGTTCAGCCAGTTTCTCCAGTTTGATCTCATGCATATAGTTGTCACGCATATATTGCATCGTGAGTTGGAGCCACTGGTTCGCATCCCCTTGTCCTTCAGTACCCGTCTGCACTTCCTGAGGCCAGAGCATGGTCAGCAGCTCGGTCATCAGCAGTTTCTTTTTATGAGCAGGCTGTCCGGTTTCAGCAGTCAACTGCGCTGCAATACGTTGTATGCCGTAATAAGGGCCTTGTATCCAGCCTGTTACCGGGAAGTTCAGTTCGCGTTCATAGATGCGCCGCTCGTCAGTTTTCTCTGCAGCACGGAACAGATCATAACTGATGATATACAGCTCGGTCTCGTTTCCTGCGTCACTGGATAATTCCAGGGCAGTGCCAGGCGTGCAGAGGAAGGCAGATTTGCGGTTGACCGGGTGCTCGGTCCCGTTCATCATCAGTTTACCCGTAAATTTGTGCATATAGATGAAGGTATGGTGGGCAATGTCGGGTTTGCTCCAATACCATTCCTTATCGTCGAACCTAATCAGGTCTGCTTGGTGAAGTTCGAGCAGGGTATCTTCCAGAAAAAGCTCCAAACCCTGACGTTGGCTCACTTCCTGGCCATGATCCGAAGAATCAACAGCGTTTGAATGGCTTATCACCCCGAGTGCCCCCTTTCTTGGTCAGGTTAATTCCTTCTACATTGAGCGTAACCGCATATCCGAAGTAAACCACTGCCGATATGTCAGTAAGCTCAAGATGATGCTGGTAATGGCAGCTGAGCTGGTGAAGGCAAACACAATCAAAATCTGATAACGGACAGCTTCGACCGGGTCGGCTCCTGCGATAATCATGCCGGTCATCATGCCTGGAAGCTGCACAAGCCCAACGGTTTTCATACCGTCAATGGTCGGAATCATGCTTGATTTTACAGAGCGTTTTAATACATCCTGAAATGCACGCCTTGGCGTAGCGCCTAGGGCTAACAGTGTCTCAATTTCGCCTTTGGAAGCCTCGACCTCACGTTTCATCTGATTCAAAAACAGCCCCGAGACAACCATCGCATTTCCGATCGTCATGCCGCTCAAAGGAATGATGTATTGCGGGGTCGGCTCCACGATGTGAAGACCTAACAGCAGCCCCATCATCAATAGCTCGGTCACCGTAATGGCAGCTGCAATATAGAGAGAGATTCGGCGAAGTCCCTTGCCGCGCTTGCCCGCGTTGATCGATGCCACAGTAATCATAAAAGCTACAATAACAATAATCAGAGCAGGATGATCCGAGTTGAAAATAAACTGAAGGACATAACCCACCAGCAGAAGCTGTACTGCGGAACGAATCGTACCTATAGCAATATCTCTTTCCAGACCAAGCTTCTGCCAAACGGAAACCAGCATGGTCAGCATAATAAATATGATGGTGAAACTCAGTGCGAGGATGGACATGGGTTCTCCTTATCTGCCTCAGGGGCAGGGTGCAGAATAAATTGCCGGGCCAATTCCGTATTCGGGTGGGCAAAAAAGAGGGATGTGGACTCCCGTTCCAGCAGGGTCTGATTGCCCATGAACCATGTCGTTGTGCTAAACGAGCGCGCCTGTTCCTGATCATGGGTGACCCAGACCAGCGAAATGCCTTCCTGCTTGCTCCATTCCGTCAATTGCTGTTCCACAAGCCGGGCATTGGTCCGGTCCAGAGAAGCCGTGACTTCATCCAGGAGCAGTACCTTGGGACGAAGCATCATGGAACGGATCAGCGATATGCGCTGCTTCTCTCCGCCTGACAAATCACTGGCCCGCTTATGTATATCCAGTCCTTCCAGACCCATTCCGGCAAGCAGAAGAAGAGCCAGTTTCTGATCATAGGGTGTCCGGTGCAAGAGATGGACGGTTTTCAAATTATCTTCAACACTGCCTGCAAGCATGACGGGTTGCTGCGCGACATAGGACATGCGCATGCGCCAGGCTCTCGGGTCCGAATCAAGGTAAGAAGTTCTTTTCCACAGGATATCTCCTTCATCGGGTACATCCAGCAAGGACAGGATGCGGAGGAGCGTGCTTTTGCCTTGACCGGATGCACCCAGTATGGCAATTCGCTCTCCTTCGGCGATGGTGGCATTCACTTTTTCAAACAATAGTCGTCGTTCGGTTGTACCCATATATTTGGTGAGATGCTGAATGGTTACCAGATTAGACACAGCGGGACCGTCCTTTCATCCGTGATCTGCTGATAATCTTAGCAAAAATGCTGGAGAATTGAAATGAAAGCGGGGCTTAGCAGGCATGCAGAAGCAGAAGGTGAAACCATCGTCTGACGCCAGAGGTTCTTTTTGGTAATATAGAGGAGAGTCAGATTTGGCAATGCAGTAATAGAGCATTTTGCATAAATCCAATGAGCGATTTGCATCAAATTATGCAAAATGCGGAGTAAGTCGGTTTTACCAATTTGGTACTAGGGAGGCTTTAATATGACGGGAGTTACTGGAGGACAGGACAAAGTCAAGTGGGGCATTATGGGCACGGGATGGATCGCATCCCAGTTTGCCAGAGATCTGGAACATGCCGGAAATGCCGTGAAGGCAGCGGTCGGCTCACGGACGCAGGAAAGCGCGGAGAAATTCGCAGCTGAATATGGTTTTGCAAGCGGATACGGATCATATGAAGAATTGCTGCAGGACCCGGAAGTGGATATTATCTACGTCGCTACACCCCATCCTTTCCATAAGGAAAACGTAATGGCTTGTCTGGAAGCGGGAAAAGCAGTGCTGTGCGAGAAGCCGTTCACGATGAATGGCCGTCAACTGGAGCAATTGGTGGAAACGGCACGTTGCCACAAACTTTTCCTGATGGAGGGCATGTGGACCCGTTTCTTGCCTCCGATCGTTCAGGCGCGGAAATGGATTGCGGAAGGTCGAATTGGCGAAGTGCGACTTGTCAAAGCAGACTTTGGTTTCCGTATAGGCTGGGAGCCTGAAGGAAGGCTGCTTAACCCGGATCTGGGCGGGGGTGCTCTGCTGGATGCAGGTGTATATCCCGTTTCATTCGCCTCCATGATCTTTGGGGAGCAGCCGCAGCATGTGTGGAGCACAGCGAACATCGGAGAGACCGGTGTGGATGAACAATTCTCTGTACTGCTGTCCTACTCGGAAGGGCGTTCGGCGTCATTGAACGGGGCAGTTCGGCTTAATTTGAGTAACGAAGCAGTCGTTTATGGTACAGAGGGGTATATTCGTTTGCCGCTTTTCCTCGCTGGGAAAGAAGCGTATCTGCATGTAAACGGTCAGGACGAGGCTGAGACATTTACGGATGACCGGACATGCATCGGTTATGCATTTGAAGCTGAAGAAGCCGGGCGCTGCATTTTGGAGGGGAAAACGGAAAGTTCGATTATACCGCTGGACGAGTCCCTTGAGATTATGAAGCTGATGGACACCATTCGTGGTCAGTGGGGTTTGCGTTATAAATTTGAATAAATGAAAAAAACAAACCCAGGACTGCTTTAAGCCAGCAATTGTACGGGAGAAACGATGGGAGATATGCAACAGATGGATGGGAGTGGACAAGGATGAAAATTCTGATTTCGGGGTTTGAACCTTTTGGCGGGGATGCCGTGAATCCTACGGGAGAACTGATGGCAGCTCTCGCCCAGGAAGGGGTGGAAGGTGCCGAGCTGAAAACTGTACTGCTGCCGGTACATTTCGATGAATGTGCGGATCTGCTGATTGCAGAGATGGAGGCATATCGCCCGGATGTGGTGATTGCCTGCGGTCTGGCAAAAGGCCGGACAGCGGTTACCCCTGAACGCATTGCGGTGAATGTAAAAGACATTCCGCCTGGATCCTACGCGGATAACCAGGGACAGCGCCCTGTAGACGAGCCCATAACCGAAGGCAGCCCGGACGGTCTGTTCTCGACCTTGCCCATTCGCGCGATGGTGAATGAGATGATTGCAGCGGGCATTCCGGCAGCGGTATCCAATACAGCAGGAACGTATATCTGCAACAATACGATGTATCGTGTGCTGGATCGGATTCGACTGGAACAGCTGCCGATCCGAGCGGGATTTGTACACTTCCCGGCCTCAACCGAGATGTCGTTGCTGCAACCCTCGGTGCCTTCCTTGCCGATAGGTGTAATGCTTGATGCCTTGCGGGTTATGATTCGTACAGTGGTGGCAGAAGCATGAATTAAGGATTGGTCTGTAAGTAAGTAAGTAAGTAAGTAAGTAAATAAGTAAGTAAGTAAGTAAGTAAGTGGAGTTGGATGGAACGTCAGTTGGAGAGTGTTTCTATCTGATTATGGCGGTACCTAAAACGTTTTCTGGTTTTATTATTAATTATATATATCTTTCGTGTCTCTACCGAAACAGATGAAAGGGGCTGTCCCATAAAGTCATGTAAATGACTATGGTACAGCCCCTTTTGGATAATTAGCCCGTGACAGTCGTGCAGCCAACGGGAGATTGCCCATAGAAGACTATGGTTTAACGAACTTCGCACGTGTTATGGGGTGAGATTCTGCTGAAACGGCATTCTAACGAATCGTAGAGATGTTATTTCTTCGTTCCATTCGCCTGATCACAGGTTTTTGGTGGAATAACGTGTCTGATGTTCATTAGTGTGACTTTTTCGAACGAATGCTCCAAATAAGATGCGACCGGTTCGTTAGCGGCCTAAGCATGTGGCAGGTTCAGCGAAATACAAACACGTTTCATACCGACTATAATCGTCCAATATTACTGCTGTTGTTGGCTCAGATCCGCAGCAGATTCAAGTCGAATTCGGGAACAAGGCCTTCTTTCATGGCTCGTCCAAGCAGTGCTGTAATCGCACCGTATCCGTCATCGCCCAGATGGGCACTGAACTCGTTCACATACAGATCGATATGCTGAGCTGCCACATCAGGGTCCATTTCCTGTGCATGCGCCATGACGTACTCTCTGGATTCATCGGGATGTGCCCAGGCGTATTCTACAGATGCACGTGCCCATCCAGCGAGTGCATGAGCGTCCAGATTGCGGCGTGCAATGATTGCTCCAAGCGGGATCGGCAGACCTGTGTCACTTTCCCACCAGCTGCCCAGGTCGGTCATCAGCTTCAGGCCGTAGTTCTGGTATGTGAATCGAGCTTCATGAATGACAAGGCCGGCATCGATTTTGCCGTCACGGACAGCAGGCATGATCTGGTCGAACGGCATAACAACGATTTCGCCTACGCCACCAGGGACATTCTGAGCTGCCCACAGACGGAACAGCAGATAAGCGGTTGAACGTTCACTTGGCACGGCAACCCGGCGCCCCGACAGATAAGCAGGATCGGTCGTGCCGTCAGCGGTAAGAACCAGTGGACCGCAGCCTCTTCCCAGTGCACCGCCGGAAGGCAGCAGAGCATATTCGGACAGCACATAAGGCAGCGCTGCATATGAAATTTTCAGTACATCTGGACCGCCAGGATTGGCAGCCAGGCCGTTGGTAATGTCAATATCCGCATAACGGACGTCCAGTTCAGGGGCACCCGGAATCAGACCGTGTACCCAGGCGTGAAAGATGAACGTATCGTTAGGACAAGGGGAAAATGCAATTTTCATGATGTAAGTACCTCCCGTAAAATGGAACTTGCTGCCTGGAGCGCATCCAGCGCATCCTTGATGCGCCAGGCATCGCGGTCGCGTGGACCGACCGCGTTCGATATGGCCCGCAGTTCGAGCGCAGGCACGCCGAACTGCTTGGCCGCTGTTGCCACGCCGAAGCCTTCCATGCCTTCGGCGGTGGCATCCGGCACGCGGCGCAGCAGCTCCGCGGCCGTCTCGGCCGTTCCGGTCGCCGTGGACACGGTGACCGCCGTACCTCCGCTGACAGCGTGCCCAGCCCGCTGCAGCTCATGGCGCAGGCGGGCGGCAAGCTCCGCGTCCGCCGCCACACGGGACGAGCCGAATCCGAGCTCGTCCACGCTCAGGAAGCCGTCTGGCGTCTGCGAGCCCAGATCGGCGGCAACCATGGCGTCGGCCACCACGAGGGAGCCGACGTCCGCCCGGCCGGGGAACCCGCCGCCGATGCCGGCACTGACCACCAGCGAGTACGCTGGGGTCAGCCCGGTCCCGGCAAGGGGCCCCGGCCTAAGGGATGCGGCAGATGACTGTGCCGCATCCGGTCCGTCTGGCGCGGTGGCACCCTGCGCCAGTGCCTGCACGCCAGCCGCTGCGGCCAATGCCAGCGTGGCTGCCGTGCTTGCTGCAACCGCTGACGGGCCCACCCCGCCGGCGATCACGTCAAACATGCCCGCGGCGTGGTCACCCAGACCGCGAAGTACGGCTTCTTTTTCCGCATCCACAGCGGTCACGATTAATACACGTGGAGCCGCTTTTTCCGGTGCTGGGCCCGTTGGCCCTGTATGGTTTACTGCTTGATTGTGCTCATTCATCGGAGTTCTCCCTTTATAAGGTGTTAGATTCAACGCTGTATTTGGTCATCTCCATCATAACGGAATGGGAAAGTGCGGAACAACCTTTGCACTGATTTACTTGAGCATGATCTTCCGACATTTCCGGCGTGGCTGCCTTGCTTTCATGTCGTATATGTCACTTCATATATATAAAGTTATCGCGGATCAAACGAGAAGTCAAAGTTAACCGTTGACAATCGAATCTAACTGTATTAATAATAATAGTACAGTTAATACACCTTAGTGTTAGAAGCAAACACTTCAGATACAGTCAGTCATTATTTAGCTTACGGGGTATTACATCATATTTTTTTGGAGAGGAGGTGCGGGATGTTCGAATTAGATGTACGCAGCCGTAAGGCGATCTACGAACAGCTAGTGGACAAAATCAAGGAAATGATCGTGTACGGTGTTCTCCAACCTGATGAGCAGCTTCCTTCCGTGCGCACACTGTCAGCACAGCTGACCGTCAACCCGAATACGATTCAGAAGGCATATCGGGAGCTTGAACGTGAAGGTTATATCTACTCTTTGCAGGGAAAAGGGAGCTTCGTATCATCGTCTGTGGAACATCCGAATGCAGCCATGAGAGATGAGATTAGAGCGGCACTGGTGAAGCTGATTGCAGAAGCTTCGTATTCCGGTTTAACCAAGGCGGATCTGACGCTTTTGTTCCAGGAAGCGATGGCCCGTATAGAAAAGGGGGAGCCGAATGATTGAGCTGAATCAGGTCATTAAAGCGTTTGAACATGAAAAAGCGGTTGATGGCGTAACGATGCACATACATAAGGGATCAATCTACGGTTTGCTCGGTTCCAACGGGGCAGGCAAAACATCGCTGCTCAAGATCATAGCAGGCATCTATTGCCAGGACAGCGGAACAGTTCGCATCGATGGGGCTGAAATTTACGAAAATATGGACCTTAAGGGTCGTACCATCTTCATGGCAGATTCGCCCTACTTTTTCCCGCAATCTTCCATTACCCAGATGGCTGCCTTTTATCGTTCGGTATATCCGCGCTGGAATGAGGAACGGTTCGCGCAGCTGGCGACAGTGTTCAAACTGGACGTAAAACGCAAACTGCATCGCATGTCCAAAGGCATGCGCAGGCAGGCAGCTGTGTGGCTCGGGCTGAGCTGCATGCCGGAAGTGCTGCTCATGGATGAGCCGATTGACGGCCTTGATCCGGTGATGCGGCAGCAGATCAAAAATCTGCTGTTCCAGGAAGCCGCCGAGCGCCAGGTGACCATTATTATTTCGTCGCATAATCTGCGTGAAATCGAAGACCTGTGTGATCACGTCGCCATTATGCACAAAGGCCGCATTATTGTAGAGAAGGATCTCGATGATCTGAAGGCCGATACGCATAAAATTCAGGTTGCTTTCCGCCATCCTGACGATGCGAAGGCAGTGGATGAACAATTGAACATTTTACATGAAGAGATGCGGGGAAGTGTATCGCTGTACATTGTCAAAGGTAACCGTGAGGATGTGACGGAACGGTTTCGCTCCCTCAATCCTTACCTGATGGACGTGCTGCCGCTGACGCTGGAAGAAATATTTATTTATGAAATGGAGGATGCAGGGTATGACATTCAACCGATTATTCTGTAACCGGGGCATCCTGTTCCAAAATTTCAGGCAGCACGGGTGGCTCGGCATCCTGTACCTGATCACGCTGCTGTTTTCGCTGCCGCTCCATATTGCGACGGAGCACAGGGATGTGCCGCAGACTATTACCAGCTTGTTTCAGTCCAATGGGGAAACGCACATTTTGTTTGCAATCACCTTCCCAGTGGCGATGGGCATTTTTCTATTCCGTTATATGCAATCCGGAGCGCCGTCGGATTTGTTCCACGGTTTGCCGCTGCAGCGCAAACATCTGTTAACGGTGAATCTGTTGACCGGCTTCGCAATGTTCCTGATTCCGATCTGGCTTACCACGGCGATTACCGGCTGGATATGGGCTGCTCAGGATGGACTCGCTTTTATCTTTGGCGGCAGTGAGATCTGGATGTGGGGTCTCAGCATGAGCATTTATTCGCTGTTTATGTTCATGCTGACGGTGGCTGTGGGCATGTGCATTGGCCAATCCGTACTGCAGGGACTAACGGTATATGCAATCCTGTTGCTGCCTGTCGTGTTCTGGTTTATCTTTACGCTGCACCTGCAGCATTATCTGCTTGGATATCCATACGGTGATATGAACAGCTACGCGGAGAAAATATCCCTTGTTCTGCGTATGGCTTCAATCAACAGTTATCCGGTGATTGGTAGGGAACTCGTAATCTACGCAGCTTTGGCCCTTGTATTCATCCCATTGTCTTATGTCTTATATGCCAAGCGCAAAGTGGAATCCGCTACCCAGGCCATTACGTTTACCCTTGTAAAACCAATATTTCGCTTTGGTTTGATGTTTACGCTGGTACTGATTGGCGGAGCCTACTTCACGATGATTGCACCGCCAGGATCAACCGGGTGGACCATCTTCGGATATGTTCTCGGTGGTATTGTCGGGTACATTGTGGCCGAGATGATCATTCGTAAAACGTGGCTGATCTGGAACGGCAGATTACTGCCCAAGCTGGTTCTATATGGCCTCTTGTCCGGGTTGATTTTGTACGTGCCTGTTGCCGATTGGAACGGATATGCTGCCAGAGTGCCAGAGATGAATGATGTCAAAAGCATTAAACTTGGCGGGGATCATTACACTTACGTTAACGGTGTGAATCAGAAGGTGGATGATCAACCATTTTACTCGGATGACCCTGAATTTATGGAAGCTGTCCTTGCCCTTCATCAAAAAATAATCACTTCCGATCTGTCTTTGCCAGACCCCGTTTATCCGGATGATAATTATGATGAGTATGTTTACATTAACTACAAATTGAATAACGGCAAGGTCATGAAGCGCAGATACCAAATTCCCGAAGCTGAATTCAGACAGGAACTGATGGCTTTGAAACAGTCTCCGGATTATAAAAGGGTGGCCTATGATACGTATAAACTGGATGAGGATTTGCTCAGTATTGGTATCCGTTCAACCATCAGTTCGTATCGCAAAGTATACATTGGCAGTCCTGACCAGGTCCGTGAGTTCAAGGAGCTGCTGAAGCAGGATATTCTGGACCAGACCTATGAGGAGCAGCGTTCCCCGTGGCAGTCGTTTGCATACGCGGAAATGAACCAGGAATCGGCTTCACATGATCCGTATCAACCGAAAGAGATGTGGAGTTTTGAAATTAAACCCAGCTATGATCGGGTGATCGCATGGTTAAAAGAAAACAAATTATACGATCAGCTGCTTATTACCGCGGACGAAATTGCTTCTGCCCAGATCGTTAAACAGGAAATAGACAGTCCGGGTAATCCTCAGTGGGTATATGCTGAGCCGGAATATATTGACGGAAACTTAAGTGGCAGCAAGCAGGTTGCGACTAAAAATAAAAAAATCATCAGCGACCTGCTTGAACGTCAGCGATCAGGAGAGCGGACAGAAAAAGCAACCGTTTATCAGATCAAGCTGAATGCCATCCGCGGTGAGAACATTTATATGATGCTGAAGGAAGAGGATTTGACCGAAGACATGAAGGCCATTTTGGCCGATCAGTAGATTGCAATGTAAGCGGGAAGGGTTCTCCCGCTGCATGATGTTACATGATGTCCAGCCTGGAGGCTGACTTGACGAAATGAGTGTGTTGGAATATATTAGAAAAGGTTGAGATTCGCGCTAAAACAAGATAAAACTGCGAATCATATAGGGAACGGTTAATAAGGGAAGCACCCGTAAAATCAGGCAATCGTCTGACTTTGCGGGTGCTTTTTTGTGTTTGTTCCGGCCGCTTCACCTTGGATCAACTGGAGAACGAAGAAGTTGCATTACATTTTGGGTAAACGAGGAGGAATGTACAATGAACACGGTGGAAGATCGGTTCAGCATGGACCAAGCCACGAATCACGGTCATGTTGGGAGGAGAACTGCGAGGTGGTTTATCACTCGCCTTTGTGTCTCGCTGCTCCTGGTCCTTAGCATGGCATCAATCCATGTGTTCACACCAGCTGCCGAGGCGGCAGGACCGGATCTTGGTGTAACCGCGCAAAAGTCGTGGGAAGCCCTACTGAAAAAAGCGGATACTCAAACGAAAGCTTCTCTGCAACAGGCGTACCAGAAAGTGGGGAATTGGACGATGCAGGAGCAGAGCTGGGAACAGAAAACAAAGGCACTTCATGCAGCGAATACGGCTGAGTTATCCAGGCTTCGTCAGGAAATACGTAAAGCAGATGAGGCGAAACTGGCTGCACTGGCCGATACGTTAAAGCGTACCCAAACCCGATATGAGCCAATGTTTACGTTGTACACCACAGTCAACAAGCAGCTCGCTGCAGCAAGAGCCGCCAAAAACAAGGAATGGACGGCCGCGCTCCGTGCGCAGACGGAGACATTAAAACCGGCTGTACAGCTGGCGAAGGCAGATATTCGCATCAAGAAACAGCAGCTTGCCGATGCCCGGAAACGAAAAAGTACCGAGGATAAGCGTCTGCGCAGCATGCTTGCGGCGGCTGACCCGTTCAAGAAACAGATTCAAACAGGCAAAAAACAGGCAAGCCTATCCAAAGAGAGATACGCGAACGCATTGAAGCTGTTCAAACAGAACATCAAACAAGGCCAGCCCTCACGTGTATTGAGTTCATTGAATCAGCTCTCATCTGCTGCCGAGAAGTGGGCCGGCTCCAAACAAAATATTCATGCACTGGAGCAAAAAGTTGCCGATACCTACCTGAAAGTGAAAAAGGAGCTCGCAAAGAGACCGCAATAGATGAAGTCCAGATCGGTGCCTCACAAACATATATGAGTCCATTCCACTTTTTGCATGAGTACAGTCGAAGATGAACCGGGACTATGATACACTCGGATATAAACGACATGCAGGAGGCTGTGAATGGCAGACAAGGAAGATTTGACCCGATTCGGCGTGGCATTTCCTACCCCGCTGATTGAACAGTTTGATGAGTATATTGAAGAGCGGGGTTACAAAAACCGGTCCGAGGCTTTTCGTGATTTGGTTCGCAAAACGCTGTTGGAGCCTTCTCGTCTGCAATCCGAGCAGGATGTGGCGGGTACCATTGTCATGGTTTATGACCACCATATCAGCGATCTGCCGATTCGTCTGATGGAATTGCAGCACCAGGCACATCATGACATTATCTCCAATATGCATGTACATCTGAACCACGATCAGTGTCTTGAGGTTATCGCAGTAAGGGGCAATCTGGGGCGCTTGCGTCATCTGCACCAACAGATCCAGGTGCAAAAAGGGGTACTCTATGCCGAATTGTCCGTGACATATGTGGATGAACTCAACAAACTCGCGAGCAGTAACAGCCACGATCACAATCACAGCCATCATCATCATGAATGAGATCCAGCTCTTCATCATGTATTGCCATACATTTAAAACAGACTGTTGGTTGAGAACCAACAGTCTGTTTGTGTTGTCAATGTTTCTGACCTCGTTGTTTGAGATGACAGAGTAAACGCCATAAATCCATCGTAATTTTATCCGAAATGAAAATATATGGAATTTGAAGTTAACTTAGTTAACACGGTGAATTGTAATTGTGCTACAATTGCTAAAAATAGTAACACGATTACGGACTGAACAGCTTCCAGTCTGGAGAATTGCTGCATATCCAAAGGGGGAAAAGGGTAGATGGGCCAATTTTCATGGAGAAAACGTTCAAGCCAAGCAGGGCTGAGTCTTTTGCTTGTATGTGCGGTTGGACTGGCAGGATGTGCACAAGGTGCATCTTCGGTCAAGGAGAGTGGGCAAACAGCAGCTTCACATTCAAGTGACGAGCTGGTGCTTGCGGTTGGTACGGAGCCTGAAGGCGGATTCGATCCAACAACAGGCTGGGGGCAGTATGGTTCACCGCTCTTCCAGAGTACTTTACTGAAAAGGGATGCCAAGCTGCGTTTGGTCAATGATCTGGCAACAGAGTATACCGTCAGTGAAGATGGCCTCACATGGACTGTTATGCTGCGGGATGACGTAAAGTTCTCCGATGGGGAACCGCTGACTGCAGAGGATGTAAAATTTACGTTTGAAACGGCGGCCAGCAGTGGATCGGTGATTGATCTCACCAATATGGCAGGTGTACAGGCTCCTGATCCAACAACGGTTGTATTCACATTGAAGACGCCGCAGTCCACGTTTATCAGTGTTTTGACTACACTCGGGATTGTACCTGAACACGCATATGGCTCCGATTATGCCGAGCATCCTGTCGGATCCGGTCCATACAAGCTGGTTCAATGGGATAAGGGGCAGCAGGCCATTGTGGAGGCCAACGAGGAATACTACGGCCAAAAGTCTGCATTCCGCAAACTGACATTCCTCTACCTGGATGAAGATGCAGCCTTCGCAGCGGCACAAGCCGGATCCGTGGATATTGCCGCCATTCCGGCCACATTCAGCAAGCAGCAGGTGGACGGCATGACACTGGAATCGGTCAAAACCGTGGATAACCGGGGCATCATGTTTCCCATGCAGCCTGCGGGCGGGACTTCTGCAGACGGCTTTCCGGCAGGGAATGATGTGACGTCCGATCTTGCCATCCGCCAGGCGGTGAATGTGGCTATTGACCGCAATGCATTGGTCGAAGGGGTGCTTGAGGGGTATGGTCGTCCGGCTTATTCCGTAAGTGATGATCTGCCTTGGGGCAATCCGGATGCTGTATTCGCAGATGGGGATGTTCAAGAAGCGAAGCGGATTCTGGCGGATGGCGGCTGGACAGATCCAGACGGTGATGGGGTAGTGGAGAAAAACGGTGTAGAAGCCGAGTTCAATCTGCTCTACTTTGCAGGAGACCTGACCAGACAGTCTGTAGCGCTTGCTGCAGCAGATATGGCTGCTCAGGCTGGAATCAAAATCAATGTGGAAGGAAAGAGCCGTGAAGAAACGAAAAAGCAGGCTTACGCCAATGCCGTCCTATTCGGATGGGGCAGTCACGATCCGCTGGAAACCTACAACCTGTACAGCAGTACTCACAAGGGGGAGGGATACTACAATGTGGGACTGTATTCCAACCCGGCGGTAGACCGCTGGATGCAGCAGGCCCTTCAGGCTACGAGTGAAGAAGAAGCCCTTCCGTTCTGGCAAAAGGCAGAGTGGGACGGGATGACCGGATTCAGTTATCAGGGTGACGCCCCATGGGCATGGTTGGTCAATATTGATCACTTGTATCTGGTCAAGGATGGTCTGAACATTGGTGAACAACAGATCCACCCGCATGGTCACGGTTGGCCGGTGACATCCAATCTGGAGGAATGGTCCTGGGATGACAACGCAAAGTAGGCATCGAGGGGACAGATTTAGCCTGAATCAAGGAGAGATGGTATGACAGGCAATCGTGGATGGGCCATGTTTATTGGTGTTAAGATGTTGCGACTCTTATCTCTGCTGGTAGGAGTCAGTGTGGTGGCTTTTATATTAATGCAATTTTCGCCTGTGGATCCGGTAGAGGCCTATATTGGCGGAGACATGATCAGGGTGAGTGCTGAGCAGCGAAGCCTTATTGAAGAACGCTGGGGATTGAATGATCCGCCTACCCAGCGGTTATTCGCCTGGGGCCAGGCATTGCTTCAGGGTGATCTGGGAACATCGATGATCTACAGACAGCCGGTTGCTGATATTATTCAGGAACGATTCCTGAACTCTGTTGCGCTTATGGCAGTGGCTTGGGTTTTATCCGGTGTGATTGGATTTGGTTTGGGTGTAGCCGCAGCGATGAGAAGGGATTCCAAGCTGGATCGTCTGATCTGCTGGTATTGTTATACGCTGGCTTCCACCCCGGTATTTTGGATAGCCTTGCTCCTGCTCATGGTGTTCGGTGTATGGCTGGGATGGCTTCCGGTGGGTCTGGGAGTACCTGCAGGGATGGCAGCCGATCAGGTCACATGGACGGATCGAGCCATTCACATGATTCTCCCTGCATTGACCCTGAGTCTGACAGGGGTGGCAGCCATTGCCCTTCATACCCGTCAGAAGCTGGTGGACGTGCTTGAATCGGACTATATTGTCTTTGCCAGAGCAAGAGGCGAGCGTGGGGTGCAGCTGTTTCGCAGGCATGGGTTCAGACATGTCGTGCTGCCCGCGCTAACACTGCAGTTTGCTTCATTCAGTGAACTGTTCGGCGGAGCCGTTCTTGCAGAGCAGGTATTTTCCTATCCGGGCCTGGGGCAGGCAACCGTTCAGGCTGGGCTGCGCGGAGATGTGCCGCTGCTGCTTGGGCTTGTGCTGTGCAGCACCATCTTTGTTTTTACAGGCAATATGATTGCAGACATTCTGTATCGTATCATTGATCCGCGGATGAAGGAGGAGCTGGTAACATGAAGCCGAAAATAGAGCAGTCCTCCAGGCCGGTCCGTGAAATGCCTCGGTTGCAGAAAGTGATATCGGGCAAAAAGGGGGAGCCGAGCAAGGATGAACCACCGAAGCTCCAAGCAGGATCGGCATTAGGTGGTAATGGCTTCAAGAGCCAACTACGGTATCACAATCCGCGAAAACGGGCACTGATCTGGGGGAGTTTGGCATTGATCTGGATCGCAATCGTGTGGCTGACAGGGTTCATGCTCCCCGCAGAATCAACCCTAACTTCTTTAATGGATCGGAATTTGGCCCCCGTATGGGCACATCCCTTCGGCACGGATTGGCTGGGGCGAGACATGTTCATGCGGACATTAAAGGGATTGACGACCAGCATCCAGGTTGGGCTGCTTGCTGCCTGCGGTGGTGGGCTCGTGGCACTGCTGCTCGGTTTAGTCGCCGCTTCGGGCAAGCTTGCTGACAGGATCGTTTCCTGGCTGATTGATCTGTTTCTGAGTGTGCCTCATCTGGTGTCACTGGTGATGCTGGCCTTTGTCTTCGGTGGAGGGTTGTCTGGCGTGGCAGCTGCCATCGCCCTCACCCATTGGCCGAATCTGGCCCGGATTGTACGTGCGGAGATGATTCAGCTGAAATCCGCAGACTATATTCATATTTCACGCAGGCTGGGCCAATCCCGGTTTCGTATTGCTGTACATCATATGCTGCCTCACCTGGTACCACAATTGTTTGTTGGTATATTGTTGATCTTTCCTCATGCCATTCTGCATGAGGCTGCAATTACGTTTCTGGGACTCGGGCTGTCGCCGCAGCAGCCGGCGATCGGCATTATTTTGTCAGAGTCGATGAGATATCTATCGGCAGGTATGTGGTGGCTTGCCTTTTTCCCGGGGCTGGCGCTGTTATTGGTTGTTCGTGCCTTTGATGTACTGGGAAGCAGTTTGAAGGTAATGACAGGTACAGGCAGTTCAAGGGAGGTCGGATAATTTGGCACTTCTTGAAGTAAGAGGAGTTTCGGTTTCGTTCAGACGTGCTCGTGGTTGGTTTGCACATGAGGAGAGCAAGGTCATTCAGGATCTGGATCTGACTGTGAATGAGGGCGAGATTGTAGCTGTCGTCGGTGCGAGCGGGTCTGGTAAAAGTGTGCTGGCACAAGCGATCATGGGCATTCTTCCGGCCAATGCCAGGATGGAGGGACAGATCCGTTATGCTGAAGAGCCTCTAACCAGAGAGCGGCAGCTTCGTCTGCGCGGAGAAGAGCTGGTATACATTCCTCAATCCGTTAGTTATTTGGACCCGCTGATGAAGGTGGGAAAGCAGGTCCATCCTGTTAATCGGAAGTCAGGTCAGCGCCGGTTGTCACCCCGGGTTCAGATGGAAAAGGCAGAACGGGAGTTGACGGACCGCTATCAATTGCCTCATGGAACCTCCGGGAAATATCCGTATGAGCTGTCCGGAGGCATGGCCCGGCGGGTGCTGATGGCTACAGCGACCTCCGGTGAGCCCAAGCTGATTATTGCCGATGAGCCGACTCCAGGTATCCATCCGGAAGTGCTGGCTGAAACGCTGAGGCAATTTCGGGAACTGGCAGATCAGGGAACAGGCATATTATGGATTACCCATGACATTGCTTCTGCATTGACCGCAGCAGACCGTATCGTCGTATTCTATGCCGGTTCCTGTGTAGAGACTGCGCATGCTGTCGACTTTACGGACAACGGAGAAGATTTGAGACATCCTTATACACGTGCACTATGGAATGCTTTACCACAAAATGGATTTCAGCCTATCCCGGGCTCCCAGCCCCTGGCGGATCAACGGATGGAGAAGGGCTGTCGATTTGCACCCCGCTGCGATGCAGCGACTCGTGCATGTATAGATAAACATCCTGAAATGCGCAAGCTACGGGGCGGAGAAGTGAGGTGTATTCATGCCACTTGAAGCACGGAATGCAGGTTACCGATACAACAAGGATAACTGGATATTTCGCGAGATGAACATGGAAGTGGAGCGTGGACAAGTCGTGGGATTGTGGGGACCCAGTGGATGTGGCAAAACGAGCCTGGGGCGCATCCTTGCAGGATATGCCGAACCTGTGACAGGACAAGTGCTGCTGGACGGGAAGCCACTCCCTTTAACGGGAGTTTGTCCAGTCCAGCTCGTATTTCAGCATCCCGAGAAAGCGGTCAATCCACGCTGGCGAATGAGGCGTGTGCTGAGCGAAGCCGGGATGGAGGACCAACAGCTGCTGGATGCTCTGGGCATTCAGTCTGGCTGGATGGATCGCAGACCCGGTGAACTGTCTGGCGGTGAGCTGCAGCGTTTTTGCGTAGCACGCGCACTGGGCAAGGAGACGCGTTACCTGATCGCAGATGAGATGACTACGATGCTGGATGCCATCACACAGGCCCAGATCTGGCATACCGTAATGGACACGGCACGCCAGCGCAATTTGGGGCTGCTTGTCATCAGCCATGATTATGATCTGCTGAACAGGCTGTGCGACCGGATTATTCCCATGCCTACATTGTAGCTGCAATCAGAAATAAGCCATCTTCCCTTGATCGAATCCAGGGGAGATGGCTTATTTTCAGTATTTTGCATCAATTATTTTATTTGTTTATTTTGTTCAACAGCACGGATAATCTGCGCATGGCCTCTTCAACCGTTGACCGTGGACAGGCTACGTTCATGCGCATGAATCCGGTGCCTTCCAATCCGAAGACCGTTCCGTCATTAAAGGCGAGGCCTGCGTCGTTCAGCAGCATCCGCACAAGATCTTCCTGCGGGATACCCAGCTTGCGGAAGTCCATCCAGAGCAGGTAGGTCGCTTCGGGCAGCTCGATTCCAACGTCCGGCATATGCTCCGCTGCATACTGCTGTACGTATTCCATGTTTCCGCGAATGTACGCAAGACAGTCGTCCAGCCATTGCTCGCCTCCGTTATAGGCTGCCTCTGCTGCAACAGCACCCAACGTGCTGATGCTGGCGAGCCCCATCGTTTTTACTCCTTGCATAAAGGATTCCCGCAAGCTGGCGTTCGGAATGATGATATTGGAGGTGCACAGGCCGGGAATATTGAATGTTTTGCTTGGTGCCGTGCAGATGATGCTCAGATCCGCGATCGCATCCGAGACAAGAGTCAGCGGTGTATGCACGCCGCGTTGGTGCACAAGATCGGCATGGATTTCATCCGAGACCACCAGTACATTATACTGCACACACAGAGCAGCAAGACCTTCAAGCTCTTCGCGAGACCACACACGTCCAACAGGGTTGTGAGGGCTGCACAGGATTAACATCTTGACCCGGCCTGTCTGCAGGCAGGATTCCAGATGTTCCAGATCCATGGTGTAATGACCATCTTCGAGACGCAGTGGATTGGTCATCAGTTCTCTGCCTTGACCACGTACAACTTCATAGAAGGGGGCATAGACCGGAGTTTGGATCACAACGGCATCTCCCGGTACTGTGAACCGTTGGACGGCAATGCTCAAGGCTGGAACAATCCCCGGTGTGAATACAACCCAATCATCACTGATTGTCCAGTTGTGGCGCCGCTCCATCCATCCCCTCAAAGCTCTATGATAGGATTCCGTACGCACCGTATAACCGAAGATGCCGTGTTCCATGCGAGTCTGTAACGCCTCAATGACTGATGGTGGTGCGGCAAAATCCATATCGGCCACCCACATGGGCAGGGCATCGGCTACTCCGAAAATCTCCTCCAGCGCGTCCCATTTTTCTGATCCGGTAGAGAGACGATTAATCGGCTCATCAAATGTGTTTTTCTTCATTATTAGCTTCCCCCTTCTAATCCGTTCATTCGACCACAATCGACAGATTATTATCTAATAAATTTGCTGTTTTCGCAACTCCCAGCCTCATCTTAAACTCCATAAGGTATGGTCCGAATTCCCTGAATTTATTCATGCATGTATGCATTTTCTATCATTTGATTCCAGTCACGATGTAAAAGCTACTTTTTGGTTAAAGGGTTATCCCCTACAACTGAAAAAACCATCACAGTGCCATCATCCGATGACTTCCTGCGATGGTTATAGACTGGCTCAGCTTGTCTCATTCAATGAATTACAAGTGCTCGTTGAACCATCCGGCGATGTGCTCGAGACGTCGTACTCTCAGATGCGGGTGGCCGCCCCTGGACAGTTCATGATTAGCTCCGGGGAAACGAACGAGCCGGGTTGTCTGTTTGCGGCGCTTCAGAGCAACATACAACTGCTCAGCCTGCTCAATCGGACAACGCAGATCCTGTTCACCATGCAGGATCAACAGCGGCGTATTTACATTACCGACGTAAGCAAGAGGGGAATGTTTCCATAATTTCTCCGTATCGTCCCACGCATTGCCGCCAATCTGATCTTCTGTGAAAAAATAACCGATGTCACTCACCCCGTAAAATGAGAGCCAGTTGGAGATGGAACGCTGCGTGACAGCCGCCTTGAAGCGGTCCGTGTGCCCGACAATCCAGTTGGTCATGAAGCCCCCGTAGCTGCCCCCGGTCACGCCCAAGCGGGTTTCATCAATGAATTCGTAGGTGGATAAGGCATAATCAACGGTCTCCATAAGATCGCGGTAATCACCACCGCCATAGTCACCACGGCAGGCGTTCACAAATTGCTGTCCATAACCCAATCCGCCTCGTGGATTGGTATACACGACGGCATAGCCCTGTGCTGCGAGCATTTGGAATTCATGCATAAAGGTAAAACCATACATCATGTGAGGACCGCCATGAATTTCCAGAATGGTGGGGATCTTGACGCCGTCTACCGCGCCCACCGGTTTCATGATCCATCCCTGCAGCTGAAGTCCATCCGAGGTGTCAAACCAGAAGGTTTCCGGTGTACTGAGCTGGATCTCTCCTTCCAGCTGGGGATTGCTGTGAGTCAGTTGAACGGAATCTGTTCCTTGATCATCAAGCTTGGGATATAAAAAGAAGTCACCTGGGTTTAGCGTATCCGCTACGCCTGCAACGATGTGTCCGTTTTCCAGTTCAGCGAATTGATAGAATTCCTTCTCAGCTGGTAATACATACTCAGCGTGACTGCCATCCCGCGCAAAGCGTGCGATTCGGACGCTGCCCTGGACAGTAGCCAGACAGAGAATGGATGAACCGTCGCGGGTAAATACCGGACCTGTCGGGGTCAGATGTGCGCGCATATCCCCAACGAGGCTGTGATTCATCTGTACGTCCCAGTCACTGCTCAGGCACACAGGTTGGCCGCCCGAGATAGGAAGAGTGTAGAGTTTCACGAGTGTGGCATTTCCGTAGGATCGATCACTGGCAAGCAGGGCAAGAGATTGTCCATCTGGTGCATAAGCCAAACGGCTGAAAGTAAATCCTTCGGGGGTGAGCTGCTGCACATCAGATCCGTCTGCTTTGGCCAGGTACACATGATTGGTCAGTGTATAATCGTTATGCTCCTCACCTTCCTCCGGCATTTGGGCAATCCAGACAATGGATGCTCCGTCAGGTGACCACGCATAATCTCCAACGTCATAATGACCTGAGGTTACTGGTGTGGCTTCACCACCATCGACCGGGATATTGAAGAGGTGAGTTCGTCTGCCATTCCATAATCCTCCGCCATCGGACTTCATGCGAATACGGTCCACAACGAGTTCTTGCAGCAGTTTGCTGTCCTGATCGGCCTCCGCTTCGGTTTCTCCATGGACATCGACCGAAGATTTCACAAGTAACGTCTGGCCGTCCGGAGACCAGGTGAGTGAACTTGCCCCGTGCTTCAATCGGCTGATCTGCTGTGCTTCTCCGCCATCCGAGGCGATCAGCCAGACTTGTGTTTTTCCATCATGCTCCCGCAAAAAGGCAAGCTGTGACCCATCCGGCGACCAGCAAGGCGAATGATCCTTGTCTCCGGAGGTGAAAGCTCTGTCCTTCCGGCTCTCCAGATGGAAGAGTCTCAGGTGAGAAGAATAACCGTCTCGTTTTTCGTTCGTTTTCCGGCTTACATATACCAGCTGTCCGCCTTCGGGAGACGGGGTTGGATCATTAACCCATGTAATCTGAAAAAGATCTTCCGATGTGATGCCACGCAGACTGTTCATTATTTTGTCCTCCCACCCTGATTTAGCAGATATAATTTCCTGACCTTTCCATTAATACTAAAGGAAAGCGGGGATGAGGACAACATGCTTCTGCACGTAGGGCGGTTACTGCTCAACAATGCAGAGCATAGAAGGAATTGCTGAACATATGGCGAATCCTAAGGGTTGAATTGTCATGAAAGAGATGGATGATGACCCGAATGTGCTGTTTGATATTTGCGTATTTTGGTTAATAACTTATGTTATTTCTGTCTGCTAAAGAATTCATATAAAGATATAGCTTATACATATTTCAACAGAATTGAAGGAGGAGCACGAAATTGTCGACATCCTATGAACAGCAGCATGTGGAATATCCGAGCCGAAAACGAATGGGATGGCTTGCGATGGGGGCGGCGCTTTTTGTGGCAGCCGGATTTTTTTTGATGTTTAGCGACTCTTCTGATTCAGGGGATTCTGTAATTTCTTCGGTGGTTGGTCTTGTTTCTGTTCTGTTTTTTGGACTCTGCCTCTGCTACAGCTTGGTGAAGATCATTAAGAAGGAACCTTCCTTTGTCGTCGATGACCAAGGATTCGTGGACTCCTCATCGTATACATCAGGAGGATTTATCCCATGGAAAGATGTGGAGAACATTTTCATGTATGAGCTGATGGGGCAGCCTATGATCGGAGTTAAACTGTGGGACGAGAAGGCCTTTCTGGATCGTCAAACTGGCGTAAAACGCAAGCTCATGACCGTGAACACACAGATGGTGGATGCCACGGTGAGCGTCGCGCAGAGCAGTCTGTCTTTACCCCTGGAACAGCTATATATCATGATGGTTGGAAGATGGAAGCGGGCGAGTGAGGAAGTGCGTACGCGTAACCCGCTGGGCAAGTCTTAAAATCGAACGAGTCTCAAATAGGAGGTATGCAAATGACACATGGACAGAAGGAGCGCACGGTTCTGCTGCCTGATGGTACTGCACTGCCTGCCATTGGGCAGGGTACCTGGTACATGGGAATAAACCGTTCCGTCCGAGCAGAAGAAGTAAAAGCATTGCGTAACGGCATTGAACGCGGAATGACGGTGATTGATACCGCAGAGATGTATGCTGAAGGCGGAGCGGAGGAAGTAACCAGAGAAGCGATAGCGGACTGCCGGGATGATGTTTTTCTGGTTTCCAAGGTCTATCCGCATCATGCAGATCGCAAGCAGATGGTTACCGCTTGTGAGAACAGTCTTAAACGTCTCGGTACGGATCGGCTGGATTTGTATTTGCTGCATTGGCGGGGACGTGTGCCGCTCGAGGAGACAGTTCAAGCTTTGGAGCAGTTGAGAGAAGCGGGCAAAATTGTGCGCTGGGGCGTATCCAATCTGGACACGGAGGATATGCAGGAGTTATGGAATATTCCGGCTGGACAGCATTGCGCCGTGAATCAGGTCTTGTATCATGCGGCATCACGTGGCATTGAAAACAGTCTGCTGCCCTGGTTGCGGGAACGACATGTCCCCGTGATGGCGTATTGTCCGCTCGCTCAGGGAGGAAGGCTGCGGACCGAGCTGCTGGAGCATCCGGTCATTCGTGATATTGCCGCACAGCGGGGAGTCAGTACATCACAGATTGCATTATCCTGGGTCATCCGCGATGGTGATGTGCTTGCAATTCCCAAGGCCGTACAGTTATCTCATGTGGCAGAGAATGCCGCGGCCATGGATATTATTTTGACACACGAAGAAGTGGAACGGTTGAATGTTGCATTTCCTGCACCTGAAGGCAAAGTTCCTTTGGACATCGTATAGATTGGGTGTATTACGTAGGCTAATTCACAAATTAGCTGATGCCAAGAAAGAGCAGATCTCATGATCTGCTCTTTTTTTATTTTGCTCAGAGTGTTTGGACATTCATGAGAAATGATTGCATAAAGTTAGAAAGAAATGAGCTTTACATTACCAGAACACTAGTGTACTATGTAACTAACACACAGATACAGAAAGGAGCGAGCGCTTTGTGACTATGGAATTTGACAACAACTTACCAATTTATCTGCAGATTATGCAGTACATCAAGAAGCAGATTGTAACAGGCACACTGAAGGCTGGAGATAAGATTCCTTCGGTTCGTGAACTGGCGGCTGAATTGCAGATTAATCCCAACACGGTACAACGGACCTTTCAGGAGTTGGAACGGGAAGAAGTGGTGGAAACGAAACGGGGTCTGGGAAGATATGTGACAAGTGAGGAGTGGAAAATTATGACGATCAAAAAAGAAATGGCAGGAGAGCTGCTGGAGCGTTTTTTGACAGGCATGCAGGAACTGGGCATTGAGGAGCAGGATATCGTTACGATTGTAGCGGATGCCGTAGCGCAAGGGCAGCATTCACAGCAAGGCAATGAACAGGGAGGGGCGGGGCATGAGTAACATCCTTGAATTGAATCACGTAAGCAAAATGTATGGCAGCAAGAAGGCGTTAAGCGACGTCACGCTTGCAATCGCTCCGGGCAGAATTGTGGGACTGCTCGGAAGTAACGGCAGCGGCAAGAGCACCCTCATGAAGCTGGTTGCGGGTTTGCTGCATCCTACGAGTGGAACCGTTCAGATTACGGGTAAACCGGTTGGACTTGAGACCAAGTCGCTCGTTTCTTTTATGCCGGATCGCCCATTGACCGAGAAATGGATGAAGGTTCGTGATGCCATTGCATACTACCGCGATTTCTATGCTGATTTTGATGAAGAAAAGGCCAGGGAAATGCTTGATTTCATGAAGCTTGCAGAAGGTGACAAGGTACGGCATTTATCCAAAGGTATGAACGAAAGACTTCAACTAACACTGGCTCTATCCCGCAAGGCACGTCTGTACTTGCTGGATGAACCTATTGGAGGTGTCGATCCGGTTGCTCGCGGCAAGATTCTGGATGCCATCGTGAAATTTTATGACGAAGACAGCAGCCTCATTATTTCAACACATCTTGTGACCGATATTGAGCGGATTTTCGATGAAGTCATTTTCATTCGTGAGGGCGAGAAAGTGATGCAGGAAGAGGTTGAGACGCTTCGCCAGAAATACGGTAAAAGTGTGGATGAAATGTTCAAGGAGGTTTATGCGGAATGATGACATTGTTGAAGTATGATTTTAGAAGAAATATAAGCAGCCTGCTGGCTGGGCTGGCGATCCTGATTGTCATTCAGATCGTTCTGGCATCATTCCTTCCTGAAGTGGAGTCAGGCATTCTGGCTATAGTAACCTACATCGGCATAGGCGTGGCCCTGTTTGTGAAAATGATTAAAACCTACTGGTCCAACATCCGAGCCTACAATCGGCGCCTTGTACCTGTGTCGGAATTGTCCCATGTGGTCTCTCCACTTTTGTTTGGAACGATCTGCGGATTGGCATTGTTCGCTGTGGGGGTACTCCATTTCACCATCTATAATGCCGCATACCCGGGTTCACAGGTCGCAAGTTATATCGAGATTATCAACATTGGAATTTCAGATGTAGCAACGGGTGTCCTTTTTGCCTGGTGGACTGCGACGTTCATGGCCGTTACCATATTTTTGTCGATCTCCATTGGTGGAAGCTTCCGTTTCAAAGGCGGACCTTGGATTGGCATTGTTTCATTCTTCATCCTGAGTACCCTGGTAAGCTGGCTGGATAATCTCATTTTCTCTGGACGGATTGATCCGATGGACGTTTTCCAGGTTACCGAGAGCGATACCGAAATTTCGTTTACCTCCAGCATGTTTGAATGGTCTGGTGCCGTGTATGCGCATATTGTGTTCGAGGCTGTGCTCTTGGCTCTGTTTATTGCGGCGACGGTTTATCTGAACAGCAAAAAGGTAGAGGTTTAGACCATCAATTAATTCTTAAGTTAGCACACCTGTTAGGTGGATCAGAAGATTGGTTATACTCCAGGCAGCACAGCTGAAACGGGCGATTACGATCGCTCGTTTTTTTATGGTCTAGAAACTGAGAGTTCTTCACGTTATGAAGCCTTATCCAGTTCGCATACGTAAATAGAAATATAATGTGAGCTTAATGCCGGAGCAGGTTTAATTTGAGTAAAAGGGGAGGATGTCATGGAGCTGTATTTCAGGGACAACTTTTTCAACGCAGGCTACACCGAAATCATGACTCAGAATCAGGAGCAGGCAGGACATTTGGATTTGAAAAGTGCATTTGGCACATCGATCGATGTGTTCGATCCATCGGGACTGACCTGCAGCGGTCAATTCCGCATGTTAAGCAATCGCTGGGAAATAACCTCAGCGGATGGAGGACAAATGGGTGTCTTGCGAGCCAGAATGAGCTTTTTCAGTAAAAGGTATGAATATGATGCGGGACCACGAGGTGTGTATGAGGTAACCGCCCCGGCATTTTCTCAGGAATATGACATTACCGGGATGGGCGGCAGAACGGTGGCAAGCTTTAGACGTACAAGCGGCTGGTTCAGTTCGGGAGCTTTTGTACTAAATAATGAGTCGGATCAGCTGGAAACCTATGAGTTGATAGCCGTCGTTATGGGGGTGCACGCGATTAACAAAAGACGGAATTCAGCCGCCACATAGATCGTATTAACCAACCCGAACCACCACATGGTTCGGGTTGGTGTTTGTTATGTGGACACTCTAGTCTCATGAGGCGGTTCAGACCTCACTTCAGGCTCCGTGTCCGCATAGCGGGCAAGCACCTTGGCAGCTGTCTCGGACATGCGCTTTCGAAGCGTCGCATTCTCTACAATTCGAACCCGTTTGCCCAGAAAACGCATTTTGGACAGCACATAATCCATTTCACTCCGCGGAATCGTCAGCTCAATCCGGTAAGAATGCTGTGCTTCCACGTACTCAACCTGTTTCTCGAAGCAGGAGAAGGCATATAGAATCCGAGACAATTCCTGATTGAATTCCGGCAGCACTTCAATTGTGACCGTTGTCTTTCGTTTCTCGGTCAAGATAGGAATCTGTGAGATGTATTGCGATAGAGTTTCCGGATCGAGGTGCTGTGGCTCCACAGTAATAATGCTGCGCAGCTTGGTCGACATCAGCTTGCCGAAGCGGGGACAGTACCAGAGCACGTACCATTCTTTTTTGACCATGGAATATTCGAGCTTATAAGGGAACCCGAATTGTTCCTGGGTGATTCGCCCATTGCGGACCCGCCCCGTCAGACGAAAGCCCTGCTGATGCATAATGATCTTTCGCAATGGCTTGAGCAATGGGTGGGAGACGCTGTTTTCTTCGCTTTTCGCTTTTTCGGACAGGTATTCCTGCAGGTTCAGATCCTGCTCCGTATCCAACATATCTTGCAGTTTGCTGTAAGTGGAAGGGGTCAATGCTTCCTGGGCAGTCGTGTGATTCAGCATCATTCGGAGCCAGGCTCGTTCCTGCGAAGTCCAGGTGAAGAGTCCGGTCTCATTCAATCTCGTCATGATCTGATAGTTGAACATCTTCTCGAACAGATTCATAATATTGCGCAATCTCCTTCCATTCCTTGATCATCTCCTGACGCAGTCTGTGAGGTGCAATGACCTCGCAACTTGAGCCGAAGCTCCGAAGCCACGGCTTAATCTCGGTTGTACCGTTTACCCGGATTTCATACAGAAAGGTGTGATCCGTTTCGGGTGTAATCGTGCCCCACTGGCCTTGCAGACGCACCCGATCCAGAATGAAGTTGCGCTGACCGCTCTCGGGATGAAAAAAACGGACTTGAACGGTTACCGTTTGCGCCGTATCCACCAGCCAGCTGTAACGGCTGGCCTCGGCCCATTGCTGTTTGAGTTCAAGCATATACGCTGCGTCGACCGTATCCAGTTCCTCCATCTGTGTAATGCCTTCCATTCGAAACTTCACAAACCCACGGCGCCCTTGATATCCAATGACATACCAACGGCCATACTGGTGATCATAAACCACTTCGAGCGGAAGAATCCGATTGGCGTGTCCGCCGGCTTCCCGTTCAAATCGCGGATTCGTATTCTGCGAGCTGTAGCTGGATGGCTTTTTGGGTGAAAAATAGACAAACTGGACCCGCTTGCACTGCCGAATGGCACTAAGCAGGGTGTACAAGTGCGCTTCGTCCAGAATGCGGGAATAATAATGGTACTTGTATATAAAAGGTTCAGTGACTTCCTGCTCGGGATAGCTAGTGGCAATTGCCTTCTTAAGACTGTCTCTTAACAAATATCCCTGTACTGAAGGGACTTGGGTATTGGCCATGATGTCTACAAAATCATATAACTCCAGCTGCTCCTGGGCCGTTAGTTTGGTGAGGACGTCCTGCTGCAGCGTATATCGATAAGGCCTGCCGCCCGGTTCCTTCCGGATCACGCCGACTTCCTCCAGATACTTCAGATCGGTGCGGATCGTTTTTTCGTCAGGCAGTGCCAGTTCCTCGGGCAGATCGGCACAGCAGGCATCCAGCAGTTCCAAGGCGGTCAGTGCGCTGCCTTGCAGTGTATGTAAAATGACGGAAAGTCGCTGAACCTCCGTCTCTTTCATCGATTTGGCACGATAGAGGAACAGCAGCATGGGTTCTGCAGTTTCACCATACTGAAAACGGACGAGGTCCGTCATCTCTTTACTTGGCTCGGATCCGCTGCGCGGGTCCGCAACAGTCTGCATGATTTCTTTTAACCTGCGTGTGGTTTTATCAAAGGTATGTACGGATATGCCAAGTCGTTCGGCATACTGTTTGCGATTGTACGCACCGCTTGTCAGTGACAGCATGCGGAGAAACTGAATTTCTTTGTCAAAGCTTTCTTTGGCCATGAATCATCACTCCTTGGTGGCCTGGAGTCAGGCAAATAGAATAATGCAATGCTAAGCTTCTCACTTCTCGTATCCCTTCATTGTAACAGGAAGAGTGGCTGGTTTCATTTTAAACTTATAAAGGTCGCCATACTTTCGCCATGTTCTTGTGTAGATGGGTTAGGCATAATGAGGGTATGAAGAGGTGCATGGCAAGCAAAAGAAGAGGAGAAGGAGGCAGGCAGATATGACCCACGTTCATGAAGAAATGAGAGAGACGATCCGGCAGCAGCTTGCACAGATTGAACAGGAGGAACGGGTGCGCATTATCTATGCCTGCGAGTCAGGCAGTCGAGCCTGGGGATTTCCTTCACAGGATAGTGATTATGATGTGCGTTTCCTGTATGTGAGACCGCTGGAATGGTACTTGTCGATTGAAGATAAACGGGATGTCATTGAACGGCCGATCAGTGATCAACTCGATATTAATGGTTGGGATCTGAAGAAGGCACTCAAGCTGTTTCGCAAATCGAATCCACCGCTGCTGGAGTGGCTGCAATCGCCCATTCGCTATGACGAACGGTACAGTGTGGCAGAACACATTCGTTCATGGTCTCCGCTCACGTTCTCGCCCAAGTCGTGTATGTACCATTATCTGAACATGGCCAAAGGGAACTTTCGGGATTATTTACAGGGCGAGCAGGTGAGAATCAAAAAGTACTTCTATGTGCTGCGTCCACTGCTCGCGTGCGGCTGGATCGAACGATATGATGCAATGCCGCCAATGGAGTTCGATCAGTTGGTTGAAGAACTCGTACCTGGGGATACACCACTGTATGTGGAGATTCAAGAACTTTTGAGAAGGAAGAGAGCCGGAGAGGAACTGGATCTGGAGCCGAAGCTGCCAGCCATTCAATCCTATTTGGCAGAGAAAATCGAGCACTACGAACACATGGCTGCGGCCATGACGAACGAACAAGTTATTCAATATGAAGAACTGGATCGCATTTTCCGCTTCGCGCTTGAAGAGGTATGGGCGGATGAAGTGTAGGCAGAAGGACATGAAGGCATTGTAATCAAACCGGAAACGTTCCGCGCCTGGAATGGGAACAAAATGATCCAGCCTGCGATTAAAGTACGAGGACGTGCATATTTGCACATCATCTATGGGATGGATTACCTGGAACCCGACAATTTGTCCCGGCTCAGTAAACGCAAAACGTCCAAAAAAGAACGTCATGCCCTGATGGAAAGCGCACTTGGGATGGAGGGGATTGAGCTTTTGTACGCAGGAGCCTGTGGGCGGGTTCATGAATGCGTGCTTGCGACACTCTCTCTGGAGTCCGAAAAGGTCGATCCTCGATTGTAATAGAGTTCGTAAAACAGGGGAATGCATATTGTGTTAGCTAGAAATAAGGCAGGTTTGGATGAGATCCAGGCCTGTCTTTCTTTTAATTTGTAAAAATTTTGCATTTAAGATCATTTGAATTAGGAGTCTTAATTTCAATATAACTAACCTAAGCCCTATATCCTTCCCATGTCATCTGGGTAATAATGTTATATAAGCAAGTAGTCATTGGAATCTCATAACGTAACGATAGGGGGTAACCTGCATGGCGTCAATGATTCTGCTGGTGAAACAGACGGAGGACGATGAAAAGGTTATTTATCGATTCGGGCCCAATGAGCGGAAGATGGGACTGATTGAAATGAACAAAATCAAGGAAAGCGTGAAGGAATTGGAGCCCGTTCAGGTCGAAGGGGTAAACCCCAGCTTTTTCTTCAATCGGGCAGCACAGCGGCTGGTCCGATGTTTGTTCAGGGAAGGCGGCAAGTTTCCGGAACGGACTACGTTTGAATCCTAATTTTCATCGGGCTGTGCAGTAAGAGTTCTCGCACAGATTGCATATGTCGTCACACGAAAAAAGTCCAAGCTCATCCGATTCACGGAGCGCATGGACTTTTTTATGTGCATCAGAATGTTTTGGCAAAAGAAATGAGTGCCGTAATGGTAATGATGTTCAAGAGTGTCGAGATGAGTACCGTCTGAGCGGCAAAGTCAGGTTCGTTGTCATACTCTTCGGCCAGAATGGACGCATTTACACCGGTAGGCATACCGGATGCAATAATCAGTGCCTGTGCAGCAATCCCCTCCAGACCCAGCAGCAGTACAATCGAGATACCGATGGCCGGGCCAATCAGAAGGCGCAGAAATGTGCTAATATACACATCAAGACGATACAGCCGGATCGGATATTTTACAATCTGTGCTCCGAGTGTCAGCAATGCCACTGCAACCATACTTTGCTGCGCATATGTCAGCGGCATGGAGAGGAACGTAGGCAGCGGCACCTTCCACATGTGGAACAGAATCCCTAGTAAAAGCGCGTAGGGAACCGGCATTTTGAGAAATCCGATGATGACCGCACGGTAGTTACCTTTCAGCTTCGCACCCTGGATGGACAGGACTCCATACGTAAAAGTCAGCAGGGACTGCAAGGACATGACCAAAGCCTGGATGGAAGAGGCCAGCGGGTCTCCGCGAAATACGAGTGCATTAATCGGCAGACCATAGTTGCCTGCATTGTCCAGCATAACACTGTTGTTGAAGGCGGCCTTCATGCCTTTGTTCAACCGAAGTGTACGTGCAAACACGGACCCTACGATGTACAGAATAACTACATATATGGCATAGAAGAGAGTAACAGTCCCGAGCAGTTCACCCGACATATCAGAATGATACATGCTCATAAAGACGGCTGCGGGGGTAATACAATAGAAATTGATTTTGGCGAGGGTGTACAAGTCGAGCTTGAACACCTTTTGCATCCAGGACCCGACTCCGATGAGGAGAAAGACAGGCAGGACGACTTCAAGCATGATGTCTGCTATCATCAGTTCAGCTTCCTTTTTCATGAAAATTTCAGTCCGATTTCGAAAACACTTCAACCATTATATCATTTTATACACCAGGGAGGTCATGTGAATATGATTCCAGATCATCTGGATGTTGGGTTATCGATTCTGTTTATCGGATTTAACCCCAGCATTACATCAGGCGAAACCGGTCATCATTATGCCTATAAAGGCAACCGTTTCTGGCGCATTCTTGAACGTTCCGGCTTGACTCCTCGTTTATATCATCCGGAAGAAGACGGTGAGCTGCTTAAGCTAGGGTATGGATTTACCAACATTGTAGCCCGGCCCACTAGAGGTGTGGAAGATATTACACGTGAAGAATATGCGGAAGGACGCCAGATTTTGCGGCAAAAGCTGGAACAATTCCGACCGGAGGTTGCCTGTTTTGTCGGGAAGGGAGTGTACACCCAGTACAGCAAGCGTGCCAAAGTGGAATGGGGCTTCCAGGACGATCCGGTCGTACCGGACATTCAGGAATTCGTTGCACCGTCCTCCAGTGGACTGGTACGCATGTCGATGGATGAGATCGTTGCGATCTACTCACAGCTTAGTGACTTTGTTTCACAGAAACGATGAGGGTTATAGGCGGGAGAGAGACCGAACAAGATTACTTACTGTGCCAAAGCTTGATGAGGATTCGCCCAACCGGCTTTAACCGGATCGGAGCGAATTCTTTTTTTGGGATAAAGTGAGAAGTTTTGGAAAGTACTTCCGTCTATATAGTACATGCATGGAAGCTGTAGAGAAGGGGGATTACATGACTCAACATATGCAGGAGGAGGAGCTCATCGAGCGTATTATTGCGGGGGATAAACAGCTTTTTGCCGTGCTCGTGGATCGATATAAAAATAAAGTCTACGGCATTTTACGCGGAATGGGCGCGAGTCATCCGGATGCGCAGGATCTTGCACAGGACACGTTTATCCGGATCTATCGTTATCTCCCGTCCCGGAGGGAAGGAAGCAGTTTCTCTTCCTGGGTATATACCATCGCTGTGAATCGGATGAGGGATTTTATACGGCAAAAGAAACCGGTCATGACGGCAGATGAACCTGGCATGGAGCCAGCCAGTGAAGAAACGCCGGAAAGGCATGTGCTGCATAAGGAGATGCAGCGGGAAATATACCGCCAGATGGAACAGCTGCCAGAATCCTATCGGCTTGTCCTGCTGTTGAAATATACCAATGAGCTGAGCTACGAAGAAATTTCAGATATCACCGGCATGAGTGCAGCACAGGTTCGAAACGCCATGTACCGCGGGAAAAAGATGCTCAAGAAACAGATGGAGCGCAAAGGAGGGTTAGCCACATATGAAGCCTACTCCAAGTAATGAGGACCGGTTATTGGAACAGCATTTGTTCCGAGAGGAGCCGGATGCAGGCTTTACGCTTCAGGTGATGAAGAAACTGGATGATGTGTCCATGGACAGTGAAGCAGACAGGAATTTATTCGTGAAAAAGGCTTCCAGAACCCATTGGATGCGCCGTGCGGGAATCGCTGCAGTGGCTATTGTGATTCTTGCAGGGGGAGCCTGGTTTGCTTTTGATTATAAAGTAGGACCTGAGCAACCTGCGGTCAACGCGGTGAATCATCCTCCACTTCCCAATATTCCTGTACCGGAGGAACTGAAGTACTCCTATCTCGCCGATGATTACAAACGTCTCAAGCCACTCGGTCTTGTGGTTAATCCAAATATTCATATCGAGGATCAGGGCTACACGCTCAAGATCGAGGATGTGCTTGTGGATCGCTCGCAGATCGTAATTACTACGCAACAAAATGCTCCGGATGGTAGTACGATTAATTCAGTTTATCCCGAAATGGGAAGAATTCATATTACAGATGGGCAAGGAAATTCGATTGCATCCTTGGCTTCATTTGGGGATCCAATTCAGAATGGTTCAAGATATCAGAGATTTGTATACCAGCTGCAGGATGATATCCCCGATGAGGTGGTTGTACGTGGGGAGCTGGGTCATTTAAATGTAGGGAGCTATTACAACTTCGAGACAAAATCGTACGAAGATAAAGATGTCACGGTGGATTGGAGCTTCCAGTTCAATATCGATATGACCAAAGCCAAATCACTGGCTGTTGAAGCTCCTATGAATAACACATATACGACGCCAGAAGGTGTGAAATTGGATATGACACAGTTGGTGCGAACGCCAAACGGAACCCGGCTTGACATGAATGTGAGTCTGAGAGATCAGTTGAGTGCCAAAGTGGGTGAAAACTGGGAGAAGCATATGGACATTTTGTATCACATCGAAATTCCTGAAACGAATGAGTACCGAATATTCAACGGAAGCAGAGCCAATGCACGTTACGCCAAATTCAGGTTAAGGGATACGAGCCAGTTAAGCCTAGATGGGGGAAAGATGAGATTGTCTGAGACGTGGGACCCTGCATTTGTGACAGTGAATGCGAAGAAGATTCGCTTTGTGCTGGATGGATATACGTTACCAGTGAAGGAAGAGAAGTCGGTAGAAGTGGATTTGGACAAGAGACGTACGGAACCTAACCAATTCTACACATTTGCACAATTTGAACAGTTTGGAGACCAAGTTGTACTATATGATTACAATTATGAGCCAGTGTATAACCCGTCAAATGGTGGTTTGGAGGGGAAATCCTCGCTTGTTCTAGAGGGGAATGGGAGATTCCAAAATGCTTTTATTGGAGATGAGTGGGTAGCAGTAGATCCTCAAGGAATAGAGTATCCCGTTGAAGTTATTGGGGTTCCAGATCAGCCTAACAATAATGAAGAATATGTTGTAAACGACTTGAAATTAAAAATTCGAGGTTTCTACAAAGAGAACGGAACGAAATTCACCTTGAAAAGAACGGTAGTCAACCGGGATTTTCGGGATGTGAATTGGACAGTGGATCTCCCTTCGTTTAAAAGTCTGCCTTGGCAGTAGTGAAATGGGGTTAATGAGCCCTTTAAATAATGGAAGCCCCGCATTTAGTGCGGGGCTATTTCCATATGTACTCGTGCCCTTGTTTTGAAAAAAACAACGCAATAACGAGTTAAGCCGATTCCCGCGGAATAAGGGAAGTGGCGAGCATGACAGTCTCCTTCGGCGTCCCGGGGCGTTCAATTCGTCTCTGCAAAGCCTCAATGGCCCGCTGTCCAAGTTCTTCCTTGCACAGGTTGACCGTCGTCAAAGGTGGGGAAGAAGTAGCGGCAGAGTGGACATTATCAATGCCAATCACGCGGCAGTCTTGAGGCGCGGAGATCCCCATATCCTGCAGTTTGTTCATCCATTGCAAGGCGATATCATCATTCACCCCAATCCAGGCATCGGGTCGTTCATGGTCCGGCATGTTTTTAATTTCAGCAGCCAGTCGGTCAATCCATTCCCCTTGCTCATAAGGAACATTCCACTCCCGGAATGTCGCGGTGTGACCCTGACCTGTATGAAAATGATTCAATGCCAGCTCTATACCAATCTTGCGCTGGGCGAAGCTGGCCGCACGACCGTCGTCCGTGATTAACCCGATTCTGCGGGATTGTAGCGATAATAGATACCGGACAACAGTAATGCCTGCCTCCAAATTATCATGGCTGATCGTATCACAATTCAGGAGCGGTTCCTGATGATCCACCAGAATGATGGGACGGCCTGTCTGAGCGAGTCGCTGCAGAACGGCATGAGGAAATGCGCCCATGACAATGACGCCAGCACAGCGTTCCCAGTCCAGATGCGGAGCGATTGCCCGTTCCGGCGGTGTATGTTCATCCCCGACACCAAGCGAAGGGGATACAATGGCGTGATGCCAGCCGCGCTCATTACAGCCGGAGATCATACCGGATAACACCCGCTGCCAATAGTGAGGCTCCCCCCGGTTTAGCTGATTCATGCATATGAGCGCAAATGGCGGTTCCGATTGATCTGCCGCCGTGGGTACACCACTGCTGCCAGGCGTATTTTGACGGTATCCCAGAGCTCTGGCTAATTCTAGCACACGGGCGCGGGTGGACTCGCTGACCCCTGTCTTGCCGCTCAGTGCACGGGAAACCGCATATTTGGATAATCCAAGCTGGTCAGCCAGCGTCTGAATGGATACTTTGCGGGACATGTTCATGACTCCTTCATATGTAAACAAATATTATTTTGAAGTGAATTCGTGGCAATTATGAATTGACGACATCACCAAGGCACAGTACACTACATTTAATATCGTTATTATATATTATGATAACAAAAATAACAATAATAAAACTACGAAGAGAAGACACCAGCTCTGGGAGAGTAAAAGAGCAGCTAAATTCAAACACCCAACCACACTTCATGTTGAAGGAGATAAAGCCCATGGAACAGTTCAGATTACCAAAAATCCCCATGCCACATCTGGAATTGCCGCAGGCTGTGCAAGATATTCTGATGGAGGCGGAACAGAAGCTGCAGCACAGACCGAGACTGCTTGCACAGTTCCGTAACTGCTTTCCGAGTACATTGGAAACGACGACCAAGCTGCTTGAGGACGGGACAACGTTTGTCATTACTGGAGACATTCCAGCCATGTGGCTGCGTGATTCAGTGGAACAAGTCATGCATTATGTGCCGCTTGCGAAGGAAGATGCGGCATTACAGCGGATCATCGGCGGACTGATCAAACGACATTTGTTCTATGCTGACATCGATGTTTATGCCAATGCGTTCAACGAAACGGCCAATGGCTGGCACTGGGATGCGAATGATGAGACGGAGATGTCGCCATGGGTGTGGGAGCGCAAGTTTGAACTGGATTCCCTTTGTTTCTCCATGAAACTGGCCTATGCGTACTGGCGTGAGACGGAATTGACGGATATTTTCGATGAGCGCTTCAAACGGGTGATGGAGAGTGTAGTCCATTTATGGCAAACAGAGCAGCGCCATGCCGAGCAATCGCCATACCGGTTTATGCGCCGTAATTGTCCTGCCCATGATACGATGCGCAATGCAGGACTCGGAATGCCTGTGAACTATACGGGAATGATTTGGTCCGGTTTTCGTCCGAGTGATGATGCCTGTGATTTTCACTATAACATCCCTTCGAATATGTTCGCTGCGGTGACCCTGCGCCAAATGGCGGAGATTGCCAAATGGGTATTTCGGGATGAACAATTGGTTAACGAGATGGCTCGCCTCGAAGAAGAGATACGTCATGGGATCTCTCTTTACGGCATATATAATCATCCGGTCTATGGACGAATCTATGCCTACGAAACAGACGGTTACGGCAATTATTGCCTGATGGATGATGCGGGTACGCCGGGGCTGATGTCCATTCCGTATTTGGAATATGCACCCGTGGAGGATATTGTGTATCAGAATACACGCCGGTTTATTTTGAGCAAGGAGAATCCGTTCTACTTTGAAGGACAGGCAGCCAAAGGGATCGGAAGCCCACATACCCCGCCGGGATATATTTGGCATATGGCGCTGTCCATGCAGGGACTGACGGCGGACAATGACGAGGAAATGCTGGAGATGATTAAACTTCTGGAAAATACGGATGCAAGGACTGGGTATATGCATGAAGGCTTTCATGCCGATGATCCGGACACCTTTACAAGACCGTGGTTTGCCTGGTCCAACAGTCTGTTCTCGCAGCTGGTGTACAGAGCAATGAAAAAAGGGATCCTATAGAGGGATATAAAATGGTTATACTCTTACACTCAAATACTCCGATTGCATTACCAATTACCATCTTTCGATCGCCGTTATCATTTTGTGAAGATGCAACAAAATACTAAACAGTCAAGCCCAACCCGGAAACTGTGCGGTTGGGCTTGGTTGTTTATGAAGCTATGGAAGGCCACCGTGCTACATTGTTTTCAGCAGATCGGCAATGAACACTTTCCGGCCCGAGCGGGCACTTTCCAGGGAAGCGAGTACCATCGCCATGCTGAACTGGTTGTCGCTGCAATCCGTCTCTGGCAGTCGCCCCGATTCGAGCGCAGTGAACATGTCTTCGAGGCAGCCATGATGTCCGGATTTCTCCATCACAGGCAGCTGACCTTCAATTCGTTCTGAAGGCTGGAAAAAGGAAGGTTTTCCGTCAGGACCAAGGTGCTCCGCAGCAACAACTTCCGCATAAATATCATCATGTCCATCCCAGATGGCCGTCCCTTTTTCTCCTGTTACACGCCATGACGCTTCCCATGAAGTAGGTGCGCCTTCTGCACACCAGGACCCGCGGTAGTTGAATACGGAGCCGTCAGACATTTCGAAGATGCATAAAGCCATTGCATTGCCCGCATACCAGGAACCCGGAGGATTGAATTCGTGACAGTAGACCGACACCGGATTGGCTCCGAGAATAAGTCTGGCCTGATCAAACGTATGAATGGCCATGTCCAGCAGCAGCGGGCTGTCCATCACATCACGGAATCCGCCAAAGTGAGGTCCGAGGAAAAAGTCTGCCCCCGCATAACCGACCTGGCCAATGGTACCTCCGGCGATGAGCTCCCGAAAGGCGCGGATGCGCGGATCGAAACGGCGATTCTGCATCACGGCCTGGATGCGGCCTGTCTTGCGTGAAGTTTGGACAATATCCTCACATTCAGCGAAGGTTTCTGCCAGTGGCTTTTCACCAAACACATGGCATCCCTGCTGCAATGCTGTCATGGCGATGCCATAATGACTCGCGGGAATCGTGACATCAAATACAATATTGGCTTCTGTAGCTTTAATGGCCTCAGCAATATCCGTAAAAATGGGACAGGAGAGACCGTGCCGTGCAGCCAATGCTGCAGCTTGGTGTTCCTGTAGATCGACAAGCCCCACGATTTCCGTGTCCGGTCTTTGCATGGCGTAATCCACCCAAGTATTGGACATGGCTCCACAGCCTGCGACAACTATCCGATGCTGCTGACTCACTCGATCATCTCCTTATACCGGATTCGGAACAAAATCTCCGCCGCGGCATTGTTTCAGATAGCGAAGAGCGTGCACCTGTCCCGTCATTTCCAATTCATCTCTGTACACCGGGTCGTGCCAGCCTTCAATGTCGATCGTTCCCTGGTATCCGTTTTGCCGCAAAATGGTGATGATGTCGGACCAGTTGGTATCTCCGAAGCCGGGCGTACGATGCCAGACAAATTCATGTGGACCATGAACACCATGTTCCTTGACGATATCCCAGGCAATGGTTGCATCTTTGCCATGCACGTGGAACACTTTGGGTGCCCATTTGCGAAGCTGGGGAATCGGGTCAATGAGGCTGGTCATCTGATGGCAAGGCTCCCACTCGAGGCCAATGTTTTCATCCGGAACAGCATTGAACATCATTTCCCAGGCCGTCGGATTGTGGGCGATATTCCAGTCGCCTTTCTGCCAAGTTCCGTCCATATCACAGTTTTCAAAAGCAATCCGTACACCCCGGTCTGCCGCCCGGCGTGCCAATTCTCCGAAAACCTCCTTAAACCGTGGTATGGACTCGTCAATGGGCTGATCGGTAAGACGTCCAGTGAAGCCGGAGACAATATCCGCTCCAAACAAATGGGCGTGATCAATAACCCGTTCCCAGCTGGCTAATGTGTCTGCGTTGTTCCCGGCACCGGTCAGCGGATTGCCAAAAACACTGACTGCAGAAATGGTAATGTCATGTTCGTCTACTAGCTCGCGGACACGTTTGGCTGTTTCGGCAAGGTCCAGATCACCTGTCGTTTGCCAGAAGGTCAGATTGAACGATTCGAAACCGTGTTTCATGATCTGCGGGATTACACGGACAGCATCTGCTCCACCCACGAGGGTGCCAATGCGCAATTGATTTTTCATGGTTGTATTTCACTCCAATATTGGCTTATAGTACTTCGTGACACACTCATTATAGCCGCGCATCTGCCGTGTGGCTCTATACAATCTTGTGCAATATTAGTCCGATTTTGTGAGGAAGGGGAAGAGGCCGTGCTGGATCTGAAAGCGCTTCACGAAAATACCCGAATTGATCATAAATCACATCCGTTTCAACTGTTCCAGAATCGTTGCTCAGGCATGAAATCGGAAGAGTGTATCATGTATCTGCATTGGCACGAGCACTTTGAATTGATCGCCATGCGTAAGGGCAACGCCGTCTTTCATATTGACAGCAGGCCTTATACGGCTGGACCGGGAGAGGTACTGGTCATTCCGGGAGGGACACTTCACGTGGGTTATGCCCTGGAAGAGGGGGATGTGGAGTATGATTCGGTCGTCGTCAATGCGGCATTATTTCATGACTTCACGCATGATCCGCTTCATTTGCAGTACGTGGCTCCCTATCTGGAGGGGCGGATTCGCTTTCCGGTAAAGCCGGCGGAACAGGACAGAATCTGCCTCGACTATTACTCGCTAATCCATGATGCGATTGAAGAGATGGTCACGCAGCCGCCTGCCTACCAGCTCGTTGCAAAGTCCAAGCTGCACGCTTTGTTTACAATGCTGGCCCGTACCTTTATGCCCCAGCAGCTTCCGGAAAGAACAACGGGTTCGTATTTTCCCAACCGGGAACGGTTTAAACAATTGATCGAACATATCGAAGCCAATGCTGCCGAGAAAATGTCCGTGACCGAAGCGGCCAGTCAGGTGGGACTGAATACATACCATTTTTGCAAAATGTTCAAAAAACTGACGGGCCGTACCTTTGTTGAATACGTGAACGGATGTCGGATGACAGAAGCCGAACACTTGCTGCGAACCAGCAATCTGACCATAACCGAGATCGCTGCCAGAGTGGGGTGCGACAATGCCAATTATTTTACGAAACTATATAAGCAATACAAGGGGATGACTCCTTCCGAGGGGCGGATGAAAGGGAAAGATTAAACGGAAGGGCTCTCCTGGTCACAAAAGCTCTGCTCTAATCGTCATATGTGTATCCATTGGAAGGGATTGATATGACGTGAGACATTATGATAATGAGTCTGTATGGGATGCTGTTATTATTGGAGCAGGCATCGCTGGATTAACAGCTTCAATTTATCTGGCCCGTGCGGGGCAAAAGGTGCTGCTGCTGGAAAAGGGAGCACATCCCGGAGGACGTGCCGCTTCCACAGAACTGGCAGGTGCCCAAGTTAACTTGGGGGCTCATGCGCTGAATAGAAGTGCACTCCCTATTTTGCGAGAAGTAGGTGTGCATCCTGCAGGTGCAGCACCAAAGCTGCCGGGCGGCTTGGTTTTTGCAGGAGAACGTGGGAGTATAAATGTTTCATTACTGCAGCTTTTGCTGGGGTCGTTCCTGAATGTCAGAGAAAAATGCCAGCTTCTTGCCTTCTATCGGTCTCTGAACAAGTCAGACGTATCATTCCTGAACAGGGTCAGTCTGCAGGAGCATTTGGAGACCTGGGTACCTAGCCTGCACGTGCGGCATATTGTACTTGCTCTTGTTCGGTTGAGCACATACTGTGATGCTCCTGATTTGATAAGTGCCGGGGCTGTGATTAGTCAGCTCAAACAGAGTCAGGTGCTGTATGTAAACGGAGGATGGCAATCTGTTATCCATCAACTGACATGGCAGTCACAGCAAGCTGGCGTAACCCTCCTTAGTGGGGTATCTGTACAAGAAGTCATTGGCATCAGGCCGCAGATCCAGGTTAATCTCAAGGGAGGCTCCCAGCTGATATCCCGGAATGTCATCTCCACTGCCGGACCACGGAGTACACTGGCTCTCTTGAATCCCGCATTAACACCCGCTGAAGAAGCACCTTACAGGCAGCTGGTTCCCGTTTACGCTGCGTGTCTGGATCTGGTTGTAACGGGGATGCCGCGCTCTAGGACCACCTTTGTACTGGGTGCCGATGCCCCGTGGTATTTCTCCAATCATTCCGCCACCGCTTTATTATCGAATCATTCTGAGCATCAGGTTGTTCATGTCATGAAATATTTGCCGGTGAAAGGGCACTCTGATCCCAGAGAGGATCAACACGAACTGACTGCACTTCTGGACAACATTCAACCAGGCTGGACCAAACATACGGTCCGGCAGCGGTTTTTGCCTCGAATGCTGGTTACACATGCGATGCCCACCGCCGCGATGGGAGGTCTCTCGGGCAGGCCAGGTCCAATGGTCAAGAGGCGTCCGGGAATCTATGTTGCAGGTGATTGGGTAGGGAGTGAGGGGATGCTGGCTCATGTATCGTTGGCGAGTGCGCGCGAAGCTGCCCGGATGATTCTGGCGAGTACAGACACCAAAACAGAGGGGGAAGAGGAGGATGGAACTTGATGTAGCATACAGCATGTACAGACCGCTTTTGTTTTCCATCGCGTATCGTATGTTAGGTTCGGTCACTAACGCCGAAGATTTGGTGCAGGATACCTTTGTGACATTGCAACAAAAGGCCATGGACGAAGAAGAAGAGAACATTCGGGATCTGAAGGCTTACTTATGCAAAATCGTTACCAACCGCTGCCTTGATTATTTAAAATCAGCCAAGGCAAAAAGGGAAGTGTACATTGGGCCATGGTTGCCAGAGCCCCTATTACAAGAGTACACGATGACTCCAGCATCTACCGGAGCAGAGGGAATGGATCCACTCCATACCATTGAGCTGGAAGATACAGTCTCTTATGCTTTCCTTGTTATACTTGAGCGGCTAACCCCTGTTGAGCGGGCGGTATTCATTTTACGAGAGGCATTCGTATTTGAATACGATGTGATTGCAGACTTCCTCGATAAAAAGGAATCGGCATGCCGCAAAATGTTCAGTCGCCTCAAACGGAAAATCGAAAACGAATCGGAGATGGAGTGGGTTGCCAACGTAAAGTCCGAGCAGTTGGCACTGCGTTTTCTTCATGCTGCTACAACAGGGGAAATGGAAGATCTTCTCCAGCTTCTGTCAGAAGATGTCACTCTGTATAGTGATGGTGGAGGTAAAATCACAGCGGCTGTGAAGCCGATTATTTCCAATCAGCGTGTCCTCGCCTTCATTGAAGGTCTGATAGCCAAGGGAGACGGTCTTGAATCGGTACGGATTGTTAAAGTCAACGGACAACCCGGTCTTCTGATCAAGGTCTCCATTGAAGCATCCCCGACCATAGTCAGCCTGGCGTTTAAGAACGGTCGCGTTCAAGAAATCTATGTGATGCGAAATCCGGATAAACTGCGGCATGTAAAATCTGACTAAATATTATTTATTGAAATGTATGATCAGGAGATGCTTCGTCCTGTCCAACTGATGTTCCCGGGAGCGACCGGAAACGAATATTGCAAAATGCCGATTACAAATAAAACCCGGTGCATCCCCATTTATGGGGATGACCGGGTTGTTAAGGAGAGACCGCAGGAGATCTTCCTGCAGTCTAATTTTCTATTTCATAAACCTGGCAAATAGGCGATTTGCTTTTTTGGAAAGGTCGTCCATTTTGAGGTTGGCTTGATCCAGCTGATTGTAACCCCATTTGATCGTCTGCAGCATACGTGGTGAAATGGGCGTTCCTTTGATTTTTGGATAAATGTTGTGATAAGCCCAGACGAGATGTTCCCACCGGTTGTCATTGCCTTCCTTAATGTACTCGGATACATCAAGCACTTTCGCGCGTCCATTCTGAAGCAGCACATTTTTGAGATGCATGTCCCGTGGATTCAGGCCCCGGCTGCGTACGGCTGCACGTGCTTCGTCCACATCAATCATGACCTGCTCGGGAACCGGGATTCCTTTTTCCAGACACTCCAGCAGGGTATCTCCGGGTTCATAACTGATCACAAGAATGTTTCGTCCGCTGCCGTAACAGGTGGGGAAATAGGGCAATCCTCTGAGCAGTTCATAGACCCGCTTCTCGTTCTCCAGTTTCTCCAGCGCGTGATCGGAATACACTTTGAAGGCGTATTGCGGCAATCCGTCATACGTAAAAACAGCCGCATCCGTGCCTGTTCCGATGCAATATAACCCTTCTGCATGGCCGATGATATTCACCAGCTCATTCCGGTCGCTGCCAATGACCTGGATCTGTTGCAAAGCTATCTCCGCCTGGAACCAATCCGGTCGATTCATGGGTGGTGCCTCCTTTTAGGATATGCCTGTACATGTTCTAATGATATGCAACATCCTGTCCTCTATTTAGTATATTATGCGTTTTGCTCCGCAATTTCATCTTTTGGTGATGTTACTATATAAACGTTACGCTTCGAATCGGAAACGGTTGCGTGCAGAAGTAAATAGCGGGAGAGCTTGCGGCATTTTTACCTTATCCTTTATACTGTGAGCATCAAGGGATCTCATGCAGATCCGGTATACAGAAAGGCAGAACAGCTTATGGCACAATACCCGCAGTGGTCTTATTCGCAGTCGCGGGCAAGCATGTTCGATGAGTGCCTGCGCAAATATTATTATCATTATTACGGAGCCCATAACGGCTGGAAGACCGAATCGGCTGATGAGATGCAGGTTCGTCTGTATCGATTAAAACAGCTCAGCAATCTATATCTCGTGTTTGGTGACCTTGCACACCGGATGTGTGAGTCTGCGGTTCGCAGCAGGGAGGAAGGCAAAGACAAGCCGCGTGAGCATTTTCTGGAACAGACGATGCGCAAGCTGCTTAATCAGGCCTATGTGGAATCCATGGATCAGGATCAGTGGCGGCTGGACCCGAAGAACCGGGTGATGTTATCCGAGATCTATTACGGAGATGACACGCTGAATGACCGGATTGCAACCATCAAGGAGCGGGCTTCGGCATGTGTCCACAATATGTATCTGACGCTTACCTGGGAAGACCTGTCCCGGGCGAGTACGGACATTTTGGAAATTGAGAAATGGGACACCATGATCCTGCACGATACACGTGTATATGTGAAGATGGACTTGTTGTATCGCCGCAGCAACGGCAACATTGTGATTGTGGATTGGAAGACAGGCAAGGAGGATGACTTCACGGATCAGCTGATGCTGTACGCAGCGTATGTGAGGGACCATTACCGGGTGCCGCTGGAGAAGATTGAGCTGCGAGTGGAATATCTGTTGACCGGAACACATCGCGAGTTTACCCCGACCGAAGAGGAACTGCAGAAGGTCGAGGACAATGTGGGAAGATACATCGAAGAGATGCGTTCCTGCGTTGCGGATGAATATTACAATCGTCCGAAGGATATGTCGTACTTTACCCCGATGCCCTCACGCCGGGCATGCAGGGATTGCAATTTCCGGGAAGTGTGCAGTGAGCGAGCAGTTTGAACCTTATTAATTTTCCAGAACTTATAACCATACACGAGTCTATTCCACGTAAAAATAAATCGAGAAGCGCCAGTTCGGTCAGTACCTGACCGGGCTGGCGCTTCTTCTCGTTCCACAGGCCAGCGACAAGGCGCCGGGTGGAACGACCATATACAGATTACTGGACAGCGGCAGGATTCTCCAGCGCCTGTCCTGCAGGAACATAGGCATGCCCGAGATCCCGGGCCACTGCCTCATACGTGATATGTCCATTCAGCACGTTGACCGCGCTGCGAATGGACGCACTGCCGCGAATCGCGGAGGCTGCACCATGGTTGGCAAGCTGCAGCGCATAAGGCATGGTGGCATTGGTCAGCGCCACCGTGGACGTGCGCGGCACCGCGCCTGGCATGTTCGCTACCGCATAATGCACGACATCATGTTTTACATAAGTCGGTTCATCATGAGTCGTGATATGATCAATGGTTTCGACAATCCCGCCTTGATCAATTGCCACATCCACAATGACCGAACCAGGTGCCATGGTCGTAACCATCTGCTCGCTGACGAGTTTGGGCGCTTTGGCGCCAGGGATCAGCACCGCACAGATCAGCAGATCTGCTGCGGCGACAGCTGCCGCAATGTTGGATGCGCTGGATACCAGCGTATGAATCTGATTGCCGAATATATCATCCAGCTGGCGCAGGCGATTCAAATTCAGGTCAAGGATGGTGACATCCGCTCCCAGACCAATTGCAATTTTTGCCGCATTGGTACCGACCGTACCTCCGCCAATAATGGCCACCTTGCCACGGTTAACGCCGGGGACACCCGATAACAGAATGCCTTTGCCACCTTCGGTTTTCTCCAGCAACTGGGCCCCGATCTGAGCCGACATTCGTCCGGCAACTTCACTCATTGGGGTTAGCAATGGGAGCGTGCCGTTAACCTCAAGCGTCTCATACGCTATGGCGGTTACCCGGCTTTCGATGAGCGCTTTGGCCAGTGCTGGTTCTGCAGCCAGGTGCAGGTAGGTGAAGAGAATCAGTCCTGGACGGAAATAGGCGTACTCACTCGCAAGCGGTTCTTTAACCTTGATAATCATGTCCGCCTCTGACCAAACGTCCTGGGCCTGATCCTGAATGACAGCTCCGGCTGCCTGATACTCGCTGTCCGTAAATCCACTGCCCAATCCTGCGCCCTGCTCAATCATCACCTGATGCCCCGCTCTGACAAAATCAGCAGTACCGGCAGGGGTTATGGCTACACGGTTTTCATTGTTTTTGATTTCTTTTGGGATTCCGATTCTCATGCCCATGCACCTCGTCCATTTAATGGTTGTCAACTTATACTACAAGTTTATGACCTGACTAACTGATTTGCACCTTACTTCATGTCTATGTTTTGAAAGATTCAATCAACATCATGTCGAAAAGGGCTGTTCAGGACATTTGTCCATGAATTATAATGTAAGAAAAAATAACATTACGAGGGATCGATATTGAGAAATGATCGCGTGTTTACGATAAAGGATCTTTTGTCACGGCCTGTCTTTGCCAGAGCGCGTCTGGCTGCAGGGCAAGGGGGTACATCTCGTCAGGTCGGATGGGTTCATGTCTTGGAGATTACCAATGTTTCTCCCTATGTCAGTCCCCATGACCTTATATTATCCACTGGGCTGTGGCTTCAATCGGAAGAGGGACGTGAAGAATATCTGCTTCAGCTGATCCAGAGTGAAGCGGCGGGGTTGTGTGTGGAGTTCGGCACCAGCATTCATGGCATTCCTGAGGAATTAATTGAACTTGCGGACAGTCACCAGTTTCCGCTTATCGTATTTGAACAGCCGGTAAGGTTCGTTGAGATTACACAGGATATCCATGCTCTGCTCATTAATCATCAGCACCAGCTGCTCAAGAGTCTGGAGACGTACTCCCGTCAGCTTCAGCAGCGGACATTACAGAGTACCGACATGTCTGCTGTACTGAACCTGCTTCATGAATATGCGGCCAAACCGGTTGTATACATCTCTTCCATGGAGCCAGGCAGCTTCGTGCCAGGTCTCCCCACAGAGATGGAGCAGGCAATCTATACCTGGTATGAACAGGAAGTGGAGCATTTGGATCTGAACGATTCGGATACCGAATTATGGTTTCGCATCGATGATCAGAATGTATTGCTGTGTCACCCGGTCGTCTGTTTTGGCCAGGTGTTCTCTGCAGTAGGGATGATCGTGCATCCTTCTGCACCAGTGGAGTATCTCAAGCTGCTGCTTGATTATACGGCGAAGGCAGCAGCAGCTCTGACCCTGCGTTCGCAGTTTCTCGAAGAGAAGATGGTCCGCAATCAGAATGAATTAATTCAGGATTTGATGAATGGTCATATCCATCAGGAGGAGCAGGCACAGACCCGGATGGGACTTCGATTGCTGGTGAAGGGGCAGTACTGGTTTGCTGGAGGGGTTATCGAAATTGAGCATCAGCTGAAAGGGACAGGACGGGAACGAATGGAGGCAAACCATCAGGATATTTTGGTTTTGTTAAGGTCCCTGCTTAAGAAGAACAATCTGCCCAGCCTGATCATGCTGAAAAATAACCAGGTCTACCTATGCTGTGCCAAGGAAGAGGGCAGTGCATCTACGTCCCATAAACTGGCTAAATCACTTGAAAATATTGTTGGTGAAGTGAGAAGGTTTGCGGGTCGCAATCTGAAGCAGGTTGCGATTCATGCCGGGTTTGGCAAGATTCGCAACCGCTTGACCGACATGCCTGACAGTCTGCAGGAAGCTTATCAGGTTATTGAGGTTTCCCGATCTGTGAATCGGATGGAACATATCTGCTTTTACGAACGTATGGGTATATATCAAATGTTGAAGGCGCTGCCTCAATCGTTCCTTCGCCCTTTCGTGAACGACCATCTGGGCGTGCTGATCGAATATGACCGCACACACCACCTCCAGCTTGTGGAGACGCTTGAAGCCTATTTGCAAAATTTTGGTTCCAAGCGTGACGCTGCTGCCCAATTGTTCATACATCGACAGACTTTGTACAATCGATTGGAGAAGCTGGAAGAACTGATGGGACCCGGTTATATGGAACAGGGGAGAAGAGTCTGCCTGGAGATGGCGCTGCTTGCTCATAACATGATTGAGGATGAACAGGCTCATCGTTCCTGATGCTGGGGAAGCAGTGGAAAAGTGGTTTAGTAGTTTTTGCCGATACGGCGGGACGGACGCAGTGCCGGCAAAATCGAATGACCTGACACGGAACGTCGACCGCGAAAGAGCTTGGGTTGACCCGTGGATGGGGCAAGGGATAATGAAGTAGGAGCCGCTAATCGATAAGGAGATAACGTTCGATCAGCGCTGCCCCCTGTCTCTGACTTTTGGGAATAAATTTCTTTTTCTCCCAACCATTCAACCAATCGTTCATGTTTGATTCCGAGTTGTCCGCTCAAATTACAGATATCGAGGTTTTTTCTCACACAAATCCGCCTTTCCTGGAATATCGGTCTTATGGTATATGGAAGGTAAGCAAGAAGATCAGTGAATGCTTATGTACTTCAGAGTCTGCCATAGGCAAATGCCACTAGATCGGTGTGCTCGATTGGCGGAACGGTTAAATATGTTTAAACAGCGAAATTAGTTCATCTATCCCGTGTTAAACGTTTGCATCACGCTGTTAGGGATTTTTCAATTATTTGGCTTTCTTCAAGATTTTATCATTTCATGTGTTACTGCGCGTCTCAATATAGTCTCAATTTTGCAAGGGTATCGCGTATAGTAAAAGTACCAGTATCTAGTACGGAGGATATACATGGGAAACAGTAGTAAGGTACAATGCGGCAGATACGATGAACATGGCAAACGTTTTGTAGGACGCGTCAAGGAGATGTTGATCCTCGATCGGTGGTTTGACGATCCGGCAGCTCCTTTGACCATATTTTCAGTAACGGGAATGGGAGGAATCGGCAAATCATCTCTGCTCTCGGAGATGTTGTCGGTATCCCGTAATCGGGGGGCTACTTCCATATGGATGGATGGCAGATCCTGTGGTTCAACCCCTTCGGTCTTTTTGGAGTATCTGTCCTCGACTTTGGGGCTGGAAACGATGGAGAGCGATGTTAATCTCCGGCCTCTTAGGCGTCTGAATGAAACATCAGTGCACAAGAGATTGGTGATTGCGGTAGATAATTATGAAGAACTGGCCTTGCTGGAAAGTTGGTTTATGGAAGTTTTTATAAATAAGCTTTCCTCCAGTGGGGTACTGATCATTTTGGCTTCACGATCCAAACCAGCTACGGCATGGCGGATGCATCCCCGTTTGAGGCAGCATCTGGTGCAGATGCCGCTACAGCATTTTACGAATGAAGAGATTTCGGAGTACATTGCCGGTGCGGGATTAGTGAATATCAGCATGGCAGGCACGATTGCGCGGGTGACGGATGGGCATCCGTTTGGACTTGCCCTCGCGGTGGAAGCGGCAGATCATCGGCGTAACGTACCTCTTGCAGCTTGGGCCGAACTCTCCTACATGATCAGTGCGCGCTTATTGCTCGAATTGACACTTCCAAGGCTGCATCCCATGATCGAGGTACTCACGCTGCTCGAAACAGCGAATCAGGAATTGTTATCATCTGTCCTGCAAACGGAGGTCACACTGGAAGAGTATCAGGCGCTAAAGCGAATGTCCTTCATCCGCTCGGATCCGGATGGTCTGGCATTGCATGATATGGCCAGATTTCACCTCCTTCGGGACTTTCGTCAGCGTGAGCCGCAGCGGCTGCAAGCCATGCGTGTACGTATTGCGGGCTTGTTAATGCCTCTTCATGCCCAGGCCGGACCGCATGAGCAGCGACAGATTGCCCGGAGGATGCTCCTTTTGTGTCAGGAATCCATGCTTCAGCATCGAAAATATGCGGATGTATCCACCGAGTCCCTGTTTTCACCACTAGAGGTGATGCGGGAAGGCGACCTGCCCTTACTGCACAGATTGTTGGAGGAATGGTGCGAATACAGTGTAGAACCATGGCAGGCGGAGCCTTACCGTCCTTTTTTAAATGAGTTGGCACAGCGTTATCCTGAAGGAATTGTATTGATGCGTGACAGGAGCGGTGATCCCATTGCCATGTTTATTACGGTACTCGTGCACCGGGAGAGCAGTGAGATGCTGCTAAGATATTTTCCGGCGGAAATGGAGGAATGCTTTACCCCGCAGGAACTGAATTGTGATCCGGATCAGACGGATACCCATTTTGCCGTACTGGCAGCTGCAAGGGACGATGTGCCGGGTTACAAACGTGAAGAACTTGTGGGCTATATGGCATTGGACAGATTGTCCCTGCTCGGTGACGGGGCGAGAGTGATGCTGGTCGCTACCAACCCGAACCTCAAGTTGTTTTTGCAAAGCATCGGTTTTCGAATGAGGCGAGCGCGTACTCGCGTCTGTGACCAGTATGAAGATCAGGCGGATGTGCTGGATCTGGATTTGCGCAATGGACAATTCGGAGAATGGGTAATGTCCCTGCTGGATCCCGAAAACCAAGGGAGCAGGATACAGCATGGCTCGAAAGATGGGGACACGGATCAATTGCCCTGGACTGAATCGGATTTGCGAAAAATGCTGGCACATTTGCACTCTCCAGGTGAACTGCATACCTATGCTGCACGAGTAAAAGGTGTGCAAGATGGGATGGAGCTGCAGCTGCGCGTGCTGGATTTGCTGGAGGGACGTGCCCACGGAATTTCTCAGCAGGACCAAATGCTTTTGTATGCAGCTTACTGGACCCATGCGGGCAATCCGACAGCCGCGGCTCAGGCCTGTTCGATGAGCCGGGCCACATTTTATCGCCATTTGCGAACTGCGCTGATCCGGCTGGCACGGGTATTATAACTTCATATGGATGAAAAAATACAGAAGAGGCTGGTCATAGACCAAGCCTCTTCATTCGATTATAGAGCGTTGCCCGTGAGATGCCGAGCTGCCTCGCGAGTGTCCGCTTATTACCACCTGCTGCTTTTAGATATTGGAGCAGGAGAGTCGATTCATACGTATCCATCTGTTCCTGATAGGACAGAGGAGAGACTTCAAAAGATGGGCCTTTGTTGTCTTCTTGAATGATTTCCCGTACGTCTCTCGTAGAAGACAATGATGCCAGCTCTGGTATAGTGCGTAACGTTGCTGCCTCATCAGCTGTGGGAGACGGCAGTTCCACAGCCAAGGTGAGGGGTTCCGGCAGATATTCCGGCTTGACCTCACCGTCTGTTGTAAGAATGGTTATGCGTTCAATCACATTGCGAAGCTCCCTTACATTGCCTGGCCATTCATAGCTGAACAGCAGCTTGAATACTTCGGGAGGGATCAGTTCGATGTGACGGTTGTAGAGCAGAGAGAACTCCTGGAGAAACGTCTGAGTCAGTTCATATATATCTTCCTTGCGCATGCGCAGGGGAGGAATGATGAGATTAATGACATTCAGGCGGTAGTAGAGATCTTCCCGAAACTGGTTCTTGGCAATCATGCCCAGCAGATTCTGGTTGGTTGCCGCGATAATCCGGCAATTCGCCTGTTTCATGCGTGTTCCGCCAACGGGGAAGTAGCTCTTCTCCTGAAGTACACGCAGCAGTTTTACCTGCAGATCCAGTGGCATTTCGCCGATCTCATCCAGGAAGAGTGTACCGCCTTCCGCAAGTTCAATTTTCCCCTTTTTCCCTTTCGGATCAGCCCCGGAAAATGCACCTTTCTCGTATCCAAACAACTCACTCTCGAACAATGAAGCGGGGATGGCTCCGCAGTTAATGGCAATAAAGGGGGCTGTCTGCGGCTCGCGCAGGTCATGAATGGCTTTGGCAAACAACTCCTTGCCTGTTCCGCTCTCCCCTAGAATAAGTACCGTGGCAGAGGTCGTGCTGATCTTGCGTATGGTCTCGAGACACTGTTTGATGACCGGACTGCTGCCCTTGATTCCCGCGAACGGGTCCGAATCCGGGCGCAAACGCGCAACGGCTTTCTCCAGATGCTGAACTTTGGATGTCATATGTAATAATTCCTGATGCAGGCGAATTTCAGTCGTTATATCCACTTCGGCAGCTGCCGCACCCACGATGCGTCCATCCAGTACGACCGGACGTGCGTTGATGAGAGCGAACAGATCCGGCCGAGGTTGATGCTGCTTGCGATAGACGGTTTCGCCAGTGTATAGCGTCCTGAGCGATTGCAGCCGATCAGGCGGGAAGAAGTCTGCTGCCGGCTGTCCGATGATGTCCTTTTTGTTAATGGAAAACACATGCTCTGCACCTGACGTCCAGTAAGCCACCTTGGCTTCTTCGTTAATTAGCGTTAGTGCAGTTCCTGCCGTTTCGAGTGTGGTCTCAAAATAAGCCTCCATGAGGCGATGGGCGTGCAGCATTTGCTGCAGGACGTCATTTAGCGCAATATATCCCATTGGGGGACCTTCATCCTGAACCAGCAGGTAGGGGCTTTCGTTGAAATGGGGAAAAACCTCTGACAGCTCGGTGGACGAAGAAATAACGGGTAAAGGAAGGGACTCATTCAAATTACTCAGGTCTGTCCTCAGAAGGGACATCACATCTGGAAGTAAATGTTTCATCGGTTTCACCTCATTCGAGCATGATGATCAGAAACGACACCTGTTGTGTTCCTCGCTACTTGTAATACGAATCGTTGTTAAGCAGTGAAATGATCGGAGAATGATTGTTAGACATATTATAGCTCTCGAAATAAGTTGTGTATATATTTTTTGACATTGGTTGTAGGTGTTGAAGAGTTGAAATCTAAATAGACAGGGTTGACTAATTAGTATACGCTTACATTTTCGCATATTGCTGCCCTTTTCAACTGAATTTAAATATATTGAGTTCCTAAGTTATAGTGATGTGAAGAAAAGTGACATTGTACTAGAGTGGTTTACACATGGGGAGAAATCAGGTTGTGTCTCAAATTTTGGACATTTCAATTTGGGGATGCTTATTTTTTAGACATTATGCGTGAGAGGCATGTGCTGTAAGAGTGTGGAATAGAAAAAACCATGCGACCTGAAAAACCGGGGATCACATGGTTATACGCTTAGAGGAAATTTGTTATCTAAACATGTTTTTGACCACCATCCAGAGATTAGCCGGTTTCTCGGCAAGGCGGCGAGTGTAATATGGATACCACATGGTTCCGTAAGGAACGTAACAGCGAATCCGGTATCCTTCCCGGGCAAGCCGTTCCTGTTCGCTCATCCGCAGTCCGTACAGCATCTGAAACTCAAACGCATCAGGGGAGATTCCCCGGTCTTTGGCATACTGTTTGGTCCATGAAATAATGTGGTCATCATGTGAAGCAACTGCCGTGTAGACGCCCTGGTCCAGATGCTGGCGAATCATGGACTTGAATTGCTCAATGACTTCGGAAGCGTTCTGATAAGCTACTGCAGCAGGCTCTTTGTAAGCGCCCTTGACGAGGCGAAGCCGGATGCCTTCACGAATCATGTCCCGTGTATCCTCCTCAGTCCGATGCAGATATGCTTGCAGCACTGTTCCCGTATTATAAAGTCCCTCGGCATGAAGACGGCGAACGATATCCAGCGTGGCTTGGGTGAATGGGCTGTCTTCCATATCAATCCGGACAAACAAATCATGCAGCTTCGCCTGTGCCGCCACGGAGCGGATATTCCGGTAACCTTCCTCCGGGTCGAGCGCAAGACCCATCTGGGTTGGCTTCAAAGATACGTTGGAGTCTGCACCCTCGCGAGCGATGCCTTCCACAAGTCTTATATATTCATCGCGATACAAGGCAGCTTCGCTCAATCGGGTAATGCCTTCTCCCAGATGATCCAGTGTGGCCATAATGCCTTTGTTGTTCAGCACCCGAATCTCTTCCAGCGCTTCTTCCAGTGTGCTGCCTGCGATAAACTTGCCTGCCAGTTTTTTGCCGTATTTGATGGACAGATTCTCCACAGCTTTATTGCCCGCAACAGTCAGCAGTGTTTTGCGGTACATTTCCGTTCCAATACTCACACTAGTTTCCTCCTTATGGATCATGCTTCTTATAATCCGTTTATTAAGCAAGAATCGTGCCAAAGTGCAGTGTTCCGCTGAATCATTCGTCATTGGAATGGCTGGACATCGTGGGCATTGGGCAGATCATTTATTTTATTCCTCCCCAACCGGAGTTGGCACGGATCTTGCTACATATATTGGGTGATAAGTAAAAATGCATGGCAAGTCAGGCGAGCAGCCAGCAACCCCAACATCCTGAAGGAGGAATTATTCATGAACATCCCTTTTGTTAACGAACCATTTACGCCCTTTGCTGTACCGGCGAACAAGGAAGCCTTTGAGAATGCACTTCGCAAGGTGGAATCCGAGCTGGGGCAGGAATATTCCATTATTATTGGCGGGCAAAAAATAACGAGCACTCGTACCTTAACCTCCGTAAACCCGGCGGCCAAGGAGCAGGTGGTTGGGACGATTTTTCAGGCAGATCAGGAGCTGGCAGAGCAGGCGATTCAGACGGCAGCAGATACGTTTCGTACCTGGAAGCATACGGACCCGAATGAACGCGCACGGTATTTGTACAAAGCAGCCGCGCTCATGCGCCGCCGCAAACATGAGTTTTCTGCCTGGATGGTGTATGAAGCAGGCAAGACCTGGCCGGAAGCGGATGCGGATACAGCGGAAGCCATTGATTTTATGGAGTTTTACGCCAGGGAGATGCAGCGTCTTAGCGAACCCCAGCCTTTGACCCGGATTGCAGGCGAGGATAATGAATTGACTTATATCCCGCTTGGTGTGGGGGTTGTTATTCCGCCATGGAACTTTCCGCTGGCCATTATGGCAGGCATGACATCAGCTGCACTCGTTTCGGGAAATACAGTCGTCCTGAAGCCTGCCAGCACCACACCGGTTATTGCAGCCAAATTCATGGAACTGCTGGCTGAAGCGGGGGTACCGGATGGCGTTGTGAACTATTTGCCAGGCCCAGGCAGTGAAGTCGGGGATTATCTGGTGGATCACGCGTTAACCCGTTTTATCAGTTTTACCGGCTCAAGGGATGTGGGTCTGCGGATTAATGAACGGGCAGCACGCACAGCTCCGGGACAAAAATGGATCAAGCGGGTGATAGCGGAAATGGGCGGTAAGGATTCCATCGTTGTGGACAGCGAGAGTGATCTGGAGCTGGCTGCGGAATCCATTACAGCATCGGCATTTGGGTTCTCTGGGCAAAAATGTTCTGCCTGCTCCCGCGCCATTATTCATAAGGATGTGTATGATGAAGTATTGCAGAAGGTGATTGAGCGTACGAAGAAGCTTACGATGGGCAGTCCGCTTGAAGCAGGCAGTCAGGTGGGGCCAGTAATCGATGACAAGGCGTATGCCAAGATCAATGAATATATTGAAGTGGGCAAAGGGGAAGGAAGGCTGGTATTGGGCGGAGGTACTGGGGATGCCCAAGGTTATTTCATTGAACCAACGATTATTGCGGATGTTGACCCGCTGGCCCGCATAGCACAGGAGGAAATTTTTGGACCCGTGTTGGCCTTTATCAAGGCAGATACGTTTGAGGAAGCACTGCATATTGCCAACAATACCGATTACGGCCTGACAGGTGCCGTTATTTCTCGGAATCGTGAACATCTGGAACAGGCGAGACGGGAGTTTTTTGCAGGCAATCTGTACTTTAACCGGAAATGCACGGGAGCATTGGTAGGCACTCATCCGTTTGGCGGATTCAACATGTCGGGGACCGACTCCAAAGCGGGCGGAAGAGACTACTTGCTGCTATTTACACAAGCCAAGCTGGTATCGGAAAAATATTAAAATGAACAGTGGCTCCGGCCTCTAACAAACCAACGTTTTTTATGCTAATATTCCGAGAAAATATACTCGTTCGTTGAACTGGAAGCTGCCAATCCGCGCAAAAAGGAGGGAGAACCATGTTAGGAATGCAGTTGGTGCAGGAGCAGCGTGTGCGGCTGTCCATCACGCCAGTGATGAAGCAGTCCATTCATTTGCTGACGTTGTCCAGTCAGGATCTGGTCCGTTATCTGCAGGAAGCAGTGGATGAAAATCCGGTGCTTGAGGTGGAAGAACAGGCTGCCCCGCTGGTCCGGCTCCCGCGGAGAGGGAATCAGGGAACGTTTGCTTCTTATGATCCGCTGCTTCAGGCCAAAGGTGCTGAACCAACACTTGAACAGCTGCTGTCCGCTCAGATTCGCATGTTGGATCTCCCGCCAGCGCTTGCGGCAGCAGCTGTATATTTGGCAGGGTGTGTCAATGATGACGGTTATCTGATGATGGATTTGGCTGAGGTGTCATCTGCATGCGGTATATCCATGGATAAGGCGGAAGCAGGATTGGATATCCTTCAATCGCTGGACCCGGCGGGCGTGGGTGCACGCAGCCTGCATGAGTGCTTGCTGCTCCAGATCCGGCGGGATCCGTCAGCCGTTCGCTATGCAGAGCGGATGGTAGAGGCGGGACTGGCGGAACTTGTACCGTTCCATCCGGGCAAAGCGGGTACGCGGCTCGCCATTACTTCACGAGAGGCTCAGGCTGCGTATGATTATATTACCCGGCTTGATCCCAAGCCCTGTCGTTCCATTGGCTGCAATGAGCGTCCGCACTTCATTATCCCGGATGCCGTTGTGGAATTGCGACATGGCGAGGTATATTTGGGGCTTCATTCGGCAGGGAACCTCCGTGTATCCTTGAATGAAGAATGTTCACGCTGGATCAGACATGGATCTCCGGACGAGGTCTGGTCTGCCCGGGCAGCGGAGGCAAGAGCGATCGTTCGCAGTGTACAGCTTCGGCGCAGAACACTGATACGTGTACTCACGGCTGTGATGGATGAGCAAAATCGCTTTTTGCATGAGGGACCAGCCGGACTGAAGCCGCTCAATCTGGCGATCGTTGCCGAGAAGATTGGCATGCATGAGTCCACCGTAAGTCGTGCCGTTAACGGGAAATATATTCAGACGCCGCATGGGGTATTTGAACTGAAGTCTTTTTTTGCCACAGCCATTGGGACAGCATCTGGAGATCAGATGTCTGCCGCAGCGGTTAAGCTTAGGTTGAAGGAATTCATTCGTACAGAGCAGGCTAACCGTCCATATTCGGACAGCCGATTGGCAGCGCTGTTAGCCGAGGAGGGGATCGTGATCTCCCGTAGAACGGTGGCAAAGTACAGGGAGGAGCTTCAGATCCTGCCTTCACTTGAGCGAAAGCGCTGGGGGTAACTCACAATGCATTCTCTCATAACATAACAACAGAAGCCCCTGCGAACCGGGTTACGGTCTTGCAGGGGCTTCCTGTTTCATTTTCATATAATCTCAATAAATCCAATTTAGCGTAGAGCCACTACATGTTATGCAGGAAACGCTCACCGGCAATACCCGGAGTTGTCATCTGTTCCGGATGCATGATCTCTTCAAGCTCTTCTATTGTGAGCAATCCGCGTTCCAGGATGATTTCCTCGAGCGAAGCACCGGTCTTCAGGGCTTCCTTCACGATGGACGCAGCTACATCATAGCCCAAATGCGGATTGAGCGCCGTAATGACGCTGAAGCTTTGTTTCATGATCAAGGCGCAGCGTTCGCGGTTTGCTTCCATTTCCTCCACGGCATAACGGGTGAACACATCAATGCCGTTATTCATGATTTTCAAGGATTGCAGCAGGTTAAATGCGATAACCGGCCCCATGACATTCAATTCAAACTGTCCAGCTTCACAGGCCATGCAGATGGTATGGTCGTTCCCCATCACTTGGAAGGAAACCTGGTTGATGACTTCAGCCATAACGGGATTTACCTTCCCTGGCATGATTGAAGAGCCGGGTTGGCGAGCCGGAAGGCGGAGTTCGTTGAATCCCGCACGCGGTCCGGATGCCATCATTCGAATGTCGTTACAGATTTTGGACAGGTTGACCGCGCATACTTTGAGGGCAGCAGACAGCTCCATATAAGCATCCGTATTTTGCGTGGCATCCACGAGATCATCAGCCGTCTGCAGCTTCAGTCCGGTAACATCGGACAAATGCTCGGTTACCTTGAGGATGTACTCCGGTTTGGCATTAAGTCCGGTACCTACTGCCGTAGCGCCCAGATTAATCGTAAGCAGGCGGCGGTTCGCAAATTCAAGACGTTCCATATCGCGCCCCAGCACACGTGCATAGGCACCGAATTCTTGTCCGAGACGGATGGGCACTGCGTCCTGAAGATGGGTGCGTCCCACTTTGACAACGTCATTAAATTCCAGTTCCTTTTTAAGAAAAGCGTCCTGCAGCCGCTTCATGGTAGCGAGTAACGTTTCAGACAATCGATACGCAGCGATTCGCAGTGCTGTTGGAATGACATCGTTGGTGGATTGCGACATGTTCACATGGTTGTTGGGGTTGCAATGGAAGTAGTCCCCTTTGTTTTGCAGCAGCAGTTCAAGTCCGCGATTGGCCAAAATTTCATTCATATTCATATTCATGGAGGTGCCTGCACCGCCCTGAATGGAGTCAACAATAAAATGATCCAGATGATGTCCTTTCATCATCTCTTCTGCGGCCATGACGATGACATCGCCAATTTTGGGTGGCAGCATTTTCAGCTCCATATTTGTGATTGCTGCGGCCTTCTTCACGGCAGCCAGAGCTGTAATCAGCTCCCGGTGCACCGGAACGCCGGTAATCGGGAAGTTTTCCACGGCCCGCACCGTCTGTATTCCGTAATAGGCATAAGCAGGAATTTCTTTTTCACCAATAAAATCTTTCTCCGTCCGTGTGGACATTGTAGACATTTCTTTCGCCTCCAGTGGCATCCAAAAATAGGTCAGCTCCGGCAATGCCGAAGCGCACTCAGTATATCACTTAAGCAAAATGGATGCCAGGCTAAATGATTTTACCCGAATTGCCGATAATAATTTAAATTAGGGGTATTAACCTGGCTTCGTATTGGGGTGGATCGAGGTGTAACAAACTTATCTTATAAATTATGCACCACAAGGAAGAAAAGGTATTCATGGTGGACAAGATGGGTGTGCATTTGGTGTTTTCAGTGATATAGATCACATGGTATTTGGTCGATGATTGGTAAAATAGGAAAAAAGGACTACGAGGTGTGAATATGAAGTGGACTTTAGGCGCAAAGACAGTCGCAGGTCTGGTACTAATTTCAATTATTACGTACGGAACTAGCGGCTTTTTTATATTTTTCCTCCAGGACTGGCTCTCGTTCTCGATGCCAAGCTGGTTATATGTCACCTTAGTGCTCATTTTAGGTGTATGCTGGAACGGAATTCTTGGATGGTTCGCCTCCCGCTGGCTTACCCGTCCGATTGTTCACCTGGCGAACGCAGCACAGCAAGTCTCTTCAGGAGATTTGACAGCCGAAATCCCCCAGCGCCGTACGCAGGACGAGCTTACCGTTTTATATGATGCGTTCCGCGCCATGGTTGCCAATCTGAGAAGTATTGTAAACGACATTGCGGACAGTACGCGTACGACTTCACAGAATGCCCAGTCTCTCAGTGAGGCGATTACCCAGGCGGCAGAACAGATTGAGATGATGTCGGAAGCGGTAGATCACATTGCGGTAGGAGTAGAGGAACAGAAAGTGACTTCCCACCAGTCGTTAATTACTGCAGACGAGATGTTGAACGATTTCCAACGCATGCACAACCAGTCGATCGGTATGACAGAGATGTCAGGGCAGATGGAACGTTCGGTGGGCCACACGAAACAGACATTCTCGTTTTTGATGAAGGGAATGGACGAGCTGGCTGTATCGCATAATCGTTCCCGTGACATTATGCTTTTGCTGGAGAAGGAAGCTTCGGACATTGAGGCCATCACGCAATCGGTCAAAAACATTGCCGAGGAGACAGCGCTTCTTGCCCTGAATGCATCCATTGAGGCGGCCCGTGCCGGGGAAGAGGGAGCAGGATTTGCAGTTGTTGCCCAGCAGATTCGCAAGTTGTCGGACGAGAGTACACAATCGGTTCACCGAATTAACGAACTGATTAGTCGTGTACAGCAGCGCATCCGTGATACGGCCCAGCTGATTCATGAGCAGCATGGACTTGTCGTGAACGAATCCCAGCGGACCATTAATGTGGATCAGACGCTGCAGGAACTTACCGGAACGGTTGAGGTATTTATGAAGGGTGCACATGATATCGGATCCAAAATCGCGGAGCAGACGGTTCGGGTTGAACGGACTCATGGTCACGTAAAACAAATTCAGGGGAAAGCCGGCTCGTTCTCGGACGAGGCCAGACGAATTATGGATGCAGCACATGAGGAAACGGCAATCATGCAGGAAATCTCCTCTTCGGCTGAGGAGTTGAGACAACTAACCGATCGTTTGCTGGACAAAACCAAAGCATTTCGGATGCAGCCTTAGGCTGTTTCCGGAATGTTTTTTTCTTTTTATGGATAAAGCCGAACATTCTTTCGCAAAAATAGATGTTTGTAAAGTTTTTTTTATGAAACATTAACAAATTCGCAACGACTGGGCGATAAATGACGATATAATAGTAGTATTCCATTTTAAAAGAAGGAGCCCAGCATATTGAAAACTTGGACAGGTATCCTGCTGATGATCGTTTTGGCGGTTGTTACCATTAGTACAACCTCAGCTGCCAGAACTTCCAATGAACAACAAAAACAGCTTAACATAGATGATCAATCCAGCCAGACCGAAGCGGTCGTGGCATCCAATATCGAAACCATGAATGAAGCATCCTTTTTATCGAAAGAACCAGCTTCTGTAAAAAAAGAGAACGTTTCGGTTGCTCCGGAAAATGAAAATGTCAGACTATATCCAATGCAAGTGGAGGGTTCAGGATATATTTACAACGGCATGATTCTTGAAGTGAATGGAAAGACGCGTGAGTTCAGTGAGTGGCAGGGGGAAGGTGGGTCCTACAAACCCGAAGTGCATGAACTGGATATGAATGGAGACGGCAAGAAGGAGATCGTTGTGCTGTTTACCGCCGGACATGGGACAGGTATTTATTTGGGTCAGGCGCACATTATAGATCCGGACACGCTCGAAGAGATGAAAATGGAGTCTCTGGATGAGGTCGTGAAGCAGCATGTCCAATCAAAAGTGAACAAAACGTCAGGGCAAATTACCATTAACGTCGCCGTGGATGGAGTGAATGTAGAACCTTCTAAGATAGAAGCAGAAACGGACGACTTAGCCTATAGTGATGAACTCAAGTTCGGTGATGTGGTGTATTACAGTGTGGAGAACGGCCAGTTGGTAGTGACGGCGTCCGGTGCATATGGCCCGTCTGAGTATGACGGTGATCTGACATTTGCCTATGCCTATCAAGATGGCGAGTGGAAGGCCGTGAACGTGGAATACAGTACAGAAGAGTATGAAGATGAGTATTACGAGTCCTTTGATTGAATAGACAGTGAAAGAAAATATCTTCTCTCGAGTTGTCTCTGACATAGGGAGGGAGAGCGAGTGAGGCTGAAAAAAGACGGATAAAGTCAGCCTCGCTTTGTGCTGCCCGGGTAACGGAATGTGATATACAAACGTCAGAAAATAACGATTATTGGTGAGCCCTATCCAATTCAGGTAGGGGCACCAATAATCGTTTGTTGGCGTTATTTGTTTCTAGTTTCCTGGGTATGTGGTCCGCTTAACGGATCATTGTATCCAAAGGTTTGAGATTGGCTTCGATCTCTGCCCGGCGACCTTCAAGGAAGGGTGGCAAAGCGAGCGATTCTCCCAGATGAGCAAGTTCCTCGTCCGTATCAAAACCAGGACCATCTGTTGCGAGCTCAAACAGGATGCCATTGGCTTCACGGAAGTACAGGGAACGGAAGTAAAAGCGATCGACGAAACCGGAATTCGGGAAACTGAAATTGCGAACACGTTCCACCCATTGTTTCAATTCTTCTTCATTGTCTACGCGAAAGGCAACATGGTGTACGCTGCCGCGTCCTGGTTTCTCAATCGGCAAGTCGTTGCGTTCCTCAACGTGAACCTCTGACCCGCTTCCTCCTTCGCCGGATTCAAATACGATGACATCCGGCTGCCCTGCGACAAAAGCAGGATAGGTCCCTTTTTGGCGGAAGCCAAGCAGCTCAGTAAGGACCGGAGCCGTCAACGATGCATCCTGAACGGTAAGGTGCACAGGGCCAAGACCGATTATGCCATACTCAGCGGGCACTGGGCTCTGATCCCATGGTTTGCCACCAGCTACACCTTTATTGTTCTCGTCGGAAACCAGGATCAGACGCTGGCCTTCGAAGTCGGTAAATGAAAGGGTGGCCCGGCCTCCACGGTTCGTGATTTCACCATGAGGGACTTCGAACTCATCAAAACGTTTTAGCCAATATTGGAGTGCTTCATCACCAGGAACACGCAGAGAGGTGGCAGAGATGCTGTTTACGCCTTCCCGTGTCTGTCCGGCCATCGTGATTTCGAAGAAGGTAAGCTCGGTGCCAGGATTGCCTTTTTCATCTCCATAGAAGAGGTGATATACGGAAACGTCGTCCTGGTTTACTGTTTTTTTGATCAGGCGAAGGCCCATGACAGTTGTATAAAAGCGATAGTTCTCAGCGGCACGTGCGGTCAGTGCAGATACGTGGTGCAATCCTTTGATTTGCATTTCAATTCCTCCTGAAAAGTGGGATGGGGATATATCTAGTATTTGCATAGTTATTTAACTTTTATAAAGTGACTAACTTTTAGTTTGCTTTGATCTGAATTTATCTTAACATAAAGATAATTAAAAAGCAACACCGATATACAACATTCAATGGATAGACTTTCCCTTCGTTTAATGCCAAAATGAAAAATATGACATTCCGAGATACTACTGCTTGTATATGAAAGGAGATGGACATGGGATTTCCCCAGTGGCTCGACCCTTATGATGAAGAGCCCTTTATCATGTTTTCGAATCCACATTTGTGGGCGATGGGCTCCATAGCAATGGTGATCATCTTGCTGTTCCTCTTTCGAAACGGATTGAGGGCATGGCCGGAGCGTTCACGTCGGGTAATGCGAATTGCTCTGGCAATCTTCATGCTGGGCTGTGAAGTTGTACTTCAATTCTGGTATGTCTACGGCGGGGTATGGAGTGTAAGGACTTCGTTGCCGCTGGAGTTATGCAGTCTGTCCCTGTTGTTGTCAGCCGTGCTGCTGTTAACACGAAGTCGCCTGCTGCATTCTGCACTATTGTTTGCAGGGATTGCAGGTGCCCTGATGGCGATCGTAACCCCCAACCTGGGATATGCGTATCCACACTTTCGTTTCATTCAATTTTTTACAGCCCATGCCTGTATTATTCTTGCTTTGCTCTACATGACCTGGGTGGAACAGCTTCGTCCAAGTTGGAGATCTGTAGCAGGTTCGATGATTTTTGTGAATGTGGCTGCGCTGGTTGTGTACATAGTGGATGTGCTTCTGGAAGCCAACTATATGTTCCTGCGTCACAAGCCGGAAACGGCATCCGTACTTGATATGCTGGGACCTTATCCGCTTTATATTTTGGGGGAAGAGGTGCTGGCACTGGTGATGTTCTCGCTGATGTATGTGCTGTTCTTCTCCATCCCAGAGCGATTGAAGAATCGAGTCAAGAAGGAGAGAAGTTCTTCGGTGTGAACAACTGATGTTAAAATAAAAATCCCGCAGCATCCTGAGCAGCAGGAGACTGGCGGGATAATTCATTTTCTGAGAGGATATTGATGGCGAACACATTATCCACGAAGCAGGGATTCTGCACCATCCACGTAGATACGCGTACCAGTTACATGGGAAGATTCATCGGAAGCGAGGAAAAGCACCAGGTTGGCTACCTGCTCGGATGTGCCGGGTTCGCCTTTGAGCGGATGTTCATGTCCTTCCGGGAATTCTACCGGGATCTGTACTTCCTTCAGGTCATCTGAAGGATAGGTATTGTCATCAATATTGGTATCAATGGCACCAGGGCACACGGCGTTGACACGGATCTTGTAACGCGCAAGTTCCAGCGCAGCCATCTTCGTAAAAGCAGTTTGGCCTGCTTTGCTAGAAGCGTATGCAGAGAAACCGATGCCGGAGAACACCCGGTTACCATTAATGGAACTGGTGATGACGATGCTGCCTCCGTGGTCTTTCAGATGGGGGATGGCATACTTGACGGTTGCGAATGTACCGCGCATATTAATCCCCATCGTTTGGTCCCAGTCTTCCGGTTCCATCGTTTCAATAGGAGCCATCGTCCCGTTGATGCCGGCATTCGCGAATACGATATCCAGTTTACCAGCTTCTGCTGCGGCCTGGTTAATTGCTTTCTGCACATGATCGGGTTTGGAAATATCGCATTCGATAACGTTAGCTTCTCCGCCGGCTTTTTCAATCGTCTGCTTCGTTTCTTCTGCGTTTTCGGGTGTGCGGTCCAACAGAAATACTTTGGCTCCATGCTCGGCGAAACGTATGGCAGTTGCCTTCCCAATCCCGGAACCACCTCCGGTCACAATCGCTACTTTCCCTTTCAGACGCTGTTCACTCATCCTAATCCCTCCGTGTCCTATAGATTTCAGTGTACTCTCTATCTCTACATACCCGGCTCAGGGGAGGTGAATCATATTCATATATTACTTGTCCATATAAAAAAACAGGGCCGCTGACCGGCCCTGTGTGCGTACATAAGATGACGTAGATATAAGATGGTTAAGCTGAAAAGTTATTTATGTTTCTTCCAGTCCAGCGAGCTGTTATTCAGCAAATACTCAAAGTCATTATCCCGCCGTTTTTGTTCCGCTTTGCGTGCTTCTTCCGCCTGCTGGCGTTCCTGTTCTTTGCGGTCTGCCTCTGCAGCCTTGGCCTCATCAGCCTGAGCCTTCAGCTTCTCCAGCACTTCGCTGCTGAGCAGGTCTTTCAGTGTCGTTGGTTTATCTTGAGCTGCTTTGGGAGCAGCAGGTTGTTTTTTGGATTTTGCCATGGAAAAATCTCCTCTCAAACGTAAATCAGGTTCCCTGTATCGATCAGTAGTCATAGTATATCAGGTTCCCCGGATCCATTCCAACGAAACGATGCAATAAAAGAAGGAGATTGACTGTTCCGTGACGAATGAAAACGGGTATAAAATCATATAGTATTACCGATACTGCGACTATTCCCTGGAGAAAGGAGTCGTTGTTCGTGGATGTTGACCGTAGTTTGTTGAAAGGGCTTGCATGGGGAATTGCCTTCAGCTGCCCGCTATGGATTGCGATTATTGGCTGGTTCCGTTTGTTGGGGTGGATGCTGTGAGATCAGCGGGTTGCAGAGCTGCTGTGTATATATGTCGTAGAGGGCTTTTTTTTAACACCTCTATGTAAACGCTATCATTAAATAAAGCTCTGCCTTGCCTGTTGCGCAAGACAGAGCTTTTGTTTGTACTGTACCGGAGAGATTTATTCCTCTGGCATTTTTACAGGTTCAGGATATTCCAGCCCGTGTGTGTCTACGGTCACTTTTTTCATCACTTGATCGGTAACCGGTTTGTCTTCTTGTCCTATTTCCTGAGCTGCAATTCCATCGACTACATCCATACCTTCTGTAACTTTGCCGAAGGTAGCATAAGCATTATCAAGATAATCAGCCTCGGCTAACATGATGAAAAACTGTGAGCCGGCTGAGTCCAGGTTATCTGATTGACGAGCCATAGAGATCACTCCACGTGTATGATTCAGATGGTTTTTGTGTCCGTTGGATGTGAATTCACCCTTAATGGCATATCCCGGACCTCCCGATCCGTTCCCATTCGGATCGCCACCTTGAATCATGAAACCTGGAATGACGCGGTGAAAGATCAAGCCATCATAGAAACCCTGATTGGCGAGTGAGATGAAATTGTATACCGTATTGGGCGCAATCTCCGGATAGAGTTCGATCACGATCTTTTGTCCATCCTGCATTTCAATCGTGGCTACCGGATTTGGCCCTTCAGGCGGAGCCGGAACGGGCTCCGCAGCACCGCTCGAAGGGCGACCGCAGCCGCTAATAACGATAAGCAGCAGCGCCATAATCAGCGATGCAGCTGTTGTTTTTTTCCATCGTAAAGACATGAAAACGTTCCCCCTTGCATCTCTGCATATTATGTTTCAACGGAATTATTTTGGGATAATCCATCAACTATCATACCGTTTTTTGGGACTGAAAGGCAATCCAAGCTTTGATACTGCGGGTCCCAGGGATGGTCTTCATGGAAGCATAGGTGTAAAATAAGGAAAATGCTTCCTCAGCAGGGACGTACGGGTCTGTTCCGTCCGCTCCAATACACGGCAGTCCCGACGTCAGTAACGGAAAGGACGTGCGGGTATATGAACTTCTCGTGGAAGCGTAATCTGGTGATTTTGTGGATTGGTGTGTTTTTTTGCAGCACCGCGTATTCAATCTCTATCCCGTTTCTTCCCTTGTTTCTGAGTGGCGATCTGGGCGTTCGTAATCACCTGGAGTTTTGGTCAGGGCTTGCCTTTGGCATCACGTTTCTGGCCAGTGCTTTGGTGTCTCCCTTCTGGGGGTCACTGGCTGACAAATACGGGCGCAAGCCAATGCTGATCCGGTCGGGATACAGCCTTGCGGTATTGTATTTGATCAACTATTTTGTACAGGATCCATATTCACTCATCGTTGTTCGGCTGTTTCAGGGACTGCTCGCTGGTTTTGTTCCGGCTGCGATTGCACTGGTGGGTACAAATACACCGGAAGCGAAGACGGGGTACGCACTGGGGATCATGTCCACGGCCGGAGCCACCGGCGGTATCATTGGTCCGTTGATTGGCGGGGTTGTCAGCCATTACTATGGCAACCGGAATGCATTTCTATTTTCGGCCATTGTAGTGTTGGTCTCTGCGATCATCGCAACCTTCTGGGTGAAAGAGGAGAATTTCAACCGCAACAAGGCGCGCTCCCATGTCATGGATGATATTCGTGAAGCCAGGGCGAATCGTCTATTTATTACTGTACTTGGCATGATGGGCATTTGTACATTTTCCGTGATGATTCTGGAGCCGTTATTGACGGTTTACGTCATGGAGATGGGCATTCAACCGGATCGGGCATCACTTAGTTCAGGTATTATTTTCTCGGCCGTTGGTGTAGCCACAGTCATTATGGCACCGAGATGGGGGAAAATTGGTCAGCGAATCGGTTATGGTAAAGTGTTGATCATTGGACTCGTAGGTGGAGCTGTGGGGAATTTACTGCAGTTTTTCACGACAGGTTATATCGGATTTGGTGTATTGCGATTTGTGTATGGTCTGTTCTTCGCAGCTGTGTTCCCGGCCATCAATGCCATGATCGTACAGGTGACTGACCCGGGCTTCCGAGGCAGGGCCTTTAGCCTGAATCAATCGGCATCGCAGATCGGTACGATGGCGGGGCCGATTATCGGCGGTATTCTCGGCGGCTGGTTGCCTATTCGCTGGATTTTTATCATTAACGGAATAGCGCTGCTAATCACCGCCATTGTGGCCAAGTGGTACGGGCTGGAACATAAACTTCCGGGATCAGGCAGATCAACATCGGAGAAAGCGGTATCAGCGGATCGTTAGATGAATCTGAAGAGAGGAGATGGCGCTGTAGCAATACGGCAGCCATCTTTTTACGGTTACAATCTATGCTGAAATGTCATATAGACTAAAAAAGGAACCCCCTTTTGCAAGAGGTTTCCTTTTATTTGAGGTATTCTGATTGTACCATTTCAAATGGTTCCATTTCGTATTGCATCTTCATTATTCTTCAGGGTCGGATTTCTCCTTCGGGATGGCATGCTCTACAGCATTACGTTGATCTTCATCCTCCAGGGCGTCCGGAAATGAATCTTCCGTAAAAAGTCCAAAATCAGGATCGATATCCCGCTCGGTCACCAGATTATCCGGTGTATGGACATGTTTACTGTGATCGTCCTTCATTGTGCTGCACCTCCTTATCCCGATCATGGGGGGATCGCCAGAACTAACGTCGCGGGAGAATATCATCCTGCGGTTTGGCATCAGCACCTGCACCATTGAGCAGATCGGTACCATGTAAGGCATCCGGGTCAGGTGCAGCAGGATCAACCGGACTATTCGGCTGCAGGAGATCAGCATCAGGTACGGATTCCAGCGCAGGCTCTGCCAAACGCGATTCCAGTTCCTGATTCTCTACCGCAGTCGCAGCTGCAGGAGGAAGATCCGACTCATCGGTTTCGATGCGTCTTCCGGATACTTCATCGAACGTATCCATATCACTCTCGGGCACTTCCGTTTCTGGTGGAATATCGCGGGACCTCTGGTATCGGTCGTAATAGCGATCGCTTTCGTCATTGCTAATAGGTCTGTCCTGCATAGGTTGCAACTCCTCTCAAAAAGTTATATTTGATTGCTGCGTCGATTGTGCTGTTATCTTCAAAAGGTTCTTACCCCGTAGTTACCCAAAGGTTAAACGTTGTAATCTCGCACGTCTTAGCATTCCCTTGGCTGCACCGAATATGAATGTCTTAAAATTTGGGGAATACATATTTGACCAGAAAGTACAGGAAGCCGAAAAAAATGATCACATAAGCCGCATATTTAATAAAAGTGGAGGCGACCATACCTGAATCTGATTTATGCTGAATGTCTTTCCGTTCTACCTCTACCGTTTTGTGTGGCTCGTTCATTTGAATCATCTCCTTTATAGGTGGGTAGTTGCTTTGAGGAACCATTACACCGACAGAAGCAAATTGAATCGCAGAGTCGCTATACAGCTTTCGCCCGAGGCCTATGTTATGATGGAGCATGATGAAGCAGGGAGGGATTCCAGTTGGAATGGTACACACTTGGCAATATGATCACTCGAATTCGGATTGGGCAAAAGGCATCTACACCCGGATTTTCGCGCACGGTCATCAGGCGCCCAGATGGATTGTTCTGGGTTGGTGGCATATGGTCTGGACAAGTTGTCCAATTGCGCGATTTTCTTTTTTCGGATATATGGACGATTTATGAGGATGAGGAAACCGAGCAGTGGTTGAAGTTTCGTGACTCCTATGAACGGAAGGAACGCGAGATGATTGAGAACCAGTTCGAAGATCTGCGCGAGTAAAACGAGTGATAACTGGATTTTCCTATTATAAAATGGAAATAAATATAGGGTTAAACCAAAATGTGATTTTTTCGTTTGTCTCAAGAAGGTGACACGTTAAATCGTGGCGAATCATAAATGATAGAGTTATGGGATAGATAAAAATCAGCATGATGTATCAATGAATTGATGTGCCATGCTCAAAATATGAACTTTGAGGTGCTGTGAATGAAAAATGTGCCCAAAGCTATCATCGTCCTATGGATCAGCCTGTTATTCATCATGTATTGGCCGCAGGGAGTGAGTGCGGCAAGTGTACAGGAAGATAATAGACCTGTCCCCATTACGACATGGGAAGTAAAATGGGGGAATGCACACGATCAGGGATTTATCAGCGAATTGGGAAGACCCGATGAAGTCTGGGAGCGGCAAGGAGTGGACAAGCCGGATTACACCACAATTAATCCTTCTGCGGAGTCTCTTTGGACTCGCTTGACCATTCCACAATTGGACGAGGATAACTCTGCCATTCGCTTTGAAAATATTAAAGGTCAACATATTGTGATCTACCTTGAAGATCGTAAGGTGTTTGAAAATTATCATTATAATTACGATAATAATGCGGTACTCTTACCACTATCCATCAAAAATTCGAATGATCAGCTGTATATATGGACTGAAAATGCCAATGGTCGACTCGGAATATTCGGGACGATAGAGGTAGGGAGATACACCATTTTGCAGGAGAGATATATTCACAATGGCTTGTTGGATGTGATATTAGGAGCGACCTTTCTGTTTACAGCCATTACGATGCTGAGTTGTACGTTCTTTTTCGGCAAATTCCATAAGGGGTTATGGATCTCGCTATGCATTGTCATGGGTTCAATTGGAACGATGATCATTACGTATTCGCAATTTTTATATACGTTCTATCAGATCTACGGGGATCTGTACTCCATACTGTTTGATATGGCGATGCTGGCAGGAATGCCTGCGTTATGTTATTTCTTCGAACAAATTATCGGAAAAGGTCCTTATGGAGTTTTTACCAAGTTAAGAAAATTCCAGCTCATTTATTCCGGTATTGCGATTATGGCCCTGCTATTATATTTCATATCGAGCGGTCAATGGGATGTCCTTTATGTAATTTTGGTTCAAAAGGCAATCGGCGTCATTCTCGTGATTCTGCTGACATTGCTAATGATTGGTACCATCTCCCAAGCGCTTCAGCGAAATAAGGAAGCGATGCTGTTGGCTGCGGGATACAGCACGTTTGCGCTTATCAGTGTAGCGGAACTTTTATGGTACTACCAGCGCAGTGGCACGTATCATCTCATATGGTGGAAGTGGTCCATGGTTGCTTTTATCGTATCGCTGATAGCGATTCTGGGCAGTCGTTTTGCAGAAAAACACAGACAGGTCATTGAATACTCCAAGGAACTTGAATTGTTCAACAATGAGCTGCAGCGCTCCGAGAAGATGGAGATCATTAGTGAATTGGCTGCTTCTGTTGCCCATGAGGTTCGCAATCCGCTCCAGGTGACAAGAGGTTTTCTGCAACTCATGACTGAGCAGGAAGACAACAAAAATAAGGGATATGTGCGCATTGCGCTGGAAGAACTTGACCGGGCTTCAGGGATCATCACGGACTTCCTGACGTTTGCCAAACCGGAGTTCGATCATATTGCCTCTCTTAATATTGCCGATGAATTCACTCATATTGAAGGTATTCTGGTGCCTATGGCCAATCTGGAAGGTGGTAAAATAACGACCGATATTCCGCCAGATCTCTGGATCCGAGGCAATTCTTCCAAGTTTAAGCAGGCCTTTATTAATATTATCAAAAATAGTATTGAAGCTCTGCAGGGTCAGGGACAGATTGACATATGGGCGTATGCCCAGGATGGTATCATTAAAGTTCATGTGAGGGATAATGGGGAAGGGATGGATGAGGAAGCACTGGTCCGCCTGGGTGAGCCTTATTTTTCCAACAAAATCAAAGGCACCGGTCTTGGCATGATGGTTACCTTCCGCATCGTGGAAGCGATGCATGGCGAGATTTCATTTACAAGTACAAAAGGGGTAGGAACGGAAGCCGTTGTATCTTTTGCCGAGTTCGTCGATTGACGGACTGGCAGAAGATTCAGACGGCTTTAGTCGTTCCCTACCCCTTGTTCGTTTATTGGTGGCTAAGAGCTTTCAATGGTTTTCTCAGGTTCTCCATGGTCCACAATTGACGTCATAGTTTACTTTGGAAGGATTGGGAGGAATGACAAGAACGTAGTCGTTCTGCTGCTCTTCCACCGTACGGATCTTCACCTGTTCCGGAATATCAATGCCGAATGCATCGCGAAGTGCCTGTTTTGGATTGGAGTGCAGTTGTTGTCTGAAATGCTCATCGGTCCAGGCCTTCTCAATAATATCCTCATGCAATGTTCTCTCGGATACCATCATTGTTCAACAATCCCTTCTTATATGAAATTTGAACTTTCACAGCTTCATGACTTCCCGCGGGGGGTTAAGGCATGTTCGCTGATCCAGTAATGAAACCCGCCTTGATGAAGCAATCTTTTATGCTGCTTGATCGCCTCGACAGCTTGTACAAGTGTCTTGCATAAGTGAGTATTAAAAGCAAATAAGTGCGAAATTCCTGAGTTAGACGATGTTAGCGTATCGTGATATCGGTAAGCAATCGCAATATATGAGTTCATGATGGAGGTACTGTACATGTTGTCCCAGATCTGATCGCTTATCGTTCGTGCAGGATAAGGTAGTTTAAGCGCAGCAGAGACATGGGAAAGAAAACTATTGTAATTTCCCTGCGCTGCATCCTGATCCATGTCGTTAAAATCATCTGTCATCTGAAGGGTCATGAGTGAGATGTTAACAGCAGGACATACTGCAGCTATTCGGTGTGTTTGGTTCAGAAGAAGAAGTGCACCTACGGCTCCGAGCTGAAGTGGGGCTGCTTTTTGGGCAATGAGAAGCGGGTTGTCCTTGAAGTAATCCATCTGTTTCTCGCCGTTAACACTTACAGCCCAATCCGCTACATATTGTCTGAAGTACGTCCAAAACTGGGAGGGCGGGCTAAATAAGTCTGAGTATACACGTAAAGCATCCATATAGTATAAATTACCCAAGGATAACTTAAGCGTACTGTCGTCAGGACGTTCATCCATAACCTCATCCAGATTGAGAAAGTACATCATATGAATCAGACAGGCCGTGCTTAACTTGTGTGCAGTCTGTGAGGGGAGTCCGTCTGAAATCTGCATCCAGAGCGGAATAATGTAGCCGATATAGCTGTGACCTGAATCACGTAACAGGGGATTAATCAAATGAAGTTGTTCCAGTGCATGTCCTGCCATCGGTTCAGGATAGTTCTGCACCAGCTGCTCGGCAGCAGCGAACACCACCTCCAAATCGGATCTAAACGGATCAAACCATTCTCTCCGCATCGTTTGCTTACGCCCTTCCTGCAATAAAATGATTAAGGACTATTCGACTAGATCATGGAGTTATACCCAGTATAGCGGATATGAATTGAAAAAAATAGGATCTTTTGTGATGAATTGTGAAATAAATGATGACATTTTGTATTTTTATGGGATAAAAAAGAGGGATTTAGGCTCAAACTAGAGGTAGATCACAGTATTTCGACATACGAAAGGCGGAAAAGAAATGAAACACAGATGGAAAACATGGTTGGCAAGTGGTATGGCAGCCATATTCATATTAGCGGTATCGGGAAATGCTGTCTCTGCAAGTTCGATAAAAAAGCCCGACAGTACTGACCAGAGAACCCCAGCTGCCTCCACGAGTGACAAGCATCCGTGTATGCAGGCAGGGCATGGATTATTTATGATAGGGGAAACCGCTGATCTGCTCGGAATCGGGTTAAGAGACCTGAAAGAGCAGATGGAGCTTGGAAAGACGTTGACTCAGATTGCCAAGGAGCGCAAGGGCCTTAGCGAAGAACAGTTACTGCAGAAGCTGAAGCCATCTCTTGCAAAACGTCTGGATCAAGCAGCGACAGATGGTTGCTTAACCAAGGAGCAGGCCTCCGCAGCCAAGGCTGGCATGGATGAAAAGTTGAAAAAGGTCATCAATACCCCGCTCAGAGAGCTGCGGAAGGAATTTGCAGGTCATGGAAGAAGACATCCTTCCTTGAACCACAAGACGATTGCCCAATTTATCGGCATCACTCCTGAACAGCTTCAGGAACAATTGAAAAGCGGCAAATCGCTTGCTGAAGTTGCCAAGGCACATGGGATCAGTGAAGCACAATTAATTGATAAGCTAAAGGAGCAATTGACCGGTGACCTGCAGCGGCTGGTGAACCGTAAAGGCGGGGCACACCCGGTCCCACGGGAGCAAGCGCCAGGGCACCCGGCTTCGACCGAGTCCGATTGATCTATGTATACGCAGGGCGCCAGTCTTCCTTGGGAGACTGGCGCCCTGTTTTCGTCAATTCGTATTAAAAGCCAAGGTTACCGAATTTCGTTTGCGAGGCGAGGTCTACACATAATCTAACCATCCTAGCTTGTTTCCCCGGAATGGCTTGCATGAATCGGTGTAACGGGTCCGGGCTTTCTTCGGGGATCCATTCCATCCAAACCATGAACAGGCGAGTTGTGTTTTCTCTTACGCTGCAGCCCAACGGTATAGCGGGAACCCGGTAACCGTGAAAGTCCGCAGCTAATCGCCAGCGCTATGGCTGCCGTCACCAGGAATGACAGCAGGGTTATCGGCAGATGCCAGCCACCCAGCTGGAGTGGTCTGGTGAAATAGGCGATTGCATAGATGATTAATGCATGCACGAGATATCCGCCGAAAGAATAACGGCCGATCCAGGTCAGCAAGTTCAGGAACTTCGTTGTTTTGCCCCTTAAAAGGATAAGGAACCCATATAACATGAACATCTGCGCCATGATAATAATGAACGTTGTCGGCTTCAGATAGGTCGATATATTCAGATTGACGACATCTCCAGATCCTCTAAGCACATCGTAACCCAGCCAGATGTACATGCCAATGAATACACATACCATCCAGGGCAGTGCCCGAACGCTCCAGTTTCTCCATGTATCCACGGCCCATGCACATACGGCACCCAGCAAAAAGTAGAACCAGTACATCACCCAGGAGTAGGAACGATACTCCAGCAATGTCGACCAGGGCTGAGAAAAAGATGCTGTCCAGCCGCCCATGTCATAATAGGACCACTTCATCAGCAAGCCATATATTCCCGCTGCAATCAGAACAAGGAACAGGACGGAACGAGTAGGTGTTATCCTGGTTATTTTAATGATCTGACGATACACCGATTGGACTCCGATCCAAAACAGAGGAAATAACACGTAAAACTGAAAAATCATAATGACAAACCAGAGGTGATACCCTGTCTGCGGGATAAAGAGCTCACGGATCAGGCTGCGTACATCGAGCGTACCTGAGGTCCAAAATTCAGGCGTGAAAATGCGGACAGACAGCCAGTAGATCAGCGTCCAGAGGACAAACGGGACATAGATATCTCCGAACCGTTTGCGGATGAACCGGGTGTATTCCGGCCGTGCCTGACGATGATGATAAAAGAGCATTACACCGGACAAAAAGACAAATGTCGGCGTTCCGAACCGGGTCAAATGATAGATCATGGTCAGCATGATGGAATCCGGTTGTTCAATATCCGAACGATAGATATATTCAGCGATGTTGTGCTGCATAACGATGGCGAGAAACGCGATCCCTCGCAGCTGCGTCCACTCTTCTATACGCGGTTTACCCAAGTGTGGACCGCCTCCTTCCAACATACATGATCATTAAAGGTTACTCTTTCAACATTAAGAGGAGATTAAATGGTGAAAATAGGATAAAAAAAAGGCAGCCATTAAGGCCGCCGTCATTAGGTTTATTATTGCTGCGCCTGAGCATCTTCATCAAACAGATTCTGAATATAGGCCTGGAGTTTGCTCTTATCCACACCTAAGACTTGAGCAGAACCTGCTAGCTCGTTGGTTAACAGTTTAGTTGGCGGGATCTGCTGTTTGTCCACTTCATTCACATTAATATCAAACCCGAGTGAGGCCAGCTTCAGCATCTGTGTAGGACTGAGGTCTGTCTCAATATATGGGGCAACAGCCTCCAGGATGTCCGGGATTTTAAAAAGTGACGTGGTGCTTTGCAGCTTCTTGGCGAGCTCAGTCATGAAAATTCGCTGCCGCTCGGTACGGGTGAAATCCGAGGTGGCATCATGCCGGAAGCGCACATATTGAAGGGCCGTTTTGCCATCCATATGCTGAAGTCCTTTTTTTAGATCAATATCGTACATATGTTTATCGGCTTTGCTGGTGTAATACATGTCTTTTTCCACATCAATATCTATACCATCCACAGCATCGACAAGAGCCATAAATCCGATGAAATCGGTGTATACGTAATGCTGGATCGGGATGCCGAGCAGATTGCTTACGGTTTGTTTGGTCAATTCTGCGCCGCCGTAGGAAAAGGCAGCGTTAAGTCTGCTTTTGCCATGTCCGGGAATTTCCACATACGTATCTCGCAGGACGGAGAATAAATGCGCTCGTTTGGACACGGGATCAATGGAAGCCACCATCACGGAATCCGAGCGTCCTGCATCGTCACCTCTGGAGTCACCCCCGAGAAGCAGGATGTTTACCCGTTCCTTGCCTTCCCACTTGGGAATCGGAGTTGTTGGAGTGTCGTTGCCAGGGTCTGTCTGAGGAGTGGATGTGGACGATGAGGAAGTACCTGAAGCGGTTGAGATGCTATTGGCAAAATGAACAATGGAATATCCGTAATATACAAGGACACCCGTTACGGTAAGTGCCAGGGTCAGGGTCGTCCCCCACAACCATTTTTTAAGCATAATCTTCACCTTTCTATTATTGAACTGATATGTAATCCAAACTATTTTAACAAAAAGTAAGGAAAAAGTCCTCTTTGATTTCGAATATTCGGTCAATAGTCGTATTATTTGACAAATAGTTAGCGGGTATTATAGTGTAAAAACGGATCACGTTTTATGTAATGGAGGTATGAACACAGTTATGAATCAATCTGTCTTTAACTGGATCAATCAGTTTGCGGACCGGGTTCCGCTTCTGGACTGGTTCATGATTACTTCAGCCGAATATGCAGTGTGGGTTATGATTGCCCTTCTGGTTATGGTCTGGTTTCTGGGTAATCCGTCCAAGCAGCGTATTGTCTTTTATGCATGTGTAGCGTCCATTTTGGCCCTTTCTCTTGCCAAGTGGGGCATTTCTCCGGCAGTAGGTCATCCAAGGCCGTTCGTGGAAGGGAATGTGCATCAGCTGGTGCCGCATGTACCGGACCCTTCTTTTCCAAGCAAACATGCCTCGTTTGTATTTGCGCTTGCTGCCGCTTCATTTTTCATCGGACGCCGTTTCGGATTATGGATGCTGCTGCTTGCCGTATTGACGGGGGTCTCGCGTGTATATGTAGGTGTACATTATCCGGGAGATATTCTCGGTGGGTTCATTCTGGGCAGCCTGGTCAGTGTCATTCTGATCACGACACGTAATTATACCAAGTCGATTCCTGATTTCTTTATCAACATTCATCAGCGGGTTTTTCGGTAGAATTGGACGGGTGCGATTAAGTGGAAAAGGATGCACATTTACATTAAAGTCTTGAGTTTTTGGCGTTGCCAAAGACTTAAGGCTTTTTTGTTTTTATTTCGAAGTTATATGAAATTTCTGAAAATTAAATTTGGATATCTACAATTCATGTCGATATGTGTCGATATACTATTCATATATATTGGTTTATGGCCAAGTTGAGGAGTGGGGAATATGGAAAATACGCGGGGAAACGTGTTGGGGAAAATGAGGTTAACGATTCGCATGAAATTGTTGGCTGGGTTTCTGGTTGTGGTTGCATTGCTTGCGTTTGTAACTACTTATGCGTTGACTCAGATTCAGGGGATGTCAAAGACTTCTGAAGAAATCGACCAGATGTGGATGCCCAGCGTCAGCCTGCTTGGCACGATGAATGGTGATGTTTCCGATGTGGAGCGTCTGGCTCTCGCGGTTATTGTTGAGACAGATGAAAGTGAAATTGCGAAGATGAATGAGGCTTTGGAGCAGCTCAAAGTCAAGATAGAGGATGAGCGCAAACAGCTAGTTCCGCTAATAGAAGGCAGTGCCGACGCGATTGCGCTGTATGATACGTTCAGCACAAACTATGAGGCCTACTTGGCGAAAATGCCTGAATTTATCGAGCTGGGTATGGCTAACAACTATGGTGAAGCCAGCAGACTGCATACAGAAGCCTATCCATTATGGTTTACAGCCAATGATACACTTGCCCAACTGATTACGATGGGCAATGAATTATCGGGACAGGCTACAAAGGATTCTCTGGACGAAGCAAACACTGCATTTATTGTCATTTTGGTAGTCACGATCATTTCCTTCCTGCTCGCCGTATTTATTGCATTCTTTATTGCTAGCATTATCTCAAGACCGATCCAGAAGATGAATGCCTCGGCGATGCTTATTGCAAACGGTGATTTAACCGGTGAAACGATCACACTTAAAAATAAAGATGAGCTTGGCACGTTGGCTGCTTCCTTCAACACGATGACAGGAAACCTGCGTGCAATGATTCACTCCGTCTCTATGACTTCCGAACAGGTAGCCGCTTCTTCGGAAGAACTGCTGGCGAGTGCAGAGCAAAATACGCAAGCATCCGAGCAAATTTCCGCGACGGTTGAGCAGCTGGCTGTGGGCACTTCGGATCAGGTGAACATGGTGAAACGTTCCTCCCAGGCGATGAGTGAGATGGCCATCGGTTCGGAACAGATTGCACAGCTTGCTCAGAGCGTATCCGTATCTGCTGTGGATGCAGCGAATCAATCAGCCGAAGGGAATATGATTATCCAGCAGGCTGTGGAACAAATGGGTTCCGTCCGTACCAGCATAGCGTCTTTGACGGAGCTGGTTACCGGGTTGGGAGATCGTTCTGCAGAGATTGGCAGTATCACCGAGGTAATCAACAATATCGCCCGTCAAACGAACCTACTTGCATTGAATGCGGCTATTGAGGCTGCGCGTGCAGGTGAGCATGGCCGAGGGTTCGCTGTAGTTGCCGGAGAAGTACGTAAACTGGCCGAGGAATCCTCGGAATCCGCGCAAAAAATTACGGAACTGGTACAGCTCATCCAGAATGACACGAACCATGCGGTACAGGCGGTTAAAGTGAACAGCAGTGAAACGGAAGCAGGAATAGAAATGGTAACTGCAGCGGGACAAGCGTTTGAACAAATCTCGGAAGCAGTGAACAAGGTTGCCGGTGAAATCCAGGAAGTCTCTGCCGGATCGGAAGAAATGTCAGCAAGCACGGATGAAGTGGTCCGGTATGTGGATCAGATCTCCAATATTGCGGAAGAGGCATCAGGTGGAGTGCACAATGTATCTGCAGCAACTGAGGAACAGCTGGCTTCCATGGAGGAGATAGCATCGTCGGCAGGCTCTCTCTCCAAAATGGCTGAAGAACTGCAGGAACAGATCAACAAATTCAAAGTATAGAAACTATCAGAGACTGTTACTTCATGCGCGCGAACCGGCGTCATGAGTAACCGTCTTTTTTTACTCTAAGGTAATATTGACCTATCTATTTTTAGAGAAGAGAAGGAATGCCTGAATTAGCTGTTAGGAATTTGAATCAATAAAGCGGCAGTTTTTGCTGATTTTGGACGTAGTAATGTTTACCACTTATGGAATTTGCAATAGTGATGATGGGTATATGGACCTACATCCTAATGTAGTTGAAATAAACTACCCGTAACGGCTGGAAACGAAGTGGTATCAAATAGTTACAATATTTTAACCTTTAGAAAACACTTCATATTCCTGCTGTTTTTCATGTGGATGACGGTTTCATTCCTGATTCTTAGTGCTCAAATGGCCTGAGATGAATACAGGACTTTGGTCTGATGATCGCAATGGACAGCCCGTTTACAATGGGGCAAGCCCGGAGAGAACGAAGCCAGGTTAAAATTCTGTAACATCAGGGGGAACACGACATCATGAACTGGAAAAGTAAAATCATTACCGCGAGTCTAACAGCAACGATGCTGATGGGAAGTCTGACGACAGGAGCACTAACGGCACCGGTATCCGCAGCAACGGTTGAAAACGCGAAACTGAAAGTGGTCTGGGGAGTTAACATGCGTACTTCACCTTCAGCTTCTGCGAGTGTTGTTCGTATGGTGGCCAAAGGGGAAACGGTTACTGTACTTCAACAATCCGGATCAGCATGGTATAAAGTGAAAGATTCCAGCAACCGGACAGGATACATATCCTCTTCTTCTAAATACACACAAGCCGTTAGCGGCAGCACGACCACATCAGGTTCGGGCAGCAGTACTTCTGAGACAGGCAGTGCAGCTGTAGAGAAAGTTATTGCGGCTGGCATGAAATATTGGGGAACACCTTATGAATTCGGAGCGAGCAGAAACAGTACCGCTACGTTCGACTGCTCCAGCTTTGTCCGCCAGGCATTTATCGATGCACTCGGAATCAAGCTTCCTGCAGATTCACGCCAGCAGGGCACTTACGTAAAAGGCAAAGGTGCCGTTAAGACGGATTGGACCAAACTGAAGCGTGGGGATTTGATGTTCTTCATGTCGTATAAAGGCACGAAATCTTCCTCTTACGCTGGGGTTAACAAGTCTACTGCAAGAATTACGCATGTCGGAATCTATCTTGGAGGCGGAAAGGTATTGCACACCTATTCCAACGCTGGTGGCGGAGTAACGACCAGTGACATTTCGGGCAAGCACTGGGAATACCGCTTCCTCTATGGCGGAAGTGCACTGTAAGATCAGCAAAAGGCCAATTTCGGAGCTCACGCAGAATAAATAGGATCGTGAGACAGGAAATTTGGATACAGCAAAAAACCTTCCATCATTGCCGAAACGGCAGATGGAAGGTTTTTTGGTTCCTGTTTTTAATCCTGGTAGTAGAGACGGAATAGAATATCCTGATTATAGTTACCGAATCCTTCACCGTATAAGGTAAGGCCGCCCACATGCTGTGCGTCCTCTTCAACCGACAGCCGCAATGTCCATTGATTGCGTTCCACCGGAATATCCGAGAGTGTGACTTCAGATACACGCTGCCCATCAATAAATGTACCTTCCTGGGTAATTCGCAGCACCTTAAGCATGCCGTATTGATTGACACTCTCACTCCACCAGTCAGGGGTAAATACACCCCGTCCATTCCCCGAATCACCCGGACTTGTCCATTCACCCACAACTATCCCATTGAGCATAAAAGTAATATCCGAGGGCCAATTCGGATTGACCGAAGGCGCTTCAGAACCGATCTCCAGAGAAAGCTCAATCGAGTTGATCTGCTGTCCGGATAAAATGTAGTTTGGAATTTTGTATTCCACAAATCCGCGTCCAAACCAGAGAATATGCGCATGCATCCGTTCCGGGTCAAGGAAGTATCGCGGATCGTCGTATTGCCCAATCACATGGCTGGACGTAGCCAGACCACAAGTGGGATATACGTCAAAATGGGTGTAATGTCCGACTGGAACGGCGACTTCGTGAACCTTGCTGGATGTTCCGGTTTCCTGCGGCATGGAGATACCAATCCAATCAATGGCGAGGCTGTTCATTTTGTGAGTACCGCCATCCTTGCGGACCATCTTGGACTGGATGATGCCCACATCCTGTAGCTTGCGAACGTGCATCGTTACAATCGCACTGCTTAGGCCAAGGGAGGCCGCGATATCTTTTACGTTCATCGGGTTCTCCGCAACAAGTCGTATAATCTGCAAACGGACCTCACTGGCGAGTGCTTCATATAGGGGCAGCCATTCTGCATCAGTATTTGCTTTAATCAAGGGGGTTCCTCCATTATCAAGTTCTAGAATTAAGTTAAACATAAATCCATCCAAAACAATAACATTTTTAAAAATTCAGGTTGAAATTGACGTTATAATCGATTTTAATATAAATATGAACGTTGATCCATAGATTATCAATTAATTTTTATATTAATCTTAAGGAGCTGAACTTCACGATGGTAAAAGCAAAAATGACGGTAGACAAGGATTTCACAATTGGTGTAGTTGACAAACGTTTATATGGTTCATTCATTGAGCATCTCGGACGTGCCGTATACGGCGGTATTTATGAGCCAGGACATTCCTCGGCAAACGAAGCGGGATTTCGTACGGATGTGCTGGAGATGGTCAAGGAGCTGCAGGTTCCGATTGTCCGTTATCCTGGGGGAAACTTTGTATCCGGTTACAATTGGGAAGATTCCGTAGGCCCTGTGGCTGAACGTAAACGCAGACTTGAGCTGGCCTGGAGAACCATTGAGACCAATGAATTCGGTTTCAACGAATTTGTGGACTGGTCCAAACTTGCGAATTCAGAAGTGATGATGGCCGTCAATTTGGGAACGCGGGGCGTGGATGCAGCCCGGAACATCGTGGAGTACAGCAACCATCCGGAAGGTTCGTATTACAGTGATCTGCGGATCAAACATGGTTACAAAGAGCCTCATGCGGTCAAAACATGGTGTTTGGGTAACGAGATGGACGGCCCATGGCAGATTGGTCACAAAACGGCAGAAGAATATGGACGGGTTGCGCTGGAAGCGGCCAAAGTCATGAAATGGACAGATCCAACCATTGAACTGGTTGCCTGCGGAAGTTCATCACTGGGTATGCCGACATTCCCGGAATGGGAAGCAACGGTGCTCGATCATACCTATGATCATGTTGAATACCTGTCTCTCCATCAGTATTACGGCAACGCGGATCAGGATACACCAACGTTCCTGGCGCGTTCGTTGGAAATGGATCAATTTATAGAGACGGTCATGGCAACCTGTGATTACATCAAAGCGAAGAAGCGCAGCAAGAAAACGATGTATCTGTCCTTCGACGAGTGGAACGTATGGTACCACTCCAACGAAAGTGACAAGAAGTTGGATCCGTGGCAGATTGCGCCTCCACAGCTGGAGGACGTATATAACCATGAAGATGCGCTGCTTGTCGGCTGTATGCTGATTAGCATGCTCAAGCATGCGGATCGTGTGAAGATGGCTTGCCTGGCGCAGCTGGTCAACGTTATCGCTCCGATCATGACGGATACGGGTGGTGCGGCCTGGAGACAGACGATTTTCTATCCGTTTATGCACGCTTCTGTTTTTGGACGCGGAACAGCGCTTGTGCCGCTGATTCAATCTCCGAAATACGATACCAAACAGATTACGGATGTGCCGTACCTGGAAGGTATTGCGGTTCATAATGAAGAGCAGGGTGAAGTGACTGTATTTGCCGTAAACCGCCATCTGGAAGACTCACTCCAGCTTGAAGTGGATCTGCGCAGTTTTGGTCAATGCAGCCTGCTGGAGCATATCGTATTGGAAAGTGATGATCTCAAAGCAGCGAATACCGCTGCACAGCCGAATCGCGTAGCTCCGCATAATCGTGGTGGTGCAGAAGTGTCAGGTACTCTGGTTACCGCAAGTTTGGCGAAAGCTTCATGGAACGTCATTCGACTGAAAATTCAGCAATAGCATTGAAGGTTCAAGATAAAAAGACTGGATGCGAATCAAACGCATCCAGTTTTTCTCTTTTTTAAGGGTGACTTTTATTTCCCGCCAGTTCACAACTTCGAATCAAAGACGAAGCTTTCGCCATCCCGGGGAATGAGCACCTGTTCGTGCAATTGTTCGGAAGCCAAATAACTGGAGAGATCCGTGCGGGACATCATGCAGTGATTAATGGCATCCATATGAACAGCAATGACATGGGCACCCGGTGCTTGTCGTTTCACTGCAGCTACATCAGAACCGTCCATGGTGATCGGATCGCCATGGGTAAAACGGGCGCCTCCCGCATTTACAACAATCACTTCGGGTTGATAGCGCCGAATAGCCTCAGCCGGTTCATCGCACCAGATCGTGTCCCCTGCAATATACGATCCGGGTTCCCCGTCTGCTTCCAGCACAAAACCCGACACCTTACCCATTCGTTCCCCAATTTCTCCTGTACCATGCTGCCCAGCTGTTCGTGCAAAACGAACAGAGTGGTATTCATGTTTCTCATCCACGGCAGTAACGTTGGTGAAACCGGCCTCGATAAATACGTTCTCATCCCCCGGCTGACACAGGAGAGGCACATCCTTGCGAAGCTGTTCCGCAGCCGCAGCATCCCAATGGTCCACATGGGTATGAGTAACAATGACTAGATCCGGATTCGTGTAATCTGTCTCCGTTTCCGGCAAGGGAACTCTCGGATTCCGCAAATCATTGGGTGTGTCAGGAAAAGCAGGCATGACCTCAGGGTCCATAAACATGGGATCAACGAGGATGTTCAGATTTCCATATTCCAGCCATAGGGTGGCATGTCGAATCAATTGAATTTTCATTGAACCTGCACTCCTTCAAGATGTAATGATATTCTCCTATATGTTATACAACCCGTTTTCGCGATGAATTACACGCCGATAGAATATTAAAATGAGATAGGTAATCTCATTTTAAGTATTTCATTGTTGCTGCTCACGCAGGTTCTCCTCCTTATTAATCATCTGCCCCAAAAGTGAAAAAATATGCCGCACTGCAACGCAGGCGGCATATATAGGCGTTCGTTTATCCTGAAATGGCTGTGCCACCGCCGGCTTCCCGTGCATGGGTGTACAGATCCGCGTAGATACCTTTGGCTTCAATCAGATGCTGATGCGATCCTTCCTCGACAATTTCGCCATGCTCCATAACCAGAATACGGTCGGCGTGCATAACGGTAGACAGGCGATGCGCGATGACAATTGTGGTTCTTCCCTGAGAAACGGTTTCCAGCGCTTGTTGCACCAGCTGTTCTGTATGGGAATCCAGATTGGCGGTAGCTTCATCGAGAATGAGGATTCGTGGCTGGAATACCACAATCCGGGCAAAAGAAATCAGCTGGCGTTCCCCGGCAGACAGGCCGCTCCCTCGTTCGGAGAGACGGGTATCATATCCCTGCGGCAGTCGTGAGATCATGACATGTGCTCCTACAAAACGGCAGGCTTCAATGGCCTGCTCTCTCGTAATATCCTCGCGAAACATGCGGACATTGTCAATAATGGAGCCTGAGAACAGAAAAGGTTCCTGCTGAATAAGGCCCACGATCCGGTGAAGTTTGGCCTGAGGCAGCCGCCGAATGTCTATGCCGTCAATTTCGATGCTGCCCTGATTAACATCGTAGAACCGATTAAGCAGGGAGATCAATGTACTTTTTCCAGCTCCCGTTGTTCCCACAATGCCGACCATTTCCCCTGGATAGAGGTGCAAATTCAGATGTCGAATGAGTGGGCGGTCTGCTCGATAGCCGAACGACACATCGTTAAAATCAATTTGCCCCATCACGTCACGGGGCTCCAGTGAGGAGGCCGTTCCGGTTTTCGGATCAGCGACTTCCGGACGGGTATTTAGAATGTTCCAGATTCGATCCATGGAAACGGTGGTGGATTGGAACGTATTCCATTGCATCGTAATTTGGTTGATGGGCTGAAAGAACTGGCGGATATAGCTGATAAACGCGTAGAGCACCCCGACCTGCAGCGACTCACCCAGCACGGCACGTCCGCCAAGCCAGACCATCATCACCAGAGCCGCATTGCCCAGGATGTCAAACGTTCGGTTAAAGATGACATTGGAGCGGGCCTGGGTAATGTTGGCCTTTAAGTGAAGCTTGTTCTGCTCCGTGAAGCGTTTCTTCTGTTCTTCCTCCTGATGGAAAGCCTGAATCAGAAACATGCCGGACAGATTCTCCGCCGTAAACGCAATCAGACGGGAGAGACGGGTACGGGCATTCTGATAGGCTTGGCGCAGCTTGCTGCGAAACAATACCGCAACGATGGCAATCACAGGCAGCACAATCAGGGAGTACCCTGCGAGTACCGGATCAAGCTGGAACATAAAGAAGATAATGAGCACCAGCATCATGCCGTCCCGAATCAGGCTGAGCAGAACCTGAGTGAAGAAACTGCTGATCGTCTCCGTGTCGCTGGACACATTCGTGACCAGGCTGCCAATATGGAAGCGGTCGAAGAAGGACATGGACATTTTGGAGATATGCCGGAAGAGGTCTTTGCGAATGCGAGAGACGATGTTCTGCCCGACATGCTGCAGCAAGTTATTTTGTACATAGGTGAAAATAAAGCTGATTACAGCCAGGGCCAGATAGACGGCAGCCAGTTTCACGAGAAATCCCACGCTGGTCTGGCCAATCGCCAGATGATCATCGATGGCTATCTTGACCAGATACGGCTGGAGCAGATCGGCAGAGATCCCGAGCAAGGAGCATAAGAAGATGCCCAGAAAGGCAAACCGGTGTGGTTTGGAGTAGCCCATCATCGCTTTAAAAGAAGAACGTTTACCGCTCTCTTTTACTGAGGCTGAATCAGCATTGTTCCCGGATGGAGACTGCGGTGCGGAACTCGTTTCAGTATGGCTCCGACCCTTATGATCCTTCATGATGCAATCCCTCCTCCTGCAAACGGTAGGTTGCAGCATACAACCCTTCGGCAGCCATCAATTGTGAATGAGTTCCCTGTTCTGCAATTCGTCCTTCATCAAGCACGATAATTTCATCCGCATGACGGACGGCACTGATGCGGTGAGAAATGATAAGGGTAGTCTTGCCTTTGCCGATTTCCCGCAGGCTGCGCAGAATGCCGCTTTCGGTGACAGCGTCGACCGCACTCATGCTGTCATCCAGAATGAGGACCTGCGCTTTTTTGATCAATCCACGAGCCAGACTGGTTCGCTGACGCTGACCACCGGACAATGTTAGTCCGCGTTCACCGAGCAGCGTGTCGAATTGATCCGGGAAACGAATAATGTTGTCGTAGATCATGGCCTGCCTTGCACTGCGTTCCACGGTATCCAGTGGTACCTCCCGGTCGCTGAATGCAATGTTGTCACGAATGGTGGTACTAAACAGGAAACCATCCTGCGGAACATAGGCGATGCGGGAACGAAGACTTTCCAGCGACAACTGCCGTATGTCCGTACCATTCATTTGGATCGTTCCTTCAGGCGGTTCATATGTACGAAGCAATAGTTTGACCAGTGTGCTTTTGCCGGATCCGGTTTTGCCTACAATACCCACGGTCTGTCCAGCCCCAATCTTCAGACTGATGTGTTTGAGTGCTGAAGCCGAACTGCCTGGATAGGAGAAGGACAGGTCATCAATGGTAATATCATTGACCGCACCGAGTGTTTTAGCCCCGGAAACTTCCCGCACATCCGGTTCTTCCGTCAGCAGATCGTTAACCCGTTCGAGTGATGCTCCCGATCGCTGCATGGTATTGATCACATTGCCAATCTGCTGAAGTGGTCCCATAATGATTCGCAAATATAATGTCAATGCGACAAAGCTTCCGAGTGTAATGGAATTTTGCATCGTCAGAATCCCGCCAACCAGAAGGGAAACGACCAGCGAAATGGCACCGAGCAGTGGAAGCAGTGCTTGGAACAGGGAAGAGAGACGAACAAGTCGTAATTGCTTTTCCTTAATGGCATCCACCGTTGCTCCAAATCGTGCCCGAGCGCCGTCTTCGATGGCGAAGGTCTTCGTCACGCGAATACCGCCCAGCTGCTCTTCTGCAGATTCGGTCATGCTCGCGAGTGCGTCCTGTACATCACGAGAACGCTTGCGAATACGGGGGCCGAAAAACACAACCAGAAAGGGAATCGCCAGCAAGGGTACGATACTGATCAGAATAAGACTCATCGGAATTCCGCTAAGCAGCATCATCACGATACAGGATAACAACAGGAAGGTGGCGTTTGTCATCATCGTCACTCCATTGGAAATGGCTTCCCGCACGGAGGTGACGTCATTCATGACATAACTGAGCAGCTTCCCGTTACCCTGCTTGGAAAAATAGTGCTCACTCAGTTCGGAAAACTTGCCGAATATGCGCTCACGTGTCATGAATTCGAAGCGGCGTCCAAGTCGCATTATCATGAACTGTCCTGTACCGAAGAGAAGGTTATAAGCGATGGCTATAGCCAGAAGCCACAGACTATACCGGATGACGGTGTTCATGTTAAGTGTATTCTGCATGAGCTGGTCCGTGAAACTGCCCAGAATTCGGGGTAAAGAGGCCTGACCGACATTGGAGGCAATAATCAGCACAACGGCAACCAGATACACGGGCCAATTGCTGACGACATAGCTTCGAAGTAATCCTGTCTTGGACATATGATGGGTTCTCCTTTGTTCAGGTGGAAGTTGGTTACGCTGCGGAGGCAAGAAAAGGGCCGACACCTGAAATTAGCGCGTCGTGCCCTCTTACTTTATGCGATCCCGTTTGCTGTTTATCCGTAAAACAAATGATTTCTTTCTTTTCTTATTTTTGCGCTAATCCGAATCATTGTCAACGAAGCAAGGAAGAAGGGCATAAAAGTGAAAGTTCACAGGCCATGCAGACATGGATATGTAGTTTTTTGCACAGGTATTGTCCTAATGTCGAATTCTCTGAAACATTTCCTGAAGGTATCCCGTCTGTAGGATTGAAGAAGTCAAAAATAGGGTTTACTAATCTTAGGAGGTGCCAGGAAATGAAACATAAAAAAGGATTGGCTGCAACACTTGCACTTTGCGTTTCTCTGACGGCAGGAGGTGCATCTGCACTCGCTTTTTCCGACATAAAAGATGAAGGACAAAAAACGATTGTGGATTCCCTGAAATCAAAAGGGATTGTCAGCGGTGTAACGGCAGATCTGTTCCGTCCGGATCTTGCGTTGTCCGAGCCGCAGGGTGTTCAACTGATTGTGAAGGCATTTGGATTGAAAAATGAATACGCTGCCGCTTCCGCGCAAAATAAAATCAGTCCGGATACATGGTACGCAGATGCGGTACAGGCTGCAACCCAGAATGGTCTGTCCATTCCGGTTGAATTGAATCCCCAAGGCAAGATGACACGTGAGCAGTTTGTGCTTTTACTTCACGAAGGCATTAACACAACCGGAAATTATCCGGTGATCATGCTGTATAATGATATTAAGGACGAAAATAAAATCGGTAAGGACGCCAAATCTGCAGTCCAGAACCTGCTGAACATGAACATCATTGAACTGGATAAGGACGGGAATTTCCGTCCAGATCAGTCGCTTACCCGTATGGAGGCTGCAAGCATGATCTTCAATGCACTTGAGTTTGTGGATAAACACGGCAATGGTGGCTCGGCAGAGCCCGCTCCGACGAATCCGGGCGAAGGCCAGCAAGCCATCGTACCAGAAGTGACAACGACCAAGGTTGACGACAAAACAACCAAGGTCAAGCTCACTGCTGAAATGCCTCATCCTGGTTACGGTTTGAAGATTGATGATGTCAAACTGGAAAAGGATGGACGTGCCATCGTGCTGTACTCCATCATTCAGCCAGATCCGGACATGATGTATCCGATGGTTATCACAGAGGTTACAGCGGAGACAGACATTCCGACCGGTTATACCGCTGAAGCTCAGCCTTCCGGCAAATAAACTGAACCGTTTCCGGTTCATCCTTTCAGGCATCGCTTCATGAAGGAACGATCAACTTGCTATAATATACTTAAAACCCACCGCAACCATGTAAACATGGACGGTGGGTTTTTGGTTTGTTTTTATTTCGCAGCCTGATGATTAATCTTGTGTTTTCAGTCAAAATCGATTCGATTAAAGCTTTGCTGTGCGGCACGTAGGGATTGAAGAATTCCAGGTAGATGCCCAGGGGTTTAAATGAAGTAACCATAGCGGCCTCAACAACGTATACAATCCATAGCGAAAGAATTAATCGAACATACAGGAGGATCACATATGGATTCGCGCGAGACATTGGATCAGGAGCTTGAACAGATTTTGAAGTGGGAAAACGAACAGAAGGACTTGTTTATTTGGGATAAAATCGGGCGTTTGCCATTTGCGATGCTGGATAAAGTAATGCCAAAAGCGATCAAACAAAAAATTGGTGACGCCTTGAACGAAGTTGGACAGTACGTGCAGAATGGCGGCAAATTTCTCGTTCAAAAAAAGAAGGTGGCCAAGCTGCTTCAAGAGGAAGCGGAAAAGTCCGGTTATTCCATGACAGACTATACCTACCGCCTGGAACAGGATGCCGAGGCAGAAGGGACCGCAAAAATTCATAGTGTGGAAAAGCTGCCACTTGAAGTTTTGGACCGTGTTGCCGACAATATTACCGAGAGCAGAACCAAGTTTGCCGCAGCACAAGGTGCCGCGACGGGAATTGGCGGAATTGTAACGATTGCAGCGGATATTCCGCTGGTGATGGGGCTTTCCCTGAAGGTACTTCAGGAAATGGCATTATGTTACGGCTATGATCCGGATGATCCCCAGGAGCGGATATTTATCGTTAAATGCCTGCAATTTTCCTCCGCCGATATTGTAGGCAAGAAGGCCATTATTGATGAACTGGCCGAGTACGACAATCCGGACAAGCAGGTACAGGTTGTTTCACAGATGCAGGGCTGGCGGGAAGTTTTCAATTCCTACAGTGAATCCTTTGGCTGGAAAAAGCTGTTCCAGCTCATTCCGATTGCCGGCATGGTGTTTGGTTCGGTGAGCAACAAAAATACGATTCGGGATGTCGCCGAAGCAGGTAAAATGTTATACAAAAAAAGGCTGATTCTTCAGCGCTTGAAGTAATCATTCACAACAAAAGGGTTCCCGCTTATCTGTATACCAGATGAAGGCGGAAACCCTTTTTGACTTTTTTGGATGCTATATAAATCTGAGTCAGAAGGATAAAGCAATTGGAGTGTAGCAAGGTACAAGGTCTACCTTGTTCAGATCACTCAGATCACTCATATCCCTTATTCCTCACTGCCGTTTTCTTCCGCCCAGCGTTTCAGTACCTTATCCGATGGGAGCAGGAAGGTGAATATGCCGATCAGCGGCAGGAAGCTGCACATCTGCATGACTGGAGATACACCGAACACGTCGATCCAGTTCCCCAGCACGAGTGCACCGAGCCCTCCCATACCAAATGCGAGTCCGGTGATCAGGCCGGAGACGGTTCCGATTTTGCCCGGAATGAGCATTTGTGCATACACCACGGTCACCGAGAAGCTGGACAGCATGATGAATCCGATAATGGTCAGCAGCACGCCGGTCCAGAACAGATTGGCATAAGGCAGCAGCAGGGCCAGCGGAGCAGCTCCGGCCATCGACAGGAAGATCATGTTGCGTTTGCCGAAACGGTCCGCGAGGGGGCCGCCGAAGAATGTGCCCAGTGCACCTGCAGCCAGGAACAGGAAGATGTAGATCTGTGCGTCTTCCGTGGACAGGTTAAACATATCCTTCAGATTAAACGCATAGAAGCTGCCGATGGAAGCGACATACCACGAACGGACAAAGACGAGCAGGATCAGAATGGTGATGGCAGCTGCAATTTTTTTGCGTAATGCCGGATTGGGGGCACGGCGGGCAGCCGCCTGTTTGCGCAGGTAACCTCCCGATTGCAGCATGCGGCCATACCAGCGCGCAATATAGATCTGTACCGCGATCCCCATGGCTGCAATGCCAGTGAATCCGATGGCACCAAACAATCCGAACGGGATGAAGATCCATCTCGTCAAGAGTGGAGCAAGAGACTGTCCGGCATTGCCACCCACCTGGAAGATGGATTGAGCGAGACCCCGACGAGGCCCTGCGGCCATATGAGATACCCGGGAACCTTCCGGGTGAAAAGCTGCTGAACCAAGCCCGACAAAGATAACGGAAATCAGGACAGCCATATAACTGTCGGCAAACGCCAGCAGAAGCATGCCGGTGAACGTGAATCCCATGCCAATCGGCAATATCGAAGGCGTCGGCTTCTTATCTGCAAACCAGCCTACAACAGGCTGCATAATGGATGCGGTAAAGTTGATGGCGAAGGATATCCATCCGATCTGTGTGTATGTAAGATGCATGGAGTCTTTCAGGATTGGAAAAATAGCCGGAATGACAGACTGGATTGAGTCGTTAAACAAATGAACCAGACTGATGGCAATCAAGATCCGGTAAACGGTGCTCTGGGCATCCAATCCGGGTTGGTTTTTCGAACGCATGGCAGCGTCCTTGGATAATGAAGTTTGCATGGACATGTACTTTTCTCCTTTGGTCGCGGTCACGAGAGATCAGCGCCTGATAATGTAGTGTGCCTAAGCATATTGTTACATAATAGGATAGATTGTTGGAAGCGACAAGGGGAAGAAGTGAAATAATGACATTCCATAGAGTATATTAACCGCTCTTGATAAGTTCGATCGAACCATTGAGCGATTCAGGGATTATATAAATAAAAGCCGAACTTCTTCTGAATGAAGCGTTCGGCTTTTAGGTGTTCTATTATTTTTCATATAACTGCACAGGAGGACAGAAGTGCCTGAAATTACCGGTTATCAATCGTTTCCGGATACATGTCATGATTCATCATGCGGTGTTCAGCCATCTGTTCATACTTGGTTCCTGGCTTGCCGTAGTTCGTATACGGATCGATGGAAATGCCGCCGCGCGGCGTAAATTTGCCCCAAACCTCAATAAAACGCGGATCCATCAGCTTGATCAGGTCGTTCATGATAATGTTCACGCAATCCTCGTGGAAATCCCCATGGTTGCGGAAGCTGAACAGGTACAGTTTAAGCGATTTGCTCTCTACCATTTTCACATCGGGAATATAGCTGATATAAATGGTGGCAAAATCAGGCTGACCTGTGATTGGGCACAGGCTCGTGAATTCAGGGCAATTGAATTTTACAAAATAATCGCGGTACGGATGTTTGTTATCAAAGCTCTCCAAAATGTCAGGATCATACTCAAACGTATATTTCACGCCCTGGTTGCCCAGCAGCGTCACATCTTTCATTTCATCAGGTTGTCTCGTCAATGTGTTAACTCTCCTCGTTCCGTTCAAGCGTGAAGCTTGCCGGTATATATAATAGGGATCCCAGGTCCTGAATTCAAAGTCTCTGGTTGTTCCCGAAAATTACATCATGCCGCCATGTTATCCATACTTGCATCAGACGCCGCGTTTGTTTCCCCACACCAAGGTGTGCAGCTGGGGAAGCACGCGGACATCGTTCAGGTCGTCCGATGCACTGACTTGATCAATCAGCCATTCATAACGGGCGAGCAGCGATGACGCCAAATCCGGCGTATCCGCAGAAGTGACATCCGGGTTACCGGTCTGCAAAAACAAATCAGTATCCGGATACCGTGCATGCACGCGGCGGGCGTAGTCCAGGTCTGTTTCATCGAAGATCACGATTTTCAGACTGTGGCTGCGTCCCGCATGTCCAGCGGATAATCGTCCGATCAGGTCATCCAGCACGTCCCAGTCCGTGTCCATGCCGGAGCTAGGCGGCTTGGGCGAGACCGTAACTTCGTCAATGTCTGCCAGCCAAGGCTGCCAGCGGGAGCCCTGGGTTTCCACCGCTGTGCGGATATCGTGCTCCCGCAGCAGGGAAACCAGACCGCCCAGCGAGGCGAGCAGGGCGGGGTTGCCGCCGGAGATGGTTACATGGGAGAAACGCGAACCGCCAACGCGGCGCAATTCTGCCCATACGTCCTCCGGCGTAATCATCCGGATTTGGTCCTTGCCACTGCCGTCCCAAGTAAAAGCCGAGTCGCACCAGGAGCAGCGGTAATCGCAGCCCGCGGTGCGAACAAACATGGTTTTCTGCCCGATCACCATGCCTTCGCCTTGAACTGTCGGACCGAAAATCTCCATTACAGGGATACGTGCTTCTTTGCTTCGTACGTTGGAAGCAGAAGCCGCGTTTTCTTGCACGCTACTCATCGATCATCCACTCCCGTCTAGCCTCGGCATAGCTGGTTGGTGTCTCGTAGAGGCGTACGAATTCGGTTCGGCCACCTTCAGTTAGCCCGGCATATGGCTCAGTCTGCAGCGCATGTTCCATCTGTTCGAACAGCCAGACGACCATATTCTCAGCCGTTGTATTCATAAGGGGAAGAGTCTCGTTCAGGTACTGATGGTCCAGATATCCTTCAATTTGTGTTTTCCATATATCCTTGATATGTCCAAAATCAACGGTCAGCCCGGTTTCACCCGGATAACCGCTAATGCCAAAAACGACTTTATACGTATGGCCGTGCAGGTTCTTGCACTTGCCTTCATAACAATGCAGATGATGTGCAGCATCAAAGGTGAATTCCTTGCTGACGAGTACACGTTTGCGGTGGTAACGCAGCTGTGAAGGCAGAATGTCCTCTCCAATCCGCTGCAAATGCTCAACAATGCGGAACGTTCCTGGCTCTCTCATCATACATCTGCTCCCACAGATCCGGCAGCGGAGCGCTGCTCAACATAGCGATCCAATCCTGCTTTGCGCAGTTTGCATGCAGGGCATTCACCGCATCCATCTCCAATAACCCCGTTATAGCAGGTCAGTGTCCGCTCGCGTACATAATCGAAGGCACCAAGGTCGTCTGCCATCTTCCACGTTTGGGCCTTATCCAGCCACATCAGCGGGGTATGAATGACAAACGGATAGTCCATCGACAGGTTGAGCGTCACATTCATCGATTTCACAAACGAATCCCGGCAATCCGGATATCCGCTAAAATCGGTCTCACATACACCTGTAACCAGGTGACGTGCTCCTTTTTGCTTCGCCAGGATGGCAGCAAAACTGAGGAAGAGCAGGTTGCGTCCATCTACAAATGTGCTGGGCAGCTCGCCTTCTTCATGAGTAATCTCGACATCGGTACGGGTCAGCGCGTTGGGCGCAAGCTGATTGAGCAAGCTCATGTCCAGCACGGTTTGCTGTACACCTAGATCACGTGCAATGGAGGCAGCACATTCGATCTCCAGTTTATGACGTTGTCCATAATCGAAGGTGACAACCTCGACCTCGGCAAATTGCTGCTTGGCCCAGAACAAACAGGTGGTACTATCCTGACCGCCGCTAAATACGACGACCGCTTTTTCTTCGTTCAACATAAAAAAACCTCTCCATCTTCTTAAGATCAATCCATGCATCTAGGCACAGAGTGTCGGAAGAACAGAGAAGTTCATGAACTGGCATCCATCAAAAAACACACCTTCCCTTAAACTGCAAAAAAGCAGCACGGTAAAAGTGTCCTTAGTTTTTTACGTACGTTATGCATCGTGTACGCAAGACTTGTAATGACCATTACAGGGTCAAGTCTTATAGAGGGAGTTCGCGAACCTCTCCCATGCCGAAGGCATGGATTTTCTTCTTCAATTGTCTGAACCATTATAACACGAAACCGCCCGGTGACCACCCCGCTTGTGTAATCAGCATTTTGCATAATTCGATTCCACTCGCTCCAGAGTGCAATATATAGACGGATAGGACCATTTCGATCTATATATTGAACATTGGAAGTCGCTAATTGGATTTATGCAAATTGCTCATCATAAATGCGGTGATTTCCGGACGGTTCATTTAATCAATACATTGCCGAAGGGAATGACTTCCTTGAGAATACGTTTAAACAGCCCTTCGTCGTTAAGGTCCCGTTCCAGTCTGCTATTCTCACGTCCTGCCTGGAAGAGCACCGAGCCCTGTCCCGTCATTTTCCAGTGATAGTTCATATGCTGGCTGGCGAGATTGTTTCCATACACAGTGAGCTCCAAATGTGCATTTTCGGGATAAGCGATGATGCTGCCTGCATCCACGTATAGTGGAGCTGTAGGGTGCAGTTCCTGTTGGCAGACCTGACCTTGGGTCAGCAGTCCAATTTTGCCCTTGCCGGAGAACTTCATTTTGACCGCATCCTGAGTGATCAGCATGTTTTTGATTTTCTGGATTTTGGTATGCATGGTCACACCGTCCGAGTAAAAAAAGAGATGCCGAAAATCGTACAGCAAATCGCTGTTCTCGGTGAGTTCAACTTCCTTCATGGTAAATCCGGGAGGCAGGGCCGCCACAAATTGGCAAGGCCCGGTGATTTCCGATTTGATCAGCTTTTTTTTGCGAACCATGCCTGTGATGTTCATGAACTTGTCATTGCGGCTGCCGCTCGAGCCGCGAAAGGCAACGATTTGCTGTGGATGCAAAATATGAAGCCGGTCATCCTGGACCAGCGAGAAAGTAACCACTTGTCCAGCTCCGCCGGCTTCGGTGTTGTTCAGGTGTATGTGCATGTGCTTGCTCCTGTTCTTTTATACTCGGCCCGATCGACGACGCATTCCCCAACGCATTACACGAATCAGGACGAAATAGCCTAGTATGAGACAAATCACAGTGATAATCATCGTTTGGATGCGTTTCGTCGTGGCATTTTTGGCATCCTGATCTTGCTGCAGTTTGGTGACCATATCAGTCAGTTTCTGATTCTGTTCTATTAATTGCTCATTTTGGGCCTTGAATGCTTCCACATTAGCTTGGGCTTGTCCCAATTGAGCCGAAGTCTCATTAAGTTGGTTCAGCGTTTGTTGGTAGCTTTCCTGCAGGGCGTTCACTTCCCCGGGAAGCTCGGAGACGCGTTCCCACCCGCTGTATATGTCTGAAAATATATTGGCACTCGCTGCACTTACGGTTGATGTCAGAGAGACGGTGAATAAAATGCAAGTGGTGAATAACACCCGAATGTAATGACCCTTGATGGGTTTTGGCATCATTGGCACCTTCTTTCGGTGAGGATTGTTGTCTTCTGCCGAAATCGTCATTATTTGTTGAAATACGGCTCTTACATTATACGTCAAAACCGGCGTGTTGGGTTCAGGACATTGTATTTTTTCCAAGAGTAGTTACCTGTTTAATTCAGTGAGCAGCAGGGTAATATACGTTCAAGGCAGCACGCGGACAGTTTAACAATATATCATTACCCCGGTTCCGGGTGTTTGCCATTCACAATGACGAAAATTATAAAAATTACAATATATCCGATTTCAGAAGAAGATCGTGAACGAAGGAGAATAAATTTATGTATACGACAGAACAAACAACCCCAACCAAAACGATTATGATTACGGTAAACGGTGAGCCAATTGGACGTAAATTGATCATTGACAGCGTAACCTACGCGCCGGTGACAGAGCCGGAATGGACACCATCCACGACCGATTTGGGGATGAATCAATCTACCCTCTAAGTTGGGACTTGTCATAAATTTGTAGAAGAAAAGCTTGGCATAACGCCAGGCTTTTTCGTCGTTTATTGTCGTAATAAGGCGGATTTGGGGGCATAAAATTAATTTATTGGAAAAATGTCATACGAACATATGTTCCGTGACAATATAGTGTCCATTCACCCTGATAACTTATAAGATAATACACATAAATCGGGGGAGAGACTACCAGTGAACTCAGTCTTTGAAGTATGTTATTCGTGGAATAGAGAGGCCATACCGACAGGGGGGGCCGACCCCGTATATATGATGGTTGAATGGCGTTACGGGGCCCCTGCCAAAAGACTTAGGAAAGTAGCACCTAAAATTGTATCAAGAGACATGGAACTTTTGCTCAAACCGGAATTTGGAATTGAACTAAAAGGGATTTATGGTTGCCGATCCAAAGAGACGGACATCGGTTGGATTCTGCGGCTTGGCGACGTATACAAGGGGGAAAGTAAGCAGATTTTGCTCGAGTTTGCCATGGGCCCCCGTGTATCGGGAAAAGCAGCAATATGCTCTGCCTACTGGAGTACACGCAAGGTGAAGCAAAGTCAGAGAGTGCTGCTGCGCCGGGAACAATTATATATTCAATATACGAGTCATCTGGGGATGCTGAGACAGCCGGAAGATCCGAAGGTGGAGAAGACAATTAAATTAAGTGAGACCGTACCCTTGATCAAACAAGCCTTACGAGCTTATGAAAGAGGCCGTGCACAAGAGGGAAGCAACCTGCTTCGCAGGCATGCAGATGCTCTGTTAATAGAGGCGGCTCGCAAACAGGATCTGGATTATTACCAGGAGGCCGAGATTGTGGAAAAACTGCGCCACCATTATGGAATTACGTATGGTGCCTCACACAACAGCCACGGAAAAACCATGTTAGGAGAATAGGGACAAAGAACTATTGATGACGAAATGAAAATGGACGTTTCTACATAGAATTTAAAGGTGAAAATAAAGAATAGGTCGAATATACTATATATCATGATGAAAAATTGGATAGGGTTGTATCGAATTTTTTGAACACAAGTGGAGGGTCCGGCAAAATGACAGACCGACTGATCCGGTTAATGCGCATTATAACTCTTGTGCAGGCGAAACCGGGGATTCTTGCCCGTGAGCTAGCCGAGCGATGCGAGACAACGGAAAGGACGATATATCGCGACATGGAGGCCCTCAGCGCAATGCATATTCCGATCGCCAATATGGGGCACGGCAGAGGGTATAGGTTTATCAGCCACTTTGCCATGTATCCGTTAAATTGGACTGACGAAGAAGCTCAAGCTTTTGTTCATTTGGCGGAAGTTATGGATGATATCCGCCCTTTGCTGAAGCCTGCCTTTGAGAGCGCATATGAGAAAGTGGTTGCATCAAATCAGAAAAACAAAACGGAGCGGGTGGAATGGTCAGAGCAAATTAGCGGTTTATTCAAAATGGGGATGCTCGCATGGCAAAATGAAAACAGCGAACAGAGGGATAACTCACTGGTAACCCTGCTTCAAGCGGGCATTTCACAGAACACAATTGAAGCAGAACACCTCTCTCAGGACATGAAGAAGATCGTGCGACTTGATCCCTACTTTCTGATCCCTCGTGAGTACCGCTTCGATTTGTTGGCTTACTGTCATTTATCGGAGATGCTAAAAATCTTTGAAGTAGGGAATCTTCAGAAAGTTCGGATTTTGCCTCGTACATTCCGCAAAGATGACTTCCTCTTGCAATCCCATTTACGGACGATGGGCTCCAGCCAAGGGCAAGAGTGGACTGCCTTCAAGATTCGTTTCTCCCGTGATGCCGTTGAACATGTGATGAAGCAAAGATTTTTGGTGCGCCCCATTTTAACGCTGGAACCCGAAGGAACATTATTGCTTGAGACCATATTGAGTGACGATCAGGAATTCATGGGCTGGCTTGCCCAATATGGACCAGAGGCTGAGATCCTTGAGCCTGAGGCATACCGGAATATGATGAAGGAACGTCTGGAACGCTGGCAGCAATTATATCGCTGATTCCGGCGTAACAGGCGTTCCTTTTTGCGTCATGAAGCAGAAAATAACAGGTACATGCTATTCGTTGGTCTTGAACAGATGTGCCAGATTACCAAAAGGTGATTCCTTCACATCATCATCTGTGCTGCTGGAATAGACGACTTTGGATGTGACCCCTTCATCATCAGCGGCACAATTGGTTTCCAGACTGAAGCGGTCAAATTGATGCATGAATACTTTGGCGGTATTAATGGCATCGTCCAATGCACGATGCTGAGTACCGTCGAATTCAATTCCACATAATTCAAGTGCCTGAGCCAGGCCCAGCTGACGGAATTTGCCTTCCTTGCGAATGGTTCGCGACCACTGCTGCTGCAGGTCGTTGTGGTTTGTGATCCAGGCAACATCAAGTTGGTGTGTACGACAATGAGAAATCAATTTGCTGCGGTCATCCGGTCCCCAGGAACACATGTAATACACATCGTCCCCCATCCAGGCAACAAAGTTTTGCAATGCCTCTGGAAAAAGAGGAGCGGCATCAATATCTTTTTGCGTAATTCCCGTAAATTGAATGGTGTCAGTGGACAGGACGGATTTGTTGGAGGGACGAACGTATGTATGGAATGTGTCAGATACGTAAAGGCCGTCCTCTCCCTCTGTAACTTTTACCGCACCGATATCTATTATTTCAGAAGAGTAACGAGCATTACGGCTGACCGTGAATTCAAGATCATAGATAATATATGGCATAGGACAAGCTCCTTTATCTTTAATACATGTTCTATTTCTCTATATTACAGGGAAGCCTGCGGGATGTCAGCCTGTATTGTCATTCATTTTTACTGGAATACTCGTTATACGCAGGAGTTGACAATTTCCTGTAGATGCTCTAATGTGATCAAAAATGCTAACAGCGATTATCGAGGACATGATTACGTAAGCCGGCTTCATGCAGAGAGGGAACCGATCGGTGGAAGGTTTCTGTTGCTGCTTCGTAGTTCCCACCTCGCGAGCTGCGGAGGAGAATGCCATCGGGCTGCAACCACCGCCGGAAGGGCCCGTTATGCCCAAGAAGGACTGCGTGATCTCACATTGCATATATGTTGAACGGGACCGGTTTGTTCAGCATGCTCAGGGAAACTTGGGGCATATCGGCAAACTGTAATGCGCAGTTAAATAAGGGTGGTACCACGACACATTCGTCCCTTGACGGATGTGTCTTTTTGCTGTTTACAAGCGCTAGTTTGCAAAAAAAGATCAGGAAGATAAGGGGTGTGGAATGGATGCGTCAAAGTGAAATGCTTGTTCCAACATTACGTGAAGCACCAGCAGAGGCTGATGCAGCCGGGCATCGCTGGTTACTCCGCTCTGGCATGATTCGCCAGCTGGCAGCAGGGATATACAGTTATTTGCCTCTGGGGCGACGTGTGCTGCTCAATGTTGAACGGATCGTTCGCGAGGAGATGGACCGTGCCGGATGTCAGGAAGTACTGCTTCCTATTATGCAGCCTGCGGAACTATGGAAAGAATCCGGAAGGTACAATCAGTATGGACCTGAACTGATGCGTCTGCAGGATCGGCATGAGCGGGAGTTTGCCCTTGGACCGACTCACGAAGAAGTGGTGACTGCTCTTGCCCGCGATGAGGTGAATTCCTATCGAAAGCTGCCGTTCACATTGTATCAGATCGGCACCAAATTCAGGGATGAACGGCGTCCAAGATTTGGCTTGTTACGGGGACGGGAGTTTATCATGAAGGACGCATACTCTTTTGCTTCCGACTGGGAAGAGCTGGATCATACGTATCAGGCGATGAATAAGGCGTATTCACGGATTTTGGAGCGCTGTGGCCTGGAGTATATTCGTGTAGAGGCAGATGCAGGCACAATAGGCGGTCAGGGAGAAACGCATGAATTCATGGCACTGGCTGATGTGGGAGAAGATACGATTGTATCCTGTAGGGCTTGCGGATATGCTGCGAATCTGGAGAAGGCCGGATATCAGACCGCTGCAGTTGTAACACAGGATACGGAACAGATGAGCAAGGACGTTTCCGAGTCCGATAATGAATCCCAGATCAGTGCCTTGGACCAATCACCCGTTCCAATTCATACGCCTGCCATTCGTACCATTGCCGAGCTCAGTTCCTTTGTGGGTCAGGGACCGGAGCACATGATCAAAACGCTGCTCTATCAAGCGGATGGTCAACTGGTTGCTGCCCTTGTTCGCGGAGATCATGAAGTCAATGACATTGCACTGAAGCAGGTATTGGGAGTGGAGGAACTCATTCTGGCTGACGAAGAGGCTCTTGCAGGGTGTTCCGATCTGGCGGTAGGTTTCTTGGGTCCGATCGGTCTCCATTTGCCGATGGTGGTGGACGCTGATGTGGCTGCAATGGGGAGTGCCATTACGGGGGCAAATGAAGTGGATATGCACTATTCCGGTGTACGTCCGGGAATTGATTTTGTTCTGGAGAAAGTGGAACGAATCCGCTTTGCAGCTGAAGGAGATAGCTGTCCAGCATGTGCAGCGAAACTCGTGTTTACCAAAGGCATTGAAGTAGGCCACATCTTCAAACTGGGTACCAAATACAGCGATGCTATGGGAGCTTCCTTTCTGGATCGAAATGGCCGCCAGTGTGCACCCGTGATGGGCTGTTACGGTATTGGGGTCTCCCGTCTGATGGCTGCCATTGCCGAGCAGTATGCAGGAGATGACGGAATCAGGTGGCCAGCAGCCGTTGCACCTTATCAAATTCATCTGATCCCGGTCAGTTGGAAGGATGAGCAGCAGCGTCAGCTTGTCCTGGAACTTGAACAACAGTTATTGGATGCGGGATACACCGTGTTGACTGATGATCGGGATGAACGGCCTGGCGTAAAATTCAAGGATGCGGAATTGATTGGTCTGCCTGTTCAAATTCTGGTGGGTAGGGACGCTGCAGAGCGGCGTGTCGAATTAGGCTCCCATGCTCTTGCCCGCAAAGGTGAGACCAAGCGGATCAGCATGAGTGTAGAAGAGGCACTGAATCATGCAAAGGAAGTGCTCCAGCTCAGATAAAGTTTAATCCATTGATGGATCAGTATACTGCACAGTTACATCGTAAAGTGACGTATTATATAGGTTTATATAGGTCCGAATATTATGCGATAATGCTCATTTGACGTATTAAGCAGATGAAAGAAGGAAAAAAAGGTCTATAGACATATAAATCTGTAGAAGTGTCTGCATAATATCATACAAAATAACTAGTCATTACTATGGTGTATTCTGTCTATTATCAATTTAAAAAGTACACATCCGTGGAATGCGTTTAACCATGCAAACAAGTGCAGGTATGCAAATTAAAGTTGTTACATTTGTTTGTTTGGAATGCGGGAAAATCGCGTGATAGTGGCAATTATGCGCATATTTTCTATAGTCCGTGGTCAGGGACTCTGGAAGCGTGTGTACGATGAATTACGTTTACGGATTTATTTTTACGGCAAAGCCTTTCCCGGTTATATGTGCTTTTATAGCAAGTTAGCAACAATTCATTGTTGCTTCCGAAGACGAAGAAGAAAGGGTGCTCCTTCAGCCATGTTGGCTTGAGGAACACCCTTTTGTCGTTGCTGTTATGATCCCTCTTGGTCCTGTCGTAACGCGAAACAGATCACGTTGATTCGATCTTGCCTTAGCTTAAGAAGCAGCAGGCAGTTTCAGTTGTTGACCCGGATAAATCCAGTGAGGATTTTTGATGTTGTTCAATTTTTGCAGTGCTTGCCAGGTTGTGTTGTATTTTTTGGAGATGGAATACAGGGAGTCTCCGGATTTTACAACATATACTTTGGCTGGAGCGGGTTTGTTCGGTGTCGGTTTCGACGGTTTTTCTGGTTTTGGTGTTTCCGGTTTTGGCGTTTCTGGCTTCGGTGTAGTTGGAGCCGGTGTCTCTGCAGCTGGAGCTTCCGGTTCAACTGCAGGTGTTTTCGCTTCCTTGATTCGGCCATCTGTTTTGATATCTACAGCGCCAAGTTTTTGCATATATTCAATCAGCGCTTCGTCCATTGCACCGTACATGCCGGAAATGGTGTATTTGTTGAACATGGTGTACTCGTCACCACCAACAGCTGTAAAATCGTTGGTAGCCAGCGTATACGTTGCTTCTGGATCAAGGGCTTTGTCGCCGATCATTACGGAATGTACGCGGCTGCCTTTAGCAGCTGAAGAATCAATGCTGAACGTCATGCCGGATACTTGCGGGAATCCACCGCTTGGTTCCGGATAGGAGCCTACACCGTTTTCAAGGGCTGCCAGAACATCGGAGCCTTTTACATCAAGGGTTACAACCTGATTACCAAAAGGAAGTACAGTGATAATGTCGCCTTTGGTTACCGTACCTTCTTCAATGGAAGCACGGATACCGCCACCGTTTGTGAGCGCGATATCTGCGCTGCTGACGTCACGGAGGGCGTCTGCAAGCAGGTCACCCAGGTTCGTTTCACCGGCACGAACTTGTTCGCGTTGACCATCGAGCAGAATGGCAGTGTTTGCTACTTCTTCTTCGAGAATTGGCTCTTGTTCTTTCTGAATGGAATTTACGAGTGCTTCTACTTTTTCATTCGGTTTAATATCTTTTGCTTCTGTTTCATCAATGAGCGTAGCTTGTTTCTTCGTTACCTTGCCACCGTCTACCCACAGATCAATGACACCTACATAGTTGGTATATTCTCCTGCACTCGCGATCAATGTTCCGTTGTCGGATACGAGACCGTCCTGCAGGATGGTGTGGCTATGTCCGTCGATGAATACATCGATACCCGGAACTTCTTTTACAACTTTGAAGCTAGTGTCTGTACTGGAAGCATCTTGTCCAAGGTGGCCGAGTACAACCACAACATCTACTTTGCTGCGAATTTCGTTCACCAGCACTTTGGCTTCCGCAGTCGGGTCAGTAATATCCAGACCTTCAACATTTTTCGGATTCGTTTTGTACATCGTTTCAGGTGTAGTCAGTGCGATGATACCGATTTTGACACCGTCAACTTCTTTAATGAGATAGGGATCGAAGAGACGTGTTCCGTCTTTTTTCTTCACATTGGCACTGAGCATTGGAAAGTTCATCATGTCCGCAAGTTCGATGAGGTGCTCGGAGCCGTAGTTGAATTCGTGGTTACCCGGAACGATTGCCTGATAGCCCATTTCGTTCATGACTTTGACGATACTCTCCCCGTTCACGAGTGTTGCAAAGGTTGTGCCGTGCACAGCATCTCCTGCATCAAGCAAAAGGGTGTTGGGGTTCTCGCTGCGGTATTTGTCTGCAATCCCGGCCACTTTGGCATAGCCCATCGCAGGCGAAGCTTCGACTGCGCGTGCATGTGTGTCATTCGTATGTAGAATCGTAATGTGTTTACCTGTGCCCGGAGTCGTGTCCGTTGCAGCAGCCGCAATTCCTACACTGCCAAACAGTAAGCAAACCGTTAGCAGAAGTGAAACGTATGTCTTCCAGATTTTCATATGAATCTGTAACCTCCCCAAAATATGATCTGCTTGAGCTCGCACAGCTCAAATTGTATTTTAGCAGACTATGTTTCGGAAATCTCGTGATTTACGTAAAAATAGGTAACCTGAAAGTAACATCTAATCTGCCGGATGGGAAATAAAGTTCAAATTCCACAAGAAGGAAACATATGTTCTTATATAGAGTAAAAAAAATGCTGCGCTTCACGCGGCAGTCCTGTACGCAAACAGAATTTCTCCAGGGATTCATCCGGTTCCGGCTTGACCCCTGAGGTCAGTAATTGAATGGCAAAGCGATTGGCCTGTCTTTCCAGCTTGCCGGGAGCAAAATAGGAGTGCTCTTCCAAAAAGAATCGGTTGATGCCTTTGTGCAATCGGTCGTGTCCAAGTTCATGAGCACATACAAACCGCTGCCATTCCGGCGGCAATTCACTGTGAATGACAATAAACCTGCGACGGAGCTTGCGGAAATACAACCCTTTGGTGGACTTGCCCAGATTGGTGAAACGGATCTGTATTCCAACGGCTCTGGCAATGCTGAAGGGGCAGTTTGTCCGATGTTTGCGAATCAGCTTTGTTACAATGTCATCCATATCATCTCACCTGCTGCTTCATTTTGATCAGCTTGCTCTGCCTCATGGGCGCTTGTCCGGTTCATCTGTTTTCTTGCGCTTGTTCATCTGCTTGGCTTCCCAGAACAGACCTGTCAGCACATCCTTGATTCGTTTTTTGTCCTCATCATCCAGTGGAATTCCGTCAAACATCAGGTCATCCTCGTCCTCCAGCATTTTCTTGAAATCGCGGCGGTCCTTGTAGGTCGCCCATTCCGGAATATCCTGAGGCTCGTTTACTGCGCTTGCTGCTTCAATGTATCCAGCCTGTTTCATCATGTCGGCATAGGAAACGGAGAGGGCTTCTGCCAATTTGCGGATCGTGGCGGGTTTCGGAACACCGCGGACTCCATTTTCAATGCGTGAAATTTGTGAGTTGCTGATTCCTGCTGCTTCGGCGAGCTGATTGATGCTATAGCTCTGCTGTTCCCGCAGTTGTTTCAGATAAGGGCCAAAAGCGTGCTCCACAATTCATGCCAACTCCTTCAATTTGTATAAGTGTATTTCATTAGATACTAAGAAACCCTCAATGCTGCGTTAACACTCTATAATCTGCTGGTACCCGTTCCGGATACGGATCGTTCTTCCAATCGCCGTTATCCCCAGATTTCCTTGATCCCTTGTTGAAGGGAGAAATCCGGTGATAAATGCGAACGCTATCGCTTTTTCAGAATCGATTCCGTCTCCTCCACTACTTTAGCGCTTATAAGGACAATTCTTGTTCGCATTAACATTCAAGTACTTTCTTAATATTAAAAATGGAATTCACTTATACGAGGATCTGTAATTATCTGTACTATAACGTATATATACCATTAGGTAAAGGGAATTGAAACATTTATGCCAAAAGGCATAGGAAATGAGAGTGAGGGTTTTATTTTATCGTCAAAATGACCCGAAATGAAGGTTTACTCCAATCTCCAATAAGTGGTATCCTCAAATAGAAATACGAACAAAATACGAACACAACATTAAAATGAAACAATCTGTATGTACTGGAGACCGGAATCTTCATGGTTATTAGCCCTTCGGAAGTGATTCCAAAAGGCAACAAAAGAAACCTGGACAATGGCCGTTACTATTTTAGCAAAATGCACAACCCTAATAAAAGAAGAGATGTTTAAGGAAACCAACCCTTAAGGAGGAGAACGAATATGGAATTATTGCTGCCTGAACTGGATCGACGCAAAACACAAACTGCCGTGGAAGCAGCTTTAGAAAAATACCGGATTTACAAGACGATTGCATTTGAAGAACGCGAGGTGATGGTCACGGCAAGTTATACGGAGCGTTTCCATGGTCCCACCAACGTCACTGGGGATTCAACTGCCAGAACGGCGATCTACAATGTCGATGTACAGCGTGCACGTCAGGCGTATTGCGATACGATTGATTTTATCGTGTCTCGTCTCAGTGAGAAGGAACGGGTGCTGGTTTGTGAACGGTACCTGAAAGATGATGATGTGTTTGATTACAAAGTGTACAACCATGTATTTGATCCGCCTGTGAGCAAGGATACGTATACCAAAATCAGAACCCGTGCTTTCTATAAAATGGCGCTTGCCTTATCCGACCGGGGACTGATCAATGTGGAGCCATTGTCTGTATCCCGAAAGAGTCGTCAGAAACTTGGTTAAGACGCGTGCAAGTTCATCCTTTAAACTCCAACAATGATTGTATACAATAATTGAACAACAACAAGCGCAATCAAAGGAGAGGAATCTGCATGTCGCATGAAGCCGGAATGCAGGAAATGTACACGCTGAAGACCATTGCGGAGACGCTGAATACGTCCAATGACCTGAGTCCGATGCTGGATACAGTGGTAGGCAAGCTGCTGGAGCTGACCGGATTAACGACAGGCTGGGTGTTTCTGATTGGTGGGCGTGGAGACTATTCCTGCGTTTCTGACCATAACCTGCCGCCAGCCCTGCTGCATGAAGAGAAGGAGCCTATGCGCTGTGGTACATGCTGGTGCGTAAACCGTTTCTGGGATGGGAGACTCAATAATGCCGTCAATATCATAAACTGCAAACGGCTTGAGGAGGCGACAGAGCATCAGTGGGGAGATACCCATAACATCACCCATCATGCAACGGTTCCGCTGCGATCAGGCGACAAGATGATGGGACTGCTGAATGTTGCCGCACCAGGGAAGGAGCATTTCAGCGACAGTGAGCTGGCGCTGCTGCAGGCCGTAGCCTATCAGATCGGCAGTGCCATGGAACGGATGCGATTGTACAGTGCGGAGCAGAGACGAGCGGACCTGTATGCCAGGCTGGGGGAGTTCAGCAGATCGCTGGGCCTGAACATGAACGAGTGCAGCAATGCTGACGACATGGCCAGAACGGTTGTGAAACTGCTTGTGCAGCACTTCGATTGGCCTTTTGTCGCACTGTTAGCTCAAAAGAATGGAACGTTATCCGTACAGGCTGCGCATGCCAATCGCATGGAGGAGACGAAAACATTCTGCGAGATTCCTCCAGAGGTGGGACGGCGGCTGCATCGTGTGATTGATTCTCATCGCGCTGCGCAATTATCATCAGCAGAGATTGGGGAGTTGGCTGCACTTTGTGATACACCGCTCCCCGTATCCGTGATACCTGCGGGCCTCGCCGCTGCCATTCCATTAAGTCCTCCTGGGGAAACGGCTGTACTGGTTGTGGGGCTCGGATCGGCGAGTGATCTCCTTCAGGCAGACCGGGAGGTCATGGATGCACTGGCAGAACATATTACAGGTTCCTGGGAAAGTCTGAGACTGGTGGATAAGCGCCGGGAGTTAACCCGTCTGGAGGAACGAAACCGGCTCGCTCGGGATCTGCATGATTCTGTAAACCAAATGTTGTTCTCTCTCTCGTTGACCGCCAAGGGAGCGGAGCGCATGTTATCCGGTTCAGCGGAGCTGCATCCGGCAGCTGAAGCCATGAGAGATATCCGTTCGTTATCCCAGGAGGCGTTGAAGGAAATGCGTGCCTTAATCATGCAGCTTCGCCCGGCGGGACTGGAATCCGGTCTGCTGAGTGCACTGCAAGAATATGGTACAGGGCAGGGTTTGCAGGTCATTGTAAACCGAACGGGTATGTGTACCTTGCCTCGCAGTATTGAAGAGGGACTCTGGCGAATTGGACAGGAAGCCCTGAACAATGTGCGCAAACATGCGGGAGTAACCGCAGCAGATATTACCCTCCACTTAACCGATACCGAAGCGGTACTGGTGGTTGCGGATCGGGGAAAAGGTGGAGCCAAAAGGCGGCAAGCCCTTCCTGCCAGCTCGCTGGGTCTGTCCATTATGAGAGAGCGTGCCCAATCGCTGGGAGGCAGGCTCGAACTCGCAAGTTCATCCCGTAAGGGAACATCGGTAACGGTAGTAATTCCACTCCCGTCCGAATTGGGTTAAAGTCAGGGGGAAAAGACATGCCGATTACGATTTTACTGGCGGATGATCATGCCATGGTGAGACGCGGACTGCACGTATTTTTGTCCACGCAGACGGATATGAAAGTGGTGGGCGAAGCCTCCAACGGGCAGGAGGCGCTTGAGCAGGCGGAAAAGCTGCAACCTGATGTGGTGCTGATGGATCTGCATATGCCTGTGCTGGATGGGATTGAGACTGCCAGACGCCTGCGCACTCTTTTGCCTGGAATCCGTATTATTGTACTAACGTCGTTTGCCGATCAGGATCATGTTATTCCTGCCGTACGGGCTGGGGTAAAAGGGTATCTGATGAAGGATATTGAACCGGAGGATCTTGCCGTTGCTATAAGGAACGTGTATGCAGGGCAGGCCCAACTTCATCCTGTCGCGGCCGGGCAGTTGATGCATGTGATGGCATCATCTGATGTGTCGCTGCAAGAACAGCAAGTTGTAAGTGCGGATCCATCAGCAAATGGGAAAATTCAGGAACCGCAGAAGCTTAAGCAGACTTTACAAATGAACGGGACATCGCCAGGTCCGGATATGCTGACGCGCCGTGAACAAGAGGTATTGGGCCTTATCGCACGGGGATTGAGCAACAAAGAAATTGCGGTGCAGCTCGTAATTACGGAGAAAACCGTAAAGACACATGTCAGTCATTTACTCGACAAATTGGGACTGGCTGATCGTACTCAAGCAGCCATTCATGCCGTAAAAAACGGCTGGGTCTGACCCGTTCGGGCTCCATTCTCAGCCTAAAGTCGTAGAAACTCAACCGAAAGGTTGAGTTTTTTTGTGCAGCAAGTTAAGTCTATCTGCTGACGAATTGGAAGATAAAGCAAGGTAAGATAAGAACAGAAGAAATGAAGGTTGATGATGGAATACCTCACAAAAACAAGAAGGAGTGTGGCATAGATGAAGATTATCATATTGGCAGGCAGCAACCGCAAGAACGCAACCAGTACGCGTTTAGGAGAATATGCGGTGGAGGTCATCCGCAGTCAGGGACATGAAGCCAGCCTGTTTGATCTGTACCAAACACCGGTTCCATTCTACGCACCGGATGAAAAGCAGGCGGATAATGACAATCTAGCAGAGCTGAACTCGCGCATGCTCGCGGCGGATGCCATTATTTTATCCACACCAGAGTATCACGGCAGCATCAGCGGAGTGCTCAAAAATGCGCTGGATCACCTGAGCCAGGCTCACTTTAGCGGTAAACCGGTGTTGTCCATCAGCTCTGCGGGGGGAGCGGTAGGGGTGAGTTCCCTTTTACAGCTGCAAGCCATCGTTCGCAATCTGCATGGTATTAATGCACAGGAGTGGATATCCATTGGTGGTGCACAGCGCAGACGTTTCGAGGCTACCTTTGACGGATACGAGGAGTATGAAGGCAGCCAGGACATTGAGGATCGAATTCAGCGGGTAATCGGTTCATTCCTGAGTCTGGCTCAGACATTAACAACTGCGCGGAACTCATCCGGAAGCTGAGCATCATTCATTTTTTAAGCTAATGAAGTAGAAATAGAGAGAGAAAAGAGGTCATCCACTTGATAAAAGGCATATTTGAAACGCATTTGAACGTGACGGATTTGGAGAAATCGCATCATTTCTATGAACAGATTGTTGGATTGCCACATGCCTATGGGCAGAAGGAACGCGGAAACTCATTTTACTGGATCGGTGGAAAAGGCAACGCCATGCTGGGATTATGGCAAAAGGACCCCGCGCAGGTGCAGCGGCAGCATTTTGCTTTTCACGTATCACTGGAGGACATGAAGCACGCTGTCACGTATCTGGAGGATAAAGGGATCGAGACACACAACTTCCTTAATGATGATATTGGGGAGCTGTACGTATTTGGCTGGATGCCGGCTGTGTCGGTGTATTTCACCGATCCGGATGGTCATTCCCTTGAATTCATATCCATGCTTCCGGATGAAGCGAAGCCGGAGCTGGGGATGGTGCCATGGAGTCAATGGGAGAATATGCACGGACGGGCGTGATTGAGCAGGAGGTAGTCAGATGATATTTGAAGAAGTGAAGCTGTACACCGCTCGTTTGGCAGAGACCAAACATTTCTATAAAGAAACGCTCGGCATGAATGTGGTTACTGAATCCGATTATTCATTCACCTTGCAGATCGGTTGGACGAACATGATATTTGTTCACAGCGAAATGGAACAAGACCCCTTTTACCACGTTGCCTGGATGATCCCGACGAACCGTTTTCAGGAGGCCAAAGCCTGGGCAGCGGCACGTGTAGAGCTCAGCACGCAGGAGGGGCAGGACGAGACCTATTCTGAGAACTGGAATTCCCATTCCCTCTATTTCGAAGATCCGGCAGGCAACATTCTGGAACTGATCGCTCATCACAGTGCGCATAACGAGAGTGACCGTCCTTTCACGGCGAATGATCTATTGCATGTATGTGAGGTGGGGCTTGTATCAGAGGATGTATTGTCCACGGTAGGAGAATTGGAGCAAATGGGACTGAAGCGGTGGGGAGCGATCAGCAATACCTTTGCCCCGGTAGGGGACGTAAACGGTTTGTTTATCGTGGTGAAGAAGGAAAGGGTTTGGTTCTTTTCGGAACAAAAGGCGCAGATCTTTCCACTGGAAGTTGTCATTCAAGGTGTCGGCAGGCTGCAGATTGGGTAAATGATTGAATCTGGAAGCGAAACGGGCATATATGCACGATTTGATTCATTTTATAGAAGTAAACACAATGTAAACATGATGTGATGAAGTTCATTTTCGGTGAAGGAGTGATGACGTTATGGATCGACGTTTGTTGGAAGAGGGCCTGATGGTCATCGTTTCGAGTCGGGAGCGTACAGGTGATCTGTGGCATGCCCATTACGGAGCAGGAGCGATAGCAGCCTATTTCTGGGTTCGGGAAAATCGTCTGTCTGCCCTCGCGGCGGGCAGTGTTACCGCAGAAGCGAAAGCGATGCTTCGCAAACACGGAAGTGATCAGCGGCAAGATTCCTCAAGTGGTGAAATGCTCGAAAGGGAAGAAGCCGAGGCGCGGATCACGGAAGCGCTGGATCGTACAATCGGCGAACTTCACTGGGTTGGACACCAGGCGATCTATGGCGCTCTCACCCTGAAGTCTATCCGTGAACTGGATGGCTGGGGAACAGAGCAGGATATTGAACGGATGGTTGAACTGATCGATTCGTTTGAGAAGACCATCCCGGGAAGATCGTGGCTGAACACAACGGTTAAGGAGATCCGCAGTCTGCAGATTGATGAGACAGATGAATTTCCTAATATCGAGGGACCAGAGCAGCTGTCCCGGTTGATTCTGGATGAGCTTGGGGCCTTCCCGGCCATCTATCAGGCAGAAGCTCATCATGATCTGATTGGCCATATGCTGACCTATGGACATGCGCTCAACATATTGCACGAGCTGGGCTATCCGGCACTGTTCCACAAAGGAATACCACCGTTCCTGACGATGGTGAAAGCCCTGCGCTTGAGCCGGGAAGCAGTCGGTGAGAACGGACAGTGGACATTGCAATCTCCGGTAGATGTGCTGCCATTGGTTCCTGCCGAACGCTCGGTGGCTCTACCGCATGAACTGGAATACTGGCATACCGACCGTCGCTCCCGCGATTGGAACGAAGGCCATGTATTCAAATTTCCGTTCAGCTTCTATCATCATGCGAGAAACGGGAACTCGTTCCCGGAGAGCTGGGAAAACTTCCGGTATATTATTGCATAAAACCCATATATCAAGAAGAGCATTGCCCAAGCGGGGCAGTGCTCTTCTTTTAGTTTATGAACGAGGCTATACTTCAAAAATAAAAAGGAGCAAAAATACGCTGGAAACCAGTAAGAATAGCGGTTTGTTGGAACGTTTATGGGCAGCCCAGACACCCCAGGAACTCATAAGCGCAATGCTTTCCCAGAACACCAATAATGGAACGCCTTCGGGTGACAATGGAAAGGACAGCTCTGGAAGCCCGGAGTTTCCGGATCCCATAAGAACAGGGGTCATATATACGGGAATGAGGGAGAGGACCATATAGAGCAGGGTTTGCAGCCAGAAGAAATAGATCTTTAAAACGCGCAGCAGAATGACTGCAAGCAGGAAAAACAGTACAACGACGGAGGCGAATGTTGCAGCAGTCCATCCAAGGAGTACTTCTGTCACAACGTCCGTTTCTTTATAGAAGATGTACATCGTCACGGCATACATGACAGGTCCTGACAAGTAACTGGGTATGGCTATCCACAAATAAAACCAATCCGATTTTTTCATGAGATCCATCCTTTATACGGGTCTAATGTATATGTATTAAAACGTAATATATGAGGAGAACGTTTGATGACTACATAGCGAACACATGGAACCGACTTTTAACCTCCCGGAAGACGGCGACAATCAGGCGTAAACCGTACGGATTACCGTCAGCGCAAGCGAAAAAAGGGTGTAAGATTGTATTATCGGATTAGCAGCAAGGAACACATGCCGATAGCACTTACGCTAATGTACAGCCGGCCTGGAGGCCGGTTTTTTGACGCGGTGATGGTGTGCCTGCTCTAATCGGGTACTTATGTAAGACTGAATTTAATAACAGGAGGTTACATGATATGAAAACCGTATTGTATGTTCCACTGGATGATCGGCCGGCTAACTTGGATGACGTCATTGTTCAAGGGAAGGCAGCAGGCATCCATATCGTTACGCCGAACCTGGGTGACATTCAAAACCGTCTCGATTCGGAAAAAACAACTGAAGGCACAACGCTGCTTGGCACGTCTGCACCTACGTATGGCATTCCGAGTAACATTTACACCTTTATTCTGAAGCATGCTGCCCAAGTCGATGGATTCATTATTTCATCCGATATGCTGGCCTATGGCGGCCTGATTGGCAGTCGTCAGCTTCGGGAGGACGGTGGAGGCACCTATCCGGAATATGACGAGGAAACGACTCGGTTGCTAAATGTGATCCAAGTGATCAAGGAGAAATATCCGCGTAAACCGGTGTATGTCATGGATACGGTTATGCGGTTAGCAACCACCTCATTTGCAGACGGTCTTGCGCTCGATGCCTACAACGAGTCCCGTGCACTCATGCAGCAGCCGCGTCAAACGTATACCGAATTTGAAGACATTATTAACGGCTACAACCTGTCTCCGGATGGAGCGGAGTATGGCGAAACAACTTATTTCAATAAAGAGCAATATTACAATACCAGACAGCATAAATTCAAAACGAACCTGTACATTCTGGATCAGCTTGCCCGCAAAGGGTACATTGATTTCCTGGCTGTAGGGGTGGACGATGCCAATACACAGGGGGTTCAGATTAATGAAATTAACTATGTAGAGGCACGCATTAACGAATGGCTGGGGGGGACTGACGGACAAAATCCTGAACGGGCGATCATCCTACCGGATGCGGACGGCCTGGGTCACGCTCTTGTTGCACGGATGGCAAATCAGCTGCTGCGAGGCGGCACGAAAACACGTTACGCTGTGAATTATTACGGTCCCCACGGCTCCACCATTATTAATACCTATGAATATATGGATGTGCATGAGAATGTCGCTCGTCACATTGATATTGTTGGCGGTGTGCTGGTGGCGGATGCCGCTTATCCAGGAGATGATGAGGAAACTACTTCGTTTGACATGTCCTCCGAACTGAATCGCATGACAAGCCGACCTGCAGGGAAGCCGGATAAACAGCAGGGTGTGGATATCGAGATTATTGCGATTACGGCACTGGATCAAGTCCAAGCGGCAGTTGAACGGCTCACAAGTATTAGCGAGCAAGGATTGCCAGCGGTGCTGATTGATTTTGTCGGAAAAGGACCTGCCAATGTGGATGTCGCGGAAGCTCTGCTAAACAGTCCGTATACCGGCCGAGTTCTGGGTTACAGCGCATGGAATACACCGGGGAACAAAATTGGCCTTGCCGTGGGCATGGGACAATCAAGATATGCTTTTGTCACGACAGATGGTCGTGCTTCTGCTCTTCGCGATGCGGTGAATGCACATGGATCCTTGCTGTTTAAACGTTTCCTGAAAGATTACTACTACAAAGCAGTCGCGATTGCAGATATCCGCACGTATTCCAGAGCTCATGCTCTCTATACCAATGTGGCTACCCTTGCAGACCAAAATATGGTGCTCTTCAACTCCGAGGAAGACTATGCTCACCTGCAAACCTTGCTTCGGGATCTGATGCAGACTTACACCGCTGGGCTTGCCAACAAAACGGCCTTTGCTCCAGATAATGTAGCGATCAAACAAATCCGCGATTGCGATGTGTCGTATGCGAAATACTGCAATGCAGCACTCGAATATACCAATCCGGATTTCATCTGGGGACGTGCATTTGAGATTACCTTGAATCCGCAGGTTACCCTGAAATAATAATGTGAACCTATACACTTTACACACTGGATCACTACGATTGCAGAACCGTCTTCCGATCACTGTTATCCCCAGCTTTTTGTGATTCCCTTCTCTAAAGGGAAAAATCCGGTGATAAACGTGACCGCTCCGCTTCTCCAAACTGGTCCTGCACTCTTGGTTCTCGTGTAAATGTTTACTTCATCTTATATAATGTGAAACTTGGACTCGTCTTTTTTCCACCCAAGACACGCCTTAAACCACGCGGAAGTCATACGATTCACCATCCGCGCTAGGGAGAAAAGGGTGTAAGATTGTATTATCGGATCAATCGCAAACGGACACACACCGAAAGCACATACGCTAATGTACAGACCGGCCAGGGGCCGGTCTTTTTGATACGGTGAATCGTGTCCGGCATTGATTTCGATATTCACTCAGTCCATAAAGGGGGAGTCCTTTGCTGCCGTATTGAAAGTTAAATTCAAGATGTACACCGTTACGGAGATAGCAGAAAAAACCTAAAGAAGCGAAGCTAAAAGCTTTTTGAAAAAAAGCTACTTCGGAAGCATATGCTTCGCCTTTATCACCGGATTTCACCTTTGTAAAAGGGAACCAAAGAAATCTGGGGATAAGAGCGATCGGAAGGTTGTTCTGCTAGCGGAGTTTAAGAGTGTAGTATTTTTTTATTTAACTTATTGGCTGCATAATGCGAGCAGATGACAAACTTGCAGCTGAAGGGGGCGAAATGAATGTGTCTATGAAAAGTGAGACGAGCATTACAACTACAGGGACAAGTCAAATGAGTGTGGCTGTCAGACAGACATTGAAGCAAAAGCTTGCGACACTTGTTCCGGCATGGAATGGCCGGGTGCTGGATGTACTTTCACAGGGTGAGCTTCTGACAGGACCTTGTGCAGTGGTTGCTTTTGCCGAAGAAGTACCGAAGTCTGCCTGGGCGGGATATCGACGGATTATTAAAATTTCCCCATATGTACGCCCGGAAGATGGAGGAGCAGAACAACTGGAAACGTGGTCTGCGGAGCTGGTGAAAGGACTGCATCAGGTGCGGCTGGAGGATGAGGAGGGTGCAGCTTTTACGTGCATCTATTTTGGCTCATCCGACTGCGACCGGCTGGACGCCGGATCAGGAATGATGACGCGAAGTCTGCGGTTCGGGGTGTATGTTCCTGAATCTATTGAGGACAATGCTTCTCTAACTACGCAGGATCCTTGGATGGCTGCGCTCCAAAACTGGACACGGACAGAGCTTGGCTCCGAATGGTCTGTGTATGGCGATGTTTGGCCGGGAGGTTACGAGAAGCAGTCTGTGCTGTGGCGATTGACGGGATGCAGTTCAACTGCGGCGGGTACTTCGGCCCTGGAGATTCGAAAGCAGTGGACTGGACACGTCGTTACTGCAGATGCGGGGGCGACCCGGCATGCGGTCACACGTCTGGTTGAACAACTGGCTGTGCAGACCCGAATTGCTATGGCGGATACAGACGAAACAAGGTACCTGACGGTGGATGAAGTTTCAGCCGATTTGCAGGCAGATGCCTACCTGAATGGGCAGATTCGTCTGACGCTGCAGCAGCGTATTCGTCGACCGGGCACGGATGTGCCGCTGATCCGCGAGATTCATCACAGCAAGGGAATGGAGTAATTATTAGTGGCAAGGAATCGTGACATGAGAGTAAGCAGATTTGTAATCTAAAGATGAGGTGAGATGGCGATGGCAAGCACCGTGAAAAAAAGCAAACAGGCTGACCCGCAGTATACGCGGGCCGAGCTGATGAATCATGCGGAAGCCCTCTTTGCCGTTAAGGCAGAGGTGCTGCATGGTGCGCTGTACGAAGCGGCGCAGCAGACGTTTTCCATTGAAGAAACACAGGCACGACTCAACCAATTTATGAAAGCGAAGGTGAAGGGATAATGGCAGGCGGAACATGGGAGCAAACGAATCGTCCGGTCCTTCCGGGATTATATATGAATTTTCAGGCGGCAGCATCTACAGCCATTCAGGCAGGCAATCGGGGAACAGTTGTTGTTCCGATCAAGGCAAACTGGGGTCCGGTGGGCACCTTTGTGGAGGTGGGCAGTGAAGCGGCGATTGAACGCATTTACTCGGCACATGCACTGGATAATGGTACAGCCTATACGTCCTTGAAACTTGCCCTGCTTGGTGGGCCAAAAAAATTGCTCGCATATCGGGTAGCGGGAGCCTCGGCAAAAGCAGCCAGTCTTACGTTGAAGGACAGCAGCGATGCGGATGTACTGCAGCTGGATGCCAAGTATCCGGGTGATCGTGCGAACGGATTCTACGTCACGATTCAGCCGGGTGTGATTGATAACACGAAGCATGAAGTGCGCCTGTTTGAGGGGAACCGGATGCTGTATGCGCTTCTGACTGCGGATATTTCAGCAGCATCTCTAGCCAAACAGATGAATGAGGATGAGACCAATGAGTGGGTGAATGCTCAGGCAATTGGCGATGGTACGGGTGTGGTTGCGACCGTTTCAGGTGCGGCATTCAAAGGCGGTGTCAGCGGCAACGATGATCTGACAAACGCGGAATATATTGCGGTACAGGGTGCGCTGGAAGGCGAGCAATTCGATGTATTGGCACTGGATCAGGCGGCGGATGCGCCTTTGCTGGCAAGCTTTGCGGCTTGGGTGAAACGTGTACGCAGCGAAGGCAAACCGGTGATGGCTGTCTTTGGCGGTTCGGTCGCAGACGATACATCTGCAGCAGCTGCACAAAAGGCAGCGGCACGTTCACTCACGTTGAATCACGAAGGCGTGATCAATGTCGGTACCGGTGTACGCTTGGGAGATGCTTACTACAGTTCAGCGGAAACGTCCGCTTATGTTGCCGGCCTGATCGCTGGACAACGTCTGAATGAATCCACAACGTATGCACCTACTCCGTTCGATGATGTGACACGTCGCTGGACTCGTGCGGAACAGGAGCAGGCCGTACAAAATGGTGTATTTATTTTCTTCCATGATGGCCGTCAGGTGAAGGCCCTTCGCGGTGTGAATACGCTGGTTACTCCTGCTGCGGGACAAAACAACGCATGGAAAAAAATCCGTTCCATTCGTGTCATGGATGCGATTAACACGGATTTGCAGCGCTCTGCGGAAGATACGTATATCGGTAAGGTGAACAACACTGAAGAAGGTCGCCAGGCACTGATTGGTGCGATGAAGGCCTATCTTGCACTGCTCGCACAGAGCAATGTGATTGAGGCTGAGGGGTATGACGTCATTCTCGACCCGGCCTATTATGGCGCAGCGCCAATCCTGAAACCGGAGGCAGATCAGGTATTCCTGCAATGGAATGTGAAGCTGACCGATGTGATGGAGCAGTTGTTTGGTACGTTTTACGTGCAATAAGTCGGGTGGAGGGAAAGGTCCGGGGTTAAGCGTAATCGAAAGATTGTTTTTCCGCGGAGTAAACCCGTGTAATCACGAATCAGATCAACTTATATATTATACATTTCAAATGATCCCAAGGAGGAATTATACATGTTGGATGCATCAAGAGTTATTCTCGGTACTCATGGTCAGCTGCATATCGATGGTGTGTGGCAGACGAATATTAACAAGCTGGAAGCCAGTGTGGAAATTGAAAAACGTGAGCTGAATCTGGTCGGCAACGACTGGAAAGTGCATAAAAACGGTGCGAAAAAAGGAACGGGTACGATGACAGGTTACAAAGTTACGTCGGACATGATCCAGCGCGGTTTCACCAAGTTCCAAATTATCTCGAAGCTGGACGATCCAGAGTCGTATGGACATGAAAGTGTTCTGCTTAAGGGCTGCATGGTGGACAAAATCCAGCTTGCAAACTGGACAGCGGGTGAGGAAGTGCCGGAGGAAACAGGTTTTACGTTTGAAGGGTTTGAACTGCTGAATCCGATTGTAGCGTTATAAAAAAAGTTAGGTGATAGTGTAGATGAAAGTTTGTTAACATAATTCAACTCAAAGAAGAGATCATGCAGAGTGGAAACAAAGACAAACACTGTAGAGCATTGTACTTCAATACGTTCCGAATCAAGAACATCAAGGTCAGACCGGCAGAATTTGCATAAAAAACAAACAAAAAAATGGAGGTTTTTACTATGGAAAACGTGCATGTGTCTATCGAGAAGTATATTGATTTGGTGCCTAACCGCACAGATGCAAGACCCGAATGGGATTGGACTGCGGCTTTTGATGCATTGATGAACGATCCGGCAGTACAAGTGTTTCTCCCTCCAGGATCTTACCGTGTTAGATTCCCTAAAGCAATTACAAAACTCAAAACCATCAATGGTGAAGGTGCAACGTTGTATTCCAGAGGTGCACTTAACCTTGAAGCTCATGGTATTCGTATCATCGGTTTGACCATTGCAGGTAAAACACCAGATGGTACTCAACTGAGTGAAGGTCATGGTATTACGCTGCTTGGAGTGAATAACATCGAGATCATTCGCTGTAACCTCCAGGATATCAATCATAATGCCATTCAGTTCAGTAACCAAGTGAATTACTCTACAAATATCAAAATTGATTCTTGCACGATCAATAACATTGGTATCAATACAACAAATATTCAGACAGAGGGCATGGGTATCTATATACAACATGCCAAGAACGTTCTGATCACAAATAGTGTTATTTTTCGCACATATGGCCAGTCAGGTATCATGATTCAAAAAGCTAATACTGTTGCAGTGGAACATACGTTGATTGAGGACACCAAGTATCGTGGAATCCAAACATTTGCAGGGACTAGTTCCACAGATGTAACAGATGTCATCAATAACATTATTATCTTCAGATGTACGATCCGTCGTACAGGTGAACTCAATCAAACAGGTAATGGATTGGCAACAAACGGAATCTTCATCCGTAATCCCAAAGGTAGACCTGAGGATGTAAAAATCACGCATACCTTGATCGAATACTGTGGAGAGAATTTCATTGAAGGAACATTTGATGCTCAGTTTAATACATTTAAGTTCTCTGGGTGGTATGACTCTCTTGAGACCCCATCGAAAGAAGGATTGTACCCACACTCCAGAGCGATCATTGCACACAATAAGATTATTTCCGCTAAGAAGGAAGGCGTGAAGCTTTTCGGCAATCGCGTTGATGTTATCGTTCAAGGAAACTTGATTATTGATTCAGGAATCTCTGGTGTACTTGTCCAAGCTCATGGTGCAGGCACAATTGCTACAGGAATCATTGTTGTAGATAACATTATTCGTGATACTACAAAACAAACTGTTCGTGGCGTTGAGTTGGTAGCAAGTCAAGGTGGCGTTCTGGACACAGTCAACATTATCAACGAACGGAATCACGTATTAGGAGTTTCTTAATCCAAAAAAGTAGAATACCGCGAGATTAATATGGCAGTGACTTAACAAAATAGGGGCAGCACATGCAGGCTGAGAGCATCTCGGTCTATTTGTTGTCCCTAATTGTTGAGATTAGTAACCCAATTGTGAAATGAGAAGGAGATTGCGCCCTATGAGTATGAATGAAAACATGTCCGAAGAACAGATTTTGGATCAGCTGTTTGAAGCAGCAGAACGTTTGCCGGAAGAGAATGTACGCATTCAGCGTCTGGATCTGCTGCTGACCCTGCGTGGACTGACGTCCTCCAAAGTGGATCAGATCCGTGAACGCTGCACGATTCGCAAAACGACGAAAGGCCGCACCGAGGAAAAGGTGGACACCGAAACGTTTAACGCACTGCTAATTTCCGAAGCAACGGTAAAAATGAATGTCCGCGGCCTGGAACTGTCCGGTTGGGGAGATAACCGTATCACAGGACGCATGAAGCTGTCCGGTGGCGAGCAGGCGGTTCGCCGCATGCTGCTCGCGGGTGAACTGGATGCAGTAGGCGACAAAGTGCTGGAGCTGTCTGGCTTCGGTGTGGAGATTGAAGACCTAAAAAACTGATTCACTCCGGCGGGATGACCACGTTCCTGTATCACATGTGGGTTCGTCATCATCTTCGTCCCGGAGAGTTCTGGTCTTTACCGCGCGGGGAGCGTTCGTTGTTGATTGCGTTCTCGGAAGAGGAGATGGCGGCGATTACCTTACAAATGAATCGATAACCAGCTTAGGCAGGGGGTGAAAGAAATGGCAGAAATGATTGTGGGTTTATCCAAATCCAATGCGGAAATGCGGACCACGATCCGTTACCTGGATCAGATCCAGCGTTCCACGGAACGTCTGGGGAGAGTTCGTTATCAAAGTCTAATCAAGGTGAACAACGAACTGAGAACGACTGGCCGCAGGCTGGAGAGCATCTATAGTACAGCTGTTCGATTGAGCAGGCTGCGAATTATGCCGAAGATCGGACTGGATGATCAATTGAGTCCGGCATTGGACCGTGCACTCGCGAAACTGAACAGTTTCCGAAACCAGATGGTGAAGGCTTCGGGAACGGTGTCGGTGGAGGTGAAGCAGAAGGTTGAAGTGGCGATGGGGAAGGTAAGTCCGGCAAGTGGACCTTCCATGTCAGTTGTGATCGGGAGTCATAATACAACGATTAATAATGTGGCTAAAGAAGATGAAGGATGGAAAAAGTGGGTCGATTTAGGATTTGATGTTCTAGATGCTATTAATAATGCTACTGATCTTAGGAAGAAATTTAAAGAGTGGAGATCCGATCGAAAGGCTAAGAAGGATAAAGCATCTAATCCGAGTGCAAGTACGGAAGTGGCAGAGGGCAAGAAAGGTAAGAGCCAAACTCGTAACAGTTCAAGAACCGGTAATGCTAATTCTAGCGGAACTCCCCCCCGAAGAGTAGGTGGACGACGTGGGGGAAGGTCTACTTCTAGGGCAACGACACCAACTCCGGCGCTAACTCCGAAGGCAACCGATATCATCACAGATACTTCAGATCGAAAGTTCAAGGAAGTGTTGAATGAAAGCAAGAGCAGAAGGATCGGCAGCGGTAAAAGGTCTAATTTAGTCTCAGGTCTAACGTCCGGTTCGCCGATGGCAATGTCTAACCTATTTTCAGGTGATGGCATGCTCGGCAAATTAGGCGGAGGGCTCGCCAAGGGAGCGGGGAAACTGCTTCGTCCAATCAGCATGCTGGCTGATGTAGCGAACATAGCGACTGCACCTCCCGAGCAGCGGGGCCGAGCTGTTGGCTCCATGATTGGCGGTACGGCAGGTACTGCGATTGGTACGGCCATCGGCAGCGTTCTTTTGCCTGGAATAGGGACATGGGTTGGTGGTGCAGTCGGCGGATGGGCTGGTAGTGCAGCGGGCGGCTGGATTGGCGATAAAGCCAAGGATATTGGAAATTTTGTGTCCAATGCCACCGAAGGTGCAGGCAAAGCATTATCTGGCGTAGCCGATTATTTTTCCGAGAAAACAAAGAGCTTCACTGATGGCATCTCCAATTTCTTCGGCTTTGGTTCCAAAAAAGAAGAAAAAACCGTCTCAGCAACAACGGTTGCTAATCCAACACCAGTACCCACTGGCCCATCGATGCCACCAGCCTATATTCCATCTGCGCTCACAACAACTGGGCCTATGGCTTATGCGAACAGCAATGGCGGTCAATCTACGACAGCCGCTCTCATGGGAACAAGTGTGATGCAGTCCCAAGCGATGGCGCTCGGTAACGGCGCTCAGACGAATGCCAAATCATCTACGATGACGGTACAAATTTCAGAAGAGCAGATGAGCAGTCTGGCCGGGTACCTCAAGGATTTTAAAACCGAAACGACCAACCAGATCGCCGTCAACGTGCCTCAAGGGGCTGTGCAGGTGACTGTCCGTGAAAATGCCATTGACTACGATGCGATCTCACATCAGGTTGGACAGCGAATTTCGGGAGAGTTCCGCCGCGCGATGGAAAACCGTAAAACCATTATGGCCTAAGCAGAAAGGAGGCCTGTTATGAGTGTAATTAAAGACAACGTGGAAGGAATCCAAATGGAATTCACCCTGAAAGACGGGACGAGATCGTTCAGATTCCCGGTGAAGCCGGAAGAGCTGACAGTATCAAGGTCAAAAGGGTATGAAACGATCAATATGCTGGAGTATGGCGAGTTTGATTTTGCGCAGGGAGAGAAGGTGAAGGAGATCACCTTCTCTTCTTTTTTTCCAAAAGAATATGATGCGTCCTACTGCATGTACGAGCCTGTACCCGATCCGCGGGTGGCGATGAATATCCTGAATACGTTTCTGGTATCCAAAAAGCCGTTGCGTTTCATCATTTCTAACACGGGGGTGAACGTGCCGGTATATCTAATCTCGCACAATACAACATTCCGGGGCGGCGAGAGTGGGGATATTTATTTTGACATTACGCTGCGTACCTGGCGGGATTCCAAAGTGGAGAAGGTTGGTGCGGCAGCATCAGCGAGCAAGTCGGGTTCTCGTACCGATCTGAAAAAAAGCAGCAAAACCTACACCGTCAAATCCGGTGATTCTCTGTCCAAAATTGCAAAGCTTGAGCTGGGCAGCAGTTCCAAATGGAACGAGATTTACAAGCTCAATGTGAAAACCATCGGCAGTGATCCGAACCTGATCAAGCCCGGACAAAAGCTGGTGATGCCATGACCTACAAGGTCATTGTGGACGACAAATATGACATTACCAAGCTGGTGGAGACGATTACGCTGAAGGATTCGCTCGATCAGATTGCCTATCAGGCCAACATTCGGCTGGCGGTGTCTGCATCTTCCGGTCTGCCTTCGATCTCACCAGGCATGGCGGTGCGGATTAGCGGGGTTCCTTTTGGCGAAAAATCCATGGTTCATCTGCTGCATCCTGCGGTCATCTGGGAGGTGGAGAGCTCGAACAGTGGCACCAAACGGTTGTCTCTCACGGTCTACGACCGGATGATCTATTTGGAAAAATCGGAAGACGAGTTCCTCCTGCCAAAAGACCAAACGGCTACGCAGCGGCTCAAAACCTACGCCAAAGAGTGGAAAATCCCATATGCCACGCTGCCGGATACCAAAACAAAGCTGGGCAAGGCTGTGTACCGGTCGCAGACCATCTTTTCGATGATGTTTGCCGATCTGAAGGAAACCGCGAAGTCTGGCGGAGATATGTATCATCCCCGGATGACCCCTGGTGGGCTGCAGCTCTTCAAGGTGGGCAGCAATGCGAAGGTGTACGAACTGGATCGGCTGATCGATCTGACCCAGATGCGTACGCTGGAAGGTGCGGTCACCAAGGTTAAAGTCATGGCTGCGTCGGAATCCAGCAGCGGCAAGGAAGTTCCATCGAAAGTGCTGGCGATTGAGCAGGATGGTGTGGAGGAACTGGGAACATTGCAAAAGCTGATCGAGGACGATCAGGTCAAAACGGCAGCCGCTGCCAAAAAGCTGGCGAAGAGCCGTCTGACAGGTATTCAGGAGACCTTTACCGTTTCGGCACCGGATGTGAATACGATTCGCGCCGGAGATGCGGTACTGCTCAAAGGCCTGAAGCTGATCGTCATGTCAGTCAGCCGGGATCTAGCGGCCGGGCCTGGAACGATGACGCTGGAGCTGGGCACGGCGGAGCTGGTGAAAAGGAGGTATTACCTTGAATAAGGAAGATCCGTATGGGCATTTTGCCGAGGTCATGCGGGGTGCGATGAGTACGCATACCCGTCAGGCCGTAAGCGGCATGGGCGCGGTGCTCGGTACAATGACATCGTCCGGCGTGAAGCTGGATGATTTCAAGCACGAAGTGCAGGATTATCTCGTGGCCGAGCTGCCGGGCACGCTTGGATTGCCGGAGCGCGAGGCTGTTGGTGCGATCTCCGGGATACCTGACGTGGCGAATGGCGGTACGACGGGCACGGGAAGGTTTCTTTTGCAAGAAGGGGAAGTGGAGGAAGCGGTTTGGTCTCTGGGGAAAGGCTTGAAGGCTGGGGACCGTGTGCTGGCGATGCGGGTGAATGGTGGTAACGACATTGTGGTGCTGTGTAAGGTGGTGAGTGCGAATGCCTAGTTTGTTCCCGGAAACGGGTTTGGTCTGGGGAGATGAAGAGGACCTGTCGGGTGCGGCTTCGGAAGAGGTACGCTTTGGACGGAGCTGGCGATTCGATTACGATGCGGGGGATTTTGTGCTGACCCCAAGTGGCAAAGTGGCTGCGGCAGGTCCACAGGAGGCCTGGATGCAGTGGTGCATCAAGGCGGTGAAGACGCCGCGGTACAGGCATGTGATTTACTCCCGGAACTATGGCTCGGAGCTGGAAGAATTGGTGGGTCAGGGTGACAGCCGGGGGGTGATGGAAAGTGAAATCACTCGGATGGTAACGGAGACGCTGCTGGCCGATCCACGTACGGATTCGGTGGACCAGTTCACGTTTGATTGGAATCGGGAGCAGTGCATGTTCTCATGCCGGGTGGCGAGTGTACAGGAAGAGATGTTTATTCTGGAAAGTGAGGTGATCTGACGGGATGGCTGAGATTCCGCGTTATTTGGAGGACCAGACGGAGGAACAGATTATGCAGCGCATGCTGGATCGTCTGCCCGCGGATCTGGATAAGTCGGAGGGATCGTTTCTATGGGATGCTGAGGCTCCGGTTGCATTTATGCTGTCCGAGGCGGCGTTATGGGCGCAGGAACTGCTTCGGCGAGGGTTTGCCAGTACGGCTGCGAGCAGCGATCCGAATTTCCGTTCGGAAGAGCTGGATTTGCGGGCGGGAGAACATGGTATTACGCGGCGGGCCGCGGTGGCGGCACAAGGAACGGTTAGATTTACGGGTATACCAGGGAAAGTGGTGCCAATCGGTACGGTTGTGGCTACGCTCGCGGATGAAGTATCTGGTGAAGCTTCGCTGGAATACGAGACCGTTGGGAGCGTGGAGCTTGGTGAAGATGGATTAGGTGTGGTTGGTGTGCGAGCGCTCGTTGCCGGAAAAGAAAGCAATGTGCCCGCAGGCACCGTGACCGTGCTGTCCACACCGGTGAGTGGGGTTACCTCTGTAACCAATGTGGAGGTGATCAAGGGCGGTGCGGATATTGAGGCAGATACGGCGCTGCTGGAACGCTTTTATGCCAAAGTCCGCAATCAGGGGACCAGCGGGAACAAGGCACAGTATGTGCAATGGGCCAGTGAGGTGCCAGGCGTTGGCGCGACACGTGTGATTCCGTTGTGGAAGGGGCCGGGCACGGTAGGATTGTATCTGTTGGATACGGACAAACGTGCTGCAGGCAGCGATCTGGTGGCGGCAGTGCAACAGTATGTGGACCCAACGCAGGATGGACAGGGTGAAGGCGTTGCCCCGGCGGGCCCGGTGGTGTCGGTCATGCCAGCAGAGGAAGTGCCCATGAACATTGAGGTGAAGCTGACGCTGGCGAGTGATGCGACACTGGCGGATGTTCGAGCATTGATTGAACGCGGGGTGACCGCGTATTTGAAGCAGCTCGCTTTTGCTGATCCGCTTGTGCGATACACCCGTATTGCCGCGATCCTGCTGGACATTCCGCCGATCATCGACTATTCGGAGCTTACCGTAAACGGCGTGAGCGACCAGAATATCGAGATGACCGCGAGTCAGGTGGCGGTGCTGGGGACGGTGAATGTCCATGAGTAGTCTGCCGAGGGTTGTGGCTTCTACAATGACAAGCCCGAAGGGAAAAGAACTGTTCTCGTATTTGCCGAGTTATTATGAGACTTCGCGCGTTATGCAGGCCGATATGCAGTCCAAAGGTACTGAGATGGATCTACTGTATCAGGCGCTGGATGAGACATTGGATCAGTTTTTTGTCCGTACGGCGACGTGGGGATTGGACTTCTGGGAGCAGGAGCTCGGTATTGAAACGGATCGCCTCAAACCCGTGGACCAGCGACGTGCCGTGGTGGAATCGAAGCTGCGCGGTGCAGGGAAATTTTCCGGAAGGCTGGTGGCGAATGTGGCTGAGGCGTATGCTGGAGGCAAGGTGGATGTCACGTTTCAGCCAGAGGCGTGGAGCTTTACGGTGAGCTTCGTGGATACGATGGGCATCCCGCCCAATATCGATGATCTGAAACGCGCGATTGATGAACTGAAACCGGCTCATATGGCTGTGGAGTATGAATATCGCTATCTGGTGTGGGACGATTTGGATAGGAAACAGGTAACTTGGGATGAACTCGACGCCGCGTCCCTGACGTGGAATGAACTGGAGGTGTGGGCATAATGCCACAAGAAACGGATCGACTGAAATTACCTCTTCCCTTGGGCAACGAGAACGTGACCCGGGAGAGTATTAATGGGATTTTTGAAAAGATAGATGCAGGTGTTGCGACTAAGGCCGATTTGGATACGCTTCGTGAAGCGGTGAGCAAGATGGATATTCCCGATGCTTCTTTGACGCAGAAGGGGAAGGTGCAGTTGTCTGATGCGATTAATAGTACTGTGAAGGACAAAGCGGCAACACCGAGTGCTGTTAAGTTAGCATTTGACGAGGCGACAGCGGCAAAGCAGCTTGGAGTTGAGCAAAAGAATAATGTGGTGGCCGCTCTCAACTCCATTGGTGTTTCGGCATCCACATCAGAGACATGGGCGCAGCTCATACAAAAGATGGCCGGAGTGATCCGGGCCACAGGTAATGCCACGGCGGCGCAAGTGTTGTCTGGAGCAACATTTAGTAACGCTTCTGCAAATGGATTGACTGGAACAATAGCGAACCGGGGTGCAGGAGGAACGGTGATGCCCGGTACTGTTAATCAGATAAAGGCTGCTGGGTATTATAATAGCGAAATCACTATAATGGGAGACCCTAATCTAAGAAGTGAAATCATTTTAGAAGGCAATAGTATTTTTAATGTTGCAGGATCATACGTGCCAGTTAAACTAACAGAATTAAATTCTACACTTGGAAGGACAGGTACAACTACAACTGCTTACGACTCTTTAATTACAGACGTACCAAAAAACAAGTTTACTATAGTCACAGATCCTGTATACATGGTTCTATCCGCATCTACAGGAAGATATGAAGATAACTCAACACAATCCTATTTATGTCTAGTAGATGCTAAAGGGAACTGGGTAGCATTAGACGCTAATGTCTCAGCAGCATATTCTGGTGGCATTAATCAAAGGTGGGTCTATGTAACAACAATTGCGATTGATGCACATAATAGGAGGTTTAGATCCACTATGTTCAGTCAATCAGATTTAAAAACAACTATTGGTTCTTGGCGTGGAATACCTACCAACATGGATATGGATACTTTAAAGCTTGTACACCGTGCTTATGTGTTAGGAAATAACTCCTACGAAGGATATTCAACGATAACTTTTAATAACACTTTTGTTTTTTCCTTCTAATGTTACTTGATTAATCTGATATAAGAAAATAAGAATTGAGATTTTAATTTAATTAATTGCTCTCAATCTATAATTCTAATTTTTAGATATACCAATTAAGGGTTATTGCTGCTCACGACAAAGATACTTACGATTTGAAGTGAACTATGACCAAAAAAAGGAGGTGAACCATGACCACAAACGAACTAACTACAGCCATCGCAACTAAGCTTACACAACAATTCCCTAACATTCCAATCCAACCGGCGACTGGCACAGCAAGCCCCAACCCAGACACTAAAGGCATCACCTACCGCCTGCTGTCTGCCCAACTTACTCGAGAACGCAGCGATCGTTTCGTGCAATCCCATGCATATGAAATCCGCTGGCTCGAAGCAGACAATATCCCAGCAAACCTGCCGGACAAGTTATTTGAAGCACTGGAAACGATCAGTGTAGAGGGAACACCCTATGGTGCAACGGGGCTACGATGGGAAACGGAGAACGACAATCCCAGACTGCTGGTGTACTATACCATGCGAACGACCAAAGTGTCAGAGTTAGCTACTACCATGCAACATCTGGAACAGCGACCTACAGCACTTAAAGCTATGAACGAATAATTATATTAGTTCGACGGACTTTTTTACACGGTAACGGAGAGGACAGAAGTAACCTGAAGAAGCGAAGCGCTCGCCTTTATCCCTGGATTTAACCTTGAAAATGAGAATCAAAAAATTCTGGGGATAATAGCGATCGGAAGGTTGTTCTGTACTGGGAGTGGCTAGTGTAACTATTCTTTAGTTGAACTGAAATGAGGAGATGACCATGAAAGGAATAGGAGGCGCATTGGCAATGTTCACGAAGAAAGAATCGGAAATGAAGTTCCCGGAAAGTACCCAGAAAAACGACCAGAAATACAGCAAAGCACAGTTCGCTGAATCCAGGCAGTTGAGCCGGATAGAGAAAGACATTCTGGCAGCCGTACTGCTGGAGAATGGGACATACACTATAGAAGAAGCGGAGCAACACATCCAACAATTTATGAATGGGGAGGCACAATAATGGCTGGAGGAACATGGACAATACAAAACAAGGTACGCCCCGGCGTATATATGAATTTTGCATCGGAGGGCTCGTTGCCGGGTACGGTAGGAGAGCGAGGAACAGTGGCTTTGGCGCTTTCATTGTCATGGGGACAAGCAGGCACAATCCTGACCATACAGGCAGGTGAAGATGTACAAGCCAAATTGGGCTATGACTGGACGGCACCTCAACTGCTGCTGATTCGAGAGGCATTGAAACGGGCGCAAACATTACTCCTATATCGTCTGAATGCAGGGACACAGGCTAAGGCCACGCTGGAAGAACTAACGGTTACAGCCCAACACGGCGGTGTTCGAGGGAATGATCTGGCGCTTGTAATCTCAGCTAATATTAATCAGCCGGACCAGTCCGATGTTACAACTCTGTTGGCAGGCAAAGAAGTGGATAAACAAACAGTCTCAACCATCCAAGAGTTGGAATCCAACGCATACGTTACTTTTACTGGCGAGGGTGCCCTCACAACTACTGCTTCACTTCCACTAACAGGTGGAATGGATGGCTCTGCAACGAACCAGGAGCATACAGAATTCCTGACCAAGCTGGAAGTACTGGATTTCAACACTGTGGGTCTGATCTCGGACGATGCTACCCTCAAATCTGTGTACACAGCATACATCAAGCGTTTGCGCGACACGGAGGGCAAGAAGGTACAGCTGGTGCTGGCCGATTATCCGGCAGCGGACCATGAAGGGGTCATCAGTGTTAAAAATGGTGTTGTGCTCGCAGATGGTACTGTCTTGTCACCAAAACAAACCGTAGCATGGGCAGCTGGCGCAACAGCTGGAGCTAATCTAAATGAATCTCTTACGTTCCGTGCCTATGACGATGCCGTTGATGTTAATGGCCGATTGACACATAGCGAGACAGAAGCAGCATTGCGTAATGGTGAGTTTGTCTTTACATCGAGCAGCAACCGGGCAGTTGTAGAGCAGGATGTGAACACGTTCCGTTCGGTAACACCGGAAAAGGCACGTCATTTTGCCAAAAACCGTGTTGTCCGTGTACTCGATGGTATTGCCAACGACATGAAACGAATTTTCGAGTCCTATTACATCGGCAAAGTGAACAACAACGAAGATGGGCGCAGCTTGTTCCGTTCCCAATGTGTTACCTACCTGAAGCAGCTTCAGGATATCGGGGCAATTCAAAATTTTGACTCCAACACAGATATCACTGTGACTCCAGGGAATGAAACCGACAGCATCCTGATCGAGGTTCAGGTCCAACCAGTAGATTCCGTTGAAAAAGTATACATGAAAGTGAAGGTGGTTTAATATGGCATTTTTGAAAGCAAGCGATACGATCTCCGGTCAGGAAGGCCGCGCATATGCAACCATTAACGGACAGACGGAAGAGATGTTCTACGTGAAGACACTCGAAGCAACCGTGGAGAAACAAAAAGCAGAGGTCAAAACACTGGGTCGCCGCGGTGTACAGCACAAAGCAACCGGTTGGTCCGGCTCAGGTTCCATGACAATCTTTTATACGACATCCCGTTTTCGCGAGCTGATGCTCCAGTACATGCAAAATGGTGTGGATACCTACTTCGACATTGAAGTGACGAACGAAGATCCATCGTCTACCATTGGCAAACAGACCGTGACTCTCAAAGGCGTCAACCTCGACAGTGTAATCATGGCATCCCTGGATACCGAGGCCGAGGCGCTGGAGGAAGAAGTGAGCTTTACCTTTGAAGATGTCGATATGCCTGTATCGTTCAACTTGCCGAAGTAATCTTGAAGTGGCAAACATAGATCTATAACGAGTTTAACTTTAGCGGCGGGTTTGTAAAAGAAACCTGTTCAACTTGCCTGTGTTACGGGCTATTTGGCGTGTCCAAATTCTTATGCAATCTCTCTTCGTTTGAAGATGAGCATTACATTAACAGTACATTACACATGCTCTTCGCCGCTTCTTGCGGTGGGGAGCCTAACTTTAGAGGAGGAACGAACAATGAGTGGATTGAGCATGTTTTTTGCACAAAATGCAGCGTCGGATACAACAGAGGAGTTTATCGTATCACCCCGTTTTAAGGATGAGAAGGGTGAACCGGTTGCCTGGAAACTGCGCAGCATGACCGAGGACGAGAACCAGGAATGCCGCAAGGCAGCAACTCGCAAAATCAAAGGCAAAAACGGTGTTTACACGCCTGACATTGATGCCAACGATTATATGGCTCGCCTGATGAGTGCCAGCGTGGTGTATCCTGATTTGAAAAATGCAGAACTTCAGCGCTCGTATGGCGTGATGGGAGCAGAATCACTTTTGCGGAAAATGCTGCTGCCTGGGGAGTTTGCTGCACTCGGCGAACAAGTCCAGAAGCTGAACGGTTTCAATCAGGACATGAACGAACTGGTGGATGACGTAAAAAACTAATTAAAGAGGGCGATTCGGAAGCCAATCTGGCTTATTACGCTCTCCATGAATTGAACATTCTCCCGCATAATCTGATGGCCTTCTCTACACGTGAACGAGCGGCTATATACGCCATGATCTCCATCCGCGTGGAAGAAGAGAAGAAAGAACGGTCCAAGAACCGTGCGAGGAAAAAATAAAGGGGAAAGGAGGGAGAAATGAATGTATGCCATGTTTGCAAGACTGTATCTGATGTCAAACAAAATGGTTCAGCAATTTCAAAATCTGCCTGTAGTGATCAATTCGGTTTTTAATCCTGGAAATCTGAGCAGAATTCAGCTTGCAGGTAACTTATTGAGAGGTGTGTCAGAAGAACAGGCTAAAGTAAATGCCTCTTTTGCGGAAGGTGCTCAGCGAGTACGAGCTTGGATCGGTATGATCAAGTCAGCAGGGCAAACCGTTCTTGTTCCAGCAGCGCAGGAAGAGGATTTGAAACAACGTTACATGGCTGCGACTGGCAATGATGCGCAGGGAGAGACGATATTTAATCGTTATCGCGCGGAAGCTTTTAAGAGTGGGCAAAATGTCACTGATGCTCTGAAGGGAGCATTATCTTTCATACCGTATGCCCAGAATACGGATCAGGTTGATCAACTCAGAGATATGACTAAACGGTTAAGTATGCTTTCTCCAGATGGGAAAAGTGTGTCAGATGCATCGAGTGCATTGGTGGCTGCGATGAACGGAAATAATGGTGAGCTTTCCAAATCCTTCAACATTCCTGCTGAAGTGCTGAATGGGGCTGGCTTACAGAAAAATATTGAAGCATCGGATCTGGATGGGTTTATCCAAAAACTTGATGTTATTCTGCAAAAACAAGGCTACACGCAGCAGGCTTTTGATACCATGTTGGATTCACCACTACAGAAGTGGAATGCACTTGTAAATCAGTTCAATGGGGTATTGGGTCAGATCGGGCAGGCGGCACTTGTTGCTTTATCGCCTTTGCTGGATCGTTTGAACGAAGCTTTTGCGAATGGAGAGTTTACCGTCATTATTGGTTGGATTAGTAACGCTTTTACTATTGCAGCAAATGCACTAACGATGTTGGTAAACGGGATTTTGTTTTTAGCAGGTGTGATACAACAAAACTGGGATATTATCCAGCCTATATTAATGGCGCTTGCAATCGTTGTTCTGGCCCTCGTTATTGCGCAAGTCTACAGTCTCGTGGCTGCGTGGTTGCTGCTTAATTGGCCGATCCTTCTGGCAATTGCTGCAATCGCAGCGATTATTGGCATTCTGAATCTGATGGGGATATCAGGTACACAGATTTTGGGAGCGATCATTGGTACCTTTATGATGTTGGCTGAGAGAGTCAGGGTAGTGGTTGCAACAATTTGGAATTTGTTTGCTATATTAGGAGATTTTCTAATCAATCTATTCAATGATCCTGTCTATGCCATCCAAAAACTGTTCTATGATTTGGGAATGTTTGTATTAGGAATTTTCTATAATGTAATGTTAGGTATAGAGGATTTTCTTAATAAAGCTGTAAGTGCAATAGGGAGTGTTGCCTCCTTTATCAATGATACTTTTGGTACGAACTTGACTGTGATGTCCGAATCGGATATCAAAATTGGCAGTAATACTGTCAAGGGATGGATGGACTCGCTAGAATCACTGGAGCCGCACAGTGATCAAAATGTATTCCATTCCATAAGAATGGATGGGCAATACAATCCCAATGCATATGAGGATGGTCAGAAGATGGCGGAGGATTTGTTTTCCGGTTTTTCTTCAACCTCGAATGCAGATTCCAAAGAAACAAGTTTACCTGGGAAATTTGGCGGCTTTACTCCGAAAACACCTTCTATGCCTTCTATGCCATCGATGCCAACTGTATCTGCTCCCACTATAGTTCCTAATAACAACATGAGTAATATCAACAAAATCAACAATATCGGACAGGTGGACAAAATCGGAGACGTGGATGGTACGGTGGATGTAACCAGTGAAGATCTGAAACTGATGCGTGAGCTTGCAGAAATGCAGGCTATTCAGCGATTCGTCAGTCTGACACCAACCGTTCAGGTTACCACAGGAGATATCAACAGTGGACATGACGTGGACAGTATCATCAGCAAGATCACCGATGGACTGAACAGTCAGATCGTCTCCAGTGCTCAGGGGGTGTATGGTTAAATGGAATATTATATCCAGCTCAGCTTCAACAATCGATCCGAATACATGTATCTCCCGGTGACACCAGAGAGTATTGAGTTTTCGGATGCGGGGGATGGGAGCACGTTTAACGTCAGCGCTTTGGGTGAGATTAATGTGATCAAGTCGCCAAAACTGCGTGAAGTCAGTTTCAGCGGGATCTTTCCGGCGGACTACAGCCCCTATCATCTGAATTACGATGCAAGTCATCCGGCAGTACAGAAGGAATATTACAGTGATCCGTATGAATATGTGAAAAAGATTATTCGCTGGATGCAGACAGGCAGGCCCGTCCGGCTGTTCTTTTCCAGTGCAAGGTACACGATTAATATGGCGGTTTCCATTGAAAGCTTCGACTGGAAGGAGACAGCGGGGACGGTGGGCGATATCCAGTATGATATCCAGCTGAAACAGTTCATCTTTTACGCAGCGAAAAAAGTAGTGCCACTCAAGGACAGCAAGGATAAAGCTGCTTCAACAACGAAGACCAAGGACTCGCGGCCTAATGAAAAAGTCCAAGCCAAGACCGTTACACTCAAAGCTGGAGACTCTTTGTGGTCTGTTGCCAAAGCTCATCTGGGAGACGGATCTCGCTGGAAAGAACTACAGAAGCTGAACGGTATCAAGGATGTACAACTGAAGAAGCTTCCCATCGGTCTGGTAGTCAAGCTTCCGTGAAAGGAGGGGGAACATGCAGCAGCAGATCAGTTTGAATGGCAAACAGGGAAAATTGAAGGAGCAATTATGGCTGGATGATAAGCAGGGAAACATCTGGGATATTAGCGAAATTGCCGGCGAAATTACCTACAAAACCTCCCGCATCGGCAAGCCGTCCTCTCTGGAATTTACGTTGATCAAGGGCAGCCTATACCAGAATTCGAAATTCACATATGAGAATGGATATGTAGTAAAGTATATCAGCAGCGAGGTAGAAATATTTTATGGATATGTCTTTTCGGTGGATAGCGGCAAGGACGAAAGTGTCAAAATCAAAGCCTACGACCAGACGCGTTATCTTACCGCAAACCAGACGTACAAGTTCGTCAACGCAACCGCTGCTGATGTGATCAAACGAATTGCAACTGACTTTCAGCTGAAGATGGGTGATCTGATCCAGCCGAAATATGTCATTCCGCGTATGTTATTTGATAACAAGAAGCTGATCGACATGATCTGTGAGGCGTTGGACCGAACGCTGATCTATGGCGGCAAAAACTATATCTTTTACGACGACTTTGGGAAGCTTGTGCTTCGGGATGTGGAAGAGATGCCATACGGCTTTGTTATTGGAGATAACAGCCTGCTCACGAATTACAGCTATACCCGGTCAATTGACGACCAGACGTATAACAAGATCAAGCTGTATCGGGACAACAAGGATACGGGAAAAAGGGAAACATTCGTCCATCAGGACTCAGGCAGCATCCGTCAGTGGGGGCTGCTTTTTTTGTACCAAAAAGCGGACGACGGCCTGAATGAAGGCCAGATTGATGCCATGCTAAAGACCCTGATGACGCTACGTAACCGCGAGACTCAATCATTAAAAGTGGATGCGCTTGGCGATTTCAGAGTTAGGGCAGGCAGTTATGTCAATATTCAGATTGAGGAACTGAAGGTAAATCAATATTTCCTGGTAGACGAATGTACGCACAAGGTACAGGGAGGCGTGCACACGATGTCGCTGGATTTGAAGGTGGTGTAACAATTAATGATGCTGGATGTAATTAAAAAGGCGGCTGTGGCCGCCGTGGATGCCAAGTCCCCCGTTCAGGTCATGTACGGAACAGTGACGAGGGCAAAGCCCTTAGAGGTTACCGTTGAACAACGGCTGGCTTTGGCTGAGCCTTTTCTGGTACTGCCGGAATCTGTAGTGAGGAAGAGTTGGACTGTTGGTGACCATGTCCTGTTGCTCCGGGTGCAAGGTGGGGACAGCTTTGTTGTGCTGGATCGGCTGGTGAAGCCATGATTCCACAAGGTGCACAATTGAGTGCGGAAGATCAGGAAGAAGCGGCTGTGCTTCCAAGTCTGACGTATGTGCTTCAACTTTCTGGGCAGCGGATTGGAAGGCTGCAACTGGATGGAAAAGCTGCAATGAAGCAAGCCGTGTACAAAGCGTTGTCGACTCGCCGTTATGAGCATCTGATCTACTCATCGGATTACGGCATGGAATGGTCCTGGGAAGGAATGGCCGGACGATCCATGGTGGAATCGGAACTGGAACGTTGGATTCGGGAAGCGTTGCTTCCGGATGATCGCATTTTGGATGTAACCGAGTTCGATTTTGTTCACGAGGCAGATGGGGTACGGGTGTCTTTTACCGTGGAAACGGATTTCGGCTCTTTCAAGGGAGAAACGGAGGTGAACATGAATGTATGAACAACAGACGTTTGAAGTCATTTTAGACCGAATGCTGAACAAAGTACCGGATGGTGTGGATAAACGTGAAGGCAGCATTATCTATGATGCGCTCGCGCCTGCTGCTGTAGAAATGGCTCAGATGTATATTGAGCTGGATATTAACGCCAATCTGAAATTCGCGGACACGGCTTCCGGGGAGTATTTGGACCGCGCGGTGGCCTGGTCTGGCATTACCCGGAAAGTGGCAACCCGGGCACTCTGGGTCGGCAGCTTCAAAGATAACGCGGGTAAACCCGTTGAAATTCCTCTGGAGAGTCGTTTTTCCACAGGGGATCGGGTGTATGTTGTTGTGGAGCGCATCGCGGCAGGGCAATATGTGCTGGAATGTGAGGTTGCCGGAGCGGAAGGCAATGAATATACAGGGGCGCTGCTGCCCATCGATTATATAGCCGGACTGACATCGGCGGAACTGACACAGCTGCTTGTTCCTGGTGAAGATGAGGAAACAGATCAGGCTCTGTATGACCGATATCAGGACAAAGTTTCCCGTCCGGTCACGAGTGCCAACAAATATCAATATGAACTGTGGGCAAGAGAAAACTCAGGCGTTGGTAAAGCAAAAGCTTTTCCGCTATGGGACGGTCCGGGGACGGTAAAAGTGGCGCTGTTAAACAATGAGATGCACGCACCCGCTGAGGCGGTGATTCACGCGGTACAGGAATATATCGATCCAACCCAGGATGGGATGGGCGAAGGCGCGGCTCCAATTGGCCCCGTGGTCACGGTGGTGGGGGCTGAAGAAGTACCCATTGATGTGGAGGTGCAAGTCACACTAGCCTCAGGCTCAACGTATGAGGGCGTAAAAACGCTGATTGAAGAGGGCGTTACTGCCTATCTGAAAGAGTTGGCATTTGCCGATCCGCTAGTCCGTTGGACACGAATTGCCAATGTCATTCTGGATATCCCGCCTGTGATCGATTATAGCGATCTGTTGGTGAATGGCGGCATGTCCAATCTGGAGATTGCACCCGGTGCAGTAGCCGTTCTCGGGATGGTGAAGGTGACATGAGTAAAGCTGAGGTGCTGATGTCCCTTTTACCCCCGTTGTATGAAAATGTACTTGAGATGCAGTTGCTTACGGAGACCGAAGGTGAAGAACTGGACAAGATTGCGGCGGGATTGGAAGGCGTATTAGACCAGTTTTACCCGGAGTCTGCAACCTGGGCATTGGAACGGTATGAGCGGGATTTGCAAATTCCAACGAATCCAGCCAAGCCGGAAGAGCAGCGGAGATCCGTGATCATTTCCAAAATGCGAGGGAGCGGTAAAGTCTCAGGTTCGATGCTCAAAAATGTGGCACAGGCGTATGAAAGTGGTGGGATTGATGTGTCCGTCTCACCCGTGGAATATCTGATTCGAATTCGCTTCATAGATACATTGGGATTGCCGCCTAACCTGAACGATTTGAAAGCAGCGATTGAGGATATCAAACCGGCACATATGACTGTGGAATATCGACTCCGGTATTTGACGATTGCCGAAGTGGAGAGCATGACGTTGGCTGAGATCGAACAGACCCGGCAGGATAAATTTTCAGGAGGTGGAGCTTAACATGAATGAACCAAAAACCCCGAATCTCGGGCTGAATAAGATTGACCGCAGCTCGCCATCGACAACCTATTTCGATCTGGACAAATATTTGGACCAGAACTGGGAGAAGGTTGATGGTTTTGCAGAGCAGGTGGAGGAAAAGGTAGAGGATACAGTTGCACAGGTTAGCAATATCCAAGAGCGACTTGATACGGAAAAGCGGAGATCTGTGACACTGGAGCCAGGATTACAGATTATCAAGGCTGAACGTACCTCGGCGTTTAAGTTGGAAGGATTGAAGGGCCGGACGCTGGTGAATTTGTTGGGGCGTATTGGTAGATTTGGTAACTTATCCAACGTGGCATCTAATGGAAATCACTCGATATCCGTAAGTGCTGGGAATAAGATTGACGGGGATAATGCTTTGGAAATTACAAATACCGGAAAAGGAGGAGTGCAGGATCTTGTTAGAGTGACCGATTTCACTTTTGAAAACGATGCTTTTTATATTGGCATTATGAACGCAAAAGCAGATGTATCGACGTTATTACACTCCGAGCTGTTCGGCACACGGGGAAGTGTTTTAGGACAAGAGGTAACCACGAAGTGGAAGACATTAGTATTTAGGTATCTTGGAACGAAAGGAGGGGTGGGGCTTCACTTTTGGAATGACACTGCGACGGCTACTACTATTTACATTAATGGATTACGATTGTTCAAGGTAAAGAGTGCCGAATATATTGCACCTGATGCCGACTTGATCGCTAAGTATCCTTACGTCGATAGCGTCCAACCCGTGCGAAATCCGTATGCGATTCGATATGGAGAGAATTTGTTACCGCCGCTTATGGGATCATCCTTTGTAAATGTAAGCAATTATATAACTGGGCCGTATGAATGGATCAATCCATTAGGCAAAGAAAATACGGGGTACACAGTATTGAGATTCAGAGTTACCCCTAATACCGACTATACACTCAATGCAGAAATATTTACAAATGTAAGCACCTCAGTATACCCGTTGAATTTAGAAGTTCCTAACCCGCCCAAATATTGGGGAGCTGAACTTCCATATACGTTTAACAGTGGGAATAATACGGAACTTAACTTTTTGTTTAGAGCGAACATTGAAGGCGAGTACGCCACGTTCAAAAACCCGATGCTCACTATCGGCACAACTCCAAAACCGTTCAAACCGCGTGAAGACGCCATGCTCGCATTGCAAACGGATTTATTCGCTGATCCATTAACGGGGACGAATGCTGACGAAGTGTTCGAAAAGGATGGGCAATATTTCAAGGCTAAGAAGTGGAAAAAGTTCTTATTAAATGACACATTGTCGTATTCGTTACTTAATAACTATGTAGGATTTAAACGTGTACTTATTCCAATAGGACAGTTGCCTCTTCCGTATGTATCAAGCAATGCCCGAACATCTTGGACAACTAAGTACGACGGGAAATTGCTAAATACAGTTGATACAGCGACAATGGCGGACTCTTATGACTACTCATCTTTATCTGGATGGTTATTGTCCATTTCCAACGCAGACAGCGGATGGGGAGACTCATATACACCGACAACCGACGAGATTAAGGCGTATTTCATGGGATGGGTTATGTATCAAAATGAATCGACATCATTAGCTCCATATAACGGTACTGGTACAAAAGCTTGGTCTTATCGTGCGTCGAATTTCTCAGGTGCTGTTAATGCTGGGACTATGTTAGGCGGGACAACTAATCTCCCTACTCAATTAGCTCCTTCAGGGGGAACGGCATATACATGGGTTCCATATCAACTCGTATATCAACTTGCAACGCCAACTGTTGAACCGATCACATCAGAAGGGCAATTGACGTTAATCGAAGGCAGTAACCAAGTTGAAGTAGGAACGGGGATTGTGTTGCGCGAAGGCGTGAAGCCTTATGCCAATGCTGGTATTGGCTACGTGGGGATTAATGCTCCAAGTTCGCCAAACTATCCGGGAACAGGGTTACAAACTAATGTGAGTAGACTCCTGAAAATATATAAGGACGGCAGAATCGATAATGGGTGGAAAATACAGCTAGGGCAAGGTATTACTGGCGGCGGGGAAGAATATGCCGATACTTCGATTGCTAATTACGAACCATCAGCCACGTACACCGTAACGTACCTAATGCTGGACAAGTCTCCAATTGTTCCATTCGCCGGAACGGTAGCCGAAAACGAAAAGGCGTTGCTTACAAACTTGGTACAAGACGTTCAACAAGCGAATGCACGTCTTAGCGTTGTGGAGTCGAAGAAGGCTGAGAAGGATGTTCCTGCTTGGATTACGCCTACGTTGCTGGCCCTATGGGTTAATTACTCCAACAACCCGAACGAAGCCGCACGATATAAAAAAATTGGAGACGTAGTGTACCTTACGGGAATTATAAAATCAGGAAATTATAGTTCAGCCGCTTTTTATCTACCTAAGGGCTACAGACCTGCCGGAGCAGTAGCGATTCCTGTAATCACAAATACCAGTTCAGGGGAAGTTATGGGGAAGGTAACGATTACTTCGGACGGAATGGTAAGAATTAGTGGCGGGAATTTATACGTGTATTTAGATGGAGTTACATTCTTAGCCGAACAATAAAGGAGGGATCAGATGAAAGCCGTAGCTAAAGTAAATACAGACGGCCTCTATCTGGAGGACGAGTTGTTGGACGATGCCTTTTCCGGTGTCGTCCCTTTTTATGCCGAACCTGAGCCAGTTGTCTATGACCCTGAAGCGCCTGAACAGCCTGAAGAACCTGAAGACGAGGAAGAGGCTGAACCGGAGATAGCGGGTTATATCGTAGGCGTTCCGGTTCCTGCTGGACTGTTTCTTCCTCGTTTTAAAATGGCCACGTGGGACGCTTATCTCGAAGAGGAAGAAAAAGCGCGAACCGAGTATCAAGCTCTATATGATGCCTGGCTTCAATTGCCTGAAGAAGAAAGGGAAGAGGCCCCCCAATATGTAGGTCCCGAGTTTCCGGAACTATGGATCGAAGGGTTTAGCCAGGAAGAGATTGACGAGCTGACCAAGCCGCAACCTGAAGAACCTTCAGAGTTGGATTTGCTAAAGCAGCGTCTGGCTGCAGCAGAAGAAGAAAATACCATGAACCAGATGGCCCTAATGGAGCTACATACCATGTTATTAAGTATGATGCCTGATGAGGCATAAACTAGTCTGGGTGCTGCGATTGTGCTGTGGTATTCATGAAAGGGGGTGATACTATGTTGGCTGTATACGTTGCATTGATCCAAAAAGGAGTAATCAATATTGATGCTGTTCCTGCGACGAGTCGGACGAAGGTAGCCGAAGCTCTTGAAACTGCAGGAACCGAACGAAGTGAAAATATCGTTTAACTAGCGTTCCGAATATGGAACACTAGTTTTCTGTCTTCTGAGGCATCTGCTACTAAAAACAAAGGAGGTGAAACCATGGAAAAATGGGACACCATTTGGAAATCTTTTATCGCACTCCTAACCAGTTCAGCAACCTACTTCTTCGGCGGTTGGTCAGGCGTGCTCGGTGTACTACTTGTTTTCGTCATCCTGGACTACCTAACCGGCATAGCTGCCGCGGGGGCGAGTGGCAAGCTCGAAAGCAATGTCGGGATGTTCGGCATCGCGCGAAAGGTATTTATATTTGCAATGGTATCGGTGGCTCATCTGGTGGACGGTGTTCTGGGAGACGGACATTTGTTCAGGGATGCGGTCGCCTTTTTTTATATCGCGAATGAGCTGTTATCCATTATTGAAAATGGGGGTAAACTGGGAGCACCGATTCCTCCTGCGATCCGGCAGGCAATTGAAGTGCTCAAGGGCAAGGGAGGAGACGGGGGGATTCCCGGTAACTATACTCCTGATTCCAGAAATTCTTTTGTACAGTCAGATCATCAGGATGTTGATCAACACATTAGAGATGATACGAAGTAAGGACTCAGCTTTCATTCCAATTTGCCCTGTAGCAAGGGATAGAGCAATATTAATTCGGAAGTCTGTACCATTGGCTACAAGTAGTGAAAGAGACGGAATCGATTCTGAAGAAGCGGAGCGGTCGCCTTTGTCTCTGAATTTTAACCTTTAAATAATGAATCAAAAAAATTTGGAGACAACAGCGATCGGAAGAACGATCCGTATCTGGAACGGTCCACGTACCAACTTGGTATGTTTCCCTTAGTGGGTTAATAGATAGCCAGTTGAACTTAGCTTTTACCATCAACAAAGGACATGCACACAAGCAACTCCAAGCCTCCTGGCATTAACTATATACAAACGGCAATTTGCCGCATAAAGGGTGTGAGAAACATGCAAACCAGAAGCTCAGGCAACACGCAGGGCATTGACGTCTCACGTTACCAAGGCAACATCGACTGGGCCAAAGTGAAAGCAAGCGGAATAACGTTTGTGTTCATCAAGGCGACCGAGGGACAGACGTATACCGACCCGAACTTTCAGAAAAATGCAACCGGCGCACTGGCGGCAGGCATGCTGGTCGGAACGTACCATTTCTTCCGCGCAACCTCCACGGATGGGGCCAAGGCGGAAGCGGCGCATTATGCCAATACACTGAAAAAAGTCGGAGGCGCCAAGGCGCTGCAGCTGCCACCGGTCATGGACTATGAGAATAACCCGGGCAATTTGAGCAAAGCGCAGATCAACACGGTAGCCAAAGCCTTTTTAACCGAATTGCAGCGGCTTACGGGTGTAAAACCAATTATATATACGGGCAATTCATTTGCCAGCAATTTTGACACCTCGCTTGGCACATATGATCTGTGGATTGCGCGTTACAGCAGCACACGTGTGCCGGATGACCAGCCTGCCTGGAAACGTTGGACGTTCTGGCAGTATACGGACTCGGGTAAGGTCAATGGAATCGGTGGCAACGTGGACATGAATGAGTTCGAGGGATCAGCAGCCGAGCTGCGGGCCAGATATGCAGCAGCAGCACCAAAGCCGCCAGAACCATCTGAGCCGACGAAGCCAACAAAACCGACTGAACCACCGAAAGGGGGCGAACCGATGACAGCCGAAGAGAAAGCCGCGTTTGATGCGTTGAAGGCACAGGTAGACAAACTGCAGGCACGCCAGCAGATGGAAGTCCCGGTGTGGGCCAAAGCAGCTGTAGATGCGGCCCTGGCGTATGACACCAAAAATCCGCTGTTCAGCATCGATAACGGAGCAAGTTATGATTTTTACCGTTTTCTTACGGTCATGTATCGCAGAGGTTTGTTCAAGAAGTGAGTTAACACAGGTCTAATAAAGCTATAATGGACGCTACCAGAGCGGGATTAAGAGGGGACACATCGGCATTTTCCTGTCGAATCGTGTTCTTTTTTTGTGTTTTATGTAACTAAAATTAACGCGTGAATAAAGTTGAAGACTTATGTCCGCAAAACTCTTGTCTAATTGATGAATGTGATGTAAAGTAAGTTACACGAAATTGTTTTCAACCACTGTTTATTTACATAAACCTCCTCACCATGACAGAGCCTTAACATGACAAGTTATCGTAATGTCTCCCTGTTGTCTAATTCCTGCATCTTCGAACATACACACTCATACACGCAGCTTCATACAACTACCTTCATCTGAAACTACGACGTTCTACATCCATTTTAGATTTTAACGGAATGTTAGATGCTGTCCAACCCTTCCAATGGCAAATACCAAACTTCATGAGCAAACAAACAAAATGTATCCGAAACGAACGATGTTCTAATACCATGTTCTAATGCAATTCTCTTTGTCTTCTAATCCCGTTTTCACTCTCATCAAAATAGTAGATTACTGTAGCTAATTGACCTAAGTTCAATTATTGCGCAACTTGGAACCGAACTAACCTTTTCTCTAAAAGGTAATCTTTTGGATCCGCATAATACGTGCTCGGTACGCAAAACCGTCAAAAAACGAATGGAAATCCATCTTATTTTAATCCAATCATAATTACAGGTATCACAGGCATTTAAAGCCTTTTACAGATACAAGCAAGCACCAAACCGATTGCCATCATTGGAGTTTTTTCACGCCAGCATCACACACATTATGAGACAGGGAAGGGTGTTGTACGTATGCGAATGAGAAAAAAATGGATGTCCGGAATCATGGCGATGGCCATGAGTACAGTTTTGATTCTATCGGGCTGCTCCAGCAATGAGGGGGCTGGGAATTCACCTGCTCCGGCCGAAGGCAGCGAACCTCCAGCGGAAGTGACCGAGGCTCAGGATACGATGATCATGGGCCGCGGTGGGGATTCCGTAGCGCTCGACCCGGCAATTGTAACAGATGGAGAGTCGCTCAAAATTGGGCATCAGGTGTTCGACTCCTTGCTGGATTACAAGGAAGGCGAGACTGAGGTCGTTCCTGGTCTGGCAGAGAGCTGGGAGATTTCGGCGGATGGCCTGAAGTACACGTTTAAGCTGAAGTCCGGCGTGAAGTTCCATGATGGAACGGATTTCAATGCCGAGGCTGTTGTATTTAACTTCAACCGCTGGAGCGATCCGGCGAGTGAATATAAATTCGAAGGTGATTCCTTCGACTATTATGATTCCATGTTTGGGCCAGAGGATGGCCGTGTCATCAAGGAAGTGAAAGCGATCGACGAGACGACCGTTGAGTTCACGTTGAACCAGCCGCAGGCGCCTTTCCTGCAAAACATCGCGATGACACCATTCGGTATTGCCAGCCCAACTGCGATTCAGGAGAAAAAAGAGAATTTCAAAAGCGAGCCCGTGGGCACAGGCCCCTTTGTATTCGTAGAGTGGAAGCGGAACGACTCCATCACTCTGGAGAAAAACCCGAATTACTGGAAAGAAGGACTGCCGAAGCTGAACAAAGTCATTGTTCGTTCGATTCCGGACAACACGGCACGCTTCAATGCGCTGCAAAATGGCGAGATTGATGTCATGGAAGACCTGAACCCGGATGACCTGTCCATCCTCGAAGGCAATAGTGAACTGCAAAAGATCGAGCGTCCACCGTTCAATGTGGCGTATATTGGCTTTAACTTTAAGAAGAAACCATTTGACGATGTAAAAGTAAGACAAGCCCTCAACCACGCGGTAAACAAGCAGGGCATTATCGATGCTTTCTTTGCCGGACAGGCCCAGCCTGCGGTGAACCCAATGCCACCGACACTGTGGGGATATAACGATTCCATTGAGGATTATCCGTATGATTTGGAAAAAGCAAAAGCATTACTGGCCGAAGCCGGCTTCCCTGACGGATTGCCTGACCCGGTGACATTCTATGCAATGCCGGTATCGCGTCCTTACATGCCTGACGGCAAGAAGGTGGCCGAAGCGATCCAAGCCGATTTTGAGAAAATCGGAGTAACCGTCAATATCGAATCGCCGGAGTGGGCGACATATCTCGATGATGCAAAAGCCGGGGAGAAGGACGATATCTACATGCTCGGCTGGACCGGAGACAACGGTGACCCGGATAACTTCCTGTACACGTTGCTCGATAAAGACGCAATTCCCGGCAACAACCGCAGTTTCTACGTAAACGAAGAATTGCATGTGCTGCTGACCGATGCTCAGAAAGAAACCGACCAGGACAAACGCGCCGAGCTGTACAAGCAGGCTCAAGTCATTATCAAAGAGGATGCACCATGGATCCCACTTGTGCACACGACACCTATCCTGGCAGGTAAAGCCAACCTGAAAGGTTTTGTGCCTTCCCCGCTGGGAAGCGAATCCTATGCAAATGCCTACTTTGAATAACGGATATGTGAGCTGATAACATTAATTTCACGTTACATTCTTCAAGGCGCTGGTGAACACGCAATGCTTGGCAGAATCCGCATCTGGTTGTAACGATCCGAAGCTTGCTTGTCTGCCGGCGCTTTTTTATCATTGCATGTTGCATGATACGTCAAAGGCAGGTGAGTGTGATTGAACAGCTATATTGTCAAACGTATACTCGTGTTGCTGCCCGTTCTGCTGGGCATGACCCTGATCGTCTTTTCCATTATCCACGCCATCCCGGGTGATCCTGCTGAGACCATACTTGGGCAAAAGGCAACCGAGCAGTCCAAGCAGGCCCTTCGTGACCAGCTCGGACTTGATAAACCGTGGTTTCAGCAGTATTTCGCCTACCTTGGCGATTTGCTTCAGGGAGACTTGGGCACATCCATCCGCACCAAGGTGCCTATTGCCCAGGAAATTGTACCTTACCTGACAGCCACCCTTGAATTAACGATGGCGAGCATGTTGTTTGCTGTCATTATAGGCGTCAATGCGGGAATCGTCAGTGCATGGAAACATAACTCCTGGTTCGACTACTGCTGTATGGTCATTGCGCTCGTTGGCGTGTCGATGCCGATTTTCTGGCTCGGTCTGATGGAACAATGGCTGTTTGCCAACAAGCTGCACTGGCTGCCTTCCATTGGACGAATGAATGCACGTGATCCCGTTGAAGCCATTACGGGTCTATATGTACTTGATACGATGATTGCCGGTCGTTGGGAGCAGTTGTGGACCGTAACCAAACATCTGATTCTGCCAAGTGTAGCACTTGGAACGATTCCGATGGCTGTAATTGCCCGGATGACACGCTCCAGCATGCTTGAAGTGATGAGTTCGGATTATATCCGTACCGCAAAGGCGAAGGGGCTCGGTCCGTTTTTTGTCGTATATGGACATGCGCTCAAAAACGCCTTTATCCCCGTCCTGACCGTTATCGGCATACAAACGGGCTCTTTGCTCGGTGGTGCGGTGTTGACCGAAACGATCTTCGCCTGGCCTGGTGTGGGACGATATATATATGAAGCGATTAGTTCGCGGGACTACCCCGTGATTCAGAGCGGCATTCTGATCGTGGCCTTTTTCTTCGTGGTGATTAATCTAATTGTCGACTTGCTCTACGCTGTGTTTGATCCGCGGATTAGCTATAAATAGGAATGGTCCCATCTCATCTTTCATTCATATCCAAGAAGGGAGACGCCGCATGGCCAAATTATCGACCAACACCGGACAATCCATCGACGCTGCATCTGTACATGCATCCGTTCCGTGGCGGGAAGCCTGGAGAACATTTCGCCGCAACCGGCTGGCGCTCGCTGGACTGATCATTATCGTATTTTTCATCCTGTTGGCCTTCCTTGCTCCGTATATCGCCCCTTACGATTACAAGGAACAGGTGCTGACGGACCGGCTGCAGGCCCCTTCGGCGGAGCATTGGTTCGGCACCGATGATCTGGGGCGTGACGTGTTTTCACGTGTGCTGTATGGTGCGCGCATCTCGTTGTGGGTAGGATTCTTCTCGGTGATCGGTTCCATAATTGCGGGAGCATTGCTTGGGCTGGTTGCCGGGTTTTACGGAAAATGGGTGGATATGCTCATCTCACGTCTATTCGATATCCTATTGGCCTTTCCGGGCATCCTGCTCGCCATCGCCATTGTGGCGATTCTTGGTCCATCCCTGCAAAATGCATTACTCGCCATCGCCATTGTGAACATTCCAACCTACGGACGATTGGTTCGATCACGTGTACTTAGCTTGAGACAGGAGGAATTCATTACGTCTGCCCGCACACTGGGTGCGAATAATATGCGGATATTGTTCCGTCATATCCTGCCGAACAGCCTTACTCCGCTGATTGTGCAAGGTACACTTGGCATCGGAACAGCGATTATTGAGGCGGCAGCACTTGGATTCCTTGGCATGGGGGCACAGCCGCCTGATCCGGAATGGGGCAAAATGCTCTCGGATTCCCGTCAGTTTCTGCAAAAGGCACCGTGGACGCTCATCTTTCCCGGGCTTTCCATCATGCTGACCGTACTCGGCTTCAACCTACTCGGGGATGGATTGCGTGACACCCTTGATCCGAAGATGGTGAAATAAACAAGGAATGCACCCCAGCCTTACAACAATTTGTTCATTTAATTCTTCTTATAAAGTTTAACCTATCATTAAGCCGCGCTAAGCCGGTTCGAGTTTGATTCGAGCTGGCTTTTTGTATTGTCCGATTGATTACGTTAAAATCAAATGTGCGCGTATAAATGAAGGGTTAATCACCCATTTTGTTAAAATAACGCCCGGCGTATTGACACCCAATTTTGCCATATGTTATATAAAAGAAAGGGTTTAGCACTCCGCTCATCTGAGTGCTAACAAATGACGCTTTTTACTACAGGACTACATATGGAATGATTGTGTTTTTGAATATAGATTGGCAGCTGAAAGAGCATGGAGACGCGAAGTGGATAGGAAATACTCGGATGAAGAGCATTGATCTACAGAACTTGAATATTTGCCTCAACTTTAAAATTAGCACTGTTCAACGGCGAAAGTAGTGGAGGGGACGAAATCGATTCTGAAGAAGCGAAGCGCTCGCCTTTATCACCGGATTTTCCATTTTAAATATTGGATCAAAAAAATCTGGGGATAACAGCGATCGGAAGAACGATTCGTAACCGGAACGGCTGCATCGCACAACGTCATGCTTTTTTTTAATGAGTTTATACAAGAGTTCAGATATCTAGGATCATAGCGATCGAAGAGTTCTATCAACTTAGCGGTATTGTGAAAATGTTCAGCTTCTTTCTATATTCATATCAATCATTCTATATCCAAATTGAAAGGAGAACACCCATTCATGGCCAAGAAACAGTTCCAGGCAGAATCCAAACGTTTGCTGGATATGATGATCAACTCCATCTATACCCAAAGAGAAATCTTTTTGAGAGAATTGATCTCCAACTCCAGTGATGCCATTGACAAAATATATTACAAAGCTCTCACCGACGATACACTCGTGTTTAACAAAGAGGATTATTACATCAAGTTGACCATCGACAAAGAGAACCGTACGCTCACGCTGACCGATACCGGAATCGGGATGAGCCAGGAAGAGCTGGAGAACAATCTCGGGGTTATCGCGAAGAGTGGTTCCCTGGCATTCAAGAAGGAAAACGAAGCCAAAGACGGCCATAACATCATTGGACAATTCGGGGTAGGTTTCTACTCTGCATTCATGGTGGCGGACAAGCTGACCGTAACAAGTAAAACGTTGGGCAGTGACGAAGCGTGGAAATGGGAGTCCGAAGGCGCGGACGGCTACACCATCACACCAGCCGAGAAAGATTCCGTAGGTACGGAGATCGTGCTGACGATCAAACAGAACACCGAAGAGGATTCGTATGATGAGTTTTTGGAAGAGTATCGCCTGAGATCCATCATCAAGAAATATTCCGACTTCATTCGTTACCCGATCAAGATGGATGTGACAAGTCAGCGTCCGAAGGAAGGTACGGAGAACGAGTTTGAGGAGTACAAGGAAGAGCAAACCGTGAACAGCATGGTGCCGATCTGGCGCAAAAACAAAAGCGAGCTGACCGAAGAAGACTACAACAACTTCTATATGGAAAAACGGTACGGTTTTGACAAGCCGCTCAAACACCTGCACATCAGCGCAGATGGCGCAGTGGTTTACAATGCAATCCTGTTTATCCCGGAGAACACGCCGTTTGATTACTATACGAAAGAGTATGAAAAAGGTCTTGAATTGTACTCCAACGGTGTACTGATCATGGACAAATGCGGTGATTTGCTGCCGGACTACTTTGGTTTTGTGAAGGGTATGGTGGATTCGGAAGACCTGTCCCTGAACATTTCCCGCGAAATGCTGCAGCATGACCGTCAGCTCAGCCTGATCGCGAAAAATATCAAAAACAAAATCAAGAGCCAACTGCAAAGCCTGCTGAAGGACGACCGGGAGAGCTACGAGAAGTTCTATCAAGCTTTTGGACGTCAGTTGAAATATGGCGTATACAGCGACTATGGCGTAAACAAGGATACACTGCAGGATCTGCTGCTGTTCTCTTCTTCCAAAGAGAAAAAGCTGGTGAGCCTGGACGAATACGTCTCCAGAATGCCTGAAGACCAGAAGTACATCTACTACGCATCTGGTGAATCCATTGAACGGATCGAGAAGCTGCCTCAGATCGAGGGTGTACTCGATAAAGGGTATGAAGTGCTGTACTTCACAGAGGACATCGATGAATTCGCGATCAAAATGATCATGAACTACAAGGAGAAAGAATTCAAATCCATCTCCAGTGGTGACCTGGGTATCGAAGACAGCGAGGACAAAGAGAAAAATGAAGCAGAGGACAATGACAATAAGGAATTGTTCGAAGCAATGCAAGCACAGCTCGCAGGTAAAGTAAAAGCCGTGAAGGCTTCCAAACGCCTGAGAAGCCATCCGGTATGTTTGTCCACCGAAGGTGAATTGACCATCGAAATGGAGAAAATCCTGAAAGCCATGCCGAACAGCGAGAATGTACAAGCGGACAAGGTGCTGGAGATCAACGTCAATCACGATGTCTTCAAATCCCTGAAGGACGCTTACGCACAGGATAAGGAAAAACTGAGCCTGTACACAAGCTTGCTGTATCATCAGGCGTTACTGATCGAAGGCTTGCCGATCCAGGATCCGGTAGAGTTCACAAACGACATCTGCAAAGTGATGGTGTAACCACCTCACCGAGCTTGAGCATTATATTATGCGCGCAGCTTAACACTGTGGCATTTCTTATGCATAATAGGGCAGCGAGCGCAGCGCTGACCATCTCCACCCGGCAGGGCATTCCGTCCCTGTCGGTTTTTTATTTTCTCCCCACCAAGGAAACAAAATGGGAGACAGAGGATCATGGGAGTGCTGACTGCAATGTGCGATTGTCTAATCATGAGAGAAAGGTTTTAATCCTTCTAGACTATTTAATGAAATTCATAGCGGTCAGCAGCGAATTAGTGGAGGGGACGGAATCGATTCTGGAGAAGCGAAGCGTTCGCGTTTGTCTCCGGGTTTTTCCCTTGCAAAGGGAAATTCAGAAAACCTGGAGACAACAGCGATCGAAAGAACGATCCGTAACCGGAACGGCCACCGATGCTCATTAGCACCTTTTATCCTATCTTTTTGAATTATCGGAATGTATCTCTAAATTGTCTGAATGTATTCCTATTTTCATGTATATCATTTATTCATTTAGGTGCACGGATGATAGTCTGTCGGGGTATAATAAAAGAAGAAGACTGTACATCACAAGTTGATGTGAGAAGAGATGACAATCGCAGACAGGTTTTGCTTTTCGAAACGACTGATGTTGTGTATAATCACTCAAAATAGAGACAGTCGGCTAGGAGTGATCACATGCAATGGAACGATCTGAGAGAACATAGACAATACCCTGAACTTACCAAACTGGATGGGGCTCGCGCAGCGTATGAGCGGGACTATTCCAGACTGATTCATTCACCGACCTTCCGTCGGTTGCAGGGCAAATCCCAGGTGTTTGGCGCCGGAACAGGCGATTATTACCGCACCCGGTTGACTCACTCACTTGAGGTGGCACAGATTGCCCGAGAGGCGGCAAGAAGCCTGCTTCGTCGTTATCCCCAAGTGGATTGGAGCCAGGCGGACAGCCCGGGACTTATTATCGATTCGGAAGTGGTGGAATGTGCCGCGATTGCGCATGATTTCGGACACCCGCCTTTTGGACATAAAGGAGAAGAAGTGCTGGACGGCATTTTGGATGACCTGATCAACACCGAGGTCAAGAAGATCATGAAGAAAAGCCGGGGGGCTAAATCACCCCAGCAGGAACCGGAAATTCGGGCAGAGCTGAAGCGGAAATACGAGCACTTTGAAGGCAATGCGCATAACTTCCGTCTCATCATGTTCCTGGAGAAACGCGAAGATATTGATGGACTGAACCTGTCTGATGCCGTGCTGCTCGGAATCAACAAGTATCCTTATCCTGGGACCGAGAGCAAGAAAGGCATGTACCATCATGAATGGCAATATATCCATGAGATCCGTAATCGGTGGAACATGCCGGCAGGCAAAAAGACGCTGGAAGCCCAGCTGATGGACCTTTGCGACGATATTGCCTACTCCGCACATGATCTGGAGGATGGGATCAAGGCAGGCAAAATCGAAGTGCATGAGCATTTCTTGCAGGATCCGCATATCCATCGATTGATTGTGGATAAGATCACGACGCTGGAGGATCTGTTCTGGAACGGATGGACCAGAGAGGCGATTGGGCAAAAGGTAGAAGAAGTGCTCGCTTCGTTCCTGCGCGTCTGGAATGAAAAGATGCCATTCTGCGAGCATGATTACTCCCGTACTCGCCGGGAAGTCAAAGCGTACTGGGTCAGCCTTTTTGTAGGCAGTCTGGGCGTAATTGACGACGGAGACTGGAAAAAGGTCACGTTTGTCCGGGAAGGTGCCGAGGATCTCGACATGCTGCGTACGGTGAGTGTGCTCAAGAGCTTTGCCTGGGTGACCATGATTCGCGACCTGCGTGTACAGCGCCTGCAAAAACGCAGTGAATGGATGATTAAACGGCTGTGGGATGCGTTCCTAGATCCGGAAACGTCCAAATCGATTATTCCATCCGACTGGCTGCAGCGATATGAGAAAGATCAGGCCAAGGCGCATCCGATCTGGACCTGGGAGCATATGGTGATCGATTATATTGCCGGAATGACCGATGCATTTGCCGAGAAAATATACAATGAATTGTATGGTCTGAAGGTAGGTTCCATCTACGATCTGGACTAGGGATAAGGAGTGAGACGCTTGGATACAAACACAGGCGGAGGCACAAACAACATCGCAAGCCAAACGTTCAGTCTGGGCGTGCTTGACCTGGTGCCAAGGTTGGATGGCGCAACAGCGGAACAGGCTTTGCAGCAGTCCGTAACATTGGCACAACAAGCCGAAGCCTGGGGTTACACCCGGTACTGGACGTCTGAGCATCATGATATGGATGAGCTGGCATCAGCATCACCTGAAGTGCTGCTCGCGCATATCGGGGCCAGGACCAATTCGATCCAGCTTGGTTCTGGTGCAGTATTGCTGCCGCACTACAGCCCGCTCAAGGTGGCTGAGTCATTTCGGCTGCTGGCCGCACTCTATCCGGGCCGGATTGAACTGGGTCTTGGACGGGCTCCGGGTGGTGGGCCGCATGCAACCATGGCACTCAGCGGCAATTACTTGCAGCATGTGTCCAAATTGCCTGAATCGCTGGCTGCACTGACCGAACTGCTCGAAGACCGATACGCCTATGAGGAGCATCCGGTAACGGCCAGGCCGATCCCGGAACGACCCATCTCCCTGTGGATGCTGGGCACGAATGTCAAAAGTGCTGAATTTGCTGCACAGTTTGGAATGGGGTATGTATTCGGTCAGTTTATGAGCGATGCCGATGGTACGGAGGCTGTAAGGCGGTATCGTGAGGGGTTTAAACCAAGCAAAACCATGAATGAACCAAGAGTTATGGTTGCGGTCAGTGTATTGTGTGCGGAGACAGAGGCAGAAGCTCAAGGTTGGAGTCGGGAAATGGCAGATCGGCGCAAAAGGAGTGGACAAGATGTATCAGCTCAGCCGTCCGCCACGAGAGAGTATGACAAAAACACGAATACCCCCAACAGCGAAGCGAGAGGCATGGATGATGGCGAGGCGCGTAAACACTTTGCTGGAACAGCAGCGAAGATCTGGGAACAATTAAGCCAGGTAAGTGAGCGACTGGAGACCAAGCACTTCCTTGTTGTTACAGCCGGTCCGGATTACGAACGGAGACTTAAGTCTTATCATTTATTGGCTGAGGCGGGGAAGGTATTCAGTTGAATGAGTAACGGTTGATCAGTTCCTTAAGTGTCCGTCCTGCCAAAGGCCAACCTTGCACGTTTGAAGGGCTGCAGATCGGGTTTCCTCCGTATGCTGCAGCTCTTTTCTCATTTCACTTTTGTGCATGTTACATAATGTATCTTTGTTGAATCCTGGTATGTGGGAGGCATAAGATTTTACAAAACAAAGCCTGTCTTCAACAAAATAATGTTATAATACTTTACGTCAGTTTACCCATCCGCATATGATAAAAGAGTATATTACAAGATGCCAAAAGAAGGGTAAAACCAAGACCAAAGAACCGAAAAATCGGATTGGCTCCGAATAAGGCATAAGGGGGAAATCACATGTTCAGCAGATTCAAGGTCAGGAGTATCGGTCTGCGTATCAGCATCGCGTTCTATTTGTTAATCCTCTGTTTAATTCTCCTTAGCGTCACCATCATTACCCGGTTGAATGCAATGGAAGCGAATACCAATGAGATTACGGGCAATTGGATGCCTTCGATTCAGCAGATTAACCGGTTGAACTATACTACGGAACATATTTTGTCATTGAGTTACCGCCACTTTGATGCTCAGGACGAGGACAAGGCTGGGCTCGCTGAAGAGCGTACCAACTATATTCGCGAAACGGTGCAGACCATTAAAATATACGATCAGCAGGAGAAAGCAGCAGATGAACAGGAACATTGGGATGCTTTCAAGACGAAGTGGGCAGCTTACCTCAAGCTGAATACCCAAGCGATCAATCTGAGTGATCAAGGACAATCCCAACTGGCCAGGGAAGTATCGGAAAAAGGAGCTGATTCCTTCGATGCCATGCAGGTCGATCTGGATTATCTGGTGGAGTACAATCAGAATCAGTCGGATCTCTCTGCTGCACAAACGATCAGGTCCGTGCAGAATGGAAGAATGACCATTATTGTTGGAGTGCTGATTATGATTGCGATTACGGCCATCGCGATTCCCATAATCCGTTCCCAGGTTGTTAAACCGCTGCTGCGGGTCATCAGTGCGGTGAAGCTGATTGCAGAAGGCCAATTGAATGTGCAGGATGTACATACCAAACATGAAGACGAAGTAGGGCTTCTGGCCAAAGCGGTAAATACGATGAAAGGTAATCTAACCTCCATGGTATTGAATGTCAGACGTGTTGCCGAAGCGGTGAATCGTCAGAGCAACGAGCTGGCTATTTCTTCGGAAGAGGTCAAGATCGGGAGTCGCCAGATTGCGATAACGATGGAAGAGTCGGCTAAGGCAGCGGAGAGTCAGGCAGTAACCGCAGTGGAATCGGCACGTACCGTTGAGGGGTTGAACGAGCACATTCAAAAGCATGCTGATCAAGGAAACCGGCTTAGTTTAATGTCAGATCGTGTGCTGGAGCAGGGATTGAACGGACGCAAAGCCATGGAGCAGTCGGTGCAGCAAATGCAGCAGATCGCTGGCGCTGTCTCGGCTTCCATGAACCGGATGGAACAGCTAAACCGTAAAAACGAGGATATCTCCAAGCTGGTTCAGGTCATTCGTGACATTGCCCGCCAAACCAACCTGCTTGCATTGAATGCTTCCATTGAGGCGGCTCGTGCGGGAGAGAGCGGACGCGGGTTCGCCGTTGTAGCAGCTGAAGTTCGGAAGCTGTCAGAGGCTGTCCAGACTTCAGTGGAGGAAATTACGGTGATTACCGAGGATATCCAGCAGGATTCCCAAGGCGTAGTTGCAGAATTGCGTACGGGCGTTCGGGAGACTGAGCTGGGGCAAGAGCATGTGCGTACTTCGGGCAATCTGTTCCAAACCATTAACGAATCGGTAGAGGGAATGGTTCAGGTCATTGGAACAATGACCGCTGGGTTGGAAGGCATGCAGGAAGCGAGCGGGCGCATGAATGATTTTAGCCAACAAATCTCTGCTGTATCGGAACAATCCGCAGCCAGTGTAGAGGAAGTATCTGCCTCGGCGGAAGAACAAGTAAGCTCCATGGAAACGATCAGCGGCAGCATTCAAACTTTGAAGGAACTGTCTGACGACCTGCTTGCTTCCATTGAAAAATTAAAAATATAAACCTTCTTCTTATAATAGAAGAAACATGAAGGACGGCTATAGTTTTGACTGATTCAGAACGAAGTTCAACCAACAAAAAATACGTGTATACTTTTGCTTGTCACGAAAATGAACTTGAATTATGTACGCTTGAGCTAAGTACAATGTTTGGTTTAGATTCGGAGGCACATTTGGATTCCAGGTCATATGTCCGATCCAATATTGAGGTTCCACCAGGCCGAAGTCCATTTATCCATGGGAGGCTGGATGTGTTATCGGAAGCTGACACGGTGAATGACCTGCTTCCAGCTGCTGCGCAGATCCACTTGCTTCCGGAAGAAACGTTCAAGGTGGTTTGTCTAAAAGAAGGAGATCATATGCCTGACTATGACCGTTCCCGCCAGTTGGAGCGAGAAGTGGGGATGTGCATCAGAGGCAAGGCACAGATGAAACAACCGAAAGTGACTTTTGGACTAATACGGACAGGTAGAAAATGGATCTTGGGTCGGTGGACAGTAGCGGATCGCTCGTGGCAAAGTCATCAGCATAAGCCGCAAAATTATTCAACCGGTCTCGGAGTTACGCTAGCGAGAGCGCTCGTTAACATAGCCATACCGAAAGTGGATAACCATCGGCTGCTTGATCCATGCTGCGGCATGGGCACGGTAGTCATTGAAGCTCTGTCCATGGGCATCGAAACAAGAGGGAACGATCTGAATCCTTTGGCGGTTCAGGGAGCGCGAATCAATCTTCCACATTATGGGTATGATTCGGCTTGCATTACGCTTGGAGACATGAATGAATTAGACGGTTATTACGACGCGGCGATTTTGGACATGCCCTACAATCTATGCTCCGTTCTCCCGGACGAAGAACAGCGGGGCATGCTGACAAGTCTGCGCAGGTTGACGAAACGAGCCATAGTTGTATCCACCGAATGGGTGGAAGAGCATCTGCTCGCAGCGGGCTGGGAAGTGAATCAGTATTGCACCGTTCGTAAAGGAACGTTTATACGTCACATTTGGTTATGCACATAGTTATATAATAGAAGAAACCTCCATGCCGGAATGAAACAATTTCCGATGTGGAGGTTTTTTTATTTCGATTTTTAGAAATAATAGTAAAGCATTTGTACAATTATGCATGGAAAATAGCGGATGAATTAGTATTTATGACTATAGTCAACCAAGTTGCGTGGGAGTGTTTTGCCAGCCAGATGGGCTTCCAGATTTTCTACAAAAATATCTAGCGCACGATCGGTATATTGCTCCGTACTTCCTGCGATATGGGGAGTAATTAACACATTGTCCATTTTCCATAACGGGTGTTCTGCAGGAAGGGGCTCTTCTTCAAATACATCGAGTGCAGCAAAGGCTATATGCCCGCTGTCCAGTGCATGAAGCAGCGCTTCCGTGTTCACGCTTGGACCTCGTCCTACATTAACGAAGCAGGAACCTGGTTTAAAATGTTCGAATGCAGTCTGATCATATAAATGGTGGGTTTCGTCAGTAAGGGGCAGTATGTTAATGACATAATCACCTTTGCCCAAAGCTTCATGCAGTCCGGACATGTCATACATGTGGTCGACATTAGGGACGTCCTTGCCGGAGCGGCGAACCCCAATCACATTCATGCCAAAGGCCTTGAGAATGCGGGCAGTCTCGGTGCCGATTTCTCCTACACCTACAATAACGGCTGTTTTGCCGTGCAGTTCTGGCAGAGGTTTGCCGGGAGCTTTCCACTCGGCTTCTTGTTGATGAAGCATGGCTTGTCTCAGCCAGCGGCTGTGCGATAACATCATGCCTATAATAATTTCAGTGATTGGAATGGCATGTACGCCATTTGCACTGGTCACCTGAATGTTCTTTTGTTCCAAATCCGAAAATGGGAGGTTATCCACACCGGCGGACCAGACCTGGATCCACTTCAGTGGGCTATCTTCTTTTAGTACATGTTCAGTGACAAGGGGAGACCAGCCTACAATGATTTCAGCTTCCTTTAACTCCGCTGGGTCAATCTCCTTGGCTTTGCTAACGGTCAGCGAATAGCCGGGTGCGGCATCTAAAATGCGCTGCTTTTGCTCCGTAGATAGAGATGGAAAACATACAATTTTACCCATTGTGTGTAACCTCCTGAATTCAATTGATTTTGTGAGTTAAGTGTAGCAGATTTGAGAAGATTATGCAGAAAGGCAGGAATGCAGCCTCATGTGCAAGTACCGACACTTGTGTCAATCTATAATTACCCAGCTTGAAACAATACATAGGAATATGAAATAATAGAACGAACTTTAGAGAGGTGTATACGATGATGAATAACTATTCATATACGGATCTACCATCACGGCGGGAAAGATTGTTTACAGCGATTCGCGTCCCGGCAGCTGTTCAGGAGTCCATTCAATTTGATGCAGGGCTGGTGAAGAACAAGCTCGATTTTCGCAAATGGACGGATCATCGGGATTACCATATTACCTTGCAATTTCTGGGAGATACACTCGTGAGTGATATCGGGCATCTGCGCAAAGCGCTGCGCACGGCGAGCAGTGGATTTCAGCCGTTTGAACTGCAAACTTCCGGGTGGGGGACATTTGGTCTCAAGGATGCACCGAAGGTATTGTGGAAGGGTGTGGACGGAGAACTGGAGTCATTGAATCGGCTGCACAATAAGATTGTGGAGGCCACATCGGCTCTTGGGTATGTAGCAGAATTAAGACCTTATTCGCCACACATTACAATTGCGCGAAAATTTCTGGGTTTGCTTCCAGGAAATGAAGATAAAGGGATTAATGGAGTACTTCCGGAACATTCCTTGGGTGCTAAATCATGGCTGGTAGAGGACTTTGTACTTTATGTGACAAGGCTGGGACAATCGCCAATGTATGAGGTTGTGGATACGTTTTCTTTTTCCTGAAACTCGTTTTTATGACATAAAATCACATTGACATTACGTTTATCCCTATGTAATATTAGCCATCGTTATTCAAATTCTTTTTTTTGGGTTACTTAGTTAAGGGAATTGTTGCGACAGGAGGAATCTTCGAATGGATATTATAAGCAAGAATCGTTGGGTAGCACCGATGTTATCTGTGCTGCTTGTATGTATAGTGGGGGTTAATGTAGTCCAGGCTACTGGGAAGTGGAACGAGGCAAGTGATAGTAAACAGATGACCGAACTTGCGGCTTCTGTGCAAAATAACGGATCATCTTCTTCTGATGAAGACAGGCGAATGATGGTAGACGGGACAAGTCTGTCTGCTGAACCATCGATTCATTCTGCAAACTGGACAGTTTCACTGCCAGCCAAGGACTGGCTTACGGCTGCTCAGGAAGAGCAGGAACTGAACGAAGCCAAGGCCAAACAGAAGGCCAGAGCTGCGGCTGAAGCCAAAGCCAAAAAAGAAGCTGCCTTGAAATTGGCCAAAATAGAGAAAGCCAAAGCGGCTGCTGCACTAACAACTCCCCCCCAAAAACTTTACTTTACGCGGACCAAACTTCTGACGCAGGAAGAATCGAAACTTGCAACCTGGTCATACAGTGTGTCCGATAAAGAGCTGCTTCTGCTGCAAAAAATTGTCATGGCAGAGGCGGAAGGTGAACCGTACGAAGGCAAAGTGGCAGTTGCCAATGTTGTCTTAAACCGGCTGCGGTCAGCCAATTTTCCCGATTCCATTTACAAGGTAATCTATCAGAAATCCCAATTCAGTCCAGTAGCTAACGGGCGTCTGAAGCGTGTTGTTCCCAATGAGGACAGCGTGAAGGCAGTTAATGCTGCGTTGAACGGGCAGAAGGAAGTCGCCGATGATACGTATTATTTCCTTTCATTGACGCTTGCGGATGATCTGACAGTTGCCCATTCCAAGAAAAAAGTAAAAACGATTGGTCATCATACTTTTTACAAGTAATTGACCTGTAAATTCTGCAAACAGGCAGGGTAGTTAACTGTGTTTACATTAGACTAACCCTGAAAAGTCCTAGAACAGAGTTTTATTCAGTTATTTGAAATGATCTTTATATTTTAAATTACCCTTTTTTCTGGTAAATCATACGTGATATGAAAATGAAATTGAAGAAGGTTCCCTTCCAAAATGCGGAGGGGAACCTTTTTGTGTAATTTTATATTCCAAGATATCAGATTTTGGGGCAGGGCTCGCCTTTCTTCAACCAACACCCTCGTAGAGACGTTTCAAGGGGTCTTAGAAGCCTTAGAATGGAATTCGGGTACCTGACAGCGTTGTGGCAGGAATTCCGGCTTTGAAGCGTTCCTTGGTCGTGGAGGAGAGCTCGGCTGTAGCCGGGAACAATAATTCGTGAACAGCCTGTGCACAAGACGTAGGATCATAGGTTTGTCGATTCCACGGTTTGCGCACAACTTTCAGCTGGCTTTCAGCTTCAAGTGATACCTCGGTCTGCCCGCATAGTTGTCTGAAGCGCTCGGTAATCACGTCTGATGAATGAATAACCTGGCCATATCCGGCTTGTACAAAATACTCACAGTTTTCTTCTTCCTGGCCTGGGAGCGGTGGAATGAATAACATGGGCAGCCCTTTGGCCAAGGCTTCGGTGCAAGTCATGCCGCCTGGTTTTGTAATGAGTACATCGGAAACGTCCATCAGCTTGCTTACTTCACGGGTGTAACCGAGAATGCGGATGTTCGGATGCTGGAAGCAGGACATCTCCTTCATTTTGGCGATCATTTTCTCGTTGCTTCCGAGACAGAACACGAGCTGTATCCGATCCGCCCAGGAGGTTAATAGTTTCATATGCTCTTCGTCAAATGAAAGTCCCCAGCCACCACCCATCAGCAGTGCCGTTGGCATGTTTTGCAATCCCATTTCCTGACGGAGGCGTACTTTGTCACCTGCTTCCCAAAAGTCAGGATGCACGGGAATTCCCGTAACCTGGATTCGGGAGGGATCGACCCCGCGGATCTCGAGCAGTGCTTTTACCTGAGGGGTAGAAACAAGATACTGGTTAACTTCCGGGTTGATCCATGTGCCATGTACATCGTAGTCAGTGATAACGGTATACAGTGGAATGTTCAATCCCTGACGTTTCAGCCGGGAAATAACCGCATTTGGAAACGGATGGGTGCAGATTACGGCATCCGGCTTCAATTGCGATACAACCTGTGCGGTCTGAGTATAAAAAATCCGATGCAGAGCGAGTTTGGTGAGCCCGTTCAACGATTTATTATATTGTGTCCGATACAGCATGCTGACGAGTTTGGGCTGGACGGATAATGTTTTTCGATAAGCGGAAAAAATAAGCGGAGCCACCGTCGGATTCAAAAATTTGCCGAGTTCGATGACACGACTATGGACATGTGGACTGACCTTTTTGATGCCGCTTGCCAGTGCATGTGCGGCCTGGGTGTGACCGGTGCCGAAACCTTCGGATAATAAGAGCACTCTTGGTTTTCGCATGAGTTCACCTTTATTCATAAGTTTAAATTTGATAAGTTCACTGTTATGCCGTACCCTTCATTACTACATGAATATACAGCGAAACGGAAAATGATGTTCATTCCATAAATATTTACACGGAACTTGATGTTCTGAGACAGTCAATCTTCGTTCTATCCGTATTATTGGAATCATCATACACTATAGACGACGATTGAATCACTTTCCACTGCATTTCGGTTAAAATAAATTAACACAAATTTGTAATGTTAGGGTTGCAATCTGTTGACGAAGGTGATATTGTAAGTTTTGACCGAATGACCGGATTGTATTTTTGGTCATTTTACAAGGAGAATGCAATTAAGGAGGGGATATGATGGCTCCGATTGACCGGAGGCAGCAGGTCATCCATGCAGCAGCTCAGTCGTTCGCCATGTTTGGATACAAAGCTACCACGATGGATCAGGTAGCCAAGATTGCGAATGTTGGCAAAGGAACAATTTACACCTTTTTTACGAACAAGGAGCAGTTGTTTGATCAAATTCTGGTGGAAGTGATCCAGGAGATGAAGAACATTGCCCACCGCGAAGTTCATCAGGAAAGTGCCTTTTTTGATAACCTGTTTCGTGTGCTGGATTCATTGCTGGAATTCCGTCGTGACCATGACTTACTGGTTAAGTTGTCCCAGGAGCTCAAGGATTTTGGAACGCTTCAGGCCAAGGAAGGTCTGGACAAGGTGGAGAAGGTCATTTCCGATTTCCTGTCCAAGGAGCTGGAGAAAGCCAGAGACAGCGGTGAGATTCGGGATTGTGATCCGCAAGTGGTGGCCTTCATGATGATCCGCTTGTACATTGCGCTCACCTCCGATTGGAACAAGCAGCATGAACCGCTCAGCAAAGAGGAAATCAAAAATTACTTTCGCCTTTTCTTAATGGAAGGAATTGCTGCCATCACGTAATTTTGAAAATTCCCTACTATAATATGGGTTATTTACTAACGTGAGGACAGTGAGGCTTGTCGAGAGGCAGGTTTGTTTTTTTGTCTTAAATTGACCGTTTGGGGAAAATGGTCAGTTCGTATTTCAGCAAGTTGCTGAATTGATTCATTTATTTACATGAAGTTATTCCTGCTCACGGAGCAGAGAGTTAGGGGAGAAAATGACATGAAATCTTTATCCGTGTTTTTCAAGGATGTGGGATCGGCCGTGAGAAACCCGAAGGTGTTGATCCCCGTCATTGCAGTTATGTTTATCCCGATCCTGTACAGCGGCATCTATCTGGCTGCCTATTGGGACCCATATGGTCATGTTGACCAGATGCCGGTGGCTGTAGTCAATCTCGACAAGGGTGCAGAACTCGAAGGCAAATCCTTGCAAGTGGGCGACGACCTGGTGGATGAGTTGAAGAAAAATGGAGATTTTGAATGGGAGTTTGTCAATGCATCGCAGGCCAAAGAAGGCATGCAGAACGACAAGTATTACATGCAAATCACAATTCCTGAGAATTTCTCCTCCCAGGCAACAACGCTGCTTGATGATAAACCGCAGCCAGCTGAACTGATCTACGAACCAAATGGCAATTATAGCTTCGTAGGTGCACAGATTGGCAAGACGGCGATCAAGGATCTGAAAGCGAAAGTATCTGCCAAGGTGACTGAGGCTTATGCGGAAACGCTGCTCGACAAGTTCACCGAAGTGTCTGACGGACTGGCGGAAGCCGGTGATGGCGCGGGTGAACTGAATACGGGAGCAGGCAAGCTGGATGATGGTGCGGTCAAGCTGAAGGACAATCTGGCCAAACTGGCATCCGGAACGCTGGAACTTCAGGATGGTTTATCTCCATTGAGCGACGGAGTTAACGCACTGCATACCGGGGCGACCAAGTTGGAAAGCGGAACAAGCAGTCTGGTATCCGGTCTGCAACAGCTCCAGACGGCAGCCTCGGATCAGCTTCAAAGCGGGGCAGACCAATTAAAGGATGGCAGTGACAAACTGGCAGCAGGCCTCCAGTCGTCTATTGATGGCACAGGCAAGCTGCAGACAGGGCTGCAGTCATCCGAACAGGGCAGTGCGAAACTGTCCGAAGGTCTGCAAAGCGCAGTGCAAGGTAGTGGCACTCTGGCAACAGGTTTGCAGTCGGCTGTAGACGGCAGCGGCAAGGTGGCAGACGGCGCCCAAGGTGTGGCAGACGGATTGAAGCAGCTGGCTGCATCCAATCCGGAGCTGGCTGCGAGCGAGGACGTACAGAAGCTGCTCGCAGCAAGTGAGGCCGTTGCAGAAGGCAGTGCGCAGCTGCATGAGAGCGAACAGAAGCTGGCACAAGGTGCAGATCAACTTCACCAAGGCAACCAGCAGCTTGCTGCCGGAGCGACAGAGCTGCATAGTGGACAACAGCAGCTGCTGACTGGTGCAGACCAGCTCGCCGATGGACAGCAGCAGCTGCTGGCTGGTGCCAACCAGCTTAGCGAAGGCGGAGCGAAGCTCTCCGACGGACTGAAGCAGTTTAGCGGCAAACTGGGTGAAGCCGCAAGCGGCGGTACTCAGCTGGTCGATGGAGCCAAACAACTCGGCACAGGCACAAGTGCCCTGCAAACGGGTGTAGGCAAGCTGAGCGGTGGTGTGAGTTCTCTGGCTGACGGTTCCAAACAACTTGGAGATGGAGCTGGCGAACTGGCTGATGGTTTGACTGAGCTCAAAGACGGCTCAAATGAACTGGCGACCAAGCTGAATGATGCCGCTCAGAAAACGTCTGAAGTGAAGAAAACCGATGACGTGGTCAATATGTTTGCTGAACCGATCAACTCAGCTGAGAACGAAGAGGAAGCCGTGTCCAATTATGGTACGGGATTAACACCGTTCTTCCTGTCCATTGGATTATTTGTCGGATCCCTGATTTCTACGATTATTTTGAAAATGCGTGATACGTCCGTACCTGGCGCATCCGGCTGGAGCCGTTTTGTAAGCCGTACGCTCGTATTTGGTTCGATGAGCATTTTCCAATCCGTTATCGTTGCAAGTTTCATGCTGTATGGCCTTGGTCTGGAGACGCACAGCGTACCGCTGTTCTATCTATTCACGATAATTACGGGACTGACATTTATGCTGATTGTTCAGGCGCTGGTAACCTGGCTTGATCTGCCCGGACGTTACGTGGTCATTCTGCTGCTGGTATTCCAGCTTGCGGCAAGTGCAGGTACTTTCCCGGTAGAATTGATTCCATCCTGGCTTCAGGCGTTTACCCCATGGCTGCCGATGACTCACAGCATTATGGGCTTCAAGGCAGTCGTATCCAGTGGGAATATCGATGTGATGTGGCATCAGGCAGGAATCCTGGCGATCTACGCAGGCGTATCCGTTTTGTTGACACTGGCATTCTTCCTCTGGAATGGCCGGCGTCCGAAAAAAGAAGCCGAAAAGGCCGAATCAGGTCAAGTAGTGACAGCATAAGTCTGAAGTACTGCGCAGCAACATCCCAGATCAAAAAATAAACTTTGTTGCACAGTATCAAAATTATGCAATATAGTAGTCAAAAAGTGCAAAGAGCTTGTGACCCTAAAAAAGGGTTGCAGGCTCTTTTTGTATACAAATGCATGTTCGGGCAGCACTTTGCTCGAAAAGGAATGAAGATTTTGGTGATATGAAGCAGAAATGCAGGCTGCATATGGAATGATTTTCTTTTGTCAGCAGATAAATTCAGTTGTACTCTAACATAAAATGTGTATAATTATTCGAAAAAGAGATGAATTTAAACGTCATTACACTAAAGCTGTACTGCAAAACATTTCTTATCAGAGGTATTAAAAAGTTTAAATTGCGCTGATGTTAGGTCAGTGTTAAAATAATAGAACTATATCAAAAAACGTCGCTCCATTTCAGCAGTCGTGCCAGCGATTGCGAGTAATTATATTCAGTGCTTTTTACCCGGCTTGCCCGGAAGCACTTCAATTCATGACTTCTTCTCCAGCAGCAGAAGCACTCTTAATCTGATGACCCGATTGTGGTCACCCCGTTCATTCCAGCAGGCTCTTATCCAAAAGGCCCGCTCCTCCCGTTTCATTGTTGCTTGTTGCCTATGTTCTTGATCTTTCCGAAATACTTCATTATAGAAAGGTTGCGTTCCATGAGACACATCGGATTACCTCCTAAACAGGGTTTGTATGACCCACAGTTCGAAAAAGATGCATGCGGAATGGGTTTTGTTGCCAACATCAAAGGAGTACCTTCACACGATATCGTTAGTCAGGCACTGACCATGCTCAGTAATATGGAGCACCGCGGGGGACAGGGCAGTGAGCCGAATTCCGGTGACGGAGCCGGTATTTTGATTCAGATTCCACATCGTTACTTTGCACAGGAAGCAGAACGTCTCGGCTTTGCGCTGCCAGATCAGGGAGCTTATGGCGTAGGGATGCTGTTCCTTTCTCAGGATCCTGAGATTCGTAACGCACACCAGGAGAGCCTGAAGAAGATCATTGAAGAAGAAGGACAGACGTTCCTCGGTTTCCGGGATGTGCCGACCTTTGATGAGATGCTCGGTCGTTCTGCACTGGCTGCGAAGCCTTATGTTCGTCAGGTGTTCATTGGCAGATCAGCGGATCTGAACGATGAGCTGGCGTTTGAGCGCAAGCTGTATGTGATTCGCAGACGTGCTGAGCTGGCTATTCGTTATTCCGCGGATGAGAAAGAAGGCGGTTCCTTCTATCTGCCGAGCTTGTCTTGTCGCAAAATTGTCTACAAAGGCATGCTGACCACTGAACAGGTTGGACAGTTCTATCTTGATTTGCAGGAAGATCTGGTTGAATCGGCGATTGCACTCGTGCACTCCCGTTTCAGCACGAATACATTCCCGAGCTGGGAACGTGCCCACCCGTATCGTTTCATGATCCACAACGGTGAGATCAACACGATGCGTGGTAACGTGAACTGGATGCATGCACGTCAATCGCTGTTTGAGAGCGAAGTGTTCGGCAACGATATCTCCAAAGTGAAGCCGATTATCAATCCGGACGGTTCGGATACAGCAATGTTTGATAACACACTGGAGTTCTTGTATTTGAGCGGGCGTTCATTGCCACACGTGGCCATGATGATGGTTCCTGAGCCTTGGAGTACGGACGAGGGAATGGATCCGGCCAAAAAGGCATTCTACGAATATCACAGCACAATGATGGAGCCATGGGATGGACCGGCAGCGATGGCTTTTACCGATGGTCTGCAGATTGGTGCAACACTGGACCGTAACGGTCTTCGTCCGGCGCGTTACTATGTAACCAAAGACGACCGCATTATTTTGTCCTCCGAGGTAGGAGTGCTTGATATTGCTCCGGAAGATATTCTTTACAAAGACCGTCTGCGTCCAGGTCGTATGCTTCTCGTGGATACACAGGAAGGCCGCATCATCTCGGATGAGGAAGTAAAAGCTCTGATTGCAGCCGAGAATCCGTATCAGGATTGGCTCGATGAGCACTTGATGGATCTGAATGAATTGCCGGAAGCACCGGAACTTCCCGATCCAAAACATGATAACGTGACCCAGCTTCAGCTGGCCTATGGATATACATTTGAAGAACTGCGCAAAGTGCTGGAGCCAATGGCCTCCACAGGTATGGAAGCTACAGGTTCCATGGGTTATGATGCACCACTGGCAGTGCTGTCGGATCGTCCGCAGCGTTTGTATAACTACTTCAAACAAATGTTTGCACAGGTAACCAATCCGCCGATTGATGCGATCCGTGAAGAGATCGTAACGTCTACGGCAACAACGATTGGGCCGGAGCGCAACCTGCTCAACCCTGAACCGGAAAGCTGTCGTCAGATTCGTCTGGATACGCCAGTTTTGTCCAATGAAGATTTCGCGAAGATTCGTCACGTGCGTCGTCCAGGATTCCGCTCCATGACCATCCCGATTTTCTTCACGGCCAAAGAAGGAGCAGAAGGACTTCGCAAAGCGATGGATTTGCTCTTCGAAGCAGCTGACCGTGTTATTGACAAAGGTCATAATATCCTGATCCTGTCTGACCGTGGCGTGGATGCTGAGAATGCAGCCATTCCGGCACTGCTCGCAGTTGCAGGTCTGCATCACCACCTGATCCGTCAGGGTACAAGAACCAAAGTCAGCATTTTGCTGGAATCGGCAGAGCCGCGTGATATTCATCACTATGCATTGCTGCTGGGCTACGGTGTAAGTGCCGTGAACCCTTATCTGGCGTTTGAAACGCTGGATGACATGATTCAGCAAGGGCTGCTGCGCGGCATCTCGCATGAGAAGGCTGTCAAAAACTACATTAAAGCCGCAACCAAAGGCGTTATTAAAATATTGTCCAAAATGGGGATCTCAACGATTCAGTCCTATCGCGGCGCACAAATTTTCGAAGCTGTTGGCCTGAAGTCTGATTTCGTTGATCGTTACTTTACATGGACACCTTCCCGTATCGGCGGTATTGGTCTGGAAGAAGTGGCTGCTGAGGTATTGACCCATCACAATCGGGCCTTTACGGACAAAGACGGCAATGACAAAGTGCTGGATTCCGGCGGTGAATATCAGTGGCGTAATGACGGGGAAGAACATCTGTTCAATCCACAAACGATTCATACGCTGCAGCATGCCGTTCGTACCGGGGATTACAACCTGTACAAAAAGTATGCCAAACTGGTACAGGGTGAAAATGATCAATTGCTGACCATTCGCTCCATGCTGAAACTGAAACCGGTGGGACCTGCAGTTCCTCTGGAAGAAGTGGAATCCGTGGAAAACATCATGCGCCGTTTCAAAACGGGTGCGATGTCCTTCGGTTCCATCAGTAAGGAAGCGCATGAGGATTTGGCGATCGCCATGAACCGTGTTGGCGGTAAATCCAACACAGGGGAAGGCGGGGAGGATCCGGCTCGCTTCATTAAAGATAGCAACGGCGATTCGCGTCGCAGTGCAATCAAACAGGTTGCCTCCGGTCGTTTCGGTGTTACCTCAAACTATCTTGTGAATGCTGACGAGATCCAGATTAAAATGGCGCAAGGCGCGAAACCGGGTGAAGGTGGACAGCTGCCAGGACGTAAAGTATATCCATGGGTCGCTGAGGTTCGTGGATCGACACCAGGTGTTGGTCTGATCTCACCGCCACCGCATCACGATATATACTCCATTGAGGATCTGGCTGAGTTGATCTATGATCTGAAGAACGCCAATCCGCGTGCGGACATCAACGTGAAACTGGTATCCGAAGTCGGCGTAGGTACCATCGCAGCGGGTGTAGCCAAAGGACGTGCCGATATTATCCTCGTGAGTGGATATGATGGTGGTACGGGTGCATCGCCACAAGGTTCGATCCGTCATGCAGGCATGCCGTGGGAACTGGGCCTTGCCGAGACACATCAAACGCTGATGCTGAACAATCTGCGTGACCGCGTTGTTTTGGAGACAGACGGTAAAATGCTGAATGGTCGCGACCTGGCGATTGCTGCATTGCTTGGAGCGGAGGAGTATGGTTTCTCCACAGCACCACTCGTGGCACTGGGCTGTATCATGATGCGGGTTTGCCAGATGGATACATGTCCGGTAGGTGTGGCAACGCAAAATCCGGAGCTGCGCAAAAATTATATGGGTGATCCGGCTCACGTGGTTAACTTCATGCGTTTTGTCGCTGAAGATGTACGCGAAATTATGGCTGAACTCGGATTCCGGACCATTCAGGAAATGGTTGGTCGCACGGATTGTCTCGAGACGGTTGAAGCGGTAGATCACTGGAAGAAAAAAGGTGTGGATCTGTCTGTGCTGCTGCATGTGCCTGAGATGCCGGAAGGCTCAGCACGTTACCGCACACAGCATCAGAATCACCAATTGGAAGAGACGCTGGATATGCAGCAATTGCTGAAGCTGGCGCAACCTGCAATCGAATCCGGTCAGCCGGTTGAAGCGGTACTTCCAATTACCAACGTTAACCGTGCTGTCGGTACGATCCTGGGTAGTGAAATTACCCGGAAATACGGCCTTGCCGGATTGCCTGAAGATACGGTTCAATTCAAATTTGTCGGCTCTGCCGGACAAAGCTTCGGGGCCTTTGTACCTAAAGGTGTGACCCTGACGGTTGAAGGGGACTCCAATGACTATGTAGGTAAAGGATTATCCGGAGGTAAACTGATTGTTATGCCTTCGCCTAAAGCAACATTTGAAGCAGAGGATAATATCATCATTGGTAACACGGCTCTGTACGGGGCAACCAGTGGTGAAGCCTATATCCGCGGTATCGCCGGTGAGCGGTTTGCGGTGCGGAATTCAGGTGCCAAGGTTGTTGTTGAGGGTGTAGGTGACCACGGATGTGAATATATGACCGGTGGACGTGTTGTCGTTCTGGGCGATACAGGTCGTAACTTTGCAGCCGGGATGTCCGGAGGTATTGCTTATGTCTATGATCCGGAAGGCACATTCCTGCAACGTTGTAACCTGGAAATGGTTCTTTTGGAGCGGATTGAAGATGTATCGGAAAGTGCAGATCTGCGTGGCATGATTCAACGTCACGTGGCGTATACAGGCAGTGCTGCAGGTCAGCGTATCCTGGAAAGCTGGCAGGATTCCGTGAACCAGTTCGTTCGGGTTATTCCGAAAGACTTCAAACGGATGACAGAGCAAATCGAACGTGTTCAGGCGACTGGATTGACAGGAGAAGAGGCTTTGCTGGCTGCATTTGAAGCCAATATGCGTGAGCTTGCACGTGCAGGTGGTTAATCTCCTCCTTTAGCAGGAGTGCATGAATAGGTTGTATGAAGAATAATAGGAGCTTTATGGCTGCCAATCAGGCGCTGTAGAGCTCCTATTTGTGTTTCGACAAAATTAGAACCCGAACCAAAAACGCTATCGCCATGAGACGACAACATTGAGGAACATTCTCAAGTATAATTAGGCTAGTTTTGGAGTGCAGGGAAAGTATATATAGATAAGAGAGGTTAGCGGAATGAATATGAAGAATCCAAACAGGGGCGAACGTAAGCCGACGAGTAAACAAGTTGAAGCAACCCAGATGGACATCAAGAAGGTTTTACTGCAATGCGGAATCGACCCGGAGCGTTGGAACGATTTCATATCCTCCGTCAACAATGAGCAACAATGACAAAAATACTACATAAAGACGAAGAACTGGAGGGAGTTCAAGACACAAAAAAACCCAGGAACCGAAGAGATGACTACTCGGGACTGGGTCTTCCTTTATTGGCATTAATCCATGCTGCGCTCCATTCGGACAAAAGCAATAAAACGACGTGCCTCTTCTTCTGTTAAGGGTTTACCATCAATCATCAGGTCAAAGCGCTCCAGCACTTCCTTATCCGATAATTCAAGGGAGTCCACAAATTCCCGGACGTCCTCATCCATAACCACATCGCTCTGCTTCGTACGCCCAATGAGATAATCAATGGATACGCCAAAAATATCAGCAAGCCTGGTTAATACTTCAAAATCCGGCTTGCGTCGATTTTTCTCATAGTGGGAGAGAGCAGCCCTGGTAATATGAATGGAGCTCGCAAGTTCTTCTTGAGTAAGTCCCCGCTGTTCCCTTAATTCAGCAATGCGATTTCCGTAGTTCATACGCTTTTCCCCCTGAACGCCATGTCAAATATATATTATAACAATCCTGAGCTATTTTTTGATCAGGGCAGCTTTCCTGCAAAATGATGACGTCTGGACAGACCTATATCCATAATAGGTCTGTCTAAGTACATCTCATATTGTCGTAAATCAAAAGAACCATGTCCAAATACTGCTTGACATGATACAATTTGTATCGTAAATTGAACGTATGGAAGTTACAAAATGTATCATTTGGAATAATTTAAGTGTCTCCAAGTTGCCTATGCAATATACCCGTGAGAAGGAATAATGGCAACACTTGAAGGCTAATCCATTCTAAAGGAATGAAACCATGAATTCAATGATTCAGGAATGGGCCAATCTAGAATTAAATGTCCATATGTACATTCAGGAGTTTCAGGGTAAGACGGTAGATCGCAAACGACGTCCCGTTCTCTTACTTGGGATGGATACAAAAGCGATTACCTTCCTGAGTGACCTGGTTTTACCGGTATCGTCAACAATGTTGATTGGTTTGGATGTAGAAGATCGCCAAGTATGTTTAAGGCTACAGGCAAGTTTGCAATGGAAAAAGCCCTTTGGGGAGCTCACATTGTATCATTCAAGCCTGCATATTCAGCAAGAGCAGACACTATATATAACTGGACAGTTAAATAACATGCTTCGCGAAGTGCAATTTCCTACGGTATCCCGATTTGCATATGAAAAAGCAGCGGAGCAACCAAATTTGCAGGAAACCTATCATTACATCGATTTTACCATATGAAGCCTGGCAAATTCTAAACATTTTCTGAACAAGCATGTACTTAACGCCATTTTACTATATTTCATAGCGTTGTGCATTAGTTCTTTAACACCAAAAGCATTTTGCGCGATGAATAAAAGGGCGAGGGGGATCATACATTGAGGAAGTTTGGATATGGTTGAAATACACTGCCACATTTTATCAGGTCTTGATGATGGTCCTGTTCATATGGAACAGTCCATCCACATGGCTGAAAAGGCGGCAGCCTCGGGAGTTACCTCGATCATTGCAACTCCGCATCACCTGAACGGGCATTACAATAATGAACCGATTGTGGTCAATCAGGCAGTGGATCTGCTTCGTGCAGAGCTTCACAAACGCAATATCCGCTTGGAGATCCGCCCCGGACAGGAGATCAGGGTACATGAGACTCTAATTCGAGACTTACACGCAGGAAGATGCTGCACACTCGCCGGGAGTCGCTACATGTTGCTGGAATTGCCCTTTGGCTACATTCCCTCGCAGTTCACCGGAATACTCCATGAACTTAGGGTAGCCGGTATTGTCCCTATTATTGCTCATCCGGAAAGAAACATTCCAATTCAGAACAATCCTGGCTTATTGGTTGAATATCTCCATCAGGGCGCATTGATTCAGATCACAGCCCAGTCCATCATAGGACTTTTCGGTCGAAAAGTTCAGAAATGGTGTTTTCATTTTTGCAAAGAAAACCCGTTTCATTTCATTTCATCAGATGCTCATGACATACAAATTCGGTCATTTGCCATGAATGCTGCATATGAGCAGCTTGAGCGCCGATTTGGGTGTGAATTGGTCCAACGCTTGAAAGATAATGCTTGGTCGTTATGGAACAACCAATGGATAGATAGAGAGCATGAAAAACCGCTGGTGCTAAAGCGCAGGTTGTTGTTCTGGTAATCAGTCAGATCAAAAGAACGACCATCATAATTGCCGAGTTGAATGGGAGGAATAAAAGGTGGAACTGAAAGGGTATATGCAAATTTTACGAAAACGCATTTGGATCATCGTAGCCTTTGTTGCTGTTGCTTGCATTGGAGCAGGTGTCAAAAACTACTTTTTTACCGTACCAATTTATGAAGCGAACGCCAAACTGATTGTCAATCAGGCTTATAACGCAGAAGGTATCCCCAGTCTGGATATCGGTTCAATACAAACGAACATTAAAGTCATCAATTCTTATATGGAGATCATTAAATCATCAGCAATCCTCGATAAAGTAGCTGCTACATACCCCGATCTTGGCATGAACGGCAACCAATTGGCACAAAGAATCTCGGTGGCGACTGCGAATGAATCCCAGGTTATGAGTTTAACAGCCACCGGTTTATCTTCTGAAAAAGCGGCCAAAACAGTTAACGCCGTTGCCAAAGTGTTTGAATCACAAATCCCCGTAATTATGAAAGTGGATAATGTAACCATCCTGAGTGAAGCCAAGCCCACGGAATCGTCACGACCCATTAATGTAAATCCAATCGTTAACATCCTAATCAGCTTCCTGGTAGGGCTTCTACTGGCTATAGGTTTTGTATTCCTCTTGGAATACTTGGATGACACATTGAAAACGGAAGACGAATTGGAAAAAGAACTGGGTATCCCGGCTCTCGCTGTCATATCCAAAATCAAGAAGGAAGAAGCTCGCAGTTCTAAGCAGACAACATCTCATAAACAGGTAGGTGATGGCCAGTATGCCACGGTTAACCAATGATAAAGGGAGCCTAGTTACCATGGCTAACCCCAAGTCCAGTTCATCTGAGGCTTATCGGAAATTGAGAACCAACATCCAATTTTCATCCATTGATAGCCAGATCCAAACGATTATGATTGCTTCTGCTTTGTCCGGTGAAGGTAAAACCACAACAATAGGTAATCTGGCTGTAACCTACGCGCAGGAAGGAAAAAAGGTTCTGCTTATGGATACTGACCTGCGTAAACCTGCCGTGCATCGCATATTTAATGTTCCCAACCATGTAGGGCTGACCAGTGTATTGTCTAGTCAATATAAAGTTACGGAAGTTTTGAGAGAAACGGATGTGGAAGGATTACATGTTCTCTCTTCCGGCCCGATTCCCCCTAATCCTTCCGAAATGCTAGGTTCTCGTAAAATGACAGCTCTGCTTGAGAGTCTGAAGGAAGAATATGATGTCATTCTGTTTGACACTCCTCCTGTTCTGGCCGTAACTGACGCTTTAATCATCAGTTCATTGTGCGATGGCGTAATTCTGGTAGTCAGTGCTGGCAAGGTGAAGAAGGATCTGGTCAAAAAGGCAAAGGCACATCTTGAACATGTAAATGCACGGATACTCGGAGCTGTATTGAACAATGTCCAGCTACCAAAAAGTCGGAATGCCGACTATATCGAGAATGTATAAATGATGCATGTTTTAAATAAAAAATAGGATTGTCAAGGTCATGTCTACTACACCTTTATCAAGGTAGGCACTCGGTCACACTGTGGGTAGTGTACCTTAGACGTAAATCGTCAAGGGTGTGACGTGAGGTTGGGTTGAATGCCCCTTTATGAAATTGAAAGTAAGAATTGCATCAATTTATTTCAAGGTTTCATGGATTAATTGGATTAATTGGTTCAACTCATACTTTTAAACTATAAAAAAAAATTAGGATAGGGTGGTATTTATGACTAAAGTGAGGAAAGCAATCATTCCCGCAGCCGGTTTGGGGACCCGATTTTTACCCGCTACAAAGGCAATGCCTAAAGAAATGCTCCCTATCGTAGATAAACCGACGATTCAATACATTGTGGAGGAAGCAGTAGCTTCCGGTATTGAAGACATTATTATTGTAACAGGCAAAGGGAAGCGTGCCATTGAGGATCATTTCGACAGTGCGTTTGAACTGGAACACAATCTGCTGGAAAAAGGTAAGCTGGGTTTGCTGGAAGAAGTCCGGAAATCCTCCAACGTTGATATTCACTACATAAGGCAGAAGGAAGCACTTGGTCTGGGGCATGCAGTCTGGTGTGCGCGGAATTTTATCGGCAATGAACCGTTTGCCGTGTTGCTTGGCGATGACATTGTCGTGTCCGAAGTCCCGTGCACCAAGCAGTTGATTCAACAGTACGAGAAAGTTAATCAATCGGTGCTCGGTGTGAAAACGGTAAGTCCGAGTGAAACTTATCGCTACGGAATTATTGACCCGCTGCATACTGACGGAAGGCTCTCTTCTGTAAATAGCATGGTAGAGAAGCCGCCACTCGGCTCTGCACCTTCCAACCTGGCAATCATGGGACGATACATTTTGACACCTAAAGTATTCGAGTATTTGGAAGAACAAAATGTTGGTGCTGGTGGTGAAATTCAGCTTACAGATGCTCTGCAGATGCTTAATCACGATGAGGGAATCAGCGCGTATGATTTCGAAGGTTCCAGATTCGATGTGGGCGAGAAACTGGGATATATCCTCACTACGCTAGATTTTGCTCTGAAAAATAACGAGCTGCGTGCACCCGTCTTAATGGCGATCGAAGAAATCTTGATGAAGGAAAAATTGAACCAAGTGCTTGTTGCAGGAGGGGATGGTCTGTGAATCTATCGGGACCAGAGTACTATGGAAGCGGCGGAGAAGCCATAGCCAAAGAAGCGAATGGAAAACTGCTTGACCAGCCGTACTCACAACGCGTTGGCGGGTATGCAGATGTGATCAAGCCATTCATAGATTTCTTTGTAGCTGCTTTGCTATTGCTGCTTACATCACCGATCATGCTTGTCATAGCGGTGATGATCAAACTCGATTCCAAAGGACCGATTATATTCAAACAGGAGCGTTACGGAAAAAATGGAATCAAGTTTAATATTTATAAATTTAGAACGATGCGAACGGATGCACCGAAGTATGGGTTATCTCCAACGACAAGCACTGATCCCAGAATTACACGTCTGGGCCGGTTGCTTCGCAAAACGAGTCTGGATGAGCTGCCGCAATTGCTAAACATTATCAAGGGTGATATGAGCTTCGTAGGTCCCAGACCAGAAATGAAACGCATTGTAGAAGAAAATTATACGGATCTGGAGCGCAGACGTTTTCTTGTGAAACCAGGTATAACCGGATTGTGGCAGGTGAGCGAAGCTCGCAAGGAGCCCATTCATCACAATCTGCAATATGATTTCCATTATATCTCCAACGTCTCGCTTCAGTTAGACATTAAAATTATCTTTAGAACCGCCATGGTTATGATTAAAAGCAATACATTTTGACTGATGGAGCGTGAACGTATTGAAACATATTGTAGTGACAGGCGCAGCCGGCTTCTTGGGCTCCCACCTGGTCAAATCACTAATTCACCAAGGTCACCAGGTTACAGGAATTGATAACCTGTCGACAGGAGTATCCAGTAATCTGCAAGAGGTGGCGAATAGCCCCCTCTTTTATTTTCATGAAGCAGACGTTACTCTGCCCGATTCACTTGATTTTCTGATGGATCAATCTGTGGATGAGGTGTACCATCTTGCATCAGCTGCTTCACCCAAATTTTATCAAGCGGATTCGATCGGTACCATATGGGTGAACACCAAGGGAACCTATCATTTGCTTGAGCTCGCTCGAACCAAGGGAGCGAAGTTTCTATTTTCAAGCACGAGTGAAGCTTATGGAGACCCTGAAGTGCATCCACAGCCTGAGAGCTATCGTGGCAATGTGAACACTTGGGGCCCAAGAGCCTGTTACGATGAGGCTAAACGTTTGGGCGAAGTTTTTTGTTATGAATACTACACGAAACACAGAGTTCCCGTTAAAGTAGCGCGCATATTTAATACGTATTCCTCCGGATTGCGTAATGATGATGGCCGTGTCATTTCTAATTTTGTGACCCAGGCACTTACGGGTCAGGATATAACCGTTTATGGGGATGGCTCGCAAACCCGTTCGTTCTGTTATGTGGATGACAATATCCGTGGTCTGCAAAAACTGATGGAAACGGAAGAGGCAAATGGAGAGATTATCAATATCGGCAACCCAACGGAGTACACTGTCCTTGAAGTGGCGTATTTGGTGAAAAAGTTGGCCCAATCCGACAGCAAATTGGTATATCTGCCATTGCCTCAGGATGATCCTAAAGTCCGTCGCCCTGTGATCGATAAGGCACGGAAATTGCTCGGCTGGGAGCCGGAAATTTCACTGGAAACCGGATTGAAGTTAACGATTGAGAATGTTCGTGCCACGCTACAGGAAACCCCATGAAGCTGATTAAAGTGAGATGAGATAAGTGCATAAAATATTGATTGCCCACAGTTTGTATCCACCGCATGTCATTGGCGGGGCTGAAATATCAACGCAAATATTGGCACAGACGCTCAACCCAAGTTATGACGTCAAAGTCATGACTGTTGGCGGTCATAAGCATGGCGAAGTAATCACAGAAACGATTAACGGAATTGAGATATTACGGTTACCGTTTAACAATCGGTATTGGATCGGTGATTCTGCCAAACAAGTATCAACTCCAGATAAAGTGCTATGGCGAGTACAAGATATTTTTAATAGGAAGCAATATCAGCATATAAAACAATATCTTTTACAGACTAAGCCATCGGTCATTCATACTCAAAATATTCCGGGGCTGAGTCTGGCGATCTGGAAGGCAGCTTATGAACTAGATATTCCGGTAGTGCACACCCTCCGGGATTTCTCATTAATTGAGCCTATTAAGATATCGGCATACTCCAGAATGTACAGACAAATTTCCAAGAGATTTAGCCGCATGATCTCGACAGTGATTGGTATATCAGGGCATATTCTCAGAACGCATACGGATATGGGGTTCTTTGAGCGCTCTTCCAAACATGTGATCCATAATATTGTTGAGAACAATGAGGCGGTTCAGAATCTGTATGCCGGTAAAGAGGTACATCATGATCAGCCGCTGGTAATTGGGTACTTTGGGCAACTGACCGAAGTGAAAGGTGTTCAATATTTAATTGAAGCGGTAAAACGGCTAAATGAGCAGGTTGTAGGTAAACTGTTCATTTTTGGGGATGGTCTGATGATGGGTCAGTTGAAGGAAATGTCCGGATCAGACCCAAGAATTATTTTTATGGGAAAACTGGATAAATCACAAATTGCCCAAAAAATGAGGGACATGGATCTTATCATTGTACCTTCCACTTGGGATGAACCATTTGGTAGAGTGGTCATTGAGTCTTATCAAGTAGGTACGCCAATTTACGCATCAAAGGTTGGAGGAATGCCGGAGATTCTATTGGATGCCGAACAATTCTCATTTGCTCCCCATAGCGTAGACGAAATCGTAAAAGCCATTCTTCACTATTTCAATCTGTCAGAGCTAGCTAAAAGCCATTTGAAAAAACAATGCTTTGCGCATTGCGAGTCCTTTAATGAAAATTACCTTCTTAAGGAACATAGTGATATCTATGAGAAGCTAATTAGGCGTGGAGGTTAACATGCAAATGATTTCACTGAATGCCAGATCTCATCCATTCGTTCAGGTGAGATCAGAAGCTCCATCCTCGCTATTTTTGGTTTCGATGCATATTTTGCTGATTTATTTATCTATCTACGGTTTGGTGTCCATTTACGTGGATAATATCGTTATCAGAGCATTAAAAGATGTAGGTATGATCGTGGTTTCTCTTTTTGCATTAAGTAAAGTGTATCGACAACATACGTCCTTTCTAAATCCGTTCTTGTTTGTGCTCGGCTCAATTATCGTTCTCGGCTCATTTAATCTGTTGATGGGTTCGAGTGTGGTGACGCTAATATATGGGCTAAAGATAACTTTTCTACCTTTGATGATGATGTTTACGGGTATGCTATTCGCTAGATACGGTGGAATTTATGCATTTGCTAGAACCAATTTGATTATCTTCATTTTGTTGATTGTTGGTTGGTTAATTCAGTACTCACTGGGCATAGAGAAGTTAATAACGATGGGATTTGTTTATGGCGTAAATATTAAGAACTACTTGGAGGGAGTCCCCCGTTTATCTTCCATTACCTATTCACCCGATAGTTACGCGTATACATTATTGATAACCGGTCTGATTGCTGAGCGTACCAAGTTAGCTGTAAAATACAACTTGTTTCGGATAAGCATTCAACTATTGACGATTGGTTTTTTGTTGTTGTCGACCATTCGCTCAGCCTTGGTGCTGTGGATTGTATATCAAGTAGTCATGTTTTTTTTGAGGATTAGAAAGTATAACAAGAAGAACACATTAATACTTGGATTCACCTTTATGTTGTTACCTGTTGGTGTATTTGTTGGTACCCGCATGTTGAATGCCTACAACCTTTTGTCTGTCTCTTCTTTGCTGGATCGATTCAATAGCTGGGGAAGCAGTCTAACCTCTCCGTTATCAATGCATGGGGCTGTAGGCAACGGTATTGGATCAGTTGGTGCTGCCAGTCGGCGAACTCACATGATTGGGTTGAACTCAAATAACTTTGCAGTTGATAATCAGTATTTTTCTTTTTATGAACAGACGGGGTGGATAGGCCTAATATATGTTGTTGTCTTGTTTATTCTGCTCGCTGTGGCACTTGTTCGTAAAACTGATTTGTTGCCATCTGTAGATAAACTTCGTTTACCACAGATGGCTACTGCACTATTAGCTGGGATTGCAGCTGCAAGTTTAACAACTAATGTACTCGAAATGTTTCCAGCCAATGTGTTTTTCTGGATTGTTATTGGTATGGCCCTTGTAGGGTCTCGTGATGATTATGATAAGCCTCAGAAAGCGGGGTGAGAGCAGTGAGAATTTTGCATATTGGAGAATACGTTGTTGGTGGTATGGCAACCTATCTGAATGAGGTTGTTGCATATCAGCGGCAACATTTTGATGTCTATTTGCTGATGAGCGCCTACAATAGTGCCACAAGTTTTGATTTGGAGCCAGATCGTATTTTTCAATACAAATACAAGCGTCATCCCAAGCACTTTTTTTCAGCTATGTGGCAGATTCATCAGACGATTCGCAAATTACAACCAGATATCATTCACATTCACAGCTCATTTGCAGGATTACTCGCAAGGAGCTTGTTTTTTGTTCAGCCGAGAAAGGCTCGTATTTTTTATTGTTCCCACGGTTGGGCATTTCTTATGGATACGAAGCCATTATTTAAAAAGGGATATTTGTTGATCGAGAAATTGATGGCCTATAAAACGGATGTAATTATTAATATCTCTAAACATGAGCTGGAAAGTTCCATCCAACTTGGGCTATCCGCTTCTAAGTCCAGGCTGGTATATAACGGTGTTCGTGAGCGAGAAGTTAACAGCAGGATTCCATTGGTTGAGGCAGAAAGAGAACCTGATGTTGTGCAGCTATTGTTTGTAGGTAGGTATGATCGGCAAAAAGGACTCGATCTGCTGCTGCAAACATTAAATGAAAATCCTGAACTGCAGAATTATATTCGTTTATATGTCATTGGAGATAGTGTGCTCGAGAATAACGAATGGATTTTTCCGGACAATGTTATCCGTTTGGGTTGGGTGAATAATGCAGATATTGATCGCTATTATCAGCAGTGTGATGCAGTAATTATGCCTTCTCGCTGGGAGGGGTTTGGATTGGTCGCTGTCGAGGCCATGAAAAACCGGAAGCCTGTTATTGCAAGTCGACGTGGAGCTCTACCTGAACTAGTTGAGCACGGAGAAAACGGATACTTATTTGACATTGAATATTCTCATGAACTGCTGCACATTCTCAAACATCTTAATAAAGATGAACTGAAAATTATGGGCGAAGCAGGATATGCCTTGTATAAAGATAAGTTTAGTGCCGAGCGGATGAATGAAGAGCTGGTGAATCTCTATCAGCATGCCTATGCAGACAGTGTAGTCCAGGGAGCTTCAGCACCAGGTCGTTTGGAACTTTCTAAGAGAGCTGGAGATGTACATGACTAAAATATTTATTAATGCACGATTTCTTACCCAAACGATTACTGGAGTTCAACGATATGCACTTGAACTTGTGAAAGAGATGGATGAAATGATTGATCGGGGAGAAATCGATTCTTCCAAATACGAATTCTGTCTGCTGTCCCCTTCAAATATAGTTACTCGACCTGACTTTAAGCATATTCATCACAGAGTGGTCGGTAAACTAAAGGGACACCTCTGGGAACAGCTAGAGCTGCCTTTTCACGCGAAGAATGGCCTCTTGATTAATCTGTGTAACACGGGGCCGGCTTTTAACAAAAATCAGATTGTAACCATTCATGATGCTGCTGTTTTCAATTATCCTAACGCATTTTCATTTGCATTCCGCTCCTGGTACAAATTCCTAATGGTTCGTCTAGGCAAAACCTCAAAAAAAATCATCACGGTATCCCACTTTTCCAAGGGAGAGCTCATGCAGCACTGTAAAATAGCGGAGCACAAGCTGGCTGTCACTCATCTGGGCATCGATCATATTCATCGGAAAAAGGCTGCTGAAGGAACGAAAGAAAAATATGGAATTCAATCTCCGTATATTCTGGCGGTTAGTACAATGAATCCTTATAAAAATTTTAATTTGATTTTTGATGTGCTACCTGAGATCGAGGCTCATCATCTGAACGTAGTTATTGTCGGCTCCAAAAACAGTAAGGTTTTTGGCGAACAAGCATTGACTGAATCGGATGCAGTAAATTGGGTGGGCTATGTTACGGATGAAGAACTAAAGGCACTATACGAAGATGCTGCCGGTTTTATTTTTCCTTCTTTATATGAAGGTTTCGGTTTGCCGCCGCTGGAAGCAATGGCAACAGGCTGCCCAGTCATTGTATCCTCTCGTGCCTCTATCCCTGAAGTATGCGGGGATGCAGTTCTGTATTTTGATCCTAACAATCCCAAAGAAGCCGCTTCACGATTAATTGAGATTACATCAGACCCAGATTTAAGCCAGCAGTTGTCGCATAAAGGCAAAGATCATTCAGGTCTATTTTCCTGGAACAAATGTGCAAAAGACACGGTGAATATCATTATGAGCACAGTGTAAATAGTGAACCCATATGGTCTTTCAAGGGAGATAAATCGCATGACTAAAGTTTTTGTCGCAATAGATTTTCCGCCAGAAAAAGGAGGGATTCATGATTATGCCTATGGGCTAATCTCTCAGATTCCTTCAGAAGAGGTTACGGTTTTAACAAATAAAATCAAAGATACGGTGGAATCGAATCAGTTTGACAGTAAAGCAGACTTTGAGGTCATTCGTAAGAGAATATACTGGAACTCCAACAAGGTTCTGCTAATCCTATCGCAAGTTATTTTAATTCTACAGCTTATTATTCTGAAATGGCGTAGAAAGACGAGTGAGATTCACTTTGTTAATGTGTTTCCGGTAGGCGTTGCCGGACCGTTCATGAAAGCAGTCTTTGGGGTGAAATACTTCCCTTACATTCACGGTCTGGATGTCATGGGGATGGTAAACAGCCGGTTATTTCCGCTCCTAATGATTATTCTTAGACGATCTGACAAGGTAATTGCGAACAGTCAGTATACCAAGTCAAAGTTGATTGAGCTAGGCATATCTGAACAGCAGATCGTTATTATTCCTCCAGGCTTGAATGTTAGCAAATTGAGTGGGAATTCCGAATTAAATGAAGATGTCCGGGACAAATATGACCTGCATTGCAAAAAAGTAATGATTACTGTCTCGCGCCTTGTTGAGCGGAAGGGGCATGATATTACGCTAAGAGCGATTCGCCATGTCATCCCGCGCATTCCCCATCTGAAATATGTCATATGTGGTGATGGACCTTATCGAAGTGAGCTGGAGCGTTTGGTTCGGCAGTATGCTCTTGAGGATGTAGTCGTTTTTACAGGAGGTATCTCCGATGACGAACTTCATCAATTGTATCAATGCTCCGATCTGTTTATCATGCCGAGTCGAGACATTAAGGAAAAAGGTGATGTTGAAGGTTTCGGGATTGTATTTTTGGAAGCTAACTATTACCGGTTACCTGTCATTGGTGGCAACAGCGGCGGTATTCCCGATGCCGTCAGGGATCACGTTACCGGCTATCTTGTTGATCCATTGGACGAAAGGGAGATTGCAGACCGGATCGAACAATTGGTGGTGGATGAGGTACTGGCACAAAAGCTCGGCGATAATGGCTACGACTGGGTTATCAATCATTGTCTTTGGTCACATCGTGGTCAGCTGTTAAGACAATTGGCCTGAGCACAAAAAAACTGCATATTTTGGGGTGAGAAGATGAGGGCATCAGTAGCCATCTGTACACACAACAGGGGACATGACACCATGCAGGCTGTTGATAGTATATTAAGAGGCGAGTCTGACTACAAGACATATGAAATTTTGGTTATTGATAATCGTTCTACGGATAACACAAAAGAATTGTTCGAATCCATGAACTTCCCGGAACATGTGCGATATGTTTTTGAGCCGCAACTAGGATTGTCCTATGCAAGGAACAGGGCCATTGAGGAGGCAAAGGGAGAGTTTGTCATGTTTTTGGATGACGATGCCCTTGCTGCTCCAACATGGGTTGATGAAGTTATAAAAATATTTGATATGGATCCTGCCATTGGTTGTGTAGGAGGCAAGATCGTTCCCATTTGGGAAGGTGGAAAACCGGAGTGGATTCCAGATGAAATTGTTACTTTGTATACAGTAATGGACTTCTCGGACAGTGTTGTGGAGATGAAGGCTCCTCATATTCCGTTTGGGGCGAACGTATCATTTAGAAAGAGCATATTTAGGGAAATCCAGCCCTTTAGAGTAGATCTTGGTCGTGTCGGAAATAACCTGATGTCGAGTGAAGAGAGTGAACTCATTGGCCGGGTTCGATTAGTTCATAAGATTTATTACAGTCCATATGCGGTGGTAGAACATAAGATTGCTAAAAGCAGATTGAATAAACGTTGGTTGTTTCGCCGGGTATACTGGCAAGGTATTAGTGACGCAACCCGATATCAAAAAAGCGCATGGGGAATTTATAAACATCTGATTCGAATCGCACAGTCGGTTTTACTTATTGTGATCTCGTTTAACAATGTAAAAAAAGTGACCAGTCAGATGGCTAAAATATCTTATCGTAATGGAACGATTGTTGGTTCATTCCGAAATGGCAAAGGATTGAACATGTAATGAACATGGCCGTTGCCAAAAACAGACGTGACTACAGCATGATTCAAAACATTCTCATGACCAGTTTTGCCAATATTCTCATTATGGGTGTTACAACACTGACGTCCATTGTGACAGCCCGCATGTTTGGGGCTACGGGTAAAGGCGAGCTTGCCGCTGTGCTGTTCTGGCCTGCATTTATATCAGGACTTGCAGCTCTCGGGTTACCGACTTCACTAATCTACAACGTTAAAAAACACAGTGATCAATTGCCGACATACATCAGCATGAGTTTTGCCGTCCAGCTTCCGATTAGTCTAATTGCCAGCATAATCAGTTGGTTTGGTATTCCCTTATGGCTCTCAGGATACTCTGAATCCGTAGTTACCATTGCACGTTGGTATACGGTCTCCATGGTACCTGTTCTATTACTTATGGGAGTGCTGGCGGCATCAGCTCAAGGCACGGAAAAGTTCCATATTTATAATCTGTCCCGACTGCTTGCACCTCTTTTTAATTTGTTTGGACTTGTTGCACTATGGGCTACAGGGTTATTAACTGTGGAGAAAGCCATCATGATCAGTTTTGCAGCCAATATTCTGGTTCTGCTTGGTTACATGTTCATGATGCGACAACAGATTTTCGGTCCGATCAATCAATTAGTCGCCCAATTCAAAACTTGCATTCACTTGTTTAGTTACGGCATTCGCGTGTATGGAGTAGAGTTGTTGGGAACGTTGTATAACCAGTTCGACAAAATTATTATTCTGGCGCTATTAACACCGATGGATTTTGGTTTATATTCTGTTGTTTATGCGCTGTCCCGCATGTTCAATGTAGTACAGATGGCAATCACGAATGTGATATTTCCCAAAGTTGCAGGAATGGAACAGGAGAAAGTGCTGACACTTGTAGGAAGAGCTTTTCGAATCAGTATGGTTCTTATGACGATCATCATCATACCCAGTATGCTGATTGGTCGTTTTTTTATTGGCCTACTATTTGGACCTGAGTTTCTCCAGGCGAGCAGTACCTTTTATCTGCTTTCTCTTGAATGCATTGTAGGCGGAGGATCATGGATTCTGGCTTCAGCTTTTAATGCACTGGGTCGACCAGGCGTAATTGTTTTACGTCAGGTTATTGCACTTGGTGTGACGATTACCTTGTTTTTTGTGTTAACTCCGTTGTTTGGACTGTTTGGGATTGGCCTCGCCCTGTTGCTGGGCTCATTTGTACGTATTTTGATGTCATTGATATCCATATCTGTCATCTTCAAGATGCCGATTCGCAAAATGCTCTATGACCGAGCAGATATTTTATTCCTGAAGGATCGTTTAAGAGAGAAAAATATACTCAAAGGAGCCGGAAAAGATGCCAAACTTGCAAAAGACTCATCGCATGGATGAGTTGAAGAAGAAGCTTGAGCAGATATTGGAGATCATGCCTCCTGAGTCCAAAATCTACTATATTGATTATCCTGTGCATAGCAATTGCGGCGATCTGTTGATTATGAAAGGGACGGAAGCCTTTTTCAAAGACTATCGAATAAAAGTTGCTGAACGTTACAGTGTTCACGATTTTAATGAACAAACGGTGATCCCGAAAGACCACATTATTGTGCTGCATGGTGGTGGGAATTTCGGCGATTTATACGAAGCCCATCAGCGTCTCCGGGAAAATATAATACGAAAATATCCCGAGCATCGGATCATTATTCTTCCTCAAACGATCTTCTTCAAGGAAGAAACAGCTCTGCGTAAAACGGCTGAAGTATTCAGCCAACATTCCGATCTTCATTTGTTTGTACGAGATGAACCCTCTTATCAGATAGCAACGGAAAACTTTAAAGGGTGCCATGTTTCATTAATACCAGATATGGCACATCAATTGTGGCCGATCGAGAGAAATAGCTCCCCGCGTAAAGAACGATTGAATTTTTATAGAACAGATATTGAAAAAGCCGCAGAACCCTCCCATATGGTTGCAGATCAGCAAGGAGATTTCCTGGATTGGCCTACCTTGTACAATCGGTACGAGCGCAAACTGGTATATTGGCTGGGACTTGGACTTCGGAAAGGAAAAGGCAGACGGCTGCTTCAGAAGATCTGGATGAAGTATAGTGATTATTTGGTAAACAAAGCGATTCGTTGTTTTAGTGAATATGAGATGATCCATTCTTCCAGATTGCATGGTCACATCTTGTCTTGTTTGATGGCAAAGCCCAATCTTCTAATTGATAATTCCTACGGTAAAAACTCCGGATATTATCGAATATGGACCCACCAGGTCAACACGGCAACATTGGATTTATCTTCTAAGAAAAGTGCAAAGATCGATCATAATTACATTGAGTCAACCGTGTCTGTGTAGGTTGCACATCAATTTCAAGGAGCATCCGTTTTTTGAAAAATATAGAGTGGAGTGATCATATTGCGAATCGTGCTTCTCTCAGGAGGATCGGGGAAAAGGTTGTGGCCCTTGTCCAATGATACACGTTCCAAGCAGTTCCTCAAAGTGCTTGAAGGTCCCCAGGGGCAGTCGGAGTCAATGGTGCAGCGGGTATGGAGACAGTTACAGCAGACCGGATTGAGTGAACAGGCGACGATTGCAACAAGCAAGCCACAGGTGGAGATTTTACAAAGCCAACTGGGTGAGGAGGTTGACCTTGTGGTTGAGCCGGAACGCAGGGATACCTTCCCTGCCATTGCTTTAGCGGCTGTCTACCTCTACTCGGTGCAGGGTGTCAGCCTGAACGAAACCGTAGCCGTACTTCCGGTTGACCCTTATGTGGAGGAATCTTTCTTTTATAAAGTTATGGATCTTGAACAGATTCTGGCGGAATCCAAAGTGGATTTGGCATTGATCGGAGTGAAACCCACCTATCCTTCGGAAAAATATGGTTATATTGTAACGGAACCAAGCGAAACAAGAGAAAAAGAGCATATGCAATATGCCAAGGTAACCCGTTTTCAAGAGAAACCTCGCGAGGCTGAAGCAGCAGAGATGATAAAACAATCTGCCCTTTGGAATTGCGGGGTTTTTGCGTTCAAACTCAATTATCTGATTAATCTGCTGATCGAGCTTGAGCTGCCAATTCAGTATGAAGAGATGCTCAAGCAATACGGAAGGTTGGAGAAAATCAGCTTCGATTATCAAGTCGTTGAAAAGGCCTCTCAAATTGTAGTTACACCCTACGATGGGTATTGGAAAGATCTGGGGACGTGGAACACGCTGACAGATGAAATGAGCACAAACATTGTGGGCAAGGGTGTAGTTACAGATAGTTCAGTAAACACACATCTGGTCAATGAGTTGAATATTCCGGTATGCGTTCTGGGCGTTTCAAACGTGATTGTCGCTACGAGCCCGGATGGTATCCTGGTCAGCGAGAAAGAGGCAAGCCCACAAATCAAAGAACTCCTTAAAGATAGTACGGAACGTCCCATGTATGAAGAACGCCGCTGGGGCTGTTACAAGGTTCTTGATTATACTCGAAATTCTCAGGGAGAAGAGGTACTAACCAAACGCATTATCATTGGGGCCGGTAAAAATTTATCTTACCAGTACCATCTGAAACGAAACGAAGTATGGACAGTCGTTTCCGGACAAGGTGAATTGATTCTGGACGGTGATATCAGACAAATTAATCAGGGCGATACCATTTCAATTCCGTCTGGCGGAAAACATAGTGTAAAAGCTGTTACAGAACTTGAAATTATTGAAGTCCAGATGGGCAGTGAACTGATCGAAGAGGACATTGTAAGAATTGAAATGGAATGGGCAGACATCATCCAAAATTGTGTGAACTGGGGGAAAACAAGATGAATATTGCGGTAATTGGAACAGGGTACGTAGGTCTTGTATCGGGAGTCTGCTTTTCGGAGATCGGCAATCGGGTCATCTGTGTAGATAACAATCAGGACAAAGTAGATATGCTTAATGCAGGTGAAGTTCCCATTTACGAGCCTGGACTCAAAGAACTCATGGTCGCCAACAAGCGAGCAGGCAAGTTATCCTTTACGTCCGATATCGCTGAAGCCATTCGTGAATCCGATATTATCTTCATCGCAGTAGGAACCCCCTCTTTGCCAAATGGAGATGCCAATCTGGGGTATGTCGAGCAAGTAGCTATCGAAATTGGGACCCACCTGGAGAGCTACAAAATTGTGGTGACCAAAAGCACGGTACCTGTGGGTACCAATGATCGGGTAAGAGAGTTGATTCAAAGTATTTCTACCCAACCATTTGATGTCGCTTCTGTCCCCGAATTTTTACGGGAAGGCTCTGCAGTGAAGGATACGTTGAATCCGGATCGCATCGTAATTGGTACGGACAGTGAACGGGCAGTCCAAGCACTCAAGAAACTTCATCGCCCACTAACCGAAAATCTCATCATTACTGACATCCGGTCAGCAGAGATGATTAAATACGCGTCCAATGCATTCCTCGCAACGAAAATATCCTTTATTAATGAAATCTCGAATATTTGTGAAAAGGTTGGCGCAGATGTTACTCGCGTAGCAGAAGGCATGGGATATGATAAACGAATTGGTTCTTCATTCCTGAAAGCTGGTATCGGTTATGGAGGGTCTTGTTTCCCCAAAGATACACAGGCTCTGATTCAAATCGCGGGCAAAGTTGATTATGATTTCAGACTATTAAAATCCGTTGTCCAGGTTAACCAGGATCAACGGTTTAATGTGATTCGCAAACTTGAAGAGATTTTCGGTACCGTTAGCGGTAGAACCATTGCCGTCTGGGGACTTGCTTTTAAACCGGATACGGATGATGTAAGGGATGCACCTGCTATTGACATTATTAGGTATTTAACAGAAGCAGGGGCTGTTGTGAAGGCTTATGATCCTATCGCTACTGCCAACTTCCGCAAAGAAATGGATGTCGCCTCGATCGCATGGGAAGATAACCCGCTTCAGGCTGCCAAAGGAGCTGACGCACTTTGCGTGCTGACGGAATGGAAAGAGTTCTCCCAGATGAACCTGATGGAACTTGCGAGCATGATGAATGAAGCGATTATGATTGACGGGCGTAACGTCTACAACAAAGAACAAATTCATGCATCTGGGTTCCAATATTACTCTGTAGGCCGCCCTAGTCTCAATCATGCGGAGGGTAAAGCCGCAGCGATCATCTAAGCAGAAATATCATCATAACGTGAGTGAGGACATACCATGAAAAAGTGGATGAAAATTTCAATCTGGGTGGTTTCCATTTTTGTCATTGCTGTGTTTGGGTATGCGATGTATTTATACCAATCCGTGAAGTCTACAGCTGATCAGATTTACGAGCCGCGTGATCCGGCGCAGCCTGTCTCTGTTTCGGACAATAGGGGCGGGCTGCCAGTAGATATCAATAACAAGGAGCCATTCAATGCTCTTATTCTGGGAGTGGATGAACGTCCGAACGACCCAGGGCGCTCGGATACAATGATCGTATTAAGTGTGAATCCTGGAAAAAAACAAGTGCTCATGTTTAATATTCCGAGGGATACACGAACCGAGATTATTGGCCACAACACAGAAGACAAAATTAATCATGCGTATGCCTTCGGCGGTGTAGACATGTCGGTGAGAACCGTAGAACAATTTCTGGATGCCCCCATTCATTATTATATGAAAGTGGACATGGAAGGTTTTGCGAAAATCATTGATCTGGTCGGAGGTGTAGATGTAAATAATCCATTTGCATTTGATTATGAGGGTTACCGTTACGAGCAGGGAAATATTCATTTGAATGGTGTGGCTGCCTTGGGTTTTTCGAGAATGCGGTATGATGACCCCCAAGGAGACTTGGGGCGTAATGGACGGCAACGTGAGGTTCTGAAGCAGATGATGAAAAATACGATGCAATTCTCCAGTGTACTCAATCTTCAAAATATGCTGGATGAACTGGGTACACATGTCAGAACAGACCTGACTTTTGATGAAATGAAGGAACTTATTCTTGATTATCGCAGTGATCTCGAAAATGTGGACACCGTGGAAATCAAGGGTAAAGGCGAAAAGATCAACGGAATCTACTATTATATTGTGGAACAGCAGGAGCGAGATCGCATTCACGGGATAATTGAAGAGAATTTAAAAAATTAAGAATCTTCGATGGGCAACGAAAGTGGTGATGACAATAATTGTGGAGGAGGGCTCCAGAAAAAGGAGACATGGTCGCAAACGAAGAGTGTACGGTTTTATTCTGTCCCTGCTGTTGATCGCAGCCTGGGTTTTGGTGATCTGGTCCATGTCCAAACAATCATATCAGCAGCAGACCATCCAGCCTTGGCTGCATCAATGGTCCGAAAAAGTCAAAATCGGATTTGTATTGCCTGATGTGCAATTCACTTACGGAGAGCATGACTATTCTTTGAGACAGAGACCTTATGATTTCGCAGAGTTTATATTTCGCAAGAGCGCACACTTATTTGTCTATGCTGTGCTGGCGGTGCTTGTCTACGGAGGACTGCGGTACAGGAAAATGCATATGCTGACCTGTATCGCTGCTTCACTGATTGTTGTAGCGATTATTGCGTCTATTGATGAGTATATACAGCAGTTCAGCCCTAACCGGACAAGTTCGATACGTGACATTGGAGTGGATCTGATTGGTGGCTGCTGTGGAATTACAATTTTTGTGGCGATGAAGACCATGATCCGGAAACGAAGATCTCGCAGACATTCTTCAAGTCAAACCAAGTGATTTCCCAGGAAATGCTCTTTGCCAACCAGCTTCTACTTTCCTGCTATCCATCATAAGTATGGAGTAGGACAGGAGGGATGGACATGCTGCGAAGACGCAATCGCAATGCTTTGTTCAGAAAGATCGGGTTCATCGCACTTGTGCTGCTGCTGTTATGGCTTATAGCCAAAACCATTCCATATCTTTTTCGTGCCGATGCTCCGGATGAAGCTGCTTCGGTGGTTGAAGAGTTTTATCATTATGAGCAGGCGGGAGATTTCGGCAGTTCATGGGAACTGTTTCACCCACTGATGAAGGAACGTTTCTCCAAAAGCGCCTATTTGCAGTCCAGAGCACATATTTTTATGCAGCATTTTGGCGTGGAAACATTTGAGTTCGAGATGGAAAAACCGGAACGGGAATTTGATGTCACGGTGATTGACGGCGTGGAGCCATTTGCCGAGGCTTACAAAATCGGAATAACCATGAAGTACAGAAGCACCTTCGGTCAATTGGATCTTGTACAGACCTGCTATGTGGTGAAGGATGGGCAGGACTGGACATTGCTCTGGTATTACCCTGGAAAGGGTGGGGAGCAGCACTCCAGTGACAGTCATGAATGATCTTCTGAGGCGGGTAGTCGGATGATATCGATCCATACTTTGCATCATATTGTATCATTCTTCCTAAGGGAAGCTCTATAAATGCGAGACTTTTGTCGCATTTATAGAGCTTTTTTTGCGTTTCATCCCTCTTTAAAGGGTGATAGGGCTTGACAATAGTCCTGGGGTCAAGTAAATTACGAGTTAGATACAAAATGTATCAAAATTCAGCTTCTAACGACAAATAACAGGGACGACATCGCTCCTTGTTGAGGGGAAGGAATTTCAGTGATCGAAACGAGCCGCTTTTACTGTGTCAGTTGTGGGATGATTGTGTCGGTTGGTAGAGGCTCTGTCGAATCAAAGGAAGAGGGCTATGGAGGCAATCACGTATTTCGCACCGGATTTTACCGGAGTGAAATGCCGCTTGGATGCTGTGGAGCGTGTCAGATCCATACAAAGCGCAAGGAGAACACCCAGTTTACGGGACAATATACTAAAGATTATGATACACTATGTTCATATGAGAAACGGGCCTGATTAAATCTGCCCGTTGATGAGGGAGGGAATTGAATGCAGCAGGAGCCGGTCGTCCGACTTCAGGGCGTCAGTAAAATCATATCTTCCCGATCGTTGGTCAGCGACCTGACTCTGGATATTTCTCCGGGGCAGGTTTTTGGTTTTTTAGGGCCTAATGGTGCCGGGAAAACGACAACGATCCGAATGATGGTCGGACTAATGTCCATTAGCAAGGGAGATATTTTCATCTCGGGACACAGTGTAAAGAATGAATTTGAACAGGCAGTGGCTAATGTGGGAGCCATTGTAGAAAATCCGGAAATGTACAAGTTTCTCACCGGATACCAGAATCTTGTGCATTTTGCCCGCATGTCTCCAGGGATTACGAAGGAGCGCATTGCGGAAACCATTGAGCGCGTGGGGCTGACCGCCCGGATTCATGATAAGGTGAAAACCTATTCTCTGGGGATGCGTCAGCGCCTTGGTGTTGCCCAGGCCATATTACATAAGCCAAAGCTGCTTGTACTCGATGAGCCAACCAATGGTCTTGATCCGCAGGGGATTCGGGAATTAAGGGATTATCTGCGCCAGCTCAGCCGTGAGGAAGGCATTACCGTCTTTGTTTCGAGCCACTTATTGTCGGAGATGGAACTGATGTGTGATACGGTTGCCATCATCCAGAACGGTAAACTGATTGATGTGAGAAACCTCAGAGCCGAAGCCGGGACAGATGCACTCACGGAAGTTGCCTTTGAGGTGAATGACGCGCAGCGTGCCGCAGAACTGGTTCATGATGCTACGGTCCAAGGGAATATGCTTGTGGTACGTATGTCACGTGACCAGATTCCGGATCTAAATGCCAAACTGGTGAGTGAAGGCATTCAGGTATACGGGATCCGTAACGTAACGCACACACTCGAAGATCAATTTTTACAAGTGACTGGGGGCGGAGGTATTGCCTAACTTTGGTAATCTTTTATTGAATGAAAATATGAAAATATTCCGGCGGCCCCGCACGTGGATCATGCTTTCATTTTTGGCGTTAATCTCGCTGTTGTTTCCGGTGCTGCTGAGAGAAGGCATGGCAGCCGGTGACGTTTACTTCTGGGAAGCAGCTATTACTACGGTACAGATCGTGTTCTTCCTGAATACCATCTTCTGTGTTGTCATTGCAGCTGAAGCGGTAGCAGGGGAATTCACATGGGGGACCATCAAGCTGCTGCTCATTCGTCCATGGTCACGAAGCAAGATTTTGGCCTCAAAATACGTGACTGTCATTGCGTTCAGTCTGCTTAGTACGATTCTGATCCTCTTGCTCGCAACGGGCATGTCCTATCTGCTATTCTCCCATGATGGATCTGTGAGCGGAAGCGGCAGTTCGGCATCGTATGCGTTTGAGTTATGGGCATATCTGTATGTCGATCTGTTTATTACGCTGGCTATTGCTTTTATGGTTTCCTCCGTGTTTCGTTCGGGGGCATTGGCGATTGGCCTTTCATTGTTTATCATGTTCACCCAGAGTATATTTGCCTTGATTTTCAATCCGGATCGGTATGAATGGGCCAAGTATGTCCTGTTCAATAACATGGATCTCAGCCGGTATATGAGTTCAGGAATGGACTTTGGATTGCTCGGCGGGGGTAACGCGGGAATGACCCTTGGTTTCTCCGTTGCTGTACTGGCGGTTTATTATGTCATCTTTATGGTCATTTCATGGGTTGTTTTCAGTAAAAGAGATGTGGCAGGCTAACCGCCTGCTGCTTTTTTTTTGCCCATTTTACTCACTGAGAACAAGGAGACCTCACGATAAAAGACTTCCATTGTGGCAATACTTGCGTTTAAGGGTACATATAATCAGGTGACCGTCAAAGGGTGCACCAGATCATCGCCGCAATACTGGCAGAGCAGCGTATGGAGGGATCAATTTCTTGATAAACAACAAGTTTTACCGAATTTGCACAGCCATTATTTTGCTGCTGCTCATTGTGTATTTGGGAAATAAGGTGAATTTTATTTTCCGCCCGTTAACATCACTAATACATATCATCATTATCCCGCTATTGATCGCAGGCTTTTTCTATTATTTGCTTCGGCCCCTCGTCGACTACATGGAACGACATCGGATGAAGAGGGCTCTATCCGTTCTCATTATTTATGTGGTGATTGCCCTGCTGATTGCCGGATTCAGTGTGCTTGTATGGCCCTCACTCCGGGAACAACTATGGAACTTTATTGAAAATACACCGGATTTGATGTCCTCACTTAGTGCTCAGTTAAATGAACTGGAGAGAAGCGGGTTCCTGTCCAAATATGTGTCCGAAGATTCGGATATCGTTGCACGATTCTCTGACTTCCTGACTCAGGGAATTGCGCAGGTAACGGATTATCTGTCCGGCCTGTTCTCGGTTGTATCCAATCTGGTCATCATTTTGGCGACATTTCCGATTATGCTGTATTACATGCTGAAAGAAGGCAGCAAGTTTGGGACCAATCTAACCTTGCTCCTGCCGAGGAGTTACCGGAAGGAAGGGGAAGAGACCGTTCATGAAATAGATGAAGCGCTGAGCAATTTTATTGTGGGGCGAGTGATTGTCAATGTCGCGCTGGGAATCCTGATGTACATCGGTTTCCTTATCCTTGGCTTGCCTTATGCGCTATTGCTGACGGCCGTATCCATCATATTAAACTTCATTCCTTATGTCGGTGCGATCCTGGCAGCCATACCAGTCATGATTGTGGCCTTTATTGAATCTCCATCCATGGCGATCTGGTCGCTGGTCATTATTGTGGTGGCGCAGCAGATTCAGGATAATCTGATATCTCCTTATGTCTATGGCAAGCAGCTGGATATCCATCCGCTGACAACCGTCATTTTACTGTTGGTGGGTGCTGACCTTGGCAATATCCTCGGCATGATCATTGTGATTCCGTTGTATATGATCATCAAGATCATTTTCCGAAAGATCCATAATCGTATTGTGGAGGACAGAGCTGAGAATACGTGATGATGAGAATAGCTTTTTGATGAAATAAAAAAAGCACTTCCTCAAGGGAAGTGCTCTTTTATATTCCAATATGGCATTAACGTGTGATTAACTGTACCGCTTATGAACTTTTTTCGGATTCGTCATCCGTATATTCAGACATAACGAGCGGCTCTTTAGGTACAACCGCCACTTTATAGAATCGGTTTTTGTCTTTTTCCAGAAGAACAAAGGTCAGGTTTTCGAACGCATACTCATCCTGCTCGTTCATCTCCGGACGGTGGCTGTAAAGCCATCCACCAATCGTATCCCATTCATCCGCATCGAGGTTCGACATAAACATGTCGTTAACCTTGGACAAGGATACCTTGCCATCCATAATGACATAGTTTTCGTTGATGACCTGGATGTCTTCCACTTCGTCTGCATCGAATTCGTCGCGGATCTCGCCGACAATCTGTTCAAGTACATCCTCAATGGTTACAATTCCGGAAGTTCCTCCATATTCGTCGACAAGTACGGCGATATGTACGCCATCCTTCTGCATTTTCTTGAGCAAGTCCTTCACAGGAGTTGTTTCGTGAACAGCCGATACAGGCTGGATCAGTGAGGACAGATCAACAGGTTCATCGTTTCCGTAGAGCTCCAGGAAGAATTGTTTGGTATTGATGATACCGATAATATCGTCTTTGCTCTCGTTCACAACCGGGAACCGGGTGTACTGCTCTTCCCGGATGATTTCCAGGTTTTCCTCGTTCGTTCTATTCACATAAAGGCAGACCATATCGGTCCGGGGTACCATAATTTCTTTGGCTAACATTTCATCAAAAGCAAAGATCCGGCTTACATAACCGAACTCGGCTTGGTTGATTTTACCACTTTCAAAGCTTTCATTAATAATGATCTGCAACTCTTCTTCGGAGTGTGCATCTTCATGTTCAGAGGCAGGTTTGATTCCGAACAGTTTCACCAGTTGGTTCGCTGAGCCGTTTAACAGCCAGATAAAAGGATACATAATTCGGTTAAACCAGATGATAGGTGTAGACGTCAGCAGTGCAACAGTCTCGGCTTTCCGGATTGCAATCGTTTTTGGGGCGAGTTCACCAACCACAACATGCAGATACGTGATGGAAGCAAACGCGATAACAAACGATAAGAATGAAGAAACCGCCTCAGGTACATGCATGCTTTCAAACACAGGGTGGAGAATCTTCTCTACCGTTGGTTCACCTAGCCAGCCCAGTCCCAGAGATGTGATCGTGATTCCAAGCTGGCAGGCGGACAAATAGCCATCCAGATTGGCAACGGCCTGTTTAACAGCCAGCGCACGCTTGTTCCCTTCTGCAATCATTTGGTCGATCCGGCTCGGACGAACCCGTACCAGAGCGAACTCCACTGCAACAAAAAACGCCGAAAGTCCTATCAAAAATGCAACCATTACTAAATTTAACGCATACCTCTCACTTTCCATTCACTGCTCTTCTCCTTTAGGTAATAAGTTTTTAACGAATATTATATCGAATTTAACGCCAGAAGACCACCTCCTGCGGAGTGAAAGAGGAAGACTATGGAAGGTCAAATGCCCAAAATGGCGGTGTGATGCGGTTTCTCAGAGCTGATGAAGAATATGTAGATGCAAACACAGTCAGAAAAGACAGCCATTTCAGCAGAAGCAGGCAGGCAGGAAACCCTAAGGTTAGTTTGTGTATGTAAAGTTTTATCTATGCGGACGTTACGAATAGGTCCAACATTGGGTATCTATGATTAGCTAAATGCTTTATCGTCAAAGCTGATGAAGTGAGAGAGAAAGGCAAGATTGTCATCGAGGGGGAAGCCGGATGTTTTGGCTGGTCATTATTTTACTCGTTTTTATTTTCCAGGCAGCCACCATTATCATATTGGAGTTCAGAAATCCGTCCAAAGCGGTGGCCTGGCTGTTTATTTTGTTTTGTGTGCCTCCGATTGGTTTTATCGTGTATTACTTCGTGGCACAGGATTTCAACAAACGAAAAAAAGTACGCAAAGCCGGATCGAGAATTTTCAGGGAGATTAAGGAAACGATATGGGAGCAGGCTCATATTGTGAAGGAAGCAGCCGAAATGCCTGACAATCGCTTTAGGCACCAGCAGCGGTTGTTTAATCTGCTGTCCCATCTGTCGGAGAGCCCCATCACGGGCTGCAACCGAAGCAAAGTGTTAACGAACGGGAAAGAGGCCTTTCCGGCCATGTTAAGGGAAATGGAGAAGGCGAAGCATCATCTGCATGTGGAGTTTTACATTTTTCGTGATGATGCAATCAGTACCAAGTTTCAGGAAGTGATGATTCGCAAGGCACGTGAAGGTGTAAGAGTCCGGTTTATCTGTGACGGTCTTGGCAGCCACAAAATGAGCCTGGGTTTTATCCGCAAGCTTCAGGATGCCGGGGTGGAATTCCATTACTTCCTTCCTCCGCTGATTGCCACCATCGATCGCAGGGTCAATTACCGGAATCATCGGAAAATTATCGTCGTGGATGGAAGGGTTGGATTTGTGGGCGGCATTAATGTCGGGGATGATTACCTCGGAAAATACCAGAAAATGGGGTTCTGGCGGGATACACATATGCAGCTGGAAGGTGACGCTGTTTATTTCCTGCAAAACACATTTCTTAACGACTGGAAGCTTGCTTCCGGCGAGCAGATCACCAAAAAACAGCTGAAAGAACTATTTCCGCCTCATATATGCAGTGGGGACGAAAAAATTCAGATTTTGGCCAGTGGACCTGACCAGGAGTGGGATGCGATTCAGGAAATGTGTTTTGGGGCCATCTCGGTAGCCTGTGAACGCATTTATATTACGAGTCCTTATTTCATTCCGGATCCTGCTCTGTATGAAGCGCTCAAGACTGCTGCCGTAAGCGGGGTGGATGTAAAGATCATTATTCCATATCAGTCTGATTCACGGCTTGTGCATCTGGCCTCCCTCTCGTACGTGGAGGAATTGCTTCGTGCTGGGGTGGAGTTTTATCAGTATCGAAAAGGATTTGTGCATGCCAAAGTCATGATTGTGGATGAGCTGCTTGCAACTGTGGGGACAGCTAACATGGATATGCGCAGTTTTTTCTGCAACTTTGAACTTACAGCTGTTCTGTTTGAGTCCTCCTCCATGGATCGTTTGATAGCGGATTTCGAACGGGATTTGAAGGTGTCCAGCAAGATCGACCTTAAGGCATTTCAGGGACGTTCACGATCGCAAAAAGGGGCAGAAATACTTTCTCGCATGCTTTCTCCGCTTCTTTAGCCGTTTTAGGTTCAATTTCTGAAGATAAATTCACTTTTTTTGAATTTATCTTCTTTTTGCTAACTATTTTGCTCAAATTTGATCTTTTATGATATAATAATTATATAAATCATGTCTTGGCGAAGGAGGGGAGTCTGCGGGAAACAGGCTCCCTTTTGCTCTCTTTTCGAAGTGTAAACCGGAATTAAGACATATTTGAATCCATTTCATATTGCCTTTAGTTACTTATAAGAAGGGTACGTATAGAGTGAAGCGAGATCGTTTTCTACTATATGTAGGTTTCCCGTTCGGTATTTAAATGCTTTATGAAATTGATTCACATATCAATCAATCGGGGGGGATACCATGTCCAATGTAACAGTTAAAGAAATAACATCGAAGCCGGATCGGAATGTAAAAAGCTCGGTATTTACGCTTAAGCTCCTGCAACGTATTGTGATGATTCTGATCGGTGCTGCACTGATGGCTGTATCACTTGAAATATTTCTCGTGCCCAATGGCGTAATTGATGGAGGAATCACGGGGATCTCGATTATGGTGTCAGAGCTTACGCATCTGCCGTTGGGGATTTTCCTGACTTTGCTCAACTTGCCTTTTCTGATTCTCGGCTATAAACAAATTGGTAAAACATTTGCATTATCCACGCTGCTCGGGATCGTGGTGATGTCCATCGGGACCTCATTATTGCACCATGTTCCCGCATTGACACCGGGTGAACCATTGCTCGGAGCGGTATTTGGCGGATTGATTCTGGGTGTGGGTGTCGGGCTCGTTATCCGGTCTGGCGGATCGCTGGATGGTACGGAGATCGTGGCCATCCTGCTGAGTGAGAAGTCACCTCTGTCTGTGGGACAGATTGTACTGTTCATAAACGTGTTTATTTTCGCAGGAGCGGGATTTGTGTTTGGTTGGCCGAATGCCCTGTATTCCATGATTGCCTATTACATCGCCATGAAGATGATTGATATCGTTAATGAAGGACTGGATCAGTCCAAATCGGTATGGATTATCAGCGAAAAGTATCGCGATATCGGTTCAGCGCTGACAGACCGTCTCGGTCGTGGCGTTACTTTCCTGGATGGAGAGGGCGGATTCAGCGGGGATGAGAAGAAGATCATCTTTGTCGTTATCACTCGTCTGGAAGAAGCGAAGCTGAAGTCCATCGTCGAAGATTGGGACCCGCAAGCGTTTGTGGCAATCGGTAACATTCATGACGTCAAGGGCGGACGTTTCAAGAAAAAAGGTATCCATTAGCGAGTCTTACTCGATGTGAAAAGCTAAAAATAAAAAATGGCCGGCACCCTTGGTTTGAGGGTTGCCGGCTATTTCTTTTTCAGGTGCTGAGTGATCAGCTCAACAGGCTGGGGCTCGACGGATGCAATGAGATCGCCAACCTGCTGCAGCCGCTCCACAATATTCATCAAATGATAGTCTTTGACCGAGACGTTGTTTCGGACTTCTTCCCAAGTGAGTGGAGTGGATACGGTACCCCCGGGTTTTGCACGTGGCGTATATGGAGCTGCCAGGGTTTTGCCGCCATAATGCTGCAGATAGTCAAAATAAATCCGGTCCCCGCGATCCTTTTTGAGTCTCTCCAGGGTGAACAGGTCAGGATGCTTCTGGGTAACATACTTGCCAACAAAATGACCAATATCCCGCAGTTCATCGAATGTGACACCCTGGCGGATCGGAACAATGATCTGTATACCTGTTGCCCCAGAGGTTTTGGGTACAGATCTCAATCCCAGAGAAGTCAGCGTTTCTCCGACAATCAAGGCGGCCTGCATAATGCGCGGCTCCTCTTCAAGTGAAGGGTCCAGATCAATCATCCATTCGCATGGCAGATGGCTCCCCACGAAATGCAGAGACGGATGAAACTCCAGAGCAGCAAGATTGCCAAGCCACAGCAATTCCGGCAGACCGTCCATTACGACATAGCGGATGCTTTCGTGAATCTCGGTGCGCACAAAATCGGGAATCGGTTCAGGTGCATTTTTCTGATAAAAAAATTCACCGCCTGCACCATGCGGATAACGAATGGTGGTTAGAAGCCGATTTCTTGTGTACGTAAGCAAAAAGGGTGCGATGGCTGCAAGCTTTTGCAAGTAGATGGCTTTGGTTACCCCTGCCTCAGGCCACAGCAGCTTGTCCGGATTGGTAACGGTAAGCTCCGTGCCTTCTATAGTAATGGTGCCTTTTATCGTACGGGCCATATGAACACCTCCTCTATACAACATGAATGATTATTAAAGTGGCTTCACACTTCGATAATGAGTTGACTGGCAAGACAGTCATCACGTGAGACCTCTGCGAATGTTTGTATACTCGGATGGCGCAGGGTTCGATGCTGAGTCAGTTCCATGTACTGCACTTTGACGCCGATTCGGGGCTTTATCCATGTAGTCTCTGCGCTTCGCTCGGGCACATTGTGAAAGGGCCTTTCCTTTTGAATCAGAGGTTCAACTTCCTCTGTAAGTTTACGCCAGGTGGCGGAGTTCAGCTTGCCAGTGCCCACATGACCAATATAGACAAAATGCGGTCCATCATATACGCCAACGGCAATGGCATTAACGATGCCGCTCCGGTAGGTGACCCCGCCAATCATGGCGTAGAGATCATGCATGATTTTGACTTTCTGCCAGCGTTGATCCTTGCCGTTGATAGCATAGGTACTTGTGAGGTCCTTGCAGACGATACCTTCCATCTGGTGCTGTCTCATTACCGTGAGCAAAGAGGAGGCATCGGAGGTGTTGGTCACTTCCTGCACGTGTGATCCCGGGTTAAGCACCTGGTGCAGGAGACGCTGGCGCTCTGCAAGCGGCTGATCGGTGACCCATGTTCCATCACAGAACAAAATATCAAAAACCATATATGTCACCGGAATCTGATGCACGGCTTGGGCAATTGCGTCGGGTCTGCTCATGCGGTCCCGGCGCAGCACATGGTAAAAGGAAGGTTTCCCCGTTTCCGGATCCAGCGCAATGACTTCGCCATCCAGGATATAAGAGGGAACGCTGCACAGGTTTCGTGCGGAAACCAGCTCGGGATATTGGACAGTTCGATCATGCAGTCTGCGATTTATCAATTTGAGTTCATTGCCATCCTCGTAAGCAAGCATGCGGACGCCATCCCATTTCACCTGGGCAATCCAATTGGGTCCGTCTGGAATGTTGTCCCGGGAAACTGGCTCAAATGGGGTCAGAGGTGTGAACATGTGTAAGGCTCCCTTCTATGATAATAAGATGCGAGCTGTGAATTTTATCTTTTGGACAAACGTGATTTGAAATGATGTACCAGAATGAGCAGCACAGGGAGCGCGATGCCGCAGGTAAGATCCCAATCAATCCAATAGGGAATAATCACCTTGAGATAGAAAATTTGATTTGGAGCAACAAGAATGGACATGGCCAGAATTAGAAGAGCTGAAGGCAGGATAAGTGAACGGTAGCTGGATAGCCGGAACAGAAGTGCAATCCCTAAGACAAAACTATAGAAGAGAAGAGAATGCTTTTGAAAAAAACAGCGATAATCCACGCGGATGCCATAGAAGCTTCAATTCGCTGAAGAAAGTTGCCTATATTAATCTTTTGTGACAGTTGAAACGAAGTGAACCACAAGACCCCAATCCAAGGTTCGAGTGTTCGAAGAGCATTCTCAACCAAATTCAGCCGGGGATGAAGTTTATAGGCTGCCAGCATTATGGACAGAATCCCCATCCCGCCAGCGACGCCCAGTAACGCAGATATCCAGGCATCTTCGTGAGCGAACGAGGTGATCATGGACGGAAATACGAGAATCTGTTCACCAATTGTACAGAGGAACAGTAAGGCGGCAAGCTGCCTTACCGTCATTTTCAACCATTTGGGTTCTCCTTCGTTTGTTGAGCTGGGTATTAGGTTAGGATGCGCCAGTTTCACCAAATATATAATAAAAAAGCCCGGATATTGGCAATCTCATAGTTAAGAGCTGCACACTGTCCGAGCTGTCTCGTATTACACGGGATTTATGAATTTATAAGAAAGTCATCAAATAACACGTTTATCCGGCTGTGATCAAGCGAACACGTATGTTTTGCGGGTCGGTGGTAAACCAGCTGCCATCCTGTTCTTCAAGAGTGGCACCTTCCTGACGCAATTGTTCCAGCGCTTGCTGCAATGGTTCCTGTCCGGCGTATACGATGGTAAAGTAGTCGATCCCTGTGGCACGGTCCGGATTCACCGGCGCACCTGTGCCAGCCCAGATATTCAGGCCAATGTGGTGGTGATACCCGCCGGCAGAAACAAATAGAGCTGACATACCAGCGAAATTGCCTGCGACGTCAAAACCGAGCACACCTGTATAGAAGCGGCGGGATTCTTCCAGGCTGCGCACATGAAAGTGTACGTGACCGATAACAGTTCCCGCAGGCAGGCCGTTCCAAGGCTCATTCTCGGAGAGAACGAACAAACTCTGCACATCCACCGGATCGCTTGACATGATGTAGTTGTTGTCTTCATCCCGTCTCCAGGTATCACGCGGACGGTCTGCATAAATTTCAATTCCGTTCTGGTCCGGATCAGAAATGTAAAATGCCTCGCTCACCAGGTGATCGCCCTGTCCAATCTCAATGCCGGAGGCAGCGAGGTTGCGAAGTGCAAGACCAAGTGACTTGCGGTCAGGTAGCAGAATGGCGAAATGATACAATCCGGCGTGCGAACGAACAGGCAGGGTCACCGCATCGGTGAGCTCTTCAAGGCGCAGCAGGGACTGTTTGCCGTCAGCAGTCATCGTGGCTACCCTTTCGTGACGTTCCAATAATTGGAGTCCGACTACTTCCGTGTAAAATTGAATGGATCGCTCCAGGTTACTGATTTTCAGGCTTACTTCACCCAAATGGGTGGTGCCGGGGATTTGGTATGGGGTAGTCATAAGAGTATCCTCCTAATAAATAAATGGTTTTAGTTCATCTCATCTAAATTGCAATGAAGGTATGGTAACGTTAATTCGTTCTGGATCATAAAATTTAAACTTTATAATTATAAATAAGTTACTTTTCATAAGTTAATATAAAATATAAATCACCTTTCGTCAATTGTCTTTTCAGATAGAAAAGTGGATCCGGTGTTCTAGTAATGGGAGTCAGAACAAGAAAAATCCGGCTGCCAGGGCCGGATGGATCGTGCTGAACCAGATTATATTTTTTGTTATGTTTTGGATTTGGACGCGGCTCTTTTCTTTTTGGGTGGAGCTTCTGTTTCGCCTCCGACAACAGCTTGAACGGTTGTCTTTTTGGGAGCACGTTTTTTGGGTTTGGCTGTAGTTGTTCCAGGGTCTGCCGGAATGGGCTTGACTGCCTCAATACTGGCCTGCAGTGCAGCCATCAGATCCATGACATTTGCTTCCGGTTTGGCCGGTGCAATCTTGATTTCTTCACCTGCAACTTTGTGATTAATAAGTTCCAGTAGTTTTTCGCGATAGTCGTCTGTATATTTGCCGGGTTCAAAAGGCGTAGACAGCTGGTCAATCAGCAGTTTCGCCATCGTCAGCTCTTTATCATTGACATTTTGGGCTTCGGGCAGGTTCGGCACCTGGGAAACGGGACGAATTTCATCCGGATAGAAAATCGTTTCCATGGAAAGACAATCCTCCAGCACGCGAATGGCAGCCAAGCTGCTTTTTGAACGAATGGAAACCTTGGCTATGCCAATTTTCCCGGTATCACGCATGGCGGTCATCAGCAGCTGATATGCATTTCCGCCGGCCTGATCCGGGGACAGATAATATGTTTTCTGAAAATAGATCGGATCGATCTCGGTCAAGTCCACGAAATCAAGAATGGTGATGGTTTTGCTGGCCGAGTCATTCAGTGCTTCCAGCTCGTCTTTCTCGAAGAGTACAAATTTTCCTTTTTCGTATTCATAACCTTTGGTGATTTCTTCCCATTTCACATCCACTTCACAGGAAGGACATTGTCGTACATAAGCGAGCGGACTGCCGCAGACCTTATGGATGTATCGCATGGAGATGTCTTTGTCTTCGGTAGCCGAGAACATTTTGACAGGGACATGCACGAGACCGAAGCTGATTGCACCTTTCCAAACCGTATGCATGGGTCGGCTCCTTTCCGGGGTACCTTTTTATTATGTAGTATGGGCATCTCGGTGCCCGGATAATCGTCATCAGGAGGATTTCGTATGGTTCAGGCTGACTGGGGGATGATAACAGAAACATGCTTGAATGCCACATCAGTGATAAGCATGTGATTCAGAAAGGGATGGACAATGAACAAGCCGGGAGGTGCCGAAATGAAGAACAAAAGGGATGAAGAAGAAGCGCATAAGCATGCCTTTTCTCCTTATCCCATTGCCGAGGCAGAGGGTTCAGAAGAGTTCCATACGCCAGCCACTGCGGTGAATTGGGAAGCTGTGACTTCTGAAAAACTGCCGCTGGACCGGGAGTCATTCATGCTCGACATCGATCGGATGGTCAATGAGGGACTGGGTGGCGGTCAGGTTACGGAGGATAATGGTTACATTGGTGAGAGTACCACTGACAGCATGGTTCAGGAACTACATGAAGATCCGGAAGGGGAGTATGAATAAAATGATGGATGTGAAACGCGCCAAAGCGATCTATGATTCCAAGGATACCATAGCCGTTACCCTCGAAGGGGATCCGGTCTGGATCGAACATGTGGATGAGGCCAACGGGATGGCAACCGTTCAAGTGGGCAGCAATCCGGGTAATACACAGACGGTTCGTGTGGATCGCCTGGAAGAGTAGAGAGTAAACGAGGAAGAAGGATGTCCAGGTAAGGCCGGTGCCGTCAGGTGCCGGTTTATTTGTCTTTAGGACTGGCCGGTCCAGCTTTCGCTTCCAAACCCCGGTGTTGCGGGGGAAGAAAGGGACCGATATAATAAGGTTCAAAGTGAACTCAGGCGGCTGGACCGCCAAAGGTGGGGCGAATATTGAAACAGATTCATGAGCAGTGGGTGTATCCATCCCATGGCATTGCTGATACAGAAGCGCTCGCGTCCGCACTTGCCGAACAGGCAACTGCCGGAATGGTGATTGCACTGGACGGTGATTTGGGCGCAGGCAAAACGGCATTTTCACAAAAGTTTGCCTGGCATTTGGGTATACGTGAAGTGGTGAACAGCCCCACGTTTACGCTAATCAAGGAATATGAAGGGCGTTTGCCTTTATATCACATGGATGTGTACCGTATTTCACTGGAAGAAGCGGACGAGCTTGGACTGGATGAATACTTTTATGGTGCTGGAGTCAGTCTGGTGGAGTGGGCCAGTATCATTCCCGAGCTGCTGCCGGAAGACCATTTGCATGTACAGATAGAAACGACCGGTCCGGAGGATCGCACGATTACGCTGGATGGATACGGTGAGACTTATGCCGCCATATGCCGGCAGTTCAGACAGAATGGAGTCAAATAATGATGGAAGATTTACAAAAAAAGCCGCGTCAGCGGTTTTTGGCGTTGGATACATCCACCGCGGTGATGGCTGCCTCGGTGATGGAAGATCAAGCATTGCTGGAAGAGCGTAATGAACGTGCCGAACGAAATCACTCCGTGCACGTTGTGCCTGTAATGGAGCAGCTGCTGGCAGCCAGCGGCACAGAGCCAGGCCAGCTGGACGGCATTGCTGTCGGCATTGGCCCAGGATCATATACGGGGATCCGCATTGCGGTGACCGCGGCAAAGACACTCGCCTGGGCATGGGACATCCCAGTTGCCGGGGTGTCCAGCCTGCAGGCGATGGCCTGGGGCGGCTGGCACCGCGGCCTCGCGGCCAAGGCCGAAGCTGCGGCAGAGGATGCCGCAGCAGGAGCTGGCGGAACGCCATTCGCGGACCAGGGCGGCACAGGTGCCGCCCCTGTCCACTGGATCGTTCCGCTCGTGGATGCACGGCGCGGTCAGGCCTACACCGCGCTGTTTGCCTCCGCCGGGAGCGATGCGCCCCGGCGGCTGGCGCCTGATGCCATCCGCCTAGTGGACGGATGGCTGGAAGCCCTCGCCGCCCGCATGGCGGAGGCGGCGCCGGAAGAGCGTCCCGCTGCCGTCTGGATTGTCGGCGAGACGGGCCCGCATGCGGCAGCAGCGGCTGAGCTCCGCTGCCCCGCCGGAACGGCGCTCCAGCTCGTTCCCTATGAGCTGGAAGGCCGCTGGATCGGGCGCCTAGGCGCCGCCGCGCTGCTTGCAGGGCAGCGCGATGACGTACATGCGTTGGTGCCGAACTACACCCAGCTGGCTGAAGCGGAAGCTAATCTACTGCGCAAAGGCTGAAGAAAGGGTGGCGAGCCGGATGGACGGTATGGAAGCGTACGGGCAGGATGCAGCGCTTCAGTTCAGACTCATGACATTGAATGATATCCCTGATGTTATGATTATTGAACATGAGGCTTTTACAATGCCCTGGACGGAAGAAGCATTTCGAAACGAATTGACGAATAATCATTTTGCCAAATATATGGTCATGGAACTGGACGGCACGGCCATTGGATATGCCGGAATGTGGACCATTATGGATGAGGCCCACATTACAAACATTGCTGTAAGACAGGCTTACCGAGGGCGCAAGCTAGGCGAGAAGCTTTTGGATGAGCTCATGAAGACAGCGGCATATCTTGGCATGGAGCGAATGACGCTGGAAGTCAGGGTATCAAACCTTGTTGCCCAGCGTTTGTATGAGAAAAAAGGGTTTGAATCGGCAGGTCTTCGCAAAGGCTATTACTCCGACAATCAGGAGGATGCGATGATTATGTGGGCGAATTTGCCGCCTGCAGGCCGGAGCGGCGAAGAGGAAGGAAGCGTAACGGATTCATGAATGATCTGAGTGATAAACAACAATCAGCTCCATCCTATATTTTGGCGGTGGAGACCAGCTGTGATGAAACATCGGTTGCCGTGGTCAAGGATGGAAAAGAAGTGCTGTCCAACCTGATCTCCAGCCAGATTGAGACACATAAGGCATTTGGCGGAGTTGTGCCTGAGGTCGCTTCACGCAAGCATGTCGAAGTAATCACCCTGATGATGGAGCAAGCCATTGACCAATCCGGCATCCGCCCCAGAGATTTGAGTGCAATTGCGGTGACCCAAGGACCGGGACTGGTTGGTGCATTGCTGGTCGGTATCGTTGCAGCCAAAACGCTTGCCATGGCCTTGGGCAAACCACTTATTGGCACACATCATATTGCTGGCCATATTTATGCCAACCGGCTTACGCATGAGCTGCAATACCCTGCGATGGCACTTGTTGTGTCTGGGGGGCATACGGAGCTTGTGCATATGGAATCTGAAGGCAAGTTCAAACTGATCGGCCGCACACGGGATGACGCTGTAGGTGAGGCCTATGACAAGGTAGCACGAGCACTGGGGTGCCCATATCCAGGTGGCCCTCATGTAGACCGGATGGCATCCGAAGCAGAGCAGGTTGTACCATTACCTCGTGTGTGGCTGGAAGCCGGATCTTATGATTTTAGTCTCAGTGGTTTGAAGTCGGCTGTGCTGAATGCACTCAATCAGGCCAAAATGCGCGGAGAAACACTGGAGCCATCGGCCGTTGCACGCGGGTTCCAGGAAGCTGTCGTGGAGGTGCTGGTGGAAAAAGCAGTAAGAGCCGTTCGTGAATATGGATCACGCCAATTGCTGCTGTGCGGAGGTGTGGCGGCTAACCGCGGCTTGCGCTCTGCATTGCAGGAGCGTTGTGCCAAGGAGGGGCTCGAATTGTTGATTCCGCCGATGGAGTATTGTACGGACAATGCAGCAATGATCGGAGCTGCCGCTTATCTGAAATGGCAGCGGGGCGAAATCTCGGAATTTGATGCCAAGGCAGATCCGGGATTATCCTTGGAGACCTGGTCTGTTCAGTCTGTGTAGACAAGCATTTGAATTAAAGAGTTGACAGCCGATATGTGAAGAATGTATATTAGTTACAAATTTAAACAGGATATTGAAGTCCTGAACTAAAAACGCAATGAACAGGAACAGTAGGGTACATCCGGGTCATAGAGAGCTGCGGGGTGGTGCAACGCAGTCGAAGGAAACCTGAAACTCGCCTGGAAGCGGAATGATGGAACACGGTAACTCTCTGGAGATTCCGAAGTACATCGTTACGGGTCGCCTCCGTGATTGGGCCATTGTAGGGTGAATGATCTGCATTTTGGATATTAGCTCTGCAATGACTAAGGGGACTTTTAGTCATCCTTGGGGAATAGAACCGTATGGACGCATACCGGAATTCTGCCTCAGGTGAATGGAAAAGTCAACAAGAGTGGTACCGCGAAGGTTATAGCCTGTCGTCTCTTGCAATATTGCGAGAGAGGGCAGGCTTTTTTGATTAAAAAAAGGGCTTTACATACGATAAATGTAATGAACGGGAGCAGTAAAACGATGAAGCGCTCAGAGAGCTGCGGGGTGGTGCGACGCAGTGGCTGGTATCGTTTGAATCTCGCCCGGGAACGGAGCTGTGGAAGCAGAAGTCCTGTGTACACAGCAACGGTTGACCTCCGTTATAGGGTGTTTCTCCAGAAAGATCCTTTGCACGCTTCAAACAGCGTACCAAAGGTGAGACTGGAGACGACGAGGTGGATGATCCATGGCTCAGGGCCGGGATCGTCAAGCAAGAGTGGTACCGCGGAGGGGAAATAACCCGCCGTCTCTTAGATGAGATGGCGGGTTATTTGTGTTTGCTGCCGGCAGCAGGGTGGGCAATGGGGATCCAATAATCATGGTTTAGAAAAAGAAATATTCCGGCGTGCAAGTCGACGTGCACATCGGCATGGAATGCCAGATGAATAAACATAGAAAACGGGAAGCGAACGCCTCGTTCACATCCCCAAAATCCAATATACATTCAAATTTGATGGAGGTTGATGAATATGACAACGAACAATAACAAACGCATGATTGAGATTTTTGATACAACACTGCGCGATGGAGAGCAAGCACCGGGAGCGAGTCTGCAGCCTGAGCAAAAAATTGAACTGGCACATCAGTTGGCTTCTCTGGGCGTTGACGTCATCGAGCCTGGATTCCCGATCTCAAGTCCAGGTGAGTTCGCGGCGGTCCAGGCGATATCGAGACAGTTGCAAAACGTGGAAATTTGCGGATTTGCCCGTGCCGTCAAAGGAGACATCGACGCCGCGGTGAAGGCAACTGCTGATGCAGCACGTCGCCGAATTCACCTGTTCATCTCTTCTTCGGATATTCATATTGAGCACCAATTGCGTCGTCCGCGGAGTGAAGTCGTAGCTACTGCACGTGAGATGGTGTCTTATGCACGCCAGTTCACGGATATCGTGGAATTCACTGCCATGGATGCGGCCCGCACCAAGATGGATGATCTGATCGAGATGGTTGAGGTAGCTATTGAAGCTGGCGCCAGCATTATCAATCTGCCGGATACGGTCGGTTACGCGCTTCCGCATGAGTACGGAGAAATGTTTCGCCGTGTCCGCGAAGGGGCAAGAGGTGGCGATCAAGTGCGGTATAGTGCCCACTGTCACAATGATCTGGGACTTGCGGTGGCTAATAGCCTGGCTGCGATAGCGAATGGGGCTTCCCAAATCGAAGTAACGATAAATGGGATCGGAGAGCGCACGGGTAACTGTCCCCTGGAAGAGCTGATTATGGCACTCGAAACGCGCGGAGATGCCATCGGTGCCACGACGAATATCAAATTGAACCAGCTGTACGAAACCTCCCGCCAGATCAGCCGGGCTATGCATTTCCCGATTGCTTACAACAAACCGGTTGTTGGACGCAACGCGTTTCAGCATGAATCCGGAATACATCAGGATGGATTGCTGAAAAATCGCAACACGTATGAAATCATGGATCCTGAAGCACTGGGTATTCCGCGCAGCATGATTATTCTGGGTAAACATTCCGGTCGTCATGCGCTGAAAGACCGCGTTCGCAAATACGGGTTTGAGCCTGATGAGCAGCAAATGGAGCAGCTGTACGAAGTATTCAAAGAAACTGCCGATCAACAGAAGGTGGTCAGTGACGATCAGTTACTGCAAATGGTCAGCCAGACGATGAACATCCCTGCGAAGGATTATGAGCTGGTTGAACTCCAGGTAACGGCAGGCAGCATGACTGATCGGATGGCAGCTGTTCGAATCCGGACAGGTGCAGGCGAACAGACGTATTCTGCGGTTGGCAGTGGTCCAGTAGAGGCGGCCATCCGCGCGATCGGTCAGAGTATTTCCGATGATATTACCTTCGTGGACATGGAGATCCATGCACTGAGCGGGGGAGAAGAAGCAACGGCAGAGGCGGCTGTTGCGGTGGAACGTGCAGGGCGGGAATTCAGAGGGACTGCTACACACAATGATATCGTTATGGCGGCGGGCCTTGCCTATGTGGCGGCATGTAATGCTGCCGGGCTCAAGGCAGAATCTTCCGAAAGTGACAAGTCGGTACATGTTTAAACAGGTAGATAGAGCTAAATAAAGAATAATGTCGTTCATTACGATTCTGAAGAGCAGACCTTATTTACAAAGGTCTGCTTTTGTCTTATTATGTGTAATAATCTATAAGGGTAAAAAACGATCTGTCAAGATGTGATTATAGTTATCCACATATTCAGGATAATTTGTGGGTAACTAATCCAAAGTCAATCCAGCAAAGTTTTCGAAAATAAAAGGTTTTAGGGGATAGTGTGCAGTTATAATATCCACAAAACTGTGGATAACGTGGATAACTTGGTGGATAAATATGGTTTTTGTTCAAAAATGCGATTCTACCGCTGTATAATTAACTTGAGTGGATTGCTTGCTAACTTGCTTGTCTGTGGATAAATAGGAGATGGGTGTGCAGAAAAATATTTTCAAAATTCGAGTGAATTTGACATATGAAAAATGCTGAATATAAATTCTTATGTTTATTAATAAATTTACAAAAAAGCCGATCCCATCAAGGAATCGGCTTCTACTGTTTCTTTATTTTGCTTGCGTAAGTTAAATGTTCTGGAATTGTTCTGGAATAATATGAAATGAGAGATCAGGATTCCAAAGCCAGGGCTTCCCAGTCTTCGTATGCCTTGGCGAGCTGAAGCTTGCGTGTTTCCGCATCTTCCTGGAGTTCCTGCAGTTTCATATAATCTTGATACACCTCTGGAAGGGCCATCTGGGCTTCAAGCTCCGTAATTTCTGTTTCCAGTCCGGCAATCTGCTGTTCCAACGCTTCCTGTTTCCGTTGCCGGTTACGCTCCTCGCGTTTGGCTTGCTTGTCGGCTTCGAATGAAGCGGCTCCCGACTTTTCCGTTGTTTCCTGTTCGGATTTGACAGACCGCTTGGAAGAAGCGAGCGTTGCCTCGGCAGCTTCACGCGCAATGTCCTCCAGCTCCTGCTTTTTCTCCATATAGTCATCATAGTTTCCGAGGTAGTGCTCTGTTCCTCCGGGGTGCAGCTCCACGATGCGTTCAGCCATTTTGTTGAGGAAATAACGGTCATGGGAGATGAACAGCAGTGTGCCTTCATAGTCCATGAGTGCCGCTTCCAGCACTTCTTTGGCGAACAGGTCGAGATGGTTCGTAGGCTCGTCGAGAATCAGCATGTTGGCTTCTTTGAGCATGAGCTTGGATAGGGAGACACGGGCCTTCTCACCACCGCTCAGCGATGAAATCTTTTTGAGTACATCATCTCCGCTAAACAAAAAGTTGCCAAGCACGGTGCGGATTCTCGCTTCCTCCATGCCCGGATAGGCACTCCAGAGCTCTTCCAGCACGGTATTGTTAGGGTTCAGGCCCGTCTGTTCCTGATCATAATAGCCGATCTGGACTTTGGTTCCCCACTGGATCTGGCCGCTTACCGGACGCAGGCTTCCGGTGAGGCATTTTAGCATCGTGGATTTCCCGATCCCGTTGGGTCCGATCAGGGCCACCGTTTCACCGCGCCGGAGATCAAATGACACATTCCGGAATAAGGGAGAAGCTTCGTCGTAAGCTACAGAAAGATCGTCTACACGAAGCACTTCCTTGCCGGACATGACCGCGGTCTCAAACGAGAAATGTGCCTTTTTCAAATCACCCATCGGCTTGTCCAGACGTTCCATCTTGTCCAGTGCTTTACGGCGGCTTTGAGCACGTTTCGTTGTGGAAGCACGTACAATATTTTTCTGAACAAAGTCTTCCATCTTGGCAATTTCGTCCTGCTGTTTCTCGTACTGCTTCATCTGACTCTCATACTCAGCGGCTTTCAGTTCCATATACCGGCTGTAGTTGCCTGTATATTTTTTGGAGCGATGCCGTTCGATCTCCACAATGGTAGTCACAAGCCGGTCAAGGAAATATCGGTCATGGGATACAACCAGCAGTGCCCCCGAATAACCTCTCAGATAATCTTCAAGCCAGGTTAATGTCGGGATGTCCAGATAGTTGGTAGGCTCGTCCAGCATGAGCAGATCCGGTGCCTGAAGCAGAATGCGTGCAAGAGCAAGACGTGTCTTTTGCCCACCACTCAGCGTGGCAATCGGAGTATCAGGTGAGAATTCACCAAAGCCCATCCCGTGTAAAACACTGCGAATGCGTGTTTCCATCGCATACCCGCCGTGGTCTTTAAACCAGTCGGAGCGCTGAGCGTAGCGTTCAAGCAGGTCCGCATATTTTTTCTCGTCCTCCATCTGGGCGGGATCGGCAATATCCTGCTCCATTTTGCGCAGTTCCGCCTCAGCCTGGGTCAGATGAGCGAAGACATGCATCATCTCTTCCCAGATCGAGCGGTCGGATTGCAGGCCGCTGTTCTGGGCGAGATAGCCCAGTGTTGTTTCTTTGGATTTGAAAATTTGTCCGCCATCATAGGACATTTCGCCTGCAATGATTTTAAGCAGGGTGGATTTGCCCGCACCGTTTACACCGACGAGCCCGATGCGTTCACGTTCTAATATTTGTAGGTTCACGCCGTCCAGAATTGGATCGACACCATAACGTTTAATAATTCCGGATACTTGCAGCAGCATATAATTAAGTTCCTCCATAGGTCCTGTTCTTGATTATTCAACTACATTCCAGTTTACATGAAATACAGATCAAATGCACCGATTAGGAGCGGTCCGGCGTGTAGTCTTTTTGCTCAATCAATGATAAACTGAAAGAAGGCATGTTATTACATGAGGATTTTGCAGAAAATCACTCATTTTAATGATTTCAACGAGATGACAACTGGTCTTAACATATAAATGATTTTTTTGTACTGACGCTTTTTTAATTACCTTCCACATCAACAGGAGGTTATTCAGGGACATGCAGGATCGGACGGAACAAAAGAGCCAGCTTCGTTCCAGACTAAGGCAGAGTCGTGATCGGATGGATGAAACGCTTCGTAAGCACGCGATAATGGAAATCAGTCTTGTGGCCAAACGTGAGTTACGGCGGCTTCGACAAGATAAACAGAGACTGACCATTTTCAGCTACTTGTCTTATGGAAGCGAAGCACCCACGACCTTTCTGTTTGAGGATGGCTGGAAGCACGGCGACAGGATGTTCGCACCGAAAGTACTGGCCAATCCAGCACGAATGGAATTGCGGCTGGTGACAGGCGAGAAGGATATCGAGCCTGGCGTGTGGGGGATTCCTGAACCCAAAGACACCTGTGAAGTGCTTCCCCGTGAGGACTGGCCGGACATTGATCTCGTCATTGTACCGGGTCTGGGATATGATCTTCACGGCGGGCGCATTGGTTACGGAGGCGGTTATTATGATCGCTTTGCCGAGATGCTCGAAGCGGAGTGTTATACGGCGGGTAGAAGGCCGCTTCTTGCTGCATTCGTCTTGCCGGGACAGCTGCAGGATGAAATTCCGATGGACCCGCTTGATCTGCGTATGGATCTGTTGATGACAACTGAAGGTATACTACATATCGAATAAAGGGTTGTGATGGTATTGAACTCCAATGCAATGAATGGATCAGATTCGGGCGAAGGAAAGCTGACTCATTTTAACGAGCAGGGACGTGCCCGAATGGTGGATATTTCGGGCAAGGAAGTCACTGTGCGAACGGCAGTGGCCGTATCCAAGGTAACGATGAATCCCTCTACACTTGAAGCAATACGGGAGGGCCGCATCGGAAAGGGCGATGTCCTCGCCGTGGCTCAAATTGCGGGGATCCAAGGTGCCAAGAAAACGTCCGACTGGATTCCCATGTGCCATCCGCTCGCGCTGAATGGTGTGGATATCCGTTTTGAGGACAACGGCCTGGATGAATTATCGATCCAGGTTACCGTCAAAACCGAAGGTAAAACCGGTGTCGAGATGGAGGCACTTACGGCGGCCTCGGCGGCGGCATTAACGATCTATGACATGTGCAAAGCATTGCAAAAAGACATGATTATCGGACCAACCCTGCTGCAATCCAAGAGTGGTGGCAAAAACGGTGATTTCAACCGATAAGGGACATTTATTTTCATAGAGGAGAAGGGTGATCTTTATGGTGTGGAGAACAGCAATCCTGACAGCCAGCGACAAAGGGGCCCGCGGGGAACGTGAGGATACAAGTGCACAAGTGATCCGGGAGCTTGTGGAAGAAGAACTGGGTGGGGAAATCGTGGAGTACCGCATCGTTCCGGATGAACCCGATGAAATTATTGCGGCTTTGATTGAAATGACTGACTATTTTCATGCAGACCTGGTACTGACAACAGGAGGTACGGAGCTGGCGATTCGTGATATTACGCCGGAGGCCACACGTCGGGTCATTGAACGTGAAGTTCCTGGAATGGCGGAAGCGATGAGATACAGCGTCATGGGGAAAAATCGTTCAGCGATGCTGTTCCGCGGTGTATGCGGTATTCGTGGACGTACGCTGATTGTTAATTTGCCGGGTACGCCGAAGGGTGTGCATGAACATCTGGCAGCAATCATGGATCAGCTGCCTGAAGCACTTCTGATGGTTACAGGCCAATTCAAGCAATAGCAGAACCATTAACCAAACAGCAGCGAGAAAGAAATGTTTCTTTCATACTCCTTAGTTGATTTTGCGGGTTATGTAAGTGGTTACATCTGTGGTATGATGGGCTTAATTCTAAAATACAGCAGAGGCATCTATGAGTATATGGCCGAGTGTACGCATCTTCGAAGCTTGAAACGAGGAGGAATATCAATGTTAAGTTCCATTGGACCAACAGGTTTTATTTTGCTGGCCGTGATCGCGTTGTTGTTGTTTGGACCCAACAAGCTGCCGGAACTGGGACGTGCAGTTGGACGTACCTTCCGTGAATTCAAAGAAGGCGCACGTGACATTATCTCTGATGATGATTCGTCCACTCGCAAAGAGCAGGAAAAGGCCAAGCCGCTGGCAGCGGAAAGTCAGCCCGCCCACAAGCCTGCAGACAAGCGCCTGCCGGAGTAATCTTGACGGCAATGAATGAGAAATCCCTTCCTGCCGGAAGGGTTTTGTATTTTAAGCTGGCAACAATGGAGGGCAGGAATGACGCAGCAGAATGAAGAAATGACCATTACGGAACATTTGAGCGAGCTGCGCAAGCGGCTGATCTATGTGTTGAGCGTTTTTGTTTTGGGCCTGGTGGCAGGCTTTTTTGTAGCAGATCCGGTGTACAGGTATTTGACGAAAGCAGAATCGGCTCAGGGTTTTGTGCTGCATGCTTTCTCTTTCTGGGATGGAATAGGAATCTACATGAAGATTGCCGGGTTGTTTTCTCTGATAATTACACTTCCGTTTACAGTATTTCAGATTTGGAAGTTTGTCAGTCCAGGCTTGAGACCGCGTGAGCGAAAAGCCACGTTGAAGTATGTGCCTTATGTATTTCTGTTATTTCTGGTTGGACTGGCCTTTGCGTACTATGTGGTGTTTCCGATGGCACTTGCCTTTACATCTACGATTACGGAAAAAATGGGGCTTGTGGAGACGTACGGGATGAAACAGTATTTCAGTTTCCTGTTTGGCATTGTGCTGCCGGTATCGCTGTTATTCGAGCTTCCGCTGCTCATCATGTTCCTGACAGGATTGCGGATATTGAATCCGATCAGGCTTCGCAAAATGCGCCGGGTAGCTTATTTTGTCCTTATATTCATCGCAGTTGTGGTGACACCGCCGGATTTCATTTCCGATCTGCTTGTCATGATTCCCTTACTGCTGTTATATGAAATCAGTGTGTTTCTGTCCGCCATTGTATATCGCAAGCAACTTGCAGCCGATGAAGCGGCAGAGTCCCGATATGTTCGTGCCAAGAATGAGCAGAGCGCAGGTTAAGAGACATTTTCCTGTGCTCTTATTCTTATAGTCTTTCAGACAGGATGGTTACAGTGTACTGAGATTTGGTGAAACATCCGGTCTGGGACAGGCAGGCATATTTTGTCCAGCAATGGATACAATGGAGAAGGGCAATCTGCTAGTTCGGTTGTAGAGCTCACCTGTGGCTCTGAACCGGGGGCTATACAACAAGGGATACAGTACTTAAGCACGTCATTTCGGTGTCCTGATGTTAATGCAGCGTAAATTCTCATATGAATTCATGAAAAGGACTTGAAATCATGCTTCAAGTTGAGTATCATAAAGTTGGTTGTTAGCACTAAACACTGTCGAGTGCTAATACATATGGCTACAACCTAAAATGCAACGTTATATAATTTCAAAAGGAGGCTATTTTTCATGATCAGACCTTTAGGTGAACGCGTATTGGTAGAACCACTGGAGCAAGAGCAAACAACTTCTTTCGGGATCGTACTTCCGGACTCTGCTAAAGAAAAACCGCAAGAGGGCAAAATTATTGCTGTTGGAGCGGGTGCACTGAAAGACGGCGTACGTGTAGCTCTGGAAGTGAAAGAAGGAGACCGCGTAATCTTCTCCAAATATGCCGGAACAGAAATCAAATTCGAAGGTAAAGAATATTTGATTATGAAAGAGAGCGATATCCACGCGATTCTCGACTAATTCAAATTTAATCGGTTAACCGAACCATATAGCAATACCATTTTATACAATATACTAGGGAGGTTTTCTTACCATGGCTAAAGACATTAAATTTAGTGAAGACGCTCGTCGCTCCATGCTTCGCGGTGTGGACGCATTGGCTAACGCAGTAAAAGTAACACTCGGTCCTAAAGGCCGTAACGTGGTTCTGGAGAAAAAATTCGGAAGCCCGCTCATCACAAATGACGGTGTTACCATTGCAAAAGAAATCGAACTTGAAGATGCATTCGAAAACATGGGTGCACAACTGGTTAAAGAAGTAGCAACCAAAACCAACGATGTTGCCGGTGACGGTACAACAACAGCTACTGTATTGGCTCAAGCGCTGATCACAGAAGGCCTGAAAAACGTAACTGCAGGCGCCAGCCCAATCGGTATCCGTAAAGGGATCGACAAAGCGGTAAAAGCGGCTGTTGCTGAGCTGCAATCCATCTCTAAACCGGTTGAAACTAAACAATCCATCGCACAAGTTGCAGCAATCTCTGCAGCTGACGAAGAAGTAGGCGAACTGATCGCTGAAGCTATGGAAAAAGTGGGTAAAGACGGCGTTATCACTGTTGAAGAATCCCGCGGATTCGCAACGGAGCTGGAAGTGGTTGAAGGTATGCAATTCGACCGCGGTTACATCTCTCCATACATGATCACGGACACGGACAAAATGGAAGCTGTTCTGGACAATCCGTACATCCTGATCACAGACAAAAAAATCTCCAGCACACAGGACATCCTGCCATTGCTTGAGAAAATCGTACAACAAGGCAAACCACTCGTACTGATCGCTGAAGATATCGAAGGCGAAGCGCTGGCGATGCTGGTTGTCAACAAACTGCGTGGTACATTCAACGCTGTAGCTGTTAAAGCTCCAGGCTTTGGTGACCGTCGTAAAGCAATGCTGCAAGATATCGCTGCCCTGACTGGTGGCCAAGTAATCACGGAAGAACTGGGTCTGGACCTGAAATCCGCTGTTGTGGAACAACTGGGTACAGCTCGTCAAATCCGTGTAACCAAAGAAAACACAATCATCGTTGACGGTGCTGGTAACAAATCCGATATCGATGCACGTGTTAGCCAAATCCGTACACAACTGGAAGAAACAACTTCCGAGTTCGACAAAGAAAAACTGCAAGAGCGTCTGGCTAAATTGTCCGGCGGCGTAGCAGTAATCAAAGTCGGTGCGGCTACTGAAACAGAATTGAAAGAACGCAAACTGCGCATCGAAGATGCCCTGAACGCAACTCGCGCTGCGGTTGAAGAAGGTATCGTATCCGGTGGTGGTACAGCGCTCATGAACGTATATCACGCGGTTGCAGGTGTAAGCCTGTCCGGCGATGAGCAAACAGGTGTGAACATTGTCCTGCGCGCACTGGAAGCTCCAATCCGCACGATCGCTGCTAACGCTGGCGAAGAAGGTTCCGTAATCGTGGAACGTCTGAAAAAAGAACAAGTGGGCGTAGGTTTCAACGCTGCTACTGGCGAATGGGTGAACATGATTGAAGCAGGTATCGTTGACCCTGCGAAAGTAACTCGCTATGCGCTGCAAAACGCTGCTTCCGTAGCAGCTATGTTCCTCACAACTGAAGCGGTTATCGCTGACAAGCCAGAACCTGCAGGCGCTGCTGGCGCTCCTGACATGGGCGGCATGGGTGGAATGGGCGGCATGATGTAAGCAAAGGTGTAAAAACCTTGTCATACATCTAGCAACTCATATTCATGAGTAAAAGAAGATCCCAAGAGATGGGCACTTGTATAAGTGACCTCTTTTGGGATCTTTACTGTTTTATGATGAAGATTTGATGTTCCTTTCATCCGGATTTCAGATTCACTTAAGGTAACGAAGGTAATATGAATCTTGTAAACCCCTTCTCGTGTTAAATAGATATGTGACTGGCCCTATCGGATTGTTTTTCGGTAGGGCGCTTTTTTTCCTAAATTATCCTTCAGGTGATATGATATAGAAAGAAATAGATAGATTAAAATAAGCTATCCTATACGATGGGGAGGGAGGCCAGCGGTGGACGCCAGGTTGCATCCTTTGTTCCAACCGATTCAGATTAACGGGACGGATCTACAAACGTATTATATGGAACAACCGCCATCTCCCGTGTTAACAGCTTATATAGCGTGCTTCTGGGAATCGGGCACAACTCCTTACGGCGGATATAACTTGACGGAGGGTGTACCCAGCCGGGTATTGCCGGATGGTTGTACGGATATCCTGATAACATACGATGCTGTCTGTCAGCAGCATTCATTTGCTTACTGTGGCAATTATACAGAGCCGTTCGCCATTCCTAAACCTTTGGATGTCACTGTGACAGCGGATTACACTTTTGGTGTCCGTTTTTTTCCTGGTGGAGCACGTTATTTTCACGGTTTGCCGCTAGAGTCCTTCACGGACAGGCGCGTCTCCTTGGAAGAATGTTGGCCAGCCAAGATAGACGAGCTTCGGGAACGAATGGCTGGAACGAAAAGTTTTGAAGAGAGGGTACAAGTCATGGAAACGGTTTTGTGCCTTTTACCTGATGATGGAAGTACATACGAGAGAGATTTGATGAAAAATGCATTGCATCGCATTTTTGTTCATGGTGGACGTTTGAGTGTCAATGAGCTGGCCAGTCGTGAGGTTGTCAGTGAACGGCAGCTGCATCGCAAGTTTGGCGAGTGGGTTGGAATCAGTCCCAAGCGGTTTAGCGAGGTGGTTCGGTTTCATCGTGTTCTGAGCGATATTCATCAGGGCCTTCGTACGGACTGGGCGACATTGGCACTGAATCATGGCTTTTTTGACCAGGCGCATCTGATCCGGCAATTTCGGAAGTTGTACGGCGAAACCCCGTTGACCGCTGCCAGAGAGCATCGAAGGAGGTTGTCCGAATTGTACAATAGACCAGCCGAGCCTTCGTTTATACTGGAATCGAGAGAATATAACATAAAGGAGACTTAATCTATGAATGGAACAATGCAAATTCGGGATCATTTGTTAAACGAACTGGAGACAGGCGTAAGAACCGGAGCTTCTCTAATTCGCCTGATTCGTCCGGAAGACTGGGCTTACCGTCCTCAGGAGAATATGCGTTCACTGGTGGAGCTGGTCCACCACTGGATCCAGGTCACGGCATCAGACCTTGCCATTATGCAGGAGAAGAGTGAATCGGAAGTAGGAACTATAGAAAATAGTCTATCCGGCATAGAAGATATTGAACAACTGGAAGCCACACTGTGGCGCAATTTTGAAACGTACAAAGCGTATATTGTATCACTGAGCGAAGAGGATCTGTTGAACCGCTCCACCAAAGCCTTCTATATGGAACATGGACATGTACAGGTTAAATGGCAAATTGAGACGGTAACCCATGTATTCCATCATCGTTCCCAGTTGTACAACTACCTTAAGCAACTTGGACATGAGCTAAATTTCTTCATGCTATATGCCTAATAAATGGGCCTCAAAAGCAGGACACATCTTGTGTCACTCCTTTTGGGGCTTTTTTTTGTGAAAGGCACCTATATAAACTATAAGTCTATCAAAAATGGACGAAATTCCTCGGTCAATTTACCGTTACAATGCTAGATTTCAAACATAGAATACCGTATCAAAGCAAAAAGGAGGTGATTTCGATGGCCATCCTTTTACCACAACAGTTTTATAACCTGGCTGCCAGCGTAGGGAAATCGTATTACGAGAATCTGGCTGGAGGTACAAATGCCAGCATCACGGTGAACAATTTTGGACCTGCTCCGGTAGATCTGGTTGTCACTCGTGTCAATGCACCCGTTATCACGTATACGATTCCTGCGGGTAACAGTCTTACGTTGTCGGTTCATTTGCTGCTCGTTGCTGCTTTGTTGACTTCGGCAGCAGGTGCTTCTACAGGTAACATTCAAATCGCAACATCTGATTTCTAATTCATCGTAGCATGCTTTGATGAGCCTCTGTCGGACATGATGTCGGCAGGGGCTTTTCCTATTTTGAGGTTATATCGACTCATTCGAGAAGCTGGCTATAAAAACAGTAGATATCGTGATAGGGATTTAATCTGCCATGTTACATACTCGTGTTTACCCGGAGAGCTATTCGAGTAATTTATAGTAGAGGCATCCAGTAGTTTATGGATAGAAGCAGGAGGGGTAGAAATGGATAGTACAAATACAACCGGGATAAAGGGTAGAACAGCGTTTCTTGAAACGGAAAGGCTTGAGTTTTCGATCTGGACCGAAGAGGATCTTCCTTTGGCATCGGCTCTTTGGGGCGATCCTGAGGTGACGAAGTGGATCAGCAGCAAAGGGTTTCTGAGCGAGGATGAAATCGAGGCCAGACTTGCTCAAGAGATGAAACGACAGCAGGAAATGAAGCTGCAGTACTGGCCTCTTTTTGAGAAGGAGACAGAGGTGTTTGTGGGGTGCTGCGGATTAAAGCCTTATGCACCCGAAGATAAAATCTATGAGCTTGGTTTTCACTTAACCAGGGATTACTGGGGAAAAGGATATGGAACGGAGGCAGCAAAAGCGGTGATTCGCTATGCATTTGAAGATTTGGACGCCGAAGCACTGTTCGCGGAGCATCATCCTGAGAACGACGTGTCGCGACATATGCTGCTCAAGCTCGGTTTTACGTACCAGAAGGATGAATTCTATGAACCGACAGGCAAAATGCATCCGTCCTACTTGTTATTGAGATCAGACATTGACATGGAGTGATAGATACAAGCAGTTTATTGTTCGTTTTCATTGATTTTTTATGCGATTTTCAGCTTTTATTAAGGTAGCCGGGGTAAGATAATACTTGTAAACCCCTTCTCGTGTTAGATAGATGTGTGACTGACCCTGCCGGAATTCGGCGGGGTATTTTTTTTTGCTTGTTTTTAAAATTAACATAAAACAAAAATAAACAAAACATAATAAAGATAAATAATGGTTTTATTATTGACTAATGAAGATAAACAAAGGTATAATGAATGTGAAAAAAGGAACTTACTATGTGCGTGAGAAGTATCATCATCTTTCAATATGAGGAGAGAATGATCATGAACGTGACCCTTAGCAACGAAACGACGCAAGTGGCGGGTTGGAATATACCTTTTGTCCGTGAGATGGCAGAGATTACACAGCATATGTGGAAAAATGGCTGGGATGAGCGCAATGGCGGCAATGTCAGCTATCTGTTGGAAGAAGAGGAAGTCGCGAGATATATCGATGTCAATCAGGTCATACGCCGGATCAAACCGGCATTTTCGGTACATGAACTGGCAGGCAAGTACTTCATCGTGACCGCTTCGGGCAAATATTTCAAAAACGTGCTTGCTGATCCGGAGAGCAATCTGGGCTTGCTGCGTGTATCGAATGATGGACAGGAGCTGGAAGTGCTGTGGGGCCTGAAGACAGGTGCGAATCCGACAAGTGAGCTGCCCACGCACTTTATGAGTCATATTGAACGTCTGAAAGTGGACTCAAACCACCGGGTCGTTATGCACAACCATGCCACCAATGTTCTCGCGATGACGTTTATTCACGAGCTGGATGAAGCGAAATTCACAAAAACCCTGTGGCAGATGTGTACAGAATGCGTGGTCGTTTTTCCGGACGGCGTGGGTATTATCCCTTGGATGGTGCCTGGCTCGAATGAGATTGGCCGGGAAACGGCGGAAAAAATGAGAGAATATCATGCGGTCATCTGGCCGCAGCATGGGATTTTTGGAACAGGAACTACAATCGATGAAGCCTTTGGTCTTATTGAGACAATTGAGAAGGCGGCCCAGGTCTACATGTTGGTTGCAGGTCATGAGATTCGGCAGAGAATTACGGATGAACAGTTGACCACACTGGCTCAGTCGTTCGGGGTTACCCCGCGACCAGGCATGCTGAACTCGAATGTTTAGCGAATGGACCAGTAGAGATTGCGATTCTTGTGGAAGGGGCGATCCCCGAGAAACACCTAAGAAGCTTCTAATTGGTGAGAAAAGCATAAGGAAAACATCTAAACTAATGGAATTGACAACCGTCCTAAATCTTGGTAAAGTTCTATAAAACCGCAAAATGCATTCTGGGAATGTTACCGATATGGGCATAACCTGAGCTGGCTTGTTTACGCTATATGTGTAGACAGGCTGGTTCGGGTTTTTTTGTTGCCTTGGATCGGAAGACGTGGTTGTACATTAGTTAATGGAGCTGAAAGGAGAGTTCGGTATGAGCAATTTCAAATTTCCCGAAAACTTTTTGTGGGGTGGTGCGATTGCCGCCAATCAGGCGGAAGGGGCTTACCTGGAGGGTGGTAAAGGGCTGAGCATCGTGGACCTCCTGCCTTCCGGAGAAAATCGCAGAAGCATCATGAAGGGGAACGTACCGGGATTTAAGCCACAGGAAGGAGAATTTTATCCTTCACATGAAGCAATAGATTTTTACCACCGTTATCCCGAGGATATCGCGCTATTCGCTGAAATGGGGTTTAAGGCGCTCCGCGTTTCCATTGCATGGGCACGCATTTTTCCGAGTGGGGAAGACGCGGCAGCAAACGAAGCTGGGTTGCAGTTCTACGACGACCTTTTCGATGAAATGCTTAAGCACGGAATTGAACCGGTTGTTACGCTTGCCCACTTCGATGTACCAGTCAACCTCATTGAGAAGTACGGGAGCTGGAGAAACCGCAAGCTGGTGAATTTGTTCGAAACCTATGCCAAAACTGTATTTACGCGTTACAAGGGTAAGGTTAAATATTGGATGACGTTCAACGAAATCAACATGTTGTTGCATTTGCCGTTCCTGGGTGCTGGCTTGGCTTTCAAGGAAGGAGATCATGTAAAAGAAATTCAGTACCAAGCGGCTCATCATCAGCTGGTCGCAAGCGCACTGGCAGTTAAGGCCTGCCATGAGATCATTCCCGGGGCAATGATTGGCTGCATGCTAGCAGCGGGCAGCTTCTATCCGTATACCTGCAATCCGGACGATGTGTTCCAGGGTATGGAGAAGGATCGGGAGTCTTATTTCTTCATCGACGTGCAGTCCCGAGGAGCATATCCAGGTTATGCGAAACGCTTCTTTAAGGATCATGGTCTGAACATCGTGATGGAACCGGGGGATGCTGACATTCTGAGAAATCATACCGTTGATTACATCGGATTCAGTTATTACTCCAGCCGAACGACAAGTACGGATCCGGAAGTGGTCAAAAACATGACCAGCGGTAATGTATTCGGGTCTGTTGCCAACCCTTACTTGGAGAAATCCGATTGGGGATGGACTATCGATCCGAAAGGTTTCCGCATAACGGCGAATCAACTTCATGATCGCTATCAAAAACCACTCTTCGTGGTCGAAAATGGTCTTGGGGCCAACGACGAAGTTGGGCCAAACGGAGAAATTCACGATGATTACCGTATTGATTACCTGAAGCGGCATGTTGCTGAGATGGGAGAAGCACTGCAGGATGGCGTTGAAATTATCGGTTACACTAGCTGGGGGCCAATCGATATCGTGAGCGCATCGTCCGGTGAGATGAAAAAACGCTATGGTTATATCTACGTAGATCGCGACAACGCAGGTCATGGAGAATTGAAGCGAATTAAGAAAAAAAGTTTCCATTGGTATAAAAAAGTAATCGCATCCAGAGGTTCGGATTTGGAGGCATAAGACAATAACTTGTTAATTAGGAAGGTTCACCATGCCTGGTGGATCTTCTGAGTAACAGGGTTCCTGTGAAAGCGTTGACATATCTGTGAGTTCGCGATATACTTTACGCAATTATATCGTTTTGGGATTGTTACTACATACCATGTAGGCAAAACCTAAGCACGCAAAAGTAGACGTCAGTTTATTTGTCGTTCGTACCGGTTGGTCACGTTCTATGGACGTACTTGCCTTACGACAAGCTGTCCGTCTTCCGAGAATAACGTTTCAGGACGTTTTTCCGTTTTGTGATGCTTCAGGTTTTTTTGCATTTCCAAAAGGCGATAGGTTGCAGCTACGAGTGGATCGTGAATGGGGGATGGAAGTGAAAATAGCCAAGGTCATTAACAACAATGTAATCAGCACATATCAGACAGACGGGGCTGAGCTTGTCGTGATGGGACGAGGAATTGCCTTCAAGAAGAAACCGGGAGACAAAGTAGACGAGACCCGCATCCAGAAGGTATTTGCCCTTAAGAACAAGCAGACTTCTGATAATTTCAAAATGCTGCTGCGTGAAGTTCCGATCGATCTGATCGAAATTGTCGAAGAGGTCATCACCCATGCTAAGGATAACATGGGTAGAAACCTGAATGAAAATATCTACGTGTCCTTGACGGATCATATTAATTTTGCGATCGAGCGATATCGCGAAGGCGTCGAGATCAAAAATGTGATGCTATGGGAGATCAAGCAACTCTATAAGTCTGAATTTAGTTTAGGATTGAACACGCTGGAACAGATCAAATCCAGGCTTGGATACGAACTTCCCGAAGATGAGGCTGCCTTCATCGCGTTACATATCGTTAATGCCGAAATGAATGAAGAAGTCGTGACCACGATGAACATGACCAAATTCATTCAGCAAATCATCAACATTGCGAAATATCATTTCAAGATGGAATTTGACGAGGAATCCCTTAGCTATTTTCGGTTCATCACGCATCTGAAGTTCTTCTCGCAAAGGGTATTAAATGGAATGCACTACGACAACAACTATGACCATATCTACGACATGATTAAAGAGAAACATCAAGAAGCAGCGGCCTGCACGGAAAAAATCCAAATGTTCGTCAAAAAGGAATACGATCACGACCTGACGAACGAGGAAAAACTGTATCTGACGGTGCACATTGAAAGAGTGGTTAATCGTTAATAAATAAATGTTGACAAATATGGTTTTATAATTATATTATGTGATTAACAGGAAGAGAATATGATTTAACTGGGATTGTTACTGGTTATGCAGGCAAAACCTAAGCCATGAAAAGGTATGCATCGTTTGTGCACCTTTCTTCAAGGCTTAGGTTTTTTGCGTGCAAAAAATCAAAGACCTGTCGCCAAAAAACATGGGGGTGCAGATTATGAGTCATGAAAAGCTGGCCAAAGAAATCGTTCAGCTGGTCGGTGGAGAGAAAAATGTCGTTTCTCTGGTGCATTGCGCAACGCGGTTGCGGTTTGTGTTAAAAGACGACGCTAAAGCCGACAAGAGCAAATTGGAAAAATTGGATGGTATCATTGCCGTAAAGGAGAACGGTGGACAGTTCCAAGTTGTCGTTGGCAATACGGTACCAGAGGTATACAGCGCTATCGGAAAAGTGAGCAACATTTTGGATGATTCCTCACCCAAAGAAAAATCGGGTAAATCCGTCAAAGGCATTGGCGGCATTATCGATGTGATTTCAAGCATCTTTGCTCCGCTTTTGGGTGTCATGGCTGGAGCCGGTATTTTGAAGGGACTTCTGCTGATCGCCAGCAATGCAGGCTGGCTTGAAACAACGGATACAAGCTATATCATCCTGTATGCTGCTGCGGATAGCCTGTTTTACTTCCTGCCGATGCTGTTAGCGGTTACAACCGCGCGAAAATTTCAGGGTAACATTTTCGTTGCGCTGACGATTGCAGGCGCATTAATATATCCGACCATTATTACGTTGAAAAATGAAGGTACACAAACCGATTTCTTTGGCATTCCGGTGGTTATGATGAGTTATTCATCGACTGTTATTCCCATCATCATCTCGGTTATCGTGATGAGTTTATTGGAGAAATGGTTCAATAAAGTTATCCATCAGAGCGTTAAAAACTTCATTACGCCGCTGCTGCTCTTAGTTATCATGGTTCCGCTGACACTAATTGCATTTGGTCCATTCGGTGTGTATGTAGGTAACGCCATCGCCTCAGCTCTGGTTGCCGCATTTGGCTTCAGTCCTTTGCTTGCGGGAGCCGTTATGGGTGCGGGCTGGCAATTGTTCGTCATTTTCGGGGTGCACTGGGGCCTGGTGCCAATCTTCATCAACAACGTTGCGGTACACGGCCGTGATGGCATTAAGCCTGCCGCAACAGCTTCGGTATTCGCTCAGACGGGAGCTGCTTTTGGGGTAATGCTTAGAACGAAAAACAAAAAGCTGAGAACCCTTGCAGGGTCCTCCACGCTGACGGCTTTGTTCGGGATCACTGAACCGGCGATCTACGGGGTTACGCTTCCGTTGAAACGCCCATTTATCGCAGGACTTATCGGTGGTGCGATCGGAGGCGCGATTATCGGTCAGGCGGGTACCCAAGCATTCGCATCCGGTGCGCCGGGGTTGCTCACCCTACCGATCTTTTATGGCCCAGGCGGCCAAGGTTTCCCGGGATTGATTATCGGAATTGTCGTTTCCTTTATCGTATCGGCAGTATTAACGTATATTATGGGCTTCAAAGATCCGGTGGGTGAAGAAGAGGACAAGGACGGTACAGCAGAGAAAACCGTTCAACTGGCACCCTCGACACCGGCAGCAGACCAACTGGTGCTTAGCCCAATCCAAGGCAAAATCGTTGATCTGACGGAAGTTCCGGACCCGGCCTTTTCATCCGGCGCTATGGGTCAGGGCGTTGCCATTGAGCCAAGCGTAGGAAGAGTGGTTGCTCCATTTGATGGTACGGTTACTGTTGCTTTCAAGAAAAAACACGCACTGGCTGTCGTATCCGAAAGTGGTGCGGAAATATTGGTTCATGTCGGTGTGGACACCGTCAAATTGGATGGGCAGCATTTTGTCTCGCATATCAAGGAAGGCGATCGGGTGAAAGCAGGAGATCTGCTGCTAGAGTTCGACATTACACAGATCAAGGCTGCCGGGTATCCTACGGTAACACCGATTATTGTAACGAACTCGGCTAATTACCAGCAAGTGCTGCCAGTTAAAAAGGGTGGAGAGGTTAATACGCAAGAACCGCTGATAAGCCTTTACGGTTCAAAGTAAAACTAAATTTCAAAACCGTTTCCTAATATTCAAACCATTATTGTGTTTGTGAGGGAACGGCTTCTAAGTTTGTAGCAATCACCTTCAATAACATAAATGGCCTTTGGTTCTTTGAACCGAGGGTCATTTTCTTTTTTTCGGCAAACAAACGCCGTTTTGGTTCAAAAAAGTTCAAAACGCTGATAAAGAACAGCTTTGTTATTCATTATTGAATCGTAGGATGCATTATCACACGCTGGCGATTTTCGGGTGAAATGACGTATTGTCATTGGCCCTGCGATTTTGCATAATAACAATGCTTCACAGATGAGAGATGGAAGGAAGTAATGATAATGCTTGGCAAAATGAAGAGAATCTTAATAGGCAGACCCATGAAATCGGCTGAACTGGATGCAGAAAAATTGGGGAAATGGAAGGCGCTCGCCATTCTGTCCTCTGATGCGCTATCCTCCGTTGCCTATGGTACAGAACAGATTTTATTGGTGCTCGTAGCAGCCGGATTTGCGGCCCTATGGTATTCTGTGCCCATCTCCATTGCTGTGCTGGGATTACTCGTCATTTTAATTTTTTCCTATCGCCAGACCATATTTGCTTATCCAACGGGGGGCGGCGCTTATATTGTAGCCAAGGATAATTTGGGTACAACACCGAGCCTGATTGCCGGAGGGTCTCTGCTGGTCGACTATATTTTAACGGTAGCCGTAAGCTCGTCCGCCGGGACGGATGCCATCACCTCGGCCTTTCCCGCGCTGCATGACTACAGCGTTGTGATTGCGCTAATTATGATTATCTTTCTGACCATAATGAACTTGCGGGGAGTCACGGAGTCGGCGTCAGTCCTGGCCATCCCGATTTATCTGTTTATCTTCTCGATTGCCATTTTGATTATATCAGGCGGAATTAAGTTTCTTGCTGGTGGCATGGAAGCAGCCGCGCCTGAGTTCGGAACAAGTCTGTCTCATGTGAGCATGTTTCTGCTGCTGAAAGCATTCAGCTCAGGCTGTTCGGCTCTGACTGGCGTGGAGGCAGTAAGTAATGCCATCCCGAACTTCAAACAACCTGCAGAGAAAAATGCAGCCGGAACGCTAATGCTCATGGGATGTATTCTCGGGGTTATGTTTATCGGAATTACCTTGCTGGCCTTCGGTTACGGGGTGAAGCCCGATCCCCACGCCACGGTCATTTCACAGATTGCCGAAGCGACTTTTGGCAGAGGATGGATGTATTTTATCATCCAGGGTGTGACTGCCCTAATCCTTTTCCTGGCAGCAAATACAGCCTATTCTGCATTTCCGCTGCTGTCCTTCATGATGGCCAAGGACAAATATATGCCCCATATGTTTATGGTCAGAGGAGACCGGCTTGGCTTCTCGAACGGTATTATTTTTCTTAGTGTTATGTCGGCTCTGCTCGTTGTTGGGTTCAAAGGAAATACGGAAAGTCTGATTCCACTCTATGCGATGGGTGTGTTCATTCCATTCACGTTGTCACAGCTCGGCATGATGATTCGGTGGATCAAAGTCAAGCCATCTGGCTGGCGGATGAAACTGTTGGTAAATACGATTGGTATGCTGACCACACTGTCAATTACATTGATCTTTATTTTTACCAAGTTCACGCAAACGTGGGTCATCTTTATCTTTTTGCCGCTCGTCGTATATGCCTTCATGCGTATTCACCGCCATTACTGCAACATTGCAGATGAGTTGCGTATTGATATCAAAATCGACAAGCCGGCCAAAAAAGGCAATACCATTGTCATTCCTGTGGCTGGCGTCACGCGGGTTGTCATGAACACAATCAGTTACGCGCAGACTATGTCGGATAACGTGGTCGCCTTGTATATCGGGTTTGATGATGAGGCTATTCGCAAGATGGAGCAGAAGTGGGAGGAATGGAATCCCGGCGTGCGGCTGGTTGTTATTAAATCAAGATATCGCAGTATTATGGGTCCGCTGAAGAAATTCATAGATACCGTGGAATGGAAAACGGCAGAGACTGATCACATCACGATTCTAATTCCACAATTCATCACCAAGCATTGGTGGCAAAATGTACTGCATAACCAGACCAGCTTCATGATTCGCGCCTATCTGATTAATTACAAGGACGTCATCGTGACAACGGTGCCGTATCATCTTAATCGGTAGTGTCCCTGCCCAAGGGAGATTCATCGTGACTTTTTAACAAAGGCCAGTGGGCTGCCCACGGCGAGAGATTGATATGAAAAACCACCGGACAGGGAGCCAACCTATCGCCGGTGGTTTTCTTGTCTTTATGTGTTTTCTTCTGTTTACCACTGCCGAGCAATATTTATCTTACCCTTATCGACAAGTTCATTTGGACTTATTGTAGATTTTTGTAAAAAAAGGATGAGTATATGACGATCCCGTGTTTATATTTTGTTTACAAAGGTAACCGCAGGGACATTCCCGAAATGGGGATTCCTGCGGTTTTTTTCTATATTTTTAAGCTCCCAATCCTTCTGACCTGGATGCTCGCGAATATCGTAAAATCCCTTGTCCACGATTAACATCCCCTTGATTGAGAGTGAATTCAGCTGTGACATTTGACTTTTACACTAGATCATGTGGTGTGGAAGTTCAAGCGAAGTTCACCACACCGAATGCGTAGACCAAGGGGGAAGAAAATCCGATGAGTGAGCTTGACAACCGGATCAGCTTGCCCGCCGCCAGACGGCGCGTATCCGATACCAAAGAGCGCCGGACAGCTTCGCTGCGAGTGCAGCGGATGCGGGAGAATTTGCTGGCCTATGGTTTCCTGGCACCATCGCTGCTTTTGTTTGCAGTGTTTCTGTTTTATCCGATGTTCAAGTCCGTATATCTGAGTCTGCACTCCACAGACCCTACCGGGCAGATCGCGGCCTATGTGGGATTGGACAATTTCAAAGCCGTGTTTCAGTCAGGACTGTTTCTGCAGGGCATGAAAGTAACGCTGTTGTTTGTCCTGTTCACCGTGCCAACCGGCATGCTGGCTGCATTGATCCTAGCTGCATTGACCCACAACCGTTTCAAAGGCATGCGCTTGTTCCAGTTTGTATTTTCTCTGCCCGTTGTATTATCGGTCGGTTCATCGGCCGTCATCTGGAAATTTCTGCTCCACCCGACTCTGGGCATGTTGAATTATCTGCTCGGCAAAGTGGGCATCGATCCCATCCCTTGGCTGACCAGCCCGGATTGGGCGCTAATCTCAATTTCCATCATGACGATCTGGATGAATCTCGGATTCAATTACATTATCTTGTCGAGCGGATTGCAGGGCATCCCGGATGAAATTTACGAAAGTGCAAAGATTGATGGCGCAGGTCCTCTGCTTACGTTTCGAAAAATCTCCATGCCACTGCTTTCACCAACTCTGTTTTTTGTTACGGTCGTATCGATCATTGGTGCATTTCAATCGTTTGGACAGATTAACATATTAACCCGTGGTGGCCCAATGGACAGTACCAATGTATTCGTCTATTCCATCTATCAGGAAGCCTTCGTTAATTTTCGCTTCGGAACGGGAAGTGCACAGGCACTCATCCTGTTTGCGGTCATTATGCTGCTGACCCTGATTCAGTTCAAGTGGGTGGAAAGGAAAGTACACTACCAATGAAAACACCTTGGACGAAGACGTTGTTGTATGTACTGCTTACCATCTGTGCAGCGCTCGTGCTCTATCCGGTGCTGTATACCTTTTTCATGGCAGTCATGACACCAGAGGATGCCAGTGCCTATCCGCCGCATATCATTCCGCAATCGATCGATTTATCCAACTTTACCGAAGTGTTTGATATCGTTCCGATTGGTTCATTTATCGGTAATACGTTCCTGGTTGCAGGTCTGACGATGCTCGGACAGCTGATAACAGCCAGTATGGCTGCTTATGCTTTTGCCAAAATGCAGTTTAAAGGAAAAAACGTCATCTTCAGCATGTTCGTTGCAACGATGATGATCCCTTGGGAAGTCACCATGATCCCCAATTATCTGACTATCCGCAGTTGGGGGTGGCTGGATAGTTACCAAGGGCTTACCGTACCGTTTCTGGCAACGGCATTCGGCACATTCCTGCTGAGGCAGTTCTTCATGCAGCTGCCGAAGGAGCTGTTTGAAGCGGCGAAGATCGATGGATGCGGACATATCCGGTATTTCGTATCGCATGTCCTGCCACTTTCTCGTCCTGCACTTGGAACACTGGCCATCTATTCATTCCTGAATATGTACAACTCCTATCTGTGGCCACTGCTCGTTACAAACACCCCAGAGATGAGAACGGTACAGATTGGAATTTCGATGCTGGAATTCCAGGAGTCCACGGCATGGAACCTGGTGTTTGCTGGAACAGCACTTGTCATCTTACCTTCGCTGTTGCTGCTGGTTTTCGGTTTGAAACAGCTTGTCCGCGGTATGGCCGCAGGGGCGCTGAAAGGCTAGTTAGAATTCTAGATTAGTCGTTGCACAGGTAATCCGGTTGGATACCAAGGAGCGAATAAATAAGGCTTGTGCATGGAATGAGTTTTTAGAAACTGCGAGAGTAGTGAAGGAGAAGAATCGATTCTGAAGAAGCGAAGCGTGCGCCTTTATCCCCGGATTTTCCCCTTTGAAGAGAAATAAAAAAATCCGGGGATAACAGCGATCGAAAGAACGATTCATATCCGTAACGGCCACCTTGCAGAACATAAAGCACTTATTTTAAAATGAGCCACAAAAAAAGGAGAGAGATTATGCGTTTGAAAAAAAGAGGGACATTTGCTTTAATGCTGGCTGCACTAATGTTGGTTATATCCGCCTGCGGCGGCAAAACAGAGACAAGCAGTCCGGCGAGTGGTGCTCAAGCGGATGCGGCAGCTGCTGAACCGACTCAACTGACATGGTGGCATTCGATGTCTGGAGCAGGAGAGAAAGCCATTAACCAGCTCGCTTCCGATTTCAATGCAAGTCACCCGGACATTCAGGTGAAAGCAATCTATCAAGGGAAGTACGATGAGAGTCTGAACAAACTGAAAGCATCTATGGGATCGGACAGCGGTCCGGACATCATTCAGGTATACGAGATCGGCAGCAAGTTTATGATCGATTCAGGCATGATTACACCAGTGCAGGAATTTATCGATAAGGACAAGTTTGACCTGTCCCAGCTGGAGCCGAACATTATCCGATACTACACGATTGATGGCAAACTGAACGCCATGCCTTTTAATACGTCTAACCCGATTCTGTATTACAACAAGGACATGTTTAAAGCAGCAGGTCTCGATCCAGAGAATCCGCCGAAGACCTATGAAGAGTTTGAGCAAGCAGCGAAAGCTTTGGCAAAAGACGGCAAGCCAGGTGCATCCATGGCGATCTACGGTTGGTTTATGGAGCAGTTCTTCGCGAACCAGAATGCAGATTATGTAAACAATGGTAACGGAAGAGACGCTGCAGCTACTGAATCCCTGCTGAACTCCGAAGCAGGTGTGAAGACACTGACGTGGTGGAAGAAGATGATTGATGAGAAGACCCTCTCCAATCTGGGCCGCAGTACAGACGATACAACCGCAGCATTTACGGCAGAGCAAATTGGCATGACACTGGATTCCACCGCTGGATTGCGCAAAATTGTAGAAGGCGCCGGCGACAAGTTTGAATTGGGAACAGGCTTCCTGCCTCGTCCGGCAGATGCCAAAGAAGGTGGCGTTGTAGTTGGTGGCGCAAGCTTGTACATCATGAACAACAAGTCGGAAGCACAACAGCAAGCAGCATGGGAGTTTATCAAGTATTTGGCGACACCTGAAGTACAGGCCAACTGGAGTGTTGCGACAGGATACTTCCCAATTACGACAGCAGCCTACGATCAGCAAGTATTAAAGGATAATATGGCGAAGTACCCGCAATTCCAGACAGCAGTCGACCAATTGCACGCTTCCGCTGATTCGACAGCAACATCCGGGGCTGTAATGGGCGTATTCCCGGAAGCCAGACAACTTGTCGAAACAGCGATCGAAACTGTACTGAATGGACAAGGTACGCCGCAAGAAGCGCTGGATGCTGCAGCAAAACAAATTACAGACAAGATTGCACAGTATAACAGCACGGTGAAGAAGTAAGGAAAAGAGCAGTGATTGAACATTGACTCCTTCAGGTACAGTATGGATGGTTTAGTGTAACAACAGGGCGTATGCGGCGATCTAAATCTGATTGTCGCATCGTTTTGCTGTGTCCGAATACAAAAACATAGCCCAATGTTTACAATGAGTTAGGAATCAGTTTTTATCCATTTATGTCAAAGGATTTTTTTGGTGATATCCTAACAGGAACCGATGTTACCTTGGAATCTACCGCAGTAGGTACCGTAGTTACTGCAAATAATACAGATTCCAATTATCTTCATTATACCGTTCCCATAACGGTAAATGATGCAACACTACTTATACATTGAAACCTATGCAGTAAAAGGTAGCTCGAAAATAGTGATGTTACCAATTTCATTTATACGATCAGTGACAACACATCATGACAATTTCAATCACGAAGGAAGAAGCAAATCGGAAATACCCCGTTTATCATTAAGATTGTAACTTACCGAGTAGAATCAGAGGTATAGAAAATATGTAAAAATAAGGATAAAGTGCATGGTTGTTTGTCGAAGTAAACGAAGTCACCGTGAAAAGAGGCTGCAAGTTCCATTTTTTTGCGACAGGTACCGCTGGTGGAGAGATCACCATTTATGCGAAAATAGTTCGACTGCACTAGAGACAGGCAAAACATACGAAAAAGTGACAAGTGTCGGCTTGCAGATCACGATCTGTAAGCCTTTTTTTTTACTAATTAATTACTGTTAATTTTCCCCATGAGCAGGTATAGTAAACTGGATTAAATGGAAGGAAGTGATGGCATGCAGGATCAGCCAGTTTTACTCGCATTAGTTGCCATTATCGCAGGCATATTCAGTCTATTTGGCGGGATCAAAAATTGGGACTGGTTTATGAGCAGTTGGAGGGCAGCGATCTTCGTAAAAACGATCGGCCGTCAAGGGGCGAGAGTGGTGTATGGCGGTCTGGGAATTGTACTCATTGTTATTGGCGTATTATTATTGATGATTGGATAAGTAATGAAGTAGAACGAATTTTTAGTATACCTACATAGTTCCATTCCGATTGGATTCAAATCAAGATTTAGCTGAAGAAAAGAATAGGTTACTTAGATTGTGAAAAAGCTATGCACACAAGAAGACCACCGAAATATTTCGGTGGTCTTCTTTTCCCAATTGAGGTTTGTTTATCTCAATCTGGTTTAACTGTCTTTTAAATCTTCAACGGATTTGATATCCATGTAAGTCGGAACAACCAGTCCTTGTTTGACCCCAGTCATACTGACAGCTATATCAACGATCTGGTCTCCATACGTCTCCCAATAGTCCCCATGTGTAAGCGGGAGCCAAACCGCCGGAGAAGCATCGATGTCGCCTGCTGCTAAGCCTGCCCACATGGGGCCAGCTTCGACTTGTAAGGCTTTGACTGTGTAACCCAGATCCGTCTCAAGCACATACTTCATTAGATTTGTACTTGCAATTTCAGAGTCCCATGCAACATAACCAAGACGTAGATTATCACCATTAACAGGAGTTAACCCGGTGGTCCATTCTTTAATTTGGTCTGGATGCTTTTCTGCGTAGGTCTTGGCGGCTTCTTCAGGCGAAACGCCCTTTTGAATGTCAGTCATGATTTCACTCATCTGATCAGCAGTCCAATTAAAACGAGAGAAGAACTCATAGGCAACGGGATGATCTTCCTTGATACCCTTACGTCCAACGGTGTGAACTTCCTCTGAATCGCCGAAAATTAAGTCGGGATCATCCAGATACTTCAGATCATACTGATTGAACATCCAATGTGGAGTCCAACCAGTAACGATGATGGGCTCCTCATTTTTATAGGCTTTGTCCAGCGATGCAGTCATCGCGGCTCCGGAGCCTTCAACCAGATTCCAGTTAGACAATTCATAATGCTCAATGGCGTTTGCCGTTGCTTTCATGAGGCCTGCACCCGGGTCAATACCAACGATTTGGTGATTAACCTCTTCGCCCACATTGGCATTTGCCGACGGAGCTTGGGAAGAAGCGGCACCTGTCTCCAAATCTGCAATGGAGTTTACTTCAGTCATGTAACTAGGAACCACGAGACCTGTGCGAACTCCCGTCATATTGGCACCCAGATCATCGACCTGGTCTTTATAACGTTCCCAGTAGTCAGCGTGCGTTAACGGCAGCCAAGCTGCTGGTGAGGCGTCTACGTCGCCTGAGGCAACACCTGTCCACATCGGTCCGGCTTCAACCTGCAGGGCGTTCACTTTATAGCCCAGTTTGTTTTCCATCACATATTTCAGCAAGTTGGTGCTGGCGATCTCGGAGTCCCAAGCAACATAACTGAGTTTAAATGCGTCGCCATTTACAGGAGTCAGACCTTTGGTCCATTCGGCAATCTGATCAGCATGCTTCTCGGCGTAATCAACTGCAGCTTGCTCTGGAGATGTGCCACCCTGAATGGCTGTCATCATTTCGCCCATCTCATCCGATGACCATTGGAAGCGGGACAGGAATTCATAAGCAACAGGGTGATCTTCTTTCAAACCTTTACGTGCAATGGTGTGAATTTCTTCAGCATCACCGAAGGATTTCTGAGGATCTTCCAGATATTTCAGATCATATTTGTTGAACATCCAGTGCGGAGTCCAGCCGGTGATAATGATCGGTTGTTCAGCTTTAAGCGCTTTGTCCAGCGTTGCAGTCATAGCTGCACCAGATCCTTCAATGAGGGTCCAGTCGGATAAATTGTAATCTTCAATAGCTTTCGCAGCGGACTTCATAATCCCTGCACCTGGGTCAATACCAATGATCTGATAATTGACTTCTTCACCTACAGCGTTTGCTGCGGTGTTGTTGCCACCGGCAGAAGAACTGTTACCAGTGAAGTATTGGGAAAAGCCTGCAACGAGCACAACGAGTGTAGCCGCTGAAGCAATCCACGCTTTCTGTTTGCCAGATAAACGAGAGGTCTTTTTGCGACCAGGCATGAACAGATTTTGTGTGAAACGATCGAGTACAATCGCGAGTACCACGACAGCCAGACCGGCTTCAAAACCTTTACCAATTTGAAGCTGTGTTACCGCACGGTATACTTCCGCACCAATACCCTGTGCACCAATCATGGATGCAATAACAACCATGGACAGCGACAGCATAATCGTTTGGTTAATACCCGACATAACGGTAGGCAAGGCGAGTGGAAGCTGTACTTTGAACAATTTTTGCATGGAAGTCGAACCAAAAGCATCGGCTGCTTCTACCAATTCGCCCGATACTTGTTTAATTCCCAGGTGAGTCAGACGAATGGTTGGCGGAATCGCGAATATAACAGATGCAATTACACCAGGAACAACACCCAAGCTGAAGAAGGTAACGGCTGGCAGCAAGTAGACAAATGCAGGCATCGTCTGCATGAAATCAAGCAGCGGTGTAATAATGCGTGCTGCAGTTTTGCTGTATGCGAGCCAAATTCCGACCGGTACACCGAGCAGGATCGAGACCAATCCTGAAGTGATAACCAGGCCGAGTGTATCCATGGATTGAGCCCAGTACCCCAGGTTATCTACAAGCAAGAAACCGATAACCGTAAACAGGGTAAGTGGCAACCGGCCAACAAGAAACGCCAGTACACCAAGTATGGCAATAAACAGGAGCGGATGCGGGAGCATGAACAGCCCGGAGAAAAATCCGACAACTTCCTGAATAACGACAGAAATTACATTAAACAATCCGGAGAGCGAGGAGCTCATCCAGTCAACGATGGCTTCAATCCACGACGCTAGTGGAATTTTGGGAATCATTCACGAGTTCCTCCTTTACTGCAACTTCACCGCTAAGTGCACCCAGCAGGGCACCGCGGACGATAACACCTTGCAGACGGCCGTTCTCGCCGACCACAGCGAGAGGCACATGGGCTGAACTTGTAATCTCAAACAATTCGTGAATCAGAGTTTCAGGTGGAACCGTTGGTCCATCTGTAATTAGAATGTCATTTAATGTTTTGCTCTCACGCATCGCACGGGACGCGTCTTCTGCAGTGATGACACCAAGCAGCTTCTTCGAACGGTCAATGACAAACAGGTTGGAAATACCACGTTCGCGCATTAATTCGAGGGCAACACGAGGTCCACGGTCAAGCGTAATCGTTTCAGGGCGCCGCATTACATGGGATGCAGTCAGGACTTTGGACAAGTCCACGTCTTCGACGAAGCGGGCCACATAAGGGTTGGCCGGTTGAATCATAATTTCTTCCGGAGTACCGATCTGCACGACAGCGCCGTCCTTCATGAGGGCAATACGATCGCCGATGCGCAGCGCTTCGTCCAAGTCATGGGTAATGAAAATAATCGTCTTTTTCATTTTATCCTGAAGCTCAATCAGTTCGTCCTGCATATCTCGGCGAATCAGTGGGTCAAGCGCACTGAACGCCTCATCCATTAAAAGTACTTCCGGGTCATTGGCAAGTGCGCGAGCCAGACCAACACGCTGCTGCATCCCGCCACTCAGCTCATCCGGCATCTTATCTTCCCAGCCTTTGAGGCCAACCAGTTCGAGTGAGGTTTTCGCTTTTTCCCGGCGAACGGCTTTATCAACCTTTTGGATTTCAAGTCCATACTCCACATTATCAAGAACGGTACGGTGCGGGAATAACGCAAACTTCTGAAATACCATGCTGATCGTTTTCCGGCGCACTTCGCGCAATTGTTCTTTGTTCATTTTACGTAGGTCCTTGCCATGGACGAGAATTTCTCCAGATGTCGGTTCAATCAGGCGATTGAACATACGAACCAGCGTGGATTTACCACTCCCCGAAAGTCCCATGATGACAAAAATCTCACCTTGCTTAATCTCCATGTTGACCCGGTTGACACCAACCGTTATCTGTTTTTCTTTGGCCAACTTTTCTTTTCCCCAACCTTGCTCCAGTAATTGCAGACCTTGCTCGGTTTGGGGGCCAAACAGTTTACTTACATTCTTTACTTCAAGTATGGTCATGTTTTCACCCCTTCTGATGTGTTGTGCACTTCGAACGGCTTTCAGCATCCACAAGCCCATACACTTGTGCGCCCAGCCACGAAATCCGGTAATTGTTGCTTCGCTTCCCGTCTTTCTGGGTAACGTTATAAATTGTAACAATACTTAACCAGTATATCAACCGAATAAACAGTACATAATGTTTGTACAGTAAAAACTGTACAAAGTTTTCCGTCCGAATGCTCTGTTTTACTCCTTATTATGGCTAATAAGCCGCCTTTACATTTGATATTGCTTTTCCTACAATAGAAAATGAGCTAATTCAAGCTGTTTTTGGTTAAAAGATAGTCGTAGGCAGATGCAACCGGTTAAGGTTCCATTTTCATACATTGGGTGAACGAAGCCCTCTGGCATATAGGATGTCCGGCCGGATGCTTTCCCATGTAAGCAGAATCTTGTATGGTTGCAATTATTTGTGCCAAGACTGGGAATGTTCAGAATGGAGGTTGCAAGCATGGGCTTGGACCATTTACAAGAAGAACAGCAGGCAACCGTTCTTAGAATCCGGAAACGCGTCATTGAAGCTATCGGACGCAATATGGATCTATACGGCGTTACGCTGTCCACGGGACACCTATATGGATTGCTTTTTTTTGCAGACAAACCAATGACCCTTGACGATATGGGCCGGGAAATGGAAATGAGCAAAACAAGCATGAGTACCGGCGTACGTACACTGCTGGATCTGAAAATGGTAAATAAGGTATGGAGCAAGGGCTCACGGAAAGACCTATATGAAGTGGAGTATGACTGGCACCAGACGTTTACGGATTATTTTGCGATCAAATGGAGAAAAGCTGTGGAGAGTAACCTTCAGGTGCTGCGCAAGTCAGTTGAGGAGCTTAATCGTTTGATTAAAGACCTGGACGAGCATGCAGATGCCGAACTTCTTCACATTCTAAAGGAAGACAAAAATAAAGTGTTGCAAGCGGAAGCATATTACAAATGGCTGGATCGACTGATCGACACCATGGAAGATGAAGAAATCTACAAACTGGTTCCGCGGGAAGAAATTCAAGACAACTCCTAGCACGTAACCAAAAGGCGCTCTCCTGAGATGGAGGCGCCTTTTTTTGCTTGTCTATTTATAATGAAGAAATAGGTCAGACATCTTTCCTAAATCGATTAGAATTGTACAATTAATCCGGCTTGAGATAGGGCAGCATGCTGTTCTGCGATATGTACAAGTTCGTCCATAATCTGGTGGCGTCCCGAAGGTGTCCAGCTCCTAATGAGCCAACTCGAAACATCATGCACATTGCCGCCCAATACAGCAGGCGAACGATTCCATGAGGACGTTTGTTTCATACGTCTGAGCAGTTTTTCACTAGCTGGATGCATCGAGAGGCGGTGGATAAACAGGTGGTCTGTGTCCAGTAAAGGAATGCGTTCCGCAGGGTAATCCACCCACTGGCGTTCTGGCGGAGCAATCTGTGCAGGTTTCAGCCTCAATTCGGTGTACAACAAATGACTCAGGGGATGATTGATTGTACCCTGGAGCCGGATCATTGGCGGCTTAACCTCGACAAGTGTAACTCGTTCATGATCGAAAAACTGCTGCAGACGTCGGGCTACATCCAGCGTTCTGAATGCGAGTTGTTTGAGATTGGCCAAAGCCTGTTTTTCCTGTCCAACCAGTTCGGCAATACGAACATGATGCTGCTTCCAGTCCTGGACGTGCTCAAGGAGAATGGTTGGCGCAATGCCTTTTAGCTTATCGTAATAGGGTGTATGGTGTGAGTCAGCAATAATTAGATCGGGCCTCGATTGACGCAGCTTGTTCAATTGCAATTTGAGCTCACGCTGCTGTTCACTCTCGCTAGGTTGCTGATCATTGAATCCGTTTATAGTCGCTATCGTTTCGATCCCGAGAGAGGACAAATGGTTCTCCAGACCGAGAACGGATGCCGTAGCTATTCGTAATTGATCTCTCTTCATATATACGCTGGGCGCAATGCCCACGGCTTGTTTGAATTTGCGGTTAAAATAATACTCGTTGCCGTAACCTACGGATTCAGCGACTTCTTTGATTGAGCGATGTTCCTGCTGCAGCTGTTTTTTGGCTTCGTCAATTCGCAGTCGATTCAGGTAATCTGTAGGTGACATGTCTTTGGCCTTCTTGAAGCTGCGGGAATATGAGCTCGGTGTAAGTCCGGCGATTTTGGCCAAATGGTCCATACTGATTCCTTCACCCATGTGTCGGTGCATATACATAATGCTTCGCTCCAGTGCAGGATCGACCTTCTCCTGGTTGACTTCAAGACGATTCTCGGAGATGTATTGCAGCAATTCGTGAAGCTGGGTGTGTATGTTGATAAAATGTTCCTGCTGAACGCCCTGATAGGCTGTGTATAATTGTTCAAAGCGCGACACCATCTGCTGTTCATGGCGAACAGGCATTGGACCTGTTGACCATTGGAATGGTAAACCGGGCTCGGAGGCCATGGTCCATTCACCCCGTACTTTCTGCAAACTTACCGTGTTCATGCTTAAGAGGATACATTCCGTAATTCCGGAGCGTGAGGCGGCCTCAATGGTTGTACCTTTTTCCAGAACAAATAATTGGTTGGTGTGAGCTGTGTGGACTTCATCATTAAGTACCAGAATACCTTCTCCTTGCAAAATAAGACACAGCATAGGCCGGGAAACCGTCATGCCATGCACACGGAAATTCTCCCCACGGCGCACACGGCACATGGAAGAGAGGAGTGGTAGAGTTGAGGTTTCAGCAATGAAGGGAAGCTGTTCATTCATACGGACCATCCTTTTGTCTCATTTTCTTAATGATAACAATTATCATTCTCATATGGAAGATGTTTTTGAAAAATAGTTGTGAGCATAAAAAAAGAGGTTACCGAGGGCCATAGGGCTCCAGGGTAATCCTCTTTATATTTAACAAAACGGGTTAGTTTGGTGTAACCAATAGGATATCGTCCAGGAATACGTCACTTAACACGTGGTTGCCTGTTCCATTTGCCTGAATATGATATAAGCGATAGAGGTCATTCGCGTTGACATAGAATATGCCTGGTACGCCATCTCTGAAATGGAAGCTGTCCCATTCATCGCCAACCAGTTTGGTCACTTTGAGCGCCGAACTTATGGAGTAGAGACCATTGTTGTTAGAGATGTAAACAAGTGTTGCCGTGCCATTGGTAAGCTGGTTCGAAACGTAATTGACGTTGCTCAAATTCAGATTGGCTGTTTTGGAAACCTTATTGCCGGAGACCGTTTTGGCGTACGCTTTTTTGTCTGCATCAATGATGACGGCCTTATCTGTGCCAAGTGCACTTATTTCTCTGATGCTCTTGCTATGGAGCTGGAATGTTTTGCCTGAGGTTGTAAGGGCAAAAGCTTTGCCTGTGGCATAATTGTAATCCTTGTTACTATCCAAACTGATGCCTTTGTTGTACACATAAAACGAGCTGCTCCAGCCGCCGGAATAGACCGCATTGACATCCAGTTTTGCTTTTGGATTAACCGCGGTGGCCTTTCCTGTACTGTAGTTCACTTTGTACATCACCACTGCGTTGGTTGAATAGTACGTTTCATAAGGATTGGTGTTCACCATAAGCTGCAGAGCATTTTTTGCCGGATTCATAAAATAGCGGCTCTCTACTGCACCTGCGGCAATTCGCTGCACCGCTCCGCTGCCATTGGTCGCTTTGGAGACAATCCAGGTATTTCCGTTAACAAGGGCGTTATAATATACACGACCTTTTATGACGGCAAGAAGTGGGAAATCGGTATCCGCTTTGTCAGCAATCTTTTTGACGGAAGAGGGTTCACCATCACCATTTGCACGATAGATCGAGCCTTTGGCATCCATATAATAAATGAATCCGTTATCCGTATCGTAATTCAGTACATTTGTTGCAAACGTCTCGGCTGCATCGCTTGACCCGTCATTCGGAATCCGAAGCAGTGTAGTGGAAGTTTCAGATTGAGTGTAGTAGAGGTGTGACCCTGCTGCAACAAGGTCAACGCCCTGGAAATCAAGCGAAACTTCTGTGGTACTGCTGCCATCCCCGGCTGCTTTGTACAATACGCCGTCAGAATCGTAATACACGGTGGATTGACTGAGAGAAGCTGCCTGTGCGGCGGTTCCTCCACCCAATATGGCTGCAGTGATCAGTGTAAACAAGAGAAATGTACTGATCGTGCGCTGCATGCCTGTAAACCATTTGTTCATAAAACCATCGACACCCTTCATCAATATGTATGTAGTTCATTCCTTAAGTTATATCGGTAAACTAGGGAATAAATGTTATATCCCAGACAGACCAAAACCTCAGCCTGAAATTTGATAAAGGTAGCAGTAGAATCAAAAACGACTTCGGGATTGCTCAGAATATAGTCTACTATATGCTTTTCCTGAGCTGTTAATTGTTGTGCATATTTCATTTTTGAAGCAATCTGTACTCCATCGTCATGTTCCATTCCTCTCTGCAACCGTCCCCTAGTACATGTTCTCATATCATAATCTGTCGTTTTTATTTTCTTAATCGGATCATCCACAAAACGGACGACAGTCTTGTTTGGGCTGCGGTCAGATCTGACTCTCAGCCAGCTGCTGGCGGCTGTTCCATAGCGTAACCAGACGAAGCAGTACGAAGCTGATGAGCAGAAGTGCGGCCCCGATCAGAAGAAGCACCAATGGGCTGATGAGCAGCATGCCGCTGGCCTGACCAGCAATGAGCGCAAGCAGTGGAATAACGACTAGACCTCCGAGCTGATATGCTTCCTGAAATCCACGGACTTTGGCCGAGATCAACACATTGAACAGAATAACCATGAGACTGCATGTCGGAACAACCCACAGTACGAGAATGATCCAATTCAGATTGGGAAACATCAATGTTCCAAACATCGGGTACATCAGGATATTGGCAATGATTCCATAAATGAGAAAGGTAATCCAGGACAGCATGATCGAAGGAATCAGAGCAGCAAGTACCTTGCCTTTGAACAGGGTATCCATGCTGATTGGTGTGAATAGTAGCCCTTCGAGCGTTTTGCGTTCCTTTTCACCCGCGAAGCTGTTGGCCGTCAGAATGCTGGAAGCCATCACTGGAATAATGAGAAACAGCGGTGCAAACATGTATAAGGCCAGATAATAGACGATGCGATGGTTATCCGTTGGCATGGAAGCCAGCTCCGGAATCTGCCCCGAACTGCTCAATGTATCAAGACTGTCGAGCAGGAACCCGAGATTTCCAATGGAACGAAGTTCAACTCTGGAGGCCATCCACATGAGTGCGGCAGGCATGATCACCCCAACAATGAGCGGAACAATCAACATGGGGAGCCAGAGCTGGATGCTGGCTGTGATGGCCCGGATATCTTTGCGCACAAGTGCTCTTATCGCTTGACGGTTATTCATGATGGTGTGCCTCCCTAATGGCAAAATAGATGCTCTCCAGATCACTGCCGATAATGCGGGCCTGATAAACTTGTCCATGCGTGGTTAATTCTCTCAGCAGCATGGGGATTTCCTCACGGGACTGGAGCTGAAATACCGCTTTGTCGGCGGAAATGACCTCCGGATTGAATCCTGCTACTATACTCCACCCTTCAGCCATGGTGACTTCCACCTCGAGTCGTGGTGTGGTGAGGTACCGGTTCACGATTTCCTGCTCGGAACCTTCCTCAACCTTGCGACCCTTTTCCATAAAAATATAACGATCACATACGGCTGAGAGCTGGGAGAGCACGTGGGATGAGACCAGAATCGTCATCTTCTCCTCCTGGTTCAACCGACGAATAATGCGCAGTACCATCTGGATTCCATCAGGATCCAGTCCATTGGTGGGTTCATCCAGAAACAAAATGGACGGGCGATGAAGCAGGACTCTCGCAAGGCCTAGTCGTTTCTTCATGCCTGTGCTGTAAGTGCCCACTTTCCGGTGCTGATACGCCTGCAATTCGAACAGTTCCACAAGCTCATCAATTCGTTTGTTGTGATTTTGTACACCAAAAGCCTTGGCGAAGAAAATCAGGTTGTCGCGTCCGCTCATATTTTCATACAATCCGCTCTGTTCGGTGAGTGTACCGCACATCGCCAGCACCTTCTCCGCTTGAATGGAGGGATTCAACCCGTTGATCATTACGGACCCGCTTGAAGCCCCGAGAACGCCGTTCATAATCCGGATCAGCGTGGTTTTGCCCGATCCATTGGGACCAATCAGCCCGGTAACGCTGCATGGTTGAATTGTAAAGCTGACATCACTCAGTGCCTGATGCCCCTTGAACTGCTTGGATATGCTGTGAACTTCAATCATTTGCCTTCACCATCCGTTCTGAATTTGAAGATATTACGTCCAGCCGGACAAAATCGTTCAAATGAATTGCAAAAAATATGATATCCAGTCTAAAGACCCAGATGGGAGAGGGTATTTTTACCCTAAAGTCCGGCAAAATCGGGTCTCAGGTTTGTTTTCAGTCTCTCTTGTTCATTGTATTGTGATAAAAAGGATGCAATATCCCGTTTCATTGCCAGCCATAACTTGGCAATAAAACAGGAAGGCCTTATACGTGTGATGTATGCCCTGAATATTCATCTAACGCCGGTCTTGGTTACCACCAGGGCCGGCTTGGCGTTGCCAGTTTGCGTTTCCAAGCGGCGGAGTGCCAATGTTTTAAAAGTACATATCTACTATTTTTCAATTCGTCTAACACATCGTATATACGTATACTGTATTGACGATCCAATGTGTTTGGACTAGAGGAAGGTGAGCGAAATGGCAGCATCCAATGAGTACCGTTTTCAGGTGAACCTGAGTGGTATGATCCAGATTTTATCGAATCATCTCTATAGCAGTCCCAAAGTATTCCTGCGTGAGCTAATGCAGAATGCGACCGATGCCATCACGGCACGAAGCGAAGCGGAGCCCGGATTTCAGGGAGAAGTGCGCGTGGAGCTGACTGGTGCAGGCGAGCAGTTAACGATGATGGTGGAGGACAATGGCATCGGATTGACCGAGGCGGATATACACGAATTTTTGGCGATGATCGGACAATCCTCGAAGCGTGGGCAGCAGGCCCTGCTGGACGGTGAGACTTCATTTATCGGCCGATTTGGGATCGGCCTGTTGTCCTGCTTCATGGTGAGTAATGAAATTGTCATGCTGACCCAATCCGCGAAGGGTGGGCCTTCGATGGAGTGGCGGGGCAAGCCTGATGGCACCTATACCATTCGGCAGCTTGAGACGCAGTTATCTCTGGGGACGAAAGTGTATTTGCGCTGTACGCCGGAGGCCGCTCATTATTTTGAACCGGCATATGTAAAAGAAGCCTTGTTCTATTATGGGGCCTTATTGCCTTATCCGGTGACACTGCAGAGCGGAGGTGTACAGGACATCGTCAATGCCGAGTCACCTGCGTGGCTGACGCAACCGGAACTTGCCAAAGGGCGCAAAGCGGAAGTGCTTGCCTTTGGTGGACGCCTGCTCGGGGAGACGTTTGAAGATTTCATTCCGCTGACAACGGCTTCCGGTCGTACCGGCGGGATTGCATTTGTCCTCCCACATGCCGTAAACCTGAATGCCAAGCGTTCTCACCGGGTGTATCTGAAGCGGATGCTGATCTCGGAGAAGGCAGAGAATATTTTGCCGGAATGGGCGTTCTTCGTGAAGTGCCTGATCTGGACAGATGAGCTTCAGCCGACAGCTTCGAGGGAACATTTTTATGAAAATGAGAAGCTGGAAGAAGTACGCACCGAACTGGGCGATGCACTTCGTCAAGGACTGGCTGACATGGCGGAGAATCAGACGGAACGTCTAAAGAAGCTGATTCGTCTGCATGCACTCTCGATGAAGGCACTGGCTGTGCAGGATCAGGCGTTTTACGCGATGATTCACCGCTGGCTGCCATTTGAGAGCACTTGGGGGCACCGGGAACTCGGGGAGTTAATGGATGAAGGAGAGACGTTATACTTCACCACGACAGTGGATGAGTATCGTCAGATTCACCATGTAGCCTCGGCACAATCCCTGTTGGTTATTAATGGCGGGTACATCTACGACAACGAATTAATGGCTGCGCTGCCGCTTGCGGTAAGGAATGTGCATACCGAGCGATTGCAGCCGGATCAGGTTTCGCTCAGCTTTACCGATGTACCGCCGGCGGAACGCAATCAATATTATGATGCTTTACGTCTGGCTGATGCTGCACTTCAGCGTTTCCGCTGCCGGGCTGAAGTGAAAGGCTTCAAGCCGGAAGACCTGCCGGTACTATTCACCCTATCGCAGGAATCTTCTACGCTTCGTGCATTGGAAAAAGCGAGTGAGGAGAGTACAGAGCTGTTCTCTTCCGTACTTGGCTCATTATCCGCTGGAATCAGCTCTGCTGGATACTCAACCTTGTATCTGAACGTGAATAATCCAATCATTCAGCGCGTGCTAACGACGCCAGATTCCCAAATGACCCCGATTGCGATCGAGATGCTCTATGTGAACGCCCTGATGATGGGGCATTATGCCATGAACCGACAGGAGCTTGAGGTGCTGAATCAGGGTATCGTTCGTTTTATTGATTGGGGTTTACGTGCAAATACGGATTGGAAAGGGGATGCCTGATGAATACAGAGATGGATTTCGAGGATTTGATGGATGAGGCCTATGGCTTGCCTAATGGAACTGCGAAGCTGGGCATGCTTGAAGAAGCGGCTCGAGTGGCTGACGTAAACGGCATGGAGGAAGAAGCATACGAAGCACGATCCGAGATTGTGGAGACAGCCACGTTCTGTGGATATCCGATGAAAGCTCTCATTGCTTTTTCCTGGCAGCTTGGCAAGTTTGATCAAGAGCCAGAGCGTTATGACGAAGAGACATTAATGTGGTCATATAAATGGATCTTGGGCGAACTCTCCAGTTTTCCCGAGGTCTCTCGCGATAAGATGATGGAACTTCTGGAAGACTTTGGACGGCGTTTCAAGTCTTTTGGCTACAGTGAGCGTTCCTACTGGTATTATCGCTTCCGCATATTCATGGATCTTGGCGACTTGGAGGAAGCGGGAAGCAGCTATACCAAGTTCAAAACGATGGACCGTGACTTTATGAGTGATTGTGAAGCCTGTGAACAGGATGAAATCATGCGCTACTGGATCCTGGTGGGAGACGATGAGAAGGTCCTGGAAGCGGCCAAGCCGATCTTGAAGGGACGGATGAGCTGTGCGGAGATTCCGCACCTGACTTTATCTGAAGTACTGATGCCGCTTTATCGGCTTGGACGGATTGAGGAAGCGGACAAGCATCAGCAGAAGGGCTACCGGCTGATAAAGGGTCAAAATGATTTTGTTCAGAGTTTTGCAGAACAGATGGATTATCTGTCACGAACCAATCCGTCGAAGGGAATCGATGTGTTGGAAGAAAGTTTGGTACTGGCAGTGGATCATGAGGACCCCTTTGCCAAAATGATGTTCTACGCCAGAGCAGCCCAATTGCTGCGCCGCTGGGCGGACGAATCGCCAGAATTCCGATTGCGGCTTCCTGCTTCCTTCCCGTATGCAGGAGATCCCGGAGACTTGCGCACATTGGCTGATTATTTTGCGGATCATGCCAAGGCAGCTGCAGCCAAGTATGATCAGCGTAATGGCAATCAGCATGTTTCTTCGATGTTGATCGGAGTATAGCTAAAACGGGATAAGAAACAGGCTTGTTCGAAGAAGGATATACTCCTTCCGAACAAACCTGTTTAACGTGTCTAGAGATGCGTTACACAGCGGTGATTCAAGGTGTCTCCGTATTGGCAGATGAAGGCTGTTCCTCAACAGCTTCATCAACATTGGAGGTTGCTGGTTGAGGCTGCTGAGCCATAAGTTCAGAAACAATCTTATCCGTTGGTTGAGTAAACAGTTGATACATGATGGCTGCCTCTTCTTGACGAATAAGCGGTTTGCGAGCAAGGACATCCACAGAGCCATCCTCCAATACTTTCACTTCGGGTCCGTGGATACCGAGCTTAACCATCATCTGGATTGCGGGTACAGCCCATTTATCCGTATGGCCAGCAAGTTTCACATCCTGGAACAGCTCATTCGGATATTGCAGCTGCAGCGATCTCCAGATCATGACCATGGCTTCCTGGCGGGTAATGACCTGATCCGGTTTAAACTGTTTCGAATCCGCACCTGTGATCATGCCGGATTCATAGCCGAGCTGGATGTAGCCTGCTGCTGGATGGTTGGCCCAGTCCGTATCAGCTGGCGGTGTTGTTTTGCTTGGCTTGAGTCCACTCATTTTCAGAACATCTTCAATGAATTCAGCACGTGTAACAGCTGACTTGGGTTGAAAAGCTTCAGTTGCATCATTGTCATAGTGACCGAGCGACTGTAATCCATAGATGGCCTCGGCATAAGGGCTCTCCGGACGAACATCCCGGAATCCCTGAGGCTGCTGCCCTTTTTTCTCATATCCCAGTGGATTGAGGTAAGGCTCCTTCATATAGATCGTTCCGTCTGCATTCTCCTTGAAGGCTGTGAATTGACCAGTTAACTCATCCTTGAACAGGGTTTCATCCACTTGAATCAGGGGACGTTGGCCCAGGAAGGCATCCGAAATACTCAGTTGTCCCGATTCTGTGCCGTCTTTCAGAGAGCTAACAATCGTGCTAAGTCTTAGATCGGCGTAAAGCCCAGCAAAGCGCTGCAGTTCTTCTGTGGATTGGGGTGTGAAGTCCTTGAATTCGACCGGCTCCGCATATTGCGGGAAGAAGGTCTGGATGAAAGCCGGGTAGAACAGATTGCGAAGAGCTCCCGCCTGGTTGTACGTAAGGAAGACGCCTGTATTTTGCTCAGGGATGAGGAAGAGATAAGAGCTGAAACCGACCAGGTCGCCTGCTTTGGTAATAATTTCGGGACTGCTGCCTGCACCAGGCAGCTGGAATGCTGCTTCAAATCCATACGTTGTATCCGGAAGTACCGGATGGATGGAAGAGCGATATTGCTCCATACTTTTGACGGTAGATTCCTTCAGAATACGCTCATTGTCCTTCACACCATCATTCAGGAAAGCGATCATGAAATTCCCAATGTCTTCCGCTGTGGACAGCATGCCTCCTTGCGGCATTGGTGTTGGGGAGATGGTGTACAGATCGAGCGGTTTATGTACCGCGTCATAGCCTGTTGCAAGCTGATCCTTGAATTTGTCACTCAGCACAAAACTGCTGTTATCCATACCCAGTGGTTTGAAAATGTGCTGCTGCATGTATGTCTCAAATGGTTCGCCGCTCACATTTTCTACAATCATACCGAGCAGCAGGAAAGAGAAGTTGTCGTACATGTAGGCGCTGCCAGGTTCTCTAACGACAGGAGGCATGTGCTGCTGTGCATATTCCTCCATGGTGACCGTTTTGTTGAAATCAGCGTGGATGTCTTCCTGCTGGGGATCCCGAATCTCGAATCCGGTGGTGTGTGTAAGCAGGTTTTCCACAGTGACGGGTTTGTCGAAAGGATTATCGAATTCAAGTCCCTTTACATAGGTTTGAAAATCCGCTTGCAAATCAACCTTGCCCTGCTCTACCAATTGCATAACGGCTGCTGCCGTAAATGTTTTGGAGACCGAGGCTACGCGAAAAGCAGTACTCTTCGGATCGACAGGTGTTTTGTCCTCTTGATCGGCATAGCCATAGCCTTTTTCCGCGAGTACTTTGCCATCCTTGACGACAACAACGGAAGCGCCAACATACTGTGCCTTGGCTTCGGGAGAATCGAAAAACGTATCGAGAAATGCTGATGCTGATTCGTTCGTCAGCGCTTTAGTTTGTCCTTTTTCTGTGACCGGGACTGCTGCGGTTTCCGCATGAACCGCTGGTGCCCAGAGACTTAACGACAAGATGAAAGCCATGAAAGCTCCTGTTAGCGAGGTGGTTCTGAAGCGGGTCCTTCGATTGGATAGATGCATGTAAACACTCCTTAACGTAAATTTTGGAAAAAAAACCTGATCACTGTGTATTACTTCCTATTGGCAAAGTAGGTTTCACAAAAGTGGATTGCGAAGTGTTTTTCTATCCATCCAGATTGCAAACAGAAGCGAATTAGAAAGGGGAGCAAAGCCGTATAGGAAAAGGGAAGCCAAACGGCTTCCCTTTCTTGTCATAAGCTCATGAAGCTTCTGCACATGGCAAAGACTTACTGGGCTCGGATAAGGGCCTAAGCGATTGTCGGAAAAATACGAGTGCAGATGCACCAATAATGACATACAGGCCTGCCATAGCATATGAAGGCAGAAAAGCTCCAATCGTTAATCCCAGGCTGCCGAGCAGGGCAGCTGCATTATAACTCATGCCATCTGCGGCCATATAAGCCGCCCGATTCGAATCGGGAATCATCCCGGCAAGAAGAACCTGGCGTACTGGCGAATACATGAGTTCGCCAATCGTCAACAGAATAGCAGACCCGATTAGGAGAAATGCCCAGTTGCTGAATGCTAATACGGCAAACCCGGCCGTGTAGAGACACATGCCGACTGTCATGATGGATCTGGATTGAAAACGTGCCATCCATTTCGAGAAGGGGATAGCGACCAAGGCGACCATTACCGTGTTGATGGCCATGATCAGACTGAACATGTGCAGTCCTGAAATGTCCCAGTGGAGCAGTTGGGCACTGAATTCACTTTTGAGACGGACGGCGATGTATTTATCCAGTTGGAATTCAAGAGAAACAGCCAGCACCGATGCAGTGAAAAAGACCATGAACCGTTTGTCCCTGAGTACACCTCCATAGGTCTTCAGCATGTTTTTCCTGATCGGGGTGGCGACCTGACTGGAGTCCGTTCTTTCCATAGTTTCCTGAATGAAAAACATTAGAATGAACAATGTGATCAGGCTCTCTGCAAATACCAGACTGAAGAGGACGAATCGGAAGGAGTCGAATAACAACCCGCCCATCAAAGCTCCAAACGTAACAGCTACATTGGTCGTCCAATACTGTAATCCGTATACATAATGTCGCTCATGTTCACTGCTCACGTCCACGATCATCGCATTAGCGATCGGAATGGTAATTCCGGAGCTTAGACTGCTAAGAAAAAACATGATGCAAGTCAGTTCTACCGAATTCAGCCAGGGAGAATTGGCCGCAGCCAGCGAGAACAAGGCGAACACTTGAACACATTGAGCGACAACCATCAATTTTTTTCGTCCAATCCGATCTGACCAGTATCCTGCGCCCAAGCCAGCGATCATGGAGGAAACGATATTGACTGTCAACAGCAGGCCTGCCCAACCTGCCCCCATCTGCACGCTCAGATAAATCGCCATAAAAGGGATGATGGATTTCTGGGTCAGGTCCGTAAAAAAATCAGTGATAATACGAATTTTGATATTGCGGTGCAAATCGGCATATTTCATCAGATGCAATTCTTCCTTCCCGTTGGTCATGTAGATGTTACTGAGTATAATGGAGGAAAACCTGAAGAAAAACTGTAGAAGCGTGTGAAAGGATTTCGTATTTTAGCAAGGATAGAAGGGCAGGAAATTCAGTGGAAGTAGCAGACCATTATATTCAATTGCGTATGACCTTTCCGAACGTTCACGATGAGGAAGAATTGCATACGACGATTGGTGAACTTGCACAACATTTGTGCTGCACCATGCGCAATATGAATCTGATTATGAACAAGTTCATGGATAACAACTGGATACGATGGAATCCGAAGCGCGGCAGGGGAAAAAAGTCTGTACTTGTCTTTTGTGTACCCTTGCTTGAGGTAGCCAGAGAGCGGTTTGATCGCCTCCTGCAAGGCAACAGGCTGGAAGAAGCATATGAATTGGCCGCCAGGCTGCCGTTTTCGTTACGGGAAATGTTGATGCAAGGATTACAGGACCAGTTTGGTCTTCGTTCCGACCAGGGTGCTATGGGAAGGATTGACACACTGCGGATACCACAGAACTTTCCGTTTGAGACATTGGATCCGACCCAGGCTGCCATGTGGGGAGAAGTGGGCATAGTGGCTGAGGTGTTTGATCGATTGGTACGTTACAATGCTGAGCGTCAGATGTGTGAGCCGAGTCTTGCTGTGGCATGGGAGAGCAACCCGGAAGGGACGGAGTGGACATTTTATTTGCACAAAGGCGTTCTTTTTCATCATGGCAGAGTACTCGAAGCAGACGATGTGAAGTTCACGTTTGAACGAATTATTTTGGATATCGACAATCCCTGCCGGCCACTGTTTGGCACGATTGCAAAAATTGAGACGTTTGATACTCTGACCGTACGTTTTGTGCTGCATAGCCCAAACTTCATGTTTCCGGATCTGATGAGCAGCATGTGTGCATCGATTTTGCCGCGGGATGTGGAGCCCGACCGGATGCATCCCATTGGAACAGGACCTTATCGTTTAACGCGTAATCACCCCAGACTGCTGGTTCTGGACGTATTCCCTACCTATTTCAGAGGGCGTGCCTACATTGATCGGGTTGAGGTGTGGCAGCTTCCGCAGTCCGGACTGATAGAGTCGGTGATCAAGCAGGACTTGTTTCCGGATGGACAGCCTCATGCAGTTCAGCATGAAGTTCAGGGCGGGGTGTATATGACATTTAATATGCGAAAAGAAGGTCCGCAGCAGGATATATATTTTCGCCGGGCTGTGCAGCAGCTGTTGAATCAGCAGGAGATGATGGATGCATTCCCGGGTACGAGCACACAGCCTGCATATAGTCTGGTACGGGAGCATTTTTGGAAACCAACGGATGGAGAAATTGTGGGCTGCTCTATACAACAGAAGCGAACGGAGCCATTGGAGTCCAACACGAGAACCTCGTTGATCAGAGCTGAGGAGCTGTTGAAACGAAGCAGCTACGCGGGCCAAACGCTGCGGTTATGGGTGGAGGATGGAAAGAAGATGGAGACAGACATGCTCTGGTTCGTTCAACGTTGTGAACAGATCGGATTACATGTAACCATAGTGCCAGGTGATCCGGTTAGTGCGGTATATCATGATGAATTCGGGTCATGTGATCTCGTATACACAGGAGAGGTATTCGATGAGCATGCCATGCTGGGCCTGTTGACCATGTATACCTTTCAGAATACGTTGTTCCTTGTTGCCATGGATGATGTTTGGAAAAGGGAATTGGATCAGGAGTGCAGGCGCATCGTAGGAATTCAGGATGGTGGCGAGCGATTGGCAGCATTGCTGGAGCTGGAAGCCAGACTTGTTGACGAGGCTTTGCTGCTCCCCGCATACAGTTTCAGGGAAGAACACGCCTATCATCCCTCACTCCGCGATTACAAGGTTGTCGGATTTGGGATGCCGGATTTGCGCCGTTTGTGGGTGAAACGCAAACCGGACGCCGAGAATGAGGAAACGAGTTATCCGGCTTACATCCCGCTGTGGTAAGGTGAGCCACAGGCGGGATGAGCCTTGAAGAGCGAGCGGTTATTCTGCGCTTTTCTTAATAAACTCAATAGGTTTCGTACCCGGTTCCATTAGAAATGGAATGGAAATGGAACGAGCTTTGCAATTCTGGGCCATGAAAGGGAGAATCACACGGCATCTGGGGACTGTACAATTCTTCCATTTGTTCCTTGGTGATCCTGAACGAGCTTCTCCCAGGAAGTTTCCTTCAACTTACCGACCAAGTAGCCTGCTGCCATGTATATCAGGTTTTGATATTGCCACTTATTCCTGAAATCCTCATTCGGTTCAAGATACTGTAGAGCGTTTACGAGTTCCTCACTGGTCCGTGCAGAGTTGTACCATATCATCTCATGTCTAGGGAGTCCCGAACGCTGACATAACATATCGCCAATGGGCAGGCGCTCTATGGTCACAGGGTCGTTTGGATAAAGTTAACATCCAGCCGGAGACTGATTTGTCTGGCAGCACTTGTCCTAACAAGGAGATTGAAAGCTTGTCAAACCAGTCCGCATAAATCGAACAAGTCCCTCATAGACATGTACTAATCAAGTAGGGGTTCTGCTGTACGCACAATCCTGAAGTGAAAACATGTGCTAAAGGGGATGATGTCATGCGCCGAATATCATGGATGCTTGCCATGGTATTGGTCTTATCGGCCTTACTTGCCGCCTGCGGGAAGAAGGATGCGGCAGCCGTGGTCAAAGATCTGAACGAAGTCGTAGGAGAGATGGAAAGTTACCAGGGAGCAGGTGTCATGACACTGCACACCGGAGATACGCCGCAGCAGTATAAGGTCGAGGTGTGGCATCAGAAGCCTTCATATTACCGAATTGCTCTTACCAATGCCAAAAAGGATGTTACCCAGATTGTACTGCGTAACGATGAGGGCGTATTCGTTCTGACACCGAGCCAGAACAAAAGCTTCCGCTTCCAGAGCAACTGGCCGGATAACCAGGGCCAGGTCTATCTCTATGAGACACTGATTCGCAGCATTACAGGCGATACAACTCGTCAGTTCGCGGATGAAAAGGAAAGCTATGTATTTGATGTAGCTGCCAATTACAATACGCATGCACTGGTCAGACAGAAAATCTGGCTGAACAAAAGTGATTATGCGCCTAAGCAGGTGGAGGTATCTGACTCCAATGCAAACGTAGTGGTTGATGTCAAATTTGACAGCTTCAAATTCGGTGCAGAATTCGGCAAAGATGCATTCGATATGCAGCGGAACATGACAGCTGGGACAGAAGGAAACAGCGGAGCGGATACAGGCAGTAATCCGGCCGAACAGGCAGGGGAGAATGGCACCAAGGAGCCAGCAAGCTCTGAGACTGACCCGGGCCAAAAACCTACCACAGGTTCTAGTGAAGGAGTCAGTGACGGACAAACTGGTGTGAACGAGAACAACGAACAGCAAGAACCTCAAGATTCGGCCAGTGTCGATCCAGGCACAGAGGAGCCTACCATGACGGAACCGGAAGAGGCCGGCAGTTTTGGAGTGATTGAACCGACTTACGCTCCGGAAGGGGTCAAGCTGAAGGACGATCAGATTGTGGAAGAATCCGGGGATTACTCGGTCATGCTCCGCTACGAAGGGACGTACAATTATACGATTTTCGAAGCCAGACCACAGGACAGAGCTGTATCCCTTGCCCCATCTCGCGTTGTGGATCTCGGATTCACACTGGGAATGCTGAGCGGAGATGCATTACAGACGCTGACATGGATGACGGATGGAATCGAATACAGAATAACCAGTGCCGATCTGCCGGAGAGTGAAATGGTCCAGATTGCCACATCCATGCAGGAGCAGTCAGGTAAATGATGTAAAAGGTATAGTCACTAGGGCATTAGGAATGATAAGGAGCATCGGGACTTGTTTCCCGGTGCTTTTTGATGTACACAGTTAGGTAGCCGCAGCATATCATGGGGAGTAAAAGCAAGTCGTGTCGTCATGGGCAATGCTTAAGAATTGAACGGTGAAATGGGCAGGTTGACCCAATAAATACAAAACACGCTTATTTGCGGGATGAACCGGGTAAGTAATCGGTATAGGCAGATAGAGATGATGTGAATCCGTATTTTGGTTTCATGGCAGTTTCGCTTATCAGCCTGTTTCTTCATCCGCTTCCAGCTTCGAAATCAAGCGAGGCACGCGTTTTGAGTCACTGTTCTTCTGTTCATTTGACAGTCACATGCTTGAGCATTACGATGGAGTCTGATATGTGAGTCGGATTAAGATGACTAGAGAAGGTGACAGAACGTGCAAGGACAATATCGGCCGACCCAAGCGGAAATCAACTTGGATCATTTGAGAAACAACGTGGATGCTTTCCGCTCAGCACTGCCGCAAGGCATGAAGTTTCTAGCTTGTGTCAAGGCCAACGCCTATGGACATGGAGCTGTGGAGACGGCCAGAGAACTGGAACGAATCGGAGTGGATTATCTGAGTGTCGCTTTTCTGGACGAAGCGATTGAACTGCGGCAAAACGGAATCAAGGCTCCGATCTTGGTATTGGGTTATACACCGCCTGAAGGCATTGCTGTGGCCAGGGAACATGATGTGACCATAACCCTGTTCAGCAGGGAAGTGCTTGAAGCGATTCGAGATCTCGATACAGGATCTTCCCATAATAAACTGAAGGTTCATATCAAAATCGACAGCGGTATGGGACGGCTGGGTCTGCTTCCCGGTGAGGAAGCTCTTGCTTTCATACAGGAAGTGGCAGCCATGGAGCAGGTCCTGCTCGAAGGCATGTTTACCCATTATGCCAAGGCGGATGAAGAAGACAAGACCTATACACTGGAGCAGTATCGACGGTTTCGAAGCGTGGTTGAAGCGCTGCGGGATCAGGGATGTGTCATCCCGATTATACATACGGCGAACAGTGCCGCTGCCATTGATACACCGGAATTATCCTATAACATGGTTCGAGTGGGCATCAGTCTGTATGGGCTGTACCCTTCAGCCGAGGTGAATCATCAGGTAGTGAAGCTGATCCCGGTATTGACACTGAAGACGAAGGCGGTTCTGGTCAAAACGCTGCCGCCTCATTGGGGCGTCAGCTACGGAACCCGTTATGTGACACAAGGGAACGAACGAATTGCGACCCTGCCTATCGGCTATGCAGACGGATTCTCAAGAATGCTGACAGGTAAAGCTCAAGTGCTTGTACGTGGCCGCCGCGTTCCCGTCGTCGGTACGATCTGCATGGATCAGTGTATGGTGTCGCTGCAATCTTTCGCTGAAGAGGCGGAAGAAATTCAAGCCGGCGAAGAGGTTGTTCTCATCGGTCATCAATCTGATGGTATCATCACCGCAGATGAAGTGGCTACCCAGCTTGGTACGATTGCCTACGAGGTGATCTGCATGATGGCCCACCGGATTCCGCGAATCTATTTCCGGAACGGTGTAGAAGTCGTCAAGGTTAATCCTCTTTTGACATCCTGACAGGTCAACTGGACGCTATTTCCATTAAACTTTTTTTCGGAACAGAAGGAAAACTGTCGGAGCATCTCGAATGTTGTTATATTGACGAGGATGAAAAATCCTGAAAAGAGATGTTTGGTCTGTACGAATATTGCCCCCCATGTTTATAATGGAGTACAGCATACTTGATATACTCGGGGCATATATATTCCTTTGTATAAAAGTTCTGGAAAAACGTAATACTGGTTCACAATGGCGAAAGGTTTGTGGGGGTGGAAGATAGGTGGCCAACTTGCAGAACACCAAGCGGATTATGATCAGTTTGCCTGATCATCTCCTGCAGGAAGTGGATGGCATCGTAGCGCTGGAGAATTCCAACCGCAGCGAATTGATTAGGCAGGCCATGAAGCTGTATTTGACGGAGCGGAAGAAACGTTACATCCGTGAGTCCATGCAGCGCGGGTACATGGAGATGGCAAAAATTAATCTAACCATGGCATCCGAGGCCTTTCACGCGGAGGAAGATGCGGACAGCACTCTGGACCGCTTAGTTAGCGGGGTGTAGACATTGATCGTAAAACGCGGTGACGTTTTTTTTGCGGATCTTTCTCCCGTTGTCGGTTCCGAGCAAGGTGGAGTCAGGCCGGTGCTGGTCATCCAGAATGACATCGGTAACCGGTTCAGTCCAACTTGTATCGTGGCGGCTATTACCGCCCAGATTCAGAAGGCAAAGCTTCCGACGCATGTAGAGATTGATGCTGCAGCACATGGCTTTGACCGGGACTCGGTTATTTTGCTCGAGCAAATACGGACGATTGACAAACAAAGACTGACTGACAAGATTACCCATCTGGACGAGGAGACCATGAAATTGGTCAATGAGGCGTTGCAGATCAGTCTGGGTTTGATCGATTTTTAGGATGCGAGGCGGTCTGTTTGGGCTGCCCGCCGTCCGTAACGGGATGTTCCTTGCGGGGAACACACAATTACAGACAACAGATCAAAGGAGCGTATTGCAGCCCAAGGGCAGCGGTACGCTCTTTTGATTAAACTAAAATGAAAGCGTAGAACATTGGCAGGCTTTTCGTTATAATGAACCTGAGAAACCGTTTACGCCATGACGTATATAGAGGTGGAGGAGACATATGAGCATTTATATTAACCAGGAGAAATTACAATTTCATTTACAGACCCGCAAGGCGAGTTATGTATTCCAGGTGCTGCCTTCGGGATATTTGGTACATCTGTATTATGGCAAAAAATTACGCGACACGGACCTGAGCTGGCTGCATGTTCGGACCGAGCGTGCTTCCTTCAGCCCGAATCCGGTACCGGAAGATCGGACAATTTCATTTGATACATTGCCACTGGAACTGCCAGTCTATGGAACAAGTGATTTCCGTAACCCTGCAGTTCAGCTTCAACTTGAGAATGGTTCAAGCGTTTCGGAATTCACATATGTTGGCCACCGGTTGGAAAAAGGAAAACCTGCCCTTCAGGGATTGCCGGCAACCTATGTGGAAGCTGCAGATGAAGCGGATACGCTGGTGATTGAGATGGAAGACCGCGTGGCAGGAGTCCGCATTGAGCTCTCCTATACAGCTTATTCGTCCTTCAACGCCATTACGCGGTCCATGCGTATCATAAATGAGAGCGCTACCTCGGTGAACGTGGCGCGTGCACTAAGCACATCCGTAGACTTCCCGCATGCCGATTATGAGCTGCTGCAGCTATCGGGTGCATGGACGCGGGAACGCGATATTGTCCGTCGCCCTCTTGCTTCCGGCCTGCAAGGCGTGGAAAGCCGCCGCGGTTCAAGCAGCCACCAACAGAACCCGTTTATTGCGCTCATGACTCCAGGTACGGATGAAGATCAGGGGGAAGTGTACGGCTTCAGTCTCGTTTACAGCGGAAGCTTTACAGCCCAAGCTGAAGTGGATCAGTTCCACACTACGCGTGTATCACTTGGCATTAACCCGTTTGAGTTCAGCTGGAAGCTGGAATCCGGAGAAGCTTTCCAAACTCCAGAGACGGTCATGGTGTATTCTGATACGGGACTTGATGGCATGTCCCAGTCTTATCATGAACTTTATCGGGAACGACTCGCTCGCGGCAAGTTCCGTAATACGGAGCGTCCGGTATTGGTAAACAACTGGGAAGCAACCTATTTTGGTTTTAATGCAGACAAGATTGAACAGATTGCGCGTGCGGGGCAGAAGCTCGGTATTGAGTTGTTTGTGCTGGATGACGGCTGGTTTGGACATCGTGACAGCGACAATTCCTCGCTCGGTGACTGGATTGTAGATAAAAACAAGCTGCCGCAGGGGCTTGAGGATTTGGCCAACCGGGTAACCGGACTGGACATGCAGTTTGGACTGTGGTTCGAGCCTGAGATGATCTCGCCAGACAGTGACCTGTACCGGGAGCACCCGGACTGGTGTCTGCATGTGCCTGACCGTCGCCGAACAGAGGGAAGACAGCAGCTGGTGCTGGACTTCTCCAGACAGGATGTACGGGATGAGATCGTACGCATGCTGAGTGACGTGTTGGGATCTGCACCGATCTCTTATGTGAAGTGGGATATGAACCGGAATATGACGGAAGTGGGTTCTGCGCTGCTGCCAGCGGATAGACAGCGAGAGACGGCACACCGCTACATGCTTGGATTGTATGAAGTGATGGAACGCATTACGTCCTCATTCCCTAATATTCTGTTTGAGAGCTGTTCTGGTGGCGGCGGCCGCTTCGATCCGGGAATGCTGTATTACATGCCACAAACGTGGACAAGCGACAATACGGATGCCGTGTCCCGTTTGCGTATCCAGTACGGAACGAGTCTGGTGTACCCGGTAAGTTCCATGGGATCACATATCTCTGCAGTACCGAATCATCAGGTGAACCGAATCACTTCGCTGGAGACCCGCGGACATGTTGCCATGTCAGGCAACTTCGGTTATGAGCTTGATTTGACCCGATTTACTGAGGAAGAGAATGCTATTGTGAAGGCCCAGGTTGAGCTGTACAAGGAAATTCGGGGTACCATTCAATATGGAACCTTCCGCCGTCTGCTTAGCCCGTTCGAGGGCAATGAAACGGCATGGATGTTTATTGCACCGGACGGCAGCGAAGCGGTTGTATTCTATTTCCGTGTGTTGTCTGAACCGAATGCGCCGCTTCAACGTCTCAAGCTGAAAGGACTGGATCCGGATGCGGATTACCGTCTGAAAGGCAGCACCGAGACGTATACAGGAGATGCCTTGATGTATGGCGGAATTTCTGTAGGCCGTGCATCGGGTGATTATCTGAGCGAGATGTTCCGATTTGAACGGGTATAGTTAATCCAGCGTTTAATGCAGTGCTTTTCGGGGAAGACCGGAATACGTCGGGGTGACGTTTTTCGGTCTTTTCTCTTGGGTTAGGTGAAGTTATGAAGCAGGATCTGGATTGTAAGAACTTGTAACCAGGATGAATGCTGGAAAACTGAACGGAATTTTGTGATAATATAGGGAAGAGCAATCTGCTTGAATGCAGGTTTGATACTGTGATTACTGCAGCATAGCTGCCCTGAACATGCTTGATCTGAAACGATTCAGGAAGGAAAGAGGGATTTATTTGTCTGAACAGGGAACGGTTCTGGAACCCAATGAAGAAACAATAAAGGCGGAACGCCAGGAAAGAATCATCAAACAGGTAGCCAAGGAACTGTCACTGTCCTTGAAGCAGGTGCGCACGACGTCGGAGCTTCTGGACGAAGGCAATACGATTCCGTTTATCGCCCGCTACCGTAAAGAAATGACAGGAGAGCTGGATGAGAACCAGCTGCGGTCCATCGAGGAACGCATCGTATACTTGCGTAATCTAGAGGATCGCAAAGTGGAAGTCATCCGTATTATAGAAGAACAAGGCAAGCTGACTAAAGAACTGAAACAGTCCATTACCCAAGCGGTCAAGCTTCAGGAAGTGGAAGACCTGTACCGTCCATATCGTCAGAAGCGGAAAACGCGTGCCAGTGTTGCCAAAGAAAAAGGGCTTGAGCCGCTGGCTGTATGGATTTGGAGCCAACCTAAACAGGGAAATGCTCTGGAAGAAGCCTCGCGTTACATCAATGCTGAACTCGGAGTCGAGGATGCTGAATCAGCTCTCCAGGGAGCAAAGGATATCCTGGCCGAGAATATTGCGGATGACGCAGCGATACGTGCATGGATTCGCCGGTACACATTGGATCACGGCATGCTGACTTCGGAAGCGAAGGATGCTGAGCAGGAATCTGTATACGAGAACTATTATGACTATCGTGAATTGGCCAAAAAGATGCCTCCGCACCGGATACTCGCCATTAACCGCGGGGAGCGTGAGAACATTCTGAAAGTGGGTCTCGATGTACAGCCAGAGCCTGCCCACCGTCATATGGAAGGTCAGGTTATCAAAGGAGCATCTGTGGTACAGGATATATTGCGCGCTGTGATTGAAGATGCCTATAAGCGCCTTATTGCTCCGTCGATTGAGCGTGAGGTTCGTGCCGAACTGACGGAAAAGGGTGAAAGCCAGGCCATCTCGGTATTTTCCGCTAATCTGCGCAATCTGCTGCTTCAGCCGCCAATTCATGGCAAACGTGTCCTTGGGGTCGACCCAGCCTACCGTACGGGCTGTAAATTGGCCGTAGTGGATGACACAGGTAAACTGTTGGAAGTGGCTGTTACGTATCCGACACCGCCGCATAACAAGAAGCGCGAAGCGGCTGAAGTGTTCCATCGGATGATCAAGCAGTACGACATTGGCCTCATCGTTATCGGTAACGGTACGGCTTCGCGTGAAACGGAGCAGTTTGTGGCCGAGATCATTCAGGAAAATGGCGATGAGAGCCTCGTGTACCTGATTGTTAATGAAGCCGGAGCAAGTGTGTATTCCGCCTCCAAGCTTGCACAGGAGGAATTCCCGGATCTGGACGTGGCGGAACGAAGCGCAGCTTCCATCGCACGTCGTGTACAGGATCCGCTGGCTGAACTGGTCAAAATTGATCCCAAAGCCATTGGTGTAGGCCAATACCAGCATGACGTTTCCCAGAAGATTCTGGAGGAAAGTCTGAAAGCAGTCGTAGAATCTGCGGTTAACCATGTCGGCGTGGATGTTAACACGGCTTCGCCATCTCTTCTGTCCTATGTTGCCGGCGTGAATGCCACCATTGCTAAAAATATCGTGAAGTACCGCGAGGAGAACGGACGGTTCACGAACCGTCGCCAGTTGCAGAAGGTACCTCGCCTGGGTGCCAAAACCTATGAGCAATGCGTCGGTTTCATGCGGATTGGTGAGGGTGAGAATCCGCTGGATCGTACACCGATTCACCCGGAGTCCTACAAGGTTGTCGATCAGCTGTTCAAGGAACTCCAGGTTGAACTGGACAAGCTGGGAAGCAAAGAACTGTCCGTGCTTCTCTCTGAGCAGCAGCCTGAACAACTGGCTGTCAAACTGGACGTGGGTGTGCCTACACTTCGCGACATTTTGGATAGCTTGCAGCGTCCTGGACGTGACCCGCGTGAAGAGATGCCTCTGCCTATTTTCCGTACAGATGTGCTGAAAATTGAGGATCTGGTCGAAGGCATGGAACTGCAGGGTACCGTTCGCAACGTTATTGATTTTGGTGCCTTTGTGGATATCGGAATCAAAAGTGATGGGCTTGTCCATATCTCACAACTGAGTAATGGTTACGTCAAGCATCCGATGGATGTTGTTTCTGTTGGTGATAATGTAACGGTATGGGTTATGAATGTGGATACCAAAAAAGGCCGGGTCGGCCTGACAATGAAAAAGCCTGCCTCGCAGCAGTCTTCCTAATTCAAAGATCGGAGAACAGCCTTCCCTGTAATGGGAAGGCTGTTTGTTGTTGGTTTTAATGGTATTGTCGTCCGTTCCATATTCTTCGAATGAGTTAATGAAGGGAGAGAGACTTGTATGTGGACATGAAGAGTGAGGTCGGATTCTAGAGTTCACGATCCGCGCTGCGCGGTGTGCCACCCGCAGGTTTGTTCCGGTAAAAAAACCAGCATTCGTTCAGCAGCTTGATCTGTCTGCTGTCCTTTTTGTGAAATGCACGCATCAGTTGATTGCAAAGCCATTGAGGCAAGGGTATCTCCTCCTCTTGCATAATTCATCTGTACGTTAGCATATGTGGCAACAGCCTGGACTGTGCGGATTAACCCGTGGTGAGCCAGGAAAAATCAATATCCAGCCTCGTCATTCGACGATGTCGGTTCAGAATATGATAAAAAGCGCAAAATCCCGTTTAGGGAAATGCGCTTTCAAGTTCGGTTATTCAGGTGAAAAGATGAGGAATAATGAATCAGAGCGATTCCATTTCTTCTTCGTACCATTGTTCCAATTGGGCCTGAAGCGCCCGAATTTCAGTGAGTAAGGAAATCAACGGATAGTGAGTCTCACGCAGTGCGGCGAAACTTTGCTCCAACGCATTGATATAATCCAGCCCGCTGGTAATGCTCAGCTGCTCGTTCAGAAGATCAAGATTGTCACATTCAGCGATGGCCCAAGGCAGGACAGGTACATCTGCTGCGGTAAGTTTATCAATCTCTTTGTGCAGGCGCAGGTTGAGTGCACTAAGCTGATAGGCGTAATCGGCAGGCATTTCCACAAACTGCAATTGCTGTTCCTGCTGCAGGATGACATAGCGCATTGTAGGCATAACGAGTAATAATCTCCCCTCATACATTCTACTTGACAGTGTAGCCTACGAAATGGTTAAAATTCAAGTACTATACCGGAAATTGAAACGGTCCGAGGGGTGTGAAAGGAGGGGAAACCGGGTGGATAATGCCGAGTTGCAGCGGTGGATTGAGCAGGTATCTCTGGAGCATTTCGGGGTTCCGTTCACCCACGAGGCGCTGTTTAACCGACGTCTGACGACAACCGGCGGGCGATATATGCTTAAGAGTCATCGAATTGAGATTAATCCACATCAGCTTGAAGCGTACGGGCGGGATGAGGTCGAGAAAATCATCAAGCATGAATTGTGTCACTACCATCTTCATATTCGTGGACGCGGTTATCGCCACAGGGACCCGGAATTCAAGTCTCTTTTGCAAAAGGTAGGGGGTTCGCGGTTCTGTCAGTCCCTTCCGGACGGCAAGGGCAGGAAGCCGCTGCCTTATCGTTACAAGCTTGTATGCAAGAGCTGTGGTACGGAATATCTGCGCAAACGGAAAATGGATCCCAAACGTTACAGGTGCGGCCGTTGTGCCGGCAAGCTGGGGCTCCATACCATCTCTAACGAGTAGTCAATGATGATAAAACACAATCATCTGTAGAGGATAGAATGTGTCTCTATAAGGGGCGTGTGCCCCCATTTTAACAGCTAGCAAGAAAGTGTAGACAAGATTATTGACTTGGCTTATTAATCATGATAAATTATGTTTATTCGAGATTATTCCCTGATAGCTCAGTTGGTAGAGCACTCGACTGTTAATCGAGTTGTCACAGGTTCGAGTCCTGTTCGGGGAGCCATTTCTTGGAGAGATACCCAAGTGGCTATAAGGGGACCCTCTGCTAAGGGGTTAGACTGCGTAAGCGGTGCGAGGGTTCGAATCCCTCTCTCTCCGTATTGATTTACTCCACTGTAAAGGGATGAGAACCCTAGAGGTTCGTCGGAGCATAGGCTTCGATAGCGATACATCGCAGTCTCGAACGAAGTGAGAGTATCCCTCTCTCTCCGTTTTGATTTACACGAATAGAATCCCCTTCACGATGAATCGTCTAACGAGTCATCGTGAAGGGGATTTTTTGCTTTTTCTCATTTGGTGATCGCCACTACTTCATCTACAGTGAGATTCCCAAGACCTCGTATAAACCCTTCTTGCCGGCTTCCGTAACTTCAACCGAACGGCTGCCCGGTTTCTTGCGTGTCCAGTTCAGCTGAGCGAGCCTGCGTTCCAATTGTTCTCCAAGCAGTCCGGATATGTGATGACGTCGTTCGCTCCAGTCCAGACATTTACGGGCAATGGCCCGCCGGGACCCCGGCTTCACCTGAAGTTCAATTCCGAATGAAGTTAACCATTGTACTCCTTTCTCCGTAATGTGATAATCCTTGGCCTGATCGTCTTCTGGCTCCAGGAGGTATCCCTCTCGCAATAAGGCATCGCACAAAGAGATCCCAAGTTTTCCAGCCAGATGACCATAACAGGTACGAGCAAAGCTCAGGTGCTGCAGCTGATTGGACTGTTTGAGAGACCGCACCTGAACAGGAGGGGCGATACTGCCCATCGTTTCAATCAGAAAAGCAATCTCCTGGCCTGCCAAACGATAGTAGCGGTGTCTTCCTTGCCGTTCAACGACAAGCAGTCCGCCTTCAACGAGTTTGGCAAGGTGATTACTCGCCGTTTGGGGTGTGACACCAGCCATATAGGCAAGCTCACCAGCTGGCAGTGCCTGTCCACCCAGCAGTGCTTCGAGAAAAACAGCCCGACTCGGATCAGCAATTAATGACGCGATAACAGATATATTTGGATATGCATTCATACTTCGATGATACTTGAACTATTGGCGTATTACAATCAGGACAGGCTCTCGCAGGGGTCAAGCTCTCATGGCGGAGGGCCGAATGAAGGAGACAGGAGATGGAGTACACCAATGAATCAGAAAAATACTAGAGAAGGATCTTTCGAAGGAATGGAGATGGATCAACACGAAACGATTAACCCAAGCATTTTATACTATGGAACCCCAGTCTTGATACTGAGCACGCTGAACGAAGATGGGTCAACCAACCTGTCCCCACTGTCCTCTTCCTGGGCACTAGGAGATTGTCTTGTCATTGGCTTGGGTATTCAGGGGAAAGCGTATGAGAATTTAAGAAGACACCCTGAATGTGTAATAAATTTGCCGGATGCGTCCATGTGGAGAAAAGTAGAATCTTTGGGACGGTACACGGGTACATATCCGGTTCCTGAGGAGAAAAAACAAATGGGTTACGAATTTTGTTTCGATAAATTTAAAGCAGCTGGCCTAACAGCTCAAGACTCGACTCTGGTTCAACCTAAGAAAATAGCGGAGTGCCCGCTTCAGATTGAGGCATTGGTGCAGCACATCCGCACACCTGAGCATACGCCTTATATGGCTGTTGTTGAGGTGAAAGCGCTGAAGGTCCATGCACAACAGAAGCTTATATCTGGACCAAATAAAATTGATCCGGCGAAATGGGATCCGCTAATCTATAATTTTCGCCATTACTTTGGTTTGGGGGAGAGACAAGGGGAGAACTTCCGTGCTGAATAGGATCGGGGTAAAAGAAAGAATAGAAACATCCTATGTAATGCAGAATGTACAAGTGGAGGCCATACAGGTCTTCACTTTTTTATTTGCCATTTTGAATTGAAAGCAAGCCGACATAATCGATTATTTAATTATTTTATTGGACAAGGAATGGGTAAATAGTAAAGAAAGGTACATGTAAGCATATACATAAGAGAGGTGATAAGTATGGAAATGGAATATCTAATGCGAGTTCTCATAGCGGGGATTTGCGGCGTACTTATCGGGTATGAACGCAAAAACCGGATGAAAGAAGCGGGGATACGAACTCATTTTGTGGTTGCTGTAGGTGCAGCGCTAATGATGATTGTATCGAAGTATGGATTTCAGGATCAGGCGGGATGGGGCAATCTGTCGCTGGATCCTTCACGAATTGCTGCACAGGTCGTTAGTGGGGTAGGCTTCATCGGTGCCGGGATGATCTTCACGCAGCGTCACACAGTCCGGGGATTGACGACAGCCGCGGGCATCTGGGCAACGGCGGGTATGGGACTGGCCGTGGGTGCTGGGCTCTACTGGACGGGAGCAGGTGTAACCCTCCTGATTGTACTTGCTCAGATGCTGCTGCATCGGCCCACACGCTGGCTTGTTTCGGCGAGAACAGAAACGCTGACCATTCATCTGGGACAGGAAGCAGAGAGCCTGAAAGCCATATTGGCGCTGCTGGGGCAGGAGAAAATTTCGGTCATCGGATTTAAAACGGAACGGCAAACAAGCACAGACTCGGGTGAGGAGACTGTGCTTGAGTTCACCGTACAGATGCCCGGTTCGTACCGGGGAGAGCAATTGATCGTTATATTGCAGGATGTGCCACATGTAAAAACAGTTGAATTGAAGTAAAGTGATCACCATTCCCTGGCAGCAGCAGGGGTTATTGACCGCCTTCAACCACGGTTTCAGGTCGGGAAACCGGTTTTCCATCCAGTACACAGTGAATGGCATGAGCGACACCATGCTCCACATTGGTCAAAGTTATAGCCTTGGCAAGTGCCTGAATCTCCGGTTCGCCATTCCCCATGGCGATGCCGAGGCCTGCCATTTTCAACATGGAAACATCATTAAAATTGTCACCGATGGCTGCTGTATCTTCCATGGGAATGTTGAGATGGGCAGCCAGTTTGGTCAAGGCGTTGCCTTTGGATACATCGGGATGCTGCATCTCGAAATTGTGTTCAGAGGATACCACCATGGCGACGTCGGACCTGGAAGCGAAGTACGCTCTTCCTTCCTGCAATTGATCCGGGTCGAGTGAGAAGGCCATGATATTGTAGATATGGGCTTCCGCAGGAATCTCCTGATGGGAATGGACACGATGGTAGTCTTTCTTGTCATAGTGCTTTTTAACGGCTCGAATCAGGCGCTCTACATCCTCGCCAGGGCTTGTGCCCAGAATCCGGTCCATCTCGGCGAGCATGGCTTCATGGCTGCTAATTGGAGCGTAGATTCCCTGCTGGGTAGATGCTTCATAATAGCACTCATGATCTTCCAGCCATTGCATAACGGATGCTGCCGTCTCACGTTCAAGCGGAAGATGATACAGACGGTTGCCGTCGGCATCATGAATGGTAGCTCCGTTTGACCCGATGACAGGTGTGTTAATCCCGCCTTCCTGGCAAATGCCCACAACGTCAGAGTAGACGCGTCCTGTTGCAATCGTAACCTTTAACCCTTCTTGCTGGGCCCGCTGAATGGCAGCTGCATTTTCCGGACTGATCTGACTGTCTCTGTTCAATAGTGTTCCGTCCAAATCCGTGGCAAATAATTTCATATACTTACAACTCCTTATCTTCTGTTGGTTCAGGAATGAGAATCTCGACCTGTTGTTCAGCTAGAAAGTTACGCCAATCGTCTGAAGGCCATTGATCGGTAATCAGTACATCCACCAGTGACCAGTCGGCAAAACGATAGCCATACCGTTTATCAAACTTGGAACGGTCAGCGAGCACGATGACCTCCTTGGCAGCCTGCATCATTTTTTGCTTAATCTTGCCTTCTTCTTCGGAAGCGCTGAATCCATCCATCGTAATCCCGCCAATTCCGATAAAGGCTTTATCCACATAGTAATGGGAGAGCGTCTCTATAACCGAGGCTCCATAGACATAACGCTGTTCCTTGTCGACTTTACCGCCGAGTAAACGAATATGGACAGCCGAGTGATTGGAGAGAAGATCAGCGGAATGAATGGAGTTGGTGATGACCGTGCAGGATTTGCCATTCAGATGTTCAGCACAGGCCTGCACCGTGGTGGACGAATCCAGAATGATGTTCTCACCTTGGCGTACCATGGCCGCAGCGAGTTTCCCGATGGCCCGTTTTTCTTCCGAAACATAGAGCAGGCGATCCTTGTAGGAGATATACTCACGTGGAGGAGAGGGGAGGATCGCCCCACCGCGTGTGCGGATAATGGCATCCTGTTCTTCCAGCTTGATCAGATCCCTGCGAGCCGTATCCCGCGAGACGTCGAAGAGGGAGACGATCTCGTCGGCCGAGATTCGGTTATGTTTGCGAAGATGTTCGATAATCAGCTGCATTCGTTCTTCTTGAAACAAACATGCCGCCTCCTTGCTAATGATTGACCGTGTAATAACTGATATTCTAATTATAAGTATTTGTAATTGTATTTGCAATATTATAAGTGAACATAAGTTTTTATAAGTGTTTTGATCTTTCTTTTACAATATGTCAGGATTCTGATGACATTGGTATGTTAACCAAGGATTAGGGCGGCTATATAGCAGACAATCAAGGTTACTTTTTTGAAAAAAAAGCTCATAAAGATAAATTTTTAAAAAAAGTGTTGCACTATTTTATTTTATTATGGTATACTCATTCTTGTCGCCAAGAAAGACAACTTGTTAATAAGGCCCGTTGGTCAAGGGGTTAAGACACCTCCCTTTCACGGAGGTAACAGGGGTTCGAATCCCCTACGGGTCATATCTTCACCACCTTTTTTATAAGGAAACCTCGCAAGTCATTGTTCTTAAAACAAGAGATGATATGGCACATCGGTGAAGTTACAGCAAGAGCCATTAGCTCAGTTGGTAGAGCACCTGACTTTTAATCAGGGTGTCGAAGGTTCGAGCCCTTCATGGCTCACCATTTTTACATTTGAATATGCGGTCGTGGTGGAATGGCAGACACGCTATCTTGAGGGGGTAGTGGGCGTACGCCCGTGGAGGTTCGAGTCCTCTCGACCGCATTACATGAACAACATCGAAGATAGACTCTCATGGTTATCCATGAGGGTCTATTTTTGTATTTTGCTATATGCCGAGTGAAATGCACCCTGGCGATTAAAGGGCTGAGGATTCATAGACGTTGTGGTATAATTATCTATATTGTGTTTCCCGAGGATAGGTTATGTTTGAGATGAGATTTTAGATTATTACGGTTGGAAGGCGGTCCTGTATGCAGTCGATATATGAGCGAATTGAACACCTGATTGCCGAACGAGGGATGACGAAGAAAGCGTTCTGTCAACAACTGAAGATCAGCACCGGAAATTTGGGCGATTGGAAACGTGGGAAGTCTATTCCGAGTACGAATAAACTGATAGAGATCGCTTCATTTTTTGATGTGAGTCTGGATTGGCTCATGATCGGGCGTCCATCCAAGGAAGCGATGGTGCGGGAAAAACGGGAAGATTATTTTTTTGACGTGTTGCGGCAACTGGATTGCCAGGAGAGTGAATTATCGACTGTGGAACAGTCTTTTATTAGTGAATATATTGAATTTATCCGCTACCGCAAGTCCAAGGAGAGCAGAAATGCTAATGACTATCGGTACAAGGAAGATCATAAACCTGAAGCGGATGAATCGGTCTAATGCAAAACCTCTGAACAACCCGGATATATTCCGGAGCTGCTCAGAGGTTTTTTTCATTGTTTCGTTTGTGCCTAGTTACCATGCACAGTTCATTTGCGGAATGCAAGAATCTCACTGCCTAATAGATCGGGTCGAACCGTATTCCAGATCTGCAGGCACTGTTCCTGAAGTTCCCAGGCAGCCATGCCGAGCAGACGAACCCCGATTCCTCCACTTGCGAGCAGGCTTGCGCCAGCAAGCATTCGGCCGTCTTGAGGCAATGCAGACCTGACGAGTTCCAGTTCTGCAGCTCCGAGCCCGGGGGCGATCATCCAGAGTGCGGCAGTATGGGTGAAACCCAGCAATGCAGCTGATTGTTTTGGTTCATCGCTCCCCGGCTCCATTCCGAATCGATCCCACACGGCCAGCTGATCACCTTGCCATATCTCGGTTAAATTTCGATACTTGTTGAACTGGAACGATTCACCTCGGTGAATCCGCCCCGCTGACCAGACGTCTGCATAAGCGAGAATGGCCTGCTCTTCCAGGTGGAAGGTGGCAGTGAGTGAAGAGGAACTGCCTTTGAACGGAATAACGCATTCCGGAAAATATTCAAGCACAGCCCCCTTTTGGAGCTGGAAGTGATGATTGACCGACGAGGGAAGCGAAGGCGTGGGGTGGAGTCGTGTAGCTGACGTGCTGCTCAGCATCACATGGGTGCCTTCGTCCAAATGCCACTTGGAATGATAATGGTCTCCGTTAAGAACGCCAGGGGAGACATCGGATGTGTAGATGCATAAACCGCTCCCACCGCCCGGAGGGCGAAAGGACCGACTGAACCGGAGAGGGGCGCTGTAAAAACGATCCGTCATGATCGTGCGTCCCCCTTGAAGAGCGAATGTGGCTCGAAGCTCGCTGCGTCGCATCACAGCTCCTTCAGCATGAATGCCCGTATTCGTTGCGGTCCCTTCCAATACGGAAGATGAATTAATGGGTGTGAGCTGAGCCATGGTCATGGCTGTGTGAATGCTGATGCGCAGCGGCAGCATCGTCATCCATGTATTGATGTTCAAGCCAGTGCACGATCTCGGAAACACCTTCACCGCTCATTAGGTTCGACATTACATATGGGCGTCCTTCCCGTACGCGTTCGGTATCATCCTTCATGACTTGCAGGCTTGCGCCAACATAAGGGGCGAGGTCGGTCTTGTTGATCAGCAGCAGATCTGAGCGTGTGATTCCGGGACCGCCTTTGCGAGGCAGTTTTTCCCCTTGGGCAACGTCAATGATATAAATGAAGACATCAGCAAGTTCCGGACTGAAAGCAGCAGAGAGGTTGTCGCCGCCACTCTCGATGAAGATGAGTTGCAGATCGGGAAAACGTTCGATTAATTCATCCACAGCTTCGAAATTCATCGAAGCATCCTCACGAATGGCCGTATGTGGGCATCCACCTGTCTCTACGCCGATAATGCGTTCAGGTGCAAGGGCGTTTTGGCGCAGCAAGATCTCGGCATCTTCCTTGGTATAAATGTCGTTGGTGATAACTGCCAGACTATAACGGGTACGCAGTGCCTTGGAAAGCTTCTCCACGAGAGCTGTTTTACCTGAACCTACCGGGCCTCCAATGCCGATTCGCATAGGTCTGCTGCGATCGAATGCCTTACGTTCCCACTCCGGATGATGCGTATGATTAGCTCCTCCACACATAACAAATTCCTCCTTGGTTATCTTCTTTATTTTAATAGAAAATCGATATTGATCATTATTGCTATTAGGACATAAACAGACGGGCAGGTAAGCTTTCATGCCGCATGGCATAGATTTCCTGGGCAATACCGAAGCTGTGCATGTCTTCCGGGTCGTGATCCCGAATCTGAATCCATTCGGACTCAATGTCGTCGAGCAGTTTTTGTATGAGCATCTGGGCCTCGGTTTGCCCGATCGGCAGGAGACGCAGGGCGCTGTTTACATAAGCATTAACAGAAGTATACAAATGTCCGGTAACCGCTTCGTCCAACCCAATCTCCAACTGATAGTTGATATACCCATGAATGGTGGTAATGCAGCAAAAAGCACCGTGTTCCTGCTTGGCTTCGTCAATAAGCGAGAAGTCCATCCAAGGGTAGAGAGAACGGGCGAGTTTCAGAAGTCGCTTACCCATCTTGTGTCCGCTTTCCCTTATTTCCCGGGGTGTGCGCTGAGCGTGCACTCGCTTGTCATAGAGGGCGAGTAGGGCGGCATTCCGTTCCTCCAATGCTCGGTAGACTCCTTTAATAGCGAGCCCGTCGAGCCGGACGAGGCTCGAATGAAGCTGGCTGCGAATGAATTGTTCGAGCTCGGAGGTAGTTCGAATGGTACCGTCATGAGTGTATGCTTCCAGACCAAACGAGTGGGAGAACCCGCCAATGGGCAGGGCCGAGTCGAGCAGTTGAACATAACGAAGCAGCTTCGTACCACTATGCATCATGACGAGTCTCCTTTCTTTTCTCTATCTTATTTCCCTTCCAATCATCAAAATCTAATATAAAAATAATTTGAGAATATAGGATGGGCATAAGTTAACACGATAACGAAGAGGGCAGGACGAACCTGAAGAAACGGAGCTGAAAGCTTTCTGCAAGAAAGCTGCATCGAAAGCATTGACTTCGCCTTTATCACAAGATTTACCCCTATCAAAAAGGGATCAAAGAAATCTGGGGATAACAGCGATCGGAAGGTTGTTCTGCCAGCTTAGTGACAAGTGTAACAGTCCTTGTATATTCTTGTTATTTTATATTAGATCTCAAAACATGAAATAGCGCTGTGCCATTGGCAGCTCATCTGCAGGTTCACAGGTGAGCAATACTCCATCGGCGCGGACCTCATAGGTTTCGGGGTCCACTTCAATATGAGGTGTCACGTCGTTGTGAATCATGTCCTTTTTGCTCACCGAGCGGCAGCCTTTGACAGGTTCCACCCGCTTGTTCAGTCCAAGCGTTTCCTTGATGCCGGCATCAGCGGCAGCCTGGGAGACAAAAGTGATGGATCCTTTGGCGATCGCTCCACCATATGATCCGAACATCGGTCTGCCGAACACGGGTTGAGGTGTCGGGATCGAAGCGTTTGGGTCACCCATTTGGGCGAAGGTAATCATGCCGCCTTTGATCACCATTTCGGGTTTAACCCCAAAATAGGCTGGATTCCAGACGATCAGATCAGCTAGCTTGCCGACTTCCACAGAGCCGACGAGATGGCCGATTCCGTGAGCGATGGCTGGATTGATGGTGTATTTGGCGACATATCTCTTGATCCGATCGTTGTCGGATGGTGAGCCTGGCTCCAATTCCAGCTTGCCGCGCTGTTTCTTCATTTTGTCCGCAGTCTGCCACGTGCGAATAATGACTTCGCCTACCCGGCCCATCGCCTGGGAGTCTGAACTGATAATGCTGAACACACCGAGATCATGCAAAATGTCTTCAGCTGCAATCGTCTCGGGGCGAATCCGGGAATCAGCAAAAGCAACATCCTCAGGGATTGCCGGATCCAGATGATGACACACCATCAACATGTCGAGATGTTCTTCAACCGTATTTCGCGTATAAGGGCGTGTCGGGTTGGTAGAAGAGGGGATCACGTATGATTCGCCAGCAGCGCGGATGATATCCGGTGCATGTCCACCCCCGGCACCTTCGGTATGATAGGTGTGTATGGTGCGGCCGTTAATGGCAGCGAGTGTATTCTCCAAAAATCCCGTCTCATTCAAGGTATCGGTATGAATGGCCACCTGAATATCATGTTCTCCGGCAGCAGTCAGGCAGGCATCAATGGCGCTTGGTGTCGTGCCCCAATCTTCATGTAACTTCAAGCCGATTACGCCAGCTTCAATCTGTTCAATGAGCGGGGCTGTGGTCGAACTGTTCCCTTTGCCAAGATATCCGATATTCATGGGGAAAGCCTCGGCGGACTCCAGCATGCGGTGAATATGCCAGGCTCCGGGTGTGCAGGTGGTTGCTTTCGTACCTGTTGCAGGTCCTGTGCCTCCGCCAATCATGGTCGTTACGCCTGATGACAATGCCGTTTGAATCTGCTGCGGACAAATAAAATGAATATGGGTATCAATCCCGCCAGCAGTTACGATCATGCCTTCACCGGCAATGATTTCCGTGGAAGCGCCGATTACAAGCAGGGGGTCAACCCCGTCCATTGTATCCGGATTGCCGGATTTGCCGATGGCACAGATGATTCCGTCGCGGATACCGATATCCGCTTTTACAATACCCCAATGATCAATAATGATGGCGTTGGTAATCACGGTGTCCGGTGTGCCTTGACTGCGAAGAGCCGATGCGGACTGGCCCATGCCGTCCCGAATGACTTTCCCGCCTCCGAATTTGCTCTCGTCTCCATATACAGCGTAATCGTGCTCAATCTCTGCCCAGAGCTCCGTATCTGCCAGCCTTACGGCATCCCCGGTGGTGGGTCCGAACATGGAAGCGTATTGTTCACGAGACATGCGTTTCATGATGGATCGCCCCCGTCCTGTATAGGAGGTGGTGCGAATGCCTTCAGGAAAGCTTCAAGCCTCTGCGGATCTGGCGGCTGGTCAGCCGATCCTTCCGTTAATCCATTAAATCCATGAATCTGACGTTTGCCGCCAAACGTAGTCAGTTCAACCGGCTTCTCCTCACCGGGTTCGAAACGAACGGCGGTGCCTGCAGGGATATGCAGACGATGTCCGAAAGCCGCCGTGCGGTCGAAGTCGAGCGCAGCATTCACTTCATAGAAGTGAACATGAGAGCCGACCTGTACGGGGCGATCTCCGCGATTCAAAACAACTAGTCGTATCGTTTGGCGATCAGGATGACAGACAATCTCGTCCTGTTTTAATCGATATTCACCTGGGATCATGGCAATCTCCTGCCTTTCTCAGCGTATGGGTTCATGCACGGTAACCAGTTTTGTCCCATCAGGAAATGTGGCTTCCACCTGCACTTCCGGGATCATATCTGATACCCCTTCCATGCAGTCGTCACGTGTAAGAATAGTACCGCCATATCTCATCAATTCTGCTACGCTCATTCCGTCTCGTGCTCGTTCCATGAGCTCGGAGGTTAACAGAGCGATAGCTTCGGGGACATTTAGTTTAAGTCCGCGTCCTCTGCGTTCGCGAGCGAGATTGGCGGCTACAGTAATCAGCAGTTTTTCTTTTTCCTGCTCCGTCCAGTGCAAGGGCAATCCGACCTTTCCCATAAGAGTATATATCTTCATGGATCATGTTATATGTTAAATATACTCACACAGGGTGAATCCTTTGTCAATAAGGTTTGAAACATATTAGCAGCATGCATGAAACGAGCAGGCGTGAAATAAAATTATGTAAGCATTATTGACATGAAGAGTTGGACCCTCCATAATTTGGATCAACGAACATTTCGGATATAAATGACCTTAATGTTCGTCAATAGACTAAAAAAAGGGAGTGTAGGCTATTGAAGAAGAGGTCGGTCAAATTATGGGGTATTTTGCTCGGTGCGGTCATTGCTTTAACGGGATGTGTAGAAGGGGGAACGCCGCCTGAAGCTTCAGGTTCCAGTGGAACGGGAGAGGCTGCTGCATCCAATGAGACAATCAAGGTTGGCATTCTTCATTCCTTGAGTGGAACGATGGCGATCAGCGAGGTGTCTGTCAAAGATGCCGAGATGCTTGCGATCGAAGAGATCAATGCAGCGGGTGGCGTCCTGGGTAAACAGATTGAGCCTGTCGTCGAAGATGGGGCTTCGGATTGGCCGACTTTTGCGGAAAAGGCTGGAAAATTGCTTCAGCAGGATAAGGTAGCCGCTGTATTTGGCGGGTGGACCTCGGCGAGTCGGAAGGCCATGCTCCCGGTGTTCGAACAGAATCAAGGTCTCTTATTTTATCCGGTGCAATATGAAGGACTGGAGTCATCTCCCAACATTTTTTATACAGGAGCAACAACGAATCAACAAATCGTGCCGTCGGTAACCTGGTTGCTTGAGAACAGAGGCAAGAAATTTTATCTGCTTGGTTCGGACTATGTTTTCCCGAAAACAGCGAATCAGGTCATCAAAGCTCAATTGGCAGCTGAGGGTGGAGAGGTGGTTGGTGAAGAATATACGCCGCTGGGCCATACCGATTACAGTACCATCATTAGCAAAATTAAGGCTGCTAAGCCGGATGTGGTGTACAACACGCTTAACGGAGACAGTAATGTAGCCTTTTTCAAACAACTGAAGGATGCTGGCATCACCTCGGAACAGATGACGACCCTGTCGGTAAGTGTGGCGGAAGAGGAGATTCGTGGAATTGGTGCTGATGTGTTGAAAGGGCATCTGGCTTCTTGGAACTACTACCAAACAACAGATACTCCTGAAAATAAAACTTTTGTTGAGAAATATAAAGAAAAATATGGTGCAGACCGGGTAACGGCTGACCCGATTGAAGCGGGATACGTAGCGGTGTATCTGTGGAAAGCAGCTGTCGAAAAAGCGGGATCAACCGATGTGGAGAAGGTTAAAGAGGCGGCAAAAGGACTGGAGTTTGATGCTCCGGAAGGAAAAGTGACTGTAGACGGAGAGAATCAGCATATCTACAAAACCGTCCGGATCGGTGAAGTGCAGGAAGATGGTCAGTTCAAGGAATTGTGGAACTCCGGTTCACCTGTCAAGCCAGACCCTTATTTGAAAACCTACGAATGGGGAGCTTCTCTTAGCAGTCAATGACACGATGCTTCAAGTCCAAACTTCTGAATTCACGGATGAGGGTGGTACAACACACCCTCTCACAACATCACATTAAAGCGTTAATGTGAGTTTCTGCAATATCTATATGTCTGTAATGAGAGGCTTTCAGCATGGGAAAGGGGGATGGCAATGGATATGTTTGTTCTGCAAATGTTCAATGGGCTCAGCATCAGTTCGATCCTGCTGCTGATTGCGCTGGGGCTCGCGGTAACGTTTGGTCTCATGAATGTCATCAATATGGCTCACGGCGAGTTGATTATGATTGGTGCCTATGCAACATATGTGACGCAAAATCTGTTCATTTCGTATGCTCCGGCTGCGTGGTTTGAAGTTTACTTTATCGTGGCTCTGCCGATCGCGTTTGGTGTGGCGGCACTTGTCGGCTGGCTGCTGGAAGTAGTATTGATTCGACATTTATATGGAAGGCCTCTGGACAGTCTGCTGGCTACATGGGGAGTAGGGATGATGCTGCAACAACTGGCACGTACCATTTTCGGGGCGCCGAACGTTGGTGTGTCCAGCCCATCCTGGCTTAATGGTGGTCTTGCAATCTCTGACGGCATCGTATTTCCGTATAAACGGCTCTTTATCATCGCACTCGTTGCAGTGGTTCTGTTGTGTATGTATCTGTATATCTACCGTACTTCTTCAGGGAGACGGATGAGGGCTGTCATGCAGAATCGGAGCATGGCGGGATGTCTTGGGATTTCTACCCGTCGGGTGGATGGCATGACCTTTGCCATCGGTTCGGGAATCGCAGGAATTGCGGGATGTGCTCTGACGTTAATCGGGCCGATTGGTCCTTCGCTCGGAACCTATTATATCGTAGATGCATTTATGGTCGTTGTTCTCGGAGGGGTTGGCAAACTGGTAGGAACGGTATGTGGTGCACTTGGAATTGGCATGTTCAACACGTTATTCGAAACCTACACATCTGCTTCAATTGGGAAAGTGCTGGTGTTCGTATGTATCGTTGCTTTTCTGCAATGGAAGCCGCGCGGGCTGGTTGCCATGCGGACGCGGAGTCTCGATTAACACGAAAAAGGGGGGTTATCTGATGTCGGCACTTCTGAAGTCAGGCAGTTTAAAAACGAGAATCATCTGGGCGGTCGTACTCATCCTGATGTGTCTTGCCCCATTAATCTCTACGGAGTTTCGGCTTAGTTTGCTGGCCAAATTCCTCGCACTTGCCATTTTGGCAATAGGACTTGATCTGATCTGGGGTTATGGTGGGGTTCTTAGTCTGGGACATGGGGTGTTCTTTGGGCTTGGGGGTTACGCCATGGCCATGTATCTGAAGCTGCAGGCCAGTGGTGCTTCCCTGCCTGATTTCATGGGGTGGAGTGGTCTGACGGGTCTGCCCTGGTTCTGGGAACCTTTCCGGTCGTTTCCGGTGGCGCTATTTCTGGGCATTGCCCTTCCGGCTTTACTAGCTTTTGTTTTAGGCTGGTTTACGTTCCGTAACCGGATTACCGGCGTGTATTTTACCATTTTGACTCAAGCGCTTGTACTCATTACGGTCACCTTGTTTATCGGCAAACAGGAGTGGACTGGAGGTACAAATGGTATAACCGGATATAACTCGATCTTCGGTTTCACACTGCATTCTGCAGGGACAACGATTGCGTTGTACTATATCACGCTTGCGATCCTGGTGCTCACATATCTGCTCTGCAGGAAAATGGTGAACAGCCGATTTGGTCAGGTATTGGAAGCTTCCCGGGACGGAGAAAACCGGGTGCGTTTCCTTGGATATGATCCGGCAGGATACAAAACGCTAACGTTTGCCCTTTCGGGGGCACTTGCAGGGATAGCAGGTATGCTTTTTGTTCTGCAGGTTGGTATTATCTCGCCTTCCATGATGGGGATTGTCCCCTCCATTGAAATGGTATTGTGGGTTGCCTTGGGCGGTCGCGGCACACTGATTGGAGCTGTGATCGGGGCAGTTGTGCTTAACGCTGCTAAAACGGGGATAAGTGAAGCGTATCCTGAAGGTTGGCTGTTTGTTCTGGGCGGGCTTTTTGTAACGGTCGTTTTATTTATGCCTAACGGACTTGTCGGAGTCTATCGCAATGTCGTTCGATTGCTGAAGCGGAGAGGAGAGGTTGTACATGTCCCAGTCAGTCAGGAAAAACCTGAAGTCTACTGAGGCCGCACCTGTGTTGATGGCTGAGGATATTACCGTGGCTTTTGGCGGATTCGTTGCGGTCAAAGGCATGAACTTGAAGCTGCATGCGCATGACCTGCATTTTCTGATCGGCCCCAATGGTGCGGGGAAAACGACAATGCTGGATGTGATTTGCGGAAAAACAAAACCTCTCTCCGGCACTGTGAGGCTGGAGGATGGCACGGAGCTGACTCGTCTGAAAGAGCACCAGATTGTCCGGAAAGGCGTGGGGCGCAAATTCCAGGCACCGTCCATCTTCGGAGGGTTAACTGTACAGGAAAATCTGGCTTTGGCAGCAGAAAGTCAGCGCTCCCCTCTTCAGACTCTTCGTATTCCGCGGTATGGGAAAATAAATGCTGCGATGGAACGGGTTATTCAGCAGATTGGATTACAGGATCGTGTATATACACGAGCAGGAGCACTCTCTCACGGAGAGAAGCAGTGGCTCGAAATTGGCATGCTGCTGCTTCAGGAACCGCGTGTGCTGCTGCTGGACGAACCGGTTGCGGGAATGACCGATGAAGAGACGCATAAAACGGGCCGTTTGTTACAGGGTATTGCACAGGAGCGTTCGGTCGTGGTTGTAGAGCATGACATGGAGTTTGTCCGTGAGTATGCGGCGAAGGTGACGGTGATGCATGAAGGCAAGCTGTTGAAGGAAGGAACCATGGCGGAGGTTCAGGAAGATCCACGGGTAGCTGAAGTCTACCTGGGCAAAAGGAGGGATGATCATGCTGTCATTGCAACGAATTGAATCTGGTTACGGAGAAAGCAATGTGCTGCGTGGTGTGAATCTCGATGTGCAGCCTGGACAGGTGGTATGTCTGATGGGCCGTAACGGTGTCGGCAAAACAACACTGATGAAAACATTGATGGGGCTGCTCAAAACCCGGAAGGGGAGCATACAGTGGAAAGGGCAGGACATATCCGCTTTGGACCCGGCTAAACGGGCCAAAGCGGGCATTGGATATGTTCCTCAGGGGCGTGAGATTTTCCCGCAGCTGACAGTAAAGGAGAATCTGCTGCTCGGTCTGGAGACAGCCGCGCCGGGAGTGAAGGCATTCCCTGAGGATGTGCTCGCGATGTTCCCGGTCCTTGCGACCATGTATGGACGTCAAGGTGGAGATTTGAGCGGTGGCCAGCAGCAGCAGCTTGCCTTTGCGCGAGCGCTTGCCTCGCGGCCTGGTTTGTTATTGATGGATGAACCAACCGAAGGCATACAGCCTTCGATTGTTGAGGATATCCGGCAGGTCATCCTGCAAATCAAGGCGAGGGGCGACATTTCGGTCCTGCTCGTTGAACAGAGCATCGACTTTGTGCGTGGTGCTGCGGATTATATCTATGTCATGGACAAAGGTGCAATTGCACTGCAAGGTTCACCGCAGGAACTGGATATGTCTCAATTTGAACACCATCTGTCAGTATAAACCGGAGTATGCCTGGTCCGGTCATGATCTTTTGTCCAAAATATTGGAGTACTTGGGGTACAGGCGTCGGATGCAGTCTGGACAGATGTCGTGCGTAAATTCGGCATGGGTGTGTTTCTCCAGGTAACTTTCAACTGAATTCCAGACGCCCTGTTCATCCTTGATTTGTTTGCAGACCGCGCAAATGGGAAGCAGTCCGCGTAGTGTACGCACCTCTGACAGAGCTTGCTTCAGTTGCTGCTCGATCTGCTTCTGCTCCGTGATGTCTGTGTGCGCAATCAGGGCGAGTTCTACCGGAAGCGAAGGATCTGACTGGGGTAAGGGCGTTAGTTCCAGACGGAACCACCTTATGTCCAGGTTCGCAAATTGCAAGGATATGTCATATGTATGGCAATGGGCGAAGGGGTGCTGAGTCTTCTCGAAATGCTGGATGACTGCCTCGATTCTCGTTCTCTCCTCATAAGCTGCCCATGTCTGAAGCAGATGAAGATAATCGGAAGGTAAACGGTGGATGTCTGATCTATTCTGCTCGGAATATAGCTGCCCAAGTCCATTTTGCCATGCGGTATTGCAGCTGCGGATTCTCCAGTTGCGGTCGACGATAATGAGTTGATGTCGTATGGACTGGAAGGACAATCTTTCCAGGTCAGTCGTAAAGTAGCTCATGATTGGGCCCTCCTTGGCAATCAGTTACAGGATCGGGGCGGCATGGTGATGGCGTCTCATCGCAGTTCATCCGGAATTTGCAAAAGATCTGCGACCTGGTTTCGGAACCGGGTTGCTTTTCGTGTGCCATGAATGAGGTTGGATAAACGGTACGGCGGGATGCCGTGCTGTTCACAAAAGGTTTTTTGGTCCATCTGAAGCTCAGTCAGGCGTCGCTTGATGGCCCATCCGAACGGAGTCACGGGTTTCTTTTTGTTCAAAAGGGTTCACCCCTTATCGAAGTATTCAACCCGCCTTCGGTTGTGTAAAATAAAGGAAGATACGAGCTGTGTATCTTATTATATACGTAATTACGTCATGTAACAATTAAAAATGATGTATTTTAGTGTTTTTATGTCAATGAATGACGTAAAAACGTGTAAAAAGCTAGGAGAGAATGACAAAAAAGCACGTCAGCAAGGAGGTTGCTGCGTGCTTTTTATCGTCCGAGGAAGGGTGAGGACGCGAGTGTCTTGGGGTGAACAGGATTAGGCTCGGTAGGCATGGAGCCCTGCGCCAAGCATATGGAAGCTGGGGAACAACGATTTCATGGACATTGAGGTTGGCTGTGCCGGTCCATCCGCAGCAGAGGCGCTGACGGTATTCCATTCATGTTCCAGGTCCGCGGCCAGGCGAACCAGCAGTTCCTGCGTAGTTTCATTATCCAGAGGGAGGACTTTAGATGCTTCGGATATACATGCACTCATGGCTGAGTGCATGTAACCCATGACCGCTTCCTCGACGGGGATTTCGAGGTGGTGGTTGATCCAGGCGTGAACAGTGGAGAGGCAGCCTACAGACTCGTATTTGGCAAGGGTCTGTTCGAGCTGGCTGAATTCAATCCAGGGATGAAGAGCTCGGGCCAGCTTGATCAGTCTTTTGCCCATGGCAGTGGCTTGATCCCTTTGATCAGCAGGAGTTCGCTGAACGTGAACCAATTTGTCAATGAGAGCTGTTCGCCATGTGTCGTTATGATCTGTTGCGCTATAGATGCCCTTGATTGCCATACCTTCAAGTCGAACAATACTGGGGTGCAGCTGACAGCGCATAAAGGATTCCAGATCTGCAGCATTTCGAATACTACCTTCAGTGATATGCACATCCATACCAAAGGAATGGGTAAAACCTCCGACCTGGATGGAGGAATCAAGCAGTTTGACATAATCGAGCAGCTTATTCCCACGGTTCACGGTCTTTCGCCTCCTATGTTCGTTAAATGTTATGTTAAATAACATTTATATTCCTCTTTCGTGCCTCTTATGTTTAAAAATCCGAATTATATGATATATATATTCACACAAATATCCGTATTTTGTCAATATAATCTTTGAAATTTAGTTCAAAACAATTTTAATGTTAACTTATATAACTTAAATAGGTAAGTTAGATGTAAAAAGGGGGATGGGACTCGAGGGAATGTCTTATTGGGATGCCAAATTACATGAATATAGATGGAAAATAATTCGAAACTTAATGTATGCAATCGTTAAGCGATCATGACGATAAGAACCGATATTTGCAGAAAAAACACAGGAAAAGGGCACATTTTAAAAAGTGCTTTACTTTTATATCATAACCCTGTATAATCATTTTTGTTGCCGATTATTTACGACATGCGGTCGTGGTGGAATGGCAGACACGCTATCTTGAGGGGGTAGTGGGCGTATGCCCGTGGAGGTTCGAGTCCTCTCGACCGCATTATAAAGTACGATAAGAAGAGGTTTTCCGATGGAGGAAAGCCTCTTCTTTTTGCGTTTGTAAATAGCGCCACAAAAGGCCATTCCCAGTAGAACCTTGAATTCCTGGGGTTCTGTGCTGATGATGGCCTCTGTGTGGTGCCTTTATTTCAACAACTTCTCGATATCTGCCTGAATTTGGTCAGGTGTCGTTTTTGGAGCGTAACGTTTCACGACACGTCCGTCCTGATCGACAAGGAATTTGGTAAAGTTCCATTTGATGGCTTTGGAACCGAGCAGTCCAGGTGCTTCTGTAGTCAGATGTTGGAAGAGAGGATGAGCGCTTGAGCCGTTCACGTCGATCTTCTCAAACATGGGAAAGCTTACACCGTAATTCATCTGGCAGAACTCGGCAATATCATCGGATGATCCTTTTTCCTGGGCGAACTGGTTACTTGGAAATCCCAATACTTCAAACTGACGGTCTTTGAATTTGTCGTAGAGTTCCTGCAGACCTTCAAATTGCGGGGTCAGTCCGCATTTGCTCGCCGTATTTACAATCAGCAGCACCTTGTTGCGATAGTCGGACATTTCCACTTCCTGTCCCCGAAGGGTGTTGACTTTGTAGTCATAAACGGTCATGATGTATCGCCTCCATATAATGATATTTGAGTTCTTTATTCGTATACTTATATTATATTGTTTACAATTAGATAATGCAAAATTAATTATGTGATATTAGCCCTTTATTGGATGTTTAAATGATCCTTAAATTCCAGACATTTTTCATAAGGACGAGAATTAGTGAGCTTGATCGAGATGGATGGAGAACGGAGTTGTTGTAAGCGCTATTATTAATATGTAATGGCATAAATTCGTCAATTCGGTGATCTGTACAGACTTTACACCAACATGGCGCGGGTGTATGATTCATATCGTAATTTCTATTTCAATTAAACTTAACATGAAAAACGAAACAAACGATAATATCGCTCTGATCAATACACGAAACTCGAACGATGTTTTAATCGCTGAGTTTCCATTCATTCATGGGTGGGAAACGGGGGAACCAATCGGAATGGCTGTCCAATGCAGCTGATCCATGGGGTGAATTTTTCGGTGCAAGCCGGAAATAGGGCGACTCTCGCGCCCGAATCCGTCAGCTAACCTCGTAAGCGTTAAAGGGAGAGGCAACAAGCCGCACGCATATTCATGGCGTCTTCGTCATGGGTTATTTAAGAAGCGTTCGGGGAGGCCTTGGTCCCCCACGCTTCTTTTTTGTTGTCTTTTCACGCCAAGGGAGGAACGAACGATGGATAATGAGATGATTTTAGTAACTGCACCGAATGAAGCGGGGCGCAAGTTTATCAAGCTGTTGATGTACAAAAAGATGCCGTTTGCCGTTCTGACCAACAGTGCAGGGGAAGAGCGGAAACTCCGCAGAATCGGAGTGGAGAACGTGATCCGCATGAATACGGCTGAAGCACAGAAGTGGTTTCTACCGCAGTCCAGCGTAGGCAACGTTTTTATTTTTGAGAACAGTCTGAACCTGACCTGCCGCTATCTGCAGATCTGCCGTTCATGGACCTCCAAATCGCTATGCGTGATCACCGAACAGAGCCATCCCAAAGGCATTTACCGTGGAATGGGAGCAGACCGAATTGTGTATTCCCTCAATGGAGAGGTTGGCTTTTTGCTTAATGGTTAATGTGATGACTGCCGATTGATCCGGTGTGAGGTGCCTGTTATAATTGAATTTATGGAAAAATGGAATTCTGAGGAGACTCATGCATGATGGTGGGTCTTCTTTTTTATTGATAAAGGTTGCGTTCATGGCTAACAAGGAGGAGTAGGCGTGCCGGATGTACATGGATTAAAATGGTTGTTCTTTGATGTAGGAGATACGTTGGTAGACGAATGGGAGCCGGTGGATGATATTATCGGGCAGTTCGTAAGAGAAGCCTGTTCACTTGGATATCCGGTGAAAATTGAGATGGTTCGAGAGATATTCGCCTCCTGTTACCGTAAATATGAGCAGTGGCCCATGAAGGTAGCGATTCGAACATTAATTAGTGATGAACGTCATAGGGAGCAGATTCAGGAGAAGCTGAAGTTCCGGAAGGAGCTGGAGAAGCCTTTCGCTGCAGCTGATGCTGTGCTAAAGGAGTTGTCACGCCATTATCGGATTGGCATTATTGCCAACCAGAGCCCGGGGACAGGAGAGCGCCTGGAGAGCTATGGTCTGCGCAGATACGTGGATGTACTGGCCTGTTCGGCAGAAGAAGGCGTATCCAAGCCCGACCCGGAGCTGTATGCAGTGGCTCTGAAACAGGCCGGATGCGAGCCCGAGGAAGCTGTAATGATTGGAGACCGGATTGATAACGATATCATTCCTGCCAAGAAGCTGGGGATGCGAACAATTCGGATTCTGCAGGGTTATGGACGGTTTCAGCCTGAACTGGAGGGTCAGGAGCACGCGGACTGGACGATTGAAACTCTGGAACAGCTTATTCCTTTACTCGTGTCTATCGAAGAATAGCGGGTAAGGTATCTTTATAGAAGCCTTGGGAGCGTCATTAAATAGTGGACAAGGCAAATGTACGGCGATATAAAAAGGCTGATCGCTTCAAGTATAACTACTTGAAGCGATCAGCCTTTTTGAGTTGACATCCGGCTAACGGGACCATGTTGCCCTCATTTTCAGATTAGAACAACATGATGGTCTGGATGATCAGATAGACATTTAGGACAACGATCACGGCAGCGATGATCCAGGAGATGATTTTGAGCCGCAGCTTGTTGGCGAATGCCCCCATGCTTTTTTTGTCACTTGTGAACATCACGAGTGGAATGACGGCAAACGGCAGCTGCAACGAGAGGATCACCTGGCTTAATATCAGCAATTCTTCGGTTCCGTGCTCCCCGGCGATGGCGGTCACAATAACAGCAGGAATGATTGCAATCAACCGGGTCACCAAGCGGCGCAGCCAAGCCGGAATTCGAATATTCAGGAATCCCTCCATGACAATCTGTCCGGAGAGTGTGCCTGTTAATGTAGAGTTCTGACCTGACGCTAGCAGTGCGACACCAAAAAGGATACTCGCAATTGTCGTGCCCAGCAGTGGTGTAAGCAGGTGGTATGCATCTGTGATCTCAGCAACCTGAGTCATGCCTGCACTGTGAAATACAGCGGCGGACACAATGAGTATGGCTGCGTTAATAAACAGGGCCAGCGTCAACGCGATGGTTGAATCCATGGTGGAGTACCGGATGGCTTCTCTTTTTCCCTGAGGCGTCTGTTCGATCTGACGGGTCTGTACGATCGAAGAATGCAAATACAGATTATGCGGCATGACCGTTGCTCCGATGATACCGATGGCAATGTACAGCATCGCCGGATTTTGCAGTATTTCGGCACTTGGTACAAAACCGGTGAGTACTCCACCCATATCGGGTTTGGCAAGGAACAGGTCAATCCCGAAGCACAGGGCAATGGTTGCCATTAGCACGATAACCAACGTTTCCAGTGCGCGGAAGCCCTTATTTTGCAGCAAAAGGATAAGCAGGACATCCACGGCCGTAATAATGACGCCGTACAACATGGGAATGTTGAACAGCAGCTTCAGCGCGATGGCTGAACCGATGACCTCGGCCAGATCAGTGGCTGCAATGGCCAGTTCACACAAAACCCATAGCATAATAACAACCGGCATACTGAACCGCTCGCGGCAAGCCTGTGCCAGATCACGTCCTGTAACAATACCGAGCTTGCCAGCGAGTGACTGCAGTACCACTGCCATAAGATTTGAGATCAAAATGACGGATAAAAGGGTATAACCGAATTGTGAACCACCGGCGATATCTGTTGCCCAGTTACCTGGGTCCATATAACCAACAGCGACCAGATAACCGGGGCCGACAAAGGCGAGGAATTTTTTCCACCAGGCGGCGTTTTTTGGAACCTTCATGGAGCTGTGAGCTTCCCCGAGGGAAGGAGCCATGCCTGCCGCAGCCAACGGCTCAACCGAAGGGGAGTTGAATGGATTTTTTTTACTCATGCGTAATCACCTGACTTTTTAATATTGATTGTATTGATATTCTGAGGATGAAGGCCGGAAGCTTTCATTCGATATGTCTGAAAGTATATGTCTTTACTTACATTGTACTCATTCAATAATTTTTGTCTAGTGCAACTTTTATGTAGATGGACAAAATAAACTGAAAAGGGAGCAGGCCTTTAGTATATTACCCAACCTTGGGAAGTTAACAAATTTACGCCCCAAATAATATATGACGCTATCGAAATGGAAGGCAGATGCATGGAAAGGGCATGGATGCAGAAACTGATTGTAATCAGCAAACGTTTCAAAATGAGCCAGAAGTTTAAATTGAAGTGTAGGCAGCAAAAAATATTGGAGTGAAGGAGAGATTTCTAATGGAAGCTTTATATACAGCAACAGCAACAGTCAAAGGTGGACGTACAGGTTCAGTGACATCATCGGATGGTGTGCTCAAACACGATTTGAAAATGCCAAAAGAGCTGGGCGGCTCCGGCGGAGAAGGTACGAACCCTGAGCAGCTCTTTGCAGCGGGATATGGCGCATGTTACGAAAGTGCTCTTGCAAACGTAGCGCGCAAGGCTGGTGTAAAACTGGAAGATGTGGTTGTAACAAGTAATGTATCCATTGGAAAAGACCCTGCAGATGATGGATTTCAGTTGTCGGTTCGTCTGGATGTAAGCATGCCAGGTGTTGACCACAGTCAGGCAGAGGATCTGGCTCGCAAAGCTCATGATTTTTGCCCGTATTCCAAAGCCACGCGTGGCAACATCGATGTTGTATTAAACGTTGTTTAAACCTGTACTCGCTGGAGTAAAGGGATAGAAATATGAAGCAGGCTATCATGGGATACCTGTGTACGGTACAAGCCCTGCTGGCAAACGGCAGGGTTTTGTATTTTATATTTCAAATGAAATGCAGGAAATTGCAGGTCAGATCGCGTACTCTTTTACATAATTATACTCTTGCTTCATGCCAGGCATCTGAAAAGGGGGAACGCAAATGAGTATTGAAGAGATGATTGAACGAAGGTTTGTGTGTACGAAATGTCGGGGAACGGATTGCAATATCAAGGAAGTGTCCATGTCGGGAGCCGGTCTTAGCAAAATGTTCGACATTCAGCATAATCACTATTTGTTTGTAGCCTGTTCTGCCTGTGGTTATGTGGAGGTATTCGACCCGGACGTATTAAAGGGAAAAAAACAGGGTCAGGTAGGAACGATTTTGGATATTTTATTCGGCGGATAGAGTGGCATAACTTGGTCCGCTTGGAATCAATTCAAAAAAGCAGCACAGTTCGTCCCACCCTGAGTTGACATCGAACAAAAATTTCTTTAATATGACTTAGTACTGAGAAGTGTCATGCAGGAAACAAATTTGAATTGACAGGTGATATCCATGTCTTATAGACCAAGTATTGCAAAATTGCAAGTAGCTAGCAAAAACGAAAAAGACGGATTGTATGAATTTACAATGAAGCTGGTAGATGGCACGCAGTGCCGCGTATTCTACTCCAAATCTCCTGAATGGAAGATGACAGCGATCAGCCGTCTGCAGAAAACGCCTTGTCCGGTATGCCGCAAAGACTTTATTTGCAAATGCATGGACCAATGGGCTGGTGACCTGCATCAACAAATGATTGAAGACGAGTGGATGGAAAAGGCGATTGCTGAGTAATTGCCGAACAGATACGAGCGTAGGCTTAAAGCCTGCGCTCTTTTTCTATTCTATTTTTCTTATGGATTGTATAATCTTCTGCGAGTGCCGAACGTGAAGGGCAAAAATGGGTAAGTTAATCTAACAGCCATATATGAGGAGGTCACGATTATGACATCAATTCGAGCGGATCAGCATCAAGGACACCCGATTGTACTCGTGGACGGGATTTGTCACTTCTGTCAGGGATTAACGAAATGGATTATTAAACGTGATCCGGAAGGGAAATATCATTTTGCATCACTTCAATCCGATGTAGCCAAGGATTTGCTGAAGAAAGGAAATTTATCGACAGACAGCATGGATACCTTTGTCCTCATTGAAGATGGCCAGTATTATACACGTTCAACAGCTGCACTGAGGTTGGCCAAAGGATTGAAATTTCCATATCCATTACTATATGTTTTCATCATTGTGCCAAAATTCATTCGTAATGCGGTATATAACTGGGTAGCTCGCAATCGTTACCGGTGGTTTGGCAAGGACGATGCATGCATGCTGCCAACACCAGAGATCAAGAATCGATTTTTATAAAATGCTATTTTACAACACATTGTATCCGCAAATATGATTAATAAAGGAAACATTTGGGTAATGAGTACGGATCATATTTATTTTGGGAGGAAAAACATTTGAAAAAGTGGACTACACTCATTATCGGGGCATTATTGGCAGTAAGCATGACAGCATGCGGAAGCGATGCAGATAACAGCACTGCAACGCCGCCAGCGGGTAACGAAACGACAAACGAGGGCAATACACCTGCAGTGGAGGAAACAAAGATTCCTACATTGGAAGAATTGATTACCAAAACCAGCGAAGCTGCCAAAGAAATGAAAAGCTTCTCAAGCGATGCAACCATTGATCAAAACCTGAAACTGGAGGCTGGCGAGCAGTCGCAGGATCAGCAGGTTAAAACATCGCTGAAGATGGATATCATCAAGGATCCGATGATGATCTATCAGGAAATGAACATGGAAATGTCCGGACAGGAAGCCCAAAACGTGAAGCAGTATATCACTGCCGATACGATCTATTCGCAGGTGGGAGACCAATGGGTTAAAATTCCTGATGATCAAACGAAACAGCTGATTGAGCAAATGCAGGCAAGCATGAACCCGGAAGGTGAATTGGAGCAATTCAACAAGATTGCGGAAGACACCGAAATTACCGAAGAGGGCGACAATTATGTCATTAACGCTGACGTATCTGGGGATAACGTGAAGGAATTGGCTCAATCCGTAATGGAGCAGAACGGATCGGACGCCCAGACGCAAGCGATGCTTGAACAAATGAATATTACGAGCATGCAGATGAAATATATGGTGAACAAGGAGTCTTATCTGCCTGTTGGTACGGATGTAAACATGGTTATGGAGATGGAGCAGGAGGGACAAAAAGTTACGATGGACATGAAAATGACCAGCAGCTTCTCCAACCATAACCAGGTAGAAGCGATTGAAATTCCGCAGGAAGCATTGGACAGTACAAAATAGGGGAATGGTAAGATCATAGAAATGATCCCTTGGCCATCAATGTAACTTGGTTTATTGGTTTATAAATTGAAGACATCTTTGATTCAAGTATGTGCGAACCCAGGGGGGCCATCTTGAATCAGGGGTGTTTTCTTTTTCTCCAACAACTGGTCAGCGAGCATGATGTTATAGTATAGTCGTGGAAGCGATTAAACAATGTGATGTCATAAAAGTGGAAGGAGATTCAAGCGATGATTGAGTATGCTCATATACACCATGTTAGCCTGGCTGTGCGTGATCTGGAAGCAGCCAAGAAATTTTATTCGGGGCTGCTGCGCATGCAGGAGATTGAACGTCCACCGTTCCGCTCCACAGGCACGTGGTATGCGATTGGCAGTCAGCAGCTGCATCTGCTTCAGCACCCTCAGGGACATACGCTGCGTGAGGCAGGGATTGATACAACGGATGGTCATTTTGCCATCTGGGTGAAAAGTCATAAAGACACGATAGCCTGGCTGGAACAGCAGGGGATTGAGTACGAAGCGAGACCGGAAAGTGTTGCCGGGTTTGCGCAGATCTTTATCCTGGATCCAGACCGTAACATCATTGAATTTGCTGCACCTTATCATTCATGAGGATGCCGACAGTATTGTTAATTGTATAAATCTCTTGCTCGTCCAGAAATTGTATGCTATATTATCCATACATTCATAGCACGTGACGGAAGCACCGTCCATATTCTGCATTTCATGCGGATAGTGGACGGTGCTTTTTTTTGTGCTTATGTACAGGGAGGGAAGGAGAAATTGATTGTACTGAAGGCCGTACTTGCTTCAAAAGACAGAGAGTACATCAGTGCCTGGCTTGATTTTGTACAGGGGAGCCCGTTTGGTGCAACGATGCGATTTACCGCCTTTTCACAGTGGGAATCGTTTCAGGAGTATGTGCATGAACATGAAACACAGGAACTGCCGGATCTGGTTATTGCAGAACCTGAATTTCTGAATCCCTGGCTGGAGAGTATGGGGGGGGGGGCGGATGTTCCTTGGCTGCTGCTCAGTGAAGGTCATGAGGATGTGGAGGAAGATAAGCGATTGATGAAGTATCAACCTCTGCCCACATTGCTGGATGCGGTTCTGAATGCAAGCCGGCAGCCGCGTCGTAAAAAGGTACATCGTCGAGGACAGCAAACCTTCTCCATTGGAGTGGTGTCAGCTTCGGGAGGGAGCGGAAAGACCGCTGTTGCACTGCATATGGCGAAGCAGCTGGGGCTGGCCGGATACGCTGTGCTTTATCTCAATCTGGAGACGCTGGATAGTGTGCTGCCATTTCTGGAGAAGGGATTAAACCGCAGTGTACAGCGTATGCCAGATGCAGAAACGGGGTTGTCCAGACTGTTGTATGACCTTAAGGCCAGCAAAAAGGGATCAGGCAAGCAAGAGCAACAAATTTTAACCAAGGGGACCGATGGTTATGTACTCCGGCATGAAGGGCTGAAGGCAGATGTCTTCTGGCCATTATCGAACCGGAAGGAATTGCTGCAAATGTCGTGTGAAGATACGACGGGACTTATTCAATACTTATCCATTGCTGGGCAGTATGACGTGCTTATTCTGGATGGAGATTCTGGTTGGGATGGCCGAAGTGAAGGTATTCTGGAAGCAGCAGATGCATTGGTATGGCTGGTTGAAGATGATCTGGCCGCCATGCACCGATGGGGACAGTGGATGCTGCATGCCGAGCGAACAAAGCCAGATCTGCACCAAAGTGTGCTGGATCGTGCCTGCTTTGTTGTGAATAAATACCGGGACAGTGTAGTTAATGCTTTACCACGACCTGATCTGCAGCTGAATGCGGTGCTGCCTTATATTCCTTCCTGGAAGCAGCTTAGCCAGGAGGAAGTGATGCTAAGCTCTCCCATATTTCAGCGTGAAATAAAGAGGCTGTGTGCCATGCTTATAGAGAACGGAGAAGAGGATCTGAAACAGACAGGTCGCATCCAAAATGGCGATGGGTGGGCAATATGAGCGATGTATCCAATAGAATGATGGACCGTGAAGAACAATTCCAGAACATGCGTCGGGAAGTCAGGGCAGGCCTGGATTTAACCTCTACTGCCGGAGACAAGGAACTATGGCAGGGGATTGAGCGAAAAGTGCTGTCTGATCCGATGCTTGATGATCTGACTTCTGGAGAACGGCACACCTTGGTCCAGCGGCTGTTTGATTCGTTTCGGGGGTTGGATATTCTTCAGCCGCTTGTGGATCATCCTGATATCACGGAGATTATGATTAACAGTCACCGGGAGATCTTTGTCGAGCAGGATGGTGAAGTGATCCAAATTCAGCTTGAATTTGAATCCAGAGAACGGCTGGAGGATATTATCCAGATGATTGTATCCGGGGTGAATCGAATTGTGAATGAGTCCTCCCCGATTGTGGACGCACGGTTAAAGGATGGTTCCCGGGTCAATATTGTGTTGCCGCCGATTGCTCTGAAAGGTCCTACCATGACGATCCGTAAGTTTCCGAGTGAGCCGATGAAAATGTCGGACCTGATCGATAAAGGTGCCTTGCATGAGGAAGCTGCAGAGCTGCTTCAGCAGTTGGTACGCAGCAAATACAATATCTTTATCGGTGGCGGGACCGGGTCTGGGAAAACGACTTTTCTGAATGCCTTATCCCAGTTTATCCCTGCGGATGAACGAATCATTACGATTGAAGACTCCGCCGAGCTGCAGATTGTCACGGTACCAAATCTGGTATCGCTGGAAACACGGAACGCCAATACCGAGGGTAAGGGTGAAATCTCCATTCGGGATCTGATCAAGTCTTCACTGCGGATGCGTCCGAATCGCATTGTGATTGGTGAGGTGCGGGGTGCAGAGGCTTTGGATATGCTGCAGGCCATGAATACCGGGCATGATGGAAGCTTATCCACAGGCCACGCAAATAATATTACGGACATGATCAGCAGATTGGAAACAATGGTGCTCAGTGGAGCGGAACTTCCAATTGCAGTTGTGCGGCAGCAGATCAGCTCAGCTATTGATGTCTTTGTCCATTTATCCCGGTTGAGAGACCGTTCAAGACGGGTGACGGAGATCAGTGAAGTCATCGGCATGCAGGACGGAGAAGTGCTGCTGAATCCACTCTTTCGTTTTCAGGAGAGGGAAGAACGTGAAGGCAAGATCATTGGCGGATTGGTGCAGGTCGGAACGCTGAAGCAGGTGGAGAAAATCCAAATGGCCGGGCTGGGAGATTGGCTGAATGAGTACATAGGATGATACTACAATGAGATAAAGGATCGGATAACAACGAGAATTTAAGCTATTGGAAGGTGATGAGGTTGGGTGAATCCAGACAGGCATTAACGGATTACACCGTATATACGCTATCCCGTAGACAACGAATCGTCTGCATGCTGATTAGTGGAGTACTATTCTTCGGTGTCGGTATTCTGTTCTATCATCACTGGCTGGCTGGAATGATTTTGGCTGCGGGATGCATATGGGTGCCGAAACACTGGACAAAGGTGCTGCTGGAACGAAGAAGAATGACCCTCAGCTTGCATTTTAAACAAGCGTTATATGCGTTATCTTCCGCATTGGCTGCGGGAAAATCGGTGGAAAATGGCTTTAAGGAATCGGTTGAGGATCTCCGGATGCTCAATCCCGAATCGGATACCGATCTGATCCGTGAGTTCACCATTTTGCGGACACGGATGGAGTATGGTCAACCCATTGAGGAGGCACTGCAGGACTTTTCGGACCGGGCCAGTATCGAAGATATTACGAATTTTGCCGATGTATTCATCACCTGCAAGCGGACGGGCGGAGATCTGGTTGAGGTGGTCCGCCGAACCTCTGCTGTGATTGGCGAGAAGCTGGACATTCAACAGGATATTATGGTCGCTGTGGCTCAGAAAAGGTTTGAGTCCAAGGCGATGTTCGCCGCTCCGTTTATATTTCTAATCTTTTTAAATTTGACGGCCAAGGATTTTATGGAGCCGCTGTACAGCGGAATGGGGTATCTGATCTCCAGTGGGGCCTTGGCAGTACTTGCCTGCTGTTATCTGTGGATTGCACGCATTATGGATATCAAAGTATAAGGAGCTGATTCGATGCTGCTTCCCGTTATATTCGGTGGGTTGCTCGGAGCGGGATGGCTGGTGCTGGATCGAACGCGAGGACAGACCTACCGACATCTGCGCAAACTTCATATGGAGGGATTGCGTCTGAAAAAGCTGCATGGTCCCTTTTTGTTTTTACTGGACAGATTCGAGGCAGGCCGCAGATTGCCTGTGCTGATGTTCCGCATGCAGCATGCCATTCAGAAAATGTACGGCATACAGCACAGTGGAGAGAAAACGATGCTCTATAGTGCTGAAATGTTGACTTATGCTTGGCTGATGCTGCTTGTGGGCTGTCTGCTATCCCTTGTTGGGGATATGGGCCTCGGAGGCATGGCAGGCGGGCTTGCCCTTGGTGCTGCACTGCCTTTTGCACTCTACAAGGATCTTCATACCAAGGTGCAGCGAAGGGATCAGGATATTCTCATGGAGCTGCCTGAGTTGTTAAACCGGATTGTATTGCTGGTAGGTGCCGGAGAAACCGTGCAAAGGGCTATCGTTCACTGTGTTGCCAGTCAGGGAGACCGCGACCATCCGCTGTACAACGAGCTGCGAAAGACTGTGGGCGATTGGAATAATGGCTACTCGTTTCAACAATCGTTTGAACAGTTCAGCCGCCGCTGCGGTGTGCAGGAAGTCACGATTTTTACGACGACGGTGCTGCTGAATTTCCGGCGTGGGGGAGGTGACTTTGTACTCGCGCTGCGGGATCTGTCACATGTGTTGTGGGAGAAACGCAAGGCTGTCAGTCGGGCAAAGGGGGAGCAGGCTTCTTCCAAACTGGTGTTTCCGATGGTGTTGATCTTTTTTACGATTGTGGTCATGATCGGTGCACCTGCTTTTATGATGATGAATATGTAGGGGGAATTGGGATGCAGGAATTGATGAAAAGCAAGGCAAGTGCATTTTGGAAGGAAGAGGACGGGCTTGGAACGCTGGAGCTGATTTTGATTATTGGCGTCATTATCATTATTGCCTTGATCTTCAAAGATCAAATTAAAACCTTGGTCACTCGGTTACTTGGTCAAGTTAGCAAGAAGAGTGATGAATTCTTTGAGTAAAAGGTTCAAAAAGGAGGATGGGAGCTTCACAATTGAAGCTTCCCTGGTCTTCCCGGTGGTGCTGTTTATTCTCGTATTAATTCTGTTTTTCTCCATGTACATGTACCAAAAGACCTTTTTAAACCAACATGCATATGCAGCAGCGGAACGTGCCGCCTACAGTTGGGATAACAGTCACAAGCAACCCATGACAGGTGAAGTTGTGGCAGATGAACATGACAATCTGTACTGGAGACTAACAGATGACCGATTGCTCGGAGCCTTGTTTGGGTGGGCCGGCGCGGATAATCAGATTAGTGTTCCGGTGCCAGCAGGGGCAGGAGGGAATCTCACCGAGAAGAAATTATCCCAAGCAGTACAAGGCATGCCGAGTGGCATGCGCGGAACGATTGAGTATCAGAATTCTCTGGTCCAGCGAAAAGTTACAACCGAGCTGGAGCAGGTTATATCTTTGCCGCTGCCATCTTTTTTATTTGATTCAGCTAACAATGTTCTGACGCAAGGATCATCAGCAGTTGTAGAGCCGGCAGAATTTATCCGAACGGTGGATCTGATCCGTTATTATGCTGCCAAGTTTAAGGGAAGTGGTGGAGCCGCAGCAGGCACAGCGGCTGAAGCAGGGCAGGTTCTGCAGCATTTTGGCAAAAAACAATAAGCAGAGAAAGGAGGAGAGCAGCGCTGTTCAGAAAAAAGAATGGTGAATCTGGAGCTGTAACCCTGTTCTTGATTTTAATCCTGGCTGGAATCTATATGTTTGTGGCTGTGTTCATTGATTATGCACGGATAGCCGCTTTCAAAGTACAGGCAGAGCGCATGACACACGCGGCGATGAGATCGGTGATGTCTGCATATGATACTTCGCTGCGGGAGTATGGCTTGTTCGGGTATGGGGACAGCGGTGGTGAAGCTATTATGGCCAAGGTGCTGAATGATAGTGTGAAGCCGTCGGCGGTGAAGGACGGGTTTCCAATTTTGGATATCCAGTGGGATACAACTTCCCTGAGCATGGAGCGCGAATTGGGCAGATATGACATTTTCAATCGCCAGATCCAGGAGGATATGAAATATCGGGCTCCGGTTGATTTTACACTAGAAGTGGTCAATCGCTTCAAGCCGATGTCGGAGGAAATGAAAGAAGCTGCACATACTGTAGACTTGCTCAAAAAATTGCAGAAGCTGTATGACAAGCGCGAGGAATTGCTGGATGAGGCGATAGCCAATCAGACAGATTCAGCCAATAAATTGAAGGATCTTCCGGCTTTGATTATGAGCCCACCTTCACCTGCCATTTACGATGAGATGATGGAAGAGACACCAGAGACTGCTGCCGAGATCGCGGCACGGTATACGGATTATTTGAGCAAAAAACAAGCAGACGAGGGACTGCCCTTCAACCAGCAGCAATATATTCTGGAGCTGGCTCGTTACAGGACAGGTGTAGGTCATGTGGTGACAGGCATAAGCAGGGTCCTGCAACCGGCACAACAGGCTCATCAGTCGAAACTGGAGGAAGCTCAGGCCAAAATTGAAGAAGCGCGCAAAATCAACGAGGAAATGAAGCGGGTCATCGCTGAGGGAGAGAATCGTCCACAGAATGCGAGTTATGAAAAAGTAGGGAATTCGACCCTTCCCGGACAAAGTCCACCATCTACCGGATCGGGCAGCGAAGCCAAAAACACACGCTCGCTTGCTTCCGAGCTAGTCAGAGCTGACTCGTTGTTCGACCAGTTGAATGAACGGATTCGTTCTCAAACTTCAGATTTTAATAATGTTAGAAAAGACAGTATCGAACTGAATACACAGCTTCGCAATGTCACTGGTCAGAGTGGTGTTCCTGTTAAGCCGGCGGTTAGACAGGCCAGTCAGGTCACGGAACGATACATGGACACTTATGTACGAAGCGGTCCGTCCAATGTCATCCTTCTCAGTAAACAGCTGCTGGAGGATGGTCGGGGATCTGATGCCCAGCGTAAGGCTAATGACAAAGAGTCCAAGGGGAAATTAAAGGACATGCAGCGAATTTTGTCACAGATTGAAAGGGGGCACTCCGGATCAACGGAAGCATTCAAGCAGTTAGAGCAGTATTACAATGCAAATATTGCATTTAACCAGGCAAGCCGTGAGGAAGCCAAGAAGGCAGAAATTGCTGGCGACCCGTACGACTCTGGCGGTGACGCTATGAATAGTATGGACAGTTTGTTTGGCGGAATGTCTGGTCTTCTGGATCGTCTTGGGGATGAATTGTTTCAGAATGAGTACGCGCTCGCTTATTTCAATTCGATGGATTTTGGGCAATTGCTGGATTGGACTGAAGGGAACGGGGATTCAAGTGAAGTCTTCAAACTGGAGAATCAGGAACTGGAGTATATCATCTACGGTTTTCATAATCCTTCAGGTAACATTGCTACTGCATATGCAGAGATTTTTGGTATGCGTTTAGCGATTCGAACGGCAGAGGGCTTGATTGAAAATAGTAAGCTCGGCAATCCGCTTCTGGTGTTATCTGCTGCAATTTTATATGGGATTACACACGCCATAGCGGATATGGTGAAACTCGGCAAAGAGGGTAGTGTGGAGTTGTCCAGATATATCAAAGTCCAGCTTACATACAGGGACCACCTAAGATTATTCCTGTTAATGCATAGTAACAATGAACGCAAGATGTCCAGAATGTTGGCTTTGATCCGAATGAATACAGGCGTGAATCCTGATGAAAAACAAACATATGCTTCAGGTAACATCCGCAGCAGTATCAAACTGTGGTTTTTACCCGGAGTTGTGAAAAGTATAGGTGCGGTTATGGGTAATGCAGACCAGGTTGAAGATGGGCGGTTATTCATAGATCGGAAGACGGATTATTCCTATTGAATAATGCAGTTTTTTCAATTGGAGGGATTATGGCGAAGCAGCATCAACAGAAAAAGGAATATGCACGATTGCGGATTCGGTTAGCGGAGTTGCGCAAACGGGGAAGATTAAAGTCATTGTATGAGCAGGCATGCTCTACGAGAAAGGAACAAGGCAGCATCGTATTGGAAGCTTCGCTCGTTCTGCCTGTATTTCTATTCTTTGTCATGTTTCTGATCTATATCGTGCAAATGACATTGATCTCGACAGCCTTGCAGAGCACAGCAGGTGAAGCTGTGAAGCAGCTCTCCACCAAGATATACCCGGTCTCCCTTGTGTTCACTCCCTCAGATTCGGCTGGCGGCGGAGAGACGGGGAATGGCTGGAAAATACCTGAGTTATCCCTGACCGAGTGGGCTGAAGAGTACGCCTCATCGCTTCCGGAACCGCTAAGTCATTGGGTGCGTGCGGCTGCAGCCAGCGGTGAGCAGCCTTTGCAGGAGATTAAGACATCCGTTATGGAAACTGTACTTGATCCAGCCGTGAAACCTTTGCTTCAACCATTTATTGATCCGGTATTGCTGGATATGGAGCGTGTACATGTTAACGGTATATCTGTGCCGGATCTCAAAAACAAAACCAATCCGTATTTCAGGCTGGAATTAAGTTATGAACTGCCGATCAAAGTACCTTTCATCGGCAAACCATTGCGGATTCAGGCTGCAGCCGCTGAGCGTGTATGGATCGGGGATACGGGCGAAGGTTCGAACAGCGGTGAGGGAAATGGGGACGTCTCAGGTTCAGTAACCGTGTTATCCAAGCCGGAGCCGGCATACATAGGGAACAATGCGACAATCAAGGTTAAGGTAGAGCCGGGGGCAACGGCGAACTTAACGATATTTTACAAGTCGGGGGAGAGCACGGCTAAACATATCGGCTGGGCGACAGCAGATGAGAATGGTGTAATTGAGTGGAACTGGTTTGTAGGTACACGTACAACGGAAGGCACATGGACATTTGTAGTGGAAACCGCTGATGGAGTCAAAACAGAAACTGAGTTTAATGTAGCTTCCAGAAAATGAGGATATTTAAGGGGTGATGGAGGTGGATTGGTTCTATATAGCCTGTGGTTTATATGTGATGGCTGCCTTTGTAACAGATGTGCGATCCATGAAAATTCCGAATCGGTTGACCTTGCCTGTGACCGCCCTGGGTGTGTTGGCCCATGGAGTTTGGGGAGGTTGGGAAGGTTTACTGTTCTCTGCTGCGGGATTCGCAGCCTGTTTCGGCATTTTGTTTCTAATGTACGCTATCGGGGCAGTAGGTGCAGGAGATGTGAAACTGTTTGGTGGGATTGGAGCTTGGGTGGGGCTCTCTTTTGGAATACACGTTGTTGTGTATTCCGTTTTGTATGCCGGAGCAATTGGATTAATCATTCTGTTGTTCCGCAGGGATTCAGCCAAACGGATTCGTCATATGGCAGGTGGGCTTGCAGGCTTTTTCATGATGGGTTCGCTCAAACTGGTTAGCAAGGAGAAAACATTGAAATTTCCGTTTATGCTGGCTGTAATGCCAGGATTTATCAGTGCCTACGTCTATATGATTTAAATAAATATATCAGATATGTAAGATGAATATGAATTTCACACCATAACGGAAAGTGCAGAACATATCAATGGAAAGAGAGGATTGGCATGTATGGATTAACGAAAGATTTTATTCGAAACGGCGGAGCATTTATGGTATTGGAAAAAGCGGAAGGGCTGCGGATGGACGAATTAAGCCGTGTACAGACGGGCATGATGTCCTCCAATCATATTCCACGGTTATTGCCTCTCCACATACGTGAGATGGATCGGAATGTCACTCTTCAGTATGATATTTCCGGGTATAAAATGTTGTCGCAGGTTTTGAAAGCAGGCAAAATCAAGCTGCATGTGCTGTACGGTCTGTTGTTTCAACTCGCAGACACATTCACGGAATGCCGTCAATATATGCTGGAACCTCGTAAATTAATGCTGCAGGAAGAGAGTATATTTTTAAAGGGATCACTGGAGCAAGGAGAGCTGGGCATGGTTTATGTACCTGTTCAGGATTCGTTGGCTGCAGATCCGACTCCGGGACAATTTCGCGAGCTGGTAATCAGGCTGATGGCTTATGTTCAGGAATTGCAGGGAGAAGGAATTCAGCGAGTTCTGCAATTATGTGATAACGAACGGTGGAATATTGGACAACTGCGTGAATTATTGCTTGAGCTATATGCAGATGAGCAAGGAGGATCAGGTAGTTCTGCTTTCCTGTCATCCCGTGCCATCGAAACAAGAGAAAATGGGAATGGAAACGACGAACGTCCTGCTCATGTTGAACCAGTGTATGCTCTTCCTCAAGTACAACGTTCGTTTAGACAGAGTGACCTTCCAATGATCAAGCATGGCAAAATGCGGGATGAACAGTCCAATCTTCATCAGCAGTCGGACGCGTTACCAGAACAGGAAGGGGTGAAGGGCAGTAAGCCGATTTCAAGCTTTCTAAATTCACGTCCCTCTAGGGAAGCTTCACCACCATTGGCAGGCAGCGTAGATCCATCGTTGCACCAATCTAGCGAACTTCCACATGGGGAAGACTTGGAAATGGATCCGAAGACCGGAACGTCGAAGGTAACATATATCATCCTTATTTGCATGGTCAGCATAGCCTTGGTGTGGAGATTCGCATACATGGAACAGCCCGGGCAAACACCAATGATCATATCCATCGTTCTAAGTCTTGCATTGCTTGCAGTTGCAGGCTGGGCATGGATTAGTAAAGGAAAATTCAGCTTATCAAAAGCCGTAAAACTTAAGAAGATTGATCAAGCTTCTTTTCTGGGCTTGGGTAAAAACAAAAACGAAGAGGAAGCAGAGGAGATGTATCAGGAAAGCTGGCGCTGGAATGCTTCTGATGCGAAGGTGGAAAACAATACGCCTGAACAGGGGTATGCGGGTACCACTTTGAATTCCCGTTTTCAACAGTTACATACAGAATCAGAATTTGTACCCATAACTCAACATTCCGATTATGCCTCTGCATCAACATCTGAGTTAAACCAAAACGACCTTGGAACGGAGGCTACCGTAAATTTGCAGAGTATCTCCGTCGAAGCAGGGAAGGATGTGGCTCCTGCATTTCCAGCCTTCTATCTGGAGCGTAGATCGGCAGCAGGTGATCGGAATGAACGGATGGATGTACGTGGAGCTTCTTTTGTGATAGGCAGGTCGGCAGAGATGGTTCAGTGGGTGGATGCGACAACCGGTGTGTCCCGGGCTCATGTGGAACTGAGCCGGAACAAATCAGGCTATGTTATTAAGGACCTCGGCTCCGTGAATGGAACCATTCTTCAGGGCAAACCGCTGGCACCTTATAAAGAATATCCACTGGAAGATGGGGACACATTTACTTTGGCCGAATCCGTTTATACCTATCGTTCAGTCGGATAAACCGCGATGTTTCAAATCTTCCAGGGCATCGGTGAGGGTTGGGAATGTGAATTGAAAACCGTAATCCAGTGCCTTCTGAGGGATGACACGCTGCCCCTGAAGCAGCACAACAGAGAGTTCTCCAACCACGGTTTTAATCAGGAATCCGGGGACCGGGAACCAGTGTGGTCGGTGATATACTTTGCCAACCGTGCGTCCAAATTCGTCATTGGTCACGGGGTTCGGCGAGGATGCATTAACCGGACCCGAGATTTCCCTGTTTTGAATCGTAAAATCAATAAGCCTAACAATATCCAAAATGTGTATCCAGGTCGTCCACTGTTTGCCACTTCCAATTCTGCCGCCTACCCCGAGCATATATGGCAGCTTCATTAACGGAAAAGCTCCTCTTTTATGACCAAGAACCAGGCTTACACGAATTTTGACCAGTCTCACATTTTTTATGGCATCTGCAGCGATCTCCCATTGCTCAGCGACACGAGATGGGAAGTTCATTGATTTTTGCGGACAGCTCTCATCAAATGTCTCTGTTTGGGATGTTCCGTAGATAGCCATGGCTGATGCCTGAACGACAACTTCCGGTTTATGTTTCAGCTTATCTAATAGACGGGCTACCTTGGATACAGTCGTTACCCTGGATTGCACAATCTCGAGCTTGGCTTTGGTCGTCCAGCGCTGATTCAGTGTTTCTCCGGCAAGGTTGACCAACGCATCCAAACCCTCCAGTAAGTGAGGCATCTCCTCTAACTGTTCCCAATTAATATATGTAAGGCGTTCGCCGGGATCATGAAGATCAGGCAGTTTGCGAGTAATAATCTGAACCTGATGTCCTGCTTGCAGCCAGTAATCTACAAGTGCACTTCCTACAAATCCTGTTCCTCCACAAATGGCAATCTTCATGTTTCTGCCCTCCCTATATTGTTATACTTCATAAATTGGATCAACAAACAGCCCCGGCGGTAAGCAATGCCTGACTGGGTATGACTTACCTGGTGGGGCTTGTGTGTTGGACCATGAGTGGACTATTCCATCCACGTTTTGGAATGGTTCTTATTTATTCATTAAATGTTTGTAAGGCGAATAATCAATTTTGTTTTTCTCCAGAAATTTAACCAGAAACTTATTATCACGCTTAGGTGTGGCTATAATGTATCCTTTAATACAATGATCTCTGGACACCTCTGTTGCTTTGTTTTCAACAGCGATTTTACCAATCTCTGCAGCAATGGAATGTTTGGCGATATCGCGAAACGGTCCCGGTACGGGCTCTACGAGTTGATCCAGGAAAGCCTTGGCTTCATCCGTCCATAAGTGGCGGCTCGCTTCGACCCAATAATTTTGCCAATCCAGTTTGGACTTGCCGTCCGCTTTTGGGAGCACTTTCAAAAACTTGCGCATCATAAAAAATCCGCCGATACACATGCTGCCAAGCAAAAGAAAGGTCCAGAATGCGATCGTATTCATAAACCAATTGCTGGGGGAACTGCTGGCCAACGTCATAGCGTAGGATCCGAAAATCATTGCGGAGTCACCTCGGTTCATTGATTTTCACGGAAAGACGGATTCCGCCCACCATGTTCCAAATTAGCTGTAAAAAATAGCCTGTATCCCGAATTATAGCGCATTTCTAGATTTATTTCGATAATCGCGTTAGAATAAGGGATAATTCAGAAAAAAGGGGGATCAATGATGCTGAAAATCGGCTCCCACGTGTCCTTTTCGGACAAGGGATTATTGAGTGCAACGAAGGAAGCGTCCTCGTACGGTTCCAGTTCGTTTATGATATATACAGGTGCTCCGCAAAATACGCGCCGCAAGCCTATTGAGTCCATGTATATTGAGGAAGGCAAGCTTGCCATGCAGGAGGGCGGAATGGAAGATATTGTTGTCCATGCGCCATACATTATTAACCTTGGTTCTTACAAAGAAAACACGTATGAGCTGGCTGTAAGCTTCCTTCAGGAAGAAATCCGCCGGACACATGCCATTGGCGTCAAAAATATCGTGCTGCATCCCGGTGCTTTTACGGACAAGGATGCCCATTATGGCATCGGACGGATTGCCGAAGGATTGAATGAAGTGCTCGACGGTGTTAAAGAGACCGATGTCAAAATCGCTCTTGAAACGATGGCTGGCAAAGGAACCGAAATGGGCCGCAGCTTCGAAGAGATCGCACAGATCATGGAGAAAGTAACACACAACGAACGCCTTGCCGTATGTATGGACACATGCCATATTCATGATGCAGGCTATGATATTGTGAATGATCTGGACGGTGTGCTTGAACAATTTGATCGCACGGTAGGGCTTGACCGCATCACAGTAATGCATATTAATGATAGTAAGAACCCTGTAGGTGCTCGTAAGGACCGTCATACACCCATTGGTTCGGGTTGGATTGGCTTTGAAGCCATTAATCGTATCGTTCACCACGAGGCGCTTCAGGGACGTCCGTTTATTCTGGAAACACCTTGGATTGGCAAGGAAGCCAAGACACAACGTCCAATGTATGAAGTAGAGATTGCATTGCTTCGTGGAGATGTGACTGGTCGATTTGGTCCGGAATTCCTGACGGAAGTGGAACAGCTGCAGCACTTTTTCCAAGGAAAAGAGATTGACTCCCGTTCCTATATTCTCGATATTTGGACACTGCTCAAGAATGATGCCAAAGCCAAAAAAGCTGATCCGCGTGAACCGCTGGAGCGGTTGTATGATCTGGTGGCGGAAGCCGCGTTGTTCCCGCATTTGAACGAAGAGCAACTGAATCAACGCTTGATCGCCTGGCTTGCAGGAAAAGAACTGCTGGTCACGGCTTAATTTGAAGGAGGAAGAATAGCCCGATGGAGATTCACGCTAAACAAGTACGTCCTGATTCCAAAAACCGCGCCGATCGGGCGCGGATGCTTATTTCCTGTCCAGACGGTCCAGGAATTGTTGCTGCAGTATCCCATTTCTTGCACCAGCATGGTGCAAACATCGTCCAGTCGGACCAGTACACCATGGACCCGGCTGGGGGCATGTTTTTCATGCGCATTGAGTTCGATTTGCCACAATTGACAGCAAGTCTAGCCAAGTTGGAAGCTGATTTTACGGAAGTGGCAGAACGATTCAAGATGGAGTGGTCTCTCTCTGCTGTCAGCCGCAAGAAGAAACTCGCTATCTTTGTATCCAAGGAAGATCATTGTCTGGTTGAATTGCTGTGGCAATGGCAGGCAGGGGACCTAGATGCTGACATCGCTCTCGTGGTGAGCAATCATTTGGATATGAAGGACTACGTGGAATCATTCGGTATTCCGTATCATCATATTCCGGTTACTGCCGATACGAAGAAGGAAGCGGAGCAGCGTCAGCTGGACGTCATTGGTAATGATATTGATGTGATTATTCTTGCACGTTATATGCAGATTATTTCCCCGATGTTTATTGAGCATTACCGCAACCGGATTATTAACATCCATCATTCGTTCCTGCCAGCATTTGTCGGTGGCAAACCGTATGCCCAGGCGTACAACCGTGGTGTTAAAATTATCGGAGCAACTGCTCACTATGTGACTGAGGAACTGGACGGCGGACCGATTATCGAGCAGGACGTTCAGCGTGTAAGTCATGGAGATGATGTAACTGAATTGAAACGGATCGGGCGTACCATTGAACGTGTCGTACTTGCACGTGCGGTGAAATGGCATGTCGAAGACCGCATTCTGGTTCATGAGAATAAAACCGTTGTATTTTAATCATACGCTTTAATACTGTGCAAGGTTGATTCGGGACTACACGAATCTGCTATGGGATAAGAGAAAAGGCGATTACCTACTCGTTAGCCGATTAGGGGTCGCCTTTTTGCCGTTTCCATATTCGTCCGCACACACCAAGGAGAATACCAAACAAGAGATGCCCGATTACCCAAAGTAATATCGCTCTGAAGTCTAATAGACCGGGAACGCGGGCCGATAGTTGGGAGAGCGGGATATACAGCAGAGAAGAAACGGCACCGATTAGAATACCTCTAAACAACGGATGTCCTGAACGCTGAATCCACCAAAAATAGAAGATGCCCATAATTATGGAAACACCAAGATGAAGGGTAAATTCAATCCATTCAGGTAATGTTGGCGGAAGCCAGGGGACAAAATCGATATTCAGCAGCAGGGTATAAACATTTTCACCCGTGTAAGCCTGAAGCACTTTAAGGAAAAATCCGAGGAAAAGGCCGGAAATAATACCTGTTAATGTCCCGGATATCCAGGGTAATGGATGGTTTAACGACTTTTGTTGCAGCGAATAATGCTCCTGCACGAGACAAGCCTCCTTCTATCCTGAAGTAACACAGACATAGAGATTTCGAATCAAAATGAAGGACTATTATATTTCAGAAAAAAACTTCGAGCTCTAGAAAGTGTATGGTTTTCCGGTTAAAGGTTATACTTCTTCCGATGGATTTGCGAGGCTTGCCAAGTCGGAACATGGGCCGAAATGCTCTGCAGAACAACATTATTCAGCACTGGAATAAGCCCGCCTCACCCACAAACAACCGAATTTTCCGGAACTTCTAAAAGAAGGTTATGGAAAAGCTTCACGCCAAGTGATACAATACAAAAGTGAATAAGTCAAAATGAAACATTCAAGCGGATTCACTTATTGTTATATACGGTTTGCTTGTATGATGAGAGGGATTCGCTTGCGCACCCGACTTATCTAAAGACATGAGGAGGACAAACCATGACTGACAAGAACGAAGCGATTCAAAAGGACGAGAACAACACAATCGACAACCTGTCGATCACCACTGTACGTACTCTGGCAATTGATGCAATCGAGAAAGCAAAATCTGGACACCCGGGAATGCCTATGGGCTCCGCTCCAATGGGGTACCAACTTTTTGCAAAAACGATGACACATAACCCGGACCACCCAACTTGGGTTAACCGGGACCGTTTTGTGCTGTCTGCAGGACATGGTTCCATGTTGCTGTACAGCTTGCTGCACCTGAGCGGCTACGATCTTCCTATGGAAGAATTGAAACAATTCCGCCAATGGGGAAGCAAAACTCCGGGTCACCCGGAATTCGGACATACTGCAGGCGTTGACGCAACAACTGGCCCACTGGGCCAAGGGATTGCAATGGCTGTAGGTATGGCGATGGCTGAAGCTCAACTCGGCGCGACATACAACAAGGATAAATTCAACGTAATCGACCACTATACTTACGCAATCTGTGGTGACGGTGACCTGATGGAAGGCGTATCCCACGAAGCAGCTTCGCTTGCTGGACGCCTGCACCTGGGTAAACTGATCATGTTGTTCGACTCCAATGACATCACTCTTGATGGCGAGTTGAACCTGTCTTCTTCCGAAAGCATCGCAAAACGCTTCGAAGCTTATGGCTGGCAAGTGCTGCGCGTAGAAGATGGTAACGATCTGCCTGCAATTGAAAAAGCAATTCAGGAAGGACAAGCAGATACACTCCGTCCTACACTGATCGAAGTGAAAACAGTTATCGGTTATGGTAGCCCGAACAAACAAGGTAAAGGCGGCCATGGCGGTACTCACGGATCCCCACTGGGTGCAGACGAAGCCAAACTGACCAAAGAATTTTACAAATGGGTTTACGAGGAAGATTTCCACGTACCGGCTGAAGTTCGCGATCACTTTGCTCAAGTCAAAGATCGTGGTATCTCCGCAAACAAAGCTTGGGACGAGAAATTCGCCGAGTACAAAAAGGCATTCCCTGAGCTGGCAGCTCAGTTTGAAACAGCAATCAACGGTGACCTTCCAGAAGGCTGGGACCGCGATCTGCCTAAATATGCTGCAACAGACAAAGCACTTTCCACTCGTGTTGCTTCCGGTAACGCACTGAACGGTCTGGCGCACAATGTGCCTCATCTGACTGGTGGATCTGCTGACTTGGAAAGCTCCACAATGACACATCTCAACAACATTGCTAACTTTGCTCCAGAAGATTATTCTGGCCGCAACATCTACTTCGGTATCCGTGAATTCGGTATGGCGGGTGCAATGAACGGTATGGCACTGCACAGCGGTGTGAAAGTATTCGGCGGTACATTCTTCGTATTTACCGACTACCTGCGTCCGGCTGTTCGTCTGGCTGCCCTGATGGGTCTGCCTGTGACATACGTACTGACTCACGACAGTATCGCTGTTGGTGAAGATGGTCCTACGCACGAACCAATTGAGCAATTGGCTTCCCTGCGTATCATTCCTAACCTGACGGTTATTCGTCCGGCTGACGGTAATGAAACATCTGCTGCATGGGCTTATGCGCTTGAGAACAAGAGCAACCCGGTTGCACTGGTACTCACTCGTCAAAACCTGCCGATCCTGGAAGGAACAGTAGAAGGCTCCCGTGAGAACGTAAAACGCGGTGCTTATGTTGTTTCCGATGCAAAAGACGGCAAAGCTGTAGCACAAATCATCGCTACAGGTTCCGAAGTGCAGCTGGCTGTCAAAGCTCAAGCGGCACTGGCTGAACAAGGTATCCAAGTTCGTGTAATCAGCATGCCGAGCTGGGATCTGTTCGAGAAACAGGACAAAGCTTATAAAGAATCCGTCCTGCTTCCGGATGTTAAAGCTCGTCTGGCGATTGAAATGGCTTATCCAATGGGCTGGGAGAAATATGTTGGCGATCAAGGCGACATTCTCGGAATCAGCACATTTGGTGCATCAGCGCCTGGTGATCGTGTTATCGAAGAGTATGGCTTCACAGTTGATAACGTGGTTAGCCGCGTAAAAGCATTGCTGTAATAGCTTGATAAACGCTGCTATGGATGGGATGGCGTGATCTGTCCTGTTCATGGCAGTAAAGTTAATTCCGGCAGAGAAAGGATGAGCATTCATCCTGATCTGTTTTGCCTTTTGTTTTCATTAACTTCAGGGGGAGCGGGTACGCATGTCACAGTTTGATCAAGTCAGTGTAGTGAAAGAGGCCAACATTTATTATGATGGCCAGGTAACCAGCAGAACGGTTATTTTGGGGGATGGCAGCAAAGTGACTCTGGGCATCATGCTTCCAGGCAGCTATGAGTTCGGAACGGATTCCCGTGAAATTATGGAGATTCTGTCCGGCGATCTGAGAGTATTGCTTCCCGGAGAAGAAGATTGGCAAGAGATTCAAGGTCAAGCTACGTTCCACGTGCCTGCCGAATCCAAATTCAAACTGGAGATACGCAGCGTTACCGACTACTGCTGCTCGTACCCGGCGGAATAATACAAGAAGGGTAGCCAAAACCGCATTCAGCGGATTTGGTTTACCCTTTTTGCTTCTTGAATTGAAGTGACAAAGTTCAAGCTGCAAGCTTGTCAGCCCCGTGGATTTGAAGTATTCTTATGCTAAGTTGTTTGATATGGAAAACGGAAAAATAAGCTACCGATATCAGGAGGTTTTTAGATCATGGCAAAAAAAGTGAAGTTTGATTACAGCACTGCCTTGCAATTTGTGAACCAGCATGAAGTGGACTATTTCGCTGAACCGATTCGTCTGGCTCACGAGCAGCTCCACAACGGAACAGGAACCGGATCGGATTATCTGGGCTGGATTGACCTGCCAACCGCTTATGACAAAGAAGAATTCTCCCGCATTCAAAAAGCGGCTGCCAAAATCCAAAGTGATTCCGAAGTACTGATCGTTATCGGTATCGGTGGTTCATACCTGGGCGCACGTGCAGCAATTGAAATGCTGACACACTCTTTCTATAACAACCTGCCAAAAGAGAAACGCAAAACGCCTGAAATCTATTTTGCAGGAAACAATATCAGCTCCACATATGTAACTCATTTGCTGGATCTGGTAGAAGGCAAAGACTTCTCCGTAAACGTGATCTCCAAATCGGGTACTACAACCGAGCCGGCCATTGCTTTCCGTATCTTCCGTGCAGCACTGGAGAAAAAATACGGTAAAGAAGAAGCACGCAAACGTATCTATGCTACGACGGACAAAGAGCGCGGCGCACTGAAAAAACTGGCAAACGAAGAGGGATATGAGTCTTTCGTTATTCCGGATGATGTAGGTGGACGTTACTCTGTTCTGACAGCAGTAGGTTTGCTGCCGATCGCTACAGCTGGCATAAGCATCGAAGAAATGATGCAAGGTGCGGCTGACGCATCCAAGGAGTACAGCAACCCGAACGTAGCTGAGAATGAAGCATACCAATATGCAGCTGTTCGTAATGCATTGTATCGCAAAGGTAAAGGTACCGAGATTCTCGTAAACTACGAGCCGTCCCTGCACTTTGTATCCGAGTGGTGGAAACAGCTTTACGGAGAGAGCGAAGGTAAAGATTTCAAAGGAATCTATCCTGCATCTGTAGACTTCTCAACAGATTTGCACTCCATGGGTCAATTCATCCAGGAAGGCAGCCGGAACATCTTTGAAACGGTCATTCAGGTAGCTGAAGTGTCCGATCATATCTCGATCGAATCCGACCCGGATGATCTGGATGGTCTGAACTTCCTTGAAGGCAAAACGATGGACTTTGTAAACAAAAAAGCGTTCCAAGGCACTCTGCTTGCACATACAGATGGTCAAGTACCAAACCTGATTGTGAATATTCCGGATATGTCTCCATATTCTTTCGGATATCTGGTATACTTCTTTGAAAAAGCATGCGGCATCAGCGGATACCTGCTCGGGGTTAACCCGTTTGACCAACCAGGGGTAGAAGCTTACAAGAAAAATATGTTCGCCTTGCTGGGCAAACCAGGCTTTGAAGAAGAGAAAGCAGCGCTTGAAGCGAGACTTTCTGAATAATTCATGGTTTGACTCATATAGTTAAATAATGCGTGTGTAATGACACCCGGGTTACCTTGTGAGGTAGAATGTATTGTAACCCGGATGTTTAAACCAAGGCAGTTCATCCGCGTCCGCGCGGGGAACTGCTTTCTTGTAAAATGGATTAAATCGGAAAGTTGGATTGAAATGCTTGAACGTTACCGCACGGTTCGAGGACCGGGCAATCTGGAAATTGTCATCAAGAAGTCGCGATTTATCGGTCATATTATGCCAGTTACAACGGAAGACGAAGCGGTTGCTTTTATCGATGAGATCAAGAAAAAACATTGGAATGCCACTCATAATTGCTCCGCATACATGATTGGGGAGAGAGATGAGATCCAGAAGCAATCCGATGATGGGGAGCCAAGCGGAACTGCCGGGAAACCCATTCTGGAAGTTATCAAAAATCAGCAGCTGAAAAATGTGGCTATTGTAGTTACACGTTATTTTGGGGGAATCATGCTTGGAGCTGGCGGGTTAATCCGCGCATATACGGATGGAGCTGTAGCTGCTATTGAAGCAGGAGAAGCGATCACCAAAGTGCTTCATCGTGAAGTGTTTGTGGAACTGGATTACACGTGGCTGGGAAAAGTGGAAAATGAATTAAGAAGCCGGGAAGTCCGTACGGGTGAGACTGGATTCACCGATAAGGTTACGTTGACTTGTCTTCCGCCGGATAGTGAAACCGAGGCATTTATCGCCTGGATCACGGATTTGACGCAAGGGCAATCCCGGATCACGGAGGGACAGCGGCTTTATTTTATTGAAGGGGAATAAAATATATGGCTAGAAGAGCAGTCGAACAAGAGTTGTCGAGGGAGCGGATCCTGGAGGCGGCGAGGCATCTTTTTATAACCAAAGGATACCGCGCCATTTCGATGCGAAGCATCGGCCAGCATCTGGGCTATAGTCATGGGTCGCTGTATTATCATTTCAAAGAAAAGGCAGAACTGTTCTATGCCATCGTGGTAGAAGATTTTAACCATTTGGGACATTTGCTGCTGCAAGCCATGGTCAGGCCAGTCGTGGGCGGTATAAGCAAGGTAGAGCACATCATGCTGGAATTTATTCGTTTCGGTCTGGAGAATCCGTATCAATACGAGATTATGTTCATGATTCGGGATGAGGAGCTGTTGTCCTATTGTCGCACGGAGCAGGGAAGATGCTTTGAATTGTTCGCTTCAATTGTTAGGCAGTACATGAATGAAGAAGGCTGTACGGATGAGGATATTCAATGTGTGCCACGCACGCTGTTTTTATCCATGCATGGATTCATATCGTATTATATTCAGGATCGTGTAACGTTTGCTGAGATTGAATCATCGGCGTTATCTCATGTCAAAGTGCTATGCCGCAATCTACAACACCAGCCTGGCGTCCAATAAAAGGCGCTTTTGTCGCACTCCTATACTTCAGGGCGGTGAATTGTCATAACATTAATTCTTTATAACGTTGTCTCGCGAAAGTTTAATTGCGCGGAAGACCAAGACAGGCGGATCATAGCCCTAAACCAGGGTAGACTGCCTGTTTGTGTTTTGTCTAAACTACCCTTCCATGATCTTGATATAATACTCTCGCTCGCGAGGGCCGTCGAATTCACTAAAATAAATCCCCTGCCATCTGCCCAACAATAATCTTCCTTCATGAATGATCACCGTTTGTGATGGTCCGGTTGTAATCGACTTCAGGTGAGAAGCCGTATTCCCCTCGGCATGTCGATATTGGGGATGTTCCCAAGGGTATACTTCATCCAGACGAAGCAGCACATCATGCTTAACATCCGGATCAAAATTTTCATTGATGGCGATCCCGGCAGTTGTATGGGGACAATAGACAAGTACAGTTCCGTTTTGCACACCGCTGCTCTGGACAACCTGCGCTACTTCCCTCGTAATATCCTTGATTTCATCCCGTTTGGAAGTCGATAAATTCTTCGTATATAACATTCTTGCACCACTCCTTCTACGCGTATTTTGTCCTCTAGATTGTACCTTAACCACTACATCGCAAACAAACCATGTACTAGGTGAATATAAGATTTACGCAATGACAGCGATCGAAAAACGGTACTGCGGTCGGTGCAGGTTTGAATAAAATTTTACCGTTCAACTTAGTTTGGTTTCTTATCGTGTGATCAGTATAAATTCATCTTATATAAACCCCAATGATATACAATAAAAGCATTGACGATTAGCACTGCAAACTGGTAAAGTATCAGATAAGCAAAAAACCAAGTAGACTAATGGGAATAATATTAAAGTGATATAATCCAACTTAGGAAAATGAATGTACCAAAGCAGGGAGACTGCCGACCGGATATGGAACCGGAGGCTGGGAGGGAATGCAGCAATGAATACCGTTCTTCGTCACAAGGGATGGACTTGGGGATTCCGCAGTACTGTATTGCTATACTTTATCGTACTCATTGTGCTTCCAATTATCGGTGTGTACGTCAATTCCTTCTCCGAAGGATGGAGCAATTTTGCCGAGAGCATTATGGATCCGATTGCATGGAAAGCCGTATTGCTGACGGTTCGGCTGGCTATTGTCGCCACACTGATTAACGTGGTTCTGGGCACGATGATTGCCTGGGTGCTTACGCGTTATCGTTTCTTAGGAAGATCGTTTCTCAACAGTCTCGTAGATCTGCCCTTTGCACTTCCGACTGCAGTTGGCGGGTTAATGATTATGCTGCTGCTGGGACCAGTCAGTGCTGTGGGCAAGCTGGCTGAAACCATGGGGTTTGAAATCGTGTTTCATCAGCCTGCGATCGTCATTGCGATGACCTTTGTTACGTTTCCATTTGTGATTCGTGCAGTGCAGCCGTTGCTTGAAGAGATCGACCCTTCCGAGGAAGAGGCCTCCTACACCATGGGGGCATCGAGGGCTCGTACGTTCAGGCAGGTGATTCTGCCATCGATGGCTCCGGGCATGATCAGCGGCGGTATGCTCGCTTTCTCCAGAGCCCTTGCAGAATTCGGTGCAGTTGTACTGGTGGCGGGCAATATTCCGGGCAGAACGCTGACGGCTTCCGTATTTATCTACGGCGAAATTGAAAGTGATAACCCTACGGGTGCAGCTGCTGTATCCGTGCTGCTCCTGACGCTCTCTTTCCTGATCCTCTGGCTGATTAATCTGGTGCAGATGCGGGGGAGAAGACGATGAGGCGGTTATTGATCGGACTGACGTTTGCGGTATTTATTGTACTTCTGATTATTCCTCTGGGACGTATTTTTATCGGAGCATTTGAAGATGGTGCAGGAGGTTTCCTGGATGGGCTGATGCGCCCTGAGGCGCTGCACGCCTTGATGATGACTGGACTTGTTGTGCTGGTCGTCACGCTGTTAAATACTTTGTTCGGCATAATGATGGCAATTTACCTCGTACGTGCTGGATGGCTTAGTGACCGGATCAAAGGATTGCTTAACAGCATTGTAGACCTGCCTTACGCGGTGTCTCCCGTCATTGGCGGGTTAATGATTGTATTACTGCTGGGGCCGAACAGCATCATGGGTGCTTTTTTTGAAGGAATAGGATTTAATGTGGTCTATGCCTTCCCTGGCATGGTCATTGCAACGCTGTTTGTCACCTTTCCGCTGATGGTCAGGGAGGTTATGCCTGTTCTGCAGGAACTCGGTTCACAGCAGGAAGAGGCTGCTTCTACACTTGGCGCTTATGGATGGAGGACGTTCTGGAGCGTTACCTGGCCTTCCATCCGCTGGGCTGTCGTATACGGACTTGTCCTTACCGTGGCGCGGTCGCTTGGGGAGTTCGGTGCAGTGCTGGTGGTATCCGGCAATATTATGAACAAAACACAGACGGCAACAACGCTTGTTTATCAGGATGTTGAGAATTTTAATGTCTCTGCCGCAAATGGTGTGGCATTGGTACTGGTTACCTTCTCCGTTGGGCTGCTGCTCATGATGGAATGGGCCAAGAAGCGAAAGGAAGTGCATTGAGATGCATGTGGAAGTCCGTGATCTGAACAAACATTTCGGTCAATTTCATGCGGTAAAAGATGTCTCATTCGATATTGCCAAAGGCCATCTGATCGGTTTGCTGGGACCCAGCGGAGGCGGGAAAACGTCCATTCTGCGCATGCTGGCTGGTCTGGAAAGCCCCGGCTCAGGGGAAATTCGCTTCCACGGTAAGGTCGTGAATCATCTGCCTCCGCAGGAGCGGGGAATCGGATTTGTATTTCAGAACTATGCGCTGTTTAAACATATGACTGTATTTGATAATATCGCTTTCGGACTCAAGGTCAAAAAGACACCCAAAGCCCAGATTCGTGAACGGGTTATGGAACTTGTTGAACTGACCGGGCTGAAAGGTTTTGAACATCGCTATCCGCATCAACTGTCCGGTGGACAGCGTCAGCGTGTAGCCTTTGCCCGGGCTTTGGCTCCAGAACCGCAGCTGCTGCTGCTGGATGAACCTTTTGCGGCCATTGACGCCAAGATTCGCCAAGAGCTGCGTTCATGGTTGAGAGAGTTGATCGAGCGGGTCGGAATCACTTCGATATTTGTAACCCATGACCAGGATGAAGCGATCGAAGTCGCCGACGAGATTATGATTATCAGTCAAGGTCGTCTCGAGCAAAAAGGAACGCCGTGGGATATCTACAAAAATCCGCAGACGCCATTTGTGGCTACCTTTATTGGAGAATCCACCGTTGTGGAGGATGCCTCACAGCTCAAAGGTTTCGAACATGCGGTAGAGGGAGAGCATACACGTGCGCTGATTCGTCCGGAGTATATTGAGATTGGTCTGAAAAACGAATTCTCGATGCTGTCCGCTACGGAGAAAGGCATTGTAAAACATCTTCACTTCCGTGGTAGTGAGTGGATGGTTGAAGTCGAGGTACAAGGTCACAAACTGATCACATACCGTTCTCTTGAAAAAACAACACTTGAGATCGGTCAGCAAATTCGGGTGCTTGTGCACCGGGCTTACTTGTTTAATGACACGGATAGCTGGGTTGTTGAGAATCGCCTGAAGGAAGATCCAATGCCGGTCATGATCTAAAATGCGCCCGAAAGAGAGGCTGCCCATGCAGACGATGAAGAAGAAAAGAATCCCCTTATATGCTGTCCTTATGCTTCTGCTCGTCTGCATGACCGTAGGATGCAGCAATCAGGAAGCGGAAGGCGAACAGAACGGACCCTCTGCAGGTGAACAATCCAGTACGCTGGTCATTGGTGCATACAGTGTAGCCAAAGACGCTGTGGGAGAGCTGCTGCCGAAGTTCAAGGAGGAATGGAAAGCCAAAACCGGACAAACGGTTAACTTCCAGGAATCCTATGAAGCCTCTGGTACCCAGGCAAGAGCTATTGTTGGTGGGTTCGAGGCCGATGTTGCACTGCTCGCCATGGAAAGTGATATCGACAAACTGGTCAAGGCCGATCTGGTGACCTCCGATTGGAAACAGGCTCCGAATGACGGCATGATCACCCGCTCCATCGTTGTTCTCGGAACAAGAGATGGCAATCCGCTTGGTATTCGTGATTTTGAAGATTTGACCAAGCCGGGAGTCAAGGTACTGTATCCCAATCCCAAAACGTCAGGCGGAGCCCAGTGGGATATCAATGCGATCTATGGAGCAGGATTGAAGCTGTCAGAAGCAAATGGCCAGAAGGACCCTGCCGCTGCCAAAGCTTTCCTGGAGAAGGTGCATAAGAACGTGGAGTCACTGGACAAGAGCGGCCGATCTTCCATGGCAGCATTTGAATATGGTGTCGGCGATGTTATCGTCACTTATGAGAATGAATTGCTTGCCCGCATAGCTCAGGGTGTAAAGTATGATATCGTTGTACCGAAAAATACGATTTTGATTGAAAATCCCGCAGTAGTGGTGGATAGATATACGGATAAACATGGGAATCGCGAATTGGCTGAAGCTTTTGTGGATTATCTGCGAACACCGGAAGCTCAGCGTATTTTTGCCAAACATGGTTTTCGTTCGGTAGATCCTGAAGTGTTTGCGGAGACCGAATCCACGTTTCCAACGCCTGAAGGTCTGTTTGATATCAACTACCTTGGCGGGTGGGACGAAGTGCGCAGTACATTGTACTCCAAACGCGGAGTGTGGTATCAGGTGCTGGCGGGATTGTGAATAGGTAGCGTGTTATCAAAGGATTGACATCAAGCCTTCATTTCGCTGAATATAGTAGAGATGAAGGTTTTGTGCTGCGATAGGAAATCATTGAGTAGTGTGAAAACTGCCTTATCAGCAGGTTTTTGCAGGAAGGTGTGAGTTGATGAGTACAGAGATCAAATTATCCCAAAGTACAGCGATTCGGCTGGAACAAGCCCGTGGCAAAGGCATGCCTGATGCTGCGATCCTGAAAGCCATACAGGCCAAGGACGTGGCTGCTTTTGATGCAGTTTCCGAAGAGGATTACAAATATGACGAGTTTTTCTCGTATGCGGACGAGCACGGCGAGAACCTGGAAGCAGCAGTTCAAGAAGGCTATCGGATTACATTTAACACCCGTGGCGGACTCGGAATCTGGGTGGAGAAGGCGTTTGGTTTACAACCGGAGCGTGATTTTACGGTCGGTGAGGGCATTGTAACCGGATTGAAGTTGAACCCGGAGCAGGCAGAAGTGCTGGCGAAGCGTCTTGCCTCGAATTGGGTCATTACGGATTCGAAGGATGTGCCTGAGGGTCAGGAACTGACACTTAAATTGCGGGCATTGGTCTAGACGACAAGCGGACCGAACGGAAGTTACATACGCTGACTACATGGAGTCAGAGAGCAGCCTTTCCCTGATGCAGTACTGAACTGCACGGGGAGGGCTTTTTTTTGCAAAAGCAGAGGGTGAGGATTACAATTTAGAAAACAGAGCTTCAGATAGAGAGGGGATCACCGTATTGAGTCAGTTAACATTTCTGGGAACCGGGGATGCCATGGGCGTCCCGCGTGTTTACTGTGATTGTGCAGTCTGCACAGAAGCCCGTCTTACCGGGATCAACCGGCGTAAACGTTCTTCTGTTCTGATCCATTCAGATCGCGAAGGGGTATCGTTTATGATTGACTGCGGACCAGACTGGAGATCACAGATGGAGGAGCAGGGATTGCGCATGGTTGATACGCTGCTCGTGACGCATGCACATTTTGACCATATAGGAGGTTTGCCGGAATGGGCGGATGCCTGCCGCTGGCTGGGGGTTACGGGTAAATTGTACGCACCGCGTGAAGTGATCGCAACCATCCAGAGTCAATTTCCCTGGCTGAGCCGGCACATGAACTTTCGGGAAACGGATGATGACATCCAGCTTGGCGGATGGAACGTGCATTCCTGGAAGGTCTGCCACGGTAAAAATGGTTATTCCTATGCGTATCGTCTAGAACGGGAAGGGTATAGCTGGGCATATTGTTCGGATGCGATTGATCTGAAAGAGGCGGAGAAGGAGCCGCTGCATGGGCTGGATCTGCTGGTGCTTGGAACGAGCTTTGTCCATGAGCTTGCGGAATTTTCCACACGTTCCGTGTACGATATGCGTGAGGCACAGGAGCTGCTGCGTGAAGTGAAACCAGAGCACACTTATTTTACCCATATGTCTCATGACGTGGATGTACAGCAAAATCATAATCTGGATCAAGGCATTACGCTGGCGCTTACAGGCATGAAGGTACCACTTGGGACACTTTAAATTGAAATTCGTATAGATCAACTGAAAAATAAATTCAAGAAGAGCGTATCCTTTGCAGGAGGTTCTTCGTTTACATAGTGTAAGACCATTAGAGTAAGTCGTCGAAGAGTAAGTCATTGAAGCAAGATCAATCAGGAACCAACAAAGGGGGGCCCCAAACATGGCCTTTGTGAAGTCCGTGGATTGCAGAATCAACAGACCACATGATAACAGTAAACAGGTTGAACCATATATCCAGCCCGGTAATCAAGCCGAATGCACGCTGGAACAAAATATTGAAAGTGCGCTGCCGAGCCTGCTGGGTTCTCTGTACGCCTATTGTATGTCTTTGACAGGTTCAGTGTGGGAAGCGGAGGATCTGGTTCAGGATACCTGTGTGAAAGTACTGTCTTCTTCGGCAATGCAGAACTTCGGTACGAAGCAGGAGATGAACTGGGAAGCCTATCTGATCCGGATCGCACGCAACACGTGGATTGATGTGATCCGGAAGCGGGAGAAATTGGCTTCCAAACTGGATAGCATGAAACCGTTAATGCAAGAGTTTGCAGAGGAAGAGCGATATGAGGAGATTGAGTCTGCTATACGAATCCTTGTTCATGAGCTGCCACCGTGGCAGCGAGCGATAGTTGTATTACGTGATGTAATGGGTTACACGACGGCAGAGACTGCGGAGATGCTGGATACATCGGAAGGCGCGGTCAAAGCTGCACTGAATCGCGCCCGATCTGCCCTGGATAGAGTTAGACGCAGTCGCCAGGAAATGGGGAGTGAAGAAGCGAGTGGAGCAGGTGAAGATTCACAAAACGCGGAACAGCTGCGAAGTTATTTGATGGCTTTCCGTAGTGGAGATACCGCGCGTCTGATTGATCTGTGCCTGAGCCGTACCGATGATCCAATGGCAGTGGCAGGAACCATCCTGCAGCAGTCTTTGCCGTCTCAATCGATGCAGCCAATGATGTACGGGTATTCCTACTCCAGTGTGAACTCGATGTCATATGGAGGAGGGTACGCGGTCAACATGGTTGCATAAACCGGGAGGCAAAATACATGAACCATGTACCTTATGTAGTGGAACAGACAGCCCGCGGCGAGCGGAGCTATGATATTTATTCACGATTGTTAAAAGATCGGATCATTATGGTGTCTGGAGAGATTGAGGACCAGATGGCGAATGCCATCGTGGCACAGTTATTGTTTCTGACCGCAGAGGACCCGGAAAAGGATATTCAGATGTATATCAACAGTCCTGGTGGATCCGTAACTGCCGGATTTTCGATTTATGACACGATGCAATTTGTGAAGCCGGACATTTCAACGATCTGCACAGGCATGGCCGCGAGCTTTGGTACGATTTTGCTGGTCGGTGGAACCAAAGGCAAACGACTGGCTCTGCCAAATAGTGAAATCATGATCCATCAACCCCATGGGGGTACGCGCGGGCAGGCATCGGATATGCTGATTCACGCAAACCGGATCATTCAGCACCGTCAGCGGCTCAATAAGCTGCTAGCTGACCATACAGGACAATCGCTGGAACGGATAGAGAGAGACTCTGATCGGGACTATTTCTTGACCGCAGAGGAAGCGGTAGAGTATGGATTGGTGGATAAAGTGATATCCAAAACGGATTAAGCAGCTTCGCAATTTCACAAGGTAGGAACAAATAAAGGAGCCTGGAAGGTCGTTTGATCTTCCGGGCTCCTTTCGTTTATTCACTTTAATTTTTTTTGTTATTACTGCAATCAGTGGAAACGTGGTGGGGTCTAATCATTCCTTTTAGCCAGCTCCACAAGTCTGTGCATCCCTTCACGGATCTGCTGCTCGTGTGCATAGGAGAAGGACAAACGCAGTTTGCGGCTGGCGGAAGCGTCCGAAGGGTCAAATACCGTTCCGGGTACAAAAGCGACGGATTGTTCCATGCACTGGTGAAGCAATCGGCCCGTATCAACGCCTTCCGGAAGCTCCACCCAGATATTGAGTCCACCCTCAGGTTGGGTCCAGACCCAGTCCGTTTCCTGCAGGCACTGTTCCATGACTTCCATTCGTAATTGTATGGCGGTGCGCAGCTTGGACAAGTGCTGATGCATGCGCGGGGACTGAAAATAACGGAGAAAAAGCTTCTGGTTCAGAAGGGGTGATCCGTTATCCGCCAATGCTTTTACCGCCTGTAATCCAGGCATAAACCGGGGGCGGCACATAATTGCCGCAATTCGCAGACCAGGTACAACATACTTGCTGTAGCTGCGAATGTAGAGTGTATGTCCTGTCGTATCGTACGTAAAGATCGGTGCCGGAGGTTTATCCTTAAAATAAATATCATAAGTGCTGTCGTCCTCGACGAGAAAACATCCATATTGTTCCGCCAGTTCAGGAAGTTGTTTCCGCTGTTCGGTTGGAATATTAATGCCGGTTGGATTCTGAAAGGTCGGCGTCATGTAAAAAAGACGCGGCTTCTCCGTCTTCATCAGATGCTCGATCTGCTCCAGATCATAACCCTCGGGATGAATATCCGTAAAGATCAGGCGTGCACCCTGTTTGCGGAAAATTTCCATGGCAGGTCCGTAGGTTGGTCTTTCCATCAGAACACGGTCACCCGGTCTGACCAAACTACGGGAGATCAGATCGATGGCCTGCTGTGCGCCCGAGGTAATAAGCACTTCTTCTGCGGAGATGTAAAATCGTTCTTTCAGCGTCAGATGGCTTGCCAGCGCACTACGGAGCTCCAAATCACCTTGAATGGTAGAGTATGTACCGAGCAGGCGGGGATACTGATCCAGCAAATCCCGCATGAGTTCTCCCCAGTATCGGTTGGGCAGCAGGGCCGGGTCGATCAGTGACTTGGAAAACTGGTATTCCGCTTCAAGAGACTGTACGCGAGCGAGTGAATCCCAATGCAGCCAGGCGGAAACAGCAGGGTCATCTGCCTGATCTGCTACAGGCGAAGGGTCGGCAGGGCTGACATAGTAACCGGACTTGTCCTTGACGTACACAATCCCGCGTTCCTTTAACTCCTGATACGCTTTGAAAACCGTAAGCCTATGTACACCGAGCTGTTCGGACAGGCTTCGCACAGACGGAAGTTTTTCATGTTCAGCCCACTCTCCCGCCTCGATACGTACCACGAGATAATGAACCACCTGCTCATATAGTTTGAGGCTGTTATCTGTCATCAACATGGCTTTGCCCACCCGACTCACGCTCCTTTTGGACTCTATTGTAACAGGAAATGAGAGTGTTCTGTTCTGTTTTATTCATTCTGTTCTGTAGACAGTGCTATATGATGGAGAACAGATGAAGGAGGGGCTAGCATGGTTGCAGCAGCATTTATGGTAATGTGTCTTATTTTTGGAACAACGTTTCTGGCGATTAAAATTGGAGTGGAGGCAGGCATGCCGCCTTTTCTATCGGCCGGATTGCGCTTTATTATTGCAGGCGCCTTGATGTTTGCATGGATGTGGATGAAAGGAAAGGTAAGCTTATCGCTGCTGTGGCGAAAAGAAATGCTCCTGACCGGAGCAGGACTGACCTTTGGCACGTTTGCGACCTTATACTGGGCTGAGCAATATGTAAGCTCAGGAGTTGGAGCCATTTTATCAGCCACGGGGCCGCTGATGATTATGGTGATGCAGACCGCTTTGTTACGGCAAAAAACATCTACCCGCATGATTGCAGGCTGTCTGATCGGTTTCGGAGGAGTGGTTCTTGTTGTTTTACCAGGTGTAACCATTGGTGGAAGCTCACTGTGGTTATGGGGCTGTATCGCCGTTCTTATCGGAGAAGTATGTTATTCTGCAGGTGCGCTCTACTCCAAAAAGGTGATAAACCAGTTCAAGGAGGCGAGTCCTGTGGCGATTAACGCGGTGCAGATGATGTACGGAGGCTTGTTGTTATCGGGACTCTCGGCCGTAACGGAATCGTGGAGCACGGCTGCGCTTGATTGGTCTCCGGCGGTCTTGTCCCTGATCTATTTGACCGTGATCGGTTCAATGGTTGGACATAGCCTGTTCTACTGGATTATGTCGCGCACCAACCCGTTGTTCCCGGCAACCTGGCTGTATATTTCCCCTCCGATTGCGGTCGGTCTTGGAGCAGTGGTTTATAATGAACATGTAAGCTGGATCACCTGGATCGGTGTTGTGCTTATTGTTTCAGGCTTGCTGGCAATGAATGAGAAAGTCATGAGCTGGCTGAAAAAAGGAAAACGATCCAATCCATTGGTGCAAACTTCCAAACCTGTGGTAAAATAGGCATTACTATTTTCACATAGGAATGAGGCGAGGAATTATGCTGAACAGACAGAGACTCGGTGCGATATTTCTGTTCGCGGGAATTATCCTTTATGGCATTATTCATATTGCTGCTGTTATACACGTTCCGTTAGTAACCGTCTGGTCCACCAGATGGGGGCGTTATTTGGAAGCTGTGTCCGAGACAGGAGGTTGGGTTGGGTTCGTTATGGCTCTGCTTTTGTTTGTTACGGGGCTCGTACTCCTGCTGACTGTTCTCATGGCTGATTTCCCCAAAGGGACAATGATGCAAGAGATCAGGGAACGAAACCGTGAGTTTGATGAGCAGTACGGAAACAACATACGAAATTCATAACTTAATTCAATGTTGAATGACTTCCACATATGGGGGCATCCCGATATCAATAGAGATGAATTCTAGGATATCAACAAAAAAACAGCCTCTGGTTCAGCGGATTTATTCGCTGCCCAAGGCTGTTTTTTTGCTTACAATATTACCTATCGTTCTCGTATTACTCCGCGTTCAGCACAAATTTCTCAATGACCTGCTTCACGCCGTCTTCGTTGTTGCTCGCCGTAATGTAATCTGCCAGCTCTTTGAGGGCAGGGATCGCATTACCCATAGCCACGCCAAGACCGGCAACTTCCAGCATCTCATGATCATTCCAGGAATCACCGATCGCAATGCACTCGCTCAGTTGGTGACCAAAGTGATCAGCCAAGAATGTGAGTGCATGTCCTTTGGTGCCTTCGCGATGCATGATCTCGAGGAAGTATGGTTTGGACTTGGTGATGTGCACTTCAGGTCCGAGCAATTCACGCAGATCAGCTGCCACCTCGTCGAGATAATCCGGCTCATCAATGATGAGCAATTTCGGTGTTTTTTGCTCAATGACTTTGATGAAATCCGGTTCGATGTGGTACTGGGTACCATTCAGTTTGGCATAGTCACGCAGCTTGTCGTTTTCTTCACGAGCATACAGCTTATCATCAATGTACGTTTGCAGATGCAAATTATGCTCCAGGCAGTAGTCGAACAACTTCCGGGAAGCCTCTTGCGGAACATAGCGCTCGTAGAGTACTTTTTCATCCAGCAAGTTTTTCACCAAGGCACCCTGATACGTAATGATTGGCACGTTCAGCTTCGTTTGGCGAGCGAGTGCTTGTGCAGAAGCATAGGCACGTCCTGTTGCTAGGGTAACGACTACACCATGGGCAACCGCTTGTTCCAGTGCTGTTTGTGTTGCTGGGGTTACTTCCTTGTTGTCGTTGATGAGGGTATCATCAATGTCGATTGCGATTAATTTGTAGGTCATCTGAGTTTCTCTCCTTTTATCTGTATCTATAATATGAACGAATGGATATGAATTACACGAGACCACTCCAAATGCAGAATCATCTTTCGATCGCTGTTATCCCCGGATTTCTTTGAATCCTTTATACAATGGGGAAATCTGGGGATAAAGGCGAACGCTTCGCTTCTTAAGATTGATTCTACTTTTTCCGTTAAAGTGTAATCCTGGAATACGTTCTAAAATTATGCTCACATCTAAGTCTATTCTTCGAGGAAAACGAGGCCGATAAAGTCCTCAAGCTCCAAATTGCCGAAATAGTGTTTCACATCGAGGCCTTCAAGTGCTGTACGCACTTCGGATTCCTCATAACGCTTGCCACGCAGCATGTCTTCGATATCCGCCACATCACCTACGCCGAAGAAGTCACCGAAGATTTTGATATCCTCGATTCGTCCGTCCTTGATGTTCATGCGCAGATCAATAATGCCGACCGGGAATTTGCGGGTATGCTTCACATTGCTCTCCGGTGACAAACCATAGTTCCAATCCCAGTTGCTGTAACGCTCGGCGGAGATTTCCTTGATCTTGTCCCAATCTTTCTCCGTGAGTTCATACTGGGGAACATCCTGCGGCTCCATGCGGAAAATATGACGTAACAGCTCGTCCCGGAATTGCTCAATGGTCAGGTTGCTGTCAATCAGATCCCGAATGTTGGCAACCCGGCTGCGTACGGATTTGGTGCTCTTGGATTTGAACTTCTCCGGATTTACGTTCAGGGATGCCTGAACATGATCCAGATTCAGGTCAAACATCAATGTCCCATGACTGAACATGCGTCCGCGCGTGGAGAACTGGGCGTTACCCGAGATTTTCTTTTCTCCAACCTGAAGATCGTTACGTCCAGTCAGTTCGGCATTGACACCAAGCTCCTGCAAAGCTTCAACAACAGGTTGAGTGAATTTGCGGAAGTTGTGAAAGGATTGGCCATCATCCTTGGTAATAAAACTGAAATTGAGGTTGCCCAGATCGTGGTAGACGGCTCCGCCACCTGAGAGGCGACGTACAACCTGCACGCCGTTATCCTGAACATATTCGATATTAATCTCTTCAATGGTATTCTGATGTTTTCCGATAATAATGGACGGGCGGTTGATGTAAAACAGCAGATAGCTATCATCCATCGGCAGATGCTTCAGAATGTATTCCTCAATCGCGAGGTTTACAGAAGGATCTGTAATGCCCTGGTTATCAACAAACAGCATGGTCATTCCTCCATTAATGTATGTGAGGGACGATTATCCCTTATGTAGTGTTACGCCTGCGAATCAAAATTCCTCTTCTATTGTAAACGAATTGTCGATTGGACACAAAGGAATTGAAGCAGGGAGCGCATCGTTCAGACAAATCAGGATTGACCCATGACAGTCACGCCATCCATAATAAAAATGACATGCAGAAAGGATGACGGACAAAAATGAGCGGTTTCATTGAAGTTTTCGGACATGGCGGTGACGTGGAGACTGCTGCGTCAAGGTTTGGCGGGAATCCTGGGGATTTCCTCGATTTTAGTGCAAATATTAATCCTCTGGGTCCGCCCAAGGAAGTACTGAAGGCGTTGGAGCAGGGATTACAAACAGTACTGCGTTACCCCGATCCCGCACATCGGGCTTTCAAATTATTGCTCGGCGAGCGTCTGGGCCTGTCAGAGTCGTATATATCTGTAGGCAATGGTGCTGCAGAGAGCATGGCTCTGATCTTGCTGGGGCTTTCTCCCCGGAAGGTGGGCACAGTGGAACCCGGATTTTCGGAATATCGTTCCTTGTCCCGGCAATTCGGGGCAGAAGTACATCATGTCCTGGGACGGGAAGAACTTGAATGGCGAGCGGTACCTGAGGATATCGAAAAACTGATGGAACAGGTGGATCTGCTGTTCCTTGGACAGCCCAATAACCCTAATGGTGTGCAGTATCCCGTAGAAGAACTGCATCGGCTGGCGCGTCATGCAGAGAAGACGAATACCGTCCTGGTAATCGATGAGGCATTTATGGATTTTATCCCTGAAACACGGCGGCAATCCCTGGCTTCCCGATTACAGGAATATCCACAGGTCATCATCATCCGCTCGATGACCAAGTTTTATGCCATACCTGGCCTTCGGCTGGGCTACGCGATGGGTCGTCCGGATCTGATTCGTGCGATGACGGAGAAACAGGTGACCTGGAGTGTCAATGGACTGGCACTGATCGCCGGAGAAGCTTGTCTGTGCAGTGGGGAAGCCTTTGAACGGGATACACTGGAACAGGTTTCGCTTGAACGAGAGAAGTTGGCGTCCGGCCTGGAGACTTGTGGATTTGACGTGACACGCGGAGACGCGAATTTCATACTGGCCCGTGTGCCGCAGCCGTGGACAGCGGCAACCATGCAGGCAGCTCTAGGGAAACGCGGTATTCTGATTCGCAGTTGTGCCATGTACCCGGGACTTGAAGAAAGACATATCCGTTTGGCGGTCAAGGACGCGACGTCGAATCTTCGTCTGGTGAACGAAATTAAAGGTATCCTCGGACAAACGATTCCGGGAATGACGGCAGGGGGGGCGGAGTAATGACGCTGCCATTTTTCCAGTACTATACCCATGCAAAAGCAGACCAAGACGAATATCGATCTGCTGCATGGCCGGGGCTAACCATCCGTGCGCATGAGCGTCATATTCGAGCATCCATCGCCAATCGGGTAAACGCCATTTCCAGTGCGGTGTACGGCGGTGGAATGATTGAACTGGATCGCATATTCAACATCTATGTGGACAAGCATTATCGTTGTGATGACCCACCGCGTGATATTACAGACCTCCTGATGGAATGGGAGGAGCGCACAACTGCATGTGCCGGATTACTGACAGCGGTTAAGCTTGCGCATACTTCCGTTCAGGAATATATGGGCGGTGATGCAGGGATATTGTGCTGTACCACAGCCGGGGTTTCGAATGCTGCGCGTGCTGGCTCTGCAAGAACGGTGTTTGATGCGGCGGGGAACATAACTAAACCGGGTGGAGTTTCTGGCCTGTCCTACACGCCCGGAACGATTAATATCATGTTATGGATGAACGGCTACATGACGCCCGGAGCAATGGTTAATGCCATTCAGACAGCCGTGGAAGCCAAAACGGCAGCGCTCGCCGATTATGGTGTGATGGATGCCGAGAACGGGCTAACGGCAACCGGAACGACAACGGATGCGATCGTGCTCGCCACAAGTCAGGTGGAGGAGAAACCACTGATCTCTTATGCCGGAACGGCTACGATGATTGGGGCAGCGATTGGGCGGCTGGTCTATGACTCCATTACTGAAAGTTTGCGAGCCGGACAGTTGTGGAAAGAGAGGAATAGCAAGCGATGATATCTCTGAGTCAATTGGCGGGCTGGCCCATCTGGACTGGAATGACAGGAGCCTGGATTATTTTGGCGGCATACATACTGGATCGCTTCATTGGAGACCCGCGCTGGATTCCCCACCCGGTGATCGGCATGGGAAAGGGGATTTCTGCACTGGAGCGGGGGATCAGAAAACGAGTGAGCAGCGATCAGGGCCTTAAACGGGCTGGGGTACTGTTTCCTATAGTCATTGCGGGTGGTTCTTTTGCGCTTACTTGGGGAGTGGTGTACATACTTGGACTCATCCATCCCTTGGTTGCAGTTGCAGTTGAAGTGGTACTGATTGCCACCACCATTGCGTCCAAAGGACTGAAAGATGCAGGCATGGAAGTATATCGTCATCTGAGTCAAAAGGATTGGCCTGCGGCGAGACGTTCACTCGGCATGATCGTGGGGCGTGATACAGCCCATCTGGATGAACCGGAGGTGGTGCGGGGAACGGTGGAGACGGTAGCGGAAAATATCGTGGATGCCATCGTTTCCCCGCTATTCTATGCCCTGATTGGCGGTGCTCCGCTGGCGATGGCTTATCGGGCCGTGAATACGTTGGATTCCATGGTCGGCTATAAAAATGAAAAATATTTGAATCTCGGCTGGGCCTCCGCGCGTCTGGATGACTGGGCGAACTGGGTTCCCGCACGGATTACAGCCTTGCTGCTGATAACGGGAGCATGGTTCATGAGGCTGAATGCAAAAGGCGCAGCACGCATGGTACGCCGTGATGCCAGATTGCACCCCAGCCCGAACAGTGGATTTCCGGAGTCGGCGGTCGCGGGAGCTCTGGGCATCAGGCTTGGCGGGCACAACGTTTACCATGGCGTGGCTTCTTTTCGAGCCTATATGGGCGAGCAGACAAGGCTGATGGAAGCAGAGGATATCGTGCGCACCACACGTTTGATGTTCTGGTCGGCGGGGGCTTTTGTGCTGTTATGCTGGCTGGCAACGCTGGGAATCTGGACAGCAGGAGGTGCATTGTTGTGGAATTAAACCCTGGGCAGCATGGAATTAAACTGCGGGAGATTGTATTTATCCGTCATGGTACAACGGCGTGGAATCTAGAAAAGCGATACCTCGGACATACCGATATCGGTCTTCTGCCGGATGCAGAGCGGGAACTGGCTTTGCTTCGCGAGTCGATCAGCGCGATCACTTGGGATGCGCTGTATTGCAGTGATCTGCTGCGCTGCCGGCAGACCATGCAACGAATCGCACCTGTGCAAGCAGGACAAGCACAGCTTGATCCTCGTCTGCGTGAGATTGATTTTGGGCAATGGGAAGGGCAGACTTACGGTCAACTCAAGGACAACCCGCACTACCGGGATTGGATTGATGCACCGCAGGATGTGACGCCACCGGGCGGCGAGCCTTGGCAGACTTTTACTGCGAGGATTGACTCCTTTCTGACGGATTGCCTGTTGTCCGCTTCGCGAGAGGCATATTCAGGAGAAAATATGGTTCCGGCGATAGCTGTGGTTACCCATGGCGGCGTGATTCGTTATGCGGTATCACGTCTCATACCGGAACTGGGATTCTGGGACACACTGGTTATTCCCGGGCAGGCAATTAAGGTTCGGCTGGAAAAAAGCAAAAACAGCTGGGTTTCAAACAGGGTGTCTTTTCCGTGAATCGGGTTGTAAGGATGTGCAATATAACCTATAATCACAACAGAAGTGTGACTTCAGCATGGATACATCTTTGGAATGCGCATAAGCGCTAACGGATGCGATATGCTCACTTGAATGGTTACAATATCAGCGACCACGGGTCCCGTGTGCATGTATCAAATGTCATCGAGTTTATACGAGCGATGAACGCACAACGGGTGAAATAGGGAAGCCGGTGTGAATCCGGCACGGTCCCGCCACTGTAAATCAGGACGAGCAGTCCTGTAAGTCAGGTTACCTGCCCTGGACGTACAAACCGGTGTTCCTTCGAGGAAAGGACAGCGTTTCGGGCAGTTCTATGCGCATGTACAGTGGTTACGCTGAAGATGTGCAGATCGCCATATGCGAGACGTCATCCCTGATCCTGGCGTAAGGATCGGGGATTTTTTTGTTCATGTAGGATGAATCAACTTTACACGAGGTCACTCCGATTGCAGCACCATCTTCCGATCGCTGTTATCCCCAGATTTCTTTGATCCCCTTATTAAAAGGGAAAATCCGGTGATAGCATATGCTTCCGAAGTAGCTTTCTTTCAGAAAGCTTTAAGCGAGCGCTACGCTCTCCAGATTGGTTCTGCACTCTCCGTTAACGTGTAAATGTTGCAGTTCAAACCTTATATTGGAACACAAATTCAGGGGAAATGGTCAGGAGCACTACTTAAGAGTGAACATAGAGAAGGGGAGAATGAACAACATGAATATCAAGAATTGGAAAAGCGTAGCGTCACTGCTGAGTGCAGCGGCACTCGCACTGGCTTTGGCCGGATGTGGAAATGCAACAAGCAACGAGGGAACAGGTACGTCTACGCAGCAGCCGGCACAGGAGCAATCCCAAGGCCAGGAGCAGACGGATCTCAAAACACAATATCCACTGACGGTAACCGATGCGACGGGTGAATCCTTTACATTTGAACAAGCGCCAGCCAAAATCGTATCCGTATCTCCAGCAGAAACCGAAACGTTGTTCGCACTCGGATTGGACGAGCAGATTGTAGGCGTATCCGACTATGATGATTATCCGGAAGCCGCAACAACCAAAGCGAAAATGGGCGGCGTTTCGAAGCCAAACGAAGAATCGATTATTGCCGCTGAAGCAGACATCGTATTTACAGGGATCTCGATGAGCGAAGATGCGGTGAAGAAGCTGCGTGAACTGGGTATCACCATTTTCAAAACCGATCCGAAATCGATAGACGATGTGATGAACAACATCGAAACGTTTGGCAAAATCACGGATCATCAGGAGCAGGCACAGGAGCTCATCACCAAGATGAAACAGGATGTGGCGGACGTGACTGAAGCGGTGAAGGCTGTTAAGCCGGAAGACCAGAAAAAAGTATATGTTGAATTCTCCCCAGGTTGGACGGTAGGTAAAGGTGAGTTCATGCATGAACTGATCACTGTTGCCGGTGGGATCAACGTTGCTTCCAACCTGGAAGGCTGGAAAGAGATCAACGAAGAGAACATTATTGCTTCCAATCCGGATGTGATTTTGTACGCGAACGACGTCATTGATGAAAACTCCAAAACATTGGATCAAATCATCAAAGAGCGCAGCGGCTGGGATCAAATTACAGCTGTGAAGAACGATGCAGTCATTGGCTTGGATGCCAACCTGCTGAGCCGTCCGGGACCACGCGTAACGGAAGGTTTGAAAGCTGTAGCCAAAGCGATCTATCCTGACCTGTTCCAATGAGTAAAAAGCTGGCAGTGTACGGAACAGCCGGAATTCTGCTGCTTGTGCTGACCGTGCTGATCTGCACGGGCATCGGTTCGGTAGCTCTGCCTATCCGTGACATTGCAGGCATTCTGCTTCATCACATGCCATGGATCGGAGACTGGATCACGCCCGACTGGAGTACGGCAGCCGAACAGATTATATGGAAGGTCCGTTTCCCGCGTGTGCTGCTTGCCGTGCTTGTGGGTGCATCTCTTGCGATTGCGGGTGCGGGATTCCAGGGGGTACTTCGTAACCCGTTGGCAGATCCGTTTACCCTGGGCGTATCGTCCGGTGCATCGGTGGGCGCAGCTTTTCTGATTTTCTTCGGATTGCAGTACGCACTGATCGGAATCTGGACACTGCCACTCGTTGCGTTTCTGACGGGCGTACTCACTTTGTGGTTTGTACTTGCCCTGGCTCGTGAAGGGCGCAAAATACCGACGCACAGCCTGATTCTGGCTGGTGTGGTGATGCAAAGTTTTCTGGGAGCGGTGGTCTCCTTCCTGTCGACCATGTCGAAACAGACAATTAATGAAATTATATACTGGACGATGGGAAGTCTGGCACTGCGTGGGTGGTCGTATACGGCCATCCTTTTCCCGTATTTTCTGCTGGGTCTGATCTTCCTCTGGAGCCGCGCACGTTCATTGAATGTCCTTGCTCTGGGGGAACGGCAGGCTGCACATATCGGGGTCCAGGTGGATGGCTTGAAGCTGTCCGTGCTTGCCGTAGGAACGCTGCTAACTGCTGGAGCGGTATCGGTGTCGGGCGTCATTGGATTCGTAGGGCTCGTCATTCCGCATATCCTTCGGCTGATCGTTGGACCTGACTATCGATTGCTGGTACCCTTGTCCGCCATTGGTGGAGCCATCTTCATGGTATGGGCTGATACGATTGCCCGCTCCTTGCTGGCACCGACCGAAATTCCGTTGGGTGTGGTAACGGCCTTTGTCGGTGCACCTTTCTTCGCGTATTTGCTGCATCGGAACAAAAAGCTGCGAAAAGGGGTGATGCCATGAATACGAGCATGGGTACAAACATGGATACAAGTGTTACCCCAGGAAAGCCGCTGATCGAGGTCGCGGGTGCAGATAAAATGTACGGTGACCACCGAGCCCTGCATGATGTGGACTGGCGTGTCACGGAAGGGGAATGGTGGGGTGTCGTTGGTCCAAACGGAAGTGGAAAATCAACGCTGCTCCAGCTAATAGCCGGAACCGAACAGCCAAACGCAGGCCGTATCCGGATTGCAGACCGGGATATTACCTCATATAGTCGCAAAGACCTGTCCCGCATGATCGCGGTATTGCAGCAGGACGGTCTGCCTGCCATTTCCTATCCCGTCAGGGATGTTGTGGAGATGGGGCGTTACCCTTATCAAAACTGGCTGGGCAAGGAGTCTACGGACGGAGCGGCAGTGGTTGACCGTGTACTGGAGGAACTGGGACTAACCGAGATGGCCGATAGACCGCTGGATGCCCTTAGTGGAGGACAGAGGCAGCGGGTGGCGCTCGCCAAAGTGATGGCACAGGAGCCCAAACTGTTATTGCTGGATGAACCGACGACTTTTCTGGATATTCGATATCAATTGCAATTCATGGAGTTATTATCTTCCTGGCGCCAAAAAAACAAGATCACGATTGTGGCTGTGCTGCACGATCTGAACCTGGCTGCGCAATTTTGCGACCACATTCTGGCTCTTCGTGAGGGTATGTGTGTAAGCAGTGGGACACCGCAGTCGTTGATGACGGAAGAAAACATTCGGGATATTTTCCGGGTGAACCCAGCCATGGTGAATCATCCCGATCATGGCTTGCCGCAATTATTGCTGCGGCGGGAACAAGAATGAACGAAAAGGGACAACCCCATATTTTGATGAAGGAAGTGCTGGCGGTATGAATAATGAACAGGTGTTGGAACAGTTAATTGGTCGGATCGTGGGTCCCAATAAAGAAGTTGCGGCAGAAGCCTCGGCGCATGTGGATGCATTGACAAAACCGCCCGGCAGTCTGGGCAAACTGGAACAGCTTGTTATTCGTCTTGCGGGGATAACCGGCGAGGCCCGGCCGTCCCTGGATCGCAGAGCCGTTATCGTTATGGCTGCCGATCATGGCGTGGTTGCGGAAGGCATCAGCGCTTTCCCGGCAGAGGTAACGCCGCAGATGGTCCATAATTTTCTGGCTGGAGGAGCGGCAGTCAATGTTCTGGCTCGTCATGCAGGCGCAGATGTCATCTGTGTGGACATTGGTGTGAATGCCGATCTGGAACATCCGGATTTGGTCTCCCGCAAAGTACGCAAAGGCACTGCCAACATGGCTCAAGGTGCAGCCATGAGCCGTGATGAAGCCATCCAGGCCATTCTTGCCGGGGCCGAGGTCGTGGCTGCTGAGGTTGCCAAGGGAACCCGGTTGTTCGTAACCGGGGAAATGGGAATCGGCAATACCACAGCGAGTGCTGCGGTCATGTGTGCCTTAACCGGGACAGCACCTGCTTCAGCGGTTGGCCGCGGAACAGGTATCGACGATGCAGGTCTGCAGCGCAAGGCTGCCGTGGTCAGTCGGGCACTGAGCGTAAATGCACCGGACGCAGACGATGCGCTGGACGTGCTTGGCAAAGTGGGTGGATTGGAGATTGCCGGATTGACGGGTGTCATTCTGGCAGCAGCAGCTCATGGCTGCCCTGTCGTTGTGGACGGATTTATCTCCACTGCAGCGGCGCTCATCGCGAGACAGCTTGCACCGGTCAGCGTGGCCTATATGATCGCTTCCCATACATCGCATGAAAGTGGGCATGCTGCACTTCTGCGTGAACTCGGCCTCAGACCAATGCTGGATCTGGATATGCGGCTGGGGGAAGGAACCGGAGGCGTGCTTAGTCTTCATTTGATTGATGCAGCTTGCCGTATATTGAATGAGATGGCCACATTCGCAAGTGCTGGCGTATCGGACGGCTCGAATGAGACTGGACGTACGGATGACTCATCGGCTGCTGCTTCTGCGGTTCGGGGAGAGGTATCTCCATGAGTGTGCTTGTAACGGGCGGGGCGAGGAGCGGCAAAAGCTCCTTCGCCGAGCGTCTCTGCATGCAGCGTTCCTCCGAGGCCTGGTATGTGGCAACCGCGCAGGCATATGATGATGAGATGCGCGAGCGCATCCGCTTGCATCAGAACCAACGGGATGAAGCAGGGTACCTGTGGCACACGGTGGAGGAACCGCTGGCATTGCCTGAACTTATCACACGTATGGGAGAATCCCACACAGGAACGTCTGCTCCAACCATTTTGGTGGATTGTCTGACACTTTGGTTAACGAATGTACTGCTTACACATGAGCATGAGCCTGAACAGGTTGTTTTGGAACATATGAATGCACTGGTATCTGCCATTGAGTCCTATCCCGGACTGCTTGTACTGGTCACGAATGAAGTGGGTGACGGTATCGTACCTGAGTATGCATTAGGCAGGAGGTATCGGGATCTGGCAGGTATATTGAATCAGCGGATCGCAGCCATTTGCCGCGAGGTGTTTCTGGTGACTGTAGGGATTGCCATTGAGCTGAAAAGCAAGGAGTATCGCTTATGAGTAATGGAGGTAACGACAGCCAGCATGACCGGGAGAACACGAACGGTGAGCACAATATGAATCAGGTGAACCAGGCTCCAGTTCAGGATGCAGGTAATGTAGGTAGTCTTGATCAAAAACATGCGGCTGCGGCCGCTTTTCAATTTTTGTCCCGTTTCCCGGTAAAAATGCAGATCGACTTTGTCCCGCCATTGCTGCGGGAGAGCGTGGTGTATTATCCGCTGGTCGGGGCGGCTATAGGCTTATGTGTCTGGCTCGGTGGCGCGCTTACAGGTGCACTGCTGCCATCGTTTCCGGCGGCCGTGTTGACCTTGACCCTGTGGGTCTGGCTCACTGGCGGGCTGCATCTGGATGGCTGGATGGATACAGCGGATGGTCTGCTCAGCTATCGTACCCGCGAGCGGATGCTGGAAATTATGAAAGACAGCCGTGTCGGAGCCATGGGTGTGATCGCCTGCGTGCTGCTGCTTATGATGAAAGCGGCACTAATCGCTGATTTTATTGCACGTGGCAACTGGCTGTATGGAGCACTGCTGATTCTGCCCATGATCTGGAGCCGCTGGTTCATGGTATACGCCATTTCGGCTTGGCCGAATGCCCGGGGAGACGATGGACTTGCAGTCCTGTTCAAGGGCCTTGGTGAACGGAAGGAAGTCCAGCGAGCACGAAGCTCCGCGATTGGGTTGACGGTCCTGGCAGGTGTCATTACACTCGCGGCGGTATGGATCTTCGAGCCGAACACCAGCATGGTTGGAGCGCTGGCTATAGAGAGCGGGCTGGGGACATTGCCTTGGTGGCTGTATCCTATTGCGGCTGTGATTTTTGTACCGCTGGCTGCCTATCTCATCGGCAGGTTCGTTGCCGGACGCATCAGCGAAAGGCTGGGCGGGCTTACAGGAGATACATACGGTGCAATGAATGAGCTGCTGGAAGCCGCTCTGCTGACGGTGTTAAGTCTGCTGCAGGGATTGTTTTTGCTATAGGGAATTAACGGAACGAATAATGTGGAGCATAACGCTGAGAGCTGAGGTGAAGGAACGTGCAGGATACGCCTGTAGGGCAAGCGGCAGTATTGATGCTGCAAGGCACGGCATCGGATGTGGGGAAGAGCGTCATTACAACGGCGCTATGCCGGATATTCAAGCAGGACGGCTTCAGACCGGCCCCGTTTAAATCACAGAATATGGCACTGAACTCCTACGTAACCGAAGATGGCAAGGAGATTGGCAGAGCTCAGGGAGCGCAGGCAGAAGCGTGCGGCATTGAAGCAACAACGGATATGAATCCAATCTTGATCAAGCCTGTGCGGGATATGCATTCGCAGATTGTGGTGCACGGTGTGCCATTTGCCCAGATGAGTGCTTCGGACTATCGTCAGCATTTCCTGCCGGAAGCCAAGAAGACAGTAATGGATGCGCTGAACCGGCTGCGTGAGACGTATGATATGGTGCTGATGGAAGGTGCAGGCAGTCCGGCCGAGATCAACCTGAAGGATCGGGACATCGTCAATATGAATCTGGCAGGCTGGGCGGATGCGCCAGTCATTCTCATCTCGGATATTGATCGCGGAGGTGTGTTTGCTTCCATTGTAGGTACACTCGAGCTGTTGGAGCCGCATGAGGTCCAGCGTGTAAAAGGATTTATCATTAACAAATTCCGCGGTGATCTGTCCCTGCTGCAGCCTGGACTGGATTGGCTGGAAGAGCGGACAGGCATACCCGTATTGGGTGTACTGCCTTACATAAGAGATATTCAAATTGAAGCCGAAGATTCCGTAGTGCTGGACTCCATGCGCCATGGTAAATCAGGGAAACAGGAGCTGGATCTTGCTGTTATTCGTTATCCGCGGATCTCCAATTTTACGGATTTTGACTCGCTTTCCCGCGAACCGGATGTCAATGTGCGGTATGTGACTTCGCCGGAGGAACTGGGACAGCCGGATGCCATTTTGCTGCCGGGTACGAAGGATACGATTGGTGATCTAGAATTCCTGAGAGCGTCGGCTCTGGAACAGGCCATTGCCAGTCAGACCGAACGGGATCATGTGCAGCTTGTGGGCATTTGCGGTGGATACCAGATGCTTGGGCAGCACCTGAAGGACCCATTTGCAGTGGAGGCCAATCAGGTTCAGGAAGCCCGAGGTCTGGGTTGGCTGCCGCTATCTACGACTTTTCTGCAGCATAAGCAGACAGTAAGAGCCTCAGGGCGTGTACAGCAACAGCATCCCATTCGTCTACATGGTGAGCAGGATTCAGTTGAATCCATGCCTGTGAATGGGTATGAGATTCATATGGGCGTAACCGAGTGCCATGATCCGAAGCAAGTGTCTGCACTGTTTGAGATCGCTCATTCCGGTGGCCAGCCTTTCCAGGAAGGATGGGGGAGGGCAGATGGAAAAGTATGGGGAACCTACTTGCATGGTCTGTTTGAAAGTGACCAGTTTCGCCGTTCATGGCTTAATGGCCTTCGGGAAAAGAAGGGACTCGCTCCGCTTCAGGAGACCTATAGTGCTCATGAACGGAAGGAAATGGAGTTTGACCGGGTAGCGGAGTCTCTGCGCTCTGCACTGGACATGAAGCGGGTATACGAAATTATGGGTGTCCAGGCCCCGCATCAATCATAAGGAATAAACAATAAGCCAGGAGTACGTCCTGCAGCAGTTTCATAATCTAAAAACAATACCCCCATGTATAATCACAGTACCGGAAACCGGGCTGCTGTTATGCATGGGGGTATTTGAATGTCTTTGGTTTAATTGTGGTTCACATGTGGGAATGATGGTTTAATGTTATACCTGGTTAGCTTATTTTAATTGATTTTAAACTTCTTCATGGCAGATTGGAGCTCCATGGCTTGTTCATGCAGATGGCGAACGGTATCAGAGTGGGAATCCATCTCACTCAGCTGACGCTCGGCAGTCGAAGCGATCTGCTGCATGCTCTCACGCGATCTGGAGGTAATCTGTGCCGTTTCTTCAACGGATGCGCTGACTTCTTCTGCACCTGCAGAGACTTCCTCTGTCGAAGCTGATACGGTCTGGATGGTCAGATTGACGTTCTGGATTAATTCGTTAAGCTGCTGGAAAGCCGTTCCTGCCTGCTGAACCACATGGGTACCTGATCCAATTTCCTCTGTTACCCGGTTCATGGCACTCACCGAACGTTCAGCATCCTCACGAATAGTTCCGAGATAATCGGCAATTTCCTCCGTAGCTGTCTTGGATTGCTCCGCCAGTTTGCGTACTTCACCTGCTACGACAGCGAACCCGCGGCCATGCTCCCCAGCACGTGCTGCTTCAATGGAAGCATTAAGTGAAAGCATGTTGATCTGTTTTGTGATCTCAAAAATGGATGTAACAATGGTTCCTATTGCGATCGAACGTTCGTTCATCGTTTCAACATAACGCAGTGACTCGCTTGCGGTCTGACCAACGCGTTCCATCTGTTGAACAGCATCCTGCGCCAGACGGTTACCGTTGACGGCTTCATTCGCGGCTTCACCGATCTGTTCCGATACTTCGGCAGAGGAAGAAGCGATATGCATAATGCCCTGCGTAATTTCTTCCATGGCGCGTGCATTCTCGGCAGCGCTTGACGCGATGGTTATACTGCCTTTCTCGGCGTCTTCCGCAGAGCGGCTGGAGTTTTTGACCATACCGGACATCGACTCAACCCGTTTTAACAGATCATCGGAGCCTTCAACCACTTCATTGGAGGTGGACAATGCGCGGCTGATCATTTCTTTCAAATTGTGGGTCATGCTCTGGAAACTTGCTGCGAGTTGTGCGATCTCGTCCTTGCCCTTAATCTGAAGTTCGGCAGTCAGATCGCCTTGGGAAATCTTTTTACTATGTTGTACAAGTTGGATGATTGGTTTGGTTACTCTTTTGATCATGCTGGTGGAGATGAGCCAGCCAAGCACAAAGACCAATGCTGTGATCCCCAGGCATAACCAGAAGATCTGGACATTTTTATCCTGAATAAACTGGGCATCCATACTTACGGCCATAATCATGTTGCTGCCAGCGATCGGAATAAAGGCTGCTTTATGTACGCCGAAGGAATCGGAATAGACTTCACTGATGACCATTTCTTTTGTCTCGACAGCCGTATTCATCGCGGACTGGACACTAATTTCATCTCCGGCTATCATTTCTGAGGCAGCATTTGCAATGACAACGGTGGCTTTACCTTCCTCGATGGATACAACGTAAGACGCATCGAGATTATGTTCTTTTGCTTTTTCAGCCAAATAGGATTCGACAGTCAGTGCGGCACCTTCAGCACCTGCCCCGCCACTTTGCACCTGCAAGATCTTGGAGGCTGAAATGTTTTTGTATATATCCTGAATAGACGTGTTTAGGACTTTGTCGAACTGCGGGAGCACGTAGCTCTGCATGATATTCATGGACACAGCATAAAAACTGATACTAAACAACAGGGAGGCCACCAGCAGAACGAGGAACAGCGTGCCTCTAATTTTGCCGGCCACCGTACGATTACGAAACATAGGATCATCCTTTCACGTCATGTTCATTAACATTTGTCGCTTTTTCGTCCCGTAAGACTATATACCAACGAAGAAAGGCCTAATTTTCACGTTGAGAAATCTTGGGAATAAGCGGATATACCTATATTACAAAATTAACCGGGGGTTGAATAGAATAATTTTCATTAAACGGTGAATTTTTTTCAGAAATCCATGAATTTATTACATGCTTATTACATAATATCAATTAATACCTACCAGAATAGTTTGATATATGATATATTGTTCAATATCGCTTCAAGCGAATAGAAAAACCGTTCAATCGGTATGCACATTTTGAGGAGGATTTTACGAAATGGATACTTTTCTAGTCATTCTGAACGTAGTGATTATGCTCGTTCTTCTTGGCGTCCTGTATTGGATGCAAAAGAAACATATTTCCTTTACTAAGCGAGTATTCGCAGGTCTGGGAATCGGGGTTGTGTATGGCGTCATTCTTCAACTGATTTACTCGTCTAATTCTGACATTGTTACCAAGTCCGTCGATTGGTTTAACCTTGTCGGTTCGGGATATGTTCGATTGTTACAGATGGTCGTGATTCCACTTATCATGGTTTCCATTATTTCGGCCATCATGAATTTGAAGGGCAAGCAAAACCTCGGCAAAATGAGCTTTTCCATCATTGCGATTTTGCTCATTACGACGGCCATTGCGGCAAGTGTAAGTATCGTAACAAGTCTGAGCTTCAACCTGACTTCGATTGAGATCGAAGGTGGAGACAAAGAGCTCGCACAGGTACAGAAGGTCGAGGAACGTCTCGTTGATGTACAGGATCAGACGATTCCTCAGCAGGTGCTGGAATTTATTCCTTCGAATCCATTTGCAGACATGACCGGGGAACGCCGTTCGTCAACACTTGCGGTCGTGATCTTCTCGGCATTTATCGGTGTGGCAGTCCTTGGACTGGATCGCAAAAAGCCACAGCAGGCGGAAACGTTCCGAGGCATGGTGAATGCGGTGTATGCAGTAGTCATGCGGATCGTAACCCTGGTGCTCAGGCTGACTCCATACGGGATTTTGGCGCTGATTACGAAAGTAACGGCGACAACGAATCCGGATGAGATCCTGAAGCTGATCAAGTTCGTCATTGCATCCTACGTTGCGTTGATTGTGATGTTTATCATCCACCTGATTATTATCGCACTGTTTGGTTTCAATCCGCTGACGTATGTGAAAAAGGTTCTGCCAACGCTGGTATTTGCCTTCACTTCCCGTTCAAGTGCGGCTACAATCCCGCTTAACGTGGAGACACAGACGAAGAAACTTGGCGTATCGGATGGTATTGCGAACCTGTCGGCAAGCTTCGGGGCTACCATTGGTCAAAACGGCTGCGCCGGGATCTATCCGGCCATGCTGGCGGTGATGATTGCTCCTACGGTCGGAATCGATCCGATGAGCTGGGACTTCATCATTACCCTGATCCTGGTTGTCATGATCAGTTCCTTCGGTGTAGCTGGTGTAGGCGGCGGGGCAACCTTCGCTTCCCTGATCGTGTTGTCCACGATGAATCTGCCGGTTGCACTGGTAGGCCTGCTGATCTCGGTTGAGCCGCTGATCGACATGGGTCGTACGGCGCTGAACGTGAACGATTCGATGACTGCTGGTCTCGTATCCAGTAAAATTCTGAAAGAGAATGATCAGGATACATTCAATGATCAAAGTCGTGATCTGGATTCTGCGGTTCAAGCGTAACCCGAAACCAAATCAGCAAATGGCTTATGTGCAGTAACAAGCGAGAATTAGCCGCCCTACGGGTTAACCCGTAGGGCGGCTTTTTGCATAAGATCCGTGGATACCGTTATTTAGTGCTGTTCAAAGGAAGGGAAATGTGATAGAGTATTCATGTTTTGGCCCCAGGCCAGACCGCGGTTCGTAACCATCCCGCGTAATCAAAACTAGGAAGGCAGTGTATGTTTAATGTTTAATTTGGGTTGGGGAGCGCTTTTCGTTCTCGTAACGTATGGTTTTTTCCTATTGTGTTACCGCCTGTTCGGTAAAAAGGGTCTGTATGCCTGGATTGGTGTGGCTACGGTTATAGCCAACATTCAGGTGACCAAAACGATAGATATTATGGGGATTGTACTGACGCTTGGCAATACGATGTATGTCAGCATGTACCTGACTAGTGACCTTCTCAATGAGAAGTATGGATCGGGTGAAGCGCGTAAAGCCGTATGGTTCGGATTTTTCACGCTGATCATGACGACAGTACTGATGCAGATGGTCATATTCTTTCAACCGGCACCGACGGACTTTGCGCAGGATTCCATGAAAACCTTGTTTGGTCTGCTGCCGCGTCTGGCACTCGGAAGTCTGACAGCTTATTTCATCAGCCAATTCCTGGATGTGCGACTGTTCAGCATGCTGCGCAAGGTGGCACCTGGACGCAATCAGTTGTGGATTCGCACGAATGGCAGCTCGATCGTCAGTTCCTTTGTGGATACATTGGTGTTCTGCACGATTGCATTTGCGTTCATCTATCCATGGGACGTCTGGCTCGAGATCTTCCTCACAACGTACATTATCAAATTCGTGTTGACCGCGGTAGGTACGCCGTTTCTGTATGCAGCGCGCAATTTTAAAATTAAGGATGAAGCCTAATCAGGTTTAGTTTGCATTCGTAATCGTAAGCAGTCCACCGCAAATGAAAAAAGCCTGATAACGAGAATGACCCGCACAGCCACATGTATATGGCTAAGCGGGTCATTTTTAATTTCATACATGTAAGATTAATCCGTCAAAATTTGCAGCTCTTTTGGATAGGAAGTCAGCACCTCGACGCCAGTATCTGTTACGAGAACATCGTCTTCAATTCGAACTCCGCCTGCACCCGTATAGATCCCTGGTTCAATCGTGAATACGGTGCCTTCCTGAAGAACATCCATATTCTGTCCATGCAATGAAGGATACTCATGCACATCAATTCCCAGACCGTGTCCCACACGGTGCATGAAACGCTCACCGTATCCGGCATCTTCCGTCACCTGACGGGCTGCACGGTCTATATCGGCACACGCCACACCCGGTTTCACCGCACGGATGGCAGCTTCGTTTGCGGCAAGCACGGTGTTGTAGATGGTTTTCAGTTCGGGAGATATGTCACCAAAGGCAAATGTACGCGTAATATCTGATGCATACCCTGCAGCGTATACGCCCATATCGAACATCAACAAATCGCCATGCTGCAGTTTGCGTTCACCCGGTGTACCGTGCGGCAGGCCTGTTTTGGGTCCGGTAAGTACCATGGTATCGAAGGAAGGACCATCCGCACCCAGTTTCTTCATCTGGTATTCCATCTCAGCCACCAGTTCAATCTCGGTTACGCCTGTGCGCACGTGAGACAATCCCTGGCGAAGGGTCTCTTCAATGAGATGAATGGCATGACGGATACGGGCTACTTCGTCTGGTGTCTTCTTCACGCGCAGTGTGCGGAGCAGAAGGCCGACATCTTCGAAGTTGACAGCACCAAGGGCAGCGGTCAGCTGCTCATAACGCGAGACAGTGACGTATTCTTTTTCAAGACCCATCCGGCCTAAGCGTCCCTGATAACGTTCGAACAATGCATAGGGATTATCGGTATCGGAATGAGTCGCGATATTGGTTACCGAGGAGGCTGCTGCAGCAGCTTCAGCGTCCAGGGCAGGCACGATCAGCAAAGGTTCCTCGCCACGGGCAAGAACCAGACCGAGAAAGCGTTCGTGCGGGTTGCTTGCAAAACCAGTTAAATAGTAGATATGTTTCGGATCTGTAATCAGCATGGCGTCCAATCCTTGTGTAGACAGATCAGCTTCCAGACGGGATAAAGGGCTTAGATTCATGAGTGTATACGTCCACCTTTCAGTTCGTTCTATCCTTCTATTATAGAAGAATATTGAAAAATGCCAAAGGGGAAGGACATGGGACCCGTATCGGATGCCGCCAATTTTCCGTTTTGGCGAGTGGAGGGAGGGGTAAATACAGGGCGAAACGACGTTGAAGATGGCTAACCGATACCGATACGGATTACTCATATTAGCTCAGCTTTTCCAGGAACATTACTCAGCATTTGCCTGATTCATATTCACTTATTGAATTTATGCAAAATGCTTTACTACAGATTGTCTCAATTCAATCGAAAGGAGATGGAATGATGAATAACCGATTAAGCGTTCCGCTGTACGCTTCGTTGTTAAGCATGGCTCTGCTGACTGCCTGTACATCAGGCGATCCATCTACAGAATCTCAGCAGGTGTCACAAAAACAAGGGACGGGTCAGGGACAGACGGCGAGTGGAGGCAATAACAATACGAATACCGATGAGGAAGGTACGCAGGGGAATGCGGTCATCCCATATCAGGCCTCGGTTTTGGTGACTGGACTGAATGCACCGTGGGAACTGGTGAGTGTGCCGGATGGACGGATGTTTGTTACGGAGCGCCCTGGAGCCATCCGCGTCATTGAGGACGGAGAATTGAAATCCGAACCACTCATTGCGTTTGAGGCTCCGTTCAATGAAGAGGGCGAAGGAGGATTGCTGGGCTTGGCTGCTGATCCGGACTTTGAAAATAACGGATATCTGTACACCTACCACTCCTATCTTGAAGGGGGCGAAATCGCCAATCGGGTGTTACGTTTGAAGGTAAATAAGGATCAAGCTGTAATAGACAAGGAGCTGCTGGGCAACATTCCAGGCGGGACGAATCATAACGGAGGCCGGATCAAAATCGGTCCTGACCATTTGCTCTACATTACGACAGGTGAACGATATGAACCGGAACTGGCACAGGATCAGGATAGCTTGGGTGGCAAAATATTGCGGATTGGTCTCGACGGATCGATCCCTGAAGACAACCCATGGCCGAATTCGCCTGTGTTCAGCATGGGACATCGCAATGCGCAGGGTCTGGCCTGGAATTCGGATAATAAGTACCTTTACGCCACCGAGCATGGCCAGCGGAATTATGATGAGATTAACCGGATTGAAGCAGGCGAGAACTATGGCTGGCCTGAAGTCGAGGGAGATGAGGATGACAATGGCGCATATCAGGCTCCGCTGGCTCACAGTGGTGATGATACATGGGCACCATCGGGTGTAGCTTTTATTGAGGAAGGGCCATGGGCGGGTTCACTGCTTGCGGCTAATCTGAGAGGCGAGCAATTGCTGCATATTACCCTGTCAGAGGACGGTACACAAGTGGATCAGGTAGAGCCCGTTTTTCAAGAGGAGTGGGGACGCATTCGCAATGTGACTGCCGGAGAAGACGGGAAGTTATATATTCTGACAAACAATCGGGACGGACGTGGAACGCCGCGGGATGGGGATGATCAATTAATTGTGCTTACACCTGAAAGCTGAGCGGTGTCTAGGATTCGTTCAAACTTTACAGCTGTAAAAACGTGTCTAATAGAACGTGCTCCGTTCGCTAAACCATAAAAAAAAGAGCGTCCCGCCATTTTCATGACTTTGGGACAGCCCCTTAATTCCATTATATAGGGAAGTGCTCGTTAGCGTGTGACTGCCAATTAATCGGCGCTTTCCGCAAGCTTGGCAATACGCTCGCTAAGCTCCTTCGTGTATTCGCCGCCGTGGTAACAGAGCACTTTGTTCAGTTTCAGGCCGGTCAGCCTTTTCAAACTTCTCAGCGCTTCAGGCATATCCGGTGTTGCAGGTGGCGCGGGTCCAACCAGCTCATCGTCCACGACACGCAATTCGTCAGCAGCAAGCAAAAATTGCGCTTCCCGGAAATACAGGCAGATATGTCCCGGCGTATGTCCTGGTGTATGTATCACCTGGATTCCGCCTTGAAGAGGCAGCATGTCCCCGTCTTCCAAGACTCTGCTAATCTCAATCTCAGGCAGCTGGGAGAGGAGTTGATCGGCTTGCGCGAGCACGGGTGCGGGCAGCATGGCTCTGCGTTCTACTGTGAACTTAATCAATGGCTTCTCGCCTTTAATATAAGGAACTTCATCGGCATGCGCCCAGACTTCCAATCCGGGTATCGCATCCAGAAGGGCACCCAGATTACCAATATGGTCAATATCCTGATGTGTCAAAATGATGCGTTTGACATCGGCCAGTTGGACACCTTCCTGCTCCAAAGCGGACTGAAGACTGGCGAATTGGCCAATCATGCCTGTGTCTACAAGCGTAATGCCGTCTTCATCGCGAAGCATGACAGGGTAGATTGGATTAGTACCAGAAGGCGTGGGAATGTTGAGGTGTAGCACGGTAAAAGAGTTTGTCTGATTATTCATAGTTTTCCGGATCAAGTCCGGCGCACCTCCTTTGGTTCATATGATTTGGCATTTATTCTGGGCGAAGAAATTTCAAATGTTTTCTGTACTTTTTGATCGTCTTCAGCATGGCCTCAAAGGTTTGTTCTTCATTCATGTCTTCCTTGACGATGGAAGCAAATGAGAAGTTCTCATGAATAAGTTTGTTCCTCGACTGAAACACCAGACTGAGAGCTTCACCGAAATTCTCCATTCCGGATTCCAAGGCAATCTGCTGCTTATTTAATTCAGCCTGGACAATCTCCATATTGGAACGTGCACGGTAGGCAGGAGTTTTCATCAGCTGGGTCGAATTAAACTTTTTTTGGTATACACGTTGATATAGCTGATCTAGCATGTCTTCAACAATCGCGCATAATTCAATGATCAGCGAAGCGTATCTTCGATTATTTCGTTTTTCAAACTGATCTGAATCGGGTTTCTGCCGGATATCGTGATAGTCCTGTTCCAGTAGTACGATTTCAAGCTTGGCTTCTTTTTTGATCTTTTTGAAATCTTCTTTGGTCAGCATACTTGTCCTCCCATGGAAACCGATATGTGATTTCATTATCTCATATTAGCATAGAAGATGATTATCAATTTTGGAACCCCAGGTTCAGAAGGGAAGTACCTGATGTCCATGAAGACAGTGATTGTAACAGGAGCGAACTCCGGCATGGGGCTCGCAACCACTATTCAACTTGCAAGGCAAGGGTACAAAGTGATTATGGCTTGTCGCAGTGAAAAGCGCGGACAGCAGGCTCTGCAAGAAGCATTGCGCGAATCCGGATCGACGGAGATTGAACTGATGCTGTGTGATCTGGGTTCACTCGAAAGTATCCGTCATTTTGCGCAATCCTTCCGGGATCGTTACGATACACTTGACGTACTGGTTAACAATGCCGGCGTGGTCATGGTGAAGAGACAGGAGACCTCGGATGGTTTTGAACAGAGCATCGGCATTAACCATCTCGGACATTTTCTGCTCACATTGCTCTTGATCGAGCCTTTGAAGGCTGCGGAGAAGGGACGAATCGTGAACGTTTCATCCGGTGCGTACAAAGCAGGCAAGATTCATTTTGATGATCCACATCTGCACAAAGGCTATAATCCGATCAAAAGCTATGCACAGTCCAAGCTCGCCAACGTGCTGTTCACCCGTGCCCTGGCCCGTAGAGTGGCAAGCAGCCGAGTCACGGTGAACTGCCTGCATCCAGGTGCGGTTGGCACAAGCATTGGCGTGGATCGCCATACTGGCTTTGGCACACGTATCATGGCTTTTGTCGGCAAGCTTCCATTTTTCCTGTCTCCCGAGGACGGGGCACAAACGGCCATCTATCTGGCTACGAGTCCGGAGGTAGCGGAATTGACAGGACGTTACTTTTATCAAAAGAAAGAACAAAAGCTAAAAGCACATGCGATGGACGATGCTGCGGCTGAACGTTTCTGGACATGGAGCGAACAGCAGGTTGGACTGAAGCCTGATGAGAAATTGTAATGGGCCATAGCTGAAGTGCAGCACTGTGCTTCACTTTCGGCAAATGACCCAAAATGGCGATTCACGTCAAGTGCAATGACGGATACCGTCAGGCTTTTGCCTTCACGGCCTGCTGTATCTGCTGGATAAATGCTTCAATGCTCTGAATGCCTTGATCTCCCTGACCGTATGCGCGGACAGAGGCGGATAAGGCATTTTTCTCATTTTCACCAAGTACGAGCGAGTAAGGCACTTTCTCCATCTGTGCTTCACGGATTTTGTACCCGAGCTTCTCGCTGCGCAGATCTGTTTCGACCCGGATTCCGGCTGCTCGCAGCTGACTCTGCACCTGCAGGGCATAATCAATATAGTGATCGGAAACAGGGAGCAGCCTCACCTGCACCGGGGCAAGCCAGAGCGGAAATGCACCCGCATAGTGTTCAGTCAGTATGCCAATGAAGCGATCGATTGAGCCATAGATGGCGCGATGGATCACGACGGGACGGTGTTTCAGGCTGTCCTCGCCAACATAAGTGAGATCGAATTTCTCCGGCATTTGAAAATCAAGCTGAATTGTTCCGCACTGCCAGCTGCGTTTCAGCGCATCGAGAATATGGAAGTCAATTTTCGGTCCATAAAAGGCACCGTCTCCTTCATTGATGCGGTATTTCACACCGCGCCGATCCAGTACATTTTGCAGTGCACGTTCTGCCTGATCCCACAGTTCCTCTGATCCCATGGAGTCTTCGGGACGAGTGGACAGCTCAATTGTGTATTCGAATCCAAAGATATCGTACATGCGCCCAATCAGGGATATTGCCTGGTTGATCTCATCCTCAATCTGTTCTGGCATGACATAGAGGTGAGCATCGTCCTGACAAAATGTCCGTACCCGCATCATGCCATTCAGGGCGCCCGAAAATTCATGGCGATGGACTTGACCGAATTCCATCATGCGAATGGGAAGCTCGCGATAGGAATGAAGTGTATTTTTGAAAATGAGCATATGACCTGGGCAGTTCATTGGCTTCAGCGCAAATGTAGCGTCGTCTACCTCTGAGAAATACATATTGTCCTTATAATGCTCCCAATGACCGGATTGCTCCCACAGGCGATTGTTCATCATTAGGGGAGTCCGAACTTCCTGGTAGCCTTCCTGCAGCTGCAGCTCGCGTGAGAATTGCTCCAGCTCTGTACGGATAGTCATCCCTTTGGGAAGATAGAAGGGCATGCCCGGTGCTTCCTCCGAAAACATGAACAGATCCAGTTCTTTGCCCAGTTTGCGGTGATCCCGTTTCTTCGCTTCCTCGAGCAGATGCAGATGTTCGTCCAGCTGGGCTTTGCTCGGGAAGGCAGTACCATAGATTCGCTGCAGCATTTTATTATCCGAATTGCCCCGCCAGTAGGCCCCTGCAACATTTAGCAGCTTGAAGGCTTTAATCCGTCCAGTGGATGGAAGATGGGGACCCCTGCACAGATCGAAAAACTCCCCTTGATCATAGATCGACAGTTCCGCATCCTGCGGCAAATCACGAATCAGCTCAAGTTTATATGGGTCCTCAATCTCTTCGAACAGGCGAAGGGCTTCCTCACGGCTAACCACCCGGCGGCTAATCTTCACATTTTCCTGCACAATCTTGTTCATTTCCCGCTCGATGGCAGCTAGGTCACTAATGGACAAGGCATGCTCCAGATCCACATCGTAATAAAAGCCGTCTTCGATAACGGGGCCGATCCCCAGTTTGACTTGTTCCGCACCATAAATACGTTTCAATGCCTGTGCAAGCACATGCGCTGTACTGTGGCGATACCGCTTCAGGCCTTCTTCGCTGTCCAGTGTAACGATGACAAGTTCACAGTTCCGTTCCAGTGCCATATCTAGATCCACGTTTAAGCCGTCCACAATGCCTCCGATAGCCTGTTTGCCCAAGCTAGTGCTGATGGAAGAGGCGACTTCTCTGATAGTAATGCCTGCCTCGTACGAACGAACTGCTCCGCCTTGAAGGCGAATTTCAATGGGGTTACCTTGTTGATTACTCATGCGAACCACTCTCCAATGTTTAAGGTTTGAAGCGCAAAAAAACACCCGTCCCGGAAAAGGGACGAGTGCGCTCAGCTCGTGGTTCCACCCTAATTTGGTTATGAATATCTCCTGCCGGCCAGCCGCCGAAAACAGAAAACATCATAACCCTCATTGGGATCCGTTATCGGGGATCAGACGGTGAGCTCTACTGACAACCAAGTTGGACGTCCATGGGAAGTCTGACCGGCTGCGGTTCGAGGCCACGGCTGCAGAGGGGTAATTCCGGTCCGTTCGCTGAAGAAGGTTTCACCAATCCCTTCTCTCTCTGGGCAGCACGCAAACGAAATCATGTCTCTGGTCATCGCCATATATACAAAGTTGATGTCATTCAAATTGGATTGAAAATGAACTCAAGGTCCATATCAATATATTGGAACAGGTGTTATTGAGTGTCGATTATATAGACTGAAAATGAAAAGGTCAAGCGGATATTTTTTAGACTTTGTCAGAATGACGGTCCCATATTAGGCGAATGACGGTTCCCTTCCCCAAAGCGGATTGAACCTCAATCCGGCCCTTCATGGCTTCAATCAGCCCTTTGGTTACCGCCATGCCGAGACCTGATCCGACATCGGATGTAGCGGTATCCGTGCCGCGATAGTATCGTTCGAACAGCTTCCATACGGTCTCCGGGTCCATCCCTCGTCCATCATCGGCAAATTGGACACAGAAATCACCTGTCTGCTCACCTGATTGTACACTTACGACGAGGGTAGTATTCGGTGGATTATGCAGCAGGGCATTGGCGGTGAGATTATCCACGATTCGTTCAAATGATGGAATATGCACATGACCGCTCACCGGAACTGGGGCAGGTTGAAACGTGATGCGACCTCCCCCATAAGCAGGGTTGCGTTCGGCGCGCTGAACGAGATCCTGCAGTAGCGTATTTACGTCTGTTTGTTCCACGGGCGGCTGGTATCCACCGCTGCGCAGCCGGTATGTCATGGCCAGATCGTTCACCAGCCGGTCCATGTACATGGACTTGTCCAGCATAATGCCTGCGAATTCCCTCACTTCATCAGATGTCCAGCTGTATTTCTCTGCTTCAAGCATGTGCGCATATCCCTGAATGGAGGACAGAGGCGTCTTGAGGTCATGTGTGATTCCGGCGATCCATTCCTCGCGTAAGGACTCGGTCTGCTTGCGGAGTTCTTCATCACGTTTGAGTGTACTCGATAACGTCTGGATGGATCGCAATACTTCCGAATAGACCCGATATTTTTGACGCCATTTTCCGTTTCCCTTCTGGCTGCGTGGCTTGCCTCGGGCACCTGTCGGTTCCTCGTAGTGCCCGCGTTCGAGCCGCTGCAGCCATTGGAGCATATGCAGCATGGGATAGCCAAAACGGTTGGCATACCAGAGCGCAAGCAGCACAAGCAGGGTGATGATGGATATCAGAAGTGCAATTAGCGCTGGGCCGAATATAAAACGGTAAGGGTTCTCATTTACCACAGCCGGGTTGCGGGCAAGCGGAACACTCAGCATCCAGGTAGACTGGTCCTGTTCATCATAGATGGTCACTGTAGTCATTCCATACCTGGTAGGGTATCGTGTACGCAGAATCAGGTCTTGAATGCTGTAGCTGTCCGGCGTGCCCACGGCGGGTTCATTGAACGAAGTAAGCACACGTCCCTGATGATCCAAGATCAGCAGATACGCGCCCGCCGAGCGAATAACTTCCTGCTGTTCTGATTGAAGTACAAGCTTGTCATTTGCATAACTACCGCCGCTGTAGGTTTGCTCCAGAATCGTTACGGCCTGATTGCTCTCCCCATATAACAGGGTAAAGTTGATTCCGTTTCTTTCCCGGATCAGCATGTAGAGTTGGTAGGGGAAGGGCTTTCTCCCTTCCCAATAGGATATAAGTTCTCCGGGTTTATAGTGGTTCGGGACATCGGAAGGGGTATGAAAAGCATCCACCACATGGCCTTGTTCATCGAGAACCTGAAGCCAGCCGTTGTTCTCCTCTACACGCTTAAGCAGCTCGGGATCATATCGAACTGTGCCATCCGGCAGAATCTCTGCCGTACTGATCAGTTGTTCGAGCCCTACAGAAGCGAAATCTTCAACAAGGCTGGCCTCATTCAGCTGCTGGATGACCCAATAGGCGATACTTCCGCCGAGTACCAAGATCAGGATCACAGCTCCGGCTAGCAGGCCGATGAACCGTGTCATCAATCTGCGCCGTATACTCATCCGCGGGACTCCATATCGGACTGAATGAGTTTATATCCCAGACCGCGGACATTCACCAGCAGCTCAGGTTTCGAGGGATCGGCCTCAATGCGCTCACGAATCCGGTGTATATGAACCATGACGGTGTTGTCGTCGCTAATGGATTCCGAGCCCCAGACCCGCTCATACAATTCGGATTTGGTGAAGATTCGATTGGGATGTTTGCAGAAAAAGAGCAGCAGCTGATAAACCAGCGCCGGACAGCTTACCACCTGACCTTCTACCCGGAGTTCACCGGCTTGCTCCAATACTTGAAAACGACCGTAATCATAGACGCCTTCCTGCGGTGCAGCGGATGACGGAGTTGCGTCATGGAGTGAGTGCAATCTGTTCGCTGCGGTCTGTTTAGGCAAATAACGTTTCAGCAGTGATTTAATGCGGGCAACCACTTCCAATGGATTAAAAGGTTTGACGACATAGTCATCTCCGCCAACCGCGAAGCCGGTCAGTTTGTCATAATCGGTTGTTTTGGCGGTTAAAAAAAGAATGGGGGCATCCGTCAATTGACGCAGAAAAGGACAGATTTCCAGCCCGCTTCTGCCAGGAAGCATGACGTCCAGCACGATGCAATGATAGGTTTTGTTTTCGCATGCACTGATCGCATCTTCTCCCGTGGTGACCGTGTCAATGTCCACGAATTGCTCTTTGAGCAGTACCGTTTTTAACATATGTAAAATCGCCTGTTCATCATCAACAAGCAGAATTGAAACTTCATCCATGACGTAAAATGTCCTCCCTGTTTTGGTTTAACTTGTTTATCATACCATTCAGAAGAGCAGTGTAGCGTATCGGCTATCTTAACAGAATCTTAATTATGAAGCGCAGACTTCCTCAGAGTTATGGTAGACGTAAGGTGAGGTTAGGCAAAGGATAAGATTGATTCTGTACACTTAACTGGAAAGATAATGTTCCACAGAAGGGGTGCATGTAGTGAACAGATTCAATAAGAAGAGTGACCAGCAGGATAAGACGTTGATGCAGGGGAAGTACACTATGAAATCAGGACATGCTGTGCATGAAAAATTAAGGAGCAGGAGAGGCTGGCAGCTGCTTGTAGCAGCCATTGGATCGTGTGTAATACTATCTGCCTGCGGGATTTCGGAATCATCCAGCCAGGCGGAGCAACCATCGGCAGAACAAACAACGGCTGCAGCTCCAGCGGGAGCGGACACCAATCAGGAAGAAACTACGGCTGCCAAGGAGGGCGCTATGATTACACCTGACAATTTTATTGATACCTTAATGCATGGTTCGAAGGAGGACATATACAATCAGATGAGTCCGGAGCTCAAGGACACGGTGACACTGGAACAGTTCAAAGCGTCTGTGGACAGCTTCCTGGAAGGGGTCAATTCTTGGGATCCGGTTGTGGAAGTCAACCTGAATAACCTGTCTGAGCATTCCTGGAAAGATGAGACGGGAACCAAGGGGATTCAAGCTTATTTTACCGAAGAACATCAGATTGCCGGCCTATTGATCCAGCCCCTTGAAACGCATGAGGAGACGGACAAGAAGCTTACCAAAACCGAATTTCAGTTTCCTGTGAAGGGAGAATGGTTTGTGTTCTGGGGAGGAAACGATGTGATGTCCAACTATCATTATGCGCATGAAACACAGCGTTACGCATTGGACATCGTTCGAACGCAGGGAGATTCAAGTTATCAAGGGGAGGCCACGGCGAACGAAAACTATTATGCTTTTGGTGAACCGCTCTATGCCGCTGCTGATGGGACGGTCGTCGAGATCAAAAACGACATTCCTGATAACACGCCTGGAGTGATGAATGCCGAAGAACCAGCCGGGAATTTTGTGGTCATTGATCATGGCAGTGGGGAATACAGCATCACGGCACATATCAAGGAAGGCAGTGTAGCAGTCAAAAAAGGAGATAAAGTCAAGCAGGGAGAGCTGATTGGTGAGCTTGGCAATTCCGGTAACTCCAGTGAAGCCCATCTGCACTTTCAAGTCTCGGACGGACTTGATCTATTCACTTCCCGTTCGCTCCAAATCCGCTGGGCAGATCAGAGTCAGGTGCTGACGCGAGGAAATGTTTTTCAGGGACTTCCTGAATAGCCGAGTATGATTATTGGTTGGATTCATGGATGCGGTTTGCCGAGAGTTGAAATTGGAAGCATAAGTTAATCTTGAGTCCTGATAGAACGAGAATGATAATTCAATTAGACAGTCGGCGAATTCGTCGGCTGTCTTTGCGTTAAGCTAACGGGCAGATTAGTTTAATTTTACTCACGGACAACCGTATCCATAAATAGGGCGGGTAACTATAAGTGTAAAAGGGCCAGAGGCCAGTAAGATCAAATGAGAAATTTTAACCACTCAATTGACTCAGGGCTTTTTCATATTTTCAAGAAATGAATATTATTTCCATCTGTGGTATGATTTCGATAGTAGCGAACAAATTTCATTATGAATTTTAAGGAACAAAAACATACTAGGAGAGTGACACAGGCTATACAACCATACAAAATTCTTTCTGAGCTCCTGTCCAAAATAGAAGAAAGTGTTTCAGGTATGAGCGAGACAGAATATCTGAACGATCTCCCGATCTCCACTGTTCATTTGCGTCGACTATTCAAGTTCGCTTTTGGCGTGCCGCTACAAAGCTATATCCGCTCTCGAAAGCTAGCCGTCAGCTTGGAAAAATTGATGCAAACCGAGAAGCGGGTCCTTGACATTGCCATCGAATGCGGTTACGAACATGAACAAACCTACATACGTGCGTTTAAACGCGAATATGGGATAACGCCTGGCGAATGCAGGGAATCGGGCAAAAATATTCAAGTAACCGCTCCGATTCATCTGTTTCCAAAAAATGATGTTTGCGGAAATTTAGTATATGGGCCGGATATGGTCATGATCCCGTCTTTTCATGTCATCGGGCGAATGTATCAAATTGAGATCGCTGAATCATTGACCAAAGCACCCGAAGCGGCCAAACAGTTTTGGTGGGACAAGCGGCATGAAGTGCCTAATCCGGTAGAACCCAATATCTATTACGGTCTAACGAGGACACCTGATCCATCGCTTAGTTGGACGCACTATCTACCATCCATGCGTGTAAAGGATCTGAACGGAATTCCTGACGACTTTATAGGTGATACAGTCCCTGCTTCAATGTGTGTCGGCTTTCGCTATATTGGAAACCATCATTACGAGGAAATTAGCGAACTACGCGCAGAGGCGCTGTATACAGCCATCGATAGGCTTGCCAAAGAACACAATGGGAGATACGAACTTCTGGATAACGAATTCTTCTTCGAAAAAATTGATACGGATACTTATGATGGGCAGTATTGTCAAATGGAATGGTTTGCGCCCATCAGAGTGAAAACCTTCTTAAAATGATCAAAAAAGTCCATTGAGCGTGCCGATACTGTGGCATGCTCTTTTTTGTACAGTATCACAAATAGATGTTTGAACGAAAAGGAGAGATAGTTATAAATTATAACGAAGTCGTTGCAATCGGAGATACCTATTTACTTACAGTTGTATCAGGAGTGTTCGGATTAGAAGGCTATGAAATCCAGCGGATTCCGGCACATGATGGAGGGCGAAATGTCGTTTATACCTGTGAAAAAGAGGGCGAGGGCGCTAAAATACTCAGAATAGCTTTCTTACCAGACAGAAGACGTGAAGATTTCCTAGGTGAAGTGGAATTTGTTCGGTATCTGTTTGAGCACGGAGGCAGTGTCTCAAATATAATCAACTCCCGAAAGGGTAACTTGCTGGAGGAGATCGCCCACAATAACCAAATCTTTTTTGTCTGCCTGTTTGAAAAGGCTAAGGGGAAAATGCTTGTAGAAAATAATTATCGGTACCGAGAAGGAGCTCCAATTACCGAATATTATTATAATTGCGGCAAAACCCTGGGGAGACTGCACCAAATATCGAAAGGGTATATGCCTGTCCATCGCCGGTATAGCTTTTTTGACAAATACAATGCCGAATATATCGATAAACGGATACCGTGTTCCTTGTCTTTACTTAAGGAGAAGATGGTAAAACTCATTGATACCTTACAAGGATTGGATAGGGAACAGGAGTTTTTTGGTATGATCCATTTTGATTTCAACGATGGGAATTATTCGATAGATTTTGATACCGGACAAATAACTGTATATGATTTCGATAATTCATGTTTCGGTTGGTATATGTTTGACTTGGCCAGTATTTGGGGAAACGGCGTAGGCTGGAACCAATTTGAACCAGACGCTGGTAAACGCAGAAAGTTCATGGATAATTATTTTGAGTCAGTCCTTGCAGGGTACAGATCCGAGACCAATCTCGATGATTCAATGCTGGATAAGTTGCCCTTATTTATCCAAGGGAATCTTATGGAAAATATATTAGACAGATTCGAAAATATGGACAACAATGGGGAAGAGCCTGAGTGTGACGAGGAACTGTCGTATCTTATAAAATGTATGGAAGAAGATATCTCGTATTTAGGTTTTTTTCATGAGATCTACTCTAGTGAAGTGCCGTTTGAGTATGAGAAACGCAATATTTAGTCTTTTTGTTGCGGTTTTCCCTTCCACTCTATAACCCAGATCTGAATGCCATCGAGCGGTTAGGGAATATTGTTTGCGTTAATCAATTGGATCCTAGGAGCGTCACGGCGTGGCAAACTCCTTCTTATTTTTCATCGATAGATTCGTTTAAGCTGAAGCGCATCTCAAATAAAAACAGTTATTCTGCTAACGGGAAACGATAGCGATATAAAACAACAAAAGCAGCTGATCAACACGATCGGCTGCTTTTGTTCAACTAACGGGCAGGTTGATGCAATATGCCTATGATGGCTGGATTCTGAATACAAACGAGTGAATTGTCTTTGAAAGGAGTTTGCAGATGGATACAATCATGATAACCCCGCTTGTCGGCATCGGTCCTTTTCGGCTGGGGATGAGCAGGGAAGAGGTGGAGCAAATTTTTAAAAGTCTGAACAATTGGAGAGCTGATGATAGTATATCCGTTAATCCGAGCTATATTGAGATGATGTTTATGTGGGAACATTTCGAATACGATTCCAATGACCGGGTGAAGTTCATTGAACTGATTAATCCCCGCTACTCGGGGCAATTCTATATTCCTTGTTTATATCAAGGTGTAGACATCTTCACGACGAAGGTAGAGGATTTAATCCACTCGCTTAGGCAAGAGTACCCAATGGTTGGGGATGATGATCCGAGGACGGGATTTTCCTTTACGATTCAAGAACTTGAGCTGAACTTCTGGCGAGAGGGTATTATGAATGATGAGATCATTAAAGACCCGTTCTTTCTAGAGATGAGCGAAGAAAATCAGGAGCTTGAGAAGCGGTATTTCTATTTTACTACCGTCTCGATTGGAGTATCGGGATATTTCGATTTTATGGATAACGATTTAACGGACTCACCAGGTTAAGGAGAAAACAAGTTAACGCGAAACGCTAGTTCGTCCATGGAACTCGCCCAACCAATTGGGCATACGTATAGGGAACATCACTGTTTTTGCTCCCTTATAAAGTATATTCATGCTGACAATGGACAACGCTTAAGGTTAAATATGTGTTACACGGGAGGTCATTATTTCTTGAAATTCGAACTAGGACGTTGCTTACTGAATGAACGATTGATGGAATCCGGAAAGTCAGCAGAATGGCTGGCAAAAGACTTACTTTTTAAACCAGAACGAGTTTACGACTTTATTGAAAACAAAAGAGTGATGCCACTCAAAATTGCTATATCCATCGCCGATTCCATTGGTTGTGATGTTCGTGACTTGTATGAATTGATTCCGAACGATAATGAAGTACAGGGAGTCTAATCGAATAAGTGGCAGGTAGCATGTAAAGCTATAAATGTGATCCATGAAGCTAGCGAGAAAAACTAGGTCAATATTACAAAAAGGCAGCCGCTCAATGTATTGAACTGCACCTCATTTGTTAGACACAACTAACCATGGGGTGCAGTTCAATAGTTATCCGGCTGCTATTTATTGCAAAGTATTGTGGATCAATTTATTATTTGATCTTAATACGATAATAGTAGTCTTCGGTCATTTGCTTGATAACGTCCTCACGCTTCACTTTAACGCTATATGGAAGACGGTTTTTATCCCCGATAATGAAATCCTTATATGTACCAGCTTTGGTATTAAGCAGTTTCGTTTCACTTGTTAGCACCGTATGGTCTTTAGTGAGCGTTTCCATCACGATGACCGGTGGTCGTGATACGTCTTTGGTCAGCGTATAGGTAAAGTCCAGATTGATGCCGCCGAGGAAGGACTTGCTATCCATGGAAGTAATATAATCATAGTTTGCCTCTGTGGTCAGAATTTCAACTGCATCATTCTTAACAAGAGGGTAATCTTCTTCCGGATTTTTAATTGAAATCGTATTGTTTGCTCCATCCCACTTAACTTCATAACCAAGTGACTCACCGACCAGCCGAAGCGGTACATAGGTTTTCCCATTATAAGAAATCGGAGCTTCTGAAGGCGTCCCGATCACTCGGCCCTCCAAGAGCATCATAATTTGCGGAGACAACTGGGCGGTAATCTGACTTCCCGCTGCCCAAACAGTAGTAGGAATAAGCAGTCCAGCTGCTAGGATCAAGCTCGCTTTCCATCGTTTCTTCATATGTATCCTCCTTGTTATATGTAGTAATATCATATATTTTGGAGGAACAGTCATAGGAGTAGAAGAGACTTTTTCCCTAATTACCACTGAGAAAAACCGCGAACAGGACTAGTTAATGTCGAATAAAGGCGGAAAATTGTATCATTATTCTAATTTTGTACATATGTTATTTACATCAATTGGAACGTATGTTCTAATGATAGTATTCATTTTCTAACGGAGGCTCCTTTGCGTGACACAAAACGGCGTGTTAGAAATGAATTTATTCAGGTCTTTTGAGGAGGCGAATAGGATGAATAATAAATTGTTAAGGGTAGGAACTACGTATATCCCGGTTTCAAATGTAGAACTTTCTTCTCAATGGTATGTAGACAAATTGGAGGCAGAGTTAAACTATAAAGATGAAGACAAAGCCATTCTTAATTTCGCCAACCAGAGTATTTTCCTTGTCCAATCTAAAGAAGGTCATAGCTCCAATTTCATTGATGTATACGGAGTTGAGCGTTTTTCCATCACTTTTGAGGTGAATGGAATACAGGCATTAGAAGCAATACATAAAGATTTTAGTGAGAAACAGATTAGAGTTGGTGCAATTGAAAACAGAGGCCATTCCGGAAGGAATTTTGTTTTCTTTGATTTGGATGGTAATAAATTTGATGTATGGAGTCAACTAAGTCCAATTTTCAAAGAGAAATACCTGCCTTAGCAATAGAGAAGACTGCTCGCATAGGAATGTTTGGGGGATGACGCCTGCTTCTCTTCTCCGTTATAATATTCGTCATACTGGAGTTTGATCTGGAACATTGGGGGAGTAGACATGAAGCTGGATAGTGTACAGATTGAATATGCATCTCGGGAGGACTTGCCAAGGATTGTAGAAATTTATAACTCCACGATTGAGAGTCGGATGGTGACAGCGGATCTGGAGCCAGTGACGGTAGAACAGCGCATTCCGTGGTTTGAAGAGCATTCGCCGGACCATCGCCCGCTCTGGGTGATGAGGCATGAAGGACAAGTTGTGGCCTGGGCCAGCTTGAGCTCTTTTTACGGGCGTCCTGCATACAACGGTACAGTGGAAGTGAGTGTGTACGTTGATCAGCAATGCCGGGGAATCGGGGCTGGGGGACGCTTGCTGAACACGATTTTTGCTGCCTGTCCTGCGCTGGGAATTACGACGATTCTGGGATTTGTCTTTGGACACAATGAACCAAGTCTAGGTTTGCTGCGGAAGCATGGCTTCGAGCAATGGGGGTACTATCCGGAAGTGGCTGTATTGGACGGCGTAAACCGGGATTTGACGATTCTGGGCAAAAAAATAACGTAAATCTGCTGCAACTAGGGAATGAGCTATGTATCAGGAATTCAAATGCTAATGAACTCTACAAACTGAAAACCTCCAATTCACGATGACGTGGATTGGAGGTTTTTTATGTTTTATTTTGGGTGAGAATCGTTCTTAAAACTCAAGCTTCTGCTGGATCTCCTTGATTACGGTCTGCCAGATTTGGAGCCGAATATCGTCATTACGCGTTAACAGGCTGCCATCCTCTCCTTATACATGGGTTCTGGATGGTAGCTTATGCTTGTCCAGTACCGAAATAGCGGATGCTTGATCTTAAGCATAGAGGATTGGAGTTGGAATTTCGAATGAGAGCAGATGAACGTTGTTACACGCTTTTATTAAAACAAAAATAAAGTCGTTCACTAGGAACGACCTGTTTAGAAAAGCAGCGATCTCCAAAAAAAGATTGACGGGTAGACCACGGCAAATTATAATCGGTAACAAGTAACTTGATATGTAAGGAGTCCTGACATGATATGTTAGTAATCGACGAGGTGTATCACCATACAGCATTGCAAATATCATCGTCCGATTTATTGTACCTTATCGAACGGCTGAAGGTCAAAAAAGAAAATGAGTTTGAAACCCTCAAACATAAAATTGAACAATTTGAGCAAAAGAAGCGTGCGGAAGAAGTGGCCTATCAATCCATGTCGACGGTGCGGAAGTGGTTCGCAGGACGTCCTGCCTCCCATCACCAGGCGGTGGAGTATATGGTTCAGGTGAAGGAACGTTTTCGCAAGATGGAGCAGATCCGCCGCCGCATTCGTGAGTTGGATCGGATCGTTGAACGAATTGAGCACCCTGACAGCAAGGAAAGGGACGAGATCGAGCTTTCGCCCGATACGATCCGCGAGATCAGACAGCTTAGTGAAACGGAGGATGTACAAGCATGACTTTGGAGACGTTAAGCTCCGGGATCGATACGGTCTGGGTTGTACTGAGCGCGGCCATGATTTTATTGATGGAGGGTGGATTCGCCCTGCTGGAGGCCGGGTTTGTACGCTATAAAAATAGTGTGAACATTATTATGAAGGTTTTTGCCGACATTACGATAGGCACATTGCTGTTTTATGCCGTCGGATTCGGCCTGATGTACGGTTCTGATGCCGGAGGTTTTGCTGGGGTTACGGGATTTTTCCTGAATGGCGATTTGTCTCATATCGATGTGCCTGTATCGCTTGAAACGTTTTGGCTGTTCCAGGCTGCGTTCACGATCGCTGTTATTTCCATCGTGTCAGGTGCTGTGGCTGAACGGATCAACTTCCGGGCTTATCTTTTGTACATCATCTTGATGACTGCGATTATATATCCAATTGGCGGTCACTGGGCATGGGGCGGCGGCTGGCTCAGCGAGCTGGGCATGCAGGATTTTGCCGGATCGGCTGTCATTCATGCGCTCGGCGGGTTCTCGGCCTTGGCTGCAGCGATCATTATCGGTCCGCGCAAAGGCAAATACACTCCACATGGCGTAAGTGCGATTGCTCTTCCGAGCAACCTGCCGCTTGCCTCTGTAGGTGCATTTTTGCTGTGGTTTGGCTGGTTCGGTTTTAATGCAGGGAGCACGCTGAGTGCCACCGATGCAAGAATTGGCCATATTGCATTAGTCACCATGTTATCGGCTGCCTCGGGTGGAGCGGTTACGCTGTTATACACGCTGTTCCGCTTCAAGCGTTCAGATGCGCCATCGGTCATTAATGGGTCCCTTGCTGGTCTGGTCGGCATTACCGCAGGCTGTGCTTTTGTAGGCGATGTTGCTGCGATATTTATCGGGGCGGTTTCCGGACTGCTCATGATGGCAGCAACGAACTGGCTTGACCGTCGTCAGATTGATGATCCGGTCGGGGCTTTCCCGGTGCATGCTGCATCCGGGATGTGGGGCACGATTGCCGTGGGGCTGTTTGCCACAGACGGTGGATTATTCATGGGTGGCGGATGGAGGCTGCTCGGTGTTCAGGCACTCGGGCTCGCCGCGCTTGTCATCTGGGGTTTTGTCATGACATGGCTCGGTCTGAAGCTCATTGGCAAAATGGTTCCGGTTCGTTCCACGGAAGAAGAGGAAGAACTGGGACTGGATATTAGCTACCATGGTGTGATGGCCGCACATCAGGCTCATGAGTTTCTTGATGGCGAAGAGCACATTCGGGCATTCCAGCGTGATCCGTCTGATCGGATTCGTTAAGAAAGTTATAGGTAAAGAGACCGACAGGTGCTTCTGTGGGTCTCTTTTTTTAACCTCAAGCAGGGAAAGATGTCAGGGCGGAAGAATATACAGGTGTGAACGTGAATATGTCTCACCATAGATGTATTGGCTGAAGGAGAGGATCTGAATGATTAAACCTGAACAATGTGAACGTCTGACCAGAAAAGCCCGCAAGACGCTTGAGGAGTATGGATTGGGCACTGCCGCTGATCTATTGGTATCCTCAGGCCGTTGGGGGATCCGGCTTGATGTATCGACACTTGATGAATACCGCCGAACGGGAAATTCACGTGTGGGAGGGAATCCGGACCTGCCTGAGCACATCCAATGGCCTCTGACACAGGAAGGTGTGCCGATGACTTTTCTTGCCCAGCTGAATCTCGTGGACTTGCTTCCTTATACCCCGAATGATGGACGCGTGAGCTTGCCTGAGCGGGGGATGCTGTACTTTTTCATCGGAGTGGATGAGCCAGCTTATAATATTGAACACTATGTGATCTATGAATCCGATTCTCATAACCTGACTAGACGTGAGCCTGACGGTGATACCGCTCTGGAAACAGAATTTGTTGCACATGCCGTAACGGTACTGCCTAATCTGGAGTTTCCTACATACGCTTACGTAGATGCCCAGGCGCTGAATGCACTATCTGTACAGCAGACGGGCGAGAACGACACGGCAGACCCGGAAGGCGGGCTGTATGAACGATATCTTGAGTTTGAATCGGACTGGAATCATCCGAGTACCCAAAACTGGGGTGGTATGTTTGGATACCCTGACGGTCAACACCCGGATGCAGAGCATCAGGCCCTGTTACAGATCGTGCTCGGAGAGGAATACGAGTATGATGAACAAAAGTGCGAAAACAAACTCACCGCACATTATGGTGGAGATCCAAAACGTACCCGGCAGGAACTTGATGACACTTTGCTGCTTCTGAAAATAGATACTCACGATGCCATCGGTTTTCAATGGTGGGATTGCGGAGAACTGCAATTCTTCATTCGTAAATCTGACTTGTTTGCCGGAAGGTTCGATCAAACGTATTGTTCGTTATACTCGAGCTGAGACCCGGTTTGAACGTATATAAGCAACAAAACGTCCCTGATTCCGTCTATATGATGGAGGAGGGACTTTTTTTGTTCGTGAATGTTGGTTTTGGTGCATAGGTTGTTTATATATATATGGGGTATGATCGTGGTTGAAATACGATCATACGTTCTATATAATGGGATGAAAAGGAAGTGATATCGGGTGATTCAATCCGCATTCAAACATATTGATGTGGCAGTGACGTCATTGATAGATATCTGTGATCAGCTATCCGAACAGGATTTGACGTTGACTCCAATTGAGGGCCAGCCCCCGGTTGGTGAACTTCTCTCTCATCTGTCGATGATCTGTCGTGCGGATGTGTACATATCGGAAGGGGCATCGGAAGAGGAGATGGCTGCGTTTTACGAAGAAAATCAACCCCAAACCTTAAGTGAGATCAAGCAGGCACTGATTGAGAATCAGATGTATCTGTATCAACGATACAGGCAGTTCAATACAGAGGAGCTGCTTAAGGTGACTGATTCCTACTGGGGAGCATCCTATAGTCGTCTGGAGTGGCTGCTCGAAATTATGGGGCATGTTTATCATGACAGAGGACAATTGTATACGATGCTGACCTTAACGGGAAGAGAGACCAAGGTCGCATCATATAGTGATATTTCGGTGCTGCCTGAAGGAGTATCGATCTGATAGAATACATAGAAGCGTGCAATCCGGTTCAGGCAAAGGTTAGAGGAGCAACTGACTGACGATACTATGCGTTAACAACGGAGGCTCAGGGTTGAAACAGAATCTTACATATCATGCGTTAAAAGAAATGCTTCATAACGTTCCTGAGTTGCATCAGGCAACGGAGATCGAGCCTATTTTGAAGGGATATTCATCTGACCTAAAGTTCAGAGTCTTCATCCCTGGTCAGGGGCATTTTTTGCTGCGCACATTTGACTTGTCCCAGAAACCTTTGAAAATGAATGAGTATCAATGCGTGGTAGAGATGAAGAAGCTGGGGGTTCGCTGCCCATTACCAATAAGCATGGGGCGACTGGACGAAGAAAATGGTTACATGCTTCTTAGCTATATAGAGGGTGAAGATGCATCGGAGGCTCTTCCTCGGATGAACCAACAGAGTCAATGGGCTATCGGCATGGAAGCAGGTGCTGAACTGCGGAAAATTCACCAATTCAAGGTGGAGAACCAAGCGGAGTCATGGTACATACGCAAGGGCAGGAAACATCAGCGTTATATAGAGAAGTACAGGCAGTGTCCTATTAAAATGAAACATGATCAGAAGCTTCTTTCATTTATTGAAGATAATCTGGACTGGATGAAACATCGGCCGGATGGATTTCAGCATGATGATTTTCACCCCGGCAACCTTGTGGTTAAGGAAGGAAAACTTGCAGGGGTTATTGATTTTAACCGTTCTGACCAAGGTGATCCGGTTCATGAATTTCTGAAGCTGGGCCTATTTGCATCTGAGGCAAGCATCCCATATTCGATGGGACAGATCCAGGGTTACTTTGGTGGTGGCGAGCCGGGCGAGCTGTTCTGGAAATTGTATTCTCTGTACACTGCAATGGCACTTGTGTCTTCCGTGGTGTGGATTCAGCAGGTGAAGCCGGAAGAGACGGATGATATGATGGACAAGATTGAGCGTGTCCGGGAAGATCATGATGATTTTCGCAGATTCATTCCCCGGTGGTATAGTCTGAAGAATCAATGATTCATGGAATCGAAAGGAATTATGCCGTGGCACAGCCAGCAGTACAGCGAATGACCAATAGGGCCGAAGTCGATAACATTAGATTTTTCTGTTTTTCACGCTTAACAATACAAAATATGGATTATAAGGTATAATATACACCTTACATGTTTGAAAGGAGGATGAGATGGGAGACAGAGAAAGAATGACCAAGGTCGATACAAGTTCACTGTTTTCTGAACCGGGAACCAGAATGGAGCTGCCTGGGATTTCCGGATTGGGTGGATGGCTTATTTTAATTCAGATTGGCTTGTTTGCTTCTCTGCTGCTTCTGATCGTGGATTTGTCGCAGGTCGCTGTTATTATGAATCCGGCAAAATGGGGACTAAACAGCGATACGGAAAAGGATCTGTATTATCAAGTCATGAACCCGCTCCTGTGGTTTGGCATCATAAGTAACGTCATTCTTCTGATCATTGTCATTGTAAATCTGGTTCTGTTGTATATGAAAAAAAGGCAGTTTCCCCGCATGATGATCACGCTGTACATTGCTAACGTGCTGGCGGGAATCGGTACATGGATCATGATTGGACAGGCCGAGATTCCAGGAGCGCTGAACGGGTTTGATACCACACCAGCACGGAATTTAACCATACGATCCATACTGACATGCTGTATCTTTATTCCGTATTTTCTGAAATCAGTGCGGGTGAAGAATACATTCGTAAAGTAATATGATTAGCACAGGACATATAGCCATAAACAATGGCATGCTAAAAGGCCCGTTACGTTCAGGTTTATCCTGTAAGTAACGGGCTTTCTTAATCAACGTCTGATGTATGAATAAGAACGCAATTCGATTATGATTTTGCCCTTAACGCATCAGGCAAGCGGCGTATCATCTGGTTCAGAACTTCAGACAACACCAGCCCGACAGCGATGGCCCCGGATAACATTAACGCCTTGGCAGCCATCTCCATGGCTGCACTGTAGTCATTTTGCACAAAGCTGCGCATGGCGTTGTACGCGAGACCACCAGGGACCAGTGGAATGATGCCAGCAACGCTGAAGATAATGACCGGTGCCCGGAACAGGCGGGAGAACATCTGGCTGATGACACCCACCGCAATGGTAGCTGCAAGCGTAGCGGGAACGGCATCTGCCGCGTATTCGAGCACAACATAGATAAGCCAGCCGATCATGCCAACGAAGCCGCCGTGAAGCAGCATGCGGCGTGGTGCATTAAATATAATTCCAAACGCAGCCGAAGCGACAAAGCTGGTCAGAGCCTGTTCTATAAAATGAAGCATAACCTGCATTCCTCCGTCTTACGTAAAAAGTGAAAATACAACCGCAATGCCTGTACCAATGGCAAACGCAGTCAGAAACGCCTCGGCTCCCTTGGATAACCCGGACACCAGATGCCCGGCCATCAGGTCACGCACAGCGTTGGTAATCAGGAGTCCTGGCACCAGCGGCATGACCGAGCCGATAATGATCTTGTCGCGTTCATGTCCTGCACCAATCGCGACAAGTAGAAAGGCCAGCAAACCAATGACAAAGGCTGCGCTCAGCTCCGCGAAAAACTTGACCAGCACAAGTCGGTGAAAAACAATGACTGCGGCATAACCGATACCCCCGCAGATCACGGCAGGCAGGAAGTCGCCCCAGCCCCCGCCGAACATAATGGTAAAACAGCCGCTCGAAAGTGCCGCAGCAAGGAGTTTTACACGTGCAGAATAGGAAGAGGGCTTGCCTTCAATCCGCAATAACAGGTCGTGCGCTTCCTGGACGGTTAATTCCCCTTGTCCTATACGACGGGAGACGGCGTTCACCTCGGACACCTTATCCAGATCTGTTGTGCGCTCTGAGATGCGGATCAGCTTGGCCGGTTCGGTGGCATCCACCGAGAAAAAGATGCCTGTCGGCACAACATAGCTATGTGAATGGGGGAGCCCGAGGGCGGCGGCCATTCGTTTCATCGTATCCTCCACACGGTAGGTTTCACCACCGCTTTGCAGCATGATTTTACCTGCCAACAAGCAGATGGCAATCACGCGGGACTGTTCTGTCGTATTCTTTTCAGTGATCTCCTTCCCGTTCTGAACTGGGGGTGGAGGATCATGAGGGATGTATTTCAACGGGATCCTGCTCCGTTTCATATGAGATAAGGCCTAGGGCCGACACCATTGTATCATATTTCACACGTTAACACGGAAACATACCGCAAGAGCACATAAAGTCATACACCGTTTACTCCATTCATTTCCGGAAATAGTTTATTCCAGCACCAAAAAGGCCACGTTCCCAATCCCCGAAGAGTGCAGGAGCGAAGCCTTTGGCATGATATACGATCCAGGTTACATTAACAGGGTAATGACCAGCAGCTCATACAGCACAAGGGGCAGAATGGTCGGTCCAAACAACGCGCGTGGCTCAGGATATCCATGCATCGGCGTAACCTGAAGATACAGAATTCCCCGATCTGCGCTGATGATGACACCTTCCCATACCTGACCATCGATATTTTGGACCTGTACTTTCTGGCCCACATACTGCCGGGCTGTATGATGAAGCATATTCCGCACACTTTGTACGGATTGGAGCATCGGTTGATTGGCCTGGTAAACGATGCGTGCGGACGGTGTGGATGTGGATTCAGACATGGTGCACAACCCTTCCTCGAAATAAGTTCTTACTTCAAGGTATGCATTTGCCTACAAAAGGTGATTCACCAATGACTCTGAAGTGTTCCACAATCTTGCGCCTGAGAAAAAAACCGCTAACGATAATTCGCTAGCGGTTAAGTAATTATACAATAGAAATATGAGTTATCTGGAATATATGTCTACAATGAAGAATTACTTCAATTTCTCTAATGACTCTTTAATAGCTGGACTCAGACTATACGTCTTTAAAATGGTTTCGATTGCTTCTGCACGTGTTGCTCCGCTGTTCGGGTCAAACGTCTGCTCATTTTTACCCTCGAAGATTCCCAGAGCAGTTGCCTTCTTGATGGCATCTGCACCAAATGCTCCATCCAAATCCGTGAATTGTACATTGGATGTATCGATGTTTAGGATGAGTGAATTCAAAACACGTGTGATGATAAGGGCCATCTCCTGACGGGAAATGGTTTGTTCCGGACGGAGCGTACCGTCCTCGTATCCGTTCAGTACTCCAACAGCTACCAGCTTTTTGAGATTATTTGTGGACCAGCGATGATTAATATCACTGAATCCTGCGAAATCTTCTTCATTAAGTGTTACTTTGCGTGATGCCATATCAACAAAAGCACGATCAATCATTGCTGCAAATTCTGCACGAGTGATTTGTTCATCAGGCTCAAATCCGCCATTAGGGTATCCTTTGATAACGCCTAGTTTGGTCAATTTTTCAATGGACGGAAACGCCCAGTGTTGTTGAACATCACCAAAATGTAGTGTTTCGAAGGCATCACCTTTGCTGATGATCTCAGCCGTCTTAGCCTCTACACCAGCAATTACATTGCTATCTGCATTAACAACCCGGGTTCTGAAAATATCGTTAGGGTCTTGGTAATCCTCGGACTTTTCTGGCGTACTTGGTTGCTCCGATGTTGGTGACTCTGGTGTAGTGGTATCTTCCGGTTTTGGATCAACAGGCACCGTTGGCGTTGTTACCGTACCCGTCGGTGAACCGGATGATGTACTACTGTCACTGCTAGGAACGGATGGCGGATTGGATGGTGTTGTACTACCACTATCACTATCAGTACCAGTGCCATTTCCATTGCTTCCTTTTACAACTTGGACCATAACTTCAGAGGTACTATCAGCTACACCGTGTCTAGCATCACCGAAGTATTTGGCTGTAATGGGGTGATCTCCGACACTTAGATCGCTTGTTGTGAAATATGCTTTTGCCACACCGTTAGCCACACCATCCGGCCACATGGCAAGTGTAGCTAATTCTGTATCTCCATCCATAAGGATTACGGATCCAGCAATATCCCGGGATATTTGCGGGTTTGTTTCTGTCTTAACGTAAAAAGTCACCGCGTTTCCAAATTGAGATGGATTCAGGTAACTTGTAACCTTCGTTACCGTTGGATGTTCTGATGGAGACGTTGCCGTAGTGGATATCGTTTGAGTTAGCGGGGCTGAGGTACTGCTCTTAAATTTACTGTCCCCATTATACTCCGCGGTAATCTGATGGTCTCCCGCACTAAGGCTTCTTACTGAGAAAAATGCTAGATCAGGTTTAGTTACGTCTGTGCCTAGTGTGGCGGTACCTAATACAGTATCGCCTTCCTTAAATGTTACCGTGCCTGTCGGAGTGTCGTAAGTATCCATATAATTTCTACTTACTGTTGCCATAAACGACACAGGCTCTCCTTCTGAGGCCGGGTTACGTGTACTCTCAACGTTAATGGACGTATTAACTAGATTTTCACTACCGTCTGAAGGGGTTGTACCTTCACCATTTGGCGGTGTTGGTGTACTCGTGCCAGTTCCTTCTACAACTTGGATCATAATCTCAGAGATACTATCAGCTACACCGTGTCTGGTGTCACCGTAATATTTAGCGGTAATGGGGTGACTTCCAACACTTAGATCACTTGTTGTGTATGATGCTCTTGCGTGACCGTTAGAAACCCCTTTTGGCGACATTGGAAGCGTAGCTAATTCAGTCTCACCATCCATGAGGACTACGGTGCCTGAAATATCTTTGTATATCTGTGGATCTGTTTTTGTACTTACGTCAAAAGTCACCGATCTTCCAAATTGAGATGGATTCAGGTAACTGGTAACGACCGTTACACTTGGATGTTCTGAAGGAGATGCTGCTGTAGTGGATACCGTCTGTGTAATTGGGTCAGAAATACTGCCGCTATAATTGCTGTCCCCACTGTACTCAGCTGTAATTTGATGTTCTCCAGCACTAAGGTTTTTTACGGAAATAAGCGCTCTACTAGGAATCGAATCAGTTACTACATTTGCACTACCAATGACGTTATCTCCATCCTTGAATGTTACCGTACCTGTCGGATCGGCATTAACAGTAGAAGTGCCCTCCTTAAATACCAGCGCCATAAACGTAACAGGATCGTTTTCTGCGGCAGGGTTACGTGTGCTTTGAATAGTAATGGAGGTACTAACAAGTGATGCACTTTCGCCAGGAGGAGTTGTGCCTTCATCTGCGTAAGCAGCAGTGGCAGAAGTAACCATCAAGGCGGTTACTAGCAAAGCGCTGACCTTTTTCTTGAACTTTAAGAACATGTACATGATTTCCCCTTCAAAATTTTTATAGTAGTGATCTGTGAGCATGGAGTAATAAAGGATCACAAAAACACAAAAATATTATCGTCATAATTTGTCGAATCTTTAATGTTTTTGTCTAAATTTCATATAACAATCTGTATTCAACCTATTTTGTTGGCCAACTGGACCTTACCTGGTTACTTCTGCTTAAATATAAAATTAAGGCCATTGACGGCATGGAGTATGCGGTCAATGACCTGTGTGAATGTTGATTCAGACAAGGTGTATATTCCTTACTCGAAATAAATGCTTTCTTTCAAGATCAGCATCTGCCCACAAAAAAATGATTACACAAACGACATCTGAAGTGTTCCACGTCCGGCCTGATAACCGACTCTGCCCAGTGCTCCATTCACAAAAGTGAGCTGCGGCGGAATGTGGCCGAGGTCCACATCGTACAATACAGGGACATCCAGATCGCCCAGTGCGGAGGACAGGGCATCGGTGAAGTTGAAATCCCCGGTATCTGAATAACCCGCTGGTCTGCCGAACAAGAAGCCTTGCACTCCCGCAAACCAGCCGGCCTGCCTCATCTGCCACAGATGGCGATAGATATCCCCAGCATTCATCTCACAACTCTCCAGATACCAGATGGTGCTTTCATCCGCACAATACTGATCCAGGTACGAGGCAACCGGGGCGTAAGGGGTGCCAATCAGGCTGGTGATCGTATCCATGCAGCCACCGATGAGTCGCCCCGAGCATGTAACAGGGAAGTTCGCATCATCGGGTTGACCGAGTTGTTTCCATCGGGAAGGGGTATCCAGGTTAAAGCCGGGTAACTCTCTTTTCCATGCCGATTGGTAATGAGTGGAGGAGGATTGCGTGAGTTGCCCTCCTTGCCCTGTCTGTAATACATCAATCCAGCGGGCGGTCACAGGGTCAAGCTTGTTGGATCTGAGATCCACGTAATTGGTGCCATGTGCTGTAGCCGTTCCCGTGAGCAGGGTATAGGCGAATAAAAAGGTGCTGATGTCCGAATAGCCCAAAACCCATTTCGGCGGTAACGTCCGAAGGGCTTCCCAATCCAGCAGGGGCAGGATATCCATCAGGAACTCCCCACCCCACGGCGGGATGATGGCTTGGATCCCCGGATTATGGAAAAGGGCATTCATCTCTTCGGCACGGTTCTCTTTGGATGAACTTACACATTTCATATTTTGCCGCAGCCAGCGGCTCTCCTGAACGTGGAAACCAAGCTGCTCCATATTGCGCTTGCTCTCCTCCAGATAATGATGCAGGGATTCCTCCACACCACTGGACGGTGCAGCCACCCCAATGGTGTCTCCAGGAGCAAGCGGCCGAGGGTAACGGATTGAACGGGTATTCATTGTGTAAGCCTCCGTTTCTGTTAATCTTTGTTCTTTGAAAGGTAATTTCCATTATATAGAATACTTCTGTTTATCACAGTCACTATTTAGCGATTAATTGTCTAACGGAATCTCAAGGGAAAAAGGTGCTTTGATTTTCATCGGATACGTGCTCAACTTCATTTGCAGATCGCCTTTCATTTTGGCTCCGTTTTCGACAGTAGAGTGGACGCTTGTGATCCCTGAAGAATCCCCATCTTCAGTACGCCAACTGGAGGCTGGAACATCATAAGTCTTGCCGGCCTCATCCTTTATTTCCATAAAAGCTAGAGTGAACCCGCCATTGATGTCTGGAACAGAGAACTCCAGAATTCGGTCTTTGCCCACAACCTCGCTTCCCAGAAACTTTATTGTAGAAGGACCTCCCGTTATGCGGCCGGATTCCAAATTAAGGGTGAAATCCAGTTCATCTTTTTCCAATCCGGAAAGGCCAGAACCCTGTAAAGTCAGCTTCTTCGGAATGGAGAAATACATACTCTCGAAGTAGATGGAACGTTCATCCTCACCTGTCGAGGTGTTTGTTCTCCATGCGCGACCTTGTTCATCGACCAGTTGAAGGTCACTCAGCCCAAATACCTTTTTGGTGTTAGTTGGATCGAATTCCACATCAAGCACGAGACGAGTTGGATAAAGCGTAGCCTGTTTCACCTCAATACGCTGTCCATCTACCGTTAAGGTTTGATTCACCGGAAGCACTTTTTTCATGCCTTTCGTTAAACTTTTATCTACCGGTAATGTCACCTTCCACGCACCAGACTGTGCTTTATCTCTGGGTTTGAACACTACGCTCAACTCTTCAGGAGGCGAAGCTTCATCGGTAAAGATAACATCGATATAATTTTCATAGATATTCTTGTCAGAAGTCTCTCCAGGAGAAAAATAACTAAATGCGACAGGAAGATTTTTACCATTCTCATCAAGCAAATCGATATCATACTCAGCCTTCTCGGGATCTTCCATGCCTTTCATTGTATAAAAAATAACCATGCGTGACTCGTCGGTGATAATACCGTCAATGGTCACGGAAGCACCGTCATGCTCGTCGGTGATACCAACCTTTTGCAGCAGGGACTGATCGATCGCCATCTGTAAGCCTTTATCCTGGCGAATCATACTGACGATACCTTCCATCCCAGGCCATTGTTCCACAAAGGACGCGAAGGCGGGGGAAACGCGGATACATCCGGTAAACAGCAGGATAATGGCCGCTGCCGAGATGGAGCTCATGTACCAGCGCACCCGCGATTTGCGCCTGCGGGCAGCTTGGCGGATTCCGGTCTGCACAGACTGATGCACAGCAGCGTCCGGTACCGGGATGGCATCGTATTCCGCTTTACGTCCATTCAGACGTTGTTCCAGTTCTACAAATGGCTTCTGTTCATCGGTCATGATTCATGCATCTCCTTTCGATATTAGTTGGTCACGAAGCTGCCCAAGCGCCCGGTGAAGTCGGGATTTCACCGTACCGGCCGGGATTTCGAGAATCTCAGCGGTTTCAGTCAAGGAGAAACCCTCGAAATAGCTCAGAATGATAATCTGCTTGCAATCCCGGTCAAGCGCAGAGACAGCGGCGGCAAGATCCGGGTCCGCGGGTCGATCCCAACTGCCCGGTTCATGCATCTCCGTGACGGGGCTATACCGATTCTTGCGTTTGCGTTCGTCTGCACAGTAGTTAAGCAGGATGCGGATAAGCCAGGTGCCGAAGTATGAGGGCTCTTTAAGTTTTTTTAGTTTGCGGTATGCTCTATAGGTAATCTCCTGTATGGCTTCCAGCGCATCGCCTTCGTTGTGGAGATAGGCGTAAGCGATCCGATATAGTCGGCTCTGATGCATCTCCATCAAGGCTGCGAAAGCCTCGGCATCCCCTTTTTGTGCGGCAACGGTGAGTTGAGTAGGGGTCACATGGCGCCTCCTTTCATGGCTGCGTTTCGTATTAGACCGTGTAAGAGGCCGATCGGTTCTTGTCTTTTTAAAAATGTTGTATGCAATTGCCCCATTCTCGTGCAGAGGCATTTAAGCGAACACCAAACAACCGTCAGGGCGTCTCTTGTACTCCAAGAAGAATCCTGACGGTTGTCCATGTTGCTTCACAATCTATCCATTCATTATTGCTGTTTCGCTGCAGCCGCTTCTCGCAGGCATGAAGCTGTAGAAGTGTTGCCACGTTCAAGTGCAATCTCCAGTGCGGTCTGACCCGCCGAATTCAGTGCGTTCGGGTCTGCATCGTTCTGGAGCAGCAGGTGGATCAGTTCAGCCTGATCCGTATGGAATGCTGCGGAGTGGAGTGCATTCTGCCCATCACTATCCAGAATAGTCGTGGATGCTCCATGTTCCAGCAACAGGCGGATCACCTCTGGAGAACGCTCTCCTGCGAGCGAAGCATGGAGTGCCGTGTTGGAAGGAATAAAAGAAACTCTGGAATGGGAAATGGCGTTTACTTCGGCTCCATGCTCCAGAAGAACACGTACCACGTCTGCTTGTCCATAATGTGAGGCATACCCCAGCGGGGTCAGCCCATCTTCATTTTCAGTGTTTGCCAGCTCGGGCAAGGAAGCAAGTAGAGATTGCGTATTCGCCGCGTCTCCATGCTGTGCTGCCTGAAATAATGCCTGGATTGATTCGGATTGATTCATACGAATGACCTCCATTCTAATCCTTAAAATAAAGTCGCTTGGCTGCTTCTAGGGCGGGAACGGCAAAACAGGCAAGGGGAGAAGGCAGATCATCCAGCGGGAACCAGCCGATCTCGCCAATCGCTCCGCCTTCTTCCAGGTTTCGGGCGATGCCCCGAATAATCTTGGCCGAGTAGAGGACCGAGATCCAGTGCTCGTCTCGTTCCGGGCGAATCGTCTCTGCAGTGCATAGCAGGTTGTCGATGGCAATGTCCAAATCGACTTCTTCCTTAATCTCCCGAATGACTGCCGTCTCCAGTGATTCGTAAGGATCGACTTTCCCCCCAGGAATGCTCCATGTGTACTGTTCCGGCTCGCGATTGCGCCACACCAGAAGCACCTCGTTACGTTCATTCAGGATGACGGCCCCTACACCAATCCGAGGTTGAACGGAGGCAGCTTCGACAGGCAGAGCAGGCAAAGCATTTTCCGATTTCTCCTTCGCTGGAGTGGATTGAAACGACAGGGGAAGTCCGGTCTGAGCCGCCCATTCCTCAGCAAGGATGCTCATTGAGATCAGGTCATAATGAGTCCCATCCCGCAATACAGCTGACCGCTGCCGGCCTTCCTCCCGAAATCCGGCTTTCAGATAAGCCCGTCTGGCAGATTCATTGTATTCAATCACATCCAGGGCAATCCGGTTCAGGTTTAGCTCATGAAAGCCATACCGAATAATGAGGGCGAGCGCATCACTCCCGTATCCCTGCCCACGATCCTTATCTTCACCAATCCCAATGGCAAGACGAGCCGAACGGTTATTCCATTCAATCCGGTATAGAGCGGTAAAACCAATAAATCGATTATCCTCCAGCGTTCGCAGCGCAAATTCAAACCCATTGTCTCTTCGGACAGCAGATGAACCTGTCTCATCCGGGGTTAGCGGAACCGCAATGTCTGTATCCAGGTTGCGCAAATATTCGTAATTGTCCGTGTAACGTGCCAGACGCATGCAATCTTCCGGGCATGGGGCGGCGAGCCGGACTTTGGAGCCGTGAAAAGCATTGAAATGACGTGGAGCCATGCTGCGTGCACCTCTTTTGATTTATCATTTATTTTTTGGTTGTTTGATCTGAAAATGTCTCGTACTGTCATTATACTATGGATACCGGCCATCTGCCGAAAGACAGCAAAAAGGCTCTGCCGACCAGAGTGTCAGCAAAGCCCTGTTGATGGGGCACAAAGCCCGGTTATTGGATTACAACGTATTGGTATCCTGTACAGATGGGCGGTTTATATTTTTACCATAATAAATTTCGTCCATCTCCAGCTTCAGCCACTCCGTAATTTCATGCTGTTCAGCTTTGCTCAATTTATCCTTGGTATATCCAAAGAGATAGTTGTCGAGGTCAAACGCCTTCAGCTTGCATTTCGTATGGAAAATATTCTCCTGATACACGTTCACATCAATCATGTCGAAGCCGTTCTTGATCTCATCCGGAATATAATTCTGAATCGAACCGATCTCGTGGTCAATAAACAGCTTGCGTCCGCTCGTGTCCCGCGTGAATCCGCGTACCCGATAGTCCATGATCATGATATCCGTATCAAACGAATGAATCAGGTAATTCAGCGCCTTAAGCGGTGAGATTTCCCCGCAGGTAGAGACATCGATATCCGCACGAAAAGTGCTGATCCCTTCACTGGGGTGAAATTCGGGATACGTATGCACGGTGATATGGCTTTTGTCGAGCTGCATGACGACGTTGTCCGGGAGCGGGCCTGGGGATTCCTCGAAGGATTCCTCAGGTACCTCTACAATCGGTCCTTCCGAGACGAGCATCGTTACGCTTGCTCCTTGGGGCACATAATCCTGCTGCGCAATATTCAGCACATGGGCACCGATGATATCGGCCACATTTTTCAGAATTTTGCTCAACCGGTCCGCGTTGTACTGTTCATCGATATATTCAATATAAGCTTCGCGTTCTTCTTTGGTTTTGGTATAGCAGATATCGTACATGTTGAAGCTCAGCGACTTGGTCAGGTTGTTGAATCCATGCAGTTGAATGCGCTGCTCTGGCGTTAATGTCATGGCTGCAGTTCCCCTTTATCCATACGACATGGTAATCGCAGTTTTAATACTACTTATACCCAACCTGACTCGAAAAAAAACATAAGTCCGGATTCGGCTTATTTAGCCGTGCCGTTAGAACGAGGAGTCTTCATATTCGCTTACACTGTTCATCCGCTCGTCTTCGGCGATTGACTGAATATCCTCTGAAGTGACGCTGATGATGGTGTAATCCTCATTTTGCTGTTTTTTTACGGCTTTCTCCTTCATAAAACGGGGACTGCCTTCTGCGGCGTCTTCATCGTAAACCAGCAGGATGCCATCGCTTTTGCGCAGCAGCAGGTCATCCCGGGCAGTGAATTGCCATGGGCCGATATAAGGCTGCCGGCTTACCGCGCCGTAGTAATCCACACCCTGGAGAATGGTACGGTAATATTCCTGCTTATCTTCCTTCCACTGTTCCTCGGGGTTCTGGAAAGCCGTAATAATGGACAGCTTCAGATGTGGATACGTCTTCTTCAGCTCAAGTACCACTTCGCAAGCCCACAGGTCCACGCCATATTGCCCAGGCGTTAGCACCCATTCCAGCCCATCCTCCACAAGCGGCGTGAGGCGGGAGGAAATGGCCTTTTTGATGAAAGGAATTCCTTCATGTTTCTGTCCGAAAATCTGCAGTTCATGTGCACGATATCCGGTAATCAACAGGTTTTTCAATGTGGGTTCCTCCTTTCAGCAGGGCTTGTCTTCCTGAATAGATCCAAGAAACAAGATTACTTCGCCGGCTGCGCATCCGAGCGGAAAGGGTACAGGAATTGTATCGGTATATCGGTCTCGAATTTCATGAGTTCATCCGTTGTGGGATGAATGAACGATAGCACACGTGCATGGAGTCCAAGACGTCCAAGTGTTTTGGTGCGTGAACCATATTTTTTGTCACCTGCAATTGGATGACCGAGATCCTCCATGTGCACACGAATCTGGTTTTTGCGGCCGGTCTCCAGACGAACTTCGAGCAGGGAGAATTCACGATTTGATTGCAGTCGTTTGTAGTGTGTAATAGCATGCTGACCATCATTGGGGCGTGGACTGGAATACATCTTCATGGTTTTGCTTTCCTTGAGCCACGAAGAGATGGTGCCCACGGGCTTGGCTACCTGGCCTTCGACGAGCGCCACGTAAACACGCTCCTGCACCTTATCTTTCCAATTGTCCTGCAGGTGATGCTTCACTTCCTCACTCTTCGCAAACATCATGACACCGGATGTATCGCGGTCGAGTCTGTGCACAACAAAGATCCGGTTCCGCGAATCCGTGCGGCGTACATGTTCGGTCAGCTGACGATACGCGGTAAGCTCATCACTGCGATCGGCAGCAACGGACAACAGTCCGGCTTCCTTGCGAATAACAATGATATCATCGTCTTCATGCAAAATCGTAATTCCTGTCAGAGTAGGGGCGGCTACGGCGCCTTCCTTGCTAATTGATACGATCTGCCCTGGTGTCAGCGCGTGGTTGAACTTGGTAACCACCTTCTGATCCACGGAAACTTGTCCGCGGCCCAAAATGGACTTGACGGCATTCCGGCCTGATTTCAAATGTTCGAGCAGAAAGTTCAACAGTTCATCCGGTTCCGTTACTTTATATTGGCGGAGTGGCTCCTGCTTGCGGTAATGGGCATTGCCTGCGCGTTTGGGTGCACCGCCTGAATGCTTGGGTTTGGCAGCCCCTGCAGACTTGGTTGAAAAATCTGATTCTGGCTTCTGAGAGCGTGCTCCCGAAGCACCAGCTTGCCCTTTACCCTTGGCCGCGGGACGGCCTGTTGATCGTTTACGTTTATTCATGAATATTAATCTCCTTCTGAACAGCCTGTACCGCTTGTGTGCATACGATCCGTTCATTTCGTTATGCAGTTCAATATACCATTAACCGGGTGCAAATAAAAATAGGTGCAACGAATCTGTTATGCATCCAAGCCAGCGAGAATCGAGTTTCATAGAATAACGTATCCCATAGCATTGGAGGTGTTACTCATGGGTGTATTCCTGGATATGAGAACTTCGATGAACTCGGGAACTGTAGGACAGCCCGGTTTATCTCTGGGTCCATCCCCAGATGCGTTCGGATCGATTGGCCTTCAGACTCTTGGTGTTCCGAATCCCATTATCACCTTGAATGGCACGGTTGGCGTAACCGGAGAACTTGGAGATACATTCGTTGTAGAAATCGTACGCGGTCACTTTTACGATCCATTCTTTGTAATCTATCGGGCTGAAGGCACGATTGGGCAGAACGGCGGGGCTGAATTCCATACGTTCACAGCACAGGATCTATCACCGCCACCTGCTCTGGAAAGTGTATATACTTCGTTTATTTCCGGGGTGTCTACGGCAGTACGTACCGGACCAGAAATGTTCTATGGCATTGCAGCAACGACATAGATTTATTGGCATTCATTCATCCGAAAGCAGAGCGTCAGAAGCATGATTTGCTGAACCAGCAAAGTTTGCGGCATACCCGGAACAGACAAGTGTTGAGAAACAGGTTTGGCGCTCCAGGAAGGGTTCCTCCGATTCAGTTGTACAGTGAGAAGCAAAAAATCCCGGCTCCATGAGTCCGGGATTTTTGCTGTAGAAGCGTATGAGTTTAACATGTTGATCCGTCAGGTGCCATTCTCCGACAGATCAGTTGGCACGGCCTTTGAGAATGATGTTATTGGCTTTGCCAAAGTCAATGGCGACTTTCCCGGCCAGAGCAGCTGTACGTTCAGCAAGCACAACCGCGTTGACCCCACAACAGAAAAGAGCCACATCGAAGGCATCCCGATTCGTTTGAATCCACTGAAGGGTTTCGTTCATCTGATCCCAGCTGTCAAAGGGCAATGTGGCTGCAATGTTCAGATGATAGGGCTCCTGCACGAGCATGTTATGCAGCGCCTCAAGCTCCCGGGTGACCAGCAGGACCCGTTTGCCTGCGAGCATTCCCCAGAAGCGTGGCGTTTGGGCCAGTTCCCGATTCACACAAGCGTGGCAAGTGAGGGGTGGAGAGATACCGAAATGGGCGAACAGCACATCGGTCAACGGCCGTTTGAGATGATCGGGGGCTTTGATCGAGCTGTCCCCGTACGGAAGAACGCCTACGATATCGGCCCGCTGCAAGGAGGCGGCCACCTCATCCCGCAGCTGCAGATTGGGGAGGCGAAGTCCCTTTTGCCCAAGATTGGCCTTGATGGCCCACCGTTCCTGAAGAACCTGCTCCGTCGTCCAAACGGTTTCTTGGGACATGACAATATTTTCGCCATCGCCCACTCGGACAAGAGAGAAGGGGCGCTGTTCTCTTAACGCCGCTTCCAGTTGATCTAACACGCCATCGATTTCAAGATAGTTTGAATTCATAGCAGCATGCGGACCTCCTTTTAAAAATCAAGCTTCTCTATTCTATGTTCGTGTTTTGTCAGCGTGTTGTACGTTCAACCCGCAGGGCCAATCTTGGGATGTATATCAATCTATTTATATAAGAACCAGTGCAAGCGTCCGTACCGGTTCTATCTTCCATTCATACGATATAGAGTCGACTGCCAAAAAACTATGAATGCAAATCTGAGCTCCTGCGAAAGAAGATTGGCAGATTCAGATGAGGAGGAATGTTATGTCCAGGAAAGTCGTGATTGAAATCAATTTCAACAACTATGGGATGGACCCGCAGCGATTGACGAGAGAATGGCTGGAGCGGCGGATGGGCATTTTTCGAACCTTTACATTGCACTGTCTTAAAGCACAAACGAATCAGGATTTCCTGACGGTGGTGAAGCTGTCCAAAGAGTCGGGAGAACTGATGCAGGAGATTCTGGCGGAACAGGAGCCGCTGCCTGCCAACATTCGTTTTGGGACGAATATCGAGAGCGTGCGGGCGATTTTGGCATTTGCCGAAGGAGCAGAGCACATCTATATTGCCCGTCTGGATTCGGATGATCTGTACCACCGGACCTTTGTCCAGCAGCTCTATGATGTGCAGCCGCAGCCGCAGACGATGGCACTGATCAACCAGTACGGATATCTGTTGGACAGCGTTAATAACGAGATGGCACCGACGTTTCATCGTTCGCCGCAATTCTATGTCTATTTATACAAAACGGCAGAGTACGCAGCAGGATACCGCGTGAAGCTACCAGGCAGAGGCACACATGGCAATGTCATTGACTTGCCCCATGAGCTCCTTGCTCCGCGCAATTATGTCAATATTGTTCATTCGAACAATACTTCGACTAAAAAGGTACCGCCAAAAGACCGGTTAAGCCGGGACCAGATGGCACAGGTCTTACGCGAATTCATGATCTGATCAGGGAGGGATTCATCCATGATTAAAGGACAAACAATTTTGATCACCGGAGGAACAGGCTCCTGGGGTCAAAAGCTGACTGAGGTGCTGTTGGAACAGGACCCGGCCGAGATTCGTATCCTGTCCCGTAATGAATACGCCCAGATTGCCATGGAGCGGGATTTCGGCCATGATGCGCGTCTGCGTTTTCTCATCGGGGATATTCGGGATTACCGGGCAGTGGAGGATGCGTGCAGGGGAGTGGATGTCCTCTTTCATCTGGCTGCATTGAAACATGTTCCGGTATGCGAGGACCAGCCGGACGAAGCATTTAAAACAAATGTCATCGGCACGCAGAATATTATTCGGGCTGCAATTCGCATGCAGATTCCCAAAGTCATCGACGTCTCGACCGACAAGGCGGTTGATCCGATTAACGTATACGGTATGACGAAGGCTCTGGGTGAAAAAATGATGATCCGTGCCAATTGGCTGAGTGAACATACCCGGTTTGTCTGTATCCGCGGCGGCAACGTGCTGGGTACAAGCGGCAGTGTGGTGCCATTATTTCGGCGCCAGATTGATCAGGGCAAGATGCTGACGATTACGGATAAGGGCATGACCCGTTTTTTCCTGACCCGTACGGAAGCCATTCACTTGCTGCTCAAGGCGGCTGAGGCTGCGGTGGGCGGAGAGACGTTTGTGATGAAAATGAAAGCCTGCAAAATGACGGATCTGGCAGCGGTCATGCTGGAACAGGCCGGACGCCCGGCAGGGGATTACAAGATAACAGGGATACGCCCAGGCGAAAAATTGCATGAAGTGCTGATCTCGCCCTTCGAGGCGCCGCGCACATACAAGTATGATGAACAATATTATGTGATTCTGCCACAGGAACCGGACAAGCGCCTGGCAGATCCGTACAGCAGCCTGCCACGTGTGACCTTCTCGGAATATCGTTCAGACAGTGCCATGATGAACCGGCAAGCGATTGCCCAGTTTTTGCGTGCAGGCGGCTATATCGACTAATCAAAGGGAGGCGGAGCGTTTGGAGGTGGAATATATGCAAGACAGGATAAACAGCCGCTCCCTGAAAGCCGTCGTGATTGGTCTCGGCTATGTCGGACTGCCCATGGCGGTGGAGATGGCACAGGCGGGTTATCGTGTTCATGGGATCGATATTGATGAATCCAAGGTGGCGAGGTTGCGCAAGGGTGATTCGTATATCATAGGGATCGAAGATGAGGCCATACAAACGCTAACCGAAGCCGGCTTGTTTGCAGCAGGTACAGATTACGCCGCAGTAGCGCAGGCAAATGTCATTGTCATCTGTGTACCCACGCCGCTGACGGTGGATCAGCAGCCGGACATTTCCTATATTGCGGCGGCGGTGGATGGCATGACTCCTTATTTGCAGGAGGGAAGCCTGGTTATTTTGGAAAGCACGACATACCCCGGCACAACCGAGGAGCGCGTGAAGCAGCCGATCGAAGCGGCTACGGGGTGGACTGCAGGCGAGCAGTTTTATGTCTGTTATTCTCCCGAGCGGGTGGATCCAGGCAGTGTCAACTACGGTGTAAAAAACACCCCCAAAATTATCGGAGGCTCGACGCCTGCCTGCCTATCCTATGGTAAAGAGTTCTACGGCTCGTTCCTGAGCGAGATCGTTCCGGTCAGTTCAACGACCGTGGCTGAAACGGCAAAGTTGTTCGAGAACACGTTTCGCAGTGTGAACATTGCGCTGGTAAATGAGCTGACTCCTGCCTGTGAACAAATGGGCGTGAGCATCTGGGAAGTGCTGAATGCGGCTGCGACCAAGCCGTTTGGGTATATGCCATTCTATCCCGGTCCAGGCATTGGCGGACACTGTATTCCTATTGATCCGATCTATCTGTCCTGGGCCGCAAGCCGTCAGGGATCGGATCTGCAATTCATCACGCTGGCGGATGCGACCAATCGGCAAATGCCGGAGCGTGTGGTCCAGCGTGCAGCAGCACTGCTGGAACAGAGCGGAACGCCGATTCAGGGTGCACGCATTGTACTGGCAGGCCTGGCTTACAAAAAGGATATCGACGACCTGCGCGAATCGCCAGCATTGGACGTCTTCCGGCAGCTGAACACAGCGGGTGCAGAGGTCGTTTTCACGGATCCGATGGTGCCGGTCTTCCGCAAGGATGACGGTACAGTGCTTCAGTCTCAGCCAGCAGTACCGGGCTTGTGGACGTGGGCTGATCTGGTGATTATTACAACCGACCACTCGGGCTTTGATTATCAGGAGATGGCGGACCATGCGAAGCTTATTTTTGATACCCGCAATGCAACTGCCGGATGCCATGGGGGGAACATCGTGGTGCTTGGGCAGCCTAATCGACGTGATGCAGCAGCTGTGCAAAGTGTCCAAGAAGTGAATGATGTGTTAGTGGAACAAGAGGAACAACATGAACAGGTGATGCAGAACGTAGAGGAAGCTCATGAGGTAGCAAAAGAAGTAGAAGTAGAAGTAGAAGAAGTCAAACATCAAGAGAAATCGGGGGATACCCATGGCGAATCATGATCGGGTGAGCGAACGTTATTATGGCGAGATCAACTCGGAAGAATCCCATGAAGCAACCCGGACCCGCATCCACTGGATGTGCCGCGAAGCGACAGGTAAACGAATTTTGGATGTCGGGTGCAGTCAGGGTATCACTTCCATTTTGCTGGCGCGGGAAGGGTTTCGTGTCACAGGAGTTGATTTGGAGGAAGAGAGTATCCGGTATGCACAAGGAGAGCTTGCCAAAGAATCCAAACCTGTCCGAAACAATGTGGATTTTCGCATGTTGGACATTACGCAGTGGAAAGTAAAGACCCTCTTTGACACGGTGCTGCTCGGAGAAGTGCTGGAGCATTTTGCCCATCCGGAGACGTTATTGATCCAAATTCACCGTTTGCTGCAGGAGGAAGGGACGCTGATTGTGACTGTGCCCTATGGATATCATCCGTTCTATGATCACAAGCAGACGTTCTATGCAGGAAACCTGGCGATGTGTCTGATGCCGTATTTTGAAGTCTTGAAACTGGAAGTTCATCATAAATATTTATGTTGCGTGGCCCGCAAGCGGCGGAAAACGCAGCTGCATATGTCGCCAACCTTGAAACAAGTGACGGAGTGGATGCAGCTGGATCATCTGCATTTTGCCGAAGTCGAGCAGAACCACCTTCGATTGATGAAACTACGCAAGAAAGCGCTGGACCAAGCGGTGGAGCAGGTGAAACGGCTTCGGCGTCAGGAGAATGTTGAAGGGTAACGGGATACGAAAGATGCTCCATCCGAGAAATGGGAGTATTGGCAGTTTGTACGATAATTCGGTGGGAAGTTAAGGCAAACCATGTGTAGGGAAAAATAGCATAGCTATTAGGCTGCAATACGCGTATGACAGGAAGGGGCACACAACGTGATCACCATCAGTCTGTGCATGATTGTGAAGAACGAGGAACGCACGCTTGCGCGCTGTCTCGAATCGGTTGCCGGAATCGCAGACGAGATTGTCATTGTCGATACGGGTTCATCGGACCGTACGCTGGACATTGCTGCGCAATATACCGACCGGGTCTACACGTATGAGTGGGCAGATGATTTTGCCGCGGCGCGGAACTACTCATTCGACAAGGCCACGCAGGAGTATATCCTCTGGCTGGATGCGGATGATGTCCTGCTGCCTGCGGAACGGGCGAAGCTGGAGCAGTTGAAGCAGCAGCTGCCGTCTGAGGGGGAGACGGCGGCTGTGATCTTGAACTATACGCTGGCCGAGGGGCAGGAGGGAAGTCCGCTCGTGACGGACCGTCGGTTGCGCCTGGTCAAGCGGGCTGCCGGGTGCCGCTGGCATGGCCGGCTGCACGAGCAGCTCAGCTTCCCGCCAAGCGGGGTCATTACGGCAGATATTGCCGTCACGCACCGCCGCGAGGCGGGCCATCATTCGGCGCGAAACGTGCGCATCCTGCGCAAATGGATCGCCGAAGAGGGCGCAGCCCAGGGTCGCCTGCTGTTCTATTATGCAGGCGAATGTTATGACCGCCAGCGGTATGCGGCGGCGGCTCGGGGGTACGCGAAGCTGCTGGAGCAGCCCAGCGGTTATCGCGAGGATCGGCTCATTGCCTGCGCGAGGCTGGCGGAATGTTATGAGCGGCTTGGTCAGCCGGGACGTAAACTGGGCGCACTGCTGCAATCGTTCCAGTATGATCTGCCGCATGCAGACTTCTGCTGTGCGATCGCAGCCTGCTTCCATGAGCGGCAGGAGCTGGTCTCTGCGATCTACTGGTATATGCAGGCAGTGGACGTGAGCAGCCGAGACACGGGTCTGCGTCCGGTTCCCGCAGCATGCCGCACCTGGCTGCCGCATGCCCGTCTATCCCTCTGTTATGCCCATCTGGGCAACTGGGAGCAGGCACTGATGCATAACAGCAAAGCCAGGGAGTACCTGCCAAACGATCCCGGCCTGCTTGATAATCGGCAGAAGCTGGAAGTCATTTTACGCAAAGAGATTCGGAACCGGAAAGAGCAGAATGAAGGATAGCCTTGAAAGTAGAGAGAAAAATCTAGGTACTCATTTTGGAATCAACGCTTATTCAATGGTATCGAAAACAGAGCAGCCCCGCTTGACCGATAAAGTCGGTGAGCGGGGCTTGTTTCTATGCTGCACTGATTGGCATAACTTGAATCCTTGGGCCGCATGTAACCAGTACTGCTTTCATACAGTATTATCTCATTTCTGTAATTATTCAGTTAATTAGTTCAATTGTATATCAATAGAGTGTAGGAGGCTGATAAAATCATAGTTAAGAGCGTCTCATAAGACTTGTCTCAAAAATGAGCCTCATTATATAGGAAGCTATCGGAAAGGAACAGTTGATGAGTTATACCAAAAATCGGAAATATATAATAGAAAATAAATTTCATATAGAGGTGGAAGTGTATGCCTAAAATTGACAATATGTTAGCAATTCTATGGATGCTTCGTTCAGGTGAAAAAATTACTGCAAAACAAATTTCAGAAAAGTTAGAGATGAATATAAGAACTGTGTATCGTTATATTGATACAATTTCAACAAGTGGCGTACCTATAATTTCAGAACCAGGACATAACGGTGGATACACTTTATTGAACAATTTCATTGAGGCTCCTCTTTTTTTTGATTTTCAGGAGCAAACTTCACTATTTCACGCTGCTGTTTTTGCAGAAGAAGCCGGATATTATGGAGGTGAAGCACTAAATAGGGCCATTTCAAAACTAAGTAAATACTCAAATCAAGAGCAGGAAACAAAGATAAACCAACATTTAACTAGTCTTGAAGTAATAAGTCGATTAAGTTCACTCTCTATGAAACCTTTTTTGAAGGAGTTGGAGCAGGCCGTAGCTGACGGGTACTCAGTAAAAATTCTTTACCATAAAAGTGGCGAAAAGCAATTAAATTATAGATTGGTCGATCCGTACAGAATTATCTATTGGAATAATAAGTGGTATGTGATTGGATTTTGTCATCTTAGGAATGATATCCGTAGTTTTAGAGTAGATCGAATTGAAAGTCTAATGCTAACCGAAAATAAGTTTAACCGGCCAGAAAATTTTTCAGCACGTGTCTTTTTTATGAAAAATCTTCTTCCAACTATAGAAGATAAGGAAGGGATTATTTCTTTGGTTATTCATGGGGATAAAAGTGTATTGACTGATATTTGCCAACATTGGTTTTTAGGACATTATTTACAAGAGTGCACTTCAAATCAAGCAGTATTTCTTCTTGAGAAAGATATGATACATACATATGTACCTTATTTCCTTTTAACGTACGGTAAATCTATTCGAGTTATTGAGCCAATCAGCCTTAAGAAAAGAATGATTGAAGTTTTGTCGGAATTAATAAAATTTCATCAAATTTGATTACTCCCCTGACGCTAGGTGTCAGGGAAGTAATGTTATAGTTGGCTATATTAATTGTGATTGGAGTGTTATTGGATGCAAACAAAAAAAGTTTTTCTATATGTATTTAATACAATGTCGGACTGGGAATATGGATATTTAATTGCTGAACTAAACTCCGGAAGATATTTCAAAAAAGATTTAGCACCTTTAAAGGTAATTACAGTAGGAGCTAATAACGAAATGATTACTACGATGGGAGGACTGAGAATAAAACCAGATATTTCCCTTGATGAATGTACTCTTGAGAGTAAAGATCTTTTAATTTTACCAGGAGGGACTACTTGGAATGAAGAAATTCATCAACCTATCTTGGAAAGAATTGGAGAAGCTTTAAAGCTTGGCACTATTGTTGCTGCAATTTGTGGTGCAACTGAGGCCCTTGCGAATATGGGATACTTAGATACCAGAAAGCATACAAGTAATAATTTAGAATACACTAAAATGGTATGTCCTAACTATAAAGGAGAAAAGTTCTATGAGGAGAGATCTGCGGTATCTGATACGAATTTAGTTACTGCATCAGGAATAGCTCCTCTGGAATTTGCGATGGAAGTACTGAAAAAATTAGATGTATTTGCACCAGATACATTACATTCATGGTATAACCTAAATAAGACTCACAAACCTGAACACTTCTTCCAGTTAATGAATTCAATAAATAGATGAGCTAAAAAAAGCAACTTAGTTCTGAAGTTGAGGCGCTGAAAGAATAGAAGTGAAGTGACAAAAATCCACGAGATGATCAGTACAATTATACTGCCGGGATATAGTGTGGTAACTTAAAAAAACGAGAAACAACCGTTTGTCCAAACAGGGATGAACGGTTGTTTTTATTTTGATGAAGCAGCTTCAAACGTTTTACGATAAAACGCGGTTGCTCATTCGGGGCTGGCCCGTTAAACTAAAGGGAGCGGCGTTTTGCTTGACGGACAAGTCATGAGAACGCCATTTTGTTGTCAAGGATGCGGCAATGGTGCCGTGTTCGGATGTCAGAATCGGATGGGACCAAGCTGGTGGAGGAACACCAGTGACAAGTAAGGAGTCTTTACATGAGTGTGCAAGCACCTACTTTAGAAGAAGCGCAGGGTCTCCTGCAAAAATATTATGGCTACCCCGACTTTCGCGAGGGTCAGAAAAAGATCGTGTCCAGCCTGCTCGAATATGAGGATACGCTGGGCATCATGCCTACCGGGGGCGGGAAGTCAATCTGTTACCAGATTCCCGCTCTGTTATATCCGGGGCTGACGCTGGTCGTCTCCCCGCTCATCTCATTAATGAAGGATCAGGTCGATGCGCTCACGACCGCCGGCATTGCTGCCGCTTATATCAATAGTACGTTAAGCGGCAAAGAAGTGAATGATCGCATCCGCGCGGCGCAGCGCGGTGAGCTGAAGCTGCTCTACGTCGCGCCGGAGCGACTGGAGCTGGACTGGTTCCGCGATGAGATGGGGCAGCTGCCCATCTCCTGCGTGGCCGTGGATGAGGCCCACTGTGTGTCGCAGTGGGGGCATGATTTTCGGACAAGCTACCTTGCGGTAGCGCCGTTTGTGGACAGTTTGCCGGAGCGGCCGGTGGTTGCGGCCTTCACGGCGACGGCGACGCCCGAGGTCATGGGCGATATTCTGCGGCTGCTGCGTTTGCAGGATCCGCAGACGTATGTGACCGGACTTGGGCGGGATAATCTGGCGTTTAGCGTGCTGCGCGGCGAGAGCAAAAAGGACTTTGTCCTGAACTATGCGCGCGAGCATGCCAGCGAGCCAGGTATTGTGTACGCCGCAACCCGCAAGGATGTGGACGATCTGCATCAGCGTTTGCTGCATGCGGGATTGCCCGCAGGACGCTACCATGCGGGAATGACGGACGATGAACGGGCCCAGAGCCAGGAAGCTTTTTTGTACGATGATATCCGGGTGATGGTGGCGACCAATGCGTTCGGGATGGGGATCGATAAATCCAACGTGCGTTATGTGCTGCATTACAGCATGCCGAAGAACATGGAGGCGTATGTGCAGGAAGCCGGACGTGCGGGACGGGACGGAGAGCCGAGTCAATGCATTCTGCTGTTTGGAGCGCAGGACATTATCACCCAGAAATTCCTGATCGAGCAGAACCCGATGGAGGGCGACCGCAAACAGAACGATTATCGGAAGCTGCAGCAGATGGTCGATTACTGTTACACGACGCGTTGTCTGCGCAGTGCACAGCTGGATTACTTCGGTGAGGTACATGAGGACAAGCCGTGCGGCATCTGCAGTTCCTGTACGGACGACCGCGAGCTGGTGGATATGACGATTGATGCGCAGAAAATATTCAGCTGCATTCACCGCATGCGCGAACGGTACGGCGTATCCCTGGTGGCTTCGGTGCTCAAGGGCTCGCGTGCCAAAAAAGTGCTGGAATACGGCTTCGATTCCTTGCCGACCTACGGTGTGATGGGCAACCGCACAGAACGGGAAATTGCGGAGATCATTAACGTGATGGTATCGGAAGGCTATCTGATGCTGTCCGAGGGACAGTATCCGGTTGTGCGTTTGCAGCCTCTGGCGGTGGAAGTGCTCAAAGGCCAGCGTGAAGTGATGCAGCGGGTGGTGCGCAAGACGGCAGCAACGGCTACGGGTACGAACTACGGTGGACGACGCGGTCGCGATGCGATGCCATCGGCGGTCAACGAGACGGTATTTGAGCAGCTGCGTCTGATCCGGCGCGATCTGGCGGCGAAAGAGCATGTGCCATCGTACATCATCTTCAATGATGCGACGCTTCGCGAGATGAGTGTGGTATGTCCGCAGACGGAACGTGACATGCTGAGTATCAAAGGGGTCGGTGAGGTCAAGTACCGCAAGTATGGACTGCCATTCCTGGAGTTTTTCCAGAAACAATCGGGCGAAGAAGTGGATACGGATGATGATGCGTTTTACGAGTATGAGTGAGCCAGAGGGAAATGATTAGGAGTGGAAGTGATTATCGGTCGGTGGATTCGTGCTCTCGATAATGTACAGATTGTTGTACGTAAAGCTATTGTTCTTGTTTTAAGGCCGATGTGATCGAATTTTATATGTATAGGGTACTTATGTGTAATGTTCGGTTGTTTGCATAGGTGAAAAATAAGTTGAACGTGTTAGGGATAGTTTGCGGTTATTGATGGAACCGGGAGAAGCCTTCGGCACAGGTCTGAGATTCAAATTCCACAAAGTGGCGTTTGAAATATGGATTATGAATCGTGTATTGCGAATCGTGGATCCTGGATGGAACTTGAATGCAGTCTTTTGCAGATCTAAGTTGGGCAAGCGTCTCTGTATGGTGGACGGAATGAGCTGAATTGTCTTTCAAAAGGTGGACATTGCTTTGGATAAAGCAATTGTTGGTTTGTACAGGATATGGAGTCGATGAGTGTTCCTGGGCCTATATGTAGTAGATCAGAGGGTGCCGGGAAGTGGATGTCTTTTTGAAAAGGGTGTCCACCCTTTGAAAGACAAATGTAGGATATGTCCATGAGACATGGAATGGATTTTTATAGGGATATAACAAGAACAGTATCCAGAACTGGTGTCGATATAGGTTTACATGAACAGCATCCGGGTCAGGATGGCTGTGGAGCTTTACTTTTACCAAAAAAAATATGGTCTGGGTGTCCAGGCAAAGGTTGTGAAACATGAAGGTTATTCTCTCTACTTTGAATGCAAAATACATCCATACCTCGCTGGCCTTGCGGTGTCTGAAGGCGTACAGTGAGAAGGATTTTGATATTGATCTGGCGGAGTATACGATCAAGGACCCGGTCATGAATATTGTGTCTGATCTGTACCAGCGCGGCGCGGACGTGATTGGGTTTTCGTGTTACATCTGGAACATCGAAGAGACGATCAAGGTCATTGATAACCTGAAAAAGGTTATGCCTGACGTGAAAATTTTGCTGGGCGGGCCGGAAGTGTCCTACGACACGGAATATTGGATGAACCGGATTCCCAATGTCGATTTCATCGTGATGGGTGAAGGGGAAGAGACGCTGCATCAGCTCCTGACGGAGTTGGAGGGAAGTAAGAAGTACCACTTTGTGTATGGACTCGCGTATCGCAAAGGGGAAGAGGTCATTCTCATGCCAGGACGGCCGAAGGCGGATCTGAACGATCTGCCGTCACCGCACCGTTTTGAAGAGGATATCCCGGATCTCGGGAAACGGGTTGTTTATTTTGAGACGAGCCGGGGCTGTCCGTTCAGTTGTCAGTTCTGTCTGTCCAGTATTGAGGTCGGCGTGCGGTATTACGATATTGAGCGGACGAAGTCGGATATTCTGTATCTGATTGAGAAGGGTGCGAAGCTGATCAAGTTCGTGGACCGGACATTCAATATCAAGCGCGATTACGCGATGGAAATGTTCAAATTCCTGATTGAAAACCATCAGGGGACGGTGTTCCAGTTTGAAATTACGGCGGACATCATGCGCCCTGAAGTCCTCGACTATCTGGCAGAGAATGCGCCGCCGGGGACTTTCCGATTCGAAATTGGTGTACAGTCCACGAATGATCCGACGAATGAACTGGTGAAACGCCGCCAGAACTTTGCCAAGCTGAGCCGTACGGTCAACAAGGTCAAAGCCAGCGGTAAAATCGACCAGCATCTGGATCTCATTGCCGGACTGCCCGAGGAAGATTATAATACGTTCCGCAAAACGTTCAACGATGTATTTGCCCTGGGGCCGGAAGAGCTTCAGCTCGGATTCCTCAAAATGCTGCGGGGTACGGGTCTGCGTTTGGATGCGGAGAAGTACAATTATACGTATATGGATCACGCACCATATGAGATTCTGGGCAGCGACGTGCTGCCGTTTAGCGACATCGTGCGCCTGAAACGGCTGGAGGATGTGCTGGAGAAATACTGGAACGCTCACCGGATGGACCATACGCTGAAGTATCTGATGGAGCAGGAATTTGATTCGCCGTTTGATTTCTTCCAGGCGTTCGGGGATTACTGGGAAGGTCAGGGCTGGCAGAAGATCGGCCACCAGCTGGAGGATTTGTTCACCCGTTTGCACAGCTTCCTGGAATCGCGGAATACGCCGCATATGGATATCGTGCTCGGCCTGATGAAGCTGGACTATTTCCTCGGCCACAAGTACAAACCGCGCAAAATCTGGTGGGACGATGCGCTGGAGAAGGATCAGTGGGCTCTGTATATGAAAACGTTGGCTGAACGTCCGGAAGACGTTCGTCTGCCGCGCGTTGCCGGTGCCTCAGGCTCGGCATGGCTTGAAAGCAGCGGCACGAGTGCGACTGCCGCTGCGGAAAGTTCGGCTGCTGCCGGGGAAGACTCTGCCGCAGATGCGGCGGGTGTGATCGGCAGCGAAGCCGGGGGTGCAGCGTCGCTCCCTGCGGGCGACGCAGGTGGGTCCGCCGCGGATGGAGCGGCGGACGGGGTGGACGGCAACGCTTCGCGTGCGCTGCCGATGACCTCGGCCATGACCGCACAGACGGTCATGGGTGCCCGTGCTTTCGCCGACCTTCGTCTCGGCGAAAAGGAACTGCAGAAGCACGCCGTACTGGACGTGCTTCCGTTCCGGCTTGAGCGTGTGCTAGCTGGCGCCAGCCCGCTTGCCGCGAAAGGCCGGACGCTGCTGGTCGTGGTGTACCAGCAGCATGAAGGGCAGCAGGCGCAGTATTACACGCTGCCGCTGGGAGAAGAAGCCGCTGCCATGTAGGTGCAGCGGCAAGGAGGAAGCTGCATAGGCCGATTGGCGGCATGCAGCGGGAGAAGCGTCACGGCTTCGCGGTCGTGGCGCTTACCCATGAGGTACAGCACCCATTGGGTGCTGTACCTCATCCTTACGCGGCTTGCCACTACACAAGCCGCGCCCCGCTCTACCTTTTACCAAATTTATATGTTTCAAAACCATCGGAAGGTCGTCTAATTCCCCATCTGGGAAGAAGAAGGCCTTTCTTTTGTTTTGGAGATTCCTCTGAGCGAGTAACGGTGGCCCCATTCTCGTTCTACATGCCCAGATATTGATCCATTCGTTCGCTGCTCTTTAGCTCGTTCATAGCTTGTGTTCCTTTTACCAGTTGGTGTTTATAGCTGGCCTTCCTCCTCCTTATACAAGTTTTTTTTTTAATTTGATTTGACTTTTATCGTTGTTCTGAAATAGTTCATTCCTGTATATGTTTCGCTCAAAATTTGTCATTATTTAGAATAATATGTGATAAAAACTATCTTTTTCTTTTAAATTTAAAAATATGAAAAAAGTGCTTTTCAAGAGTAACGTCTTAGTGTAACATAGTGGAAAATAAAACCTTTTTTTGAATATTAAACAAGAATTAAGTCTAAATGACGAAGTTTATGCAATGGAACAGAAACTATCATTTTTTTGTAAAACTATTTTTAAATAACCTACCAGGACGACATGAAGTCAGAATAAGAGGGGGATAGGATAGACCAGGGAAGTCTATCGATAAAACATGAAATATATCTGTATAAATTGTGAGACGGAGTATAGCGAATTCCGTTATACATGTACGTGCAATGGGATGCTGGATATTCAACAAGACTTTAGTGCAGTCGATACGGACGAACTAAAACATCTTTTTCATCAACGTTTGTCTGACCGCCGGTCCATATATGCCAGTGGTGTATGGAGGTATAAGGAGCTTATTTTTCCGGATGTGGAAGAAGAGATGGTTGTTTCGAAATATGAAGGGAATACAGGGTTGTACAGTCCGGAAACCGTGGAGCGATATGTGGGGGCAAGATCCGTATGGTTAAAAGCGCAAAGTGAAAACCCAAGTGGTTCCTTCAAAGATAATGGCATGACCGTTGCGGTTACACATGGTAAATCCATGGGATACAGCAGATTCACTTGTACCTCCACAGGAAATACATCCTCTTCATTAGCAATGTATGCAGCAATCGCACAAACAAAGTCCTATGTTTTTGTGCCTAATAAAAATATTTCTTTAAATAAAGTACTGCAGACCTTGGCGTATGGTGCGAATATTTTCTCCTTCGAAGGTACATATGATAACGGAATTAAATTTTTAGAAGAACATAGCGAATCGCTGGGCCTATATATTTGTAATTCGATTAACCCTTTTCGGATTGAAGGTCAGAAAAGCATTGTGTATGAACTTGCACAAGACCTGAACTGGGAACTGCCAGATTGGATTGTGGTGCCAGGTGGAGCTCTGAGTAATGTATCGGCTTTAGGAAAAGGTCTTTCCGATCTGTTCGCCTTAGGTTTTATTGATAAATTGCCTAGAGTTGCTGTTATTCAGGCGGAAGGAGCCAGCCCATTCTACAAGATGATCACTGCACAAAAACAAGTGCTTGAACCTGAGCCGCACCCATACACCTTAGCTTCAGCCCTTAATATTGGTGACCCACCAAGTTGGCGTAAAGCGATGCGTACGCTCGAGGAGACCAACGGTGTAGCAATGTCTGTCACGGATGAGGAAATTTTAAATGCTAAGGCCGTGGTAGATGCTTCTGGAATCGGTTGTGAACCTGCTTCAGCAGCAACGGTAGCCGGTGTCAAAAAGTTAATACAAGCAAGCATAATCGATAAGGACGAAACGGTTGCATGCATCTTGACAGGCCATATTTTGAAGGATACGGACGCGCTTCGTATGTATCACATCGAAAAGGACCACCCCTATTCCAATAAAATTATTTCATCTTCTCTTTCTATGGAAAGCATTATTGAGAAAGTAAGATAACGGTTTATACAAACTAACGTAGAGATGGAGATATTGTGAATGAGTAATGAAGCGTTAAGCATCACAAATGAATTATATGAACAAGGCTACAATGCGTATACTGGAGTGCCATGTTCATTATTAAAAGGACTATTTAGGATTTTAGAAGATAAGGAGTATGTTGAAAAGAAAGAGATTGTCTATATGCCCGCAATTCGGGAGGATTCTGCATTAGGAGTTGCCGTAGGTATGCATTTAGGTGGCAGGAAATGTGCAATTTTAATGCAAAATTCAGGTCTGGGCTATTCGATGAATGTCCTGACATCATTATATTCAATCTATCATATTCCAGCTTTGTTAATCATCAGTTGGAGAGGGGCCTTTGAGAATGATGCAGTCGAACATGATCTCATTGGCGAGAGGCTTCTTCATGTACTAGATGCTATTAAAATACCTTATGTGGAATTTGACAAAGAACATAGTGCAGCTTCTGTTAAAGCTTGTACTGAGCTTATTGAAAAGAATAGCATGCCGGTTGCTTTGTTAATTAAAGAGGCGATTTAAGGAGGCCATATGAGGAAAATAGAAGTTATAGAAAAATTGATTACAGATTATCCAGATGCTCATATCATATCAACTTGTGGATACATTACGCGAGATTTGTATAATGCCAGTGATAGGCCAGAACACTTTTATATGGTTGGTTCGATGGGAATGGCGGCACCTATTGCCTTAGGATTGGCCAAAACGAATCCTCAAAACACATTTATTGTTCTGGATGGGGATGGGTCGTTTGTAATGAATTTTGGTATTACGCTTATGATTGCCGAGCACAAACCCTCCAATCTTATCCATATTGTTTTAGATAACGAAATGCATGAAAGTACAGGGGGACAACACACCGTTCCCATCTCAAACTCAAAATCAATCATGGAAAATATAGGGTATAACAAGGTGCATGTTATTGAATCTCTGGATCAATTCCCGGAGATCGTGGAAGAAGGCCCCGTTATGATTCATTGCAAGGTAGAAGCTAATTCAGGGAAAATTGGAAAACGTGTAGAGTGGACACCACAAGAAATTGTAAAACGCTTTACGTCTACTTTGGCTGTGAGTGTCTCTTGATTTGTACCTGTGAAACGGAGGTTTGAACCATTAGCCAAATATCGTTGTTGGATTGCACATTGAGAGATGGCGGAAATCTGAACATGTGGATGTTTACACCTGAAGAGATTAAACTGCTGATCCATCAATTGGATCATGCAGGCGTTGAGATTATAGAAATTGGATATCGCGGTGGATCGGGGAGCAATCGATCCACTCAGGTTGGAAGCGTTGCCAAGTGCGATGCTGAATTGATTCTTTCCCTTCCGCAACAACTCAGGTATTCACAGTATGCTGTCATGGTAATTCCTGAAGTCTGTGCACTTCGTCAACTAGAAGACTTGCGAGACTCATGTGTGACTTGGATTCGTATTGCTGCATACCCCCAACATGTGCAAAATGCATTAACCTATGTCTCTGTACTGAAAGACTGGGGATTTAAAGTTTGTTTGAACTTGATGTCAGCGAGTTATATTGGTGCTGGTGAATTAGCCATGATTGCTCAAGAGGCCGAACACGCAGGCGCTGACGTCTTTTATTTTGCAGATTCTTACGGTGCTTTTCATCCTGACGATATTACAACCATTGTAAGTACATTAAAGAATAAGACAGAGATACCACTTGGGTTTCATGGACATAACAATCTTGGGTTGTCTTTTGCTAATACGCTGAGAGCTTTGGATTTAGGGGTGTCTTACATTGACACATCCATATGCGGAATGGCTAGAGGAGCAGGTAATCTGGCTACTGAGCAATTCGCAGCGGTCATGAATAAGTGGAAGCGGTATGAAGTGGAATATGATTTAACGCCTATATTACAGCTTTCCGAGTATTTCCTTGAGAAGGTATTAACGGTGCCGATGAAAATTGCCCAGCCGGAAATAATCTGTGGACTAAATAACTTACATTACTATTACTATCAGCACATTGATCGTGTCAGCAAAGCGAATGCTCTTGATCCCATGTACCTTGGCTACCGAATTGGTCAGCTGATGCCGCTTGGAGTCGACGCGGATATCGTGGAAAAGACAGGAGAAATAATTCAGTTGGAACAAGGAAGTACCATTCCCAAAAAGTGAGGAGATTTATTGTGAAAGCACAAAAACTCAGAAGTTTGTTCGCCGGTGATCAAATTATCCAAATCGTTGGAGCGCATGATGGATTAAGTGCAAAGCTAGTAGAGGAAGCGGGTTTTGACGGAATATGGGCAAGTGGTCTGGAAATTTCCGCAGTAAATGCTGTGCCGGATGCGAATATCCTCACGATGACGCAATATTTACAAGCCGCTGCTTCAATGGATGCTGTAACCAACATTCCGGTGATCGCAGATTGTGATTCGGGTTATGGAAATGTAAATAATGTAATGCATTTGGTACGTGAATACGAACGTAATGGTATTGCTGCTGTCTGCATGGAAGATAAATTGTTTCCCAAGTTAAATAGTTTTGCTGGGGGAGAACAAAAGCTCGCTACCATTGAAGAGTTTTCCGGAAAAATACGAGCTGCTAAGGATACACAGCGTAACCCTGATTTTATGGTAATTGCTCGAATTGAAGCACTCATTGCGGGTGCTGGAATGGATGAGGCTGTAGCGAGAGCGGAGGCTTATGAAGAATCAGGAGCAGACGCTATATTAATTCATTCTAAGAAAAATGATCCGTCTGAAATTTTACATTTTTTAAGTCTCTATTCCAATAGATTACCCATCATCCTGGTACCCACAACCTATCCTCAGATTAGTGCCTCAGAACTGCAAGAGTATGGAGTGAAAATGGTTATTTATGCAAATCATGGACTCAGAACTTCCATCCACGCGATCAGACAAACATTCCAGCAAATCAAATTAGCAGGGAATACCTTACAGATCGAAGATAAAATCGCATCGGTTCAAGATGTTTTTAAATTGCAAGGCCTTCAAGAAATGCTTGATGCCGAAGACTACTATACAGAACAAAGATATAAAAAGGTGGAAGTGCCGGTTATAAGTAAATAACGATAAAGGAGCTGTTTGCCTTGTTAACCCTTGATCAGCTGAAATCCTATCATCAGGATGGATTCATTTTATTGAAGAATGTAATATCAGCCGAGGATTTAGAAAGGTTAAGATCGGCAATAGAATTGGTTTATCAAAAAGTTAACAGTGATCCTTTACAGTTCAAGGCCAGGTATACCCAAAAGGTTGAGGACTATGATACATGGGGCGTTGCGGACATCTTGTCTCCGGAACTTCGTCATCCTTCTTTTGACGAGTTGTTGGCTAATCCGAAAATTATGTCTTCTATATCTCAAATCATTGGTGATCAACTTCGATTTTGGACAATGCATTCTTTCTGGGCTCCTCAAAAAGTGGATTACAATCTGGTTTGGCACCGTGATCAGCAAGATCCCTATGATTTTGATCAACAGGGACAAACTACGTTTCTGCTAGCCAATCTTTCTTTATATGAAGATGAAGCTTTTAAAGCTGTTCCTGGTACGCATATCAGAGCATTGAATGAACAAGAACTGCAAGCGATTTTAAACAGAGAATCGTCCCCTCTCCCTAATGAAGTCACACTGTATTGTGAACCTGGTGATCTCGTACTATTTAATGCTTTAATTCTTCACCGTGGATCTACTAAAGCGGGTAGTGAAAGACGGACTGTCCATTTTAGCTTGCAAGCCAAGGACGAAGAGAAGGGCGGATATACGTCACGTCCTTGGATGAAGGATGAAGCATATAGAGAAAGTCTTCACCCTGTAACCCAAGAACTCATTACTTCCTTAATTGAATGGGAGGATGCGCATCCGATAAAGAAATCTTTGGCCGGAATGCGAAGAGCCTATAGGGATCATAATCACATTACCAAGTAATTTCTAAATATCTGAATAGAGGTGTTTGAGATCAAAACGATTACACTTCATTTTCTGAATTCAAACGTTGTTATGTTGGTTGAGGATGGAGTTCAAATAGACAGGGTGATTGACTTCTTCAGCACACATTTTGTTATCCATGAACCATTGGATGATACTTCTTCGTGTATAGCAACCATTCTTATACAAAAGGGAGCAGCAGATCTTGCAAATTATGCTGATAATCAGGGTTGGGAATCTGTATATATTCGAAAAAGTGCATCTGCATTTTTTACGATTCCGGCTGTACGTCAGCAAATTGGAGAAAAAGAGTATTTATTCTGCGAGCATACAAATACGCTCTTAACGTTTGATGCTTCTAATAAATTCATTGACATTACAAGTGGCGACATAACCTCTGAAGCATTTAATTTGATTTTAATTGAGCTGATTAGAGATGTCGTGATTAAGAATGAAGAAAATGAAGGAACCGTAATTCTTCATGCTTCGTGTGCTTTCCGTAATGGCTTAGCCTACTTGATTACAGGGCCGAAAGGATCTGGGAAAACAACGACAATCATGGAATTGGTACATCGGTTCGGCTATCAATTAATGAGCGGAGACAAGACGTTTCTATTTGAAGAAAATGGTGTTCTGATGGCGAGTGGTTGGCCAGATTACCCCCATATCGGCATAGGAACACTTACCAAATACCCGGAAGTGATCAAGAAAGTAAATATAAACATGAATGCGGAAGAAATTAAGGATATTTGGTCGCCTAAACATAAGGTAGCCGTTGATCCCCAGCTATTCAGAGAACTAATGCCATCATCTGAACCAGGAGTACATTGCCCGGTGGCGTATATTTTTTATCCAACCGTTTCATCTTCTCCCCATTGCTTCATTGAATCGTTATCCAATCATCAAGATAGAATAGGAGAAAATATTGAAACGATACCCGAGAACAGCGACAGTTCCTGGAATCATTATATAAAAGTTAATCATGACAAGCTTCAATTATCTGTCAGCAAAATTACAGAAATGTTAGAGCAAGTGCAAGCGTTCCGAATCATCGGTTCAGGGGTACTGCCGGAACATGAGAGTATTTCATTACCACTGCATTTAGGAGGATAAAATGAACGAAAATATACAGCTTCAAGATCATGAAAGGCTTCTACTGCTCTGCTCACGTATTGAGATGACAGTAGAAAACGAAGAAGAAGCTAAAGTAATTATTGATAAGGGATTTGATATCGATACATTGGTTTCTTTGGCGAATCGTCACAAGGTGCTTCAGCTGATCGGCGGCCACTTACTGCGATTAGATCAAACAGGAAAAATTAAAAACATGTATAAGCGATTATTCAATTCCTACTATATCAGTAACAAACATCGTAATGAACTGATGTTTGCCGAAGGGTTGCAGGTCTTACAAGCATTTGATCAAGAATCGATCAAAGCGATCCCCCTCAAAGGCTTTGTGCTTCTTCCAAAAGTATATAAAGATATGGGTCTTCGAATTTGTAATGATTTGGACTTCTTGATTGATTTATCGGATCGAAACAAAGTTTCTCAGGTGCTTAAATCACTTGGGTATGTGATTGGTGATTATGATTGGTCCAGTAACACGATAAACCAAGTATCGAGACAAGAGGAAATGCTTTGGAAAATGCATATTGGCAACATTTATCCGCATGTAAAACTTTCTGAGGACCCACTCGTAAGGCATATCGATATCGATTTTTCTTACGATGTTGATCTAAAGAAAAATTATCAAGCATCAAAAGAATTACTAGAGAATGCAGTACAAACTAATTTAGAAGATACACCTGCTTATTTACTTGAAGAAATGGATTTTTTGATTCATATCGCCATCCATTTATATAAAGAAGCAACCAACGTTCAATGGGTACTACTGCATGCCGATTTAAATTTGATTAAGTTTTGTGATTTGCGAGAATGTACGCTGAACCTGTTGGAAAGCGGGCGATTGGATTGGAATTTACTCGCAAAACGAGCTAAGGACCTGCTTGCAACTGAAGCGTTGTTCTACTCTTTTTACTATTTAGATTACTTGTATGATGAACATTATTCAGACGAGCTCCAACCGATTTTAAATATTAGAGATGAAACATTTCTGGAAAAGTACGGAGAGCTGGATTATGGCAGCGCCGTGAAATGGAAGAAATCATTTGTCGAGCGCTTTTTCTCCCTTTCTAATGCGGATGAATTAGAAGGAACTTCAAGACTGGAACAATTTAAAGAAAAAATGACATGAAAAGTAGGTGGAATTATGGATAATGAGTTGAAGCAAAAAGTAATCGATATTGTCATGACAGTGACAAAGCTCGAAAAAACACCTGCGGAGCAAGAGATTTTGCCGATTGATTCCTTTGCATCCGTAGCCATTATTGTTAAATTGGAGGATGATTTTAGCATAATGTTTGAAGACAAGGATCTAGTTCTTGATAACTTTTTATCAATCGGCTCCATTGTCAACATGGTGACTGAAAAGAAATCATTAGTTAGCTAAATTTAGGAACGTAGGAGCGCGCGATGTTAAAAGAAATAAAAATATCTTCGAAAGGCTCTGATCATTCCTATGATATTACAGAGCAAATTGAATGCTGCCTGGGAGACATGGAAAAAGGCAGTGGGATCGTACATGTATGTGCAGTTGGAAGTACGATTGGCTTAACCGTCATGCGTTATGAGCCCGGTGCGGTTCAAGATCTGTTACAGATGTTAAATGAAATAGCCCCCCATGAAAAAAAATATGAATACCAACATTTTCGTACGACTGGTGATATGAATGGAAGTTCCCACATCAAGAGTTCCATTTTAGGAACAAGTCTTTCGCTTCCTGTAAGCAATTATAAATTAGCAATGTCTCCCACCCATCGTGTTGTCTTATTTGATTTTGATTTGCAGGAAGCAACCCGTACCCTTTTTATTGATTTATAGAGAGGAAAATATAACTATGAAACTTCGTATGGCAACTCCGGGACCGACGCAGGTTCCCAATGAAATTTTAATGGCTGGTGCAAAGGAAGTCATTCATCATCGTTCGCCACAAATGCAGACATTGATTGAGGAAATTAATCAGGAGCTTCCCAAATGGTTTCGGACACAAAACGATGTTTACATTTTACTTTCATCAGGGACCGGGGCGATGGAGGCGGCAATTTCTAATAGCTTAAATATTGGCGATAAGGCAATCGTAGTGTCCAATGGGTATTTCGGTGAGCGATTTGTAGATATTTGCCGCATTCAGGGTGTCGAAGTGGTAGAGATCCGCACTCCATGGGGAACATCTGCCTCAATGGAATCCATTGCGGCAACGTACGAACTGCACCCGGATGCGAAGGCCATCTTAGTCGTCTATAGTGAGACTTCTACAGGAGTTAAGAACGATATCCAAAGTATTGGGCAGTATTTTAAGGATAAAGATACGCTCGTTATTGTGGATGCAATCAGTGGTTTGTTATCTCATGCGCTAGAGATGGACGAGTGGGGGCTGGATATCGTACTCGCTGCGTCACATAAAGGATTTATGATGCCACCTGGACTCGCTTTTGTTAGTGTGTCCGCAAAAGCATGGAATGTCATTGATCGGGTGAAGCCGCGCAGTTATTATTTCTCTTTTGCACGTTATCGCAAATTTTATCCGATGGCTCCTTCAAGCCCTGGTGTATCTCTGCTTCAAGCTCTGCAGGTATCTTTACAATTATTAAATCATGAAGGTTACGATGCTTGTGTACGGAGGCATCAAGGGATTGCTAAGGCGGCAGGAGCTGCACTTGAAGCATTAGGTTTTGAATTGTTCGTTCAGGATCCGAAGGTAAGAAGTAATACGGTTACCGTTGCTAAAGCACCTGGTGGTATGTCAGCAAAAATGTTACTTCAAATCCTCAGTAACAAATTTGGGCTTACCGTAACAGGCGGACAAGGTGAATTAAAAGATACCGGTATTCGAATTGGTCATGTCGGTGCAGTTGATGTAATCGACATAATGGGTATTTTCGGTGCTATTGAAATGAGTTTAAGCGAAATGGGCTATACCTTTGATCGAGGAAGTAGTCTGCAAGCCATTCAAAATTCATTAGCGGAGGAATCAGTCTATGTTTAAGTTATACCAAAGAGAAAAATGTCCCTATTGTAAGCCTGTGAGGGAACTGTTAACCGACCTGGGTGTTTCTTACATCAATATCAATGTTACGAAAGAAAGATCCGAAAGAACAGAACTGATTGAGCTTACGGGTGTACCTTTTGTCCCGGCTCTGCATGATGGAGATCATATTCTTGCGGGCCGCTTAGAAGATAACCAGCATATTCTTGAATACATCCAACAGCATTTTTCCAAAGTAGAACAGGACGTTAGTGCGAAATGAAGATTGCTTTAATTGGCGATATTCATAGTCGGTTTGCTCAAGCGGAACAAGTGGTAACCAAAATACGTACAGATCAAACTGAAGCGGAAATCATATGTATGGGTGATGTTTTTGAAGTGGAGAAAACACCCGTATATTCAGCGGATGAAACTGCGATAGAACCGATGCCATTATCCGACTATGTTATGGATTCAACGCATTCATTTATCCATACACTTAATACGTTTCCAGGCGTTATCGGTAATCAGGAAGAAAAACTGATGAAGCTCATGCCTTCAACGCAAATACCTGAAAATATCGCTATCTTTTTAGGTTATCCAAGAGAAATTACCAAAGGGGATCTGCTCTTTATCCATGGTCATCAGCTGTCATGGGTAGAGAGGGACCCCGATGTGTTCCATCCGTTAATTGAAAATGCAATGTTAACTTATCGGCTTTTTTTTTATGGTCATAATCATGATCAAAGATTATTTGGTGTCAATCAGGTCGATGGAGAGATGCTTTATGAAGAAATTCCCATTCAGTTGGGGAGTCCGATACCTTTGGACAAGTATGAAAAATACCTTATTAATGTTGGAGATATAAAGAGCACACCTTCAAAATGGGCGATCTATTGTAGTGATGCGGATACCATAACCTTTTATGAGTTATCCCCTGCCAAAGTATAGAGAGGAGTATCTCATTGTGGCTATTTTAATAATCAATCGAAGAGATCATGCCATCACACCCTATGAAAGCTGGTTAATCTCAACAAAACAAAAACTAGTGATGTTGTCTTCCTCCGAATACCAGTTAAGTTATAATCACGTTGTAAATAACTATGAACACATGGAATGGTTCGATCATTTTTCGGTCAATGGTAATGTCGAGAAGCGAGCTATTGCTCTACATAAAATATACAAGTTCACTGCCATTATTGCTATTTCTGAATCAGATCTGATTCGTGCAGCGGAATTACGGGACTATTTAGGCATTCCAGGCCAAACGATGGAGAGTGCTTTAGCATTTCGCAATAAAGTGATGATGAAAGACAAACTAAAACATTCAGACATCCAGCTGTCGCCTTATTGCAAGGTAACTTCTAGTCTGGACTTATTGAAGTTTGTTGCATCTCATTCCTATCCAATCGCAGTGAAGAAAGTAGACGGGACAGGCTCCAAAGAAGTAGCGATTATTCATACAGAATCAGAACTGGAGCACAGATTAGAAGAAGGCTTCAAGGGAGAATGGATCGCGGAGAAATTTGTATCGGGACGAATTTATCATATTGATGGTCTTGCCATGAAGGGGGAGCTTTTATTTTGCTGGCCTTCTGTATACATTAATTCTTGTCTCGCTTATATGGATGCGAAACCATCAGGAAGTTACATTCTAGAAGCTGATAATCCACTTGTTAAGCGGTTGAATGAGATGGTAAACCAGATTTTATCCTATCTACCATGCCCGGAGATTATTGCATTCCACGCGGAGGTTTTCCACACAGAGGATGATGAATTAATATTGTGTGAGATTGCCAGTCGTGTAGGTGGTTCGAAGATCGGTATAACATTAAAAACGGCCTTTAATATTGATTTAATGAAAACATGGGTTCAAATGCAATGTGGTATCCCGATATCCTGGGAATCCGTTGAGAGAGAGCCGCGGACGATCAGTGGTAATGTGCTTGTCCATCCAGGGAAAGGTACGTTTTTGGGCCCCCCAGAAACGGAGTACCCGGATGAGATAATCGATTTTGAGCTTCTTGCATCCTCTAACCAACACTTTAACTATGGTCGTAACTGCAATGATTGTCTGGCTTCCTTTGTATTAATTGCCAATAGTGAACAGGATATAGAAGAACGATTACTGGCAGCAGTGGATTGGTTTCAAACGTCAATGAAATGGGACAATGGAGAAATCATTCAACATGCATAATCCTTCAGTCATACTTCGTTCATTGTCATCTAAAAATCAGCTGCGTTTTTTTGTTAAAGATCGGATTGGAACAGTGGGTTCACCAAAGATGGTGCCTGTTTTCGAAGAAAATCAAGAAAGCATCTTTGCTTTTCTGGAAAAAGAAGATTGCGCACATCTATTCTCGGAAAGCCCATACATACCTGTTGCTTCTGAGATCCATTGTACAGACTCCATCGAAGAATTGATTGCACAGCATAATGCTGCTCTGCCCTCTACCTGCCGCGAAGTTTGTCTGTGGGTGGAGAGTTCAACGTGGGGGGTGGAAGAATCCCTTTTTGCGTTATTATATGCTATTTATTTTAGCAAGAAAGTGGTAAGCCTGAATAGCTTGGATGAGTTCACCCAAAATAAAGGGCTAAGTGTCAGAGACCACGATGACTCTTGGTTTTTTATTATGCCTTACTCACTCCTAAATGGAGAAAGTAATCTTAAACTAGCTCATTTTGCAAAGCCCATGGGATTTCTTCCTTTTACCGATTACACTACTTTAAGTTTGTATTTGTTGAAGCGTATCGTGCTAGAGGACAAGTTAAATAGCAGTATTCGGATGAATTCTGTGCTGGCCAATCGGATTAAACTCCGAGAGGATGAGGCCATACAGGCCGTCGCAGGTCAGATGGAAACCCATTACCTACCTCGAGATCATTGTTCCCTGGAAAGCACATCAGACCTAGTATTTCGCCAAAGCAGGCTGCTTGAGTTTAACTATATGTCTCATTGTCGCGAATGTGCAATCGTCATGAATGATTATTTGTTTTGTAGTGTGCAGGCAGATGAGCCCGATAACGATAACGTTACTGAAAAATGTAACCAATTCTCACCACGTTGCCTGTTACACACAGATCAATGCTGCATTGAGAATCGCAAACGGCTTTCCATCAAGGACCTGTATGCGAAGTTCCTGTTTTTGAATGGCTGTAATCTTGGTGATGGAGCTCAAAGTTTTATTCCATATCGTCATACGATACTTAGGAATCTTATTGAAGGGCATGCATTAAGTGTCATAACAACACCGAGTATTAAAATTGGTGATATTACTGAGAATATTCTGGCCCATAACTTATCGAAATACGGGTATTCCGAGGGGGTCAAAACACAGTATATCAATGAATTCCTTAGGTATAGCGGTATTGAAAACAACTATTACTCTCAAATTGGTGATCCAAACTTGATCTATGGGGGTCTTAAAGTCAAGAAGACTTGTGTGTCCATGACTGATGCATCAAAGGTCGAAGTTACCCTGTCTGATATAGCTCAAGAAACATATGCTGAGGTTGATATTCAGGTGGAAGAATCGAGTTTGCATGGGTTGGATATTGCGGAGATATTCCTTATGGACTCTGATCATAGACAAATATCTTTACATCAGAAGAAACTTTACTTCGCTTTTATTAAAAGTAATGCTTCCAGTGTGAAATTGCTTTTGTTCTCAAACCAACCGTTTGAAAGTGATGAGATTCATGTGGTCATAACCGTACGAAATCATGTGGAAGAAGCGATGAAGCGAATTGAAATCTATCAAGAAAGTCTGGATTTTTTTAAGGAATGTGTTTCCATAGGCAGCAATTTAAAAGGGAGAATAGAGGATATTCATAACTATTGGAAATCAGTCCCTTATTTATATCGTCGATATCGTTATTGTTTACAATCGAGAAACAAGCTGGAAAAGATGATGCACAAATTGGAACAGAAGTATTCGAATGTGAGTCATGAAATATATAGTCAGATGATTTCCTATACAAGCAGCAAAAGGGATATATTTTTTGAAAAGATAAGCGAAAAGCGTACGAATATCACTGCGCTTGCCTTTACTTCTACTTGTTATGATTGTGGTTATGCAAGTGCAAGATTTGAATCTTCGATTATGACAGGACCAGGGAAGTCAGTGAAACGAATAAGTTATAAATGTTTTCAGTGTGGATGCATATCTGATTTTCCTGAGGCTGCATTGTCGATCAAAGGGAATCCATATCTCCGTTTTGGGAGAGAGGGTTTAGAGGCGAAATTGTATGAGATAAGTAATCAGCAAAATGTGCCTCTCGAAATAAACATTGCAGGGATTAGCATTGATAGCGAACTTATTGATGTGGAAATTGATCAGGATAAATTGGAAATTCAGCCAGGTGAAAGTTCATCCATATTTATTAAGTTGAAGCCAAGCTCGGAATTAATGCAAGGTGTTTACTTGTTCTCTTTTTACATCTTGGTAAACAACCAATTCTATTACTTATCCAAAACATTTGGATATGAAGAAAAGTAATAAATACAATTAGTGAGCAGGCAGTCACTCCAATATAAGTGGCATATTAGAATTCATATTGGATTGCAATTATTAGTGAAATGGAGTGGAGCTTGTGCGAACGGTTATCATAAATAGGTTTTCTCCGAATACAGTCAATTACGAAGAGTGGCTCAGTGGTATTAATAGTGAATTCATAATCTTTTCGAAGCATAAACATATTGAGCATTTTGGTGATTTCTTCGATGAGAAAATTGGATATGAGAATGTCGATACTGATGAAAGAGTCTATTCCGAAATTGTCCAGCTTCATCAAACAAAGAAAATTGATTGGATCATTGCTGCTCACGAATTTGATTTATTGAAAGCTGGACAGCTTAGAGAATATCTAAACATTAAAGGGCAAACTGCGGAAAGTGCACTTGCTTTCAGGGATAAAGTTGTTATGAAAGAAAAGGTTTCCGAAGTAGCTAATGTACCTGCGTTCGTAAGAATAAATCATGTATTTGATTTAATAGAGTTCAAAAAGAAACATGGTCTTCCTATCGTGATCAAGCCGGTGGATAGCGCAGCTTCTGTAGGTGTAAAAATCGTCCATGATGAAATCGATTTTGAGCGACTTCTAGCTAACGGTCTCGACAAGAATCTAGAGGCTGAATGTTTTGTTGATGGAGATATGTATCATATCGATGGATTATACGAGAAAAATGAGATTTTATTGTATAGCCCTTCCCGCTATATCAATGGATGCCTGGCTTTTCAGGATAATAACTTTTTGGGCTCCGTGATGTTGGATAAAGAAGACTCGCTCTATGAAAGACTTCAGCAAACATTGCTAACCGTATTAAATGCACTCCCCGTACCCGACCATCCTATTGCATTTCATGCAGAGTTTTTTCATACTGCTAATGATCAAATATTATTATGTGAAGTCGCCTGTCGTGTGGGTGGAGGGGAAATTAATGACGGTGTAAAGTTTGCGACCGGAATTGATATATTGCAAGAATCTATAAGATCCCAATGCGGTCAAACCATAAAATTAAACCAGACCTCAAATAGACTAACGGGTTGGATGTTGGTACCTCCTCAAAACGGAAAGTTGTTATCTGTAGATTCTAATCTGCCCTTTGAATGGGTACTAAAGTGCACCATAAAAGAAGAAAACATCGGAAAATCATTTAATGGTGCCGAATCAAGCGTAGATGCCATTGCTTCACTATTAATATATGGAGATAGTCAGACAGAGATAGAAGATCGACTGCATATGTTGTATTTATGGTTCCAGGAAAACACCGTGTGGGAATACCACACTGAACCCGTAATCATAGGAAATTCTCATGAGTGAATTTTTTCAATTGCATCGAAATGTGAGACTGAGGGTTATTATTATTTTTTTTAGTACCCTCACATCCAACATGATCTTTCCTTTTATGTCTATCTATTTCGCCAGATTTATCGGAATTAGTGCAACAAGTTTAATTCTCTCCATTGCCATTTTGTGTAACATGGCTGCAGGTATGTTGGGAGGATATTTCTCGGATCGAATCGGACGTAAGAAATTGATGATTTTATCGGAGGGCTTACGTGTATTCACGTATCTCATGTTATTGTTATCAAACTTACCCGGCAACGCTTTTCCTTATATAACCATCGTTTTTTTTGTGATGAATAGTATATGCTCCGGATTATATGGTCCCGCCTCAGAAGCCATGCTTCTTGATGTAACTAATTCAGCACAGAGAAAATTAATGTACAGTATATTATATTGGGCAACCAACCTGTCTATAGCTTTGGGGGGCACGCTTGGAGCGTTATTATTCAATAACCATTTATTCTTTTTATTCATGTTGTTATTATTCTCTTCCATATGCTCGTTCATCATTACTTACAAATTTATTGTAGAAACAAACATGCCCCAAGAGGAGCAAAACAAAAAGAAAAATGTATTTAAGGATCTATTTCTTAATTATAGGACTGTAATGAAAGATTCTCTGTTTATCCTTTTCATCCTAGCTAGTATGTTGTTATTTTCGATTGAAAGCCATTTGGCAAATTTTATAGCCATTCGCTTAGAAAATAACATTCAGGATTTTGTACTGTCACCTCTAAATTGGACGTTAGATGGAATACAGGTTTACGGTTATTTGAGAACAGAGAACACGATACTTGTCATTATTCTTTCAATTATTTTCACGCAATTAATAAAAACATGGCCTGAAAAAAGAACGATGTTTATAGGGTTTTCAATGTATATTTTTGGTTATGTGATTTTATCATACAGCAATCAAGCGTGGATTTTATTCGGAATAATGGTAATAGCGGTTCTAGGAGAAGTGCTGTTTGTGCCTATTTATGAATCCCTTCTAGGAGATCTTGCCCCTGATCATTTGCGAGGTTCTTATTTGGCGCTTAACAAAATTGCCACTAAAGGTGCTAGTTTGATTGGTGCGATAGGGGTTTATTTAGCACATGTTTTATCACCAATAGGTATTACCATTTTTGTTGGTTTATCTGGCGTGATCGCGATCCTATTGTTATATATGATTATGCCCGCAATTTATGAGCGTCGTAGACAAATCAATGAAATATAGTATGTATTGAATTAGGAGCAGGACTTCCCTAGATCATTCTGAGAGTCCTGCTTGATTTTGTTTTGATTCCTTATGTTACGCTCTTAAATGCTTGATATAGTTCCAATCCGAAGGAGGTAATTAGTCATGTCTATACGGGTTCCTGTTACAGGGGTGCTAAATGAAAAACAAGCACACGCACTCACTTTAAAATTGGCCTATAGTATGGAGGGAATATGTGCATGTACATACGACGAAATCAATAGTGAGATCATTATTGAAAGTGAGAACGAATCCAATACGGAATATTTGCTTGGTATTGTCCACAAAATGATCCTTGAAGAAAAAGAAATAAGAGCAATGGGATCTCGCTTGATTAAAACGCAAAATCAACAAAAGCAAACCTATCCTAAAATTGATCAAACTGAGATAGCGAATTATTTTGATTTGAATGGAACAATGAAAAAAGAACTTGCAGTAGAACTATATTCCATATTTGATTTGATTTTTCAAAACATCAGCCAAAACTACAACGCAAAAAACAGAAAATATTCCGCTCTTATTCAACGTGAGGTAATGGATGTATGTAAATATGTAAATTACTTCCCTCAAAATGCATACTTTGTAGCTGAACTGCCTCATGACTATTACGCACTCAAACAAGTTAAAATTGAAAATGATATTCAAAATTTTGTTAGGCTGAATGAATTTATGCTTTCGCCTGCTGTATGTTTTCATTGTTACCAGGAGCTAAAAAATCAAGAAATAAAGGATTCGATCGTTTTTACGGCTGAAGGAAGCTGTTTTAGACACGAAGCAGCCTGGAGAGTTGGCCAACATCGAATGAACGAATTTTCAATGAGAGAAATTATTTATTTTGGACAACCCGAATTTGTTTCTCAAATACGAAATGAAATTTTAGAGGAGATCTGGGAGCTGTTCAATGAATTAGGTTTTTGCGGTAGAATAGAAACTGCACACGACCCGTTTTATTTTCCTCAGGATTCCTCACGAGCCCAACATCAAATGCTTGCAGATATGAAATATGAATTAGTTGTGGAGATCCCCAATTCAGATATTTCCTTTTCCATCGCCTCATTTAATAATGTCAAAGATACGCTATGTAGGGAATTTGATATAACGTCCTCAATGGATAAAAAACACCTGCACTCTGGTTGTGCAGCATTTGGTATTGATCGTTGGGTCTACGCCTTAATGTCCACTTTTGGGTTGGATCTCCAATGTTACCCGCAAAAAATCCGTGAATATTACAGGAGATCAACACTGTGAATTTACATTAGCGTGTATAAAAATGATACAAATATAATATGAATGTCCGAAAAATTCGTTAGCTCCTAAAAAATATCCATATTGAATGAAAGCATCTAAAGGAGGCCTGTATGAAGACAATTATCTATATGGTTAGGCATGCAGAATCACCATACAATGAAGGAAATGAAAGAACAAGAGGGCTTACCCCAAAAGGAAAGATTGATATTGAAAAAGTAACGAAATTACTTATAGGTGAAGGAATAGACATAATTATATCAAGTCCTTATACTCGAGCAATTCTTAGTGTTGAGGGATTGGCCGCGCACTTAAAGTTAGATATTAAAGTATATGAAGATCTTAGAGAACGTCATTTTGCATCTTATATGATTGAAAATGCAGAGTTAATGTCTAGTATCAGAGAGAGTTTTAAAGACCCTGATTATACGATGCAGGGTGGAGAGTCTAATGCTGATTGTCAAAAAAGAGCAATCTCAGTTCTAGAACCCATATTAAAAGAGCACAGAGGGAAGACAATAGCAATCGGAACTCATGGTCTTGTAATGACTTTGATGATGAATCATTTTGATCCAGCTTTTGGTTTGGAGTTTTTGAATCATTTAAAGAAACCAGATGTATACAAAATGCAATTCGAGAACTTAGAATTAGAAGAAGTAACAAGAATGTGGAATGATTAGATTTTATAAGGTTTATCGAAGCCGGGATTCGCAAGGATTCAGCGGGTATTAAGTCTGTGCCGAAGAGACTTCGGTCCCCGGATAAGCATAAGTGGATATGAAGTTGATTTACATATTACTGCATCAATGATACGGTTATCGGTTCGAGAAAATGGTACAGTTGAAAAAATGATCAGTTTTATCAAAGCTTGACGGCTGTTACTTAGGGATGTGATCTTAAGGGATATGATGATGTAACAACATTTGAAGATGAACGGGATTAAAATAGCACTAAAAGCAGGCCCAGAAGAATATTTATTGAAGTCGCCATCAATCCAAAACATGGCTCAACCAATTAGAACGTTAAAAGAGGCTCAAAGGTATGGCTGCTGATGTATAAACAACGATCATGGAACCAGGCAGAGAAACACTAAGGAGGGTTCATATGAAAGCTGTGATTTGCACCAATTACGGACCGCCAGAAGTGCTACAGATGAAAGAGATGGAAAAGCCTAAACCGAAAGACCATGAGGTTTTAATTAAAGTTTATGCAGCCACTGCACATATTGGCGATACCCGTATTCGAAGAGCTGATCCATTCTTGGTGAGACTTGTATTCGGCATGCTCAAGCCAAGGAAAAATTTAATACTTGGCCTGGAAATATCCGGTGTGATTGAGTCGGTAGGAAAAAACGTACAAACCTTTAAGGAAGGAGACAAGGTTTTTGGGCTTACAGGGTTTCGTGGAGGTTATGCCGAATACATTTGTTTACCTGAAAAAGTGAAAAGCGGAACCGGCGAAAAAAAAGGAATGGTTGCAATAAAGCCCAACCATTTATCCTACGAAGAAGCTGCAGTCGTTCCATCCGGAGCACTTACAGCTTTGAAAAATTTGCAAAAAGCAAAAATCAGACCAGGTCAGAAAATATTGATCAATGGAGCATCCGGCAGCCTTGGGACGTATGCGATTCAACTTGCGAGATACTATGGAGCAGAAGTCACAGCGGTGTGCAGTAAAAGTAATTTTGGATTGGTAGAATCAATAGGAGCGGATAAAGTAATCGATTATACCGAAGAAGATTTTACGCAATCAGAAACGAAATACGATATCGTTTATGATGCTGTAATAAAAGCCCAACCCTCAAAATGCCAAAAAATCCTAACACCAAATGGTGTTTTTCTAAACAACAGTCGACTTCCGAAAATGGAAGAAGCCGATTTACTCTTCCTCAAAGAGTTGATCGAGGAAAACAAACTAAAACCGATCATCGATCGAACCTATGCTTTGGATGAAATTGTGGAGGCCCACCGATATGTGGATACTGGGCGTAAGAAAGGCAATGTGGCAATAACGGTCAGATAGAATGAAGGATGTATATAGAAATCAGCTTTACGCTGAGGCCATGTTTTAGGGAAAAGATGCTTGAAGATCGGCTGCGGAAACGGTCAATCCCTGCGGTATCACGGGGAGCGTAAAGCCGCTGTTCTATGGGGATGGATCATATGCAGCATGAAGGGCAGCAGGCGCAGTTCTACATGCTGCCGCTGGGAGAAGAAGCCGCTGCCATGTAGGTGCAGCGGCAGATTAGGGCAGGAGAGCTATGGATATGGATGATTTTACTAAGAAGCGGATTCAAAAGATTATGGATAATTACACCCAAAATGCAGTACCCGAGCACGTGAAAAGTCAGATGAAGGTTAATTATAAAATCAGAGGAAATCATGTGACGTTGATTGAAGAAAGACAAGCCTTTCGAAGCGAGCAATGGGTAGAGATGCCGGTAGCACAGTTTAGATTAGATGAGAAGGCATGGAAAATCTATTGGCAGGACAGTAAGGGCAGATGGCATTTTATTGATGATATTGAACCGAATGAAGATTTTGAAACACAGCTAAAGATCGTGGACGAAGGTCACAACGGAATGTTCTGGGGTTAACCGAAATATAGAGGAATGGACGAGTAAGAAATATACGGAATGATGAAGAGATTCATTGATACATTATAGACAGAATGCCGGTAAACGTACTGCCAATCTTATAGATAAGGGTGATTCATATGAAGCAAGGACTCATTGTATTTTTGAACGGTACGTCAAGTTCGGGAAAGACGAGTATCGCGGTGGAAATGAAAAAGCAGGGAGACATTCCGTTACATCATTTGTCTGTAGATCAATTTTTCCAAAATTATGACCAGTTTATTGACAATACATATCCAGATATGAAACCAACAAGAGAATTAGAAGCGAATGTGATGACAGATATCCTTTTCGATCCGATTGTCTCATTGTACTATTCAACCATTAAACTGTTTTCGGAGATGGGTTTGAATGTCATCGTGGATACGGTCATCACCAATGACAAGTGGTTTAACGGTTTTTATGATTTGCTTTCAGATTATCCGATAATGTTTGTAGGCGTACATTGCTCCAAAGAAGAGCTCACCAGAAGAGAGCAGAGCAGGGGAGATCGCGCAATTGGACTTGCTCATTCCCAATTCGACTATATATACTCCTATGATGAATATGATCTGGAAGTGAATTCGGAAGAACTAAGTTCAGCAGCATGTGCGGATAAAATATTAGATTATATGAAGTCTGGTCAGGAATACTCGGCATTTAAAAAGTTAAGCAGAAAAGAGGTTAAAACTTCGTAATAGAATTGAATTCCAGACCAAGGCTGGTAAGCTGGCATTTTGATGATGAGGTGAGATCGGATCAACCGGGAGAATGGAATTGGATAGAGATCACAATTGTTTTCACAGACGGTTCCAGAAGGTGGAGCATCTTATATACACCAGAACGTCTACTAAATAACTTGTCACGACCGGACATTGACCCACCAGGTCTTCATATGCAGCAGCTGATTGTTGTTAGAAGCTATGATGTGAATGACATTGAGAGAGTCCTAAACGTTTTTGATGAGGAAGATGAATTGATCGAGGCCTCAAGGGAATATCCAGAGTAGCTTCGAAATGATGAGTTCTATATCAGATGTGTTAATACATGTTTCACGTTTCGAAAAGAAGAAGGGAAGGTTGTCTGATTCTCTATGGAATAGAGAAGGGCCTTCCTTTTTTTGTACAGGTTGAAATGGCTACAGAGGGGAGGCAACGTTATGAATTCAGAAGATCATATCCAACACATGCTACAGGTGATCATTGAAAAAACGCAATCTATCATGAACGATAGTCATAAGCAATCCTTCGGCTCTTTGGAATATCTCTTGGAGCACATTATAGAGTATCGGGATGAACGTCAATACACGTCAAACGAGTGGCATATCCGTACACCGCGCTGGTTTGGGGAGTATGGGAATACGCCGGAGGAAGAAGAGCTTCTTTCAGACATCTACCGACTGCAAGCGTATATTGCTGAAAATGTAAAGGGCGGATAAGCGGCACATGATGTCGCATTAGTCCGGCTGAAATGTCGCAAAAGTACATGGTAACGCGATGCGGAGATCGTTTATACTCTCCTTATGTTTCGATAATGAAAATCATTATCAGTATTATGCATAAGGGGGATTCATCATGAATCAAGGAACAAAGGGGCAAGCGGCTGGAAGCAAGGTCTATGCTGCCTACAAATCACGATTATTAACGGGCTTGATGCTGGCCCTGATTCTTGTCCTGACGGCTTGCGGTGCCGGAGCAGGTACAGATAGCGGCAAGCCGTCTGCGGCAACGCCAGCAGAGACACCTGCGAATGAAGAAACCCAGACTGCCGGAGCTTACCCTGTTACGATCAAACATATGAAGGGTGAGCTTACGCTAAACGAAAAACCAAAGAAAATTGCGGTGCTTGATGTTAAGTTTCTGGATCAAATGTTAGCTGTTGGTGAGAAGCCGGCGGGCAGTGTTATCGCTGAAGGCAACACCACATTTCCAGAATACTTAGGCGATCAGTTGGGGGAGGTACAGGTTCTGGGTACACGGGACGAGCCCAATCTGGAAGCAATTGTAGCCTTGGACCCGGATCTGATTATCATGACGGATTTCCAGGAGAAGCAGTATGAGAATGTAAGCAAAATTGCACCTACCCTCGTACTCGACTTCTACGAGGATTGGCGCGATACGTTAGCCACGGTCGCTAAGATTACAGACAAGCAGGACGAGGCAGAGACGGTACGTAAAGCGTATGAGGACAAAGTCGCTGGTCTGAAGACAAAGCTGTCAGAGAAAATGGGAGATGAAACGGTAGCGCTGATTCGTCCGAGAAAAGAAGGCATTCGTGTTCATGGGATCGAGCATCGCACGGGCGGCATTCTGTATCAGGATTTGGGCTTAAACATGCCTGAACTCGTTAAGGAAATCAAGGACGATACCTCCGTTGAAATCTCGATGGAGAAGGTTCCTGAGATCGGGGCAGATCGTTATTTTGTGCTGTCGGATGAGCTGTTTGCGGCAGAGGCAGAGGCTATGGTGAGTAATCCAGTATGGACGTCCCTTGATGCTGTTAAAAATAACCGCACGTATGACGTAAACTCAACACTTTGGATTGCATACTACGGACCTCTTGCGATTAATCTTATTGTAGATCAGGCATCGGAAGCCCTGCTGGGAACGAATTAATATGGATCAGTATCTCTCGACAGACTTATGGAAAGAGTCAGTGAAAGATCATTCGATCTTGCTCGGTGAGCCGCCTGAACATAGTGTCCGTACCATTGCTCTAAGTGAGCTGCATGACGAAGCGGCATGCCGAGAGTACATCAGTTGGTTACAAGAGTATATCAATGCGCCTGACATGAAGGTAGCCGCTTCGATGTTAGCCAAGCGGATTGGCTTTCTATGGACAGCGCCGCTAGTGACCGCGATGACTTTTCATCATCGGCATGTTTCTTTTCAGCTGGAGAACAGCTTCCTCTATCATCCGACGCTCTCAGCTAATGAGGGCGGTACACGATTTCCTTTTCTAGCGGTGAACGGGCTTCAGGCAGAAGCACTGACAGGAGACAGGGAACTGTGGCGGGAAAAGGTGGTAGAGGAGATGTTTGCGGTACAGCTTACACCGCTGTTAAAGACACTTGCTGCGATTGCGCCTCTTTCGATGAGTATTCTCTGGGAGAATATCATGGTACGCATTGGCCCGCTGTATACGTCTGATGCAGACGATGCTGGGCAGGAAAGCCAGCACATCCAACATGATTTTTCATATCTGACGCAAGGTGCGCCAGGGCAGGTGTTCGGTGTAAAACGTAATCCGTTTACCCGATTTACAGAAACCAAGAACAACGTTCCTGTTGTGAAGAGCAAACGCATCACGTGTTGTCTTTACTATCAGATGTCCGGGGAATATTGCAGAAAATGTCCGAAAATTGACAATGAGAATGAATCTCAATTAAAATGACAGCAGCAACAACCTTACCTTTGCTATTGTCAGGAGATGAGAGAAATGCCGCTGCAAGAACAGACAAGTCTATGGAGTAATACGACGATCAAGATGCTTGACGTGCATAGCGGTACGTTGCAGCCAGGCAGTAGTCTTAGCAAAACCGAATTAACATCAAATCTGTTGCTACTGGCAGGCGGCGGAGAAGGGGAGCTTGCAATGAATGGTGAGGTTTGCCACATTGGAGCTTCTTCTTTTGCTGTTCATGTGATAGAGGGATCCTCCTTTACACTGACAGCCACCTTAGACAACATGGATTATATCTTGATCATGTATAAGGCAGTCTCCATGGAAGGAGTCTCCCTTGTTTTGCCCTCGCACCGCAATCACCCGCTGCGTACTTCGTTTGTTGAGCACCCGGGAACTCAGGCGGAATGGGTTCAAATGGCTGAGAAAATTGCAGCGAAATGGAGTAGGGGCGAAGGGCTGGAACGTTTTCACGCCAATGCACTGCTGCAGGGGATGCTCTACGAACTCATTATGGAGTATGAACGTGGTCAGGGCGGGACAGCATCAGACATGGTGGATGTTGTCGCTGCGTATATAGCGGGGCATTATCGCCAGAATCTGGAGCTGAAACAGCTGGCCGCACTTGCGGGATGCAGCGTAAGACAGCTGCAGCGACGGTTCAAACAAGAGAAGCAGCTCGGACCGATGGAGTACGTCATCCAGCTGCGGATGGAGAGTGCATCGCGGATGCTGCGTCATACGGATGCTCCCATCGGCGAAATTGCTGACAGAATGGGCTATCGTGATATGTATTATTTCAGCAGGGCGTTTAAGAAATATCATGGAGTACCTCCGCAGTTCTATAGACAAACTGCTGCTTCGAGAGCCAGCGCTCTCTCTGTGTATTCCTTGCCGCAGAACCGCATGGCATCTTGGTATGAGTCGTCACATGGCCCCGTAATTTGCCATATGCGAGGTCAATATAATGTCACCACATCTCCAAGGCGTATCGCCGTACTTGATGTTCAATACGCGGATCATTTGCTCGCGCTTGGGATGCCCCCGGCAGGAAGTGTAGGAGCGGGAAGTGCGGCGTTCCATTTCCCTCAATATATTCGGGCAAGACTTCAGAATACCGAATTGCTCGGAACGTATGAGTACCCCGATCTGCCAGCGGTGGAACGACTGTCTCCGGATCTGATTATATGTACCGAGGTGCATGAACCACATTATGAACGGTTAATCCGGATCGCTCCAGTTCTCATGTTTAAGCGCAATGAGAGCTGGCAGACCATTCTGAGCCTGTTCGGTGAACTGACAGGCAAGCGAGCGGAGGCCAAGCGGATACTTGCGGATTATCATCGACGAACTGCATTGCTGTCAGAAGAACTTGCTCCAGTACTGGCAGGCAAGAGCGTGGCATTGATTCGTCCGTTTGAGTCCATGGTACGGGTACATACAGCCTCTCACCGTACAGGTGCTGTGCTGTATCGCGACCTGGGTCTGCCTGCTCCGTTATTTGTAGCCGATCCTTCCGACACGGCTTATCATATTTCAGTCGATAGACTACCGGCTGTACATGCCAGCCACTACTTTTTGCTTAGCAGTGAAATGATGCAGGAGGGAATGTCAGCGACAGAGCAAAGTGTCTGGGGGATGCTGGATACGAATGAGCGACAGCATATATACTCGGTAGATGCCGCGACATGGATTGGTTGTTATGGACCCACAGGCATCAATGGCATTATCGATCAGATCGCTCAGGCTTTGTTGGCTTGAGAGGTGGTTTATTTTTGAGGAGAAGCATCCAGTTATTTGCGAGCTGTCCTGTAAGTGGTAAAAAAATAGGTACAGCTCCATCATCAAAAATATAAAACAAAAGAAACCGTTCCTTGTAAAATGGAAGTGTGCGCAACCACATACCAAAGGGACGGTTTCTTTGTACATTCAACATACCTAGGTGAGCCGGATCAGCAGACACATCGGTCTATGTTGGGGATGTCACGAATGACCGAACGTTATATGATCGGGGTTATGTTAAAATAAAGAAGGTAGGACCAATACTAAAAGCTGGAGGTTAGATACATGAAGTGGGAAGAAGTTAGAGAACTGTTCCCTGACCAATATGTTCTGGTTTCCATCATTGATTATCATGAGGAAGACAACAAAAAAATAGTTGATGAAGTTGCACCCATTCGCACTGTATCAGAAAAAGATGCGAATAAAGAGTTTTTTCAGGTAGAGCCCGGGAACATCGTGTATCATACTTCGAATCAAGACTTTGTGATCCACCTCCGCAGAGATCCATTAATGAGAGTGAGACGTAATACGAATGAAAATGAACTATGATGGTCAGTTAATTACAACGTCACTTGCCGTTACGTATAGAGGAAAAACACTGAAAATAGATGATGTAATTATAGATACAGGTTCATCACATAAGATCATTAGTCCTGATGTTTTAGAGGAGATTGGCGTGACCTACGAAGCAGGGGATTCCATATATGAAGCATACGGAATTGGAGGGAGTAATCCTTTCTACACCAAAATTATGGATAGCATTGAAATAGGCACAGACAGCATTCAGAATATAGAGATAGATGTAGGCATATTACCTAAAGATCAAAGGGCTGCTCGGATTGGATATTTTAAAACAACAAAATTTTATTATTGACTTAAAGAGATTAGAACTACATAAATAATTTTTAAAATGGATTGGCGATTTGCTATTGAACTTGCTGTGCTCATCTTTACTTTTATATATCATAACTGTCCGAAAGCATCGGAAGGTCATCTGATTCCCTATTGGGGATGAAGAGATCCTTCCTTTTTTTATTTCTCAGAATTTCGGAGAAAACATAACTATGCAAATAAGGGAGAGTTTCCGATGAATGAACATGCTAAATATGAAGAGAAGATTACTATAACGAAAGGTTCCACAGACTCACTGCACATTCGCATCCCATACAACCCAGCATATATTCAGCGCATTTGCCAGATTACGGGAAGAAAGTGGGAATCCAAACTGAAAGTATGGATCATTCCCTACACTATCGCTGCTGTTCAGGAGTTCATGAATCAGTTCGATCCAAATGATGTTCAGATTACCCCGGAGTTATGGGTTGAGAACGAAGATCTACAGCAATGGAAAGCTAGTAGAGGAAACAACAAGTCATGGAGCAAAGAACAGTTGCAGAAGGCGCTAAAGTTACGAGGATACAGCCGCAAAACGATTAAAGCGTATTGTAATCAGGTCGAACGTTTTCTGAGTAGCTTTCCACTTAAAAGTACGGATGTGACTAAATCCAATGTTCAGACGTATTGTTTAGGTTTGCTTGAGCGAGGGATCTCTCATTCAAGTGTGAATCAGACGATTAGCGCGCTCCGCTTCTATTGCAAACATGTGCTCCTTCAACCTACGGATATCCAGTATATTCGTCCCAAGAAGCAGACCAAGCTTCCACAAGTGCTGTCCGAAAAGGAAGTTGCTCAATTACTCAAATCCGTAACCAACCCTAAACATAAGGCCATATTGTTTCTGACCTATTCTTCCGGGCTTCGTGTAGGCGAAGTTGTGCGTCTGCGTTGCAGCGATCTGGATATTGAAAGAAAAACAATCATCGTGAGACAGGGGAAGGGGCACAAGGATCGGAGGACGCTTCTTTCAAATCTCGCCTGGGATATGGTGCAGAAATACATAGCTGAATATAGACCCAATCGTTGGCTGTTTCCGGGGCAATCTTCTGAACGACATCTTACCGAGCGGAGCGTGCAGAAGGTGTTTGAAGAAGCAAGGCGACGTGCAGGAATTGAGAAAAAGGTAAGTATTCATGCTCTGAGACACTCCTTCGCCACTCATTTGCTGGAAAACGGGACAGATCTACGATACATTCAGGAGCTACTCGGTCATACGAGTGCACGAACAACTCAGCGTTATACGCATGTTAGCACGAAAAATATCCAGCGTATTCAAAGCCCGTTGGATCGGATGGATTTGGGGGATTGAGGGCTACTCTAAGTCTCCCTTTATCTCCAACCTTTTCTACGCAAATGTAACATTTTGGGTTATCATAGACGTAGTTCAGATAATGTACAGGATGTGTGGTATTCACGAAGTACATAAATTAGATGTTAGGTGAAATTCGAAGTGATGAGTTGGAGGCAGTCACATGGAAGCAGTTAAAAAAATTGAAAAGATAGAAATGGATTTAAAGGAAAAGATAAAAAATATTAGACCTAAATTTGTGAAAACACGTCGAAAAGCTAGAATATGGAAGGTATTCATTATTTCATTAGGTATTTTTACAACTATTATATTAGGAATAAAAGATATATCTTGGGGAAGCACTGTAGGATTTATTTTGTCTGCTCTTCTTACCGGGGTTACTGCGATTGAAAGCTTATATAACCACGCTTCTAAATCTGTTCAAGAACACGAATACTACGTTAAATTAACAGATTTGAAACAAGATATAGAATTTTATAAACAAGGCAAAGAATTAGAAGATTATCAGTTGTCGGATGTTAAGGCTTTTTTTGAAGAATTCAAGAAAATAAGAACTGAATTTCATAATTTTCGAGTTGAAACTGTAAAAGTATCTTATGAGAATAACAATTCTAAATCAAATTGAGAGGATTTCAATGAACTTCACCTAACATAATATTCAAGCAGCGGCTCCGATAGAGCCTTGGTCTGCTGGATGGATTTCGAAGAGGGATTACAGCAGACAACCCCTACGGGGTTCATGAATACAGGAACGTTATCCGAAACCGCCAAAGCCTTAATATGAATGATTAAGAGCAGAGTGCATAAAAAGATATGGAGAAGAAAATATTTAATAGATCAAAGCTTTTAAGATGTAAATTATGGTGATATGGGAGAATCTATCGTGATCATTGAAATTGATGGTTACTACATACAGTGTGTATTGGCTAGTGACCGGGATGTTAGTCACCAAGAACTATCGGAAAGCTATGTAAAAGCAAAAGAAAGGTGTTCTACAACAAAAGACATACCAATGAAATTAAAAGAATATTTAAACCTTAAAGAAGTACAACAGACCGAAAGTCTTGAAATAGATTATGTGATAGACACGGATACAGATCGGATTTATAAACCCGTTAAATAAAAGAAAGAGTAGTTAATTAAGAAAAGTATGATTTGTTATAATACTCAAAGAAGTCAGCAGCATCGGATAACATAATATTCAAGCAGCGGCTCCTTTGGAGCCTTGGTCTGCGAGGTGGATTTCGAAGAGGCATTTCAGCAGACAACCCCTTCGGGATTCATGAATACAGGAACGCTATAGGAAATCAGCGCAAATCAATAAAAATAAAGGATGTAATTAAATGCTTGATTACATATGGATTGATGACGAAACATCAATATTAAATCAGGTCAAAGGTCAATATAAATACGCTTTAATCATTACTAATCCTTTTATTCAAATGCCGCAAGGCTGGTACAACAATAAAAAAATTAGTGGCCTTGAATATACATACCCAACAAATGAGGAAATAATTGAGTATGGTAAACCTGTTTTGTGGAGTCAAATATTAAAGCTAACTGAACTTGAAGATTTAAGAAGTTTAGCTTTAGCGATGAAAACATACATATCAGCATTAAATAAATTCTATGCAAGGTCTGATTTAATGGAGAAACTTAAACTAGGGTTGCAAGAAGACGTATATTTGCCTAACGAAGATAAGATCTCTCAGTTCTTAATTCCAACAATAATTGAAGTGTTTAAATCAAGGGGAATTACAAAAATTCAATACTCAGAGCCGATATTTGATACAAGTGGCGAAATACTAATAGATGATATTACAATTCAAAACTTTTATGAAATGGCACCTTCAGAAATTATTGTAACAGACGAAACTAATGATACAGCATTTTTAAGTGTTTATGATTCATTTATTACACTCATGTTAACCAATGATATAAACACGAAGGAAACAATTCTTAGTGCAGGTTGGGAAGCGATTGAATGTAATGAAGATACAATGATTAATTGGTATCTTAAGTAAATAAACTTCGATATGTAGATGATTCAAAGAAGTCACTGACATCCTATAACATAGTATCTACGCTGGGGCTACGCCCTTGGTTCGCAAGAAGTAATAGCAGAGAAGTGGAATCAGCTCACAACCCTGCGAGGCTAAGTCCGTCGGACCCAGTCACTACGCTCCTTTAAGCCTCTCGGGTTCGCAGATACAGAGACGTTATATGCAATCGACAAATCATACAGGAGTGATAGAAACATGGAGGAATTAAAAACATTCGAGGAATTAGTAGAGAACGATAAAACATATCTCTCTAACCTACTATTCGGAAACGGCTTTTCCATTAACTTTGGTAGTAGATTTATGTATAGCAATCTTTTTGAAGAAGCAAAAGAACTATTTATAGATGAAGACATTAATTTGTTTGGAGAATTAAATACGACAAACTTTGAGCATGCTCTTCGTGTTTTAGGTACTTCAATCAATACCAACAAAATATTTAATATAGATTTTGTAAGTGTTGCAGAGAGCTATGAGAGAATCAAAAGTGCATTAATAGAAACAGTACGAAAAGTACATCCTGAGCCGCATGAACTTACTATAGATCAAGATAATGATCTTAAAACAACATTTAGGCTTTTTCAAGAGAAGGTCTTTACCACGAATTATGATTTATTAGCCTATTGGGCATTGAATAAAGTTAATAAAGTTAGAGCAGTAGGAGACAGCTTTGGGTATGACAAAGACTCTGAAATGATAATTTTTGGTGCTGGACCAGGAGTCTCGTCAGATAAAAATCCAGTAAGACTTTATTACCTTCATGGATCACTACATTTATATATGGATAAAGGGGAAATTATCAAAATAACTACTAAACGAAATCCAGTTGGAAGAACTGATCTACCTCTACTAGATACAATTACGGAAACGTACGAGTCGGGATACTTTCCTTTATACATATCAGAAGGCAGTTGGAAGCAAAAGTTGAATAAGATTTTAAACAACAAATATTTAAGCTTTTGCTATCGAGCATTAATGAAAACGTCTAAAGCTTTAACGATATACGGACAGTCTCTTGATAAAGAGAGTGACAAACATATAATTGATGCGATCAAAAAATCGGATATTCAAAAAATTGCTTACGGTATATATGATGTGAGTAATAAAGAACGGATTATTCATGAGGTAATAGGACATTTTCAAGGCACCTCAATTCAGGTGGGATTTTTTGACGCGAGGAGTTTTTTTGAATCATTAAAGAATATTGAAATGGAAGAATTATTTGAGTAGCTCTTTGAAGTGTCGACAACATATAACATAATATTCACGTTGCGGCTCCTGTGGAGCCTTAGTCTGCTGGATGAATTTCGAAGAGGAATTTCAGCAGACAACCCCTTCGGGGTTCATGAATACAGGAACGTTATGTGAAATGCCACAATACAAATGAGGAGGGGTTCAGAATGTCTTATAACATTGATGTTTTTTCAAGACAAATGCCAGTTATAAGAGACTTTCTTTATTACTACATCAGCTATAAAGAACTTCATTTATTAAGTAGCAAGGCAGGTACATATAAATCATTTGTTGACTACACAATCAATGCCCATTATCTTCAATCCTTAAACCATTGGTTTATGGTTTTTGGCAGTGATACAAGTAATCCGACACATTGGAAACACATTGGATTAAATAATGAGGATAGAAATGAAATTATTAACAAAGCAAAAATGGATTCAACTACATGGAAAGAATACTGGCAGAAGGTAACTAAATTTCGTAATAGTTATTCTGCACATAGGGATCTAAATTACTTGGAACCTGTTCCTAATCTGGATAAAGCATATGACCTTGCGCTTGTTTACGATGAATGGATAAGAGATTTTATCAGTCCAGATATTTTAGAGGATCCACTACTTATAGATTTAGTATCTGAATACAGAGTAGTGACTAAAGAATTCATAAAGAAGACAGAGAATATATTGTAGAGAATTTAAGAAGCATAGCACGTCACATAACATAATATTCACGCTGTGGACATTCGTTCTAGGTCCGGCATTCGCTAGACACCCAGCATACGCTGAGTCGTGAATACAGGAACGTTAGGCGAAATTACTTTATAAGGAATGATAAAATGCTATTTCTTAAACTTACAAATGAAGAACTCAGAATAATATGTAAGCAACAAATTGAAATATTTGAATTTTGGACTAGAAGGCTTATCCATGAAATTTTCATGAAACATTTTGGTGCTAATTATATTAACTATATGTACTCCGATGGAAATTATCTGTTCAAGAAGTCTATACGGGAAGAAGTTACAAGTAGAATACAGAGTAGACCAGGAAGATATAGTAGAATAGTTGATGCATTATTACTAGAGGACATTGTAAATATTATATGTAACCCCAAATTTTATAAAACTTTTTTTAAGGATCCGCTTCAAGAGGCTTATCCCGATGGACTTGAGGAAGCACGAACATTTTTAAACAGACTAGCCCCGACTAGAAATAATTTATCTCATGCTAATCCAATATCCATTAGAAACGCTGAACAGGTGGTTTGTTATATTAATGACGTAATTGACTCGTTAAAGAACTATTATTTAAGGGAGAACATAGGGATGGATTATAATGTGCCTCAGATTATTAAAGCTTCCGATTCTTTAGGAAACGAAAAATATAGGAATGACTTAATTTCATCAAGCACTGGGGTCATTTGGGATTTACAGGGTGAAATAAAAAATTATCTAAGACCTGGTGATACTTATCGACTTGAAATAGAAATTGATCCTACTTTCGATGCTAAAGATTATACAATTACATGGAGTGTTATGGGTAATATAAATCAAGAGTATAATAACATGTCTTCTTTAATCATACATATTTCGGAAGAGAATGTTAGTTATAACTTTATGATCTCATGCAAAATTGTTTCCAATAAAGTTTGGCATAAGCACCAAAATTATGATGACAAATTAGATGTTATGTTGAGGATTCTTCCGCCAATATGAACCTGGGCCGGACACTTAGCATTCGCTAGGTCGTGAATGCAGGAATGTTTGCCAAAAGAAAACCTTAGTTTAGGAGGAGTCTATATGATACTAGAAAAAGTTATAAATAGAATTGAAATACAAAGTGAATATAAGGATATTGTTGATAAGTATATAGATCAGATCCTTACCGAATTTAAAGGTAAGATTCATAGCATTTATATGTGTGGCTCGATTCCCAAAGGAACGGCTAAACCTTTTAAGTCAGATGCGGACTTTACTATTGTCTGTGTAAATCCCAAAGATATTGATTACGAAAGATTGACAAATATTAAAGACAGGCTTTTGAAAGAATATCCAATAGTCACTAAGATTGATACGATCATTTGCTCAATTGAAGATGTATTAAATAAACCGAATGAGTGGGGTTTTTGGGTTAAGATCATCTGTGTTTGCCTATATGGTGATGACATTGGTGAAAAAGTACCACCGATCATTATTTCTCCAGATTTCATTCTAGACTTAAATACAGAGACCAAGGAAGAAGTAGATCGTGTACGACGTTCACTTTCTACTGCTAGTGATCACACGCTGAAAACTAGATATATTAAAGGGTATTCGAAGAGATTAATTCGTGCATTATACTCTTTGGTAATAGTAGATACAGGTGTATGGCAAGATGACATTATTGAGATGAAGAATGCCATAATAAAGTATTGCGAGATTGACTCCGCTTTAGTTGAGTATCTGTATGCTTGTTACTTGGATAGTGATGTACTTGTTGAAGAGTTTCTGGGAATTGCAGATGAAGTCTATAGCTATTTTGAAAACGCTCTAAATGCAATGAGAAAATCATAAAGCAGTTTTCAAATTGCGTTATCGATACGGCTCGATACCCGACTCAGCATCTTAGTGGACTAAGCCGAGTATGCAATAAATTTCATAGTTGGCCAGGGAACTCACTTGGTTACTTATCATAGCGAGGGTTATACTAATATATAATGAGAGCTATCTTAGGCTGCTTCGTTAAGCCACGCATCATAGCCTGGTTTTAACAAGCTTTTACGAAGAGAAACTCCTTCTGGATGAAATGATCTATTATAGATACAGATTACGTACAGATTGAAACATAGCAGCATGAATTGAACAAAAAAGTGGTGGTTGAATTGGGGTAACCGTTAAAGATTTACTGCAGCTTCCTTCATTTAGAGGAGCTCAGGTGATCACTGGCACAAGCAGGCTTCATCAGACCGTTTCCTCTTTATCTGTGTTGGAAGTGGCGGATGTCAATTTCTTTTCGCAAATTATTCAAACCGTTCAAGAGGAATGGTATGCTGAAGAGCTGGTCATCAGCTCTTTTTATTCCATTAAGGACAGCGTGGAGCAGCAATGTCAAACAGTTCAATACTTGCATGACCTTGGTGAAATGGGATTGATTTTGTATTATGTTGGCATTGTATTGCCGGATATCGCCGATGAAGTGCTTGAGCTGGCAGAATCGCTGGATTTTATTATCATTTGCATGCCGAGAAACGATTACTCGCTTAGGTATAATGAAGTCATTTATGAAGCCATGGAGGCAATCGTAAGCAATCAGAAGGTGAATGAGCATTTCGTGAATGAATCATTGGAAAAGGTCTCGCTGCTGCCGGAACATTTGCGGAGCGTGGAAATTACCCTTAAACTGCTGTCGGACCGGATGAAAGCGAACATCGTTCTGACAAACAGCAACCTGGATATCATCAATCGTGTCATGTGGCCGCGCAATTCATCTCTTGATGTGACGAGTCTGATCCGGTCCATGGCTCCTTCCATTTTGAACGGCAGAATGGGAGAAGGCGAGCTGGATTCGTCCTGCTTTGTTGAATACAAACGTGTTCATCAAAAAAACGGAGAGATCCTTTACCTGTTTCTCATTAAAGAGAATACAAAGCTGCCTCCGAAGACGATGGATCAAATCAGCGAAGTGGTGCAAGTGGCCATCAATTTGTGGGGAGATAAGCACAATGAGGTCAGCGAGTACGCTTTGGTTAAAGCCATCGTGAATGATGAAAGCGAAAAAATGCGCAGATTGGCCAGTTTGCTCCATATTGACGTTTCCGGGATTCAAATGATGTGGCTCGTGTACATTCGGGATTTGTCGGAGGAAAGAAGGGTAAGGGAAGACTTAAAAGTGCATCTCTTGCAATATTATAAAACCGCGGTCATTCAAACGATCGATCACTGCGTTGTCGTGTTGCTAGGGAATTGTTCCTATAAATACAATGAGTTTGAAATCGCAGCGGATTATATCGAAACGACGAGCCTCATCGCTGACATATCAAGCATCGTTTATTCTCCGAGAATGCGCAACACACAGGACGTACGCCGAATGTATCAGCTCGTAAACGGAGTCTCTAAAGAGGTTCACCGCATTTATCATAACCGCAAACTATATACCGCGGCTGAAGTTCGTTCCATGAAACGAGCCATAGACCTCAGTAAACAAGGGGAAGAAATCGCTGAAGAATGCTTGTCTGTCATGGAGCCAATTATGGACGACCCTGACGCGTTGAAAACCCTGATGACTTTTCTGCTGGATGCGAAGGGGAATATGGATGATTGCAGCAAGCTGTTGTTCGTCCACAAAAATACGGTGAAATATCGCATTAAAAAAATTTGCGAGCTCATCGGATATGATGTGACCATCAATTCCGAATCGTACGATGTTTATACCGCCTGCATGGTCTACCGTCTCATTCATGACTAAAAAGTTCCGATGTTTTGTCCAATAAGACAAAAACATCGGATTTTTTTTTGTTTTCTGAAAAAGACGCTGACCTACTTCATCTTTTACAATAAGAAAACAATATTCGAACGAACAGGATTGGGGGGATCATATGAAAGCCGTTAAAGAGCATCAATCCTGGTTCAGTCTCGGGATCATCTGGGCTGGCGCAGTCATCAGCATCCCGAGTTTGTTGGTAGGGAATGCGCTGATTGCTGGCATGGGAGTATCGAATGTATTGCTTGTCACGTTAGCAGGTTACTCCATTATTGTGCTGCTCATGATTTTGCAGGGGATTCAAAGCACGGATTTGGGAAGGCCGACGGTTCAGGTCGCAGGTCAGGTGTTTGGCAAAACAGGGTCTCGAACGATTTTGTCCATTATCCTCGCTATTGCGTGTCTTGGATGGTTCGGGATCCAGGCGAATGTATGCGGGGAAGCTTTGGCCAATCTGCTAGCCGAGATCGGTATTAATATTCCTGTACCGCTGGCATCACTCATCTGCGGTCTCGTGATGGTCGTTTCGGCCATGTACGGCATTAAAGTGCTGCGGGTGATCAGTTATATTGCCGTCCCTTTATTAATCGGAATCAGCGTGTACGGTCTGATCGAAGCATTGACTGGGGACTCTCTGCAGATCATCCAAAATTATAAGCCTGCGGCCGTTATGAATTTTACCGACGGACTGGCAGTAACCCTAGGTTCATTTGCGCTGGGGGCAGTCATCGCGGGAGATTATTCGCAATTTTCGAGAAAACGGTCTGATGTCCTGAAAGCCGCTCTATTCGGGATTGTTCCGGCAGGCTTGCTGATGATTGGTGCAGGAGCCGTCCTGACGATTGCTTACCAAGCCAGCGATATCACAGCCACCTTTTTGAGTATCATGACGCCGTTTGTTGGCGGTGTGATTTTAATCTTGGCTACATGGAAAACGAATCTTGTGAATGTGATTTCAGGTGGTTTTGCCTTAATTAACGTGTTCAACGTTTCGAAGGAGAAAGAAAAGTGGGCTGTCGGCATTGCGGGAACCCTTGGGACCGTACTCGCTGTCCTTGGCATACTTAACTATTTTACTCCGATCATGTCCATTCTGTCGGCTATGATTCCGCCAGTGGCAGGCGTGATGATTGCTTCGTATTGGGTGCTTGGCAAAGGGGATAAGAGACGCTGGCAAGAGGTTGAGGGTGTGAACGTGCTGGGCGTTGTCTCATGGCTTGTGGGCGCGATCATTGCCTGCACGCCTGTCGTGTTATCCTTGTTCCCAAGCCTGCCGCAGATACCAAATCAGCCGTTGACCGGAATTGTCATTTCTTTTGTCATATATTATATCGGCTATCGTTTATTTGCTCAGAAGACTGTTATATTGGAGGAATCATAAATGAGATATTTAGATGAAACAGCTGTTGAACATATTGCCGTCGGAGCAGCATTTCTGGGAACGGGTGGAGGTGGAGACCCTTATATCGGAAAATTGATGGCTCTCTCGGCCATTAAGAAGTTTGGACCTGTCAAATTATATTCCGTGGACGAGATTGGGGATGAGGACTTTTTCATTCCAGCCGCGATGATGGGGGCGCCTTCCGTATTAGTGGAGAAATTCCCTCGCGGGGACGAGTTTGTGAAGGTTTTTCAGAAATTAGCGAATTATTTAGGAAAAGACAAGATTGCGGGTACGTTTCCGATGGAAGCGGGGGGCGTCAATTCCATGATTCCTATTGTTGTTGCGGCACAGCTGGGATTGCCCCTGATCGACTGTGACGGTATGGGCCGGGCGTTTCCGGAGCTTCAGATGGTGACGTTTAACCTGGACGGCATTCCAGCGACACCCATGGCCATAACGGATGAGAAAGGGAATATTGGCATCTTTGAGACCATTGACAACAAATGGACAGAACGGCTCGCCAGGGTGGCTACAGTCGAAATGGGGGCCAGTTCTTTAGTCAGCCTGTATCCGGCAACGGGTGCACAAATCAAGCAGAGTGGCGTTCATCATATCGTAACCCTGTCCGAACAGATCGGAGCAATCATTACATCGAAGAACAGAGATGCCAAGGACAAGCTTCAGGAACTGTTGAAACGGGTATCCGGCTATGAGCTATTTCAAGGGAAAATTGTGGATGTCATTCGTGAAACCAAGGGCGGATTTAATCTCGGCTGCATGCATCTTGAAGGCATCGAGGCGTTTAAAGCCGGAGAGATGAAGGTTCATTTTCAAAATGAAAACCTAATTGCTGAAAAGAACGGTCAGGTGGTAGCGATGACGCCCGATCTGATCTGTCTGGTTGATTACGAAACCTTGTTGCCTGTGACCACAGAGAGCCTGAAATACGGCAAACGCGTACGGGTTATTGGATTGCCCGCTCATGAAAAGTGGAGAACGGATAAGGGAATCCAGACGGCAGGTCCAAGATACTTCGGCTATGATTACGATTATGTACCACTTGAGGAAATGGTGAAAAAGGCGGTGGCTGAGAATGTATAGAATCGGGATCGATGTAGGCGGCACCAACACAGATGCCATCATTTTGAACGAGGATTATCAGTTGATCCATGCGGTGAAATCCCCAACAAGCCTGGATATTCGCACAGGGATTGAAACCTCGCTCCGGCAGCTGCTGCAGGGGGCGAATATTGATAAAAATCAAATCACACATGCCATGTTAGGCACAACACAATGCACAAATGCCATTGTTGAACGAAAAAAGCTGGCCCAAGTCGGTGTGATTCGTCTGGGGTACCCGGCAACGGCTTCCGTTGCTCCGTACACGTCCTGGCCTGAGGATATGGTTCAGAAGCTGTCGGGTAAATATGCTCTCGTACAGGGCGGATACGAATACGATGGCCAATTGCTTGGAGAAGTCGATGAAGGCGAAATCACAGCACTCCTGGAGGAGTGGCGCGGTAGTATTGAATCCATAGCGGTCATCGGCGTATTTTCATCCCTTAAAAATGACCAGGAGTTCCACGTTCGCGATCTCATCCATCAAATGTACGGACCCGAATTTCCTGTTTCTTGTTCTTCATTGATTGGTTCGGTTGGTTTAATCGAACGGGAAAATGCGACCATCCTCAATGCGGCATTGTGCAAGGTCATTGAAACGACAACCGAGGGGTTTGTGCAGGCATTAGAAGAAGAAGGCATATCGGATGCAGCAGTGTTTTTATGCCAAAATGACGGTACCTTAATGTCAGTAGATTACGCTAAACAGTTTCCGATCCTGACCATTGCCTGCGGACCTACGAACAGCATACGCGGTGCCTCTTATTTGGCAAAAATCAAAGATACGATGGTTCTCGACGTGGGCGGCACGACATCGGATATCGGCGTTTTGCAGGACGGGTTCCCGAGGGAATCGTCGGTTGCAGTCGAGGTTGGCGATATCCGCACGAATTTCCGCATGCCGGATATTATCTCAGTGGGACTAGGCGGCGGAAGCATCGTCCGCTCGGAGAATGGCAAAATTACAGTTGGCCCGGACAGCGTAGGATACAGGATCGGACAAGAGGCGCTTGTCTTTGGCGGGAATACGCTCACAACTACGGACATTGCCGTTCGGCTGGGTCTTGCAGATGTCGGGGATCAGAGCCTGGTAGCGCATCTGGATGAAGACTTTGCTAAACAGGTACAGGGCGAAATTGCAGCCATCATTGAACAGACCATTGATAAAATGAAGACATCTTCAGGTGATGTTGAGCTTGTGTTGGTAGGCGGAGGAAGTGTCGTGATTCCGGACACCATTCGCGGGGTATCCCATATGATTAAGCCTGAGAACGGGGGCGTGGCTAATGCCATTGGTGCGTGTATTGCCCAAATCAGCGGACAATATGAGCAGATTTACATCTATTCTACAGAGCCCCGTGAGGCAGCGTTAAGAGATGCTCGGGAAAAAGCCGTGAAACAGGCGGTACTTGCTGGCGCCGATCCGGCGACGGTTGAGCTCGTGGAAGTGGAAGAAACCCCGCTCGCTTATCATCCAGGAAATGCGACGAGACTTCGAGTGAAAGTCGTAGGAAACATGAAGTAAAAGAGGGCTTCACATGAGTTGATATAACTTGTGTGGGGCTCTTTTTTGTTATCGACGAGGTGTAAGTTGATGAGCGGAAAAGCCTGAGCAGCGAAGCAGATGAAGAGACGATTTGATTGCTTGGTTTATGAGCTAAAGCTAGACAACGCGCAGGAATTGTGAAGAAGGTTAGTATTCATTTATTAAGGCATTCATTTGCCACTATTTGCTAGAAAACGGGACAGATCTTCGCTACATTAAGGAGCTACTTGGTCAACGACTGCGCGAACAACTTGGTAGTACGAAAAATATCCAGCGTAATCAAAGTCCCTGGATCGGTTGGCTTCGGGAGATTAAGGCTACTCGAAGTCCCCCTTTATTCTTGAACCTTTTCTTCTTAATGTAATAATATGGGGATATCGTATACGTAGTTCAGATTATGGAAGGAATTTGTTGTATCTACGAAGTACATAAATTAGATGTTATGTGAAACCAGCGAAAACTCTGATAAAGGAGTCATTATAATGATTGAATACAACCTTATTACAACAAAGAATAGTGTTAAGCCGAATTATGATATTAGCAATAAAGATTTTTATTTTGAGATATATGTTAGCCCTAGTGAAGAAGTATGCCTATTGGGAAAAATAGATAATAACTATATTCGCTGGTGTTCGATAACCAAGGTCACACAATTAAATACTAATGAAGAAATAATCAATTACTTGCTATCACAATCCACTGAGCGACTGTATTCAAGCCACTATCAAGTGTTGGGATCTCGTTATGAAGAAATTCGAAAGTGGCACTCTTTTATTGTTACAAAGCATTGGCACAAAGATCAGTACTGGTATAGGTCTCCTGTAAGTAATTGCTTTTTCGGTACTCCTCCCTATAATAATGGTTCGTTTTTGGCGAGAGAAATACAGAAATTCTTCCTGATGGAGCTCAGTAAGTGTCAATATCGACTTATTGATAATGTTTATGTAAAGGTACTTAGTAGATATAAAGATATCTTAATGAAGGAGAATAGCCCGGAATATTATCTTGAGATGTTACCCATCAAAGAGATCATAAATTCAGAAAGTTATCTAAAGTTATGCTCTAATGATGAAATCAGAATTTTATATCTGGAATGTTTTGACCAATGTACTAATTTATATAATTTGTATATGATTGCTTCACGTTAAACCCATAAGTAATTCGAGGAAGTCGTTGGAATCACATAACACCATGTTCACGCATCGGGGCATTCGCCCCTCGGTCCGGCAGATGTAGTTGGCAGGGAAGCAGTGGCAGCCGGACACACTCGACTTCGTCGAGCGTCGTGAATACACAAACGTTAGCTGAAATTACTGCATTACTTTAAGGAAGGTGTCTCGATGAAGATAGAGCAAATTTCAGACATAGAAATATACGGTAACTGATATTGCAATAAAAAATATAAAATCTTTGAAATTCTGTATATTTGATTTTGAAGCAACTGGACCAAATGAACAAGAAGACCAGATAACACAAATTGGAGCAATAATACTTGAGGGAGAAACAGGAAGAGTCAAATCAAAATTTAAAAAATTAGTTAAACCTTCAAAGCAAATACCTGAAGTCATAGAAGAACTAACTGGAATAAAGAATATAGATGTTAAGCAGGCATCTGATTTAGCAGAAACGTTTCAAGATTTTATCAAATTCAGTGAAGGAACAATTTTGGTTACGCAAGCTGGATATGAATATGACTGGCCGTTGCTTGTAAATGAATGTAAAAGACATAATATACAAATGTTAGAAAATATAATCCTGGATACAAAAGTACTGTTTACATTTCTATATCCTGAGACAAATGAGGTGATTTCCACCAATTTTCTAATTGATTTTTATGGAATCAATGATTCGGATATTAAACGTCATGATGCATTGGGGGACAGTATTCTGATATCAAGAATCTTTTATGAAATATTGAAAGATTATGAGAAACGAGATATCCATGAAATTAATATAGAAGAACCATTGAGAATAAAAAAGGTTCAGCTTAAAAAGCTTGTGTAAGTACTTTGAAGAAGGGCAGTAAGAGGTGGAAGATTTCAAACTCCCGGATCTGGAAGTAGTCAATGAATTGAATGCGGATAGTATCACAGCTGCGATTGAAATATGGATCTGAAAGGGGTTCCTCGTAAACTCATTGAAGATATGCATGAGCGGATTGTCGACCTTCAATTGCATAATCTATTGAACTTGAAGAAGCAAAGGGAAGTTTACACCCTTGCCTATGGGCCAAATCGGTTCAAACAACGGGATATAGCGGAGCTACTAAACATTTGAAATTAGACGGGATCCGCGGCATCCTGGAGATCGGGCCAGATTCACGCTTATATTCCCGTCATCAAAATGAGATATCTGCACGGTATCCGGAATTAATAGAAGCCCGTAAGGCTGCTCTGGATTCGGGAACAATCATAGATGGTGAGATTGTAGTCAGTGATTTGGCCACAGGAAAGCCAGACTTTGTAGCCTGCAGTCGCCGGTTCCAAATGAAGCCGCCAAAGCAGGGTACACCAGGATTAACGTATGTTGCTTTTGATATTCTGCAATACAAAGGCAAGGATGTAACTAAGCTGGATCTGATGAGCCGAAAAGAGCTCCTGCAGACAGCGGTTCAAGAAAACGAAAAGATAAGCAAAAGCCGATTCATTGAGCATAGCTTTATTCCGTTTTTTGAGCTCATTCAGAAGCAGGAGCTTGAAGGTATTGTCATCAAGCAGAAAAACAGTGCTTACTACACCAACAGCCGACCCAAAAAGCTATGGCAACGTGTGGTAAACTACAAGCGAGAAACCTGTGTCATCCTTGGATTTTCCAATGTAAAAGCTGCTTGGCTATTGGGCGTTGAGCGGGATGGTGAGTTTATTCCCGTAGGAATGGTGAAATTCGGACTTACTCCGGATATCCGGAAAAAGGTATACCCCGTCTTGAAAGAGAATATAACGAAACAATCTGGCCAGTTTTCATATGTACGGCCCTGTGTATATGTTGATGTACGTTTTCGGGAATGGACAGCTGCAGGCAAAATGAGATTGCCGGTGGTGGATCGCGTACACAATCTATAATGCTACAGTTTAAAGGACTAAAGGACCTTCTGAAGTGCACCCCTTAGAATAGACATTGGAAAAACCCCTGGGTTTAACCGATGAAATTCTAGGGGGTGCATTTTTGTATGGCTATGAAGGGACAAAAGTTTAAATCGTATTCGGAGAGGATTAAAAAAGAGGCAATTCGTCTACATCTTGTTGAGGGGTGGACTTACCGAAAGATTAATGAACATTTGGGGATTAATGACCCGGGACGAATGAAGCGATGGATGCGAAAATACCGGGAACAAGGCGAGTTCGGACTGCTGGATCAGCGAGGTCGACGAAAAGAATACATGGATCAAGACCGGTATGTGCAAAACCTGAAACGGGAGAATGAGTTGCTAAAAAAGTGCTTGGTAACCTGGAAGGAGGAAGCAAACAAGAAAGATTTCAGATCATGGAAAAGGTAGCAGCATACGGAGATATCCAGAAACTCTGCCACGTGTTTGGTGTGTCCCGGAGTGGATTCTATGCCTATTTAAAACGTAAACGAATAGATCGCGATGCAAAGGCTAAGAGACAGGTACTTCAAACGTATCAACGATATGAAGGGAAATATGGCTATCGGCAGCTTCAGTTGTTCCTTTGGCAGGACCAAGGGATTTGGATGAATCACAAGAAGGTGCTTCGCCTCATGCAAACGCTCGGTATTCAATCCCGAATTCGTCGTAAACGACGCTCCAGTAGTTCGTATGCACCTGCTCAACGTGTAGCAAAGAACCGCTTGAAGCGAGACTTCTTTGCGGAAAAACCAAATCAGAAATGGGTAACTGACATTACCCAGTACCGGGTTGGAGAGCGCTGGGTGTACCTTTCGGCCATTAAGGATCTGTTTAATATTGAAAAATATATCCGTTTTTACAACCGAGAACGACCACAACGGAAACTAAAAAAACTGACGCCGGTAGAGTACCGACGCCAGTTTACCGCCTAGGGTCTTTTTCAATGTCTACAAAATAGGGACTTGACCACTTCTGGATGAAGGTCTTTTTTTGCTGCGTTCCTGGTATGGTGTACTGCCTGCAGGTGACGGGATTCTCAGCTTGGCCGCTTTGTATGGTCAGAAACTTTTTTACTCGTTAAATTCAAAATATTACTGTAACCTTTGGTGTTTTGTTGCGTTTATATAGATATACACCAATAATGGAAATTATAAGTAATTTTAAGACGGATCTCTCGTCAATTTCTGTGAAAGTGGGCAGGGTTTGCAATTGATACTCTATGAGTATCCAGCTACACGCCAATTATAATAAGATACGGAGGAATTCAATTGAAAAAAATTGCGAGATTAACACTTTCAGCAGTTCTAACGTTTACCCTTCTTGTACCTAGTGCGTTTGCAGCGGATTCTACAACGGCGAGTAAAGACATTTTAAATATTGCAAACCAAAAAATTGAAGAGCGTATACAGCTAGGACATACGGAATTTGAAGGAGTTACCGCCGAGAAAATTATTGGAATGAAAGATGAAAATGAAGAACTCACTAAATCTCTTGTAATTTTACAAAGGGAAAGCGGCATAGCAGGATATTTTATCATTGATAATAACTCTGGACTTCTCATTGAATTTGCTACGGGAGATGTCTATCCAGGCCAAGGCGAGGATGAAAACAATCTTTATTACTTTGGCCCACTTTTTTACGCAAACAAAGTTGATAGCAATACATTCGAAGAATTAAGTACAGATCAAACCTTTGAAGCTGATTCATTGCAAGAGATAAAAGTTAACAGGTTGAAAGCAGCAGATATATTGGATGCAGCTCCTTCAACTGAAAGCCAATCATTAAATAATGATGTTGGTATTAATACAATCATAAATTATGAATACGGTTTTATTAATGGAGTGCCTGATTATCAACAAAATGATAATACTAGTATGAGTAACGACTGTGTACCAACGGCTGGCGCCAATGCAATTATGTACTGGCGGAATCAAGGTTATACTAACTTATCATCTAGTGGTTTATGGAAAAATGTTGCTGATCGTCTAGGTGTACTAATGAGCCACACCGATAAAGTCGGAGTATATTCTAGTAAAATTGCTCCAGGGATGAACTCATATACCTCCGAGAAAGGCTACTCGAACTTCACTACAACATGGGACTCATCACCAACTTTTAATAAAATGAAATCCGAAGTTAATGCTAAAACTCCTCCATTCTTACGACTAGTGAACTATGGATATACTCCTGAAGGTTCAGATGGAGGTCATTTAGTGAATTTGGTTGGTTATGAGACATACACAGATACCAGTGACTGGTCGAACCCTCAATATGCAATTGTACATGACAATTGGGCAAGCACTGGGGAAAATGTTTACCTTCTACTAGGGCAGTATGGTTCGGTTACTGATATGTGGAAGATCAAAGATTAAAGAAATTGTGTTAGTTAAACGCTGGTCATACCCAGCGTTTTTTTATTAAACAAGATGGAACAATTCAAATGTAAATTTCGTTTAAAGATTAAGGGGGGATATGATGAAAAAATATTCACTTTACACCTTAATTTGTGCTTCATTATTGATCTTGATTCTTAGCAGCTGCCAAAATTCTAATCAGTCCGATCAGGCGGGAGTAAGCAAGGAACCAAAGGAATTAGAAACCTTCTATCCTGGCGACATTACACAGGTTGATTCTATTGAAATAATGAGTGGCAGTGATGGCACAAAAAAAACAACTACAGATCAAGCACAAATTCAAGAATGGATTGAAAAGGTGCGGCACTTAAAAATCGTACTTGATCCGGACCAAGAAGATGCAACAGGGGTTTTGTTTCATGTCACTATGTTTGAACAGGGGAAAGAAATGTTATATATGACGCCTACCGATATGAATCATCAGCGGATGGAGCCGCAATCGGAATTAGCAGACCGGATGACAGAGCTTTTCGATGCTATTGAATAAGTGGCACTTCCAGACTTAACAGTTGGCCAACTTTAAAGTCAAAAGAAGCAAATGAACCCGAGAGATTTTCTCTAGTATGATTCGCGTAAACAAAAGAATCAGCTAAATATAGGCGTAAAATCGGATTAACCGTAACACAGTATTGCTGGATAGAGACCTTCTTATAGAGGTCTTTTTTTATTTCATCAGGGGCTTAATGCTACCGGCTCTAAGGCGGCCAGAGCGGCCCTCAAAGAGCCGGTACGCACCGCTGTCGGATTACTCCACCCGGTTTTAGGCGCTCTACGTTCCTGGCTGTCGCTTAACATCCGCCACGGAGCCAAAATCCAAGAAATAGGTAATGTAAAACCTTCTTGAAAGAGAAAAGAGGAAGACCAGGATCTCAAGGGCATAGGGCATGGAGAGAACCGACATACGCCGGTTCTTTTCGATTAGTGGATACTCTTTTCCCCTTTTGACATCCGCATGTTAACAGGTGGCAGTTCGACTATAACCACGCATCGGAGCCTGACGGCTCCTCGGTCCGCTCGAAGGGATAAGCAGGGAAGTGGAATCAGGCGGACACATCTGCACCGACTAACCGCATCGAGGCCGCTCCCGATGATCCCTTAAGTCGGTGGGACGCCGTGGATACAGTAAAGTTATGCACCATTACCGGTGTATAGTAAAGATAATATTTAAGGAGATAACTTATGAAAGCTAAGATACTCTTATTATTTTTAATGACGATAATTTGTTCTTCTTGTCAAAATAGTAGTCAATCGACTACTTTGAACAGCGAAACTAATTCAATAAAGAATTCTGAACTGCCTTCTGATGTAGTGAGTACAGGTGATGGAACAGAATCAAAAGAAATAACGGAAGGTCGATCAGATACTGCTAACAATAAAGTATTACCCATGAGCATTGGAAAGCTTGATTCGAAAGGAGAATTTTATGATGAAATGCTTCGTAATCCAATAGATCATGATTATGAATTGGAATTTAATGAATTTCAAAATTCCAAAGAGATTATTACAACATTGGAATGGGGGGCATTTGAAAGCAAATATACAGAGATTTGGGATAAAGAGTTGAATCAAATATATAAAACGCTTCTTTCTAAGTTGGATAGAGAACCAAGAGAAGCACTAATTGAATCGCAGAAAGAATGGTTACAATATCACTTAAGGGAAACAAAATTTGTAGAGGAGACATTTATTTATAATGGTTATCTTGGATCAAAAGGACCAGTAAGCCTAACCACGGTTATACGGGAGAGAATTAGGGAAAGAACAATGCAATTATTTGAATATCGATATTTGCTAGATGGTGAAGTTGAGTTTGTATACCAAAGTGAAAAATAAAGTTGGAATCTTGATCAAAGGTTTTTAGGTGATACTTCGAAGACAGTTACGGCGCATCACAATGTATTCACGCTGTGGGGATACCGCCCCTTGGTTTTCAGATGTATAATCATGGAAGAACACTCGGACAACAAACGACTCAGCCTAAGATAAGAGCTATCTAAAGCTGGGTCGTTTAGTGTATACAAGAACGTTATGAGAAATCTTCGTAAATAATAATTTACGCAAGGAGCATTTCAATGAAGAAGCAAAAACCAGTAATTATAGAAGGATACAATAATGAATGGCCAAGAGCGTTCAATATAATAGAATCGGTTATATCCAACAAATTAAATAGTCTGGCATTACGAATTGAACACGTTGGAAGTACATCAATCCCGAGTCTTTCAGCCAAACCAATTATTGATATAGATGTAGTAATTGAATCTATGAACTGCCTGCCACAGGTAATCCGAAATCTAGAAGAATTGGGATATATTTATGAAGGTGATTTGGGGATTAAAAACAGAGAAGCATTTGCAAGAAAGGACGTTTATGTACCCTACACTAGTGAAGGCAATGAGAAGCACGAACATCATCTATACGTATACAATAGGGAAAGTGAAGAATTGAAAAGACATATAATGTTTAGAGATATACTAAGAAAGCATCCCTTATTAGTAACTGAGTATGCGAATTTAAAGTTCCAACTAGCTAATAAATACAGAAACAATCGCCAAGCCTATACTGCTGGAAAGACAGAATTTATTAAGAGAATAATGAATGAATACCAAGATATTAAAGTGTATTTCAGGAAGAATGAGGCATCTGATAACAAAGTGTCTACGTTGCAGGCAGTTCGGCCTTTGATTTGCTAGCTATTTTAAGACGTCGGACGCTAGTGATCACTCAGGAACAAACATTGAGGGATACGAGACTTGGTATGAAATGACCGGTAAATAATAAATTTCATTCTTCAATCCACTCACGAACTCTGAAAACAAAGGGAAGCTAACTTAATCTTGAACTAAAAGCAAGCCGAAGCGTCTAACGTACGCTTCGGCTTGTTTTATTTGTTTACTTTTCAACTAAACTCTAACCCAATCCTACTTCGCACTTACCGACTTAAACCAATCATTCACTTCTTGCGTGATCTGATCTCCGCCGTTAGATTTCCAGTTGGCGACGAATTGGTCAAAGGCATCGATCGGCAGTTTGCCGTAGATGATTTTATTGAAGGTTTCCATTTCGGACTGGCGGAGCAGGTTCCATTTGGACACCATGGTTGGTGTGGCTGCACCGGTAAAGTAGTTTTGTTTACGAATGTCGATCTGCGACATCACGACTTTGGCTGCGGCCCAGTTTTCGGGTTTGCGGAACTCGGCCATTTGTTTCTCGTATGGGGTTTCGGGCTTCTCGCCGTCAGCCAGCTTCACGAGGGTTTTCATGTACAGATCCGGGATACGGGCCGGGCCAGTCAGGAACGGGAACTCGTTGGAGAAGTCTTTGATCTTCTCTTTGTCACTGGTCGGTTTACCGTCAATGATATCCCAGTCGTATCCTTTGGCAAAGCCGTACTCATATGGACTGCCCGCAGCCGGGTTGGCCAGGTTATCGAGCAGGTAGTTGTAGTATAGGAAAATGGCTTCCGGATGCTTGGCATCCTTGTTGATCATGATACTGGCGTTGACGCCGGAGTTCTGCCACTTCGTACCGATTTTGCCGTCTGGACCAGCAGGGATGGGGTAGGCTTTGTATTTCGCGCCAGGTACGTTCTTGAGCAGGTCTGGTGCAGGCCAGTCTGGTACCCAGTTGGCTCCAGGCAGGATGCCAGCGGTGCCAGCGGTCCAGCTTTCGGCGGATTTGCCTTCGTCCCACAGGGCAGAGTCGGTATGGATATACCCTTTGTTCATCCATTCATTCAGCTTGGCAAGGGCTTGTTTGGCACCAGGATTAATGGAGCCGTACTCCAGATTGCCGTTGGCGTCTTTGTTCCATTGTTCTTGGATGGTGCCGTATGCGCCAAATAACCAGTCGAGCGAACCCATCCAGGTGTTGGTGTTATTTTTCAGCGAGATCGCGAGTGGGAATACTTTATCCGGAGACAGGCCGTCCGGGTTCTCGTTTTTGAATTTGTCCATGATATTCTCAAGATCTGCGATGGTCTTAGGTGCTTCCAGGTTCAGCTTCTCCATCCAGTCTTCTCTGAGCCAGAGCAGGGTATCGTCGTTATCGGTGTACTCCAGGATCGGCATGTTGTATCTCTTGCCATCCTTGGTGAACGGGTACCACAGCTCGGGATGCGCTGCAGCGTGATCCTTCAGAATTTTGTTGGCGTACTTGTCGAACAGTTCATCAATGGCGATGAATTGACCGGAGTCGATCAGCTGATTGGTGAGTACCGCGTTCGTTGGAACGGATACGAAATCAGGCAATTTCTCGCCTGAAGCAATGGCCAGCTGCAGCTTCTGTCTGTATTGATCGTCATTAGCCGGATACCATGAATCCTTATGCTTCATGCCCAGCGTTTCGAGCATCCAGCGGTCGTGTACGTTATTTTCTTTGGTATCGCCCTGAACGTATTTCTTCGGCATACGAACCGAACTGAACTCAATGGGCGGATCATATTTTCCTTTGGCAAAAGCAGCTTCTGCTTCGGCTGACCCGACTGTCGCCGGCGTATCGTCCGTACCATTCTCACTGGCTGAATCGCCACTGCCGCACGCAGTGATGGTGATGAGTGCGATGACCATGAGCAAGGACCACCATGTTTTGAATTTGATCATTGTTCAATCCCCCTACGATGTATGATCTTTACAAGTGTAACTGTACCAAGTTGGGCGGGAGGGCATCTATATGAGTTTGTTAGTTTCGATAGGACTCTATTATGCTGTTTAATGCTGGTCTCGATATTCCTGGGGCGTAACACCGAACTGACGCTTGAACACTTTGATAAAATACGCCGGGTCCATATAGCCAATCTCCATGCTGATTTCATATACTTTTTTGGTGGTCGTGACCAGCTTGTGGCAGGCCCGATCCATGCGCAGGCGCGAGATATATTCACTGATACCTTCGCCCGTTTCGATCTTGTAAATCTTGGACAGATGGGTCGGATGCAGGTTCACATGATCGGCGAGCACACGCAGAGACACATCCAGATGCAGATTTTTATCCGTAAACTCCTGAATCTTCTTCACATATTCGGACCGGGTATCCTTGACCTCATTGGACGTGCCTTCCTTGAGTTTGGCGAGTACACCAAGTGACCATTTACGCAGTTTTCCGATGGTGGAGAAGGCCTCCCCGCTCTGAAGATACTCAATATCGCTGCCCATGAGGCTCGTCAGGGTCAGCTTGTTCCGGTGGGCGAGGTTAGTGAACGAAGCCGTGATGAGAAAACCAGCCTCCATGCAATGCTCCCACGATTCGGACCATTTCTCATCCAACTCTGCGCAGACGGCGAGTATTTTCTCCTCGGCAGCATCCCATTGTCCGCTTTCCAGCAGATGGATGAAGGTGGGCGGAGTGTACAGCACGTCCAGCGGACCTTGAGCTGTAGGGGTCTCCACATCGCTGACCCGCATCACGAATTCACGCTCGTCCCCAACGATCTGCCGGAAATACGCGGAGGCCTGACGGAAGCGATCGTAGAGCTGGTCCGGAAAGGTGAACCACTCGGTCATGACAATGGAGAGGGAGCCTTTCAGAAACTGTTTTACTTTGGATTGAAGCTGAATGGACAGCTTTTCCAGAATGGTTTCTTTTCCAATATCGTCATTCCGTTCCTTCAACTGCAGTAAAAACACTACATACCCGTGCTCCTCTTTCACACCCCACACGTGCATAAACTCACCCATAATTTCCTCCGCCATGTTGATGATGGCATACTCGATCAGGGTCTGATCATGGCTGTCGTAGTGTCCAAATTCTTCATCCAATCGAACGAGCATAAGTGCGGCGTCCCCGGCGTGAAAGGGAAGATCGTAATTAGCGAGTTTCCGATCCCATTCGCTGGTTGAATACCGATGTCCCTGCAATGCCTCCAGAAGCAGTCGTCCGCGCAAGTGTGGCAGGTTTTCTCGTAAAGTAAACTGGGTTCGACTCAGTGAACTGATGAGTTCCCATTCGTTGTTTAATTGGTCGATGGCCTTCTGCACGGCGCCCATTAATTCATCGTCTGTCGGCGGCTTGAGCAGGTAGTCCACGGCCTCGTACTGGATGGCTTTTTTGGCGTAATCGAATTCGGAATAACCCGATAACAGAATGCATTTTATTTTTTTGTCCCGGATCCGGATGCGTTCGATCAGTTCTATACCTGTCATTTCCGGCATCTGAATGTCCGAGATCACGATATCAATGGGGTGGGTGTCAATCAGTTGTAAGGCTTCATGAGCAGAGTACGCCCTATGTACCTGGTCGATCCCCAGCGTGTGCCAGGGCTTGGTCATGGACAGGTTATCGACCCAGTGTGCTTCGTCGTCTACGATTATCATTTGCATACTTCTTCGTCTCCCTTGGTGGTGTAAATATAAGGCCTAGAATGAAAATCAATGGATACTTCTTGTGAACGAAGTCGCTACGGCTTCGAAGGGTTCTTTCGATCGCTGTTCAAGCCCCGTTTCCGGATTAGATGGTGGTAAGGTTGAAATGGGGCTTGAAAGGCGAACACTTCGTTTCTACAGAATCCCTTCAATCCTTCGCTTTGGTTCACATAACGTCTAACCCTTTATTTGAAACAAGGCTTTATATAAAGATGGAATTGTAATAAAAGTACAGCGTATGCTTCCTTCCAATGAAGCTTTCCTGTAGCAATCCTTTAGCTTCGCTTCTTCAGGTTTTTTCTTTCCTCTACGTTCACGTGTACATGTTTCTTTCCAATGAAATGGCTCAACTTCTATTAATGTCGGTATCTCACTCAGAATTTGTATCGTCCTTCGGCAACTCCCAGATGATCTCGGTTCGGAATCCGCCAAGTGGGGATGGTGCGAATAGAAGGTAGGATCGGCTGCCGAACAGATGCATGATTCGTTGGTTCGTATTCCAGAGACCACAGCCCATTTCCTCCTGCAGTGGCTCCTGCATTTTCAGGTTCAGCGCTTCGTATTGTTCTGGGCTTAGGCCGGGGCCGTCGTCGTCGATGTAGATTCTGCCGAAACCGTCTGAGCTCTCCCCGGTAATTCGAATCTCTCCGGATGAATAGGACTTCGCGACACCATGTATAACGGAGTTCTCGACCATAGGTTGAAGCATTAATCGTGGTACAGTCTGGGCAAGCATGTCCTCAGGGATATCGATGTGATACTCAATTCGCCCATTGCGCAGCTTCTGGATATCCAGATAGTTGATCAGCAGCTTAATCTCTTCCTGGAGTGAAGACGTCTCCCGTTCCATGCGGGTGGTGTAGCGATAATATGCACTTAGGTTATGCGCCATGGAGACAACAGCTTGTTCGTCCTTCATCTGGGCCATGTTGATGATATAGCCTAGACAGTTATATAGAAAATGGGGATTGATCTGGGCCTGCAGCTGCTTCAGCGTAGCTTCTTTGGCTCTAATTTTCTCGTGAAATACATTCTCGATCAGGTCTTGAATCTGGTGGGACATATCATTGAATCGATGGAATAGGAATGAGAACTCATTCTGATCCTTGCTATGAAGACGTACGGAATAGTCTCCGCGCTGTACGCGGCGTAAGCCCTGGATTAACTTTTTAATCGGATATTGAATGTTTCTGTACAGTAAAATGGAAGCGGAAATGCCTACCACAAACAGCAGGGTCATAAAGAGATAGAACAAATTGCGGCTGAGTGAAATGGGCTGCAGAATCTGATACAGCGGGACCACGTCGACCAAATGCCAGTCCAGGTAGGAGGATTTTACCGCGCTGACCAGATACTTTTTCCCGTTCAGTTTCACAACATCCTGTGTAGTATCCTCCGGGGAGTGCGTATCCAGATAACGAATAAGTTCCTCCGATAACTGCTTGTCTGCACTGCGATTCAGAATGGGGTCATTGCCCTTGTGATAAAGGAAAGGATCACCCTGCCCACCTGCCTTGTATGTATCGAGCATGTTCTGAATGTTCTCATAACTGAAGCTGGCCTCAATGACGAGATTGCTGCCAGTCAACATGCCTGGTTGAGCCAAGGAATCGGTGTAAAACCAGTAAAAGGACTGCATGCCCTCCAGCGATTCCGCCCCTTGATCCCCGTATGTCCATTGTCCGCTCATATTCCGTTTCAAGTAATCCTCGTCATACCCCGAAGAGCGGTTGTAGTTGGCGATAACATCTTGATTCTGTTGCGAGTATACGGCATACCGGGTGTTCCATATATCCGTGACGCCAGATTGGAGCACCATTTTTTCCTGAATGGCATAGCGGGTCTGCATCTGATCATACCGATCATCCCATATGTTCAAACCGTTAAATGCCCGGACATTGGGATCTCTTGAAAGGATCAGACTGAAATCCATCATCTGATTAATGCGGGAATCGATCTGACTGGCTAGAAACGTGAGCTGTTTCGTATTCGAAATCTGCAGCTCTTTGCTGACCACGTTATAGGTGACGTTGTTCGAGTAGGTGTACATGATGATAATGGGGATGAACAACAACACGATTAAGCAGTTGATTTTGGCAAACAGACTAAACCGGGAACGGGCACTTCTTTCGAATAATATAAAGCGCTTCCATATATGCATGAAAAGTCTCCTTCAATTTCGTTTTCGAAAAATCAGGTTTACACGAGATTCCTAACAAAACCCTATCCGGCCTAACAATGTTATATAGTCAGAGCTCAGAATGGCCTGATACTATTTATAGCAGAGAACCCCATTACACACAAAAACTTTTTTTGGGAACAGGAGAAGGCACTATGGAGGCTAAATTGGAGGGTCAACGGGTCCCACAGGCGAATGTGGGGAACAAGCTGGAACAGAAGAGAAAGAAACGTTACAAACAGCCGTGGGTTCTGCACTTCATGGTGCTGCCGGCGGCCATTATGGTTTTTATTTTTTCGTATATTCCGATGTCCGGAATTTTGATGGCATTTCAGGATTACAAGCCTGCGCTCGGTTTCGCGGGTTCGGAATGGGTGGGACTGAAGCACTTCAGGTATATGTGGGAAAATGATTATTTCCTGCAAATTACGTGGAACACGCTGTTCTTTGCCTGCTCCAAAATCATCATGAATCTGATCATTCCGTTTGTCTTCGCGTTATTGCTCAATGAGGTACGGAAGATGGCGCTCAAAAGAACCATTCAGACACTCGTGTATCTGCCACACTTCTTGTCCTGGGTAACGCTGTCCGGCATTCTGATCGACATTCTGGCACAGACGGGTATTCTCAATCAGTTCCTTGTCTCGGTATTTGGTATCAAGCCGATTTTCTTCCTAGGAGATGGCAACTGGTTCCGGTTTACGATCATTGCGAGTGATGTTTGGAAAGAGTTTGGTTTCAACACAATTATCTTCCTTGCAGCATTGTCCGGCATTAACCCGTCACTGTATGAAGCAGCTGAAGTGGATGGGGCGGGACGCTGGAAGCAGACTATCTATATCACGATCCCGGCGCTGATTCCCATCGGAATCGTGATCGCGACACTGGCCCTGGGGAATGTGCTTAACGCCAACTTCGACCAAATCTTCAACTTATATAGTCCATTAATTTACCAGCAAGCGGATATCATCGATACGTTCGTGTATCGGGAAGGTCTGCTGAGTGGGCAGTTCAGCTTCGCTACCGCGGTGAATCTGTTCAAATCGGTCATCAGTCTGATCCTCATCGTGATCTCCTATCGACTGGCCTACCGATTCGCCGGATACCGAATTTTCTAGAAAGGATGATGACGAGCCATGTATCATAAAACGCTGCCCTATCGCATATTCAGCATCTTCAACAATGTGTTCCTGACCATCCTTTCGCTGCTCTGTCTGCTGCCTTTATATCACTTGCTGATGGTATCGCTTAGCGCGTCTGCACCTGCGAATGCCGGTCTGGTGACGTTCTGGCCGATTGGATTTACGCTCGAAGCATATGCCAAGACGTTTGATAACGCCAATTTCCTGTCCTCCCTGTGGGTATCTGTGGAGCGGACGGTGCTGGGAACCGGGCTTGCACTCATCGTGAATACAATTGCTGCCTATGCGCTCTCCAAGGAGACACGTGTGTTCCGCGCACGTAACATCTATCTGTGGTATTTTGTCGTCACGATGCTGTTCAGCGGGGGGCTCATTCCGGGGTATATCCTCATTCTGAAGCTGGGGCTGATGAATACCTTATGGGCACTCATTCTGCCGGGACTAGTGGCGGTGTTTAACATTATTCTGCTGCTGAATTTCTTCCGTACGGTGCCGAAGGATCTGGAGGAGGCCGCATTTATCGATGGAGCAGGACACTTTCAGTCGTTTATCAAAATCTATCTCCCCGTCTCCGTGCCTGTTATCGCCACCGTCTCTCTGTTCATGATGGTTGGACATTGGAACGCATATTTTGACGGGATCATCTATATCCGTGATTCGGAAAAGCTGCCACTCGCGACGTTTATGCAAACGATCATCGTGCAGGCCGACATGACGAAACTTGATCCGGAAGCGATTGCGAACCTGTCGCAGCGGACGATTCGGGCGTCCCAGATCTTTATCAGCGCGCTGCCGATTCTGCTTGTGTACCCGTTCCTGCAACGCTATTTTGTAACGGGGATTGTGGTGGGGGCTGTGAAGGAGTAGCTGTAGTATAGCGGTGTAGAATAAGGTTGTGAAAATGGAGTCACTGAACTGGGGAAGGCCAGGGAGGGGCTCTTTTTTGTTGTGGAAAAGAAGTATATTACCTTTATTTGAATAAAATGGTACTATGGGAGATGATTCTGAGCGTGAGTCATTTGTTAATAGGGAGATGGAGACAAAGTGAAGAAAATTATGGTTGTTACCCTTGCTTTGACGTTATTAAGTGCATCCATTGCTTTTACAGCCACAAGTGCACCGAAAAAGATCGACATAGTTAAGACTCAAGCAGGTTCTGAAGCTCACAAGAAATCAATTGAAGTTACGATTGACTTGGAAACCTTTCAATTAGTTGAGGGGAATGATTTTATCATTTCCGAAGGCCATATACTTGTTTCGCCAGGCTATATTACGAATGTACTAGATTTCGATGTGCCTGGAAAAGGGATATGGTGGGATAACGAGGCCAAAAGTGTAATATTTGCATATGTCGACAAAGACGATTACCCAAAGCCAAGGTTAGCCTTTAAGGTGGGAGAAAGCTATTTTACCGAGTTCGACAAGCAAATTGATCTAAAGAGTAAAGTAGTAATGCTAGATGGAAGAGTTTATTTGCCGCTAAGAGCAATTAGTGAAGCATACGGTATGGAGGTTCACTGGGAATCAAATACTGGTCAGACCATGATTCAAATTACTTCGAAAAATCACTAGCCATAATTTTTATGCGGACAAATAGACTTTGAAGAACAGAATTGAAGGGAGGGCAGAATGGACTTATAGGAGTGTCTTATGGATGTAATGTTTTGGTATGGAAGAATGATTTCCAGGGAAGCTAGGAAGCAACCGAACACATCCAGCATTCGCTGGGGGCGTTAATATAGGAACATTAAGCGATACTTCGTTAAACTGAAAACATCCAGGCTCGACCTCAAATATTTCGTTGAAGGGTAGGAGAATATATGGGTTCAAGAATAATGCATCTGGTCATAGCAAATAGAATTGCTGATAGCCTATCAATCAAAGATAAGACGTCTTTTTTACTTGGAGGTATCGCTCCGGATGCTGTTTCATCTAAAGATTCGTCACATTTCTTTGCTGGTGAAGTGCAAGATTATTCAAGAAACGTTGACTACAAAGGCTTTATACATAAATATAGATCGCAAGCAGAAGACTTATATGTACTTGGTTATTTTACGCATTTGATTGCTGATGATATTTGGTTGAAAGGTTTCAATCTGCCTTGGTTAAAAAACAGAATGGATGCAGACGCTGGATTATATAAACTGTATCATGATGATTTCAGAATGTTGAATGGGAAGTTATTAGAGCATTATGGATACACAGATGAATTAAGAAGATCGCTGAAATACTTTCCTACCATACCTGAATTAGATGAGGTTAAACCAAAAGATGTGGGAAATTTCGTTCCATATGTATTGGGGGATATGGATTATGATAACGAAATATTGAATGAGAATCTTAATGTTTTTACGTTTAACCAGATCGTTGGATACTTAGAGACATCAGTCGATATGGGATTATTGAATATGAGGTATATAAAGATAAAGTATAATTTATAGGCTATATCTCTGAAAAGTGGAGATTGAAACGAAGCCCGTTGCCCATACACTCCCAATCCTGTTATAATTCCGGTATATCTACTGCATTGGGGGTTATACCGTGGCAATATTGGCAGTGCCGGATTGCTCGTTCGCTAGAAATGCCTTACGCAAAGCCTGAATAGGGGCGGACTTTGTGTAGGGCGCGACGACAATAAAATCGATCGCCCTGAAAGCATCATCATGTTTCACCCTGCAGGCTTTGCACCTTATTTGTTTGTCCAATAAAAATAAGGGGCTGAACGCCATGCAAACACCATTTATTCAAAATCATCAATTTAATTTTATTCAAAAACAAGCTGATTTCCTGCTTAAAACGCTTCGCTCGGTCGTGGATCGAAAAGTACTGGAGACCGTCCGTTATACGGTTGGAACGAATGCGGTTGGCATATTCAATGAACTGACTCCGGAACAGAAGGAGCTGCTGGAGCAGTTATCCACGTATGATACGCCGCATGACGTGCAATTGTACCTGAACCAGCTTGAGGAATATCTGATTCCATTTCCGCAAGTGTCTGCGAAGCAGATTCAGAAGCTGTTTCCGAAGGCGAAGAAGCTCAAACTGCCGGATCTGGAAACGGTCGATTACGCACATACAACCTATCTAAGATGGACGGACATTGCGACGAGCCGCCTGTTCATCGTGTACCCGTACGATGGGAAGTTCCTCGGAATTGAGGGACGGATTACGGCTACGAACAAAAAAGGATACTGCATGTTCTGTAATCGGCATCAGGAACTTGGATTCTTTAACGTGAAGACCAAGGGCCATTCGCCGGACAACTTTTCTTCCATTGGCCAGTACGTATGCATGGATAGCAATGCTTGCAACCATAGCATCACCGACATCACCATGCTGGAGAAGTTTCTTCTCTCAACAGTAAAATAATTCTAAGTTTACAGAACAGGGTCGCTCTCCGGAGCGACCTTTTTTGCTTGGATTATGGGAAGTTCAATTCTCATGCCATACTTGTTATTGTTTAGCATGATATAAGGTTGATCCATTTTCTCAATAGCACTCAGGAATCGAATCAGACCCGTGATACTCCATCTTCGATCGTAAGGTTCTTGGCATAATTCAGTCCCAAGTGATGCGCTTGGTTGAGCAGCGTTTCATAATGCTCAGGCTTGGCATCCAACGTCTCATATATAAATTTAACTCTGGAATTAGACACGCCGCAGTAATCTGCAATACCCACATTAAGCAGATTCGTGATCGATTCATCATAGTTGCGCTTCTGCATCTGTTCTTCGGTAACTCCGGCAAGTGCGATCCACAATATCTGCTGATGGTGCAGTTTGTTCGTACCGTAAGCAAAACCGTTGTTCATGACACGATCCACGTACCCTTTCAACATGGCTGGCAGATGCCACCACCAGAGAGGAAACACAAAAGCCACAGCATCATGCTTTTTCAATCGCTCCATCTCCGTTTCAATCTCAGGGGAGAACACCTGATGTTCTTGGGTATAGTCTGGTTCATCCATGCCTCGAAGAACAGGGTCGAAGCTGACCTCGTGCAAATCCAATATCTCATAACCGTGACCAGCCTCGGTAAGACCCTGCACAAAACGATCGGCAACCTGAAAGGTCAGGGATTTTTTTCTCGGATGCGACACAACCACTAACACGTTCATAATGCATTTCACTACCTTTCTACAGCGCTGTTTGGTAGCCATGGCTTCATGGCTGATGCTATTATAAACAGGTATGAAATATTTTGGAAGAACGCACTTTGAAGTTCTATAGGAAGAATGAAGTACCATAGGAACATGAAAGTACCCTATATTGATGCCTCAAAATGGCTTAAATAAAGGAATGATAAAAAGTAAGAGGGGTATGTATTATCTCAGACATAGCCTGATCATGGAGGGATACAAAATGTCGGAACATGGAACGAACGCTCCCAAAAAATATAAAGTAGGTGTGGAGGCGGCCTTGGAGGTTATGGGCGGAAAATGGAAGCCTTTGATTATCTATCACTTGATGACTGGACGGAAACGCACGTCTGAGCTTAGAAAATTAATACCTGAAATTACGCAGAAGATGCTGACGACTCAGCTAAGAGGTTTGGAAAAAGACGAGATTGTGCAAAGGAAGGTGTATTCGGAGGTTCCCCCTAGAGTGGAGTATGAACTGACGGCCTACGGCTGGGGATTAAAGCCTGCCCTAGACCATTTGTGTTACTGGGGGGAAGAGCATCTGGAAAAGGTGTACGGAGACAAATCTAAGGTGTTGGAGGATTTTTCAGAAGGTAGCAAATAAGAGCTTGTGTGTTTCAAGAACAGACACGAATCAAAATCATAAAGAGGGTGAGAAGTGAATGACAAACAGATATAAAATAATCAGTATAGTTATCATACTGATTCTAATTCTAACGAATATTTTAACCTTTACGAATTACAGGGACGTTAGACAAGCAGAAACAGAAACCTATCGTTTGTTAGTTAATCGATTTTATTCATATGGGATATTACTTAGTTATGACTACACACATTTAATTAATGAAAGAATCAAGAATGAAACAATGGATGAAGAAGGGATAAGAGTCTGGCTTAATGAAGTTGTCACTAATATGAAAATAGCTGAAGAAACATCATCGATTGCGGCTACTCATTGGAATACTACCATAGGAGATCAAAATCGATATGATTCGGTAAGTGAAATTTCACATTTTTATAAGAGTATTCACACTAATTTACTTGATATTATTAACACTGAAAAAGATTACTCCGTACTAGTTAAGAGCGTGATGGAGTTAGAAGAGATATTAGAGATTATTAAAAATAATACTAGTGAGCAGAGAATAGTTGATGCTGATTATAATGAAATTAAAAAACAGTGGAGAGAGCTGATGGATTTAGTTTATGGAGAAAAATCAGATTCACGATTACTAAAATCATACTTTTCTACTTATTATTCAAACGAGTCATAGTATTTCAATGACACATGCTTTCTAAATACAGATTGAAAGGACTTCATTGCAATGAACAACTCATGGTCCATTTGTATATCAGGAGATTATGACTTGAATTTTCTTATGTTTGTGGCTAGTGCCCATGGACTGTTAACAGAAGAATTCGAAGAAGGTACGTGGCCTACTAGTCAATCTTTAAATGGTGAACGAAGCAATGAGAAATTCAAAGAGCAATGGAAAGAGCTATGGGAGCAATGCATCTATAAAAAGGGACTTCGTAAAAGGGGGGATATGAAAAGTTTGTTAATGGATCCCCCCGAATTTTCAATGATTAGAGAAAAGGACGTAAGGACTGTTCTAATTAATATGTGGCCATCATTCATTAAATGGTGGAACATGCCTGCAGGCGGCCAAATTGCGATGCACTATTGGGAAGGTGCCCCAGATCTTTTAGCTTTTGTGCAAGAATTCGAAAGTCATGTTGGAAGAAAGATTAAACCATTTAAGTTAGATATCGATTTAGTATATACAGGTTTAAGAGAACCGATTGAAGTGAATGAACAATTTATGATCATGCCAATTAAAACGGAGTATTTATTGAAGAGAGATTGGTGGATTAAGAGATTTAAAGAGCATTATTGAGTATTTCGAAGAGCAAAGGCATCCATAACGCATTAGGCATAAGCCTGTGGTCCAGCGGGTAGTATTGTTAAGCCGAGAACATGAAAGGATCTAATACCATGAGCGATCTCCATACTCTCTTACCAAGAGATAGACATGATTTTGAAAGAGTAAATGATTTAAAGAATATAGATCAACTAGACCTTATAAAACTAATACCAGAATTATTAGAGTGGCTGCAGGATATCAACTGTCCAATTGCTATAGAAATATCAAAATTACTATTAACTGTCCCTCAGGAAACAATACCGTATATAAGAAATGTTATTGCTGGTGAGGATGATATCTGGAAAGAATGGTGTTTAAGATATTTTGTAATGGAATTACCAACTGAATTATTACAGAGCTTACAAGAAGATATTGAGAGAATTGCATACAGGCCAACGAAAGGAGAAGAACTTGAAGAAGTACAAACAACTGCTCAAGAGCTATTAAAATAATTTGATTTTGCAAGCGCAGTCAGTATAACTGGTTCTACTCTTTTACTTATTGGGGTTCCTTTATTATGGACAAATTCATAAACAACTCATAAGAAAATAACTGCCAGTGTAACAAAATTTATATTAGAGGAGGGCATCAAGTTAAACAAGCACAGTGTTTATGAAACAAACAGCTTTTATTGGGATACCCAAGGAAAAGACTTATTAGAAGCTATTGTACTTCCCTTATATGGAGCATTCACCTCAGATCCGAGGTCATTGGAGGAACGCTAGAGATTATAAGGCCTAATGAAATATCTGAAATTGCCTGGATGGATTTGGACAGAGCCGATGAGCTAATGCCCTATTATAAAAATGGGGTGCGAGGTCTTATCGAAGGAAACGAGATCCCTCATTATGATCAAGGGAGAATGTAACTCGAATTAACTATTCTAGAAAATGGAGTGATCATGTGATCATAATGATTAACGGAGCGTTTGGCTCCGGAAAAACGTCGGCAGCAAAAATGCTCCAACCCTTGATCAACAACAGTATGATATACGACCCTGAAGAAATAGGTTATATGATCAGAAAACTCATTCCAGAGGATTGCAGGGATGAGAATGAGCGAACAGATGATTTTCAAGATATTGAACTATGGAGAATTTTAACCGTGAAGACGGCTCTAGAAGTTAAGCGAAAATATAATAAACACTTCATCGTTCCCATGACCATTTATAAAGAAGAGAACTTTAATCACATCTATAACGGATTCAAAGCGATTGACGAAGATGTGTATCATTTTTCTCTCTTGGCTACAAAAGAGACCATATACAAGCGGTTAGCTAAACGCGGAGATGAATTTGGAGGCTGGCAGTATCAGCAAGCGCCGAAGGTTGTTCATGCTCTGGAGGATGATAAGTTTGGAATACACATTGTTACGGACGATCTTGAGACTAACAAAATTGTAGAAATCATATTGAAGGCGATAGACCAAGATCCTAACCTTACCTAGTTAACTGATAAAAATGAAGAATGGTGGTGTGATCCCCTTTGCTTAACCTACAAAAATCGAATAATAAAACACTCAATGAACTGAATGATTATGTTTTACGGGTTAAGAATGTGTTATCTGCTACAGCATCTGCGACCTGTATTATTCATCATGATCGTATCATGAATGAATGGTATTCAGGAGTACATAACAATTCTCAAGGTAGTCGATTAGTGGATGAAGAATCGCAATTTCATGTGGCATCGATTCGAAAGACCTATTTAGGACTTGCTATTAGTCTTGCATTATATGAGGGGAAGATCAGCAGCATAGATGATTTTGTTGCCGACTACTTGAACGATGTGGATATGGAGGTATTAGGCGATACAACGATACGGCATTTGCTAACTCATACTCATGGTTTAGGTGATCTGCATCATCGATTGTTCCTTCCAGGGACGAACTGGAAATACAATAATATTGGAGTCAATTTGCTCATTAAAATCATTCGGAAATTATATCATATGCCGTTATCCAAATTACTCGAAGAACGTGTATTCTCACCTATGGGTTTTAGTCAAACAGGATGGAGAAAAGAACGGAATGAAAAGTTAGTATGGCTCAATGAACATTATAAAGATGATCAAGGCGATGAAGCCAACTTATTTGTGAGTACCAAGGAATTGGCATACTGGGGTTATTTGCATTTGAATAGGGGAGCCATTCACGGGAAGCAAATACTGCCCAGAGAAGTATTTGAACAAGCGACGACAATCATTAGTCCTCCAGATCTGGAACAACCATTACCGAGAAACGGTTTCTTTTGGTTTGTGCAAGATGAGCCGCGTGTTTTGACAGAATTAGGTGATGAGCTTCCAACCGGTTCTTTTCAATCCTTGGGTGTCACCGGTTGTGCCTGTCTTGTCATCCCTAAATATAGAACTGTAGCCGTTAGAATGTATAATCAAACCGGACCCAATCCAGTAGGATATGATTATCTAGAGGATATTAAAACATTTGGAAACCTGGTTAGTAAATACATGGAAGATCTATAACATTTGAAGGTGATATCTACCTACGTATGAAAAGTGTAAAACCAGTGATCAAAGGAGGACAGCTCACTTATGGAAAACGTATCGGAACCACTTCAATTGCAATCCATACAATCCCTCCAATCAACAATCCGGAAATCGAGAATGCCTTGACGCGATGAGGCAGAAAGGTGCAAAGAAGACCTTAATAGAGAAGAGACTCAAGGCTCTTCATATTGGCTTATCGATGCTGGAGAATGTGTGGCATCAAAAGCCTCATTCATATACCCAGGGAGATCTTACCGAAGCTCGCAATGTTCTTACTGGTTTATTCCCATCAATTGAAAATGCATTTGCTAAGTCAAAGGAAGGTGGTCCTCAAAAAACTCTTCTGAAAAGGAGAATTCAAGCATTGGAACTGGCTGTTCATGCGATTGACGATCAATTGCAAGATAACTGATTCTGACTTAAAGTCTGGCGAACGGAAAAAGTAGGTTTTATTATAAAACCCCATGGGGAGGATACCCAGTGAACAGTTATTATGGAGAACTTTGTACGAAGATATATGAAAGCGATAAATCGTTAGCAGAAGGCAAAGAGCTTGATTTTTACCTTTCGTTTGTGACAGAAAAGATTTGCATGTGCTTGAGCCCATGTGTGGAAACGGAAGGATGCTGATCCCTTTTATGCAGCATGAAATACAAATAGAGGGATTCGATATATCCGAAGATATGCTTAAAGTGTGTAGAGAAAAAGGCGAACGATTAAATCTGAAGCCTCATGTGTACTATCAAAAGATTGAAGATCTCACTAGTCCCAATAAATACGATTTGATTATGATTCCGTTTGGATCGTTCTCGCTTCTGCCCAGTGAATTGGTTAACCGAAGCCTGGCTAATCTAAAAGCTGCGCTTAAGGTTGAAGGAAGACTTTTATTAACGATTATGTTAAAAGGGAATGACGTTGAAGACATCCCCGAATGGAGAGAAACGGATCGAAAGGTTGTGAACAATGAATTAATTGTCTTGTATAAAAAAGTTCAATATCACAAAGACCAATCCATGCTCGTAACGGAGCTGAAGTATCAGTTGGTTAAAGACGACATAATTGAAAAGATAGAGGTTATGGACTTTCCTCTTCGTCTGTATGATATGAAGGAGTTTGAAGACGTTCTTAGAACTAATGGTTTTCAACATATTCATTTGCATGAAGTGAAGGATGGATATGGGAAAGGTACTTATTTTCATGTTTTCGAATGTTCCTTATCGGATCTTAGTTAGAGAGTAACTTAATTAAAGATATATGACAAATTTCATGAAAGGAGTTGGATCTGAACTGTAATTAGAGACTTTATCTAATATCCATGGTGAGTCGATACTATGTTCTTAACATGATAAGGAGGTATTACATTGTCAGTTCCTAATTTGCTCGTTCGTGTAGCCGTGAAAGAGGATGTGCCGTCTTTGATAGAGTTGAATCACCAGTTTAATGGGGTTCAGCGAAGCAAAGAAGAGGTGGAAACGGATTTATTGAATACAAGAGAAACGATTGTAGTAGCTGTAATGGAAGAGCGAGTCGTCGGATTCGCATGCGGACAGATCTATAAATCGTTCTGCTATGCAGAGCATCAGGCTGAGATTACTGAAATGTACATACAAGAATCTGCACGAAGAAATGGTTTGGCTACAATGATGATCGAACAACTGGAAAGAATATTTAAAAATTCTGGAGTGAAACACATAAAAATTTTGACCGGAATAAGGAATACAAATGCTATTAAGACATATGAAAAAGCAGGCTATAGTAAGGAAGAAGAGCTAGTGTTTGATAAGAACTTGTTATGTTGAAAACCCTTTCATTGTTGAACGTTCAAGAGATGAGGTGGGTAAAAAACTTAGATCCATTTGGAGGGGAGGAATTAGCGATGGAAACGTTTGGTAGAAGTTGCCTTTGGCTTATTATTGGTTTTAAATATCCAGAAATCAAACGTATGAAGATTAGATCGTTGATAAAAATGTGTTTGGAACGGCAAAAAGAAGAGTTGGGCAGTAGCTTTAGTAGAATATAAGAAATCTTCATTAATAGCTGGCAGTGGTGAAATTTTCGGACAAAAAAAACCAAGCTAAAGCGAATATCATATGCTCTAGTTTGGTTTATTTGGTTTTTACTACGATGATACCATTAGAAATGGTCTACATTTTAATTTAGGTTTTAGTTGCAAAAGGATGTTCAGCTGTAGCACTTAATTACGGGTTTATCTGAATTAGATTTAGTTTGCGATAGATAGCAATGATCTCAAGCATTTCCGAATTCCTTTCGGTTCTTTGCATATTCGGCAGTTGCCGTAAACAATACATCTGAAGAGGAGTTCAGAGCCGTTTCGGCAGAGTCCTGCAGCACCCCGATGATAAAGCCAATTCCAACGACTTGGATCGCAACTTCATTCGGAATACCGAACAAGCTGCATGCGAGCGGAATGAGCAAAAGTGAGCCGCCGGCAACGCCGGAGGCGCCTGCTGCGGAAACAGCAGATAATAGAGTGAGGACAATCGCCGTACCAAAATCCACTTCAATTCCAAGGGTATGAACGGCAGCCAAAGTCAAAACTGAAATGGTCACTGCAGCGCCACCCATATTAATCGTTGCGCCTAAAGGAATGGATACAGAGTAGGTATCAGGATTCAGCTTCATCTTTTCACACATCTTCATGTTAATCGGAATATTTGCAGCGGAACTGCGTGTGAAGAATGCAGTGACCCCACTTTCTCTCAGGCAGCTGAAGACGAGTGGATATGGATTGCGGCGAATGGCCAGGTATACAATCACCGGGTTTACCACTAGGGCAATAAACAACATGCATCCAATAAGAACAAGAAGTAACTTTCCGTAATCAAGCAGTGATTGAAGTCCATTAGCTGTAATGGATTCATATACCAATCCCATAATGCCAATCGGTGCGAGGTTAATGACCCATTTGACGATCATGGACACTGCATCCGAGAGATTGGATATGGTGGTTTTGGTACTGTCCTTGGCACTTTTCAAAGCAACTCCTAGAAGAATCCCCCAGGCAAGAATCCCGATATAGTTGGCATTCATCAGGGCACTGATCGGATTATCGACCACATTAAGAAGCAACGTTTGAAGAACTTCTGCAATCCCGCCAGGCGGAGTCAGATCTTCGGTACCTTCTATAAGTGACAACTTAACTGGAAAGAGAAAGCTTGCCACAACAGCAGTCAGACCTGCCAAAAAGGTACTTACAGCATAGAGAAGAATAACTGATTTCATGTTCGTTGGACTGCCCTTTTTATGCTGTGAGATAGCCGCAATAACGAGGAGGAACACTAATATGGGTGCAACTGCCTTTAGCGCAGATACAAACACGGAACCAAAAATGCTGAGTCCGGCAGCACGGGGAAAGACCAAAGCAAGAAGTACCCCTACTATAATTCCTACTAGAATTCGTTTAACCAAACTTAACCGGTTCCATTTGTGTAGCAATGTAAGCATGATTTCCCTCCAGGATTTAAAAATGGAAAAACTTGTTCGCTTCACAGTGGTGAAGTATTTCGTAATAAAAATTAGTTTACCATGAAAATCTCCCATTGCAATATAAAATATTGGGTATTACCATACGACTGAATAAGATCATGGAAAATAGGCTTCAGAGAAGAAGGGATTTTGAAAGAACACTATTATTGGAAAAATCGATTTGTTGATACGGCCATTTATGCTTTAATTAAGAAGGATTATATTGTGCGTTAAATAATGGGTTAAATCAACGAAGGTTTTAATTAGCTAACATGTATAGCGGAAGATATATATTTATGAGGTGAAGATATGGCTTGGAATATTGGATTACTTTGTATTAAAACAGAATTAAATAAAGTGGATGATATTCTAGATGTCTTTTACAAATCGGAAGAGGGGTTACATTTTGAAGACGTTACTTCCTTTTTAATGGAAGACGCTCTTGGGGTTGGGGAACAGCAGCCCTGGATAATAATTGTAGATACACAAGGTCGATTTATCAATGACGTGAGTTTTCCGCTGCAGTTATCAAAACAGTATAAAGTTAAAACGTTTTGGATATCGGAGAAGCTCATATATAGAGATTATTATTTCGATTTCTTGAAAAAAGGCGGATTAAAAAGCGAAGTTGTTGGTATAGATGAAGGACTAAAATATCTAAATTCTAAGGGTATTCAGGCAATAGATGAATGGGGAGAAACCATAATATTTCAAATCATAGAGAATGAGATCTTCAATAGAAAGATTACGAAGTATGGTACGAGTCTTAACGAAATAGAATACCTTAAGTATGAATTATGAAATAGTGCAGGGTGGTACGGTGAGAGCTGGATGATCAGCAACCCATAAGGAATTTACTCAGAAAGGAGTAAGCCATGACTAAACAAAATTTGGACATTCAAGCGGTCTTTATGGATAGAGATGGGACGATTGGGGGTACAGGTCACTTTATCCATCCCAGGGATTTCAAGTTATACCCGAATGCTCAGGAAGCTATAACTCTTTTAAAGAAAAATGGAATCAAGGTGTTTGCAGTTACGAATCAGTATAGAATTTCACGTGGAGAGGCTACTGTTCAAGATTTCGAAGAACAATTTAGTGAATATGGATTCGACCAATCCTATATATGCCCCCATGAACAAGAATGCGGTTGTAGAAAACCGAAACCTGGCATGTTGTTAGAAGCGGCAGAGCAGCACCATTTAGACTTATCGAGGTGTATCGTTATTGGTGACGTGGGGGATACCGACATGCTGGCTGCAAACGCAGTAGGAGCGAAAAAGATCATGGTAAGAACAGGTTGGGGAGAATCCTCATTAACAACATACAGAAATAAGTGGATAGAGACGGAACCTGACTACATAGCAGAAGATATTTTAGATGCAGTACACTGGATCATTAATGGAAGCAATCTTTAAGGCTTTATAAAGTTAGGACATCATATAACAATATATTCACTATTCTGGGTAGATCGTGGAGGAGCAGAATGATAAGGACGGTTTCGCTTTGTGTTATCCGAAGAGGAGACGAAATATTGCTTGAAGAAACGTTTGATAAGAATACGAGTACAACCTATTATCGTCCAGTTGGCGGTACAGTTGAAATTGGTGAAAATAGCAGACAAACGGTAATCCGTGAGGTGAAAGAAGAAATCAATGCAGAAATTAGTGAACCTAAATTACTTGGTGTAATTGAGAATATATTTAAGGTTCAAGATCAAATCGGGCATGAAATAGACTTCATATATGAAGCAACACTTATGGAGACAAGTCTGTATAAGCAGGAAGAAATCAAGGGCACGGAAGGAGATAAAACGTACTACGCTGTATGGAAATCTCTAAATGATATAAAAGACAATGAGAATATAAAACTGGTACCTGATGGATTGGCAGAACTTATAGAAGCAGAAGTTTGTAAGTCAACAATGATATCGCATGTAACGACAAGATTGCCCTAGGAACTTCAACGGAGGTAAGTCTGCAATGAAGGAACATATTTAAACCAAACTGAAGAATTTGCAATAGGAGAGGGTACTCATGAAATATCTTACAAAGGAATGGTATGAACTATGCCAACAGATCAGCCTGCACTTTGGTATGAGAGTACATAGCGGAGCTCATCAACTGGATGAAGCTCTTTATTTGCGACTGTATAAAAGAAAAGAAAAAGAGCATGTGAAGTTTCAACGAGATGTTTATAATGTCGACCCACGTTACATGCTGGAGCAGGATGGTGCGGTTCTTGTGCGTGCGGAGAAATTTATTAGCGGGGATGAGGTATTGGAAGAGGATACGATGGTTTATCATATGCCGCCTGAAGAAAGAGAGCATATAGAGAAATTAATTGCAGATTATGATGCGAGGCCGCCTTTTGACGAGTTGAGCAGCAGGCAAGAATTTAAAAGTAACCTGGAATGGAATTGCGAAAACAAGATTGCACGATTACCGAAAGAGATCTATGACCAAATTGCGGATATACGTGTATTTGGCCTAGGTTATTGCACTAGAGAGGTTATGCGCCAGTTGAAAAAACAGAGCAAAATAAATGAAGTACAAATGCAGCTTATCTCAAAGGAATATAGGGAGGCGCAGCTATCTGAACCTATTCCCGAACATATTCGCAATCAGGTCCATTTCCATGATTGCACTGTGACGGAGTTGGTCTCGGATACGGACTTGGTCATTCGATTTGATACACGTGGAGGCTTCACGAATTTGAATAAAATCACGTTTGTTGCACCCGAGATCATCAAGCAAGAGGAGCACATTGTCGGTAGTTACTGGCTTTATCAAGAACTTTATTGTATCGAGAATGGATATGAAGTACATATGCTTTTTGATTGTGCAGAGATGTCAGAACTGATTATTCAGTGCCAGGATATTGTTGTAGAAGAAGAGGGACCGGCAGAACGAAGTGTGATCGTTGCAAGCAGCAGTAATTTTTATTAACTCTATTGAAAGGGAGGTACTACTAAATGGGGATGTCTGATTACTATAAAAACCTCAGGGAAAAGATCGGAAACGAGCTCATATTTATGCCAGGTGTGGCTGCAATTATTCGAAATGAACATGGAGAGATCCTGTTCGGGCGTAAACACAATGAATCAACTTGGGGGTTAATTGCAGGAGCAATTGAGATTGGAGAAACACCAGCTCAAGCGATGGTCAGAGAAGCATTCGAGGAGACGGGGCTTGTAATTGTACCGGATAAGATTATTGGAGTCTACGGCGGTGAAGATCAACGTTTTACATATCATAATGGTCATCAGGTTGAATACTTAACCATTGTATTTGAATGCAGGATCCAATCGGGGCAACTAACATCAAATAATAATGAAGAGATGAAGGACCTTCAATTTTTCCAAGAGGGTGATCTTCCAACCATTGAAAACAAGTATCCGAATTATATTTTTAGTTCCAACCAAGAAGAACGTGCACATTTTATCAAATAATCCAATGTACATATATGGGAAGAAACTTGGAAGCTTCGAGATGGAATGGACGACCAGTACTTTTGGTTATTTGTCCATTCCGGTGTTTGTTATGGGTATTGTGTTTTATTTCTTTCCCGATATCCTCTATAAATTGTTTGTTGTGATGAGATATAGAGGAATAAAACCGAATAGTGAATTTGAAGAAAACTTGCCGAACACAGAAATCCCTAAGTCTATAGAAGTGATATTGAAAGTATTAGGGTGCACCATGGTGATACTAGGGATCACATGGTTCTGGTTTTCAGAAGAATTTTATCGATATTGGTTTGAAGAATACTAATCTGTTTGCATCAATAAAGTATAAGGAGAAACTACATTATAGATGTGGGGATGTGAATAGGTGGTATTAGTGTCTTCGCTATTGTTTTCCGTCCTGATTCTGATTGTCATTCTATTTCAGATTGCACTCGCTGCAGGTATGCCGTGGGGAGAGGCTGCCATGGGAGGCAAGTTTCCCGGGAAATATCCCACATCCATGCGTTATGCCTGTTTGCTCCAGATCACCATCCTCGTATTCATTGGTTTAGTTGTCCTGAGTAAATCGGGGCTGCTCCTACCTGGTTGGTCTGCGTTTACAGATACAGCGATTTGGATTATCGTTGCGTATTTGGTGCTTGGGACAATATTAAATCTTATTACGAGAAGTGTATGGGAACGAAGAATATGGGCACCTGTAACGATACTGCTGCTCATCACAAGTATAATTATTGCTTTGTCATAAATAACGATTCTATTCATTGATTTAAAGGGGTGATTCCATTGGTAAAACAATAAAATGAGAAAAATCCATGGTTTAAATCTATAATGACATGCGATTTTTCTCTTACTATCCAAATTATAAATAGGGGAGAATTGACATGTTAAATAAATTAAGTGAATCGATCTATTACTTATCTAACCAAAATGATAAAGATAGACCGACATTAGGGTTAGTATGCGGGGATCAGCACAGTCTTGTGATTGATGGCGGGAATTCGGTTCAACATGCTAAAGACTTTTTGCAGGAAATAAGCCGTTTAAATGTACCACCCGTTAAATACTTGGCCATTACACATGCTCATTGGGATCATTTTTTAGGAATGAATGAATTTAATGCGACGATCATTGTTAATAGACTAACCAATCAATTGATCAATGTTTGGAGAAACTATTCGTATGATGATTATTCACTCAATGAGTATGTTAAGTCAAACAAGATGAGTTCACAATGTATGGAGATCATACAAAATGAAATACCGATGAGAGACTCGTTTAAATTAAATGCTCCTGATATCATTTTTGAAGATTCTCTCCAAATTGATTTGGGGAATAAAGTTTGTATTCTTGAGAGGATTCGAAGTACTCATACGGATGACTCAACCATTGTGTATATTCCAGATGAAAAGACCATTTTCCTGGGAGATAGTGCGTATGGAACAACTACAAATTCACTATTTCATTTCAAGCAAGCTCTCTTGCTGCCAATGATACAGGATATCCAAAAGTATGATGCGGATCATTTCTTACTTGGGCATGAATCCATTTGCGATTTGGATGAGATGGATGTGTTTTGGAGAGAACTTACCTCCTGTTGTAGAGCTGTGACATCCACATCATTAGATAGCGCAATTGAAACCTTTGAAAAAGATCATCAGCGGACTCCCAATGAAAATGAGATGTTCTTTTTAAAAGCGTTTGTTAACGATCAACGATTGCAGTCAAAGCAAAGATAGACAGTTTAACGTGCATATGTAATATATCCATGCTGCATGGCGTGTGCTTCTTGAAGTAACTTTAAAACAAGAGCCCTGGCATTTATGCCTAAGGGCTCTTTTAATAATTGCCGGTCGTCAATTATACTAATGGGAGTTTAACCCATACATAGAAACGATCAACGGAGAGGAGAGGCTCAACTATGCCTATCTACTACTACATCGGAGCAGTTTTATTGGTTATTGCAGTATATTTGATTCGGCGAAAAATCAGAATTTTTCGTCCAGCAGGGAGCCGAAGGGGGAACACAAAAGTTACGTATCGACGCAAAAAGTTACCTTTGAATCTTGGACTGCGTGATGAAATTTCCTATGAGCAAACCATTCAGCAATTGGAGAAGAGCTTTAATAAACATTATTCAAATAAACTTAAGCTCCGGATCGAGCAGGAACATCCTCACATCCAAAAGCTGGAGTATCGATGGAAACTGCTGGAGTTAAAGAGATATTTCGTTATGGCTTCTTTGCTTAAGCAGGTACCCATGTTCAGTGAGGAGGTAGACGAGTTTTGGCATGAAATGCTGATGTTTACGAAATCCTACACTGACTTTTGTGCAGAATTTATGGGCTCCACGGTGCATCATGAGCCGGCAGTTACCCGCCGTGAGAATCCAGGAGCACGGGCGTGGTTTGACTGGGTGTACTGTCAATTATTCGAATTCACTCCCTATAGTTCCGCGATCTGGGGTGATTTCTTCAGTTATCCGTTATCCGGTGATATGAAGAAGCTGATTACACAAGGGGATCAATCTGAACTGGTGAATCAACTCTTTCATACCAGACGCATGCAGGAGAATCCTGAAGCTGCGCAGGTTATTACTTATTTAATTGAAAAACTACAAAGATCGGCAAGTCTAAACGAAAATGAGCTATCCCTCGAATCTTCGGGTACGGTCGATGTGGCTCTCATTATGGCGAGTGCCATGGTGTACCACTCCATGCATCATGAAGCGACATACGGGGTGCACATGGGTCGTCTGGAGCAGGAAATTCTTCCACAGGAAAAAACAGCCTCTGGGGCTTCGTCAAGCAGCAGTTGTTCGAGCAGTTCCAGCTGTTATGCGGATATTTGTACAGACAGCAGTGGTTCTTCGGGAGATTCCGGATCATCCTCAGGATCTTCCGATTCTTCTTGCAGCTCATCCAGCTGTTCGTCCTGTGGCGGTGGTGGAGATTAATGAAGGAGGATAAAGTATGACTGAGAGATTTCATTTGGAACGTATCGGCGCAGAAGACCCCTCAGATGAGAACCGGATGTCCGGATATGGTCTGCTTAATTTGTTCCAATGCGAGGTTGAGTATCGGTTTAACACGGAAGACATGAGTTTGGAAGAAGCAGAGCTATATATCCGGGATGTGCTGAATCGCTTGCCGGATGAAACGATTAACGACATATGCAAGCTAGCATATGAATGGAAAACTGAGAAAATGTCGAGTGATACAGTAGAATATCCTACTGGTTTGGCTGAAGCTGAGGGCAGGGACATTTTGGAGTTCATGTCAGTTGGCGAAGTTGAACTTTTTCGTAATCCTTATGATCAGAACGATGATATTTTTGGAGCGATTCTGGGCGGTGGTACCGAATGGGACGCTGAAAATGGCATGGAAATCATGGTACATGGTAATAAAGTTCTTGAAGTGCGTGAGTATTTGGGGTACGGCGCATTTGCAATCTGGACTGAATCGGATGAAAACGAGTAAGGTTAGTTAAGGGGTGAGACAGCATGGCGAACACGATATCCATGCCTCATGATGTAGAGTCTTGTATTGAATCCATAGGCATGTCTAATGGGTTAACGTCCGTTTTTATAGAGGTGCTATCCATCAGTGGCTCGATGCTGGCCAAGACGAACCGGGAGAGAGAAATGACGATCTGGTTGGCGCAGGAGGATCAGTCTATCGTAGGGATCGGGACGGTTGGTTTCGACATCGATGAGATGCCTTGGACCGTAGACACCTTTGATGAAGAGAAAGATTTTATGCTGCGCATGATTGCAAATGCAATCGCTGAAGCAGGGTGGGAGAAGTTAAGTTATGAACCACGCAAAGAGTCGGTTTTATACTGTTTGGAGCAATTTCGGATAATGATTCAAGCCTTCGTGAAACAACACGTTAATCTGAGCAACTACCTGGAGTGGTCCGAGATTGAAGAGGATGATGATCGACCGACGATCCCGCCAGGATATCCGAAATGCGCAAAACATGAAGTGTACCTGTCATGCCATGGCTGCATTTTATGTAACAATGGAAGTTAGAGACCTTCTTAAATGTAGGCTCAAGCCAAGAGATTCAAAAACAAGCTGCATGATTAACATCAGTTGTATTAAATCCTCTTGTTCCAGCTTGGTTATGTCATTATGAACCGAAATGAAGTAGATATTTAGTTATCTTACCAGTCTTTAAGATTTCAAAATAGGAAAGTTACATAATCATTGGGAGGAATTGTATTGAAAGTATTATCGACCATTGGGATCGTGTTGTTCACATTAACGTTTTTTATGATACTCGGTTTAGGGCCAGAAGATCCAGATAACGCGGCATTCTTGGCGTTATTAACCATGTTGTACGCAATACCTTTTTCAATTGTTGTTTTGGTTAGAGCTAATAAGTTAACGAAGCCGCCTGTTAATTATCATGAACAACTTTTGCAATTAGGTGAGTTGAAGGAAAAAAATATCATTACTGACTTTGAATTTGATCAAAAGAAACAGAAACTGCTCTCTAAGTACAAGTAATCCAGGAGTTTCGGAAAGTTAAAGATTTAACCAACCTGATAAAAGATAGTTAATTTACAAAAATGAAAAACAGGACTATTCCACTACTGGGAATCAGTCCTGTTTTCATATACAGCTAACGTTTTCTTGATCTCAATGATGATGGTGCGCATGTGCGTCTGGTGCATCGCCTTTTACAGTACATAATACGGAGCTGTCGTGCAGATGCTTTTCTGACTCCACCTGCAAGGTGACATGCTTGATATCTTTATGCTCCAGCATATGTTCGATCTTATGGACGAGCGTTTCGGCTTCATAAATACTCAATGTTCCATCAACCACGATATGAGCGGTCAGTGCATTCAGGTTGCTTGTAATGGACCACACATGCACATCGTGAACGCCATGGACACCGTCTACCTTTTTAATGGTTTGCACGAGGTCGTTGACATCCACATTCGCCGGGGTGCCTTCCATCAAAATATGCAGGGAGGATTTCGTTATGAAGAAACCGCTTCGCAACACAAGCACAGCCACAATTACGCTCGCGAGTGGATCCGCCCAGCCCCAGCCGAAGAACATCATCAGCAGTGCAGCGATAATCGCACCGATGGATCCCAGCATATCACTGATGACGTGGAGGTAGGCACCTCGCATATTGAGGTTATTCTCCGTGTCACTGCCGCGCATCATGATCCAGGCGACCAGAATGTTCACGAGCAATCCAATGATGCTGATGATCAGCATGCCTAACGTTGCAACTTCCGGCGGATGGATGAAGCGACCGATCGCTTCGTAAAAGATGTACAGGGAGATGGCGATCAAGGTGATTCCGTTTAAGGTAGCAGCCAAAATCTCAAACCGTCTGTACCCGTACGTTTTGCCTGTATTGACCGCTTTCTCACCAAAGGTAAACGCCAGTAACGCAATCCCCAGAGCAACGGCATCGGACAGCATATGGCCTGCATCGGAGATAAGAGCCAGACTGTTGGTAATGAAACCGCCAACGGCTTCAACGATCATATAAACTGTAATAATGATGAAGGAAAACAAGAGTACTTTCTTATTATTGGGATGAGCATGATGGTGTCCATGGTCGTGATTGTGGTGATGTCCGGACATACGAGATCCTCTCCTTTGGAGCATTGCTCCGTTATGTAAGTATGATTTCTATTGTGAATTAGGATTGAAGTACATATCCCATTTTAAAGAATGAATATATGAGCGCTTGTTCATATGTTATGGTTTTATTATAGATGCGCCTAATAATAGTGTCAACCAGATTTGAGAAGATATAAACATGACTGCGGCGTCCGCGGATGGGTTCTCTTTTTGGAAAAACGGGAAACTGGTACACAAATAAGTCGTCTTTTTTAAAAATGGAGTTAGCCTATTTTCGGTAAAATCAGAAGGTACGTGTTTCCCAACATGGGAAGGTGGCCTTCTTTCTTCGTTATCATCTATAATGAGTGAAAGGATGAGTTGGAAGATTTTACTTTTTCCTAGAGAGGTCGGATAGAGGATGAAAAGTTTGAGTAGAGAACAATTTCCGGCGCTAAGTACGTCAATTCATTGGGGAATTATTGAGGCGGAATTCAGGTTGAACGATATCGTGAATGAAGCGCTGGTGAGCAACGTTAGCATTATCCCGTTCGTCCGGAATCAATGTGTTGTTTTTCAACTGGACAATGGAAAATGGGAGCTGCCGGGTGGAACCTTGGAACCTGGAGAACGCTATCCGGATGCGTTAAAACGAGAGGTGATGGAGGAACTGGGCGCAGAACTGCAGTCGTATCAGATATTCGGTCAATTTTATTGCACATCAGGTGCTTTGGAACCGTATAGACCACATATTCCGCATCCTCATTTTGTGAGACTGATTGGATATGGAGAGGTTGAACTTGCCGGCAAACCGCTGAATCCGGTGGACGGAGAGCAGGTTGTTGCGGTAGAGACTGTAGAGATCGATGAAGCCGTTCGGAGATTCCAGGAACAAAATAGAAATGATATTGCGGAGATGTACAAATTGGCTTATGTATTGCGGGAAGAAGGTAGACGGTAAGGAACAGGATGATGGTCCAGGTCCAAGATACCTAATTTAATTCCAAACGGAGGTCAACGTGATTCGAGAACAAATCAATCAAATGTTGGACGTTTTGCCTGAAAGTGAACTGAATGTGGCGTACTCGCGGATCGAGCTTGTATACCGTAGATATATGTTTGAGCAAAATCTGGAGAATAAGCGCGTCCAGGTGACAGAGTTGTGCGAGGAATCCGAGGGCATTGCCCAGCAGTGGGATAATGTATTTGCAAGCAACGTTGATGACGAGGCAAAAGAAGCTATCTACTACAGCGAATATAAATGGCATATGTTTAGTTATAAGAAACAAGAGTGTTTAATGGGCGATACAGCACGAGAGGCTTTTGATGCCGAACTCAAAAATGACTTATATGTCATGTATCAACATACGCCGTTCATCCAGGCATATGAGAATGCGAATGCAGTCGTTGCAGCGGACTTTGATTCGGAACAAGATATCTATATCTTCGACCGAGAGTTTACCTGGACCTACGTACATACTCACGAAGACATGTGTGGCCCATATTTTTATAAAGTAAGAAAACCTGAATAACAGTTAACCAACTGAATTCAATTCAAACGAATCAATGTGCAAAAGGAGACATCCCAGTGCGTAAGCAGCTCGTTAAAGTAACTAAACTCTTCATGGTCGTGGTTCTGCTCATTGCAATACTCTCTCTAATATTTCCGACATGGACTCCTGGTATTAAAGGTGAGAATAGCATCAGCACATTAGGACAAGTCGAGATCAACGGTGCCGATCATGAGGTGATGATTCGGGGAAGGGATCGGGGGAATCCCATCCTGATCTTTGTACACGGTGGTCCGGGCTGCTCCGAAATTCCTTATGTTAGGAAGTATCAAGAGGAGCTGGAAGAGCATTTTACCATTGTACATTATGACCAACGCGGGAGTGGAAAGTCTTATCACTTTTTCGAGGATTATTCGGGGTTGACGACGGATGTGCTCGTAGATGATCTATTGGCTTTAACCGATTATGTGACTGCAGAGCTTGGACAAGAGAAGGTCAGTTTGGTTGCTCATTCATTTGGTACATACATAGGGACTAAGGCTGCCGCCAAGGCACCGGACAAATTCAATGCTTACATCGGTATTGGGCAAGTAGCAGATAACACACAGAGCGAGTTGGACAGTCTGGATTATACGATTGCACAAGCGAAGCAGGCTGGTCATTCAGAGGACGCGGCAAGTCTGGAGCGTTTACGAGGTTCGATTGAGCGAGGGGAGGAGCATACGCCAAGGAATATGGTTCGCAAATACGGCGGTGCAGCCAGGCAGATCGATGAAAACACGGATTATATACTCGGTTTTCTGTTTGGTCCCGAATACAATGCACTTGATGTCATTCGCTATTTCATGGGGATTCAGGCTACACAGGAAATTCTTTTGAATGAAGAATCCGGCCAACACTTACCCGATATAGTAGAAGGGCTGGAGATCCCGACTTACTTTGTTATGGGGAAATACGATTATATGACATCGGTAAATGCTGCGCGGAACTATTTCGCTGTACTGGAGGCGCCAATCAAAGATTTTGTGGTATTTGAACATTCGGCCCATTATCCGCAGTTTGAGGAGAAGGAGCAGTTCGCTGCATGGTTGATGGAGATGTATGGGTCTATCTCAGGGTAACGAGCCAGACTATATTACGACATGCAAAGAATACCTGGCGTCACTAACCACCTATTTAGTAGAGAATAAATTATTGACTTACGAGGAGCAAGAACTATTAAGGGGACGAATATGATGAAGTCGATTCAGGAAAAACATTCTAAAGTTTATGTGAGAACAAATTCGTACGACCTGTGGTGGGGAGTATATGGACTGAGTCATCTTACAGGCTGGGAGGATATTCGGATCTACAGTGATGCAAACGGCGAGAATAGGATAGGATTTGTATGTATATGTACCAAGAATTATCTTGAACACGGACTAGAGGATATGGAAAGTGATCCGGAGGAGCTTGATTTTGTGAACAGTATCAGAACGTATCTAGCAGATGACCAAATTCACTTTCATTACTACTACGATAATCCATCGGATGAAGACTTTTATGAGTTACCATACACCGATCTTCCTACAAATGAATTAGGAGTAAAACCAAGAGGTTTGGAGATGTGGCATCCGAATCGAGGAATTGATATCGGCGTTATAGAAGAATGTGTAACCTTATTTTGTCGCAAGTTTCTAGATATGGAAGTCGGCGAGATACACTTCAAGGAACCCATTGACCTCAATGAAGCGGTTCAATCATACACAAAACATATGGAGACTTTTAATGGAAAGATCGCCTTTTCAGATGATTTGGTTAAGAACATGATGGGGCAATTATCCAAAAGCGAAGAAGAAGTAATGAACATACTAAATCGTAGTGTGGGAAAATAATTTGCAGCATATTTACGATATGCTTTTCCTAATAAGCAACCATGGCGGGGGATTATGAAGAGAACAAATGAACATATTATCGCTGGAGTACCCTGTTTAAAGATAGATTCATACTTACCGCATCGAGGTACAATCCTGCTATACCATGGTTGGGGTTCCCATGTCCGAGACTACCAGTTCTTTGGATCGATGATCTCCGATTGGGGATACAGAGTGATTATCCCTGAGCTGCCTCATCACGGTGAACGTGGCAATCTAGTGTATTATGATAAAGGTATTTTACAACAATACTTTTGGCCAGTCGTGATACAAGCAGTTGAAGAGGCAGGCAGCATTGTCGCAGAAATCCTGAATGCAGACAGTCCTATAGGCATTATTGGGAATTCCGCAGGTGGATTTATTGCAGGTGGAGTTTCCGCGAGTAATTTAGATGTAAAATCTACAGTGATAATGAATGCTTCTTGTGCCTGGTTAAGGTCTGAGGAGATTTTCCGTGAAAATGATGGGAGAAGTCCGATGAGTGCACTTGAGGTCGGAAACATCATGAAGTATGATCCATTATTTAATATTAACTTTTCTGATGACCAAGCATTACTCTTGCTGCATGGAAGAGAAGACACAACCATTTCTATTGAAAGTCAGCGATACTTTATGGAGCGCATGTCTGGAAAAGGTAATCAAAAATCACTTAAATTCGTCGAGTATGAGGGCGTAAATCATCAAATAACGTTGGGTATGCTGCAAGAGGCAAAAGAGTGGTTAGAGAAACATGTATAATCCCAGAGGTTGAGAACTGGATGAATATCTAATTCAGAAAGGATTGCCCACATGGTAAACGATAAAGGAACACTGAGAACATGTGAACATGGACATTCGTATTACAAAAAAAGTGACTGCCCAACTTGTCCAACTTGCGAATCTGAACGGAAACCAAAAGAAGGATTTTTGACCTTGTTGTCTGCTCCTGCCAGACGTGCCTTGGAGAATGAAGGGATCACAACGTTGGCTAAACTCTCGGAGTATACGGAGAAAGAGATCCTGAAGCTGCACGGCATAGGGCCATCAGCAATGCCAAAGCTTAGACAAGCACTTGAGGAAGAGGGATTGTCGTTTACGAGATAATACTCTCCCTCTCCACTAAATTACCACTAATCCAGACCCGAAACTAACTCCTCGATGGTCACCTCAAACAATAAATTCCCTTCACTCAGGAGCGACGGTGATGGCGGGAGTTCTTGCCGTGCCTGCTTGAATGGCTTATCGAACTCATTGACCAACTCAATCTTCTTCCCCTTCGTCAGTCGTCCTGGCTTCTTTCTTGAGAACAAACGTCCCTTTCTGCCCCAACAGCATATGAAGTCTGTTTGTTAAATTCTATATCCCATTGTTTACTCCCGTAGTATAATAAGGAAGATGTGCAAATTTTTACGGCTGAGGAAGGTGAGATATGTAGCTGTATGGAAAAGCTGCCTATACATAGAACGTACGAGAAGTAATGGAGAGAAGCACCCGTAGATTTTGTGAAATACGAGGAATGATTCATCTCAGAATGACAAAACCCTATAAGGAAGTGTTACTTGTGGAACCACCTATTGAAGAGCAGAAGAGGGACTATCGACCGTTAGGCGTTTCTGGACTAGGAGGATGGCTGATTCTCATCCAGATTGGTCTTTTTCTTACGATTATTCTGCTCGTAGTGCAATTGATCCAACAAATCCTGCCCATGTTTACGACAGAAACATGGGAATTGCTGACTTCGAAACAATCTGATTATTATCATCCGTTATGGGGACCAGTCCTCATTTTTGAAATGGTGTATAACGTGTTATTCCTATTGTTTAGTTTGTATACGGTTTTTGCGTTTTATAATAAAAAAGCGATTTTGCCACGTCTTATGATCATGTTTTACAGTGTCAGTTTGGTCGTTGGCATCATTGATTATCTGTTGTTACTTCAGATTCCGATGGCGAGAGATCTTGAAGATGGAAGCTCGATGAGAGAAATTGCGAAGTCAGTTCTCACTTGTGCGATCTGGATTCCATACTTTATCAAGTCAGTACGAGTTCATAATACTTTTGTAAAATAAATTGTGATAACCATACGCCCCGATCTTGGAATAAAAACCATCTGAGGTCGGGGTTTGTTTTATGAATTCAATAAGGAGGAATGATCTTGAAAATTTTTCTGGTAAGGCATGGTATGGACGAGGAAGGATATCGAGGCGGATGGAGCCAGCGAGGACTCACGGAACAAGGAATTATTCAATCAGGAAAACTGGGCAATTATCTGCATCAGCATGCTGAGGAATATGCTATCGATACGATTCTAAGCAGTGATCTTCCTCGTGCAGCACAGACTACAAGGGAGATTGCGAGGAAGTTAAATATTCCGGGCAGCTTTGTGAAAGATTGGCGAGAGATGAATAACGGGGTTCTGGCAGGCATGCTCCACGAGGAGGCTGAAATGAATTACCCAGGAGTTTATTTCAACTCTCTTGAGATGGATTCCCCTTTTCCAGGAGGAGAAAGCCCAAGAAACTTTTATAACAGAATCTGTACATCTTTCGAAATGCTATGCAGAGATATTGAGGAGCAAAAGATAAAGTCCAACGTTCTGTTGGTTACACACGGCGGAGTGATTAACATCCTCTATTATCTGCTCGATAAGCGGGAATGGAGCAATACATCGAGCTTTCATCCTATCGATCATACCAGTGTTCATACGATTGAGAAGGGATTGGAAGGTTGGAGATTTAGCAGCATGAATGTAGTGAGTCATTTGGATTGATTCTTTATGAAGATGGAAATACAGATGAAGATTCTACAAACCATATTGAAGAGGACTGGATATCAGTAATAGAGGTTAGATAAAGATGACTAATTTCTTTGCGCCTTAAAAGGAAACGCATTTATCCCTCACCATTTTGAATTATTATTTGAAAATAAAGGTATTTTTTTCTAAACCACGAATTTTGTTGAACTAAAGAAATTACATAAAATGATTAGAATTAATAAATAACATACGTTGGATGGTGTAACAATGTTCACTTATAAAGAATATGGAGAGATAATACAAAGACTCAGAGATACGGGGCTTCCTTTTTTAGATTATAAAGAGATTACTGAAGAGACAAAAAAATTTGTTATTCTCAGACATGATGTTGAATTCTCATTATCTAGAGCACATAAACTAGCCTATTTTGAGTCGAATCACCTCGAGATTAAATCTTCATATTTTATTCAAATATCGAATAATTGTTATAACCCCTTTTCTGAAGAGAACATACAAATAATAAGGGATATCATTCGTATGGGCCATCGAGTTGGATTACATTATCATTTACCAAAGAATAGCACCCACAACATTGTAGAAGGAATAAAAAAAGAAATAGATATTTTCTCAAATTTTATTGAGACCACGGTAGACCGTTTTTCGTTCCATAGACCGACTAAGTTGGTTTTGTCTTTGGATATAAAAATAGACAACTTAATAAACAGCTATGCTAGCAGATATTTTAACTACTGCTCTGACAATAATTTAATTAATACCAACAAGTCAAAAATATTTTATCTATCGGATTCTCAACATAAGTGGAAATTCGGGTATCCCAGCACAGAGAGGCTTGAAGGTGTAAAACGAATCCAAATTTTAACTCATCCCTACTCTTGGAGTGAGATGGGAGGGGGATCAGATGATAATTTTGAGAACCTTTTCGTGGAGAAAAAGCAAGAGCTTATGAATTCTATGAATGAGGAATGCAGTCATTTTCCTTATGAAAGAATGAAATTATATGAGAATTTAAAATGATTATTGATTTGACTTCAGGGGATTCAACAACGGGCAGGTATGTTATTGTAAATGAGCAAATTATATACTTGACTCTAAAGTACTATGATGGGTATTATTTCCATATATTGATGATTAGGAGAATGGCCGATGTTAATTTTAGAATTAAAACAATCTCACCATCATGGAAAGCGTTAATCCATTCCTAAAAAAATTGGGATGGGTTAACGCTATTCGCGCTTCCCATCCTGCGATATATGAACGCGCAGGACTTAGGTCTAGCGCGTTTTTTATTTTTGTTACAAAAGAAATGGAGGAGTAATAATGGCAATCGTGACAGATTCAAGAGGTAACATTTTTTTGGAATTTATTCGTATCGAGTATGATAAGGTCATTACAAGCACACTGGATGCTCCACTAACACATGCTCTAATTGTGGTGAAGTGCCAAGGAAAGTGCCTATTCATGCATAATAAGTGGAGAAACAATTGGGAACTTCCAGGAGGTATTATTGAAGCTGGAGAGAATGCTGAGCAATGTGTAATTAGAGAATTGTTTGAGGAAACCAATCAAAATATTGACACGGCTGAATTCAAAGGGCTAATGAAGTTTAGACTCCAGCCAAGTTTTCATGGACCTGAACGGACAGAATATGGAGCTCTGTTCATGGGTGAACTGTACCAACTTGATGATTTTGTTGAAAACGATGAAGCTTCTTCAATTATCCTTTGGGATGGTACATCGGAGATTGGTGATATTGCAGAAATAGATAGGAAGTTAATTGAATTCGTATGATACATGATTAAGCTAACGGGAAACGATAGCTCAATAAAATGAATAAAGAGTTATAGGGCTATGAGTGTGCCTCATTGAATTTGTGTTTTTTAGCAAAGGGTTCGGCATCTGTTCTTGTGGATATTAGCATTACGGCCCAATCGATTGGTATAGGGAGTGAAAGTTATGTTTCCAGCATTAAGTCCAATAACAAATGAATATCAAGGTAGATTATTTGTATTTGATGGTGTCGATGGCGCAGGAAAGACCACAATGATTGAGATGCTTGCAGATAAGTTTCGAAACGAAGGTAAAGAAGTTCTCATAACTATGCAGCCAACGCCAGAAATGAGGCAACTGCAGATTTTCAAAACTTTTATTTATGAACCCGACAAACGACATCTTGTCGACTATAATGCGCTGCAGATGTATATGATAGCAGATCGTATCCAACACTATAAAGAAGTCATAGAGCCTGCTCTCCGTAAAGGGGGTTATGTCATTAGTGATCGTTATATTTTTACAATGCTTGCAACAATGGTAGCACGTGGGAATTCGCCAGAACCATGGTTAGAAGAGATACTTCCATCCATCCGTCAACCCCATGCTTCATTTCTTATGGATGTTGATTTAGAAACTAGTATAGCGCGGATAAAACAACGTAAAAGCTTTGAAGATTCCTACGTTGAGCGCGAACACTTGGAGAAGAGTTTGACCAGCTATCGGAGGGTAGGCGAGTGTTACAATATGCATGTGATTTCGTCAGCAGATATAGGAATTGAGGATGCATTTTCTAAAATAGCTTCTATTGTAGATCAATTAGAGGCGAGTAACTATTGATCGCCTGAGGGAAAGGCTGCATTCCTTCACGTACGCGATGCGGTAGCTTTTTTCACTATGTCTCATTACCAATTAAAACTGTAAATCCCAACTTGCCCAATTGTCTGGCACTCTCGAACCCGATCCCTTTATTCCCAACCGTTATCAAAACAGTCTTTTGGTTCATGATTAAGTCTCCTTGAGGTAAAATTTACTTACTGAAGATCACGATACATCTTGGAGTACACTCCAAGTCAAGAGCAAAATTTCAGACTGACGGGTAGGATATAATTGTGCACAATGCAATACAAATGGGAGACTTGACTTGATCGTACTTTTACCGCATTAGGCAACGCAGAAACTGTGAAAGAGCAGCTGATATTGTAATTAAACCAGGGGTAATGTTTAAAACAATACAAATTGGTTGAGCAAAGAGTCCTTAACTAAAGGGAAAAGTTAGTTGAAAAGATATGAGCAATCTGCAGATTAGCAGCCTGCTCATTTTTTTGTTGAGCTGTCGGTGACTTAAATAAGTTTCGTGAATTTGTTCGTTAAGGAAGTGAGATCAACGTGGTTTTACGTATTGGAAGCATAAGTATGTATTTTGACAACTGATCAGTTTAATGACATTAATCAATGGTATAGATGTCCCAATCTCCTTGTTCATTCTGCCGGATCGCATACATCATTTTTACTTCTTCAACCGAATTGGTTGTTGTATCCAGACGTTCACCAAGTACCGTAATATGCACCTGTTTTTTTATAGACGCACTTTTCTCAATGCTTTCAATGCTTGAAAACGTATATTGGAACTGCTCACCATAATAAAAATCCATGGCCTCAGCCAGTTGATCATCGACAAAACCGGATCGGTACAGTTTGTGATCATGCTGCACGAGAGCAGTCAGGTTTGTTTCAAGTACATCCAGAGCGGGGCGCTCGTTTTCGTTTAACGAATCTTTGGCTGATTCTAAGTCAATTGCCAATTCAGCTTTAAAGCTGGAATTCGACGATGGTTTAGCACTCGTATCTTGTGATTTTGTTGTATCGGTAGCTGCATTCTGAGTCGGTATATTTGTCGATGTGCTTTGTTCATCTTTTGGCAGACTTTCTCCACTACATGCCGTCAAAAAAATTAGAGAGACTAATAGTGTAGTCATTACAATTGCTTTTATCACTATATCCCACCTTTTTAAATATTTGTAGATAAGACGCTTCGAAGTATGAAAAAGTTACATTAATAGATGTTACACCTATGGACAGTACAATGGGATCAAGACCAAGTTACCCCGTTTACTGTGATAATGCTGTATACATTACGGGGACCTCCAGAACTTTGAAGGGAAAACGGATTTGGATATGGAAGTAAAGGAAGTACAATATAATAAAATAACATGCTGATTATCACTATCTCGTTTCTTTATATATCTTTCTAGTTCCGAATATAATTGAGGTGCTTAAAACGCAACTTATTCCTCTCTCCTTCAGTGTTGTTACAATAGCTGAACGCCTATCTAGTTAGGTAAAGGAAGCTTTCTAAAAAACATAAGAGTATAAATAATCGACATGAGGTGGTAATGATAACTAGCGTGAAGGAAGTTCTACTCGATCAATTGGCAGCTTGTCATGATGATGAAAGTTGGGTTAAATCGTCTAAAACCATTTTAAATGATATATCAGTTGCTGAGGCAACTTGGAAACCTGATGGTAATTCACATTCCATTTGGGAGATCGCGAATCACCTCATATACTGGAATGAGATGTGGCTATCACGTTTTATGAACGAAGACATATTTGAAAATAGTAATATAAGTAATGAAGAAACTTTTGAAATGGACCTGAAGATGGATGAAGAAAGTTGGCGTAAAACCATTCGACGGTTGAGTAATGGCTTCTCCGAATGGCGTGGCATTATTACTAATTGTGAGGTATCGAAACTGGAAGGAAGAATAGCTTCCTACTTCAATGCACAGTGGTGGAACGTCATTTCAAATTTGTGTATCCATAATGCACATCATATTGGACAAATGATCTTTTTGAAAAAGCTAGTAAGGCTAAACGAGACGGACGACGTACTTGGGTAACTTGTTCAACTAACGGGCAGGTTAGTTAATGACAAGGGAATAACACACCTATATATAATACTTTATCTCTAAAAGGGAGGAGAACAGATTGCATGATATGATGAATAAGAGACAATTTATTGAGATGACAGTTAAAGAACAACGTTCTGTAGTATTTAAGGTTAATAATCAAGATGAATTTTTCCGTGGTGTTTCTAGAGAACTAAATGAGGGCTACCTATTCGTTGAAACAGAAGAAGGTATAAACTTTAAATTTAAAATGGATGACATCATTGAGATTTATGCTATCAAGTCTTCATCTCCAAAGCATAGTGCTATCCAATCCCACAGTTTGATGAAATGTAGTAAGGATGACCTTGAAAACCTTGTACTCCAGTTTGATAGTTTAAATGACGTTGTAAAGAAACAAATTACCTCTTCTTTATCAAAAGTGCTTGGTAGTCAAGTGATCATTTCGAAAATGGATATAACTTCATACAATTTATCCGAAATTGAATTGATTGCTAACACGATAAATGGATATATACTTACTATTAAAACACTGGATATTCGTTCCGAATTACTCGAATCATACAACAATATGGATTTACCTCAACAGATTTGTTTTGGGAAAGGGCTAGATCACAATCTAGAATAAGCTAATGACAAGGTAACGTTTTATTAATCAACTAACGGGAAACTATAGTGAAACGTGAGAGTTGATGAGTCCTTTTAAAGAACTCATAGATAAAGAAGATGATATATACCTTACAAACTCAGGCTGCGCAAGTTAATTAATTACTATAATTACCCATATATTAAATTGATCTGGAAGGATTAAAACAGGGAGAGAACATCATGACAACAAACATAACTGAACAATATTGGAAGTTGTATGCTCAAAAAGAAAACCTGAATTTAGAAGTTCCTGCGGCTTGGATGTTTGGAGATGGATCTAAGGAGATGGGCGATGAATTAGCAAAGCTTGTTGTTGACGGCATAAAAACAGCAACATGTGCTGCATATTGTGTATATGAGTTTGAAAACGAGGAGCCACCTAAACAAGGACAATACGATATTGTATTAGACGGAAGCAATCAACCTGCAGCCATTATCCAATACACCAACGTAGAACTGCTCAAAATGAATGAAGTGTCTGCTGACTTTGCGAAAAATGAAGGTGAAGGCGATTTGAGTTATACATATTGGTATGAAGAGCACGTCAAATTTTTTACGTGGGAGCTTGGTTTATACAATCTTACTTTTAGTGATGATTTAATGTTGGTATGTCAAACTTTTCGAGTCGTTGATACTTTTGCACCAAGAAATTAAACTTACGGGTAACTATAGTTCAATAATACGAAGAAAGCAGCAGATCAATGTGATCGGCTACTTTTGTTCAACTAATAGGCAGGATAGTCAAATATCCAGAAAACAGAGGCTTTTGTACCGACCGTAACAGTTTCCAGAAACTTTTAGAAGGAAGACATATTCCTTTTCTACAGCGTCTACAAAGTCAAAAACCGATAAAAGATATAAGAGAAAACGAATGTCAATACAAATGATACAAGAGATAATTTCCGATCACTATTCCACGCTCGAAACCCGTTAGCCACATATAAAATAATCACTGAAAAGAGAATTATTAAAACGTTTCTCCAAAACAGCAAATTTAAAAGTACAGTTAAGGCAGTCAAACACCATATAACTGTAAACCATATTGGATACTTCGATAAATATTTATAAAGCATGCGTTCCTCCTAAAATCCGTAATGAATTATTGAACTATCTTATTCGTCACTGTTTGATTAATACCTTTATAACAGTACTAGGGGATTTCTTAAAGTGTTTAATTAGTTAATTGCAATCTGCAACTCTCATTAAACTAACGGGAAACAATAGCTCAATAAAACCAACAAAGCAGCTGACCAACGTGATCGGCTGTTTTTATTCAACTAACGGGCAGGTTAATGTAAATAGGATTTCACTTCTTCGCTTGGAACCTTTCCCTGTAATAAACGTTTTATTAAAAACTAGGGTGATTGGGAAGGAAGATGAAATATGAATTTTTTTATTTATCTAGGGATCATTCTCATTTTTGTTTCGGGACTTTGCATTGGAGCATGGACGACTGGTTACCAACAAAGAGGTAATTTTTATTCAGAGTCTAAGGAAGACCGTGAAATAAAGAAGAAAGTTGCTACATGGTCTGCTTTAGCAGGTGTCTGCTCGTTTGCAGTTGTTGGATTGATGTATTTATTCAGCTAACGGGCAGGTTAGTTTAATTTTAGTCACGGAGAAACGTAAAAAAACTAAAAAGGAAGTGGTGACCCAACATTGGCACGCAAAATCTAGGCAGCCCGCAGCGAGGATGTTCGTGGGGCTGCCTAGATTTGTTGTGGCTACAGGTTGTAATTAATGCCTTCGCCAGCGCCTGTGCGGGCGTTTACGTATACATGAGATACGCCTTCAATCCCAGTGACGGGAAATGCGTATACAAGCTTGTTGTTGTGGATCTCCAGCTTTGGTTTACCCGAGGCTTTTACTTTTGGACCGAGTTTCTCAGAGGCTTGCTCCGCTGTCAGCTTCGGGTGAACGGGGAAGGTTTTATTGTAATGGGAATAATAATTAGACGCATCAAAGCTCTTCAACGCACCGGTACGACGATCAAATCGCCATACGACTTTCATCTGCGGAATGGAAACTTGCTCCCGGACCGGAATATACGTGAGATAAATGGAGGTATCTTTTATCTCTTTCGCTACTAATGTCAGACGTTCGTCAGACCAGCGCGCCATCCAGGTGTCCGCAACCGCGACAGCCTGCTTTAAGTCCATAGATTGCTCCACAGCTGCTTCTTTGGGGATCGAACCGTGGCGTGTCACTCGGAGCACGTGTCCGCTTTTACTCAGTGTTGCAATATAGGAGCTGGTTTGTTTTCCATCGGTGTCCGATAACTTGAAATCCATGACTTCTCCGAATTGGGGGCTGCTCCCACCAGAGACCATGTGGACGAATTGCTTACCTGCCCCTTTATTCCAAGCATCGCCCATGAAGATTTTCGCTTTGGCCGCAAGCTCCGTAGCCGTATAAGTGGTTTCACCGGCGAAAACGGTTCCTGGCTTCGGAGGTATGTAAGGATTTTGGTTGTACAGGAATTCGTTAAAGGCTTTATTGCCGTACGTGGAGACAGAGTCGAGTTGAGACAAAGCATCTTCCATTTCGGTCAAAATCTGTTGTATATCTGATAATGAGGAATCAACAGCTTTCTTTCTCATCTGATCGAGATACGGTAGGGCGGTCCTCGCGAACGTTCTCAAACGCTGAATTTGTTCTAATTGATCCGGGTTAAGCGAAATTTCCTTCTCGCTGGCAGGATAGGCCAAGTAACGGCTGCCGTCCGCGATAAACGATTCATATGACCAAGATTGAAAGTTCATTGTAACGGATCCGATCCTTACATATTGCAAGATAAAATTGGCATTTTCAATCGCAGATTGAAGTGCTGCTTGCCGATCTGAAATCGTAGATGCCGCAAGGGACTCCGCAAGCGCATAGTCGAAATCACGCAGGTAGATCGATTGCATATGCGACCAGTATTGCGTATTGTACTGTTGTTGCTGCTCCCATTGCCGATTATTCTGATGCTCCGTATAACTGAAATACGTGCCCGCTAATGTCGTCACGCAAAGCAGACCAATGATGGATTTGGTGAGAACGTTCATGTCTATTAAAACTCCCGTCTTTGTCTTCATAATGCTTATCCACTTTAACAAAGATGAGAATACAGTTTAATGAGTAAATATTGCCAATGCAAATCGCTAGCCCGTTAGGCAATCCTGCACACATGAGACTTATGAAAAGTACATTTGAGGTGGGAGATAGTACCATCAGGACATTAGATTATTCACGTATGCTAGGATATTGAACTAACGGGAAACGGTAGCTTAATACAACTAAGAAAGCAGCGGATCAACATGATCGGCTGCTTTTGTTCAACTAACGGGCAGGATAGATGGAATAAAAAATAACGGCCCCCAATAACGTAGCAGGTTATTAGTCCATTCCTAGTATAAACAACACACATACACTGAACCACGGCTTATGGGGAGGTGTTGTTGTTTGAGTGATCTGAATAGAAAGAAACGTTGTAAAAAGATAACCATAATCGATTGCCCACCAAATGGGAAAAAAAAGTTACGTCGTCTTCAAGTTAATAAAAAATTTATACGAGTGAAGTGTCCTCGGCCTAAGGTGATTGTTAGATCCCGAAAGCTTGTAGGACAGCAATTACTACAAGGAGTTGCGGGAGCAATTGCAGAAGCTGGACCTCAAGGAGTTGCGGGAGCTTTGGGACCCCAAGGACTTGCAGGAATTGTAGGAGCAATTGGCGAACTCGGTCCCCAAGGAATCGCGGGAGCCCTGGGACCCCAGGGACTTGCAGGAGTTGTAGGAGCAATTGGCGAACTCGGTCCCCAAGGAATTGCGGGAGCCCTGGGACCCGAGGGACTTGCAGGGCTTGTAGGAGCAATTGGTGAACTCGGTCCCCAAGGAATTGCGGGAGCCCTGGGACCCCAAGGACTTGCAGGGCTTGTAGGAGCAATTGGCGAACTCGGTCCCCAAGGAATTGCGGGAGCCCTGGGACCCCAGGGACTTGCAGGGCTTGTAGGAGCAATTGGTGAACTCGGTCCCCAAGGAATTGCGGAAGCTCTGGGAGCCCAAGGACTTGCAGGGCTTGTAGGAGCAATTGGCGTACTTGGTCCCGAAGGACCTGCAGGTGTGTCGGGTCCGCAAGGACTGCCGGGTCCGCCGGGTCCGCAAGGTCTGCCGGGACTGCCAGGTCCGCAAGGACTGCCGGGATTACCAGGTCCGCAAGGTCCGCCTGGTCCGGGATGTATCGAACCGCCGCCTGTAGCGACCCAAATCGTCTATGTGAATAAAGCTGGTAACGATCTGACCGCCGACGGATCGGAATGTCTACCATTTTTGACGGTCACGGCTGCGATGGCGTCCATCGTTGATGCAACGCCAACAAAACGGTATGCAATTTCGATTGGTCCGGGTACGTACACGGAACCACTCGTTCATCTGAAGGCCAACGTCCAATTGGTGGGAACGAGTACGTTATTAACGAGATTGGCCATCCCCTTCGACATTGTCGATCCGTCTTGGTTTGAAACCGGGTTCGTGAATGATAACCGTTCGGGCTTTGTGAACCTGACTTTACTAACAGGGCCACTTGATTTTAACTTTGCGACAGCTAGCAGCTTCAGTGGAAAGCTGTTCTTTGTCAGCGTAAATATGACACCTACGCCGGTTTTTACGGCGCTAACCACCTCCGTCAACCAGGTGAATATCCGGGATTCAATGCTTTCCGCAGGATATACGCAAAACGGAATCAATATGGTGATGTTTGCATCCTTCGTCTCCAGCGGAAATATTACGATCAATTCACAGGCTACGACAGATACACAGGTAAATTTAGTTGGCGGTGGAATAAATGGGAACGTTATCGTTAACGTGCAATCTGGTCATATTCCAATCGATCCGTTGAATTTGACCAGCTTTGCGATTACGGAAAACATTTTTAACCCTGACCCGAACTCGGGAAGATTGATAGTAAATGGTGTTAACAACGTTGCGACCCGGGTGCGGGCGACTGTTGACTCGATCCCGATACGTACCCGGGTCACGCTGATCGGAACGGGGACAACGTTAATTCGGGTTGACGATGCGTTCGGATTAGCGTATATACCAGCTAATCCGGCGAACTGGAGTGCTCCCGTTCCCACAACAGTGCAGGAAGCATTGGACCGGATCGCAGCAAAGTTTCCGCCATTTTAAAGTGGTATGTAGTAAGCACTCAAACACTAAGCTAACGGGAAACGATAGTTCAAGCATGGGGCAGTCTGCAGGTTGGGCAGATTGCTTCTTTTTTCGCTATCCTGATGTCAATATGAAAGCTTAGTAAATTTGTCCGTTTAGGAACCCGATTCTTCAACTTTTGACGTATTGGAAGCATAAGTATGTATTAATTTTGGCAAAGGTATGGCTAAATTACATTTCACTCTTTTTCCCCTCCTATTGAGAGGGCTTTTTTTCACTCTAGAAATCGCTGTTTCCAGTACATTACAATTACGCTACAATGGAGTGAATTGGAAGGTGGGGTGAAGATATGAGCAATGAACCGAGTGAGCTGCTGCGTAGTTTGAGATCATTATCTGGGCCGTTCCCTTCTTGGGATATTGAACATTTGCCGGATCGTCCTGGAAAGCTTTTTTTGGATTGGTTGCGAGTGGCGATCGATTCCGATGTAAAGGAACCTCATGCGATGACGATCTCGACGGTGGACCAGGATGGTCGTCCGGATGCGCGTATATTGATTCTGAAGAATGTTGTAGATGACTCGTTTTACTTTGCATCCAGTTCCGAGAGCCAAAAGGGACAGCAGTTGAAAGATAACCCTCACGTAGCACTGACGTTTTACTGGCCTGCGCTCGGAAGACAGATTCGCATTAAGGGAACAGCAGAGGATATGGGAGATGAAGCAGGAGCTGATGATTTCCGGAAACGCTTGGCCGGAGCACGCGCAGTTGCCATGACAGGGCACCAGAGTCAGAAACTGGAGAGCGAGGAAGTACTGGAAAGCTCCATTGAAGCCCAGAAGGAACGGATTCAACGTGACCCAGATGTCGTATCACCTCAATGGCGATTATATGCGGTGAACGCAAAAGAGGTGGAGTTTTGGCAGGGAGATTCAGAGCGGAAGCATGTACGAATTCAATATGTGCTGCAAGGTGGGCTGTGGAAGCAGTACAGGTTGTGGCCTTGATACTACAACGGACCGGACAATACTGAATGAGTTAAAGTGTGTTTTTTAATAATCCCAGGGAGGGACATGTATGAAGACGATTGAAAGCTTTTTTGACCCATTTCCCGTATTGGAAACCGAACGAACTTTGCTCCGGCCACTCACCTATGATGATCTGGACGATATGTACAGCTATTGCTCAGTTCCTGCCGTTTCGGAATTTACTACATGGGAGACGCATCAGAGTAAGGAAGATACCAAGGGTTTTATTGATTTTGTCATGAACCGCTATGAGATGGACAAGCTCGGACCTTGGGGGATTGAGGATAAACGGACCAAAAGGCTGATTGGCAGCTGCAATTATTTAGGCTGTGACAGCAGCAGTATGAGGGTGGAACTGGGTTATGTATTGTCCGATCAGTACTGGAATCAAGGGATCATGACGGAAGTGGTGAACGAAATCATTCAATTTGGATTCGAAGAAGTCGGATTGGAACGAATTCAAGCCAGATGTATGGTGGACAATACAGGTTCGGCCAAGGTGATGGAGAAGGTAGGCATGAAATTCGAGGGTGTCTTGCGAAATTACATGAGAGTCAAAAATGAGCTTCGGGACTTGAAGATGTATGCCATTCTAAAAGAAGATTTTATTCGTCATAAGTAAATGAGTGTTTGAGAGGGTTGTTATCGTTGAGCAAAGGAATGCTATATTTTGTTTTATTTATCACTTTACTGAATAACACAGAAGTATAGGGCCGCTTCCCATGGGCTGGCGTCATATTTAATATTATCTAATTCATATGTACATACAATAAACTGGCCCACTCCCGGTGATTGGAGAGATGGGTTTTTATCTTTTTCCACGTTAATCAGCGTACATAATGTCATATCCGAATTCTGCATCCTTCCGCTATAATCTCCAGGTTGTATATAACATGGAACGAAGGAACCAGGAGGTATATGGAATTGACCGCAAAAAACAGATATAAATCACTCGAACTTGAAACACCCGGTGTGTATGAGCTGGAAGGGCTGGAGGTCGGGGTGACATCCAATTGCAATTTTAAATGTGACTATTGCTGCGCTTACAATCGGGACGATGGACAGTGCATTGATGCCCAGGAAGTGATCCGCATTATAAGTGAACTTCCGAGGTTGAAGCGTGTGCGGTTGTCTGGGGGAGAAGTGACGCTGAAGTTTCAGGATTGTCTGGAGATCGTAACCTATTGTGCAGCACATGGGATCGATACCCAATTGAATACCAATGCCAGCCTGCTGACCGAAGAACGCATTCATGCGTTGCGTAATGCAGGGTTGTCCAACATTCATATTTCATTCAATTATACCGATGCGGAAGCCTATTCCACCTACTACCGTGTTCACCCGCGCATGTACGAGAGACTGGAACGCAATATCCGATTGTGTACGGAAGCCGGACTGGAGACGGTACTGGAAACGCTGCTGTTTGAAGGCACACAATCGAACATGCTGGCCATTAGCGAGAAGGTCTATGATCTGGGTGTACGGATTCATGAGATTCAGAATAGTATTGTGATGCCTCACAGCAAGTGGAGCAAAATAGCTTCCAAAGAATCTCTCATTCGCTCTGTAAACGAGCTGATTAAACACAAGAAGGACGACACAACCCTATATTTTACCTGTATGGATCGCTTCGCCGATCAATTGGGATTGCATGAGCAGCCAGGTGTATATTTCTCCAATTGTGTGGATGGAACGAAACAGCTGCACTTGCACGGCAACGGGGACATCCTCATCTGTGAGCTGTGTCACCCGGTAGTGATTGGAAACATCTATCAAGGCACGTCATTGAACGAAATTTATGCCAAGCAGCCACCCGCGTTAGCGGATTTTTTGGAAAAACGGCCTTGCCCCGCGTACGATGCGCTTTTTGCAGGTGATTAGTGAAAAAAGGGAATGACCATATCGGGTCTCACTGATTGAAGATGAGCCTGAACATAACCTCGTGTATACCAGCCCTATTTTAAAAGGTTCGTTCATAATGATATATCCATTGGTTTGAAGGTTACCTGTTTCCCCAGAGGGAGAGGTGGCCTTCTTTTTTTGTCTTTGTACATGTTTCAGATTCATTTAAGCTACCCCGCCTATCATGGCCTTAAGAACTTAGATGATGAAGAGGTGGCTTCAATGATGAGAATTTATGATAAACCCAATCCGAAAGAACCACATAGAAAAGCAAACCCCGATAAAAGGCGTAAATGGCTGATTGTTACGCTTGTCGTTGTCCTTGCGATCGGTGGCATTATCTACAGTCTCGCTGATCGTTACCTGATGCGGCATGTGGAAGTGGTCGTAGCGGATGACAATACGGCAGCAGCCGGAAGTTCGAATGATGAGGCAGCCACTGAAACGGAAGTCAATGCAACCTCAGATGACTGGAACTATTCAAGCGATGATATGCAGGTCAGCATTGAAAAGGTGCAGACAGGCTCCGGTTCGGATCAGATTACGTATTACGTCGCAGATGTGCAGTTGACGGATGCAAGCAGTCTGCGCTCGGCTTTGGCGGATAACAGCTTTGGCACGAATATTACCGAAAACACGTCAGAGATCGCTGCGGCCAACAATGCCATATTCGCCATAAATGGGGATTACTATGGTTTCCGTGATGATGGCGTAATTATCCGCAACGGTACGGTGTACCGGGATGATCCGGTTCGTGATGCAATGGCACTCTTCAGTGACGGGACGATGAAGACGTATAACGAGACGGAAGTTTCCTCCTCGGAGCTGCTGGCCGAAGGTGCCACCAATACACTGTCGTTTGGACCGATCCTGATCCAGGACGGTGAGATTGTAAGTGATTTTAGCAGTGTGAAAATCGACAACAACTTCGGCAACCGTTCCATCCAGGATGCGAACCCGAGAACGGCAATCGGCATGATTGCCCCGAATCATTATGTATTCGTCGTGGTGGACGGAAGGCAGAACGACAGCCGGGGCATGACGCTGGCAGAGCTGGCGGAAGTGATGCAAGGTTTGGGAGCAACAGAAGCCTATAACTTGGACGGCGGCGGCTCATCCACCATGTATTTTATGGGCCGGGTCGTGAATAATCCGCTGGGCAGAAATCAGGAACGCGGCGTAAGTGACATCCTTTACCTCAAGGAGGGACAATGATCATGACCATATTAATTCCATCCTACGAACCGGACGTTCGTTTGTTAAATCTGGTGCTGCAGCTGCAGACATTTCAATTAGGGCCTATTGTCATTGTGGATGATGGCAGTGGGGCAGAGTATCGCGGGATTTTTGAGACAGCTGAAGCATATGGCTGCACCGTTCTGACCCACCCTGTCAATCTGGGCAAGGGGTGCGCGCTGAAGACTGGATTCCAGCATATCAAGGAATGTGGACCACAGGTTGGCGTTGTGTGTGCAGACAGTGACGGGCAGCATTTGCCGCATGATATCCGCCGTATCTTCGATGTGCTGCTGGAGCAGACCACCCCAGGAATCGTGCTCGGCAGCCGCCGGTTTAGCGGAACGATTCCTGCACGCAGTCGTTTTGGCAACACAGTTACCCGGGCGGTCTTTTCCATCACAACGGGTACCAAAGTATATGACACTCAAACGGGCTTGCGTGGTTTTCCATATTCCATGCTGGACTGGCTCTGTCAGATTCCGGGTGATCGGTTTGAGTACGAGATGAACATGCTGCTAACCGCAAAGAAGGAAGGGTACGAAATCACGGAGGAGTTTATTGACACGGTATATCTGGATCATAACAAATCCTCCCACTTCCGTCCGCTGGTAGACTCGTTCCGCATTTATATGCCGATCCTGATGTTTAGTACGTCATCGGTGCTGTCCGCTCTGATCGATTTTGGATTACTGTTCGTGATCCAGTATTTCACGCATAATCTGTTTCTGTCTGTCGTTACTGCGAGGCTGTGCAGCTCCATCTTCAACTATACGATCAATCGGAAATATGTGTTTTCAGCCGGAGGCCAAACGTCGAAGGTGCGCCAGTCCTTACCTAAATACTTCTCGCTGGTTATTCTGGTGCTCCTGTTGAATTACGGACTCCTGTACTTCTATAACGAAAAACTGATCATTCCCCTCATCGCGGCCAAGGTGCTGACGGAGGTGTCCATCTTTTTGTTCAGCTATTGGGCACAGCGCAGATTTGTCTATTAACACAGAGAGAGTGAGCGTATAGCTTACTCTCTTTTTTTCAATCAAAACCGTTTCAAAAGAATATTCTACGCTTCTTGGTTAACAAAAAAAGATCGAGAACAGGGTAGCCTACCCTGTTCTCGACCTTTTATCAAAGGAGGACGAGCGTTACATCAGCCTCTTAATCTCATCCTTCAGGATTTCGGACTGGGTGCCGAAGATGACCTGCACAGCTCCGCCACCGAGCCTCATGACGCCGGAAGCGCCAAGCTGTTTGAGCGCCTGGTCGTTGACGGCTTTGTCGTCCCTAACAACTAGCCGGAGGCGAGTGATGCAGGCGTCGATGCTCTCGATATTGTCTGCGCCACCAATCTCCGCGAGCACTTTGCCAGCCTTGGTGTCGGCAGACGCCGCTGCCACGGCGGAAGCATTAGTGGGGGCATCGGCATCATTAGCGTCATCCTCGCGTCCCGGCGTTTTCAGGTTGAACTTGACAATCATGAACCGGAAAAGGAAATAATAGACGACCGCAAATGCGAGTCCGACCGGGATCATGAGCAGCGGATTGGTCGACAGCTTCATGTTCACGAGGTAATCGATCAGACCTGCCGAGAAGGCGAAGCCCAGCTTAACATCCAGCAGGTACATGATCAGTGCCGCTGCACCGGTAAGAATAGCATGTACCACATACAGCAGAGGCGCCGCGAACATGAAGGAGAACTCGAGCGGCTCGGTAATACCCGTTAAGAACGAAGCTACCGCTGCGCCGATAAAGATCGAAGCGACCATTTTACGCTTTTCAGGCCGGGCTGTATGAATTAAGGCAAGCGCCGCCGCCGGAAGAGCGAACATCATAATCGGGAAGAAGCCAGACATGAACATGCCTGCCGTAGGGTCTCCGTTGAAGAAGCGGGTCAGGTCGCCGTGCACGACTTCCCCGGCTGCATTGGTATAATCTCCGATCTGGAACCAGGCGATGGAGTTGAGGACATGATGCAGACCGAGCGGGATGAGCAGGCGGTTGGCGATCATGAACACCATGGAGCCAATGCCTTCAAAGCCTACAATCCAGGCGCCGAAAGCGCCGATGGCATCCTGAATCGGGCTCCAGATCATGCCGAACAGGATGGCCAACACCAGCATGGAGCCGGCGGTGACCATCGGCACAAATCGTTTGCCGGAGAAGAAGCCGAGCCAGTCAGGAAGCTTGATATTATGGTATTTTTTATACATATAGGCTGCAAGCAGTCCGGCAAATATCCCGCCCAATACGCCCATATCCAGCTTGACATCGTCAGGAATATAGCCGAATACGCCTGGAACGGCTCCCAGAATCCGCGTCAGTACCATATAAGCGATCAGGGCGGAAAGCGCGGCGACCGCGTCCCCCGCCAGTCCGATTGCCACCCCAATGGCGAAGATGAGCGCAAGGTTGCCGAAGATCGCCCCCGCTCCCTCATTCAGGAATGGAACGACATACTGATTAAGAAATCCCCCGATCACGGGACCGAGCGGAATGTCCTTTTCATAATTAAGAAGACCGAGGCCTTGAAGAATACCTGCCGCAGGCAGGGTTGCTACAGGAAGCATCAGGGATCTTCCCAGCTTTTGCAGTGCTTTCAGCATATTGTTCTTCCTTTCTTTTTTTGATTTAGGTTATTTCGACAAGCTGACTTTCATGATCGTTCCCATGCCTGCTTCTACGCTGCCATACTCCGGATGCGACTCCCAAGGCTGTTCAGCCGCATTCGCAACGATGACAGGGGTGATGACCGGATAACCGGCCGAAGCGATCGCATTCAGGTCAAATTCAATCAGGGTCTGACCGATAGTGACCCGATCCCCGGTCTGCACTTGGGGTGCGAAGCCCTGTCCTTTCAGGCTGACAGTATTCATGCCGATATGCAGCAGCAGCTGCAGCCCGGAAGCATGCTCAATCATTACGGCATGGTGCGATTTGATCAGGTGCACCACAGTGCCGTCGATAGGGGCGACCAGCCTGCCCTCCTGGGGAATCACTGCAACTCCCGGTCCCATAAGTCCTTGCGCGAACGCTTCGTCAGGCACTTCTTCCAAACTGACGCAGGTTCCGGTGAGCGGGGAGGCGACGGATATTGTCTCAGATGTTTTTGCAGATTTGTTGTTTTTCCATTTCCAGATCATTGTGTGTTGTCCTTTCTGTTGTTGGTTTTGGCATGGGTTTGAAAGAGCCGATATAAATGCATGGCGAGAAAAGCCGTTTCTTCATCGGGTACCTCTGTACCCAAATCCTCGGCCATAACAGCGCTCAGTTTTCTGGCCAGCTGGTATTCGGACGGATATTCATTTTTCACATATTGTGCGAAGGTGGGGGCCGTCATCGGCTGGTGATACAGGCGTTCCATGGAGAAGCGCAGGTGTATCATGAGTCTTGCCTGGCTAAGGCTGCCCTGGTCAAAGCGAACGCCACCCTCCTCTTCAATCATGGACTGAAGCTTGCTGATCACATTGGATACCTTAACCAAATGTCCGACAGGGACGTGATTTACGGAGGAGTACACATGGTATGTCAGGAACCCGGCCTCATCCTCCGGTACCTCTACGCCAAAGGCCTCTCCGATCATGGCCGCCGCTTCCGAGGCGATTTCGAATTCTTTCGGAAAGCTGAGCTTTGTCTCCGTAAGGAAAGGATTCAAAATCTCCATCCCGTTGCGGATACGATATAAGGTGAACTGAATATGACTCGGAAGAGCAAGGTAGATCTTGTCATTCAGCTTGCCGGGAAACTGATCAGCGATGAGACGGATAATTCGGTCAGAGATGTCAATGACATTGGGGTCCAAGTCTTTCATCAGCTCCTGCGCCTGCCCCCACTCCTCCCGGTCTTCCAGCCGGAACCTTTTCTCAATCCGCGGATCATCGGCCTGAATGCTGCTTTCCACCTTGAACGCAAATCCTAACCCTTTGCCGATCAGTACGTACTCCTTGGTATTCTGGTGTGACCGGGCCAGAACAATATTGCTGCCGACGACCCGCTCCACCTGCAGAATCATTCCTTTACTCACGGTTCACCGCCTCCTCATTTCTAAAGTTAACGCTTTCAGGCCTCCGGAACGCAAAAAGAGCCAAGAAGCGAGTATAGTCTCATGTTCGCTTCTTGGCTCATGCCCTCTGGGGTGGTAACACGCCAATTCATTTTATGTTTTATGCAGAACGTTCTTCCTACATAATATAGAAGCTGATCTGCCACCGTCAACCATAATTTTTTGTCATCCATCTGTTCGTCGTTTAATATAGGGAATGTGTAAACGAAAAGGTATCTGCCGTATTTGACAAAAAAGGAGCCATGATCACCTTTTAAGGTGAAATGAGCCTAATCCGATGTTGATCGTGTTCGGGTAGATGGAGTCAAATCTAACATGAATAGGAGTATGCCTATGTATCTTAGAAGTGTGCAGTTCATGAAGGAAAAAGTAGATAATGCCAGACAATATCCGTTTAATATACCCGCTATACAGTCCCTGCAGAGATTGGAATTCAGGAATAACATTACATTTTTTGTAGGTGAAAATGGATCGGGTAAGTCCACGCTGCTGGAAGGCATCGCTCATCAATGTGGATTCAATACAGCCGGGGGCGGCAGAAATAACGTCTTTGAGATGCATGCTTCGGAATCCTCATTAGGGGATTATCTGCGACTGGCCTGGTTGCCAAAGATTACGAATGGTTTCTTCATGCGCTCCGAGTCCTTCTATCAATTCGCATCCCATGTCGATGAGATGGGTACCCTTGAATACTATGGCGGGCGTTCGTTACATGAGCAATCCCATGGGGAGTCTTTTCTGAATCTGTTTGTAAACCGCTTCAGCTCCAAAGGCATCTATCTGCTCGATGAGCCCGAAGCCGCACTATCTCCTGCCAGACAATTATCCTTGCTGCGCATTCTCCATGACCTGTCTGGAACTTCACAATTTATTATCGCTACGCATTCGCCCATTTTGCTGGGTTATCCCGGTGCGGACATATTGAATTTCGACGATAGCTGTATTCAAAAAATGGCTTATGAAGATACGGAACATTACCAGATCACCCGCAGTTTTCTGGAGAATCGCCATCGTATGCTGGATGAGTTGTTTAAGGACTGACTTTGGTTTGTATTGTTAAAAAAAGTGGAGGATGACATGTATAAGTCTGTCGCCATTATTTCAGATATTCATAGTAATCACTTGGCCTTGGAGGCCGTGTTACACGATATTGCTGCCCGGAATATTGAACTTACCGTCAATTTGGGAGATAGCTTGTTTGGCCCGGTTGATCCGCTGGCGACAGCACGATTATTAATGAACCACGAGAATATGGTTCACGTGATGGGAAATTGTGACGAGATTCTTTTGCAAAAAGAAAGCCCATCGGAAACCTTTCAATTTGTAAAACCCCTGCTTGATCAGGGAATCGAGAATTGGATCAGATCATGTGCTCGTACGTGGGCGTCCGAGGAGCTTTTATTTTGCCACGGCACGCCATGGGCGAATGATCAGTATTTGCTGGAAGAGGTGACAGCGGAAGGAGTTCAATATAAAGACACGATTCATTTGGCGAACGAACTTCTGGAGGTACAGCAGCGTTATATTTTTTGCGGACACAGTCATGTGTTTCAAACGAAATATTTGCCCGGAGGCAAGGTCATCATGAACGTAGGAAGTGTCGGTTTGCCTGCCTATCATGATGAATTGCCCTATCCGCATGTGATGGAATCCAGCTCGCCTTACGCCGATTATGCGATTGCTTATCGTAATGCGCAGGGGAACTGGAACATGGAACACGTTATGGTTGAGTATGATTGGGAGAAGGCCAGCTCGATTGCCCAGGCAAACTGGAACATGGAACACGTTATGGTTGAGTATGATTGGGAGAAGGCCAGCTCGATTGCCCAGGCAAATGGACGAAAGGATTATGCTTTTGCGATCAGGACGGGGAATTTAGTTTATTGATTTACCCTCAACAGGTGAGGAAAGTCTGATTAGTGTAGTGGGTTGTCCAAATGACATGGAAGCATCAATAAAGTTTTCTAAAGATTGGACGGAATCAGTCAAGACCTTGATTAAATAATTGTATGATCCAGCCAACCGATGACACTCAATAACACTAGGGTGATTTTTGCAAAACGCTGCAAATGGTTCACATTTTGTATTGTCATATAGGATATAAGCCATGATAGGTTTATCTATTTTTTCCGGATTAATGATTGCTTTATAGCCAACGATGATCTCTTTTTCTTCAAGTTTCCTAACTCTTTCATTAACGGCGGGGGTAGACAATCCCACTTTTCTTCCTAATTCTGCAAAGGAATATCGGGCATTTTCTTGCAAGTGTAATAATATGTCTTTGTCGATTTCATCCATGTTTTGATCTCCTCATTAAAATTTTAAGTTAAACAGCATTTTTTTCAGTTAAAAAGAAAGATATTTAATAAAATTACAATAAGATTAATATGTAAAGTTAGCAACCTATTTATTAGAATTAGAGCATCAGAAAGTTTCCAAAAAGAATAAAAACTATAGGAGGTCAATAGGATGGCTTTAGAAATGAGAAGTAAATGCGAAAAATGCGAAAGTGGACTCCATAATCATTCTTTAGCGTATATTTGTACGCATGAATGTACGTTTTGCAATGAGTGTGCAGTGGAGGTGAATTATGTATGCCCTAACTGTGGAGGAGAACTTGTGAAAAGACCAAGAAGTGAAAATTCATTGAGTTGTTCTATTAGTTAGTCAAAGCCTTCAGCTTGTACTTGATTTAGAGGAGTGCCGCCTGAAAACCCGAATACATATATTTGAAGCATTAATTTAGATTTATAGATGACCGGTAAGACATTAAACCATTTTTTGAGGAGTGTTTGGATGAAAATAGGCTTTTTAATCGTGGATATGCAAGAAATCATCGTGCGGGATCGACTGGAGAAAAGAGTGCTGGACCATGCCTGTGAATATATCAACCATGTGGCAGACGTGCTGCGTTCGAACAATCATGTTGTGATACATGTTCAGGATGTGGAGGGTATGGAGGAATCGAATCGGGATGCGTATCAAGGTATAACCGAGGTTGATATGCGTGAGCAGGATCTCATCATCACCAAGGAAAGCTCTAACGCATTCTGGCAGACCAACCTGGAGGAAGTTTTACGCAGTCTTGGTGTCGAGCTGCTGATCATTTCCGGTTTTGCTGCAGAGGAATGTGTCCTGTTTACCTATAACGGGGCAAGCGAGCGTGGGTTCAAACCGGTTATGCTGCAAAATGGAATTCTCAGTACACATCACGAAGCGGTGACGTCAACGTACAGGGACAGAAATGTTATCTCTTATCCTGTCGTTGATTATTTGATCCAATAAGCGAGGGGAACTAAAGTGTTCATCGTTTTCGCTGAGAGGGGCCAGTTGAAGTGGATCTCGGGCATATTTCGGGAAGCACAACAAGCTAAGAATTATCTGGAAATCATACCTGAGGAGTTGAAGGAATACCAACGTTTAGTACGTCTGGATCATATTGAGTATCCTTTTTATATCATTGAAACTAAGGGTTTTAGCTATCTTAGCAAGATTGAGGTCATTGAGTTGCTGAACTCTACGAGTGTATCTGACGATGAAGATCAAGTCCATTTTAATATCTATAGGATTGATTCAGATTACAGACCGAAGAAACCAGGTACAGATTATATGGGGATCTTGCGACATGATCATGTGACTAATGATTTTCTCAGAGACTACAAAAAAGCAGGCATGGCCTTTTTAATTAATCGACGCATTATGTAACTGGATTATATCTATGTATAAATCTAAAAGAAAGATCCTGATATCGCCTTAGAAGGAGGCCTTACCGGGGTCTTTTTCGATTGCATTTGGGAGCAGGAACAGGAAGTTTTGAACGTGAAACAACTTCGCAATTTCCAAAACATGGGTTATGATGAATGGGAAAAGGAAGTGAAAACAAATTCGATTGTGTGGGGGAATGGCATTACCGTTTGAAGATGAACAAGTGTTGCAAAGGCTTCATCATATCATGCATGCATGGGTTGATTTATTCAGTTCCGCACCTGATCCGATCATACTTAGAGGGAATTACTGTATTGTTGGTGGAGACAACAAAGGTTACTACGAGAAATTGCTGTATATCAAAACTGACTTGATCACTGAATTAAAAAAGCTTGCCATGATGGCAAAACACGCTGATGAGCCTGGGAAGTGTATCGTGCATTTTGGTATTTAACAGTAAGTTATCTCATATTCAATGACGAGAGAAGGATCAGTGGAGATGACAAGTCGAATTGTGGTTACAGGCGGGGCCATCATTAGAGATGGTGGAGGGAGAATTTTACTGCAGCGAAGGTCCGATTATGGGGACTGGGGATTGCCTGGTGGGGGCATGGAGCCCGGAGAGCGTATTGAAGAGACCATGATCAGAGAAGTGAAGGAAGAGACAGGCCTTGAAGTGACATCGTATGAGCTCGCGTCAATCTACACAGGTGAAAAAATGAAATATACATATCCGGATGGCAACGAGGTTGTATTTGTCATGTTTTTGTTTAACGTTACCGTTCATTTGGACGGGAAACTGGCTGAGGATCAGCGAACACTTTTGTTTGAAGACGAACAACAGGAGTCGTTGCAATTGATTTTTACAAGCTTGGATGAAATCGATATCGATAGGATTAATAAGGTACAGAAGCCTGTTTTCATGGATTTGCTTCAAGAGAAGCAGGGGATTCTGCGTTAGTAAGGCTATAAATTAACGAAAATGGAGTGATTTCAATGCCTTGGCCAATGGTTCATTTTGCGATTGCATCCGAATTTATATCTAATCCATCCCCGGAATTCCTACTGGGAAGTCTTGCTCCTGACTCCATCCATGTGAGAAGCAATGTGCGCAGTGAAAAGGCAAAAACACATCTGATGATCGAAGAAGGCAGGTTCGCGACAGATGAAGAGCTGCGGGCATTTTTGGAGTCCAATAGGCTGCAGGCGGAGCATGATCCTGCATTCTTGCAGTACTTGTGCGGTTACATCGCCCATGTTTATACGGATCGCGTGTGGACCTTCAACATCTATCCTGCATATGAGGACCACCCCGATGGAAGAAGTATATATACGCATGACGTGACGAAGCTGGAGTTTATGATTTTGCGGATTCGCTCTGGAGCCTACGATCTACTGAATAAACTGGGTACTGGTAAAGCTTATGATTTGGGTGGTTTGCTGGAACAGGAGGTGTATCAGTATAGGGAAGAGAAGGTTGATTTTTTAAACAATCCTGCCCATGAGCCTCTAGGGGATTTGAGAATTTTGTCCATGGAAGTTCTGGAAGGATTCATTCATGCCACTGCCAAGGAACTGAAACAGCTATTGGCCGGATGGATCGACCAAATTGAAAATAGAGGTGCGCCCCTATGGAAAAGTTGATTCATCTCACCATGTATCATGAACGATATGATGAAGCATTAGCTCGTTTTTCACTGACGGGGGAACAGTTTACGTTTACGGCCCTGCCTGCAGAAGTCATTGATGAGGCCATTTCGAACCCTGACAAGTTTCCCATTGTTATTCTAAAAGAGGAGACGCCGGTGGGCTTCTTTATTTTACATAAAAATTCAGAATACGCTGAAGGAAAGAGATACTCCAATGCTATCTTAATACGAGCTCTATCTATTACATCGGAGCATCAGGGTAAAGGATATGCGCTGGCTGCCATGAATGCACTCACCCCATTGCTTCAGCAAATTGACCCCGAAATGAAGGAAGTCATACTCGCTGTAAATGAACAGAATGTTGCAGCACAGAGCCTGTATTTGAAAGCAGGTTTTCGGGACACGGGAATTCGCAGGATTGGTGCACATGGTCTCCAGTTCGTTTTTCATAGAACAGTGGATTGAGGAAGGCTGGGCCAGTTCCTATGAATCCATCTAGGCCAACATGCCAAATTTGGTTTAGCCAAAGTCCAACCATGTTCCCGCGCCAGGCAGAATGGAGACATCCAGGCGCAGAATGTGGGGCAAGAACGAACCGGCTGTGCAGACACCTGATCATGAAAAGTAAGGAGTCTAGTATGTGTGTTACATCCATTGGTGAGAAGAGAGGAGCATGTTATGAGGGCAAAAATCAAACAAGCAGACCTGGGCTCAACGCAACTTAGCTGGCTGTGTATACAACCGATGTTGATCTCCGTTCGAGGCAAAGATATCACAGCCAAAACCGAGGTGTACCGTCAGTTAAATGAAGGCCAACAAGCATTATTCCTGTTTTATTCCTATCATAATCATACAAAAAGTCTGGCGGAGTTTTATTGGTTTTCGGCTTACAATATCATTGAGATAAAGAGTTGGAGCGGCATAAAGAACGGAATGCTTTATTTCAATCAAGATGAAATGGTAGCTCTGCTAAACGAAATCGAACGTGTAATTACAGAAAAGAATAGAGTCCGGGAAGAATGGCGAGAGTTTTCGCCAACGGATTTAGAGCAAGATCCGCACTTGTTCCAATTAATCGAAGATCTGTTCATTCGATATCGAGCGAAGGCTCAGGAAGTCATTGCAAGTATGAATGAGAAGATCCAGCAAAATCAGGAGATGTATCTTGAAATCAAGGAAGAGTAGCGGATCGACTTGATAAGTATATAGATAGAGATTGTGGTAAGGGGACTACAATATGAGATTTGAATATCAGAATTTTTCATGCGATGTGGATGTATTTCGTAGGGAGCTGGATATTGTGGTAAGGTTCTATGATGGATCAAGAGAACCTGCCGAAGAAGAGATTGTTAACTTGGTGATTGCCGATCCAGGATATGGCTACCTTATGCTGAAGTTCAAAGGGGATGCTGCGTTACTGAGTGGTTTTTTGGATGAGTCAGTTTTCGCATCAGATGAAATGGTAGAGGCTGCGATTGATTTTATCGAACATTTGTCACCTTATTCTCAGAGCGTGTATATGCCATATCATGTCGCACGTTTCAGACAAACGAGTTATGTAGAGTACAACGGGGAGTATTGAACATTCCCCGTTTGGTATCCTTGAAGAGTTTGATATCTGATTAATAATTCTCATAACAACGTGAAAAGGATGTATTTAATTATGGGCGAATTATCCACTTCTTGTACGAGAACTAGCTAAGTGCAACAAACCTGCAATTTCTTGCAACAAAACGCAATTCAGTATGCCAGGTTCAAGTTTGCCTGTAATATGAGTTGTGAGAGGAGGGCAACACGTGAAAGTGATTTTTGAAACAGATTCATCCATGGAACGAAGGATCGCCAAGGTCGTTACCAACCCTTCGGAACAACTGCATTGGGAGGGGATCGATGAAGCAATCAGTCATTTGGAAAGAAAGCTGGTCGTTATTAATGCGAAGAATAACCGAAATGTCCAGATCCAGCCAAGCACAATCCTTGCCATTGAGTCTGAGGATCGAATGTGCAGTGTGCGTGTTATTTCAGGAGAGAGGTATCTGCTGGGCAAACGTCTTAAATTTGTGGAAGAAGATATCGATTCATCCCACTTTCTGAAGATTAACAACTCAACGATCATCAACACCAAACACATTAAGGCGTTCGCCGCAACAGACCATGCCAGAATTCAAGTTGAGCTTGCAGATGGTTCCAGCTACTACGTCAGTCGATACTATATCAAAAATTTTAGGGGGAAATTATTATGATCGCAAATCTCAAACATTCGTTTTTTCAGGTATTTACAGTAACTTCGTTGTGGGCCACATTATTGCTAACTATTTTTTTCAAAGATCAGCCCATTCAAATGACCTATCTATGGAATACAGCCGGAATTGCAGTTATAGCAGCCGTGTTATTTGGTGTCATGTACAATGCGCTGTGGAACTATTTCACACTGAAACCGGTATGGAATATTGCGATCTCGTCCACATTTAATATTCTTGGAGGCATGGCAGGTGTGTGGTTGTTTTCAGAGGAAATGTTCCAGCTTATTGCACCGTGGTTCCCTGGCATGTGGCTTTTATCGATTGTGCTGCACACGATTGCCTTTTATTTTTATGCTAGAATGGATAGCAAGAAAAAAGCGGATGAACTCAACAAGATTTTGAAATAGATAAGGGGAATCCATATGAACGAAAAAGAGGCGCTTCAGGAGTTCGGCTTGGAGCCGGACTCTGGGGACAGGGAGCGCATTCGCCGACTGCTGCAGCAAGAGATCGACAATACAAACGCGGCGGACAACGATTATCTCAAAACCTTATGTATCATGCTGTTTGCGATCGGTCACGTAGAGGACACTCAGCTAATCTGGCAGGCCAAAAGAAAGAACCAGGATACGGGCAGTTATGTGGATGTACAGCTGCTGTGTGGTGCTGGGTTTAACGACACCGTAACTTATCTGGAACAAAAGGGCGGGCAGCAAGCAGGAGAACAGTTACAATATCTCAGGCAGTGTGAGCCATATGATTTTGTAGACTTCTCCAAAGAGGAATGGATCTCAAACTATAAGCAATATTATGGTATTGAAACTGAGGTTATCCAGTTGGGCGGATGAGTATTCTGATGCAGATGATCTTTCCGTACCTCTACATACAGCACATGTGGATGAATGGGACTCTAAAATCAAGAAGAACCCTAGGGTTCGCACCAGGTTGGCGATTGGTGATCGCAGAAGACGATGAGGATATATGGTTTGATGAACAGTTGGTAGACAGGGAACTTAAGAACAGGTGAATAACGATACCATCCAAGGAGAATACATCATGAATAGCCCCAATATCGATATAAAAGAGTACTCTTCCAAGTATCAATCCCAGGTCCTTGATTTGATTTTGCAGATTCAACAGCAGGAATACCATATTCCCATTACCAGAGAGGATCAACCGGATCTGCTTGAAATCGAAACCTTTTATCAAAAAGGGAACGGGAACTTCTGGGTCGCTGCTGCCAATGACGAAGTGGTGGGCACGATTGCTTTGCTTGATATTGGAGAAGCGAATATAGCGCTTAGAAAGATGTTTGTGGCTGAAAATTATAGAGGTAAGACACTGCAAGTATCGAGCAGACTCCTGCATCAGGCATTTCAGTGGGCCCGGGAAAATGCTGTGCATGACATCTATCTTGGAACGACTCAGCAGTTCGTGGCAGCGCATCGATTTTATGAGAGAAATGGATTTGTTTCGGTTACACGTGAGGAATTACCTGATGCTTTTCCGTTGATGAAAGTAGATACAAAGTTTTACCACCACACCACGCCCTTTGCATGAGGCAAGTCATGCAGAGCGGCGTGTTTTTTATTCGAGAGATTTAGGGAATGAAAAGAGCGTACTTGGATCATTCGCAAATTCCACATTATGGGTTATGATGTACCAAAGAGAAAATGTAACATACATAGGAAGTTTGAATCGTACGTTTTTGGAAATTTTAAATGATTGGGGAGGAAGCGGGATGAAAGCCATTTTTCTTGATTTCTACGGGACGGTTGTGCACGAGGATGACGATATTCTTCCGGTGATTTACGAACAAGTACAAGCTACGGCGCGTGTTGAATGTACGGCTGATGAAATAGGCGATTATTGGTGGAAGGCATTTTCAGAAATGTTTTATGCAAGCCACGGCAGTCAGTTTACTACGCAAAGAGTTCTTAATGTGCAGTCCTTGGCAGAAACGATTCGGCATTTTCAATCGGATGCTGTTGCAGCGCTGCTTAATCAGGAGCAGTTGGCTCACTGGCGTAATCCGGGGATATTTGAGGATTCCATTCCCTTTTTGCAATCGGTGGAAATCCCGGTGTATATCCTCTCCAATATCGATACAGATGATGTAAGAGCGGCAATGAAGAAGCATGGCATCGAGGCAGCAGGTGTGGTTACCAGTGAAGATGTTCGATCTTACAAACCGAGACCCGAGATGTTTAATGAAGCATTAGCCAAATATGATTTATCCCATAATGATGTCATTCATATAGGGGATTCGCTGACAAGTGACGTTCAGGGAGCACAAAATGCGGGAATCCAGGCTGTCTGGTTAAATCGAAAAGGTAAGTCCAAACCTGGGCATATCCATCCGGAATATGTGTGCAGGGATCTGACAGAGGTCCTGAACATCTTGTAGTGATTCGGATGTTGGATAAAGTCATATTGGGGACGGTGCTATCCATGGATGAGTTGAAAGAATAATAGAAGCAGGAATGTGAGGGAACGGATTGTGAAAAAGTTAACCATTATGCTTGGTCTATTTCTATTCTTAATCGCCTGTCAGGATAAATCGAACCATGAAGATCCACAGGAACATGCGGAGCCTGTATCGGAAAGTGTCACTGCAGATGAAACGCAAAAGAACGGTTTGACATCTGAAGGAGACGAAGACATCCCGCCTGTATACATCGATGAAACGAATTATACAGGGGATGAGCTGGAAATCGTTAAACTTATGAACACCCGCTTACGTTACTTATGGGAAGAAGATGAAAAGGGGTACATGAGCCTTATTGATCCACAATCGCCCGTATCGGGCATGAGCAGAACCAAAGTACGCAAGGTTATCTCCATGAGCGACATTACCATTCAGGAACAAAAGAAGCTCTACCAGGGGGTAGTAGAGGTTACTGAACTAAAGGAGAACGACGTTGAATCCAGCAGCATAATGGTTTTTTGGAAAAAGAAAGTAGATGGGGATTCGGCACAATGGATTATTGCAGATATTGATTAACAAATAGGTCATGATCATTAAAATCTATCAAATTTAAAATGAAGTCAAGGGTGATGCAATAATGGCGAGACAATTAATACTTGTTGAAGGGTTACCGGGTTCAGGAAAGTCCACAATTGCCAAGATGGTTTCCGACATTCTGATTCAGCAAGGGCTGCAGGTCCAGCTCTTCCAAGAAGGGAATCTGGATCATCCCGCTGATTATGATGGAGTTGCCTTTTATACTGCAGAAGAATTTGAGGATTTACTGAGTACTTATGAGGCATGCAGAGGCATATTGGAGAGCGGAGCCACAACTTATCGCAATGGTTATCTCATTCCTTATCGGAAAATAAAAGAGGAACGTGGAAAGGATTTTCCCGACGATGTGGTGCAAGAGATATTCAGCCGGGATATTTACGAGTTATCTTTTGAACAAAATGTAGACCTAATCACCGCAAAATGGCGGAGCTTCACCGAAAGCGTGTTAAGCGCTCCGGATGATTCTATCACCATATTTGAATGTTGTTTTATTCAAAATCCACTAACGATAGGTTTAGTCAAATGCAATCAATCGAGAGAAGATAACGTGCAATATGTATTGGATTTGGAACGCATCGCTGCGCCATTAAATCCGCTATTAATCTATATTCATCAGCAGGATATCGCATATACCTTTGACAAAGCAATGAAGGAACGGCCCAAGGAATGGTCTGATGGTTTCATACACTATTACACGAATCAGGGGCTGGGAAATTCAAAGGGATATCAGGGAGTTGAAGGCACGGTGAAGGTTCTTCAGGCAAGAAAAGAGTTGGAAACCGAGATTTATCATATGCTGAAGATGGATAAACACTGGCTGGATAATTCAGATTATAACCTGGCTGCTTGCCGGGAGGAGCTGAAGAAAATTTTGAAAGAGGAATCTTAATATAAGGTACAACGAAACAGCATCCAACATTACATTCAGAAATAGAGGGTCTATGGACATTACATTTATTCGTCATGGTCACGCTGAGCATTTGCTTGATTATCCGAACCAATTGAATTGGCTTCATCCGGGTCTCACTGAACTGGGGAAAAGTCAGGTCGCAGCGTTGCGGAAACAGGTGAAGCTTGAGTCCGAAGACGTCATTTTGGTGAGCCCAACGAAACGTACCATCGAAACAGCACTTCTTCTAACTGCAAGAGAAAAGCTTATGATCTGTCCACTTGTTGGCCCAAGAATGTTTCCTCAGAATCCGGAGTACGTTCCTTTAGTCTGCGATCAGATCTATTCAAAAGATGAACTTCATGCTCAGTTTGCCGGTATACAATTGGTTGACTTGGGATTGAATTGTTGGGAAGAAGGTATTAATCGGATGGAGGAACATCAGTTTGAAGTATATGCTGAACAGCTGCTTCAATGGTGCAGGGAACAGGGCGGCAATACCTTTATCATTTCACATGATGGCACGATAACCAACTACAGGATATTACTCGGAGAAAAAGGGTTAACAAGGAGAGATTTTCTTGGTGAGGCGGGGCAGTACACAATCAGTAACATATAACGATGATGAAAGGAGGTGCTATTGTGATTCCCTTTTCAAAAATAGAGACTGAACGATTGGTACGTCTAATTAATCACAGAGAGGGCGGTTCTAATTATGAGTGAGATTACGGTCTATCATTATGATGCATTCTCCACCATTCCGGGTCAAGGAAATCCGGCAGGAGTGGTCTTCCATGCTGATGATTTGAGTGAGACGGTGATGCAGCAGATTGCGCATAAGGTTGGTTTTAATGAAACGGTGTTTGTGCACAGCTCCGAAGCAGCTGACGTGAGACTGCGTTATTTTACGCCAGGCCATGAGATTAATCTGTGCGGTCATGCCACGATGGCATCGCTGTATGGTTTGAAGACACATGGTCTGTTGGAGGACAAAGAGTCATTCACAATCGAAACCAATGTAGGCATATTACCTATTCGGTTTGAGCAGGATGGCGATACGATCAGCATGGAGATGAAGCAGGATCAACCGCGTTTTGTGCCGTTCCAAGGTGATATCAAGAAGCTGGCGAGCGCCATTAATCTAACTATGGACGACCTGGATCTGTCCAAGCCAATCGTTTATGGAAGTACCGGAACCTGGACATTATTAATACCCATTCGTAAACTGCACCCTTTTACAAAAATGAAACCGGATTCTTCCCGATTCCCTGATATTTTACTTGAAAACCCCAAGGCTTCTCTACACCCGTTTACCTTTGAAACCCGTGATTCAGATGCGATGATGCATGCCAGACATTTCTCTTCACCATACTCAGGCACCACGGAAGATCCAGTGACAGGAACAGCCTCCGGGGTGATGGGCGCCTATTATTTAACGTATGTGAACCGTGAGGTTGATCAGGTGAAATTGGTCGTGGAGCAGGGGCATGAGATCGGAAGAGATGGAAAGGTTGAAGTGAGTGTGACTCAGAATGGGCAGGACATGGATGTAAGAATTAAAGGGACGGCTGTTTTTGTTCGTGAAATGAACATTGAATTAGATAACTAATACATATCTGAAAGGGTGTCTGTCGTGGATGAAAAGGCAATTTTACAATCCGTTATTCATTTGTTAAAAGAAGAATTATCGGATTCCATGGTGGGAATCTATCTGCACGGCTCCATGGCCATGGGATGCTTCCATCCGAATCAGAGCGATATCGATATATTGGTGGTATGCCGGAATAAACAATCTGCTGAGACCTATCGGAGCATTGCCAAAAAGTTAATGCATTTTGAAGAGGAGCTAAACATTACGAAAGGTTTTGAGATCAGTATTGTATTGGAATCCACGATGGCGAACTTGGCATACCCAACTCCTTTCGAATTTCATTATTCAGCCTATCACCGGGAAAAGTATCGAACCGATGAACAATATCTCTGCGGCGGATATGAGGATCCGGATTTGGTAGCACACATGGCGGTCATTTATGACCGGGGTGTAGTTTTATATGGCAAACCCATTAAGGATGTATTCCATCCTGTACCTCGTGAATATATGATCGCCTCCATTACATCAGATGTGGGAGCAGCTCTGGAAGAAGTTGTGGAAAACCCTGTCTACTATGTACTGAATTTGTCACGTGTTTTGTTGTATGTGAGAGATTCGGTGATTTATTCCAAGCGAGAGGCAGGAGAACGCGCCCTTACAGAGCTCCCGTCTAAGTACAAGGGCGTCATCTCGCAATGTCTTGCAAAGTATAATGGTGTACTGGAAGAATTAGATCTCAGTGAACCGTTACTTCTGGAATATGCAGAATATATGTTGAGTGAGATTAATATCTGGACGGAGAAAACGGCTCAATAGTTTTCTTATACTGGTATTGTGCATTATTGATTTTACACATATTGAGAATTAATGATTTTTAGAAGGAGACACCAAGATGACCATAACAACAGAAGATATGGAACTGATTGAAGCAGCGCAGAACGTAATCAAGCGGTTATACAGAGAGGGTAAGCATCACATCGGTGCAGCAGTACGAACACAATCAGGAAGGATATATACTGCGGTGCACTTGGAAGCCTACATTGGTCGTGTTTCGGTATGTGCGGAAGCTATTGTGATTGGCAAAGCCATTTCAGAAGGTGAAACTGAATTTGCAACCATCGTTGCTGTTCGGCATCCGGAGATCGATCCGGACGATTCAACGGAAACTTCTGACCTGCAGTTGGATGTGGTATCACCGTGTGGCATTTGTAGAGAATTGATCAGTGATTATGGGAAGGACACACAGGTCATTTTGCAGGGGGAAGAGGGATATACCAAAACAATGATTGGGCAGTTGCTGCCACAAAAATACACAAGGACATAGTGAAGAAAGGAAGGTCATGATGTTCGAGATTGCTGATATTCGGCAAAAGCCGGACATGCTGCAGGCAGCTGTTCAATATTTTTGGAAGCAATGGGGTACGGAAACAAGTTATCATTTTTATCGGGATTGTATTGAGCGTTCTGTAGAGACGAACAGTGATGTACCAAGGTTTTACGTGATGTTGAACGGAGACAGGATTATTGGAGGGTATGCCTTGTTGCGAAGCGATCTGAATAGCCGACAGGATCTCTTTCCTTGGTTTGCATGCCTTCATGTGGAGCCGGAGTACCGGGGTCAAAATCTGGGCGGACAATTACAGAATCACGCGATGAACGAGGCAAAGGCGAAGGGCTATGACAAGCTCTATTTGTGCACGGATTTAAAGGACTATTATGAGAAACATAACTGGGCGTACATTGGCAAAGGTTATTTGCTTGATGATGCGGAGACACGAATCTATGAACTGAAAATTTGATGAGGAATGATTCTATGATTACCGAGCTTAACCAACTTGAATTCCATAAGGTGAAGCATCTCACGGACTTATGCCGCAATATTGAAGTTAGAGCAGTGGCATCTGGGATGAATCCGGGACGGATCTATGTAGAGTCAGGTTCGTATTTGAAGGAGGATGTAATATGAACGAATCATTACAAGATCAGATACAATTTCTCGTTGAGATTGATAAACTGAAAACGATTGAACGGAGAACAAGAATTATCCATGGCGAGAGACGTGAAAATGATGCGGAGCATTCATGGCATCTGGCCATGATGGCGTTGGTTTTGCAGAGTCATGCGAGCAAGGATGTGGATATCCTCAAAGTCATTAAGATGCTTCTCGTTCATGATCTAGTCGAGATCGATGCCGGAGATACCTTTGCTTACGATACGGTGGGGTACGAGGATAAATATGATCGTGAGATCAAGGCGGCTCATCGGCTGTTTGGCATGCTGCCTGAGGCACAGGCTGAAGAACTGCTGAATCTGTGGTTAGAGTTTGAGGCGAAGGAGACGGATGAGGCACAATTTGCTTCGTCTCTGGATCGGTTACAGCCTCTGATCCACAATTATCAGAATGAAGGAGATACGTGGCAGAAATACAACATTACAAGTGAACAGGTCTTGAACCGAAATCGTGAAATAGCGACCGCTTCCGATACATTGTGGACGTACGCACAGCAGCTCATTCAACATTCTGTGGATCAAGGAATCCTGACCAAATCATAAGAATGTGCTGGAACTTATCCGTTAAGAGAAGGAGAAGGAGCTAATATGGGGTACATAATGGAACTTCGAAAACTGGTCGGCTCCCGACCGTTGATCATGGCTGGTTCGTGTGTGCTGGTGTTCAATGAACAGGGACATCTGCTGCTGCAAAGACGTACAGACAGTCTGGATTGGGGAACACTCGGTGGTTCGCTTGAACCCGGCGAGTCGCTGGAAGAGGCTGCTGCGCGTGAACTATATGAAGAAGCAGGATTGAAGGCAGAGACGTATAGACTCATTACTGTTTTCTCAGGACCGGACATGTATTACAAATATCCGCATGGGGACGAAGTGTATAATGTGATGGCGGTTTATGAAGCTAAGGGGATCACGGGTAGTCCAACGGTTATGGATGATGAAGGGCTCGAACTCCGATATTTTGACCTGAACCAGCCGGTCCCAGAAATCAATCCGTTTACGGAATATGTGTTAAAAAAGGCAGGTTACATCCAATCCCAATAAAGAAAGGATGGTGTGCATTGACACAGGATTTTTATTGTGACGAAGTGCTCACGTGGCATTCAAGCGCTTGATATTTACTTGAGCGAAAAACGCGGAGAACGATTCTAAAACTCGTAAAATTCAATCAACCATAAGATTATCATTTTTCTCTCAGTGTTTTATTTTTTCTGTTTTAGTATGATTAACACATCATTTAAGTAAAGAGAGGGCAAGTGACATGGTGGATACTTTTTTAGAACAAATCAATGAGTTGAACGAGCTTCAAAAGGATCTGGTTACTATACATCCTTTATTTGCAGACCATTATCCCGTGGTTGTCGCATTTGAGTCCCTATTATATATGTATGATTACTCCGCGGAGAAAGGGCAATATGAATGGGTGAAAACCGTTCCGGATGACCTTAACATTCCTGACGAGTGCCTGGCAGCCATGCCAGTGCACCATATGGATGATCGAATGTGTGCAATTGTGACGGACTCAGCTTTCCAAAATTTTGAGCAGAAAGTGTACCTGTTTCACGAGTATGTTCATTGTTATGTCTATGATAAATATGAGCAGATCAGGAATCGTCTTCAAATTAAACATGCCATGGAGAAAATTAAACGTGTGACATGGGAGCTGGATTACGAATTCCCTTATGAGGACGAGGGTGTGGTCCAGCAGATCAACTCCCTGTTGTCTGCCCTAAAGAGCGGAGATTTATCACAAGTACAAGCAGCAAGGAAAGCGTTGTTCAGCTCCTTAACTGAAGAACAAGGGGAGTACTGGAACTGGCTGGAGTGGAACGAAGGCTATGCGCGATATATCGAGAATCGGATACGAGAAAAATTCGGACTGGAACTGAATCATTGGGGAGATTCAGCTCCATATAATCGTCTGGTATTCTATGAGTGCGGATCGGAGTACATAAGTCTGTTGGTTCGCGAACAGCCGACTCTTCATACGGATTTGGAACAGCTGTTTAATACAATCCTGGTGGAACGAGTGCATGGATGATTTTGCTGTCTCATGGTAAGTGCTGTTTAGTAACGGTTCAAGTCGGTTCTATGAGTAGCAGACTTTGATGTAAAGGAGAATGCACCATGCCACTGCCTATGGTTCACTTACATGTAGCTGTGCTATTTGCTGATTCCTATCCAGAACGTGTTGAACGAGGTTCATTTTATCTTGGCAATATCGCGCCCGATTCGATTCATATGCGTGAAGGTACAACGAGAGTGGACAAGGAATTCACCCACTTCAACCCCAAGGATGAAGGAGATTATATTGCACGTTTACAAGAACGCTATTCATCCTACATTCAACAACGTTCGGATGAAGGGTGGAAGTGGTTTGTACGCGGTTATTTCATGCATGTCCTGACGGATTATTACTGGTTTCGGAGTCTGTACCCTGAATTCGTGGAACGGGTCACGAGCACGGATGAAAACAATGGAGTGAAGCGAACCAAGGATGAACTTGGCCGTTTGTACTACCAGGAGACGGATCAGATCGATTTTAATCTCTACCATTATGCTAGTTGGAGCGGAGATGTATGGCGTCTGCTTAAGAGCACACCGAGTTATGATGTTGCAGATCGTTTAACCGCAGAAGAGATTCTGCGCTGGCGGGATCGTACAGTCACTTTTTTTAACGAGCAAGCCAACGAGCCCGGAATTGTGCCCACATACATGACTGATGACATGGTAAGTTCATTTGTGACAGATACGGTGCAGCGATTAATCCTGTTAATCCATTCCTGGGACCCTGAGTTGCAGCGTCTGGATGTGAACCTGGGAAGCTAGGGAGGTGTCTACGAATGAAAAAAGCAGCAATCCTCTTATGCTTATTCGCTGTTTTCCTTGCGAGTTGTACTCATACCAATACTTCTGGTTCAGATGAAAATCTTCCTTCGCTCATTACCTTAACTTGCAACCCGGATTACACATATGAACCCTGCCAAGATGTCAGTTCGATGAGCATGACGAGATTCGGATGATCATGGGTGCGATAGAAAACGCGGAACCTATACCCGGAAATCTTAATTATGTAGCGCAATACAAGATGAGTATAACGAATACGGATAATTCTGTGACCAAATATGATTTTTCAATAGGAACTGATCCTGAAATGAATGCCCTGTTGGTAGACGGGATAGACACCACCACGGGATATAGCATACCGCTAGAGGATGCAAATCAACTAAGATCATTAATCGAGAGACGCACAAATTAACCAGACATCGTGAAATGGAGAGGCAGTTATATATGAATCAACAGATTATCATTCAACACTTAACTTCATCGGATGTGGAGAGTGCCTATCTGGTTTTTGAACGTTCCATTACGGAGGCATTTAATCAAGAAGGGCTGGGTTCGCTTCATGATGATATCAGGGACGAAATTGAACACAAGAAGGCACTGCTTCAATCCACATTGCACTCCGACAAGTCCAATAATTCCGATTCTTTTTTTCTGCTGGCTAAACGGGGAAATCGCGTAGTTGGGACGATTTCATATGCGCCCTGCGGTGAGGAGATCCGGATTCTGAGTGAAAATCGACTGAATCATATCGGTGAATTGGGCAGCTTATACATTCTGCCGGAAGCTCAAGGACAAGGAATAGGTTCAATGCTCATTGAGGCCCTCACAACCGAACTTCGGAAGCGAGGCATTCAGCAATTTTGCCTGGATAGCGGCTACCGGACAGCGCAGAAGAAATGGCAGCGAAAGTTTGGACAACCCTACGCCGTTGCGCGGAATTATTGGGGCGAGGGAACAGACCATATGGTGTGGTTATGTGATGTGAAGGATTTTGCTGCAAACTAGGAACGTACAAAAAGAGATGACGACCTGGCTCGGACAGGAGTCATCTCTTTTACTAAGTTGTGATTTTTTAAGTACATCATGAAGTCCTGCAAATGACCAAGAGTAAAGGAGGAAAAACATCTGATTAGAATCGTATTTTTCGATGTAGACGGTACTTTGTTGAGCGAAACGGATCATAGTTTATCGTCGGCCACGGCGGAGTCCATTCGTGAATTGATACGTAAAGGCATTCGAATCGTGCTAGTCACAGGCAGGCCCTACAGTTTGTGTAAGGAATTCAGTGATTTGGGGATCGATACCATTATTTCAGCCAACGGGGCATTGATCAAAATCGGTGATGAAGTTATACATAAGTCAGTACTTTCCGCACAGATGATCCATGAATTTAGTGAATTTGCCGAATCGAACGGTCACAGCATTTCCTATTTTACAGAGTCATTAGCGACGAATGGATTATGTGCCACGGATATCCGCGTGAACGATGCCTTGCGGGAAACCCTTGGAGTAACGGATCCTCCGCAGAAAATGGATTCTTTGGAGCAGGAGGTGGTTTGCCTTTGCTTATATGCGGATGAGTCAGAGGCAGAGAAGTTCCAAACCAGATTTCCCTCATTACGATTCGTGAGATTTCATCCGTATGTCTGCAACGTCCTGGAAGAAAACGAAGTGTCCAAATCACTAGCTGCAGCAAGAGTACTTGACTACCTGAAGATACCCAGAGAGGAAGCCATGGCCTTCGGCGATGGGGGAAATGATATCGATCTGCTGGAGTATGTGGGCCTTGGCATCGCCATGGGAAATGGAGGAGAACGGCTTAAACAAAGGGCGGATTACGTTACTCTAAGAGCAAGTGAGGATGGAGTGACCCATGCCTTGAGGAAGTTTAAGTTGATATAAGGGTCTTTCATGGGGTGTGAAGGATATCCCAATTATGGATTTTAATATAAAATGATAGATATAGGTACGTGACAAGTTTTTTGATAAGTTAAAATTAGGGTGTCGGCGATAAATAAAGCCATATGTAGAGGTGAGAGAGATACTGGGATTAATTAGTTTCATATGTATCTTAATTATGACGGTCACATTACTTAGCATCGAAGTGAAAACCAAAAAAATAATGCAGGAGCAAGCACGAATCAATCGGAAGCTGGAGCAGCTTATGGAGAAAGACACGTAACGGTGGCCAGAGACGAATTTGAGTAAAAGGGTAGGGTGATGAAGCACGATGGATCAGATTAAAGCGGTTATTTTTGACTTGGACAATACCATTTTGAACAGAACGCGAACTTTTGAAGGTTTTACCCAAAGCCTGATTAAGACGTATTTCAGTCACATGGAGACCACTGCCGATATCAGTCAGCGAATTATTGAACTTGATCAGGACGGTTATAAGGATAAACCACTTCTATTCACTGAGTTGCTGCAGGAATTGCCTTGGGCCGTATCCCCACCGCATGCAGAGCTTATGGAATTCTATGGCACGGAGTATGTAAGAAGCGCGGTGCTGATGGAAGAGGCGCGAGAAGTTGTACAACAACTCCGAAGCAAATACCAAACGGGATTAATCACCAATGGAAAAACAGATATTCAGTATGGCAAAATCGATCAGCTCGGAATCCGTGATGATTTTGACTGCATTATTGTTTCTGAAGAGGCTGGAGTGAAGAAGCCCGATCCTCGGATATTCCAGCTTGCACTGGATCATTTCGGCCTATCTCCTGAGCAATGCATTTACATAGGAGATCATCCGGTGAACGATGTGGAGGGCGCTGCCAAAGTAGGCATGAACACCATCTGGATGGAGGTCAACCAGCCTTGGCAGGAAAGCATCACAGCGCGCCCTTTGCATGCCATTACGCATCTACGAGAATTGGTAGCATTGCTCTAGCAAAAAGTAGACCGGCAAATCGGCTGTTTCTGTCCTCGAACCCACACAGAGAACCACTCTTTGAAGAGGTTGTTGTAGAGAGTGAGGAGGCTTGCCGCTTCCTCACTCTTTTGGGTATATCCTGAGTAGCTGAACAGCTTACGGCGTTCAAATGTTTTGCCAAAGGACTAGATGATCAGGCAGTAATGATTCGAGACTTCGAGCGCCTGCTGCGGTTCTCAATCGCTTCTTCATAATCCCCGATCAATCCGTCAAAAATATGCTCCCAGGACCGCTGCAGAGCCAGCTTCCTGCCTTCCAGACCCATCAACCGCAATTGATCCAAGTGATTGCCCCAGAGACATATTTCACGGATCAAGGCCTCAGGATTACCTGGCTCAAACAAAACACCACTGCGGTGATGTGCCACGAGATCCTTAACACCTCCAGCATTCGCTGCGAGAACAGGGAGTCCCGAAGCCATGGCTTCCAACACCACATTTCCAAAGGTCTCTGTGCAGGAAGGAAATACAAACCAATCGGCCGAAGCATACATAGCCGCAAGCTCTTCACCATGCATATAACCGGTATAGGTAACATTGGGTGGGCATTGAGAACGCATTTTGGGAAGTAGAGGTCCGTCTCCGACAATGAGCCAGTGCACTCGGGACTGCATGTTTTCGGGCAGGTGCTGCATGGCAACCGTGAGCGTAGCCATGTCTTTTTCGGGGGCAATTCGTCCAACGTAGAGTAAAATAAGAGGGGCCGTTATATTGTAGCGAGTGCGAATCGCATCACTTCGTTTATCTGGTGTGTACAGATTGCAATCGATTCCGCGTGACCACAGCTTAAGCCGCTGAATGCCTTGCAATTGCAGTGTGTTTAAGGTCTCCTCGGATGGTGTTAGGGTTGCATCACAGGTTCGGTGAAACCACTTGATGTACTTCCAATAGAGAGGGATCATGCTTTTTAATTTGTAGTATTCGAGGTAGCGATCGAAATGGGTATGGTAGGAGATCACATGCGGAAGTTGATGTTTGAGTGCATACTTGAGACCAAGAAGGCCCATATTGAACGGTGTGGCGATGTGCAGCAGATCCGGCCGAAAGGCTTGCAGTTCTTGATAAATGGAGGCCCGGTTAGGGAAGGCGATCCGGCATTCCGGATACAGAAAAAAGGGGATATTGGCGACCGGTCTGACCGAAGCGGAATGGCTGCCATCGATGACAGACTTCGGAGTAAACAGCAGATGTTCAATACCTCTGCGGTTCATGTGATTACTCAAGCGGTGCAGCGTACCCGCAACACCATTGGTTTCGGGAACGTAGGTGTCGGTAAACAAGGCCAGGCGCATCTTTACCCCTCCCATGACTCTTGATGTCAAGATCATAACAACGGATCGTTTTCCGAAGGTCAAATGCAGGTTAACTTCAAGACGCTTTATGTAAATTTGAAGATAGCCTGTACTGGTGTAATCATGGATGTGTTCAATTGAAATAGCATATTCTGCTATGATGTAATAGGGTAAGTGAGCGATAGATTTTTTTCTACGCATAGTGGGCAAGTGTATATAGGAGGCAGATCGATGAATAAGTTACAGGAAGAATTACAGCAATTGTTACCTTTGGATCAGCTTGAAGCCATGTCGGGTGAAGAAGTGGTGGGAAGTGTTGCCATGGATCTATATCGTGCGGAGTTTGCGACGATTCGTGAATGTGGACCTGAACTTCCGCAAGTCTTGCGTGACGTCATTCTGATTATTGATCTGGATACCGAGCTGTCCATGAATGGCATTACCGGATTTTTGGAAAATGCAAGCGGGCAGTTTTTGGAGGAAACGATAGCAGCCATGCAGCGAGTTGGAAATGAGGCTGATGCCGATATTTTGAAAAGCATCCAGCAAGAGCTATCGGAAAATGGGGTGACCCCCGAGCAATTGAGAGAGAATGTAAATGCATTGTCTGAGCATGACGTAACAACGTCGCTGAAGACCCATGGTCCGCACATACATGAGGTCATGCAGCGGGTTGAATTGCAAGCAGGGAACTTAAGCATGCAGGAAGATAATGAAGAAAGTTTCGAACTTTTATATCAATATGTGGAACATAACAAAGAGAGCTTGAAACGGGAAATGGAGCACATCATGACGAATTAATTCCAGATCACAGGAGAGATGCCATGATTGTGATGATTAACGGCGCATTTGGCTCAGGGAAGACATCGGCTGCCAATAAGCTGCAAACGCTCCTTCCGACCAGCATGATCTATGATCCTGAAGAGATTGGTTATATGCTGAGAAATGTGATCGTGGATGATGTGAAAATGGATGAGGAGAGAACGGACGATTTTCAGGATATGGAGCTCTGGAAAGTCCTTACCGTGCAAGTCGCCCGTGAAATCAAGCAGAAGTACGGTAAACACCTGATCGTGCCAATGACGATCTATAAATCCGATCAATTTGAGTACATCCATCGTGGCCTGAAAGAGCTTGATCCTGAGCTGTTCCACTTTACGCTAATGACTTCTATGGATACGTTATATGAGCGGTTGCTGAAACGAGGGGATACGCCTGACGGATGGACATTCAGACAAGCAGAGAAGTGTGCTGAAGCTTTTCATGGGTCCCGTTTTGAGGAGTATGTGATGACCGACTGCCTAACAACAGATGAAGTGGTGAGTCATATATTCTCCAGAGTGATCCGATGAACTAACCATGTATAAGGGGGCCAAATGATGAGGATCAATAAACGTTTGTGCGTAGAATCATTACTGGTTACGCTGTTCATGACTTTGGGTATCATTGGATGGAAAATAGTTCGGGGTATGCTAATGACAGTGAATTATAAACCTGATGTGCCAGTGGCCTATTCATCTTCAACGAACTTGCAATCCCAAGTCGCTTTTGGAGCCGTCGTTCAATGGGATTTCGCGTTGATTCTTTTCTGGGTTGCTGGTTTCATTCTGTTTGCAGCCGCTTATTATGGAATCCGGTCAGGACTTCAACACTGGATGAAGCGTACATAGAAACGTAGTTACCTTAAATGGTCTTTATACTCGAAGGGCAGCCCTCTCGTCAGGTCATTGACGTCAAAGGCTGCCCATTTTACTTTTGAATTCAATAGGAGGTTTCCGTTCTAACCTTACGTTGATTCGTCAAGAATGCCAGCTGCGGCCTTCTGACCGGATAACACGGCGCCTTCCATCGTGGTGAACATCGGCTGTTTGGTGTAATCACCGGCAAGATACAGTCCCCGAATAGGAGTCACCTGCTCAGGACGCTTGCGTTCATTGCCTGGGGCGATCCGATAAAAGTTTTCGTTACCCCGTACGATGCGGTAGTCAGTTACGGAAGATACTCCTTCGGCAAGACCAATATCAATTAGGCCTCTCTGAGTTCGATTCCAGATCTCTTCATCTGACAGATCAATCAGTTCATCCGGATTTACCAAAATGATGGAAGCTCTCCCTGGACGCCCGCGAAATGTCGTGCGGGATTGTTCTCCAAACGACCCAATGTCGGTACCTGGCCCAAAAGTAGTCCGGTCCTCAGGAAGAAGAGGGAGTTCCGATTCAAACTGTACTGTAACATGCGGCATGGCATCCAGGCTCAGAAAAGGTTGAAACCATTCATGCTCACTGAAGTGCTCTTCAAGCAATTGCTGGGAACGACGAATATTGGCGGCAACAACGACACGAGTGGCCGGGATCAGTTCGCCGTCTTCCAATTCCACGCCTTCCAGACCATCCGCACCATACAGCAATTGGGTAACGGGAGCGTTGGTGCGAATTCGTCCTCCTTTTTGTTCGATTGCAGCAGCGAGAGGCGAGCACATCACATCGGTCATACCTCCGGTGAAGGCACCGATACGCATTTTATGAATTCGCGGAATGCCCGGGAGGAAGAGGCCGAAGAAAGCGTAAGCCGAATATTGTTCAAGGGGCATGAAGAAAATGCCGGAAGATAACGGTTCAACGATTCGTTGGAGAGCCTGCTCGTTTACCCCATGCTGTTTTGCAAAATCAAGCAGCGATATCTCATCCAGTTCCTCTGGACGCGAGACACAATCTTTGAAGCCGGCAGCAAGGAACGGGACAAGGGAGGCCTTATCTCCAGGCGTAATAAAATCATTGTTGCCTAGCATACCTGATAGTGTTTTAAGCGGAGCATGAACGATGTCCAATCCAAATTCACCGTACTCCTCTGCATCTGGGTGGCGAACCTGCATCGTCGTTTCCCATGCCAGCATCTCGTCCAGATCGATGCCTGCACGTTCAAGTAATTTTGGTAATTCTTTATAATATCCTATGAATTTATGAAATCCGGATTCCACTTCCATTCCACGTTCATCCCAATTGCCTGTTCGTCCTCCTACATAGGGTGCGGCTTCGAGTATCAGTACGGACTTTCCCTGATCTACAAGTTCAAAGGCACAGCTCAAGCCAGCCAGACCTGCGCCAATAATAATGGTTTGATCTTCGTTCCTTCCTTGTTCGTGGAGTTGTGCACTCAATGATTTCGCCTCCTCTTTTTGTATTTAATATACCCATTATTTCCAGCAGGGAAGCTGGCTTGGGAGATCACGGATGAAACTGTTATGAATTAGACTACTTATGTAAGTGAAAACAGCTCTCCAGCTGCATGTAATGCAGCCGGAGAGCTGTTGATGATGGGAAAATGAATTTACAGATGCTTCGAAATCACTTCTTCAAGACCTTGGGCAACGGAGTGAGCCCCCCGCTCCAGATGTCTATCGTATAAATGCAGGCGTACAAAGCTTTCATCGGTGCCCATTGCCTCCGAGAAAATGCCACCAAGTCCGCGAGCGCGGCGGTCGATCTGCAGAAGCAGTTCCATGGAATCCCCCATCGGGTAGAACATCACTTCCAGTTCATCCAAATAGCCACGGAACTTGTTTGTCGGCACAAACTCAAATTCCTGTACAAATGGCAGATTGCCGCCAAGTTTTGGAGCATAATCATTGGTCACTTCGCGCAATCGGAATCCAAGTATGTCGATGGCATCCAGCACGGTGCGCATATCCTGAGTAGGTACAACACGAAGTCTGTCCCGATCCGAAGGGTCAACGGCGCTTGAGATATCAAGGCCCGTCTCTACCCATACCTCCGCGCTGTGGAGCGTAATTGGGAGATTTTCAGGCAGGTCAAATGAGAATTTCTTTTCGAGCTTCGTCCCGGGTTGCAGTGTAAATCCTTCAGTTAGTAAATATTTGGCCACTACGGCTGTTTCCTTCACTTTACGATCATCGCGTTCCCTTATGTAATGCGTGTTGATGGTGAGGTAGATCCGGTCCACGTTTTGTTCCACATCTCCGCCTTGTATATATACGGTCCCCGAGAGAATCCCTCCAGGCATAACCTCGGGTGTATCGAGTTCCGTGTTGACCTTAGCTGCCCCCACACCTACACTGGCTAACATTTTCTTAAAAAAAGACATCCGCTCAACCTCCAGATCATATTGGTTTGTACATGGGAAAAAATACGACTTCGACCTTAATACGGAATCCGTGAGATTGTCGTTTCAAATTTTATGTGATTTGATGAAGTGAATCCAAAAGATATTCTGACCAGGCAAAAAGTTCGCGAAAAAGACAGGAGAATCAAACTCCGGTTGTCGAATATGGTTTAATCAGGAATTTCCTTCTGGAAGGAGAGCGGACGATGGGGATGGATTGGTATGATATGGTTGCGCTCCGTAACGGGGGTTATAAGGGTAGGTCTGCATACACTTGGGAGGGCCAATCAGCTGAAGACGTTTTTGAGGAACGGTTGATCCGAATGCTCTCACAACGCCAATCCGTACTCGATGCAGGCTGTGGTCACGGTGAATTTACATTAAAAATGTCGGCACATACCGGTCATATCACGGGTTTTGATAATTCAAAGGAACTGCTTCACATCGCTCAGGCTGGACTTGAAGCAAGTGACGTGAAGAACGTTGATTTTGTGTACGCCACAACGAAGTCGAAGATGCCTTTTGAAGACGAACAGTTTGATCTGATTTATGATCGCAGAGGTCCTACTTCCATTATTGAACATGGGAGAGTGCTGCGAAAGGGCGGCATCATTTTCGGCATACATACGGATGTAAGTAAAGTAAAGGAACGATTGCATAATAACCGTTATGAGCAGATCGAGATTGAGGAGTTCAATGAGGCGTTGATGATTTTTTCGGATGAAAAAGAGTTCGCACTCTTTCTCTCTGATGTTCCAGGCAATCCGGATTACACACAGCCTGAGTACCATGAACAACTGAGAGCTAAGATCCAGGAGAATCAAATGGACGGAAGAATTGCTGTGCGAGAACATAAGTACATCTGGAAAGCCGTAAAACCTGGAAATAACAATTCAATGGTTTGAGGTGTGACGAAATGAATCGGAAATGGACTTAATTGAGTTAACACAGCGAGGGGGGCAGACATATGCGAAAACAAACGATATTTTGGATCACGGGAATCGCTATTGCAGTTGTTGTAGTACTGTTTGCTTACAACAACTTGGCCCCCAGTGTGAAAGAGCAGGATGTTAGCATGAAAGGCACTATCCGACAGATCGGTACGGATGCGTACGAGGTGAATATGCAGATTACCCGTACCAAAGAAGACAACGATATTCACATGGTATACCCCGTGATCTTCGGGTGGGGCAACATTTCTTTCAATGAAGAACAGAATGATCCATATTTCCGTCCGTCTGCTGTTGGTACCTCTGGCACAGCGGAACAGTTGCTTCATCAAGCATTGCAGGATGAGGGGATCAACACGAGTAACGAAAATGGTGAATTTTGGGGATTCTCCATACCTGATGAAGTGGGTACTTACAAAATGCGTTTCACGATTACTCCTTTAAGTGAAGGAGTTGATTCGTTAGAAAATCCCAAGATCTATTATGTGCATAAAGAGCAGTTGCTAGGCAAGAATCTCAACTGGGTCAAGGGAGAGCGTCTGGAAATGATGAAGGAGAATGCCGAGTGAAGCGAATATACAAGTCAAATGAGATCGTCGTCCGATTGTTGGAAGAAGCAGACGAACTTCAGCTCGTTCAGTGGCTAACTGATCCGGCAGTGCTGCAATATTACGAAGGCCGTGATCGGCCGCAAAACCTCGATCTGGTAAGAGAACATTTTTACAGTCAGGACGATGTTGCGAATCGTTGCCTAATTGAATATCAAGGTAAGCCTATAGGCTATATTCAGTTTTACGAGCTTGAAGAAAACGAACGGAAGGAATATGGTTATGGAGACACGGATGAGATTGTTTATGGAACAGATCAATTTATTGGCGATGTTGAGTACTGGAACAGGGGCATTGGCACCAAACTAGTGCGATCCATGGTAGCCTATCTGGTAAATGAGAAGCAGGCGCAGAAAGTGGTTATGGATCCTCAGGCATGGAATGTACGTGCGATAGCCTGCTATGAGAAGTGTGGTTTCAGAAAAATGAAGTTGTTAAAGGAACATGAGCAGCACGAAGGTCAGATGAGAGACTGCTGGTTGATGGAGTATGACGAGGAGGAATCGAAGATGGATTTGAGATATCCGATTGGCACATTTGAACACACAGGTGAGGTCACACCCGCACAGAGGGAACAGTGGATTAAGGATATTGCCGAGCTGCCGGAGCAGGCGAGAGAAGCTGTAAAAGGGTTAAGCGAAGAACAATTGAGCTTGCCCTACCGGGAAGGTGGCTGGATGGTCAAACAGGTTATCCACCATATGGCAGATAGCCATATGAACAGCGTGATTCGTTTCAAGCTGGCGTTGACAGAGGATACACCAACGATAAGACCTTATTATGAAGAGCGTTGGGCTGAGCTCAGTGACTCACGGGATCTGGATATCGAGGTTTCTCTGCAACTACTGGATGCGCTGCACCGGCGTTGGGCAGCACTGCTAAACACATTGACCGATGCCGACTATGCCAAACAATTCTACCATCCGGGTTCACAGGAAACGACGAGACTGGATTATAACCTCGGATTTTACTCCTGGCATGGCAGACACCATGTTGCTCACATTACTTCGCTCAGAAGCAGGCTGGGGATTTAACAGAGAGGTGTAACTATTATGGTGGAGCGGCATTGGTTGAGTTTGAATGAAGTAGAGCAATCGGATCGAGAAATTGCATTCGTTATTATGATGGCACAATTTCAGGAGAAATACGTCATCGTTTACAACAATAAACGCAATGGCTGGGAGTTTCCCGGGGGCACATGTGAACCTGGGGAAACTCCACTGGAAGCTGCATGCAGGGAACTATATGAAGAGACAGGAGCAGTCAGATTCATGTTGGAGCCCTTTGGAATTTACGAAATGAACGGGAACCTCGGTATGGTTTATTACGCAGCGGTTGACCAGTTCGATTCCATGTCGTTAGAGCTTCCAAATTATGAAATTGGAGAACTGAAGTTGGTAGATGCCTTGCCGGCAGGCATGAGCTTTGGAGATATGTTTTATTCGTTTTTGGATTATTGGACAGGGTATTCCTCCAAGGGAACAAACCAGCATAATATGGACTTAACCGGTTTACATAATAATATTTAAACGATGTTAGGGGAGCGTGCATGATGAATATACAAATAAGAACTTTGAATGAGCATGACCCCGTCGCAATCTCGCAGGCATTTCAGGAACAAGGTTGGGAAAAACCCGTAGAACAGTATCTTCACTATCTGGTAGAACAGCAGAAAGGTGAACGGGTTACTTTGGTAGCTGAGCTGGATGGGGCGTTTGCGGGTTACGTCAATGTATTGTGGAACTCATACTATCCTTCTTTCAGGGAGCAGGGGATTCCGGAAATTAATGATTTCAATGTGCTGATCAAATACCAGCGTCAAGGGATAGGCTCACGATTAATGGACCGTGCCGAGGAAGTGATTCAAGAACGAACGGATACAGCAGGGATTGGGGTCGGTGTATTCTCCGATTATGGCAAAGCTCAGATCCTATACGCCCACCGTGGATATATTCCGGATGGCAAGGGAATTCACAAGCATGATCGTTACCTTATGCCGGGTGATGAAACCATCATTGATGATGACGTCGTACTTTATTTAACGAAGAAATTGAAGAAGATTTGAATAGTTGTACATTTGAACACGGAAGAAGAAACAGAGCTTAAGCAGAAGGTAACGCCTGCGCAAGTTCTGTTTTTTTTGATTATATTAAAGCGGATTTTCCTATGAAAACTCACAAGAAAAATAGAGATATATTGGGTATAAATGGTATAATAGAGTGTCCAGTATGAAAGCCATGTGACGAGCAAAAAAGGGCTATATACTAATAAGCTTTGCAATGATAACTAACGAAAAGATTCATACATAAGAGGAAACAAGCAGGACATTTTGAAGGAAATCGAGGAGGAATATGACATTGGAGAAAACGATCAAACATGTCCAGGATCTGTACGATATGCTCGATGCAGAGTTCAGATCAGCGAAGCAATTCTGGGAGCCATTTTATGAAGATAGGAATCGCCCCATTCCCTTTTTTCCTAACAAGCCTGATGAGAATCTGGTCGATCAAGTGAACTCAGGTTTGCTGACCGGAGGAAAAGCGATGGAGCTGGGCTGCGGGCCGGGCCGGAATGCGCTTTATCTAACAAAAGAAGGGTATCGCGTGGATGCATACGACCTTTCGGAAACGGCGATTGCGTGGGCCAAGGAACGAGCTGCGGAAGAGCAAGTAAATGTGAATTTTGAATGCCGATCTGTATTTGAATTGCAACCACAGCAAGAGTATGACCTCGTCTATGACTCCGGCTGCATGCACCACTTACTGCCACACCAGCGTATCCCATACATTCAGATGATTAACGATGCACTTAAGCCAGGAGGCTATTTTGGCATGACTTGTTTTGCTCCGGGTTATGGAGATATGGGTGGGCCAGAGAGCGTGATGAGCGACTGGGAAGTATACCAGGAGAAGTCCATGAAGGGTGGACTGGCCTTTACGGAAGAGAAGCTTCGCTATTTGCTGGAAGATCCGTTTGAATGTGTGGAGCTGCGTCCGATGATGGCGATGGGGCAGAATGATCCTCGATTTGGCCTGCCGATCCTGTGGGTGACGTTGTGGAGAAAACCGCTGTCTGTCGAAAAAAAGGGGGGCTAAGCATGCAGAACAGGACTTTTATTGTTACAGGTACTTCCAAAGGAATTGGTATGCAGCTGGCTCAGCTGTTACTGGAACAGGGAGATCGGGTCTATGGAATTTCACGGGGGACTGCTGAGCTTCTGCATGGCAATGATCTGTATTTTCATTTCCAGTATGATCTGAGTGATCTGATGGGTATAGAGCAATTAGTGAAAAAAATACTGGAACAGATTCCTTTAGAGGAAACCGAGTTCTTAGGACTTATTAATAATGCAGCGATGCTTGAACCCTTGAAGCCGATAGACCAGTGCAGCACAGAGGAGATTAGCATGAATTTGAATATCAGTTTGGCAGCTCCTATGATTTTGAGTTCATCATTTATTCGTCAAACCAACCACCTGACCGCACGGCGGAAGATTGTGAATTTGACCTCTGGTTCAGGCAGTTACCCGGCACCTTCCATGGCTGCATACTGTACCTCAAAAGCCGGAATGAACATGTTTTCGGAGTGTGTGGCGATGGAGCTAGCCGAGAGGCTGAATCCGGTTGAGGTCATTGCATTTGATCCCGGCATGGTGGATACGGAACTACAGGCGGTGGCGAGAGGCAAAAGTACCGGTGAATTTGAGCTATCCGGTTTATTTAATCAAGTGTATGAAGCAGGCCAATTAAAATCACCACGAGAAGTGGCGAAGCGGCTAATTGAACGAATTGAAGAGAATAGTGATACAAGTAAGGTCGTTCATACCATGGAGAGCTAGCATCATTCAGTACTTGTTCTCGATTTACTGCTCAGTGTGAGGATCCTTTTGATATAACTCCATCTTCCCTGTAAACTGACAACATAGTGCACGCGTGGAATTAATCAGCGGGCATTGATCCATTTCAAAATTAGTAACCCGTAACGGCTGTCCCGCAACAGCCGAGTCTAATTACCCTATTCAGCTTTAGAAGAACAGAAATGTGGTGAAGGAACTTGTTTAAAATTATGCTCATTGAAGACGATGAATCCTTATTCAGTGAGATCAGGGAACGGTTATCCCAGTGGTCTTATGACGTATACGGCATACATGACTTCGGCAAAGTAATGCAGGAGTATAGCGATGTACAACCGCAGCTGGTCATCATTGATATACAATTGCCGAAGTATGACGGCTTTCACTGGTGCCGCATGATTCGTGCACACTCGAATGTGCCCATAATCTTTTTGTCCTCACGGGATCATCCGACGGATATGGTCATGTCTATGCAGCTGGGTGCGGATGATTTTATCCAGAAGCCTTTTCATTTCGACGTATTAATTGCCAAAATTCAGGCCACATTGCGAAGAGTATACAATTACAACACGGAACGGATCGAACTTCGAACCTGGCGCGGGGCAGCGATAGAGTATGTAAAGAATACACTTACGCTGGGTTCGGAATCGGTTCTTTTGACCAAAAACGAGATGTTGATTCTTAAAGTGCTGGTAGAGCACAAAAATCAGATTGTCACCCGCGAGGAACTCATCCGGAGCTTGTGGGATCATGAGCATTTTGTGAGTGATAACACGCTGACCGTTAACGTCAACCGGCTTCGCAAGAAGCTGGAACCGCTGGGCCTGGATGGGTATATCGAGACCAAGGTTGGTCAGGGATATTTGGCAACAGAAGAGGCTGAAGGATGATCGGGAAGTATATTAGAGAAAAACTCAGCTGGATTTTATTGCTGGTATGCATGCAGCTCATCATTTTGTTTGTGGCGTATATTGATTCATCCATACCCGTTCGTTCATTAACATACGTGATCGTTCTAAATGTGGTAGTCTGCATCGGTTTTATCTGGGCGAGATATCCGAGGGAGACACGTTTCTATAAAAAATTAACGACCTGGGACCATACATACGATCTGGGGGAGTTGGATATAGCGGAAAGTCCGTACGAACTTATCGTGCATGATGCCGTAGCCTCCCAGACAGAGCGCTATCGGAAGGAGTCTTCATCCAACCTCATTTTGCTCGAACAGGAGAAGGATGAGATATTATCCTGGATCCATGAAGTGAAGACACCCCTTACAGCGTTACAGTTAATGATTGAACGTACGCCGGATGATAAACTGCGGAATCAGATGACGTATGAATGGCTGCGAATTCATCAACTGCTTGATCAGCAGCTGCATCAGAAACGAATTCCGTTTATGCATAATGATCTGTATATTGAGGAGACCGAACTTGAACCGATACTGAATGCAGAGATTCGGGCCTTGAAGTCCTGGTGCATCTCCAAAGGCATAGGTTTCGATATGTCACTGAATGTTACGCGTGTGCTGACGGACAGCAAATGGCTGGGTTTCATCATCCGGCAGCTGCTGAGCAATGCGGTGAAATACAGTGATTCCTCGGATATTGTTATCGAGAGCTGGGAGCAGGATGGACACCATGTTCTGTCGATTCAGGATTATGGACGAGGGATCGAAGCACAGGATTTGCCGCGCATTTTCGATAAAGGCTTCACTTCAACCCGAGGCAGGTTGGAGGGAGCGGCAACCGGAATGGGACTGTATCTGACTAGGCAAGTGGCACAAACGCTTCATATGGATATTCACGTAGAGTCTGCTCCCGGCGAAGGCACAATCGTCAAGCTTATCTTTCCGCGGAAAAACGATATGGTGCATCTTGCGGGCGTGTGACAACATTGTCACATGCTTTTTCGTTTTGTTCGGTGAATCGCACGATAAATTGGCAGATCCCGCCTATGATAGAGACATACCAAAGGAGAGTGTGTGGGATATGTGGATACTGGAAGCCAAAAAAATTAGTAAAGTATATGGCAACAAACTCAATAAGCAGGAAGTTCTGAAAGGAATCGATCTTGGTGTTGGCAAAGGAGAATTTGTAGGGATTATGGGACCCTCGGGTTCAGGAAAAACGACACTGCTTAATGTGCTCTCCTCGATCGATCGGGTAAGCCAGGGCACCATTGAAATCGAAGGCAAGGAGTTTACCGGAATGAAGGAGAAACAGCTCGCTGAATTCCGCAAACATCATCTCGGTTTTATTTTTCAGGAATATAACTTGCTTGATACGCTTACCGTGAAGGAAAATGTGCTGCTGCCGCTTTCCATTACGAGCATCCCGAAGCAGGAGGCACATCGGAAGTTCGAAGAAATTGCCCGTGAACTGGGCATCTACGAATTGAAAGACAAATATCCATCCGAAATTTCAGGTGGTCAAAAACAGCGGACTTCAGCTGCGCGAGCATTTGTCCACGATCCGAGCATCATATTTGCGGATGAGCCGACAGGCGCACTGGATTCCAAATCCGCTTCGGATCTGCTTGGCAAATTAAGCGAAATGAACATCAAACACAAGGCTACCATCGTGATGGTCACGCACGATCCGGTTGCCGCGAGTTATTGCAGCAGGGTGATTTTCATTCGGGACGGGCAGATCTACACCCAATTGAATAAAGGAGACGAATCCCGGCAGTCCTTCTTCAACGACATTATCAAAACCCAGGGCGTGTTGGGTGGTGTGCAGCAATGAGTTTGCGATACATCATCTTCCGTAACCTGAGAAAAAACCTGAAGAGTTATTATTTATATGTATTTGCGCTAATCTTTAGCGTGGCCTTGTATTTTTCCTTCGTGACGTTACAATATGATCCTTCCATGGATGAGGTGGCGGCTTCGACCAAAGGAGCGGCTGCAATTGGTGCTTCTTCGGTGCTGCTTATTGTCATCGTGGGCATCTTCCTGCTCTATGCGAATACCATTTTCATCAAGAGACGCAGCAAGGAGATTGGACTGTTTCAGCTCATCGGGCTGACGAAAGGAAGAATTTTTGGCATCTTGAGTGCGGAAAATTGCATCCTCTACTTTGGCTCCATGGCGGTAGGTGTTCTGATCGGTTTTCTCAGCTCCAAGCTGGTGCTGATGATTTTGTTCAAAATTCTCGGCATTGATGCGATTACGAAACTGTACTTCTCACCGATGGCACTGGTCCAGACGTTGATTGTATTTGCAGTATTGTATCTGCTCATTATGCTGATGAACTATGCCTTCATTAAGGCGCAAAGCATTCTCTCGCTCTTTCGGGTAACGGCCAAGGCTGAGCAGCAGGTGCAGAAGATGTCCGCCGGACAAATGATCATCGGCATTTTGGGTATAGCCCTGATTGTGTATGGATATGTATTATCAGCAAGGATGTTCAGCGGTGAGGCGCTGGATATGCAGCAGCTGATGTATATGATGTTGATGATTTTGTTCTCGGTCATTCTGGGGACGTATCTATTCTATAAGGGATCAGTCAGTTTTCTGTTTAATCTGATTCGCAAAAGCAAAAACGGCTACCTTTCCATCCATGAGGTCCTGTCATTGTCCTCCATCATGTTCCGCATGAAATCGAATGCACTGCTGCTTACCATTATTACGACGGTGTCCGCGCTTGCCATTGGCATGCTGTCACTTAGTTATATTTCGTATTATTCGGCAGAGTCTCAAGCGAAAGAAAGCTTGCCGGAGGATTTCTCTTTTGCTCAAGCGGATGTGAAGAATCGTTTTGTAGCAGAACTTGAGAATAAGCAGATCCCATATGAGGAGAAGCACAGACAGCCTGTTTATATTGATATTGATGCCAAAAAAGTAATGGATGATTCCTTTCCGGAAGAATTTTTGTTCAGCAGCGTGGTCAGTGACAGCATGGTAGATGATATCGATCTGAAACCGGGTGAAGTAATCTTCATGGGTTACGGAAGTGCCATTCAGCAGATGATTACCATTCAGGAAAAGGGTCCAATCGTACTGCACGGCTATAAACAAACCATTGATCAACAATTGATCGGCACGACCAAAAAAGGAGCTCTTCCTGTGTACTATACCAAAGGTACACCTGTAGCTGTTGTCGATGAAACAGTGTATCAGCAGCTTCAGAAGGATCTCGATCCCAAACTGCAGGAAGGCGAGCCGACTGACTATTATGGTGTTCGCATTATAAACGAGGATCAGGCTGAGAAGGCATATGCCATTTTTGAGGAGCAGCAATTGGAGGCGCCAAGCTTCTCGCAGATTGAGTTCAGAAATAACCAACGTACCAATATGGGCCTAATTATGTTCATTGTCGGTTTCCTTGGTCTGACCTTCCTGATTACATCAGGATGTATTCTGTACTTCAAGCAAATGAATGAGAGTGAAGAGGAGAAGCCAAGCTATACCATCTTGCGTAAACTTGGTTTTACACAGGGCGATTTGCTGAAGGGAATCCAGCTCAAACAGGTTTTTAATTTCGGGATCCCACTTGTAGTGGGGCTGAGTCATAGTTATTTTGCCGTAAAATCAGGGTGGTTCTTCTTCGGTACTGAACTGATGACACCTACGGTCATTGTCATGATTGTGTACACGCTGTTATATTCGATCTTTGGTCTGTTATCGGTGTGGTATTATAAACGGGTGATTAAGGAAGCATTATAGATCGGAATAAGGATCATGACAAAACAAAATCCGAAAAAAGGTCAGGCTGTCTGTGAAGAACAGCCTGACCTTTTTGTCATTGTAATGGATAATCAATTTTACCTGTTTCCAGCAGTTGCTTTAATCCATCAAACATCAAACTCCAGCCCTGCTCTGAGCCGGTAATATATTCACGTTCTGCCTTCTCGATATCATCCGCTGTCCAGCCCTCTTCATGGGGAACAACCATCTCTTGTGTAAAAGTCATTTCAGAACCTTGCTCATTTGCCATGATGCTAACCGTAATGATGTCTTGTGTATCGCTAAATTGTGGCATTTCGAAAGTGAAAATGAGTGTGCCCGGCCGATTGATCTTCAGATATTCACCAATCGCTCGGTAATCCTTACCTTGACGATGATCAACGATCTCCCAGGTTCCACCTACCCGGGGGTCATTTTGGGTCACTTTATTGGTCGTTTCCAAGGTGAATAGCCACTTCTTCATACTGTGCGGATCTAACCAGGCATCAAATACCTGCTCTGGAGATACAACGAATTGACGTTTCATCGTTAAGGTTACGGTTGATGTCGTACTCATAATGAATTCTCCTCTGCTAAATGAAATGGAGTTGTCCAGCTACAGGTTAAGTATACTGGCTAATAAGTCCACTTTTAAACGTTAAATTGATATCACAAGAAAGAAATTTTTGGAAAAACAGGTGATGGAGGGACTGTGAACGAAATGATTGTAAAGTAGAATACGGCGATGGATATCGTAAATCGGAAGGGGCATGTACGATGAATTTGGCTAATCGAATCACGCTGGCAAGGATGGCTTTAATCCCGTTATTTATGTTGTGATATATTCCTTTATCGCCCTCAAATGTGGGACAGATTACATAAGGGTGAACTACAAAATGCTTCAATTAGGGAAGTAGAGAGATAGAGAATTGTCGTTATTTTTGGGTGAAGGAGGTGAAGGGCAACTGATTAAAGCTAGAGTTTTGCTGGTTAAACCAGGGTCATTCATTGAAGAGGAGACAGGGATAGATAACTGGCTGATTGCTGTGACACAAATGCCGGAAGTGCGGTATGCCGATGTATATGATCGCAAACAGGTAGAACGGTTGATGATGAGTCAAAAATTTGGACTTGATGCTCTTCAGATGGCTATTCATGTATTCGACCAGAGTGGACATCCATTAATCGGATATGAGGTCCCAAGTGGAATGAATATATGGCAAGATTATTTGCGAGCTATTCGCAAGTTGATGGAGCAGGGTAAAGCCTGTGTGAGTTACGGAATTGATCCTTACTTGCTCGAGATGGAGTGCTTGGCTAATGGACAATTAAGGTGTGCTATTCGTATGGAGTTGGACCCACAGGATGTATTCACTCAGTTCGTTACATCTGAAAAGGCGTTTTTGTTAGAGCTGTTGAGAGCTATTGAATTTCTATGGAACAAGCTGCTGCATGAGTACCATACACAGAGTGGGCTCGATATTGCCAAACCGAGAAACGACGGTGAAGATATATTTATAGAGATTGATTCTTTGCATGAATGGGTTTCTCAGTTACCCGAATAATCGTATTTAAAAAAACAGACTCTGCACGATACATGCAGGGTTTCTTGGCCGTTATAACAAAACCCAAAAAAGTATGGGGCCTCGGCAGCGTTCCGAGTATACTTGTAGTAGTAGCCAAAACCACAGATACATATTGGAAAAGAGCACAACTGTGCTGACTCAGGAGGATTTTAATGCATCAAGAGCATACCAGGGGTCTAGAAGACGACTGGATTCAATTCATGATCCTAACTACCAAACTGGAACTGCCTCCCTTGCCCCCAGATACATTGGATCGTCCAAGGCTCAGTTCAAACAGAGAACAATTATACCAATTCAAAGTTACGCTGCTGACTGCTCCGGCAGGTTCCGGGAAATCTACCCTGTTAGGCAGCTGGGTGCAGCATGAACAAGCAGCCTGTGTCTGTCTGGATGACAAAGATCAGGATCCGCTTCAATTCTGGTTGTACGTTATTCATGCATTGGACCGGGTAAGAACAGGATTCTGCCGAGATATTCTGCCGCATTTTTTGCGAGGCTATAGCATACAGCCGCGATCAGCGCTGGTGCTGTTACTGAATCACCTTGCCTTGTCCGATAAGCCTGTCTTACTTATTCTGGATGATTACCACGCTGTAACCCAAGCGGAGATTCATGAACAAATGGAGTATTTTATAGAAAACATGCCTCCATCAACGCATCTCGTATTGTCGAGTCGCACATCTCCTCCTTTCAGGCTGGAGAAGCTGAGGCTCCGTGGGGAACTCGGCCAGGTTATGCTTCAAGATCTGGCATTCACCGCAGAAGAAGGGATAGAGTTCTGTCAGGGAGCCATGAAGCTTAACATTACCAGCGCGGATGCGCGTAACTGGGTGCTGCAGACGGAAGGATGGGTTGCCGGGCTTAAGCTGCTCGCTTTGTCTCATATTGCAAGCGCAGAAGAAGATAAAAGTACGCGGAGTACCAGTCCGCTGGCTCAACCTTTGCGGGAAGATCCGCATCACTTCGGTGATCGTTCGGTTTCCGAGTATTTGCTGGAGGAAGTATTTTATCAACAATCACAGGAGCTGCAGCATTTTTTGCTGCGAACCTCTGTTGTACACCGAATGAACAGCGATCTAAGCAGAGTGCTGACTGGTATGGAGGATGCTCCGCAATTGCTCAGACATTTGGAAAAGGAGCATCTGTTTCTGATTGCGATGGATCGGGAAGCGAACTGGTTCCGCTATCATCATATGTTCTCTTCATTTTTGCGGCGTGAGCTGGCTCGTTATGGAACCGAACAGGTGAATGCACTTCATGCCAAGGCTGCACAGTGGTATGAACAGCAAGGATACTCGGCTGAGGCACTGGATCATTATATTCTCGGTCAGCATATGCAGGATGCAGCCCGATTGCTGGAAGAATTGTTTGCCCATTTTATAATGGGAGAATGGTGTACACTTCGAAAATATTTCGATGTTTTGCCACAAGAGGTCGTCAAGGCTCGCCCCAAGTTGTATATGTCGTATTTGTTTCTCATTGCACGTGAACGGCCTTATGGTCAGATGATGAAGGAACTTGATGAACTGGAACACATGATTGAGGTACATTTGCATGACCAGTTACCCCCTGAGATTAGGAGATATTTGCTCCAGGTGGTCTGTGTGATGAGGGCTTATATGGCTTATCTTAACAGGGATCTGCAGGGGTTGTCCGACTATTTGATTTCCTATATCGATCAGGGTTATCCGGATGATATTGCGTTTCAGTACATGGATTACGACCGGAGAGAAAGCATGCGCCTGCGCAGTTTCCACGGGGTTAACGGTTCTTTGCAACGAGGTGAGATGTGCTTCGGTACAATCACGAATCGTTGGTTTTCCGAGAATTCTTATGTGACATCATATTATGGCACTGGATACGCTGAAGTGAAGCTGGAACAGAATCACTTGTCTGAAGCTACGCGTTATGCGGACCTTGCTCTCGAAGTAGCACTTCAGATCAAAGTGGCTGCACTGCTGGTTCCGGCTTACGTACTTAGAGCCAGAATAGAGCTTGCCCAAGGCAGACCGAATGCAGGGATAAAATTGCTGCAACAGCTAAGCGTGCTGTTATCTGCCAAAGATCTCGAATACTGGCATCCCATCATTCAGGCGCATCAGCATCGACTGCAGCTCGAGATTCAACCTACAGAGACAGCACAGCTTATGATTGATGACTCCATAGTCGAAAGAGTTAACCCTGAGATCAGTTGTGATCAGGTATTTAGCTCTCTTGTACGTGTACGAGCCAGGATCCTGCTGGGAGAAAATGAACTGTCCCTCATTGAACTGGAACGCTTACGCAAGCTAGCTGAAGAACGAGGCTGGTTAACAGAACAAGTTGAATGCGGCCTGCTTGAGGCTCAGATCCTTCAACGCCAAGGGCATAAGGTTGAGAGTATGGTCCCGCTGTCACGTGCCATCGTGATTGGCAGCTCAGAGGGCTACATTCGTTCCTTTGTAAACGAAGGGGAACCCGTCAAGCGCCTCTTACAGCACTATCTTCATTTGCGTCGTACACATTCCATACAAGATTCGGGTATCAAATTGGCATATGTGAAAGAACTGTTAGCTGCCTTTGCAAAACAAAACCGGGAGGGCGTATCTTCCGTCCGACTTAGTCCCATGGAGCAGAGAGTATTTGGTTACATCGCCGAGGGGCTGACCAGCAGACAGATTGCAGCTGAGTTCGGAATCTCGGCAGGAACGGTAAATACCCATATAAGACGGGTGTTTGCCAAGCTTGGTGCCAATAGTCGTGCACATGCCGTACAGATTGCCGAGCAGCAAGGGTGGCTGTGAAACTCGCAAAAGGATGTCTATCGTTTTGTAGACTATTTTCTCCATGAGGACTCTCCTACAATAAAGACAATCAGTAACTTTGCTGCTTAAGATGATGCAGGGTTAGAGTCATGTAGGAGGTAACGTTAATTCATGTCGACACATCTATCGAAACGAAAAGCACGCAACAAAAGCAACAGAATCTTGCCGTATCTGGCAGTACTGTTATCTGTATCAACGCTTACTGTTCCTCAAGCAGTGAGCGCAGCAGCGGGAGCAGGAAGTATAGATGATTTGCAGCAGGCTGCACCTTGGGCGAGACAAGCTATTGAGATGGTCATGGAACAAGAGATGATTCCGGGAATGCAGGATGGTTTGTTTCATCCGGGATTGAACCTTACACGTGGTGATCTGGCATACACACTGGTTCGCATTGCGGGGTTGGATCTGAAGTCTGAGGTCCAAGTTCAAGCAGGACAGTTCAAGGATCTGTACACCCAGACCGAGAATTTGGCTTCTATTGAATTGGTTAAATCGGCAGGAATCATGAAAGGTTATCCTGATGGTACGTTTCGTCCAGACGGGCTCGTGACCAGGGAGGAACTGGCGGCAACGTTGATCCGAATGCTGAATGTCAGGGGATATGCCGAGCCTGTAGGGAAGACCAACATATTGTCATTCAAGGATACTTCAAGCATCAGTTCATGGGCATTAGAGAGCGTGCAGCGGGCTGTTGAATTGGGTTTGTTAAAAGGGGAGAATGGTAACTTTGCTCCGAAACGTCCTACTACAAGACAAGAGATGGCTGTAATTGCGCTGCGTGGAAGCGATGCGATCAAGATGCTTGAAGGAACTTCCGAACAGGGGAATGCCGGTTCAGATTCCGATTCAGATCCTGATTCGGATAAGCCTGAACAAGTGACGGAAGTGGAGGGGACGACTTCAGGCAATGGAGCTGCCGGGAATTCTGCCGGGAATACAACGAATGGGTCGGGAACCAATTCCGGTAATGGAGGCGGGAGTACAGGAGGAGGAGGCTCAACGCCAAGCAACCCAACGAATCCGACAAATCCAACAAATCCAACAAATCCAACGACGCCATCCACCCCAGAACCGGTGAACCAAGCTCCGGTGGTCGTTCGTGAGGGATTACCGGATCAGGAACTTATATTGGATCATGCGCCTCTGGATTTTCAGGCTTCCTCCTACTTCAGTGATCCCGATGGAGACGCCCTGCAATTGAGTATTGTGGATGGAGATGAAGCCATCGTTGCTGCCACGGTAGATGGCCAGATGATCAAACTTGCACCAATCGCTGAGGGAGAAGCAGTTTTGACAGTCAAGGCTGTCGATAATCAAGGGGCTAGTGTTACTGCACAGCTCAAAATCACGGTCCTTGCCAATACGATCAGTCGACAATTCCCTGATCCTTATTTAGCGGGAGCCATTGCCTATTGGCTCGAGAAGGATGTAAATGATCCGTTGACCAAAGAGGAACTGGTGGAAGCACTGGTACAGACCGACGGAGGACTCTATGCCAGAAATGCAGGTATTTCCGATTTGACGGGATACGAAATTTTCAAAGGTATGAACGTTACGGAAATTGACCTGTCAGGCAACAACATCAGCCAGGTGGACGCTGCAGGCTTCACGCAATTGAAGAAGCTGAATTTGGCTGGCAATCAACTTACAGAGGTTCATGTTTCCGGACTTACGGATCTTCAGGAACTCGTATTGTCCTACAATCAGATGACATCCCTTGATGTAAGTGGATTGAATTCTCTTGAGTTGTTGGACATTGGTGACAACGAGTTGGCTCATTTTCCAACCGGAATCGCTGACCTATCTTTGCTGCAATATTTAAATATCAGTAACAACTCCATTTTGCTTAGAGACGAACCTGACTTTACTTTACATCTGGGACTGCTCGAACGTTTACCGATGTACGATTTCGATGATGCTGCACCTATGCTGATTGAGGCACCCGCGGGAAATACAGCTTATGTCGGAGATGAAGAGACCGAGATTGACCTGGGATACATGTTTGAAGATGAGGATGACGAGAGATCAACACTGGTCCTTACAGCCGAATCACCGGATCCACAACTGGCTGAAGTCAGAATGGATGGACAGAAGCTGTACGTCAGAGCTCTTGCATCAAGCGAAACCCCAATTCGGATTAACGTGCAGGCAAGAGACATGTTGGGCAAAATGGACACGGGATATGTAGAGGTCATGCTTAAGATGAAAGAAGAATTGCTTTGAATTGTAATTGAACTATAAAAGGATGAGCGCATCTCCATTGGAGGTGCGTTATTTTTATGCTGCATACCGTCAGATAATGTTAAAATACTCAAGGAGATGCCAGGAATTATTCCGTTTTTAATGAGGAAATGACAAGGGAGGGGAATGGAGATGTCCCAAGGAACGATGAATCCGAGTACGGCGGAAGATTCAGCCTACGTTCGTCATCAATTGATTGCGTTTAATGCGGCGCATCTGAGCGAGGAACTGAAACACCGCTATGAAGAATTGAATTTTAATATCAAAAATGAGGCTGGAGAAATCGTTGCTGGTGTTCTGAGCACGCTGTGCTGGAACTGGCTGGAGCTTGATATCCTCTGGGTAGATGAGCAGCAGCGTCATCGAGGATATGGTTCCCGATTATTGCTTGAAGTCGAACGCATAGCGCGTGAGAAAGGCTGTGATTTTATTATGCTGAATACATTCTCGTTCCAGGCACCGGAATTCTACAAGAAGCATGGCTATCAATTGATGGCAACCCTTGAAAATGCCCCAACAGGGCATCGTCATTATTATTTTAAAAAGGATCTCACATAGAGTATAGAGTACAGAATAAGACAGAAAGTCAGGGGGATGGGTCTATGGTTACAATCAAAGCCATTGAACTTCAGGATTTACCAGCCTTAAGCAAACTGTACAATGAGTTAATGGGGACACCAACCAATGAGCAGCAGATGCAAAAAATGTTTCGCTACATACAGCAAAATGGTCATTATCACGTGCTTGGTGCTTTTTATAATGGCAAGCTGGCTGGATCTGTCATGGGGATCGAATGTATGGACCTCGTGGGTCAATGCAAGCCTTTCATGGTCGTGGAGAATGTAATCGTATCGGATCAGGTCCGCAGGCAGGGGATTGGTCAGAAGCTGATGCTCCAGATTGAACGGATTGCGAAGGATCTCGGGTGTGAGTACATGATTTTGGTATCTGGCGATCAGCGCAAGGAAGCCCATGTTTTCTATGAGAAGCTTGGATTCAAGGATGAGAAGGTTCAAGGGTACCGTAAGCATTTGAGCTGAGTATTTTCCGTCTGTAATTGTACCCGGGAGCGAGCGTGGATAGGTCGGTTTGTAATTCAGGAAAGGAATGGTAAAACCTCTCGGGCAGTTGATGCTTCCATTATAGGAATGAACGTTTTGTTGCACGAGAGGGGAATTCTGGTGTTCTGATGTGTACAATCATGGGCTTGCTTTGTGTTCCTGTTTTCTCTTGCGTAAGCGTCCGACGATATATAGTAACGTTGGGAAAAGGAGGAAATTAATCGGCAGCACAAAGCGGATCCAGATTACTTCCAGCAGGGTTTTGGACGAAGGATCGAGCCTGACTATTGTCATGGCCAAAGCCCCAATGATAAACGCAGCAACCCACAACCACTTTTTCCACCCATTGGTTCGACCGATCCATTGGGCTGAGCCATAACTGGCGATGAACAGGTAGACGGATTGCTTAATGAAGACACTGATCACCCAGATGGAAACCATGATAATTTCCAGACTCTGAATAAATTCCATCAGATAGACGAGTTTGACCATTTCGAAAAAAGGATAATGGATTCGTTTGGCCAATTCTGCTCCAAAGGTCATGATGACCCACACAGCACCCAAAATCAGAAACGTCGTCGATAAGAAGACAGCGCTCAGTATACTTTTGGATAGCTGCCGCTGTTTATCTGCTTTGTTGGAAAAGGAGGTAAAAGAGATCAGCATCATGACTAGAGAGACTTCGCCGAGCAAAGAGGTCGGGGCCAGGGCCCCTCTCATAATCGGGAACATGCCTGAATCGGAATAGATAGGCAGCAGGGCATTTACCCGCAGATTATGGGAAGTCAAAATAATGGTGAACACAAGAATGAGCAGAAGAATGGGGCCCCAGAGTTCACTTAAGCGTCCAATGGTCTCAATCCCACCTTTGTAGACAGCATAGACGACAACAGCAAGCATAGCCAGGACAATCAGATAGTCGGGTGTTTTGGGTAACAGGCTGAGCCGGATAAAAGTATATTCCTCCCTGAGCATAACTGCGATCACCCAATACCACTGAGCAAGATAGAAAAAACCTACAACTTTCCCTAATCCTTTGCCGAGGATGGTGGTGGTGAATTCGATCAGTGTCTGGTCCGGATATAGCAGGCTGACCTTGATACATATCCACCCGATGAACAGGCTGACCAGACCGGCCAGGATCATTGATATCCAGACATCCTGCTTGCTGCTCTGGATTGCAAAGTTAATGGAGAGCAGCAAGTTCATGCCGATTTCGATAGACATGATAAGCCAGAACAATTGACGGTTATTGATCTGCATTTTATTCTTCTCCTTTGGACACATCCGGCAGCAACGATTTTCCCGTCAGCCCCGCTCCATCCACTTTGACACGCACTTTAACGGAAATATCTGCGGTTCGGAAAAGCGTATTCCAGTCTCCGGCCATCTTTTTCCACTGCTGAGGATACTTACGATGGATGATATCTCCGAAATCAAAAATATCTGTCTGAAATTCATCCTGAACTTTGGTCACGATATGTTCGATTTGTCGTTGGAGCTGCTGATTCAAGCGCGTCTCCACTTTCTTGATATTCTCGGGAATCGACAGATCTAAACCGGTATTGTTCTCGGGTATCTGTCCTTGAGCAGACAGCTCGACGTTCAGCCGAATGGGATGGGTGTTGATAACCGGTTTGACTTTGGATTTGAAATTCCTGGCTCGTACTGCGACTGTGCTCTCCCGTCCATCCATCTGCGCGATCAAATCCCGGTTACGAAGTTTGTTGACGATCCATAATCTTGCCCAGTATTCGTTGAAACCCAGGTATCCGGTCAGTTTCAGGGAACGGTCAAAGATAGCGGAACCAGCTGCCTCCAGTGTCGGCGTGGGGGGGCTATCATTCTCATTCTTTTTTTTAGACTCGCCAGGCGGTGAAGCAATTTGCAGCACAGGCATGACCGATCCGCCGTAAGCATTACTCATGATAAAAAAATCGAGTAGAGAACGGCCTACCGGTGCGCCGATTTTTTCCTGAATCTTGAGTACGGCGACTGAGGGGTTCTTTTCCATCTGATTGGACAACGACATAGCCTGCTGGGCTGTTCCTCCTTTGACCACGAATATATTGGTTCTTAGCCGCAACTCCGGGTTTCTGGCATATTCATCGACAATATGGCCAACGCCCTTCTTGGCCAAGGACTCCCCGAGAAAAATATTGCGGCGATGGCTTGCGAACAAAACACGTGACATTTTTTTTTGAATGTTTTGTGCAGCGTCAATGACACTTCTGCCTTTTGCCGTCTGCAACATATATTCATTATTTCCTCCTTGAGCACCACCTGATTTGGTATTCGTGGGTACCACAATGTTAGCTGTTGCCGTGAAGCTCCCATCTTCGTTAAGGTCCATACCCCAGCCAAGAATGATCGCCCGGTCATTCATTTCTTGTCGGTCCCAGCAGCCAGTAGTGATAACCAAAAGTACGAAGAGAAGCGGCATCATGGTATAGAATCGAACGCTGTTCATTTGGATTTGCTCCTGCTCTCTTGGGATTGGTCTGACTCAACATCGGGCGGAATGCTGGCAAGCATCTGTTTTTTATCTTTCTTTTTCCATACCGGCCCTCGGAATAGAACGTCATTCAGATGGCGGGAAGATGATGGTGCAACAGGAGTCATGTACGGGACACCAAATGGCTTCAGCGAAACAAGGTGGACACTCAGCGCAATCAGAAACAATACAATCCCATAGAAACCCATAAAACCAGCGCACACAAGCAGAGGGAAACGGAGCATCCGGAATGCAAATCCCAGATTGTATCTGGGAAAAGCAAGGGAGGCAATTCCAGTCGTAGCGACAATAATCACCATGGGTGCCGAAATAATGCCCGCTTCTACTGCAGCCTGACCGATGACCAAGGCACCTGCAATGCTGACTGCAGGACCGACTTGCTGAGGCAGTCTGATTCCTGCTTCACGCAGTCCTTCAAACACAAATTCCATGATGATCGCTTCAAAAACGGCCGGTAAAGGAACTCCTTCGCGGGCAGAGGCAACGCTAATCAATAGGGATGTTGGAATGACCTGCGGATGAAAGGTAGTCAGTGCGACATACAGAGACGGAAGCAGCAGGGAAATGTGTACAAAAGTATAGCGAATCCAGCGTACAAACGTCATGTATTGAAAACGTTCATGGTAGTCTTCGGCAGACTGGAGACCAGTCCAATAATTCATCGGAGCAATCAGTACAAAAGGGTTGTTGTCCACAATGATGGCAACCTTGCCTTCCAGCAGACTGGCTGCTGTTACATCCGGTCGTTCGGTGTTCTGCAGTTGGGGAAATGGGGAATAGGGATTGTCCTCAATCAGCTCCTCAATATTAGCTGACCCTCCCAAAGCCTGAATATGGATCTGCTGCAGCCTCTTCCGAACGAGATTAAGCAGCTCATCCTGAACGATACCCTCGATATAACAGAGGACGACTTCCGTTCTAGTCAGTTCACCCATGCTCATGGATTCCATCTTCAGCTGGCTGCTGTGAATTCTTTTACGCAGTAGTGAAGTGTTAACACGCAGAGTTTCAGTAAAGCCATCCCTGGGACCGCGCACGACCTTTTCTGAGGTAGGTTCCTCAATGCCTCGTTGAGCAGATTTGGAGAAATCCGCGAGAAGGCCTTGGTTTTCTCCCTCAATAAGGATCCCGGTTTGTCCAACCAGGATGCCATCCATCAGGTTGGACAATGTTTGAGTCTGCTGTACCTTGCCTGCTGCTGCCAGTTTATCGCGCGTTAAGGCGCCCAATTTCTTTTCTGCAGCAGCCTGAGCAAGTTCTCCCCCTGGAAGAAAAGGCTGGAGCAGCAGCTGATCGAGCAATTGGGTGTCACACAAGCCATCAACATAGATCAGGCAAGCGGCTAGAGAGTTTTCGACATTGATCGTACGAAAGACGACATCAGAGCAGTTTGTGAAGGAATTTTGTAATCCCTGAAGATTGGACTTAAGATTTGCTTGGATGAAATCAGAAGTAGCACTTGCTTGATCAGCTGTCTCCGCTTGAGGGCCTGTTGGTACAGGCAGGGACGGTGTGCTTTGTTTTTTTCTGGAATTAAATTGGAACATATGGTCAACACCTCTAAGTTAGGTATTTGCTGCTAATGGAGAAGCTATGCACGAGCGAAGTGAAAAATTGGATCAGCGGCAAACACTAGAGTGGAAGAATTTCCTTGATGACCAGAAGGATTACTTAAGGAGTAAGGCGAATAAGGCATAGTCATAAATCAAAAGCATGGATATGAGGGTGGCACTTTCGTGTTTAAAAAGTGGGCTAATGTCTTGATGATTCTGAGTTTGGTATTTGCCGTATGTTCCCCGACATCCCACGCTGCCGCCAAAACGGTTAATGTAACTGTGACACTGGTCAGTGCGGAACTGGTAGAGAATAACTCCGTAGGTAACGATTGGGCCCTAGGTGCAAGTGTGAACGGTAAAAACCTGAATGAAGGTTCTTCTGTTACATTAAAGCTGAAATCAACAGATACGTTGAAATTAAAAGCGAATGCCGAAGAACAGGACAAGATTCCGGATAAGGGAAGCAAAAGCACCAACGTTAAAGTATCCTCCTTCTCCAAATCGACGAATAAGACCCTTTCCGTTGTTGTGAAAGAGAACAGGGGCCGTTATTCGGGTAACACGGCGACGTGGGAGTTCAAGTTCAAGATTAGCAAAAAGTAAAAACAGGAAAATGGTAAGAAAAAAAGAGAGCTGCCAGCTCTCTTTCTTTTTGTAATTATTCCTTACTTTGTTCTTTGGAGCCTGATGAGGAGGATCGAATATATTGCGGTGGATGAACGTCGTCAATCATTAAAATGCCGTCATACTGATCGCGCGGGACAAAACTCTCAGGGATCATGCCCCAGCTGTATGCAAATCGTGGTTCGAACATCCATGAGTTGCCTGTTTCCCTGTTCTGATACCGCAGGTCCAGGAAACTGTAGGGTGTATTCGTTGCTGACATAATGCCTTCAATGGAACCGGGTTTTGCCGGCTCAACGGCATGAAGTCCGCCGGAATTATCGGCCGTTTGACCGCTGGATGCATACAATCCCAAAACATAACTTGATTTTTTCATTTCTTCCGAAAGTTTTTCTCCCATCATGGTTATGGGATAGGGCGAGCCCATGACTTCGCTATGCGCCTTTCTTATGTGATCGTTATGTCCCCATACTATAAATTTTTCGTTTGGATACACTTCGGTTGCGAGCCACATGAGATTGTCGTGCATCGCCTGATCGCGCCACTCCATGGAATCAAAAAACGACTCATATTTTCCTTCATTCATTTCAGCCGCTGCACGGATCGAAAGATCGACATATTCCCTTGCTACACGAATTCGATCACTGAGGCTTCGCTCCAGCAGCATGGAAAGTTTCGGTTGATCCGGGTATTCTTTTTGCAGATAGGCCTGGTTCGATTTGGATTTCAGGGATTGAAGGACGTCTTTGTATACCTTGATAATTTCATTTTTCTCAGCGCGATAGGCTTTCAGATCCGTTCCGGCAGAGAATTTGGACAGCTTTTGTTCCGTTTGTGCGAGTCGCTTGGCGAGCTCTTTATCCTTCAGCCAGTTACCGTCCAATAGCGGGAATTGCAGCTGCATGTCGAAACCGGTTAGAATCAGGGGTTGTTCAGTCTGTGCGCTCGTTTTGAGATAATCGAATAAAGGCATGATTTCCTTGGACCACCAGACGCCGAAGATGGAGTTTTTCATCGTTTGTTCGGGAAGTTGCTGTTTTACCATGGCATTAGCAAGCGATGTGTTGGAAAGACCGCTTTCAAAGGCAAGAATGTTATATCCCATTTCCTGATGCAAAAACTGGATCAGCCGGGTTTTCGCCAGATTAAATTCGGCAACCCCATGGGAGCTTTCACCCAGAAACACAATTCGCTTGTCATAGAGTAGAGGTTTCAGCATCTCCAGATCCGAGAAGGAATCAGGCTCCTGACCTGTCTTCACAGGCTGGATGCTATCCAGTCGATATGCGTGATCTCTAGCCCATTCGTTCCATTCTGCAATTTTCTCATCCGATGTTTTTGCGGATTGCACCTGGGTTACCTGACCCTGTACGGTTTCCCTGGCTGATGATGCTGCAGCGCCTGCGTGCACTGCTGGATAGAGCGAACTTGCCAGTAAGGCTGAAGTCAGTGCAAGGACAGTACCAATCTTTCTTTTCCTGAAATAAATCAAAATTTAGCCTCCTTCATTCGTCGTGTAGTTGATAAATAAATGATTAAGTATTTGAACCATCCGGCTTATGTCTGCTCTTCGTCCCAGAACAGGTCATTCAGTGTTCTTGAGAGTGCCTTGCATATGGCAATACATAAGCTGAGGGACGGATTATACTTTCCCAGTTCAATGAGACCAATGGTTTGCCTCGATACACCAACGATCCGTGCCAGATCGTCCTGCGATAGATCCTTTTCGACCCGGGCGACTTTCAATCGTATATTTTTCATGCCCATTCACCCTTGTATCCTTTCTATGAATCCCACTGATCTTTTCGAGCGGCTTTTTGACTCGCCTTGTTTGCGAAGTGATGAACGATGACATTGAATCCTGCAAAGAGCGGAATATAAAGCAGCAGTGAAATAATAAAAACGAGGAAGAAAAACCACCACTTCTCATTCGCTGTTTCGGCAAACAAAACGGAACTTCGTATGCCCAGGAACAAGGCCATGGAAAAACCGATAATAAGACCCGTAATTATGTTGCGCAGGCTATATGAAATTTTGCTCGTCTGGTCATGGACCTCAACTTCATCCGAATAAATGCCCAGCATGACGGAACGAACTCCGAAATAGATACTTCCTGCGAGAAGGACGATCACTTCCGTCAGCATGGAGTAAGTCTCCCAACTGAGAAAGCTTTTGATCAGGATGGAGATGCCGCAGATCCACATGATTAAAGTGTAAGCTTCCTTATACACCTTGTTTTTCAGATTGACGATACGCTCATCCTGATTGCCATTTGTTTTAAACCATTTCATGATTGACCTCTCCTTCATAGAGATTTGAAAATAATGTGGTAAATATTTCTTATGAACTTCATGATAATATTATTTGAGGCTTTTTGCAATATATATATGTCATTTTGTTTGGTATAAAATACAATCTGTGAAAATAAAACAAATCTAAAGTTACACAATAACGTACAGCGATTGGTAGAGGACGCTGCAATCGAAATGGCAATGTGTATCATCCAGCAGGAATTGATTTACTGCCCATATGGCATAGTTTTTGGTAATATATACAAAGTGTTTGATAAGACAGGAGGTTTATATAGAGTATGAGAATCGTGGATAACATCAAAGTTTGGGGGGAGCCGCTGGAGAATGCGGTAAGTCAGGCAGTGACTTGCTCGCAGCATGGCGATGTGCTTGGCGTAGCTCTAATGGCCGACCATCACAAAGGATATTCGCAGCCGATCGGAGGTGTGGTCGCCTACCGTAATATGATCAGTCCGTCAGGAGTCGGATATGATATTGCCTGCGGTAACAAAGCGGTACGCACCAACCTCATGTGGGAGGAGATCAAGGATCAGATTGGCGTTATTATGGATGATATCAATGCAAACGTATCGTTTGGCGTGGGCAGGAATAATCCAACCCCAGTCGATCATGAGCTGTTTGATGATGCCAGCTGGAAATTGTTCGACACAATCGAGCCTGGATTGCAGCACAAATTAAAAACACTGGCACGTAACCAGCTTGGCACTGTAGGCAGTGGCAATCATTTTGTAGATATTTTCGTGGAAGAATCAACGGGCAAAGTATGGATTGCGAATCATTTTGGCAGTCGTGGATTCGGCCATAAGGTTGCGAGCGGATTTCTTAATCTGGCTGCGGGTCGTGAGTTTAGCGGGAAGGCACCCGGAGAATCCATGGATCAGCCGCCTACGTTGTTTGACCTGAACAGTGAAATGGGTGAGATGTATTGGGACGGAATGACTCTCGCAGGCCGTTACGCCTATGCAGGCCGGGATTACGTTATCGACCAGGTGCTTGATATTCTTGGAGCAAGTGCGGAGTATTCGGTGCACAACCATCATAACTTTGCATGGAAAGAACAGCATATGGGTGAAGATGTGGTGGTTGTCCGTAAAGGGGCAACTCCGCTGGCTCCTGGGCAGCTTGGTTTTGTGGGAGGAAGTATGGGAGATATCTCTGTAATTGTGGAAGGAATCCACAGTGAGGAGAATAGCGAGTCATTCCGTAGCACCGTACATGGGGCAGGACGGATTATGAGCCGTACTCAGGCCGCGGGCAAAATGAATTACAAGCTGCGCACACGCATGGGCGGTGAGATCAGCGAGGAACAGATGCAGGCAGCAATTCGTGCCTATGGTGTCGAGCTGAGGGGCGCAGGCACGGACGAAAGTCCTTTTGTGTATAAAAAGCTGCAGGATGTATTGAATGCTCATGCACACACCTTGAAAATTAATCATTTCCTGCGCCCTGTCGGTGTTGCCATGGCTGGTGGCAATGAATTCGATCCATACAAGGACTAATTAGCCCTCTAGTTGACGTCACACATAACAGGAACTAACATAACCAAAGAAGGTGAACTCATGAGAAACTGCGCATTGTACAGCTCCCAGTTTGACCTGGATCAGCTGTTTGAACTCATTCAATCCATCTACCCACAGGATAAGATCGAGCGCAAGGAAGACAAAACACATATTCAAGTGATTCGCAAAAAGTGGCTTAGCAAGAAGACCAAAGGTTTCAACATCATGACAAGTCAGACAAACCCCGAGGAGTTCACCTCAATGATTCAGGGCATGATGGGCTTCCTGAGTCAGATTGAGGGACGCAATCCGGCAGTGCAGGAGAAAGTGCTGATCAAATGCTCGACCCTGAACATGGTCGTTGGGATTGAGACTGAAGAGGACATATCCGAGGAGTTCTTCCAGGAATTATTGAAGCTTGCCCAAGGACTGGATGCGGTTATTTTCTGGGGCGGAGGGTCCCTACTCAACGCACAAGGGCAGTTATTGCTCGATGTCAACGGAGAATCCGAGGTGGAAGATTACAAGGTAACGGCGCACACCAGCTTTTTGGATGATGTCAGACCGCATTCCGAGTCTGGAGCCTGGCGAAAAGAAAAGTCCGAGTCCATTTTGGCAAAACAGGGCATTCCATTCAATGTTCATTTGCCCGCCAGGGCCGGAGATGAGCACACAATGATCCGAAGTGCAGAAGAAGTGGCACGGCGTGCAGTTGCCCTCTGTATCGCAGCACTCAAGGGTGAATGTCTGGGTGCCGGAGAGAGTGCGGAAGATACGGCAGCGCTGGTTCAGGAAGTCATCGACAAGTACGATGCGGCCTCATTTTTCTCACCTGTCGAGAAGAGGTTTATCGAGCAGCATGGGGCTGAACAACAGGATGTAATCTCTTTTTCATGGGGGTACGAGGCTTATCATGTAATGTTATGGGCGCTTGGTTACGTCGAGGAACTTGGAGCTCCAGTAGATCTGTGTAACGTTGGACAGGCTGTAGGATATTTGCAGCAAAAGGACACTTTTGAGGATTTTCTGGCCGAAGCATCCCTGCGCAGCAAAAGTGAAATTCTGGACGCTGCTGACCTGATCTACCGTTACAACTGGGTATGTGTAGACAGCCGTGTGAATGACCAGGCACCTCCTGCCGGGTTGAATGGTGGAGTCGCTTATGAACGTCACCGTGCGTTAAATTGGCTGATATGTTATCTGGATCAGGAATGGGATGATGTACGGACAGATACGTAACGCCCTAAATAGGATATATCTAATTTCAAATACCCCCAGCCAGTAAAACACTGGTATGGGGGTGTTTTTTGTCATTGCAGCTGTTTATCCGCTATGTCGGCTGTATTGTTCCCGGATGATGACGTCTGCCATGATCAATTTTTTCTCCACATTACTCTCGGGGTTTACGATGCGCCACAACATCTGGTCCACTGCACGCGCACCAAGCAATTCCTTGTTTACGTTGACCGTGGCGAGCACCGGAATATTGTCGTACAAATTATCAAAACCCGTGACAACACATTGATCAGGTACGGTTATTCCCATGCTCTCCAGTGCTTCAATCGTGTAGAGCGCGGAGAAGTCATTGGCACATACAAACACCTCTGGCAAGTTGGCTTCATGAACCACTGACGTAAACGTTTGGCGGAAATCATCGACGGCTGGACTGCACAACTCCGGTATCTGATTCATTTCTATACCATTGCCCATAAGCACAGAACTGTACGCGATCCATCGTTCATAGAAGCTGTGAGCATCGCTGATATTCCCGACAAATTGAAAGCTCTTGAAACCCTTACGAAGGAGATATAGCATGATTTCACGCATCGAAGTAAAGTTGTCTGTAAAAATGCTGTCACTGTGGAAGACCGGATCGAGATGATCAACCATAACAACGGGAATCCCCAGGCGCTTAATTTCAAGCAAAATGGGGGTGGTAATCGAACCTACCGTAATAATGCCCCGAATGGCATCGGGATTTAGCAGTGTAAATAATTGGTCCGCAGAAGGCTCCGTGAGGGTAAGAATATTGATCCCTTTCTGGTTCAGTCTGGATGATATCCCGTTAAAGACGGGCCCCCAGTAGACAGACTCCTGGTTTTGGTAACGAACATTTGGAAACAAAATGAGGATCGTTCCGCTCCAACGCATGTGTTGTGGGTCGTGAAGTTCATTGCTGTTGTTCATATCGCCAGATAACATGCTGTTATCTTTGAAATATCCAAGTTTGCCAGCGGCCTTAAGGATAATGTCCCGTGTCTGATCACTCACACCGGATTTCCCAGAGAGTGCACGTGAGACCGCAAATTTTGACAGACCCGTAAAATGTGCTATTTCCTGAATTGTTACCTTCGTCTTCATCATACCATCCTTACATTCTTAGTTCTGCCGTATTCTTGACCATGTAGCATGAAACTGATTCCAGTATATCATGATATATTTCCTCTAATCTAATAACGGACACAGAATAATAAATGTTAGTGATCCCTAGGATTGTACGATGGAATTGGAACGACAGAGATGAAGTTTTTGAGAGTAAAGCACGAATTCTGTCTTAAAAATTATGAATTTGTTATTTTATAAAATAACAAATTTTAAAGGTTGAAAATCGCTTTATTATCGATACACTCAGAAGACAATGTGATGAAAATACTGTTAAACAGCCTTTTTTTACTGGTTATGTCAGCATCATAACAGAAAAAATAGAAAATGTTAACAATAAAATGTTGACGCTTACATTTTGCTATGTTAAATTTTGTTTGTTCGAACCAAACGATAAAATAACAAATGGCGGTGGTGGTCTAATTTTATTAGGTGGGGTGAGGTTGGTTGTTTTTGCATGACCGTATTAGACACACACATTCGGGGAGGTTGTACAAATCATGAGAAGAAAATGGAACGTTCTGCCACTGATGTTACTGGTCGTGATGCTATTTGTATCCGCTTGCAGTGGCGGGGGTACAACGCAGACTGGGACCGATGCAGGGGGAGCAACGAACTCAGGAAACAGCACCGAAGTCGCTGAGACAGATAAAGAAGGCGGAGCGGAAGAAGCGGCAGTCGATGTACCGGATTTGGGTGGACGCGTCATCAAGGTTGCTGCCTGGTGGGATCTAAAACCGGCGGGGGAGACAGCCTCAGATAAGGCTCGTCTCGATAAGATTGCTGAAGTCGAGAAGAAATATAACGTGAAAATCGAGTTTGTAAACGTCCCATTCGAAGAATACATGAATAAATTTACAACCACTGCGCTGGCTGGCGAACCATTCGCAGACATCGTTCAAATGGAATACAAATCTGCACTTCCCGCCATCCTCAAGGGGCAACTACTGCCGATCTCCGAATTCACCACAGCTGAGAACAACATCAATCAGGAGGCCAACCTGATCACAAAATATCCTGCCATTGCAGGTGATTACTACTCATTCGATAATCCGATCAGCATCGGTCTGGGACTTCACTATAACCGCGATTTGTTCAAAAAATTGTCGCTGCCTGATCCGCAGGAGCTATATAACAAAGGTGAGTGGGATTGGGACAAATTTATGGAACTGGCCAAACAGGCAACCAAAGATACGGATAATGACGGCAAAATCGACGTATACGGATTCTCCGGCTGGCCGATCGACGTGCTTCGTCACTTTACCGCTGCCAATGGCGGCACGATCGTAGATGACGAGAACGCAAAAGAAGGGTTGTCCGACCCCAAAACCATTGAGGCTGCCGAATTCGTTAAACGCCTGTTTAACGTGGAGAATGTCGTGAAGGTCAAGACGGGAGACAAAACCAACTGGGAGGAAAGCAATACATTCAAGGATGGAGACGTTGCCTTGTTCACCGCCGCTGAATGGCAGCTGGGGGATATTACCTTTGCTGCTGGTGTAGTCCCTATTCCGAACGGACCTCAGGGCAGCAAGGATGTGACTTACGCCAACAACGCAGCCTCCGCGAAGTTCATTCCCAAAGGTGTAGAAGATCCTAAGATGGTATACCAAATTTACGAAGAGACCTTCGACATCCCACAGATTGAAGAATACCCGGGTCAGGATTACCTGGAGAGCCGTTATACAGATGAGAAGGACATCACCATGATTCGCGAACATATTGCGGGCACGGGACGCATCCTGCTGGATGATGCCTACGCAGGCTATCCAATCGGTGATTATGTCAACGATATCATTAAAAATAATGCTTCCGTTACTGCAACAGCCGAGAAGTACAAAGCGCAGGCACAAGCTGCGATTGATAAACTCGGCAAACAATAACACCAGCCGTATATCAGGCAGAGGTGCTGCGTGCCCGAGAGTTACGCGGCGCCTCTTTTCCTGAACCCTGAAACAGGGTGAAGCTGGCATCAGCCTTGATGAGGAGGACTCGTAGAATGGCTGGAATTCTACAACGAAAGAAATGGATCCTGCCCACAGTAATGGTAGCAGCGGCAGCCTGCGTCATACTGTATTTTACCTCCGGTACGGACGTAGAGAGTGCAGATGTTCCGCCTGGCAGTCTGCCTGCCATTGAGGTGGATGCCATTTTGCAGCAGACGAGGCAGAAGAAAGGGTATGAACAATATCTGTCCAAAGCAGGCGATGCCCCACTGCCGAATGTGGACATCACCATTGAAGCAGAGGACTACAAACGGGCGGAAGGTGAAGAGGTACGCAAACTGAATGATTATGAGGGCATGGCAGGTGTATCGCTTCATACCGGAGAGACGGGAGAGGTTGACTGGGTTGTGGATGTGCCGGAAACCGGACTGTATAACCTATCCGCTGTTTATTTTCCCGTAGAAGGCAAGAGTTCTGCGATTGAGCGCGCATTGTATATTGACGGTGAACTTCCGTTTGCAGAAGCCGCCTATTTGCAGTTTGACCGGGTATGGGGCAATGAGAAAGAAGCCGCCCAACAGGATAATCAGGGCAATGATCTTCGTCCCAAACAAGTGGAGAAACCTCGCTGGATGGAAGAAACGTTTCAGGACTCAGACGGGTACGAACAGGCTCCATTCAGGTTTTATCTGGAAAAAGGGGAACACACCCTAACGCTGAAATCATCGCGTGAACCGATGGTAATTCGATCGATACGGCTATTCAATGAGAAGCCTACCGTTCCATATGCGGAGACTGCAGGGGCGCAGCAGCCGGATTCTACCGGGCAACCGAAAGATGTGCTCATTCGGGTTGAAGGAGAAGCGGCAGTGGCCAAATCCTCACCTACGCTATACCCGACCAGTGAAAGATCAAGTTCAGCGGTATCTCCTTACAGTGCTTCCCAGGTACGCATCAATACGATTGGTGGCTATAACTGGCGTCTGCCAGGACAGTGGATCGAATGGGAAGTGGATGTGCCGGAGAGTGGACTTTATCATATCGGTTTTACTGCACAGCAAAATTTCGTCAAAGGCATTTATTCCACGCGCAAGCTGACCATCGATGGCGAAGTTCCGTTTGCCGAGATGACCAAAGCGCCTTTCCGTTACCAGAGTGACTATCGCATTGATGTGATGGGAGGCAAGGAAGCATACAAGTTTCAGCTGGAAAAAGGCAAACATGTCATACGGCTGGAGAACAGCCTTGGTGACTTCGCGCCACTCATCCGCAATGTGGAGGACAGTCTGTATAACCTGAATTCCATGTATCGGCGAATTCTGATGATCACGGGGACCAAGCCTGATGAATTCCGGGATTACCGGGTGGAGAAGCAGATTCCGAATCTGCTGGAGGTGTTCAGCGGGGAAAGCAAACGCTTGAAGGAAGTAGCAGCGCAGCTTCGCATTCTGTCAGGTCAATCCAGTGATCAGGAAGCGTTAATCAAAACGATGGCCCAGCAGTTGGATGAGATGATCGACAAGCCGGATACCATTCCAAGAAGGCTTGCCGCTTACAAAACGAATACAGGCGGGCTCGGTACATGGGTGCAGCAGGCTCGTGAGCAACCGCTCGAAATTGATGCCCTGTATGTTGCGTCTCCCGACCGCAGCATTCCCGATACAGGCATGGGAGCGCTGGCGAAGATCGGTCACGAGGCGAAGACTTTTTATAATTCATTTTTCATCGATTATAACCAGATCGGAAACGTATCCACATCGGAAGATCAGCGAACGGTGACGGTATGGATCGGTAGTGGACGTGATCAGGCCAATACAATGAAAGCCATGATTGATGAGACGTTCACACCCGAGAGTGGTATCAACGTCAATCTGAAGCTGGTTAACATGGGTACGTTATTGCCAGCCACATTATCGGGTGAAGGGCCGGATGTAGCAATGCAGATCGGCAATGATCTCCCGGTGAACTTTGCCATGCGTAACTCGGCCGTTGACCTGACCAAGTTCAGTGACTATACCTCGGTGGAACAGGAATTCCGGGGAAGTGCCATCGTACCTTACGTCTATGATTCAGGCGTATATGCCTTGCCGGAAACACAGACCTTTAATATGTTGTTTTACCGGAAAGATGTCATGGAAGAATTGGGCCTTGAAGTTCCTCAAACATGGGATGATGTCGAGAGCCTGCTGGCGATTCTGAGCAAAAATCATATGGAATTTGGCATGCCGGTGGTGGCCCAGGCCAACATGCAGGGTGTCAACATTCCGCCTAACTCGCAGTATGCAACGATGCTCCTGCAGAACGGAGGCTCGTTTTATCGTAATGACGGCAAGGAATCGGACCTGGATTCCCGCATCGGTATTGAGACATTTAAGAAATGGACAGAGTTTTATACCGATTACAAGCTGGAGCGGGAATATGACTTTGCCAACCGTTTCCGGACAGGGCAGATGCCAATTGGTCTGACGGATTACACGATGTATAACCAGCTGTCCGTATTTGCCCCGGAGATCCGCGGATTATGGGGGTTTGTTCCTGTCCCGGGTACTGTGCAGTCGGATGGAACATTGAATCGGGACGTTCCGGGCGGCGGCAGCGCGGTCATGATGCTCGAGAGCGCCAAGGATCAGGAAGCTGCATGGGAGTTCATGAAATGGTGGACCAGTACACCAATCCAGGCCGAGTTTGGTCGTGAGATGGAAGGACTGATGGGTGCAGCTGCACGTTATCCGACCGCCAACATCAAGGCACTCGATTCGCTCCCGTGGCCCGCTGAGGATTATGCGAACCTGAAGGCACAATTCGAGACGGTGAAGGGCATTCCTGAAGTGCCTGGCGGTTATTTTACCGGACGTCATCTGTTTAATGCCTTTTACAAGACGGTTGTAGGACAAGTGGAAGCAAGGGAATCCATTATGGACTACACCCAGTATATTCAGGACGAGATTCGCGTCAAGCGTAATGAATTTGGTCTTCCGTAAGCAGAGGGAGGGTTAACCGTGTCACAAATATCACTCCGAGATGGGCAAAACAGTCCTCCTGAGAAAGCATCAAGGATGGGCATGAAATCATGGTGGGGCTGGAAGCTCCAGGAGATGAAGGCCAGCAAACATTCCTATGTCCTGCTGGCCCCCTATATGATCCTGTTCACCATGTTCACCGTGATTCCGGTAGTTATCTCGATCATACTCAGCTTCACCTACTTCAACATGCTGGAGTTTCCGCGTTTTATTGGCTGGCAGAACTATACACGGCTGTTTCTGGAAGATGACGTATTCCTGATTGCCATCAAGAATACGCTGCTCTTCGCCATTATTACCGGACCGATCAGTTATATTGCCTGTTTCGTGTTTGCATGGATCATTAATGAATTAACACCCAAATGGAGAGCGTTCATGACGCTGATTTTCTATGCGCCGTCCATTTCAGGGAATGTCTATTTTATCTGGCTGATGATTTTCTCGGGGGATCGTTATGGTATAGCCAATGGACTCCTGATCAAATGGGGCTTTCTGCTCGAGCCAATTCAGTGGTTGAAGACGGAAGCCTACATTATGCCGATCCTCATTCTGGTGCAATTGTGGCTGAGTCTGGGCACGGGCTTCCTGGCATTCATCGCCGGTTTGCAGACGGTTGATCGGACGTTATATGAAGCGGGAGCCGTGGATGGGATCAAGAATCGCTGGCAGGAGCTATGGTATATTACATTGCCTTCAATGCGTCCACAGCTAATGTTCGGCGCAGTCATTCAGCTCACGACCTCGTTTGCCGTGGCAGATGTGTCGATAGCACTTGCCGGATTCCCGAGCGTGAACTATGCGGCAGAGACCGTGGTCACCCATTTGATCGACTTCGGTACAACACGGTTTGAGATGGGTTACGCCTCGGCGATTGCAACCGTGCTGTTCATGATTATGGTAGGCACCAACCTGCTGGTACAGAAACTGCTTCGAAGGGTGGGAGAATAGCTATGGCTGCAATTGCAACAGGCAAAAAGCGGGTGAATCGCTCGCTGTCGGGAAGTCTCTCCCTGTTTGCCCTTCTGCTCGTATTTGGTGCTTTCATGGTGCTGCCGCTGATCTATGCAATCAACAATGCATTTAAACCGCTGGATGAGATTTTTACCTTTCCGCCAACACTGTTTGTCAAAAATCCCACGTTCAGCAACTTTACGGATCTGCTGAATCTGCTGAGTGACTCGTGGGTGCCGTTCTCGCGCTATATATTCAATACGGTATTTATTACGGGCATTGGCATCGTGGGTCATGTGCTCCTTGCTTCCGCAGCGGCGTACCCGCTGGCTAAACACAAATTTCCAGGCAAAGTATTCATGTTTCAGGTGGTTGTCCTGTCCCTGATGTTCACGCCTGCCGTAACAGCGATCCCGAACTATATGATCATGTCATGGCTTGGATGGATCGATACGTATTGGGCTGTCATCATTCCGGCATTTGCCTATTCATTAGGTTTATATCTCATGAAACAGTTCATGGAGCAGATCCCGGATGCGCTGCTGGAAGCAGCCAAGATTGATGGTGCCAGTGAATACCGGATCTTCTGGTCCATCGTCATGCCGAATGTGAAGCCAGCCTGGCTTACATTGATTATTCTGCTGTTTCAGATGCTGTGGGGCAGTGATGGCAATGGATACATCTACAGCGAGCAGCTCAAGACACTGCATTATGCAGCAGGGCAGATTATTCAGGGCGGAATATCCCGGGCAGGAGCAGGTGCTGCGGTAGCACTTATTTTGATGAGTGTGCCGATCACGCTATTTATTTTCTCTCAGAGCCGAATCATTGAGACGATGGCGAGCTCGGGCATGAAGGATTAAGGGGGAACGATATGGCACGCACAGTGAAAAGATGGCTTGTTCTCCTGGCGGCAGTATCTCTGCTGCTGGTGAATGCCGTGCCTGCGGCGGCCTCCCCGGCGCCGTATGAGAGTTATAACTACAACTATTGGAAAGAAGCCGTTCCTTCGCCGGACGCCTATCTGCCCGAGCGTACCATATCAGGCAGTGACCTCGGCATTAGTGAGTTCAAAGACCCCGGTGATGTGAACGTTTCTCCCTCCGGGTTGATCTATATTTTGGATAGCGGCAACAGTCGAATTATCGTATTGGACACCAATTATAAACTGATGCGCGTGATTGATGGATTTGTGATGGATGGCAGCAAGGAGACCTTCAACCTTCCAGGCGGATTGTTTGTGGATGAAGAAGAACGCATATACGTTGCAGATACGGGTAACAGTCGCGTGGTCGTCCTTGATGGAGAAGGTGGGCTGATTCATACCATTACGAAGCCCGAGTCCGATATTCTCGCTACCGATTTTCAGTTTCAGCCGCTGAAGTTGACCGTTGACCGTGTAGGTCGGGTATTCGTGGTGGCTCAGGGTGTCTATGAGGGAATTATGCAGTTTGATGAAAAGGGGAAGTTCATTGGATACGTCGGCACCAACAAGGTAGAACGGGACTACGGTGAATATATCTGGCGGATGTTATCGACCAAAGCCCAGCGGGCACAGATGGTCCTGTTTGTCCCAACGGAGTTTTCCAATGTGGATATGGACCATAAGGGATTTGTATATGCAACGAATATTGACCCCGGCTCGAATGAACCGATCAAACGCCTGAATCCCTCCGGTGAAGATGTGCTGAAGCGATTTGGCTATTTTGACGTCAAAGGAGACATCCGATTCCGCAATAACCCGGGGCCATCCAAGCTGATTGATGTGAAAGTGCTGGGCAACGGCATGTACAGTGTACTGGATGCGACACAGAACAGGGTGTTCACTTATGACGATGAAGGTCATCTGCTCTACATATATGGTGGCAAAGGAAATCAGGTAGGCACACTCAAAACGCCCGTCGCCATTGAGCAATCCGGTGAGCATCAGTTGGTCCTTGACCGGGGCAGAAGCAATCTGGTTGTCTATGAGCCGACACGGTTCGGAGCGAGCGTGAATGAGGCGGTTGCTCTTCACTATCAGGGCGAGGATACAGAGGCCGTCCATATTTGGAGAGAAGTGCTGAAGCTGAACGCCAACTATGATATCGCCTATATCGGGATCGGCAAGTCCCTGCTGATGGAGAAGAAAAACGAGGAAGCACTGGGTTACTTCGAACTTGGGATGGATCGCAAGAGTTATTCTGTCGCATTCAAAAGGTATCGGCGGGAGATGATGAAGGAACACTTCGGAACGTTCCTGACCGCTTCGATGGCGCTGATTTTCATTCTGATCCTGACCCGGGTGGCGGTTAAATGGAGACGGAGGAGGCAGGTTGATCGTGAAGCAGGATTACATTAAGTTTCCGCTGCATCTCATTTTTCACCCCATCGATGCATTCTGGGATCTCAAGTCGGATAACCGGGGCCGGTTGCTTGTCGCTTTTGCAGCACTGGCACTTACCATTGTCATGATGATTTTGCAAAAGCAATACGCGGGATTTCTGGTGAATTACATCGATCCTCGCACAATCAACAGCATAGGGGAGATCGCAACAGTTGCGGTACCGTTCTTTCTTTGGTGCATGGCCAACTGGGCTGTAACCACCCTGATGGAAGGGGAAGGCAAGTTCAGGGAAATCGTTCTGGCAACGGGATACTCGCTGATTCCGATTATTGTGATCTACGCCCCGATGATTATCGTTAGCAGGTTTATGGTACAGGAAGAAACGGCTTTTTATTATCTGTTCAATGCCATCGCGTTCTTCTGGTTTATGCTGCTTCTGTTCATCGGCATGATGACGGTACACCAGTACACGGTGATCAAAACGTTGATGACCATGCTGCTGACAGTCATCGTGATGGGCATTATCGTATTCCTTGGAGCACTCGTCTTCAGCATGCTGCAGCAGCTATATGAATTCGGTTACAACATTTATCGCGAGTTGATTTTTCAGACCTAAAGGAGGCGGCATCCGTGAACAAAAGGCAACGATTATATACGGTGCTGGCCAGTGGTGCAGCTGTGATCCTGATTGCAGCCGGACTGCTGTATATGAACAACAGGGGAGTTCCTGCCGTGGAAGCAACGGCTTATCTTGAAGTGACAACCGAGGCCGTCCCAACCGAAACGGAGCCACTGCAATTCCTTACCGATTCTTCTCAGGGGGTTCCTGGTATGCAACTGATTGCCGAAGATCAGGGACTGGCACTGTACTATAACGAGGAGACAACGGAAATCGCAGTACGTGACGGGAAGAGCGGAGAGATCTGGTACAGCAATCCAAAAGAGCGTCATCAAGATGGTCTGGCATCCGCTTATGAAAAGGAAGTTCTGTCCTCCCAGCTGAATGTGTCCTACCGGGATACAATTGGTACGTTGGAGAATTTCCCCAACTTCAGCTCCAGTATTAGTAACAAACAATTTGTTGCTGCCAATGTGGATCAGGGAATTCGGATTACTTATACGCTGGGAGATACCTCGCTCGGGATCGATGCACTGCCCAAGTTGATTAGCAAGCAGCGTCTGGAGGAGAAGGTTCTTTCGAAACTGGATGCTACAGTCGCAAGATATACGTCTGCCCGTTACTATCCGACCAAGAACAATCCGGATGTGCTGGAAAGGCTCGATGGACAGATTTCGAAGCAGCTTGTCCTGAACAAGATGCTGGATGCCTTTGAGACAGCGGGTTATACCGCTGATGATCTTGCTTTTGACAATCAGGAGAACGGGGTGGAAGGCAGTGCCGCATCGGATAAGCCAAGCTTCGTCATTCCGGTAGAATACCGGCTGGATCAAGGCTCGTTGATTGTGAGCGTACCTCTAAACCAAGTGGAAGAAAGTGGACCATACCGTATTCGAAATATCGACTTGCTTGCTTACTTTGGGGCAGCGGATACGGAGGGAGAGGGCTATATGTTTGTGCCTGACGGTTCAGGCAGCCTGATTCACCTGAACAACGGAAAGATCAAGGAAGAACAGTATGTGCAACGCGTATATGGAGCAGATCCCAACGATAATTCGCTTAATCGCCCTCAGGTCAGTGAATCTGCACATATGCCTGTGTTTGGTTTGAAGAACGGGGAGCATGCCTGGTTTGCGGTAATTGAAAAAGGGGACGGCATGGCCAGCATTACTGCGGATATTGGAGGCAGACAGAACAGTTACAATCATGTTCATGCGACCTTTTCTCTACGTGGCGAGGATGAACTGGAGATGTACACCTCGCAGAAAATGCAGGAGATTCAGCTGCTTAGTGAAGAGCCTTATCGAGGAGATCTTCAGGTCCGCTACCATTTCCTTCATGGAGAAGATGCCAGTTATTCTGGCATGGCCCGCTTGTATCAGCAGCAGTTGGTAGAGCAGGATGTACTAAAACCGTTGACAGAACAGATGGAGCTGCCATTTTATGTGGATGTGCTTGGTGCCGTGGACAAAAAAGCTTCGTTTCTTGGTGTTCCCTATCGGACCACGTTAGCCATGACCACATACGAACAGGCAGCCGAAATGGCCGCGAAGTTACAGCAGGAAGGTGTGAATCACGTGCAAATGCGATATCAGGGATGGTTCGGCGGTGGTATTAACCATCATATGCCAACCCGGGTGAAGCTGGACAGTGAATTGGGCAGTCGTTCCGAGTTACAGGACCTGTCTGCCCAGTTGAAGCAGTCCGGGGGTGCGTTATTTCCTGATGTGGCATTTCAACGGATCTATCACGATGACTGGCGCTTTGCGCCATCTTCTGATGCAGCACGTTTTGTAACCAAGGAGACAGCGGAATTGTATCCTTACAGTCCTGCACTCAACCGGATGGACCAGAGCAAGGATAGTTACTATCTGCTTTCGGCTGCCAAGCTTCCTTATGTGGTGAGCGAGTTTGCCGCGAAAACAGGCAAACTGGAACTCAGCGGATTGTCACTTCGTGATCTCGGGCAGGTACTGGCCTCTGATTATCGGGATAGCCGTGTAATCCACCGAGAGACCGCAAAGAACATTGTGAAGGAGCAGCTGGGCAAGCTGCAGCAGGAATATCCGAACATGATGTTATCATCGGCTAACGCTTATGCGTGGGGATATGGGCAGCACATTGTAGATGTGCCATCAGGCTCCAGTCGATTCAACATTACTGATGAGGAAGTTCCTTTTTACGAAATGGTCATTCATGGATATATCAACTATGCCGCTTCTCCAATGAATACTTTCGGGGATCAGGACTTGCGTAAGAAGCTGTTGCAAAGTCTCGAACTCGGTGCAGCCCCGCAATTCCAGTGGACATATGAACCGTCATCCAGGCTGAAGTTAACGAATTATGATTCGGCTTATGCTACAGCGTATGGAGACTGGATGGATGATGCGGTTGCCTTGTATAAGGAAGCGAATCAGGTGTTAAAAGGACTGGGAAACCAGCAGATCTCCGAACATGAACGGATTCAGGACGGCGTGGTCCGGGTCACGTACAGCGGCGGCGGTTCGATTCTCGTGAATTACACGAACGAGCCGGTTACCGTAGGGGGAATTACGGTTGGCGGTGCAGATTACGCGGTGGAAGGAGTGAGCCGATGAGAACCCTTCGTTTATCGTTGAAATCTCGGAGAGCGCTGCTTGGACTTGCGTTTATCTCGCCATGGCTGATTGGTTTCATCTTCCTCTTTGCAACGCCGCTGCTGCAATCGATCCGGTTCAGTTTCAGCAATCTGTCGGTTGCTCCGGGAGGGTACGTTCTCGACTTTGTCGGTTTGAAAAATTTCAAGGATGCACTTCTGGTTGACGCTACATTTAACCGGATATTGATTGATTCGGTGGGTGCGATGCTGCTGAATGTGCCCATGATTTTGTTTTTCAGCCTGTTTACGGCAACACTGCTCAACCAGAAATTCAAGGGCAGAACCATGGCACGAGCCATCTTCTTCCTGCCTGTCATTCTGGCCTCCAGTGCGGTGGCAGCAGCCGAGTCAGCCGGGTTAATCAACCTGATGGGGGACGCCAGTGCTGTTGAGTCGACTGCCGATGGGGGAGCTTCGTTCAACGTTGTTTCCATCGTCAGGATGCTGGCTAATGTTGGTTTGCCGATGGCCTACGTGGATTACATTGTCGAAGCGATCATGCGAATCTACGAGATCATTAGCAGCTCGGGCGTTCAGATTCTGATTTTTCTCGCAGCACTGCAATCGGTACCGGGTTCCATGTACGAAGTAGCCAAAATCGAAGGGGCAACAGCCTATGAATCATTCTGGAAGATTACATTTCCCATGGTCAGCCCGTTGATATTGACGAATGTAATCTATACCATTATTGATTCATTTGCGGGAAGTCCGGTCACAGAGGCCATCTATCAGACGGCATTTAAAACCCAAAATTTCGGACTGAGCTCGGCTATGTCCTGGCTGTATACGCTGGTCATTGGACTCGTATTGCTCGTGGTTGGCTGGGTGCTGTCACGGCGGGTACATTACAACTGACGGTTAACGTCAAAGGAGGGCATCAGACATGGCTGTGTCGGGAACGGATCGCATGGTGGTGGTTCCGAAGCAGAATTATCACATGCAGCGGGTGCGAAACAAAACATCGGACCTCCTGTATTCCATTTTCAGATATGCACTGGTCATTGGCATTTCTTTTATTATTTTGTACCCGTTATTTCTTAAAATATCGGTTGCGTTCAAAGATAAACAGGACATCTACAATCCGACCATCTATATGATTCCCCGGCATTTTACGCTGGATAATATCAAACTTGCGGCACAGGTGATGGATTACCTGCCTTTGCTGGCAAACACTTTGCTGTTTGTCACGATCACGACGCTCTTAACGGCGATGTCCTGTGCGCTTGCCGGATATGGCTTCGCCCGGTTTACTTTTCCAGGCAGTAATATCCTCTTTGTACTGGTTATCCTCACCATTCTGGTTCCGACAAGTACCCTGATGGTGCCGATGTATCTGCACTTTCGCAGTTTTGACTTTCTGGGCATCATTCATCTGTTTACGGGGCGTGAAGGGATCAACCTGTTAAATACGTACTGGCCTTCCATGATTACCGCAGCGACGGCAGGAGGGCTCAAGGCAGGGCTGTTCATTTATATTTTCCGTCAGTTCTTCAAGGGCATGCCCAAGGAAATTGAAGAAGCTGCGCTGATTGATGGTGCGGGCGGGTTCCGGACATTTGCCCGGATCATGCTGCCCAACGCCATTTCACCACTGATCACGGTCATTCTGTTCTCCTTTGTCTGGCAGTATAATGATACGTTCTATTCGGCGCTATTCATGAGCGAAAGTCCTCTGATCTCGCTGAAGGTGGCATCCTTACCCGCTCAGGCGAACCAATTGATTCCACAACTCATGGGTTTTGGTTCGAGTTCCGGCATGAAGGCCGATCCGAACTATGTTGCCATGATTGTGGATACGGGCATTTTGCTGGCGATTGCGCCGCTGATTATTTTGTATCTGTTTGTACAGCGTTATTTCGTGGAGAGTATTGAACGTTCCGGTGTTGTTGGGTAAGCGGGATTTGAGTAGGCGTATAGGAAGTGTAATTCGGGTGCTTTTGATATTTGGGTTACTATGTACCATGCCTTGGAATGGGGGATTATCAATGACGGAACAAAAGATAAGCAGTATTTTGGTGAATCAAGATGCGACTTCCGAGGCTAGAGAACTGATGAAATACTTGGCAGAGCACTATGGGAAAGGGGTTCTGTCGGGTCAGCAGGATTACGGCAATCTGAACTGGATTAATGAAAACACAGGCCGGAAGCCCGCTGTGATTGGCTTTGATCTCATGGAATATTCTCCTTCAAGAGCTGAACGCGGCGCCAGTTCACAAGAGATAAGGGATGCGATCGCTTGGCACCAGCAAGGAGGAATCGTGACCCTCTGCTGGCACTGGAATGCACCGAAGGATCTGATTGACGAACCAGGCAAGGAATGGTGGCGCGGCTTTTATACGAATGCGACCACTTTTGACCTCGCCTCCGCGCTGGCTAGCCCGGATTCCGAAGCCTATAAACTGTTGATCCGTGATATCGATGTGATCGCTGGGCATCTGCAAGAACTGAAGGATGCTGGTGTGCCCGTATTATTCCGGCCGCTTCATGAAGCCGAAGGTGGTTGGTTTTGGTGGGGAGCCAAAGGACCCGAGCCTGCCAAACAGTTATATCGTTTGCTGTATGATCGATTAGTCAACAAGCATGAGCTGGGCAATCTCATCTGGGTGTGGAACTCGGAAAAGCCAGAGTGGTATCCGGGTGATGATGTGGTGGACATCGTGAGTGTTGATGTATACCCGGAGGCAGGGAATCACAGCCCGCTTGCTGAACGCTATGAGAATCTGCGTGAACTGGTGAATGACAGTAAAATCATTGCATTAGCTGAGAACGGTTCCATTCCTGATCCCAAGCAGATGAAGGAACAGGGTGTGCATTGGAGCTGGTTCTGTACCTGGACAGGTGAATTCCTGAGGGGTGGCAATCATAATACAGTGGATTTCTTGAAGGAAGTGTACAACAGCGACTATGTCGTAACCTTGGATGAATTACCGAAGTGGAGCTGGAATTAGCTGTTCAAGCCGTTCAGAACATCATGCACCCAAAAAAAGCGTTAGCAAAGCATAAGAAATTATGCGGTTGCTGGCGCTTTTTATAGTGTTTTTATGTACGATAGGATGAGGCCTGAATGAATGGTTAACTCGCTGTGTAGGATATCAGAGCACTGATCTTCGGAAATAAGGTCTCATTGGAAGTGAACAGAACGTAGGAGTGATTGGTTGTATGGATTAAAATCGTTCCGGATGCGCCGTATGCTGCACCAATTCGAATGGCCGAAGGTTCACTGCCACCATAGGTGTCGTCAAGGGTAACGGATTTGATATATCGAATTGATTTACAACAGTTATTTCCATCAAAGTTCACATGATGTACACTAAGACAAACAATGTAAGGGATAGAAAGGCGTAAACCTATTATGAAAGAAGAAGTGATTGTATCCGAATATGACCCAAGTTGGGTAGAGGATTATAACGCAGAACGCGTAGAAATCTTGAGGGTCCTGACAGATATCTGTGTGGATTTCGAACACATCGGAAGTACATCCGTGCCGGGTCTGGGCGCGAAACCATTAATCGATATGATGGCAGGTGTGCATGATTTAGCTGATGTACAAACATTACATATTAAAGCTTTGGCTGAACTGGGTTATGAATATGTGCCCAAGCCGGAGTTTACGGAGCGCCTGTTTTTTCGTAAAGGGCAGTGGAGAGCAGGTACTCACCATCTTCATGTATATAGGTATAAGAGTGTGGAATGGAATGAACATTTGCTGTTTCGCAATGCTCTCAGGAGAGACCCCGAAGTTAGGCAAGCGTATTATGTATTGAAAAAGAAGCTGGAACAGCAGTTCAGGCATGACCGTGTTGGATACACGGCTGCCAAGGCTCCGTTTATTCAATCCATTATTCAAAGGGTCAAGCTGTATGAGGAATAGACGATATAAATCATAAAATACATACACACGTTAACGGAGAGGCAGAACCAATCTGGAGAAGCAAAGCGTTCGCCTTTATCACCGGAACCGAATGGGCGATCTCGGCCCGGAGCGTTATATTGAAGTACAGGTGTGGGACGAACGTATTATCCAACCACACACGGGTATTTAAGGCTGATTGACAGCCGATTTAACGAGTGCAAAAAAGTGCAATTGCAGGAAATACAGGTGTTCGTTATAGTGGGTGAAAGCTTTGATTGGACCAGGAGGATTCTTCCTCATTAGCCTGTCAAAGCTCCTTTTTTAATCGTTAATCCGATTAATACGATAGGTTTAAGAGACTAAGGAGGATGAGGAAACCTATGCAAAAAGTGGGGAAACGTAACACCCGTAATCTGGCCTGGATCGTATCCATTGTCATGGTCATGTCTGTCGTGCTCAGTGCATGCGGAAGTAAAGAAGGAGCGCAGACGAATGGAAGCAGCAGCGGCACTGCTGATGATCCATTGGAAGTTAGCATCATGACGATTACACCAAGTGCAGTTCCAGCAGCTGATGACAATGTAATCAAACGCGCGATTGAAAAAGCAACCAACTCCAAAATGAGTATTCAGTGGGTCTCGAACAATATTTATGGCGACAAGCTGAACCTGACGCTTGCATCCGGGGATATTCCCGATTTGATCATGATTAATGATCCGTTCGGAAGCACCTTTACCAAGATGGTCAAGCAAGATGCATTCTGGGATATTACGCCTTACATCCAGGACTATCCGAACCTGAGCAAGGGCATTCCGGATATTGCCTGGGAAACAACCAAGGCCGCAGACGGCAACAATTACGGCATACCGCGTCCTCGTCCGGTAACGGGAGATTCCTTTTTCATTATCCGCAAGGACTGGCTCGACAAATTAAACCTGCAGGTGCCGGAGACGACAGATGAATTGTTCGATGTGATGAAGGCATTTGTGGAACAGGACCCGGATGGAAACGGACAATCCGATACCACGGCACTGGCCGCTTATGTCAGTCCGGATGATCTGGGTTGGGGCGGCAATCTGGGACCGGTACTGGGTGCCATTGAAAGTTCTTTTATCGGAAGCAACAGCAGTTGGAAGTGGGATGAAACAGAGGGCAAACTGATCTACAGGGAACTGCTGCCCGAGGTAAGAGAGTCCCTTCAATATCTGACGAAAGCCTACAGCAGCGGCATGATGCCTGAGGATCTTCTTTCGCTCAAGCTGACGCAGGCAAGAGAACTGTTCAAGCGTAATCAGGCGGGCATTATTGTGGACAAGACAGGCACGATGCGCAAAATCTATGCCGATGATCTGAAGAAGGTTGATCCTTCTTTTAAGTATACGGATTTTTATCCTCTGACCAATCTGAATGGCTATAATCCAAAAGGGTCGGGATACAACGGCATTCTGGCGATCCCTGCAAGTGTACCGGAAGAGAAAATGAAACGAATTCTCCAACTCGTCGATACCTGGATGAATCCGGAAGTGTTTGAAATTCAGCAGTTCGGAATTAAAGGCACGCATTATGAAGTGGTCGATGGCAAAAAGGTAGCGAGTACCGAGAAATTGACGGCGGACAACGCCTCGGATTTCAATCATATCGTTAACGTCATTGATCTGCCTTGGGATACCACAGGCGAAACGGATGAGGAGACACAGGCGAATGAACTGTTCAAGAAAGTGGAGGCCGAACGGGACAAAACGAGTGTGGCCGACCTATCCGCTGGTCTTCAATCGGAAACAGGACAGAAGATTCTGCCTGAACTGAACAAGAAGATCCAGGATCTCAAGGCAAAAATTATTCTGGGTCGTGAGCCAATTGAAGCATGGGATACCTTTGTGGAGTCCCTGCGCAATGATCCGAATGTTCAGGCCATGAGTGATGAGATGACCGAGGCTTACAAGAAAAGAAACGGACAGTGAATCTGAGGGAAGGAGCTGCTAACCATGAGCGTAACCGAGCAACACCTTAGCACACACAAGGGAAAGCAGACTTCAGCCAAAAGGAACAGAAGGACGAAATGGCTCTCTGCGCTGCGGCGCGATCGATCGTTATATTTGCTTGCACTGCCCGGCATCCTGTTTTTTCTCGTTTTCAAATATATCCCGATGTGGGGCATTGTCATTGCGTTCCAGGACTATTCCCCCTTTCGGGGGATTCAGGGAAGCGAATGGGTTGGATTGCAGCACTTTACGACCCTTTTTGCCAACCCGGACTTTGCCTTACTGTTTCGAAATACCCTTGCCATCAGCCTGCTGAATTTGATCTTGTTTTTTCCTTTTCCGATTCTGATCTCGCTGGGGCTCAATGAACTGCGCAATGTGACGTACAAGAGACTGATCCAGACGGTGATATACATGCCGCACTTCCTCTCCTGGGTGATTATTGCAGGACTGACACTCCTTCTGTTTGCCAAGGGAACAGGACTGGTCAACGAGCTATTTGCCATATGGGGCTGGCCGAGGGTGGACATTCTGACGAACCCGGACAGTTTCTGGATCATGGTCACCTTGCAAGCGATGTGGAAGGAAGCGGGCTGGGGAACGATTGTGTTTCTGGCCGCCATGGCAAGTGTGGACACCCAACTATATGAAGCAGCACGAATGGATGGAGCAGGGCGGCTGCGCCAGATCTGGCACATTACGCTGCCTGCCATCCGCAGTGTCATCATCGTGCTTCTTATTTTAAGACTGGGGGACATCATGGAGGTTGGGTTTGAGCAGATCTTCCTGATGTACAATGGCGCTGTATCTGAAGTAGCCGAAGTATTTGACACTTATGTATACCGTACGGGGATCGAGCAGGGTGATTTTAGCTATAGTACGGCGGTTGGACTGTTTAAATCAGTGGTCGGGCTGGTGCTCGTAGTGGCTGCAAACCGTTTGGTGAAACGCATGGGTCAAGAAGGGGTCTATTAGTGCCTGCTGATTCCGGTCCGTGTCCATACGAACTAGTGGGAGGAGGTTTTGGGATGCATCGTTTGAAATGGAGTGAGAGGATCGGTCAGTCTCTGAATGCTGTCGTGCTTGGGCTGCTGGCGGTGGCCATGTTTTTTCCGCTGTATTATGTTTTTGTTGTTTCGTTCACGGATCCCGGAGAATATTTGCAAAAGAAAATCGTACTCTTCCCGGAACGATGGTCTGTCGAAGCATATACCTATTTGTTGTCCACGCCTGCTTTTGCACGCTCACTGGGGAACAGTGCTTTTCTGGCAACCGTAGGTACGGTGTGCAGCCTGGCTGTATCCTCTTCCCTGGCCTATGCCCTGTCCCAGAAGAGGTTTTATTTCAGAAAAGTACTGATGTTCCTGATTGTACTGACCATTTTGTTCAGTCCGGGAATTATTCCGAATTACCTGCTGGTTCGGGAGCTGGGGCTGATTAATAACATCTGGGCATTAATTCTGCCTGCGCTCGCCAATGGCTGGACGGTATTGCTCATGAAAAATTTCTTCGACAGTCTGCCTGCGGAGATCAGCGAGGCGGCTTCCATTGACGGTTGCAGTGCAATCCGAACCTGGTACACCATTGTGCTGCCTTTGTCGATGCCTGCGCTTGCTGCATTTGGTTTGTTTTTCGCGGTGGGGTACTGGAACCAATTTTTCGCGGCATTGTTATATCTGAACGATTCTGCGAAGTGGCCCATCCAGGTACTGCTGCAGAACATGCTGCTGAACGCGTCGAACATTGACCTGGTTGCACCTGGACAGCAGGTGGAGACACCGCCGACAGAGATGTTGAAGATGGCAGCCATCATTGTAGCCATTTTGCCTGTGCTGGTGGTATACCCATTTATACAAAAGCACTTTGCGAAAGGAGCCATGATCGCCTCAGTCAAAGGATAAATCTGCATTCAGGCCGGTATTCCCGGGAAGGAGGTACAGACATATGTTATTCAAGCGCACAGGAGACCAATTGCCCAAAGGGCGTTATTTCAGGCGCAGCCTGATGATGATTCTGTTGATCGCCTGCATTCCGGGAGTCATTACAGGGATCCTGCTGTATGGCTGGGTTACCGTCAAAATGGAAAATATCCTTCAGCAAACCCATCTGCGACAGTTTGAACAACGCACCGCATGGGTTGGCGAACAATTGGATACGCTTGAACTGACTTTCTCCCAGTGGGCTTTCGATCCGGTCTTCGATAATCGCCTGAAAGAGCTCGATTTTGTATACAAGTATAAGCAGGTTCATGAGCTCTACCGTTTGCTGCTGATGATTCAGAATTCCAATACACTCATTGGCAAGGTTCAACTGTATCTTGAAGAACCAAGAGCAGTGAAGATGGATTCAGAGCGTTATGATTTTATGAATGACCCTAATGAAATTGAAAAGTATAACAAGTTAACGGAACAGCCGCGGGCCACCTATTGGTCTCGTTCCATGGATGGCGCGTCCATGATGATGGTGAATCGGCTTCCGGGTGGAAGTGACGATGCTCTGGGTGCATTAACCATTACGCTGGATAACAAGCAGCTTGGCAGCATGCTGCAGACCTTGTCTCCGTATGAAGGCGGGACGACATTTTTGCTGGATGAGCAGGGGAAGCCCATGCTTCCACAGGACCAAGAGCTGGGTGGATTACAGAATGCAGTCCGTGATCATGTGCTCAATCTTGAAGAAAAACCTGCTTCCTTCCTGATGGAATACGAGGGCATGACCTATTCGGTGCAATCTGGTACTTTTCGCAGATTGGGTACAGATTGGACCTATGTGTCCGCCGCTCCGTTAAATGAAATTGTAGCTCCGATTGTGTCGGTACCCCGAATCGTTCTGCTCGTAAACGGATGTGGACTATTACTGGCTCTACTCCTGTCATGGATCGGTTCGCTTCAGCTCTACAAACCGTTCACGAAATTGCTGCGAATGTTTACTGCAAACGGAGAATCTGCAGAAGCTGTAAAACCTGTTCGGCCTTCATGGCAAAGAGGAACGGCAGCTTCTGCGCTGCCTCATAGCCCGTCCCTGCAACTTGATGAAATTAAGCATATTGAACAGCACTGGATTGGTGTGAATCGGGAACGGGCATCCTTGCAGCAGCGACTGGAGGAACATCTCCCGCTCGCGAGGGAAAGTCTGCTGCTTCAGCTGACATTAGGTCACTTATTGTTACCCTCTGATCGTGAATGGCGGGAACGTTTGTCACAACTGGGATGGGCTCTGCATGATGAGCAGTTCATAATCATGCTGGCCCACATTCGGCCGGGTGCTGCTCTCCTTCATGGGAGCGGCTACGCCAATCGGAGTGAATCACAGGAATGGATCAGCTTAGCTGCAGCTGATATTTTGAACACACAGCTGGAGGGGTTCCCTTACCGAGCAGAAACGCTCAATTATCACGACATGTCGATCGCTCTGCTGCTCGCCGTTCCTCCAGAGGCCCAGCCAGAGACTCTTGCATTCCGCGAGGAATTAATGGAGATGGGGCAGCGATGGTTGGAGATAGTGCAGTCCGAATTGGATGTGCGCATGATGATCGTTATCAGCAAGCTCACATCGGATGCCTCGCATATTCCACAGCTGGTCAGAGAGTCGAGATCTGTTTTGCGGCAAAGGCAGTTTTCTTCAGGCGCAGCCATTATCGATATGAATGAAGAGGCAGAACAGGATATGAAGGAACAGGGAGTTTATCCGCTTGAATTGGAACAGGACATTATCTCGGCATTACGAAACGGCGATCAGGAAGCAGCCATAGAGCATTTCCAATTGTTCATTGGCAGCTACGCCCGTACTGAGTCAGCAGAGAATCATGCCAGGCAGGCACTGTTTCAACTGCTCGCCCGGATCCAACATGCGCTTTTGCAGTTAGGCGAAGACCCGGTTAAACTGTTCGGTTTGGCGGTGTATGAAGAGGTTATGCAGCTGCATGAGCTGGAGGAGTTGTTCTTATGGTTCAGGGGACGAATCGTGCACATATGTGTAGAGGAATTCACGGGCAAGGAAGAGAAGCAGATACAGATGGCCGTTCATCAGATGAAGGAGCATGCCGAACAGCAATACGCAGAAGCGTTATCGCTGGATGAACTGGCAGACCTTCACGGGATTCATTCTTACACGTTAAGCCGGGCGTTTAAACAGGCATTCGGGCAAAACTTTGTGGATTATTTGACAGAGGTAAGACTCAATCGGGCTAAGAAGCTGCTTGAATCCACTGACGTCAAAATTAATGAAATTGCGGAGCAGGTCGGCTATCAGCCCAGTTATTTTAACCGCTTGTTCAAGAAAAGCGAGGGAACAACGCCCAGTCGTTACCGGGAGGACGTTCGTAAGAAGAGCGGGCATACTCGGGGCAACTGCTCCGTCTAATTTTCCGGTCAAAGGAGAGTGGAATGCATCGTGTCACAGGACAAGCCAAACATTATTTTTCTCATGACGGATCAACAGCGATGGGACTGTATTGGTACATTTAACGAACATATTTATACGCCGAACCTGGATAGGCTTGCTTCCGAGGGAATTACCTTCCGTGAAGCCGTATGCCAATCCCCCATGTGTGCACCAAGCCGGAGTTCCATGATGATGGGATATTACCCGTCACAGCTTGGGGTTCGCACGAATTACGGCGGTTTGTTTGAGGAAGACAAATTGCCATCCGAGCCACTGCCGGCATTGATGATGCGTGCGGGGTATCAGACAGCCGGATTTGGGAAAACGCATTGGAATCATAACGAAGGTGTAGACGAGCCGTCCACGCGCGGGTTTGAGGTGAGGTCGATTGGTCTCTCCCGTCAGAGCGGTCATTATGAGCAGGGTGCAACAATGATGGGAGACTCTCATCCTGAAGCGCTGGAAGCATATCATCAAGAGACGAAGGACTTTGGCGGCGGAGAGGAAAATGTCAACGGCTACACGGGGCTTACAAGCCAAATTCCGATGAACCAGCATCGGGATGGATGGGTGGCCGAGCAGGCGCTGGAGTTTTTGGATAGTGGGCTGGATCCGAAGAGACCGCTGTTTTTTTATCTCTCCTTCCTGAAACCGCATGCCGGATTCAACGTGCCTCAAGAGTTCGAAGATCTCTACAGGCTGGAAGACATCCCGGACATTCCCCAGCCGCCATGGGAAGATGAAACTCACACGCATCTGGCCGCTTCGGATGATCTGAATGTGAACAGCCGTGAGTCTTACCTGGATAAGAAGAGAGTATGGGAGCAGCGCAGTCCGGAGGAGCGACGGAGAACAACGCTGAGGTACTGGGCGAATTGCTCCTGGCTGGACCATTATTTTGGACAGACACTGGAGAAGTTGGAGAAACAGGGAAGGCTGGACCATGCGCTGATAGTATTTGTATCGGATCATGGTGAGATGCTGGGAGAACGACAGTATCGCTTCACCAAATATAATCTCTATGACAGCAGCGTAAGGGTACCGCTCGTACTGGCTGGTTCCCATATCCCGCCGGACAAGCGAGGAACGATTGATCTGAGGCCTGCGGAATTAGTGGATCTGGTACCGACGCTAACACGTGCAGCAGGACTTGCAGCGAACCCGATGCTACCGGGGGTGGATTTGCTGGGTGATCTCAGGCACCGCGGAACCTTTTGCGAATTTCATGGCAAAGGTGTAACAGCGCCTCATTCTGCACCAGCTTATATGTGGCGGACAACGGAGTGGAAGCTCATTCTGTACATTGAGGGTTCTGTTGCGGAGTCTGCATCCAGAGTACATGAAACGAAAGGCGAATTGTATCATCTGACTGTTGACCCGCATGAATGGACGAATCTATATGAAGATCAGCAGCATGCAACCATCAGGGAGCAGCTGAAGACGGAGCTTCTGATGCACCTAGCAGTCAGCTGGGCAAAAGGACCCTTTTTCTATGATCGTGGAGGAACCAAACCATTAGAGACGTGAGAGCAATCGTTGTTCTAAACCCACTAATGATACCAACTGAAATGTTGACATAACAGAGCACATTTCATTGTTCATGCATGCCAGATGCTGGACATGCGCACTATGTTGACCGGGCAGCCGGAGGCAAAGCGGTTATTGCTGAACCAGTTCAGTCAATCTTATTAGATTGGCTTATGGGGCGGAGATAGCAAGCTTTGCTTTTTTGATATGCATTGCATTATGCCAATCAATTGATGGAGGGGATTCGTTGATGAAAACCAGAACAACTGTGGCAGGAAGAACGAAAGTGCTTTTCACATGGCTGTTGAGTGGGGTCATTGTGTTGTCAGGTGTTGCTTCACCAGGAGGAGTTAAAGCTCAGGCAGATGCTGCAGAAGTGTCTGCACCGCGTTTGGTTGAAGATCTGGGAAGAGGCCTTACTGCCGTTTATTTAGGCGAAAACAAAGTGTATCTAAGCTGGCGTCTGCTGGGAACGGAACCGCAGCAGGTTACATTTGATATCTACCGGCGTACGGGAACAGAAGAGATTAAACTGAATGATCAGCCGCTTGCACAAGGAACCAATTATACGGACACCGAAGTGGATGTAACCCGGAGTCATACGTACATTGTGAAGTCCTATGTAAATGGTGCCTTTCAGGGGAAAAGTGCAGAGGTGGTACTCGAAGCCGATCCCGAGATTCGCGATTACTTCAGCATTCCGCTGCAAGATATAACGTCCAATCCGTCCGATTATTTCGTGCAGCATGGCTGGCCAGGCGATCTGGATGGAGACGGTGAATATGAATATGTGGTTACCCGGATACCTGTAAATGGCGGCAACAAATATGTGGAGGCATACGGTCTGACTGAAGGTTTCCTTTGGCGAATTGATCTGGGTCCATACAGTGTCACAACGATTGATACCTATAATGCACCGCCTGCTTCAGTGAGTGAGTTCGGTGTTGCGGGACTTGGCGGCTGGCGGGATAACGACAATATTACCGTGTTTGATCTGGACAGTGACGGGAAGTCCGAAGTACTGCTGCGTACCTTTGAAGGTGTAACCTTTGCGGATGGCGAGATCGTGCCTGCCACAGCGGAACGCGCACAATATGTGTCCGTCGTGGATGGACTGACCGGTACAGAGGCAGCACGTACAACAATTTCCAATGATTATGCAGCCGATGGTCCGCTCAGCGGGCACTTTGGTATTGCCTATCTGGACGGTGAACATCCCAGCCTGATTACAGCGCTCAAGAATCGTGCGCTCAGTCGCAATTTTCAGTATGTGACGTCCGCTTACGACTATGCAGGCGGGACTCTGACCGAGCGATGGAGACATGCTGGGGCGGACGGTGAATTTTTCCACCAAATTCGCATATTGGATCTCGACGGGGATGGGAAGGATGAGCTTTCCTTTGGCGGTTGGGCACTGGATGATAACGGGGAAACGTTATACAGTCTGCCTGGTGCAGTCCATGGTGATCGGTTCCACATTACGGATATTGATCCGGATCGACCGGGACTGGAGCAATTCGGCATTCAGCAGGCTGAGAACGGGAACTTTAATCAATTTCCCTGGTTCTATGCCGATGGGGCGACGGGCGAGATTATTCGTACTGGAGAGGTCCCGCAGGACGTTGCAAGGGGAACGCTGGCAGATATTGATCCGCGGCACAGAGGGCTTGAGATGTGGTCCAGCTCAGGCAATATCTACAATGTGGACGGCGAAGAGATCAGTTCGGTTCAGCCTTCAACCAATTTTAGAATTTGGTGGGATGGTGATGTGCTCGGCGAGCTGCTGGATAAGGACTTTGTAGAAAAGTGGGAATGGGAACAGAACACGACAACACGTTTGTTTACAGCCGATGATGTTCGCGTGAATTCCAGAAATGCGCCGGTACTGTACGGCGATCTGCTTGGAGACTGGAGAGAGGAGATTCTCTATGAAACGAGTGATTTCAAAGAACTGCGTCTGTACACGACAACGATACCGTCGGATGTTCGCCTCTACACGCTGCCGCATAACCCGGCATACCGCAATGGCCTGACTGTAAAAGGATATATGCAATCTTTGTTGACGGATTATTATCTGGGCGACGGCATGTCAGAACCTCCGTATCCGAATATTCGCCCTGCCGTGTACAATAAGGATACGACGGAGTTATAAACATGCGGAAGGAGATGAGTCAGTTGCCTGATCAGATTCCTCAAATTAAATCTTCTTGCTGCTGCGCTGCAAGCCGAGGCGGTCCATTGGAGGAGAAGATCACCTCGCAGGATGGACCGGAGATTGCAGTTTCCAGTGAGCTTAATACGCCAGCCACTTATGCCTCACCGCATTCGGACATGCTTCATGTCAATGAGGCCGGGGGAAAGGAACATCATGGCATTGCGCAGGCTGGCAAGAAGGATGCGGAGCGACTTCTAATCACAGGCGGGCGTTTCCTGATGGGCACAAATGACCCCGAAGCCTTTGCGTCCGATGGGGAAGGCCCTGTTAGGGAAATCCAGGTAGACTCCTTTTATCTGGACGCCTGCACGGTCACCAATTCCGAGTTCGAACAGTTTGTACGACAGACCGGGTACCGGACTGAAGCTGAGCGTTTTGGCTGGTCCTTTGTGTTTCAATCGTTTGTTTCTTCGCAAACGGCGGCAAAGGTCCAAACTGTGGTGCAGCACACGCCCTGGTGGTGGGTTGTCGAAGGTGCGGACTGGGCGCACCCCGAAGGTCCGGACACTCATATCCGTGACAGGGCTGACCATCCGGTTATTCATATCTCCTGGAACGATGCTAACGCCTATTGTCATTGGGCTGGGAAACGACTGCCAACAGAAGCCGAGTGGGAATATGCAGCCCGGGGTGGCCTGATCCAGAAGAAATACCCCTGGGGTGATACCTTACGGCCTGAAGGTCAGCACTACTGCAACATCTGGCAGGGCGTTTTCCCAACAAAGAACAATGCAGCCGATGGGTATGTGGGCACGGCTCCATCCAGATCTTTCCCACCTAATGCATACGGCTTGTATAACATGTCAGGCAACGTGTGGGAATGGTGCGCGGACAACTACGTCACAGATCACGAGAGATCAATAATGGCTGACATCACAGCCTCTTCCCATGAAGTCCGCAAGGTGTTAAAAGGAGGTTCCTACCTATGTCACCGCTCCTACTGCAATCGTTATCGAGTTGCAGCAAGAATCCTCAATACGCCGGATACATCCACTGGACACATCGGTTTCCGATGTGCAGCGAATGTATTGACTGTATAGTTGCGTAGGCGTCAATCTGCCACCTTAACCCGAATCAGCATTCCGAACAGTCCAAGAACAGCGAAGGCCAGAAATGCTGTTGTGTTGGAGAACAGATCAATGGTATACCCTGCAATGGACGAGCCGAAGAACTGCCCCGCACCCAGTGCAAGAAAGGCAAGGCTGATTCCGATGGACGTATTCGGACGAAATAGTCTGGTCGCCCACACGATAAACACGCTGGTCAGAAAAATATAGGTGCTCCCGAACATGACGGCAGAGCTCAGGCTGGCAGTCATGGAAGGCAGAATAATCACACCGAGTGAAATGGCTAGCAGCAGGATGCCCACATGATAGGAACGTCCTATACCGATGCGTTCAATGATTCGACCGGCGCATCCACCCAAGATACCCATAATCCCCATCACAATCCAGAACACTACGGCTTCCATATCGGAGGCCCCTTTTTCGTCGGTCAGAAAGCTTCGCGCGAATGTCCAATAGATCGCAGAGCTGAAGCCTGTCAAGAGGGAAGCCATAAGCAGAGCCATACCGGGTCTGGTTGGTTTCATGCATGCCCAGAGGGATTTGGTGCAAGGCTCGGTTTTGCGTGTCGAAAGAACGCGTCTGTTCCAAAACAAAACCAAAACACCGAGAACAGCGAAAAAAATGTACGACCAGCGCCAGTATTCACTAAACAATAAGTAGATCGGACCGGAAACGATAATGCCGAAGCTTGTTCCCGTGTTAATCCAGCTGTTGCCTCTGGCCTGCTGCTCAGGCGGAAGTTCGGCATAGACGGTGTTGCCCAGGGCAGGAGAAGCCAGTCCTGTACTTAGTCCTGCCAGAAATATGGCTATGGTCAGGACCAGAGCATTCGGAGAAAGGGCAATGCCAAGTAAACCGAGTATCGCGCTGATTCCCGCCATATGAATGACGTGGTAGTGACCGATACGATTAATAAACAAAGGTGCTACGAGTAAAGAAAGACAATAGGCAATATAAGTAGCAGAATTGATTGCACCGGACTGGGTATCATCCAGCTGCAGGGATTCTGAAATTTCCGGCATAAACAGGCCATAACTGAATCTTCCAAACGCATAACATACCGAAATAAGTGCAATCCCAGGAAAAACAATTTTTTTCAACATATCCACCGCCTTTTTAGATAGAACGATCATTATATTTCTGCTGAAATAAAAAAAGTGAGTTGAACTATAACTCACCCGTTGTGGGACTACTTGAAACTGTCACGTGTCATACCCAGAAGCTCCTGGCAGACGATTTTTACATCTTGAGTCTCAGCGAGCGCGGTGGAGCCCTCCAAGAGCAGGGAGAAGCGGATTAAGTCCTGATCCGTAATGGACGAATCCAATTTTTTTATCAGGGTCATCACATGTTTTTTGTGCGCATTGACAGTCTGGACGATTACGTGATCGGGATCGGCGCCAAATTCTTCCTTGGCACGCAGAAACATGCATCCTCGGGATTCGTGGTCCATCAGCCAGCGTGCATGCCCTTCGGCCAGATTCTGAAACAAGGGCTGTGCCTTGTTATCCGCATACTGTCTCAGTTGTTCCAGATATCGCTGCTCTCGCCGAAGAAGCACTTCGACGATCAGATCGTCCTTGGAATCAAAGTGATTATACAACGTCATAATGGCAATCTCGGCATCCGTGATGATCCGCTTCAAGCCGATAGAGTGAAATCCATGGTGATAGAATAAGTCCTCCGCCACGTTTAACAGCATTTCCTTCTTGCTGCTCATATCCGCAATTCTCTCCCTTTATGCATCAGATAGAACGATCATTATATCACCCAAAATATAACAATCAAATCCAGCTGTCAAATGCTGTGCACCATCTCGATCTCCATTTGATGCAGGGCGTTCAACCACTCTGCGGGGCAGCCATCGTCCGTAATCACCATGGAGATCTGATCCAGGGGTGCAATCTGCGCAAAGGTGGAGCGGCCAAACTTCGTATGATCTGCTACAAGAACGGATTCCTCCGCACGTTCCATCATCTTGCGGGAGATCAGGGCTTCCTCCAGCATATAATCCGTGATGCCGTCCGTTAACGATATCCCTCCGGCAGAGATGAATGCCTTATTGACTTTGAACTGATTCAACAATTCATGAGCTACAGGTCCGGTCGAGGCTTGTACCGCAGGATTGATTTCCCCTCCGGCGAAAATGATTTTTCCGGCAAAGTCCTCCAGCGCACAGGCAAGAATGGGCACGGAATTGGTAATAACGGTGACCTGTGAGCGATTTCTCAGCTGGCGCATGATTTCCAGGGTGGTTGTCCCGTTGTCCAGCATGATCGTTTCCCCATCTTCAATGAGAGCGGCAGCGGCAGCACCGATCCGCTGTTTTTCGGTCATTTGCAGTAATGAACGCTTCTGAAAAGGGGCTTCAATCATTCCTGAGCGCACACGAACTGCACCGCCATAGACTTTACGCAACTCACCTTCCTTTTCAAGCCGGTCCAAATCCCGCCGGATGGTCTCCGTGGATACCTGAAAGAGGTCAGCCAGCAGCTGAACCTGAACCTTTCCTTGGGTCGCCAATTGAGCCAAAATAGTCTGTCTGCGTTCTTCGTAGGTTAACGACATGGGTTATGCCTCCTGGTTTTCTGTCTAGTTCTCTTTCCTATTCTACGTCAATTTTCATACTGCTAGCTACATGGATGATCCAAATCATGTATTGACAGGATGAAAAGGTAGAGATAAGATCGGATCAAACAAACAACATAAAACCACAAGATACCACATATCAGTGGTATATGTACATAACGCACTTATGGGGGGATACAAGGTGAAACGACAGCTTGCATTTCAAGAAAATGAAACCTTCAAAATCGTTCAGTTTACAGATCTGCATTGGAAAGATGGCCGGCCTGAAGACATGCGCACCCGTCAGTTAATGAAAACGGTGATCGAAGCGGAGCAGCCGGATCTGGTGGTATTTACGGGAGATGTCATTTATACAGGCCCTGTCGATCCTGGGAAGAAGGCATGTGAACACCCCGAACAGGCCTTTCGCGAAGCCGTATCGGTTGTGGAGGAATGTGGTATTCCTTGGGCGTTTGTATATGGCAACCATGATACGGAAAATCGAATTACTCCGGCTGGCCTGATGGAGGTTGTCCAGGAACATGCCCATACGGTGACAGAACCGGGTCCAAGCGGGATTGCAGGCTTGGGCAATTACACACTGGAGATTGCGGGAGCGGATGGCAGCCCGGCAGCGGTATTGTACTTTCTCGATTCGGGGAGCTATTCCGAGGTCCCGACGGTACCCGGTTATGGCTGGATTCAGCCCAATCAGATCCAATGGCTGATGTCTGAATCCACACGCGTTAATCCCGGCCGCAGCCGCGGGGAGAAGCTTCCAGCCCTGGCGTTTTTCCATATCCCGATTCCGGAATATCAAGTGATGTGGGACACACAGACATGTTACGGCAGCAAGCATGAACCCGTCTGTGCTGCGCAAGTTAACTCCGGTCTGTTCTCGGCGCTGCTGGAGATGGGCGATGTTATGGGTACGTTTTGCGGGCACGATCACGTTAATGATTTTCAGGGGGAACTCCACGGCATTCGTCTCTGTTACGGGCGTTCGAGTGGGCACAATACCTATGGAAGAGCAGACATGCTGCGTGGAGGAAGAGTCATTCAATTGCAGTTAGGACAGTGCAGTTTCGACACCTGGCTTCGTCTGGAAGACGGATCGGTCGTCATGGAACAGCCAGAACATCACCCGGAGAGCGCTGCGGCGAAGTAAGTTGGAAGGGCAAGGGGTTAGAGAGGAATTTTTAAATGATGATTTTACCGATATTTCTGGTGCTTGCATCTGGCATGGCCCATGCGGTCTGGAGCATGTTCACCAAACGAAGTTTGAATAAGAGTGTGTTTTTGTGGTCCATTATGATGATCCCTACTGTGATATTGCTGCCTGTGCTCATTGTGGAGTTGGTACGTGAGCCCTTATCCATGCCAGCTTATGCTCTGCTGGTTCTGTCGATGGCTTTGCAGGCTTTGTATTCCTGGCTGTTGTCTCAGACCTATGAACTCGGTGACTTGTCGCAGATTTATCCGATAATGCGGGGAACGAGCACCTTGCTGGTGCCTTTGATCGGGGTGATTTTTCTTGGGGAAACATTATCTTCGTTCGGGTGGATCGGCATTGCCTGCATGCTTGGTGGATTTATGGTACTCGGCGGTGTGGGAAGCAGGAGGGCTAAGACAGGCTCACAGGTACAGGGAACGAAGCCGGTCTTGATGGCACTATGTGTGGGGCTATGTACAACCAGTTATGTATTCGTGGACAAATTGAATCTAGAGCATATCTCACCTTTGTCGCTGCTTGAGGTGACGAACATTGGCTTTGTCGCCGGACTGACTCCAGCGCTGCTCGCTTCCCGTCAATTGCGTCAGGAATGGAAAGTGAATCGATCCACCATCCTGCTTGGAGCGCTGTTAAACCCGGGTTCGTACCTGTTATTCCTGTTTGCGCTGCAGCAGGCACCGATGGCGAGACTGGGCCCTTTGCGTGAGGTGGGAACGGTATTTGCAGCGTTTCTCGGCATTCTGCTATTGAAAGAACAGCAGGGGGAGAAGCGCATCCTCTGTTCAATCGTTATATTTGGTGGCATCCTGCTTATTGGCATGTGGGGATGAATGGAATTCCAGATTCTGGAGATATGGTGTATACTCGTGAATATTGAACCGCTTTCACAAGGAGGATGAATCATTGAACATGCACCGTTTGGAAGATATCCATTTTCGTGACCCCTACATACTGGCTCTGCCATCCCGGAAGAAATACTATTTGTACGGCTCCATCGGACAAAATGTGTGGAGTGGCCCAGCGATTGGCTTCGATGCCTATGAGAGCGAAGATTTGGTTCATTGGCATGGCCCTATTCCGTGTTTCCGTCCGCCTGCGGACTTTTGGTCAGATCATCACTATTGGGCACCGGAAGTGTATGAATGGGAAGGGCGCTATTATATGTTTGCCAGTTTCAAGGCGGAGGATATCCCAAGGGTAACCGGAGTGCTGGTGGCTGATCAGCCGGAAGGTCCGTTCACATTGTGGAGCCGCTCTCTGACTCCCCCGGATTGGGAATGCCTGGACGGCACACTCTATGTGGATGATCATGGTGATCCATGGATGATCTTTTGCAAAGAGTGGGTACAGGTCGAGGATGGCGAGATGTATGCAGTTCGTCTGACGCCCGATTTAAAAGGTGCGATTGGTCAGCCCATTTTGCTATTCCGAGCTTCGGAAGCTTCATGGTCCATCGGAAGCGGAGAACAGCATAACCGCTATGTCACGGATGGTCCCTTTCTGTATCGGATGCAAAATAATGAACTGGTCATGATGTGGTCCACAACGGGACAAGATGGATATACCCTGGGTCTTGCCCGCTCGATATCGGGAAAACCGCAAGGTCCATGGAAGCAGGATGACTCACCACTATTCACCAAAAACGGAGGGCATGGCATGTTATTCCGTACGTTCGAAGGACAGTTGTGTCTGACCATCCATGTACCAAACGATCACCCGAATGAACGCCCGGTTATTTTCCCCATCCAGGAGAAAGACGGACAACTTAAGCTTGTTGATGATGATTCAAAGTAATTTATTTGTAATTTATTTAATCCCCTCAGATTAACCGAACCTCAAGGAACATCTGTCCAGATGCTCTTCAAGGTATGGACTGAGGGGATTTGTTCATTTTATCGCAGGTACATAAACATGATATATTGGAGTCAGACGTGTTCAAAAAGGTAGAGTAAGTAGAGTCGGCTGAAGAGAGCATGCAGTAAGGAGAGGGTCCAAGTGCTACACGAGGCGAAATTAATCCAGTCAATAAGAGCACATGAGCGGTTGATGCATGACTTGCAGCGAGTCCGGAGCCTTGCGCTGCCTCAGTGTTATATAGGTGCAGGATATATTCGCAATTATATATGGGACGTTCTTCATGGATATGCCCAGCGCGAGCTGCATAGTGATATTGATGTCGTTTACTTTGATGCCGAAGACATGGATGAGGTGCGGGATGTGCGGCTGGAAAATCAGCTGCGGGACGAAACGGGCAATCCCAAGTGGTCTGTAAAAAACCAGGCCAGAATGCATCTGCGCAATGGCACAGAACCCTATCAATCCACAGAAGACGCCCTTCGGTACTGGCCCGAGATTGTAACCGCCATAGGCGTGCAGCTGGATGAGAAGGACCAAATTGGCATCTGTGCCCCGTATGGGTTGGATGATTTGTACGCGTTAACCGTTCGCCGAAGTCCGTTGTACACGGATGCGAAGGAGTACAACCGGCGTGTAGAGCAGAAACGTTGGCAGGACCAATGGCCGAAGCTTACCATCGTTAAAGCATGAGTTTTCTTATGTTGTTTATTTGGCATACAACAGCCTGAGATCAGGTTTAGTGAAATGCGGTGCAGGTACAAGAAGGAGTGTTGCTGGATTTATGAAAAAGTTCCTACGAGAAAAAGGCCTGATTATTGATCTTGCTCTGCTCGCCTGTTTTATCATTTTTCTGATATTCTGGGGCCAGAAGTTCGCAGTGATGTTTTTTGGCTTGCTCACGGTGGCCTTTATCGTGCTTCGACGGATTGATTATCAGAAACATGTGGTACTCAAGCGCATTTTGTTAACGGGATTCGGGATAGCGGCCGTTTCCTTTGTCATCATCGAAGCATTGGTATTTACACAGTTGAATGCGAATGATCCGGAAGAAGCAGATTATGTCATCATTCTGGGATCAGGCATCAAAGGTACAGAGCTGTCGTTGACCTTGAAGCAGAGGCTGGATGCGAGCCTGGATTACATCCGTAACCATCCGCAAACGCCAGTGATAGTATCGGGAGGGCAGGGACCGGGGGAGTCGATTCCTGAAGCTCTCGCGATGAAAAACTATCTTGTGGATCAAGGCATCAAGCCAGCCCAGGTCATCATGGAAGATCAATCAACCAGTACACAGGAGAATATGGCTTTTTCCAAAAAGATAATAGACAAATCAGGGCTGGAGCATCCTGAGATCATGATTGTCACCAGTGACTACCATATGTTCCGGTCGAAGTATCTGGCTGCCAAGAATGGTTACGCTGCCGAATACGGCATATCCGCTCCGTCACCGGGTTACCTGAAACCGATCAATATGATCCGTGAATATTTTGCGGTGGTCAAGGCTTTTATGTAGAGTTAACTTTTTTTCTAGTCTCTATTAAAGTTTTACGAGGTTCCTGCATTACATGACATCCAAATAGCAGTTGAGCAGAATGTATTCCGGCTTAACTGCTTTTTGTCGTTCTTAAAGTGAATTCAAGGGTAACCAGCCAAATCATGATATAATATAGGTTACGAATAGAAGAATGATGTAGGAGTGAACGATGATTACAGGATATCCATTACCCGCTCTCTATGAGCAAAAGAAGATTTCAACGAACGATATGGAAGAGATTGTACGCCTGCTTGCACACGCACCGTTACTATATGATGACGGACTAAACATTCAGGTTGAGGATTTTACCGAAGGTTTGGAAATGGAGCTTAAGCATGAAATACGGCCGGCTGTCATTGAGCTATATGAACTGGCTGTTAAGGCTTGCCGACAATTGTCCAATCCCTCTGCGTATGAGCAGCTTCAGGATGTTCTGGGATTACAAGCAGAACTGTGGCAGGAAGGAGTGCTTGATCTTCCCTCATGGATGGACTGGCTGAAGCAGGTTGGCGAAGGACGCAGAGCCCTGCAGGAGTATGATTTCACGACCATGCTAGGAGCACTCCCTGAGGGGTTCATGATTCATGATTTCTATGATGAACTCCGTTATCAACTGGAGCAGAATCCTTCGAATGCTTGGGCTATCCAGGAGCGAGATCGCTTGTATGCAGCAATGGGTGCCAGATAAAATCGAACGAAACGTGTAGAAACCGTGTTTATCCATATATAAGGGTTAGTCTTATCGCTTATGGAAATGAGGGGATACCGTGAAGAAGGTTGTTTTGGCCGGAGGTACTGGATTTGTTGGTCAGGATTTTGCGCAAAGATTCAAGAAACTTGGATATGAAGTGCTCATTATCTCACGTCAATCAGGTCATATTGCCTGGGAGGATCGGGAGGGGATCAGACAAGCGCTTGAAGGTGCAGAAATGTTGATTAACCTTGCGGGTAAATCCGTAAACTGCCGTTATACGAACGAGAATCGCAGGATTATTCTTGAATCCAGAACCCGGACCACACGTATTCTTGGCGAATCTGTCCTTGCTTGTGACCAGCCGCCTGAACTATGGATTAACTCGAGCACAGCCACGATATACAGACATGCAGAAGACCGCCCAATGACGGAAAAAGAGGGAGAGATAGGCTCCGGTTTCTCGGTGGACGTCGCCAAGGCGTGGGAACAGGCTTTCTTCGAATTCAGTCTGCCGTCTACCCGACAGATTGCCCTGCGAATTGCGATTGTGCTTGGCAAGGGCGGTGTCATGGAGCCACTAACGAATCTGGTTCGTTTTGGCTTGGGAGGATCACAGGGATCGGGAACACAGCAATTCAGCTGGATTCATATCGAAGATCTGTTTCGCATGGTACTCTATTTTCAGCAGCACCCAGCCCTTGAGGGAGTATTTAATGCTTCGTCTCCGCATCCCGTCACGAATCGTCAACTGATGGAGAGTCTGAGACGACAGATGGGTATTCGTATCGGACTGCCATCCCCTCGCTGGATGCTGGAGCTGGGAGCTCGGTTGATTCGGACGGAAACGGAGCTGGTGCTCAAAAGCCGCTGGGTCATTCCCGAGAGGCTTGAGCAGGAAGGATTTACCTTTATATATGATACGCTCGACACCGCACTACACGAGATTTTGAAATAGGCAGATTATTAAACAACAGTTGAATAAAAAGTTTCACCCAGAAGGGCAGATGCATCTGCCCTTCTGCTGTATGTTCTCAAGAATCTAGCCGCTGACGTTTCGTCATTTCAGGTGCAGTGTATGAGTCATTTAAATCAGTCAGATGGAACAGAAAGAGGTTGGGGAAATGCAGCTTAGAAGAGTGAGAATTGTTGGAACCGGCAAATATCTGCCTGAGCGGAAAGTGACAGACGAGGAACTGGATCTCCGCTTGAATGTGCCCTCTGGCTGGGTCGCCAGAGCCACAGGTGTAGGTGTGCGTCATTATGCTTCTGGTGAAGAAACGTCTTCGTTCATGGGCGCGAGGGCCGCAGAAGCTGCGCTTGCCGATGCAGGATTGCAATTCTCAGACATGGACTGTCTGGTATGTACCAGTGGTACGAAGGAGCAGCCTTTGCCAAGTACAGCGGTATTCATTCAACAAGCCATGGGAGAGCAGGATTCAGGCACACCGGCTTTTGACATGGATGCAACCTGTTTGAGCTTTCTGAACGGACTGGACGTCATCTCCTATATGGTGGATGCCGGCCGTTACCGAAGAGTATTGCTCGTAGCGACTGAAATTGCTTCCGCCGGGTTGAATTGGTCGGATAAGGAGAGTGCAGCGCTCTTTGGTGATGGTGCTGCTGCTGTAATTATTGAGCGTTCCGAGGAAGGGGGCTCCTCGCAGATTGTGCACGCTTCCCTGAAGACGTACAGTCGCGGGGCGCGGTTCTCGGAAATTGCCGGTGGAGGTACACGGCTGCATGCCTCGAATTATAAGGCGGACCAGCCGGAGCCATATCTTTTTCATATGGATGGCCAGGCGATCTTCCGTATGGCTTCAAGACTTCTTCCCGGATTCATGGACGATATGCTGAAGGCCACTGGGAACCGGATGGAAGATTTTCAATTGGTTATCCCGCATCAGGGCAGTGCCATGGCGATGAGATTAATCCGCAAAAAATTGGGGATTGCCGAAGACCGGTTTATGGATATTACACGAAACCACGGTAATACGATTGCTGCCTCCATTCCCATGGGGCTGCATGAGGCGATCAAGCAGCAGCGTATCCGGCGAGGGGATCGGGTGCTGATGATCGGGACTGCCGCTGGATTGTCATTGGGAGGACTCATTTTTGACTACTAGATTCAGAGAGTCAGGCCTTGACGCTGCTGCAACGGGAAATGTATTGCTCACAGGTGGCCGTGCCCCGGTCACACTCGATCTGGCTCGCATGCTCCGGCGTGCAGGTTACCGGGTATACGTTGCGGAGAGTGCAGCCCGTCATCTATGCAGATTGTCCAGTGCGGTGGAGCATTGCTTTAGGGTGTCATCTCCGCGTCATGAAACAGCGGCATATTTGTCTGAGCTGGAGCAGATTGTTCAAGCATGGCAGATCGACCTGCTCATTCCGATGTGTGAAGAAGTATTTTATATTGCGCAGGGAGCGGAGAAACTGCGTTCTCACTGCCGCGTCCTTGTTTCTCCATTGGAGCAGCTGCATGAATTGCATCACAAATACCATTTTATCCAGCTTGCAGAGGAGATTGGCCTTACCGTGCCGGATACCCGTCTGATTAACAGCCGCCAAGAATGGATTCGAACACAATCTGTTCTGGAAACCGAGGGAGAGTGGGTATGGAAGCCAGTATATTCCCGTTTTGCTGCCAGAGTTCGCATGCCGGGTTCACGGAACGATCCGCCGGGGGAGGCAGAAATATCTCCGGCTTCCCCTTGGGTAGCACAGGCCTATATTGCCGGGCGTGCATGGTGTACATATAGTGTCGCGCACGAAGGACAGGTTGTGGCACATTCCACGTATGACAGCCGCTATCGCACAGGAAACGTGGGAGCCAGCGTTTATTTTGAACACATGGAACACGAGGGTACCTATGAGTGGGTTCGGCAATTTGTTCGGGCTACTGGATTTAGCGGCCAGATTGGTTTTGATTTTATTGAAGGACCAGAGGGCCGAGTCTATGCAATCGAATGTAATCCCAGGGCAACCAGCGGAATCCATCTGTTTCACCCGGGTGATGGCTTGGTATGTGCATTGATGTCGCCTGATTCGCTAGTAGAGGAAGGAACAGTAGTAATCCCGAAGCAGCATAGCAGGGCCATGCTTATGCTTCCCATGCTGGGAAGTGGATGGCAGCAGATCGGAAGGCTGGATCGATGGAAGGCATGGGTGACGGCCTGGCGGGGTACGAGGGATGTAGTTTACTTGCATAATGATACCCGTCCCTTGTTGGAGCAAGTGGCCGTTGTGCTATCCGCCTGGCGTCTTGCACGCGTGCACAAGCTATCCCTGACTGAAGCTTTGACTCACGACATAGAATGGAACGGTGAACTACCATGAATAGAGCATTGGTTACAGGAGCAACGGGATGTCTGGGCAGACATCTGGCGATACGGCTCGCGGGGCAGGGCTGGAAAGTGACTGGTATGGGGCGAAAACAAGAACATGCTGCACAGCTGGAAGCCAAAGGTATCCGGTTTTACCGCGGTGATCTGCGGGACAAGGCGGCCATAACCCAGGCGTGTGCCGATCAGGATGCGGTGTTTCATTGCGCGGCACTATCGTCACCATGGGGCAAATACCGGGACTTTTACAGCAGCAATGTGGAAGGGACACAGCATCTGGTGGATGGCAGTCTGCTTGCTGGTGTACAGCGATTCATCCATGTTTCGACACCGAGCGTGTACTTTAACTATGTACCCCGTTATGACGTTCATGAGGATGACCCTTTGCCAACCAAACCAGCCAATCATTATGCAGCGACCAAGCGAATGGCGGAGCAAGTGGTGCTGCAGGCTCATGCGAGTGGACTTCCTTCCATCATGATTCGTCCGAGGGCGATCTTCGGCCCTTATGACCAGACGCTTTTCCCCAGACTCGTCGCAGCTAACCGTAAAACAGGTGTACCCATGATCGGAGGAGGGCAGGCAGTCATCGACCTTACTTGTGTGGATAATGTGGTGGATGCGCTGTTGTTATGCTGGAGTGCACCGCCAGATGCGCTCGGGAGGGCATATAATATTTCCAATGGAGACCCGAGGCCGTTCAACGAACTGGTGAGTCAATTGTTTGGGTTGTTGGAAATGCCCTTGGTTCGACGAAATATTCCTTATCGAGCGGCTTATGGGGCGGCTGCGCTGATGGAAAGTGTGCATCGTCTCCTTCCTATGCTGGGTGAACCACAGCTGACAAGGTATACGGTCGGTTCGTTAACCATTCCGCAGACGCTGGATATTAATGACGCCCGTGAGCGAATAGGATATACACCGCGAGTATCCATTGAAGAAGGTCTGAAGCAGTTTGCAGATTGGTGGAGGGTGGAATCATGCTGACAACAACAAGGGTAGAACTTCATCTGGGAGCAGCGGGATACTGCACACATCCGGAATTTTTAACGCTGCGAGGGGGGAGTTTGCGTCCGGTACCTTTTCCTGCAGGCTTTGCCTGTATTATTCATCCCGTGCATGGTCCGATGCTGCTGGATACGGGATACAGCTCACGTTTCTTCAAGGAGACGGCTCATCTGCCCAATGCGCTGTACCGCCATATTACGCCTGTGGTATATCGGGAAGAAGACAGTGCGGTACAATTTCTTGCTAAGCTCGGGTTAAAAGCAGCTGATATCCGGTACATCATTCTCTCCCATTTTCACGGCGATCATATCGCCGGGGTGCGTGACTTCCCGGAAGCACAGCTGATCTATCTGCCGAGGGCGTATGACGCCGTAAGGTCACTCGGCCCAATGGCTGCCGTTAAGGCTGGCTTTTTGTCAGGTCTACTGCCGGAAAACTTTGCAGACCGATCATTGCCGGTCATGAAACAGCCGGAGCGATGGGCGAGTGCAGGAGAAGAGTTTCCCTTTTCCGAGGTCTACGATATTTTCGGTGATGGGAGCCTGCTGGGTGTCGATGTATCCGGTCATGCCGATGGCATGATGGGACTCCTGCTCAGTACGGGGGAGCATGACTATTTTCTGTGCGCCGATGCGGTTTGGTCCAGCAGGGCTTTCCGTGAACAGCGCAGACCCCATGCGCTCGCAGGCATCATCATGTCCAATCGGTTGGAGTACAGGATGAATTTTGACAGACTTGTGCAGCTGCATCAGCAGTTCCCCGAGATTCGGATTGTACCCAGCCATTGCCGTGAAGCGCTGAGCGCTTGGGGAATGGAGGGAGATAACCTATGAGTACATTGCGTATTGTCTATCATTATGCTTTGGCCCGTGGGCTTCGAAAATGGAAATCACGTGAGGAGCTGGAACGCTGGCAGAAACGTCGGATTACTCGGCAAGTTGAGCGAATTCGTACACAGTCTCCGTTTTACCGGAAGTGGTGGGGAGGTGCTGATGCATCGGACTGGAGAAGCTTCCCGCTGATCGACAAAAACATCATGATGCAGCATTTCGACCAGCTGAACACGGTTGGGATTTCGAAGGATGAAGCCATGGCTCTCGCCGGAGCAAGTGAGGATACACGTAATTTCAAGCCGTCTGTTCAAGGCATTACGGTGGGGCTGTCCTCAGGGACATCAGGCAATCGGGGTTTATTTCTCGTGAGTGAGCGTGAACAGGATGCCTGGACCGGAACGGTGCTGGCCAAGGTGCTGCCTGGGGGACTGTGGAAGCCTGCCAAGATTGCTTTTTTCCTGCGGGCTAACAGCAATCTGTATGAATCAGTCCAGCGGGGCAGGCTGCAATTTCAATATTTCGATCTGCTGGAGCGCGTGGATACCTTGGTTGAGCGTATGGAAGAGTATCGTCCTACCGTATGGGTAGCCCCTCCATCCATGCTGAGAATGCTGGCTGATGCCTACCTGGATGGCACATTGACTGCAACACCCGAGAAAATCATATCCGTTGCTGAAGTGTTAGACCCGCTCGATCGCAAGGTGCTGGAACGCGTCTTCGGTCAAACGATTCATCAGGTCTACCAGTGCACAGAGGGGTTCCTGGGTGCGACCTGCAGCTTCGGCACATTGCATCTGAATGAAGATATTGTCCACATTGAAAAAGAGTTTATCGATCCTGCCTCCCGGCGCTTTGTACCTATCATCACGGACTTCTCCAGAACATCGCAGCCAATTATCCGGTATCGGCTAAACGACATTTTGACCGAGGCGGCCGTTCCATGTGCCTGTGGTTCCCTCTTTACCGCCATTGAGCGAATCGAGGGTCGCTGTGATGACACGCTTTATTTTCCACATCGGCATACCGGCGAAGCCGTACCTATATTTCCGGACTTTGTTACCCGTGCAGTGATTGCCGCCTCTCCGGATCTTGAGCACTACCGCGTCGTTCAACGCCGTGATGGGTCACTGGAAATTGCTCTTCACCTTGGCGAAGGTGGCGATCCGGAGCAGGTGCAAGCAGAGGTGCAGCGTCAGCTGACGAAGCTGGGAGAACGGCTTACATGCATCGTTCCTAGGACCAGCTACGTTCCATATACATTCGAACCAGGGATGACCAAACTGCGCCGAGTGGAGCGGCAGCATACCTGAGCGGAAGGAGAAATAACGAACAAAGTTATGCTCAGGGAGGAAGTGAATAGATTCAGCAGAGGAAGGTGGAAAGGGAGATGGTACAGAAGACTAAGGTAGAGACTGCACCCGTAGCATTAATTACGGGTACCTCGAGTGGGTTCGGCATGCTTACTGCCATTTCACTGGCCAAGCAGGGATACCGGGTTGCCGCAACCATGCGGGATTTGAGCCGGAACGGAGAGTTGGATAGACTGGCGGAACAAGCAGGTATTGCGGATCGATTGCACTACATACATCTGGATGTGACGGATTCGGATTCAGTACAGGCGGCTGTCACAGGGGTGCTTCAGTTGTATGGCCGGATCGACATGCTGGTCAACAATGCAGGGTTTGCGGTTGGCGGATTTATTGAGGAAGTATCGATGGACGATTGGCGGCGGCAAATGGAGACAAATCTCTTCGGTCTCATTGCGATGACGCGTGCCGTTCTCCCTGTCATGCGTAAACAGCAGCAGGGACTCATCATCAATCTCTCCAGCGTTAGCGGGTTGTCCGGTTTCCCGGGCTATGCGCCCTACGCGGCTTCCAAATTTGCCGTGGAAGGTTTCACGGAGAGCCTTCGCCATGAAATGACGTCGTTTGGGATACGGGTTGTTTTGGTTGAGCCGGGAGCTTATCGTACACCCATTTGGGACAAAGGACTGGGCGAAATTCACCGGAGTGATGACTCTCCGTATAAAGATAAACTGGATGCGGTTCTCCGTTATTCCAGGCATGCGGGTCAGACTGCGCCGGATCCGCAGGAAGTGGCCGACTTGATTGCCAGGATTGCCCGAATGCGTTCACCACGACTTCGCTATGCCCTGGGTAAAGGTTCACGTCTGATCATCTTTGGCAAAACGCTGCTTCCCTGGAAGTGGCTGGAGTGGATTATTGCCCGTGGTCTGAAATAGGGCAGTCAGGAATTCAACGCAGGAGGTACTTGGTCATGTTCGAAATCATCGTTATCATATTGCTTTTAGCTGTTGTGGGACTGCTTTTTCGAATCAATAGTAAGCTGCCTGAACGTGACTGGGTCAAGGAAGCGATGGAACGCGACGCGTCGAAATAAAAATACGGGAGGTCTTTTCGATGAAAATGGCTTTTGTTTTGTTTGATGGCCTGACTTTTCTTGATTTTGCAGGATTTTACGATGTGATCAATCGGTTGAATTTCTTTGAACCAACCAAGGGCAGCACATGGGAAACCTGTGCGATGACAGATCAGGTCACGGATGAATCCGGATTGACGCTCAAGGTGGACCGAGTGAAGCCGGACTTGGCCGAGTACGATCTTGTGTTTGTGCCTGGTGGCATGGGTACGCGCAAGCTTCGGTTTGATGAGGCTTTTGTGGGATGGTTACGACAGGCGGAGAAGGTACCGTTGAAGGTATCGGTGTGCACAGGCTCTCTGCTGCTGGGTGCAGCGGGTTTTCTTACTGGTAAAAAAGCAACGACACATCCCAATGTGTATGATCTGCTTAAGCCTTACGTCGCGGAAGTTGTTCAGACCCGGATTGTAAAAGACGGGAATGTAATCACAGCCGGAGGCGTAGCCACGTCGATTGATCTCGGAATTTATGTGCTCGGATTGCTTGCCGGGCAGGAAGCGGCAGAGAATGTGAAGCTTCAGATCGATTATCCATATGTCATGCAGGGAGTGGTGGAGCAATGAGTGAAGAGCGGAAACAGGACATGTTTACTATTCGCAATATTCGGCGGGATGAGGCGGACAAGTACTGGCCTTTGCGCCTGGAGGCTCTGAAAAATCATCCGGAGGCCTTTGGATCATCGTACGAGGCGTCCGTTCCGCTTCCCATGAATGAAGTGCAGGATCGCATACATAACGAACCCGATGATTACATCCTTGGAGCGTTTACAGAAGAAGGAACACTCGTTGGAACGATGGGGTTCAAAAGAGAATATGGTCTTAAACTCAGACACAAAGGGTTCATCTGGGGAGTGTATCTCGCTCCGCAATTTCGGGGGAATGGGCTTGCTTCCCGGTTGCTCCGTGAAGTGTTGGATCGTGGAAGTGAACTGGAGGGCATCAGGCAAATTAATCTGAGCGTGGTTACAACAAATGAATCAGCCAGACGTCTATACGAAAAATATGGTTTTGAAACGTATGGGATCGAGAAACACGCCCTCGAAGTTGAGGGACAAGGTTATGATGAAGCCCACATGACGTACGTTTATCCCCTCAGGAGGTCTATATGACAGATCAATTTCAGCTCGAAATGGACGGTGTTTCCTTCGTTTTATTAGAGCCTCATTCTTTCGAATGGCTGCGGCCTTTGGGTAATATATTTCGTGTATTTGATCAGCAGGATTCAGGGAATCTGTCTTTTGGCATTGTGCAGCAGGATGGACACAGGCTGTTTGTAAAATATGCCGGAGCAAGCACCATTCATGCGAGTAGTGCAAATAGTCCTCTGGAAGCGATTCGTAATCTGAAATCATCTGTTTCAGTCTATGAAAATTTGGCGCATGATACCCTGATTCGATTAACGAATCATTTTGCAACAGACCAGGGTTATGCCTGTGTATTTGATTGGGTGGATGGAGAGGGTCTGCATCCGCATTGGAGTTTTCCGCCACCTGCCAAATATGAAGATCCGCGTTCACCGTACTATCGTTTCCGGCAGCTTCCCGTAAAGGCACGGATTCAGGCGATGGGGCAGATTCTGGATTTTCATATGGAGGTGGAACGGAAAGGATATGTGGCGGTTGATTTTTACGATGGCAGCCTGATCTATGATTTTGAGCAAAACAAGATCAAGATATGTGATATCGATCTGTATAATAAGGGCTCTTTTACCAATACCATGGGACGCATGTGGGGCTCATCCCGCTTTATGTCTCCGGAGGAGTTTGAGCTTGGGGCACCTATTGACGGAATAACCAACGTATTCAATATGGGGGCGATGGCATTTTCGCTGCTTGGAGGGGAGAAGGACCGCTCGTATGCCAAGTGGGATGCTGAAAGAGCGTTGTATGAGGTTGCTGTTCGGGCAGTTGATCCTGATCGGGCCTGTCGCTATGCATCCGTAGCGGATCTGGGTGAAGCCTGGAAGCTGGCGATGAGGCAGGGGCAATGAGTTGTTGTTCGTGAGTGGTGGATAAAAAGATCGGTACATGCTCCATTCGCAATTGCGCATTTTACATTCGTATCTGCATGAAATATCCCGTATAATGGAAATTAATGAGGGGGTGCAGCCCGAACATGTGTCCAATATCAAACATCGCACCGTTGGAACTGATGGAAATGCAGGCACAAACCCTATATACGATGAACACACAGCAGCGTCTGACAGGCATTAACGAACCGGAAGGTGGTCATGCTCCGGCCCTGTTTATTGGCATGTCGTCTGCAGGCCCTCTTCCTTATTACCATGAGCAGTTGCCGCTGGAACTGGTTCATCAGATGGGTCATGACGTGAAGCTGCCGATTGATATTCCGAAGTTGATGCGGAGGGTAGAGACGTTTAAGCCCGTGAAGGAAATATGGATGGGACCTGCATATACCTTTCGGGAGAAGTATGACGAATGGAACTTGAATGTACAGTTCATTGATTATAATAACCGTTTCCTGCTAAAAGAGCATTTCCCGGTATTAATGGATCGCTTGGGTGTGAAAATGCCTGTGGCCGCTTATATTATTGCAGATTCGGCCGTTGCTGTATGCTGCTCTGCCCGAGTTTCACAGCGGGGCGCTGAGGCGAGTTTATACACTGTGCCTGCATACAGGGGCTATGGATATGCAGTAGAGACGGTAAAATGCTGGCAGTATCATGTTCAAGAGAGCGGACGCATTCCTCTCTACAGTACATCCTGGGACAATCTCCCTTCACAGCAGGTGGCCCGCAAGTTGGGGTTAATCCAGTTCGGCATGGATTTCAGCATCACGACTACATCATAAAGGATGGATTCGGTTGATTCGAACGTATGTAAAAAAGGATCTGCAATATGTCATTGAAGCCCATATCCGTATTTATCGGGAAGCGTATAATTATGATGATCGCTATGCTGAATTTATCACGAATGCGGTGAATGCATTTGGACTTTCGGGCAATGACACAGCTCTCGCTCTGGAGCAGGAACAGGAGGCTTGATCATGAAGACAGAACCGGTCTATGCGAAGAATACCATTACAGGAGTCCTATTTCATGGAACGTGGTGCTGGTATGTAACCGAGCGGGAGTACTGGTTTTTGAATGTGGAGATGGAGGAACGGTTCGGCATTCAAGTGCTGAATGAGGACACCGCCGCCCAATTCCTGCAGGCCATTCAGGACGAGCAAGTGACCGCCGCAGAGCTGAGATACCACTTGCATCAATTCAGGGAACAGCACAGGGAAGGCGATGAATGGTTGAAGTTCGTACCGTCATTCCTTGTGGATTTTGACAAAAGGCAGTTTTGCTCCATGTTCCCTGAGCCTGCGTCCTTTGAACATTACATGCCTGAAGGCTGGATTGGAACTTATGAGGATTTCCTGGGTCGGGTGCCTGCGGAGGAACGATACTGGGAAATGGACGGCAAGTCCCTGTTTCATTAAACTTTTTGTTGAAAGGAGTGGAACAGTGATTCGTAATCGTTTGGTACGCGGCTTGGTATCTCTGAGTACAGTATTCATGATGGCTGCGTGCTCCACTCAGACGGAAGAACAAAATATAGCAGGGACAATTGAACGCAGCCTGCAGCAGATGGTTAGTAAACCTGTTATTATGGCCAGCAGTAATCCGAATGACTATATTGCTGGCAGCCCGGATGCGTACGAACAAATCTTGAATACGGGTGAGGAAGGACTGCGCGTTCTGCTGCAGGAACTTGAATCCAGTCCGGAGAACGGTCTCAAGGAATGGATTATGGCCCAGGCGAGTACGGAGCTGCTCGGGGAGCGGAATTTTGTGAACGAATGGCATAGTGGCAAAGACTGGCTCAGGCAGTATAAAATAAACGAAGAATAAAACAATTCTCGATGAACATACCTCACCTCCAGTCATCATGAGCAGGAAATAGAGGTTCCTGGAACCCAAAAGAATACGTTATAGAGGTGAAACCCTTGAATAAGAAAATTGCATTTTTTGACTCGGGCATTGGCGGCTTAACGGTCCTGCATAAGGCTATGCAGCAGCTGCCGCAAGAACAATTCCTGTATTATGCTGATACACTACATGTTCCCTATGGAACCAAATCTGCAGATGAAGTAAGAGGTCACATCTTCGAATGCGCTGAAGCAATCGTTCGGGAAAACGTAAAAGCGATCGTTATTGCGTGCAACACGGCGACAAGTCTTGCTGTGAAGGATTTGCGTGCCATGTATGATATCCCGGTCATTGGGATGGAACCTGCTGTGAAGCCAGCAGTAGAGATGAACCGTGAAAGCGGAAAAAGAGTGCTTGTATTTGCAACGGCTCTGACCTTGAGTCAGAACAAATATAACGAACTGGTATCGCGTGTGGATGACCACCACAGTGTGGATTCCATACCGCTTCCTGAACTTGTGGAATGGTGTGAGCAGCTGGATTTTGATCCGGAAAAGAGTGCAGCGTACTTTCGCCGGAAGCTGGCTGATCTTGACCTGAATGCATACGGGACGGTTGTTCTTGGCTGTACGCATTATCCGTTCTATACACAAATTTTACGTACCGTTCTTCCGGATCACGTGCAAATTATTGATGGCAGCACAGGCACAGTCAACCGCCTGAAGCACCTGCTCGGATTGACGGAGCAAACTGGAATGAGACCGAGGGAGCAGGTGACATTTCTCAGCTCATCAGGTCGTTTGGAAGATCAGGAGAACATGAGACGTGCACTGGAGTACCTTGACACCAATTACATGTGAATGGATCCCTAGGAGGTGAGAACCCTGCAGTCTATTTACCTCATTCGTCACGCCAAGGCTACAGGACAGGAACCGGATGCAGAGCTTACAGATGAAGGACTTCGTCAGGCGGAAAATTTGGCCGAAATGCTTGCTGTACATTCCATATCCTATATTGTATCCAGTCCGTGGAAAAGGGCGCTCCAGACGGCAATGCCGCTCGGTAGGGCAGCAGGGCAGCATATACATACCGATGAGCGGCTTCAGGAAAGGGTGCTTAGTACCCGTCATCTGGAGAACTGGATGGAAGTACTGGAACGTACATACACGGACGAGGACTGGATCGAAGAAGGCGGAGAGTCATCGCGTTACGCTGCTGCGCGCGGGATGGAAGTGTTGGAGGAGTTATGGAACCGTCCAGAGTATTGTGCAGCTGTAGTAACTCACGGCAACTTGTTATCTCTGCTCATTCGTCATTATGATATGTCCTTTGGATACGAAGAGTGGAAGCTGCTCACGAATCCTGATGTATATGTGCTGGAACGGCAGCAAGGAGATCATAAGTCACCCTCCATTCGCAGAATCTGGATCGATTAAACAACAAAGAGTGCTCCAGCGATCATTTACATCGGCTAGAACACTCTTTTTCGTCTACAATTCAAGATTACATTACAACGCGGCAATCATCACCAAGATCCAGCCGGCCAGAAATGCGACTCCGCCAAGTGGCGTGATGGCACCAAGTTTGCGAACTCCCGTTATGCTTAGCGCATATAGGCTGCCCGAGAACAGGAGAATGCCTGCGAACAGCAGCCATCCGGCTACCATAATGAGGGAAGGCTGTTCCAGGCGATCAGCAATCAATCCAAGCAGAATTAATCCGAGACCGTGAGCGATGTGATACTGAACCCCGGTTTCGTAGATTTTGATCATGTCAGCAGATAATTTGCGCTTGAGCGCGTGTGCACCGAATGCTCCGAGTGCTACGGCGAGCAACATCATGATACTACCGAGTACAACTAAGGTTTGCATAGGCTATTGTCTCCTTTAGAAGATGGGTAGATTGACCTTCAGTATACCTTGCTGAGAGCACCTACAGTTTACGCAGTTTAATGTGCTGAATAGAGTGGTCGGCTTCTTTTCTTAAGATTAGTCTGGCCCGCCCCTTGGTTGGCAAAATGTTCTCGTGCAAATTTTTGGCGTTAATATCCTGCCAGATTTGACTGGCCGTAAGTACTGCTTCCTCTTCACCGATATTCGCAAAGCGGTCATGGAAAAAGGAATTCGCATTTTGAAACGCTGTGCTGCGCAGCAGCTTGAACCGCTCAATGTACCAATGCCGGATGTGCTCCTCTTCCGCATCAATATAGATGGAAAAGTCAAAAAAATCGCTGACCAGCAGCGGAGTTTCTTTTTTCACCTGCAGGACGTTAATGCCTTCAATAATGAGTATGTCCGGTTGGCAGATCGTTTGCTCTTCCCCTTGAATGACATCATAGGCAAGATGGGAATACACCGGTGCTTTTACTTCGGGTTTACCCGATTTCACATCGCCCATGAACTGAATGAGTGATTTGATATCGTAACTTTCGGGGAATCCCTTCCGGTTCATGATGCCCTTCTCTTCCAAAATGGCATTGGGATATAGGAAACCGTCGGTCGTAACGAGATCAACCTTGGGTTTGTTTTTGCCTCTGGCAAGCATGGCTTGGAGCAAACGGGCAGTTGTGCTTTTGCCCACGGCAACACTGCCCCCAATACCAATGATGTAGGGAGCGGGATATTGTTCCTTTTTCAAAAAAGAAGCGGTCAATCGATTCAATTCGCGCGAAACTCTTGCATATAAGTCAATAAAGTGGGTAAGAGGTAAGTAAATATCTTCCACTTCCTGAATGGATACCTCTTCATTCAATCCCTTTAGCTGTTCCAATTCGGCTTCCGTCAGTGGAAGAGTGGTCTGATGTTCCTTCAGTTCAGCCCATTCCTTGCGGTTAAACTCGATGTAAGGAGAGTATAAATTCATGAGATCCCGCTTTCTGTATGTAATGTAATCAGTGACACAATCTTTAGTGTACCAAATTTCAGGGAACTGACAACACCTTTACATTTGCAATTCTGTTACGCTGCCCCATGAAGATGAATAAATGAAGTGATATCCGAAAGATTTGTACCAGTAGTTGTTAAATTCGAAGTATACCATGCGGAAGGGTGACAGCAAATGATCGTATATGAGAGAGAGCATGATTTTGTTTTGACCGCACAGCATGAGCATGGACAAGTAGCCGGTGTGATGGCTTCCCATTGGAAAGATGAACTGCTCGCCGATTCCCGTCACCGGGAGGAGCTTATCCTTGCTGCAAGAGAACATGACCGGGGCTGGATTGAGCTGGATTCTGCACCGTTCTGGAACGATTACAGCCAGTCGCCGTATTCATTCCGCGATTTTCCGCTGCGCCCGCGTTTTGTATTTTACCAAAAAGGGATTGAGGAAGTCCGTCAAAAAAGTCTGTATGCAGGATTGTTGTGCAGTATGATGTACACCGAGCTGTTCCAGAAAACCCTTGGTGCTAACCCTATTGATGATGATGATATCAGGGACTATCTGAACGAAGAACAGAAGCTGCAGACGGATTGGGAGCAGCAGTTGGGCGGAGGAGAGCCGCTTAAGAAGAGTCTGCAGAGCGATTTGGAAATTATACTTTTCTGTGATCAGCTAAGCCTCTTTCTCTGTATGGAGGAGCCGGGCACCCCTGCGTCACGTTATGACTTTTTTGCCGAGGGACTCAGCTGTACCTTTGATGCATGTGGGAGACAACCGATTCGGGCCGAATGGCTCACCAGTGATAAAGTAGGACTCTCTTACTTTCCATTTACGCAGGAATTCACAGTTGGTCTGCCTTACAAATCGGTACCCAAAGCAAGTATCCGCAAATTTGGTCTGCTTCAGGCATACCGACGCGCCGAGTGGAAAGAACGCAGAGTATTGATTACAAGTATGGACTGAACATGGACGATTAATAGCAGGCCTCGAAGAAACCTTCGGGGTCTGTTTGCTTTTATTTTTTACCTATACGAAGAGGCAGGAAAATCCATGGGATGACCAGAAATGTTAATGTACAACCATGTGAGATCAGCAGTAGGGGGAACGTAATGAATACGAGAATTGAAATATTCACGATGTGTATGGTATGGGACAAGTTGAATGGACAGGTTCTGTTGATGAACAGGCCTGATCGCAAAGGATTTCCGGGATACATTGCGCCTGGAGGCAAGGTGGATTTTCCGGAAAGCATCGTGGACGGAGCCATGCGGGAAGTTCAGGAAGAAACGGGACTAATGGTCAGTGAGATTACATATAAGGGATTGGATGAGTTTTGTGACCCGGAGCAGGGACTGCGTTATATGGTATTTAATTATTTGGCAACTTCATTCGTGGGTGAATTGCTGCAGGATCCGCCTGAAGGTGAATTATTATGGATCCCTGTTGAACAGGCACTTGATCTGCCCATGCAGGATTGGTTTGCGGAGCGATTTCCGCGATTTTTTCAGGAGGGTACTTTTGAACGAAGTGTCATTTGGGAAAAGTCGACGAACCGTACGCTAAAAGAAACGTTTATGATGTATACCGATGCGGTATTGAAATAGTAGGGCGCCTGAAGGATATAAGCAGTAATTTAGCTTTAATCCCAAATAAGGATTGAACAGAATGTATCATCCATTTCTATGTATACGTATCCATATATTGTGATATAATGAAGTTTGCTTTTTTTTGAAGGGAGATATGAACGATGAAGGTGTCATACCGATCGAAGCTGGACGGAATAGGTGTTGAACAACTAAGCGGAAATTTTTTTGATGGCTGGCCGAATCCCCCATCCCCGGCGACTTTTCTAAAACTGTTGGAACAATCCTATGCCGTTGAACTGGCAGTGGATGATGAGACCGGAAATGTCATAGGTTTTATTCAGGCGATTTCGGACGGGGTGCTCAGTGCGTATATCCCTTTGCTGGAAGTGGTACCGGAGTTTCAGGGCAAGGGAATCGGGACAACGTTGACAGAGAGAATGCTGAATAGGCTCCAAAGTCTATACATGATCGATCTGTTGTGCGATGTAGAAACACAGCCTTTCTATGAGAAACAGGGCATGAGCAGAGCCAGCGGCATGATGGTTCGCCATTATTCCAATCAGGATGGAGCAGCAGAGCAGTTAGAGTTTTGATCAAAAGTGGGTTGTAACCAGATTAGAAGAGAACTTAATACGTTTCGCTACTACGGTATAAATCTGGTGGCGCGATTGGCGAGAAACACCAAGTTTGATGATTTTGCCGATACATAGGCTTCCGCAAACGGGCCGTAAATGAATATTGTACGATGAAAAGGTGGAGATTCGCATGAGACTAACGTTCAGAATATTGGACTGGGAAGAAGAAAAACCATACGATCTTTTGTTAATGGCTGATCCCTCCAAAACCAAGGTGGACGAATATTTAAGTCGAGGGGTTTGTTTTATTGCTGAATATGAAGGTGAGATGGTAGGCGAGTTTGTCCTGCTTAAGACTCGGCCAGAGACTGCTGAGATTGTGAATATTGCTGTTCAGGAAGAATTACAGGGACAGGGCGTGGGCAAACACATGATCAAGGAAGCGATCGAAGCTGCAGGCAGGCTGGGCTGTCGAACTGTCGAGATTGGAACAGGCAATTCAAGCTTTCACCAGCTGAAGCTCTATCAGCGCTGCGGTTTCCGTATTGTAGGGGTCGATCGCGATTTCTTTGTGAGACACTATGAGGAAGAAATTGTGGAAGACGGTATTCGTTGCGTGGATATGATCCGTCTGGCCTTGGACCTGGATACCCTTACAAGGGAGAACGATAAGTGAAATTATATCGCATGGAAGCTGAGAATGCTCGAATCATTACGGCCTTTGGCAGCAGCGGAGCAAAAATTACACCGATCCTCCAAAACACATCAGGATGCCATGTGTCTCATCTAAAACTGGCAGCGGGAGGGCATCTAGGGCTGCATCCAGCGGTGGGTGAGCAAGTATTTATGGTGCTGGAAGGTGAAGGTTGGGTTGAAGGAGAGGCAGGTGAACGTGTGGTTATCCGTGCTGGAGAAGCTGCGTTCTGGAAGGATGGTGAAAATCATCAATCCGGCTCTGAACTTGGATTAACTGCCTTGCTGATTGAAGGAGCTGAGCTGGTTATTCGTTTGTCGTTACAGGCAATTGAATCTGAGAAGTGGAGCTGAAGCCTTTGAGTATGATCTGGGTGGTTGTCATTATAACGGGGTTAATCTTCACTCCATCGTTTTATCAGATGAATAAGCGCATACGTAAACTGGAAGAACAGGTCAGGTATCTCACAGACGAAAGAAGGAGTCATTAATGGATCGACATACACATCTGGGAGTATACGGTCTGGTCCAATGGCAGCACAAGGTGCTGTTGATTCATAAGGCACGCGGGGCATATGAGGGGCATTGGGATTTACCTGGTGGCAGGCTTGAGTTTGGAGAAAAACCAGAAGCCGCTCTACACCGCGAGATTGAAGAAGAAACGGGTCTCACAGATGTGCAAGTGATCATACACTCTACGGAATCCAATGTGGTGCAGTGGGTCTATCAGGGAAAGCCGGAAGAGATGCATCATATCGGTATTCTGTATCATGTGTATTTAAAATCAGACAGTCAGGCCAATGAGATCAGGAAGGAACCGGATGGTGAGGATTCATTGGGTGCCGACTGGTTTACTTTGGAGCAGGTTCGACATCTCTCCTTAACACCGTTTGCATCGCATATGATCCATGGGCGTGGTTGAAAATCCGGATTGAATATAGAAATACAGACAAGATGTACTGAAGTTATTTTTGTGAAAATAGACATGATGTTATATATTGCCAGGCAAAGCGGCCGTAAGGTATAATCTGGATAATGTTTGAACTAACATCCTGTTCGAGGTCAAATGACAGGTGGTATGCAAAAGAAATGCAATTTATAATTCGCGAATTCGATTTGCGATTATATCGGGGTATAGCGCAGCCTGGTAGCGCGCGCCCTTGGGGTGGGTGAGGTCGTGGGTTCAAATCCCGCTACTCCGATTCAATTTTTTACACTGGGTATAAAGGCTGTGAATCTGCGGATTCACGGTCTTTTTTTATTGAATTTGTTCTCAAATGGTTAATGTTTAACTTGACGGTTTGTTTTGGCTGGTTATGGACCACAATTCTTATTAAAGGGGGTTAACGCGGAAACTTTGGAGCTTATTCATCTACGATATGTAGAGTTTATGCCTCATTTCTCTGATTCATCTAATTTATGCATCAATCGAACTAAAAATAGGAAATGCTCCTGAGCGCAAAAGTTTATAGAATAGACAGTAGAACACGACTTCAATTCTAAGTTGAGCTGAGTGTAACCCTCGAACGGATCTGGACAGTATTCGACATCTGCGCGACGGGATATACAATTATTGTTTATTATGTTATTGAAAACGCAGACAAACCTTGACGGGAGCGTCGAAACAACGTAATTTACCCCCAACAGCACGATGATTGGACTTCATGAAAAATTTCGCTTAAAATGTTGAACGAACGCAAATTACGGCTTAGTCAATGATTTCCGTCAAAAAACACGACTAAATCAAGACGGAGGGAACGTCGATGACGATCGAGGAAGGCAACAAGAAGCCCTGGGAAAGTTACTATGGACCCAATCTGGGATACGTACAGGAACAATATGAATTATTCTCTCAAGACCCTAATTCGGTGACACCGGCATATCGGGATTTGTTTGAACAATGGGGTGCTCCGCCGATGCCCGGCAGAGATGCACATACAGCCACTTATTCCGGCAACGCCCAAACGGCTTCCGGGAGCGTGGATATTCAGTTATTACAGAAAGCGGTTACAGCCGGGAAACTGGTTTGGAATATTCGAACGTATGGACACCTTGCCGCGGATATTGATCCGCTTGGCATAAGTGAAGATTCAGATACATCTTTATTGGAACCGAAGCATTTTGAATTAAATGAAGAAGATTTGAAAGCACTGCCCGCTTCCCTGATTTGGGAAGGTGCAGATGGACAGACCACAAACGGCTGGGATGCAATTCAGCGTTTGCGTCAGATCTATACTGGACCGATGGCGTATGAATTCAGCCATGTTCATGAAGTGCATGAACGTGAGTGGCTTAACCGTCGTGCGGAATCCCGTACGTCTCCTGCACCGTTGGATCAGGAGGAACGGAAGGCATTGCTGGAACGTCTGGTTGAAGTGGAGCAGTTCGAGGATTTCCTTCACAAAACATTTGTGGGACAAAAGCGTTTCTCCATTGAAGGGAACGATGTGCTTGTACCGATGCTGGATGAAGCGGTACGCATTATGGCGCAAGCGGGCTCGAGTCACATTTTGATGGGGATGGCCCACCGTGGTCGCCTGAACGTACTAGCTCATGTACTGGGCAAACCGTATAGCAAAATTTTCTCTGAATTTCATCATTCCCCGAACAAGGATCTGGTTCCGTCCGAAGGATCGACCGGAATCAATTATGGATGGACTGGGGATGTCAAATATCATCTCGGTGCGAATCGCTTTGTGAAAGATGGCGAAGCAGTACAGGCTCGTCTGACATTGGCTAATAACCCGAGTCACCTTGAATACGTGAACCCTGTAGTTCAAGGTTTTGCTCGCGCGGCACAGGATGATCGGCGTGATCCGGGATATCCGAAACAGGACGTTACAAAAGCAGCGACGATTCTTATGCATGGTGACGCGGCTTTCCCTGGTGAAGGCATTGTGGCGGAAACACTTAATTTCAAAGCACTGCCGGGCTATCAAAATGGCGGAACAATTCACATTATCGTGAACAACCGTCTCGGTTTTACAACGGATAGCAGTGATTCCCGCTCAACGTATTACGCGAGTGACCTAGCCAAAGGGTACGAGATTCCAATTGTCCATGTGAATGCGGATAATCCGGAAGCATGCATCGCAGCTATCCGTATGGCAGCAGAGTATCGCAACAAGTTCAAGAAGGATTTCCTGATTGATCTGATCGGTTACCGTCGCTACGGTCACAATGAAACAGACGATCCGGAAACAACGCAACCAAAGGTTTATGAAAAAGTGAAGAGTCACCCTACAGTGAGTCATCTGTATCAGGACCAACTCAAACAGGAGTCGGTTATCGATGATACATCCATTAATAGCATTCGTGATGCGGTGACGGGCCGCCTAAAAGAAGCTTACGAACAAATGAAGAAAAACGAAGTTCATGAACAGTCCCAATTGAAAGCCAGTCAGCCTGAGGCAGTATCGCTTATTCCAACAGCAGTACCGCTGGAGAATCTGCGGAGCATCAATGCCGATCTGCTGAAATGGCCAGAGAACTTCAATGTGTATCCGAAGTTGCAGCGTATCTTGCAGCGTCGCAGTACTGCCCTGAACGAGGGTGAAAAAGTGGACTGGAGTCTTGCCGAGACACTTGCCTTTGCCACGATTCTCGCTGACGGCAAGCCTATCCGGATCAGCGGACAGGATGCAGAGCGTGCAACATTTGCCCATCGAAATCTGGTATTGCATGATTCAGAGAACGGCACAACGTTCTGCCCGCTGCATCACTTGCCACAAGCACGTGCAGCATTTGCGATCTACAACAGTCCATTGTCTGAGGAATCGGTGCTTGGATTCGAGTATGGATACAATGTGTATTCCCCGGACACGCTTGTCATCTGGGAAGCCCAGTTTGGTGATTTTGCCAACTGTGCGCAGGTTATTTTTGACCAATTTGTATCCGCCGGCCGTGCCAAATGGTCTCAAAAATCGAGTCTGGTCATGCTGCTTCCTCACGCAAACGAGGGACAGGGACCTGAGCATACAAGTGCACGTCTCGAACGTTTCCTGCAGCTCTGTGCAGAAGATAATATGACGGTTGCCAATTTGACGAGTGCATCCCAGTACTTCCATCTGCTGCGTCGTCAGGCATCGTTGACAGAAACGGAAGATGCACGTCCACTGGTATTGATGTCGCCGAAAAGCCTCATTCGCAATCCGCGTGTGGCATCACCCGCTACAGCATTTAGTGAAGGCAAGTTTGAGCCTGTACTGGAGCAAGCTGGGCTGGGAACCAAACCGGATCGCGTGGAACGCATCATTTTGTGCAGTGGTAAAATCGCCATTGATCTCGAGGATGCTTTTGAGAAAGACAAAGCAGATTGGTCCTGGCTTCACATTATCCGTGTTGAACAGCTGTATCCGTTCCCGGCGGAAGAAATCAAGCGTGTACTTTCACGTTTCAGCAAGCTGAAAGAACTGGTTTGGGTTCAGGAAGAGAACAAAAACATGGGAGCCTGGACATACATGGAACCTCGCTTGCGTGCCATTGCACCGGAAGGAACAACCGTGAAATATGAAGGCCGTCCGGAACACGCGAGTCCTTCCAGCGGTTATCAAAGTGTGCATAGCATGGAACAGCAACTGATTATTACATCCGCGTTGAAGCAAACGACGAAGAATAATATTCCACTGGGGAGGTAACAGCTGTGAGTGAAATTAAAGTACCTGCAATGGGTGAATCAATTACCGAAGGAACGGTTTCCAGATGGCTTGTCAAAGAAGGGGAAACCGTGAATCAGGGCGACGTTCTTCTGGAACTGGAAACAGATAAGGTAAATATCGAAATCAGTGCGGAAGAGAGCGGAGTACTCGAGAAAATCATTCGTCAGGAAGGCGAGACTGTTGAAATCGGAGAAACGATTGGTACACTCGCAGCTGGAGGAGGAAACGGAGCACCCGCTTCTGAGCCGGCAGCAGAACAGAAACAGGCTGCGGTGCCAGCTCCTGAAGCAGCAGCTGTAGCTGCACCACCTGCTCCCGTTGCTGTAGCAACGGCAACGGAATCTTCCGATAACGGAACCAAAACAGCGTCACCTGCGGCACGCAAGCTTGCTCGCGAGCGTGGCATTGAGCTGGATCAGGTTCAGAGCAAAGATCCGATTGGACGTGTATACCAGGAAGACGTGAAAAGTCATAGCACGCAGGCACCTGCTCCGACGCCAGCTCCTGCAAGCAAAGCTCCGGCAGCACCAGCAAGTGCTCCGGCAACTGGAGGATCGACCTATGCGAAACCGGTAGAACGTCAACGCATGTCCCGTCGCCGGGCTACGATTGCGAAGCGTTTGGTTGAAGCACAGCAAACCGCGGCGATGCTGACAACGTTTAACGAAGTAGACATGACTGCAATCATGGATGTTCGTAAGCGTCGTAAGGACAAGTTCAAGGAAAAGCATGATATTGGTCTTGGATTTATGTCTTTCTTCACCAAAGCAGTTGTTGGGGCACTGAAAAAATTCCCAACGATCAATGCTGAGATTGATGGGGAAGATGTTGTCCTCAAAAAGTATTATGATATCGGAATCGCAGTATCTGCCAAGGAAGGTCTTGTCGTTCCAGTCGTTCGTGATGCAGATCGTCTGGGCTTTGCCGAGATTGAAAAGAGCATTGCGGACCTAGCTTCCAAAGCGCGCTCGAACTCACTTGCACTTTCCGACCTGCAAGGTGGTACATTCACGATTACCAACGGCGGAACATTTGGCTCCCTGTTGTCGACCCCGATCCTGAATACACCTCAAGTGGGTATTCTCGGTATGCATAAGATTCAGCTTCGTCCTGTTGCGATTGATGCAGAGCGGATGGAAAATCGTCCAATGATGTATATCGCATTGTCGTACGATCACCGTATTATCGACGGAAGCGAGGCAGTGCGTTTCCTTGTCACAGTGAAGGAACTGTTGGAAGATCCGGAATCCCTGTTAATTGAAGGGTAACTCGATTGAAATATAAACAGCTATCATTATAGATTCGTGAAAGCGAAAGCCCCTACTGAAGCGCAGCATAAGCTGTACTCATCGGTAGGGGCTTTCGTTTGTATGGATATGATGAAGAACATTATACTGAATCAGCGATAACCTCATCAACCTCAGAAGGACTGTCTTGACTGAAAGCCGGCATATGACGCTCTAGCCAGTCCACCACATGCAAGCATACTTCTTCACGATTGGTTTCGTGCAGCATCTCATGGCGTCCTTCAGGATACAGGCGGTACTCCACATCGTGAAGCTGAAGCTGCCTATATTGGGCAACCAGGTTATGAACGCCTTTACCATGCAATCCCACCGGGTCCTGTTCTCCCGAGAAGAGGTACACCGGTTTATCTTTTGGGATTCGCTCCATATTCTCGGGCATATGAATTTCCAGCAGAAGCCTGAAAAAATCACGAAAGAATCCGGCGGTACAGATGGCCCCGCATAACGGATCGTCGATAAATCGTTTGACTTCATCTGCATCTCGCGATAGCCAATCAAAAGGTGTGCTTGCCGGCCGGAAGGCACGATTGAATCCGCCAAATACAATGGCATTGAGCAGCATGCTCGGATGCGTGGCACCCTGAATACCACATTGCATAACAGCCAGTTTTTCACCAAAACGGAGAAGGCCGCGTTTCCCATTGGTTCCGGACAAAATGAACGCGTGGTAACGCTCATGGCCTGCATACATCAAATGCTGCACCAAGAACGATCCCATACTATGTCCCATCAGAAACAAAGGAACACCCGGATGCTCCTTGGAAGCAACTTCGCCGAGGTTAATCATATCACTTGCCATCCAGCGGAAAGCATCAACTCCGGCATTGCCGAGCAGTTTCGGACTTTCCACAGATTTTCCATGTCCTCGGTGGTCATTGGCATAGACAGCATACCCGTGGCTGGTGAGACACTTTGCGAATTCCTCATATCGTGCTGCGGTCTCGGCCATGCCGTGAGCAATTTGTACAATGCCTTTGATTTTGCATTCCGGATCGGGAAGCCAGCGGTAGACATGAATACGGGTACCTTCATTACCCACAAGGGCAAAAGTAGATTCCTGCATCGTGTAACCCCTCCTTCACTGGTTGATTAAGGTAGATAAGAACGAAGGACTGTTGTATTGCCGTCCAGTGTATAAGAACCCAGATTGGCAGGCAGCAGGTAGCACTGTCCCGCGCTTAATTCGATTTTCTCCTGTGTATCATTGTCCCATTCCAGGGTTCCATTACCTTCGCAAACCACAAGAATAGTGAAGCTGTCAGCATGGGTAGAGAGTTCCCAGCGATCCGTAACAATCCCTTTTTCTACGACAAAATAAGGACATTCCGCAAGCTTCAGCCATTCGCCTGGTGTGGCGTTATTGGTTTTCATTGTGGTTGCTCCGGCACCTTCATAGGCAGTCACATTCAACGAATCTTCAACATGAAGTTCACGTGGTTTTCCATCGAGTCCTGGGCGATTGTAGTCATAAATCCGGTAAGTCGTATCCGAATTTTGTTGGATTTCGGCAACGACAACTCCTGCACACAGCGCATGCACTGTTCCGGCAGGAATAAAGAAGGTGTCTCCCGCCTCCACGGGCACTTGACGAAGTGTGTCCATTACCGTGCCATTCTTCAGTGCTTCTTTCAGTACCGCACGATCGACTCCTTCATTCAATCCATAGATGATGTGTGCTCCCGGTTTGGCGTCAAGCACATACCACATTTCCGTTTTACCCAGTTCACCGGGAGGAAGTGCCTCATAATCATCTGTAGGATGAACCTGTACGGACAGATCGTCATTGCAGTCAAGCAATTTGATCAGGAGAGGGAAACGCCCTCCTTTTTCAGATACGCCTTTCGTTCCGAGCCATGCCGTTCCCAGCTGTTCCCGTACTTCATCCAGGCCTTTGCCCGCAAGCGCACCATTAATGACTTTGGTTGTACCATTGGGATGATCAGCAATCATCCAGCCTTCTCCAATATGTCCTTCAGGTGGTGTCAGACCGAATTGCTCCAGCGCCCGACCTCCCCATACACGTTCTTTGAACTCGGGTTGAAATTGCAGTGGGTATGGCTTAGACATCGTAATCTCTCCTCTAGTATATGAAATGGTGAATCGCTTTAATCAATTCATGCCTGTTGCATTCCCGATTGTATACGGTTGCAGCAGACAAGTATGTAAAGCACGCATCGTCATAACAACCGAACCGGTAATAAGGCTTGGCCCGTTATACATGTACGCCGATGTCGTGCATTTTAATGTGTTCATTTTATGGCATTTGGAGAGTAAAGGAAATTACTTTTTCTCAATGCCAATCAGAAAAGGGGAAGATGTACGCTGCAGCTGGCGGTATATTACCACTTGTGCCTGATCAACAGGCAAGGCGGAGCACCATTCCACGACTGCATCTGCTTCTTGTGCACCTCCGTCGTGGCCTGGGTACAATACTGCAGTTATAATGCCGCGTGGTCTCAATAAACTCAGGGCAGCTTCCAGTGCGGCAATCGTGCTGTCCGTTTGAGTAATAATGGAGGCGTCAGCTCCCTCGGCAGGAAGGTAGCCCAAATTAAACATAATTGCGCCTACTGCACCCTGCCATCGTTCAGGAACAGCTTCAGCCATTCGGTCATGGCTTAATTCCAACAGGGAGATGGAGCCAAGCTTCGTACCATCTTCCTGTTTGCGAATCCTGGCTTGTGCGAGAGTCAGCGCTTCACTTTGAATATCGAAGCCGATGACCTGGCCGCGTTTGCCAACTTGCTGTGCCAAAAAAAGTGTGTCCGCACCAGTCCCTACTGTGGCATCGATCGCATAATCCCCAGGCTGCAACCGGGAGGATACCCACTGATGGGCACAGCTTAGAACAGAGAGAAATCCCATCTTATGCTCCCCTCCAATATTTACCCTGCCATGAATCGCGTAATCGCAGCTCTCGGTCAATGGAATTCAGCACTTCCCACTTTTTCATGGACCACATGGGACCAATCAGCAAATCACGTGGGGCATCCCCGGTAAGGCGGTGCACAATCATGTCCGGTGGAAGCATCTCCAGCGTATCGACAATCAGTTTAATGTACTCGTCCTGTTCCAGGAAACGAAGAAGTCCGGCTTCATATTGTTTAACCATTGGCGTTTTGCGCATCAGATGCAGCAGATGGATCTTAATGCCTTGAACATCCATATTAGCTACAGCACGTCCTGTATCCAGCATCATTTCATGCGTTTCTTGAGGCAAGCCATAAATGATATGCGTACAAACGCGAATATTCCGTTTTCTCAGCTTCTCAACCGCTTCTTCATAACATTTGGTATCGTGCGCGCGGTTAATGAGCGTCGAAGTGGACTCGTGAATGGTTTGGAGCCCCATTTCAACCCACAGGTATGTGCGCTCATTCAGTTCGGCCAAATAATCCACAACATCATCTGGCAAACAATCCGGCCTTGTGGCTATGGAGAGACCAACGACGCCAGGCTGCTGTAAAATGACTTCAAAATACTCACGCAGTTCTTCAACAGGAGCGTATGTGTTCGTGTAGGCCTGAAAGTAACCGATATATTGGGCCGTTGGCCACTTCAGATGCTGTTTATCTCTAATCGTATTAAATTGAGTCACCAGATCATCCCGTCTGCTGCCGGCAAAATCGCCTGATCCCCGGGCGCTGCAGAAGGTACATCCGCCTTTGGCAATCGAACCGTCACGGTTCGGACAGGTGAATCCCGCGTCAAGCATAACCTTGAACACTTTATTGTTAAACTCGTTTCGCATCTCATAATTCCAGGTATGGAATCGTTTATCTCCCCAGGAAAGAGGAGTTTGTATTGCAGGTGCATTCATCTTCAGGGTGCTCCTTTGGCTGCCGCATTCCCTCTTGGAAGTGACAGGTGTTTATCTATTCACGTGATAGAACGTATCCTCAAATCCGTGTCTCCATGGACTTTATCCATTGTATCAAAAAACTCAAAAAAAGGGGAATCCGAACTCAAAAATAGACTGTAAAATCAAGGTTTTCTCCTTGCTATAGTTTACACCTTGTGTTATATTTAACTTAACGTCAGACAGCATCCAATGGGTACTATTCATCATAGCATTTGAATCAAAATTGACGTCATGGACCATACTATACCGTGAGGTGATATGAATGAATTCCCAAGTTAAAAACAGTAATCTTCATCATGTTTCAGTAGAACTGACGGCAGAAGAGGCACTGGCCTTGACAGGTGTTCGTTTCAATGGCAATCCGAAAGTGGAAGCGGCTGCAAGACAAAAAGTCCGCAATGCTTTCGAAAAGACATTTGATTTTTCACACCCAGATAAGGTAGACTATGAACTATTAAAGTAGTTGGACCCCAATTCCAAATAAATCGAAGAGGGAATCTTTGAGATTTGCCCCAAGTGGCAGATCCGAAGATTCCTTTTTCATTGCTCTTTACAATTGGCCGGTTCTTCGGCAAAATGAGTCTGAGACAAGTATGGACAAACGGAGGAATAAAATGCGTTTACGTGGCAGAAAAGGGATTCGGGAAAATTTGGAGGAGCAAGTGGATCTTGTTGTTCTGGATCCCAAACAGTACAAGGGGAAATGGGCTGAACTGTTTGGCAATGACCACCCGATCTTTGTTGAATTTGGCATGGGTAAAGGTCAGTTTATCAGCCAAATGAGTTATAAATATCCCCAATACAATTTTATTGGTATTGATATGTATGATGAATTGGTGCGCCGGGCTAGTGAGAAGGCTCGTAATGCCTGGAGTCAGGCTGATGTAGAAACTCCGCCCAACGTGAAGCTTGTACTGGCGAACATTGAACAGATCGAGGATGTATTTGAAACGGGAGAGCTGGAACGAATTTATTTGAACTTCAGTGATCCATGGCCAAAAGCCAAGCATGCACGCCGTCGTTTGACACATCCGCGTTTTCTGAAGAAATACACGGAATTGCTTAACAGCAAAGGACAAATTCATTTCAAAACCGATTCGGAGACATTGTTCGAGTTCTCGCTTAACGCGATTGCCGACTACGGTCTGCAAATGACCAATCTGTCCCTGAACCTTCACCGTGATGGATTGAATGAAGAGCATGTCATGACCGAATACGAGCAAAAATTCATGGGCAAAGGCATGAACATCCATCGTGTGGAAGTGATCGTAGGCGAAGAAGCGCTGCGGGAGTATCAACAAATGCGTCTGGACAAGTATAAAGTACGTGAAGCTTCGGATGAATCCGGAGACGATCAGGAGTAAAATGTACAAGCGACACAGTGAGGATGGTTTGGTTTTCCTCGTGTGTCGCTTTTTTTTGTTCGTAATTCGTGTACTTCGTATTCTCGGTTACAGTTGCTCCGAGTGCAGCTCTTTGCGACGATAATCATTTGGAGTTACGCCATTGAACTTTTTGAACATGCGATAGAAATAGGAGCTGTTGGTGAAACCCGTTTTCTCTGCAATTCTGCTACAGAGTTCTCGGTTTCAATCAGCAGATGCTGGGCTTTCATTATGCGGGTTTCGTTAATAACGTCCGTCAGTCCCCTTTTAACGTCAATTGTTTATACAGCCTGCTGATATAAATGGGGGACATGGAGAGCTCATCTGCGAACGGCTGTCTCTTCCTCAATATCCGTATAGATTTGTTTGGCTTCGCACGTTTTGCCTGTCATTAGGCAATCAATGAGCTGCCGTTCTGTACTTCGTATTTGAAGTCGGCAGGCATTCAGTAATTTGTATTTTACTGCATCCAATAAAGACCAAAAAAGGGTGCCTTCGATTGAAGGCACCTTTTTTTCTGTGCACATGTGTACACGGCTTGTTTGTCGCAGTCCATTCATCGCAATCAGGCCTGATCTGCCTGAAATGGCCGCAGGTCCAGAAGATCGATGATGCTTTGTGCACTTTCCATCGGACGATATTTGGCGATCTGTGCCAAATGGCGTTTGCGTTTGCGAACGATGTCGGGATATTTATGTACCAATTTGTTCATCCATTTGACCACAACATCAAGGGAAGTAATCGGCTCTCCCAGTCCTCTGGCTGTAAAGTATTGAACATTCTCTTCTTCCTGTCCCGGAATGGGATTATGGAACAACATCGGAATGCCTTTGGCAAGACCTTCGGTGCAGGTCATTCCACCGGGCTTAGTAATAAGCAGATCGGATACTTCCATTAATTTGTCCACTTCCTTGGTATAGCCGATAATATGAATGTTTTCCTTCCGATATTGCGGATCCTGTTCCATGCTGATCCGGATTTTGTCATTCCGTCCGAGACAGAAAATGATCTGAATATCATTATGCCACCGAGTCAGAAGCTTATTAACAACTTCATCACTTAGCATACCCCAGCCGCCGCCCATCACAAGAACGGTGGGCATGTCTTTCAGGTTGAACTTGTTGCGAATCTCATCCCGGCCAGGATGTTCCCAGAAGTTGGGGTGAACCGGGATGCCTGTAACTCGTATTTTGTCTGCGGAAACTCCTCGAAGCATCAGTTTGGACTTTACCTCATCTGTAGATACCAGATACAGGTCCACTTCGGGACTGATCCATGTGCCATGTGCGTCATAATCCGTAATGACTGTGCAGAGCGGCACTTGTACCCCCAGACGCTTCAATCTTGATATGACGGCACTTGGGATCGGGTGTGTGCATACAATGGCATTTGGACGCAGCTGCCGTACGATGCTGCGTGTATGAGTGTAAAACAGCTTGTGCAGCGCCAGTGTAGTCAATCGGTTTAATGACTTTTTATATTGATGCCTATATACGTATCCTACAAGTTTGGGCTGGTTGGTTACCGTTTTTTTGTATGCCGTAATAATGAGTGGTGCAACTCTGGGATTCAGAAAACTTCCCAGCTCAAGCACTTTGGTTTGTACTTCCGGAGAGAGTTTTTTCAAACTGCTGGACAGTGCATAGGCAGCTTGCGTATGACCTGCCCCAAAGCCTTCGGATAGTAGTAATACTCGTTTTTTTTCCACGCTTGCTTCACCTGTTCCTGCTAGGTTTTCCTTAGTCTAACATATCCGCTTTAGGTCCATAATGCAACTGTTGCAAGTGCGACTAAAGTACCGATTGTAGCCCCTGCGAGCACATCCGAAGGATAGTGCAATCCCAGGTAAATTCGGGAGAATCCGACAATCAGCGCAACCGGCAGCAGCAGCATCAGCAAAAAAGGTTCCATAGCCATAAACGGAACGGTTACTGAGAAGACCGCGGTTGTATGTCCTGAAGGAAATGAGTGGTCCGTCAGGGGATTGCGGAATGTAATTGTATCCGGCATGGCCAGATACGGCCGGATGCGGGGATACAGCCTTTTGGCAATCGCCACGGGAATATGGCTGACGGCCAATGCGATGCAGGCCTGAAGACCTGTCGTATTCCAAGGAGCCGGAGCGAGCAGCCATACCAATAAGGATACAGCAATAGAAAAAGTTGCTCCGCCCAGATGGGTGAGATAATACAGCCAAAAATTCATAAATCGATTATGAAGTCGACCATTAATCCACATAAACACATTACGATCATACTCTTGAAACTTAACGAATAAACGGCTCATATTGGCCTCCTGCCAGTCAGGCCGCCCGAATTGGCGGCAGTATTTCCGGTATGTTTCCTGGGTCCGGTGTTGCCCTGATTACTATATAACCGTTTTTCGTGAAGTTCAGGTTATTTCAGGTATATGTTTATCATATTTTTAAATGTTGTCCTTTTCAAGAAGAAGACATGTGAACAACGTAAAATTCATGTTAAAGAGTGGTTAATCATCCAACTTAACTTTTTGACTCGGACGAGCTAAAAAAGATACAATGATTCAACATGGCTGAAATGAGGTTAAAAAAATGTGAGTTTTATATTGAACTTTTTGGTACCTGCTTGCGTTATTTAGGTAAAGCCTCTGTTTGGACAGTGCTGGGTGATGAAAAAAGCAGGGACTTTAGAAATAAAAATCAAGCAAACGGCTGAAAATAAGATATAACAGGCATGAATGCGAGGGCGCAGTATCACGAAGTGCCAATTTAGCGTTTAATGTTCACATTTCTGCTTCAGGAAGTGAAATTGCGGTTTTGACAAATGGCTGAAAAGCATCCAAAATCGATAAAGCAGCCAAATTGGTAGCAACCATGCTTGAAACACATGCGTAATAAACAAAAGACCAGGGTCATATTCTGCACATTACAAAAAAACAAAGATGCAGAATCAGGTAGAGAAACGCTAAAGTAAACAGGGTTTGAAAAAAAGGGGGTAACAGAGAACGATGTTGGACGCTATATTCGTCACGATGCAGGTCATACTGGCACTGCTAGCCGTGTACCAATTCACGTTTTCGCTGTTCGGTCTGTATAAGAAAAAGAAAAAGAAACATTATCCTGCGACAAAGTCATTCGCTGTACTCGTTGCAGCGCACAATGAAGAACAGGTCATTGGTGCGTTAATGGAAAACCTGAAACAACTCGATTATCCGGAAGATCTGTACGATGTGTTTGTTATCTGTGATAACTGTACGGATGGTACGGCTCAAATCGTCAGAGATCATGGCTTGAATGCATGTGTGCGTACAAACGCCGATCTGAGAGGTAAGGGCTACGCGATTGAATGGATGCTTAAGTATCTGTGGAAATTGCCGCGTCAGTATGACGCCGTTGTGATGTTTGATGCCGATAACCTGGTTGATCGCAATTTCCTGCTTGAGATGAACAATGACTTGTGCAACGGTTCGCGTGTCATCCAAGGATATATCGATACCAAAAATCCAGAGGATTCCTGGATTACTGCAGCTTACGGTGTATCGTATTGGTACATTAACCGTTTGTGGCAGTTGTCTCGTCACAACCTGAACATGGCCAATTTCCTTGGCGGTACAGGCATGTGTTTTGAGACAAATTTGCTGAAAGAAATCGGCTGGGGCGCAACAAGCTTGGTCGAGGACTTGGAGTTTACGATGCGGAGTGTGCAGCGTAACGTGTATCCCGTATTTAACTATGATGCCAAAGTATTTGATGAGAAACCTTTGACATTCAAAGCTTCGGCCAGACAGCGTCTGCGCTGGATGCAAGGTCACTTTACGGTTGCGCGGAGATATTTCTTCCCGCTGCTGTGGCAAAGTATCAAGGAAAGAAGTTTGGTCAAATTTGACCTTGCAGTATATGGAGCGAACGTATACGTTGTATTGCTGACCTTCCTGATGACAGCTGTTATGTGGGTTGATACAGCTATATTCAGTGGTCCGCACATCGCCAACATCTACGGTTACTTCCCGTTATGGGTAGGATTCGTTGCCATCGGTTTGAACATTCTCACGTTCCTGCTGTCGATGGCACTGGAGAAGGTCACTTTTGCGAAAGTGTATCTGTATCTGATTGTGTTCCCGATTTATTTGTTATCTTGGTATCCAATTACGTTCTATGCGTTCTTCACGCAGAACAACAAGCAATGGAGTCATACCCAGCATACGCGTGTTGTACGTTTGGATGAGGTGCAGAGCAAGCAAGGGTAGAGTGTTGAATGGCTGAAAAGCCACTGTATCTAATAAAATGTTTTAAAGGTGTTGACTATAGTCAACAATGATGGTATAGTATTCAAGTGCGTTAAATGAATAGCGATGGAATCACAAGCAGGAGTCCGACTTCTCACCTGACCAACATTCGCGTTGGCTGGTCAACGATCCCAATAATTTATGAAGTGTATGCTCATGAAGAATTGTGTTGATTACAGGGATGTCGGTAGCTTGACCGGCATCCCTTTTATTTTTGTTTAACAGTATTTAAAATGACCTGGAGGTGGACGGTTATTAGTAAAGATCACATGATTAATGATGAGATTCGGGCGAAGGAAGTACGCCTTGTCGGAGCTGAAGGAGAACAAATTGGGATCAAGCCCATTCGGGAAGCACTGCAAATGGCGATTGATCTGAACTTGGATCTGGTCAATGTGGCACCACAGGCTAAACCGCCGGTATGCCGCATCATGGACTATGGCAAGTTCCGCTATGAGCAGCAAAAGAAAGACAAAGAAGCCCGTAAGAACCAGAAAATTGTTGACATTAAAGAAGTATGGTTCCGTTCCAATATTGAGGAGCACGATTATCAAACGAAGCTTCGTAATGTAGTTAAGTTTTTGAAAGAAGGCGACAAGGTTAAATGTTCTGTTCGTTATCGCGGACGTGAAATTGCGCATGCCGCCATTGGTCAACGGATTCTGGAGCGCGTTAAGGTGGAGGTTGCAGAACTCTGCACCATCGAACGTCAACCGAAACTGGAAGGCCGCAGTATGATCATGATTCTGGCTCCTAAAGCCTGATAACATTGAAGGAGGAAACACAAAATGCCTAAAATGAAAACACACAGCAGTTTGAAAGGACGCTTCAAAATTACCGGTTCCGGTAAAGTCCTTCGTTACAAAGCACACAAAAACCACTTGCTTTCCCACAAATCCAAACGTGCTAAGCGCGTTCTGAACGGTAACCCAGTAATGGCAGCCGGGGACGTAAGACGTTTGAAACAAGGTTTGGCTAACTTGAAAGGCTAAATTTAAAATTAGTAAATTCCGTATGGGGGATCGGCTTCGGCCGTACACATACCACGGATACATTTATATTTATTTGGGAGGTTCTTTAATATGGCAAGAGTAAAAGGCGGTTTTGTAGTACGTCGTCGTCATAAAAAGGTTTTGAAACTGGCTAGAGGTTATTTCGGTTCCAAACACCGCATTTTTAAAACAGCTAACGAGCAAGTAATGAAATCCCTGGTTTACGCATACCGTGACCGTCGCAACACAAAACGTAACTTCCGCAGACTGTGGATCGTTCGTATTAACGCAGCAGCACGCCAAAACGGTTTGTCTTACAACAAACTGATCCATGGATTGAAACTTGCTGGAGTGGACATGAACCGCAAAATGTTGGCTGATCTGGCCGTTAACGACATCAATGCGTTCAACTCTTTGGCTACTGTAGCTAAAGGCAAAATCAACGCTTAAATTGTATTATGCAAGCCGCCGTACCTTATGGCGGCTTTTTTCACGCCAGAAAGCGCAGGACGAATACAGTATGGTCCGAGAGGACAAACTTAGATTGGATGCGGTTTACAGCTATCAGACCACTGGCAGATACATAAAAACCGAACAGTCATATAATGCAAATGAAAACTAGGAGTTACTGGTTATTGGTGATAATGATGGTATAATTTTGTTATATAACATCACATCGCTGTGACGTTAGCGTGTTAAACTGCTAAAATTTTAAGCGTTTTCAACAATAAAAGACTAAAAATATGTGATTTTTGGTCATGAAACATCTGGATTTTAACACTGGTTGAATGTATAATCACCTCTAGTAGGCAAGTCCTAAACTTTTCTCTCCTAGTCATAATGTTCGGTTTTTCGGCTGATGATCCGGTAAAGTTAAGACGTGAATGTGCTCTTTATGTCGAAGAAACCATACATTCCGCTTGAAAATGATATCTGACATCTGTTCATCGTTCAATATCGACCTGGGTAGGAATTAGGTATATATCATTAAGGGGGAACAAGAGAAATGAAAAAGATGCTCAGCTTGTCTTTGGTCATGTTGCTGGCAGTTTCGGTAATGCTCGCAGGTTGCGGAAGCAAACCGAAGGAAGAAACAAATGCCGGAGGAACTACAGGTGGCGAATCCACTGAAGCAAAATCCGATTTGCAGATCGGTATGGTTACTGACGTAGGTGGCGTTAACGACAAATCCTTTAACCAATCCGCATGGGAAGCCCTGCAGGCAACTGAAACTGAAACAGGTACTGCTGTAAAATACCTGCAAAGTAAATCTGATGAAGAGTACATTCCTAACCTGAACGAGTTCGTTAAAGGCGGATATGACCTGACTTGGGGTATCGGTTTCCAATTGGCTGATGCAATCAAAACGGTTGCTGACCAAAACCCTGATTCCAAACTGGCGATCATCGATAGTGTCGTAGATTCTCCTAACGTTAAATCCGTAACATTTGCTGAAGAGCAAGGTTCCTTCTTGGTTGGCGTTGTTGCCGGTCTGACTACAAAAACGAACAAAATCGGTTTTGTTGGCGGAATGGACAGCCCACTGATCAAGAAATTTGAAGTTGGGTTCAGAGAAGGCGTTAAAGCAGTTAACCCTGACGCTGAGTTGATCTCCAACTATACAGGTGCATTCGATAAACCAGACCTTGGTAAAGCAGCAGCTGCTACAATCTACAACCAAGGCGCGGATATTATTTTCCACTCTTCCGGTGCTACAGGTAACGGCGTGTTCAACGAAGCAATTGCCCGTAAAAAACAAGGACAAGATGTTTGGGTAATCGGTGTGGACAAAGACCAATCCCTGGAGTTCGGTGACGATGTTACCCTGACTTCCATGATCAAAAAAGTTGACGAAGCAGTTAAGAAAGTAAACCAAGAAGTTATTGACGGCACATTTGCTGGCGGTTCCGAAAACCTGACTCTGAAAGAGAACGGTGTAGGTATTGCTGATACTTCTACAAAAAATGTTTCTGCTGACATCCTTGCAAAAGTAGACGAATACAAAGAAAAAATCATCAACGGCGAAATCAAAGTACCTACAGAGTAATTGCTTAGCCTGCGAATTGAATAATCACAGAGGCCGGTCTTGACCGGCCTTATGATTGTCAGGACAGGAAAATTTGCTCAGGCCATCATAACATTTGTACGTTGTTTTATAGGATGCTTGTTGGAAACCTTCCAAATGCAGAATCAATGTTTTAGCAATAACGCTATAACGCTCCGGAAGGAGCTTTTCTTAAGATTATGGAATTTATACGTTTCAGCTGAGCTGAATGGATTCGATAATCTCAAGAAAAATAACCGCAACCGCGGTCTTTTCCCTTGAACATACGTCGATAGGACGTTTTTCTTACGTTTACGGAACCACACTATATCAGTTATAAGGGTGATTACATGGGTGCAGCAACCCCCGTCGTTGAGTTAAAACAAATCACGAAGCGTTTTCCAGGCATTGTTGCCAACGACGCCATCAGCCTTCAGCTTCGTAAAGGCGAGATTCATGCCCTGCTGGGCGAAAACGGCGCTGGTAAGTCAACGTTGATGAATATTGTATTTGGTCTCTATCAGCCAGATGAAGGTTCCATAGAAGTGAATGGCAAGCCTGTCATGATCGACAGCCCTAACAAAGCAATCGAACTGGGTATCGGCATGGTGCATCAGCACTTTAAGCTTGTACAGCCGTTCACGGTAACAGAGAACATTATTTTGGGATCTGAACCAACGAAAGGTCTCAACATTAACTATAAAAAAGCGGCTGCCGAAGTGCAGCGTTTATCCGAGCAATACGGACTCAAAGTGAATCCGCATGCCAAAATTCATGATATTTCTGTCGGCATGCAGCAGCGTGTTGAAATTGTGAAAACATTGTACCGTGGCGCTGATATCCTTATCTTTGATGAACCGACAGCTGTTCTGACACCTCAGGAGATCAAGGAATTGATGGTCATCATGAAAAAGCTCGTCGCCGAGGGCAAATCCATCATTTTGATCACGCATAAGCTGAAAGAAATCATGGAGATCTCCGATACGGTCACCATTATTCGTCGCGGAAAAGTAATCGACTCTGTAAAAACGTCGGAAACGAATCCCAATGAGCTTGCCGAAAAAATGGTTGGCCGTAATGTGACGTTCAAGGTGGATAAAAAACCGGCTACACCTGGAGCCAACGTGCTTGAAGTCAGCAAATTGACTGCCAAGAACAAAGAAGGTATTTCCGTCCTGAATGAACTGAATCTGAATGTTCGTGCAGGTGAAATTTTGGGCATCGCGGGCGTTGATGGTAACGGGCAGAGTGAACTGATTGAAGCCCTGACCGGATTGCGCAAGGTAGATAGCGGATCAATCCGTCTGCAAGGGAAAGAATTGTCCAACCATTCGCCGCGTCATATTTCGGAATCGGGAGTGGGTCATATCCCGGAAGACAGACATAAACACGGATTGGTTCTGGATTTCTCTGTCAGTGAAAATATCGTTTTGGAATCTTATTATAAATCTCCTTACACGCGTAAAGGATTCCTTAATTTCGATGCGATTAAAAAGCAGGCAAAGCGTCTTGTTGAGGCATTTGACGTGCGGACACCTAGCATTGAAACGAAAGCACGCTCCCTGTCAGGGGGTAACCAGCAGAAGGCAATCATTGCACGGGAAGTCGATAAAAATCCAGAACTGCTTATTGCGGCTCAGCCAACGCGTGGCTTGGACGTAGGTGCTATTGAGTTTGTCCAGAAACAGTTGATTGCTCAGCGTGACCAAGGAAAAGCGGTATTGCTCATTTCCTTCGAGCTCGATGAAATTATTAACGTTTCGGATCGGATTGCTGTCATTTATGAGGGCCAGATCGTCGGTGAGGTGCTGCCGGAAGAAACGAATGACAGGGAGCTCGGCTTGATGATGGCGGGCAGCACCCAAAAGAGAGGTACTGTACATGAGTAAAGTATTGAAATGGTTTACCCGTGATTCCTTTATTCTGCCTATTGTTGCGATCCTTATGGGATTGATCCTGGGCGGTATCGTCATGCTAATTGGAGGATACAACCCCATTGAAGCATATGGCGCACTGTTTAAAAAGGTCTTTGGTGACATGTACAACTTCGGAGAAGCAGTACGTGAGATGACGCCGCTCATCATGACGGGTCTTGCGTTTGCCTTTGCGTCCCGTGCAGGACTGTTTAATATCGGTGGGGAAGGACAATTTCTCGTTGGTATGACAGCAGCTACATTTGTGGGGGTTAAATTCGCAGGTCTTCCGATCTATATTCATGCTCCACTGGCACTGATTGCTGGTGCAGTATTCGGTGGTCTGTGGGCAGCGATTGCGGGTTATTTGAAGGCTGCTCGCGGAGTGAACGAAGTTATCAGCAGTATTATGCTGAACTGGATCGGTCTGTATTTGGCTAACCTGATTGTACGCCAGTTTTTGCTGCTTCAAGGGGAGAACCGTTCAGTCGATATCAGTGAATCAGCTTCTATCAGTTTGACTTGGTTATCCGAACTCATGGGCAATTCCCGTGTTCACATGGGAACATTGATCGCCCTGGTTATGGCTGTGCTCTTTTATATCTACATGTGGAAAACCAAGCAAGGGTATGAAATCCGTGCTGTAGGTTACAACCCGAACGCGGCTGAATATGCAGGTATGCATGTCAATCGTAATATCGTAAAAGCCATGTTTATCAGTGGTATGCTTGCAGGTCTTGGTGGAGCTTTCCAGGTGCTTGGCGTATTCCAGTACCAGACAGTAATGTCGGGATCTCCAGGAACTGGTTTTGACGGCATTGCCGTTGCCTTGATTGGTTTGAACCATCCGTTTGGTGTGCTCCTGGGAGCGTTGTTGTTTGGTACGCTTACCTATGGATCTGCTGGTATGAGTTTTGCTGCGGATGTACCGCCGGAGATTATTCGGATTGTAATTGGATCGATTATCTTCTTCATTGCGGCACAAGGCATCGTGCGCTGGGTACTTAAACCGTTCTATTCCAAGCGCAAGAAAGAGAAGGTGTTGTAGATGGACTTGTTGACAATTGGGCAAATTATCAATACGACGCTTGTCTTTGCTACCGCATTGATTTTTGCTTCCCTTGGCGGGATATTCTCAGAGAAATCCGGTGTAACTAACCTGGGACTCGAAGGTTTTATGGTCTTCGGTGCGTTTGCAGCCGGGATCGGGGCGCACTATGCCCAAGAAGCAGGCATGGGTGGAACAACGTCTGCCTGGATGGGTGTTTTGGTTGCAGTGGCATTGGGCGTGCTTGTATCTCTTATTCACGCTGTTGCGTCGATTACGTTTAAGGCAGACCAGATTATCAGTGGTATTGTTATCAACTTCCTGGCAGCAGGAAGTACGCTATATTTGGTTAAATTGCTGTTTGAAGGATCAGGAGACTCACCATTGGTACAGGGCTTCAGCAAATTTGACGTGCCGCTCCTGAAGGATATTCCTTTGCTCGGGGAAGCGTTGTTTAAGAACGTCTACCCAACAACATATTTGGCGATTATTCTAGTGTTCCTGACGTATTACGTTCTGTTCAAAACGCCATTTGGACTTCGTCTGCGTTCTGTGGGTGAACACCCGAGTGCAGCCGACACTGTAGGTGTGAAGGTTCGTCGCTATCGCTATGTTGGCGTAATGATCAGTGGTGCACTTGCGGCTATTGGTGGTGCTGCTATCACACTGACAACAACAGGCACGTTTTCACATAATACGGTTTCCGGTCAAGGATACATTGCAATTGCAGCCATGATATTTGGTAAATGGAATCCAATCGGAGCTTTCGGTGCTGCTGTATTCTTTGGATTTTCACAAGCGATCCGAAATTATGTGCAGTTGTTCGAATGGTCTCAAAGTATTCCCCAGGAAATTATTTATATGCTGCCTTATCTTCTCACGATTATCGTGCTTATCGCGGCAGTCGGGCGTTCTTCTGCTCCGTCTGCACTCGGCGAACCATACGATCCGGGGAAAAGGTAAGACAAGCAATCGATTAAATTTTTTAACAAGTTTTACAGAGAAAAGGGTCCGCTGTGTGCGGGCCCTTTTTTTGCTTTCTAACAAGCTATTTTCTCAAATCAGAGTGTTAGGTAGAATACCCATATTTTTTAGTAGGGACAAAGAAACAGGCGAAGCAGGTCTTGGACGAATACACTGTTTTGAATGATCCGAGGAGGAGGGGAAAGTATGAAACAACATGTTACGCGTCGTGAAGCGGTGAAATTCATAGGCAAAAATATCGTTGCGGTGAAAAAAGACGGCACTCGGGTAACGGGAAAGCTGTTGAAAGTATCCGGCAATAAATTAGTGCTAAAGCGTATGGATGGTAAAAAAGTGCGCACAAAAGCTATTTTGCCACTGGTATTGTTTGACCTGCTCGCTATTGCTACACTGCCTTATGCTTATGGTCCTGGCCCTGGCTTCGGTCCCGGATATGGACCTGGACCGAAACCTGGCCCTGGATATGGTCCAGGCTACGGACCGGGATATGGACTTGGTGGCGGCTTTGGCCCTGGCCCTGGATTCGGCCCTTATGGTCAGGGTCCACGTCCACCAGGGTTTTTCTAGGCCATGCTATAATGTTTTTTCCATCTCATAACAGCGGCTTGTCATAATATAACGAACAGTACTGTAACCATTTTTTTGATAAAATTGCAGTCCCTTTGTATTGCCTTCATCGACCATCACTTTGGATCTTTTACAGCCCCGTGATGCGGCGAAGTTTTCGGCCTTTTGCAGCAAAGTCTGACCATACCGTTTGCGCTGCTCCTTCGTAGCAACAGCCATCATATCCACATATAACAGCTCGCCATGCATGAGAAAATGAACAAATGCAACAGCCTCTTTATTCTGTTCCGGCGAGATCACAAAGGTCATGCCCCTGTTCATTCGCAGGGGTATATCTTTGCGGATTTTGTTGATTTCATTTGTACTCATATGGGAAAGAGGAACAAGTTGTGAGTCAATTAAACTCATGATGGCCCCATCATCCAGCCTCGATTTGCGTTGCCGAATCACCATGCGTATTCTCCTTTCAGGACCAGTCGTGCTGCTCGTATATCCTATGCCTGCAGCAAGAGAAAAGGTGACTGTATGAAGTGCAGGGAATGGGGTTACGTTAAGAATCGAAGAAGTGTGATGGAAGACGTTTGAAATTTTTATCTGAATCAGGTATTGACTTATCGGTTCGAGGAATCATATAATGTTCCTAACATTTAACGAGAATATTTAATCGGCTATGAAGAGGACGAAGTTTTAAGGGCTCTTTTGCTCAGAGAGTGGCTGGATCTGCTGAAACCACCACCATAATCCCTTATATACGAGCTCACCTCGGAGCTGTTTTCCTGAAAAGCACTGGATGTCACTCCATCTGCGTATTAGGGAAAATCGTATGTCTGCGTTACAGACAACAGGTATGGAAAACGGCTGTGTCCGTTTGATCTATCGTTTTTTGTACCTGGTAAGGTCCGTTATTGCGAAATTTCGGACAAAGTTGGGTGGTACCACGGAAGCAACAACCTTTCGTCCCTCGCAAGCATTAACTTGTTTGCAGGGATGAAAGGTTTTTTTTGTAACTTCAAATGTCAGAATGGTGTAAATTCCGAGAGGAGGATGACTGATGGGAGCTCAAATTCCAGAAGTACGATCAACAGATGAATTACGTGAAAAATGGATGAAGCCGGAGGTCATTAGCGGTTCCGAAATTCTGCTAAGAAGCTTGTTGCTGGAAGGTGTAGAGTGCGTCTTCGGTTATCCAGGTGGTGCAGTGTTGTACATTTACGATGCCATGTATGGTTTTGAGGATTTCAAACACGTATTAACACGTCACGAACAAGGTGCCATTCATGCAGCAGATGGATATGCACGTGCGAGCGGTAAAGTGGGGGTTTGTATTGCTACCTCCGGACCTGGTGCGACGAATCTGGTAACCGGTATTGCAACGGCTTATATGGATTCCGTACCACTCGTAGTTATTACGGGGAACGTCATTTCCAGCCTGATCGGCTCGGATGCTTTCCAGGAAGCGGATATCACCGGTATTACAATGCCAATTACCAAACACAGTTACCTGGTAAAAGACGTTAAAGATCTGCCGCGTGTCATTCATGAGGCATTCCATATCGCGAATACAGGCCGTAAAGGTCCGGTGTTAATCGACATTCCGAAGGATGTATCAGCTAACAAAACGTTGTTTGAACCAATCACTGAACCGGTTACGCTGAGAGGTTATAACCCTCGGACGGTTCCCAACAAGCTTCAGGTTGATCGTCTGGCCCAAGCCATTCAGGAAGCTGAACGTCCGATGATTCTTGCAGGTGGCGGGGTTGTTTACTCAGGTGGACACGAAGAGCTGTTCGAATTTGTTGAAAAAACGGGCATTCCAATTACGACAACGCTTCTTGGACTTGGAGCATTCCCAAGCGGACATGAACTTTGGACCGGAATGCCGGGGATGCACGGAACATACACATCGAATCAGGCGATTCAACAAGCGGATTTGCTGATTAACATCGGGGCGCGTTTCGATGACCGGGTTACAGGTAAACTGGACGGTTTTGCGCCACATGCCAAAATCGTACACATTGATATTGACCCGGCGGAGATTGGCAAAAACATTGCAACAGACATCCCTATCGTTGGTGATGTGAAGACGGTACTCGAAATAGCGAACAAGGAAGTGCAACGTGCAGAGCGTGCGGATGCTTGGAGAGACCAGATCAAGCAATGGAAACAAGAAAAACCTTATAGTTATACAGATTCCGAAGACGAGTTGAAGCCGCAGTGGGTTGTTGAACTGTTAAATGATACAACCAAAGGTGAGGCGATCGTTACCACTGACGTTGGTCAGCATCAGATGTGGGCAGCGCAATATTACAAGTTCAATCAACCGCGTTCATGGGTAACCTCTGGCGGTCTGGGAACAATGGGCTTTGGATTCCCTTCGGCAATCGGTGCACAGATGGCGAACCCTGACAGACTCGTAATCTCGATTAACGGCGATGGCGGAATGCAGATGTGTTCACAGGAACTGGCAATCTGCGCGATTAATAACATTCCGGTCAAAATTGTCATTATCAACAACCAGGTGCTTGGAATGGTTCGTCAATGGCAGGAAATTATCTATGAGAATCGTTACAGCCACATCGATCTTGCGGGAAGCCCGGATTTTGTAAAACTGGCTGAAGCATATGGTGTTAAAGGACTGCGTGCCACGAACAAGGAAGAAGCTGAACGGGCATGGCAGGAAGCGCTGGATACACCGGGACCGGTCGTTGTAGAATTTGTTGTACGCAAAGAAGAAAATGTATATCCAATGGTTCCGCAAGGAGCAACAATTGATCAAATGCTGATGGGGGATGCTGAGGAATGATTAGACATACGATTTCGATTTTGGTCAACGATCAGCCTGGCGTCCTGCAGCGGGTATCCGGATTGTTCGGTCGACGTGGATTTAACATTGAGAGTATTACGGTAGGCCAGTCGGAAGAAGCGGGTTTGTCCCGTATGGTCATTGTCACCATTGGTGACGACAAAACGCTGGAACAGATTGAGAAGCAGCTCTACAAAATCATTGACGTAATCAAAGTGGTGGATTTCAGCCTTAAGCCGATGGTCGCCCGTGAACTCGCATTGATTAAAGTAAAAGCAGAACCTTCCGAACGTCCTGAAATTATGGGTGTGGTAGAAACGTTCCGCGCGTCAGTTGTAGATATTGGTCCAAGCAGTCTGATGGTTCAGGTGGTTGGGGATACCGACAAAATTGATGCCATGATCGAATTGCTTAAGCCTTATGGCATTCGCGAACTGTCGCGGACTGGAGTAACTGCACTGGTACGTGGCAACGTATAATTGCCAATAGATCTAATTGTATGGTCTAATATGCATATCGGGAAAGTGACAAGGGTGCGAAAAGAAGCAGTACCAACATACTTCGACTGATTCTTGAATGACATAGTAGTCCTGCATCTGCTGCAAGTCGACATTTTAGTGATGTAACGCTTGAAAAGAGAGCTACACACCCGCTTTAAAGGGCGGGTGTCTGAACGGATCGGATCAGACCTGAGTTGCTGGAATACCCAGCATGCCGGTCCCTTGAGACACCCGCTCATTAATGAAGGGTTCTTTACAATACAAAGGAGGACTTATAAACATGCCAGTAACTACTTATTATGAACAGGATGCAGAGCTTAGCGTATTGAAAGGAAAAACGATCGCCGTAATTGGTTACGGTAGCCAGGGCCACGCCCAAGCACAAAACTTGCGTGACAGCGGCTTGAACGTAGTCATCGGACTTCGTGAAGGTAAATCGTTTGACACTGCGAAAAACGACGGATTCGAAGTATTGTCCCCGGCTGAAGCAACTAGCCGTGCAGATGTGGTTCAAATCTTGCTCCCTGATGAAACGCAAGCTTCTGTATACAAAAACGAAATCGAACCAAACCTGAAAAAAGGCGCAGCATTGCTCTTCTCTCACGGTTTCAACGTTCATTTCGGTCAAATCGTTGCTCCAAAAGACAGCGATGTTCTGCTGGTAGCTCCTAAGTCCCCTGGCCACATGGTACGTCGTACCTACGTGGAAGGATTCGGTGTACCAGGCCTGATCGCAATCGAGCAGGATGCAACTGGTAAAGCAAAAGACATCGGTCTTGCTTACGCAAAAGGTATCGGCTGCACACGTGCAGGCGTTATCGAAACGTCCTTCCGTGAAGAAACAGAAACAGACCTGTTCGGTGAGCAAGCTGTTCTGTGTGGCGGTGTAAGTGCCCTGGTAAAAGCTGGTTTCGAAACATTGACAGAAGCGGGTTACGCTCCTGAAATGGCATACTTCGAGTGTCTGCACGAATTGAAACTGATCGTTGACCTGATGTATGAAGGTGGACTGGCTAGCATGCGCGATTCCATCAGTAACACAGCTGAGTACGGTGACTATGTAACTGGACCTCGCGTTGTGACTGAAGATACGAAGAAAGCAATGAAAGAAGTTCTTTCGGATATCCAACAAGGTAAATTCGCACGTGACTTCATCCTGGAAAACCAATCCGGTCGTGCTTTCCTGACAGCAACTCGCCGCAACGAAGCTGAACACCCAATCGAAGTGGTTGGCGGACAATTGCGTGAAATGATGCACTGGATCAAGAAGTAAGCATTTGCACTTAGAGGTAGTCCCAAAAGTCCTCAATTGATCACGAAGTAGCCCATGAAGCGAACTCGACATCGAATCTTGCGTTTACCTTCGGAGTCCGGTGCTCATGTAGGTTTGCCTACATTCCGCTCTTCCTCCTTCAGGTTCTCGCAACCTTCTCGGTGCTGAATCGTTGACTTTTTGAACAAGCACTTATAAAATAAGCGATTTTACAGCTTTAACCGGAAATAGCGGCCGTGCTTATGCGTGTGCCGCTATTGCTGGTTTAGAGGCAATCATACATTACAGTCTAGGAGGTGCGAGGCGTGCGTAAAATCTATGTATTTGACACAACGCTGCGTGATGGTGAGCAATCGCCGGGAGTCAATCTGAACACTCGTGAAAAGGTGGAAATTGCCCATCAGCTCGAGCGGCTTGGGATTGACCGGATGGAAGCCGGTTTTCCGGCAGCATCTCCAGGCGACCTGGCAGCGGTGAATGCAGTAGCGAAAGCGGTTAAAAATATTACAGTTATCGGCTTGTCCCGCTCCAGAGAGCAGGATATTGATGCGGTTAGAGAAGCGCTGAAAGGTGCACAGGACCCGTGTATTCATGTTTTTCTGGCAACCTCACCGATTCACCGCCAACATAAATTGCGTATGGACAAAGGGCAGGTGCTGGATACTGCTCGTTCAGCCATTCGTTATGCGAAGAAATCATTTTCCAAAATTGAATTCTCCCTGGAGGATGCAGGCCGTACCGAATATGACTTCCTCGTCGAGATGGTAAACATGGCCGTAGAGGAAGGCGCATCGGTTGTCAACATCCCGGATACGGTGGGATATCTGAGCCCATACGAGTACGGTAACATTTTTAAACATCTCAAAGAGAATGTGCACGGCATTGAAAAAGTACAGCTGAGCGCACATTGCCACAATGACCTGGGGATGGCAACAGCCAATACACTGGCTGCCATTCTGAACGGTGCCGATCAGATTGAAGGTACGATTAACGGAATCGGTGAACGCGCAGGGAACACTGCAATCGAAGAGATTGCCATGGCACTGGAGACACGTCAGGAATTTTTCCAGGCGAAAACTTCGCTGCAGCTCTCGGAAATTGCACGTACCAGCCGGCTCGTCAGCCGTTTGACAGGGATGGTTGTCCCTGGAAACAAAGCCATTGTCGGCGCAAACGCATTCGCACATGAATCCGGTATTCATCAGGATGGTATGCTGAAGGAGAAAACAACGTACGAGATCATGACGCCAGAGACCATTGGTCTGAAGGAAAGCAAGCTCGTACTGGGTAAACACTCCGGACGTCATGCTTTCCGTGAACGTTTGATTGAACTGGGATATGAACTGGAAGAAGAAGCTCTGAATCGGGCTTTTGCCCAATTCAAGGATCTGGCTGACAAGAAAAAAGAAGTCACTGACGAGGATTTGCTGGCCGTGATTGAAGAGAAATTGCAGGATGCACCTGAGGTGTACAAACTGGAATCCATCTTCGTGACATATGGCGATGAATCGACTCCGACAGCCAAAGTCCGTATTGCTACGCTTGACGGCAGCACGGTTGAAAAGCAAGCGGAAGGAAACGGTTCCGTAGATGCCATTTACAATGCGATTGACCAGGTAAGCGGGGAAGAAGTGACACTGTCTGATTACTCCATCAAATCGGTTACGCATGGTAAAGATGCGCTCGGTGAAGTGCATGTTGTATTGACCCAAAATCAGGTTTCCGTTCAGGGACGCGGCGTAAGCACCGATATTTTGGGCGCAAGTGCACGTGCGTATGTGGACGGCCTTAACCAGCTGATCGAGAAACGCAAAACATATACCAATCGGGTTAACGTGAACCTCTAATAATTATTGCAGCAAGCATAGGATGCATTGATATCTGCGCAGCAGTTCGATGCACAATCTAAAAAGTCTGACCCTCAACGATTACGGAAGGGTCAGACTTTTTGTTATAACCTTAAGTGAACAGGTTTATGAATTAGGATGGATTACGAATGATTGCAGGTAGACCAAATTACCACGCATACGCGTTAGGCGCATGTCCACCGGGACCAGGGAAAATCTCATCAAGACGTTTAAGTACAGCTTCATCCAAAGTCACTTCCAGACATTTGAGTGAAGTTTCGAACTGCTCCAGCGTACGTGGCCCAATAATGGGGGCAGTCACTGCCGGATTGGCAGCAACCCAGGCTAAAGCGACGGTATCCTGTGGCTCGCCGAGATCACGGCACAGTGCAGCAAATTCCTCAAGCTGTGTTTTATGACGCTCAATATGCTCAGCGATGCCTCCACTGCGTGTGCCTTCCAGTTTCTGAAGTGCATTGCGACCCAGCAAGCCACCATCAAGTGGACTCCACGGAATCACGCCTAGACCCAGCTCTTTGGCTGCAGGCAGCACTTCGAGTTCAGGCAAACGGCAGTTGAGGCTGTATTTATGCTGCTCGGAAACCAGGCCGAGGAAATGGCGGTTTTTGGCTTCACTTTGAGCGATGGCAATCTGCCATGCAGCGAAGTTGCTTGATCCTACATAACCAATTTTGCCTTGATGGACAGCATTTTCAAATGCACCCCACAGCTCGTCCCAGGAAATGGCCGGATCAACATGGTGCATCTGGTACAGCTCGACATGATCTGTCTGCAGGCGGCGAAGGGAACCCTCCAGATGGCGTCTGATTTTATAGGCTGAGAGGCCGGCATCGTTGTTGGGACCATCCGTTTCATCATGCATGGAGCCATATACTTTGGTCGCAAGCACCACTTTCTCACGTCTGCCGCCACCCTGGCTAAACCAGCGTCCGATAATCTCCTCGGTAAGGCCCGAATTCTCACCCCAGCCGTAAATGTTAGCGGTATCAAAAAAATTTACGCCTGCATCCAATGCTGCATCCATAATGCGGAATGCTTCTTTTTCGTCTGTAGCAGGCCCAAAATTCATGGTGCCGAGACATATCCGGCTGACTTTGAGACCTGATTTTCCCAAGTACGTGTATTGCATGGTTGCAATCCCTCCTGAGTTACCTGAATTTGACTTCAAATTATATTTTACCCCACGCAGACGAGCAGAACAACAGACTCCAACCCTCTTATAGGCAAAATCTATTAAAGTCATAGATTGTATATCTTGGTCAAATGACCACTGAATATGATACAAAAGAGAGAGTTAAGTATGACACGTACGTATTGAGATGAATGAAGGAGTTGGACAACCCATGACAGACGTGAAAAAAATTGCAGTCATCGCAGGTGACGGAATCGGTCCGGAAGTTGTAGCAGAAGCAGAGAGAGTACTCAAACGCACGGAGGAAGTGTTTGGATATCGTTTTGAAACCGAACATGCACTGTTTGGCGGAATTGCCATCGACGAGAAAGGCACACCTCTTCCAGAGGAGACGCTCAGCGTATGTAAAAGCGCAGACGCAGTACTGCTCGGAGCCGTTGGCGGTCCAAAATGGGACAACAACAGCAAGGAACTTCGTCCCGAAACGGGCTTGCTGGGAATCCGCAAAGCGCTCGGATTGTTCTCCAACTTGCGCCCAGCTGTTGTATTTGATTGCCTGAAGGATGCATCCACCTTGAAACCTGAAGTACTGGAAGGTACAGATCTGATGGTGGTGCGAGAGCTGACCGGAGGTATTTACTTCGGGGAGAAGTTCAGACGTGAAGGCTCACAGGGTGAAGAAGCAGTCGACACCTGTGTATATAATGTAACGGAAGTGGAGCGTATCGTTCGTCAGGCGTTTGAGATTGCTCAAGGACGCCGCAAAAAACTGGCTTCTGTGGACAAAGCAAACGTCCTGGAAACGTCCCGTCTCTGGCGTGAAGTGGTTAACCGGGTAGCCCCGGAGTATCCGGATGTTGAAGTGGAGCATGTACTCGTAGACAACTGTGCAATGCAGCTGTTGCGTCGTCCAGCAAGCTTTGACGTTATCGTAACGGAAAATATGTTTGGAGATATTCTCAGTGATGAAGCAGCAATGCTGACAGGTTCGATTGGCATGCTGGCCTCTGCGTCGCTGGGCGAAGGCAGCTTCGGACTGTATGAGCCAGTACATGGTTCAGCGCCGGATATTGCCGGTCAAGGATTGGCGAACCCAATCGCAACAATTTTGTCTGTAGCGCTCATGTTCCGTACAACCTTCGGTTATGCCGAAGGCGCGGATGCCATCGAGGCAGCCGTATCCGAGGTACTGAATGCCGGACATCGTACGAGCGACATTGCAGTAGATAAGAGCAAAGCCATCAGCACTACGGAAATGGGCGATCTGATCGTTGCAGCGATCCGTAAACAGGCATAATAAGACATCATGATCAGGCAGCCCTTAGCTTTCCAGCAGGAAAGATAGAGGGCTGTCCCTTTATCTTTTTGGCACGAAAATTTCTTATTTATAATAATTATAAAAAAATAACGTTTATAATCTTGACTTTGAGAAGTCCGGATGATAACATTTTACTTGTACTTGTTACCAAGTATCAAAACACTTTAATAACAGGAAAAACGTCCGCGTTTTTCTTGATGATGAGCAATCCATAGGGTTGCTTACATAATCCCAAAGGAGGAATTTTTAGTTATGGCAGAACGTTTGGTTGGTAGACCAGCACCAGATTTCGCAATGGAAACAGTATCGGGAGACGGACAAGATTTTGGTTCCGTGAAACTGTCCGATTATCGTGGCAAATGGCTCGTATTCTTCTTTTATCCTTTGGACTTCACATTTGTGTGCCCAACTGAAATTACAGCTTTGAGCGATGCTTCCGAGCAATTCAAAGCTTTGGATACTGAAATTCTTGGCGTGAGCGTTGACTCCGTACACAGCCACAAAGCTTGGATCAACACACCTAAAGACAGCAATGGCCTGGGTCAATTGAACTTCCCACTGGCTTCCGATATCACGAAGCAAGTTGCTAAGGATTACGGCGTTCTGATTGAAGAAGAAGGCGTTGCATTGCGCGGTCTGTTCATCATCGATCCAGAAGGCGAACTGAAATATCAAGTAGTTAACCACAATGATGTAGGCCGCAGTGTTGAAGAAACACTTCGCGTACTGCAAGCTCTGCAATCCGGCGGATTGTGTGCAATGAACTGGAAACCAGGCGACAGCAACCTGTAAGCCTGATTAACTTGAACGATTGTTGTTCAAGCCCTCATCCCTCTCGGGATTGAGGGCTTTTTGCACCCTTTTTTCCAAATATAAAATGAGGTTGTACAGGGGTGTTTAGACAGGGTAAGAATCGTGTTAATGATGTATTATAGGAATAAGAGGTTTTTTACATCTCTCGAAAGAGGAATTGAAGAGCCTGAAGGCGAATAGGGTATGGAAACCCCGTAAATATTTTGGGGCATGGCAATGATAATATTTTGATGAATGTGACACACTGATGGAACGATTTCCTTTTCAGAAAAGGTGCAAGTGTACGGGAGAGCCGTTTCTAATATAAGATCCCGACACGTAATAAGGAGGGTGAACAAAAATGAGTTACTGTTGTGGGGCAAGTATGGTGGGAACGAAGGGCACGCTGAAGCATTACCGCACCCAGGTTCATAATGTTCCCCTGCTGTTTTGTCCGGTATGTCACCGGGTAGAAGTGCATTACAAAGTGGAAAATGAATATGAAATTTTGGCTGAATATGCGCATGGTGACGGTGCTTCCGAGATTGATTTTCAGGATTATGTGACTGAGGATGAAGATGCAATCTTCGAAAATTGCGTAAACCGCGAGAGCGAGGATGCAATGGTCATCGTGCAGCGACAGATCGACATGTCCTTGGACCTTCTAAGGCTTGCCAAGGAAATGAAGGATGAGAAATGGGAGAGCGAACTCAAACGCCGATTAGCCGTGATGAGCCAGCGCAGACTTAAAATTCAGCATAACAAAAGCGGGCTATAGATGTAATATGCATGATATAGATCGTGATCTGATACGAACGGAGCTGATTCGCAATTTAAGCGAAAAGGCTTCGTTTTTGTGTTTTCGAAAACGCTATTTCGAGGTTTTTCTTAAAATAATTTCCATTCGACACTTTCTCCGATTGACTCTCTTCTATAAACTTGTCTATGATAAAAACAGACTTGCAAAAGAGGCGGAGCAAAAAAGTGTTCGTGTTTGGGAATAGGAGATAGGTTAGAATGGAACAAACGTATATTATTTTCCGGATCAACTGTTGGTTACCGGGAAAAGACCAGCTAGGGTTCCGGACGTGCCATCCATATTTTCGGCGGCTCAGCCCCCCAATGAAAGGGCACCGGTAATGAAAAATAAAATCGGCCCTTCCTGTTTCTGTGATGATATGATGTCCGAATGGCAAGTTTATCATTTACGTGAAAAGGAGGAACCTGACATGATTAGTGAATTTCAGGACACAGTGCCTCACCCAACGAACGGATTCCCGCCTGTACATCTCGATAACAACAAATATGAAAATGTTCTGGAACATTTGGATAGCGGTATTATGTTGTTTGACAGCAACGGTGTATTGACGTTTATTAACGTTCAAATGGCAAAATTGTTGGAGCTTCCCCGAAGTCTGTTGAGCGGCTGCACCCTGATGCAAATGCTGCATCATCCCCAGATGAGCCGATTCAAGAAAAAGAAAATTTTACGCATCTATCGGGAAACCATTTTCCACCGTAAGCGCTATCATGAATTGATTGACGAGTATGGCAGACACTGGCTGGTCACGGTTACGTACGGAGATCAGATGGATGGAGATTTTTTGTTCAGTGTCAAGGATGTATCCGATTATAAACAAATTGAACAGACCGCTTATCAAAATGACAAACTTGCCATGCTTGGGCGCATTTCGGCATCCATTGCTCATGAGATTCGCAATCCTTTGACAGCGATCCGCGGGTTTATACAGCTGCTGCGCCCCCATTTGCTGCAATTGGGTAAAGATGAGTACGCCAGGATCATATTGACGGAGATTGACAGGGCGAACGACATTATTTATGAATTTCTAAACTCATCCAAACCGTCAGCACCGCAGAAGACGATTATGTCTGTAGACTCTCTGCTCAAAGAAGTGGTCCTGCTGACGGAAAGCGAAGGCTTGATGAAAGGTTGCGAGATTACGCTCGATGAAGCGGACTCGCCGATGAATGTCTCCATCGATGTCAAACAGATTAAGCAGGTTATTTTGAATATGGTAAAAAATGCGATGGATGCCATCGAGGACGTTGGTGAAGAACATACAGGCCTAATTCGAATTTCAACTGGAACCGAGAACAGGTATGTGCAGATTTCCATTGCGGATAATGGTCAGGGTATGGACCACAACACGCTTGTACGCCTGTTTGATCCATTCTTTACGACCAAAGAGAGCGGGACAGGCCTTGGACTCTCTGTAAGTTATCGGATTATCAAAAACCATGGGGGTACAATCTCTGTTGATAGTAAAAAGGGTGAAGGAACACGGTTTATGATTATGCTCCCATTGGTGTAACTGCAGGACATTGGAAAGGAATCGACGCGTTCGTCGATTCCTTTTGTTTTTTTTGCGAACAATTCGGGTTATAGTTAGGATGAATGCGGATACATAATCATAGCTGTGAAAGGAAGGTCATTATGGATATTCAGGGAATGGAACAGATGAACAAGCATCTGACAGAGCACGTGGGTCAAATTATTGTAGGCAAGGAACGAACCATAGAGCTGATCATGACAGCCATTATTGCATCAGGACACGTTCTGCTTGAGGATGTGCCGGGTACGGGCAAAACGATGCTGGCGAAATCGGTCGCCTCATCTCTGGATTGCACGTTTCAACGCATACAATTCACTCCTGACTTGTTGCCGTCAGATTTAACTGGGATTCACTTTTACAATCAAAAAGCCGGGGATTTCGAGTTCAGACCCGGTCCGTTATTTGCGAACCTGGTGCTGGCCGACGAGATCAATCGCGCTACACCTCGTACCCAATCAAGCTTGCTGGAATGCATGGAAGAGCGGCAGATCAGTATCGATGGTTCAACGAGACAGCTGGAGCGGCCATTTATCGTCATAGCAACCCAGAACCCGATTGACAACCAGGGGACCTTCCCGCTGCCTGAGGCACAAATGGATCGATTTATGATGAAAATTCGGATGGGGTATCCGAGCAGTGATGAAAGTGTAGAAATTTTGAGACGTACTGTCGCCGGTCGATCGGTCGCCGATCTTACATCAATTATAAGTCGCGAAAAATTGCTGGAAGCACAGCGTACATACCAGTCTGTTCAGGTCGAAGAAGACCTGCTAAAATATATCATCCGTCTCACGGAAGAGACACGCCGACACCCCGAGCTATCGCTTGGCGTTAGCCCAAGGGGAGCCCAAGCCCTGCTGAAGGCAAGTCAGGCATGGGCAGCGCTGCATGGCAGAGACTACATTCTGCCTGATGATATCAAGGTGCTTGCTGAGCCTGTGTTGGCTCACCGGCTAGTATTCCGTAACAGGGTACGACAGCAGGAGGGTATGGCTGAGCGAATGATTCAGGAGATTCTGAGCCAGGCTGAAGTGCCTACGGAGAACATTGGCACCGCCAGTGGACGGTAAGTATGGCATTGTTATGGCTTGTCGTTGTCGGGAGCATTGTCATTGGCTTACAAGGCATATGGTTTGGACGTCCGGCATTGCGAAAACTGAAGTATACACGTGAATTCAGCAAACTTCGCTGTTATGCAGGGGATGAGCTGGAGATGGTGGAGACGATTGCCAATGAGAAGCGGGTTTCGGTTCACTGGCTGAGACTTGAGGCGATGATGCCTGGCTCTTTTGTATTTCGCAGCAGTTCAGGCATGGATATCAGTCAAGGCGACATTTATCAGAATCATAAAAGTATCTTTACATTAAAACCGTTTACGCGTATCACACGCAAACATCCCTTTGTGTGCACTCAACGCGGTATATATACTCTGAACACGGTGACAATGACCGGTGGAGATCTGTTCGGCATTTGGCGCACTTCGAAACCCATCCCTGTTCATCTGTCCATGATCGTATACCCTTCACTGGTCCATGCAGAGGAACTGCCTGCCATCTATCAGGTGTGGCAAGGTGAAGTTGAAGTGTCACGCTGGATCGTGGAAGATCCATTTCTCATTCTGGGTGTCCGTCCCTACGGTGCAGGAGACCCCATGAATCGTATTCATTGGAAAGCGAGCGCACGAACAGGTGAGCTGCAGGTATACAAGCAGGGATGGACTGCTGATCCACAGTCCTGGATTATTGTAAACATTCAGGAATCAGCGGATATGTGGAGCGTGGTGACCCGGCCTGAGACAATTGAACGTGCATTGCGATATGCTGCAACAGCTGCGGTGGATGCGATCGGCAGAGGGCTACCTGCAGGTTTTGCCCATAATGGCTATCGGGTAAACGGAGGGCGTGATCCGCTTCGGATTGAGCCCGATTATGGCAGCCCACATCTGGAGCTGCTGCTGGAAGCGATGGCGGAGACAGAGTTGAAATGCATGGTTCCCATGGAGCAATTTCTGCATGCTGAAGTGGAGCGCAATGAGGAAGCTCAGCAAGTTCAAAGTTATCTTTTAATCACATCCTATGTTTCTTCTGCGATGGAGCATGAGATTGCTCGCCTACATGAGCAAGGTCATCGGGTAACTGTTCTTCCTGTAGAGCGTGAACAAAGCGGTGCGAAGAACAACAAGGCGGTGAGTGCATGAGTGAACCGACTTCGAGCAGATCCAGACTCGGAATACCTTTGTTAGCAGCCCTACTGACAGGCATTTATATGTATCCGCTGCTAACCCTGACCTCGCTCTATGCAACCGGTTATCTGCCATACACATTAATGATCATTTATGTTTTAGCAAGCGGGTTAAGTGTGGTACTGAAGCAAAAGTTTCAGCGATTGGGAATGAATACCTGGATTCGGTTAGGTGCAGCTCTGCTTTTGGGAGCACTTTTCGCTTTGGTATTAACTTTGGCAGCCGGACTTTCATTGCCGGAGTTGTTCACAGGTCTTATATGGGGAATCATATCAGCCTATATAGGTTTGGCGCCCGAACCGACACTTCGCTCCACCTTGATGTGGAGATGGCAGATTTTCGGTGTGGTTGGTTCCATTATACTGAGTAGTTTCTCACGCTGGCTGGAACCTCTTTACCCGCTACAGCCGTATGTGGGAACGTTATACGTATCAGGTCTAATCAGCTTTGTGGGCTGTTTGCTGGTCGTGTACAGCTCGCAGCTGGACAGGGCTGTACTAAACGATGGCAGCAAAAGAATGGTGCTTCGGGAGTTTGCCAGATCGAATCATCAGCGGTTGATATGGATGTTGATTATCATTACGGGAATTGGAGCATTTCCCAGTCTTGCCGCATGGCTGGCTCCTCTACGGGATCGTCTGCTCGCATGGATCAGGGGGTTAATAGGCTCATCTCCCAATCAGGAGCTGCCCATTACACCTACCCCTACTATGGACCCGTCAATGCTTCCGGGCGGAGTGGAGGAACCGTCAGAACCATCTGTTTTCTGGGACATACTGGGTTGGGTCGTCCTTGGAGCATCTGCTGCCCTGATTCTATGGCTTATCTTCAAATTGGGACGGAAGGTGATAGATCGTCTTATGGACCGATTGAAGGGGATGATGGAACCCAAGGAACGGAGTGCCGAACCGCGGACCGAATACATCGATATTAGTGAAACACTGGAAACGCCTGTGAGAGAACGAAAACCATGGTTTCGAAAAAAAGAATTACCCCCATCAGAGGAAGCCGAGCGTGTACGTTACTATTACAGGAAATGGATCGATAGTGCCAAACGTCGAGGCGTGGAAATCGAAGGCGCGCAGACTCCGCTGGAAGCAGCAGAGGCTATCCTTCATCATAAGCGCTCATCAGGCAAGCAAGAGGAACAGAAACTCTCAGAGGTGTTGCCTGGTGCCTATAACGCAGTACGCTATGGAAAAAAAGTTCCGGACCCTTCCGAGATGGGCGAGATGGATCGAATCTGGAAGTCCCAATAGACCCAATAACGTGTTTATCCCTTTACTTTTCTTGTCACGTTCAAGTATCATGAGAGGAATACACAAGTTGGTCAGAAAAGGAGCAGACAAATGAAGACAAATCATTGCAAGATTGTAGATTGCACCATTCGTGATGGCGGATTGGTAAATAATTGGGACTTTAGCGTGGACTTCGTTCAACAGCTGTACGCTGGATTGAATGAGGCAGGCGTTGATTATATGGAAATTGGCTATAAAAACTCGCCGAAACTGCTGAAAGGTGCCGAAGAGGCAGGACCTTGGCGTTTCCTGAATGATGATTTCCTGCGCAAAGTGATCCCGCAAAAAGGAAATACCAAATTGTCTGCTCTGGTTGACGTTGGACGTGTGGACGAGAATGATATTTTGCCACGCAGCGAGAGCATGCTGGATCTGATTCGTGTAGCCTGCTACAGCAAAGATGTAGACAAGGCGCTTGCGCTTGTTCAAACGTTCCACGATCGTGGATATGAAACGACTCTCAACATCATGGCATTGTCCAATGTTATGGAAAACGAGCTGCTCGAAGCTTTTGAATTGATCAAAGATAGCTCGGTAGACGTTGTGTACATTGTTGACTCCTACGGAAGCCTTGACCATAACGATGTGAAATATCTTGTAGAGAAATTTAAAACCCATTTGCCAAACAAACGTCTTGGTGTGCATACTCACAATAACATGCAGCTTGCGTTCTCCAACACTCTTGTGGCTGCTGAGCTCGGCGTTGAACTGCTGGATGCCTCTGTGTATGGTATGGGCCGTGCAGCCGGTAACTGCCCAACAGAACTTCTTGTTGCGCATCTGAAGGGAACGAAATACAATCTGCGTCCGGTACTGGGCGTTTTGGAACAATTGATGGTTCCTCTGCGTGAAAAAGAAGAATGGGGTTACATTCTGCCATACATGATTACCGGTGCACTGGACGAGCATCCTCGTTCGGCAATGGCGCTGCGTTCGTCATCGGAGAAGGATAACGTTGTGGATTTCTACGACAAGCTGACAACGCCTGAAGTGAATTTCGATAAATAATTGCGGTCAAATATTCACAATTGACTGCCGCTGTTCTGAACCATTAGCAAAATGGTCTGAAATAAAGTTGTAAACTAAAAAAACATGGACTCCAATTGGAGATTCATGTTTTTTTAGTTCTTAGTACCTTGTTTTCCTGCATAGATATGAATACATATTCCTATTTTAAACTAAATTTGTAGTTCACGTCCGCAGAATTAAATGTTATTATGTACCAGATAGCATGTATTCGCATGTGAATTGAACGTTGGTAAATATTTATTGTCGAATGGTGTAACAATGAAAGTTTTCAAGCCTGAACGTCACAACATTGGCTAAAGGTTTATTCAGGATAGGTGATCCCGGGAAGGAAAAACACGGCATGAAGGCAAATTCGCAAGATCAGAGAAAAGTAATCTGGGTCGCGCTAGGCGGCTTATTGTGTTTCCTGGCAAGTCAATGGTATCGTTCCTCTGCAAGCTCTGATCTAATCATATCCGGATACCCGGTTCTGACGCTATTGGGTGGATTCATTGCAGCAGCAGCCTGTATCGGCATTTACAACCAAAGCTGGTTGTTCCAGACCCAGAAGCTTACCCTGCGCAGGGTCCTGATCACAACACTCTTTTTATTAATAGGTCTGTTTGAATTGATTCATATCGTTTCATATGCAGAAGAGGTGCCGAGCGGAGCGATGATGGAATCAGAGTTCTCGTTGAAAATGATGACCCTTGGCTCTGTGGTTTGTACAGCCGGATTACTGCTCATTTATGTAGTGAGAGAAAAAGAAATTGCGTTACCACGTAAATTTATACTATTCAGCGGAACGTTGGGTACGTTTGTCATATTATACACATTGGGTGTCCAGGAATGGAGCTGGGTGCCGAAGCTAACCCAGGAAGGTCTGCTCAGCGGAACGTTTACGAGAATTCACTTTTTGACAGGACTTCTGTACGGCATTACTGCGGTTGTGTTGTTTCTGAAATGGAAGAAGGGCAAGGACGGGGATCTTCCCTTTATCCTGTGCGGAGCCCTGTGTTTTTTCTACGGAGAATGCTACCTGGTCTCTGCTGCGGAAGTGAACGACCTGAATCTGTTGTTTGCAATGTGTATGAACTGCATGGGTTACTTTTTTATACAAAAAGGACTTTACACAACGGCCGTGGATACACCGTTCCTGAAACAGCAGGCCGCTGAAGCCAAAATGAAGTATATTGCTCATCATGATGATGTGACAGGTCTGCCGAATCGTCGCCGCCTCTCCCAAAGATTGAGAACGTTACTGGACGATGCAGTGGAGCAGGAACAGCTAGTGGGTGTGCTTGTACTGAATATTAACCGCTTCAAAATGATTAACGATTCTCTTGGTCAGCAAGCAGCCAACCGTGTCCTCCGTCAAGTGGGGCAGCGCCTCAAGCATTCGTCTCTGCCGGGCGAGGAAGTGTATGGTTTTGGACGGGACGAGTTTGTGGTCACGATGACGGACTTCTGGACAACAGAAAATGCACTGCGCCGAACAAGATCAATTTTGCAGCTGTTTGAAAAGCCCGTTATGGTCGATGGCAATGACTATCATATTACGCTTGGCATAGGCATGGCCATATATCCCCATGACGGGGGATCACCGGAGGAAATTATTCAAAATGCGGATACAGCCCTGCATAATGCCAAGGAACAGGGCATTGAGCTGAATCGGTATGCCCATGCAATGCAGATGAAGGCACAGGAACGCCTGCAGCTGGAGAATGATCTGCGCAAGGCGCTGGATCGGGGCCAGTTCTACCTTGTATATCAGCCACAGATTAATCTCGCAAGTGGAATGATTGTAGGTATGGAGGCGTTGGTACGCTGGCAGCATCCGCAACGTGGATCGATATCCCCGGCAGAGTTCATTCCTCTGGCAGAAGAAAGTGGGTTGATCGTGCCGCTGGGTGAGTGGGTGCTTCGGGAGGCATGTGCACAGAACAAGCTGTGGCAGGAAGCTGGGTATCGCAAGCTATGTGTATCAGTCAATCTCTCAATGAGACAATTCAGACATTCCCATTTGCTGGACAACATCAGTGGTATTCTAAGGGAAACCGGATTGGAGCCTTCTTGGCTTGAACTCGAGATTACCGAGAGCATGACATTTGATAAAGATCGTGCGTTTGAGCAGCTGCGCAAAATTAAAGAAATTGGTGTTCATATCAGTATTGATGATTTTGGAACAGGGTACAGCTCACTGCATTATCTGAAGGATCTGCCGATTGACCGGCTCAAAATTGATCGCTCATTCGTCAATGAAGTCATGGAAGATCGCAACAATGCGGCGATTGTATCTACCATTACATCCATGGCGCATCACCTGCAATTGAAGGTGACGGCCGAAGGGGTGGAGAACGAGGCACAACTCCTTTTCCTTCGTGATCAGCATTGCCATGAAGCACAAGGCTACTTTTTCAGTAAACCGATCGTTGCAGCCGATTTTGAGAAGCAGTTTTTACGAGATGTGGATAAACCTACAGGATAAACATCAGGCAGGGGCGTGGATCGCTTCTGTCTTTTTTTATGTACGAAGGAAAAAGTGGTAAATGGAACTTGCAAGGATTGGAGGAACATGTTATATTAGTTTTTGTAAAAACCATGTTAAGATTCCTAGGAACTTAACGGGACGTAGCTCAGCTTGGTAGAGCACCTGGTTTGGGACCAGGGGGTCGCATGTTCAAATCGTGTCGTCCCGATCGTCAATTGTGCGGGTGTAGTTCAATGGTAGAACTTTAGCCTTCCAAGCTAATAGCGTGGGTTCGATTCCCATCACCCGCTTAACTTCATTTAAGAAACCCCCTTGTTAATCGCAAGGGGGTTTCTTTTTGTCCGGAAAGTGGAATCCTCACAATGTCTTAAACCACTCAAACCTTTGCATTTAATCCATCTTCTGGTACAATAATGAAGAATGGATACTATACATGAATGAGAGGTAACCACACGTCCCATGAAGTAAGACACATGAATTGAACCCCAGTAACTGCAGAGCGTGTATGACGCAGTCAGCCGGAGCGGCTGAGCAATGAGGGGATTCGTGTGTCCAAATTCAGCAATGGGATCAGGTGTGTGTTTGTTATGGTTTGCGTTTACCTTGTTTAGGGGTATATTTCTTCATGCCTGGGTGCCTTATGCTTGTTTTTTGACGCTTGATCCAAACCTGAATTGCCAGACCGCCGGCCGATGCCAGCGGTTTTTTTGTTCAGGAAATATTCGTTATGAATTTCCTGTGAACCGTGGCAGCTCCAATAGTGACCGAGATTAACGACAGAATTTCACATCATTGTTGGGGATGTATTCGATTTTAACGCAGGAAGGATGAGGTCTTATGATGACATTGGTGCGCCTACATGAAGTATCAAAAGAGTGGAACGGGATGGAATTGTTTGCAGGATTGAATATGGAGATCAACGAAGGTGAGCGGCTTGCCATTCTGGGTCGCAATGGATGCGGAAAAACGACATTGTTACGTATCATTCTAGGAGAAGAGGAGGGTGGTGGACGCATTGAGCGCCATATTCCGCAGCAGGAATGGGGATTCATGCGTCAGCGCTCCCTAATTGAACCCGGAATGAAGGTGCTGGATGCTGTACGGAAGGAAAGTGGCCGGATGTATGAAGTGAAACGTGAGTTGGAAGAACTGGAACGGCGAATGGGCATGAGTGGGAGTGATGAGGAGCCGCAGCTGCTTGAAGCCTATACCATAGCCATAGAGCAATATGAGCAGCTGAACGGATACATGTGGGAGACCGAGGTGGAAAAGGTATTGACCCGTCTTGGGTTAAGCTCGGAATTTTGGAACAGACCCTATCAATCCTTGAGTGGTGGACAAAAAACCAAGGCGAGGCTGGCAGGACTACTGGTCAGCAAGCCCAAATTTCTGATTTTGGATGAACCGACGAATCATCTGGATGAAGACAGCATGCGCTGGCTCGAAGAATGGCTAACTAACTACACAGGCACACTGCTCTTTGTTTCACATGACCGAACCTTTATTGATCAGGTAGCAACAGGCGTCGTTGAGTTCAGCCCACAAGCGCTGACCAAATATAAAGGCGGGTACTCTGACTACAAAGTTCACAAGGAGAGGGAGCGGCGTGAGCAGGAAACCCTTTACCGCAAACAGGAACTGGAGCGCAAAGCGCTTGAAGAGACCATTCGCAATTATCAGCAATGGTTCCATAAGGCCCACAATTCAGCAACGGATGTGGAGGTTAAGATCACCCAGAGCTTTTACAAAGCCAAAGCCAACAAAAACATCTCGCGTTACCATGCAAAACAGAAGCAGTTGGAACGCCTGGAGAATGAGCGGGTAGATAAACCTCGTGAAGCAGCAAAATTAAACATGGAACTGCAAGTCAACACGCTGGCGGCACGCCAGCTACTTGGACTGAGCGAAGTCAGTTTTGCTTATCCGGGAGGAAAGCCATTATTTCACGATCTGGGAATGGCTGTCGAGCGTGGTGATCGGCTTGCCGTACGTGGGCCAAATGGTACGGGCAAGACGACCCTGCTTAAATTGATGATCGGGGAGCTGGAACCGGAGCACGGTAAGGTGACACGGCACCCACAGCTGAAGATCGGATATTTTTCACAAGAGCTCGAGGGACTTCCCGAGAATCTGACCCTGCTGGACAGTTTACTCAGTCTTCCGTCCATGACCCAGAGCTCAGCACGAACCATTCTGGGATGTTTTCTGTTTACCAGAGAAGATGTATTCAAGCGCATCGGGGACCTGAGTATGGGAGAGAAATGCAGAGTGGCGTTTCTAAGACTATACTTTGGCGGTGCCAACTTGCTGGTGTTGGATGAACCAACGAACTATCTGGATATCGATACCCAGGAAGTCATGGAAAATGTATTAAAGCAGGCTTCGGGCGCATTGGTGCTTGTATCCCATGATCGAATGTTGACCAAGATGCTGGCTAACCGTTTGGTTGACCTGGAACCGGGAGGTAGGGTTGCGGTATTCGAAGGAGGAGTTGAAGATTGGGAACAGTCAAGAAAACTTCGAAATTCTGCGCTCGACCAGCGGGACTCGGACGATGAACGATTACGGCTGGAATTGCGGTTGTCCGAGTTGCTGTCTCCGATGAGTGATGCGGGTAAAGGTGTATTTTCACATCCAGGAGCTGATGAGGAACGAGCAGCTGAAGCAGCCGAGATCCGGGAAATTCAAAAGCGGTTAGAACAGCTGAAGAAGAAGGCTGCGACCGAAAATTAGATGGATGACCGGCTTGCTATTTCGATTGAATTTGCATATAATTATGGACGATCATCGATAATTACATCGATACAGGTTTGACTAATCAACAAACGTGATGATGGAGACAAGTAAGCAGTGCCTCTGGACAGGGAGGAAGCGCCGTAGATTGAGAGCGTTTCTGTAGAACAAGGCTGCCGAAATTCACTCCGAAGCGGTTCCCTGAACTTGGCTTTGCATTCATTTGCAGAGTGTCAGCAGTAGGGGCAAACGGTTAACGGTCGTTATTCCGTACAGAGTGAGACAGACGTGTTGCAGGCCGGAAGGGCCAGGCAGCGCCGGATGTCTAACAAGGGTGGTACCACGGTCTTTTCGTCCCTTTTGGGGAGAAAAGGCCTTTTTTTGTTGCAATAACACCACATAAAGGGGGCAATTACACATGAAAGAACGTTTAGAGGCATTGAAGATCGAAGCGCTGGAACAGTTGTCCGGCGTAAATGATCCGCAGACGCTTGGTGATCTGCGTGTAAAGTATTTGGGGAAAAAGGGCGCATTGACCGAGATTTTACGTGGTATGGGTGCACTTAGTGCGGAGGAACGTCCAGTGATTGGGCAAGTGGCCAACGATGTTCGCAGTGCCATTGAGGAAGTCATCGACAGCAAGCAGGAGCAGTTCCAGAAGGAAGAGACAGCGAAGCGCCTTCAATCCGAGAAAATTGATGTGACCCTCCCTGGACGTCGTGGACGTCAAGGCGGCCTGCATCCGCTTACCAAAGTGGTACAGGAAATCGAAGATATTTTCATCGGTATGGGATACCGCGTAGCGGAAGGTCCTGAAGTGGAAATGGATTACTATAACTTTGAAGCACTGAACCTGCCGAAGAACCACCCGGCCCGCGATATGCAGGATTCCTTCTATGTAACAGAAGACCTGTTGATGCGTACCCATACGTCTCCGGTTCAAGTGCGGACCATGCAGAGCATGAAAGGGGAAGTGCCTGTCAAAGTCATTTGCCCGGGTAAAGTATACCGCCGCGATGATGACGATGCTACGCATTCCTTCCAATTCAACCAGGTTGAAGGCTTGGTCATCAGCGAGAACATTCGTATGAGTGACCTGAAGGGAACCCTGCTGCAATTTGTGCGTGAAATGTTCGGTGCTCACACGGAAATTCGTTTGCGTCCAAGCTTCTTCCCGTTCACCGAGCCGAGTGCGGAAGTGGATGTAACCTGTGTACAATGTGGCGGTAGCGGCTGCCGGGTATGTAAACAAACTGGATGGCTTGAAATTCTGGGCGGCGGTATGGTTCATCCGAAAGTGCTGGAAATGGGGGGATATGACCCTGAGAAATACAGCGGTTTCGCATTTGGTATGGGGGTTGAGCGTATCGCGATGCTGAAGTACGGTATCGATGATATTCGTCATTTCTATAACAGTGATATGGCATTCCTGAAGCAATTCGGACGGCTGTAACTTAACGATAAGCAAGCGCAGCGCTTGAACTGCAAAACTAATTTATAGATTAAGGAAGTGAACGTCCATGAGAGTATCGACAGATTGGCTGTCTGATTATATTGCCCTTGAAGGTGTGACGCCACAGGAACTGGCAGAGAAAATTACACGTGCAGGGATTGAAATCGATGTTGTAGAGAACCGCAACCAGGGCGTAAACAAAGTGGTTGTAGGTTATGTGAAGAGCAAAGAGAAGCACCCGGATGCCGACAAATTGAACGTATGTATCATTGATGCCGGACAGGAAGAAGATCTGCAGATCGTATGTGGAGCGAAAAATGTGGATGCAGGTCAAAAGGTAGCTGTGGCCCTGGTTGGAGCGAAACTCCCTGGTGGACTGGATATCAAAAAAGCCAAGCTGCGCGGCGTCGTTTCACTCGGCATGATCTGCTCTGCGAAAGAGCTGGGCATGAATGACAAGTTGCTGCCAAAAGATCAGCAGGAAGGCATTCTTGTCTTGCCGGAGCAAACCGAAATTGGCACGCCGATCAGCCAAGTGCTTGGACTGGATGATCATGTGCTTGAACTGGATTTGACACCAAATCGTTCCGACTGCCTGAGCATGCGCGGTGCAGCTTACGAAGTAGGCGCCATTCTGGGTCGTGAAGTGAAGCTGCCTGACCCAAAAGAGCAGCTGGTTGAGATCGGTGATGCTGCTGCGGATCATATCTCGGTGGAGATCGCAGCTCAGGAACAATGCAGTCACTATGCAGCACGTTATGTGACAGGCATTAAACTTGGAGCTTCTCCCCTCTGGATGCAAAACCGTCTGGTTGCGGCTGGTGTTCGTCCTATCAATAACATTGTGGATATCACAAACTATGTGATGCTGGAATATGGTCAACCGCTGCATGCATTTGATGCAGATAAGCTGGAGAAAGGTCATATCGAAGTACGTATGGCCAAGGAAGGCGAAACGATCGTGACTTTGGATGGCCAGGAGCGCAAGCTCGAACCGCACATGCTGCTGATTACGGATGGCGTGAAGCCGGTAGCCATCGCTGGTGTTATGGGTGGCGAGAATTCCGAGGTTTCGGAAAGCACCGTCAATCTTTTGCTCGAATCCGCCAAGTTCGACGGCGGTACTGTTCGGAAAACGTCGCGCCAACTGGGGCTGCGTTCCGAAGCAAGCATGCGTTTTGAGAAGGAAGTTGACCCGGGGGCTGTCATTACGGCACTGGATCGTGCAGCTGAATTGATTCAACGTTATGCTGAAGGGCAAGTGCACCAGGGAATCGTGGAAGCTGGAGCAGAAGTGGCAGAGAAACGCGTTATACAGCTGTCGCTGGACAGATTGAATCGTTATCTGGGAACAGAGCTGTCACTGCTTGAGGTGAAAACCATTTTTGCTCGTCTGCACTTTGCGTGCGGAGACGCTGAGCAGGGACTGCTTGATGTGGAAGTGCCGACACGTAGAGGCGACATTACCCGTGACGTAGATCTCTTCGAAGAAATTGCACGGCTCTATGGATATGACAACATTCCAACCACATTGATTGAAGGACCAACAACACCAGGTGCCTACACGCGCTCCCAAGCGATGCGCCGCACTATTCGTGGCCTGCTTGCAGGAAGTGGCTGGCAGGAAATGATCAGTTACTCTTTTGTACATCCGGATAAAGCAACTCTGTTCCCGGCATTGACCGAAGGAAGCAAGGCAGTGAAGCTGGCTATGCCTATGAGTGAGGATCGCAGTGTTCTTCGCACAAGCATTCTGCCGCAAATGCTGGATGCAGCGGTCTACAACATGAACCGTAAGCAGGATTCACTGGCTGTGTTTGAAGTAGGCAGCGTGTTCTTCACCGAAGAAGAAAAGCTGACTAAACAACCGCATGAGATTCCGGTCCTGAGCCTGCTGCTTACCGGCAACCGTGCCTCCCAGCAGTGGAATGTGGGAGCAGAAAAAGTGGACTTCTTCGACCTGAAAGGTGCACTTGAGAACCTGTTCTCCTATGTCGGACTGGAACAACGTATTCGTCTTGTGGCAAACAGTCCTGAAGGCTTCCATCCGGGACGTTCCGCTTCCGTATATTTGGATGGGAAGAATGGTAGCGAAGGCAAACTGATCGGTACCATGGGTCAGTTGCATCCTGAACTGCAGCAGCAATACGATCTGAATGATGTGTACATCGCAGAGATTGCTCTTGAAGCAATATACAATGAAGCAGATGTAGACATTCGTTACCGCGAACTTCCGCGCTTCCCAGCCGTAGAACGTGATATTGCGGTAGTTGTAAGCAAGGACATTGAAGCGGGAGATATGCTGCGCACAATTCGTGAAGCTGCGGGTGAACTGCTGCAGACAGTACAGGTATTCGATGTGTTTACTGGCAGCAAATTGGGTGAAGACAAGAAGAGTGTAGCTATGGCTCTTGTGTATCGCACCCGTGAACGTACGTTGACGGATGAGGAAATTACTGAGGTTCATGCTCGTGTGGTTGCCCGTCTGGAGGAGCAATTCGGAGCAGAATTGCGCAAATAGAACAGAACCCAATTTTTTGAACAAAGATTAGCAGGAATTGCTTGAAGTCACATCGAATCCTTAGCATTAGAGGATCGATGTGACTTTTTTGTCATTACAGCTTAGAATCAACATACAGACTTGAAGGAGGGCACAACTGTGACTACACCTGATCGTACACGCGTCACCGTAGAGATCTACGGGACTTCCTATAAACTGGTTGGCAGCAGTTCCGACTATATGAAACAAGTAGCTAATTTGGTAGATGAGCGCATGAACGCAATTTCCAAGCATCACTCCCGTCTGGATACTCCGCGTATTGCGGTGCTGGCGGCTGTACATATGGCTGAGCAGTCTCTACAGACTCAGGAGATCCGGAATGAATTGAAAATGCTGACCGGTGAACGTACAGAACTTAGAAATGAATTGAACAGGCTGAATGCGATTCAAAGTGAACATCAGCAGGAACTGGAGCGTCGTGACCAGGCGCTTGCTGAAGCGACCAAGCAGAAGTCCGAGGTAGAACAGGCCATGGCGAAACTGCAATCCGAGAAGCAGGCAGAGTTAAACAAGCTGAGTGCCATGCTGGAGCAGGAACGTGCACAGGCGGCAGCCCGTGAACAAAAATGGCAGTCACAGACTGCTGCGCAGCTGAGGGAAGCCGAAGAGAAGATGAAGTTGCGGCTGAAAGAAGCAGAAGAAAAAGCAGCAAATCAGCTTAAACAGGCTCAGGCTCAAGCTGCTTCTCAACTGAAAGAAGTACAGGCACGCGCTGCAGCCGAATTGCAGCAGAGTCAGATCAAGGCAACTGCACAGTACAAAGAGCTTCAGGATAAGACAGCAGCTCAGCTCAAGGAAGCCGAAACTCGTGCTGCAGCAGAACGGCAGAAGATCGAAGCGAAGGCGGCACAGCAGGTACAGGCAGCCAAAGAGGAAGCTGAGGCCGCGATTTTGTCTGAGCTGGAGCAGGCTGAGAGCCAATTGAAGAAGGTTCAGGAAGAATCTGAGCTTCAATACCGTGAACTTCAGGCCCAAACGAATCAGCGCTTGCAGGAGGCCGAGCAGCAGGCTGCTGAGCAATTAAGCTTGCAACTGGCCAAGGTGAAGGAAGAACAGGCAGCACAGCAACAACGAATGGTACAGAACCACGTAACCGAGATTGAAAAGCTAAAAGCCGATTTCCACGAATCCGCGGAGCAGTCTGAATTGGAATGGATGGAAAAGGAAGCTGCTTACGAGGAGCAATTGCAGCAAGCAAAAGAAGCTGCAGCCATTCAGGTTACAGAAGCCGCGGCTAGTGCTGAAGCTGCGTTGCAAGAAGAACGGGAAAAACTGTTGCAACAGCTTGATCAAGAGCGGGCGCGGGCTGCGGATCACATCACGGAGATTGAAAACGAACTGGGCAATCTACGGAAGCAGCTGGCAGAGGCACAGGAAGTGGTTGCGGATCAGGAACAGCAGCTTCAGAACGAACGCAATCAACTTGATACTTTGCGGAATGAACATACGTTACGCAAACAAGAGCAGGAAGTTCAGATACGCCGGATAGCGGAACTTGAACAGCAATTGGGACAGCTGAAGGAAGACAGTGTCCAGCTGCAGGAGCAGCTTCGCGAAACGGAGAATGCCTTGCAGCAGTCTCGTGAAACCGAGCAAGAGTGGAAACAGCAATACAATGATACGGTGGAGCGAGAAACTTCTCTCACAGCACAGCTTCGCAAAATTCAAGAGCAGCATGGACTCCTTGAAAAGGATATTCAGAAGCTGCGTGAAGCCGAAGAGAAGTCGGAGAATGAACAACGCAGATTGCAGAAGGTTCTGGAGCAGGCACATGCTGCCGTACGTACATTGCAAAATGAAATCAGTACGCTTACCGAAAGTGAAAAGTCATGGAAGGAACTGGCAGAACAACGTCTTGTCGAAATGGGAGAGCTGGAGACTCAAGTGCTTGAGGCAGCAGAACAGAATGAAACACTGGAGTCTGGTGTACAGTCACTTCATGATGAATTATCCGTGGTTAAGGAAGAAGCTCGCGGGTACAGAGAAGAAGCGAATCGCTACAACGAGCAGGCAAGTCGTGAGCACCAGGAACGTGTACAACTCGAAGATGAACTTAACCGTATCCGTGAAGAACTGAACAAACTCCAGGAAACCTATAAACTAATCCGGAATGATTATGGGGATGCACTTCAGCGCGAAGAGGATCGGACTCGCGAGCTGGATGAACTAGGCCAAGAAAAGCAGTCGCTGGAACAGGCGCTTGCGAAGTCGAGAGAGCATGCCACCAAGCTATCGGAACAACTTGCTGAACAGAGCGGTTTGCTTGCACAGACAGAGGAGGAAGCGCTGGAATGGCAAATCAAGCATGAAGAATTGTCTGCGTCACAGGCAGAGCTCGCATCACGGCTGAACGAGTTAAAAGAGCGGGAAGCTCAGCTTCTTGCTCGAGCTGAACAAGCCGAACAGCAGGATAAGGTCTGGCAGCGTCGTGCAGAAGAATGGGCTGTACAGGAACAATCCTGGCAGGAACGCTGGAACCTGCTTGAGAACGAATTGAGCGTATGGCAGAAGGAAAGTGCCGCCACTGTTGAAAAGGTGGAAGAGCTGGAGCAGGAACGACAGCAGCTGGACCAACTGCGCGCGGAAGCAATAGAAGAGAAGCAAACGATGGAAAATGAACTGCTGGAGATTGGCGAGCGGTACGAGCTTGCAGCGAATCAGCTGCGTTTGCTGCAGGTGGAACGTGAAATGGAGCAGGAGAAGGCAGAGCAGCTGAACATGGAGTATCGACAGCTGCACGATGAATATACGAAGTTGCAGACGGAATATAACGAATGGATCGAATTGATTGAACAGGATCAGACCTAACGGAATCAGATCATGACTGGAATCATGGGCATCGTACGAATGTACAATTTGTTATAATACAGAAAGAGCTCCCGTCGCTGCGGGGGCTCCTTGTCTTGGGGCTTATTATTCTTCGACAATGATTTTGGAGATCATGCTGCTATGCCCACTTCCACAAAACACGGAGCAGGACATTTCGAATTCTCCTACTTTGTCGGGGGTAATCACTTTAGAGCTGTTTTTGGTATCGAGCTGCAAATTCAGCTCAGGAACGAGAATGCCATGATTACCATTGACATTTTCGTAAACAATGTTAACCGGGACCCCTTTTTTGAGATGGTATTCCGGTTGGTCGAATTCATAGTTGCTTGCCTTGATTACGAGTTCCTCGCTTGCGGTTACGCCGGCATCGGAATCACCGCTGCTGCCCGAGTCTGCGGACTGGTTGGCTCCTCCGCAAGCGGCGAGAACCAAGATCAACATGCAGGCTGCAAGCCAAGCCATAGTCTTTTTCATCATGTGCCTCCTTAAGCATGATATAGATGAAATTTTAAACATTTCTCAAGTCATCATACCGCAAAATGGTAAGGCCTGTACATGAAGGATAAGTCGTTTTTTTGAAGATTAGCAAGTAGAATTTCTCTCTAATCCAGAAGAGCGGCTGAGACCCTATGGAAATGAAAAAACCTCATCTGGCATATTGGCCATCAGAGGTTGAAGGAGAACTCGCAGGTGTTTAAAACAGTTGCAATATCAGGCACTTCTTAGTTATTCTTGGAGCTTCGTCCCGCTTCGAAAGGTGTGGATACCGGAATGAACAGATCGATAATCCCAATCACCAGCGCAGCCAGGATGGCACCAAGCAGACTAACTTCGACATGGTCAACAATATATTGACCGAGCCAGATCACCAATGCGCTGACAATAAAGCCGACGATCCCGCGGCCAAAAGGGGTGACCCTTTTGCCAAAAACGCCTTCAATGATCCAACCGAGCAGTGCAATAACCAGAGCGAGCAGCAGGGCGCTCCAGAAACCACCGACAGCAAATCCGGGAACAATCCAGCTGACAACCATTAATACGATCGCAGCGATGATAAAACGTACAACATGTCCCAAGAAGTTCAACGTGTTTACCTCCTTTAAGTTCAGATCGGATTATGCGTTTGTCATCCCATCACACGGAGAGGCTGCAAAATCCTGACACCTGTAGTTTGTAGCATGATGTCAGAACTTATGTGTGGAAGGATTCGTTAAATAGCGCGACATAGTTTCTTTCGTTATAATACAGATATAGTTTGGAAGGAGTTGTACACTTGGACACGAAAATTTTACACACACTGGAATACCGCAAAATTTTAAATACATTACAAAGCTATGCACAGACGACCATGGGGAAAAAGAAAGCGGAACAATTGGAACCCATCAGTGAGTTGGAAGAAGTAAAAAGATTACTCCAACAAACCGATGAAGCATTCACATATGACCGTCTGAAAGGTTCACCTTCTTTTGGAGGCATTGTTGACATCACGGCATCCGTGAAACGAGCCGAAATTGGAGGAACCCTGAATCCGCATGAACTTCTTGGAATTTCCAACACAACTTTGGCAGCTCGCCGCTTGAAGCGTCAAATCGCGGCCCTTCATGAAGATGAAAAGATTGAGTCATTGTTTTTTATCAGCGATCAACTGTCGGAGCAAAAAGCGCTTGAAGACGCCATTCGGGTCTGCATCGATGACAACGCTGAAGTTGCAGACAGCGCGAGTGTAACGCTGGCGCAGATTCGGCGTGAGCTTCGTGGCGGGGAATCGAGAATTCGCGAGAAACTGGATTCCATGATTCGTTCCTCTACGGTGTCCAAGATGCTTCAGGATCAGCTGATCACCATTCGTGGAGATCGATTCGTCATCCCGGTAAAAGCGGAATATCGTTCTTACTTTGGCGGGATCGTGCACGATCAGTCCGGTTCAGGAGCAACACTGTTTATCGAGCCTGAGTCCATCGTAGCGATGAACAACAAATTGCGTGAGACCCGGATTCGGGAAGAACGCGAAATTGAAGTGATTTTGCAGAAATTGACGGCACTTGTCAGCGAGCAGGCGGAATGGCTGTTGTACGACGTCGATTTGCTGGGATCTCTGGATTTTATCTTTGCCAAGGCGCGGCATGCCCGTGAACTGAAAGCCACTTTGCCTCGCATGAATGATCGTGGATTTATCAAGCTCAAAAAAGGACGTCATCCGCTGATCGCCATCGAAAACGTGGTACCGACCGACATTGAACTGGGCAATGATTATACATCCATTATTGTGACGGGGCCGAATACGGGTGGTAAGACAGTAACACTCAAAACAATTGGTTTGCTGAGCCTCATGGCAATGTCCGGTCTGTTTGTTCCTGCCGAAGATGGCAGTCAGCTCTGTGTGTTTGACGCAATCTATGCCGATATTGGGGACGAGCAGAGCATTGAGCAGAATCTGAGTACGTTCTCCAGCCATATGACAAACATTATCCGAATTCTGAAAAATATGACTACCAAAAGTTTGGTGCTGCTTGACGAGCTGGGGGCAGGAACAGATCCTGCCGAAGGATCGGCACTGGCGATCTCCATTCTGGAACATATGCATCAGACGGGATGCCGCATGGTAGCGACAACGCATTACAGTGAGCTGAAAGCTTATGCTTACGAACGTAAAGGCGTCATTAACGCCAGCATGGAGTTTGACGTGAATACACTGAGCCCGACGTATCGTCTACTCGTAGGTGTTCCGGGACGAAGCAACGCGTTTGCGATCGCCGAACGTCTTGGATTGCCGGGATATATTTTGGATTATGCTCGTGGTGAGGTGAAGGAAGAGGATCAGCGTGTGGAACACATGATTGCATCCCTTGAAGAGAACCGGCTTACAGCAGAACAGGAACGGGAGAATGCGGAGCGTCTGCGTCAGGATATGGAGAAATTACGCAGTCGTCATCAATCCGAGCTGGAGAAACTGGAACAGCAGCGTGAACGCCGGATTGAAAAAGCAGAGGAAGATGCTCGCAATATCGTAGACAAGGCCAGAGCGGAAGCAGAGAAAATTATTGCCGATCTGCGTCAGCTCGCGATGGAAGAAGGCGCATCCGTAAAAGAGCATAAACTTATTGCTGCCCGTAAACAACTGGATGAAGCCGAGCCGGAAAAACGCAAGAAAACAGTGAAGCGCACAGGGGCTGCAACCAAAACCCGGGCTATCGGCCCAGGCGATGAGGTGCATGTGTACAGCTTGAACCAAAAAGGGCATGTCGTTGAATTGTCCGGTAGCAAAGAAGCGGTTGTGCAGCTGGGGATCATGAAAATGAAAGTATCTCTGGATGATCTGGAGCTGAAGCAATCTGCGCCTGAAGCGAAGCCCAAACAGAAACCGGTCACTGGCATGAAGCGCACACGTGACGACAATGTGAAGAGTGAATTGGACTTACGGGGAACCAACTTGGAGGAAGCATTGATGGAGACAGACCGTTTTATCGATGAAGCCTTCCTGGCGAATCTGGGTCAAATTTACATTATTCACGGTAAAGGAACAGGAATTTTGCGTTCCGGTATTCAGGATTATCTGCGTAAGCATAAACATATTAAAAGTTACCGGCTGGGCAACTATGGAGAAGGCGGAAACGGCGTAACCGTTGCAGAATTGGAATAGCCCAACCATGAAACAACGATGTTCCAATGCCAATGGTGAGAGGGGCAGTGGAACAGGGAAGGGGAACAGTGAGTGAAAGGGACGATTGACCAATTGCTGTCTCATCCCTTGGGGATGGTACTCGGTTTTTTCTCGGTAGCCATCATGGAGCTGCTTGTTTTTCTGGCATGTTTTGAACTTGTAACCAAATACAAATGTTGGGACGAGATCAAGAAAGGCAATGTGGCTGTTGCCATGGCGACGGGAGGCAAGATCTTTGGGATCTGCAACGTGCTTCGATTCTGCATTCAGGCCAAGTCTTCTGTGTATGAAGCGATGACATGGTCTTTTGTAGGCTTTGTTCTTCTGCTCATTGCCTACTTTCTGTTCGAGTTTTTGACACCCGTTTTCTCAATAGACAAGGAAATTGCACGAGATAATCGGGCAGTTGGTTTAATATCCATGATTATTTCCGTCTCGTTGTCATTTGTAATCGGCGCGAGCATCATGTAGGGGGACCTGGCATGAAAATATTGATACGGATTTTGTTCGCGGCATCTATTGTGTTTTTTGCTATCGGTGTCATTTATGTCCTGAACACCTGACAAGAAGATTGTATAAAGAAAGGTTGATCTAATTTGGAAACAACAGTATGTCCTTGGTGCCACACCGAAATCGTATGGGATGAGGAATTGGGACCTGAAGAAGAATGTCCGTATTGCCACAATGAACTGAAGGGTTACCGTACACTGAACATTAACATCGGAGATGAAGAAGAAGAAGATGCAGCAGACGATATTTACGATGTAGATGATGTTCAGGACCGTGACCAGACCTCTGATATTGCTGCATTGTGGGGGGATGAAGTAGAACTGAAATTGCCCGAACTGCGTACCTTGACCAAATATGCAGATGAAGGCAACGATCTGATCCAATACGAAGAAGGTGTGGAAAAGCAGCTTGACCTGCAGGAAGAAGTGCCGGAATGTCCGCATTGCCGTGAATTCATGATTCTGGCGGGCACACAAACCTCCAAACCGGACACGTTCACACCTGCTGCCAATGCGGTTTCAAGCGCTGATTCCCTGCTGGACGCACCGTTCACGGTACAGATGTATATCTGCTCTGGATGTTTCCAAGTGCAATATAGTCTGTCCGAAGATGATCGGCTGCGTCTCATTCGAAATCTAAGCGCCAAGAAGTAATTTCCACTCCATTAAAAATGAATTATTCCTGAGATTCATCATGTTTTTCCTCTGCTTGGGGTAGGTTAACCCTAAGACCTGCCTGCGAAGTGCTGACTTCAAGTGGAATAAGGAGGGAGCAGATGAAGATATCTCTGGGCCGACAATCCATTCTGCTTCTGGGCGTGAATGGATTGTTTGTGTTAGCCGGAGCTTTGTCGGGAACGTTTCTGAATGTATATTTGTGGAAGAGTCGTCCAGACTATGCCATGCTCGGATGGTTTACGGTAAGTCAGCAGCTTGCCCTTGGATTGACATTTTGGTTAGCCGGTAAATGGGTGAAGGAACATAATAAAATGAGTGCACTGCGTTTGGGAACAGCGCTGTCCGGCATCTTCTATATGCTGGTTCTCTGGGCGGGTCCACGGGCGGTGGACTGGATATGGCCGCTCGGTATATTGCTCGGATGTGCTTTGGGTCTGTTCTGGATTGCTTTTAACGTAGTGTACTTTGAAGTAACAGACCGGGAGAACAGAGACCTGTTTAATGGATGGGTAGGATTACTGGGCTCCATGACAGGGATTGTCGGCCCGTGGTTTTCAGGTTTAATCATTTCAAGGATGGCTGATAACTCAGGTTATCGTCTCATTTTTACCGTGTCACTCGTGATATACGTGATAGCTGTGGTCTTCAGCTTTTTCCTGAAAAAGAGAAAAGTCAGCGGTACCTACCGCTGGTCGGAACCTTGGCAACAGCTATCTCGTGCAGGGAGTGAATGGAGGCCTGTTGGTCTTGGGTTGTTCGCCCAGGGTGTTAGGGAAGGTGTATTTGCCTTTCTTATCGCGCTCCTGGTTTATGTAGCCACGGAACAGGAGTACAAGCTGGGTCAGTTTTCATTGATTACATCTGCAGTAGCCTTGGTCAGTTACTGGATGGTGGGCAAGTGGTTCAAACCTCACTATAGATCCAAAGGCATGTTGACGGGGGCCATCATTTTATTTGTCGTCCTGCTCCCCTTAATCTGGAAAGTGAGCTATGGCACACTCTTAATTATGGGAGTTGGTTCAGCTCTCGCCATGCCGTTATACATGCTGCCCATGATCGCGGCAGGATTCGACTTGATGGGAGTGAGCGGCGAAAATGTGGAGAAAAGGGTTGAACTTGTCGTATTAAGGGAGCTCTGTCTTATGACAGGGCGCTTGTCTGGTCTGGCTGTATTTATCCTCATCGTGATGAATGGCCCTTCACTGCAGATGCTAACCTGGCTGATTGTGGTTTTAGGTGCTTTCCCACTGATCGGCTGGATCTTTATGCGTAAAATGCTAACTCAAACACAGCGGTAACACTGCTGTCCTCATCAGATTGTCAGAAACAAAAAAAGGTGCAGAAACAGGAAGGAATTCCTGATCTGCACCTTTTTTCATTTTACACAGGAGAAGGTTTATTGGTTCTGGTTAATGAGAACAACTCCATGTCCTCGTTCTTGCCCATAGTAATGACATCTGCAAGAATGGATGCGGCAATCATGCTATATACCGTACCGTTGCCCCCATACCCTTCAATAAAATAACAATTGGGGTAATCGGGGTGCGGGCCGACAAAAGGGAGTCCATCATGGGTGCTGCCAAAAACAGCTTCCCAAGCATAATCAATTTCCAGATCTGGCAGTGGAAAGTAGTCAGCTATTTTATACAGTAAAGTCTCCCCTTTACTTCTGGCTCTAATTGCACGCTGGTCATCATGTGGAATCTCCTCATCAAGTCCCCCGGCCAGAATTCTGCCGTCGTGGGTTGTTCGCATGTATAAATAAGGACGAGCCGTTTCCCATATCAAGCTACGGTTATACCAACTACTGAGATCCTTCAGTGGTTTGGTTGCAATAGCATAAGTACTCTGCAGATAGGCTCCGCGGTCATTCTTAATCTCTTGAGTTTCGTATCCTGTTGAAAAAATGACCTGCTTGGCGCGAATTGTCCCATTAGGCGTGTAACAGACGACACCGTCTTCACCATAGTCACAATGGATCATCTCGGTCCGTTCGTAGATCCGGGCACCCTTTCTGGAAGCAGATTGAAGCAAGCCGTGCACCAGCCTGAAGGGATTAACTTCCGCATCTCCATTGGTGAACAATGCGATCGGCTTGCTAAAAGGGAAGTGGGTGCTAATTTTGTCCCGATTCCACAGCTCCACATCGAACCCGTAGGTTTTGAGCGTGCAATATTCTTCTTCCAACATGGATGCATCATCTTCGCAGCTGGCACAGTACAAACTTGTACGAGGGACATACCATGGGTCAATCTCCAAACTGGAGACGATGTCCTCCAGCTGCTGCAGGGCAATACGGCACAATTCGTAAAATCGTATCCCACGTTTTTCACCAAAGGTATGTATGCAGGACGTGAGTGTCTTATCATTAGAGTATTGCAGCAGTCCCAAGTTGGCCATGCTGCTGCCATGACCGATCTCTCTCTTATCAATGACTATCGTGCGTAATCCTCGTTCAGTTAGAAGTTTGGCGGACAGGGCTCCTCCCATGCCACCACCGATAATGAGACAATCACAGTTGACCTCACCTTCGAGAACCGGATAGTTGAAATGGGGTTGGAAAGTAGTTGGCCAAATCGTATTGCCATTTATAAGTTCCATAATGAAATCACCTCAATTGAATGGTTAAATGAGTATACTTTTGCAGGACAAGGTAAAAATAAACTCGCATAAACTTTAGATTAAGGAGGAAGACGGTACATGCAAAATACACAAATGCAGGCACTTAGCCCCAAAGAACTGAACTATATTGCAGACTCGATCTCCAATGAAGAAATGCTGATCAAACAGTGTGCAGCAACAGCTTCCATCACACATAACCCGCAAATCCAGCAGGCTCTGAACCAGTATGTTCGCTCACATGAACAGCATCTAAACACACTCGTCAATGTGCTTCAGCAGCATCAGTCCATTGCGCCTACACAAGCTCAATAGTCCCGGAAATCTAAACACACAGGAGGAAATCGCATGTACTCTCAATCTTTGTCATCTGGTGGGAATTTTATGCAGGAACAGGACCTGTTGAAGTCGATTCTTGCAGATTTAAGACGAACTTCGCGTGAATACACAACAGCAACAACAGAATCTTCCTGCCCGGTGACCCGCAGAATGTTTACAGACCTGACGAACAGTACCCTTAGATTGCAGGGGGAATTGTTTAATCTGATGCAGCAGAACAACATGTACTCGGCTTCTTCGAAGGCCACTCGAAGCGAATTAGACAAGACGATTCAGTCAGCACAACAAACACAGCAAAAGTGTAATCAGTTCATTCAGGAAAAGAATACACAGTCCAGTCCTTACAGCCAAGCACCTAATGTGCCTCAGCATCAACCCAATTACGTGAACCCTTATTACATGTAGCCTTTTTACGAACAGGTTGAAGCATATCTGTGAATTGGGTTAAAGCTCAAGTTTTTATGGACCATACCACCGCTTGCCTGAATTCAGGGCAGGCGGTTTTTATCTTTGCATGGACGTTAAATTCATGTAATATAAGTATTAATTCATTTTCAGGAACCTGGATGACGCTGGAGGGAAAGTCATGAAAGATTTGAACGATCTGCAATTAAAAGTTCTGGATCTGCTGAAGGAAGACGCTAGAAGGTCTCCAGCGCTGCTGTCTACACTGTTGGGGGAGTCTGAAGACAAGATCAAGAACGCTGTGGCCCAGCTTGAACAGGATCACGTTATTGTAAAGTATGCAACCGTGGTTAACTGGAGCAAAATTGATGATGAGAAAGTAACAGCCCTGATTGAAGTACAGATCACACCGGAACGCGGTCGTGGTTTTGAGGGCATCGCCGAACGCATTTATCTGTATCCGCAAGTGAAATCAGTTTATCTCATGTCAGGTGCATACGATCTGCTCGTAGAAGTAGAAGGTGGCAACCTGCGTGAAGTCGCTAACTTTGTATCGGAGAAACTGTCACCGATCGATTCTGTGCTTTCGACCAAAACGAACTTTATTCTTAAAAAATATAAGCAGGACGGGATCATTTTTGAAGACCATCAGGAAGATAACCGTCTCATGATCTCGCCGTAAAGGAAGATGTGTCATGATAGTGAATGAACAGACAACAGGGAACAACAAGAAGATGACCTCGTATCTGGCACCTCTGGTTCAACAGATACCCCCATCCGGGATTCGCAAGTTTTTCGACCTGGTGGGCGACAACAAGGATATTATTACGCTGGGTGTTGGTGAACCCGACTTCGTTACGCCTTGGCATATGCGTGAAGCTTGTGTATATTCCCTCGAAAGAGGCATGACAAGTTATACATCGAATGCAGGGATGCCCAAGTTGAGAGAAGCCATCAGTAATTACCTGGATACTCAATTCGATACCAAGTATGATCCCAAGGATGAGATTATTGTTACGGTTGGCGGCAGTGAGGCCATTGACCTTGCGCTGCGTGCATTAATTGTGCCTGGGGACGAAATTCTGATTCCGGAGCCTTCATACGTGGCCTATTCTCCAATTGCTTCCATAGGCGGAGGAGTTCCTGTGGGTGTTGAGACCTATGCGAAAGATCAATTTAAGCTGACTGCCGAGGCACTGGAAGCAGGCATTACGCCGAAGTCCAAAGTTGTGATTTTATGTTATCCGAGCAATCCGACGGGGGCCATTATGACGTACGAAGACTGGCTGCCGATTGCAGAAGTCATCAAGAAGCATGATCTCATCGTAATTGCTGATGAAATTTATGCAGAACTGACGTATACACAAAAACATGTCAGCTTCGCATCAATTCCGGATATGAAGGAACGGACCATTCTTGTGAGCGGCTTCTCAAAGGCATTTGCCATGACAGGCTGGCGAATCGGTTACATGTGCGGTCATCCTGAACTTATCGCAGCCATGTTGAAGATTCATCAGTATACGGTAATGTGTGCTCCAGCCATGGGGCAGGTCGCAGCGCTTGAAGCGTTAACGAATGGGCTGGGGGAGAAGGACCGAATGGTGGAGTCCTATAATCAGCGCAGACGTCTTATCGTACAGGGTTTCCGTGATATTGGCCTGGATTGTCACGAACCTCAGGGAGCATTCTATGCATTTCCTAGCATTCAGAAAACGGGTCTCAACTCTGATCTTTTTGCAGAGCGTCTCTTAACCGAAAATAAGGTGGCTGCTGTTCCTGGGAACGTGTTTGGCCCTCAGGGAGAAGGTTTTCTGCGCTGTTCCTATGCCACTTCAGTGACCCAATTGAACGAAGCATTGGAACGAATCGGAAATTTTGTTTACAAACTGCAAAAAGAGGGTTAATAGGAAGTAGAAACTTTTTGCAAATGTGTCCATTTTGTAATTTAGAAAAAAATAACTTTCATTTACAAAATATTGTGATATAATTTCAATTTGAAATATGTTTTTCATATATTTGGAAACTAATTTTCCAAGGAGGGGTTGGCATTGTTTTGTGTTGAATATGATTTACCGACTAATCGTGGGCATTATCTGGCTGAGAGCGATCATGGCGACCGGTGGTCGGTGAGACCGGATCACGAATCTTTGCATGACATTTCCTTGGAAGATGAGATCCATATCCTTCGTCGCAAGATGGAACAGATTTTCCTTGAGGAGAAATCCTTCACCTCGGAAATTGTGATTGAAATCAGCAGCTTGTTGGATTTGAAGATTAATGAATACATGAAAGCTAACCCGATAAAAGGGAGATAAATTGCTGTTAACGAAAACGTTACCCATATGAAATGCAAAGGAGACCCTTCAGGGTCTTTTTTTGATGTGGTTATGTAATCTCTTAATTGAACGGGTTATTTTTTTGCGTGGAACAATTGTGATATATTGTACTTAGGAGACTAAAGGGGGAACTGGAATGAAGAGATTTTGGGGGCTAACAGCAATCGTTTCATTGATTTTTCTGCTTGCTGGATGTGGTGGGAAGGACGGATTTACCATTTTCATCATTGATAATCAAGGTAACCCATCCGTAATCTCGGAGCAGTTACAGGCCAATTTGCAGAAAAAACTGGGTGAGGAGCCCAAAGTGGAAGTCATTACGAGTGCAATGTACGATGTCCAGAAAATCATGGTAGAGTACGCAGCAGGGAGTCATGATATTTTCATCCTGCCGGAAGCGGATATGAAACAATATGGGAGTAACGGCTCCAATATTCCGCTTGATGATACATTTGATCCAGAGAAGTATAAACGTGGTGTGTTTGACGGCGGAGTCCTTGTTGAGCAGGGTCAAGGAGACGACGGTACTGACATTAAGAAAGAATCACATCTCTATGGTATCCCGCTAGAAGAGATGCAAATGTTCAAGGATCTGGACTATGCCGCTCAAAATCTGTTCGCTACCATTCCGCTATCGGCTGCCAATGTTGAAGATTCCAAAAAAGTGCTGAAGGCGCTGACAGAATAGCGTAATGCAGTATGGTAACTGAAGGAGGGGAGCGGATTGCTGATTACGGTCACTGGCGGTATAGGGAGTGGTAAAACCAGGTTTGCCCTGGGTTACGCAGCCCAAATCAGCCGGGAAGGAATCTATTTATCCACAGGCGATCATGATCCGGTGATTCCGGAACTGCCATCCGCTCATTATCGCGCCATTTCACCCGGCAACGGTCATCATCTGACGGAGGTCATTCACCAGATCAATCGGGAATCGAATCTGTTTCTGGCTGATCAGCGAATAGTCATCGTGGACAGTCTGACCTCATGGATGGCTGCCGGGTTTAGAGCAACGGATGATCTGGATCAACAACGCGTACATACACAACAGCTGCTTGATGCCTTGCTATCTTATCAAGGCAAGCTGCTGGTCATTACTAATGAAATGCATGGTTCGCTGTATCCATCGGAAAAGGAACGCATCTTTGCAGCGAGAATGGCTTCGGTGAACCGGGCGCTCCAGGCCCACTCAGATCGCATGTATATGGTGATATCAGGACTGGCGATTGATTTGAAAGAGCAAGAAATGCGATACGATGAGTAAAAGAAAATAAATGTGAAAGATGCACAGGCATACAAAAGCCTCCGTAACCACTATTGTGGACGGAGGCTTATTTATCTACGGAGTGTAAAATTACAAGCAGTTGTTTGTGATGAACGATCTTTATTTACGTTTTTTTATACGTCTGATCCACCAGATGATGCAGCCAACCAGGATGATGGCGAGCAGCGCATAGACGACCAGAGAATAGACGTCCATAAAGTGCAAAATATTCTCCCAAGAAGCGCCAAGTGCAGCCCCGACCGAGACCAGAATGATATTCCAAGCAAGTGTCCCGATGGTTGTGAAGAGGACGAACAAACCGAATTTCATGTTGGACATGCCTGCAGGAATCGAGATAAGACTGCGAACGAGAGGCACCATGCGGCAGAATAATACGGTCCACATTCCATATTTGTCAAACCATGCATCGACACGGTGAATATCCTCTTTTTTGATTCGCAAAATATGTCCCCAGCGATCTACAATTTTCTCCAGACGATTCACGTCAATCAGAAGTCCGATACCATAGAGAATCATAGCACCCAGCACAGAACCAATGGTAGCTGCAATGATTACACCAGGAAGGGTAAGGCTGGTGTACGTCGTCATGAATCCGCCGAAAGGCAAAATAATTTCCGATGGAATGGGAGGAAATACGTTTTCTAGAGCAATAATGAGTGCTATGCCTATGTAGCCGTATTGTTCCATGAAATCGGTTATCCAGTTTTGCATAATCGTCTCCTCTACTTTTGATTTACCTGAATTTGACGTATACTCGGGCAGAGCACGCCAATTCATATATACGTGCAAAGGGTACAACCGGTTTCTGAAAAAAATGCATTTCCGTAACCATCTGAGGTCAAGTATACTGGTTAAGTTGATGTTAGAAGGGCATGAATACAAAAATTAACCGAATTAACCTAATGTTCTGCCATGTGAATTAAAATTAAACGTTTGGAGGGATGGCAAATGGGCATCTATACACGAACAGGTGATGAAGGACAAACTTCGGTCATCGGGGGACGGGTTATCAAAGATGATGACCGGGTGGAAGCTTATGGCACTATAGATGAGTTGAATTGTTTTGTCGGCCAGGCGATCAGTCTGATTGATGATGCAGAGGGGAAATTCGAGGATTTGCGCGAACATTTGCTGGAGGTACAGCAGGAATTGTTTGATTGCGGGTCGGATTTGGCATTTGTGAAAATTAGCGAAACCAAGTACAAGGTACGGGATGACATGGTCACCCGGCTTGAACAATGGATAGACCAGTACGATGCAGAGAACCCGAAAGTGGAACGGTTTATTATCCCGGGCGGCAGTCCGCTGTCTTCAGCACTTCATGTATGCCGTACGGTATGCCGCCGTGCAGAACGTCGTGCCGTAACATTGGGTCAGCATACAGATATTAATCCTTCGGTACGCCGTTATTTGAACCGCCTGTCGGATTATTTCTTCGTTGTAGCACGGACCGCCAATGCCAGACAGCAGGTGTCGGATATTGAATATGTACGGAGCAAAAAAGTGTTCCGCAGCAAAGAATGAGCGGATATTATTCGCCAATCGTCTACACGATTCCTGAGCAGGAAGATGGCTGGCTGCTGAAAACCGTGCTTCAGCGCCGGCTGCAGATATCACGCAAGCTCTTATCAAGGCTTAAGCTCACGGAGCAGGGAGTCATGTTAAATGGAGAACGTGTGTATATCAGCGTCAAAGTATCCGCAGGCGATGTACTGGAGGTTCGAATGGAACAGGAGGAATCCGATGACATTCTGCCAGAGTCCATTCCTTTTACCATTTTGTACGAAGATGAGCATCTGCTCATCGTTAACAAGGATGCCGGCGTAATTGTGCATCCGACACATGGACATTATACAGGGACATTAGCCAATGGGGTTGTTCATTACTGGAAGTCCAAGGGAGAGCGTTTCCGGTTTAGGCCTATTCATCGATTGGATCAGGAGACATCCGGGGTACTGGCCATTGCCAAAAATCCGTACGTGCACCAGCATGTGTCTGAACAAATGATCGCAGGAACGGTGGATAAAAAGTATATCGCTTTTGTACATGGATCCCCAGTTCCCGAGCAGGGTTCCATTGATGGTGCCATCGACCGTGATCCGGAGGAGCCTCATCGACGTATTGTCACGCCTGACGGTTACGCAGCGAGAACATTATACACCACGATAACAAGGTGGGCTGGTGGGACTGCAAGTGCGGTAAACCTGAAGCTGGAGAGCGGCAGAACCCATCAGATTCGTGTACATATGACGTCTGTCGGATGTCCGCTGATCGGCGATCGAATGTACAAGACACTAGCTACGGATGAAATTGATGAGCAGACCGTGGCTGAACGCGAGGAGCGGGATCAGTGGATTTGGCGTCAGGCATTACACGCGTGTGAGCTTTCGTTTGTACATCCCCTTACACAGGAAAAAATGACGTTCCATGCCCCGCTTCCATCAGATATGGCTGCGCTGGAGAAACGTTTGAATGATGAGGCAGCTCCCCGAGAAGAGCTGGAGTAGCTTTCGAATCTATGGTTTTAATCATTTTTAGACGTATTGCGATGGTATCGATTTGGAGTGACTTTTGGATTTGCGAAGCAAACCAAGGGAAGCGAGAAATCGAAACCGGAGCTTTTAGGAGGAACAGTTGTAATGAGTAATCTGAAAGTATACCAGTATGCCAAATGCGGCACTTGCCGCAAAGCTGTAAAATGGCTTGAAGCTCAGGGACATGAGCTGGAGTTAATCCCCATTTTCGACACACCGCCATCCGAATTCGAATTAACCGATCTCATTCAGAAGAGCGGACTTGAAGTGAAGAAGTTTTTCAACACAAGTGGAGAGGTGTACAAGGAGCAGCAGTTGAAGGACAAGCTGCCTGGCATGTCTGCCGAAGAACAGATTCGTCTGCTCGCTTCCAATGGTCGTCTGATTAAACGTCCAATTGTTACGGATGGAGAAAAGGTGACTGTGGGATTCAAGGAAGAGGCGTATGAACAGGAATGGAACAACGCATAAATAAGCATAGATTAGCGTGATTGTCCGATCATATATGAAGTGGCAATCCCAGCCCTGAATTGTTCAAAATTCAGGGCTTTTTTGGCTGAACGATGCTTGGCGGAACTATGCTATAATGATAGAATTAGTTTCGATATTTTATTTGCTATATAAGTTGGATTAACATTTACATGGGAACGGAAAGTGCAGAACCTTTATCCCCTGATTTTTCCCTTTGGAGAAGGGATTCAAAAAAATCAGGGGATAACAGTGATCGGAAGAGGTACTGCGATTGAAGTGGTCTAGTGTAATTCGTTAGTTTGAGTTATATAGAACCAGGATAGGAGAGAACAAAATCAAGTGAATCAACGTAATGAACCTACTTTGTTGCTGGTAGACGGTATGGCGGTGTTGTTCCGGGCATTCTACGCGACATCTGCGAGCGGATATATCAGACGTACAAAGGCAGGATTGCCAACCAACGCGGTATACGGATTTATCCGTTATTTCTGGGATGCGGTTCAGACTTTCGGACCAAGTCATGTGGTATGCTGCTGGGATATGGGGGGCAAGACGTTTCGCGGTGAAGAATATGCGGCATACAAAGGCAATCGCCCTGAAGCGCCGAATGATCTGATTCCCCAGTTTGCACTGATCCGTGAGGTTATGGACAGCCTGGGTATTCCAAATATCGGAGCAGAGGGATATGAAGCCGATGATTGCATCGGTACACTGGCCAAGTATTACACCGAGCAGACCGAGATGAACGTGATGGTGCTGACCGGTGACCACGATATGTTGCAACTGATCAATGACCGCACAAGCATTATTATTATGAAAAAAGGTCATGGCAATTACATGGTATACACGCCTGAATCTCTCATGGCAGAGAAGCAGCTGACACCTCGTCAAGTGATTGATATGAAGGGTCTGATGGGGGATGCAAGTGACAATTACCCGGGCGTACGTGGTATTGGTGAGAAAACGGCTCTGAAGCTTGTGCAGGAATACGGCTCCATTGAGGGAATCCTGGATAATCTGGATAAGCTGACACCTTCGGTACGCAACAAGATCGAGAACGATCTCGACATGCTGCATCTGTCCCGCAAACTGGCAGAGATTCACTGCGCTGTACCGGTTGCCTGTGCACTGGATGTATGTGAATTGCGTCTTGATCCGGATATGGTGATGGACAAGTTTGAACAACTTGAGATGAAGAGCCTGGGCTCTTGGATGGGAGTGGCAATAGGGTGAGCAACACGCAGACAAAACGGGCCGGTAGAAAGTGGTGGACAGGGGCTATGGCCCTCGTCCTGGCTTTGCCGGTGTTATTTTCAGGAGCGGTGGGCGCTCCACAGACAGCCGATGCAAAAGCGGCAATTAGCACCAAAGTACAGAAAGTAGCAGCAGCAGGACGAAATTTTACTGTGCAAACGGTAAGTATTCCGAAGGGAACACCGGTTACCGTGGGATTAGCCAAAAAACAGGTTGGTCAAACGGCCACATTGCCTTCAATTGTGAAAGCTTATGGAGCCCAAGCTGCCATTAACGGCGCTTTCTTTGAAGCTTACAATGGAGCACCAGATCCGTACGGCATGTTAATAACAAATGGAAAAGTTATACATATTGGACGATACGGAACAACGATAGGTTTTAAGGAAGATGGCACAGCCATTATGGATTCTCTCCAGGTAAGTCTTACAGGTAAAGTTACCGATTCAACAGGTAAATCACGCAGCTGGTATGCAACATTCATCAACCGTACGCCTTCCGCGAGTGCGAGCATTTCAATGCTGTACACTCCGGAACGTGGCCCTAAGGTCGGATTTAAAGGCGGTATTGCGGTTGTGATGGAAAAAGGGATTGTCACCAAGAAAGTGGCGAATAACAATGTGGCGATTCCGAAGAACGGGTCTGTATTGGTCTTCACGGGCAATCAGAAATCCTCTGCCGACCGCTTTACCGTAGGTTCAACAGTAGAAATGAATTATAAGTATACCAATGCAGCAGGCAAAGAAATCCCTTGGCAGGATGTGGTTACTGCCGTTGGTGCTGGTCCCCGTCTGGTAAAAGACGGTAAAGTCGCCGTGAATCCAACAAGCGAAGGCTTCAAGGATACCAAAATTCTGAATGCCTCGGGGGCCAGAAGCGGGATTGCAATCATGGCAGACGGTTCGGTCATGCTGGCAACCGTTTCGGGAGCGACCATCAAAGAGTGGGCGGCAGTCATGCAGAAGCTGGGTGCCAAGCAGGCGATGAATCTGGATGGTGGTGCATCCTCAGGCATGTATGCAGGTGGTAAGATGCTGACTTCACCAGGGCGTCTGTTAAGCAATACACTCGTTTTTGGTGGCTCAGTCCGTTAAAGAACAGTTTATTAATGGGAGGTATGAAGCAGATGACACTCACACCTGATCAACAGCCAGCAGAGCAGGATACAGCTGTTCTTGCCATCAACGTGGGACAGCCTCAGCCCCTTCCTGGCCAGAAGCGTGAAGTGCTCAGCGGCATTGTGAAACATCCCGTATCCGGTCCGGTTTTCCTGTCATTCACTGGAATGACGGGAGATGCCCAGGCGGATCTGGAGAATCATGGGGGACCGGATAAGGCTGTTTGTGTATACGATTACAGTCGATATTCTGTGCTCGAACAACTGATGAATCGCAAGCTGGACTGGGGAGCCTGTGGTGAAAATTTGACGGTTAAAGGGTGTCCTGAGGATCAAGTCCGGATTGGTGATGTATACGAACTGGGCAAAGCATTGGTCCAGGTGAGCCAGCCAAGACAACCCTGCTTCAAACTCGCTGCCCGGTATGATTTCAAAGAGCTGCCTGTATATTTTCAGGAGAGCGGCTATACCGGATTTTATTTTCGCGTGATGCAGGAGGGGGAAGTGGAACCTGCCTCTGCATTGCGGCGAATCCGCACCAATCCTGCATCCATGACTGTTCTTGAAGCCAATCGAATCATGCATCAGGGGAGAAAGGATGCTGCCGGAATGCGTGCACTACTGGCCATTCCAGAGCTGTCAGATAGCTGGAGGCAGACGTTATTGAAACGTTTGGACAAGCTGGAGAGCGGGCAATAGTTCTTCACCATATCATCGTTCAGAAACAAAAAATGAATTCCATTTTAAACTAACTTGGGAGTGTGACTAACTTGACGATTTTAGGCGCAATTGAAGCTGGAGGAACCAAATTTGTATGTGGGATCGGTACAGAGAACGGAGAGGTGCTTGAACGGGTAAGCTTTCCTACAACGACACCGGAAGAAACGATGGCGCAGGTTATCGCATTTTTTGAAGGCAAGGGGATCGAAGCCTTGGGTGTGGGTTCTTTTGGCCCGATTGACCCGATTGAAGGAAGTCCTACGTATGGTTACATTACAACTACACCTAAGCCGCATTGGGGTCAGTATGATCTCATTGGCAAACTCAAGGAACATTTTGATGTGCCGATGACATTTGATACGGATGTAAACGGGGCGGCCTTGGGCGAAGCGACCTGGGGAGCAGCACAGGGGCTTGAGAGCTGCCTGTATATTACTGTTGGAACAGGGATCGGTGCTGGTGCCGTTGTAGGCGGCAAAATGGTGCATGGTTTGTCTCACCCTGAGATGGGTCATATTATTGTGCGCAGACATCCTGAGGATACATATGAAGGCTTCTGTCCGTACCATGGGGATTGTCTGGAAGGACTCGCAGCGGGCCCGGCGATCAACAAACGTTGGGAGCAGCCAGCATACGAACTGCCCGCAGATCACAAAGCCTGGGAGATTGAAGCTCACTATCTGGCACACGCACTCATGAATTATGTACTGATTCTCTCCCCACAAAAAATTGTAATGGGTGGCGGAGTGATGAAGCAGGAGCATCTTTTCCCTATGGTACGCAGCAAACTGCAGGAACTGCTGGCTGGATATGTTCAGCACCCTGCTCTTCACTCGGGAATCGACGAGTATGTTGTTCCGCCAGGTCTGGGTGATAACGCCGGACTGTGCGGCTCGCTGGCTTTGGCAAAATTGGCATTGAACAATTAAATACTTTTATCATCAAATGGTTGACGAATTTCTCCATTGTGGTAAGATATGAGCAACAGCATAGTACGGTTAATGAGGAAGCACCTCTCTTGCATGGATTTGCAGGAGAGGTGCTTTTTTTTGTTGCCTGAAGGTGGCTCATTTAACTGTGAATAGCTGCAATATTGAGGAGGGGAAACCGATGGAAGTCATTTTCATGAACAGATTGTCCAAATTGTCCGGTCAGCATGAAGAACACGCTCAGTTATGGATTGGCGAGGAAGAAGGTACCTGGCACCTCGGGTGGAGTCGTTATGAGGAAGGGGATCGGGAAGACAGCAGCTGGTATGAGGGGAGCTCCTGGGATGAACTGCTTCATATTTATCGCCATCAGTTGGCGATCCAGATGAGCGAAGGATATCGTCCACTGATTCAGGGACTCTTTCACGAAAGTGAGGATTTGAAGTCACGCAGTTATGGGGGACAGCGTCTCCATTGTTATAGTGAACGCTATGGCAATGAAGAGCTGTATGCAGATCTGTGCACATGGCGGAGGAGGAGAGCCGCATCTGACCGGAAGGCGCCCTATTTTATTGCAACGAATCGTTTGCTGCGCATGATCAGCGCATTTGTTCCACAGACCATGGATGAGCTGATGCAGTTACCGGGTGTTGGGGAGAGCAAGGCAAATGAATATGGGCAGGAGTGGATGGAGCTTACGAGCGGGGTAGAACGTTCGACCGCATTTCCTCTCGATTGGGTACAGTCTGTTTTGTCCGAAGATGAATATGAGAGCTGGTTATACAAACAGAAAGAGCAGAAATACAAGCAGGAGCTGGACAAGTTCACCACCCGCAAGCAGGTGCTTGAGGGCATGAAGGAAGGATACACGCTGGAAGAGATTGTGAATCGCTCCGGATTATCCCGCAGAGAGCTGATCGAACTGCTGGAGACACTTGATCTGGAAGGCTATGACACGGATAGTCTTTTGGACGCAGAGCTCGCGGTCATGCCCGAGCAGGAGCAGGAGGCCGTATGGAATGCATACGAGGAACTGGGAGACAGCTTCCTGAAACCCGTGTTACATAAAGTTTATGGCGGAGATAAGCCGGGTGGCGGTAATCTGGAGCAGGTGTATGAGAGATTGCGCATGATACGCATTCGGTTCCGGAGACATGCAGAGGCGGAGCGGAATGCTGGATAAGAACCAAAAATAGACTGACAGAAGTTACGCAAAGCCAAAAAAAGACGAAGCAGTCTCTCCCTGAAATGGAGCGCTTCGTCTTTCTATTTGGTACGTTCAGTTCAGATCCAATCTTTTTTACGGAAAATAAAGAACATGCTCAAGCCCAAGGTTACCATCAGGCCAATGACGACAAAATATCCATACTTCCAGTCCAGCTCAGGCATGTTGTTGAAGTTCATCCCGTAGATCCCGGTGATAACCGTCAGGGGCATGAACACCGTTGTAATGGCGGTAAACACACGCATGATTTCATTCGCCCGGTTGGCGATACTGGATTGGTAAGCTTCTCGCAAGTTCCCCATCAGGTCCCGATAGGTCTCAAATGTCTCGGATATTTTCACGGCATTCTCATAGATGTCACTGAAGTACTTTTGCAGTTGATCATCGATCAGCCGCAAGTCTTTTTTATTGAGCGTATTAATAACCTCTTTTTGAGGCCCCAGCACCTTTTTGAGCCACAGAATCTCACTGCGCAGTCCGATAATTTCATTCAGATGAGATTTCTTGGTGTGCATCAGAATATCTTCTTCGAGCTTCTCAATGCGTGCTTCAATGCGGTCTCCGACCGTAAAGTAGTTATCCACAATCAAGTCGACCAGCAAATACAGGAGACGATCGGGTGTACTGACTTCCTGTTCCCACAGAATTGGCTTCAATGTACGAAGTTCGCTGACTTTCTGCTTCGTCACACTAATAATAAAATGTCTCCCTAGAAACAGGTTGACAGCACGTAAAAAGATCTCTTCATCATCAAAACGAATGCTGTTGATTACAATAAAATAATGGCTCTCATAAATTTCAATCTTCGGGCGCTGTTCTTCATCACTCAAACAGTCCTCTACAGCCAGATCATGCATCATGAACAGCGGTTGGAGCACCGCCAGATCATCAACGTCTGCATCGATCCAGTAAAATCCCTCTGCTGGTGGCGTCAGCGCCTGCTGGATATCGTCCACCGGGATAAATACACCGTTGTTTACCAACCGGATTTTCATCGTTCATCCACTCCTTCTGCACCCGCCAAACAGGCGGATTTTCATCAATATGGGCGCAAAAAGAACAGATCAGCCGGTCGGCAGCGGAGCCTGGAAGTCAGGACTGCGTTCGCTCTATAATCAAACGGAAGTAACGTCCCGCTGCCGGCATGCTGATGTCAATTCTCTATGCAGTTTGTCGGAATACGGCTGACAGTCAGGCCTCGGGTCGCCATCCATTGAATATGTCACCTCTCACATAAGGGTATGCAACACTTGTTTAGTATACCGCTGGTACATGGTGCTTTCAAGCGCAAAAATGTGTCTATTTCGCGCCCTGAAGCAGTGTATGACAGCAAGAGACAAACGGTTCCGGCCTACATGAACAGACACAAAACTACATGCTTGACGTGAGAGGATTAATGTTTTAAAGTAGACGGTGAACCACACTAAGCACACAATTGAATATGGCGAAATCTTATCAAGAGTAGGTGGAGGGACTGGCCCGATGAAACCCGGCAACCGGCGGTATACCGCACGGTGCTAATTCTTGCAGCGACTAAGTGTCCAAGGAGACACTGTTGTAACTGAGAGATGAGAGAGGCGCATATCTATTTACATATGACCTTTCTCGGAATCCGAGGAAGGTCTTTGTTATATGCACCGACTTCTCAGCACTGATTTTCGCTACGAAACTTGAGTTTGTCACGTGAGATGGCTTCCATTCCATCCCATCCCCTGTAGACAAGCTCATGGCTGCCTGACGCTGTATTGATGCGAACACATCAAGCCAGCGGGCTGCATCTATCTATGCACAAGGAGGAGTTTGTACATCATGCCAATCAAAATACCAGACACATTGCCTGCCAAGGAAGTCCTTGCAGGAGAGAACATTTTTGTTATGGACGAGACACATGCTTACCAGCAGGATATTCGTCCACTACGCATTGCTATATTAAACCTGATGCCTACCAAAGAAACGACAGAAACCCAGCTGCTTCGTCTCGTGGGGAACACCCCGATTCAAGTGGATATCGTTCTGGTACATCCCAAATCCCATACGTCGAAGAACACGTCACAGGAGTATCTGAATCTTTTCTACAAAACCTTTGACGAGATTGAGCATCGCCGTTTTGACGGGATGATCATTACAGGTGCGCCGGTGGAGCAAATGGATTTCGAAGACGTCAATTATTGGAAGGAAATTCAGGAAATCTTCGAGTGGACCAAAACCAATGTGACTTCGACCATGCATATATGTTGGGCTTCCCAGGCTGGACTATACCATCATTTTGATGTACCTAAGGTCGCGCTGGATGAGAAGTGCTTTGGCGTATTTCCACATACGATCAACAAATCTCATGTGCCGCTGCTGCGTGGATTTGATGAAGTGTTTAACGTTCCTCATTCCCGTCATACTGAAGTGCGGCGTGAGGATATTGAGAAAAACGACAAGCTCGAAATTCTGGCTGAATCAGAGGAAGCAGGCATCTTCCTGGTTGCAACCAAAGACGGCAAGCAAATTTTTGTGACAGGGCATGCAGAGTATGATCCATTGTCTCTGAAATGGGAATATGACCGTGATGCATCCAAAGGATTGGATATCGCCTTGCCGAAGCATTATTTTCCAAATGACGATCCATCCCGTGTTCCTCCGGCAACCTGGCGGGCACATGCAAACTTATTATTCTCTAATTGGCTCAATTACTATGTGTACCAGGAGACGCCTTACGATATTGGCCCGCAAATCTAATCGAGATTACAGGAGGATGCTGCAATGGAAGACAATAAGTTGAAAATCGAGAGCCGCTTGGCTCAAATCGGGTCCGTTAATGAACCGGTGACAGGTGCCGTAAATTTTCCAATCTATCAATCGACAGCGTTTCGTCATCCGAAGCTTGGACAGAGTACAGGCTTTGATTATATTCGTACAACTAATCCAACCCGTAAGGTGTTGGAAGAAGCAGCAGCCGCACTGGAATCTGGTGATGCCGGTTTTGCCTGTAGTTCGGGCATGGCAGCCCTGCAAACCATCTTTGCCATGTTTGGACAGGGAGATCATCTGATTGTATCGCTGGATCTGTATGGAGGAACGTATCGTTTGCTTGAGCGCATCCTGTCCCGTTTCGGCGTGACCGCAAGTTATGTGGACACCAATGATATAACGGCAATGGAAAGTATTCGTCAGCCGAATACCAAGGCCGTATTTATCGAAACACCAACCAACCCACTTATGATGATTACCGATATAGAGGCGGTCAGCACTTGGGCGAAAAGTCATAATCTGCTGACGATCGTGGACAATACGCTGCTGACTCCTTTTTTCCAACGTCCTATTGAGCTTGGAGCTGATATTATTATCCATAGCGCAACCAAATATCTGGGTGGACACAACGATGTGCTGGCTGGATTGATCATCACCAAGGGGGAAGAGTTGTCGGCCGAAATGGCATTCCTGCATAACTCCATCGGTGCAGTGTTATCTCCAAGCGATTCCTATCAGTTAATGAAAGGCATGAAGACTTTGGCGCTTCGGATGGAGCGTCATGAATATAATTCACTCACCATTGCCAAATATCTGCTGGAACATCCAGCTGTGGGTGAAGTGTATCATCCGGGTTTGTCGGATCACCCAGGATATGACGTGCAGAAAAAACAATCCAGAGGAAATACGGGCATATTCTCGTTTAAAGTCAAGGATGCCCGTTATGTTGAACCTTTGCTGCGTCATATCAAACTGATTGCTTTTGCCGAGAGTCTTGGCGGGGTGGAATCGTTGATGACGTATCCTGCGGTGCAGACACATGCGGATATACCGCTTGAAATACGTGATGCAGTGGGTGTCGATGATCGCTTGCTGCGGTTCTCCGTTGGCATTGAGCATGCAGACGACCTGATTGCAGATTTGGGCAATGCCCTGGAAGCTGCACAGCGCGAGGTTGAAGGAGGCGTACATCATGAGTGAGCAGAACAACAAGTCCAATTCCAATGATCATTCATCCGAGTTGAAATTTGACACCAAACTGCTGCATTTCGGTGACGAGGTGGATAAAACGACTGGTGCTTCCAGTGTGCCGATCTATCAGGCGTCCACCTTCCATCATTTTGACATCTTTAATCCGCCGCAGCATGATTACAGCCGTTCGGGTAACCCTACACGACAGGCATTGGAAGATTACATCACCCTGCTTGAGGGTGGGGCCCGCGGATTCGCATACTCTTCAGGTATGGCTGCGATCTCCAGTGTGTTCCTGATGTTCTCGGCAGGAGACCACATGATTGTGACGGAAGATGTATATGGGGGAACATACCGCCTGCTCACGTCGATTCTTAGCCGGATGCAAATTGAGACGACGTTTGTGGATATGACCAATATCGAAGAAGTGAAGGCGGCCATTAAACCGAATACGAAAGCTGTATATATGGAGACACCTTCAAACCCGACGCTCCGGATTACGGACATCGCAGCCGTCACATCCTGGGCACAGGAACATGAACTGATTACAATTCTTGATAACACATTTATGACGCCATATTATCAGCGCCCCATTGAGCTTGGTGTGGATATTGTCGTACATAGCGCAACCAAGTTTCTGGGTGGACATAGTGACGTGCTTGCAGGTCTTGCTGTGGCCCGTACCGAATCGCTGGGAAGACAACTCAAGCAGCTTCAAAATGGGCTTGGTACCGTGCTCGGAGCTCAAGAATCCTGGCTTTTGATGCGAGGCATGAAGACACTTGGAGCGCGTATGGCACACAGTGAACAGAGCACAGCCAAGCTGGCGGCTTGGCTCAGCGGACGAAGTGATATAACGGCCGTATACTATCCGGGACTGCTGGAGCATCCGGGTCGTGAAGCTCACGAGCGCCAGTCCACGGGTTATGGGGCGGTTGTCTCATTTGATGTTGGCTCAGGTGATCGTGCCAAAGCGGTGCTGAATCGAGTCAAGCTTCCAATCGTTGCGGTCAGTCTCGGTGCCGTAGAGAGTATTCTGTCCTATCCTGCTATGATGTCGCATGCAGCCATGCCTGCTGAGGTTCGACGAGATCGCGGAATTACCGACGGATTGCTGCGTTTCTCTGTTGGCTTGGAAGATATCGACGATCTGATTGCTGATTTGGATCAAGCTCTTCAGGAATCATAATAGATACGTTATCGAATGAGTTACCAACACAGTTAAGTCTAAAAAAGCTGGAATTATAATAGAATGAATATGTAAATATTTTTACTTATTTTTAAAGCACCTGTTCATAAGGTGCTTTTTTTCACATGTAACCTGTGTTACGATAGACAGAGTACAGAAATGCGATGTTGCCACCAGAACTTGCAAGCCCTGCGTCTTTTGCATAAATCCAAAGAAACAGTCTTTAATTACGAAGATATGGATCGAAACGGTCCATTTCGTCTAGATCTTGTACGCAAGCGTTTGGAATCGAATTATGCATCAGGCTGGCATATATACAAGTCGGGACGGATCGTGAACATATTTCTCTTCATGAGGGAGGCTTTTTTACGATGAGTACGGTAGACCGTATCTTAGATAAAGCCCTTCGGGGCGAACGTTTAGACCTGGAAGACACGATTCAGCTGTTTGAATCGAACGAAGTCGACAAAATCGGGGCAGCTGCCAATGTTATTATGAAACGCATGCATCCTGAACCATACAGAACATTTGTCATCGGGCGTAACGTCAACTACACCAACGTGTGTGATGTGTACTGCCGTTTTTGTGCTTTCTATCGCAGACCTGGATCGGACGAAGGGTATGTATTGCCAGACGAAGTAATCTTCCAAAAAATTCAGGAAACACAAGATGTGAACGGGACCGAGATTCTGATGCAGGGCGGAACAAACCCTAACCTGCCTTTCAGCTATTACACGGACCTGTTGAAAGCAATCAAGGAACGTTTCCCTAACATTACAATGCACTCTTTCTCGCCAGCTGAAATTATGAAAATGGTAGAAGTATCCGATGGCCTTACATTGGAAGAAGTGGTTCGTGCCATTCACGAAGCAGGACTGGATTCCTTGCCAGGTGGAGGCGCTGAAATTCTGGATGACCGTACACGCCGCAAAATCAGCCGTTTGAAAGGTTCATGGCGCGACTGGATGGACGTGATGCAAACAGCACACCGGATCGGAATGAATACAACAGCAACAATGGTCATCGGCTTGGGTGAATCGATGGAAGAGCGTGCGCTGCACCTGCTTCGTGTGCGTGAGGCCCAGGACGAGTGTATTGCCAACAAGTATGACTCGGAAGGTTTCCTCGCATTCATTCCGTGGACGTTCCAACCGGATAATACGAATCTGAAACTGGAGCGCCAAACGCCGGAAGAGTATCTGAAGACAGTTGCGATCAGCCGACTTGTACTCGATAATATCAAGAACATTCAATCTTCATGGGTAACCATGGGGCCTGAGATTGGTAAAAAATCACTCGAATTTGGCTGTAATGATTTCGGCAGCACGATGATTGAAGAGAATGTGGTATCTGCTGCAGGTGCTACATATAAAGTCAACATTGGCTCAATCCTGCAACTTATTCGTGAGGCTGGTTATATTCCGGCACAGCGCAATACGAGATATGATATTTTGCGCATGTTTGATGAAGAAGAGAACTCTGTTCAACAAGATTTTGTCATGCAGAACTAATAAGTTTATATCCATATAGGTATTAGAATGAAAGACCACTGGTTGCTCGTATTATGGGGATCAGTGGTCTTTTTGTTGGTTACCTCTCCCTGAGAAGATCCGACCCAGGTCATGAAAGAGTACATATTACACATTTGACGATATTTTATAATGATATTGAACTGATAAAATGAAAGAAACTCAGGTAACAGACATGCTGGGAAGGGGAAGCCAATGAAGAAAAGAATACTTGGAAAGACCGGTTTGGAAGTGCCTGTATTGAGCTATGGGGCGTCTTCCCTGGGTTCTGTATTTCGCGACATCGACCGTGAGGAAGGTATTCGTACGGTACATGCAGCTCTCGATGCAGGAATGAATTATATAGACGTGTCACCATATTATGGATTGACAAAGGCTGAGACGGTCCTTGGAGAAGCGATCCGCAGCCAGCCGCGCAGTTCTTTTATTTTATCTACCAAGGCCGGACGTTATGGGGAGAATGAATTTGATTTTTCGTGTAAGCGCATTCAGGATAGTGTGCAGGAGAGCTTGAACCGATTGCATACCGATTATATCGATATTCTTTTCCTGCATGATATTGAATTTGTACCGGCAGAGATCATTCTAGAAGAGGCCTATCCAACTTTACTGCGTTTGAAAGAGCAGGGCGTGATTCGTCATGCAGGGATCTGCGGACTGCCACTGTCCATGTTCGAGAAAGTGCTGCCGCAGATTGATGCAGATGCCATCATCTCGTATTGCCACTACGCATTGAATGATACCTCGTTACTATCCTTGCTGCCCCTATTGGAAAAAGAGGGAATTGGCCTCGTCAATGCTTCGCCTCTCTCCATGGGTTTATTAAGCACGAGAGGCACGCCTGCCTGGCATCCGGCACAGGAGCGCGTCAAGCGAGCCTGCTTGGAAGCTGCACAATTCTGTGCAGAACAAGGTGTGAATATTGCCAAGCTGGCTGTACAGTATGCGACGGCAAATGAACAAATTCCAACCACACTAGTCAGCAGTGCGAGTGAACTCAATATCCGCAATAATGCGGCATGGGTGGATGAACTGCTGGATGAAGAGCTTCTGGCAGAAGTACTGCGCATTCTCGCACCAGTTCACAACGAGACTTGGTCAAGTGGTCGTCCCGAGTATAACGAACAGCTGCAGAATGCATCGAAGGAGGAACAGTGATGAAGGCAGTTGTGTGTGAAGAGATCAATCGATTGGTATTAAAGGATATTGACGAGCCCGCTCGAACTGAAAATGAGGCAATTGTATCGATAAGGCGGATTGGAATCTGCGGGACGGATTTGCATGCGTATAAGGGCAATCAGCCCTTTTTCACCTACCCACGTATTCTGGGACATGAACTGGCAGGGATCATTGACGATATTGGCCCCAATACAGCCGGTTTTCAAGCTGGCGATCAGGTAAGCATTATTCCTTATTTACACTGTGAGCAGTGTATTGCCTGTCGAAACGGTAAAACCAATTGCTGTGCATCCATGCAGGTTATGGGTGTACATGTGGATGGGGGGATGCGCGAGAAAATTAGTGTACCTGTCTCACATCTAATTAAGGCAGAAGGATTGACACTGGATGAAACGGCGATGGTTGAACCGCTGAGTATCGGTGCCCATGCCGTCAGAAGAGCTAGGCTGCAGCCTGGGGAACAAGTCGTTGTGATTGGCGCAGGACCGATCGGCCTTGGAGTAATGGCTTTTGCCAAACAGGCAGGGGCGCGAGTTATAGCCGTTGATCGGAACCCGGACCGGTTGGAATTAAGCCAAACCTGGGCTGGAGCAGATGTTCTAATTCAGGCCTCGGATCAGGCGGTGGAGCGGGTGGCCGAAGTGACGGAAGGAGATTACGCTACAGCCGTATTTGATGCAACGGGTAATGTACAGTCGATGAATGATGCCATTCGATATGTAGCTCATGGGGGGCAATTGGTTTATGTAGGTTTGGTCAAAGCCGATCTTACGTTTCATGATCCCGAATTTCACAAACGTGAGATGAGTATTCTGGGCAGCCGAAATGCTACGCGAACGGATTTTGAGCAGGTGATGTCGATCTTACAGCAGAAGAAGCTCAGCATGGATGGGTACATTACGCATCGGGAGCATTTTACTCAGCTGCCTTCCTCCATGGACAAGTGGTTGTTGCCAAATTCGCATGTGGTGAAAGCGATAGTTGAACTGTAATCATGGAGCACTAAAAATTAAAAAAACGTTGATAAAACAAATAAGCTCTCTCTAAACCTGGAGTGATAACATATCACAGGGCGTAGAGAGAGCTTATTTGATTTCAGGCCTTCTTCATTCTTGATTATTTCTCCGGATGAGTGACAATTCCAGCGTGCGGATCAATATGTCGCACAATGGATTTCAACCAGATCATCTCCAGAAAATGAACTTCATAATACAATGCCCCTGGGATGTTCTGAACCCATCCTTCGGCAGGAACGGAAGAAGCCAGATCAGTAGATGGTGAGGGAGAACCGGGTTCGCGGCGCAGACGTTTCCGGACTGCTTTTTCAACCTGTGAGCTTTGTGTAGTCAAAATGTACAGTTTGCGTGTGGGCGAAAATCCACGGAATGCAATATATACCATTTCATAAGCAATGAGATAGGCAATGACAGAGTACATGGCTTGATCCCAGCCGAAGACAACACCAGCGGCTGTCAGAATCAGCAAGTTGAGCAGCATGATTATTTTTTCGATAAGCATCCGTTTCCCGCTAAATATCCGTTCAGGTGGTCGGGAAGACGGATCACCGATTTCCAGCGTATCCAGTGTCCCGCCATACCGCACCACCAGTCCGATTCCAACACCCAGGCATAATCCGCCGAATACGGCGGCAGCCAGCGGGTGTTCAACCAGCGGCGGCATGGGATGAAGCACGATGGCACCGATCGAAAAGACAACCAGACCCAGCACAGTAACCAATACAAATTTCTTTTGCACAAGCCTGTAGGATAAAAATATAAAGGGAACATTGAACAAAAATAGGAACAATCCAATCCTCATCTCGGTCCAATGAGCGAACAGAGAAGAGATGCCTGTGATGCCTCCAATAATAATCTTGTTGGGATGCAGGAACAATTCAAGTCCCACGGAGGCCAGAATCCCACCTACGATTACCAGCAACAGATTCAGGAAGCGACGGGTGGATGATATTCTGGTCTTGGCGGTTTGTGGCACCGGATTAGCCGATATCAGAGGTACTTTCATACGTCATCCTCCTTTGTGCGGCTGGCGAGCCATTCTCCCTGGGTTAATCACAGAAAGATCGGCGAAGAGCCGCGGGTTACGATCACATGCCTATTCTGCACAGGCACGGGTGTTATCCTTCTTTCTGTAAAACCTTCGGTTCCTCTTTCTTTTTCCGAGGATCTTTGAACTTGAATATTTTATCCAATATTTTAAACACATGTTTGGACTCTTTGGTCAGAAGCGGTCCAAGAATAGCCAGAATCAGTACGTATAGCGCGGCGAACGGCTGAAGAAGCGGTAGAAGTCCACCAGCTTTACCCATGTTGGCCATGATTATCGAGAACTCACCTCGGGATACAATGGTTAATCCTATATTGGCAGAAGCTTTTGGAGACAGTCCTGCACTGCGTCCAGCGAGCATGCCTGCCAGGAAGTTACCGAATAGCGTAATGACAACAGCAATCAATGCCAGCCATACAGCTTCGCCACCAAGGGACAACGGATCAATGGACAATCCGAAGCTGAAGAAGAAAATGGCTCCGAAGAAGTCACGGAATGGCAGGATCAGATGCTCAATCCGTTTTGCATGTTCTGTCTCCGCAAGGACCAGACCAACCAGCAATGCACCAATCGCTTCAGCCACGTGAATGGTTTCAGAGAACCCGGCTACAAGGAACAATGCACCGAAAATCACAAGGGAGAACAACTCGTTGGAGCGTATTTTAAGCAATTTATTGAGCAGTGGTGTCGCTTTGCGACCGAGAATGATAACAATGAGCATGAATCCAAGCGCAACGAGCGCGGATACGATGACACCTCCGATGGAGGATGAATCACTGAGTACCAATCCGGACAGGATGGAGATGTACACGGCAAGGAACACGTCTTCAAACATGATAATGCCGAGAATCATTTCCGTTTCCGGGTTGGCCGTACGTTTCAAATCAACTAGCACCTTGGCTACGATGGCGCTGGAGGATATGGTTGTGATCCCTGCAATAACAAGCGCTTCAGCAGGCGGGAAACCGGATGCAAATCCGAAAATCAATCCAAGTGTAAAGTTAATTCCAATATAGATCGAACCGCCGACGGCAATGGACTTACCCGATTTGATCAGACGACCAACCGAGAATTCAAGTCCAAGATAGAAGAGCAGGAACAGGATTCCGATCCGGCCCATAAATTCGATGAAAGGCTGACTTTCAATAAAACGGAAGTCCAAATGCCATATTTTCATGGCATGTGGCCCAACAGCCATCCCGATCAGAATGTAAAACGGGACGACCGAAAAACGTAATTTGGCTGATAAAAGTCCAGCCGCTGCAATAAGCACGAGCGCCAGACCTACTTCAAAAATCAGATGATCCATCGACTCACCCCCTTCCGGTCAGGAGGAGGGATTTGAAGAGTTTCTGCTGGTTGCGTTCGCCAACGGCAACAACCGTTGATTCAGCAGTAATCACGACCTCAGGACCGGGGCTGATATGTTTTTTGTGGTTTTTCTCTACAACGGCAATAACCGTTGCCCCAGAATTTTGACGTACATCCAATTCACCGATGGATTTGCCGATACATCCGTAGGAGGATTCGACTTTGTACCATTCGATAATCAGATCGTCAAATGTAACTTCAATGTTCTCCAGCTGTTTTGGCTTATAGGTCAATCCGCCAACGATAGCGGCAATTTGTCTGGCTTCATAATCATCAAGCGTGATCATGGAGATGCTTTGATCGGGATCGTCGTATTCAAAATGGTACATTTCCCGACGTCCGTCATCATGAATAATGATCACAATTTTATCTCCGCTGCTCGTTTCAACCTGAAATTTTTTGCCGATTCCCGGCAAATCTGTTTCGCGTACATCCATGGTTAGTATGCCTCCTTAAATTGAGGGCTGGCCACAGAAGACAGGCTTATTTCCCGAAAATAGAATGATCTGTAATTGGAAGGAACATTAAATGATGCGGGCAAACAGAGCCAGGTACTCCTGACACACAGCCGTTTACATTGAATTTTGAACAAAAATGGATATAACAAATACAACATCGTTCATAATTGAAATTTGTCGTCGTTATTTAACGTTTGCTTATAGGGTTATAAGTTATGCACAAGCACACCGTCTATTTGGAAAGAGGTGTCTCTATGCATGGCAACCAAACATACGGTGCAACGCCTAGCGAAGAGCGTTTACGTATCTTGGTGCAGTAGGGGCGAGGGACAAATACATACTGGTGAATTTAATGGGTAGCAGATATAATCTGCGCTTAAACAGACAAATCAACGGTTTAAAGGGCAGACGCGGAGTAGGAATTCGCAGCATCAGCAATAAGGCAAGCACCAAAAATACAGGCTTGTTATTCGTCACTGCAATCAGCTTGACCATCACTTGTGAATATTTGCGGATGGCAGGTTTTTGCTGAGCCTCGGGTATTTGCAATAACACTTCCTTGTTGGAAGTGGCATCAACCGATACACCAACAGCGGATTCTGACTGCATCGGAATAGGGAAGCACAACGCTTGGAACAAACACAAAATGATGATTAAAGCACTGCGGAGCATTCTTGGTTGTTGTCTCATTTTGGCTTCCCCCCTTTTCCGTGAAACATACTGTTATCAAAATAATAACACATTTTTGCCGTAACTCCAAACCCCTTTACAAATATACTGAGAAATCATGACACGCTTTCCATCAATCCGCTTCGTATATCCCCATGAGCCTTGCCATATACTTTGAACAGGAAGGAAAGGAGTGATTCTTGTGGAGCTGTTCGCCGTATGGACCGATGTGTCAGGGCAGGAGGAAGCGGATCAATTTTATCGTTGCATCAAAGAAAAAACCAAAGGTTTACATATAAGCAAAAGAGGTTTCAGGCTCACCTTCAAACATAATGACGGCAAAGCAGCCTGGGTGTGCCGAGGGAATGAAAATCATGCTGACTTTCAACAGTGGCTGCCTCAAATCAGTGATTTGCTTGCCAAAGGACTGGCTGATTTTATTATGGATACCCAAGAGCGCTCCATTGTAGAAAATATGATTTCCAAAGCCTGCTCTGTCATGGACGAATATGAGGTGGAAAAGGTGAATCGGATCTGTATGCCCTTGCTATTCAATGGCGATCTGGATCAGCCCGGACTTCGCGAAAAGCGCCGCTTAACGCTCGCGAACGGTCTCAGACATGATTTGGAGGAGGTTCATTTTTTCCATCTCGAGGGCATTCTTCATTTTCGGATGAAGCAATACAAGCAAGAGCTGAACGAGCTGGTGGAATACGCTCTGGATGAGTTCTGGATGGATCGTCAATACGAAGAGTTTATGGGATTGTTAAAATATTTCGTTTTCTTTCAGGAAGCTAAAGTTCCTCTTGTCCATCTGGTACACAAAGGTTCGCATGAATTTCAGGTACTGGATGCGGGGCTGAATCCGCTCCCTGTGCAAAAAGATGAACAAGTCGTAGTGGAAATGCCGGGACTTGAGCTTGAGATGGATATTGAAGACATGATTGTAAGCACACTGATATCGATATCTCCTGAAAAAGTAATGCTGCATACTCGCACACCGGATCTGCCGATTATTTCTACGATTCGTCAGATCTTTGAGGACAAGGTGCAATTATGCCATCACTGTCCGGAATGTGAAGTGCTTCGTTCCGGGTTGCTGTCAGGCCTTGACGCAAGCGATCTCGGCAATTATAATAACTGTTGATCCATGAATTATGGAACATATTTTATGGATGAGCCAATAACCAATAAGCAAAAGCGTTGACAAAGACAAGGACCTTACGCACGGTCGGTGCAGAGAGAGGAAACCAGGCTGAAATTTCCTCCGGATGCCACGTTTGGTTTACCCCTTTGTAGCTGCAGTTTTGAAAACGGAGATTGAATGTTGCCTTATGTAAGGTGGTCCGTGAGTAAGGATATGCCGGGTCATGCCCGTTACCGTCATGCCAATGAGGGCTGGACATTCGACTATAGAATGAAGCAGCTGAATTAGGGTGGAACCACGAGTATACAACACTCGTCCCTTTGCCGGGACGGGTGTTTTTTGCGTTCTTTGCCAATTAGCAGGAACAGCAATAGATCATCAGTCCATTAACATGATGATGGACGTAGGTTACATTAACAGGAGGAATGAGACAAATGGCAGTTAACATTAAATTACCGGATGGTTCGGTACGCGAGTATGCTGATGGCAGCAGTATTGAGGACGTAGCAGCATCCATTAGCAGCGGATTGCGCAAAAATGCCGTAGCCGGCAAGCTGGATGGTATTGTGGTGGACTTGTCCACAACGCTTCATGAAGGAGCATTGGTGGAGATCGTAACTTTGGATTCACCAGAAGGAATTGAAGTGATGCGTCATAGTACAGCTCACTTGATGGCTCAAGCAGTGAAACGTTTATATGGTAACAAAGAGGTACGCCTCGGCATTGGCCCTGTCATCGAAGATGGTTTCTACTATGATATGGACCTCGAACACCCGCTCAATCCTGAAGATCTGCAAAAGATTGAAAAGGAAATGGAACGTATTGTGAACGAGAACTTGCCAATTGTGCGCAAGGAAGTTAGCCGCGAGGACGCGATCAAAACGTTTGAAGAAGTGGGCGATCCTTACAAACTTGAGTTGATTCGTGACCTGCCAGAAGACAGCGTGATCACCATTTATGAGCAAGGTGAATTCTTCGACTTGTGTCGTGGTCCTCACGTACCATCGACTAGCAAAATCAAAGTCTTCAAACTGATGAATGTTGCGGGTGCTTACTGGCGTGGAGACAGCAAAAACAAAATGCTGCAGCGTATTTACGGTACAGCTTTTGTGAAAAAAGCTCAGCTGGATGAGCATTTGCACTTCCTCGAGGAAGCACGTAAACGGGATCACCGTAAGCTGGGTAAAGAACTTGAAATGTTCACATTCTCCCAACTGGTTGGACAAGGTCTGCCAATCTGGCTGCCTAATGGCGCCAAACTGCGTCGTACATTGGAACGTTATATTGTGGACCTTGAAGAAAGCCTTGGGTACCAGCATGTGTACACTCCGGTTCTGGGTAATGTGGAATTGTACAAAACGTCTGGACACTGGGAGCACTATCAAGAGGACATGTTCCCCAAAATGGTTATGGACAACGAGGAACTCGTTCTTCGTCCAATGAACTGCCCGCACCATATGATGGTGTACAAGTCCAGCATGCACAGCTATCGTGATCTGCCAATCCGTATTGCCGAGCTCGGCATGATGCACCGGTACGAGATGTCTGGTGCTCTCACAGGTCTGCACCGCGTTCGCGCGATGACCCTGAATGACTCACACATTTTCTGTCGTCCCGATCAGATCAAGGAAGAATTCGCTCGTGTTATTGAATTGATCCAAACGGTTTACAAGGATTTTGGTATTCATGAATATCGTTTCCGTCTGTCTTACCGTGATCCGCAGGATACCGAGAAATATTTCCAGAACGATGAGATGTGGGAGATGTCCCAGCGCATGCTGCGTGAAGTTGTGGAAGAACTTAACTTGCCTTTCTATGAAGCAGAAGGTGAGGCAGCGTTCTATGGTCCAAAACTCGACGTACAGATCAAGACAGCACTGGGCAAGGAGGAAACGTTGTCCACAGTACAACTGGACTTCCTGCTGCCAGAACGCTTCGAACTGGAATACGTGGGAGATGACGGACAGAAACATCGTCCGGTCGTTATTCACCGCGGCGTAATCAGTACGATGGAACGTTTCACTGCATTTTTGCTGGAGAACTTTGCGGGCGCATTCCCACTGTGGCTTTCCCCAGTTCAGGCAAAAGTCATTCCGGTATCCGGAAACTTTGACGATTATGCGCGCGAAGTGGAAGCGAAGCTGAAACGTGCTGGAATCTCTGCTGAAGCTGATCTGCGGAACGAGAAGCTCGGATATAAAATCCGTGAGGCACAGCTTGAGAAAATGCCTTATATGTTTGTCGTTGGTGAGAATGAACGTAGTGCCGAATCGGTGTCCGTGCGTAAACGCGGAGAAGGCGATCTCGGCATGAAACCTGTGGATGAAATCGTAGCCCAATTGAAAGAAGAAATTAGCACACGCTTAGTATAACGTATACCGTTTTGATTGAAGGCCGTCTGTGGCATGGGTTCTACACCATGTCCAGGCGTTTTTTTGCTGTCGTCTTTTTCCTAAAAACAACTGTGATCGGCAGTGTGTATAACAACTTTGCTTTTTGGAAAACCTTTGCAGTAAGGGGGAGGTTTTCAAATGAAAAAGCATTACAAAATGACAACAACACTTTTACGGGTTCTGATCTCAAGTTGTGCCGTATCCATCGGATTGATTTTAACTTGGAATCAGGCAGAGGCGTATACATTCGAAGAGGAAAGTGCAGTGCTGCATGTGGACAATCGGCAGAACGTTTCTTCAACAACAACGGGACATATTATAAAACAGCCCGGAATATCCATCCACGACTATGAATACAGTGATCAGGCCCAGGTCACGACGATGGTCTATATGGCTTTATTGTGGTCACCACAGCCCATTGTCATTCCGAGGCCCGAGGTCCCGGGCAAACAAGTGGTGCTGGATCCTTCAATGCCTGTCATGGCACCACGCTCGGAACAGGTGCTGGGAACTCAGAAAGTGACAGCGACTGGCTATACGGCAGGTGTGGAGTCAACAGGAAAAGGACCAAAGCATCCTCAATATGGAATTACTTACTCAGGAGTGAAGGTGCGAAGAGACAAGGAGACGGTGTCAACAATTGCTGCCGATCCCAAATTGTTTCCTCTGGGTTCCATTCTCTATATCCCCGGATATGGTTACGGCATTGTTGCGGATACAGGTTCAGCCATTAAGGGCAATAAAATTGATCTTTATTTTCCGACAACGAAGCAAGTGTATAAGGAATGGGGCAAAAAGGACGTCGAGGTACAGGTGATAAAACAGGGTGACGGAAAATGCACGGAAAAGATGCTGGATGAGTTGTCCGAAGCGATCGATGTGTATAAATCCGTGCCGGATTCGTGGTTGGACAAGGCCGTTTAATTTGGCATGTTAAGGATGAATAACTAAAGTGCTCTCTTCACATAATACTGACTGGGGACGAACCCCGCGCAGCAGCAGTGCAGCGTAAATATGAAGAGAGAGGTGATTCGTTGTGGCTAAAAGAACACAAGGACAAGGGTACCAAACGCCTAACGAGAAGTACAATGCTGAGTTTGGACAAGAAACTGCGGCAAGCAAAGTGAAGCAATCCGAGCAAAATAAAGTACAAGAAAATTTCCAAACACCTGATGAAAAATACAATGCAGAGTTCGGTGTAGAAAACACTGGACAAACAGGCCAAACCGGCCGTGCAGGTAAATTCCAGAAATAAATAGAAGTATCACCACCCTGGAGCTAATGCTCCAGGGTGTTTTATTTTTGAACCATTTACATAAAAATCCTTAAGCCTCAGTCTCGAGACCGAGATGAATTCCACCTGCCGCCGCTGTTAACGATCACTCGTCTAAGGTACACTGGATACAGAATACAGATGAAGGAGACATGAGCGATGAAACGAGCTACGCGGGACCGCTGGTGGGTTGGCATACCTCTGATTGCGATTGGCGCAATCATTTTGTTTCGGCAATTGGGTTATGACATTGATATAGGATATATATTCAGAACATATTGGCCGTTGTTTTTAATCTGGTGGGGGGTAAAAGGGGTGACCGAAATCAGGCGCAATGGCGGGTATGCATTTATTGGCCCTGTCATTGTGCTGGCTATAGGTGGGTATTTTCTGTCACGTAATCTGGGCTGGATCGATTACTCCATGGGTGAGTTCGTCCGGTATCTCATTCCAATCATGTTGATTGGAGGCGGATTGTTTGTCCTGATCGGACCACGTCGCCGTGATCGCAAACATCAAGACAAAATGCAGCCACCTCCACCACCGGAACCTTACAAGCCATTGTCTTCAGAGGATTTGGAGATGCCTTCTTCCTTTGATGAACAATTCGAGAAAACTTTTGGCAAGCCGAAACAGGAGAAGAAGGACAATCCTTTTGACTCTTACTCCACGGGCCCTGAAGGTGAATCGCATCATGGACATCAGCATAAGAAAAAGCATCATCATTCTCATTCTCATGGTCCGGATGGTAACGGGTATGGAAACCACTATGGTGGTGGCGGATACGGTAGTGAATATGAAGATTACGACAACAGAAATACCATTAACAAATCAGCATTTATCGGCGACCTTTACATGGGACAGGAAGTGTTCTCCTTAAAGCCAATGAATATCTCGGCTTTTATTGGCGACACGGTTATTGACTTGACGAAAGCGCAAATCCCTTATGGCGAGACTAAAATCAATATTTCCTCTTTTATTGGGGATGTAAAGGTATTTGTACCGGAAGATATGGATCTGGGTGTAACCGTCACCACCAACTCGTTTATCGGGGATATGTCCCTGTTGAACCAAAAACGGGGTGGATTTCTGAGCAGCGCTCAGGCGGAAACCTCCCATTACCGCGAAGCAGGAAAAAAGGTGCGAATCGTTGTAAGTGTATTTATCGGAGATGTCAAAGTAAATAAGGTGGGTTAACGCATGATTCGAACGATTCTCAAGGCCAACAAGTGGGAGCTGATGATGTATTTTGCCCTGACCGGGCTGATTACTCTGGGCGGGTTCTACTTGCTGTACGGAGAGGTGCTGATGGGAACGGGGCGCCAGCGTGCATGGACTTATGTTGCTGTCGTCGTGCTGGCGACCGTAATTACCGGATATATTGCTGCCCTGCGGCTTCAGCGCAAAATTGATCTTCTGGACCTGAATATGCTGAAAGTATCCAAAGGAAACCTGGCCGTTCGCATGCCTGAGGCAGATGATGCCTCTTTCGGTCGGGTGTATCAGGAGTTCAATGTCATGATGGATTCGATTGAGAAAAAAATGAGACTGCTCCAGCGCCTAGGGGAGCAGGAAGTAATTGAGAAAGAGCAAGCTTCCGAACGTGCCGTGCTTGAAGAACGCAGACGGATGGCTAGGGATCTGCATGATACGGTTAGTCAGCAGCTGTTCGCCATGCACATGTCTGCCTCTTCCTTGCCACGGTTATTAGAGTTGAATCCGGAACACGGGCAAAAGGTGCTTGACCAGTTAATCCAGATGTCGCACATTGCACAGCGGCAGATGCGCGGTTTGATTGCGCAGCTTCGCCCGGTAGAACTCGAAGGAAGGGATCTTGCTGAGGCGCTGGACAGCTGGTTTCCGGATTATTGCAGACAGAATGGATTAAAAGGCGTGAAAGAGCTGGAACTGGATGGCGGAGTCTCGGACGCCATCGAGCACCAGCTGTTTCTTGTTATTCAGGAGGCCGTGGCCAATGTGGTTAAACATGCTGAGGCTGGCCTTGTTAGCCTGTCCATACGGGAAAGTGAGCATCAGATCAGCATGAGCATTAGCGATGACGGTCAGGGCTTCATGCAGCAAACTGAGCGGCCGGGGTCCTATGGATTGTCCACCATGCGTGAGCGGGCAGAGAAGCTTGGCGGGCAAGTCCAGATAATATCGAAACCGGGAGCGGGAACGACAGTACGGGTACTTATCCCGAAATTCCCGAATGAACCAGAGGGGGAAACGGAATGAACGGAAAAGTGAATGTAATGATTGTGGATGACCATGATATGGTGAGGATGGGCTTGAAAACGTATCTTATGCTTGAGCCTACATTTCATGTGATGGGAGAAGCGGGTAATGGACAGGACGCGCTTAACCAGCTGCGCAAGCTGAATAAGGAAGAGATGCCTGATCTCATTTTGATGGATCTGATGATGCCTGTCATGAACGGTGCTGAGGCTACACAAGCCATCATGGGTGAATTTCCGGGGTCCAAGATTGTAATGTTGACCAGTTTCCTCGAAGATGATCTGGTTGTGCAGGCCATTGAAGCGGGAGCCGTCAGCTATGTCCTGAAGACCGTATCCGCTGAAGAATTGATCTATGCTCTTCAGGGAGCCTATAGGGGAATGCCAGTGATGACAGGGGACGTGTCCCAAGCTTTGACCCGTGGCATCAGGCAGCGCACAGCAAGAGAGAGCGAATCCGGTCTGACCGAACGGGAGAAGGAAGTCCTTTTGCTGATTGCAGAAGGCAAAACCAACAAAGATATCGGAGAAGAACTACATATAAGTATCAAAACCGTCAAAACACATGTAAGCAACCTGCTCATGAAGTGTGAAATGGATGACCGAACACAACTGGCTATTTACGCTCATCGTCAGGGTTGGGTGAAGAACAAGGGTTAAAATGCTGATTTAACGGGAAAAATGTTCTATTATTGCGTGCTTTTATCTCCTTTTTAATTGTTTTTAAGGTACGGTTAAGGTTTAAAGTACAAAATAAGGACAGTTAAAGAATATCTCTTGTGAAGAAGAGATTGGGAGGTAGAAAGCATGGACGAACGTAATTACAGACCGAACCGTCAAGACGAGGAAAATCAAACAAAACAAGCGGAGAACCGCAATTCATCCGGAACGGACGAATCCTCCTACTATTATTCTTATGGACCTTTTCAGTCCGTGAATCAGGAAGATACAGCAAGCAGTCATGTGAATCATAGCGACCGTGAAGAAGGCGATGTACAGATTACGAGACCAGAACCTGTTAAGCCGCTTCCGATGTATTACAACAATGGATCAACGGACCAGGCTAGCCGCAGCAACGGAGGCAGCGGTAACGGTTCTGGTAACGGTGGAGATGGCGGAAATGGTGGCAAAAACGGCAATGGAAACTGGAATTATAACAATCGCAAGCCGCGTTCCTCGGTCAGATCACTTTTGTTCTCTTTTATCGCGGGGATGCTGGTCATTACGGTATTAATGTACACGGCAGACCGCACCAACATGTTTACACCACAGGAAGCATTGACAAGTGCAGAGAATCAAAGCGCAGCTCAGGAATCAACTTCTACGAATACGGGCAGCAGTAACAATGTGACCGCATCGCTCCTGCCAACAGGCAAAGAGGATGTATCTTCCGTAGTCACGAGCACAAGTCCTGCGGTTGTCAAAATTGAAACACTGGCTACACAATCCACACGCAGTGGAAGTCAAGGTGGGTCGACGATGAGTGATCCGTTGTACCAATACTTCTTCGGTAATGGAGGTAATGGCGGCACGGATAGCAATCAAGGTCAAAGCCAGCAGCAAGGAAGTAATCAACTTGTCCCTATGGGCATTGGTTCCGGATTTATCTTTGACAAAGAAGGATATATCCTGACGAACCAGCACGTTATTCAGGGAGCAGATGTCATTCAGGTTACACTGGAGAATAACAGCAAACCATACGAAGCCAAACTGCTTGGAAGCAGCTTCGATCTGGATCTTGCTGTATTGAAAATCGAGAAAAACAGCGGTGACGACGATTTCCCTGTTGCTCCGCTAGGCGACTCAAACAGCACACAAGTTGGTGAATGGCTCGTTGCCATTGGTAACCCTGAAGGATTCGAACATACCGTTACTGCAGGTGTACTGAGTGCCAAAGAACGTACGATTAGCATTCCGGACGAAGAAACAGGTAAAACTCGCGAATACAGCCACCTGCTGCAAACCGATGCATCCATTAACCCGGGTAACTCGGGTGGTCCGCTGCTTAACCTTAATGGTGAAGTCATTGGTATGAACGTTGCCGTTAGCGCTGATGCGCAAGGTATCGGGTTTGCCATCCCTTCGACTGTCATCTCGGATGCAGTGAAATATTTGAAAGAAAACAAAGAGGTTCCAAAAGAGCCGGTACCGTTTATTGGTGCATCTCTGATGGCTCTAACGCCAGAAGTGGCGAAACAAATGGGAACAGATATCACTGAAGGTTCAGTCGTAGCGAGCACCATCTATCAATCTCCGGCATATCAGGCCGATCTGCGTGCCTACGACATCATTACTGGTGCGAATGGAACAGCGTACAGCACAAGTCAAGACCTGATTGATTTCATCAAAACCCAGGAGATCGGCAGCGAAGTCACACTGAATGTTGTACGTGATGGCAAGAAAATGGATATCAAAATCAAAATTGGCAACAAAAACGATTATGATACTTCACAAACATCTGAACAACAGCAGCAAACACAACCATAATTAAGAGTGGTATACGTAGGTTCAAAAGAGCGGAAGGGTTTTGAGGGCCCTTTCGCTTTTTTTGTCTCGCATGAGACGGATTTGGAAGATGCCTGAGAGAGGTGAACAGCACAAACCGTTCCAAGATGCAGATTGTGCTAGTGCCTGTTACAATGGGAATAAAACGTGAGGATAAAGGAGAAAGACCATGCGCTCAACTATTTTGATTGTCGATGATGATGAAAAAATCGTGTCCATGCTCCGCCGGGGGCTGGCATTTGAAGGTTATGAGGTGCAGACTGCCTCCAACGGGGCTGAGGGCCTCAGTAAACTGATGGATAAGGAACCGGATGTGGTGGTGCTGGATGTCATGATGCCCCAAATCGATGGATTTGAAGTGTGTCGCAGATTAAGAGAAGCGGGCAGCAAAGTGCCTGTACTGATGTTGACAGCCAAGGATGAGGTTCAGAGCCGGGTTACCGGGCTGGATACAGGTGCGGACGATTATTTGGTAAAACCATTCGCACTCGAAGAGTTGCTGGCACGCGTACGCGCATTATTGCGCCGCAAATCGGACATCGCAGATACGCCGGACAACCGGCTTGTGTATGAAGACATCATTCTCGACAACGATTCTCGCGAGGTAATGCGTGACGGACAACGTCTTGAGCTGACAGCCAAGGAGTTCGAATTATTGAACTTATTTATGCAAAATCCGAAAAGAGTGCTCTCTCGTGATCTGATCATGGATAAAATATGGGGCTATGACTATAGCGGAGAGTCCAATGTACTGGAAGTATATATTGCGATGCTCCGGCAAAAAACAGAAGAGTATGGAGGCAAACGCTTAATCCAGACGATTCGTGGAGCGGGTTATATTCTGAGAGGTGACTCCTGACATGTCCATTCGGTTAAAACTAACCGCATGGTATTCTGGCATCTTGGCAGCTGTGCTTATTTTTTGGGGTGTCGTAATCTATGCCTTTGTTTATTTCAATACGTATCAGGAAGTCGAACAGCAGTTGAAGTCGAAGAGTGCGCGAATCACGGACCAAATTGGGGTTAACCCGTTGTCACAGACGCTTGACCTGGACCCGTTTACCGAGAGTCAGCTGCAGGAAGCTCAAATTTATATTCAGCTCTGGGATTACCAGAGCCAGTCGGGCAAAATCTCCGGGAACATGGAGAAGGTTCGCATCCAATTTCCGGTTTTGAAGACAAATGAAATACTTGAAAAACGTGGAATATCCAAGATATACGTGAATGGCACTCCTTTTCTGGTCAATCAGCAGCCCTTGTCTCTCCAGGGAACCAATGAAATCAGAGGTCTTCTTCAGGTGGGCGCCAATGTGAGCTCACAGGAACGATTGCTCGAGGCACTGCTTAACATTTTGATCTTTGGCTGGCTCGTGGCTATGGCGCTGGCGATTACTTCAGGACTCATTCTTGCCCGCAAATCGATGCGTCCACTCGTCAATGTCATTGATGCAGCCAATCAGATTCAATCCGGAGATGACCTGAGTGTTCGAATACAGTATACCGGTCCCAAGGATGAAATCGGTCGCCTGATTGAAACAGTGAATAACATGCTCGAACGGACGGAACTTTCTTTCCGCGGCCTGGAGGAGACGAATGCTGCCCAGCGCAGATTCGTATCTGATGCTTCGCACGAGCTGCGTACGCCGCTGACTACCATTCGGGGGAATGTGGATTTCCTGAAAAAGTTATGGGATCAAGAAGGTAATGATCGACCGAATCTGGATGAAGAGACCGTCAAGGAAATGTCGCTCGAAGCGATTGAAGACATGGCGGACGAAGGCAAACGCATGAGCAGGCTGATTAGCGACATGCTGTCACTGGCAAGAGCAGACACAGGACAAAAGATCGAGCTTAATCCGATTCCGCTGCAGATTTTGGTCCAGGAGGTTGCGCGTCGTTCCCAATTCCTTGACCACCATGCCGAGTGGCGGGTGGGCGATTTGTCCATTTTGAATGGGATTTATGTGAACGGCAGCAAGGACTATCTCCAGCAGATGCTCTTTATTTTCATTGAAAATGCATTTAAATACACACCGGATGGAACGGTAACGCTTGATGCAATCCTTTATAAAGGCCAGGTTGGCCTCCGGATTAGTGATACAGGAATCGGGATGGATAAGGATGAGGTGCCGTTTATCTTCGATCGTTTCTATCGTGCGGATGAATCTCGCGGAGCTACACCGGGCATTGGTCTTGGGTTATCCATTGCCAAATGGATTATTGAGGAGCATCAGGGCTCCGTTGAGGTAGTAACCAGACGCGGAGAAGGAACGACTTTCATCATTTGGATGCCAGTTGTCTTTGCTCCACCTATCGAATAAAGGTATAATAGACTGGACTGCAATTACATCGGCAGCTAGTGCCGAAAAAGAAAGCGGGTGGCAACCAAGTGGAAGTACTGCGAATTTCGCCGCGAGGGTATTGTTACGGAGTTGTGGATGCCATGGTTTTGGCACGTCAGGCAGCACGCAATCTGGATCTACCACGGCCTATATATATATTGGGTATGATTGTGCACAACAAACATGTGACGGATTCCTTTGAAGATGAGGGTATCATTACATTGGACGGTCCAAACCGGATTGAAATTTTGAGTCAGGTGGAGAGCGGTACAGTGATCTTTACGGCTCATGGAGTATCTCCTGAGGTGCGCAAGATGGCACGGGACAAAGGGCTGACTACTGTGGATGCAACATGCCCTGATGTCACCAAAACGCATGACCTTATTCGGGAGAAGACGGCTGAAGGTTATCAGATCATCTATATCGGCAAGAAGAACCATCCCGAACCTGAGGGTGCTGTTGGAGTGGCACCAGACCAGGTACATTTGATCGAGAAGGAAGAAGAAATTGATGAACTGAACGTGCCTTCTGGCAGAATTCTCATCACCAATCAGACGACAATGAGCCAATGGGATATCAAGCACATCATGAGCCGTCTGTTGGAGAAGTTTCCAGGTGCGGAAATTCACAACGAGATTTGCCTCGCTACACAGGTTCGTCAGGAAGCTGTGGCAGAGCAGGCGGGTCAGTCTGATCTGGTCATCGTTGTGGGTGACCCGCGCAGCAATAACTCGAACCGGCTTGCACAAGTGTCGGAAGAAATTGCGGGTGTAACAGCCTATCGGGTATCGGATGTGTCCGAGATTAAGCAGGAATGGCTGAAAGGCGTGAATAAGGTAGCCGTCACTTCCGGGGCTTCAACGCCGACACCGATTACGAAGGAAGTCATCAGTTATCTGGAGCAATACGAGCATGATCAGCCGGAGACGTGGGAAATTAAACGTACAGTCAACATGAGCAAGCTGCTGCCTCCTGTGCGGGAAAAGACACGTACAACTTAAATGTACAACGAGGAATCCTGTGTTTCAGCCCAAATTCGGGTTGCAGCACAGGATTTTTTTGTAAGTGGGGTATGAACAGTCATCTTGACGTGAAAGGCAGACTATGATATATTTACTTTAGTGGATAAAAGCTTAAAAGCGAACAAGCGTTTAAGCGCGACAGAACTTTATTTATAATCAGACGCACATCGAAACAGTTAGGTGCTCTTATACAAGGAAGGATGGGAATTAATTATGATCGTTATTGCAGGTAAAGCAACACCAGAGGAACAGATTCAGGATATCGTCGCTGTGATTGAAAAGGAAGGACTTCAGGTGCATATCTCCCGCGGGGAGGATCGTACCATTATCGGATTGATTGGTAAAGTGGAGCCCAAAATGCAGGAGCACCTTCGTCAAATGAAGGGCGTAGAGAATGTCGTAAGAATCTCGAAGTCCTACAAACTGGCCAGCCGTGACTTCCACCCTGAAGATACGGTTATTTCCATTAAGGGAGTGGATATCGGTGGTAAAGAACTCGTCGTTATGGGGGGACCATGTGCGGTAGAATCTGCTGCCCAAATTGACGAAATTGCCGGTCTTGTGAAAGCTGCTGGTGGCCAGGTACTGCGCGGTGGTGCATTTAAGCCTCGTACAGGTCCTTACAGCTTCCAGGGGACAGGTGTAGAAGGGCTCATCATGATGGCTGAAGCAGGAAAGAAACATGATTTGCTGACCATCACAGAAGTGATGACACCGGAATACGTTGATATTTGCGCGGAGTACGCGGATATTCTGCAAGTCGGCACACGAAATATGCAAAACTTCGATTTGCTTCGTAAGCTGGGTGAATGCGGTAAACCGGTATTGTTGAAACGCGGCTTCAGTGCGACGTACGATGAGCTGCTGAACGCTGCTGAGTACATCCTTGCTGGCGGTAACCCTAATGTAATGCTCTGCGAGCGTGGAATTCGTACTTTTGAATCCTATACTCGCAATACACTCGACCTATCTGCAATCCCTGTTCTGCAGTCTCTAAGCCATCTTCCTGTTATTTCGGATCCGAGCCACGGCACAGGACGCCGTGAGCTGGTAGAACCGATGACGAAGGCGTCTGTTGCTGCTGGTGCCAATGGACTGATTATCGAGATGCACACGGATCCGGACAACTCCATGACCGGTGACGGGGTACAATCGCTGTTCCCTGACCAATTTGCCAACTTGCTGCAGGATCTGGAGAAACTTGCACCAATTGTGGGCAAAACGTTTAATACGGCCAAACAACCGGCTGAGTTTTTCCCAGCAAGAGTAGGCGTTTAATTTTCAAGAATATTATGAATATACCCGGGCATTTCCCATGCTTCCGTTCTTAGAGAATGGAACTGGGGATGTCCGGTTTTTCATATCAAGGGGTTGTTGAATGCATTTATTAATCAATAGTGATAAGAAACATTTATGATGTAATGTTTTTCCCATGTTTTAGGAAATTATATTGGTTACTTTACCGCATTAACTCGATTAAATATCGAATAAATACGTTGTTATGAGAAGTTTGAGTATTTATAAAATGTAAGTATAGCTAACATAGTCGCAAAAAATACCTTACATAAGTATTGACGATGTCATGTTTGGGATTTTATAATGACGACAGAAAAAAATTCGAATATGGACATTTTCTTTCGTGGGGTTGTTTATTGTTCGGAATATTTGGGAGGACGAATACATGTCGGTTGAAAACGTATTGAAATCAATTCAAGAGAACAACATCGAGTGGGTAGATTTTCGTTTTGTAGATTTAGCTGGTCGTGCACATCACATCTCGTTACCAGCTTCGGCTGTTGATGCAGACACATTCGTAAATGGAGTAGCTTTTGACGGTTCTTCTATCCAAGGTTTCCGTGGAATTGAAGAGTCCGATATGGTTATGATGCCAGATCCTGAAGCGACTTATGTCGATCCGTTCACTGCACACCCTACATTGAATGTTATGTGTGATATCTTTACACCAGATGGCGAGCGTTATGAGCGTGACCCACGCAGCATTGCTGTTAAAGCTGAAGCTTTCCTGAAAGAGAGCGGTGTAGGTACAGCAGCATTCTTCGCACCTGAGTCCGAATTCTTCATCTTCGACGATGTACGTTATGAGAGCGGCACAAACAGTTCTTCCTACTACGTTGATTCCGAAGAAGCTGCATGGAACACGAACCGCAAGGAAGAAGGCGGAAACCTGGGCTTCAAAGTTCGCACTAAAGGCGGATATGTACCAGTGGCACCAGTCGACACTCAACAGGATATTCGTAGTGAAATGTGTCGTCTGTTGGAAGAAGCAGGCCTGTCAATCGAGCGTCATCACCACGAAGTGGCAACAGCCGGTCAAGCCGAAATCAACTTCCGTTTTGATACATTGAAGAAAACAGCAGATAACCTGCTTGTATACAAATACATCGTGCACAACACTGCACGTCAATATGGCAAAGTAGCTACATTCATGCCGAAGCCGTTGTTCGGTGATAATGGTAGCGGAATGCACGTTCACCAATCCATCTTCGATGGCGATTCCCCATTGTTCTATGACAAAGCGGGATATGCGAACCTGAGTGAAATGGCTCTGCACTACATCGGAGGAATTCTGTACCACGCACCGGCTCTGATCGCGTTGACTAACCCAAGCACGAACTCATTCAAACGTCTTGTACCTGGTTACGAAGCACCGGTAAACCTGGTTTATTCCAAAGGTAACCGTTCTGCAGCAGTACGTATCCCGGTTGCAGCCGTGACACCTAAAGGTTGTCGCATCGAGTTCCGTACGCCTGACTCCACAGCTAACCCTTACCTGGCATTCTCTGCAATGCTGATGGCGGGTCTGGACGGAATCAAACGCAAAATCAACCCAACTGAGCTTGGATATGGTCCGCTCGACAAAAACATTTATGACTTGTCTGATGCAGACAAAGAAAACATCCGCAGCGTACCAGCTTCCCTGGAAGAGGCACTTGATGCACTGGCAGCGGACAACGAGTTCTTGACTGAGGGTGGCGTATTCACCAAAGAATTCATCGAGAACTACATCAACCTCAAACGTGATGAAGCAAAAGCAGTAGCGATTCGCATTCATCCGCACGAGTACAGCCTCTACTTCGACTGCTAATCCGGTCGGAACAGATTCTGTTCCCAAAATAAAAGCCTCCGGGACTCGCTCTCGGAGGCTTTTCCATGAATGGATGATGTAGTGCGTTAACTTTGCAGGGTGATAAAGTAATTTGATAACCCTGATCGTTGGCTTCAGTGCTTATTGCCCTTGAAGCGGATGGGGAATACTGATATCATAGCGATAATATTCACTTCATATGTAAGCTACGGATGGAAAGGGCGGGGGAAAAATGACAAATAGAGCGTATAATTTTAATGCAGGACCAGCGGCACTGCCACTTGAGGTTTTGGAGCGTGCGCAAGCAGAATTTGTTGATTTTCGTAATACAGGCATGTCGATTATGGAGATGTCACACCGTGGGGCAGTGTACGAGTCCGTACATAATGAAGCTCAGGAGCGTTTATTATCACTCCTAGGCAATCCGAAGGGGTACAAGGTTCTATTTCTACAGGGCGGAGCAAGCACACAGTTCGCCATGCTGCCGATGAACCTGCTCGGGGCTGGCCAGACTGCAAGTTACGTAATGACAGGCAGCTGGGCCAAGAAGGCGCTGTCTGAAGCGAAGCTGATTGGTGAAACGCACATTGCGGCTTCTTCCGAAGCAGATAAATACATGAAACTGCCGGATGTATCTAATTTGAGTTTGCCTGATCGTACCGCGTATGTGCATTTGACATCCAATGAGACGATTGAGGGTACGCAGTTTAAGTCCTTCCCGGATACAGGCTCTGTACCTCTAATTGCCGACATGTCGAGTGATATCTTCTGTAAGCCATTCGATCTTAATCAGTTTGGCATGATTTATGCGGGTGCACAAAAAAACCTTGGACCGTCCGGAATTACCGTGGTGATTGCCCGTGAGGAACTGGTAAGTGAATCACCAAAAACGATTCCAACGATGCTTCGTTACAGTACCCATACCGAAAATAATTCCCTGTATAACACCCCGCCTTCTTTCTCTGTTTATATGGTGAATGAGGTTTTGAAATGGATTGAAGAACAAGGCGGACTGAAGGGCATCGAGCAAAAGAACATCAAAAAAGCAGAATTGCTCTATAACACAATTGATTCCTCTGGCGACTTCTACCGGGGTTGTGTTGATGCAGCAGACCGATCCCTGATGAACGTGACGTTCCGCCTTGCTTCGGAAGAATTGGAGAAACAATTTATTAAAGCTTCCGAACAGGAAGGATTCGTTGGATTGAAAGGACACCGCAGCGTTGGGGGCCTTCGTGCTTCCATCTACAATGCAGCTCCTTATGAGAGTGTTAAGGCACTGACAGACTTTATGAGCCACTTTCAGCAAACAAATGGATAAATGATAGGGGACAAGATGATGAGCCTTAGCGTTTAAATAGAGCCCTTCCAGAGCCTTCCACATTGACGTGTGGGAGGCTTTTCTTTAGAATTAGAGGATTGCAACAGATACATGAATTTAAAGGAGATTGAACACATATGGCTTTGCATATCGTTCTGGTTGAACCGGAGATTCCCGCGAATACCGGCAATATTTCTCGCACATGCGCGGCTACGGGCACTCATCTGCATCTGGTTCGCCCTCTCGGATTCCGGACGGATGATGCTACCTTGAAACGGGCTGGCCTGGATTACTGGCATGCAGTTCACATTGAATATCATGATTCATTCGCTGAGGTTCAGGAGCAATACCCTGAAGGACGCTTTTTTTACGCAACCACGAAGGCGAAGAACCGATATACCGATTTTACATTCCAAGATGGAGATTTTTTGGTTTTTGGCAAAGAGACCAAAGGACTGCCTCCAGAACTGATTGCTGCTAATCCGGATACTTGTATGAAAATGCCCATGACAGGGGATGTTCGTTCGTTAAACCTGTCCAATTCGGCTGCGATTATCGTGTATGAGGCACTACGACAGCTAAATTTCCCGGGTCTGGATTGACCAGATTTCGCGATCAGATGACTGTTAGAATTCGCTAAAAAAACATTTTTCAAAAAAAAGGACAAAAAATGTTTATTTCCAGCAGGATTCGACAAAATCTTGGCGAATCTTTAAACATAGTACAATTGTACCTAGAAATTTAGAGTAAGATAGGAGAGGTGTGCCGTAGCTATGAAGCCAGCTGGAGTAGTTCGCAAAGTTGACCAATTGGGTAGGATCGTATTGCCTAAATCTTTGCGTAAAAGGTATCAAATGAATGAGGGAGATCCTGTAGAGATCTTAGTACAAGGGGACCATATCATTCTGGAGAGATACCGTCCAAAATGTATTTTCTGCGGATCGATGGAAGAAGTCAATGAGTTTAAAGAGCGTTACATATGCGCACAATGTCTGGATGAAATGACCCAGCTTCCACAGCACGGGTAAGTAAAGATAAAGAAGTATCATGACCAATAAAGGCATGATACTTCTTTTTGTTATCCGATATTTTGGCGGAGTATGGATCGTCTTGAACCACTTATGAAACAGCACTATAGATTGGCTTCAAGATGGGGGAGGATCTCGGACCAGATCAGGTCCAAAATGGCCTGCATGTTCAGTTCATCACTATTGATGGCAACAACAGCGTCGAGTTCGGGAAGGACCACGCATAATTGGCCATAGGCACCGTCAGCGCGGTAAGCGTTATGGGAACACAGCCAAAATTGATAACCATAGCCTTGCCCCCAGTCCCCTTCTCCAGGGGTAGCGATCTGGCGAGTTGTGGCGAGATCTATCCATTCCGCAGGAATCAGTTGAGTGCCTTTCCAGTTCCCCTTCTGAAGCAATAGCTGTCCAAATCTGCCTAATTCCTCAGTTGTAAGCTGCAAACCCGCACAACCCAGGGTAATGCCCAAGGGAGAGGTCTCCCACTCCACGTTGAAAACCCCCAGTGGTTCAAACAATCTGGGAATTAAATAGTCCTTCACTGTCTGACCTGAGGCTGCCTGGAACATGGCCGAGATCATAAAAGTATCGGCACTGCTGTATGTAAATGTTTCACCAGGGACTCTGTCGAGTGGCAGTGACATGTAATATTTAGTCCAATCCTTTTCCTTAAGAGTAGCCCGCTCCTCTGCCCAGAGCACTGGAACATCATGCCCTGAAGACATCCGCAGCAGGTCATACAACGTGAGGTCTGAAGGAGAAAAGGCTGTTAAATCAGGGGCAGGTGTCGGCCATGTAAAATATTCTCCCAGCCTGGATTCAAGCGTCAATATGCCTTCATCGAGAGCCAATCCTATTGCCATGCAGGTAAAAGACTTACTTATAGAATGCTGCAAGCGGCGAGTATCTTCGGTGCGGTTCCACTGTTCCCTTGTTTCTCCATGCTGCAGCACCCGAACAGAGAGTACGTTTAATTGCTGAGCTTCGATATGATGAACAAAAGTATTTAAGACGCTGGACATAATAACATCCTTTCTGCAAAAAAAAGACGCAATTTTAGAGTTGGTGAAACGTTTCCGCAATCTGGAACCAAAATTAGGGTTTATGTTAGTACAAACCTGAAGTGATGTCAATGAAAGATGTGCAACCGGTTACCAAAAGGTTATATTTTCACAATAAAAGTGCCTTTTGACGCAAATTTACACGTGAACAAGAAGTTTTTTGAGAAAAAAACGCGAAATTTGTAAAAAGGTTATTGACAGGATTTACTCATCGGGATTATGATTTATTCGAAACGATTCGAAGAAATCGCTTCCAAGTAAAAAGTGCTGTTTTTAAGACCATATGAATCAACGTTAGCTATGTTTTGAAACGATTCGAGAAAATCGTTTCGATAACCTAGTAGGCTACGGGGGAATGGCAAGGAGTTGTAGCAGGAAAACAAAAGTAGAGAGAGTACAGGCGACAACTGATGATGAAAGGGGTTCCATATGGCGCACATAACGATCGAAACCGGATCGCCTACACTATGCATGAACACAAGCATACATGTAGTGTCCTGTGACTCCGGAGAGACTTCAGGCGGTACGCTATATCTGCTGCATGGGGCAGGCGATAATGCGAGTACGTGGCAGCGATTGACTACAATCGAAATGTACGCTGCACAATATGGCTGTACGATCATCATGCCAGAGGCAAACCGAAGCTACTACACCGATATGGAATACGGCCTGAATTACTTCCATTACATTACTCAGGAATTGCCTGAGTTATGCAGGCGTCAGCTCAACCTGAATACGGATCCTGCGAAGACTTACGTTGCGGGTTTGTCCATGGGGGGATATGGTGCTTTAAAATGTGCACTGACTTATCCCGAACGTTATCGCAAGGTGGTCTCCTTATCCGGGGTTACCGACATTCAGACACGGCTTCATGATCCGCATATGCCACCAGGCATGATCAAGGAAATGAAAGCGGTTTTTGGAGAACGGTTACAGGTGAAGCCCGATCAGGACATCTACGCACTGTCAGCAAAATTGCTGCAAGAGGGTCGGCCCTTACCGGAAGTACTTAGCTGCTGCGGTGAAAGTGATCCATTTGTTGAAATGAACCGCAGATTTGCCGAGTACATGCAGGGGACTGCGTATCAATTCCGGTATGTTGAATCTCCGGGAGCTCATGAATGGAGATTTTGGGAGCAGCACCTGAGAACCATGTTTGATTTTCTGTATAACGACAAGACCATAGTAGAGTGAGGAGATGCAAATTGAAACCTGCAGCCGAAGGACCTAGCAAAAAGCTGAAGGGAAACTTGAAAGGCAATTCGCTCTGGAGTGAAATCTGGAAGCACAGAATGACGTACACCCTGCTTATTCCGGGACTCGTATGGCTGATCCTGTTCGCCTACATGCCAATGGGCGGCTTATCCCTGGCATTCAAAGATTACAAGGCGAACCTGGGCATCTGGGGAAGTCCATGGAGCGGATTTGAAAACTTCAAATACGTTTTCCGGGATCCGACGTTCATTGACGCGGTATGGCGGACATTGTACATCAATATTTTGAAACTGATCATTCAATTCCCGTTCCCGATTATTTTAGCCCTGTTACTGAACGAATTGCGGATGCGCAGAGGGAAAAAGTGGTTCCAAACCGTTCTTACTTTCCCGCACTTCCTGTCCTGGATTATCGTATCCGGGGTTGTCATCAACGTACTGGCGTATGACGGTTTGGTGAATAGTACGCTTGCGTTGCTCGGATTGCCAACCATTAACTTCCTGGGTTCCGAGTCGAACTTTGTACCGATGCTTCTGTTAACCGATATCTGGAAGTCAAGTGGTTGGAGTGCCATCATCTTCCTCGCAGCGATCTCCGGTATCGATCAGGATCAATACGAATCCGCACAGATCGACGGAGCGTCCCGTTTGCAGCAGATGTTCCGGATCACGCTGCCGAACATCATGCCGACCATTACGGTTATGTTTATCCTGTCTGTCGGCGGATTGATGTCTTCCGGTTTCGATCAGATCTTCAACTTGGCGAATGCCGCAACCAAAAACGTATCGGAAGTACTTGATGTATACATCTATCGGATTACGTTCCAGTCATCAACCGACTTCTCCTTCTCGACGGCGGTCAGCTTGTTCCGTTCCCTTGTGAATATGATCTTGCTGCTTCTTGCTGACAGATTTGCCAAACTGCTTGGCGGAGACGGATTGTTCCGATAAGAAAGGAGGAAAAATGAAATGAGCAAGAAAGCTGCCAAAAAGTCGAAGATTGGTACAGAACGAATGACGCTTCTTGATTACGTTATCTTCGCCATATTACTTGTACTTGCCTTGATGATTCTGATCCCATTCTGGAATGTCATCATGATCTCATTCGCAACACAAAAAGAATATGCCGACAATCCAATGCTAATGTTCCCTAAAGAATTCACCTTTGATTCCTATAAAGCGCTTTTCGCTGATGGAAGTATCCTGACAGGGTACAAAAATACATTAATCCTGCTTGTTATCGGTTTGCCTCTCAGCATGTTCCTGACAACAAGCATGGCGTATGGACTAAGTCGCAGCAAATTTCCATTTAAGAAATTCATCTTTTTCCTAGTGCTGTTCACCATGATCTTCAATGGTGGTATCGTACCACTCTATCTGATCATGAAATCTCTTCATCTGACAGGATCGCTATGGTCCGTTATTCTGGCAGGAAGCTTCAGTGCGTTCAACATGATCCTGATGATGAACTACTTCTACACGCTGCCGGAATCGCTAATGGAGTCAGCTCGATTGGATGGAGCCGGCGAGTGGAGAATCCTGTTCTCCGTCGTTCTTCCACTGGCTACACCAATTATTGCAACAATCACGCTGTTCTACGGCGTGGCGTACTGGAACAGCTGGTATGATGCGATGATCTTCCTGCGAAAGGCGGATCAGTTACCGCTGCAAAACGTACTGCGAACCATTATTGTCGAATCCCAGACAAATGCTTCCAACGCTTCCAGCGTGGATGCAGCCGGAGCCGCAGCCAAGTTCTCCACAGGGATGAAGATGGCCGCCGTGTTCGTCACAATGGTTCCGATTATGTGCTTCTTCCCAATGCTGCAAAAGCACTTTGCCAAAGGGGTATTAACAGGTGCTATCAAGACCTGATTATACACATAGGATTTTGAGTCAAAAATTCTAACTAAACCATGGGGGTAAAACATGAAAACGAAGAAAAAGTTATCTGTACGATCACTTTTTGCCATCACGCTTAGTGTAGTCATGCTGATGGTGACTGCTTGTTCAAGCGAAGGGGCTTCGGGTAGCAACGAGAAAGACGAAAACGGAAACTACAAAGATAAGCTCGATATTTCCGTAGCAAGTACGATTCAACTGAAAGATGGCCAATTGGATAACGAGTTCCACAAATACTGGATGGACAAATTCAATATCACTTGGGATTACAACTTCGTAGAGTGGGATTCATGGGGCGAGAAGCTTCGTCTGTGGATCAACTCCGGTGACCTTCCTGACGTTTCCAGCTGGAATTACGTTCACGGTGATGCCATGAACTACATCGACCAAGGTTTGCTTTACAAATTCCCGGATGATTGGAAAGAGCGCTGGCCTAACGTGGCGGCAGCTTACAAGCTGACTGGCCTTGGTGAGAAGCTGGAAGAATTGAAAGGCGGAACTTACATTCTGCCTAGACCGGTATATTTCGAAAACAAACCGGCAGATCCGCTGGTTAACCAAATTGGCGTCATTGCATTGCGTAAAGACTGGGCAGAAGCCGTTGGGTTCGAATTGAAAGATGCTTACACGACTTCCGAACTGATGGAATATGCACAACTGGTTAAAGACAAAGATCCAGGTAAAGTCGGAAACAAACTTGTTCCTCTGTCCTACAACGCCGATGATGCACTGACAAACATCGTTGTTGCCAACAGTGAGCATGCTCGTGTGGAATCCGCCTTTTACAAAGGCGAGGATGGCAAATATCACTGGGGTCCTGCAGATCCTGAAACCCTTACAGGTTTGAAACTGATGCAAGAAGCTTATAAAAAAGGTCTGCTTAATCCTGAATTCTACACTTGGAAAAACAGCGAAGGCAGCGACAATTTCAGAGTCAACGGCGTAGCTGCTGTAACAAGCCTTGGCGGTCTGGCATCCTACAGACAAGATATGGATACTCAAATGAAGAAAAACTTGGGTGTTGATAGCGATGAGCTGGTTCACACAGCAATCGTCGTAGGCGATGATGGCAAGTATCGTAACTTGGAGCAAGTAAACTACTGGTCCGCGACCATTTTCTCCCCAGATATCAGCGATGAGAAATTCGAACGTATCATGGATCTGATGGACTACTCCATCAGTGAAGAAGGCCAGCTGCTTCTGAATATGGGCTTCAAAGACAAAGATTGGAAATATGGCGAGAACAACGAATTGGTAAGTCTGTTGCCTGAAGGCACTACACTGGAAGATAAGTACCCAAGCCGTTTCGAAGGTTTGTACCTGCTGGGTGACGATTTCAGTATGATTAACCCGGCGATCAAGCAAGAATATCGTGATAGATCGGTTAAACACTTCCAAGATAAAGCGAAGCTCGGAACTGAGGGCGGTGCACTCGCTACCTACGATTGGGATGTTCAATTGTATGATTCCAAAGCGAAAAACCAGGCTACATTTGAATACCAAAACGAGTATGCCAACCTGATTCTGAAAAGCGGCGATCTGGAAGCCAACTGGAAAGAATGGGTGAACAGCAAAATGTCACTGGTTCAACCAGTTCTGGATGAACTGAACAATCTGAAGTAACATTCTGAACCCGGTGCGCGGTCTCTCCCCGAACGCAGCCGGGTTCTTTATTTCAACAACATGCAGTGGAGGATAACAGATATGAACAATGAGCAGTTGCTTGACCTTGTCAAACAAATGACGCTGGAAGAAAAAACCGCCCAGCTTCTTCAGCTGACCGCCAATTTTTACGAAGGAACCAATGTGGAGGGCCAGATTACAGGACCGATGGAAGAGATGGGGATTACAAAACAATCTGTCGATGCCAGTGGCTCGATCCTGGGCTTGTCAGGCGCACAGGCCATCATTGATGTGCAGCAAGCTTATATGAAAAAAAGCCGACTTGGCATTCCGCTCTTGTTTATGGCAGACGTGGTTCATGGTTTCAAAACCATTTTCCCGATCCCGCTGGCTATTGGCTGTTCATGGGATACGGACTTGGCAGAGAAAAGCGCAGAGATTGCCGCACGCGAATCGGCAGTATCCGGTTTGCATGTCACATTTGCACCAATGGTCGATCTGGTTCGTGACCCGCGCTGGGGCCGTGTAATGGAAACGACAGGCGAAGATCCTTATCTCAACAGCCTGTTTTCGGCTGCCTTTGTACGCGGATATCAGGGAGACAGCCTTAAGGATGAGCCGGACCGTCTGGCTGCATGTGTGAAGCACTTTGCGGCGTATGGAGCAGCAGAAGGTGGACGCGACTACAACACAGTAGACATGTCCGAGCGAAACCTGCGTGAATATTATTTGCCGGCTTACAAAGCTGCTTTGGACGCAGGCGTCGAAATGGTAATGGCTTCGTTCAATACTGTAGATGGCATTCCAGCGAGTGGAAATGAGAAGCTGATGCGCGACATTTTACGTGACGAGTGGGGCTTTGATGGTGTATTGATCTCGGACTGGGCTTCCATCCGCGAGATGATTGCACATGGAGCGGCTGAAGATGACCGTGAAGCTGCATACCGTGCCATTCGTGCAGGAGTCGATATCGAGATGATGACTCCTTGTTATGTTAGTCATCTGCCTGAGCTGATTCAGAGTGGTGAAGTGGAAGAGAAGCTTATAGATGAAGCGGTATTGCGTATTTTGCAGCTGAAAGAAAAACTGGGATTGTTCGACAATCCACTCCGTGCTGCGGATCCGGAACGTGAGCGCGAAATTGTATTCTCGAAGGAACATCGTCAGGTATCCTATGAGCTGGCAACCAAATCGGCAGTCTTGCTAAAAAATGAGAACAGTGTTCTGCCTCTTCAGCCCGAAGCGAATGTGGCGTTGATTGGTCCGTTTGCCCAAAGCGAGGATATTCTCGGCTGGTGGTCCTGTGAAGGCGTGAAGGAAGATGCCGTCAAACTGGGAAGCGCACTGCAGGAGCGTCTGCAGCACGGACAGATTCACATTGCCCAAGGTAGCGATGTTCACACCATTACAGCGGAACAAATCGCTGAAGCACTGGAAACGGCGAGCAAGGCAGATCTTATCGTCCTGGCTCTGGGAGAAGACGCTGAAATGAGCGGCGAAGGCGGCTCACGTACCGATATTCGCCTGCCAGCGGCGCAGCTGGAACTCGTTAAACATCTGAAGACGATTGGTAAACCCATCGCCAGTGTAATTTTCAATGGCCGTCCTTTGGATCTGCATGGTGTGTTCGAAGAATCTGATGCCGTGCTTGAAGCATGGTTCCCGGGCAGTGAAGGCGGAGCAGCGATTGCTGATGTTCTCCTGGGTGTAGTAAATCCATCTGCACGTCTGACCATGTCGTTCCCGCAATCCGTAGGTCAGATCCCGGTATATTACAACCATTTCAATACGGGACGCCCACTGAATCCGGAGAAGACGGAAGAACGATATGTTTCAAAATATATTGATAGTCCGAACGAGCCGCTGCTTCCGTTTGGTTATGGCTTGTCATATACCACGTTCGAATACGGTGCTCTGGAAGTATCGAGCCAAGAAATGACTGCCAATCAACCGATCAGCATTCAGGTTCATGTAACTAATACCGGTCAGCGCGCAGGTGTGGAGACTGTTCAACTATATGTACGTGATGTATCCGGTGAAGTGGTACGACCAATGCGTGAACTGAAGGGTTATACGAAACTTGCACTCGCACCAGGCGAGAGCGGTACTGCAACATTTTCTTTAAATGAAGAACAACTTCGCTATCATCATTCCGATTTGAGTTATCGCAGTGACAAAGGGACATTCCAGATTTTTGTCGGACCTAATAGCCGCGATACGCAGGAAAGTACGTTTAAGCTGGTGTAATTGATCAGAACGTTAAGAACATTTCAGGTGAATGGACTTCACATAAAAAGGCAGTGAAGCTGCACTGTCTTCTTCCTTTGCTGCTTGGCAGGGGAAGAAGGCAGGATAGGAGGATATGAAAAGATAAATGAATACGATGACTAGGTCGCAAATTAACATTCAAGCCGGCGAACTGAGTTTTACGTTCTGGGAGAGCGGTGATTTGTTCCAGGCCGTAAGTGGACAGGCCATGATCAATCAATTAATGACGAGCCCGGTGGACGGGGCTATGAACAATCTCTATTTGCGTTTTCATAACGAATCCGGTATTCGTTTTGTTCCAATGCTTGGCATACATTCCGACAGCCAGGTCCATCATGACAAAGACCGCTTGGTGTGGACGGGAAATGCCGAAGGTGTGACGTATCGGGTTGTTTTTGCGCCTGCTGCCCAAGGAGTTTGGTTCTGGGATGTCACGGTTAACGGGGAAGGGGAAGAAGTAGATGTTATCTACGGCCAGGACATCGGTATTGCCGATCCGGGAGCTGTACGGAGTAACGAAGCTTATCTGTCACAATATATTGATCATGCCGTGTTTGAAGATGACAAGCTGGGCTATATTGTAGCTTCCCGGCAAAACCAACCTCAGGGCGGGGTGTTTCCTTATGTGCAGCAGGGTTCATTGACCCGTGCCATCGGTTATTCGACAGATGGTTTCCAGTTCTTCGGCTTAAGTTACAAGGAAACGAATATTCCGGAGAGCTTGCTTAAGCCGTCACTGGCGAATGAAGTATATCAGTATGAATTTGCGTATACGGCCCTCCAGTCGGAGAAAGTGGTTTTGAATGGCGAAACCCGCTTTGTCTTTTACGGCCTTTTCCAGGCGAATCACGCAGCAGCCGTGAAGGAACTGGAATATAAGGAAGTTGTGGAACAAGCCTGGGACGAATATGAAGCGAAACGTACAGCGAACGCAGCTGCAGCAGCTGGCTCTGCCAACGCTTTGCCCAAAGTTTCCCTGAACCCGGCTCTGGGTGAGCCGCTGCGTGCTTTGGCTATGTCCGAAGACGAAGTGAATTCCCGTTTCCCGGCTTCAAAAAGACATCAGGAAGAAAGCGTCGATGGCGAGCTGTTGGCTTTTTTTACAGACACGTATGAACATATTGTTCTCAAGGAAAAAGAAATGCTTGTGGAGCGCCCACACGGCCATATTCTGATGAGCGGCAACAATGTGAAACTGGGTCAGAACGTGATCACAACCACTTCCTATATGTATGGTATTTTTAACTCGCACATTGTTGTTGGCAATACCAATTTCAACAAAATGATGAGCAATGCGCGAAGTGCACTGAATGTCGCCAAATCCTCCGGCCAGCGGATTTACGTTGAGATCGAGGGGATCTTCCATTTGCTCACGATGCCATCCCTCTTCGAGATGGGTTTCAACTACGTGCGCTGGTATTACAAAACGGCTCAGGACACGCTGATCGTCACCAACTATACAACATTGGATACTCCCGAAATACGTTTGCATGTGAAATCGGAAAAAGGAATTGCCTATCGCTATCTGATTACCAATCAGATCACCATGAATGTGAATGAATACGAGCTTCCTGCCCGTGTAACCGAACAGAATGGCGAACTGAGCATTAAGGCGAATCCAAGTTCCCTTAGTGCCAAAGAGTACCCGAATCTGGAGTACCGCATGTCAGTAAGCGGAGCGGCAGTGAAGGTTGGGGATGAAACCCGATTGGCGAGTGGTGTAAATTCGGGCGATGGTTCACTCTTTACATTGCAGCTGGGCAGTACGGAAGAATGGACAATGACGATTCAAGGTCTGCTTGAAGGTGGAGATGTGGTGTTGTCCCCACGCAGCTTCGAGGAAGAAGTTGACGCTTATCGTGCCTTTTATGCGGAAGTCATGAACGGGTTCCATCTGTCACGTCCTGGGAAGCAAAATGCGGAAGAGCTGTTCAAGGTTAATGCACTTGCATGGTGGTACACCCACAATATGCTGGTACATTACTCTGTTCCACATGGTTTGGAGCAATATGGTGGTGCTGCTTGGGGAACGCGTGATGTATGTCAGGGACCGGTCGAATACTTCATGGCTACACAGAAATATGAACAGGTTCGCGATATTCTGAAAATGGTGTACTCGCACCAGTACGAGGATGATGGCAACTGGCCACAATGGTTCATGTTCGATCGGTATTTCAAAATTCAGCAGGAAGAGAGCCATGGAGACATCATTGTATGGCCGCTCAAAGTACTAAGTGACTATCTAATCGCCACCAAAGATTATTCCATTCTGGATGAAAAGGTTCCTTACACCGTTAAACACGGTTTCCACTTCAGTGAAGCTAAGGCAACGGTGCTGGAGCATGCACAGAAAGAGCTGGAATATATCCGCAGCCACTTCCTGCATGATACCTTCCTTTCTTCGTATGGAGACGGAGACTGGGATGATACACTTCAACCGGCGAATGCCCAATTGAAACAGTACATGGTCAGCAGCTGGACCGTTGCTCTCACGTATCAAACGCTGAGTCAGTTATCCAGAGCACTTGTACCTGTAAAGCCGGAACTTGCAGCAGAATTAAGCAGCATGGCAGCAGGTGTGAAAAAGGATTTTAACAAATATATGCTGGATACAGAGGTTATCCCTGGTTTTGTATATATGGAAGATCCGGAACAGGCCAAGCGCATGCTGCATCCGGATGACAGCGAGACAGGCATCCAGTACCGCCTTTTGCCAATGACACGCAGCATGATTGCCGAGCTTCTGGAGCCTGAACAGGCGGCTTCCCATTATCGTCTGATTAAGGAGAAGCTGTTCTGTCCGGATGGGGTAAGGCTCATGAACCGTCCAGCACAATACGATGGCGGGGTCAGCACGCATTTCAAACGTGCAGAACAGGCATCCAACTTCGGACGTGAAGTAGGCCTACAATATGTGCATGCACATATCCGCTACATTGAGGCAATGGCAAAGCTTGGTCATCCCGAGGAAGTCTGGAATGGTCTGGGCATCATCAACCCTGTAGGTATTCAGCAAGTCGTGCCTAATGCGGATCTTCGTCAAAGCAATGCTTATTTCAGCAGTTCTGACGGCAAATTCAACAATCGATATGAAGCACAGGAACAGTTTGGTAAGCTTCGCACCGGTGATGTTCAGGTAAAAGGCGGATGGAGAATCTACTCCAGTGGACCGGGGATCTACATGAACCAGCTGATCTCAAACGCGCTGGGCATTCGTCAAGAGGAAGAAGATCTCGTACTTGACCCGATCTTGCCAGCCAGTCTGGATGGATTGCATTTTGACTTCCAATATAACGGGAAGAAAGTGACATTTGTCTATCATCTTACCGGAGAACCGGTACGACGCATGCTGTTGAATGGCAAGGAACTGGAATCTACGAGACTGCAACAGCCATATCGTCAAGGAGGACTGCGGATTTCTCGCACAACCCTTGAACAGAATCTTGGCGAGAGCAATGTGATTGAGATTTACGGCTAAAAAAGAAGTCAGGTCCTCCAACACGGAGGGCCTGATCAACATAACAGGGGAGCGAAGATTGTGGTCAGTATCAAGGATATCGCCAAAAAGGCGGGAGTTTCGATCTCTACCGTGTCGTATGCGCTGAATGGCAGCAATAAAGTGACAGACGAGACCAGCTCCAAAATTTTGGCCATTGCCAAAGAGCTGAACTATGTTCCGAACGCTGCCGCGAGAACGTTGAAGAAACGCGAGTCCAAAATTCTCGGTGTATTTCTGACAGACTTTAGCGGAGATGTATACGGTGATTTGCTTAGTGGTATGAAGACTGTTTGTAATGCGCAAGGTTATGACCTGATTGTCTGCAGTGGTAAGCAATCGCATCGGATGCTTCCAGAGCGAATGATTGATGGAGCGGTTATACTCGACCACACATTTGCCAGCAAGGAACTGCTGCAATATGCCGATCGGGGCCATAAAATTGTCGTTCTTGACCGGGAATTGGATCATCCCAACATCAATCAGGTGCTGCTGGATAACAAGGCAGGAGCCACACTGGCAATGGAGCATCTTATTGATCAGGGGCATACGAAGATTTATGTTGTTACAGGGCCAGAAGGTTCATTTGACTCCGCCCAGCGGATGAAGGCGGTAAGGCAGGTCACCGAGCGTGAAGCGAATGTGGAATGGATCGAGATTGAGGGGGATTTTGAGAAAAGTGGCGGAGAACAGGCGGCTGAGTTGATTATTCGGGACTATAAGGAACCCGTTGCTGTATTTTGTCTTAATGACGAGATGGCGATTGGGCTATGTAACCGTCTAGCGGAAAGTGAGCTGCAGATTGGCCGGGATGTTGACGTTATCGGTTTTGACAACATTGAACTGAGCAAATATGTTCAGCCGAGATTGGTCACCATCGATTATTCCAAACGGAAATGGGGCTCCCTCGCAGCCGAGCAGTTAATTAAAATTATTGCGGGAGAACCCGTGGATCATGAACGGATCTATGTCACTCTGGTGGAAGGCGGCTCCGTTCGCAGCCAGGTTCAACAAGAGATTCGTTTGCCGATTCGCCATGAACGGGCGGTCAGCTATTAATGGCAGGGATTGTTTTTGCAAAATGGTTCATCATGGCCAGCTTCAAACCATGCTGTTACTGCACCTCAAGAGACAAGGCTTAGAAGAATTACAGCATTCTTTTAAGCCTTGTCTCTTGGTATATACACGTATCTAAGCATAAAAAAAACCTCTCATAAGAGAGGCTTGGCCTTTAGAGGCCCTTGGTTTTGTCGTTGTTGTAGGATGCAGTGAAAATGCCTGTCATATACAATGCGAGTACAATTGCAATAATCCAGAATGTCAATGAGAACGACATACACTTGCCACCTCCTGCACAATTAGCACTTTCTTCTATTATAACCAATAAAGGAAGAAAAGGAATGCCTACAGAGGATCATTTGTAAAATAAAAAGTGAGTAGGCACGGGTCTGAGATTGCCATCCGATGGATTGTTCACAACCCGGTTGTTCAGGATCAGCGAGGAGGAGCCGCCGCCATCCAGATTATAGGCATCAACCACGCCCAGCTTGTACAATCGGCCCTGAAGCTCTTCAAGGGTGGCTCCCGAGCTGCCGCTTTCGTTATATCCATCCACAACAATAATGAGCAGCTGATCGTCCTTATAATTACCGATCACGGTACGAGGGGCTCTCTTGGGTGATACTTTCCACTTGGATGGGATAACTGTTTTCTTCCCGTTCTGGAGCAGGACAGGCACAAAGGTTGCTCCGAATTGTGGTTTTAGGCGATCCAGCGAACTTTTATCGAAAAATTTGCCGCCGATCAGTTTGCCAGTATCGTTGAGTCCTACAAAAAACAGGTCCTTGAAGCTGGCCTGGAATCCGTTCACATACTTGCCGTCCATAACCGTGGTACTTAGCGGGTAACGTTTGCCTCCACTATCTGCGAATCCTCCGGCATTGATTCCGGCGATTGCACCATTTCGCTTGACGGCCTGCATGGTCGTCTCAGCTCTTCCTGGTTCGCTGCTCAGAGCCATTTTCATGGCTGTAGGGTCTTTGAGTTTGATTTTCATTGCATAGCCCTTATACGAGCCTGGGTTCACTCGGTAGAGTTCAATCGTTAGCCGGTCACTGTTAACCCGTTCGATCGGAACGCCCAGCTTGGCCGAAATACGCTGATTGTATATCGTTTCCGGGCGTGCGGCCTGCACCGATGCCGATTGTACGATGGTAGACATCGTACTGGTTGTACGATTATACAGCTCTGTTGTTCTTTTAATAGAAGAAGAAGTTTGAACGGCAGCTTCCCTAGCCCCAGCAAGCTCATGACGAATCGCCTGGGTCTGGGGAGTAATTGTTTCCTCTGATAGTCCGGAATGAATCAAATCCCCGGTTTCAAGCGGGGGACGAAGCAGCAGCAAACAGAAGATCAGTCCAATAAAGGGAGCAAGTGCAAGCAGAAAAAAACGATTAACCTGTTTGACGGGTGTAATCATTTGAGCAGGTCCATCTTTTTCTGGAGTGTTTCCAGCTGCTTTTTGACTTCGCTCAGTTGGGTGTACAACTTGTTGCTGTTATCCGTTTTGTCGCTTGCATTATCCTTGGTAAACGTCAGCAGCTCATTGAAGGATTGTACTTGTCCCTGCAGGTCGGCTACTTCCTTAGATATCGTTGTTAGCTGCTTTTCATAGTCCGCTTTTAGCGCGGCAATCTGCTGCTGATTATGGGCCTGAACCTGACTTATCATCTGTTTCTGAAGGTGGTTGCTATAATAGTAGGTTCCCACAACTCCCAGTGCAATGAGAACAATCCACATGACCAGAAACAGCTTGACTGAAGATCCGGCCTTGCCTTTGGCGCTCCGGGTGTGATGGATGTCAGAAGGTTGAGCAGAAGGTTTCATATCATCACTCCTGGTTATTAATAGGTACAAAAAAAATTCCAGTCCTCATTCTATCATGCCACTATTGATTACGCAAAAATGAAATTCTTTAAGTAATAGGATAAAAAGAGATTGCATCGGAAGGAAGTCCTAGGATACAATTTCTTATAGATGCAATAAGTAGGAACTTTGGGCAGGATTTTCGACTTTTTTAGCTAGTGATGCAGGAAAATTATACTATATTTTGCATGGGTGAGGCATATGGAATTCAATGTCATGACACTGTTATGGTGAAATGAAGTAGAAAAAGAGCAGCTATGCAGCTGTTAAGTTTATTTTTCATCAAATTTCGACACTGTTCGACTTTGCTTCCTCTATAAGCGGACTGTCGCAGGTATGGTGGCAGAATCAAGGCAAAAAAGTAGAAAAGTATTTGTCCAATACATAACCAGGGGGAACAATCATGAAAAAAGTATGGCAGGTGGTCATCGTAGATATCCACCCGACCAGCATGCTGGGTACCAAATTGATATTGGAAGAGCAGCAGGATTTGCTTGTACGGGGCATGACATCAACCGGTACAGAAGGACTAGAGTTGGTTAAAATCCATCAACCCGACCTGATCTTGATGGATTATCGGCTTCCTGAAGGACAGGCCGATCCATATATAACCCAGATGAAAAATCTGTCCGCACACAGTCATGTCATTATTTTGACAGATGAAGACAATGTGAAGCTGTTTCGTCATCTGATGGGTCTCGGTGCGAGCGGTATGTTGTCGAAACAGGCTTCCCCTAGCCAGCTGATACACCTTATTTCGGGGTTGCGGGAGGGATGTGTGTCCATTCCGTTGTCCTGGCTTACAAGCACAGACTGGGCTCAGCCGGTTGACTCTCCGGTAGAAGAGTTTCTTGTTGAACTGACAGAAACTGAAACTTTTATTATGGAAAGAATTGTTCAGGGCGTAACCTATGATAAAATAGCCAGTGAGATTAACGTCAGCCGACGTTCCATTGATAACTACCTGCGCAAAATCTATGTAAAGCTGGATGTAAGCAGCCGCGCGCAAGCGATTGAACGTTACGCCTTATATGCGAGACAGGCCAAGACACTCTCCTGATCATCGTGCTTCATTTTAAATGCGAGTAAAGGTTTGGAACAGGAGGGAAGGTTAATCGTCATATTCGGCGTTCAGCAGGAATAGGTTGTAGTGGCTGCGGACTGCGAGCACAGTTCGGAATTGATGAAAGGGGAACGGACCGATGAAATATTTCTTCGCCTCCCGTACAAACAGGCTGTTGTCTTCACCACTCCGGGATATTCGTGAGATGTCTGGCCGGGATTATTTCATTTCTCTGGCCGAAGAGTTACCTGCAGAGGAATTATTTCCGTTCAAGCTGCTGGAAGAAGCGGCAGTGTCTGTATTCAGTTCTGGACCATCTGCTCTTCAGTATGGTGAGCCGGCCGGCTACAGGCCTTTAAGAGAGTGGCTGGGCAAGGACTGGAATATCCGAAAAGACATACGTACAGTACCTGAACAGATTTTATTAACCACAGGAACCCAGCAGGCGATTGATTTGGTCATGCGTCTGCTGCTGGAGCCGGGGGATTCCGTTTTGGTGGAGTATCCTACCTCTCCAGGCTGTCTCGAAGTTCTGGAAATGCAAGGAGCCAAAATTGTTCCTGTCCTTGGGGATTCTGACGGCATTTTACCCGATCTGTTGGAGCACCACATGCAGCAGCTGAGACCCAAGCTGCTTTTTGCTGCACCCAGTTTTTCGAACCCCACAGGCATACTATGGTCCATGGAACGGAGAGAGGCAGTGCTTGATCTGTGCTCCCGTTATGGAGTATTGCTGGTAGAGGATGACTCGTATGGCGAGCTTCACTTCGACGGTCTGGAGACGGCAGACTTTTATCGCAAGTTTCCCTCATTATTTGCGCTGGATACGGCTGATCAGGGCGGGCATGTTCTGTATATCGGCTCGTTCAGCAAAACGGTTGCACCTGCACTTCGTACGGGCTGGGCGGCAGGCCATCCTGCCCTGATACAAGCCATGGCTTCGGTCAAACGGATTGCGGACGGGCAATCCAGTCCAATGAATCAACGGTTGTTGTACCAGCTGCTCGCTCAATCTCCATTTAAATGGAGTGACCATCTCTCCATGCTGAACCGGGAATACAAGATCAGACTGAAACTGATGCTTGAATTGCTCAAAAGGCCTGGCTGGAAAGGTGTGCAGTATACGATCCCCAAAGGGGGCATGTATCTGTGGGTGCAGCTGCCTGAGGGCCTGGATAGCGGCGCCTTGCTCAAAGTCGCACTGTCCAAAGGGGTATCCTTCCTGCCTGGCTCTCTATGTTCTACGGGTGTTCCCGATCAGCGTCACATTCGATTGAATTTCAGTCATCCCGGCCGCGATGAGCTGCTGCTTGGAATGAACCTGATCAGTGAGGCCATCTCGGAATTTACGGCGCGCAATTAACCACGCCACGAGGGAGAGATCGAGAGAGGGCTCCTTCAGATTGCAGCTGCAGCTGTGGGTTGTAATTTAGGAAGCTTGAGATTTTGAATAATTTATAAAGGGTGGCATATCCCAAAGTAATTACGTTATTGCATCCACTAACATTTTTATATATAATATGTATTAATGAGTTGTTATTTTCTTTATATAAGCTGTGTTTAATGCCATTTCAGGAGAAGCACTCATATATTTTAATTAACGGGGGAACGAACATGTCCAACATTTTATTTGTAAAAGCAAACGACCGTCCTGCGGATCAAGCAGTCAGTGTCAAATTGTACGATGCATTTCTGAGCGCATACAAAGAATCCCACCCAGGTGATACAATCACTGAGCTGGATCTCTACAATACAGATATTCCTTACTACGGCAACACTGTAATTACAGGTGGATACAAAGCCGCTAACGGAATCGAAGCAACTGCTGAAGAGCAGCAAGCTGCTGCACTGGCAGCTCAATTGCAAGATCAATTCCTGGCAGCTGACAAAGTGGTATTTGCATTCCCACTGTGGAACTTCACTGTTCCTGCACCACTGGTAAACTACATTTCCTATCTGAGCCAAGCTGGCAAAATGTTCAAATACACAGCTGAAGGCCCTGTAGGTCTCGTTGGCGACAAAAAAGTGGCATTGCTGAATGCACGTGGCGGCGTTTACTCCGTAGAGCCAATGGCATCTGCTGAAATGTCCGTAAAATATGTAACAAACGTACTTAACTTCTGGGGTATCCAAAACCCTGAGCTCGTTATCGTTGAAGGTCACAATGCTTCTCCTGATCGTTCCCAAGAGATCGTGGACGCTGGCCTGAAATTGGCTGCTGAAGTAGCAGCAAGCTTCTAATCGCTATTATATAGAATCATTTCAAAAAGAGCCTGTTATCTCCTCAGAGATAACAGGCTCTTTTTTTGTGCAGCATGAGTGCTGCATGCTATTCAATCTTTGGACGTCCGGGCGGAAGAACCACCTTCATGCACCAGATACTGTTCTGTTACCTCTGCAATTTCCTCTAGACCTTCAACATTGAAGTCATCTGTAGAATTCTGGCTTCCTGACACATGCATATTTTGTTCCAACACCTTGTGGTCTTCCAGCATGTGCGCATGTTCGGTCAGGGCTTGAACCCCCCTAATCGAGAGCACGTATTTCCCACGTGACAATCGTTCGAACCAGCCATAATAATTCTTTTGCAAGATGGCCGCAGCTGGGCCGACACCCGTTTGTCTCGCCAATACGGCAGGGGACGCCTCTCCATGGCTTCGAAGGGCAGAAGCGACGCGCAATGCCTTCTCCCGGTATGCAGTTACCAACTGTCTGCGGGCACTGCCACCCGTATTATAGTCTCCGCTGCGCTCCTCGAACTCTCGCAGCAGCCGTTGACGCCGTACTCCACCTTTGCGGGAAGGGCCACGGCTTGTGCTGTTCAGTGCCGCAGGCTCGCACAGCACATCAATGAGTGGTGACTTTGTCTTATAGAACGTCACGGTAATCAGGCCCAGCCCAAGTTGTTGGCACAGTGCTGCAATTTCACTCCAGCGCTGATTGACAGCACCTCGTTTGCTCCGGTTCCGTTCTACTGCAAGATAAACGAATGGACTGAGCTTCAATCGCTGCATCCCCTGCAGCAGCAGGGAAAGATTGAACGTTTTTTTCATCTCCACAATAAGTGGTTCATCCTGACCGGGTTTAACCCCAACCAGGTCGCAATGTCTGACTTCAGCCTTGATGATGAAGCCACGCTGCTCGAAGAAGGTTTTTAGCGGCGAATACAACTCGGTCTCGTATTTTACTGCCATCGTTTCTGCCCCTTTCCCAAGAAGTTGTCCGTGGCGGGACGTTGTCCGGTTTCCTGAATTTAGAACCTTTATTATATCATAACCGTGTTTTTTTTTCTGAGGGCACAAGATGTCTGATAGAACAGGGAATAGCTGAAATTAAGACCCTTGAATTGAAAAAAAGAGGTCAACTTATCCGATTTGCCGCATAGGTATGTAATACACTTTTCACAACAATACAACACGTTTGGACAGAGGGTGGCGGGACTAATCCGGACCGCAGATTGGTATTCAAGCAGGAGCTGCAATTCTATTGATTTCTTCATACCATTCGGAATGGTTGACAATCACACTAAAGGAGCCATGGGAGGTACCAAGCATGAATATTTTTGAACGCGTTGCGGAATATCGGGCAGAGAGTGACCGTTTGTCATGGAATGGAACATTTGAAGATTATATTGCACTGTTGAGAGAGGACCCGACTCCGGCAATGACGGCTCACGCACGAGTGTACCAGATGATTGAATCGTTTGGCGTGGAAGAAGTCGGGGGGCACAAACGGTACAAGTTTTTTGAACAGGAGATATTTGGACTGGATCGCTCCATTGAGAAGCTGGTCGAGGAATACTTTCATTCGGCAGCACGCCGTTTGGATGTACGGAAACGGATTCTGCTCCTGATGGGTCCTGTAAGTGGAGGGAAGTCGACACTCGTGACGCTGCTGAAGCGTGGTCTTGAACAGTTCTCACGGACAGAGAAAGGCGCCATATACGCCATTGAGGGATGCCCAATGCATGAGGAGCCGCTGCATCTGATTCCACTTGAGCTTCGTCCTGAAGTGGAGAAGGAAATCGGTGTCCGCATTGAGGGTAACCTTTGCCCATCCTGCCAGATGAGACTTCGTACTGAATACGATGGTGATATCAGCAAGGTCCGGGTGGAACGGGTCATTGTTTCCGAAGATAACCGGGTGGGAATTGGTACGTTCAGTCCATCCGATCCGAAATCACAGGATATTGCCGACCTGACCGGCAGTATCGACTTCTCGACCATTACCGAGTTTGGTTCTGAATCCGATCCGCGTGCGTATCGTTTTGATGGCGAGTTGAACAAGGCAAACCGTGGATTGATGGAATTCCAGGAGATGTTGAAATGTGATGAGAAGTTTCTGTGGAATCTTTTGTCGCTCACACAGGAAGGCAATTTCAAAGCGGGTCGATTCGCTTTAATCAGTGCCGATGAAATGATTGTTGCTCATACGAATGAATCCGAGTACAAGTCGTTTATTTCAAATAAAAAGAATGAAGCCCTGCAATCCCGGATGATCGTTATGCCAATTCCCTACAATCTGAAGGTCTCCGAAGAAGAGAAGATTTATGGAAAGCTCATTCAGCAAAGTGACATGAAACATGTTCATATTGCGCCGCATGCCCTGCGGACCGCAGCCATTTTCTCCATACTTACCCGCTTGAAGGAAACGAAAAAACAAGGCATGGATCTCGTCAAAAAAATGCGGATGTATGATGGTGAGGAAGTTGAGGGTTACAAGGAAGCCGATCTGCGTGAAATGCAAAATGAGTATTTGGATGAAGGGATGTCCGGCATTGATCCACGTTATGTCATCAACCGGATATCCAGTGCTTTGATTAAGCAAAACCTTCAGTGCATTAACGCATTGGATATTTTGCGGGCAATCAAGGACGGTCTGGACCAGCATGCTTCCATTACCAAAGAAGAGCGCGAGCGTTACCTGAACTTTATTGCCTTGGCACGAAAAGAATATGACGAACTGGCAAAAAAGGAAGTCCAAAAAGCGTTTGTGTACTCGTTTGAGGAGTCTGCCCGAACGCTGTTCGAAAATTACCTCGATAACATCGAGGCCTTCTGCAACTGGTCGAAAATTCGTGATCCGTTAACCGATGAGGAGATGGACCCGGATGAGCGCTTGATGCGTTCGATTGAGGAGCAGATCGGCATTTCCGAAAATGCGAAAAAAGCATTCCGGGAAGAGATTCTCATTCGAATCTCGGCTTACTCCCGCAAGGAGCGCAAATTCGAATACAGCAGCCATGATCGTCTGCGTGAAGCCATTGAGAAGAAGCTGTTTGCCGATTTGAAAGACATCGTTAAGATTACAACCTCAACCAAAACACCGGATGCGACACAATTGAAGCGTATGAATGAAGTGATCAAACGGTTAATTGAGGAACATGGATATACTGCCGCCAGCGCGAATGAACTGCTGCGTTATGTGGGCAGTCTGCTCAATCGCTAATCTGAATCAAACCATTCCGGATCAGGCTCCTGATGCCTGCTGTGAGGCTCCTTCACGGCAGGCTAAGGAGTCTTTTTGCGTAAATATTCATTTAAACAAACCGAAAAACTGACACTAAAGGTTAAATTTATGGAGAATTAGTTCTAAAGATATATGCAAATTTAGGTAGTTTAGTCTATAATCGGTACAGTAATTTTATAAATTGGAGTATTTTAGTAGTTATTAAGGAGTTGACGGAACTAGATATGAGTATTACTGCAGCAAGACAAAAGCAACTCGATTATATTGGACTTACCAGGGCAGATCTTCAATTGCTAGCCGACCACAGGCCGATATTTAAAAAGGTCGTGCATGATGTGGTGGATCACTTTTACAATCATGTTGGGAATTATCCAGAACTCGCAGAGATGATTACCCGATTTTCATCCATTGACCGTTTAAAAGAAACACAGCAAATGTACTGGTTGTCCATGACTGACGGTATCGTGGATGAGGCTTATATTGAACAGCGTATCGCGATTGGACTGGTGCATTCCCGCATTGGCTTATCTGAAGATTATTATTTGGGGACATACATGGTTTATCTCGATATTGCCACAAGTATATTTCAGCAGGTCATTCCTGATTCCTGGCATCGTGTCATTCAGGCACTAAGCAAAATGTTTAATCTCGATTCCCAGCTTGTTCTTGAGGCTTACGAGAAGAAGGAAAAAGAAAAATTGCATCAGCTCGCCGCGGATCAGCAGCATACACTGCAGTCAGTTACGCAGATTACCCAGCAATTGACGGGCATGATTTGCGAACTGAACGAGAATGCCCAGGCCATCTCGGACGTAGCGAGAGAAACGGCAGCTTCACAAGACCAGGCCCATGAATTGCTGGAGGCATTAACAGGGGAAATCCATCAAATTGGCAAAATGGGGGAACTCATTCGTGAAATCTCGGAGCAAAGCCATCTTGTCGGTCTGAATGCAGCCATCGAAGCTGCACATGCAGGCGAATTCGGCCGGGGATTCGAGGTAGTTGCAAGCGAAGTCCGCAAGCTCGCTGCCAGTTCCCGGGAGGCACAAGGGAAAATTCAGGCGAACCTCGAACAGATCATGAAAAAGCTCGGAAGTGTACAACATGAATCGGAGCACACATCCCAAGGAGCAAGACGCCAAGCTTCCCGCTCGGAGGAACTTGCCGTATTCGCAACAACGATGGAGAAACTTGCGCTCGATCTGAAGAAACTGGACCGCCCGGTATAGACATAAGCACCTCCTGATCCTGCGATACCGTTTCTGGCTATTTTGAGCTATAATGGGTAGACAAACCTGCCGAATGTTATAGTGAATGCAGCCGGAGACAGGGGATTTGAAAGAGGTTGAGGTGATCAGGTGGCTTCTATCCATGATGTGGCCAAAGAAGCGGGCGTATCTGTTGCAACCGTTTCCAAAGTGCTGAACGATTATCCCGATGTAAGTGACAAGACTCGCAAAAAAGTCAATATAGCCATTGAACTATTGAAATATCAACCGAATGTGGTGGCACGCGGACTTGTAAAACGCCGTTCTTGGACGGTGGGAGTACTGTTGACGGTTCCTTTTACCAATCCATTTGTTTCGGAATTGCTTGAAGGCATCAAGACAGCACTTGAGAATAGCGGTTATGATCTTGTCCGACTGTCCACACGTTTCGATGATCCGGGGTACTCGTTTATCAAACACTGCCGCAGCCGGAATGTGGATGGCGTTGTTGTGTTCGGGGAAGGCAGAGACAACAAAAGTATCGAAGAATTGGTCCAAGCAGAGATTCCAACCATGTTTATTGACACGGACTTGTTTGGCAAACGGGCCGGGTATATTACTACGGACAACTCCAATGCGATTGCGATGAGCGTCAGACACCTTCATGAGCTGGGTCATCACAAAATTGCCTATATCTCGGGTACACTTGGACCCGCTGTAGCCAATCTTCGGCTGGAGGGGTACCGTGAAGGATTGCGTGAGTGCGGCATTCCGTACTCGACCGTTTATCTGGAGGTATGTGACTATTCCTTTGAAGAGGGAAGTAAGGCTGCGAGACGATTGCTTGCTTTGAAAGATCAACCGACAGGAATCGTTTGTGCCTCGGACATGGCCGCATTTGGTGCGATCCATGAAATCGAGAAGCACGGCCTGAGTGTGCCTGAAGATATTTCTGTTGTTGGCTTCGATAATACGTATTATGCTCAAGTATTCAAGCCAGGACTTACAACGATTAACCAAAATATATATTCCATCGGCATCAAGTCGATTGAGTATCTGATTGCGATGATTGAGAATCCGGATTATTCTCCTCCAGTTGTTACGGAGCCATCCAATCTGGTTATTCGTCAGACCACTGCGCCTGTCAAAGCGTAAGGATGCACGAACCAAGCACAGCCGTCGGCTGTGCTTTTTCGGTGTGATCACATATTGGTCCTGTAACGTGAAAATACGGAAGGGCTAGGAAGAAACGGTTATAGGATATATCACTGTAAATTTAAAGATTTATTAACCCTAATAATGTTCCGTTTACTGGAAAAAAGTGTTGATTTTCGACTCTAGGACGTTTAGACTATACACATCACAATTAAAAGGGTTTCTGATGTACGGCTGCGGTGCTTTGGAAGTTAGTGGTCACTAGTCAAAATGATGCGAAGGGAGCGCCTGTCACCCGGACAGTGCGCCCCTTCTTTTTTTACATTATGCCTGCATACAAGATCTTCCCGGTTGAAAGGAAAGACGGAGTGGAACATATACATGGAACGTATAATTTGGAACTGGTTATTTTATCATACATTATTGCCGCTCTTGCTTCTTATGCTGCGCTTGACCTTGCCGGCAGGGTAAGTTTGGCCAAGGGACTGTCCAGAATTGTATGGCTTACCAGCGGTGCTATGTCCATGGGACTTGGTATCTGGTCGATGCATTTTGTGGGCATGCTTGCGTTTGTCCTTCCCATGCATGTGTCCTATTCGATGGACAAAGTAGTTATGTCCGTCCTGCTCGCGGTGGCTGCATCGGGTATTGCGTTACACATTGCGGGCCGTAAGTCAGGCAATTTACGACAAATTATGGTTGCTGGTCTGCTTATGACAGCAGGGATCACCAGTATGCATTATGTGGGCATGGTTGCTATGTCGGTTCCGATTAGTTACGAGGCAGATAGAGTATTTGTATCTGTATTGATTGCAGCAGGTGCTTCCTTTGCAGCATTATGGCTCATGTTTTATTTAAGCCAGCATCAGACGCGGTTCACTTGGGTGTACAAAATGGGTAGTGGGCTCATTATGGGGATCGGTATCACAGGCATGCATTATACAGGGATGTCGGCGGCACAGTTTCATCAACATACGCATATTCCAACGGCAAATTCCGTGATGCAGATTGAACCGGATTTGTTGGCATATCTGATTGCAGCAGGCACGTTCATCACGCTTGGATTTACACTCTTTGGCATTTATATTAATCAACGAATGTCCATAAAAGATCAGCGAATTCGTGAAAATGAACAGTGGTATCAGGCTTTGTATGAAAACCATTCGGATGCCATTATTTCGGTGGATAATGTGGGGGTTGTAAAAGGCATAAATGCTGCGGTTACGCGTATTACAGGATATCCGGAGAGGGCGGTCATCCATCGCTCACTGGACGAAATTGTGAAGCACGTCGATATTCAATGGAGTTCAGAAGGGCTTCAAAGCTCGGGCTGGACAAATAGCAGCCTTGAACGTCGTTATTATACGGCAAGCATGAGAGGGTTTCATGGGCAACATCTGGATTTGAGCATAAGTGTGGTGCCTGTATTAATTGAAGGTAATGATGTCGGCAGTCATATTCTGATCAAGGATATCACCGAGGAGAAGAGGGCACAGGAAACGATCCGTTATCAGGCTCTGCATGATCCACTTACTGGACTGCCGAACAGACGTAAACTGGATGAGGTACTTGCCGAAACGATTGCATCTTCAGCGATATCTCAAGGTTCGTTTGCCGTGATGGTGATGGATATTGACCGTTTCAAAATGATTAATGATTCACTGGGACATTCCATCGGGGACGTATTTCTAAGGGAAGTTAGCGACAGAATCCTTAAGGCGATCCGTGAGTCCGATTTAAAAGGCATGGATAATGTTATGCTGGCCCGTATGGGTGGAGATGAATTTACGCTGGTGGTTACAAACGAGCAGGGGAATGTCGAGCGTGTCACCATCCTTGCAGAACAGATTGTTGGAGCCATCCAGTTGCCATATCGGTTAAAAGAGAATGACTTTTACGTTACTGCCAGCATTGGTATTGCCATGTATCCGGATCATGGAACAGAAGCGGATGCCCTGTTGAAACATGCGGATACTGCCATGTATGAAGTGAAGAAGAATGGCAAAAACGGATTTCAGTTTTATACAACTGAGCTGGATTCCGAATTGTATGAGCGTATTGAACTGGAGGGATATCTTCGCAAAGCGCTGGAACGTAATGAGATGGTTCTGTATTACCAGCCCCAGATTCGTACGGCGGATAGCCGGATGATCGGTGTGGAGGCTCTAATTCGCTGGAAGCATCCGCTCAAGGGGATTTTGACACCCAATGTGTTCATTCCTCTTGCCGAGGAAACAGGCATCATTTATGACATAGGAAACTGGACGCTGCGTGAAGCCTGCAGGCAGATGAAACTATGGCATGCCAGCGGTGGCCCGCTGATTCCGGTATCGGTTAACCTGTCCAGCCAGCAATTTCATCAGTTCAATCTGGTGGAGCAGGTTCAGAGTGCCCTTGCGGAAACGGGGTTGGAAGCCCGCTATCTGGAACTTGAAATAACGGAAAGCATGATGATGGATGCTTCAGTATCAATAGGTATCCTAAATGAGCTTACTTCGCTTGGGGTCAAGATTAGTCTTGATGATTTTGGCACAGGGTATAGCTCGCTGAGTTACCTGAAGCATTTTCCGATTCATAAGCTGAAGATTGATCGTTCGTTTGTTACGGATATTACAGAGAGCCAAAGTGACCAGGCTATTGTGGCAACCATCATAACAATGGCGCAGAATTTGAAAATGGATGTTATTGCCGAAGGGATTGAAACGAAAGGTCAGCTGGATATCCTGATGCAGAACGATTGCCGGGAAATCCAGGGATACTATTTCAGCCGTCCGCTGCCAGCAAATGAAGTTGAACATGATTTTTTTGTGCCGCTGCGCCTGCAAGGAGAACCCATCATTTTAAAATAGGATTGATTAGAAATGCCAAGCGGCAAGTCCCCGCCATCTGCCAGGGACTTGCCGCTTTTTTTGTCATCCATTATATAGAAGGAAGTTCACATAAATTTGCGATGGTGCTTCTTGCCGTCATACGTAAACCAGATCGGCTTATCCTCGACGCGAGTCTCAACATGCACGGTTCGTCCCCAGAGCCGGTACAGATAAGGAAGGGTACGTTCCATATATTTCAGATCCAGCTCAATGCCTTCATATTGGTGTTTGAGCACAAGCTCACCTGTCCGCAGGTAATCTGCATCCTGAACGACCAGATACGGAGATCCTCCGTTAATGCGTGAAAAGACGAGTTGATCGCGTATGTTTTCCCAGGACTTGTCGGTAATTTTCCAGTCCGGGCCTTTTTTCTCGAATACGTAGAGGTCAAGATCTTCGGTTAGCTGCTTGGTCATGTAGTTTCGGATGAAAGAGGTATCGGAATCAAATTCACGAACCTCGAACATTTTGGCTCGGCCTTGGCCGGGTTTACGGCCCCAACGCTCCTGTTCTTCCCTGGACGGATGATCCCAGCGGCGTTCAATATCTTCAAAAATTTTAAGCCCCAAATAGTAGGGATTCAAACTTTGTTTGGAAGGTTGCACGACAGAAGAGTTCAATTTGGCAAATTCGATCGTGTCTTCACTACTCAGGTCCAGCTCGCGTATAATACGTTGATGCCAGTAGGAGGCCCAGCCTTCGTTCATGATTTTGGTTTCCATTTGTGGCCAGAAATACAGCATTTCTTCACGCATCATACTCATGATATCCCGCTGCCAATCCGTCAACACCTCCGAGAACTCCTGAATAAACCACATGATGTCTTTTTCCGGTTCTGGTGGGAAGTGATGAACCTGTATTCCTTCAGCAGGCGGCTCCTCGTTCTGCACATCATCAAGCGACCATAAGTCGTCATAACGTCCTTCCGGACGTGGTGGTTTTTCACCACGCTGCTCCCGCATTTTCATCTCCATATAGCGTTGTTTGTCCAAATGACGGGGGTTGATGAGTTGGGGGTCCACATGTTCCTGAATGGCAATAACGGCATCGATGAACGCCTCAACCGCTTCAGTCCCATACTCCATTTCATAGTTGCTGATCCGGTCCGCCGTGGCGGCCATGCTTTCGACCATATTTCGGTTCGATTTGGAGAAGCGGGCATTATTTTTGAAAAAGTCACAGTGCGCGAGTACGTGTGCCACAATCAATTTGTTCTGAATCAGGGAATTGCCATCCAGCAGAAAAGCATAGCAAGGGTTGGAATTAATGACGAGCTCATAAATTTTGCTGAGACCAAAATCATACTGCATCTTCATCTTGTGAAACGTTTTGCCAAAGCTCCAGTGACTGAACCGGGTTGGCATCCCGTAAGCCCCAAAAGTGTAAATAATATCTGCGGGGCATATTTCATAACGCATTGGATAATAATCGAGGCCGAATCCATCGGCAATCTCCATAATCTCGGCAATGGCGTATTCAAGGTCGCGGATTTCATCTGTCATCTTACGCTGCCTCCTTCCCGTTTCTGGAAAAAGCTGCGCAAAGCTTTGTACACTTCGCCTTTTTCTTTGATTACATAGTACATGAACTGATCGATCTTAATATGACGATAAGCCGACATTAATGTGCTGCTGCGATTATATTGATTGACCTCGCCATATCCAAACATGTTGCTGCGTTTCATCAACTCACCGATCAGTTTCACGCAGCGCTCATTATCCGAGGTGAGATTATCGCCATCCGAGAAATGAAAAGGGTAGATGTTGTAACTTGAAGGCGGGTAACGCCGGTCGATGATATCAAGAGCCTTCATATATACAGAGGAGCAGATGGTGCCTCCGCTCTCGCCACGGGTGAAAAATTCTTCTTCCGTCACTTCTTTGGCTTCTGTGTGATGGGCAAGAAATACAATTTCAACCTTTTCGTACTGACGACGCAGAAACCGGGTCATCCAGAAGAAGAAGCTGCGGGCGCAGTATTTTTCAAAGGAACCCATCGATCCGGACGTATCCATCATGGCGATAATAACGGCATTGGACTGCGGAATAATTTTGTCTTCCCACGTCTTGTAGCGCAGATCATCCGGACTAATATGGTGAATGCCCGGATTCCCGGTCGTGGCATTGCGGCGAAGATTCTCAAGGATGGTTCGTTTCTTGTCAATATTGGACTGCATACCTTTTTTGCGGATATCGTTGAATACCACCGTGTGGGTTTCGATTTGATCCTTATCTTTCTGCTTCAGATCCGGAAGCTCCAGTTCAGAGAACAGCATATCTTCCAGTTCTTCAATGCTGACTTCAGCTTCTACAATATCATGACCAGGCTGATCACCGGCTTTTTCGCCTTTACCCGGCTTTTGTGAGGCAGGATCACGACCGATGACATCTCCGACCTGACTGTCACCGTCGCCTTGACCGACGTGTTTTTGCTTTTGGTAGTTATACACAAAACGGTACTCATCCAGACTGCGGATTGGTACCTTAATGATTTGTTTTCCATCGGACATGATAATGTTTTCTTCCGTAATCAGATCAGGCAGATTTTGCTTAATGACATCTTTAACCTTTTGCTGATGGCGCTGCTGGTCCTGGTACCCTTTGCGGTGAAGCGACCAATCTTCCCGGGATACGACGAACGAGTAAGGCTGGTGTGAATTTGACATGTAGGCACCCCCCATTAATTACGCGGCACAGTTTGGCCTGTCGGTAATTAAGTATATTCACGGGCGGTGACGATATGTGATGCGAGAGGAGATAAAATGATACAATTATGCGTCTGCGTTTTTGGATGCAGCTCCAAATGCTGCCGTATACCGAACTTTTTACAGAAACGATGAACATGCGTGACAAACTTCCTTTACAATAAAAACAGGCATTGAATTGGCATTCTGACACGGATGCATGCAAAGGAAGGATCTGACTTGGATAAACGGGCAGTTAAAGCTTGGATAATGTACGACTGGGCCAATTCTGCATACGCAACGACGGTGCTGGCCGCCGTACTCCCTGTCTTCTATGCATCAGTAGCGGCAGCAACTCTGGATGCAGACACAGCGGCATCTTACCTGGCCTACACGCATTCGGTCGGAATGTTATGTGTAGCCTTGTTAACCCCGCTGCTGGGAGCACTATCTGATTTGTCCGGCCGCAAAGGTGATTTTCTACGGGTATTTGCTATAACCGGAATGATTGCGACCCTTGGCTTCAGCGCGGTTGGAGAAGGGGACTGGCTGCTGGCTTCTGCCTTGCTTGTCATCTCGACCATAGGATTTGCCGGGGGGAATACGTTCTACGATGCCATGCTGCCAGATCTGGTGGCAGCAGACCGCAGGGATATGATCTCGTCCAAAGGGTATGCATATGGTTACATTGGTGGTGGATTGCTTCTGGCCATCAACATGCTCATGATTCAGCAGCCTGGTTGGTTTGGCATGGGAAGCACCCTGGCAGGTACCAGACTCGCCTTTATTTCTGTAGCGCTCTGGTGGCTGCTATTCTCAATCCCGCTGTTCCGTCATGCTCCCCGTCGTCCTGCGGCACCGGACATGCCTGGCTCCTGGAAGGGATATGCAGAGGTAGGGATGCGAAGGTTGCGTCAAACCTTCCGCCAGATGCTGCGTTTTCCCCAGCTGATTCGGATGCTGGTGGCTTTTTGGTTTTTCAATGATGGGATTAATACGATCATATTGATGGCGACCATCTATGGGACAAGTATCGGAATCGGGACAGCTGATCTGATGCTTGCCTTGCTGCTCACCCAATTCATCGGTTTCCCTTGCACTTTGCTGCTGGGCGCATGGGCACAACGCTGGGGAGCGAAGCCGGTGCTGATGTTAAGTTTGTCTATCTACATGTGTATTGTCATACTCGGATTTTTCATGACGGAAGCGATCCATTTCTACATGCTTGCGGGACTGGTTGGCGTCGTACAAGGAGTCAGTCAATCGACTGCCCGCTCACTGTTCAGCAACCTGATGCCTTCTGGCAGAACAGGAGAGTATTTCGGCTTCGTAAATATTACCGGCAAATTCTCATCCATTTTTGGCCCCTTTGTTTTTGGCTGGGTGGGTCAGATTACAGGTTCAAGCCGATGGGGTATTCTTTCCCTGCTCTTTTTCTTCATCGCGGGTATGGCTGTCTTGATGACAGTGAAAGTCAAGCAGGGCATGAACGACGCACTTGAAGCAGATCGGGAGGACAACCGCACTTTGAAGGGAACCATGCCTATCCATGGTCCGAATGCTGGACATAGCGGATAATTCCATTTATTTCAATAAAATATAATAAAGAAATAGCTGCTCCGGGTCTGTTCATAAGAGACAGATTCGGAGTTTTTTTCATGTTTGTGCACAGTCATATTTGAGAGGGGCAGTGGAATAAGTATGGAGTGCTGAACTGATCCGGATGAGAATAGAGTGAAGCGGAAAGGAAATTATGAAAAAGTGAAAATAAAAGATTGACATGATACATTTTGTATCATAGAGTAAAACTATGAATACACACCGTATCTGAAAGGTGTCGAAACTTCATAGAATTGCGACTATACATCTTCTGTTTTAACAATAAAAGGATGAGAATTCGATGATACCAACTGCATGCTCATTATATTTGGACAGAGGAGGAGATGCCAGTGGTAGATGTTCAAGGTAACGGACTTGTCTTTTTACTCTGTGTCCCTCGTAGTGGAAGCTCACTCTCCACCGTTATGCTGCAAAATCACAGCCGCATCTTTGCAACACAAGAAATGTGGTTTCTGATGAGCCTGGTGGATCTGTCAAAAGCGGATGCCCGTCCTTACGGAGGAAGCCCCATTATTCGTCAATTTTATAGTGCCATGGTCTCGGATGATGTATTTGAGAAGGCATGCAGGAGCTTTGCTCTTGAAATATATAACGGATTTCTGCAGGGAAACGGGGCAGATTTCGTTGTCGATAAATCTCCGCGTTATTACTATATGCTTGAATGGCTGGATCGACTTTTTCCTCAATCCAAACGCATCCATCTCCAGCGTAATCCACTTTCCATCGCTGCTTCATACAAGAAAGTAAACCGTAACAATGGAGAAGGCTTTAATCTCATCAGCAGTCTGCAGAGTCCAAACATGAATATGAAAGCCGTCGATCTCACGCTCGGATTACTTCGGTTGAATGATTACTTCGCAGTACCACATGCGAACGCGTATGAGCTCCGATATGAACAGCTGGTTTCCCAACCGAGAGAGGAAATGGAGAAGTTATGCGAGTTTCTCGGTGTTGGATATGAACAGGGAATCGAGCAATATGGTCGTCATGTGGACAGTACGAAATCCAATATGTTCTACAGCATGGGGGTCGGTGACCCATTCTTGTCTACACATCAAGAAGCACACAAAAATTCTGTTAACAACTGGAAAAGTATACTGAACGCTTCTGAAGTAGAAACATACTGCCGCGTACTGGGCGCAGACGTATTTCATCGTATGGGTTACTCTGAACAGTTGCATGAGGCAGAACAATGGACAGGAGTCCGTTACGAAGCTGACCCGGATCAGGAAGTCATTGAACGACTAAGCCGTCAGTTTACGGAAGCAACGGGCTGCATATGGCAACCGCATTATCACATACAGGGAGCTTCTAATGAAGGTACAACGATAAATGAGGCACATGGAATTACCAGTCCGTCAGAGCCGAATACAGACCCGACACTGGCTGCACTCGCAACGATCAGACAACTGGAAGCTGCACTCCGTGCGGCAGATAACCGATTGGAGCGAGGCTACAGTGAACGGGAACGATTGAAGCAGCAGCTGGCTTCTGCTCACAGCAAGCTTCAGCGAATTAAATCATGGATACCCTTTGGACAGCAAATCAGTGCCTGGGCATCCCAGCGCAAGATACTTCGGGGAGGAAAGTCATGAGCGCGATAGCGGGAATTGTTCATACCGATGGTCAGCAAGCGCTATGGGAAGATAGCTGGCACTTGTATGCAAGCCTGGGACATATTCCTGCGGATACAACGGGGGTATGGAAGGGGAATGAAGCATTCCTTAGCTGTCATGCTCAGTGGATCACGCCCGAATCGGTCAATGAAAAACTGCCTCTGGCTGATGAGGCCAGCGGTCTCACGATTACCGCAGACGCTATTTTGGATAATCGGGAACAGCTCGCTGATCAATTGTTCATCTCCAGAAGTCAGCTGTCTGTACTCTCAGACAGTGAACTTATTATGAGAGCTTATCAGCGATGGGGTGAAGAAGCGGCGAGCAAGCTTCTGGGAGACTTTGCTTTTGCAATCTGGGATGAGCGCAAGCGGACGTTGTTTGCAGCGAGAGATATTACCGGCATGAGGACGTTGTATTACCGTCATGACGGCAAACGTTTTTCATTTTGCACACTCATTGCTCCCCTGCTTGACTTGGAAGGGGTAACCAAGGATTTGAATGAGACCTGGTTGTCCGAATTTCTGGCCATTCCAGAGATGCATGGATCGGCAGATATCCATATGACGGCTTATCATGGAGTAAACCAGCTTCCACCTGCACACACCCTTGTCTTCCGGGCTGGAGTGGGAAAAGTGGAACTGAAGCAGTATCACCGCTGGAACGAAATTGAGCCGTTGCATCTCAAATCGGACGGGGAATACGTCGAAGCGTTTCGTGAAGTATTCTCTCAGGCAGTCAGTGCCCGCTTGCGAACACATCGGCAGGTGGCAGCTGCATTAAGTGGAGGGCTGGATTCCGGGGCTGTTGCCGGTTTTGCTTCGGGATCACTGCGCAGCCAGGGGAAAAGATTAAATGCATACAGTTATGTACCTGTCTCTGATTTCACAGATTATACTTCCAAAACACTGCTCGCTGATGAGCGGCCTTTCATTCGCTCTACGGTCGAGCATATCGGAAACATTTCGGAGAACTACCTGGACTTCGAGGGCAGAAGTCCTTTGAGTGAAATAGATACCTGGCTGGACATGATGGAGATGCCGTATAAGTATTTCGAGAATTCATTCTGGATCCGGGGATTTTACGAAAAGGCAAGTCAGCAGGATGCAGGAGTTCTACTTACTGGAGCCAGGGGGAACTTCACCATCTCCTGGGGGCCAGCGCTGGACTATTACGCCAGTCTGATGAAAAGTGGACGCTGGTTCCGCATGCTGCAGGAGATGAGACAATATTCTCAGCGGACCGGAATGAAATTTTCGAGGATTGCACGCATTACGGCGCAAAAGGCATACCCGGAACATTTCCATAACCCCTCAAAAGGGGCCGCGAGTGCCTCTGCCAACCAACTCATTCATCCGGAATTCGCCAGTAGAACAGGCGTGCTGGAACGACTCGGATCACTGGTTCAGCTTCAGGGCGGCGCCAGAGCAGATGCGCTGAAAGTCAGAGCTGAGAAGTTTAATAATCTGGCTATTGCCAACAAAAATGGAGCAGTGGCAACCAAATGTTCCTTGCGTTATCGTGCATGGGAGCGTGATCCGACCAGTGACGCACGTGTCATTCAATTTTGCCTCTCCGTTCCGATTGAACAGTATGTCAGTAAGGGGACAGATCGCTCTTTAATCAGGCGTGCGACATCGCCCGAACTGCCTGACAAGGTTAGACTCAATCAGCGTATTCGCGGCATTCAGCCCGCGGATTGGCTGCATCGGATGATCCCCGATTGGGGTGCGTTTACAGCAGAAGTACAATCTCTTTGTTCTGATAGCCGTGTGGCCGGCATATTAAACACCGAACGAATACAGTCGGCGCTTAAGAACATTCCCGATCCACGACCCGAGCTGGCATCACACCCGGATATGCGTTTGATGATGCACAGCTTGATCGTATATCGCTTTATTCGCAAGTTCTGACCATGAGAAATGAACATGCGAGGTACCAATGTAAACTCTGAAAGGAGGTGAACAACAAATGGAAAAGAAGGAATGGCAAGCACCTGCACTGGAAGTGTTGGAAGTAAACCAAACTATGGCTGGAACTGGTTACAGACAAATTGACTGGATCTCCGAGCATGATGCAGACCTCTACGATCCAACTTCCTAAGTTTTTAAGCTTCACGAAGTGCCATTATACTTAAAGGGCGGAAAGACAACATGATCTTTTCGCCACCGCCCTTATATTTGAGTCATATGAATATAAGGGCTTTTTTACATTCAGCCTTGCTAAGGAGGAGTCATTCATTGGTGCCTGTGCAGTATGAAGCATATGGATTGCGTTGGCTAAGCCAATTTCAAATGCCAGAACTCCAGATCGTGCAAGACAGCACGGATGCTGGTGATATCGACGTACATATCCAGTCTGACGATTTAACCCTACTGTGGGAAGAGTGGAATGTGGGAAATGAAAATTTTGTATCTCGTGACGGCCGTCTGTTTTTTCGAATTGAAGATACAGGCCTGTTCCTGATCGAACAAGGACGAAGAATTATTGTTAGCCCTAAGCAGGACGCAGATGAAAAAAAGGTCCGATTGTTTATTCTCGGCACATGTATGGCGGTCATTATGATGCAGCGGGGTATTCTGCCACTACATGGAAGTGCCGTGGTGATCGATGGATGGGCGTATGCATTTGTTGGGCATTCGGGTGCGGGCAAATCCACTTTATCAGCTGCTCTGGCTTCGCGCGGATATCCGCTTCTGACCGATGATGTGGTTGCCATAACCTGGGACGCCGGAGGGAGAGCCATTGTATCCCCGGGGTATCCACAGCAGAAACTGTGGCAGCCCAGTCTGGACGGGTTTGGTATGAAAGAACAAAACTATGCCACCGTACATGCCGAGATTACGAAATACGCGATACCTGTGCAGCATTATTTCCATGAGAGAGCTGTTCCGCTTGCCGGCATTTTTGAGCTGAATCCCAAACCGGATGCCCTTCACGAGCCCACCAAGCTGACACAGATTCAGGGATTGGAAAGACTTCATATGCTGTGCACACATACCTTCCGAAGTGCTCTTGTGGCACGGCAAGGTCTTGCGCAGTGGTTGTTCGAAACAGTCTCCAGACTGTCTGCCAGTGTAGAAGTTTGCAGATTGACAAGGTCAGGCTCTGAATTTACTGCATTCGAGATGGTCGAACGAATCACAGATCATATACGCAAAGGAGTGCATACAGGACAATGAAAAGTACAAAACAATTCGATTGGAAAGATCGTGTAAAGCAGAAGGAAGGCAACCTCGTCAGTGACATGGGCGGGGAAAAAGTCATGATGAGTATCCAAAGCGGAAAATACTACAATCTTGGCAGTACCGGAGGACGAATCTGGGATCTACTGGCCGAGGAACGGACACTGGCTGACTTGGTCGAAGTGCTGGCCTCCGAGTACGAAATTGATGCGGATACGTGTCACGAACAAGTTGTTCAGTTTCTTGAGCACATGTCCCGTGAGGGATTAATCAACATCGCTCACGAGGGTTAGGACAATGCTGCGTAAAATCAAAGCTTATCTTTCGTTGCCACGCGAGGTCCGGCTTATGGTTTGGGAAGCCTACATTCATTTGGGGTGGGCCCGAATCCTCAAAGCAAGACCCTTTGCCAAAATCGCCCCAGGGCTCGGTACAGCGCTGTATGAAACCCCCATGAACGGAATGAATCGAAATCAGATTTTAGCGATTAGGAACGTTTCCAAAGCCATTATGCTGGCAAGCAAGTACACCTTATGGGAGAGTCGCTGTCTAGTCATGGCGATCGCTGCAATGAAAATGCTGGAACGCCGCAAAATAGAGAGTACGCTATATATGGGAACTGCGCGCAACAAGCAAGGACAAATGATGGCTCATGCCTGGCTGCGAAGTGGGAAATTAATCGTGACCGGAGCAGATACTATGGACCAATATACGGTTGTCGGCGTGTTCGGCAAACGTTGTCCGGAGAAGGGAACTGGAGAAATTGTCTATGAATCTTGAATTTGATGACTACACAAGAGGGTTTCCGCAGGAGCTCAAGCTGATTTTGATCATTATGAAAGATGAGCTGCAGGAGCTTGCTCCGGGAGCAGTCAAAGCTTTGACCGAAGGAACGGACTGGCAGCTCTTTTTACGACTGGTCTATCATCACAGGTTGTACTCGGTCCTTTATATGAAACTCAAATCATTAGAATCTCCATTTATTCCTGCTGCTGTCGTAGAGGGTTTAAGACAGGAATATACGGCTAATACGTTTCGCATGCTGCACCTGACGGCCGAAATGGAGCAGGTTTGTACAGCTTTTAATGAAAAAGGGATTCGGAGTATTACGTTAAAAGGGCCTGCGCTCGCCCACGATCTCTACGGAGATGTGTCTTTAAGGACATCCAAGGATTTGGACATTCTCATCCCATTTGAAGATGTGGAGTCTGCGGAACAGATTCTCGTAACACTCGGTTATGTATCCAAGGAAGGTAAACGCACGCCAACCGTTCAAAGCTGGAAATGGCGGGAGCATCATATCTGTTACAAGCATCCTCTCAAAAAAACACAAGTGGAAATTCACTGGCGGCTTAATCCGGATTCCGGTAAGGAAACTGATTTTGAATTACTGTGGCAGCGCAGTCGGTTTAGCACGTATACTCAAACTCCGGTTCGAATGCTTGAACGAGAAGATCTGTGGGCCTATCTGGTGACTCATGGTGCCCGGCATGGCTGGTTCAGATTACGCTGGCTTATGGACATCGATCAGATGATTCGCAGCATGCCTCTGGATGTAAATCTGCTGACAAGGCGTTTAAAAGCGGAAGGACGGCTCTCCATTGGTGCACAGGCTCTGCGGCTTGTATCCGTGCTGCTGAACACACCTTTGGATGCGAGTTATCGCGGCTTATTAACTTCTCAGGAACGTGCTGGCGAACGGCTGGCTAAACATGGCGTGTTATTTATGAATGAAATGCTGGAAACTCCGGCGAATTTACGAAGTTACCGTTCCTATCTGTTTGCGCTGAGAAGCACCAGACAGAAAATGTTTTTTTTCATTGAACGATTATATCCGAGTACCTGGGATGTGGAACAGCTGCCGCTTCCTCGCTCTTTGCACTTTCTATATTTTCCGTTACGTCCTTTTCTCTGGTTCTGGCGGCGAATGAAAAGGAACACGATGACGGAAAGGGGTTAATCCATGATTTCAGAACTTCGATTTTATATGCGCAAGCTGCGTGATATAACAGGACCCGTCCTCTATTGGAACTTGCTGGGTATGATCTGCATTAGTTTAATGGAGGGAATCGGCATTTATATGCTTGTTCCGATGTTAAGTTTAATCGGTGTGTTTGAAATGAGCTCAACCGGTTTACAGTTACCCTGGCTATCAGAATTACTAGGTCGTCTCTCCGAAAATAGTCAGTTGCTGCTGGTACTGGGCGTTTTCGTTGTAATTCTCTCCGGACAGGCATGGCTTCAGCGTCTTCAGACGATTCGGAACACGCGGATTCAGCAGCAATTCATAAGAACATTGCGTCAGGAAACCTATCGGGCCATCATTATGGCCAAATGGTCTTTTTTTCTCCAAAAACGAAAATCCGATTTTAACCATATATTAACGACCGAACTCGCTCGTGTCAGCCAAGGAACGAATCTGATTCTGCAAATGGCTGCGTCTTTAATCTTTACAGGTATTCAGATCGCTCTCGCTTTTTGGCTGTCCGCCAAGTTAACTGCCATTGTACTTGTCTTCGGACTTGTTTTGTTCTTCGTCCTCAAAAAATTCGTCCAGAGGGCAAAGCAGATTGGGGATCAGACATCCGAATTATCCCAACATTACTATAATGGCATTACAGAGCATTTTAACGGTATCAAGGACATCAAAAGCAACATGCTCGAGAACTCGCATATCGGATGGTTTGAAAAAATATGCAAACGAATCGAACGTAACGTCATCCAATTCAGCCAGTTGAACAGCGGTACACAGCTTATTCATCGCGTATCTTCCGCTGTGATTATTGCCGCCTTCATTTATTTGTCACTGCGTGTTCTTGCCGTACCCCCGGCAAGTCTATTGCTTATTATCCTTATTTTTTCCCGGTTATGGCCCAGGTTTACATCCATTCAGTCCAATCTGGAGTATATTAGCTCTATGCTGCCGGCGTTTCAGCTTGTCCGAAAGCTGCAGGCTGAGACTGAATTGAGTCGCGAGATTAGCGATTTCACCAACGTAACCACAGAAACGATCGGAAATAAGGGGGGAGAGCTTCATCCCGTTCAACCACTCGAATTAATGCGTTCCATTGAGTGTATGAATGTCAATTACCGTTATGAGGGCAGTCAGTCTTACTCACTCGAAAATGTTAATGCCTCGATCCCTGCGAAAGGCATGACAGCCATTGTCGGCAAATCAGGTGCCGGAAAGAGCACCCTGATTGATCTTGTTATGGGACTGGTTCGACCAGAGAGTGGGCAGATTCTTATCGATGGTGTCCCACTATCGGAGGAGCTATTATTGGCGTGGAGAAGCTCCATTGGTTATGTATCGCAGGATCCATTTTTGTTCCATACCAGCATCAGAGAAAACTTGAGGCTGGTAGATCCTGATGCTAGCGAGGAACAGATGTGGCAAGCCTTACAATTTTCCTCCTCGGCTGCGTTTGTCCGCAGACTTCCTCAAGGGCTGGATACGATGATTGGGGATCGGGGGATTCGCTTATCCGGAGGGGAACGCCAGCGTCTGGTACTGGCAAGAGCCATGCTGCGCAATCCGTCTGTACTCATCTTGGATGAAGCAACTAGTGCATTGGATAGTGAGAACGAGCAGCACATTCATGCTGCACTTGAACGACTGAAAGGCCATGTCACCATAATCGTGATTGCCCATCGTTTATCCACAATCCGTACAGCGGACCGGGTGATCGTATTGGAGGAAGGTCGGGTTATCCAACAAGGAGGGTACCAACAACTATCTACAGACCCTGTAGGAACCTTCAGTAAGTTATTAAATATGCAGGCAGGTGTCGTTGGGCAGTAATTGGATGGTTTTGAAAAATAACCCTTACATTCTAAAAAGGCACAGGATGGTCACTGTGCCTTTTATCTGATATTTTCGATAATTAATCTATAGACGCTGATTAAACGTGGCTGGTGGTGGGAGCAAGAGGCAGTTGAAGGGCTCCTGTCAACTCGAGATAACGTACAATCTCCTGTACGGCTTCATGCAAAGACAGCTGTTCTGTATCAATAATAAGGGAAGGCTCTTCCGGTATATCATAAGGTGCCGAGATGCCGGTAAAATGGGGGATGTCCCCGCTGCGTGCTTTTTTGTACAGACCTTTTGGATCACGTCGCTCACATTCCTCAATGGAACATTGAACATAGATTTCAATGAAATCTTCCGGTTCAAACAAATCTCTGACCATTTTCCGATCCTGTGCATGAGGAGAAATAAAGGCTGAAAGAACGAGCAACCCGGCGTCCACCATTAATTTGGCCACTTCACCAATACGACGCAAGTTCTCTTGCCGATCCTCAGCTGTAAAGCCAAGGTCGCGGTTAAGGCCATGGCGTACATTGTCTCCATCCAGTACATAACAACGAACGCCTCGCTCATAAAGATGCTGTTCCAAGGCAAATGCAAGCGAGGATTTACCAGCACCGGATAGTCCGGTAAACCACAGTGCACGGCTGCGATGGCCGTTATGTATTTCCCGTTCCTGCCTGCTTAAGCTGGACTGCTGCCAGGTAATGTTGCGTTCTTCCTTCGACATGGATATCCGCCTCTCCTACTCATGATATGTATTATATTTTAACATATTTTCAAGAATATAGCACGATTTTTAATGATTTAAGGTGTAGCGTGAACTTCATCATTTTCGGGTATAGATGTAGTACACCCATAGCAGGAGGAAGAGCAATATGAACGAAAAAATACAGAACATACAGGTCAGCTTTCAATGTGCGGACTGTGAGCATGACATCCAAGTGAGTTTTGCTGTACAGCAGGTAAGTACCGTACGTTGCTCAGGGTGTAATAGGGCTTACACCTTAATGAAACCGACGATTGGTGAAGAAATATTGCTCGATTGGGAGCAGGAGGCGTTATATCATAAAATGAGGGCAGATCGTTCAGAAATGGATTATCACAACATGTCTGCACTGATTATAAAAGTCATAGAATTGCTAACTTGGCGTGACCGCGGTGACGGACAGACTAAGGCGATCGAAACGGTTAGGGAGTGGTTATCTTCCAGCGGCAAGCCGCAGACATTGATTGAATTGCTGCATCAGCCCGAACAGAGTAATAAACGCTTCTGATTCTGTAAGTTCGCGTGACATGATTCAAAAGTTACATACATTAGCTGTTCCTGTGGCATATTACCTGAAGGGGATCGTGATAGGAAGCGACAACCAATTATTCAGGAACAGGAGCGGTTGAAATGAAGCGATGGGTTTCATACATGCTGTTGACTGCCGTAATGGCGTTCAGCATTTTTCCGGTGCATACTGAAGCGTCGCCAGTGACCGGAGCGTTTCACTTTGGATTCAAGAAAAGCCAGAACGGGCAGCTGCCCTCCATTGATCAGGAAGGTTTCAAATCGATCCTGCAGCATAATGATGCCATCTTTTTGGGAGATACCAAACAGAAAGAACTATATCTCACGTTTGATAATGGATACGAAAATGGCTATACACCAGCAATACTGGATGTGCTGCGTGATAAAAAGGTGCCTGCCGCTTTTTTTGTCACCGGCCATTATCTGAAAGATCAGCCGGAACTGGTTAAACGCATGGCTGCAGAGGGGCATATTGTAGGCAACCATTCCTGGAGCCATCCGGATATGACACGGGTATCCAATGAAAAGCTGAAAACGGAGCTTGAACAGGTTAAGTCGGAAGTGAATCGTTTGACTGGACAGCAAGCGACCTTTTTGCGACCGCCGCGTGGCATTTTTAACAACCGCACTCTTGCGGAGAGCCATGCTCAGGGGTACATCAATGTGTTCTGGTCCCTGGCTTATAAGGATTGGGATGTCAATGTTCAGCGTGGAGCTGACTATGCACGTCAACAGGTGCTCAAGCAATTACATCCTGGGGCCGTTATTCTCCTGCATTCCGTCTCCAAAGATAACACGGAGGCTCTGGGCTCAATCATAGATGAAGCACGGAAACAGGGATACGCGTTCAAAAGTTTGAATGAATTGAAAACGAAAAGTTATTAAAGCGAATATAGTAATAAATAGAAGGGCATCCTTGGCTAGGTACAGCCAGGATGCCCTTTGTGGGTTAATTTCAGACGTATAAATACGCTCATAACGTTAAGTTTGTTTTTATAAAACCGTGTTATAGATGATTCCGATCGTTTTGGGGCCGCAATGACTGCAGATCACGCATCCTGCCGTAGTTAACTCAACACGAGCACCGGTCTGTTCCTGCAGAGACTTCTGCAAATCAAGTGCATCCTCTTCAGCCATCGTATGTACAACAATGATCAGGTCTGTATCGATCTGATGCTTCTGGCTAAGCGTATTTTGCAGCATTTGATCAAGAGCCTTTTCCCGTTTGCCACGTACTTTGTAGGCAGGCGACATCTTGCCATCCGCTACCCGAATGACAGGGCGAATTTTAAGCAGGCTTCCGATCAGGTTCTGCATTCCCGAACAGCGGCCCCCTTTGTGAAGATACTCCAAGGTATCAATGACAAATTCGGTCCGTACATTCGGTTTTATCGCTTCAACCAAATGGGTAATTTCATTCAGGTTCTGTCCTTTTTCTGCAGCATGCACTGCTTTCATAACAAGCAGGCCAATCCCGGATGAAAGATTGAGTGAGTCCACAACAGAGATCCGACCTTCCGGAAACTCTGAACTTGCCAGCAGCGCGTTTTGATACGTGGAAGAAAGTTCAGAAGACAGGCTGATATACAGGATGTCGTCCCCTTGTTCTATGTAAGGTTGAAAAGCCGTTATAAAATCAGCAGGTGATGGGGCAGCCGTCTTGGGCAGCCTTCCTTCCTTGCTTACGCGCTCGTACAGCTGTTCCGGTGTAATCTCGGCACCATCCTTCAAAGATTCATCACCGAATACCACATACAATGGAATGATACCGATATCATGAGTTTTAATCCAGTCTGGTGTCAGATCACTGGTGCTATCAGCAAAAATTTTGATTCTTGACATGTCAATCTCCTTTGGATATGAGAATTTGGCAATATGATCGATTTTCTGACCGTTTTATGTCATATACATGCCAGCTAGAATGAGTCCTGCAAATGCAAGGACCATAATCCCATTAAGTACAGTTCCGATAATAGGGAAAACCTTTTTACGCTTTTTAAGCACAAGACCGATGACTCCGAGTATAAGACCAGCGAAATTAAGAACAAGACAAACCAGGATAAATAAGGATGACAGCAGTACAGCCGGATGCAGAGCAATTTCCTCAACCTGCGCAGGTGTTGTCAGAGTTCCGATGACACCGCTGAGTGCAATGGCTGCAAGGAAGAAAGTCAGAATATAACCCAGAAGTGCAACGAGTCCAATGACAAAACTGGCGATGCCCGGGCCGGAATGTTTCATTCTGTTCAGTACAGGATCACTAGGTTCTTCAGGATAAGTCGTAAATAGGTCGTTGTTGCCGGAATCGGATTCAAACGTATTTTTATGTTCCATTAATATCATATCCCTCCTTAATCATTGTTGTTGTTATTAACCTCATTTAAGTATGGTGATTCTCCTGACAGCTGCAGGAGTACAGACCTTTTTACTTTTCCATAATTAACGATAAAAATCAAGGTTTCTCTTCACTTTGTACCCTAGTAGACAGGTCCTGATATGAATCAGATTTTCACGAAAAGTATGGATGTCTCTCACCAGACCGCTTAACTGGTAAACAGCTCAGAGATTCGCTAGAATATCATTAGTGTGACATGACATAAAGGAGAGAAGTTAATGCAACGAATATGGATGACGATTGGTGCTGTTTTGACGATGCTGTCTGTAGCAATTGGTGCGTTTGGTGCCCACATGCTGAAGGAACGAATCGGCGCAGATGCCATTGCCGTGTATGAAACTGGAGTACAGTATCACATGATACATGCCCTTGCACTGCTGATTGTGGGATTAACAGCGGGTCAACTCGGAGCATCCTCCAAGCTAAAATGGGCGGCGCGCCTGCTGTTTATTGGTATTATTGTGTTCTCGGGCAGCTTGTATGTACTTAGTATTACGGACATCAAGGTTTTAGGTGCCATCACGCCAATTGGCGGTGTCGCTTTTATTGCTGGATGGCTGTTCTTTGCAGTAGACGTGTGGCAACGTGGAAAAAACCGTTCCTGATTGGGAGCGAGTGGACAACCCCATCCGGTGAGTCTTCCTTAAGAAAATGCTGCGCTTACATAAGCATTTTGAATCATTCGATTCTACTTTACTCGCCCGGGTACTACAAACTATGGACAGGGAGAAGCATCCTGACCCAACTAACGGGTCATATAAGAATGAAAAAAGCAGCTTGCGTGGAATGTTGTGAAATTTCCACGTAAGCTGCTTTTTGTTTGTTTGCGCTCGTTGAATGATCTACAAAAATTCGTCAATTTCATTCGTTCGGAATGAATAGACCTGTTTTTCATCAACATGGTAGACACTTACAATGCTGTTATCCCGATCAAAATTCAAAATGCGGCATGGAATGCTCTGATGTTTGCCGTTCTTGTTGTTTACCACAATCCGTGTAAGCCGGTTTTCCTTAATGAGGGTGTCAATCCACTCATCAAACGAATTCCCTTGAGAAGCACTGGCCGGCTCTGGTGCAGCTGCCTTCTGGGAAGTAACCGTTTCCTTTTGGTCTTGTGGTTTTGCCGAAATCGATGAATTTGTTGATTGATTCGATGGAGCTGTTTTCATTCCGCCCAATTGAGATTTTTTCCGTTCGTTGTGAAGGGAGGTAATAGAGTCTTTTTTGGACTGAATTGTCGCTTCAATAATTTTGCCAAGCTCTAAGCCGGATTGAATCCGAAAGTCCGCAATCTGTTCCTCTTTGTTCATGAGCTCCAACAGGGACTGTAGCGCCAAGGCATTCGAGCGGCTCTTGATAAGAATGTCGACATTAAATAAAAAGCCAACTTCTTCTCCGTTGGATAAGGTTTCTTTCATTCATCCCAGCCCCGTTTGTAGATATGTCAGTCAATAAACCATTTCAATTCACTATATCATTAATGTAACAATAATCATAGTACTAAAGATGTAGAAAATAACGCATTGCACCGGGAATCTAATAACAACTTCAATATGACATTTCTAACCGTTTTGGTTTGTTTTCCGCAGGTGTCCACACCGAGAATCGGAATGGGGCATACAATTATCCTGACCTGTGGGAATAGGAGGTGGATCGTGAGATTATGGTGAGCATGGAACCGATTGTAGTTGGAGAGCATGTGTTGGTCGGGGTGGAAGTGAAGCTGCCCAAAACCACGTTACTGACGATAAACACATCCAAAGGATATATCATGTGTGGAGCACTTGATGTCGGATTACTTAACGAAAAGCTTGGGGATCGCAAGATCATTGCGGCTCGGGCAGTAGGGGTGCGCACATTGGAACAGTTGCTGCATGCACCTATGGAGTCTGTAACAACAGAAGCTGAGGCCATGGGCATTACTGTTGGCATGACAGGTGTAGAAGCCTTACTGAAGATGATCTGATTCTGGACAAATTCCGATGCTTCTAAGAAAATTGGATGTAAGTCGGACGGCATTCTCTTTCTCAACAACAAACTCATTTACAATAATAAAAAGGGCTCCCGTGGGAGCCCTTTTTGTATGCTAATCATGCATGTCAAGCCATATAACTAAGCTTCTTCCTTGGCAAACAAGGCAGCAAGATTTTCCTTGAACGGAGCTCGAACAACGCCTTTCTCCGTGATGATGGCTGTTACATATTCATTAGGCGTCACATCAAATGCCGGGTTAAACACTTTTATACCCTGCGGTGCTGTTCGCTTGCCAAATCCTTCGGTCACTTCCTCTGCAGAACGTTCCTCAATCGGAATGAGATCACCGGAAGGCGTGGACAAGTCAATGGTGGACAAAGGGCTGGCTACATAGAACGGAATATTGTGCGCTTTGGCTAGTACCGCTACGCTGTATGTTCCGATTTTGTTTGCTACATCACCGTTTGCTGCAACGCGGTCTGTACCAACGATAACGGCCTGGATCCATCCTTTGGACATCACCATGCCTGCCATATTGTCGCACAGAAGCGTAACATCGATACCCGCTTGCTGCAGTTCGAATGCGGTAAGCCGAGCGCCTTGAAGTACAGGGCGAGTTTCGTCCGCGAATACCTTAAGGTTAATGCCGCGTTCCTGTGCGAGATACATTGGAGCGGTTGCCGTGCCGTATTTGGCTGTAGCAAGTCCACCAGCGTTGCAGTGCGTTAACACGCCCATACCATCTTCGAAGAGTGGAAGGGCATGCTCTCCGATCATACGGCAAACTTCTTCATCCTCTTTTTGAATCAGGAGGGCTTCGGCTTCCAGGGCTGCGTTGCTATCTTCAATGCCTGTGCCAGCTTCGGCCAGGTCACTTGCTTTTTGCATCATGCGATCCAGTGCCCAAAACAGGTTCACCGCTGTGGGGCGTGAAGTGGCCAGATGGGCACAGATGGATTTCACATGATCCAGCCAGCCTTGCACAAAGAGTCCATCATATGCTTTGGCACCCAAAACCACACCGAACGCAGCAGCGATTCCAATGGCTGGAGCACCGCGAACTTTCATGGAATGGATAGCCTCCCACACTTCTTCGGGAGTGTAAAGTTTCAGCATCAGTATGGTTTCCGGCAGCAGACGCTGGTCAAGCATTTCGAGCTTGTCCTGTTTCCAGATCAGAGAGGACAGAGGCTGATGTTCAGGGTTTGTCATGGATGTTCCTCCGTTCCTAAGTTAAACTTTGATTGAGGAGATGGCTGTCGACACAAGGTCCAGCACTTCACCGATGGTATTCAAGCGGCGATTGTTTTTAATTAGTGTTTTACCGATAGCGAGCGCTTTCCGCTGAGCATGTTCACGTTCAGCAGCATCCGGTATGGTATCAATATCGGCAACATGGGCAAGGCCCACAATACGACGGACCATTTTGGTGCCCGCAAAGCCGATCGAATCTCTGAATAATTGTTGTACATAGAGGTCTTCATAACCTGGCGCTTTAGCCATCGGATCAACGAGATCAGAAACCCATAATGCGCGGAAGCGAGTTTCAAATTCATTCCATACATCACGAACCATGTCCAGCAAAAGTGTCTCACGCTTATGGAGGGCAGTTTCATTCTGAATCCATCCTGGCAAAGAAGCGTAGTTCAAAAGCAGGTTGGCGAGTACGGCACCCACGTCAAATCCAATAGGGCCATAAAAGGCAAACTCGGGATCAATAACCTTTGTGGATTCTGGTGTGACAAAAATACTTCCCGTATGCAGGTCTCCATGAAGCAAGGCTTGTCCATGAGTCAGAAATTTTTCCCGTAGCAAAGCTACCTCAAGATGGAGTGCTCCATCTGTTCGAAGCGCTTCAGCTTCATCCTCAATCGATGCATCATAATTATTTTTTTCAGCGATCCGATAAGGCTCATCAAAGATCAGATCTTCCGTTATTTTACACTGATCCGGATTAACGAATCGACCTTGTTTTTCTTTTTTTAATTGTTGGTTCATGCCAAGATCGGATGTGAAAAATAGCGTTCTTGCCATGAACTCCCCGATATGCTGTGCAAAGAGAGGGTAGGTGACACCTTCAATAAGGCCTTTGCGCATGATTACATGATCACTGAGATCTTCCATCACCGTCAATGCGAGATCATCGTCATAGTGATACACTTCTGGCACCATTCCCGGGCAGAGGCGGTACTCTTCCTGAAGAATTTCACGTTCAATTCGGGCACGTACGAGAGATAGTGGCCAAGATTCCCCAACCACTTTCGCATAAGGAAGCGCCTGTTTGATAATGATACTTTTATCGGAGTTCTGATCGGTAATATGAAAAACCAAATTCAGATTGCCATCGCCGATTTCACGACATTCCAGATTCGCATCTGCCGTAAATGGACCCGGTAATGTTTTGGCCAGTTCGATTGCTTCCTGGGGTGTTAAAGGGTGATATTGGGACAAGGATGCCACCTCCATATATATGAAGAAACAGGAAAACCTACTTCTTTGCTTGGTATAAGTCAGTATATCGGAATTAACCCGTTTTTTGTACCCTTTTTTTGAGATGAAAGCAGCCTGTCTTGTTTCGAACTTCATGTGCAAGGGTAAAAACGAATAGGCCGGACGGTTCACAGATTGCTGCCGAAAGGCTCGCCGCCCTATAGCGGTGCCATATTGTTAAATCTCTATTATGCAGGGCAAGTTACACTGTCCACCATACATAATAGACTAATTTTATAATAAAGGATGGGATTCAGATGGCTACAAAAAACAAAACAGATCAAGCGAAATCCGTAGAACAAGTACTTAATCGTCAGGTGGCAAACCTGAACGTCCTGTATGTCAAAGTCCATAACTATCACTGGTATGTAAAAGGACCAAACTTTTTCACACTGCATGTAAAATTTGAAGAGTTCTATAATGAAATCACCGTACAAATGGATGAAATCGCAGAGCGCATTCTTACGCTGAAAGGCAGCCCTGCAGCAACAATGAAAGAATATCTGGAGCTATCCTCCATTCAGGAAGCGGCCGGCGGCGAAGATGCGAATACCATGGTGCAAAACCTGATTGAGGATTTTGCTACATTGTCCAATGAGTATCAGGAAGGTATTGAAGTGGCAGAAGCCGCCGAGGACCAACCGACATCAGACATGCTCACCGGGTTCAAAGCGGATCTGGAGAAACATATGTGGATGCTGCGCTCTTTTCTGGGCTAAGCCAAACTTATAGTGCTGTTTATGTAAGGTCTTTGTCTCACTATCAGGGTGTTTCCCGGATCTCGATCTAAGTTGTCAGGAACAAACAAAGCGTCTATACTGCTGACAAGACTCATTTCGGGAGGAGATACGCCATGTTAGGCACAACGACACCGGCATTAAAAGAGTGGGCTTCCGCAATTAAGGCGCTGGAAAACGGTCGCCAGATCCTGGTGATGCGTAAAGGCGGAATTGTGGAGGAAACCAGACATTTTGAGCTGAAAAGTCCAGCGTTTTATCTGTATCCGACTTATGAACATCAGCGTAAAGAACTGATTAAGTCCTCAGATCATTCCTATGTTGAAGAATCATTGGCCGAATGGGTGCCCGAAGCTTCGACGATCCGTATTACTGCATATGCCGAAGTGACGCAGGATTTGGAGATCAGAGATCAGGAGATGCTGGACCGACTTCAGGACTTTCATATGTGGACATCGGATTTTGCCGAGGACCGCTTGAAATGGAAACGGAAAGATCCCTTACATGTATTAATACTCCGTGTGTACCGTTTGAATGAACCGATGGAGATACCGGTACTGCCTGAATATAATGGGTGCCGTTCATGGATTTCCATTCCGAATGGTCCGGTGCCGCGCGAAATGACGCTGGCAGTGGACGTTGCGGATTTTGACAAACAGGTACAGAAGATTAACGATATGCTCAAAATATGAATGAAATAATGAAGGGCTTGTCCAAAATATGGATAAGCCCTTTTTTGGCAAGGGTTATATCGAATGAAATAATGAATCTCAGTGATTTTTCTCACTGTGAGTTGGAAGGAATGACGGTTTCTTATTTGATTCAAACCCGCTTTTATTATAGAATCAGGTAGAATCATGTTTCCAGTATGGGACAAGTGTTCTCGGAAATGACTTGATAATCAATGAGAATCAGTTTAGAATTATTCTAAAGTGATTATTGCTTTGAGAATTGCGGTACTTGTAGAAATTCAGGGGAAGCCCTGTTCAGATATTAAATAGGCGCTTTTTCGTTTTCGACAGCAAACATCAATTTAATCAATGGAGGGAAACAATACACATGGCTACGAATTTCGTCATTGAAGGTCTGAAAGCGACGATCGAAGGTAAAGAAATCCTGAAAGGCATCAACCTGGAAATGAAAGGTGGAGAAATCCACGCAATCATGGGTCCAAACGGAACAGGTAAATCCACATTGGCATCCGCTCTGATGGGTCACCCTAAATATGAAGTAACAGACGGTACAGTTACGCTTGATGGTGAAGATGTACTGGATATGGCAGTTGACGAGCGGGCGCGTGCAGGTCTGTTCTTGGCTATGCAGTATCCAAGTGAAATTGCTGGGGTAACCAACTCTGACTTCCTGCGCAGTGCAATTAACGCACGTCGCGGCGAAGGAAATGAGATTTCTTTGATCAAGTTCATCCGTCAAATGGAAGGCAAAATGAAAGAACTCGACATGAACCCTGAGTTTGCTCATCGTTACCTGAACGAAGGTTTCTCCGGTGGTGAGAAAAAACGTAACGAAATTCTGCAAATGATGCTGCTTGATCCGAAAATCGTAGTACTCGATGAGATTGACTCCGGTCTGGATATCGATGCTTTGAAAATCGTGGCAAACGGTGTGAACGCAATGAAGAGCGAAGATCGTGGATTCCTCATCATTACTCACTACCAACGCCTGTTGAACTACATCACACCTGACTACGTACACGTAATGATGCAAGGTCGTATCGTGAAATCCGGCGGACCTGAACTGGCTCACCGTCTGGAAGCAGAAGGATATGACTGGGTTAAGGAAGAACTGGGAATTACAGACGAAACTGTAGGCCAAGAAGCGTAAAGACAAAACGGAGGAGGATAATCAATGACTACACAAACAATTCTTCCGGTTGAATCTGAAGCGCTTCGCGCCTTGTCGGAAAGTAACAATGAACCCGGCTGGTTGACCGAGCAGCGGCTTGAAGCCCTTAAGCTTGCAAGTGGTCTTGCGCTTCCGAAACTGGAAAAACAAAAAATTGAACGCTGGAATGTCAGCGAATACGGCACATACAAAGCAAGTGAAGCTATTTCCTCGTTGGAAGAAGTACCAGCTTCTATCAAAGATCTCGTTCAGGACCAAGCGGAAGGCAGTCTGGTTATCCAGCGCAATTCCGGCACAGTTTACTCCAAGCTATCTGCTGATCTGGCAGCAAAAGGAGTTATCTTCACGGATCTCGCTACAGCGGTTCGCGAGCATGGTGATCTGGTGAAACCTTATCTGAACACAGCTGTGAAGGCAGATGAGCATTCACTTGCTGCTCTGCATGCAGCTCTTTGGAATGGCGGGGTATTCCTGTATGTTCCGAAAAATGTTGAGATTGAAGTTCCGCTTCAAGCTGTGCTGCTCACAGATGATGCATCTGCAACATTTGCACCTCATGTGCTTGTTGTAGCTGAGGCAAACAGCTCTGTGACCTACGTGGATAACTATGTTTCCGGTGAACTGTCCGCCCCTGTTTTCCACAACGGTGTCGTGGAAGTGTTCGTTAAAGCCGGTGCAAAAGTACGTTTTGCGTCTGTTCACCAGCTGTCTACGAACGTTACTGACGTTTCCTTCCGCCGTGCAGTGGTTGAGAACGATGGAACAATCGAGTGGATCGTTGGGGAAATGAACAATGGCGATACAGCCAGCAACACCATGTCCGTGCTGAAAGGCAATGGTTCCAGCTCGGATTCGAAAGTAATCGCAGTTGGTTCAGGATCCCAAAAAATCAACTACACAACAGAAGCTCGCCACTTTGGCAAAAACACGCCAAGTCAGATGATTACTCGCGCCGTTATGCGTGAAGAAGCTTCTGCCATCATCAACGGAATTACCAAGATCGAAAAAGGTGCAACCAAAGCGGATGGACAGCAAACAGAGAAAGTACTGATGTTGAGCCCGAAAGCACGCGGAGATGCCAACCCAATCCTTCTGATTGATGAGGACGATGTTACAGCAGGTCACGCGGCTTCTGTAGGTCAAGTCAATGCAGAGCAAATCCATTACTTGATGTCGCGCGGGATTAACCGTACGGATGCGGAACGTCTGATTATCTACGGCTTCCTGGCTCCGGTGGTGGCGGATATTCCTCTGGAAGCACTGCGTACCCAATTGCAGTCTCTCATCGAACGGAAACTGGGACAATGAACCCATCGATTCGCGAGCAGTTCCCGATCCTCCACCAGGAAATCAACGGACATCCGCTCGTATATTTAGATAACGCTGCGACTTCCCAGAAGCCGCTGGCTGTTATCGAAGCGATTAAACATTATTATGAATTTGAGAACTCCAATGTGCATCGTGGTGTGCATACACTTGGAAGCCGGGCAACAGATGCGTATGAAGGTGCACGTGAGAAGGTTGCCAAGTTTATCAACGCACGCCGTACACAGGAGATCATTTTCACCCGCGGGACGACCACAGCGCTCAATTTGGTGGCTTCGTCCTACGGTCGGGCAGTATGCAAGGAAGGCGACGAGATCGTTATCACACCGATGGAACATCACAGCAACCTGATTCCATGGCAGCAGGTAGCCAAGGAAACAGGTGCGACATTGAAATATATTCCGCTTCAGCCAGATGGCAATATTGATTTGGCGGATGTGGAGAAGACGATTACGAACAAGACAAAAATTGTAGCAATCGCTTATGTATCCAATGTAATGGGTGTCATTCATCCGGTAAAACAAATTGCTGAAATTGCACACCGCAATGGTGCTGTCATTGTTGTTGACGGCGCACAGAGCACACCGCACATGAAGGTGGACGTACAGGACCTGGACTGTGATTTCTACGCATTGTCTGGCCACAAAATGTGCGGACCAACCGGGATCGGTGCACTTTACGGCAAAAAGGCGCTGCTGGAGTCCATGGAACCGGTTGAGTTCGGCGGTGAAATGATTGATGATGTCGGTCTCTACGAATCCAATTGGAAAGAACTTCCCTGGAAATTCGAAGGCGGAACCCCAATTATCGCAGGTGCGGTTGGTCTGGGTGCAGCGATCGATTTTCTGGAGCAGATTGGGATGGATGAGATTGCCCATCATGAAAGTGTACTGGCAGCTTACGCAACAGAACGTATGGCAGAGATTGACGGGCTGACGATCTATGGCCCAGCGAAGCGTCATGTTGGTGTGGTCACCTTCAACCTGGGGGATGTACATCCACATGATGTGGCTACTGTTTTGGATGCGAGTGGCGTGGCCATTCGTGCCGGACACCACTGCTGTCAGCCGCTTATGCGCTGGCTGCAAGTCAGCTCAACAGCTCGTGCCAGCTTCTATCTATATAATAATGAACAAGATGTGGACCGGCTTGTCAGCGCCTTAATTCAGACAAAGGAGTATTTTGGCGATGCAACTTGATGATCTGTACCGGCGTGTCATAATGGACCACTACAAAAACCCGCGTAATCGCGGAACGTTTGACAATGACGCTGTCACGGTGAATTTGAACAATCCTACGTGTGGCGACCGGATTTCATTACAGCTTTTACTGAAAGACGGAATCGTTCAGGAAGCCAAGTATACGGGAGAAGGCTGCTCCATCAGCATGTCTTCGGCATCGATGATGACGGAGGCAGTCAAAGGCAAAACAATGGATCAGGCACTCGACATGGCTAACCGTTTTTCCTCACTGATGAAAGGGGAAGAAGTCGATTTCGACGATTATGAAGATCTCGAAGCCCTATCCGGTGTGAACAAGTTCCCTGCACGCATCAAATGTGCCACTCTGGCCTGGAATGCTTTACGCAAAGGAATTGACGAAGAGGACAATGTACAATAACGATAGGGAGGTAGAGCAAGATGGCTAAAAAAGCACCAGAAATGGAAGAGTATAAATATGGTTTTCGCGACGAGCACAAATCCATCTTTCAAACCGGTAAAGGTCTGACTGCAGAAGTTGTTACCGAAATTTCCCGGATTAAGAACGAACCGGAGTGGATGCTCGAATTCCGCCTGAAAGCACTGAAACAATTTGAGAAAATGCCAATGCCAAAATGGGGCGGAGATCTCGATGGTCTGGATTTCAACGATATTCAGTACTATGTTCGTCCTTCTGAGAAGCAAGGGAAAACATGGGAAGAGGTTCCTTCCGAAATTAAGGAAACCTTCGATAAACTGGGGATTCCGGAGGCAGAACAAAAGTTCCTCGCAGGTGTATCCGCCCAGTATGAATCCGAGGTTGTATACCACAACATGCAAAAGGAACTTGAAGATCAAGGCGTGATCTTCATGGATACCGATACGGCTCTTAGAGAGCACCCGGAAATCCTTCGTGAATACTTCGCTACGGTTATTCCGCCAGCGGACAACAAATTTGCAGCACTGAACAGCGCTGTATGGTCCGGAGGAAGCTTCATCTACGTGCCTAAGGGCGTTAAATGTGAAGTGCCTCTGCAAGCCTATTTCCGGATTAACTCCGAAAATATGGGACAATTCGAGCGTACACTTATCATTGCTGACGAAGACAGCTTCGTTCACTATGTTGAAGGCTGTACAGCTCCAATCTACAGCACGAACTCGCTGCACAGTGCAGTAGTTGAGATCATCTGTAAGAAAAATGCCCGTGTTCGTTACACAACGATTCAAAACTGGGCACCAAACATCTACAACCTCGTAACCAAACGTGCTGTTGCTGAAGAAAATGCAACGATGGAATGGGTCGATGGTAACATCGGTTCCAAACTGACGATGAAATATCCTGCCGTTGTATTGAAAGGCCGTGGAGCAAAAGGTTCCGTACTCTCCATCGCTGTAGCTGGTAAAAATCAGCATCAGGATGCAGGTGCGAAAATGATTCACTTGGCTCCAGATACAACTTCCACCATTGTATCCAAGTCCATCAGTAAACATGGTGGTAAAGTAACCTACCGTGGTCTGGCTTCCTTTGGACGTCAAGCGGAAGGTGCCAAATCCAATATCAAATGTGATACGCTCATTCTGGATAATGAGTCCACGTCCGATACGATTCCATACAATGAAATCATGAACGATAACATTATGCTGGAGCACGAAGCAACGGTATCCAAAGTGTCCGAGGATCAACTCTTCTATCTGATGAGCCGTGGTCTGACCGAAGCTGAAGCAACACAAATGATCATCATGGGCTTCATTGAACCGTTCACCAAAGAATTGCCAATGGAATATGCGGTAGAAATGAACAGATTGATTAAATTTGAAATGGAAGGCAGTATTGGTTAATGGCTGCTTGAATAAGGATCAGGGGATTTTCCCCTGATCCTTTTTTATTTTGAATCTGCCAGCTGACGTTGAATTATTTAAAATGGATCACAGGTTTGTTTTTTAGTATAAAATAGGTTCAACAGCACAGGCGATTTCATAGATTGCTGCATCTATTGATAGAAAAGGATGGTGAATCTATGAGCTTCAATCCTTTTGCAGGATATCGCATCACAAGTTCGTTTGGTTATCGCATCCATCCGATCCATGGTGGACAGACATTCCATCGGGGGATTGACCTCGTGACAGAGCCATGGAATGGCCCTGTGTATGCATTTATGGAAGGGACCGTACAATTTGCTGCTGAAGGAGCCACAGGCTCTGGATTTGGCGGTTATGGGCTTACGGTAGCTATACAGGACCATCGTGGGTATCTCCATTGTTATGCCCATCTTTCACGGATTGCGGTTAGCGTGGGACAACGGATCAAACGAGGTCAGCTTCTGGGTAATCAAGGCAGCACTGGTCAAAGCACAGGCCCTCATGTCCATTATGAGATTCGAAAAGCGAGTACACCTTCTTATGGATACACGGCGAGTGTGGATGGAGTGGTTGAGCCGGAAGCCTATTTGCAATCGGAATTCGGCTCTATATCTGAAGAGCAGGAGGCCCCGCCGATGACGAGTGAGGAGAAGAAAGCTTTTGAAGCGATGGAAAAGTCGCTGGAAGCCCAAGCGTCCTGGATCGCGCAGCAGAAACAACTTTCCAATATGCCTTGTCCGCCTTGGGCAGCTGAAGCGTATAACTATTATCATTCTTTTATAATGACGGATACAGGCAGTTACGACTTTTGGCGGTTGCTGGTTATTATGTATCGCAAGGAGAAAGGGATCAAAGTCCCGACTGATTCGGAAAAGTAAAACATGAACCAATGAGCGCCCCATGAGAATTCATCGCGTGCTAGAAGCAGGCTGAAGACCATTTAATGAATATTGCCATTTCGCCCGGTTCGTACCTCCTGCAAGATCATATGTTAGGGTATACCTTATGAAGAGGAGGCAATCACATGAGCGAAGTTGGATATGGCTGTGGTGGCAACGTAGGCGGCGTAGGTGGATACAACCCATTCACATCGACAGGTGCAATCTTGGTTCTGTTCATCCTGTTGGTAATCATCACTAAAGCATTCTACGTGTAATACGGGCAGCAAGCCTGAATAAGCAAAAAGGGAAGCCGATTCCGGCTTCCCTTTTATTCGTCTAGCAGTCATAAGTTCGTATGAAGTGCTCTAATTGTATTTCTTTTTCTAGATGTTGCTTTCATAAAAAAAGTAGTTATTGAACATAAATTTCGACGATGGCGATATCTCTTTCTTTTGCTAAATCGATAAAGGCTGAAGATGTCTGAACGAGTGGGCGGAAATAGTCTGCAGGGTTATTCATGACGATAATGCCGGTTTCCCCTGATGTCAGTAGAACCCTTTTGCCTATAAAATTGGGCAGCATATGTTTGATGAGTTCCTGAGTAGCCTCCGCATTGAGCTGGCCGAAGCTAAGGCTGTACAACTCGCACAGAACGGAGATTAACTCCTGCTTGGTCTGATATACCCGATTGGTCGTCATCGCGCTGTAAACGTCAGCTACGGCCGTAATACGGGCATATGGATGGATATCGTTCCCTTTCAGCCCATGGGGATAGCCACTGCCGTCTTCCCGCTCATGATGCTGAAGGGCCACCGTTGCAAGAAGCTCATCCTGGGTAGACTGTTTGACAATTTCGTATCCGTATAACGTATGTTTCTTCATTTCTTCGAATTCTTCCGGCGTTAATTTCCCCGGTTTATGTAGCATTTCAGGAGCAATCTTGGACTTGCCGATATCATGCAAATAACCCGCTTTGGCCACTGTCAGACATTCATCGGGGTTGTAGCCCATCCAGCCAGCGATATAAAATGCAAGCATCCCCACTTGCAATGAATGGTTGTAGGTATAATCATTATCACCGTCAAGCATCAGCAGGAGGGAAACGACATCTTTTTGCTTCTCCAGTTGTGAGGTTAAGTTAATCAAAATCTCATCGACCTGAGCTTCGTCAATAAACCCTTTCTCCATGGCTTGCTTAAACAGGGATTCGGTACCTTTGATCGTATCGTCAAACAGGGTAGCTAACAGACGGGTTTGATCGGAAGGTAAGGTTTGCGTATCAGAGTGTAGGTCGGATGTTGTATGTTCTACATCTGCGTAATCGATTCCATGTTGCAGCAATTTGGTAATATCGTCTTCGCTGAGTAAGGAACCTTTCATCAGCATGTGGAGACCTGAACTGTTGTATACATCGTTTTTTAACAGATCCCCAGGTTTAAGATCAGTAACATGCACTCTCACGTATAAACCACCTTTTCCTCGACTTATATCGACACATAGGTTTATAATAACAAGAAAAAAATGGGTTGACAACGACTTATTTACTAATTTAATTAGCCTTGCAAGAGGTGGAATGACTAATTATTAATTGCCCATGGGGTTCCAGGGTCCCAGTTGATGCCCCTTCCACTCGGAACCATCCTCCCATATTTCCTTTTTCCAGATCGGGACGGTTTGTTTCAGTCTCTCTATGGCGTAGCGGCTGGCATCATAACAATCGCTGCGGTGAGGCGAGGAAACAGCAATAACGACACTGATCTCTGCCACGTCAACCTGACCAATCCGATGACTGATTGCACATCTTACCCCGGGCCAGCGCTCGGAGATTTCGCTTCCGATGGCAGCCATTTGAGAGAGAGCCATAGGCACGTAGGCCTCATATTCCAGATGAACCGTTCTCTGTTCTCCGGTCATTTCACGAGTTGTTCCCACAAAAGTCAGGGCTGCTCCGTGGTTTGCCGTGATAACCAAAGCAGTTGTAGCTTCCACCGAAAGGGGGGACTTGGTGATCAAATACAAACCGTCTTGGGTACGATGCTCGGAGAGCGAAGACCTATGCTCGGTATCTGAGTCTCCGGTGCCATCTCCTCCTGAGACTGGAGGAATTAATGCCAGTTCATCCCCGGTCTCAATTACTGTATCGGCAGGAGCGTACTGCTGGTTAACTGCCAGAAAGGAAGCTCGAATCTGTGAAGCAGCTTCCGGATAGGCAAGGGCAAGGCTTTCTTTCAGATGAGCTGCTGTCAGGATGCTCTCCGAGTATTCGTATTCGAGCAGGGAAGTGCCCAGACGTTCAGCAATACCTGCAAATAGTTGAATGGTTAGTTTCATACGTATGCGTCACCTCTTTTTGATCTCTAAACCCTTTCAATATATCATAACGACGCGGAAAATGTTATGCTTATCTATTAGAGGAATGTGCGTTAAGCAAGGATAGAGAGGAGGCGGTGTGATGAGCACCAAGGAAACACAAACCTTAACCATTCTGCATACGAATGACATCCATAGTCATTTTGGTTCCATGAGCTCTATCGCCGCCATGATTGCACAGGAGAGAGAACAGGGCGATAACATTCTGGTTCTGGATATTGGGGATCATATGGACCGGATGGCCGTTGAAACGGAAGGGACACTGGGTGCAGCCAACGTTGATGTAATCAATCTGACGGGGTATGATGCCATAACGATAGGCAATAACGAGGGACTGACATTTACGCCAGAGCAGCTGGAACAGTCATATTCCGGACTTTTGTGTCCTGTGGTGTGCGGGAATGTTGTGGAAGAGGTCAGCGGCCTTCCTCCAGGGTGGATGAAGACTTCTCTTATTGTGGACAAAGGTCCATTTCGGATAGGTCTGCTCGGAGCTACCGCACCCTTTACGGCTTTTTATGACTTGCTGGGATGGAAGCTGCTGGATCCGGTGGAGACGCTGCGCAAGCAAGTCGAAGCATTACGGCCTGATGTGGATGTCGTGATTATTCTCTCTCACCTGGGTCTTTCAACCGATCGGAAACTGGCGGAGCAAATTGAGGGCATTGACGTTATTCTTGGCGGACACACACACCATGTACTCGAAGAACCTCTGGTCATTGGAGATGCGGTGCTTGGAGCAGCAGGGAAGTTCGGTCAGTGGCTTGGAAAAGTCGTGCTGGAGCGGGAAAGTGGGGCGAATCAGCTTGCACTGGTTAGCAGTGGCTGTATTCCCTTGAAGAACCAGATGCTGGATGAGAATGTTGCACTGGCAATCGCCGCACATCGTGCTGAGGCAGAACGTACTCTTGGCCAGACAGCTGTAATGATTGACAGAAATCTTCCGATAAAGTATGAAGAGGAGTCACCATTTGCATCGCTGCTGGCACAGGCTGTAAGACATTTTACGGGAGCGCAGTTGTCTCTCGTTAATGCCGGTCAGCTCCTGGGTGAACTACCGCAAGGGAACATCAGCAAGGGGATGCTGCATTCCCTATGTCCTTCTCCGATCAATGCCTGTACAATAAAGCTGAAAGGCAGTGAGATTCGTGAGGCACTGGAGCAGTCCTTGCTGCCAGAGTATATCGAAAAACCAATTATTGGGTTTGGATTCCGCGGGAAAATCCTCGGTACGCTGTGCATGGATGGTATGGAAGTAGAGTTTGACCCACAAGAACCTCCATATAAAAAGATTCGTGCAATATACATCGAGGGCAAGCCAATGGGGGATGAACAGGAATATGTGGTCGGGACTCTGGACATGTTTACGTTCAACGTGGGATATCCTTCGTTAGCTCAGGGAACCGAAATAGCATACCGACTTCCTGAATTCATAAGGGACTTGCTTGAGATTGAGTTAAAAAGACCAGGGGCGCTGGATGACAGCCTGCGGTCCCACTGGCACGAAAGGATATAACGAGTACTTGCCTTCTGCTGAAGCGGCGGCTAGTGGAAATGACATCTACGGAGCGGGAGAGGATAGGCTGTGCGTTTGGTACATATAAACCTATTGCAGCCTGGCATGAAGCTGGGGAAACGGATTTATAGTGAAGAGGGTTTGGTTCTGCTCAGTGAAGAAGTGGAACTGACCGATCGGTTGATAGGACGTCTGAAGGATCTGGGCGTAGGTTACGTTTATATTAAGGAAGCAGCAACCGAGGATATTATTGTTCCCGATATGCTTCAGGAAGAGACCAGACGCAGGGCATTGGTAGAAATTAAGCAGCAGTTTCAGAGCATGTCGGGGTTGAAAACCAAAAGTCGGATTCCCCACTTTGGCAAAACGCTAAGTGGTCTGATGAATACCATTCTGGAGGACATCGGCGGCCAAAAGGAAGCGATGATTATGCTGATGGATATGAACTCCAGTGATTTTGACCTGTACAACCACTCGTTGAATGTATGCGTGTATACACTGGTTCTGGGCGTGGCTTCCGGTTACTCCAGGCAGCAGCTGATGGAAATTGGACTTGGGGCCCTGCTGCATGATATTGGAAAGACACAGATCGCTCCAGATATTTTGCACAAGCCTGCCAAGTTAAGTGATGAGGAATTTAAAATCATACAGCAGCATACTACATATGGACATCGTATTTTAAAAAATGAACCCGGTATACCGCTACTCGCTGCACATTGCGCCCTGCAGCACCATGAACGAATTGACGGCAGCGGCTATCCGTTTGGCCTAAAGGGCTCCGAGATTCATGAGTACGCCAAGTGGATTGCTCTTGCCGATTCGTATGACGCGATGACAAGCAATCGGGTATACCGTCAGGCCCTGCTGCCTCATCAGGCGGTTGAAGTCTTATATACAGGATCTGGCTCGCTGTACGAACAACGTATGTTGGAGAAATTCCGTGATTGTGTGGCCATTTATCCCATAGGCATTTCCGTGACGCTGAGTACGGGAGAGGTAGGGGTTGTTGCATCTATCGACTCACGCATTCCACAGCGGCCGCGGATCCGCGTATTAAAAGATGCGGAAGGTCAGACGTTAAAGGCACCGTATGAAATAGATCTGTCCACAGCGTTATCGGTTATGATCACAGGTGTTGAAGGGGATGAAGGGGTGCCTCCGGTACCAGCCTGTGATGAATTTTCCTGATGGCTGTTGAATTCAGCCAGCAGCGGCTGCGCTCATAGCAATATCCGGGCCGGGCAGGCCATGGTGTTGTATGGGCGTTTTTGTCATGTAATGGACAGAGCGCTTCATGCCGATTCGTTCAAAATTGTGCTATGATAAAAGATAACTCCAAAAAGATATTGGCGGAGTATGATGTAAATAAAACTTTTTAGGTTAATAAAAGGAATAAGGTGAAGAACAATGACCATGCTAAACTCAGGATCGGTAGAACCGATGCCTTTATCGCCGACTAATGATCCATGGGATCCGATCGGCTCTTTGCGTACATATGGACGCCATGTGCTGACCAGTGTAGAAATGACCGTGACTCATCTGTGCAATATGCGCTGTGAACACTGTGCGGTAGGGGATATGCTCACCATGCGTGAAGCTCCCGCGTTACCCTTGCCCTTGATGCTGAAACGACTGGACGAAGTGGAGCATCTGCAGACCATTAGTCTGACGGGTGGTGAGCCAAGCTTCAGTCAAAAGACAGTTGACGAGATGATCATTCCGCTGCTGAAATATGCCAAGGAACGCGGAATAAGATCACAGATCAATTCCAATCTGACGCTGGATCTCGCACGTTATGAGAAGCTGCTGCCTTACCTTGATGTGATGCATATTTCATTCAACTATTTGAATGCCGATGATTTCCATCAAGTCGGATTTGCCAACAGCGGCAGACCCGTCAAGCGTGAAGTGGCGGTAAAAATGTATGAGAAAATGATAGAAAATTCCCGCAAACTCAGTGAAGCAGGCATGTTCATCTCTGCCGAGTCCATGATTAATTTTCGTACTCACGATAAATTGGAGGGCATCCATCAACTGATTCGTGAGATGGGTTGTGTACGTCATGAAGTGCACCCGATGTATAATTCGAATTTTGCTTCCACGCTACCTGTCCTGTCTCTGGACCATATGCGTGCAGCCATTCATCGTTTGCTGGATGTGCGTGACAAGGAGATGTGGATGCTGTTCGGTACACTTCCGTTCTTTGCATGCAGTGCAGCAGATCAGGATCGGGAATTGATTAATCGTCTGTACAGTGAGCCTAACGTGACAGTGCGGAATGATCCGGACGGTCGGAACCGCGTTAACGTTAACATGTTTACGGGCAATGTGTATGTTACGGATTTTGCTGACATCCCTGCTTTTGGCAACATACGTGATCGCAGGCTGGATGATGTATTTCATGAATGGTCAGCGGAGCACCCGTTGAATCAAACTGTAAATTGTCACTGTGATGCTGCGTCCTGCTGTGGACCCAACCTGCTGGTGGCTGACATGTATTATAAAGGTGTTGACTTCAAATCCAGAAAAGCAATCACACGCTGATATTCCAGGTGTATTCCTGAAATAGATAGAAAAGGGGAGTGTCGACTTGGATATTCATACTGAATTTCATCTCGGACAGCTGCTGTTCAATCTGGTCTGTGTTTTTCTGCTTGTATTTTTGAATGGTGTGTTCGTCGCAGCGGAATTTTCCCTGGTTAAGGTCAGACAGACCCGTTTGACTCAATTACAGAGTGAGGGAAATCGGCTGGCCGGTTATGCGCTAAAAGTGAATGGTAAACTGGATGCATATTTGTCGGCAACCCAGTTCGGCATCACTCTGACATCACTGGGGCTCGGCTGGCTCGGTGAACCGGCTATCTCCGAATTGTTGGTAGAACCGCTAATGTTTAAACTGGGTGTAGCAGATACGGGACTAATCTCTACAGTGTCCGTCATCATCGGTTTCTGTATTATTACGTTTCTGCATATTGTGCTCGGAGAACTTGCACCGAAGTCGCTTGCTATTCAAAAAACGGATGGAGTGGCGCTGCTATTATCCGCACCATTGCTGATGTTCTACAAAATCTTCTTTCCGTTCATCTGGATTCTCAATGCGTCGGCAAACGCGCTGCTGCGACTGGCAGGTATTGAGCCTGCCAGTGAAGGCGAGGCCCATTCTGAAGATGAACTTCGCATTTTGATGAAACAGAGTGCGAAGAGCGGTGTCATTGATAAGGATGAAATCAAATTGATGGATAACATCTTTGATTTTTCGGATATGCTTGCTCGGGAGATCATGCTTCCGCGTACGGATATGGATTGCCTGTATACTCAGTTGTCTTTGGAAGAAAACCTAAAAATCATTAATGCAACGAAGCATTCCCGTTATCCTGTCGCTGTTGAGGATAAAGACGAAATTATCGGATTTATCCATATTACGGACCTGCTTTTGGCGGCACCGGAGCAGCAGCAGAACCTGGCCTCACTCGTTCGACCCATTTTGAATGTCCCTGAGTCCATGGAAATCAGTCATGTACTGCGCCTCATGCAGAAAAAGCACTCCCAGATGACGCTTGTTGTTGACGAGTATGGCGGCACCGCCGGCTTATTGACAGCGGAAGAGATTTTGGAGGAGATTGTAGGCGATCTATACGATGAGTTCGAGGATGAGCGTCCTCATATGGAACGCAGCGGTGATTCTTTCTCCATTGATGGACGGTCCCTGATTGAAGAGGTCCATGAGTGGACAGGGGCAATTATTGATGACGAAGAAGTGGATACCATTGGCGGTTGGTTGTTCAAAGAGCTTGAAGGCAGTCCAGCCAAAGGTAAAACACGGGAGCAAAACGGTTATATTTTTGAAGTGGAGGAATCCACCCGTTTGCGGATCACCCGAGTCAAGGTATACAAGAGCCCTGTCTCTGAAGAAGAGGCCGCGGCCTTGGAAGAAGGACGGGACAAGTCTAAATCGGACAATTCGTTGTAAAACTGATCAGCATATTGTAATAAATGTGACCTTTGGAACATTCCTTGTGGGGAGTGTTTCAGGGGTCTTTTTTTGTAAAAAAGAAGGTTTGAGAAATTCTGTGGTCTGTTTCAGTTGAATTGGGTTTAACTTACGGAACGATGACATATGGATAGAGAGACGGGACAGCAAGGGCTTGGTTGTTGATTGACGAGTAACAAAATCTTCTGTGAAGGGAGGAGTTTAAAAGTGGTAGATCCACAGGTTCGTGCATACGCCCCTTTTGTGGGGCCGTTTGATCCGTGTAAGCCGATTGAAATCAAGACATACCTTGTTCCTCCGCAGTTATTTATCCCTTTTCAGCCGATGGGCTGGCCTCAATACAGTCCGGCAGAAGCACTGAGACTGGGAACATTGTGGCCTGCATTATACAGCCCGTATACATCCAAAAAAACAAAGGGGAGGGAGGTAGGGACAGATGGAACCTGAAGCAGCGAAAGCCTGTGACGCCAGATACTATGAGTTGCTGGAGGAACTGCAAGCCTTGGATTTTGTGCTGGTGGAGCTGAATCTGTATTTGGATACCCACCCGGGAGACTATCAGAGCATCGAGCAGTATAACAAATTTACCCAGGAGCGTATGAGGGTAGCTCAAGAGTTCCAACAGCTGTACGGTCCGCTGCAGAACTTTGGTCATGCATTCTCCAAATATCCTTGGCAGTGGTCTGAAGCGCCTTGGCCCTGGCAGGTGTAGTGGCCGTCGAGTTGATTTTGAAAAAAGAATATAGCACCCGGGTTTCCAGGAAATTATGGGTCTGGCATACCCGGGAAGTAAAAGAAAGAACGCACTCTGAATCGGATCATACTCAGATCAAAATGGTTGAAGGGGGAAGAGACCAACATGTGGGTATACGAGAAAAAACTGCAATATCCCGTTCGAGTAAGTAAATGTGATCCTCATATGGCCAAATTGCTGATGGAACAGTACGGCGGAGCAGATGGGGAGCTCGCTGCCGCCCTAAGATATCTGAACCAGCGCTACACGATTCCGGACAAAATTATCGGTCTGCTAAATGACATCGGCACAGAGGAATTTGCACATCTTGAAATGATTGCAACGATGATCTACAAGCTTACCAAAGATGCCACAGTAGAGCAGCTGGAGCAGGCGGGGCTGGATGCTCACTATGTGAATCATGATAAGGCGCTCTTTTACAGTAATGCTGCTGGTGTACCGTTCACTGCCACCTATATTCAGGCCAAGGGAGATCCGATTGCGGATTTGTATGAAGACATAGCTGCGGAAGAGAAGGCCAGGGCTACATATCAATGGTTGATTGACTTGACCGATGACGTGGATCTGCAGGACAGCCTGAAGTTCCTGCGGGAACGGGAGATCGTGCACTCGCTGCGTTTCCGTGAGGCGGTCGAGATCCTGAAGGATGATCGGGAAACGAAGAAGATTTTTTGATCGTGCCAACGCTTATAAATATAAACAAAGAAGGATGCCCCTTTGAATTGAAAAAGGACATCCTTCTTTTCGTTTGAGAGAAGCCCGTACTTAAAATTCGACGACCATGGCAACATTTTGCCACCCGGCTCCGACTGTCCAGAACAGGACTTTATCTCCGCGCTGAATCTGCCCTGAGGTTATCGCTCGATGCAGGGCAATAAAAGGACTGCTGGTTGAAGTGTAGCCGAATTCGTCTCCGATATAGACGGCAGTATCATCGGCAATGCCAATATTCTCAGACACTGCGCGGATATTACCGATGGACAGCTGGGAGAAACAGGCTGCTTTGATTTCATGTGCACCGATTTCGTTACGGCTCAGCAGTGTGCGAATGGATTCGGATGCTGCATCGACACAGATGGAATCATCAAATGGTGTGAATTTGACATGGAAGGCTCCTGCATCCACACCGGTTCTGCCCAATTTCGCCATACCCTCAGCCGGAAAGAGTGAATTGTTATATACGCACGTATCTGTCTGATAAATCGAGTCGATGAATCCAACCGCGTGTTCGTCCCGTTCCACAATGACAGCCGCCGCTGCATCGCCGAAGTTGGCATAGTAAACAGGATCATCCGGACTGGCATGTGGGGCCACGTAATCCGAGCCAATAATCAGAGCGCGTCGAATTCTGGAGTTACCCAGCATCTGACGACTGACCTGTTCAAAGGCTGCAGTCATACCCGCACAGTTGGCATTGCTGTCAATACAGATCGTGTGGGAAGCTCCGTTTATCAAGCGATGAATCATTAAGGAATTCGTAGGGAAAATGTACTCCGGCGTTTGACTTGCGTAAGCAATCAGATCGATATCCGCACCGGTAAGCCCGGTCTTTTCCAGCAGGTTACTGGCTGCCTCATAGGCCATGCTTAATGAGTTTTCATCTTCGTTGTCAATTTTGTAACGTGTATCACGTCCAAGTGCCTTTAACAAGCCCCGAATATCGATCCCCCTCGCATCAAAATGTTCAATGTAATAATCATTGCCCACCTGGTGTGCTGGGTGATAAATATCGATATCCACAATACGAATTCCGGCCATCTTCATTCTCCTCTTGAGCGGATGGGTGAATCCACAGCTTGTCCGCCTGATTTATTAGGTGGTAACGGTAGATATAATTTCGAGGTTATCCAGACCGACAGCACGTCCAAGTCTGGACAACTGCATTTTTAAAATGGCATTGTTTTCGAGTATTAGTACAACTTTTTTGAAGCCGTCTTTTTTAAATAGCGCCAAGCAGCCTTCAAGAAGAGGTACAATTTCCGGAGCAGTGACATTCAACTTTTTGCAGTCAATACGCAGGTCATACTCTGTGGTGTTAATGGGAGCGATCGTATCCTGATAAGCCGAGATGGAACGCAATCCGTCTTCTTGAGAAAAAGAGCCCTCCAGTTCAATGTTAAGCACCTTGTTTGGAACATCAGTCTTGAGTATAAAACTTCCCATGATTGTTCTCTCTCCTTTAAGTGAGTTAAGGCTATCCTGCTACCAAGGACACAGCCATCATCGCCATCGTTAAAGGCTTCTGAGATGTGAGCTGAGTTGGAGGATAATTTTACCCATATTATAAAGGCGAGGATGTAAGAAGATCAATAAAAAAAGTCGAATCGTGTATAAATATGTAGAATAGTGAATTATTGGATTTCATCCAGTGTCGCGAGCAGTACATTAAAAGCACTAATTATACGCGGAGCCCCCACACAGGGTGCCAGATGCAGCAGGATTCCCTTGAGTTGATCGACGGTTACACCGACACGCAGTGCCATCACGTAATGCACTCCTAACTGCTCGAATTGTCCCTGCGTAATCAGTGAGGAGATCACAGCAACTTCTTTCCATTGATCCGGAATGGTATTGCGCTGAAAAATATCTCCGTAAGCCGTTCCCATAATGAACTCAGCCAATTCAGGAAATTGTTCCTTGATGGGTGCCAAGGCTGCAGCCCCGTACTTTCCTGAAAGATTTGCGAAACGCTCCATCCCCTGAGCAACTTGTTCACTCATTTGTATGCCTCCTAGTTCAAATTCACGGTACGGTGGGCCGTAGGCGGAATCTCGTCACGGTCCGTCATGAGCTCAATCACCGCAACCTGCTTCAGTTCCTGTGCTGTCTTCAGGGCAGTGTTGAACTCGGCATGTGTTTCTGACCGAAACGCGAGAGCACCAAGGGATTCGGCAAACTTCGCCGCATCCATAGGTACTTCAAACAACGTTCCATCGATCCGGCCTGTTGTTTTCTGCATGCCTTTGAGCGCCATGTCGAGCTGTTTATTATTCACGACGATGAAGATGACTGGCAAATCGTTGCATACGGCAGTATTGATTTCAGATCCGAGCATCATAAAGCACCCGTCGCCTGTAATACAAACGATCGTTTCGTCCGGAGCGGCTGCCTTGGCCCCAATCGCCATACCGATGGCATTACCCATGCAGGCGAAGTAGGCATCAAACACAAAGCTGCCTGGTTTCTTCACTTTATATCGCTGAACAGCATGGAAGCCATGACTCCCATCATCAACAAACAGGGTGTGATCATACGGCAGCATGTCGCTCAGCTTATCCAACACTGATGCAAGGGAGAGGTTGGGCAGATCGGGCAGAGCAACACGGTAATCAACTGCTGACATTTCTCTTTCGGGGACTGCTTGTTCGGTCAGACTGTCAAGCAAAAACTGCATATTGTCTTTTAAATCGCCCGTAATATGTAAGGTTTGTGAGTTGAGGATTTTACCGACAAAGGCAGGATCGGCATCGAACTGAATGAGGTGTGCGGGATGATTCTCCGGTTTGAGATTACAGATCGTCATGTCACTCAGACGTGAACCGAGAACGATATAGAGGTCACTTCGGTTGAGCAATTCATCTGCATGGGGGAACCCTCCAACACCACAAGGACCGTGATATAGCGGATGATCCCAGGCGATGGCACCTTTCCCTCCAGGAGTGGTGATCACAGGAATATGAAATTGTTCTGCAAATTGCATCAGCTCGTCATGAGCTTTCGCTCGATTGACACCTTTACCTGCAATAATTAATGGATGACTGGACTTTTGAAGCAGTGGGAGGATGCGATTCAGATTGGACACGCTAATCCGAGGCTCGGGTTCAGGAATGACAACTCGCCATTCAGAGAGCCTTTCAGTCTGAACATCAAAGGGAAGACAGAGATGAACCGGGCCTTTGTTCGGACCAAGTGCAATGGAAAGGGCATGATTGAGCAGTGTGCCGAAGTGATCCCCACGCTCAACCAGTTTGCTAAACAATGTAGCCGGTCTGAACATCTCTGCGAGATCTGCCAGGTAAGAAGAGGAATCCTGGCACTGGGGAATGCCCAGCTCCTGAATGGATTGATGTCCGGTAATAAACAAAACGGGAAGGTTGTTCGCTTTGGCATGGGCCGCAGCGGTTAAGAGGTTGGTTCCACCAGGGCCCGAAGTGGCAAATGCAACACCAAGTTTCCCGGTTTGAAGAGCATAGCCTGCAGCTGCAAATCCCGAACTGGATTCGTGGCGGCCCGGAATGAACTCGAGGCCATGATCCACCATCTTCAGGACAGCAGGGCAAATGGACTTTCCGATAATACCAAAGACGTGAGTAACACCAAGTTTGTGCAGAGTTTCTGCCAAATAGTCCGCAACGGTTCTCATGCGGGACACCTCGCTTCATAAAATAGGTTTTAAGACCCGTAGGGCATAATCCGATTTTGTTCGAATGCAAGTGATTGTCTAAGGTTGTAAAAGGAAATAAATCCTTGTTAATAGGAAGGGTATCTTTTTTTGCGGTTTTTTGTCAACTCATTTTTATGAGTAAAAATACCTGATTCTTAGGTTGGTAACGCTTAAGCGCTTGTGGAATATAAGAAATGAAATTAGTAATATATTCCCGTAACAAACGACCTAATCGATTTTAATAACATTTTATGTAAAATGGTGACTGAAATCGTAGACTTATCTGTTAATTCATCATAGAGTAACTAATGATGTTTTGGTTTGCATGTTAATGCAAAGGACTGGTAATGTTTAACTTTCTGTTATAATGGGATTTGGATTGGAGTGAGAATATGACCAAGTTAAAGATGGCAGTTATAGGGTTAGGAAAAATGGGTTTACATATGATTCAACAAGTTAAGCAAGCAGAAATAGACGGAAGTATTGAGCTAATAGCTGTATGTGAGGCGAATGAGGAAACGCTGAATGCATTTGCCGAATCTTATCCGGAAACGAGCATATATAGCGATTATAAGCAGTTACTTGACGAACACAAAGTGGATCTGTTGTACATTGCCGTTCCGCCCAAATATCATTATCCTGTCGTCATGGAAGCCTTAAAACGGAAAATCCATGTGTTTTGCGAGAAGCCGCTGGCGAACAGTGCAGAAGAAGCCCAAAAGATGCTGGAGGCAGCGAAGCAGGCAGGTGTAGTTCATGCCATTCATTTCTCCATGCCTCATGAACCTTCCGTGTTGAAACTGCAAGGGTTGGTGGGGCAGGAACGTATAGGTTCGATTCGCAAAATAGAGCTGATTCTGCAATTTCCCCAGTGGCCAAGGGCATGGCAGCAGAATTCATGGATTTCAAGCCGGGAACAGGGGGGCTTTATCCTTGAAGTGGGCATCCACTGGATTCATATGATCCAGCACGTGTTTGGTCCAATCACGGAGGTAAGCAGCCAGGTCCAGTATCCCGACGATGCGGAAGAGTGTGAGCATGAGGTGCAGGCTGCCATGATGCTGGAAGACGGAACCCGAATTCAACTGAACGGGATTTCGCATTTTGCAGGTGAGGAACGGGTATCCATGGTGGTTTACGGGACAAAAGGAACCATAGCCCTGGAAAATTGGGAAGAACTGATGATGGGGCCAGTTGGGCAGCCGCTTGTACCAGTCGAGGTGGATGAATCCATGGGGGAACTGCCTGTCCTCAAACATGTAATTGCTCGTATTCAGGATAAGCCGGCCAAGATATATGATTTTAACGATGGATATCGTGCACAATTGGTGCTGGAAGCTCTTCGTAATCCGCAGCCAACCGGAATGAAGAAGGAATTGTGAACTTGGCATCTCAATAAAACAGAAAGAGAAGCAGTTACCTTATGTGGTAGCTGCTTCTCTTTGCTTTCAGGTCTTCTAATTATTGCCTTAAGCCAGCTTAAATCGTTTCACCAATTCGTCCAGTGCATCGGACATTTGATTCAACTGTTTAGAAGTGTCACTCATTTCCTGCAAGGAGGCAAGCTGCTCTTCTGTCATGGCGGATACTTCCTCCGTGGCCGATGCGGTATCCTCCACAACAATCGATACTTCGTTAATGGAATTCATGACAGCTTCACTACCTGAAGTGAGCTCTTCAACTACAGCAGATACATCCATCATTTGACCGCTGAGGTCATGGATATGCTGCGTGATATTCGCAAAGGCATGACCGGCATCTTCAATGGTCCGCAATCCCTCGTTAACATGCGCCGTACTTTCATCCACAACATCAACCGTGCTATGTACACCTGCCACCACGGTTTCCAGAATGCTCGTAATTTCTTTGGCTGATGTGGCGCTCTGGTCGGCAAGATTACGAATCTCGGCAGCGACAACTGCGAAACCTCGTCCATTTTCTCCAGCGCGTGCAGCCTCAATTCCTGCATTGAGTGCAAGCAGATTGGTTTGTCTCGCGATTCCTGACATGGCATCTGCAATGTTGATGACCTGATCGGACATTTTGGAAATGTCATTAATGGCTTCCTGCACAGACAGGAAGGATTGCTCAATAACTCCCATTTTGCCAACCGCATTGTCAACTCGCTGTTGTCCATCAAGTGCAATGGATTCGGTGCGTACCGCCCGTTCAGCCACTTCTGCTGCGGATGCAGCCACCCGGCTAAGCCCAGTCTGGGATTGTTCCATGGCAGCCACCATCGTCTGGGTAAGGGCTACCTGTTCATCTGCCCCTTCGGCTACACGCTCCATCGCTGCGGCTACTTCTTTTCCGGCCAGGTGATTATCTGCCACACCTTTATCCATTCGGTCCGATGCTGTACTGAGAACTGTGGAATTACGTTGGATATCCAACATCATCTGTTGCAAACCCAATAGCATCGTATTCGCAGCTTCGGCGAGTTCTCTCGTTTCGTCCTTCATTGGGGTGGCAATGCGCAGAGTCAGATCTCCATTGGATGAACCGATATCATTCAGCGCATGGGTAACTGTACGAATGTTTTTTACAATGGCACGGGACAAAATCAGTGCAGCAAAGACCGAAATCAGGGCGACAAAGATGAGCGCACCATATAGTTCCCAGTTCAAAATCATGTTTTTCTGTTTTAATGCTTCTGTACGTATATCCGTTAAAGCCAGTTCGTTATTTCGAAAAGTAATAAGGGAACTGCGGATCTCGTCCATGTCTCTTTTGCCCGGATCCGTTGCAAAAAACTGCCGGATAGCATCGAGATCATTGGCCTGACGCAGGACGATAACGGGTTCTCCAGCCACTTGAATCCAATGTTCCATGGAGCTATGTATATCTTGCAGTAGTGTCAATTGCGCTGGGTTATTGGAGATAAGCCCTGCTAACTGGTCCTTGAGCTTTACAAGCTGCTCTTTCCCATTCGTATAAGGCTCAAGATAACTTTCCTGTCCTGTGATAACATAGCCTCGCTGTCCTGTCTCCATATCCACCATGTTTTTTTCCAATTCATACGTCAGAGCGTGTACTTTCATGTCGTGATCCACCAGATAGTCAAGCTCCTGCTGAAGCTGACCAATACTGTTCTGAATCAACAGGATGCTTCCTGCCAGTACGGCCAGTACGAATAAATAGCCCAGCCCAATTTTATAAAAAATTTTGAATGTTCTCCGTTTCTTCATGATTCCTTTTCCTCTCTTTTGGGTATATGTATTTGTCGAAAAACCTTGAAAAAAGGCTGATTACGGGACTTGTGGATCAGGGGTATTAAGAACTATTTTTCAGTATTATACGTTAAGAAAGTGTCTTTGTATATAGATTGTTTAATTTTTGTATAAACTTAGTATTGTGTTGTGAGACCTTATCATACAAACCTTTTACAGTGTTCGGTTTACACTGCCGAGCGTTTTTGTTTATCATGGAAAGGGAATGATGCCGATTACATATTTCAATCCGAAAGGAACGAACCTTGGAAATGAGTAAAGAGATTGTATTAAAGAAACCGGAAGCGATGATTTTTGATATGGATGGAACGTTGTTTCAGACAGAGACCTTGCTGCTGCCGGCTTATCAAAAGCTGTTTGATACACTTCGTGCCGAAGGACACTTTGAAGGGGAGACACCTCCAGAGGAACGGATGCTCGGAAGTCTGGGTATGCTGCTTGAAGATATATGGAAAGTGGTCATGCCGGAAGGCTCTGAAGCGGCACATCGTCGTGCGGATGAATTGCTGCTTCAATTGGAGATCGAGGGACTCGATCAAGGGGGCTCCCAGCTGTACCCACATGTAAAAGAGACGCTGGAGGCATTAAAGGAGCAAGGTGTGAGGTTATTTGTAGCCAGCAACGGGCTGGAGGACTACGTCAAAGGGGTGGCGTTTGCCCATGAGATCATGCCTCTATTTGAAGGGGTATACAGTGCGGGACAATACAAAACACCTTCCAAGGTCAACCTGGTGCAACTATTGCTCGAAAAACACCGGATTCAGGATGCCTGGATGGTTGGAGACCGTTCGTCCGATGTGGAAGCAGGGAAAATGAACGGTCAGACCGTTATCGGCTGTGCGTATGCCGGCTTCGGTCGGGATGAAGAACTCGCCGGATCGGATGTATTAATCTCTGACTTTACGGAACTGACTCGGCTATATCGGGAAGCGGAATAGATCATTGCCATACGGATTGCTCTGAATCGCGAGTGAAAATGGAAAAGCCTTCATCTCCAGTGCCTGTCATGACCCTGGAGATGAAGGCTTTTTTATATAGAATGAATATCCATTAGAGGTTGCAACAGGAGGCCCATGTTTTAAGTGGATCCGCTACTTTAATTTTGACTTTCGTGACCTTCGGGTTGCGGTTGATTTACCTGTTAAAGGTTTGGTAACTTTCTCTCTAACCGGAGTACTTACGGGACGGTTGCGATACACCCATAGCGCATATTCCAACGGCTGAGTGATCGCTTTGTAATAAATATCCCGCTCGCCAATCCGTGCAAATACTTCACGTGCAGGTTTGGGATTCACTTCAAGCAGGAAGATGCGGCCATCCTTGTCGATCGCCAAATCCAAAGCGAGCTCACATAGATCACCGTACGTGTCTTCCAGAAATGAGGCGACTGAAATGCCGAATTTCTCTGCGGTAGCATTAATTTCTGTTCTCAGCTCTTCATCAGGAATCCATTGTTTCATCAAACGGTGCATGGCAACGGCCTGACCGCCGCCATGCAGATTCGAAGTCACACTTTTCTCTGCTCCCATACGTCCAGCACAACCGGTAAGCTCCCATTCTCCCTCGCCATTTTTCTGGACGAGCATGCGGTAATCATGTACACGTCCATTCGGAAGCTGGAGCTGGATGCCTTCCTGAACCAGATATTTATCCTTCATGTTCCAATGCTGGAGCAGCGAACCAAGGCGTGATAAATGCACTTTGCGCGGGGTAATGATACGCCGTTTTTGGTCACGTCCCTGGACCAGGACCATGTTGGCTTCTCCACTGATTCGTTCGATCCGCAAGATACCACGTCCACCTGTTCCGTTTATGGGCTTCAGATAGATCAACGAGGAGGCTTTAAGCATTCGATTGACATCAGACATATCATGAAACAGAACGGTTTCTGGAAGATGTTCGCGAAAAGCGGATTTGGCTGAAAGGGTCTGATGTATGGTCCATTTATTTCGAAGCGGCCTGTTTAGGAAGAGTAGATGCCCATATTTTTCACGAAAGGCGAGCAGCTGCTGAAATCTGCGGTTTCGCTGTATGCGGCAGCGGTCAAAGATCAGATCCGGAAAGGAACGCCTTTCCCTGGACCATCCCTTTTCCGAGTGGAAGACCATGGCCTCGATCTGTTTGCCTCCGGGATGTACATCCGCAGGTGTGAACACATAGATGTCGAGTCCCCGCTTGCGTCCCTCGAGGATCATTCTGCGGTAGATGTTCCGTTCTTCCAAGGCGCGATGTTCGTTTAAGTACAACGTCATAATGCCTAGAACAGGTGAGGACACAAACAATCACCTTCTTTAGCTGTTATTCCTTTCCATTATCGTTTGGACTGGCGTGCAAGATAGGCACTGTATTGAAAAATGCGTTCCAATGATTTTTTCCGAATCTGGGGTTCATCGAATTTCATTGGTTTGGCATTGGCTTCGAAGAACCAGATCTCTCCCAGATCATCGATGCCCAGATCCATAGACATCTCGCCAAGCGTATGTCCGGACCCCCGTTCAACCTGTCTTGCAATCATTAATGAAGTGGACTTGACTCTTTTCATGAGAGATGCTGTTGTTTCTTCTCCAAACAGTTCTGTAAGAAGCTGCTCCGGATCCTCTACACTGCCTCCGCGTGGAACGTGGGTTGTAATGCTTCGCGAGCCAGCCAGTCTGGCACCGATACCCGTTACGCTCCACTGCCCTTTGCCGTTCTTCTGCACAAGAACACGCAGATCGAAGGGGCGTTTGTGGGAGGAAGCGAGTTCTATTCCTTGCTGCATGATATAAGGGGTATGCCCCGTTTCCCTGCGAATTCGAGTCCACAACTTGGCAAGTGTAGCTGCCTTGTACGTGGTGCTCTTTCGGGAACTTTGAATTTTTAGCCGAAATGGAAGGCGTTCCTTTTCCTGAAACTTCAACATCATGATGCCCTTGCCTGCCTTGCCGCTCTCCGGTTTCAGATACAAATAGGGATAGGTCCGAAGCACCGTACCGAGCGTAGAGGCACTGCGCATCCGGCGTGTATGAGGGATCAGGCGCTGGGTGGATTTGGACTTCTTAAGCCATTCGAACAGATCCCATTTATTGAAGAAAAAAGGGTTATACAGTTCGATCCCCGATTGCATGCATTCCTCGATTTTGCGCTGAACGGAAGATTTTCGCTCATCCTCCCGGTAAGGAATGCGATTATACAGTACATGAGGGAGAGGGAAGGACTGCGAAGTCCATTTTCCACTCCCTTTGTTATATGTGTAGCCCTTAACGGTTGGACCAGTCACATTCAAATCTTTTACAGTTACGATATACACCTGATAACCCATGTTTTCGCCTGTCTGTATAATGTCCAGAAAATTTTGATGGTTTCCCCTGAAACCCCGCTGGTTGTCGTGCATGGTCAACACGGCAATGACAGGTTTGAAATCATCATGAAGGCTCATCAAATGCCGTCCCTCTTCCGGAATTTGCTCAAATACAGGCAGTGTTCCAAAATGTGCTCCACTGACGATTTTCCCTCCACCCGGAGTGAAGGGTGACGGAAAATGGAGCGCCCGGGTTTGGCGTTCGCTTCGAACATCCATACATGTTCCTCCTGATCAATGCCCAGATCAAAGCCAATCTCACCAATCAGATGCTGGTGCTGGGTTTCAATCGCCTGGGCCAGTGTAATAGCGACGGATTTGGCCTGCTGAAGCACTTCTCCCGCACGGTCCCCGAAGTTGCGGCTAAGCGCCTGTTCGGGGGTCATCAGGGAGCCGCCGTTTTTAATGTGCGTGGTCACGCTGCCCCGACCAGCCTTTTTGGCGCCGATGCCGACGACGACCCATTGATTGCTACCATTTTTGTGCATGTGAAAACGAAAATCAATTGGACATTCGTCAATCTCAATCAGGCGTATTCCCTGCTGAACGACATATCCACGGAGCTGTTTGCCGTGTCTCCCCTGAAGCATGCGCATCAGGCTGTTGAATGAGCCGAAGCGCAGGAGGGCATTGCCACCTTTTTTGCGGTAACGTGCGAAATATCCGCGTTTGGGCGAATAGGTCAAGCGATAGATGCCGTTGCCGAGACTTCCAGCAGTGGGCTTATAGTATACAAACTGGTGTCGTTCCAGCATTTCTCTCATTTGTTCCACGTTCGGATTGGTGATGGATTCGGGAATATACCGACCTGCTTCAGGATCATTCTCAAGGAGGTGGTAGATATCCGATTTATTGAAAAAGCTCCAGTTGAAAAAGGGTATTTTGCGCCGGACAAACCGTTCCCGCAGTTGATTGATGGCAGGCGAGAAATCGGAGCGGCGGCTGGGTAAACGATTGTAGACAACGTCTGGCAAGGGTACCGTTTTGCGAACAAAGCTTCCGTTTTCGTTCAGAAAAAAACCGGATACTGTTTCATTCTGCCAGTTGATATCTCTCGGTGTGAACGCAAATATATACGATTTGCGGCTTCCTTCGCGGAGCAATTGCTTGATAAACCCGGTACGGGAGCCAAACGGATTGGAGCTCGTCGCAGGTCCGTCGGACAATACCCCGATCAGCGGTCCGAGCTGGACTTCATCATTTTGCAGATTGCGCAGATAGATGCTGCCCCGCTTGGGAACGTTCATCAGATTGCGTATGCCCGAGGCGAGATAGAGATGTTTCCCTGCCTTTTTGATCGGTTTGATGGTAGCCGGCACCCGGTCTCGCCCAAACCGCAGATGTATCGTTTTTTTGCCGGATAGATTCAGACTTTTCATTAATGCGTTGGATACATAAACCACTTTATCCGGTTGCTGCGTAAAATGCAGATTGCAAAAGGTCAAACTCATGATTTATCCTCCTATCCTGAAAAAATCCTTCGGCTCCATGGCAAGCGGGCGCTGCGGGCCTAGCCGCCGTGAATCGGGATGGGTTTCAGGCCAGCTGTGCTGGATGTATTCGGCATTTTCATTGGACGAACGACGTCCGAGAGAACATGTTGTTGCAGCAAATAACGTGCATAGGCAAGCGGCTTGGTGTAGGTCAGTGTCTGCATCTGTCGGTCACCTGCCTCTGCGAATGAAGAACGCCCCGGCTTCGAATTGACCTCCAGCAGCCAGAGACGACCTTTGGAATCCACTCCGAAATCCAGTCCGAGTTCAGCAAGTCTGCCGAATTGACTCTCCAGCAAGGGGGGAATCAGAGCAGCAGCCCGGCTGATCGATTCTAGAAGGATGTCGGTACGAATGTCCCCGTATCGATTCAGCAGATAAGGGCGGGCAGGATGCGCTTTTCCCCCGCCGTGCAAATTGGAAGTGAGGGAACCTTCTGCGCCCTCACGCACCATACAGCCGGTCAAGGTCCATTGCCCATGTCCGTTTTTTTGAACCAGGGCCCGAATGTCAAATGGATGACGATCATGACTCAAATCCAGATAGGGCTGCATGATCCATTGGCGATCGGCGATCTGGGATTCAAGCCAGGCCGAGAGCGTATGACGAGTGTAGAAAGTACGGTAAAAACGTTCGTTATTCTTATCTCGGCCTTCCATAGTCCATGAAGACTTAGCGTTTTCATGGGTGAGACGAAACGTTTCCTTGCCATGGGTCCCTGATACAGGCTTGAAGAAAAGCCCCTTAGGCCATCGTTCCAGCCATTTCTCCCATGGAGCACCAGGCTGAAGGAGAACGGTAGGGATAAGAAGTTTGCGCAACTGTGGTTCACGAGACAATACCCGATGGACTTTCCATTTACCAGGCAAGGAAGCAGACCAATAAGGTCTTACGTGCACACTACTGGATATAGTAAGCTTCTGAAGCTGCTGTCTCCATTTTTTTGGAAGTGGCAGCAGACACCGGTCCATCAGCATCTGCACTCCGTGAATAGGTGCTGTTTTCCATAGCCCGTTACGGTAAATGTATCCCTTTTGCGGCAGAGGATCATCTCGGTCACTGGATATGGGCAGTACGATAATATTCAGGTCAAAATGATGGCTCTCCAAACTGAGACGGCGGCAAAAGAGTTCATCCGAGAAGGGTGGTGCCCCTTCTGCTCCACGGACTAGTACCGCTAAGGTTTTTGTTTGCGGCGATGATCGCATTGGAATGCACCTCCTGTGTTGGACAACTCTTCAGAATCCCGCCAGATAGGTGGAGTATTCCAGCATGGCTTTGACTGAAGGTCTAATTTTACTCTCGCTCAGTGGCGTATTGTCATTCTTGGATGGTTTTGAATTAACCTCCAGCAGCCAGACACGTCCAGTGGTGTCCATCGCGAGATCGATACCAAGTTCACCGAAATGGGCGGGAATGGCACTTTCAATCCCTTTGGCAATATCGAGCGCCGCCGTATGGAGCCCCGCATAAGCGGAGGCTTTGGCAGATGCCGACAGCTGGGTTTTGGCCACAGCGTCCTTCACTGTACTGAGGCTTCCGCCGCGAGCCAGATTGGATACGTAGTGGCTGCCTCCGGCAATGCGGGCCACAATGGAGGTGACACTCCATTTGCCGGTACGATTTTTTTGCACCAGAGCACGGAAGTCGACAGGCCGGCCGCTGTTGTCGATGAGAGACAGCCCTTGCTGGATCTGATAACGCGTCGTTTTCATTTTTCCAGACAGACTCGCATAGAGTTTATCCAATGAAGCATACGTTTGTTTACGGGTGCCCCCGACGCTTGTAGCGAGTGTAAGGAAACTGCCGTCAATTTGACGGGAAACCCGGATGATCCCTTTGCCAAGTGAACCTCGCACAGGTTTGAGAAATACAACCGGATGCCGGGTGCACATCGTTTTGAGCGTGGCTGATGACTTCAGCAGATGGGATTCGGGCAGGACCCTTTTGAGTGTAGTAATGGACTTCAAGGCATCAAACACTTCATTTTTGTCCAGGAATTTTTCATTAAAGGTTTGTGTGCCGTAGAGAGATTTTACTTCTTTCATGAAATGCTGTACGCTAGGTTTGTTCTCAAGCTTACGGGATGTCAGCCTGTTATTGACGACGTCTGCAATGGGCAGAACCGTCTTTTTCCAGCCGTCATCATACACCCAGCCTTGAATATGACCCGTTACCGCTCCGATATCCTCCGGTGTAAAAAAGGATACATAGGCGCCTCGCTTACGGCAGGCGTTCACCAGTTCATGACAGAACATCGTGATGGAGCCAAAGGGCCGATCGGGCTGATCGGGATAGTCCTGGCTTACCAGCACACTGATAAAGGGTCCAAGGCGCAGCGTACGGCTGGCTGAACGATAGGATACACTCAGGACCGAACGGGGAACCAGGCCGGTCTTGCTGGCTACCGTCTGATTGATGCGAAGACCGTCATACCTGGGAACCGGGATAACAGTGACTTCACGACGGTAAGAGCCGAATTGTAGTTGAAGCGGCCTTCCCGAAGGGATCTTAAGTGCTTTGAGCACCCCTTCGCCCAGCATGATGACGTCGTCCTGCAGGATGCCCGAGCCGGTAACCTGAATCGTTACTTTTTTAGTGGACATCACGGATCTCCTTCCGGGCGGCAACTTGATGTCTGATCTCGAAGTTGAACGGCATCTGAACATGGCATGTGCTTCATCATATGAGGACATATACCCCTTGGTGATTGACCCATTTGGATTAAATGCAATTGATTTGGCATCGTAATCGATGACCTGTCTGGGCCAGCCATTGTTTGACGGAAGAGAAATACGTGTATTAACACGGATGAACGTTACGACGAGAATGATGAGGAACTGATGAATAGCAGCAGAACGATCCAATTTTGAGGAGGAATAATAGTGAACATTTATGACAAAGCCAATGATTTGGCCAAAGCACTGAGAGAAAGCAGCGAGGTGGAAGAAATTACTTCCGCGATGAAGCTGATTGAAGCTGATCCGGAGGCGAAGCGTATGCTGGACAGTTTCCGCGATCAACAGATGGAATTGCAACAGCGCATGATGAGTGGTGACATGCCGGCTCCGGACGAGATGGAGAAAATGGAGAAGCTGTTTGAGGTGCTGAGCCTGAATCTTAACATCCGTCGTCTGTTTGACGCCGAGCGTCGTCTGAGCGTTATCATTGAAGATGTGAACAAAATTATTGCAGACAGCCTGGGCCATCTGTATGGCGGCGCTGAAGCCTAGATCATTGTACAGGTTATTTGTCTAAACCTTTCATATTACATGGTTCCCGTTCATAGACTAGACATATAGAGTCGATCAAGAACGAAGGAGCTGTGAATGGTGAAAAGGTTAAAAAAGGCAAAACATGTGATCTATCTGCTTATCGCACTGGCCATGCTGGTGATCGCGCTGCCGCGAATTTCATTCGCTGGTGGAATGGACTGGGTTAATATCTTTGGCATCGTATGGGTGCTGTTCTCACTATTAATCGTTGGTGCACACCTTCATTTCATTCTCGGTGTAGATGAAGAGAAGAAGCGTGCACTGGAAGCTGTCCGGCGGGCCAAGCTGCGGCAGTGGGAGATGAAGCTGGTGGACAAGCAGGAGCAGAGCAAGTCTGTATAAGGTTTGATTCACTGGCCAAGTCGAGATATTTAGACCGAATATCCTTCATGTTGAAGGATATTCGGTCTTTTTTAGGTTGATAAACGAAGAGTTGGGAATGGGGTTATTTTCCTCAGGCCGTGTTATAATAGATACAGAATAGTACAGATGCAACTCCGGGGGTGGTACAGATGGACGGACAGGAAGAAAACGTGACGAAGCACGAACAGCTGCTGCAACATATAGAGCAATTAAAAGTGGGCAGTAAAATATCGGTTCGCGGCCTTGCAAAAGAACTTGGTGTAAGTGAGGGTACAGCTTATCGTGCTGTAAAAGAAGCAGAGAACTTTGGGCTGGTGGTGACCAAGGAACGGATTGGTACGGTGCGTATTGAGAAGAGGCCACGCGGCATGTCAGAACAACTGACCTTTGCCGATGTGGTTACCATCGTGGAAGGCCACGTGCTCGGGGGTAGTGATGGCCTGGCCAAACCGCTGCACAAGTATGTAATTGGCGCGATGAAAGAGCAGGCCATGGCCCGTTATATTGATGCCGGAAGTTTATTGATTGTTGGTAACCGGGACAACGCTCATTCCCTTGCCCTTGAGCAGGGAGCAGGTGTGCTTATAACTGGTGGATTCGGCACAAGCCGTGAAGTCAGATTGCTGGCTGATGAACTAGGACTTCCGATTATTTCCTCCAGACATGATACGTTTACCGTGGCTTCCATGATTAACAGGGCGATTTTCGACCGGCTGATCAAGAAAAAAATAATGCTAGTAGAGGACATCATCGGTCAGAAGCCGCGTCTTCAAGTACTTAAAGTCACCAGCTCTGCGGCTGATTTTCACAAGCTGGTAGCCGAAACGGGAGAACATCGCTTCCCGGTGGTTGACGAATGGAATCGTGTTATCGGTATTGTCAGCCTGAAAGATGTGAGTGAGCTTCAGGAAGAGCAGAGCATTGAGAAATGCGTTGTTCGCCGCCCGATCACGGCTTCGCTGCAAACTTCTCTGGCTTCCGCTGCACAAATTATGACATGGGAAGGCATTGACTTTCTGCCCATCGTGGATCGGAATCGCAAGTTGATTGCCTCGGTCACACGTAAGGAAGTGCTGCAGGCGATGCGTGACGCGCAAAAGCAGCCGCAGCTTGGAGAAACTTTTGATCATCTGATCTGGAACGGGTTTGCCGAGGAACGTGGTGAACAGAATGAGCTGATGTTCCACGGGTTCATTATTCCGCAGATGGCGACCGACCTGGGCACGATCTCGGAAGGGGTGCTTCTGAACGTCATGACACAGGCAGGTCGGCGGGCAGCCTGGGACGTCACAGGGAACGATTATGTCGTGGATAATGTGACGACGTATTTTGTCCATCCGGTGCAGATTGAAGATCAGATTCTGGTTCGTCCGGTCATTCTGGAGACCAGCCGCCGGACCTGCAAAATGGACATTGTCATTACCCGTGAAGGAAACGTGGTATGCAAAGCAGTAATGACGCTGCAGTCCATTGATCATGCCTAATTCAGATGTCGCTGCTTCAATACGCATAAAAAAAGAGGATATCCTCCTGCCAGCATTGTCGAACCGCTGTTCCACAGCCGGATTTCAGACATGCATTGATGGATGGGGATAACCTCTTTTTGCTGCAATCCATGATTAAGATGTGCATCAGACGGATTGTCTGGATGTGCTGCCTGCCTGATCTCTACTGTGTTCCTGAAGACGGACGTAGTAACTGCGGTTGCGCAAACCGGCAAACAGATTGTAGGCACCGATAATCAGAAAGAGCGCTTCCACAACAATGGAAAGACTGGAGCCGGTGAAGACAAACATGAGGATTACGGACAGAACAACCAGCATGCCCCCCATCCAGATGTTGGTCCACGAACGATAGAGACCGGCATCAGCGGTATTGGTGGCCCGATGTGAACGAATGCTGTTCAGAGCTGAGCAGACCATGGCTATGGCAAAAATGGCGATTAGGGCATACTTGAGTACATCGATCAACACGAATCAGCAGCTCCTTTTCTGGAAAGCATTTACTGCCCTTATTGTACCACGCGGACAGAGGACAAGGGCAGTTTTTTCTAGCTGCTTCCCCGGGGTTAAGCGGGGACATGCATCCGAATTTGTACCCAAACCTGCAGTACGCCTTCCATAACGAGCATCGTTTTAACCTGAACGGTGTATTCTTTTTCTCTTACTCTGTAAACTTTCTGGTTTAGCATAATGCGTGTCATTTTGCTGTACTCATCAATATTAAATACATCACGTCCCCTCAGAACCTCCAGCTCATCTCCGAGCTTCTGCAGCATGATTTTTAGAGAAGCCTCGTCCGGACCTTTGTCCGACTCTTCGGCACGGACCTTGATTTCCTTGATGACGGTTTGCCGTTTACTGTATTTTTTCAGCGTTTTGATATCCTCCTCATTCTGATGCAGCTGAAGCTGCAATTCTTGATTGTTGAGCCACAGTTCGTTATAACTCAGGTGAAATATACCGTTATATACGATGCTTCCTGCAATCATTCCCAGGACAAACACAGCGGTCATGCGCATAAGCGGGCGGTAGCGTGAAAATGGTGGGATCCTCATGGGCGCTGTCCCGGTTTCATATTAACCCCGGCCTCCACCGCATACCCATTTTACGAGTTCGGTTCCCATATGAGCTCCCATAAAGGCTGAGATCAGGTATAAAATCTGCTTGACCGCCGGAGACAGATTGCCGTCGAGGAAGTTGCTCTCAATGACACGCATGGGGTCAATGGTGCCACCCACCGCTGCTGCAAGCGCCCATATTTTTATTTTCCCGGAAATATCAAGCATCGTCTGAGTCGGAGGCTGGAGAGAGATAACGGCGCCAATCCCCCCGATCATCGCGCCGCCCAGCACGATTCCAAACGCAATAAAGAAATCAAGAATGGCTTTGGACAAAAATGTGCTCATCGGCAAACACCCCTTTCAGACCCAGCAGCACACCTCCTGTCACTGGTCCGAAACAGGGGGAGCGGCTTGTACTTCTATTGTATGGGCGTGCCCCCGGGCGTTATGATAAAATAGAATAATAAAGTCCCGTTTTACCTGATGAATTTTTATTCATTTATTGTATTCATATAGAAGAAAGATAGGCAGCAGATGGGCTCGGAAGACAGATGCTGCAGCTATCCGCGGCGAAAGGAAGAAACGAACATGAGTTCTTTTGTGCACTTGCACGTTCATAGTGAATATAGTTTGCTGGACGGCGCTGCGCGTATTCCGGATCTCGTGAACCAGGCCGCAGATCTTGGAATGACTACACTCGCATTGACCGATCACGGCGTCATGTATGGCGCTGTTCCCTTTTATAAAGCCTGTATCGAGCGGGGCATCAAGCCGATTATCGGATGTGAGGCTTACATGACCGCAGGGTCCCGGAAGGAACGGGGAAGCCGCAAGGATCAGCCGATTCATCACCTGATTTTGCTGGCCAAAAACATGACGGGTTACCGCAACCTGATGAAATTATGCTCCATTGGGCATCTGGAAGGTTTTCATTACAAGCCACGTATCGATATGGAGAGCCTGGCCGCCCATCACGAGGGCATCATCTGTCTTAGTGCTTGTCTGGGAGGAGAAGTGCCCCAGCATTTGTTGCATGGTCGAGAGGAAGAGGCACGGCGTGCAGCGCTGCGTTACAAACATATTTTTGGCCCTGATTTCTATCTGGAGCTTCAGGATCACGGTTTGGCAGAGCAAAAAAGAGTTAACCCCCAATTAATCCGTCTGGCTGAGGAACTGGATATTCCGCTTGTGGCGACAAATGATGTGCATTACCTGTCGGAAGCGGACGCCGAACTTCAGGATGTATTGATCTGCATCGGTACCGGAAAAACCGTAGATGATGAGAGTCGCCTTCGGATTGGGACCAACCAGCTATATTTGAAAAGTGAGCAGGAGATGGCCCGCTTGTTCCCTCATGTGGAAGAGGCGTTGAAGAACACCGTTCGCATTGCTGATTCCTGTGAGCTGCAGCTGGAATTCGGCAAGTCGATCTTGCCCGAGTACAGACCGCTGCCCGAGGGACAGAGTCCTTCAAACTACCTGCGACAACTCTGTGAAGAAGGCATGAAAGACCGCTATGCGGATACTGAACGTTGGACGGATTCGGAGCTCCGTGCCGAACTCGAACAGCGACTGAACTATGAGCTTCAGGTCATCGACAGTATGGGCTTCTCGGATTATTTCCTGATCGTATGGGATTTTATCGCATATGCCCACAGGCAGGGAATCGTTACCGGACCGGGCCGGGGCTCCTCGGCGGGAAGTCTCGTTGCCTACACACTGCGTATTACCGATGTCGATCCGATGAAATATAATCTGCTCTTTGAGCGGTTCCTGAATCCCGAACGTATTTCCATGCCGGATATTGATATCGACTTCAGCGATGAGCGGCGGGATGAGGTTATTGACTATGTTGCAGACAAATACGGTAAAGCACACGTGGCGCAGATTATCACCTTTGGTACGATGGCTGCGCGTGCAGCCGTGCGGGATGTTGGACGGGCACTGAATGTCCCTTATGGTGAGGTGGATAAAGCGGCGAAGCTGATTCCTGCACAGCTTGGAATCAACATACAGCGTGCCATGGAAGCAACGCCTGAACTGAAGGTTTTATATGAAACAAAGCCCAAAACCCGTGAATTGCTGGACATGGCCATGAAGGTGGAAGGCATGCCGCGTCATGCTTCCACGCATGCTGCCGGGGTCGTTATATCCCGCGATCCGCTGACCGATGCCGTTCCGCTTCAGGAAGGAAGTGAAGGAACCGCGTTAACCCAGTATTCAATGGAAAACCTGGAGTCGATCGGGCTGCTCAAAATGGACTTTCTAGGTTTGCGTACCCTCTCCATTATTGAGCGCTGCCTGCGCTGGATCGGAGATGAGGGCGAAGTTCCGGATTTCCGTGATATAGCGGATGACGATGCACTGACGTATGAGATGCTTGGCCGTGGTGACACGATGGGTGTATTTCAGCTGGAGTCCGCAGGCATGCGGCGTGTATTGAAGGATCTGAAGCCAAGTGTATTTGAAGACATCATTTCCGTTCTCGCTTTGTATCGCCCAGGACCGATGGAGTTTATATCCAAGTACATTCAGGGCAAGCATGGACAGATTGAGGTCGATTATCCCCATGCTGATCTGGAATCCATTCTCAAGGATACGTATGGCATCATTGTGTACCAGGAACAGATTATGCAGATTGCTTCTCGCATGGCGGGTTTCTCACTGGGTGAAGCGGATTTGCTGCGCCGAGCGGTCTCCAAGAAAAAACGGGAAGTGCTCGATCTGGAACGTGGACATTTTGTTCAGGGCAGTCTCAAACAAGGTTATAGTGAAGAAGAGGCGGACCTGGTCTACGACATGATTGTCAAATTCGCTAACTATGGTTTTCCGCGTGCCCATGCCGCGGCATATGGTGTATTGGCATTCCAGACGGCATACCTGAAGGCCCATTACCCGGTTCATTTTATGGCATCCATGCTGACAGCCGTTATGGGCAGTCACCGCAAAGTTGCGGAATACGTCGTGGAATGTCGGCGTATGGGGATTGAAGTATTACCGCCTGATGTGAACGAGAGTGGCATTCTGTTTACTCCGGCCTTCGCAATATCCGGCCAAGCGGAGAAGCATCAGTCTGACGAGTCCCTTGCGGATAACGAGGATGGCACTCGGAATGAGGCTTATGATCATGCCGGTCAGGCTGACTATGGCGAAGCACCACTGCCGGATGACCCGGGTCCAATGCCCGAAGAGGGTGACCCTTCTTATGGCTGGGAGGCCGCGACCGTGATGCCTGAAGGCATGCAGGATGAGGGGACTCATGGAGAAGATAATGCACTGCCAGCAGGAGAACGTTTGAACCGAAGTGATATGGGAGAGTCCGGTGCTTCTGACCAGATTCAGGCTGAGGCGTCTGCTTCCGGATCCATCCGTTTTGGACTTGCGGCTGTCAAGAACGTTGGCACGCAAGCGATGGAAAGCATTATGATGGTTCGCAAGGAACGTCCATTCGACAGTCTGCTCGATTTTTGTCGCCGTGTTGATCTGCGTGTCTGCAACAAACGTGTCATTGAATCGCTGATTCAGGCGGGGGCCTTTGACACCTTGCCTGGTCACCGTGCACAGCTGCTCGCGATGCTGGACGAAACGGTAGAGGCAGCTCTGAAGTGGCGGAAGGAGCGCGAGGATCTGCAAATTCAGCTGTTTGATTTCGTTGAGACACCGAACTGGGAGATTGAATATCCCCAGATCCCGGCTTATTCAGCCAGTCAGCAGCTGGAGCTTGAACGAGAACTGCTGGGCCTGTATCTCTCCGGGCATCCGCTGGATGATTATGAAGATGTGCTCGAATCAAGCGGAGCGGACCGGATCATGGAGCTCACGGAAGCAGCCGACGATACGATGGCCGTCGCTGCCGGGATGGTGGTGTCCGTGAAGTCGATTACGACGAAACAGGGCAAGGCCATGGCGTTCATGGAGCTGGAAGACCAGATCGAACGCTGCGAAGTGGTTCTCTTTCCCGAAGTATGGCGGCGCAGCCAGCAGCATGTCGGGAAAGGTGAACTGCTCGTCGTGCGTGCCAAGGTGCAGCAGCAGGACGAAGGGTTTAAGCTGCTGGCTGAGGAGGTGGCGCCGCTCACACAGGCGGCACTGGAACAGCAGCTGCGCAGCCGTGAACGGCGCGGCAAGCCCGGCAGCGGCAGCCCTTCCCGCCCGGCAGCTCCGGCACGGCAGCCAGCCGGTGCGGGAGCCGGAGCGCAGCACAGCAGCACAGGCGGAGGCCCCGCAGCAGCGCGCAGCGGGGAAGGGACAGGCATGGCCGAGGTGGCGATAGGATCATCGGCAGGCCGCACCGCTGCTACTGGTGGAACCGAGCAAAGCCGCCGGTCTCAGGCTGCTCAGCAGCGGGTGTTCGTGAAGATTACTCCTCAGTCCGAGAAGCCGGAGCTGCTGGCACGCCTGAAGCAGCTCCTACAGCAGCATCCCGGACCGGTTGCAACGGTGCTCTTCTATGAGCAGCAGCAGAAGCTGCTTGCATTAAGTGATGCTTACCGGATCAAACCGTCGCCAACGCTGTTCTCTGAGATGGAACGGATGCTGGGCGAAGGTACGGTCAAAATTAAGTAATGGCTTGATTGGAGCCAATAACATTTAGTGAGAACCTGTCCGTTGCATGGGGCAGGTTCTTCTGTTTGCCCACAGCGGGAAGAGCTGTTGCTGGAATAATATTTGTCCGCCTTGAAAGAAGAGACATTAGCGATTTTTATGAACGTTTTGCAAGTTTGCCGCATACACTTGAGAACACCGAAGGACCTGGCGGTCCTCGGGGGAGCGATGCGGGAGGTCGAGATATGTCATATGAAATCGTAGAAGCCATGCTGGCCCGGCGGGGTGTACAGATTGATGCAATCGCTGAAATTGTATATCGTCTGCAAAAAGGGTACCACCCGGAACTGACCATGGATGACTGTGTAACGAGTGTGAAATCAGTGCTGCAAAAAAGAGAGGTTCAGTATACCTTGTATACAGGCATTGCTCTAGACGAGCTGGCAGAGAAACGTCTCCTGCCGCAGCCTCTGCAAGCGATTATGGAAGCGGATGAATCCCTGTATGGAGTGGACGAGACTCTGGCCCTTGGCATCACCCATGTGTATGGCATGATTGGTTTAACCAGTTTTGGTTACCTCGATAAAGAAAAAATAGGCGTCATTCACGATTTGAATGAAGATGGATCAGGCATTCATGTTTTCCTGGACGACCTGGTTGCCGGTCTCGCTGCCGCGGCTTCCGCCCGAATAGCGCACAAGAATCTTAATGCCAAAAAATACCCCAAGGATATATAATTCCCTCCTAGCTGCAGGACATTTCAGGGCGGCTGTGCTGCCCTGAAGAACCTGAAAGCCTGAATCTATTTGCCAGAATACAGGAACAAAGTGTTAACCATATCGGTTATCCTAGTGGGACAAATGTCCCTCAAGTTCCCGTTTTCTCCCGTTAGGTCCCGAACCCTTCCTTGCAGAAAAAAAGTGAGGTATGGTATCATTAGTCCAATATACGGGCTCTGAACATTAGCTTAGGGGGCGGACATGGCATGTGGACGGTGATTTACATTGCACCGACAGCAAAGGTTGCGGACAAGATTAAGACCAAGCTTTCGGAAGAAGGTTTTCTGGTACAGACCCGTCCCATCAGTTTATCCAAGCAGCAATTTGAGATTCGCGTCCCTTCTGGGGAATTGGAAGAAGTCCAGGAAGTGCTGAATTCGATTCTGCATTCCTGATTTGTTTCGACATCAGAGGTGCCTTGGCGAATGAGTAAGTACCATCGGTACATAAGGGGCTGACCGCGCAAGCGGAGAGAGGAATCGACTTGCATGTATTGTATGCTGCTGTCCTTCCTTCTTTTTTTGTTAGGCTATGGACTGACCAGGCTGCTCCCGGAGACCCTACCGAGACAAGTTCAAGCATTTCCGCGCAACAATCTTTCGGTTATTGCAGGTAACATCAATTGTGCTGACAGAAGCCGCTGATTCTTGCCTTATACCGGCGGATTTTTTTGTTGTGAATGCCTGGACAAGGCCCATTATAGCGTGTGGGTCGTAAGCGGTTTACCGCAGTACCTGTGTAGAAGTGGCTTTTAAGCGACGTACTGCAGGGTGCGGCTATCAAATCAACGGCTGGAGAGGTGTAGTTGTGTTCAAAGATATATTCCAAAAAAAACGGAAGTACGCTACCATACCTTCCGAGCGTGCGGTTCGTGGCGAAGGCCAGGAAGCCGGAGAACGTCCAAAGCGTGAAATCCCTGAAGGGCTTATGAACAAGTGCAGCAAATGCGGCACGATTCAATATAGCAAGGAATTGGAGAAAAATCTGAAAGTATGTCCTGCTTGCGGCTACCACATGCGCTTGAATGCCATGGAGCGTATTGCCATGGTTTTGGACGAGCAAGGCTTTGTTGAACTGGATGCCGACATGGTATCGGTGGATCCGCTTGGTTTTCCAGGATACAGCAGCAAGCTGGAGCAGCAGCGCCTGAAATCGGGCCTGAAGGAAGCAGTCATCACGGGTGAAGGAACGATTGAAGGTTTACCTGTGGTTGTTGCTGTCATGAGTTTTGACTTCTTCACAGGCAGCATGGGTTCTGTTGTTGGTGAGAAAATTACCCGTGCTGTAGAGCACGCGACCGAAAAGCATCTTCCCCTGATTATATTCTCCACTTCAGGTGGAGCCCGGATGCAGGAGAGCATCCTCAGTTTGATGCAGATGGCCAAAACAAGTGCGGCCCTGTCTCGTTTGGATGAACAGGGAGGGCTTTATATTTCGGTCATCACGGATCCGACAACAGGCGGGGTATCGGCGAGTTTTGCCAGTCTGGGCGATATCAATATTGCTGAGCCAGGCGCCGTATTTGGCTTTGCCGGCCGAATTGTCATCGAACAAACCATCCGTCAGAAGCTGCCTGATGATTTCCAGACGGCAGAATTTAATATGCAGCATGGTCAGTTGGACTTGGTGATTCACCGGAAGGAACTTCGTACGACCCTTGCCAAGCTTCTGGATATGCACAGCGAAAAAGGAGGGGTCTAAATGGCGGGTGAGTTGCCATATGAAGCGCCTCTGGTTGAGATGCGCAAAAAGATTGAGGAGCTTGTACAGTTCGGACAGGAAAAGGGCATTGATTTCACGGATGAGATTGCCCGCCTGGAGGAACGTTATCATAGACTTGAAGAAGAGATCTATTCCGGCATAACAGCGGCTCAGAAAATGCATCTGGCGCGTCATCAACAGCGTCCGACTGCACTGGACCTGATCCAGCTGATTTTCACCGATTTTATCGAACTCCACGGTGATCGGATGTTTGGTGACGATCTGGCTGTCGTTGGCGGCCTTGCGAAGCTGAATGGAAAAACGGTAACCGTCATCGGACAACAGCGGGGGAAAGATACGAAAGATAATATCGCCCGCTTTTTCGGGAGCGCGCATCCGGAAGGTTTCCGCAAAGGACTGCGGCTGATGAAGCAGGCCAATAAATTTGGTCGTCCAATTATTACATTTGTTGATACTAAAGGAGCCTATCCGGGTAATACTGCAGAAGAGAGAGGTCAATCGGAAGCAATCGCCCGTAACCTGATTGAAATGGCGAAGCTCACGGTGCCTGTTATTGTTGTGGTCATTGGCGAAGGTGGAAGCGGCGGCGCACTCGCCCTGGCTGTAGGCAATCGTGTACTCATGCTGGAGCATGCCATTTATTCAGCGATCTCTCCTAATGGTGCTGCATCTATTCTGTGGAAGGATGCGTCCAAGGCAGATCAGGCAGCTGAAGCGATGAAAATTACAGCCAAGGATCTGCTTGAAATGGAAGTGATTGAGGAAATTGTTCCTGAACCACGTGGTGGTGCACACCGGGATTACGAAGGTACTGCATCAGCGATCAGCGAAGCTCTCGTTCGTCATCTGGAAGAGATGAAAGACTGGAGTGGGGATCAGCTGAAGCAGGATCGTTACGAAAAATTCCGCAAAATCGGATCCGTTACGTTCGAATCGTCAACGCCACCGGCCCCAGTTGAAGCCCCTGAGGAACCCGTTCGAACCGATGCAGTGAATAATTTGTCGGTAAATGCAGAATGATGTGACGAATTTCCTATACAAATGAACGAAAGTATAGTAAATTTAATAGTTGGAAAAAGAAAAAAGACATATACAGAGAGACCTTTTAAAATCGGAGGAAACCCAAAATGCGCAAAACGAAAATTGTATGTACAATCGGTCCATCCAGTGAATCACTGGAGAATACCAAAAAATTGATTATGGCCGGTATGAACGTGGCCCGTCTGAACTTCTCCCACGGTGATTTCGATGAGCACGGCGGACGGATCAAAGCGATTCGCCAAGCATGCGAAGAGTTGAACAAAACCGTAGCAATCCTTTTGGACACCAAAGGACCGGAAATTCGGACAGGTAAACTTGAAGTTGAACCGATTGAATTGGTTCAGGACGAGTACATCACTTTGACAACAGAAGAAATTCTGGGCACCAAAGAACGTCTTTCCATTACGTATGCAGATCTGCCGAATGATGTTGAGCCGGGATCTACAATTCTGATCGACGACGGTCTGATCGGACTGACTGTGGTGGAAGTGCAAGGCACCGAGATCAAATGCCGTATCGTTAACGGTGGTACGATCAAAAGCAAAAAAGGTGTTAACGTTCCGGGCGTTGCCATTTCTCTGCCGGGTATCACTGAAAAAGATGCGAACGATATCGTATTTGGTATTGAGCAAGGTATCGATTTCATCGCGGCTTCTTTTGTTCGTAAAGCAAGTGACGTGCTTGAAATTCGTGAACTGCTTGAAAAACACAATGCCGGACATATCCAAATCATCTCCAAAATTGAGAACCAACAAGGTGTAGACAACCTGGATGAGATCCTTGAAGTGTCTGATGGCCTGATGGTAGCTCGTGGAGACCTGGGCGTAGAAATTCCTGCTGAAGAAGTACCATTGGTACAAAAACGCATGATTGAAAAATGTAATGTTGCAGGCAAACCGGTTATCACAGCAACACAAATGCTGGATTCCATGCAACGCAACCCGCGTCCAACACGTGCGGAAGCAAGTGACGTAGCGAATGCGATCTTCGACGGAACAGATGCAATCATGTTGTCCGGTGAGACAGCTGCGGGTAAATATCCTGTGGAATCCGTTCTGACGATGTCCCGTATTGCGGAAAAAGCAGAGTCTGCTCTGCCTTACCAAGAGCTGTATCTGAAACAACGTGTTGCACAACAAACAACCGTTACAGAAGCAATCAGCCAATCCGTTGCCCTGTCCGCTCAGGATTTGAACGCAAAAGCGATTATTACTTCGACTGAATCTGGCCATACGGCTCGTATGGTTTCCAAATATCGTCCGGAAGCTCCAATCATTGCCGTGACAACGGAAGATAGAACTTCCCGTCGTCTTGCACTAGCTTGGGGTGTTACACCGGTCAAAGGCAGACGTTGCGATTCAACGGATTCCTTGTTTGAGAATGCTATCGAAGGCGGAGTGAAATCCGGAATCGTCAAAGAAGGAGATCTGGTTGTCATTACTGCGGGTGTACCTCTTGGACGCTCCGGTTCCACTAACCTGATCAAAGTTAGCCAAATTCCAAACAACGCTTAATTGCATTAAGCTTTAGCTGGAAAATGAACAGGAATGAAGCAATGGGGCATTTGTCCCGTTGCTTTTTTCCATCTTTATGACACTTTTTACCTGACGAGTACGTATGAATGGTAGACCAAGGAGGCCGATAACATGCAAGAACAGAGCCAAGGAAACTGGTACGCGGCACGTCTGCGTGTGCGCTATCAGGAGAGCGATCAGATGGGTGTGGTTTATCACGCCAATTATTTGAATTGGTTTGAAATCGGTCGAACCGAGATGATTCGCCAAATGGGGTATACATATCGTAAAATGGAGGAACAGGGGTTATTGCTTCCCGTAACCGGACTGGATGTGAAATATCATAAGCCTGCAAGGTATGATGATGAGATTATGATATTCACCCGAATTGTTGCATTTAGTGGTCTGCGATTGAATTATGAGTACGACGTAAGACGCACGACCGAAGACCTTGCTAAACAGATCGGCATTGGAGAACAGGTATGGACTTCTGATGAACCACTTCCGGGAGAACGACTGGTTACAGGCTCTACCCAACATGTGTGGGTGAATGGGAACTGGAAACCCGTTAGGCTGGATAAGGCCGCCCCTGAGCTCTACAGCGCACTTGAGAACGTGTGGCTCTCAGGAAAGGAGTAATTGGTAATGCGAAAATGGATGTGGGCTATACTATTATTCGTTCCGGTTATTGAGTTGTTTGGATTTATTTTGATGAGTGACTGGATCGGAGCCGGGAAGACATTGCTTCTCATGATTCTCACGTCCTTGATTGGTATAGCGATGCTGCAGTTTGAAGGGCGAAAAGTACTCGTCGATGCCAGAACCGAGATGGAGCGCGGTAAAGTGCCTGGACGGAAAATGGTAGACGGACTTTTTATTTTTGTGGGTGGTTTCCTGCTACTGATTCCAGGGTTTGTGACGGATATCATTGGATTTACCCTGGTGTTTCCGTTAACACGTGCAGTGTACCGTTTATTTTTCCTGGGTTGGCTTGAGAAAAAAATGAAAAACGGCAGCATCACCTTCTACCGCCGTCCGTAATCTTATGGTTGGCTCATTATAAAGGCTCCACCTGGCAGATCATTTCCTGCGGGGCGGAGCCTTTTGTCATATGAACTTGTACTAAAGCTATCGGACACGACCATTGATGATATAAGTCCTAAGATCACGCAGCACATTCGCCCGGTTGAATGCATCGAGGATGACTAGGCTGACAGGACCGATGATTAGTCCAAGTACACCAAAGAGCTTCAATCCGACAAACATGCCCACAAGTGTCGCAAGCGGATCCAAACCAACACTGCTTGCCAGCACCTTCGGTTCAATGATCTGCCGGGCAATTAGTACGATGAGATAGACAACTGAAATACCAATCCCCAGATAGAGGTCACCGTTCATGAACAGGTACGCCGCCCAGGGAACCATGACCAATCCAACGCCAAGATAAGGCAGAAGATCAACCAGACCGATCAGCAAAGCGATGGTAAAAGCGGACTTTACTTGCAAAATCAGCAACCCGATCATGACAAACACTGCGGTAATGGAAATCATGATCAACTGAGCTCTGGCGTAACCGAACAAGGCCTTTTTCAGATCGTTCCATATGTCCGCGATCGGTTTGCGAATCGAAGAAGGCACCCATCCCGACACCGTGATACCATGCCGTGTCCAGCTTTTGCTAATAAAAAAGGTGGAGAGCAGGACGACAATTAATACAGCGCCCATATTAGGCAGTGAAGACAGTAAGCCAAGGATCATGTTGAAAAATCCAGTAACCAGATCGCTAACTGCCGTACCTACCGACTCGGTAGTTTTACTGATATTGCTGTTAATCGTTTCTTGATAATTGGGATTTTCCTTATAAAATTCGTTAATCTCGCTGATCAGATTCTGAATCGAATCATTTTGAGTCCAGCGGACAAATGTTTCCTTGATCTCATCCACATGCAGGTCAAAACTTGTGGTGAGTGAAATCACTTCTTTTACCATACGGGTCACTGCGGCGGATAGCACCACTACAATAGCCCCGAAATAAACAATCAATGAGAGAGTTACGGCTAACCAGCGTGGAAAGCGGGCTTTGTCCTGAAGCAGCTTCACCAGCGGATTCATGGCATAGGCGATAATCCATGCAATCACAAAAGGATACAGAAGCGGGAACAGCAAGTATATGGCAAAGGCAATCAGAACGGTTGCAATAATGACCCATAAGCCGCGCAGCAGGCGTTTCATAATAATTCTGTCCAAACGTCACGTCTCCTTCTAACAATTTCGAACAGCATGGAAGCTATCTAGTTAATATAGAGCAATTGCAGCGTTTTGAAACGTTGGATTGGCCTGCTGGGAATCATTTATTTTCTTTTGCCTAGAGTATGCCAGATCGGTGTGATTTATAGCAATAATCATGGAGTCAGCGCACAGAATTATATAAATAGGATAAAATGTCAACCTTGTTTTTGTAAAGGCTTTCAAAAATGATTTATAGGTGTGATAAAGAAGTTTGATGTGCGAATGAGCTTTCGTGATGTTCACATAACCGACAAAATCCAGTATGATGATATAAGGAAATACCGATTGACAGATAAGAAACCCGAAATTTGACGGTTTTACTATTTAATGAATTGTAAATGTTTTCAACACCAATTTTGCGTTTCTGAGAGAGCTTCATCATGCTTTGTGGTTTCTTGATTTCGTTTATTAAAGGAGAGATGTAATATGACAGCTACCAAAGGTCTGGAAGGCATCGTTGCAACAACCTCTTCGATCAGTTCCATTGTAGACGGTGTGCTTACATACCGTGGCTACAATATTGACGATTTGGCTGAACATGCAAGCTTTGAAGAAGTTGCTTATTTGCTGTGGTTTGGCAAATTGCCCAATACGGATGAATTGAAATCCCTTCGTAAAAGCCTGAGCGATTACGCGCCGATTCCGAGCGAGTTGATTGCACAAATCCAATTGTATCCGAAAAACATGAGTACCATGGCAGCACTGCGTTCTGCAGTTTCCGCTCTGGGACTGTACGATGAGCAGGCTGACGAGATGACAGCTGAAGCCAATGAAAATAAAGCGGTCAAATTGCAAGCTCAATTGCCAACCATTGTGGCAGCCATCGCCCGTATTCGTCAGGGTAAGGAACCTGTGGCTCCTAAAGAAGGCGCTTCCATTGCAGAGAACTTCCTGTATATGATGACAGGTGAGGAACCTTCCGAAACGGCAGTTAAAGCGCTGGATCAGGCTCTGGTTCTGCACGCCGATCACGAGCTGAATGCGTCCACGTTTGCAGCACGTGTAACCGTAGCAACGCTCTCCGACATTTATTCAGGTGTAACTTCCGCTATTGGCGCGCTGAAGGGACCGTTGCATGGCGGTGCGAATGAAGCCGTAATGAAAATGCTGAATGAAATTGGTACACCGGATCGTCTGGAAGCAGCAATTCAGGAGAAACTGAACAACCGTGAGAAAATCATGGGCTTCGGACATCGTGTATACAAAAATGGAGATCCGCGTGCCAAACACCTGCAGAAGATGTCCAAGGAACTGGGCAGCATGAACAATGATACCCGTCTCTATGAGATGTCTGTGAAGATCGAAGAGCTGGTTACCGGGCAAAAAGGGTTGAAACCGAACGTGGATTTCTATTCCGCTTCCGTGTATACCCAACTGGGGATTGAACAGGAACTGTTTACACCGATCTTTGCCATCAGCCGGGTGTCCGGATGGACAGCTCATATTCTGGAACAACTCTCCGATAACCGTATTATTCGTCCGCGTGCTGAATATACAGGTCCAACGGATCAGCGTTACATTTCAGTTGAACTTCGCTAATGACCTCAAAACCAGTATAATAAACAGGGATGGGGTGAAGGGTCCCGAGATCTGGCAGCAATACGGTCAGAGGATCAAGACCCTTCCTTCAATAAGACAAGCGGTATCATGATACCGGATACTACCAACACTCAAGGAGGAATTATGACTATGAAATTAGAAAAATTCGCTCATCCAACTGAAGGGGAAAAAATTCAGATTGATAACGGTACACTGCAAGTACCCAATAACCCAATCATTCCATTCATCGAAGGTGACGGTACAGGCCGTGATATCTGGAAAGCTTCCAAACGTGTATTGGATGCAGCTGTAGAAAAAGCATATGATGGCAGCAAAAAAATTGCATGGTATGAAGTGTTTGCTGGTGAGAAAGCATTCAATACATACGGTGAATGGTTGCCAAACGATACGCTTGAAGCGATTCGTGAGTATATTGTAGCCATCAAAGGACCTCTGACGACGCCTATCGGTGGCGGAATTCGTTCCCTGAACGTAGCATTGCGTCAAGAGCTTGACCTGTACACTTGCTTGCGTCCTGTACGTTACTTCGACGGTGTACCTTCCCCGGTGAAACGTCCTGAGCTGGTAGACATGGTCATTTTCCGTGAAAATACGGAAGATATCTATGCAGGTATCGAGTATGCTGAAGGCTCGGATGAAGTGAAAAAAGTGATCCAGTTCCTGCAACAGGAAATGGGCGTTAACAAAATCCGTTTCCCTGAAACATCAGGTATCGGTATCAAGCCAGTATCTTCCGAAGGTTCCAAACGTTTGGTACGTGCAGCCGTTCAGTATGCCATCGATCACAACCGTAAGAGCGTGACATTGGTACACAAAGGCAACATCATGAAGTTCACTGAAGGTGCCTTCAAAAACTGGGGTTATGAAGTAGCTGAGGATGAATTCGGCGATAAAGTGTTCACTTGGGCACAATACGATATCATCAAGGAAAAAGATGGTACGGATGCAGCGAATGCAGCACAAAAAGCAGCTGAAGATGCGGGTAAAATCATCGTTAAAGATGCAATTGCCGACATTGCTCTGCAACAAGTATTGACTCGTCCAGGCGAGTTCGATGTCATTGCTACATTGAACCTGAACGGTGACTACCTGTCCGATGCACTCGCAGCACAAGTTGGTGGTATTGGTATTGCACCAGGAGCTAACATCAACTATGTAACAGGCCATGCCATTTTCGAAGCTACTCACGGTACTGCACCTAAATATGCGGACAAAGATGTCGTGAACCCTGGTTCCGTTATTCTGTCCGGCGTTATGTTGCTTGAGCACCTGGGATGGCAAGAAGCTGCAAACCTGATCTACAAAGGGATGGAAACTTCCATCAACAACAAAACGGTAACATATGACTTTGCACGTCTGATGGATGGCGCTACTGAAGTGAAATGCTCTGAATTCGCTGATCAAATCATTAAAAACCTGTAAAGGGAGTTGAGAAGCATGACTATTCAGCGCAAAAAAATCACAGTAGTCGGCGCCGGGTTTACCGGAGCGACAACAGCTCTGATGCTCGCCCAAAAGGAACTCGGAGATGTTGTACTGGTTGATATTCCTCAATTGGAGAACCCGACTAAAGGTAAAGCACTCGATATGCTGGAGGCCAGCCCGGTACAAGGCTTTGACAGCAATATCATCGGAACTTCCAATTACGAAGACGCTGCAGGTTCGGACATTGTGATTATCACTGCTGGGATTGCCCGCAAACCGGGAATGAGCCGTGATGATCTGGTGAACACCAACGCAGGAATCGTGAAGTCCGTGTGTGAAAATGTGAAAAAATATTGCCCTGATTCCATCGTCATTATTCTGAGCAACCCGGTAGATGCGATGACTTATGCAGCATATAAGACACTAGGATTCCCTAAAAACCGAGTGATCGGTCAATCCGGTGTCCTGGATACAGCTCGTTATTGCACGTTCATCGCGCAAGAGCTGAATGTATCGGTTGAGGATGTCCGTGGTTTCGTTCTTGGTGGCCACGGAGACGATATGGTACCTCTTGTTCGTTATTCGAGCGTGGGTGGTATTCCAATTGATACACTAATTCCGGCAGATCGCATCGAATCCATCGTACAGCGCACTCGTGTTGGTGGTGGCGAGATTGTCAATCTGCTTGGTAACGGAAGCGCGTATTATGCGCCAGCAGCTTCACTGGTTCAGATGACCGAAGCAATTCTGAAAGACAAAAAACGGATCATTCCAGTGATTGCTTACCTTGAGGGTGAATACGGTTATAATGATTTGTTCCTGGGAGTACCAACCATTCTGGGCGGAAACGGAATTGAAAAAGTGTTCGAACTCGAACTAACGCCTGAGGAAAAGGCGGGACTCGATAAATCCGCTGACTCAGTTCGAAACGTCATTTCTGTCGTAACCATCTAAGTTTGAAAACTTCTTGAACATAAACAGTGAGAAAACCTCCGGAAAACCCGGAGGTTTTCTTTTCTTTGGATAAGTTCCCCAGTATAATGGGATGTGATGTATAGCACATTGAAAATGTTGAGGAGGATGGAAGTTTTGACAATGATTATGTATTTGCTCCATATTATCGGAGCGCTGTCGATGGGATTCTATCTGATCTTGCCGTTTGTCGTTGGTAAGATTCGCACGCTGAATGCTGCGGCACAAGAAGGCGCATTTACGTCGGTTCGTTCATTGAACCGTTTTGCCCAGTATGGATTGGTTATCCAGCTTCTCACAGGGGGGTACCTGATGACGAAGGGGGAATATTCCTACCTTTGGATGGGTGTAGTGGTTGTTTTATTGCTCGCAATCGCTGCCATTGGGGGCATTATGGGTAAACCGCTGCGGTTGGCTGCAGAAGGTGTGAAAAGCAACCGTGACGTGAGCCCTGAGCAAAGCAAGATCCGCACGTTTAGTACAGTGCTGGCTGTGCTACTGCTCATCATGATTTATCTTATGGTTGATCGAACTGTAATCTAAGAGGTTAACGCAAGAATGCGATCTAAGGCAGGTTCTAACCTGAACTTAAAACGCTTGCAAATTGGATAGGACAAGCCCTGCTGGGTAAATAGGTCGGCATAAAAAATAGACAACCCCAAAGGGCTGTCTATTTTTTGTTTGCATTCTTTTTTAATTAGGCGAGGCTGACTGAATGAGCAAATACGGCGTTTCGGCCATTGCGTTTTGACTCGTATAGTGCACTGTCTGCATCTCGAAGCAATGACTCCAGTGAGTCCGTAACACCACTGTATTGGGCAACGCCGAAGCTTGATGTAATGGGTATAAGAGTGCCTTCCACATCAAGCGGATCGTTCAGCAATGCCACACGTAACTGCTCGGCTAATCGCTTACCCTCCTGAAGAGTGGCATTCGGGAGTGCGATGACAAATTCCTCTCCGCCATACCGGGCAAACAGCATTTCGGAATTCAGATAACGATTACATACAGAAACGACATGAACAATCGCCTGATCGCCAACATCGTGTCCGTAGGTATCGTTTATTCGTTTGAAATAATCAATATCAAATAAAATAAAGGATGCAGGCTGATGATTAAGCTGAGCCTCGTTCAGCATTTCCCGGCCTTTATGCAGAAAATGCGTTCGATTGTATATTTTGGTCAGACCATCGAAATAAGCGAGTTGCTTCAATTGTTCTTGCAGAAACCGCTGCTCCGTTATATCGATCAGCATGATCAGGCTGCCAACGGCCTCTCCATTTTTGTTGTACACATACGATGTTCTGACCTGGTAACAGACCGTCTGTCCATGCAGCTGCCAATACAGATCGGTCTGCAGGCCTTCCTTCCCGTATTCCACAGGAAAAGTCTCACCGGCAAGTGTAAGCCAGATATCATTCAGGGGCTGTCCAACCATGCTCAGCTCAAGTTCAGGCAGCATATTACGTAAGGCCTTGTTGTAATCGACCAGACGATTCGAACCATCCAGAACAATAACACCTTCGCGCATACTCTCAAAGATACTGTCTTTGGCAATAGGGACGATAGTCAAAAGACGCGAAGAGAGGATTGCCCAGATGTACATGGATGAAGTGATACACATGAGCACCGGAACGGGATCCATTCCTCCTGGCGTCAGTCCCATTAAGTAAAGAAATGCACCCGTCATCGGAATCAACTGAGAGGTAATCAATGTGAGCAGCTGACGGTGATACATTTTCTTCGTGTGTTTCCATTGCGCAATCAGGATTAGACAGGCACATAACAGACATGAAAACGTAAATGCTCCGTGAACCACATACCATTGACCAGCGGCAATATCCATCAGAGGAACAGAACTATCCGTTCGAAGCCATACTTTTTTGTAGAACAGATGGTGATAGTCATTGGTAGCAACCATAAAGAGTGTAATCGTCGGAATGATAAACAGCGCAGCAGTCGCCTTTTTCGATAAAGACTTTCCCGTGTACTGGATCATCAGGATCAAACCGAGGGAGGCCGAAAAAGGCATGCCCATGTACTCCACTACCGTCCAAAATTTCATTTGTTCCAGTGTATTGCTGGCGAGCTCAATGGCATACCCAAAGGTGTAAACGGATAATGCAGCCGTATAGAGAATAAATACTTTGGCTCTTGAAATTTCCGCTCTTCTAAAATACGTGTAGACACACAAAAAAACATTCAGAACGGCTGAAGTGGCTACAAGGGATATGTATGCATTAATGTGCGATTCCATTGTTTGATCTCCATGTCAGATTGAAAATCTGTTATTTGAAATGCCTGGTTGAACGCTGGTTTATACCGATAAAAGGAACAAAAAAACACATTTGTATACTGTACATTGTACATCAGCCCAAGCATCATAGGAATTACAAATTGAATTTAGAAACGGTGTATCTCCGAAAAAAAGTGGATTTTAATCCAATTTAATTAAATCATATTTTCTGTTTGACCTCCGAAAGAGAGTGGTAAGTAAGTATCGAGACAGCAGTAGTGGACTTGGATGATGTCAGTTACAGAGGAATAATCTGTTCTGTTCATGCCATCCTACAGAATGAGAACTTGTACAGCAATTCATTTTGAGAGGAGAATGTGAAATGTCAACCAATACACAAACGCAAAAAACGATGCCGGCACAACATCAGGATCAGCGTCCCGGAATTGAATCGGAGATGCACCCAAAGCCGGAATTCGAGAAACCGCAGTATAAGGCGGCTGACAAATTGTTGGACAAGGTTGCCCTTATTACCGGGGGTGACAGTGGAATTGGACGTGCTGTTGCCGTTACGTATGCCAAAGAGGGTGCGGATGTGGCCATTGTATACCTGAGTGAGCACAAGGATGCCGAAGAGACGAAGCGGCAAGTGGAGCAGGAAGGACGCAAGTGTATTCTGATTGCTGGGGACATTGGTGACGTCGCATTTGCCAAGAAAGCCGTTCAGCAGACGGTGGAGCAGCTGGGCAAGCTGGATATTGTGGTAAACAATGCTGCCGAGCAGCATCCGCAGCAGCAATTGGAGGATATTACGCCTGAACAGCTGGAGCGGACGTTCCGTACCAACATATTCGGGATGTTTTATGTCACACAGGCAGCCCTGCCACATCTGAAGAAAGGCAGCACGATCATCAATACGACATCCATCACAGCTTATCGCGGTAATCCGACCCTGATCGATTACTCGTCAACCAAAGGAGCAATCACATCCTTTACGCGATCCCTATCCATGAATGTAGTTGAGAAGGGTATTCGTGTAAATGCAGTAGCTCCTGGTCCAATCTGGACACCGTTGATCCCTTCAACCTTTGATGAGAAAAAGGTGAGCGAGTTTGGCGCAACTCAGCCAATGAAACGTCCCGGTCAACCGGATGAGCTGGCCCCAGCTTACGTGTATCTGGCATCGGATGATTCATCTTATGTGAGTGGACAAGTCATGCATATTAATGGCGGCGAAGTCGTAAACGGATAACACAAGTGCAGTGTTCCAAATTCAATAAATCAGGCGTATCGTTCCGGCTGCTGCTGGGCGATACGTCTTTTTGATTTTAACAATCAACCCAAAATTCTATGCTCTGTTTACAAAAGTCAGGATCAGAAATGATAGTTACATGATATTTTAAATGAATGCTCTCCTTGACCCCTGCAGCAAAGGTAGCCCAATCTTATTTCAATGGAAAAAGGATTTGTCCCGAAGGCATCTGTGATATGATAGACGGAACATAAGCATCGGGGGGATACAACATGAAGATTAGCAAACAAAATGCAGCGCACTACATATGGGGAGCACAATGTGATGGATGGCATCTCGTCCAGAACGAGGGATTAAGCATTATCCACGAGCGAATGCCGGCAGGTACAGCTGAAATACGCCATTACCATTCCGTAAGCCGCCAATTCTTCTTCATTCTTAGCGGGGTGGCTTGTATGGAACTTGATGGAATAGAGTATACTCTTGAGCCACATGAAGGAATGGAAATTCCGCCGGGTGTGCCTCATCAAATGCAAAATAATAGCTCAGAAGAAGTGGAGTTTCTGGTCGTTTCATTGCCAAGTACACGTGGCGACCGAATAGAGCTGAATGACCTGTAATTGAGATTATATAAAAAGGAAGAGATCAATGAGACCGTTTCGAGTTCGCCTCTCCATCATCATGATGATACTGATAGGTGTATCTGTCATTGTGGCTGGATATACGATGGGCAGAGTATTTAAAACGACACATACCACTGCACTGGAACAAACGATGGTGCGTGAAATCAACTTGCTGAAGGCGACGTTCCCTTTCCATGATGCAACCGATCCAAACGCAGCGGAAACCAGAAGATATTATTCTGAACGTGCAGGAGAGCTGGAGAAGCTGACCGACTCAAGGGTAACGTTCATTAATCGAGATGGAACAGTTATTGGAGATTCGGAGACGGATCCTGCTACGATGGATAATCACTCGGATCGGGAAGAGATTAAGGGTGCAGTTGGCGATGGTTATGGCCGGTCCATCCGTTACAGTGAGACCCTGGGGCAGGATATGTTATATGTGGCTCTGCCCGTGAACTCGGATCAAAGCGACATGGTCGAAGTGCCTGGTGGTGAATTCGATGGTTACATCAGATTGTCAATGAGTTTGGCTGCGGTAGACCAGGGACTGCAGCGTGGCTGGTTGATTATGTTTGTAGCGCTGGGACTGTTGTTCCTGATTGTGGCTCTGGTCAGCTACCGGGTTGCGCGAGGACTGACATCACCGATCGAGCACATTACGAAGGTGGCCCACCAGATTACCAAACTGGATTATGACGCCAGGGTAGAAGTGACGCGCAGAGATGAGATCGGACAGCTTGGACTGGCCATTAACGGGATGGCTGACAGCCTTCAAACCCAGCTGAAGACAATTAGAGACAATGAGGCACTGCTTCAGAGTGTCCTGGCGAATATGGCGGGCGGTATTGTCATGATTGATGCGGGTCAATCCATTGCACTGGTGAACCGGGAAGCGGAGCGGATGCTGGGTATTCAGGCCGAGCGTGTGACGGGTAAACCGTATATCGATCTGAAGAAACATTATGAATTGACTCGTACAATTGAAGAAAGTGTAGCTATTCAGGAACGGATGCATGAAGAAGTAAGTATATTTAATCCGGAGGAACGACTCATTCGTATTGACGGTGTTCCAATGTCAGAAGATGATGGCGGATACCGTGGGATGCTGTTCCTTTTGCAGGATGTTACAGCGATACGGAGACTGGAGTCGATGCGCAGCGAGTTTGTGGCGAATGTATCCCATGAATTGAAGACACCTGTAGCTGCGGTCAAAGGGTTTGCTGAGACGTTGCTGAGTGGCGGGGTTCAGGACAAGGAGACAGAACGATCATTCTTGCAGATCATTTATGATGAAGGTGATCGATTGAACCGGTTAATCGGGGATATTCTGGAGTTATCCAAAATTGAATCCAAACGGGCGCCGCTGCAATGTTCGCCTGTTCATGTCCACTCCTTCTTTGAGATGGTCCTGGGCACACTATCCAAAGTGGCCGAGAAGAAGCAGATTCGCCTGCAGATGCATGTTCCGGAGGAACTGTATATCGAAGCTGACGAGGATAAGATGAAACAGATTTTCATCAATCTGCTCTCCAACGGAATTAATTACACCCCAGAAGGTGGACGTGTGAAATTGCAGGTAACCGTCGAACATGGTGAGGATGAGGAACAGGTTGTGTTTGCCGTGTCTGATACCGGGATTGGCATCCCGAAGAAAGACCTGCCGCGCATTTTTGAACGTTTCTATCGGGTAGATAAAGGAAGGTCGCGCAACTCGGGTGGAACCGGGCTCGGATTGTCCATTGTAAAACATCTGGTTGAGCTGCATCACGGCAAGTTGTCCGTTGAAAGTGAACTCGGCATGGGGACAACCTTCCGGGTTATCCTTCCATTAATTCAGGATGAAGAGATCTAGGCCTCGAGAAGTGAATTGTAAAAACGAACAACTTGCTTTACACAGCGTTAACAAATAAGTGCTATGATAGATAAAGTGTTGTGGCAACAGACAACCTATAAGGAGAGAAGGGGTATCATGGCACAGCGTTTGCTTGTTATTGAAGATGAGCCTACATTATCAAGATTGCTTACGTATAACCTGACACAAGAAGGTTATGACGTTACAGCTGAGGATCATGGATCTTCAGGATATGACCGGGCAGTTTCCCAGGATTTTGATCTGATTCTGCTGGATCTGATGCTTCCAGGAATGAACGGTCTCGACATTTTAAACAAATTAAGAGTTCAGGGCGTGACTACACCCGTCATCATTCTTACGGCGAAGAACGGTGAAGCCGAAGTTGTACAGGGTCTGAAATCTGGAGCTGACGATTACATCACGAAGCCCTTCGGAGTGTCAGAGTTGCTTGCCAGAGTGGATGCCGTATTGAGACGATATTCCAATGGCGATGACTTGCCGCAGCCAGAGGACAAGGACGGTTCCCGCATTGTACTCGGTGAACTTGAGATCTATCCATTGAAGTATGAAGTGACACTGGGTGGACAATCCATCAGTCTGCGTCCGAAAGAATTCGAAGTACTGCTTTATCTGGCCAAGAAGCCAGGCGTTGTGCTTACACGGGATGACCTGATGAATGCAGTCTGGGGCTTTGATTATATCGGAGGTCAGCGCACGGTAGACGTCCATGTCAGTTCTTTGCGTAAAAAGCTGGAGCTGGATCCGGAATCTGTTCATATTGATTCCATTCGAGGTGTAGGTTATAAGCTGGTTGTAAAAAGAAAAACTCCCCATCATTCGAGTTAGCAATGATCGGGGAGTTTTATTTTACGTTCATTTTACATAAACCTAAATATTCCTTTACATAGAGGGAGTAGCATGAACTTGTCCGATTGATTCTTAGGACCTATATAACCCATCTCAGGACGGAGCTCATACGTAAAGGAGATTGCGCATTTATGCCCATGTTGCTCGAAGTGAAGCCTGACCTACCCGTAGAAGATACATATACGCATGAGGATGACACAAGCCATTTGAATCAGAAGGATGCGGATGCGGCAGATATTGCCCTCAAAAATCAGGTGTCCATCCGCGACTACTGTCGTGAGGTTCCTATGGTCGGGATACATACCACTTGTGGGGAAGCCGCAAGTATGCTGAATCAGGATCAGAGTTATCCATGTGTTGTGCTGGGTGATGATCAAAATCGCCCGCTGGGTTTATTAATGCGGGAGACATTATACCGGATACTGAATGGACGTTTTGCCGCCGACCTGTTCTACCGCAAGCCCATTTCGCATGTCGCTGATTCTTCCCCGGTTGTGGTGGATGTACATGCAGCTGCCCCAGGGATTATAGATGTAGCATTATCCCGAACGGAGCAGCACTTCTATGATTGTATCATTATAACAGAGGAGCAAAGACTGCTTGGTGTGCTTACGATGCGAGATCTCATGTCTTTGTCCAGAAGGCTTCAGCATGAGGCTGGAGAAGAGCGTGTTCACACCATTACAGAGAGCCGGCAAGAGATATCCCGGATTCATGAATCGATTACGAAACTGGTTGTGTCAGCCGGAAGTACTGGAGAAGAAGCAAAACAGATTATTCACTTGTCTGAACAGGGCGAGAGCAGTCTCATGCAAGTTAAGGCTTCCTATAACCGCGTGCATCAGCACATGGGAGGTCAACGCCAACATGCGAATGATATGCTGACTTCAATCGAAACCGGAGCCGGAATGGCACGTTCCATACGTTCTCTGGCGGATCAAAGTGCATTGCTTGCCATGAATGCATCAATTGAGGCAGCCCACGCAGGCGACTATGGACGAGGATTTCAGGTGGTAGCCAGTGAGATTCGTGCTCTGGCCAAGCAAACCCGGGAGGTTGCGGGTGATATAACTTCATTGCTTGAAGGGATCGGAGAATTAACCAGACAGACCGTTGAACTGGTTCGGGCCAGTGCGGCAGAGATCGAAGACAGCGCCTTACATGTCTCCGAAGGTGGCGAAGCATTCAGCCAGTTAAACGCCGCTGTAGAAGGCATGTCTCGCAATGCTGCCAATATTGCACAGGAAGGCAAGCAGGCTGGGGAAGTGGCCGAGTACATTCGGAGAAAACTTGAGGCCATGGTCTCTGGAGACGAAATTTAAACGAACCAAGACATCATTTACCATCTATGACCGTCCCGGGAAGGTCATAGCTTGTGAAAGATGTCTTTTTACATTCCGTTAACATGAAAGTGATACTGTTTTTACAATGAGAAGGTAGGATATTAAGGATGACCGAGAAGCTTACAATAATGATTAGCCTCCGGTCTCAACGTAAAGGGAGCTTGGTTTGTCCCTCCAGCGAAGGAGAAGTGAACATCCATGAAGGAACTCATTCACATTGAAGGACTTAATCTATACTATGATACGCACCATGCGCTTAAAAATATATCAATGGATCTGCCGGAGCGGACCGTTACTGCGTTCATCGGACCGTCAGGTTGCGGGAAATCCACGTTGCTTCGCACATTAAACCGGATGAATGACATGATTCCGGGTGTGCGTGTAGAAGGACAAGTTTTGCTCGATGGGTCGGACATTTACAGTAATGAAATCGAAGTGGAGACACTGCGCAAACGGGTAGGAATGGTGTTTCAACAGCCCAATCCGTTTCCAAAATCAATTTATGATAACGTCGCTTATGGCCCGCGTTTGCATGGTGTAACCCAGAAGGCCGAGCTGGACCAGTTGGTCGAGCAAAGTCTTGTTCACGCTGCATTGTGGGATGAAGTAAAAGATGTGCTCAAGAAATCGGCTCTTAGTTTGTCTGGTGGACAACAGCAGCGTTTGTGTATTGCACGAGCACTCGCGGTCCAGCCTGATGTGTTGCTGATGGATGAAGCAACTTCGGCCCTAGACCCAATCTCCACATTGAAGATCGAAGAATTGGTTAAGGAACTGCACAACAAGTACACGATTGTCATGGTAACCCACAACATGCACCAGGCTGCACGCGTATCGGGTAAAACTGTATTTTTCCTGAATGGAGAAGTGGTGGAGGCTGCTGAGACCGAAACGCTGTTCTCCACGCCCCAGGATTCCCGAACCGAGGATTATATATCCGGCCGGTTCGGTTAAGCAAGCTGAAGTCGAACAAACCCGGCATATCCGGAGATGATGGACAAGGGGGACGTGAAAAGCTATGATTCGCAGGAAAGAATTTGATCAGGAGCTTGAAGAGCTGCGCATTTTGCTTCGGCAAATGGGTGAGCATGTAGGAACGGCGCTGGATGGTGCTATTGAAAGTTTACGGACATTGGATGCCGAGAAAGCTCAGGTCATCATCAAGAATGATGCGAATCTGAATGCCCTGGAAGACAAAATCATGGAACTTGGTTCCAAGCTGATTATTACCCAGCAGCCAGTCGCGAAGGATCTGCGTCGCATTATTGTGGCGTTCAAAATTTCGAGTGACTTGGAGCGTATGGGTGATCTCGCCTTGGACGTTGCCAAAGTAACGCTTCGTATGGAAGGGCAGGAGCTGATTAAACCGCTTGTGGATATCCCGCGTATGGCGGAAATCGTCAAAGAGATGATTGAGGAGTCCATTGAGTCGTTCCTGAAAGAAAATACGGATCTGGCTTACAAAATGGCACAGACGGATGACCAGGTTGACCAACTGTACAGTCATATGATTGGCGATCTATACAGTTTCATGACGTCTCATCCGAATCAGGCCTCTCAGGCCATGCTGCTCATGTTGGTAGGTCGTTATATCGAACGTATAGGTGATCATGCAACCAACATTGGAGAGAGCACGGTCTATCTGGTCACAGGCAAGCGTCCGGATCTAAACCAGTAATAAACAGCAAATATTTGGAATTGGGGACTATTTGCAACGAAAATAAGGGACTTTCTCCCGGCAGCCTGCAAGATCAGGCTGTCTATGGAGAGAGTTCTTTTTTTGCTGGATGAAATGTGTAAAAAGATGTCCAATCTTTTTTGTTGTAACAGGTGTGTATGTTATCATGAGAGTAGATGTACTTGAGGGTTTGACCATACGATACGTGAGGTGCTGGAATGGAAAAGTTTATTCTCATAGATGGAAATAGCATTATCTACAGAGCATTTTTTGCAATGCCTCCTCTGACCAATTCGAAAGGTCTGCACACCAATGCAGTGTATGGCTTTACAACCATGTTACTTCGATTGCTGGAAGAGCATAAGCCGACACATGTCATGGTGGCATTTGATGCTGGTAAAGTTACCTTCCGTCACGAAGGATATCAGGAATATAAGGGCGGCCGGGAAAAAACACCACCCGAGCTGTCGGAACAGTTCCCGTTACTCAAAGAATTGCTGCAGGGACTTGGGATTGCCCAGTTTGAGCTGGCAGGGTTTGAAGCGGATGACATCATCGGAACGTTAACCAAACGCGCAGACGAGGCGGGAAGACAGGTATTGGTTGTATCGGGTGACAAGGACATGCTTCAGCTTGCCTCCGAACATGTACATATCGGACTCACGCGCAAAGGGGTAACCGAAATCGAACTGTATGACCCTGCTCAGATTCAGGAACGTTATGGCTTGACGCCATTGCAGATTATCGATCTCAAAGGTCTGATGGGCGATACTTCAGACAACATTCCGGGGATTCCTGGAGTCGGTGAGAAGACAGCACTGAAACTTCTGCATCAATTCGGTTCTGTGGAGGAAGTACTGAACGGCACAGGTGAGTTGAAGGGGAAAATGAAAGAGAAGATTGAGGCGCACGCCGAAGATGCACGGATGAGCAAACAATTGGCAACCATTCATCGCGAAGTGCCGCTCGAGCAAACTTGGGATGACATGCAGTTCGCGGGGTTAAAAGAAGAACAGGCAGGGCCAGCACTGGCCAAGCTTGAATTCAAGTCCTTGCTGGAACGCTTGTCGTTCAGCGGCACTGCAGGTTCTGAAGCAGAAGCCGTACCCGCTGCCGAGGTGGAATCCACCATTGCTACGGAAGAAACGATTGGTGAACTGTTCCAGTCGCTGGATTCCATTGACGTGCTTCATGTGGAGACTCATGGTGATAATCCGCATCAAGCAAAATTGATTGGACTTGCTGTGGGTTCGGCAGGAACATATACCTTCCTGTCTCCCGAGTTGCTTCAATCCGAAGCAGCGGCTCCGGTACGCGAATGGCTTGGCAATCCGGACAAGCCCAAACGTGGTTATGACCTGCATCGAATCGATCTTGCCCTGCACGCGCATGGTATTGAGTTCGCCGGAGCATCCTTCGATGTGCAGCTCGCAGCCTACCTGCTTGATCCCACGGAATCCAATCAGACGATTAGCGGACTGACTTCGAAGTATGGTCTGCCTTCTCTGGCTGAGGACGATACCGTTATGGGTAAAGGAGCAAAATACAAGGTACCTGATGTCGAGGTCCTGGGCGATTTCCTGTGCCGTAAGGCGGCTGCCGTGGCTGCCATCATTCCTCTTCAGGAGAAGGCACTTGAGAATGATGAGATGAACGCGCTCTTTCATGAGTTGGAGATGCCGTTATCACGAATTCTGGCTGATATGGAGAAACAGGGGATCAAGGCCAATACAGCGGATCTGCAGGCACTCGGTCGTGAGTTTGAAGAACAGATCAGCAGGCTGATGGCGGAGATCTACCAACTTTCCGGTACGGAATTCAATCTGAACTCCCCGAAACAATTGGGTGAGATTTTATTCGATAAGCTTGGCCTGCCTGTAGTGAAGAAAACCAAAACGGGCTACTCCACAGATGCTGAAGTGTTGGAGAAGCTGGCTCCGTATCATGATGTGGTACAGCTGATTCTGCAATACCGCCAGCTTGCCAAGCTGCAGTCCACTTATGTAGAGGGTCTCCTGAAAGAGATTTCGGACCGGGACGGCAAGGTGCATACGTTCTACCGTCAAACAATAGCTGCAACGGGGCGTCTCAGCAGCCAGTTTCCGAACTTGCAGAACATTCCGATTCGACTGGAAGAAGGGCGCAAAATTCGGAAGGTATTTGTTCCTTCCGAGCCCGGTTGGTCCATTTTGGCGGCAGACTATTCCCAGATTGAATTGCGTGTACTTGCCCACATCTCGGATGATGAGCGGCTGAAGGAAGCGTTTGTTCATGATATGGATATTCACACCAAGACAGCGTCTGACGTATTTGGGGTTAAGGCCGAAGAGGTGGACAGCGACATGCGTCGTTCAGCCAAGGCAGTTAACTTCGGAATCGTATATGGCATTAGTGACTACGGTTTGTCCCAAAATCTGAACATTACACGAAAAGAGGCTGCTCAATTTATCGATCAGTACTTTGAAGTTTTCCAGGGTGTTCGCCGATATATGGACGATATTGTGAAGGAAGCCCGTCAGGACGGCTTTGTCAAAACGCTGCTGGAGCGCCGTCGCTATCTGCCTGAGATCAATGCAAGCAACTTTAATCTGCGTTCCTTCGCTGAGCGTACGGCGATGAATACCCCTATCCAGGGTACAGCCGCAGATATTATCAAGCTTGCCATGGTACAGATGGATGAAGCACTGCGTGAACGTAAATTGAAGAGCCGTATGCTGCTGCAGGTGCATGACGAACTTGTATTCGAAGTGCCAGCGGATGAACTGGAGCTGATGAAGGAGCTTGTACCATCCGTTATGGAAAAAGCATTGGAGCTTTCTGTACCGCTGAAAGCGGAAGTCAGCTTCGGGGAAAACTGGTACGAAGCCAAATAGCAGGCCCCATGCGGGTTTCCGTTATTTTACAAACGTTTCTTCACAAGGATTCGACACAAGAAGGGGTCCCGCTGAAGCTCATCTTCCGTTATAATATAGGGGAGGTGAGAACATCATGCCGGAATTACCGGAAGTCGAAACAGTCAGAAGAACATTGAATCAACTTGTTGTAGGCAAGACCATTGAACGCGTAACCGTTAGCTTGCCGCGCATCATTCAGCGGCCGGACGATATAGATGCATTTGCACTGGAACTCACAGGACACACCATAACCGGCGTGGAACGAAGAGGCAAATTTTTACGGATTTTGTTGGACGGGCTGGTACTGGTCTCCCATCTGCGGATGGAAGGAAGATACGGCGTATACCAGCAGCACGAAGAAGTGGAGAAGCATACCCATGTTATCTTTCACTTCACGGACGGTACTGAATTGCGTTATAAGGATGTACGTCAGTTTGGGACCATGCATCTGTTTACTGCGGGTGAAGAACTGGTATCTAAACCCTTGCTCAAGCTTGGTTTGGAACCGTTGGATCCGGCATTTACAGTAGCAGCCTTCCGTGATGCTGTTGGCAAACGGACAACCAAAATCAAGGCTGTGTTGTTAAATCAGGCATATGTCGTTGGCATCGGGAATATTTATGTGGACGAAGCCCTTTTTCGCGCAGGTATTCACCCTGAAACCATTGCCAAGACGTTGACCGAAGCCCAATTGACGGTGCTGCACGAGGCGATTGTAGCTACGCTGCAGGATGCCGTGAATGCAGGTGGATCTTCCATCAAATCGTATGTTAATGGACAAGGTGAGATGGGCATGTTTCAGCACCAACTGAAAATCTATGGACGCAAATCCGAGCCTTGTACAACATGCGGTACATTAATTGAGAAAAGCGTTGTTGGTGGTCGCGGGACGCATTACTGTCCGAAGTGCCAACCATTAAACTAAAACCAATGAAGATACAAATTGAAATTGTCGTTTACACACTAACGGCTTGAATTTGTATCAAATGAACGAAATGATTAAACCGTAGCACCCATGGATTACTCCCTCCATATACTGATATGGCAGAAATAAGCGGGCGAATACCTACTTGAAACGGTAGGTTGAAATGAGTTCCCGCACAGGGGAGGAATCCGGGGTGCTGCATCATTTTATTTCATTGCTGGCGCTTGCTTTGGCGCTTAGTTTAGATGGTTTTGGTGTCGGGATTACATACGGGCTGCGCAGGACGAAGATCCCGCTGTTATCCATTGCTGTAATCTCCATTTGTTCGGGATTGGTCATTGCCCTGTCCATGCAGGTTGGCGTTCTACTATCCCATGTGGTATCTCCTGATGTGGCTTCGATCGTTGGTGCAGTTATTCTGATTGGTATCGGCGCGTGGTCATTGATACAGCTGATCCGAAAGCAAGGGAAGGATCGGCTTGAATCGGATGATGGGACGGAAGGAAGCGGGGTCAAAGGGCAGGCGACAGACGATAGACTGGTCAAAGGGAAAAATCAGGTGCTAGCGCTTGAGCTTGAACAATCTGAATCTGGCGGATCGCTGGAACGAATGGTGTTTACACTGGAGCTGCGGAAGTTAGGTGTCGTTATTCAAATCTTACGCAGTCCTTCCAAAGCGGATATGGACAATTCGGGCAGCATCTCTGCCCAGGAGGCGATGTGGCTGGGGATTGCTCTGTCACTGGACGCTTTCGGTGCAGGACTTGGAGCTGCTTTGCTGGGTTTTCCCACATTGTGGACTGCGCTTGTCATCGCATTGTTCAGTGGTGCATTTCTGTTACTGGGCATGAAAGTCGGATTGCGTTTTGCAGCTCTGCGCTGGATGAAGAGGCTGTCCGTGCTGCCTGCGTTGTTGTTAATGATTATGGGAATAATGAAGCTGTTATGAGGTGAAACGATGAATATTGGCTTAACCGGCGGGATCGCAACGGGAAAGAGCAGTGTTTCCGCCCTACTTGCCAGTAAGGGAGCGCTGCTGATCGATGCAGACGTGATTGCCCGGGAGGTCATGAAGCCCGGGCATCCCGTCTTAGCTGCTGCTGTAGAGCGGTTTGGACAAGCCATACTGAATGAGGATGGGACACTGGATCGGAAAAGGCTGGGAAGCATTGTGTTTCAGAATCCGGAGGAACGTAAAGCGCTTGAGGCGATTACACATCCAGCTATTCGGCAGGAGATGCGGGAGCGTGCTGCTGCATACGAGCAAGCATATCCGGACAAGCTTGTGGTATCGGATATTCCTTTATTGTTTGAATCAGGGCTGGAAAGTGGATTTGACGAGGTTATGGTTGTATATGTACCCAGATCCGTGCAGCGGGAACGATTGATGAACCGGGATGGAATGACAGGGGAACAGGCGGACGCCCGCATTAATGCACAGATGGATATTGAACATAAGAAGCAGCGTGCAGATGTGGTCATTGATAACAGCGGCTTATGGTCGGATACGGAGCAGCAGGTTATTTCATTTTTGCATCGTAAGGGTCTGATATGAAGTTACTGCGCAAGAAACGGGTACTCCTGTTGATGTTTGTTTCATTTGTATTGGTGCTGTTCCTGAATACAAACTGGATGGCGTGGTTTTATCCGATTCATTATAAGGAAGAGATTCGTGCCCAATCTCAGAGCTATGAGGTCGACCCTTTTCTTATCGCTTCCATAATTAAGGTGGAAACCAATTTTAAGACCAGCAAGGAATCCAGAAGAGGTGCCATCGGGCTGATGCAGCTGATGCCGGATACAGCAAACTGGATCATGGAGCAGGCTAAAATTCCGGGGACATCGCTGGAGGAACTTAAGCACGAACCTGAAAGGAACATCCAGCTTGGAACATGGTACCTCCGTAGCCTCTCAGAACAGTTTGACGGCAATGAGACGGCAATGATTGCCGCATATAATGCCGGACCGGGCAAAGTCAGCGGGTGGCTTAGAGATGGAGTATGGGACGGTTCCTTCGAAACGGTCAAGGATATTCCTTTTGGAGAAACCCGGCACTATGTACAACGAGTGATTTATTATTATAATCAATATGTAAAGATCTATAATACGTTCTAAAGACGGACAGCTTGCATTTGTCGCAGTAGTCAAAAGTTTTCTATCTGAATCGATTATCTTCTATATCCATGTCTGTAGCTGAATTGAAAAGCAGAAGCACAGAGCAGGCCGGTAATTCACCGGCCGCTCCATGCTCCTCTGTGTAACATATTACGATGCAGATATTATTGGTATTGACCAGCCAATTGCTGTTCTGCAATTGTTACCAGACGTTTCGTGATGTATCCACCGATCGAACCGTTCTCGTAAGAAGTCATGTTACCTTGGTATCCGTCTTGTGGGATGCTGATTCCGAGTTCTTGAGCAACTTCATATTTCAATTGCTCCAGTGCTGCGGAAGCGCGAGTTACTACCAAGTTGTTGGAGTTACCGTTGCTGTTTTGGGCCATTGCTGTTCACCTCCTCGCGGTTGGTAAAAGTATTATGTGTCTTCAATGCGATTTTCATAACTAGATGTTTCAGGGAATTTATGGTAAAAGTAAAACATGGGAAGTGATCTGAATTGAAATGTCCTTATTGCGCCTACCTAGGCACAAAGGTGCTGGATTCACGGCCAGCCAATGAATCCAAATCAATCCGCCGTCGTCGTGAATGCGAGCAGTGCAGTCGCCGCTTTACAACATTTGAAATGGTGGAAGAGACACCGCTGATCGTCATCAAGAAAGACGGCAGCCGGGAAGAGTTTAGTCGTGACAAGATTCTCCGTGGTCTGATTCGGGCTTGTGAGAAACGACCAGTCTCTGTAGAGAAGCTGGAGATGATGGTTTCCGAGGTGGAGAAGTCACTGCGCAACACAGCTGAAGCTGAAGTTGAGAGTCGTCAGATTGGTGAACTGTTGATGGAACAACTGTTTCCGGTTGATGAAGTGGCCTACGTGCGTTTTGCATCCGTGTATCGCCAATTCAAAGACATCAATATGTTCATGAAGGAATTGAAATCGTTGTTGTCCAAAGAGGATCTCGAAGATTAGAGAAGTGGATCATGGGAGAAGAGCAGTCTGAGCTTTTGACACGAGTAGCCAGTCCAGAGGTTGTTCTTCTCCAACACTTTGCGTTCTTAAAAAGATGTTGACAGCTAATGCTGCATTTTATATGATATAGGAGTCGCCTGCGAAGCAGCTGCAGAAGGACAAGCGTCTTATATATAATGTGGGGCCTTAGCTCAGCTGGGAGAGCGCATCGCTGGCAGCGATGAGGTCAGGGGTTCGATCCCCCTAGGCTCCATAGAGTATGAAAAAGCCGATCTGAAAAGATCGGCTTTTTTTGTATAAACAATCTCATTTCATACATAAAGTTTTCGCCTCATTAGCCCATTCCCTCCGCGAATGTCCCTCATACACTATAAGGTGCCTGATGTCGAATGACAGAACAACATTTGCTTGATGGGGAGAGGGATATATTGAAATCGAAAACGGCGCTTACGGGGCGAGTTATTTTTAAAGGAGATCCGGGCTATGAAGCAGCACGCAAGAACTGGGATCCTCATACCGACAGATTTCCTAAAGTATTTGTGTTTGCTCAGAAAACAAAAGATGTTTCCAATGCGATCAAATGGGCTCGGGAAAACAAGGTACCCATCCGACCAAGGAGTGGAAGACACTCCCTGGAAATTAATCTTTCACAGGTTAACGGTGGAATGGTCATCGATGTAAGTGATATGAATAGTATTAAGCTGGATAAAAAAAATGGAACGGTTGTTGTGGGGACGGGTAACCGTGTAGGAAGAATCGCAAATACGCTGGCAAGACAAGGGTTCATCGCTCCCTTCGGTGATAGCCCTACTGTCGGGATTGGTGGGATTACACTAGGTGGGGGAATTGGACCTCTCCAGCGGTCGATTGGTCTCATCAGTGATAATCTTCTTGAAGTCGAAATGGTTGATGCGAACGGGAAAGTGATTCGTGCCAACAAAAACTGTAATTCAGATCTTTTCTGGGCTTCCCGAGGGGGTGGCGGCGGTAATTTCGGAGTGTACACCAAGTACAAATTCAAAGTACATCGTGCTCCAGCTAAGGCCACCGTATTCCGCATAACTTGGCCCTGGAGCCAATTCGTAAAAGTACTCAAAGTATGGCAAAAATGGGCTCCTTCCGTTAATTTCAAATTAGGCAGTGAACTAACGATCGGACCCAAAAAGGGCGGTAATGTCAGCATGGAGGGGCTGTTCCTGGGCTCCAAAACAGAGGCCCTTCGCCTGCTAAAGCCCATCACGAGTGTTGGGACACCCACAACTTCTATCATCCGGCTATTACCGTACACTGAAGCAGTGAAGTTCTTATTACCTCCCGATCCAGTGCTAACCCAAAAATACAGCAACCAATTTTCTTCCGGATTTGGTAAGCGTCCGTTTCCGGACAAAGCGATTAAGTCCATGCGAGAATTTTTGGAGAACGTAGAAGGGGAAGATGCAGGCTTCTTCTTCCTTAACTGGGGCGGTGCAGTAAGCCGCAAGTCACCTAAGTCGACGGCATTCTACTGGCGTAAAGCGAAATTTTATGTGGAATGGAACAGTTCATGGATCAAACCATCGGAAGCCACCAAAAATATCGCCATCGTTCGTACAACACGCAAGAAATTACAACCTTATATCGTCGGGTCCTATATTAACGTTCCAGACCAGGGAATTAAAAACTCCGGACCGGTTTACTATGGAGCTAACTATGCCAGATTACGGAGAGTAAAAGCCAAATATGACCCGAAAAATGTGTTCAATAATCCACAAAGTATCACTCCGGCAGGGTACACAAGGGCTAGATAACATTTTGATTCAAATGTAGCAGCATTCCTTGCGGCCGAGAAGAAGGCGTCCCTGTTCATTATTGCGGACTTCAGTTCGGTGATCAAACATAGATGATCGTTTAGAACTGAAGTCCTGAACGTGGAGAATTTGCTCATAACATCCTTAGGAAATCTCAGCAGTGGACCCACGTTTGCATGAAGTGATAACGAAAAGTTAAACCGTGATCTTCAGGGTTATAGCTGAATTTTTGATTACGGTAACATGACAGTATAATTCTGCGTTAAGAATACATACAGTACCACTTATGGACTGATGGCAATGGTTGTTGGTATGTTTTTTTCCAGAAGCCGGCGTACCCACGATTACTGGATGTGGACAACCGTTATATGACTGAGAGCTACATCGGGAATTTAACTACAGAAAAGTGGAAGAATTTAGAGCATAGAGGGGAGGAAGCATCGTGTTCAAAGAAGGTCATCATGCTGCACGTTATCCAATGGTTCTGATCCCAGCAGGTAGTGTTGAATTACGAGACGATCGGGTTAAAAAGACATGGACGGTGGATGTCGATTCCTTTTGGCTTGCCTCGATTCCAGTGACGAATGAGTTATACCACTCCATTGTGCAGAGGAACGCTGAGCGAGATAATCATCCCCTCTCACCGGTTACCAATGTTTCATGGAATGAAGCGATACTCTTTTGTAATTTGTTATCCCAGCAATCAGGGCTACAAGAATATTACGAAGTCAGCCAAGACGGGGAGAGAGTTAGCCGTAACTTGGGAGCAGATGGCTATCGTCTCCCTACGGAAGCGGAGTGGCAGTATGCGTGTAAGGCTGGCACCAGCAGTTATCGTTATGGAGAGCTGAATGACATCGCCTGGTTTGAGGAGAATTCGCAAGGAAGTGTTCACGAGGTCGGTACAAAGGAAGCGAATGCGTGGGGGCTCTACGATATGCTTGGGAACGTCTGGGAGTGGTGCTGGGATCAGTATGATGAAGAAGTGTATGGTTCCTACCGTGTGTTCCGTGGTGGCAGCTGGGCAGAAGAGGCCAGAGGTTGCGGCTCGACGTGCCGACGTCGAAGCCACCCTACCTTTGGCATTGATGACCTGGGCTTTCGCCTTGCTCGAACATGAAAATTAAAAATGCCCTTGTACTAGGGCATTTTAGTTTTCATGTGTAATTGTATTTTTATATAAAGTTTTTTTAGAAACTACTTATTGCTTGTCAGTGGAATTCGTAATTCTTCATCCGGCTTTTTGGTTGTATAGTTCCATACATACAGATCTATATTTTCACCCTTAAAATCTTTGTACACTTCCGTATGTTTATTATCCGAATCATTAAAATATAGCGGCGTTAAGTAATGCTTTTCTCCCTGATCAAGGAAATAGGATTGATTAATTCCGCCAAATGTAGTGTCCGGGCTGAACGACTCAACATACAGGTTACCGTCCTTGAGATAATACGTCCAACTCAAACGGAATCCTTCGTAATCACTCGCTATTGTTTGTGGCTGAGTAGAGATATCCGTTAGACGAATAGAAGCCTGGCTTCCAGAATGTTCATCTACTCGATCCTTCGCGATCAAGGTCATGGGTTTGTTGGCCAAAGAGCCAACATCCATCAGGAGTGAGTCCGTCTGCTCAAATCGCAGTTCTGTTTGGTTAGGATTAACTGTACCTTCAAGGGAAACATAACCTTCCATCGTTTTTCCGTCGACATCCAGCTGATAGGTCCGGTAAGGAATTCTAAAATAGTCTTCTTGGTGATTAATGGTTACTCGAATCTGTGTTGGCGTCACTACAATCCCACGAATGCTAGCCTCTCCACCCATAGAATTCAATGGAATGTCCATTTCTTTCTTAACCGTTCCCGTTTTCATCTGCTGTTGAGACAAGGAGAGATCGAGGTTCCATGTTCCATCAGTTCGTTCTTTCTCATGTGTATAAGTGAAGGTAAAACGATTGGCCTTTTCTTTGAACTGCTGCCCGTTAAATATTTGCATGCTGGAGTAGGCTCCCGTTGCTCCCTCCGTGCCATAGACAGGGCTTTCCGTTTCCTTAATGATGTTCCCATTTTGATCATAAGCCGTGATTCTGGCCCAAGTCTGTTCCTTCAAATCCTTATCTGTAAAAGTCACGTTGGAACGAATCATGATTTGATCTTCCGTGTGCTGGAAGGATTGTACTTCTACCGCTTCGATGCCGTCCTTTTGAATATTGAATTTCTGAGTATTAGTATCTTGGGGATCGAGTGTAATGTCCTCCTGAATGTCTTGCAAATAACGAACACCTGTAATGGAGAATTGAAGTCCTGATTGGTGGTTCTGTGGCATTACCCAGTCCGTTTCGAAGTATCCCTGATAAACACCTTGCTCTTCGTTCCATTTTTGATAATAATGGCCTTCAATAGGCTCTCCATCGCTGTCTTTCAAAACCATCTGATCATATCTGATTTCTTTTCCGTCTGTTTCCATGCCAGGTTTAATCGTGTAGAGAAGAACCGTTCGGTTATCATCCACAAAAGCATTGTGCACTGTTAGGGTAACTCCGTGAGCCGTGACACTTTGTTCAATGGACTGGCCATACCCGGCTTGAAGAGCCGACTCAATTCCTGACTTGTGGGAAAGAATGTCGCTCCAATCATATTGAAAGGCAGCATATACCGGCGTGGCCATGACTGCCACAGATACACCCAGAACAATGGCGACTTTCGTTTTACCGCGCTGAGCGTTAGGCTTGATCTCATGGACTACCCTCAGCTCGTCCTTTTGAATGCTGTTAAACATCTTATCAAAATCCGGATATTCGATGTGGTCTGAATGATTCATGTGGTTCTTAACCTTGGATTCTACTGTATTCAAAATGATTCTCTCCTCTCGTTTTAACCTTTTCGTAGTACTCCAGTTTCTTTCGCATCAGTTTAAGGGCCTTGTGTAACCTTGTTCGAACGGTGCCCTGACGTATGTTTAGGATTCCTGCGATCTCAGCAACAGAGAGATCACCAATGTACCGCAGGGTTACAACACTTAGCAGCTTGTCCGGCAATTTTTGCAGTTGTTTCTCCAATTCCGCGAAAGATAGCTTAGCCATAACGATTCCATCAACTGAACCTTTGGCAAGAGCCTCGTGTTCATGTAAGTTCTGTAGTTGATCTTGCTTATCACTTTTGACTTTGTTTTTACGAATAATGTTAAGGCAATGGTTCATGGCGATCCGCATAATCCAGGTCTTTAAATGTGTGACATTTCTCCAGTCCTGCCGAAATACAGTTACAAACACATCATGGCATACATCCTCGGCATCTTGGATGTTTTTGAGCATATACAAGCAGGTGCGATATACATCTTTGTTATAAGTATTGAAGAGTTCATGCTCGGTCACTTCCGGTACTCCTTTCTTGTTGGGATATATTATAGACAAGTGAGCGTCGAAAATGATTCACTTTTTTTTATTCTAGTGCAGATAAGAGTGTGTTATAGACTCATTACGGCTAAGAGTAATCATATAAAAGTCAATCGGACAGATCAAAGCAAATAATGACAGGCAGTAAGATAGGCTTTCATCTATTATAGAAGTCAAGGAGTGGTCAACCATATGAACTGGATTGAATCGTTACAGAAAGCTATACAGTATATAGAAGAGCATTTACTCGAAAATGTAACGATGGAGCAGATTTCAGCACAAGCTCATATTTCGCCTTTTCATTTTCAACGTACGTTTGCACTATTAACTGATGTTACTGTATTCGAATATATACGACGGAGACGATTAACATTGGCGGCACATGAACTCTTACAGAGTGATCACAAAATTATTGATCTAGCGCACAAGTATGGATATGACACACCTGAATCTTTTTCCAAAGCTTTTCGCAGACAGCATGGGATTGCACCAAGTGATGCACGAAAAAGTAGCACCTTAGTTAAATCGTATAATCGTTTGGTTATTCAAGTCAGTTTAAAAGGAGCGGAACCGATGGATTATAAAATTGTTGAACAGGATGAATTTACGTTAGTTGGAATCAAGCAAGCCTTCTCTTATGTAGATGGGGAAAATTTAAGAGAAATCCCGAAGATGTGGCAAGAAGCGTATTCGAGTGGAACAGAAGATCGTTTAATTGAAATTAATAACGGGGCTATCCAAGGATTACTTGGAGTCTGTGTAGATGAGACCGAGATTCAGGAGAAACAAATGGAATACTGGATAGGTACGGCTTATGAGGGTGAAGTACCGGAAGGATTGGCATCCATCACGATTCCTGCTTCCAAATGGAGTGTGTTTGAAGTGCAAGGTCCGATGCCAGAGAGTATACAAAGTCTATGGAAGCAGATTGTCTCCGAATGGTTCCCATCTAATCCTTATGAGCATGCGGGTATACCGGAATTAGAAGTATATCCGGGTCATCATCAACCACCCCAAATTTGGATACCAATTAAATAAAGGGACATCCATTCCGAAAGTTAATTCTACAGCTTGTAAGCGGGGATACATCGATATGGTGCGAAAGTACGTTAAACGATGAATTAGCAGCAGACAATATCGGGTAGCTTAATCTTTGAGCAGTTAGGGGAAAGCAAGGATTTCACTCTGTTCGATGTTGATTTCTATATTTAGAAGATGGAGGTGTTCAAAAGCTTTTCAATACCCTTCATCAACACCTTATATTAAAATCTTAGTTCAACACCATTTCTCAAAACCATAGATCAACACCTTTAATTAATACCTTTTTATAAGCCAAAAAAGTGCCTCGAAAAGCTTGAACCATAAGGGCTTCTGTATCTGGATAAAATTAGATATAGAAACCACTTATTTTTATGCAAAATAATAACGACAGGGTACACACTAGAGAACACGAAAGTAACATTAAATTTATAGAAGCCCCCATCAACATTCATTTCATCCAAACGAATAGAATCAGTATAGACATCACCTACATAACAAAATCACATGATAAAAAACGTTATCCACAGTATTATTGATCAAATTGGGATTCAAAGGAAGTTATGAGATCTCTTCTATGACCCTAATTTAAGACAGGTCCCATTAATAGCACCCTCAAGAACAGCAGAATTGAACATCAAATAGCAGTCGCTCTACCAGTCGTAGAACCACTGCAATACAATTTAGGCTGAAAGCAAATTGAAGGGAACACAAATAAATCTAACCAATGAAAAAAATTAGATGACGCTCGTTTGATAAGGATTATTTTTTTGGTTACGGATATACTTCTCAATTTCCATTTTGATCTCCAGGATAGGGGCTGGGAGAGTTTTGATGCGGTAATAATGGTGGACAAACCATTCAGGATGTTGTCTGAAACGGTTGAGCCAGCACTTGTTGATGAGACGAAGTTTGTCCCACACTTTCATTTGTTGCTTATGGGCTGCTTCAATTAGTTTTTGATTAATGACAGAGATCTCATTATTCGCATAGAGGTTGGTCTCCGCCATGTGTTTCTTCTGTTCGATATGTTCAAGTTCCATAGACAATTGTGCAGCATAGTTGAGCTCGGCGGATTCCATACAGGACCGAAAATAGGCACTGATTTCATTGAGTTCATTTTTTTCTTCATTTACAATGTAAGCCGAGTCTTCTCTGTATATCATATTGAAAAAGGTTTGTGAACGTCTTCTATTTTTTTGAATGCTGAAGAGGGCATTGTCGAAAATCTCGGTTGCATATTCATATCCAAATTTGGCATAGTAGTCTTCCATTACTTTTGCTATTTGCCAAACTGCTTTTCGAGCTAAAAAGTCACAACAAAAACGATGCTTCATAAGCTGTTTGGTCACCCATAGCTCAGCACCTTCAGAATAAACTTCACCCATGTCAATCCATTTTTGATGAACGTTCAGGACTTGGAAGTTTTCCGTGTGTATTTTTATTTTCAGATATTTGGCTGCTTTCTTTAGGATGGTTATAGCTTCCTTTGGCGTGCGTATGTTTAGAAGGCCTGCTGCCCCGTAAAGATCATTTATGTAACCCCAGCGGAAATTGCCTGGAATGTAGACAAGCTCTTTGCCGACATAATGAAGAACGAAGCGTTGAACATTTCGATCCTCAGACAGAAATTCATCGCAAGTAAAGAAGGCAAAGTTTTTGGCATATAGAGTTTCTTGAGAAAACTCTGCCTGATCGCGTACAAAAACATATCGATCAAAAAACAATGTACCAGAGTCATTGTAGTGGATAATACCTTCATGTTCTAATTTGTGGAGAAGAATTCGGATACGATAAGTGGAGGTACCCATTCGTTTAGCGAGTTCTGTCTGAGAAAGTGGAACTTCTCCGCCATATGCGCAAACGGTACCCAGCAGGAGTTTGAGTTTGAAAAGCAAACGAGTGTCATGATGTAGGGTCTGTGCATCGAATAGATCAGGATGGTGTTTCATCTGCGCCTCTCCTTAACTCCCAACTGTAAAAATGGGTAGGGAAAATAAGGGTTTTGGCTTTTGTTTTTTTAGAAGACATGCTATAATGAACACATCAAAAAAGAAGCAAGACCAAGACCCCGACTTTTCGTAGTTTTAATAAGTGTCAGTCGCCAAACTATCCACTTATTAGAACGATATGGTTGGGTTCTTTTTTTATTTTTACAGAGATTTTTATTAGCTTTCCATTCACTATACATTGATTATAGCATCCGTCTATTTAATTGGGAACACCAGTGGTAGTACGAGAAATGAGTAATAAAAATAGAAATGAAGAATGAAACCGAAGCTTTACAATCATACATATAGTACGAGAAAAAAGTTAGAAAACTAAAAATAGGGCTACAAGCTTGAAATTTTTTTGTGCTCGACAAATATAGAACTTTTTTTTGGACATTTTAGTACGTGAAATTCGTAATAAATTTAGTGTGGTACGAATTATAAGTAATAATTATTAGAAAGTACGAAAAATAAGTGAGAATTACGATGATATCAAGGATTCTACCCTGTTGTTGGAGGATTGAAACATATATTTAAAGTACGAGTAATTCGTAATAAAAAAAGAGACAGCCGAATCTAAGCATTATATATTATGGATAATTAATAAAGAACGAATAATAAGTAAGAAAATGAAACATGGTACGTAGTTTTCGTAATAAAATAATATGAACAAATTGCTTTAATAGCACTGTAGCAGCATATTCAATTTTATTACTTCATCAAGTACGAGAAAAAAGTAATAATTTATTACAAGTACGAGAAATGAGTAATAAAAATTCAATGAATAGGCAAATGTACATAAACAAAAAAAATTGGAGAATGTGGTTCATTCTCCAATAAGTTCGGTTTGTATAGGGAAGGTAAGTTGTATAGGCGGTTCCGCCTGATCAAAAAAGTCATGCATTTCCGTGTGAGTCAATGGAATAAAGGAAATTTCAAAAGAGGAATGAAGTCTTTTATAATCAGCAATCAGAAAATTCAGACTTTTAAACTCTTCTAAAGCATCCTGGATTTTCTTCATGTTTTGTTCCGTTTTTCTTTTATCCATCCGGACTTTACGCAAGAAGTAGCTGAGCGGGAAGATATCTATGAATTGGTTTCCTTGAACATACCGCTCCAGACGTTCTTTCTGTAATGCATGTACTAAAATTTTAGAGATGTTACCTTCAATGGAGTTAAGGCTGTCTCTATAGATCTTAACGGTCTGCTGATTAATGTATTGCTGATGAAAGTAAGTACCAATGACAATTTCAGCATAACGTCTACCATTTGGATTCGAGTTGATGACAACCGAGTCAAATATGGACCAGTCCGCAGAACCAGATCTCGCTTTTTCTGATTTTTTCTTAATTACGGCCTGAAAGCCGAAGGATCTGATTTTACGCAATCTTTTCTCAATTTCAACATAGTTTTTAACACCTGAGGAATTATAGGCTTTACTTACTAGCTTGGAAATATCAACGGTGATCGTCCGGTCGGTGTAGAACGATTCATCCTTTTGGGAAAGGACGTAAAAAATGATATCCCGATCGGTACCATCCAGTGATTTCGTAAGGCTTTTATCAGCTAGCAGGAAATCTCCATCTTCCACCTTGATAATCGTGCGCAGAAACTCATTGTCACTGATCTCATAATCATCGAAGTAGGTTTGTTTGTTGGTGATTTCGTCCAGTTCCATTCTGATTTTCAGGTTTGTTGATTTTTCCGCAAAAACGACATCCTCGATCAAGCCATGAGGCTGCACATCCACTGCATTTGTCAAATCGTGTTTATCAATAATATCAGCCACAATAAAATGAAGATCAGTATCGATCGCCTTTTTGATCTGATTGGTTTTTTTACTCGACAAGTAGCGATAGTCAGTAAGATAGGTGGAGCTGGTGGTCGCCCACTCACTTATTTGTTGCAAACGTAAAGCAGGTAAATCATTCAGGTCTTTTACGCCAATAAGTCTTTCGGATTCAGCAACGATATCCAATCCCGCATTGGATGCTTTCATTTGTTCCAGCGCAAGTTTCCAGGAACTAATCTCAATCAAAACAGGGTTGTTTGGAACGGAATCCAATTCCTCTTTAAATTTCTTGAGCCAGTACTTTTTGCTCTGCTGTCTTTTGCGATAATTTTTATCCCGGATTTCAACATGGTCCTCCAGATGAGGAGTATCGAATCCAAAATTCTGAATGAGGATTTCCTTTATCACCTCAAATAGCCAGGTTTCTTTTGTCGTGTTTGTAGACTCTTTGTAGACGTACATGTATAAATGATCGACAATTCTTGGAGGTAAACACTCAATTGTCTTTGTAATTGCAAAAAGCGAAAGTTTAACCATAGCCATTCTCCCTTAAAAAAACTTCTCCATAAAAATATATCATAACTTCCTATCAATTAGGGCAGGGATTATCATGGAAAAGTATTTCATGTGGGAAAAATGACATATGACAAAGGCTGTCTTTTTATAATTACTGCTTCTAATCTTTGCTGCGAGGCAGAGGACAACAGATTTGTTCGTCGAACCATAAGTAGTACAAAGCAAAAAGGGAGAGGCTGTAAAAATGGACAAAACGGTAAGTGATCTTTTAATAGAGGCAGACATCGTTTCGTTACAAGCAGCGATGGAATCAGGTTCTATATCGTCGGAAGTTTGCGTTCGCTGGTATTTGGAGCGAATCACGAGACTCGACCCTAAGCTGAAATCGGTACTTGAAGTCAATCCGGAAGCGATAGGGGAAGCCATTGCGCTTGACGCGGAGCGAAGGGAATATGGAGCACGAGGACCGCTTCATGGCATCCCGATTTTACTCAAGGATAATATTGATACAGGAGACCGCATGCATACCAGTGCCGGTTCAGTCGCGCTTGCCAAACATTTTGCACCATCGGATTCGGCCGTGGCTGCTCAGTTAAGAGCCGCAGGAGCTGTATTCCTCGGAAAAGCAAACATGACAGAATGGGCGAACTTCATGTCGAGCACGATGTGGTCCGGATATAGCTCCAGGGGCAGACAGACATTAAATCCTTACGGTCCTGGAGAGTTGTTCGTTGGGGGATCGAGTTCGGGCTCCGCAGCAGCCGCTGCCGCGAATCTGTGTACCGCCGCCGTTGGTACAGAAACATCGGGTTCCATTATTAGCCCGGCCTCGCAAAACTGCCTTGTCGGACTGAAGCCGACAATCGGTCTGGTCAGCCGTACAGGGATAATCCCAATTACATACAGCCAAGATTCAGCCGGCCCAATGACGCGTACGGTCCGGGACGCCGCGATTTTGCTCGGTGCGATGACTGCGATGGATCCGGACGATGCAGCGATGCATGAGAATGGACGGGTAGCCTATACAGATTACACGTCCTTCCTGGATGCGAATGGCCTGCTAGGCGCAAGAATCGGCGTTCCGCGGTTTTATTATCAAGGCCTGGATGAACCACGAGCGGAGATTATCGAACGGGCAATTACTTTATGTAAACAACATGGAGCTATCATTGTGGATCCGGTATCTTTGCCCTGTGAGAGTGCGAAGTGGGACTGGGACGTGTTGCGGTATGAATTTAAAAAAGGGCTAAATGATTATTTAGCTAAAGCTGGTTCCGGCGCTTTCGTTAGGACGTTAGATGAGCTCATCGCCTATAACGAAGCAAACCGTGAGGTTGCCCTTAAGTATGGTCAAGATACGCTGATCTGGTCGAATGAAACAAGCGGCACATTGTCTGAACCGGAATACTCCGAGAGCTTGCGACTTAACCGTGAGTTATCCCGGGACCAAGGCATCGATCACGCGATCCGCGAACATCGCCTAGACGCTTTGCTGTTTTTGGGCAATGAGGAAGGACTCGATCTATCTGCACGTGCGGGTTATCCTGTCATTACCGTTCCGGGCGGGTACGCGGAAACAGGCCCCATCGGGGAAGATGGTTATACGACCAAAGGTCCCCAGGGAATTACTTTTGTCGGAACCGCCTACAGCGAGCCAATCCTTTTCCGACTAGCCTATGCCTACGAACAAGCGACCAAATTTCGTTTTGCGCCCAACGATGAGGCTTAATCTTAGAATTCGAATTTAAAGCGCGGAAAGCATGAGAGAAATTATAAACATAGAGATTTTTAGTCATCACATTGGTGCGCGAAAATAATGTAAACGCACACTACAGATCAACAACCAAAAGAGACGGCAACCATCCTTGGCTGCCGTTTATTTACTAACGGTCAAGTTAGGTATACATATTAGACGATCTAATGATGTTAATTGAAAAGTGTTATGCTTAATTTTTCCAATAATGTGATATGCTCTCCTTAATCCTAGCACTCAAACCAGATTAAGGGGAGTGAACATGTTTCTGTTTGAACGACTACCACTAGCAGCAAGTTTATTTTCTGATGCGCCAGCACTTTTAAGATACGGGCAGACAATTACATACTGTGAGCTGTATCATCTCGCTGAAAAACTTGTACGTGCCCTCTATGCTGAGGGTCTTCGACCAGGAGATCGGCTTGCCATTCTCGGGGATCCTGATCCCCAAATGGTGGTTTCACTCTATGCAGCGGTTGAGGTGGGTGCAATACCAACAGCGATTTCACCGTTGCTAAGTCCTCCAGAGATTGCAGCGATTCTAGAGAACGCTGAGCCCAAATTCCTGATCCATGATAATCGTCACGCCGAGGCAGCTTACTCCGCTGTAAAACTTCTTACGAGATCTCCGATACTTTTTGCGACTGAAGAAGATTCTGTTTCTAATTCATTGAGATCTGTTTTACATCAGAATTTAGAATCACGACCCATTGAAGCGATCGACCGCAAAATGGAGGATACCGCCGTTTTAATTTATACAGGAGGAACAACGGGCAGACCTAAGGGAGTAATGCATTCACATCTCGGAATGTCAGCATGGAATCAATGTACGCCTACTAAAGGCTTTGGGTATGACATGGATCGTCGAGTGTTAGTACTTAATCTATCTCACCTAGTCGGCCAATTCCAACTATGGGCAACCATGGCTGCTGGAGGCTGCCTGGTCTTTCTGGATGAATATCCGGCTAACGTCCAGCGTATCGTTGAGGCAGTGGAACGCGAACAGATTTCGCACCTCAGTACGGTCGGACAATTGCTCCGTGACCTGACCAGCGAGGTATCCGATACGGGTAAAGATTTACCAAGCCTTAAGGTTATTGGTTGTGGAGGATCTGTCATTTCACCGGATACCTTAAAGAATGCGGTTAAACAGTTTCCAGGGGCGTTAATCGTTAACAATTACTCTCAAGCAGAATGTGGAATGGCGATCAGTCGACTACTGCCTGTACATCATGTGGAAGATCCGATCCGTCTTCGCTCAGTAGGGCGTCCTTCGGATTTAGCTGCACAAGGAGAGAAAGCCTTTCAGGTCCGAATCGTCACTGAAGAGGGACAGGATGCATTAGAAAATGAACCTGGCGAAATTGTAGTTCGCGGAGCCCAAACGATGTTGGGGTATTGGCATCAACCAGAGGCTTCCAGCGAAGCAATAAGCAATGGATGGATCCGAACAGGTGATGTAGGTTGTCTGGACGGCGAAGGATATTTATATGTGCTGGATCGTTTCAAGGATATGGTCATCATAAATGGTTCAAATGTGTTTTGTCCTGAAGTGGAACAAGTGATCATGACTCACGAACAGGTTATAGAGGTTGCCGTTATCGGACTTCCACAACCCAATGAAGGAGAGGAACTCGTTGCTTGCATCGTTCTACGTGGCGATGGTCGCTTAGAACTGGAACGATTGTGGGCGTTTTGTGAACCCAGGCTAGCACGATATAAATGGCCAACGAAGATATATATTCTCGATACTCTGCCTCGAACCGCCGTGGATAAAGTGGACAAAAAAAGTTTGCGCATTCAAGTGTATTAATCGTGAAAAAGGTAAGACCTATAAAATGGCAGAGTTTGAAATATCCTTTGCTCCAATGGAAAAAGCCGCTTCAAAGTCAAATTGACTTCGAGACGGCTTCTTTTTTAAAGGCACTAATGGAGCCTGTATGCCTTGTTATTGGATTAATCGGATCAATCTTAGTGTTTAACCGCTTCGCCAGCGAATACTTCCACGTTCATCGGAGCTGCCATGAATGATGGTGCTTGTTGAACAAATGCTTGGAAATGTGCGCTTGCGTTATGAGCTGCTGTAGCTGCTTCGTCTTTCCACAATTCGATCATGACATATTGATGTTCTTGTTCTGTGCTTTTGTTCAGAGCGTAGCTGATGTTGCCTTCTTCATTGCGTGTGGCTGCAACGAGTTCTTTGGCTGCGGAGAGGAAAGCTTGCTCTTGTTCCGGTTGAATTTGCAGGTGTGCGTGAATGATAATCATGTGTGTCTACCTCCGTTAATGTATATAAATTGTTTGAATGGTGCCGAAATGTTAAGGGTAACGCTGTTCAATAAAAAGGTAAAGATAAGACGATTATGCCCAAGTTGTAATGGTATCAACAGGCAGACGGTAGGATGGATGACCTTCTTTGGCTGATTTGCCAATGGAGATCAGCATGACTGGTTGATAGCGTTCTTTGTCCATGCCGAAGGCTTCAGCGATTTGGTCTTTTTCATAACCGCCAATAGGGTTGGTATCATAACCATGCGCACGTGCGACAAGCATCAATTGCATGGAGACCAGACCTGCATCGATCAGGTTGACATCGCGAAGGGCGGAAGGTGGCATAACATCGTAATAAGGCATTACTTTGGCCAGCTGCATATCCTTCACTTCTTGTGGCATATAACCAAGTTCTACAGCTTTACCAAAAATCTCTTCCATATAATCAACATTGTTCATGTCGATAAACACGCCAATGACTGCGGAAGAAGTCAGAACCTGATTTTGATTGAATCTGGCAAGAGGAGCAAGCTTCTCTTTTCCTTCAGGGGTGTCGACAACCAGGAAACGCCAAGGCTGCAGGTTGATGGAGGATGGAGCGCGGGAAGCTTCTGCCAAAATTTCGGTCATTTCTTCACGGCTGATTTTTACCTCAGGATCATAAAGTTTAACGGAACGACGGCCATATGTGATTTCGTTAAAATCATTTGTTTTTTGGAACGTACTTTGAAAGGTACTCATGAAATGAATCTCTCCTCTGTAAAAGGTTTATTAAAAATTGTTTTGCATTCGTTCGAGATAACTCGCGAGAGCTTGAATTTCCTCTTCACTGAAGTCATGTAAAATCTGATGAATGAAATTTTTCTTCTCTACTTTGTAACCTTCAATATGTTTGCGACCATCATCAGTCAGACGAACAAAGGTGACCCGGTTGTCTTCCGGATTTTTGCGTCTGCTCACCATGCCGTCGACTTCGAGCTGCTTCAAATGGCGGGTAATGGCGGCACTATCAATATTAATGATCTTTTGCAGCATCGATTGGTTGATCTCGTCGACCTGATCCAATTCATACAAAATCTCAAAACGTGATGAACTGATCCCAGTACAGCGCTCGAACTTGGGGCTGATTTTGTTGCCAAGTGCATTGAGCAGGTTGATGATCTGCTCTTCGTTTGAAACGATACGTGTCATGACTAGACCTCCCGGGTGAATCTGGACATGAACAACGGCTTATGTTCACACAATCCGATTGCGGCCTTTATGCAGTGCCAATGCTAATAAAAAATAATGGACGCCTCAATCATTGACGCATCAATCATTGATGGCTCAACTAATATATCATGGCTGTTTTTATTTTGCAACACTTGGGACCAAAAAAGGGATTTGTGTGGATTAAGCCTTATGTCTTTTCCTGTTTTATGTCTCCAGAATAGCTGGATCGTATCAATCTTTGTTGTTATTGAGAATTATCATTTATAATTAGGATCAGTTTAGTGATATAGAAGGGATTGTTGTGCGGTTGCACTTTTAATCAGGCAATTTGGATGAGAACGGAGAAGATATATCGCATGGAAGAAAAAATGTCGCTTAAAAGGCTGGAACAGCTATTCATCTCTTCGGTTCACGTGTGTAAATATGTAATGGACCCTGGAGTGGTCAAACGAAGAAACTGGAAAAGGTATGCCATATGCAGAGTAGTTTCTGGAAAAGGAATTCTGATGATTGATGATGCCGTAAACACAGCGGCTACGGGGGACTGGTTTCTGCTGAAGCCGGAAATGCGAGTGGAGTTTAGGACGTACTCCGAAGAACCAGCCCGATATGAAATCATTTTATTTTCTTGTGTTGAGCTGACACGTTCCCAAAATAACTGGTTCGTTAGGCAACCTGAATTCACGTTGACGGGCAAACTGAATCTGTCTTCCGATTTGCCGGAATTTGATGAAAGGATGCAGACGTTAACAACAGAGAGAGTTACTTCAATGGGGAAAAGCATGGACAATAATCGCAGAAAACACCTTCTGCATCAGTTGTTAATCAGACTTATGGTAAGTGTGAACCAAGAAAGTCACCCCGCCACTGGTATGGAGCAGGCCATAGAATACATGACTCGTCATTATATGAACGAAATCCGGCTTGACCATATGTCCCGGATGGCAGGACTAAGTGTAAACCATTTTATTCGGACGTTTAAACTGCAATTCAACATGACTCCGATGGAGTATGTGCTAAAACAGCGTATGTCCAAAGCCAAACAGCTTTTGTTCTCGTCAGACAAGATCAGGGACATTGCGGAACAGGTCGGTTACAGGGATGAGCATTATTTCAGTCGCATATTCAAAAAATCCGAGGGTGTTGCTCCGACAATGTATATGAAAAAGAGAGTGAACCGAATTGCCACCTTATATTATGGGCTGGACGATTATATCGTTACGTTGGGGCTTAAGCCTGTGACCATCTTATCCTATAATCAAAGGGTTTTACGTCACACGAGGGTTCCTGAACTTGATACCAACGTTCCAGAAGATATTCAACTAGACGGACTGACCGGAAACTATGATCGATTGAGACAGGTCAAACCGGATCTAATTCTTACGAGTGATCGCTACGCACCGGATGAAGCGTTGCATCATATTGCACCGACCGCCATGATCAAACACACAAACGAAGTTGGTGAAAGACTTGTGGAAATGGCAGATATTCTGGGGCGCGCAGAGCAGGCGGAACGCTGGATGGAGCAACATGCCGACTTGAGGCAAATTCTGCACCGGAAAATGCAGTTCAGATGGGGACCCCAGAGCGCGATGTTTATACGAATAACCGCTGCGTTCTACCGGATGTATGGTAAGACGAACCAGACAGGGGCTCTGCTTTATAATGATTTGCCATTCCATTTACCTGATGGTTTTCCGATGAAGAAATGGGTTATGGAAGCTGACCTTGACCGTTTGGAACTATACAAGGCAGATCATATTTTTGTCATGATCGATCCAACTGCAGAAGCGAGTACCAGGTGGAGACAATTGCAACAATCCGAACGTTGGCTGGCACTGGATGCAGTGAAAGAGGGGCGGGTTTACGATGCAGGCGATATGTTCTTCAAAACACTGGGACCTGCTGGACGGATGTGGGCCATGCGTTATGTAGCCAACCAGGTTGGAATTTCGTTAAGGTGATATGCTGCAAGCAAGGAAGGTGAGATATTCCATTGTAAGAGGGATTCCCTTTTTCTATTATATTGATAATGATTATTATTATTAAATAGCAGAGGGGATCTATTACAGATGTTAAGACAGAGTTCTTTTATATTTTTGGTACTTCTTATACTTGTTTTGAGCGCATGTGGCAAGGCACCGGAAGCAGCCCAATCCAATCAGGGCACATCCGCACAAGAGAATAACACACAATCGATTGAGCATCTGAAAGGAACAGCGGTGGTGCCAAAAAAAATAGAACGCATGGTTGTTTTGTCCGCGGCTTATATTGATCATATGCTCACCATCGGCGAGAAACCTGCAGGTGTCAATGTGGAAGTACGCTACGGCGGAGATTACCTGCCTTATTTTGCAGACCAGCTGGAAGGGGTTCCTACGGTAGGCTCAGCGGACAGTCCGAATCTGGAGGCGATCGTTGCTATCAACCCGGATGTTATTCTCATTGAGAGTCGAACGGCGGAAAATACATATGAACAGCTGGAGAAGATTGCTCCAACCGTGGTACTGGGCAATGAATGGCTGGATTATGAAGATGACACCACATACTGGACTCAGGATCTGTTGACGATTGCAGAAATGTACGACAAGGTGGATCTGGCCAAGGAAAAAATGGGCGAGGTGGAGCAACGGGCTGCTCAATTAAAGGAGAAGATCGCGCAACTGGATCAGAAAAAACTCGCTTACTTGCGGGTAAGAGAGAAGAATCTGCAAATCTATGCGGCAAAAGGACACCCCACCAACACACTCCTGTATCATGATTTGGGGTTTGAACCTACTGCTGTGACACCTTCTGAACAACGTGAGGATCTCTCCATGGAGAAAATTTCTGATATTGATGCAAACTTCGTCGTTCTTGAAGTTGATCCTAACGGACAGGATTATCTGAACAGCATGAACGAGAGCTCGCTCTGGAGGCAGGTTCCGGCCGTTCATGCAGATCAGGTCTATGAGACAGACTCTTTCTGGTTGTTCAAGGGATGGGGAGTAATTGGCCGAAGTGAAATTATGGACGAAGTTCAGAAAATGATTGAGTAGATGGGAAGTATTCGAGACTCTGACCATTTGGAAATGACGGACACATTACGGAACTTTTTCGTAACCTCAATCGGAGATATGCGTGAAGATTCTCTATATCCTTTCTATGCAAAGGATTTGCTGGACGAAGAGAAGCGGATGTTAATTCTGCATGAACAGGCCATTCAGCAGGGACTTAAACTGAGGGGAAAAGGGGACATTGCCGTTGGTACACTTTTTGCCAAGCGTTATTCGGTATTTGTGATGGCGGTGATCTCTGCCTTCAGTCTGTACGATGCCCGATTGAGTATAGTTGACGAGATGGTGCGGTTTGAACTAAACGGATCAGGTGGGATGCGATACAAAACGATATTGGAGAGTGCTTCGCTGCAAGGCAGCGAAGATCCTGATCTGCGGAGAATAGAAATAGACATTCTTAAGGATGGATTAAAGCAGCACTTGGACCAGCTTTTTCAATCAGTATCCGAGGTGACAGAGGCAAGCCCGAAGGTTATGTGGAGTTTGGTTGCACATAATGTGCAACAGCTCTATGTCCGGTTGATGAGGGGCCAGTGGGGTCGGTTAACGGAGCGAAGGCTGAATCGGATCGAACAGGATCGGGACTTGTGGTTAGAGCCCTCCGAAACCAACCCTTTTGCCATCCAGCTTCAACCTTTCGAACATTCGAAGTGGAAGGGACCGCTGCTTTATATTCGTCGTTATTGCTGCCTGGCGTATCAGGTGGGTGATGGAGATCATTCTCATGGATATTGCAACAGCTGTCCCAAGCTTACTCCGGATATGAGACTGAATAATCTCCTACAGCAGTGAATTAACGGTTTTGTACCGCATCGTACGGATCTGCTTCAGTCGCTCTTATTGTCACGGCAATGGATACCCTAGGCTTCCTTTACACCCCGTCCAAAATCCTTTTTGTATATAAAGGGAGATTGAGGATACAGGGTAATGGTGTGAAGCTGATTCAACACAGGGCAGCCTGGATAATGAACCCACACTTCTTCGGTTACGAGGGCATAGAAGCCGTGGCACCAGTTTCGTTCACTAAAAATAAAATTCATAGCTGGGCCATTTTGGCGAATCGATGATATAGCGGAATTCCACTAAATGATCCGACTGAATATCGTTCAACAACCTGCAGTGGCTTGAGCCAGCGTCTGCGGGTTTGTTGGGCTTTAACGAAAAAATGGTTACTAGGCGTACTGACAAGTAATCTTTGCATTGCGTTTAGAAACGGGTAGAGGAAGCCATGAGCCAGGCAAGTGTCATGGAGGCTGCCAACAGGTGGGGGATATGAATAGCAGTTATTTCATCAGCCGGTTCAGGCAAACCTATGGTTATAATCCGGACAGGATTAAAAAGGGGAGGGGTTGAACTTTTGCAATGATTACGGCTATCCTATATACTTTTAGCTATTGATCAATTAATAACGGATAAGAGGTGTAATGTTCATGGCTAAAGATAGCACTGCATCAGTCAATCGGCGGAATGATATCATCTCGGCAGCCATCGAAGTATTTGCAGAGATCGGCTATTACCGTGCAACGACAGCTCAAGTAGCTGAAAGGGCACAAATTTCGCAACCGTATATTTTTCGCTTTTTCAAAACAAAAGAATCGCTGTTGCTGACTGCACTGGAAGTTTCGTGGACGCGGGTCATTGATTCGTTTCGGCTTGTGGTGGAGACGGCGACGCCGGATCAACTGGAGAGCGACTTGATTGAAGCGTACGAGAAGATTTTGGAGTCTCACAAAAGCGAAATTCTGCTTCAGATGCAAGCACAAACTATCCAGGAAGACGTCATCCGGCAGGCGATGAAAAAAGGGTTTGGCGAAGTAAGAACGATGGTGTTGAATGCTTTTAGCAATGCAGGCATTGCCGAACCGAAGCAAAGAACGCTGGTTTTCTTGGCGATCGGCATGTTATGTAATATATCGACAGCACTGGATATGCCTGAGCTCAAAGAGAGATAGAGAGGGTGATTACCCTTTTTTAAAGATTAGTTATTGATCAATCACTAATTATGAGTTATATTGTTTTCAGGTAAGTAATTGATCAATAACTAAGTGAAAGAGGAGAGTTGACATGAAAAAGGCGATTGTTATCGGTGCAACAGGCGGAACAGGTGCGGCAGTTACACAGGAATTGATTAACAGGGGGATATCGACTGTGGCCTATGGACGTTCACGACACAAATTGGAACAGCTTGCTGCAGCATTGGGGTCTCCAAGTCACCTTCAGCTCGCTGTGGGGGATGCCTTCGAACCGAATGAGATTATTGCCGCTTCCCAGGAAGTTGATGTGATGTTTCACTGTGCTAATGTCCCCTACAACGAAATGGAAAGCAGGCTGATGCCACTTGGTGAGTCCGTTATGGAGGCAGCAGAACAGCTGGGTCTGAAAGTTGTGGTCATCGATGGGATCTACCCTTACGGGAGAAGACAAATGAAAGAAGTAACGGAGGAACATCCGAAGCAGCCGCATACCCGCAAAGGAAAAACAAGACTGGCCTATGAGCAGATGCTGTTCAGCAGCAGATGGTCCAGAGCCCAGGTCATGATTGTACGTTTACCTGATTATTATGGTCCTACAGCGAACGATGCCTCTTATCTGGGATCAACACTTGAATCCATAGCGAAAGGCAAAATGGCCTTCTTTATCGGTAATATGAAGACTTCACGAGAGTATATCTATTTACCTGACGCAGCAGTTATGGTGGTGGAGTTGGCAAACAGGGAGGATACGTATGGGCAGAACTGGAATATTCCCGGTTCAGGTATCATTGCAGGTAATGACATCGTCCGGATTGCTCAGAAGGCGGCAGGTGTAACCAAACCTGTAGTGCCGCTAGGTAGAATCGGGTTGTCCTTGATTGGGCTGGGGGTGCCGGTAATGAGGGAGATTATAGAAATGTTATATCTGACCGAGGAGCCGCTCATATTAAGCCGACAAAAGTACGAGCGATACATTGGTCCGGTAGAGGCGACCTCATTCGAAGAAGGAATTGCTTTTACGATCAGACAGCTGCAGAAGAAGTAAATTATATTTTTTATTGATTTGTAATTGATTGATCACTAACAAAAAAGATATGGTATATCCAATGATGGGCAGATCCAGTTTTACGGGTCTGCTTTTTTTGTCTTCAATCAAGATGAACATGAATAGTGGCATTTTGGTTTTAGGTAGAAAACCGATAGGACATCAGGCTTTGTTTCGTTACTATCCACAAGCATGTTAGTTATTTTTAGGAGTGATGACAATATATATGACGTGAACTTCAAAACAAGAAAAAGAACTCATATAATAAACGGTAATATACCGCGGAGATACAAAAAAATACAACGAATCCCTTGATCTGACGTTAATCTGACATCATTTTTCAAAAAGAAGATACATCTCATTTTTACAGAGTGTATATTGAAAGGGTTGAGGATCATGAGCCTTGAAGCTTTGAACCAACGTGTAAAAGACGATCTCACTTATTTGGCATATGGCGGGGCAGATTGGGTGCGTGCAACCGAACATGCCGATGGACATGTATATGATGTAATTATTGTCGGTGGCGGACAGAGTGGACTGGGGGCTGCTTTTGGCCTTCTGCGTGAGCGGATATCTAACATTCTAATTATCGACGAAAATAAGGCTGGACTGGAGGGACCTTGGGAGACATACGCTCGTATGGTAGCCCTGCGTACACCTAAACATCTGACGTCCATTGATCTTGGAATTCCCTCCTTAACGTTTCGGTCCTGGTGGGAGGCACAGGTTGGCCCTGAAGGCTGGCAGGCGCTGGACAAGATTCCACGCGGGGATTGGATGAATTATTTGCGTTGGTACAGGGAAGTGTTGAATCTGCCTGTAATCAACGAAGTGAAATTGAAAATGATCGAACCCATGCCTGAAGGAGTCCACCGACTTCACGTGGAGGGTCCCGGAGCTACTCCGGATAAGCTGCTCGCGCGTAAAGTTGTGCTGGCCACCGGTATACAGGGAGGTGGAGAGTGGCATGTACCACCCATGATTGCCGAACGATTGCCAAGAGAGCTGTACGCTCATACTTCGGAGGCTATTGATTTTGAACGGCTGCGTGGCAAAAGAATTGCTGTGCTTGGGGGAGGTGCTTCTGCTTTTGATAATGCGAGTTTTGCACTCGCAGCAGGTGCGGCTGAAGCTCATGTATTTGTGCGGAGAAAACAACTCCCAAGTGTCAATCCCATACGTCAGATGGAGCAATCCGGAATGATTGAACGTTTCCATGCATTACAAGCAGCCGATAAATACGCGGTAATCTCACACTTTTTTCAATTCAATCAGCCTCCAACCAACGATACCTTCAACCGGGCTGCGGCCTGGCCAGGATTCGAATTACATTTGAATTCACCTTGGCTCAATGTGGAAGCGAATGATAATGGAGCAGTGGTCACGACAGCTGAGGGGCAATTTGCTTTTGATTTCCTGGTGATTAGTACGGGGCTGTTAAGTGATCCCGCATTACGACCAGAACTCCAACTGGTGGAAAAACATATTGCTCGTTGGGCAGATTGTTATCAGGCTCCGCCTGAGCATCGCAATGAGCTGCTGGATGCACATCCCTTCCTTACTTCCGGATTTGCCATGACAAGCAGAAGTGAAGCAGGTGAATCACAGCTGCATGGGTTATTCGTTTTCAATTACTCGGCTCTTGCAAGTTGTGGCTTGTCCGCCTCTGCAATCTCCGGTACCAAGAGTGCTGTTCCGAAGCTTGTGTCTGCCATAGCTGATCAGCTGTTTCTAGATGACCGGGAGACGATACTGCAGCAATTTTATGATTATAATGAACAGGAATTTACAGCATCTTGGGCCAAAAGTGGCGTTCCTGGCTGATCCAGTTCTTATCCAATCCTTTTCCAATCCTATAGACCGTGCAGCGTGCTTATGCTGTGCGGTTTTGTTTATTTTATAGGAGAATCTTACACTCTGTGCGGTTTTGTTGTAAAATGTCGAATGGAACATGTAAAGGCAGGTGTAAGTAGATGAAAGAAATGAACTACGAACAGTTTAGAGCCCATTTGAAGAAAGCTTCCCGCAAACGGGGCGTACCCATGATCAAGATTGTTGCTTTTCAGGAGAAGTATATGAAGATTGAGGATATTCAATTTTTCGATGTAGAGCAAAACTACATGAGTGTCCAGGCATGTAATACGCTTTGGATGAACCTGGAGAACAAGTCTTTTCGAAACATGGTGTCTCACCCTCTGCAGTTTTATAGGGATATGGAAGACCTGGGAAGGCAATCGTTCGAGAATATGATTAAAGAATTGTATGATACAGCAGTTCCTCTCTTAGTAGACTATGATCCCGACGATTATTACACATCTGAACAGCTGGCAGAGATTCTGGCTACGGATGAAAACAAGCTGATTGAGCAGTTGGAGATGGGACGCTTCAAAGGTGCTTTTATTAATGAAGAGGGAAAATGGCTTAAACCCAAACCAGGGATGAATCCATAGATGTTTGATAATCCTGCAATGTAACAGCTGCAGGTTTTTTTGATGTTTGAGCAAGGATAGAGGATACTACCGCTTGCTAGGGAGTAGAAACGATTGGAATAGGATTTTAGTATTGGATGAAAGTGAACGTTTTAGTTTATATTATGGGAGATACTGGAGTGCAAAAGGCGAAAGTTGTGAATTTTTGAAGGTTTATAAATTATTTTGAATGAAAATGATTGTTTTTTGCGAGATTTATGTTACTATAGAAGCAGTTGGAGGAATGAAGATGCTGACTGAAGAACGATACGCTGCAATTATAGAGCGCTTACATCAACAAGGGATTGTCAAATTGCAAGAGCTTGTCGACGTGCTTGGTGCTTCCGAATCAACGATAAGACGTGATCTAATTGATTTGGAGAGCCGTCAGATGCTGAAACGTATACATGGCGGAGCAGCACTCATGAATGAGAAGACACTGGAACCGGGCATGGAAGAGAAAACGTCCAAAAACATTCAACAAAAGGTGACGATTGCTCGTTTGGCTGCACAGGAGATCGAAAATGGCGATTGCATTTATCTGGATGCAGGTACGACAACATTGGCCATGATTCCCTACATTGAAGCCAAGGATGTAACCGTTGTGACCAACGGCCTGTCTCATGTGGAAGCGCTGGTAAGCAAGCGGATTCGGAGTTATTTGCTTGGTGGCATGATGAAAATTCATACCAAAGCCGTAATCGGCAGTATCGCGCTGCAAAACATGGACAACTTTCGTTTTGATAAATGTTTCCTTGGTACAAACGGTGTGGATGCCGAGATGGGGTATACGACTCCAGACCCGGAGGAAGCCCTGATTAAGAGGCGTGCACATCAATTGTCCGGAAAATCATATGTACTGGCAGATTCGAGCAAAATCGGCGAAATTACTTTTGCCAAATTGTTCGAGCTTGAGGAGGCAGACCTGATTACGGAGCAGATGCCAGAGCACTGGCGGCCCGTCATTGAGCAGAAAACTAAAATAATTGAGGGATAACAATGATATATACGATAACGCTTAATCCTTCCATTGATTACATCGTGGAAGTGGATGACCTGAAGCTCGGCGGCTTGAATCGCATGAACCGGGATTTGAAACTTCCGGGCGGCAAAGGCATCAATGTATCACGTGTGCTGAATCAGCTGGGAGCAGGTAACACGGCGCTTGGATTCCTTGGTGGATTCACGGGACGCTTCATTAATGACAAATTGCAGTCAGATCATATTCAGACTGATTTCGTTACCATTGCGGATGATACTCGGATCAATATCAAGTTGAAGCACGGAGATGAGACCGAAATTAACGGACTTGGTCCAGCGATTCGTGCAGAAGAAGCAGAAGAGCTGCTTCACAAGCTATCCTCCTTGCAAACAGGGGATATCGTCATTCTATCGGGCAGTGTTCCGCCGTCCCTTGGAACTGATTTTTATGATCGTCTCATCCAGGTATGCAAACAAACGGGTGCAGAGTTTGTGATTGATACTACTGGACCAGCGTTGATGGAAGCACTCGTGCATAAGCCATTACTGGTGAAGCCGAACCATCACGAGCTTGCTGAACTTTTCGGGGTAAGCATCGAGACACGGGAAGAGCTTGTGTTGTATGGTCGCAAGCTGCTGGAAGCGGGAGCCAAGCAAGTGTTAATCTCCATGGCTGGAGAAGGGGCGCTGTTCATTACCGGATCGGATGTTTATCATGCGAATGTTCCAAAAGGCATTGTGAAAAATTCGGTTGGGGCTGGAGATTCCATGATTGGAGGATTCGTAGGCACCTATGTATTAAACGGAGACATCCTTGAAGCATTCCGTACAGGAGTCGCTTCGGGAAGTGCAACGGCCTTCTCCGATGACCTCGCAACACGCGAATTCATTGAAGAACTGAGAAGCCAGGTCACCATTACCAAAATGTAGAACCGAATATCAGTGCAAGCCAATTGTAAATATAATCCGGCCTGCGGAGTGCAGGCCGACTGAACTTAAGGGAGTGTAACACATGAGAATAACAGACCTGATGATCCAGGAAACGATGATCATGGACCTGCAAGCCACAACCAAAGATGAAGCCATTGATGAACTGATTGCAAGTCTGAACAAAAGTGGACGCATTAATGATCCGGTTTTGTTCAAGGAAATGATCTATAAAAGGGAAGCAGAATCCAGCACAGGGATTGGTGGCGGTATTGCAATGCCCCATGCCAAGACTTCTGCAGTGAATGAACCAACAGTTGTATTTGCGAAAAGCAGAAAAGGACTTGATTTTGCAGCGCTTGATGGTGAGCCTGCTCATATATTCTTCATGATTGCGGCGCCTGAAGGTGCGGGTAATACCCATCTGCGCACACTAGCTGCTCTTTCCAGGCTGCTGATTGATAGCGATTTCATCGCTCAATTGATGAGTACAGATACGCCTGCAGAAGTGAGTGCACTATTTGATGCGAAGCAGGAGGAAGCAGCGAAGAAAGAAGCTGCCAAGGAGAAAGCCAAAGCAGAAAAGGCTGCAAAAGCAGCAAGCGAGGCCAGCTCTACACAGCAAGCTCCTGGTGTGATCATTGGGAATGAGAATTCCGAGGATTTCGTAGTTGCCGTTACGGCTTGCCCAACAGGGATTGCACACACCTTTATGGCTGAAGATGCACTTAAAAAGAAAGCTCAGGAAATGGGCATTAATATCCGCGTTGAAACGAATGGTTCCGAGGGAGCCCAGAATGTTTTGACTCCAGACGAGATTGCTCGTGCCAAAGGTGTTATCGTGGCAGCGGACAAAAATGTGGAGATGGCCCGATTTGACGGTAAACCGGTATTGCAAAGACCGGTAAGCGATGGTATTCGGAAGTCTGAAGAGCTGATTCGCAAAGCAGTGAATGGAGATGCTCCAATCTATCGCAGCCAAGGTGGAAGTAACGTGAAGGAAGATGGATCCAGTGCGGGCAAAATGAGCGTAGGCAGCAAGATTTATAAGGATTTGATGAACGGGATTTCGCACATGCTTCCGTTTGTCGTGGGTGGCGGAATTCTGCTCGCAATCTCTTTCCTGATCGAACAGCTTGCAAGCGAGGATAATCCCCTCTTTCAGCTGCTGCAGACCATTGGTGGCGGAACGGGTGCATTCCACTTCCTGATTCCAGTACTGGCCGGATTTATTGCCATGAGTATCGGTGATCGCCCAGCTCTGATGCCGGGTATGGTTGGTGGATTGATGGCGGTTAACTCCAATGCTGGTTTCCTTGGCGGACTTGCTGCCGGTTTCCTGGCAGGTTATGTTGTTATTGGTTTGCGTAAATTGTTCAAAGGATTGCCGAAAGCCATTGACGGTTTGAAACCGATTCTGTTGTATCCCGTGTTCGGATTGCTCATTGTTGGTGCAATCAGTTACTATATCTTCGATCCGATCTTTGGCTCACTTAACACATGGCTTGTAGATGCACTTGGAAATCTGGGAACAGGAAATGCCGTATTGCTTGGCTTGCTGCTTGGTGGCATGATGTCCATTGATATGGGTGGGCCGTTCAATAAGGCAGCCTATACATTTGCAATTGGTGTGTTCACATCAAGTGGCAATACGGACGGTGCCTGGATGGCTGCCGTTATGGCAGGCGGTATGGTGCCACCTCTGGCCATCGCTCTGGCTTCAACGTTCTTCAAATCCAAATTCACGGAGCAAGAACGCAAATCGGGCTTGACTAACTATGTACTCGGTTTATCTTTCATTACGGAAGGCGCAATTCCATTCGCTGCTGCTGATCCGCTGCGTGTACTGACATCCTGTATCATTGGTTCTGCTGTTGCAGGCGGACTCACACAGCTCTGGAGCATTAACGTACCGGCACCGCATGGTGGAATCTTCGTAGCAGCTTTGGCAAATCATGCGATGCTGTTCCTGCTCGCCGTTGCGATTGGTGCAGTGATCTCCGGTCTGATTCTGGGATTGTGGAAGAAGTCACCGACCATTGTGAAATAGAAAGATTTAATTTAATGGTAACAAGGCATTTCCTGAGTGGGCTTCATTCAGGAGATGCTTTTTTATTTTCGCTGAGCATCAATCTGTGTTAAAATAGTTACAATAATTTAACTTTTGAAACGATGTTTCATCTATCGGAACATTTGGCAAGGAGGAAGCATATTGACGAATGATGCAACGAAAGGACAAGTACAAAAACAATTTGGCAACAATGCCGAGAAGTATGTGACCAGTCCTGGACATGCAAAAGGTGAGGATCTTGATTTACTGGTGGCTTCATCCCAAGCAAGTCCAGATATGCATGTACTTGATATAGCAACTGGAGGAGGACATGTTGCGTGCGCATTGGCACCACTTGTTCAGCAGGTAACTGCACTGGATTTAACCGAAGAGATGCTTCAGGTGGCTGAACGCTTTATTCGGGGGAAGGGGCATCAAAATGTGAAGTTTGTGCCGGGGGATGCAGAGCATTTGCCGTTTGATGATGATGTCTTTGACATTGTCACCTGCCGGATTGCCGCGCATCATTTTCCGGATGTGCCGTCTTTTCTATCTGAGGCGTACCGAGTAACGAAACCAGGTGGCAGGCTGTTATTGATTGACAACGTGGCACCTGAGCGTGATGAATATGATCAATTTTACAATGAAGTGGAGAAGCGCCGGGATCCCAGTCATGTTCGTGCGTGGCGCAAGTCGGAGTGGATCCGGATGATAGAGATTGCGGAATACCAAGTGGGATCGATGATTTCCTTTGAGAAAAACTTTGCCTTTGAAGACTGGTGTAAGCGTGCCGGACTGCCGGAACCAGATGGAAGAGAGCTTGAAGCAAGCATGCTCTGTGCACCTTCGGTGATTAAAAAGTTTTTTAGGTTTGAAGAGGTATTACCAGGCAAACTTGAGAGCTTCGGGGGAGAGAGTGTATTCATTCAGGCGTCAAAAGCGAGATAGCCGTAGTATGCGGGCAATGATAACAGAGACATTTTTCATCCGTTTGCACAGGTAAAACAACAACCAAAAGGGCAGATGCACCTGTAAAGGGAGCACCTGCCTTTTTCATTGGGATCATTCATTAAGGTTTCAGCACAACTTTAGTACACTCGTCTTCATGATCGTTGAATATCCGGTATGCCTCACTGGCATTTTCGAGCGCAATGCGATGGGAGACAATTTCGGTCGGATCGAACTCGCCCGCAGTAATTTTGCGGAACAATTCCGGCATATAGTGGATGACAGGAGCCTGTCCCATTTTAAGATTAATATTGCGTTCAAACATACTGCCGAGCGGGAACATGTTGTAGGACGAGCCATACACACCGGTAAGCTGAAGTGTACCGAATTTACGAACGGCTTTCATGCCGATTTCAATGGCACTCAGTGCACCGCCGTGAAGTTTCAGCTTCTGCCCGATCTCCTCCAACGTGGATTTCTTGCCGTCCATGCCGACGCAGTCGATCACCACATCGGTACCCCCGCCCGTAATCTCACGGATATGTGCGCCCATATCATCATGATTTTCAAAATTGAAGACTTCCACATCATTCATGCGTTTGGCTTTTTCCAAACGATACGGAAGCCGGTCAACCGCAATAACCCGCTTGGCGCCTTTCATCCAGGCAAACTTCTGCGTCATCAGGCCAATTGGTCCGCTCCCAAGCACAGTTACGGTATCTCCTGGTTTAACACCGGCATTTTCCACACTCCAGTAAGCGGTGGGAAGAACATCGGACAGAAACAGCAGAGCTTCATCTTCCAATTCACAGGATTCCGGAATCACGAACGGCATGAAGTTACCGTAAGGCACGCGCAAATATTCAGCCTGTCCACCAGGATAATTTCCGTACCGTTCCGTAAAACCGAAATAACCACCGGTGTGGATATCGGGATTACCATTAGAATTGTCACACTGGCTCTCCATGTCGTGATTGCAATAGAAACATTCGCCACAGGAAATGTTAAAAGGCAGGACCACGCGGTCCCCCTTTTTTACGCGTGTGACTTCAGGACCGACTTCTTCCACGATCCCCATCGGTTCATGACCGATGACATAATCCTTCTCGGCTGGCAAAGCTCCCTGATAAATATGAAGATCTGATCCACATATGGCGGTGGAAGTAATACGCACGATAATGTCATCCTTTTGTTGCAGTCTCGGATCTTCAACCTGTTTCACCTGAATATCCTTGGTTCCTTGAAAAGTAACGGCTCTCATCAACATATTCCTCCTATCATATTGTGACTCTCTGAGAATTACCCCGTACGGGGCCATTTGATAGAGGTCCATGCCAAATTAAACGACAGGCCACTTCACTTTACGCAGCGCGTTAAGCAGCTCGGAGGAAGCGTGCAGATTTTCACGGACAAGCTCACGAGGTGTCAATGCCATCCACTGATTCAACGAAATGTCCTCGAAGCGGTCACTTCTGAAGATCTCCAAAAACCACAAGGTTTCTGTGCCTGTATTCTGAACGTAGTGTCCCATGGCAACCGGAACATACCCTACATCTCCGGCTCTGTAGTTAAATGTGCGCGCAGTACCGTTGCCCCCAAATACAGTCATTCTTCCTTGCCCGGTCAGATAGTATTGCCATTCATCCGCATTTGGATGCCAGTGTAATTCGCGCATGCCACCAGGTTTGATCTCGACTAATGCTGCGGCAACGGTTGTGGAGATGGGGAAGTTGGTGGAATCTACGATGCGCACGCTTCCCCCTGGCGTTATCAGGGGTTCCTGAGCGAGGAGGCGATGTTTGAATGAGAGTGGGACGGTACCGTAGGGTGACGGAACTTCTTGACTTGCGAGAGAACCAGGGATCTGATCCTGGAAAATATAAACTTGTTCTGTCGGCCTGGACTGAAATGCAGACGCTGACACGCCAAAATTAACTGATAAGACCTCTGCAGGAGTATGCGCAAACCAGTCGGATATGGATAGCGTGTTCAGATCCGAGAAGGACCCATCATCAAAAACAAGCAAAAATTCACAGCCCTCTTCCAGTCCCTGTATGGAATGCGGTAGTCCTTTGGGGAAAAACCACAGATCTCCAGGTCCGACATCAGCGATAAAATTGCGGCCTTCCTGATCCACGGACGTAATTCTTGCCGTACCCCAAATCATATATGCCCATTCGGACTGTTGATGCCAGTGGAGCTCGCGCACGCCACCAGGTGTCAAACTCATATTTACTCCAGCCAGTGTTGTGGCAATTGGCAGATCACGCACTGTTATCTCACGTGACCAGCCGCCGTGGTTTAATTGCATATGTGTATCGGAAAAGGACATCTTCATATTGGGCAGCAAACCCGCATCCGTTGCTGGAGGAACCAGCATATCCGGATTTTCAAGGTCTCTCATTACATCACGTGGACCCAAATCCGGTCCACCAGCACCATCGTTTCGGATCGGTTGTGGAACAGTAATTGGTTTACCATTATGTTGTGATCCTTTTGTCATTCGATATCCCCTCCAGTTCAGGTCATGCTAATACAGACCTGAGTCGTCATTCATAGATTTATGAGTGAGGGCATGGATATTATGAAGGACAGCAGGAAAAGACGTGACCATGAAGATCACGTCTATTTATAATTTAACGGGTTGTCATCAAAAACTGGTGCTCATAAATTTCATGGATTTTCTTCAAAATGAAGGGGCCTTGATCTTTAAAACGGAGTTCAGTCGGTTTATTTTTAATCAGGAATGTGCCTGATTTATGAATGGTCTGTGAAAATGCAGCATTATACAGCAAGGAAGCACCGTGACTTGGATGAGGAAAGAACAGTTTCATGATGGGCTTGATGTAAAAGGGCAGACCGGATTTTTTGTTGCCGCGTAAAGTATTGTTTCCTCCAGGGTCTACGCTTAGAAGACGAATACCATCTGTCTTGGCAGCATCAGCAGCTTCGCGTGTCCATAAGGAAAGACCGAGCTTCGAAGTGGCATATGGACCAAACAGCTTCTTAAATTCGGTCGGACGTTCCAGAATATTCAAATCGAACTGCCTTACCATGTTGAACGCACTTGTTGATGTATTAACAACGGTTTTGTGGGTGCTTTTGCGCAAAAGATCATATAATTCCATATAAATGATATAAGGAACGATGGTTTGGAGTTCAAAGTGCATTTCATGCCCTTGGTCAGAAAAACGTAGCTCTTTACCACTACCTCCTGCATTATTAAACAGGACATCGATCGAATCGGTTTGGCGTTTAATATGCTCTAATGCAATTCTTAAGCTGTTATAGTTGGTCAGATTAGCCTGAACCAAGCGAAGCTGACCTGAACGTAATGCATTTTGGATATCGCCTTGCTCTGCTGGAAAAGGTGAGCGGTTGAGGCCGATGACCTGCCATCCTTCAACCAATAACATGCGGGTCAGTTCAAGACCGATTCCTGAGGTTGAGCCAGTAATTAGAGCGGTGCGAAGCTTGTATTGTGTATTCATAGATACCTCCAAAGGATGGGAATTACAGAACGAATCTGTATGTTGTGCTCATTCTATAATTTGGAGCCGACTCCAAGTCAAGCGTTTGGATGGCATCGATTTGAATAGAAATGTAGATTTGATTTCGAATAAACCGATCTTGACTTGGAGCTGACTCCAAGTTGTAAGATGGAGGCAGGGAGAATGAAGGAGGCTGATGCGGATGAGTAATAATGAACTGTATTCCATCAAGGAAACAGCGGAAAAGGCTGGGTTATCGGAAGATACCATTCGTTATTATGAGAAGATTGGGCTTCTGCCCCGGGCGGATCGGAAGGCCAATAGGCACCGTGTATATCGGCAAGGGGATATTCGAACCATGAAGCTCATTAGCTGTCTGAAGAAGACAGGCATGTCTCTAGAGGAGATGAAACCATACTTGCATATGTCGATGGATTCGGATCTTGAGGACTTTCCAGAAGAGCGTGAGATGCTGGTGAATCATCGCTTGAAAATAGAGAGCCAGATTGCCTCGCTGCAGCAGGTGGTCGATTTTATTGATGAGAAGCTGGACAAGCGGAGCATGTATCCGGATGAGTGTCTTATAACCGGAGAGAACCAGATGTCGGTATTTGAAAAAAAGAAAATGTTCCTTTGATACCACGTTCCGTTGAACTCGAAAACCCTCGTCTTGAAGACGTGGGTTTTTTAATTATTTTTAACAATCCATTTGCAGAGCATGACGAAGGCGTTTGATATCGCTTTTTGGGGGCAGGCCATACATTCGGGCATATTCCCTGCTGAATTGGGAAGGGCTCTCATATCCAACCTGAAATGCCGCATTGGCTGCATCGGTCGTACCCGCAATCAGCATGCGTCTGGCTTCCTGCAATCGGATCTGTTTCTGGAATTGTATAGGGCTCATGGTGGTAATGGCTTTGAAATGATGATGAAGGGAGGAAGAACTCATATTGATCATGTCCGCAAGTTGCTCAACCCGCAGGGGTTTGTCATATTCGGATTGGATGACTTCAATCACCTTGGCAATGTGCTGGGCATGACTGTTTTGAACCGCAAACTGTTTAATGGAATGTCCGTGTTCATCCTGAATAATTCGATATAGCATCTCACGGATGAACAGGGGAGCAAGAACAGGAATGTCATCAGGTGTGTCGAGCAGTCGAATCAATCGAACCGCCGCCTCGAGAAGCGGAAGCTTGGTGGCACTGACAAATAATCCTCGCTGCGTTGCATTGTCGGGTTTGGATTGTACAGAAGCAGCATCCTGTATTAGATCGAAAATCTGTCCAGAGTCAAAATCAAGACGCATACATAAATAGGGCTTTTCAGCTGAAGCCTGAACAACCTGTCCTGAAATAGGCAAGTTTACGGAAGCTACCAAATATTGTGTCAGGTCGTAGGTGTAGCTTTCCCGGCCGAGTATAACCATTTTGGACCCTTGAGCGACAATGCAGAGAGCAGGTTGGTGAACGGAATATATGGGCTCTGAAATCTCCGAGGCACGGATCAAAGAAAGCGATGGAATTGCTGTGGGATGAATCCCGTCGTTTGGAGTGAAACGCCCGATAAGATGAGCTATTTCCTGCTGCTGCCGTGTGACATGGTTATCCGTCTCTAATGATGAAAGCATGGAATATACATCCTCCTTTCGTGAATCTTCTTCTGTTATTCTAGAATGTCCTGGAGGAATAGGCAAGATTACTGCTGGATTCTTCTATCGGCTAGGTTGTAATCTCCTCCATAATGAGGATAAGCAATTGAAGCTTATGTAGAACAGAGAGGAGGCAGGAAGATGGAACACAATCCATCAGTTAGCAGACAGGAGGATAATCACCCTTATGTTGGCATGTGGGTGACAAAGGACGGCTATATCCGGCACGAGCTGCTCCCAAACGGGCGATATGATGAGGCCAGAGGTCAAAGGCAAAGTGCATATCAAGGGAGTTATGTGGTCGAAGGAGACCATATTGAATATGTGGACGATACCGGATTTACAGCGGATGGAGACTTCGTAAACGGTATTTTGTATCATGCAGGCATGATTTTGTACAGGAAATAAACGATAACCAATGATGAAGGAGAGGATTTTACATGTTTAATATTAAAGGAAAAGTTGCTGTCATTACGGGAGCGAGCAGTGGAATTGGGGAGGCTACGGCCCGTTTGTTGGCACAGCAAGGAGCGCATGTGGTCATTGGGGCAAGACGTGTGGACCGTTTGCAGGCACTGGCTTCCTCGATTCGTTCAGAGGGGGGTTCTGTGGAGTTTCAGGCACTGGATGTTACCCGGCTGGAGGAGATGCAGAGTATTGTGGATTTGGCGCTTACGCGCTTCGGGCGTCTGGATGTTGTTATTAACAATGCCGGCGTGATGCCTCTTTCCCCTCTTGAAGCGTTAAAAGTAGACGAATGGAATCGGATGATCGATGTCAATGTTCGGGGAGTGCTGCACGGGATTGCGGCCGGCTTGCCAGTGATGAGAAAACAGAGTGGTGGCCAATTCATCAATCTGGCCTCCATTGGTGCTTATACCGTTTCACCAACGGCATCCGTATATTGCGCAACCAAATATGCGGTCCGTGCGATCACGGAGGGTCTGCGTCAGGAAGTGGGTGGAGATATCCGGGTAACCCTCATTTCCCCTGGGGTGACCGAATCGGAACTGGCCGAGACCATCTCAGATACAGAAGCGCGTGAGCTGATGAAAGATTATCGGCGTGTATCCATCCCGGCATCAGCCATCGCCCAGAGCATCTTGTATGCCATCAGCCAACCAGCTGAGGTGGATGTTAATGAAATTGTCGTCAGACCAACTGCAAGTCTGGCTTAAGGCAGAGACTCTTTTGGTATATAATAGAACCAATTATACGAAAAGAGGAATAACACGTTGACTCTGCAACAATTAAAGTATGTGATCGAAGTTGCCACACGTGGCTCCATGAATGAAGCAGCCAAACGGCTATTTATTTCTCAGCCCAGCCTGTCGAACGCCATTCGCGATTTGGAACAGGAGATGCGTATTACCATTTTTGAACGTACAAATAAGGGGATTTCGTTATCCAAAGAAGGGGTGGAGTTCCTCAGTTATGCCCGTCAGGTAGTAGAACAGGCTGAACTGCTGGAGAATCGTTATCTGAATGCCAAGCCCTCTCCGCAGCATTTCTCGGTTTCAACCCAGCATTATGCGTTTGCAGTTAATGCCTTTGTACGTCTGGTGCAGCAGTATGGACAAGATGAATACGAGCTGGCTCTGCGGGAGACCAAGACCTATGAAATTATCCAGGATGTAAAGAGCCTGCGAAGTGAAATCGGGATCCTGTATTTGAACGAGTTCAATGCCAAGGTAATTAACAAATTGTTAAAAGATGCTGGATTGGTGTTCACTAGCCTGTTCACGGCTAAACCGCATATTTTCATCAGCGTAAAAAACCCGCTGGCTAAGCAAGAATCCGTAGCGATTGAGCAGCTTCAGGATTATCCTTATCTGTCATTTGACCAGGGGGAATACAATTCATTTCATTTTTCCGAAGAGATTCTGAGTACGTTATCCCATCCCAAGAGCATCCAGGTCAATGACCGGGCAACATTGTTTAATTTGCTCATTGGTCTGAACGGTTACACGATCTCAACAGGTGTTCTCAGTGCAGACTTGAATGGAAATGAGATTATCCCTGTTCCATTGGAATGCGAGGAGACGATCAATGTGGGCTGGATCAGCCACAAAAGTACCTCTCTCTCCAATCTGGGTGTGGAGTATGTCAAAGCCCTGCATGAGGCCATAGAATCTTGATTGCACGGAGCAACGGCTAATAATCCCAATAGTTTGCAGACAGATTGGAAAAAGATTTTATATCTGGGTTGATCTCAGGCGCTGATTATAGACCGTTTCCGGGTAACCGGGAATGGTTTTTTTGTCATTTTAATGGAGTATGGCTCTAAAGAGTTGGTATAATGAAAAATAGTATATTTATGAGTAGTGGATTGGAATGAGAGGAGAACGGTTGGTGAAGGTTTTATATCGTAATATGAGTGAACAGCATGCGTTAACCGTATATGACACAACCAAGCTTTATGGGGAGAAGGGGCGTTTCAGGGTTTTGGAGTTTTCGAATGAGGCAGTTCAAGGGGCTATGGATCTGGATCAGCCTTCACGAATGCTGCTTGAATACCCAAGAGCGATGGTTCATCTGATGGAACGGAATAATTCTGAATACGAAACTGTTTTTGTGGTGGGGCATGGAATCGGTACCCTGTCGACTTACCTGTCGAACCGCCTTGTTAAGATTGCCGAGCTGGACGAAGAAGTGGTTGAACTAAGCAAAACTTTATTTGGTTATAAAGGCAGTGAGGTCATGGTGGGAGATGGTCGGGAGCTGCTGCAGCAGGAACCATCCGGAATGTATGATTATATTATTGTCGATGCCTTTACTGCAACGGGGACACCCATGCAGTTTACCTCCAAATCTTTTTTTGCCATGGTTCAGGACAAGCTGCGGACTGGAGGAAGCATACTATTGAATGTTTTCGGGCGTACGGGCAATGACAGACTGGTAAACGCCATATATGCAACGCTGGCGGAACAGTTTGCTTATACACGTGCTTTTGCACTGCCCACAGAAACGCAGGAAGAGATCCAAAATCGCATCCTGGTGGGCAGCAACGCGCCCATTGATTTCCAATCGAGGTTCATGGCTGGCTTCGTGGAGCAGGAGCCTGGAGAAGGTTATATCATCGTGGATGAACTTTGAGTCAGTTGGAGAAGGCAAACGCCTTATTTTATATTTGGCATGGAATTATCAATGTTAATTGAAGAAAATGTAAAAAATTCACACAAAATTCATACATTTATAATACCTTTCGTTTAGAATAGAAGGAATATGCCTTTTCATGAAAATCCGGGGGAAGCACTAATGATCGCAGAGAACAAAGCATCCAGATTGCGGGGACAAGCTAGAAACATCAAGAAAATCAGCCTTACCGCCCTGCTCAGTGGACTAGTCTCCATTTCGGTGCTGATGACATTAACCATCATGTTTATTTCATCCTATACATCTCAGAAGCAGTCACTTATTGATAAAACCTTATCTCTCAACTATTCAAGCGCGGCGCAAATGAGTCAGACACTGGATTCGCTATTCCAGTCCATGCAAAACAGCTTGAAATATGCCGCAGATTATTTTCCGCAAATGGACTATTCGGATACGGAAAAATTGGATTCGACACTGGAATTGATTCGCAGCAGCAGTAATTTTTTTAATTCAATCACTTTGGTGGACGACAAAGGAGTTATTCGCAGCACATCACCTTATTCTAATAAAAACATTGGAATGCAGATAAGCTCTAATGCTGCAAAAAAAGCTTTTGAATCGAGAGCCTCCTATATTTCAGAAGCCTATCAATCGCCACTTTCGAAGCGCAGAATTGTGTTTGTAAGTGAACCCGTCTTTGATGCTGAGGGAGTGTTCAAGGGGACGATTGGCGGGAATATTTTTTTGCAGGAAAATAATATCTTGAACCTATCATTTGGAAGTCAATTGAAGACGAGTAATGGCTCATATTTTTTTATTGTCGATGCCAAGGGTACACTTTTATTTCATCCAGATACCAAACGAATTGGCGAGAATATCAGTAAAAATGAAATCGTGCAGAAATTGCTCGATAATCAAACAGGTAAGGAACAATACAAAAATCTGGCGGGCGTAGACTCCCTTGCCGGGTATCAGAAAGTGCCAGCTACCGATTGGGGTGTGGTTGTTGTATCTCCTACCCAGACCGTGTACGATCAGTTGAATGAGCATATCCGCATGTTATTGTTGTACACTTCAGTTCCCTTTCTCATCCTGACCCTGATTGTCATTCGCGTGGCACGTAAGCTGGCGAGTCCTTTTGTGTATCTGGCCGACCTCGTCAATCAGGTGGATCAGGGGAAGGTGGACCTGCCCACGATGAAGCCGCATTGGAACCGGGAAGCGGACTTGCTGACCCGTACGGTTTTGGGTGCGTTGGCGAATTTTCGCAAACAAACGGATCAGCTCACCTATGACGCCAGAACCGATGTGTTAACAGGAATGACGAATCGTAGGACGTTTGAAGAAGTCATTCAGCAATGGATTGATGAACAGACACCATTTTCGATTATTGTCATTGATATTGACCGGTTCAAATCCATTAACGACACTTACGGGCATCACGCTGGAGATGAAGTTCTTAAACATATTGCGGGTCTGATCAAGTTAGCCGTTCGTCCGCAGGATGTAAGTTCCCGCTTTGGCGGGGAAGAATTTGTGGTCCTGCTTCGGCACACCGAGTCTGAAACCGCCTATCAGATCGCCGAGTATATTCGCGTTTCGGTTGAGGCAAGTGTCATGCCGGTGGATCGCTTGGTAACGATTTCGGCAGGCATTGCCGAATATCCGCTGCATTCATCCTCAGCAACGGAACTGTTTCATCTGGCGGACAATGCGCTGTACCAGGCGAAGGAAGAAGGGCGTAACCGTACTGTTACCATTCAGACCGTTGAAAAGTAACAGACAAATGGTTATCATCATCTACGCATTACACAAAAAAAGCTGATCCCTTGTGAAAGGGGCCAGCTTTTTCGTCATTACACTTCCTGTGACTTGGCCTGAACTTCATTTGTATATGTCTCACCCCAGTCACGCATGCTGTAGATGATTGGACGCAGGGTTTCTCCGAAGGGAGTAAGCGAGTATTCCACTTTGGGAGGTACTTGAGGGTAAATTTCCCGGTGTACAATCCCACTGCTCTCCAATTCTCTTAATTGCAAGGTGAGCATTCGCTGTGTAATGTCCGGAAATAACTTTCTGAGTTCGTTGAATCGCAAGGAACCCGAAAACAAGTGATACAGAATGGCTCCTTTCCATTTGCCCCCAATGACACTAAGTGTAACTTCTACGGCGCAGCCATAGGGTTTCGGACATGCCTCTGTTGAGATTTTTTTCATATATCTGCACCTCCGTAAGCGATTGTGTATAGTATCAATTTAAGTACTACGTACCCAAAATGCGTGTATAATCTCTTCAAAGCATATCATGTCTGATTCGGATTATAAACCCTGGTGCCGAATGAGTTAAGTTGTGGAAAACAACAAAAAACCCGGTTTCGTCATGCGAAACAACGGGCTTGCGAAGATGAATGGTAAACAAACAAGTCAGGTTGAAAAACTTACATCCAGGCTTCAAGTGAGTAGGCCCCGGGCACCAGCCAGTCCCACCCCGACCAATGAGCCAAGGATGACGAGAATGTATTCATAACCTCCATTGAGGTTCCATAGTCCTTTGCCTGCGTGTACTTCACGATCGCTAACAGCCATGGGAATAATCAGCAGTATGACATTCAGTGCTTTCTGTAACGGTTATATGTCAGACCAGCGCAGCTAATATGGTGTCGCACAGGGCCATCGTTCCAATGTTATCCTTGCCACTCGAATGCGGAAGTGCCTTGTTGTGACAACATGCCATGAAGTGTGTCATCTCGCCTACAAATCCACGCAGATAGAGATCACGGTAGGCGCCAGACATGGGAGACCCGGAAGGAGTGAAGACCGTATCCTGCTCTTCAAGAGACTTCCAAGGGAGGCTGTCCGAAGTGCGGGAGTGGTGAACGGTAAGTGTATTAATTTCATCTGCTGATACAAAACCATGATCGAATGTGACCAGCAGACTTTCGCTCTCGCGTGACCAAGCACTCATGCCTGCGAAGTAGGCGCTGCCCACTACACCGTTATTGAATTTCAGGGAAATGCTCTGGTTGATATGTTCTCCATCCTTGATCGTGGTACCCGTCACATGCTGTACTTCTCCGAAAAGAAAACGCATCAGATCTACCATGTGGATGGCTGCCAGTTTCATGAACTGTTCTTCATCCTTGCAGAAGGGCGTGCTGTCCACCGCAAACTTCATTTGAAATGAACGTGCTCTGCCCATCGAGCCGTCATCAATCCGTTCTTTCAGTTTCAGATAAACAGGGGCATAACGCTTCATGAATCCCACCATTAATACCACACCAGCCTTCTCGGCTGCATTGGCGATTTCAGCAGCTTCGGTGGCGGTCCAACCCAGTGGTTTATCCACATAGACATTTTTGCCAGCCTTGATGCATTCGAGGGCGAGAGACGTTTGATCCTGAGGTTGTGCTACCACAACAACACCGTCACAATCTTCGTTTTGCAGCATTTGGCTCACATCATCATAGGCTGTTCCCGTGCTGCCGTATCGCAGCAGAGCGGCCTGAGAACGCTCGATACTGCGAGTGGATATGGCTTGAATGGTAGCCCCCGCTTCAATAGCGGAAGGATAAATATTGGTGGTTGCATGGAATCCGGCACCGATAAAGCAAAGTTTTGTTTGTGTCATAAGCAGTTCTCCTTCATGGTTTGTAGTAACATTTCCAGGGAATTACACAGGTTTCTCGCTCAAATGGTACAGCATCTGGCTTGCAATCTCCGTATTGACGATATGAGGGACAGGCTGTGGTCCATTCACCAGATGCTGGCGCTGTTGGACGAGGTAGAGCAGGGAAGCAGCCTGAAGGGACAAGCCAAGATCCATCGTCTCTGCAGGATTTCCGCTTCCTCCCGCGAGATTAAGCATCTCACCTTCGGTAAGCAGCATGAGTCTACGGCCATTCGTGAGGGTAAACTGCTCGATATCTGCTGTTAGACGTTCTATATGTTCGGCTTCCTGCCGAAGACGGTCCAGATCCATTTCCCAGGAGAAATGTCCAGCGTTGGCAAGAATCGTACCATCGTTCATCTGACTGAAATCTGCCATTGAAATGGCATTGGGGCGACCTGTAACCGTAATGTAGACCTGGGCAAAAGTAAACGTGTCTTCCAGCTTCGCTACGCGGAATCCATCCAGAGCAGCTTCAAGTCCCGCCATGGGATCATTTTCGACCACGATGACTTGGCTGCCTAAATTGCGCAGATATCTGGCAATTCCGCGACCGCACGTACCGTATCCTACGATGACGAAGCGCCTTGTAGGCAAAATCAGATTCGTGGTGCGCATGAACCCTTCAATAATGGTCTGTCCCACACCGTGTTCATTCTCCATGATCCGTTTGAGGGGACTGTCGTTAATTACAATAATCGGGAATGAGATTTCCTGCCCTGTTTCCTCACGCAGCAGATTGGCCCCGGTCGTGGTTTCTTCTGTTCCCCCAATGAGTGAGCTATAGTCATAGTGCTGAAGGAGGGTGCGAGCCAGATCGGCTCCATTATCCATTAAAAGATGTGGTTGGTGTTGAAGCACACGATGAATATTGTGCATATGCTGACTGCGTCCATCGGAACGCTGCCCATACACGGTAATGCCTTCTGCCATGAGTGCAGCAGCGACAGCGTCCTTCGTTGTGCCTGGACTTCCTGTTAATACAACATGGGCTCCGCCAGCCTGAAGGGTTCTGCATAACACGGCCGTCTTGGGCTCTACATGAATACAGATTCCAATGGTAAGCCCCGCAAAAGGCTTTTCTTCGGAAAAACGGGCTTTTAATTCGGCGAGCAGGGGCATATGCATTTCTGTCCAGTGAATATTTCGTTTTCCTTCTTCAATGACTTCAGGTGTCATGTTCATAAGTTTGCTCATAATCCTTTCTATCCATAGGGTTGCCTGTCCTTGAAGGACAGTTGCTTAGAGCTAACAATAGGAGGTTTTTGTTTTTGAAAAAAGGACATATGTCCTATAAATATGAATAATAAAAAGTTATTGCATTCTTCTTCCAGAGCATGTATACTCTTAATTACGGTGAAACGAGAAATTGCTTTGCCGGAATGCTTTTCATCAACGATGAGAAGATACATATTATGCGGTCGTGGCGGAATTGGCAGACGCGCACGGTTCAGGTCCGTGTGGGCTAACCCCCCGTGGAGGTTCGAGTCCTCTCGACCGCATCGAAGAGAAAAAGGTTCGGAGATTTGCTTTGGCAAACTCCGAACCTTTTTTTATTGTTCTTACTATATGTTTAACGAAAAAAGAGCCTGGGGCTCTTATTTGTGAATTTACGTTTTTGGATCAGATTGCTGGCGCTGACGCAAAACTACCGCTGTCCATAGCCCGATCAATGCACCAATTATACCAAAAAACGTAACACTTCCAATCACTTCATACGCTCGAAATTGAAACAAAAAAGCAATTCCGCTACCCAAGGTTGTTCCTGCAAGGAAACCGAGAGAAATGCCCGTGTCTTTGCCGAGCTGCATTGGATCACCTGCTTCAGAGAGTTTGTTAAAACATTTGCAAAATAGGGGTACAAGAAGTAAAGTGTGATCAGGAAAATCATTGAAATTTTCCCTATACTCATTGTGTGGCTTTTCCAGTGCAAATATGCATGAACCTAAAAACGGGAGGTTACGATCAAATGAATATGAACGAGCGAATTACGGCTTGGAATGCGGAAGCGCAGCAGTGTACCTGTGGACATGATCATCGATTGGTACAAATGCAAGTGTTTCTGGAACAGGGTGCGATCAGGCGGTTGCCAGAATACTTGTCTGACCTGGGGTACAACGAAGTTACGGTGGTTTATGATGATCAGACAGGACCCGCAGCAGGATACGAAGTGGTAAAAAGGTTACGGGATGCAGGTCTTGTTGCAGATGAGTTTCGAATGCCGGAGAACAGTGCGGGAGATATCATTGCCGATGAGGCTGCCATCGTACAGGTGCTGCTTGGTGTAAAACCGATGAGTCAGGCCATGATCGCCGTCGGGTCGGGAACAATACACGATTTGGTGAGATTTGTATGTGCCAAGATAAACAAACCCTTCCTGTCTGTGCCAACAGCGGCATCGGTTGATGGATTCACTTCTGCAGGAGCGCCGCTCATTGTAAGCGGCATCAAACAGACTTTTCAGGCTGTTCCTCCTGAAGCCATTTTCGCGGACATCAGCGTAATTGAGCAAGCTCCTCAAGCAATGACGGCAGCTGGATTTGGGGATATGTTAGGCAAGTATACCTCTCTGGCAGACTGGATTGTCTCCCGTGAACTGGGTGGGGAGCCGTTCTGTCCTGTTGCTTACCGCATGACAGAAGAGGCGCTGACCGCCTGTATCGATAACGTGCAAGCCATTGCGGAAGGGAGATCCGAAGGGGTAACGGCATTAATGGATGCACTAATTATTTCCGGGGCCTCCATGTTGATTATCGATCACTCCCGTCCGGCATCCGGTGGTGAGCACCACATTTCGCATCGGTGGGAGATGGATTTGATGGTAGCGGGCCGCAAACCTGTTCTGCATGGAGCCAAGGTGGGTGTAGCCTGTGCGCTTCTTTTGGACCGGTACAAGGAACTCGCCCGTTTGTCCAAAGAACCTGTGTTTGAGGTGTACAGCACTTTGCCTGATGCGTCACAACTTGTGGCATGGCTCGAGCAGGTGGGAGGTCCGACGACAACCGAACAGCTTGGGTTAACACACGAAATGGTGGAGCATGCTTTTGCAACAGCACATACACTTAGAGAACGGTATACAGGATTAAAATATATCAATGAAATCCTTAACGTTGGATAAATGAACCGAGATATACCATCAGATAGAGAGATTGGGATGATTACTTTTGCTGCTATATTTTGTACGTACAACTATAAGAATTATAATTCATTAGTCGGAACAAGTTTTTTTTAAGTGAGTTGTTTCTTATCAACGTTACAGTTGAAGGGATTGGAAGGATAGCCGAATAACAGTTCAACAGATCACGTCCATTTAAAAAGGCTCTGTCTTCCCGGATGGGAAGAACAGAGCCTTTTGTCTGTTCGCTCATTTAGTTGTTGCGTTGGTCTTTCAGGATGACATCTGCGAACAAGATGGTTTTCGGGATGCGGAAAAATTGTTCCGCTTGTTCCTGAAACGCAGCAGAAGGCAGCGTTCCCTGATGCAGCCATTTGCGGAAGGTGCCGGGATGAACCCCGATCCAGTGGCTGACATCTGTCACCGACAAATCATGGACCATACACAAGCCTGTCAGAATACGGTTGCTAACCGGAGAGCGGGTCACCGTACGCTTCATGAAACGGGAAGGCTCGGGCTGACAAATGACCGGGCTTTTGCGCACTACTTCTTCATTGAAGAGGATGTGACGCGGGTAGCCTAGCAGTTGGCACGCCTTGTCCAAATTGGTACTGCCGGGTATCCGCCCCTCATATACCCACGCGCTCACGCTGCGTGATGAGATGGATAGATCTTCGGCTAACTGGGACAACTTGATATCATTGGCCATCAGCACGGCTAGAAGAACGCGGTTACGGATTTGACAGCGTGTCGGTTTTCGGAATCGTTTAACACGGACGCCTTTTCCCAAGTATTTACGGTTGATCAGAGACCACGCCTGGATGGAATGTTGTTCTGGTTGATTAGGCATATTTCCTCCGATTTTTTTAACCAAATACTACAATAAGAACCGGGGTACTTTCAAGTGCCGTGTGCACTGGTTTGATTTGGGCTTAAACTGACGTGAGCAATGAAGGAGGAATTATGGACTAGGGTATACGCAATTCACTTCCTAGTATATTCCTAGATTACAATGTTTCACTAAATTTCAGGGATCAAAAAGAACTCTGGCATCAATAAATTAGGTCTTTAGAATTACTTATAGGACTATTTTACTTTTCTCTGTTTTTTGTTGATCTGATGCGGATTATTACCTAAAATTCACCAATATTATTGGGCGGCAGTTGTGATATTCCTGCGATAACATGCACAAATCCGAAAGTAATATCCGCGGGTTAAACCGGGCGATAGGCCTGTCAAAATCTATGACTCTTACATATCTTGTACAGTGATCAATTCAGAGGGAGGGGTGAAAAACGTGAGTCCAGCCGTAAATACCTTTGCTGCAATTTCTGGAGCATTTGTAACGTTTGCTTTTGGGGTGTGGGATGAATTACTGAGTCTGCTCGTGATTACCATGGCTGTGGATTATGTGACAGGTATCGCTGCAGCTGTAAGGTCAGGTACGGGGTTGAATAGCAACATCGGGTTCTGGGGACTTGCCCGCAAGGGGTTGATGCTGACCGTTATCCTTCTTGCTCACCGTATTGATCTGCTGATGGGGACAGATATCATCAAAGGAGGAGCCATCTATTTTTACCTCGTTAACGAGTTGATCTCCATTACGGAAAACTATGCGAGAATCGGTCTTCCACTACCCAATAAGCTCAGACAGGCTATTGCTGTCCTGAAAAAAGAGGAGGAATTGTCTGACAGGGAGTGGTCTAAACCGCAAGTTCAAACGCCCAAAGCTGATCCGAAAAGCCCGTCAGAAGAGGCAAGCCCTTCACCGGATCAAGACAAACCGGAAAAGAACAGCTCGGAGTAACTTTCCTTTGACATTTAGAGAACGTTTCCATGTATCCTTTCGCAATAGGTAACGTTATGATATATTTTGGTTACACGAAAATTCATTCATTTCCACTAATATACGCAAACGGGGTGCTTGTTCGATGATTAAACATATTGTTCTTTTTAAAATGAAAGATCGTTCTCCGGAAACCATTGAGGCAGCTGCGAACGTTCTTCGCAATTTGCAAGGCAAAATTGATGTCCTGGTCTCATTGGAAGTGGGTGTGGACGTACTTCGCTCGGACAGATCCTTCGACATTTCACTTACAGCAGAATTTGCTTCACTGGAAGATCTTCAGGCCTACCAGATTCACCCGCTTCATCAGGAAGTAATCAAGTATATGAACGAAGTCAGAGAACAGTCGATCGCAGTGGACTATGAAATCTAATTCAATCATTTCATTCTGCAGTTGTTAAAGGAGACTGGGCATGAGCGATTTAAGAGACGTAATGGAATTTTTATATATTTTTATCGTATTTTTGATCGCTTGTCCGGTGATGCTTTTCTGGCTTAAGCGAAGAGGAAAACGGAACCGATAATTCACTGAACGGGAAGTGAACGCATTGTATTACGTAAACAGAGAACAGATTGCCCGCAGGCTTGCTGCCGTGCCGGAGGTGGCCGAGGGGCTTCGCCGAGCATCACAAGCCTGGGATGGCAGTCTTATGCTGGGTTTGGTCCAGGAGCGTTGTCTACACCTGGCTATTGAGATTGTAACGGATGTGGGCAGCTATCTGATCGACGGTTTCATTATGCGGGACGCCAGCAGCTATGATGATATAATCCAGATTAATCACGAAGAGCATGTATTTGATGCTTCAACTTATGAGGTGCTCCGGCGTCTTGTCTCGCTGCGCAAGCCATTGGTACAGGACTACTTCAGCTGGGAGCGTGCAGAATTGCATCCGCTGAGCACGGAGGTGCCGGACATCCTGGAACAGTTTGCTGAGCAGGTCAGTGTTTATGTGGAGAAAGAACTTGGTCCGTTCCAGCATAATCAGATCGAGGGACAGAGTAAGGAATGAGGGGAAGCAGCATGAAAAACGAAAGACAAGATGAAGTAGATAAAAAGGATTCAAATGAAATTCCTTCCGGGTTCCATCCCGTATACATGGTGGAGCTCTTATTCCGTGAGGAACCTGTGGTTAATCGGATACAGTTACAGGATGCCCTGAGCCGGTATACCGGACAAGTCCGTCTGGCTGTGAAGCAGATCAACGAACAACAGCCCTCACAGAAAAAGATGGATGAAGCAGGGACGCATTCGGAGGAAGGCGATGCTTCAGAGTATAAGCAAGAGATGCTTGTTTTCTACCATCTGGATCATCAGGTTTCATTTGAGGAAGGGACTATACCTGCACAGACCTGTATGCTCCCTGTTCACGGGATCCAGGATCGTTCGCGTTTCGGAGGCGCAGTGCAGCAGGCGTGGCACTGGCCTGAAGCGGGACAGGCAGTGAAGTCAGCACGATACTCCATCCGGCTACATGACATGTTCTCTGCAGCCATGCCGCGCAAGCAGCGTCTGGAATTATTCCAAAATACGCTCCAGGCCGTAATGGAGGTTCTGTCTTGCGAGGGGATGTACTGGTACGGCAGTGACAAGCTGGTAGAGCCGGAAGCTTACATTCAATCACAGAAGCGGGAAGAACATCTCTATGCAGCAATGAATGTTCGCATGTATCAGGCAGGCGGGACGGAAGAACAGCGTGAACTGGTTATGGATACGGTTGGATTGTCTGCACTTGGTGTTCCTGATGTGCAGTGCCATTTTACAGGATTGGATCCGGATACGGTTGCCCAGACCTTACTTGGAGCAGCCTATTACATATTCGATCAGGGGGATGTTCTGCAGGATGGGCAGACGCTGGGATCTTCTGGAGGAAGACGCTGGCGCTGTGAACATCAGGCTGCGCTAATTGCGCCAGGCCGTTATGTCATTGACCTCGATCCCGGAGATGCACATGCAGCTCAGTCGCTCGATTCATCTCGACATAATTAATACTGACAATCGGAATGAGCAATAAGGGGTTTAAAAAAGTTTTTGCCGTCTGGAGTGTCAGGTCAAGCCCTTGCTGCTTATACTGCATCAACAGAGTAGGCATTCGCCCGGATCAATGAGCATCTAGATTAGTTGCTTGTTATTCGGTACTTCATCAAAGGTAAAAGGAGAGATGCGACGTGAAGGATTCAAACAAGGGTTTGTTGTGGGGAGCATTGATCGGTTCGGTAGTAGGTTCTGTGACAGCTCTGCTGCTCGCGCCAAAATCCGGTCGTGAGCTGCGTCAGGACATTTCGGAGGGTGCACGTCAGGTAACCGAAAAAGGGCAGGAGTTGGCCGTCAAGGTCGGCGAGCAAAGCTCACAGATCGTATCCAAAGTCAAAGAAACGGCTGACGTTGTGATTCAGGATATCCAGTCCTGGCGGAATTGCGCAGAAGGGAAAGAATTGCGTGTGTCTGCCGTCATTACCGATTCTGATTCGGCTGCAGACACTTCCATAGATAACAATGGAACAGCGTCTGGCATTAACGTGGTTGCGAAGCTGCCTGCGGATGATTCGAAGGACAATATCTGAAGCAATGGCATGCATAAGCAGGCTTTCCTCGGAGAATGAGGAAAGCCTGCTTTGTTGTGTGCGTCAATGATCAAGAAGCCGCAGCATGCGGCGTTTTATTTGAACCCTGAGATGAAATCGGGTAAGATGTAGGTACCTTTTTGCCGGAAAAATCATACGGTAGGAAGAAAGCTCTGGAACCGAATCGTTATCAGAACCAATTCAATGAAGAAGGAAGCGGTGTGTTCGTGCAGCAAGCTATCGCTATATTAGACTCCGGTGTAGGGGGGTTGACCGTTGCCAAGGAAGTGATGCGTCAGCTCCCGCGGGAAAAGATCATTTATTTTGGAGATACTGCCCGGACACCGTACGGACCCCGTTCGTCCGAACAAGTGAAACAATTTACGGAACAAATCGTTGATTTCTTGATCCAGTTCGATCCGAAGGTTATCGTAATCGCCTGTAATACTGCTACGGCAGCAGCGCTTGATTATATTCGGGCGAAGGTGAACGTGCCAGTTATTGGGGTTATCCACCCCGGGGCGCGTGCTGCCATTACAGCTACTCGCACAGGGCGCATTGGCGTCATTGGTACAGTGGGAACGATAGGAAGTGGTGCATATACTTCGGCACTTAAGCAGTTGTCCCCCTATATTGATGTCGTTAGCCAGGCTTGTCCTGCATTTGTGCCTCTGGTGGAGCAAGGTGAATTTCGTTCCGAACAAACAACACTTACGGTGGAGCAGTCATTGGTCCAGATCAAACAACAGCCAATTGATTGTCTCATTTTGGGTTGCACCCACTATCCATTTCTCATGGAAACGATCCAGGAAGTCATGGGACAGGAAGTGAAATTGATTAGTTCGGCAGATGAGACGGCGAGGGAAATCAGCACGATTTTGTATGATAAACGAAAGCTGGCAAGTGGGGATGAGACACCGGTGCACCAGTTCTTCTGTACGGGAGACCCGCGCATGTTCCAGAATATTACCCGCCAGTGGCTGGGGGAGCAAATCTCGAAAACACCTGTCGTATGGCAGGTTACCCGATTGACGTAGCTTAGCTATATTCATTCATATATGAGTTAAGGTTAGAGCTTAACCCGCAGCACTCATAAGCCAACCGGAGCCTTTCAGGCTCCGGTATTTTTATTTTTGTATGAATAGTGATCGAGACGGCTTGCGTGATTGATGTCACATGACGGACAACCGGGTTCGCATACATATTAGAGTAGAAACCATTACGAGCACAGGACAGGGAGAATTGCGTTCTCCTGCCGGGAAAGGAAAGGAGACATCATGGAACTTCAGTGGATTATTGTTCAGTCAGGGGACACCTTATCCCGCGTAGCCTCAGCACATCATATGACAAGAGAATTGCTGGCTGCCCTGAACCCGGAAGCAGCAGCACAACCCTATTTGCTTGCTGGACAGATGCTGCGTATACTACCGGGGACCGGTCGAAGATATGCGGTTCAGCCTGGGGAGAGCGTGGGTTTGATAGCGGAACGTTTTGATTTGAATGAAGAAGAGCTGCGCGAGGCTAATCCCGAGTTTGCGAACGTTGCGGATTGGAGCGGGCGATGTATTCATATTCCGGATTCAAATGGCAAAACTATTGTCAGGCTGCAGGGCGAATACGGTTATCGTCAAATGAATCGGGATATTGTTAAGCTTGTGAAGCAATACCCGTTTATCACCACAGGTTCAATCGGTACAAGTGTAATGGGGAAGTCTTTACCCTACTTGAAAATTGGCGAGGGAGCGCGACATATTCACGTCAATGCTTCCGTGCATGCCAATGAATGGCTTACAACAGCGGTGGTCATGCGTTTTATTGAAGACTATGCGAAAGCGTACAGCGTCCGCGCACCATGGCACCAGTTTCAAACGGAACGATGGATGCGGGAAACGACGTTGTGGATTGTGCCGATGGTCAACCCCGATGGGGTTGAACTCGTTCAGGAAGGCGTCGTGAATGAACATCCCCACGCCAAGCAGCTGCTGGCGTGGAATGCCGGACGGACACACTTTACTCATTGGAAGGCCAATATTAGAGGAGTGGATCTTAACGATCAATTCCCGGCTCACTGGGAAGAAGAGGCGGCGCGAAGAGGAATTACATCACCCGGTCCCCGGGATTACGCGGGAACAGCCCCTTTATCTGAACCGGAAGCATGGGCACTTGCGCAGTGGACGGAACATCACAGCTTCGCTGCTGTCGTTTCCCTCCACAGTCAGGGGCAGGAGATCTATTGGAACTACCGCGATTTGGAGCCAAAAGAGAGTGCACCCTTATCGCGCAGGCTGGCCCGAGCCTCAGGTTACAAGGCAGTCAAGCTAGGCGGAAGTGATGCAGGATACAAAGACTGGTTTATTCAGCAGTTTCGGAAGCCTGGGTTCACGGTTGAAGTAGGGCTTGGGGTTAACCCATTGCCAGTTGAACAGTTTGATGATATCTGTGTCGAAGTGGGCATGCTCCTGGCTGAGCTGCTGTCGGATGGGGATGCAGGGACAGAGTCCAAGTGATGAAACGTTCTGCTGGTCATCTTCGTATAAAAGAAACGGGCGCTGTGACGGCGTCCCGTCTTTTTTATTGGATATCATATTGCTCTTGAACGGGTAATAAGTTGAATACGATCCTGTGCCTTTTCTGGCGCATGAAGAATATGGAGGGGTTCATATGAAGTGGAGAAGACTGCTATCGTTCAAACGGTGGGCCGAAGTGTTCAAGAGACTGCCCCGCCTATTGCGGGCTCCGCAGATCCCTTTGCATGAAAAATTGCTGTTCATCATCCCGGTTCTGCTGTATTGGGTGTTGCCCGACGTGCTGCCGTTTATGCCTATCGATGATATCGGTGTCACTTTGCTGCTCATGAACTGGTTTGTTAGTCGTGCCGAGCGCAAATATCCGGTACTTCCGTCTCGTGTCTAGTCGAGATTGAGATAAAACGGGACCGTTAAACACCGATTTTGCATCAATGTTATTGCGAAGCGGAGTAACTTTCTTTACAATAGATGCTGGAGTTTAGAAATGCTGAAATTGTTGGAACCAGCAATTACAATATAGGAGATGAAGTCGAAATGAACTGCAAAATTACTCGCAATGCTGCGAAAGTATTGAAACTGGAACTGGACAAGCCTGAGAACGAAGGAAAAAAACTTCGTGTTGTCATCACGCATGCACACGGTGATCACGCTCACTACGGACTGGATCTGGACACGCCTAAAGATAATGATACTGTGGTATCCACGGATAAAGAGATCGATGTAATTCTTGAGAACGATCAGCCGCTGCTGGATGGCGTTAAAATTGACTACCTGTACCTTCCTCAAGAGGGGTTTGTTATCACGAATCCTTCCAAAGGGAACCACGGCGACCACTAAGGCCGCGAAGAAGGGGAACTCATGGCTAACGATATCCGCGTATGCGAAAAGTGTAATCATATCAGACTGAAGTCGATTGTACCCAAGCTGGAGAAACTGGCTCCGGAAACGGAGATCAAGATTGGATGCAAATCGTACTGCGGTCCATGTGCGAAGCGTGCTTTTGTATTTATTAACGGTCGGTACATCAGTGCACAGACGGAAGAAGAAGTGCTGGCGAAAGTCGCAAAATTCGTGAAGTGATATTTTGTGAATGGAGTGGGCCGGAATCGCCCGCGAAATAAAAGGGAGAGGCTGATGCCTCTCTTTTTCGTATGCAGTGAACTTGTTATGCTTCAATGCTTTCAGAATAATTAGGGAGCATTATTTGGGAGCATTCTTTTCATTTCATGAATTTCAAAAGTATTCTCATTTATTTCAATGGCAATAACCGTGTCATCTTTTTGAAGAAAATGAACATTCCCCATCCGGCTTTCCTCCAATTCACTCCATCCTTCTTCGCGTAATTTCTGAAAATAATCAGTAGGCGTATAGAGACCTTGTTCACCTCCGATATGTTTCAGTTCATATTTTGCACTTATTTTGACATTACGGTTTGCCGAATTGCTCGTAACACTTAATGGTGTTGCATTCTCCGGAACAGGAATATCTTCATTAATGGAGGAGTCTGTGTAACCCGTAATTTCATACGTTGGAGAGGAGCAGCCACTGGCTAACAGTAATACAGTGAACATAATGAGTTGCACCCGCAGGCTTTTCAAACAATCATCTCCTTCCTAAAAAGCTATCTATAAAATTAACGCAGGGAGTCTGTGTAAGGTTACGAATTCGTGTAAATCATGTTCAAACCAAGTCGCGGCCTTAACTTTCATAAAATGATGATGTCAAAGAAGAATAAGGCAGGACCTCATCAACCATCCTAAAGGGGTAACAGGAACATGATCCCAAGGAGGAATACTCATGCCGAAGCGTTATGATTCCAGTTTGCAAGCCGATACGAATGTATCTCAGGCGCAGAATGCAGTGAACAAACTTCATTTTGCCGTTTCCCAGGCCATGTCACATCCAACCGAACAGACCATTGAGCAGGCTGAACGCCGTTTGGCGCATACGGAGCAGGCCATGCTTCAAGCGGAACGTTCGCTGGGAGGTCAGGGCGTTGAGCTGGCAGAAGAAATGTTTGCTGAGGAGAAGAGAAGATTGAACTCCATCCAGAGTCAAATTGGGCAAGGGAATCAATAACTGTTCCTGTCACACCAGAACCCGCGAGCCATAGAGCTTTGCGGGTTCTTCCTGTTCCTTTTTTGAATGTTTTCCGAGGAAGGAGGCGCCCTCGACAGTAAATAAGGAAACGCTTAAATTTCTGTCAGAAGGTTAATAGACCTTGAGCAGGCCAAATTCCATACGGGAGGTACAGGATGACCAAACATATTACCGATTGCACGATTTTGAATAATGGGGTAACGATGCCTTGGCTAGGATTTGGAACCTATAGGGCAAAGGGTAAGGAAGTACAGCAAGCGGTTGAGACTGCGTTGGAAGTGGGATATCGCAGCATTGATACAGCGTCCATCTACGGAAATGAAGAAGAAGTGGGACAAGCCATTGCGAGCAGCGGAATCGCCCGAAATGAGCTGTTTGTGACAACCAAACTCTGGAATGAGGACCAGGGCTTCGATTCGACACTGAGAGCATTTGAGGCCAGTCAGAAGGCGCTGGGGTTGAATGTCATTGATTTATACTTAATTCACTGGCCGGGAAGAGACCAGTACAAGGAGACGTGGAGAGCATTTGAGCGTCTATATAGCGAAGGAAGCGTACGGGCGATTGGTGTGAGTAATTTCCAAATACATCATTTGCGCGAAATCATAGATGAAGGTGGTACGGTACCTGCGGTCAATCAGGTGGAACTGCACCCGGGACTGATTCAGCAGGAGCTTCAGGATTTCTGTGGAGAACAGGGTATTCAACTGGAAGCCTGGAGTCCGATTATGCGAGGGAAGCTGAACAATGAATCCACGTTGAAGGGTCTTGCTCAAAAATATGGGAAGACACCCGCACAGATTATTTTGCGTTGGGATATTCAAAACCAGATTGTGACCATTCCGAAGTCGGTTACACCTGAACGTATCCGTGAGAATGCGGACATTTTTGATTTTGAATTAACGCCGGATGAACTTAGATCGATTGATGCTTTGGATTCTGACAAAAGAACGGGGCCGCATCCAGATCAGCTCTTTTGGGACTGAGTGTAGCTCAATCCCAATATAAGTATTCGATGTTCTGTTTGCGATGGTTCCGGATACCGATCGTTCTTTCGATCGCTGTTTTCTCCAAATTTTTAGATTAAATGTTCCAAAGGCCAATACATCGTGGACAAATAGACCAATCTATTGCCATAAACTGAAAGGTCCTCTTCCAAAAGGAGAGGGCCTTTTCTCTCTTTCATAATTGCTGTCAACTTGGATTTAATCGGACAGGCTGTGTTACAGTGAGAAGGAATGGCAGATACTTAATCTGGCGGACTTAGCCCTGAATATGGTTGTCGTTATTCATTGCTGGGAGAGATACAGTCAAAATAACGAACAAAAATTTCCTATCACAACAGAGTCAATATGGTGTATAATCTAATGTTATGTGAAGATTGTCACAAAGTTTTAAGGATTTTACATCATAGGAGGCTTAAATACATCATGAGTAACTGGGCTTTATTTAAAAATATGACCCGACTGTATTCGGTAACGGTAATGGTTGTTCCAGTAATACTAGGTACCATTTCTGCCTACGCCATGCAGAAGGAATTTCATTTTCTTTTGTTTTTGCTGACGCTAGTAGGCGCGGTCTCAGCTCATATTTTTTCCAATATGGTAAACGATTTATGGGATTATCGGAACGGAACTGATACCCAAGCAACGGAGACAGAAGGTGCGATTTCGACGCACTCCGGGTTTCTGACTTCGGGAACCATGACCGAGAAGAAATTTGCGGCGATTACCTGGGGATTCCTAGTGCTGGCTGGGGCTTGCGGTCTCATTCTTACGATCGTCAGCGGTTGGCCGATCCTGGCGATTGCGCTGATCGGTGCTTTGATCGCTTATTTCTATGTTGCACCGCCAATTAAATTCGGCTACCGGGGAAAAGGCTATAGTGAAATCGGGATATTTATTTCCTTTGGTATCCTGCCGGTTCTGGGTGCCTACTATGTACAGACAGGAGAGTTTGCGCTTGCGCCGCTGCTGCTGTCCTTGCCGGTCGGCATGCTGACCACCATGCTGCTATTTAACCATCATTTTCTGCACTGGCGTGCGGACCGCGAAATCGGCAAGAAAACGCTGGTCGTCATGTGGGGGGAAGAACGGGCGCTTCGTTTATCCAAGCTGATGACGATCCTTGCTTATATCCTTTTGATCGTAAGTGTGGTGTTCCATGCTCTGCCCGTTTATGGTCTTGTTGCGATTCTTTCCGTTATTCCAATGTACAAGGTTTATAAATCACTGGGCAAAGTTAATCCGTCTGAGACGTATCTGCCGCTTATGGGAGCTTCCCAGCAATCATCTGTGCTCTGCGGCCTGATTATGTGCGTAGGGCTGCTGCTCTAAAAGAGTGTATAAATAAGGTCCGGTTCTGCATTAGGCAGGTCGGGCAAGGTCTTGTGTGGAAACCGTTGCTTACGGAAAACAGTCATCCTTTTTGAACTTATAATCTTCTAAATATTTGAGCTGTAAATACCAAGAACGTTCTTTTTTCATACTTGTACGAAATTGTGATGAGTCGAAGTTGTAAGTTGAAAAAAAAAGCAGCCGGTTCAGGGGGTACCCCTTGATCCTGCTGCTTTTGTGTTATTTGGATTGATTATCGGATTGCGGCACTTCGCATCCGTCGTCCGTACATACACCGCCGGCGTCAGCATTAGGTGCGCTGGATTCAACCATCGTGAATGGGGAGCGCTCGTCCCATGCTTTCTGAATGGCATCCCGGAACACGTCATCCGGCTGCGCGCCAGATACGGCAAATTTACGATCGAATACGAAGAAAGGTACGCCGCGAATGCCTAATTGCTCGCCTTCAGCCTGGTCGGCACGAACCTGATCGGCGAATTGATTGCTGGCTAATACCTCGGCGGCTGCATTCGGGTCCAGACCCACTTCCTCAGCCAGTTGAATCAGTACATTGGTGTCACCAGCGTGTTTGCCTTCAATGAAAATAGCCTGGAACAATCGCTCGCTTAATTCAAGCATCTTGCCTTGTGTATCTGCCCAGTGGGTCAGACGGTGAGCTGAGAAGGAGTTGGTAGGGATCATCGCATCAATGTTGTATTCCAGTCCGGCCGTGCGAGCATTGGCATTCATCTGAGCGTTCATGCCCCGGGCCTGTTCTACACTCATATTGTATTTTGCAGCCAGGTATTCCGCGTTGGTTTTGCCGCTGTTCAGTTCAGCATTGGAATCCAGTTCGAAACTTTTGAATTGCAGCCTCACTTCATCCCGGTGTGGGAACTCAGCGAGTACATTTTCCAAACGGCGTTTGCCAATATAACAGAAAGGACACATAAAGTCGGACCATATTTCAATATTCATTTGTAAAAACCTCCATCAATATAAATGAAACTAGTTTGGTTACAATTATAAAGCGACTTTCGAATTAACGCAAGAAGGCTTCGGCCAGGCCTGAACAAAGAAGTGCTACACATGCAGCAGGCTGCGCGTGTAGCACTTTAAGAATATGTGAAGGAACAGGATCATAGCTTCGAAGTTATCTGGATGCTTACATGTTTAAACGTAAATGCTCATCTTACTTGTCTCTGTAAGCCTTGGACCAGTGGTAAGGCTGGATCTCGTCCAGTCTCTTATAGATTAACTTTCCTTCCGGATCATATACGGCGGCTTTGACATCTTCACCCCAGAAAAACAATCTTTCCTGACACACCCCGCAAGGAGTGAGGACCTTGAATTCCGAATTCTCGTCATCACGTGCCACGCAGATCGAATGGGTGACTCGCTCGTTTAATTTATGTGCTTCCAGATAAGCTCCCGTTTCCATGCATAGATGCGTAGCATCATTAATCACTTCTGGAGCAACGCTGATTAACAGCGAACCGGCCTCGGTATAAACTGCCGCTGCGCCACCCCAGCCTTGAGGGTAGCGATGTTTCACAAAGTTCGCAGCTGCATCGTATAACTTTTGTTCAATCGGCAGATGATCTGGTTGAGTTGTCATTGGGCATATGTTCTCCTTTTCAGTCCGTTACTTAGGTTAGACATTAGCAGCTATGTCATCTAGGATGCAGGTCCTCCATTGTTCTCTTCGCGGAAGCGCGGAATGAGGTCATACGTAATGACCGTGTCGGAAACATGCAGTCTCTTTGAGGCTTCGTCATGCCCGGAATTGCAGGCGTTAATGTCTGTCTTGGAATGGGTGGATAGGTCATAACAAGACCCATTCTCATAGATGTAATCGTCCGAGGGAATATAAAATACGGAACCGTCGGTGAATGCACCGCTGCGCAAAACTACCGTTCGGGAGGATCCGTCATAGATGTCGTTCCCCATATGATAGTAGGACTCATCCGTTATACCCAGCAAATGAAGCACGGATGGAGTAATATCCAATTGTCCCGCAGGTTGATCCAATGTTCCGGCTTCGGCTCCGTCTGGCAGATGCACCAGTAGGGGCACCTCATTCATGATTTGCTCCATATCGAGTTCATTTAGAGATCGTCCAAGAAACTGCTCATATTGAGCCTGCTCCTTAATGGAATTATCGTGATCCCCATAGAACATGAAGATGGTATTGTCCCACAGTCCCCGGTTCTTCAGATCTTCTACCATGCTGCCCAGGGCAGAGTCTACATAATGAACGGACTGCAGATAGTCGCCAAACATCGTCCCTTCAAACTCGCCCACATCAAGCTGCTGTTTGTCCTGCGGGAGTGCATAAGGATGATGACTGCTGAGTGTGATGAGGAAGGAATAAAAAGGTTCTGTCACATCACTGTCCATCTTCTCAACGGATTGTCGGAAAAAAGACTCATCGGACAGGGACCAGCCGAGTGGATCATCCTGCTCAAAATCATTTTTACTGTAAAACTTATCATAGCTCATGTTTTGATACATGGTGTAACGGTTCCAGAATCCACTCTCGTATGCATGAAATACATTCGTGCTGTATCCATTGTCTTTCAGGATTGACGGTAAAGAGTCATACGTATGGTCTGCGTATCGAACGAATGCTGATCCGACGGGCAGTGGATGCAATGAAATATTGGCTCCAAAATCGGCATCCGATGTTCTGCCTTGGCCAGTTTGATGATAAAAATGACTGTAATACTGACTTTCCTTCATCAGTTCGTTAAAATGAGGCGTGATTTCCTGACCGCCAATGCTCTGTCCAATCATGAAATTCATGAAGGCTTCGCCTTGAACGATGATGACATTGCTGTCCTTATACTTACCAAACAGGGCATCATCACTCGAAGTGTTTTTCTGTCTGTCAGCGAAAAAGGACTTGGCCTGCTCGACATCTGCGGGGTCAGCCTCTGGGCCGGAACCGATGTGATCCTTGGCATAGTTATACAGATCATATCCGTGAAAAGCGAGAAGTCCGGTGACATTGTATATGGATACGTTCCACCAATTATTATCGAACAGACCCTTGGCCCACGTTTTGCTGTAAAAATAGATAGGTCCTACGGCAAGGCACAGTCCCAACACTAGGGCGATGCTGCCGGCAGTGAGTCTGCGCATGCCTTTTTTGCCGCGGCGATCCGAGTAACTTTCTAACCTGTTACTATACGGAGTCGAACGTGAAACGCCATATTGTCTGCTGAAAAGCAAAATGGCTCCATACGGAATGATAGCTATCCAGTCTGCGAAGAACCACAAGTCACTGACATGTAAGAGGGTGGCAATGCTGTCACCCAGAGCGTCGACTTGTCTGGCCTGCATCAATACAGGGATCGTCAGAAAATCCTGAAAGTATCGATAATAAACCATATCGGCATAGATCAGCGCTGTAAGCAGCAGATTAAGCACGACAAGGGACAGAATCATGCCCCGCCGAGGCAGCCACCAGGTCCAAAAGGACAGGAGGAGCAAAGAACCAATGGCAATGACTTTATCCAAGAACCCCATTGTAATGTTGTAGGCATGCAGGTTGTGATGAAGCCACATGAGTTTGAGCAGCATAAGCACAAGAAAAATAAGATATAACGTAAGTGGATGATTTAGAAGCCTGCGCGGCATCATGCTGCGTGTAGGCTGTGAGATGACCATCTAGGTTCCCTCCTGGTTGCAGTGTTTTGTTCATTTATTGTTAACGGAATGTAAAAATAGGGCTCCATTCATTATAGCGTGGCTTCATGGCATTTCAACTATGCCCAGAGCAGAAGTGCTTCATGCAGGGCTGTAGCTGCAAAACTGGCGCAAAAAAGAGCGCCCCGGCCATGGAAGGCAGGAGCACTCTTTTTGAGATGTTGTGATTATTGTTGTGGTGATTGATTCCGTGGAGGTAATGGTCCCAAATACTGATAGTACTGGGTTTCGATTCGTCCATTAAACAATTTGCGACGCTTGTCTGCCTTGCGGCCGAAAGCATCTTCGAAGGATTTGGTTGAAGTGATGGCAAAAAAGGACCAAGTCGGCATTTCAAGGTAACTGCGTCCTAAGGAGCGAATCAGCTTCTGAACTTCCTTCTCTTCGCTCAAACGTTCACCGTATGGCGGATTGGTGATGATCACGCCATATTCTCCTTGAGGTCTGGCACGATGTGCAGGCAGAACGCTTACTTCAATGTCCTTGGCGAAGCCGGCACTTTTGATCGCAGCCTGTGCTACCTCAATCGCTTCCGGATCAATATCGCTACCCGATATCTGCAATGGAACGTCATCGCGTACGGCATCGAATGCTTCCTCACGAGCCTGTTCCCACAGTTCATGGGGGATGACATCCCAGTTCTCGGAGTTGAAGGAGCGACGCAGTCCCGGTGCAATGTTCCAACCGATCATGGCCGCTTCAATCAGCATGGTGCCTGAACCGCAGCACGGATCATAGAAGGGACGGGAAACGTTCCAGCGACTGAGCTGAATAAGCGCTGCCGCAAGTGTTTCTTTCAGCGGAGCCTCGGTCACCAGTTTGCGATAACCCCGTTTGTGAAGGCCTGGTCCGGTCGTATCCAGCGTAAGCAGGGCGCGGTCATTCAACAAAATGACTTCAATGACATAACGGGCTCCGTTCTCCGGGAACCACTCCGTGTTATGGGTCAGCTTCAGTTTCTCAACGATCGCTTTTTTCACGATACCCTGAGAGGCAGGCACGCTGCTCAGCTGGGATTTGTGAGAGCGGCCCTCGACCGGGAATTCACCGTTGGCCGGAATCCATTCTTCCCAAGGGAGTGCTTTGGTCCCTTCAAATAATTCGTCGAATGTCGTCGCCGGGAACTCACCCATTTTGATAAGAACCCGATCTGAACTTCTCAGCCACAGGTTACAGCGGCAAATATCAATATAATCTCCAGTAAAAAAAACCCGGCCATTCTCGACCGTAACATCCTCATATCCCAGCTGTTTCAGTTCCCGGGCTACGACAGCCTCAAGTCCCATCGCTGAAGTGGCGATCAATTGCAATTGAGCCATGTGTTTCATTTCAACTCCATTTCATGCAGGAGAGGCATGTGCCTTCTTCCGGCTGTATAGTGACGGCGCGGCCTTGCCGCATTCCGTGAAAAAACTTACAATGAGTAATGCGGTAGGCATTCTGCAGCCATTAAGCAGGATGATGCATCAGTCAAACCGCCTGTGTTGATAACAAACATTCATTATAGAACATTGGCATCCATAAGGAAAGCAGTCCAAGTGTCCAAGGAGGATATACGTGGTGAATCTTACCCCTGACGAATATGTAAATCAATTATTTCAAGAAGATGATCTGTTATTAAAAGTAAAAGAGGCCATTCGTTCAAACGACATGCCTGAAGTTTCGGTTGCGCCGGCTTATGGCCGTCTGCTCACTTTTCTCGCCAAGACATCACGGGCAGAGGCTGTGCTAGAGATCGGTGTACTGGGTGGTTACAGCGGGATTTGTCTCGCGCGCGGATTGGAGGAGGGAGGAACCCTTACTTCATTGGAATTGAAAGAGGAGTATGCAGCAATGGCACGTGGCCACTTGGAGGAAGGTGGCTTCGGGGACAAAGTTGAATATCGAATCGGCCCGGCAGCTTCCAGCCTGGAACAGCTTGAGCAGGAAGGTCGAACATTTGATTTCTTCTTCATTGATGCAGACAAAGAGAACTATCCGGTGTATCTCGACTATGCCATTCGGTTAGCGCGCCCTGGAGCTGTTATTGTGGGAGATAACTGTTTCCTGCGTGGACGTACACTTAATCCGGACAAGCAGGGACCGGCTGTACTTGCCGTTCGCCGATTCAACGAACAGATGGCGAGTGATCCGCGCCTCGTAACAACAATGCTGCCCGACTATGATGGTCTTGCTCTGGCCTGGGTGAAGTGATTAAGCAAACGTGTAGCATACTTGGTTACAAAAAAGAGATGAACTCATCCCAGATTCTAAGGGGACTGTGTTCATCTCTTTTTTTCATATTATAAATGTATAAGAGCTTGATTAAACTTCAGGTGTACCGTAAGTCTCGAACCATGTTTTGATCGTTTCAAAATCATCACTGAACGACAGGCCGAGCATGAGCAAAATACGTGCTTGTTGAGGGCTGAGGTTGTCCCCCGCAATAACGCCGTTTCCGCCGCCATACACGCTTCCCGAACCTGTACGGGTGGTGGTCACGAAAATAACGCCCTCTTCAATCGCTTTTGTGCGGGCTTGTCCCATAGCTCTGGAGATACCGCCTGCTCCGGTACCAGAGGTTACAATCCCTTTGGCTCCGCCACTTACGAAACCTTCAATCGCTTCCCCGCCTGCTTCCTGATAGGAGATTGCAATTTCGACTTTCGCCAGATCCGCCTTCGTAATTTTACTCAGATCAAATGCTGGCTTCGCTGTACCTTCAGGTTTTAATGCACGCGCAGGAGCACGGTAGATTCGAATATTCTCTTCATCAATATAACCCACAGCTCCGAGCATCGGCGTCTCGAATGTATCTGTCCGATAGTCATTTGTTTTGGTCACACCGCGTGCAAGCTGAATCGTGTCATTCAGCATCAATACGGTTCCGAATGAAGTGGTGCGTCCGCTTCCTGCTAGTTTAATGGCGTTATACAGATTGGCCTGGGCATCAGAGCCAATTACAGTCCATGGGCGCATGGAGCCGGTAATGACAACAGGTTTATCACTCTGTACCGTCATGTCAAGGAAATAGGCAATCTCCTCCATGGTATCTGTACCTGTCGTAACGACAACACTGTCGTACTGTGCAAGAGCCTTGTCTACGGTCAGAGATAAATCATAGAGGTCGGCCATGGTATATGAACCTGAACCGGAGTTTCCGAATTGGAGCGTGCTAACATCTGCAATCTTCTGTTTGTCCGGTAAAGCATCGACCATTTCCTCAATCGGAAGTGTACCTGCTCTGTAATTCTGGAAGCTGGTCGCATCCTCGGACTGGCCGGCAATCGTTCCGCCTGTTCCGATGACGAGCACATTAGGCAATGCGGATTGCTTGGAAGATTCCGACACGGCAGGAATGGATGTATTTCGGGCTGGTGTAGACGATGTGGTCTGTACTGCACCTGTTGTTCCGCTCACTTCTACCGTTGCCGCTTGAGCGGCATAGGTTCCAATTGGGGATAAAGAGATGGTCAGAGCGGTTAGTGCAGCGGTGCTCCATACTGCCCAGGGACGAAAATTTGACTGTTTACTCATGATTGGCACTCTCCTTGAGGTTAGTAGCGTGTGATGTTTGTTCAGAAGAATATGTAAATGAATTGAGATGATTGTATTTGATGTTAACTAATATGACAATATAAGAAAAACAGAGATTATAAGGTATAATCAACAGAAATACAGAGATAACATGTTATTTATAAGGATAAATGAATAAATATAAATTAATGAAAAGTAAAATTGAGCAGTGGAAATAAAAATTTAATGATTGTTATTGTGATTAAATCTAACATATAAGCCTTTAATCCTGCTTGGAAAATGAGTTTTGTGGGATTGATCGTGTACTACCTAGGAAATGAGGATCAATTTTTGCCAAATATTTGTATGACAATACAGTTGAGTCTATAATATACGGTGTTTCATATATGTAAATAAATATATATTAACGATTGGAGGAAATACGATGAACCAAGCACCCAGAAAGTATGCCAATTACATTCCGATCCGGGAACTGGAAGCGGTGGAGCAGCAATTATTTCCGTTCCAGGTGTACACTGAACTTCGTGCGAATACTCCAGTCCGATATGATGAGCACCGCAAATGCTGGGATGTTTTTCGTTATGAAGATGTGCAGTACGTACTGAAAAATCCGAAGCTGTTTTCTTCTGCACGTGATCGTGCGAATACCAGCATGCTCACGACAGACCCGCCCAAACACAAGCAGCTAAGAGATTTGGTTAATCAGGCGTTTACGCCCAGAGCCATTGAGGCGCTGGCCCCGCGCATCCAGGAAATTGCCGATGAGTTGATTAATCCGCATCTGCAGCAGGGTCAGATGAACCTGGTCGATGATCTGGCGACCCCGCTGCCTGTCATCGTGATCGCAGAACTACTTGGAGTCCCTGCAGAAGATCGGCAGAAGTTCAAGGACTGGTCTGACGCCTTGGTTAAGGGCGCGCGCAATGACAGTGATGAAGCTTTTCAGGAACTCATGGAAGAGAAGAAGCGAAATCAACAGGAACTGGCTGTCTATTTCAGAGCCATTATGGAAGAACGGCGGCAACAACCGCAGGATGATCTAATCTCTTTGCTGCTCGCAGCTGAGATCGAAGGAGAGAAGCTGAGCGAGGAGGAGCTGGTCGGTTTCTGCATTTTGTTACTTGCTGCAGGCAATGAAACAACCACCAATCTGATTACCAATGCGGTACGAATTCTGGCAGAACAACCCGAGCTGCAGCAGCGGCTCCGCGAACATTCTGAACATATTGCGTCAGCAGTGGAAGAAACGCTGCGATATTATCCACCGATTGTTGCCATTGGACGCGTAGCCAGAGAAACCGTCGAGTTGAGTGGGCAGACGATTCAGGAAGGGGAGCAGGTCATTTCCTGGGTTGGATCGGCCAATCGGGACGGCCAGGTATTTGAGCATGCCGAACAATTTATAGAGGATCGCAAACCAAATCGGCATATGGGGTTTGGCTTTGGCATTCACTTTTGCCTGGGTGCACCGCTCGCTCGTTTGGAGGCCAGGGTCGTGCTCAATACCATGCTGCAGCAGATGCAGGGGATCAAACTGGTTTCGGGAACGAAACTGCAGCCGATCCAGAGTGCTTTCGTATTTGGTGTGAAGGAGTATCCAATACAATTTAAGAGTCTTGTGCAGCATTGAGAATGGAATGCCAAAAGCCGCTTTCTTTGTCCCGTGGGGCAATGAAGGCGGCTCTTTGTTATCCGTTTTAACTGCAGGGGCTGTCGTATTAGGACTCCCTGATTAGAGCAGGCTTTTTATAAAGTTTAAATCGAACCCAAACCATATTGATTAGCAGCAGGCCACCGGAGACGATAAACAGTCCCTCGATGCCGATGAATCCTGCCATAAAACCGCCGATTACGGCTCCAAGCATGTTTCCCAAGGCAAGCGTACTGGTATTGAAACTGAATGCACGGCTGATCATGCCATCTGGGGTGTAGGTTCGAATCAGGGCGTTGACGCTGGGCAGCAGACCACCCATGAAAACACCCATAAGGAAACGAACCAGGATGAGCTGCCATACCGTCTGTACGAAAGCCTGTGGTATAAGCAGGAGCCCTGTTCCAATGAGAGAGAACGTAAGCACTTTGTGCGCACCTATACGATCACTCAGTTTGCCGAGTACAGGAGACATGGCCATATTGGATAGTCCGGTAACCGCGCCTACAAGTCCGGCCCAGAATGCCACGTTTACATCCGATGCATGCAGTTTTTGCACATACAGCGGCAAGAGTGACATGGGGCTGATCATTGCAAACTGCAGCAGGAACGTTACGGCAAACAGCGCGGGCAGCTGTGATGACTTGTTCAATTCCTTCAAACCGGACAATACTGATTGTTCCGGCAATTTAGCCGCTTCCTTGCGGTCAAATGTTTCTCTAACCAGGAACATCGCGAGCATGGATGCAGCAAAGATCAAACCGCCTGTAATGTAGAAAATGGGCCGGAAGCCAACGGCATCGGCAAGCAATCCACCAATGAGTGGACCGAGAATCGTGCCGGCTACCTGTCCGGACTGACTGATCCCCATGGCGAAACCCATGCGATCCTTGGGTGTTGTTCCGGAAATTAGGGAGACGGCTGCCGGGTTGAAACCGGAAATCGTCCCGTTGAGCAAACGTAATAAAAGGAGCTGCCATGGACTTTGTGCAAACCCCATCAGCGCGATGACAATCGCCATCCCGAACCCGGAGCGCAGCAGCATAATTTTACGTCCATATTTGTCGGACAGCTTGCCCCACAAGGGTTGAAATAAAAATGAAGTGAGGAAATTGGCAGCAAATATAAATCCCGCCCATATGCCAATCTCATGCTCACCGACGACGCCTAGATCCTTGGCGAGGTATAGGGACAAAAAAGGCGTGATCATGGTCATACCCGAATTGACCAAAAACTGTCCAAACCAAAGCACAATGAGATTCACTTTCCAAGTTTTCAAAGTGCTTTCACTTCCTTTCTGTAATTCGTGGAAAAAACACCATTCTTTCATTATACCATAATTGGCATATGGATAAGGGGATGTAAGGAATGTCATAGTATTGTCATCGGAACAGATCGGCACGTGGTTGTTACAGCTCTTCAAAAAGGGCATAATGAGAGTTATGAGTCCAAAAACTATTGGAGGCTTCTTACATGAGCTATAATGATCGTTTGATTCGAGCCAGCTTCAAGCAGCAAGTGGACCGTGTTCCCGTGTGGTACATGCGTCAGGCTGGGCGTTATGATCCTGAATATCGCAAAATTAAGGAAAAGTATTCTTTGCTCGAAATTTGCCGTCAACCTGAGCTAGCAGCTGAAGTTACACTCATGCCGGTACGTAAACTCGGTGTGGATGCGGCTATTTTGTATTCGGATATTATGAATCCGGTTGCGTCCTTGGGCATTGATTTTGATATTGTAAAAAACATTGGTCCGGTGATAGACAATCCCATTCGTTCTGCTGCAGATGTGGATCGTCTCCGTCCCATTGACGTTGAAGGCGACCTGTCCCACATTCTGGAAACCATTCGCATTCTGGACAAGGAATTGGACGTACCGCTCATTACTTTTGCCGGCGCACCATTTACAATTGCCAGCTATCTGATTGAAGGTCGACCATCAAAAGGCTATATTCGAACCAAAACGATGATGTACAGCGAGCCTGAGGTATGGCACAAGCTTATGCAAAAGCTAGGTGACATGGTAATTACATATGTCCGTGCACACATTGCTAACGGGGGTAAAGCATTCCAGCTGTTTGACAGCTGGGTAGGTGCGCTTTCTCCGAATGATTTCAAAACATATGTGCTGCCGACGATTACCCGTATCTTTACCGAATTATCGGATTTGAATGTACCGAAAATCTATTTCCCTGGTGTAGCCTCTGGTGAACTGCTGCCAACCCTGACGAATCTGCAAGCCAATGTCATCGGATTGGATTGGAGAGTTTCCATCACAGAAGGTCGCAAAAGACTGGGTGGCAAATTTGCCGTACAAGGCAATCTTGATCCTTATGTGCTGACGGCACCAATGGATCTGATTAAGCAGCAGGCAAAAGTAATTATCGATGAAGGCATTAAAGAGCCGGGTTATATTTTCAATTTGGGGCATGGTTTGTTCCCGGAAGCTTCTCTGGAGAAATTGAGAGAACTCACGGCATATATCCATGAATATTCTGCAGAAGTTTTAAAGACGGGGGTGACGGTTAGCAATGACTAATACCGTAGGTGTACTGGTGATGTCTTATGGCACACCTGAAAATATGGAAAGTATTGAAGCGTACTACACACATATTCGGAGAGGTCGACCGCCTGAGCCGGAACAACTGAAGGAACTGACGGATCGTTATGAAGCGATTGTTGGGGGAGTTTTCCCTCTTCGCGAGAATACGGATAATCAGGTTAAAGCTCTTCAGGAGATGTTGAGTAAGGATGACCGTGCAAACGGAGTGGAGTTTCGCTGTTATCAAGGACTGAAGCATGCACATCCGTTCATAGAGGATGGCGTGGAACAGATGGCCAAGGATGGGATTCAGACAGCGGTTGGTATCGTGCTCGCTCCCCACTACTCGACAATGAGTGTAGGCAGCTATATCAAGCGTGCTCGTGAGAAAGCGGAGGAATTGGGAATTCAGATGTCCTTTGTCGAGAGTTACCACTTGCATCCGAAGCTGATTCAGGCCCTATCTTCCCGCGTCAGTGCCAAGCTGGATGAATTCGAAGAAGCTGGAGCGAAGCGCGGTGATGTGCGGGTGCTGTTCAGTGCTCACAGTCTGCCGGAGCGAATCGTGGGACTGGGTGATCCCTATCCACAGCAATTGCTCGAAACCTCTGAGGTCATCGCATCACGTGTAGGCATCAGCAACTGGCAGTTTACATGGCAAAGTGCAGGACGTACGGCTGAGCCTTGGCTCGGGCCCGATATTCTGGATACGCTTCAGGATTTGTCCAGGGAACAGGTTGAGGACGTGTTGGTCGCACCGATTGGGTTTGTATCTGACCACCTTGAAGTATTGTATGATTTGGATATCGAAGCCAAATCGATTGCCAAAGAGATCGACATGCGTCTGATGCGAATTGATTCGCTCAACAGCGATCCTCTCTATATGGAGACGTTAAGTGACGTCATTATCAGCAAATGGCAGCAAGGGTCGGAAGTCTAATGGAAGACCAGAAACGTCGTGTCGTAGTCGTAGGCGGAGGTCTGACCGGCCTTAGCGCGGCATTTTATATTCGAAAACATTACCGGGAAGCCGGGATTGAACCGCAGATTACACTGGTTGAGAAAACATCGTCCATGGGCGGCATGATTGAGACGCTGCACCGGGATGGATTTGTCATCGAAAAGGGACCGGATTCTTTTCTGGCTCGCAAAACCGCAATGATTGATCTGGCGAAAGAACTGGAAATCGATCATGAACTGGTTAGCCAAAATCCGGAATCGAAGAAAACGTATATCATGCAGCGTGGCAAGCTTCATCCAATGCCTGCCGGACTCGTTCTGGGTATCCCGACAGAGTTAAAGCCGTTTCTGAGAAGCGGACTGGTTTCTCCTGCGGGCAAGCTGCGTGCGTTGATGGATTTTTTGATCCCACCTCGCCGTTCAACGGAGGATGAATCGCTTGGTTACATGATTGAACGCCGTCTCGGTCCGGAAGTGCTGGAAAACCTGACAGAGCCCCTGCTCGCCGGAATTTATGCGGGAGATATGCGTCGACTGAGCCTTCAGGCGACATTCCCGCAATTTGGTGAAGTGGAACGGGATTATGGCAGTCTGATCCGCGGCATGATGACAGGTCGGAAACCTGCAGAGACGCATACGGGAACGAAGAAAAGCGCGTTTTTGAATTTTCGTCAGGGACTTCAAAGCCTTGTTCATGCGCTTGTCCACGATATGCAGGATGTGGATCAGCGACTGAATACATCTGTACAATCGCTGGATGTTCAGACGGGTGACCACGCCAGATACAGTGTGCAGCTCAGTAGCGGTGAGCGAATGGATGCGGATGACGTGATCATTACAGTCCCAACGTATGTAGCATCTGAACTGCTGAAACCCCATGTGGATACATTCGCGCTGGACGCAATAAATTACGTGTCGGTAGCCAATGTGGTACTGGCTTTTGAGAAAAAGGATATTGAGCATGTATTTGATGGATCGGGTTTTCTTGTTCCGCGTAAGGAAGGCCGGAATATTACAGCATGTACCTGGACATCGACCAAATGGCTGCACACCAGCCCGGACGACAAGGTGCTGCTGCGTTGTTATGTCGGTCGTTCGGGAGACGAGCAGAACGTGGAACTTCCCGATGATGCACTGACGGATTTGGTGCTCAAGGATTTGCGGGAAACCATGGGTGTGGAAGCCGTTCCGATCTTCTCGGAGATTACCCGTCTTCGCAAATCCATGCCGCAGTATCCGGTAGGCCATCTTCAGCATATTGCTGCACTGCGTGAGGAACTTGGCAGCAAGCTGCCGGGCGTCTACATTGCAGGTGCTGGTTATGAAGGTGTCGGATTGCCGGACTGTATCAAACAGGCAAAAGAAATGTCACTGCAGGCGGCGCAAAAGCTTGCTGCACAATAATTCAATTAACTTAAGGCTGTCTTGATTGCGGATTAACTTTTATCTGCAGGAGAGGCAGTCTTTTTTTATGCGGGGAAACATCCATTGATGATGCAGGAAATTTGGTTTCATGTGAATTGAGTGATGGAAATCCAGGATATGCCTGATATAATGATAAAGGATTGCTGTAGAAGAAGAGGAGCTGCCTATGTATCCCCCAAGATCGAATCGAAGTAATCAAAAGAAAAAAGAAAAACGTGCACGCAGACGAATCATCTGGATGATCAATCTGTTTCTGATTGCTGCAATCGGAGGGGTAGGCATATATTACGCAGCAGGGATACAGAAACAGCAAGCGGAGCCAGCGACGAAAGAAGCTGTAGTGGAGCAACAACCGACCGATCGCGACGATGCCAAGGGCGGAGAGAAGGTTGATTCTCCTGAAGCGGATTCGGATGTGAAACCGGATGACTCCGGATTGAAAAGCCCGGAGACCGGGACAGCTGAAGATGAGAGCGTTTCATCCGGCAGTGAACCGGCAGGTTCGGGTGGGAAGAAATCGGAAGAGGAGCCCGAATCCGGCTCAAAAGGAACGGAAACGGCCAAACCCTCAAATCCGAAGGGGAATGACAACTCGGGAGATCAGACACCGGTACCGCAGCCTACAGGTTCAGGGAAGAATGTGACCATTAATTTTGTTGGTGATATTCAGTTCTCTGGTAAAGTGGCCGAGTTGCTGGACAAGAACGGCTATGAGTATCCATTTGCGAAGCTTGGCAGTCTGTTCAAAAACGATGATCTGACCGTGGGCAACCTGGAGACACCCACAACTCTGGGCGGGACGGCTGCTGCAGACAAGACATATGTTTACAAATCTTCGCCAAAAGCACTGGCAGCGATGGCTGATGCTGGATTTGACGCTGTGAATCTGGCCAACAATCATATTTTGGATCAGGGCGTTGAAGGTCTGGTGGATACGCTAACCTATCTTCAGGAATATGGCATCGCTCATACTGGAGCTGGTATGAACAGGGAAGAGGCCTATGCGCCAGTGTATTTGGAGCGCAAAGGCATCAAGATTGCGCTGCTCGGCTTCAGCCGGGTTGTTCCGGAAGCGAGCTGGAAGGCGGAAGGCAATCGGGCTGGTGTTGCCGAAGCCTATGATTCCACAGGAGCGGTAAACGCAATACAGCAAGCCCGTCAGACAGCGGATCTCGTCATTGTGGTAGCCCATTGGGGAGAGGAACGTGTCAGCACACCCAATGATGATCAGACCCGACTGGCGCATGAGTTCGTGGATGCCGGGGCCGATCTTGTCATTGGGGGGCATCCACATGTGCTGCAAGGAATGGAGTATTACAAGGGCAAGTGGATTGCATACAGCACAGGCAATTTTATTTTTTCCAAATCAACGACCGAAGAAACTTGGAAAACAGCAGTTTTTCAAGCTGAATGCAGCGCGGAAGCAAAGTGCAGTATGAAAGTCATCCCCTACGAAGCCGGGCTCGGCCAGGCGATTCCAATGATTGGTGAAGCCAACAAGCTGTTGCTGGAACAGATGACCAAGCTTTCACCCGGTATTCGTTTTGATGCGGATGGAGTGGCCTCAACAAGCTGACAAAAAGAATGAATTTTGCTAAGGGGTGGGAATAAATGAGCAACCTATGTGTAGCACACCGTGGATTTTCTTCCACAGCACCTGAGAATACAATGGCAGCCTTTCGGCTTGCCATGGAACAGCCCTATGTAACGTGGATCGAACTGGACGTACAATTGTCTCGTGATGGTGTGCCTGTAGTCATTCACGACTTCTCGTTTAACCGGACGACCAATGGAGAAGGGCTTGTACGGGAAACAAACTGGTCTGATATCCAGAAGCTGGATGCAGGAAGCTGGAAGTCCAAGGAGTATACGGGAGAGCGCGTTCCAGCTTTAAGTGAAGTTCTGGACAGCTGCAAGGGGAAGGTACGTCTGAATATTGAGTTGAAAACTCAAGGAGACATGTATCCGGGCTTGCCGGCAGCCGTTATTGAGGAAGTACGAAAAAGAAATATGCAGGATGAAGTCGTCTTTACTTCATTTGAACCTGCTGCGCTCGCCGAAGCCAAGAAACTTGCACCGGAGATCACTACCGGTCTAATTATTGATGCTCGCCCAGGAGATCTTTTAGCCAGACTGCGCCAATTGGGTTGTGGCTTCCTATCCATCGGTTACACGAATGTGGACAAATCGCTGATGCGTGAAATGAAGAACGATGGCATTCAGGTTATGGCCTGGACTGTGGATGACAAAACCATTATGAAGCGCTTGGCGGCCATTGACCCTGAGCTCATGCTGTGCACGAATCGTCCTGACGCTTGGCATCAGGCATTGCAGAAGTCGAGCAATCAGGTATAGACGCTAGGATTAATTATATTTGCAAGGTTACACATAGCATCAGAATATTATAGATCGTAGCTACTTAACCGAAAACCATATGCTTCATATTCGCTAATGAATCCGATAAAGGTGGTTGTATCCCGATGCTCTCAAATATTCGCAACGTATACTGTGTAGGACGCAATTATAGACTTCATGCGGAGGAGTTGGGTAACGCGGTTCCGGATGAACCGATGATCTTCATGAAACCTTCCCATGCGGTTGTACCCTTGAACGGAGAGGCGATCGAACTGCCTGCTTCCCAAGGGGAAGTTCACTATGAGGCTGAACTGGTCGTTCAAATTGGCCGGAGTTATGAACCAGGTGTTGCTTTGGAGGATTTAATTATATCTTACGCGTTTGGTATCGACTTTACATTGCGTGATGTACAGACCGTAATCAAGAAGAAAGGCCACCCGTGGACCGCGGCCAAAGGATTCAAAAATTCCGCACCTGTAAGTGGTTTTCAGGCATTTTCCGGAACAGAAGCGCTGCTTGAAAAAGACTTTACGCTGACCAAAAATGGGGTTGAAGTTCAGCGAGGGAACATTCGCAACATGATTTTTGACCTTCAACACATTATTGCTTATGTAGGGCATCATTATGGTCTTGGCGAAGGAGATGTCATTTTCACAGGGACTCCGGAGGGAGTGGGACCAACCGTAGAGGGAGATGTGCTCGAACTCGCTTGGGATGGTCAATCTGTTGGAAAATGTACCATTGCAGCAGCGAAATAATCTGTTCTGTTCCGTATCAAATAAACAGTAAATTATTGAAGGGGCGGGAAACCGCTCCTTTTGGCATGTCATAAATATTAAATGAACAGGCAGGTGGTACGAAATTATGCCCACTCATACGAGGTGGTGGCACTCTCTAATACGAGTTCTTCCAGCTCCGCAAGTTGTGCCATGTACTGCTCTTCACTAATACTTCCACTTGCCAGACGATCATCCAGTTGCTGGCTGAGTTGATTGACCTGCAAAGCCACAACCTGACTAAAGTCTCCATCATTCTCTTCGGCAATCGTTTGGAGTGATTTGCCTGCGTAGAGATCCTGATACAGATTTTCTTCTGAGGATTGATTCAGTGCGTTCATCAGCTCATCCTTACTCTCATCCTTGGTATTTATACTTACAATGGACCACTCTGTTAAAGGGATCGGGGAAATGGCTGATTTGCTCCAGGCAGTTCCTGCAAAGGACATGGTTACAATCATCGTTCCCACAAACATAACGCGTTTCATATTCATTCTGTCATCCTCATTTCTGTTTTAAAGTACGAATGGGATCGTAGCTTAATCTTGATGTTTTTGATCTGAGATTAGTTTAACCGGGGAAGCTGAAGTGAAACTTAAATTCGGATAAATAAATCCTAACCCGTAGAAAGTTTAAATATTTACTAATTCTTACTTGACAGGTTGGGTTAGTTGGTTATATGATGGACTCAATTATTTTAACACTCATTAAATGAACAGTGAAATAAATTGAATACAGATGCGAGCTGATTGGACCACCAAAGGCTCCCGGGACTACTCCATATGGAATGTCTTCGGGAGCCTTTTTGCGTACTGGCTAACGTTTCGGTTGGATAGGAGGAAATGAAATGAATGAGAGAGATTGGGATGCGTTGGAGAAAACGGATTGGCTGTTTCGCAAAATGGTCAGGCGATTCGTCAAGGAGCGGGATCGCATAACGGTGGAGGGCATCAGCCTGCCGGGCATGCTCATCCTGCATAAAATCATTCGAGAAGGAGAACAGCGGCTGGGGGATCTGGCTGAACAGCTCGACTTCACTTCCGGTGCCATAACCGCTTTGACTGACAAGCTTGAGAAAAAGGGGCTTACGATCCGCAGACGCAAGGAAGACGATCGCCGGACGGTCCTGCTGGACATCACCGCTAAAGGTCGGGAGATGTATGACCGCAACAGCAATATCGGTGCCCGATGTATCACGCTTCTGTTTGAGGGGTTTACGGCAGCGGAGCTGGAACAACAAAGCCAGTTTTATGAGCGGGTGATTGCGAATCTGGAAGGGTTCTCAGACACACTGCTGGAGCTGGCGGAGAGCAACACGAGAGACGATAAAGATCCGTCCGTTGACAATGACCTTGAACAGAAGCAAAAGGGGAATTCCGGGAAGAGCAGCTATCTCAGTTATTAACGTTTGACCAGCATTGAAAATCAACAAACCAATTCAAGGGAGAGATGAGAACGATGGGACACTCAACAATTTATCCAACAGGAGCAACGCTGTATAATCCTGAAAAAGCTTGGGGTGGTTACACGGTATATCAGGCAGGTGAAGAAGGCGTTGTATTAATTGATATGAACGGTAAGGAAGTTCACTTGTGGAAAGGTCTGCTCGGATTTCCGGCCAAGATTTTCCCAGGCGGTCATGTGCTGGGAAGCACAGGCAGAAGAGATCCGAAGTTTGGTATTCAGGATAATGTGGATCTGGTTCAGGTGGATTGGGATGGCAATATCGTCTGGAAATACAATAGCTATGAACATATCGAAGATCCAGGGTACGAACCATTGTGGTACGCCCGGCAGCACCATGATTATCAGCGTGAGGGCAATCCGGTAGGTTACTATGCACCAGGTCTTGCTCCCAAAACACAGGGGGGCAAGACATTGATACTGGCTCACAAAAACGTAAGCAATCCACAAATTTCGGATAAACCTTTGCTCGATGATGCCATTATCGAAGTGGATTGGGAAGGGAATGTATTGTGGGAATGGCTTCCGAACGAGCATTTTGAAGAACTTGGTTTTGATGAGGCGGCACGCAATGTATTGTACCGTGACCCGAACACGCGTTCATTTGGTCACCTTGGTGGTGGTGTAGGTGATTGGCTGCATATTAATTCGGCTTCCTATGTTGGCCCCAACCGGTTTTATGAAGCGGGAGACGAGCGTTTTAACCCGGATAACATCATATGGGATGCTAGAGAAGCCAACATAATTGCCATTACGGACAGACAGAGCGGCAAGATTGTATGGAAACTGGGACCGGATTATTCCTCTCCTGAAGCGAAGCATATCGGCACCATTATCGGACAGCATCATGCACATATCATTCCTCAAGGTCTTCCGGGTGAGGGAAATCTGCTGGTGTTTGATAATGGAGGGTGGGCAGGTTATGGTCTTCCCAATCCAGCTTCTCCATACGGCTTAAAACATGCAGTTCGTGATCATTCGCGCGTGCTTGAGATTGACCCGTTGACGCTGGAAATAGTGTGGCAATACACATCTGCCGAAGCAGGGTTTTCTGTCCCAACCGATTCGTATAAATTCTACAGTCCATATATCAGCTCCGCCCAGCGTTTGCCTAACGGTAACACCTTGATTACAGAAGGGTCTAACGGCAGATTGTTTGAAGTTACAGCAGAGCATGAGCTGGTGTGGGAGTATATTTCTCCATACAAAGATGGGCGTAATACCAATATGGTTTACCGTTCGTATCGTGTTCCATATCAATGGATTCCTCAACTGGAGAAGCCGCAGGAAGTTGCGATCGAAGCCATCGATGTATCTGCATATAGAGTGCCAGGAGCGGCACCCAAAGGCTCTGACTCTGTAGTAAATGTAGAGACAACACTGCCGTTTGTCGAAGGCGCAGCTTGTGTAGCAACATCAGATGAGGGAAAACAAGGCGGTTAAAGGCTAGCGAAGATAAAACGATCGAACGGGGTGCATATTGTGAAAAAAACAGCCATTTTAAAGGGAGCATGGATCATGCTCCTCTCCATGACATTCATATTATCCGGATGTTCTTCTAACGGAACCATATCCGAAGCGAAGGGCGGCTCCGCCAGTGATGCCGCCAAGGTCAAGATTCGCATCGCGGATACAAGCACTAACCCGACGTTCAGGGTTGCCATTGCCAAAGGCTTCTTCGAAAGCCAAGGTATTGATGCAGAGAGTATTACGTTCGGTTCACCGGCAGAAGGCGTAAATGCGCTGTTTATCAAGCAGGTGGACATTGCCTACGGTGCTGACTTCCCTGTGTTGAATGCTCTGGCCAAAGGGGATTACTCCATCATTGCTTCTGCCGGTCAGACGACGGATGAAGCAGCAGCTGCATGGAAGCTGTATGCCAAAGAGGAGATTCGGTCCGGTACCGACTTGAAGGGCAAGAAAGTGAGTTTTATTCGCGGTACATTTATTCCGTATCTGTGGGATGAGTATTTGAAGGATCAGGGACTGGCGCTTGGTGATGTAACGCAGGTTGGTCAAGGTGCCTTCGACGAATCCTATATTGCATTGAAGCAAGGAGAACTGGATGCCACCTGGGTGATTGGCTCTGCTTTAACCGATAAGTTCGATACACTCGAAGGTGTGCATCAGCTGACAGATATGTCCCAGACTCCGATAAGGCTTGGCATGGGACTGGTCGCAAGCGATGAGTTCATCGAGGCTAACCCCGAAACGGTAAAGGGTTTTCTTCTGGCACTGGATGAAGCTGCGACATATGCCCAAGCGCATCCTGAAGAGGTAGCGGATTTAATGTATAAGGAGACGAAACAACCCAAGGAGGCTACGTTGAAGGATCTTCCCATCAATCCGTGGGTCGTTGGGTTTACCCAGGAAGCCTATGACAGTTTGGCAGGACAGAAGCAATATATGGTGGATAACGGGATCATTGAGCAGGACTTCGATCTTAAAGGCAAGTTGAACCTGGAACTCCTGAAGCAGGCACTGCCCGATAAAGTGACCTATGCTGAATAACTAAAAATGAATTGGAGGTGTCCTTATGTCCTTACCAGCTGATCATCATACGATTCATATTGAACAGCTTCGAAAAACGTATAACGCCCCGGCGCATGGAGATGTGCATTATATTATCAAGGATGTCGATCTGGTCATCAAGGGAGGCGAGTTCTTCGTACTGCTTGGGCCCAGCGGCTGTGGAAAGTCAACTTTACTTAACATGATCGCGGGTTTTATCTCCAAGTCGGGTGGACAGCTTAAAGTGAATAACAAGGAGATTGACAAACCTGGAAGAGATCGTGCGATGGTATTCCAGCAGGCAGATTCCTCGCTTTTTCCATGGCTTACCGTAAGGGAAAATGTTGAATTTGGACTTCGGATGTCCAAGGTGGATAAGTCTGAGCGGCGTGTGATTTCTGATCGATATATCCAGCTCGTAGGATTGAAGGGACATGAGGGTAAATTCCCGAAGGAACTGTCGGGAGGCATGAAGCAGCGGGTTCAACTGGCACGGGTACTCGCCAATGATTCAGCGATTCTTCTCATGGATGAACCATTCGGTGCATTGGATGCCATGACCCGGAGGGTCATGCAAAAGGAACTGGTGAATATCTGGAGGGAAACACATAAGACCGTCATTTTTGTCACCCATGATATCCAGGAGGCGCTGTTGCTCGGTGAACGGATCGGAATTATGTCGGTAGGTCCTTCATCCAATATCACGGATATATATCATAATACTCAGCCTTATCCGAGAAATATGGCTTCGGCAGAGTTCAATACCCTGTATGACCGGATTCAAAGCCATTTTGAAGAATAACTGAGGTGAACTGGACCATGAAATGGTTGGAGAAAAAATGGGTGTCTGTCCCGCTGTTATGGGTTACAGTCATTCTGATATGGCAGCTTGGTGCATTGCTCTATGGACCTGACGTGATTCCTGGTCCATGGGATACGGTTCTGGGTGCTCGTGAATTAATTGCTGATGGCACGCTGATGCAATATATCGGAATCAGCTTTACGCGTGTCTTGGCCGGCTGGGTGCTTGGAAGCACCCTTGCGATTCCGGTGGGCCTTCTTATCGGCAAGGTTCATATCATTCGGCTGTTCGCCGAACCCTTTCTTAATTTTATTCGATTCATACCGCCGATCGCTTTCATCACGTTATTCCTGGTCTGGTTTGGCATTGGGGAACAATCCAAAATTGCACTGATCATGTATGCCACATTTTTCATTGTCGTACTGAATACACTGACGGGTGTCCTGTCCATTGAAGAAGATAAAATTCGATCAGCTCGCAGCATGGGAGCTAATGAGTGGCAGATATTGCTCTATGTTGTTGTTCCGGCGACCACACCATACATTTTCACTGGTATTCGATTGGCAATGGGAACTTCCTACATGGCCATCATCGGAGCAGAGATGATTGCTTCAAATGAGGGTGTGGGTTATCTGATCTGGAACTCACGGTTGTTCTTCCGGACGGACTGGATTTTTGTTGGCCTAATCTCCTTAGGTTTTATGGGTTTTCTCACGGATCGCTTATTCAACTGGTTTGGCCGCCGCGTATTGTACCGATATGGTGTTGTTGGCGGAGCGAAGCGGGGCTAAACACTTGAATGGAGTGATAGAACGAAAAACTTACCTCGTAAGGCAATTCGCAATTTGTTATATCTTATCAAGCAAACCTGATTTCGCAGCTTCCAAAGTTGCCAAATCAGGTTTTTGTTATGCCTGCTACGGGAGTTTCGGCATTGGGGTCAAACCGTGGTATAATTGAATTTCAAAAATATAATAAACGTCATGTGGACGATATATGCTGCCACATGCAGGAGAGATTATGGACTGGATTATCGGCGCCGTATGCGCTTTTATTGTGGCGGGTGCTGCCTACGCGAAGAAGTCGCTAACCTTGTCCGGCTGCCTGGCAGCTGTGATGATGGGAACGATCTATTACGGAGCAGGTAACCTGTTTTGGTTTGGCACACTGTTGTTATTTTTCATTACCTCAACGCTGCTGTCCAAATATCGCAAGGAACGCAAGCAGGAGCTTGAGAAATCGTATGCCAAGACAGGCAATCGGGATGCAGGACAAGTGCTGGCAAACGGCGGGATCGGCATGGTTCTGTGTCTGGGGTACTGGATCTTACCACACCCGGCTTGGACATATGCGTTTGTTGGAGTCATGGCAACCGTGACATCTGATACCTGGGCTACCGAGCTCGGAAGTCTAAGTCGCAAACCGCCACGTTCAGTTGTGACTTGGAAGGTGCTGACCCCTGGCGCATCCGGAGGCGTGTCATTTCTTGGTACAACGGCGGCTGCTATAGGTGGAGCGTTAATTGGAGCCGGTGCATTTTTCTTTTCATGGATCGCAGGCATTGAGACTCCTGGTCTTCTGAGCTGGACGTGCATTGGCCTCGTGGGTGGACTGGCTGGAGCGTTTGCTGATTCCTATCTGGGAGCAACGGTTCAGTTGATGTATCGCTGCACCACCTGTGGGCGCGAAGTTGAGGTCAGCGAACATTGTGGGCACAAGACAGTGCGAGCACGTGGCTGGGCATGGATGAGCAACGATCTCGTCAATGTCCTGAGTTCGGTGATCGGAGGATGTTTGGCGATCGGTTTGGGTAACATTTTGGCGCTGTAGGGAGGGAGTGCAAGTGAGCACTGTGCATGGAGACAAATCGGAGGCTATTTTGGATGCAGCTTATGGTATTTTTGGCTCAAAGGGATTTTATGAGACGAAAATGTCCGATATTGCGGACGAAGCAGGCATTGCAAAAGGCACCATTTATTTATATTTCAAAAGCAAGGAACAATTATTTATCGCCGTATCCAAACGGGATTGTAACAGTTTTATCAGCAGGCTTGATTATGCTCTGAAATCTCAGGAGAACACGGGTGACAAGCTTGGCGCCATTGCCAAGACGCACCTGACCTATTATTACGAGCGGCGCAATCATACAAAACTGTTTTTTATGGCACCCAACAATGATCCGGACTTGATGAAATTTATGAAGGCATTCATGAATGAGTACATGAGCATGGTTTGTGAGGTGCTGAAAAGTGCAAGCGTACCTGAACCCGTGCTTCTGGCTGAAGCTTACATCGGAATTTTGGACCGATTGAAGATGGATATCATGCTGAATCCGGAATTCAATGAGGAGGACCTGAATAAACGAATTGCTTTTGCAGCGGCGCTATTTCTGGACGGATGCCGTTCCTTTTTACAAGTGTAATTATCATCATGTGCGTGGAATCAAGAGAATATTGAATTTCAATTTACAGAGAAGTGGGTAACGAGCAATGAACATAATGACGGTAGAGCAAATTTCGAAAAGCTACGGCGAGAAAATATTGTTCAAGGATGCCTCATTTGGCATGGGGGATCAGGACAAGATCGGCGTCGTTGGTGTGAACGGAACAGGAAAATCCACGTTTCTGCGTGTGATTGCAGGCATGGAGCCGGCAGATGAAGGACAGATTGCGATTGGTAATGACGTGCGTATTCAGTTTCTGGCACAGAATCCTGAGTATAACCCTGATAATACCGTACTGCAGCAAGTATTTGAGGGCGATGGGCCAGAGATGAAAACAATGCGTGAATATACGGAGACGATGGAACTGTTGGAACTCAATCCTTCCGATCCAGCATTGCAAGAACGGTTATTGCGTCTGAACCAGCAGATGGAACAGCTCCAGATCTGGCAGATGGAAAGTGAAGCAAAAAGCATTCTGTCCAAACTTGGTATCCGTCAGTTCGATGCCCTAATGGGAACATTGTCCGGTGGACAGCGCAAAAGGGTGGCTCTTGCTTCTGCATTGATTCATCCCTGTGAGCTTCTCATTCTGGATGAGCCGACGAACCATATCGATAATGATTCCGTCGTCTGGTTGGAGCAGTATTTGCAAAAACGCCGTGGTGCGCTCCTCATGATTACGCATGATCGCTATTTCCTGGATCGTGTGGCGAATGTGATGCTGGAGCTGGATCATGGACGTTTGTTCCGGTATGAGGCAAACTACACCCGTTTCCTTGAATTGAAAGCAGAGCGGGAAGAACGCGAATCAGCATCGGAACAAAAGCGGCAAAATCTGCTGCGTTCGGAGCTTGCCTGGATCCGTCGCGGAGCCAAGGCACGGACAACAAAACAAAAAGCGAGAATTGACCGGTTCGAACAGCTGAAGGACCAACAAGGTCCTAATCGTTCTGGCTCATTAGAGGTTTCGGTAGGATCCACCCGATTGGGCAAAAAGATTCTGGAGATTGAGCATTTGTCCAAATCGGCGGGCGATCGCAAATTAATTGAAGATCTAAGCTATATTGCCGTACCTGGCGACCGGGTGGGTATCGTTGGACCGAACGGCAGTGGTAAATCGACATTGCTGCAGATGATCTCTGGCAAACTGGAGCCGGATGCCGGTGAGGTGGTTCTTGGTCCAACCGTCAATCTGGGCTACTTCACGCAAGAGCATCAGGAGATGAATGAATCTCTGCGAGTCATTGAATATATCAAGGAAGTGGCCGAGAATGTGCGGACTGCCGATGGGTCCCTAATCACAGCAGCCCAGATGCTGGAGCGGTTCCTTTTCACACCTGCATCACAGTGGACGCCCATCTCTCGTCTGTCAGGTGGAGAGAAGCGTCGTCTCTATCTGCTGCGTGTGCTGATGGCTGCGCCGAATGTACTGCTTCTGGATGAGCCGACCAACGATCTGGATATTCAGACGCTGGCGGTACTCGAAGATTACCTGGATGACTTTCCCGGTGTTGTTTTCGTTGTATCCCATGATCGCTATTTCCTGGATCGTACCGTGGATAAAGTGCTGGCATTCGAGGGCGATGGTGCCATTCGGGTTCATGTTGGCGACTATAGTGAGTACGCGGAATGGATGCTGAAGAATGCACCGGGAGCTTCTCAGGTGAGCGATACTGGTTCAGCAGCGAAAAAAGCAGGAACGGATGAGGTCAAGCCTGCTGCTGCCGCCAAACCCAAGCTGAAATTCAGCTTCAAGGAACAACGGGAATTTGATCAGATTGATGAGAATATTGAGAAAGCCGAAGCCAATCTTGCGCGGATTACCACTGCGATGGAGGAATCCTTCAGTGATTCAGCCCGTCTGCAGGAACTGATGGCAGAGCAGGCCGAGGCAGAGCGTCACCTGGAGGAACTGATGGAACGCTGGACGTTCCTGAATGAGCTTGCAGAGCAGATTGAGAAAAGTAAATCCTAATCGTTAATGAATAAATCGTCATCTTTTGAAATGCGGCTTGACGCTGTGTTTTGAGGGATGGCGTTTTTTATATGAAACGTTAACCATATCCATTACGTTGTACTTAATAAGTAAGCATTTTGCATAAATCCAAAGAGCGCCTTTCAATCAGCGAGATATAGATCAAAATGGTTCTATTTGTCTATATCTTGTACTCGTGAGCGAGTTGAATCGAATTATGCAAAATGCTGTGGAAATGATTCCAGTGAAGGGAGCGAACACCACATTTATGTACAAAGAACTGAATGAACAACTGGCTGTGCTCAAGGAGAAGGGGAGAATTTACGAGAAGTGGAACAATCGGCTGGAGAAGTTGAATCAGGAAGAAGCTGAGTGGCAAACGAAAGTACAGCGGCGTCTGGAACATCTCCAGAAGGAGCAGAATGATGTGGATCGGCTGAATAGCATGACGCTGTCTGCATTTTTCTATAATCTGATCGGCAAAAAGCAGGAGCGCTTGGAGAAGGAAGAACTGGAGCTAATGGAGAGTAAGGCTGAATACGATACAGCCTGCCAAATGTTAAACGACATCCATGAGCAGCGCAAGGAAGTGCAGCGCGAACTGGATGCGCAGAGTAAATATCGATTTTGGGAAAATGATTACAAGGTGTTGTGGGGCAAAAAGGAAAATCAGCTTCTGACGAACAATGATGAACTGAGGCAGTTGGCAGAGGATCTGGAGCATTTGCGCGGAGAAATGAAGGAACTTAAGGAAGCAGATCGTGAAGGTGAACGGTTACTGAGTGCACTGAATCGTGCCGGAGATGCGTTGAAGTCTGCAGGAAATTGGGGAGTTTACGACATGATGGGCGGAGGCATGATATCTACCCATATCAAACGCAGTCGTATGGATGACGCGCAATCTGCCATAACCGAAGCTGGGAGACATCTGAAACGATTCCAGAAGGAGTTGGAAGATGTAAAAATGGCTGTACACACGGACCTGGAGCTAGGAGGTTTGTTATCCTTTGCAGATTATTTCTTCGACAATCTCTTTGTGGACTGGATGGTACAGGACAAAATACGCAAAGCGGAATCCCAGGTGGAGGATGGCTTGCATACGGTTCGCCGTACATTGCATGTATTGAAAAATGAAATTCGTGATCATGAGCGAGATTTAACAGGACTAGAGCAGCGATATCTTCGGTATGTGGAGCAGGCTGACTAGGATGGGATATTCAGATAAGAGTAAAAAAAAGATGCCAGGCAGCCTGAATGAGCTGTTGCTGGCATCTTCGTTTATTATTGCGGCATGGGCGCTTGACTACTTGGTTGTGATGTATGCAGCCAGCAATCGGGCCGTATTCAGAACGGCATCCTTGTGAGTACGCTCCATGGAATGGGATGCGTGAACCCCCGGACCAATCAGCGCAGCACGAATGTTATTACCACCTCGCAAGGCGGCACTACCGTCAGAGCCGTATTGTGGATAAATATCGACTACGTAATCAAGATTCGCTTGTTTGGCAAGCTCAATCAGTCGGCTCGTCATGTCATAATCATACGGGCCAGAGGAGTCTTTGGCGCAAATGGATACATCCGTTTCTTTACAGCTGAGATCATCACCCATTGCTCCCATATCTACAGCGATCAGTTCACTGATTTCTGCCGGGATATAGGAGGCACCATGTCCAACTTCTTCATAGTTCGAAATAAGCAGAGAAATGTTATGTAGTGGCTTCCAGCCTTCCCGATGAGCTGATTCCAAGATGCCGAACAGGGCAGCAACACTGGCTTTGTCATCCAGATGACGTGACTTGATATAACCGCTTGGTGTAATTACCGCACGTGCGTCAAAAGAAATAAAGTCACCCACGCCGATGCCCAGTCCCAGAACGTCTTCCTTGGACGAGACCACTTCATCAATTCGAACTTCCATATGGCTCTCCGTACGCTCAAAGGTGCGGGCATCAGGGTAGACGTGAACAGAAGGATGCAGGGAGAGAATGGTACCGGTGTATGTCTTGCCATCACGTGTATGGATGGTACAATACTCATTTTCTATACTATGCATGGAGAATCCACCAACAGAAGTCAGCTTGAGCGTACCATAAGAAGTGATGGAACGTACCATGGCACCTAAAGTGTCCACGTGTGCACTAAGTCCAACCGTTTTGGATGAATCCTCACCAGGCAAAGTAAGTACGGCTCCGCCTTTGTTGTTTAATTCGAATGTGACATTCAATGATTTTGCTTCTTCCCGGATCATCTCCATAATGTGGTGTGTGAAACCACTCGGACTTGGAGTATCCAGCAGCTTTTTCAGAAAGGTCAAGACGTAGGATTCATTAATTGTAAAATTCATATAGAGCTTCCTCCTTAATAATGGGTGTTCCGTTAAACAAGAATACAGCCTGTCTGGTAGAATGGGTCAAACCATTCCTTATGCCAGCAGGCTGTTTCTTCTTCTTACAGCGTATCCGCAGAATTTCCTTTACGCCCACTCTGGATGGAATCCGTTTGAGCAATACTATCCGGTTCTGTCGCTCCGAATGGTTCCGTCGTTGTATAGGACTCGGGTGACGAGTAACTTGAAGTGGAGTTTTCCAATTCGGTTATACGCAGTTTCAATTGCTTGTTCTCGCGCTGCAATCGATATTGGCGGAAAATGCCATAGGATCCTACAATGATTCCACCGATCAGGGTACAGCCTAAAATCAGCAGGATTAATGGAATTTGAACCGTGTTAAAGAGCAGGTTGACCTGCACGGAATCCACATTAATTACAGCGAAGATTCCGGTAAGAAGTGCAAAAACAAGACCTGCGATGAGGGTCCATTGCATTTTCATGGTGGTGCCTCCTTGTTGAACAATTCAGGAATAGAATGCATTACCCCAAAGAAGGCGTTGTGCATCTGGCTTGATGATAAAATCCCTTGCCCATTCGGGCAAGGGATGCAGGTCACATGGAACAGTAGGGCAACCTTATTTGGTCAATTGTTCCATTTGTTCAATCAATTCTTTGAAGACACTCATGGCTTCGCGAATTGGCTGTGGTGAAGACATATCCACGCCTGCTTTTTTCAGAATATTGATGGAGTAGTCACTTCCACCACTCTTGAGGAAGCCGAGATAACGGTCTACCGCAGGCTGACCTTCTTCGAGAATCTGTTTGGAGAAGCTTGTCGCTGCAGAGAAGCCGGTTGCGTATTTGTAAACATAAAAGCTGTTATAGAAATGGGGGATACGCGCCCACTCCATCTCGATATCCTTGTCAACAGCCATGCTATTTCCATGGTATTTGACGTTAAGGTCATAATAAATTTCAGAGAGCAGCTGCGGCGTAAGGGCTTCGCCTTCTTCTGCACGCTCATGAATGATTTTCTCGAATTCTGCAAACATCGTTTGACGGAACACGGTGGTGCGGAATTGATCTGCATAGTATGTCAACAGATACAGCTTTTCCTTTGGATCCGTAGATTTGTTAAGCAGATAATCCATCAGCAGCGCCTCGTTGGTTGTGGATGCAACTTCTGCAAGGAAAATGGTATATTGTGCATCCCGATATGGCAGGGAAGTATCCGAATAATACGAATGCAGGGCATGACCCATTTCATGTGCCAGTGTAAACATGCTGTTCAGATTGTCTTTGTGGTTAAGCAAGACGTATGGGTGAGTGCCATATGCACCCCAGCTGTATGCGCCTGATCGTTTATTTTCGTTCTCGTATACGTCGATCCAGCGGTCATCATAACCCGCCTGCAAAGCATCTGCATAATCCTTGCCAAGCGGTTTCAAACCATCTTTAACGGTTTGTTTGGCTTCCTCATAGGTAATATCCATTTTATACTCATCGACCAGTGGAGCGAACAGATCGTACATATGCAGTTGGTCCACACCGAGCAATTTTTTGCGCAGATCCATATAACGGTGCAGCAGTGGAAGGCTCTCATGAATGGTATCCACCAGGTTGGTGTACACATCTGTTGGAATGTTGTCACCGTACAGGGACATCTCCATGACGGACGGATACTTGCGGACGTTGGCATAGAACATGTTTTTGGTAACGTTGGCATTTAGGGCTGCAGCAATGGTGTTTTTCTGCTTGGAGTACGTTTCATATACGGCTTTGAAAGCACGTTCACGAACTTCGCGATTGGGATTCTCCAGGAACTGAATGTAACTTCCGTGGGTAAGTTCCACTTCGTTGCCATGTTCGTCCTTGATTTTGGGAAACTTGAGATCAGCGTTATTCAGCATGCTGAAGATCGTCTGTGGTGCCTGGGACAAGTTGCCCACCTGTGCAAGCAGAGCTTCCTCCGTTTTGCTCAGGACATGCGCCTTTTCACGTTTCATCTCTTCCAGCGTGAACTTGAATGCAGACAATTGCTCATCGGCAATAAATGCATCCAGCTGATCATCCGGTAGGGAGAGAATTTCGGGTGTCACAAAGGAAAGAGCTTCGCCAACACGTACACTCAGCTTTTGCGCCTTTTGGGACAGGTTTTGGTATGTAGGATTAGCTGTGTCTTCATCTTGATGCATGCGGGCATACACAAAGAGGCGTTCAATTTTGAGACTTACCTCATCTTCGAGTTCGAAGCATGCCTTAAGAGATTCCGGCTTGTTCAGCTTGCCTTGAAATTCGGAGGCTTTCTTGGTCAGAGACGTTACTTCTTCGTATTCCTGATCCCAGGCTTTCTGATCGGCGAACAAATCTTCGAGTTTCCAGGTATGTTCAGTTGGCACCTCGGAACGTTTCAATAATTGACTCATGGGAATCCTCCTTTGATGAAGTTGATGTATAGACCAGTCTGCCCCCGGCTCGCTCGCTTGTGCGGAGAGAGACGAAGGGATCAAACTGAGTACTAGCATAATGAACAGCGATTTGCGGTATTTCAAGCGGCCTTCCTCCTCACTATACGAACCATCCGATATAGTATGGCCTCGGGCCTGTTGAAATATTTGAGAGCACTAGGCTCCCATGTTGGACAGGAAATAAACAATCAGGAAAAAAGCAAAACAAATCAGTAGTGTGGCAATAAGAGCCATTCCCCGCCGAAGCCGGTCCGGGATGGAATTGCGTCCCAGAATAAGTACAGCTCCCAGGGAAAAGGCAAGGATAATGAAGATGACGACATTGCTTGAGTCAAGCGGCATCCATTACACCTCTTTGAAAGCAGCCATCAATTGACGCCATTCATCTTCGCGGTTCTCAAAATCAGCCTTAGGAAAACGGCGTTCAGCCCAGTGCATCAAGGCAGGACGGCTGAGAAATGTGTGGCATTCCTCGCCCCATTCTTCGGAAATTTCACGGAGTACGAGATATTTGCCCTGTACTTCCACAGTCATCATATTCCACTTGTCGGTTTTGTATATTTCATGTTTTTTTATCATAGGTAGTCTCCAAACTAACGGTTTTGGTAAAATGATACCGTACCCTACGATTCAAAGCAAATTTTTTCCGCATTTATTGAAAAGATAAATTGCAATGTAGAAAGTCATACAGTATAATGAGGGTATTCGCCATAGATGGCGATATTTTTAGGAGGTTGTTCATTTGAAAGGTACAGTTAAATGGTTTAACGCAGAAAAAGGCTATGGCTTTATTTCAGTTGAAGGCGGCGAGGACGTATTCGTACATTTCTCCGCAATCCAAGGCGACGGCTTTAAAACATTGGAAGAAGGTCAAGCGGTAGAATTCGAAATCACTGATGGAAACCGTGGTCCTCAAGCAGCTAACGTAATTAAATTGTAAGATTTTTCCGTTTATCGGATTTCTTATAAATGATTGGCTTATAGCTGAATATAATGAACCCAAGCACAGTCCCCCTCGGGAGACTGTGCTTTTTTGTGTTCATATGTGGCAAAGGCTGTGTTGCGCTCATTGTGCACGATTAGTCATGCTGGACAGCAGGTTTAGGACGAATCCAATAAGTGCAGCGAGTGAAAATGCCATCGCTGTGAGATAGAAAACATGTCTGCCGGCATGATCCAATATCAAACCGCCAAACGTTCCGCTGAGCAGTCCAGAGGCACTGGACCACACAATGGTGAACAGGGCCATTCCTGTTGCGCGATACGCATCGGGAACAAGGCGGGTAATATAGCGGACGGCTGTTACGTAGAAAATGCCGAAGGTAACGCTGTGCATGGTCTGGATGGCAACAACAGCCGCAGGTGTATCCGAGACAGACATTAGCAATAGACGAATGGTGTACATCAGTGCAGCAAACGTGAGGAGTGGAAGCTCCTTATAACGATTGCCATACTTGCTGAGCAGTAGGAATATCGGAATTTCACTTACGGAAGAGATGAGCAAAGACCAGCCGATCAGCCCTTCACTGGCACCGAGGTCCTTCAGTGTGATGGTGAGAAAAGCCTCGTTCATCCGGTGACCCAGTGCCAGCAGGAAGACACAGCCGAAAAAGCTAAGGACATCCCTGCGTTTCAGGATCGCCCACAGCCCTGAAAGGTCCATTTTACTGGTGCTGCCAGCGGGTTGTTCCTGATCTTGTAATCGGAAACCGATCAGAAGTGTAATGGCCGCAAGTGCGATGCACACCCACATCGTCCATCCCGGTCCAAAAGAGCCAAGAAAATATCCGATGCTTAATGCAAAAAATGCGTAGCCGATTGAGCCGAAAACACGAATGGACGTGAAATTGCGACCATATTTGCTTGCGGTTGTAATTGCCATCGTATCGGCAAGTGGATATACCGGATAGTAGAAAAAGTAAAACAAGGTTACCAGGATAAATACCTGTCCGAAGGACGTGGCATTTGCCAGCATGACACCTGTAATCAATTGTCCGCCAAGCAGAATGATCATGACTTTGCGGACGGTTTTATAGCGGTCACTGGCCATGCTCCAGAACATGTTGGAGAATACCGAGACAAGTGGACCGATCCCGTACAGGTAGCCAATTTCAGCCCGGCTGAAACCCAGATGACTGAAATACAGCTGAAGATAGGATACCACCAGTACGGTCGAGCCGAAGATCGTGAACATTAGTGCCCGCAGCCAGTTTTGATCCGGGCGGGCGTTGTGACTTAATTTCATGTTGAGAGACTCCATTCTTCAATGCATTTCAATATTTAGCCTTTAAGTGAAGGTGATTTTCCGGACGGTGCAGCAGACATGGAAGGCTCTTTCTGCGTGCGCCGGATGACAAGCCAGACAATGATCAGTTCGGCAAGCAGGCCAAGAGACTGGGCGACAGCTCCGATCATGCCGTTCCACGCTGGAAATATGCTGACCAGAATGAGCAGTACGATAACTGTACAGATGGCATTGGCTGACTGGGAACGAAACATCGTTTTGGTTTGCCCCCGCAGCAGAATCAGTCCATTGCTGAAGTCGAGAAAAGGCGAAATCAGCGGGAATAGTACAAAGGCACGCAGTGTCCATAAGCTTTGCTGCAGCAGGTTGCCTTGAACGCTCATTACATTCTCCAGTACCCAGGGACCCAGGGGGGTGTAGGCAATGGATACAGTCATGGCAAACGGAATAAATCCGGTGACCAGTGCAAATTTTTTCACCAGTTTGGCATCAATCTGATAGAAGTTCAGCACAATTTGATGGATATAAGTAAAAAAGCTCAACATAAGCTGCATCAGACTGCTGGCTACAGCAAAAGAAGAGATGGCCAGCGCAATTCCGGTTGTTTTGCCAAGTACGATATTGATGACGGGTCCGATGAACAGGGCCACAAAACTGGATAACAAAAGCGGTTTGTAGAAGCGAAAAACGTCTCCCTTGCTTTCAACAGGGTGATCTTCGAGCTTGGCTGGCATGCTTCGCTTGATGCTGTTTCCTTCCAGAAAGCTCACCAGCGCCTCGATCATCATGCCTGCCGCAAAAATGATAGCGCCTACACGACCACTGTTAATGCTGTCTGTATAGATGAAATACAGGGACAGGCCGTACATGCCGCCAAGACGGAATAACATGCCGATGGTCAGCCATTTGGTCCGGTTATTCGTAATTATGATGCCCTGGTAGATATTGCGAATGACGGAGAAAATGCTGACGTACATCAGAATTTCATAAACATCAATCACTTTGGTCAATAGTTCGGGACTTACGCCAAATAGATATTTAAAAACCACTGTACCAATAGGAGAATATACAATGAGGAATCCAATTAGCAGTACGCAGGCAAGAAATATTTTGGTGACGAATGTGAGGGCCTGAAAAGAAAGGCGGTCCCGTACCAGCGCAGAACAGGTTTGCCGCAGCAGTGTGGAGGGGCGTTCCGTAAGGGTCAGCAGACTGCCGGCAATGGCGTAGCTGGCAATGACCGTCTCCGGGTGGGCAGATCTGGCGAGTGTACTATTAATAATTACGTGAGAAATGGTAACCAAAGAGGCGGATATGCCGAGCGGCACAAAAAAAGCAAATAACCGTCTCCACGAGAGAGGCTCACTTGACGTCATGTCAACGACTCCTTTGATGGATGAAATATGCTTAGTATATCACAAAGACTTGGCAGCGGATGCGATTTTTTGCCGTGTTTATGCGGTAGATCATTTGTACAATTAAGGGGTTCATATTATAATGGGATTGGTTAAAAATCGCTCTAATACGTATTCAACCAAGTGGAGGCACATTTATTTTGAGCCAATCTAATCAAAGTCGACATCAATATCCGCGGGGACCGCTGGAATTGATGAGAGGGGTGTACAAGTACACCATTCCGGAAACGCGGAAAGAACTGGCTGCCTGGCGCGCTGAGGCCGAGAAAATTCCGAATGAGGAATTACGCAATCAGGCCCTGGCTAGTCTCAAAGACAAACAGTTTCACTGTGAAGGCGGAACGGTCTATGCTTTGCCTGATATGCCGAAGAGGCACATCCTGATTCCGCTCATTGTTTCTTATCAAACTATTAGTGATTATTTGGACAATCTGTGCGACCGCAGCACATCGATGGACCCGAATGACTTTCGACTTCTCCATCAATCCATGCTTGATGCGGTAGATCCGGAAGCAACACCAGTCAATTATTATGCGCTCCGAGAGGAGCAGGACGACGGTGGATACTTGCGGAATCTGGTGACAACATGTCAGGAGTTGACGCGTCAGCTGCCTGGATATGCGTCCGCCAAGCCCCAAATTCAGGATCTGGCAGGCCTATACACGGACCTGCAGGTATATAAGCACATCAAGCCGGAACTGAGAGAAACGGCACTGCTCGAATGGTGGTCGGAACACCGCCACCGAACACCTCAGTTCCGTTGGAACGAATTTGCCGCCGCTACCGGCTCTACGCTGGGCGTATTCATGCTGTTTCTGGCTGCAAGTGATGATCAGCTGACTGAAGAGCAGGCGGCCTCGATCCACACTGCCTATTTTCCGCATGTATGCGCATTGCACATTATGCTCGATTATTTAATCGATCAGGATGAAGATCGTATCGGCGGAGATCTCAACTTCTGCAATTACTACGAGAATGTGGAGACGATGCTGGACCGCATTGCTTTTATTGTGGAGATGGCCCGCAGTGATGTGCAGAATATTCCGGGTAGCGCTTTTCACCGGATGATTATCGAAGGACTGCTTGCCATTTACCTGTCTGATCCCAAAGTCAGCGAACAGCAGGAAGTTCGCGCCGTATCCAAGCGTTTGATGAAGAAGAGTCCAATGACCAGAGTTTTTTTCTTTATCTTCAGTCGCTGGATTCGCAAACATATGTAAGTCAGGCGCATTGTTGCGGAAGCCTGAAGTGAAACTAGAGGAGGAAGAAACATCATGACAGCAGTAAAAAAAATCGCAGTTTTAACGAGCGGTGGTGATTCACAAGGAATGAACGCGGCTGTTCGTGCGGTGGTTCGCAGCGGATTGTTCCACGGTCTCGAAGTATACGGGGTTCAACGCGGGTATCAAGGTCTGTTGAATAACGATATTTTCCCAATGGATCTGCGCAGTGTAGGCGATATCATTCAGCGTGGCGGAACGGTTCTGCAATCGGCTCGCTGCAAGGAGTTCTACACGGCGGAAGGCCAGCAAAAGGGAGCAGACATCCTGCGTGCCCGTGGTATTGACGGTCTGGTTGTTATCGGTGGGGACGGCTCTTACAATGGTGCCAACAAACTGAGCAAACTGGGTATCAACACGATGGGCCTCCCAGGAACCATTGACAACGACATTTCATTTACGGATTACACGATTGGATTCGATACAGCAGTAAGTATAGTAGTTGATGCAGTCAACAAACTGCGTGATACCATGTCTTCCCACGAACGTTCTTCCATCGTTGAGGTTATGGGCCGCCATTGTGGCGATATTGCACTTCATGCAGGACTGGCGTCCGGTGCCGAAACGATTCTTGTACCGGAAGTTCCATTTGACATGGATGAAGTGGCAGACCGGATGAAAGCCAACTTCGCACATGGTAAACGTCACAGTATCATTATCGTTGCTGAAGGCGTGGGCAAAGGCGAAGATGTGGCCAAAGAACTGATGGAACGCTGCCCGACTTATGAGCCGCGTGTAACTGTACTGGGTCACATTCAACGTGGCGGTACGCCAACTCCGTTTGACCGTAACCTTGCCAGCCGTCTGGGAGACTTCGCTGTACGCAGCCTGATTGCCGGTGAGACTGACAAGGGTTGTGGGATTATCAAAGGTGAGCTGGTCCTGACAGATATCGATAAAGTCGTTAACACGAAAAAAGATTTCGACATGAACACGTACGAACTTGCACAACGTTTATCTCAATAAACAACAATCAAAAGAGCACAGCCCGTGTTGACGGCGCTGTGCTCTTTTTGCATCACATGAAATGTGATGTGAAGTAACCGTGAGCTTGCTTAGCTTCTTGTATCCTGTCTGATTAATTTGATTGTTCAATCATGCGAACCGCAGCTTTCCGCTGAACCAGGAACAGTCTCCAGAGCAGTGCAGTGGCACCGACAGCAAGGCCGGCAATAAGACCGATCCAGTAGCCAAAAGCGCCGAGCGATGTATACGTGGCTGTAAGGTAGCCTACAGGAAGACCAATGATCCAATAAGCCACAAACGTAATCATCAACGCAGGATTAACATCTTTGTATCCCCGAAGTGCACCTTGGGTTGGGGTAGCAATGGCATCCGATATCTGAAAGAAGATGGCATAAATGAGGAAATGTTGAGTTAAGGCAATGACCTCACGTTCGTTTGAATACAGACCTGCAATTTGTTCTCCAAAGACGAGCAATACAACCGCTGTCAGCAGCGATAGTACAATGGCTCCGCCAATACCAAGCAGACTGTACTGTTTGGCATCTCTTAAACGTCCAGCACCCGCCTCAAATCCAACAAGGATGGTAAGGGCCATACATATGCTCACTGGCAGCATGTACAGCGTAGACGCGAAATTGAGGGCAGCCTGATGGGCAGCAATCGTGATGGTGTCAAACCGGCTCATCATTAACGTCACGGCAGCAAAGATCGATGTTTCAAAAAAAGTAGCGAAGCCGATGGGCACCCCGATTTTGAGGAGTTCCTTCCATTTTCCCAGCGATACGCCAGAGAGGTGACGAAACACCCCATACTGGGCAAAAGGCTCAATCCGATGCACAAAGAAAATGCTGATAAGGAAAATAATCCAGTACGTACACGCGGTAGCCACACCTGCGCCCACACCCCCCAGCTGGGGAAAACCCCAGCGTCCGAAGATGAGTAAATAATTCAGCAAAATATTAACTGGCAGCGACACTAACGTGATGAACATGGTGATTCGTGTCTGCCCAAGTGCATCCATGAAACTGCGCAGCACGGTATATCCGAATAGTGGAAGGATTCCAAAAGCCAGCGCACACAAAAAATATAGGGCAACCTGGGCAACCCGTGGTTCCAGCGGCATCCCGTTCAGTATTGGGGTAAGGATCATGGCTCCTATGGCAAGAACGGCAAGACTGACGGCAATGCCCAGATAGAGTGCCTGTATAACACTGTGTCCGATCTGATCGTTGCGTTTGGATCCCAGCAGATGGGAAACCACAGGAGTGATTCCGATGAGAATTCCACTAAGCCCGGTTTGTACTGGCATCCACAGACTCGTACCTATGGCTACACCAGCCAAATCCGCCGGGGAAAACTTGCCTGACATATTGGTATCGAAGAAGGACATGGCAGACAGGGCGATCTGTGTTGTGAATATGGGTAAAAATATGATCAGGAATTGTTTTACTTTTTGCGAAAAACTTGTGGTTGTCATGTTCACTGGAAATGCCTCGCTATTCATAAGAATGATCATCCAACTGCATATATGGACAGCTATTCATTGTAGTGGATTTTGCCGAAATTGAACAGGGAAAGGGCACGGTTACATGTCAAAAGAAATAAAAAACCCGCTCCGCTGTAACGGAACGAGGTGATGGAAAATGGGGAAGAGTGCATTATTTATAGTTCACACCTGAGGTGTAACGATTGGACGCATTCCAGAGCAGATATTCATCTACATCCATATCTTTCATTGCGCGAATCTGGTCTTCAACTTGTTTTTTGCCGTATTTAATATAGTGCCCGCTGCCAAGCCAGCTTGCCGTAAAGTCTTGAATCCACGGACGAATCACCGGCTTGAGCTCTTTGGTTGGGTCGAGTTTTTTGTGCGTGTCTTCCATGGAACCCTTGATCGTGGTGTAGGGATCTTTGTCAGGGTCCTTGACACCATACCATCCGGTTGAGTAATGGCTTGGATAGACCATTGGTGAGATCACATCCACATTTTCGGATATTTTTACAAAATCCTGACCGATGCCTTCTGCTGCAGGCACTGAGGCTGCATAGCCGAAGATATCCACCGAAACCCGGACGCCCAGCGGCGCCAGTTCCTTGCGGGCGTATTGAACAAATTCTGCTACAACGTCAACCCGCGACTTGTCAGTTTTGGTGTATTTGAGCTTATCTGCGCGATTCTCGAAGCCTTCTGGAAAACGAACATAGTCGAACTGGATTTCCTTGAATCCAAGCTTGGCGGCTTCCTTGGCAATTTCGATATTATAATCCCAGACTTCCTTGCTGTAAGGGTTCACGAAACTGTCGCCTTTGCCGTTGGCCCATACCGAGCCATCCTTGTTTCGAAAAGAAAGTTCCGGATTTTTTTTGGCAAGAATCGTATCTTTGAACACGACGACCCGGGCAATCGGGTAGACTTCATGTTTTTGTAGTCTTTTCATCAAAGCGTCAATATCCCGAATAAATGACTGGGATTTGCCCATTTCTTGTAGTGATTTGTTCTCTGTAGGGTAGGTTATGTATCCGAGATCGTCCTTGATATCAATGACCATGGAATTAAGCTCCGTGTTATCAACCAGATCGAGCAATTCTTTCATCCGTGCTCCGCCAGCACTGTAGGCTGTAACATAAATGCCTTTAACAACGGGTGCGTCCGGCTGAGGATCAACCTTGGCAGGCGGATTGTCTGCATCAATAATGACCTGATCTTTTTGTGATTGAATAATAGCGGTGTTGAAACTGTTCGTTAATGATTGAAATTGCTGATTTCCCTGATCTGCTGTTGCAGGTGTACCACCGAAGCTTCCCATGGCCATGGCCAGTAAAGCCCAAAACATGTTCATTTCACTCCCACTCCCTTATGTGCATTCCATGATTGAATTATATAATAAAGCCTCTGGGCTTTTAACCATATTAATCAAGTAATGAAACAGCCCGGGAAAATTGAAAACCGCTTCCTGTGAGGGGAAACCTCTCAAGAAGCGGCGTAATCAGTCAAAAAAATTTATTGAATGTAAATATCGTTCTGATGCTCACAAATACTGTACTGAATGATTTCCATTGCGTCTACCTGCTCCAGAATGCCCAGCCCATCCCGGAGAACAATAAGTGAATCGAGCTCATTCGGTTTTAAGAAAGGGAGCATTTCCGGACACCATCTGTTGACGATTTCAAACAGTTTTACCGTTTCCATATCCACAATAATCACCCTTTCCTACTCGAATTCCAAAATGGTAAGTCATTCGGCGCGAATCGGAAAAGCATATGGCCTGTGAAAGTGAAGGGCAGATCCTGCTATACATCATATTTAGGAGCCGTGCACAATTATTATACCACAATTATATAAATTGTTAACCGTACATGTGTCTCAACTTCTGCGGAAGGAACCCATGACACCAACCGTTTCGACGATATTCACAAACGCATTGGGATCGGTTTCCTTAATGATGCGTTTAATCTCAACGAGCTCATAACGGGTTGTCACAGTCATTAACATATCCTTTTCAATGTCGGTATATGCCCCTTGGGTCTTGATCTTCGTGACTCCGCGGGGACGAACAAGCAATTTTTTCAACATGGATTCTGTCTCATTCGTGATGATGTACAATGTCACTTTAACATGACTGATGTGGATCAGATCCAGCACCTTCCCTGTGATATAAATTGATACCATGGAGGCCAAGGCGATGTTCCAGTCATTGTTCAGATATCCCGCGAGCATAATGATAGCCCCGTTCATGCCGGCCATAACCGTACCAATCGGAAAGTCCCGATATCGAGTGAAAATGGAACCGACAATGTCCAGTCCACCTGTAGAACCGCCTACCCGGAAGGAGATGCCTGTGCCCAGACCTACCAATACGCCCCCGAATACACAGCTGAGGAGAGGGTCTGTTGCCACGACAAAAACAGGCAGCAGTCCAATAAACCAGGAAGTGGCTGCTACCGATACAATGCTCAATATAATGAATCGTCGTCCAAGAATAAACCATCCCGCAACGAGCAAAGGAATGTTAAGAACAAAATACATTACACTAAGATTCAAATTTGTAAAATAACCAAGAAGCATGGAAATACCGGATACCCCGCCGCTTAGCAGCTGATGGGGGACCAAAAACCAGTTAAAGCCGCAGGCTATAGCTGCAGCACCCAATATGATCACTAAAGAGTGCCAAATTATTTTGGGCAATTTAATCACCTCATTTATATTTAAAACCAGATTGCTGGTAATCTTGATTTGTTTTGTGATATAATGATTTGTGGATATTCTTGAGTAGGGAACTTTTTCCAAATGGAACGATAAAATTTGAAATGTTTCAAACAGATGTATGTAGTTTTAGTCTTATGTTGGGGACCCATTCACGAATTGTGATGATTGTGAAAATAATTTGCCCTTATGGGATACCCTATAAATATTAACGCTACTTAAGAATACAGACAACAAAGTGGATTGTCCACCATGTCCACCCTATAGAAGGAGTATGAATAATTTTGACAAATTTAAATTTCTCAGATTTCAATCTTGAACCACTGGTGCTGCAAGCCATCACCGAACTTGGGTTCGAAGAGGCAACGCCGATTCAATCCAAATCGATCCCAATTGCGCTTGAAGGCAGAGATTTGATCGGCCAAGCTCAAACAGGTACAGGTAAAACAGCAGCTTTCGGTATTCCGCTGATCAGCAAAATCTCCAAAAGCGACGAAAAAATCCGCGCCCTCATTATGGCACCTACACGTGAACTTGCGATCCAAGTTGCCGAAGAGATCGAAAAACTCACCCGCTTCAAAGGTTTGCGCTCCCTGCCAATTTACGGAGGACAAGACATCGTTCGTCAAATCCGTGCACTGAAAAGAAAACCACAGATTATCATCGGTACACCTGGACGTCTCCTGGATCACATTAACCGCAAAACGATCAAACTTGAAGATGTACAAACGGTTGTATTGGATGAAGCAGATGAAATGCTCGACATGGGATTCATGGAGGATATTCAATCCATCCTGAAACAAGTTCCGGCTGATCGTCAAACGATGCTCTTCTCAGCAACAATGCCTCCTAACATTCAAAAACTGGCTCAGCAATTCTTGAACAACCCAGAGCACGTATCCGTAATTCCGAAACAAGTTAGTGCACCTCTGATTGACCAAGCTTACATCGAAGTGCCTGAGCGTCAAAAATTTGAAGCACTCAGCCGTTTGCTGGATATGGAATCTCCTGAACTGGCGATTGTATTCGGACGTACGAAACGTCGTGTTGACGAACTGGCAGAAGCACTTCAAAAACGTGGATACTCTGCTGATGGTCTCCATGGTGACTTGTCTCAAAACCAACGTGATACAGTAATGCGTAAATTCCGTGATGGCAGCATTGATGTACTCGTTGCAACAGATGTGGCTGCACGTGGTCTCGACGTATCCGGCGTAACTCACGTTGTGAACTTTGACCTTCCGCAAGATCCTGAGAGCTACGTTCACCGTATTGGTCGTACAGGCCGTGCAGGTAAAGAGGGTGCTGCTTGGTCATTCGTTACACCACGTGAGATCGATCACTTGCACTTCATTGAGCGTGTAACACGTCACCGTATCCCTCGCAAACCACTGCCAACGTTGGCTGAGGCTGTAGAAGGTAAACAACGTTTGACAGCTGAGCGTTTGCTTGAGATTGTACAATCCGGTGAACTGAACGAATACAAAGGCATCGCGATTCAATTGCTTGAGCAATATGATTCTGTTCAACTGTTGTCTGCTTCCCTGAAGCTCCTGACAGGTGACAAAAAAGACGCTCAAGTTGAATTGACTCCAGAAGATCCGATTCGTGCTAAACGTCGTAAACCAGATGTTCGCTCCAGTGGACGTAAACCATCTGGCTACAGCGGTAACCGCAGCGGTGGTGGCGGTGGCTACAACCGTGACCGTAACAGCAGTGGTGGCGGACGTGGCGGTTACAACCGCGATCGCAACAGCAGTGGCGGTGGAAGCAGAGAAGGTGGTTACAACCGTGACCGCAAACCGCGTCCAAGCAACAACGAAGGACGTCGTCCTGCGAAAGATTCTTCTTTCGAATAATATGCAAGGCTGAATTGGGAAATGGGGCAGACAACTGCTCCATTTTTTTATTTTGGAAATGTACATAAATTCCTGCTCTTTATGGCGCTGGATTAGAGGGATAGCTGATCTGTTTTCGGGAAGTACTGGCTTTTCCTATCTATAATAAGGTATATTAATATTAGACTTCAGGTTAGACGCAAGGCTGCGGAGGAGGAGAAATGTTTGGAATTTAAAGGAGCTATGGGTGGGATCTACCGGCTTACAGAGTGGATTACAAGACTGGCCGCAACCAATCTGTTGTGGGCTATTTGTTCGTCTCCATTCTTGTTTTTCTTGATTATGAAACTGCTCGTTATGCAGCAGAATCTCGCAAATGAATCATTGCAAATGAACTGGGCTATAGCTATTGTGGCACCGCTTACACTTTTTCCGGCAACTTCGGCCCTGTTCACGGTCGTACGCAAATGGAATATGGGTGACACAGATGTGCCGATCTTCCGTACTTTCTTTGTAGGGTACAAAGAGAACTACAAACAAAGTTTAATTGGGGGCATATTTTACACCCTGCTGTTTGCCATCATGTATCTGGATTATACAGTATACATGACACAGTTCCGCAATATGCAGCTGGTGGGAATCATCATGCTTGTGCTGCTGTTGCTTTTGTTTGTATCCCTGTTTAACTTTTTCTCGATGGTTGTACACTATCATATGTCAATCGGACTCATTATTAAAAATGCAGTGCTCTTGACACTGATCAGACCGTTTCGTGTATTCTCTACATTGCTTGGAAGCGGACTGTTATTTTACATTGGTTTCCGGTATCCGGTATTGTTTGTCTTCTTCATTATCAGCATTATTGCCTGGTTTGCCTTCTTTAACTTCTACGCGACCTTCATGAAAATGCAGGAGCAGATGGAAAAAATGCAGCAGAAGAAGGAAGAAGAGGAAGCTGCTAAGGCCGGCGATTCTGTAGAGACCATCGGTGATATTGAAGCATCTGAAGTGAAAAACGATAATCTGCAAAAATAAAACTTGAGTCGTCACCATTTACTTTTTACACAGTTAGGGATATAATAATTGTACATCCTGCGATGTACGTTTCGGTTATTCGTTGTTTTGAACCAATGATGATGTCTTCGGGAGATCTACACAGAATGTTGCTGAAACGCCCTGTCTATACGACATGGGGACTTCAAAAAGCATTTTTGCGGTCACCCACCTGCCAAGCAGGTTCATAAGACAATGTAGCCGGACGGCATAGGCGGGTTCCTATGTTACAAGTACAGCACCCTGACTCTTTCCTCTAATCCAGGAATAGCAGGGTGTTTTTTATTTGAACTTTTTATGTTTTGACCGGTGTATTTCTGTTAAAAGCGCTGTATGCCCTTTTGTTACTACTTGAACAATGTTACACTAGAATACATAAATGGAACGGTTACATTCAAAGGAGGAAGGGTCTTGACCTTAAAGAGAACGCTCGTCGGTATCATCCGCAGTATGGAGGGAACCAGCGATCGAGCCAAGGATCCCAAATTAAAAACACGTTATTATAATTTATCCAAAGACAGAGCCTGGGAAGAGGTTTCTTCGACACTGAAAAAGATTCCGGGTTATAAGGTGCTTCACGAGGTTCCTTCGGTTGGAGAGATTATTCTGGAGAAACGGACGACGTTTGGACGGACCATGGATATTACGGTTTCAGTTATTTCGGTAAGTCCGGTTCGCAGTGCGGTGGATATGTATTCAGCTTCACGCGGTTCACTTGGAGACCTGGGTTCCAATTATCGGACGATCATGAACCTGTTCTCTGTATTGGATAAGAAGCTCGCCAAATATAAGGCAAACGATTGAAATAGATGGATGGATAAACAAAAAGCGAGAGAAGGTGAACCTTCCTCGCTTTTGTTCTGAACGTGGAGTCCTTTTACAGCAAAGCTTTAACCGCTGCAATTGCTTGCTCGAAGTTAGGGGATTCTGTCATCTCAGGCAGATATTCCACATATGTAATTCGGTCTTCGGTATCCACTACAAAGATGGAACGCATGTCCAATTGGAATTCCTTGATCAGAACACCATAGTTTTCACCGAATGAGCGTGTTTTGTAATCGGACAATGTTACAACGCGGTCTACACCGGCTGCGCCGCACCAGCGTTCTTGTGCGAACGGAAGGTCTACACTTACCGTTAGAACGACAACGTTGTCACCGAGGTCTCCAGCTTCGACGTTGAAGCGGCGGGTTTGGGCATCGCATACTCCCGTATCGAGTGAAGGAACAACGCTGATCAGTTTGATTTTGCCTGCGTAGTCTTTCAGGGATGCATCTTCAACCAGATTTTTACTCAAAGTAAAATCGGGAGCTTGATCGCCCACTTTCAGTTCGGGTCCGATCAATGTAATAGGGTTGCCTTTGAATGTGGCTGCGCCTGTACGTTCTTGTGCCATAATAATGTTCCTCCTTTAAATTGGTGATCCGTGCCAAAATCCATTATAATCTTTTATGAAAGGCATTGTCCAATTCAGACGAACAATCAATACAATGGATCGGAATTAAAGGCAGATCTGAACAGGGTGGAGTGAAAGAAGAAGCTTATGATATTTTTAAGGTATGAAAATTGGAGAAGTTACTTAAAATTTTTCCCGCTGACGTCAATTTTTTTGATAGCCAATGTTGTTATGTTTATTGTACTCGCTGTCAATGGTGGATCGACCAACACAATGACGCTGCTCAAGTTTGGTGCTTTGACAAACCATGAGTTTTTCTCGGGAGAATGGTGGAGGTACTTCACGTCCATTTTCCTCCATGCGGGTTTCAGTCATCTGTTATTTAACAGTTTTGCACTTGTTGTATTTGCGCCACCAATGGAACGCTTACTTGGTTCAGTGAGATATGGCTTGCTGTATTTGGGCGGAGGTATCTTGGGTAACATTCTGGCGGTGGCATGGTATAACACTGCTGGAGAGGTTACGATTTCGGTCGGTGCTTCGGGAGCGATTTATGCTATCTATGGTGCGTTTCTGTATGTTGCTTTGTTCCAGCGGACGATGATGGACGAAGCATCCCGCAAAACGTTATACACACTGCTTGCGTTCGGTATTATTTTCTCTTTTGCCATGTCGAACATTAGCTGGATGGCTCATTTGGGTGGTTTGTTAGGTGGATTCTTCATTTATGGACTTCTCATCCGCTTATGGAAGCCGCGCAAGTTCAGGAAACAGTAAACACGTAAATAAATGATCTGAAGACGGAGTGCAGGCAAGATCTAAGTAGGGTATAGCAGATTGGAGAGATCAGGCGAGTGGAATTAAGACAGTTGCATTACTTTTTAAAAGTGGCACAAAAGGAGCATGTGACCCAAGCAGCCGAAGAGCTGCATGTCGCACAGTCCGCGGTGAGTCGCCAGATTCATCAACTGGAGGAGGAACTGGGAGTTGACCTCTTTATGCAAAAGGGGAGAAATTTGCAGTTGACCGCAGTTGGGCAGCTCTTCTGCAAACGAATTGAAGGCATACTGAAGGATCTGGACAAAGCAGTCGGAGAGGTTCATGAATTTTTGGACCCGGAACATGGTGAAATTCGCATTGGTTTTCCTCATAGTCTTGGTATTCACCTGATTCCTTCGGTTGTGGCTGCATTTCGTCAGCGTTATCCCAACGTCAAATTCAGATTTAAACAGGGCATGTTTCCCACACTCATACGTGATGTGTTGTCTGCTGAGGTTGATCTGGCCTTTATATCTCCTTTTCCGGAAAAGCATGATCAGGTTGCGGGTGATATCGTGTTAACCGAAGAGTTGCATGCGATTCTTCCCCCGAATCATCCCCTTGCAGGCGAAGAAGAGATCGCACTTGAACAACTCAAGGACGATAAGTTTGTTTTGTTCAGCAAAGGATACTCACTGCGCCCAATTGTCTGGCATGCCTGCCTGGAGGCGGGGTTTACGCCGAAAATCGCCTTTGAAGGTGAAGAGACAGATACAATTCGAGGATTGGTTGCTGCGGGAATGGGAGTGAGTCTGCTGCCCGAAATGGCGCTATTTCAGACCAATCCGCTGCAACCGGCTCATGTGGCGATCTCTCATCCGAAAGTAACGCGAACGATCGGACTGATCCATCGTGCAGATGACAAACTGCCACTTGTGGCACAGTCGTTTCGTTCGTTTTTGCTTAATTATTTCGGTTTACAACAAAACAATACCCCATCCGAATAACGGTGGGGTATTGTTTTGTTGTAATTGTATTTAATTTAGTCACGACTGTTGAAAATCCCGATGTAACGGATCAATTCAAGCAGGGAAATCAGTGCAGCGGCAACGTAAGTCAATGCTGCAGCGTTCAGTACCTTGGCAACGCCTTTTTCCTCTTCATTACGAATGTAACCTTCCGATACCATAATTTCACGAGCACGATTGCTTGCGTTAAATTCTACTGGCAGCGTGATGAGCTGGAACGCAACGGTAACGGAGAAGAAAATAATACCGATACCAACAAGGTTCATTGCGTTGAAGAGGAAACCGGCAATCAACAGAAAAGGTGCAAGTCCGGATGCGAAGTTCACAATCGGGAAGATCCGGTGGCGAAGTGCCAGCATCGGATAGCTTTCCTTATGTTGTATCGCATGGCCGACCTCATGACAGGCTACGGAAACAGCTGAGATTGAATTTTCATAATATACCGGTTCGGACAATCGAACAACCCGATTAATTGGATCATAGTGATCGGAGAGTGCACCGCGTACCGGTTCGATCGGAACATCATGCAGACCGTTTGAATCCAGCATGTGGCGAGCGGCATCATAACCGGTCATACCGTTCAGGTTTTTGACATCAGACCAACGGTTGAATGTACTCTTAACGCGGAATTGCGCCCATAAGGAGAGCAAAAATGCGATAATGATCAAAACGAACATACCGTTATTAAAACTCATATTCATTCCTCCGCTTTCTAATAGTAAGCTACATCATGGTGTTCTCAAGCAAGATTTTCAAGGCTTCCATCGTACCAGCGCTTTTCGTGAGCAGGCCTGCCATCATCTTGCGTGCTTGTACAGGCTTCATCTCCCCAAGCAGTGGTTTGAGTTCATTGACCTCCCGCTCGAGTTGTTGAACATGGAGCTCAAGGGTTGTCAGTTTGCTGGCAACCTGCTCTTCCGTGCTAACGAGGCTCCACTTCTCAAGAGATTGCTTGATCTCGTCGAGACTATATTTCTCTTGTTTCATCTGTACAATACGTTCGAGCCTAGTTAAAGTTTCATTACTATAGAGACGATAGTTCTTTTCTGTCCGCTCTTCAGGAGCGATCAAACCAAGCTTCGTGTAGTAATCAATCGTCCGTTCACTCACACCAGCGGTCTTGGCAAGTTCGCCAATCCGAAACAGTTTCATATCCCCAATGGTATTCACCTCGCTTGCAAGTTCTAATGTAGGGAATTGTAGATTCCACCTGCGGCTTTACAGACTCCGCCCCATTCTTTTCTTCCTATATAGTTATGATACATGATCTTTAACCATACAGTCAAACGTTATACTTTAACGCCCGGTAAAACTTCGTTTCTATAACTATGTACTCATGGGACATGAATATGTACTTAAGTGCAAGAAAAAGACGCATGACTTTATTCCCAGAAATAATTTTCGGTTTTGTTTAAAATACTCTTGTCAACTTTCCTGTCTTCTGCTTATAATGACATTAAGAGTTTCACGTTATGTGAAGAAACTTAACATACGAGGGAGTGGGGTACATGAGAAAGAAATGGTTGGTTTCGGTGTTATTAATGCTTACTTTACTGGCTTTCCCGGTCAGCGCGTTTGCTGCAGCGGAGGGGCCGACTAACATCGAACTTCAAAGCGGTCTGAACTCAGCCTTTACGTTTCTGGCTGTTGTGCTGGTTTTCTTAATGCAGGGGGGATTTGCTTTATTGGAAGCAGGTTCAACACGAATGAAGAATGCAGGACATATTGCGGGTAAGACGATCCTGACATTGGGAATTTCGGTTATTGCTTTCTGGGCTCTCGGCTTCGGTCTCGGCTTCGGTAATGGTAACAGCTTCTTTGGAACAACAGGATTTTTCCTGAGTGGTGACCAAATGGCTGCTTCCTTCGAATCACTGGCCTTCTCCGATGTTCCACTTACCGTAAAATTTGTATTCCATCTCGCTTTTGCGGCGGTATCTCTGGCCATTGCCTGCGGTGGTATGGCTGAACGTGCAAAAATGAGCGTATATATTGTTTTCGGAACGCTTTATACCATTATTATGTATCCAGTTGTTGCTCACTGGGTATGGGGCGGCGGCTGGCTCGCAGAGCTGGGCATGCAAGACTTTGCAGGTTCCACTGTCGTTCACTTGACGGGTGCAACGGCTGCGCTGGTAGCTACAATTCTTTTGAAACCACGTATCGGTAAATATAACAAAGACGGTAAACCTAACATCATCCCGGGTCACAACCAAGTGTATTCTGTACTCGGTGTAATCATCCTCTGGATTGGTTGGTTCGGCTTTAACCCAGGTAGTACGTTGTCTGCCATGGGCGATGGATTCTTCGGTTATGTTGCATTGACTACAAACGTAGCAGCTGCTGCGGGTGGTGTTGCTGCACTGCTGATCTCGTGGGCAGTTCTGGGTAAATCGGATATTCCAAGCATGTTGAACGGTGTTCTTGCAGCACTCGTAGCGATTACAGGTGCTTGTGCCTTTGTAGAACCTTGGGCAGCTCTGGTCATCGGTGCATTGGCAGGTATCATTACATTCTTCACGGCTCAATTCTTTGATCGCAAAGGAATTGACGATCCAATCTACGCTTTCTCCGTTCACGGTATCGCTGGTATGTGGGGAGCCATTTCCACAGGATTGTTCGCAACTCCGGAGCTTGCTGAGAATGCAGGCGTAGGTCAAGCGGGTCTGTTCTACGGCGGTGGATTCCACCAGCTCGGAGTTCAACTCTTAGGTCTGGCAGGCGCATTTGCCTTCGTACTGATTGTCTCCTTCATTATCCTTGGCGGAATGAAAGCCATCATGGGTATCCGTGTTACAGAAGAAGAGGAAACCATGGGTCTGGATCTTAGTGAGCACGGTACTTACGGGTACCCTGAGCAAATGAAAAACATTGAAGGTAAATCCAATGGAGGCGGTACGTTCAGCTCCTGAGATGAATGATGACTGAATCACGCTTCAAGGAGGCTGGACATGATGGAACCTATCCCGTTTATAAACCATTCTTGGTCCTATCAGGGGATCGATGGTGCGGCTTCTTCCGAGGAGCTGCGCCAGGCACGTGTAGTTTTGCAGAATGAGCTTCAGGAATTGTTGTCCGCTTCCTTGTCGCCGATCGAGTGGTACCAAACGGTAAATGAACTGCATGACCGGATATACCGGAAAGCAGTAGAGTTATGCATCCAGGGGATGGTAGAGGACGGCTTCGGCCGGCCTCCCGTCCCCTATGCCTTTATCGTATTTGGCAGTTCGGGCAGGGAAGAAGCAACATTGTGGAGTGATCAGGACAATGGCATGATTATCAGTGATACCCCGCATGAGGGGAAAGAAGCGTATTTTGCCGAACTTGGACGACGAATGGCTGATATGCTTGAGGAATTGGGTTATGCCAAATGCGAAGGGAAAGTCATGTGTTCGGAGCCGTTATGGCGTAAGACACTTGAATCCTGGAAGGAGCAGCTCAGGGAGTGGAGATCAGATCTGGCATGGGAACCTGTACGTAATCTGATCATTGCTTCGGATATGCGTTTTGTGACAGGGGAGCGAGGTCTGGCAGAGGAATGGATTGCTGCGTTCTATGATGGATTCAGAGCCGTTCCTGAGCTATCGGATGCTGTTCTGCGCAATACGGTTAAACACAAGGCGACACTTAATATTCTCGGTCAGGTGGTCACGGAACGATTCGGTGAGCATGCTGGCGGATTTGACGTCAAATATGGCTTATATATTCCGCTGGTGAACAGTGCGCGTTTTTTGGCATTGCAGCATGGAATTAGGGAAACGTCCACACTTAAACGAATTCAGAGACTGGTTTCGCTTGAAGCTGTCCCTTTGACCTTACTTGATGCAGCCGGTCGGGCCTTCATGATGGCGCTCAAGTTTAGACGTAGTACACCAGTTGTGATTAGAAGCGGATTGCAGCAGAGCAGTGGTTTTCTGGATGAGAAACAAATGAAACAAAAACAAATGCATTATGAGCTTCGGGATACGTTAGGGCAGGTGCGACGCGTGCATCGTGCACTGCAAAGACAACTTCGTTTTGCAGAAAGGAGACGTCCATGAGAGAGCCGGCAAGGGGCAATACTGGATTTTGGAATTCGCTGCGTCAGGGAGGGGTACCTTCTGCCATCGCTTCCATTATGGGGGCCCCAACGGCGCAACACATGGCGTTCATTCGCTCTATGATGAGGGAGCAGCGCAGACCGGAAGTTCTTCATACGCCGCTGAATGAATTGGATGCTGTTGTGTTTGATCTGGAGACGACAGGTTTTTCTCCCCAGCATGGAGATGAGATTCTTTCATTTGGCGCTGTGCGCATCAGTGGTGGTGTGGTGCTGGAAGGGGAACATTTTTATACGCTCGTGCAGTCCAAAACTGCGGTTCCTGAACATATTACTGAGCTTACAGGCATTACGCAGCAGATGACTGTTGAAGCACCTTCGCTGTTGGAGGGCTTGCATGATTTTATGTCATTTGTTGGAGGCAGTGTACTGGTTGCACATGCAAGTGCGCATGATCGGGCCTTTCTGAATGCAGCGCTGTGGCGCACCTCCAAGGTGAGGCTGACACATCGGCTGATCGATACTATGATGCTGGCTCGCTGGCTGGAGCCGGGTCGACCAGGTTATGGTCTGGATGAATTGCTGGAATCAAGAGGCATTCCGATTTATGGACGCCATCATGCCTTGGAGGATGCCAAGATGACGGCGCAGCTGTGGTCATGCTATCTGGAGGACATGACTCGTAAAAATGTAGAAACATTGGGTGACTTGTACACTCACTTAAGTCACGCATAATTGTGACGGCTGAAGATGATATAACTTTTGCTGGTCCGTCTTGCTATCGCAATCAAGATCAGACTGGATCTGATAGCCGTTTAAGTGCATCTGTTGTTCAGACCTGACTGTCAGGTTAGGAGAGCCGATCAGATACACTTGGAGTAATCGGGCGTAAGCTTGAAGGGCGATAAGATCCTGGGTAGACGGTACTGGCTCGGTTCGAGGATGGGAGTGGAAAATGCCGATGAGCTGGGGCTCATTAAATACACACCGAATCCATTCTGCATCATCCAGACTGAAGTGATGCAGCGGGTTAGGCGCTACGTTACGAATTGGCTGAAACCGACTGATTCGTATGCCGCCCGCTGCGGCTTCACCCAGCACAACCCCGCAGGCTTCCTGCGGCAGCGAAGTGTACATGTGCTTCAACATCTCTTGCTCTACGGAAGAAGGGATGAAGAATGTGTTTTGCTGTCCATGAAGTGCTGCCATTTTGTATTCACCCCTCTCTCTTTGGCTCCTGCTTAGGCAGGGGTCCTTTTTTGGTTCAATTTGTGTGATCCCTGATTGTAAAATTTTAAAGGAAAAGGGTACAATATTAAAGAAAGTATTTGTATCAATGTAATAAGGGTTTCCCAATGCGCAAATGCCGATAAGAGAACCGAACTCTCCACAATGAAGTAAATAAGTCAGTAATATGCTGATACTATAAAAGGGTGGCTGGCCATGAAACGGAACATCTACATACTCCTTGGTGTTATATTGCTGATTGGGGTTGCGCTCGCTCAAAATGCGGATAATGGGATCGCTGCAGTGTTTAAACAAGAGGAACCGCTTCCTACTGAAACGGGACCGAGAGCGGGACTGCTGGCTCCCGGGTTTTCTCTGAAAGGCATGGATGGAAAAACATATACCGCAGGAGGAGCCAAAGAAAAGGCTGTATTTGTCAGCTTCTGGGCTTCCTGGTGTGAACCCTGCAAGGAAGAAGCGCCTGCGCTTAATACCTTGGCTGCGAAGTACAAAGACAAATTGGATATGTATGGAGTTAATGTAACTCCTTACGATAAACTGAAAGATGCAAGAGCTTTTGTGGAGGAATACAAACTGACGTTCCCCATTTTGCTTGATGAAGATGGTGCAGCCTATGCAAAGTATAATGGTGTAGCTTTTCCCACAAATGTATTGATTGATAAGAATGGTGTGATCCAGGAAGTTATTCTCGGTATTTTGCCTGAAAAAGAACTGGAACGCAAGATTAAGGATGTAATCAACTAAATAAATCCAATAAAAAGCGCCTGACTCCATGTGATTTGGAGACAAGCGCTTCTTTTATTTTCCGGGAAATAAGCACTAATGGTTGCTTAATCCATGAAAGGCAGTATGGACTACTCCCGGCTCGTCCTGTAATTTTTCCTGAAGTAGGGCATAACGGAAACTGTGAACAAGGGCTTCCCAGCTCGCTTCAATGACGTTTTCGGAAACGCCGACAGTATTCCAGGTATTCTCTGTATTCTTGGATTCGATTAATACACGTACTTTGGCTGCTGTGGCATCCTTCTCGTCAAGCACACGCACTTTGTAGTCGGAGAGGTGCATGTTGGCAAGCGAAGGGAAGTATTGGACGAGTGCTTTCCGAAGAGCATTATCCAATGCATTTACCGGACCGTTACCCTCAGCCGCGGTATAAACGCTTGTTCCAGCGACATTCAATTTCACAAATGCTTCGGAGACAACGGATTTGCCGGCTGTTTTTTCCACAAGCATTTTGAATGATTCAAATGTAAACAGTTCCTTCATATCTCCGTTTGCTTCGCGAATCAGCAGCTCAAGGGAAGCATCTGCCCCTTCAAATTGATAACCCTGATGCTCCAGATCTTTGATTTTCTCGATGATCTGGCGTGAATTGGCACTGCTCGGGTCGAACTCCAGTCCAAGTTCCTGAGCTTTGGAAACGATGTTGCTCTGTCCAGCCAGTTCGGAGACGAGTACACGCTGTTTGTTCCCGACAAGTTCAGGCACGATATGTTCGTAGGTACGGGAATCGCGCAGGATGGCAGAGACGTGAATGCCGCCCTTGTGGGCGAAAGCTGCATTACCGACATAAGGCTGATTGATCGGCATGTTCACATTGGCAATCTCGCTGACGTAACGGGCTACGTTTGTAAGTTGTCTCATGGAATCCTCGGACACACATTCATATCCAAGCTTCAGCTGCAGGTTCGGAATAATGGAGGCCAGATTGGCATTGCCGCATCGTTCTCCATAACCGTTCATTGTGCCTTGAACCTGTCTGGCACCGGCTTGTACAGCACTTAGCGTATTCGCAACAGCGAGCTCACAGTCATTATGTGTGTGAATGCCGAGATGAGCTTGAGGAAGGGTTCCAGAGAGTCTGGATACAATCTCATACACTTCATGTGGCATCGTACCACCGTTGGTATCACACATCACGAGCCAGTCTGCCCCTGCTTCATGGGCTTTGGTTAATACAGCTTGGGCATACTCCGGATTGTGCTTGAATCCATCGAAGAAGTGCTCAGCGTCGAATATGACTTCCATTCCATTTTGTTTCAAATAAGCAATCGAATCATAGATCATGGACAGATTTTCTTCCAAAGTGGTTTGCAGGGCGGTATGCACATGGAAATCCCACGATTTGCCCACCAATGTTGCTGCCTGTGCACCGGATTCAATCATCCGTTTCAGGTTGGCGTCTTCGCTGGCAATGCTTCCTTTGCGACGTGTGCTGCCAAAGGCAACAACCTTGGCATTCAGGTTTAACTCCTTGACTCTTTTGAAAAACTCAATGTCCTTGGTGTTGCTGCCCGGAATTCCGCCTTCAATATAATGAGCACCCAGGTCGTCTAGTTTCTTGGCAATTTTGAGCTTGTCATCTGCCGATAAACTGACACCCTCCCCTTGTGTGCCGTCACGTAAAGTCGTATCGAAGATGGAAATGGCCTTTGACATGAAGATCCTCCTTTGAAATAAAGCGCTTTTTTAAAAAGTTTAATTGTAAGTTTGGAGAAGCGTGCGAACTAATTTGCGGACGAATCCTTCGATTCTGCAACGCTACACTGTGTTAAACTAGGTGCGTTGATTTGTCCTAAAGTCGTGAATTTGTATAATTAATTATTATAGCACCATTATGGCCAAATGCTACACAGAAATCGCAGTTTCATGTAACAAATATCAAATTACGAATATAAGATATGTGATCCTATGTCAAAATTTATGATATATTTAAGTTTAACTGATAAATGGGATATATGGAAAATCGGAGGGATATATTTGACTATTGTATGGGAGAATACGGTTTTAGCCTTGATTGCCGTTGTTCTTTTTGTGAGTGTGGGATGGTTGATTATTCGCTCGATCATCAAATCCAACCGAAAATAAAATCACGTGACTGATTTTACATAATGACCTTGGTATAATAGAAATAGATTATATAATGTTTCATTAAATAAGATGCACGAAAGGGCGGAGGAACATGTCTTCAGATGGAACTCATTACACCGATGTGGATCGATATTATCCTGCCGCCGGAAGAGTCATTTTGCATGTTGACATGAACGCTTTTTATTGCTCAGTGCATGAAGCCGAAGAGCCGGAACGATACAGAGGTAAAGCAACAGCTGTTGCAGGCAGCAGCGAAGTGAGAAAAGGCGTGATTGTAACGTGTTCGTACGTTGCTCGGAGCAGAGGCATCTCCACAGGCATGGTAGTAAACCAAGCGATGAAGAAATGTCCGGAATTGATCGTCATTCGTCCCGATTTTCATTTATATCGTCGCTACTCAAGAGAATTTATGAAAATAGCCTATAGCTACACACCGCTTTTGGAGGCGACTTCCATTGATGAGTGTTACCTGGATATCACCGGTTCAAAACAATTCGGCACACCCATGGAAATTGCGGAGAGCATCCAGCGCAGAATTCGGGAGGAACTGGGACTGCCGTGTTCCATCGGAATTGCACCCAACAAATTGCTGGCCAAGATGGCTTCTGATTTGAAAAAGCCTAACGGTATCTCTATCTTGCGAATGAGGGATGTACCTAAGATTCTATGGCACAGACCCTGCAACGAGTTGTATGGGATTGGCAAAAAGACGGCTGAGAAGCTGAAAAAGCTGGGCATAGAAACCATTGGACAGCTTGCAAAATCGGATGAACGCATGCTGAGGGATGTTTTTGGCATTAACGGTACCTGGCTGAAAAATTCGGCGAATGGCATTAATCATTCATCCGTTCAGGCAGAACGGGAAGCGAACAAATCCATCGGGCATACCACTACACTTCCTGCGGACATTAGCGAGATGGATGATGTACACCGGGTGCTGCTTAATATAAGTGATCAGGTGGCCAGGCGTTTGCGCAAGCATGAGATGCTGAGTCAGGGCATTCAGATTACGATCCGTACACCGGACATGAAGACCATCACGCGATCACGAATGATGGAAGTACCTACGGAAGATGCAGCGATTATATACCGGGAAGCCTGCGCTTTATTTGCGAAGCATTGGAGCGGGGGAAAGCCTGTACGAATGCTGGGAGTAACGCTGCAAAATCTGATTCCCCGTGAGGAATCTGTTGTACAGCTTGATCTGTTTGAATATGAGCAGAAGCCGAAAAAGGAAAATCTGATTCGCATTATGGATCAGCTGCGTGACAAATTTGGAGAGAATGCTGTTGTAACCGCGGGCATGCTCGGAGATGACCCTTCCGTGTTACTTCGCAACCATAAGGTGAGGGGCACCTCACTGCAAAAAGATAACTTGCAAAGTCTCGATTAAATAGGGCATAATATAGTCTTGATGTTGTTAAAATAATTTGTAATTACTTTTACTTTGTATTAATATGTTTCTAGATAAAAACACTGTACGTTTTGAATTTTAGGAGGAGAGATTGTAATGAGTAAGTATACTTGGGTTGAAAAAGACACATGTATTGCATGTGGTGCTTGCGGAGCAACAGCGCCTGACATTTATGACTATGACGATGAAGGTTTGGCCGAAGTGATCTTCGATGGTGACGCCAACCAAGGCATTAAGGCGATCCCGGACGACCTGTTCGATGATATGCAGGATGCTTGCGATGGCTGTCCTACAGATTCCATCAAAGTTGCCGACGAACCTTTCAACAAAGAAGGCTAATCCACTCCATATAACATTAAAAAAGCACATTCTTCTGTCGTGGGACAGGAGGACGTGCTTTTTTTGATGTACTGAAATTGGTTCAATGGATTTGGACGTATTTTTTGTCGAAAGCACAGCCTCCATCCGGGTACTCAAGTCCTATGGATTTCATTCCTTACTATGCCGATATAATAGAAAGAAACGGAAAAAGGCATAACAACGGAGGATCGGATGCAGAACACTCATCTAAGAACATATGTTAAGAAACATCCAGATAATAAAATGGCCTGGTATTTGCTCGGCAAGGAGTATGTGCGCGAAGGCCAGGAAGGCAAGGCCAATTATTGTTTTCAGCAAGCAGGTGAGGTTTACGAAGCGTTTGAACGGAGTAAGGCTCCTGCAGACATTTGGGTGGATTATCAAAACAAGCTGGTTGAGATGGCGGAACAAAAGGAGAAGAAGCACCGTATTCGCAAAATGTGGCTGACTCTGCTGATGCTGCTTGTGCTTGCAGGATTGCCGCCTGCAGATGCCCCTGGCTTCAATCGAGATGCAGCTGAAACGCTGGCTACCGCATTGGAATCTGTAAGTGATTCAGGTGAGGAGCCATTATCGGGGGGGCAGGAAGCACCAACCGTTCCTGTATCCAATTCAAATGTGTTTACAGCAGCTGGGTTTGGTGGCAGTCATCAGGGAGAAAAAGCGCTGGCTTCTGCCTGGTCAGGGGCCGGACCTAAGGTGGAGACATCGGCAGTACTGGGTATGCAAATGACTGACAACTGGGCGTTATGGAAACGGAATATGCCGGTGAAATATATCGTGCAGACCAACAGCAGCGGCAGGTTAACAGCGCAAAGTTATGATTCAAAGCAGTGTAACTGCGAACCTCCAGAAGTTTCGAAGGACATACAGCTGTTGGCACAAGCCTGGACCGCCAAACAGGAATCAGCGGCGTCGTTGTCCAGTGCGATCATTACATATCATAAGCAAAAAGGGACTTGGCCGAAAAATGTAAGCCAGCTTGCTCAACCTTTTCCAAATAATATCTTGGGCGAGACTGCACCGGGGATGACTGAAATGTTCCCGACATTACTGTCGTTGCATCAACAAGAGAAGGGAACCGTAGGTCAACCAACAAATGAGGGACAAGCTGGACAATCGGATTCTCCGCAAGCTGGCAACCCTTTTGCAGATACGCTTGGAGGGCAGCTGTTTTTGCAGGATCAACTGGAGATTGTGGTAGACAAAAGCAATCACAGACTGGCGCTGATTAGCGGGAATACCATTATACGTAATTATGAGGTCGGACTGGGGGGAGAACGCACACCCGAAGGCACTTTTGTCATTACAGACAAGGTCGTGAATCCGAATGGCCGCGCCGATGGTGAGTTCGGAACACGAGGCATGCAGCTGTCGGATACGAATTATGCCATCCATGGGACCAACGAGCCAAACAGCATCGGGCTGGATGAATCCCTTGGATGTGTGAGAATGAGTAAAGGGGATGTGGAGGAACTGTTTGCGCTTGCCCCTCAGGGAACCCCGGTACGCATTGGAACAGATCTGCTGCCAGAAACCATCCTTGTTCCGGAAGCGAAGGATCGTTATCAGTACACGCTCGTTCCGAAGCAAAACAATCCAAACAAGAAGTATCACTGGCTGAACTAAGCTGTTGTTTAATTGTTCGTTAAGGCATAAATCCAGCCGAATGATTATGTATGGAACTGGCAATCGGATTGACCATTTACATGTTGGCTATAATGATCAGAGCGCCGATGATAATGATTAATCCGATGACACTGGCCGCTGTCCAGGCAATGGCTTTCCGATTGACTTCTTCTTTCTTTTGCTGCAATGCAGGCGGTTTACGTTTGGGAGCCATGGGCTGTTCCTCCTTCGTTCATTGGGACTGGTATAATGTAACCATGCTCCCATTGTAAAGAATTCAACACTTCATTTCCAGTATGCGGGTGTATTTCTTCCGCACGGATTCAAGTCGCTTCGGGGTACAGGCAAAATGCTGCTGTCTATGCGCAAACTACTTTCCTTTTGATGAAGAAACGGATAGACTTGTGTATAGAGTGTTTTTTTACATATGAAAAAGACGGGAAAGCATATTTACAGCGTACCGGCCGAGAACGGAGTGAGTGATTTGTTATACAGAAGTCTTGCTAAACCCTTGTTGTTCAAAATGGACCCTGAACAGGCCCATCATCTGATTATTGGTGGCCTTAGCGGCATGGGCAGTATTCGCCCGGTGCCTTCCGGTTTGCGTGTGATGTATGGCGTGCGTGAAACGGAAGACTTGGCTGTTGATATGTTTGGCTGTCATTTTCCTACACCAGTGGGCCTCGCGGCAGGTCTGGACAAAAATGGACAGGCTGTAACGGGTTTCTCATCCATCGGATTTGGGTTCATGGAAGTGGGCACCGTAACACCACTCGCACAGCCAGGCAACGAGCAGCCTCGCCTGTTCCGTCTGCCTCCCGATGAGGCATTGGTCAACCGGATGGGGTTCAATAACCTTGGCGTGGAAGCGATGGCAGGTGAGTTGGCGCGTCTGAAGGATCGCCGGATTCCCGTAGCTGTCAACATTGGCAAAAATAAGGCAACACCTAATGAAGAAGCCCATCTGGATTATGCCAAATGCATCCGGGCGTTATATGATTATGCTGACTTGTTTGTGGTAAATATCAGTTCACCAAATACGCCGGATCTGCGTAACCTGCAGCATGGGAATGAATTGAAGGAATTGCTTGCTGCGGTGATGAGCGAAATGGAGACACAGCGTGCGAAAACAGGTGGACCGGTCAAATCGGTTCTGGTCAAAATTGCACCGGACGTCAACGATCAGGAGCTTGAATATATGGTCAGCACGATCGCGGACAGCGGCGTTGCCGGCATCATTGCCACCAACACGACGATTAACCGGGAGGGCCTGTCCCATCAGCATGCGAAGGAGACCGGCGGACTGAGCGGCAAACCGCTGCGTGATCGCTCTACGGAGATTATTCGCCGAATTTATCGCCAAACCGAAGGGAAGCTTCCGATCATCGGTTCCGGGGGTATTTTTACGAGCGAGGACGCCTACGAAAAAATTAAGGCCGGAGCAAGTCTGGTGGAAATATACACAGCTCTGATCTATGAAGGTCCTGAGGTGAATCGGCGTATTCATGCCGGATTGCGTGAGTTGCTGCGCAAGGACGGTTATCGCCATATCTCCGAAGCTGTTGGTGCAGAGCACGTATAAGAGTAAGAAGGATAAGAAGTTCCCCGGAGCGAAAATATAGAAGCTTGGAAGAGGGTAATGGAACGGGACTCTTCCCCCCGCTGAACATCATGTATAATAGACTAGAACAGGGGACGCTATAGAGACAGGAGGCATAAGCATGGACGGTAGAGACTGGGGTACATTTTTACTTCCTTATGAACAAGCGGTAGAGGAATTGAAAGTCAAATTCAAAACGATGCGAGCGGAACTGAAGAAACGGGAAGAATATGCCCCGATTGAATTCGTTACCGGTCGTGTCAAAAAAATATCCAGCATTCTGGAGAAATCCAGACGTCTGAATGTGCCACTAGATCAGGTAGAGACGGGAATTGAGGATATTGCGGGAATCCGTATTATGTGTCAATTCGTGGATGATATTCGCAGAGTGGCGGAGTACATTCGCGGACGCAAGGATTTAACGGTTTTGATTGAAAAGGATTATATTACGAACTTCAAAGAGAGCGGTTATCGCAGTTTCCATATGATTATTGAATATCCTGTTCAGACAGCTCTGGGACAGAAGAAGGTGTTGGCCGAGATTCAGATTCGGACGCTTGCCATGAACTTCTGGGCCACGATTGAGCACTCGCTGAGCTATAAATATCGGGAAAGTCTGCCGGATGATATGCGGGCAAGGTTGAAGAAAACCGCTGAAGCCGCTTTTGTATTGGACAATGAGATGTCAGCAATCCGCCTGCAGATTTTGGAAGCGCAGAAGGAGTTTGAAGATGATTCAAACATCGTCTCCAAGACGTTGTCGATCATACATCAATTGTATTTCTATCATCTCGTCAACGAGGCTATTGAGGCGCAGAAGCGCTTTAACGACTGCTGGGAGCGTCATGATATGGAAGCACTGAAAGACTTGCTGGACGATGTAAAAGCACTTTTGAATTCGGCCAGGAAGGGCGAAAATCCCGATGAGCAGCTATGAGCCGCTGTATGTGGATTATCTGATCTATTTTAACCGTGATCAGGACTACTTCGAATGCCATGAGGTACTGGAAGAACTGTGGCTGGAACGGGATCGGGATACCTTTTATAAAGGATTATTACAGATTGCGGTTGGCTTATATCATTTCAGGAACAGCAATCTTCGCGGAGGACGGATGATGTTACAGAGTTCGGTTGAACTGCTGGAGCATTATCCTGAAGATGCGAGGGGGATTGGACTCGGGAAATTGGTTGAGGAAGTGAAGGAACTGGTTCAAGGACTATCAGGTCCTGATCCAGAGCATTTTCCATACAGGGATCTCACCATTCAGATCCGGGATAAGGCACTGCTTGACGCAGTTCAAGAACGATCTCTGCAATTGAAACCCAACATTCCGCAACGCCGCAGTCCGACCCGTGGGCGCATCTATGAAGAGAAGATGAAGGCGTTGCAGCAGGAACAGAGTTCGAACGGGAAGTAAATTAGAGATATTGGCATCATAGATATACGACATAACAAAAATCACCCCGGCAGATCCTTCAAAAGGATTTGTCGGGGTGATTTTTTAATTGATTTTCATGTGATTGAAGTTGCGAATGAGTGCGTGCTTGTCCTCTAAGAAAAAGCTTGAATAAGTTCATGACTCGAAATCATAAGTTACCCTTTAGCTTGCCGAAGGAGCTGTGCTGACTTTATACTTGTCAAAAAATTGTCTGTAGTCATCGAGTGTGTAGCCGTTGTCGCTGCCGTTCTCCTGCAGCCCGCCAACCATACGGTCTTTTTCCACGCCATCCTGATAATAAACCAGCGTAGGTGTATATTCGATGTTATAATCTGTCCAGCCTGAATCGAACTCACGCAGATTGAATTGTGGCAGATCGATGCCTACTTCATCTACCAGCGGCATTAACTGAGGTGTAGTTGCACGGCAATGTGAGCAGTCAGAGGCAAAGAAATAAACGAAAAAGCTTTCCTTATTGTCAATCTTGGTTTTAAGATCATCTGGCAGGATAATCTGTTGATAGTTAGGATCATCAAGCAATTCGCGTGTAGCCGGATTAAGCTTGGATGCTGCAATGCCATAAGCGTTCTCGACAGCGTCCATTTGTTTCTTGGATTGCTGATTCACCAGGACAAGCGCTGCAAGCAGCACAACGAAAATACCCAGGAAAATCAGGATTGAGGCACTTTTCTTTTTCTTCGATTTCATTGGACCATCCCCCATTAATCATATCAAAATATAGTTTTGGCAAAAATAGAGTATGGGATAATATACATAAACACCCGTTTTTTGCACGAGAATCAACCTACTTGTCATTATACAACATTACACGCTGTAGTGGAATATGCAGTGAAGCCATAGGAAAGCTGCACCCGGATATGATAACATAGAACAATATGCATTTTAACAGGACAGGATGAGTGAATATGGCTGTACAGCTACCTTTAATCTTTGCCGAGCGTATGAAAGGTCTGCTTGGTGATGAGTTTGAACAATTTATGAAATCATATGAACAGTCCCCACATGCGGGGCTTCGAGTAAATACGTTAAAAATATCATTGGATCAATTTGATGAATTGGCTCCTTTTGATTTGCGGCCCATTCCGTGGTGCGGGACGGGCTTTTATGTGCCTCATGGTGTGAAGCCAGGTTTGCATCCGTACTATCATGCGGGTCTATATTATATTCAGGAACCAAGTGCGATGGCCCCGGTTGAACTGTTGGGTGTTCAGCCTGGGGATCATGTGCTGGACCTGTGTGCAGCACCAGGTGGTAAGTCAACCCAGATCGCAGCGAAGCTTCAGGGCAGGGGTGTGTTGGTAACCAATGATATCCATGCAGAACGGACCAAAGCACTTGCCAAAAACGTCGAACTGTACGGTGTACGCAACGCAGTTGTGCTGAATGAGTCACCTGAGCGAATTGCCGGTGCATTTCCGCATTATTTTAATAAGGTATTAATTGATGCGCCATGTTCGGGGGAAGGCATGTTCCGTAAAGATGAAGACATGGTCAAATCATGGGAACATCATTCGGTGGAAAAATGTGTGCTCATGCAGCGTGACATTTTGGAGACAGCCGCGAAGCTGCTTGCTCCTGGGGGAACCATCGTTTATTCCACGTGTACGTTTGCACCTGAAGAAAATGAGGCCATGATTGCGGAATTTCTGAACCTCAATCCGGACTTTGTCGTTAAGGACATTCCGGAAGCGGCCGGATTTGCCCCGGGAAGACCGGATTGGGTACGCCAGATGCTGCCTGAGACGGCAGAAGAGACCGATACTGTGTTGGACCAGACGCGTGGCACTGCGAGGTTGTGGCCTCACTTGTTGGAAGGAGAAGGCCATTATGTAGCTGTATTACAGCATCGCTCTGAATCCTTTGCAGAATTGAGCAGCATTACAGGAGAAAAGAGCGAGATTGAATCAAGAATATACGAGGATCAAGCCATCGCTGCGGCTCAGCCTCTCAGCAAAGCAGATCGAAAACGGGAACGCTTGATGAGAACCGAATCCAGAGAGCGAAATGACAGACCAGCACGAGGTGGCAAAAACGAAGGAAGAGTCGGAAGAAATAATGAGCGTGATACTCGTAAAACCAATCGTGGCAAAGGCCGAGGGACCGAGCAGGTGAACATTGATCCGGTAACGGTGTATCAACAATTTATTGAAGATCATGTGGAACTGGAGCTCTTTGGTGAAACGGTATTTTACGGTGATCGTGTGTATCAATCGTCTGTTGGTGCAGCGCGACTGGAAGGGCTTAAGGTGATCCGTCCGGGATGGTTTATGGGGACGGTGAAGAATGGACGATTTGTACCGTCTCACCCACTGGCTTGTGCCCTGCATAGTTCCGAGGCAAAAAGGATGATAAACCTGGCTTCCGCGAACGGAGAAGCGGTGAGGTACCTGAAAGGTGAAACCTTGAATATCGAAGAAGAACGCGTGGAGTGTAAGGGAGAAGCAGCGGCCAAAGGATATGCGTTGGTGTGTGTGGACGGGTATGCGCTCGGCTGGGGGAAATGGCTGGATGGCGTGCTGAAAAATGAGTATCCAGCGGGCTGGAGGTGGACATCGGTATGAGTGAAAAAGGAAAGAAAACGCAGCGCCTCGATAAAATATTGAGTCACATGGGTGTAGGTACGCGGAGTGAGCTCAAAAAAATGGTGAAGCAAGGCAGAATCCTTGTCGATGGCAAAACGGTGAAAGATAGTGGAATCCAGGTGAACCCGGACACCAATGTGATAGAAGCAGATGGGGTGCGGATTGTGTACCGGGAAATGATCTATCTGATGCTGCATAAACCCCCTGGCGTGGTGTCGGCAACGGAAGACAACAGGGATAAAACCGTGCTGGACCTGCTGCGCAAAGAGGACAGGATCTTCGAGCCATTCCCTGTGGGACGGCTGGATAAGGATACGGAGGGACTGCTCATTCTAACGAATGACGGTCCACTTGCGCATGATCTGTTGTCCCCGCGCAAACATGTACCCAAGACATATGAAGCCCGTGTATTGGGAAAAGTGGATGACGAGGATGTACAACGGTTCAAGGTTGGCATACAGCTGGATGATGGCTATGAAGCAATGCCTGCAGAGCTCACCGTGCTTAGTCATGAGGAGACGGAGGAGGGTGTCATCTCTTCGATATCTCTGATTATCCATGAGGGCAAATTCCATCAAGTTAAACGAATGTTTCTGGCAGTAGGCAAACGAGTGGTTTATCTAAAACGAGTAGCCATGGGCGAACTTCAGCTCGACGCCGAACTGCCGATCGGCAAATATCGTGAACTAACCGCAGACGAATTAGCTTGTCTGCGTAAGTAAGGCTCCCGTCCTTCGCGAAGCGGAGCAGGGAGCCGGGCAGAGTGC
>NZ_JBFOLB010000001.1:0-1910566 GCF_047246825.1 Paenibacillus xylanilyticus | reverse complement strand
GAAGAGCTGCCCAATCGCCGGAGGCGTCAGCTCCCGTCCTTCGCGAAGCGGAGCAGGGAGCCGGGCAGAGTGCGAAGAGCTGCCCAATCGCCGGAGGCGTCAGCTCCCGTCCTTCGCGAAGCGGAGCAGGGAGCCGGGCAGAGTGCGAAGCACTGCCCAATCGCCGGAGGCGTCAGCTCCCGTCCTTCGCGAAGCGGAGCAGGGAGCCGGGCAGGGAGCGAAGCACTGCCCAACACGCCGGAGGCGTCAGCTCCCGTCCTTCGCGAAGCGGAGCAGGGAGCCGGGCAGAGTGCGAAGCGCTGCCCAATCGCCGGAGGCGTCAGCTCCCGCCCTTCGCGAAGCGGAGCAGGGAGCGAAGCGCTGTCCACAATGGTCCCGCTTAAGCTTGGTCTGGATTGCCGCATGAAGCGGTGATCCAGGCAGACAAGCGCTCCCACACCCACCGTCACATAGCAAGACTCGTCCCCTCGCCGGTCAACAGACGGGAGTCCAGAGGGCAGAGCCCTCTGGGGCCCTCCCTCGGAAGGGAGGGTTTGGGAGGGTGCGATACCTTAACAGATCAGGAGTGAAGACCGAATGACAATCAAACTAATTGCGCTTGACGTAGACGGAACGCTGCTTAATGATCATCATGAACTTACCGAATGGACCCAAGAAATTCTGATTCGTGCTTCCCGTCAGGGAGCAGAGATTGTTTTGTGTTCAGGAAGAGGCCCGGCCAACACGATTCCTTTTATGGAGCGAATGGGGCTTAACGGATATGTAATTACACATAACGGAGCAGTGACCGCCGAGGTGGAAAGCCGTGAAGTGGTGCACAGGTTTGCAATGGATGGTCAAGGCCTGGAACCGTTTATAACGTATTGCCGCACAAACGGTGTACATTTTGATATCAACACGGCATTTGGATTATATGTAGACCAGCCGGAAGGATTGGAGTTGCAGGTTCGGGAGATGTACACCAATTTCATGATGGAACCCCAAAAGCTGCCGCAGTGGGCGGATCTGACAGAACCGCTTGCGAAATTTACCGCTTTTGGTCCATTGGAGCAAATGAACACGGTTCAGCAGGAATGGGGTACATGGAATCTGCCGTATTATATGACTCGCAGTGGTGACTTTTTCATTGATCTGATGCACCCCGAAGCATCCAAAGGAGCTGCGCTGAAAAGGCTGGCAGAATCCAAAGGTATTGCTTCCTCCGAGATCATGGCGATTGGCAATTATTATAATGATATCACGATGCTGACTTATGCAGGCATAGGGATTGCGATGGACAACTCACCGGAAGAGGTCAAGGCCGCTGCGGATGAAGTAACGCTCTCCAACAACGAACAGGGTGTCGCCCATGCCATTCAGAAACACGTGCTGGCTGTCTAACATTAACCACTTTTTTCATTTTCAATGCGTCATACCTCATAATCTACTGGCCTCGTGGGTAACCTATGAGAATACCATTCGAAAGTGAGGAGGACAGGCACATGAAACAGCAAGTGGAACTGATCCCGGATCTGCGTACATCAGGTGGTGAAGTGCTGGATGTAATGGTCGATAATCAATACGCGGGTTCGCTCCTGCTGGTTTACAGAGAAGGAGACCGTTTGTCTGGCAGTCTTCAGATGGAACGCGAGTTGGTCTCAGAGGATGCGGAAAAGCATATCATCGAACAGGTTCATTCTTATATCCGATCGCTTGCGGATGCGGTGGAAGCCATATATTATGAAGTGCTGGTCAGCTGCGGCACACTGCGTTCAGTTCTACAAAACTCGGAATTTGATACGGAGTGGCAGTCGGAAGACGCGGTCTTTGATGCTGAAGAATATATGGGTGACATGGATACGGATGACTCACGAGTAATTCCTGGTTCCGCAAATGAAGCTTTTACATATGAAGATCGGGAACATGTGCTGGAAATGGAGCTTGTGACTGCCGGCCGAAGCATATCGACCTATGTGTTTAATGATGCTGGAGGCAATGAACTGGCAGAAGCCTCATTGAAACAATATGGCGCTGACATTCAAGGGGAGATACACTGGTATGACGAACCTCTGGAGAGTCAGCTGGATGCTGCGGCGGAGCTGCTCGTGAGAGAACTCGATGAAGAAGTTATCGATACAATAACCCTTCGCATGTGGCACCAGGGCACTGAGCTGGAGTCCATGGAGTGGGTGCACCGTGACTTTACCAATGATTCGGATGAAGAGGAATATGCCGAATACGAGAATTGGAACAATTCGGACGATGAGATGGAAGAGGCGGAAGAATCCTGTTATGTCATGTTGGTGCGCAAAGACCGGGAATTCAGGGTCTATGAGCTGTTTCTGCAGGAACGTGGCGGATTGCCTGTTGGGACAGCCACAATTGATACCTCTCATGCGGATCTGACAGGGTATATGGATTACCAGGTTCCTGGAACGAGTGAACAGCGGCGGAATTTGGTTGACGTGCTCCTACAGGAGTTGGACAAGGAACTTGAGTTCGACACTTTGCATCTTACGATGCTGTACCGGAATCAAATTATTGATGAAGCGAAGATTGACGGGTAAAAGGCCTTGGCCTTTTGCCTTTTTTGTTTTCTTTTTGACGAACAATGGATTTCCGGGTATAGTTCCATTAGTTCTAAAGAGATCTGAAAGTGGAGGAGAACCATGGAGCACTCATTTAAAATCATTTCTGAGTATATTAACGATGATTTCAGAGCAATGCAGGCTCAGCCGGAAGACACAGAGGAGGTGTTGTCCCTGCTAGTGGAGACAGCCGAATGGCTGAGAAGTCAGGGATCTTCCCAGTGGAGTGCGCTTTTGAAAGGTGAGGATTCCCACGATACGGCAGGAGCAATCCGGCGTGGAAACGTGTTTGTCTTTAAGAAAGACTTCGACGTGGCAGGTATGGTTATATTGCTGCAGCAGCCAAGTGCCTGGGATAAACAGCTATGGGGAACTCAAGCTAATGAAGAGGATGGTGCTGTTTATTTGCATCGTTTGGCGATTCGAAGAAAATATGCCCGTACTGGCTTGGGTCGGGACATTCTGGCCTGGTCCAGCAGTGGGATCCGCTTTGAGAACAAACATGTCGTACGGTTGGATTGTGTTGGGGACAATGAAAGGCTGAATGAATTTTACCCTCGGAACGGGTACACTTTTGTGGGGAAAACAGATGGTTACAGTACGTATGAGAGGCCACTACAATTCTAAGGTGTTTTAAATACAGATTGCTCAACAATTCGTTAACTTTGATCAAGAACCAAAAAAATAAAGCCGGGAGCAACCATGCTCACCGGCTTTGAGTCGTGATGATTTTCTACTGCATGCGTCTCAGGCCCTTGGGCAAACGATTCTTTAATTGTCCCGCACTGGCTTTTCCCCAACCGAGCGCAAGTCCATGAACAGTTACGAGTGTCCAGCCGTTGAGTTCGCTATCGGCAGGAAGGCTCTCACCACGAAGATAAGCGGCTACCTGGCTGCTCTCCACGTCGAGAGAGACGTGCTGCATGTTACTGGCCTCATTATATCCAAGAGCCAGTGCCAAAGCATGAGCAGGCTCAAAACGCCCTTTCTTCCAGTCGCCGACATGAAGTCCCGGGCGCGGCAGTTTTAATCCGTTTAATCGATCATCTGTAAGCAGCTGTGCAGCATGCTCTGGCAGTACATATAATGCTTCGCCAAAGAGCAGGGGTCTGCCTGTCCCATTGGCTATAGCCACTTTATGTTCGGAGCTCCAGGCACGATACGCATTCCAGGCGGAATCCACTTCTTTGGACGAGGAGCTTTGACGCGGGCCTTTGCCTTTTTTGTCTTTGCGTTTGCGGGGTTGATCGTCCTGTTCCACGGATGCAGACGCCTGCGTTCCCGCTTTGCTCACTACAGCCACAAAATGTCCCTCACCCTGAGCCAGATGGGGCCAGATTCGTTCGGTCCGCACCAGGGTCAGATCAGGATAGGCGGCAACCAAACGTTCCATCATGCCTTCATTTTCTTCGCGATTGAAGGTACAGGTGGAATAAGCCAAGGTTCCGCCCGGTTTAAGCATGATATAAGCATCCTGCAAGATGTCCCATTGTCTGTTGACACAAAGGGTTACCAGATTGTCGCTCCACTCGGTCACTGCATCCGGATCTTTGCGGAACATGCCTTCACCAGAGCAAGGGGCATCCAGCATGATCCGGTCAAAGGCGGCCGGAAAACGAGCTGACAATTCTCCAGGCGCTGCACTGGTAACAACGACGGAAGAAAGGCCCATTCGTTCCACGTTTTCTGCTAGAATCTTGGCGCGGGCCGGATGGATTTCGTTAGAAACCAGCAGACCCTGATCCTCCATGAGTGAGGCAATGTGGGTGGTTTTGCCGCCTGGAGCTGCCGCGAGATCCAGAATGATCTCACCCGGCTGTGGATTCAGCATTTCCACTGCCGACATGGCAGAAGGTTCCTGAATATAGTACAATCCCGCAGCATGATATACATGTTTGCCAGGACGTTCATTTGAAGGGTAATAATAACCCGTTTCGCACCAGGGTACCTTGGTCAGGTCAAAATGCTCAATAACCTGTTTTTTCAATTCTGTTGTAGTTTTAATCGAGTTGAATCGCAGCCCCTGCACACGGGTTTGTTGGTAGCTGTCGATAAATGCTTCTGCTTCTGAGCCGAGCATTTCCCGAATATGATGTATATACGACTCAGGGAGTGAAGGCTTGCCCATGTATTGATGTTCTCCTTTTCATTAGCTTACCTGCATGGCCTTTTCCGAAAAAACGGGAGATGCTGTAAGCTGTAACGTTGTTGTTAAAATGGTGGGGAATACACAGTTATTTCTTTACTGAAACATACGTTCTAATATATCATGATTGAAGATGTACTGAAAAGACTGAAGCTAGAAAGGGGGAAACTAACGGTGAAATTGCTGCAGGCGCTTTTCTTTCCTCCGGAGCAGCCCGGAGGTGTATCCTCTATGATACCGTATATGCAGGAGAGGTTTACAACTCCGAGGTGGGAGATGGACCTGTTCTCGCTGCCGAAGCGAATCCGCAACAAGGGCAGGGAGGACGTGCAGTTCGAAACGTTCGATTGGACCATATATCAGGAGAGTCCGGTCGTTCAAAAATATATGCAGACTTACCGTGATTATTTATGGTGGACTAAACTGCGCATTCAGAAACCCTACGATTTGATTCATGCCCACCATCCCATTGCAGGTCTGGCCATGAAGAGTGTATTTCCAGATACACCGCTTATTCAAACCATTCACTCAAGTTATGAGCGGGAGTTGATCCTAAATGGAAGAATTGAGCCAGATGGTCTGGAACATCAGTTTTTGATTGCTATTTACGGTGAACTGGAGCATCAGGCAGAGCGATTGTTAACCGTCTCAGAATCATTTAGGCAGTATTTGACTCCCTATGTGAAACAGCCTGACGTAATTGGCATTATTCCGAACGGATTCGATGAAAAACGCTTCAAACCCATTCCTCATGATAATGCCATTCCACAACTCGTCACAGTATGCCGGCTTGTTCCTGCCAAAGGACTTGATATTTTGTTCAAAGCCTGTGCGGAACTCAAAGGTCGGGGACATGACTATGTTTTGCATATTATCGGGGATGGTCCGATTCGGCCTGATTTGGAAGAGTTGGCTCAGCGGCTGGGCATATATAACGAAACCATTTTTTACGGATACACGCTGCACCCTGAGGAGTTTATGCCATTCTTTGATATATTCGTACTTCCTTCCCGTGCGGAGGCATTCGGCTCTGTATTTGCCGAAGCAGCACTGAGTTGCCTTGCCCTTGTAGGCACCGACGTCGGCGGAATACCCGAACAGATCGAGAACGGCAGCAACGGGCTGCTGGTACCTCCAGAAGATCCGTCAGCACTTGCTGAGGCGCTGGAAAAAGTCATGCTGGATCCCTCGTATCGCTACGAACTTGCACGCTCAGCATGTGAGAAAGCCAAGACGCACTACTCTTTGGGCAGATCGGTTAACGAACTGAAAAAAATGTACCTGCAATATGCTAGCAAGGCATAGTTTATCGCTATTCAAGAGTTAAAGCCGCTGTGAAAACAGCGGCCTTTTTGTGTACCTGAAATGTGTCTTTATAAAAAATCTATGGATATCTACGAGAGGATACAAACTACAGGTCTTTACTTTTTGCGCGAAACCCTCCCCAGCGATCCATGACCAATCTACCGGCCCAAATTAGGGCCAGACTTCCGAAAATCGGGTACAGTATGGATAAAAGGGAGCTGAATCCAAACTGGCTGAGTGAGTAGCACAGCAGCATAATGGTTAATGTTATTAATCTGGGGTGGACTTGCAAGTGCTGACCAAGCTGAAGGGTCATGCCATAGATATCTGCGACGAATGTAGTGAATATTTCCATGAATATCAGAGTTACATACACGGATTGCACAGCCCATCCAAGTTGGAAGGCAACGCTCCCCATTGGAATCTCAAATTGCATGATACCGGGCATCTGGGCTGACATGGCGAAGTGGGCGGCAAGGAGCATGAAGCCTACACCTATTCCGCCGAATATACCGCCCCACTTCAGTACGTTACGATTGCGGATCTGATTGCCTACCGGCACCAAGACGGCTTGGGCCAGTACCAGATTGAAGGATGAATACAATAGTGGAGACAGCCACACCTGTACAGGATGGGCATCTGTAGTCAGCGTAATAAACCGTAAGGCACCAGGATGGTGTATGGTGCTTGTAATCATAAGCAAGGACAACAGGAGCATCATCGGAACCACAATGCTATTCATTTGCAGTATGGCTTTGATACCTCGTCCAAGAAGCAGGTATGTTCCCACAATCGTGAGGATCAAACCAGTCTGGTAATGCAGTCCAAGATGCTCCACGAAGACCGAGCCTGCTCCGGCAAGCATTACACTGTTTACACCAATGAGAATCAAAAGTGTTATCCAGGTAATCCATTTGCCGGCCTTGTGCCCGAACAAATGCTTATTAAGATCCTCATAAGAGCGGGAGCCCGTATCATGGGCGATCAGCATCATTTTGGTGCCCAGCCAGACAAAGAGCATGGTGGATAAGCCGATGGTCACGGTGGCCCATTTGCCATACTGGGTAAAAAACTGCAATATTTCCTGCCCTGTCGCGAAGCCGGCTCCTACAACCGTTCCAATGTATGTAAATGCGATCTGCAGCACCCGGAATGCCTGTTTCATGCGTTTCCCCTCTCAGGCCCCTGAATAGTTTGGACATGCGGGTACCATGGTACAAGGTATGCTTGACTCTGGAAACTCATGACAATCGGGAGAAGCTTTACACTCCTTATCCGGGCTAAAGTTGAGGGATAGGCGATTTCGCTTGAACTAACAGCCTTATCTATGATACTTTTACCTCATAGGATAGGCTTGGGAGGTCAAATCATGGAAGTATTGAAACAACGAATTTTACAAGAAGGCGTAGTCATCTCGGATCAGGTGCTGAAGCTGGACGGATTATTGAATCATCAGATTGATCCTGCATTGACGATGGAGATGGGGCGCGAGTTTGCTGCTCGTTTTCGTGAAAGTGGAGTGACCCGGGTCATTACGGTAGAATCTTCGGGGATTCCGGTTGCATTTGCCGCCGCTCATGAACTTGGGGTGCCGCTTGTATTTGCCCGTCGCAAAAAGACGCTTCTGGCTGATCCTGATGCCTACTGTGAACGCGTACCTTCCTTTACCAAAGGGATCGTAACCGATATTATGGTATCCCGCGAATACATTCATGAGAATGACCGTATTTTGTTTATAGACGATATCATCGCCAACGGAGATGCTGCCCGCGGTGTCATTAAAATTATTGAGCGTTCGGGCGCAGAGCTCGTCGGATTCGGTGTGGTCGTCGAGAAATGTTTTCAGGCAGGAGCACGCACCATCCGCGAACAGGGCATACCGGTTGAAGCCTTGGTACGCATTCGTTCACTGAACGATGGGACCGTCCAATTCGACGATAACGAAATGTGACAGTTTCAAGGAAAAGGGCCTATTTTTTGAACAATGCCTTTGCATGACCGCGGATTTCATTTATAATGGGGTTATGTTAGGGAGAGGAGGCAACACCATGGGGAACCAACCGGCATCAGAACAATTCTTTATTGAAAAGCTGGCGGAGTCGAAAGTTCATTTTGAACGTGCCCTGGATTGTAAACATACGGAATTCGATGACCTTTATCCCTATATGATTGAACATCCTCAATTTTTCTGGTACAAACGCTATGTTGCCTGGTCAGAGTTGCTGACAATTGTAGGCTTGTGCGAAGAGTTGTCCTTCTCTTGGAAAGAACAATTTACACCGCATCAAGTGGAGTACCTTGAAGAACGTGTGATGTCCGCCAAAGTGCTTGATTTTTGGTTCGAGAAGAACGACAGCAAAGAGCACGCGCAGCGGTAACTTTCAGTCGGGACATTTTTCGAATGACATGACAGTCCAATACAGTCACGTGAGACCTAAATGACTTTTCATTTAGGTCTCTTTTTGTAAATAAATTTGGAACATAGGAGCCATAGACATGATTAGTGATGCAGAATTGGATGCACTGCGCTTATCGGGTGAAAAAGTAAGAGTGGTACGGGATGGATTGGAATCCAACGATGTAACGGGTATCGTCGTTGCATGGGATGGGGAACAGGTGCTTATCCGCCGCCAGAACAGACGTGTGGTCAAGCTGGATCGCAGCTATCACTATCAGCTCTTTAGCGAGCCGCGCCAAAGTCCGGTGGAGGAATAGAAAACAGTTTGAGCCTGATGCATGGAATTACCATGGATGTTTTGGCATAATTGCACCACTCGGGAGAGAAGATAGGTACAGCGAGAAGGTAACATATCAGCCGAGAGGATGTGTGGTAGCCATGACATTGATGAATGATAAGGTTCATGCCTATAAGGATCAGATTGGAGAATTAAGCGATGCGCTGCCTGGTGTGGTGAAATCGTACCATGAGTTTACCGGGGAATGCTTTCAGTCAGGTGCCATTGATGCCAAAACAAAGCAGCTGATTGCCCTCGGAATCGGATTGTTTGCGAATAACGAGGTATGTACGTTTTACCATGTGGAAGAGGCCCGTGCAAAGGGTGCAACCGACCAGGAAATTATGGAGACGGTAGCGGTAGCAGGAGCCGTTGGTGGCGGTCACGCGCTGTCACAAGGCGCAATGCGTGTGCAGAAAGCATTGCACTAGGCTCCCCTTGAGAATGAGCAAGCATAGCAAGACAGAAAAACAGGCCCTGGATTGATCCGGAGCCTGTTTTTTGTCCAACTTATATTTTTCCGAGCATCTTGTTATACATAAATTGTCCAGTTACCCGGCGTGCGGTAACATAACGTGTGTTGAAATACGGATTTGATAATTTGGTAATGCTGACACCTTTGCTGCTGGAGGCATGAGCGAACTGTCCGCCACCAATGTATACGCCTGTATGTGAAATGCCTTTGCCTGAAGTGTTGAAAAACACCAGATCACCTGTGCGCAGATTCGCTTTGGATACCGGAGTACCTGCTTTGGCTTGCTGCTGCGAGGTACGTGGTAATTCAATGCTATATTTTTCGAAAATATATCTCATAAATCCAGAGCAATCAAAACCGGCCAGCGTCGTGCCGCCCCACTTGTAAGGTATGCCAGTCATGCTGTTAACGACGGTGTTGATACTGCTTGCTTCAGTGCTTGCTGCACCGGATGTAAATAGAACGGCTGCTCCAAAAATAGAAATGATAAGCTTTTTCAAAATCAATGTTCTCCCTTCGATGCCTACGGAGTTAGCTAAGGGTTCGGTAGAAGGTTCCCTATATTTCCTATGTATAAGAATAATTCACCCAAAATGGTTCCCCCGTTTTCAAACATGAAACTCGGCAATTGAATAATTAAGTTTTTGTAACCTTTTGAAACTATATTGCATAAATGCGTAATTGTCAAACGTTTCTTCCTCCTTCAATGTTAACGGAATTCAAGACTTTTTGCAGAATATAGTAGTTCCGAATGATTATTTATGATGACAAAAAAGTAATTTGTGTTTCAATAGGGGGAGATTTGGACAAATATTTGAATTGGCGTAAAAGAGGAGAGTCGAGGCATATCCGACATGAAAAAGTGAAGTTATTCAGACTCCAGCGCTACCATTGCCCTTTGTTATATATCAATTTATTTTTAAGTGTTGACACTATGAATTCCACATGATATATTATTTATTGTCGCCGCGATAGATTATCCCGGAGATACAGCATATGCGGTCGTGGCGGAATTGGCAGACGCGCACGGTTCAGGTCCGTGTGGGCTAACCCCCCGTGGAGGTTCGAGTCCTCTCGACCGCATCATATCATTAACAAAAAGGTTCTCAATCTGCTTATTTTAGCAGATTGGGAACCTTTTTGTTTTCATAACACTAGAGTTGCTGTTCATCAGATGAGAAAGCCTAGTCCGATCCCTCTTGGCAAAAAAAACCTTGAATAACCCCAAGATTTTCAAGACAGAATGTACATAAATGGGGTGAACTGTTATGAGGAAAAAAGGGATTCGGATATTGCCTTCGATCTTGTTATTGGCCATGCTTATCGGATGCCAGAGCTCGAAACCTAAAGAACAGGATTTGATGCGGATAAACTCCGCTAATGGTGAAAATGCGAAAAAAGTCATTTTCCTGATGGTGGACTCTTTAATGTATCAGGCGATCGACCAAGGAATCAGCAAGCAGGAGCTTCCTACCTTAAAATTCCTGATCGAACACGGGCAATATTATAAAAACCTGGTCAGTTCTTTTCCCACGATGTCCGTCACGATCGACAGCTCATTGCTTACCGGTGCGTATTCGGACCTTCACCATGTGCCGGGTCTGACTTGGTATTCTGCGGACAATAAGAAATTGATCATTTATGGAACCGGACCGACGGAAGTGCTCAAACACGGAGTTAATCCGGTGTTGACGGATGCTCTAATCCATTTAAACGGGAGTCATCTGAACAGGAATGTACCCACGATCTATGAGGACCTAGCCCAGCGAGGATTAAAGTCTGGTTCGATCAACGGCCTGATTTACAGGGGGGCGTCAGCTCAAAAGTTATCGATACCTCATTGGATTCAAGTAGCTGCTTCTTTATCAAAAGAGATTGATGTAAAAGGGCCGGACTTACTGTCCCTGGGTGCATTGTCTAATCCGTTTCAAGGTATTAAAAACTTGCCGGATGGCCTAACGAATCGAATGGGCATTCATAATGATTTTGCTATTGAAGCCGTAAAATATTTGGTTCAATCCAATAAATTGCCGGATTTTTTGTTTGTCTATTTACCGGATTTAGACCGGGAGTTACATAAGAAAGGCCCCACGGGACTTCGTGGGGTCAAGGAGTTGGATCAGCAGCTTCAATCTGTATTGCAAACATTCGGTTCTCCGGAAAAAGCTTTGCAAGATGCCATCTTTATCATTGCTGGTGACAGCGGGATGACCCGTATTCTGCCTGCAGATCAAAATCCGGTCATTGATCTGTCCTCTTTGCTCGGAGATGCCAAAATCATGCGTCCTGGTGATGCTGTTTCGAAGGAGACGGAACTCATCCTTGCCGTCAATGAAACGATGACGTATGTATACTCATTGAAAGCGGATCGTTCCCTGAGAGATACGGCGAACTTATTAAAGGATGATCCACGTATCGATTTTATTTCCTGGAAAGAAAAGGAGTGGAATTACGCCATTCAGGGATCAACAGCCAAACAGATCAAATTTAAATCAGGAGGTAACCTAACCGATTCATACAACCAATCATGGACGGTCGACCAGGACGAAGAGGTGCTGGACTTAAGCGTAAACAAGGCTAGACATACATTGAATTATGATGAGTATCCAGATGTTCTGAAACGGTTGTCAAGTGCCCTTCGTTCACACCAAGGTGAATTTTTGGTTGTTACGGCCAAACCGGGATATGAATTTACTGGCGGCAGTTCACCAACGCACAAGGGCGGAGGGGGCCATGGGTCCATTCGTAAAATGGAATCGCTTGTTCCCTTGATTATTAGCGGAACAGACCAAAAGCCTGAACATTTACGAATGGTGGACTTAAAAGATTATTTGCTTAACCTTCTGACAAAAAAGACTCAAAGAAAGCATTAGCCGAAAGAGTACATCTAACACCATCCTCAATATCAGCGTTTATGTTTTGATCTTGGACCACTGGTATATTTAATATCGGTGGTCTGTTTTGCGTTTATAGATAATGTACTTTAGAACATTTTTTGATCAGGAGACATCAAGGAATTTGAACCGAGTGACCTGACAAAATGGTTTTCGTAACCCGGGCCGAAATGGCCAAAATGATGAGCGGGATGTTCAAGCTATTGCTTTAGGTTCATATGCAAAATGAAATGCTTAATTCACTCAAAAAGGCTACGATGAATCGTTCATCGCAGCCTTTTTTTTATTTCACATGCTGCAGCCCCTGTATACTTACTTCGGAGGAGCAAGACGGTTGGCGTCAACGGAATCGGTCCGTTGAATGGGGCATTTCCCAGCTTGGTTTTCCGTGGTGATCAGCGAAATGAGCGTTGGGGGAAGAGGGCCGAACGGATGTCGATACGATGACAAGTTTGTAAGATTACAAATTTTTTTCAGTAAAATATAACATTTTGGTGGGGTAGTCCATCTAATCCTATAGAGGGCCCTCAAAAGGAGATGAAATTCGTGCAGCAAGATATGGAACTGGAAGTCAAGCGAGCGCAGCGGGGAGATCGTGAAGCGTTTATCCGGCTGTTCCGGAGGCTGGAACCCGAGCTGTACAGCTTGGCAAAGTCCATTGTGGGACGTGATGAAGACTGTGCGGACGCATTTCAGGAAACGACGCTTAAGGCGTATAAATCAATGTCGACATTGCGAAAACCGAAATATTTTAAAACCTGGGTCATCCGGATCCTGATTAACGAATGCAACCAACTGCTTCGGATGCGCAAAAGAACGGTGGTTATGGCGGAACTGCCGGAGCAGGTGAATCAGGATCGCTCAGCACCTTATTTTAAGGATAACCGTAAGCTTGACCTTCGGGAAGCGGTAGAAAATCTGGATGAATCCTTACGAATCGTCATCCACTTGTTTTATTATCAGGATCTGCCGATCAAACAGATCGCAACCGTGCTGGATATTTCCGAGGGAGCCGTCAGGGCGCGCCTGCACAGGGCCCGCGGGATATTGGCCGATGAAGTAAAGCAAATTCGGAAGGGGGAGCTGGCTTATGAAAACCTATGATGTCGATCGAAAGCTTCGGGAAATCGGCGAGGAAACGCTGCCGGAAATTCCGGATATCGTCCGCCGCCGGCAGGATGAAGTCTATGCCTCCTTGGTCGACCTTCCGATGCAGAGCAGAAGCGGCCCGTCATTCCGCTTCCGCAAGGCCCGCAGGGCTGCCCTGACAACTGCCGCAGCTGCGACGATCGCCTTGATCGGCGGCCTGGGTGGCTCCATGGTATCGCCGGCCATGGCAGAGTCGCTGAAGAGCATTCCGTTGATCGGCAGCATTTTCAAGCTGGCCGGGGACCTGGGTCTACAAGCGGCGGAAGAAAACGGACTTGCAGATGAACCGGAAGCCAGCGCAACCCACGGGGGAGTTACGCTCCGCATCCCGCAGCTTGTATATGACGGAACCCGGCTGTCCATGGCCGTAACGCGTGACGGGGAAGGGTTCGACGGTGGAATCATGGAATTCGAGTCGACGGGGAATGGTACCCACGCGATTTACCCTAAGGGTGCCATTCATTCATTTGACGTGTTGATTGACGGCCGCTCGGTTCAGGGCGAGGCGGGAAGGAGAGAAATTGGCCTTTCCGGAAAGCCGACTTCTGATCCGAATTCGGCCATCTACGAACTGACGGCTTATTCCCTAACGGGTGAACCGGGGCCCATTTTACCGGACTCGTTTTTGCTGACGGCCACAATCGGGTTGGAAGGCATCGAAGAGCCATTCGTCTTCCAGCTTCCCGTACGCAAAAACACCGATCAGCGAGTTGCCTCCTTCAGTGAGACGAGGGAATGGAAAGGAAATAAGGTTACGCTTGAACAAATCGAGTTCACTCCGATTACGACAAAAGTAAGTTTTAACATTACGTCGAACGATAAAGAGGCCAGATTCCTTAGAAATAATCTGATGTTTGAGCTGTGGGACGATCGCGACAGGATGCTTGGCCTCGTCGGCGGCTTTGGATTTTTCGATAACGATGAACAAAGGAAAATGATAAACAAATTGCTGTTTGACCGCTTTGCGGATGCACCGGAAACGGTGACCCTTAAAGCATTTTTGTCGGAAACGGAAGGCCCGTCAGTTTCAACGGGGGGATATAAAGTCGACAGTAACGGTGAACTGATCAAGAAGTACGTGAAGGAACTGGAAATCACCGTTCCGGTGGAGCGTGCCGGTTTGGATAAATTATATGATATTTCAAAATAAAAAATTGGAGGATTTTCTTATGAATAAAATCTACAGAGTGATGACTACCGCTGCACTGACGACAGGAATGCTTTTGGGTGGGGCAGCGTGGGGGATGAATTCCACAGCCGTGGATGCGGCGACGGCCAAAGTTCCAGCGGTTCAGAGCACTGCAACACAGAAAGCGGCAAAAACGGCTGGCATTACCCAGAGCGGCATTACGCTCGGAGTGAATGAGGCAACATACGATGGGAATTATATCCATCTAACCCTGCAGCGGAGCGGCAAGGGACTTATCGGAGGCATAACGGACAGCACATTTGATGAAGAGATCCAGGACGTTATTTTGGAGAAAGGCGCAATTAAAAAAATCGACGTGTCCATTAATGGCAAATCGATTTTTGAGTACGGCGGGGGAGAGTTGGGCAAAAGACCTACCTTAGGTTGGGAGCCTGGCTCCACTCCGGATACGGCTCATATCAAGCTGACGGATCCTTCCTGGCTTGGCGGCCAAGAGTTTGCTTTTCCAGATAAGTTCAAATTGACCGCAAAGGTGACGCTGGAAGGCGTAAGCAAACCTTATACGTTTGATCTTTCCATGCAAAAGACTGCAGGCAAGCCGATGGTCTTGAAGCCGAATGTGACGAAAAAATCGGGCAAGATGACCCTTAACCTTAGCAAAATGAACCTTACGTCGACCTCTTCCCGGGTTCAGTTGATCGAAAAGGGTTATGAATCGGGCAAGCCATCAGATTTCCTGTATGAATTTGTGGATGATCAAGGCAAAGAGCTGGATTTTCTTTCGGGCTTTGGTACCGACGAGAATAACAAAGCTGGGGATATGTACCACGATTTCGTGCTGAGCCCTCTGGGGAAAGATACCAAGTCGATTACGCTCCGGGTTTTCAAACCCGAATTTAAAGAGCAGGGGGCCACAAGCGGAGAGTATAAACTAGACGAGAACGGCGAGATCGTCAAAAACTACATTAAAGAGTTGGAAATGACGGTAAACATGAGGTGAATACCAGAATCCCGGAATGTATACAGAGATAAATTAAACTTAAAATGGAGGATTCAAGCGAATGAATAAAATCTACAAAGTAATGACCACTGCTGCACTGACAGGGGTGCTTATTGGCGGAGCAGCTTGGGTAGTAACATCAATGACCGAACATGCGGCGGCCAAGGCTCCGGCGGTCCAGAACATTGCAGCGAAGAAAGTGGCAAACACGGCAGGCATTACCCAGGGCGGCATTACGCTGGGGGTGAGCAAGGCGTTCTATGACGGAAATTACATCGACATTTCGCTGCAGCGGAGCGGCAAGGGACTTGTCGGCGGCATGGCCGACCGGAAATTTGATGAAAAGACCATGAAGGAAATTGTGGAGAAAGGCTCCATTAAAGATATCAAGATCCTGATTAATGGCAAAAGTATCGGTGGAGGAGCTATGGGGTGGGGTCCGGGGTCTACCACGGATACGGCTATCATTCGGCTGTCCGATCCTTCTTGGCTTGGAGGCCAACTGAAGGCTTTCCCGAATAAATTCAAACTGACGGCGAAGATCACGCTGGAAGGCGTAAGCAAACCTTATACGTTTGACCTCTCGTTGCAAAAGACTGCCGGCAAAGCGGTGGCCCTGAAGCCGAATGTGACGAAAATAACGGGTGACTTGACCGTTAATCTCAGTAAGCTCAATTTAACCTCAACCTCTTCCCGGATTCAGTTGATTGCCAAGGGCAAGCAGTCTGATATCAGTTACGAAGTTGTGGATGATCAAGGCAAAGAGTTAGACATATTTTCGATCCAGGGATCGGACGAGAATAATAAAGCCGGCGACATGTACTACGATTTCGTGCTGAGCCCTTTAGGGAAGAACGCCAAATCGATTACAATTAGGGCTTACAAACCGAAATTTGCTGTGGCTGGAGCGACGAGTGGAGCGTATGAACTGGACGCTGACGGAAACATCGTTAAAGAATACGTGAAAGAATTGGAAATGAAGGTAAAAGTGAAGTAATGGAATCGAACGTCCTTTCATGAGTCTAGCCCCCGTGTAGGTTCGAGTCCTCTCGACCGCATCAATTAAAGAAAGGCTCCTCGTTAGGCTAGCGCCTTCGGGGAACCTTTTTTGTGTTTTTGTTTGGATCAGCTGAACTTTCGTATTCTTTCCACGTTTTGTCTCCATTGGACCGAGGAGGAAAGTTCTCTTTGGATCTAGACCCAGTGCCATTTGGAAAAATGTCTGTTCTATGGCTGAATTGCCCCCGTAATCAAGATGAAATGTACGCAAAATGCCGAATTGTACCTATCCCGGAAATAGTACATCCACTATTCTCTTCTCGTAAGGAAAGCGCTATCATGAATGACTTGAATTCACATTTCAGAGGGGGTAGGGATGATTTGAAACAAATAGGGAAAAGGATGGCGATGGTTCTTCTGGTATTCATCATGGCAGCAGTACAGTTTGGTTTTACAGGAACAAAAGACCATGTGGCTGAAGCGGCGGATGCAATATTGGCCGAGAAACCGTATATGGGCTGGAGCAGTTACAGTATGCAGGTGTATGACCCTTCAGTGAAATGGATATCCGCAGAGAGCATCAAGAAGCAGTCGGATGCCATGCGCGAGAAGCTGCAGGCCCATGGCTATGAATATATCAATATTGATGCGGGCTGGAATGGAGACAATGATGAATACGGAAGACCGATCCCTAACGCTGCGCTGTATCCGAACGGGTTCCAGGAGGTTATTGACTATGTTCATAACAATGGTCAGAAGATCGGGATCTATCTGATCCCTGGACTATCCATTGATGCGTACAATAAAAATCTGGAGATCTACGGGACGGGTGGAGCATGCCGGATGCAGGACATCGCATACCAGCCGCTCACCGTGATGGATGCCTGGAATGCCTATACCTACAAGATTGATTTCTCGAATCCGTGTGCTCAGAAATACATCGATTCCATTGCTGATCTTCTGGGCGAGTGGGGCATTAACTTTGTCAAATTCGACAGTGTGACCCCAGGTTCGGGAATCAACAATTTGAGCCGGGATGCACGAGGAGATGTGGAGGCCTGGTCCAAAGCTTTGGCAAGACATAATATCTGGTTCGAGCTTTCATGGGCACTGGATCACAACTACGTGGATTTCTGGAAAAAACACGCCAATGGCTGGCGTATCGACTGGGATGTCGAAGCATACGACAGTAATGTGGGTTTGACGCAGTGGGCTAATATTGCACGTCTGTTTCCGATCGCAGCGCTTTGGTGGCGGGATGCAGGCCCCGGCGGATGGAACGACTTTGATTCGTTAAACGTTGGCAATGGCTCCATGGATGGGCTCACCAAGGATGAGCGGAAGACAGCGATGACGTTCTGGGCGATCTCTTCTGCACCCTTATATACAGGAAATGACATGACCAGACTGGACAGCTACGGACTGGAACTGCTAACGAACGATGAAGTGATTGCCGTTAATCAGGCTGGACGTCCGGCTCATCCGGTCTCGATCGATACGAAGCAGCAGGTATGGTATGCCAATAATGGAGATGGGACCTACAGTGTAGCCTTGTTTAATCTGGGCAACCGAAGTGCTGAGGTCAATGTCAACTGGAGTGATATTGGCCTGGAAGGCCCCGCATCGGTCCGTGATCTGTGGAGCCACTCTGAACTGGGTACATTTAACGAGGAATTCAGCAGCGGTTTATTGGAGCCTCATGCTTCACGGATGCTGAAAGTAACAGCACTGAGTGGAACATCAACTGTGAATGACGATGATACGGGCATGCGCTATAACGGGGATTGGAAGCGCAATGGAGGCAAGGAACAATTAGAAGGTGCACAGGATTTGAGTATAGTCATTCAGGATTCTACGGGCACGGAGCCCACGAATCCGGGTACGGCGAGCGATTCGAATGCTGCAGATGAACCAGCTGCGTCTTCCGTCTCCGGGAACAATGCCACGGTTACCGATGTGGTCTACGTTAACGATGACGATAGTGAGATCCAATACACGGGTTCATGGAACTCGAATTCCGGCAGAGGTTTTGGGGACTACAATGACGATGTGCATTATACGGAACAAGACGGGGATTATTTGGAGTACACGTTCACAGGTACAGGCATTGAACTGCTGACAGAGAAGCATGGAGAGCAGGGAGACATGAGCATCATTCTTGATAATGGAGTGGCAGAACAGGTAAGTGCTTATACCGCTGGAGAAAGGGAAGTTCAGCAGGTGTTGTACAGCAAAACGGATCTGCCCAGTGGCACACATACACTGAAGGTAGTTAAGGATTCAGGCCAGTACATGCTTTTGGATGCGCTCAAGGTATCGAAGGAGAAAGAGGCTGGTGGGCAGAACAGTACGATTAGTCCAACTACAGCAGACTTCGACAAGGTGGCGGAGCAACAAGCGGATCTGAAAATCACGTTAAACTTGAACGGCAATGTATTGACAGGCGTGGAACATGACGGGGTTCTTCTCGATGAGAATGACTACGAGGTCGTTGATAACACGTTAACGATCAAGAAGCAATACCTCGCGCAGCTGCCAGTGGGAACAACAGAGCTAAACGTGGTATTTAGCTCGGGTGATCCGCAGACACTGACTATCAAGGTGAGCGATACTTCGGGAATCCGGTTCGCAATGATCAATAACGACGATCCCGCCATCAAGTACAGCGGCAACTGGTCACGCAGTACGGGGAGAGCATTCGGTGACTATTAGGATGACGTGCATTACGCCGAGCAGAACGGTGATTATTTCGAGTATGAATTCCACGGAACGGGCATCCAGTTTTTTACGGAAGTTGATCCTTCACAAGGAGACATGGATATATACGTGGATGGTGAATTCAAGGAAACGGTAAGTGCTTACCGTGACGGACGATTGGCGCAGCAAAAGGTGTACAGTATTTCTGGACTACCGGATGGACAGCACACACTAAAAGCTGTGAAAAAGTCCGGACGGTTCATGCTGCTAGATTTTCTAAAAGTGGAAATCCCCAATATCATACAGCCGGTGAGCGCCATTTTTGACAAAGCTGAATCTGCGCAGGCAGATATTGAAGTGACGCTTTTACAGGAGCCGGAAAGTTTCAGCAAGATCATGAACGGATCAAAAGAGCTGGTTATGGGGACCGATTATGAGGTAACAGGTGATCGGGTAACGTTGAAAAAATCGTATCTTGCCGAGCAGCCTCTCGGCACGCTGAAACTTAGTTTTGTCTTTGACGGAGACTATCTCAACGATATTCATTATTCGACCGTAGATGGTGATTCATTTGAGTATGTCTTCAAAGGAACCGGCATAAGCATGATTACACCTACCGGGCCGCAGCAGGGAGAAGTGGACATCTATACCGACGGAAACCTGGTTCAAACGGTAAGCACATACAGCCAAGGTCGTAAAAATCAGCAGGAGATATACAGCATCTCGGGAATGACAAGTGGTGTACACACGCTGAAAGCCGTTAAGAAGTCTGGTGAACTGATGCTCACCGATCAACTGAAATTTACAATCGCTGCCGGGAACGGGGTGCCAACGAATCCGACAAATCCACCAGGACCTTCCGTACCTTCCAATCCAGGGGCACCATCAACTCCCGTCACACAGCCTCCGGAAACTCCTTCGGAAGCTCCTGAAACAGGAACGGGAGAGGAACCTTCGGGGAATACCGATGATCAGACGATGCGGCATGAGGCCTACATTAACGGATATAAGGACGGTTTGTTCAAACCGAATAACAAGATCACGCGTGCAGAAATGGCAACTATTTTAGCCCAGGTATATGATAAAAGTGCTGTACAATCGGATGTAACATTCAGAGATGTGGATTCATCCCATTGGGGAGCAGAGGCCATTGCCAAGGTAGCAAAGATGGGACTTATGAAAGGTTACAAGGATGGTACATTTAAACCAAACCAATCATTAACCCGTGCAGAGATGGCAAGTCTTGCGGTGAGCCTAAATCCGGATCCCGCCACACCCGGCAGCGGATTTAGCGATATCGGCAGTCATTGGGCAAAGGATGCAATTCTGAGAGCACAAAGCTTGGGAATCCTGACGGGTTACCGTGACGGCACTTTCCGGCCGAATGCTGAGTTGACACGAGCAGAAGCCGTTGTCGTTATTAACCGAGCGCTCGGCAGAGGTCCGCTTACTGGTGTTTCGCAGCCGAAGTGGAAGGATGTCTTACCTTCGCATTGGGCTTTCGGAGATATTGAAGAAGCTTCTGCTGATCATGTTTCGAAGCCTGCTGCAAATGGCGGGGAAAAATGGGTGGAATAGTGTGGAAATAGCTTAAGTGAGAAGGGGACCCAAGTGGTCCCCTTCTTTATAATGATACGAAATAGTCAAGAGAGAGGCTGTTGTGCGGAGAAAAAAACGAATACAGTTGCTGCATGACCAAGAAAACATTTGACTAAGTAAAAAAATGAGATAATCTGTGAATATGATAGCGCTACCAATACCTCGGTAAGGGAGGGGGTTACCCATTAAAAATTCCAGTGTTTTTCGGAAATTTCTCATTTCGTATGTAATCATTTTGGTTATACCCAGCATTGGTGGTTATATGTCTTATTTGACTTCGATTTCCGTAACACAGTCCATTTCCATTGAGAATGGGATTACCCAGCTTGAGAAGGGCCAAGAAATATTGGAGCGCCGCATGGCTGAAGTCGAAGGTTTCACGAGACAGCTTGCGGTTAATCAGGAACTGAACGTTCTTATGAATGAAAGGGATAACGAAACCAATGTATACGGCATATGGCGAGCCATGGAGAATGTGCTGACGTTTGGACAGACGAATGATTTCCTGCAAAATTATTATATTTATCTGGCCAATTATAATTTGATCCTCACCCCAGGCTCTTCCTACAGGCCGAATCATTATTACGCCGATTTTCATTATAACGATCTGTCGCTGGAGGAGTGGATGAAGGAAGTATTAGAACAAACGCATCGGAGTGAGATCAAGCCGCTCAGTTCCTATGTCAGCAGAGGTCAGCAAACTTCGGTCATTACGTATATGCAGTCATTGCCTTTGGACAGCTTCAATAATTCTTCACCAGCGGTCGCCGTCGTTGTCATTGACGAGAAAATGATTGTTGGACTGCTGTCCAGTCTGACGGATCGATATGGTGGATGGGTTCACATCAGTGATGCGCAGGGAAACACCATCGCGCTGAAGGGCAGCGGAGTATCAGAGATGGCCAAGATGACATCCGATCCGGGTTTTGATGAGAGCAAGGTCAGTCAGTTTTATGAGAATGATCTAGTCATCACAACTCGGTCCGATACGAATGGTTGGGTTTACCAGGCAGGGATTCCACGGGATCTGCTTTTGGAAAATGCAAACAAGATCAAGAAGATGAGTATGCTCATTACAGGTGGCACGCTGTTGATCGGCCTGGTCGTTGGACTTATACTGGCCTATCGCCATAGCGCACCGATTAATCGGCTGCTTAGTGTGATGAAAGAGCAGTTTGGGAGAGATGAAGGAGCTTCCAGGAACGAGTTTGATTTTCTTAGCGGGAATATCGCGGATATGATCACCAAGAACAAGCTGCTGGAATCGGAGCTGAATCGCCAGCTTCCACTCGTGAGGGACGCGTTTTTGAAACGGCTGATCTCTGGCGAATTCAAATCGCGGGACGAAATTCTTTCCGCTGCTGAACAGGCGGATATCCGTTTGCATCTGGGGACGGGGTATGCAGGCATCGTTCAGATTAACGGTTATGGCAGCATGGACAACGTTGAAGTCCTGAATGAGCTGAACGCTTCCCGGCTGCTGCTAAAGCAGGCTCTGAGTGATGTTGGCGTTGATATACTGATGACCGATTGGGGATCGGATAAAGTGGCTACGCTGTTTTTTTCCACGGAGGAGGAGGCTGGCATTGACCGTATAGTTGAGGATATTACACAGACCATGGAACATTTGGCACAGGTTATGTTTAATGAATACCGGATCACCATCCAGTCTGGATTTGGTAATCACTTCACCTCCGTAACGGAAGTCAGTCATTCCTTTGACCAAGCCAATCAGGCGCTGGAATACGCCATTTATACGAACCAAAGAGGCCTGATGTGGAACAGTGAAACCCAGATTGAAAATACGACCTATTATTATCCGCTCGATTCAGAGCAGCGTCTAATTACGACGATCCGGGCCGGGGAGCTTGAAGAAGCCAGGCGAATTGTGGAAGCAGTCATGATTCAGAACATGGAGCAGCGGGAGCTGTCCATGGAGATGAAGCATCAACTTATCGGCGAAATGAAGGGTACCTTTATCAAGCTGCTTGATCAAAAAGCGTTTACGGAATACGATTCCATTGAAAATGTCAAACGTCGGGTCATCGAGATTGGATCTGCAGAGCCTCTGGAAACCGTCAAGTCTGAATTGTACGAAATCATGGAAGAACTCTGCGGACTCATTGCAAACAAGAAGAAGGATATCCACAGTCAGATCATTAAGCAAATCAAAGAATATACCGCGGAGATGTATTCGGATACCGAGCTTACGCTGTATCGTGTTGCCGAACAGGTTGAGCGGCCCGAGAAATACATTTCTCAATTGTTCAAGGAGTATACCGGCGTTAATTTCTCCGATCACCTGATTAAAGTCCGAATGGATCAGGCGATAATTCTGCTAAAGAACAGTAATTATACGGTCGATGAAATAGCGGCAAGAGTTGGCTACAACAGTTCGCATTCCTTCCGGCGCGCCTTTAAGCGATTGAACGGTATTTCTCCCAGCGTGTACAGACAATCTAACTACGAATAAATCATCCATGTCCTGCGACCGTGTTGTCCCTACCGGAACAATACGGTTTTTTTGCGCTTTATAGCGGTCCAAATGGAGAAATGGCCGTTCTGATGCTGGTTTGTTCCCTCGATAAAGGGATAACTGTACGCTCTATAGCTCAAGTGTACCTGTTAAGTGGACAGCCAAATCCGCTATGATCAACATGCAGAAAGCGCTATCATTCATCGCACATCACAGACTGTAGTCAGGGGGGGGTTGTTCTGGAGAAAGAAGTCGTTGTGAATCACAGGTCATTGCCACAGAGAAAAGGAACGAGCATATGGAGCAATGCCGGCAAGAAAATGAAGAAGCACTGGCAATTGCATCTGCTCGTTATTCCGCCAGTGCTGTTTTTTCTTATTTTCAAGTATTACCCGATGATCAATGCGGTCCTTGCTTTTAAGGATTATAACGTCATTAAGGGAATATGGGGAAGTCCTTGGGTTGGTTTGCAAAACTTCCGTCTGTTTTTTGAAAATCCATTATTTTGGACGCTGGTCAAGAACACAATCATATTGAGCGGATATTTATTGCTGGCCGGATTCCCGATTCCAATTATATTGGCACTCATGATTAATGAGGTTCGGAGTACAAAGTTCAAAAAATTCGTCCAGCTCGTATCCTTCGCACCCTATTTCATCTCGACGGTCGTAATGGTATCCATCATCATGCTGTTTCTGGCACCGCGGCTTGGTTTTGCGAACATTGCCCTTAATTTCTTTGGGCTTGAATCGGTCAATTTCCTGGGTGAACCAGGGATGTTCCGATCGATCTATGTCTGGTCGGATATATGGCAGACTGCGGGTTACAGTGCGGTTATTTATTTGGCAGCACTCGCCGGAATAGATCCGACGCTCTATGAAGCGGCCAAAGTCGACGGCGCTTCGCGCTTTCAAAAGATCAGGCACGTCGATCTGCCAGGTCTAGTGCCAACCATTGTCATTATTCTGATTCTCAATGTAGGGAACGTCATGGCCATCGGCTTTGAGAAGGTCTACCTGCTTCAGAATCCGCTCAACCTCGCCAACTCGGAAATCATCGCAACCTATGTCTATAGCATCGGCCTGCTGAATGCCAACTACAGCTTTGCGACGGCGGTTGGGCTTTTCAACTCGTTAATCAATCTCGTTTTATTGGTTACCGTGAACGGGTTGGCAAAACGCGTGACCAACAATAGTATCTGGTAGGGAAAGGAGGGTCCCCGAGTGGCAGCAACTGTACAAAAAAGGATCAAGGAGTCTGCCGCCGACAGAGCGTTCCTGATCACCATCTATATTGTGCTCAGCCTCGTTGTGCTTGCGGTCATCTATCCTCTGATTTTTATTATCAGCAGCTCGTTAAGCAGTCCGGCAGCCGTCACTTCGGGCCGAGTATGGCTCTGGCCGGTAGATATCTCATTCAGTGGTTACAAGGCATTGTTCAATACACCTGAAATTCTAACAGGCTACAGTAACTCCATCTTTTATACGGTGGCTGGTACGATCATCAGTGTGGTCCTGACCATCATGATCGCCTATCCGTTATCACGCAAAAGCTTTTTTGGCCGGAATGCCTTAATGATGATCATTACTTTTACGATGATTTTCAGCGGCGGGTTAATTCCCACGTATATGGTCGTGAAGCAGCTTCACCTGATCGACACCCGCTGGGCACTGCTGATTCCTAACGCCATTTGGGTCTGGCAAGTCATCATTGCCCGTTCATTCTTCAAATCCTCCATTCCCGAGGAATTGCTGGAAGCCAGTGAGATGGACGGCTGCAGTGACATGCGTTTTATCTGGAGTATTGTCCTTCCTTTATCCAAACCGATTATTGCCGTGCTGGTACTCATGTATGCGGTTGGACAATGGAATGCCTATTTCGATGCCCTTATTTATTTAAAATCGGCCGACTTGTTCCCATTGCAGTTGATCCTGCGCAGCATTATTATTCAGAACAACAGCGGAGGAGCGATGGATGCGGCGAAAATGGTGGAGAGACAGCAGCTTGCCGAGCTGTTAAAATATTCCTTGATTGTGGTCGCTACATTACCTGTACTTGTGATATATCCGTTTGTACAGCGCCATTTCGTACAGGGAATGCTGGTTGGTTCCATCAAGGGCTAATTCTCCTCTTTGCACGTACAGAATCATTTTCTTACCCGGTAAACTACTAAAGGGAGTGATCCGATTTGAAGAAAAGCCTGATAACCATACTCATGCTGCTTATGGCGTTCACGATTGTAATGAGCGGATGTTCAAGTGACACCTCGTCCAGCCAGGAATCAGGAAACCCGGCTACAGGGGATAATCCAGTGAACATCAGCGTGTTTTCCGTACAGGAATCAGGGATCGATATCCCCACCAACCAATTCACCAAATTTGTGGAAGACAAGTTCAACATCAAATTCAACTGGCAGATCAATCCGTCAGACGGGGCCAAGGAAAAGCGCCAAATCTCGCTGGCGAGTGGTGACTATCCCGATGCCTACCTGCTTACTCATTACATTGACCAATTCTCACAAGCGGATCTGTTGAAATATGGCAAACAGGGCGTTCTCGTGCCCCTGAATGATCTGATTGATCAATATGCTCCCAACATCAAAGCAACCATGGAAAAGAATTCGAATTTGAAAACGCTTAACACGGCACCGGATGGCAATATCTATGGCCTGGTTGCCTATACGGAATGTTTCCATTGTTCGTACCCGAGCAAGATGTGGATGAATACCGAGTGGTTGAAAAAGCTTAACCTGGAGATGCCAACCACGACAGAAGAATTCAAAAATGTGCTGCAGGCATTCAAAACGCAGGACCCGAACGGGAACGGCAAAGCCGATGAAGTACCGCTCAGCGGCTCCATCGAAGAGTTCGGTGTGCGAATCATTCCTTTCCTTATGAATGCATTTGTGTATGACGATGACCGCAACTACCTGCAGATGATCGGAGGAAAAGTTCAATCCGCAGCCATTACGCCGGAGTGGAAGGAAGGATTGACCTACATCAAGTCGTTGTTTGACGCGGGTCTGATTGATCCAGGAGCCTTTACACAGAACGCAGAAGCCTTCAAGAAAATTGGGGAAAACGCGGATGCGGAAATTCTCGGCGTCGGTGCGGGCATGCACCCGGCCATCTTCGTGAATATTGATCCTGGAAATACTCGCTCGGCACATTATAACCCTGTACCTCCCATTTCCGGACCGAGCGGAATATCCTATGCGACACATGACGGAGGCGGCGTATCTCCAGGAGCCAAATTCGTTATTACCAACAAAGCAAGCGAAGAGGCGCAAATCGCCCTGATCAAAATGGTTGACTACATGTTCACTGCCGAAGGTCAAACGAACGGGGCAAGCGGTATGAAAGGAATCGATTGGACCGATCCGGTAGAGGGTGATGTGGCACTGGGCAAGGATTCCAAGCCGATGGTTAAACAAATCCCAATGGCTGAGGGCGAAGCGCCGCGTAATGCGGGCTGGAGCGGAATGGCTCATTTCTATATGCCCAAAGAATATCGTGATACCTTTGTTCAAGGCACGGATATCTATGCTTCGGACGGTTATGAGCGCAGACTTTATGATGCCACGCTGCTGTACGAAGGACATGAACCTGAAGAATTGTTCCCGATCTGGTCCGTGTGGATTGATCCGGCCGAGATTGATGAGGCCAGTTTGCTGCAAACCAATATCAGAAACTACATCGAACAAAATCAGCTTCAATTCATCACAGGCAACAAGGATCTCAACAAGGATTGGGATGCGTATGTAAAAGGTTTGGAAAATCTGAAGCTGGACCGTTATCTCGAAATTTTGCAAAAAGCCTATGAGGCGTCCAAGTAACAGGTGAAGATCGACAATGAGGTGCTCAGGATGGACCGGGCACCTCATTGTCGTTGCATTCAGGAAAGGAACTCATTCTAACGAAGGGGGAGAAGGGAGAGAACACATGAAACTTCAATATGATAAAGCCGCCAGTGTATGGACCGAAGGACTTCCCATCGGAAATGGCCGTCTGGGAGGCATGATCTTCGGAGGGGTGGAGGAGGAGAAAGTCAGTCTGAATGAAGACACCTTATGGTCCGGGTACCCTATGGAGGGCAACAATCCCCGGGCTAAGGAGGTTTTGCCGAAGGTCCGCAAGCTGATTCAGGAGGAGCGTTATCTGGAAGCAGATACGTTGACGAAAGAGATGCTGGGACCATACACTCAATCGTATTTGCCTTTTGGAGACTTACTTCTGCGTTTCGAGCATGGGAGCATCCATCATTCCTACAAGCGGATGCTGGATGTGGAAAATGCACTACACAGCCTCGAATACCAGGTTGGGAATGTTACGTATAAACGAGAAATGTTTGCTTCCTATCCCCATCAGGTGCTGGCACTTCGGCTGACGGCAAGTGTGACAGGGGCACTGAATGTTCATGCCACGCTGGACAGCCCGCTTCGGCATACCCTTCACGTGCAAGGTGATCGGTTCGTTCTGTCAGGAACCGCACCAGATCATGTGGAGCCCAGCTATGTTGCAAGTGATAATCCCATTAAATACGGGGAACCGGGAGACCGCAAAGGCATGGTTTTTGAAGGACAGTTGGCTGTGACAGCGGAGGATGGACAGGTAACCGTGGATGGACAAGGAATTCATCTGTTGGGTGCAACGGCTGCCACCTTCTACTTCAGTGCGGCTACGAGTTTTAATGGTTATGACAAAATACCTGGAGTGGAAGGGAAAGACGCCTCGACCATTGCGGGTTCATTTCTGAACGTTGCGACAAGCCAATCCTATGCAAGCTTGCGAGATTCACATATTTCGGATTATCGCTCACTGTTTGACAGAGTAAAACTTCAGCTTGGTACGCCGCTTGCTCCGGAAGGAATGTCTACCACTCAGCGCATCACGACCTATGCAGCTGAAGATCCGGGACTTGTGGAGCTGCTCTTTCATTATGGACGTTACTTGCTGATCTCCAGTTCGCGCCCTGGAACACAGGCTGCCAATCTCCAGGGGATATGGAATGCATTTACCCGTCCACCTTGGAGCAGCAATTATACATTGAATATTAACACCGAGATGAATTACTGGCCGGCCGAAATCTGCAATTTGGCGGAATGCCATACACCCTTGCTGGATATGATCGGCAATCTGGCGAAGAAGGGTGCCGAGACTGCCCGGGTCAACTATGGTACCCGTGGCTGGACGGCGCATCATAATACGGATCTCTGGGCACAGACGGCCCCGGTTGGAAATTATGGGGATGGTGATCCAGGCTGGGCGTATTGGCCGATGGGTGGCGTATGGCTGACCCAGCATTTATGGGAGCATTACGCTTTTAACGGAAACGAAGCGTATTTGAGGACAACTGCCTATCCTGTCATGAAGGAGGCTGCACTGTTTGCACTGGACTGGCTCATTGACGACGGCAGCGGAAGTTATACGACTTCTCCTTCTACTTCCCCGGAGCATAAATTTCGTACACCGAGAGGCGTAGCAGCGGTCAGTTCGGGTTCAACCATGGATATCTCCCTGATCTGGGAGTTGTTCACCAATTGCATGGAAGCATCGGAACGGCTGGGTATTGACCTGGATTTCAGGATGGAACTGGAGAATGTCCGCAAACGACTGCAGCCGCTGCAGGTCGGTAAATATGGACAACTGCAGGAATGGTCGAAGGATTTTGAAGACGAGGATACGTATCACCGGCATACCTCGCACCTCGTAGGCATATACCCCGGGCGGCAGTTGTCCCAGAAGGAAACACCGGCGCTGTATGCTGCTGCCAGAACCTCACTGGAGCGGCGCGGAGACGAGAGCACAGGCTGGAGTTTGGGGTGGCGAGTTGCCCTCTGGAGTCGTTTCGGAGATGGGAACCATTCCCTGCGTCTGCTCTCCAACATGCTTCGTCTGGTCAAGGACGGGGAATCAGAGCAATACAACCATGGCGGTATATATGCCAATCTGCTTGGTGCGCATCCACCTTTTCAGATCGATGGCAATTTCGCCGCGTCCGCCGGCATTGCCGAGATGCTGCTGCAATCTCATCGTCCGTACCTTGAATTGCTTCCGGCACTACCGGATGCATGGCAGAAGGGCAGCGTCGCTGGACTGCGTGCCAGGGGTGGATTCGAAGTTAGCCTTAGTTGGGACAGGGGAGAGCTCGCGGAAGCACATATCACTTCCCTGCTGGGTATGGATTGCACCCTTCGCAGTAATGTCCCGCTCATCGTCACCTTGAATGGGAACCTGATGAATACGATCCGCATCGATGCATTCACGATAAAATTTCCAACATCCGCTGGTCAGACATACAGCGTTGCAGTGGACGATCAGCATTAAGGCCAAGAAGTGTGTTAAATCGCGATATGGATCGGAACATCGGTGCATGGATTACACCCTGGCCTGTCTTTATAATGAGGGCAGACTTGGGAGGGCGAATAAAATAACCGCTCCTGCCAACTAGCCATGCAATATGGAGGAGGCATTTGAATGCTAACTAGCAATACAGCAGTGCGGGTGGAGCAGCAGGATGAAACTTTGATCCGGTTGAGCAATAACCAGGTAAGTCTGGAGATTCATCTTGGAAATGGTGAAGCTTCATGCAATGACAGTATCTCTGGCCATGTTCAGAATTTCCGCAGTGCTTTTCGCTGGCAAGGTCGGGAGTACAATACAGAACATTATCAGAGCCATGAGCTGAAGAGCAAGGAAACCATTGTGCGGGAAGGCTTTGGCAAAGGGGTGCATTTGGTGATCCTGCATCAGGCATCCATGCTGCCGAGATTGGAACAACATTTCTATATATACGAATCCTTACCGTTTGTATTGGTACAGAGCACCATTGATAGTGATGAAGAGATTAAGGTGAATCGCTTTGCGGTCATTCAATCCAAACAAATATCACTTGGCGTTGGTGAAGCTCAACAACAAGAGCTCAGCATTCTGCGGGTACCTTTTGACAACGACAAATGGGTCCGATATACGGTGATAAAACCGCCACTGGAAGTCGAAAGCTATGAAGCTGCAGCATTATTCGAGCCAGACAGCCGCCGTGGAATCATTATGGGTTCTCTCACCCATAAGGTATGGAAAACAGGAATTCGGTTCAAAAGCGAACGGAGCGGGCACATCGACGAACTTGATCTTTACGGCGGTGCCGTCAGCGAGTTGACCCGCGATTTTCAGCCTCACGGTTATGTGAAGGGAAAGAGAATTGAATCACCACTCGTATTCATCGGATTTTACGAAGACTACCGGGAGGGACTCGAAGCTTACGGCCGTACCAACACCTGGATTGAGGCCCCGCTGCCATGGGAAGGCGGAGTGCCTGTCGGCTGGAACAGTTGGTCTGCCGCAATGAGTGAACTGGACTACGATTTGTATACGTCGACCAGTGATTTTTTGAAAAAGGAAGTACAGCCTTTGGGGTTTCAGAATGAAGGCACCCTGTACATCAACTTTGATGCCTTCTGGGACAATTTTACACCCGAAGAAATGAAGGATGCATTGGATCGGGTGCGGCAAAACGGACACAGAGCTGGAACGTATTGGACGCCTTTTGCTTTCTGGGGAAGCCCGGAACAATTCAGTCAAGTCGTGGAAGGAACGGATGGCCAGTATACCTACGGGGATATATTGCTGCGGGACAGTGAAGGTGAGGTTTTGCCGGATGTGGATGGCGGTTTGGCTATTGACCCGACACATCCAGGGAATCGGTTAAGAATCGACTGGTTCGCAAACAAATTCATATCGGAAGGATTTGAGTATATCAAACTGGACTTCCTCGCTCACGGTGCATTGGAAGGACAGCATCACGACCCGGAGATCACGACAGGGATTGCAGCTTACCACTATGGCATGTCTTACTTGCAGCAAAAACTTTCACCGGAAGCCATTGGCCGGCCATTCTTCATTAACCTGTCCATTGCACCGCTGTTTCCGTACGCCTTCGCCCACAGTCGCCGCATTTCCTGCGATGTCTTCGGCACGCTTCAGGATACGGAATATTTATTAAACTCACTGACTTATGGATGGTGGATGAATAATACGCTGTACCGATTCAATGATCCGGATCATTCCGTGCTGTACAAGAGCTTCAACCAGGAAGCGACTGGCTTGCAGGAAGGGAGAAGCCGTCTGACTGCTTCGGTGATTGCCGGTACGGTATTACTGCTCGGAGATGATTTCCGCCAAGCGGAGGCTGGGGAACGGGCAAAAGCGTGGCTTGCAAACAACGAAATCATGAATGTTGCCCGATTGGGCCGAACCTTCCGTCCGGTTGAGGGAGATTGCGGCAAGGGGGCTTCAGACGTGTTTGTACTTGAACTGCTTGAAGAAAAGAGCTTCTATCTGGCTGTTTTCAATTTCGATGCTGCACGTGAGGTACACAAAACAATTTCTCTGAAACGAGCCGGACTTGATGCCAGCACCGTTTACAGTTATGAGGAGCTGTGGGAAGGATTACAAGGGGAAACCTTCGGCGATCTGAACGTAACGCTGGTACCAGCAGAGTCTAAAATCTTCAGACTGACGGTTAAAGGAAGCTGACAGTTACTTCAACTCGAATCAAATAATTGCGCGCTTTTGTTCAATACAGACAGCGCGTTTTATTTGTTTTAACGTATTAACAGCTTATCCAATTTGAAGAGGAGGGTATGAAATGGACGATTTTACATTGTGGTATTCCACCCCTGCAGTGAATTGGTCTCAGGGGCTGCCGCTGGGTAACGGGAGGATGGGTGCGGTTGTCATGGCATCACCACATCGTGAAGTGTGGAGCATGAGTGAGGTTACCTATTGGTCAGGGCAAACAGACCCGGAGCCTGCTTTTAAAGGAGGAAAAGTAACGCTGGAGGAGATGCGGCGTCATTTCTACGCGGGCAATTACGATGAAGGTGATCGTCTTGCCAAGCAGTATCTGCAGCCGAATAAGCAAAATTTCGGAACGAATCTGGGGTTATGTGAGGTTGTTATCCAATTTTCCGAGGAGAGCCCGGACCACATGGAAGCGGGAAGCTTCCGGCGCGAGCTGGATTTGAACCAGGCACTGGTGAGGACAGTCTGGAGGAACAACCATACAACGCTGAACCGTGAGGTTTTTGCATCCCATGCCGATGATCTGGTTGTCTCTAAAGTTTGGAGTGATGCCTCCGGAGGCGTATCTTTTACGCTCGGCTTGGAGGGAGGCGCGGAATCGTTCCAGTGCGCCGTTCTAAATGATGGCACACTGGAATTCAAAGGTCAGGCAACAGAGAATGTCCATAGCAACGGCAAATGCGGTGTGTGGGCCCAAGGTTATGTGAAGGTTGTCGTGTCTGGTGGTACGGTTACTGGAGGAAACGGAAAGTTGACTGTCGCTGGAGCGGATGAGGCCTGGATTTACTTCACAGTCAGCACCGATTATCGCCGTGCTGAAGCGGCGTGGAGAAAGGAGAGCCTCCTCACGCTGGAAAAGGCGGTGGACAAAGGCTATCCCCTGCTGAGAAGGGATCATATCGGGGACTACAGCGAGCAGTACGACAAGGTTAGGATTCATCTTGGGACTGCAAGCAAAGCCGATCTGTCAACGGATCAGCGCATCCGAATGCTCGCGAGGGGCGGAAGCGATGATCCACAGCTGTTCGCGATGTTCCTGCAATACGGCCGGTATCTGACCATTGCCGGTTCCCGCGCCAATTCTCCGCTGCCGCTGCACCTTCAGGGAATATGGAATGACGGAGAGGCCTGTCGTATGGGATGGAGCTGTGATTATCACCTGGACATCAATACCCAAATGAACTATTATCCAACGGAAATTACGAATCTGGGAGACAGTCATCTACCGCTGGCGAGATATATTGAAGATCTGGCAGCAGCGGGTAGATCAACGGCTCGTAACTTATATGGAAGCGAAGGCTGGGTTGCGCATGTCTTCTCCAACGTCTGGGGATTCACACTTCCTGGATGGGATACTTCGTGGGGGCTGAATGTTACAGGCGGACTGTGGCTTGCCACTCAATTGATTGAGCATTATGAATATAGCCAAGACCTTGTTTTTCTGGAGAAAACGGCCTATCCCGTGCTTAAAGAAGCCGCAGCCTTCTATCTGGACTATATGAGTGTTCATCCCCAATATGGCTGGCTGGTGACCGGTCCTTCCAATTCCCCAGAGAATCATTTCTATCCCGATCATTCTGGCAGTACCGTGCACCAGCTCTCGATGGGAACGACATTGGACCAGATTCTGGTACGTGAGCTGTTCGAATTTTGCCTGAAGTCGGTGGAACTGCTGAATCGGGATGAGGAACTTGGACGAAAATTGAAGGAAGCCATTGCCAAGCTGCCGCCCCTGCAGATTGGGAAGAAAGGACAACTGCAGGAATGGCTGGAGGATTATGAGGAAGCACAGCCGGAGCATCGACATATGTCACATCTATTCGCCTTGTATCCAGGTCATCAGATTACACCGGATCGGACACCTGAACTCGGTTCGGCAGCAAGAGTGATGATGCAGAACCGGATGCAGCAGGAAGAACTGGAGGATGTGGAATTTACGGCGGCCCTGTTTGGGCTGGGTTTTGCCAGGCTGCGTGACGGAGAGATGGCCTACAAGCATATCTCCCACCTAATCAGTGGGCTGTGTTTCGATAATTTGCTGACCTATTCGAAATCGGGCATTGCCGGTGCTGAAACCAATATTTTTGTCATTGATGGAAATTTTGGAGGAACCGCCGTTATTGCGGAAATGCTGCTGCAAAGTTATGCAGGCGAGATTCATCTGCTGCCAGCTCTGCCGCAGGCTTGGAGTAAGGGAGAGGTATCCGGGTTAAGAGCCAAAGGCAATGCCGAGGTTGATGCAGTTTGGGAGAACGGGGAGCTGATATCCGCTACAATTCGTACCTTTTCACCTGGAGTATTTACGGTTTGCAGAGGAGGGCTTAGAACGACCCTTCATGCCGAAGCGGGAGTAAATTACAAATTCAACGCTCAGCTGGAGTTGTTAGTACCATAATTTCAAACTGAAAAGAACCTTCATAATAATTCGATCTGGTCGAACGGAGGGAAAAACATATAATAGAGACACAGACAGATCAAAATGGGAGGGACTTCGATGTACAGCATTTTTCTTGTAGACGATGAAGAGCTTGGACTTGAGATGATGAGAGATTATATCCGCTGGGAAGAGATGGGGATCTACATCATTGGAACAGCGAGCAATGGCAGGGAGGCCTTGGAGAAGATCGAGGCCACTCAGCCTGATATTGTACTTACCGATGTTCAGATGCCAATTATGAATGGAATTGATTTGGCTAGAAAAATACATGAGTTGTACGACTCCATTCAAGTGATGTTTCTGACAGGGCACGATGAATTCCATTATGTGAAATCGGCTCTTAATGTAGGAGCTGTCGGATATTTGCTAAAACCACTTGATCCAAGTGAAATTGAAAGCGTTATATCGAAGGTGAAGCAGCGCTGTGAGGAAGTTGGCATGAAAAGACGTTCCACAGAGGCGGCCAAAGCCAACCTTCTGAAGGAGCTGTCCTACGAAAAAGATGTGACTCGTGCTGCAGAACTGGCATCCGATTTTAGCCGGTTAACCCGTTTGCCCGCGACATCGCGTTATTCACTGGCCTTGTTCAGCATCGATCCCATTGAGGTGGAGGGGGAGCAGCTAAGTCTGGAGGATTGCACCGGCAGGCTGGTGTCTTATCTGAATTTCTACTTTAAAGCGAAGAATCTGGAGGTTATCTTTGTTGCTTACAAAGAAGGCGAGACAGGGCTGTTTATGGAGGCAGATCAACAGCCTGGATATTATGCCTGGGAAGACTTGGCGGCTGCCATGCGAAGTGCGCTGGATTTCACGGTGACTGCTGCTGTAGGCGGCCAAGAAATGGTATTATCCAATATTCATTGCCTATATGAGCAAATGCGTGTGATCTTGAGCGAACGTTTTTATGAAGGAACCGGAACGATGATTCATGCGGAAGCCGTAACGATTCAATTGTACAGCGAAGATATGCCGTCTTTTGATAAGCAGGAGTGGTTTGAGGCTATTCATCGACTGGATTTTGAATGGACGGCACAGAAGCTGCACCGATATTTTGAGACCCTGGCCGCAATGCGAATGAAAAAGAAGATCATATGTGACTGGTCCATAGGCCTTGTCGATGAATTGCTGGAACAGGTTCAGGAGCCAATTGCGAAGGGGGTTCAACGAGCGGAACTATACCACTCCATTTATAATGCGCTTTCGCTGCATGAGATTGAGTGCCTGATCCTGGATGCGGCAGGAAATGCCGTGAGTCTGCTGGGCGAGCGGTTTATGGACAAGAATGAAAAACTGATTCATAAGGTGCGGACCCTTATTGATCAAAATTATAATCACCCCATTACCATCAACAGCCTGTCTGAGCAGGTTTATCTGTCGCCAAACTATTTGCGATCCATTTTCAAAGATAAGACAGGAATGACCATCCATGATTATTTGACTCGTATCCGGCTTGATAAAGCTAGGGAGATGCTGGCAGACGGCTCACTGAAGATTCATGATATTGCACAGAGAGTGGGTTACGAGAGCACATCTTATTTCATTTCCCTTTTTCTTAAAAATGAGGGGGTTACGCCAAATGAATATAGAAAAACAATCTGATCGTTCGGTATCTGAACCTTCGTATCAATGAAAGAGACATTCCGATATGAATCGTAAAATTGGGATATGGATCATTGCGATTTCTCTTTTTACAATTAGGCATGTAACCTAATCATTCAGCCCCAATAGTAGGAATTCAGACAGCGGGCAATGAGGAACAAAGAACAAGGAACAAGAGTTTATAGAAAAACAGAGAAGGAGGATGAGCATTTATTGTAATTTGAAAGCGATTACAAAAAAGCGAGTACTACTGCTTAAATGGACAGTATGAACACAGCGATAGCCCAATCATTATGAATTTGGAGGAATGTTATGTTTAATCGAGTCCTGAAAAAAGCCTTTGTGTTCCTCTTGAGCTTCTCTCTCGTGACAGGTATTGGTCCGATTGCAGGCATGGTCCAGGCGAACGATACGAATAGCTATGAAGCCGAGGCGGACGGAAATGCGCTGAGCGGAAATGCCTCTGTCTCGGATAGTCCGTCTGCTTCAGGAGGCAAGAAGGTCGGAGGTATGTACCAAGGCAGCTCATTACAATTCAACAATGTGACAGTGAGCGAGTCGGGAAGTTATAAAGCCGACGTTTACTACATTTCGGGTGATCCCCGGCCGTTTAATATTAGTGCCAATGGTGGAGCGAAGCAATTTGAAGAACCACCGAAGACTGCGGATTGGGATACCGTTGGAAGTTATGCTGTGACGCTGCCCCTGAACGCAGGGAGTAACACAATCCTGATCGATGATAACAATTGGTACTCCCCTGACATCGACAAGATTGTCATTGTCGGATTGGAAGACAATGAAGAGGAGCCAGGGAATCCTGGCGAAGAAGACGACTTGGGGACACCGGGCGATACGCATCAATATGGAGCAATATCGGTAACGGATTATACGTACGGATTTCTCGTATCCAATGACCACTATGAAGTATCTTATAATACCCAAACAGGCTTTGCCGGTTATAGCTGGGCGGACGGACAGAAGCTCCGAGGTGTATACAGCAGTATTAAATTGGGCGAAGCTCTTGTGGAGAGCAAAGATTATGAAAGTCATGCAAGTGCTGGTGCACCGATCGAATTGGACGACGAATTCGGCAAAGGAATTGAACTTGCATTTGTTCATACATCGGCTGGCAAACCGACATTGAAGCAGGTTTATCGTTTCTATGAAGATAAGACGTATTTTCTGACCAGCCTGAGTGCAATTAGCGAAATGGAGATCATGAGCAATTACATGTCCCCGATTACCGTGACCAATACGGGTGGCGTGGACATTGGGGATAGCGCAGATAATCGTGTCCTCACCGTGCCTTTTGACAATGATGCCTGGATACGTTACAAATCCCAAACGATGAACCGCGCAGATACTAGTTATGAAATGACCGCCATCTTTAATAACGCAACACGCAATGGATTGGTAATTGGTTCTGTGACCCATGATACCTGGAAAACAGGTATTGATTGGAAAGGATCTGCTAATCGTCTTCATGAGCTTGTCGTTTATGGAGGGGCTGCGAGTGATGTTACCCGGGATACGCAACCTCATGGCAGTCTGACTGGCACGGAGCTGTCCTCGCCGCTGATTATGGTGGGAGGGTTCAGTGATTACCGGACAGGACTTGAAGAATACGGAAAGGCCAATGCAACTATAACTCCGCCGCTGAAATTGAATCCGCAGCTTCCGCAAGGCGTTCCAGTCGGCTGGAATAGCTGGGGAGCGTATGGCAGCACACTGTCTTACCAGAACGTTGTGGATGTCTCCAACTACTTTAAGAACAATTTGAACAAATTCAACAATAGCGGCAATGTCTTTATCAACATGGATTCCTACTGGGACAATTTGAGTGATGAAGAGCTTGCACAGGCTGTATCTGTAATTAAGGGTAACGGTCAGCAAGCAGGGATCTATTGGGCTCCTTTTGTGTACTGGGGTAACAATATGAGTCAGACCGTTGAAGGCACCAATAACCAATATACGTATGGCGATATCGTGCTTAAGGACAATGCGGGTAATCCTCTGCCTACCCTGGACGGAGCCTATCCACTGGATGTAACGCATCCGGGAGCCAAAATGCGGATGGATTACTTCCTGGATAAGTTCAAAAATCTCGGGTTCACCTTTATCAAACTGGATTTTCTGACTCACGGCTCTCTGGAAGGAAAACATGTTGATCCAGAAGTATCCACTGGCATCCAGGCGTACAATGAAGGCATGCGTTATGTTGAAGACCGGCTGGACGGAAAAATGTTCATTAGTGTATCCATTGCACCGATCTTTCCAAGCCAATATGCTCACAGCAGACGCATCTCCTGCGATACCTACGGCAATATCAATGAGACAGAGTATATGCTGAATTCATTAACCTATGGCTTCTGGCAAAATGGAACCATTTATTCCTATACAGACCCTGACCATCTGGTATTAAGCAGTGCTTCAAGTTTGGCCGAAGCCCGCAGCCGGGTTAACTCGGGTGTAATTGCCGGGACTGTGATGATGGATTCCGATGATGTGAACGATCCAAAAGCTCAGGAATACATGACTGCCTTGTATAACAATACGGAGGTTCTGAATGTTGCGCTGAAGGGGAAGGCATTTAAGCCGCTTGAAGGCAATACCAATGCGAATGCTGCAGATACGTTTGTGCTCAAGGATGGCGAAGATTATTACCTTGCCGTATTTAATTACAGTGCTACCAATGCGACAGCCCGAACGATTGACTTCGAACGCGCCGGACTGAATGCTTCCCAATCTTACTCTCTAACAGACCTATGGTCAGGAGAAGTATCTTCCGTCTCGGGTTCATGGTCGGCAGCTCTTGAACCAGCTGAATCGAGATTGGTGAAATTAACGAAAAACACGAATACCCCTGAGAACCCATCAAATCCATCAAATCCAGAAAGCCCTGGGACTCCCGAAAACTCAGGCAGCCTTGGCAATAATCATAACAACACTACGTCTGGGAACATCCCGAACCAAGGAGGTGTCACTACAACCCTGACGATCACGGCAGATATGCTGCAAATCAACAGGGAGTCTGGAAAAGCTGTAGTGGAGATCAAGGGAGTTACGAAGGAAGTGCAGTTATCTTCTGCTATTGTCCGCCAACTCGGAAACTACGCGTTGGCAGTGGAATCGGGTAAGCTAAGTCTCCACATTCCTGCTGAGGTGCTGCAGCAGCTTATAAATAAGCTGCCAGAAGGGCAGCGGGAAGACAGCACGATTTCTCTCAGAATGGTTTCGCTTGGCAGTAGAGCTAATGAAGTCATTGCTGGAGTGCAGACCAGGTCGCGTGCAAAGGTATCGCTGAAGGGAGAGATCTACGAGTTTAGCTTATCGGTTCAGAGTAAATCAGGCTTAAGCGAAACACTTTCCAATGTTGAAAAACCATTCGTTTTGGGTCTAAGTGCAATGGAAGGTTTTAATCCCACACAGGGTGGCATTTATGCTATTGCTGACAATGGTGAGCTTGATTTTGTTCATGGAGAGTATGCAGCTGATGTACTCTCAGGAGAAATCAGCGACTTCAGCACATATGCTGTTTTGGAGCTGGATCGCACCTTTACGGATGTCCCTGCCTACCACTGGGCGAGCCCCGTCATCAAGGAGTTGGCGGCCAAGCTGCTTGTTGAAGGTACAAGCGGAGACCTGTATGAACCAGGACGTGCGGTTACGCGAGCCGAATTCACTTCAATGCTTGTACATTCCCTGGGGTTGACATCGGCAGGTGAAGTGGAATTTCGTGATGTAACGGATGATCGCTGGTATGCTTCGCCAATCTCCATCGCGTACAAGGCGGGAATTGTAAGCGGCAAAAGTCAGAATATGTTCGAACCGGATAAACCAATTACTCGGGAGGAAATGGCGGTAATGCTGATGAAGGGATATGCCCTGGGCAGGGATCAGAGCCCTCTAGTTTCCAAGGACGCAGCATTCACGGATATGAATCTGATTTCATCATGGGCAAATGCATCAATAATGACTGCAGCCAATCTTGGCCTGATTCAAGGGAAAGGGCAGGGGCAGTTTGGACCCAAAGAGATCGCTTCCCGGGCAGAAGCGGCACAGGTCATCTATAACCTGATTTTGAAGTAATTCTGGGGGCTGCGGAGTGATTCGCAGCCTTATTTATGTATTTCAATGAAGAATTCATGAGCAATTTATATAACAAAAAAGGGCAGAAGCATCCATACCCGCGTATTACTTATCCATACACGCTTGCTCCTGCCAATGACCGTGACCGTGCATTTCAGACCTGAACTTGATTCTGGGGAAGGATGATTTGTATGGTCGTCCCCGCACCCAGTCGGCTGTATACTTTTACACCGTAATATTCACCGAATTTCAGCTTAATCCGTCGATCTACGTTGGATATCCCATAACCTCGTCCTGGTTTGTCTTCAAGCAGTGATTGAAGGGTATCACGCGACATGCCCATGCCGTCATCTATGACGGAGAGAATAATTGAATTATTTTCGACGACCCCTTTGATGTGAATATTCAGTGGCCTTTCCTGATTCCAAATGGCATGAATAATCGCATTCTCCACAAATGGCTGCAGAGCAAGCTTGACAGTGGAGTAAGGCAAAATCGTTTGATCGATGGTATAGATGAAATTCAGCTGTCCCTTGAACCGGATGAGCTGTATGGCATTGTAACTCTGGGTCAGTTTTACTTCCTCGTTAATGGTTAGAATGCTTTTACCTTTGTTCAGTGATATCCGATAAAACTTGGCCAGATTCAGGACCATCTCCTGAATTTGGGGATCTTGATGCTTTATGGCGAGAGAAGAGATCGAGCCCAACGTGTTATACAGAAAATGAGGGTTGATCTGGGCTTGCAGAAGATCGAGTTCTGCTTCTTTGCTCTGCAGCTCCTTCTGATATACCTCGGTAATAAGACTTCTCAAACGGGTTGTCATTTGCTGAAATGCAAAGTGAAGCTGGCCTATCTCATCACTGCCCAGTTGTTCTTCATGCGTTGGATTAAAGTCGCCGCGTTCGATCCGCCGAATCATCCGGATTAACGTCCTGATGCGTTTGCTGAACAGCGAAGCGGTAATATAGATCAGTAACAGGGCTACACCAATAAAGCCGAGAGAAATTTTGATAATGAGCTGTGACAGGGATTTGGCATCCTTGATAATGCTGTCATAAGGGAAGATGGAAACCGTCTTCCAGCCATTTTTTAGCGTGTTATATACGGCGAGTGCCTTAACCCCCTGATAGGTTGTGTCAAATCTGCCGGAAAGAGATTCTTCGAAGTTTTGCTGAAGCAGTTCCGGCAGACGGGTATTGATTAACTTTTTGTCTGCAGATGATAAAATAATGCCCTGGTCATTCATGATAAAGATGTCTTTGCCTCCGGCTTCCTTTTCCATTAACGAATAGATGACAGACTCGGAAATTTGGAATACCAGCATGCCATAGGGATATTGATTGCTATTATTGTTCAGCAGCCTCGCAAGGGTAAACATAGCGGGACCTTCTTCTGTTATCGGGGAGGAGAGGTGAATGATATTACCGTACGACTGCTGCAGCTTCTGGTATAGTTCGGTCTCTTGAACCTCAGGCGTGATGGGCTTGATGTAATAATGATCTTTGGGAAGAGATGGATTGTCCGAGTATATGAATGCGCTATCAAAATCAGGGTAGGCAGCCATGATGGTATCTATGCGATTACCAATATAATTATAGACATCCAAATAGGAAGGATCATCCTGATATTCAGACGTCAGGTAATTGGCTAGTCGATTATCCAGATAAATAGAGGCTGAAATATGTTCATAGCTGTCCAATTTATTTTCCAGGTTTTTGGTAATCTGTGCGGTCGAATTCATCATATTGATGTAAATCTGCTCGGTCAGCTTGGATTTGGTGAGTTCAAACGAAAAATAAACCAACAGCATCATCGGAATAATGGTGACCAGAACAAATACCAGAAATAGTTTGGACCTGAAGTTTAGATTTACAAAAGGCATATAGATGTATTTTCTGTAAAATGGACGCATGAAGGAGCCCTCTCTCCATTGAAGATTCATTACATAGAGTTCATCATAGCAGACCAAATATGGAAATCCAATAACGGTTTTCACCGAAAACATCGTTAAAAAGCGGCATTTTTCGGAGCATTGAAGTATGGTAAGTAAGCGCTATCAAAATTAAGATAAAAAGGTAAACAGTTGAATCTGGATCACGCCAATCATGACTGTTATAAAGAAAAAGGGAGGGCATTTGATGCACAAGGTAAGCGCTATCAAAACGGTCAGGAGCAATAATCTGATGAGCAGACTAAAAGACCAAAAATGGTTATTCGTGCTTATGCTACCTGCCTTCATTGCAACATTGTTATTTTCCTATGGTCCCATGTTCGGGCTATATATGGCATTTACGAATTATCAGCCGGGTGGGGAGTCTTTTTTTCACCAGTTCTTCCATGCCGAGTTTGTAGGCTTCCGGTGGTTTGAGTATTTCTTCACCACGGGAGATTTCTACCGGGTCATGCGCAATACGCTTGCAACTAGCTTGCTGACATTGCTATTCGGGTTTCCTGCACCAATCATACTCGCGCTTGTACTGAACGAAGCCAGACAGGGGTTTTTCAAGCGTTTTGTACAGACAGTATCGTATTTGCCCCATTTTATCTCATGGGTTATTGCCGCCAATATTGTGATTACGCTGCTTGCTTCAGATGGAATGCTGAATAATATTCTGGTTCTGCTGGGGATTGTTGATGATCCGATTGCCTTTATGCAAAACGGACCTTTATTCTGGTGGATTATTGCCTTGTCCAACATGTGGAAAGAGATGGGTTTCAGTGCAATTATGTATCTTGCCGCCATTTCCTCAATCAATCCGGAACTCTACGAAGCTGCCAGGGTGGATGGAGCGAGCAGATTTAAGCAAATGTGGCACATCACTCTTCCTGCGTTGCGCCCAACCATTGTAATCCTGGCTATTCTTGCGGTCGGTGGAATTTTGAATGCGGGCTTCGAACAGCAGTATCTGCTGCAAAATAACACTGTGCTCGAATATTCGGAAGTCATCGATATCTATGCCTACAAATATGGCTTGCAAAACAGCATGTTTTCATACGGAGCAGCCGTTGGAATGTTCAAATCCGTTGTCGCATTTATTCTCGTTGTCATTGTGAACCGTATCTCAAGAAAAGTGAACGACCAGGCTTTATTTTAAACAAGAAGGAAAGGAGTGCTCAGGATGTTATTGAACAGATTCGGCGATCGGATTTTTAAATTAGTTGTTTATCTCATTCTTATCATGGTGCTACTAGTTACATTCCTACCCTTTTGGAATATACTCGTTCTCTCATTAAATAGCGCGGAGGATACGGTCCGTGGCGGCGTCTACTTGTGGCCTCGCGTCCCTACCTTGGACAGCTACAGCCAGATTTTGAAGGACAGTGAGATTCTGAATGGGCTGTGGGTCACGGTCAAACGAACACTGATCGGTGCCCCGCTGTCGGTCCTGGTCATCACAATGCTGGCCTATCCGCTGAGCAGGCGGAACTTGGTGGGTCGCAAAGGCTGGAATTTGTACTTCATTTTCACGATGTATTTCGGCGGCGGATTGATCCCCTATTACATGGTACTTAAAGCCCTGAACATGATTGATACGTTTTCCGTATTCATTCTGCCCAGTCTGATGAACGTTTTTTACATGATTATTGTACGTACGTTTATGGAACAGCTCCCCCATGAGATTGAGGAATCGGCTAAAGTGGACGGAGCCAACGATCTTACGATATTTTTCCGAATTGTCATGCCGCTGACGACACCTGTACTTGCGACAGTGGGATTATTTCAGGCCATTGGCCATTGGAACGCCTGGTTTGACTCCTATGCCTTTACTTACAGCTCGGACCTGAAGACTTTGCAAGCTGTTCTGGTCAAAATCTTGAGTCAGTTTCAGACCGGTGGGATGGTATCGCAAACGCAGATGCTGGCCAACTCAGCCAAGCGAAATGCTGTTTCGAGTGACACCATCCGAATGGCAGCAACAATGGTAGCAACGTTACCGATTATTCTGGTATATCCTTTTTTGCAGAAATATTTTGTCAAGGGTATGACTTTGGGAGCTGTAAAGAGTTAATCTATTCGTTGGTCTGGTTGCCGGAGGAGAGTTATTCGGCGGCCGCTCCTGAGAGGGGGTGGTACAGCGTTAATTGGTTGCTCAATAAGTCTGTAAAGTACTTATTCACTGGGAGGAATTAGGGTGTCAATGAAAAAAACAAAAAAATGGATGGTCATGGGTATTACTGCTGCGTTAGTCTTGGGTTTGCTGGCGGGCTGCTCCTCGAATGAGGGGAAAGAAAGTTCGGGCACAGACGAAAAGGGAGCTGAACAAGGCCCTATTACGTTAACCTGGTTTGATGGCAATACCAAAGGAGAGCCATTTACCGATGCTGTAGCCCAGCAAATCACCAAACAGACCGGTATAGAGATTTCCATCCAGCAGCCGACGGGAAATCCGACGGAAAAGCTGAGCTTGATGCTGGCGAGTGGTGATTACCCTGATGTGGTGGTCATGAGCCGGGGAGATGCCTCTTTGGATAAATACATCTCAAGCGGGGCCTTCATTCCGCTCGATGAGTTAATTGAGAAATACGGATCAGATCTGAAAGAAATGTATGGGGACACATTGACCAAGACACGTTATACGGACGGCAAAAATTACTACCTGGCAAATTGGTATGGCCTCGATAGTGATCCGGTGTTTGGCATGCTGATGAGGCAAAGCCTGCTGGAAGAACTTGCTCCGGATAAGGCGGATGGGTCTGAGCCGCTGACGACGGACGAGTTTGAAGCACTTCTTAAACAGTTCAAAGAAAAATACAACACGATAGATGGCAAAGAGTCGGTCCCCATGACGATGAACGGAGAGAACATGGGGGCGAATCTGGGGACCTTCAAAGGGATGTGGGGTTTGAAAACCTATTACGATAATAACGGACGACTGCAATATGATGTCAAGGATCCGAAGTATCGTGAGATGTTACTATATATGAATCGTTTGTATAGAGAAGGATTGATCGAGAAGGAATTCGCCATTAGCAAAACACAAACGTGGATTCAAAAGCTCACGACAGGAGCGGTATTCTCCACCCCAGGCGCGTATTGGGATCCAGGAAACGGAAATGCAGCGCTGAAAAAGGACGGCGGGGAGAAAAATCAGTTATTCGCTTATAAAGTTGTAGCTCCTGGCGTAGACCCGGGCCAAACGACTTTTGGACCGAGAAGCTCACTGGGATGGGATGCCATCGCCATTACCAAAAACAACAAACATCCCGAAGAAACGATGAAGCTGTTCAACTACCTGGCCAGTGATGAAGGACAGCACTTACTCCTGTGGGGCAAGGAAGGCGAACAATACACCATGGTGGATGGAAAGCGGCAACCTGACCCAGCATTCCTGCAAAGCTTCAAGGATAATTGGGATGAGACCGTGAAGACAAGCGGGGTTCGAAAATGGCTGTGGTTTATCAAAAATGGTCTGGATCCGAATGGACAGCCGTATGATATGGCCGTTAAATACCAACGAAGTGAAGTCGATGAACTGGCGATCAAGAGTCTGGGCGATTCGGTATGGGATACCGCAGAATATGACAACCTCAATCCTGACGGTGGAACACCGGAAGCGCTGACGGCCCAAAAGGTCAAGGATATTATGGACCAAAGCATTACCAGAGCCATTATTGCTCCAACCGAGGCAGAAGCGAATGCCATCTTCGATAAAATGCTTGAGGATATGAAAAAGGCCGGAGATGAGAAGGTCGAAGACATCATTAACCAGAAATACGCACAGCGCATGGAGCTATGGGGTACCAAATAAGATGGATTGATTCGTGATTTTGTGAAGGGGGTCTTCTCTCGGGGAGGTCCCCTTCTTTATGACTGGAACAGGCTTTTTTTGTCTAACATATTCCTACTTCATTGTTCAAATAATGATGTAACACAATAAAGGAGGGAACGATGGATGAAAAAGGCCGAACGAACAGGGGCGTCCAGTCCATGGACGATTCGAATTACTTTGATGCTGGTGTGTATGTTGTTTATCGTTTACGGAGGGGGTCCAATGATTTGCAGTGCAAGGTCACTTGCCTCGGAGCAAACACAATCAACCGTAATACCTCAATCCAAATCACAGCATAAACGCATGGCAATTATTATTGATGATGCGGGTAACGACATGAAAGGCACTGCGGAGATATTAAACATGCCAGTCAAACTTACGCTTGCCGTGATGCCATTTTTGCCAACCACGAAGCAAGACGCTGCGGCTGCGCATGAAAAAGGAATGGATGTGATTGTGCACATGCCGATGGAGCCCAAAGCGGGGAAACCTGAGTGGCTGGGTCCGGGTGCGATCACATCCAATCTCACGGACGAGGAAGTCCGCGAACGCGTGGAGAAAGCCATTGATGATGTTCCTTACGCCATTGGCATGAACAATCACATGGGTTCCAAAATTACTTCCGACAAACGCATCATGTCGATTGTGCTCGATGTATGCCGCGAGCGCGGGCTGTTTTTTGTGGACAGTCGCACCAATTTTCGTTCGGTTGTGGGTGAACTCGCTGTTTCCAAAAATATGCCTCCGGTCGGCAATGATATTTTCCTTGATGACCGAAATTCGAAGCCGCATATTCGTCAGCAGATGGATTTGGCTGTGAAGCGAGCCATGGAGAAAAATATATGTGTCGTCATTGGGCATGTGGGTCAGACGGGACTAAACACATCCAGCGTTGTGAACGAATCTGTCACCCGTCTGCAGGATCAAATTGAGTTTGTCGGCATCGGAGATCTTGTTCGTGAAGTTTGGCACTGGCATGCTGCCCCTACACTGCCGACAAATAATAAATAATGCCATCTGCAATGGACTGGGCGATATGTTTCTGCTCTGCAGGATCACTCATCATGGCCCGGTCTTTTGCATTGCTCAGAAATCCCGTTTCAACGATAACTGCCGGCTGTTTCACCTGATTCAGCAGATAGAAAGGTTTACCCCACACTACCCCCCGCTGTGTACCAAACAGCTGGTTAAGTTCGGTCTGGATGGACTCTGCGAGCAGGTAGCTGCGGCCTTCCTTTTGGTGGAGTACAACCGGTCCTCTTGTAGCCGACTTGGGACTCCAGTTGGCATGGATACTGACAACGATATCGGTGCTTACTTCTTCACTAAGGCTCTTGCGCTGGGCCAGGTCCTTGCGATGACGGGATCGGCTGTTCAGCCAGCGATTCTCGTCACTCAGTGCATAATCACCAAGCCGGTTGATGATGACAGCATACCCTTTGCTGCGAAGAAGGAGGTACACCTTTTGGCTGATGGCCAGATTGATGTCTTTTTCCAGTACCCCGTGATCTGTCGTCCCGCCGTCAATACCGCCATGTCCAACATCCAGCAAAATGACTGGAGCAGCAAATGCATGGTGTGTGGAGCGATAGGCGTCTCCATCCGTAACAGGCAGCAGCGAGGGACTCACGGACTTAGGGATGGGTTGTGTTGATGGAATAGCAGCGGAGATGGCTTGTGCAGGTGTCAAAAGTATAAGATTGATCCCGATCAGCCATGTCATCCATGCCGTCAGCAGCTTAACCATGAGTATGCACGCTCCTTCTTGTCATTGGCATCTTATCCACAAAGAATGGGATGGATACCTTTGGCATTAGACTGTGCAATATTGGCTTTTTCATACTTCGTGAAGCAAAGAAATGTTTATCCACGGGCTGATCTGCGCACAATAGAGGTATCGTACCCGGGAGCGAATTGAAGCGAATGATGCAAAATCTAATGTACGAAGGAGGCAGGGGAATATGGCCAAAAGTGATGAGCTGGTGAAGTATATTACGCAGCGTGTCGTTCATTTTATCGATACACCAAAAGAAGAGCGCAAGGGGCGTACAAAAGCAAAAGAGCCTTGGGCAATGAAATGGTTTGGCATGCTTCCATTTGCTGTATCCCTGTGGGTAGGAAAAAAAGAAAAAGCATTGGACCCACGTGGAAAAATGCAAAAACGAAGTTCTTCTGGCAAAGGATAAAGCGATTGATCCGAGCAGCAGATTGAAATTAAAAAGACGCATTCCTGATTCAGAATCAAGGGAAGGCGTCTTATTTGTGTTTTTTGTTGTCTCCAAATGGATATCCTATGGCTTAAAAGTGTAAAAATGACCATCCTCGATTAGGGTGTCCAGAGGAACAAATCGTCTTACTGAAGAATGTCCCCCGATCGCCACGTATTCCATTTCCTCCGATGTATTATTCTTTTGCCAAACCTGATATCCGCTGACAGGAAGAGGGCCGCCATACAGCACATTACGATCATCAGCGGAAAATACGATGTGTTGATGCTTTTTCCACTGCTGTATCAATGGCTGCAAACCTGTTGCAGGTACCGCTTTGGAAGTAATCCATGACAGATTGTCAGCCGGATCAAATACAGGTTGCAAATGGATCGGATTTGCTGAGAATGATGAGGCAGTGGATGATTCTGCTATTTTGGAATGGAGCTGTACAGATACGGGGAGCATGGAAGATCGAGTTTGCTCCTCCCGAAGGTCATGTTCAAGTGCCTTCACAACGCCATTCGGTAATGTGTCGCCGTTGGTTGCATCGATATAAATTGCAGCAGCACCAGACTGCTCCACTTTCCAGTATGCAAGCAAGGGGGAGGCATATTGTAAATGTATTTCCACTTCGCGCGATAACTCCTCCAGATTCAAATTATGCCGTTTAAGAGATTGGTGGAGCAGAGAGAGGTTATATGGATTTTGTTCTCCCTGACCATATTCACTTAGCTGTAATAGCCCACTTCGGTTGGCTGTAATAATCATATATCCAATGAATTTCCCTTCGATATGCGCGTTTACAAGCCAGCTGTGTGTACCTGGACCAAGAGGTGAAAAGTCGAGCTCTGCTTCCTTCCAGCCTTGGCTGGAAGGTTCGAAAGAGCCCAAGGACATGGCCTGTTGATGTGCAAACTGCTGGACAGAAGCAGGAGCGAGTGTCTCGGAACGAAGGGAAGCTTCGTTCCTTGCATTCGTTAACTGGAAAGACAACAGATCAGAGGCCGTTTCATGCAAGTTCAAGGTTTCCTCTGCTTGCAGCGATGTAGACAAGGTTGTTAAACCTAAAAGGCACATGGTACCTATACCTGCTGCCCGGCGAATACCGTGCCAACGTCTATGAAAGATTCGTTTCATAATAACACCTTCTTTTCTAGGGTACATCATGACGAATGGGGCCGATTATTCGCTGCATGATCGTTTCTAGGTTCATTCTAGTGGACAAGCCATGCAAAGGTTGCTGCAACCTGTCGGGGCGCCACTCATGAATAAACACTACTTTTGCCGTCATTTGCTGGAAAAGTAGTGTCTGCGTCTATCTTAAATGAAACATGCCGCTGCTAATGGCAGTGACCTTCACTTTGGGCTCATACTGCCAGATCATTTCTGTTCGGCGCGTCTCGTATTGCAGTTTCATCGCTTCACGGTCCATTACAGCCTGTCTGGTCTTCTCCTGTTCGGAATCCGTATCTTCATCCAGCGGGACGATGGGCTCAGCAGCTAGTTCTGCATCGGGGCCAGATTTCTTCCTCGCCGCTCCTACTGATATTCGATTCACAGGAGCAATACGGGATTGATCTTCCGTAGTAGACTGAATTCCTTTGGTTGTCGTTTGTCCCTGCCGTTTGGAAGCAGTATGGTGATCAGCTCCTGAGGTATCGTCATTTACCTCGACCTCAGGTGTATCCTCTCTCAGAACGGCTTCATAGTACGCATCCACTACACCAAGTTCAAGATCCAGTCTTGCTTTGGCCTGTTCAGCCCATCCGTAATCCAGTTCCAGCAAGCGTTGAGTAAGATGTGCTTCCAGGGCTGCTCCGGCATCAGATAGCGATACTTTGGCTGTTTGAACATGCATGTTCTCGGCCAGTCTTGGGCTAAGGTCTCGCCTGTTCAGCTTGGAACCAAACTTTTCGATAATTTCACCTGTGCGAAGAGAGATACCAAGAAAATGAAGTTCCTCCCGTTTCAAATCGCAAGCAAATTCAACTTTGAAACAGACACCGAGCCAAGGTTCGTATACGGCCGGTGCGGCAGCACGCAGCTGACGTTTCGGGGCCTGCTCGAACAAATTCACATATGCTCCGCCTTCACGGGCCGCATCGAAGATCTGCTGCAGTCTGCGACTGCCATAGACGACATCTTCACGCAAAATCCGGCCGGGACCGAGCTGCGGAAGAGCTGGAGTAATGCCGAAATAACGGCCAAGAATAGTGTCTTTGGGTGCATCCGAAGTAGAACCAGAACCCGCGTTCAATCCGCCGGAATTAACTTGGCTGGCAGAAGGTGGGGTTGAAGCTTGAGCAGTTCTGGCTTCTGCTGCCTCGATGGCTTGCTGATGGGCTGCCGGGTCAAATACGAACGTAAAGGACATCGTTTCAGCCGGAGCACCGGTTCGCTCCACAAACCCCCAATAATAGGGACGGTTGGTTAGAGCCTTATCCGCTTCAGGCGAGAGTTTCACTGTTATATGTGCAGGAGATCGCTCCATAATCTGACAATCCATCGCTTCGAGATAGGTAGTCACATAGGTTTGAACTTCATGAGATGACATGGTCATGGTTAGTGTCCTCCTTTGCCCAGATCCAGAAGGGAAACAGACGGAACTTCATCGGCGACTTCACGCTGAATGGAATTCAGCGATTGCCCAAGTGAATCCATTTTGCGACGAATGTCTTCCTCGTTTTGGGATTCGAGCATGATTTTATACAGACTCTTTTCGATGGATTCTTTTTTCTCAAGCCGTTCCAGAATGACATCCAGTCCGCCAATAACCATTTCAAACATATTGATCTTTTCATGCAGCAAATTCAGGATATGTTCTTCAATGGTGCCTGTCGTCGACAAATTGTAGATATTCACATCATTTTGCTGTCCCAACCGGTGTACCCGGCCAATCCGCTGCTCCACCCGCATGGGATTCCAGGGCAGGTCGAAATTGATCATGTGATGGCAGAATTGGAGATTGATGCCCTCTCCGCCAGCCTCGGTTGCAATCATCGCTTGGACACGGCCGCGGAACAGGTCCATCATCCAGTCCTTTTTGCCCCGGTTCATACCGCCCCGATACGGGACAGCGGTAAGTCCGTTGTTGCGGAAATAATTCAGCAAATACTCCTGCGTAGCCCGGTATTCGGTGAAAATGATGACTTTCTCATTCATGTTGCGAATCAGTTCCATCGTTTTCTCGGCTTTTGTATTTTCCTTAATGGCCTTAATATGGGCAACCAGTTCCCAAATTTTGTCCCGGAGCGGAGAGTCCAGCGGGAGTTTCTTGGACAGATTGACCAGTGTAACGAAAACAGCATCACGGCTGCTGCACACTTCCCGCTGTAACGTGACGAGAGAGAGCATGCTGCTCAAGTTTCCTCCGGCTTCCTGATACTGGTCTTTGACAAAAGATGTCACACCATCATATAAAGCCTGTTCTTCAGGCGATAGCTGCAGATTCACGTTGGAGACGTTCCGTTTGGTGAACTGTACCGGACCTTCGCCGCGGCGATTGCGGATCATGACTTTGGACAATTCGTCCTTGAGCTGCTCCTGATTTTTCGGAACGCGTTTATCCACGACAAAGTTGGCTGCAAAGTCACCCTGACGACCAAGCTGGCCCGGTTTCAGCAGATTAATCAGATTAAACAGCTCACTCATGTCATTCTGAACGGGGGTTGCGGTTAGCAGCAGACAATATTTTTTTCGCAGTTTCAGCATGAACTGGTAGTTTGTCGTTTTTTTATTTTTGAGTTTGTGGGCTTCATCAATAATAATCATGTCATAGTCCGTGTTTAGCAAAATGTCCTTATGTGGATCTCGCTTCGCTGTATCCATGGAAGCCACGACCACTTCATTTTGCCAGGAATAGGCCTTTTTCTGTGCAACTGCCGGAATGCCAAACTTCGAATTCAGCTCCCGAACCCACTGAAGTACTAGGGATGCAGGAACGAGAATGAGCACTTTGGATACGAGACCACGGACCATATATTCTTTTAAAATCAGACCTGCTTCTATCGTTTTTCCCAGTCCGACCTCATCGGCGAGAATGGCACGGCCTGACATTTCAAATAATACCTTGCGTGCAGTATCCAGCTGGTGTGGAAGCGGGGTGAGCCCCTGCAAATGCTTCAAACACTGTATTTCATCAAAATTGGGAATCAAATTGGTCTCTTCTGCCTGAATGCCAAGCTGAAAGAGTCTGTAATCTCCCCAAGGTCCGCCCTTATCGAGTCGTGACTCCAGCTGTGTCAGCCAGCTGCGATCGAATTCAAGCGGAACGGGCAGTTCAGCTGCAGGTTGATTCATGTGAAGCGGATGTTTCCGGTTCATGGTGATGCCTCCCCTGCCATACATGATGACGTTTTATTCGTAGGTCATAGTATGGACGAATGAGAGGCAGTTCATAACCTGGCTTCAAATAAGGTGCGAAATCTGACTTTTATGCCCAAGAAAATTCACAAATTTAGAATAAGAGCGTCTGATGGCGTAAGAGAGAGCTAGTCCGAGTACACATCAAATTGGAAAATTGACTGTGACAAAAGTCACGTGGAAAATCAATATATGGTGTACTATACTGGATATAAATCACTATATGTGGTGTTAAGGCATATTTTATTGCATAGTGGAAAATGAAATGGGATTTATGGGGAGGCTGTCAATCATAATGACTACGAACAAATTGTCGCACAAGCTGGAAGGACTCAGTGAAAAAATATTTTTGGACCGATACGCCTGGAAGGATGCCGATCCGAACCATGCCAAGGCAGGAGATATTGTACTCGTCCTGACCAAAGATGATCCCAAGTTTCCAACAAAAGAAGTAGGCGAAATCATCGAACGGCAAGGTCAGATGGTGAAGGTGAAGACCCGCAGCGGAGATACGATCCAGACGGAAGTGGAGAAGCTTACGTTGAATATAGAAAGAACACCGGAGGAGATGTGGGACCGCCTGGCGAAAGCAATGGCCTCGGTGGAGTCTACTCCTGAAAAACAGCAAAAATGGGAATCCAAGTTCCGCGCTGTATTGGATGATTGGAAGCTGGTGCCTGGGGGCCGAATTGCTGCTGGTGCAGGCGCAAGCGATGAATTGACCCTTTTCAATTGTTACGTCATTCCATCTCCAGAGGACAGCAGAGGTGGCATCATGAAAACGTTGACTGAAATGACGGAGATTATGGCTCGCGGTGGCGGCGTAGGCATCAACCTGTCGTCACTCCGTCCGCGTCGTGCAGTTGTAAAAGGTGTGAATGGATCTTCCAGTGGTTCGGTATCCTGGGGCGGTTTGTTCAGTTATACCACGGGATTGATTGAGCAGGGTGGCAGCCGCCGCGGAGCGCTCATGCTGATGATGAACGATTGGCATCCGGATGTCATGGATTTTATTACAGTCAAACAAACGATGGGGCAGGTCACCAATGCCAATCTTTCGGTGTGTGTGAGCAACGCATTTATGGAGGCCGTCAAACAGGACGGGGACTGGCAGCTTGTTTTTCCGGATACGAGTGACCCGGATTATGATACCGAGTGGAACGGGGACTTGCAGCAATGGAAAGAAGCCGGGTACCCGGTTATCCATTACCGTACGGTGAAAGCTAGGGAAATATGGCATACCATTATTGAATCGGCCTGGAAATCAGCGGAACCTGGTGTAGTATTTATGGAGTACTACAACCAGATGTCGAACAGTTGGTATTTTAATCCGATCATATGTACGAATCCATGCGGGGAACAGGGCCTGCCGGGATGGGGTGTGTGCAATCTGTCAGCCATTAACTTATCCAAATTTTACGATGAGGCCAGTCATGATGTGGCGTGGCAGGATCTGGCGGAGACAACACGCATCTCGGCGAGATTTTTGGACAATGTGATCGATGCAACGCCTTATCATTTTGAAGAAAATCAAAAGAATCAGCAGCGGGAGCGTCGGGTTGGACTTGGGACGATGGGGCTGGCTGAGCTGATGATCAAGCTGCGCATCCGGTACGGCAGTCCGGAATCGCTTGAATTTTTGGATAAACTGTATGGTTTCATCGCCAGGGAGGCGTATCTCGCATCAGCAGATATTGCGGCAGAGAAAGGTGCTTTTCCGGCCTTTGAGGTGGAACCGTACTTACAGAGTGGATTTATGAAAAAAATGGTCGAGACCTATCCAGAAGTGGGAGAGGCCATCCGCAAACAAGGTATTCGTAACGTAACACTGATCACGCAGGCTCCAACAGGGAGCACCGGAACGATGGTGGGTACGTCAACAGGGATCGAGCCGTATTTTGCTTTTAAATATTTCCGCCAAAGCCGGCTCGGTTATGACGAGCAGTTTGTCCCCATTGCGCAGGAGTGGCTGGATGGACACCCTGGTGAGGAATTGCCCGATTATTATGTGACAGCAATGGATCTGTCAGCAGAAAATCACATCCGGGTACAGGCGGCGATTCAGCAGTGGGTCGATAGCTCCATTTCGAAAACGGCCAACTGTCCGGCTGATTTTACTGTAGAGGATACGGCACAGTTGTATGAGCTTGCCTTCGACCTGGGTTGTAAGGGTGTAACGATCTACCGGGATGGCAGCCGTGATGTACAGGTCCTATCCACGACGAAGAAGGAAGAGACGAAAAGTGAAGCAAGCAGCGAAACAAAAGGGGTAAAAGAGGAGATTATAGCAACGACGGCCAGCACCATCTCGTCAGGGTCTGCGGTGATAGAGCCGGAAGGCAAGACATCCGTGACCGCCTCGTCTCCTGCCAAAGTGCTGGATAAACAATACAAGAGCCGTCCACAGGTGCTGCGCGGTGCAACGTATAAAATTAACACACCGTTTGGCATGGCATACATTACGATCAACGACCTGGACGGCATTCCGGCGGAGATCTTCCTGAACGTGGGTAAAGCTGGATCAGATGTATTCGCCATGGCTGAAGCGCTTGGAAGAGTTTGCTCCCTGTTCCTGCGATACGGTGACCATGGGCACAAAGTAGAGCTGTTGATCAAACATTTAAAAGGCATCGGAGGCTCGGGAGCAATCGGCTTCGGAGTGAACCGGGTCGAGTCCATCGCAGACGCAGTGGCCAAAGCGCTCGAGAGTCACGTACAGAGCACAGCTGACGTACACGAGGCTCATTCAATTGAAGACAATGGTGGCGAAGAACGAAGCACCTTTGGCGAGTCCAGGGATTTATGTCCTTCCTGCGGATCAGCATCTCTGATTAACATGGAAGGGTGCAAGACGTGCAGCAATTGTGGTTATAGCAAATGCAGCTGATGGAAGACATGCACATATCTTTAGACAAGGCGGCCAGATTCCTGGCCGCTTTTTTACCTGTTTTGCTAATGAGTACAAAGTCATGAAATAACCAGTTGAATGTCGTACGTTCCACGTATCGAATACTTGATGATGGGACTGAAGAGAAGATTCCACCGTACCACACCTAGGGTCCTAGGCACGCAGAAGCATTTATGAGCAAAACTTTCAATCGGGCTCGGGATAGGTTTATAATGGTTAATGCTGCTGAGTAAGTGGGCGGCCTTTTTTGTTTTGATTTGCCAGTGAGGTAATATTACCCAGTCGAAGAAAAAGACTGTATTAAACGACAATTTTGGAGTATGATTTTACAGCTATATAAGCTGGCAGGAAAGGTTACATCGTTTCATCGCTTTGTAACTACTACTGTAATTTATCTCGCTGCGCTTGGGCGTATAATGCTAAGCGTGAGTGTTGAACGATATATTGGAAATGAATGACGAAAGGTGCAATACGTATGTTAATGACAACCAGAACCACAGTGAGAAGCGAAGATGATTTGCAATCGCCCCAGACACCAATGATGTCAACCAGCAACAAGGAGGGGCGCTCATGTCACAAACGTTGAAAAGCAGGCGTCACATGAACGGATTGGATGGCTTGCGGGCCATTGCCGTGCTTGCTGTAATTGCGTATCATCTGAATTTGAGTTTTATTCCCGGCGGTTTGCTCGGTGTCGGCATTTTCTTTGTTTTATCAGGTTACCTGATTACAGATATTCTTGTGTCCCAATGGCAGGAACATGGGCGCATTTCGCTCGGTGATTTCTGGATGCGCCGAATCAGGCGCTTGGTGCCTGGCATGCTCACCGTAACAGCAGTTGTAATGGTTTGGCTGCTCTTCACAGATCCTTCCCGGCTTGCTGCCCTGCGAGGGGACATTGTTTCGGGTGTTTTATACATAAGCAATTGGTGGTATATCTTTCATCACGTATCCTATTTCGAAAGTTTTGGTCCTCCATCCCCGTTCGGACATTTCTGGTCGCTCGCGGTGGAAGAACAATTCTACATGGTGTGGCCGTTAATCCTGATCGCTTCAATCATGGTGTTCAAAAGAAAGGGATGGCTCGTTGTCTTTATTGTAGTGGCTGCTGAGTTATCTGCTGGTGCAATGGCGATCATGTACAATCCGGATCTGGATCCGAGCCGTGTATATTATGGTACGGATACCCGGGCATTCGCGCTGCTGGCTGGGGCTGCACTCGCTGTAGTGTGGCCAAGCCGCAATCTGTCAGACTCCCTTGCGAGCCTTAATCGAGTCGTGCTTGACGTATCGGGTGTGGCAGCATTGGCCCTGCTGATCTATATGATGCTGAACAGCAGTGAATATGAACCATCGCTGTACCAAGGTGGGATGGTCCTTCAAGCCATAGCAACAACGCTGCTGGTTGCTGTGCTGGCCCACCCTTCATCCTTTTTGGCACGCCTAGTTGGTGCCAAGCCACTGCGATGGATTGGTGAGCGCTCCTATGGACTTTATCTCTGGCATTATCCCGTGATCGTCCTGACGAGTCCGGCCGTTGATACGGGAGGATTTCACCCGGTTCGAATGATTTTGCAGGTGGCAGCAACCGTAGTGCTGGCATCGCTATCATTAAAGTACATTGAGAATCCGATTCGTCACAACGGATTCCGAGATACCTGGTCCCGGTTGTGGGAGAAAGGATGGAGCGGGCATGGCACTCATCAGACATGGCTGAAGCGGGCAGGACTGCTGATGTCCGTTCTGTTCATGTGCTTTACCGTGTCTCAAATGATGACCACATCTGCCGCGAATTCCGATTCACATTCCGTGTCCATGTCCACCACATTGAACAGCGAGCACTCTGTACATGAGGAGAAAGGGCAGGATGTGCTTCCGGCTCCCGTAGACACTTCAGGGTCCGGCCAAAAGACTGCTGAACCGCAGAAGAACGACAAACCTGCCGAGGATGCTGGCGACAAGCAAAACCAACCTGAGCAGCAATCGTCGAACCCGGATACATCTGCCCAACCGGAAGTTTCTACACCCGATGAAGGAGAAGGTGCCGCTTCGGATGACCCGAACCAGACAACTGAGAATTCTGCAGGAGATACTGATCACTCCGGTGATGACGGTATCGATAAATCGACAGATCCGGATCAAACTGGGGATTCGTCCCAAGCGGATGGGGAAACAGCTCCTCCTGCTGAAGACGGAAAGGTTCACTATACCGTCATAGGGGACTCGGTTATTATGGACGCCAAGCCTTACCTGGAACAAAATATGTCGGGAGTTTACGTGGACGGTCATGTTGGGCGTCAGATGTGGGAGGCAGCCGCTGTCCTGGATGGGCTCAAACGAGGCGATCAATTGGGCAGTCAGGTGGTGCTGGAACTTGGAACCAATGGTTCATTCAATTCCAAAAGTCTGAAATCAGTGCTTGATTACCTTAAGGATGAAGATCATGTGTATCTGGTTACCGTGCGGGTTCCCCGTCCTTGGGAACGAACGGTTAACAAAGCACTGAATGAAGCAGCCTCAGCGTACAATAACGTTTCCCTCATTGACTGGCACAGTGCAAGTGAAGGACACGACGAATATTTTGAAAAAGACGGCGTGCATCTGACGAAGGAAGGCTCGGAAGCTTTTGCAGCACTCATCCAAAGCAGTATGCAATAAATCAGAACTTATTCTCTTTCTTATTAAATAGACTTGGTTTCCTAAGGAGCTCTCACATTCGAGAGCTCTTTTTGTTTAAAGGGAAGTGCTCCATCGGACCGGGCATCCGATATTTTTCACCCCTGCATCCGTGGATCGTCACCTTACGGTATGATAGCGTTACCATTTACAATAAGGGTATTCAATCAGCCAAGGGGGAGATAGAGATGTTGAGAAAATGGCTTTCGGGATTTGTGGCAGTTGCCTTGTTTTCAATGGTACTGGCGGCCTGCAGCGGCGGTGATGCTTCGGAAGGAACGGGCAGCAAAGATAAAGTGACCGTGACACTTTGGCATAACTGGACCGGACAGGATGCAAAAGCGGTAGCGATGCGTAAAATCATTGAAGATTTCCGGGCAGCACATCCTGATATTGAAGTGGTGGATGAGGGTCTGCCTACAGATGGTCTCAAAACAAGGCTCCGCACCGTAGCGGCTGCGAATGAAATGCCGGACCTGTTTGTGATGTGGCCGGATGCAATGACGAAAGAATTTGTAAAAGGCGATCTGCTGCAGCCAATTAATGCAGAGCTGGACGCAAAGCCGGAGTGGAAGGACAACTTTATTCCGAACGCATTGGACGGATACACGGTTGACGGAAACATCTACTCTGTACCGATGAATCTGGCGCCAAGTTCCTTCATTTATTACAACGAGGCACTGTTTAAACAGTATAACGTCAAAGTTCCTGAGACGTGGGCCGAACTGGAGCAGGCCATTGCAACGTTTAACGAAAACAAGGTTATTCCAATGGCACTGGGTAACAAGGCAAACTGGGTCGCTCAATCGACGATCTTCAGTACGCTGGCTGACCGGATTACAGGCACAGACTGGTTTCTGAAAGCTGCAGCCCAGGATGGCGCCAGTTTTACCGATCCGCAGTTCATCGAGGCGTTAAACAAGATGCAGCAGCTCGGAAACAGCAAAGCCTTCCAGGATGGTTTCAACAGTATTGACGAGACCCAGATGATGCAGCTGTACTTCCAGGGAAAAGCTGCGATGGTCATGAATGGTGGATGGGCCTTGGCGAACCTGGTGAATAACGCACCTGAAGAGGTGTTGAATAACACACATATCACCATTCTTCCCCCAGTGGACGGAGGTCAGGGTGAACCAAGAACAACCTCAGGCGTAGTTGGTACCGGCCTTGGTGTTAGCAAAAAGCTGAGCGGGGCCCAAAAAGAGGCAGCAATGGAGCTGTTCTACGCGCTGGCGGGTCCTGACGGTCAGAAGGCGACGCTGGACAGCAGTACTTTGGTCAGTTACAAGATTGATCTGGACAAATCCAAAGCACACCCTTTGTTCGTGGAATTATATGACTTGATGCAGGAAGTGAAGATTAATCCGGTTTACGATTCCAAGCTGGGATCTGCAACGGTGGAGGTCATCAATAATGGACTGCAGGAACTGCTGATGGGCGGGAAAGCAGAAGATATCGCCGCCAAAATTCAGGCTGCACAGGCCAACGCCGTTGGCAATTAACAAGTTTGGTCTGAGGTCAGGGTGAAACGTTAAATTGGTCCAATGATCCGAATTCATACGTTTGCACAGCAGAGATCACCCCTTCCCGGCAGGGGAGGGGTTTTCCGTTTCTATTGGCAAGAATCAAATGTATTAGGGTTAGGTAAGGCATTAATGAAGGGAAGTGACTGAATGAACGCACTGCGCAGTCGTCGGTTTATCATGCTGGGGCTTGCTCCGGCAATCATCATATATGCGTTGTTTGTATTTGTGCCGGTTGTATGGTCGGCCTATTATGGTTTCTTCAACTGGTCCGGAATCGGGGAGTCCAATTATATTGGTCTGAACAACTATGTGGAGATATGGCATGACCCCGTATTCTGGCGGGCACTGAAAAACAACGTCATTTTTGTTCTGGCTTCCGTGTTTGGACAGATCCCGTTAGCGCTGATGCTTGCGGTCATATTACACAAAAGCAATCCACTGCAGCGCTTCCTGCGCTCCGCTGTATTTCTGCCAATGGTCTTATCTACCGTGGTTATCGGTATGATCTGGCAATATATCTATCATCCGCAGATCGGAATTTTGAATTTCCTGCTGGATGCACTGGGGCTGGAGAGTTGGAAATTGCAATGGCTGTCTGACGACAAGATTGCGATCTTTTCTCTCGTACCGCCGCTGCTCTGGAGTTTTGTTGGCTTGTACCTCATTATTTTCATCTCGGCGCTGCAAAACATCCCAGGTGAAATTCATGATGCTGCCAAAATGGACGGCGCATCAGGCATCCGTAAGCTGGTTTCAATTTCTCTGCCCATGATCTGGGGAACGGTACAGGTTGCGATTATTCTGTGCATTTCGGGCAGTCTGAAATCCTTTGATCTGGTGTACATCATGACCAAAGGCGGCCCGGCTCATGCCACAGAACTGCTCGCTACGTATATGTATAACTCAACCTTCACGACCTACCGCTATGGTTTTGGGAGTGCGATCTCGACGACCATCGTGCTGATCTCCCTGCTGCTCATCGGAACAAGCCAGTGGGTGACCAGTCGTAAACGAAAAGAGAATTAAAGGAGAGGGGGAACTGTAATGAGTGTGACACCTGTAACGATGCCAACGCCTCGAAGTGCTGCGGGCCATCCGGTTCGCCGTCTGCGCAGCGGAATTGTTTGGACGCTGCTGACGGTGTATGGTATTTTAACATTGTATCCGTTTTACTGGCTTGTGATCAGTGCGTTTAAAACGAATGAAGATTTCTACAGCAGACCTTTTGGTCTGCCGGCACACTGGAACGTGGCCAATTTCAGCAATGCATGGGAAAGCTCAAGACTGGGAACGGCATTTGGCAATTCACTGATTGTATCCTTGGGCTCACTGATTTTGACCCTGTTTATTGCAGCGCTTGCTTCATTTATATTGGCCCGATTCCAGTTCCGCTGGAAGGGTCTGGTCATGACCTTTTTTGTAGTTGGTATGCTGATTCCGATTCACAGTACACTGGTTCCATTGTTCATTCTAATGAAACAGATGTCCCTACTGAATACGTATTGGGCATTGATCTTGCCGTATACGGCGTTTGCACTGCCAACAGCCATTTTTGTACTCACGGCTTACTTGACTAGTGTGCCAAGGGATATTGAAGAAGCGGCGTTTATCGATGGAACAGGCCTGTGGGGACTGTTTACCAGGATTATGCTGCCCATGTCCGTGCCTGCCTTGTCCACAGTTACGATTCTGAGTTTTTTGCATGCGTGGAATGACTTTTCGTTTGCACTCGTGTTTATTAACAAAACAGGATTGAAAACGTTGCCGCTGGCGATTGCGAATTTCGCTGATGGATACCAGACGGACTATGGACTAACATTGGCCGCCATGACGCTGTCGGTTATTCCGACCATTATTCTATATCTTGTCTTTCAGGAACAGGTAATGAAAGGCATGACGGCTGGTGCGGTTAAGGGATAAACGAAAGCGCATCCAGAGGAGGAAAAGAATTGAGAAGCTGGCTCACATCTTCGCTGCAGAGGAAGCTCTCGGTTGTCGTAACTGCCTCCATGATTGTGCCATTGCTGGCGCTGGGTCTGTTCGCGTTTCTGATCTCTTCCCGTATTACCGAGCAGAAAACGAAGCTGTCCGGCATGGATACGCTGAAACAGGTGGAAGCCAATCTTCGTTATATGCTGCAGGATGCCGAGAATATATCGATTTTTCTGATTGGGGAGCGGGATATTCAGCAGTATCTGAGCCGAAATGAAGATCATGAGCTGGACCGCGTGGATATTCTCGGCAGAATGACCAATCTGGCAGCCTCCAAGAAATATATTGCGAATATTGCAATTTATCCGGATCGGTTTGATGCTGTATTGACGACCGCAACCTGGTATGAACCGGGTACTTCCGATCCTCCAGCACCTAACGGCGATGCGGTCAAAACATGGACCGGCGTCTATCCGGTCCGCAACTATGCAGGGATACAAAATGTTATAACGTTGGTGCGCCCGATCCGCAGCATTCATGATTACCGCCCCATTGGGTGGCTCGCCATTAGCTTGGATGAAAAGGCCATCTCCAAAGACTGGGCTGCGCTGGGACTTGGCAGGGGTGAAGGGCGTTTGGAGCTGATCGGACGTTCGGGAGAAATCCTGTCTTCCATGGACAAATCCAGGCTTGGGAAGTCCCTGGAGCAGGTTGAACCAGAAGTGCAGACACTGATTCGGCAAGGTGGGAGCGGAACGACAACCTATGGCAGTGGTGAAAATAAGCGTACACTTCTCTATTACCCGGAACAGTTGACCGGATGGACGTTGACCGGAACGGTACCTTATGATCAGTATAAGTCGGAAAACGGTTATATTCTGATTCTCACGGCCGTAGCAGTCGTTGCTTCGGCTGTAATCTGCGCAGGACTTGTCTGGTTTACCGTCCGCCGAGTAACGAGACCGCTCCGTGTGCTCACCAGGCACTTGTCCCGTATTGACCCGGATCGGCCGCTGCCTTTGTTTCGGTCGGAAAGCGACGACGAGATTGGCAAACTGGGAGAAAGCTATAATCTGCTGGGTGCACATATCGAGAGTCTTAAGGAAGAAGTGATACGCGGTGAAGCCAGGAAGAAGGAAGCAGATCTCAGAGCACTTCAGGCACAGATCAATCCTCATTTTCTATATAACACCCTTTCGTCCATTCACTGGATCGCCTTGATGTCGAAAGAGAGTCGGATTGCAGATATGGTAGAAGGATTAAGTGATTTCCTGCGTATCAGCTTGAATAACGGCAAGGATTTCTGCCCTGTAGGTCAGGAGATTGCCCACATCCAGCATTATGTACGTGTGCAGTCTATCCGCTTTCCCGATAAATTTGCAGTGCATTATATTGTGGATCCTGCACTGGAGCAGCGGATGATGTTGAAGCTGCTGCTGCAGCCCCTTGTCGAGAATGCCATGATCCACGGAATCCAGCCAAAGGTCGGCACAGGAACGATCACGATCATGATTCGTCAGGATCAGGATGAGGAACGAATGAACGTACTGGTTCTGGATGATGGCATTGGTATGGAGCAAGAGAGACTGGAACAGTTGAAGGAAAGACCGGATTTAAATCCGCCTGTTGGTGGTTACGGGATCCACAACGTGAATGAGCGATTGCTGCTCCATTACGGAGCGGATTCACAGCTGGAAATAGACAGCCGGGTCGGCGGCGGAACCCGTATCTCATTTTCCATTCCCTTTCTGGAGGAATCGCCATGAGACTACTTATTGTCGATGACGAAGTGATTATTCGCACCGGACTTGCCAGTGTAATTGCCTGGAACGAGCTGGGTATTGAACTTCTTGCACCCGCTGCCTCGGCTGAAGAAGCGCTAACCCGGATGGCTGAGGAACGTCCGCACATTCTGATGACCGATATCCGCATGACTGGTAAAACGGGGCTTGAACTGGCAGATGAAGGGCTGCAATTACTGCCTGAGCTGGAGGTCATTATTTTGTCCGGATACGATGACTTTGCTTATGCTCAACAAGCGATCCGCCAGGGAGTGACGGATTACCTGCTCAAAACCAGCAAACCGGAAGAGATCATCAAAACCGTTCTTCAGGCCAAACAAAGAATTACGGATCGATGGGCAGAAAAGTCAAGAGAAGGTCGACTTTTACGGGAGAACAGACAGCGGTTGTTTGAAAAATGGATTATTGATGGTGATGTGGGTACAGGTCCTTGTCCTGCATTTCTGAAGCAGGGAGTAGGGGAGGGTACTGATGTTTCTCTGAATGGCGGGCAGGTATATCAACAAGTGTTCATAATTCAGGCGAAAGGATGGAGTCGTTCTTCAGCTGCGCTGTTGAGGTTTGCTGTACAGAACATGCTGGAGGATCTGCTGCCTGGTGCCGTTGCCCATATTCAGAAAAAACAGATTATTGGAGTTGTGCAGGTAGCGAACTTAAAGCAGGAATTACAGTATACGTTGAAAACAGTATTGAATCACATGGAGCAATTGCTGAAATGTTCGCTGCGTGCAGCGATAGGGCACCCTGTTTGCGGTGAGATTCATCTTCATGATAGTTACAAAACAGCATCTGCGGCATTCCAATATCTAGGTTTGCTGCAGGATAAAATATGGAGCATCGAGCAGGTGAGTCATCGCAAAGGCGGCAAAACGTTACTTACGCATGAAGAGGAAACTGCACTGGGGACACTGCTGCTCGATAATGATCCTGTAGTGCTGACCACATGGACACAAGAGCTTGTAAGAGAACTCATGATGGACCCCGAAGTGACACCTGAATCATTCCATGCCTGTTTGCATTCTGCGGTGATTGCCGGACATCGCTGGCTGGTTCGTACGATGCGTGCCATTGGAAGAGAAGAGCCTGCACGATATGAACCATGGCAACCGGAACCGGATGCAGATGCTGCGGATCTCCGGGATATGCTGTTTCACCATTTATATGGTCTGATGCATACATATTACAGTCAAATGGGTCAAGGGCAGGCTTCACATGTGCAAAAGGCCATTGCTTACATTGAATCCGGATTGGCACAAGAGATCAGTCTGCAGCAGGTGGCGGGTCAGGTTCATTTGCACCCGGGACACCTGAGCGAGCTGTTTAAGAAAGAAACAGGTATCACATTTGGGGATTTTGTTACGAATATGCGTATCCGGCGGGCGATGGAGATGCTGGCAGTCTCTCCTGCAAAAGTCAGTGAAGTGGCTGCCATCAGTGGATATGAAGACGTAAAATACTTTAGCAGGCTGTTCAAAAAACATACGGGAAAGACCCCGAGTGAATTTCGCGAAGAGGCATATTCATTCAAGCCTTCGGGAAGTTAGCAGACAATGCATGAATTTACATGTTTCTGCAAACGTTTTCGGTGCATCATGGCTCAGGGATCTGGGGAGCGAGGCAAATGATGAAGAGAGATTATTCAAGTCAGGATTTGTCGGGTCAATGGAAGATACAGCATTTTGATGTTGGGGAAAAGCGGGCCATGGACGTTGCGGCAGCTGCATTGGACGACCGCTTCTGGATTGGGGCGGAAGTGCCAGGTGATGTTCATTCGGCACTGATCCAGCGCAGCATTATTGATCCTCCGTATTACGGGCATAACGATGCCAAGAGTCGCTGGATCGAGCAAAAGGAATGGTGGTATCGTACCAACTTTAACCTGGTCAAGGGTGAAGAGGAGCAGGAACATTTCGAGCTTGTCTTCGAAGGTTTGGATACATTCGCCACGGTGTATGTGAACGGTCATGAAGTGGGGAAAACAGCCAATATGCTCATGTCCCACACATTCAATGTAACATCACTGGTCCGTAATGGCTGGAACGCCATTGCAGTCCGGTTTGACCCTTTAACACTGCACAACTTGGACAAGGAGACATTCGACTGGTCATCGTATACCAAGGAACGGCCATGGCTCCGCAAGGCGGCAATGAATTTCGGCTGGGACTGGGGGCCGCGCATGGTTACCGTTGGTATCTGGGGCGCGGTTAGGTTGGAGAGACGGGTGATGGCGAAGCTGGAGAGTGTATATGCCCGAACCGAATCTGTCAGTAAGGAGCAGGCGGTTATCCACGTCACGGCAAATGTGAAATCGGTGATGTCATTCCGCAGCAGACAGCAACGTGAGCAACCTGTAGTCACGACATGCAATGTTCGGTTGTTGAATGCTGGTGGTGATGAGGTGGTACAAGCTGATGGGTTGGCTGTGGAAGGTGGACAGGCGGATACAACGCTGGTGGTGTCATCACCGCAATTGTGGTGGACGCATGATCTGGGCGAACCACATTTGTATTCGCTGGAGGTTATTCTATATGCCGATGGAATTGAAGTGGACCGTTATAGTGAGCCTTACGGGATACGAACCATTGAGCTTGCCCTCCACAATGAACGGGGAGAAGATGCGTTTGCTTTTATTTTGAATGGTATCAAGGTGTACGCCAAGGGAGCGAACTGGATACCGGCTGACCATCTGATCGGTGCGATCCCCGATTCTAGGTATCGTGAGCTCATCGAGCTGACCGTCGAAGGAAACATGAATATGCTGCGGGTCTGGGCAGGCGGCATTTATGAGAAGGAAGTCTTTTACGATGAGTGTGATCGGCAAGGAATACTGGTATGGCAGGATTTTGCCTTTGCGAACGCATTATTTCCTGATTTCAATCATGATTTCATGAAGAATGTCAGATGCGAAGTTGAAAATAATGTTATGCGATTACGGAACAGGGCTTCGCTTGCGATCTGGTGCGGCAATAACGAAATTGACTGGCTGTATGATATGAAATCCGCCAGCGGGGACATCACTAGCCCATTCTATGGAGAACTGATCTATCATGAACTGATTCCTGAGACGCTGGAACGTCTGGATCCCTCGCGTCCATATTGGCCGTCTTCCCCGTATGGAGACAAGGGCGGCAATGACGCCAATGATCCGGATGTCGGGGATCGGCACAACTGGCAGGTATGGCATGGCTCTGTGTATCCAAGAAAACATGGTGAACCACCACTGCTGGATTACAGCATCGAAGGTGTAACGTTCAAAAATTACAAAAAGGATTATGCCTTGTTCAGCAGTGAATTCGGCATGCATGCGTCGGCAAACCGTTACACGCTGGAGAAAAACATGCCTGAAGGGCAGTTTTACTGGGGAAGTCCCGAGATGGCATACCGCAACAAGGATACCAATCATCAAAAGGGCATTCTTCTGATGGAAGGATATACCGGGATTCCGCAAAATATGGAGGAGTACATGAACTTTTCTATGCTGACTCAAGCGGAGGGTTTGCGGTACGGTATTGAACATTTCCGGCGGATTAATCACCGGAATAGCGGGGCACTTGTGTGGCAGTTGAATGATAGCTGGCCGGGAACAAGCTGGTCCATGATTGATTTCGAGCTGCTGCCCAAGGCATCCTTTTATTATGGTAAGACGTTCTTCCATCCAATCTTGCTATCCTTGGAACATGAGCCTGGCGAACCTCTTGCATTGTGGGTCGTGAACGATACATTGCAGCCCTTACGGGGACATCTCCGTATCAATGTATATCAACTGAATGGCGAGAAAGTCTATTCCGGTACACTGCCTGTTGAGGCTCAACCCCAATCCGCTTCAAAGATTGGAGCTTTAGGCGAAGCAGAAGCTTTACAGGGGAGACGTGCTGAAGAAGTGATGATTGAATTGATAGCCGAAGGATTTGCTGCACCGCTTAACCGCTACTTTTTGCGTGATCCGAAGGACGTGTTGCTTCCGCAGTCTCAACTGAGTGTACATGTAAATGAAGAAGAACAGTCCGTAACCGTTACGGCCAGTGGCGCCATCGCAAGATTGGTCAAGCTGGAGCTTCCTCTGGGACGTGTCCGTTTCAGTGACAACTACTTCGACTTGCTGCCAGGAGAGAGCCGGACGGTTCGTTTGCGTCATCCGGAGAAGACGTCACTGCCGCTGACGGAACTTCGGGTAAGTGCAATGAATGGCAGCGAATCTTGATTGACTGGATTCCTTCAGCTCCAATAATAGAAAATCATAGTTGCATCCGTTGAATTTATCAGCATTTTTTGGATTCTTCGCTTGGCTATAGTTACAGATCAAAACAGCCGATGGCTTCTCTATATAGGAGCCGTCGGCTTGTTTGATTGATTGCGTAAGACTTCGGTACGTTTTTAGCGCAGGGATTCGTAACGCTGCTGAAAGGAAGACTCCATCTCGACCTGGCGTGCAAGCTGCTGTTTCACCTTGTCACCGCGAAGGATTTGCAGCTGCTGCAACGGTTCCGTAAATTTGAAATGATCAGAAGCCATCCGGGTAAGTATCTCCGAAAGGGCATCAGCGTCTTCAAGCGCTGCATTCAGGCCAAAAGCTCCCGTAGGCGTCATGGTATGAGCAGCATCACCGAGCAAAACCACATTATCCTGTGTCCATGATTTGCTGTAACTGCTTTCTACGGATAACAGTACGAAATCACTCCATGTCTGGATATGTGCTGCTACCGAATCGGTGAGACAAGGGAATGCAGCCACAAGTTTCTCCACAAAAGGGGCAAAGGGCTGCTCGCGCAGGCTGGAGAATGAACCTTGCGGAATGTTCCAGCCAATCTGCACATAGCCGCCGTATTGGGAGAAAAGCGCCAGCTGCTGACCATCCATGCTCGCCATGCGTACGGCTGGTTCCCAGCCCACAGGAGCAGGAATCCGGGCCCATAAGAGATCGTAGCCATGCTTGCGGACATCGGGAGTAAGGCCCGAATGTTTGCGCACAGCTGAATATCGTCCATCCGCGCCAACAATGACAGATGCTTGTATGGTAGACGGAAGACCGTTTTGGCGAATATGGATACCAATCGTGTTTCCTGTCTTATCCCTCAGCAGGCCTGTCATCATGGTATTAAACAGCACCTGTTCGTGGTTGTGCGGCAGGTTCTGCGACTCTGAAACGATAAAATCCAGCAGATGATCCTGAGGCACATGAATGCCCACATGCGATTCTCCCTCAGCGGGGTGGATCGTATGAATAATCTGTCCGTTCTCCCAGTATTGAATTTGCTCCAAAGGCAGGGTTCCAAGCTGGGCTACGCCTGAAAACAAACCATGCTTGCTCAGCACAGCTTCACCATCTTGGTTAAGCAATTCACCACGGAATGATTTGTGCAGATGTGGCTGCCGTTCAATCAATGCGCTTGATATTCCTTGGCGGTTCAACAAGTAAGAGAGAAGGGCCCCGCCTGGTCCAGCTCCAACAATACAGACATCTACTTTTAATGGATTATTGTCATTCATACGTAAAATTCCCTTGCAATGTTATTATATTACTTTAAGATAACAGATTTATAAAAATTATTAAGTAACTAAAAGTAACTTAAGCTATTATAAACAAACCTTCTGCGATTATGCAATAGGCAGTTGCGATTTCACGTTGAAGAGGAGAGAAAACTCAAGCCTGCATCTCGGCCATGATTAGTGGAGAGAAAGTGCAGGCTTGAGGAAAATGAGATCCATCAGTCAAATGAAACGGATGTTAGGTAATCAGTCGATTGGTGATCCGGGCGACACGTTCACCCAGTGCTCTGCCAAGAGCTATACCCTGATCACTTAGCAGAACGTCACTATCTACCGGACAGGTAACGCCGACACCATAATATGAACCATACAAAGCGTTGTCGGCAAAGTTCCCTGGCAGTCCGGTTATAATCATTCCCTGATGCAGCATGGGAGTCAGAAGATGCAGCAGTGCCGATTCAAGCCCCCCATGTTCGGTGGCAATCGTACAGAAAACGGCACCTACCTTATCCACCAGTTTACCTTCTGCCCAGAGGTATCCCAGTTTATCAATCCATTTCTTCAGTCCAGAGCTAATCGAACCAAAATGACCGGGACACCCCCATATGATGGCATCCATCTCCACCAGTTTGTATACATCGGCTTCTTCAGTGGAGTGCAGGTGAACGGTTGCTCCGTGCACACTGGCTGCTCCAGCAGCAATCGCCTCAGCCAGCGCTTGTGTATGTCCGCCCTCGCTGTCGAAAACAATATAAATGTTCAAGCTTCATGACCTCCTTAAGATGGTTCATTCATCATGCTATAAGGTAGCTTGTCACATGAAACGTGAAAATAAGCATGAACTTTACAAACAAGTATAAGAATATGAAGCAAGCGCATTTTTCACAAACAAAATAGTACAAATATGTTACAATGTAAGGTAGGTTATGATGAAAGGCAGGAGGAACGTTATGAGCCCGGATACGGAGCGAAACTCACAATTGGCAAACGTTGATCAATTGTTGGAGGCCTTCTTCAGATATAAGAATAAAGTATTGGATCAGCAGCAGAAGACGGAGACAAACTGCAAACTGAATCCGACTAAGAGTCATATATTGGGCATGATTTTAAGGGAACAGCGCTGTATGGCTGTCGATGTGGCAAGACAGCTCAGTTTATCATCTGGAGCTACCACGATTGTCCTGAATCAACTGGAGAGTGAAGGGTTGATCCAGCGGGTACGCAGTGAAGAGGATCGGAGGATTGTCTGGCTGTCCTTGACAGAGGATGGAGAGCAGCTCGCCCGGACCTTGAATGCCAACCGGGGACGCATGACGTGGGAATTGCTACAAGCGCTTACGGAAGAAGAGCAGCAGCAGATGGTAGGGATGCTTAAGAAAATTGAACTGAAGCTGCTGGAGAAAATGAAAGAATTGGAACAAACACATCGTTAAATATATTCGGTATGAAGCGTCAGTCGTCAAGGTTCTTCCCTATAATGGGACAGAACATTGACGACTGACGTTTTTCTTTTCAATTAGGGTTATCTATAGATGGAAACGTTGAATATGTTCGGTCAGCCCGACCTCCATCAGTACTTCTTTTTGCTTTTGTCCAAGCAAGTCGAAATGAGGGAAAGGTTCACGCCGATGAATATAGCGAGGATCAAGTCCGTGTTCAAAACACCATTGTTCAAGACGTTCCAGATTCGAGCAGCCTACTTTGGTCACACTTGTAATGCCGGGAAAACGCGGATCTATCCAAAAATGAGTAAGGTAGGCAAGCTCGCCGCTTGATACGCGATCTTTCCATTCAGACAACTCCTGCCGATTAATTCCAAATGCCATAGTTACCAAGTTCCTTTCCAAACGGGTATTGTCCTGAGCATATTGTAACATCTTATAAACAGATTCAATCCGAAATTCTTCAATCTGCGCTATTCTTGACTTCACTTGCTGGGTAATGAATATGACAACATTTTTATAACAAAACCGGATATATGTTAAAATAAGACTACTCCGATTGGCTTTATCACATCAATAGGGAAAGGGAATATCATCATGGAACTGTTTATTGTGGTACTTGTATTACTGGTGCTTATCGGGTTGTCGAACATCCTGAATCGATTTGTACCTTTCATTCCGGTTCCGCTCATTCAGATTGCCCTGGGGGTTGCAATAGCACTTCTTCCTGCAGGGGTACATCTGCCGCTGAATCCGGAACTGTTTTTTGTGCTCTTTATAGCTCCTTTGTTATATAACGATGGCAAACGAACGCCAAGGCAGGAATTGTGGAACCTAAGGGCTCCCATTCTGCTGCTAGCGCTAGGACTTGTCTTTGTTACGGTGGTCGTGGCAGGCTATGCCATTCACTGGCTGATACCGACCATTCCGCTGCCTGCTGCTTTTGCCCTTGCAGCCATCCTGTCTCCGACAGATGCGGTAGCGGTTGGTGCCATGGCAGGGCGTGTACATCTGCCCAAAAGCATACATAGACTTCTTGAGGGAGAAGCATTGATGAATGATGCATCCGGTCTGGTTGCATTCAAATTTGCGATTGCCGCAACCGTAACAGGCGTTTTTTCTCTGGCGGAGGCATCATTCAGCTTTCTGATTATTGCGATTGGTGGTTTGCTGGTTGGTGCATTGTTATCCTTTCTGCTCATTCGGCTGGGTGTCTGGATCCGGCGTCTGGGTATGGAGGATGTGACCATTCATATGCTCCTGCAAATTCTGACACCATTCGTTATTTATCTGGTGAGTGAAGAGATTGGAGTTTCAGGCATTTTGGCTGTTGTGGCGGGAGGTATCATCCATGCCATTGAACGTGACCGCACTGAATCGGTTCAGCTGAAGATGCAGGTGGTTTCTGCAAGTACGTGGTCCGTTATTTTATTTATTCTGAATGGTTTGGTTTTTGTCATTCTGGGGGTACAGATTCCGGATGTGTTGAGCACAATCTTCGTGAATGTATCGTTTAATAATCTGCAGGTTTTGGGGTATGTCGGACTGATATCCGTGTTGCTGCTATTGCTTCGTTTTGTCTGGATCTATCTGTTCTGGCAAGGGAATGAATGGTTCCGCAAGAAGTCACCGATTGGTAAGCCGAGACTGAAAGAAATGTCGCTTATCTCCCTGTCAGGTGTAAGAGGAGCCGTAACCCTTGCAGGTGCTTTTTCCATTCCGTATGTGCTTCAGGACGGATCTCCTTTTCCCGAACGGGATTTGATTATTTTCCTGGCAGCCGGAGTCATCCTGTTTACCCTAATTGCTGCAAGCGTGTTTCTACCGGTGCTGGCCAAGAATGATGAGAAGGCAACGGATGGTTCGCAGCAAACGACAGAACGTAAAGCTCAGGACATTATGCTGAATGCTGCGATCCGGGCAGTCAAGTCCGAGATGACCGACGAGAACAAAGCCGCCGCGCTCGCTGTAGTTTCCGATTTGTCCAAATACATCAGGCAGGCTGCAGGGCAGTTGACTGCAGGTAAACGCAAAGATATTTTGAAGCAGGAAACCGCCATTAACCTGATTGGTACGCGAGCGGAACGCAAGGAAATTGAAAATATGCTGGATGAGAACGTCATTGCCTCTGAAGCGGCGTTCAAATGTAACAGCTGGTTGGATCGCAAGGAAATGATGCTGGCGAATCGCACCAATACCCAAATGATGTTCTCAATCAGTGAAATTGGACGTGTGCTTGCACATCTATTTACCAATCGTTCCGAGAAACCGGATCAGCCGTTTATGATTGAAAATGCGGATCTGTTCCGTCAGGTTAAACTGCGAACCTCGGAAGCAGCAATCAAAGCGATTCGTGCTCATATGAATGATGGTAACCGGCCCGTGGCACTGTCTGTTATTGCCAAGTATGAGCGGGTCATCGCCAGACTTAGGAGTTGGAATCAGGGCAAGACTGAAGATCCGTTCAATCAGGAGAAGCTCGAGTTGCAAATGGTCGCCATTCAGGAACAGCGCAATACGGTTCAGCAGTTGTATGAGAATGGGGAAATTAATCGTGATGTGGCTGCGAAGCTGCGGCGATTTATCAACGATGTTGAAGCGACTGCTTTGAAAAACAGCTAATCCGATAAATCCGATATTTTAAATAAGTATATAACTTTGATATAATTTATGGATCGTCAGATTTACTACCTCTTATGTTTTACTTACTTAAAGCTCAGGAAAAGGAGATGGATAAGACATGGCAGACCAACAGACTCGCTTGGGGAAAACGGATTTGTTCGTTAACCCGATCGGATTGGGTGCAAATGCAGTAGGAGGACATAATATCTATCCTGATATGCTGAATGATGAAACAGGCAAGGAAGTGGTCCGTGCGGCGCTGAAGCAAGGCATTAACTTTGTGGATACAGCCTTCATCTATGGACCTGAACATTCAGAGCGATTAATTGGCGAAGTGCTGAAGGAAACAGGGCAGCGGGAGCAGACCATCATTGCAACGAAAGCATCTCATAAATTCGTGAATGGCAGCGTGGTGCACGATAATTCGCCTGCTTTCCTGAAAGCATCTGTTGATGAAGCCTTGAAACGTCTGCAGACCGATTACATTGACTTGTTCTACATTCATTTTCCGGATGAACACACGCCGAAAGATGAAGCAGTGGGTACGTTGAAGCGGTTAAAGGACGAAGGAAAAATCCGAGCCATTGGGGTTTCCAACTTCTCTGTTGAACAGCTGCGCGAAGCGAATCGGGATGGATACGTGGATGTGCTGCAATCCGAATACAATCTGTTTAAACGAGAGGCCGAGAAAGAACTGCTTCCGTACACGGCAGAACACGAAATTTCTTTTGTTCCATACTTCCCTCTGGCAGCTGGGCTGCTGGGTGGCAAATATAATCGGGATACGACATTCCAGGATGGACGGGCCAAAAACCCGCTGTTCACGGGTGAAAACTTTATCCGCAACCTGGACAAAGTGGAGCAGCTTCGCAGCATTGCCGAGTCCAAAAATGCGGAGGTTGCACATTTGGTTCTGGCCTGGTACCTGACTCAGCCTTCGATTGATGCACTCATTCCGGGGGCGAAGAAACCGGAACAGGTCATCAATAATCTGAAAACCCTGGATGTGAAGCTGTCTGCAGAGGAGATCGCAGTGATTGACCAGATTTTCCGTTAAATAGTTCCGGCAATTCGGGAAATGCTAACAGGGAGTTTACGTTTGACGACAAAGAGAGGACATAAACATGAACCTGAAGGCAGTCCGAACGATCGGATTATTCACTATGCTTCTCATGCTCGGCACCAGTTATGCCTATGCGAAGCCCGTGCAGAAGAACCGTCAATATTACGAGGAACGGGGAGAGATTGTATGGGAGGTACCTACACATGACAAGCTCATCGCGTTAACCTTTGACGATGGTCCGGACCCTGTGCAGACCCCGCAGATTCTGGCTCTGCTTAAGCAGTATCAAGCCAAAGGCACTTTTTTCGTATTGGGCAAATGGGCAGAGAATTACCCTGAACTGATCCTGCAGGAACAGCAGGAAGGGCACGAAGTAGCGAATCATACCTATGCTCATACTTATGCGGTCAGATCCACAGTGCAGGACAAGTATACACAGGATATGACTGCTGCAGAGCAGTCCATTATTGATGCAGGTGTACAACGCCCGCTGTTGTTCAGGCCACCCGGAGGATTTTACAATGATATGGTCATTGAGGCCGCGAAACGAAAAGGCTATACCATTGTACTGTGGTCCTGGCATCAGGATACACGTGATTGGGCTTCTCCTGGAGTAGCAGCCATTACGAACAAAGTGCTGAAAAATGCCCGCAACGGGGATATTGTTCTGTTTCATGACAAGGTGGAAGGAAAATCCCAGACGGTGGATGCGTTAAAAATAATTTTGCCCAAACTCCAGGAAGAGGGATACCGCTTCGTAACGGTATCCGATCTGCTTGCAGTAAAGGCCAAAGAAGCTGCCAAGAACGGCGTGTCATCCTTGAAACAACAGCAGTAGGCTAACTAAAAACCGCAGGTTCTCAAATGAGAAACCTGCGGTTTTTAGTTATGTTTAAGGGCCAGTCGTTTACCGTTCTGTCTTCACCGGACGGGGACGGGAACGTGCTCTGCGCAGAAACAGTGACAGGATCAAACCAATAATGGAAATCCAGGTGGCGACAATAAAGGCATCATTAATGCCTTCAATCGTCGAGGTCTGGACGGCAATGCCGTAGAGCTGCTGCAATGCCAGACTTGAACCTTGTTCAGGTGGCATGCCTGCTATGGCTGCCATCTCCGTACCCAGCAGACCGACTTGTTCAGTCAGAGGTACATTGGTTGTAGTGACCGTGTTGCTGTAGTCAGCCAGATGAATGCCTGAACGAGTAGCCATAACAGTAATCAGTAAGGCTGTCCCAATGGAGCCGGCTACCTGTCTGATGGTGTTGGACATCGCCGTACCATGACTGGTCAGATGAGGGGGAAGCTGGTTTAACCCCTCGGTTTGCACGGACATCATCAGCATGGACATGCCGAAGCTGCGGAGTGTATACAGCATCATAATGTGACCATAGGGTGTTTCTCCGGTTAATTTACTGAATTCAAAGGTGGAGAATGCAGTGATCAGCAAGCCCACAATGGCCAGTGGTCGAGAGCCGATCCGGTCGAACAGAGCTCCAGAGATGGGTGACATGACACCCATGAGCAATGCGCCTGGCAGCAGCAACAGCCCGGATTGCAGGGGGGAGAATCCCCTTATATTTTGCAAATAGATCGGCAGCAGCAGCATGCCTCCAAAGAGCGCCATGTTGATGGTGGCACTGACCAGCGTGGAGATGGTAAAAATATCGTATTTGAACACACGAAACTCCAGCAGGGGATGCTTCATTGCGGTTTCACGGAGAACAAAGAACGTAATGAAGAGAATACCGATGATCAAGGTCAGCAGTACAATTGCACTGCTCCACCCCTTGTCTCCTGCAGAGCTGAATCCATAGAGAAGGAACCCGAATCCGATCGTTGAAAAGAGAGCACCATACGCATCGAATTTGGGAGAACTGAGCTTGGACACATTTCTTAGCCAAAGGAAGGCAAACAGGATATCGAGCAAAGCCAGCGGTATGACCATGTAGAACAGAATGCGCCATGTGTAGTGCTCCACGATCCAGCCGGACAAGGTAGGACCAATCGCTGGAGCAAACATCATGGCGATACCCATCGTTCCCATGGCAGTCCCTCTTTTCTCTGGAGGGAAGACCGTTAAAAATACGTTCATCACCAGCGGCATAATAATTCCGGCACCGCTGGCTTGTACAATACGTCCAATCAGCATGACTGTGAACCCAGGACTGATCGCGCAGATGGCAGAACCTACGGTGAACAGCAGCATTGCTGTGATGAACAGTTTGCGGGTCCCGAATGACTCAATCAGATAGGCCGTAATGGGGATGAGCACACCATTGACGAGCAAATAGGCCGTTGACAGCCATTGTACCGTTGTTGCCGAGACGTTGAAGTCATTCATCAGATGAGGGATCGCCACATTGAGTAAAGTTTGATTCAGAATGGCGATAAAGGCGCCGAGCAGCAGGACGGCAATGGTTCTTCCGAGCGGCAATTGTTTATCCATCGGCTGACCTTATATATGAACGCGCACAGTGGCGCTCATGCCTGGTACCACGCCCAGACCTTTGTAACCCTCAATCGTAATGGTGATCGGAATGACCTGTGTAACCTTGGTGTAATTGGCGTTGGTATTGGAGGACGGCAGCAGGGAAAAGGATGAAGCAGTAGCGAGTCCAATCGTATCGACCTTGCCTGTTAATGTGGTATCTGGAAAAGCATCAATGTACACGTCAACAATCTGGCCGCTTTTGATTTTGTCAATGACGGTTTCTTCCACGTTCGCGGTAACATACAAGTTATCAAAGTCATATGCCCTAGCCAGTGGATTCCCGGCAGAAACCAGTGAATTCTCCACAGCGGTGGCCTGTACAATGGTACCGCCAACAGGCATTGTAATCGGAGTGGATTTTCCGCCTGCGGAGACGGTTCCGACCGTATCCCCTTCATTAAACGAAGTGCCTACTTTGCCTTTCCAGGTTTGAAGTTCACCGCTAACGGTGGAAGCGACGGAAACAGGCTGACCGGTGACCGATGCATTATCCGTTTTGACATAGCTGGTGGATTGGTTGTAATAATATATGCCTGCGGCGCCTGCCCCCAAAATCACCAGTATGACAATGATATTGATCAATATGGCACGTGAGTTCATGTGGATCATTCCTCCTAAAATGTTCTTCTGCTGACAATCCTGTTTGGAGCATTCCCGGTACTCTGCTGCTCTATACGAAACAACATGAAATATAATTCGCAGATTGGGGAACCAATATATTGATATGTTGCCCACAGGCGATGACAAGGAGGATGCTTACATGTTGATTATATTGGCAGTAATTGTTGTAATCGGGGTAATTTTTCTCATGATCTTTAATTCAAAATCGACCCGCAGAGCGGCAGAAGCTAGGTCTGCCCAAACTGCTGCGGCAGATCAAGAGCCTGTCCTTCTACAGGAAGAAGAGCAGCGGGACGTAGAAACTGTAGAATCGCTCAATTCGGTGGATTATTCGGAACATGGCGATTCGGAAGAGACAGAGCCTGAACTGCAAAAATCCAGGATGGAGGCGAGCCATCCAGTCAGGGATCAGGGAAATGAAACGAAAGGCAACGATAATGCATATCGTCAGGCTCTGCTCCATTTCCGCACACAATCTGAAACTGAAGAGGAACCAGCCGTAACGGAATCGAAGGATGTTGAAAAAAGTGCAGATGAGGTTTATCGATCTGCATTGAGGGAGATGAAGAGCAAATCATCCGATCCTGATGCAGGCCAGAAATAAGGTTTGCACGTTGTCAAGCAGCGGACATGGCTTTCGTTTTGAATCCAAAAGGTCTACAATAGATGAAGCTTTGTTGAACCTTTAGCTGAATGGATAACGTTGCAAGAGGAAGGAGAAGGATTGCTTTATGAACGGACAACAACGAGTAAACATTAAACCGGGCCTGGAGGTAGATATTGTACTGAAGCAGGATCAGCCTACAGGCAAGCTGACAAGGGGTATCGTCAAGGATTTGCTGACCAAATCCCCTACACATCCCCATGGCATCAAAGTTCGCTTGACAAGTGGACAGGTTGGACGTGTTAAACAGGTCATTACAGGAGCGGCAGAGTGATTCGATGCCCGAGGCTGTGACATGAAGACGGCAGCAGAGGTTATGGCACATCTGGAATCGGGAAACAAACGCCAGCGAGAAGCCCATCGGGTGCTCCTGCAGAGTGAATTGTTCTCCATTCTGAATGAATACACACCTTATCCGGCCGGAACTGTTCCCATTGATGTTGACATTCCAGGCAGTGATCTCGATATATTGTGTGATGCCGAAGATCTGGACGCATTTGAAAGATTGGTGACGCAGCACTATAGCGGGATGCCGAACTTCTCCTGCCAGCGCGGAGTAGGGCTGGCTGATGGACATGCTTATGTGACCTGTTCCTTTCAAGTTGAGGATTGGCCTGTGGAGGTTTTCGCTCAATCGGTACAGGTCATCAGTCAGAATGCTTACCTTCATATGCTCGTAGAGTGGGAGTTGCTGCAGCTCTGGGGTGCTGAAGGGCATGCTCAGATCCGCAGACTGAAGCAGGAAGGGCTGAAGACAGAGCCGGCCTTTGCCGCAGTGCTGGGATTGCAGGGAGATCCTTATATGGAGCTGCTGCGTTTGGCGAGGTGGAGTCGGAATAAGCTGTGGAACTGGGCCCGGCTGCAGACTTCTTTCCAAAAAACAGTTAAATGACTGCACTTATCAAATTAGAAAGATCGCTACAATGGTTGTGACCGTCAATCCCAGCAGTACCGGCTTCAGGTTGCGGCGTGCCAGTTCAAATGGACTGACCCCACAGATGGCAGCTGCCGGAATCAGAGCCCAAGGGATTAAGGTACCTCCACCAACCCAGATGGCTGCCACCTGACCGAGTGCTGTTAATACAGGGGCAGAATCTGCTGTTCCAGCAAACATCGAGGCGATGGAGCCCACCAGTGATATACCCGAAAACCCCGAACCATCCATTCCTGTGACCGCTCCGGTCAAGGTCATCGTTATCGCACCAACCGTGTCATTCAAAGGAACTAAACCCGCAAGAGCAACGCCCAGATCGTTGACTATGCCGTGTGAACCATCGGGCAGGGGATGACTGAACAATTCGGTAATGGCTGCGTCCCCCAGGTAAAAGAAGGCCGCAATCGGTATAACCGGACCAAACACTTTGAATCCAAACTGAAATCCCTCAATTAAATAATTTGTTGTTTCTTCAGGCCCCTCATGCCGATGTGCAGCGAGGGTGACCGCGATCAGAATCAATACCGCCGTGCCACCGATCAGGGCTGTAGCATCCCCGCCCTGAAGCTTGAGAACAAACATCAAAATGACATCCACTGCGAATAGAAGCGGTATAATTAGAGCAAATGCTTTTTGTAATTGTATCGGTATGGCTTGACGTTGTTGGATTGGTGCAATTCCGGCTCCCGGCAGAACTTCAGTTGGTGACGTGAGACCGTTTAACGCTTCACCTGGAACAGGATGGCGAACCGGAGCTGCCACTCCAGTCTTCATCTCGTTTCGCAGCATCCAGAAGGCTGTCACTGTGGATACCACACCCATAACGATTACGAGGGGAATACTGGCCGTCATAACGGAGGTAACCGGAAGACCGGCTGCGTCAGCAGTCAATTTGGGAGCCCCTTGAATGATATAGTCTCCCGAGAGGGCGATACCGTGACCGAAGAGGTTCATCGCAATGGCAGCCCCGATGGGCGGAAGTCCCACACGAACTGCTACCGGAAGCAAGACTGCCCCAACCAGAGCCACCGCAGGCGAAGGCCAAAAAAACAGGGAGACGGTCATCATGATGAGTCCAATTCCCCAATAGGCCACTTGTGGTGAACGAATAAATCGGGTTAACGGAGCGACCATCACTTCATTAATACCTGTGCGAATCAGCACCCGACTCATGGCTACAATGATCGAGATAATAAAGATTGTGCTGAGCAGTTCTTTCGCGGCATAGACGAAACTATTAAAGATTCCTGACACCGCACCACTTAATGTCTCTGTTGCCAGTAATCCGATCGTTAATACACCGGCCACACAGATGATTGTGGTATCCCGGCGCCGGATCATGACGGCAACGATGAGCACGATAAAAGCCAAATATACATAATGCAGCGGTACCAATTGAATATTCACACCACATGCCTCCTTCCACCTTAGTCCTAAGGCGTGCTATATCGTATGCATGTCAGGACCGGGCGTTCATGGAGAAGAGGAGAGCAGAGAAGCTTTATTTTGGGGAATGGCGCAAGTGTGACAGACAGCAGGATTTTTTTTACAAATGGAGAATGGGTAGACCATACAGAGTGGAAGTGTTTACTGAATCAGGTCACCATAGATGACAGAGTTAGGTCACTTAAACATATAGACAATACGTAATCCGCATGCTTACAATGAACATGCCAGCATAAAGGAAGAAATATGGAAAAATGGCAGCCTTGAGAAAGTATCAAAAAACAATGAACTATTTATTTTTGATAACGTTTACAGGTTTGAGAGCAATACAATTCAATGATAACAAGAGGGCGGGAATCCATGAACTTTATCCGTTCATTGCGTTTCAAATTCATGATTGGCTTGACACTTATTATGCTGCCGTTGTTCCTGCTGCTGTACTATAACAATGTCTATGCGATAAGAGTTGTGCGCGATAAAGTATCTCTCACCAACATGAATCATCTTGCGAAAAGTGTAGAGCAGAATGAGCGAGTACTGCAGGAAACCAATCGGTACTTATACAGTCTGGGCGAGCGTGACCCGGATATTATTTCACTTTTTTTCCTGAAATACGGCAGCGGGGATTACATCATCGCCAAACAGCGAATCATGAACAAATTTATGACAGATATCGGATTTTACAATCTGATTGATTCCTTTTTCCTATATGATGCGGTGAATGATGACCTGCTGCTGGCGACTTCGGGCAGTTATGATGTCAAAATGTCACTTGTGAGGGAGAGCATGCCTGTTCAGATGACGCAATTGGACGATGAAATCCAGCAGCCGGAATGGAGCATTGTTCGCGGCGGGGCTTGGAATGCACTGGTCAAAACAGTAAGAATCAACCAGCAGTTCTACGCTGGTGCACTTGTGGATATGAACGCGCTGAATCATCCCGAACAATTCACGGAATCCGGTGAGCGGGGAGGCGCAGTCATCGTTGATAGCAATGGGGATGCACTGTCGGGTTCTTCCCTGGACCCGGCGCAGATCAAGCTTGCTGCAGCACATCTCTCCGGTCTGGAGAATCCGTACCAGGTCATTTCGGAGGTTACGTCCAAGGGGGATGCAGGTCAATACCTGATGCTGGGTATGCCCTCTGCGATGTCCAAGATGAATTATATTGTTCTGTTGCCGGAAGAGGATATGCTGCGTAACCTGCCCTTTTTTCAGCAGATTATTCGTCTGCTACCTATTGGTGCAGCAGTTATTTTGATCACGGCACTTGTTTTTTTGCGACAGCTGCTGTTTCGACCCATGAATACTCTGATTCGGGGGATGAGACGTGTTAGCCGGGGCGAACTTGATGTGAGGCTGGAACCGCCGGCTTCATCGGAGCTGGAGTTCGTAACCCGTAGTTTCAATCAGATGACAAGCGAGATTCAGCATCTGAAGATTGATGTCTATGAAGAACAGCTGCGCACCAGAGAGGCTGAATTCAAGCAGCTCCAGATGCAAATTAATCCTCACTTTTACCTGAATTCCCTAAATATTATCCACAGCCTGGCTTCACTGCAAAAGCATGAGCTGGTCCAGCAGATGGCCGGACATTTGGCCGATTATTTCCGGTTCAGTCTCCGGGCAGGCAAACGTGTCATCCGGCTGGATGAAGAACTGGAACACATTCGTCACTATTTGGAGATTCAGAAGCTCAGATTTCCGAACAAACTGAATTTTTCCCTGGACGTGGATGAGGGACTTGGCCAGTATGTGTTGCCACCTTTAACACTTCAGCCCTTTGTGGAAAATGCAATCATTCACGGGTTTAAACGGCGTACCGAACCATTTGTCATTCGTATTACAGCCAAAGAAACGAAAACGTTATCCGATGGTGAATCCGAACGAGTGGGGAATGGGGATTGCGTCACCAGATTGAGGCTTTCAGTAGAGGATAACGGCGTAGGGTTTGAGCAGGAAATGCTTACGCGGCTGCAGCAGGGGTTATATGCGGAGGACCCCAGCGGACAGCACATCGGGATCTGGAACGTTGCCCACCGTTTGCTTGTGAAATACAGCGACACAGCGAGATTGGAGTTTCAAAATCCGGATGCTGGTGGAGCAGCGGTCATCCTATATTTGCCCGCCCAGACGGAAGCGGAAGAAGGGGGAACTTATGCGGAACCTGTTAATCGTGGATGATGAGGTCTATGCCCTTCAAGCCATGGTGGAAGGGATTGATTGGAGCTTGGCAGGAATCGATCAGGTATTCAGTGCTGGTGATGCCGAAGAAGCAAGAATGGTACTTCAAAGCCATTCCATTGATATCCTGATCTCAGATATTGAAATGCCGGGGGAAACAGGTCTGGATTTGCAGAGCTGGGTATTGAAGCATGATCCCGGCATACTGACCATTTTTCTGACAGGTCATGCTCTGTTTGACTACGCCCAGACTGCGATCAAGTTAAACAGCTTTGATTATGTGTTAAAACCTGCTCAGGCAGATCAACTGCTCAAGATCGTCACAAAGGCTGTGGACAAAATCAAAGCCGGAGAGCAGCGTTCACGTACCAATAAGATATATGAATCCGTGTATAAACGCTGGCAAACCCATAAACCGCTCCTGACGGAGCGATTCTGGAAAGATGCCATCTCTCAGCGTGTTACCCTGACCAAGCCACGACTGCAGGAGCTGGCCGAGGTATATGGAGCGGAAATTGATCCCCACGCACGCGTTTTGCCGATTGTCATATCGGTAGAGGAATGGGTGAGGGAGTTCGATCTGCGTGATGAGGAGGTGCTGGAATATGCCCTTCGCAATGCAGCCAAGGAGATGATACTTGGCGAACAGCCGGGGGAAGTATTCCAGGACCATAGCGGTCTGAATATTGTACTCGCGTATGAACAAGGTGGCGTCACACCGATTGCAAGCCAAGTTGCTAGGGATTGCCAAGTGTACATTCAGGAGTGCGGGACGTACTTCTACTGCCGCTTGTCCTGTTATGTGGGCGTTCCTGTTGCAGTGACCGAACTGCAGGGCCTTTTGAACGAACTGATGGATATGGAGCGCCGTAATATCAGGGAGCTTGAAGGAGTCTTCGTGTATGACGAGCAGGGCAGGGAACCGGAGGATCGCTTCTTGCCGATCCCGTGGTTCTCCGAGTTGTCCATTTTGTTCGAAACAGGCAAAGTTGACGATCTTCGGGAGCGCGTGGATGAAATATTCGAGCTGCTGGCTGCCCAGGAACAGTTATCTCCTGAGATTCTGCGCCTGTTCTATCATGCCATGCTGCATGTGGTCTATCCCCTGCTTCATCAGAAAAGTGTATCCGTACGCAGCCTGTATCCGGGTGAACGGGAGCCGGAAGAGAGCATGGTAACCCGTTCCCTGCCGCAATTGAAGCATTGGACATTGGATCTCATTAACCGTGCCATTCCGATCTTGTATCCGGATGGTCACAGCCCCATGACGGTTGTTGATCAACTGTGCATATATATCGAAAACCATATTGGCGAGGATCTGATGCGGGAGGAGTTGGCATCTTTTGCAGGCTTCAACCCTGCATATCTGTCCCGCCTGTTTCGGAAGGAGAAGGGCATGTCTCTCTCTGAGTTTATTTTGCAGCGCCGGGTAGCCAAAGCAAAAATGTTATTATCCGAGTCAACCGTCAAGGTAACCGATATTGCGGGCAAGGTGGGCTACTATAATTACTCCCATTTCACGAAAATGTTCAAAAAGTGCACGGGCATTACCCCACAGGAGTTTCGCAAACAGTCCCGAACCGTCTAGCGCTGACGCAGCATGCTGCGTCTTTTGTTTTGTTTCATGCAAAAGTCATCATTTGATAAGTGAAAAGGTCACCACAGCAGATAGTGGGCCGGAACTCCCCGCCGTATACTTGAACCACAGGATACACAGCGGTGCTTTCATCCTGAGGAAGGAAATCAAGAGGAGTGAGGGAGAAGAGGTTATGAATACACAACCCCAGGCGGGTAAGGGCGTACGGATATCGGATATACCGGAACGATCGGTCCGCAAGCGAAAGTCTGTATGGTACAATCTTGGGAAATTTAAAGTGCTGTATCTCATGTTTTTGCCAGGAATTCTGTTTCTGCTGGTGAACAATTATATGCCGATGTTTGGGGTCCTGATTGCGTTCAAAAATGTGAACTACGCCGACGGTATTTGGGGCAGTCCCTGGAGCGGCTGGGATAACTTCAAGTATTTGTTCTCGACAAGTGATGCTTGGGAGATCACTCGTAACACCATCGCTTATAACACCGTATTCATTGCGCTGAATTTGGTAGTAGGAGTAGGACTCGCCATTCTGCTTAATGAAGTGAAGAACAAAGCGATGTCCAAACTGTATCAATCACTCATGCTGCTGCCTTACTTCCTGTCCATGATCGTGGTCAGCTACCTGGTTCTGGCCTTTCTCGGCAAGGATTCGGGTTTTATGAACTCGACGATTCTGCAACTCTTTGGCGGTCAGCCGATTGACTGGTACTCGGAGCCAAAGTATTGGCCTTACATTCTACCGATTGTGAACACGTGGAAAAACATTGGATACTATGCCGTCATTTATTTGGCAGCTGTCGTGGGCATCGATGAAGAATACTATGAAGCCGCTGTGCTGGACGGAGCAAGCAAGTGGCATCAGATCCGGTTTATCACGGTTCCGTTTCTGGTCCCCCTAATTGTCATTATGACACTGCTCCAGATCGGCCGGATTTTCTACGCGGATTTCAGTCTGTTCTATCAGGTTCCACTGGAATCGGGGGCTTTGTTCCCGGTAACGAATGTCCTGGATACCTATGTGTACCGCACATTCCTCATCGGCGGCGACATCGGAATGTCTTCTGCGGCCGGGTTGTATCAGGCAGTTGTCGGGTTTGTACTTGTACTTGTATCCAATACAATCGTCCGAAGAATGGATAAAGATAATGCACTATTTTGAGAGGAGGCAAGTCAGCTGTGAAATCACGTGATCCATTAGCCGTGTCGCGACGTTCCGCGTCCATCATTCACGGCATGTTCATCTTTTATGCCATTGCCTGCATCGTGCCCATCCTGCTTGTCTTCGCCATCTCCTTCTCGGACGAGACAACCGTTGTCGCGAATGGGTATAAGCTGATTCCCGAAAAATTTAGCCTGACCGCCTATGAGTTTTTGTTCAAGGATATGGATCAGATTATCCACTCTTACGGCATCTCCATTATCGTAACGGTGATAGGTACCATTACCAGTGTGGCGCTGACTGCACTATATGCCTATCCGCTTTCCAGAAGGGATCTGCCTTACCGGGGATGGTTTGCGTTCTTTATTTTCTTCACGATGCTGTTCAACGGGGGGCTGGTCCCTTGGTATCTCGTATACGTCAATGTGCTGGATCTCAAAAATTCCATTCTGGCCTTGATTTTGCCCTTGCTGTTATCGCCGTTCTTCGTTCTGGTCATGCGTACTTTCTTCGCCAATTCCATTCCGGTATCGATTCTTGAATCGGCACGGATCGATGGAGCAGGAGAGCTCCGAACGTTTACACGTATCGTACTGCCGCTCTCCTTACCGGTTATGGCTACCGTGGCGCTGTTCAGTACGCTGAATTATTGGAATGACTGGTATCTCAGCATGATTTTTATTTCCGATAACCGGACGATCAGTCTTCAGTACCTCATGTACCGAACGCTGCTCGATATTCAATATTTAACATCCAACTCCAATGTCTCTTCACAGATTTCGTCACAGGGCGGATTGCTGAATCTACCCAACAAAACGCTGCAAATGGCGATGGCTGTCGTGGGCATCGGTCCGATTGTGCTGGCCTATCCGTTCTTCCAAAGGTACTTCATTAAAGGTCTTACGGTGGGTGCTGTGAAAGGGTAAATCCGGCCCGGTTAGCGGAAAATGGATGATCCCAAGATAGACTGAAAGGGCTTATATACAGTGCAATGAAACATCAGGTCAGACTCGGGTTACATGCGAATTGGGGAAAACGCTCGCAAAGTCTAACATTTATTGGGAGGGGTTCAGTTGGTTAAGTCTTTGAAGGTATGGCCGCGACTCGCGGCAGCCGCTATGGCACTAAGTTTGGTACTTGCAGGATGTTCATCAGACAAAGGTGGCACGACGCAAGGTGCAGAAAGCGGTGGGAATGGAGAAAGCAGCGGCAAATCCTATGAAGTGACTTTGTATTATCCAGGGACACCACAGAAAGACGTAGCATTGGTAGAAGCCGAGATCAACAAAAAAATGGAGCCCAAGATCGGAGCTACTCTCAAGATCAATGCAATCGACTGGGGGCAGTGGGATAATAAGCTCAATCTGATGATCTCTTCCGGAGAAAAGTCGGACATTATTTTTACGGCGGCATGGCAAAATTACACCGTCAATGTGGCAAAAGGGGCATTCCTGCCCCTCAATGATCTGCTTGACCAGTATGGGCAGGATATCAAGAAAAATCTGGACCCTGCCTTTCTGGAAGGTTCCCAGGTGGATGGCGTGAACTATGGCGTTCCGACAAACAAGGAATTGGCAGCTACGCGCGGTGTCCTGGTGCGCCAGGATCTGGCGGATAAATACAAACTCGACCTGACCACGGTAAAAACGTGGTCCGATCTGGAACCCCTGCTGAAAACGATCAAGGAAAACGAACCAGCGGTTACTCCGTTCTACATCTCGAACACCAATGGTAACGGGCTGCTTGAAAACCTCGATTGGGATTATCTCGGTGATGCATCCGTACCTGGAGTCATTTCCAAAACTGCAGGGACAACAACCGTGCTGAATGAAGTGGAGACACCTGAGTTTCAGGAGGCTGCTGCACTGGCGCGCAAATGGTATCAGGCAGGATATATCAATAGTGATGCAGCAACTTCCAATGTGTTTCCAAAGGATCAAGCGAAGGCAGGCAAGGTCTTTATGTGGACCGATGGCATGAAACCGGGGAAGGACAAAGAAGAAGAAGGGTACGTCGGATATCCACTGACTCAGATTGAGATGACGCAGCCAACCATTACTACCGGAGATGCTTCAGGAGCCATGCTGGCGATCTCACGTTCTTCCGAGCAGCCGGAGAAAGCGATGCAGGTTATCAACCTGCTCCACTCTGACAAGGAGATCAACAACTTGCTGAATTTCGGTATTGAAGGCAAGCATTATGTCAAAAAAGACGGCGAGGACAATATTATCACTTTGCCTGAAGGTGTGGATGCCAACAGCCGCACGTATAATCCCGGTGCACAGTGGCAGCTCGGCAACCAGTTCCTGAACTTCCTCTGGGATAATGAAGATCCTCAGAAATGGGAGAAATTCAAGGAGTTTAATGCCAAGGGAGTCAAGTCACCTGCACTCGGCTTTACCTTCAACAGTCAATCTGTCAAAAACGAAATTGCAGCGGTCAACAACGTAAACAAACAGTTTAAACCAGGTATGACCTCTGGTGCGGTAGATCCAAACGAGATGATACCGAAGTATCTGGAGAAGCTGAAAGCAGCAGGCATTGACAAAATTATTGCAGCCAAACAGGAGCAGCTAGACGCATTTCTGTCCAAATAAAACGATAATTCCCTAATTATCAAGGTGTTTTCGGCCAAAGTCGAAGATGCCTTGATTTTTTTTGATATGGATTGTACATCATAATTAGGAAATTTATGATATAATCAGGTAGCTAAATAGGGGGTGTTCCTGTGTCGAGGACGAAATTAGCGTTCTCTGCGATATTACTGCTCTTTGCCATCATTTTTACGTTTAATCACCACCTGGGTTACTCAGTGGGAGACAGGATGTTATCCAAGATGGGGTTATCCCCCTATACCACAGCTTACGTAAGCGGTGTACATATTACGATTTTTATAGGATTAGGCTTATTGGGATGCAGTTTTTATCTAACACGCAAAGTGATCATGCCATCGTATCCACGATTCGCGAAGCGCCTCTGGCTGATCGTCGTGGTCATTATTCTTAGTTATTCCTACATAACAGACAAGGTGATGTATGTTGCCAAATGGGGCTCCACAGGCGTTCATGGGGTATCTTACCTTCAGAATGACAGCTCCTGTATGTACCGCGTATCCCGTGAAGGCAGCACCATCGTGAGCTGTGACCTTACACTTAAAAATTATAGCAGACAACCCGTCGCAGCGGTGCTTCTACCCGACTTGGCCAGAAGCTACAGGCAGCAGGATGATCCCTTATATGACGCCTTGAAATCCGTCGAACTTACACCAGCCCATCTCGAGATCAAGCCTCACGGAACGTTCTCAGGAAAAATTGCATTTTCAGGTGTTGCACAGTCTCCACTCCAGGTGAAGGGCAAGCTCGTCGATATTGTGCTGGATGTGGAAGTAGAGGGTCAGAACATTGTGTTTGATTACACCATGCCATAAAAATAACAGGAGTAAATACATAGCAGCATGATTGCAATTTTAGAATGATGTCATAGTAGTTTATCCGCGAGGAGCTGGCCGGTATCGGCTGGCTTTTTTTGTGATGTTGAAGTTGCAATTAGTGCAGAAATATTGGATTTGTGACCTTTATCCCTTTAATGGTAACGCTTACGCTATTCATAAGCCGGTTTGACGAGGAGCGGATGATACGATGAAGGCGGAGAGACGCATGAGAAAAAAATAGATTGTTTTTACCGCTTACATCATTACAATTAATGTCACGACAATTTTAGACAAGGTGAGATGAAAAATGTCATACCGGACCAATCTGTTTTCCAAAATGGTGATCTTAATCCTGATTATGCTGATTCCGGTCGTATTGCTGTATTGGTACTCGAATCACAAAACGACGGCCGTGCTCAGGGATGAATTGAATCGCTCCAATAGTAACCAGCTCGAATTTTTCCAGAATCAAGTGAATACACACATTGAGTTGTTATCCTCGTGGCCTAATCTGCTTATCCATGACCCGGATATTGCGAGCTTCCGGCGGATTTATGCGGATAGCCGGTATTTTGACCTCGATGCAATCAATCTGGTTAAACGTATTCAAAACAAGCTGAGTATTCAGGAAAGTTCATCGAACTGGACAACAAAATTATATTTGTATTCCCCTTCCATGGGCAGGGTTGTTTCCGAACGGGATGCGCGTTTTTATGATAAGCAGGCACTCAGGGAAAGTATGGTTTCCGGTTGGGATGTGCGCAAGATTGAGGATGGCGAAGACGAAAAATTCATGTTCAGTTGGATTACCGCTTCCCCTTATGGGATCAAGGATCCAGCCGTGAATGCAGAGACCATTATCAAGCTGGAGTTTGATAGCGATAACATTCGGGATATGCTGGACAAGTTCAAGGATGACGGAAGGCATGATCCGTTCTATTACCGGGAAGAATCCGGAGTCATCTACAACCGAACTTCGGATCGTACCCTGACGAATCAGCTGATGGACCAGCTGGCCATTCATAAACTTCAGGATGTGGACAACCGTACCGTGGTCATCGACAACGAACCTTACATGGTGAACACGGTTAAATCCAGTACAACAGGCTGGTATTTGGTGGATTATATGCCCCTGTCCGATATTTTGAAACCCATTCATCAATCGAATGTCCTGTTCTATTCTTCAATGATTTGTCTGCTTGGTATGAGTTTCCTTGCTGCCTATCTGTTGTACGTCCAGGTGCAGGTACCCGTGAAGCAGCTTATTCGTGGCTTCCAGCGATTGAAGCAGGAAGATTACTCGGTACGAATTGAACCGAAGGGCCGAAATGAGTTCAGCTTTTTGTCCGAGCGATTCAATTCCATGGTGGATCAGATTCAGCAGCTGTTTGAACATGTGTATCTGGAACAGATCCATGTACGCGAAGCCCGTTTGAAGCAGCTGCAATCCCAGATTAACCCGCACTTTTTCTATAATTGTTTTTCTTTTATCACAAGCATGGCGAAGCTGAAACGCGTGGATGCCGTGGTAGCCATGTCACACAATTTATCCAGGTATTACCGTTACACAACAAGGCAGGAACGTGACGTAGTGCCGCTTACAGAGGAAATCGAGTTTGTTACCTGTTATCTGGAAATCCAGCAGATGCGCATGGACCGGATTCGTTATTGTATTGATCTGCCAGAGTACATGTTGCGGCAGGAAGTCCCGCCTCTTATTGTGCAGCCTTTGGTGGAGAATGCGGTAATCCACGGTATTGAAGCGGATGCAGAAGCCGGCGAGATCAGAGTATCTGGGGAAAAACGTGATGGTGCGATGATTCTGAAGGTGGAAGATGACGGAAATGGGATGACCGATGAGGAGCGGAAGAGGCTTCTTGATAAGCTTCGGGGCACGATGGATCAGGAAATGGGCTGCGGACTGTGGAATGTGAATCAGCGGTTGCAGCTGCGATATGGAGAGCAGGCAGGCATAGACATTACAGAATCTTTACTGGGTGGGCTCTGTGTGACCTTATCTTGGCCTGCAGAAGATGAGATATGTGATGAAGCAGTGCCCATAGCGAACGATTGACAGAATTTCGAGAGTGAAAATTATATTGCGAATGTAACAGACAGGGAGTGACGCGCTTTGATCGATATACTGCTGGTTGATGATGAAACGTATGTAACGGAAAGTCTGGAGATGACCATTCCCTGGGGCGAGCTTGGGGTAACGACGGTGCTGCGTGCAGCGTCCGGCAAGGAAGCGTTGGAGATCATGGAGGAAAATGCAGTTGATATTGTGGTTACCGATATTCGCATGCCGGGTATGACGGGACTGGACCTGATCGCAGAGGTAAGCAGCAGATGGTCTCATATCCGCTGTATTCTACTGACCGGGCACAGTGATTTTGATTATGCCAAGAAGGCGATTCAGCTGCAGGCATCCGATTATATCCTTAAACCCGTGAATGATGAAGAGTTTATGGCATCCGTATCGGCTGCCATTACGTCTCTCCGAGGGGAGTGGGATGAGTTTGATAAATATCACCGGCTCCTGTACAGCCGGAAGTCGGATTATAAAATTTTGCGTGAAAATCTGATGCACGACCTGCTGCTTGGCCGTGAAATCACGACACGTGCACTTCGTGAACAGTTACAGCAATATGAGATCGGACTTGAACCGGAACAACCGGTAGTCATGATACTCATCCGTCTTACAGGCCGATTCTCCTCCATGGATCAGCAGTCACTAGACTTGATGGACTTTGCGGTAGGCAACATTGCAGAGGAAGTTCTCGGGGAACGATTTAAAGTTTGGTTTGCACACGGGCCGCATGAGTGTCTGGTTATGTTCCTACAAAATCAGGGGCCTTTGGATGAAGCGCCCTTCAATCAGGAAACATTGAGAGGACCGATGGACACCTTCCGGGAGCATGTCATTCGCTATTTGCAGGGAGATCTGTCCATGGTGGTTACACCTCCATTCCCTTTTAGTGAAATGACAGCGGCCTATCGCAGAAGCCTGGGATCGCTTGTTCTTTCCGGTCCGGAAGAAAACAAGATTATTTTCATGGACAAGGATATGACGCAGCGGATGGAGAATGATGCAGCGCAAGCCCTGGAAGAGCTCTATAAGCCTCCCGTTCTGCCCCAGTTACTCGAAACGAAGCAGTGGGAAGCCGCAGCGAGCAAGCTTAACGCTGTTTTTGACGCGGCAGATCGCGTGTGCCTATCCAGGGAGCATGTGTATGAGATGTATTTGTCTGTAACCAATGCGTTTATGTATATCGCACACAAGCAGGGCCATCTGGTACACGAGATCGATCATGCAGGCTTCGACCTGCTGCTTGCGCATCAGTTGATCCAATCACCTGAACGGTTGCGGCGCTGGGCAACGGAGATGCTTGCGAAGCTTCAGGAAGAGTTGTCGGATCAGGCAGGAACACAAAGCCGCAGGCATGTCATCAAACAGGTTCAGGAAATGGTCACGAGAGACACCGGGCAGGATCTGTCCGTGAAGATGATTGCCGACAAGGTTTACCTGCACCCCGTGTATTTGTCGAAGATTTACAAAGCCGAAACCGGCGAAGGACTTGGAGACTACATGATCCGCATGCGAATGGAGCGTGCGTTATATCTGCTCAAGAATAGCAATAAAAAGATCTATGAGATTACGAGTGAACTGGGGTATCAGAATCCGCAATATTTCAGCAAAATGTTCAAAAAGCATTACGGCATGACCCCGAATGAATTCCGTGACCAGGCATAAATTTAACCTCCATTCCAATATATAGGTTGCCAAAGGTGCAGAAATCTTGTTTTCGTGACATAGGCTGAAAGGCCCGGCAGGCCTATAATGAAAGGGTAACCAAAACGATTGATTGAAGGGGGAACAACAATGAGAGCGAAATCTACAAAAAAGAGATGGCTGCCGCTCCTAGCTATGACAACGTGTTTGGCTGTCATTCTTGCTGCATGTGGAGGAGGCAGTGGCGGTGAGAGTGCGGGCTCCAGCTCGTCTGCCATTGAAAACGAATACAAAGAAAAATATGATCCGGAAGTCACTATTACGACAGCGTGGGGAATCGATCCTGAGCTGAAATTTAAAAATGGTGAATCCATGGAAAATAACGTGGCAACCAAGTGGGCCAAAGAGAAGTTTGGTATTAACATCAAGTCCCTGTGGTCCGTTACGGACACGAATGGAGCATTTGCAACCAAGCTGCGTTTGGCCATGTCTTCCGGTCAAGAGATGCCTGATGTGGTAACGGTGGGAGACAACCTGCTTGCTCAGGATCTGATCGATTCCGGCATGTACCAGGAAGTCGGTCCACTCTTCGATAAATACGCATCGGATACATGGAAGAAAGCCATGGAACAGGATCCGAACGTATGGAACCAATACAGCCGTGACGGCAAAAGAATGGGTATTCCGGTATTGGATTATGCATACAACAATGATTATCTGCTCTGGATTCGTCAGGACTGGCTGGACAAGCTGAACTTGAAAGCACCGAAAACGATCGACGAGCTCGAAACGGTCATGGAGGCATTCAAAAATCAGAATCCGGACGGCTTGGCTCCGGACAAGGTCATTCCACTGAGCATTGGTTTCAAAACGTCCATGAACACATGGATGGGGGATCCATCCTGGATTTTCGGAGCTTACGGAACACTGCCGTTCCAATGGAATCTGGGTGCAGATGGCAAGCTGGAATATGGCTCCATTAATCCTGGCATGAAACAGGGTTTGACGAAATTGAGCGAATGGCTCAAAAAGGGATATATTCCGCAGGAAGCAGCCTTGTGGGATGAAAACAAAACAGCCGAGCCTGCAGTGGCCGGTACGGCCGGTATTATTCCAGGCCCGTACTGGATGAGCGGATGGCCGCTGCTGGATACGGTGAAAAATGTGCCAAGTGCCGTTTGGAAACCGATTGAAATTCCAGTTGGACCCGAAGGGAAAGCGATGCGTCACGGTACACAGTTTGTTAACGGTGTCATCCTGATCAAGAAAGACATGGAACATCCTGAAGCATTCTTCACTTATGAGAACTATCTGTTCGACAACTATGCGGATCCTGCACCAGGAAGCCCGTATGATAACGGTCTATTTGAAAAATATGACTATCAATTGGATGCAAACGGCAAACAAATGCCGATTGATCAAATCGAAGGCGGATATGTCAACGTTGTCCGTTACCTGCTCGTACGTGATGGTGCCCGTATTCCGGATGCACAGATGAAAGCTCTGCTGAATCTGGCTGACGGCAAAGAGCCTGAAACGAAGCTGGAGAAGGATGTTGCCGTTAACTATGGTAAGGAAACGCCTGCTGCCGCGAAAGTGCTTCTGGCTCAGGAAGAGATTTCATTCAAGAACATGTTCACAGGCCCAACAACAGCAACGATGAAATCCAAGCTGGACTATCTGAACAAAATCGAGAATCAGGCATTTAACGAAATTATTTATGGCAAGAATCCTGTTGATGCGTTTGATACATTTGTTCAAACGTGGAAATCAGGCGGTGGTGATCAAATCACACAAGAGGTCAACGAGTGGTATGACAGCGTGAAAAAATAATCTTTATTCGGCGCACAGACAGTATAAGTTTGTGCGCCTTTTTGCCGTTTTGGATGAGAATTTGCTTGCTATAAATGTTAGTTCACAGGGGAGAAGTGGCAGGAAATACAGCAGGTCCAAAGTGGTTGCTTTTGTGCCATTTATATTGCTTTTATGTGCTGTTTGACCTATGCAAACGGTTGATATAATCGCAGTATAAGCCACTCAGGGTGTACTTGAGTAGGAAGAATTACAGGGGGAGCAATCATGAGAACTTTGAAACGAACTTGGCCATTCCACGTAATGCTGCTGCCAGCCATCATCTTTCTGATCATATTCAGTTACATTCCCATGGGCGGCATTGTCATGGCATTTCAAAACTATAAGCCTTGGCTTGGCATAAGCGGCTCGGAATGGGTCGGGCTGGATAATTTCCGATTCTTGTTTGAACGTCAAGACAGCCTGCAGGTCATTTGGAATACATTGATCATTGCTGTACTTAAACTGATATTTAATTTATTTGTACCTTTTGTTTTTGCCATTTTGTTGAATGAAATTCGCAAGATGGCTATACAACGAACCATCCAGACACTGGTGTACTTGCCTCACTTCTTGTCCTGGGTTATCCTGGGCGGGATTTTGATCGATCTGCTATCGACAGGTGGCTTGGTTAACAGGGTGCTGGGAAGCTTTGGACTCGGGCCATACTTTTTCCTTGGTGACAACAGCTGGTTCCGTACGACGGTCATTCTGACGGATGTGTGGAAGGAATTTGGCTATAACATGATTGTGTTTCTGGCTGCCCTTGCCGGGATTAATCCCGCGCTCTACGAAGCAGCCGAAATCGACGGGGCTGGAAGATGGAAACAAACGCTGCACATCACAATTCCTTCACTTGTGCCGATGCTGATGGTGGTTGGAACACTGGCTCTCGGAAATGTACTCAATGCCGGATTTGACCAGATTTTCAACTTGTACAATCCGCTCGTCTATCAAACGGGTGACATCATTGATACATTCGTATATCGTTCAGCCATGCAAAATGGCGAGATGGGCTTCGCCACTGCAATCGGATTGTTCAAGTCTGTGATCAGCATGATTTTGATTCTTGTATCCTACAGCTTAGCCAAAAAATACGCCGGATACCGCATATTCTAATCGAATGAACAAAAGAAAGAAGGGACCACGATGTATCACAAATCATTGCCTTATCGCGTGTTTAATATAGTCAACACCTGCTTTCTGATCCTGGTTGCCATCATGTGTATCGTACCAATGATTCATGTTCTGGCGGTGTCTTTCAGCTCGAAGGCAGCCGCCGATGCCAATCTAGTTAATCTCTGGCCTGTCGGCTTCTCGCTAGAGGCCTACAAAAAAACGATGAATAATCCAATCTTCCTGAACTCGCTCTGGATTTCCCTGCTTCGTACCGTCATTGGTACGGCGATTACCCTGCTGATAACCTTTTTGGCGGCGTATCCGTTGTCCAAGGAAAATAGTGAATTTAAAGGAAGAACAATATATTCATGGATTTTCGTTTTTAGTATGATCTTTAATGGAGGACTGGTTCCGTTCTACATGGTTATTCAGAAGATCGGCCTGATGGATTCCTTCTGGGTGCTGGTACTCCCGGGTGCAGTCAACACCTTCCTGGTCATTCTGATGCTCAACTTCTTCCGCGGTATTCCAAAAGAGCTGGAAGAAGCGGCATTGATGGATGGGGCCAACCATTTCAGAACACTTTTCACGATCTTCCTGCCCATTTCCATGCCGTCCATTGCAACAATTGCCTTGTTCAGCATGGTGTTCCACTGGAACTCTTGGTTTGACGGTTTGTTATACATGAATAACGCCAAGGATTATCCGCTGGCTACATTTATGCAAACGGTCATTATCGGACGGGATATGAGCAGTATGAGCATGAATCCCAAAGAAATGGAGGCACTCTCGCAAACCACGGTAAGAGCAGCTCAAATTTTCATTGGAAGTGCACCGATCCTGATTGTGTATCCATTCCTGCAGCGTTTCTTTGTTAAAGGCATGACACTGGGTTCAGTTAAAGGCTGAGCCTGGTCATCAAATCTAATCCAATGGAGGTTGAACAAGTGAGCAACTTGGAGAATAAGCCATTCATTCTTGGAATGGATGTGTCTTTTATGGATGAAATTGAACAGCATGGAGGGAGCTACAGCGACGCGGACGGCCAGCAACAGGACTTGCTGTCGATCCTGAAGCTGGGCGGTGCTAACGCGATACGGATGCGGATCTGGAACGATCCAGTAGGAGGATTCTGCAACCTGGAGCGAACTGTGGCAGTCGCCAAGCGGATCAAAGAACAGGGAATGCAGTTTCTGCTAGACTTCCACTACTCCGATCGCTGGGCTGATCCGGCCAACCAGTGGAAGCCCAAAGCATGGGAGAATCTGTCCTATGAGGAGCTCCAGCGGGCCGTTTGTACATACACGGCAGATGTGCTCCGCACTTTGCAAGAGAATAACGCTCTGCCTGATATGGTACAGGTGGGTAACGAAATCACACCTGGCATGTTGTGGGATGAAGGGCGAGTAAGTGGTGAAGAGCACGACACCGACGAGCAGTGGGAACGTTTTGCAGGACTGGTCAAGTACGGCATCGCCGCAGTTAAATCCGTTGACTCGAATATCAACATCATGATCCATATTGATCGTGGCGGCGATAACGTGGAGAGCAGAAAGTTTTATGACCGCTTTGAAGCACTGGGCGTGGAGTTTGATACCATTGGGCTCTCGTATTACCCTTGGTGGCATGGAACATTGGACGCGCTGCGTGACAATCTGCACGACCTGGCAGCCAGATATGGCAAGCCGATCAATGTGGTTGAAACCGCTTATCCATGGACATTGGAGCAGCCTGAAGAACACGAGTGGATTCTGAATCAGGAAGAGCTGCTGCTGCCCGGTTATCCGGCAAGTGTGGAAGGTCAGACGCGTTATCTTCAGGATCTGCTGCAGATTATTCGCGAAGTTCCTGGAGGATTGGGTCAGGGTTTTTATTATTGGGAACCTGCCTGGATACCAAGTAAACCGGAATGGTCTGTTGGACATCCGAACAACTGGGGCAATCTGACGATGTTTGATTTTAAAGGCCGGAAATTGGAATCGTTTACAGCGTTGACTGCCGGTAAACATTCGGAAAACAAAACGGATACGCTGAAGGGATCGGCATTGATCAAATAGAGTGCTACAAAATGCAATAGGCAAAGGAGATGCAAACATGACATATAAATATCCACCCGTTAGTACGAAGGTGCCACGCATGCTGCATGGTGCAGATTATAACCCGGAGCAGTGGCTCAAATATCCTGAAGTGCTCGAAGAAGATATCCGCTTGATGAAACTTGCCAAGTGCAATGTGATGTCCATCGGCATCTTTTCATGGGTATCGCTAGAACCCGAGGAAGGTGTGTACACCTTTGAATGGCTGGATCGTGTCTTGGATAGGTTTGCTGCGAATGGAATATACGCATTTCTCGCTACACCAAGTGGTGCAAGGCCTGCGTGGATGTCGGCCAAGTACCCGGAAGTACTGCGTGTAGGGGCTAATCGGGTGCGCAACCTGCATGGGTTCCGTCATAACCATTGTTATACTTCTCCTGTATATCGGGAAAAGGTGACGGCAATCAATACGAAACTTGCAGAACGTTATTCGCAGCATCCTGCGGTGATTGGCTGGCATATTTCCAACGAATTCGGCGGAGATTGCCACTGTGACTATTGTCAGGACGCTTTTCGCGACTGGGTGAAAAATAAATATGGCACACTCGATGAGTTGAATCATGCATGGTGGACCACGTTCTGGAGCCATACGGTAACAGACTGGAGTCAGGTAGAGTCTCCTGCACCGCATGGAGAAACACAAGTGCATGCAATGAATCTGGACTGGCGCCGGTTCGTTACGGATCAGACCGCTGATTTCATCGTGCACGAAACCAAGCCGCTCAAAGCAAGTAATCCGGATCTGCCCGTAACCACCAATCTGATGGAATTTTATGAAGGATTGAACTATTGGAAGTTTGCCGACATTCTGGACTTCCTGTCCTGGGACAGCTACCCGACATGGCATGATGCAGATGAGGAAGACAAACTGGCTTCCAGAATAGCGATGATGCATGATATTGTTCGTTCGATCAAAGGCGGGCAGCCGTTCCTGCTGATGGAGAGCACGCCAAGCTCCACGAACTGGCAGGAGACCAGCAAACTGAAACGTCCAGGCATGCATCTGCTGTCTTCGCTTCAAGCGGTAGCACATGGTTCAGACAGTGTGCAGTACTTCCAATGGAGAAAGAGCAGGGGCTCCAGTGAGAAGCTGCACGGAGCTGTAGTGGATCATGTTGGACATGAACACACCCGTGTGTTCAAGGATGTGACGGACGTGGGTACAGCTCTCGAAGGAATGGAAGCTGTGGTTGGCACATCTGTTCCGGCAGAAGTGGCCATCATCTTCGACTGGGAGAATCGCTGGGCGGTGAAGGATTCCCAGGGACCACGCAATATTTGTGTGAAATATGAGCAAACCGTGGAATGGCATTATGATGCGTTTTGGAAAAAAGGAGTACCTGTGGATGTCATCGACATGGATGCCGATCTTTCCAAGTACAAATTGCTGATCGCACCGATGCTCTATCTTGTGCGTGAAGGTGTAGGCGAACGTATTGAACGATTTGTCGAAAATGGAGGAACATTCGTCGCAACCTATTGGTCAGGAATCGTCAACGAGAATGATCTATGCTTCCTGGGAGGCTTCCCTGGCCCACTGCGCAAAACGCTTGGGATCTGGTCTGAAGAAATCGACGGGCTGCACGATCGGGACCAGAACGGGGCAATCCCCGTAAGTGGGAATGAGCTGAAACTGCAAGCTGAGTACGATGCAATCGAATTATGTGACCTGATTCATCTGGAAGGTGCGGAAGCCCTGGCAACCTATCGTTCCGACTTCTATGCCGGACGACCTGCGTTAACGGTTAACCGATTGGGAGCGGGCAAAGCGTATTATATTGCAACACGTTTTACAGCACCGTTCTATGACGATTTCTATGGCCAGCTCATTGTAGACCTTGGGATTGAACGTGCGCTGGAAACCAAACTGCCTGCAGGAGTTACTGCGCATCTGCGTACAGATGGTACATTGGATTACGTATTTGTTCAGAACTATACGCCGGAAACCAAGCAAGTGGAGCTGGACAACCGGTCTTACACTGATTTGCTTCATAGCGATAAAGTAAATGCCCATTTGGATTTGCAGCCTTATGACATCCGTGTCCTGAGAAGAACCGCTGATCGAAAATAACAAAAGAAGATATAGGCTGTCCTAAACGTCATAACCTGACGTGCGGGGTGGCCTTTTTTTGTGCGGAGTATCGTAACGATTGTCACTTTTTCTGGACAAGATAAAGGAAAAGAGTGCATGTGCAGCGAAGAGAAACAGGTAACGTGCAACTCAAGACTTTCAGTCTGGGAGGAATTGGAATGAATCAGAGAAATCTAGACGGCAACAGCATTATTATTCGGCTGGAAATGACAACGAAAGATATCAAGTTCGGCGAAGTGGCTTCGGCCATCTCGGAAGCTGGGGGAGACATCATTGCCATCGACGTGATTTCGACCAATCAGGATGTGAGTGTGCGCGACTTGACGGTTGCGGTAACGGATGCACAGGATAACAGCAAAATTGTAGAAGCGGTCCGCCAGCTTAGAGGGGTATCCATTGTTAACGTATCTGACCGTACGTTCCTGCTGCACCTTGGCGGCAAAATCGAAGTCACTCCCAAAACGCCGATTCATAACCGGGAAGACCTGTCACGTGTGTATACACCGGATGTGGCTCGGGTATGTTCAGCGATTGCGGATGAGCCCGGAAAGGCATTTTCGCTAACCATCAAGCGGAACACGGTAGCCGTTGTATCCGATGGCAGTGCAGTGCTTGGACTGGGGAACATTGGGCCTCGAGCAGCCATGCCAGTTATGGAAGGAAAAGCGATGTTGTTTAAACAGTTTGCAGGTGTGGATGCGTTCCCCATCTGTCTGGATACACAGGATACCGAAGAGATCATTCGTACGGTGAAAGCGATATCACCAGCCTTTGGCGGCATCAATCTGGAGGATATTTCATCTCCGCGTTGCTTCGAAATCGAACGCCGCCTGAATGAGGAGCTGGATATTCCGGTGTTCCATGATGACCAGCATGGTACCGCCGTTGTTTTATATGCGGGTCTGATTAATGCACTTAAACTTGTAGGTAAATCCATTACGGATGTGAAAATTGTCGTCTGCGGCATTGGCGCAGCCGGGGTGGCTTGCAGCAATATTCTCCTGTCGGCTGGAGCCAGTCGGCTGATTGGTGTTGACCGCGAGGGAGCGCTAGTACGGACGCAGACCTATGAGAATGAGGTTTGGAGTGATTATGCCGCCCGTACCAATCCGGAACTGGAGTCAGGTTCACTGCGGGATGTCATTCGCGGAGCGGATGTTTTTATCGGTTTATCGCGTGGTAATCTGTTAACCCGGGAGGATGTGCAGTCCATGGCTAACGACCCAATCGTATTTGCTATGGCGAACCCGGTACCGGAAATTATGCCTGCCGTGGTAGAGGACATCGTGGCTGTCATGGCTACCGGCCGTTCGGATTATCCGAATCAGATCAATAACGTGCTCTGTTTCCCGGGGATCTTCAGGGCTGTTCTGGATTGCCGTGCGACTGAAATTAATGAAGAGATGAAACTGGCTGCGGCCAAGGCGATTGCTTCTGCCGTCTCGGATGAAGAACGCACGCGCTATTATATCATTCCAAGTGTATTCAATGATAAAGTGGTCAAATCGATCCGTAAGCGTGTGGTTGAAGCAGCGGTGAGAACGGGTGTAGCTCGGCGTGTTCCGCGTGAACAGGCCCGAGAAAGTGGGGAAGTGTAATCGTGGACGACAACTCCAATCGAGCAACGAACGCATCTGGAACTCTTGAACAAATAGATGGTACATCTGCTGGAGAGGCTGTCCTTCGTGCCGCTCGAGCCTTTGTACAGGGAGATGTATCAAAGCATACAGACGGACACGACTGGCCGCATATCGAACGGGTGACTGCACTTGCTGTTGAGCTTGCCCATCGAATAGGAGCAGATCCATTTGTCTGTGAGCTCGCTGCACTGCTTCATGATGTGCCGGATGAGAAGCTGAACGAAAGTCTGGAAGCCGGGATGGAGAAGCTTCACGGGTGGCTGGATCAGCAGCAGCTTGAGCCAGGCACCCGTGAAGCTGTCGTCAACATCATCAGCACGATCTCCTATGCGGGAGGACAGCGTCCAGCCGTATCTTCGCTGGAAGCGCAAGTCGTCCAGGATGCAGATCGGCTGGATGCGCTTGGTGCCATTGGTATCGCACGCACGTTTGCTTTTGCGGGAGCGCGAGGACGTGAAATGTATGATCCCTCCCTTCCGCCGCGGGATCAGATGACCCGGGAGGAATATCGGAATGGACGCAGCACGACAATTAATCATTTTTACGAGAAGCTCTTTAAGCTTAAGGACCTCATGAATACGTCCTATGGCAAAGAACTGGCAGAGCAGCGCCATGCATTTATGGTGGAATTCGTGGAACAGTTCAAACGGGAATGGGAAGGAACAGATCGTTAGGCAGGATTAAGTTGCACATGACAACCATAAATGGGCAAACTTTTGGCGTGGTGAATACCACATTCCAAAGGTTTGCTTTTTTTCTTTTTCGAGAAAACAGGTGATGTGATCGTGTGAACTGAACATTATGAGGAATCACATGGAAACCACAGAGCGTCCGTGGTAAAATAAGTCGTTCTGATAAAATTTATGATGAAGTTACATGGCTGTGGAACATACAAAGGGGCTGCTGTTATCGTTAATGGATGAAAAAGTGGAAAAATTGGATCAAAATAATTTAACAAAAAAAGAAATACGGGGTAATAATGATTATTAATAAGTTATACCGAATTGAAAGTACAGGTAAGGAGGGGTTACCGTGTCGTTTGGAGCACGCGTGCTTAAGACAGGGATTGCGGTAACGCTTGCTCTGTACCTGAGCATGTTTTTGAATCCGCAGTCACCGGTACCGGCTGCCATAGCTGCCATCTTTGCGATGCAGCCATCTATTTATCGCTCATGGAAATATTTCCTGGATCAGTTGCAAACGACTACCCTTGGAGCTATTGTCGCCCTGTTGGGCGGGATGGTACTGTCCAATGAGCCGATCGCTGTTGGATTAATTATCGTACTTGTTATCATGATTTGTCTTAAATTGAACATGGGTGAGACGGTAGGGCTGACCCTGGTCACGGTTGTTTCCATTATGGAAGCTTCAGGTGACTGGCACTTTGCATTAAATCGGTTTCTGCTGACACTTGTCGGTATTGTATCTGCGTTTCTCATCAATATCACGGTGTTTCCGCCCAAGCCCAAGGTACAGTTCGTGAAGCAGATCCAGAATGTGTTCAACAGCATGTCGCTGCTGTTACGCACGTCCATCTCGGATGAAATCAAGGAAGTTGTTTTCAGGGATGAGAAGGGCAATCTGGGCGGTTCCATTAAATCGCTGTCGGATAAATACAATCTGTTCGAAGAAGAACAGAAGAAGATGAAGCGTTCCAAATTCAGCGAGACCCGGCAGATGGTCGTATATAAACAAATGCTGCTGAGTCTGCAAAAAGGGTATGATGTGCTGGATTCCGTGGAACGACATTATTTCCAGGCACAGCGGACACCGGAAATGGACCAATTTTTTGATACGCATCTGGAACTGGTCATTAAATTCCACGAGCACGCACTGCTCAAGTTTGAGGACAAATTGAAGCCGAACGGCGAAGAAGCTGCACAGTTTATTTTGGATAATGATCGATTCATGGAACAAGCCATATCCCAGTTTGATGTCGATCAGGAAGGTATGCTGAGACTGTCGATCGTTGCTGCAGCGATTTATGATTACGGATATCAATTGGAACGTCTCAACAGGCTTGCCGAACATGTGCATAGTTCAAGTGAAGACCATGAGTCACAGGATAAAATTCTGAATTGGCTCAAATGGCCGTAACGCCAATTGCATGCAGGCTTCTCCATCATATACAATAGAATGACAACGTGCAGCCCGGACAACTGTGTCCGGGTTGTTTTGTATACATAACGAATAAAGACCATTTTAATGAACCGAGGTAGAATGATATGAATGTAAAACAACTTGATCCAGAACTAGTTGAATGGCTGAGTGGTAATCAGTTAGAGGGGAAACAGCATGATGCAATGCAGCTATTGACCGTGTCAGAAGATGGATGGCCGCATCAGGCCATGATAAGCATGGGTGAGATCATTGCCATCAGTCCGGATACGCTCAGACTCGCTCTATGGCCGGGAACGCAGACAAGTATGAATATGAACAGAACAGGCAAGGCTACCTTGATTGCAGTACATGACCATATGCTGTTATATGTTCGCTTGGATATTGGTGCACTTCCCAAGTTAAAGGAAGCCATTCATCCAAGAGATCGGTATGAGGCTCGAGTGGTAAGCGTGCGTGTGGATCGCGCTCCGTATGCAGATATTACGTCAGGAATCACATTTCAATTAAAAGATGAGACGGCATCCATAATCCGATGGAAAGAGACGATTGCAGAATTGCGTCAGTAGAAAAAACAATTATACCTATATTCATCCAATTGGAGGGTAATAATAAAGAGGTCTGTTTGATGGATTACAGCAATATTTAAATTAGAAACAACAAAAAACGCCTCCGCTTGCATCGGGACGCTGTCACTGGTACAATAAAAAATGGTTTTCAGAAAATTAGAACTAATTAACATAAAATTAAAATGTTTACTTTCTAATTAATTATACCATAGCCTTTTCGGGCTTGTCAAATGGGCTTTTGAGGACACAATCCGGGGAAAGAGGGGCGTATTAACATATGAGTACAGACCAGCAATGGAGTGAGGAGCAGCAGCGGGTCAATACAGTAACCGATCAGATCGAGCGGAAAATAACCGAGTTGGAAGAAGAGGTGGGTTCCTTCCGGGATGAAGTTGTGGAGATGAGAAAAGACTTCTGGGACGAGGTCACCATGAACTTCAGTGAAGCAGATGACGTTGGGGAAACATCCACCAGCATGCGGCAGCAATCGCAGGTCCTGTCTGATCGTGAACGCAGTCATTTAAATACAGCAGCGGCTCTCGACAAGATGAAACGATTGCATCACTCGCCCTATTTTGGACGCATTGATTTTAAGGAAGACGGTTATCCGCAAGCAGAGCGCATTTATCTGGGAATTGCCTCCCTGCTGGATGAGAAGGAAGAATCCTTTCTTGTCTACGACTGGCGGGCACCGATATCCAATTTGTATTACGATGGTGCACCGGGTCCGATAACTTATCATACACCGAGCGGTGAAATCAGCGGCGATATCGAAATGAAACGGCAGTTTGTCATTCGGGACGGACGCATCCGATTTATGTTTGATACCGGGGTTACGATTGGGGATGAGCTGTTACAGGCGGTGCTGAGCCGGACATCGGATGCACAGATGAAAAGCATCGTGGCGACGATTCAGAAAGAGCAGAACCGAATCATTCGCAATGACCGCACCCGCATGCTGATTGTGCAGGGCGCGGCTGGCAGTGGCAAAACATCAGCTGCACTTCAACGTGTAGCCTATCTTTTATACAAGTACCGCGAGCATTTGCAGGCCGATCAGATGGTGCTCTTTTCACCAAACCCGATGTTCAACAGTTACGTATCCACTGTACTGCCTGAGCTGGGGGAGGAAAACATGCTGCAAACGACGTTTCAGGAGTACTTGGAACGTCGTCTTGGCCGCGAATACCAGCTTGAAGATCCATTCATTCAGCTCGAATATGTTCTTTCCAATACGGAAGATCCAGGATACACCGCACGCATGTCAGGCGTTCGCTTCAAATCATCCGAGTCGTTCCTCAGAGTCATTACGCGTTTCAAGGATAGCCTGATGTCGGAAGGCATGAAGTTCAAACCGGTACGCTTCCAGGGGCAAGCGGTTGTAACAGCAGAGGCAATGGCTGAGAAATTCTACAGTTTCGGATCATCTGTCAAGCTGGTGAATCGACTGGAGATGCTGCGGGACTGGATGCTGAAAGAATTGTCTGCCTTTGGCAAAAGTGAATTGGAGGCCCCTTGGGTAGATCAGCAGTTGGATCTGATGGAACCGGAAGACCTGCAGCGAGCTTATCAGCGCCTGAAGCGCAAACAAAAAGGGAAATCGGATACGTTCGATGATTTTCAGCAGGAAAGGGAGATCCTGGCCCGGATGGTGGTCAGTGATCGACTGAAGCCTTTGCGCAAATGGATCAAGTCCCTGCGATTCGTCGATATTCGTCAGTTATACGCGCATTTGTTCCAAGACCAGGCACAGATGCTTCGTCTTCTGGAAGACGAGGCACTGCCTGCCCACTGGGAAGAAATCTGCAGCATGACCCTTCGCCGAATGAAAGTGCAGGAACTCGCTTATGAGGATATTACACCTTATCTGTATTTGCGGGAGCTGCTGCTTGGATTCCATATCAACTCGAATATTCGTCATGTGATCATTGACGAGGCGCAGGATTATTCCGCATTTCAACTGGCCTTCATGAAAAGACTGTTTCCACGGGCAAAAATAACCGCTTTGGGTGATTTTAATCAGGCGATTTATGCCCATTCTTCGGTGCTCAGTGGTACTGGACCGCTGACGAACCTGTATGGACCGGAAAATACCGAAGTGATTGAGCTCACGCGAAGCTACCGTTCAACGCAGGAAATTGTGGAATTCACACGGGGGATGGTCCCAGGTGGGGAAGAGATCATTCCATTCAACCGCAGCGGCGAAAAGCCGAGTGTTATTGTGACATCCGATGTTCAGGAGCATATGAATAAGATTACAGCGGATCTGACTCACCTGATTAAGGAAGGGTATGAATCGGTTGCAGTCATCTGTAAAACAGCAGAAGAGAGCAAGGAAGTGCATGAGGCACTCAGTCAGGTTCTGCCTGCCGCACCAAAGCTGATCAAAAAAACAACGCTTGCCTTTGAGCGGGGTGTACATGTCATACCGGCCTACCTTGCAAAAGGCGTGGAGTTTGATGCGGTACTGATCTATGACGGTTCTGCCGGACAATATGCGCAGGAGCACGAACGCAAGCTGTTCTATACGGCGTGTACCCGAGCGATGCATTTACTGCACGTGTACAGCCTCGGAAAACCAAGTCCGTTCATTACATCACAGCCACAAGAATTATATGCCATGGGCAATGTCTCTGCGGCTCAAGCGGATTAACAGGGTGATACTTGTATAGGAGAAGACTTCCGTCCCTTGGACGGGGGTCTTTCTATATGTGATAAGGTTGGACCTGGATGAACCGAATGAGAGCACTGGATAACCATTCCTGACATGTGTTTGGATGGGTTAGGTTCAATGGATAATTTTCGAGCATGAATTTGTTTTCAGACACAATTGATGTAAATTTTCTTTACACAGGCAGTGTGTACTCATATAATCGTAACAATATATTTTTTTTGGGATCGTTTACTGAATGAAGGAGGCAGTGGCATGAACAAACCATCTTTTGAACGGCCATTAATGGCAGATTGCGTACCTGATCTGGTGGCAACAGCACGTGGAGATTTGAAGGCGACATTGGTCATTCGGGGCGGGACGCTGGTTAATGTCATCTCGGGAGAAATTTTGCCTGATATGTCTGTTGCAGTACAGGGTGCACGGATTGCCTATGTTGGCAAGGATGTAAGCCACACCATTGGAGAACATACACGCATCATCGAAGCGGAGGGCAAGTACATTGCTCCAGGGCTGCTGGATGGACACTGTCATATCGAAAGCACACAAATGAAGGTGACAGAGTTTGCGAGAGCTGTACTGCCTTCGGGTACAACAGGTGGTTTTTTTGATCCGCATGAGATTTCCAACGTACTCGGACTTAAAGGTCTGCGACTGATGCTGGACGAAGCGCGGACCACACCGATGGCTGCCTATATGCAGGTGGCTTCCTGCGTGCCTTCCACACATCCTGGGCTGGAAACGACGGGGGCTTACATTGGACCTGAGGAAGTGGCTGAAGCCCTCTCCTGGGGACCGGACATGATTGGGCTTGGAGAAGTTATGAACTTCCCGGGTGTCGTATACGGCGATGAAACGATGATCGGAGAAATCCAGGCCACACTCCGAGCTGGCAAGGTGGCAGACGGTCACTTTACCTGGGCAGCGGACGACTGGCGTTTACCCGCTTATGCAGCAAGTGGTGTCACCGGAGATCATGAATGTGTAACCAAGGAAGATGTTGTGGAGCGTCTGCGGCTCGGCATGTATGCCAAAATGCGTCAGGGATCGGCGTGGCATGACGTTGCCGAAACGATTAAAGCCTGTACCGAACTGGGGCTGGATACCCGCCGGATGATGCTGGTGACCGATGATCGGAGCTCTGAATCGCTACTCAAAGAAGGACATATGGACTTTGTTGTTCGTCTGGCCATTTCGCAGGGCGTCAAACCGGTGACGGCCTTCCAGATGGCTACGATTAACACAGCTGAACGTTTTGGTGTGGCACGTGATATTGGTGCAGTCATTCCGGGCAATATAGCCGACATTATTTTGCTGGATGGCCGACTTGCAGATGTACGTGTAGGCTTGACCATTGCTGCCGGGCATGTTGTTGCGGAGAATGGGAAGATGACTGCCGTATGGGACAGCTTCACTTATCCGGAAGAGGCGCTGAATACGGTGAAACTGGAAGCCAACATTCAGCCCAAGGATATGGAACTGGCTGCGCCAATTACGGAGGGGACCATCGGAGCCAAAATCATTCATGTGACGGAGAACCATGTAGATACGAAGGAGAAGCATGTTCCTGTTGCGGTACAGAACGGCAAAGTCGTTGTCTCCACGACAGGGGATATCTGCAAAATCGCTGTGCTGGAACGGCACAAACAAACCGGGAACAAGGCGGTTGCCCTTGTGGGCGGTATTGGCTTTACGCGTCCGGCAGCCATAGCAATGACCGTTGCGCATGATAGTCACAACCTTCTGATTATCGGTAATGATGAGGCATTGATGGCTGATGCCGGTAACCGGGTGATTCGCATGCAAGGTGGAGTCGCTGTGCTTGCAGGTGATAAAGCAACCGAGTTTCCGCTTCGGATCGCAGGCTTGATGTCCACAGAGTCATTTGAAGAGGTCGCCATGCAATCTGCTGCCATCAGCGAAGCGCTGCAATCGGCAGGCTGTACGCTGAATAATGCATTTATGACACTTTCCCTGCTTGCTCTGGTTGTCATTCCTGAGCTTCGTTTATCCGACAAGGGACTGGTACGTATCTCGGCAGACGGCATTGAACTGGTGTCTTTGTTTGATCAGACAGCTGAGCATATCTCCAATACACCTGCCGGAACATAAAATGATCATACGTTTCTGCTGATCTTGGGTGGGATCCTATACAGATATCCACAGAGAATAAATAGAACCAGATTGAAAAGCAAAAAGAAGTCGCTCTCCAAAGCGGCTTCTTTTTGCTTTTCCTTGAGAAAACGCTTCCTAGGCCTTCTGTTGGTCATTTTCATATGGCAATAACGACAGAAGTCGTGGGGAAAGATTGCAATGATTAAAAATATTTTAATAATTAAGACTTTAGAACTATGAATACAGAAGTGTGAATACCCGAAATAATCTTATATGATTCTTTCGTCGTGAGTCCAGAAGATGATATTGCATATGAAAGCAATATGCATAAACGAATTGTTCATCTGATTCATAAAATGAATAGAAAACGATAGATTTTCTTCCAGGTTTCGACGAGGGAGCGGTAAAACACAAGGGGAGTGTACAAATATGCAAAGCAAGCGGGGATTACACTTTATTAAAATCATCAGTTGTTTGGTCCTGATTGCAGGTGTCACGTTCTCATCCAAGACCATTGCGCAGGGTTCTGTAGAAAGTTATGAATCCATTCATGGCAATGTGGAAGGACCAATTAGAGCCACTTGGGTATGGGATACCACTCAGATTGAGAGCAATCCACAAGAGGTTCTGAAATTCGCCGTGGATCACGATATCAACACGATCTATTTGCAGATCAATCGAGACGTAAAGATTCCATACTATACGGACTTTATTCGCAAGGCCAGAGCTTATAATATCGCTGTCGATGTAATGGATGGAAGGGCGGCTTGGGGGCTGTCCGAAAGCAGAGAGCAAATTGCAAGTTTCCTCGACTGGATTGAAGCTTATCAGAATCAGGTAGAACCTAACGAGAAATTTGCAGGGATTCACCTCGATATTGAACCACATGTTCATCCGGAGTGGAAAACCAATCAGGCAAGTGTAATAACACAGTGGCAGGGGAATGTTCAGTATATCGTTGACCGTGCAGCACTGATGAATATGCCCGTAGCAGCAGATCTGCCGTTCTGGCTGGATAACTACAAAATCCCGGGTTCAACGATGGCGGTGAGCAGCTGGATGATCCGGAAGTTTGATTCCATTACCATTATGGCTTACCGGGATACAGCCGCTGCAATCTATAGTGTGGCGAAAGACGAGCTTGCTGAAGCATCCCTGCTGGGCAAATCGATATCCATTGCCGTGGAGACAAAGCAGAGTAAGGAAGGGGAATTCATTACGTTTTATGAAGAAGGGTCCGCGTATATGGAGTCTCAGCTTAAGCTGGTGGAGAAGTTGGCCGGAGAGCACTCTGCATTCAACGGTTTCTCTGTACATGAATACTCTTCCTGGAAGACGTTGAGATAATCTAAACTGAATCAAGGGCTGCATGCCGTAAAAATGAAGAAGGTGCTTTTACAGCTTATCCGCTGTCAGCACCTTCTTTCCTTTATATTAGGGCAGGCTCCATCGCCACTTTTTCATAGAACATTTTCCGGTATTGTGAGGGGGTGGTGTTTTTGTGTTTTTTGAACGTTGTGATGAAATAGCTTAAGTGTTCGAAACCGACATCCATGGCGATGTCCACAATTTTGTGATCGGTGTTCTCGAGCTGGTAACAGGCCTGCTGCACACGGTAGTAGTTAATGTAGTCGACAGGACTTTTTTGAACCATTTGCTTGAAAAAACGGCAGAAGTGCCCTTCACTCATATTGGCCTCATCCGCAAGCTCCTTCAGCTTCAGGGGCTCGGGGTAGCGTTTATGGATATAACCAAGCACGGATTTGAGACGCTCCACCTTGTCATGGCTGCCTGTCGGAACAGTTCCTTTGAGCCGGGCAGGGCGCATATGATCAAACATTCGGGCAAAGATGAGGTACAGGCAGGCTTTTGTTGTCATTTCACAGGTATCTGAACCAGCGGCGTGATCCGCAAAAATCCGTTTGAGGTGCGAAAGGATTTCCTGCCCCCAGTCATCCTCTGGCTTCATATGAAAAGGAGGAATGAGTTTCTTGTGAACGAGCGGACCTATAAATTTCTCCTGCACGGCATCAAAGGTCCGGCTGCCCAGCAGCTCCGGGCTGAACACGATGGACGAAAAAACGCAGGGGACATCACCTTTTAAATATCCTGCATGAATTTCGCCGCGGTTGATAAATATCGCTTCCCCGGCTTTCACCTCAACCGTATTCATGTCAATCTGGAACACTGCGCTGCCCTGGGTCACCATGGTGAATTCCATCTCATCATGCCAGTGGCAATCCAGAATGCTGTCTCCATTTAATTGTTCGATATCCGGGTAAACACTGACTGGATACATCGCATTGCCGTGAATTCGGTCTTCGCGTAATCGTTCACGTTCCATAGAAGTGTCTCCTTTGGTGTTATTATTAATGTAATCGTTTCCATAGATTGGTGATCTTGTTTAAGAATCGGGCAGAAAATATCAAAATCGTGATATATTTGGTCAAAATATCGGAAGAAAACCATGATTAATATCAATATTATTATAGTATAACCGAAGGGGGAAAGAAAACATGAAATTTACTGATGGATTCTGGATGACTCGTGAAGGATACCAAATTCAAAACCCGACTGACATTCGTGATATTGTGCAAAAAGGCGATTCTTTGACCGTATATGCGGCAACTAAATATATTCGCACCAAGGGCGACACTTTGAACGGTACATTGCTTAAAGCAACGTACAGCTCACCTATGCCTAACGTTATTCGTGTAACCTTGAATCACCATAAGGGAAAAGTGAAAAAAGGGCCTGAATTTGAACTCAACCATCAAGATGTGAATGTTGACATCTCGCAAGATGAACAAGGTGCTGTTTTGAAAAGCGGCAATCTGGAAGTTCAAATCGACAAAACGAAGGGCTGGGACGTCAACTTCCTGTATGGAGGAAAACGGATTACAGGCAGCGGCCAAAGAGCGGCTGGATATATTACAGGTCCGAGTAAAGAAGCGTACTTCCGCGAGCAGCTTGATCTAGGCGTTGGTGAATACGTTTACGGTCTCGGCGAGCGCTTCACGCCGTTTGTTAAGAATGGCCAAGTGGTTGACACTTGGAATGAAGACGGCGGTACAAGCAGTGAACAGTCATATAAGAATATTCCTTTCTATCTGTCCAGCAAAGGATATGGCGTATTTGTAAACCATCCTGAACGCGTATCGTATGAAATTGCATCTGAGAATGTATCTAAAGTGCAGTTCAGCGTAGAAGGAGAGAGTTTGGAATACTTCATTATCGGCGGTGACAATCCGAAGGATGTACTTGATAATTATACTAAATTAACAGGCAAACCAGCGCTTCCGCCGGCATGGACGTTTGGTCTGTGGCTGACAACATCATTCACAACAGATTATGATGAAGCAACGGTTAACCATTTCGTAGATGGTATGGCTGAACGTGATCTTCCGCTTTCCGTATTCCACTTTGACTGCTTCTGGATGAAGGAATACCAATGGTCTGATTTCGTATGGGATGAAGCGATGTTCCCGGATCCGGAAGGCATGATTCGCCGTTTGAAAGACAAAGGCCTAAAAATCTGTGCTTGGATCAACCCATATATTGCTGAAAAATCCTACTTGTTTGATGAAGGTATGGAGAACGGTTATCTGGTAAAAACAGCGGATGGCAGCGTATGGCAATGGGATATGTGGCAAGCAGGTATGGCTCTGGTTGATTTCACAAATCCGGACGCCGTTAAATGGTATAAGAGCAAGCTGGAAGTACTTCTTGATCAAGGCGTTGATTCATTCAAAACGGACTTCGGCGAAAGAATTCCAACAGATGTTGTATACTTTGACGGCTCTGATCCGGTTAAAATGCACAACTACTATACACATCTGTATAACAAAGCTGTATTTGAATTGCTTGAAGAGAAGATTGGCAAGAATGAAGCTGCCTTGTTTGCACGCTCGGCAACAGCAGGTGGTCAACAGTTCCCGGTTCACTGGGGCGGAGACTGCTCTTCTACTTACGAATCCATGGCTGAATCGCTTCGCGGCGGCTTGTCGCTCGGACTTTCCGGTTTCGGCTTCTGGAGTCATGATATCAGCGGATTTGAAAATACAGCAACCCCTGACGTTTACAAACGCTGGGTACAATTCGGTCTGTTGTCTTCTCACAGCCGTCTACACGGAAGTACTTCGTATCGTGTGCCTTGGCTCTTTGATGAGGAATCCGTGGACGTTGTTCGTGACTTCACTAAACTCAAAAACAGCCTGATGCCATACCTTTACAATTCTGCTCAGGAATCGACTGTGAAAGGCATTCCGATGATGCGCGCTATGGTGCTGGAATTCCCAGAAGATCCTGCAACATATAGCCTGGATACTCAATACATGTTTGGTGATTCGATTCTTGTTGCGCCGATCTTCAATAAGGAAGGCGATGTAACTTACTACTTGCCAGAAGGAACGTGGACTAACTTCCTGACAGGTGATAAAGTTCAAGGCGGTCGTTTTGTACGTGAGAATCACAACTTCCGCACCTTGCCAATGATGATCAAACCAAACAGTTTGATTGCAGTGGGTGCGACCAATAGCAAACCGGATTATGATTTTGCAAATGACGTTTCCCTGCACTTGTTCGAGCTCGCTGATGGCAACACTGCGCAAGCGGTTGTTGTGAATCAACAGGCTGAACAGGAACTGGTTGTGAACGTAACCCGCAATGGATCTATTCTGGAGGTACGTGCTGAAGGTGCAGGCAAGCCATGGAACCTGGTACTTCGCGGTGTAGAAAGTGTATCCAGTGTCGAGGGTGGATCCCAGGCGGCTGGTGAACAGGGCATCGTTGTAACTGCAGCAGCAGGCACAAGCTCGCTTACAATTCAACTGTAATTTGAATGGATGACTCAGAGGACGGTACCGCAAGGTGCCGTCTGTTTGTCTCCAATTCAGGCAGGTAAATGTGGTTACAGTGAGTCAATCATAGTATGATTGATGAGAGACAGAAGTAGACAGGAGATTGAAAGAATTTGAGCACACTTTTTACCGGCCTACACCGGGCTATTACAACCGAGATGTTACATCTACTGGTGGAGAAAAATTTTGGAACCGCTACCAAAGTAAAGGGACATGCTCTTTTGCAAGGCGGACTTTTTAATACAACCTACCGGATTCAACTGGAACATGCAGATTATTCGGATGTCATTTTACGCTTGGCACCTGAAGGGACAGACCCGTTATTGGGGGATAAGGATGATCCATTATTCTCCTTTGAACGCAAGATGATGGCAGCTGAGCCTGTGGTTTATGAGAAATATCAAAAGGCAGGAATTCCTGCTCCAAACGTCATTGTTTGTGATGACAGTGGTTCGGTCATTCCGAGAACGTACATGTTTATGGAGTTTATCCCCAGCAGGCAGCTGGATCATTCGTCAATCTCATTGTCCGAGAAAGAGAAGCTCTATCGTCAACTCGGTGAGTATACCGCTGCCATGCACCGGATTGAGGGAATCTCATTCGGCTGGCCGCAAGGTGACGGTACGATGAAAGGATCGGATCGCTGGTCCGAGGTACTGATTGCTTTTGCTGAAGAAACAGCGTACAAAGCGGAGCGGGTCGGATATATGCCTGGTGTTGGTGAACAGATAACGAGCATGTTCCGAAATCACAGCGAATTATTCGATGAGGTGACCGTTCCCGTACTTGTCCATAATGATCTGTGGGAAGCAAACGTATTGATTCATGAGAAAAATGGGGCCTTGAGTATTGCCGCGATCATTGATGGAGATCGGTCCATGTTTGCCGATAGGGAGTTTGAAGCCATCCTGTCCACAGCGCCACCAGCATTCCATAAGGGATACGGCCAAGCTCTCGATATGTCTGATAAGGGACTCGCACGCCGGCTTGCCTATCGAATCTTGTCCTCTTACTTTAATGCGTATGTCCACGAATATCAGGTCGATCAGCCTCAGGATGGGCAGAGATTTCGTCAGCGCACGCTGGATCTTATGGAGCAATGGAAGATGATGCTTGAACCATACCAATAATCGGGAGGGATAAGTATGAAGGAATATGAACAATACCCAATGTGGGATGCAGCATTGCCGCTGGAAAAAAGATTGGATGACTTAATTTCACGGTTGACGATAGAAGAGAAGATCAGCTTAATTCCTACACGCGAAGCAGCAGTCCCGCGGCTGGGGATTCCTGCATATAACGTTGGAGGCGAGGCTGCTCACGGGGTGGCCTGGAAAGGGGAGGCGACTGTGTTTCCGCAGCCGCTCGGACTCTCCAGTACATGGAATACGTCACTCATGCGTGAGATTGGTTCTGTTATTGGGGACGAAGCCAGAGCATACCACCATCGTGAGCCTGAGCGTCACGGATTGACCCTATGGGCACCAACCGTCGATTTGGAGCGTGATCCCCGGTGGGGCAGAACGGAAGAAGGGTATGGTGAAGACCCGTTGCTAACGGGGGAAATGTCGGCAGCTCTCGTCCAAGGCATGCAGGGGAATCATTCATTCTATCTGAAAATGGTAGCTACGCTGAAGCACTTTTTTGCCAACAATAATGAAAAAGATCGGCTCAACTGTTCTTCCAGCATCGACCCACGAAATTTGCGTGAATATTACCTAAAGGCATTCGAGACACCGTTTGTTGAGGGTGGAGCCTTATCCATGATGACAGCGTACAATTCCATTAACGGCACTCCAGCGATTGAGAGCCCTTATGTAAACGATGTGGTTAAGGGTGAATGGGCTATGCCAGGTTTTATCGTCTGTGACGGAGGAGATCTCTCCCAGACCGTAAACTATCATGGATATCATGCGACGCATGCAGAATCTGCAGCAGGTGCCTTGAAGGCAGGCGTGGATTGCCTCACAGATGAAGTAGATTTGGTGATCTCCGCATTACAAGAGGCCCTTGAACGCGATTTACTGAAGGAGGAGGATCTGGACCGGGCCATTCGGAACATTTTTGGTGTTCGCATGCGTCTTGGACAACTGGATCGGACAGGCCTCAACCCCTATGCATCCATACCGGAGTCTGTTCTGTGCGCGCCGGAGCATGCCAAATTAAGTTATCGAGCTGCGACAGAGTCCATCGTATTGCTGAAAAATGAAGGTTTGCTTCCATTAAAATCCGATGCGCTTCGCAAGGTCAGTGTAATTGGACCTCTCGCAGATGCAGTATATACCGATTGGTATAGCGGCACGCTTCCGTACCGGGTAACGGTACTGGATGGCCTGCGGAGTCGATTGACTAATGCAGAGGTTCTTCATGAAGACGGGAATGATCGTGTTAGCTTCAAGACTACGGAAGGGCAGGTATTAACTCTCGGCGCTGAAGGAACACTTATTGCTGTTCCGGAAGGCAGGGCAGAGATGGCCGAATTCGTACATCAGGATTGGGGCTGGGGCAGCCATACATTACGAAGTGTGAAGAATAATCGTTATCTTACGTTAACTGAGCAAGGCACATATCAGGCGAATGCACCGGAGATCGGTGGATGGTTCGTGAAGGAAATTGTGCAATTCGATCCTCAGAAGGATGACAGCAGCATACTGCGATCGTGGAATGGGAATCCATTGGGCTTGGCCGAACAGCAAGGCAAACTTGTTTTGACACCAGTTGTTCAGCAAGCAGAGGATGGAGCAGATACCTCAAAAGCAAGCAGCTCGGTAATTGGGTCGAAAGAGCCGGTGTCGTTAGTGAAACACATTGAAACCAGTGGTGTTGAGCGGGCAGTAGATGCTGCCCGGGCAAGTGATCTGTCTGTTGTCGTCGTTGGTAACAGTCCTTACATTAATGGCAAGGAAGAAATAGATCGGCCAGGTCTTACACTCCCGTACGAGCAGGTCCGTCTGGTAAAAGAGGTATGCAAGGTTAATCCGAATACCGTCGTAGTTATTGTCGGAAGTTATCCGTTTGCATTGCAGGAGTTAAAAGACATAGCTCCAGCCATCGTATATTTAACCCATGCAGGCCAAGAACTCGGAAATGCGGTTGCAGATGTGCTGCTTGGTGCATATGCTCCGGCAGGTAGACTGAACATGACATGGTATGAGGATGAGTCTCAGCTTGCCGATATCATGGATTACGATATTATCAACAACGGTACAACATATATGTACCATGAGGGTCCGGTTTTGTATCCTTTTGGTCATGGTCTGACTTATTCTGAATTTGAGTATGAAAACATTAGCGTTCAGGAAATATCCGGACTAAGCGGAGATGATGTGTTGAAGGTTGAAGTACAAGTCCGAAATACAGGAGAATATGCGAGCGATGAAGTCGTGCAGCTCTACGGACACCCGCAAACGTCCCGAGTGAAACGGCCTTTGAAGCAATTAATTGGCTTTCAGCGCATTCATCTTGCATCCGGTGCGGCCAAGTCGGTTTCTTTTGAAATCCCTATACCAAAGCTATCCTTCTGGGACGTCACGCGTGACAGATATTGCGTGGAGACGGCAACCTGGTCCATTATGGCTGGACGCTCCTCGGCGGACATCCGCCAGACAGCTGAGATTCATATTGAAGGTGAGGTTATACCTGCTCGCCAGTTGGACATGCCAACCTTTGCAGAGAATTACGATGAGCATGCAGGTATGCTTCTAGATGAATGCCTGGAAGGACGATCTGCAGTTCGGGCCATTGTTCCTGGAGAGCCGCTGTATAGGGAAAGTCAGCCATCCTGGATTGGTTTCCTGAACAATGGGACACAAGGAGCTCATACATTTGAGGCACGGGTAGCCGCTTTCGGTGAAGATGGTGAACTGCAGATTCGTTCTGAAAGCCCGGATGGACCGCTTCTTGGCCTGTGTCCTGTACCTATTGGCGTCTCTGACTCCACATCGGACCAAACTGACTCGGACATCTTCTGGACGACTGTACAATGTTCGCTCGAACAACCTGAGCAGGATTTGGATCAGTTATATATTGTGTTCAAGGGTGGCGCAGCCATACAACAATTTTGTTTAAAATGTTAAAATTGATTCCAAAGTGGCAGCATATGCTTCAATTCAATCCATGCTAAGAGCAAAGGCCGTTCCTGATTCTAGAATCCGGGAACGGTTTTTTTCATGCGCGGAACTGAACTTTTTTACATATCCCGTATAATCATTTGACGAACAACCCACAATAACATTGTTGTTTTCCGATCTCGTAAAGGTGGTTAAGGTATGAAAGATAAAAAGTGGGACCTCGTCGCACTCGCTTCCATCCCGTTGATTATGACCTTGGGCAACTCCATGCTCATTCCGATCCTTCCGCAGATTGAGCGTGAACTGAAAGTCTCCTCATTCAAAGTAAGCATGCTTATTACGGTCTACGCCGTTGTTGCAATCCTGCTTATTCCGATTGCGGGGTATTTATCGGATCGATTTGGACGAAAAGCGGTCATCATACCGAGCCTTATCATCGCTGCAGCTGGGGGCGCAGTCGCAGGTGGAGCAGCGTTAATGCTGGACGGAAGCACGGCATACTGGACCATTCTCGGTGGGAGGTTACTGCAGGGGATAGGGGCAGCAGGAGCCTTCCCCATCGTAATTCCACTCGTTGGCGACATGTTTGATGACGAGAAGGAGGTCAGCAAGAGCTTGGGTATTATCGAAACGTCGAATACGTTCGGTAAAGTATTAAGTCCCATTTTGGGAGCAGCTCTGGCTGTGTGGCTCTGGTACTTGCCATTTATGGCGATACCGGTGCTCTGCTTGCTTTCAGTTGTCCTCGTCATTTTCCTTGTGAAAACGCCTAAGAAAAAGGAAAAGCCACCGACATTTTCCGAGTTTGTTTCTTCAGTTCGGAAAGTGCTCAAAGAAAAAGGACGCTGGCTTTATGCACTGTTTGCCATTGGTGGAATTTGCATGTTTGTTATTTTTGGCGTGCTGTTTTATTTGTCAGAGACATTGGAATCTGAGTTCAAGCTGAAAGGTGTTCTTAAAGGGCTTGTTCTTGCAATCCCGCTGGCGGCCTTGTGCTTGTCATCATTTTTGGCAGGAAAATGGATTGGTAAAAACAAGGTGCGCATGAAGTGGGTAGGTTTTGCAGGACTTGTGGTTCTGACGGCTTCCCTGATCATCATGGGGCTGTGGGATAACATCTATCTGGTGGTAGGATTATTTACCCTTGGAAGCGCAGGCATTGGTGCCACGCTGCCATGTCTGGATGCACTAATTACTGAAGGCGTTGACAAAGAGCAGCGTGGTACAATTACAGCTTTATTCAGCAGCATGCGTTTTATTGGAGTCTCTTTGGGACCACCTGTTGTATCTCTTCTGATTGGCACTTCGCATTTTATTCTTTTTGTTGTGCTTGCAGCTTCTGGAGCGATAGGCGGTCTGCTTACGTTACTGGCAGTTAAGCCGGAAAAAGGGGATCAGCCGACCTCAGGAAATACGCATGGCAAACAGGGGGAAAATGCTGATGGCAATCGAGAATTTAGACGGGTACCGATCAGGAGGAAGAAGAGTCCATTCTAATTGAACAGTGAAAAATATAACGAAAAACGCGCTTGCTTATGAGACAAAGATTCTCAACATGCAAACGCGTTTTTTTGTATTGTGATTATTCGGTGGCATTATTTCTTCTCAACTGATTTGTCTGAAGTTTGTTCCATTGATTCCGTATCTTTAGCAGATATATGCGTATGAGCAAGCAGCGGATGAACGGAAACTGCGAAAGTTCCACTTCGTTTACCTTGAATAAGATAGACCAGCAAGAACACAATCATGAATATGACAGAATACCGGTACATATCCGTGTAGCTCGTCATGGAGGCGATAGCTCCAAGCAGCAGAGCTCCCATAGCAATTCCCAAATCAAGTGTATTCAAGAACATTCCGTTCGCCATCCCGCGCTGGGTTGGAGCTACAATCTGAATCATCCAGGTCTGCAGTGAAGATTGCATGGAACCATATCCAATGCCGTATATAAATGCTGCTACAAATAAAATCGGCATGGACGTTGCAAAAGAGAGGATAATCAGCCCGACAGCAACGAAAATCGCTCCAGGAATAAGGAGAGCCTTGGGTCCCTTGCTGTCGTACAATCTACCGGCAAACGGTCTTACAAGCAGTACAGCTAAGGCATTAAACAAGAAAAATAACGCCGGGTTGGACAGATTGGCCTCTTTACCATATAAGACAATGAATCCGACAAGGCCGCCGTAGGTAACAGATAACAGGCAGTTCAGAAGACTGGGCAAGATCAGTTTGCGGTTAAAAGGAATCTTCTCACCAGTACCAGATACCTTCGCGACGGGCACTGCTGAAACTCCTTGGGATTGGGCGCCTTTCTTGCGTGTTAACGAATAACTGAGTGGATAGATAACGACAATTACGCCGGCCGTACATAGCATTAGTGTTACGAATCCTGAACCCTGCAGCAAAGTCACGCCGATGATAGGGCCCATGGACATGGCAAGGCTGGTGGACAACCCGAAATAGCCCATCCCTTCTCCCATTCGCTTAACCGGGATGATGTCGGAAGCCATCGTTGGGAAAGCCGTGCTGCTCATCCCGAAACCGACACCAAAAATCATGCGCAGCAACAAGAGGACAGCTATACCAGCAGCAAAATAATACCCGAGTGTAGCCAGCAGGGCTACAGACAGGCCGATGTAGATCATGGCATTGCGAAGCCCCTTCTCAAGCGCTTTGGCTGAGTACAGTCGTGCTGCTATTGCACTAAGTGCAAACAGACAAGTGAATAGGCTGACTTCAAAAGCATTGGCGTGGAAACGTTCCTGTACGTAGGAAGGAAGTGGAGAAACAATCATATGCAGCTGCAGGAAAAGCAGGAAGTTACAAAGCATAAGCAAAATAAAGTCGGTGGTCCAAAGTTTAACCTGTGTAGATTGGTCTTTCATATTCATTCATTCCCCCTGAGATGTCATTTCATTTACAAGTTGCGATTGATGAGGGAAAGAGTATGTTTAAATGCTTCCATCTGGTCTTCGGGTATACCTTCAGCAAGTTCTTTATTCATTTCTCTTTCAATGGGAACCAGTTTCTCGATTAAAGCTTTACCTTCCGTCGTCAGATAGAGGAGATAGGCTCTTCGATCCTGTTCACTGGTCCGGCGTTCAACCCATCCCTTTTTCTCGAGCAGATCAATGATGCGTGCAGTTGTAGGTTGATCCTTGAGAACGCGATTGGCAACTTCCTTCTGATTCACGCCTTCTCCCTTATCGATATTGAATAGAACAGAGAATTGCTCTGTTGTAATATCGTAGGGTTTAAAGCGGGTCGCAAGTAAAGCAGCAGCTTTGCGATGTGTAAAGCCCAGCATAAACCCGACAGATTGCTCCAGTGAATATTCCATACGAACGTAAGTCCTCACTTTCTTGTATGAAGCATCTTCAATTTAATTAGTTGTTATAACAACTATATGTGATGCAAGCAATTTTGTCAAAGATATTTGGATATCTGCCTCTTCCATAACGGTTTGTGCGAAAGTTAGAAAATGCTGATAGAATGGAAGTGAAACAGCTTAGTTGGAAAGTAAAGGATATCTTTAGAGGAATGCCGAAGACCATTCTGCTCCAGTCGATGTGGAGCCAACGAGGAGAGTTGAGTATGCTGAAAAACATTCCTGCAATAATTTCTCCAGAACTGCTTAAGATTATGTCCGAAATGGGTCATGGGGACGAATTGGTCCTGGCTGATGGCAATTTCCCCGCAGCCAGCCATGCTCGGCATCTCATTCGTTGTGACGCTCTGGGAACGGTAGAGTTATTGGAGGCCATTTTGAGTTTGTACCCACTGGATACTTATGCAGAGCGGCCGGCAGCCGTGATGCAGGTTGTTGAGGGAGATCAGGTCGTGCCGATCATCTGGGAAGATTACCGCAGATTGATCCTTGAGCATGAAGGCATCACGGACGCGTTTGACCAGGTAGAGCGATTCTCGTTCTATGAGAGGGCCTCCCGTGCTTATGCGATCATTGCTACCGGTGAGCGTGCGCAGTATGCGAATCTGATTCTGAAAAAAGGGGTTATTTTCCCGGACACCGATCCTTATCCGCAAAATCAACAAGTTGAACTAAAGTAAAATTTTATAATTATGGCGACGGAGCGGCTGACGCTCTGTTCGCCTTTTTGTTTTTTCGAAAACGCAGCCAATGGATCACCACATAAACGATCGGCATGGATTCAACAACTAAGGTATACACAGGTACCGCATAGGAACGGATAGCCAGCTCATAGGAAGCAGCGTCTTTTGCATATTGAAGCACGAAGGCTGCCGCTGTTCCTCCAAGCAGATAAACGACGGATTTCTGCTGTTTGATCCCACTGAGTTTGGAAAGACACACGGAAGCTACATATAAAAGAAATGAGCTTCGGGTGAACATGGTCGTAGACCAGATGGCAATCAATACAGGGTCGAGGTTGTCCAGGAAGTCGCCATATCTGGCGAAACGTATCATCTCAAGCAAGGGATAACGCAAACTTGCCGCCACATAAGGGCCAAAATTCATGATCGTAAATATCCAAAACGTAAGAATGAACACAACAACTGTACCTCCGGCTAGAACCATACTCTTCAGCATGGAACGCTGGAAAACAACAGCAGGGGCAAGGAATAGAAACATCATCCATTCCGAGAACCAGGGCATTGTCGAAAGGGAGCCGAATAAGAGCTCCGACAGATCATGATGGGTCAGCATGGAAGTCAGGATCCCCGGATTGCCTCCGCCACCTACAGTGGGGACAAGAAAGGTAGAAGTGATCAGTTGTACCACAAAAATACCCTCAGACATAAAGACAATCGTGATCAATCCTGAACGAGCAGACAGACAGATGCACAATATGGTTATCGTTGCTGTTAACCATATGGGGGTTTCGGGAAGATACATCGACTGCAGGAAAACGATAAAATTTTCCACATCAATCGACAACAGATAGACACACAACAGGGCAACCATTCCGATGTAAAATCGATGCACATATTTGCCAACGATCTTTTCCCCATAGGAAAGCCAAGGTTGGTCCGGGTGCAATGAGCCGAGTTTGTATGTGAAAAGAAGAAAGACCAGGCTTATCGTAAATCCGCCAATGGTGGACAGCCAGCCTTGATAGCCGCTCATTTTGAATAATCGCTGTAATAGAAAGGCAACAGGTTCCGAGTACAAGTACACAAACATGAAACGATATGCTTGTCCGGCAGTCAGGTGGTTCATGGTTATCCCCTTTCCTTATTGGGTGATCCGATCAGCCCAGCCGAAGATGAATTGGATCATATCATTAGGATTAGGCCATCCAGCCCAGCTCACCGCAAGTGTATTCCATACAAGATAGAAGAGCAGTATGACGAAGTATATCCGTCTGATCGTTTTTTTGCTGGAGCGAACAGAGGACCAGTCCATTAAGTACAGTCCGGCAAACAACAGTACGGCTATCATGCGATTCCTCCTGCGTAGTTGGTTGGCAAACATTCTTTGGGACCCATTAGAAGCTGGATTCCGACCCCACGAATTGGATGTTGATATCCGTGTTAACATGGAATTGCAAGTCATTCTTCATATAGTTTATCCACTGGGGACGAAGCTTTTCCCAGGTTTTTGGATACCTCCATTCCAGTCGATAGCCGAGTCTCAAGATATCTGCGCCTTTGTGTTGGCCTGTCCTGATTGCACTCGTTAGGTGAGTGCTCACCTTTTCACCGGCTGCCTGTTCGATTTCCCTGACGGCCACGATATCCTTCGCTTTGAGCACGGGAATGACCGAATTCAATTCCGCTTTTCCAATCAGCTTAATGTCAAAGACTGGCTCCCCTCGTTCCATGCGAACGTGTATATCCGAGTGCATATCATAGAGCGTCATGCTTGCTTTTTCTTTTTTGGTTCGAACGGATATGGTCATGGAATCCAGGCTGCGTTCAGCCCAGGCAACGGCCCGAGCCTCCTCGTCAGTAAGCGTGCCAACCATTTTCATTTGTCTGAATAAGGCGCCGCCGGTTTGGCTGACCCACTTTTTCAACTCCCCTTCCTCGCTAGCCATGTGGCGTTCTTGGGCAGTCAGCATGGATGAAGCAAAACCCTGATTCATCTTATCAGCGGCAAAGATATTGAGCACCTGGGTCTTCAGCATATTCTCTTCAGTGGAGAATTCACGGAGCACGTCACTCGGTGTTTCTTCAAATACCGGCGTAAGATCAGAGACATTTTTGGCCTTGCCACTAGCAACCATGATGTAGCTGCTGAGATGAAATAAAGGTTCTCGCGCAATCCATGCCAGCGTATCCTCGATTCCTTCTCTTGCATATGCTTCGCCAAAGACAACGACCCGTGTATGTCCCCAAGAGATTTTACGTGTAAGATCGGTCTGAATTTTCTCCAGCGCATCAGCTATCGTTGGTGCGGTAGCAGAGACGACGGCATAAGGGTCCTTGCCCGATCCACCCCCGCCTTCAGGAGCAAGCCGATTGGGGAGAGGCATGCTGAGTGTTACCTCGATTTCTCCCGGTATATCCGCTTTGTCAATGTACATGGCTGTAATAAAAGTTCGCTCATTGATCTCCACCTTGGACCAGCATCCACTGCACAGGAGTAAGCTGATCAATACGAGTCCACCTTTATGTAACAGATTGAAGAGCTTCATGGTGTGTCTTGCCTCGTTTCATTATCCGCAGCATAAGCTTTGGTTCTTTTCTTCATCCGAAACCATGGCACCCGGATAAACGTGTCCTTGAAGTCACGAAGCACCAGTGGAGCGAATGGCTGCATGTAAGGAACACCAAAGGAACGAAGGTTTACCATATACCAGTAAATCAGATAGATAGAGATCACCACACCGAACAATCCTAACGTTCCCCCCATAAACAGAATCGGAAAACGCAGCAGCCGAAAAGCCAGGCCTAGTTCAAAATGCGGGATAATAAAAGCGGCAATACCTGTAATGGACACCACGATGACGAGTGGAGCGGATACGATACCAGCCTGCACTGCGGCTTGCCCAATGACAATTCCTCCGATTATGGATACCGTTTGTCCCAATGGTTTGGGGATACGTATTCCTGCTTCGCGTAATCCTTCAAAGGTAATCTCCATGATAATCGCTTCGATTAATGCCGGAAAAGGAATGTTCTCCCTTGCTGCAGCAATGGTAATGAGCAGATTGGTTGGAATGATTTCCGGGTGGAAGGTCGTGACCGCAACGTAGATGGAGGGCAGTAAAAAGGCAATAAAAGAAAACAACAGCCGGATCATGCGGATAAACGATGCAGAATGAAACCGTTGGTAATAGTCCTCTGAAGATTGCATCAATGAAAAGAATGTTACGGGAATCAGCAGCGAAAAGGGTGTCCCGTCCTGCATGACGCCAATACGCCCTTCTACCAGAGCAGCGGCTACGGTATCCGGTCTTTCGGTATACTGGTACTGCGGAAAAGGAGACAGTGGATGTTCCTCCAAAAATTCGGACAGATAGCTTACCCCCAAACTGCTGTCCATATCAATCTCGCCAAGACTATTCAGCACATTTTCCAGGATATCCGGTTTACACAATCCCTGGATGTAGACAACGAAAACCTCGGTTTTCGTATATTTGCCGATCGTGAACTTGATCATTTTAAAGTCAGGATGCTTGATCTTGTGCCGCAAAAGTGACATGTTTACGTTAATATCCTCAATAAATGCTTCTTGAGGTCCAACAACAACAACCTCATTGGTTGATTCCGGGACAGAGCGCTTCTGATAATTTTGAACGGAAAACAAAAGCATGCCTGACAAGCCTTCCAGGTATAGTGCTGCGCTGCCGGAAACAATATCGTCTACCAACTGTTCCAGTGAATCGGAACGCTTCGATTCCAGCGTGAAAAACTCCCCGCTGATGACCCGGGATAAAAAGAGAGGTTCGACTTCGTTCTGGGACACCTTCTCCAACAGCGGTTTGATGATGGATTCCCGCATAGCCGCTGTATCTACTATGGATTGAATGTAAATAAGTACACCATTCATCGGCCCCAGCTGTAGTGGTTGATAGACGATGTCGGAAATGCCGATGAAACGTGTTTTAAGCTGTTCGAGAATCGTCTCCGTATCCATGGGATGCACTCCTTTATCTGCGAACTTTGGATATGACCGGTAGTAAGTTATAGTCTGCGACGCGTGGGCTGAATTATTCTAAAATTCCGGGGAGTACAATATATTACAAACTTTGATGCAGATGTTGTATGGGGATCCAGGAAGGGTTCGTTTACAATGGAGATATGTGAAATGAAGATGAGCTGGAAGGGAGCCATAGTCGGGATGACATATAACATTAGACGTGCCCGCCTTGATGATATCGAGGATGTCAGCAGGCTGTTTGATCAATACCGTATGTTCTATCAACAGACAAGCGATATAGAAGGTGCCGCCAGATACATACGCGAACGGTTGGAACGAAACGAATCGGTCATTTGGATAGCGGAAAAGGAAGCGTTTCCGGGAACGGGAAAAGGAGAAAAGGCAGACGATACGCATCACAACGAAGGGAGCCATGGAAATACAGATTCAAGCATTCAAACTCCTCTGGCTGGCTTTGTTCAGCTATATCCCAGTTTTAGTTCGGTGTCCATGAGTCCGATATACGTTCTTAATGATCTGTTTGTACATACGGAGTACCGTCAGCAAGGTATAGCTCGCAAGCTGCTGCAGGCCGCACAAAACCGGGCAAGAGAGACTAGGGCAATTCGAATCACCTTATCAACCGCAATAAGCAACAAACAGGCACAGGTATTATATGAATCAGAGGGATATGCGAAAGATACACACTTCCTGTATTATGAACTTAATCTGTGAGAAATGATGAAAAGCTAATCTTTGAAACAGAAATAGGCGAGGGAGGGATTGACGCAAAATGATGCAGTGGATAGCCATGATCACCATGCTGATTGATCATATAGGAGCAGTCTTTTATCCGCAGATAGAGGAACTCAGAATCATTGGCCGTATTGCATTTCCCATATATGCATTTGCAGTGTATATCGGTTATAAGCATACACGGAATGTCCAAAAATACATTTGGCGTTTATTCTGGATTGCAGTAATTTCCCAAGTACCGTTTATGGCGGCATTTAATCATATGTCATTAAACGTAGTATGGACACTATGGACATCTTTGCTGGTTCTGCTGGCACTGGATAAACTTCCAAACCGCTTATTGGGTATCCCTATTGTTATTGGGGCAGGGATTATCATGGAGATGACCGCCATGGATTACGGAATGTACGGGCTGCTGTTGGTCATGTTATTCCGATACTTCCAGGGACCTGTACTGGTGCTGGGGCATGTATTGTTGACTGCGCTCTATATCCAGCTCTACAGCAGCTCGGTGCAAATGTACAGCGTAATCGCTACATTAGGCATTGCCATCGCGCAGTACTACGGCGCAGGGTTTCGTTTGAAAGGACCAAGGTGGATCTGGCGCTATTTCTATCCAGCCCATCTTGCCGTAATCGCTATTATTCGCTGGACATAAAAACAAGCAAGCCACCTCACTGTCATAAATGACGGTTAGGTGGCTTGTTTGTTTTTGTAGATGGTATGGCTACTCCAAAGTAGAAGAAGTGGAAGCCCCAAACTGCGGCTGGATCGCAGCAGGGAAATAACCGATGTCCACTGCATATTGCAGCATGCTGGAAATGAATTGATCATCTGCTTTAGCGCAGTGGATTCCGGCTGGCTCCACATACGCAGTTGTTACCGGACAAGCATATACATATGCAGAATCCTTAGCACCGTCACCTTCCAGTTGGGCAATTGCGAGCTGCAGTGCCTCCGGATCCTTGGTGATGGCAGAATCAAATAACCAGCTGGTATATTCGTCAAAAGGTAACGTTTCTACTGTATATCCGGCACGGTTAATTGAAGCAATCAGCGTATTGTAACTGATGGATTCGGGATTACAGATGTGGAATACCCGTCCAGCAGTATCGTCACGCAGAGCCAAATGCACGATCGCCTGACTTGCATAATCGATAGGTGTAAAATCGACCATCCAATCAGCAGCTGGAGCCTTACCGAGAAGCAGCATGGCTTTGATCATGCGGTAGAAGGCATTGCTGTCAATGTTGGACTGAAAGCGTCCCGTTTTTGAATGACACGTCAGGTTTCCGGCACGATAGATGCTTACAGGCACACCTTCCTCAGCTGCAATCATAAGCACTTTCTCTGCTTCAAGTTTGCTGTCCGAGTATAGGTTTTCTACATGCAGGTCTGCCGGGAAGCGATCATACTGCAATGATGATTCCCACTGTCCGCTGAGTGCAAGATCTTCCGGTATACCCATGGTAGACACATGGTGGAAGGATGCTCCAGGTTTGCTGCGAACCAGATTTAACAGGGCAACCGTTCCTTCCACATTGGTTTTGGCAAACTGTTCCGCATCTCCGAAGTGTCGAACGTCGGCAGCACAGTGTATGACACGGTCAATTCGAGCTTGTACATGTTTGGTTTGTTCAGCAGATAGCCCAAGGTTTGGCTGTTCCAGATCTCCCTCGATAATCTCCACTCGTGAAGTAAGGAGCAGACTCAGGTCTGGACCGAAATAGCCTGCCATGACCTTACTCAAACGCTGCATGGCTGTACTGCCGTCAGATGGACGACGAACAAGCGCATGAATGGTCGCTTCGGAATGAAGAAGGAGCTGCTGCAGCACATGTGATCCCAGGTAACCCGTAGCGCCTGTTAGCAGAACGTGTTCCGGTTTGCGAATCTCCGGATATCCCAGTTGGGATGCCAGTTCGACTGGATGCTCGGCCAGCTGGGTAATTACACCTGGTTGATCAGCGGATGTTGCAGTTTGCTGGGTCGTTTGCGCGAGAGATTGCACCCGCAGTGCCAGGGAGCGAATCGTCTTCTCTGCAAAAAAGTCTGCAATCTTCAGCTGCGGATAATGCGGCTTCAGGATAACCAGTACATGGATCACTCGTAAGGAATCACCACCGATGGTGAAGAAGCTGTCTTCGATACCAAAGTCGCTGTGTCCAAGAATCTCTTTCCAGGCATTGAAGATGATGGCCTCGGTCTCTGTCTCAGGCATTACACGGTCTGGACGATTCTCATGTCGTTCATCGTTTGGTAGAGAAACCATTGCTTTACGATGAATTTTACCGGTTGGTGCGATAGGCATTTCATCGAGCTGACAGACCCATTTGGGTACAAAATAGGAAGGAAGCTTGTCTGCCAACTGGGCTTTGATTTCTGCAACGGACAGGGTGCTGCCATCTTTGGACGTGAAATATCCCACAAGCATGTTCTGACCGTCAGATTCTTTTTTTGGAATAACTGCGACATCCTGGATTCCTTCAAGGCGCGAGAAGTGATCTTCAATCTCACCAATCTCGATCCGATGACCACGGATCTTCAGTTGAGAATCACTGCGTCCGACGTATTCCAGCAACCCGGTATCAAGTAATTTGGCAATGTCGCCGGATTTGTAGATTTTTTCATCGATCGCAAAAGGGTTATCAATAAACGCCTGCTCTGTACGTTCTGGTTGGTTCAAATATCCTTTGGCCAGCGCCGGAGTAGCAATATACACTTCACCAGGCACACCTACCGGACAGAGCTGCTGTTCTTCATTAACGATATAAACTTTGTAATTATGAATCGGTTTGCCGATTGGAATGTTAACGACATGGTCAGGAACAGGTTCACTGATTCGGTGTGTTGTTGTCGCCACCGTGCATTCGGTAGGTCCATACACATTGACGATATCGATCTGGTTACCAAACTTGCGCTGGAAGGCACGAACCTGTTCTCCGTAGAGGGCCTCGCCCGCAACAGTAATAATTCTGACTTTGGCCAGCTTGTGGAACCCTTCGTCTGACAGATAGGATGCAAGCTGGTTGAAAAAGATTGTAGGCAAGATTGTTATGATCGTTGTGCCTGTACGTTCGATTGCTGTGGCAAACTCTTCTACGGATACACGTTCCTCGGCAGATAACAGATACAACTCTGCTCCATAGAACAATGCGCCAATGGTATCCCATACGGAAGCATCGAAGCTGTACGTGGCAAACTGGGTCAACACGTCACCCGGTTTGATATCACAATCCCGCTGTACAACGCTGCCCAGATTGACAACGCCGCGATGGGCCACAAGCGCTCCTTTGGGTTTGCCTGTGGATCCGGATGTATAGATGATATAAGCCAGGTCGTCCGGTTGAATATCGATATTTGGATTACTTGCTGCAAATCCGGCCAAGCGTCCATCCACGGCAAGAATTTGCCGAACTGTAGGAATACCGGAGAACAACCGGGAAGCTTCAGTGAAAGAGGACTCTTTGGTTAGAACAAAAGAAGAAGCCGTATCTTCCACGATATAACTGTTGCGTTCCTGCGGGTGCTCAGGATCAATCGGAACATATACACCGCCTGCTTTCAGAATGCCGAGCAAGGAAATGATGGTTTCCAGGCTTCGCTCCATAAAGATGCTCACAAATTCACCCTTTTGCAATCCGTTCGATAACAGCACACGTGCGACCTGATTGGCACGTTCATTCAGTTCTCTGTAGCTGTATCGACCATAGGGGGAAGTGATCGCAGGTGAATCAGGGAACTCGGCTGCCGTAGCTTCGAACCAGCCGTGTATGGTCTGATGTTCAGGTTCAGTCACACAGGTATCATTCATCTCCCGGTACAGCGTCCGATCGGAGGCTGACAGGATATCCACTGAGCCGATAGCCATGTCTTCATCGCGAACCATGGAGGCAAGCAGGGTCTGGTAGTACTCTGTATATCTCATTACTGTTGCTTCATTCAGAAGGGATTTATCAAAGAACAAATCCAGGGTGAGCACACCCTGATCTTCACGAATATTCCAGTTTAATACCTGCGGAGCCTGAGGAAGCTGAACACTATTAAACATAAACAAGGTTTCCGGATAAGCACCCGGCTGTGCAGCATCACCTTTTTGTTGCAGAAGAGAGATTTGATCTCTTAGCTCACGGAAACTCATTTTGCCATGGACTTGCATGAGCAGAACCGATGCAGCCTGATCGGGAGCAAGAGTACCTACAGCTAATTCCTGTTCTCCTGAAAGCCGGAACAACAGGGCAGCGTATGCGGACAACAACGCGGTATAGATTGATTTCGAGCCATACTTCTGTGTAAGTTCACGGCTCTGTGATGGCTGCAGCTGTATATGAGCTGACTCATAAGAAAAGGTTTGTTGACGGCGCCCAAAATCCAGTGGAATCTGGAGAACTGGCAGGTCAGATTCCACTGTCTGGGAAGATGAAGAGTGATTATCGATCACGTCTATTTTCCTCCTTGATTTAAACGTTCGTTTTTTATTTTTGTTTATGACTTGGTTACATTAAAGTGAGAGATCAATTCCTGTAATTCCTCGGACATGCTGTTCAAACGAGTGGAGGAATCGACAAGGGTGATCAGGGAAGCTTTCTGTTCGTCCACGGAAGCGGCAATCCGCTCACTGCTGTCTGCTGTTTTGCTGACGCTGGCGGACAGATCATCCGCAGTTGCGGTCATTTCCTCTGTACTTGCAGAGATTTCTTCCGTAGCACTGGAAACTTCCTGAATCTGGTTCGATACTTTCTTCGCAGCTTCCAGAATTTCTTCAAACAACTGTCCTGTCTGATCGGCAACGTCAAGCCCGGTATCGACTTCTGCAGTACCTTTTTCCATTGCGCGGACAGCTTGTTTAATCTCGGTTTGGATCTCATCAATCAATACGGCGATCTGACTTGTGGACTGCTCGGATTGCTCGGCAAGCTTACGAACTTCACCGGCGACAACGGCAAATCCTCGACCTTCTTCACCAACACGTGCTGCTTCAATGGATGCGTTCAGTGCAAGCAGGTTGGTTTGGCTGGAGATACCGGAGATGATGTTCAGAATATCTCCAATTTCTTGTGAACGGCTCTCCAGAACCTGGATTGCAGAAGCCGTATTCTTTACCGATTCGGTAATCAGCGTCATTTGCTGGGACACCTGGCGAACAACCGTGTTACCCTGCTGGGAACGACGCTCCATCTCATAAGCTTCATCCGCTACATTAGCGGAACTGCTTGCGATCGTTTGAATGACAGTCGCCATCTCGGCCATGGCGCGGGCACTATCGATACTTGCCTGTTCCTGGCCACGGATGTTGGAGGTGATTTGTGTTACGTTACTGTTAATGGAATCCGCGTTTTCACTGTTTTTCTCAGATACCTCATACAACTCTTTGGCAGATTGGTTAACCTCTTGAGAAGTGACTTGCACTTTAACGATCGTGTCATTAATTTTGCGAACCATCGTATTAAATTTCTCATTTACAAGTCCGAGATCATCTTTTCCTGTCGGAATGTTGACATTCAAATTACCCCGGCTAACGTCATCAATACCTTTAATCAGGTGACGGATAGGGGATAGGGTGTTTTTAACAACCAGATATTGAATAATCAGGAACAACAGCAGGAATGCAACCAGAATGATGATCCCGTTTTTAAGCAGTGATTTCAGTCCGGCAGGTACTGCTGTTGCATCTGCATCGACCGCAAAGTAAGAGAAGATTTTGCCGTTGCTGTCCTTGATCGGGTAAGCAATGGTTGTCCATGTTCCAAAATCATCTGAATAGAAAGTAGTAAAGGTTGGACGGTCCGTGTTAAGCATTTCTTTCAATGCATTGGCTACAACCACAGGTTGCTCATACATGTCGCCAATATTTACATTATCGCTTTGGAATGCTTCTCTCAGATTGGTTGGCATGGCTACGAGGGAAGTTTCTCTTTTCGTATCCCCGCCTAGTTCTACACCAAAGATATAAGCTTGGGCGATGTTAGGATAATACTCTTGCATTTCATCAAAATAAGCACGTAATTGGGTTTGTACCTTTCCGTCATAACTGCCTTCCGCAATGGCAGCCTCTACGTCGGCAGCGTTAATTCCATCAGCCCACTTTTTTGTAATTTGTTCTACTTGCCCATGCAGCTGCTCTACGAGAACTGTTTTTTGGAAGTAATAGCTGCTTGCAATAAGTGCAACCCCGATAATAATGATGTTGGTGAATGAAAGTAATAAGTTTTTTGAGAAAAAGGACATGCTTTTCCAACTGAATGATTTCACTAATTTCCACTCCTGATCTTCTTGTAATTAACAAACCTTTTATTTGCTTGCATGAATGCAGCCAATCAAGTCATTTGTTGTTCCTCCTCCAAAGCTTATGTATGCGACCATGGTCTTAATTTCACAGTCGTAAAGTAGAGACTTTTGCACCTCAAATTCTATAGGTGTCTAATTATTAAAACACATCTATACTTAATATGTCGTATGAAATGAGGTTAAATTGAATAGTTTTGTTAAAACTTTTTTAATAATTTACATATTTGCGGACATGTCACTTGATACATAGGTATTTAGAACTGTTTATTTGGAGAAATTCCCATTTTTTAGTCTCCATCTGTATTCTATAACAGGATCGTACAAAAAACACCTGTAAACCTTGAAAAACAATGAAATGCTTGAAACCCGTGTAATATTATGGAATTGGTGAAATCCGGGATTTGTCGTTAGATCAAATTTCCTGCTGCATGGCATTCGGCATGGATATACATCGGAAGCGGTTTTATCTATAATAAAGACAGTGTGCATTTTTCAAATCATAAGCAGGCGGGGGTTTATTTTAGATGAATCTGAAAAAAATTGCAGCAGAGCGGGCGGCAGAATACATTCAGGATGGAATGAAGGTTGGACTCGGTACGGGTTCAACGGCATATTTCGCGATTTGCAGATTGGGAGAACGTGTGCGTGACGGGCTGCAAATCCAGGCAGTGGCTACCTCGGAAGCTTCGGACAAGCTCGCCCGGGAGTGGGGAATTCCGATTATTCCGTTCGACCAGATTGGAAGGCTGGATATTACTATTGACGGCGCAGATGAAGTGGATCCTGAATTCAACCTGATCAAGGGTGGCGGCGGGGCTCTTTTACGTGAAAAAATTGTGGCCGCGAACAGTGATAAACTCATCATTGTTGCAGACGGCAGCAAAGCGGTTCAGCAATTGGGTCAATTTCCCCTGCCGGTTGAAGTGGTTCCTTTTGCATCTGAATGGACCTTTCAGGCATTGGAGAACCTGGGCTGCAGACCGAAATGGCGCATGAATGGCGATCAGCGCTATCTTACGGATAACGGAAACCTGATCGCGGATTGCCGAATGGAAGCGATAGAAAACGCGGCTGAACTTAACGTAAAACTAAACATGCTTCCAGGTGTGGTGGATAACGGTTTGTTTGTTGACATGGCGGACACCGTGATTCTGGCCAAGGATGATGGCACCATTGACGAGCGTCATCGTTCCTAAGTTTGATTAGCGGATCGAAGAGATGTACGCATAGCCGCAGTGGTTTCAACAGTAAGATTCATAGAATAGCAAATTTTCGCTTAAGTGATGAAACAGATGCTTGCCTTTAAAGCACAGTCTGAATTTGCAAACAATTGATGGAGGATAATGGAAATGCCGAACACGGAGGACAATCGGGAACTCTCTTTGCAATTATTCGTGGTTCTCGCCCGAGCCTACAATTCCGTTACATCGAGGTCCAATCGTGACATACAGAGTCACGGACTGAATACGACAGAATTCGGGGTACTGGATTTGTTATATCATAAGGGCCCACAGGCCTTGCAGAAAATTGGAGAAAAAGTTCTAATGTCCAGCGGGAACATCACCTATGTTGTGGATAAGCTGCAAAATAAAGATTTGCTGCTTCGACGTGCATCCAAGGAAGACCGCCGTGTCATTTATGCTGAACTGACGGAGAAGGGGAGGAATTTGTTCACTCAAATATTCCCTGGACATCACCAGGTTATCATTGATGCGATGGAAGGCCTGGAGCCATCCGAGAAAGCTGATGCTATTCGTTTATTAAAGAAATTGGGGCTTGCTGCAGAAGGAAAGACCGACTTGCGTTCATAACGCAGGCCGGTTTTTTGTTTGGAATCAAAGGGTATAACTGGCTAGGTGACTTGCAGGATTACTCATAATATAGGAAAATTGTTGTAATAGGAAGACTCGAATGGGATGGCTCTTTTTGGAGTTCATATATTTTAAAACGTATTTCCCGATCACAGCTGACTGAAATCGAATCGACCCGCAGTGTAGAGATTAATGATGGTTGAGACGAATGCATAGCACAGCAAGAGGAGGGATAACAAAATGACTCATCAGGAAGCTGGGGAACGCTTGCTCAAAGCGGCAGGTGGGTTAGCTGATAAAATAACGGAAAAGCAGTACGCTTTACAACCGGATCTAATTGAACGTTTTGGCGAAAATGGGAGAATGCGAACCCAACAGGATTCACATTATAGTTTGAACTATCTGGCAGAGAGCGTGCTTGTGAAGAGCCCTAACCTTTTTACACATTATATATCATGGCTAAAAACACTTCTGGCGGGGTATCACGTATCGGCGGAAGATCTGGCAATTAATCTGCAGCTGATCAAAGAGACGCTCGAAGAAGAGTTTGACGATGCATCCAAATCACTTGTCCTTGATTATTTGGAGATGGGGATTTATCAAACCCAGCATCCTGAGTCAACTCAGGGCTTCGTCAATGAAACTTTTCCATATGGCAAAGCTGCCAAGTCCTATTTGCAGGCTTTGCTGGATAGCAGACGCCAGGAGGCATTTAATATTATTGAAAGCGAGTTGGAAGGTGGAGCGAGCATTCGGGATATTTATCGTTACATCTTTCAACCTACTCAATATGAAATTGGCCGTTTATGGCAGTTAAGTCAGATTAGCGTCGCTCAGGAGCACTTCTGCACGGCTGCCACTCAGGCGATCATATCGCGACTCTATCCTCGTTGGCTGATCCATGAGGCACAGGAGAAAAAGCTGGTGGCAGCATGTGTGGGCAGTGAACAGCACGAAATTGGTTTGCGTATGCTTGCTGATGTGTTCGAGATGGAGGGTTGGGATACGTACTATTTGGGCGCCAATGTTCCGAATGGCAGTCTGCTTGAGGCGATTGAGCGCCATCAGGGAGATGTGGTTGCTATTTCAGTGACCATGACCTATCATCTTCATCTTGCCAAAGAACTTATACAAATGATTCGCAATCACCCGGCAACCTCTCATGTGAAAATTATGGTAGGAGGTTATCCATTTAACATTGATCAAGAGTTGTGGAGGACGATTGGGGCAGACGGTTACGCCCCCGGAGCTGATGAAGCTGTTGCCGTTGCAGAAAGTTTGCTGGCTCAGCGATCTGCCAACAGCAATGTTGGTATGATCCGCGAATAGAGAGGAATGACGCAATGTCTAATGAGAATGGCGAGATCGAAAAGCTGCGCAGAACGATTGAGCAATTATCGGATCAGATCATTCGCAGCAAAGAGCAGGAAGAGCGGATTTTGAATGAATTCTCGGAAATGAATAATGAATTGGTGACGCTTCAGCGTCTGCTGGCCAAGAACAATGCTAGTCTGGATGCCGCACGAAAAGAAGCGGTGGCTGCAGGGGAATCGAAGAGTTCTTTTATTGCCGTAATCAGTCATGACTTCCGCACTCCATTGAATGGAATATTGGGTATGGCTGAACTATTGCAGCTATCCTCCTTGTCGGAGGAACAGCAGAATTCGGTTCAAGTGATTCAAGAGGCAGCGAGACTTCTGCTTAAGCTGATTCAGGATCTTCTTGACTTTTCCAAATTGGAAGCGGGTCAGATGCGTCTTGAGATTGGAGAGGTGGAGCTCGAACCTACTTTTAAATATATCGTTCGTTTGCTGGAACCCAAGGTGATCCAAAATGGGAATCAGCTGGCTGTCGATTGTGATTCGCGAATCTCTCCTGTTCTTGAAGGGGACTCTACGCGGATTACTCAGGTTCTGATTAACCTGATCCAAAATGCCAATAAATTCACAAACCATGGTTCGATAAGCATCCGGGTTATCCTCGTTGAGGAAAGCGAGAGCTCCCAATTGATCCGATTTGAGGTCAAGGATACGGGGATCGGCATTGCGGAAGAAGATCAAAAAATGCTGTTCCAGCCCTACGTACAGACAGAACAGGGCCGCTCCAAGGAATATGAAGGAACGGGTCTTGGATTGTCGATATGCAAATCCCTGGTTACTTTAATGGGCGGACAAATCGGGGTAATTAGTCGGGAAGGTAAGGGCTCTACGTTCTGGTTCGAACTGCCGCTTGGACGCAAGTCGCAACCGAAAGGAACCGAAGTTACGACAGAGGAAAAACCTTCGGATATGATGGACTCTGCCATCGAAGAACCCTATTCCTGGCCAATCTTATTGGCCGATGATAATGGTATTAATCGTCAGGTCGTGCTGATGCAGCTTAAGAAACTAGGGATAACACAGGTTGATTACGTGTCCAATGGTGAAGAAGCGGTTTCGGCCTTTCTCAGTAAAAAATATGGGATGATTTTGATGGATAACATGATGCCGATCATGGATGGGCTGGAGGCTACACGTAAAATTAGGGCCATAGAGCAGGATGAGATGCGTCATGCCATTCCGATTATCGCGATGACAGGCAACGTCATGGATGGAGAGAGAGAAAAATGTCTTGAAGCCGGAATGAATGATTTCATTGGCAAGCCCTTCTCATTGGAATCGTTGAGAGGTGTAATTCAACAATGGCAGCATCCTTTGGAATCCAGTGAAATACTAAATATGAGCATTGTGAGTGAGATTGCCGAACTGAACAACGATGGTGATCAGACGCTGTTAGAAATGCTGCTCGACATGTATCGTGCCGAAACACCTGGCAAAATTGAGGTGCTGCGGAGGCATGTCGTCTCCGGAGATCATAATGCTGCTGCGGAGTGTGCTCATGATTTGAAATCAGGAAGTCTGAGCCTTGGAATTGAATATTGTTCAACCCTTTTTGCAAGGATCGAACAGTTTGCCAAAACAGGTCAGGTAATGAAGGCTGAGCCATTGCTCGATGCTTTGATGCCAGCATATCAGGAGGCCTGTCAGGCATTGGAAAAAGTCATCATTTAAAAGGTTTGCTGTCTTAACGAAAGAGGTTAGGGCGGCAAACCTGTTTTTTCGCCTGAACTTTGAATTGCATTAATCTGTGCTGTGTTATAGATAGAGGATAGTGAGAAGGAGAGAGAAACGTTTATGTTGCTATATGGAACAACTGCGCTAATTTTGGTCATTCTTGTTTCAACCTGGATTGGAGGACTGTACTTTTTCAAAACGGCCATCAGGCGTGCACCAAAATCCTTTTTAGTGGATAATCCCAACCTGATGCCTGAACCGGATAATGAATTCATCAGTAGTGCATCGGATCAGGAATGGTTGGACAAACAGGATTGTGAAACGGTAAGTATCATATCCCATGATGGATTGAAATTGCAGGGGACATGGCTTGCTTCAGCGGATAAATCTCGTCCAACAGTGATTCTTGCGCACGGGTATTCGGGAAAAGGCAGGGAAATGGCTGGTTTTTCCAGGTTCTACGTGGAGAAAAGAGGCTGCAACGTACTGATGCCTGATGATCGTGCTCATGGTCAAAGTGAAGGCCATGTGATTGGCTTTGGCTGGCTGGATCGGAAGGATTATGTCGATTGGGTCAATTGGGTCATTGAAAAGGTGGGGAAACAGACAGACATTATACTGCATGGGATCTCCATGGGCGGTGCTACAGTCCTCATGACAGGTGGAGAGCGCCTTCCGGGTCAGGTGAAAGCGATCGTATCGGACTGCGCCTATACTTCGGTGAAGGATGAGCTGACGTTCCAGCTTAAACAATTATACAAACTGCCAGCCTTTCCTTTTATACCTGTGACCAGTCTGATCTCCAGATGGAAGGCAGGTTACTCCTTCAAGGAGGCATCGGCACTGAAACAGCTTGCCAAGGTTCAGGTTCCGGTCCTTTTTATTCATGGGGAGGCAGATACCTTCGTCCCTACAGAAATGGTTTACAGACTCTATGAAGCTTGTCCTACACAAAAAGAACTACTGATCATCCCGCGTGCAGGGCATGGCACAGCTTTTCAAGTGGATCGATCCCGTTATGTGGAGGTCCTTGAATCCTTCCTAAACAAGGTGACGATGAAGCAAGCGAATTAAAAATTAAAAAAATTGGTTGTGCTGGTTAGCGAGTGCTGTTTTATTTTTCATTCCCTTCAAGGGAATGCATAAATTGAAAGCGTTATCTGATTGTAGGGATGCACTCATAACGCATGTACACTCCAGTTTACTGATTCCGCACACGGATGTTGGGTAGTTAGATGTAGATACCTTTAACAAGGAGGTGCAGCATTTGCCACGTTCACGAAGAGTTTGCTCTTACTGTCAAGAGGAGATGGGTGAAGACGAGTTCAAATGCAAAGCATGCGGCAATCTCGTAGCGATGAAAACAGTCCCTGTTGAGCGAGCGCAGATGGAAGAATATGAAGAGGCGACATTGGATCGCTACTCCATCGGTTTGCTGGTTCTAACAGCCATTTTCCTTCCTCCGATAGCGATTGCCATTGGCGGGGTAATGTTGTTTAATGATGCTCCGTACAAAAGGGATACGGGGAAATTACTTGTGACAGGTGCCTTGGTAATGCTGGTCATCTTAGTCATCATCTTAATCGCAGGCTCAGGGACACTGTCAATCAGCTTTTAACATTTATGGAGGTGCCATTCATGGGAAATGAACAATTTGAGGCTGCGCGCAAAGCGGAGGCAGGTTACCATTCCAATTTCTATCAGAATAACGAACTATTCGCAACCGGTACATGGATGGCCAGACCTATGCCGATGGTGATGGAGATGCTCGAACGTTTGCTTGCTCACCAATCGGAACTGCGGGTTCTTGACCTGGGATGCGGGGTGGGGCGACATACCATTCCGATTGCACAGCGACTGCAGCATACGAACAGTGAGGTCATTGGTGTCGATCTGCTTGATGAAGCGGTAGAAGGACTTCGAAAATATGCGAAAAAGTATCAGGTAGATCATCTGGTAAAGGCAGAAAAAGCGGATGTAGAACATTACGCCATCAAACCGAATACCTATGACTTCATTGCAGCGTGTTCCTGCCTGGAGCATGTATCGAATGAGAGTGCGTTCCTTGAAGCGTTAGATCGTCTTCAGGCTGGGACACGCGCAGGAGGTATTCATTGCATCACGATGAGTACGAGTGTGGAAGAGCAGGAAATCAGTACCGGACGGCGAATTGAGCCTTTAATTGAGCTCAACCTGCCTACAGTCAAAGCCATGAAATTGCTCGAGAAGTCATATGCTGGCTGGAATATATTGCTTCAGGAACATGTAACCCAGACCATCGAGGAGGAAAAGTATGATGAACCGACACAGTTCCGCTGCGAACTGCTTCGATTTGCCGTACAGAAGCAATAGAAGGGTTCTGCCGGGATGTATGAAGTAGTGCAGCCCGGCGCAGCTTTCCTTAACAGGCAGGAGTAAACGTGGAAGCATTTCATTATTGAGAGTAATGGGGGGCAAGCATGAGTACATATGTAATAGGTATCGATGGTGGGGGAAGTCACACACGGGTGGTCGTGGCTGATGATTGTGGAAAACTGCTGTCCTATGTGCAAAAGGGAGGTTGTAATCGTTATCATGATTCCCATGCAGATCAGCATGTGCTCGGAGGCATTGCTGAAGCGCTGGAGCAGGCAGGCATTCGACCAGAACAGGTGGCTGCCATCCAAGCCGGTATGGCGGGTCTCGATCGGGATGAAGAATTCGCATGGGCCGAGGGAGTGCTTGCCAAAACGGGCATCACAGGTAGAAGAAGCGCCGTAAACGACACACTTATTGCCCATACGGCTGCCTTTAACGGTGAGCCCGGAATAGTGGCGATTGGTGGCACAGGGTCTCTGATCCTTGGCAGGACGGAGGAAGACGCATGGATCCGAAACGACCAATTTGGACATTATGCTCCGACGGCAGCGCGTTTTTTGTCTTATGATGCCGTGCATTCTGTTCTTGCAGGCCGTTATGAGCAGCAGGATCAACCATTTATCGAACAAATTCTTGCTTATTGGAATGTACATTCCGTACAAGAGTTGACAGCTCTTGGAGCCGCGGGGTTTGCTGAGAATAAGCAGGAAATGAACCGCAAATTCAGCCAAATGGCTCCTTTGGTAACGGAAGCTGCTAACCGACAAACCCCACTTGCCATGAGGGTATGTGAATCCGCAGCGGACACAGCGGTTGTGGGAATTCTTATGCTGTCAGGCTGTTTTCGATCTGAGAAGATTTCTTATACACTGAACGGAAGTTGTTTAACTTCACCCTATATGGTGGCTGCCGTTCGGAAGGGGCTAGCCCTAAATAATCAAACTACAGGGAGAACGTTTCAATACATCACCAGCGAACTGCCGGCCGTTGGAGGTGCGCTGCTGGAAGCTTATCATCTGGCTGGTATACAGGTGAAGGAAGGTACTGCTATTCTGCTTCAGGAGCAATTAAAGCGGTATTCGACTTGAACTTAGACAGGCTAACGGCTACAATACGATAACGGATCTTTATCCATAGAAGGTGAAGCTATTATTTACACGTTAACGGAGAGTACAGAATCAATCTGTAGAAGCAGAGCGTGTTATAGGGGGAATAAAAGTGTTGATCAATCTAAAATCACGCATACAGGAGCCGGAAGTGCAGGAACTGCTGTCCTACTCGGTCTTTCCGGACCCGGAGCAAGTGGGTCGTGCGTTACAACAATATGTAGAGAAGGACGAGCTTCTGCTGGATGGATACGAAGATGAAGGGCAGTTAATCGGCTTAATTGGATATGAGCAAACGGGAATCAGTGAAATTACCATCCAACATATCGCAGTGCTGCCTGAAAACCGATTCAAGAACTACGGCCGTGGCATGATTGCACAGCTGCTGGAGAAGTATAACCCGGACAGGCTGATCGCAGAGACGGATCAGGAAGCTGTAGAATTTTACCGCAATACCGGCTTTGTCGTGTACAGCCTGGGTGAGCTGTATCCAGGTGTGGAGCGATTCCGTTGTGTACTCGAACAAGACGAGGATGCAATCGAAGAATAGTGGATGAAACAGTTTCTACAGGTGAAGATAGAAGCATATCATTTAACAGGGCGTATGACTTAGCGGCAGCTAAGCCTTACGTCCTGTTTTTTTATGTCGTGAAAACATAAAAAAACAGGAATAAAGTATTGCATTACATTATAGTTTCAATATAGAATAGTTTCATTGGAGAATAGTTCGATAAGTGAACTATATTTGCGGGAAGGAGAATGAATATGAACACACCGGATGCCAAAAGCTTGGTGAACCGCTATTTGGATGCCTCTTTTCTGGTAACCAAACAGTTTGATACACGGATCCGTGAACGGGTGGGGCAAACCATGACAACGGATCAGTTCTGTGCTCTTCGTTTGATCGATGAGAAGCCATCTTGCACTCCGTCGGATCTGGCAGAGCTTCTCTGTGTCGGCAAAAGCAGCATCACCGCACTGGTCAACAAGCTGGTTGATCGGGATTTGGTTGATCGGGCCGGGGATGAGCGGGACCGCAGGGTGGTATATCTGACACTTACAGATACGGGGCGTCAGGTATACCGTGAGACTGAGCGTGAAATACAGCAGCTTCTGGAGCCTTACCTGGTCCACTTTAAGCCGGAAGAGGTACAGAATTTTATTGAATCCTTTGAGAAGCTGGCAACCTTGCTAACAAATGAGGGAGGACAGGAGAACGAATGAGAACGATTCTGAAAGCAAGATGGTGGTTGATGGGGCTATGGGTTGTTGTAGCCGCCGTATTAATGTTCACCGCACCTAATATGAGTGAACTGATTCGGGAAAAGGGGCAGTTTTCGGTCCCGGAAGGGTATTCATCCACCCAGGCAGCGGCCATTCTGGACGAAGCGGCTGCACAGAAAGGCGAACAGCAGGGCAGCCAGCTTGCCCTTGTATTTTACAATGCAGATGGCTTGGGTACAGCCGGCAAACAAGAGGCAGAAAAGGCTGTGAAACAGCTGGAGGCCAAGAAAGAAGAGCTCGGTATTTTATCCATTTTGGAGCCTTTCTCACAGCCTGAGCTGTCAGACAAGATGATCTCTGCTGATGGCAAAACGATTCTGACGTCTCTGTCCGTTGACCAAGGGGATCGTACGGTTAAGGAGATGCGTGAAGATCTTAATGAAACACTGAAATCGGTCAATGTGGAACACTACATAACCGGTAAAGGACTAATTGATGAAGATACGGTAGAGAGCTCCCAGGAGGGACTCAAGAAATCAGAATACATTACGGTTGTATTTATTTTGCTTATTTTGTTCCTTGTATTCCGTTCGTTTGTAGCACCGTTTGTCCCACTGCTTACCGTGGGCATCAGTTATATTGTATCGCAGCAGATCGTAGCGTTTCTGGTGGACGGGGTGGATTTCCCGATCTCAACCTTTACGCAGATCTTCATGGTGGCAGTCATGTTCGGGATTGGTACCGACTATTGCATTCTGCTCATCAGCAGGTTCAAGGAAGAGCTGGCACATCATGAGACGACCTGGGAAGCAATCATTGCAACTTATCGTACAGCAGGTAAAACGGTATTCTTCTCTGCTCTTGCCGTGCTGGTCGGTTTTATTGCAATTGGTTTTGCCCAGTTTATGCTCTATCGTTCCGCAGTGGCGGTCGCTGTCGGCATAGCTGTAATGATGCTTGCTTTGGTTACGATTGTTCCGTTCTTCATGGCGGTGCTGGGCAAAAAGCTGTTCTGGCCTTCCAAAGGTTCACTGGAGCATGCGGAGAGCAAGATCTATGGAGCAGCCGGTCGCTTTTCACTGAAACGTCCATGGGCTGCGCTGCTCATCGTTGCAGCCGTCTGTGTGCCACTTCTGGCCACTTACGATGGCAAGCTGTCGTTTAACAGTCTGGATGAGATTGGTGAGAAGTATGATTCGGTAAAAGCATTCAACATTATCTCGGGCAGCTTCGGACCAGGTGAATCCCTGCCGGGACAGATCGTTATCCAGAACGATGAACCGATGGACAATGCCAAATATATGGCGGTTGCCGAGAAAATCAGTCGCGAAGTGGAGAAGGTGCCGGGAATCTCCGGGGTGCGCAGCATGACAAGACCGACGGGTGATGAGATCAAGGATTTCGAAGTGACTCAGCAAGTTGGAACATTGTCGGATGGACTCGGTGAAGGCAAGACGGGTCTGGATAAAATCCGTGATGGGCTGAGCGAGGCCAGCAGTCAACTAAGCAAAAATGAACCGCAGATCAAAGAAGCTGCAAGTGGAGCGGGTGAACTGAGCAAAGGAACTTCCCAGCTGCAATCGGGAATTAGCCAGTTGTCCGAAGGTCTTCAGCAGATTGAAAAGGGAATTCGTGACGGCTCGTCAGGAGCTGGTGATCTGAAAGCAGGTCTTCAGCAGGCGAGAACAAGTGCGGACCAGCTTGCACAGGCCAATAATCAGCTGCTTGAAGCATATCGTCAGGCTGGAGCAGGTGTAGCTGCACTGGGCGATGGAGCCGGAGAACTGCAGCAGCAGCTCACAGGTGTATCCATGGCACTGACCAGTCTGAATGAATCGTTTGCTGCTCTCGAAGAACGGTACCCCGAACTGCAGCAAGACGCGGACTATCAGCGGGTTAAAGGTACACTTGGTGAAACGGGAACAGGCACAGCCCAATTGGCTCAAGCGCTGGATCAGATTGTAAGCAAGCTGGGTGAAGCTGCTGCTGGAATCAACCAGGCGAATGAAGGGTTTGCTTCAGCCGCATCCGGACAAAAGGCTCTCGCAGAGGGACTGGGTCAGATTGTGACGGGAATAGGCCAGCTCGAAACAGGGCTGAAGCAGGCAGCTGACGGTCAAGGTAAAGTGATCAGCGAGATTCCTTCTATCCAGAATGGTCTGGACCAGCTTCAGGGCGGTCAGGAGAAGATTAGTCAAGGCTTCACGGACCTGAGTGGTCAGCTCACACAATTAACCGATGGCCTGAATCAAAGTGTGGATGGGATCGAGCAGGTATCAGGTGGTCTTGATTCAGCACAAGATTATTTGACACAGCTGCAAAATTCACCGGACTCCGACCTGGCAGGCTGGTATGTACCTGAAGAAGCACTGAGCAACAAAGACTTCGCACAGGTATTTGACACGTATCTTTCCAAAGATCGGAAGACAATGACGGTAGATGTTATTTTTGCCGAGAATCCATATGGTATTGAGGCCATTGATCGTGTGCCGGATATTGAAGCAGCCGTACACCGTGCCGTACAGGGGAGTGCGCTGGAAAAAGCGGATATTGCCGTTGGCGGTGTAACAAGTACGTTCGCAGACTTGCAGGAGATCTCCAACAACGATTATACGCGCACGGTAATGCTCATGCTTGCAGGTACATTTATCATCCTTGTCCTGTTGTTGAGATCAGTGATCATGCCGCTGTATCTGATCGTTTCCCTGTTGCTGGCGTATTTCACGTCCATGGCTTTGACCGAAGCAATCTTCGTCAATATCCTTGGCTTTGCGGGCATCAGCTGGGTTACGCCGTTCTTCGGATTTGTGATGCTGATTGCGCTTGGTGTGGATTACAGTATCTTCCTGATGGATCGGTTCAATGAAAACAAAGGCATGAGAGTTCAGGATGCGATGCTGTACGCGATGAAGAACATGGGTACGGTCATTCTGTCGGCAGCTGTTATTCTCAGCGGCACATTTGCTGCCATGTATCCATCCGGCGTTCTCTCAATGATGCAGATTGCTACGGTTGTTCTTAGTGGTTTGGTCCTGTATTCGCTGTTGTTCCTGCCGTTCTTCGTGCCTGTTATGGTGAAGATGTTCGGCCGTGCCAACTGGTGGCCTTTCCCCAACAAAGAACAGAGTGAGTCAACGGATTCAGATCGTACAATTAGCATGTAATTGAAAGATGTAGAGAGCCTCTGCGGAATTTTATAATACCGCAGGGGTTCTTTTCTCTTCATTTTGGACTATGCACACATAACAGAAAAATAAAGGTGTACGCCTACGGACATCATCCCGCGCCTTGTATCCGGTTCTCTCATATAGATATAGCAGTCAGTCATAAGTTAGCAGAGAGGGGCGACGGTGATGGTATATCGATATACGGCCATTGGGGACTCGTTGACGGTAGGCACAGGCGCGCTGTTGGGCACCGGGTTTGTTCCTTTGTACCGTAGAATGGCAGAAATGAATGTTCGCACATTTGTGTCGATGGATAATATGGGGGTCAACGGACTGACTTCAGGTGAACTGTTGCAAATGGTATCTTCTCATGCAAGAGTACGGCAATCCCTGCGAGAAGCGGATATCATAACGATGTCCATTGGCGGAAATGATCTGATTCGGACTTTCAAAGCGAGTGGAGGCATTCCAAGTGCCAGTAAAATGACACAGGTACTGGCAGACACCCGCAGTAATGTGTCCCAGATCATGAGGCACATCCGGCAGCTAAAAGGAAATAGTGTATACATGGTCCGATCCATCGGATTGTACAACCCGTATCCTCAAGCGGCAGAGGCAGCCTATTGGGTTAGGCAGTATAATTCATTTCTGAATGGTGCAGGTTCGGGGAACTATGCCTGCGCTCAGGTATATGACCGGTTTGAGGGTCATGAACGGGAACTGTTATTCTGGGATCGTGTTCACCCCAATGCCAGAGGATATCGTGTCATTGCGGATCAACTAAACCGTACGGGATACAAACCTTTTGTTTGAACAAATCAATAGGATATCAGGTCATTGGCATAGCTGATCCAGACTGGACCAGAGAACGGCCTTCCGTTATGATGAAAAGAATGAGATGTTTTCCTGATCGACCCATATAGATATTGCAAATGAAGGAGCTATAATCGGTGCACAACATTCATTTACGTCCTCAGGATGATGCGGAACGACAGCTGATACACGAAGTGATATCCGTATGTTCACCTCAGTCCCGGTGGGAAGCAGAACGAGGATACGGGGGCATGAACAACACGACGTACATGCTTAAACTGGATGGCGAGAGATACATGCTCAGGCTGTATGAGACACATGCGGATACCGTAAAAATTGCTTTTGAACATCACGTGTTGTCCGCATTGAATCAATCGGAATTTGAGCTTCAGGTGCCTTCTCCTGTCCAAGTGAATAAGGGTGAGGGACGCACGTTTCTTTCCGTCAAAAGTTCCCCTAATGGACATGACAAGATTGCAGCAATGTTCACGTATTGCAGGGGCAAGAATCCAGTCTGGAATACGCCGGATCAGCTCATTGAATTGGGTAAGGCAGCGGGTCTGCTGTCCTCGGCTTTGGCCAAGCTGGAAGTATCTCTTGAACCGGTATACCCACCTTATTATCAGATTCAACAGGCGTACCCGCTCTGTCCACCAGACAAATTGATACAGTTGTGTCTGTCGCCACCCGATGAGCTGAAGGAATGCGCTGAAGAAATGCAGGATCTGCTGCCGGTGTTTCCAGCTCTGTTCGAGGCACTAAATGGCATGGATGATCTGCCGCATCAACTGGTTCACGGGGATGTGAATGCATCAAACGTATTGTCGGATGACAATGGCCGCATCAGTGCTATTCTGGATTTCGAGTTTGCCACATGGGATTTGCGGGTGATGGAGCTTGCTGTTCCCATGTCTGACCTGCTGACGATGGACAAGAGTGATGAATGGATGTGGCAGGCACTGGAGGGACTGATTCGAGGATTTCAGAAACAGGTGAGACTGGAGGCGGAGGAACTGAGGGCGATCCCACAGCTTATTCTGCTGCGCAGTCTTGATGTGGTCATGCATTTTATCAGCCGAATGTTTGAAGGTACGGATGAACCGGAAGTTGCAGTAAACCAGATCATTAAACTCAGAGAGCGGATCGAATGGATGAATAGCAATGAGGAACGGTTACGGAAATTGTTATGTGTTTAAGCGTGTTTCTGAACTTGTCTTGGATTGCAAAAGAACGCTGATTTCTGCTTTTGGACAGAAACCAGCGTTCTTTTGCTTTTTGGAACATATCTGATCGGAAAGCAGATCCTGGAGCGTGTGCTTACAATCCGCGTTTGCGGAACCAGCTGCGGACTGCCCAGCGGCGTTCCTGGCGTTTCTTGTATTTTGGCAGAGAACGATAGACGTTCAGGGATTGCTCATAGGCATGCTTGGCGTCATCTGTGCGTTCAAGTGATCGGTAGACTGAGCCCAGCAAATAATAGGCCTCACTCGATGAAGAGTGGATATCCTGGAATTGTTGAACGTAGGACAATGCCTTGTCCCGATGTGTTTCCTTAAAGGCATTGGCTAGGGTCAGATAGGGCTGACCATACTTAACCCTTGGATTAATATCCAGAGCCTGAAGGATATGACGCTCGCCTTCTTCGGTTTTACCGAGGTGCAGTTCTGTCGTCCCCAGTGCCTCCCAGTATTCAGCTGATTGCTCATACGGGCGTTCCAGCTCCAGCAGCAATTCATAGGCTTCCTTATAACGTTTGCGTTCAATCAGAAGTCTGGCCAGATCAAGCTTGGAAGAAACCTCATTGGGACTCAGCGCAATCTGCTGACGCAGTCTTGAGATAGTACGCATGCGCTTGAGTGGCTTCATGAAGCTGGGGAATACTCCGACATAACGGCGATCCAGGAAATACAAAATAATGAGGAAAATCAGGACAGCTACGAACGGATTGCCAACAATCCGCCATAACAGGCCGAATATCAAAAATTTAATCAGCACGACAAGGTTCAACTCCGTTTATGATGTGATCGCGTTACGAACGCTTAAAATATACTTGGATTGGTCCAGTGGATTCACACCTCTGCGTTTGCGCGTTGGATTCGCGTCTGGAGGACAATCCTGATATCCGGCAAAAGAGGTAACAAGTACACCGCGTCCGCCCGTTTCCGAGCGGAGTTTAACCGGATAATCCATGGAGGTGGCAAGCGGAAGCTGCCCTTCCACGATGCATCTTCCTCCTCCAATGACAGGCGCTTCGAACGTTGCCCGCATATGTACGAGATCACTGAGTGCCTTGCCGCCGTATTCTTCCGGTACTGTCAAACGGAACTGTAGCAGCGGTTCCAGCAGTTTGGTACCGGTACGAGCCAGGCCGTCCATGATTCCCATGGGTGTGGCAACGACAAAGTCCAGTGGATGCGTGTGCCAGACATGATGCTCTCCTTCAATAAGCGTTATCCGCAGGTCGGTTACTTCCCAGCCGTACATGCCCTGAGACAGTGCTTCCGGAACACGGCGCTGGACTTCGTTTTGATATCGAAGCAGCAGCTGGTCTGTTCGAACCGTAGATTCGTAGACCAGACCGCTGCCACGAGGCAAAGGTTCCATTTTAAATCTAAGAATGGCCCAGCAAGGCTTAGGCATGGTGTAGGCGATGAACCCTTCACCTGGAGCGCTCAGTGTTTCTTTGTAGATTACGGAAGGGGGGTCAAAAACAACATCCAGTCCAAACCGGCTCATTAACAAGCTGGACAGGATTTCGAGTTGAATGGTTCCCATGACTTTGAGGTGCAATTCCCGGTCTTCGGGCAGCCATTGCAGATCAAGCAAAGGATCCTCATCCGTCAATTCCTGCAATGCAGCGACGAGGTCGGGATAACGTGCCGGATCTTGGCCATGAACCTGTACGGTCAGCAAAGGTACAGCCATTTGCGGCATGGGGGGAACTGCATCCGGGCTCCCGATAATGTCACCAACATGCGTCTCGCTCAGGCCGTAGAGGGCTGCAATCTGACCGCTGTGTACCGAACCGGTATCCATCCATCTGCGCCCATCCATCTGGCGGATTTGCGTCACTTTTTCCTCCAGTCCTCTGGTGGTGTTGTAGATCGTGTCCCGGTTGTGAATGCTGCCTCCATACATGCGTACATAAGCTGTACGGCCCATCGTCTTGTTCCGTTCAATTTTGAACACAACCCCGGAGACCGTGAGATCCTCTGTCTGAGCAGGAGGCGGGAGAAACCGGATGACGGTATCAAGAAGTTCCGATACCCCGATCCCTTTTCCCGAAGCACCAAAACAAACCGGGAATATTTCGCCCTGATGCACCAGTTTACGGAATGCCAAATCGATCTGCTCTGGTGGAAGGTGTGCTTCATTAATATAGGCTTCCATAATGTCTTCATCCAGTTCTGCAATGATTTCAACGAGCCCGGGGAGCGTTTGCTGATCCACAAGGGAGTTTTCTTGCCATAAGGAACGAACACCAATAAACAAATCTTCCTCCATCAAGCAGGATTGTACTGCACATGCAGAGAGGGAAAATGTGGAGCGAATCTGTTCCATAATTGCTGTTGCAGAAGCACCGATGCGATCCATTTTATTGATATAGATGATGGTGGGAATACGAAGGGAGCGCAGGGCATGCCAAATAGTCTCGCTCTGGGACTGAATGCCTTCCACGGCTGATAAAATCAGAATGGCACCATCCATCACGCGCAGCGAACGCTCCACTTCAGAGCTGAAATCGATATGTCCCGGGGTATCGACCAGGTCAATTACGGTATTTTTCCAAGTTAGTGAGGTCATGGCAGCCTGCACCGAAATTCCCCGTTCTTTCTCGATATCCAGAGAATCCGTGGCTGCGGTGCCGTCATCTACCCGGCCGGGACTGCGAAGAATGCCGCCATGGAATAACATATGTTCTGTTGTGGTTGTTTTGCCTGCATCTACGTGAGCGAAGATACCGATATTTCGGCGATTGAATTCGTTTTGCATGGGATGTAAAGCTCCTCTGACCGAAGAAACGTATCGTTTCTGACATTGTTATTCCGTATTATCATACCACACGACTGTATGGAAGAATATGTTACACTTCGACCCATTAACCATTCATTGTTCTGCGGTATGCCGCCGGCGTGGTGCCAGTGATCTTTTTGAATTGCCGATAAAAATGAGGCAGACTCTCGAAGCCGCAGGCATCGGCTACCGAAGCCATGGTGTCATCATTCCGAAGCAGATGTTCCTTCGCCATGATCACCCGGCGGGCAAGAGCGTAATCGGTTAGTGTCATGCCCGTATATTTTTTGAACGCCCGACTGAAATGGGCAGGAGATACCGCTGCCTGCACAGCGAGTTCGGACAGGGAAAGGCCGCTGCGCAGTTTGTCGTCGATATTGGACAGAATGGCTGACAGCCAGCCGGGTCCAGAAGAAGAGTGCGCTGAGCTGGCAGGGTCAGCATCCTCCAGGCGCTCGAGAAATATAAGCAGCAGCTGTAGGTGAAGCAGGGCAGCATGGGCGCTTAACGGGTTCCCCAACTCGAATTCGGCGTGGATTTCGTCGATGAACGTCCGCACCTTGGCTTGTTCTTCCACGGCCAGCTGCCTTCTGTATACTCGGCGTCTGCGGCAGCGTTCAAACAGGGACAGCAGGACTGAAGCACTTCCTCCCGCTGCGGATGCCAGCAGACCGGGACTGAAAAACAGGGCCGAGGAGGTGACTGGATTAACCTCATCTGGTAAAGCCCGGTGTACCGTGCTGCCCGGAATAATGAACAGGTCCCCAGCCTGCATATCTTCAAGGCCAGTATCTATAAAAATGGTCCCTTGACCGCGATATACGTATATGATTTCATGCCAATCATGCAGATGGTCAGGCAGCTCATTCTGAGGAGCTTTGGTGTCTGCATACACCAGTCGAAAAGGAATGCCTGATTCCGCCTGAATGGTTGTGCGAACGGGTGAGTGTACCATGGTGGCCCCTTTCTAAACATATTCAATGCAAGGGAGACCTTACTCGGTCATGAAAGAGTATATTTAACGCAATATAAGCAATTTAATTTCCTTTTATTGATGATACAATGAATTTAAAGCGTTTTCAATTGAGGGAAATGGCAGCTTAGAATCTGCACTCGGATGTTGACAAATAAACAATGAGGTGAGTGTTCATGTCGGCGAGCACCAAACGACCAAGACTGAAGCTGAATCTGTTGGGAAGTGACGGACAGCGCAAGTGCAAGGAAATTATTGAACGCCCCGTGAAGGTACTGCAGATTGGTGAAGGCAATTTTTTGCGGGGGTTTGTGGACTGGATGCTGCATGAGAGCGCCAGACAAGGTAAATTTCACGGCAGCGTGGTAGTTACTCAGCCTCGTCCAGGCGGTAAGGCGAAGCTGGGGCAGATCAAGGATCAGGATGGGCTGTATACAATGATTACCCGAGGACTCTCTCAAGGAAAAGTTGTGGAACGTTCGGAAATGATTTCGATTTTTTCCCGCTGCATGAATCCCTATGAAGAATGGCAGGCGTTTCTGGATTTGGCCGAGCTGCCTTCACTGGAGTTTGTCATCTCCAATACGACCGAGTCAGGATTAAAATATATTCAATCGGATGTTGTGGAGGGAGAACCTGTTGCTTCATTTCCGGGAAAGCTGACCGTGTTTCTTCATCAACGTTATCTCCGGTTCGAAGGCGATCCATCCAGAGGCTTGATTCATTTGCCATGTGAACTGCTCGAAGGAAATGGCGATGTACTGCGCAGCTGCATACTGCGTCACAGTGAAGATTTTGGCTATTCCGATGCATTTCGCACCTGGATTACCGACCATAATCTATTTCTTAACAATCTGGTGGACCGGATCGTTACTGGTGCGCCAACCAAGGAAGAAGCAGACTCGCTATCGAAACGCTGGGGTTATGAGGATCAACTGATTAATACAGCAGAGCCTTATCATTTTTGGGCCATTCAGGGTGATGAGGGGTTGGACAAAAAACTGCCTTTGAAACAGGCCGGACTCAACGTTCATTGGGTCAAAGATTTGAAGCCCTACCAGGTGCGCAAGGTTCGCATATTGAATGGAGCACATACCCTGATGTCCTCTCTTGGCATTCTCCACGGCAAGCAGCATGTGAGAGAAACGATGGAAGATTCGCATTTCGGACCGTGGATCAGGGAAGCGGTGCACCAGGAGATCGTGCCTGCACTTGATATGCCGGATCATAATCTGGACCAGTACGCTGAAGAGGTGTTCGAACGGTTCCTCAATCCGTATATTGATCACAAGCTCCAGGACATCGCATTAAATACCATTGGCAAATTCAAGGTGCGTGTTCTGCCTACATTACTGACCTATGATCAACGCGAGGGTAACTGGCCGGCACGCCTGGTGCGCGGATTTGCCGGGCTGCTGTGGTTGTACCGTCCGGTGAACACATCGGAGGGGTACACAGGGCAGCGATTGGACGGCGAAGCTGTTTTGCTCAGGGATGATCCGGATGTGCTTGCTGCATTGACCGCGCATTGGGACCATTATGATTCGATTAGTAAAGATCGAGAAAAGTTAAACGACAGGCTGACTGCCGTATTATCGGATTCAACCCTATGGGGAGAGAATCTGGACGAGCGAAAAGGACTGCGGGAAGCGCTTCTTAACGAAATGGTTTTGCTGGAAGGTGAGATGGAATGAATACAACAAGTGCAGCTCATGACTGGATTGCCATTCAGCCTCAGGATGACGTGATCATAGCCCTTCGCGATTACACCAAGGGGGAGACCATCACACTGCCTGACGGGGCTTCCTTTACACTGCTTGATGATGTGCCCAAAGGGCATAAGATCGCTGTACATGGGATCGAACCAGGCCATGACGTCTTGAAATATGGCTTCTCGATCGGCATTGCCAAAGAACGGATTGAGCAGGGGAACTGGATTCATAGCCATAACCTGAAGACAGGGCTTCATGGCTTGCTGGAATACGAGTATAAGCCTGGTGCGTCGGTTCAGACAGATATGCCCCCGGAACACTTGCGGACTTTTGAAGGCTATTTGCGCCCTAATGGGGAAGCAGGTATACGCAATGAAATCTGGATTATCAATACCGTTGGCTGCATCAACAAGGTATGTGAAGCACTGGCTCGTATGGGGCAGCCCCAGTTCGGCAGCAGAGTGGATGGCGTGTACCATTTTCCGCACCCATTTGGTTGCTCGCAGCTTGGCGATGATCTGAAATATACCCAGCAACTGCTGGCTTCCCTCGTCGAACATCCGAACGCAGGCGGTGTACTGGTCATTGGTCTGGGCTGTGAAAATAATCAGGTCGACCAGTTCCGCGAATGCATTGCACCTGAGTATCAGGGGAAAGTTCGGTTTCTCAAGGCACAGGAAGCAGACGATGAACTTGAAGAGGGACTGCGCCTAATGGAGGAACTGGTGGAAATCGCCGAGCTGGAACAGCGTCAGCCGCTTCCGCTCAGCAAGCTCAAAATCGGCTTGAAGTGCGGTGGTTCAGACGGTTTATCCGGCATCACAGCCAACCCGCTAGTAGGTTCAGTAGCAGACATGCTGGTGGCCGCAGGAGGGACCGCCATTCTGACCGAAGTGCCGGAAATGTTCGGAGCGGAAACCATTCTGATGAATCGTGCTGAGAATGAACAGGTGTTTGACGATCTGGTGGACTTGGTCAACGGTTTCAAGCAATATTTTGTAAACCATGGCCAAAATATTTATGAGAATCCGTCTCCAGGCAATAAAGCCGGTGGAATCACTACATTGGAGGAGAAGTCGCTGGGTTGTACGCAAAAAGGCGGTCGTTCTTCCGTCGTCGATGTGCTTCGTTATGGTAAACGTGTAACAAAGACGGGATTGAATATTGTTGAAGCTCCCGGTAATGATCTGGTGTCTGTCACGGCATTGTCGGCCGCAGGTGCCCATATTGTTCTGTTTACCACAGGACGGGGGACACCGTTCGGAGGTCCTGTTCCTACCGTCAAGATTGCAACACAATCGGATCTGGCGAATCGAAAAAAGCACTGGATTGACTTCAATGCAGGTCAACTGCTTGAAGGCCGGACGATGGATGACGTGAAAGTTCAGCTGTTCAGCCAGTTGATCGACATTGCTTCAGGACGTACACAGACACTCAGCGAGCAGCACGGATTTAGGGAAATCGCCATATTCAAGGATGGTGTCATTCTATAATTGGAACACCTTCATACTTGAGTATTTTGTATAAATCCAATAAGCGACTTCCAATCTTTAATATATAGATCGAAATGGTCCTATTCGTCTATATATTGTACCCCGGAGCGAGTGGAATCGAATGATGCAAAATGCTGACTTTTATCATGTTTATATAAACCCGTTAACAAAAAATCCCGGTTGCCAATCGTGCTGTGGCTTCCGGGACTTTTTGTTATGACCAGATGTAAACAAAGATAATCCATTGACTACTCTGGCAGATTATTTGAGCCTCCGTTAATGGTTTACACCATGCCAAAGGCTTTTTTGATTTTTACCAATCCAGCTCCTGTAGTGTTTTCCTTGAGCTTTTCCAGCAGAAGGTCACGAGCTTCTGGAATACTGCCTTCAAATCGTTCAATCCCCTGACGGCTCATCCAGTGTCCAGCAGTTTCATAGGAAGAGCTATTCCAGGCTACCTTGCCTTCTGCAAGGCCTTCCTTTTCCTTGGTCCCACTGATGACAATGGCTGTACTGCTCTGGAGATCCAGAAGCCCCTGATCGAATGCCTTTTTATCTTCCTTGGCACCAAATCCAGCCTGTGTACGCAAAGCACGTCCATCAATACCTTCCTGTTCCTCTATTCTCTCATAAAGCTTGAATGCGTCACGGGAGAGCAAGCCGGCATCATATTGTTCCTGGATGGTTCGGCTGTCGGACAACAATCGGTGCACCCAAGGGAAATATTCGCGGGAGATCAGGAGCGCTTTCTTTTTGACAAACTTGCCATATGCAGCAACACCATCTTCAGCTAGACGTGAACGCCACAGCCAGGGGTCCAGATCCGTATCGGTATGCCAATTCTCTCTGGGGGTCAACGAAGAGAGCGAAGGGAAGTCGGGAAATAACGGTGCCAGTGGAAGCAAGCCCAGAAACTGTATGCGCTGGACAGCTTCTTCATAAGTTACAATCGGCTCAGTGATCATGGTTAGGGTAATCTCCTTTTAAGTTGTTGTACAAGGGTTTTGGGTGGTGTTCGTGTACATTTGGCTCACTTCCTCGGCATGCTGCCTGATCTCGCTGCGGAGTTCTTCGGGTTCAATCACTTCTGCCTCGCGTCCCAGACGGTAAAAGAAGCGGACAGCCCACTCCCATTGGTCTGCTGGACAGAGAAAGGACAGCTCCCAGACATCTGGGGCAACCTCCGTCAATTTCTCACCGATATGCCTGTCTTGTTCTGCTTCCACCATGGCGAAATAACTCAAACGGGCTTTGATTCGAACGGAAGACTGTACCGAAGGGGGCGACTGGCTCAGCGCACGCTCGGCCTCTATCTTCAATTGTTCTGTCTTTGAAGAGTCGATGGTCTCTGCTTCCAGAATCCGGTCCACTCGAAACAAGCGCTGCTCTCCATGCTCCTCCGAATAAGCTTCACAATACCAAAATCCCGCAGAAGCATAAATGCGAATCGGGCAAATCTGAATCCAGCGCTGACGTGCAGCCGAGCGATACAGGATACGCAACCATCCATGTTCAGGGATACAGGCAAGGAGCGGTTCCAGATGATGAAGAATATAGCTGCGCTCGGGAATACAGTGATTCAGCCGTTGAAGCATCGGATCGATTCGTGCCATGACGTCATCCGGAATGATGCCTTTGATTTTGTCCATAACCGTCCAGCGTTTCTCTTGAAAAGGCGTATCTGCATAATGACTGATTCCCTCAAGAGCGAAAATGAGAGTTGCTGCTTCTACCGGATCCAGCTGCAAGGGAGGCAGCACATAGCCCTCCATAAGCCTAAAGCCACCGCCCGGCCCAGAAATGGCTATAATCGGCACATTCATTTCGGATAGGGACTGGATATCACGCAAAATGGTACGGCGGGATACTTCAAACTTATCTGCCAGGGAATGTGCTGTTTCAAGTCCGTGTTGTAAGGCCATGACGATGGCGGCAAGCCGATTTATTTTATTCATGTCAGCCACTCCGTTTCGAGAGTTACGCCGCCGGAAAGGATGCCGGAGTGATAAAGCCATTGTAACAGCCGATTAGTGACATCTTGGATGTCACCAATATATGTATGGGTTATTTGATATGCTGTGTAATGGTGGATGAGAGAGCGTTTTTCCGGCATGCGCCATAAAATGTGTGTCTCGTCCAATTCGCTCTGTGAAGCAGTATTTCCTTCTCATCAAATTCCCACAAATGATGGCAAAAAAACCGTATCCGGATAAACGGATACGGTAAGTAGCAGGTTTGCATTTTTAAAGCTCTCATTCACATCACTCTATTTTAAAAAAAATGAAGTATTTAACTGAAAAGCTTGATTTAACAGACGTGTTCGTAACACTTTGTATCAAGTGGTTGTCAGTTCGTACCTATAAGTTTCAAACACAATTAGGCTTATTTCATCTCAAGCAGATGGACACCACGACCCTCAATTTCCACATGACCAGAGAGCTCGCGATCCGTGAGCAGATCTTGTGCCTTGCCATTCCCCAAGTCATAAGACTGAGTGGAGGCGTTGTGGTTCATGACGAAGAGGAACGACTTGCCGTCCTTCGTACGTGCGCTTACTTCCACACCATCTGGTGTTTCGAGCAAGGAATTAATGTTTTTGGCTGCCGCAAGCTGTCCCAGCAGGCCATCCAGGAAGCGATCTTCCGGATCTGAAGCTACATACCATGCTTCGCCCTTACCGAACGTGTTGCGGGTCAGGACAGGCATACCTTGATAGAAGTCGTCTCCGTACTCGGCAATGACTTCGGCACCTTCGCTGTGCAGCAGGTCACACAGCATGCCGCATTCGTATTTACCTTGAAGATTGCCATAGGCTTCTTTCAATACAATGCTGTTCTTTTGTTCAGGCAGCAGAGCATCGATTTCTTCCACCCAGATGCCAAGCAGCTTGCGAAGCTCACCTGGATAACCACCTGTCGTCACGAGATCGTTCTCGTTTACAATGCCGCTGAAGAATGTGGTCAGGAACGTTCCACCGGCTTCCACAAACTTTTCCAGCTTGGCAGCAAAACCTGGTTTCACCATATAAAGTACCGGAGCAAGGACAATATCATACTTGCTGATATCGGTATCCACACTGACAATATCCACCTGAATATTGCGGCGGAAAAAGGCAGCGTAGTACTTGTGGATCTGATCCACATAATTCAGGGCTACGGTAGGGCCGCTGGATTTCTCAATCGCCCACCAGTTGTCCCAGTCAAACACGATTGCCACTTTGGATTCCACAGTCGCATCGAGTGTTTTGTCTCCGAGCAATTGCAATTCCTTGCCAAGCTGGGCGACTTCACGGAATACACGTGTATTCTCATGACCAACGTGCTCAATGACTGCACCGTGATACTTCTCACATGCGCCAATGGAGCGGCGAAGCTGGAAGAACATGATTGTGTCCGCACCGTGCGCAATCGTCTGATAACTCCACAGGCGCATAACGCCAGGACGCTTCAGCGAGTTGTATGGCTGCCAGTTTTGCTGGCTTGGTGTCTGTTCCATGAGCATGAATGGCTGGCCGTCTTTCAGTCCGCGCATCAGATCATGTGCCATAGCGGTGAAGCTGAACGGCGTGGCGAGGCCAGGATAGCTGTCCCAGGAAATGATGTCCATATATTTGGCCCATTTGAAATAGTCAAGCTGTTTGAAGAATCCCATCAGGTTAGTCGTTACGACGGAATCTGGGACATGCTTTTTGATCGCATCATACTCCAGACGGTAACAATCAAGCATGCTGTCGGAGTTGAAACGGGAGTAATCAAGCGAGATGCCCTGGAACGTGGAATTGTTGTTGCCCCAGTGCTCACTCAGATTGCTTGGCAGTACGATCTCGTCCCAATCATAGAACGTATGTCCCCAGAAATTGGTATTCCATGCTTTGTTGAGCTGATCCAGAGTTTGATAACGCTCCTTCAGATACACACGGAAAGCTTTCTCACAATTGTCGCAATAACAGTCTCCGCCATATTCGTTGGAGATGTGCCATACCAGCACAGCGGGATGGTCTTTATAACGTTCCGCAAGTTTGTCGGCAATCTTCTCGGAATATTTGCGATACGTTGGGCTGTTTGGACAGGAATTATGGCGTCCGCCGAATTTGCGTTTGCGTCCGTCAGCATCCACACGAAGTACATCCGGATACTTTTTGGCCATCCATGCCGGATGAGCAGCCGTGCTTGTAGCGAGACAAACATAGACACCGTTTTCATAGAGACTGTTAATCAATTGGTCCAGTTCTTCAAATTTATAGATTACCTCATCAGGCTGAATCAGAGCCCAGGAGAAAACGTTAATGGTGGCTATATCAATACCTGCCAGTTTGAACATGCGCAGGTCTTCTAGATGGGTTTCGTGATCCCATTGTTCAGGGTTGTAGTCACCGCCATAGAACATTTTGGGTAGTTTGCTGCTAATCAATGTATTCACCTCTTGTATAAGAATAATTGTATATTATATGATTCATATAGCTTTTAAAATATAAGAAAAGTAATGATCCATATAAGAATATGGAAATGAATAAACGTGGTCCAATGGCAGAACATTCATACACCGAGAGGAGAATACCATGTTAATCTCACCGAAGCATCGTCGATACTTCATGACTCCGCGCGAAGAGCCACTTCCGCTGTACATCGAGAGCATTGGTTACAACGGCAATCAGGAGAATGTGTTCAGGCCTGCAGGATATCCTTGTTATCACTGGCTTCAGACCGTGAAAGGGGCGGGGGAGTTTCGATTTGCCGGGTTAACCGTAGTCCTCAGTGAAGGGTCTGGGATTTTGCTGCCACCGAACGAACCGCATGAATATGTGCCTTCACTAGGGGAGTGGGAAACGCTCTATATTACGTTTGGGGGGTCACAATGTCCCGCCATTACCGAGGCCCTGGGACTGGGTGAAGCAGCGCTTCATCAATGGGAAGCAGGGAGCCCGTTGGAGAATTACGGCAGGGAGGTGCTGGGTTCAATCAGCAGCGACCAGGACTTGTCCGGTTTGGAGGCTTCGGCAGATATGTACCGGTTCTTGATCTTGCTCAAAAAACATGGCATGACCGGCAGCCGGTCATCCATCTCGCATGCCGTGGAACGGCTGGCACCGCTAATCGCATTTATGGATCAGCATTACGCGGATCCAGACATTGGTCTTGAACAGATGGCGGCCGTACCAGGAATCACACCAAGACATTTAAATACCCTGTTCAAACAATCGTTTGGCATGACGGCCTACAGCTATTTCATTCTCCTGCGGATTCGCAAATCAAAAGAATGGATGACCGGGGACAGCAAGATGACGGTGAGGGAAACGGCGGCGCGTGTCGGTTTTCGGGATGCGAGTCATTTTGTGGCCACATTTCGGCGAATCGAAGGGGTAACACCTGAGCAATTTCGAACGTTATATTTATAGTAGAGCGTAGCTAAATGCTGCGTTGGTTCGAGGTTTGCGGCTCTGTTATGCTAACATCTGTGACAAATTGAACAAAAAGTGATGCCAGGAAGGTATTGATGCGTGAGGGCAGTTGCCGTTATGATGATATCGATTCCTTAGATTGGAAAACTCAAACGGAACATCGTATCCGTTCTACTTAGAGAGGATGATAGAAATTGACAACAACCATTCCATTATGGGATCATGCAGCACCTTATGCGGCCCAAGGCCATGAGGAAGAAATGCCGCACCTCATTCCCTTTATTCAGCCTGGTTCCGAGAGCGCTGTCATTGTGTGTCCTGGCGGGGGTTACGGGTTTCTTGCAGATCATGAAGGAGCACCGATTGCGGAATTGCTTAACCGTGCGGGAATCAGTGCATTTGTGTTGAAATACCGGGTTGCACCACATCAGCATCCTGCGCCATTAACGGACGGTCAGCGTGCCATTCGATATGTGCGTGCTCATGCCAAGGAATTTGGCATCCAGCCCTCCAAAATTGCAGTGCTCGGCTTCTCGGCAGGCGGACATCTTACAGCCACACTTGGCACCTTGTATGATGCGGGGCAGCCGGATCACGAGGATCCGATCGAACGTGAGAGCTCACGCCCGGATCGGGTGATTCTCTGTTATCCGGTCATAACGATGGAATCGTATGGACATGCAGGTTCACGCGAAAATCTTCTTGGACCGGATGCCACCCCTGAACAGATTAAAGCCTTCAGCGCAGAGCAGCAGGTTAAGGCAGATGCACCTGAGGCATTTATCTGGCATACGAGTGATGATCAGGCAGTCCCGGTCGAAAACAGTTTGCGTTACGCGCTTGCACTGGGTGCGCATGGTATTCCTTACGACCTGCACGTGTTTGAAAAAGGATCACATGGTCTGGGACTTGCTGAAGATCATCCTGCTGTGCGGCCATGGTCGGATCTGTGTCTGACCTGGCTTAAAAATCAAGGATGGTAACCGTTTACCCACTTTAAATGTGCTATAAGGCGAAGGAGAAGAAGACTATGAAACTGCAAAAAAATGACAAGCTGCTCTTTATCGGTGATTCCATCACAGATTGCGGTCGTGAACACCCTGTAGGTGAAGGAAGCTCAGGACTCGGACACGGTTACGTTGCACAAGTATATGCACTTTTACGTTCCATTTATCCGGAATTGATGCTGCGCATCCAAAACGTGGGTAATAGTGGAAATACCATTCGCGATTTGAAGCAGCGCTGGGACCGTGACGTGATTGATCTGAAGCCTGACTGGTTATCGATAATGATCGGCATTAATGATGTATGGCGTCAGTTCGACCATCCGCTGTCCGCGGATTCACATGTGTTTTTGGAAGAGTACGAAACAACGCTGAGAGAGCTTGTTGCTTCCGTTCGTCCAAATGTGAAAGGGCTTGTGCTAATGACTCCATATTACCTGGAAGCCAATGCCGAGGATCCCATGCGGGCAACGATGGACATCTACGGAGAAGCTGTTCGCAGAGTAGCGAATGAGTATGATGCCATCTTTGTGGATACCCAAGCTGCCTTTGCCCCGTTCTGGGATCATTATTATACGTCTGTCCTGACTCATGACCGTGTCCATCCAGATGCAACAGGCCATATGATCCTGTCCAAAGCATTCCTGGATGCCATCGGATTTGAATGGTCAGGCGGCGTCAAATCATAAAAGGATGTGATCGGATGAGCAATCTCAACATTGCAGTACATACCCCGGCCCTGCTGGGAGAAGGCCCAAGTTGGGACGCTGAACACAATCGCCTGTTATGGGTGGATATTGAGAGCTACAAGGTGCACGTATATGATCCTGAAACAGGACGAGATCAGGCTTACGATGTAGGTGAACACGTGGGTGCCGTTGTACCTTATCGCGGTGATGAAGTGGTGGTTGCACTCCGCAGCGGGTTCCATACCTACCATTTGCTCACAGGAGAATTGAAAGCGATTGAAGATCCTGAAAGTGATAAGGACACGAATCGCTTCAATGATGGAAAGTGTGACGCTCTTGGCCGGTTCTGGGCAGGCACAATGAGCATGAATAACGAAAGTAAAGCTGGTTCATTCTACTGCCTGGAGGAAGGCAAGCCTGTCCGTACTATGTTTCGGGACGTATCCACCTCCAATGGATTAGGCTGGAGCCCCGATGAACAAACCATGTACTATATTGACACGCCTACACGCTCTATTGACCGATTTAATTTTGACCTAGAAGCAGGTGACATCTCGAACCGGACAAGTGTTATTTCAGTACCGGAGGATTTCGGTTTTCCGGATGGAATGACTGTGGACAGCGAAGGGATGTTGTGGGTTGCCCATTGGGGAGGTGGGAGAGTGACGCGATGGAATCCGCATAACGGGGAACTGCTTCAACAGATTGAAGTGCCTGCGGATCAGGTCACCTCATGCTGTTTTGGCGGGCCTAATTTGGAGGAACTCTATATTACAACAGCACGAACAGGCATCAGTGAGGAACGTTTGGCAGAAACCCCGAACGCTGGCTCCGTATTCGTGATCAGACCTGGTGTAAAGGGACAGAAAACCCATGCGTATGGCAGGGTCTCTCAGGCAAAAACGAATTAATACGGGCATGATCTGTCATGCAACCGCAGACTGGCTTTATACGTTTGAAGAGAATTGAACTTTGACCGGATAACAAGTCAGATAAGAAGAGAAGTCCTGGTACGCCGAATGATTCTGGGCGGCCATGGCTTCTTTTTTTGTCGAGTAATCGTGTAAAATGAGGGAGTCGATTGATTTAGGGCAGACGCTGGCTTTCAATTTCCATTGATTTAACAATGATTATGGGATATAAAGAGAGGTACAAAACTTTAAAATTGTTGTAACCGCTAACACTGGGGTGCCGTTATATCCGATATAAAAAAAGTATAACCTGTAGAGACATAGAGGAAAGATGAGACAAGGGGGTCGCGATCATGAACCGGTTGTGCAAGGTGCTGATTGTTGACGATGAATTTCTGGTACGCCAAGGGATCAAGCATCATATGAACTGGGAGTCGGAAGGATTCCAGATTGTCGGAGAAGCGTCCAATGGTGAAGAAGGGCTGGAACAGGTGCGTTTGCTGAAGCCTGACATCGTCATTACCGATATTGTGATGCCGATTATGGACGGTGAAGCATTTGTACGTACGCTAAAAGCCAGTCATCCACAAATTGAGGTCATTGTACTAAGCAGCTTCAGTGAATTCGAATATGTACGTTCTACACTCCAGCACGGAGCCGCGGATTATATTTTGAAACCAAAGCTGGATACCAACGAGCTGCTCCAGGTGCTGCAGCGAACCGCAGGAAAAATTCCCGAATTGCAATACGAGCCTTCTCATGAAGGCTGGAAGCTCGGACAGTTCATGGAAAAGATGATATCCGGATTTGCGCTGGAAGACGAAAACGATATGGCTATGGTCAGGGACACATTTCCACATGACTGCTTTCGTCTGGTCGTATGCGGAACACAATCGATTGCGGACAAGGATGAGATGGAAAACAAGCTGCGAAGCTACCTTGCCGACGTGGAATGCGCTATGGTACCGGCTGAGAGTGAATTGCCTATATTTCTCCTGAATGTAGACCCTGCCAAAGATGACTGGATGGTCGGGCGGATCAAGCAGGTGGCATTGGAAAATGAGGCCGGCATTACTGGACCCAGCTGGGTTCTAAGTGATAGCTTTACTTCATTCAACCAGATGGGTGATGTGTACCGGAATCATTTGATTAAGTTAATGGAATATCGCTTTTATTATGAGGGCCGCTCCATACTTGTCTATAGTGAACTTCCGCCACTGCATACAGCTGGCTACCAGTTTAATGTCAATATGTTTTTGCAGCATGTGAAACGGAATCGCACTGAAGCGGCGAGGGATTATCTGAGAGAGCATGCGCTCACCCTCGGACGTGATTATATTGCGGATGTGTTTGAAATCAAATCCTTTCTGGGCAATCTGATCTTCAACGTAACGATTACGCTCGCTGATATGGATGTACAGTCTTCGGCGCTCGAGGAGAGCAAGTATACTTACTTCAAAAATGTGGATGGGGCATCCAGTCTGGGTGAAGTCATGAATGTACTGGACCAGTTTATGCTTGAGGTTCAGGAATGCACTGCCGGAGATGGAGGAAAACGCAGTGATCCGAATATGAAGATGCTGCTTGAATATATGCATGAGCATTATGACCAGCCACTCGGTCTTGCTGAAGTCGCCAAGCATTTTCATTTTAATCCATCGTATTTATCCAGTTACTTCTCTTCACACAAAAAAGAAGGATTCAATGAATATTTGAATAAAATCCGCATTGAGAAGGCAGAGGAACTCTTACGATCGGATGATGTTACCATTTCCGAAATCAGCAGTATGGTGGGTTATTCTGACCACAGCTATTTCTGCAAGGTGTTCAAAAAATTTACCGGACTGTCACCAAGCCGATATCGGCGGAAGTTCTGGGCATAAAGTCAGAAGGAAAATCTCATGAAGAAATGGATGAACGGATTATCACGTCTCGGATTGTTTCCCAAACTGTTTCTCGTCATGGTGATTAGTATCATTCTCGTTTCCGTACTTATTCTATGGACCACCATTCACATGTCGACGAATCTGTTTACCGAGACATTCAGCATCACGAACTCCAAGGTGCTCAGCCAGATTAAAACCAATTTTGAATCCTTTAATGATGCGATTGCAGCGGTTTCCAACAATGTAAGCCAAAGCGGGGCGATTCGCGGCTATCTGTCTGAAGGAGAGGGAGATTCCCTCACGATGGCGAAGTCCTATTACAATATGAGAGAATCAATGGACCGCATCCAATCCATTACTGAATCCTACGAGGTAGGGATTACGATTAGTGGAATTAACGGGCGCACCTATTCTACGGATCGATCCCATCTGAAGATGTCGGTAGAGGAATTGAAAGAACTGCCGATTACGATCGAAGCTGTTGATACACCGAATCGACTGATTTTTGACGATTACCGGACCGATACCGACGTGGGCACCCAGCAGATGATCTCGGCTACCAAAGCGCTGACAGACCGGACCCAAAGCCGGATCTACGGAACGCTCTATGTGACCATGAGAGAGAATGTGTTCCGTCAGTTTTACAGCAGCTTCACAAGCAGGGGCAATGATGTGGTCATCCTGAATGAAGGTGGCGAGATTGTATCCTCCAACCGGGAGGAATGGATTGGTACGAAGCAGCTGGACCTGCTGTCTTATGCGAGACAAATGAGTATTAAAAGCAGCAATGGAATTAACGCCAAGGTAATGGAGCAGGACAGCGTAGTTCTGTCAGAGTACTTGCCGTTTTACCGGTTCTATATTATTAATGTTGTGGACAAGGATCTGGCAATGGGTCAATTGCTTGATATGAAAACGATCGCTCTGATCTGTGCAGCCATTGTGGCAGGCGCCCTTGTGCTGGTGTTTCTGATCACCAACCAGATTACGAAATCGCTGCGCAGGCTCGTGAAGCAAATGTCCAATATTACGAAAAGTGATCTGGATAATTATATTCCGGTCAGCGGAAGTTACGAGAGCCGGCAGCTTGGTCATGCGTACAATTACATGCTGGATGAACTTCATGATTATGTGGACCAGCTTGTATTAACGCAGCGGGAACAGCGCAATGCAGAGCTCGCAGCATTACAAAGCCAGATCAATCCTCATTTCTTGTATAATACGCTGGCTTCGGTGAAGGTACTGGTACAGCAAGGGAACAAGGACAGGGCAGCTGAGACGATTAACGCCTTAATTGCGCTGCTGCAGAATACGATCAGCGATGTAAGTGAAACGGTCATGGTAGAGCAGGAAGTGGAGAATCTGAAGAACTATGTTTTCATTAATCATGTCCGTTACGGAGGACGCATTAAAGCTGCCTTCTATGTCGCGCCCGATTGTAATCACTACCATGTCCCGAAACTGGTCATCCAGCCATTTATTGAGAATGCCTTCTTCCACGCATTTAACAGGAAAGAGACAGGCACGATTCATGTTCTGGTTTCACGGGCAGGAGAATCGCTTATTTGCGAAATCATGGATAATGGGGACGGCATTGAAGGGTTTTCCATGGGGGAATCCCTGCCTAATCCGAAAAACAACCGGCAGCTGTTCAGCGGCATTGGCATTCGCAATGTGCATGACCGGATTGAACTGTTGTACGGAGCGCCCTATGGTGTGACGATCATGAGTACACCGGGAGAAGGGACGAGAGTTACCGTTACACTCCCATTAATTACAAGCTGAGAGAAACCGATCAGATGCATGACGGAAATCCATAAGCGTCAACCAATACATTAAGTCTTTCTGTGGAGTTGCCCTCCTTCAGAAAGGCTTTTTTTGTTTTGTGAAAGGAGCCTAGTTTTTATTAAATGGTAAAATATTTGGCTCAATACAATCCAAAATCAAAAGGAATTACAAAAAGCCAAATTTAATGCAAACGGTTTCTGTAAAGGTTTTCATTGTGGCAATAAGATGACAAATCCGTACAAAATTATTACTAACGAATGCCGATTTGGGAATGATAAGATGATTACATCGAAAGCAACCGCTTTCAGAAAACGCAAACAAATTACACACAAAGAGGTTGAAGGGGAGTTGAATGATTTGAAAAAAATGTGGGTATTGATGCTCGTTACTGTCCTGCTGTTGTCCGCATGTTCTTCCGGTGGAGGAGGCAACACGGCAAGCGAGGGTGAGCAAGCATCCAATGAGATTACGATCTGGGCTTGGGACCCATCGTTCAACATTGCTGCATTGAATACAGCAAAAGAAGCATACCAAAAAGATCATCCTGATCTGAAAATCAACATTGTTGAATATGCGCAAAATGATATTATCCAAAAGCTCAACACAGGTTTGAACTCGGGAACAAGCAACGGTCTTCCTAACATCGTACTGATTGAAGATTACCGTTCACAAAGCTTCCTGAACGCTTATCCTGATGCTTTCAAAGATTTGTCTTCCAATTTTACGGCTTCTGATTTTGCAGATTACAAATTGGGACCAACGGCTTTTGATGGCAAACAATATGGTGTTCCATTTGACTCTGGTGTAACAGGTCTCTACTACAGAACAGATCTGCTGGAGCAAGCAGGTTACAAAGCTGAAGATCTGCAAGATATCACTTGGGATGATTACATCCAAATCGGTAAAGACGTCAAAGCCAAAACAGGCAAAGATCTGATTACGCTCGATCCCAATGACCTGGGTCTGATCCGTATGATGATTCAATCCGCAGGTTCTTGGTACTCCAAGGAAGATGGTAAAACACCTGACCTGGCTGGCAATGCAGCACTGAAAGAAGCATTTGTAACTTACAAAGCAATGATGGATGCAAATGTGGTTAAACTGAATTCTGACTGGAGCCAATTCGTGGCAGCGTTTAACAACGGAGACGTATCTACCATTCCTACAGGAAACTGGATTACACCATCGGTTCGTCAAGAAGCATCCCAGTCCGGACAATGGGCCGTAGCTCCGCTTCCTAAAATGGCTGGTCAAGCCAATTCCGTACATGCATCCAACTTGGGTGGCAGCTCGTTTTATGTAATGAACAACGTTCCTGGTGCAGAAGAAGCAGCAGATTTCCTGGGTAAAACATTTGGTTCTGACAAACAACTGTATCAAGATCTGTTGAATAGTATCGGCGCAATCGGAACATACAAACCAGCTACTGAAGGCGAAGCTTTTGACAAAGCTGACGAGTTCTTCGGTGGACAAAAAGTCTTTGCAGACTTTGCAAAATGGACTGAAGAAATTCCAAGCGTAAATTACGGTATCAACACATATGCAATCGAGGATATTCTGGTTGTTGAAATGCAAAACTTCTTGAACGGCAAAGCGATCGACGATGTTCTGGCTGATGCACAAAAACAAGCTGAAGCTCAATTAAACTAAGATGATCCACGGTAACTTATAGAACCCAAGGAAGCATCGGAGCCGTTCCACCGTCTGGCGAAGCAAACAGCCGACCGGACATCGGTGGAAGGCTCCATGGGTTCTATCCATGTTGCATGGAGAGAGAGGAGCCATACTGTGAAAGCCATGAGTACAGGAGACAGTCTCCAAAAGAAAAATAATTTGACTGGATGGGCTTTTATTCTGCTCGCTGTCGTTGGGATCGTTGCATTTTACTTCTATCCAATGCTGCAGGCACTGCTCTTATCTTTCAAGTCTGGCGTGGGTGCCAATCTTGAATTTACGGGGCTCGATAACTATAAAAGGTTGTTCATCGATACAACGTTCCGTACCGCCGTATCGAATACATTTTTGTATCTGATCATTCAAGTACCCGTCATGATCATTCTCGGATTGTTTATTTCCGTTTTATTGAATGACAGCACACTGCGCTTCCGCAGCTTTTTCCGTACTGCAATCTTTTTACCTTGTGTAACCTCGCTGGTTGCATACTCGGTCGTATTTAAATACTTGTTCTCTGCAGATGGAATGGTCAATCAGTTCCTGATGAATCTGCATGTGATTGCCGAACCGATTCAATGGATTACCGACCCGTTCTGGGCTAAAATTACGATCATAATCGCCGTTACTTGGCGTTGGACCGGATATAACATGATCTTCTATCTGTCTTCCCTGCAGAATATTGATCAATCCATCTATGAAGCCGCACGAATTGATGGTGCGAATGCATTTACTCAATTTTTCAAAATTACCGTACCATTGCTCAAACCGATTATCTTGTTCACATCCATTACTTCGACGATTGGTACACTCCAAATATTCGATGAGATTATGAACATCACCAAAGGTGGACCAGGTAATGCAACGATGTCTATCTCGCAATACATCTATAACCTTTCGTTCAAGTATTCACCGGACTTTGGATATGCGGCAACCGTTTCGTATTCCATCGTGCTGATGATTATCGTATTGTCCATCATCCAGTTTAAAGTGGCAGGTGAGAAAAATGGCTAAGAACAAAGTAAAACGGATCTTTACCTATGTGTTCCTATCCATCGTGGCCTTCATATCCATCTTCCCGTTCTTCTGGATGCTGGTGAGCTCGACGAATGCTTCGGTAGACGTAACCAAAGGCAGACTGCTTCCTGGTTCGGTATTCCTTGATAACTTTAACAAATTGCTGGATACGACGAACCTGGTACAGGCACTGGGGAACTCGGCGATTGTTTCCATTATTTCTACCGTGCTTGCCCTGTTGATTGGTTCCATGGCAGGTTACGGATTTGAAGTGTATCGTACAAAATCCCGTGATATCGTCTTCAACATTCTATTGCTTTCCATGATGATTCCGTTCGCAGCATTGATGGTTCCACTTTATCGGATGTTTGCGACGATCTCCGGTTTTGCACCATTTATCGGTATTAACACGATGGCTGCAGTCATTCTGCCAACCATTACGACTGCGTTCCTGATCTTCTTCTTCCGTCAGAACACCAAAATGTTCCCGAAAGAGATGCTTGAAGCAGGCCGGATTGATGGTCTGAGCGAGCTGGGCATCTTCCTGAAAATCTACATGCCTACAATGAAAACAACATATGCGGCTGCTGCGATCATTACATTCATGAGCAGCTGGAACAACTACCTGTGGCCACTCGTTGTGCTGCAGACACCGGACCAACAGACGATTCCTCTGTTGATCTCCAACCTGGGTTCAAGTTACTCACCTGATTATGGGGTAATCATGACAGCGATTGTTATTGCTACACTGCCAACCGCATTAGTGTTCTTCATTATGCAGAAGCACTTTGTCGCTGGTATGGTTGGTTCTGTGAAATAATGGAATAGTGGATGTCATCTGAAAAGACTGATGTGGAAAGAGAGAGGAGGACACCAGCAATGGGGTCCCTCTGTCTTTCTGTTTGTTTATGGAAGAGGAAATAGGGATTGGATCTTGAATAATTCATACTATACATTCGTACTAGAGGGAGAGAGAGCCGATGAAAGCAACACAAGCAGATATCAACTGGTTGGGAGATGTAAGCGTTTTTGAGGTTAATCGTTTAAACGCTTACTCGGATCATCGTTATTACCATACTATGGAGGAGGCGCAGGCTTCGGGTACCATGAAGATGCGTTACGACCTGAACGGAACCTGGAAATTCAATTACGCGGTCCGCCCCGATTGCAGACCAGAACTGTTCTACAAAGCGGATTTCTCCAGTGAAGGCTGGGATGACATTGAAGTTCCCGGGCACATCCAGCTTCAGGGATACGGCCAGATCCAATATGTAAATACCCAATACCCTTGGGATGGACTGAATGAACTGCGTCCTCCGGCACTGCCAGAGGACAAAAACGCAGTAGGTAGCTACATTCGTACGTTCCATTTGCCTTCAGGTTGGCAGAACAGTCCGGTATATATCTCCTTTCAGGGGGTAGAATCGGCATTCTATGTATGGCTTAATGGACAATTTGTCGGATACGGGGAAGATAGCTTCACGCCATCGGACTTCGATCTGACTCCGTTTCTTCAGGATGGAGAGAATAAACTGGCTGTGGAAGTATATCAACGCAGCACAGGCAGCTGGTTGGAAGATCAGGATTTCTGGCGTTTCTCCGGCATTTTCAGAGACGTATATTTATATACGGTACCCGCAGCGCATATCCGGGACGTACGGGTCGTAACGGATCTGGACAAGTCCTATACAAACGGTACGCTGAATTTGGAACTGAAATTGGAAGGTAAAGCATTGGCCGGAGCACGAGTGGAAGCCGAGCTGCGCGATGCCGAAGGAACAACGGTAAAAACTTTTGGATCAGAGGTTAGCGATAGTCTGGTGAATATCAGTGAGGAAATCGGCAAAGTCCATCTGTGGAGTGCAGAGATTCCATATTTGTACCGTCTCTATATCCGTGTATATGACGCGGCAGGAGAATTGGTGGAAGTGGTGCCTCAGGCCGTTGGTTTCCGCAAGTTTGAAATGATCGATAAAGTGATGCATATTAACGGAAAACGCATTGTATTCAAAGGAGTCAATCGTCACGAGTTCAACCCGCGTCGGGGTCGTGCCATTACGAAAGAGGACATGCTCTGGGATGTACGCACCATTAAACAGAACAATATGAATGCGGTTCGTACGTCACATTATCCGAACCAAAGCCTGTGGTATGAATTGTGTGACGAGTATGGATTATACGTCATTGATGAGATGAACCTGGAAACCCATGGTTCCTGGCAAAAGCTTGGTGCTGTTGAACCTTCTTGGGTTATCCCGGGCGATCGTCCGGAATGGCATGATATCGTCATGGATCGTGCGGTATCCATGGTGGAACGGGATAAAAACCATCCTTCCATTCTGATTTGGTCGTGTGGTAATGAATCCCATGGTGGCGAAGTGATCTATAAAGTGTCGCAGTATTTCAAAACATACGATCCTACACGACTCGTTCACTATGAAGGGGTATTCCATGACCGTCGCTTCAACGAGACGAGTGATATGGAATCCCGTATGTATGCCAAGCCGGCTGACATTGAGGAATTCCTGAATGCTGATCCGGAGAAACCGTATATCAGCTGTGAATACATGCACGCCATGGGGAACTCCATCGGTGGCATGCACAAATATACGGAACTGGAAGACAAGTACCCGATGTATCAGGGCGGATTCATCTGGGATTACATCGATCAATCCATTTACAAGAAAGATCGTTATGGCAAGGAGTTCCTTGCGTACGGGGGAGATTTCGGAGACCGTCCTTCAGACTATTCGTTCTGTGGAAACGGCATCGTGCATGCGGATCGCAAGGTAACCGCCAAAATGCAGGAAGTGAAATTCCTGTACCAAAATATCAAGCTGTTCCCGGATCGTGAAGGGGTAAAAATCGTCAACAGCAATTTGTTCGCAGATACATCTGCATTGGAATTGGTATACAGCCTGGAACACGAGGGCCATGAAGTACTGCGCGGAATGTTGGAAGTAAATGTGCCTGCTCAAAGTGAGAAGGTTGTTAAACTTCCACTGGATGCAGTATCCCTGGCTGGCGGCGAATATGCAGTCAATACTGCGTTTGTGCTAAAAGCGGCTACGCTGTGGGCGGATAAAGGTGAAGAAGTGGCGTTTGGTCAGTTTATTTTCAAGCAAGACCAGGTCAATTCAACTGAAGCGGTAGTGAGAGATCCGAATCTCACAAATGAGATTCAAGTGGTTGAAGGAGACGTGAATATTGGTGTGCGTGTAGGTCATACCCATGTTCTATTCTCCAAAGCCTTCGGAACGTTGGTATCACTCAAACTATCGGGCCTGGAGACGATTGCTCAGCCGCCGGCACCTTTATTCTGGCGGGCAACGACAGATAACGATAAAGGGACAGCCATGGGCTTCGAACTTGGTGCATGGTATGCGGCTAGTCTGCTGCCAAGATGTGTGGAATGGAAGGCGGAACAGAAACCGGATCAATATCGAATCGAATTCACGTACAAGCTCAATATCTCGGCAGAGGTGCAGGTGAAAGTGGCTTATACTGTACGTGCGGATGGAAGCGTGCATGTTCATAACGCCTACAGAGGAACGGCTGGATTGCCAAATCTTCCGATTCATGCCCTGTCCTTCAAGACGTCACCGGAATTCGGTAACGTGGAATGGCTGGCGATGGGACCTGAAGAAAACTATGCGGATCGTGCATTTGGTGCACGTCTGGGGATCCACGGCAGCAAAGTGGCTGATACCGTTGCACCATATCTGGTGCCACAGGAATCGGGTAACCGTACGGGAGTACGCTGGGCAAAACTGACGGATGATGCAGGACGCGGCTTTAAAATCGAGGCTTCAGGAGCTCCGGTTGAGTTGAATGTATCTCCGTATACGGCCTTCGAACTGGAGAACGCACAGCATGCATACGAGCTGCCGCCAGTACATTACACGGTGGTTACGGTAGCAGGCAAACAGATGGGCGTTGGGGGTGACGATAGCTGGGGTGCCCCGGTTCATCCGGAATATCGCATTGCCTCGGACGGCGAACTCGAATTCGAATTTGTCATTCGTGCACTGTAAAAGTCGCATCCTAATAAATGTAGAACAGGGGTCTCCGTGTATCGGATGACCTCTGTTTTGCTTTGGAGAAATGGACGCGCAAGAGTAATTCCATGAAACCGCTATCGAAGCTATTTCGTACTGTACGGAACATGGAACAAAGGAGGGGCAACATTATGAGCAGAAAAGCAAAAGCGGGTGTGTGGGTTAGCGTACTGGCTGTACTGGGCATTATTGTTGGGTGTTTCATCTGGTATTTTAATACGGCTTCGGGTGAGCGGGCGCTGAAAACGATGAGATCCAACAATTCCGGTGGTCTGGAACGCGTGGTTAAGGTGTACAGTGACTCCGGTGAACTGATTCAGACGTATGAAGGGAAAATTGATGTGCAGGACACAGAATATGGCAATAAAGTTCTATTTGATCTGAATGGGAGACGTGTTGTGATCTACAACGCAACGGTTATTACGGAAGAGAAATAACATGAAAACGAAAAATATTTCTTGGAGTCTAAGATGATAGACTCTTTTTCTTATATGGTAAAATGAAGGAACTTAAGGCAAACAAATTTGGAGGTGAGAGGGGCATGTTCATTGAAATGTTAATTGCTTTAGTTGCAATTCTGGGTATGGGTGTGTTCTATGCTGTGCTCATGTATTACCTCATTCGTCTCATCTCCAAAAAAGCATTTAAGCATACGCTAACCAAGGTTGAGGCTATTGAAATACTGGTTTGGCTCGCGATTGTGTTCTTCAGTATTGTGATGATTATCAAGCAGAATTGGAATTTATTCTTACCGATAGTTCTTCTGTTGTTCTCCATGGTTAACTTGCGGCGCTCCAATCGGAAATACCGGGAGATGGAGAACCATGAATAGCCGGAACATCATGGAGGTTTCTGAATGACATGGAAGTTTGGCTCAAAGAAATCGGCTGGTTGGAGCCGCAAACAGATGTTGAAGTGGAAGAAGCCATAACACCTTATTGAGGAAAGCATACCGTCTTAACTAATGATTTCCATACATATTTGAAAGCAAATAAAAACAGGCCCTCTTTCGAGGGCCTATTTTTCATGGGAGAGGAGAAACCGGACGAAGAGCTTATGGGGAAACGTAAGTCTTCTCCGCGGTTGTCTACGACACTTGTGATGTCGATAATTATAGAATGGCCGGAATGTTTCCTTTTTATACATATACATTAATAATGGATCAACAATTTTTTGAAATGGATGGGGGCAGACTATTTTTCAAACTGAACCGGAGTGTGGTACGATAGCTGTATCAATAAACTTACATAGAGAGAAAAGGTGACTCATCAGTGAGAGTGGTATCTGGGAGTGCGAAAGGCAGACCGCTGAAGGCTGTTCCTGGCAATGGAACACGTCCGACCACCGACAAGGTGAAGGAAGCGCTGTTTAGCATGATTGGCCCTTATTTTGAGGGCGGCACAGCATTGGATTTGTTTGCGGGTAGTGGTGGTCTCGGGATTGAGGCGCTGAGCCGCGGCATGGACAAGGCTGTTTTTGTTGATTTGGAATCCAAAAGTATTGAAGTGATTCGTGCCAATCTGAAAGCGACCAAGCTGGAGGATCAGGCAGCCATATATCGTAATGATGCAGGTCGTGCATTAAAGGCACTTGCCAAGCGAACCACACGATTTGATCTGGTGTTCCTTGATCCGCCTTACCGGATGAAAAACGGGGATGAGTTGATGCTAACCATGCATGAACTGGAACTGCTTGAACCGGAAGCGACGATCGTGCTTGAATATGAATCCAAATATAGTTACCCTGAGCAATTTGGCCCGTTTGAACAAACGCGCAAGGCTGTGTATGGGGAGACGGCTGTATCCATCTATGAATATGTATCCGGTACAGCGGAAGATGGAGAAACCAGCATAGCAGAAGAGGAGGCTCCTCATGACTGAAATGATACACAGGCAGGAACGGATTGCCGTATACCCGGGAAGTTTTGATCCCGTAACGATGGGCCATCTAGACATTATCGCCAGAGCATCCAAGCAATTTGATCGCGTCATCGTGGCTGTATTGAATAATATGAGTAAAAATCCACTGTTTACGGTGGAAGAAAGAAAGGCTCTCATCACGGAAGTAACAAGTCATCTGCCTAATGTGGAAGTGGATAGTTTCCGTGATCTGACAGCCAATTATGTTCGGCAAAAGGAAGCTCAAGTCATCGTACGCGGCATACGTTCCGTGACGGATTTTGAGTATGAGCTGCAGCTCGCTTCCACCAACAGCAAGCTGAATCCGGATGCGGAAACGATTTTTATGATGACCAATCCCAAATATTCGTATTTGAGTTCCAGTATCGTCAAGGAAATTGCCCATTATCATGGGGATGTGACGGATCTGGTGTCTCCTGAGGTGGAAACTGCACTTCGCCGGAAAATCAGCGAGAAAACCGGCGGTTAAACCAGAAAGTCAGGCCGGACAGGCTGATCATAACGGCAACAATCATGGCAAGTCCGATGCAGACTGCCGGGAAGCTGCTCCACAGAGTCTCCACTGAAGCGTGGTTCCCATCAAGCTGGGATTGTATCGGCAGCAGGGTTGGAGTTATCACATCCGTGTTCCTAAAGGGCCAGAACGTGTTCAACACTTCTGTGCTGTAGCGGCTAAAGGGTGCCCAGAGGAAGACGCTCAGGGAAAAGGCAATCAATGCATGAATTAACCGGACACCTGCAAAATAGATCATGGTCTTGGCAGCAATCCCGGCCGATTTCAGAACAGCTGAAACCTGCAAATGCGAGCACAACCCGCCCCAGCCAAGAACAGCGGCAATCAGGGAGATGATGATCACGGGTGCCCATGTGGTTTGGCTTAAATGGTATGTGCCCAAATGAAGCTCCAAAACAGCAGGCCACAAGGCTACTGAAGTACCGGGCGTTAGGTATAGACCTAGCAGTCGTATAAACACGGCAAAACCAATCATGTAACCTCCGGTCATCATTAGTGTTTGCACGGCATGGGATACCGTGTCACCCAACAATTTGCCGAATCCACGTCCATCACGGGCCTGGGCTTCTCTGGCTGCGGTCATCATTTGAAACCAGAGCCCATGGCGCTGATTGGTCTTTGGATGGTGAAGTGCGGCGTCCCCCTTCCGATGACCGGGGACGAGCCGAATGGCAATCATTGCGGCAATCCAGCCGCTGATCCAGTGAACCATAAGCAGGAAGTATCCGGCAGCAGGCAGGTGAAGAAAAGCGGCACCCAAGACCAGGATGATCATCATCGGATTGGCGAAATGAGCTGCAGCGACCAGAACAATTGCTTGTTTGCCGGTTATTTGTCGATCCTGAACCAAACGGGCTGCGGTGTCGGCCCCTGCAGGAAATCCGCCGCACATGCCAACAGCAATGGCCAGTCCAGCTTGGCCGGGGAGGCGAAACCACCGCTGCATTAACGGTCCCAGCAAGACGCCGAGAGCGTCCGTAAAACCAAATGCAGTCAGCATTTGCGACAACATTAGAAACGGAAGCATCGCCGGGAAAATAATTTTCCACCAGATGTCCAATCCCTGAATTGAGGCATCGAATGCATCCTTTGGAGATACAACTACAGCGACGACCAGTAATAAAGCGCCGGCACTTAGCAGTACCGTTCGCATCGGGTTGGAGCCTGTAACCTCAGTCTGCATTGACATCGTTTCACCTCATATGGAATAGCGCCGATTTTTTCGGCTGCTTCGTAGTCGAACTGGACGGCCGAATGACGTCCGTGGACGGTTCGGCCTTGACCGGACAAGCGACTGAATACAGCGGCCTATCCGGCCTGTACCATTGTATGCTGGAGAATGAGGGTGTTAGACTTATAAATATGGAATAAACGCAAAGAACGGGGGCTCATGCGATGAATCGGATTCGAAAATCTGGCGGCTTCAGAGCTTCGATCTTTGTGATCGTGGTGGCTCTGGTTGTCTATGTTGCAGTCTACATGCCAACGCCGTATATCATTTATATGCCTGGCAGTGCTGATGAAGTAAAACCGATGGTCACGGTAAAGGATGGCGACCAGGAGGAACGCGGTGTATTCATGATGACGACAGTGTCGGCAACGTATGCCAATGTGTTTTTGCTTGGAACGTCCTTGTTTAATCGGAATACTCAAATTGACAAAAAAGAAGATCGGCTGCAAGGGAAAAGCGAAGCAGAGTATTCTGCCGAACAGGTGTGGTTTATGAGCGATTCGCAATCCTCCGCCATGGAAGCGGCTTATGAGCAGGCGGGTGTGAAGTATTCCATTGTTCCCGAACATATTTTTGTGTTTGGTTTATCAGAGGACCCGAAACCGCAGGGAGACATCGTCCCTGGCGACATTATCTTGGGTGTGAACGGAACAGCTACACCGGACAATACCGTATTATCTGCCCAGCTGAAGGATAAAAAAGTGGGAGATACGGTAGAAATGCAATTGGAACGCGGAGGCGAAACCATTAGCCGTGAAGTGAAGCTGATCGAGGTAAAAGATAGCAAAACAGGTGAAACCAGGCCTGGTTTGGGTGTGATGATCGGAGCCGTTCAGAAAGTGAAGCCCGAGGATCCGAATAAACAGATTACCTTCACGGATACGCAGGTAGGTGGTCCTTCGGCCGGACTGATGTTTACACTGGAGATTTATAATCAGCTTACTCCCGGAGATCTGACTCAAGGTCACCGAATTGCCGGAACGGGAACCATCACCAAGGAAGGTGTGGTCGGCGCGATTGGTGGCGTGGTGCACAAAATCGTGGCTGCGGACCGCAAAGACGCAGAGATTTTCTTTGTTCCAAAACAGAATTACAAGGAAGCGGAAGCCAAAGCGGAGCAGATCGGCACCAAGATGAAACTGGTTCCTGTGAGTACGGTGGATGATGCCCTGGCATATCTAAAAACATTGTCTGCCAAATCATAAAGGTTGTATTGAAAATTTGGATATACGAAGTCCGAGTAAAGAAAATGAACCCCCCTATGCCGGTCGTTTGAATAAACGACACGACATAGGGGGTTTTTAGTGTAACGATTATAGATAGGGGCCATATAAGCTTAGCACCGGACAGGCGGCTCATAATAGTCGCTATACATGGTTCGTGTGTCCCTCTGTTCATAAGCAAGGGCATAGGCTGCCTGTGCCTGTACATCAAGTTCCAGCTGGTTGTGTGTGAAGTTGGACGGTTTCAGCACTACAGGCAGGGATGAGACAGTTTTCATGTGTTTCAACAGACCTTGGCCTTGTGCACTAAATCCAAGGACACGGAGATAGCCCGGGCCTTCGGCTAGTTGCTCCGCTGAGAGTTCTGCCTTGGCATGATGAAGCAGAACATGGGTCAACATGCGCTGCAGCTTGGTTCGTGTGTACCGTCTGGTCTTAAGTGCGTTTAGCAATGCTTCGACTGATGGTTCCGGGAGCTGAGCAAGAGTGCGGATCAGCCGATGCTCAAGTCCTTCCGTGACTTCGGCGATATTTGCCAGCTCGAAGGCACGGTGGGTCGCCGCAATGTGCAGCAGCGGCTGAGCAAAGCGCTCCCAGTGCACGGGAGCGCGTTTTGCTTGCCATTCACGCTGCAGAATGGCAAGAGTTGCCGCCGGCACGTACGGCGCGGCGGCTTGGGGCCCGTCCGCCATCAGCAGGCGGCGGACGGCGGTTGCACTGGCGATCGCCCCCGGTCCGGGCGTCGCCTCATGATACGCGGCACCTGTGCGTGCCGTCGTCAAGGGCTGGATCGCGCTGCCCAGTCGTTCCAGCGCGATCAGGTAGTGCAGCCCAAGCGAATTGTTGGGCTGCCCCAGCAGTGCAGCGGCGGCATCAGCATCGACGCCGCCGGGCGCCAGCGCCGCCGCCGCGCCTGCGTACGCGGCGGGGTAGCTGGCGCCCTCCCGCAGGCGGCGCGCGATGTCCTCGCGCAGCCCTGCGGGCTCCACAGCCAGCACGCGCGCAATGCGCTGCAGGCTGTCCAGGTCGCCGGACTCGCTGCCGAAGCAGAGCGAGTCCACGACCCCGGTGCGGTGCAGCAGCGAGACCGCACCGAAGGCAAACCATTCCGCCGGTTGTACAGCATAAGCAACCGGCAGCTCAATGACCAGATCGGCGCCTGCATGCAGTGCCATCTCAGTGCGAGCCCTTTTACCCACAATGGCGGGTTCCCCGCGTTGGAGAAAAGGGCCGCTCATTACGGCCACAACGGCGTCTGCTCCGCTAAGCCGCCTGGCCTTACTCAAGTGATAGACATGTCCGTTATGCAGAGGGTTATATTCAACAATGACACCAACGGCTTTCATCAGCAGGTGCTCCTTTCCTTAAAAGAAAGTTTCTACAATGCTTTCTGGTATGTATACCGGATAGACGGCTGTCATAATTGCTGCTCCGTCAAGCAGCGGGTCTTGTTCAATAATAGGGGATAGGGGCATCCATATTCAAATGAGTAAGGATAAGAAGCTGCCAAAAAAGGCACCATGTCGCATTCAATGAATACGCATAGTGCCTTTGAGTGGACTTCTGTTGATCCTTCATCATTTGCTTCGAGTAAAATTAAATGCCTTCCGCTACAGGAATCAGGTTTGTTTTGGGGCCAAAGAACTCATAATGAATAAACTCAGGTGAAACGCCGATCTCACATAAAGCCGCATAAGCAGCCTGCATGAAGGGAATGGGACCGGTAAGGTAATAATTGGAGTCATGCGGTTGACGGATAATCTGTGACAGCCATGCTGCATCAATGTAACCCTCTTTGTGAAAACGTGATTTTGCGCGATCATCTGGAGTAGGCTGCGTATAACAATAAAATGTCTGTATACCCTCATGTTGTTCTGTCAATGTACTTACATGATCACGGAAAGCGTGGGTTCCACCATTTAGGGCCGCATGAATAAACGTAATATGACGTTGGGCAGGGCTGGCGACAAGGGTGTTCAACATGCTGATCATCGGCGTGAGTCCAACGCCACCACTTAATAACACTACATTGCGTGAATCTTCCGTTTTGAGTGTGAAGTCACCCGCAGGAGCAGACAGCTCGACCAAATCCCCTTCCGCAATATGATCATGCAGATAGGTCGATATAACTCCATCCGGCCGATCAGCCAGCGCACCCTCACGTTTAACCGAAATACGGTAATAAGGCTTTCCTGGGGCATCGGAGAGGCTGTATTGTCGAATCTGGGTGTAGGTACTTCCTTCAGGTTTCATCCGGAGGCTAATAAATTGCCCGGGTTGGTACGTGGCTATAGGTTTGCTGTCCGTTGGCACCAAATAAAAGGAAGTAATCATTTCGCTTTCCTTTATTTTTTTCGCAACACGGAAGAAACGGAAACCCTCCCAGCCACCGCTTTGGCTTTCGGTCGCTTCGTACAGATCCTTTTCCATATCGATAAAAACACTCGCAATGACACCGTAGGCTTCAGCCCACGATGCTATAATCTCGTCGGTCGCAGCATCGCCAAGCACATCTTTGATGGCTTTCAGCAAATAAGTGCCAACGATCTCGTATTGCTCGGGGGCAATGCCTAGACTCCGATGTTTGTGAGCGACCTGCCGGACGGCAGGCAGAACCGCGGCAAGATTGTCGATATGCAGGGCGGCAGCGTAAACCATATTGGCCAGTGCGGCCTGCTGACGTCCCTGTTTCTGGTTGGCGTGATTAAAAATATTCAGCAGTTCGGGGTGATGTGTAAACATCGTTTTATAGAAATGACTTGTAATGGCTTCACCATGGACTTCAAGTACAGGTACTGTAGATTTGATTACTTTAATTGTATTTTCGCTTAACATGGATATTTCCTCCCATAAATGGATTGACTAGTTGGATAACCTGCGCCGTCCTTCTGCCGTACCGGCATATGACAAGTATAGGTAGGGTAAAAAAGGGTTCGTGTGATCTACATCACACTAATAATTAAAGTAATGTGTCCGAAAACGCCATTCGGAACGAATAACTTGTCGTATGTCAGAAAGAAAGTTTATAATGCGGAGGGAAGATTTTTTCGTCCGGGTATCTTTCTTTTCAAAAAGGGTGTAAAGTTAAAAGTGTTGACAAACGTCTTGGAAAATCGGTATAATGATTTTTGTTTGTTAAGTCAATTTCATAATACTTTTAACGATGAAGCGTCAGAATACATACAGTCAAGATATGAAGTGCACAACCATCAGACTTGATCTGTATAACTGCCGTAATGCATTTGACATGAATTATGAAATTGGTTTCGTTTGGAGTGATGGGAAATGTTATTGCCATTTCGCAAAGTGGCTATCAGTGACCGGCCCCTGCAGTTCAATGAACAGTGGGATATCAAGGAACTGATTTCTAACCGACAAGATATCACAGCCGTTACCCCGCTGACTGCGGATTTATTTGCAGAACAAGCAACGGGGGGCGTGGTGGATGTTCATGGCAAAGTGACAGCAGGAGTGGACATGTTGTGCTCACGTTGTCTCAAGCCGATTAGTGAACATCTTCATATTGATTTTCATGAGCAATTCAAGCAGGGAGAACAGCCGGAGGACTTGCCTGAAGATGATGACACTGTCTATGTGGATGGAGAGGACATTGATCTGAAGCTATATGCCGAGGAAGCTTTTCTGCTGCACCTGCCGTTTATACCGCTATGCAGCGATACATGCAAAGGGCTGTGTCCTAAGTGTGGCCATGAGCTGAACGAGGGTGACTGCGGTTGTGATAACGAAGTTATCGACCCGCGGCTTGCAGGGCTCAAGGATTTTTTTAAATGAGCATAAATGAAAATCTAGTGTAACAACTACCTGCAAAGGTTGATTTTGATAAGGAGGTGGGAATAATGGCAGTACCTCAACGGAGAACGTCCAAGACGCGTCGCGACAAACGTCGCACTCACTTTAAATTGGCTGTACCGGGCATGGTGAAATGTGAACAATGCGGCGAATTGAAGCTTGCTCACCACGTGTGCAAAGTGTGCGGAACGTACAAAGCAAGAGAGATCATCTCTCAATAATAGCTAGACATCAAGTAGTACTTCATTTCGATGAGGTACTACTTTTTTTGAATGTTCAAATATGATGGTATTAGTATCCGCAGATTCAAAGGCAAAGGCAGTTCTTTATCTAAAGAAAGTTTGATAGAAAGCAGGAATCTGGCGATCCCGGGCAGAATGGTTTTTGCCCGCCAGCCTTTCTTTTTGACACAGGATGAGATATACTGTACTTTAGTACCAGGTTCTAAGATTTGGGGTTACATAGACAAGGACCATAATTCGTGTGATGAAACCTCTGTTGACCAGAGGTGTAATTATAGAGATTAATATAAGACCATAGAACGGACCGGCATGGGACGCTTTCTTAAACGATACAGCGGGGGTGTCAGACATCGAACGTGTACCGAAGAGACAGAGGCAGCAGCAATTGACCAAAATGATCGAAGACAATCCGTTTGTGACGGATCAGGAGCTTACACGGCAGTTGAAGGTGAGTATTCAAACGATTCGTCTCGACCGACTGGAGCTTGGGATTCCCGAGCTTCGGGAACGAATGAAACTGATGGCGGAGCGTTCGTATGATCAGGTGCGCTCGCTGCCTCTGCATGAGATTATTGGTGATATTGTGGATTTGCAGCTGGACAAAAGTGGGATCTCCTTGTTTGAGATCAAGGAAGAGCATGTATTTTCGAGAACGGGAATTGCTCGTGGTCACTATGTATTTGCCCAGGCCAACTCCCTGGCGGTTGCTGTCATTAATGATGAGATTGCATTGACGGCTTCGGCCGATATTCGATTTGTCCGTTCGGTTCATCTGGCTGAAAAATGTATTGCGAAAGCTTATGTCAGATCGATCTCGGGTCAAAAGGGAAAAGCGAAAGTTGAAGTGTTCACCTATGTAGGTGAGGAAATGGTGTTTCAAGGCAACTTTGTCATCTACCGTTCTGGTGGAGAAGACAGCCTAGAGGGAGGTCATCTGGAATGAAAATCGTGATTGATGCTATGGGAGGCGACCATGCACCTAAGGCAACGGTAGAAGGTGCAATTGCTGCCGCTACGGAATGGGCGGATACACAGATCGTGCTTGTTGGCGATGAAGCCAAGCTGGAACCGCTTTTGAACCAGTCAGCTGTGAAGCCGGCCAACCTGTCTGTTCGTCACGCTTCCGAAGTGATTGGTTCTGATGATGAACCCGTTAAGGCGGTTCGTCGCAAGAAGGATGCCTCTATGGTGGTCGCGGGCCGCATGCTGAAGGAAGGCGAAGCAGATGCCATGATCTCTGCAGGCAATACTGGAGCGCTAATGACAACGGGGCTGCTCGTAGTGGGTCGTATGGAAGGCATTGAGCGCCCGGCGCTTGCACCCATGATTCCTACCATAGATGATGTGGGTGTGCTTGCGCTTGACCTTGGAGCGAACATGGATGCCAAACCCGAACATTTGGCACAATATGGACTTATGGGTAGTTTATATCGGCAGAAGGTGCAAGGCGTGGATTCTCCCAGAGTGGGGCTGCTTAATGTAGGAACAGAGCCGGGTAAAGGGAATGAGCTGACGAAGCACGCATATCCGCTCCTGGAGCAGCTTCCAATTCAATTCGTTGGTAACGTTGAAGCTCGTGATGTACTGACAGGTGCATGTGATGTGCTTGTGTGTGACGGGTTCGCTGGTAACATATTGCTGAAATCGCTGGAAGGCACAGCCGGTGCTATCTTTGCACTTCTCAAGGAACAGTTCTCATCGTCGCTCAAAAGCAAACTGGCCGCTGCAGTGCTCATGCCAGAGCTGCGCGGTCTTAAACGGAAACTGGATTATACCGAGCATGGCGGTGCGCCGCTTCTCGGTTTGAGCAGACTGGTAGTGAAAAGTCACGGATCAGCAGATGGCAATGCCATCAAAAACGCAGTTCGCCAAGCCAGAATCGCAGTTCAGAACCAACTGGTGGAGAGTATATCTAAGGAAATTAGCGGGAAGTGAGTGACGACATGAATAATTTGCGCCCGGTAGGGGTTATCGGTACAGGAAAGTATGTACCTGAGAAAATTTTGACAAACAGTGACCTGGAAAAGATGGTTGATACAAATGATGAGTGGATCGTCAGCCGCACGGGGATCAAGGAACGTCATATCGCTGCTCCTGATCAGGCGACTTCGGATCTGGCATACGAGGCAGCCATGAAGGCACTTGAATCCGCAGGAATGACAGGCAGTGATCTGGATTTGATCATTGTTGCAACCATCACGCCGGATTCCGCCTTTCCTTCTACAGCCTGCATTTTGCAGGACAAGCTCGGTGCCAAAGGTGCTGCGGCATTTGATCTGTCTGCTGCATGCTCAGGTTTCGTATATGGACTTGCAACAGCAACCAGCTTTATTCAGAGTGGCATGTATAACAATGCACTCGTTATTGGCGCGGATTGTCTGTCCCGTATCACGGATTATACAGACCGTAACACCTGCGTGTTGTTTGGGGATGGAGCAGGCGCCGTAGTCATTGGAGAAGTGCCCGAAGGTCGCGGATTCAAGTCATTTGACCTTGGAGCAGAAGGTGCAGGCGGCGGCCTGCTTCACTTGGAAGGCGGCGGTTCCCGTCTGCCTGCATCCGCAGAGACAGTCGAAAACAAAAAACATTATATTTATATGAATGGCCGTGAAGTATTTAAATTTGCCGTGCGTGTTATGGGAACTGCAACAGATGAAGTTCTTCGCAAAGCAGGTTTGGAGCGAACGGATGTGGATCTTTTTGTTCCTCACCAGGCGAATATCCGAATCATTCAATCCGCCATGCAGCGTCTTGAGCTTCCTGAAGAAAAAGTGGTTGTGAACGTAGACAAATACGCAAATACTTCAGCAGCGTCAATCCCGCTTGCTCTGGTGGAAGCTGCTGAGGAAGGCCGCATGAAAGCCGGAGACACCATATTAATGGTTGGGTTCGGAGGCGGACTGACTTGGGGTGCATCTGTACTCGTATGGTAAACTAGATAGCTGGGAGAGATGAATCTGATGGGTAAAATAGCATTTGTATTTCCCGGACAGGGATCACAGGCGGTAGGCATGGCGAAGGACGCGTATGAGTCCGTGCCTGCGGCAACTGAAATTTTTCGTACAGCAGACGAAACACTAGGCTTCTCGTTGAGTAATCTCGTGTTTGAAGGTCCGGAGGCCGAGTTGAAACAGACATCAAATACTCAACCGGCTCTGTTGACAGCAAGCATCGCTTTGCTTGAAGCTTTTAGAGAAAAAGGGATTCAGCCTGACTATACGGCTGGACACAGTTTGGGTGAATACAGTGCTCTCGTTGCAGCGGACGTTCTATCGTTTGCGGATGCTGTGGGTATTGTCCGGGCACGTGGCCAGTATATGGAGCAGGCTGTACCAGGCGGACAAGGGGCGATGGCTGCAGTACTCGGAGCGGATCGGGAAGCGCTGGGGGTGCTTTGCCGGGACGTATCCGAAAGTGGTCATACGGTTGTACTTGCCAACATGAATTGTCCGGGTCAAATTGTTATTTCCGGTGTCAAAGAAGGTGTAGCTGCCGTGGCGGAACGGGTGAAGGAAGCTGGCGGCAAGCGTGCCATTGCACTGGAAGTGAGTGGTCCTTTTCATTCCTCTCTGATGAAGGAAGCTGCTGAGAAACTTGCAGACAAGCTGCAGACCGTAACATTCTCTCCAGCCAAGGTTCCTGTAGTCGCAAACGTGACGGCAAGACCTGCCGAAAATGGACAGTTTCAACAATTGTTGACAGAACAGGTCTATTCTCCGGTTTTATGGGAAGACAGTGTGACATGGCTTATTGAGCAGGGTGTAGATACCTTCATTGAGATTGGTTCCGGAAGTGTACTGACCGGGTTGATTAAAAAAACAGATAAATCCGTAAAATTGTACAATGTAAACAGTCTTGAAACGCTTGAAGCTACTGTGGCTGCATTGAAGTGATTGAATCACAGGTTATTTGGGGAAAGGAGGAATTATGTTGTCTAAACCGTTAGAAGGTAAAAACGCGTTGGTTACTGGTGCATCCCGTGGAATCGGACGCAGCATTGCACTCGCTTTGGCTGAAGCCGGCGCCAATGTTGCGGTAAACTATGCAGGCAGTCAGGCTGCAGCTGAAGAAGTGGCAGAAGCCATCCGTGCCAAAGGAGTTCAGGCCATAACCATCCAGGCCAATGTTGGTGTAATGGATGAAGCTGAACAAATGGTAAAGGCTACACTTGAAGCCTGGGGCAACGTCGACATTCTGATTAATAATGCAGGGATTACACGTGATAATCTGATCATGCGCATGAAAGAGGAAGAGTTTGACCAGGTTATTGAGACCAATCTCAAGGGTGTATTTAACTGCCTTAAGGCCGTAACTCGTCCCATGATGAAACAACGTTCTGGCCGAATCATCAATATATCCTCTGTTGTGGGTGTTTTAGGTAATGCCGGACAAGCAAACTATGTTGCTGCCAAGGCAGGAGTAATCGGTTTGACCAAGGCATCCGCTCGTGAACTTGCTTCCCGGGGCATCACGGTTAACTGTGTTGCACCAGGGTTTATTGAGACGGATATGACCAAGGAATTGTCACAGGAGCTGGTGGATGGTATGCTGAGTGGCATTCCGCTGTCCCGACTGGGTCAGCCGGATGAAATCGCCGGAGTTGTTACGTTCCTGGCTTCGGAAGCTTCATCATATATGACAGGGCAGACATTGCATGTCGATGGCGGCATGTACATGTAATTCTTCCCGGACTTGAACAACAGTCGGGGAACAGGCGCTGGACGATCCGAAATGCCGGAAAAAGGCCGGATTCCCCGGCCGGGAGCCGCATATGTCTTCTATGGCATTTTGCCTGCGATTCTCGTATAATACCAAGGAGGAGGTGAACCGGATGTCCGATGTATTGGAGCGTGTAAAACGCATCGTCGTCGACCGCTTGGGCGCAGACGAAGCTGAAGTTACACTTGAAGCATCTTTCAAAGAAGATTTGGGTGCTGATTCTTTGGATGTAGTGGAATTGGTCATGGAATTGGAAGATGAATTCGATTTGGAAATCTCTGATGAAGATGCAGAAAAAATCACGACCGTAGGTGAAGTTGTAAACTACATACAATCTCATACCTAAAGTCAATTCAGTCCCGCACCTGTTTTCGAACAGGCGGGACTTCTCATCATTCATTGGTTTTTCTCATTCCGCAGCGATGTTGGCCAAACGAGGCTTTCGGCTCCTGATTGGTCAACATCCGCTTGCGGATATTCCCACAAAATAATTGCGTAAAGCAGTCGATATAGAGGTGAGTCGGTTTGAAACAAAGAGTAGTAATTACCGGAATGGGCGTAATGACATCGCTCGGAAAAGATTTGGAAACGTTCTGGGGAAGTTTAATGGCAGGTAAGTCCGGAATCTCTCAGATTGAGGCCTTTGATGTGAGTGAATACACGACACAAATTGCTGCCGAAATTAAGGATTTCAACCCGGATGAATATATGGATCGTAAGGATGCCCGCAAAATGGACCGTTTTGTTCAGTTTGCCGTTGCAGCCGGATTCAAAGCTGTAGAAGACAGCGGTCTGAAGATCGATGAGAACATTGATGCAGAGCGGTTTGGTGTATCCATCGGATCGGGTATTGGCGGACTGGGAACCTGGGAGGACCAGCATAATGCATTGCTGCAAAAAGGTCCAAAACGGGTAAGCCCATTCTTCATCCCCATGATGATCTCCAACATGGCTTCTGGCCAAATGTCGATTTCTCTTGGAGCAAAAGGTCCGAACATCAACGTAGTCACAGCCTGCGCGACAGGAACACACTCCATTGGAGACTCCTTCAAATTGATTGCTAATGGAGATGCAGATGCAATGATCTGTGGTGGTGCCGAGGCAACAATCAGACCAACGGGTCTGGCTGGTTTCTGTGCAATGCGTGCGATGTCGACCCGCAATGACGAGCCGGCTAAGGCAAGCCGTCCTTTCGATACAGGTCGTGATGGCTTCGTTATGGGTGAAGGAGCAGGTATCCTGGTTCTGGAATCGCTGGAACATGCTCAAAAACGCGGTGCACGTATCTATGGTGAAGTGATTGGTTACGGCCTTACGGGCGATGCACATCACATGACTGAACCGGATCCGGATGGAGCGGCACGCTGCATGAAGATGGCTCTTCGCAATGCGGGAATCGAACCGGAAGAAGTGGACTACATCAATGCACACGGAACCTCGACTCCGGTGGGCGACAGATCCGAAACGCTTGCAATCAAGAAGGCGTTTGGTGATCATGCGTACAAGCTCGCAGTAAGTTCTACCAAATCAATGACAGGTCACATGCTGGGTGCAGCCGGTGGCGTGGAAGCTGTAATTTGCGGATTGTCACTGACTCATCAGACACTCGCACCTACGATCAATTTGGAAAACCAGGATCCGGAATGTGATCTGGATTATGTGCCAAATGTTCCGCGTGAAACCAAAGTGAATGTTGCCATGTCCAACTCATTTGGATTCGGCGGTCACAATGCCACCATTATTCTCAAAAAATTTGAAGCATAAGGGGCTAGTTCGTTTGAGTGAAGATCTGAAGCAGTTACAACACAAACTTCAAATCAAATTTGACAACAGGCAGCTTTTAAAACAAGCGTTTACCCATGCTTCTTATGTAAACGAACACCGGTTCAGTCAGCACCAGGATAACGAACGTCTGGAATTTCTGGGCGATGCGGTGCTTGAGTTGACTGTATCGGAATACTTGTATCATTTGTATCCTAACCGTCCGGAAGGTGAATTAACAAAGCTGCGGGCATCCATTGTCTGCGAACCTTCCCTCGTCAAATTTGCAGAAGCACTTGGTTTTGGACAGTATGTACTTCTTGGTAAAGGTGAGGAACTGACGGGAGGACGAACACGGCCGGCTTTGCTGGCTGATGTGTTTGAATCTTTCATCGGTGCATTGTATCTGGATCAGGGACTGGAGCCAGTCAGAACGTTTCTGGACCAGCATGTTTTTCCGTTAATCGTTCTGGGCGGCAAGCTTCAGATGAGCGATTACAAGACGGAACTGCAGGAACTCACTCAGCATCACAATATGGGAGCTCTGGAGTATCGGATCGTCGAAGAACGGGGCCCTGCCCATGAACGTGAGTTTGTCTCGGAGGTCCATATGGGTCAAGAACGGCTTGGCCGAGGTACAGGACGTTCCAAAAAGGAAGCCGAGCAGCAGGCTGCATCTGCAGCGCTTGATCGATTAAAGCTTCCGGAAGCCTGAGTTTTACCGGGTAGCGCATAGACAAACGAAGAGCAAAGAGCAGCCCCTCGGGTCCGCCCCGGCGGAAATTATCGGCCGGACTGCTTTTTGCTCTTTTTTTTGTAAAGAGAGGGTTCGGGAGCTTTATTCATCCCTGATCCATGATTAGCGCTGGAGGAACACTTGAAATAAGCAAGAGGAGGTGACGGGATACCCTATGTTTCTGAAACGGATTGAACTGGGTGGATTCAAGTCATTCGCCGACAAAACAGAAATGGAATTTGTTCGTGGTATTACTGCAGTTGTAGGTCCGAACGGAAGTGGCAAGAGTAATATTTCAGACGGCATTCGCTGGGTACTTGGAGAACAGAGTGCCAAGTCGCTGCGGGGTGGCAAGATGGAAGACATCATTTTTGCTGGCAGTGATGCAAGGAAAGCCGTCAATTACGGTGAAGTGTCCTTAACGCTGGATAATGAGGATCACGCACTTGCCCTTGATTTTGGTGAAGTGACGGTGACTCGTCGTGTACATCGCAGCGGGGACAGCGAGTATTTTATTAACAAGCAGTCCTGTCGTTTGAAGGATATTACGGAATTGTTTATGGATACCGGGATCGGAAAGGAAGCTTACTCGATTATTGGACAGGGACGTATTGAGGAGATTTTGAGTACCCGTTCCGAGGATCGCAGAGGTATTTTTGAAGAAGCATCCGGTATTGTAAAGTACAAATCGCGTAAACGTGACGCTACACGCAAACTGGACGAGACGGAGCAAAACTTGCTGCGTATTCATGATTTGGTTACAGAGCTGGAGGACCAGATTGGCCCACTGAGAGAACAATCGGAAAAAGCGATTCACTACAAGGAATTGCGTGGGCAGCTCAAATCAAAGGAAATTTCCATGTACGTGTACCAGATCGAGCAGATTCATGCTTCCTGGAGCAAGGCGAACGAGCGGTTACAGACGTTAAAAGAAGAAGAGGTCGGCCTGTCTGCGATTGTCTCCACGCATGATGCCAAGTTGGAAAGCGACCGGAACGCACTGCGAATTCTGGAAACGGAGACGGAACAGCTTCAATCCGCTTTGCTGCAATTCAGTGAAGCAACGGAGAAAAGTGAAGGGCATGGAGAATTGCTCAAGGAGCGTTCACGCCATTTACAAACCAATCATGAGCAGTTAACGGTTACGCTGGCTGCAAGTGAAGAAAGACATCGGGAACGTGAGACTGAGCTGCTTGCATTACGCGAGAAGTTTGGCAAGCTGGAGCAGGAACTTGCTGAAGTGAGAAATCGCCTTTCTGAGGAGGAAGCGAAACTCATAGGCGTTACTGGAGGAATCAGTCAGCAGCAGGAGGAAAGCCTGAAGGGTAATTTGCTGGAACTGATGAACCAGATGGCTCAGACTCGCAACGAGATTCGGTATGCCGACCAGCAGAAAGAATCGCTTGAGCGTCGAATGAACCGAGCAACCGAGGAATCCGGCAAATGGGAAGAACAGAAGGAAACGCTGGAAGCCCGAAAAGCGGATATCGAGAAAAAAGTTGTGCGTTTAGGTAAGGAAATCAGCGATCTACGCGGCGGATACATTACCGAAAGTGAGCGTCTGCAATCCTTGCAAAAGCTGCTGGAAGAGAGTCGCAGCACGGTTCGCAAATGGGAACAGAAACGGGAAGCCCAGGTATCTCGCCGGGATACGATGAAAGAGATGCAGGATGATTTTGACGGGTTTATGCTTGGGGTCAAAGAAGTCCTCAAAGCTTCGCGTAAAGGCACCCTTAGTGGTGTACATGGAGCTGTGGCTGAACTGGTCAAAGTACCGGAAAAAATTGAACTGGCTGTAGAAACCGCAATGGGTGCTGCTTTGCAGCACGTTGTTATGGAAAACGAGTCGGTTTCAAGACAAGCCATTGCTTTTCTCAAGCAGCGTCAGCTGGGTAGAGCCACATTCCTTCCGCTGGATGTTATTCGTCCACGTACCGTAGGTTCCGGTGAGCGTTCGATGATTGAAGGCATGGATGGTTTTGTAGGCATTGGTGCTGATCTCGTACAATATGATTCCCGTTATGCCAATATCATTGGAAGCCTGCTCGGAAATGTTATCATTGCCGAAACACTGGAATACGCCAATAAAATTGCTGCTCGCTGCCAGTACCGTTTCCGCGTCGTGACCCTTGAAGGGGATGTGGTTAATGCTGGTGGTTCCATGACAGGGGGGAGTCAGCATAAGAAGAATGTGAGTCTGCTCAGCCGGAAACGGCAGCTGGACCAACTGGATCAGGATATTCTGGATACCGAAAACCAGATTGTGAAGCTGCACCGCAGTGTGGATGATGTGAAAACCCAATTGGAGCAATGTCAGGACAAACTGGACGAGCTGCGTCAGTCGGGTGACGATACAAGAAACGCTGAGCAACAGGCATCCATGGAAATGAAACAGGTCGAGCATGAACTTCGTCATGTGCTGGAACAGGTAGCTGTGGCCGGTCAGGAGAAGAACGGCTTCACTGAAGAGATCAAAGAGATGGATACCGCACGCGCAGCAGCTGTGCAGAAGCTGGAGCAGCTTGAAGAGGAAGAGAAGGCGACTCACCGTGCAATCCACGCTGCAGAGTTTGCCCGCAAAGCAAATGAGTCTGCAAAAGAAGAGCTGCAAGGCCAGTTGACCGAGCTGAAAGTAAGGGAAGGTAAGCTGGATCAGGAGCGGTTCTCGAATGAGGAGCAGCTGCGCCGATTGGAGCGGGAAGTGGAATCTCTGGTCAAAGATTTGCGTCAGAACCGGACGCTGCTGGCCTCCATGGAAGCAGACCTGAAGAAAACACAGGTGGAGAGCGTCAAACAAATTGAAGATCTCAACCAGTTCAAGCTGAAGAAAGCGGAAGCTTCCGAGCAGCTGGACTTCAAACGTGCCGCACGAACTGAACTGTCGAAGAAGCTGGAACTCGCGGAGAGTGAAACAAAGGAACAGCGTACACAGTTAAAAGCAGTAGAGGAGCAGCTGCGCCAGACGGAAATTTCCGTCAACAGGCTTGACGTTGAACTCGAAAATATACTGCGCAAGCTCATGGATGATTATGAACTCGGTTATGAACTCGCAAAAGAACGATACCCTGTACCGGAAGATGTAGAGAGCACTCAGGCAGAGGTACAGAAGCTGAAGCGCAGCATCTCGGCTCTGGGTGATGTCAATCTTGGCGCGATTGAGGAATTCCAGCGGGTCAATGAACGCTATGAGTTCCTGAGTGAACAGAAAAATGATCTGGTGGAAGCCAAAACGACGTTATATCAAGTCATCCGCGAAATGGAAGATGAGATGGCCAAACGTTTCAAGACGACGTTCGATGCAATCCGCCGTGAATTCGGTACCGTATTTACCAAGCTCTTTGGCGGCGGACGTGCGGATCTTGTTCTGATGGACCCGGAACGGCTGCTGGAAACCGGAATTGATATCGTGGCCCAGCCACCAGGCAAAAAGCTGCAAAACCTGCAGCTGCTATCGGGTGGAGAACGGGCATTAACGGCGATGGCACTGTTGTTCGCTATCCTGCACGTTAAGCCGGTACCATTCTGTGTGCTGGATGAAGTCGAGGCAGCGCTGGATGAAGCCAATGTGGTGCGTTTCGCCCAGTATTTACGTGAATTCTCTGAACAGACACAGTTTATTGTCGTTACTCACCGGAAAGGCACGATGGAAGAAGCCGATGTTCTATATGGTGTCACTATGGAAGAGGGCGGAGTATCGAAGCTGGTTTCGGTTAGACTGGAAGATGAGGAAGCCGAAATTGCTAGTGCTTAAATAGAAATGGATATGAACAAGGAATTTGTTAATAAAAAAATAAATCGCACTAAGATTACGTACACGATGGAGGGGCTTTATGAGTTTCTTTAAAAAGCTGAGAGACAGCATTGCAAGCAAAACGGAGTCCGTGACGAAACAGTTCAAGGATGGACTCGAGAAGACGCGTAAAGGGCTTGTGGAGAAAGTATCCGATCTTGTCATCCGACGCAAAAAAATCGATGAGGAGTTCTATGAGGAACTGGAAGAAATCCTGATTGGAGCGGATGTTGGGGTAAATACGGTCATGAATCTGATCGAAGACCTTCGCGTTGAGGTCAAAAAGCGCAAGATCGAAGATGCGGCTGAATTGCAGCCTGTGTTGTCCGAAAAATTGACCGACCTGCTGCGCGGTGAACAAAATAACGAACTGAAGATGAATCCGGATGGCATTACCGTTATTCTGTTTGTCGGTGTCAACGGCGTAGGTAAAACAACAACGATCGGCAAGCTGGCACATCGTTTCAAACAGCAGGGCAAAAAAGTCATTATGGCTGCTGGTGATACGTTCCGTGCCGGTGCAATTGAGCAGCTTGAGGTATGGGGACAGCGTGCCGGCGTTGAAGTCATCAAGCAGCAGGCCGGATCAGATCCGGCTGCGGTTATGTATGATGCTGTGCAAGCAGCCAAACAGCGTGGAGCAGATGTTTTGCTTTGCGATACGGCAGGTCGTCTGCAGAACAAATCCAATCTCATGGAGGAGCTTAACAAGATCTATCGTGTCATTCAGCGTGAAATTCCGGAAGCTCCACACGAAGTATTGATGGTTCTCGACGCGACAACTGGACAGAATGCATTGAATCAGGCCAAACTGTTTGGGGAGAAAAGCGGCGTGACTGGACTCGTACTGACGAAGCTGGATGGTACAGCGAAAGGCGGTATTGTCGTTGCCATTCGTCAGGAACTGGATCTGCCAGTGAAGATGGTAGGTCTTGGTGAGAAAATTGATGATCTGCAGCCATTCGACTCAGAGCAATTCGTGCATGCGTTGTTTGCTGGACTGATCCAAGAGCAACCGGATCAGGACGCAGAAGATGAGGAAGCAAGTTCTTAGAACCATTAATAAATAGGATGATTTAATAGTGTTAACCGTATTGCCAGTGATATACGTGATAAGTGTCACGTGTAATGTCACTGGCAATACGTGTATAATGGGAATAAAGAAGGCAAGGCTAAAGGGCTAGAAAGGACGGTTGATATGGCCAATACCTATACCTATTCCCGTCGTGAGGAAGTCGCCAATGCGGTGACTCATGGAATCGGCGCCGCGCTCAGTGTAGCTGCACTGGTGCTGTTGATTGTATTCTCGAGTATGAAAGGCACGGCTTGGCATGTGGTCAGTTTCACGATCTACGGGATCACCATGTTGCTGCTCTATACGAGCTCTACACTCGTGCATGCATGGAAAGATGGGAAAATGAAAGATTTATTTGAGATTTTCGACCATTCTTCCATTTATTTGTTTATTGCGGGATCGTACACTCCGCTTCTGTTTATTGCTGTTCGCGGCACACTTGGTTGGACCCTGTTCGGTGTAATCTGGGGAATCGCATTATTCGGCGTGATCTTTAAGGCGTTTTTTACGAAAAGGTTTCTATTCATGTCCACGATTTTCTATATTGCGATGGGCTGGCTCATCGTTATTGCCTGGCAACCGCTTATGGCTGCCATTCCTACAGGCGGAATCGTGCTGCTGGTTGCTGGAGGTCTGATGTATACACTGGGTACGCTTTTTTATGTGTGGCGTGGATTTCCGTATCACCATGCGATTTGGCATCTCTTTGTGTTGGCAGGCAGTATTCTTCATTTCTTTATGGTACTGCTGTACCTGACACCACTTCGCTAGAACACGGTAGATAGTGTAAAACGAATCGGCTCAGACCCATTCGTTTTTTTGTTCTATATAAAGGATGCAGCAGGTCGTATTCTGCTGTATAGGAATGGCTAAGATTAACCATATAGGTACGAAAAATGAGTGCAAAATGAAGGTTTTTATTGTGACAAGTATTTTTGCTTGACATCCTGATTTGTTTTCGGTATTATTAGGAACGTTGCAAGAGTGTAAAGTGTTTTTCCTTGACGAAGGGAGTGCCCCGATATGAGTCAAGAAAACCGGCTTGAGAAGACAAACCGGATTAACTTGCTGTTTGCTTTCTACGAACGTTTGCTAACCGAGAAACAGCAAACATTTCTGAAATATTACTTTCATGATGATTTCTCCCTTGGTGAGATTGCAGCCGAGTTTGAGATCAGCCGCCAGGCGGTATACGAGCATATCAAGCGTGCTGAACAAGTGCTGGAAAATTACGAAAGCAAGCTTGGCTTGCTGGAGAAGCACGAACGACGCAGCCGCAATCTTGAAGATTTGCAAAATGCACTGGAGCGCGCAGGTGTCTCCATTGATAACAACAAACAAATAAACGATATCGTTCATCAGCTCCGGGAATAGGAATTGAACGAAACGGATCGGTTCTAAAAACAGTATTACAGCTTAAGGAGGTGGGATCATGGCATTTGAAGGATTAACGACCCGATTGCAGAATGTGTTCAGCAAGCTGCGCGGCAAAGGCAAGGTATCGGATGAAGATGTTGCCGAAGCTATGCGCGAGGTACGTCTGGCATTGCTCGAAGCGGATGTAAACTTCAAAGTGGTCAAGGAATTCATCGCCAAGGTGAAAGAGAAAGCTGTCGGCAAAGAAGTAATGGAAAGCTTCACGCCAGGCATGGTTATTATCGACATCGTAAACAAGGAACTGACGGATTTGATGGGCGGAAGCCAGTCGAAACTGGCCAAAGCGAACAAACCGCCTACGGTGTTGATGATGGTTGGTTTGCAGGGTGCTGGTAAAACAACGACATCCGGTAAATTGGCCAAAATGCTGCAGAAGCAAAACAGCCGACCATTGCTGGTCGCGGGAGATATTTATCGTCCGGCAGCGATCAAGCAATTGCAAGTGCTGGGTGAGCAGATCAAGGCACCGGTATTTACATTGGGAGATCAGACAAGCCCTGTGGAGATCGCACGTCAGGGTCTGCAGCACGCCAAGGATAACGGCAATGACTATGTCATTATCGATACCGCGGGACGTTTGCATGTGGATGAGGAACTGATGGAAGAATTACGCCAGATTCACAGCGTAGTGAATCCGGATGAAGTCCTGCTTGTGGTCGACAGCATGACCGGTCAGGATGCCGTTAATGTGGCGGAACACTTTAACCAGCAGCTTGACTTGACCGGGGTCGTTTTGACTAAACTCGATGGGGATACACGTGGTGGTGCTGCACTTTCAGTAAAAGCAGTTACCGGTTGCCCAATCAAGTTTGCGTCACTCGGTGAGAAATTGGATGCTCTTGAACCTTTCCATCCGGAACGGATGGCTTCACGGATTCTTGGCATGGGGGATATGCTTTCCCTGATTGAGAAAGCACAATCCAACATTGATACCGAAAAGGCTAAGGAAATGGAACGTAAAATGCGGAACGCAGAGTTTACGTTCGAGGATTTCCTTGAGCAAATGGATCAGGTGAAGAAGCTGGGACCCATCGATCAGATTATGGACATGATTCCCGGCATGGGCAAGATGAAGCAAGCCAAGGATCTGAAAGTGGATGACAAGCAAATGGGCCGGATCGAGGCAATTGTGTACTCCATGACTACAGAGGAGAAACGCAACCCGGACATGATCAACCACAGCCGCCGGAAACGGATTGCTACAGGTAGCGGTACTTCCCTTGCTGAGGTTAACCGCCTAATCAAGCAGTTTGATGAAATGCGCCGCATGATGAAACAGTTCTCGGATATGATGGGACCTAAAGGCGGCAAGAATAAGGCAATGAAGCAGCTGAAAGGTCTAGGCAAAGGAATGAAGTTTCCTTTCCGTTGATTTCAAGGGCTGCTAATGAATATACAGATTTCATTGAAGGAGGTGAATTTTCAAATGGCAGTTCGTATTCGTCTGAAACGTATGGGTGCTCACAAAGCTCCTTTCTACCGCGTAGTGGTATCGGATTCCCGTTCCCCACGTGACGGTCGTTTTATCGAGGAGATCGGTTACTACAACCCGGTTGAACAACCGGCTGTTGTTAAGATCGATGAAGATAAAGCATTGCAATGGCTTCAAAACGGTGCGCAAGCATCTGACACTGTCCGCAACTTGCTGAGCAAAGCGGGCGTGATGAAGAAGTTCCACGAGTCCAAACAAGCAAAATAAGGTGCTGATTCGGAGGGTCATCTATGGAAGAATTAGTAAGTATAATTGCTAAGGCTTTGGTCGATCATCCGGAAGATGTGGCGGTTCGGACGGTTGAGAAAGACCGGCTTGTCGTTTACGAGTTAACGGTTCATCCTGACGATGTCGGGAAGGTTATTGGTAAACAAGGGCGAATCGCAAAATCTCTTCGTACGGTCGTCACATCAGCAGCAGTTAAGATGGATAAACGGGTTACCGTCGATATCATATCTTAAAGATATACGAAAGGGGGTTAGGATGCATGTCCTAGCCCCTTTTCGTGCATGCTGAACTTATCAATAAAACCCATTATAAAAATTAATTTTAGTATTACACGATAACGGAGAGAGCAGAACAAATCTGAAGAAGCGTAGCTAAAAGCTTTCTGGAAGAAAGCTACTTCGTAAGCATTAACTCACCTTTACCACCGGATTTCTATCCTTTGATAAGGAGATCAAAGAAATCTGGGGGTAACAGTGATCGGAAGATTGTTTTGACCGCGTAGTGTGCAGAGTAATAAGGATTGAATTCTATAGAATCAAATGCAGGAGGAACGTATGGCAGAGTTTATGAATGTAGGTAAAATCGTTAATACGCACGGGATCCGTGGCGAGTTAAGAATTATGCCTTTAACCGATTTCCCGGAAGTGCGTTTTGCGAAAAATGCGGAGTTGTATCTGTTTACACCAGATAACCATCCTGTGCTGGTTCATGTGGAATCGGCACGATTGCATAAAAATATGTACATCGTTCGCTTGAAAGAGTACGGAAATATCAATGAAGTGGAAAAGTTCAAGGGCGGCATAGCCAAAGTATCCAAAGAGAATTTGGCTGAGCTGGAAGAGAACGAGTATTACTTCCACCAAATCGTTGGATGTTCTGTCATTACAGAAGAAGGCGAAGATCTCGGAACGATCTCCGAAATTTTGACGCCTGGCGCAAATGACGTCTGGGTGGTTAAAACACCTGCAGGCAAAGAAATTTTGCTTCCGGTTATTGATGATGTTGTGCTGGATGTCGATGTTAATCAGAAACTGGTCAAGGTTCATCTGATGGAAGGATTGCTCTAATATGAGAGTGGACGTATTAACGTTATTTCCAGAGATGTTCGAGGGTGTATTCGGGACAAGTATTCTTGGTAAAGCTCAGACGAAGGGCCTCGTGTCACTGAATGCAGTGAACTTCCGGAACTATGCCACGAATAAACACAATACCGTTGATGATACCCCATATGGCGGCGGCGGGGGCATGGTTTTAAAGCCTGATCCGATATTTGCTGCTGTGGAAGACGTACTTGAAAAGCGAAACGAGGAGACGACAACGGTACCGACCAAAGCTCCGCGCATCATTCTAATGTGTCCGCAGGGTGAGACGTTTACGCAGAAAAAAGCGGAAGAACTGGTACAGGAAGATCATCTGATCTTTATCTGTGGACATTATGAAGGCTATGATGAGCGTATTCGCGAGTTTCTGGTATCTGACGAATTATCTATTGGGGATTACGTGTTAACTGGGGGTGAACTGCCTGCTATGGTTGCCATCGACAGTGTGGTTCGACTGATCCCAGGTGTCCTCGGAAACGAAACGAGTGCAGTAACGGATTCGTTCAGCACCGGGCTGCTCGAATATCCGCATTACACAAGGCCGCCTGAATTCAGAGGCATGAAAGTACCCGATGTGCTGTTATCGGGCCATCATCTGAATATTGATGCGTGGCGAAGAGAACAGTCCCTCATTCGTACGCTGGAGCGCAGACCGGATATGCTGGAGGCCGCGGAATTGTCGGATAAAGAGCGGATATGGCTAGACAAGCTTCGTTCTGAGACGGAACGGACTTCCGAATAATCATGAGTAATTAGAATATTGTGAGCAATCGTATAGATGAAATCACAAGTTAGAAAGACCATCCTTAAATAGACAAAGGTTGGTCTTTTTTTTGTTGTGAATACTGGGATGTAGAGATTTCCACAACGTAAGTGTCTATTTTAAATGGAGTTCTATAATAAATAATGTAAAAAGGTGGATTGAAAAACCGAACTATTATACAATCAATTTATGAAACTCAGTTTTACTAAATGAAACAAGGAGGCGGTATTAAATGTCTTACACCTTTCATGGAATTGATCATATTCAACTAGCAGCACCGGAGAATTGCGAAGTTGAAGCACGTAATTTCTTCCAAAATATTTTAGGATGGACGGAAATCCCTAAACCTGAAGTTCTAAAAAAACGTGGTGGAGTTTGGTTCCAGTGCGGCACTCACCAAGTACATATCGGAGTTCAATATGGTTTTGTGCCCGCCAAAAAAGCCCATCCGGCATTTCACGTTCAGAACCTAGAAGCATTGAAACAACGTCTAAAAGGCAATCAGATTCGAGTCATCGATGACAATGTGAGGGATGATGAAGGGGTAAACCGCTTTTATGTAAATGACCCATTTGGTAATCGGCTTGAATTTTTGGAATGGTTTAAATCATGATGCTTCAATAGTGTTCTGCATAAATAATTCGGATGTTTATTTTTTCATAACTACTGAACAAGAGTCGTAAAAAATGAATGATATCTTTATGTTACATTTAGTTAGAGGTGTGTATCATGATAAAACGGAGGAGGCAGATTATGCATCATCAGCCTTACGAGATCGGTAGAGTGGATATTCGCAAATCAGGGGAACGCTGCAAAATGCTTCTGGGAGATCTGAATGGAGATGGTCGTTTAGAAATGCTGCTGGTACAAGCCGATGGTGGTATTGATGACCGTTATGTTCCGCATCAGGTATGCTGCCTGACAGCATTTGACCTGGATGGAGAGTTGCTCTGGCAAGTGGGAACACCTGATCCGGATGCTGGTGGTCCTGGGTCAGATTATCCTGCTCAGATCGCAGATTGGGATGGAGACGGGCACAATGAAGTAGTCTGTATCATGAATAAACAATTTTTAGTTTTGGATGGAAGAACCGGAGAAGTTAAAAGTACACACGATCTGCCAGGGGAAGAGGCACATGACTGTATTATTCTTGCGAACTTGACAGGAAATAAACAGAAGATGGATGTCATTCTTAAAGATCGGTATAAAACCTTATGGGCACTCGATCATGAATTCAATCTTTTATGGAAGCACGAAGGCAATGTAGGACATTTTCCATGGGTATATGATGTGGATGCTGATGGCAAGGATGAAGTTATGGCAGGGTACGACATGCTGGACCACGATGGAATCGTGCTGTGGTCTTGTACGAATCTGGAGGATCATGCTGATTGTATCTGGTTTGGGGATGTGGACGGAGACGGAGAGATTGAGATTGTTATTGGCGGCAGTGTAACGGTAATGATGGATCGTTATGGCAATGAGAGATGGCGTTACGCCGATTCGATCGAATCACAACATATCGCTTTAGGAAAGTTTTGCGACGGATTAACCGGTTTGCAGATTGCTGGACTTGACCGCATTATCCGCGGTGATGAGCATGGAAAAGACGGCATGTTTTTGCTGGATTGCGAGGGAAAGGAACTCTGGAAGGAGAATCGTACAACACGGGGATGGTTAACCATCATAGAACCTGTGCGTGGCTGGGATGACAGCGGTTTGGATTATATATTGGCTTATCGCAGGGGTGGAGGTGTGCTGCCTTCTTTGGTAAATGGTCAGATGCAAACGGTTGCGGAATTCGGAAAAGAAGGATATGCCGTACATGCCGACCTGTGTCAAACCGGGAAGGAGCAGATCATCATCTACGACGCGAATGAAGCTGTCATTTATTCGAGCTCTTTCATGGAGCTGAAAACAGTGATACAAAAAAGGGCCAAGCCGCAGTCCAAGCGACTGTACAGCTCGACTCTTTATCCCGGCGGGGAAGTGTAAACTTAAGTATCTATTGACTGATATCGACTATAGGGAGAGCATCCGAGTGATCCGCTTCAGGATTAAGCAATTTCGCCAAATCTGTCCCTGTCGTAACCGTTATTCTTGGGAGCTTCATCGGATTATCGCCCGGACGAACAAACCCGGGACGTACGGAAAAGGCCATGCGATATCCATTCTGCTGCAGTTGATAAATCATTTGTGTACTGGTATAACCGAAAGGATATGCCAGATACGGTGTGTCGATTCCCTTTTCTTTCATCAGCTTGATATCATCGTTCAGCAGGCTTGTATCAAGTCCTACAGGTACGCTCTCACCGCAGCGCATAAACCCTTTGTGATGCAAGTTGTAGGTGTGACTGTTAAACTCAAATACATCTGCTGCAGCCTGCATCTCCGGTTCGGAGATAAACGTTTTTTTGGCGGGATCAAAATGAGCGGGCTGATCCTGAATTTTGCTGCCAATGACAAAAAGGGAAGCGTGGAAGTTATACTTTTTGAGTACAGGATAGGCAAGTGTATAATTGTTCTGGTAACCGTCATCAAATGTAATGACGATAGACTTTTTCGGCAGTGAGATTAGGCCATTCAGATAGTTTTCAAGCTGCTCCAATGTAATCGTGTTGTATCCTTCATCATGCAAATACTTCATATTGTCTTCGAAGTCCTCAAGATTAATAATGGATTTGTTCCCTGTTTCATGATTATTCTCTTTGGGCTGTATGTAATGATACATGAGTACAGGAACTTCTGTAGCGGTACCAGGTGTAATCTGAAAAGTAGCCATATTCAGTCCGGTTTTGCTCGAGTAATCTGTATGCGACATCTGGAACGCTTTGCGTTTGACCATGTCCCAGGATGTACATGCTTTGTGTGAGAGTGCATTTGTCGGATGATTAACAGCGTATGCGTACAGCGTAATGATGCAAGTGATCACAGCCAGGGCCGCGAGGGTGAATCTTTTCCAATGTTTCATAGTCCGGTTGTTTCTCCTTATACAAATTCGTTTCTTAGGGCAATACTAGGAGGAAGTCCTTCAGTATGCCAACAAGTTATATCATAGACGAACAGACCTGACAGAAAGTTACATTATTTTTTCCGTAATGTGGTTGACTTCAGATTGATGATGGGACTATGACAATAAGTTTATTTTTCCTTGTGTTTTGATATATGGCATGGTACAATAATTCTGTTATGTGGAATACGGCGGTCCTCTATGGATAATGAAGGAGACAAGGTGATCTCTGGAAGAAGTATGAACGCCTGTACGGAAGGAGGGAGTCATAGATGAATATCGTTCAAGCGATTACACAAGAACAACTTCGTAAAGATATTCCGAGTTTTCGTCCTGGTGACACTTTGAAAGTGCACGTTAAGGTAATCGAGGGAACTCGTGAGCGTATCCAATTGTTCGAAGGTGTTGTGATTAAACGCCGTGGTGGTGGAATCAGTGAGACTTTTACAGTTCGTAAAATTTCTTACGGTGTAGGTGTGGAAAGAGCTTTCCCGCTTCATTCCCCTAAAATCGATAGAATCGAAGTGGCTCGCCGTGGTAAAGTGCGTCGTGCGAAGCTTTATTATCTTCGTGAACTGCGCGGTAAAGCAGCGAGAATTAAAGAAATTCGTTAATATAACGGATACCGGAGAGGGCTTGGAGACAAGCCCTTTTCGTTTTTGTCCGGGAAAAGTTGAACCGGAGGTACACTTCCGAGTAAAATGGTATGGCGGCACACGCGTGAGAGTCCGGGAGGCTTGTGTAATCAGTTAGGGCATACGTATTAAGGATCATTTGTAATGAAAATGAAATGCTCGTGTAGGAGTACATAACTGATTTGAGAATTTTGCATGATTTAATGAATTGAATGATGTGAAATGCTGGATGTGTAAACTGCTATAACATGTACCGTGAAGAGAGGAAGATCATAATGGAACAGGAAGTTCAACACCAGGGCAATCCTGCCGATGAGAAAGGCAGCCGATCCAAAAAAGCCAAAAATGAAATTGTCGAATGGCTTAAAGCCATCGTGATCGCATTAGTGCTCGTTATTTTAATTCGATGGTTATTATTCAAACCGTTTGTCGTGGACGGGCCTTCCATGCAGCCGAATTTCCACACAGGTGAACGTGTTATTGTGAATGAAATTCTGTACGATATCCGGGAACCACAGCGCGGAGAGGTTATCGTATTCCATGTTCCTTCGGAAGGACGCGATTTCATTAAACGTGTCATTGCTGTAGCTGGTGATACGGTTCAGGTAAGTGGTGATACGGTTATCGTAAACGGAGAGAAAGTGAATGAGACCTACATTCAGGGAGCAATTGATGCTGCCGAAGCAAATGGTGGAACCTATAATGTGAAGGACTTCCCGAATGAGCAATTCCCGGATGGCAAGGTGCCTGAAGGCCATGTATTTGTAATGGGCGATAATCGTCCGAACAGTACGGATAGCCGAATGATAGGGTATGTGTCTCTAGAAGATATCGTAGGACGTGCAGATGTTATTTTCTGGCCGATCGGTGATATCAAGTGGATTAACCACTAATCAAGTTCAGGATGTATAAGCTAAATATAATGTTTACTCGATAACAGAGAGGGCAAAATAAGGATGGGGATATCTCAGACCGGAAAAGTTTTGCCAATGAACGTGACGGAGTGAAATCGTAGGTTTAGCTTATATATCATTAAATAATGAGGTGAAGACAAGGTGACGATACAATGGTTTCCAGGTCACATGACCCGGGCCAGACGCCAGATTCAGGATAAGTTAAAGCTGATTGACGTGGTCATCGAACTGCTGGATGCCCGTCTGCCTGTCTCCAGCCGAAATCCGATGATTGACGAGATTTTACAGGGGAAACCCCGGATGATTCTGTTAAACAAATCTGACTTGGCTGATGCCAAGGTGACTCAGGAATGGATTGCCCATTTTAAAAATGAGGGAATTACTGCATTTCCTGTGGATGCATCCACAGGTACCAATGTAAAAGACATTCCGGCACAGGCCCGGTTGCTGCTCAAAGAGAAGATCGACCGTCAACTGGCGAAGGGGATTAACCCGCGTGCCGTTCGTGCACTTATTGTAGGTATACCCAACGTAGGGAAATCGACATTGATTAACCGGCTTGCTGGACGCAACATCGCAGCAACAGGAGACCGTCCTGGCGTAACGAAGGGTCAACAGTGGATTAAAGTGGGCAAAGAAATGGAACTGCTTGATACCCCGGGTATTTTGTGGCCCAAATTTGAGGATCAGAACGTAGGTTATCGGCTTGCGGTTACGGGAGCCATCAAGGAAGAAATCCTCAATGCCGAGGATATCGCCTTCTTTGCCATCAGCTACCTGATGCGTTACTACTGGGATGCTCTTGAGGAACGTTACGAACTTCAGGAATTCTCCAAGGATGCAGACGATTCGGACAGCGTTATTGCCATCATGGAACAGGTTGGTCGTAAACGCGGTTGTATCGTAAGCGGCGGACGTGTGGATTTGGAAAAGGCATCACGGGCATTTCTGCGTGAATTGCGTGCAGGCAAGATGGGCCGCTTCTCCATGGAAGCTCCATATTAAAGCTGATTTTTATAGGATGAACAAGAGCTGCAAGAAGCGGCCGTTACCGGAATACCGGGAACGGCCGCTTTTGTTTTGTACACAGCAAAGATAGTAAGCTTTTTTAGATTCGTAGTCGCAGCAGCAGGCAAAGAAAAATTCAACAGATAGGAATGTATGGGATTGTCCTGTCTATATATCTGAGGAACAAAAATCGTGCTATGATGATAGTTAAACCGTTTGTCCGGTCTATAGCAGGATATCTACAATTTAAATCTTCAAATACCGATAAATTAAGAACAAGTATCTTATTATATGAAGCTATTAAATCTATTCGCTATGAATTAAGCAGATACCTAAAACAAAAGGGCAAGAACTGCGTCTATAAACTAGAGCGTTGAGTTCAATACGGATACAAAGCGAACAAAACTTATGAGTTTGCCGTAAGCGGGTTTGTCATGTTTCCGAGATGTTCCAATATACAAGAGTTATAGTCGTCTGTTGAGAATGGTCTTTGGTGAGAGTGGCTTCTTGATAAATTGAAGTACTATAAATGGCTAAATAGAGAAACGTCTTGAATGAGTGTGGGCAGAGGAGATGAAAGCATTGACTGAACATAATGAAATGAATGTAATGAACGAACTGATACAATTGGAAACTCCTGCCGAATCGATGAAGAAGAAGAAGAAAGTGGAGAGTGAACCTCGTGATCTGCTAATTCATGAACGGGAGTACTGGGAGAGTGGGTTTGAGCGAATTGCAGGCATTGATGAAGTGGGCAGGGGCTGTTTATTCGGTGATGTAGTGGCTGCTGCAGTTATATTGCCTCGCGATCTGATTCTGGAAGGTGTGAATGATTCCAAAAAGCTGACAGAGAAGAAGCGTGATGCGTTGTATGACATCATTATGGAAAAAGCTGTGTCAGTAGGTATTGGCTTTGCGGATGCAGAAACGATTGATCGTCTCAATATCAAACAGGCCACCCGACTGGCAATGAAACGTGCAGTGGAGGCGTTGGACGGTGTGCCGGACTATCTGTTGGTCGATGCCGAAAAAGTGGACGTGAACGTACCGCAGGTCTCCATTATCAAAGGGGATGCCAACAGCCAGTCCATTGCGGCAGCATCCATAATTGCCAAGGTAACCCGCGATCGGCTGTGTAAGGAGGAATGGGAGACGTTATATCCGGAATATGGTCTGTCGATACATAAGGGATATGCTACTAAGTTTCATCGCGAACAGATTATGGCTCTTGGAGCTACGCCTATGCACCGGCGGAGTTTTTTGGGTAATCTGCTCGGTGAGCAGCACACATTATTTTAACCAAGACGGAAAGAAAGGAGGGAGAGAATGGTGAATATCGGCTCAATGATTCGTGGTCTTTTGGGTGACAGCAAACCGGGAAATGCCAAGCCGCTGGAATTAAAGGAAGGACAGGTTGTCCGGGGATCTGTCGTTAGTGTTTCAGAAGATGGTGGAGACGCAGTCCTGCAAATTCAGGGGGTACAGGTACGTGCCAAGCTTGAAACACCACTTCGTCCAGGGGAAACCACGCTGCTGCAGGTACAGCCACCTGGAGAAAATGGCGTGACAGTCATGAAGCCGCTGGCAGGTACGCTGTCTGAATTGCCGCAAGCCTCGCTGAACAATCTGCTTCAAGAGGTAGGTTTGCCGGATACCAAAGGGAATCGTGAACTACTGCTCGCCATGCAGCGCAGTGGATTGCCGCTTACGAAGGATAATGTGGCCATGGTTCAAAATATGATGTCCGCCAAACCGACGCAGGTGCCTGTGGAGGAATGGGTGCAGGCGACAGGTATTGCTTTTCAGCGTGGCCTTCCAATCACGGCGGAAACGGTAAAAGGTCTGCATCAGACCGTCTTTGGTCCACCTCTCCATCAGCTGTTGAATGGGTTAACTGAGCAGTTGGAAACGTACCTTACTCAAAATGCGGGCAAAACAGCTCTGGCGGGAGAGCAGGCAGGTGCACCAAAGTTACCTGTGTCGGGTGGTCTGCCTATTATGTCAGCTGGAGGGCAGCAGACGGATGATGCGGCAATGTTGCCAACTGGCGGACGTCAGGCGGGAACCCCCGGCCTATCTGCGCCATTGACTCAAGGTTCACCAGCAGTACCTGCAGGAGCTGTTCCAATGTCGAACAGTGGTACAGCGGAGGCAGGCGCAGGTGTGCGAAGCGCTGTACAGACCAGCCCAGGGACAGGGAATGCCGAAGGTGCACTAAAGCCAGGATCCAGCCAAACGGAAACGGCTGGAAAGTCAGGGTCAGGCATTCAGGCCGGGACCGGGATTCCTGGAGAGAGCCCGCGCGCTGCTGAAGCGAGTCGCCCGGGTACATCTGGGGCAACGGTTGATCCTGCAGCTGGCCGAGGGCTTGCAGGCCAGCAAGAAGGTGGCGCGGCCGGGCGGACTGATGGCCGCGCCGAAGCGCCTGCTGCTGCGAGTGCTTCGCCCGCAGCGGCGCAAGCAGGGCCAGCACCAACGGCAGCACAGCTGGCGCCGAAGCTGCTGGCCCTGCTGGACGCGCTGCGCAGCGCGTCCACTGCCGCACCGGCACAGCCTGGTGCGGCAGCACAGGCCGCCCCTGCATCGCAGGGCGGCCAGGCGGCTGCGGCTGCCGGAGGCGTGCCGCAGCCCTTGCCAGCCGGCGCTGATGCGCCGCCGGCTGGGGGAAGTGCGGCAGCACCTGCGGGCGCTGCCGCACTGCACGCGCCTGTCACCCACGAAGGGGACCCGTGGGTGGGGCGCGTGCTGAAGCTGCTCGGTGCGGAGCACGAGCAGCAGGCTGTGCACGGCGCGGCTGCGCAGGCGCGCGTGGGTGAGGCAGCGAGTCCAGGCACCGCGGACTCGCTGAAGGGCTTGCTGCTGCAGCTTGCCAGCAGCGACAGCGTTCCGGCGGCACTCAAGGAAGCCGCCGGGCAGGCTGTGCAATATCTGACGGGTCAGCAGTTGTTGCTGACAACGGACCGGGGCTCTACTTTTGCCCAAATGCACTGGTTCATTCCGATTACTGGACCCAATGGGGAAGAAACGGCTTCTGTTCAGATACAATCTCGTCGGGGTCAGCGCGGGGAACTGGATGCATCCAACTGTCGTTTGTGGTTTGATCTGGACATGAGAAGTCTGGGTCCTACACTGGTAGATGTGCATGTCGTCAATAATATTGTTAGCCTGCGGGTGCTCAACGATCGGGAAGGCATGGGTCCGCTTTTGGATAGTGGACGGGAAGTTATCCAGGAGGCGCTGGATAAGCTGGGATACCAATTATTGACCTTCAAAACGGAGCCTTGGCCTGTTGGCCAGGAGCCGGGCGCTGAGCGAAAAATCAGTGCGTCTGATTACAGCCCTGATCGGTACAAAGGGGTGGATATGCGAGTATGAAAGATGAGCCGCAGCCAGATCTTCTTTCCAAAAAGGCTGTTGCCTTAAAATACGTACCGGGAGAAAGCGAAGCTCCAGTCGTCGTGGCCAAAGGTCGCGGCAAAGTTGCGGAAGCGATCCTGGATAAAGCAAAGGAAAACGGGGTCCCTGTTCAGGAAGATGCCGCATTAGTGGAGGTCTTGTCCAAACTGGATCTGGACGAGCAGATTCCAGCCGAACTGTATCAGCTGGTAGCTGAAGTATTGACCTATATTTATCGGGCGGATCGGCTGGCTTCCGGACGAGAGGGAGAGGATAGATGGTGAGCCACTTACCAGGATCTGGAGCTGGACATAACCCATCCCCAAAACTTACGCGTCAGCAAAAAGGTAAGCTGGGTGAAGAGGCTGCCTGCAGGTGGCTGCGTGAGCATGATTACCACATTATTGAACAAAACTGGCGTTGTCGCCGTGGAGAGATTGATATTATTGCTTCATATGGTGATTTGCTTGTCTTTGTAGAAGTGCGCAGCCGCAGTGGAGCGGGACATTATGGTACACCACAGGAATCAGTGGATGGCCGTAAAATGCAGCAGGTTCGCTCAACGGCAGCCATATACCTTCAACAATCCAGAGAGAAGGAACTACAAATCCGGTTTGATATGATTGCTGTGATGCTGGATACGGCAGGTCAGATTGTAACGGTTGATCATATTGTAAATGCGTTTTAATTTATTGAAATTAAATAGATTGAATAAGGTGTTTCCGAAATAGATGTATCCTAAGTGGATTCAATATTTTAGAGGCACCCTTTTTTTGTAGCAAGCAGTCAAACCTGATTGAATTGGCCTCCTTTGAATCTGACGAACAGTTCGTTGTATAATCAAGGATGTAACCAAGCTTATTGCATTTTTGTTTATCATAAAAATCCGTAGAGTTAGCAATTCAATTTGCTACATGGAGAATTATCTATAGGGAGGTAAGTTCGTGACCAAATCGACAAAAACCAATACGATCAATGAAGTCAGAAGTGCCATTCAGAACCGACGCACCGTCAAGAAATTCAAAAAAGATGCTGTTCCAACTGAACAAATTATTGAGTTGTTGGATACCGCAGTCTGGGCACCTAACCATAAATTGCGTGAGCCATGGAGATTTTTATTGTTTACCGGAGATGGACGGAAGAAACTGGCTAACGCCATAGAAGCAGAAATGGGCGAAGACAACAAATTCTCTGCCAATATCATGCAAGTTCCATCGATCATGCTTGTGGTTTTGGAAGAAGATCCAAGACAAAATATATGGGACGAGGATTTTGCGGCAGTCAGCGCGCTCGTACAGAATTTTATGCTGGCTGCATGGAGCGAAGATATTGGTACCTTCTGGGTAACCAAACCGTTCCTGTACGCTCCGAAATTCCGCAAACCACTGGGTATTCAACCTGGTGAAAAGATCATCGGCATGGTGTACATGGGTTATCCGGACGTTATTCCTTCTGCAAAAGAACGTACACCAGCCAAAGACAAACTGACCCTTTTTGACTAATTAAGACGGATATCCTGTCCAAAAGTTTGATGAAAAAACCGTTCAAGACTCTTTCCGATGAAGGAGCAAACTTGGACGGTTTTTTCAATGAGTATCTTGTATCTTCGACGTATTGTTCATTATCATGTATGTCAGCATGTTGCATAATTCGATTCCACTTGCTCCGGGGTACAATATATAGACGAATAGGACCATTTCGATCTATATATTAAATATTGGAAGTCGCTTATTGGAGTTATGCAAAATGCTCATGTATTAAACGTTCAATCAAAACAAATTCAGATCCAATTGCCGATACTGAATCGCCTCAGCTACATGGGAAGTCAAAATTTCACCGTCATGTTCCAGATCTGCAATCGTTTGTGCCATTTTGATAATCCGATCATGAGCACGCATGCTCAAATTAAGTGCCTGTAGGGTGTGCTGGAGCAAATTATCGGCTTCCGCGGGAAGCTGGGCGGTACGACGCAGCAATCTTCCGGATAACTGACTATTCCAACGGACAGAGCTGTTAGCATACCGTTTGGCCTGAATATGGTGAGCTTGAACAACCTTGGCTTGCATCTCGGCTGAAGTAGGGGAAGGTGCCGCGTTACGCCATTCGCCAGGTGGAGGAACCTCGACCTGCAGATCTATTCGATCCAGCAAGGGTCCCGAAATTTTGGCACGATAGGCGGCGACACGGGATGGGCTGCATATACAGCGCTGATCCTCTGATTGAGCGGACAAGTACCCGCAGGGGCAGGGATTCATGGAGCATGCGAGCATAAACTGGGCCGGAAACGTAAAAGCAGCTCTTGCCCGGCTTATCGTGACGGTATGGTCCTCCAGCGGTTGCCGCAAAACTTCAAGCACTTGACGATGGAACTCGGGAAGTTCATCCAGAAACAGGATTCCCCGGTGGGCCAGACTGACTTCACCTGGCTTGGGAATACCACTGCCGCCGATCAGGCCGGAAGTGGATATCGTGTGATGGGGTGAACGAAAGGGACGTTCTGTGACCAAACCGCTTGAGGTTTCTTTCAGTTTTCCTGCAGCACTTAACACTTTGGTGACTTCCAGCGCTTCTTCCTCCGACAACGGAGGAAGAATGGTGGGCAGGCGTTTGATCAGCATTGTTTTCCCTGTCCCGGGTGGGCCCACAAGCAATATGTTATGCATCCCGGCTGCTGCAATCATCAGTGCACGCTTCACATGATGTTGGCCGAGAACGTCGCTATAGTCCTCCGTGAATGAAACAGATGTCTGAGTCCTCGCATGACTGTTGGTGGAAGAACTGTGTTCATAAGCAGGTTTGATAAGGTGAGCAAAGCTATTCAAAACAATGGGTCCCGCTTTAGACGGGCTGCCTTCATTGGTTTTGAAAGCGGTCGTGTCTGGTGAGATGTCTTGCAGATGACGAACTCCGTATACGTTTATACCGCTGATCAACGAAGCTTCTGCCAGATTGTCAGACGGGAGAAGGACAGAGGTAAAGCCCTGACGTTTGGCCAAATCCACCATGGCGAGTACACCCGGTACTGATCTGACCGAGCCGTCCAACGCGAGTTCACCCAGCATGAGTGTTCGCTCCTGAGGTGGCAGCACGAGCTGCCCACTTGTCATTAGCAATGCCACGGCAATGGCTAGATCGAATGAAGATCCTTCTTTACGCAGGTCAGCAGGGGCCAAATTAATCGTAATCCGCTGTAAGGGGTACTGATAACCACAATTTTTGACGGCTGCACGAACACGCTCTACCGCTTCACGAATAGCCGAATCCGGCAAGCCAATAATGGAAGTCTGGGGCAGTCCGTTGGACAAATCGGTTTCCACTTCAATTAGTACCCCGTCAATCCCATATAAACAGGCACTATACAATTTTCCGTACATAATTAAAGAAACACCTCACTCCGTTTTTGGCTCGCATAGCACGGGCCAGTCTACGAATTAAGGTGCTTCCTCAGCTTCTATTAAGCATTGTATATAAAAGAAATCAGGGCGTCAACCTGTCTTCATCATTGCTGCATTTCGAACCCTGACTCCTGAATTTTGGTATTCCACACGTGGCTAGGATTAGAAATTCATAGTTTGGATTGGATGTATTATTGCAATTTCAATTTAGCATATAATATTTTACACAATTTAATTTAACACAATAAAATAGAAAAGTAAAATCCCTTGTGCTCAATTATTCTGTTTTTTTTCTAATTTGTGATAAGATATATAGAGAGTTTCTAATATGCGCTATAATCATTGCTGTTGTTAGGAATTCAATGCACACTAGGCAGGTGAGATCAATATTATGCAAACGGATGCTTTGAAGTTGGATAACCAATTATGCTTTGCCATATATGCTTGTTCACGTGAAATCACGAAGATGTACCAGCCGTATCTTGAAGTACTGGGCGTAACCTACTCGCAGTATTTGGTCTTAATGGTCTTGTGGGAGCGAGAGGAATGCACGGTAAAAGAAATCGGAGAGGCACTGTATTTGGATTCGGGTACATTGACTCCTCTGTTGAAACGTCTGCAGTCAGCCGGACTCATTCATCGTGAACGTTCAGCACAGGATGAGCGTAAAGTGCTTATCACGCTAACCGATTCGGGCAAGGAGCTGCGCACCAAGGCGCTATCCATTCCAGATTCCATTCAGGGAGATGCATGTCTAAGCAGTTCTGAGTTTGAATCTTTGCTTGGTCAGTTTAAGGGGCTTCTTCATAAGGTTCATGAAACGAATACCAAAGCAGCTAAAAAATAAACTCAGGGTCAGTGAAAGGAAGAAACCTCGGACATATTAGTCCGGGGTTTTTCCAGTTATATCCAAGCATTCACAATATGGGATGATATCCATATCAAAAAGCTGTCTATTAACCATTACTTTTTTAAGGAAAGCGTTTTAAAAACGTGTTACAATGAATTGGGTTTAAGTGAAAATAGTCAACATTTGTCTTTTGGTAGTCAACCAACCCGCCTTGTTGCAGTCATGTTGATAGGAGGATTCGAGAATGAATATCCATGAATATCAAGGAAAAGAAGTACTGAAACAGTATGGAGTTGCCGTTCCTAATGGGAAGGTTGCTTATACAGTCGATGAAGCGGTTGCGGCCGCAGAGGCACTGGGCAGTCCGGTGACTGTAGTCAAAGCGCAAATTCACGCAGGTGGCCGGGGAAAAGCCGGTGGCGTAAAAGTAGCGAAGAGCGCAGATGAAGTTCGTGCTTATGCTTCCGAAATTCTGGGGAAAGTATTGGTAACACACCAGACTGGACCGGAAGGCAAAGAAGTAAAGCGTCTTTTGATTGAAGAAGGCTGCGATATCCGCAAAGAGTATTACGTGGGTGTTGTGGTTGACCGTGCAACGGGCCGAGTCGTTATGATGGCTTCCGAAGAAGGCGGTACTGAGATCGAGGAAGTGGCTGAAGCTACTCCTGAGAAAATCTTCAAAGAAGTTATCGACCCTGCAATTGGATTGCAAGTATTCCAGGCACGTAAATTGGCTTACAGCATTCGTATTCCGAACGAGCTGGTGAACAAAGCAGTTAAATTTATGCTTGCATTGTACACTGCATTTGTGGAAAAAGATTGCTCCATCGCTGAGATTAATCCTCTTGTTGTAACTGGAGATGGAAACGTTATCGCGCTGGATGCTAAATTGAACTTTGATTCCAACGCCTTGTTCCGTCACAAGGACATTCTGGAGCTCCGCGACCTGGATGAAGAAGACGAAAAAGAAATCGAGGCTTCCAAATACGACCTCAGCTACATAGCACTTGATGGCAACATCGGCTGTATGGTTAACGGTGCGGGACTTGCGATGGCTACGATGGATATCATCAAATACTACGGTGGCGACCCGGCCAACTTCCTCGATGTTGGAGGCGGTGCAACAACGGAGAAAGTGACAGAAGCATTTAAAATCATTCTGTCTGATGCCAAAGTGGCGGGTATCTTCGTTAACATTTTCGGCGGCATTATGCGCTGTGATGTCATTGCGAACGGTGTCGTTGAAGCGGCGAAGCAGCTTGGTCTCACGAAACCGCTGGTTGTTCGTCTTGAAGGAACGAATGTGGAGCTTGGCAAACAGATTTTGGGTGAATCCGGCCTGAATATTGTTCCTGCTGATTCCATGGCTGACGGTGCACAAAAAATTGTTGCCCTCGTAAAATAAGTTCATTCCTGGGCCATTTATATCAATCCAAAGAGCGGTTCGCAATCTTCATGAATTGGATCGGAATGCTTCAGTCCGTCTAATTCATGTCCCCGCTAGCGATGGAATAAAATGATATAAACTGCTTCCTTAGTTCCGGAACGAAACGGAACTTGAAAAATAACCGTAAGGATGTGAAGCAACGTGAGTATTTTGATCGATAAAAATACAAAAGTCATTACGCAAGGCATTACGGGTTCAACGGGAATGTTCCACACGAAGGGCGCATTGGATTACGGAACCCAGATGGTAGGCGGTGTGACGCCAGGTAAAGGCGGAACCAATGTTGATATCACACTGGAAAATGGCCAAGTGGTTAGTCTTCCGGTATTTAATACGGTACAAGAAGCGAAGGAAGCAACAGGTGCAACAGCGAGCGTTATTTATGTTCCACCAGCGTTTGCTGCAGATTCCATCATGGAAGCTGTTGATGCCGAGCTTGATCTCGTAATCTGTATCACAGAGGGTATTCCTGTCCTTGATATGGTCAAGGTAGACCGTTTCATGGATGGCAAAAAAACAGTTCTGATTGGACCAAACTGTCCTGGCGTGATTACACCGGGTGAATGTAAAATCGGAATTATGCCTGGGTACATCCATATGGCGGGACATGTTGGTGTCGTTTCCCGTAGTGGAACGCTCACATATGAAGCCGTTCATCAATTGACTACGCGCGGTATTGGACAGTCTTCAGCGGTAGGAATCGGGGGAGACCCTGTAAAAGGTTCCGAATTCATTGATATACTGAAACGTTTCAATGAAGATCCACAAACCCATGCGGTCATTATGATCGGTGAGATCGGTGGTACAGCTGAGGAAGACGCTGCAGAGTGGGTACGAGACAATATGACGAAACCGGTGGTTGGATTTATCGGTGGCGTTACTGCGCCTCCAGGCAAACGGATGGGTCATGCAGGTGCCATTATCTCAGGAGGTAAAGGCACAGCCAAGGAAAAAATTGCAAAGCTTGAATCCTGTGGTATTAAAGTTGCGCCGACACCTGCTGAGATGGGTTCTACGCTGGTGAGCGTGCTTGAAGAACGCGGTATTCTGAATTTGTGCACGACACATTAATTCTTTTCCGTTATAATAGTAGAAACGGTTCAGAGATACTGTACACTCTGATAACCGACTATTGTGATACGGAAAAGGTAAGCAACCTTTTGTCCCTAATCAGGGCGAAGGGTTGCTTTTTTGCGTTGTGTTGCTTACCAAATGAGGGTGGTGAATAGCTCCCGACAAAGTAAACGCTTGCAATCTGTGGTCACAACCTACACAATATGAGGGAAGTGTTCTTCCCGACCGGGAGGTCTATATTATGGAAGAAAGTTGGATTTTGTTCGGTTTGCATGAGATGGATGGTGTTGGGAAGAGAACAATCTCGAAATTAATGTCAGGGCAGCATATCCTTACGGATCTCCTGAATTATGAAGAAGGAGACTGGGTACGAGCCGGATTGCGCAAAGACCAAGCCAGCAGACTCGCCAAAAGTTTTCATATGGATTGGATTGAGCAAAGACGGGAATTGGTTTATAAACAAGGAATTCAGGTTATTACCTATCTGGACGAAGAATACCCCATATTAATGAAGGAAACCGTTCAGCCACCCTGGGTTATGTACGGTCGTGGTGACATGAATTTGCTGCATACAAAGGCTATTGCGATGGTAGGCACCCGAATGCCTACAGTCTACGGGCGCAAAGTGGGGGAAAAGCTGACGGCAGAATTTTGCGGTGCTGGGTTGTCCATTGTAAGTGGACTGGCCAGAGGAATTGATAGCGTGTGTCACGAGGCTGCTCTCCGTGCAGGTGGTAAAACCATTGCAGTCTTTGGCACAGGTATTGATAGAATCTATCCACCCGAGAATAAGGGATTAGCTGAGCGGATTGCCGAAACAGGTCTGCTATTGTCGGAATATCCACCTGGGACGCGTGCTCATCAGGGACTATTTCCGGAACGCAATCGAATTATTGCGGGTTTGACACTTGGAACACTGGTCGTGGAAGCAGATATACGAAGTGGCTCACTGATAACTGCAGATGCAGCGTTGGAGGCGGGGAGGGATGTTTTTGCAGTCCCTGGTCCAATCACATCTCCTAAGAGTCGTGGCGCTCACAATCTCATTCGTCAGGGAGCAAAATTGGTCACTTGCGCAGACGATCTGCTTGAAGAGTATCGAATGGACTTGCCAAATCCCGAACAACTTCCTTACAATAGAGGACGTTCCCCTGAAAACGGAGAAGATCACAAACCGGGGATGTTCCCTGAGGTAAGTCTCTCATCCGATGAGAAACGTATCATCTCAATCCTGGAGCAGGACGAAAGATCTTTGGATCAACTCGTGGAGCAGCTCGGTTGGGATTTTGGACATTTGCATTCAGTTCTGTTATCTTTAATCATAAAAAAGCAGATTAGCCAATTACCTGGAACAAAATATGCAAGGGTATGACGATGCTGTGACCAAGCGGCATGTGAAAATAGATTATTAACGGAAGTTATTGAATTGCTGATAAGCATGACAAGAACCAAGCAGTTTCATGACTGAGAGGAGGATGAACCTATGGCGGATTCACTCGTAATCGTGGAGTCGCCCTCAAAGGCGAAGACAATCGGCAAGTATTTAGGCAGCAAGTTCATCGTGAAAGCTTCGATGGGACATGTGCGCGATTTGCCGAAAAGTCAGATCGGCGTTGAGGTGGAAAATGATTTTAATCCGAAATATATTACGATCCGCGGCAAAGGTTCGATTTTGAAAGAACTGAAGGATGCACGAAAGAAAGTGAAAAAAGTGTATCTCGCAGCTGACCCGGATCGCGAAGGCGAGGCTATTGCATGGCATTTGGCTCATGCACTTGAATTGGATGACACGGAAGATTGCCGGGTTGTCTTTAATGAGATTACGAAACAGGCGGTCAAAGATGCGTTCAAAACACCGCGCAAGATCAATATGGATCTGGTGAATGCGCAGCAGGCTAGACGTATTTTGGATCGGCTTGTCGGATATAAAATTAGTCCACTATTATGGAAGAAAGTCAAAAAAGGATTATCTGCAGGACGTGTTCAGTCGGTGGCAGTCAAAATTATTTTGGATCGTGAAAATGAAATAGACGACTTTGTTCCAGAAGAGTACTGGAGCATTACGGCAAAACTCACCGCAGATGGCAATCCGTTTGAAGCCAAGTTCCATCAGTTAAACGGTGCAAAAACCGAACTGGGGAGCGAAGCTGAAGTTCAAGCCATATTAAAACAAATTGAGAATGCGGACTTTACCGTCAAGGAAGTGAAAGAGAAAGAGCGGAGCCGGAACCCTTCCGCTCCGTTTACCACAAGTTCTTTGCAGCAGGAAGCTGCACGGAAATTGAATTTCAGGGCTTCCAAAACGATGTCGGTGGCTCAACAGCTCTATGAAGGTGTAGACCTTGGAAAAGAAGGCACAGTGGGTCTCATCACGTATATGCGTACAGACTCCACCCGGATTGCGGCATCTGCTCAGGAAGAAGCCAAGGAATACATTATCGGTAAGTATGGGGAAGCTTTTGCACCTGAGACGCCGAGAAACTATTCCAAAAAAGCAGCTAATGCACAGGATGCTCACGAAGCTATTCGTCCAACATCCATTCTGCGTGATCCTGACTCCATCAAGTCATTTATGAGCCGTGATCAATTCAGACTATATAAACTGGTATGGGAACGCTTCGTGGCCAGCCAGATGTCTTCCGCTATTCTGGACACCCTCTCTGTGGATATCGCAGCCGGAGATACTATTTTCCGTGCAGCAGGCTCCAAAGTCCGCTTTCAGGGCTTCATGAAGGTTTATGTGGAAGGAAATGACGATGGGACTACAGAAGAAGATCGTTTGCTGCCTCCATTGAAAAGTGGGGATCTGCTGGAAAAACAGGAGATAGAGCCGAAGCAGCACTTCACACAACCACCGCCACGTTATACGGAAGCGAGACTCGTTCGTACGCTGGAAGAGCTGGGCATAGGGCGTCCAAGTACATATGCGCCAACCCTGGAAACCATTCAAAAGCGTGGATATGTTGCAATCGAAGAGAAAAAATTCATGCCGACCGAGCTGGGAGAACTGGTCATCGAACAGATGGAAGAGTTTTTCCCCGAAATTCTGAATGTAGAGTTCACAGCCAATATGGAAGGTGATCTTGACCATGTGGAAGAAGGTTCGGAGGACTGGGTCAAAGTACTTGCTGAATTTTACGAATCATTCGAAAAACGGCTTGAGTTTGCAGAAGAAGAAATGAAAGAAATTGAGATTGAAGACGAAGTCTCGGATGAAATCTGTGAAAAATGCGGCAAGCCGCTTGTGTACAAACTGGGTCGATTTGGCAAGTTTCTTGCCTGCTCCGGATTCCCGGATTGCCGGAATACCAAACCGATTATCAAGGATATCGGTGTAACTTGTCCGAAGTGTAAGGAAGGGCATGTTGTGGAGCGTCGCAGTAAAAAAGGGCGCATTTTCTATGGTTGTGACAAGTATCCGGAGTGTGATTTTGTATCTTGGGATAAACCGTCAGCCAAACCTTGCCCAAGTTGCGGTTCTCTCATGATTGAGAAACGTAACAAACAGGGAACGCGTTTGCAATGTACATCCTGTGACCATCAGGAGCCGGTTGAAGAACCGGAAGAAGAAACAGCGGATTAGCATATATGGGGGTAAATGATTTTGACGAATGAACAAGTAGTAACCGTAATTGGGGCCGGGCTGGCCGGTACTGAAGCAGCTTGGCAAATTGCAAGTCGCGGCGTACGTGTGAAGCTATACGAGATGAGACCGGTTGTAAAAACGCCGGCTCATCATACAGATAAATTTGCAGAACTGGTGTGCAGTAATTCACTGCGTGCCAATGGTTTAACGAATGCAGTCGGCGTACTGAAAGAAGAAATGAGAATGCTGAATTCCCTGGTGCTGGGCGCAGCGGATCGCAATGCGGTTCCTGCCGGAGGGGCACTTGCTGTTGACCGCGATGGATTCTCGGGAGAGATTACTTCAACGCTTCATCAACATCCACTCATTGAAGTAGTAAATGAAGAACTGACCTCACTGCCGGAGGATGGCATTGTAGTCGTTGCCACAGGCCCATTGACTTCACCTGCATTATCTGAACAAATCAAGTCGCTGATGGGTGAGGAGTACTTCTATTTCTACGATGCGGCTGCGCCGATCATTGAAAAAGATTCCATTGATATGAACAAGGTGTACCTCGCTTCCCGCTATGACAAAGGTGAGGCGGCTTATTTAAACTGCCCAATGACAGAAGAAGAGTTTGATGTATTCTATGATGCTCTGATTACGGCAGAGGTTGCCCAATTGAAGGAATTTGAAAAGGAAATCTACTTTGAAGGCTGCATGCCAATCGAAGTCATGATGAAACGCGGGAAACAAACAGCTCTGTTTGGACCGATGAAACCAGTAGGTTTGGTAAATCCGCATACAGGAGAATTACCACATGCAGTTGTTCAGCTTAGACAGGATAATGCGGCGGGTACGCTGTACAACCTGGTTGGATTCCAGACGCATCTGAAATGGGGAGAACAGAAACGGGTATTTTCCCTGATTCCTGGTCTGGAGAATGCTGAGTTTGTACGTTATGGTGTGATGCACCGCAATACGTTCATCAATTCTCCGAAACTGCTTCGTCCAACGTATCAGTTCAAAGAGCGTCCTAACCTGTTCTTTGCAGGTCAAATGACAGGCGTGGAAGGGTATGTCGAATCTGCTGCATCGGGTCTGATTGCAGGTATGAATGCAGCCAAAGCGGCACTCGGACAGGAACTTGTTGTGTTGCCTGTAGAGACGACTCTGGGAAGTATGGCTCAGTATATTACAACGGCCGATTTCAAACACTTCCAACCGATGAATGCGAATTTTGGTTTGCTGCCAAAATTGGAGACAAAGATTCGTAACAAAAAAGAAAAAAATGAGGCTCTTGCACAGCGTGCGCTGGATGGTATTGCCCGTTTTGCTGCTGCAGAAGGTCTAACCGTTCCGGAACGCGTATAAATTATATTCGTGGGAGGAGGCTGAAATCGTGGATATGTCATTTCACGCTACAACGATCTGCGCAGTTCGTCATAATGGCAAGGCAGCGATTGCCGGAGATGGTCAGGTGACCATGGGGCAAAGCGTTGTCATGAAAAATACGGCCAAGAAGGTAAGACGTTTGTATCGCGGACAGGTAGTGGCCGGTTTTGCTGGTTCCGTAGCAGATGCCATTACCCTGTTCGAGAAGTTTGAGGGCAAGCTGGAGGAGCATCACGGTAATTTGCAGCGTGCTGCAGTGGAACTTGCCAAGGACTGGCGCCAAGATCGCATTTTGCGCAAACTCGAAGCATTGCTTATCGTGATGGATAAGACGGGAATGCTGCTGATCTCTGGTGGAGGCGAAATTATTGAGCCGGATGACGACGTGATCGCGATTGGTTCAGGAGGGAACTTCGCCCTGTCTGCTGCGCGTGCTTTGAAACGTCATGCAACTGACCTGGAGGCGAAAGACATTGCCCGTGAGTCACTGCAGATCGCAGCAGAGTTATGTGTTTATACCAACAACAATATTATTGTAGAAGAGCTGTAAAATAACCCCGCAAACTGTAACATGGACAATGGCCGTCAGGGCTATTCCTATCAATTTGCGGGGTTATCCCTAATTTTGATAACATATTTCCAAGCAGGAATTTAAGTAGACTGGTAGGAGGGAAGCGAAAATGCTAACACAGGCATTAACACCCAGACAAATCGTTGCAGAGCTTGATAAATATATTGTAGGTCAGAAACAGGCCAAAAAATCGGTGGCTGTTGCCCTTCGTAATCGATATCGCCGAAGCCTTTTGCCTGAGCATACCCAGGATGATATTGTGCCTAAGAATATTCTGATGATTGGACCTACAGGTGTAGGTAAAACCGAAATTGCCCGCCGTTTGGCTAAACTGGTGGGGGCCCCGTTTGTTAAGGTGGAAGCTACGAAATTCACGGAAGTGGGTTACGTTGGTCGTGATGTAGAATCCATGATTCGTGACCTGATTGAAACGTCCATGCGGATGGTCAAACAGGAACGGACTGAAAAGGTGAAAGACAAGGCCGAAGAGGCTGCCAATGAGCGGATTGTACATATTCTGGCTCCTTCCCAATCCAAGTCCAAAAATCAACGTAATCCGTTTGAAATGATATTTGGCAACAACGGAAACAATACACCTGAACAGGAAGAGCCCGAGCCGGACACCAATGTCGCAGAGCGGCGCCGCAAAATCAAATTTGATCTGTTATCCGGCAAGCTGGAGGAAGACATCATTGAAATCGATGTTGAAGACACTGCGCCGAATATGATGGATATGTTTGCAGGTCAGGGGAATGACCAGATGGGCATGAATATGCAGGAGATGTTTGGCAGCCTTCTGCCACGTCGTACGAAAAAACGCAAGTTGCCCATCAAGGAAGCACGTAAAGTCCTGACTCAGGAAGAAGCAGGGAAACTGATCGACATGGATGATGTCACACAAGAGTCCATTCGCCGAGCTGAACAAACGGGTATTATATTCATTGATGAGATTGATAAGGTTGCCAGCCAGGGACGTGGGAGCGGCCCGGATGTATCGCGGGAAGGAGTACAGAGGGACATTTTGCCTATCGTGGAAGGTTCCACGGTCATGACCAAGTACGGACCTGTCAAAACGGATTATATTCTGTTTATGGCGGCTGGCGCATTTCATGTGGCAAAACCCTCGGATCTGATTCCGGAGCTTCAGGGACGATTCCCAATTCGCGTGGAGTTGAACAGTCTATCCTTGGAGGAATTTGTGTCCATTCTGACTGAACCTCAAAATGCGTTAACCAAACAGTATGTCGATTTGCTGCGTACTGAAAATATCGAAATTGAGTTTTCGGATGAGGCGATCCGTGAGATTGCCAAGCTGGCAGAGTCGGTGAACCAAAATACGGAGAACATAGGCGCACGTCGACTTCATACGATTCTTGAGAAACTTCTAGAGGATTTGTCCTATGAAGCTCCTGAACTTACGCTGGAGCGAATGGTCATCACTCCGGAGTATGTGCGTGAGAAATTGAATGATATTGCACTGGATCGTGATCTGAGTCAGTATATTCTGTAAATAGATTTATCTCTGCAATAAGCAGTAATGTAAACAAGAGGTTAAGGGCGGTATTCACAGTGTTCGTAAGACTGAGACGACTATTCGGATTCAAGGATGTATGTCCTGATCTGTTGGTAAGTTTTATCTTACGTCAAATGGATACCGTCTATTTTTTATTCTAGTCTAATGGATTTCCGCAAATATGCCGATAAAAGAGTGGAGTTGCCATTGAAGTGGGGAAAAGTAGGACTTGTGCCGCAGTTGTTGGCAGAGGAAATCGAATATATTCAAAACCGGACATGTGTTTGAATGGATCTTTTTCCAATAAAAGGTGGTTTGTTTTATCCAAGTCTGGTCATCGGTTTAATTACAATGTCGAGGAAATTTGCGCAAATGCGCAAAAAGTCGAGAGCGGCGGTATTCTGATGTAGTGAAATATTTACGTTGACTTCCATGTTTACAGAAATCTTTAATTGTTAAAAAAGTGTTGTGTAATAACAAGGTAAACAAGTGAAACATAAAGTTTAAGTTGTCAATTATTTAGTACATAGAATGAATCATTATAGAATTCAAGTGAATAAAAAGCTTATTATGACGGCAAAAATTGCTAACACAATTCAGAGAAATTTTCCCAAATGTATGTACTCTAGATGATGTAACGATACGTAGAAGATGGAAGAAACCTTTATAAATTTTAAGAATGTTTAAGCGTGTGTTTTGTAGATGTGAACTTGATTTTGTTTTGGGCCTCAACATTTGCGAAAAAATTCATAATTTACAGAAAATACACAAAAAGCCCTGTCTTTCAGAAAAGATAGGGCTTTTTTCTTATTGTAATAAATGCCAATCTCGAAGAAACTTATGTTATACGACAACATCAGAGTTAATTCTACTTAAGTCCTAGAAAAATGCGAAAAGGCGAATGTTTTTGTCGAAAAACATAAGCGATTTTAAGGGGAAAGGATTCAATCTTTTTCCATAATTTCTAAGGAGAGGAGGGAAAACATGAATCTTTTGAATGATATTAGCTTTAAAAGATTGCAAGGTGCACTCGATGCGTCCAACATCAGACAACAAACGATTGCAGACAACATTGCAAATGCTGACACCCCGTACTACAAGCGTTCTGACGTTTCTTTTGAAGAAATTTTACAGCAACAAACGAACGGAGATATGCCAGTTCTTAAAGGGAAAGTGACGGATTCAAGGCATTTTGTCATAGGACCTTCCTCTTCTGTTCCTACACCCGTAGTTACAATGGATCAGTCAACATCCATGAATAACAACCAGAATAATGTCGATATCGACAAAGAAATGAGCCTTCTGGCCGAGAACCAGTTGCGTTACAACGCTTATATTCAACAAGTGAATGAACAGATTAAAATGATGCGTGTTGGAGTGGAAGGGAGATAAATTAGGTGAATATCAGCAACAGTTTTAGCATTAGTTCCTCAGCTTTGACAGCCCAACGCTTGAGGATGGATGTAATATCTTCAAACATCGCTAATGCAGAGACGACTCGCGCCAGTGTAGCCAATGGTGAAGCAGTTCCTTACAAAAGAAAAATGGTTGTGCTTGAACCAAACAAAACTTCGTTTAGCAGCATCCTACAGAATCATATGGGCAGTAAGGCCTCTGGTGAAGGAGTTAGAGTATCAGAGATTCGTGAAGATCAGTCTCCTCTGAAACCTGTATATGACCCTTCTCATCCGGATGCCAACGCTGAAGGTTATGTGTACATGCCGAATGTGGATATTGCAAAAGAGATGGTTGACATGATCTCAGCATCTCGTTCTTATGAGGCAAACGTAACAGCATTGAACTCAACTAAAGCGATGATAACAAAAGCTTTGGAGATAGGAAGATAGATTGCAACAAGGGCAATGAGCTTTTTTACCATTAATAAGAGGATAAGGGGAGGGACATTAATGATTCAGAACAACATGTTTAACACACAGGTGGTTCAACCATTACAGATGCAAAATGCTTCCGTTAGCAAACCATCGACACCAGCCGAAACCATCCAAAGCTTCGGTACATACTTACAAGAGGCATTAGGGTCTGTGGCTGCACAGGAGTCCCAAGCGCATGAAATGTCTAATCAATTTTTATTGGGGAATGTGAACGTGGATCAGGTAATGATCGCTTCAGAACAGGCCCTGTTGAGTCTGCAACTCACGTCTCAAGTCCGAAACAAAGTAGTCGAAGCGTATCAGGAGATTATGCGTACGCAAATGTAAATAAAAAGCATGCTTGCGCTTCGATAACAGCGCTGATCATTACAACAAGCAGCCGCGATGCTGCTCCTGAATGTTAATTATGTGCTTACTAATAGAAGTACTGTGATTACTCAGGACAGACTAAGCAAAGTTTCGGATGGGGTGACAGAGTGAATGAGAGAATTGCCCAGTACAGGGATAAAGCAACCCAGTATTGGAATAGCTTCAGCAAAAAACAGAAAGTATTACTGGTTTCCACCTTTTTATTCTTAATTCTGGCGGCGGTTGTATTAACGATGCAATTGTCCAAAACAGAATATGAAGTTGCATTTACCGATTTGAATGCCAGTGACTCTGCAGGAGTTATTAATTACCTGGATTCATCAAGTATTCCCTACAAGTTAAGTGCAGACGGGAAAACCATATCGGTACCGAGCACGGATGTTGCACTTGCGAAAGTGAACATCGGATCACAGGGGATTATTCAAAATGGTTCATTGGGTTACAAATCATTCGAGGAATCCTCATCACCAATCGGGATGACGGACAAAGAATTCGATGTAAAGTATAACAATGCGATAAACGGAGAAGTGGAACAATTACTTCAGCGCATGCAAGGCATACAAGACGCCAAAGTGTTGGTCAACATGCCCAAAGATAATATCTTTGCCGGCCTTGAAGAGCAGGACAAAGCATCAGCTTCCGTAGCATTGCAGTTTAAACCGGGATATCACCCGAATCAGGCCGCAGTTGACGGATACTTTAATTTGGTAAAGTCTGCTATTCCCAACTTGCCAATTGAAAATATTACGATTACCAACACAGATGAAGCCGAATTGATTCCAACGGCTCGTGGAGGCAGTGGCGGATTATCTTCTGAAGTCCAGGAAAATATGGCTTTGCAGAAGAAATTCGAAAATGACGTACGCAACAATGTAAAACAGTTTCTTTCTCAAATTGTAGGCGAAGACAAAGTAAATGTTCTGGTCGCTTCCAAGCTTAACTTCGATAAAGTGACGAGCAAAGAGAATCTGGTCACACCAGTCGATGAAGAAAACATGAAGGGCATCGAGATCAGTGTGCAGGAGATTCAAAAGAGTTATACAGGTGCTAATACTCCAACAGGTGGTGTCGCAGGAACTGGGCAAGAAGAAGTTCCGGGGTATCCTTCAACGGATGCAGCGGGGAATTCTACCTCTGAGGAATCATCAAGCACGGTCAACTATGAAGTGAATCGAATTGCCAAAGATATCATTTCCAGTCCTTATACTGTAAAAGATTTAACCATTAACGTGGCAGTTGAACCACCTGAAGGGCAAACGGAATTACAACAACCTGTTCAGGATGCCATTGAAAACATTTTGGTGAATATCGTTCGAGCTTCACTTGCAGATTCAGGTGATGCAATAACAGACGCAGATCTGACCAAGAAAGTTTCGGTAATCTCCCAAGGCTTCCAAACTGCAGCAGCTGCAGAGACAGGATTCCAGCTTTCGACAGGCATGATGTGGGGCATAGGAGCGCTGGTGGCAGCATTAATCGCAGCAGTCGTTATCTTGCTCGTACGCCGTCGCCGCAAACAAAACGAAGAGGAAGAAGAAGAGATTCCTCTCCCAGTAGCAACAGAGTTCCCGTCCATTACGTTGGACAGTGTAACGAACGAAAGTCAAGTGCGCAAACAATTGGAGAGTTTGGCGAAGAAAAAGCCGGACGAATTCGTCAATCTGCTGCGTACGTGGCTGGCTGACGAATAGAGGTGAACGCATTGGCAAAGGCAAGCAGTCAGGGTTTGACTGGAAGACAAAAAGCAGCAATTTTGTTGATTACATTAGGTCCGGAAGTGTCAGCACAAATCTTCAAACATCTGCGTGATGAGGAGATTGAACAATTAACATTGGAAATTGCCAATGTTCGCAAAGTCGATGCTTCCGAAAAAGATATGATTATGGCTGAGTTTCACCAGATCTGTCTTGCTCAGGAATACATCTCTCAAGGCGGTATTACTTACGCGAGAGAAATTTTGGAGAAAGCGCTCGGATCGCAGAAAGCGCTTGAAGTTATCAATCGTTTGACAGCTACGCTGCAGGTTAGACCATTCGACTTTGCACGCAAAGCTGATCCAAACCAAATTTTAAACTTTATCCAGAATGAAAGTCCGCAGACGATTGCTTTGGTACTATCCTATCTGCAATTTGAGCAGGCAGCAGCAATCCTATCATCGTTGCCTCAGGAAAAGCAGGCTGATGTAGCACGAAGAGTCGCTGTCATGGACAGTACATCCCCTGAAGTTATCTCTCAGGTGGAGCGTGTATTGGAACAAAAATTGTCTTCAACGGTTACGCAGGATTATACAAATGCAGGTGGTATCGAGTCGATCGTACAGATTTTGAACGGAGTCGACCGGGGTACGGAGCGTACCATTCTGGACTCGTTGGAAATTCAGGATCCGGAACTCGCCGAGGAAATCAAAAAACGCATGTTTGTATTCGAAGATATTGTCAATGTGGACGACCGTTCGATTCAACGCATTATCCGCGATATCGACAACGCAGACTTGCAGCTGGCACTCAAAGTGGCGAGCGAAGAAGTACGGGATGCGGTGTTCCGCAATATGTCAAAACGGATGTCCGAGACATTCAAGGAAGAAATGGAATTCATGGGACCAGTTCGGTTGCGTGACGTGGAAGAAGCCCAGACTCGTATCGTAGGAACGATCCGCAGACTGGAAGAAGCTGGTGAGATCATTATTGCTCGCGGCGGAGGAGATGATATCATTGTCTAATTTGATTAAATCTTTCCAGTATGTACCCGTTGATGACCGCAAACGCCTTGAAAACCATCATAACTATGGTGGACCTGAAACAGCGGAATTTGATAGTGGAGCAGAAGGTTCAGAGGCAGCGGAGTTGCAGGCACGAGTAGACGAAGAGACGAAACGTCTGACTGCGGAGATGCTGGAAGATGCGAAGGAGTTTGCAGAAAAGCAGGTACGTGAAGCCTCCGAGGAAGCGGAGCGCATGCTTAAAGAAGCCCGTGAGCAGATCGAAAACTGGTGGCAGGAACAGCGTCAGCAGGATGAGCATTTAATTGAAGCGATGCGCTCACAAGGTTTTCAGCAGGGTTTTGATGAAGGCAAAGTACAAGCTGAACTGGATCTCCAAGTGCAGATCGAACAGATGATGAAAGAAGCTCAGGAAGTACTCAAAGAGGCTTACGTAGCAAAAGAGCAAATTATTCAGGAAGCAGAGCCATTTCTTGTTGAACTGGCATGTGGTATTGCTGAAAAGGTCATTGATAAACAGCTCACAGTCGAACCGGATCATACCCTTGAATTGATTCGTCAGAATTTGTCACGCAAACGTGAACAAGGAATGATTGCCTTATGTGTAGCTCCAGAGCAATTTGCTTTTGTACAAGCTGCACGTGAAGAGTTGTCCTTGTCGATCGACTCACAGGCCGAACTTCAGATTTTGCCGGATGCAACGGTGAAAGACAAAGGCTGCGTGATTCGCTCGTCTTTCGGAAGCGTGGATGCCCGTATTGATACACAATTGTCCGAAATTAAAAAAGAACTGGTCCGCATAGCACTTGAGGATGAGGGGCGAAAAAATCAACATGAAGGTTCTTAGTTCACAGCGTTATATGGAGCATTTACGTCAATTTGATCCAGTCCGGGTTAATGGCAAGGTTACTCAGGTTATCGGTCTCATGGTGGAATCCGAAGGTCCAGACGCGAGCATCGGTGACGTATGCTACATCTACCCGGGTAAATCGGAAAAACCGATTCAGGCCGAAGTCGTTGGTTTTCGGGATAACAAAGTACTACTGATGCCCTTGGGTGAATTACAGTCGATTGGTCCCGGATGCGATGTCGTAGGTACGGGGAAGCCACTTGGAGTTCAGGTTGGTTCAGAACTGCTCGGCAAAGTGCTTGATGGACTCGGGCAGCCGCTGGATGGTTCCTTGCTTCCTTCAAGAATGCCTATGTTTTCGACATCAAACAAACCTGTAAATCCGATGGAACGGCCGCGGGTACTGGAGACGATGGGTGTAGGTGTTAGAGCCATTGACGGTCTGTTAACTGTTGGTAAGGGTCAGCGGGTTGGTATTTTTGCCGGCTCGGGTGTTGGTAAGAGTACCTTGATGGGCATGATTGCTCGCAATACAGCAGCTGATGTGAATGTAATTGCACTCGTAGGTGAACGGGGACGTGAGGTGCGTGACTTTATCGAACGTGATCTGGGACCAGAAGGGCTGGAACGTTCAGTCGTCATTGTTGCAACTTCAGACCAACCCGCGTTGATTCGAATTAAAGGAGCAGTCATTGCAACCACGATTGCGGAATATTTCAGGGACAGAGGCATGAATGTCATGTTAATGATGGATTCCGTTACTCGTTATGCCATGGCTCAAAGGGAAGTCGGACTTGCTGTGGGTGAGCCTCCAGCGATGAGAGGTTATACACCTTCTGTATTTGCAAGTTTGCCTAAATTGCTCGAGCGTGCAGGGACTGGACCAACCGGCTCCATTACAGCATTTTATACGGTGCTCGTGGATGGTGACGATATGAATGAACCGATTGCGGATGCTGTAAGGGGTATTCTGGATGGCCATATTGTACTGAATCGCTCCATTGCTAACAAAGGTCACTTCCCAGCGATTGATGTGCTTGCCAGCATTAGTCGTGTCATGAAAGACATTGCACCTGAAGAACAGCTCGAAGCTGTTAATAATATGAAGCGATTAATGGCTGTATACAAAGAATCAGAGGATTTGATCAACATTGGTGCGTATCAGAGAGGCTCGAATGCAGCAATTGATGAAGCGATGGATCAGATCGAAAGTATATGGAACTTTACCAAGCAAAAAGTGGATGAAAAAGTAACACTGAGTGAAGTGCAGGAACGTTTGATTCTTGAATTTGCAAGGAGATGAAAGGTTAAACGATGAAATTTCGATATCATTTCCAAAAGGTTGTTGACCTGAAAAGCAATGAAAAAACACAAGCGGAGTGGATGTTATCCACAGCGATCGGCAAACTTCAAACGGAAGAAGAACACCTTTTACAACTGATGAATGATAAAAATAATCTGATTAGCGTCATTCAATCCGCAACGGAGAGCAGAGCTTCAGTATCCAGTCTGCAAGAAATGCAGCGATACGTTTATCACCTGGATGAGTGCATTTCCAAAAAGAATTCGGATGTTAAACACGCACAGGTCAATGTACAGCGGAATCAGACGTTCTTGAACGGCAAAATGGTTGATGAAAAAGTGTGGCTTGAAGCGAGAGACAAGGCCAAAATCAAATTTCAGCAGGAGATGCTCCTCCGGGAACAGAACGATCTGGACGAGATGGCTACTGTACGCTTCGCTGCCAAAGCCGGACGCGCAATTTGATGTGCTTCGGAAGCGAAGTTGTCTCGTGAAGGAGGAATGAACAATGGCTGTTAAAGATACAGATATCGAAAAAGAGTCAGGCGGCGGTTGGGAAAAGTTTCTAATGATTTCGATTCCAATTGTCTTCACCGTAGTGCTGCTTGGTGTTCTGCTCACCTTATTTAATGTAGATATTCGCAACAACATGCTTGAGGTAGCTAACAAAATACCTGTAGTTAAGGATTGGGTGCCTGATCCTGTATTGGATCCGGAAAAAGAAAAGCTGGACGAAAGCGAGAAACAAGTTGAAAGTGCTGAAGCAACAATCGAAAAACTGAAGTCTCAGGTAGCGGCAAAAGAAACAGAACTTCAAGCAGCGAAAGAGGCTACGACGACAGAAGCAAAAAAAGCAAGCGATCTGCAAGCGAAATTGGATGAAGCGGAAAAAGCGGCGGAAACTGCTGCATCGGAGGTTCCCGAAGCTGAGTCTGATTATCAAAAACAGATTAAGGATCTGGCCAAGATGTACGCGGACATGAGTCCGAGCAAAGCAGCTCCGATATTACAGAACATGACCAATGAAGAGATGGTGCTGCTTCTGAGTTCAATGCAGTCAACTGCTCGTACAAAAGTTTTGGAGAAAATGGATCCGAAAACGGCTGCAGATGTCACCATGATGATGAAGGACGCCAAACCATCCGGAGATTTGGCATTGGATGCACTGCAATCCAGATTGAAGAAAGAAACGGCTGCAACAACAACGACGTCAACGAGCAACTCGAAAAACCTGGACAAAACACAACTTAGTCAAACATTCTCATCAATGTCAGCTTCCAGTGGTGCAAAGTTGCTTTTAGAGACATACAAACTCAGCCCGGATAAAACGCTAACCATTTTGAACTCGGTAGACGATGCTACACGCTCCCAATTGCTGGAGAACATGTCCACAGAGAATTCAGCTGAAACTGCCAAGATCTTAAACCGCTTAATGGGCAATAAGTAAGGTTGGATGCTGTTATTACCGGAAGGAGGTGAAACAAATGTCGATCGTATATCAAATGACTTCTGCATCCTCATCCAAGGCAACAAGTGCAGTGCAAACCTCGTCTGGAACGCAATCCAAAGGTGCAGTTACAGGGAGCAACGGTGAATTCTTGCAAACACTGGCACAGACACTGAATGGGAGTACTTCTGAAGAAAATAATTCGGCAGCTGCTGGGGGGTTATCTGTAAATCCGCTTGCTATAGCATTTGCATCCGGTGAAGAAGGGGAACAAACTTCTCTTACAGATATTTTAGATTCACTGTTTGCTGGCTTGGATTCGCTCGATGAAGCTCTGGAAAATGATCCAACATTACTGGCGGAGTTACAAAATCTGATTCAACAGATGTATGTACAACTAAATGGTGGCTCGGCAGAAACAGAAAATTCTGATGAGACAGTAAATGTACTGCAAGCTGTTAAAGCTGCACCAGTAATGGATCTTACCGAGCATCCATCAGCAGTTCGCTTTGTGTTGCAGGATGTACTTACTCAGATGGTTGCAAGCATGACTGAACCGGATAGTCCGATTGCCAAAAATACGACTGAGTTTAAACAGCTGCTTCAAACTCTCCAGAATCAGTTACAGGAGGCTGGAGTTGATCTGAGCGGTAACAAAGGGTGGACAGATCTTAAAACTGTCATTGACTCAATAGACACATTAAAAGATCCGGGTGTTCAAACAAAAGTGAGCCCATCCTCGGAAAAAGACCCGACTGTTATGTCTGCTTCGAATACCGGAATCAAAGTGGCAGGTGAAGCAGATGCGAACACCTCGGTTACTGTCAATGATGGTGGAGAAGTAGATCATTCAAAAATTATTACAGCCGGGGAGTTATCCATGCGAACGTCAGGCACTACGGTAGCTAAGCCAGCTGAACCCGTAATGCAAGCATCACAGTTTGCAAAAGAAATGACGCAATTTGTGGTGAATAAACTCGATATCGTTCAGCAAAAAGGGTTTTCCGAAGCTACAATCTCACTTCGTCCAGAACATCTGGGTAAGCTGGATGTACAGATTACCTTACAAAACGGGCAGTTGGTTGCACGCTTCATGACAGAACATACAATGGCGAAGGATATGCTCGAACAGCAAATGACACAGCTTCGTGCCTCGCTTCAGTCCCAAGGGATCCAAGTGGAACGAATTGAGGTCACTCAGAGCAGCTCCCTAGGATCAGAAATGTATCATGACGGCGGACGTCAACAAGGAAATAACTCGCAGGATCAGCGCCGGTCACGAGAACGGGAAGAGCAATCGGATGATGCAATAACTACGGCAAACCTTCAGGAAGAACTGCGCAATTGGCGCAGTGAAAATGAGGAAGGAAACGACTTCCAGGGAGGATCGTTTACTGCTAAAGCTTAATCTGAAATGAGGTGAAAATATGGCTACTGAAATTGTTTCTACCAATAATACCTGGCCTAACTATTCGGCCGCAAACAAGGCAACAACTAGTGCAGCTACAAAGGAGCTAGGGAAGGATCAGTTTCTTAAAATACTAATCACCCAGCTTCAGAATCAGGATCCAATGCAGCCTATGGAGGATAAGGAATTTATTGCTCAAATGGCCCAGTTCAGTTCGGTTGAACAACTAGTTAACATCTCGTCCCAACTTAAAGCGCTGAATCAGTCTCTTGGTGCAGTATCAAGCATGATCGGGCGAGAAATCAGCTGGCTTTCTTCTAATAAAGAGGACAACGGAACGCTTCGTCAGGGGATTGTGGATTCAATCATCGTACGGGATGGTGTACAGTACGCTAAAGTAGGCGATGACGAAATTGAGCTCAATGAAATTATTCAGGTTTCGAATCCCGCTCCAATCGAGGAAGAAGAATCCCAGACTCAAAGTACTGCAGATGCTTCAGCACCAGTGAATGAAAGCGAGGATGCTGAAACATTAGTTCAAGATAGTGGGAACACGTTATGAGTGATCGGATAACGGTAGGACAACTATATACAGGCCCAGTAACACCCAACCTGCTTAATCGTACTAAACAGAGCGACACAGCACTCACTGCTGAACGGCCTTTTGCCCAGGTACTAGAGGATAATCTTCTTAAGCTTAGCAATCATGCGGCCAAAAGATTGGAACAGCGTGGGATTGAACTGAAAAGTGAGCAGATGCAGCAGATTGGAACTGCACTGGACAAGGCTGCTGCAAAAGGGGCAAAAGAATCTCTGATTCTGATGCAGGATATGGCCTTTATCGTCAATGTTAAAAATCGCACTGTCGTTACAGCCATGGATAGTGAAAGCATGAAGGATAACGTGTTTACACAAATAGATAGTGCTGTAATCATTTCTTAACCGGCTGGCCCTTCTCGGGAGCCGGAATGCCGCTGACCGACTGATGCGGCAACCAAATTATGGCTGGGAGGATTTTTTAAAATGTTAAAATCGATGTACTCTGGCGTTTCCGGGATGCGGGGTTTTCAAACAAAACTTGATGTCATTGGTAATAATATCGCAAACGTGAACACCGTTGGCTTCAAAGGCAGTCGTGTTATGTTTAAGGATATTATGAGTCAAACCACGGCGGGAGTAACTGCACCTGGAGATGAAAACGGTGGTGTAAATGCAAAGCAGATCGGTTTGGGTGTATCTGTAGGTTCGATTGATACACTGCATCTTGCGGGCAGTCCAATGACCACGAACAATCCAACCGACTTGCGTCTCAACGGTGATGGGTTCTTCCTGGTCACACTTGGCGGGGAGCAAGAAGTTCCTTTCCTGACTCGTGCCGGAGACTTCCATATCGATGCTAACCGTAACCTCGTAACTTCAGATGGTTTGTTCGTTGTGGATAGTGGTGGAGAGCCTATTACTCTTGATGATACAGTAGTGTCTTTCACTATTGGTCAAGACGGAATCATCAACCAAACGATGGATGATGGTACAACGGAAGCTGGTGCACAACTGGGGATAGGTAAAGTAACAAACCCGGAAGGTCTGGAGAAAATCGGGGGTAACTTGTACCGCATTACAGCGAATGCCAATGCTGACGGCGAATTTGAAATTGTAACTGCCAACAGCACCGAGTTTGGAACAGGCGCCGTTGTAGCAGGTCAACTGGAAATGTCAAATGTGGATCTGACAGGTGAATTTACGGAAATGATCGTGGCACAACGTGGCTTCCAGGCGAACTCGCGGATCATTACCACATCGGATGAAGTGCTTCAGGAAGTTGTTAACCTGAAACGTTAATAACTAATTAGCTATTTTTAATGCGTGGGGGAGCTTGCTCCTCCACATTGATCGAGGGGGCTTAGCATGATTTCGGTTACGCGGTTAAACGGTTCTCCCATGTGGTTAAATGCCCTGATGGTAGAGATTGTGGAAGAAACGCCGGATACGTATATTACTCTGGTGACTGGGAAGAGACTGATTGTCCTTGAAAAGGCCGATGAAGTCATTTCCAAAATCAAAGATTACAACCGTGAAATCGGGGTTCAGGCAGCCACTATCAAAGTGCAGCAAACGGAGGAATCCTGATGAAAAAGATGATGCCCTGGCTGGCAACGATATTGCTGGCCATAACACTCATTGTGGTGGTTGTGTTTGTATTTATGCAGGGACAGGTGGGAACCAAAGCGGAGGAAGATGTAGCTTCGGCAGCTGAGGTTAAAAAGATGACTGCTGATGAAATTGTTGAGGTGACTTCCGAAATTACAGACATCAAAACAAATTTGGCAGATACCAATCACATCGTACAAGTTAACCTGGCTTTTAAAATGACCGATGCCACAGCAAAAGAAGATTTTGAGAAAATCAAAGAAATCACTGTAAAACCAATTATTGTTCAAACTTTTGCGGATGCACAGCCAGAAGAATTAAAAACAGCCAAGGGGCGTTCTCAGTTTAATGAGAAACTTACAAAACTGATCAATGAGGCACTGCCTGAACCGAAGCTGAGCAGCACGAACTTTACTTATTTTTTGATGGCATCAATGTAATGAACAGAGCACGCTGTAAAACGGTAAGGGGGTGAGAACATGGTGGATGTATTATCACAAAATGAGATTGATGCCCTATTAGCAGCACTTTCCTCAGGTGAGATGGATGCCGAGGAACTGAAAAAGGAAGAAACTCAGAAAAAAATTAGATCGTATGATTTTAAACGGGCGGTACGTTTTTCCAAAGATCATATTCGAAGTTTGACTCGAATTCACGAAAATTTTGCACGCTTTCTCACCACTTATTTTTCAGCCCAATTGCGGACTTTCGTTCAAATTAACGTCGTTCAGGTCGAACAGCTGCCTTATGATGAATTTATACGTTCAATTCCTAAAATGACGATATTAAACATATTTGAAGCAGAACCATTACAAGGTCGAATGGTACTGGAAGTCCACCCTAATGTTGGTTATGCGATGTTGGATCGATTGCTGGGAGGTACAGGAAGTGCACCGACTAAAATAGCTTCAATGACTGAAATTGAGACGACGATTATGGAGCGCATCTTCAGCCGCGCGTTCGAAAGTTTGCAGGAAGCCTGGAAGACGGTGCTGGACATATCACCAAGAATGGAAGCGCTGGAGACCAATCCGCAGTTTATGCAGATTGTATCACCTAACGAAACGATCGCACTGATCTCGCTTAGCACCAAAATCGGTGACACCACTGGCATGATCAATTTGTGTATCCCGCATGTCGTTCTTGAACCCATTATGTCAAGGTTGTCGACACATCAATGGTTTGTTTCAGAGAAAAAAACGAGGGCTCCTGAAGAGTACGATGCTCTCAGAGAACGTGTGAATAAAGCCAAATTGCCGATTGTAGCTGAGTTGGGAGAATCCAGAATTTCGATCTCTGAATTTCTAGGCTTATCGGTTGGCGATGTTATTACGTTAAACAAACCGGTTGAAGAGGGATTATCCATCAAAGTTGGCGACAGATTGAAGTATATGGGCAGTCCGGGAACGATCAAAGACCGTGTGGCTGTGCAAATAGACAAGATTGTCACCGAAGGAGTTGAAGAATTTGACGAGTAAGGATTATTTGTCCCAAGAAGAAATCGATGCTTTGCTCAGGCAATCCGAATCGATGAGCAGCACGGAACCGGTTGAAAAAACGGTTGACGACTTTTTGACTGAGCTTGAACAAGATGCATTGGGGGAGATTGGTAATATTACTTTCGGTAGCGCAGCGACAGCTTTGTCCACGCTATTGGGATTGAAAGTAGATATTACTACACCGAAAGTATCCATCATCAGCCGTTCGCAATTTGAAGAAGCTTTTCCCAAGCCGCATGTTGCGGTACATGTGAATTATGTGGATGGATTTGAAGGAATTAATTCACTTGTGATTAAAAAGCGTGATGCCCAAGTCATTGCTGATCTGATGCTCGGAGGTGAAGGCAATCCTGCAGATGAAGAACTGAACGAAATCCATATTAGTGCAGTTCAGGAAGCCATGAATCAAATGATGGGTTCATCTGCAACCTCCATGTCTACCATCTTCAATCGATTTGTAAATATCTCTCCACCAGGCATTGATATTCTTAACATGGAAAGTGGCGAGGGTGTCAGCAGTCTTCCGCATGACGAGACGTTGATTCAAGTTTCTTTCCGTCTCCTGATTGGTGATCTGATTGACTCCAATCTGATGCAGCTTTTGCCTGTTGATTTCGCCAAACATATGGTGGACATGTTGATTGGTGGTGCACAGGAATCAACGGCTAATGCACCGGTAACAACACCATCACACGCGGCACCAGCAGCAGCAGCTCCACCAGTGGCACCTGAGCAACCACCGGTTCAGCAACAAGTGCCTCCACAGGCTTCTCAGCCGCCTGCTCCAGACTATAACGGATATGGACAGGCACCAATGGGTATGCCACAAGGAATGCCGCCACAACAGCCTTATGGCATGCCTCCGCAGCAACCATACGGTGTACCACAGCATTACGGCGGAATGCCGAACAGGAATGTAAATGTACAACCCGTCCAGTTTGCTAATTTGCAAAATGGGTCTTACGGTCAAGTGGACGAAAATAATTTGAATTTATTGATGGACATTCCCCTTAAAGTCACCGTAGAATTAGGAAGGACCCAGAAGCAAATTAAGGATATATTGGAACTCTCACAAGGTTCAATTGTCGAACTGGATAAACTGGCCGGCGAACCTGTCGATATTTTGGTCAATAACAAACTGATTGCCAAGGGAGAAGTTGTCGTCATCGATGAAAACTTTGGTGTTCGTGTTATAGATATCGTAAGCCAATGGGACCGAATTCAGAAATTACAATAAGCACAATTTAGGGAGGACTTGAATCAAGATGGCAAACCGAATTTTAGTCGTGGACGACGCTGCATTTATGAGAATGATGATCCGGGACATTTTGTCCAAAAACGGATATGAGGTCGTTGGCGAGGCTCAGGATGGAGCACAAGCAATTGAGAAATTTAAGGAACTTCGTCCTGATCTGATCACGATGGATATCACCATGCCTGAGATGGATGGGATCGCAGCACTGAAAGAAATCAAGAAAATCGATGCGAACGCTAAAGTCATTATGTGTTCAGCTATGGGACAACAAGCAATGGTAATTGATGCAATTCAGGCTGGTGCCAAAGATTTCATCGTTAAACCATTCCAGTCTGACCGGGTCATCGAAGCAATCAGCAAAACGCTGGGAGTCTAAGACACATGATGATGGCGCAGGGTGGAATTCCTGGAGAAGCTGACGTTGGGACCAACTATTATTTTCAGCTTGTATGGGTGATTGTCGTCCTGGCCGTCATCCTGGTCCTTATCGTTTACCTGCTCCGTTTTTTGAACAAACGGAATCAACAATGGTTTCGAAGCGGCACAGTCCGTATTTTGGGTGGTGTGGGGCTGGGGCCCAACAAGTCTCTGCAGATCATAGAAATTGGCGGCAATGTCTATTTGGTTGGCGTAGGCGAGAATATACAATTGCTGGACAAAATCTCGGATCTGGAAGAGGCACAAAGAATTGTTGATTCATTTGAGAGAGAAGCTTCTTCACAACAGGGAAGCCTTTCACCGATAATCAACAAGTTGGCAGCCCGCTTGCGTAAGAAAGAACCGCCACGGGAAATGGAAATTGAGGATACAGCCTCTTTTCACGAACTGTTCGAGTCGAAACTTCGGCAGATGCCTAACCGAAAAGAAAAGATGGAAAAGCTCCTGGAAGAAGACAATACTACAGATCGGTCGAGGGATTCATGAAGAAAAAGATTTGGCTAGCATGTTGTTTGATGGGGCTGATCAGCCTGGCATCTGTGACGGTCGCCTTTGCCGAACCGATACCGAACATCGATATTCAAATCGGAAGCGGAGATGGGGGAACACCTAGTTCGAGTTCTCTGTCCATTATTCTCTTAATTACGGTGTTAAGTATAGCGCCTGCAATACTGGTGTTAATGACCAGTTTCACCCGAATTGTTATCGTTCTCGGTTTTATACGGACATCCTTGGGGACGCAACAAATGCCGCCCAATCAGGTGCTTGTCGGTTTAGCGCTCTTCCTGACACTGTTTATCATGTCACCGACGCTGTCTTCCATTAATCAGGTAGCTCTTCAACCCTATCTCAAAGGAGACATCACGCAAACGGAAGCGCTTGAAAAGGCTCAGGATCCCATAAAGAAATTCATGTTCTCCCATACCAGGGAGAAGGATTTACTGCTATTTATGAAATATAATCAGACCGAACAACCGGAAACTTATCAAGATATACCGATCACTGTCATGGTGCCAGCGTATGCAATAAGTGAATTGAAGACAGCATTCCAGATGGGATTTATGATATTCATACCATTCCTGGTCATAGACATCGTGGTTGCAAGTACGCTAATGGCTATGGGGATGATGATGCTTCCACCGGTCATGATCTCATTACCATTTAAGATATTGTTATTTGTCCTTGTCGATGGCTGGTATCTTGTAGTGAAGTCACTGTTGCTAAGCTTTAACACATGAGCAGGAAAGTTAAAGGAGGACGGTCATGACTTCAGAATTTATTATAGGTCTGGCCGGGAAAGCAGTATATACGTCACTGCTGGCCAGCGCACCCATGCTTATACTGGCTCTAGTTGTGGGTCTCATTATCAGTGTATTTCAGGCAACAACTCAAATTCAGGAGCAGACATTGGCCTTTGTTCCTAAAATTATTGCCGTACTTTTGGCAGTGCTCTTATTTGGGCCATGGATTTTAAATATTTTGGTAGATTTCACGTATAACATTCTTGATAATTTATACAGATATATAGGGTAGGCTTTCGCCAATGGAGACATTGTTGCAAAGTTTTCCTGTCGCTCTGCTTATGTTTTGTCGAATTGCATCATTTTTTGTAACTGCACCAGTGTTTTCAGCTCGAAATGTCCCGAATTCCATTAAGGTGGGTTTATCGGCATTTGTGACATTAACGGTTTATGTCGTTTATGGTATGAATCAGGAAGTACCTACCGATCTGAGTTACATTCTATTGATTATCCGAGAGATATTGATAGGTTTGCTGCTAGGGTTTGTAGCCTATTTGATCATGACAGCTGTGCAGACCGCTGGAACATTTATTGATCTTCAGATTGGCTTTGGTATGGCGAATGTTTTTGACCCGATGACGGGGGCTTCCGCACCGCTGACAGGTAATTTCAAATACGCTTTTGCTATGCTGCTTTTCCTGACGATGAATGGTCACCACTATCTTCTGGATGCCATAGTTTACAGCTATCGCTGGATACCGTTATCCAATGCCTTTTTCATACGATTGGCCGATGGAAGTATTGCTGAGTTTCTCGTTCATGCTTTGGGTGAGGCCTTTATGCTTGCTTTTCAAATGTCGGCACCTATTGTAGTGGCTTTGTTTTTGACGGACGTGGGATTGGGTTTTCTGGCTAAAACTGCTCCTCAATTCAATGTGTTTGCTGTCGGTATGCCGTTAAAGGTTCTGGTGGGGATCGCCATATTGCTTTTGATGGTTCCGAGCTTCGCCTTTGTATTTGGTCAATTGTTCGAAGCGATGTTCAGATCTATGGAAAAATTGCTTGGGACGATCGGACAGAGGCCAGGTTAAAGGAAACGGAGGACAGGATTTAAATGAAATTTCAACTTGACCTTCAGTTATTCGCAGGGGAGAAGACAGAAAAAGCCACCCCGAAAAAAAGGCAGGATACGCGCAAAAAGGGACAGGTTGTCAAAAGTATGGAGATCTCTGGGGCATCCATTCTCCTGTTCACCTTTGTAATCATGATGGTATTCAGTAACTTTTACAAAGAACGCATCGTCCGGTTATTCACGGATATCTTTATGAATCGACTGAGCTTGGAGATCACCGGCGAGAATGTAATGGCGCTTATGATGCGTTATGGCATTGAAGTCATGCTGTTGCTTGCCCCCGTACTGCTTGGTGCTGCACTTGTCGGATTGATAGTCAATTATATGCAGGTTGGTTTTCTCCTTGTAGGAGAAGGATTGAAGCCTAAGCTTGAAAAGCTAGATCCAATCAAAGGATTCAAAAACATTTTCTCACTCCGCTCGTTAGTGGAGTTTGCAAAATCCATTCTGAAAATGTTGATTATCGGATACCTTGTCTACAGTACGATTATAAGTTACCAATCGGAAATTACATCGCTTTCTCATTATTCTCTGGATGCCATTTTACATTTTTCAGCTTCAATCACCCTGAATCTGGGTGTCAAGATTGCTGTTGCCTTAATGGTACTTGCAGTATTCGACTATATGTATCAGAAATATGATTACGAGAAAAACATTCGAATGTCCAAGCAGGACATCAAGGATGAATATAAAAAAATGGAAGGTGACCCGCTGATCAAGGGCAAAATCAGGGAACGACAGCGTCGTATGGCTGTACAGCGCATGATGCAAGAAGTTCCCAATGCAGATGTCATTATCACGAACCCGACGCACTTTGCGGTTGCGCTGAAGTATGAAGGTTCCGAGATGGAGGCACCTCAGATTATTGCCAAAGGTCAGGATTATGTCGCCTTGCGCATTAGGGAAATTGCCAAAGAGCACGGTGTCATTACAATGGAAAACAAGCCGCTGGCACGGGCATTGTTCCAGAGGGCCGAGATTGGCGACGCCATACCGGCTGATTTGTTTCAAGCGGTAGCCGAAGTGCTGGCTTATGTATATAAATTAAAGGGCAGAACGAAATAAAAGGGATCGGAGGCCGTACATTCATTGAAAACTAAAGATATTGCTGTCCTTGCGGGTATCATCGGCATTGTGTTGATGATGATTCTCCCGATCCCAACCTGGTTGTTGGATATGCTGCTTGTTGTCAACATTTCACTTGCATTAATGATTCTGCTCGTTGCGATGAACAGCAAGGAAGCGTTGCAATTCTCCATCTTTCCAGCATTGTTGTTGATTACGACACTGTTTCGATTAGCTTTGAATATTTCAACAACAAAGCTGATTCTTGGAGAAGGTGACGCGGGATCTGTTGTAGCCACCTTCGGTAGTTGGATCGCAGGCGGTCAGATTGCTATCGGTTTTATCGTCTTTCTCATACTGGTCGTTGTTCAGTTTATCGTTATCACCAAGGGGTCAGAACGTGTAGCTGAAGTTGCAGCTCGTTTTACACTCGATGCGATGCCTGGTAAACAGATGAGTATTGATGCGGATTTAAATGCAGGCTTGATCAATGAGCAACAGGCGCGTGAGCGTCGTTCCAAAATTGAGAGAGAAGCTGATTTCTACGGAGCAATGGACGGAGCGAGTAAATTCGTAAAAGGAGACGCCATCGCAAGTATTATCATCTTGCTGATCAATCTCATTGGTGGGTTTATCATCGGTATGACCGTGCATGGTCTCTCGTTTGCAGATGCATTATCCACTTACTCTGTATTAACAATCGGGGATGGATTGGTAAGTCAGATTCCTGCTCTCCTGATTTCAACAGCAGCGGGACTTATTGTCACAAGAGCGTCATCCGAAGGAAATTTGGCAGATGATATTACGGGGCAGTTGTTTACATACCCGACGCTCATTTATATTGTAGCTTTTGTAATCGCAATGCTTGGTTTCTTCACTCCGATTCATGCCATTACGACAATACCTTTGGCGGGTATATTGGCATTTGCCGCTTGGAGGATGCAGAATAATCTGAAATCCAAACAAGAAGCAGAAGAACAGATGGAGGAGGAGCAGCAGATTGAAGAGGTTAGAAGTCCAGAAAGCGTAATTAATCTGCTTCAGGTTGATCCGATTGAGTTCGAATTTGGGTATGGATTGATCCCTCTCGCTGATAATCAGCAGGGCGGAGATCTATTGGACCGGATTATTATGATACGTAGACAATGTGCACTTGAATTGGGACTCGTGGTACCAGTGATACGGATTCGAGATAACATTCAATTAAGGCCTAATGAGTATGTCATTAAGATCAAGGGTAATGTGGTTGGTGGCGGTGAATTGCTGCTTAATCATTATCTGGCTATGAGTCCAGGATATGAAGAGGAGTCTGTTACAGGTATTGAAACGACGGAACCGGCTTTTGGTCTTCCTGCCCTCTGGATCGACGAAGTGACCAAAGATCGAGCTGAGCTTGCGGGTTACACGGTTGTGGATCCACCTTCTGTTGTTGCTACCCATCTGACGGAACTGATCAAGAAACATGCGCATGAGCTGCTTGGTAGACAAGAGACGAAGGCGCTTGTGGATAATCTCAGAGAGAACTATGCTGCACTTGTGGATGAGCTGATTCCTTCGGTTTTGGCCATTGGGGATGTACAAAAAGTGTTGGCTAAACTTCTGCGTGAGAAGATCTCAATTCGAGATATGGTCACGATCTTCGAGACACTGGCAGATTACGGGACGTATACGAAAGACCCGGATGTTCTGACAGAGTACGTAAGACAATCGCTCTCCCGTCAAATCACTCAACAGTTCTCCCAAAAAGGTGAAACGCTCAGAGTGATTACGGTTGGACCTGGACTGGAGAAGAAAATTGCCGAGAGTGTGCAGCAATCCGAACAGGGTAGTTATCTTGCCTTGGATCCTGCTTCAACACAGAGTGTGTATCAAAAATTGACCGAACAGGTCAATCGACTGATCCAATCAGGTCAACAACCTGTTGTATTAACTTCTCCAACCATTCGTATGTATCTGCGTCAAGTCATAGAACGTACCATGCAGGACATACCGGTACTATCCTATAGTGAGTTGGAACCGAATGTTGAAATCCAAAGTGTCGGAGTGGTGAACTTATGAGAGTAAAACAATATATTGTTGAGACCATGCCCGAAGCTATGCTTCAGATTCGGAAAGACCTAGGAAGTGACGCTGTCATTCTGTCCACCAAAGAAATCAAGGTGGGCGGAATGATGGGAATGTTTCGCAAAAAAAGAATTGAAGTTGTGGCGGCAGTTGAAGAAGAAGAGAGAAAAGAAGCCAAAAAGCAAATGCAGAACCCATTTACACCAGTACCACGTGCGTTTGTTCCTGAAGCGTATCGGCAAACGGCTCGTTCATTTGCAAACGAAGCCAATGAATCTGCTGCCAATGTTCCCGATCAGGATTTGAATGAGCAACGCAAGGAGACCGCTGCCAAGTCTGGATCGAGTAACATCGAATCAGACTTCGGGCTCGGTAAATTGGACTCAAGCATGGATTATAAACCGCGACCGGAAGGAGCGGATTTTTCGGGTTCACCATCTTCTCCCGTGCTGGAGGAAGAAAAACAGGGGCGACAAGTTGAACTGATGTCTGAACTGAAAGAACTCAAAAAAATGATGACTCAATTATCCAAGCAGAGTGCCCCGGCTGACCCTTTACCTGAAGAGTTCCATTCTCTAAGAGAACGGCTGATCCGCCAAGAAGTATCCGCAGAGGTATTCGAGTCATGGTTTGAAGAGGCTGAGAAGCAGTTGGATGCCAGTGACCTGGAAGAAAAAGGAATTGTTGAGTCAGTTCAGCAACAGATTTTGCAGTTTCTAGAGGAACGTGTTGATGCCGGCATATTACCTGGGACTCGAATTGTTTATGTTGCTGGACCCACAGGAGTGGGGAAAACAACGACTATTGCCAAACTAGCTGCTGAGCAGATGTTTAAACATCATCGCAAAGTCGGATTTATCACTTCGGACACATACCGTATTTCAGCAGTGGAACAGCTTAGAACCTACGCTTCCATTTTGAATGTTCCACTTGAGGTTGTACAGTCTCCCGGAGATACACAGCGAGCTATATCCCGCCTGCAGGATTGTGACCTGATCTTTATGGATACCGCAGGAAGAAACTATAGAAACGAACTGCTGGTATCTGAGTTGCAAAGCTTGCTGGCTCCTGTAGAGAATAGTGAAACCTTTCTGGTCATGAGCATGACATCCAAAAGTGCGGATATGTTTGAAATTACTGAACATTTCAGTAAGTATGGTTTGGATAAAATCATCTTCACCAAGATGGACGAAACCGGCACTTGTGGTCCGATGATTAATCTTTTGCATCGTTTCCCGTTAAAGCTTGCCTATGTGACCAATGGACAGAACGTTCCTGATGATTTGTTAAAACCCGATCCAGGGACCCTGACTAAACAACTACTGGGAGAGCTTGCACAATGAGAGACCAGGCAGCCTCACTTCGAAGTATGGTGTCAGCACCCAGAGGAGAGAACGGTATGGAGCGCAGTAGCCGTTCTTCCAAGATCTTAACTATTGCAAGTGGAAAAGGAGGAGTAGGGAAATCCAACTTCACTTTAAATTTTGCACTTGCGTTACAAACTCTGGGGCGGAAGGTACTTGTGTTTGATGCAGATATCGGGATGGCCAATATTGATGTCCTTATGGGGGCTTCATCCCCTTATAATTTGTATCATTTATTGTATCGGCAAAAGTCCATACAGGAAATCATACAGCTTGGTGCGAACGGGTTGCCCTATATAGCTGGTGGATCGGGCATGAAAGAATTATTTTCTTTGTCGGATCGTGATTTGGAGTTTTTTGCAGAGCAAGTGGAAATGGTTGCACAAGAAATGGACTATGTCATTTTTGATACCGGAGCGGGGCTCTCTAGAGAGAATATGAAGTTCATCGGTGCAGCTGACGAATGTATGATTATAACCACACCTGAACCAACTTCCATAACAGATGCATATGCTCTGGTCAAAGTGATGCATGGTCAGGAAAATGCTACACCTTTTCGGATGATCGTTAACCGCGTTGAAAATGAACAGGAATCGGAACGGGTGGCCGATAAAATAGCAGGGGTAGCTAAACGTTTTTTGCAGACCGATATCCCCCTGCTTGGGTATGTTTCTGAGGATCCGAATGTCGTAAAAGCGGTGAAGAGACAGGTGCCTTACAGCCTGGCCTATCCCCAATCAAAAGCTTCCAGAGATATACAGCGACTTGCCCTTCGCTATCTGGCTGAACCTGCGGTTAACGAATCCGGAACCTTGACAGGAATCAGGGGATTTATGAAAAAGTGGCTTAGGAAGACAACATGATTTCTGAAAAAAGGAAACAGAGGTGGACCAAACATGGCGGTGTATCAAGTATTAGTTGTCGATGATTCCGCTTTTATGCGCAAAATTGTCACGGATTTAATTGAAGCGGACCCGGAATTCAAAGTTGCGGCAACTGCTTCAACCGGCAAGGAAGCAATACAGAAAGCAGTGGATGTAAAGCCTGACGTTATTACAATGGATGTTGAAATGCCTGAAATGAATGGATTGGATGCACTAAAATCAATAATGCAACAATCATCTGTTCCTGTCATTATGCTATCTGGTATCAATGAACAAGGGATGAAAGAAACCATTATGGCGCTTGAAGCTGGAGCGTTCGATTTTATCCGAAAGCCTTCCATTTCACATGATCAGGATATTGCTCAGGTAGGTAAGGCCCTCGTCGAAAGAATGCGGGCGGCCATGAATGAAATTAAGCGTAAAGCGGACCGCGAGGCATCCTTGCAAAAGAGGAAAGAGATTCAGGACGACGTCTTGCGTCAATCTCAGCGGGTACAGAGAGGAACGCCTACGCAAGTTCACAGAGAACCAGCACAAAAACGGATTGACCCGGTTCAGCCGGTCACACGCCCAACCGGTGAACAAAGCGAACGTTTCCAATCCCAACCCCTGAAGCGAAACGCATCACTGGGGGATCAGAAAAAAGAGCGGTCAGACAAAAAGGCAGAGGCTCCAAAGAGTCCCAATCGTCTTCCTGACGTAAGAGAAGCTAAAACGCTGAAACCTATTAAGCCCGTCCCTTCGCCGAAGGAGAGTCGGAACTCTGAACCATTACGATCAGCGGTGGATCAGGTCGCTGCTGCCTCAAATCGCCCAATACCAATACCAAAAGCAGTAGCGGGTACTGAAGGAGCTTTCAACAAAATTGTCGCTATTGGCTGCTCTACAGGAGGTCCAAGAGCCCTAAAAACATTGCTTGAGGAACTGCCTGCTGATTTGCCTGCACCTGTCATTATCGTGCAGCACATGCCGCCGAACTTTACCCGTTCTTTGGCACAACGCTTAAATACGTTCAGTCCGCTGCATGTGGTTGAGGCTGAAGATGGTATGGTTCTAAAAAAAGGGTCTGCTTATATCGCTCCTGGTGGTTATCACATCATAGTAAGCAAAACGGCAGATGGAAAGTATATTTTGAAGCTTACTGAGGAGCATCCGGTAAATGGACATAGGCCTTCAGTGGACACGATGTTTGAGTCGTTATTGCCATTCACATCACTTCAGCGACATTTGGTTTTGCTGACGGGTATGGGTAGTGATGGAGCTCGCATGATGAAGAAACTGTATGAAGCCGGTGTCACATCCACCTTTGCGGAAAATGAAGAGACTTGTGTTGTGTATGGAATGCCGCGTTCTGCTGCAGAGCTGCAGTGCGTACGCCATCTTCTGCCATTGCAGGAGATCGCCACAAAACTTGTTCAAGCAGTGAAATAAACGGAGTGTAACTCATGGAGGAGGTGCCTCACAATGGACATGAACCAATATTTATCCATGTTTATTGATGAGTCTAATGATCATCTGCAATCCCTTAACGACAATATGCTTCAACTCGAAGGCAATCCGGAGGACCTTAGCATAGTTCAGGTCATCTTCCGCTCTGCTCATACTTTGAAAGGTATGGCCGCTACGATGGGTTTTGAGGATTTGGCATCATTGACACACAAAATGGAGAATGTGTTAGATCTGGTACGTAACGAGAAGTTGAAAATGCAGGATTATATTTTTGATACCCTGTTTAAGAGTTTGGATGCGCTTGAAACCATGGTTCAGGACATTACTGGTGGTGGAGAAGGTAAGGCGGACGTTTCTGCCATTGTTGCTTCCCTTCAAGCCATTGAAAGTGGGGAATGGACAGGTGGTAAAACTCCAGCGGCTACAGCAACAAGTAAGCCGGTAGAGTCCATTTCCTCTGCTGTTGATTTGGACGAGTTCCAATACTCTGTACTGGACCAGTCCATCGCTGAAGGGCATCGTGTCTTTTACATCGATGTGCTTGTTAGTGAGGATAGCCAGCTGAAAGGCGTACGTGCCTACATGGTATTTGATCTCTTGGAACGTTCCGGTGAAGTGGTGAAGTCTTTCCCATCCGTTCAAGATATTGAGCAGGAGAAGTTTGAGCGCAGTTTCTCGTTGTATTACATAACAACCAAAGAAGCGCAGGAACTGGAAAAAAATATATTAAGCATTTCAGAGATAGAAAGTGCCAAAGTGATTCAGCTGGATCAGGAAACACTTCAGCAAATGACCAACCAGGCAGCAGCAGCGGTTGAAGCTGAAACTGTCGCTATAGCTACAGCTGTATCACAAGAGATTGTACCTGCCGTGAAAACGGAAGAAAAGGCAGCAGCCAAGCCTACTGCACCAGCTAAACAGACAGCTGCACCTTCGCGCACGATCCGAGTGGATATCGAGCGTTTGGATGTGCTTATGAATTTGTTCAGTGAATTGCTGATTGATCGTTCGCGTCTGGAGCAGTTGGCGAGCGAAACGGGTAATAATGATCTATCCGATACGGTTGCTCATCTTAGCAGAGTTAGCTCAGACCTGCAAAATATCGTACTTAAACTGCGGATGGTACCTGTGGATACCGTATTTAACCGTTTCCCGCGGATGATTCGTGACCTGGCCAAGACGCTGGATAAAAAAATCGATCTGGTCATTACCGGTGCTGAAACTGAATTGGACCGTACCGTCATTGATGAGATTGGTGACCCACTGGTGCATTTGCTGCGTAACGCTGTTGACCACGGTGTAGAGTCGATCGCTGAACGTATTGCGGCCGGGAAACCGGAAATGGGTACAGTTAACCTTCGTGCCTTCCACAGTGGAAATCATGTTTTTATTGAGATTGAAGACGACGGCAAGGGAATTTATCGTGAGAAGCTTTTGCAAACAGCCATCAAACGCGGGGTTGTAACGGAAGAACAGGGTGCCAAAATGAGCGACGATGAAGTCAATCAGTTGCTGTTTGCCCCGGGTTTCAGTACAGCTGACAAAATCTCGGATATTTCTGGACGTGGAGTCGGACTGGATGTTGTAAAATCCAAGATTACTTCCTTGGGCGGTAATGTGACCATTCACTCCACACCTGGCAAAGGTACTAATTTCTCGGTTCAACTGCCATTGACGTTGTCCATTATCGCTGCAATGCTTGTACGAGTGGGTTCCGAAAAATATGCGATTCCTTTGTCCTCCATCGTGGAGACGGCAATTGTGCAGCGTGAGCAGGTTCGGAATATTCATGGCAACAAAATGATCACTTTCCGTGAATCGCTCATTCCGTACTTGTCACTAAATGAAGTGTTCGGGGTGCCTGACTTCAATGATGAAGATGAGTCGGAGACAGAAATTGTCGTAATCCGTAAAGGTGATCGCCTCGCAGCGGTTTCCGTCGAAGAATTCATTGGACAGAGCGAGATTGTTCTCAAATCGATGGGAAGCTATCTTCCTTCCATTGAAGGAATCTCCGGAGCAACCATCCTGGGAGATGGTCAAGTAGCTCTGATCGTTGACCCTAACGCATTTATTAAATAAACATTTACGTAAGCCTTACACTTAATAGGGAGGTTTTATCCATGGAAGAAGAATTGAAAGTCATCGTCTTTAAATTAGGTTCGGAAGAGTACGGTATTGAGGTCGAGAAGGTTCAGACAATTGAGCGGATGATGCCAATTACTCGTGTCCCTAAGACATTTTCCTTCGTAAAAGGGGTTATTAATTTACGTGGGGTTGTAATCCCGGTTATTGATTTGCGAGGTCGGTTTTCCCTGCCTGAAACGGAATATACGGATCAAACACGTATTGTTATCGTAGCAGTGGGAGACATGCAGGTCGGATTTATCGTTGATGCGGCCAATGATGTAATTGATATTAAGAGCAGTGCAATCGATAGTCCTCCGGAAGTGGTTGGTGGAGTCAAGGCACGATATCTGCGCGGTGTGGCTAAATTGGAAAATGAGCGTTTGCTGATCATGCTGAATCTGCACGAAGTATTGAATAAAAGCGAGGTTGTACAGCTGGAAAGTGTCGAGGGCTAACACGTGGAGATGTTCAACCGATTTGAGGGATTCCAAATGGATGTGCTCAAAGAGGTCGGTAACATTGGAGCAGGCAACGCCGCAACGGCGTTGTCTCAGCTTCTGAATAGACCGATTGACATGGGTGTGCCGACAGTACAGATGCTCCCTTTTGAGGAAGTTGCAGAAAAAGTGGGCGGGGACGAACGAATTGTGGTTACTGTCTTTTTGCGTGTTGAAGGCGAGGCGCCGGGGAATCTGTTTTTCATGATGACTCCAGAGGCTGCCAAAATGCTGCTGAACCGACTTGCCGGATTTGATCTGAAGGAAGGTCTCATGTTTACGGACATGGAACAGTCTGCGTTATCCGAAATCGGTAATATCCTGGCTGGATCGTATCTCTCATCACTTGCAGATTTCACAAAACTGTCGATGTATCCTACGGTTCCCGGACTAGCGATTGATATGGCAGGCGCAATACTTAGTTACGGCTTGCTGCAGTTCGGTGAAATGGGAGACGATGCACTGCTGATAGACACTTCGTTCTTCGAGGGTGAAGATCAGGTCGAGGGTCAATTTTTCCTGATTCCCGATCCGTTGTCATTTGCCAAGATATTTGAATCTTTAGGGGTGCCGCTGGATCATGATTGAAGAAAAAAGCGTCGTTAAAGTCGGTATGGCGGATTTGAACATTGCTCACCTTCCTGGCATAATCCGCACGACTGGCCTTGGTTCTTGTGTAGGATTAACGATGTATGATCCGCATTTGAAACTGGCTGGAATGGCGCATGTCATGCTTCCTTCTTCAGAGATTGCTAGAGAAGGGAAATTGAACACTGCTAAATATGCGGACACGGCATTGCCTGAGCTGCTAGAAAAGATGTTGAAACTCGGTGCATCTCGCTCACGAATCGTGTCCAAGATGGCAGGAGGAGCCCAGATGTTTGCCTTTTCAGGCGCTGGAGATACCATGCGCATTGGGCCAAGAAATGCGGAGTCATGCCGGGAATGGTTACAAAAGCTGGGTATACCTCTTCTTGCTGAAGATACCGGTGGTAATTATGGCCGAACCATTGAAATGGACTGTGAAACAGGAATTTTAAATATTAGAAGTGTACAAATGGGTGTAAAGGAATTATAAAATGATGATAGGAAACTACCGCATTAATCTTGGAGCAGGCATAGTCGGATTTATTCTGACTTTTTTTGTAGCATACAGCAGCAATTTGTTGATGACCAGTTTAATTCGCGGATTAATCGGATTCGTAGCCTGGTATGCCCTTGCTTTTGGTTTGCGCTGGGGGCTAGGGTTGCTGCTGACCCCATCCGCAGGGAGTAAGGGATTCGATTATGATCCCCCAATCGGTCCAGATGTAAGAGGTTCACAGGTGGACATTAAACTCGAAGACGATGGACAAGAGCTGAACGACTTGCTCAAGAATGGACAGAACGCCTCCTCTGGGGAAGAAATTCCGCCATCCGAGACGAAAGCTCCAACGGGTTTCGCCCCATTGGATCCGCCTAAACTGGTACGGACCAAAGATCCGGAAGAATTGGCGCAGGCCGTTCGTCACCTGACAGACAAATAAGGAGGGTGAAAGCAATTGGACGAGCGTAAAGCTTCACATTTGAACCATGCTGACCTGTGGGAAAAGTGGAAAGAGCACGGAGATCTTGAAGCCAAGAAAGCATTGATTGAAAAGTATCTTCACATTGTAAATTATGTATCCGGACGTTTGGCAGTTGGGTTACCCAAAAATGTCCCGAAAGATGATCTTGAGAGCAATGGTGTCATGGGACTAATCGATGCTCTTGAGAAATTCGACTATGAACGAGGCCTTCAATTTGAGACGTATGCTTCATGGCGTGTTCGAGGCGCAATCCTGGACGGTTTGCGTCAAGGGGACTGGGTTCCTCGTTCGGTACGGGAAAAAGCTAAACGAATCGAGGATGCATATCAACAGTTGGAGCAAACCTATTTACGGTCAGTAAGCGATGAGGAAATGAGTCAATTCCTTGATGTGTCTACAAAAGATTTTCAACATATGCTTCAGGAAGTGGCCGTGATGTCACTGTGTTCCCTTGAAGATCCGATTCGGGAAGAAGAATCAGAGACTCGTCTTTCCTTGATGGTGGATGAAAAGGCCAAAAACCCGGATTACAAAGTAAATGAGTTTTATCTGAAGGATGCCTTGGTTCAGGGACTCGACAAGCTGACGGTAAAAGAGAGAACAGTCGTCTCCCTCTTGTATTACGAAGATTTGTCACTTAGTGAGATCGCCGAAGTAATGTCTCTTTCTCCATCACGTATATCCCAGCTGCATTCCAAAGCCATATTAAGACTCCGTGGAACGCTGGAAAAACAGAAGGATTTGTTGATGCGCAAAGATTGATAGAGAGCTTGATTATACGGATTTCGGGGAGTGGAAAGTCTAAAAGGGGGAAGAACTGCATTGACACAGCGAATTGCTTTGGAACAATGCCTAAGCGTTGTTTTATCGGAAGATAAAAGTACGGCCTACCTTGAATTTTCCAAACAGGAAGAAGGTTTCGCCTGCACATTGGATGAACTGGAACAATATATTGCCGGTCAGGGCATTAAGTATGGTGTTCTGCGCGAGGCATTGCTTGTTTTTGTGAACCAACCTGAAACATATATAAATTCGCAGTGCAAAATTGCTGAAGGCATCGCTGCTGTCCCAGGAACCGATGGTTATATCAAGGTACTGGTAGGGATGGATGATTCGCATGAACGTCGACCTTTGGAAGCAGAAGATGGCAAGGTGGACTACAAGGAAGTAACTCGATTAAACAATGTAAAATCTGGTCAAATCATTGCCGAACGTATCCCGCCTGTTGAGGGCACAGCGGGCCGAGCTGTTACAGGTGAGGAGATTCCGTATCGTCCAGGGAAGGACGCCCGATTCAAAATTGGGAAGAATGTCGTCATTAATCCGGATGGGTCTGCGATGTATGCTGCCTTGGATGGATTGGTTACCAAGACGGAAGGCAACAAACTGAATGTATTTCCGGTATACGAAATCAATGGTGATGTAGATTACAATATCGGTAATATTGATTTCGTAGGCACAGTTGTCATACGTGGCAATGTACTTACCGGCTTCAAAATAAAAGCAGCGGGAGACATACGCGTTGTCGGCGGTGTCGAAGGTGCTGAACTTGAAGCAGGTGGATCTGTCGAGATTACCGGTGGCATTATCGGATATAACAAAGGACTTGTTCAAGCAGGCCATAATGTTAAATGTACCTTTATTCAAGAAGGTAACGTTGATGCCGGTGAAGATGTACTCGTCTCCCAAAGCATTATGCATTCCAACATTCGTGCAGGCAGGGCAGTGATCTGTGCAGGTACCAAGGGACTTATTGTTGGCGGATCCATTCAAGCTGGCGAAAATGTGTCAGCTCGTATTATCGGTAACAGTATGTCAACCGTAACTTCAATTGAAGTTGGTGTCCTTCCCAAACTCCGTAATGAACTGAGTGACTTGCGCAAGGTGCTTAGGGAACAGATGGATTCCTTGGACAAAACGAAGAAAGCCCTGGTGCTACTGGATCAGCTAGCTGCCGCCGGTCAACTGAGTCCAGACAAAATGTCAATGCGGATTAAGCTTACGGCTACACAGAAGTCTGCACTTCGACTTAACGAAGATACGAAGATGCGAATTTTTGAAATTGAAAAGGTACTGGAAGATACAAGCAGAGCTCGAGTGGATATTCTTAAGATGATTTACGGAGGCTCTAAAATAGTTATCGGCAGATACACTAAATTTATTAAAGATCCGTTAAGCAGAATTTCATTTTATTATCATGACGGGGATATTACGATGGCCCCATACGTTTAAGTACAGCATTAGGCACATGGAGAAAACCATTCGAAACCGTGAGGTGAGCGTATGAGTTTTAAGGCAGTAGAGTTGCAGATTGCGGTACCAAGAACCAGTGAAGCCGGTCGGTATCAGAGTGAATATCAGCAGCGGCCGGTCACAGATCAAAATTTGTTGGCAGTGCAAACCGCCAAGGAAGCAGAAGAGGCAAGACAGCGCAGTGAGGCAATGGAAGAAACTGCACATACAGGTGTACGGGACGGTCACTCCAATGACGGAGATCACCATGGTGCTTCTCAGGAGCAGGAGGCTGCCTTGGAGCAAGAACACCTCAAACCTGCCGAGCATCCGTACAAAGGAAAGCATGTTGATCTGTCGTTGTAACCCGTTGCTTTTACGAAGATGAAGACTTGAGCTTTGAAGGCCATATCCAAAGGAGAGGAACCAATTTGTCACCATGGGTCATTATTGTCATATTAGGTGCCTGTGCCATTGCATATGCATTCATCATGCCCAAGAAAAATAAACCGCAGGAACCAGGGCATCAATTGGTGCAAGAGATGGAATCCACGCTTGAACATTATATGGCTGAAATCGAAAGCGATAATGATGCTCTTATTCAGCGTGTTGCTGAAATGAAGGGTGAGGCGGCAGCTGCAGATCAACGCATGCAAATGCAGCTTGAAGAATTGCAAAAGCGTTTGAACGAGCTTGAAAAAAGTAAAGCTGCTGAAACCATTCAGGTTCCGCCTGCTTCAGCGGATAATTTAAACGGATTACAGGCACAGGCTCTTGTAGCTAGTGTAAGAGCAGACACTGCTAAACAGGGTTCAGAAAGCGAGTCGCCACAACTTGTGCAAGAGCCTGTTAATGAACGAGAGTCCATCAAGGACCGATATTCAGAATTGTTTCATTTATATGATGAAGGCAAATCAGTGGATGCGATCGCGAAACAGATAGGCATACAACGTGGAGAAGTGCAGCTGATACTCCAGTTGGCAGAGCGGGAGGAGGGCTAAGAGATGGACAAGCGCTCCCTATGGATTGGAATCGGAACGGGCATGATTATTGGAGCAGTGCTGCTTCAGCTTGCCACAGTAGGGCAAAATGCTCTATCAGATAGCAATTTGGAAACGGGTACAGCTGCAGCTGAGCTGACGAAGGAACAATTGGAAACGGCTGCCAAAAGGTTGGATATGAAGCTTGTCGGTACGGATGACGAACTTTATACCGAAGCCGAGTGGGTGGCAAAGAAGAAACAGGAGAGCAGTGAGATGCAAGGGGACACTGCTACTGTGCCTGAAAAGGCAGAGGATACGAATACTCCAGAAGAACCCAAGGAACCTCAGCAACCAGCTTCACGTGGAGATAAGAAACAAAATGCAGTGAGCGAACCCAAAGCAACAGAGCCAGCGTCACCGAACGAACCTCAAGCCGCTACGGTAACTTTTAGAGTGCGTTCAGGAAACAGTTTGGCGATTGTCGCTGGAAATCTTGAAAAAGCTGGTATAGTGGATGACGCACAAGCCTTTATTAAAGCGGGAAAGGCTGAGCGAATCAATACCAAAATTCAAGTGGGTACATACGCGCTTGAAAAAGGTGAGAGCTTCGAATCGATCATCGCCAAAATAACAAAGGAACCGTCAAGCTGAGTACTTCAGGCAAGGCGGTTCTTTTATTTTATTTCCGGGTTGGCCAGTACTTAAAGTACAAAAAAATCGCATAAACATTATTATGCTGTGTCCGATGCTTTATGGGACTGAAAGAGTGTTGCATCAGCCCAGCAGTTATGCTATATTAGATAACGGTGTTAAAACACACGCATGTGCTAATTTTGTTGAGGGTGCTTTCCTGATGGAGAGTCTTGGCGAAAAATGATGCCGGCGGAGGACACAATAAAAAACCACTAGGAGGTGTGTGAAGATGGCAGTAATCTCCATGAAGCAGCTTCTCGAAGCTGGGGTACACTTCGGTCACCAAACACGTCGTTGGAACCCAAAAATGGATCGTTATATCTTCACTGAAAGAAACGGAATTTATATCATTGACTTGCAAAAGACAGTGAAAAAAGTCGAAGAGGCTTACAACTTCGTTAAAGGAATCGCAGGAGAGAATGGTACAATTCTTTTCGTGGGTACTAAGAAACAAGCTCAAGATTCCGTTAAAGAAGAAGCTGAACGCGCTGGTCAGTTCTACATTAACCAACGCTGGTTGGGCGGTACCCTGACTAACTTCCAAACCATTCAAAAACGTATTGATCGTTTGAAACAACTGGAAGCTTGGGAAGAAGACGGTACATTCGCTGTATTGCCTAAAAAAGAAGTTATCTTGCTTCGCAAAGAAAAAGATCGTCTGGAGAAATTCCTCGGCGGTATTAAAAATATGAAAGGCCTGCCAAGCGCCCTGTTCATCATCGATCCACGCAAAGAGCGTATCGCTGTTGCTGAAGCTCGCAAATTGGGTATCCCAATTGTGGGTATCGTTGATACAAACTGCGATCCGGACGAAATCGATTATGTTATCCCAGGTAACGACGACGCAATCCGCGCTGTTAAGCTGTTGACAGGTAAAATGGCTGATGCCGTGATCGAAGCTAACCAAGGCGAAGAAACTTCCGCTTAATAGATTCGAACATAACGAATGAACTAAATGAAAAGGGTGGTTGGTAGGTGGATAACCTCTCACTGCCCTTTTTTTAGAGTGTACGTACAATACTTATTTGGAGGGAATTAATAATGGCAGTTAACGCGAGTGCAGTAAAAGAACTTCGTGAAAAAACGGGCGCTGGTATGCTCGATTGCAAAAAAGCATTGGAAGAAGCAAATGGGGACATCACAAAAGCAGCTGAAATCCTGCGTGAAAAAGGTCTGTCTGCAGCTGCGAACAAAGCAGGTCGTGCAGCGACTGAAGGTACTGTAGAATCTTATATCCACGCTGGTGGCCGTATTGGTGTGCTGGTAGAAGTTAACTGCGAAACAGACTTCGTAGGTAAAACAGACCAATTCAAAGAGTTCGTTAAAGACATCGCTATGCAAATTGCTGCAGCTAGTCCTAAGTACGTTACTCGTGAAGAAGTTCCTGCTGACGAGCTGGAAAAAGAAAAAGAAATCTTGAAAGCTCAAGCTCTGAACGAAGGTAAACCAGAAAAAATCGTTGAAAAAATGGTTGAAGGCCGTATCAGCAAATACTACGAAGAGTATTGCCTGATGGAACAAACTTTCGTTAAAGATCCAGACAAAACAATCTCCCAATTGCTGAATGAAAAAATCAGCCAAATCGGTGAGAACATCTCTATCCGTCGTTTCGTTCGTTACGAACTGGGTGAAGGTCTGGAGAAAAAAGTGGATAACTTCGTAGAAGAAGTTATGTCCCAAGTGAACAAATAAGACGGTTTTATATACCGGCAAGCAACAAATGGTTTTCGAAGATATAAGAATGATAAAACTTCGAAGCAGAGCTCCCTTATATCTCAGGAAAACAGTGCCTTACCGGTTAATCGTTTTTCCTAAAAGAGTGGAACACAGCCGTGTTCCTTTCTTTTTAAGCAGGAGGCCATGCGCGAGAAGTTTTGTTGATTGAACACCGAGGGTGCTCAATTCAAAGTGGAGGGTGAACAATTGGAACAGCCAGTATTCAAACGTGTTGTCTTAAAGGTTAGTGGAGAGTCCCTTTCCGGTCAAAACGGCTATGGTATTGATGCAGAGACGATCTCGTCGATTGCCCAGCAGGTAAAAGAAGTTGTTGAACTTGGTGTGCAGGTTGCTATCGTATGTGGTGGCGGAAACATCTGGCGTGGAATCGCCGGTAGCGAAAACGGCATCGATCGGGCAACAGCCGATTATATGGGAATGCTAGCAACTGTAATGAACTCGCTAGCACTGCAAGATGCATTGGAGCAGATCGAAGTGCCTACACGTGTACAGACATCCATTGCCATGCAGCAAATTGCAGAGCCTTATATTCGTCGTAGAGCTATTCGTCATCTGGAGAAAGGCCGGGTCGTTATTTTTGCAGCAGGTACAGGTAACCCGTTCTTCTCCACCGATACAACAGCAGCACTGCGCGCAGCGGAGATTGAAGCAGAAGTCATCCTGATGGCTAAAAACAAAGTTGATGGTGTATACTCGGCAGATCCATTCAAAGACAGTACAGCTGAGAAATATGAACAATTGACTTACCTGGATGTACTTAACAAAAACCTTGGTGTGATGGATTCTACAGCATCCTCACTCTGTATGGACAACAACATCCCGTTGATCGTATTTGCCATTACGGAACAAGGTAACATCAAACGTGTAGTTCTCGGTGAACGCATCGGGACAATCGTTAAAGGGAGTGTAGATTAATGCCACAAGCGGTTAAAAAACATGCCGAAGAACGTATGGATAAAGCAATTCAAGCGTTACGTCGTGATCTTGCCACTTTGCGTGCAGGACGTGCAACTCCGGCTCTTCTGGACCGGGTTCAGGTAGAGTACTACGGAGCGATGACACCACTTAATCAGCTCGCGAATATTAGCACACCGGATTCCCGTACACTGATGATTCAGCCATGGGACAAATCTTCTATGGGCGAAATCGAACGTGCGATCATGAAGTCGGATCTGGGATTAACACCAGCCAATGATGGTAACATGATTCGTCTGTCCATTCCCCCACTTACGGAGGAACGCAGAACAGAACTCGTGAAACTTACGAAAAAGTTCGGCGAAGAAGGCAAAGTAGCGATTCGTAACATTCGCCGTGATGCGAATGATGATATTAAAAAAATGGAGAAGTCAGAGATTTCCGAGGACGAGTCCCGGAGACATCAGGACGATATCCAAAAATCGACCGATAAGTTTATCGCTGAAGTCGATAAGGTACTCGCTGCCAAAGAAAAAGAAATCATGGAAGTGTAAGACAAGTGCAGCCCCTCCGATACGGTGGGGTTTTGTCTCTTTTTCTAGTCTTCAGGTGAAGAAACTTCAGGGATTTTGGAGGAACAGGAATGATCAAACGGGTTCGGTCGTGGTGGAATGGGGCTGAAAAGCAGGAAACGCTGACTATATCCGAGGATAATATCCCGCAGCACGTTGCCATTATTATGGACGGAAATGGGCGATGGGCCAAACGTCTGGGTTTGCCGCGTATAGCTGGGCACCAAAATGGCATGAAGGCAGTCAAACGTGCAACCATCGCGGCGGATGAACTGGGCATCAAATATCTGACGATGTATGCTTTTTCGACAGAAAACTGGACGCGTCCAAAAGAAGAAGTGGATTTTCTGATGCGACTACCACAAGAATTTCTGGCGATAGAGTTGGATGAACTTATAGAAAAGAATGTTCGCATACGCATGATGGGGCAGGAAGAGAAATTACCTTCACATACCGTTAATGCCTTGCGTGAAGCGATTCGTCTTACGGAACATAATACGGGGCTTGTATTGAACTTCGCAATGAATTATGGAAGTCGCAGAGAAATGACGGACTGTGTGAAGCAAATTGCGTTACAGGTCCAGTCTGGGGAACTCTCGGCAGAGGATATTACACCTGAGCTCATAGACCAACATATGTTGACTGTGGATATGCCTGATCCGGATTTGTTGATTCGGACGAGTGGAGAACTAAGGCTCAGTAATTTTATGCTTTGGCAGCTTGCGTATAGCGAGCTATGGTTTACGGATATATACTGGCCCGAATTTGGCAAACAGCATCTGCTAGAAGCAGTAGCCGAATATCAGCGCAGAACAAGGCGTTACGGCGGTTTGAAATAGATGGAGGATGAAGCCGTTGAAACAGCGATTAACGACAGGGATAGTAGCAGGTGTGTTGTTTTTGGGTTTTTGCATGCTGGGCGGACCTTGGTATCATGGCCTGGTGCTGCTCATGGCTCTCATCGGTTATTATGAATTTGTGAAAATGACGGGGGTACAGCCTTTTTCAGGTGTAGCCCTAATTGGATATGCAGGTGTTTTTGCGCTTGTCTTCCCATGGGAAATGGTGTGGGATGGCAGACCGTTGACGTTGTTCCAAATCAGTTGGCTGGTTATGCTTGTTTTAATGACGGCCTCGGTGATAACCAAAAACAGAATTCCTGTGAACACGGTTGCCATGCTCTTTTTGGGTGTGCTGTACATTGGAATCGGATTTTATTACATCGCCGAATCCAGACATCTGCATCACGGGCTTTTTTGGACATTCCTACTGTTAGGTTCCATATGGGCCAGTGATGCTGGTGCCTACTTTGTGGGAAAACTTATGGGGAAAAACAAACTTTGGCCATCGATTAGCCCCAACAAAACAGTGGAGGGTGCGCTTGGCGGCATAGTGATTGCCGTTGTAACATCAGTGGTGTTTTCCTTGTTATCAGATGGCCTTTTGTCCTGGCAGAGAGCTATACTGATTGGAGTCGCATGTGCTGTAGTGGGCCAGATGGGTGACCTGATCCAATCCGCATACAAACGTGTGTACAATATTAAGGATTCTGGCAACCTTCTTCCGGGGCACGGGGGTATTCTGGATCGGTGCGACAGCTGGATTGTGGTGTTTCCATTCGTACATATACTAATGCTTCTGCCCTACTAATTTTTTGAACACAAGACGTGTGTAAGGAATGGATTGCTATTATACACGCAATGGATTAATAAAGATGAGGTGCAGCATGAAGAAAATAGCGATTCTAGGGTCCACTGGTTCTATTGGAACGCAAACATTGGATGTAGTCGATATGCATCCTGAGCTTTTTCAGGTGGAGGGACTGGCAGCCGGAGGAAATACTGAACTTATCATTGAACAAACCAAACGATACCGTCCGAAAAAGGTGTCGGTTGGCTCCAAAGAATTGGCTGACACGGTCGCTCCGCACCTGCCTTCAGGTACGCAGCTCTTCTATGGAAAAGAGGGCTTGGTGGAAGTGGCAGCCGGGACAGATGCAGATACTGTGGTTACGGCTGTCATGGGGAGCGTCGGGCTCGAATCAACGCTTGCTGCCATTGAGGCGGGTAAGCAGATTGGACTTGCCAACAAGGAGACATTGGTGACGGCAGGACATATTGTTACTGCAAGGGCTACGGCAAAAGGTGTCTCTTTGTTACCCATTGATAGTGAGCACTCGGCCATATTTCAATGTTTGAATGGAGAAAACCTCAAACGTGTTTCAGGAATTACTCTTACGGCATCAGGGGGATCCTTCCGCGATTTGACACGTGAACAGCTGCGGGAAGTTACTGTTGAAGATGCCCTTAAGCACCCGAATTGGTCAATGGGTTCCAAAATAACGATCGATTCTGCGACAATGGTGAACAAAGGATTAGAGGTTATTGAGGCGCATTGGTTATTCGGTCTGACCTATGATCAGATTGACGTGTTGCTTCACCCTGAAAGTATCATTCACTCTTATGTTGAATTCGAGGATACAAGTATTATCGCCCAACTTGGTAACCCGGATATGCGTGTTCCAATTCAATATGCGTTGACTTATCCGGATCGGCTGCCTTCTCCGGCACAGCGTCTATCTCTGGCTCAAGCAGGCAAGCTGCAATTCCGCGAGATGGATATGGAACGGTTCCCTTGTTTAAGGCTGGCTTATGAGTGTGGTAAAATGGGTGGGACTGCAACAACGGCTTTTAATGCCGCGAATGAAGTTGCTGTAGCACGCTTCTTGCGCAAAGAGATATCGTTCCTTAAAATAGAGGATATTATTGCTTCAGTGCTGGATGCACACCGCAATGTGGACAAACCTGATCTGGAAGAAATCGCAAGATGTGACCAGGAAAGTCGTCAACACGCATTCAGTCTGTAATCCCTTTTTTCATCACAAATATGGAAGAAGTGATTCTCTTGTGCGGCACCTTGGAATAATGATAATCTAAAGGGACAGACTTCGGTTCGTGCCGTGAAGGAGGATGGATAGGGATTGGAAACCATACAAGTTGTATTTCTAACGGTGCTCATGTTCTTTGTCATCGTGACGGTTCATGAATGGGGGCATTACTATTTTGCCAAACGCGCCGGTATTCTTGTAAGGGAATTTGCGATCGGTTTTGGTCCCAAATTGTTCTCATATAAAAGAAACGAGACCCAGTTTACGCTGCGCTTGCTTCCATTTGGCGGATATGCACGTATGGCAGGGGAAGACCCCGAACTTGTTGAAATTCAGGAGGGTCAGACCATTGCGGTTAGACCGGTGGATGACCAAGTGAAAATGATTTATTTGGATCAATTGGATAATCGTAAAAATGTAATACGTGGTGAAGTGATCTCCATTGATATGGAGAATGCGTTAAAATTGCAATTGGACGTCGATGGAGAGGTACAACAATACCGTATACATCCACAGGCAATGCTCGTGAGTCGCGGCAAACAAACACAAATTGCACCCAAAGACCGTCAGTTTGGCAGTAAGACGGTTGGGCAGCGGGCAATGGCAATTTTTGCAGGACCATTGATGAACTTTATCTTGGCTTTTGTATTGTTTGCAGTATACGCACAAATGGCGGGAGTTCCCGTTGAAAATCCGAAAAATCTGCAAATTGGTGAAGTACTCAAGGGCGGAGCTGCCGATCAGGCAAACCTGCAAGAGGGAGATATCATTGAGACGATCAATGGTACTGCAATAGGTACCGATTCGCAAAAGATGGTAACCATGATTGCCGAGTCCAAAGACAAGCCGATGGAGTGGACACTGCGTCGGGGAGAAGAAACGTTTAACATAACGATAACGCCTCGTACAGTAGAAGGACAAGAGGGAGGTAAGGTGGGAATTGTACCTACGCTGCCAACTCGATCTGTCGGATTTGTAGAGACCTTTAAAGTTTCCGGTGTAGCTATGGTAGATACAACCAAAGTTATCTTTGAAGGTTTCAAGCATCTCATTAATCAATTTAACATGGACGACATTGGTGGACCGGTGCGTACATTCGAAGTAACAGGTCAAATTGCCAAACAGGGAATTGAGCAGTTAACGAGATGGGCGGCTATTTTGAGCTTGTATCTGGGGATTTTCAACCTGTTGCCAATTCCTGCACTGGACGGAAGCCGACTTGTATTCCTTGGAATTGAAGCACTCAGAGGCCGGCCGGTTGATCCTAACCGCGAAGGTATGGTTCATTTTATAGGGTTCGCCATGCTGTTTGTACTGATGCTGGCTGTAACATATAATGATATACTACGTTTAATTAACGGATAATTATGGTTTGACTATGCTCTGTATTTTGCAGAGATGGTCGTTATGGGAGGACGCTGGAGTCTTATGTCAAAGGAAAATGATAAACAATTCGTGACTGAAATCACACCACAGGGCGAGGATTTCTCCCGCTGGTACATTGATGTTATTAAAAAAGCCGATCTGATGGATTACTCTCCGGTGCGGGGTTGTATTGTATTCAAACCGGACGGATATGAAATCTGGGAACATATCAAGGATGAGCTGGATCGTCGCTTCCGTGAAACGGGCCATCGGAATGCGTACTTCCCGATGTTCATTCCAGAGAGTTTTTTCCAAAAAGAAAAAGAGCATGTTGAAGGCTTTAATCCCGAGTTGCCTTGGGTTACAGAAGCAGGCGGAGAAAAGCTGGAAGAACGTCTCGCAATTCGTCCTACTTCCGAAACGATTATTGGTCACATGTACTCCAAATGGATTCAATCCTATCGCGATCTGCCTGTTCTGATCAATCAGTGGGCGAACGTTGTGCGTTGGGAGAAAAGAACACTGCCTTTCTTGCGTACAAGTGAATTCCTCTGGCAGGAAGGTCATACGGCTCATGAGACGGAAGAAGAAGCACGTGAAGAAACCATGCGCATGCTTGAAATCTACCGTGAGGTTGTGGAAGAGTACTTGGCAATTCCGGTTATCAGTGGTCAAAAAACGCCTTCAGAGAAGTTTGCTGGAGCGGTGGATACCTACTCCATTGAAGCAATGATGAAGGATGGACGGGCTGTACAAGCCGGAACATCTCACTTTATGGGTACGAACTTTGCGAAAGCATTTGAAATTCAGTACCTCAGCCGGGAAAATGTGCTTGAGCATGCTTATACAACCTCATGGGGTGTAAGTACACGTTTGATCGGGGCACTGATTATGGTGCATGGTGATGACCGTGGTCTGGTACTGCCTCCAAAAGTAGCACCAACGCAAGTCGTGATGATTCCTATTGGACCGCCAAAAACTCGGGATGCTGTTGTAGGTCGTGCGGATGAGTTGTTCGCTGAACTTAAAAAAGCAGGCATTCGTGTTAAAATGGATGATCGCAGCGATGTACGTCCAGGCTGGAAATTCAATGAATACGAAATGCGCGGGGTTCCGATCCGCCTTGAGATTGGTCCACGTGACATGGAAAATGGAGTATGTGTGCTCGTGTCACGAATTACAGGCGAGAAAAAAGTCGTAGAACAGGCAAACCTGGTGGAAGAAATTCAGAATATGCTGACAGAGGTTCAATCTGATATGCTAGAGCGTGCACGCACGTTTATGACGGATAACTTCTACTCTGTAGATACGCTTGATGAAATGAAGGAATTAATGGAAAACAAACGCGGCTTTACACTGGCTGGATGGTGCGGTTCAGAGGCTTGCGAAGATAAAGTAAGAGAAGTAACAGGTGCAACAAGCCGGAACATTCCGTTCCAGCCTGCGGAAGAAAAACATACGTGCCTGGCTTGTGGTGAAAAGGCGAAAAACACGGTAGTGTTTGCAAGAGCCTACTAAGTCAAAAAATGACGCTCAGGACTATTCACCGTATGAGTAAGTAATGAAGGGCTTCTGTCGGATAAAATGAGTCGGTGCGGGTTCGGATCGGGGACATTTTTGATTACAGAAGCTTTTCATGTTTTAAGGGGGTACAAGGAGGAACACGATGAGTGGATTTGAGGAGAAACGAAAACGGTTTGAATTGTTGATGAAACAGGCAGAGCTTCCTGCAGGTCTGACCGATCCTTATTTTTTGGATGGATGGATTGAACGGGTTGAGACGAATCGCAGCAACCGGGAATGGCATATCCTGATCTGTAAGGATACGTTGGTTCCTGCACCGATTTATCGTACGTTCAGCCTGCATATTCAGGAAAAAATGAATCATATCGCCAAAATTACATTTGGTTTTAAATATACAGAGAAGGTGCAGACAGGTGATATCGTCAGTGAATACTGGAACCTGTTTCTAGAGTGGGTCACTCGCGAGATTCCATCCGTAAATGGATGGATGAACCGGGCTACCTTTGAATGTGAAGCAGATTTGCTGCAATTGACCATGAGTGATTCTACATCGATGGAACTGGCGCGCAAGAAGCAGATTGACCAGGCCATTACGACTTTCTATGAAAAGTATTTCCACCTGCCGCTGCGCATCAAATTGCAAGTTGGTGAAGTGGGAAGTAATAAGGAAGCGATGGAGCAGTTCCAGGCTCAGAAGCGGGTCGAGGAGCGGCAGGTCATCGAACAGATGATGAGCGAAGTCACTGAGATGGAAGCTCCGGAGGACGAAGATCAGGGCGATGTACGTTTGCAGATGGGCTATGAGATCAAAGAGCCGGCTGTACCGATGCAGGAAGTTCAGGATGAAGAGAAGAAGATCACGCTTCAGGGATCGATTTTTGGTCTGGACCGCAAGGAGCTGCGGAACGGAAATACGCTCTTTACCTTCTACCTGACCGACTTTACGGATTCCATGCAAATGAAGATGTTTGCGAAAACAAAAGAGGATGTCAAAATCCTCAGCCTGCTGGCTAATGGAAAATGGGTCAAAGTCCGCGGACGCATAGAGTACGACCGGTTTATGCAAATACCTGAACTGGCCATGATTCCTTCGGATCTGACCGAAATTAAAGCACCTCCATCACGAAAAGATACAGCACAGGAAAAACGGGTGGAATTCCATCTGCACACCACCATGAGCACGATGGATGCTGTAACTTCCATTGATAAATACGTGAAAACTGCTGCAGAGTGGGGACATAAGGCAATTGCCGTTACAGATCATGGCGGAGTACAGGTCTATCCGGAGGCAGCCAAAGCAGCGAAGAAAAACGGCATCAAAATGATATACGGCCTCGAGGCCAATGTAGTGAATGATTCCGTTGCCGTTGTCATGGCACCACAGCCGATTGAGCTGAAAACAGCCACCTATATCGTATTCGATATCGAGACGACGGGTCTGTCCGTCACCCAGAACAAAATTATAGAGATCGCCGCGGTTAAAGTGCAGGATGGCAAAGAGATCGACCGGTTTGCCACATTTGTAAACCCGCATGAACGGATCCCATACAATATTCAGCAATTGACCAACATCACGGATGAGATGGTCAAAGATGCACCGGAGCTTGAACCGGTCATTCGCGACTTTGTTGCATTTGCGGGTGATGGGGTGCTGGTCGCGCACAATGCCCGATTCGATATGGGATTTATTCAGGCCACCCTCAAAAACTTGAGCATGCCTGAGCTGCCAAACCCTGTACTGGATACGCTGGAACTGGCGCGGCTTTTGTATCCAAAAATGAAAAACCACCGACTGAACACACTTGCTGACAAATACAAAGTCGCGCTGGAAAGCCATCACCGGGCGATTGATGATACAGTTGCACTCGCAGGTATCCTAAATGGTCTTGTGAATGATGCAGCCCAATTAAAAGGCTTAACCATGCTGGATCGGTTAAACGATTACGTCGGGGTTGACCTGTCGAATACACGTCCCTTCCACTGCGGGATTTACGCATTAAATGATGTGGGCAAGAAGAATCTGTACAAGCTGGTGTCCCTGTCTCATACGGAATATTTCAAGCGTGTCGCATGTATTCCGAAGTCTAAACTGGTAAGCTTGCGCGAAGGACTGGTCATTATATCCGGTTGTGAAAAAGGAGAGTTTTTCGAAGCTGTCCTGAATAAATCTCTGGAAGAGGCCGAAGAAATCGCCGAGTTTTACGACATTTTGGAGATTCAACCTCTGACGATGTATATGCATTTGGTGGACAAGGGGCTTGTTGCCACACCGGAGGAACTGAAACTTGCAGTACGCAAAGTGGTTGATATCGGAGCCAAATTGAACAAACCAGTTATTGCTACAGGCAATGTGCACTATTTGGAGCCGAGGGACAAAATCTATCGGGACATTACTATCCACGGGATTACCGGTTTCAGTCCGCTTAAAGATCAGCGCAAGCCGGATGCTCATTTTAGAACCACAGCAGAAATGCTGGAGGAATTCCAGTTCCTGGGTCAGGACAAAGCCTATGAGGTTGTCGTCACCAACACGATTGAACTTGCCGACCGTTTTGAGGAAATCAAGCTGTTCCCGGACAAGTTGTTTACGCCAATTCTGGAGGGTGCGGACGAAGAGATCCGGAACACCTGCTATAATACGGCAAAGTCGATATATGGTGAGGACCTGCCTGAAGTCATTGTGGCACGCCTTGAGAAAGAGCTTCAGCCGATTATCAAGTATGGTTTCTCAGCCAACTATCTCATCTCGGAGCGGCTCGTTAAAAAATCGAATCAGGACGGCTATCTTGTCGGCTCCCGGGGTTCTGTTGGATCATCTGTTGTGGCTACATTCCTCGGCATATCCGAAGTTAATCCGCTGCCTGCACACTACATCTGCGTAAACCCGGAGTGCAAGCACAGCGAATGGTTCCTGGACGGGAGTGTGCCAAGTGGATTTGACCTTCCGGAGAAGGAGTGTCCTAATTGCGGTGGCAGACTAAAAGGTGAAGGACAAGATATTCCGTTTGAGACGTTTCTTGGTTTTAAAGGGGATAAGGTCCCCGATATCGACTTGAACTTCTCAGGCGATTATCAACCACATGCCCACAACTACACGAAGGTGCTATTTAGCGAGAAGAGTGTATTCCGAGCAGGGACCATAGGTACTGTTGCCGAGAAAACAGCCTTCGGTTTTGCCAAGAAATATGAGGAAGAGCATCATAAGAAATGGCGCGGGGCAGAGCTGAATCGTCTGGCTTCCGGTTGTACCGGGGTGAAGCGCAGCACGGGACAGCATCCAGGTGGAATTGTCGTGGTGCCGGATTATATTGAAGTGGAGGACGTTACTCCTGTTCAATATCCTGCGGATGATGTTAATGCAGAATGGAAAACGACTCACTTTGATTATCATGCCTTTGAAGAAAATCTGTTGAAACTGGATATACTGGGACATGATGATCCGACCATGATGCGGATGCTGCAGGATTTGACAGGAATCGATCCGACAACGATCCCGATGAATGATCCGAAAGTCATGAGCATGTTCAACTCCACGGATGCCCTTGGAGTAACTCCTGAACAGATTCGTTCTCCTGTTGCAACCTTTGGTGTACCCGAGATGGGAACGAAGTTTGTGCGTCAAATGCTTATCGAATCCCAGCCTACGTCATTTGCCGATCTACTTCAGATTTCGGGACTGTCCCATGGAACAGGGGTCTGGCTTGGCAACGCGCAAGAACTGATCAAGAATGGTACATGCAACATTAAAACTGTAATTGGCTGCCGGGATGATATCATGTTATTCCTGATATACAAGGCGGGAATGGATGCAAGTCTGGCCTTTAAGATTACGGAGAGTGTCCGTAAAGGACGCGGCTTGCCACAGGAATGGATTGACGAGATGAAAAAATGCAAAGTACCACAGTGGTACATTGACTCATGTCTCAAAATCCAGTACATGTTTCCAAAGGCCCACGCGGCCGCATATGTTATTTCGGCAGTACGTACTGCGTTCTTCAAGCTGTATCATCCGATCGAATACTATGCAACCTATTTTACCGTTCGCGCGGATGAGTTTGACATCGAGCTGGTATGTCAGGGATACGATGCCATCTATCGGAAGATTGTTGAGATTGAACAGTTGGGTTTCCAAGCACCGCCAAAAGAAAAAAACATGCTGCCCGTCCTTGAGATGGCTCTGGAAATGACGGCCCGTGGTTTCTCACTTAAGCCGATTGATCTATACCGTTCTGAAGCTACGAAGTTTATCGTTGACGGGAAAACGCTGATTCCTCCATTCTCAGCCTTGGCGGGAATTGGTGATAATGCAGCGCGTAATATTGCAGCTGCGAGAGAACATGGTGAATTCCTGTCCATTGAAGATTTCCAGCAAAAATCCAAGGCAAGTAAGACCATTGTCGAACTATTGTCCGGTATGGGTTGTTTCCGTGGTTTGCCGGAGAGCAATCAGCTATCCCTCTTTTAATGGATGCATAAATTGTCAAAGGATTGCCTTTCAGAGGAGTGCGAAATTTTTTCTTCATTAGTACCTAAACGCCCTGAAAGATCGCTTACTTGTCACTATTACCAGACTATGTTATAATTTCTGAAGTGAACGAGATAGTACGAATTTCTAAAGAGTGGGGAAACCCACTCTTTAGTCTTTGGTATACAAGAATCTTGGGTATGAAGAAATTGCCGGCCTAATATGCCGGTGTAACCTAAGTTGGAGGTTATCGGTTTTGAGCACAACGAAGATTAAATCTACCGTGGAAGAAATGATCCAACCCTACTTGAATGAACAAGGTTTCGAGCTGGTTGACATCGATTACGTCAAAGAAGGCAGCAACTGGTTTTTACGGGTGTATGTCGACAAAGAGGGTGGCATCGACATCGACGATTGCGTCTTGATCAGCGAACAGCTGAGCGCCAAGCTGGATGAGAACGATCCGATTCCAACCGTCTATTTCCTTGAAGTGTCTTCTCCGGGAGCTGAACGTCCACTGAAAAAAGCGGAGGATGTTGCGAAATCCGTAGGTAAAAACGTCTTTGTTACAACCTACGAAACGGTGAATGGATTGAAGGAATTTGAAGGCAAACTGCTTTCCTTTGATAACGGGGAGCTTGTGATCGAAGCAGGCAAGAAGCAGTATGCGGTTCCTTACGATAAGGTTGCTAGTGCGCGCTTGGCCATTCTGTTTTAAGTGCCTTGTTCACTTTATTAATGAAAAAGACACATCTCACGATAACGGCAAGGTGCTCATGAGTTCTGAGCCTTTCGCCGTTTTACGTATGAGATGCCATGTTTGAAAGGGGGATCAACATTCATGAGTATGGATTTTATTGAAGCAATGAATGAATTGGAGCGGGAAAAAGGGATCAGCAAGGATGTGCTGTTTGAAGCGATTGAGGCGGCATTAATCTCCAGCTATAAACGCAATTTCAACACCGCTCAGAACGTGCGTGTTGACATGAATCGTAATACTGGAGTTATTCGGGTATATGCTCGCAAGTTAATCGTGGAGGAAGTCCTGGACTCACGCACCGAAATTTCATTGCCTGCAGCACGCGAAATTAACCCACACTTCCAGCTGGAAGATATTGCGGAGATCGAGGTTACGCCGCGCGATTTCGGACGTATCGCCGCACAGACTGCCAAACAGGTAGTGACCCAGCGGATTCGTGAAGCCGAACGCGGCCTGATCTACAACGCTTTCGTTGACAAGGAAGAGGATATCGTTACGGGAGTGGTGCAGCGTCAGGATTTGCGCAATATCTACATCGATCTGGGTAAAATCGAAGCGGCTCTGCCGTTAACCGAATTGATGCCGAACGAAAAGTTTGTTCATGGTGACCGTATTAAGGCATACATCACCAAGGTCGAGAATACGACCAAAGGGCCGCAAATCATTCTGTCCCGTACACATCCGGGTCTTTTGAAACGTCTCTTTGAACTGGAAGTTCCTGAGATCTTTGATGGAGTGGTGGAGATTCGTTCAGTCGCACGTGAAGCTGGTTTCCGCTCGAAAATTGCCGTTCATTCCCGCAATGAGGAAGTTGATCCGGTTGGATCCTGTGTAGGCCCCAAAGGAATGCGCGTGCAGACCATTGTGGGTGAGCTGCGCGGTGAAAAGATTGACATCGTTCGTTATTCCGAACAGGTAGACGAATATGTGGCAAATGCATTGAGTCCTTCCAAAGTATTGGAAGTTCAAGTGTTTGAAGAAGAAAAGATGGCCCGGGTCATCGTTCCGGACTATCAACTGTCCCTTGCCATTGGTATCAAAGGCCAAAATGCCCGATTGGCAGCGAAGCTGACCGGCTGGAAGATCGACATTAAGAGCGAGAGCCAGGCGGAACAGGAATTCGGCAGAGAAAAAGATTCTTCTTCGGAAATGCATCAAGATTCCGTCTCCGTCGATTAAAGTAAAGCACGGGGGGGCGCTAACGTATGAAACAGAAAAAAGTGCCGCTGCGCAAATGTGTGGCGTGCCAAGAAATGATGCCCAAAAAGCAGCTGATCCGTATCGTTAAAACGCCAGAGGATGAAGTGCTGATCGATTTGACTGGCAAAAAATCCGGACGTGGCGCTTATTTATGCGGCAAGGAATCCTGTTTTAAACTTGCACTCAAAAACCGGTCTTTGGATCGTGCGCTGAAAGGCAAGGTTTCACCTGAAATTTACGAGCAATTGGCTGCTGACTTCGCTTCTGTGGAAGATGATTTCATCGCAGCGCAGGAGCGTGATCATGATGAATAACAAAACGTTGTCTTATCTGGGACTCTCAATGCGTGCAGGCAAGCTGGTGACGGGTGAAGAAATCGTGCTCAAGGCGATCCGTTCTTCCGAAGCTAAAATGGTTATTGTTGCGGGTGACGCCTCGGCCAATACACAAAAGAAATTTCGCGACAAATGTGGAACATACAAAGTTCCTCTGGTGATCGGATTTGACCGGGATAGTCTGGGTTCAAGTATCGGTAAAGAAACGCGGGTTGTTCTTGCAGTAACGGATCGAGGGTTTGCAAAAATGATCTCCAAGCAAGTCGGTATAATGTCGGAGGTGGAGTATATTGAGTAAACAGGAAAACAAGGATAAATTGCGAGTTTATGAATATGCGAAGTCCCTTAATATGAGCAGCAAAGAAATTATAACCATTCTTAAAAAACTGGATATCCCCGTAAACAATCATATGAGTGTCATGGAGAATGGTTCAGTGGGTAAGGTGGAACAATTTTTTAAAGATATAAAATCCACTGCAGCATCCAAACAAGGCAGCGAAGCAAAACCAGTCGCTACTTCGTCGGTGCGCAGTGAAAAAACAGTGGACAGCAGTAAGCCGGCCGGCGGAGCGAACACGCCGAACAACAGTAATTCATCCGGTAGTCCCGTACAAACAAAAATACAACAGGAAAAGCAGGTAGGTATGAACAATAGACCAAATTCAAACAATAACAACGGCTCCCAAAGACCCAGCGGCCAAGATAGCCGCAACAGAACAAACTCTTCCCAAGGCTCCAGCCAGGGCGGACAAACAGGTAATCGATCCAGACCAGCACAAGGCGGACAAAGCAGTACAGCTTCACGTCCACAAGGTACAGGACAACGCCCGAACAACAGTGGCGGCGGCCAAGTGAGAAGCGCTGGACCAAGCAGCACTGGCAATGGCGGCAACCGTAGCGGTGGCCAAGGACAGAGCCAAGGTCAAGGCCAACGTAGAGGCGGCCAAGGCAGTTCCGGTAATAACAGCAACAACGGCAACCGTTCAAACAGTGGTGGCGGCGGACGTCGTTATGACGACAACCGTGGCGGCAACTTCCGTGGCAACCGCGGTGGCAAGAACAACCGTAACAGAAATCAACAACAGTACCAACAACGTGAGAAAATTGATAATACACCTAAGAAAATCATCGTACGCGGTGATATGACTGTAGGTGAAACAGCGAAGCTGCTTCACAAAGATGCTTCCGAAGTTATCAAAAAACTCATTGGTATGGGTGTTATGGCTACAATTAACCAAGAGCTCGATATTGATACCATTCTTCTGCTCGCAGGTGAATTCGGTGTTGAGGTTGAAGTGAAAATTGTGGTTGAAGACGACCGTTTCGAAACGGTGGAAGAGAATGATGATCCTGCGGATCTGCAATCCCGTCCTCCAGTTGTAACAATTATGGGTCACGTTGACCATGGTAAAACAACATTGCTTGATGCCATTCGTTCCACGAATGTAACAGGCGGCGAAGCTGGCGGAATTACACAGCATATCGGTGCTTACCAAGTTGAAATCAACAACAAAAAAATTACGTTCCTCGATACACCGGGTCACGAAGCGTTTACAGCCATGCGTGCTCGTGGTGCTCAAGTAACGGATATTACGATCATCGTTGTTGCTGCGGATGACGGTGTAATGCCACAGACCGTTGAGGCCATTAACCACGCAAAAGCAGCGGGTCTTCCAATTATCGTAGCGGTTAACAAAATCGATAAGCCTGGTGCAGATCCGGACAGAGTAAAACAGGAGTTGACTAACTACGAACTCGTTCCTGAGGAATGGGGCGGTGACACCATCTTTGTTAACGTTTCGGCGAAACAAAGAATGGGTCTGGAAGGTCTGCTCGAAATGATCCTGCTCGTTGCTGAAGTGAACGAGTACAAAGCGAACCCGGACAAACGTGCCCGTGGTACAGTAATCGAAGCCGAGCTGGATAAAGGACGCGGCCCAGTTGCCCGTATTTTGGTACAGCACGGTACTTTGAAAGTCGGAGATGCCTTTGTTGCAGGTAACTGCTTCGGTCGCGTACGTGCGATGGTCAATGACAAAGGTCGTCGTCTGAAAGAAGCTGGACCTTCAACACCTGTAGAAATCACAGGTTTGACTGAAGTTCCAGGTGCGGGAGATCCGTTCATGGTATTTGAAGATGAGCGTAAAGCTCGCTCTATCGCTGATAAACGTGCGATCACGCAACGTGAATCCGATTTGGGTACAAATACACGTGTAACATTGGACGATCTGTTCCAACACATCAAAGACGGCGAAATCAAAGATCTGAATGTCATTATTAAAGGGGACGTTCAAGGTTCTGTTGAAGCATTGAAGGGTTCACTTGCAAAAATCGAGGTTGAAGGTGTACGCGTGAAAATCATTCACAGCGGTGCTGGTGCAATCACCGAATCCGACATCATTTTGGCGGCTGCATCGAATGCCATCGTGATCGGTTTCAACGTTCGTCCTGACAATCAGGCGAAAACAACTGCAGATCAAGAGCAAGTAGATATCCGTCTCCACCGTGTCATTTATAGTGTCATCGAAGAAATTGAACAAGCAATGAAAGGAATGCTTGATCCGATCTACAAAGAAAATGTGATTGGTCACGCTGAAGTTCGCAGCACGTTCAAAATCAGCAAAGTGGGTACTATTGCTGGATGTATGGTTACCTCCGGTAAAATTACGCGTTCAGCTGAAGCACGCCTGATTCGTGACGGCATTGTTCTTTACGAAGGTAAGCTTGATTCACTGAAACGTTACAAAGACGATGCCAAAGAAGTAGCTCAGGGTTACGAATGCGGTATTACTCTTGATAACTATAACGATCTCAAAGAAGGCGACGTTATCGAAGCCTTTGTTATGGAGACGGTACAACGATAAGCAAGGAAGCATGAGGTGAACAACTATGGCCAAGATTCGTACAGGTAGAGTGGGCGAGCAGATCAAGAAAGAATTGAGCGTGCTCATCCAGTCTGAACTGAAAGATCCACGTATCGGCTTCATTACCGTAACAGGTGTCGACGTGACTAACGACTTGTCGCAAGCCAAAGTTTATCTGAGTGTCTTCGGTGAACAGGAGCAAAAGGACAATTCGCTTAAAGCACTCGAGAAAGCAAATGGATTTTTGCGCTCCGAGCTGGGCAAGCGGATCAGACTTCGCCATGTTCCCGAATTGATATTCAAGATCGACGAATCGATCGCTTATGGCAGCCGGATTGAGAAGCTGCTTGGTGACATCGGTACCGACAAGAACGAATCCCAGTAACAGCATAAAGGAGACGGCAATGCACACTTATGAACAGGCGCTTCAGGCGGGAAAGCAATTTCTGCTGGAGCATGATGATTACCTGGTCGTGTCGCATGTACAGCCGGACGGTGACGCAGTCAGCTCGACGGTAACAGTGGGCTGGCTGCTGTCATGTCTGGGGAAGACATTCACGATGATAAATGAAGGTGAAATCCCGCAGCGTATGCGCTTTTTGTGGGAAGCGGACTCAATCGTGAACATGACCGAACAACCACCGCAGCGTAAATATAAAGCAGTGATTTGTGTGGACTGTGCAGACTTTGCAAGAGTTGGCTTAACTCGTCATTATTTCGAAGAAGATGCTGTTATATTAAATATTGATCATCATCCAACCAATGATGCTTATGGTACTGTAAATATCATTAAACCGGATGCAGCAGCTACCGCGGAAATTCTGTTTGATTTTGTAAACTTGTTCCCGGTGACGATAAATAAAGATGCTGCAACGGCTATTTATACAGGTTTGCTTACGGATACAGGCGGTTTCCGTTATGCGAATACCAGTCCTAATGTAATGACAACTGCATCCAAACTGCTTGAACATGGCGTGAACGGACCTTTCCTCGCGCAAATTTTGCTCGAACAGGTTACTCTTCCCCAAGTCCGTATCTTGAATCAGGCTCTTTCAAGTCTGAAAATGACCGAGGATGGCAAAATTGCCTGGGTGGTCATTACACCGGAAGATATGATCGCTTGTGGCGCAGCCAATGAAGATCTGGAGGGTGTCGTAAACTACCCGCGAAATATCCAAGGCGTGGAAGTTGGGATCTTTTTCAAAGTGATCAACGATAATGCTGTAAAAGTATCCCTCCGGTCTGCTGGTAAAGTTGATGTCGCTGCACTTGCACAAACGTTTGGCGGTGGTGGTCACGTACTCGCTGCCGGGTGCCGCGTGGAAGGTGACCTAGAAGATATTGTTGCCCAAGTGCTGAAGCAGGTGAATTTACAATGGTAAAGCCAATTGAAGGAATTCTGCCTGTATACAAACCTGCAGGTTTCACCTCACATGATGTTGTAGCCAAAATGCGGCGCATTCTGAAAATGAAGCGTATCGGACACACCGGAACGCTGGATCCGCAGGTCACAGGTGTACTTCCGCTATGTCTTGGACGTGCAACCCGGGTAGTTGAGTACATGCAGGAACTTCCCAAAGAGTACTTGGCAACACTTCGATTAGGCCTGTCCACAGACACAGAGGACATGACGGGAGAAATTGTCGAGCGTTCAGAAAAGGCAGTGAACGTTACAGAAGAGCAGGTTCTGCAGGTCCTGAAGAAGTTTACGGGCACAATTTCCCAGGTGCCACCCATGTTTTCTGCCGTTAAAGTCGATGGCAAACGTCTATATGAGCTTGCACGTGAAGGGAAAACAGTAGAGCGCAAGAGCCGTGAGGTTACGATCTATGAGCTTGAACTGACGGGAATCGAAACGCAGGGCGACACAACAGATATTTCTTTCCGCGCATTGTGTTCCAAAGGTACGTATATTCGAACATTGTGTGTGGATATCGGACGTGAACTGGGCTACCCGTCAACCATGGTTCAGCTGGAGCGAACCATTTCTGCAGGAATTACAGCAGAACGGTGCCTACGCTTCGAGGACGTGGAGCAGCACATGGCCGCAGGTACACTGGCTGAAGTATTGATTCCGGTAGATGAAGCCATTAACTCCATGCCTGCCCATAAAGTTCTAGAGGATCACACCAAAGGGGCTCTTCAAGGTCAGAAATTGTCCGCACGTTTACTGGAGCCGCCCGTGGAACAGCCGGGGCTTCTGCGGTTATATACACAGGACGGTACATTTCTCGGTATTTTTGAACGGGATGAACTTAAACCAACTGTTCGAGCAGTTAAGGTTTTTTTACCGGAATAAGAGGCCTTGAGTTTAGATTAGTGTGGTGCTAAGCTTGGTCTATCAAGTGAAATGCAGGTGATTGATTGTATGAAAACCGTAATGCTAACGTATCCGCAGACATTAAATTCCGATGAATTGCGTAGACAGCCGCAGGTGCTGGCCATCGGCCAATTTGACGGAATGCATCTCGGACATGCAAGCGTCATTCTGTCTGCTGTGCGCATTGCTCGTGAAACGGGCATGCAGGCAGCGGTAATGACCTTCCATCCGCATCCGAAGGAAGTCATGCGTAAAGGAGATTACGAAGGTTATCTGACTCCTCTGAGAGATAAGGAAGATATCCTGGCAGAGATGGGCGTTGATGTGTTATATGTTGTGGAATTCAATGAAGAATTCTCACAGCTGACACCAGAGCAATTTGTACATGACCTGCTGCTTCCACTTCAGACCAAAACAGCAGTCGTGGGTTTTGACTTCCGATTTGGTCATAAGGGAGCCGGGGATGAACAGATGCTTCGTGCGCTGGGCAGTAATCAAATGTCTGTAGAGACTGTACCTCCATTTTTGCTCAATGGTGAGAAAGTCAGCAGTTCTTTAATCCGTGGATTGCTCAAACGCGGAGAAATGGATGAAGCAAGTCAGTGGCTCGGACGCCCATACAGCATTAGGGGGACGGTCATTCACGGAGAGAAACGCGGACGGACGATCGGTTTTCCAACCGCTAATCTTGAACTGACGGATCATTACGTGGCACCTGCAAAAGGTGTGTATGCTGTTCGTGTATATTATGGGGATCAATTGCTGCGAGGGGTAATGAATCTAGGTGTGAAGCCCACATTCCACGATAGCGGGATGAAACCCACGTTTGAAGTGCATTTGCTTGATTTTGAAGGGCATTTGTACGATCAGGAGTTGCGGGTTGAGCTGGTTCACTACATCCGTGCAGAACGCAAGTTTGACTCCATTGATGCTTTGATCAGTCAGATTCGTGAAGATGCCTTGACTGCTGCGCGACTCTTAAGTTAAAGTTCTGGGTAAAATGGATGTTTACATTTACTTTAGTTAGGCAACTATGATATAATGTACTACGTTGTCGTTTTAGACAACAGACAACCTTGGCTTGGTTGCATGCTCTCACCGGCGGTGACGAGGCTAATGGCGATTATAATGAAGGAGGTGAATAGGATGGCATTGACTCAAGAACGTAAACAACAACTGATCGACGAGCACAAAACTCATGAGTCCGATACTGGATCACCTGAGGTGCAAGTTGCTATCCTTACGGAAAACATCAGAAGTTTGACAGACCACTTGCGTACGCATAAGAAGGACCACCACTCACGTCGTGGACTTTTGAAAATGGTAGGTCAACGTCGTAAGCTTTTGGCTTACGTGAAAAACAAAGATGTTAAACGTTACAGCGCATTGATCGAGAAACTCGGATTGCGTCGTTAATTATCGTACATGTTTTCAAAACCAACCTGGCTGTTTTCCGTCATTCCTCATTAGAGGGACAAACGGAGTTTACAGCCGGGTTGTTTTGTAGATGAACATGTTGCCATATATTTGTAGATGATAGCTCCGCAAGGAGCTTTTGTTTTGCAGGTTAATGAATGCAGGACAAGCAGGAAATACTGATGAAATGCAGAATCCATTGTGTAAGGAACGATTAGAAGGAGGGATTTCATGGAAAAGCGTGTTGAAATGCAGCTTGGTGGAAGAACGCTTGTGCTTGAAACAGGACGTTTGGCCAAACAGGCTAATGCTGCCGTTAAGGTAACTTACGGAGATACCGTTGTATTGTGTACCGTGACAGCATCCAGCGAGCCGAAAGATTTGGACTTTTTCCCACTCACGGTGAACTATGAAGAAAGATTGTATGCCGTAGGTAAAATTCCAGGCGGATTCATTAAACGGGAAGGAAGACCAAGTGAGAAAGCCATTCTCGCGAGTCGTCTGACAGACCGTCCAATTCGTCCATTGTTCCCTGAAGGTTTCCGTAATGATGTACAAGTACTTAATATCGTTATGAGCGTTGACCAGGACTGTGAACCGCAAATTGCTGCCATGATCGGTACATCGGCTGCACTGAGCATTTCGGATGTACCATTCAACGGACCTATTGGTGGCGTAAAAGTTGGACGTATTGATGGTGAGTTCATCATTAACCCTACGATTGCACAGCTTGAAGTTAGTGAGATTGAGCTTGTTGTTGCAGGGACCAAGGATGCCATCATGATGGTAGAAGCGGAAGCAAACGAAGTTCCGGAAGAGATCATGCTTGAAGCCATCATGTTCGGACATGATGAAATCAAGAACATTGTGGCAGTTATTGAACAACTTGTTCAAGTGGCCGGCAAAGAAAAAATGGCTGTCAAACTGCACACCGTGGATGCTGAAGTCAACAGCAGTGTTCGCGAATTTGCGAGCGCTCGCCTGGTTGAAGCAGTTAAAATTGCAGAAAAGCATGCTCGTCAGGATGCGATTGATGTGGTGAATGACGAAACTGTTGCTCACTTTGAAGAGAAATACATTGAAACGCCTGAACTGCTCAAAGACGTGAAGGAAGTGCTGCACGATATCGTTAAAGAAGAAGTGCGCCGCTTGATCACTCATGATAAGGTTCGTCCGGACGGACGCGGACTTGCGGAGATTCGCCCAATTGAGTGTGATACATCCTTGCTGCCGCGTACTCACGGTTCCGGTTTGTTCACACGTGGTCAAACACAAGCGCTTAGCATTTGTACCCTTGGTGCTCTGGGTGATGTTCAGATTCTGGACGGAATCAGCTTGGAAGAAACAAAACGTTTCATGCATCACTACAACTTCCCTCCATTCAGCGTAGGTGAAGCTCGTCCACTGCGTGCTCCGGGTCGACGTGAAATTGGACATGGTGCTCTGGGTGAACGTGCCCTTGCTAAAGTCATTCCTTCGGAAACGGACTTCCCGTACACTATTCGTCTGGTATCGGAAGTACTTGAATCCAATGGATCGACTTCACAGGCAAGTATCTGTGCAAGTACACTGGCCATGATGGACGCAGGTGTGCCAATTAAAGCGCCGGTTGCAGGTGTGGCTATGGGTCTGATCAAAGATGGAGAGCATGTATCCATTCTTAGTGATATTCAAGGTATGGAAGACCACCTGGGAGACATGGACTTCAAAGTGGCGGGAACACCAGACGGTGTAACAGCGATTCAAATGGATATTAAAATTGATGGTATTGATCGTCAAATTTTGTCTGAAGCTTTGGCTCAAGCCAAAGAAGGTCGTATGCATATCTTGGGCAAAATGACTGAAGTGATGAAAACTCCACGTGAGCAGTTGTCACAATATGCTCCTAAAATTACAACCATGCATATCAATCCGGATAAAATCCGCGACGTGATCGGTGCAGGTGGTAAAATTATCAATAAAATCATCGAGGAAACCGGTGTTAAGATTGATATCGAACAGGATGGACGTGTATTTATCGCTTCTTCCAACCAGGATATGAACGATAAAGCAAAATCGATTATCGAAGGAATCGTACGTGAAGTGCTCGTCGGCGAGATTTATGTCGGCAAAGTAAAACGTGTTGAGAAATTCGGTGCATTTGTTGAAGTTCTTCCGAACAAAGAAGGTCTGGTCCACATCTCACAACTGTCGACAGAACGTGTTGCCAAAGTAGAAGATGTGGTAGCCATTGGTGATTCCATTACCGTTAAAGTGACGGAAATTGACCAACAAGGCCGGATCAACTTGTCCCGCAAAGCAGTATTGACGGCTGAAGCTCCGGCACAATCCTAAATCCTGCTGTATGTTCTACAGATTGATTGAATGAAGAGACAGAATGTGTATTTCTGGCTCTTTTTTTAACGCCTAAAATTCCATAACGTTAAGGGTTTTCGAAAGACTGCCTGAATTTGTTCATATTCTTGCCCTTGTCCTCATATGATGGGGACAAAGACGGCGGGAGGATGGAACTGTGAAAAACCAATCCAAAAAGCTGGTTGCAGTTCTGGCAGGTGTGGCAGCTGTCATACTGGTCGGACAAGTAGGCAGTGTACGTACATACATTACGGAGATCCGTGATGGCCCAGGGACACAAAATGCATTTGACATGTTTAAAGAGGCGACCGGGGAGGATGCCTTGTTGTCGGCGATCCGGGATAAAGCGGCCGAAACAAAAATTGCTCCGGTCAATGCCAAAGTGGATCGGGTATGGAAAGCAATACCAGGATATAATGGCATGGAGATTGATGTGGAAGCCACATACCGCAAGGCTCTTGGTGGGAACTTGAATACAAAGCTTTCATATATTTACCGTCAGGTTGAGCCGGAAATCCAGCTTAAGGATTTGGGACCTCATCCCATATATCGGGGGAATCCTGCGAAGCCGATGGTTTCGTTTATGATCAATGTGGCCTGGGGGAATGAGTACATTATCCCAATGCTCGATACTCTCGATGCCGAGAAGGTGAAGGCTACCTTTTTTCTGGATGGAAGCTGGCTGAAGAAAAATGCCGATTTGGCCAAAGAGATTCAAAAACGAGGTCATGAACTGTCCAATCATGCGTACTCCCATCCAAACATGAGTCGTTTGAGTGCAGAACGGGCCAGGCTTGAAATAAGCAAAACAGAGGATCTGCTCAAGGAAACGCTAGGGGTGGAAAACCGCTGGTTTGCTCCTCCCTCGGGTGACTTTAATCAGAAAACAGTGGACATCGCGTCAAGCATGGGTTTGCAAACGGTCCTCTGGACACTGGATACCGTAGACTGGCGAAAACCAAGTTCAGCTTCGATTGTAGATAAAATTGAGGCCAAGGTGGAAGCAGGTACGTTAATTTTGATGCACCCCACAGCGTCTTCGTCGGGAGCACTGAAAGGCATGATTCAATCGATACGAGCCAAAGGGCTTGTACTTGGTACAGTGAGTGAGACGTTATCTTCGGAACGCATTAAAGCTCCAGCGGTTGAGTGAGCGGCGTTTTTTTGTTAATATCAAACAGTTGGAACCAAATGTCGATTTCGTTTTCTTGGAGATCAAGGCAATTATAGAGATGTAGGAGGGCCAACCGTGAAAAAAATTCAGCTGGGCAATGGCCTCAGGGTAGTCATGGAACAGATTCCGACCTGTCGTTCCGTGTCTTTTGGTATATGGGTCAAGACAGGATCGCGCAATGAGCAGCCTGTTAACAATGGAGTATCACATTTTATTGAGCACATGTTGTTCAAGGGAACGGATCGTTATGATGCTAAGGCTATTGCGGAAGAATTTGATGCTATTGGCGGTAACGTGAACGCGTTCACTTCAAAAGAATACACGTGCTATTATGCTAAAGTATTGGATGAACATCTGCCTATCGCCGTAGATGTGTTGTCCGACATGTTTTTCCGTTCGAAAATGGATGATGGCGAGCTCATCAAGGAGAAAAACGTCATCCTGGAAGAGATTTCAATGTACGAGGATACGCCGGATGACATGGTACATGATCTGATGGCTACGGCTGCGTATGGAGAACATCCGCTGGCTTACCCGATTCTGGGTACGGAGGAACGCCTTAAAGCGATGGATTCCAGCCATCTGCGTGCATATATGAAAGAGCACTATACAATTGAAAATACAGTCATTAGTATTGCAGGTAATATTGATGACAGTGTGATTGATTTGATGGAAAAGCATTTTGGATCATTTGACGTTCATGGTGCGCCAGAACAAATTACCGTTCCTAAATTCCAGAGTGGACAGCTCTTTCACAAAAAGAAAACGGAACAGAATCACATCTGTATTTCGTTTCCGGGCTGTAAAATCGGAGATCCGCTGCAGTTTGCCATGGTGGTTTTGAACAACGCCATTGGCGGTGGAATGAGCTCGAGACTCTTCCAGGAGATTCGTGAAAAACGCGGACTGGCGTATTCCGTATATTCCTATCACAGTTCTCATGCGGACAGTGGGTTGTTTACTATATACGCAGGTACTGCACCGAAACAGACGAAGGAAGTGCTGGATCTGACCAAAGAGGTTCTGCATGACCTTGCAGTGAACGGTCTGTCGGAAGATGAACTGCGCAAAGGTAAAGAACAGCTGAAGGGAAGTCTGATCCTCAGTTTGGAAAGCACGGGAAGCCGGATGAACCGTCTCGGTAAAAACGAGCTGATGCTGGGCAGACACCACACGCTGGATGAGATGATTTCCAAAATTGAACAAGTAACGATGGATGACATCGATGCTGTACTTGACCTGATGTTCGCGGAGCCGTTTGCGCTCGCTATGGTCGGAGCTTCCGATCGCACGATTGCTGGATTAAGAAGGGATGATTTTGTTGCATTACGTTCAAATTCAAAAGTTACCGGGCAATGAAGATATTAAACTGCCTCAAAAAATGTCGGAGCTGGCATCAGGCTTTGATGTAGTTGCTGCGCTTCAGGAGGACGTTGTGCTGCATCCAGGACAACGCACGCTGATCCCGACAGGATTGGCTATGGCCATGCCTGCCGGCCTCGAAGCACAGATTCGTCCACGCAGTGGCCTGGCGTTTAAGCACGGCATTACCTGCCTGAATACACCGGGCACGATTGATGCGGATTACCGGGGTGAAGTTAAAGTGCTTTTGGTTAATCTGGGACAGGAGCCATTCACGATTGTGCGTGGTGAACGCATTGCCCAGATCGTATTCCAGACTGTGCCGGCTGTTGAATTAACCGAAGTAAATGAACTCTCGGAAACGGTTCGCGGCGAGGGCGGATTCGGTCATACCGGAAAGTAAGCAATGGCTTTAGACAATGAGGGCCTTCCCATGTGGGAAGGCTTTTTTTGTATTCAGAGAAAGGAAAGCATGTATTGTTTTCACCCCCCTGTGGGCCCTTGCATACGATAAGGCATACATGTGGTGAAAGGAGTGACGTCCCGATGCTGACCGGAGTCCGGATTGTAGTCCTGGGCGGAGATGCGCGGCAGCTTGAAGTCATTCAAAAATGCGCAGAGCTGGATGCCACGGTAAGTGTGGTCGGTTTCGACAAGCTTGAGCGTTCCATTCCGGGGATCGAACATCATGAACTGGAGGATGAAGTGTTGGCTTCTGCGGATGTGCTGGTGCTTCCTGTGGTTGGATGTGATGATCAGGGGAAAGTTAGCACCTCGTTCAGTGATCTGCCGATTTTCCTGAAAAAAGAACAGATAGCGGCATTGCCAGAGCATTGTATTGTTTTTACGGGAATGGCAAAGCCATTTTTGCGTGAGTTATGCGTGGATAACGGCTTACGGCTAGTTGAAGTGCTGGATCGTGATGATATCGCGCTCTACAACTCTATACCGACAGCTGAAGGAGCAGTCGCTATGGCGATTCGGGAGACGGACTTCACGATCCACGGCTCGGAATGTATCGTGCTCGGATTGGGCAGAACGGGTTTTACAATGGCCAAAACGCTCCAGGGTCTCGGGGCAAATGTACGGGTGGGAATCAGGCGGGGAGAGGATGCGGCGCGCGCAAACATAATGGGCTGGAAGCCTTTTATGACAACGGATTTGGCCGCTCAAACCGGGGGAGTTGACTTGCTTTTTAATACGATACCGACTATGATAATCACAGCACAAATCCTGTCCAGAATGCCGCAAAAAGCAGTCATTATTGACCTTGCATCCGCCCCTGGCGGCTGTGATTTCAGGTATGCTGAAAAACGCGGTATTAAAGCGATGCTTGCGCCAGGCCTCCCCGGCATTGTTGCTCCCAAAACGGCTGGCGGCATTATTGCCGACGCGTTGATCCGTTTGCTTTTGGAAGAACAAAACGCACGGGAGGTTGAACAATGAACTGGCAGGGAAAAACGGTAGGTTATGCTATTACAGGTTCTCATTGTACGTTTGAAGAAGTTATGCCGGTGATTAGCCGGTTTGTGGCTGAGGGTGCGAATGTGGTTCCGATTATTTCCAATTCGGTTTTAACAACGGATACACGCTTTGGTACTTCTCAGAGTTGGCAAAAACAGTTGAAAGATATAACCGGGAATGATATTATTTCTACAATTGTTGAGGCGGAACCGCTCGGGCCTTCCAAATTGCTTGATGTACTTGTTATTGCGCCCTGCACGGGGAACACAACAAGCAAGCTGGCTAATGCGATGACCGATAGCCCAGTGCTGATGGCAGCCAAAGCCCAGATGCGGAATCAGCGTCCGGTGGTGCTTGCCATCTCCACAAATGATGGTCTGGGATTAAATGCCGCGAACATCGCCAAACTGCTTGTAGCGAAATATATGTATTTTGTACCGTTCGGGCAGGATGATCCGGTGAAGAAACCGAACTCGTTAGTCGCAAAAATGGAACTTATACCGGAGGCATGCTGGAGTGCGCTGGAAGGTAAACAATTGCAGCCAATGATTGTGGAGCGTTCTGCTCAGGCCTGATATTTGTTGACCCAAGTTTCATGGTTTGCTATAGAGCTCGATTTCGCAGTGGAGAAGTTCCAGGATAACGGTTATGCGCTTGAAGAAATGAACTTGGTTCGATAAACAAAGAAAATCATGGGGGACGATACATCGGGCAGTAATAGCTACTCGTGTACGCGTTCCTGTCGTTGAAGGGCATTCCTGCTTGCACCAGAAGTCCAGGCAAGCGGGATGCGTTCATGGAGATATGCATGTCGTAATCCGGTAACAACTGACCTTCATTTTGTGAATTGCCCAGAGCAATCTTCAGGGGAAGGGCGGCATGAAATGTCGTAATTATTGCTGAATTTATTGCATCGGAACGCTCCCTAGGTTGATCCATTTGTTGATTTGACCGTGTCCAGTCTTCTTGCGTACACAAATGGAGGAATTAAGATGCGCATCATGGTACAGAAATTCGGAGGCACGTCGCTCTCTACGGTTCAGGCAAGAGAGCACGTGCTCCGTCATATTAAGCGTGAGCTTGAAGCAGGACTCAGTCTGGTCATTGTAGTGTCGGCTATGGGACGCCGAGGCGAACCCTATGCTACAGATACATTACTCGACTGGGCCGCACAAAATGGTAATTCACTATCTGCACGTGAAAAGGATTTATTGTTATGCTGTGGTGAGATCATATCCGCTACGACGCTCAGCAGTCTGCTGGAACACGAAAACATCCCCACAACCGTGCTGACCGGTGCGCAGGCGGGCTTTGTGACGGACGACAATTTCGGGAATGCCCGGATTTTGGATGTCCGTCCTGTTCGTGTGCTGGAGCAACTTCAAAAAGGGCGTGTTGTCATTGTTACGGGCTTCCAAGGGCAGACGGAGAGTGGAGATTTTACCACACTTGGCCGTGGCGGCAGTGACACATCAGCAACAGCATTAGGCGCTGCGCTGCATGCGGAGATGGTGGATATCTATACGGATGTGAACGGCATTTTGACCGCAGATCCGCGGATTGTGGAAGATGCACGTCCGTTGACTGTTGTAAGTTATGCCGAGATATGTAATATGGCGCATCAGGGGGCTAAGGTCATTCACCCACGTGCAGTTGAAATTGCAATGCAATCCCAAATTCCTGTACGAGTGCGTTCCACTTTTGCGGATAGTGAAGGAACCTTGGTTACACATCCGGAAGGATTCCAGGATGTGCAGACAGGCATTGTAGATCGTTATGTGACCGGGATTGCTTATGTAAGCAATGTAACCCAAATCACAGTTGACGTGCCGGGAGGCGCGGATCGGCTGCAGCTGAAAGTATTCAAAACCATGGCTGAAAATTCGATTAGTGTTGATTTTATTAATGTTACCCCTTCAGGAGTCGTCTATACTGTGTTTGACAGTGACTCCGAAAAAGCTATTCAAGTTTTGCAAGAGATCGGTCTTAAACCTCAGAGTCTGTCTGGCTGTGCCAAAGTGTCCGTTATCGGTGGTGGCATAAATGGTGTGCCAGGAATCATGGCCAGAATCGTTGAATCGTTAACACTGGCTGACATTCAGATTTTGCAATCGGCAGATTCGAACACAACCATCTGGGTACTTGTAAAAAAAGAAGATATGGTTCAGGCCCTGAGGGCGCTTCATGCCTCATTCGAACTTCATCTGTAATTAGAAGCGAGCGGAGCCCGACCTGTTTTGAAGGAGGAAATCGAATTGGACTTTGGAAGATTGATTACAGCAATGGTCACTCCGTTCAACGAACAAGGAGAGATTCATTGGGAGGAAACGGCAAGGCTTATAGATTATCTAATTGCAGATCAAAAATCTGAAGCACTTGTGATTTCCGGAACGACTGGTGAATCTCCTACACTTAGTGACAGTGAAAAGGTGCAACTTTTTGAATTTGCAGTGAAGCATGCTGCCGGAAGATGCAAAATCATTGCCGGAACAGGGTCTAACAATACCGCCCATTCGATCCATCTGACACAAGAAGCCGAACGTGCCGGAGTGGATGGGGTCCTTTTGGTTGTTCCTTATTACAACAAACCAAGCCAAGAAGGATTATTCAGACATTTTGAAGCCATCGCGAACTCCACCAAACTGCCCGTGATGCTGTATAACGTACCAGGTCGTACGGCAGCCAACCTGTCTGCTGCCACTACACTTCGCCTGGCTCAGCTGCCGAATATCGTGGCTACGAAGGAATGTGCTTCTTTGGAGCAAGTAACACAGGTCGCTGCAGGTGCACCCGAACAGTTCAAGGTGTATTCGGGAGATGATGCCTCAGGCTTACCAGCAATGGCGGTGGGAGCTTACGGTATTGTCAGTGTAGCCAGTCATGTGGTTGGGGCCGAGATGAAACAGATGATTGATTTCTTTGTCGGGGGAGATGCTCAAAAAGCAACCCAATTGCATCAAAAGTTATTCCCGGTATTCAAAGGTCTTTTCGAGTGTCCACAGCCTTTGCCGAACCCCGTAGCAGTGAAATTTGCACTGACCTTGCGTGGATTGGACGTTGGTTCAGTTCGCCTTCCTCTTATTGCTCCGACTGAGGATGAGGAGAACTTTATTCGTGACCTGTTTAACTAACCACAGATATTATCGTTATTTTGTTAATTTTAAACATATTAGATCGAACAGGAACTGCTCTTCAACCAGAAGAAGCGGTTCTTTTTTTTCGCATTTTTGGGTCGTTTCATCCTCGCTGTTAGAGGGAAACCTATAGCTTAACGACAGAGTGACTTGTTTTTTTTGTTTTTAATCATGTATAATGATGTCAAGTGACTGGGTGCGGTATTTTTTTGAAATTGAAAGCGACATCGTTTCGAGATGTGGCTTTGCGGTGAAAAGGGAAGGAACGGCTAAGAAGGAATCATTTCAAATCCAACTTGTTGGTGAAGGGGAATTACTTCGAAGAACTTCTTCCAAATATCGTGAATAAAGGTGTTCTTTTGCATACATGCCTATCTTTTGGTTTGTAATGTGGAGACTACTTTTCTAACTTACAATAAATAAAATAATAAGGTACGACGTCCAACTACCATAGGAGGTTTAGATTCATTTGTCTAAGAAAAATAACAACGATAAACTGATGATTTTTGCACTGGGCGGCGTAGGCGAGATTGGTAAAAATATGTACGTCATCCAATACGCTAACGACATTGTAGTCGTAGATGCTGGTCTTAAATTCCCGGAAGAAGATATGCTTGGAATCGACATTGTCATTCCTGACATTTCATATCTGACTGAGAACCGTGACAAAGTAAGAGGTATTATTTTGACTCACGGTCACGAGGATCATATCGGTGGATTGCCATATGTTCTGAAACACCTTAATGTTCCTGTATACGGAACCAAGCTTACACTCGGACTTGTGGAAAACAAGCTGAAGGAAGCCAACTTGCTGGGTGAAACGAAGCGCATTCTGATTGATGCTGATTCCGAGATTCAACTCGGCTCAGTATTAAAAGCAACATTCTTTGCTACTAACCATAGTATTCCGGATTCCGTCGGTGTATGTGTTGAAACACCAGAAGGTGCTGTAGTTCATACAGGTGACTTCAAATTCGACCACACACCCGTTAATGGTCAATATGCAGATCTTCAGCGTATGGCACAGATCGGTACAAACGGTGTACTTGCACTCTTGTCAGACAGTACCAATGCTGAGAAACCGGGCTTTACGCCTTCCGAGAAAAATGTGGGGATCGTTCTGGAAGATATCTTCCGTAAAGCGAGCCAACGTGTTGTTGTAGCTACTTTTGCTTCCAACGTACATCGGATTCAACAGGTAATCAATGCAGCTGAAGTGACGGGCCGCAAAGTGGCAGTCATTGGACGCAGTATGGTCAATGTTGTAGGCATTGCTTCTGACCTGGGATACCTTGAAATCCCGGATGGCATGATCATTGAGCCTGAAGAAGTAGGCAAAATGGCTGCTGACCGTGTCGTTATTCTTTGCACAGGAAGCCAAGGAGAGCCAATGTCTGCGTTGACCCGAATGGCTCGTTCGACTCACCGCAAGGTAGATATTCTCCCTGGTGACACCGTTATTATCGCGGCAACACCAGTACCGGGTAATGAGAAGTACGTCGGCCGTACCATTGATGAACTGTTCCGTCTTGGAGCTAATGTTCATTACAGTGGCGCGAACAGCGGCGTACACGTATCCGGTCACGGTAGCCAGGAAGAGCTTAAGCTGATGCTTAACCTGATGAAGCCGAAGTTTTTCCTGCCGATTCACGGAGAATTCCGTATGCAGCGCCGCCACGCGGTTCTTGCTGAATCTGTAGGCATTGATCCGGATAACATTTTCATCACGGATATCGGTGAAGTGGTGGAAATTCAAGGTGGAGCAGCACGCAAAGCGGGTAAAGTTACAGCAGGTAACGTGCTGATCGACGGATTGGGTGTAGGCGACGTGGGTAACATCGTATTGCGTGATCGCAAACTGTTATCACAAGATGGTATTCTTGTCGTTGTTGTTACGCTGAGCAAACAGGATGGCAAAATTGTTTCCGGTCCGGACATCATTTCCCGCGGATTTGTGTACGTACGGGAATCTGAAGGATTGCTTGATGAAGCAAACCGTATTGTCAGCAGCACCCTGCAAAAGTTGATGAGTGAGAATGTAAACGAATGGGCTTCACTCAAAACCAATGTTAAAGATGCACTGGGTCGCTTCCTTTATGAGCAAACTCGTCGCAGACCGATGATTTTGCCAATCATTATGGAAGTTTAATAAATACACGAAACAATCATATATTCAGGCACACAGTCGCCTCTTATCTACGAGTAATATTGGACGGTTCCTCGTAGATAAGGGGCTTTTTGTTGTTTTACGGTTTCTGCAAGGATTTTGCGAGGCTTTTGGCATCTAATGGGTATAAGTAGACTGGCAATTTCCCCATACTAAGGAATACATTAAAATGGTTCTGGGGAAGGGGATTAACATAATGAGTGAGTATATAAACGGTAAACAGACCTCCAAGTCGAATCAACCCGAGGTGGAGACTCCGAACATGCCTGTGCAAGATGATAAAGGATTGTCTCCGGTTACAGAGGCCATTCAGCAGTTTGGACAGACGCAATCGCCTGCGGGGGAATCTAATATTTTTTGTATGACGATTATTGGGCAGGTTGAAGGACACTTGATTCTGCCTCCGCAAAATAAAACGACCAAGTACGAACATATTATCCCTCAATTGGTTGCTGCCGAGCAAAACCCCCGTATTGAGGGCATATTGATTATTTTGAACACGGTGGGCGGAGATGTGGAGGCTGGTCTGGCAATAGCCGAGATGATCGCTTCTCTGAGCAAACCGACTGTTACTGTAGTCATTGGGGGAGGACATAGCATTGGTGTTCCTATCGCAGTGGCTTCTACTTATTCGCTAATTGCCGGTAGTGCAACAATGACGATTCATCCCATCCGGATGAACGGGCTTGTCATTGGAGTACCACAAACGTTTGAATACATGGAAAAAATGCAGGAACGTGTCGTTCGTTTTGTCACAACACATTCAAATATCTCGGAAGAGATGTTCAAGGAACTCATGTTCAAGACGGGGGAATTGAATCGAGATATCGGGACAGCAGTAGGAAGTGCCGATGCAGTCAAATATGGATTAATGGACGCGGTTGGCGGCATTGGGCAAGCCATTGCCCAGTTGAATAAACTTATGGGAGATAAGAGGCAGACTCTGCAGGCAGGAGGGCTTACACAATGACCATGTATACCGTAATGCCACCTGAGCATCTCTGGTCCGGGATGTGGAATGAAGGGGAGGATACCCGTGAAGTCAAGGTTAATGGTTTATTGATGCAGGTCAGACCAGTTAGTGAGAGTGAAGCTGTCATTGTGCGTTTGCTTGACTGCCCGCTTGAAGCATATCTGAACCCTGCCAATATGCCTGGCGCCAAGGTTCCACTTTCAGGTAACGCGGGACCAACATAACACGACGAAAAAAGACAAATTGGGCAAGAAAAGAACATATGTACGGATTATATTTGTATGGTATAATATTCTTCTGGGGGTGACCTGATTTTGGCCAGAAGAAAAAAGAAGAAGAAAAAAGGCGCTGCGTTTAGCGGCGTTTTAAAATATGAAATATACGGAATTGTGCTGATTACCCTTGCCGTTATCGCTTTATCCGGTGAAGCAACGGTAGGGCGTTCATTATCCAAAATGTTCGGGTTGTTGCTCGGAAAATTCTATTTTGCTATTCCGTTGATCGGGATCTATTACGGGTTAATGGTGATGATTCACCGAAAATGGCCAAGCGGCTGGACAACACGCAAGACAGGACTTGTACTTCTGGTGTTTGCCTTAACCTTAATGAGTACCGTATCTGCAATGCATCAGAAACTTCTTCCTGTTGGTGCTCTTGAGCCGGGGGCGGTTATTACACAAGTACATAATGATATGCAGACCGAGCTGCTACAGCCTGCGCCTGGTGAGCATGATTCGATGCTAAATAAGGACATAAGTGGCGGTTACATCGGAGCTGCTCAATTTGCTCTGTTTTTATGGCTGTTTGGCAGTTTGGGTGCGCGTTTGATCATGATCGTGATGTTCATTATCAGTTTTATGCTGATTACCAGTCTGTCCTATGTTGATCTGGTGCGCATTTTCAGGACCAAGGTTTGGGATGCAGGCAGCTCAATCTATAAAAAACTAGAGTCGAGACCGGCTGCGCGCTCTTCTGCAACATCTTCTGGGAAAAAAGGTAGTGCGGCACGTAAGGTAGTCCCTGTTCCTGCAGATATCGAGGAAGATGAAGAGGATGACATGGAAGAGATGCAGCTGCCGAAACGAAAAGCGCCTATCTTCTTTCAATTGTTCGGGAAGTGGGGAGCGGATCGGGAAACGACCAAGACTGCCCGGGAGAGGGAGCAGGAGGAGTCCATCTCTTCTGAAGAGGTTGTGTATCGTGCGGATTCAGATCATTTTGCAGAGTCATGGAATGAAGAGCCGGCGTTCGTTTCGGATGTTCCGAGCCCAGTGGGAGGAGCTTCCCAACCCAAGGCCAGTTCTGCTCCAATCATCCGTGATTTCTTCGAACATGTCAGAGCGGAGGATAACGTCAAGGATGATGATCTGGATGACGCGTATCCTTTCCCTGATGATATTTCGGATCACACCCAGGGAGACGATATACCGATTAAGATTAGTGATGAGCTGGTGGATACTGCGGAATGGCCTGTATCTGAAGCTGGCCCGGATGATCTGAATGAGATGGAAAGCAACCCGGGCGGACAAACTGACTCAAACGATGCCCCTACAGGGTTGAACAGTGAACATGTCGAAGGCCAGGATAAGGAGCCAGTTAAACCGCCTCCTCCGCCTCCGAAGCCATATAAGCTTCCTTCGTTCCGTCTTCTTGCGAAGCCAAACAATGGAGGCAAGGGCGGGGATCAGAAAGATTATATGCAGACAGCCCGTAAGCTTGAAGCAACACTCGAGAGTTTTGGTGTTCGAGCGAAAGTGCTTGAAGTGGTTAGAGGACCAGCGGTTACACGCTATGAAATTCAACCGGATATTGGTGTGAAGGTTAGTCGAATTGTGAGTTTGACCGACGATATCGCACTGGCATTGGCAGCCAAGGATATTCGGATGGAAGCGCCGATTCCTGGTAAGTCGGCCATCGGGATTGAAGTACCTAACGGTGAAGTTTCAGTTGTAACGATGCGTGAGGTTATGGAAACATCAACGTTCCAGGATGCAGAATCCAAAGTGACTATTGCATTTGGACGGGACATTTCCGGGCAGACCATCATCGGCAACCTCGCACGTATGCCCCATTTGCTTGTTGCAGGTGCTACAGGTTCTGGTAAATCGGTTTGTATTAACGGAATTATCACAAGTATCCTGTACAAAGCAAAACCGGATGAAGTGAAGTTTCTGATGGTCGATCCGAAAATGGTCGAACTTAATGTATACAACGGCATCCCACACCTGATGGCTCCTGTCGTAACAGATCCCAAGAGAGCTTCATTGGCTCTCAAAAAAATTGTGGTTGAGATGGAGAAAAGATATGAGCTGTTCTCCAAATCGGGTACACGTAATGTTGAAGGCTATAATAACCTGATGAAGGACAATCCGGCCGCAGTTTTGCCGTACATCGTAGTTATTGTGGACGAGCTTGCTGATCTAATGATGGTTGCAGCAGGTGATGTGGAAGATGCCATTGCCCGTCTCGCCCAAATGGCACGTGCAGCCGGAATTCATCTGATTATTGCGACACAGCGGCCTTCCGTGGATGTCATTACTGGTGTCATTAAAGCCAATATTCCTTCCCGGATTGCGTTCGGTGTGTCTTCACAAGTGGATTCCCGGACAATCTTGGACATGGGTGGCGCAGAGAAATTGCTGGGCCGTGGGGACATGCTTTTCATGCCGATGGGTGCTTCCAAGCCGGTACGTGTGCAGGGAGCTTTCATGAGTGATGAGGAAGTTGAGAATATTGTAAATTATGTGCGTGGACAAGGTGAGGCCCAGTACGATGAATCCATTGTGCCCGAAGTGGACGATTCCGTTCAAGCGGCAGACGAAGTACAGGATGAACTGTATGAACAGGCTGTGCAAATCATTTTGGAAGCGAAGCAAGCTTCCGTATCGTTGCTTCAGCGGCGGATGAGGGTGGGGTACACCCGTGCTGCACGCCTGATTGACTCGATGGAAGCTCGTGGAGTGATCGGTCCTTATGAGGGCAGTAAACCTAGGGAAGTTTTGATCTCGCTGGAACAATATCAGCAAAACAAAATAAGTTCTTAATTTGAAATTGAATACGTAACTAGTGAAGCCCTAACTATAAAGTTGGGGCTTTTTTGTTATCAATTCGCGTTGAAGTTTGCCATGTTGTCCAATGTTCGGGGGATTTGGTGCATAGGAAGCAAGCAGGCTTGTCATAATAACGTTAGCGATTCTGTTAATCCCACAAGAGAAAGGTAGAGCACAGTCGATGCGAAAAATGAACATATGGCTTTTCACTGCTATTTTGCTGATGTCCGCATTGGGAATACGTTATTTGCTTCCTGACAAATCGGCAACCGAAAGTTCGCAACAAAGTATACCGCAGGTGGAGGAGCAGTCTCTGCCCACCTTCAGCAGCAACGCCGTGAAATATGGAAGCTATGGTCAGGATGTATACGAACTTCAAGGCAGACTGAAGTATTTGGGATTTTACAATGGTAAAATCGACAGTAACTTTGGCAGCAGCACATTAAAATCCGTAAAATGGTTTCAATCTGAATTTGGCATGAAGGCGGATGGTGTGGTTGGGGCCAAAACCAAGCTGAAGCTGTACAATGCAACCAAACAATGGTCTCCAACTGAGCCACCGCTGCATAAGGAATCGTCTGGCGGGGGTGACGACAAAAACACTAACGCCGATAAAGAACAGGACAATATGGGCTCAGCGAATTCGATGGGTCTGTCAGAGAATGAAATTAAGATCATGGCCAATGCGGTATATGGCGAATCCCGCGGAGAGCCCTTTGAAGGTCAGGTTGCCGTAGCGGCCGTCATATTGAATCGCGTCAAATCTCCGAGTTTTCCCAATACACCATCCGGTGTTATTTTTCAGCCCGGTGCATTTACGGCCGTTGCTGATGGTCAGATTTATCTTGAACCGAATGCCCAAGCCCGTAAGGCAGTTGAACAGGCGATGAATGGCTGGGACCCATCAGGCGGATGCCTCTATTACTTTAATCCCAAGACGGCTACATCCAAATGGATTTGGACCCGTCCTCAGGTGAAAACAATCGGTCAGCATATCTTTTGTATGTGATGATGTTGGAAGCAACCAGAAGACGTGTCTTCGGTTGCTTCTTGCCTTTTGCATGGGTTAAAATGGTTGTTACGCTTGAGCTATACCGACATATTGCATAACAAATGACGCCGTAAAGGGGTTTTGACATTTGAATACATCAGGATTTGAACGGGGCAACCAAAAGGAGTTTCGTATCCATGTTTTGCCCACCAAACGTTTCAAGACTTTTGCTATCTCATTGTATGCAGGAGTCCCACTGCAAGAAGATACGGTCACCAAAGTTGCCCTTACGCCATTTGTTCTTCGCCGTGGAACGGAGTCCTATCCGGAAACAACGGAGTTTCGTGAGCAGCTGGAGCATTTGTATGGAGCTGGTTTTGGTTTTGACGTATACAAACGTGGAGACTATCAAATCGTACAATTCCGGATGGATACCATAAACGATTCATTTGTTGGCGGGGATGAGCAGCTTTTGGATCGCTCTTTTGCATTTCTGGGTGAAGTGCTCACTCGGCCTGCTCTTGAAAATGGCCATTTCCGGACTTCCTATGTACAAGCAGAGCGTGAGACTGTTCGCAAACAGCTGGAGTCCGTTGTTAACGATAAAATGCGCTATGCAGCAGAGCGCTGCATTGAGGAAATGTGCAAAAACGAGCCATACCGCCTGCATGCGCTGGGTGAGCGTAAGGATCTACCAGGAATTGAACCCGATGTGCTAACTGACGCTTATCAGATCTGGCTGCAGCAGGCAAGTATGGATCTCTATGTTGTTGGTGATACGACACTTGAAGAAGTGGAAAATCTGGTGCAAAAACATTTTCATGTTGAACGTACCAATGCCGTTGATTATGAGACCCACAAAGCCATGCTCGGTGACAAAGAAGTGGAGACTGTTGTTGAACGCTTGAATGTTAATCAGGGCAAGCTGAATATGGGACTTCGCACGTCCATCACTTATGGTGATCCACAATATGCAGCAGCGTTAATGTACAACGGCATTCTGGGAGGGTACCCACATTCGAAATTGTTCGTCAATGTTCGTGAAAAGGAGAGTCTTGCATACTATGCTTCTTCCCGGTATGACGGACATAAAGGCATTGCTACGATCCAATCCGGAATTGAAATTCCCAATTATGAGAAAGCCGTTACGATCATCAAGCAGCAGTTAGATGAAATGAAGAATGGAACCATTAGTGATCTGGAGATGTCCCAGACCAAGGCGATGATCTGCAATTTGCTGAAAGAAATGCAGGATTCCGCTTTCGAGATGATTGCATATGATTTTAATCGTCAATTATCAGGCAAAGAGCGAACTGCTGACGAGCTGCTGGCTCAGGTTGAGCAAATCAGCAAAGAAAACGTTCGTGAGGCGGCAGAACAATTCCGTCTGGACACGATCTACTTCTTGCGGGATGAGAAGGGGGTATAAGCTAGTGGAGAGCATACATTACGAACATCTGCAGGAAACGCTGTACTACGAAGTGATGGATAACGGGCTGCATGTCTATATATTGCCTAAACCCGGATTCCAGAAAACCTTTGCCACGTTTGCAACCAAATACGGCTCTGTTGACAATCATTTTCAGGTCGAAGGTCAAGAAGAAGTGCAGGTTCCCGACGGAATTGCTCACTTTCTGGAACATAAAATGTTCGAGGAGCCAACAGGTGATATTTTTGCAACTTTTGCTTCTAATGGAGCTTCTGCCAATGCTTTTACCAGTTTCGATCAGACGGTTTATTTGTTCTCGGCCACAGAAAATGTAAACGAAAATATACAAACATTAGTCAACTTTGTGCAAAATCCTTATTTCACTGACCAGAATGTGGACAAGGAAAAAGGTATTATTGGCCAGGAAATTAATATGTACGCCGACAATCCGGACTGGCGTGTTTATTTTGGATTAATCGAAGCGATGTACCAAAAACACCCAGTCCACATTGATATTGCAGGAACGGTGGAATCCATCGGCACGATTACAAAAGAGACACTGTACACGTGTTACAACGCGTTTTATCATCCAAGCAACATGCTTTTGTTTGTTGTGGGTGGAGTAAATCCGCAGGAAGTGATGGACATGGTTCGTTCGAACCAGGCGGAGAAAAACTACGAACCTCAAGGCGAGATCAAACGGATATTTGAGCCGGAGCCGGCACAAGTGGTGGAAGCAAGAAGAGAAGCGAGGCTGGCGGTTTCTTTACCAAAATGTCTTTTTGGTTTTAAGGAAACCGAGGTTGGATTCTCGGGAGAAGACCTGCTGCGACGCGACATGACGACCAAATTAATGCTGGATCTCTTGTTTGGTTCAAGTACGACGTTGTTTCAAAAGTTGTATGATGAGGATCTCATCTCGGATAGCTTCGGTCATGAATACATCAGTTCGTCGCAGTATGCGTTCTCCGTCGTCGGCGGTGATACAAAAGACCCGGATCTGCTGCTTGCCCGCATACGTGAAGAGGTCGATGCTATTGTTAAGAAGGGGTTTGAAGTTTCGGATTTTGAGCGTGCACGCAAAAAGAAAATAGGTGGTTATCTGCGTATGCTTAACTCTCCGGAAAATATTGCGCATGAATTTACTCGTGAGCAATTTCGTGGCGGTGATTTCTTCAACATGATTCCCATATATGAATCAATCACGCTGGAAGAAGTAAACCGTAGACTGGAAGAGCATATTCGCTGGGATCAACTGGCTGTATCGCTTGTCGTGAGTCCGTAAACATGGAGAGGGGAACAGGACAAATGAAGCCGATTGGAGATATGACAGTACTCGTTACTGGAGCGAGCGGAGGTATAGGAGCTGCCATTGCAGAGCGTTTTGCAACGGTCGGTATGAATGTGGTTATTCACTATATGAAATCGCATGAAGCCGCCAACGAAGCCGCCAGAAGATGCATGGAAAAGGGCAGTGGCAAAGTGATGACCGTGTCTGCCGATCTTCGCAGCCGTGAACAAATTGAACGCATGCGTGAAAAACTGGAGTCACATGGATTATTGCCTGACATTCTGGTCAATAACGCAGGCATTTCGCATTATGGTCTCTTATCCGACGTGACAGAGGAAATCTGGGATGAAGTGATGGCGATTAACCTGAAAGGCACGTTCTTGTGTACTCAGATCATGATGCCACACATGATCTCGCAAAGATACGGGCGAATCATTAACGTATCTTCCATCTGGGGGCTATCGGGTGCATCTTGTGAGGTGCTGTATTCCACCACTAAAGGTGGCGTAAATGCATTTACGAAGGCTCTTGCCAAAGAACTGGCCCCATCCGGAGTTACTGTAAATGCAGTTGCTCCCGGGGCGGTTCAGACTTCGATGCTGAATCATCTGGATCAGGATGAAATGAAAATGCTGGAAGAGGAAATTCCTGCTGGGAGACTTGCTCAGCCTGATGAAATTTCCTCTCTGGTTTATTTTCTTGCTCTGCCGGAGTCCGGTTATATTAACGGCCAGATCATTAGCCCCAATGGAGGCTGGCTTACGTAAAAGAGAGGCAGTTTGACCGTTTATTTGTCATCTGGGGAATTTATCCTGTATATTAATTGCCCGGCAGGCACATATTACAACTGTTGATTTTAAATCTCATGCGTCAGCTAAGGAGGATTTATCATGTCAACAGAAAAAACGGTGCTCAGCAGCTTTGATACATGGAAGAAGTTCTTGGGTGATCGCGTACTGCAAGCAGAGAAGATGGGGATGAATGAAGAAACCATCAACAAACTTGCGTATGAGATTGGTGACTTTCTGGATGAGAAAGTGGATCCTGCGAACCATTCCAACCGGGCATTGAAAGAGATCTGGGATGTCGGCGATGCAGAAGAGCGTCGTACGATTGCGCGCCTGATGGTCAAACTGGCCAAACAAAACGCATAAGCTGCACCGATGGAAAGCTCCCGCAAGGGGGCTTTTCTCTAATGATTACAGACCTGTTCTTGTAATTCATTTTCATTTTATATATCATTAACGTGACCCATTTTTAGAAGATGTCTCAGTTCGTTGTCCTGTGGACACGTTCTGCTGCTGTCGAATAATGTGGAATAATGCATTACGGGGTGTTTAAATGGAATCTAAACAATGGTACATGGAATATAAAATACATAAGAACAGACCTGGTTTGCTGGGGGATATTGCCTCCATGCTTGGGATGCTTGAAGTGAATATATTGACCATTAACGGTGTGGAAGGCAAAACCCGGGGCATGCTGCTCGAATCCGATGACGATGAAAAGATCCGTTTGCTCGGCGAAATGCTTGCAAAGGTGAACAGCATCACTGTGTCGGCTTTGCGTCAACCTAAGCTGGTGGATATTTTGGCCGTGCGTCATGGTCGTTATATTGACCGCGATTCGGACGATCGCAAAACTTTTCGTTTCACAAGGGATGAACTTGGGTTATTGGTCGACTTTTTGGGTGAAGTATTTAAAAGGGAAGGCAATCAGGTGATTGGCCTAAGGGGAATGCCGCGTGTCGGCAAAACGGAATCGATTATCGCGGGCAGTGTCTGTGCGATGAAACGATGGACGTTTGTTTCGTCGACCTTGCTTCGTCAAACGATAAGGAGTCAGCTCTCCGAGGACGAAATGAACCCAAACAATGTATTCATCATTGATGGTATTGTAAGTACGATTCGTTCAAGTGAAAGGCATTATAACTTATTGCAGGATATTATGACGATGCCGAGCACCAAAGTCATTGAGCATCCTGATATTTTTGTGCAGGAATCGGAATATGACTATAATAATTTTGATATTATTATTGAACTTCGGAACAATCCAAACGAAGAAATTATTTATGATACGTTTACGGCCAGCTACACCGACGAACTGTAAGGCTCCGTACGGGATCATGGAATAGATAGCAACAACTAAAGAGAAAAAATAAGGAGGAGATGGCATGTCTGAACTGGGTCAGCAGTTAAGAGAGGCCCGGCTGCAAAAAGGGATGAGTCTCGATGATGTACAAGAAATGACTAAAATTCGCAAGAGGTATCTGGAAGCAATAGAGGCTGGGGACTATAAGGTGCTGCCTGGCAGTTTTTATGTGCGAGCTTTCATTAAAACCTATGCGGAAACGGTGGGACTAAACCCTGATGAGCTGCTGGAGGGGCACAAAAAAGATGTACCGGCAGAGGAAACGGAAGCAACCATGGAGCCCGTGATCCAAAAGCGTTCGAGTCGTCCGGTGGAGCGCAGCAATCGCTGGATGTCCGTAGCGTTAATGTGGACATTTCCGATTCTGATTGTTGCCCTGCTGTACGTGTATGTGGTCATGAACAAAGATGATGCAGATACCCAAGGTGTGGACCAAACCAAAATTACAGACAGTCAGCAGCAACCAAATGATCAACCTGATGAGACAACGGACAATGGTCAGGCATCGACTCCACCGACGAATGAAGCAGGCGGGGAAGAAACTGGGCAAGGCGACGGGGAAGCTGGCGGCAATGGTGGGGGTACCGATGTCACGGATCAGACGGATACTGAAGGTCAAACGGATGAACAAACACCAGATGGTACCCAAGATGAAGAAACTACGGATAATGCCGGAGCTGTAACGGTTGCTGAAGATGGAAAATCCGGTAATATTACTAATTTCAAAGTAAATGGAAGTGCAGGTAAACCGGTTAAGGTTACTATTAATGCTTCAGGTCAGAGCTGGCTTGAAGTGTATAAAGGTGAAAATTCAAGTGGGGAAAAACTGCAATTTGGCATGACAGCTGATGGAGACAGTATGTCTTTTGATCTGGATAGTACTGGTTTGTACATTAAATCCGGATATGCTGCGGCCACGACCATTGAGGTTGGCGGGCAAGTGGTAACGGATGGAAAGGCTACAAACCGAATTCGTCTTCAATTGGGAGATGAAAGTACAAGCACATCTACCGAAACGAACGCAGGCTCTGCTGAAGGATCAGAAGCAGGAAACGAAGGCTCTGGCACAGGCAGCGAATAAGGGCTTTAACTGCTGGGGACAATAAGTCTGTCTTCACTAGCAGTTAACTTTCGGTAAAGCGAGGTGGGATGGCTATGACAGTAAGCTGGATCGTCACAGGTTTGGGAATCATTGTCAGCCTCCTGGGGTATTATTTGACTCCAAGCGCTTGGGGTTATGGAATTTTGGGTTTTGGACTTGCGCATGTCCTTTTGGGTGTGCTTGACATGTTCAGACAGCCCAACCGCAGCCGATATTAGATTGCTGTGCGTTAAAGCATTTTTGGCTACTGCGAAGGTGGTGGCCAAAAATGCTTTTTTCGTTCCATCAGCCCTTTAAAATTAGACTTTTCCGTGGCGAATCCTCTATAATGTTACACAGAACAAATGATTAATTGAAAGGGTGACCAGTTTGAGTTCAGAAAATTCGTTCGATATCGTGTCCAAAATGGACTTGCAGGAATTAACGAATGCCGTTACACAAACGGAAAAGGAAATCGGCACACGTTATGATTTCAAGGGAAGCAAAAGCAGTTTGAAACTGGACAAGGATGCGTTGACGATCGTATCCGATGATGAAACCAAACTCAAGGCTGTTATTGATGTGCTACAATCCAAAATGGCGAAGCGGAACCTGCCGCTCAAAAACATTGACTATGGCAAAGTGGAGCCAGCTTCATCCGGGACAGTCCGCCAGCGTTTGAGTTTTAAACAGGGGATTGACCAGGATATCGCCAAAAAAATCAATATTCTGATTCGGGACTCCAAAATGAAGGTGAAGAGTCAGATTCAAGGAGATCAGCTCCGGGTAACTGGTAAGAGTAAAAATGATTTGCAGGCTGTAATGCAGCTTTTGAATGGTGCCAATTTGCCTCTTGATTTGCAATATACCAATTTCAAATAAGTTTGTTATGCGCGCTTTGTGGTGGGGAAACGTGTTTTGACACTGCAATTGGCGTATATTATACTAAGTGTGCATTGCTAGCAAACAAGCATAATAGCCCAGTCATCATCGTTTTGCTGACTTTGTGAAAAGCAGTACATCTTCTGGAAGTCGCCGGAACGTTTAAAACGGTTTTGCGTTTGAACGGTTGACTTTATTTTTTGCGTTTTTACATATGAGAGCAGTGGTGTAACAGTGAAGCTGTAAATGTTCACCTTCCGGATGATGGATACGGGATTAAGATGATTGTTTGGAGTATTGGAGGATAAGAGGGAGGGCGTCTTGTGAATTTACCCAACCGGATTACGCTTGCACGAATTTGCTTAATCCCTTTTTTGATGGTGTTTCTGCTCGTGGACTTTCCATTTTATCCGGAGCCTTTGCAGATTGGAAGTTTATCGCTTCCGTACAATCAGCTGGTCGCTGCCATTATTTTTATCATTGCAGCCAGTACGGATGGAATTGATGGATATCTGGCACGTAAAAACAATATGGTCACCAATTTGGGCAAATTGCTCGACCCGTTGGCAGACAAGCTGCTCGTGACTGCAGTGCTCATTTCACTTGTTGAGATGGGCAAGCTTGACTCTTGGATCGCTGTTGTCATTATCAGTCGGGAGTTTGCGGTTACGGGTTTGCGTCAAATTGCTCTGTTGGATGGATCGGTTGTTGCGGCCAGCAGCTGGGGCAAGCTGAAAACCGTGGTGCAAATCATCGCCATTGTATTGCTGCTGCTTAACAACTTCCCATTCTCCTACACGGGAATTCAAGTTGATGTTATTGCAGTTTGGGCGGCAGCGCTTATTACGATCTGGTCAGGTGTTGACTATTTCATCAAAAACAAAAATTTGCTTAATTTATCAAAAGCGTAACCGTTTGAGGTAAAACGGGTAATTTATGAAGAACAGCTTGCGCAAAGGGCAATAGGAAAACATCCTATTGCCCTTTGATCACTCACATTGTGCACAGGAGGATGCTGAATGAAGGCAGAAATTATCGCAGTCGGAACAGAGTTGCTGCTTGGGCAGATCGTGAATACAAATGCCAGATATCTATCCCGGGAACTGGCAGCTATCGGTATTGATGTTTATTTTCAAACTGTAGTGGGGGACAATTTGAACCGTCTGAGTGAAGCCATTCGAATAGCCCAGGGACGCGCAGACGTTATTTTGTTCTCTGGCGGCATCGGACCTACACAGGATGATTTAACCAAGGATGCGATAGCAGCAGTTTTGGGTCGTAATCTACATATTGATCGGATGGCAATGGATAAGATCGAAAGCTTCTTCAGGGATCGCAATGTGGAGATGACTGAGAACAACCGGCGCCAGGCCATCGTGCTTGAGGGGGGAACCCCGCTTGCTAACGAAACGGGTCTTGCAGCAGGAAATGCCATTTCGGACAACGGCAAACATTATATTGTTATGCCTGGCCCGCCGAAAGAGTTGATCCCCATGTTTGAGCAGGAGGTCAAACCTTGGCTGTTCCAGCACGTACTTACGAAAGAAATGCCCATCTATTCGAGAATGTTGAAGTTCGCAGGGATCGGCGAGTCGGCCTTGGAAGACCGTTTGCTTGATCTGATCGATAGTCAAACTGACCCGACAATCGCACCTTATGCAAGTGAGGGAGAAGTAACAGTACGGGTTTCCACCAAGGCACCGAGTGAAAATGAGGCCAAGCAGAAACTGGATGCAATGGAGGTACTAATCAGGGAGCGGTTGCCAGAACACCTCTACGCGAACGAGGATGTGCCTATAGAGCACACAATCGTAACGATGATGTCTGATATGGGTCTGACCCTTAGCGCAGCTGAGAGCTGTACAGGAGGACTTGTCATGCAGAGTCTGACATCGGTTCCTGGCAGTGCGTCCATGCTCAAAGGCGGAATTGTATGTTATTCCAACGAAATCAAGGAAAAGCTGCTGAATGTTCCTCACGATTATCTGGAAGGTGAGGAGGCTCCCGGTGCTGTGAGTCCTGAAGTGGCCAAAGTTTTGGCTGAGCAGGTACGCATGATCGGTGATTCCGATTTTGGTCTGTCGGTTACAGGTGTAGCAGGTCCCGGTTATTCGGAACGTAAGCCGCCAGGACTCGTTTTTATCGCTCTGGCTGAGCGGGGAAAAGAGACGGAGATCCATGAACTGCGTATCAACGGAAATCGGGAGACGGTCCGTATCCGTTCGACCAAAGCCATTTTGTATCGTTTATGGCGCAAGCTCGTTGCCATGGAATAGTTAGACGCAGAATTGCTTTTGCAGGCAGAATGAAGTATAATCTAAACAGACGGAAGAACCGTAGAATCAGGCATTTCAGCCTTATTTGCGGTTCTTTTTTCTGTTTCATTGCAAGTTTCGCCCAGGAAGAGGCGCCTCGGCCTTCATAAAAAAACGAATGTATGTTCGAAAAAAAGCTTGGCAAACGTGTTAAAACAAGGTATCATTATCTTATAAACAGTAAAGGGTGTGAGCATATTGTCAGACCGTCGTGCCGCGCTTGATATGGCGCTCCGTCAAATAGAGAAGCAATTTGGTAAAGGATCTATCATGAAACTGGGTGAGTCAACTCACATGCAGGTGGAAATCATACCCAGCGGATCTTTAGCTCTGGATATAGCATTAGGAACAGGCGGCTTGCCAAAAGGCCGGATTGTTGAAATATATGGACCTGAATCTTCAGGTAAAACAACTGTGGCATTGCATGCGATTGCTGAAGTGCAAAGAGTCGGTGGACAAGCAGCATTTATCGATGCCGAACACGCACTGGATCCCCAGTATGCAAGCAAACTGGGCGTTAACATCGATGAATTGCTTTTGTCCCAGCCTGATACGGGTGAGCAAGCGCTGGAAATTGCTGAAGCACTTGTGCGCAGTGGCGCTGTTGATATTATCGTTGTTGACTCTGTAGCAGCATTGGTACCAAAAGCTGAGATTGAAGGCGAGATGGGGGATTCCCACGTTGGTTTGCAAGCACGTCTGATGTCCCAGGCATTGCGTAAACTTTCCGGGGCAATCAGCAAATCCAAAACGATTGCCATCTTTATCAACCAACTTCGTGAAAAAGTTGGGGTAATGTTCGGTAACCCTGAGACAACACCTGGTGGACGTGCCTTGAAATTCTACTCTACCGTTCGTCTGGATGTTCGCCGTATTGAGAGTATTAAATCAGGCAATGACATTATCGGTAACCGTACTCGCGTAAAAGTTGTGAAAAACAAAGTTGCGCCGCCATTCAAACAGGCGGAAGTAGATATCATGTACGGTGAAGGGATTTCCAGAGAAGGTAGTATCATTGATATTGGTACAGAACTGGATATCGTTAATAAAAGTGGTGCTTGGTATTCTTACGAGGGTGAGCGTCTGGGCCAAGGTCGTGAAAATGCGAAACAATTCATGAAAGAGCATAAAGAGATTGCACAAGTTATTGAGCAAAAAATCCGTGAAGCAAGCAATCTGACGACGGTTGTTCCAGCTCCAACGAGCGAAGATCAACAAAAAGAAGAAGCTGAAGAACAAGAATTGTTTGAAATCAACGAGTAATCCTTCCTGGCAGGGAGGCTCAAGAATACGTTTGTCTTCTGAAGCCTCCCGAACTTGTCTGATTGAGCTTGGCTCGATCTTGCTAGAGGGGTAAGGCGCCGTATATTGGTGCGCTGTCTAAAGGCCTCTGTCCAGATGGACAGGGGCTGTTAGCACGCCTATTGAGAGTGATGTGGCCGGGCTTGGTTCCCGGCTTTTTGTATTTGGTTAGTTTTCTGCTTAAACAGATAACAAATGATGTGGAAGGGGAGAACTGAATGGATCAACACGATAATGAGGATTTGAATGATAAAGCAGAGCTGGAGGGAATCTCCCAATTCCCGGATAACGAAGAACTTACCATTACACGGGTAGAACGAACAAAGAGCAGGCAAGCTCGTTACCGAATCACGTTTGGCTTGTACTCGATTACTGTTCTTGAAGATGTAATGATCAAATATCGAATGACCCGAGGCAACACGTTTGTAAAGAAGGACCTGGAGGAGATTATAATCGCGGATGAGCGCCAGCAAACCTATGTGCAGGCTCTGCGCTATCTGGAGCACAAACAGCGTACAAGGCATGAATTAAGCCAGCGGCTGCGACAAAAGGAATTCGCCGCACCGTTGATTGAAGAGGTGCTGGATCGGCTTGAGCAGGAGAAGCTCGTAGACGATGAAGGGTTTGCGAAGGAATGGACGAGACAGCGTATGACAGGCCAGAGGAAGGGAAAACTGTGGATAAGGCAAGAGCTGCGTCAAAAGGGCATTGCCAATGAACTCATCGTTGAAGCACTTGAAGGTGTGAGTACGGATGCGGAGTTTGAAACAGCTTTGACCGCTGGCCGAAAGAAATGGAATCAGGTCAAAGGAGACATTTCGGAGAAGAAACGCAAAACGCTTCCTTTCCTGATGCGGCGCGGGTTTCCTATGGATATGGTACGCAAAGTCGTAAATTGTTTAATTGAAGAAGATGAAGCAGAAGATCCTGAAGACGACGAGTTGTTGTCATGGGATTAACAGAGAGTACACAGTGTGTTGCATTCTCTTGACAATTTCTTTCGTCAAATACTAAAATGGACATGAGTCTGTAAGAAATGGACAACCCTTTTTCCTTCCAAAAAAGCGGTTTCGGTTTCTTAGGATTTAACCTTCATGATTATGGGTTCGCTGAAGATGGCGAATAGTACGTGGTAACATGTACACTTGAAATGAAAATCGGCGGGGGATCGCCGTAGGTATCGTTATTCCCAAACATATGTATGACTTGAAAACAGCAAATTGACCCAAGGAATGCCTTGGAGGAACCAACGAGGAGGTGAACAGTATGATTGCAATCACGATCGTTCTCGTTGTTGCCGCGCTATTCATTGGGTTCGGAGTAGGATATTTTATTCGCAAATCTCTTGCAGAGGCTAAAATCTCCAGTGCGGAACAAGCTGCCGTACAGATCGTTGAGAACGCGAAGAAAGAGGCAGAAGCACAGAAGAAAGAGACGGTGCTGGAAGCGAAGGATGAGATTCATCGCATTCGGGCCGAAGCTGAAAAAGACACTCGTGAACGTCGGAATGAAATTCAACGACAAGAAAGACGATTGTTGCAAAAAGAAGAGTCGCTGGATAAAAAGATGGAATCACTCGAACGTAAAGAAGAGCAAGTGGCTAACAAAGAGAAGCGAATTGATGAGACACAGCAGCAGATTGAAATGATCTACAAAAATCAGGTGACGGAACTGGAGCGTATATCCAACCTCACCATGGAAGATGCACGCAGTATCATACTGTCCAACGTAGAACAGGAAGTTCGTCATGAGACGGCTCAAATGATCAAGGACATTGAACAGCAGGCGAAGGAAGAGGCGGACAAGAAATCCCGCGAAATTATTACACTTGCTATTCAACGCTGTGCAGCGGATCATGTGGCAGAGACAACGGTATCTGTTGTAACCTTGCCTAATGAAGAAATGAAAGGCCGGATTATCGGTCGTGAAGGACGTAACATCCGTGCGCTTGAAACCCTTACCGGGATTGACCTTATTATCGATGATACGCCAGAAGCGGTTATTCTGTCGGGCTTTGACCCGATCCGTCGTGAGATTGCCCGTACTGCCCTGGAAAAACTGGTGGCTGACGGACGCATTCACCCGGCACGCATTGAAGAGATGGTGGAGAAATCCCGCAAAGAAGTGGATGAGCGCATCCGTGAATACGGTGAGCAAGCTACCTTTGAAGTGGGCGTGCATGGTCTGCATCCGGACCTGATCAAAATTTTGGGTCGGTTGAAGTTCCGTACAAGCTACGGTCAGAACGTCTTGAAACATTCGATGGAAGTCGCTTATCTGGCTGGACTGATGGCTGGCGAACTCGGAGAAGACGTTACACTTGCAAGACGTGCAGGTTTATTGCATGACATCGGTAAAGCGCTGGATCACGAAGTGGAAGGATCACACGTTGAAATCGGCGTGGAGCTGGCGAAGAAATACAAAGAACATCCGGTAGTAATCAACAGTATCGCGTCCCATCACGGGGATTGCGAAGCAACTTCGGTCATCGCCATGCTGGTTGGCGCAGCAGACGCGCTGTCTGCAGCAAGACCGGGTGCACGCCGCGAAACACTGGAAACGTATATCAAACGACTGGAGAAACTGGAAGAGATTTCGGAATCGTTCGAAGGTGTCGAGAAATCGTATGCCATTCAGGCCGGACGCGAAGTTCGCGTTATGGTGCAGCCTGAGAAAATCGATGATGCCGAAGCATTCCGTCTCGCACGTGATATTACGAAGATGATCGAGAATGAACTCGATTATCCGGGTCATATCAAAGTCACCGTCATCCGGGAAACCCGGGCGGTTGAATACGCAAAATAGAGCTTTACGGAAAAGTGGCCGCTGTAGTGGGGCCACTTTTCCTGTTGATAGCCCGGTAACGGGCGTTTTTAAAAAAAGAACTGACGGGATAGGGACCCTGCAAATGCTTAAGTGCTGGCTATATAATGCAAGGCTTGCGGGTAATTAAGGAGGCAATGCAATGAAAGTTCTGTTTATCGGTGATATTGTAGGCAACGTAGGGCGCAAGGCTTTGAAAGAAAATTTGCCATACCTGAAGACGAAATATAAGCCACATGTGGTTATTGTAAATGGCGAGAATGCAGCAGCGGGCCGTGGAATCACGGGGGCTATTGCCAATGAATTCTTCAACTGGGGTGTGCACGGGATTACTCTGGGCAACCATACTTGGGACAATAAGGACATTTTTGATTTTATAGATGATGAACCGCGCATGATCAGACCTGCCAACTTTCCACCAGGAACTCCAGGCAGAGGATACACGGTGGTTAAAGGTGAAGGTAAGGAGCTGGCCATCGTAAATTTGCAAGGTCGTACGTTTTTGCCTGCACTGGATTGCCCATTCCGCGTGGCGGACGAGATTGTTGATGAGCTGCGTCAGGATCACAAATGCATCCTTGTGGATATGCATGCAGAGGCAACTTCCGAGAAGATTGCGATGGGCTGGCATCTGGATGGACGTGCTTCGCTGGTAGTAGGAACACATACGCATGTGCAAAGTAATGATGACCGGATTTTGCCTGGTGGGACAGCATACTTAACGGATGCGGGCATGGTCGGACCGCGTGACGGCATCCTTGGCATGGAGCGTGAAGCGGTACTGCGGAAATTCTACACCCAGCTGCCGGTACGATTTGTAGTGGATGATGGCAAATGGCATTTCCATGGCGTTTTTGTAGAGATTGATGAGTCCACAGGTGCCGCTACAAAAATTGAAAAAATCCGCCTGATGGAAGACGAGTGGCGCATGGAATAGGGGTATTGTCCCATTTTGCAAGGAAACCCGTCTAAAAAGAAGGAATTTTTTTACCTCCCGCGAATAACATCTAGTAAGTGGAAACAAACATTCAACATTCCCAGGGAGGTACTTACCATGGAAGTATTAAAAGTTTCAGCAAAGTCCAATCCCAATTCCGTAGCCGGCGCACTTGCAGGAGTTCTTCGTGAACGTGGAAATGCTGAACTGCAGGCCATTGGAGCGGGAGCACTGAACCAAGCCATTAAAGCGGTAGCGATAGCCCGGGGATTTGTAGCACCAAGCGGAGTTGACTTGATTTGTATTCCAGCTTTTACAGACATTGTGATAGACGGTGAGGACCGAACGGCCATTAAGCTGATTGTGGAGCCCAGATAATACATGTACTTATGCATTGAACCTGTTTACGGAGTAGACAGGTTTTTTTGCATTCTGTATTAGGAAGAACAAGTTCGAAAGAATTACATAGGGAGGGTTAACCATGGCCGAGTGGCGTGTAGCCGATTTTCACTGTGATGCATTGAGCAAAATGTTGATGCAGCCTGCTCTTTCATTTGAGAATGACTCAGCACTGGATGTGAATCTGCAGCGGATCAAGGAAGGCAATGTAGGATTGCAGGCATTTGCCATCTACCTGCCCGAAGTGCTTGGTAAGGGCAAGTTTGAACATATCGTTGGTCAGCTGGAGGTTTATCGCAAACGTGTGGAGAGTGGCAGTGGACGGCCTAGCGGTACTCAAACGTTGTTATGGCGGGAGCAGGTAGGTCAAATAGGTCAAACAGCTAATCCTTCGGGTCTGCTAACACTGGAGGGAGTGGATGGGCTCGAAGGCAACCTGTTTTATCTTGAGCTTTGTTACCAGATGGGTGTACGGGTTGTGGGGCTTACCTGGAACTATGCCAATTGGGCAGCTGACGGCGTGTTGGAGAAGCGTGGAGCCGGACTGACGGAGAGAGGCAGGGAACTGGTTCACCTGTGCAATCGAATAGGGATGCTATTGGATGTATCACATTTAACGGAGAAGGGGTTCTGGGAACTTGCAGAGCTGAGTGAGCGACCTTTTATTGCTTCTCATTCCAACAGTTATACGGTATGTCCAAATGTGCGCAATCTGAAGGACGATCAGATTCGTGCAATCATTGCACGGGATGGGAGAGTGGGGCTGACGTTTGTTCCCTGGTTTGTGAAGCAGGAAGGCGAAGTGCGGATCGAACATTTGCTGCCTCATATTGAACAGGTCTGTTCTCTGGGCGGGGAACATCATCTGATGATGGGCTCTGATTTTGATGGAATACCCACGTATATTCAAGGTCTTGAGCACACAGGTCAGTATCCGAAGCTGATTGAAACTCTTCTCAAACACTACGACGAAAAGCTAGTACGCGGCTGGATGTGGAATAATGCTATGAATTATCTGAGGGAAAATCTTCCTGAGGGTAATCTGAAATAAATACCATGTTCCCTAGCTGGAGTAGTATTGTTCTATAAAGTTATCTTACAGAATAAGGATACGCCCCCTTGGAAAATAAGTGTATTTCATGAATTTTCATCAGTACGTTTTCATTTCACGTCAAAAAGGGGTATAATACCAATGGATTGTTAAGAGGCTGATCGCAGGCCATAGATAAACAAGGAGTGAAATTCACGATGACTAAAACAGTACCAGTGGGCGTATCTGCCCGTCACATTCATGTATCTCAAGAGCATGTTGAAATTTTGTTTGGCAAAGGCTACGAATTGACTGAGTTTAAACCTCTGTCCCAACCTGGTCAATATGCTGCGAACGAAACTGTAGCGGTAATTGGTTCCAAAGGACAGTTTGATAAAGTGCGTATCCTTGGACCTGTGCGTCCTGAAACACAACTGGAAATCTCGATGACAGATTCTTTTGCCATTGGCGTTAAGGCACCTGTGCGCGAGTCCGGAAGCATTGAAGGTACACCTGGCATTACAATCAAAGGACCTGCAGGTGAAGTTACAATTGACAAAGGTGTTATCGTTGCTGCCCGTCATATCCACTTCCACACTTCCGATGCTGCGAAATGGGGTATCGAGGACAAACAAATGCTGAAAGTTCGCTTGGGTGGAGATCGTGGCCTGGTACTTGAAAATGTACTGGCTCGTGTGTCCGACTCCTTCGCATTGGACATGCATATCGATACGGATGAAGCCAATGCAGCTGGCGCTCGTAACGGCGACACTGCTGAAATCATCGACTAATCGAATGAAACAACGTTCAGCCGAGTTTCTTCGGTTGGAATGACTTAGCAAACCTGAGTTACATCCTTGAGAGCTGTTTAGACACAGCCAGGGGTTGTGCTCGGGTTTTTGTGTATTCTGGGTTGTTGTGTAGTGGGATTTATGCTGTTCAATGTCAAATGAAATGGCAGCTTTGAAAGTGGAATTACGGCCCAGTTCATGTTATAATTTGATGTAATGCTCTTTTGGTGTATATTCCACGGAATCGATACCAACCAAAGTAAGATAACGGATTTTCAAATATGAGACAGTGACTTTTTCCAAAGCTGCTGCTGCTCATATTGACCGATAAACAACTGCGATATGCAGAGTGTCGTTTGTAGAACTTGAAACTTTTTATTAATAGAGGCTGTAAGGAGTGACCGAAGGAAATGGCTAAAGACTCAAAAAAGGATTACTCCCAATATTTTGATTTCTCCGATGCCAAAGTAATTTCGCAAGATGAATTCAGCAAAAAGATTCGAATTCGAGGCCGTGAGATCAATATCAAGTCAGAGCCGAATCATCGTCAGGAGAAACAACGGGGCAAAGAAGACGTTCAGGTGCTTTATGAGAATGCAGTACCCGATGAATTGAAAACGATCGGTAAAGGCAAGCACTATATTGTGTACACGTATGGCTGTCAGATGAACGAGCACGACTCGGAGACCATCAAGGGACTGCTTGAATCCATGGGTTATCAGGCAACGGAGGACCGTAAAGAGGCGGACATCATTCTGCTGAATACATGTGCCATCCGGGAAAATGCGGAAGATAAAGTATTTGGTGAACTGGGTCACCTCAAAACACTGAAGACGGAACGTCCAGGACTGCTCCTCGGAGTGTGTGGATGTATGTCACAGGAAGAGGGAGTCGTGAACCGGATCATGCAGAAGCATGGTTTCGTGGACATGATTTTTGGTACTCATAACGTCCACCGGCTGCCTCATTTGATTCAGGAAGCACTCTTCAGCAAGGAAATGGTTGTTGAGGTATGGTCCAAGGAAGGCGACATTATTGAGAACCTGCCGAAGAAACGTGAGGGCATGCGCGGCTGGGTGAATATTATGTATGGCTGTGACAAGTTCTGTACATATTGCATCGTACCGTTTACGCGGGGCAAAGAACGCAGCCGCAGGCCAGAAGATGTTATTGCCGAGGTTCGGGAATTGGCAAGGCAGGGATTCAAGGAGATCACATTGCTTGGGCAGAATGTTAATGCTTATGGCAAGGATTTCACGGATATCCAGTACAGCTTCGGTGACCTGATGGACGATATCCGCAAAATTGACATTCCGCGAGTGCGGTTTACAACCAGTCATCCACGGGATTTCGATGATCGTTTAATCGAAGTATTGGCCAAGGGTGGAAACTTGGTGGAGCATATCCACCTGCCGGTACAGTCGGGCAGCACGGAAGTGCTGAAACGCATGAGCCGTAAATACAGTCGTGAGCACTATCTCAAGCTGGCAGAGAAAATTAAAACAGCCATCCCGGATGTTGTACTGACAACAGACATTATCGTTGGTTTTCCGGGTGAGACGGATGAACAGTTTGAAGATACATTGTCACTGGTCCGGGAAGTAGGCTATGATTTTGCCTACACATTTATCTACTCCCCGCGTGAAGGTACACCTGCAGCCGTCATGGAGGACAACGTCCCGATGGAAGTGAAGAAGGAACGTTTGAAACGCTTGAACGAAACGATCAACGAATACAGCCACAGAAGCAATGAGCAGCAGCGTGGCAAGATCGTTGAAGTGCTCGTCGAGGGTGAAAGCAAGAGGAATTCCAACGTCCTGGCAGGACGTACACGCAGTAATAAACTGGTTCATTTTGAAGGACCCAAAGAATTGATCGGTACATTTGTCAACGTGGAAATTACCGATCCGATGACTTTCTATATCCGCGGCAACCTGCTCACCGAGCCGGTAGCTGCCAATCAGTAATACACAAACAAAACCTAATAAGATGGATCCGGTTGGCGAAATATCTGGTTTGGACGTACAGAAAGTAGCGAAGGGAACGGAATCGATTCTGTAGAAGCGGTAGCGTTCGCCTTTGTCCTTGAGTTTTAACCTTTAAAGTTCTAGTCAGGAAAACTTGGGGACAACAGCGATCGGAAGAACGATCCGTAACCGTAGCGGACACTTAAGCAATCGTCTAGCCTTATATTTAGTTGAAGGATTCATCTTATATCATCTCATAGAAATGGAGCGATTTCAGTGGCGCAGGAAGAAGTGCAGTACAACCATTATGGAATGCCTACCTACGATACGCGCAATCTGGTCATACGCGACGACATTATGGGAAAAGCCAAAGAATTGGCTGAGATGCTCGGCACAAGCGAGGAAGTGAAACAGTTCCAACAGGCTGAGTCCAAAATTCGCGATCATGAGCGTATCCAGCAATTGATTGCAACCATCAAGAAAAAACAGAAGGAGATCGTTGCCTTCGAGAGCTTCAAAAACGCAGAGATGGTCAGCAAAATTGAACAGGAAATTGAAGATTTGCAAGATGAACTGGACAGCATCCCACTGGTAACAGAGTTCCAGCAAAGTCAAAGCGACATCAACTACCTGCTTCAACTTGTCATATCCGTTATTCGGGATACCGTTTCCGAGAAAGTGAATGTGGAGGCAGGCACGGATTCACCTCCGACCAGCTGCGGCTAATGGACAGAAGGGTGCGGACGCAGTCCGCGCCTTTTTTGACTTATAGGAACAAGGAGCTCACGCAATCGACTTTGAAATACACTTCGAAGGAAGCTCCACGCAGTGGGGTTATTTTGCGCGGGCACAGCGCTGACAAGTACGCACATAGGAATAAGACCAGGCTCGCAAGCACAGGCTTAATAGAAATTGTCGTCTTGGTGAGTGAAACGGTATTCCGCAGAGTCAGCAGCAGGTAAGTTAGAATAATAAAAACAACAACGGGTCAGACAACTTTTATGTGCAACAAAGGGGAAATGGATAATGGGTATTCTGGATAAAATGGTTGAAGAGGGAAATGGACGGTTCTGGGGTTTCCTGGGTTGTCGTTATATAAAAGGTGATGAAAAGGAAGTACAGATTGCATTGACGGCTGGCGAACATCATACCAATTCCATGGGAATTATCCACGGGGGTGTGCTCACTTCCCTGATGGATCAAGCGATGGGGATGGTGGCGACAGCAGCGATGGAAGTGGACAGCTGTGTCACGACCAATCTGAATGTACATTTTCTCGCTCCGATGAAACAGGGTGAACTAATGGTCACAGCTACGGTGCTGCACCAAGCAGGACGGAGTATTACAACCCAATCGGAGATTCGTGATGCATCAGGCACACTGGGATGTATGGCAACCGCCACGTTCCGTGTAGCACGGGCAAAAACGCCAAGCACACAATCTAAAGGTTGACAAACGATATTATTATGTCATAATGAGATTATCAAAATGAAAGTAGTCGGTGGTGCCCATGAGCGAAAACTACGAACACGTTAATGATGAGAACGATGAACAGGCAGCTCGTGCCTACAGTTCCAAAAAATATCGTACCCCCGATGGCGTTCCTGCGGATATTGTGATGTTTACCTTAACCAAGAGGGAACGCAAGACGGTAACCAAGACACTTCCCATTCGCGAACTCAAAGTGATGCTAATTAAGCGCAAAGGCTGGCCTTTTGCGGGACGATGGGCTTTGCCCGGTGGATTTTGTCAGGAGAATGAGTCCATCTATGATGCAGCGAAGCGAGAGCTGATGGAGGAGACCGGTGTCGACGGCGGGCATCTGGAGTACCTGAATGTATATAGCCAACCTGGGCGTGACCCGAGGGGATGGATTATCTCTCATGCGTTTTTTGCGCTCGTAGAAGAATGGATGCTTGAACACCGCCAAGCGGCGGATGATGCTGAAGATGTGGGGCTGTTTACCATTCAGGAAGCATTGCAGGAGTTGGAGCTTGCCTTTGATCACAGGACAATTATTGAGGATGCTTACCGCCGCATTCAGCAGCAGATGCTGGAAACGACGATTGCGCGGCAGTTTTTGCCCCGCGATTTTACACTAAGCGAATTATACCAGGTGATTCAAAGTGTTGTGCCTGATTTTGAAGAACCTAATTTTATTCGAAAAATCACTTCCACCCGCAGCCGCAAAGGGATTGTTGAAGAGGTACGGGATGAAGAGGGGAACCTGCTAAGTTCCAATCAATATTCGCAACGTCCGGCACAGCTCTATCGGTTTACGGAACTTGTACCTCGTCTGTCGATCTATACTTAATTTCGGAAGTTTATCATTATTGGAGTGTATCTGGATCAACCTATTCTCAAAAGGGAGTGTGGACGATGAAAGCACTGATTGTGATCGATTTCACCCGTGATTTTGTGACCGGATCCTTGCCTGTAGGCCAGCCAGCGGTTGAGATAGAGGAAACCGTTGCCGCGATAACGGAAGCCTATTGCAATAACAACCATGAGGTCATCATGGCCGTTGATTTGCATGAAGAGAGTGATCCGTATCATCCGGAAACTGCCCTTTTCCCACCACATAACATTAGAGGCACCGAAGGAAGGCAGCTATATGGTCGATTGGCTCAGGTGATGGAAGAGCGGCATGAAGACATACGGTGGATGGACAAAACAAGATACAGCGCATTCTGTGGAACAGACCTGGAACTCAGATTACGCGAGCGTGGAATTACAGACATCGCACTGATCGGGGTATGTACGGATATTTGCGTATTGCATACGGCAGTGGATGCTTACAACAAAGGGTTTCACATCACGGTATACGAAGATGCAGTTGCCAGCTTTAACCAGCAGGGACATGAGTGGGCACTTGGACATTTTCGATCTAGCCTGGGGGCTCAGGTAATCAAGGCAAGTGAGACCGTTCTTGCGCTGACTTAGCCTGGGATTCAGTGATGTTGTCGATAAATATGGTAAATACGAATAATCCGGAGAACTCATATACTCCGCAATATGCAGAATGAGGAGTCTCCACATGTTGACCCGTATGCACAGGAATACCTGTGTCACGAGCGGAAGTCAGAGAGGATGAGACAAATGCAGACGACGAGCCTGGCTTTACATACGGATAAATATCAGATCAATATGATGTATGCGCACTGGGTGAATGGAACTCACAAACGAAAAGCGGTGTTTGAGGCCTATTTCCGCAAGCTTCCTTTTGGTAACGGCTATGCCGTATTTGCCGGATTGGAACGGATTGTGAATTACATCAGCCAGCTCCGATTCACGATGGAGGACATCAAATATTTATCCAAACAAGAGGAAAATTATGATCCTGTATTTCTGGAAGAGTTGCTCCAGTTTTCATTTCAGGGGACCATTCATTCCATGAAAGAAGGAGCACTCGTTTTCCCTGACGAACCGCTCATTCGGGTAGAAGGTTCCATTATGGAGACGCAACTGGTGGAGACGGCGATACTTAACTTCATGAATTATCAGACATTGATTGCAACAAAGGCTTCACGGATCAAACAGGTGGCCAGCCAGGACACGCTGCTTGAATTCGGGACACGACGGGCTCAGGAAGCGGATGCGGCCATATGGGGTGCCCGGGCATCGTATGTCGCGGGATTCCATGCAACGTCCAACATGCTCGCAGGAGAGCGTTTTGGCATCCCAACCGCGGGGACGCATGCACATTCCTGGGTACAGAGCTTCATGAGTGAGCAAGAGGCGTTTGACGTCTATGCAAAGGTGCTGCCTGATCAGGTGACTCTGCTGGTGGATACGTTTGATACATTGAACAGTGGAGTACCACATGCGATCAAGACGGCCAAGATGCTTGAGAGCCAAGGCAAAAAAATGAACGCCATCCGTCTCGATAGCGGAGACCTCGCCTACTTGTCCATTCAGGCACGTCAAATGCTGGATGAAGCAGGACTCGATTACGTTAAAATTGTTGCGTCCAATGATCTGGATGAGAACACGATTTTCAACCTGAAGGCACAAGGGGCCCGCATTGATACTTGGGGGGTCGGCACTCAGCTAATTACGGCGTCTGACCAGCCTTCTCTAGGCGGGGTATACAAACTGGTGGAACGTGAAGTGGATGGCGCCATGCTGCCTACAATCAAAATATCGGCTAACCCTGAGAAAGTTTCGACACCAGGCAAAAAAGAAGTGTTCCGCATCATTGATCCGAAACATGGCAAAGCGATTGCAGACTATATCTGCTATCCAGGAGAAGAGCAGCCGCTTCAGGGCGGGCCGCTCAAGCTGTTCAACCCGCTACACCCGTATCTCAAGAAGACAGTAACCCGCTACGAAGCGGTAAATATGCTGGAACCGATCTTTGTAAATGGATTCAAGGTGTATGAACTGCCTACCCTGGATGAGATCCGCAGGTATCACCGGGAACAGATGGACCTCTTCTGGCCAGAGTATCTGCGTAAACTCAATCCGGAGATTTACCGTGTCAATATCAGCCCGGCTGCATGGAATATGAAGCAGAAGCTGATTGCTGAGCACGTACAATCCACGGAGGAATGATAAACCAAGAGGGCATAATCGGTATGTATTACCGGGTTATGCCTTTTTGTATTTGTTCCGGTTCTAGCTGTTCGATTGCATCCAGTACAGGCATTGGGTTTCAGCAGATGTATCAAACCTCATGGACAGACAGGTCATGAAGCGCAGTATACTAAGCTTTGAAGATTGATTTTTATTTGGACAAGGGCGTAATTATTTCTCGGGAAACCGCATAAGACGTCAAAATTCTGCATCTTTCTGAAATGTCGGATCTGCACGCCCGCGTGGTGGATGTAATGAAAATTAAATGTAGCTATACGTAGCAGGTGTTTTCTAATCTGCTGTTTTTTGTTTCAAGTATGCAGCCTCGGGGGATGAAACAATGGAGGAGGTGTGCAGCTTGAAATGGATCTTGGGAATGATCTGGTTGCTGTTCATTGTCTATGCTTGGTTGGAGGCACCAGGAGAGCCTCTAGGGAGCGACCCGGTGTTCAAAGAGCTGATAACACTGCAAAGCAAGGAACCCTGGCTGCTGACCGTATTTTCGTGGCTTGGCATTTTTCCGGCGGTCTTCGCCTGTCTCTTGTTAAAAACACCCGCAAACGAACGTGATAGCCGAGTGCCTGTTTGGCCGTTTGTGCTGCTGTCTTTTGGCCTGGGAGCTTTTGCACTGCTACCTTATTACGCGTTATCTTCACCGAAAAGGAGTAGTTCGGGATATAAACTTGTCCACTTTGGCAATCACCGTAAGTCTGGAATTCATCGAATTGCAGGACATAAACTGACTCATGGTATACTTTTATTGTTGACCGTGGGTACAGCTTTCTATGGATTTACTCAAGGTAATACTGCTGTATATATGGAAGCATTCAGACAATCTTCCTTTATACATATAATGACGATTGATTTTGTCCTGCTGACACTGCTCTCGGTGATTGCATTATTCAGGGATGCTGTATTCAGCCGCAGATCGCGTATTTGGGCCTTTATTGGTCTGATTCCTCTGATTGGGCCACTCTTGTACCTGATTGCGGGTAGAAGAAGTACAATTTGAGATCAGATAATCACTAAACATAAGGAGAGGATATACATGGAGACTACTTTTCCGGCGTACGTGGTACGAAACGATGAACAGGGTGGGGTTAAAGCAGCTGTAGAGCAGCTGAAAAAAGAAGATCTGCCTAATGGAGATGTTACTGTACAAGTACAGTATTCCAGTGTCAATTATAAAGACGGACTCGCGACCATTGAAAGAGGTGGTGTTGTTCGTGAATATCCCATGGTACCCGGGATCGACCTTGCAGGTACAGTCGAAGAATCCGTAAGTGGACGATTTGCACCAGGAGATCGCGTTATTAGCACAGGCTTTGAGCCAGGTGTGTCTCATTTTGGAGGCTACAGCCGATACGCTCGCCTGCGCAGTGAATGGCTTGTGCCTCTGCCACCAGGTCTCAGTGAGAAAGAGGCGATGGCAATCGGTACGGCCGGTTTTACGGCAGCACTCTCGGTGGACGCTTTACTTCGGGCTGGAGTAACACCGGAAATGGGCAAAGTTTTGGTTACGGGAGCAACAGGTGGGGTTGGAAGCATGGCCGTGGCCATTTTGGCTAAGCTCGGTTTTGAAGTGACGGCCAGCACGGGTAAGAAGGAAGAGCAGGAGAAGCTGCTTACAGATCTGGGTGCCTCACAGGTTATTTCGCGAGAAGAAGCAGATGCACCCGCCAAGGGGGCTATGGGTAAACAGTTGTGGGCAGGAGTTGTAGACCCTACAGCTGGTCCAGCCATGGCGGAGCGTCTGAAACAGATTCAATATGGTGGCGCAGCTGCCGTATCCGGATTAACCGCTGGATCCAAGTTTGAATCAACGGTGTTTCCGTTTATCATACGTGGCATACAATTGATTGGGATCGATTCGGTGTACTGCCCAATGGAGCGGCGGGAGCGCTTGTGGAACTTGCTTGGCGGGGAATGGAAGCCAGATCGTGCGCTGGAGCTGGGGATTCAGGAGATCTCTTGGGCACAGCTGCCTCACACATTGGAAAACATTCTGCAGGGTGGTGCGGTTGGTCGTACCGTCGTCAATACAATGGGAGACGTACCGGCCGAATAAGATCCTTTTCTCCTAGACATGCTAACTCTACCTAAGATTGCCACGATCGATCCACGAAGTGGCGGGGAAAGGAAGGAAGAGCATGCGTGTTGGAAGAAAAGGGACGCAAGTGAGAAATGGTCGACGCACGAGGTTCTTGCTTGCAGGTTGTATGATCATGTTGTGTACCGGATTACTTGTTGCCTGTTCTACCGAAGCGGCCCAGCAGGAACGGAAAGTGTATAGCGGACAAGCAACGAAAGAAGGGAACATCAGAGCCCAGAGTCAGGGACACGGGTTAAACGGTCCGTTGATTCGGGAGTTAGATAAAGCTTTTGCCGCAAGAGACATCAAATTGATGAACAATATGTCTGCTGATGACGGTGAAGGCGGGATCTCCTATATGTATCTGTTGAATGGAAGTGGCCGGCATATTGTTAAGGTTCACATTTTCAGTGATGCGGACACCCGGGCCGCACGGATGAAAGAAATGTATGGTAATTCTGGCGATCAGGCTGTCATTGAAAACGTACTTGGCAAAACGGCGATTCGAAGCAAAGGATACGTATCACTTGTGTATACCGCCTCAGGCGGGGAGAAGGACATCTATGAAGGACAGGTTTCTGAAGTATTCCATCATGTCCTGAACCAGTTGAATTGAGGGGTAAAGTCAAAATGGAGTAAAACAATTTCATTTAAAGGGATTAAATAAATCCGTAGAAAACGACAAACCCGTCTGATCATTCAGACGGGTTTGTATATTTCACGCATGACATGGCGCAGCTCAGGCAAAATAATCTTTTCCATGGCCAGCTTGACCGCGCCTCTGGAACCTGGCATGGAGAAGATCGCAGTGCGTCCAATCGTTCCGGCCACGGCCCTGCTTAGAATGGCAGCTGAACCGATATCCTCCGTATAGCTGAGAAAACGGAAAATTTCGCCGAAGCCGGGCAGTTCTTTGTCGAGCAGAGAGGATACAGCCTCATACGTTGTATCTCTGGGAGCGATCCCGGTTCCACCGCTGAGCAGTACGGCTTCAATATCATCTCGAACAGCTGCATCCTGCAGAATGGTACGGATGCGCTCGGTTTCATCCGGTGTAATGATATATTCTACAATTTGATATCCTGCTTCAGTCAGCAGTTGATGCATAAGTTGTCCGCTGGTATCCGTATCCTTGGTGCGGGTATCTGATACGGTGACAATCATACAGGAGACCTTGTCCGGCGCTTCCTGACGATGCTGTTCCACTGAAGTGGTCATGAAACTTCCTCCTCTATCCACATTTCTCCATAGCATAGACCATTCAGCAGCTTCAGGCAATGTACTATGGAAGAATAGATCGATATTGCGTAAAGAATGCAGGATAGTGTACACTCGCTAGATATAGAACGACCCATACAATGGTCAGCCAGAGAGGTGTTTAGCAATGAGCATAACAAGTGAAAAAGAACAATCCATACCTGTATATATATTGTCAGGCTTTCTGGGAAGTGGCAAAACGACACTGCTGGTGCAGTTGATTGAACATTGGCAGCAAGCAGGCTTGCGGCCAGCAGTGGTCATGAATGAGCTCGGTGAGGTCAACCTGGATGGTCAGGTTGTGGATGCCGAAGTACCGATGACCGAAATGCTGGGCGGTTGCATCTGCTGTACCGTAAGAGGTGACCTGGGCATTCAGCTTGCTGATCTGGTTCGGGAGGAGTCACCCGACGTCATTATCATTGAAGCTACGGGAGCGGCCAACCCGATGGAAATTCTGGATGCGGTAACGGAAACGTCGTTATATATGCGTCTTGAACTGAAGAGCCTGATTACTGTTGTAGACGCGGCACATCTGTCAGGCCTGTATCAGGAACAGAAGGGGCAGACGTTTAAGTTGATGCAGGAGCAAATTCGTTGTGCCTCAATCCTGATTTTGAACAAAACAGACAGAGTCAACGAGCAGGAAATAAGTGAATTGCGGCAGCTGCTGACAAAATGGAATGGCTTTGCCCCTGTGATCCAAGCTGTGCGATGTGAGGTTGACATGGACCTGCTGCTTCAAAGCGGAGCTGGAGTACACGCTTATCAGGCTGCTGCTGAATCGGATAAACGGGAGATTTCAGCGGAGCACGTCCATACCGATGCTTGTACAGAACATGGATGCAGCCATGATCACGGACAACACCATGAACCTCACGCTCCCCATGCTTCACATGAGCATGTCATGGTCTATACGCATTATTTTAGCCAGCCAGTGAATAGTGAAGCTTTTGAGCGTTTTGTAGCCGGACTGCCCCGGGATGTATACCGGGCGAAGGGCATTCTTTCCTTTAGTGATACGGCGAGCCGTTTCTGGTTTCAGTATGCTTATCGGGAATCGGATTATATGAAAATCACCCCTCAGGGAGACGTGCCTAATGTGGCTGTGTTTATAGGCGAGCATTTTGACCAAGCTGTCATTCGTAAGCAATTGATGGAAATGGAAGCGATAAATCAAGCGTAATTGATTCAAGGTTCCTCCAGACTGGGTATTAAGAAGCATAGCAAACTTTGCCTGGGAGGTAACTTTAAATGACACAACAACAATATCAACAATGTATTGATGCTTGCCTGGAGTGCATGAATGCTTGCAACGTATGTTACATATCCAGTCTGAAAGAGTATGACTTGGCCATGCTGCGTGACTGTATTCGACTGGATCGGGAATGTGCAGAAATTTGTGGATTCGCTGCTCAAGCGATGACACGTGGTAGTGATTTTATCGCCGAAATCTGCGAATTGTGTGTAAAAGCTTGTGAAGCATGTGCTGCCGAATGCGGAAAACATGAACATGATCACTGTCAAGCCTGTGCGGAAGCCTGCCGTAAATGTGCAGAAGCTTGCCGTTTGATGGCAGCAGTAGCTTAATCATAGAATGCATGAATTAAATAGAAGCCAATTAACTCAGAGAATGAATGGCTTAATCCCCTCTTGAACCAACGTAAAGTACATCTGATTGACTGGATGTGCGGAAACGTTGCCGTACGGGAGGGGATTTTTCAATTAGAGAAGAGAAACACAAAAAGATCCAGGTTGCCAAAGCAAGGAACGATATGTATAATGATGGAAATGAATTGAAACGATGAATATCCGTGATCGGGAGAGTAACCAGAACTCATGCATAACAGCGAGCCGGAGCAGGTGGAAGCCGGTATGACATGACCTGTGTGAACCGCACCCGTGAGATGGTTATCCGAAGAGATGCATCCTTTTAGAAGGAGACAGGCATCTGCAATGAGGGTAATCCGGCTTGCGACCGTTACTCGCACCGAGCGGAGCAGCTTTTGGCAGCATATAACATATGCAGTCATGAAGTTGTTCACTTAGAGTGGTACCGCGGGAACTGTGAAGATCAGCTCTCGTCTCTTTTATAGAGACGGGGGCTTTTTTATATGCATCAAAAAAACTTAAGTCATGACAAGGAGTGTTCACCATGTTAATGAAACTGGCGGCAGGACATATTGCTCCACTTACGGGGCTTGAGGAAGCAGAGGTACTTAAGCTCCTGGAAATACCACCACAACCCGAGCTGGGGGATGCAGCCTTTCCTTGTTTTGTATTGGCTAAATCACTGAAGAAAGCACCCGCAGCGATTGCAGTTGAGATTGCCGAGGGGCTGAAGACAGCAGGACTAGATGCTGTAGCGGCAGGTCCGTATGTGAATATACACTTTAACCGGGAGAAGCTGTCTTCGGAGTTACTGGAAATGCTGGGCCATCCCTCGTTTGGAAAGCTCCAGATCGGCAAGGGTGCGCGTGTAGTGATTGACATGTCATCACCCAACATTGCCAAACCGTTCGGAATTGGACATCTGCGCTCAACGGTCATTGGCGCTGCACTATATCGATTATATAACGAAGCAGGATATACCCCGGTTCGTGTGAATCATCTTGGCGACTGGGGAACCCAGTTTGGCAAACAAATCGCAGCCTACAAGCGTTGGGGAAACGATGAAGCGCTGCAGGCGGAACCCATACGCACTTCCCTTGAACTGTATGTACGTTTCCATGATGAAGCGGAGAATGATCCCACGCTGGAGACCGAAGCACGCGAATGGTTCCGCAGGCTGGAGCAGGGGGATGAAGAAGCTAAACGGTTGTGGGCTTTCTTTGTTGAAGTGAGCATGAAGGAATTCGACCGGATGTATGAACGCCTGCATGTACAGTTTGATCATACCCTCGGTGAGAGTTTTTACAACGATAAGATGGGCGCCGTGGTGGAAGAGCTCAGAACCAAGGGGTTGCTGGAAGAGAGTGATGGAGCACTAGTCGTGCGTCTGGAAGAGGAGGATATGCCTCCTTGCCTGATTATCAAAAAAGACGGAACAACCATCTATCCGACACGGGACCTGGCAACAGCCGTTTATCGTCATGATGTCATGCAAGCCGATAAGCTGTTATATGTGGTTGGAGGAGAGCAAAAGCTGCATTTCAAACAGGTCTTTGCCGTATTGTCCCGGATGGGGCATGAATGGTCTGCGGACTGTGAGCATATTCCGTTTGGTTTGATGCGTTTCGAGGGTAGGAAGATGTCCACTCGCCGCGGTAAAGTGGTCTTTTTGCAGGAGGTACTGGATGAGGCCGTTGCTCGGGCATTACAGATTATAGAGGAGAAAAATCCGAATCTGGACAACGCGCAGGACGTTGCGGAAGCCGTAGGCGTAGGGGCGATTGTCTTTGGTGATTTGCGCAATAATCGTCTGAACGATGTGGATTTTTCACTGGAAAACGCGGTCAGCTTCGAAGGGGAGACAGGACCTTATGTGCAGTATACCTATGCGCGGATAAACAGTGTGCTTGGCAAGGCAAAAGATGCGGCTATGGGTATTGATGACGGCAATACGAATCGATTGAATGACACAGATAGCAATGATAGCGTGAGTCATGGCACAACTGTTGGTGATGCTTCATGGGTACTGCTTAAATTGTTGACGGATTATCCGGAATACCTTGAAAAAGCGATTCAACGCAATGAGCCATCGGTGATTGCCAAGCATGTCATTGATGTGGCGCAGGCATTTAACCGCTTCTATCACGCCGAACGGATCGCTGATGCTCCGGCTGAAGTGCGGCCTTTCCGGGTAACCCTGACCGAACGTACGGCTGAACGAATTAAGCACAGTCTGTATCTGCTTGGCGTACAGGCTCCTGAACGGATGTGATGTCCCTGTGAAATGGGGAAAGCATGGACTTCTTAGGCAACCGGGTAAGCCCAAGAATAACGTGGAAAAGTTAATGGCAGGTGTTTCCCTTCGACAAGTGAGCAAACGCCTCGGAGGAGAGTTGGTGCTAAGAGAGATCAGCCTGGATGTGGGAGTTGGGGAATGTGCCGTGTTGGTAGGCAGAAATGGTTCAGGCAAAAGCACATTACTACGCATATTGGCGGGTTTTCTATTACCCGATGAAGGCGCGGTATGTCGAACCGTAAAAGGAGAGAAGATGTATGCGCTCGACGGATTGCCTCGCTTACCCTTCACATCCGCCGAGTACTTGTGGGAAATGGGGCGTATACGTGGCGTGCGCCCTACGCTGCTGCGTCAACGAATTCATGAGCTGAGTGAGTTGTTTTTCCTTGGGACTGCGATGGATCAGAAATTGCCGCTGCTGTCCAAAGGCACACTTCAAAAGGTGAACTTGATTCAAGCGATGTTACCGGGACCTGGTGGACTAATATTGCTAGATGAGCCGTTATCTGGCTTGGACATTCCTGCCCAGCAAGCTGTCGTATCTTTGCTGCAACAGTGGAAGCAGGAAGGAACTTCGATTGTGACGGCTTGTCATGAACCTTTGTTCATTGAACGTATGGCTGATCAGGTGTACGTGCTGCAGAAGGGGCGTGTACTGCGTCAGTGGAGCCGATCAGATCTGAAAGAGCTAGGGGAGCCGGTTGTAAGGGTTCATAGTTTAATGACAGGATCGGATACGGAACTCTCGGATACCTATTCAAAGCTTGCCGAGCAGAATGGCGTTCTGGATGTCTATCGTCATCGTGAGAGAAATAATGGCAATGAAGAGTTCTGGGATTGGAAAGTGAAACGCAGCACATCGGATCACATTATCGGTATGATTCTTGCGGCTGGGGGCTCGATCGTGTCCGTTCTGCAAGAGGAGAGCCAAATACATATGGAACGATTGCTGAAAGGTCATCATCCATCTGAACATCCGGGTGAAAGAGTGGCCCCATCTACCCGACCTCATTCTCAGTCGGAAGTAGCGGGAGGCGGATTTTCATGATTGTTCTAACCCGGTATTTGGTCAGGCATTACATCCGTTCGCAGAAGTATTTTGCACCCGTCATCATGTATGTTATTGCCATGCTCCTGATTTACTCATATAAACCCAACCCGGTTGCGGACAGTTATAGTGTAACGGCCATGCTTCTCTTTTTTGGGGCTGCCTGGCTGGGTCTGACCGTGATGAATGCAGAGCCGGCGGGGCAATTGCAATTACTTGTTCTGCATGCAGGAAATAAACGAAAAGTTATTCTTGGACAGATATGGTGTGCGTGGATTATGCACTGTGCACTTGTGATTATCACGGTTCTGTATCCTGTGATTTTTGGCATGTTCGAGAGGCAGCCGACCGGTGGGGAGTGGATGATGGCTTGGTCTGGACATCTGGCATTGTCATTGCTGGGTTTGAGCTTATGTGTTTTCTTACAAAAATCATATGTTCATCAGTTTAGCCGCAGTATGTCGGCATTGATCACAGTATTGCTGCTTTCATTTGTGCAAGGTGCATTGACGGATCATTTGCCGGAATGGCTGCAATGGTTGGGCAAAGTATTACCTCCAGCCTTTTACCTCGTACGTGAAATGATGATATTTGAAGAAGCGAAGCAGGGATCTATTTACCTAACAATCATTTGGGCTGTCATGTATGCTTTCGTCCTGTTAATCATTCATGTTTGGTTGTCTGGAAGAAGGGATTTGCGAAGTTAGACGCCATATTTTGTTGTAACTTGAATGTTGCCCTCTCTTTCGTTACGATAGAGGAACATGAGACGAGAATTGGTACGGGAATGAAAGGGGCGCTCGCTTTTGCAAAACACAGACATGCAGAATGGTGACATGCTGGATAGCGAACACTCCAGGGAATTGTTTGCATACTACGGATTGGCTGTTTATTATGGACAGGCTCTTGAGCAGCAGTTGGTTAATCTGATTCTTTTAATGAAAATGTCTCAAGGCAAGGCTGTATCCGATGAAGACCTGGAAGATCTGTACGAACGGAAAATGAGCAGTTCACTTGGACAGCTTATTCATGAAGTTCGTCATCACTTTACGTTTTCTGACGAGGAGACCCGTCAGTTGAATGAATTATGGAAGCAGCGCAATAGTATTGTGCACCACTATTTCAAAGAGCGAATTCATGAGACCTTTAGCCCCGAGGGGCGATCACGCATGATTAAGGAACTGGAGGATTTTAAGGACCGCGCGCAGGAGCTGGAGATCAGTCTTCAGCAGTACACGGGGGCCTGGATTGCACAGCTTGGATTGGATGCTGAGTCGGCTGCGGCGCTGCGGCGGCTTGAGCGTATGCATTCAGAGAGCAAGCTTGCTCGAAGCATGGAAGAGGAGAATCAATGTGATTGAAAGCAAGGTCCGGGAACGAAATCTGAAACGAAGAGGCAAGCGGCGCTGGATTGTCATTTCCATTACATCGCTGATGCTGCTGGGCATCGTTTGGGCTATGATTACGGCCTGGCTGATATCGGCTTACACAGCTGAGCAATCTTCCAGACGGAGTGATGCGGCGATTATCCTTGGTGCTGCTGTGGATGGGGATGATCCCTCCCCCGTTTTTCGGGAGCGGATCGAACATGCCGTTTGGTTATATCGTCAGGGCACGATACATAACCTTATCTTTACCGGTGGTTCTGGCCGTACAGGAGAGCGCACGGAAGCTGAAGTAGGAAGAGATTATGCCGTGGAACACGGCGTAGATCCGGCAGATATCCTTATAGAAACACAATCGAGAATTACGGAGGAGAATCTGGTTAATTCGATCAAGATTGGGAAAAAGGCAGGATATCACACCTATACGATTGTAAGTGACCCGCTGCATATGAAGCGGGCGATGAAGCTGGCAAGCGGTCTGGGCATGGATGCTGTTCCTTCTCCAACACAAACGTCAGCATATCAGACTTGGCGAAGTCAATTTCCATTTCTGGCGCGAGAAACGGTCTTATATATGGGTTACACGGTAAAGGGATGGATGGACAATCCACAGCAGCCTTGAGGCTGCATGTGGATTGTCTTTTTTCTTTGCACAGCTCGCCAGCAATCATGTCCCGGGATAATTGATGGCTGCACTAACCAGTGCGGCCACGCCAAATCCGATCAACCACCAAGGCCAGCGTACTTTAGTGTTTTTGCGATAGCCTACGAACAGATAGATAATCCCTGTCAATAACACTGCAGTTGCCAAGCTGCTGCCCACAATCCAGCCGATACTCATGTGGATGCCCTCCCTCTTTATTAGAAAAGTGTCGAATATTTCCCTAGTCTCAATGATCCGCCTCTAACCTTTACTTGAAATGGGTGAGTACCGTCAAGATACACATGTTGATCGCCATTTTTCTGAAGCGAAAAGTCACTTTTGAGGCGGCCACCGGTCTGTTTGAAGTTTAACGTAAACCCATTATAATCAGGAATCCGAAGGTCCATATGGCTGCTGGTGGAGACATGATCCAGCGATTGCAGCATCGTTGAGGAATGAATTGAAAGTGTGCTGCCGGTTGTACGGGATTGAACATGTGCAAGTTGTCCATGGAGTTGGGTGGGAGAAGAGGTGGCATGGAGTTTTAGTTGGTTCGTATGCAGATTCATACATTCGATCTGGCTGCCGACCGCCCTCAAACTGAAGTGTCTGGCATGACCGGATACGTTCAGCTTGCTTGATGTACAGTGGCAATCCAAATATTGAGTATCCATGTTGTCGATAACGATCCGCGTTCCAACACTCTTGAGGGTTATACGTTCCATTACATTGGGCGGGAGCAGGATGCTTAGCGATGTACGCTTGAAGTTCATACCCAATGGGAAGGCATGCTTGCATCCATCGATAAGGCTAAGAGTGTCGTTGCCAACCTCAGCAGCAAAACAACGAGAAAACGGAAAACGGGCGCTCGCTCGTTGAATAACGCGAATAAATGGATCCGCACCTGGGGTAATATGCACGTCGCCATGCATCCAATCCAGAGTGAGGAAACGAACAGGTGCCGCCAGCTGTATTTCTTTACAAATGATATGTTCAACAGGCTTCAATCGTACGCCCCCTCAGTTCCTTCCCCGTTACTTTTCGCCGTTACAAATGCACCAATCTTCTCATGATGCTTCAAAATTTGCTCGATTAGTTCATCGTTTACGATATCAGCCCCGAGTGTTTTCATCAGTGTTTGCAAAAAGATAAGGCGTTGTTTAGTGGCTGCAATACTGCGGCCAAAAATGGCAGGGTTGATCCAGATGTTAACCAGCATCATAAATACTTCAGCCGTTGCCTCGGGATCAGCTGTGCTGATCGAACCATCTGCAACCCCTTCTTTCATCATTGCTGCAATAACGGGTGCATCCATTTGCACTGCCTGTTGAATGCCTCTAACAATGAAGAGAGGATTTTTAATCTGAGTCTGCAGAACGCGATCCAGTGAGTGTGCCTGAGGATCAGAGAGTACATGCTCTAGGATTTGAATTAATTTTTCTTTTGCTGTAGCTGCAGTCGTGTGAATAACCAATTGATCCAGCATGCGGGCAGAGTATTCAAACTGTTGTTCCATAACGGCGTTCAAGATTTCCTCTTTGGATTTGAAATGGTGATATATGGCGCCTTTGGACATGCCCAGAGCTTCAAGAATGTCCTGAATACTCGTCTTTTCATATCCTTTGTCCGTAAACAGCTGCGCAGCAACGGATAGAATGTGTTGAACCGTCTGTTCAGGGTATTTGTTTCTGGCCATAGCAACCTCCTTTTTTATAATACCGACCGTTGGTATGTATAATAACGCGAAACATTTTTGATGTCAATAAGAGGTAATTAAAAGGATAATTAGCTCGCCAGAGGAGTGAAATGCTGTCTTTTGGCAGAATACATAAAAAAAGACCCATGCCGCAGGACCGGAGAAGTCCAGACATAGGTCGTATAGAAAATGAATCCTAACCCTTAAATTCAATTAACAAAAGCATGAAGCGTTATAGATTACCTCCAGCTAAGGTAGCGGATGTTCGGATGGCTGTGCCTGAGCTGTTATTCTCGTTTACTTCACCACCAGCTTGTGCCCCTTGCTGCAGTTGATACATTTGATAGTATCGTCCTTGAAGTTCCATCAGTTCATCATGCGCGCCCTGTTCCACAATACGTCCGCGGTGCAGGACCAGAATCTGGTCAGCTGAGCGGATTGTCGAGAGACGGTGGGCGATGATGAAGGTAGTCCGGCCTTTTTTGAGGACTTCCAATGCATTTTGAATCAGTGCTTCTGTTTCGGTATCGATGTTGGCCGTAGCCTCGTCGAGAATAAGAATAGCCGGATCGAACGCGAGTGCACGGGCAAAAGAGATCAATTGACGTTGTCCGGCAGATAACGTACTTCCTTTTTCAATAACGGGTTCATCAAATCCTTGGGGCAGATGCGCCAGGATCCGTTCTGCTCCCACATCACGCAGTGATTGTTCAATCTGAGCACGTGTGATGCGTTTATCTCCAAGACTGACGTTAGAGGCGATTGTGCCAGTGAAGAGATACGGATCTTGCAATACGATACCCATATGCTGCCGAATCCACTGCTTTGGCAAATCCTTGACGTCCTGACCGTCGATGGTGATCTTGCCTTTTTGCGGATCATAGAACCTGAACAACAGGTTGATAATCGAGCTTTTACCCGAACCGGTATGACCGACCAAGGCGACCGTTTGACCCTGTGATGCTTTGAACGAGATATTGTTCAGCACGTAATCCTTTTTATATGCAAACGATACATCGTCAAATACGACATTACCCTTGTACCTTGGCATCGAGCCATCGGTTACGGCCTCACCCTGTTCATCCATCAGCTCAAACACACGTCCAGCCGATACGAGGGAGGAATCCAGGTTTGCCAATTGGTTCACCATGCCAGTGATCGGCTGGAACAAACGACCCAGAACATCGACGAATGCGTAGAGAACACCCAGTGAGATGATACTGGTGCCATCCAGCACGCTGGAACCGAAGTACCACAGGACAACTGCAAAAGCGATATTCCGCAATACGTTGACCAGGTTGTGGGAAGTGAAGGCGTTCAGATTCAGCATTTTGTTCTGGTGTTTCATATAATCGTCATTCAGATCTTCAAATTCCTGCTTGGTCTGCTTCTGATGACGGAATACCCGGATGATGGACATCCCTTGAATGGATTCATTGATAATCGCGTTGATCTCACTCAGTCGTGAACGAATGATTGTATTGTAGCGTGTAGCGAATTTGCGGTAGAGTACAATCCACAGAATCAGCATCGGTACAACGAACAACGAGATCAGTCCGAGACGGAAATCCAGCAGGAAGAGGGCTACATATACCCCCGTAATCGTAATAATCCCGGAGAAAAAGTTCGACAGAACGGCAACGAACAGATCCTTAACGGCTTCTGTATCGTTCGTGACCCGGGAAACAACTTTACCTGCGGGCAGATTATCAAAAAAGTGCACCGGCAGTCGCTGGATATGAGCATAGACATCATTACGAAGCTTTTGAATTACCTTGTTCGCTGAGGATTGCAGCCAGTAGGTTTTACCAAACTCCATAATGACCGAGATCACGAGAAAGATCATGTAATAGACAATCAATTGATAGATGCTTGGCATCTCAGGTTTATAAAAGGCAAAGAGTTCACCAGCGGAAAGCGGCTCTGCCGCATATTGGCCAGTCACTTCGCCAGCACGAGTAACGGTGAGGGTACCATTGGCATAAGAACGATCTCCATCAGGTGCACTTACCGGTTCATTGACAAAATAAAAACTTTTGCCGGCTTGCAGCACTCTGACTTCGGCACCCTTCACTTCACCGGCTTCAAACCGGCCTTCGCGTTTGTAGTTCTTGCCGTTATAGGCAGCCGCTTCGGAAGAAGCTTCCGTTTCATAGAACGGCTGCTCAATGGCGAGCAGATGATTGTCGATCATCGATTTCGCAATAAATGGACCGGCGAGCTCAGCCGCAACACCGATCGTTAGCATAATTAATGCTGCAATAAAAGTTCCTTTGGCTTTCAGGGCATATTGAAGCAGCCTTTTGCCTGTATTCGACTTCAAAACGTTGACCTCCTACGTGGACAGATTGGACTCCACCTGTTGCCGTTCATATTGTTCACGGTACCAGCCGTTCATGGCAAGCAGCTCCTGGTGGGTTCCTTCTTCCGTAATTTTCCCGTGCTCCAGTACGATGATCCGGTCTGCATGTTCAATGGCGGACAGGCGGTGTGTCGAGATCAGCGTTGTTTTGCCCGAGCGTTTGTTGCGTATATTTTCAATGATTTTGGCTTCCGTTCTTGCATCGACTGCGGATAAGGCATCATCCAGGATCAAAATGTCAGGATCGGCAATAAATGCACGTGCCAGAGATACCCGCTGTTTTTGTCCGCCGGAGAGGGCAATCCCTTTTTCACCAACAAGAGTATCCAGCCCATCGGATAAAGTACCCAGATCTCCATCAAAAGCTGCCGTACGAATCGCTTCCATAATGACTTCATCACTTGCACCCGGTTTGCCAAATTGAATGTTCTGGCGAACCGACTTGGAGAACAGCACCTGCTCCTGTGGAACGTATCCAATCCAGCTGTGCAAGTCATCCTTAGCGATCTCCTGGATCGGATGCCCGGATATACTTAATGTACCGGAGCCGGCAGGGTATTCATGAAGCAGCTGTTTAAGAAGGGTAGACTTACCACTTCCCGTACGCCCAACAATACCGAGTGTTTGACCCGGGCGAAGGGAGAAGCTGACATGGCTAAGATTATCGACCGTCGAACTTGGATAACGGAACGTCACATCCTGCATCGAGATGACTTCAGGATTCGTAATATGAGCAGGCTGATCCACGTCTTGGACAGCAGGTTCTACAGACAAGGTTTCGTTAACCCGGTCCAGGGAGGCACTGCCGCGCTGCATCAGGTTAATCAGCTCACCAATGGCGAACATGGGCCAGATCATCATCCCCAGATACATGTTGAACGATACGAGATCTCCAAGGGTGATTTCATTGTGAAACACAAGATAGATGCCGTAGGCAAGTGCGATGACGTAACTGAGACCGACACATAGCCGAATCGTTGGTTCGAACAGTGCATCCATCCTGGCAACAGCGAGATTTTTGCGATAAACGTCTTCAGTGACATCAGCGAACCGCTTCTGGTCCAGACGTTCCTGAACATAGGCGCGCACTACGCGAATACCTGCGATGGATTCAAGCACCTGATCATTCATGTCCCCGAAGGCATCCTGTGCCAAAGTATACCGTTGATGCACAGCTTTCCCGTAGATCATCATGGCAATGGCGATAAACGGCAAAGGCAGGATTGCGGCAAGGGTCAGTTTCCAGCTCACCAGAAAACCCATAGCGAACAATACTGTTGCCAGGAAGGCAGTAGAGTCAGTCAGTGTCAGCATGCCGAAACCTGCTGTTGTGGCAATGGAACGAAGATCATTGGTGGCACGAGCCATCAGATCTCCCGTTCTGTTTTTCTCAAAGAAAGGCGGAGTCATCCGCAGCAGGTGATCCATGAATCGCGAACGCAGCAAGCGTTCAACCAGATTTGCACCACCAAACAGTTTGTGCATCCATATGTACGTGGTCAGATAGATAATAACGACTGTTCCTAGAATAAGTAAGATGTAACGTGTGAGTGAGGCACCAGTGATGGAACCGCGCACAATCTCGTCAATGGCATTGCCGAGAAGACGAGGGGGCAGCAGTTCGGCTACACCCACGAGAATGAGCAAAATGACACCAATCAGGTATCGTTTGCGTTCCAGCCGGAAGAACCAGGCTAGGTTTTTGAGTACAGAGAACAAGTGGTATCCCTTCCTTTCGAGTGTCGGTGAAATACGTTATCTGCTCATGTTTACCGATTTGTACCCACAAAAAAAGACATACCGCACGCAGGCGGTATGTCTTGGATATCAATCATACGGCGCATGGCTCCGAGAGCAGAGCCACCGCTGAACATAAGTATCATAAGTGTGCATTACAGCTAATCTGATTCAAGATTACTGTGATGCTGACTTAGAAACGGAATAACGATTTCGAGGGTGCTCCGGTATTTAATTGTGAGCTGATTAGACCATCCATATGACTGTTAAACACCGTAATCACCCTTTCTGTTTTGGAAATAAATTGAATGTGGATCTCGTATGTTTGCATCTTAACACCGCCTTTTGCGATCTGTCAAACTTTTTTCACATTTGCACTATCGGCTATTTTTGTGGTGTAATGTTTGAACTCAAGCCAATCAAGCGATATGATGTAACATATATATAGAGAAGGAGCTGAATCAAATGAGTACCATACATGTATCTGACCGTGCTGCTCGCTGGTACAAGGAAGAACTGAACTTGAATGAAGGAGACAGCATCCGATTTTTCGCCCGTTATAGCTCCGGCGGAGGCCTCCATCCCGGTTTTTCACTGGGGATCGCCGTGGAGGAACCGCGCCATCCGGCAGACCAAACAGAAGTATCTGGCATTCACTTTTTTATGGAAGATCACGATTACTGGTATCTGAAAGGCCACAAGCTGCATGTTGATGTTGTGGAAGAAGGACAAGATATCGAATATCGTTATACTGAGGTCTAATCAGGTTTAAATGGCAATAAATTCAGGGGAGCATCTGTAACGAGCTGAAAGAGCTGGAATGAAATGCGGCTAAGTATCGATTGTATCGCTGGCTTCTGCCGGCTTCGAACAGGAGGGATAAGTATTGAATCCGCCAGCCCGAGATCTGGCCCAGTATATTGCAAATCGCTCTCATATTGTGGTGAAGGCTGCAGTCAGGGCCGAGAACGAACAAGGTGAATTGTTGTTAATCCAGCACGCCGAGCAGGGGCATTGGCGTATCCCCGTTGGCCGGATGCGTCCTGGCGAGGCCATTGAAGATGCGGCTCATCGGGAACTGTGGGAGGAGACAGGATGGACGGCAAGCAGCATGATACTTGAAACGCTGCATTCGGGTCCGGATCTGAGACACCTGCATTCCAGCGGGGATGAGGACTATTATGTCATCGCCCTGTTTCGGGCACTAATCCTTCAGGATCGTCTGGTGGAATCCCGTGTAAACAGTGAGGCAGGGTTGAAGTTTTTTGATCCGGCTTCGCTGCCACTTCTGAATGGCCTCAGCCGGTTGTTACTAGAACGCTCAAAAATGGAATAAAAGCACACAAAAGAAGCCTTTCCCTGCTGGAAAGGCTTCTTTTGTGTGTTGTCCCATGGGGTGTTGTAAGAGTCTGGATGGCTAAACCTGATCGAGTGGCTCTTCATCCATCGCAAAATCAAAATCGTCAATATCAAATACTTGCACAGGCGCGGAAGATTCTATTATCCGAGCGATCAGCTCAACCTGATCCGTAAGAATCGGGATACTCAGGCGCTGTGAAGTGAGCAGCAGTTCTGTCTCAATGGGATCGAAATACTCACCATACTGAGCTGTATCCACTGCATTGATAATGGCGATGGAAACCTGATCACCGAACAGAATGGACGGACTTTTTGCCCATGGAACAGATAAGGCCCGTTCGATTTTCTTCTTGTTCAGCGGTTCTTCAAAATATGAAATCATCTCGTTAATCTTTGTTTTTACATGCTGATCATCAGCCGGGTTATCCATCAAAGGGTCTGGGCTGATCTGAAATTCATATAACTCCAAGACGGTGGTATAAGGAACAATATATTCAACAGGCGCGGGCGGCGCGAGCAATTGACCGTAAATAGCCACCATCACGGCTTCTGTAATAAACTGACGTGACATAGGTAACTGAATCCTCCTGCGGCCATTAATAATTGCGAGGTGAATCAATTTTATAATGCAAACGAATACAAATGAAATTGATTTCTCTGCTATGGACATGGGTGCATGAATTGCATGAATAGTAGTATATCATACAACGGTGGGAAATACAGCCAGTCAGCAGAAGGATGTCAAGTCCCAACTTCGATCAGGATTTGCCGAGCAGCAGTGATAGAATGCCCGCTGCAATCAGTGGCCCTACGGGGACACCTTTAAACAGGGCTACCCCAAGTACGGTTCCAATAAGGAGTCCTGCAACTACAGTTGGTTGCGTGCTCATGAGAGTAGCACCCCGTCCACCCAGGTAAGCCACCAGTAAACCAATACCAATTGCAAGCAGCGATTTCCAGTGGAGGAAAGACTCCCCGATCGTCTGCAGACTCATCTTACCGCTGGCTAGTGGCGCCATGACCCCGATTGTCAAAATGATAATGCCAAGCGTAAGTCCGTATTTTTCAAGCCAGGGAAAAGCCTGATTCAAATTCAATACCCGCAGCAGCAGTAAAAATACCATGGCTACGGTCACAGGTGTATTGCTGCTGATAATACCGAGTGCTGCGAACACGAGCAACAGCAAGGAGGTCATATCCATCGATTTCAATTCCCCTCAGCCTGCCCGCGCTGCCGACTTACGATATGCTCTGCAATGTATCTGCCATGCCAGCGTCCAGACTCAATGAATACTTCATTGGCATTGCGTCCTGAAGCAATTACCCCGCCGACATATACACCTGGTACACTGCTTTCCATGGTTTGCACATTGTACACGGGTTTATCCAGATCATCAGACATTTCCACGCCCACAGAAGCAAGCAGTTTTCGGTCCGGACGGAACCCGGTCAGTGCCAGAACAAAATCGTTATCGAGCTCACTTGTTGATCCGTCTGCATGAAGCAGGCGAATGGAATCGTCCAAAATTTCATTAACACGTGCGCCGAGATGCAGTGTAATGCGGCCTTTCTGCACCATGCTTTCAAACAGCGGACGTACCCATGGCTTAATATGCTCCGACAGACCCGAACCGCGATACACCATATCAATGTGGGCTCCGACACGGACCAGTTCCATGGCTGCATCCACGGCTGAATTGCTGCCCCCGATAATTGCGACACGTGTACGGGTGTAAGGATGAGCTTCCCGGAAATAATGAGTGACTTTATCTTTGTCCTCTCCAGGAATACCGAGATAATTCGGGTGGTCAAAGTAACCTGTTGCCACAACTACATTCCGTCCCTTATGGACAATGGTTTGCCCGCGGCGATTGACTGTATGTACTTCAAAGGTGTCATCGTTACTGCGCTTGATCTCTCGGGCTTCCTCATAATTATGAACACGCAGCCCGAAGTGTTCGGCTACTTTGCGATAATAGGCGAGTGCCTCATAACGAAACGGTTTGTCGTTCGGTGTACTGAACGGCACGTTTCCGATCTCAAGCAGCTCGGCTGTACTGAAAAACTGCATATGGGTTGGATACAGATAGATGGATTGTACAATATTGTACTTCTCTACAATTACAGCTGAGAGACCCAGCCGTTCACATTCAATGGCAGCAGACAGACCACAAGGTCCTCCGCCGATGATAATTACATCTTCCATGTTCATATTCCTCCTTCTTTCAAGCAATATTATCCTACCGTAAATAGTCATGTAATGCCAGTTTCACCGGGGGATTGGCTAAAGAAAAATGGCTAAATACCGAGTTTGACTTTACAGTGGGAAAAGATTAACATCAAATTAGATAGTTATCTAAATTAAGAGGTGATGTTCATGCAACTGGAGAAAATTGTGGCTTATCATAAAGCTCTGGCTGATCCTACCCGGCTCCGGATGCTGCTATTACTGTCTCAGGGTGAACTGCACGGACAGGCACTTGCCGAGCGGCTTAATCTGTCGCAACCAACAGTTACTCATCATGCATCGAAGCTGAGAGAAGCGGCGTTGATCAAGGAGCGGAGAGAAAAAAATACGGTGTTTTTCTCTCTTAATCCATCTTTTATTCGTGAACATGCGCAAGCTTCCGTTGATTTTATTTTCAAAAGGGAGGAGGTAGCCGATATGAGCGATGTGAATGAAACGCTAAAAGCGTCCGTAATGCGAAACTTTTTCTCCAAAGATGGACGATTGCGTCAAATCCCGGCCCAATACAAGAAAAAGCTGATCGTACTTGGTTATTTGGTTGAGCAGCTTGAATTCGGGCGCAAATATACGGAGAAAGAAATCAATGATTTTATACGTACCTACCATGAGGATTTTGCCACGATTCGACGGGAATTTATCATGCATCAATTTATGTACCGGGAGGATGGGATCTATGAACTTAATCCGAAGGAAATGTGGACTCGTTGGGATCAGGTAAAATGAACAATTCCATTAAGTGCAATTGAAGCAAGTAAAATAAACTACATTAGGCAAAAATAAAATTGGGCTTGACAACTGCAGAGTACACTGTGTAACATGTTGGATAAATCTACAAGGGAGGCGATGTTATATGACAAACGTAATGGCAGTATACGTTAATTTGAATATGGACAGCGTCTCCGGAACGGATCAAAGCATGTAATTTTACGGGTATTGGACAGGTACGTCCATAGCGTAGAATAAATTACATGTACAAATGAAGCCACGGGTGACGCACCCGTGGCTTTTTGGTTGCCGATAAAGGGGATGTTCCTGTATTGCCTGTGGCAGATTGTTATATTCAACGGTCTGCTGGTAGGAGATGCTAGGAAGCTCTTGATTCTGTTAACTTCTAATTGCCGCGGGCGTTTTATTGCTCGTGGTTTATTTGTGTCTGATCTAAACCGGAGTGTTCAGATTGAATTGTGGTCAAGAGAAATAAACAAACACATTGTGGGAGGAATATGAATTTGCATAATCACATGGAGAAGTATGGCTGGTCCGCCAAATGGCAGGAATTGTGGCAGCAATCAGGGATGGACGAACTAATGAGAACACCGGCGCGAATCATTGCAGACCACGGACAATTGCAGCGTCTGATTACAACTGAAGGTGAATGCTGGGGAAGGGTATCGGGACGGATGCGTCATGACAACCTGGAGACAGGGACACTTCCTGCAGTGGGAGACTGGGTCGCCATTACGGGGCAGCCGGGTGAAGAGGCTATAATTCACGGTATTATACCAAGGCAGAGCCGGGTATCCAGACAGGCAGCCGGGCCAATAACGAAAGAGCAGCTGATTGCGGCAAACGTTGACACGCTGCTGATTGTCACAGCTCTTAATCATGATTTTAATCTCAGACGGTTGGAGAGGTATATCATGATGGCCTGGAATGGAGGAGTTAGACCCGTCATCATTTTAAGCAAAAGCGATCTATGCACCGATGTGGAGGGAAAAACCGCAATGGTAGAAGGAATTGCTCCCGGGATCGAAGTGCTGGCGTTGTCGGCAATTGAGGACCAGGGTAAAGCATTACTTGAAACCTATCTGCAGCCAGGGACCACAGTAGCCTTGACGGGTTCTTCTGGCAGTGGCAAGTCCACCATGGTGAACTGGATGATGGGGGAGAATGTGCAGCTTACGCAATCCGTCCGGGAGGACGACAGCCGGGGCAGACATACAACAACACATCGGGAGATGTTTGTTTTACCACAGGGTGCTGTGCTGATTGACACTCCGGGCATGCGTGAGCTGAATCTGTGGGACGAAGGCAATGACGGTCTTTCCCAGGCGTTTAATGAAATTGAACAGCTCGCTGCAGAATGCAGATTCGTTGACTGCAGTCATACACGGGAAGCCGGATGTGCAGTTAAAGAAGCGATTCAGAATGGAGCACTGGAAGAAAAAAGGCTAAACAATTACCTGAAAATGCAGAAGGAATTACAATTTCAACAGCGGAAGGAAGCTGTTGCATCCAAACGGCGAACAGCCTCAAGCAAACCCGTGAGCTCACGTAAACCCAAACATTCCCGCAGCGTAAGCGATTGGGAAGAAGCCTGAAATCAGGCGGGCATCCTGGTGACTTCAGCATAGAATAGGTCAGGAGGGATGTCATTATGCCAGATTACAGAATTATCGTGGATCTGACCGACCACATGTTATATCTTTTGGATGGCAATCAGGTTGTTAAGGGTTACCCGGTGGCAACAGGAAAAGTTCTCACAGAGACTCCAAGTGGGGAATTTACCATTGTCAACAAACAATCGAACCCAGGAGGACCCTTTGGTGTGCTGTGGATGGGATTATCCAAGCCCCATTATGGTATCCATGGGACGAATGAACCTTCATCGATTGGTAAGTCTGTATCGCATGGATGTATCCGCATGTACAATTCGGATGTGCTGGATCTCTCTTCGAAGGTATCTGTAGGCACAAGAGTAACGATCCGGTCTTAGGGCCGGATTGTTAGCATCCCGGATCTGGACTTAATGGATGTATTTGGAATTATGGATCTTCATGCATATAATAATGTAAAGTCACTTCAATAAGCCGGAGAAGGTGAGAGTTAGTCGATGCAGATCAGACAAGCCCGTGAAGGGGATGCAGAAGCCATTGCCCATGTACATACAGAGAGTTGGAAGACAACGTATCGCAATATCATACCGGATGATTTTTTGGATCATTTGACTACTGAATCAAGATTATCCCAATGGGAGCAGACCATACGCTCTGACGAAAAAAATCAGATTCTGGTGGTGGCTGAACAGCCCAATGGGGAAATTGTCGGATTTGCCTGTGGAGGAAGGGAGCGTGAGGGCAAGCTGCCTTATGATGCAGAGCTATATGCCATCTATTTGCTGAAAGAGGTTCAACAAACGGGTATTGGTAAGCAGCTGGCTGCGCATGTTGTACATTATCTTCACTCCCGGAACATGAGACGTATGCTTATTTGGGCATTGGAGCGAAATTCAGCATGCCGTTTTTATGAGAAGATGGGCGGAACTCCTGTTCATACGCAGTCCATTCGAATTGGAGGGCAACATCTGACCGAGATAGCATATGGCTGGGAAGATTTAAACTTGTTTGGCAGATAGGCACCATGTCCTTTGGATTGAGTAGAGCCAGTGTGACACGTTTGCGCAATCTTTAATCAGGTTAAGGATGTACTACACTTCTTATAGAAGGAAGACAATTAATTTGATTAGGAGGCGTTCGGTGGCGATTGGGTCATCGAGAAATTCACACGAACCCGTTGGATCAGTCTTCAACATTAATACCGGGATTACCCGGGTACCAAGTAACCAGATCTTTCGAGAAGGATCGACATAGAATGCGAAAGTCCGCTCAAAGCTTGATGGGGCAGGCTTTTGCACGTTTTTACATAGAGAATGAGGAGGTCTGTAAATCCGAGGAAAAAGCTGTTTGGTGCTCTCGCATTCTGGTTATTTATGGATACACGGGAGTAGCGATCCGTAAATCCAAAGGTAAAGGGGCTTGAATTCCATGTCCATTGACCGTTTTATTTTGAGAAAGCTGAACACCTGTCAGGAAGAGCATACACGTGCCAATTTGGTCCGGCTGTTTGTTATACGCATTCGCAGAGCCGAGATCGCAGAGGAGCATGAAACCGCTTATGCCGTTAGCAGACTACATTAAAATAGATAGAGCAGCAGTTGTTCGCATCAAAAAAGGAAGCTTGTCTTACATGACAGCTTCCTTTTTCCTTGTGTTGCATATGCAATTTCTTTACCGACTCTTCTTAATAAAGGGACAAGGCCAGAGAGTCATTTTCACTGCGGCTGTGCAGAATCGCTTCACAACCGACAATCTCAATACTAATCAAAGAGTGCAGACACTTTTGCAAAGCTCGTTTACCATTACTGATTTTATGCTCAAGGGCACTGCTAAGTAATCTTAATGTCTTTTGCATAGGTTGTTTGTTTTCTTGATTGAAATATACAGGGATTGATTTGTTTTGAAATGTTATTAGTGTTCTCACTAGAAATCACCTCACGAGAGTTATTTCATACTGGTTATATTAAATTCCAATGCTTAAAATTACCTTAAAATCAGCTTATGAAAACATAAAGGTAGCCAATGTTTGAAAAGTGTTCACAATTTGATTGTGGACGAAGCAATAAGAAGTCCCAAAAATCGAATGTTATCTCCCATTTATATGGAAGAAAATTGCGGATTTTCGCATCCTCGCAACAATTAACGAGAACAATGCCTCAAAAGTTCTGAGTCCAATGGACGATATTTTAATATTTATGTGGGTCATATGTAACAAAAATACAGGTTGTACATTGCAAACAGGGTGTTAATGTAAGAAAATAAGGGTTGGAAAAGGATTTATCCGCATTTTTTTGATTTAATTTGACATTAGGACAATTTACATATGAGACCATGGGAGGGATTGTGATGATTCTTACCGTGTATTCCGGCCGGGAGGAAGGCGAATGGTTCGATATTGAGGTCCCGGATGAGTGTACGATTGAACATCTGAAGACTTTGCTGGGGGTGCGGATATTCGGGCAGGCACCTGGTGATGGCATTCAATACATCCTTGAAGCGAAATTCCCCGAAGGTTTGTGGTTCTCTCCGCAGAACTCCCAGCAGCTGATGGAAACGGGCCTGCGGCAAGGAAGCTGTGTACGGGTTCAGCGGGCATTCTCCACCACTACAGAAGAAGCGCCAGTGTACGGAAGACGCTCTTTGTTTCAGCAGGACAGCAACGAATGAGGCTTCTTGACGTATACATCATTATCGAACCCATTATAAGGAGGTCTTCTCTTCGTGAATGTGTTATATCAACGTTCTCCAAGAATGACACCGGTTCTTAAGGAAGAAAGGCTGGAAATTCTCAGACCTCCAACAGAACCGAGCAAACCTACGTTTTCAATGATTTCTATTATTATACCGATCATGATGACGATGGTCAGCATCGGATTCTACGTATATATCAACATGACGGGCAAAATGGGCAACAGCAGTTATATGATGTTTCAGATGATGACTGTCATGATGATGCTTACGTCATACACCATTCCGTTCTTTGTGTATCTGAGTAACAAAAAAACGTATCGCAAAAAGATTGAAGAACGGAAAACCATGTATCGTGCCCAACTGGATAAGCATCGTGAAGAGCTCAAGGAAGCCCAGGCAGAGCAGGTCAAGAGCCTGTACGAGATTCATGGCGATCCCAATGTTTGTCTGCAAGTGGTGAAGAATCGAAACAGCTCCCTGTGGGAACGTTCCCCGGAAGATGATGATTTCTTGCAGGTACGGATTGGTACGGGAGAAATCCCTTTCCGGATCAAACTTCAGGTTCCGCGCGTGGACGGCTATGAAAAAGATGAATTAATTGAAGCGGCCCATGAACTTGCCGCAGAATTTGAGACGGTATCCGATGCATCCATAACGCTGCCACTATTCCAGTCGAAAGTCATGGGATTGGTAGGAAATCGGGAGGAAGTCCTTGCTTCCCTGCGCGTCATCATTTCACAGCTGACTGTTCGGCATTCGCCGGATGAATTGAAGATTGCTGCCTTTTATGAAGAAAAAGAAGCAAAGGAATGGGACTGGCTGCGCTGGTTACCCCATATCTGGGATGAAGATCAGGGACAACGCTATATGGCCGACAGGCACAGCGGTGCGCATCAATTGGCGGACAGCTTGTTTTCCGTGTTAAACCGTCGTCGGAACAACAAAGAAGATCGATACAAAAAAAGTGTGCAGACTCCATGTTATGTGGTTGTTCTCTCGGACACGCAGCTTATTGAAGAAGAGCCTCTTCTTCCATTATTGCTCGAATCTGCACAGGAGATTGATGTGTGCACCATTATTTTGGCGAACCGCAAGGAATCCCTTCCGATGCATTGTCAATTGATCATGGAAGCATCCAAAGGCAAGGGCGTGTACATCAAAAAAACGGAAGATGCTGACGTTGTACAGCAGACTTACACACCGGACGTGATATCAAAAGAGACCGCTGAGGCACTCTCACGTTACATGTCTCCCATTCGGCTGAAGCGATCTTCCGCTTCGGACATTCCGCAGATCCTTCCGTTATTTGATATGCTTGGCACCTCTCGTGTTGAAGATCTCGATGTAATCACCCGCTGGGGCCAGACAAGATATCCAGATACGTTGCCTGTACCCATGGGCGTGCGCGCAGGTGGCAAGAAAATAGCCATCAACTTACATGATAAAATTGAACGTCAGGGTCACGGCCCGCACGGATTGATTGCAGGTACGACGGGTTCAGGTAAAAGTGAGGTCATTCAGTCAATCGTGGCTTCGCTGGCTGCGGAGTTTCATCCCCATGACCTGGCCTTTATGTTGATTGACTATAAGGGCGGCGGAATGTCCAATACGTTCGTAGGCTTGCCTCACGTGGTGGGTACGATTACTAACCTGGATGGCAACCTGATTGAACGTGCCAACATCTCACTTCGTGCCGAACTGGTTAGAAGGCAAAAAATATTGAATGATGCCGGGAACCTCCAGCACATAGATGAATATTACAAAATTTTACGTTCCAGACATGAACAGCCACTGCCGCATTTGGTCATTATCATCGATGAGTTTGCTCAATTGAAACGGGACCAACCGGAGTTCATGGATGAATTAATTAGTATCGCAGCTATTGGCCGGACACTGGGTGTCCATCTTATCCTGGCAACTCAGAAGCCGGCAGGTGTAGTGGACGATAAGATATGGAGTAACTCCCGCTTCCGCATCTGTCTTCGTGTACAGAGCGAAGGGGATAGCCGCGACATGATCAAAATCCCTAATGCGGCTTGGATCACCAAGCCGGGTCGTGGATATTTTCAGGTCGGCAGTGATGAAGTATTCGAGGAAATGCAGTTTGCCTGGAGTGGGGCGCCTTACAACCAGCAGGAGGATACGACCACTGTACTGCCTGTCATGGAAGTGCGTCTTAACGGCAAGAGAGAACCACTTTTGACGGGCGAACGCAGAGCTGTACTCAAAGGGGAAGATGTCCCCAAGCAGCTTCAGGTCTTTATCGACTATGTGGCACAGTCTGCAGCTGACGCAGGAATCAAGCGGTTGCCGGGTCCTTGGCTGCCGCCTCTTCCGGAGACACTGGAATGGGAAAGTCTTGCGGATTGGCAGGAAGAAGAGCACAGGGAGCTGCTGCTTGACGGCGGAGCTAGTGGCTTGAAGCCGGTAGTCGGTCTGCTTGATGATCTGCCCAACCAGCGTCAGATGCCCCTTGCGCTTCCGGTAGATCAGGGGCATTTGATTGTGTACGGCATGCCAGGTTTGGGCAAAACGACCTTTGTTCAGACCTTGCTGATGTCGCTCGCACGTTCCCGTCGTACAGATCCATGGCATGGATATATTATTGATATGGGTCGAATGATGAAGGACTTTGCAGGTCTGCCGCAGATCGGCGGTGTGCTGATGGCCGAAGAGGAAGACCGGATCAAGCGGTTATTCCGTTATATTCTGAAACTCTCAGCACAGCGTAAGGATATGATTTCGGAAGCCGGGGTTAAAACGATTTCGGCTTATCGTCGTACAGCACATGCGGCCGTACCTCAAATTGTGGTTGTAATTGATGGATATTTATCATTCCGTAATGCTTATCCGGAAGAGAATGAACTGCTTGAAACGATTCTGCGTGAAGGCGGAAGTCTCGGAATTACCTTCATCCTTACTGCCAATCGGGTAACTGATGTGTTCGAGAAATTCAGAAGCAACATACCAAACGCAGTATCGTTTGAATTATCCGATCCAAGTGATTATTATTACGCAGTGGGCCGGCCTTCCAAGGCACCAAGCCAGCTTCCACCAGGTAGAGGTCTGGTGAAAGGACAGGTACCACCATTAATGTTCCAAGCGGCTTTGCCATCGTCCGGTGAGGATGAAGGGAAACGTTCGTCTGCTCTCCGCGGAATGATCGCAGAGATTCGGAATAGCTGGACAGGAGAAGAGGCTCCGCAAATAGCTCCGCTTCCTGAGGAAGTGAAGCTCAAGGATTTACTCATAAGTTCAGGTTCGTTTAATCAAGCAGGAGAAATTTCTACCGTAAATGTACCTGTCGGCTTGCTGACAGATGATTTGGAGCCTTTCCTGCTCAACCTACGTGAAGGTCCTCATTTTATGGTCACAAGCCCCATGGAAGGCGGTAAAACGACATTTTTGCTGACATGGATGTTATCACTGGCCTATCATGCTTCTCCGGAAGACGTGCAAATATATACAGTAGATATGAGATATGGTACTGGAGGACTGGGGGAAATCAGCAGTTTGCCCCATGTCCGTGGACATGTGTCTCGTGAAGAACAGCTTGCACCTGTCATCCAACAGTTGTACGATGAAGTTCTAAAAAGAGGCGAGTTGAAGGGTGGACCGGAAATCGTGCTTGTCATCGATGATGCGGATACCCTGTCCAAACAGTTGAATGATTTTAATGTGAAAGACCAATTGGGAGCGATTGTCCGTCAAGGTCGGGACCGGGGAGTGCATGTGATTCTATCGGGCGTTCCTGCCGATTTCCCAACCTTCGGCTCTGACTGGGTAAGTGATGTCAAGGCTTCCCAGAGCGGATTGTTATTCGGGACTTTAGACCCTAATGATCTCTCGTTCTTCCGTATACCTTATACTGAATCCGGAGGCAGTTCAGCTGGGCTGAAGGTACTGCCACCAGGTCAAGGTTATTATGTAAAACGTAAATATTCCAGGGTTAAAGGTGCAGTTCCATGTGATGACAGCTGGAAAATGACTAATTGGATTTCTGAAATTCGTGACCGATGGCATGTTGTAGTTTGAGGGGAGGTGGCTCATAATGTTGACGGTTCATGATTCCAAGCAAAAGGTAGTCACTTTGCAAATAAAAGAACTTTTTTTCCTGGCCGGTATTCTCGGTTCAGACCGATTGCTTGGCGTTGAAGACCCATTCCGCGGTTACATGGCAGAAGACATTGCTGTGGAGTGGGAGCGCGTCAAAACTTCTCTGCTCGACAAGGGATATTTGATTCAGGATCAGGACAGCAATGAGCTGATCATGACACCGACCGTTTTCTCCAGGGTAGCCATTGCAGGATTATCTGACAGGGCTTGCTGGATCCGCTACACGTGCAGCGGTACTTCGTATGAAAGTTATATACATTGCACAGACGAGCGGGTCGTTGAAGTATCCCGTGTTGCTGATGAACCGGACTCCTACCGGTTATCCGATCTCGGGAACGTTCGTGAGGCAATTGACTTCCTGATTCAACGTATGAAGTGGAGCGGCCATTCTCCTGCGGAGAAGCCGGCACTGATGTGCTCCAAGAAAAAATTTTATGATGTTATGAATGAGCTTAGCGACAAGGAAGAATCCGCAGTGGCTGATGAGCTGGCGCAGGAGACGAACGATCCGGAAGGGTCGCTTGCGCTTGCACGTTGTCTGATTAACAAAGAATCAGACGGGGAACTGCGATTGCTTGTATGGAACGGAGAAGGTTGGAAGTCACAATCTGCAGCTTTTGCAGCAAGTTCTGTATCCAACTGGTTGTTCCGCATGAGCACAGCCGCTTCAGATGATTGGCTTGTTGCGGCACTGACGACGAGAGAACAGTTTCACGAGATGCTGCTGGACTGGCTTAAACAGCCTGCAGGGGAAGAGGAAAGGTGATGGTAAATGCGCATTCGTGTGGAACCGGATGTGCTTCGGGCACTGAGCAGGCAGATTCAGTATGCGGCGGAGCAAATACAGCAAAAGATGACAGTGTTGGAACAGGCGATTCATTCGCTGGAGTGGGATATTGAATCCCGCGCTGCGGTGATGAGTGAATGGAGTCACAGCAAGCGACTCGGCGAAGATGCGGTGCGTCGTTTTATGGACTTAAGCGTGCAACTGGGACGCAAGGCCTTGTTATTCCAGCAGGCAGATATGGAGTATCGTACAGTGCTGAGTCATGTGAACACAGCCTATGGCAATGCGGTCAACATGCTTAACGTTCTTGAAAACAATGGTGCAGGGAAAATCTTGCCTGCGCATTCCGCAGCTGCTGCTGTAGTATCCGATCCCCTTTCCGCGGTGGCGGCAGTATACCGGGTGCAGGATGCTGCGCCGCCCGACGGATCCCCCGCTACCCTGATTCAGGCGATGCAGCCTGAACCTGTAGCGTGGAGATTCACAGATCCTGCCTTTCGCGGGAGAAGAGGAACCGAACCTGTGGTTTCCTGATTAGGCAGGTTGCAGAGGTCTAAAAGAAGGACAGCAGAAAGTGAATTTTTTATGTAAATAGTCTGTTAGGGGAAGTTTCAATCCTAAAAAATGGGGTAAATAGGATTAGGTCCTTCGGCTTTTGTTCGATCGATCCTGGTATAGTACAATTTGAACAAGCAAACATTTAATTGCACAAACCAAGGAGGAAATTACACATGGCAGGACGCATTTTAGTTACCCCAGAACAACTTGATCAGGTTTCTAACCAATTTAAACAAAGCGGTGAGCAAAGTCAGCAAATCGTATCTACATTGACTCAATCCATCACAAGCATGGAAGGACAATGGGAAGGTATGACGAAACAACGCTTCTTCCAGGAATTCCAGGAAGCAAGCAAACAAATGCAATCTTTCGTTCAAACGCTGAACAGCATCAGCGCGGAACTGACGGCTATTGCCAACAAATTCCGTACAGCTGACCAAGCTCGCTAAACTGCTTTACATAGATCAGGCCGAAGTCATCTCTGACTGGGCTCTGAATCATACGCAGGCAGCAAGCTGAAGAGGTATAACTACAGCAAAAACCGGGCGTTTTACGACTCCCGGTTTTTGCTGCACTATGACAGAATGACAGAGAGAGGGATGAGAATGTCTTTTCAACCGAATCCCGGGGATGAAGTAGTAATCAATGACATTGCCTATACCATAGGGCAGCATCCGGCTGCACCTGGTCTGGCATATGCCCAAGCCGGAAGGCAAGGGATCGTCTATCAATTAATACCCCGTAATGGTTCAATAAGTGGGGCCAAAGCACTAAAAGTATTTTTTCCAAAATTCCGTATCCCGGCTATGGTCTATCAGTCTGAGCATATGGAACCTTATAGTGAACTGCCAGGTTTGCAGGTATGCAAGCGTGATGTGCTCACTCCGGAAAGAAACGGAGCGCTCATTGGAGAACATCCCGATTTGTTGTACGCGGTTTTGATGCCGTGGGTGCACGGTCTGACCTGGTTTGATGTAATCAGCGATCAGAAAAAGCTGACAGCGGAAGAAAGTCTGAAGTTGGCGAGAGCACTAGCAGGGACTGGTTCGGCCATGGAGCAGCGAGGACTTGCTCATTGCGATTTGTCCGCACCCAATGTGATGATTCCGTTTTTTTCCGAAGTGGAAAACCTGGGAGGCTTATCCGCAGTTGAACTCGTCGATGTAGAGCAGATGTACGGTTCCAAAATGGATCGTCCAGATGCTCTGCTTGCTGGTTCACCCGGTTATGCAGCCCACCGGGCAGTACACAGCGGTTTGTGGAGTTCATATGCTGATCGGTTTGCTGGAGCGGTTATTATTGCTGAGATGTTAAGCTGGTCCGACCCTGTCATTGTGGATAAGGCATGGGGAGAGAGTTATTTTGACCAGCATGAAATGCAAACGGTGAGTGAACGTTATTTTGCTATGCGTGATTCACTTCAAAAGCGTTGGGGTTCCAAAATATCCGATCTGTTCATCCGAGCCTGGGAGAGCCATGATTTGAGCAGTTGCCCTACCTTCGGGGAATGGTTTGTGGCACTGGCTTCAGCAGATGCTGGTCAGGCAGATGCGGTTGCTGTGAAAGAAGCGGAGGACCAAGAAGCAGCCGCAGCGGTTGTTGCAGATACAGGCCAGACAGAGGCAAATGTATCCGATATCGGCATGACAGATGAAAAGGCAGCTAATGGGCAAATTCCGTCTGTGAGAGAAGTACCCCCTGGACAGGAAGCAGTTGTAAACAGGCTATTTCTGCAGGCCAGAGCACTTGAGGAGGAAGAAAAGCCTGCAGCTGCACTGGAAGTATACCGTTCTCTGTATCACTTCATTCCAAACAACAGTGCGATGCAGATGGAGGTTGAAGCTGCAATCAAGGGGCTGGACGCCAAACTGAATCCCAAGGAAGATACGTCTCAGCCTGTCCGAATTCCTTTTTACAGATCCAAAAAGTTCATGATCTCTTCCGCTGTCCTTGTGGTGCTGTTGGCAGGTACTGTGCCAACGGTTAAAATTTTGGCCGACCAGGCTGAAGTTAAGCAGCAGGAAGAACAAGAAGCAGCGAGACTGGCAGAGATCAAGGCCGCTGAAGAAGCAGAGGCAGCAAAGGCAGCTGCGCTGAAGCAACAGGAAGAAGATAAGAAAAAACAGGAAGAAGAAGCGGCGAAGCTTAAAGCGGAAGAGAAGCAAAAACTGGCTGAAGCTCAGAAGAAGGAAGAGGAGCGCAAAGCACTTCAGGCGAAATACGATAAACAGGCAAAATACGAGGCTTATCTGGCGAAGAAGGAACAGCAGAAGCAAGAAGCAGCCAAGAAGGCATTGCAGGAAAAGTATGACAAGCAGGCGAAGTATGAAGCCTATCTGGTCTGGAAAAAAGAGCATGATGCCCAAGTAGCGAAGCAGGAAGCCGAGCGAAAGGCAGCGGCTGAAGCACAGCGTAAACAGGAAGCACAGAGAGCAGCCGAGGAAGCAGCACGTAAGGCTGCACTCAAGAAAAAGCGTGCTCAGAATGTGGTCACCCTGATTGCTCATTATAATAAGGCGTATAATGCGCAAAAAGGTAAACAGATTGAAGACGCGGTGTCCTATGCCCGTGATTTCAAAAATTTGTATAACAGCGATGCCGCATATTTCAAAGGTGTAGGCAAGGTAGCGGCACGAATGAGCGCAATCAACAAATTTTTGAGCAATACGAGCTATAATCTGCCCAACTTGTAATTAACGTGAATGACGGAGGTGACTCAGGTCCAGATGAACTATACAATACAAGCGTCCCAGCGCACACCCGCACTGATAATCTATCTAATTGATATCAGCGCCTCCATGAATATGGTTTTGGAAAACCGCAGACGGATTGATGTCGTCTATGATGCCCTTGCTCTGGCGATTCGCCAGATGGTATTTCGTTCGACGAAAGGAAACCGATTGACGCCCCGCTACCGGATCGCCATTCTGGCGTATAGTGATGACGTGTATGACTTGTTGAACGGAATTAAAGGGATTGATGAAATTGCGGCGGTCGGGTCTCTACCAGACCTGACGCCTAAACGTTTCTCGGATTCGGCCAAAGCTTTTCTGCAGGCTGAAAAGATTTTACAGGCCGAAATACCAAACATGCAGGATTGCCCTGCACCGCTGGTTTGTCATATGACAGATGGTGTAGCTACGGGTGAAGACCCGGAACCGATTGCCAAACGGATCATGGGCATGAGTGTGCCGGATGGCAATGTACTTGTTGAAAATATCTTTATATCCGATCATCTTTTGGAAGGGCCCATCCCTGAACCGAGAAGATGGAAGGGGATTTCCCCGGAAACCGTCCTTCAGGACGAACATGGGGAGAAGCTGCGCAATATGTCTTCAGTTCTGCCAGAAAGTTACCGTGAAATGCTTGTCGAAGCGGACTATTTGCTTGCACCAGGTGCGCTGATGATGCTGCCTGGTACTTGTGCAGAACTGGTATCCATTGGGTTTCAGATGTCTGCTGCTACGCCTGTGAGATAGGAGGGGATCATTTGAGAACGATGCGTTTGGCAACATTGCCTGCTGGTGAGAAAGGAAGCCAAGGGAAGCAGCATCGCGGAATTTTCCGGTATGTTAGTGCACAGACCGGGGAACAGCCGCTTACTCGTTATCAGGGGGCTTTTCAGTGTCGCTATGGATATGGAAGAGCTGCAGAGTCGGTTAATCAAGGGGATTCAGGACAGGATTTTGCCGCAGTTCGCATGGACGGAAATGTGTGTACTTTCGTCATGTGTGATGGTGTGGGTATGAGCTACCTTGGTGATTTTGCCGCGCGTTTTCTGGGCAATGCGCTCCTTGAATGGCTTGGAATGACCCCTAATCCAACAGCAGAGGCCGTGGAGCAGTTTCTTCATGAACTGACCACACCGGCATCTGAGCAGCTGGAGAAAATTCAGCCATTGGAGAGTTCCCCCCTGCTTTTGCGTGAAGTGTTAATGGAGAAACGAAGCAGAGGAAGTCAGGCGATGTATGTGTGTGGGCGGATTGAGCTGTCCCGTGGTTCAGGAAAAAGCCGGATGTGGATGGCTTGGCAAGGAGATTCCCGTATTCGTCTCTGGCGCAATGGTGTAGAACAATCCGGAGCATTTCAGATATACTGCCGCACGAATGAACGCTGGTCAACACGGGAAGGACCTGTTGGCGGCAAACCTCATATTTATGAGGCGAAGCTATCCAATGAACGAATTCGTCTGCAGCTGTATACGGATGGGCTGAATGATCTGGATGCCATACAGGCTTACATTCCGGATGAACACATTCAGGTCCTGCTGGATGCGACACATACCGGAGGGCTTGAAGATGATGCCGCTTTCATTGAGCTGGAATGGTAAACTGTCAACGCAGAGAGGTCATACCTCTGTTACAGGTTCTATACAGGATGAGGAGCAACGGAGAAAAAACTTGTCGTTGTTGATTTAAAAGGCACTCTTTTTGGGTAATCTTGTGAAGAATCTACTTAGTTAGCATGTTCATCATGCTGAACCACAAGTCTTGGATGTATATTCTTACATAATTGCTGAAAAAGGAGTGGAATGGAGCATGACACAACATAACGACAAGTCTCGGTTTGCAAACAAAGTGGCCATCATTACCGGAGCAGGTTCAGGTATTGGCAAGGCAGCAGCTGTCAAATTGGCAAACGAAGGCGCTCATGTTGCGCTGTTTGATCTGGTAAACGATCGGATCTCACAGACGGAAGCTGAGATCAATGCAGTACATCCAGGAGCAGCGCGTGCATTCGATGTGGATATTTCCGATCCGGCACGTGTGGAGAAAGCAGTGCTGGAAACGGTTGAGTTATTCGGCAGTTTGGACATTGTATTTGCCAATGCTGGAATTAACGGTGTATCGGCTCCGATTGAGGAAATCCAGGTGGAGGATTGGCAGCGGATTATTACGACCAATCTGGATGGTACATTTTTTACGATCAAATACGCACTGCCTCATCTGAAAAAACGTGGTGGGGGAAGCATCATCATTACAAGTTCAATTAATGGTAATCAACGTTTTACCAGCTTTGGAATGTCTGCTTACAGTACTTCGAAGGCAGGACAAGTTGCATTCTCGAAGATGGCTGCGCTGGAACTGGCCAGATTTAAAATTCGGGTCAATGTCATATGCCCAGGCGCGATTGCAACCAATATTGATCAGAGCACAGTCAAAACGGATGAGCTGCACCAAATTGTCATTCCAATGGAGTTTCCGGAAGGAGAGCAGCCGCTCGCAGATGGTCCTGGACAGCCCGAGCAAGTCGCCAACCTCGTCGCTTTTCTGGCATCGTCTGAATCCAAACACATTACGGGAGCAGAGATTGTCATTGACGGTGCAGAGTCACTGTTACGTTAATATACTTTATCTTGCGTGGTCGTTCCTTTGGAACGGCTTTTTTTGTTATAATGCTAACATTCACTTTCGATATTTTGCATGGTGTCTTAGGAATTAGGAGCGATAATATGAATATGGAGTTACCGATACAACAGATTATACCTGAGCTGAGACAGCTTTTCCGGGAAGAGGATACTTGTGTACTTATTGCAGAGCCGGGGGCTGGTAAAACCACTGTAGTTCCTCTATCCCTGCTGGAGGAACCATGGCTAAACGGACGAAAGATTGTCATGCTGGAGCCTCGCAGACTTGCTGCGCGCTCAGCGGCTGCGCGTATGGCCGCAGCTCTGGGTGAAAAAGCTGGACAGACAGTAGGATATCGGGTTCGCATGGATACCCGTGTAAGTCAGGCAACGCGAATTGAGGTTGTGACAGAAGGTGTATTGACACGCATGCTTCAGCAGGATCAGGGGCTTGAAGATACGGCGATGATTATATTTGATGAATTTCATGAACGGCATCTGCACGGCGACCTGGGACTGGCGCTTGCCCTGGAATCACGGGCAATGCTACGTCCGGATCTGAAACTGCTGATCATGTCGGCAACGTTGGACCCCGAGCCGATCTGTGCATTGCTTGGTGAAGAGACTCGCTGGGTTCGTTGTCCGGGACGCACGTTTCCGGTGGAAACCCGGTATGTACATAAACCTGCTTCTGCAGTCCTCGAGGAGTTCACGGCTCATGCGGTTGTTAAAGCGATGGCTGAGCAGGAAGGTGATGTACTGGTCTTTCTTCCAGGAGCCAGAGAGATTCATCGGACAGAAAGGGAGCTCTCGAAGCTTAACCTTCCATCTCATGTGCAGGTGCATACCCTGTACGGCAGTATGCCGGTTGAACAGCAGGATGAGGCTGTGCGCCCGGCTTCGGGGGGGAGCCGCAAGGTGGTATTGTCCACATCCATTGCAGAATCAAGCCTTACGCTGCCGGGAGTCAGAGTCGTTGTAGATGCCGGGCTGAGCCGTGCTTCGGTGTTCTCGCCGCGCACCGGCATGAGCCGGCTTGTTACCCTGCCGGTGTCCAAGGCGTCAGCCGACCAGCGGCGGGGCCGTGCAGGGCGAATTGCTCCGGGGGTGTGTTACAGGCTGTGGAGTGAAGAAGTCCACGGTGGCCTGCCGGAGGCAGCGAGGCCCGAGATTGCTTCTGCGGACCTCGCGCCGCTGGCGCTGGAGCTTGCCGCCTGGGGTGTCCAGTCCCCTGCAGAGCTGCAGTGGCTGGACACCCCGCCTGCCGCAGCCTACGGCCAGGCACAGGCGATGCTGCGCCAGCTGGGCGGCCTGGATGACACAGGCCGCATCACGCCCTTAGGGCGGCGGATGAATGCGCTTGGCGTGCATCCGCGACTGGCCAGCATGCTGCTCCGCGCAGCGGAGCTTGGGCTGGCCAGCTACGCCAGCATGCTGGCGGCACTGCTGCAGGAGCCTGCCGGCCTCCGCAGCAGTGGCAGTGCAGGCGCGGGCACGGATCTGCGCCCGCGCGTGGAAGCGCTGCTGACTGCGGACAGCAGCGATATGCCGCAAGCGGCAGCGGCTGTCGCAGACGTCGCTGCCGTGCGGCGCATGTGCCAGGAGAGCCGCCAGCTGCGCGCGGCGCTCGGCCCGGCGGCCGATCCGGTACGACCGGACGAGGACAGCTGCGGATTGCTGCTGTCCTTCGCCTATCCGGACCGGATCGGGCAGCGCCGGGAGGACGGCCGCTACCTGCTGAGCAGCGGCCGCGGAGTACGGCTCGCAGCGACTGAATCGCTGAGCCGTTCAACCTACCTGGTCGCTGCCGAGGCGGACGACCAGGGCGTGGATGCACGCATCCTGCTGGCTGCGCCGGTGCAGGAGCAGCTTCTGCTGGATTACGGTGCACATCTGCTGCAGGAAGAGGTACAGATTGCATGGGATCGCAGCACAAGAAGCGTCCGTGCCCACCGGAGGCTAAGGATTGGAGCCATCCTGGTGAAGGAGAGCAGTATCTCTCAGCCGCCGGAAGATCAGGTACTGGAAGCACTGATTACAGGGATCCGTACAGAAGGACAGGACTGTCTGCCATGGACCAAATCATCGAGGCAGCTTGCTGACAGGCTGCGTTTTCTGAACCGCCACTTGCCGGACTGGCCAGATCTTGCAGCAGATCATGTGTCCGAAGAGCTTGAAGAGCTGCTTAGACCCTTTTTGTCGGGAATGCGTTCTGCTGCCGATCTCAAAAAATTATCCATGCAGGATGTACTGTTGGGAGGTTTGAGCTGGGAACAGCGGCAGCAATTGGACCGGGAAGCTCCAACCCATATTCAGGTGCCCAGTGGATCACGCATCCCCGTGGATTATAGTCGTCCTGAAGACCCCACCCTGGCGGTACGTCTGCAGGAGATGTTTGGGCAGCAGGAGACGCCGCGAATCGGTGGAGGCCGTGTACCGCTTACGCTGCATCTGTTATCGCCTGCACAGCGGCCTGTCCAGGTAACCCGGGATTTGGCGAACTTCTGGCGGGAGACCTATTTCGAGGTGAAAAAGGATCTGAAGGGCCGGTATCCGAAGCATTACTGGCCGGACAACCCGTTGGAGGCAATAGCAACCAATCGGACGAAGCCGCGCGCTTAGAAGTCAACGAATTTCCCCGGGTTGCATGTTATAAAGGTCTTATATTCTTGCATTTCACTAGACGTTCCATACGAGGATAATAGCTCTATGAAATGATGCCACATTCATGAAATGAAGCTGAAAATGTAGAAATTATATCCTTTATATTGCGATGGAAACGTTTGAAAGAAAATGGTGCGGGTAATAACATAGCGAAGCGAACCACCCAAATCACTGAGGAGGGATTCACTATGCAGAAGAAAATCGTAGGAGTTTTTGATACAGAACGTGAGGCATCGCAGGCCATAGAGGGCTTGAAGGCGCAAGGATTCACTTCAGACGAAATTTCGGTAGTTACGCAGGATCGGGATGAACTGAAGGCTATTCGTGAAGAAACAGGAACCAAGGCACCAGAAGGTGTGGCAGCAGGTGCAGCCACAGGCGGAGTACTTGGCGGTGTAGCCGGGTTGCTGGCAGGTATCGGAGCATTGGCGATTCCAGGGATCGGTCCCATTTTGGCTGCCGGTCCAATTGCAGCAGCATTTACAGGAGCCGCAGTAGGTGCAGGTGCTGGCGGACTTGTTGGTGGACTTGTAGGTTTGGGTATTCCGGAAGAGGACGCCAGACAATATGAGGAATATGTACAAAACGGCAAAATCCTCCTTCTGGTTGATTCCACAGATCGGGATTCGGAGGTATACGATGTGTTTAGCAATACCAGCTATCTGAATCGGGACAGATATACTGCCCATGGTACGGATGTGCCTGCAGAGCGTCAGGATCTCGATCTGGAAGAACGAAGACTGGAAACGCAGAACAAAGCGGCACGGATGGGCAACAATACATTCTTGTAAACCTGATTATCAGTATATTTTACTCTTAAGTCATGCCTAACTGGCAGCAAGAAAAATGGTTTCAGTGGCTTGGGTTAATGTACGAGCCGTCAGGCGGTCACCAGCCGGTTTCCCTAGGGAAGCCGGCTTTTGCCCCTGTAATGCCTTCTTGGGATTACATGATCGTCAAGTGTGAAATAATTAGGCGGGGAATAATAATACATACAACAGAACAGCAAGCGCCAGGCCAATGACCAACAGCATGAGAGTCAGAAATCGAATCAATCGGGTGGATGCTTGAAACGTTTGCTGATTAATTTGCCTGCGTTTGCGGTGGTACGAAGACGCAGAACACAGGATAATGGTAATGCCGCTGACCAGAGAGGTAACACCCGTTATAATCGCGGCAATGTGTGCAATCTGATCATAAGAAGAAGAATTGAAGCCCAATCCGGCAGCAAGGAATCCGACACCGACCAAGGCTATACCCGTGCGTACCCAGGCCAGAAACGTTCGTTCATTCGCCAGATGCTGTTGTACATATTTGGAGTCAATCGTGGTGGTTTCTAGATCTGAAGCAGCGATTTTAATCCCTCCGTTCTTCTAATATCCTATTTTTAATTGTACTTATTTTTCACGGGAAAACCAAGAAAGGCGGCTGGACGTTATGCCACGGAAAGAACGAATTGTTGAAATTGAATCTCTGAGAGGAATTGCATTTGCGGCAGTTGTCCTCCAGCATTCCATCGCCCATTTTTCTTTGGTTCCGGAGGCGGGCCTGGAAGATGGAGTATTACTCGCTATTTTGTTGATGGTTTCCAAATTTGCGGTCCCCTTGTTTATTTTCATAACGGGCATGGTTCTGTTCTATAACACGGGAGAGCAGCTGAATTACGGCCGGTTTATGCAGAAACGATTAACGGATGTTATCGCGCCGTATGTAGTGTGGTCGCTTGTTTATTTTATACTGACTCCCCAAGGGTGGGGCGGTTTTGGCTGGCAGGATCTTCCCGAGCTGGGTTTGAAGTTAATTACCGGCAAAACGACATCTCATTTTTGGTACATCATTATGCTGATTCAATTTTACTTGCTGTTCCCGTTGTTTTTAAGGGCCATACGATATGTATACAACCGTTATCAATCCCGAGGACGCCTGGTGGCTGTCCTGATTGCTGGAGCAGTATATCTCGTGTTAGCGGATCAACTGGGAAATATATCGCGGTTTATGGAGCGAATGAACATTCCGGTACTGACAGATGCATTTACAACCTATGCAGACCGCAATTTCCTGTATTTCTTTTTTTACTTTGTGCTTGGGGCTGCTGCCGGATTATCGGTCGGGAAATGGAATCTGTGGATTCATCGATTGCGCTGGGTATACTGGATGGTGTTTATAACCCTGGGTCTTCGGTTTACATATTTATTAATGCTGGAATTTCAAAAGCCGGAAGGAATACAGATCACGTTTTATACCGTTAGCCTGATCAGACCGGATATGGCAATCTTTCTGATTGCGTCCATTATGGTCATGTATCAGTTAGCAGGCAAATTGCACAACCATATGGCAGTGGGATGGCTAGGATGGATTGGCAGTGTTTCTTATGGTGGTTACCTGATGCATATGCTCATGCTGCGTTACAGTTACATTCCGGATGAACAATTCTACGTTGCCTGGGGATTCAATCCAACAGTACGAATGATCCTGACTTGGCTGCTTGCTTTGACTTTATCCTGCGGACTTACATGGTGCATCTCTCGTATGAGCTGGGGAAAATGGATTGTAGGTTCTGTACCTAAAGGCAACCTCAAGAAATGAAAGTTACAACGTATGAAAAATTCCAAACAGGGTCGCATTTACACTCGTTCACTAGGGCATTACGTTTTAAAATCTTAATTGCCGATGTGACCCTTCACTTTGGTTATTGTTTTAAAAAATCAAAATATGAAAAATTCACAATAACAAACCCCGCAATTCGTTCTGTCGATCATTTCTGCTTTGCCGTTCCTCTATCGTTCTCGCCTGCCGTTTATTCAGGAAAAACGGAGAATGATGGCAGAAACCGAACACAAGTTTTATAATACGAAGTAGAGCAGTAGAGGATGGGGGGAACACACGTGGCTTTTATGATTGCCCAGCGGGCGTTTATCAAGCTGTATCTTATCACAATGGTTGAACAGCACAGAGGATATGGTTACGAAATGCTGGAAGCGATGAAGGAGGAGTTCAAAGCTTACGGTTATGTGCCGCCTCAGAGCGAGGTATATCGGGCTTTGCATGAATTGGTACAGCAGGGTGTTTTTTATCGGACGAAGAAACTGAAGGGCAACGACCCCAAAGTGGACTTTCAGGAAATCGTTTTATATCACTTTACGGATGATGGAGCGGAGAAAGCCGAATTGTACAAAAAGCAGGTCAAGGCAGATCTTGACCGATGTCTCGGCATGCTGCACAAGGCAGAAGAGGACAATTACGGGACGAAAGGAAGATGAGCATGAATAGGCAGCTACAGTGGGGAGTACTTGGTACATCCACAATTGCAAGAAATGCGGTAATTCCAGCAATCCAGCAATCCGAACGGGGAGAAGTGCTCGCAATTGCCAGTCGCAGCAAGGAAAAAGCCGAAGCTCTCGCTGAAGAGTTGGACATTGCCAGATGCTATGGCAGTTATGAAGAGCTCATTGCTGATCCCGATATCGAAGCTGTGTATATTCCGTTGCCGAACCACATGCACAAGGAATGGACGATCAAAGCTGCTCAGGCTGGAAAGCATGTATTATGTGAGAAGCCTGCCGCATTAAATGCGGACGAGTCTGCCGAAATGATTCAGGCATGCAAGGAGTATGGGGTTCTTTTCGCAGAAGCCATCATGTATCGATATCATCCCAAGCATCGACGTGTTCAGGAGATCATTGCGAGTGGAGAGATTGGTGCTGTTCGCGCGATCCATGGCAATTTTACTTGCAACACTGCGGATGATAAGGACAATGTCAGATTTAAACGGGACATGGGCGGCGGCTCGTTGTTCGACCTTGGGGTATATCCCATTTCAGCAGCGCGTATGTATCTGGGACAAGAGCCCGAAGCAGTTACAGTTCATGCCTTGTTCTCCGAAGAACATGACGGGGTAGATATGATGGCATCAGGCCTTGTGGAATTTCCCGGTTCTGTGGCGTTAACATTTGACTGCGGCATGTGGGCTTCCGGAAGAGCCGAGATGGAAATCCTCGGTACCGACGGACGAATTGAATTGCCGAAAGTGTTTGGCTGGGAGAATAGTGACATTCCACCACAGATCATTATTCATACAGATTCGGTCAGTCGGGAAGAACGTGTATCGGTATCCAATTCTTATGTTTTGCAGGCGGAAACCTTTGCAGCAGCGGTGCTGGAAGGAACACCACTACCATTCACTCCGGAAAATACGATAGCAAACATGCGTGTCATTGATGCCTGCTTGCAATCCGCACGGACTCGTCAGCGGGTATCCTTAATTTAAATATGCATTAAGATCCGACTCCATCCATGGATGGAGTCTTTTGTTGTTTTTAGCCATATGGCAAATCGTTAAAAAAATTTTCACGAAGGGATTGATTTCGTGAGTTCTTCCGTTAAAATAATATTAACATGAAAAATATTTTAACGTTGAAGGGCGGACTCCTAATGAGCGAGGGCACGGCAGTAAACAAGCAAGGAATTGGTGAGTTAATACAAGTCAAACCTTATATGCAGTTTATGTTTGGGAAGATGGTAGCCAGGTTTGGTGATTCCATTGATTCGATTGCGTATAGCTGGATGGTGTATATGTTGACAGGTTCGAAACTGTTAATGGGGACGTTGCTCGCGGTCAACTTTTTGCCGAATATTCTCTTGGGTCTTTTTGCCGGTGCGATCGTGGATCGGATGTCACCCAAGAAGGTCATCGTGCTGACGAATTCAGGCCGGGGGCTGCTCGTTGGAGTTACGGCACTGCTGTTTGGTATGGGAGAACTGCAAGTATGGCATTTGTTCGTTGTTACCATTCTGAATTCATTGCTTGAATGCTTCTCTTCACCAGCCGAAATGTCCAGTGTGCCGAGACTGCTGCCTCAATCGATGCTTCTTTCCGGCAATGCCATGTCGTCTTCGGCAACCCGGTTGGCTGAACTTGGAGGACTTGCTGTAGCAGGTGCACTCATTGCAACTGTTGGAATTACATGGACGATTCTCATTGATGCCGGCCTGTTTGCATGGAGTGCTGTGCTCATGAGTCGCGTTGTATATTCTTCATCACCGAAGACAGAGGCCGTGTCACAGAAGAAGGATTCTTTCCTCGGTGCTCCCCAAAGCTTGCTTTCAGACATGATTGAAGCCTTTCGCTTTATACGCAAACATGCCTTGCTGCTTATTACCTCGATTCTATTTGCCTTCGTTAATTTCTGTCTGATGCCCTTCAACGTTCTCCGAACACCATACGTGATCGACATCCTGCATGCCGGTGCAGGCGGATTAAGTCTGCTAAGCGGGTTAATGGTGGGTGGCATGGTGATAAGTGGACTGTGGATGACTCACAGAGGGAGCAGCTATCCTAAAAGTGTATTGATTATAAGTGGAATTATCCTGCTGGGACTTAGTTATGCAATGACCGCACTTCCTGCGTACATGTCAACGTACCAGCTGCCACTGGCAGCGATCTTTTGTTTGATGATGGGGCTGGGCATACCACTTGCCACTACACCACTCGCCTCCTATATGATGGAGGTTACGCCTTCTGGCATGCTTGGCCGGGTTTCCGCCCTGCAAAGCATGCTGTGTGTTAGCGCTATACCGTTTGGAAGTCTGGTTGCAGGCGCGGCTGCAGAATGGGTGTCTACGCCTGTGTTATTTATTGGCTTTGGCATATTGCTTGCAATGTCTGCTACATTCCTTCTTCTGAGCAAAACATTTCGGCGCAGTATCTAGTCGAATCCTTTTATCCTTTTAAGACCTGTTTTGACCGGGGGCGGGACTGAACGGTATAATATGCATATATAAGGGCAACAGGTACCCCGGAAATGAGGATACAGGTATGCAGCAGAAAGTACTGTCAACGATCGAAGAGATCAAGATCTACTCCGACCCGTATCGGATCCAGATTCTGAATATGTTTAATAAACAGGGTAGACCTTCTACTGTGAAAGAGATAGCCGACAAACTTGGTGAAGTACCCGCGAAAGTGCATTATCATGTGAAAAAACTCGAGAAGATCGGTTTGCTTACACTCGTATCCACCCGAGAGATTAATGGAATCATTGCTAAATATTACGAACCCTTTCAGGGAGAAATTCACCTTCGTCACGAAGAAGAGGACCACTCTCCACTGAAGCAGGTATTCCGTTCAGAGACACTTAAACTATTGAATGAAATGTATGAGCAGAGCCGGCAGATGTTTATGAAACAGGCAGAGCACAGTGACAACATGTTTGGACAAATCTCGGACATGACGTTATATGCAAGCCGTGAGGAAGTAGAGCAGCTGTACAGGGATATTACGAAAATGTGTGAGCCATATACGAAACGGAATGAACAGAAGGGAGATCAGAAGGTTTTTCAACTGTTCTCGACCTTGTCCCAACATGTGGAGGAACCACCTGAACCCAAGAAAAGTAAAACTCCACCACATCAGCCGGAAGAATAGGGATTTAGCACGGGTGAAGATGCTAAGGCAATTGAATCGAGGCAGACACGTGCAACAAAAAGAAAAGGCCGCCTGAAGGCGGCTTTTTGATGTGGATTGAGCGTTGATATAACGCTGTAGTCATGATCATGACTTTCCTATTGGGAGAAAGGTAACGAACAGCGTACTAATCTACATGTTTTCATCATAATCTCTAACTTCACGTTTGGCTGCAGTAGCTGGCGAGTTGGATGTCCCGTAATCTTCGACGGCTTCCCAGGCTTCAGCGTGATCGAACTTTCCTGCGTTCCGCTGTCTGACCTCACCGGCCCCGCTTGGCGGCATCGTCATGACCTCTTCTTCAACAGGACGATCGTTGCTGAGGTCCCGGTTAGGTGTATCATCGATACAGTAAGCCGTGTAGGGAATGGCCTGAAGTCTCTCAAACGGGATATCCTCTCCACAAGTAACACATGTTCCGTAGGTTCCTTGTTCCATTCGCTCCAAGGCGTCGTTCACCTGGTTAAACTCGTCCGTTAAAGTATCGTCGACAGCCAGGTCACGGCTGCGTTCGAACGTCTCCGTGCCCGCATCAGCTGGGTGATTATCATAAGATGACAGCTCACCAGTGGAGTCTTTGAGGGACTCGGCAGGAGCTCCGTCTTCCATATTGGATTCAAAATGGCGCTGCAGATTATCACGTTGCTCCAAAAGGGCGCTCTTGAGCTCCTGAAGTTGATCTTTGGTTAATGTACTCATAACGACATGCTCCTTTCCCGCATTGGGGTGTGTAGTCAGTCCTTACCCGATTTTGGCGGGAAACAATCATTTTTGAGTGAAATGAGGGGCGTTCGATTTTATATCTGCCCGATAATGTGTTATAAAAAATAGAGAGAGAAAATGCCGCGATTTCCACGCGATGTCGTATAGAGCCGCTCCGTTTTGGAGGCGGTCCCGGCTGCTTTTAACATACGTCGATAGACGTTTTTTCTTATAATGGAGGTTGTCAAGATGGATGAACATATGAAACGAAGATTGGATAAACAGAGACAATTGTTTAAACAACTGGGCGTACAGCTCGATGCCTTATCAATTCATGAGAAACAATTCAATTATAAACTTCGGGGGTATGACCCTGATGAAGTCGATGCGTATCTTGATTTGGTCATCAAGGATTACGAACGCTTCTATGCCAATATTGCGGATCTAATGGACAAATGGCAAGAGCAGCAGCTTACCATTCGGGATCTCAAGTCGACGGCTAAGCCGGTGGATGACCCCACAAAAATCGATCGCAAACAACTTGATGATATTGTGAAGCAGCTGGAATACAGCGTGCGACAGCTGAAAATCAAGGCACGTCCCGAACAGGGTCTTTTTCCTGAATAGATCGAGGCACCAGGATTATATAAAATAAAGGTGGTTAATCATGAGTACTCATTTTTCGGTCAGTGTGCATTGTTTGTTATTGTTGTCCTCCAGCGCGCCTGAACGAATCACTTCTGCAATGATTGCAGGAAGCGTCAATACCAACCCTGTCGTTGTCAGACGTATTCTGGGTGGGCTGAAAAAGGCAGGTCTCGTCGACTCGTCTCCGGGAACCAGAGGTTTCTATCTGGCGAAGCCGGCTAGTGAAATTACTTTAGCCATGATCTATCAGGCTGCCAAGGATGAAGGACCGCTATTTCCGATTCATGGCAATTGCAACCCCAATTGTGACGTCGGTCTTCGCATAGACAGTCTTCTGACGAATCTGTACCAGGTGGCTGAGGCGAAAGTGGAACAATTTTTTGCATCCATTACACTCGAAGATATGGAGCGTTCCTGCTCACAGATTGAGGTTATGCCTTCATCTGCTGAGTAATGGAATGGTTTAAAACAGGAAGGTGTGTATTGATATGAAAATAATCGTGATATCGGATACCCATTTGCCCAAAAGAGCAAAGCAGCTGCCAGAACCTCTGCTTCAAGTACTGCCGGAAGCCGACCTCATTCTACATGCAGGTGACTGGTCGGATTGGAGTGTGTACAAGCTGCTGAGCGAGTATGCACCAGTTGCAGGAGTAGCGGGTAATACGGATCCGCCGGAAATCGGAAAAAAACTCGGGTTCTCCCGCATCGTGGAGGCAGACGGATTGCGTCTGGGGCTGGTGCATGGTCACCAGGGATCGAAATCGACCGAACAGAATGCCATTCACACATTTACCGGCCAGCAGGTAGACGCGATTATATTCGGTCACTCGCACATTCCGTTGATGCATACCGTCAATGATGTGTTGGTATTCAATCCGGGATCGCCCACAGATCGGCGACGTCAGCCGCAATATTCATTTGGAATCATGACGACCCACCTGGGGGAATTGCATGCTGAGCATGTGTTTTTTGATCGAAAATAAAAAATAGTGGTACTCCTATATAGCATATAGCATCCCTAATCAGAATGATGATCTGATCAGGGGTGTTTTTTTGTTTATGATGTTTAAGGGAAAAGGGTATGATGGCTCTTTCTTAGCGGCAAAAGCATTTATCCCTGAATGGGGAATATAGCCCCACGTTTATCTCTTATTCAGGTGTTGGAGTTAAACCCTATTTGTGCATTCATAGGAGTGATACAATTCGTTTATCCATTAGTTTTGAATACGTTTACATAAGGAGATGATTCGGATGAAATTGTCTGTATTCACCGTGGCAACGCCGGACCTGACGGCAGAAGAACTGGCTGCTGCGGCAGCTTCGGCAGGAATTGAAGGAGTGGAGTGGAGATTCCGGGGAATACCGGAAGACGCCCTGTCGGAAGAGCCATCCTTCTGGAGGCATAATCGCAGTAGTATTGATCCGGCAAACTGGGAAGAACAGGTCCCTGTTTTTCGTGAAGCGGCCGCGAAACATGGAAGACGTTCCATTGCATTGGTACCGTATCTGAACTGCGGAGATCTTCAATCGACAGAGCAGGCATTTCAGGCAGCGGCTGATTTGGGCGCTTCTATGATGCGTGTAGGCGTGCCCGGCTATGACCGCAAAACCAGTTATCCGGAGCTGTACAGCCAAGCTGTGAGATATTTGACCCAAGTTCAGGAAATGGCCAAACAGTACAACGTCAAAGCCGTTGTAGAGACGCATCATCTCACGATTGCACCGACTGCTTCACTGGCCTACCGTCTGGTGCAGTCGCTGGATGCCCAGCATGTAGGCGTGCTGTATGATCCGGGTAATATGGTACATGAAGGATATGAAAATTATCGTATGGGGCTGGAACTATTGGGTCCTTACCTTGCCCATGTACATGTGAAGAATGCAGCTTGGTCCAAGGAGGAGCAGAACGGAGGGAATACGGGAAATTCGGTATCAGCGAAGTGGAGATGTCACTGGTCACCGCTGACAGAAGGCATCGTAGATTGGATGCAAGTATTCCGTGATCTGAAATCAGTGGGCTATGACGGATATTACGGTATAGAAGACTTTAGTGGAGAGTATGATTCGAAAGCGATGTTACAGCACTTTGCGGATGTATTTGGCGAAATAGAACGTCGCCTGGAAGAGGAGGTACGGGTATGAGTTTGATTCGAGTTGCCGTGATCGGCATTGGTAACATGGGCGCTGCACATGCCAGAACCCTTATTGCCGGAGAAGTACCTGGTGCAGAGCTGGTAGCCGTATGTGATGTCAGAAAGGAAATGGAGAGCTGGGTGGCCGGCAACCTCCCTGCTTCAGTCATCTATTGGCAGGATGCCGAGCAGATGATGGCATCGGGAACAATTGATGCGGTCATTATTGCAACTCCGCATTATGACCATCCGGAACAGGCCATTCAGGCTTTTCAGCACGGTCTGCATGTCATGATCGAGAAACCTGCCGGTGTGTATACCAAACAGGTGCGCAAGATGAATGAAGCTGCTGCAGCCAGCGGCAAAGTATTTTCCATGATGTACAATCAGCGGACAAATCCTCTGTATATCAAACTGAAAGATCTTATTGCTTCGGGAGAACTCGGCGAAGTACGCCGCACAAACTGGATTATTACGAATTGGTACCGATCCCAAAGTTATTATGATTCAGGCGGCTGGCGGGCGACCTGGGCAGGTGAAGGAGGCGGTGTGCTGATTAACCAGGACCCTCACCAGCTGGACTTGTGGCAGTGGACCATCGGCATGATGCCAGTGCGAATGCGTGCCTTCTGTTCATTCGGCAAGTACCGGAATATTGAAGTGGAAGATGATGTGACAGCATATGTGGAGTATGCAAACGGAGCAACCGGCGTATTTGTAACGACTACGGGTGAAGCTCCAGGTACCAACCGATTTGAGGTCAACGGAGATCGGGGCAAAATTGTCATTGAAGATGGTAAATTGACGTTCTGGCGGCTTCGGGAATCCGAGCCTGAATTCAATCAGAGGTTTACCGGAGGTTTTGGACAGCCGGAATGCTGGAAGTGTGAAGTTCCTATTACAGGTACAGAATCCGGGCATCCGGGGCTCATTCGTAACTGGATTGATGCGATTCGAACCGGTGCCACGCTCATTGCACCAGGAGAAGAAGGCATACATGGCTTAACATTGTCCAATGCTATGCTGCTCTCGACCTGGACGGACAATTGGGTGGATCTGCCCATTGATGAAGAGCTGTTTTATGAACATTTACAGGAACGGATTGCCGGTTCGAACACGAAGAAAGACAAGGATTACAGCAGCAGCCAACCTGCGGATCTGACACAAACATTCAAGTAGGCATGTTAAACCAATTTATAATAGGAAATCCAAAGGAAAGGTGGAAATGACGTGGCTAAAGATGGCATGTTTTATGCACCCAAAAGTGTTAAAAAAGAGGTAGTATGCGGTCCCGGTGAGTTCACCATTGCTGCTGTAGCGCTCGATCATGGGCACATCTATGGCATGGTTGGGGGATTGGTGGAGGCGGGAGCAACCCTCAAATGGGTATATGATCCGGATCCCGCCAAGGTAGAGGCGTTCCGCAAACAGTTTCCACAGGCACAGGCCGCAGCTTCAGAAGCACAAGTGCTGGCAGATGATCAGGTGCAGCTGGTGGCCGGAGCAGCCATTACGTCGGAACGCGCGCCGCTTGGCATGAGAGTTTTGGCTTCGGGCAAGGATTATTTTACGGACAAAGCCCCATTTACCACACTGGATCAATTAACACGTGCCAGGGAAGAGGTTAAACGGACCGGGAAGAAATACATGGTCTATTATAGTGAGCGCCTGCATGTGGAAAGTGCGATCTATGCCGGTCAGTTGATTGAGCAGGGAGCCATTGGTAAGGTTGTACAGGTTATGGGCACAGGACCGCATCGTTTGAATGCACCAGGACGACCAGAATGGTTTTTCCAGCATGAAAAATATGGCGGCATTCTCTGTGATATCGGAAGTCATCAGATCGAACAGTTTCTCACTTTTGCTTCGTGCACGGATGCGGAGGTGGCGTTCAGTCGGGTACATAACTTCCATCATCCACAGTTCCCTGAACTGGAGGATTTCGGTGAAGCGTCTCTCATTGGCAACAATGGGGCTTCGGGTTACTTCCGGGTCGATTGGTTTACACCGGATGGCCTCGGTACATGGGGAGATGGGCGTACTGTAATTTTGGGAACCGATGGATACATTGAATTGCGGAAATATATTGATGTGGCGAGAGAGCCTGTGGGAGATCAGGTCTATCTGGTCAACCATGAAGGTGAATACCGTTACAGCGTAAAAGGAAAGGTTGGTTATCCGTTCTTCGGGGATCTCATTCGTGATTGTCTGGAGCGGACGGAAAAAGCAATGACACAGGAGCATGCATTCAAGGCGGCCGAACTTTGTCTGATTGCGCAGCATAAAGCCATGAGCGAAAGAGTGGTCTGGAGCAGTGGCGCCAAGTAAAACGGTATTTTAAATAAAATGATAGAGTGTTAGACATGTATGATGTTGAGGGAGAGGCGACCTGTAAGCTGGTTGCCTTTTTCCGTTGAATCTCTTCGCAAATGGCAGTATATGGGTTATTATGGATGAAGGAAGCGGGATATGCTTCAGGTGGGAACGCAAGAGAAATGGTATCCCTGAATGACAACGGTCCGGGATTGCTCGTATACTTCTTGTTTTTTGTTGGATTTATACTGCTAGTTTCCGGGTTTCCGGGGAGTATCAGAAGAAAGCAAAGGCAGGGAGAATGAACTGGGTATGTCGCATATATAATTCGGAAATAGAAGAGGAGTTAATGCTGTATGATCATTAGTGAAACAAATGTACTGAATAATAAGGTTCAAATCAGAGAAATAGAGGATAGAGATTTACCTATCTTATATGAGTTGATTTATGGTGAAGAACAACCGGAATGGAAGAAGTGGGACGCTCCATACTTTCCATTAGAGCATGTGAGTTTTACTTTATTTGAAGAACATATGAGCAAACACATGAGAGAAGACGATGAGCCAGCTAACAGAATGATAATTGAAGTGAATGATGAAATGATTGGAACAGTGAATTATTATTGGGAACACAAACCGTCCAATTGGCTGGAGATTGGGATTGTAATATACAAGCCCCCGTATTGGAATGGTGGATATGGAACAGCAGCATTAAAGTTGTGGATCGAATATTTGTTCAACAAGATTCCGCTAGTCCGAATAGGATTAACCACATGGTCAGGAAATGAAAGAATGATGAAGGTCGGAGAGAAACTAGGCATGCAGCTGGAAGGAAGACTTCGAAAATGCCGTCTATATAATGATCAATACTATGACTCGATTCGCATGGGAATATTGAGAGAAGAATGGAATGCAAGATAAAAGACTTGAAGATATGGACGGTAACTTATTCGATGTTTGGGAACACCACGATTGTGAGCTAATTTATTGAGGTAGAATGGGAGGGATTTCAATTGGAGAACAAAGAGACGTTTAATTTAATTGCAAACGAATATGAAAAATATAGACCTACCTACCCGGAAGAAATGTATAACGATATATTTGATTATTCAAATGTTGTCAAAGAAGATAAAATTCTTGAGATCGGTTGTGGAACTGGTCAAGCAACGGGTGGTTTAGTTGATCGAAATTATAAAAATATTACATGTATTGAATATGGGGATAGATTAGCTCAGTTCACTTCAGAAAAATTCAAATCCTATGATTCAATTGAGGTGATAAATACCTCTTTTGAAGAGTGGAACGGTGAAGGCGCTCCATTTAAGTTGGCAGTTTCAGGTACAGCATTTCATTTTATTGAACCTAAGTTTGGGTATCGCAAGGTTTGGGATCTTCTAGAGGATTCGGGTTCGATTGCCTTTTTTTGGACCATACACGTTCCGATGTTCAACGAAGTCCACAATGAAATACGATCTCATTACAGAGAGCTTGCACCACACTTAGACGATTCCAAGTTTCAAACACCTGAAGAAACCATAAATGATAGAAGACTAATTACGGAAGAGACTGGTATCTTTACAAACATAATTGTTAAAGAATACAGTCGAATCCTTACATATTCAAGCAGTGATTATATATCATTGCTTAATACGAATTCAAAGCACAGACAACTTCCTGAGGTACAAAAGGATATTTTATTAAACAAGATTAAACAATCCATTGATAAATCGGGTGGATCTATTAATAAAGATCACAGAGTTGCTTTGTTTCTAGGAAAAAAAGTAACGTAGAAACGAAAACGGTATCATGAAGGAGCTGGGTCAATGGATTTTGTATATGGAGAATTTCTGATTAGTGATAACAAAGAAATGCTGGATATCCCTACGATAAAGGGCTTCCTTGCTAGGAGCTATTGGGCAAATAAAAGATCTGATGAAACCATTGAGAAGTCTATCGTCTCTTCAACGTGTTATGGGATTTATCAAGCAGACATTCAAGTTGGATTTGCGAGGGTTGTTACAGATGATGCGACGATGTATTGGCTTTGTGATGTTTTTATTCATGAGGAGTGCAGGGGACAGGGACTTGGCAAGAAACTAATTGAAGTAATAACGCAATCGGATCGTTTCAGAGATTTAATGGGGCTACTCGGGACGTTAGATGCCCATGAATTATACGAACAGTACCAATTTAATAGAAACAGTGATCGATTCATGATAAGGCTTCCTAATTATCCTGGCTAATTTATAAATTAACAAACCTAAGGAGTTATGAGATCATGTCTGAATACTATTGGGACAACAAAATCGAATATCTGAGGAATACGCGCGGGCTGTATTATAATGACGATTATCTACAATTTCTTGTACATAGTGTATGGAAAATCACCAAACCTGTAAGCGTTATTGATTATGGTTGTGGGTTCGGTTATCTCGGTCTTAAACTCCTTCCGTTGTTTCCGCCAGGTTCGAGCTATACGGGAGTGGACAAGGGAGATGAATTGATAAAAGAAGCAAAGGAGACCTTCGCTAATCTTCCCTTTCAGACTGAATTTATATCATGTGATATTGAAAATGCGTATATAGAACAGAAGTATGACATTGCCGTGAGTCATGCTTTTTTATTGCATATGGATAACTCGGTGACCATCCTGCAGAAAATGACGGAAAGTGTTAAGGATCAAGGAAAAGTGATCTGTTTCGAACCTCATTGGATTGGTAATATGGCGAACTGTCATTTGGAAGGTACGGAACAAAGTGAATTGATTAAGTTAGGAGTTCTGCAAAAATTATTTGAGAACGACTACAGACGTACGGGGAAGGATGGAAACATTGGCATGCGGCTGCCTATCCTCATGAGCCAATTGGGATTAACCAATGTGGAATGCCGAATGAGTGATAAAGTTAACTTTTTTGATCAAAACATGGATATGGAAAGCAAGAGCGCTTTATATGATTCATTGAGAGAAGAAGGGATCGGTCAGGAACCTGGTGATCCAGAAGAGATAATGGACAGCTTATTAACGAGAGAACTACAGCCAGAAGAAGCAAGAGAGCAGTATGAAGCTGAACTCACGTTCTCCAAGAAATTTAACCGTGAATCATGGTTGTCATATGCACCGAGTATGAAGATTTCATTCGGAACAATTCAGAGAGCGTAGTTTTTAGGAGAGATATTATTGAAAAAGATCTTAATCCTTGGTATTGTGGCAAGCGGCAAAACGACATTGGCTAGGGAATTATCTCAAAAATTAAATATACCGTGGTATGAGCTGGATACCATAGTTCATCACGACACACCTCATGGAAGAAATAAACGCACACCAGATGAACAAGTTGCGGTGATTAAGGACATTGACCGTTCGGGCTCTTGGATATTTGAAGGGACAGATCGTGAATCTTACAGATGCTTATGGGATATGGCAGATACGATCCTCTTTCTGGATACACCTTTGCGAAAACGGAAAATTCGAATTTTTCTGCGATTTATCAAACAAAATTTGGGCCTTGAAAAGAGTCATTACAAATCAGACTGGCAAATGTTAAAAATGATGTATGCGTGGACAAGGGATTTTGAGAGAAATCGAGTGGATTTTGAAAAAAGGTTACAACACTATAATCAAAAACTTATGATCTTAACGGATAATAAAAAATTTGAAGTACTCCTGTCTTGATTTTTATGAAGATCAAACGGGGCGAAATTATCGAAAAGGGCGGGAGTACCATGCAGTATGATGACATTCAACAAACGTTGACTACGGAAAGGCTATGTCTGAGATTGTTCGATGAGTCCGATGCTGCCACCGTCACTGAGCTGTGCAACAACTACAATATTTATAAAAGCACACTTACCCTGCCTTATCCCTACTCGGTGGATTGTGCCTTGTCCTGGATTCAGCAGCATCGTCATAACTTTGATACGGATAAACACTATGAATTTGCGATTTGTGATAGAGCAACAGGGGAAATATATGGAGCGATAGCCTTATCTAATGATCAACGGTACGATCATGGCGAAATCGCTTATTGGGTTGGTGAACCATTTTGGGGGAAAGGGTATGCGACAGAAGCTTCGGAAGCCCTGTTGGAATTTGCTTTTCACGTGAAAAAATATCATAAAGTATACGCAAGACACTTTGCCTCGAATTCGGCATCTGGACAAGTTCTTCGAAAAATAGGCATGATACAGGAAGGTATTTTAAGGGACCATGTGAAGAAAGAGAGTCACTATGAGGATCTAATCTATTATGGAATTGTAAAAAAATAAGCAGTATTCATAAACATTTTATAAACTTCGTGATAATGCGAAAACCCAACTTTCCTCAGCATCAACCCACAAATCCAAAGCCAACGTTATGACAACCTTAATCCATTTAAATAAGCAGAAAATGAATTACTATGAATCGTTAATAGTACATTTTCTGCTTCTTTTTTTTAAAATAATCATGGGCTTCTGCTATAAAACTCTCCCTCATAAGAAAGTAAGCTCAGTGATTTTCCTCAAGGACTGAAACAAGCATTATCCTCCCTAAAAACATAATATAACCCTATATTTTGGTATATTTATGCATGTTTATGGTTACTAATTCCCTTAAATGTTTTACAAAATTGGTGCTCTTCCAAATCATTCTTCTTACATTCAACTTGTATCCTACTTGTGTACCAGAGAGTTCGGTATGAACTTGACCAAATTTCAGGAGGGTATACATTGTGAACAATAGTAGACGCAAAAGTTATCAAAGCTTGATCTTCTCGCTTGTATTTATGCTTGTCATCCTATCCGGATGCGGAGCCTCAGCAAGTTCAAGCTCCAGTGACGGCGGAATGCCGGAAGTGATTCGAATCGGTATTATGCCAAGTGAAGAGGGCGAGATGAACCGTTCTCAGGAACAGCTTGCAGCAGACATTACAGAAGCAACTGGCATCCCTGCTGAAATTTTTGTAGCCGAAGATTATAACATGGTTATCGAAGCCCTGCGTGCAGGCAAAATTGAAATTGGACTCATCGGTCCCTTTGGTTACATCATCGCTACCGAACGAGCAAATGCAAAACTGCTTGTCCGTTCTGAAAGTGATCAGCAATCGAATACCGTAATCCTTGTCCGTAATGACTCTCCTTATCAAAGTGTAGAAGATCTTAAAGGAAAAGACTTTTTGTTTGCCGATCCGGCATCCACATCAGGAAACCTGTATCCGCGTGCCACATTGATGAAAGAGCTTGGTCTTACAAATGAGGAACTGGATTCCTTTTTCGGCAGCGTAGCGTTCTCCGGTGGACATGACAAATCGCTGCTTGCGCTGGCAAACGGCAATGCGGATGCGATCGGAACGTCAAGCCTCATGGTGCCGATGATGGCAGAATCAGGACTTGTAAAAGAGGAAGATTTCCGTGTTATTGCCGAATCGGATCCCATCGTTGGCGGAGCCCCATTGCTCTATCGTCAAGACTTGCCAGAGGAATTGGTCACACAACTGCGTGAACTTATGCTGGAGTACGATACGAAGAATCCCAAGTTTCTGGAAAGTGTCGGTGCAGCCCGTTTTGTAGAAGGCAGTGACAGTGACTTCGATCCCATTCGTCAAGTCGCCAAGGATCTGGATATGTCCCCAGAAGAGCTGCTGAGCAAATAAGGTTAAGCAACATAGATGAGGAGGATTTTAATATGACACTATTGCAAGTGGAAGGATTGTCCAAGGTATATCCGGATGGGACCAAGGCGCTGAATAACTTGGATCTGCAGATCAATCCGGGAGAGTTCGTTGTTGTCATTGGACCGAGTGGCGCGGGGAAGAGCACCCTGCTGCGCAGCCTGAACCGCATGATCGAGCCGACAAACGGAAAGATTCTTTTTAAAGGCAGTGAAACCATGGGCATCAAAGGCAAAAAGCTCCGTGAATTGCGCCGCCATATGGGAATGATCTTTCAGGGATATAATCTGGTCACCCGCGTGTCTGTACTTCATAACGTGCTTCACGGCCGCTTAGGTTACATGAATGCATTTAAGGGAGCGCTGGGCCTCTACTCCAAAGAAGATACGGAAGCTGCAAAGGGAATGCTGCATCGTGTTGGTTTGCATGAGCAAATGTACAAGCGGGCAGATGAACTCAGCGGAGGCCAGCAGCAGAGGGTAGGTATTGCACGAGCGCTCTCCCAAAAGCCGGATTTGATTTTGGCGGATGAGCCCATCGCGAGTCTGGACCCTGCTTCCTCGGAGACGATCATGCATTATTTGTATACGATCTGCAAAGAGGAGGGCATTGCCTGCCTATGCAATCTGCATCAGGTAGATATTGCGAAGAAATACGCGACCCGTATCATCGGCATACATAAAGGATCCAAGGTATTTGACGGAACACCTGAAGAGCTTACGGACGACATGATCCGGCTAATCTACAACCAGGTTAATCCCAAAGTGAAGGAGACGGCCTGACATGAATGCGGCACAGTTGCAATCTGCCCGGAAAATGAAACGCACGCAGACGATATTGTTCTTTATCGTGCTGGTGGCTCTCATCATCTGGTCTTCGATCGGGGCGGAATTTTCATTTGGAGCTTTGTTCACTGGGGTAGGCGAAAGCTTCCGGTTTATCTTTATTGACTTCCTTCCGCCTGATTTTTCAACGCTTTCCCAACTCATTGAACCTGCCTTACAGACACTTTATATGAGTGTGGTAGCAATGGTAATTGGGTCAGTATTAGCCGGGCTGCTATCCTTTCTGGCAGCGGCTACCACAAGTCCGCATCCTTACCTGCAGGTATTTGTCCGGGCTGCGACTTCGCTGTTTCGGAACATTCCCGTTATCATCTGGACCATTCTCCTGGTTGCAGCGTTCGGACTGGGGGCTGTAGTCGGTACGATGTCGCTGATCCTGATTTCGATCGGTATGCTTACACGTTCCTTTGCCGAGGTGCTGGAGGAGATTGACATGGGGCAGGTAGAAGCTGTTCGTGCTGCTGGCGGGAGTTATCTGCAAGTGTTGTCCCAAGCCGTTTTCCCACAATTCTTACCCGGATTTATCGGCTGGAGTTTGTACAACTTTGAAATTAACGTACGCGCCTCCACGATTGTGGGGATGGTTGGAGGCGGAGGCCTCGGATTTATTTTGCAATCGAAATTGAAGCTGTTTCAGTATCAGGAAGCCAGCATGGCTGTTCTGCTTGTGCTCGTTATCGTTCTCATTGTAGAAACGATTACCAATCGCGTAAGGGAGCGAATCATATGAGTATGCCGGTGAACGAAGCGAAACCGTCCTTGACGTTGTATACTTCCATGCCAGAGCCACCTAAACCGAAAAAGAGCAAGCTGCTGATTGTCGGTCTGCCGCTTATTGCCGTGCTGTTTGTGTTCAGTCTCGTTCAGCTTCAGTTCGACTACGCCAAGATTGTGCAAGGTTTTACGAAGCTTGGCGGTTATATGGGGGCCATGTTTCCTCCTGATTTTTCGGACTGGCGGCATGTTCTGCTGGCTGCCGTTGAGTCGCTGCAAGTTGCTATTCTCGGATCGGTACTGGGCATTGTGGTGGCGTTCTTTCTTTCCTTTTTGGCAGCAAGCAATTTGACGCCTCATCCATTTGTCGCCTGGATCATCCAAAGTGCTGCTTCCTTGCTTCGTGCGATTCCTACCATTGTATGGGCCCTCATCTTCATCGTGTCCGTCGGACTTGGGCCGCTCCCTGGTGTGCTCGCGATTGCCGTTTCTGCGGCAGGCATGCTCGTCAAAGTATTTGCACAGTCGCTTGAAGAGATCGACAAAGGGGTACTTGAAGCGATGCAGTCTACCGGTGCGAGCTGGCTGCAGATTGTCATGCAGGGCATTTTGCCAACAGTAAAAACAGCCTTTATTGCCTGGTGCGTGCTGCAGCTGGAAGGCGGTATCGCTGAATCTACCATTCTTGGCGCGGTTGGCGCGGGAGGTATTGGATTTGAATTGACCCATGCAATGAAATCATACAACTTTGCAGCCGCTTTGTTTGTCGGATTGGTTGTTTTCATCATGGTATTCAGCGTGGAGTTTGTGGCAAACCGATACAAAATGAAGTTAAAGACACGTCAGAACTAAATAATCGAACATCCATACAGAAGTAAGACCAATTTGAGGAGGAATTATCATGTCAACATCTAAGCCACTTTTGAAGCAAGGACCACTAGTACGGGCGAAATACAGTAAAAATAACGGGATTACGCTTGCCTGGAATATGACAGAGGACGTAGAAGCAGAGGCCATCTATCATTCCATCCTGCCAGAATTCGATGAACTCAGCAGCACGCTGCTTGAGGTACGAATCGATCCTATAGGGTCAGCTTTTACGAGAACGCTGTCTCCTGGCCGTAACTTTTATCATGTGAAGTTCAAGGATGGTTCAGTATCTACCATTAACGATCGTATGATATACACAGATGGCGTGATCAATTTCAGGGATATGGGCGGTTACCTCACAGAAGATGGCCGGACGACCCGCTGGGGGATGCTGCTGCGATCGGCCGATCTGCATGAGCTCAGTGAGCAGGACCTGCTAACGGCCGATGCCCTCGGCATTGACTGGATTTGTGATTTGCGCAGCGAGTTTGAAGTAGCCAGCCGTCCAAGCCCTGCTATCGGTAAAGCGATCAACACAAATATCCCATTTATGGCGGAAGCAAATCCGGAGGAAATGCAAAAGATTGGACATGATCTGCATGCTGGCTACAAAGCCATGATCTTAAATACCGACAAATGTGCACTCATTCTGCATGAACTATTAAAAGAAGACCGGGACACTTCACTATTCCACTGCGCCGCAGGCAAAGATCGTACTGGAGTTGTGTGTGCATTGATCCTTCTCACATTGGGTGTGCCACGGGATGTGGTCATTGAGGACTATGAGCTGACGAATCTTGCGGTAGACGGACTCATGCAGCGCTTCCTCTCAGGAAGCAATAAAGATTACAAAGCATACATGGACCAAATGCCAGATCTACAGGGAGCGATTCCGGAAATGATGAAAGCCGCCTTTATAGAGGCTGCACTTGAAGCAATCGACGAAAACTATGGATCATTCGAGTTGTACCTTGCAGAGGGGCTTGGCATTAACGAAGAGCAGCGTACAGCACTTCAAAACAAATATCTGGTTTAGAAAATGGAGTCCAGACGCTGGAATACAGTGTTGGACTCTTTCTTTCCTCCGGCTTGGTTGCGTAACTTCTTCTAAGACTGGTAATATAGGGTGATATGTAGATATCGTTAGAAGTCCAATTAAAGACCTTATCAATGGGAGAAAGGGATTATATCATATGAACAAAATATCGCTTGTGGATACAGCATACATGATGCTGCGTGAGCGAATGGTTTGCGGAGAACTGATGCCAGAAACTTTGCTTTCAGAGAACGAATTGGCTGAGGAGTATCAAATGAGCCGTACACCGATCCGTCATGCGATCGCTCGCCTCGAATCAGAAGGTTATGTGACCTCACTCAAAAATCGTGGTGTGTTGGTCAAGGAGGTTCGTGGAAAGGAATTTCTTGATTTGATTGAACAACTTCAGTCCATGCTCTTCTATTGTTTTGAAATGATGAAAAACCCGAACCGAGAGATCCACCTGAACCTTGAGTCGCTTGCAGCTCATGTTGAAGTTCAGCGAACTGCGGAGAAAAAGAATGACTATCCCTTATACACCGAGCATCAATTTCTCTTCATGCGAGAGATCGTTGAATCCTTGAACAATGGGGTGATGCTAAGCACATTCGACTCTTTCCGGGATAAACTATATATGCATTCCATCGTCCGCTTCAAGCAGACACCACATATCAAACACTACAGTGCAATCGGAATCAATCGGGATACATTGCACGCTTTATCAAACAACGATTATGGAGCAGCACAAGAAGTTGTGTTATCTCTTATTCTTATAACCAGAGAACGTATGCTGGCTACCGGGCAGTTTTAACTTTTTTTCTTATGGCAAGGGGAACGAGTTTTGCGTCATTGCTCCTGTAAAAATTCTTTGTTATACTATCTGGGAGATTTTCAATCTTTTCGAGAAAAACCTTATAACGAGCATTTTGCATAAATCCTGGTGAACTAAAAAACGGCTGCCTTTACGGGCAGCTTATTTTATTGGGGAGGCTGAAGGAATGACTGTCGTTGGTCTTTTGGGAACCATTCATAATCCGGAATTGAGAGAAAAATATCACTGCTCGCTAGCTCTGTATGAAGAGCTAATTACCGAATTCGACCCGGATATCATCTGTGGGGAAGTACATCCATTAAGTTGGAAGAAATACATTCAGGATAAAGAAGATAAAGGTTATTGGGGAGAGCCGGCAAGCGAATATTGGGAGCTCATATTTCCGTTATGCGAGGAACACAACATTGAGTTCGTGCCTATTGATTGGTTTGAATTGGATGTATGGAATAACTTTGATCCCTTCAACGGATATTCCGAAGTGCAGCGTGAAGAACTAGAGAAGATAGATGATGAATGGTTTTTGAAACAAATGAATACATATGACGCAGGAAACATACCGTTTAATTCGGTTGAATTTGATGAAATGACCAAACGGAAGTACGAATGGTTAAACCAGGTCAATCCAGATGCTCAAAATTTCCGCTGGGTCGTTCGTAATCAAATTATGATTCAGCGAGTCAAGAATACATGTCACTCCAATCCAAGAAAGAGAATTCTGTGTGTCGTGGGGGCAGATCATAATTATTTGTTCAAAGAGGAGCTGATCACAGAGCCAATCCAGTTGGTATATCCATTGCGTTAGTTTCTCATTACAGCAGAATCTATTTCGTATATAATAGAGAACACGTAACATTCTATTTCTACATACTATATAACAACGAGGTGCACCAAACTTATGGCAACGATCTATGACTTCACGGTTACCAAAACAAGCGGAGAACGATTTCCGCTCTATCAATATGAAGGAAAGCCTGTGCTGATTGTGAATACGGCAAGCAAATGCAAATATACACATCAGTTCGATGATATCCAGAAGCTGTACGATAAGTATAAGGGTCAAGGGCTTCAGGTGATCGGATTTCCTTGTAACCAATTTGCTGAGCAGGAGCCGGGGAGCAGTGAAGAAGCAGCTTCCTTCTGTCAGATTAATTATGGCGTGAAATTCCCCATGTTCTCCAAAATGGATGTGAATGGCGACACGGCACACCCACTGTATGACTTCCTGAAAAAATCAGGACCATTTGCCGGGTTTGACGAATCGGATGTGCAAGCCAAACTGCTGAAACTGATGGTTGCGGATAAAGCTCCGGAGTGGTTGCATGGGGATGCGATCAAGTGGAACTTTACGAAGTTTCTGATTAATGCCGAAGGGCAAGTGGTCAAACGCTTCGAACCAGTGGATTCGATGGATGCCGTTGAGGCGAGCATCGAACAACTTTTGTAAATCATAGCATTCGCAGGGGCCATGACATAACCGTAAAGTACGGTACGTTCATGGCTTCTATTCTAGATAAGAAAAACCTCTCCCATAGGAGGTGCCGAAATATGACACGCATCATGCACTTTAATGCTCCGCTGGAATACAGTTATCGTTCCACACGTATTTACAATAATGGATTGTCTGACGGATTTCATTCTCATCCACATTACGAGGTTTATTATTTTCATGAAGGCGAGTGTACCTATATTATAGGAGACCGCGTTTATAGTCTCGAACCGGGTGATTTGATTTTAATGCACGGGATGACGCTTCATCGTGCACATCCGATACCTGACGTACTGTATGAACGAACGACACTGCATTTTGATCCTTCACTCATCCGCAGAAGCCTTCATCCGGATCGAATCAGCGAATTGCTAATGCCGTTTGATGAGCTGAGAAACTGCCGAATCAATCTAAAGGGAGACATCCGTGCGGAATTTGAAGCTCTGCTGCTGAACCTGGATCAGCTTTCGGCGAATTCAGGCGAATACCGACAGGAACGGATGACTGTTCGTTTGTGTGATCTGTTATATTTTGTGGCCGGCATCTGCCGCGGCATCGTGGTGGAGCATCGACCTTCTTCGGAGAAGGAGAGGCATGTGCAGCATATCATGGGTTATGTGGATACCCACTATATGCAGGATATTGGACTGGACGATCTGGCAAGTGAGCTTCATTTGTCCAAGCCTTATTTGGCCGGGTTGTTCAAAGAGATGACAGGCAGTACCATATTTAAATATCTGTACGACCGCCGTATTAATCAGGCCAAACTGCTATTTCAATTCCAACCTGAAATCACGGTTACCGAGGCAAGTCGGTTGTCGGGCTTCAAGCGATTATCACACTTCAGTCGGATGTTTAAACAAAACGTAGGTTGTGCACCTGATCTTTATCGCAGTCGTTTGCACCAAACACAATAAATATTCCCGGCACTGAAAATCCCGTACAACGATCTCCAATCGGCACAGACTAAAGGAGGTATGATTGATGGAAACTGAACTACCCTATACGTTTAATTACCGAATCGGATCATCCGAAGCAGACTATAAGTCTCTATACCGACCCTCGGCATTGCTCGAACATATGCAGCTTGCAGCAGACCGCGATCTGGCCAGTATGGGCATTACCGTATCGGAGATGCTGGATCAGGGGCTGGGCTGGATGCTGATTACAACCGATTTGACGATATTGCGCCAAGCTCGGTTGGAAGAAGAAGTGAGTCTGCAAACCTGGCATAAAGGCAACAAAGGAGTTATGTGGCTCCGGGACTATCTTCTCACTGATGCAGAAGGGATTCACATAGCCGAGGCCCGGACTTCCTGGGCTTTGGTCGATCTGGAGAAACGAAAGATCCTCAGACCTTCGGCACTGCCTTTGGAAGTGAAGTCACATCCCGATTTATCGTTGGGAGCACCACCGGAAAAAGTGGCTTTTCCTCCAACACTGGAAACAAAGGAAGAATATCGACTAATGGTTCGATATAGCAGCACGGACAGTAACGGGCATATGAATAATGCCAGATACGCTGACGTTTGTTGTGATGCACTCTCAGCGGATGAACTCAGTAACCGTCTAACCCGCATGCAGATATCGTATCACCGGGAGATGCGGATGCAGGAAGAATTGGTTGTTGAACGTACGAAAGCGGTGGATGGGGTGGTCTGGATTCGCGGACGATCTGGAGCCGAGGAGCAAAGTATTATTTTTGAAGCTAAGCTTAGTTTTGAGAATGTCATTTCCTAATAAGAGAGTGTGAAGACCAGCCTGGATATTCGGGTTGGTCTTTTTGCCGTGTTTAGAAGACATGCAGAAAAGGTAAAGAAAGGGTAATGAAACCAGAGGAGGCGTTTGAGAATGAAAAATCAAATTTCGGGTCAAAATAAAGAATCGAATAAGGAACATCCTCGCGATAATCCGGAGCAGTTTCCGACGGAGAAGGAAAGTTTACTTGACCAGTTTGAAGAAGAGCAGACGGTCGATCCCATTCCCTTGGAAGATCTGAATATGGAACAGCAAGAAGAGAAGAATAAGGATCAGACCAAGAGCAATTCTTCTACCGAAGAGAAGTACCGTGCCGATTTTCGGGAGTCCAATACAGAATAATTGTATACTTGGTGAAAATAAAATAGTTTGTTGACTAATGTATGTTACTATATTATAGTTACTATGTTAGGAAGAAGGAATTACGATATAAAACCAATTTGGGAGGCGAATCGTTATGTCTACATCGTTCTTTGACGCGTTGAAAAACAGAAGATCCTATTATGGAATCAGCAAGGAATCCACAATCTCGGATGCTAAAATTCAGGAAATCGTTGAGGAAGCCGTGAAGTATACGCCAACTTCTTTCAACTCACAAACATCCCGGGCAGTCGTTTTGCTTGGTGAACAACATGATAAACTGTGGAATCACACAGAAGAAATTTTGCGTGAAGTGGTTGGTGATGCAGAAGCTTTCAAATCCACAGCTGAGAAAATGGTAGGATTCCGGAGCGGTTATGGTACAGTACTGTACTTTGAAGACAACAATGTCATCGCACAGCTTCAACAAAATTTTGCAGCTTACGCAGATAACTTCCCAATTTGGGCCAACCAATCCAACGGCATGCTGCAGCTCGTGATCTGGACTGCATTGGAACAGGAAGGTCTTGGAGCTTCCCTGCAGCACTACAACCCGCTGATCGATGAGAAAGTGAAGCAAGAATGGAATATTCCGGAACACTGGAGATTGATCGCTCAGATGCCATTTGGTAAACCTACGGCTACGCCGGGCGAGAAAGAATTCCAGTCCATTGAAGAGCGCGTAAAAGTACACAAATAAGGTTAAAGCATCGAACAGATTTCCAACATTTAAGCACATACGGCCTCGCTTCAATTTGATACGATGATGTAGATCGTACTCCAATGAAGCGAGGCTTTTTGATGTGAACAATAGAATAAAGCAACATGCTGGTCGAAAAGTGGGGATCGCCGTATTAGCGGCTCTATTCACACTTGGATCGGTGGCAGGATATTCAGTTCCTGTGAAGGCAGCTGCGGTGAAACAGCGATTCCAGGACATTAACACCAGCTATGCAAAAGATGCGATAACGCATCTGGTGAACCAAGGAATTGCTGCAGGAACGTCTGAAACCAGGTTTGAACCGAAAAAAGCGGTGACACGCGCCGAATTTGCAACTTTTGCAGTTAGATTGCTAGGTTTACAGCCTGTTAAAAATAATATTAGTCCCTATAACGATACCAACATAACTGCCTGGTATTATGGTAATATTGCCGCCATGACCAATCTTTCCATTCTCGAGGGAAAAGGACAGGGAACGTTTCAACCGAACGCTTCCATTACCAGGGAAGAGGCGGCAGCCCTGCTGGTGAGAATGTTGAAACAATCGTCCGTATCCACGGGGATGCTATCTTCAACGTATTATGATGCTTCTGATATTTCTGTATGGGCCCGGCCTTATGTGCAAAAGGTATATCAGCTTGGACTGATGCGCGGAAGTGATGGCTTGTTCCGACCGCAGGATCAGGTAACCCGTGAGGAAGCTGCGGTGATGCTTAATGCCATTTTGCAAAAGAAAGAATGGTCGGAGCAGCTTGAGAACCCTGATTCGTTGGGAATACAGTTGGGTTGGCAGTATAACTCTACCACTGCCGAGTTCAAAAAGCAGGTTGAACAATCTGAGGTAAATACGCTTGTGCCCCGGTGGTTTTTTCTGAACAGCAGCATGCAGGTGACGGACCATGCGGACGCCACCCTCTTATCATGGGCATCAGCTACCGATCGAGAGGTATGGCCACTGCTGGGGAATCGTTCGGATCCTGCGATGACGCACCAAATGTTATCCAGTTCAGCCAACAGAGCCTCCATCGTAGCTCAGGTTACTGCATATGTGAAGAAGTACAAACTGGATGGCATTAATGTAGACTTTGAGAATGTGCAGCCAGCAGATCGAGAAGGCATGACCGCATTTGTAACGTCGCTGACGGCGTCTCTCCATCCACTTGGCGCGGTTGTTTCAGTAGATGTATCTCCGGATTTGGGCACAGATTGGACGGAAGCCTTCGATTATGCCAAACTTGGCGCAGTGTCCGATTACATGGTTCTGATGGGGTATGAAGAACATTGGAACGGGGACCCTATAGCCGGATCGGTCGCTTCACTTCCTTGGGTGGAACGTGCTCTAGATACAATGCTCTCTGACGTGGTTCGTGCCAAAGTCATTTTGGCGCTTCCGCTCTACACAAGGGACTGGTCGTCGGCTAGTCCGGCAACGGACTCTTGGGATATTACACTTGCGGAACAGGGAACACGGGCACGAGCTGCGGGTTCCGTGAGGCAATGGAATGCAAGTCTGGGCCAATATGTAATTGGGTATTTGAGTAACGGAATGCCAAGATATATCTGGGCAGAGGACAGCCGCTCCTTAACTGCCAAAGTGAGGATGAGTACAAACAGGAAGATCGCAGGCCTGGCTTATTGGTACATGGGCGGGGAAACAGCGGATGTATGGAATGCCATCTCCAATGCCTCCCGTTTTGAATCATACCTATTTTAATAAATATAATTTATATGAGACCCAAACCGGGCCGTGAATCTGACGGACGGTTTGGGTTATTTATTTTTTGTACAAGCTATATATAGGACGTTTGAGTCTGATTGAGCGGTTTAATGTATAGAAGGATCGGAAGCGATCTGACAGAGACAATAAGAATGGACTGGAGGAGAAGGAACATGCGAGAGTTTGATTGCATTATCGTAGGAGGCGGACTCGCAGGACTTCAGGCTGCCATTCAGCTGGGACGTTACAGTTCGCATCAGGTGCTGGTCGTGGATGCTGGAGAAGGCAGGTCAACCCTGTGCCGAACCTATCATAATATTCTGGGATTTCCGGATGGCGTATCAGGTGAAGAACTGCGTTCCAACGGCAGATTGCAGGCCGAAAAAACCGGAGTTTTATTTGAAAAGGACCGGATTGTTGAAGCAAAACGGCTTGGAGAACAGATTCGTTTAACTGGTTCTTCTGGCGCTCAATATATGGCACGGACTGTACTGCTGGCAACTGGGCTTAGCGATCGTTTTCCTGCGATTCCGGGCTTGAGGCCGACGCTGGGCAGAACGGTCTATGTTTGCCCGGACTGTGATGGATATGAGATTCAGGATCGGCGTACCATACTGCTGGGGTCAGGTGAAGCGGGTGCCAACATGGCGATGATCCTGATTGAGCGTACAAAAAATCTTTTGTACATCAACCATGAACAGAGACCAATCTCAGCTGAGCTTCATCGGAGCATGAAGGAGGCCGGCGTGCGCTATCTGGAAGCTGCGGTACAAGAAGTTCAGCAAACAGCGGATGGCCATATTACAGGGGTTCTGACCGAAGATGGACAGATCTATGAGTCGGAGCGTGGATTCATTGCCTTTGGCGGAAATCGGGTACATTTCGAACTCGCAGAGCAGCTTGGAGCCGTCATTGCAGATAATAAACATGTGGAAGCTGACCATCGTAGTTTGCAGGCAGCCCCCAATGTGTGGATTGCCGGGGATTTGGGACTGCATGCGGAGCAGGCAACGGTTGCCATGGGTGAAGGTTCAATCGCAGCCATCTGGATTCATAAGGCTTTGCAAAAGATGAAGAAGAAGAATGAAGTGGAGCAGCTCTAAGACACAAGCATGGAGCCAGCAGATCACCTTCGTATAGATACACAGAAAGTCCCCCAACCCAGGATAGGGTTGGAGGACTTTTTGAACTGTTTGCAAGCAGATTGAATATTACTGGTTGGGTTTATTTCCGCTTTTTGTTGCCGTTTTGTTTTTGGGATGTCCCGTGATGTTATCAACGATATCTCCAACGGCATCTTCAATCATATCTGTAGGGCCGGGATTGTCGGAGTCCGGATGCAGCACAGTATTAACACCGGGCTCGAGTTTATCATTTTCCTTTTGGTTTTTGGGTTCGCTCATAAGTAATGCCTCCTTGTTCATTCCTATTTATAGTGTTCCTTAACATCTCCAAACGTTGTAATGTATATGTAAACGATTAACCGCTGAAAAGATTTTGAAACGCTGAACTAAAGGAGGAAGCTGCGTGATCAAAAAAACAAGTGTACTCCTGCTGCTCCTCGTCTTGTGTATCTGGACCTATTGGAGAACGGGAGGGGAAGATCAGAATCCATATCTAATTACAGACTACAGCCGCCTACACCCGGTAAAAGTGGAACGAGTCGTGCAGGGGCATCAGGAACAGCAACTCGTGGAACTGCTGAAGGATGCCAGAGACCGTCATTTGACCGTGTCCATTGCGGGACAACGTCACAGTCAGGGCGGCCATACCTATTACCGAGATGGTATCGTAATTGATATGACTTCCTATAATCAAATACTGGATGTCCAGCCGGAAGCGAAAAAGATAACTGTTCAGGCAGGCGCTACCTGGGCTGATGTGCAACGTGCAATAAACCCTTATGGGCTTTCCCTCAAAAATATACAGTCTCAAAATATCTTTACTGTCGGGGGTTCAATTAGTGTAAATGCCCACGGGAGGGAGCTTCGCAACGGATCGTTGATTCAGAGTGTGGAATCCTTTCGTCTTATGACCGCAGATGGACAGATCCGGGAAGTAAGCCGTACATCCAATTCGGAACTTTTTCCTTTGGTTTTAGGTGGATATGGTCTCTTTGGTCTGATTCTGGATGTTACGCTTACGTTAACGGAAGATGAATTGTACCGACTTGAAGTAGAACGGATGGAAGCGAAGGATTATCCAACGTATTTTCAAAAGAATGTGCTTCGCAACCCCAATATACGGATGCATCTGGCTCGCCTCTCGCTTCAACCTGGGAAAGGATATTTTAGCGATATGTATGCACTGAATTATGCCATCGATTCGGACGCCTCACTTCAGGATTATAATGATCTTGCTCTACGTGAGCAGGGCGTGCTGCCTGCCAAGATCTTGTTTAACCTTAATCGCGGTACTGAGTGGGGGAGAGATTGGTTTTGGGGGCTGCAGCAGCGATATTTCGATTCTCAGGCTGGTACGAGGATTAGCCGGAATAATGCCATGGCGTCTCCGTCCGCATTTATGGAATACCACCAGCCGGGTGCCAATGACTTGCTGCAGGAATATTTTATCCCTGTTGATGCGTTTCCTGTATTTGTTGAAGAGATGGGGGAAATCGTCTCACAAGAGAAGCTGGATCTGTTAAATATTACGGTGCGTTATGTGAAGAAAGATGAAGAAGCCGTACTTTCATATGCGACACAGGACATGTTCGGACTGGTATGTCTGTTCCATGCTTCACTGTCGGACGAAGAACAAAAGAAATTCAAGGCGAGCTTGCAAAAGATTATAGATACGGTTATCCGCTTGAACGGTACCTATTATTTGCCCTATGAGGGATATGCCACGGCAGAACAGTTTGAGCAGGCTTACGCTCGTAAGAACGAATTTTTTGCAGCAAAAGAGCATTATGATCCCGATCATGTATTTATGAATTACTTTATGGAGCAATACGGGGGGAACGGTAAATGAATATGAAATGGTTGGTCCGCTCACAAAGCATGGTCACCCTAGCTTCAGGCATGATTTATCCCTATTACTTGTTGTTTCTCAAAAATCTCGGTAACAGTTTCTCCAAATATGGCCTCGCCTTTGCCGTTTTTACGATCAGTTCTGCAGCAGCTTCACAGTGGCTGGCCCCCAGGATGGACAGATATGCACGGCAGTGGCTTATTTTGAGCTCACTGGGTATGGCCGGAACGATGATTGCTTTCCCTTGGATTACAACTTACATATGGGTATTGCTGCTGCAGATGATTATGGGGTTGTGCAATGCGATGCAGCGGATGAGTGAACGGGTATTGCTTGCAGATTTCACTGAACCAGGAAAGCGGGGCAAGGTGATTGGAAATTATCATTTCTGGACGTCTGCAGCTTCGGGTTTCGCTGTCATCATCGGGGGGCTGCTGATCGACTGGTTGACGATTGATGTTTTATTTTATCTGAGCGCCGTACTGTATGTTTGGGGAAGCTTGGCCGTGTGGAGGTCCATTCAACTGCCGGTCAAGGATCATAGGTAAAGGATAGAAATGGACTGATTAATCTCCGGCGAGAAGTTTATATTATAGATGAAGAGTCAAATCATAACGCTAAAGGAGGAATTTATAATGAATGAAAACAATCATGTGATCCATAAGGATGGTCAAGTAGCAACGGAAAAGGTTGAAAACGCCATAGACAAAATCGCACCGGAAGAGCGGGAACAAATACTGCAAAATTTTGATGCCTTCAAGGAATACCTCGGGAAACGTATTGCTATGGGTGAATCCATTGGCCTCGGTGAGGAACAAATGGCCAAAATTGCCGAGAAGGTAGCTGATTATCTGGCTGCCAAAGAAGAGCCTCGCAACCGTGAAGAGAAATTGCTGCAGGAGCTGTGGAATGTGGGTAAGGAAGAAGAACGCCACATGCTGGCCCATATGCTGGTGCGTCTGGCACAACACACTCATTAAGATTAAATCTGTAGGGGACCTTAAATGCACTGCATTTGAGGTTCCCTTTTTGATGGTGGCATTTTCTGAGATATTAGTGACGCGGATTGTAACTATTTTTCATCTGGCTGATACTTTTGATTGAATGTAAAGAGATATGATGTCTATAGTAAAAGTTGAAACGAATATTCACATGAGCGTTTGAAGCAAAACCCTTCCGGTTAAGGAATAGTAACGTTCATATAAGGAGAGATGCTGCCTATGAAGAACGCGGCGAAACAATGGAAATTTAAGATGCTGGGTACTGTTACGCTATTGTTGGGTATCATTGTGCTTACTACATATTTGCTTACACCGGCGAATGCCGAGGAAAGTACCAGTTCCTCACAAGTTTCAACCAAAGAAGCTCAGGCAGTCAATTCCGAAATGTATACAGCGTATGTGGATGATCTGCAGCAGGAGAATGGCAAACTGTATTTGGTCGTGGACAAGATTGGATGGTATCAGGGAGAAGAAGCAGATAGAGTATTCGAGCAGCGTAACCCTGATTCAGGTATAGATGGTGCTCCGGATGGCTACTATATTATCAATGATAGCAAGGAGCAGGAAAAGGTTGAAGTTAGCGCAGATGCCGAAATGCTGATGCAGCTATATGATCGAGATGGAACGGTACAAGGTACCACGATCCAATGGAATGAACCAATTGCTCTCAGCAAATTTGAATCGTTATATGAGAACAAAGCCATTTTGGATCTGTCCGTTTTTCCGTATCACCTTACTGTGCAAGACGGAAAAGTTACAAAAATTGTACAGCAATATATACCTTAAACATATATGCTCAAGCATTCTTCCTGTTCGTCAGAACGGTGGGGAATGCTTTTTTGATTATGACAAAATGTGAAAGAAGATTGTAATTCATTGTAGGTACATGTATCATTATTGGAATGGTGTTTTTACATAGTTCAGGAGGCTCCTCATGCTTAAAGACATGATTGCATTAACGAAGCCTAGACTGCTGCGGCTTAATGTGTTTGCGGTTGCAGTAGGATTCTGGGTCGCTTCAAAATGGGATATCTCGTGGTTATCCCTGCTGCTGGTTATTATCGGGTCAACTCTGGTCATTGCATCCGCTTGTGTCATCAACAATTACTGGGATCGTGAACTGGATCAGAAGATGGAACGGACCAAAAAACGGATTGAGTACATCAACCATCTTCGCCCAGGCTTTGTACTCTGGTACGGTATCATTCTGGGGATTGCCGGGTTTATCGTGTTATACGTTTGGGTGAATCCCCTCTCAGGCTGGCTTTCACTTCTGGGGTGGTTTGCTTATATCGTCATTTACACGATGTGGCTGAAGCGCAGCTCCACCTGGAGTACTTCCCTCGGGGGAATAGCCGGTGCGATGCCGCCCGTCATCGGTTACTGTGCGGTGACGAATCAGATCGATATGGGTGCATGGTTGCTGTTCGCGCTGTTATTTTTATGGCAGCCGCCTCACTTCTGGTCACTTGGCATCCGCCGGGTAGAGGAATATCGTGCAGCCGGTTTTCCGCTTTTGCCTGTTGTAAAAGGGATTAAACGGACCAAGTATCAGATGGTGCCTTACGTTTTCTTGCTGCTCCCTGCTGTTTGGCTGTTGTACTACTATGACTATGTTGGACTCGTCTTTTTACTGGTGTCGCTGGCTGGCGGACTGATTTGGTTCATCCATACGCTCAGTGGACTCAAAGCAACGGATGACGAAAAATGGGCCAAAATCAACTTTTTGATCTCGGTTAATTATCTAATGCTTATATTTATCCTAATGGTGGCAAATACGACCTGGGCATAATCTGGTCTTGTGCTGGTACACTACAAACATGATATCGTCATTATGACATATCAAAACAAGCATCTTATGGAACGGCGTGTGGACAAGCTGAACGTCCCCGTTTAGGACCTGAGGTGTTTTTTTGCTATAATTAACAGATGTTTTCTATTATGAAGATTTTGGAAGAGGGTGCATATTAATGAGTCATCTGGAGCAGGCGATCCTGTTGAGACAAGAAGGGAAGATGCAGGAGGCTGTTGAGTTATTGCAGGAAATGGCTGAGAAGGAACCGGATAACGCGCACATCTCGTACCAACTGGCCTGGACACATGATTCACTTGGATTGGAACGCGAAGCAGTGCCATACTACGAGGCAGCTCTCCGTCAAGGATTGACTGGGGAAGACAGAGCGGGTGCCATACTTGGACTCGGCAGCACGTACCGGACCCTGGGGCAGTATGACCAGGCAAAAATATGGTTAGAAAAGGGGATTAAAGAATTTCCCGAACATCGGGAATTGGAAGTGTTCTATGCAATGGTACTCTACAATTTGGGAGAGCATGCGGAAGCCATGAAACGGTTGCTCATACAGCTGGCAGATACATCGGGTGATGAGGGAATTAACGAATACAGCAGGGCGATCCGCTTTTATTCGGATCAATTGGATCGGGTGTGGAGCTAGATATATCGTTTTGAGACGGGTGCCTCAAATTAGGATGAGAGGATGGTATCATGAACTCCAACAATGAACTGGAACAGGTGAAGGAGAGGGTTGAACGGCTTGAGCAGAAGCTGGATCTGTTGGCAGGCAGTCTGCAGGGAAATCGACGTTCACCTGCAACTCGGTTTCTGATTGGCTTTGGTGTTGTGTTGGCAGTCCTTTTTATACTCATGATATACATTGGCGTTGTACAATTTGTAAGTGGTGGCAGTTAAGGCTTTTTGAATAATCCTGAGCGTTATTTAAAACATCTTTTCGCAGACTAACGGGCATGAGCCAGCCATTCTTGAACGGCTTCAATAAACCTGCGGGTTGCTGGAGACAGATTGGCAAGGGAGGGACAGGCCAGACCTATAGTACGATAAGGATCTCCGTGGAGCGGAACAAGAACCAGCTCAGCCGTATGGCCTTGTAGAACCATCTCCGGCAGGAGGCTAATACCGAGTCCGTTCCGGACCATGGCCATAATGGCCTGATCCTCTGCAACCTCGTAGACCACATTCAGCTTGGCAGCATGCTGGCGAATCAAACGTTCAATTTCATTATCACCGCCCCAACGGGGAAGAATAAAAGGCTGTTCCAGCAGGACTTCAAACGTTACAGAAGTCTCATCTGCAAGCGGGTGACCTTGAGGCAGGATGCACATCATCCTGTCTTTTTGCAAAGGGATCGTTTCATAAGGCGAAGCATCGCCAAGGGATAAAAAACCGAGATCAATGGCTCCGCCTGCAAGCCAGGCTTCAATTTCAGCGTAGTCGCCTTCCCACAGTTTGATCTCAATTCCAGGATGGTGCAGGCGAAACTGCTTCAGTATTCCAGGCAGCCATTGGGTCGATACACTGGCAAAGGTTCCTATTCGTACTGTACCTACCTCAGCTCCCCGAATTAATGATATTTCCTGATTCATAAGTTCGTTCCAGCGCAAAATTTCTCGGGTGTAACCCAGAATCCGTTCCCCCTCAGTGGTAACATGTACGCCTGTGCGACCTCGATTCAACAATGAGAATCCACAATCCGTTTCCAGACTGGCAATAGCGTGACTGACAGCAGACTGAGTAATATTCAGTGCTTCAGCAGCCTTGGTGAGACTCCCATATTCCACGACTGCGTTCAAAATCTCATATTTGACCAATGACATATTTCGATCCGTTCCTTCCGACGATAAATACATGAATTTATTTCATATTAACTATTATAAATATTCATTTTTATAATGCAAAGAGATCGTTTATACTTGCCAAGGCGAGTTGGTTGGTACGGACTCAGCAGAGAACATTACATAGAATGAAGGTTGAAGCAGCGTGGGTAAAGCAAGTGGAAAACAAGTGAATGTTACAAGAAGAGCAGATCTGCAGATGCTGCTCGCAACGGTTATTTGGGGCTCCTCCTATTTGTTTATGAAGTCGGGTCTGGAATCCATGCAGGAACTCAATCTGGTCGCTTTCCGCTTCAGTATTGCTTTTATTGCGGCAGCGGTCATTTTCCATCGCAGACTGTTCCGGATGGACCTGAAGGCACTCGGAGCGGGCACGATTATGGGAACGGCATTATTTGCAGCTTTTGTGTTAATCACCTATGGAGTACAGCGGACGACAACTTCGCAGGCAGGATTCCTGATTAGTTTGGCCGTGATCTTTGTCCCAATCCTGAGCACGATCTTACATAGACGTATGCCGGATACCCGGTTGATGATTAGCATTATTGTGGCCGTTGCCGGACTTGGCCTGCTTACGCTTCAGCATGAACTTAGCCTGCATACCGGGGATGTACTGTGTATTTTGGCGGCTCTAACATATGCCATTTATATACTGATCGCTGGAAAGTACATTCCCAAACATGATCCCTTAACGCTCGGTACCATCCAGCTTGGTGTGGCAGCCCTCTGGGGGATCGGAGCTACATTCCTGTTCGAAAGCCCTCGCTTGCCGAATAGCCCTGAATCCTGGGTCGCTATTCTTGGACTGGGCGTGTTATGCAGTGGCCTTGGCTACATCCTGCAGACGCTGGCTCAGCGTCATGCGTCGCCAACCCGGACCAGTCTTATTTTCTCTCTGGAACCTTTGTTCGCGGCGGCATTCGCATTCAGCTTCCAGGGCGAATCACTAACGCTGCAAGGATACACTGGAGCCGCATTGATGTTGATAGGCGTATTAATTACGGAGATCAAATCATGGGACGTCAGGTTTTGGCGCAGAAAGCGGGCGACGTTACCCACAGAGCTTGGAGAACAGGGTGCTACCGGGGTATAAATCAGTAGAAATCAAAAGAGTTTGGATCTCTCTTTCAGGAAGAGGGTCCAAACTCTTTTTTATGACACTTTATGTGTAAATAACCATTCGAAGTTGGCTAACAAACAAAACAAAAATGACAACTTGTTTTGTTGATTTCTGTTTTTTATGCTACACTGGATGTAATTTAAGGGAGAACGGGTGAGTCGTATGGGCAAAAAAGTAACCATGCAGCAAATCGCTGATGCAGCGGGTGTGTCGAAATTCGCAGTTTCCCGTGCTCTGACGGGAAAACCGGGAGTGAGTGAACAAACCCGGGATATGATTGTGAGAACGGCCGGACAACTTGGGTATTTCAAGGCTGAACCGAAACGTTATTCTGTGGAGCCGCAGCCTGAACGTGGCATTAAGCAATTGCAAACAGGCACGATTTTGATTTTGTTTCCCAACATTCGGTCCCAGAATCGCTCTTCACTGTATTGGGGGCCAGTATTTGATGGCATTTCTGCACGACTTAATGAACAGGGCATGGATATATTAACGTTGACCGAGCCGTCTTCGGACCGGATGTTCTCTGTCCTCAATCCTGAAGCGATTAGTGGAATTATAACAGTGGGCTCCATCTCAACGCCTATTTTGCTAGAGATTTACAGGCTTCAAATTCCGCTTGTGATGGTCGATCACGAAGACCCCGCCATTCACGGAGATACCGTATTTACGGACAACATGAAGTGTATGAAAGAACTGGTGCTGATGCTCGTAGGCAAAGGGTACAAACGGTTCCAGTTTGCCGGCCAGTTACCTGATGCTGCGAGCTTCAGGGAGCGATGGATGGGGTACCGGTCGGTACTGGAAGAAATGCAGCTGCTGGGGACACAACGCGCGGACTTGTTGGGCCCGGATCTTCGGCTTATTCAGAAGGCCATTATTGAGATGCCGATAGCCGATATTCCTGAAGTCATTGTCTGTGCCAATGATCACACAGCTGTCAATGTACTGCGCGCCTTGCAAAACAGGGGAGTTTCGGTGCCTGAACGCTGTGCGGTAACCGGGTTTGATAACACCAGTATGGACGAGCCCATTCTTGCCACGGTTCATATTAATAAGGAGAACCTTGGCATAAGGGCGGTAGATCAATTATTATGGCGTATGGATCATCCAGATGAACCTTATGAACGCAAGTTGATCTATTCTGAACTGGTTGTTCGTGATGAATATAATGCTGTGCGGGAGCAGGTTGAAGGTGAATAATATATAGAGGAATGGAAGAGACATGAGTGTAGTGAAGCTCATGTCCTTTTTTTGTTTTGTTATTTGGTTTTTATTTTGCAAAACAGATTGACTGAGACAGGCTTATCATGTTAATTTTGTTTTGTGAGTTATTCGTTTTTATAATAACAAAACCTAACAAAATGTCGTTTCGATTCAAATCACTTCATCGATAAACGGAGGCTGTTATGAGTAAAATACAATCACAGATTTTTCAGAACTGGACATTCAAGGCTTGTGAGGATCAGGAATGGATGCCGGCTCAGGTACCCGGCTGTGTTCATACGGATCTGCTGAAACTGGACAAGATTCCGGACCCGTTTTATGGAACTAACGAGAAAGAGGTTCAGTGGATTGACAAGAAGGATTGGGAATACCGTACAGAATTTGATGTGAACGAGGATTTGCTGTCCCAGGAACATTTACAGATTGTCTTTGAAGGTCTCGATACGTATGCAGATGTATATGTGAATGAACAGCACGTTTTATCTGCTGACAATATGTTCAGAGTGTGGAACGTGGATGTAAAGTCGATTGTAAAGGGGAATGGTAACGTACTGCGAATCCGCTTTCGGTCCCCGATTCAGGAAGATCTGCCCAAGCTGGAGAAGCTCGGGTATGCACTGCCCGCATCCAATGATCAATCCGACGTTGGTGGACTTGGTGACAAAAGGGTCAGTATTTTTGCCCGAAAAGCACCGTATCACTATGGTTGGGACTGGGGTCCTCGCTTCGTGACAAGCGGCATCTGGCGTGAAGCACGTCTGGAAGGCTGGTCTGAAGTGAAAATCAATGATGTATTTATCCGGCAAAACGAAGTAACCGCTTCCGTGGCTTCACTGACAGCGATTGTGGAAGTAGAGACGGCGAGCCCGATTGAAACGGTGATTCGGATCGGTACGGACGGTCAGACATGGGAGCAGACTGCAGCCTTGCAATCAGGTGTACAAACGATAGAGATCCCCATTGCCATCAACGAACCGAAGCTGTGGTGGAGCCGGGGACTCGGTGATCCGCACATGTACTCTTTCGTAACGGAAGTTCTGCAAGGGGAACAGGTTGTAGCTGATTCAACGGTAAAAACAGGACTTAGATCCATACGTCTGGTTCGGGACAAGGATGAAGCTGGAGCTTCCTTCTATTTTGAATTGAACGGGGTAGCGGTCTTTGCCAAAGGCGCCAATCACATTCCGAACGACAGCTTCATCACCGAAATTACAGCTGAACGATATCGGCATGAGATCGTTTCCGCAGCCGAGTCCAACATGAACATGCTGCGTGTATGGGGCGGCGGGATCTATGAAGAAGATGTATTCTATGAATTGTGCGATGAGTATGGCTTGCTGGTGTGGCAGGACTTTATGTTTGCCTGCAGCATGTATCCGGGTGATGAAGCATTTCTGAACAGTGTGAAACATGAGGCCATTGATAATGTAAAACGGCTTCGCAACCATCCAAGCATCGTCTTGTGGTGCGGCAACAACGAGATTGATTCGGCTTGGGCTCATTACATTGAGAACGGCGGCTGGGGCTGGAAAAAGGACTATACTGCGGAACAGCGTGAGAAAATCTGGGCAGACTATGAAGCCATCTTCCATGAACTTCTGCCTGAAGTTGTTGAAACCTTCGCACCGGGTGTAGATTACTGGCCTTCTTCGCCTCTGGTATCGCTGACAGGTGATGAGAAGCAGCATGCTCACCCATCGACAGCAGAAGGGGATATTCACTACTGGGGCGTGTGGCACAGCGTTGAACCTTTTGAAAACTACAACGTTCACGTTGGACGCTTCATGAGTGAATACGGCTTCCAGTCTTTCCCCGAATACAAATCTGTTCGCAAGTACGCCGAGGAAGAAGATTTGGCACTGGAATCCGAAGTTATGCTGGCACACCAAAAGAATGGTGCAGGTAACCGCCTGATCAAGCAATACATGGATATGTACATGCATGAACCGAAGGATTTCCCATCCTTCCTGTACATGAGTCAAGTACTTCAGGCAGAAGCTATGAAAACAGCCATTGAGGCACATCGCCGCCGCAAACCGTTCTGTATGGGGACGCTTTACTGGCAGATGAATGATTGCTGGCCGGTCGCTTCCTGGGCAGGCATGGACTACTTCGGTAACTGGAAGGCATTGCAATATTACGCCAAACGCAGTTTTAGTGATGTGCTGATCTCTGTAGATGGTACGAAGGAAGATGCGACAGATATTTATCTGATCTCGGATCAGTTGCAACCTGTTGAAGGCCGATTGCAGGTACGCCTGATCGGATTCGATGGTACGGTATATCGAGAGGAAGAGCATGCAGTGGCACTGGAATCCAATTCCGGTAAACTGGTTCTGTCTTTGAAATCGTCCGACTGGTTGCAAGGCCATGATGCAGCAACAACGCTGTTACGATTGGATCTGAAGCAGGATGGGCATGCAGACATCGTGCAGGAGCACTATTTTGCACCGTCGAAGGATATTGGCTTGAAGAAGGCTGCAATCCAGGTGACTGAGGTTCAGGAGAATGATGGCGTATATCTGGTGCTCGAAAGCGACGTTCTTGCCAAACAGGTATGGATTTCGTCAGAGGCAGAAGGCGTGTTCTCGGATAACTTCTTCGATCTCATTCCAGGCATTCCGGTGAAGGTCCAGTTCACATCCAGAGAGGGATTACAGAAAGCTGGCGCAGCTTCGGAAACGGGTGCAATTCAGGTTCGTTCGATGGCTGATTTTATCAAATTGTAATCCGATTATCTTGTTAACTGAGAGGCATTTTATATCCAAACCGTTGATTCTCCCTTTGTAGGGAGACAGCGGTTTTTTATTTTTTCATGCTTAAAAGACTTATGCTTCTAAGAATCGTACAGATTCGCTATAATTGATAATCATTATCATTTGTGAGGGCTCACTAGATTGTTTATTGGCTAACACATATAAATGGGAGAGGAAATCAACATGAGTATTCATGATCATATTCAGTTGTGGGATCAGGTTCAGGTGCGAGTTCTGGATGTTCGGCTTATGAATGTTCAGGATAGTGAGGAATTGAGGAACTATGTTTTACCTACCAGTGCGTTTGTGTTTGTAACGGGTCGGGGACAACTGTGGCTGGATCAGGAAGTTTGGACAACGAGCAGGTTTCTATTATTGCATGGGGGGAAGGGGTGCTGTTTGACGGTTGAAGCTAGTGGCAATGGAACCATGGAAGCTTATCTGATTTTCTACAAATCAACGTTACCTGCAAACGTTTTGCGAGAGTATCGGATAATGCTGATAAATAGCAATCCTTTTGAGCAAAGCTGGACAGCCGAGCCGGACAATCCGCTCGAATTGCGTGAGCTCGTTCGCGATATTCATCATTGCTGGACCGAACAGGGTTCTCTGAATAAACTCCAGGTAAAAGCTCGCTTTTTTCAACTGGTACAACTTGTGTTACGGCAGCGGGTGCAGATGCAAGGTATAGAACAATTGCCTTCACTTAGCGAATATGTCCTGCGATATCTTACAAACCATTTTCGGGAACCAATTTCCCTAGAGTCGCTGGCGAAGTCTTTAAATTATAGTCCACAGTATCTTTCACGCAAATTCAAGGAACAGACGGGAGTTACGCCGACAGAATATATGATTCGCATGCGAATGAATGAAGCTCGTCTGCTGCTCACTACGTCAGAAGCGACTTTGAATGAAATTGCTGCTTATGTGGGCTATCCCGATCCTTTTTATTTCAACCGGGTATTTAAGAAAGAACTGGGGACAACGCCAGGACAATTTCGCTTGAAACATCGTAATCCATTGAAGAGAGTTTCAAAAAGTACAATAAAGGAAACAAAGGAATCCATTGTAACGGGACCGTCTGGAAGGTATCCTTTAATTGATGATGATAATCATTATCAATACAAGGGAGAAGAGGAAATAAAAATGTTTAACAATCTAAAAGCGGCATTAATTTCGCTTGTGTTGGTTTTCACAATGAGTGCATGTGGAACAGCGGGGCAGAACGCAGTGTCATCAGATGCAGTTGCTGAACCTGAACAAACAGCCACTGCTGAAACAAAAACCGTAACAACTGCATTTGGCGATGTGGAGATTCCCGCTCACCCGCAGCGAGTAGCGGCAATCGATTATTTGGGAACAGTTCTTGCTCTAGGTATCAGGCCGATAGGTGGAGGGCAATTTCTGATGAATAGTCCTTATCTGGAAGGAAAATTGGACGGAGTTGAAACGATTGGGGATTCAATTGAACAATTAATGGCACTGGAACCCGATCTTATTATTACATTGAATCCGGACAAGGCGGCTTATGAAAAATACAGCAAGATAGCACCAACTGTTTCGATCGCATCCATCACTTTTCCAACATTAAAAGACGAGGTGAATTATTTCGCTAACGTGCTTGGCAAAGAAGCTGAAGCCAAAAAGTGGCTGGCTGATTTCGATGAAGAAATTGCGAAAATCAGGCAGGATGTGCAGGACGTAGTTCCAGCAGATGCGACCTTCTCGGTCATGCAGGAATATGATCGTCAGGTCTTTATTTTTGGAGAACAGTCTGGACGAGGAGGCCGTAACCTCTACGAGCTGCTTGGATTACAAGCTCCAAAAACTGTGCCTTCCGAGTTGATGCAGGGGGCATATCATGAATTCTCCATAGAACTGCTATCCAAATACGCCGGAGATTATATGGTTTTGACCAGTTCTGCACAGCTGGAAGAGCTTCAGGCTGACCCGGTGTGGGGTTCATTGCCTGCGGTCAAGAACAATAAGGTATACATATGGACGGAGGAAGAATCCTGGTTCCGTGATCCGATCGCTTTGCTCAAGCAGACACAGGACCTGGCTGACTGGATCATTGAGCTGAATACATCCAAATGAAGAATTAAATATGTGAGCTAAAGGTTGTAGCCCCACGCTTAAAGGCCCGAGTGCATTTCACATGCACAGCGGGCCTTTTCTTTTTTTTGAACACGTTTTTCGGGGAACGGGATGCTTCTTACGCTTTGATCTCGACAATCTCAATATCGTAGCCATCGAGTTTCAAATGAGGTCCTTTATCTATGCCGTCCAGCGCACTGGTATATGAGGCTTTCAACTGAATGGAGACAGGTTCAGGACTCAAGTTCAGAATAAAACGAAATGATCCATTCGGACCGGTCCGGGTGGTAATCTGTACTCCGTCAGGGAAAGCTTCAATTCCCGTAAGTTGGAGGTGATCCCCAATGGTTCGCAGCAGCTTGCGCAGGTAAGCCTCTTCCGGCTGGGTGCCTACGTAATAGACTTCACCCTCACCCCAATGATTTCGCGTAACAGCTGCACTTTCCGCATAAAATTGATCCCGCATACACAGCGACTGGTTGTGCAGTGTCCAGTTCAAGTACATCTGCCCACTGGGATGCGGCGTATGAATTGCCCTGATCATCTCGAATCATGATGGTGTCACTGCCAACTGGATCATATTCGGTCACTCGCACACCAGAACAAGCAGACAACAGACCCGGAAGCGGGGCCATCACGCAGACGTTGTTGTCATCCTTAACGCCGGAACGATGCGTTAGAATGAGGGTTCCTCCTGCAGCTGCAAAAGCTTGCAGTCGTTCTGCTGTCTCTTCGTCCAGGAGGTACAGATGTGGGGCAATAATGATTTTGTAACCATTGAAAGCTTCGGAAGAGTGAATGACATCCGTACTGATTCCTGATTTGGTCAAAGCACGATGCCAAACCTTTATGTTTTCGTAGTAGTCCAATCCCTCTGCCTGGGGTTGGATATGCAAGGCGTATAATTGCTCATGCGAATGCAAGATAGCGACTTCATTGCGTAATGTAGATCCTTGAAGGCGTTCGCCGAGTCTGTTTACCTCATTGCACAGCTGCTGGAATTCCTTGAACCGACGGCCTGGAACGTTGCTGTGGTCTATTAGGCCATGCCAAAATTGTTCTGCTCCTACCGTTGCACTCCTCCAGCGGAAATGCACAACCGCATCCGCTCCGCGAGCTATGGCCTGCCATGAGTGGGCACGCAGAAAACCTGGACGCGGAGTGCGCCACATTGGAAACCAGCACCCGGGTGGTCCGCTAAGCTGTTCCATAATCCAGAAATTGCGACGTTTGATGCCGCGGGTCAGATCCAGAGACAGTGCGCCGCTGTAAGGTGACGTATCGGTTTTGTTTGGTGATGGTTCGGATAATAATCGAAGGAAGCGAAGTCCAGTTCCTTGGCAATCTTATATTGATCTGCCTTTTGCGGGTAGCTATGAAAATTATGGGTGATCACATGGTCAGGACAATTCCTGCGAATGATCTCTACTTGAATCTGCTGAAATGAAACGATGGAATCGGACTGAAAACGGGAATAGTCCAGCAGATAAGAAGCGGCTCCAAGCGAATTCACCCACACGTACAATACGTACACCACTATCGGCCATCAAACGGGCATCCTGTTCCCATAACGAAGGGTCCCAATGTTCGGGGTAATGATTTAGCACGATTTTGCTATTTATGTAGAGTAAATGATACAGGATCCTATCTCATATCTGCCGGGTGGTACGTTCTGGTTGCATATTTTTTAATTGAATGTTTCTATGCATAATTTCCCTGTAATAACAAACAATACATTCAAATTCACACAGGGAAGGGAAGTGCCTGAGCATGTGCAACCGTTTTTCATTGGCAGCTGATTTGGATGAGGTAAGGGACCATTTCAAGATTGAACGCGTGATGTATTACTATAAAAACCGTTACAATATCAGTCCAACCCAGCATACACCTATTATTTTGCATCAGGATGGGGAGCGGGTACTCGACGAGTTTCGGTGGGGGTTTATCCCGTTCTGGGGCCGCGATGCCGTGAACGCCAATCTTATGACCGTGCATGAGAACCCGTCCTACTACAAGCTGGTGGAAACGAAACGCTGCGTTATTCCGTGCAATGGATTGTACTACTGGCGCCAGGAAGGCAAGAAAAGTTATGCAGTGCGCGTCGTGATGCCTGACCGTGGATTGTTTGGCATTGCGGGATTATATGAAATATGGAAGGACACACGCAAGCAGCCGCTTCGCACCTGCACGATGCTGATGACAGGGGCTAATATGGTAACTCGCGAATTCGGCAGCAAAATGCCAGCGATCCTGTCTGAAGAAGAAATTAACACCTGGCTTGATCCGGCCAATACACGAGTGACTCAGTTACTGCCTCTTCTGAAATCGTACAACACGACCGAAATGAATCTGTATCCGGTGACACCGATGGTAGCCAACGATGAACATGATTGTTATGAATGTGTGGAAGAGATGGACCTGAAGCTCGCATATGTGCGCAATTTCTAATCGTATGCTGTGGATGGGCCTCCATAGGGTGGAGTGTAATGAGACACTTCGCCCTTTTTGTTTTGAGCTTGGTGGAGAGCGAATGTGTTTAATTAATGAAGAATAAGATCGTATAAAAACAGATTGAAATGAAAAGTTGAAATATGGAGTAATAGTAACTATAATGGTTACAGTAATCGAAATACGTATTCATATATCTATTTAAAGAGATATTAAAATCAGGAGGGAACCACGAATGAATCCAAAGTATAGCCCGATGTTTGAACAAGTTTCACTGCCGAGCGGCATCAGTCTCAAGAACCGGATCGTACTCGCTCCTATGACCCATATGTCCTCCAATCCTGACGGTACCGTATCCGATGCAGAACTGGCATATTACGCACGTCGCACCGGTGGTGCAGGTATGTCCGTGACTGCGGTAACGTATGTTACGCCAAACGGTATCGGATTCCCGGCGCAATTTGCCGCTTATGACGATAGCTTCGTTCCCGGCCTGAAACGCCTCGCTGAAACAATCAAGCAGCAAGGTTCCAAAGCAGTTCTTCAAATCTTCCATGCCGGACGTCTCACTCCGGAACAAGCTGTACCGGCTGGTCAAGTGGTTGCGCCTAGCGCCGTTGCCAGTGAGCGTCCAGGATCTCCTGTACCAAGAGAGCTGTCTGACGAAGAAATTACGTCCATCATCAACGATTTCGGTGAAGCGACACGTCGCGCCATCGAAGCCGGATTCGACGGTGTTGAGATTCATGGTGCCAATGGTTATCTAATTCAGCAGTTCTTCTCCCCGCATTCCAATCGCCGTGAAGACCGCTGGGGTGGCAGCATTGAGAAACGCCTGACATTCCCGCTTGCAGTCGTGGATGAAGTGCAGAAAGTCGTAGCCAAACATACCAAACTGCCATTTATTGTCGGGTATCGTTTCTCTCCTGAAGAACCGGAAACGCCGGGTCTGACCATGGAAGAGACTTACGCGCTCATTGACGCACTGAAAGAAAAAAATCTGGATTACTTGCACGTGTCCCTGAACGAGTTCTGGTCCAAACCGCGTCGCGGCGAGGCTGACAATCGCTCCAGAATGGAATTCATCCTTGACCGTGTAGGCGGCAAGTTGCCAGTGATCGGTGTAGGTTCAATCCATACGGCGGACGAGGCAGCGGAAGCTCTTCAAAGCGGTGTGCCATTGCTTGCTATCGGACGTGAGCTGATTATCGAACCGGACTGGGTGGAGAAAATCGAGAGCGGACGCGAAGAGGATATCGAGACCGTTTTGACCAAAGCGGATCAGGAACGTCTGGTCATCCCTGACGGGTTGTGGAATGCGATTATCAACACGCCGGGCTGGTTCCCTTTGGCAGACGATAAATAATACTTCTCAAGCATGGAATGGAGGGAGCATACGCTCCCTCTTTTTGCACATTCTCCGTCCTGATAAAATTCTCCTTCAGGTAGCACTGTGGTATGATGGGATGTACAGGATTCATCTTGGATATCAACGGTTTGGAGTGAATGGATAATGCTCGTGGCTGAACGTTATGAGAAAATTGTGGAATGGGTGGATTCGCAGGGAAGCATGCGTGTAACCGAACTTAGTGAGCGTTGCGGGGTAACGGAAGAGACGATTCGCCGTGATCTGGACAAGTTGGAGCAGGCTGGCAGGCTTAGAAGGTCGCACGGCGGCGCAGTCAGTGTAAAATACAAGGATGAAGGACACCCGGAAATCCCTTATCCCGAACGTGCGGTAACTCATGCTGAAGAGAAACGCAGAATTGCCGAAGAGGCGATCAAGATGGTAGAGCCAGGCGACCGGATTGCACTGGATGCGAGTACAACAGCATGGTATATGGCGACAGGACTGCCGAATATTCAGCTCACTGTACTGACCAACTCCATCAAGGTAGCGGCTGAGCTGAGCAGCAAGGAACAGATCAGGGTTATTGCTACGGGTGGACAGCTTGCTTCCAAGTCTTTGTCTTTTGTGGGCCCGCTCGCTGAGCGTTCTCTCGATGCTTACCATGTGGACAAGGTATTTTTGTCCTGCAAAGGTGTGCACATGACCAAAGGCATTAGTGAATCGAACGAATTACAAGCTTTGGTGAAACAGAAGATGATCAGCATTGCGGATGAAGTTATTTTGCTCGCGGATTCGAGCAAGTTCAATATACAGGCTTTTACAAGAGTCGCAGCACTCAGCAGTGTGGCCAAAGTCATCACTGATCTGGGGCTGGATGAACAGCACGTTAGCGCATTAAACGAACAATCCATACTCTGTAAACGAGTGTAGTAATAGAAAGGAATGAGTGAAATGAAACATCCTTTTCATCTGAAAGCCGTATGGAATGGCGGACGTAACAGTGAGGGAACGATCGATGCCGGAGGATTAAAATCGGTTATATCCATCCCGCAGGAAATGGGCGGTCCAGGTACAGGTACGAATCCTGATGAAATGCTGCTCGGTGCCGCATCAACCTGTTACCTGATCACACTGGCAGCCATGCTGGAACGTTCGGATATTACACCGAATGAGCTGACACTGGAGTCGGAAGCAACGGTGGATGTGACCAATAACATATTTACGTACGAACGAATTGTGCATAGACCTCGTATTGTGCTTCAGTCGGATGCAACGGAGGCCGAATTCGCCAAGGCGGATCGACTTGCACATAAGGCTGAAGAATCCTGTATGATCTCAAGAGCGGTCGCAGGGAATGTGAAGATTGAAACTCAGCCTGTCATTGTAACAGCCGACATTAACGCAGTCTAATATATGAAGAAGAGGCGGCCTCGGCCGTCATTTGTTTAAAATAAGGGGAAGTTCGGTATGAATTCACAGAAAAGCAAAGCCAACCGATTTGCGCGTTTAACACGTGCAATGAAGCTGAATTTTCTCAAATTGTTACGTGCTCCCGGAGGGGCGCACAAAGTATCCACCGGATTTGCAATCGGTTTTGGTCTGGAGTTAATCGTGATCTCCACGGCATCGCTGATCTATCTCGTGTTCTACCCCATTGTCCGTTTGTCTGGCGGCTCGCTGCCGGCAGCCATTGTGGGCAATGTGATCGGGAAACTGACGTTTCTTCCGATCCTGCTGATGCCGCTAGCCAAGCAGATTGGATCATGGATTTTGCCAGCACACAGCATGGGACAGGGGCCTGTCCACGAAAGTGCATTCATGGAACTGTTTCGTGGCAACTGGTCCGCCTTGAGTGAACTTTTGCTGGGTGGGCTTGATATCCTGGCAGGCATGTCTGTCTTTGGCGTGATCCTGGGTGTGATTTCTTACTTTGTGGTCAAATTCTTCTACGTAAGAGCAATTCAACGCCGTTATGAACGCCGCCTGGCGGCAATGTCCCCTGGACCGGCATCCGTGCTGATCAGGAAGACATCACAATCATAACCGGCAGAATGATCATGGAAGCAGCGGTGGTCCATAGAATGCAGCGGGACACAAATTGCGGAGATGCATTGAATTGTTCAGCCAAAATAACGGCGTTTACTGCCGTTGGCATGGATGCGAGGATCAGCAGAACACTGAATAGGATGCCTTCAACCTGAAGCGCGGTCAGAATCAGGTAAGATAGGACCGGCGCAGCGGCGAGACGCACCACAAGTCCAGTCCAGAAGGCACGGCGTACATTGGGCTGCCAAGGCTCCGCGAAACCGCGAGGTCTCAGCATCTGTGCACCCAGAATGGCCAGAACAACCGGGGAATAACCTGCGGCCAGCATTGAAATGCCGCCATCCAGTGCATCAGGCAGACTTATGCCAGTTGAACGCAGAACAATGGCGATGGCTGCAGCATAGATGGAAGGCATACGGAAAACGGACAGAATGGCATGTTTGACTGTGAATTCCGATCGGGCCGCAAAGAAAATTCCTACGGTATTCACAATGATCATCTGCCCGATCACATAGACCGAGGCCTTGTCCAATCCAAGTTGTCCAAAGGCAAGCAATACAAGCGGGAGTCCGTAATTCACACAGTTTGTAAAGGTGGAGACAAGGGTAAGTCCCGCTTTTTCGCTTGCGCCCAAGTGGAAAATCCGGCTCAACAGCTCGGCAAGCGCCCATAGGGCGATCAGATTGATGATGGAAAACCAAAAGGTGCCTGTGACGTCCGTCCAGGTAATTTCGGCATGAAGCAGTGTATCAAAGATAAGCGCAGGGCTCAGAATATAAAGGGAGAAAGTGGAGAGTGAGCGAGTATCCCAATTTCTGAACCGCTTTAGCAGTATGCCTCCGATGACGGGCAGTGATATGGGCAGAAAAACATGATATAACGTAAGCAAAAATGATTGAAGCAACCGAATTCAGTCCTTTCATGATGAAAAACCTATCTAATCATAGCAGAAGTTGTCCCCTGTCGTGAATGGATATTGGGATGATATCCTAGAATAATTGGAAACTAACAGGTTAATGCAGGTCACGTAATTAGACGGCGGATTGCTATTTTGATATGGCAGATTTATTATAGAAGAGGTGCAACTAGACTACATACACATAGAGGAGGAAACTGTAATGAGTGAATCGAAACGCTTGCTCGTATTGGTCGGCTCTTATGCCGAAGCGGAAAATGAGGGCATTTACGCATATGAATTGAATGAGGATACAGGCAGCCTCAGTAAGCTGGACGGCATCTCGGGCGTGAAAAACCCAACGTTTGTCAACGTGAATGCTGATAGCAACAAACTGTATGCAATTGGGGAAGCCGTAACTCCAGAAGGAAACAAAATGTCCGAGGCGGTCGCTCTGAACATTGATCCTTCCACCGGAAAATTGTCCATGCTGAATCGCAGTAATTCCATCTCGGCTCCACCATGTCATATCCAGCGTGATCCTTCCGGACGCTACCTGATCCTTTCCAGCTACCACGGTGGACTGGTAGGTCTGCAATCGTTGACAGACAACGGTGAAGTCGGAGCTCTTCTGGATGAGAAGAAACATGAAGGTAAAGGAGCACATCCGGAGCGTCAGGACAAGCCTCATGTTCACTCCGCATTCTTCAGCCCGGATGGCAAATACATGATGGTACAGGATCTGGGTGCAGACAAGATTGCCATCTACTCCATTGATGCAGACAAGAATGAGCTTGTACTGCACAGCGAAACGAAAACCCATCCAGGAGCAGGTCCGCGTCACTTGGCGTTCCATCCGAATGGTCAATTCGCTTATGTAATCAACGAAGTGGATTCTTCCATTACGTCTTTCCGTTACGATGCAGCTGCAGGCACGTTGACTGAAGTGTCCACTGTGTCGACATTGCCGGATGGTTATGATGGCACTGAAAATACAACGGCTGAAATTACAGTATCGAATGACGGTCGTTTCGTTTACGGTTCGAACCGTGGGCATGATAGCATCGTTGTATTTGCAGCAGACGCTGAAACAGGTCACCTGAAACTCGTTGAGCATGTCTCGGCTGAAGGTGAGCATCCACGTCATTTTGCATTGACACCGAATGGTAAACTACTTATCGCTGCCAACCGCGACACCAACAACATGGTTACATTTACGGTGGATCAGGAGAGCGGACGTTTGAAATACACAGGTCATAGTACTGGTGTATCCAAGCCGGTATGTGTGAAACCCGTTTACTTCTAAACTGCAATTTTCAGTTGTGCATGCCATAAATAGATGAAATAAGACCCTGCCATCTGGCAGGGTTTTTCTGATGATGTGAGAATGGAATTTTACTCGGTGATCTTTCAATGCATGTTAGTCAAAATTGATTTTTTATTATTTACTTCGTATAACAACAAAAATGAGTCATTAGTATCGTGCAGGTAACTACCTGACTTCAAAGTGCGTACTTCCTGGATGGAAAGTCAGGCTCTACAATGAATGAGTAGCGAAGATAAACATGCATGCATCTGAGCAGGCTGATTGGTGCAGGCTAAACATTTAGAAATCCTCTATAGGAATACTCATATCTAAACACCAAAGGAGAAATGAATCATGAAACTGCAACTTGCACTCGACCTGGTAAACATCCCTGAAGGTATCGCTCTCGTTAAAGAAGTGGAACAATATATTGATATCGTTGAGATTGGTACGCCAATCGTTATTAATGAAGGACTGCATGCGGTGAAGGCGATGAAAGAAGCTTTCCCTAACCTGCAAGTATTGGCCGACCTGAAAATTATGGACGCGGGTGGATACGAAATCATGAAGGCTGCTGAAGCAGGTGCTGATCTGATCACTGTGCTTGGGGCAACCAATGACAGTACGATCAAAGGTGCAGTAGCAGAAGCGAAGAAACAAAACAAACAAGTTCTTGTGGACATGATCAACGTGCCTAACCTTGAACAACGTGCTCGTGAAGTTGATTCGCTTGGCGTAGATTACATCTGTGTACACACAGGTTATGACCTGCAAGCTGAAGGACAAAGCCCGTTCGAAGATCTGCAAACGATCAAAGCTGCTGTGAAAAATGCCAAAACCGCAGTTGCGGGTGGTATCAAATTGGAAACATTGCCAGAAGTGATCAAAGCACAACCGGATCTGGTTATTGTGGGTGGCGGAATCACGGGACAAGCAGACAAAGCAAAAGTTGCGGCTGAAATGCAGCGTCTCGTTCAACAAGGGTAACTGGATGAGCAGCAGACAATACGCAGCTGACATTCTGAAGGAACTGGAACGTACGCTAAGCCAGATCAACGATTCGGAGATGCAGGCAATGGCTGAGCATATTCTGGCTTCGGAACAGATTTTTGTGGCAGGTGCTGGCCGGTCCGGTTTGATGGGAAAGGCTTTTGCCATGAGATTAATGCAGATGGGACTTCGGGTGTTTGTCGTTGGGGAGACCGTAACACCAGGCATCAGTCCGAAGGACTTCCTTCTGTTGTGCTCGGGTTCGGGAGAAACGGGCAGCCTGGCGGCGATGGCCCAGAAAGCCAGTAAAGCCGGTGCTTCCGTAGGTCTGATCACGATCAAGCCGGAGTCCAGCATTGGTCAAATGGCTAACACCGTCGTTCGTCTTCCTGCATCTGCGAAAGAGGACACGGCAACGTCAGGCGCAGCTGTTACGATTCAGCCGATGGGTTCGCTTTTTGAACAGGGATTGCTGCTTACTATGGATGCTCTGGTACTCACGTTGATGGAAAAGAAAGAGATGACTGGGGCGGACATGTTTGGCCGTCATGCGAATCTGGAATAGATGATCTCTTGCAGATCTTGAAGCAAACATAACACAGGCAGGACCGGAATTCCTTTTTATAGAGGGAAGCCGGTCCTTTCTGTCATGTTAGTAGGGACAAGGTTCACGTTTCCTATGCATTCGGGCCATGCTGTAGTAGAATTGAGAGTAAGCTATATCGAATAACGTACATGTTGATATAAGAATGTAAGCTAAGGGGGCTCGGAGCCATGGCAGCCGAAGTCAAGGAACGGATTAATCTGAAGGAAATCAACTGTGAGAAGGAATTGACCCTTGCTGTTATTGGCGGCAAATGGAAACTCATTATATTGTGGCATCTGGGACTGGAAGGAACGAAGCGTTTCAGTGAATTGAAGCGATTGATCCCGCATATCACCCAAAAAATGCTGACCAACCAGCTTCGGGAGCTGGAGGAAGACCGGCTGATCGAGCGGAAGGTTTATGCGGAAGTACCCCCTCGGGTAGAGTACAGTTTGACGGATCATGGGCATAGTCTGATGCCAGTGCTGCGTGCAATGTACGATTGGGGCAAAAATTACGGAGAAAATGTAATCTGGAAATCAGAATAAATCAGAGTTAAAGGAACCGCAGGGTGGCATGGAACATTTCCATAACCCTGCGGTTTTTTGATGTACCATTGAACTTGAATCAAAAGTCTTAATTTGGGAGATGTCAGGTATAAACGGTCGGAATATGATACGATGAGAGATATTGGAAACGCAAGGAGGAGGACATATACAGATGGAAAAAATACGTACACGCGATGAAGTCAGCCGGGAAACGACCTGGAACCTGGCAGACTTGTTTGGAACCGATGCAGAGTGGGAACAGGAACTCAAGTCACTCCCTGAAGCGGCAGTCTATATTGAAACGTTCAAAGGGCGTCTGGGCGAAAGTGCTGAACAGTTACTGTCATGTCTGGACGCTCGTGAAGCACTTCAGGAACGAATCGCCAAGACTGCATCCTATGCGCGACTTAAACAATCGGAAGATAGCACCAATCCGGTGAACATTGAGAATTCGGCCAAAGCGGGAGATATCCTATCGTCTCTGTCGTCTTCCTTGTCTTTTGTCAATTCTGAGATTACGGATCTTCCCGAGGGTACAGTGGAACGTTATATTGCCGAACTTCCCGGACTGGAGCCCTATGCCCGGAGTTTGAATCTTCTGCTTCAGGAGAAAGCACATCGTCTCTCGCCGGAAACGGAGAAAGTGCTGGCATCTCTAGGAGAGGTATTGGATTCGCCATACCGGATTTACCTCCGAGGTAAACTGGCTGACATGACGTTCGACGATGCACTGGATGGAGAGGATAATAACCGTCCACTGTCCTGGTCTTTCTATGAAAATAACTATGAAATGTCTTCCGATACAAAGCTGCGCCGTTCTGCCTACGCAGCCTTCAGTTCCAAGTTGAACGATTACAAAAATACGTTTGCCGAAGGTTATGCAACCGAAGTGAAAAAACAGGTTGTCTTGTCCCGGCTTCGCGGTTATGACGATGTTACCGATATGCTGCTCAGCCCGCAGCAAGTAAGCAAAGAGATGTATAACAATATTCTGGATATTATCCAGCAGGAACTCGCACCTCATATGCGCAGACTTGCAGCTCTCAAGAAACGTGAGCTGGGTCTGGACAAGCTGATGTTCTGCGATTTGAAAGCCCCACTTGATCCTGAATTCAGTCCTGCCATTACATATGAAGAAGCCTGCACGCTCATCCGTGAAGCTCTTGCTGTACTTGGGCCGGAATACGGCGAGATTGTGGAACGGGCATTCAGCGACCGCTGGGTGGATTACGCGGATAACGCCGGAAAATCAACAGGTGCTTTCTGTTCATCCATTTACGGATCACATTCGTATATCCTCATCTCATGGGCAAACAATATGCGCGGGGCGTTTACGCTTGCTCATGAAGTGGGACATGCCGGGCATTTCATGCTTGCCGGACGCTATCAGCGGCTTACCAACACAAGGCCTTCTCTTTATTTCATTGAGGCACCATCTACCATGAATGAGATGCTGCTGGCCGATCATCTGTTGAAACGTTCTGACAATCCAAGAATGCGCCGCTGGGTGATTTTACAATTGCTCAACACGTATTACCACAACTTTGTGACACACCTGCTTGAAGGTGAATTGCAGCGCCAGGTATATGCACTTGCCACCAAGGATGAACCGATTACAGCCAAGACGCTTAGTGAGCTCAAAGGAAATATTCTTTCCGGGTTCTGGGGACCGGATCTGGTAGTAGACGAAGGCGCCAAGCTGACCTGGATGAGGCAGCCACATTATTACATGGGACTGTATCCTTACACCTATGCAGCAGGTTTGACGGCATCCACTGCAGCAGCCGGACTTATTCGCGAAGAAGGGCAGCCAGCCGTGGACCGCTGGCTGGAAGCATTGAAAGCAGGCGGAAGTCTCACGCCGCAAGAGCTTATGAAGCTTGCGGGTGTGGACATGTCCGGACCGGAGCCGATCCGTGCTGCTGTGGCGTATGTTGGCAGTCTGGTTGATGAACTTGAACGTCTGTATTCCTGATTTCATTCATATAGTATACGGACAAGGCAAGTAGGGTTGTCTTCGTGCACCGTCTCCTTGGCTGGGGACGGTGCATCTTATTTTGGAGCCGGAAAGGAACGATGATGAATGACGGCAATAAGCATATCTTCATCGATGGGCCGAATAACTACGGACGGCTTCGGTGTATTTGATGACATGAACGGTGTGCCGGGGTTTGAGGGCAATCAGGGGGGATTATTTTCGGGATTTAACGAGTTTGGGGCGATGAGTGCATTTGGCTCGATATTTATTGGCGCCATATTTCTTATTATTGCTAGTGTTATCGTCATTGCGATTATTTCAGGAGTACGAACATGGTCTTCGAACAATGCAGCAACGCTGCTCACACTGCATTGTACTGTGGTGGCGAAGAGAACGGAAGTTACCGGAGGAAGCGGGGACAGCAGTGCTTCAACCTGGTACTACGCAACATTTCAACTGGATAATGGGGAACGCTTGGAACTGAATGTCGGCGGAAGCAACTACGGCATACTGGTAGAAAACGACCGAGGTATGCTCACATATCAGGGGACAAGGTTCAAGCATTTCGAGAGAGATGTGCAGCCTCAGTCTGGCGTAAGCAATGGCCGGTTTTATACGTAATAGAGCATTTGCATAAATCCAATAAGCGACTTCCAATCTTCAATATGATAGATCGAAATGGTCCTATTCGTCTATATATTGTAATCTGGAGCGAGTGGAATCGAATTATGCAAAATGCTGAATCCAAACAGGAGAACGACTTATCCATGGGATTAGGTCGTTTTTTTGTTGAAGAAGAACAAAACACAGGGTATTCAAACGCTTACAACAGTGATATACTCGTGAAATAAAGCGAAACAGTATAAAACAAAAATAAACAAACAAATAAGCAAAGAGAATCTGTACCATATGATAGAAAGGTTGGTGAAGAGCAGTGAGTGTGCTGGCATACGATCTGGGAGCTGGCAGCGGGAGAGCGCTGCTGGGTCATCTGAATGACCGGGGAATTACGGCAACCGAGGTCCATCGTTTCAAAAATGAGCCGGTCAAAGCCGGCGAGCGGATGCACTGGGACATTTTGCGTTTGCATCATGAATTGTTGCAAGGGCTTCAACTGGTTAAGCAGCAAGGAGAGCAGCCGGAGAGTCTGGGGATCGATTCCTGGGGAGTGGACTTTGGATTGCTGGGGAGCAATGGCGAGTTGCTCGGTAATCCCTATCATTATCGTGATGCACAGTTTAACGGCATGATGGAACAGGTTCGAAATGAGCTAACCTCACAGCGGATCTTTGAGCGAACAGGCATTCAGTTTCTTAGTTTTAATACGCTGTATCAGCTCGCAACCCTGCAGCGGAATGGTTCGCCATTGCTGGATGCGGCGGATCGTTTTCTTATGATTCCCGATCTGCTTCGTTACTTTTTGACTGGAGAAGCAATGAATGAGTTTACCAATGCAACAACGACGCAGCTCTACAACCCGGTGAGCGGCCAATGGGACGGAGAACTGCTTGCCCATATCGGGGTCTCGGATCATATGTTTGGTGAAGCGGTGATGCCGGGTACGCGAGTAGGTCAGCTCCGCAGCAGTATAACCGGTGATCTGGGGATATCCGCCATTCCTGTTATTGCCGTGGCTGAGCATGATACGGGTTCAGCAGTGGTCGCTGTCCCTGCAACGAATCGATCGTTCGCTTACCTGAGCTGTGGAACCTGGTCGCTAATGGGTACGGAGATTGATCACCCTGCCATTAGTTCCGAGAGTCTGGCTCTGAACTTTACGAATGAAGGCGGCGCAGGGGGAACATTCCGTCTGCTCAAAAACATTATGGGACTCTGGATATTACAGGAGAGCATGCGTGAATGGGAGCGGCAGGGGATGGGAATCAGCTACGCTGAATTATTGAAGCAGGCGGAACTCGCCCCTCCATTTGCAAGTCTCTTTGATCCGGACGATGATCTGTTCATGCCAGCGGGTGACATGACGTCCCGGATTCGTCAATATTGCCGGAATACGGGACAACAGGAACCGCAGGATCAGGGAGCCATCGCACGGTCCATTTTGGAGAGCCTTGCCCTGAAGTACAGAAGAGTACTGGAATGGACGGAACAATTATCAGGTCAGTCTTTCAATGGATTGCACATGGTCGGTGGAGGCATCCAGAATCAAGTGTTATGTCAGTGGACCGCGAATTCGATTGGCAAGCCGGTATGGGCAGGCCCAGCAGAAGGAAGCGCAATTGGCAACATGGCCGTTCAATGGATCGCCAGCGGTGCCTTCAAGGATATTTGGGAAGCACGCAAGGTCATTCGTGATTCGTTCCCGGTATCCGATTATGAACCGAAGGACAGACCCATTTGGGAAGAAGCATACGGCAGATTTGTCAGATTGACGGACTCATTGAAATCACAAGCCGGGAGTGAGGTGTAACATGCTGGCTGCCGAGCGGTATGATCGGATTGTAGAGATGGTTAATGAGAATGGCAGCATGCGTGTATCCGAGCTTAGTGATCGATGCAGGGTTACCGAAGAGACCATCCGCCGTGATCTGGATCGGCTGGAGCAAGCAGGTAGATTAAAGCGCTCCCATGGAGGAGCTGTAAGCATCAAGGACGATCAGCCGGAGGTCCCTTATCGTGTCAGGGAAACAACGCATGCGGAAGAGAAGAAACGAATTGCTCAGGCTGCCCTGTCCATGATTCGCCCTGGGGATCGAATTCTGCTGGATGCCAGCACCACGGCAGGTTACATGGCTGCGAATATGCCGGATATTCCGCTGACGGTGCTAACCAACTCCATTCAGGTGGCGACTGAACTTAGCAGCAAAGACAAGATTGAGGTTATCTCTACCGGAGGTCAGCTGGCACAGCGTTCCCTTTCATTTGTCGGGCCGCTCGCCGAACGTTCTCTGGAGACGTATCATGTCGATAAACTGTTTTTGTCCTGTAAGGGTGTGCATCTGGAGGGTGGTGGAATCAGCGAGTCCAATGAACTGCAAGCCAGGTTGAAGCAGAAAATGGTCGGTATTTCCGACCAGGTCATTTTGCTCGCAGACGCCAGCAAGTTCGGTGTCCGTGCTTTCGCAAGGGTAACGGGATTGAATGCGGTTCATGCGGTAATCATCAATGAGCCGCAGGAAGGGGATCTGATCCATCGTTTGAAGGACTACGACATCCAAATTACAACCGTATAAGTGAAATACAATTCAGTCAGAACTGACCCTAAACCTACAGATTAACGTTAATAGACCAACTACTAATCGATTATGGGAGCGTGTGATTATGAAGGTCTCCTTGTTCATTACCTGCCTCAGCGATGCCATCTATCCGCGTGTGGGAGAAGCGATGGTGAGACTGCTTGCCGCTCATGGCGTTCGGCTGGAATTCCCGCCTGTTCAAACCTGCTGCGGTCAGCCTTCATACAATAGCGGGTACTGGGATGAGACGAGAGTGGCAGCCAAAACGATCCTGGAAGCGTTTGACGACAGCGATTTCGTAGTCTGTCCTTCAGGTTCTTGTACGTATATGATTCACCATTATCCTGAGCTGTTTGCGGATGAACCGGTATGGCTTGAAAAGGCAGAACGGCTGGAAGCGAAAGCTTATGAATTCACCCAATTTCTGGTGCAGGTGCTTGGAATAACAGATCTGGGCGCACATTTTCCTCATAAAGTAACGTATCATCCGTCCTGTCATGGCAGCAGGCTGCTTGGGGTGAAGGATGAACCCATGGCACTGTTGTCCGCAGTGAAAGGGCTGGAATTTGTTCCCCTTCCTTTTGGAGAGGATTGCTGCGGGTTCGGGGGAACATTTGCCGTGAAAATGTCGGATATCTCCGGAGCCATGGTAACCGAGAAAGTCGATCATATCAAAGAGACCGAAGCAGAGGTGCTTGTTGGACTGGATATGGCGTGTCTCATGAATATTGCAGGCAATTTGCGTTACCGGAATGAACCGGTGCGTGTCATGCATTTGGCCGAATTACTGTATGAGGGGGTGCGAACAGGATGAGTCAGCCGGGTGTAATGGATGTGTCTGTCAAAAAGCGAGCAGAACTCGCGCTCAATGATGATTTTCTGCGCAAAGCTGTGAAGTTCACTACAGAACGACTGCGGAATGGGAAGAAATCCGCCTCGGAAGAACACGGAAATTGGGACGAATGGCGGGAACGAGGCCGCCAGATTCGTCTGCACACGATCGCATATCTCGATTATTATCTGAATGAATTCGTAAACAATGCCCGTGCTAACGGTGTTCATATTCATTTTGCGGATACATCGGTGGAGGCAGCTGCCATTGCTCTCGATATAGCAGCGCACAAGGAAGCTGCGTCCGTGGTGAAATCCAAATCGATGGTGTCGGAAGAAGTACATTTGAACCATGCGCTTGAATCTGCCGGCATCGAAGCGATTGAGACCGACCTGGGCGAATATATCATCCAGTTGGCTGGCGAAGCCCCGTCTCATATTGTCATCCCGGCCATTCACAAAAATCGTTATCAGATCGCCGAATTGTTATCGAAGGAAGCGGGGGAAATTCTGGAACCGGATACCACCGTACTCGCCGGGTTTGTACGCAAAAAACTGCGGGAAAAATTCCTCGAGGCAGATATTGGCATGACCGGCTGTAACTTTGCCATTGCGGAGACCGGATCCATGGTATTATTCGAAAATGAAGGAAATGCCCGTATGGTATCCACTGTACCCAAAACGCAAATAACGCTAATGGGGATGGAACGTATTATTCCATCCTGGACCGATCTCGAAGTGATGGCCACGCTGCTGCCTCGTTCAGCAACAGGACAGAAGTTGACGATGTACATGTCAGGCATAACCGGGCCGCGCCGAACCGAGGACGGGGACGGACCTGAAGAAATGCATATCATTATTGTGGATAACGGCCGATCCCTGCAGCTGGGTGATCCTGAATTTCAGGAACTGCTCAACTGCATACGCTGCGGTGCCTGTCTTAATGCTTGTCCAGTATACCGTCATATTGGCGGGCATGCCTATGGGGGAACCTACAGCGGTCCGATTGGAGCGGTGCTGACGCCTGCGCTGAATGGAAATATAGACGAGTGGAACGACATTGCCAGCGCTTCAAGTTTGTGTGGAGCTTGCTATGAAGCTTGTCCTGTCAAAATACCTTTGCATGATATGCTTGTGTATCTCCGCAGACGCAAGGTGGAAGAAGGGCACGGCAATAAGCTTGAAGGTGCCGGCATGAAGGGATTCGCCGCAGTGGTGTCGAACTCGAAACGATTCAGTGCAGCCATTCGTCTCGGGCAGATCGGTCAGATAGCGGTTGTACGGAATAACGGTATCTCTCTCAAGCTGGGTCCGCTAAAAGGCTGGAACACCTACAGAGTTGCACCCAGCCTGGCAAAGCGTTCATTCCGTCAGCAATGGAACAAGCTGGATCAGGAGCTGACTAAGGATCAGAGAGAGATGGATTCTGCTGTTCGTAACCGGATGGAGCAGATTCTGCGTGAACGAGAGCAAGGAGGCGGCAAGCATGAGCGCTGAACATCAGCAATGGCTGGATCAACTGGAGAAGCGGTCGCGCGAGAAGCAGGAAAAATTCATGAATGGGATTGCTTCCAAATTGAGAAGACCCCGGCAGAAACATGCACCAACACAACCCTTCCGAGGTGCACCATCGTTCTGGAATGAACTGGACTGGGATGAGGACAAACGCATACAGGCATTTACGGATAATTTTGTGAGTGTCGGCGCTCATGTGGTCCGGGTGAAAAATCCGGAGGAAGTATCCGCGTTTATTACAATCAAGGCTAACGAGCTGGGAGCCAAATATCTGATTCGGCAAAATGAACAGGTCTTGGACGAACTGCAGCTCGAAGTGAGCCTGCCAGAAGTTCAGGTTTCCGTATGGAACAGCATGCCGGATGAAAACTGGAAGGCTCGGGCAGCAGAGGCCGACATTGGAGTGGTCATGGCGGATTACGCGACAGCATACACCGGTTCAGTGACCGTGCTGTCATCACCACAAAAGGGACGATCGGTAAGCCTGCTGCCAACGGTATTGATCATTGTCATTCCGGTAGAACGTCTGCATACGAGATTGGGTGAGACGCTGAATCGATTTGATGAGATGGGAAGAGAGAATCTTCCCGCAGGTATTCATTTTATTTCTGGCCCAAGTCGATCTTCCGATATTGAAAATGATTTGACCATTGGCGTGCATGGTCCGGGTATTGTATACGGTCTAATTATGGGGTAATAAATATGAACTTAGGCCCGGTAGTCTTACAATCAACACAACAACTGTCTGGTGAAGCAGAGCTGTTCTGCTCAGGGCAGTTGTTTTTTTTATATTCATTTCTTTAGATTATAGACAAAAACTATTAAAATGATAGCATTTATATATTTAACCTATCATCGACACCTGAGTATAATCAATTTAGATACTTTTCGTTGTTAACAAGATATGGGGAGGCGTCAGAGTGAACATTTATTCTTTTCCGATTTCGTCAGATGGACGCATTGGTGATTTATCAGAGTTCGAGGGGAAGGTGCTGCTCATCGTGAATTCAGCCAGCAAGTGCAGCTACTCCAGACAATTTTTGGCGCTGCAGCAGCTGTATGATAAGTATTGTAAGCAAGGACTAGAGATTTTGGCGTTTCCCTGCGATCAATTTAACCATAAGGAACCGGGCAGCAACGCTGAGATTGTGAAATATTGCAAAAATGAATTTCATATCACCTTTCCGATGTTTGATAAGATTGAGGTTACCGGGCCATCCATTCACCCGTTGTTTCGCCATTTGACTGAAGAGGCAGCATTCGGGGGATATGATCTGGAAACGGAAGAAGGGCAGTGGATGGACCATTTTGTCAGGGAAAACCATCCGACATTGTACCAAGGGAACGGGGTCAAGTGGAACTTCACCAAATTTTTGATCCGTCGAAACGGAGAGGTGAGTGGTCGTTATGAGACTACCATTGAACCGATGAGAATGGAAACACAAATAAAGGAACTGCTCAAGCAGCTCTAGAATAAGCGATGCCGTTGCCAAAACCAAGGTGGACAAGGCCTGAATACTTCAGGCCAAGGGACCACTTGGATTAGTGGATAGAGCAGCTACCCAATGGTCCTATGACTTTGAGACTGTTGTAGATTAGAACTGGAAATGTTAGGGTAAAAGTAAGATAAAGATATCACCCGATTTTTTTTACTCTAAATTGACCAATATACCAATTTGGTCAATTGGTTCTGATTTGTTTTTTTTTAATGTGTTGAATCAAATGTGATTACTTGCAGAAAATGAAGTCATGTTAGTTAATTTGAGGATTTTTTTTCAAAACATTCATTATTTATTTGGTTGGACTACTAAGTTGGAAGAGGAGCGGAGATTATGTCCCCATTTTCAGTACCACAGCCCAAAACATTCGGCCCTTTGGCTAACTTGCCACATTTAAACTTTGAGGAGCCTGTGCAATCCCTGGTCAAACTTGCCGACCAATATGGACCAATCTTTCGAATGGAGTACCCGGGACGAAGCGAGCTGTATATTTCGGGTCATGAGCTGGTCGCCGAGGTAACGGATGAATCCAAATTCGACAAGCGTGTGTGGGCACCTCTTGCGAAGGTTCGTGCGTTTGCAGGAGATGGCCTGTTTACAAGCTGGACCGATGAACCCAACTGGAAAAAGGCCCATAACGTGCTGCTTCCCAGCTTCAGCCAGCGTGCAATGCAGGGATATCATAACAAAATGATTGATCTGGCTGTGCAGCTTGTTCAGAAATGGTCCAGGCTGAATCCCGACGAAACGGTTAACGTACCTGATGATATGACGCGCCTCACTCTGGATACGATCGGATTGTGTGGATTTAACTATCGGTTTAACAGCTTTTACAGAGAAGAACCGCACCCATTTATCACGAGCATGGTACGCGCACTGGATGAATCCATGAGTTCACTGCAGCGCCTTCGTATTCAGGACAAGCTGATGATCAGTAAAAAGAAACAATTCGAACAGGATATTCGTTCGATGTTCACGCTGGTCGATCATATCATTGCGGAGCGCAAAGAGCAGCCTCAGGAAGGTGCGGATGATCTGTTATCCCATATGCTTAGCGGCAAGGATCCGGAAACGGGTGAAACACTTGACGATGAAAATATCCGATATCAGATTATTACGTTCCTCATTGCAGGACATGAGACAACGAGTGGATTACTATCCTTTGCCATATACTACTTGATGAAAAATCCGGACAAGTTGGCCAAGGCGCAAGCCGAAGCCGACCAGATTTTGAAAGATCCGGTTCCGACGTACAATCAGGTTCGCAATCTGAAATACATCCGCATGGTGCTGAACGAAGCATTGCGCCTGTGGCCAACGGCTCCGGCATTTTCCCTATACGCCAAAGAAGACACGGTGCTCGCAGGAAAGTATCCTTTGCAAAAAGGGGATAGTGTAAGTGTGCTCATTCCCAAGCTGCATCGTGACCGTGATGCTTGGGGTGACGATGTAGAGGAATTCCGTCCCGAGCGGTTTGAGGATCCGAGCAAGGTGCCGCATGATGCCTACAAGCCGTTTGGTAATGGTCAACGGGCATGCATTGGACAGCAGTTTGCACTTCAGGAGGCAACGCTTGTGCTGGGCATGGTCCTGAAACATTTTGACATGATCGATCATACGGATTACCAGTTGAAAGTTAAAGAGACATTGACACTCAAGCCGGATCATTTCACCATTCGGGTTCGTGCCCGTGGTGGGCAGCCTGTCATGGCTGTTCCAGGTGTTTCGGTACAGGAGCCATCCTCGGCTGCCAAAAGAAAAGAGCCTGATGCGGCAAATGCCCATCACACCCCGATGCTTGTCTTGTATGGTTCCAATCTGGGTACCGCGGAAGGTATTGCCCGTGAGATTGCAGATCATGCACGATATCAAGGCTTTCGAAGTGAAGTTGCAGCACTGAATGATCGAGTAGGCAAACTGCCTAAAGAAGGTGCTGTTGTCATCGTCAGTGCATCGTACAATGGCCAACCGCCGAGCAATGCCAAGGATTTTGTGGAATGGATTGAACATGCAGATCACAAGGAATTTGAGGGAGTCCGCTTTGCCGTGCTTGGATGCGGGGATCACAACTGGGCCAGCACGTATCAGCGCATCCCGCGTTTGATTGATGAACAGCTCTCTTCGAAGGGAGCAACGCGGTTATCTCCTCTTGGTGAAAGTGATGCTAGCGGGGATTTTGAGAAGCAGGTTGAGGACTGGACTGAACAATTGTGGCCGGATTTGGCACGAGCGATGGGACTTGAGCTGAACAGCAGCTCAGGCAGTGAGCGCAGTTCATTGTCCGTACAGTTTGTAAGTGGGCTGGCGGTGACACCGCTCGCAGATACGTATGATGCCCATGTAGCTCAAGTGCTCGAGAACCGGGAACTTCATGATGCGGGCAGCCAGCGGAGTACACGTCATCTGGAGATCCAACTGCCTGAAGGCATGACCTACAAGGAAGGCGATCATCTTGGGATTCTCCCGCAAAATCCACCGGAACTCGTGGAGCGTGTACTAAAACGTTATGGTTTCACTGGGACGGAACACCTGGTTTTGGACGCATCCGGTCGAAGCGCCGCGCACTTGCCTCTGCATCAGCCGGTTAATCTGTATGACTTGCTCAGCCACAGCGTGGAATTGCAAGAAGCAGCAACACGTGCACAGCTGAGAGAGCTGGCAGCATACACCGTGTGCCCGCCGCATAAGAAGGAACTTGAAGCGCTTTTGGATGAATCCGTGTATATGGAAGAAGTGCGAGGAAAGCGGGTATCGATGCTGGATTATCTGGTTAAATACGAGGCGTGTGAAATGCCGTTTGAACGCTTCCTGGAACTGCTGCCTTCACTCAAAGCGAGATATTATTCCATCTCCAGTTCACCTCGTGTTCAGCCGGAACAGGCCAGTATCACTGTTAGTGTAGTTCGTGCTCCTGCCTGGAGCGGACAAGGGGAATATAAAGGCATAGCGTCAAACTATCTGGCGAACCTGAAACCGGGTGAAGAGGTGGTTATGTTCATACGGACGCCAGAGTCCGGGTTTGAATTGCCAGATCAAGCGGAGGTACCGATTATTATGGTAGGTCCAGGAACAGGTGTGGCACCATTCCGGGGCTTCCTGCAGGCAAGACGTGTTTTGAAGGAACAAGGGCAGCAGGTTGGCGAAGCCCATCTGTACTTTGGATGCCGTAACCCGGAGCATGACTATTTGTATAAAAATGAGCTTGAAGCTGCACAGCAAGAAGGGCTTGTCCAGCTCCATACGGCTTTCTCCAGAGTGGACGGACAGGACAAGTGCTACGTGCAGCATCTGATGAGAGACGACGCCCAAAAGCTGATCCCACTGCTTGAGCAGGGCGGGCATCTGTATATTTGCGGAGATGGAAGCAAGATGGCCCCTGATGTAGAGGCTACGCTCAAGAAAGCATACACTGACATTAGCGGCAATTCCGCAGAACAGGCTGATGCATGGCTTGAACGTTTGCAGCAGGAAGGGCGCTATGCCAAAGATGTTTGGACAGGTCTATAATGCGGAAACCCCAATAGAGCTAATCCGCTTATTTAACATGAATAAGCTGCGCGGTGAGACACAGAGAAATTCTGTGCTCACCGTTTTTGCCATGGAGACATAAGCAGGCAGAGCGGCAGAAGTTGCGTTATAATTTGAAGGGCAGCATGTATTCATGACACGATACGAATCAGCGCGTCTGCTTTTTCTTTTGCAGTGCTGGACGATTGATGGATTCGATCTGGGTCAGAGGAAACAGGATGCGGGAAGGAAATTTGCCCTTTCCCTGAAGCTCCAGATAATCGATTCCCACGCCAACCAGTCGGATATTTCTAAAAGCGTTTTTGGATGGGAATACGGTGCGAATGCCTACCCGCACACCTCGGCGTGTTTGTGGCGTATCAAACACACGGATGGATAACAGGGTGAGCGGAATAAACAATTGTCGATTGACTTTGATAAAATGATGAGGGTACACCCGCTTGATCCGGCCCGGTTCAAGTCCTGATCTCGGTGTATTAAGCTCGGCCAGATGTCCCTGCAGCTCTGCAAGACGCTGTTGCAGCGTTTTGCCTGTATGGAGATGATGCCAATTCATAAGTCATCCTCCGTTCTCCGTTTATACCTACTATATGAGCGGAAGAGGTCCAGAGGTGAGCAATTGGCTGCCCATGTTTGTTCAACAAGGTCCATAATATATGATATAGGGAGTGATTCCAATGAACGTGGAAATAAACAAGGATCTTATAAAGGATGAACGCGGGAATTATTATATCGCCGTGCAAATGGAAGGAAATGGGCTAACACTCGTTAATGCGTTTGTTGAAGCATCCTTTACTCCGGAATTGATCTACAATGAAGAGTTTCGCAACAAATATAAGGAGATAGAGGGCGGATTCGTTGGCAAAATTGCAATGGACCTTCTCCGGCATGATGTGGTCATGGGATTAAAAGCAATCGACCGACGGCTGCTGAACTTGTCCGATGTGGAGCAGGAGTATAACGTGAGTTTTATCGATACAATTGAATTTTATCGTCACCCCGCGTGGAAACGCCAAGCTTGAGAATGTTCGTTTGAATCGTTTTTCATAGCTGCTTGAGGGATCGAGGGGACAAGATATCCTAATGAAAGCTTGGAAATAGCAAAGGCGCAAGTGCAGAGAGAGTCTCTGCATTTGCGCCTTTTAACTTATTGATATCTTGGATAGATAATGCCGGTATCTCGGACTGTTTTTAAACCACCATACGTATAGCATTGCATCTCATTTCCTTTAATTAGGATCGGGATGGATTTCCCCTGATAGATGAGCTCACCCTTAATTGTCCGCACACTCATTCCAATGACACTTTCAAGCCGACCATCACGATCGGTAACCAGTCGAATGCCAGACGGGCCTTGAATGTGAAGACTGCCTTCCCGGTATACCATAAGATGATCTTGTGTATTCACCAACTCAAAATGCTGACCATTTACGGTTCGGCTGTATGCCGTATTGCCAGTAACCACCTCGCCATGATCCATGTCCACGGGAAGAAGTCCGGTAAACCACAGCTGGTCTGAACCGACGGGCATAATTCCGCATAATCGTTCCACATAATCGAGCAGACACAGGATCGCAGGGGAGTATGTTTCTGTGAAGCCTTCCTCACCGGTCCATGGGCTTAGGTTTTGGGCAAAACGTTTGGCTCTGGACAATGCAGCAAGGATCGGATTCATCACCCAGGTCAATTCCACATACCGATGATGAGCTTCGAAGGCATGGGGTGCTCGAATCAGGCTCAAAAAATTGGATGGTCCACCCCAGCTGTTATAGGCAGATGAAGGATCGAACCTGGGATCGTCCATGGCTATGGATGTAAAGGGATATCGGGCAAAAAACTTGCTTGTATTCAGCAGATATCTTCGTAACACCTTGTCGAACAATTCTTGGTCGCCCACTTCGCAGGCCATCACGCGCAGCAGCACATCGGATTGGACTCTGACCAGCTCGTCATTTCGATCACGATCATAAAAGAACTGCTCATCTTTGTCATAACAATAACGAAAGAGACGATCCAGACTGATTTCGGCTTTAGCCTTCCATTCCAAACCGGATTCGCCAAGCTCCTCAGCCATACGGGCCAAATATATGCGCTGGCAATATATATTGGCGGTCAAATCCGGGGCCAGGAAGGGCAGTACCGGAGAATCCGGATGACATGCAGCAGGATCATTCCTGTAGGGCGTATCCGGCACATGCCAGAACCTCGGTGACAGATCATGTCCGGTATCAAATGTGCTGAAGGCCTCTACACATCCGGTTCCCCGAGTATCCCGGTGACGTGCGATCCAGTCGTCATAACGTGACATGGCTGTATACATCGTTTTTAGGAAAATGCGGTCCTGACCGTGAAGCAGATAGTGGTTCCATACACTTCGGGCAAGTGGAGTAACCAATTGAATCTGACGATAGGAAGGACCGTTCTCTGTCAGTTTATAAGGCAGCAAACCATCCTCTCGCTGATGAGCGGCAAAGCTAAGATAGGTCGTTTGGGAAACGGATGGAACCAGGCGGGACAGCAGCTCTGCGTTAATCGTACCTGTGCTCTCCAGCCAGCAGCCGAGGTAAATTCCACCTTCCTGTAGAACAGGAGCGCTGCCATCCATGGGAACAATGCAGGCAAGCAGCTTCTCTGCTGCAGTGTAATAGGCCTTTTCCAGTCGTCCGCCCGATGCCGCAAAACGAACTCCAGATTCCTGCCACTCTTGCAGGATCTTCGCATCTTCAGGTTTAGCTGGCTGCACGAGGTCTTGAATGGATATTTGGCGCAGCCGGTTTACTAGTGCTTCTGTCATGTCCGCCTCCTTGTGGGGCTCGGTTATTGATTTGATTCGAAGATTCGAACGGTACCATTGTAAAAACTCGATACGGCTTCCTCGACACTTTTGCGTCCAAAGCCAATTTCCTGGGTTGTCGTCTGAGCCAGCTTGGAGAATTCGGCAAAACCAGGAGGGTTATAGCTCACATCAAAAGGTTCCGTTTTGGTGGCTTCAGATACAAAATTGGTATAGTCATAAACGAGCTCTTCAACAGCTCCCGCTTCTTTCTGAAGAAGATTACGATTGGTTTCCGTAACCGGGACGCCACGGTCATTGCCAAGAATTCGGGCAGCATCCGGATCATTGATCCAGAAATCCATTAGCGTGGCAACCTCTTTCGGATACTTGGTATTCGCATAGCCCGACAATCCCTGACTGGATTCGAATACGACACCCGTACCTTTGGGACCACGCGGAACCGGATGCAGAATTAGCGGATCTTCCGTCAGACTCTGGAAGGCAGCCAGCTGGTTGGAAGGAAGCAGGCTCATGGCAGCTTTGCCTGTGATCAGCAGGGATTTACTCGTGTCATCATGGGGATTGGAGACCTGCATTTCAGGTGTAACCACACCGCCGGATGCAGAAGCCTTCTCCCAATACTGGAACCATGCGAGGACATCTTCCTGTGCAAACCCTAATGTACCGTTTTTCATGTCATACAGCTGTTTGCCACGCTGCTTCAAGTAGATGTCCATGCCGTCGACCGTGAAGTTATAGGTTCCAAATATACCATCGCCGAGCTTGTCAGATAGCTCCTTGCTGATTGCCGCATAATCTTCCCAGGTCCAATTCGGATCAGGCAAAGGGATGTCGGCTTTTTCAAACAAAGCCTTGTTGATCACAATGCCGCGTGCGTTGGCACCTGCTGAAATATGCTGAAGCTTTCCGTCAAGACGCCCGTATTCCACCATGCTGGTATCCATGCCATCCAGGTTCAACTCCTTGCCAACATACGGATCAAGATTGAGCAGCACATCCTTTTTGGCATAGTCGACCACATTTCCACCCAGGAAAAAAACATCCGGTGCAGTGCCTGACGCCAGCTGCGTATTCAGTTTGTCAAAGTATCCGGAGGAAGGAGCAAATTCGCCCACAATTTTAATGTTCGGATGTTTCTCCTGAAATACTTGAAGGGCTTCGTTCGTAATATCGGCCCGCTTCTGGTCACCCCACCACATCATGCGCAGTTCAACCTGACCGTTTACTTCGCCCTTTTGATCCGTATTGCCGCCAGCGCCTGTATGATCCGTACCAGAGCAGGCTGTTGCGAGTAACAGGAGTGAGGCGGCCATTCCCATCTTGAGTCGTTTAAACATCGTTCATCCTCCCAACAAATATGGTGATTTTGAAACATTGGCGTACTTAAACATGTGGAGAGTGGTAGACCGTAGCCCGACAATCTTTTAATCGGTACTTACTTCAGACCAGTTGTAGCAATGCCTTCAAGAAAATAGCGCTGAAACACCAGAAAGATGATTGTTACGGGCAGCAGAGACAGCGTCGACATGGCGAGCAATGCACCCCAATCCGATTGTCCCGATGGATCGAACAGGGAGCGTATGCCCAGTTGAACGGTGAACAGATCAATCTTGCTCAGGTAGATCATCTGGCTGAAGAAATCGTCCCAGCTCCAGATAAAAGTGAAGATGGCGGTTGTGATCAGTGCGGGAACGAGGAGGGGTACCACAATTCGGAAAAAAATCTGGGATTGTCCGCAACCGTCGATCGTTGCACTCTCGTCCAGCTCCCGTGGAATACCGCGGATAAATTGCACCATCAGCAGAATGAAGAAGGAGTCCTGTGCGAGCCATTTAGGCAAAATAAGCGGGAAATACGTATTAATCCATTGCAATTCGTTATAGAGAATATATTGAGGTACCAGCGTCACATGATAAGGCAGCATGATTGTGACCAGCATGATACTGAACCACAGCGTCTTCAGCTTAAATCGGAGCCTGGAAAATGCATAGGCAGCGAGTGAGCACGAGATGACATTCCCCAGGACGCTCATGACCGAGATTAATGCCGAATTGCCGAAGAATCGGCCAAAGGAAACGCCTTGCAGCCCTTTCCAGCCATTCACGTAATGATCCAGTGTGAAGCTGGTCGGAATAAGACTGCTGCTGGTGAAGATCAGCTGGTTTGGTTTGAACGAACTGAAGATGAGCCATAACACCGGGTATAGCATCAGCAGACCGAGAAGGATAATGGCAATGTGCCTCCCGGTCTGAACCAGCTTTCGTCTGAACGGCATATAATTACCTCCCCTCCTGGTTGTCGCCATAGAACACCCAGAACCTGGATGTGAGAAAGACGATTGCAGTGAAAACACCGATAATGACCAGCATGATCCATGCCAGTGCCGAGGCATATCCCATATCAAAGAACGAAAAGCCTTTCAGATACAGGTACAAGGTGTAAAACATCGTGGCATCGAGCGGTCCTCCGCGACCATCTCCGATGACATATGCCGGAGTGAAGGCCTGGAAGGAATTGATCATGCTCATAATCAGGTTGAAAAAAATGACGGGTGACAGCATCGGCAGGGTGATGCGGAAGAATTGGCGCAGCTTGCTGGCTCCGTCCACATCGGATGCTTCGTAGAGATCGGCAGGTATCTGCTTGAGCCCAGCCAGGAAGATCACCATCGCCGAGCCAAACTGCCACACGGACAGAGTAACAATGGTGTAAATGACGTAATCGGGATGTGCAATCCAAGCAGGTCCTGCTATGCCGAACCAGTTCAGAAACTGATTGACGAGTCCATTGCCGTCGAAGATTTGGCGCCATACAATGGCAATCGCTACGCTTCCTCCCAAGAGAGAGGGAATGTAATACACGGTCCGATAGATCCCGAGTCCGCGAATGCCTTTGTTTAACGCCATCGCTACCAGCAGTGCAAATGCCAGTCGAAGTGGAACGGACAGGAAAACATAAAAGAAGGTGAGTCCTAGCGATCTGCGAAACGTATCATCTTCACTGAAGATTTGCACATAATTGCTGAGCCCTGTCCACGTCGGTGGCGACAACAGATTGAACTTGGTCATGGATAAATACAGTGATGCAACCATTGGCCCCAGTGTTAGGCAGAATAGGCCGATAAGCCAAGGCAGAAGGAATAAGTAGGCTGTCTTATTTTGCTGGCCGTATAAGGGCGTGGACATTTTTTTCATGGTTTGCCTCCCTTCAGGCTAAGAGTGGACGGTCGTCCAGAATATTGAATCCGCTTACATGATAAGCGGTAAACGACCTGATAACCTCATCTTAACTTGGAAGCGATGGAGCCGGAATCTCATTTCTTCGGATTCTCATTAGCGATTTTTTCGGATTGCAGAACTCGGTACTCCGAAGGACTCATGTTGTGCATCTTTTTGAATCTGGCACTGAAATAGCTTGGTGAAGAGAAGCCTGTAAGCTCGGTGATATCCCATACGCTCAATTGAGTTTCCTTCAATAGACGTGTTGCGTGTTTCATCCGGGTCTCTGTCACATATTGAATAAAGGAGATGCCTGCTCCTGCCTTAAATATTTCCGAGAAGTAGGAAGGGTGATAATTAAATTGCTCCGCCAGAGAGGTGAGCGTTATTTCCTGCATGTAGTTTTCGTCGATATATCGTTTCGCCGATTCGATCAAACTCGCTTCTGTCATCTCGGATGGATGCTGTAGATCCACAAAATCCTGTGCCCATTGCATAAGCAGCCGTTCTGCTTGCACGGGGGTTTCCAGCCACAGCACCCATTCGGGAGAAAGCCACCGAGATTGCTTGCTATGAGCATGACGCACGTAGTCCATAGCCGGAGACTCCATCAGAAGTGAAATTTGCAAAAGACAGCGGACGAGGCGGGAAGAGGATCGCTGAAAAGCCTCATCCAGCTCTTTTCGAATCATGCTGCGGAAGGAATCCAGTTCGCCTCGAATGAGACATCGATGCAGCGCGCGACTGGTCTCTTCTGGCAGCAGCGGGCTATGGTCCATTACCTGTGTGGTCTGAACTTGACCAGTCTTACGTCCGGCAAGGTTCCAAGCCAGCAGGGAATGGACGTATCCTTCCTTCCAGCGGTCAAGTCCTGTCACCGTCAGCCCAATTCCCATCTGCACTTCCATCGTCAAATAGGAATTGATTTGTGCCGACAGTCTTTCCGCAAATTCATGCTGAACTCCATCCAATAACATGAAATGCATGATTCCAGGATGGGCTGTATCTTGAAATACATGTGCGCTCCCCGTATAGGACTGGGCAATTTCACGACAGACCATCTGGAACGGGAGGTGCATATCCTCCGGAACACGGGTCTCGGAAGCAGAAGGGTGGCTTGTTTCCCTCAGACCCGCAGTCAGGAAACAAACCTGGGAATACTGCCATTCATCCAGATGGAACAGCCTGATCCGTTCCGGCAGTGCAGAAGGAGGAAGCTTGCTGCCCTTCACGAGATCCAGCAGGAAGTGTGTTTTCATCTGTTGATAGTATTGGGACAGGCGCCACTGCATCTTTTCGGAATCATCGCGGGTCTTTCGTTTGTTGTCCAACTCCTCTTTGATCTTGGCTAAGGCTGTTCTCAGCTCTTCCCGCGTCACTGGCTTCAATAGGTAGTCCATGGCATGACTGCGGACTCCGGCTCTGGCGTATTGGAAATCCTCATATCCGGTAATAATGATGATTTCAATGGACGGATTGTGGATTCTGCAAATATCCAGCAGCTGCACTCCATCCATGACAGGCATATTCATATCTGTTACGAGCAGATCAAACGGACCTTGTTTCAGCAGTTCAACAGCTTCCACGCCGTTGGCTGCCTCACCTGAGATGGCAAAGCCCATTCCATCCCAGTCCACTTTCAGTTTCAGACCTTCACGAACTTCGATTTCATCATCGGCGATCAATACGTTGTACATGATTATCCTCCTGTACGGGTAGAATCAGTTCGATACATGTGCCCTGGGCATCCCCGTTTGTAATATGAATGGCAAAAAGGGAACCGTAATGCAGGCGACACCGGGCAATTACATTGCCAAGTCCAATGTGCCAGCCTGAATTCCGGAGAATCGGCTCCAGCTGCGAGGTGACAGCATCAGGATCCTGCAGTCTGGATATGATCTCCTGGGGCATGCCGGGTCCATTATCCTCTATCTGGATTTGCAGACATTGGTCCAACCTGATAATTCGAATATGCACCTGTGCAGTAGTTTGGTGCTGGAAGCTGTATTTGACGGCATTCTCGATTAACGGCTGTAGAATAAACTTGACGATGACGAGACGATCCAGACGGCCCGATTCCTCAATGGAGATTTCAAGTTTAGGACCGAAACGGGTTTGCAGAATGGAGATGTAGTGGCGGACATATGCAAGTTCCTCGGCCAATGATACAAGATCATCATTCGTATGCATGGAGTATCGCATCATTTTGCCAAGATCCTCAATGACCTGCACGGTATCGTCTGTTCGACGCTGCATGGCGAGACTGCTTACCAGCTCCAGCGTGTTGAACATAAAATGAGGGTTAATCTGCATCAGCAATGCTTTATATTCGGCTTGCTGCCGAAGCAGTTTTAACTCGAATTCATTTTGGATATGCTGTCTCAGCCGGAGGATCATGTAGCGGAAGGTAGAGACAACATAACTGATCTCGCTTTTTACATTTTGGTCCGGAGGCAGTAGAGACTCGGCCTGGTCAAAAGCACCACGCTGCACCTGCCTCATGGCCAGCACAAGACGTGTCAAGGGCTTGGTTACCCCGTAGGACAGCCAAGCCGCAGCACACAGGGACAGCAATATTACAGCGATCGTGACCACAAGTGTTGTCGTTTGGAGTTTGTGCAGAGAGGAATACATTTCTTTCTCCGGTGCCAAACCAACCAGCATCCAGCCTGTTCGTCCCAATTTTTTGTATACCATAATGTCCCGTTTACCCTCATCATTGGTCAGATATTCAACACCTGATTCCGGTGTACTCTTTCGTATAAGATCGATTTCAGATACGGCCCTCGCCCCAAATTCATGAGCCTTTTGGGAGAGGATGGGCTGGCCTTGTTCGTTCAGCAGAAAAATGGTGCTGTTGTTGGCCAGATGAATCCGGCTGAGTGGTTCCAGAAAGTAGGACTCGCTTACATTGACCTTCATGACATTACGTGCCGTTGCATGATGGAAGGTTCCAAGAGGCATGAGCAGGCTAACCACCGGGTTGCCATGATCTCTAACGCGTTCATGCTCGTCAGTATGTGCCGGCAGCCATCGGTCTCCGGATGCAAAAAAATTTGTATACCATGATTCTCGCAAAAAGGCAGGGTCATTAGTGACCTGATTTTCGGCGCCAATCCGAAGCCCGTTTAATCGATAGATGGACACATCGGAAATACTGGTGTAACTGTTCGTAGCCTGCGTCAGAAATCGGCTCATGGCAAGGTTTTCCAACATTTTCTCCCCCTCGGACAGCTGCGGATCACTCAGGGCATTATCCCAACTTTTCGCCATATCACTGTTGAAGACGAGGGAGGCTGCATCGTAAATTTGCATTTGGACCATATCAATATAAGAGCCGTATTCCTCCATTTTCTCCAGAGCAGAGGATTCGATATAGGAGCGTATCACAGCCCGTGATTCCGCAAATAGCAGGAAGGAGAGCGTGCCGAATGAGAGGACAAACAGGACAATAATCAAGGCAATCAGCCGGCTTTTTAATGAAAAGAACATCCATTTCCTCCTTGATATTAAGATTTTCTCAAGCCAGGACTCCAAATGGAAAAAAGACCGCGTGAAATACGCAGCCTTGAATAACAAGTTGAAGGAACAACCTTGCAATAATTAAAATTGAACCAGGTTATTGATTTGGACAGGCATCCCTGTAGAAATCGCACGGTTGGCTGCAATACCGGTCAGGATGGATCTCGCTCCATCGATATGGTTGGCAGCACGGGCATACGGATCTTCTACAGGTTCGCCGAACAGATCATTCAGCAGTACCGGGTCTCCTCCGCCATGTCCGCCTTTTTGCTCTTCGACATGCACTTCATACGGGGCATCGAACATGGGAAGTACACGCAGCGTTTTGCCAATCAGTGCACCTTCCAAACTTTTGTCACCGAGTGAATTGACATAGGACTGTTCCACAATGGACATCTCGATCCGGCCTTTGGTGCCGTTAATGGCAATACGATATCCCTCCCACGGCTGATAGGCGACAAGGGAATAGGTCAAAATCGCTTTGTTCTGATACTGGACGAGCACGCCCATCGTATCCTCAATATTAATGCCATCCCCGAATACGCTCTGATCGCGCTGATAGCCATCTTCAGGCTCCGCATCCAGATACATGGCTTTGAGATGCGCATCCGAATCCAAGTGGAGTGCAAATGGATCCTCCTGAGCGAGCGGGTTGCCGGTTGCGCGGTTGTAGAATTGGGTAACGCCACGTTCTTCCGCATTCTCCCGTCCATAGTACATCAGATCACCAAACGCAAAAACCGTTTCGGGCTGGGAACCGATCCAGAAATTGACCAGATCGAAGTGATGGGTGGACTTATGCACAAGCAATCCTCCGCTGTTACGTTTGTCGCGGTGCCAGCGGCGGAAATAATCTGCACCATGCCGGGTATTGAGCAGCCATTCGAAGTGAACGGAGGTGACTTTACCAATCGTATCATTCATGATCAGCTCACGGATCTTGGTATGATGGGGAGCATAACGGTAGTTAAAGGTAACCCTGATATTTTGCCCAGTCCGCTTGGCGGCATCAAGGATGTCCTGGCATTTGTGCTCATCAATGGTCATGGGCTTCTCGGTCACGACATCGCATCCAAGCTCCATGGCCCGAATGATGTACTTGTGATGAGTACGGTCAATACTGGTCACAATGACGGCATCCGGTTTCTCGTTCTCAATCATTTGATCAAATTGATCTGCTGTATAGGTGGGTACCTCATTGTATTTATATCGTTCTCGCAGCAGTTGATTGGCATAATTCATGCGGGTCTGATTGATATCACAAAATGCTGCGAGTTCGGATTGTTCACGAAAATTTTGTGCCAGTGCACCATAAAAAAATTCGGCCCGCCCCCCGGTTCCAACCAATACATAGCGTTTCTTGCCACTCATATCTATCGCCTCCTTGAATATAGCTCTAGACTATAACAAGGGAATACTTCTTTCGCCGCATTTTTTGCGTAATCGCTTTCAAAACCCGCTTATTTTGCTATAATCCTTGAAAAGGGGGCTGCATCATGTCACAGCCGTTTCGAGCAGATTACCACGATCCTACCGGATATTTGGATATTGAATATGATCGCCGGGTTGGCTATTATTCCATGACTGCTGACCATCTTCATGACCATTATGAGCTGTACTATCTCTTGAAGGGTGAACGCATCTATTTTATTAAAGATCGTTCCTACCACGTAAAAGCAGGGGATTTCGTATTCGTGGACCGGAATGCAGTACATAAGACACTGGAGAGTGGAAGACCAGACCATGAACGAATTGTACTGTACCTGAAGCCGGAGCTGTTTGGGGAGATGAGTATAGCGGCTTCATTGATTGAGAAGTTAAAGGAACCTTTCGGATGGGAAGTTCCGATGCTAAGGCTCCCACCACATAACAGCGAAACCGCAGAACGAATCGTCACTGAAATGATTGATGAGATGATCCAGCCCCAAGCGGGAAGCAATCTGCTGCTGCGCCACCGATCCATTGAATTGCTGCTGATCGCATACCGCAATCAACAGCAGGGCAAGGTACATACGGCGGAGAGCGAGCCGGTTCTACATCCCAAAACGCAAGCGGTTGTCCGCTATCTGAATGAGAATTATCAGAACCCTCTTTCGCTGCCCGAAGTGGCGGCAGAATTCCGGATCAGTCCGCATTATCTCAGTCGATTGTTCAAACAAACCACAGGATTCACCTTTATCGATTACTTAAATCTGCTTCGCGTGAAGGAAGCGCAGCGCTTGCTGCGGGAAAGTGGGGATTCCATTACGGAGATCGCCTGGCGTGCAGGCTTCAGTAACTTTTCCCATTTTGGCAAAGTGTTCAAACGGACAGTTCAAATGTCTCCAAGAACATACAGACAGGGGTATAAAGACTCGGGTCTATCTCAATCTCTGTAAATCCCTCAGAATCAAGCTGGAATCAAAAGAAAGACCTGATCAAACCTGCAAAAGCAGGTCTTTGTTCAGGTCTTTGCCCAGTTATTCAACATTAGAAATATACTGAAATTCGTCTTGCATGGTGTGTTCAAACGGAAATATGACTTACATCTGTCTCTGGACGAAGCTGCAGCTGCAGCTCTTCATCACGGTTGCAGACCATAACCCCGTTGACCACATCCAGCCGGGCGGCCTGAATCGAGGAACGACGAGCAGGCTCACTGGCATGATCGACGCCTTCGGTACGGTCCGGGTGAGTAAAATAGAAGATATAGGCTTCATCATCCTGGACCAACACATCTGCATGCAAACCGATCACGCCATCATCTTCGCGAATCCCCGGCTGATCGAGGATCATGCTGTTCCATTCCCAATGTTCCAGATCATCAGATTTATATACGGCTTGTCCTCTCCATTCATCAACAATCATCCAATAGGAATCATGGAAACGAAAAACGTTAGGCCCTTCGTGGGCACGACCTGTAATGACCGGACCGATAACGTCCCAATGGTAGAGGTCTCTGCTGTCTGCGGCATAGGTGTGAGAAGAATTCGTCTCGTCCTTGTACCACATCCGGAATCGTCCATCCGGGAGCGGGTAAATGCAGGCATCAATGACTTGGTCTGAACTAAGTTCCAGTTTGCCATGAAACGTCCAGTTCAGGAGGTCGGGGCTGGTGTAATGCAAAATGTGTCGGTCATGACCCGGCCAGTCATGGGGTACGCCTTGAATATAACTGACATACATGTGGTACGTGTTGTTATGCCAGAAAATCTCCGGTGCCCAGAACGTATTATGTCCCCATTCATGCTCAAGACCTGTTAACGTACCGCGATAAGTCCATGACTGTCCTCCATCGGATGAAGAGGCTACGCCAAGATCCGTGCCATGAACCCAGGCAAACTTCGGACCTCCTGCAGTAGCTCTGCGATTGGTGTAGATCATCCACCAGGTTTGTTCGGAACGATTCCATACAACGACCGGATCAGCCGCTCCATCGAAGATGGGATCACGAAATAAGGGTGCACTCAAGATTAAGTCCTCCTTTTATTAGCTGCAATAGTTTCAATAAGTCATTGCATCTATCGTAAAAGAGATTGTGTGAAATTACAATATAACGTTTTCAGTTACAATGAATTAATATATAAATTAATTCTGAAATATTGCATATATTTAGAAACATCCTTGAGTGGTGTGCCATCTGATAGAATATTGAACATAGTATAGGAGGTTTAAACTTGATACCAATGAACTAGGGCGGCACAGTACTTGTGATCAAGGTATAAACATTGCTTAAGTCTTGGATCGGGCGTATATTAATGTTTATCCAAAATAGTAATATATTGATAGAAGCACTATGTAAACATTTGTCTCAAGGGAGGTCAAAGCCGATGATAGCAACGAGGTTACGTGAATTGGGTATTATCTTGCCACAGGCAAGCGCACCGGCAGCGAAGTATGCCAATGCGGTCATTGTAAATGGGTTGATGTACGTGTCAGGGAAAGGGCCCGATACAGTGGAGCGTGGCAAACTAGGGGAGGATTTTACGACCGAGCAGGGGTATGATTTTGCCCGGAATGCAGGGGTCGAAGTGCTCGCCGTGGTCCAGGATGTGCTTGGTTCACTGGATCGGGTGAAACGTGTGATCAAGGTTCAGGGCTTCATTAATGCTTCTGCTTCCTATCAGGAACATCACAAGGTATTGAACGGGTTTTCCGATCTAGTGATGGACGTATTTGAGGAAAAGGGCGTGCACGCACGTTCGGTTTTTGGAGCTGTCTCCGTACGGGATAACCTGCCGCTTATTGTGGATTCCATATTTCAGGTAGAGGAGTAGGAGCATGGCTAACACCAATCCAATGAATCCGATTATGCTGTCTTTTCCTGAGAGCTTCAATACAACCCGTCTCACAATTCGAGCTCCGGAGTGGGGAGATGGGGCGGAAGTTAACGATGCCATTCGCGAAAGTGTGGAGCAGCTGCGTCCGTGGCTGCCCTTTGCCGAAAATGTACCTTCGTTGGAAGAATCCGAAGCGCATGTTCGCAAAGCCAGATTGCAATTTTTGGAACGAACCGATATGGTTCTTCATTTGCGAGATAGGCATACCAATGAATTCGTAGGCAGCAGCGGTCTGCATCGCATCGATTGGAGTGCCCGCTGTTTCGAGATTGGCTATTGGATCAGAACATCGCGGACTGGTGAAGGACTGATGACGGAAGCTGTGCAAGGGATTGAGCAGTTCGCAATTCAATATCTGGATGCGAATCGATTGGAGATTCGCTGTGATTCGTGTAATATACGAAGTGCCAAAGTGGCTGAGCGCGCGGGATTTACTCTTGAAGGCATACTGCGAAGTGTGCGTCGTGACCGTGCAGGTACGCTGGTAGATGTCATGGTTTTTAGTAAAATCAGAGGCAAAGAATTTGAATAACGGATGGGTGGAGGCTCAGTTATGAAGCTTATTGGTCAGGGAAGAACCGCAGACATTTATGCTTATCCGTCCAATCAGATTATGAAATTGTACAAAAGTGATTTTTCGTTTGAAGCCGTCCAAAATGAATTCAGAATTACGCAAATTCTATATGACAAGGGATTGCCCGTGCCACAGGCCAGGGTAATTATAGATGAGGAGAATCGCCAAGGAATCGTGTTTGAACGAATTGAAGGTCATACGATGTTTTCAATGATGTTTGGACAGCCTCTAAGACTTCAAGAACTGGTACATCAACTGGCTGTCTGCCATGTGGAGCTTCATTCCCAGAGTGACGATCAAGGAGTTCTTCCTTCACAGAAGCAGATCTTGTCAGGCGCAATTCGAAGAACACAGCTATTGTCCGAAGAGGATAAGACACGCATACTGGTTTACCTGTCCAGTCTCCCGGAACGAACACAGATCTGTCACGGTGATTATCATCCCGATAATGTCATGGTGAACGAGATGAAAGACAGCTGCTATGTGATCGATTGGATGACGGGCATGTCGGGCGATCCTGCAGGTGATGTGGCACGCAGCTGGGTCATATTAAAAAGTGCATCGTTACCGGAGGATGCGGATCCGGCGATTCGATTGGGATTCGAAAGGTCTCGTGATACGATTGTGGATGGGTACACCAACCATTATATGCACCTTACTGGCTTAACCTGGAAGGAGATTGGATCCTGGATTCTTCCTGTTGCAGCTGCACGTCTGGAAGAGTGTTTGCCAGGCAATGAAGCAGAAGAAGTGCTGAAACTTGTCCAGGATCGACTGAATGATTTGGACGCATGAATCGAACTAAAATAACGAGGTGAATGTCAACATGCTGCACTCATTAGAAGCCATACATTCCTATAGAAGAGGCAACATCCCAGAGGCGGGGCAGCATTCATGGCTGCAGCTGCTGGCAGCGGCCGAGCAGCCCAATATCAATCTGGAACGTATTCATTCCATTGCTGAACTTGAAGGGACCAATCCCGTTCTGGACTACGTGGAGCGGAGTTTGCGCGTACTGGAACAGCTGAGTATTTCCTTTTGGGTACGTGAGATGGTAGAGGAAGTGCTGATCTGGTCGGAGACAGCCAAAGCTGGCACCTTGAAACAAAGAAAGGCTTGGCAGCGCGCAGGGATAAATCTGTTCGTACATAATATTGGATCCGCACAGTTATACAGTCAGTACGTTATTCATCGCAAAACAGGAAGCATGGACGATGGCCATAATACGGTCGATCAAGCAGCCGAATTATATGCTGATTGGGAGAACACCATAACGCCGAGGCAGCACATGGTTCGCACCTTAATTGCGACGCATGGTCTTATTGGTCAATACATACGAGGCGAGATCCCTTTTGCCGAGAATGCTCCGCTGCATTCTTTCATAACGCAAGGCTGGCTGACAGCCGAGGAATTGCATACCATCCTGATGGCGCTCAATGAATGCATTATTGCTGGTGTTGATCCGATGCTGTGGCAACAGGTTGAAACAGAAGTGCAGCGAATTGTAGGGTGGATTATCAGTGAGCCGGATCATGCAGACTGGCCTTTGAAGGAACGACTATCCCGCCTGAGAAGTTCATCCATTCGTGAAGGAGAGGCCATGGATGAGGCGTATGCCAACCTGCAGACAGAGCTTGATATAGAAAAGGTACTGGCACCGCTGTCTCATCTCACATTATGGTATGTGGAATCCGCATTGCGTGATTTTTCTTTGCAGGAAATGGTCAAAGTTTTTCTTCTCTCCCTGCACAGTAAGGACATGGCTACCACAGCACCGGAGGCAAATGAAGTACGCCATATCAGCTTCGAACCGTTAATGAATACGATGTATTACGATCATAAAGGCGTTAAGAAGCTGAACATCTACAAAAAACGAATGATTGAGAAGTACCTGGAACAATGGTCATGGAAACAGATTGAAGAGGGACAGTCGGTTGTTTATCCCCACTTGACCCATCGCGCTTTACGTCATCCTGATTTGACGGATACGGTTTTTGTGACCTTTGAGTTTTCTCCTGCAGCCGAGAAGCTGATTGCGTTTTGTATTGAAGCCGAGAAATCTCCATTATACGAGAAGGCTGTATTGTTGCTGTTCGATTTGTTCGGACTGCGGCGGGATGCGTATGACCGGTTTCATAATGAAGAAACATATCTGGCGGACATGAACAGCTCGGGTGATTATAAAAAAGTGCTGCTGGACTACATCGTTGGCAAACGTGTACTGGATATTGGTCCTGGCGGGGGCGTGCTGCTTGATCTTATTGAGCAGGAGAAGCCGGATGCGGAGCCGATCGGCATTGATATCTCTACCAACGTCATCGAAGCGCTGGAGCGCAAAAAGCAGCGGGAAGGTCACCGCTGGCAGGTGATGAAAGGGGATGCCTTGCAGCTGGATCAATACGTGCAGCCAGGCACGGTGGATACGGTCATTTTTTCATCTATTCTGCATGAGTTGTACTCCTATATTGAGCGAGACGGACGGAGATTTAACACAGACACGGTTGTCGCAGCACTGAAGAGTTCGTTTCACGTACTGTCGCCGGGTGGAAGAATATTAATCAGGGATGGCATTATGACAGAACCTGAAGAACAGAAAAGGCGGATTCGCTTTTTGGAACCGGAAGGGATGCGCTGGCTTGAACGATATGCTCAGGACTTCCAGGGCCGCGCGATTACATTCGAACGGGTTGCTGAAAATGAAGCTGTTCTCAACATCAACGATGCGATGGAATTTCTGTACACATATACATGGGGCGAAGAAGCATACGTTCACGAGATCCAGGAACAGTTTGGCATCTTTACGCCATCTACCTATGAAAATTGTATTCGTGAAGCACTTGGTGAGCAGGCCGAGATCATTCGGCTGGAGCATTTTCTTCAGGAAGGATATACCGAGGCACTTGCAGAACGCATTGTGTTCATGAAGGAAGACGGTCAGCCTGCACGTTTGCCAGACAGCACCTGCCTGATTGTCATTGAGAAGAAGAAAGGGATGGCGGGCAGATGAGGAATGAGACCACAACGGTTTTATACTTTGTTCGGCATGCGGAGTCAGCTTATGTGGAAGGGCAGGAACGAGAGCGGGGACTCACGGAACAGGGGAAGCGGGATGCGGCTGCGGTTGCAATTCTGCTCCGTGAGGAGCGAATTCAATGTTTTTATTCCAGTCCTTACACGCGGGCGGTGGATACGATTCAGGAACTGGCTGAAGGAGCGGGTGCATTCGTGGTGACAGAGGAAGATTTGCGAGAACGTAAGCTATCCGATGAAACGGTGAAGCATGCCGATTTTCGTGAAGCTAAACAACGACTATACCTTAATCCTTCCTTTGCATACCCTGGAGGAGAGTCAGGTGAACAGGCGTGCTCACGAGCCGTAACTGTAATTGAGCAAATTCTGGATACACACGCTGGACAAAAAGTAGCGATTGGGACACATGGGGATGTGATGACCCTTATTTTTCAGCATTATGATCCTTCCTACGGTTTTGATTTCTGGAAGAGCACAACGATGCCGGATATTTATAAATTGGAGTTCGATATGGAACACAAGCTGGTGCAGGTCAACCGTATGTGGAAAGAGCCAAATTAATTCTAATCCGTAGATCCTCTAGGAGGTTACAGCATGGATGAAATGACAAATATCAATGATTTGAGCCCTGATCCAACCATGACGCCGGTAGTAGGTCTGCTGCATGCCATGGTAGATTACAATGATGAACGGTTAATTCGACTCGTGAAAGACATGAGTGCGGAGGAATTGCAGTTCAAAGGACCTGCACATGATGTAAACAGCACAGCCCAGCTGCTAAGACACATCAGTGTTGTGTTGCTTCACTGGGTATTTCGCTTACAGTCTCAAGAAGTGCCTGCTGGCTATACGGAGAAGTACGGACCGATGTTTGACGCAGATGGAAAGTTACCTTTGATGCCGGACTTAACGATACAAACCTGGCTGCAAGAGCATACTTCCATTCGGGAAATGTTCAGAAGTGTGTGCCTGTCTTTGCAAGATCATGATCTGGAACGGGTGGTTCCTTATGAAAATGGAGAAGGTGCAGTAATTCGCTGGAGTCTGTTTCATATTGCGGACCATTGCCGACACCACTATGCTCACATCGTCTACCTGAGACGTACATATTCCGAACAGGTCAAGGGGTAGGTACTTATGGAAATCACGTTTTATCCTGACCGGTATGTTGTGGACGACCTGCATGTGCCAGAGCTGCACGAGCGCTTGTACTGCATATTTGATCTCGAAGGGACGGGGATTCATCCCGATCAAGACAGCATTACCCAATTCGGTGCAATGGACTACAAACGCGGACAGACAAGGAATTTAACATTCTCTTCCTTGTCACGTGCCAGTAAAGCAATACCGGAAGCTGTAGCCAAGTTAACGGGCATATCGAATAAGGACATGATCACAGCTCCTGAATTTACAGAAGCATTTTGTGCATTCACCAGCTTTGTGGGGGACAAGATTCTCGTAACACATGCAGGGTATGAATATGATCTGCCTATACTGAAGCGCCACTGCGAGCAATTGGGCGTGACGATGTTTACCAATAAGGTGCTGGATACGAAAGTGATGTTCACGTATATTCATCCTGAAGTGAGTGAAGTTATATCTACAGATTTTCTGATTCAGTATTATAACATCAATACAGACGGCATTCGAAGGCATGATGCCTTGGCGGATTGCGGCATTATTGCCCGCATACTGGATCAACTTCTTCAGGAATATGATGAGAGGGGCTTGGATCACTTCACTGCAGATCCTACTCGCTTCGTGCGAAGATTTGAGATACCTGAGATGTACAAGATCACACCAAATGGAGGAATGCCGAATGAGCAGAACAGCGGCGGAGAAGCTCCTGAACGAATTGAATGAAGGCAAGCTGATCACAAATCAGATGTTTGATGGGTTGGATGTGGACAGCTACCTGGATGAGCGGGATGATTCTACTTTTGCAGATGAGTGGATGAAGGCATATATGCAATGGGTACAACATGCTGGCTCTGTAGCGGAAGATGAAGTACTTCGTGCATCCAGAGAACAGGCATTTAAACAGACTCTGCAGCATACAGGGAATCCCGAACTGGCCGGTTATGTGAGTGATGATATCGGACTGATTGGGGCTGGATTACTGCAGGGGGAAGTCCAAAATACCTTTGTGGGACAACTGCTTGCAAGTTACCATAACGGGAAACTGCCTCTGCGCTAGCAGAGGCAAGGTAAAACCTCATGCTTCTTGTTTGTATAAAAAAATGAATTCAAATGTGTATTGTGAGTATAGTAACGCATAAGGTACAATTCACCTTAGAACTTAATTGAGAATGATAATCATTATATATTTGCATTCTCTTTTATACAGCTGATTACATAGGGGTGAAGAGTAGCATGGCAAGTTGGAGTAACGGTATTAAAGGTTGGGGAATCGCAGCACTGGTCGCGGTATCGCTTATCACGGGATGTAGTGCTAATTCAGGTGCACAGGAGGAACAGGCTCAGACACCGGTAACTGAGAATGCTGCTTCTGGCGACATTGCGTCTGAAACAAACCAAGAGACGGAGACACGTGTGGTACAGGATGAATTCGGAGATGTAACGATTCCGGTACATCCGCAGCGCATTGCTGGTATCTATGTGGAAGATTACCTGAAGGCTCTGGATATCACACCTGTAGTGCAGTGGTATAATCCGATGTGGGGCGTACAGGAATATTTGGATTTGGATGTGCCTCAATTTGATACCACAGGCAGCATTGAAGCTTTATTGCAATATGATCCGGATCTCATCATAGTGGATGGCGGAGCGGACATGGAACAATATGAGATGTATTCAAAGGTGGCACCGACGTACCGCCTGCCAGAAGACATTTTGCAGGATTCCAATCAGATCTTGACGACCATTGCCGATGTTGTAGGTAAACCGGACAAGGGTAGAGAAGTTGTTGCGGCATATGAGGCCAAGATTGCAGACGCTAAGGCGAAGCTTCAGGAAGCGGTCGGGGGTGAGACTGTAGCGGTTGTCCGACTGAATATCAGCGATAATACACTGGCATTGTTCGGTATTAAAAATCGATTTACCGGATTTATTTATTCGGAGCTTGGTTTAACGCCGCATCCATTGGTCAGCAAGATGGAAGAATATCAGGAAATCCTTTCTGAAGAGGCTATTCCAGAGCTTGATGCGGATCATATTATTGTATTTCCATCCAATGGAGACTGGGCATCCCCCGAGAACAAGGAAGCTTTGAAGGTGCTGGATAGCAAGTTGTGGAAATCCCTTCCTGCGGTTAAAAACAACCAGTTGTACATGATGGAAAGGTCGTATTGGCAATCTGGTGCGATAACAGCGAATTCGATGAAGATTGATGATTTATTGCAAAAAATGACGCCTTAGTGAAATTTTTATATATCCAATCAAGAAAGCTCTTCAGCCAGGGTTGAAGAGCTTCTTTTTTTCGTTTACACTATTTATAAATGATAATTATTCTCAATTAAGGACGATGACGATGTCACTTACAATAGAACAGATTCTTCCCAAGCCCTGGCTTTGTTCACTTCACCATATTCAGTATGTGCAGTACCCTCCTTCAGAACCATCCATTAGTGTAAATTACACAACGTCAAGTAACCATTCGTTGTTCATCATTACCCAGGGAGAGGGAGAACTGATGGCTCAAGATGTCATGTTCAAGTTAAGCAAAGGAATGATATTGTTTGTTCCCGCTGGAGTATCCATCTTCCCTCTGCAAAATAAAACTTTCTCAGAAACAAAGTTGCATTATTATAAACTTGACCTGGTACTGGGTGAGGAAAGCAAGGATGCTTCAAACGCTCAACTTAATAAGAAAAAACCTGCTTTGCAACAACGAAAAGGAATCTTCGAACCATCCATGCTTATTGAGTTGTCCTACAACCCTTGGAGCTCCTGTCTGGAAGTATTGGATCAAATGCTGCGCCAACAGGAAACGAGTGATTGGCTAGAACAATGGAACATACAGCTTCGCTTTCAGGAATGGTTCCGTGTGCTCCTTCAACAAAATGATCCGCGAAATACTTGCCAGGATCATCGATCTCTTTTACAACGGTCTATTCGCTACATCCGTGACCATTATAATCACCCCATTACGGTGGATGAGCTGGCCGCGGATACTCGGCTCACCAGATCCAGTTATACTCGTCAGTTCAAGGAGATGACCGGCAAGCTTCCTCTGGATTATGTGAATACGATTCGCCTTGAACGTTCCAAACAGCTTCTGCAGCTTACGGATGATCGATTGCATGACATTGCACAGAATGTTGGATTCAGTAACGAATATTATTTCAGCCGTCGGTTTAAGCAATATGCAGGCATCTCACCGGGTGTATACAGACGTCATTATCGTCAGGATGTTCGTGTATTTGCACCGTATTTGGAGGATTTTGTGCTAGCGCTTGGCGTGGAGCCTGTGCTTCAATACTCTCACCATTCGTGGGGCAAACAGCATTATTTGGGGATGGATGATGTTCCTGAATTCGATGTGTCCCATCAGGATGCAATGTTCCAAGAGAGCCATAAGCCAGACTTTATTATGCTGAACGATGGCTGTAAGCGGTGGAATCTGGACCGTTTCGAACAGGTTGCGCCTACTTTTTATGTACACCATAGAGGTGAGGATTGGCGTTCCATATTGAGATCGACGGCGGATGTATTGGGAAAAGGAGATCGGGTCAGGGATGTTGTAGGGACCTACGAGGAAAAGGCGCGCGAGGCTAAGGAGCTGTTAACACGATCCACCCAGGGGAAGACGGTAGCCTTTTTGCGGATCTCTGCCACTGAAATTGTGTTGTACGGTGCACAGCAGGGTTATGTAGGACCTGTAATGTACGGAGACCTGGGACTGACACCGCATCCTCTTGTACAGCAATGGACTAAGGGGGAGCGCAGAATCGACATTCAACTGGAACAGTTGGCCCAGCTGCATGCCGATCATTTGTTCATTACATTTGATAATGTGGATTCTGTCATACCCGGGGAGGAGCGAAAGCTGCTGGACACGACAGAATGGAAGCAGCTGCCTGCCGTCAAGAGTGGCCATGTGTATGAGGTCGATTTTCTGAGCTGGATGAACTACGGTGTTATTTCCCATGGGAAAAAGATTGATGACATTTTGCGATTTATGGCTTAGAACTCCAGAATCGAAAGAAGAACTTGATTTGGAAGTGACATATAAAGAACGTATGGATATGCTAACATGGTTGCTTTTATTGTGAAGGATGAATCAACATCATTCGCACCTTGGCTAACCAGTTGAGTGGCGAAAAATATTCGTGTAAGTTAAGAGGCGACTGACTACTCCTGTCAGTCGCCTCTTAAATGAATAAATAAAAATTGCATTAATGCTTTCATTTGGTTGAACATCAAACGACTATAATTACATTACTCTTTTTCCATCACAGCGAAGTAGTTGTTCTCATCATCTGCAAAGTTGAACACTCTTCCGCCCGGAATCGTAACCAGTTCACCAACCGTAACCTGCTTGCTGGACAAGTCCGAATAGAGCCGGTCGAGGTCTTTTGTGAAAAACATAAGCGAAGGTGTACCCAGATTTAACTCAGGGGACATTTTGGCAATGAGTTCCTTGTCGTGCAGAATTAGAGTTGTCTCGGCACCTTCTTCAGGAGCAATTTCAATCCAGCGCATGTCCCCGCTGTTTTCTTCGGAGACCACGTGAAAGCCTGCTTTTTCTGTCCAAAACTGAAGGGCTTTGTCCTGATCGTTTACGTACAACATGATTTGACCAACTTTGCTAAACAATGATAGTCACTCCTCTGTAATAGTGATGATTCACCTTGAATGGGTATGCCTCTTCATTCTTGGGTTATCTCTGATGAGTCAAGTTATATACTACCATAAATTCCCTTGCCGTATCCGTTTACATTCCCAACACAAAATGCGCAAGCAAATGTCCTTGACTGCGAGTTTGCATCATACCTTTAAAAGGAGGGTGATTCGCAACAAGCGAGTACCTCTAAGCATAGCCATGGAATGGCGGATGGGAGCGCTGTAATGACGACACGGGTAGTTCTGTTGGAAGAAGGCACGGCAGAGATGAAAGGACTAATGGGCAGTATAGGAGCCGGGCTTGCGGAGCTATGTCAAGCGGGTTGGCCTGTCCCGGCGGGATTCACCATTACAACGGAATACTGTCACGAGTTCCATACCCGTCCTGAACGACTTTACGGCGAAGGGTCGGAGGATGTAATCAAGGCAGTTTGGCAGCTGGAGCGGCATACAGGCAAAACCTTCGGCGATCCGGAGGTTCCGCTTTTGCTTGCTGTGCAATCCAGTGACGTACTTCCCGAAGCTGCGAACTCCCTAGTGTTACTGCATGTAGGTTTAAATGACCTCACGGTAGAAGGCCTTGCACGTCAAATCAACAATCGTCCGTATGCATTGAACTGCTACCGGATATTGTTGCAGAATTATGGCCGCTTGGTCCATGGAATTCCGTATGCGGTGTTTGAAGAACGATTGGGTAATATCACGAGCCTGGATGAAACGAAGCTTGAGTTTGCTATAGCCCAATATAAGGACGTCATCGAAGAATGGGGGCATCCTCCTTTCCCTCAGGATGTGCAGCTTCAACTGCAAGGTGCCATTCGTGCTTTCTCCCGTTTAGATTCAGAATTGCAAAAACAAAACGTCAACACTGTTTCGGTAGCGCAAGGTGCGCCGGTATTGATCCAAGTGCTGGTGAATGGAGAATATGGGGATCGCTGCGGAATGGGTACAATTTACTCGCGTCATCCGCTGACTGGGGTCAAAGGGTTGTACGGGGATTACACTCCCTCTGCAGCTTCTGCATCTGATGGTGAGGAACTGGAGCAGCTGAGGAATGCGGAACCTGAATTGTATGAGGTTCTGCTGCAAGCTAGCCGTGAGCTGGAGAGCCGGAGTACAGCTGTTCAGGAAATCAAATTTATCATTGAGTCGGGTAAGCTTTACCTTTTACACGCCCGGGACGCACGTCTGACTTCTGAAGCATCTCTAAAAACGCTGGTAGATTTCGTCCACGAAGGTCTGTTGACCAGGCAAGAGGCGCTGCTGCGAGTGGAGTTCTCTCACGTACTCGAAGGGGCAAATCAATTTGCAGAATGGAAGAGAACTGCCGTGGTCAATAAACATCAACAATCATCTCCTTCACTTGAACTTCAACAGTTGCTCGAATGGGCAGATGATGTGAAAAATATAACCGTACTGGCAAATGCAAGCCACCCCCGAGATGCGGCCATAGCCCGTACGCTTGGGGCAGAGGGAATTGGTCTAAGCCGAACGGAACATATGCTGCTTTCCTCTTCCCGGATACCGTATGTACAAAAGATGGTGCTGGCGGAAACGGAGTATGAGCGCAAACGCGGCCTGGAACGTTTGCTTCCCATGCAGCAATCCGATTTGGAGCAGATTTTCGAAGAAATGGACGGATATCCGGTAACCATACGGCTGTTTGACTTATCGTTGGATGAACTTCTTCCGGATGTGGAAGAGTTAGAGGAACGTCGAAATTCCTTGCGGGCAGGCAATGAAGGGGGACATGAAGCCAGTCTTGAGGAGCTGGATCGCATAATCCAGCGTGTTTACCGGTTGTATGAACAACATCCACACAGTAGACAGCGTGGATGCCGTCTTGGAACCGTTTTCCCGGAGATCTATGAAATGCAGATTGAAGCCATTTTTCGTGCGGCGCTCAAAAGCATTCGGCATGGACTGTGGGTTCGCCCTGAGATTGTAGTAACTTCGAGAGGTCCAGGCAGCGAACTTCAGATGATCAGGGAGCTGATTGATGATGTGGCTGACCAGATTCTCGGGGAGGAAAGACGTCACTGCCACTATAGGGTAGGCTCCATGATCGATGGTCCTCAAATGGCGTTAACTGTAGCCCACATCGTTAGGCATGCCGATTTCCTGTCCTTTGGGACGGAGATTCTGCATCTTGAAGAGGGGGAACAATTGCTGGAACGTGCTGTTGTTCAATCCCGTATTCGCAAACCTCATTTAAAAGTAGGTCTCTGTGTGGAGGAAAGTATTGGTTTGGATATTCTTACTTATAGTCACCGCATGGGAATGGACTACGTTAGCTGTCCGCCTGAGCAGGTGGCCTACGCAAGAATTGCTGCAGCACAAGCGTTACTTATTGCTCGGATGCAGGACAGAGACGTACAGAATGATGATATATCGACAACAGCTTAAGTTATGAGCAAATTGCTTAGATTCAATGAGCGATTTCGATCAGAAAAATGTAGATCAAATAATTCTATTCATTTGTATTTGAAACCCGGGATCGATTGAAACGAATGATGCAAATAAGCTGGTTATAGGAATTCGGGTCCGTTCATGGAATACAAATTGCAAAACTGTTATACTGAAATATGCGTTTTGTAAAATGAACGTAAAATTTCAGATAAGGGTTGAAAGCGACCATGTTAAATTCCAAAAATGAACGGACCTCCTCACGGACTTTATTTGCCGTCTTATTTATCCTTATGCTGCTGAAGCTGTCGCTTTTGCGGTATTTCTTTTTCCAAGGTTTGTCCGGGATCGGTCTGGTAACCGATGCTTTGGGGGCTCTGACCGTGGTGTGCATACTGGATCTCATCGTGCCGAAGCGTTGGAAGCGGATGGTATATGGCGGGTTTAACCTGCTGTTCTCTCTCATTCTATTCGCGGCTACATTGTACAACGTGCACTTCAGTTCCGTACCGACATATACGGCACTCAGCGAACTAGGGCAGGTTGCACAGGTACGGGGAAGTATCGGACCACTGGTACGTCCTTCACATTTCTTGTTCTTTGCAGATATCATACTCGCACTTCCGGTTTGGCTCATTTTGCGCAGTCGACGTTCGAGTGGAAGGAACAGCAGTTACCGGGACAGTGGCTTGCATTTCGGAAGAATTCGCAGAAGATACTGGGGTAAGCTGGGCGTAGCCCTTACTGCTGCGTTCTGTATCGTTCTGTCAGGCAGTTTCATTGTCAAAGGCGAAACCATTGATAACGAACTGGTGCGGGCTGAAAATCTTGGGTTCCTGAATTATCAGGTATCTTCGGCCATTCTGACGAGCAAGGAAAACGAAGCCATTGCGAATGGCAATATTAATGAAACGATCGAGAAAATCAATCAATTGGTGAGCAAGTACCCTTATCAGGATCAAGCAAGTCAGGGATCGGAGATCAAGGCCAAATATTTTGGTCAGGCCAAAGGCAGCAATCTGATTGTACTGCAATTGGAATCATTCCAGAACTTCCCGATAAACGCTTCGCTGGATGGTCAGGTGTTAACACCGGTACTGAACGATTTAGCCAAAGAAAGCTATTATTTCTCTCATTTTTTCCAACAGATCGGACAGGGGAACACCTCGGATGCCGAGTTTATGTCCAATACGTCCATCTATCCAACCGGGGTTGTCCCGATGTCAGCCGGTTATAGTGACCGCGAGCTGCCAAGTCTTCCGAAGCTGCTTCGCAAGGAAGGTTATCAGTCAGAGACATTTCACGTCAATGACGTGACGTTCTGGAATCGGAACAAGATGTATCCTGCCCTTGGATTTGATCGATACTTTGACAAGCCGAGCTTCGAAAATGACCGCTTTAACGATTTTGGTCCATCGGATGAGGAATTGTATCGTGTAGGTGTGGAAAAGATGGCTGCGCATCAGGCGGCAAACCAGCCATTTTATGCTCAGTTCATCACAGCATCGAGCCACTCACCGTTTACGGTGCCAGCGGATCGAGCACGCATTACCATTCCTGCAACGATTACGAATACATTGCTGCATGACTATTTACAAGCGATTAATTACACCGATTATGCGGTCGGACAGCTGATTGACGAACTGAAGGCCAACGGGTTGTGGGAGAATACAACACTTGTCATCTACGGGGATCACTTCGGATTGCCCGCAAATGACGAAATTACGGAGCAGATTCAGGCCAACCTGAATGTCCCGTATGATGGCAAAGTGAGTCGTTTTAACATTCCTCTCCTGATTCACACGCCAAACCAGGTGAAAGGTCAAGTGATTGAACAGCCTGGAGGCCAGCTCGATATTTTGCCGACGGTCATGAATTTGATGGGTGTTTCGTTAAAAGAAGAACAGTTCACCGCATTTGGGCATGATCTGCTGAATATGGATCATAATGCGTTCGGTATCCGCTATTACTTGCCGACAGGCTCATTTGTGAATAATGACATCATGTTTATTCCGGGTGCAGGTTTTGAAGATGGAACAGCCTACTCGCTCACAACGTATGAACCGGTTACCGATCTGGAACCGTATCGTTCGGATTATGAGCATGTGCTCAGCCTGATGAGGTTATCTGATGAGTACGTGAAGCTGCTGCCCAAACGAGCACCATAACGGAATGTAGGCTCTGATCAAAAGTAACGTCGCCAGCTGCTGCTCATGCTGGTGACGTTTTTTTGTATTCATAGTTTACGGATCCGTGTAAATAATGAGATAGGTGAAGTGCCCAGGTTCAATGCTCCGTCCGGTAATCATAAAATCAGGATTTATTTTGAAACTGTAATTAATAATGTTACAATGGGATGAGCGAGATTTTTAACATAATATGCAGCCAACAACGCAGAAGACGAGAGGATGAATATAGATGAAACTTAGTGTACTCGAACACGGACATATCAATGAAGGACGCAGTGTGCAGGACACCCTCCAGGAGACGGTGACCCTTGCGAAGCATGCCGATGAACTTGGGTACTCCAGGTTCTGGATGTCCGAGCATCATGGCGGCGGAGCGCTGTCCTTTTCCAGTCCGGAAGTGATGATTGCCCATGTAGCAGCTCATACCGATCGCATCCGGGTAGGCTCCGGCGGCGTGATGCTGCCACACTACAGCGCCTATAAAGTCGCAGAGAACTTCCGTTTGCTTGAGGCGCTGCACCCAGGACGAATTGATCTCGGCATTGGCAGAGCACCAGGCGGCATGCCAATCGCGAGCCGGGCGCTGAATGAGGGCAAAGCATCGAATGTACAATTTTTCCCGCAGCAGATCGCTGACCTGGGCGGTTATTTCCACGAACAGCTGCCAGAGGGACACCGTTTTGCATCATTAGTGGCTGGACCATCCGTGCCGACTGTACCTGAAGTTTGGCTGCTGGGCTCAAGTTCAGAAGGTGCCCGAATTGCTGCAGCACAGGGAACGGCATATGCATTTGCACAATTCTTCGGTACACCTGGCGGAGAAGAAGCGATGAAGCATTATCGCAGACATTTCAAACCATCGATTCTGAATGACAAGCCTCATTCCATGATTGCCGTATCGGCTTTCTGTGCGGAGACGGAGGAAGAAGCGGCAGAACTGGCCCGCAGTAATGAACTGTTCTTTCTGCGTCTTGGCAGAGGATTGGAACAGAGTTCCTTCCCTTCGCTGGAAACTGTACACAATTATCCGTATACGGCGATGGAAATGGAACAGATCCGTCAGCGTCGCTCCTTCTCCATCGTGGGAACGCCTGATCAGGTGAAGGAGAAAATTACAGCCATGGCAGAACGTCACGAAGCCGATGAAGTCATCATTGCATCAGCGATTCACTCTTTTGAAGCACGTCTGCGCTCTTTTGGCCTGATCGCTGAAGCTTTTGGATTGAAGAAGGATTAACACCGGTTGAACGGGAATTTATATTTCTAAAGGGTTGGTGCCTCGCTGTGCGGGGCTTCAACTGTATTCTTGTGTGAGCAGAAAGGAGGAATTCACATTCGCAGATGTATCATAAGTGATATTCATGGCTGTTATGATGAATTCAATGCGCTGCTTAATCAAGTGAATGTTGATCCCGGTCAGGACGAACTGATTTTGCTTGGGGATTATGTGGACCGGGGACCGAAGAGCCGGCAGGTAGTTGAGCAGATTATGGAACTGCGGCAAACGCACGGTATAGTGGTTATCAAGGGCAATCATGATGCCATGATGGTCAAAGCGCTGATGAACGATGTTGAAGAGTACGACAGGCATTGGATTCGCAATGGCGGGCTGCAGACACTGGGCAGTTATGTGGAGGTAAGTTTTGACGAGGAACAGATCGATTGGACTGCCTATACGGAAGCCAAGCGGTGGATTCGTGAACAGTATGAGCATCATCTTCGTTTTCTCGATGAACTTCCCTTGGTGTACGAAGTTCCTGGCTATATTTTCGTGCATGCAGGAATTAACCCCGACGTTGAGGACTGGCGTAACCAGCCTGAGCGAGACTTTATATGGATTCGGGAAGAATTCTACACAAGGCCAACTTCCATCCCGGATACGGTGGTATTTGGACACACCCCTGTGAAGCATCTGCATGACCATCCAGGCATCTGGTTTGATTCCAGTGGAGACAAGATCGGCATAGATGGCGGATGCGCGTATGGCGCTCAATTGAACATGCTGGAGATTGGCGAGGATGGCAGTATACGAACGTTTCATGTGAAAAAGGGAGAGAGCGGTCAGGGTTCGGCAGTTTAATATTTGCATTGCGTATCCAGATTCCGTATGCTACTTTATAATTTTATAGAGGTGCTTGATTTTCAATACATATCATATCGAAGTCGAGGGGAATGAACCGAGTTTTGGCTATTTATAATCTGGATCAACTTCAGCATCACATCTTGCTCTGCAATGGCGGTACCTGCATGCGTAACGAAGGCGAGGAAGTTACTCAGGCAGTACGGGACGAAATTATCAAACAGCAGGCCGGTGGATTTATTCATACGACACGAACACGTTGTAATGGACGGTGCGATGATGCTTGTGTATCGATCGTATATCCTCAGGGGGATTGGTATGGCAACATGACACCCGAATCAGGCCGAGCGTTGGTACAGGCACTGTGTGAAGGGGAGAAGCTTGAGAGTCACCTGATTGCGAGTGTTGCTCAAACGGCTTCCAAATAGGAAGTGCTTCCTTCCAAAACGCAGTGTGAAGAGGTGAATTTGAGAACGATTTTCACTTAATTCGCTGTAAAGGGATTGGAAGTAAGTCTTATAGACGCTATAATCAGTAAGGGTATGAATTAAAATATGTCTAATTATATTTTTCTATACGGAATGAGGAGAGAGTTACACGATAACGGAGAGGGCAGATAAAAACCTGAAGAAGCGCAGCGTTCACCTTTATCACCGGATTTTCCCTTACAAAAAGGGATTAAAAAATCGGGCGATAACAGTGATCCGAAGGTTGTTCTGACGTCGTAGTGGTCTGTGTAACGTTGAATTTTCCCATTCTGTATAAATCAGAATTGACGGAGGGCTATAAATATGGAAAAAGCGTTAATCTTCGGTCACAAAAATCCCGACACGGATACAATCTGTTCTGCGATTGCTTATGCAGATCTCAAAACCAAATTGGGTCAGGACGTTGAAGCTGTTCGTCTTGGTGAAGTGAACGGTGAGACCCAGTTTGCACTGGATCATTTCAAAGTTGAAGCACCACGTCTGATTAAAACTGCTGCGAATGAAGTTAACAAGGTCATCCTGGTTGACCACAATGAGCGTCAGCAAAGTGTAAGCGATATTGAAGAAGTGACTGTGGCTGAAGTTATTGACCACCACCGAATTGCCAACTTTGAAACAAGCCAGCCACTGTATTTCCGTGCAGAACCTGTAGGTTGTACAGCAACCATTTTGAATAAAATGTACAAAGAAAATGGCGTGGAAGTCAGTGCACCGATTGCAGGTCTGATGTTGTCCGCGATCATTTCCGATTCCCTGTTGTTCAAATCCCCGACTTGCACAGAGCAGGATGTAGCAGCAGCACGTGAGCTGGCTGCCATTGCAGGTGTGGATGCAGACAGCTACGGTCTGGAAATGCTGAAAGCTGGCGCGGACCTGAGCCAAAAAACAATTGCTGAACTGATTTCCCTGGATGCGAAAGAATTCGCTATGGGTCAAGCGAAAGTGGAAATTGCACAAGTGAATGCCGTTGACGTCAATGATGTACTTGTGAAACAACCTGAACTTGAAGCCGCAATTGAAGCAATTATTTCAAGTAAAGGTCTGGATCTGTTCGTATTTGTCGTAACTGACATCCTGAACAATGATTCCGTCGCGCTGGCTTACGGTGAGTCAACCAAAGCAGTTGAAAAAGCATATAACGTAACCCTTTCCGATAGCAGAGCACTGCTGAAAGGCGTTGTGTCTCGTAAATCGCAAATTGTTCCGGTTCTGACCGAAGCATTCAACAACCTGTAATTTAAGGTCTCGTACTTGAATGCAGCGATAATCTTATCCAAGCCTGCTCTGATCTGTCATAGGTCAGGACAGGCTTTTGCTGTAAAGGAGAAATTCACCATGATTAAAAATGAAAAGATTAAAGCATCCGAAATCCAGCTGACCGGACTGAACGGTGAGGATCTGGGCATTATGTCTACAAAAGAGGCACTGGCTCTTGCCAAACAGCATAAAGTCGATCTGGTATGCCTGTCTCTGATGACAAGTCCGCCGCCCTGCAAACTAATCAGTGCCGGAGCAGCCAAACAGGAAGCGCAGCAGGAGAAGAAAAAAATCGGCAAATCCCCAGATAAACGCAAAGTAAAGGAAATTCGTCTTAACCTGCAGATGGAAGATCATGACCGGGACACGAAACAAGCTCAGGCCGAACGCATCTTGAAAAAAGGTGACTCGGTTAAACTGGTCATACAGGTGCATGGAAGCAAAGAAGGTACCGCAGGCAAGGAATGGGCCGAGCAATTATGCAAGTCACTATCTGAATACGGCAGTAAGACAACAGGTGTTCAGGTGAGTGGCAAACAAGTTGTTGTCCAGTTGGACCCGCACGAATAGCACTTTATTTCCCAAAAAGAAGAAGCCCAATGAAAAAGCAGTGGATCTGTTCTTTCATCGGGCTCTTTTTATGCTATTTCAGAAATATGAAACACATTGCTCTCACGTTCCCCAAGCGATCTGAATCATGTTCGCAAATACCGGCTGCCGCCAACACGTACATATAACTGTCCTGGCAAAACAGGCGTAGAACCTGCAGGCATGTTTATATCACTATTTTCGGCAAAGCGGGACAGATAATAAAAATCGGGATAAATGACGTTATCCATTAAGTAGGCCGTAACTCTGCTGCCTGGAGTGCGGAATTGATTCAACGTACGAATGATCTGCCCTCCAGAGGCAATGCCTATCCCATGACCGTAATACAGATCTTCGCGGAGCATGATGGTGTTTTCCCCTTGCCATTCTGGTGTTTCGGAAGAGACATCCGGGTTTTTGAAATAAAGCACATCTCCGGGAAGTGCGAAACGGCTGCCGTTTTTCTCGGTTAGGCGAAGGTCACTGTCATAATGCCAATCAAAGAGCAGCAAGTTGCGAAAGAGTGAATTGAAGGCCTCTTCGCGGATACTGCCGAGTACGCCTCCATAGAGTACAATGACTGTAGCGGTTGCACATTCAAATGCATACAAGGAACCATTTCTCCAAATATCCCGGATTCCATCTGCCGGAGTTACATTCGGTTTAAGCTCGAACCCTCCTTCATTATTGAGATTCCAGTACGCGGGGTTGCACCTGGATTTTTCAAATGAAGCAAAGCTGACGCCGCTGGCATTCAGCCCCTCAGCGGCTTCAACCAGGGAGGCCCGAAGTTTCCATTCAAATTGAAGATGATCCATGGACTGATAGGAATATAGGGTGGGTCTGTTCTGCAGCTGCTGCAACCAGTGCCATTCAAAGGAAGACCACTGGGTAGGCACTAAATCAAGCGGTTGATTGGCGACGATGATCATACATTACAACCTCCGTTTCGTTGGACATACAGGCTTGTGCAAATGGTAGACCACGAGTATCTTAAGGATATAAATGACGACAAATAACCGGATGAGTTTGCCTGCGATGCAGTAAGGATGAAACTTCGAAATAAAATGTCGATTCATGCAAAAGATTCATAGGATATCGTTTAATCATCATCCCATTCGGGGTACTACTCTATAGATGAAGTTATGTACAGCTCAGCCTGTTAATTACGGAATATGTTGAATTTAAAAAGGAGGATAAGTGGTGTCGAATCCAATTACAGAGAATCGTTCTCTGTTTGAACAATTGTACAAATATGCACCCATCGGCATTGCTGTTGCTTCACATGTAAACGGGCATTGGCTTCAGCTTAATCCGGCGTTTTGCGAGATGCTCGGCTTTATGGAAAATGAGTTGATTGACTCCCCGATTGTACATATGATCCATGACGATGACCTGGAAATAGAGAAACTTCGATCGAAGTTTTGGGATATGACGAACGGAATAAGCCAAATGTATGAAACGGAGGTTCGGCTGAAGCGCAAGGATGGTTCTCTTCTATGGTCGGCCATAAGAGCCTGTATCGTAAGGGAAGAGGCGAGCGATGATCCTCTGTATCTGCTTGTGCAGGCAGCGGACATTACGAATCAAAAGGAAGCGGAGCAGCGCTTGATCGAACAGCGTAAACAGCTGGAGGAGAGTAACCGGATCTCTCGGCTGCTCACAGAGTCTTCCCTGGATCTTATTGCCATACATCGTGCTGATTCAGAGCGGACGTTCAAGTATGTTTCGCCAGCCTGTCTAAGCATGCTGGGATATGAGCCTGAAGAAATGATCGGCCAATCGGGCTTATTCTGTATTCATCCGGCGGATATTCCACTCGTTGAGGCTTATGTTGCAGGACAGATACAAGGTCTGGCTCCAGATCGTATGAGCTATCGGTTACTGCACAAGGATGGATCTGTTGTTTGGGCAGATACCATATCCCACTATGTTTACGATAAGAAAGGCAACCTGCAGGAGATGATTGCAGTGACCCGGGATATGACGGCTAGCAAAAAGCAGCAGCAGAGTCTGCAGGAGTACCAGTCACTCTTTGACTGTAATCCGCTGGGCGTAGCTTCACTTGATCTGGAAGGCAACTTGCTGAAAGCGAACGTTGGCCAGGAACTTCTGACAGGTCATTCAAAGGAGGAGCTGCTTAGTCAATCCTTTGATCATCTGATTGATCCGGTGGATTTGGCCAAAACCCGGTACCATTTTGAAGAATCCGTCAAAGGAAATGCCCAAAGTTACGAAATTGGGTTGATTCACCAGGACGGACGCCGAATTGAAACCCGAGTTATTAATGTTCCCATTATCCTTGAGGATCGGGTCGTTGGTGTATATGGGATTACAAGTGATATCACGGAATCGAAGAGGTATGTGGAGGAGATCGAGAATTTAAGCTACGAACGTGCCTTGATCCTGAATGCGATGTCTGAAGGAGTCATTGGACTGGATCAGAATGGCAGATTGATTTTTGCCAATCCGGCTGCTTCCGAGATGATGGGTTTTTGTCCAAGCGAAATGAATGGCAGGCACTTTGAGCATATCATCCTGCAGATGCAAAGCGAGGCGATACCCTATCCTGTGAATGAAACACCCATTGTAAAGGCTGTTCGTGAAGGTCGAAGCCTGCCGCGAACGGAGTCCGTTTTCTGGAGACAGGACGGCTCCAGCTTCCTCGCAGAGTTTCAGCTGAAACCGATTATGGACCAAGGGAATACCCGCGGAGGTGTGCTGGTGTTCCGCGATATGACATCGGTGAAGGACATCATTCGTGCCAAGGAAGCAGCCGAACAGGCCGACCGTGCCAAATCTGAATTTCTTGCGATTATGAGTCATGAGCTTCGCACACCACTGAACGGAATTATGGGCATGGCCCATTTGTTAAAGGAAACAGAACTTGATGCAGAGCAATCCGGATTCGCCGAAATTATAATCGATAGCGGCGAGTCGCTGCTCCACATTCTCAATGAAATACTCGATTTCAGCAAAATAGAGGCGGGTAAAATGGATCTGTCACGCGAAGCAGTGGATATCCAGGAGATGCTCGCGAATGTTGTTGAACTTTTTGCCTTAAAAGCTGCGGAGAAAAATATAGAGCTGTATTGTGAGATGTCTAATCGGATTCCTGAACGTGTGAGAGGGGATGAAACCCGAATTCGTCAGATTCTGATTAACCTGGTGGGCAATGCGGTCAAATTTACGGAGAAAGGCAGCATTCAGATTCGTGTGGATGCCAGTGTCGCCGAAGATGGCGATCCGAACAAACTGAACCTTTCTTTCGTCGTAAAAGATACGGGCATAGGCATCCCCATGGACAAACAGCATCAATTGTTTCAATCGTTCTCCCAACTGGATCCGGCCATTAATCGTAAATACGGAGGAACCGGGCTTGGACTTGCGATCAGCAAAAAGCTGGTTGAACTGATGGGCGGAGCCATTGGAGTACAGAGTGAAATGGGCAAGGGAGCAGAGTTTCATTTCACTCTTCTGCTTGAAAAGTGGCAGGACGAATCCGGTGATGTAGTGGAAGGTTCAGAAGAAACAGATGGATATGACGATCAATCCCAGCTGGCAGCCAATATCCGGATTTTAATTGCCGAGGATCAGCCAGTGAACAGCCACCTGATGGAAGAATTGCTTCGCAAGCACGGCGGTGTGTGTGATATTGTTGAAAATGGAGATGAAGCGGTACGTGCATTGGAAAGGGAATCCTACGATATCGTCTTCATGGATATTAAGATGCCTATTATGGACGGGATCGAAGCAACCTGCAAAATAAGACAGACGCATCCCGAGATTCCGGTCATCGCGGCGATAACGGCATTTGCGGGTGCTAGCGACCGTGAGGCATGCCTCCAATGCGGAATGCAGGACTTTATCAGCAAACCGTTCAGCTCATCTGAAATTACTCGTGTACTGCGTACGTGGGTTCCATACATCCGGGCTCATCGTTAATATAAACAGAAGCAATGTCAATGCTAAGTAGGATTAATGATAGTCAAAAAGCCTGACCCCGGGTGTGGGGTCAGGCTTTTTGGTTTAAACACATGTCCATGAACCGAAAGGGATCAGGACCATCCTCCAATCAATCCGGAGAGGGTTACGCATTCGTCATCTTCCAGTTCCGCAATCAACGTAAGTTCTTCCTGATCACTTGGATCAACAGAGAACAATTCGCGGCGTCCATCTTCGTGTACAATAATAACCAGTTGGTTGCCGCTTTTTGTATCAAACTGGTACTTAACTCCGATACCAGGCAGTGGGCATTCCCGGATATTCATGAAGCCTGTCACCTCTTTAGCTATTTCATAATGAATTTAACCGTTCTCACAGTACGGATGTATTCTACTATCCATAACACGGTTTGGCAAGTCAAACATCCAATTGTAGCCCAGTTTTAACATTTGCCGGATGAAGTTATCCCTTTCGGCGGTGTCTTGTCCGTTTGCGACGGACAAAAAACCAGATAAGCAGTGCAGCGATAACAATCAAAGCAATGACCGCTGTGATGATAATGTTTCGAATGTTGGGAACCTGTACCGTCAAATCCAGTGTATTCGGATTGAGGGGTGAAACGTGCCAGGTTAGTGTCTTCCCCTGATCTTCAACCAGATCCGCGTTGGAATCGTCTGCCTTGATCGGCAGACTCAATTTGAAATCGAAATTCACGTCTTTTAGCAGCAGGTTTTTGAGGAAACTCGGCACCTTGTTGATCTGGTCTTTAATCTCTCCATCCGGCATGGATTCCATCAGGTCAGCGGTTGCCGTAATGTGGAATTTGGAAGTGAAGAAGCCTGGCTCAGTCGACTGTTCCACTTGGATTCCGGCAGGTAGCTGGGACATATCGAAGCTTGAAGCCGTGTTGCTTTTCTCATAATGTGTTGTTGCCGAGAGCTGCTTCCGTTCTCCTTCATCAACCACCTCTGCCTGGAAGTTGTTTCGTTTCAGGGCATCTTCGAGCAGGGTCATTAGATTGTCTTGTCCAATCTTTCCGAGTGCTGATTCGGCTACGCCGAGATTTAGATCCAGATCAGTTGAGCCATCCATATTGACCGTGAGATGGGCTTCTCCATCCGCACAAGCAGATAGAATAACCAGCATAAGGCTTAGCATAATTGTAAGAAATAGATGACGTAAAGGAATACGAGTCGACATTGATTTCAACCTTTCTATGTAAATAGTCCCTATCCAATCATAGAATTATAGTATACACCGGAAATATCGCGGATGAAACGTTGAGCTGGGAACATGTGGTTCGTAGCTTAATGGTATGATATGACCAAAGGAAGTGGGAAGTCGAACTGAGTTCAGATGCATTTTTTAACTCAAAGCGAAAAAGGGGGATGTATTGTGGAAACGAGTCATTCGAAAAGGGAAGTTGTGAATCTGGATCAAATTAGCCAGAACATTCAGGAGCAATACCGGAACTTTGTCATTAATGATGTCAATGAGAGCTGCCTGCGGATTGCCGTATTTACAGGGGATTACAAATGGCATTATCACAGCAAGTCGGACGAGCTTTTTATTGTACTTGAGGGCGAGCTTCTGATTGATTTTAAGGATCGGGAGACAGTATCCCTGAAACCTCATGAGATGATTACGATACCTGCTGGAGTTATTCACCGAACCCGCGCCAACGTGCGGACGGTTAATCTCTGTTTTGAACATATGGATGCGGATACGGTGGATGTGGAATAATATTTTTTGATTAAAATTAAAGATGTCGTATTTTTGTCAATGTTCGGACAATTCAAATGGCGTTTCAACGTGTAAACTGGTAGTAGTGTGTTGAATACTCGGGAGCAGGGGGGTTACATTCATGACATACATCATTATTATGGTGGCCGTAATGGTTGTGGGCATGGTCGGAATGGGCTGGTTCTATAAGATTATGGACAAAGACAAGAGCTAATCTAACAGAAAATAGGAGACAAGCCTATAAGCTTGCTTCGCGATCATGCGGGGCGGGCTTATTTGTTTATTTTTTGTTTATGAGGACCATTTGTCAGAGAGCTTCTGTTTGAGAAGTACCTGACATTGGTACGTAATATATATAACGAAACGTGTTGTGCAATTTGACCGATGGACAAATATTTTTCGTAAAGATGGGATTTTTAGGCTGCTCTTTTGTATAATAGGGATTAGTCCAACTCGGGATATTTCCCGAAATATGCCTAAGAGGAAAGGGTGTACATAAATGAAATTTAGTGAATATACGTATACACGTCCCGATCTGGAAAAAATCAAAACATCATTCCATGAGCTTCTGAAAGGGTTTGAAGCAGCAGCTACGGTTGAAGAGCAGAGTGGATTTATGGATCAAATTAACGTCCTGCGCAGTGATTTTGAGACCATGGCGCAATTGGTCTATATCCGTCATTCCATTGATACCAATGATACGTTCTACAAAGCAGAAAACGAATTTCTCGATGAAAGCTCCCCAATCATTCAAGAATACATTACCGATTATTATCGGGCACTGGTTAACTCCAAATTCCGTGCTGAACTGGAGCAAAAATGGGGAACACAGCTGTTCCAACTAGCGGAGCAGTCCCTGAAAACATTTAGCCCGGAAATTATCGAGGACCTTCAAAAAGAGAACAAACTTTCCACGGAATACAACCAGCTGATTGCTTCGGCCAAAATTCCGTTTGAAGGTGAAGAACGTACATTGCCGCAATTGCATCCTTTTGAATTGTCCACGGACCGTTCCATGCGCGAGCGCGCTTCGGAAGCAAGATATACATTCATGGCCGAGCATGAAGCGGAATTTGATCGCATTTACGATGAACTGGTGAAAGTGCGTACGCAAATCGCGAAAAAATTAGGCTATCCGTCGTATGTGGAACTGGGCTATGACCGCATGAACCGTACTGATTATAACGCAGAGATGGTAGCCAACTTTAGAGCGCAGGTTCGTGATTATATCGTGCCGGTTGCAACAAAGCTCAGAGAGCGTCAGCGCAGCCGGATTGATGTGGATACCCTTTATTATTATGACCAGGGTTTCAGCTTCAAGACAGGTAACCCGACACCGAAAGGTGATCCGGACTGGATTATTGAAAATGGTAAAAAAATGTACGCTGAATTGTCACCGGAGACGGATACGTTCTTCCAGATGATGACGGATAACGAACTGATGGATTTGGTGAGCAAAAAAGGCAAGCAGGGTGGAGGCTATTGCACCTTCCTGAATGATTATAAAGTGCCGTTTATTTTCTCGAACTTCAATGGTACTTCCGGTGATATCGATGTCCTGACACACGAAGCGGGACACGCGTTCCAGGTTTATGAGAGCCGTCACTTTGAAGTGCCGGAATACAACTGGCCGACTTACGAATCGGCAGAGATTCATTCCATGAGCATGGAGTTCTTCACATGGCCATGGATGGAATTGTTCTTCAAGGAAGATACGGACAAATACAAGTTCGATCACCTGTCTTCCGGATTGCTGTTTATTCCTTATGGTGTTGCGGTGGATGAATTCCAGCACTTTGTTTATGCCAATCCGGATGCAACACCGGCTGAGCGCAAACAGGCATGGCGCAACATTGAGAAAACGTATCTGCCACACATCAATTACAAGGATAATGCCTATCTGGAGCAGGGCGGATTCTGGCACAAGCAGGGACACATTTTTTCCTCGCCGTTCTATTACATTGACTACACCCTGGCACAGATCTGTGCATTCCAGTTCTGGAAACGCAGTAACGAGGATATGAAGTCTGCATGGGCCGATTATCTCACATTGTGCAAAGCGGGAGGAAGTCTCTCTTTCACAGGATTGGTTGAACTGGCAGGACTGAACTCTCCGTTCGAGGACGGTTGTGTCTCATCTGTTATCGGTGATATTGAAGCCTGGCTGGATGGGGTAGACGATAAAGCGTTGTAAATTGGGGCTTTGTTGAACCAAGTACCTGTCTATCGAGAAATGGCTGAATGGTACACTGACTCGGCAAGTGAAAATGAAGCGGCTCTGAAACCAAAGGTTTCAGAGCCGCTTTTTCGTATAGATTGAATGGGATGTACACTGTAAAAGTGGAGTGAAATAATGTGGCTGTGTAACATTTCTCAGGCTTATTGTGATTTATTTCACTAAATGTGAAAACGGATTCAGTTACAATGAAGACAGTAAATCAGGGGTTACAGGAGGCTGGTTCAGATGGCAACACATGCTTATTATGTTCCGCCCGTGAACTTGATGGGTAGAGGATGTTTACAGGAAGCAGGCAGGATGATTCAGGACATGGATATTTGCAAGGCACTAGTTGTAAGTGATCGACAGTTGATCTCTTCTGGTGTAGCGGAACAGGTATTGTCTATATTAAGAAAATCAGGGCTAGACTATGTCGTATATGATGAAGTACAGCCCAATCCAACGTGTCAAAATGTGCATGAGGGTCTGAAAATGTTTCAGGAACATGGCTGTGACGCCATTATATCCATAGGTGGAGGCTCGCCCCAGGACGCAGCCAAAGGGATTGGCATCGTAGCTACCAATGGTGGACATATTCGTGACTACGAAGGATTACATCAATCCCATCATAAGTCTGTGCCGCTTGTAGCATTTAACACTACAGCAGGTACATCGAGCGAGGTGACCATTAACTACGTGATTACAGATGAGGAACGAAAGGTGAAAATGGTAATGGTAGATCGAAACAGTCTGGTCTCCCTGTCAGTGAATGATCCGGAATTGATGCTGAGCAAGCCAGCCAGCCTTACGGCAGCAACAGGCATGGATGCTTTAACTCATGCGGTGGAAGCAATGGTGACCCCTGGTGGATTTACAGTGACCAGCGCAACAGCTGCAGCAGCGGTTGAGCTGATCTTTGAATACCTGCCGAGAGCCGTCAGAGACGGAAGTGACCTCGAAGCACGGGAACATATGACCTATGCCTGCTTCTTGGGTGGTATCGCCTTTAATAATGCCGGTTTGGGTTACGTGCATGCCATGGCGCATCAACTCGGGGGAGTGTATGATCTGCCGCATGGTGTATGTAACGCCATGCTGCTTCCTTATGTGGAGGAGATGAACGCGAAGCATGTGCCCGGCAAATTCCGGCATATTGCCAAAGCCATAGGCATGAATGTGAAGGGCAAGAGTGATGAGGAATGTTCCACATATGTCATCGATGCCATTCGCCAGCTTTCCAGGGAAGTGGGCATTCCAGAGAAGTTGTCTGAACTGGGTGTGACGGATCCTGATCTTGAACTGCTTGCGGATAATGCAATGAAAGATGCGTGTGCCCCAGGCAATCCGTATCAGCCTTCCAAAGAAGAAGTCGTGGAGCTTTTCCGCAAGATTATATAAGTAATAGACATGCCAGTTATAAAGCACTGAGTGAGGTAGCAGATAAATAATGTAAAGCAGGCATATGAACCGGGAGGAGTCCCGGTTTTTTGTCATGACACTTAGACATTACTATTTTTGCATTTTGATCATTCGTACAGAACCAAAAGGATTTTGATTCCTGTATAGCGAATACAATAATCTAATCACAACAGCATCAGAAAGGAGTGATTTCAGACCTGAACTTTTGTCTTACGTTTCCAGCAAGATTCCTCAGCCCGTTTCGTGTTTAATGTTAATTAGGGATTGTGTATTGCATTTTTCACGGGGTACATCTTAATTTCGAATCCACCAATCACCTCTGCACGGCAAGTAACGGCTACTCTCTGCAATGATCACCCTACTCAGACATGACAATGAATGATGTTCAGTTGCAATCTCAAAGAGATTTCACACCAATGTACAAGGTTTGTCTGTACAGCATGCTCCTAATCATGACAACAGCGTCCACACAACAGAATACAAGATTATGGGCTCTGAAATGAACTAGAACGAATGCGCGTGGAGGAGGCTGTAATGATGGCAAAAAAAGAAGTTGTAGCGATGCTGCTCGCAGGAGGGCAAGGCAAAAGGTTAAAAGGGTTGACCAAATCACTGGCTAAGCCGGCTGTATATTTTGGCGGGACTTACCGGATCATTGATTTTCCTCTAAGCAACTGCTCCAATTCGGGCATCGACACCGTCGGTGTGCTCACACAATATGAACCTCTGGTACTCCATTCATATATTGGCATCGGCAGTGATTGGGATCTGGATCGCAAAAATGGCGGAGTATATGTACTTCCTCCACATGAACGTGAAGACGGGAGCAGCTGGTACCGTGGCACGGCGGATGCGATCTACCGCAATTTGAACTTTATTGAACAATTCGATCCAGAACACGTGCTTATTCTATCAGGAGATCACATCTACAAAATGGATTACGAAAAAATGCTCCAGTATCACAAAGAGAAAGATGCAGATTGCACCATATCCGTCATTGACGTTCCGCTGGAAGAGGCCAGCAGGTTCGGGCTGCTCAACACCCACGATGACTACCGCATCTACGAATTCGAAGAAAAGCCTCCTGAACCCAAAAGCACACTTGCTTCCATGGGTATCTATCTCTTCAAGTGGGATGTATTGAAACGCTTCCTGATCCAGGACGAACAGCAGGCATCCACCTCATACGATTTTGGCAAAGACATCATTCCCTTATTGCTTGAAAATGAAAAATCCTTATATGCCTACCCTTTTGAAGGCTATTGGAAAGATGTAGGCACCATCCGCAGTCTGTGGGAATCCAACATGGATCTGCTGGATGAGGATACACCGCTCAACCTGAATGATCCGGATTGGCGCATTTATACCCGTAATCCGAACCAGCCCGCACAGTATATTTCGCCTGCCGCCAAGGTGCGGAATTGCATTATTAGTGAGGGCAGCGTTGTTCATGGTGAGGTCAATCATTCCGTATTGTTCTACGGGGTGGAGGTCGGAGAGCATAGTTCCGTAATTGATTCAGTCGTAATGCCTCGGGTAAAGATTGGGCAAAACGTCCGCATTCACAAGGCCATCATTGCCGAAGGGCTGGTCATACCAGATGGAGTCTATCTATCTCCTGCTCCAGAGGATGAAAGTGACGTGTTGCTTGTTGACCAGGAGGAATTGGAACGACAGCTTCAACAGGGAATGACAACTAAAGTCTAATCTGAGCCCAAAGGACGGTGCATGCGATGAAACCATTAATCGGTGTTATTAACCTTGATCAGGAACTAGAGGAATTGAAGGAATTGACGTACTTTCGCTGCGGAGCCGCAGTGCCTTATGCGGGGCGTTACCGTCTGATTGATTTTGTATTGTCCAACATGATGAATGCGGGCATTGAGAGTATTGGTGTTTTTGTCCGCCGCAAATACCGTTCGCTGATGGATCACCTGAGTGACGGCAAGCCTTGGGATCTGGACCGCAAGCATGGAGGCATGTTTATCTTGCCGCCGGACTGGAATGATCCGACCGATACGTCGCAGGGGGATTTGCAGCATTTTCACAACAATCTTGATTTCTTCCACCGTGGGGCGGGGGAATACGTGGTTCATGCGGGTAGTCGGCATGTGACCAAAGCGGATCTGCAGGATGTCTACAGATATCATGTAAGCAAGGGAGCAGACGTGACTCTCGTTTGCAAAAGAGTGGGCCAACTGCTTCCTGAGCACGACGCCTGTGTCAAAGTTGAACATGACGGGAACGGTAACGTGGTGGACATTCACCAAAGCGCCGATCACCCGAATATATATACAGAAATTTTCATCATGGAAAAGAAATTGTTCCTGCGCCAGGTACAGCGCTGCATAGATCATGGCGAGAGTAATTTCTTCCGTGATGTCATCCAGAAAAATCCGGATGGATTGAACATTGCGGCATACGCCTATGATGGTTATCACGCCGTAATCAATTCAATTGACAGCTATTATCGCAACAGTATGGAATTATTGAATACGGGATTGTATGAACAACTGTTCAAGGAAGAACCGGTTCAGACCAAGATCAAGTATGAGGCACCTGCCAAATACCTTGACACTGCCGAGGTGAAGCACTCACTGCTTGCAAACGGATGTATTGTGGGCGGAGAAGTGGAGAACAGCATATTGTTCAGGGGTGTGCACGTAGCCAAGGGAGCCAAAATCAAAGGTTCGATTATTATGCAAAAATGTTATATCGGTGAAGACGCGGTACTGGAGAATGTGATTCTGGACAAAGACGTGAAACTGACGGGTGGACAGACGCTGATTGGGGATCCGTCAAACCCGTATATCTTGGCAAAGAGCACTATTATCTAATACCAGCTGTTAACCGATATCATCTATAAATAAAATAAAAATTCTGTATACTTGGTGAAAATTGAAATTGCATGTGAACGAAGAGGGCAGAAAAAACCTGGAGAAGCGTAGCGTTCACCTTTATCCCCGGATTTCTACATTTAACAAACTAGATCAAAGAAATCCGGGGATAACAGTGATCGGAAGGTTGTTCTGCCAGCGTAGTGGCCAGTGTAATAATTATTTTTTCACGATATACAGAATTTCACCGGGAGGAACCTGCTTTTGTTTGACAACAAGGAAACGTTCAAGAGTATCTTTCAACGGAATCTGGTCAGCAAATTGGGCAAACCGCTTGAAGAAGCCACGAAGGAAGATGTCTATCACGTTCTGGGAAGCATGATCCGTGAGTATGCAGGTCAAGACTGGGCAGCGTCGAATCAGGGATTTAAGCAGCGCCAGGATAAACAGGTTTATTACTTCTCGCTGGAATTCCTGATTGGACGTCTGCTGGGTAACAATCTGTTGAACGTGAATGAACTGGAATTGGTTCGCGACAGTCTCGCCGAACTGGGCTTCTCGCTGGAGGAAATAGAGGAACAGGAATCTGACGCAGGTTTGGGTAATGGCGGATTGGGCCGACTGGCGGCGTGTTTTCTGGATTCGCTTGCATCACTCGGCTACGCCGGCCATGGATGCGGCATTCGGTACAAATACGGATTGTTTGAGCAAAAAATCATTGGTGGCAACCAGGTAGAACTTCCGGACAATTGGCTCGACAAGGGCAATGAATGGGAAGTACGACGCCCGGACAAAAAGGTAGAAGTTCAATTCTGGGGCCGGGTGGAGGCCTATGAGCAGGATGGACATTATCATTTTGTTACCAAAGATGCCGAATCTGTTGTTGCAGTCCCTTACGATATCCCTGTCTTGGGTTATGGTCAGCCCCATGTGAATACGCTCCGCCTGTGGAGTGCCGAACCGAAACGGGAAACATCACTGGATACCCCTTCGAACTATTACGGTTACTTGGATTACAGTCGTTCCGTGGAGTCGATTTCCGAGTTCCTGTATCCGGATGATTCCCAGTACGAGGGCAAGCTGCTGCGTTTGAAACAGCAATACTTCATGTGCTCTGCCGGTGTGCAAAGTGCATTGCGGACATTTAACAAGCTGGAACTGCCATATGACCGATTACCAGACAAAGTGGCTTTCCACATTAATGATACCCATCCTACGCTGGTTATTCCGGAATTGATGCGTATTCTCATTGACATAAAGGGGTATGGTTGGGACGAAGCATGGGACATCACAACGCGCACCGTTTCCTATACGAATCATACAACGCTTAGCGAGGCGCTGGAGAAGTGGCCTGTATCCATGATCAGCAAGCTGTTACCGCGCATTTATATGATCATTGAAGAGATTAACAAACGCTTCTGCGGCATGCTTCTGGATCGTTATCCGGGAGAACAAGATCGGATTCAGCACCTGGCCATCATTGCAAACGATCAAGTTCGTATGGCACATCTGGCGATCGTCGGCAGTCATAGTGTCAATGGTGTGGCCGCGCTGCATACTGAAATATTGAAGGAACGGGAGATGGCACCGTTCTATGCCCTGTATCCGGAGCGTTTCAACAATAAGACGAATGGGATAACCCATCGCCGCTGGTTGATGCATGCGAATCCGAAACTGTCCAGTCTGATTACTGATACCATAGGAAGTGAATGGATTACCGAGCCGGGCAGGCTCAATGAACTCACGGGATTTGCAGACGATGCTTCTTTCCAGGAGCAGTTCAGGTCCATCAAACACGAAAATAAGGAACGGCTCGCTGCGTACATTCTGGATCATACCGGAACGGCGGTTAATCCGGATTCCATTTTTGATGTACAGGTGAAAAGGCTGCATGGCTACAAACGCCAGCTCCTAAACATTTTACACGTCATGCATCTGTATAACCGTCTTAAGAACGATTCGTCGTTTGATATCGTGCCACGTACGTTCATTTTTGGGGCGAAGGCCGCACCAAGTTACTATTTTGCGAAGAAAATTATCAAGCTGATCAATACGGTGGCAGATACTGTAAATCAGGATAAGGCTGTGAATGACCGTCTGAAGGTATTCTTCCTCGAAAATTATTCCGTCTCTCTGGCGGAAAAGATTATTCCGGCCGCGGACGTCAGTGAACAGATCTCGACTGCCGGTAAGGAAGCGTCGGGTACTGGAAATATGAAATTTATGATGAATGGTGCATTAACCATCGGTACAATGGATGGGGCTAACGTGGAGATGGCGGAGCAGGTCGGGGAAGAAAACATGTTTATCTTCGGTCTGCGTGCAGACGAAGTGCTGGATTATTATCGTTCCGGCAGCTATCGTCCATACGAGATTGTGCAGCAGGATGAACGCATTCGCGAAGTGGTTGAACAGCTTGTTCATCCAGGTGCGTTCTGCTGCCGAGAAGGAGAGTTCTGGGATATCTATGACTCGCTGCTCGCACATGGAGATGAATACTTTGTATTGCGTGACTTTGCTGCTTATACAGATGCGCATGCGTCCATTGATAAGGCTTATCGGGATGTGCCAGGCTGGGCACGCAAAACCGTGCTGAACACGGCACAATCCGGTATTTTCTCCAGTGATCGTACCATAAGTGAGTATGCGACCGACATCTGGGGCATTCATCCGGTGTCTGGACACTGGAAAGGCTAATATGAATAAGTGATTTAGAAGTTTTTAAATAAGTGAAGAGACAAAGTCCCCTTGATCCAAGGGGACTTTGTCATGCTTTTTTTTGTTGGAGACGTAGTTCTCATCTTCGCACGCAAAATCAAAAAAAGATGCTGCCGCTGAGCGATAATTAACAAGAAATCATAGTATCTATATTTCGACCAAGAAAGGAAAGTATTCGCCATGGATCATTACACACGTATACAGCTTGCCATTACGTATCTCGAAGATCATTTGCAAGATGAATTTGATATTAGAGAAGCGTCGGCCAAAGCAGGCTTTTCCGGATTTCATTTCCAGCGTTTATTTCAGGCGATCACCGGATTTACCGTACTGGAGTATGTACGGAAACGCAGGTTGACTGAAGCTGCACGCCATTTGCGTGACTCGGCAGATGGCATACTCAATATTGCCTTAAGTTGGGGATATCAATCTCAGGAAGCGTTCACACGGGCATTTACGGCTCACTGGGGAATGACACCCGCCCGGTTTCGCAGGCTGAATGAACAGCCGTGTTCTTCCAAGATGCAGCGGAGTATTGATTTTAATGATTATCGAACACAGCTGGGAGGAGAATTTTATATGAACAAACCACGCCTGGTTACTATGGATGCCATTCAGATTATAGGTTATGCATACCAGACCAATTTAAATGGAGATCAGCATTATACGGATATCCCCGGATTTTATCATGATTTTGGCGCAGAGCAGAAATTTATGAGTATCCCTGAACGAACACGTCCCGATTTGGCTTATGGGATAGCCTGTAGATTCAAAGATGATGGAGCGTTCACATTCCTTATTGGCGAGGAAAGTTCATCTGATGCGCCGGAGCTTCAGCCTGGATATACGACGTTTGAGATTCCGGGTGGCTTGTACGCTGAGTTCACGGTCGATGGTTCCGGGCAAGATATCCGGAAAATGATTTATGGCAGCTGGCTGCCTCAGTCGAATTATGAACGCAGGGAAGGACCTGATTTTGAGGTGACCGATGTGTGGAAATCAACCCCAGAGCAATTGGACATGAAGATCTACATTCCGATAAAATAAAGGAGCCGCTCTGCGGAAAAAAAAGGACCCGGAGGAGTATAGAGAATGAACAAAGGAAAGGGTATCCATGCTCCATGGATATTGCTCCTGGTGGCCGTTTTTGCAATTGCATATATGCTGATTATGGGCGATTTGTTATTTATTCAAGGGAGAACCTCAGGGGATCGTTATCAATACAATCTGATCCCCTTGGAGACGATTAAACCCTTACTGTTGGAAAGGGACAGGTATAATGCGGAAACATGGGTGAAAAACCTCTTCGGTAACATTGTATTGTTTATTCCACTAGGCATATGGATTCCCTGGCTGTTTCGCAAATGCCGAACAGGGTTGAGGTTTACGATGGCAGTTATCTTGCTGCTGCTTGCTGTTGAGTTGACGCAGCTGGTCACGCGTGTTGGTTCGTTTGACGTGGATGACATAATCCTTAATACCATAGGCGCCTGGATTGGATACGTTGTTTTTCGCCTGTTCATCCAGACCAGAACAAGATCAGAATAAAAATCTGCCACGGAGGCGGAAGTTTATTCTGATCTTTTTTCGTGCCTCGGAAAACGGGTGTGTTTATATGGCCTGCATTTCGGATAAAACATATTAACGGGTTATTCTGTATTGAAAAGGCATACATGTTCATACAGCAGATATAGGAATCGTGATATACAGCCTGAAATAGAATACAACGGAAGCAGGGTGATCCACATCGTGTGGTGGAAAGAGAGTGTTGTATACCAGATCTATCCGATCAGTTTCAAGGATTCGGATGGAGATGGTCATGGTGATCTGCAGGGCATTTATGAAAAACTCGATTACCTGACGGATCTGGGGATCGACGTGATCTGGATCTGTCCGATTTATGAATCTCCCGGACAAGACAATGGTTACGATATCAGCGATTATTATGCCATTATGCGTAAATTTGGCACGATGGAGGATTTCGACCGGTTACTGGAAGAGGCTCACCGCAGAGGCCTCAAAATCATGATGGATCTGGTGCTGAATCACACATCGGATGAGCATGCCTGGTTTGCCGAATCCCGTTCCTCCAAGGTCAATCCCAAGCGGGATTATTACATTTGGCGATCAGGTAAAAATGGTCAGGTGCCGAACAACTGGGAATCCTATTTTGGCGGATCCGTGTGGAAGCATGATCCGGAAACGAATGAATACTACCTGCACCTGTACTCGGAGCATCAGCCCGATTTGAATTGGAACAACGCACAGATGGCAGAAGAAATGTATGAAATGGTGCATTGGTGGCTGCAAAAAGGGGTAGACGGGTTCCGTTTTGATGCGGTAGCTCATATTGCCAAGGCAGAAGGGCTGCCGAGTGCGCACAATCCAGACAATCTGCCGGTTGTACCGGCATATCAGCTGTTTTCCAACCTGGAACAGGTGCACTCCATTTTGAACAAGTTGAACGATATGATCCTGAAACCTTATGGTCCCATGACTGTTGGAGAAACGTCAGGTCTTGGTCCTGAGCAGGCACTCGCTTATGTTGGTACAGATCGCAATGAATTGAACATGGTGTTCCAGTTTGAACATATGTTTGTGGATGCCAAATCTTCCGGGATTGGCAAGTGGAACTACCGGGAGTGGAAGCTGACTGAACTGAAAGAAATCATGAGCCGCTGGCAAACGGTACTGCATGGCAGAGGCTGGAATGCCAACTATATGGGCAATCATGATCAGCCTCGTCCGGTTTCCCGTTTTGGAGATGATGGGCGTTACCGAATTCGCTCTGCCCAGATGCTGGCTACGTGGATGCTCACGCTTGAGGGAACTCCTTACATTTATCAGGGTGAAGAGATTGGCATGACGAATGTGGCTTTTCCGAATATTGACCAGTATCGTGATATTGAAACCATGAATTATTACAGACATTATATCGCACAGGGACGGGACAAGAATGACATTATGGAAGCCATCTGGAAGAAAAGCAGAGATAATGCACGTACACCCATGCAATGGGATGATACAGAGCATGCGGGATTCACAGAAGGTCAGCCCTGGATTCAGGTCAATGATAACTACACCGAGATCAATGTGGCCGCCGCTGAAAATGACCCCGGTTCCGTTTTGCATTATTATCGGAAGCTGATTGCCATCCGAAAAAAGAGCAAAGTTCTCATTTATGGTGCGTATGAGCTGCTTTTGCCAGATGATCCGGACATATATGCCTACACTCGCACGTTGGGTGACGAGAAGATGCTCATCATTTTGAACTTCCGCGGGAATGAACCTGAAATGCAATGGCCCGAAGGATGGACAGAGAATCAGGCCAAGCTGGTCATCAGCAATGTGAAGAAACGGTATTCAACGGATGAAGGTACCATTCTGCTGCAGCCTTATGAGGCCAGGGTATACATGATGCAATCTTGAAGGCAGCATTTTGCTTCTGCCCAAGGGTTTGAATTATAATGAGATAGGTAAATGCCATTATAATTGACATGAATCAACCAGATAAGGTTGCTCATATCGGAATCGTCAGGAGGTTACTCTATGTTGAAAATTACGTATCACGGACACTCCAGTGTACAATTGGGTACGGAGGAGAAGTCATTAATTATTGATCCATTCCTGCGCGGCAATGAGCTGGCCGTTACCAAACCGGAAGACATCAAAACGGATGCCGTTTTGCTGACACATGCACATATGGATCATATTCTCGATGCTGAACCGATTGCCAAGGCGAATCATGCCAAAGTGGTAGCAATTGTGGAGCTGGCTACATACATGTCGTGGAAAGGGCTCGATACGATTGGCATGAATATGGGCGGCACGGTGGATCTGGATTTCGCTCAAGCCAAGATGATTCAGGCTTTCCATACTTCGGGAATTGTGCTGGAAGAAGAGCAGCGGATTATGTATGCAGGGTTGCCTGCGGGATATATCATTAACATCGGCGGCAAAACGGTTCTGCATGCCGGAGACACGAGTCTGTTCGGCGATATGAAAATGATTGGTGATCGTCATCAGATCGATGTAGCTTTTCTGCCTATTGGCGGGCATTTCACGATGGGCCCTGAAGATGCTTTGCAAGCTGCAGAGTGGTTTAACGCCAAGCTGACCATTCCTGTGCACTATGACACGTTCCCGGTGATCCGTCAGGATTCCGAGAAGTTTGTGCAGCAGCTCGCTGCCAAAGGACTTGAAGGTCAAGTATTGGCACCTGGCGAATCACTGACGTTGTAGTCGTTGTAATGAATGAAACAAGTTGCACTTACTGAACGCTAAAATAAATTTTTGTATATGAACCGATGTTCTATGATAGGTTGAACAATCGGCCAAAGGCGAATATCACGTTATGATAACTGACGTGATATTCGTCTTTTTTTCGTTTCCAGGTTCAAAATGTAGGCTTGGAGTTGGTGAATATGACAAAAATATTGAAATTCAATTGTTGGAGGCTGTTCACGAATGTTATAAAAAATTACACGGAAACAATCGATCCGAATTGGCCTAAAATAGGGGGAGCGTTCATGTCATTTATTAAATCATTGTTTTTCCAAATTATTGTGGCGGTGATCATCGGGATAGGCGTAGGTGTCTTGTGGCCAGATCTGGGCAGCTTGCTGCAACCCTTTGGAACAGGCTTCATCAAGTTGATTAAAATGATTATTGCACCGCTTATTTTCATGGTGATCGTTACAGGCATTGCCAAAATCGGTGATCTGAAGTCGGTAGGACGCATCGGCCTCAAAGCGATAATATGGTTCGAGATTGCAACAACTGTCGCTCTGGTCCTTGGTCTCGGCACGGCAAACCTGCTTCGTCCAGGTGCAGGCATGAATGTTGATCCTTCAACAATTGATGCAAGCGGTATTGACGCCAAAACGAACGGCTCCGAGCTGCCGCATGTGGTGGATTTTATCATGAATATCATCCCGACAAGTGTAGTGGACGCCTTTGCACAAAATGCATTACTGCAAGTGCTGCTTGTAGCCTGTTTGTTTGGAGTAGCTCTGGCGGCAACGGAAAGCAAAGCAAAAGAAAATGTGCTCACATTGATTGAAAATGTTTTGGGAATCCTGTTTCGGATTATCGGTTATATCATGAAGCTCGCGCCGATCGGTGCATTTGGAGCCATGGCTTATACGGTTGGGGCATACGGCGCCTCCACTCTCTCATCATTCGGCATGCTTATCGTTGCCTGCTATGGAGCTGCGCTGTTATTTCTGGTGATGCTTGCACTTGCCGCCTGGTGGATTACGGGACTCAACTTTTTGCAATTCGTAAAATATACGCGTTCTGAAGTCATGCTGGCGATTGGAACAGGTTCATCCGAAGTGGTCATGCCGCGTATGATGGATAAGCTAACGAAAGCAGGCTGTGATCGCGCAGTTGTAGGTCTCGTTGTTCCGACAGGGTACTCGTTCAATCTGGATGGCGCTTCAATCTATCTGTCACTCGCAACCGTTTTTCTGGCCCAGGCTGTCGGCATTGACCTGACGCTGGCACAGGAAATCACGATTTTGCTCGTGCTGATGCTAAGCTCAAAGGGGATGGCTGGTGTTCCCGGTTCTGCCTTCCTCGCATTATCGGCTACAGCAGCAGCACTAAATGCATTCCCGGTTGCTGCGGTTGCCTTGCTGCTTGGGGCGGATCGTTTCATGGACACGATGCGTGTCTTCACGAATCTGATGGGTAATTGCGTGGCAGCATTCGTTGTGGCGAAATGGGAAGGACTGCTGGATCAAAAGCGCATGCGCGCCGTGCTCTCAGGTGAAATTAGTGCCACAGATCTGGAACGGGAAGAGCAGGCTTCAATATCTTCGTTGACGTTACATAAGTCTGAACAAGGGAACAGAGTCGTGTCACCCGATATGCTCTAGAAGTAGACATAGAAGCCTTGATTCATGATTTCACTCCCTCGCTATGCGAACCCGCAATTCCTATGTAAACCGTCTGTATTTGCAGTCCTATGACTGTGAAGACAGGCGGTTTTTTTAGTTCACCAATACGTGTATCAGGGAGTTGTCAAACGTAATCATACTTGTTTTATGTTACAGAGCATCGATTAATGGGGAATGTGTAGAAGAGGAATATTCTAGGTATATTATAGTTTCAACTTGTATATACATGTTTACTTATGTAATATAGAAATGTAGTTAACTGAGATATCGATCATGAGCAATACAATTTATTGGAGGCGTTAACATGAGTTCAAATGATACAACTTCCTCATCGTGGTGGAAAACCTCCACGGTGTATCAGGTATATCCCAAGAGCTTCAATGACACCACGGGTTCTGGCACCGGGGATATTCGGGGGCTGACCGAGAAGCTGGACTATTTGCAGCATCTGGGAATCGATATTGTATGGCTTCAGCCGGTGTATGTCTCCCCGCAAAATGATAATGGGTATGACGTAGCGGACTATTATAAGATTAATCCGGACTTTGGCACGATGGAAGATTTTGATGAATTACTGAAGGGTCTGAAAGACCGTGACATGAAACTGATGATTGATATTGTGGTGAACCACTCGTCCACCGAGCATGAATGGTTCAAGCAGGCGCGTTCTTCCAAGGATAATCCATATCGGGATTATTATATTTGGAAAGATCCGGCTCCGGATGGCGGTGTACCGAACAACTGGCAGTCGAAGTTTGGCGGACCGGCATGGCAGTATGACGAACAGACGGGACAGTATTTCCTGACGTTGTTTGATAAGACACAGGCTGATCTGAACTGGGAAAATGAACAGGTTCGCAAGGCTGTGCGGGACATGATCAAGTTTTGGGCAGAGAAGGGTGTTGACGGTTTCCGGATGGACGTCATTAATCTGATCTCCAAGGATCAGCGTTTCCCTAATGATGATGGCAGCGAAGGGCCTGGTGACGGTCGCAAGTTTTACACTGACGGACCACGTGTTCACGAATATATTACCGAGATGTATGACGAAGTGTTTGGACCATATAACATGGTCACGGTTGGAGAGATGTCCTCCACAACGCTGGAACACTGCATCCGATATTCGAATCCGGCTTCACGCGAGTTTTCAATGACATTCAATTTTCACCACTTGAAAGTGGATTACCCCAATGGGCAGAAATGGGAACTGATGCCTTATGATTTTGAAGCAATGAAACGGCTGTTCAGTGAATGGCAGACAGGAATGCAGGCTGGTGGAGGCTGGAACGCGCTCTTCCTTAACAATCATGATCAGCCGCGTGCACTTTCCCGTTTCGCAGATGATGGGGACTACCGTGCCGAGAGTGCCAAAATGCTGGCAACAACCATTCATGGCATGCAGGGCACGCCGTACGTGTATCAAGGAGAAGAGATCGGAATGCCGAATCCCGTCTGGAATGACGTAAGCGAATTCCGGGACATTGAATCCACGAATATGTACCGGCTGCTTCAGGAAGAACGCGGAAAATCGGCGGAAGAAGCCTTTGCAATTGTGAAAGAGCGCTCCCGTGATAACTCCCGTACACCAATGCAATGGGATGACAGCAAGAACGCCGGATTCACAACGGGCACCCCTTGGATCAAAGTGGATGAACGTTATCCATCGACTAATGTAGCTGAACAGTTGGCGGATCCGAATTCGATCTACTATCACTACCGCAAGCTCATTGCTCTGCGCAAAGAGGTTCCTGTGTTGACCGACGGTTTGTATGAACGACTGGATGATGCACACCCGGAAGTATTCGCCTATGCACGGACGAACGGTAATGAAACGTTGATTGTAGTGTCCAATTTCAGCAAGAAAGACGTTTCCTTTACATTTCCGGCTGCGGTCTGGAACGATCACGTATCCGGAAAAACGGCTGAATTGCTCATTGGCAATACGGAGGCGTCACCTGATCTGGAACAGGTCATCTCACTCAGTCCGTACGCATCCTATATGTGGCTTGTACCACAAGAGGACTAATTCACATTATTGAAATGGGAAGTGACAATATGGCAATCGATAGAAAACAGGTTGAGGAGATCGTACGTGCTGTCGGTGGAAAAGAGAATATCGAAGCGGCAACACACTGCGTTACACGACTCCGGTTTGCCTTGTATGATGAAAGTAAAGTGGATACCGAAGGTCTGGACCGGAATGATCTGGTCAAAGGCCAATTCTCATCCCAAGGACAGTTTCAGGTCGTTATTGGACCCGGGCTGGTCGATAAGGTATATGATGAGATGATCCAGATCACAGGCGGTGACCGCGCTTCCAAGGATGATGTGAAGGCGGCTGCCGGCAAAAAGCAAAATCCAATCCAGCGTGCGATCAAAACGCTCTCGGATATCTTTATTCCAATCCTGCCTGCCATTATTACGGCAGGTCTTCTGCTCGGAATCAACAACATATTGACAGGGCCAGGCATCTTTTTTGATGAACAATCACTGGTCGACGTCTATCCGGCATGGAAGGACCTCGCATCCATCATTAATACCATTGCGAGTACAGCCTTTACATTCCTGCCTGCATTGATTGGTTGGTCAGCGGTAAAAAGGTTCGGCGGAAGCCCGCTGCTCGGGATTGTGCTTGGGTTGATCCTGGTGCACCCTGATCTGCTGAGTGCCTATGGCTATGCCAATGCAGTAAATGAAGGTACCGTGCCGACCTGGAATCTCTTCGGCAGGCACATTGAGAAAATTGGTTATCAGGGTCAGGTGCTGCCGGTATTGGTTTCGGCTTATCTGCTGGCCAAACTTGAGATTTTCCTGAACAAAAGAGTGCATGACTCCGTCAAATTGCTTGTCGTTGCACCCGTAACTTTGCTTATTACCGGATTTCTCGCGTTCACTATCATTGGTCCGGTTACGTTCGCCATTGCGAATGCGATTACATCAGGTCTGATTTATATTTATGATTCCTATGCAGCACTCGGTGGTCTGATCTATGGTGGTCTGTATGCATTGCTGGTTATTACGGGTATGCACCATACGTTCCTGGCGGTTGACGTACAACTGATTGGCAGTCAGGGAGGTACATTCCTGTGGCCGATGCTGGCGTTGTCCAATATCGCACAGGGTTCTGCGGCGCTGGCTATGATGCTTGTTCTGCGTGAACAAAAGATGAGAGGACTTGCAGCGACTTCGTCTGTGTCAGCTTTCCTCGGTGTGACGGAGCCTGCGATCTTCGGGGTCAATATCCGTTATCGTTATCCATTTATCTTCGGTATGGTTGGTTCGGCCATTGGTGGAGTACTGTTAACCATGAACAATGTTCAGGCAACCTCCATTGGTGTAGGTGGTGTTCCAGGATTCCTGTCCATATTCCCGAACAAGTGGGGAGTATTCTTTATCGGCATGGCGATTGTGCTGATCGTTCCATTTGTTCTGACGGTTATTTTCGGTAGAGCGAAGATGAGAAAGCAAGATCGCAGCAACAATATCGGGACTGGTTCTGTAAGCAAAACAACACCAGCAGCATCCACTGCAAATACAGCAGTCTCCAATACAGATACAACAGTAACTGAGCGGACTCGCACGAATGCACAAGTTGGGGATGCACCTGTTAACACGCTGGAAGTAATGGCTCCATTAACAGGAACAGCGGTCCCGCTGGAACAAGTGCCTGATCCGGCTTTTGCAGAGAAGCAGATGGGAGAAGGCGTAGCGATTGAACCTTCAGGCAATCAGGTGGTTGCCCCGTTTGATGCACAAGTTGCACATGTGATTAAGAGCAAACACGCGGTCATCCTGGAACATGCGAGCGGTCTGCAGATTCTGATTCATGTTGGGATTAACACCGTATCGCTGAAGGGCGAGGGCTTCAACATGCATGTCGAAGCAGGCGAACATGTAAGAGCTGGGCAAACGCTGCTGGAATTTGATCGTAAGGTCATTGAAGCTGCCGGATATCCGCTCATTACCCCGATTATTATCCCGGATGGACAGGATATGGTTGATCGGGTGGAAGTCACTACGGGTGATGTTTCATCCAATCGGAATGGTATATTGACCGTTCACTTGAAAGGCTAACCACCTTTTCTTTCTTCATAGAAAAATTCTGCTTCATCTCATTAACGAACCAGCCCAGGTGTGAGCCTGTAACTGGTTCGTTTTTCTTTGGGCTCATGGTACACTATGTATAAATTGAAATTTAAAATATGATCAACGTTGAATCGCCGCGGATTTGCATGTTACTGATGGAGTATTCATATGGTTCAGGAAAAGTTCCTAGTGTAGTGGACAAAGGAGGAGAGCCATGACCCGTGTCGCAGTGATGGTTATTCATGGGCTGGGTATGCAAAAGGATGATTATGCGGGTACACTGATATCACGTTTGCATAAGGAATTCGATCAGGTGATGGTCATGCGTGGTGCTGCGGAAAAATATTTGGATATTGAGCCGGTCTTCTGGGCGGACGTCTTCGAAGAGAGGGAAGAAGTCCTGTACCAGCAGCTTGTTAGTTCACAACGGCTGAATTACCAGGTGCTGCGAAGATTTGTTATACATTATCTGGCGGATGCCGTTGCCTATCAGCCGGTTGAGCATCAAGGCCATAATTATGACGCAGTTCATAGCAGCTTAAACCGTGCCATGCATGCACTTGCACAGCGCAACGGTCCTGAAGCTCCGCTCTGTGTGATCGCCCACAGCCTGGGTGCTGTCATTGCCAGTAACTTTTTTTATGATCTTCAGTTTCCATCCAGTCGGATTCCGTCGATTGTGGATGTCACATCTGCATTGGAGCGGGGAGACACGTTAACGAACTTCTATTCATTTGGAACGACACTGCCACTATGGAGTCTGCGCTATCACGATTTTAGCTGTCCAATTCAGGTGCCGTCCTCCATGGCGGCACAGCAGTACTTCCCTGGGCTGGAGGGGGAGTGGGTTAATTTTTATGATCGGGACGATATTCTTGGATATCCTTTAAGGCCCATCGATCCGGCCTATGAAGCTGCGGTCAAGGCGGATATTGAGATTAACTCGGGTGGCTGGATCGGAAGCTGGAATCCGCTCAGTCATGGAGGGTACTTCGGAAATAGCGCCATGAACCGGAGAATTGCACAAGGGCTGGCGCGGACCTGGACTTGGGTAAATCGTGGATGACGTCCATTCATCTAGATATGAGAAGAAGAAAGGGGGGATCTTATTTGGAATGCAGGACAGGCTGCGCCGCATGTTGCATTGCCATATCCATTTCCTCGCCGATCCCGGGTATGGAAGATGGTAAACCGGCAGGCGTACGCTGTGTACAGCTGACAGAGGACAATCGCTGCAGCATATTCGGTCAGCCGGATCGTCCGGCTGTATGCAGCGGATTGCAGGCTTCGGCTGACATGTGTGGAAGTACGGATCAGGAAGCTTTTGATATACTGGCCTGGTTGGAACAGGAAACGAGCCCCAGCTCTGTTGGATAGAGTTGTTTTTGAAAAGCTAAATGAAGCCAAAAGAGTATCCATGGATAAAAACCAACGGATACTCTTTTTTTTGGCGTGCTTGTCCATTTTCAGGAGATGGAGGTGGTACGGGTCCGCTCTTCTTGTTTCTTCAACATATGTGTGAGAAGGAGTTTCAATAGTGAGGATACAATGAAGAATATAAAAAGGATACGAAACAGCTGATACCCTGACACAACGGACAAATTGGCATTCACCTCATGAGCCATGATACTCATCTGATCCATGCCACCTGGGGCCATGCTAAGTAGTGAGGTGGCAGCCGAGAGTGAATATAGATGCATCAGCACATAACTTAGCCCAAGCGAGCCTGTAATAAGAAGAACACTGCTGAGCAGAGCAAGGATGATGGTCTGCTTCTTGCGCTGCAATTGCTGCGGTTGAAGCATGAGACCCACGTGACTGCCGATCATTAATTGCGATATATTCAGCAGGGAGGACGGCAGAGGTGGTGTATGCATCGTTGTAGTCAGTTGAATGACGCACATGACAATCATCGGCCCAAGCATAAACGCTGTAGGAAATCGAAATCTGCGAGCTACCCAGGCACCAGCTACACAGAGAGGACCATAGAGTAGAATCTCCGGAAAGAGATCAATCCACGTAACGGCTTCAATCCCTTGCGGATCAGTTGCGGCACCCAGCGTTCCGCCAATCCACGGACTGAACAGCAGGAACGGAATACAGAACACAATCATGATCAGCCGGGTCACTTGCAAAAAGGTCACCAGTGTCAGATTGATCGATTTCATCTCCTCCGCAAGAGAGACCATTTGAGACAACCCGCCGGGAATGCTGCCCACGAGCAGGGAAGGAAAGTCAAAATCAGTCAGCTTGGAAGCAATATATGCGGTCAATGTACATAATCCGATTAACAGCATGGTCATAAGCAGCATCATGGGAAGCTGATGGAGAATGCCCTGCAGAGCATCTTCTGTCATTGTTAACCCAATAGAGTAGCCAACAATCAGGATGCCATAGTCCCGGATGGAGGTTGGCCACATAAGCGGCAGTTTAGCCACCTGTGAACCAAGAAGCATGAATACCATAGGTCCAAGCAGCCAAGGAATCGGCGTATGGATCGCGGTGAACAACAGTCCGCCAAGAACAGAGACGCCCAGACTAAGAATAAAACGGAAAAAGGCGGAGGGACTGATCTTGTGCATCAGTTCCATCCGCATCGTCTTCCGGCTGAATCGGGTTCTATGAGCAGTGAATATGAGTCTGGATTGAAAGTACAATTCATGTAAGATCACTCCTGATGGTAAAATACGAATCCCACAGTGTTCAATGTCTGGGAACGATTAGATGTTAGCAACTATTGATGTTAGCTAACTTGGTGCAGTTGGTTTAGTTCAACCGAACACGTGCTGAAGGCTTGGGCTCTTTAAACATCATATAGTACATCAGCGAGGAAATCACGTATAAACTGCCAGTAATGCTGAACGTAATGGCGTAGCCCCAGTAGGTGCCATACGTGGTTACAAGATAGGATTGAACGGGTCCCATTGTGGCCCACCCAACCATAAATGCAGTCTGCATCAGTGAATTGGCAATCCCGCGGCGCTTGTCGGATACCCTGTCCACCAGAATGGCAGATTGAATCGGATTGGCTGCATTCATTAATGCTTGCCTGAACAGAAAGCTCACAGAGGCAATGAGCAGCAGATTCGTGAAGCCGGTTAATAACAAAAATGGCAGTGACAACACCTGAAAGATGACCACGGCCCGGACACTGCCCACTTTGGCGGCAAGAGTTGGCCCAATCAGCATGGATACGATCGTCATAATCTGGCCTAGCGAAATCAGCAAGCTCATGGCACTGAGTGAAACGGAAAAACGGTTGGTGAAATACAGATTCAGGTAGGGGACAACCAGGCCGGAACCGAATCCAATCAATAATTGGGTGATTACAAACTGACCAATCAGTCGGGAGTCTTTATTTTTGCCCTTTACATCCCCAAGCTGTTGGGCAGCTGAACTATTGTTATTTTCTGATGTAATCGGTGCAGGAACGGCTTGATCAGTCGTTGCTATGTGTGCAGGAGCCTTCTCATCCGATACAAACAGCAGCGGAATAAACGCAGCCAGCGTCGCTGCACCACCAATGAACAATACGGTTTGTAGTCCTGTAACCTTAGCGATTCCCGCTGTATGCAGAAGGTCGGCAAATACTCCACCGCCGAGGCTTCCAAGCACCTGTGAAGCGAGTACAATGGAGGAATAATAGCTGAACATCTTCAATCGCTGACTCTTCTTCACGTTCTCAGCCAGAAACGGAATGGCCAGGACCTGAAATACTCCCGCAAATAATCCTGAAAATACGGCGAACCAGATGAGGCCGCTCGCAGAATAATCAAATGAACGGCCGATCAGGAAGATTCCGCTGAACAAAGCCCCAGTAATGAGCAGGAGTTTTCGGCTGAACCGGTCGCCACATAAACCGATAGGCACAAACATGATGGCTGTCGCCAACGATTGTATACTTACGATCTGGCCATTCATTGTATCATTGTAGCCGAGTCCCTGGATGTACAGATTGTACAGAACTGAGAACATGCCATTTCCGATCTGATACAGAATGCTTGCCAGAAAAAAGAGTTGAATATTTCGGGACCAACCCCGAATTTCAGCATGAATCTGTCGTAAAACTCTCAAGTAGAATCCCCCAGTCGTTACCAGTGCAGTGATTCCAGTTTAACAGGAAAGGGGAATTTGCGGAAGAATTGACCGCTGTTTATTTTGTGTCATGATGTTCAATCACGCGAGCGATCACAAATCCATCATACCCTTTGCTGCCTACGGTCTGTAGGGCAGTCGCTTCCAGACGGGGGTTCTCGGCGATCAGCTTCAGGAAATGGCGTACGCCCTGAACTCTGGTGTCTGTACTCTCTGGATGGACCACTTCGCCGTCTCTGACGATGTTGTCCCCAATAATGAGGCTTCCCGGCCGAGACAGACGAAGAGCCCATCTGAGATAATCGGGGTTACTTGGTTTGTCAGCATCAATAAAGATAAAATCAAAAGGTTCCCTGTAATCTTCCTGCACGTCAGGCAGGGTCGTTAGTGCAGGCCCGATTCTCAGATCAACCTTATTGATAAGCCCGGCACGCGTAAGATTGGTGCGTGCCATTTCAGCATGGTGCGGATCGGCTTCAAGCGTAACGATTTTCCCGTGTTCAGGCAGTGCTCTTGCCATCCAAATTGTGCTGTATCCACCCAGTGTTCCGATTTCAAGTACCCGTGCCGCTCCGTGAATTTGAAGCAGGAGCTGAAGCAATTTCCCCTGGTTTGGAGCAACATCATGGGCCGGCAATCCGGCTTCTGCATTGGACTGCAGCGTTTGCTCCAGTAGTGAATCCGAGGGAATCAGAAGCTTATTCAAATAATCGTCCACCTGAGTCCAGCTGTGTTGAGCAGAGGAAGTATTTACATTTTTCATCGCGATATCTTCCTTTCCAATAACCATGTTTTGAATTTCATAATTCAACTATAAGGCTTGTAAAAATATAAATAAAATATATATCATGAATGTAATCATAATAATAAGTTATGTAATATGAGGCTGAAGGAGTGACTGAAATGAATTTGCACGGACTGCGATTGTTTCATGCCATCGTAAGATATGGCGGTGTCACGCGTGCCGCTGAAGAACTGAATATTAGCCAGCCGGCGGTATCCGCTCAGGTAAAAAAATTTGAACGGGAACTGGGAATTCAGTTATTTGTTTCGGAGGGTAGACGACTGGTTCTTACCGATGCAGGTGCACAATTAAAAGAATATGCGGAACGTCTGTTTATGCTGGAACAGGATGTAGAGAACTTTGTGAAGGATATGCGTGAAGGGAAAAAAGGGTTGATTCGTTTGACGGCGACATACTTGCCTTCCAACTTTTTGCTGCCTGGCTGGATTGCGAAGTTCAAGCAGATGCATGAGGATGTGGAACTGGTCGTCAGCACGACCAATACCCGAATGGCCTTTGATCAGCTGCTGCGCTATGAGGCGGAGATTGCGATCTACGGTGGAAGCGGGATCACACATCATGGCGTCCATTGGGATGAACTGTTTGAGGATGAAATGTGGTTTGTCGTGCATCCCGATCATCCGTATGCCCAGCGGGAAGTGGATCTGGCCGATATGGTAGCTGAACCATTTATCATGCGTGAAGAAGGCAGCGTGACGCGTGAACGGCTTGTCTCATTGTGCACCACAAACAACCTGGCTGCCCCTCGTATTGCGCTGCAGTTTAACGGTCTGAATGAAACGATCAGTGCGGTAAAAGCGGGTTATGGTGCCAACTTTATTTCTTCACTGGTGGTGAAGGAGGATGTTCGGGAGGGCAGGCTTGCACGTGTATTCGTTCGAGGGGTCCATTTAAGAAACACGATAGCCGTCTGTACCCGAGCTGGCGAGGTGTTGTCACCTGCAGCACAGCATTTGGTACAGTTCATTCGGCAGGAAGCATCCCAGGTGAATGAAGCTCACAGTGGATGAGTCATATGAACGCTTGCTTTTAGAGATTCGTTAGCACGCTAGCTTCCGGATTGTTCAACTCGATTATTGGTGAAACGGTATTTGGCAATTAAGGTCACGCCCCCAACCAATAATACAGGTACCCAGACAGCAATGATAGGCACGTTGTGGAACAGAAAAGCGGCTACAATAACACCAATCAGATAGATGACTACGGCATACGCCCGCAAATACGAGTCAGTGGATAAAGCCTTCAAAAGTGAACCCACACTTGTGTGCCGGAGACGCTGAAGAATGCTTACGGCATCTTCTATGACTGCGGCGAGATTGTTAGTCAGTACGGTTGTGGAGATTCCGGCGATTCCGATCCGCCGGGCAGCCGTCGTCTGCATCCCCATAGCAGCGGCCAGTATAGCAATGAGCAGGTAAGACACCTGTTCTGAGTAAGGGCTGACCATGGCGATGGCGAACATCAGAAGCAGAATGCTTTCAACCACGAAGACATGTGTAACGCGGGGAGACCAGCCATTTTTGGTTTGATGGGTACCGATCATGCGAGCCGCAATGGCATTGCCGGCGATAAATCCTGCGAGTGCGATCAATGAACGCAAAACGACAAATTCCTGAGCGCGGGCAATCGCAATACCCAGCAGTACGATGTTACCCGTCATATTGGCAGTAAGCACATGTCCCAGTCCGAGATATCCAATGACATCGACCATTCCAGCAGCAAGGCACAACAGCAGAAGGGAATATTTTTGTAGAGGCAGTTGTTGCATGATGATTCCGTCCTTTCAATAGATCCTTAACCCCTCCAGTATACAGCATCATCCCATAAAATAAAGACGACACCTTGGGTTTCCGCCTGCAACTAAGGTGCTGTTAGCCAATCAAACATGTTGTTCACCGCGTTCAGATGAATATGCTCATTGAACCAGTGATCTTGTCCTCCGTAGGCATGAAAGGTCACTTCGATTCCTCTTCGTTTCAACCAATGATACATACGGGTTCCATGGCTGTAGTTCACCTGGGTATCTGCCGTACCGTGCATGATTAGCACCGGGCAGCGAAGCTTGGAAACCACAGACAGCGGAGAACGGGCGAGATAGGCTTCGGGCACGGCACGGGGCGGCCCTCCAAGTACGCGTTTCAATGTACGTCTCAGGTCCGTCCGTTCGTGATACGTTCGTTCCACATCCGCAACACCACTCCAAAGCACAAGCTTATGTACACGGTTAGGCCCTTCGTTGAAGGAGGTCGCGGTATGAACGGCGTTAATGGCTCCACGTGAGAATCCCATCAGTGAGATGCGTGTTGGATCGGCAAACGGCAGTTCTTGCACCAATCGGTATGCGGCGCGTACGTCTTCGATATCATGGCCGCCATACTCGTCCCGTCCTTCGCCGCCTTCATTGCCACGATAGGAAGGGGCAAACACAATATAGCCCTTGTGGGCAAACTGCTCTACCCAGGCTGTTTTTACCCCTCCATAGCTGCCGAGTCCTCCGCGACAATAGATCAGTACGGGCCACTGTTTTTGCATACTGTTTATGTCCTGCTGTGGAGGATACCGACTTGCGAGCAGCTGGAATTCCACATGATCCAACGAGTCGAGACTACATAACTGAGCATGATCTTCAGTCCCTAGCCTCATCCGGGGAGAAGTGAGCATACAGCCTTCGGGCAGACACATGTATGCTTTTACACGAAATTCATTGGAGGAATACGTTACTTGATAGAGCAAGAAGGATCAGCCTCTTTCATGGTCTTAGATGTTGATATGATAATGATCAGAGCAGGGAATAACATGTAGCATGTGTCAAAAATCCGATCCCATTCCTAATGTATACCTTTACAGAAAGTAGAGAACAGGAAAATCATATTAGGATGATGAGTTCCTCATTAAGCTAACGGGCAGTATAGTGGCAAGGTAGCTCTTTGATACGGCTCATCGTAAATCATTCTATAACTTATTGAAATTGCTTGCAGATTTAATATTGACGGTAATTGCAATTTACCTTCACATAATGTAAAATTATTTGATGGAAAAAACATGAAGGGGTGGGAGTATGAGGTGGAAACGGAAGACTTACATTCAGTCGACTTGCGTAATTTCATATTTCCATTCTGTTAGGACACTAAAGCATTTATTGCTTTAGTGTTTTTATTTTATGGGGGTGTAAAAATTGTCTAGGTACAAGAGGGTTCTCGTTAAGCTAAGTGGTGGAGCAGTAGCAGGAAACTCTGAATTTGGTTTTGAGCCAGAAAGATTAGACCATATTGCGGATGAAATTATGTCAGTAGTAAACTTAGGCGTTGAAGTATCGTTAGTTATAGGTGGGGGTAACATTTTCAGAGGTAATATGGCGGAAGGCTGGGGGATAGAAAGGGCAGAAGCTGATAACATTGGGACGCTTGCGACTGTAGTAAATAGTTTAATGCTTCGTGGAGTTCTTAAAGCCAAGACCAAAAAGGAAGTACGAGTAATGACGGCAATACCTATTACTTCAGTTGCAGAACCATACATCCGTCTAAGAGCAATCCACCATCTAGAAAAAGGCTATATTGTAATTTTTGCAGGGGGGAACGGTCAACCTTACGTTACAACAGACTATCCTTCAGTACAAAGAGCCATCGAGGTTAATTGTGACGCTTTATTAGTTGCAAAGCAAGGTGTTGATGGTGTTCTTAATGCAGACCCTAAATTTGATAAAAATGCAAAGAAATTTCGTTCGCTTCATTACAACGACGTTTTAGAACACAACTTAAAGGTAATGGACCAATCAGCTTTCATTTTGGCAAGAGACTACAATTTGCCAATGCATGTGTTTAACTTCGATAAACCAGGTTCGATGAAAGAAATCTGTGAGGGTAAGAATAATGGTACGATAATTAGTGGCGAATCCATTTTAGAGTTGGAATGAAGTATGTTAGAAATACTACTCTCCCTTGATTTAGCGGAACGATAGTTCCACAAAACAGAAGTTCTATTCAAAATCCCACTCGGCCATGGAGTGGGATTTTGTTTATATTGATATGTATATCTTGTGATCAAAAGATACTTTATGTTTTGATTCATTACGGTGATCCGTATCATAGGTAGAAGTACAGAACATTACGCTAACGGGAAACGTTAGCTTAATGCTCAAAGACTCAGAAATACGGACAAAAAAAAGCCCTAAAGGGCCACTTCCTTAATTGTTGTAATCAAATTTTCCCAGCACTCTTTCAAAGAGAACCTCCCCTATAAACTCTATTGAAAGGTAAAAGTTTCATTTGAATGTTATTTTTTATCGAATAATCAATTTTTGAGCAAAAAAGGGGGATTTTCTCATGAGAACCGTCCTTAAATTTAATCCTCTCCTTCTACGCCTTCAACCTCTCGTGAATTCTAACTGCCCGTGTGTCAGAAATTCGTTTATTGGCTCCATATGATTTATAATGAATTAGGAGACGGCATTACAGCCTGTATTCTCATACCTTATAAATAACTCAAGTGTGCATTAAGAAAGGAAGAAAACCATGATGAACGCTCCACATCCAATTGATCAATTCAAGAAATTCAAATATGAAATTACAAGATTTATGATGATTTATAAATTTGCCCTGGATCAAATGGAAACCAAAATTGAGGTACTGAAGGAAGAATTTCAGTCCTTGCATGATTACAGCCCCATTGAGCATACAAAATCCAGGTTGAAGTCACCTGAGAGCATAATGAACAAGATGTTCCGCAAAAATCACGAATTGACCTTCGAAAGTATCAAGAAAAACATCAAGGACATTGCCGGGGTGCGCATCACGTGCTCCTTTATCTCGGACATTTATCGGATCAAGGATATGCTGTGCAATCAAAGTGATCTGCGTGTGCTTGAGGTGAAGGATTATATCCAGAATCCGAAACCTAATGGATATCAAAGCCTGCACCTTCTGGTAGATGTACCTGTGTATATGTCCAATGGTGAAGAGCGGGCTTGCGTTGAGATTCAGATCCGTACCATTGCGATGGATTTTTGGGCGAGTCTTGAACATAAAATCTTCTATAAATACAACAAGGACGTTCCTGAACGTCTGACCAAAGAATTGAAAAGTGCAGCGGATTCCGCGAATGCCCTTGATCAACAAATGGAAAGACTCCACCGGGAGATCCAGGAGATCAAGGATGCAGAGAATGAGCGAGATGAAGAAGAGCTGCGCCGTATTATCATCAACAATCAACAGTTTACACTGCCATCCAACCTGCTGCGGCTGCTTGGAGACGGTGAACACTAAGGCAGCAAGCACCTCGTAGGGAAGGGAATAAGTCATACATGTTGAAAAGTACACCAGCCTCGTTAAACCATTCATCCACATCTCGTGTGCGCATGGCATTGATTTTGGGGACATTGTCGGCCTTCGGTCCGCTGTCCCTGGATATGTATCTGCCTGCATTGCCCACATTGGCCGAGGATTTTCATTCCTCGCCTTCGTATGCGCAGCTTAGTCTGACAGCCTGCATGGTTGGACTTGCAGCCGGACAACTGCTGGCAGGACCACTCAGTGATGTACGAGGACGCCGTACTCCGCTTATTGCAGGATTAGTGCTATATACAATCGCTTCCATACTCTGTTTGGTGAGCCCGACGATGGGTTCATTTGTTGTGCTGCGTTTTATTCAGGGAGCTGCGGGCGCAGCCGGAATTGTAATCTCCCGTGCGGTTGTAAGGGATGTGTATTCCGGTCCGGAGTTAACCCGGTTCTTCTCTCTGCTAATGCTTATTAACGGCGTTGCGCCTATTGCTGCACCCATTATCGGTGGACAATTGCTCGCTTATACATCTTGGCGAGGCGTTTTTATCTTGCTCAGCCTCATTGGTGTGCTCACGTTACTGGCCGTTATTTTCGGGTTGGGAGAGACACTGCCGTCCGAACGGAGATCTCGCGGAGGTTTGAAGCAGACCCTAATCACATTTCGCCAAATTGCAGCGGACCGTCTGTTCATGGGTTATGCGTTAACCCAAGGGTTTGTAGCAGCCGGGATGTTCGCCTATATATCCGGTTCACCGTTTGTATTGCAAAAGATTTATGGCGTCACTCCGCAGATGTTCAGTGTCTGTTTCGCCATTAATGGTTTGGGAATCATTCTGGCAAGCCAGATTGCCGGGAGGTTGGCGGGCAAAGTGTCTGAAACCCGTCTGCTAATCGCTGGTCTCATTGCAGCTGCAGTGGGCGGCACATCCCTGCTTGCTGCCGTTCTGGCAGGAGGAAACCTGATATCCATACTGATTCCGCTGTTTCTTGTCGTTTCCAGTGTGGGTCTTGTCAACACGGCTTCCTTTGCACTGGCTATGGCCAATCAGGAAAAGTCAGCAGGCAGCGCGTCTGCACTTATCGGAGTCATGACATTTTTGTTTGGCGGTATCGTAGCTCCGCTCGTTGGTTTGGGAGGAGAAGGAACGGCTGTACCCATGGGGATCGTTATCGCCTGTGCTGATCTTGGTGCTTTATTGCTCTATCTGGTTATGGTGGGCAAGCGTGGGTCTCGTCAACATACCCGTTAAATACAATGGAACGCGAAAACGCCCCATCCGAAGGTTTAAACTCCGGACGGGGCGCTTTGATTTTTTAACAGAGAGCAAACAAAATTTGCGTATTGAGCAAAATGCCAGGAGTCAGGAACGGATAGAAGTATCCAACGACAAAACCGAAGAGGTTGATGGCAGGCCACATGAGATAGACATCATTGTAAGTAAATACAAGGGACCATCGGTTATAGCAAAAGTTGGGCAGTACACGCTGGTTATGATCCCGGGGCGCTGCTACGCCCGTTTGGGCGAATTGCACAGCCTGAGTCAAATTCTGCGGTTGCTGCTGGATAAACAGCGGTAGAAGACCTGGGCTGCTTTTGATCAGGTTATAAAGAAATACCATCTCCGCGGGCGGCTGACCTACCGGGCGGGGATAAGCGCTCAGCACGGTAGGCAGATTACCCTGTGTTAACTGAGCGGGAACACCTGGAACCGTGCCTTGACCGCCCCCTGGAAAAAATGGTGGCTGTCCACCGGTGCTCCCACCTGGAAAAAACGGAGGATAAGAGCCCGGTCCACCTGGGATCCCTTGGGTAGGCTGCCCGCCTCCAGGGAATAATGGAGGCAACTGAATCGAACGATTTTCTTCATATCCTGCATAGCTGTTATTCACGTAATCCATCTACGAACATCCTTCCTGTCGTCGTATTCTGAAAACATCATATGGTGGCATTCGCCCAAAGGTGAATGGACTCGTAGACAACGATCACTGTATATAAGCAAAAACTTCATTGACAACTTAGTTGATAACAATTATCATTGTCAATGGAAATGGACAAAGTACATACAGGGATCATAAGCACGGAGAGTGTGTGGCCCTTTTAAATTTGCCATACCAGCTCAAATAGAGGTGTTCATCATGAAAGGGGATATTCATGTGTTGAAGAGTAATAGAAAAGGGATCATGCTTCTCATTACAATTATGGTCATGTCCATGTGGCTGGCCGCATGCGGAACGAAGTCCGCAGATAATGGAACTGCAGCAGGAGAGACGAATACAACAACGGAGACTGAGACACAGACAGAAGCACCAGCAGAACGAACAGTCAAAGATGCACAGGGTCATGATGTGACGATTCCAGCTAATCCGCAGCGTGTCATTGCTTCCTATCTGGAAGATCATCTGGTAACACTCGGCGTTAAGCCGGCTGCTCAGTGGTCAGCCCGTGATGGCAGCAGTGTGCAGGATTATCTGCAAGAAAATCTGAATGGAATTCCTACAATTGCAAGCGAACTTCCTTTTGAAGCCATGGCCAGCTTCTCGCCAGATCTGATTATCATGGGCAGTGAGAGTACCGTTGAAGGTGAAAAATATGAGCAGTACAACAAAATTGCTCCAACGTATGTACTTGGTGATGATGTAAACAAAGATTGGCGTCAGGCTCTTTTGAAAATAGGCGAGCTCCTGAACAAATCGGATGAAGCACAAAAAGCCCTTGATGATTATGATGCAAAAGCAAAAGAAATTAAGGAAAAAGTTGCCTCGGTTACAGGTGGTACGAAGTCTGCAGCGGCATTGTGGCTTTTCAACAACAAGTTTTATGTTGTAAGCAACAATGTCTCCAGCGGTGAAGTGATGTACAACGAACTTGGATTGTTACAGCCTGAAGTTGTGAAGGAAGCATCGGCAAAGGCAACAGGTAACTGGTCTGAGATTTCCATGGAAAAAATCGCAGAAATGGACGCTGACTATCTGTTCCTGGTTAACAGCGATAAGGGAGCAGGTGCAGAAGCGTTGAACGATGCTGTATGGCAAAGTATACCTGCAGTGAAAAACGGAGATGTATTTGAATTTGAGAGCACAAGCAGCTGGCTGTATAGCGGAGTTCAAGCGAACACTCAAATTCTGGAAGATATTCAGAACAGCATTGTTAAATAAATTGAATTGAACATGATGTGGGCTGCACATCATCGTAAACTCTCTGGTGTCATGGGCATCAGGGAGTTTTTTGTTATTTCAACATTCCGCGATATATAATGACTAGGAAGCAACATCTGTAGGGAACCAGTTCGTTTCCTGATTAGGGAGGGGGAAAATTTATGATGTACACATTGAATCCAAATGATTTGACGAGCAGGGATAATTATAAACTGATGAGCGGTTCGGTAGTGCCGCGCCCGATCGCTTTTGTCACAACGCTTTCAGAGGATGGCAGCGTCGTGAATGCTGCTCCGTTCAGTTTCTTTAATGTCGTTAGCTCAGATCCGCCCGTGCTATCGATTTCCATTAACCGCAAGGATGGAGTCATGAAGGACACGGCCCGCAATGTCATTGCTGGGCAAGAGCTTGTAGTACATATCTGTGATGAATCGATTGTCAGCGAGATGAACGAGACGGCAGCCCTGCTCGAACCGCATGAAAGTGAGCTGGAGCGGACTAACCTGACAACGGTGGGCAGCACAGTTGTAGTGGTGCCCGGAATACAGGAGGCACTCATCCGCATGGAATGCAAACTATATCAACACATTCCTGTGTCTAATGACGAGGGCAAACCTGTCACTGATCTGCTTCTAGTTCGCATTGTACAGTATCATTTTAATGAGAAAGTTTATGATCCTGCTCATCATTATATTTTGATGGATCAGCTGAAACCGATCAGCCGGCTAGCCGGGAATGACTACGCCAAGCTTGGCGAGCGATTTACGGTGGTACGGCCTGTATAGGAGCATCGCCTCCTCATAAATATCGCTAAGCGGAGTTCGAGACCGGCTCCCTATAAGACGGACAGTCTGTGCAAGATGTGCAGGTTGTCCGTCTTTGCTTGTTTGCTGAACATAAACTGATCGTGGTCTGAATAGACTTGTACTACTCCAATACGTTATATGAACGTTGTTGCTCGCCAACCCCTACATTGAATAATGGTATACCAATCGGATACAAGAGGAGCCTGGATATGGGATATCGCAGCCTTGCTTTCCTTATTGGCCGATATCCACGGTTCATCATGATCAGCTGGGTTCTTATTATCGGGATGTCAGCCGTATGGGCATGGAAATTGCCCGGTATTGTGCAGGATCACGGGTTAAAACGGATTCACGGGGATGCACATTACGTGGAAGCGATTCTCAAGGAAGACTTCGGAATACCGGATGATCCAGTAATTGTCGTTTATGAAAAAAAGACAGGAACCTCTTCAGCAGAATTTCGGAAGTGGGTCGGAAGGCATCTCCAGCAGGTACGCGCACTTCCCGATATGGCAACCATAATCTCTCCGCTTGAAGCTGGAGGAAGCGCCATGATGCGGGATGACACTGCGTATGCACTGCTGGATTTTGATGTCCCGGCACACCGGATGGATGTTCCCATTGAGCATCTTCGCTCCCTGGTTGCGGCCGATGATGCTGGAATCATTCGTCTGACCGGAAAGCCCGTGGTCCAGGAGGATGTTAATCATTTGAGCTTTCGCGATCTGGAGCGGGCAGAGATGGTTGGCCTGCCGATTGCGCTGCTGATTTTATGTTTTGCATTCCGAGGTTTGCTTGCGGCACTAATTGCAGTAATTATGGGTATCGTTGGTGTCGTCACAGCGATGGGCGTTACTTCGCTCATGGGGTATTATGTGGAACTATCGAATTTCGTTATCAATGTTATACCAATGGTAGGAATGGCTCTAAGCATTGATTTTGCGCTGATCATTTTGAGCAGATATCGGGAAGAGATGCAGCGGGATCAGCATAATAAAGACCCGAATCCTTATGAGATCCTGCAAAGGACGTTAAGCACAGCCGGAAGGGCCGTTTTATTTTCTGCAGCCTGCGTGCTGCTTGGTTTACTGTCACTGGTCTGGATCAGACTGCCCATGTTTCTGAGTGTCTCGCTCGGAGCAATGACAGTTTTGGTAATAGCGGTACTGCTCAATGTGACCCTGCTGCCTGCCATTCTTTCTCTCTATGCCCACCGGATTTTTAAACGGAGAAAACAGTACTCGTTCAGTACGCCACAGCGCAAGCGATCCTTTTGGCATCGGTGGTTCGGCACGGTAATGAAACAGCCTGTCCGGATGACAGTGCTGGGCACCGGCATTTTGCTTTTCTGTGTACTTCCCGTTAGACAGCTGGAGATGGCGATTCCGGATGCGACGTCTCTGCCTGCAAGGATAGAATCCCGCCAGGCGGCTGAGGACTTGCAGATGGTCTTCGCCCAAAAGGATGTATCTTCCGTTGATATCCTTATCGGAGGAACGGGGAAGCAGTTAACTGCTGCGCACTGGAATACGGCACTTCAGAAGGTACGGGACCTTCTGAAGGATGATGAAGTTTTACAGATCGAGTCAGTATGGGGAACACAGCAGAAGGACAGACCGGGTATCGGGAGGACAATTCGGGGTACAAGCACAGGTAGGGAGATGACTTTACAAAATTCTCTGCTTCCCGTATATGTATCCGAGGACACGATTCGCATGGTGGCTACCATCCAGGGAGCACCTGGTTCGGAGCAAGCCGCAGACTGGCTGCAAAGAATGAACGACAGAGACGCGGAACAATCGGATATAGAAATACCCATCCGTTATGGCGGAGAAGCAGCAGAACAGCATGAAATCATGCAGGAAATCTTGGGTCAACTGCCCAAGGTAATGGTATTCGTGGTCGTGTCCAATTACATTGTATTGCTCGCGGCGTTTCGCTCACTGCTTATTCCAATCAAAGCCATTCTAATGAACATGCTCAGCCTGACAGCTTCCTTCGGAGCACTGGTATTGGTCTTCAATCAGGGGCATCTGGGAATGGAGCCAGCGGCGATTGCCATCATGATTCCGGTGTTTATCGCAGGCCTTGTGTTCGGCATTTCAATGGACTATGGCGTATTTATGCTTTCTCGCATACAGGAAGTGTATCGACGTACAGGAGACAGTGACCAGGCCGTGATGCAAGGACTTGCATCAACCGGTCGTTTGATTACATCGGCGGCAGCCATCCTGCTTGCAGTGACCGTGCCGTTTGCCTTTGGTGATGTGGAAGGGGTGAAACAGCTTGGTGTTGGCATTACCGCAGCCGTTTTCATTGATGTTACTGTCATCCGCTTGCTGCTTGTACCTGCACTGATGAAGCTGATGGGGAAATGGAACTGGTGGCTGCCAGGGCAAAAAACATAAAAAGACCAGAGCTATTATCTTCCGGATTTACATCATACAAGCAGGTTTCATGCTGGCCCGAATGTAGAAGAGGGATGTTCCCATAGTCTGTTGTCCAGGCTGCAGGGATGTCTCTTTTTTCATAAAAATAGCATGTATTCGGAATAATCAGGCATTAATGTTGAATTCACATGCAGTGGGGCTGTTCTATAATGTACTGGGAAAGCACTGGATATTAATCCGTCCGGTTAGTTCTATATTTGTTTCATGTGTAAGTGAGAGCTCGAATGAACAAGGAGGGATAAACAATAATGGCGGAGATTGAGTCCTATCTGCGGAGACAAACAAGCCCTCGCGGTCGTTCCGCGTATCAGGCAGGGCAGCCGCTTGAACAATGGAGCGAGCAGCTGCGATCGAGGATACGCACAAGGTTGGGAGATTTTCCGGCTGTAGCAGCTGAACTGAATGCTGTCCTGCTGGAACGCACTTCCTGTGACGGTTACATGCGAGAACGTGTGGAAATTACCACCTATGCTGGATTACGTATGCCGATATATGTGTTGATCCCCAATGGGATAAGCGATACAAATGAGCCCATTCCCGCTATGGTCGCCTGTCATGGTCACGGGTACGGGAGCCGGGAGATTACCGGTATGGAGCCTGACGGTTCGCCGCGTGCAGGAGAGAAGGGCCTCCATAAGGATTTTGCGGTAGCCCTGGTGCAGCAAGGTTATGTTGTTGCCGCGCCTGAGCTGCTCGGATTCGGAGATCGGAGACTGGAGGAGGATCGGGATGCACCGCCCGGAGTCAGTTCATGTACCAAGATTGCAGCCCATCTGTTGATGGCCGGACAGACGCTGGCCGGACATCGGGTATATGAGACAATGAGAGTCCTGGACTATTTGTCCTCCCGTCCTGAAGTTAATACAGAGAGAATTGGAATTATGGGTATATCAGGTGGCGGATTGGTAGCTGCATTTACAGCCGCGCTGGATGTAAGATGTCGAGCGGCAGTTATCAGTGGTTACGCCAATACGTTTCAAGGCAGTATTCTTGACCGAAATCATTGTCTGGATAATTATATTCCGGGCATCTTGCGTGAAGCCGAGTTACCGGATATCCTGGGTCTGATTGTCCCAAGGCCGTTATTCATCGAAGCAGGAAGTGAGGATCGGGTATTTCCGCAGGTTACGGCAAGGGAGGCATACGCAAGGTTGGGTGAGATTTATGAGCAAGAGGATGCAATGGATGTTCTTGGTGCGGACTTTTTTGCAGGCGGACACGAGATTAGCGGTGAGGAAGCCTATCGTTGGCTTAGGAAGTTTCTATAAATAGGTGACACGTAATCCCAAAACAACCCCGTAACATGGCGCACCTAGTGCGAATGCTGCGGGGTTGTTCATAGTTTTGCCCATATGAAAAATGTGCATTATCAATCATTCCATCATGTCCTTGGCTTCATGGTTGACTTTTTTACCTTTGAGCAGCGGTTCAAGTTCGTCCTGCACGCTCTGTTCCCAGAGCGGAACGTCTGTGCGATATGCTGCACGTGCGTTCAGGTGACCGGCAACCGGAGCAGTAATGAAGACAAACAGAATACCGAGCAATACGCGCGCACTGATATAGTTATCGAAATACCAGAAGAAGAAAAACGTTCCGCTGAGTACACAAAAAACGCCGAGGGTGGTGCTTTTCGTTGCGGCATGTGCCCGCAGATAGACGTCTGGCAGTCGAATCAATCCAAATGCGCTGAGTGCGCTTAGCAAGGCTCCAAGTAAAACGATCAGACCGATCGCTATTTCAGCGGTTCCATTAACGATCTCCTTCATTTTTGAATACCGCCCCCCGTTCAATATAACGTGCGAATGCTACCGTACTGAGAAAAGCAAGGATGCCAATCAGCAATATGATGTCAAGATAGGCCTGCGTGTGGAGCATCATGGACAGAACGGCTACGACGGCAATGACATTAATGCCGATGGTATCCAGGGCAGTGATCCGGTCTGCCATGGATGGTCCACGCAGCACGCGGTACAGGCACCCTAGGATCGCCAGGGATAGCACAAGCAGGGAGAGGAATAACATTGAGGTTAACATTAACGCGTCACCTCCATTATGGCTTTTTCAAACGTGTTTTTGATATCGTCCCTCATTTTCTGCTCATCCTTGATGTCCAATGCGTGAATAAAGAGCTTCCGTTGATTCCCCGATATTTCAAGGGGCAGGGATCCCGGTGTAAGCGAGATAAGCAGACATAAAAAGGTAACTTCCCAATCAGAGGATAATTGCGTTCGATAGGTGAAAATACCGGGCCGAATTTCCAGTTTGGGCTTAATAATCTGGCGGATGACTTCAATGCTGGCCCGAATCAGTTCCTTGAACAGCAGGAAGATCAATTTGATGATGGCCCAGACTCGCACAATATAGAAACGTTGGGGGAAGAAACGCCGCATACTGCCAATCAGCAGCAGTCCAAGCAGATAACCAATTAGAAAACCAACACCGTCCCAGGCATTGTTCAGAAACATCCATACAAAGGCAATAATGAGATTTAATACAATCTGAAAGGCCATAAACATCTACTCCTTCAATACGGCATCAATATAAATATTGGGATGCAGTAGAATGTCGCCTGCGCGGGCGGTCAGCTGGAACATCCCTTCAGCGCCCAAGCCCATTACGATGATGAATATAAATAAAATTCCAGCGGGGATTAACAGGCCATTCACGGCATAGGGCCGTCTAATAACACCCGCTGGCGGTTCGCCCCAGAACGCCTGAATGAAAATGCGGAGAACCGAGTAGAGCATCAGCAGGCTGGAGAGTACCGCTATTCCGGTAAGACCGTACAGACCGGCTTGCAGGCCGCCTTCGAAGAGCAGCAGTTTACCCGGGAAACCACTGAACGGAGGAATACCTGCCAGTGCAAGTGCGCTGATGAAGAACATCCAGCCAAGCAGCGGATAGCGATGAATCAGACCGCCCATATTTTCGAGTTTGGACGTACCCGCAACTGCGATGAGGGCACCTCCCAGCAGGAAGAGCAGTGTTTTGATCAGCATATCATGCAGCATGTAGAAGAGCAGACCTTCCAGAGCCTGACGACTTGCTGCGGCCATGCCGAAGGCGACAAATCCAACACCTGCAACAACGTTATAAACCAGAATTTTGTTCACATCACGATAAGAGATGGCTCCAATTACGCCTAGAATCATGGTTGCGCCAGCCATCCATCCGATAAGTGCATTAAAGAAGTCCGGATCATGGTAGAAAATAAGTGTGAATGTACGCACAATCGCATATAGTCCCACTTTGGTCAGCAACCCGGCGAACAGAGCCGTTACCACAGCTGGGGGAGCAGCGTAGGAACCTGACAGCCAGAAGAACAGGAACAGACCCGCCTTGATGCTGAAGACAATGAGAAACAGAACCGCAATCAGCGTGATCACACCACTCTGGCCCACCTCGGCAATCCGATTGGACAAGTGTGCCATGTTCAGCGTGCCTGTTATGGAATAGAGGAAGCCGATGGAGGCGACAAATAATGCGGATGAAACAATATTAATCAGAACATATTTGATCGTTTCCCGCAGTTGTCTTTCTGTTCCTCCAAGAACGATTAGCGCATAAGAAGAAATGAGCATGAGTTCGAAACAGACAAAGAGGTTAAACAGGTCGCCTGTCAGAAAAGAACCGTTTACGCCTGCAATCAGAAAATGAAAGAAGACGTAAAAATGATGTTCTTCCCGCTCCTTGTTTATACTTCGAAAGGCATAGAGCAGACATGCCAGCGCTATGATGGAAGCAGCTATAACGAGCAGGGCAGATACCATATCGGCAACAAGAACGATGCCGTATGGCGGGGCCCAACCGCCCATATTCAGGGTCTGCACACCTGAACTCGCCACTTGTGTAATTAATACGGTTGATGCAGCAGCCGTCAATAGAAGTCCGATGACGCTGACGATACGCTGGATACGGATCTTCCGGAAAAACAGAATGGCAATTACACCTGTTATCAAGGGCAGCAGTAATGGTAAAACGACGAGATTATTCATATGGACGCCCCCTTACTTCTTCCATATCATCCGTTCTCAGCTTCAAATATGAACGATAGGACAGAACAAAGAAGAAGGCGGTTAACCCGAAATTGATTACGATGGATGTCAAAATCAGGGCTTGAGGCAGCGGATCGACATAACTCTCTGCCTTCTCCCCAAGCAAAGGAGGTGCACCTGTTTTGAGCCGTGACATCGTCATCAGAAGCATATGCACCCCATGGGTGAGGATGGACATGCCCAGCACGATTCGGAGCAGGCTCCGTGACAAGATTAAAAAGACGGCGACGGCAAACAGAATGCCAACAGCAACGCACATCAATATTTCCATATCAGCGATCCTCCCCGATCTGTAGAATGATATTCATGGTGACGCCAAGGACAGCGATATACACGCCGAGATCGAACAGCATGGCGGTGGCGAGCTCGGTCTCTCCCAGCAAAGGCAGTTCGAAATAACCAAAGGTCTGGCTGAGGAAGGGTGCACCGAATAAAAAGGAACCTGCTCCCGTCAACAGGGCGATGGCTAATCCGACGGCTGTCAAGCTGCGAAAGTCAATGGGCAGCGCTTTACGTACCGTATCTGTACTGAATGCAAGAGCAATCAGGACGAGTGCAGCAGCGGTGACCAATCCACCTATGAAACCTCCACCTGGATTATGATGTCCAGCGAAGAACAAATGCAGTGCAAAGGTGAGGATGATAAACACAACCACTTTGGTGGTCGTTTGCAGCAGCACGTCGTTGCTCTGCAGCGGTACTGTATCCCAGGTGGAAGAGCTGCGCTCCTGGTTGCCATATTTTTTCGTATTATCCGCTTCGTCATCCAGATGTTTATCGTTTTCTTGGGTATCTTCTTTTTTGCGGAATTTCAATCGGGCTCCGAGATCCTTCGCTTCAAGATTCAGATTGATCATGGAGTAGATGGATAACGAGGCAACCCCCAGCACCATAATTTCCAGCATGGTATCAAACCCGCGGAAGTCCACCAGCAGCACATTGACAACGTTTTTGCCACCTGCCAGGTTGTAGCTTTCTTGAATGAAGAAGTTGGAAATGCTCTCCAATGAAGCTGTCCCGCTTGCAGCGAGGGCTACAAAGGTCATCACGATACCCACTGCTACGGCTACGATCATGTTTACACTAATATATCTGCGGCTGGATCGTCCACGTTGAAGCTCAGGCAGATGATAGAAGCATAACAAGAACAGGGCAACTGAGACGGTCTCCACAATCATCTGGGTCAATGCCAGATCGGGTGCTCGGAACAATACGAACAGCAGGGTGACAAGGTACCCAACAGCACCTGTCATGATAACAGCAGACAATCTGTTTTTGGCAAAAGGAATGGAGACTGCAGCTGCGATCAGCGCAACGAGCAGAACTGCTTCATAGAAGGAGAACGGAGCATGCCCTTTGAAATTCCAGGTAATATTTTCGCCTGAACGGAAAAAGGCATAAACGAGCAAGGCAACGGTGAACGAGAAAATGTACACCAGATAGTTGCGGACAGATCCGTTCATATAAGCTTCTGTCCATTTGCGGGCATAATGCTGCACATTGTCGAGAACAACATGGTAGATGTTGTTAATCGTCAAGCCCTGCGGGTAGTGTTCATAAATATTTCTCCAGCGCGGTAACAGCTTATACAATGTAACCCCAAGAATAACCACACCGACAGTCATGATTAGTTCCGGCGTAATTCCGTGCCACAGAGAGAAATGCACATCAAAGTGCTCATTGCCGTCCAGAAGAGCTGGAAGTACTGAGGCCATCGCCGGCTCAATGAGTGATCCAGCCAGCAGATTCGGGAAAAGACCGAACGTAATGACGAGTACACCGAGGATAACCGGAGGAATCAGCATGCCAACCGGAGCTTCATGCAGCTTCTCCACTGGAAGTTCACTGCGACGTTGACCGAGGAACGTTTTGAACATAATAATAAGCGCGTAGATCAGGGTGAACACACTGGCAAGCCAAGCGAGTACGGGTAATAGTATGCTCCACGAACCGAGACCGAATATTCGCAAATGTGTCACTTCAACCATGGCTTGGAAGAACAGCTCCTTGCTCAGGAATCCGTTGAAGGGTGGGATGCCAGCCATGGCAAGTGTACCGACAAGCGCTATAGTGAACGTAATTGGCATAAAAGAGGCCAGTCCTCCGAGCTTGCGAATATCGCGTGTACCCGTTTCATGATCCACAATGCCGACAACCATGAAGAGAGCTGCCTTGAAGGTCGCATGATTGAATAAATGGAGCAAAGCGGCTGTCGTTGCAACGGTATAAACGGCAGAGGACTCGCCATAACCGAAGTAAAGGGCGGCTGAACCGACGCCAAACAGTGACATGATTAACCCGAGTTGTGAAATCGTGGAATACGCAAGAATCGCTTTGAGGTCGTTCTTTTTCACAGCAAGGAATGATCCGTAACATAAAGTCAGGAGACCTACGCCTGTAACGAGCCAAAACCACGTTCCTTGTCCACCGAAGATCGGAGTAAATCGGGCCACGACGTATATCCCTGCCTTAACCATGGTGGCCGAATGCAGATAGGCACTGACGGGTGTCGGAGCTTCCATCGCATCCGGCAGCCAGATATGGAATGGGAACTGCGCGGATTTGGTGAAGGCTCCAATCAGAATCAATACGAGTGCAGGCAAGAATAATGCACTCTCCTGAATCTGTCCCCATTCCGTAATGGTTGCACGGATGCTGAACGTTCCGGTCATCAGGTACATCATCATGAATCCGGCAAGCATGGCGAAACCGCCAAATACGGTAATTAGAAATGACTTCTGGGCCCCTGATGTGGAGGCTTTGCGTTTGTAATGAAAGGCGATCAGCAGGAATGAGGTAATACTCGTGAGTTCCCAGAATCCATATAATACAATCATGTTGTCAGACAACACGACACCCAGCATGGCGCCCATAAACATGAGCAAATACAGGTAGAAGCGTTTCAGGTCTTCTTTTTGATTCATGTAATAAATGGAGTAGAGCACCACCAAAACCCCGATACCTGTGATTAACAGGGTCAACAGCAAACTTAAACCATCAAGATATAGATTAAATCCAATGTCCAGTGACGGAATCCAGGGGACATACCCGGATACCGGGTTCCGCTGAGACACGGTAGGAATGAGGCTTGCAAAATATACGAACAACACCGTTGGAACAATAAGAACCGGCCATCCCATATGTATTTTACGGAAGAAGCGGTTCAACATCGTAAGCAAAATTCCCGTTGCAAAAGGGAAAATAACAGCAAGATGAAGCAGGCTCAATATTACACCCCCCAATTCTAGTTGAAGTTCTCTCTGTATGACTAACATGCTGATCGTCATCTCATCATAGGATGATATGCTTGCTCTCTATATTCATAACCCAAGTATGTATATACAGAATCGTGACTATTCTTTGAATGGAAGAAACCCGCGGTTCCTGAGTATGTAACGGCGATATAACTTTGGATGTGACGTGTATAATAAAACAGGGCATGTTTTCCGATAAAGATGAAAACGAACAGGTGACATCCCATGTGTCCTTTCCAGCATGTCTAGTGTTGAAAGCAAGATGGTTTCACCGATTACTGGAGGCCAACATGTCCTACAAACTTAGAACCATACTTACCATGACCTTTGCCGTGTTATCCTTGCTGGTGACATTAACGATCGGTTACATTTTCAGTCAAAAATCTGCGGTAGCTGTGGAAACAGAGATTGGTCACTCCCTGACCAGCACGGCTTCCCAAACAGCGGACCAGTTGGATCGCTTCATGTGGGCGCGTTCCGGAGAATTGGATCTCCTTGGCCAGATGGCTGCGCTAGAAGACCGCTTTGATCCCTCCGAAATCCAGATGCTGCTGAATCAGCTACAGAATAGCTTTCCCTCATTCTCCTGGGTAGGATTCATGGATTCGAAGGGAAAAGTGTTAGCTTCAACGGATGGCATCTTGCGTGGCGAAGATTTGTCTGAACGACCTGTGTATCAGGAAGGAATCAAGGGTAAGTTTATTGGAGACGTACATAACGCAGTTCTCTTAGCCAAGCTGCTTCCGAATCCAAGCGGAGAACCGCTGCAATTTGTTGATATCAGTTTTCCCCTGAAATATAAGGATGGTGAGGTTGCGGGTGTACTGGCTGCGCATTTAAGCTGGGCGTGGGCGAAAGAGGTGCAGAAGGCTGTTCTGGAGCCTTTGAAATACAGGGAAAAGGACATCGAGATGTTCATCGTGAGTCAAAAAGAGCACACGGTCCTTCTTGGTCCTGAGGAAAGGATTGGACAACCACTTGAACTGTCGGGAATGCAGGCAGCGGAAATCAACAAGACGAGCTGGTCCATAGAGAAGTGGGCGGACGGGACGGAATATGTTACCGGAATGGCCTTCAGCCAGGGTCATCTCGATTATCCCGGCCTTGGATGGACCATAGTCGTTCGTCAGCTCAAGTCCACGGCTTTTGCTTCCGTAACTGACATGTTATGGTTTAACGTCTGGGCGGGGCTTGCGGTTACAGTACTGTTCGCACTCATTGGATGGCTTATTTCTCGCCGGATATCATCACCGATTGCACGTTTAACTCAAGTGGCAGACCAGCTTCGTGCAGGTGATCAGGTACAAATTCCGGAGAACAGGGGGATCAAGGAGATTGAAGTGTTATCCGTGTCGCTTAGGGACATGCTGACCACGCTGACCAATAAAGACTCGGAACTGGTCTTCATGCAGAACTTGGCTCATTATGACCAACTGACAGGTTTGCCTAACCGGACAGCGCTCGAAGTGTATCTGGAGGAATCTCTTGTGTCAGAGAGTGCCGATCATACACTGACCTTCCTTTATCTGGATCTGGATGGATTCAAACGGGTAAATGACACCCGTGGACATCAAACCGGGGATGTCCTGCTCCAAAAAGTGGGTCAGCGTCTGATGGCCCTTAGCCACGACAAGGGAATTACGGTTCGACTGGGCGGAGATGAATTCCTCATTGTCCTTCGGTCCATCGGGGCTTATCCAAAAGAAGAAGCGAGTGCTTATGCGGAAGAAATTATCCAGAGTCTGAATAAACCATTTATCATTGAATATGAACGGATTCGCATTGGCTGCAGTATCGGTGGTGCCGAGTATCCGACAAACAGCGTCAATCCGAGTGAAATTATCCGAATGGCTGATGAAGCATTGTATGAATCGAAGCGTTCGGGCAAGAATAAAATGACATTCTATGTGGATTTGAAGAAGGACCATGAAGAACAGGATACGAATAGATAGGTGAGCATGAACATACTCGGACAGGGAGGGATAACATGTCTGGAAAATATACTTCGGTTCCTTACGGTTACGAGCCGCCACCGGCAAGCCGGAAGGGTACACTGATTTTCTATGATTCATTCGAGCATGTAACAGATGAGCAGCTTGAACGTGCATCAATCGCTTCAGATACGCGTGCGTTTACACAGCTGGTTCTCTACCCGCTGCATGAGAGCACCGTCAAGCGAATGAGCAAGGATGGAGTGCAGGCCTATTATAAAAGGGAGGATCGCCTTCATGACTGGAGGAGAGATCATATGGAATTCCGCATCAAAGTCGAGGGGCTGGAAGGCAAGAGGAAGAAGTATACGCCAATTGATTCTGCTCTGCGTCATCTGACAGCTGAATATCCGGCACCTCATTTTCTCTATCTGACCTCTGAAATGGCGAATTTGTTTGCTTCATTTGACTCATTCAAGGATTGGATTACGAAACTCCGTCTCCTTATCGATGGTCAGACGGATTCCCTTCATCCTAAACTTGAACAATACGCTCATCGCTGGGAATGGGCCGATTAATCACATATTGTGAAACAAAAAAGTTGTACTGCACAACCGAATTCGGTTCGCGGTACAACTCTTTGGTGTCTCTTTTATTTTTCCTAAACCTGAACAAGGTCAAGGGAGGTAACGGTTTTATTCTTACCTGTTCGCTTTGCCGCGTATAAGCAGGCATCTACCTCTTCGAACAGCTTCTCTTTGGTTAGACGCGCATTGAAACTTTTGAGTCCAACGCTTACGGTAATGGATTGGCCTTCCAGTTCCAGATGACCCATCAGGGCAATTTTTTGACGAATCTGTTCCATGAGTGCATATGCCTGATCGAAAGACTGTTCAAACATAAGCAAGGCGAATTCTTCACCACCGTAGCGTGCTGCAATATCGCTTGAAGTGATGTTCTCCTGAATTACCAGCGAAACTTTCTCCAGGATAGTATCTCCTACCCGATGACCATAGGTGTCATTAATCGATTTGAAATCATCAATATCAATGAGAGCCAAGTGAAGACTCATCCCGCTCTTGGCATATTCATACGCTTTATCGTAATAGTCCTTGAAAGAACTCTGATTATACAGATTGGTAAGTCCATCTGTTTTGGACTGCTTGGTCATGATCGCATTACGTACAATCAGTTCCTGTTTGGCTAACATGCTCTCCTTCAGATCATCCAGCACCTCCACGCCGCTTGTGACAATGACCTGGGCTACATATGTACCCACGATCAGAAAGGCTGGAATGGAGACCATGTCAAATGAAGTCAGATAGGAACGATAACCTGAATCAAAAAGAACCAAAATATAACCTGTCGTTTGCATTAAACATGCGATCCAGACACGCTTTTTGCTAAAAAACAAAACGGACGTGAAAATGGGCAGCAGACTGATCGCTTGAATGATTCGAATGTCGTAATTGACATGAATGATAGTCCACGCAACAACTGTACTGGCCGCCGACATGGCATAGAACGAGAATGAGCTGAAGTGCCGGTCGATCCAACTGGCGATTAGAATGGAAGCAATACTTGAGGCTGTAGGCCAGAATAAAACATGAATCATGAAATCTTCAGGAGTGCGATCATACTCCAGAAACAGAAAACAGCCGATCTGAACAACGAAATGTGTAATCACGACAACCCAGTAGGCACGAAGCATTTTTTTAATCCATTTGGAATGCTTGAATTCATATTCTGTTGGAATGTGACTGCTATGTGTAGGGAAACTCTTCATATATCACCGCTGACTGCATCATAATGATACGACAGAATTACTCTCGTATTAGTTGATTATAAAACAGATTGTGCAAAACGCAAATGATTAAATGAAATTGGTGAAAACAAAGCTGACATAAGTTACAGGAACGGACAGAAAGTTTTCAGAGGGACAAACAAATTACGGATGGAACATCATAGACTGAACCAAGGCTCCGTTTCATATGATTACAATCCTTGATGAAGGAGGTGATCTTTATTCCTCTTGTCGTTCGTTCAACCGTCAACGCTACGGGAGCAATTACTTTTACGGGTAACACACTTGGGCTAAGTCGTTCCGAAACAGCAGGGGCACCTGGAACACTCGACAGTATTGGGGCTTTTACGACGACCAACACAACCGTACGTTTTGGGACATATCCGCTTGGTACAACGAGTTTATATCAGAGCAACAGCTCAGCTGCCGTTCTTGTTCTTCCTGCAGGCAGCACTGTACTATATGCAGAACTGATTTGGGGCGGAAGTTATATTAATGGCAATGTGAACCTGAGTGCAGCCATCAACAATCCGGTAACTTTCATCACACCTGCAGGGACATCCAGCGTTACTCCTGACCCCGTGACATACAATCAATTTGATCTGGGGAACGGCGCTGCTGGCTATGTGCGTTCTGCCAATGTTACGACGCTTGTACAAAATGGAGGAGCCGGTACATATATCACTGGAGCAGTTGTGGGCACGATCGTCATCAACAACGATACGACAGCCAATCACGCAGGCTGGACGCTTGGAGTCATTTATCAAAATCCCAATTTGCCTTTCCGGAACATGTCACTGCGTGCTGGGGGAGTTCTTGTCCAATCCACTTCTCCGCCCGTAGTTACCACACTGACAGGATTTGCGACTCCCGTTTCCGGCGCGCTCGGAGGAAGAGCCCTGTTCAGTGCACAAGAGGGAGACGCGAATCGGACAGGGGATCAGGCGTTATTCGGACCAACCTCGACTACTTCGGTTGCCTTGTCGGGGCCCAACAATCTCGCTGCCAATTTTTTTGCATCCCAAATCAACGGAGACACGGGAGCACTCAACACAACAGGGACATTTGGAACCCGGAATCAGACTAATGGGGCACCAGGCTCCAACATTTCCGGTGGACGCCAAGGCTGGGATATCACCAATGTGGATGTCTCTGCGAGACTGATTAATAACCAGTCTTCAGCCGTGTTGACGTTAACGACCTCGGGAGATGCCTACATCGTTAACGGCAATGCCATTCAGGTTGATATTAATGCACCGAGAATTACAGTGGCGAAGGGGGCAACAGCCACTGGTGCGGTTGCAGGAGATAGCATTCTCTATACCGTTACCGTAACCAATGCAGGTACTGCCAGTGCGGCAAGCGTGGTTTTATCCGATTCACTGCCTGCAGGACTTACGTTTATTCCAGGGAGCGTCACCGTTGCAGGGGTGTCCCGTCCTACACTTGATGTGACTGCTGGTATTCCGCTGGGATCATTAAACCTGTCCGGCAATATTGTCGTTACCTATCGAGCACTCATTGGTCAGGATGCAAGCATCCTGCAGCTGGTGAATTCGTCAAATGCGGCCTTTACGTTTCAAAGTGTGGCAGGGGGGCCGATTATTACAGGCGTTATTCCGTCCAATAACTCCACACTCCCTGTATATTCACCTAACCTGTCCATTGTGAAATCAGCGAGTACAACCAATGCCACGGTAGGTGACCTGGTAACATATACCCTTCAGGTAAACAACGGAGGGAATGTGGCTGCCAACGTTACATTAACGGATAACATTCCGAGTGGCAGCTCGTATGTAGCAGGCAGCTTCGTTCTGAATGGAAATGTAATTGCCGGAGCCAATCCGGCTGCTGGTGTTAATTTAGGCAGTATTGCTGCAGGCAGCACGAATACCGTAACCTTTCAAGTGCTCGTTACAAGCTTGCCTACGCCACCAACCCTTGTGGATCAGGCCACTGCGTCATATTCATTCAACTCGCCTGACGGACGGACCATAACCGGAACAACAGCATCGAACACCTTGACGATTCCGGTGACATTACCCAATGTAACAGCGGTAAAATCGGCCTCAGTCAGCGACGTAGCCGTAGGTGAGACGTTTACCTATACCATGGTTACGACCAACGGCGGCATTCAGCCGATTAACAACGTGATTCTCACAGATTCTCTCCCTGCAGGAACAACATTTGTTCCTGGAAGTGTGACTGTAAGGGGAGGGGCAGTAGCATCGGCTAACCCGAACAGTGGTATCTCTATTGGAACACTGAATGCCGGAAGTTCCGCGACGGTAACGTTTCAGCTTACTGTTCAATCCTTGCCTGCATCAGGTTCGCTGCTGAATCGGGCTTCCGTGTCCTATAGCTCAGGTGTGTTTACGGGGATTTCCAACTCCAATCCCATCACAACTCCTGTATACCAGCCCATCATTGGCATCAACAAGTCGGCGAGTCAAACGAATGCAACACTGGGGGATCAGCTAGCCTACACACAGGTAGTGACAAACACTGGAAACTTAGGGGCTCAAGTAACGGTTACCGATACAATCCCAGCAGGCCTGACGTTTGTCCCGGATTCAGTAACTGTGAATGGTGCTGCACGCCCCGGAACCAGCCCCTTGACCGGAATAACGCTTGGAAGTCTTCTGCCAGGAGCTACTTCAACAGTGGTGTTTCGCGCTACACTTAGCACACTCCCATCTCCGCCAGCACTGGAAAATCAGGGTACAGCAAGTTATACGTACCAGCTTCCGAGTGGACGAAATCTCTCAGGCAGCAGCCAATCCAATATCGTGCGCATCTCTGCATCAGCTCCCAATATATCGATTAGCAAAACTGTAAATACTCCGGATGCGACTGTAGGAGATGTATTTACCTACACCGTTATTGCAACGAACGCGGGAATTAGTGCTGTACAAAATCTCGTTATTTCGGATACGCCGTCCGGCTCAGAGTTCGTGCCAGGCAGTGTCACCATCAATGGAACGGCTGCCGGAAGCGCAAGTCCGGTTACGGGAATTGCTGTGGGAACCTTGAACAGCTCAAATAGTGTGACTGTGACCTACCAGACCAGAGTAACATCCGTTCCGTCCACAGGTTCGGTAACCAATCGGGCAGGTGCAGCATTTACGTCAGGCAGTTTTAATGGCGTTTCTTCATCTGTCACGGTAAGTACACCCATATTCCAGCCTGTAATCCAAGTGGTAAAGTCAGCAAGCACAACCAATCTGACGGTAGGCGATTCTTTTAATTACAGTCTTCAGATCAACAATACAGGCAATATTGCCGCAACAGTTACCTTGACGGATCCGATCCCGGCAGGAGCTGTATTCAGTACGAACAGCGTCATTATTAATGGTGTACCTACGCCTGGTGTAAGCCCGGCAGCCGGAATCAGTCTGGGGTCGATCGCTGCAGGATCAAGCGCAACGGTCACCTTTGTAGCAACGGTCACAAGTTTGCCGGATTCCAGGCAATTGACTAATCAGGCGGTGGCTTCATTCTCCTACACTCTCCCAAGTGGGAGAACCGTTGCCGGATTCTCGTCATCGAATACCATCTCTATCCCTGTATCTCTGCCCAATGTAACTGTTGTAAACAGTGACAATGTAGAGTACGGCGTAGTTGGGGATGTCATCAGGTACACATCTGTTATTCGCAACAACGGAACCGCAGCCGTTAACAATGTGGTATATGTCAACCCTCTTCCTCCGAATACCCCATTTGTACCCGGAAGCGTCATTGTGAACGGGATTTCAATCCCGCTCTCCAATCCGACCGCCGGCATTCCAATCGGTACGTTGGCTCCAGGAGCCGAGGTTACCGTAACTTTTGAGGTGACGATTACTATGCCGATCCCTTCACAGATTAACAATCAGTCGACGGTCAGCTTCACATCCGGTTCATTTTCGGGGTCATCATCATCCAATACAACACAGACTCCGGTCATACAACCGCAGATTACACTCGTCAAAACGGCAAATACGATAAATGCGACCGTAGGTGATACGGTTGTATACACGGTAACTGTCAGCAACACAGGCAATCTGGAGGCAAATGTTACGGTGACAGATACCATTCCTGCCGCCACTACCTTAGTGGCCAATAGTGTTGTGGTATCTGGTGTGCCACAGCCTGGAGCGACGCCCGGATCGGGCATTCCGGTAGGTATTGTTGCAGCGGGAGCGACTGCTGTTGTCACGTTCGCCGTTGTTGTGGATTCACTTCCATCTCCGCAGCAGCTTAGCAATTTTGCTGCGTCTTCCTTTACATTTACACCTCCTGACGGACGAACGTTAACAGGAACAGCCACTTCAAATACACTGACGTTTCCAGTCTCGTCGCCAAACGTTGCCGTGGTTAAAAGTACCATTTCGACTGCGGCTACTGTAGGCGATACCGTCACTTATTCCATTCTGGTAACGAACAGCGGAATAGCACCGGTAAACAATATTCAGTTTTCTGATCCGATTCCAGCTGGAGCTTCCTTTGTTGCAGGGAGTGTCACAGTGAATGGGGTTGTGCAACCTGCAGCCAATCCGGCAGGGGGAATATCGCTTGGCACGCTCGCTCCCGGAACGTCCGCCACGGTCACTTTCAGTATCCGTGTCGACGCGATCCCGCCAAGTGAGCAATTAAGCAATCGATCCACGGTCAGTTTTACATCGGGGGCATTCTCAAGCACAACGTTCTCCAATACGGTGGTCACACCCGTCTTCCAGCCCATACTCTCAGCCCAAAAAACGGCCAGTACACAAAACGCTACCGTTGGAGATACCGTTAGCTACACGGTCACCGTCTCCAATACGGGAAACTATGGTGCCCAGATTAACCTGACGGACAATATCCCTGCGGGAACCATTCTCGTTCCGAACAGTGTCATTGTGAATGGTCAGCCATTGCCTGCAGCCGATCCAGCAGGAGGCATTCCGGCAGGAACAGTGGCTGCTGGATCTACAACAACCATTACCTTTTCCGTAGTTGTTGATACTTTGCCGAGCCCGCAGCAGCTGGTGAATCAGGCTTCGGTCGCACTTTCCTATACATTGCCGGACGGGCGGAACATTACCGGATCTGTTCAGTCCAACGTGCTGACTATTTCGGTCTCGGCTCCGGATGTCGATGTGGTGAAATCTACGACATCCACGGCTGTATCCGTTGGTGACATCGTAACGTACAGTATCGCAGTAACCAATAACGGAATCGCGACGGTCAACAATGTGGTTTTCACGGATGCCGTGCCGACAAGTACCGTTCTTTCACCAAGCGGCGTGTTTGTCGATGGTGTTCTTCGTCCAGGTGCCAACCCTTCGACCGGAATAACGCTCGGTTCCATCGCACCTGGAGTTACCGTAAACGTTGTATTTAGTGTGCAGGTTACTGCGCTCCCGGCAAGTACCGTTCTAAACAATCAGTCCACGGTCAGCTTTACATCTGGCGCTTTCTCAGCCACCACATTTTCCAATACGGTTACAACTCCGGTGTATCAACCCATTCTGACGGCTGTCAAAACGGGAGATCAGACGTTAGCCACGGTAGGGGATACCGTTGTGTACAGCATCGCCATTTCCAATGCCGGGAACTATGGGGCATCTGTCACGCTGACCGATACCATCCCTGCCGGAACCGAGCTTGTGCCGAATAGCGTTATTATTAACGGGGCTTCAGCGCCGGGTGCCGATCCGGCCTCGGGCATTCCGCTTGGAGTCGTTTCCACTACGACCATGGTTATGTTCTCGGTCGTCATTGTCACCCTGCCCTTAAGCCAGTCGATAACGAATCAGGCCTCAGCGACCTTTACCTATACGCTGCCGGACGGAAGAACACTGGGAGGCAGTCTAACTTCCAATACACTCAACATTCAGGTATCAGCTCCGGATGTAAGTGTAGTCAAGACGACAACCGCCGTGGATGCCGTGGTAGGTGACACCATCGTATATGAAATGGTTGTGACCAATAACGGGATAGATCCCGTTAACAATGTGGTGTTAACCGATCCTATTGATCCAGCCGTATCCTTTGTTGCCGGCAGCGTTCTGGTGGACGGCGTTCCGCGTTCCTCGGCAAACCCTGCGCTTGGCATTGCACTTGGTACGCTGGCACCAGGAGCATCTGTGGCAGTTTCCTATGCGGTGCGGGTCAATTCGCTGCCTACGCCACCTGTAGTGAGCAGTCAATCCTCAGTAAGTTTCACATCAGGTGTCTTCTCGGGAGCATCGTACTCGAATACGGTCGTAACACCAATCTATCAGCCGATTATTGCCGTGACCAAGACTGCCAGTACATCCAATGCGACGATTGGTGATACCATCATTTACTCGTTCTCCATTAACAATAGCGGAAATCTTGCCGCGAATTTGACATTAACGGACGACATTCCGGACGGAACGGTTCTTCTTCCGAACAGTGTCCTGATTGATGGTGTTCCACAGCCGGGTGCCAATCCGGAGACAGGAATTGTTGTTGGAACCATACCGCCGGGCGGATCCGTTAATGTAACAGTTACGCTTGAAGTTACCGTGGATTTTCTGCCTCAAAATCAGCAGCTGGTCAATCAGGCTGTGGCCAATTATACGTTTAGTCCGCCGGATGGCCGTCAGTTGACGGGAACTGTATCCTCCAACGTTCTGGTGATTCCTGTCTCTTCACCGGATGTCTTGGTTGTCAAAAGTACAGATGCCATTGATGCTGTTGTTGGTGATGTCATCACCTATACGGTTGTTGTAACCAACAGAGGTATCCAAGTGGTCAATAATGTGGTCATGGTAGACCCGGTACCCGTCGGAACTGTATTTGTGCCCGGAAGTATAACGGTAGATGGCGTGGCAAGGCCTACCGGTAATCCGAACACGGGCATCACGCTAGGTTCGATTGCTGCCGGTGCATCCGTCACCGTTACATTCAGAGTAGAGGTCGTGGTGATATGAGCCATTCTTCCGGTCCGTTGTCCCACTGGCTACAGAATCAGTCACTGGTTCGATTCAGCTCGGGTACGACTGAACTGGAACAGGTGGCGTATTCCAATACGGTAGTCACACCCTGGGTTGGACCAAGACTTGAAGTGAAAAAGGGCTGCAATGTTCCTGTCGCTGCCCTTGGGCAGTCACTGATTTACCTGATTGAAATTATGAATACCGGTAATCGAACGGCCATCGTAAATGTAGTGGATGCGTTATCGGAAGAAACGTCACTTCTTCCCAATAGTGTACTTCTCGATGGCATTCCTTTACCTGGAGCATCACCGGAGCGTGGGCTCCCTCCTGCGGAGGTCGCTCCAGGAGCCACGCTCCGATATCACTTTCAGGTCGTCATCGTGCATTTGCCTCCGGCACTGAAGCTGCTCAACCAGGCGCTAGTGAACTATGAGTTTATAACACCCGAGGGCAGGACGGTCACAGGCAGAGAACTTTCCAACACGGTTGAGGTCACTCTGACCTCATCGCGTTTGGAGGTCGCCCTTCAGACAGACCATATCCTGACCTTCTCAGGGGATATTGTCATGTACAGTATCGTTGTGAACAATCCGGGATTCTTAATTGCCACAGGTACCCGAGTGACTGTTGCTTTGTCACCAGGGCTTGTGTTTATCCCTGCCAGTGTCATTGTTAATGGTATGTTCGCTCCCCAGATGACACCGGATTCCGGAATAGAAATCGGGGACATCGAGCCCGGAAGTTCCGTTCGCATTCAATATCGGGTCCAGGTGGTTGCGGTAAGGGATGCTGAGAGCATACCAACTCAGGCGGTGCTGGAGTATATTTCTGCGGGCGGGGAGGAGACAGTTTATTCAAACGAAGTCACACTTGAAGTAATCCAGCCTTTGATTTCCATCTATAAAAGAGTACTTCCGGTGAATGCCTCGGCCGGGGATATCGTGCGATATGACATTACGATCTCTAATGAAAGTAACTATGCGGTAGATGCCAAAGTATCGGATTCGCTGCCAGCAGGAATGACTTTTGTGGAAGGAAGTCTCGGCTGGAATGGTGTCAAACGTCCCGGGGCCAATCCGGTCAAAGGATTTAACCTGGGAACACTGACTGCACGGTCTGTCATCAATATTCAATTTGAAGCCAAAATTGCGGAGCAAGGAGCAGTGCAGCCTAATCACTTCGAGCTGGTTAATCAGGCGCGTCTCTTGTATACGTATCGGCTGCCGGATTCACGAACGGTACAGCGTATGGCAGTCTCCAATGAAGCAACAGTCTACCTGAAAAGCCCGATCATCAAGGTATACGTTGAAGTGATACCCGTTTTAATCGAACAGGGAGGATCAGTTACTTTTCAAGTCCGAGTTGAGAATACAGGTTCTCTGTCTGCTCGTGTACAACTCGCTGGAGTTCTTCCTCCGGGAGCCAAATGGCGAGGGCAAGCAGAAGGTCAAGTCCAATGGAGTATCCCCCAATACTCTACGCCAAGGTATCTGCATTTGGGGGAGCTGGGGCCAGGCGCAGAGAGAAACATTTCCTATGTAGCACAACTATCTCCCGAAGAGACGGGAACGCTGAAAGGTTTCCTGACTGCTTTGTTTACGTATGAAATAAACGGGCAAAAACGAAGCGGCGAAGCAAGGTCGAACGAGTACAGCATCGTTATAGAATACGGTGAAGAATAGTGTCCAGCAGCTTACAATGATGAATTGGGAAATTTGCTCCATTTTGTTGTCATGACATTACACGAACGCAAATGAATGGTATACTAATTGAATATGCCCTCGGCAAACAACCCGTGGAATCGGGACGTCGGATTAGCTGTAGAGGAGGCCTCCACATTGGCAAAAGCAAAAGTTGCAAAAAGACCTACCCGGGACGAGTTTGAGCTTGAAGAGTTGGGTAATCAATTGGTTGAAGCATATCACGAGCGTTCGGAAGTACTGTTGACAGTATGGGGCAAGGAAGAGCAGGTTCAAGGAGTTATTGTCAAGCTGGATTCACGAACACGACTCGTTCATGTAGAGCTCACCGAAGAGGAGCTTATGGCCAAGGTGCCTTTCCTTGATATTATGCGGGTGGAATCTCCACGATATTAAGATAAGCAATATTGGAATTTCGGGCATCCGCCCGGTCAAAACCGTTCTTTCTGCATAAGATAACCCATACCTGTTGCAGAGGAGGTACGGTCAATGAGCGAAGTATTAGGTGGAGAATCAAGAGGCTACGGATACGGAGGTTTCACTTCTGTAGGTGCCATTCTGGTTTTGTTCATCCTGTTGGTTATCATCTCCAAAGCGTTCTTGGTATAATACGTTCTTGCATTTGAAAGAAGCTCTGCCATGCCGGCAGAGCTTTTTTCATTCAGATTCGTGCTCGCTATTTAAAGCTGAACAGCCAGCATAGGACCACAATGACAACCGGATAGAGAACGGCCCAGCCTGCGGCATGCCGGTTGTTTTTTTGAGCTGCATGGAATTACTCATACGTGTTAACCTGCTTTCCAGATTGGAATCCGACTGAAACATAACTCTCTGATTATATAGAAAGAACATAAATTCAGTCTTAAGCCAATTTGGTAGATAATCCATGTCAGTCGGACATCCATTATGATAGAATAGGACCATTCCTAGAGAAAGCATGAGGTGTGTCGATCATGAGTAAAGAGCTAACACAGGCATTGAACCAACAGATGAACTTTGAATTTTATTCTGCCCATGTATACCTCGCGATGGCAGCATACTGTTCCAGTGAAAGTCTGGACGGATTCGCGAATTTTTTCATTGTACAGGCTGAAGAAGAGCGATTCCATGGAATGAAAATATACAAGTTCCTGAACGATCGTGGACAGCGAGCGACACTTGAGGCATTGCCGGAACCGAAGAATGAATATACTTCCATGCTGGATGTGTTTGAGCACGGATATGCACATGAGCAGCAAAACACGAAGAAATTCTATAACCTGGCCGACCTTGCCCTGAACGAGCGTGAGCATGCCACGATGTATTTCCTGAAATGGTTCATTGATGAGCAAGTGGAGGAAGAAGCACTGTTTGACAGCATCATTCAGAAGCTGCGCCGCATTGAAAAAGACAGCAATGCATTCTACATGCTTGATGCTGAATTTGGTAAACGTTCGTTCACTGCTCCTGCAGAGTAATCAAGTACTGTGATTTCATGTCCATTCTCAGTAATGGAGTATACCGTTCTACATATGGAGAGCTTGCCTAGTGCAAGCTTTTTTGCTGTGTTTTTAACGCATATTCTAAAAATTAGCAGTAACTTATGAGATGAGTCTATCAGATTTCACAGAATAGGTTAATGAAGTATATGTCAAAATTGATCTATCCTGACGGGAGTTTTTTTCGCTGCAAATCTATCAATTTCGTTTTATTTCATTGGCTAATCTGACAAAAGTGTAACTCGAACGTCGCATTTGGAGCGAGAATGGAGCGTGTCCTTTTTGTTAGTATTAGGAATATCGCCAAGGGATGCAATGAAAGATTCATAGACACCCGGGGAAATACTAGACACAAGGGAGATTTATATTTATGTTACATATCCGCAAATCGTTGTTCATCACTCTTGCCATTTTACTTATGATTCCACTCCTGCTGCCTCAGTCGGTATCCGCGAAGCCAAGTGCTTCCAAATCTGCTGGAGCAAAAGCGAATGCAAAGATCATATATCTTACTTTTGATGACGGGCCTACAGCCCATACCGGACAACTGCTGGATATACTGGATCAGTATCATGCAAAAGCGACATTTTTCATGCTTGGACCACAGATGCAGCAATTTCAGAAAGCGACAAAACGTATTGTTGCTGACGGACATGGGTTGGGTCTTCATGGCGTAACACATGTACCCAGTAAGTTTTATAAGTCTGCCTACAGCGGTTTGAAGGAAATGCAGCAGGCGAATGTAACGTTGAACAAAGTCGCTGGAGTGAAAACAACTCTTGTTCGGACGCCTTACGGCAGTAAGCCTTACCTCAAGTCAACGTTCCGTAACGTGCTGCTGGCTCAGGGAGGATTCCATTTGTGGGATTGGAATGTGGATTCCGAAGATTGGAAATACAAGAAAGATCATCAGAAGGTTTACAACAGTGTGATGAAGCAGATTCACAACGTTCAAAAGAGCGGTACAGCGCCGGTTGTGCTGATGCATGATCAGGAAGCAACGTTAAAAGTACTTCCAAAATTGTTGAAAACCTTGAAAGCAGAAGGGTATCAATTCAAAATTCTGACCAAAAAAGTACAGCCGGTCAACTTTTGGAACGATAAACGTTAATTCAGTTGGTCGGTTCACTGAGTTACATCTATCTGTTCAAACAAATTAATGAAATAAAGACATCAAGGAGGGACCAACATCATGATAAAGCAAAAACGTTGGATAGCTATTCCTGTCACCACTGCAGTGGTGCTCGCGCTGGCAGGATGTGGAGGACAGGATAACAACGTGTCACAAGCTAGCAACACGTCTACTTCAGCTGCTGGTGAGCAAACCCAATCCGGTAGTGGGGGAGCTGATTTTTCCAATGGTACCGAAGGAAGCGGTTCTGCGGCGGTCTCTGATAACAATAGTAGTAATTCCTCAGGAGGTACCGATACAACTGCAGGTGAAACCACCAATTCCGGTTCAGAAAGCAGCCATGGAACGCAAGGTCAGCCCAGCACAGACGAGGTAATCCAGGAAGTTCGCAGTCAGTTGAAGTTGAACAATGCAGTATTGCCGACTTCATTTCCACTGGAACAAGGAAAACACCTGGCATCAGCCATTCTTTCAAATACAGCTGATGCATTCAAAGTGAATTTCTATTCGGTAGATCAGTCTGTTCCAGTAAACGATGCTTCATTGACGGCTTCAAACAGCAAGGCACCAGCCTTGCTCGCTTCCTATGAAGTGAAAAGCGCTAAAGACTTGGACAGCACAGGGATTTTCCCCGATACGGATCTGAGTAATATTCCCGAAGATATGTCAGTTGACCTCGGGCATGGCATTAAAGGCATGGCTGAAGGTGCTGCAGGGAGTCAGTATCTAACTTGGAAGGAAGGCAGATGGACGCTTCAAATCCGATCTGTCTCCGAAGATAATATGAACAATCCGGGGATAGCCAAAAAAATGGTAGAGTACCTGGAGTCACATACGCTGCCTGCTCCAAAGGATAAAGGCTTCGTGAACGTGGAATATCCGAGTGGCGGCAAAACGGTAAAGGTCACCGTTTCCTGGCAGGAAGGCGATCAGATCCACCAGCTTCAAACGGATCAGGTGCCCAATGAAGCACTAGGTATGGTTGCATCGGTCAAATAATAAGCAAAATAAATAGCTTGGCTGGGAGTGATATGGAAGCTCCTGACCAAGCTATTATTTGTGTCTTGATGGGTTGAAGCGGTACTTTCATTTAAACCAGCCCTTTTCCTTGGAACGGGTGATGGCTTCAATCCGGTTGCTCGCATTTAATTTGTTAAGAATAATGGAGATGTAGTTGCGCACGGTGCCAGTTGTAATAAACAGGTGTCCGGCAATCTCCTTCGTATTTTTGCCATCAGCCATCAGGCCAAGTACAGCATTTTCCCGCTCCGTAAGCGGGTTTTCCTCGACATAGGCATCATCAACCAGGTCAGGGGCAAAGATCCGACGTCCGTTCATGACCTGGCGAATGGTCTCAGCCAATTCCTCAATAGGGCTGTCCTTCAACAGATATCCACGTACACCACCTTTAAGCGCGCGTTCAAAATAACCAGTCCGGGCAAAAGTCGTTAAGATAATGACCTTGCAGTTCATTCCTTTCAGTTCCTCTGCAGCTTCCAGCCCGCTTTTGACAGGCATTTCAATGTCCATCAGGCAAATGTCCGGTGCATGTTCCTTGACGAGCTCCAGTGCTTCCTGTCCGTTGCTCGCACGGCCGACCACTTCCATGTCCTCTTCCAGATTAAGCAGGGAAGAGAGGGCGCCCAGCATCATGCGCTGGTCTTCGGCGATGACAATTCTAATCATTTTTATTCCTCCTTGATTGGTTTGCGAACCAGCTTCGGCACCTGAATAATAAGTTCTGTTCCGTCCCTGTCTGTTCCGGAACGGATATCCAGACAACCGTTAACAAATTCCAAACGTTCTTTCATGCCCAGGATTCCCGTACCACGGCGATCTTTATTGCTACCTTGTTCCATGCCAATTCCGTTGTCATGTACATGCAAAATGTTATCCGAGAGTGTCTCCTTCAGGCTGATGGTACATATTGTTGCCTGACTATGCTTGACTACATTCGTGACGGCTTCCTTCAAACACATGCCCAGAACATTTTCGTTGAGCTGAGAGGTGTCCTGCAGTTTGGGGTTACCATCCAATTTGAATTCAATCGAAGCGGCCTTCAAAATCTGTTCTGCACGGAACAGCTCATCGACCAACTGTGTGCCACGCATCGTGGTAACCATTTCCCGGACTTCCTTCAGGGCTGTGCTCGCCGTTTGTCGCAAGTCATTTAATTCAATCTCAGCCTGCTCGGGGTTAGCGCGAAGCAAGCGTTTCGCCAGATCGGTTTTGAGGCCGATCAAGGACAGTTTCTGTCCAAGCGTATCATGCAAATCTCGGGCAATCCGCTGGCGTTCTTCCATTTTCACCAGTTCATCCAGACGTTTGTTGGCATTCTCCAGCTGTCCTTCCAATTGCTCCCGTTTGTTTTTGTTATACGTGCTCACAGGGAGAAGAATGGAGGCCATCAGACTTATGAATACAAATGGAAACTGACTAAGCAGCCGGGAGCTTTGAATAATAAAGCCATAATTTATCGTGAGAAAGCTGGCGGCCAAATTGATCGAATAAAGGGTAATGAAGCCAGCTTTATTTTTTATGTTTCCGATGAAAAAAGCAAGAAACAGTGAGAAGTATGCATAATCATATGCGATTGTCATGGTAATGGATATGGCGATCAGCAGGCCAATCCACATATATACCTGCCAGCCCCTGGTGATGAAGGCGAGCAAATAACAGACGAAGAAGACAAGAATGATCACGATTCCTGTCACCAAGGTCCACAGTTTTGAATACTGCGAAATATAATAGAAAGGAAGAATGAAAAAGACGAGCCATACGTACGGATTCAAGCCTGTATTTTTATAAAAGAGCTGCGACCACTTCTGAATGAAATTCTCCTCCTTATACTTGTACTTGCACTCAACTTTAGCCTGACTGTAGCATGACTTCAGCCTGAATACAAGAAAACGAATCCGACAGAGTTTAAGGCTTCTCTGTCAGACCCGCTTGATTGTTTACACGTATAGGTGGCTGAACATATGGCTTGCGGGATAACGATTTGATTTCCTTGAAGCTGATAAATCGTTTGGATTCTTCATCCCAAAGACGGAAGCGCAGGGCTGCCAGACTGGAACGCAGGGTAATTGTCGTTGCTTTTTGCAAAGGCGGTGTAGCGTTATGTGCCTCTTCCAGATAATAGTTCGGTACACGTGGACTCAGGTGATGCACATGGTGAAATCCGATATTACCACTGATCCATTGCAGCAGCTTCGGCAGCTTATAATATGAACTTCCCTCTACAGCAGCCTTGACGTAACTCCATTCATCCTCATGTTCGAAGTAAGTATCTTCAAACTGATGCTGAACGTAGAACAGCCAGATCCCGAAGAAACCGGAGAAGAAAAAGACAGGTGCCTGCACCATAACAAATGCCTGCCATCCGACCAACCAGCTCATAAATGCATACAGTGCAATGATCAATACTGTAGTCAGATGTGTGTTGATGCGTTCTTTCCGACGAGCAGCTTTGCGGTTAAAACGATAAGCAAGCAGAAATACATAGATAGGTCCGATCCCAAACATCACGACCGGATTACGATAGATGCGATAGAACAGTCGTCCCCAAGGGGATGCGGCTTTGTATTCTTCAACGGTCATGACCCAGATATCGCCTACACCACGTTTGTCAAGATTGCTGCTGGTCGCATGGTGAATGGAATGTTCGGCTTTCCATTGCTGGTAGGGAGTGAGGGTCAAGACGCCCGTAATGGTACCCAGGATGTCATTGGCGCGTTTGTTTTTGAAAAACGAACCGTGACAGCAGTCATGGAAAATAATGAACGTTCGTAGTACAAATCCGGATGCCACCAGGGCAATCGGAAAGGTCAGCCAATACGAAACGGACAAGCTGTAATAGGCTGCGGCCCATAATAGAAAGAGTGGGAGAATTGTATTGATAATTTGTCGGATACTTAATCGAAGGTTATTTTTTTCGTAAGGGGTAACTTCTTTTTTTAGTGCCATTTCTTTTGCTCTGCTCATGAATGTATGTCCTCCTTCAGTAGTTATAACCAAGGATGGTTACAACCCTGTATGTTTACCTTAATGTTGTCTTCTTAGGGAAGCGTCTATTCGTTAATATCATTGTAAAAGAATTCGATTCGGTCCGTAAGTCATAAACGTCAGCCCTTAATAATGATGAATATCAAGGATGACACATGACATTTGTCATGGTTGGATCAGGTGCAGCTATTTTTTGTTTAACCATTCAAAATTGATCCCAATCAAGATCCCTTTGCACATTTCGTGCAACAATTTGTATTATGTATACAAATTTTGCTGGTGGCATGGTAGAATCTATCCTTGGGTGTATATGACAACTTATGAGCCGGATGGATAGGTTGATTTCTGAAGGATTGGATGGAATACATGATGAAGAAACGTATCACGGATATTTTATTTATTATGGCGGGTGCATTTCTGTTTGCCTTGGCAGTGAATTTGTTCGTCATTCCGAATGATCTTGCTGAAGGTGGCGTTACGGGGATTACGATTATTCTGTATTACCTGCTGGGATGGTCACCAGGGTTAATGAATCTGATTTTGAACGGGATTTTGTTAATCGTGGGTTACCGATTTCTGGACAAAACAACAACGGTGTATACCATTATTGCAGTAATATTCAACTCCTTGTTCCTGCACTTGACCGAGAGCTGGACGATTGATTCGCACGAGCTGTGGATCAACACGATTTTTGGCGGATTGTTTGCCGGTCTCGGGATTGGTTTGATTGTGAGAGTGGGCGGCACTACTGCGGGGACCGTCATTTTGGCCAGATTGGCCAATAAGTATCTGGATTGGAACATCAGTTATGGACTTTTGTTTTTTGATCTAATTGTGGCGTTCTCCTCTTTCTTCATTATTGGGCCACAGGGACTGATGTGTACAATCGTCATGCTGTTTATCGGGACCAAAACGATGGAGTTTATCATTGAAGGGCTAAATCCGAAAAAGGCAGTTACGATTATCTCGACGAAACAGGATGCGATTGCGAAACAGGTGATCGAGAAGATGGATCGCGGTGTAACGGTTTTGTCGGGTCACGGATACTATACGAAAACACCGAAAGAAATCCTGTACATTGTCATTAGCAAACAAGAGGTCCCTATGTTGAAGAAGATTGTGCGGGCAGAGGATGAAATCGCATTTATTACGATTCATGATGTTCGTGATGTATTTGGCGAAGGATTTATTGAGTTGTCCAAAACGTAAGGTAGATATGGAAGAAAGCCGGGGTGCACGCTGACCTCGGTTTTTTTATTAGAAAAACCCTTCTCAACTGAGAAGGGCGGCAGACTTGGATTAATGGTGATTTCTTTTTCTGATGACACCGTATTTAATCGTTACATGGCAGTGCTTTTTAACCTTGGGAACATATTTGATTTTGGTTACGCAGGTTTTTGTGATTTTTTTGTAATAACATTTTGTGACTGGTGGATGACATCTATGCTTTCTTCTATTCATTGAGACCCCTCCTGACTATTGATAGTGCATTGTATGTAAGGGTCATCATTCCGGAAACATATAAACGTCTAAGAGAGTGTACAAAAAGTTAAGAAAAAAATGATTGCTGTTCCCCGTAGATGCGTTGTTCGACTTCAGTTAGGGCAATACTCACATCCTCGTCTGAATTATCGATATAAACGATGGAAGAAGCAGGCAGCGGCCAGGCCACTTTCTTCCGGGCAAGGGAGGCCGTGAATGTATCCCAGTTGGCGAGTTTCCATTCGTCTAATGGCGATTGTCTCGCCACGATCCGTTTGTGATACAAGGCTTCATTCGCCAAATAGATGTAGGCTACACGGACATCCGTATCTTCCAGTGAACGTCCGATTCGGCCGAGTTCCTGCTCGATCCAGTCAGCTGTTTCGGTCTCTTTCGTAAACGGGCCTACAACGATGGTATCGATTCCTAATTGTACGTTATCCAGTGCAGCATCCATCGTAATGCGGTATCCCAGATCTCGGCATAAGCGTTTGTATTCAGGAGAATCCCGGTCAGATGGGTCAAGGCCCTGAAGCGTCATGATCGCCTCGGCAGCCGGACGAAGCAGGATATCCATATCGAAGAAGGCTGCCTTATATTTGCGAGAAAGAGCTTTGGCAAGGGTTGTTTTGCCACTGCCTGCACCGCCGAGAAAGAAAATCAGTTTGCTCATGAAAGTCACGCTCCTTAATAGAGTTATTTTATCACAATGCAGGCAGAAACGATGGATAGACAGAAAAGGAGGAATACGGTAATTTCGATTACCCAGGTGTGTTGCTCATTGATGTGTTTGGCTGGTCAGCCGGAATACTATTATTGGTAGGTATCATCTGGTTTGTTGCAAGTATGGTGAAAACGCTCCCTCGCATTCGGGATGACTTTGGTCGGATGATTATTGTCATTATTACATCCATGTTTGCACTGCAGATGATTTATTCGCTGGCGATGACCACGGGGAGAGTTCCCATCCTCAGTGTTGTCTTTCCTTTTATAGGATACGGCAACCATCTCATCTTTGATTACGCCATGATTGGATTGCTTCTTGGGGTGTATCGCCGCAAAGACACCGTTTCACTGAAGAACGAGAAGAGCCAAACGACGACATCATTACAGCGATAGACATATCAGACACAGTAACTTATATGAATCTGTTCATCAATCTCCTACCGATGTACCTCCAGACGGAAACCAGATATGGCGCAAGTTTACCCAGCCCTGACTATTGAATGAAAGCCCGCGCACAGAAGGCAGGTAGGCGGTTTCGACAGGTTTTTCGGATAGATGAAACATCAGATTCCGGTCCAGCAAAAATTGTTCAATTTGATCCAGGCCTGCCGCTCGCTCAGCGGTTAATGCCGACTCTATAACGGTTTGCAGCATCGTTTGCACACTCGTTTGGGTGGACTCATCCAGATGTTCGGACAGGGTGAGATAGAGATCAGTTCTGCGTAATTCTTCATCCCGGTCACGGATCAGGGAGAAAAGAATGAGATCCGACTCCAATCGCAGCTGACCTTTGAATTGCTCCATCGTTGCCGTGTGGATCTTGCAAGCATAGCCGTATTTCTCCAGTCTTGCTGCAATGAGGGCGGCATCCTTACGATATTGCGGGATGGTAGCAAGCTGTAAAGGAATTGGTTCATCCAAGGCAAAAGGAATTTCAGTGGATTGGTTTCCCTCAGTAATACAGGCGTGTACATGCGCTCTTATTTCCGGATCGCTTAGCGGTCCGGTTTTTTGCGTGTTACAAGTGAGCAGTTTGCGGACCGTAACTCCTGCGCTAATCTGTGTCCAGTCGGTCCCCGCAGCGGCAGCCGGATTATGAACAAGGTGAAAGAACGGAGTTTCGGCTTCGGCATTGTCACCCCATTCTGTTTTGGCACTCCATGGAATTTGCAGAATATCGACCCGGTCCAGATGAGCTCTGCCTTGAAAATAGGCCGGGAATGCCTCCAGTCTGCACAGATGCTCATCCCACAGAGTGACTTTGAAGGGGCCTGTCCCTACAGGCTTTTGCAAAGCCGATGTTCCAACTGACTGCTCACTGCCAGACATCTTGGTGCTGTCGGAAGGTACAATTGCTGCTCGACTTGTCGACAGAAAAGGCAAAAATAATTCATGTGGCGTTTTGAGACGAAAACAAACGGTTAGCGAGTTCAAGGCTTCAATAGACATAATCTGTTTGCTCACATCACGATACAATGTTCGGCGTTCTGTGGATTGCAGCCGCATAAAGGTGCACACTACATCCCCGGCAGTCAGCATTTGACCATTGTGAAACAAGACCCCTTTGCGCAAATGAAAAAACCATGTTTTCCGATCCTTGCTAATATCCCAGGTGTGGGCAAGACAGGGGATGATGTCTCCCTGCTCATTACGCTGAACCAACCCATCGAACACATGGCTGGTGACAAAAGACTCGGCAAGCAGATTGATATACAGCGGATCAAGGGCATGAAGCTGCTGCTGGAGCGGCAGTCTTAACGTATCAATACATTCATTGTGTTCTCCTGCTTCCGTGTGATGTCCCGAATATCCGAGTAACCACTGGTTTAAGTGCTCCTGCATCATGGTTGAGCTGGAAAAGGCACGTACCTGCTCGGCCGCTTGCTGCAATTCCCGGCGGTTTAGAGCCTGCATCATATATTCTGCTGCGATCTGTTCGGCAGGTACAAGCAGTGTAAGTGTTGACCGGCGGCCGCGACCACGCTGGGAGATCCAGCGAATCCAGCTGCAGGCAGCCATTTTTTTGACAATGGTAAGCGTATTTCGATGTGTGCAATCCAGCAGTTCTGCGAGATCGGAAAGTGTAGCTTCATGCTCAGCCATGTAACCAAAACGGTTATGAAGCAGCAAATATTGTTGATGCAGTTTCACAATTTCCATCCTCCTCGTGAGAGCTGTTGATTCATCCGGCCTAAAATAAGAAATTTTATCTCCTGTAATTTCTATTTATCTTCTTATTTTATCATCTAGAATAAAGTGTAGAAAGTAAATGGAGGTTTTTCCCATGATTGAGAAAATACTGGCTTCGCCGAATCGTGCTTTAATTACGCTGTTGTCTGCCTTGCTGCTGGCTGTCATTCATCAGTATTTGTTCTACGGAAAAGAGGCGGGTGTATCTTATCCGTTATTTGTGGTCCTTTTTTATGGATTTATGTTTGTGTTTGCAAGGGATCGCGTACGGGCATTGACCTTAATTGATGCATTTATGGCTGTAGTTGTACTAATATTGTCACTAACATTTGTTCTATTTGATAATGTGCTGCTGAAAGTCCTCAATTTTCTGGTCGTACCCGGTTTAGTGATATTACATATGACTTATTTGGCTGGCCGCAAACCAATGCACTGGTGGGACATCCGACTAATCGGTACATCCCTGGATCACCTGCTGCCACAAACGATCCGTCACTGGGGAACCCTCGCGGCCATTGCGGTGAAAGCTGGGGGACGCGGAATGGGGAAGTCTCAGAAAGCAGTCATGGTCAAAGTATTCATTGGTCTGGCAGCATCCTTTCCGATCCTGATTGTGGTGCTCGCATTGCTGACGTCAGCAGATGGCGTGTTCAATCAATATTTGTCCGGTTTTCCGGAATGGTTGAATCATTTGACGCTCACTCCTGGCTTACCGAGAATCATCTGGGTCATCATCGCAGGCGTTTTGCTGTTCAGCTATGTGTGGGGATTTGTTCAGCCCATGCAATATGAAGCCGAGAAGAGAGAGAATGCTCACTGGAAAAGTGGTACGGCGTCTTCTCCTAATGCAACTCAAGTCTCCGATAGCGTAAATGCAAGCCAAGCGACTCCTGCAACTGAAGCACTCGTATCGAGTAACGTAAAAACCGATGCTCATTCGATCCGAACCGGAAGTGAGCCGGTGAAGCTGGATCCCATCATTGTGGGCACCATGCTGTTCGTCATTAACTGTGTGTATGTACTGTTTGTCTTCGTTCAGTTTTCCTACCTCTTTGGAGCGGGGAATGGGCACCTTCCCCCAGATCTGTCTTACGCAGAATATGCCCGAAGTGGTTTTGCCGAGCTGGTGCTGGTCACTGGTATTAACTTTTTCATTCTGATTGTAGCACTTCAATATACAAGGCCGAGTGGGAGAACAGCTTCGATTACCCATCAGGTGCTGCTGCTTGTTCTGGTAAGCTGCTCTGCCATCATGCTGTACTCTGCGTTCATGCGTCTCAATCTCTATGAACAGGCTTACGGGTACACGTATATTCGATTCCTGGTACATGCGTTCATGATCTTTATGGCACTGCTGCTGTTCATAGCAGGTCTGCGCATCCGATACACTTCCATTCCGTTGATTCGTTGGTACATTGTGCTGGCACTTACAGCCTACGTAGCGGTCAATTATGTGGGCATGGACAACCGAATTGCGGAGCTGAACATCAAACGTTACCATGATACGGGCAACATTGATGCTGCTTACCTTGCGAATTTGTCAGCAGATGCGGTCCCGCTGTTACGGGAGTTTGCTGACGAGGAGTTTCCGAATCTGAAGGATCATTTATTGGAAGATGAAGCCTATATGAGTAATAGGGAAAACAGCAGTTACTGGCCTTCTTTTAACGTGGCAAGAAATAGGGCAGCGAAAGAATTGTCCAAATGGAGAACAGAGTAGTTTGTCATCTGCACTTTCGAGCTACGAATTTATGCAAAATCCATATGTAAGTGTTATAATATAAAAATAAACCTATAAAGGGGGTGAATCCCTTGTTTGAACTTCAGGAGTTATTACCTTATATATTCTCAATTGGGCTTATTTTCTCCGTAAGCTATGCCTATATTGCCCATCTGCACTGTGGGTTGACAGAGTACTGGATGGAAGGCGGAGGGGGAGACGGCATTGAACCCGGACTTCCTGCGTTGACCCTGGATGGGCAGCATAGACCTGAAGATTTGACCAGGATGATCAGACGTAGAGAAGCACCGGATGAAGATGAGCCAGACTGTAAGACCTCGTTGAACGCAGTAGAACCTAATCAACGAGGAGGATATATATGGAACATAAGACAAGCAAGGGATTCACTTTTACATCTGGCAAGGGACGGATCTATGGGCTGATTGCAATTTTGTTTGCAGTTATGCTTTTGGCTGGATGCAGCAATAATGTATCGGAGATTAACGCTTCAACACCGGGATTTTTTAACCACTATATTGTATTCCCGCTGTCTTATCTGATTCAGCACATTGCAACCATCTTTGGTGGCAGCTACGGAGTTTCGATTATCGTGATCACATTGGTCATACGGCTTGCACTGCTGCCTTTAATGATGCGGCAGGCCAAATCCCAGCAAGGCACGCGGGTGATCATGAATGCGATGAAGCCTGAGATGGATGCACTCAAGAAAAAGTATGAGGGCAAGAATGATGCAGCGGATCGTCAGAAGCTCTCGCAAGAGACGATGGATCTGTACAAAAAGCATAACTTCAATCCACTGAACATAGGCTGCTTGCCGCTCCTGATTCAGTTGCCCATTCTATCAGGCATATACACCGCTATTCGGCTCACGCCTGAACTGTCTTCTCATTCTTTTTTGTGGTTCAAACTGGGAGCACCCGATTATGTACTAGCTGTTGTAGTAGCGATCATCTACCTGATTCAGGCCAAAGTTTCTCAAGCCAATATGGCACCGGAACAGCGAAAACAGTTTGCCATCATAGGGTATATTTCTCCGCTGATGATGGCCTTTTTCTCCCTGTCAGCACCTGCAGCCATGCCGCTCTATTGGACGGTTGGTGGATCATTCCTTGTCCTGCAAACGCTGCTGTTCCGCAAATTGTATCCGGTGGAGCATCCTCAGGAACCTGTAATCTTGCAGGAGAAGAAGATCAAATCTGCCAAAGGAACCAAACCTGCGAAATCCTAGTCGGGAACGCTAACATTAAGACAAAACAAAACGGTAGCCCGAGCTTTTAAATGAATAGTCCAAAAGAAGCGTAATCCATACGGATTACGCTTCTTTTATTGCCTCATGAATTGAAGTCGATTTTAGAATTAAAGTATAGAATGAAATGGTTCTATTCGTCTATATATTGTACCCGGAGCGAGTGGAATCGAATGATGCAAAATGCTGAAGTAAAGGCTGGGCGTAAATTCAGACCTTTTATTTTGGCTCCCCTCTCCAATCTGCTATGATGGAACCAGAATCATGACAAGGACGGAGGGAGACCATGACCTGTATTGCTGTATTGCCCTATTATAAAGTACAGAGAGAAGTGACGGGTCTCGCACAAGAGATACAGTTGAACGAACGATCCATGATCCTCTACTCGGATAAAATTGTAACGAAGTACCGCGAGTTCAATATTAAGGATGTGTTCGACATGTCCTTTCGTAGAATGGGGAATGAAGGGGGCTTTTTTTACCTCCATACGAGCACAGGGGTATATCCTTACATGGTAAAAATTGACCCCAAGCCATTCATTCAAAGTTATCGAAAAATGAACATTCAGAAATGGTCATGACTTGACCTTGCCGTTACGTGAAGGCATATCCTTTGGATCTGAGCTATTCAATTCAATCCAGAGGAGCTGTGAAACAAATGGGCATATTGATTCAGCACGTGCTGATCTTAACGATGAAAGACGGAGAAGCCCCCTTCACGGGGGATATACGTATTGAAGGAGACCGGATTACCGAGATTGCCGATCAACTTCTTAGCAAGCCGGGAGACGCCATTATGGATGGGAAAAACATGCTTGCCATGCCTGGCCTGATTAATGCCCATCAGCATTCACCGATGAGTTTGCTTCGCGGATTCTCCGATGATCTGAAGTTAATGGACTGGCTTGACCGCAAAATGCTGCCTGCCGAAGCACGCATGACGCCTGAAGACATCTACTGGGGAGCTCAACTGTCCATAGCCGAGATGATCCGTTCCGGGACAACAACCTATGCAGATATGTACATTCATATGAATGAAATTGCTGAAGCAGTAACCAAAACAGGCATCCGGGCATCACTCACACGTGGAATGGTGTTTATGGAGGATGATGGAGGCCGCAGGATGCAGGAAGCGATCGATCTCGTTCAGCGTTGGTCAGGCAAGGCGGATGGACGGATTACAACAATGTACGGGCCTCACTCGCCATATACCTGTCCTGTGGAGCCGCTGCGGGAAGTCATCGGCATGGCTGAGCAAGAGGATATTCCTCTTCATATTCATCTGGCTGAAACCAAGGAAGAGACCGTGAAGATTCGAGAACGATATGGCATGACACCGACCGAGTATCTAGAGGAAGCTGGCATGTTCGAGAGGGCTCATGTGCTGCTGGCCCATGGCGTTCACCTCAATCACGGGGATATAGGAAGACTGAAGGGCATGCGTGGAGGAGTAGCCCACAACCCGGTCAGCAATCTGAAGCTGGGTTGCGGGATTGCTCCCATCACTGACATGATTGCACAGGGGATAAATATAGGACTCGGGACAGACGGAGCCGGAAGTGCCACGACAGTGGATATGTTTGAAGAGATCAAGGCTGCGACATGGCTGCAAAAACTGGATTACGGAGATCCAACTCGCTTGCCGGCAAGGGAGGTTCTTCAGATGGCAACTCGTGGCAGTGCGGGTCTGCTTAAGCTCCAGGATGATGTAGGTATGCTGGAAGCAGGGCGCAAGGCGGATTTGATTCTGATAGATCTGAAGAAACCGCATCTTCAGCCTGTACATGAAGTGGAGTCGTTACTGGCATACAGCGTAAATGGTGCGGACGTAGACACAACGATTGTGAACGGGAAGGTACTGATGAGAGGCAGGCAACTGTTAACGATGGATGAAGATGAACTTTACCGTGAGGTGAAGGTTAGAGCGAAGCGCATTGTAGAGGGCATTTAGTAGGTTTTGCATAATAGAGACATGAAAGCAGCTTGGAACCCAGGTTCTAAGCTGCTTTTTTTTGTATGACTAAGACGATTAGCAGCCTGGCATTCCATTCTTCTATCTCATATCAAGAGAGATTTTTATATAATATTTTGTTTACCAGCAGATCATTTGATAAAATAGTAGAGACGTGAAAATGGATCAATGATTAAGAAAGTAGAATAGGGCATGGAATTGAGGTTTGGTCCTGCTTACTTGTTCTGCACGTCCATGTGAATATATGAACATAAGTATTGTGTTTAAATCCAATAAACGGCTTCCAATCTTCAATATATAGATCGAAATGGTTCTTTCCTTCTATATACTTTGCCGGGAGCGAATGAATCGAATATTGCAAAATACTGATATAAACAATTTATTTATTATATAAAAAGAATGGAGCCGTCCCATGAAATATCGCAATATGGAAGATTGCATTAACGATCTGGAGCAGCATGGACATTTGATCAGGGTAAAAGAAGAAGTGGACCCGGATCTGGAAATGGCAGCGATCCATATGAGAGTGCACGAGGCGAAAGGCCCGGCGCTGCTTTTTGAAAATGTGAAAGGTTCTAAGTTTCAGGCGGTATCCAACCTGTTTGGCACACTGGAACGCTGTAAATTCATGTTCCGAAACACCCTCGAAGGTGTGCAGCGGGTCATGGCCGTGAGGGATGATCCGATGAAGGCGCTCAAAACACCTCTGCAGCACATCAGCACAGGACTTGCGGCCTGGCAGGCGCTTCCCAAGCAGAAGTCGATCAGTCTGCCCGTATCTGCTCAGGAAATTCAAATCTCGGATCTGCCGCTGATCAAACACTGGCCTATGGATGGGGGAGCCTTTGTAACGCTGCCGCAGGTTTATTCGGAAGACCCGGATAAGCCGGGGATCATGAACTCCAATCTGGGCATGTACCGTGTCCAGCTGAGCGGCAATGATTATGCCATGAACGATGAAATCGGTTTGCACTATCAAATACATCGCGGGATTGGTATTCATCAGGCTAAGGCTGTCAAAAAAGGTGAGCCGCTAAAAGTCAGCATCTTTATCGGCGGTCCTCCGGCTCACACACTGTCTGCGGTTATGCCGTTGCCGGAGGGTCTCAGCGAATTGACCTTCGCCGGTCTGCTTGCCGGACGCCGCTTCCGCTATAGCTACAAAGATGGATACTGCATTAGCAACGATGCCGATTTTGTCATTACCGGAGATATTTATCCAGGTGAAACGAAACCGGAAGGGCCGTTTGGCGATCATCTGGGCTATTACAGTTTGACACATGAATTCCCGCTGATGAGAGTGCACAAAGTGTATGCGAAGCCCAATGCGATCTGGCCGTTTACTGTCGTGGGTCGTCCTCCGCAGGAGGATACGGCTTTTGGTGACCTGATTCATGAAATTACGGGCGATGCCATCAAACAGGAGATTCCGGGTGTCAAAGAAGTACACGCCGTAGATGCTGCAGGGGTGCATCCCCTGTTGTTTGCGATTGGAAGCGAGCGTTATACGCCTTATCAGACCGTGAAGCAGCCAACGGAATTACTGACGATTGCCAATCGCATTCTGGGTACGGGGCAGCTCAGTCTGGCGAAGTATTTGTTTATTACAGCTGAAGATCAGCAGCCGCTCGACACCCACCGCGAAGTGGAATTCCTGACCTACATTCTGGAGCGCATGAATCTCCAGCGGGATATCCATTTTCATACAAATACAACGATCGATACGCTGGATTACTCGGGAACCGGATTGAATACCGGCAGTAAGGTTGTTTTTGCGGCCTACGGTGAGAAGCTTCGGGAGTTGTGTACGGAAGTGCCAGATGCCTTGAACAACATTCGTGGGTATGCAAATCCGCAGCTGATTATGCCAGGGATTGTCTCGATGCAGACAACAGCTTTTACGAGTTATGAAGAAACGGCACGTGAGATGGAGCAATTTACGGATATGCTGAAGGAACAAGGAGGGCTTGACTCCTGTCCGATGATCATCCTTTGCGATGATAGTTCTTTCCTGAGTGCGAACCTCAGCAATTTCTTATGGGCTACATTTACTCGCAGCAATCCATCCCATGACATGTATGGGGTAAACAGCAGCTATACGCATAAGCACTGGGGTTGTGACCAGGTCATCATTGATGCCCGCGTGAAGCCGCATCAGGCGCCGCCGCTGATCCCGGATCCTTCGATTGAAAAAAACATTGAACGCTTATTTGTCCGTGGAGCCAGCCTGGAATCGATCAAAATATAGCTCCATATTGAAGGGCCCAAACGGAAAGTTTGGGCTCTTTATTTTTCTAATCCTAACGAAACGTAACAATTGATGTTCTTTATTAGGCTAAACCGGGATTATTTTAAATATATGAATGAGAACAAAGTCTTACTCGTTCGTATTTCCTTTTGCGATTAAGGTCGTTTGAACTATGCATAAAAACAAGAAAAAGATCGATATAAAGAAGTATAGGTATTTTGGGGACCCAAACCATCGGGTACTGTTACTATAATGAATTGTTCAGGGGGAATACCGATTGAGAATCCATATTATGAACCTGCAAGACGGGGACCGTCTGACTGCGGATACGTTTAGCGATGCGGGATTGCATATTCTCGGAAAAGGGACTGTAATTAAAAGTGAGGATATTTCCTTACTCATGCAGCACCGTGTGGATTATGTAGATATTGAATCACGTGAAGAAGAAATCACAGAAGCCGAATTTTTTGCCGCTGCGGCAAAATTTGCAGCCGGTTCCAGCCTGAAGGAAGAACCGCCTGAAGAAGAAATGAAATCCCAATTTACACAGACTGTACATAATTACCAAAATGCTTTTCTCGAGGCTCTCACCGTAGGCAAATTCAACGCTACCATGGTGGATGATGCACTGCAGCCAATGGTGGATGGACTGGATGAGCAAAAGGATGTCGTGCATCTCCTGATGATGCTGGAACGTGACGATGTAAACAACTACACGCATTCCATTCAGGTTGGATTGCTGTCCTTCTATATTGCCAACTGGATGGGTTATTCCCAAAAGGAGAGCTACCAGATCAGCCGTGGCGGCTATTTGCATGATATAGGCAAATGTAGGGTGTCCCATCGGATTCGTAACAAAATGGAACCGTTAACGGCGGATGAACAGCTTGAATTGCAGCGGCATACCATTTACGGGCATGATATCATCAAGAGTTCCATGACAGATGAAGCTACAGCGCTTGTAGCGCTTCAGCACCATGAACGTGAGGACGGCTCTGGTTATCCGATGCAGATTGATAAAAAAGAGATTCATCCGTATACGCAAATCGTGTCTGTGGCTGACGTATACATCGGCATGAGATCCGGCAATCACGGCGGCAGCAATCCGAATCTGATCAACAATCTTCGAGACATCTATGCGATGGGATTTGGCAAGCTGAATGAGAAGCCGGTTCAGGCTCTGATGCAGCATCTTCTTCCAAACTTTATTGGCAAGCAAGTGTTACTGAGCAACGGTGAAAAAGGTGTAATCATCATGAATAATACGTCGGATATCTTCAATCCACTGGTTAAGGTCGAGTCCGAGCAGTATCGTGACTTGTCCAAAGAACGCAGCATCGCCATTAAAGAACTGATAATTTAAGATAGAAAAAGTTTAGAGTGAATGGGGCTCCTGCTTAATGACAGGGGCCCCGCTTTTTTTTGTAATCGATGGTCGTTTGCGTTGTCCTCCCGGCAGAGCAGGGGTATACTGGGCACAGAATCCATTTTACCTTAGGAGCGATAAACCTTGATTGAAGTGGTAACTGAAATAACGATTCAAGCCCCGATCGAAAAATGTTTTGATTATGCCCGGGATATTGATGTTCATACACAGACGGTATGGAAACATACGCGCGAACGGACTGTATCAGGCGTAACGTCCGGTAAAATAGGCGCCGGGGACACGGTGACCTTTCAGGCAACTCACTTTGGCGTAAGGCAGAAACTGACTTCCCGGATTGTACATTACGAACGTCCACATATTTTTGTGGATCAGATGGTAAAAGGGGCATTTCGAAGCATGCGCCATGAACATCACTTCCGCAAGCTCGATGAGAAAACCACTTATATGAGAGACACACTGAAATTTGAAGCACCACTCGGTGTTTTGGGCTGGGCAGCCGAGCGACTTATATTAAAGAGATATATGTACGCTTTTCTCCAAAGCCGCAATAGAAAACTTAAAGCTCTGCTTGAACGATAGAACCGATCTGAAAATATTTACAGAATGAGGAATGATAATCGATGGAAAATGAATATTTTGTTGGTTGGGGTACCCTTGCGTTAATTAATGCGGGTCTTGCTCAGGGGAAAAACAGAAGTGGACTTAACTGGTTTCTGATTTCCCTCTTGTGTGGTCCGCTTGCAACGTTGTTCATCGTTGTTTGGAATAAGTTGGACAATTAATTCAGTCTCCGTTATCTGACTGAACGGATGCACATTGGAGTATTTTCCGTTGCCGGTAACGGTCGATTGCCCAGAAAAGGAATGCGGCTGCACTCACCCCTGCACCTAACCAGCACACGCCAGTCCATCCGGTCCAGGCATACATCAGGGTTGAGGCGATGGACCCGGTAGCACTGCCAATAGAGTAAAAAATCATGTAGGCAGCGGTGAGGCGGCTCTGTGCTTCAGGGCGAACGTTATAGATCAGACTCTGATTGGTTACATGGACTGCTTGCACAGCGAGGTCAAGAAGAATAACGCCAGCGATCAGAAACCACAGCGAGTGATGAACGTATCCGATCGGCAGCCAAGACAATAGAAGAAGCATGAGAGAGAAGCCGGTCGTTTTTTGTCCGAGTCCCCGATCAGCCAGCTTCCCGGCACGAGCAGCAGCCAATGCGCCAGCGGCACCTGCTAGCCCAAAAGCGCCAATTGCTGTATGTGACAAAGAGAGTGGGGGTGCGCTGAGCGGGAGTACCATGGAGGTCCATAATATGCTGAAAGCCGAAAATATCAATATGGCCAGCACCCCACGGACTCGCAGTATAGGCAACTCCCGGTAGAGTTGGAATACCGAAATGAGCAATTGTGCATAATTTAATTTCGTTCTTTGCGGCTCATGCTTCGGCAAAAGAAGGAATAAGGCGACCATTCCAAGCAGCGTTAGTACTGCGGAGAAGAGGTAAACAGATCTCCATCCGATCCAATCGTTCATGGTGCCTGCAACAGTTCGGGCCAGCAAGATGCCGATCACGATTCCGCTGGTAACAAGCCCCACGATACGCCCCCGTTCCGAAGGGGAAGCGAGTGCTGCAGCAAATGCAACCAGTGACTGGGTATTAACAGCCAACAAACCGACGATTGCCATGCCCGTGAACAGGATGGAGCTGGATAATGTGGTGCCTACCACGAGCAAGGCAAGTACAGAGAAGAACATTTGGACAATGATCAGTTTCCGACGGTTAATAAGATCGCCTAAAGGAACGAGCAATAACAGTCCAAGGGCGTAACAGATTTGGGTTACTGTGATGATCATGCCGATATGGGAATGGGAGATATGGAACTCCTCGGCGATGGTATCAAGGAGTGGCTGAGCATAATAAATGTTGGCTACGGCAAGTCCGCTGCATAGAGCGAAGAGGATAGCCACAAGCCGTGACATACCGGGATGTGCTTTAGCAGACAGATGTGTCTGTGGAATGGGAGTGTTCATGTGAGTCACCTTTCTGAATGAGATTTTTTTTATGCCATAATGTACCGATCGGTATATTATTGGTCTGGAAAAACATACTTTAAGGCTGGGTGAAATGTCAACAACTAATTTCTAAGTATAATAGTATTAAGGTATTACGGTGATATGTATGGGTTTTAGATTTGACATCGATATGGGTGGAAGCTAGGATATAGTATATTGATTGGTATATAAAAGGAGAAAAGTTATGGTGAGACAACGGGAATTTGATACCGATAAAGCGCTTGATGCAGCGATGCACATGTTTTGGGATAAAGGATTCGAAGCTACATCATTGACGGACCTGACCACAGGTATGGGCATTCAACGTCCCAGCTTGTATGCCGCCTTCGGCGACAAGAAGGAGTTGTTTGAGACGGTGCTGCGCAGGTATACAACACTGCATGCAGCTCAGATCCGATCAAGACTCCAACGAGAGAGCTCAGTAAAACAAGCTTTTCGTGCGTTGTTTGAGCATATCGGAGCAGAAGGTGATGTAGCTGATCCGCGTCATGGTTGTTTTTGCATCAATACGATGGTCGAACTGGCTCCTCACGATTCTAAATTCGCCATCCTGACAAGAGAGCATCAGATGTATCTGGCTGTAATTTTCCAGGAGACGATAGAACGGGGGCAGCGATCCGGAGAACTATCCGGTAACTTGAATGCGAGTGCTGTCGCCAAGTCTTTGGTGATTTCCATGATCGGATTGACCGTGTTAATGAAATCAGGTCCGGATCGCTCATTTGTCGAGCAAAGTATTGAGGCTGCGATATCTCTGCTTGGGGGAGAATCGTTATGATCAAGCCGACCGGCATCAGTTCAACATCCGCTTAGATATGCTCCGAAGAACCAAGAATCAATGCAGGAACTGTATCAGCAGTTGTTTACCTGGAGTACGCAGGATGTGGACGATTCCATATCAGGTGTGATCATACACGCGCTCGGAATGGAACATGTGTTGGTAGAACGGTTCAATCAATTGAGATCTCAGATGGAATTATATGTGAGTCATGAAGTGGAAATGGATGCCGTTATTATTACGGCACTTCTTTTTAAGATTTTGATATAAAAATGGAGGCGGAACTCATTTCCGGCTCTTTTTTATGTCTGAGGACATTGGGCAGACCGGCGTCGAGTTGATACAATACGGGTAGGTGTAGGATATACCGTATATTGGAGGAGGAGGGTTACAGAATGCAGACGAAGCTGCGTTGTGCCATATTGGATGATTATCAGAATGTTGCCCTGTCATCAGCTGATTGGATGCCAATCCTGGATCGGGTGGAGGTTCAAACCTTCAATAACTACATGGGATCGGAAGAAAAAGTGATTCAGGAGCTGCAGAATTATGACATTATTGTTCTGATGCGTGAGCGTACTCCATTTCCCGAATCGGTTATATCCGGGCTTCCCAACCTGAAGCTGCTGATTACAACAGGGATGCGAAATGCCTCGATTGATCTGATGGCTGCGGAACGACAAGGAGTCATTGTGTGCGGAACAGAGGGCAGCTCTAATCCACCGACCGAACTGACTTGGGCACTTATTTTGGGACTATCCAGACAGCTGGTTACAGAAAATAATGCCCTGAAATCCAATCGCAACTGGCAGAGCACTATCGGTATGGACTTGCACGGGAAGACACTTGGACTCCTGGGTTTGGGGAAAATAGGTACTCGAATGGCCGGAATTGCCAAGGCCTTTGGTATGAACGTCATGGCCTGGAGTCAGAATTTGAAGCCAGGGCAAGCCGGAGAGCACGGCGTAATCTGGTGTGAAACGAAGGAAGAGCTGCTGGAGCAAAGTGATATTGTTTCCATTCATTTGGTGCTAAGTGAACGCACTCGTCATCTGATTGGACAAGCCGAGTTCCAGCGGATGAAAAGAACCGCGCTGCTGATTAATACGTCCCGTGCGGGCATTGTGGATCAGGGAGCCATGGTGGAAGCTTTGCAAAGCGGGCTGATTGCCGGCGCTGGGCTTGATGTTTACGAGCAAGAACCTCTTCCGGTAAATCATATTATGCGGACCTTACCCAACGTACTGGCTACACCTCATCTGGGTTATGTGACCCGTGGAAATTATGAGATTTATTTCAGTCATACGGTAGAGAACATCGATATGTTTCTGAAAGGAAGCCCGATCAGGCAGCTGGGAGCGAAGCAATAACGAGCAATGAGCCATCCAGAGGTCGGGACAGTTCCAGTTGAAACGATACACATAACAAACAAGGTGAACGTCGAGCCGTGATTAGCGGCGGCAAGGACACCTTGTTTTTTTGCGTTTGGTTCGTACAATCGTATTACTTGCTGTGCTTTTGAGCCGAGGAACGAATCATGGCGACACTGGATTCCCGTACAATAAGTCTGGGTTCGAACTGAATATGCTCGTAGTCGGTAGAACTCATTTCGCGTATGCGTTTGAGCAGCAGTTCAGTCGCAAGTCTGGCGACTTCTTCTCCCATAATGGAGACCGAGCTGATCTGGGGGGACGAGACGGTAGTCCATTGGTTGTTATCCACTCCAACGACTGCGACATCTTCGGGTACACGTATACCAAGTTCTTTGAAGCGGTTAACCAATCCTATGGCTACCATGTCATTGATTGCATATACCGCATCCGGCATATGTGTCAGTCCGTGGAAATAATCCGCTGCATTGGCTCCGGTATTCAGGGAGAAATCTTCCCCAAAGTAAACAAGCGAGATATCGACATGCGGTAAGGCTTGTTCATATGCTCGGTAACGCTCCTCGATAATGTCTTTGGGAGCTCCGGCATAGGCAATTCGTGTACGCCCGATCTTAATCAAATGTTCCATCACCAGTTTTCCCTCAGGTTGAGACAACGAGACGATATCTGCCTTCAATCCGGGTTCAAGCTTTTTGCCATAATTAATCATGGAGATCGGGAGTGGGGCTTTATCGATTAATCCGGGCAGCGTTTTGGGGTAAGCGAGTGGCATGAATATAAGCCCGTCCACATGCAGCTTTTTGATATTACGAATCGTTTCCAGCTCCGTGCGGGCATTACCCGCTGTATTAATCTGTACCACGTGGTACCCGTGCTGTTTTGCCGTTTGTTCGACAGACCAGGAGATCTCTGGAATGATGGCATTGCGTATATCCGGTACGACCAGTGCAATCTGGTGTGTCTGGCGAATTTTGAGACTCTGTGCGGACGTGTTGGGGACAAAACCAAGTTCTTCAATGGCTTGCATGACCTTGTCTCTTGTTTTGCTGCTGATTCCTTCGGAATTGTTAATGGCTCTTGAGACGGTTGCAATGCCCACCCCAGCAAATTCTGCCACGTCCTTAATTGTAACCTTTTGATCTTTGCTCACGTTTGGTTGACCTCACTTTATCGGAAACGATTCCTGTTCTATGTTGATTTCATGTTGTGTCCATGCCTATATTCTGATTATAACACTTCCGGTAAATCAAATACTCTAGCCTTTCGTTCATAATGACGGTGCTGTGTAAAGTTCTCCCAAAGAACAAAGCCTTAAATCACGCTAATCCCTGAAAAAAAGCCAGTAGTCGAGTATTATCATACTAGCATGCATACCCAAAAAATTCATGATTTCGACTTATTTATGGGAAAATGTGTTTGACAGACTATCTAAACTGTGACATATTTAACTACGGAAACGTTTCCGGTTATATTCAAACCTATGATCTGGGAGATGAAATGAATGAAAGCATTACGTTGGCATGGTGTTAAAGATTTGCGTCTCGAAAATATTGATGAACCCCGCCCTGCAGAGGGAAAGGTTAAAATAAAAGTGGAATGGTGTGGAATTTGCGGTAGTGATCTGCATGAATACACAGCGGGACCCATTTTCATTCCGGCTCAAGCACCACATCCGCTAACAGGCGAACAAGCACCAGTGGTTATGGGACACGAGTTCTCGGGGCAAGTGGTTGAAGTGGGTGAAGGCGTTACCCGTTTTCAAGCAGGAGATCGTGTTGTCGTAGAACCCATCTATGCATGTGGACATTGCGAAGCCTGCAAACAGGGAAAATACAATCTGTGCGACCAGATGGGATTCCTCGGTCTCGCTGGAGGGGGCGGAGGTTTCTCCGAATATGTAACGGCTGAAGAGTACATGGTGCATGCTATCCCTGATTCCATTTCTTATGAGCAAGGTGCCCTGGTTGAGCCTTCTGCTGTTGCTCTGCATGCTGTCCGCCAAAGCAAGCTGAAAGTGGGTGATACTGCAGCTGTATTTGGTGCAGGTCCTATCGGTCTGCTGGTCATAGAAGCGTTGAAAGCATCGGGTGCTTCTGATATTTATGTAGTGGAGCTGTCCGAGGAACGCAAAGCAAAAGCAGAAGAGCTTGGTGCCATCGTCATTGATCCTACACAGTACAATGTAGTGGAAGAGATTCACAGACGCACGCAAGGCGGTGTTAACGTAGCTTATGAAGTAACAGGTGTTCCACCTGTGCTGCAGCAAGCGATTGACTCGACACGTATTGGCGGTGAGCTGATGATCGTCAGTATTTTTGAACAGGCAGCACCGATCTTGCCGAACTCCATTGTCATGAAAGAACGTACAGTGAATGGTATTATCGGTTACCGTGATGTATTCCCGGCTGTCATTTGTCTGATGGATAAAGGATTCTTCCCGGCAGACAAGCTGGTTACCAAACGCATTTCGCTGGATGAAGTGGTCGATCAAGGATTTGAAGCACTTTTGAAAGAGAAAAATCAGGTGAAAATTCTGGTCAAAGCTGAATAGTAATAATTCAGAAATCTTCTAATTAACGAAAATGGTATAGTGGCCATAATTAAATATCCTATGTAGGCAGCTCATCTTCGAATGCAGCTGTCTATTTTTGTTGAACCGGGCGGAATGTGTTGCATGCTTGTTTCATTTTACATAATATAAAAGGATACGATTTGTATCGTTATTATGAAAAGGTATTCATTATAACGTTGAAGGAGGAAGCGGGCATGCATAACAACACGAAGTGGGCAGCTGTTATATTGACGATTGTTGCAGGTGTTGGCTGGATGGTTACAGGGAGTGCCAAGCCTAAGAACAATGACTCGACCGAACGAAGGCCGACGCTTGAGCGGGCTATGGCGAAAGTATCTAATGCTCCGATCACATCTGCTGATGTGACATCCAAATTGGAGCTGCTGGGTAAACCTTTTGCAAAAACGCCATACGCCAATAATGTGTGGGATATGCAGTTGTACAGAGGTAAAATATATTTGGGCCATGGGAACAGCAGCAACATGGGGGTAGCACCCAACTCGGGCCCCATCCCGGTGGTTTATTACGATACAGCAACCTCTTCGTTTAATAAGCAGGCAGTCAGCAACAGCAACCCCGGCATTGTTCCATCGACCAAAATGGTAGTGGATGAGGAACAAATCGATATCTACAAAGTACTGGATGACAAGCTCTATATTCCGGGGAATGATTCTGACGGGGAGCATTGGAGTCTCGGGAACTTCTACAGACTGGACGGGGATGTGTGGACAAAGTATCGTAACCTTCCGCTCGGTGTACACGTTTACGATCTGGCCTTGTTTCGCGGGAAAATGTTTGCGGCGATTGGAACAGAGGATAAGCCAACGGTGCTGATCTCCCATGATATGGGGGTGACCTGGCAGAAGTATGCGAACATTAATACGTTTGGACTGCGGGCTTATACGCTGTTTGAGCTGGGGGGCAAGCTGTATGCTTCAGGCATGATGTATCCTGCCAACAAAATATGGAATGACAAAACGAACATTCTGGAGATTAACGCCAATCTCGAAAAGAGAGATGTGGTCATCTATGGCAGCAAAATGCTGCCAGGATTAACCTATCAACAGGGGACAGTTCCGTATAATAAGATCGGGAAAAATGTTAATTTCGATAACAAGTTAGTTTATATCGCTGGTGGGGTGTTTAATGACGGTCAGCTGCTCCCCAAATCCTTGAATGTCATGACAGCCATTAATCAGGTAAGACGAGTGATTTTGCCAGATCCAAAGGCATTGCCAACCGACTTGCTTTTACGGGATGGTAAGGTATATGTACTCACGTATACGCTGCAAAACAAAAACTTATATATCAACCGGGTATATCAGACAACGGATCTGGTTACATGGCATGAAATTCTTCGGTTTAACCAGGATACGTATGCGAAATCATTTGAAGAACACGAGGGAGATTTCTATTTTGGCCTGGGCACGGACCCGGACGTCATCTCACCGTCATCAGGCAAGGTACTCAGAGTTCATCGTAATGAAATTCCTGTGAATTCGGACTAAATGAAAGGAAGATCATGGAATATATTATGCATCATTCATATTTTCGGTTCCGTGTAGGATGGTTGAGGACGCAAGTACAGAGCATGCGCATGCAGCAGAGTGATCAAAAATTGCTGCGGGGGTGCTCTATTTTTTTGCCTGTTTACATAGAAGCATAAACCGTCCTGGCGATATTTGAAAATAAAATTTAGAAACTATAAAATGGAAAGGTAATTGGGTTCTGACATTCCAAAGAAAAAGGAGCTATAAACAAATGAATATACCTTCAGCGTTGTTTACACCTTTCACTTCAGACAAGCTTACATTGTCCAATCGGATCGTCATGGCACCAATGACTCGCGGTTTCTCTCCAGAGGGCGTACCAGGCCCGGAAGTTGCCGAATATTATCGACGCAGAGCAGCTGGTGGTGTAGGTCTTATTATCACGGAGGGGACAGGTATTAATCACCCTTCATCCGTAAGCGGTGAGAGCATCCCGTTATTCTATGGTGATGAATCACTTCAAGGCTGGTCGAATGTGGTCCAGGCTGTCCATGAGGCTGGTGGCAAAATCATGCCTCAACTGTGGCATGTGGGCACGGCCCGCCGTACTGGTGATCTTCCCCATGCAGAGGCGGAGCCGGTTAGCCCTTCGGGTATCAGCATGGCAGGGGAAGAGAACAAGGAACCGTTAACCGAAGAGGAGATCAAAGGTCTGGTACAAGCATTTGCGCAAGCTGCAGCAGATGCCAAGCGGATCGGATTTGATGGCATAGAATTGCATGGTGCTCATGGGTATCTGATTGACCAGTTCTTCTGGGAGCATACCAATCGTCGTACAGACAAGTATGGCGGTGATTTGGTCGCTCGCACACGTTTTGCAGTTGAGGTGATTGAAGCGTGCCGTGAGGCGGTTGGGCCGGATTTCCCGATTGTGCTTCGTTTCTCTCAATGGAAAATGGGGAATTACGATGCTCGTCTGGTAGAGACTCCGGAACAGCTGGAGCAATTTCTTGCACCACTGACTGCGGCGGGCGTAGATATTTTTCACTGCTCGACTCGTCGGTTCTGGCTGCCGGAGTTTGAAGGATCTGAATTGAACCTTGCAGGCTGGACACAGAAATTAAGTGGTAAACCTGCGATATCCGTTGGATCGGTAGGTCTTGAAGCCGAATTTGTCGACAGATCAACCGAGAATCAAGGAACAGGCGATGCCCATCTGGACCAATTAAATTCCATGCTCGAAAACAATGAATTTGATCTGATTGCACTGGGACGTGTACTGCTTAGTGATCCGGAATGGCCGGCAAAAGTTCGGGAAGGACGCCAGGCAGAAATTATCCCTTTTACAACAGAAGTCTTGAAAACATTAAGTTAAAAAGCATTTATTTACAGACATGATATAAAAAATGAAAAACAAACGTGGAAATCGACAACAAACCTTAAGATGCCGCCGAAAGGCGGCTTTTTCGAGCTCCTATAATTATAATTTCAATATATGAAAAATTCACAACAACAAACCGATTCTCATCCGCTCGTACCATATCCCTCATCCATCCATCGCACACGCCCATTGTCATAACACCATGAAGTACCACACTACACCCCGATAAGCAAAACCTTTTTCTTAACTCAACTCCATTTTTGTAACCAGATCAACGACTTTGAAAATAGTGTTGTGTATGTTAATGTTATGCCTGAACATGACAGTACACATTCCAACAGGATTTAGGAGGATATGTATTTGCGTAATGATCCTATAAGAAGTAAACGTAAATTTTCGCTGCCAATATTGTTCCTGTTTATGGGAATACTCTTGCTTCTAGCGGCATGCGGACAGGCTTCCAAGCCCGATTCCTCGGCAAATTCTTCTGCAAGTTCTAATACGGAACAACAAGCTGCACCGGATAACAGTGATGGTTCACTCACGACCGGAGAGGAAGAAAACAGCAATCAACAAAACAACACTCCGCCTGAGGAAGAGACTGATCCGGTTCAAGAACAGCTTGATCAGCTTACCTTGGATGAGAAGATTGGGCAGATGATTCTGGCTGGAGTTCAGGGAACGGCTTTGGATGAACAAGCCAAACAGATGATTGTGAACCAGAAGGTTGGAGGCATCATTTTCTATGCCAATAACGTAACGACTTTGCAGGGAACGGCGAAATTTGTCCAGTCCATAAAAGAGGCAAATCGTTCCAACCCTGTACCGATCTTCATGAGTGTGGATCAGGAAGGTGGCAAAGTCAGCCGTATGCCGGAAGCAGTGGAAAGCATCCCATCGAACGGCAAAGTAGGTGCCACGAAAGACGCCGAGCTGGCAGAGACAATGGGGGAATTGCTGGCAAGGCAGATCAAGCTTGCAGGCTTTAATGTGGATTTTGCTCCCGTATTGGATGTCAATAGCAATCCGAACAACTCGGTAATTGGTGACCGGTCCTTTGGCAGTGCGGTAGAATTGGTGTCTCGTCTCGGAATTGCAGAGATGAAAGGTTTGCGCAGCGAAGGTATTATTCCGGTTGTAAAGCATTTTCCCGGTCATGGTGATACTTCCGTGGATTCTCATCTGGATCTGCCAGTGGTGAACAAAACGGAGAAACAGCTGGCCGAGCTCGAATGGATTCCATTTCAAGCCGCAGTGAAAGAGCATGTTGAAGCCGTCATGGTGGCTCACATTTTATTCCCGAAGCTTGATCCGGACCATCCTGCATCGTTATCGGATGTGATTATCGGTGAACATTTAAGAGACAAATTCAATTATGACGGTGTCGTCATTACGGATGATCTAAGCATGGGTGCCATCGCCAAAAATTATAAACTGAATGAAGCCGCAATCGCGACGGTTCAGGCAGGAAGTGACATTCTGCTCGTGGCTCACAGCTATGAAAGTGCCAAAACCATTTTCGATACGTTGAAAGATGCAGTAAAGAAAGGCAAAATTACCGAATCCCGAATCGATGAAAGCGTGTATCGTATTCTGACACTGAAGCAGTTGTACAAGCTGTCTGATGAACAACAAGCCTCCGGAGACCTGAAGCAATTAAACACTGACATTGTGGAATGGCGCAAACGGGTCAATGCCGAGTAGGACATCCTGTGGTATGATTTTGGATAAGAGAGAAGAACACTGCATTTCATGATTACAGGTTAGAGGTGAGACCCACATATGTATACCATTATGATCATCGAAGATGATCCCAAGATTGCAGGACTGCTGAAATCCCATATCGAGCGCTACGGGGACAGAGCCGTCTTGGTTGAGGATTTTGAAGGGATTGTACAGCAGTTTGAGCAGATACAGCCTCATGTTGTTCTACTGGATATCAACTTGCCGAGCTACGACGGATTCTACTGGTGTCGTCAAATTCGTACGATGTCCACGTGTCCGATTCTGTTTATCTCGGCTCGAAGCGGGAAGATGGATCAGGTGATGGCGCTGGAGAACGGAGCGGATGACTATATTACGAAGCCGTTCGAACATGAGATTGTGATGGCCAAAATCAGAAGTCAGCTGCGTCGTGTATATGGGGATTATGCTGCCCGCGACGAAGAGCGCAAAGTCGAACTGGACGGATTGACGGTTTATCTGGAAAGGCTGGAGATTCAGCTCGGTGATTGCAAAGTGCAGCTGACGAAAAAGGAAACGATTCTGCTTGAAACGTTACTGCGCCGCAGTCCCAAGCTGGTGAGCAGGGAGACGATCTTGGAGAAGCTGTGGGATGACTCCTTTGTAGATGACAATACACTCAGCGTCAATGTCACCCGAGTACGCAAGAGACTGGCCGAGCTTGGAATAACGGATGCGCTGGAAACGGTGAGGGGTTCGGGTTACCGATTGAATGCCAACTGGAAAGCAGCATCGCCTTCATGAAATTGTTTATGAGAGAGCACCTTGCCTTGACTTGCTGGGTGGTCGTTATCTTGCTTACCGTTGTCGCCGTGTTCTGGTATGACGGTTATGATCATTGGTTAACGGCTGTCTATGCCGTATCGTTAGGATTATTTTTATATGCAGGCTACTTGATTTTCCGTTATTTGTCGCACCGATCCTTTTACAGCCGAATGTCACAATCCATGAAATCACTAAATGAGTTCGTCCCATTAAATGAGGCGGTTCCATTATCTCTAGCACTGGAAAAGCTGCTGGATTCGCAATATGGTCAATATCATGCACACTTGCATCGATTGGAACAGCGTCAACAGGAATATCTGTCTTTTATGAACCAGTGGGTGCATCAGATGAAAACGCCCTTATCGGTGATTGAGCTGACCATGCAGGATCAGGAGGACGATGATCCGCGGTTTAAGAGCATTCGGGAGGAAGCAGATCAGATGAGACGTGGATTGGAAACCGTGCTGTATGTGGCCCGTTTGGACACATTCGAACAGGACTTTAGCGTGGAACCCGTCACACTCAAGACTGCCGGCGAAGAGGCCATCCACGAACTGAAACGTTTCTTCATTCGCAATCACGTTTATCCGGAAATACAGATGGATTCTTCGATCGTCGTTCAATCGGACGCCAAATGGATTCGCTTTGTCCTGGTGCAGCTTTTGTCCAATGCCATCAAATACTCCTCTGGTAGCGGACAAAAGATATACCTGCGTGCTTATCCAGCGGAGAGGTCAATCGTTCTTGAAGTTCAGGATCAGGGTGTTGGAATTCCAAAGTCAGATCTAAGAAGGGTATTCCAGCCTTTTTTCACCGGAGAGAATGGTCGTCATTTTAAGGAGTCAACCGGTATGGGGTTATACGTTGTCAAGGAAGTCCTGACCCGGATGAATCACCGGATTGATCTGGAGTCCGTGTATGGGGAAGGAACGACTGTCCGGATTACGTTTAATAGCTGAAGGAGCATGGTAGCAGCTAGCAGTTCGTTTCATGATGAAAAAAATTGATTGTCAAATGACGTCTGTTGCCCCATAGGGGGTAACGGCGTCTTTTTTGATTGTTCAGGACCAACCTTACAACATTGTCATGCAAGTGAAAGGTTAAGCCATAGGAGAATAGCCGAAACTTCGGGTAAACTGGGGTCAGAAGGCAAAATAAGTGCCAATGAATTGATGGGCAGGTCAGGCTTGTCATATCGAATTATAAATGAAGGAGTTGTACATATGGAAATATGTTCGGTAAATCAGATCAGCAAGATTTATAAAGGAATCGTCTCGTATGAAGCGCTATCGGGCATTGACCTCAGTATTCAGGAGGGTGAGTTTGTTGGCATTATGGGACCGTCCGGCAGCGGAAAAACGACTCTGCTGAACATGATCTCAACGATCGATCATCCGACATCAGGAGAACTGCGGATTGGCGGGAAAAATCCGTTTGAACTCAATCAGGATGAGCTCGCCCTTTTTCGGCGTAAAGAATTGGGATTTGTTTTTCAATCTTTCAATCTGTTAAATACCCTCACAGTCAAGGAGAACATTGTGCTGCCGCTTACACTCGACGGAACGCCGCTGGGAGAGATGAACGCACGTGTGGAACGGCTGGCGAGCAAACTCGGGATCGAGGGCATTCTGGACAAGCGGACATATGAGATTTCAGGTGGCCAGGCTCAACGTACAGCCATTGCAAGGGCGTTGATTCATTCGCCCAAATTAATTTTGGCAGATGAGCCGACAGGCAACCTGGATTCCAAGGCGGCACGAGACGTTATGGAAATGCTGGAACGCCGTAATCAGGAGGATCGGACTACCATGCTGCTGGTGACGCATGATGCTGTTGCGGCGAGCTATTGCAGTCGGGTTGTCTTTATCAAGGATGGCAAACTCTATAATGAGATTCACTACGGCGATAACCGGGCTGCTTTTTATCAAAAGATTATCAATGTGTTATCCCTAATGGGAGGGTCAGGACATGAATTTTCGCCAGTTCGCCATTAATAATGTGGTTCGCAATAAACGGATTTATCTGGCTCACTTTCTGAGCAGTACATTCTCCGTCATGATTTTTTTTACGTATGCCCTGCTTCTGTTTCATCCGGACCTGAAGGATGGCTTAAAGGGATCGAGTGAAACCGTTACTATGCTTGCGAACCAGGGTTTTATGATTGCAGAGATCATTATTTTCATCTTCTCGTTCCTGTTTTTGCTCTATTCGGTAGGTTCATTTCTGAAAACACGCAAGAAGGAATTTGGTATATTCCTGATCATCGGAATGACACGCAAACAGATGAACCGGCTCCTGTTTATGGAGAACATGTGCATCGGGATCGCAGCTATTGCAGCGGGTATTGGACTGGGAATGATCTTCGGAAAATTGATTCTGCTGATCTGCGGTTCCATGCTGGCTGTGGAGAACAGTCTACGATTTTATTTTCCATTGAAAGCGATCGCCCTGACAGCTGTCGCGTTCCTGCTGCTGTTTGCTGTCATTGCACTGTCTTCCTCTCTGCTTATACGCAAAGGAACGCTTATTGACCTTGTCAAATCGGAGGAAAAGCCGAAACCGGAACCAAAGGCATCACGTTTGCTCGCTGTACTTTCCGTAGTGCTCATTGGGGGAGGCTATGCAGGGGTATTCACTTTTGTGTGGGTCAACTTCTCATTTCCATTATTGCTGGGGAGCGTCATTATAGTTATCGCGGGCACGTACCTGCTGTTCACGCAGCTCAGTGTGTACGTCATTCGGGCACTCAAAAGCAATCAACGTTTGTTTTTCCGCAAAACGAATGTACTTTTCCTCTCCGAGCTTACGTATCGAATGAAAGATAATGCCGTCATGTTTTTTATGGTGAGTGTGATCTCGGCTTCCGCATTTACGGGAATAGGCACCATGCTGGCAGTGGCAGACCCCGGGTTGTCATCGATGACGAATCCTTATGCATTCACATACACGAATAATTGGGAGACACCGGAGGCAGAGGAGAATATCAGACAGATTGAAGAATCGCTAATAGAACATGAAGTTCCATATGTAAAAGGAAGCTACACTCCGCTGTATGAGAATAGTAATCGCTATATTATCAAATTGAGTGAATACAACCATTTGGCCAAGGCCCTTGGTTATGAAGAGCGGACGTTGGATAAGGAAAATGGGGCCTTCATGACCCCGGCGAATTTGACAGCACGCAAAGAGTTACGTAAACAAGTGGAACAGGGATTCACACCAACAATGGTCGATCTGGAAGTCGAACAATATCATCAACAGGTTCAGCTATCTCCTCCCGCTACCCAGATCGTTATCCCTAATGAAGGTAAAATGGACATTTACGTCGTTTCCGATGAATTGTTCGAAAAAATGAAACGAGCGTACAATGAGGTCATAGAGATGAGTGAGGACTTTTACTCCAACAAAATGACCCAATTTGTCGTCGAAGACTGGATGGGTACACGAGCCTTTGCCCCTGAACTGGTTGATTCCATACAGAAGCAGCCCTTTACAAAAGGCTATTTCATGGTCAGCGCTCTCGTTGTGGATTGGCTGAATTCGAAACAAACCAATGGGATCATTTTGATTCTGAGCGGTCTGATCGGCATTGTGTTCTTCACCTTTGCGGCAAGCTTCACCTATTTTAGACTCTACGCGGATCTGGAAAGGGATGAGGCACAGTATCGCATGATCGGCAAGATGGGCCTAAGTCGTCCCGAACTTCGCAAAATCGTAACAAGACAGTTGCTCCTGATGTTTTTCCTGCCATTACTCATTGCTTTGATTCATAGTTCGGTGGCATTTGTTGCGCTGCAGCAGCTGGTCGATTTTTCGGTAATGGGATATAGTCTCCGTATTTTCCTGGTTTTTGCATCCATGCAGATCGTGTACTTTGCCCTTGTGCGCTGGCGGTATTTGCGTCATATGTATTCCAAATTAGTCTAAATCAGCACAGCGGAACAAACACCGGATGACTCGTTCGGTGTTTGTTGACTTTTCTGTCCAGGACACTGTACTATTTCAGTAGATACAAATTGTATCATTACATAGTTTCGTAAAACTGCAGGCTTGTGAATTGTAGGAAGAGTAGGCTTATGCCTGAGGGAGGACGTATAATGAGCATCACGATGTCTCGTGGACAAGCTTACATACACCGATTGAATGATGAGCGAAATGTATGGCTGGATGGCAAACGTGTCCGGGTAACCGAACATCCCGCCTTTCAGGGTACACTGCAAACGATAGAAAATTTGTTTAATTTGGCAGATGAACCGGATACAAGAGAAACGGTTGCTTATTGGGATGAACAGACGGGAGGTTATGTACACCGGGCATTCCAGGTACCTCTTTCTACTCAAGATATCAGCAGCAGGGCGGCTGCTTTTCGACTCTGGTCTGATCGGACCTTCGGGGTGATGAGCAGACTGTCGGACTATGCTCGGTCCCGCCTTGCCGGATGGTACGCTACGAGAGAAGAGATGGCATCATATGATCAGTTGTATGCAGACAAAATAACAGCCTATTATCAGGAAGCTAAACGAAAAGATGCGTTTCTGACAATTGTCCAGCGTGACCCACAGATTAATCGTTCCCTGCCTGTTGGGGAAGATGAAGATGCCATGCTGCGGATTGTAAGAACCAACTCGGAGGGCATTGTCATTCGGGGCGCCAAAATGGTGGCCACGGCAGCTCCTTATGCAGATGATATCATTGCGTATCCGATCCAGCGGATTCCAGGGCATCGGCCGGAACTCGCCCATATGGTCATTGTTGCGGTTGGGAGTCCGGGGTTACATCTGGTATGCCGGGAATCTTTTGCGGCTTCCCCATCTGATTTTGCTCACCCGCTCAGTGCGCGGTATGATGAGATGGATGCTGTATTGTTTTTTGACGACGTATTGGTCCCTTGGGAACGTGTACTGCTTCACAACAACCCGGAGGCCGTATGGCAGATTCGCTGCAGCACAGCCTCGTCTAGTCTGGCTTATCATCAGAGCATTATTCGATTGCATTCCAAACTGGAGTTCATCACCGCAGTCACTTCGGCAATTGCCAAGGAGATTGGGGTGGATTCTTTCCTGAATGTCCAGGAGCAGCTGGGTGAAATGATCAGCCAGATGCAGACGATTGAGGGCCTGATCATTGCTTCCGAGGCGCAAGCGAAGACGGATTCATATGGTAACTGGCTGCCGGCATTCAAATACATTGAAACAGCACGTAATTTGGGGAGTCGATATTATCCGCGAGCAGTCGAAATTTTGAAAACCATCGCTGCGGGGGGATTGATTCAGATTCCTTCGGGCCAATTCGACCAGGATGAAACAGTAGGGACATTGATGTCCAAATACCTTGGAGGAGTGACAATGCAAGCTCCTGAGAAAATTCGTTTGTTTCAACTTGCCTGGGATCTGACCGGGAGTCCCCTCGGAGCCAGACACGATCTATACGAGCGGTACTATGCAGGTGATCCTGTACGTAACCGTGCAAGCCAGTATGTGCAGCATGACAAGGAGTATTTGAATAAAAAGGTTGAACCGTGGCTTCATATGAAATAGGAGCTTAGGCACTACAACCATGTAAATTTTGGATGGAATCAAGAGTCCCGGCCTCTGCCTGGGCTTTTTATTTAGGTTATCTTTAGAATTGATTTAGGTTCATTTAAGAGACGTGGTATATAGTAGTAACATACATGTAAAAGAATACAGAGCTGATGACAGAGGAATGAAGAAATGAGAGGAATAACATGAGATACACCGTACTGATCGCAGATGATGAACCGGAAATCGTGGAATTGCTTCAATTGTACCTGGAGAAGGACTATGACATAAGGACCGCCGCGAATGGAGCAGAGGCATTACAATGCATTCGTTCTGTCCCCATTGACCTGGTGATTTTGGATATCATGATGCCTGTGATGGATGGTCTGCAATTGATTAAACAAATCAGGGCAACCCATCATATGCCTGTTCTGTTTCTATCCGCCAAAAGCCAGGACCATGACAAAATTCTCGGACTTGGACTCGGTGCGGACGATTATATCTCCAAGCCGTTTAATCCACTCGAGATTGTTGCCCGTGTGGAAGCCTTATTAAGGCGTGTGAATCAATTTGATGCTCCTGAGCTTACTGTGCCTAAAGAGACGAATCTGGTTCTTGGTGAACTCATGCTGGATCGCTCCAAATGTGTACTTTTCCGATCAGGCAAACCTGTCACCCTAACCTCCACGGAATATAAAATCGTGGATCTGCTGCTGGAACAGCCGGGCCGGGTATTTACCCGCAAGAAAATATACGAGGCGGTATGGGGAGATTACTATGCGCATGAGGATAGCACCATCATGGTACATATCAGCAATATTCGGGAGAAGATTGAACGTGACTCCAGACAACCGGAATACCTAAAAACGATAAGGGGACTGGGATACAAAATTGAAGCGCCAACGGAAAGCTAGAGAAAAGCGACTTTTGCAAACCTCCCTGACACTGGACTTCTTGCTGTTCAACTTCTTTTTGCTGCTGCTTGTCTTGATTGTCTACCTTATGGTTTCACTGGATGTCGTGGATTTCCGTATTTCGGACCAGGTCGTTGATCCTGATCTTAATGTGGAGGCACATGTCTATGCAGCCGAATTGAATAAGGGGCGAGAAGATGACTCCACAAGCACTGAAATACAGCGGCTGATGGACAGCGGAGGCTGGATCGAGATTCTGGATGAAGATCGATCGGTCATTCGCCGGATCGGCAATAAGCAGGATGCGGTTGTCCATTACAGTGAGTCGGAGCTGTATGCGGGATTGGAGAATCGAAGTGATCAACCTTATTATTACTCGATTTCTCCATATGCTGCAGAGGGAGATGCACAGTATGTATTGCTGAAGATTCCCCGTGATCTGGTCAGTATCCGTATCAATGAGAATCAGCTGATTACCAACCTGAAGCATCCTCTGTCATTTTATATCATGATCGGAATTGGCTTCGTTCTGCTGCTGATATTCGTGTACAGCTACTGGGTTGCGCGTCGAATCAAAAAACCACTGAGTATTTTGTCCCAAGGTCTTACACAGATGATTCAAGGGAATTACAGCACACGTTTGTCGATCTCGGCGGAGAAGGAATTCGTCCAGATTGGCGAAACGTTTAATTATATGGCAGATGTCATCGAGAATACCTCGGCAGAGAAGCGTTATGCGGAAGAAAGCAAGCAGCGTCTGATCGTGGATCTGTCCCATGATTTGAAAACGCCAATTACCTCCATCCAGGGATACGCCCAGGCTCTCGTGGAGGGACGGGGAGAAAACAAGGAAAGGCAGCAGCGTTATCTGGGATACATTTATAACAAGTCCGTTCAGGTTGCACGCATGATACAGAATATGCTCGAGCTGCTGAAGGTGGATTCACCCGATTATCACATGCAGATTCAGAAGAGGGAGATTGGGGAATTTGTGCGTGAAGTCATGGCCGATACATATGGCGAGATTGAACAAAAGCATTTTGTACTTCATGTGCTCGTGCCTGATCAGGAGATCTACGCCAGATATGATCCCGAATTGTTATCGAGAGTGATTCAAAACCTGATTACCAATGCCTTGGCCTACAATCCGCAGGGAACAGAGCTGCGCGTGGAGTTGATTCCGCTGGATACGCATGTGGTCATTGAGGTTGCAGATACGGGTGTGGGCATACCCCAGGAACTGTGGAGCACCATTTTTGATCCATTTGTACGAGGGGATGAAGCGCGAACCGGTACGGGCGGAACCGGACTTGGACTCGCGATTGCCCGGCGAAATACAGAGAAGATGGGCGGACGTCTGATCCTGTCCCGGCGCGGTAAGGAGACAACTGTGTTTTCCATTCAGATCCCAAACGGATAAGTTGAAAGTACACGAAAGGTTGTTCTGGCTTCGCAGTGCTTCAGCGTAAATGTATGGGTTCAACTTATATCGATCCAAAAAAGAGAAGGCTATGTGGAGGGGAACTATTTGTTAAAAGGAAGTTCGTTTGTCCGGTTCAGCATTGGGCTGGCGCTGGTGCTCGTCAATATCTATCTGTTATCACGCGTCAGCTTTATTTTTCAGCCGCTCGTGACCATGCTTACGGTCATTACCGTGCCGATGATGCTGTCCGTATTCTTTTATTATCTGCTAAGGCCGCTCGTGAATTATATGGAACGCAAGAAGCTGAACCGCACACTTAGCATTCTGCTGATCTATCTTGTGTTCGGTGTGCTGCTCGTCCTGTTCATCGTTGGGTTATGGCCGTCCCTGCGGGAGCAGCTGATCAATCTGGTGGATAATGCACCGAACTTGATTAATTCACTCAGTGTACAGTTGAGAGAACTGGAGCAGAACGGAGCGATCAAGGCATTGTTCCCGGAAGGATCAACGCCGTTATCGCAGATTACGGACTATATCAACAAAGGGTTTACCTTTGTAACCAACTATGTGAGTGGACTGTTCTCGCTCATTTCCAGCTTTGCGATCATTCTGTTTACATTCCCGATCATTTTGTTCTACATGCTGAAGCAGGGAGAGAAGTTTGGCCGTAAACTGGTGCACATCGCACCGAAGCGATTCCAAAAAGACAGCCGTGAAGTGGTCCTTGAGATCGATCAGGCGCTGAGTGGTTTTATTGTCGGAAGAGTCCTGGTAAATCTGGCGCTCGGCGTGCTGATGTATATCGGTTTCCTGCTCATTGGGCTGCCTTATGCACTGCTGCTTACTGTCGTTGCAGTCATTATGAACTTTGTTCCGTTTATCGGAGCTATTGTGTCATCTGTCCCTATTGTCATTATCGGTCTGATTCAATCACCGTCGGTGGCGATCTGGTCATTGATTATCATTCTGGTGGCACAGCAAATTCAAGACAATCTGGTGGCTCCGTATGTATTTGGCAAAAAGCTCGACATCCATCCGCTCACAACGATTATATTGGTGCTGGGTGCGGGGGATCTGGGCGGGATCATTGCGATTTTGATTATTATCCCGGTCTATATGATCGTCAAAATTATTCTGGTCCGGGTTTACCAGCTGTTCTTCAAGGAGAAATGGCAGAATGCCTGATTTTAGGATATAAAATTGATGGGCTGTACACTCAGTCACTCCGATTGCAGTACCATCTTCCGATCGCTGTTATCCCCAAGTTTCTTTGATTTCCCTTATAAGGGAGAAACTCTGGTGATAAAGGCGAGCGCTTTGCTTCTCCAGATCGGTACTGCACTCTCCGTTAACGTGTAAAATTTTAATTGCATTTTATATTTTAATCAATCGATCAACCATTAAAGGAGTGGAAAACATGTCTGAAATCATCCCTAAAGAATATATTGAACCTGAGTACATCGAACCTCATTCCGTTCAAATTGGCGCCATCCATATTTCCAACGATGTGGTATCCAAGATTGTGGGTATGGCTGCACAGGCGACCTCCGGGATCTCTTCCATGTCTGTCGGATTAACCGAAGGTATTGCCAAGAGCATCAGCGGCAAAAGCCTGCAAAAAGGCATCGACGTTGAGGTGAAGGAGGACCAAGCCTCCATTCAGCTGCGAATTAACGTTCAGTACGGGTTCAGGATGCAACAAGTCTGCCAGGAACTGCAGCATAATGTACAACAAGCCGTAGAACAGTTAACAGGCATTATGGTAAAAGAAATTAAAGTGCATGTCGTGGGTGTAACCATGCAGGAACAAGTGTAGCTTGTAGTCTGATGTCGGAATACTGAATGAATGAATAACAACAGATGGCAAGGTATGCTGTCATGTCCTGAAAAAATATTAAAACAGCACGTTCCCGTTAACTGCTTAACCGGGAAGGTGCTGTTTTGTGTTTGCGGTAATGTGTAGGGGCTTCGCCCATCACTTTTTTGAACATTTTTGAGAAGAGCAGCTGGTCTGAATATCCGACAGAGCGGGAGATATCCCCAATGGTCAATCCGGTGTCGAGAGTCAATTCGGCCGCCTTGCGCATTCGGTAATTGACGAGATAAGACTGGATACTGGTGCCCATCCGCTCCTTGAACAGGGAACACAGATAGCTGCGCTGCAAACCGATATGAGAAGCAATGGCTTGCACGGTGATGGGGCCTGCATAATTCATCTCGACAAAGTCCATCACTTGCGTTACATAGGTTTCTTTGGAGAATTCCTGCTCCAAGGGGAGAATGTCTTCATTGGCCTGATCGATCAGAATGGAGAAAAATTGATATAACCATCCGGTCATGCTGATCTCCCAGCCTTTGTGGGAATTCCGGGAACTGAGCATGCGATGCAGGCAGGATCGCATATCATCATCATTTTCCAGTTCGAAGATCGGATGATGCTCGGACAGGCAAGCCTGCTGCAAAAGTGAAGGACAGATACTTCCTTGAAATGCAACCCAGCTGTACTCCCACGGATCCTCCAAGTCGGCCTTGTAATGAACGACAGAATGGGGGACGATGAGGAAACCTTGGCCTTTATGCAGTTCATACGTTTTGCCTCCAACTTCGAAGGTACCCTTGCCATCCAAAATATAATGGATTTTGTAGTGATCCCGCATGGCAGGACCAAAATAGTGACCGGGAGTACAAGGTTCTGTTCCGTAATGAAGGAGCAGCAGATCCTGCAATGGATTGTTTTTGAACATATATGTAATCAAGGCTAATCACTCCTGTGTGAGTTCGTTTCATCTTGCATTTTAACATATTTTTATTCAAAAGAAATGAAATATGAGATGTAACTCTTGAAAAGATAACAAGTATTATTCCATAGGGTTATAGTGATATGCCATATCGTTACGGATTGAAAATGACTAAGATGAAAGGGTGTTCATCAACCTTAACAAGAAAAGAGAGAGTTAAAAATGCCCTATACTGCGAGTGAACAGCGTTATGATGAAATGACTTATGCCCGTTCAGGCAAATCCGGGATCAGGCTGCCGCAAATTGCACTTGGCTTATGGCAGAACTTTGGCGGAAACCGCACGCTGGATATTCAGGAAGAGATGATTCTGCGTTCATTTGATCTGGGAATTAACCATTTCGATCTGGCGAACAACTATGGACCGCCTCCAGGATCGGCTGAGGAAAACTTTGGTGTCTTGTTCAAAAAACACCTGCGTCCTTACCGGGATGAGCTCCTCATCTCGACGAAGGCGGGGTATTACATGTGGAAAGGGCCTTATGGCGAGTGGGGTTCCCGCAAAAATCTGATTGCCAGCCTCGACCAAAGCCTTGGCCGGATGGGATTGGACTATGTGGACATTTTCTATCATCATCGTCCGGACCCAAATACGCCGCTGGAGGAAACGATGGCTGCATTGGATTACATCGTGAGACAAGGCAAAGCGCTGTATGTGGGATTATCCAACTATGATGCGAAGCAGACAAGGGAAGCCGTCGCCATTCTGCGCAGTCTGGGAACACCTTGTCTTGTACACCAGCCCAACTATTCGATGTTAAATCGTTGGATCGAAGATGGATTGCAGGATGTACTGGATGAGCAAGGCGTGGGCTCCATTGCATTCTGTCCTCTGGGACGCGGTCAATTGACGAACAAATACGTGGACAAGATCAAGGAAGAACGCGCCAATCCGACGGGCAATTTGAAGACAGAAGCGTATACGGACGAACGGATTGCCAAGTTCGAAGCCCTTCAGGCTGTTGCTGAGCGCAGAGATCAAACGATTTCCCAATTGGCGCTGAATTGGATTCTGCGTGACAACCGCGTAACCTCCGCATTAATTGGAGCAAGCCGTGTATCACAGATCGAAGAAAATGTTGCCGCGTTGAAGGCACCGAGGCTGACAAGCGAAGAACTGAAAGAAATTGAAAGTATATTGGACGGTATCGGGAATTACGCTTGGTAGAGTCGATTAGCAGGAATGACTTTCAGATATGATGAAAGAATGATTGATAAAAGCACAAGTCAGCTATAATGAATTGTCATTATAATTGACCTGTGTTTATTTTTTTTGAAAAAGTATTTCATATCATAGCACCTGGTCCTAGGATTTAGGGTATAATATATAGATGCTATACATTTGAAATATGAAGGAGAGGCTCCATTTGAATTTTGAACAGTGGATTTCGCCTGAAACCTATAACCTGACATCCGAGATGGAAAATCATCCGTCAGATCGGATTGCACTTAGATGGCTCAGCGATCATAAAGAATTGGAAGAGATTACGTACGGTGAATTATTCAAGCAGGCAAACCGCCTTGCCGGGGGCTTGCGTGATTTGGGTTTAGAGAAAGGTGATCGGGTGCTGGTCATGGTACCACGCCGCATTATTGCCTATGTGATTTACATTGCTTGTCTTAAACTGGGGATTGCCGTTATTCCATCTTCAGAGATGCTGCGTGCCAAAGATCTGGAGTATCGCCTGCGGCATTCGGAGGCGCGTGCTGTAATTGTTTGGTCCGAAACGACGGCAGAAGTGGAAAAGATGGATGCAGACCTGCCAGCACTGGCTCATCGCATTGTTGCATCACCTACGGGTGACAACAGCGTTCCCGCAGAAGGCTGGGTCAACGTGCAGCAGTTAATGGAAGGGCAATCCGACGAGATGAATGCAGTGGAAACACACCGCGACGATATTGCCATTCTCGCGTATACATCCGGCACGACCGGAAATCCCAAAGGAGTTGTACATAGCCACGGATGGGGATATGCCCACCTGCGTATCGCATCTTCGTTATGGCTGGATATTCAGCCTTCGGATACCGTATGGGCAACTGCCGCACCTGGATGGCAAAAGTGGATCTGGAGTCCGTTCCTGTCCGTACTTGGAAGAGGAGCAACAGGTCTCGTTTATAATGGATCATTCCAGCCAAAGCGTTATCTTGAACTGATGCAGGAATACGGGATCAATGTGTTGTGCTGCACACCAACCGAGTATCGCCTGATGGCGAAAGCGGACGATCTTGGACATTATGATCTGTCCAAACTGCGCAGCGCCGTATCTGCGGGTGAACCATTGAATCAGGAAGTCATTGAAATCTTCCAGCGTCACTTCGACCTGACCATTCGTGATGGATACGGTCAGACTGAAAGTACATTGCTGATTGGCAGTCTGAAAGGCGCTCCCGTACGCATCGGCTCCATGGGACAATCCATTACACCTGGTTTGATTGAGATTATCAATGAAGAAGGACAGCCTCAACCAGCAGGTGAAGTGGGAGATATCGCAGTTCACAAGGATATGCCTGCCTTGTTCCGCACCTACTATCAGGATGAGGGACGGAAGGAAGCGAATCAGCGCGGGGATTATTTCGTAACCGGAGACCGCGCACGCAAAGACGAAGAAGGATACTTCTGGTTTGAAGGCCGCAGTGACGATATTATCATCAGTTCGGGATATACGATTGGACCGTTCGAGGTGGAAGAAGCGCTCATGAAACATGCCAGTGTCAAGGAGTGCGCCGTTGTTGCCAGTCCGGATGAAATTCGGGGTAATGTGGTTAAAGCCTTTGTTGTACTGAGGGACGAGTCTCTGGCTTCACCAGAACTGATGCGTGAACTGCAAAATCACGTCAAGGAATGGACAGCACCTTATAAGTATCCACGCAAGATTGAATTTGTGACGGATCTGCCGAAGACGAACTCCGGCAAAATTCGCCGGATTGAACTACGTGAACAAGAAAAGCGAAATGCCTAAATAAAAATGAACCAGGAGTGAATCGACCTATGAGCAATTTTGAGCAAACGTTTGAGAAATCGTTGGAGCAATATGCAGAACTGGTGGTCAAAGTGGGCGTAAACATTCAGAAAGGGCAGGATCTGCTCGTCACAGCGCCCATCGAAACGCTTGAATTTACCCGCCTGATCGTCGCCAAGGCATACGCTGCCGGGGCAAAGTACGTACAGGTCGATTTCGAGGACGATCAAATTACACGCAGTCGTTTTCAGCAAGGTTCTGATGACAGCTTCGACTACTATCCGGCATGGAAAGGCGACATGATGGAGAGATTTGCAGAAGCAGGCGGCGCAACCTTGACAATCAAAGTGCCTGACCCGGAATTGTACAACGGCATCGACTCGGACAAAGTTTCCCGTGCGACCAAGGCGGCTGCTCAAGCACGTCGCGGCTATTCAAAATATACACGCAACCACGAGATCAGCTGGTGTCTGATCAAGGCGCCGACGAAGGCATGGGCGAATAAGGTGTTTGCGGATATTCCTGAGGAGGATCGCATTCATGTGATGTGGGATACAATCTTCAAAATGAATCGTGTGGACGGCGGAGATGCCATCGAGAACTGGAGACAGCATCTGGATACCCTGAACACGAAGAGTGATCAGTTGAACCAGAAAAATTATAAAAGCCTGCACTACCGCGCACCGGGAACGGATCTGAAAATTGAGCTGGTAGAGAACCACATCTGGGGTGGCGGCGGAAGTGAGAACAAGGCAGGCGTGTACACTGTTGCCAATATGCCAACCGAAGAAGTGTTCACCATGCCGAAGCGCAGCGGCGTTAATGGTTATGTCAGCAGTACGATGCCCCTGAACTTGAACGGACAGCTGGTAGATCAGATGAGAATAACGTTCAAGGACGGCCAGGTTGTTGCATTCACAGCCGCATCCGGTGAAGAGCACCTGAAAAACCTGTTTGCTACGGATGAAGGAGCACGTTATCTTGGTGAGGTGGCGTTGGTGCCGCATGATTCTCCAATCTCGAACCTGAATCGTATTTTCTATAATACCGGCATTGATGAAAATGCATCCTGTCACCTGGCAGTAGGCAGCGCATATCCGTTTAACATGAAGGACGGTACAACGATGTCTAACGAGGAATTGCTCAAACATGAGTGTAATGTGAGTCTGACTCACGTCGACTTCATGATTGGATCGGCTGAACTGGACATTGACGGCGAGCTGCAGGATGGTACGATTGAGCCGGTGTTCCGCAAAGGAAACTGGGCATTTTAATAATCTGACCTAGATTGATGAGAGAAAGTGACTTCGATGATGAAGTCACTTTTTTTGTGCAGCTTATCGTGTTAGATCTTCTTCACAGGCACGCATATCTCGCAATAATGCTGTTCAAGGAGGTCCCACCGATATCGTTCCATAACCGGTTTGTTATCGATGACATAACTGCTATTTTGCAAATGAGGGATAATTTCATTCCATGCCTGCTGAACATCTTCTGCCGTGTGTCTAACTTTACAGATCAGATAATCTCCGCCCGGTAGCTCACCCATCTCGATCGAATCATCATCCGAATGTTCAGGTTCAGAGAGGACAATAGCTGCATCATATCTGCAGTGCTCTGGGGGTGTCGTTGTTGGGTTATCCTGTGGTATGCCAAATAAAATCGCAGCTTCCGTGAGCATTTGTTTCTCGTTTGCCCACTGTTTTAACTTGTTCATGGCTTGAACGTTGGCAGGGCCGTAAGGGCCCACTTGCCTTACATAAGCGATTCGGCATGGTAAGAGATGTTCAATAATCATTTCCATTTTTTATCTTCCATTCTGCATTGGATTTTCTTACAAGTTGGATGTTAACATGTTATAAAAAAAATTACATAATTCTTTTGGTAAAGGAATACGAGGCAGGAGAAATTTGCTTAACTACGGGATCTGTGTAGTTTCTTCATCTTTAATTATGACTTTTTCCGATCTCAGACACGCTGATATCTTTTGAAACGTAAATAAGGCCGCGGAATACCGTGGCCTTCTTGGTTTGTTATGTTATGAATTACTCTGCATTCATTTTGTTGAAGCTGACATACTCGTTAATGGGTTTCCGATAGCCGCGTGGACGCTGTTTGGCTTCAGACTTTTTGCCAATCGTAATCATCATGACAGGCACGTAATGTTCTGGAACATCCAGGCTGCTCTGCAGTTCATCTGCATCAAAACCAATCATCGGACACGTATCCCATCCCATATCCTGTGCAATCAACATCAGCTGCATCGCCGACAGACTGGCATTACGGATCGCGTCCTCACGCTGAAACACGCTGCCGCGGGATTCGTAGAAATCGAAGACACTTTGGGACTCCTGTTCATATTCAAACGGGTTAAGCACACCCAAGTGCAACAATCCTTCGTTAATCGTGCGGATGTGGTGATGAGCCTTGATATCTCCCAGGACGACGATGACTGCCGAGGCTGTTTTTACTTTGTATTGCTGTGAAGCTTCATATGCTTTTTCTTTTTGTTCAGGATCGGTCAAGACAAGATAGTGGGTATGCTGCAGGTTAAAGGCAGATGGGGCAAATTTGTTTAAAGCGAACATCTGCTGAAAGTCCGATTCCGGGATTTCAATACCTTCTTCAAAAATAACGGCTGATCTACGATTCTTGACCAATTTCTCCAGTTCACTCATGGTGGTTACCTCGCTTATGTATAAAGTATAGACTGACTATAACACGCTTAGTTACTTTTGGTAAGTATTATTTTTGAATAAGACAAGACTGAACGACCATAACTTTAAATAAAAACAGTTGAGGTGATTCATGAGGACGTTCATCACCAGATTCAAAAGGGAGAGTTCCTATCACGAATTCAAGGTATATGTCATCCAATCCTCCACACTGAAACGATTTTTGGTGATGGAAATCATCGTAGGCACGCTTGCCTACCATGCGGCATTTTATTTGTGCCATAATGCCATACTGGCAGGAGCGGGTTCCTGGGCAGGAACCGAAAGTTTGAAGCGACTGCCTCTCGTTGTCAAAAGAATTGTCAGTTTTTGATGTAAGGCTGGTTTTTCGAAAGTTAGATACCTTGAAATCTGGGAGTTGTTGGGTAGAATGCTGGAGCAGAAGGCCCGCATACGGGCCCTGACTCCTGAATGGTGTTCTATTTGTGATTGCACATGGTCGTTTATTTTGCGCGTTCCAGATATTGCTCAAGGGTAAGCTTCTGACTGGTAATTTCTCCTGCAATGTACACTCCGACGTAACGAACATGCCAAGGTTCATAGGAGTAGCCTGTCAACTTCTCCTGATCCTTGCCGTACCGGATGATGAATCCATACTTGTGGGCATTGGCTTTCAGCCATTTGCCTTCTTTGGTATTGCCAAAGCTTTGCTGCAGATCATAGCGGGCCGATGCACTGGAGATATCCATGGCAAGACCGGTCTGATGTTCACTTTGGCCAGGTCGAGCACTTGTTTTGTTGGCGACAGCTTCACCTTTGATACTCGCATTACGGTTGAAAATGGATTTTTGTGTGGAATACGAACGGTAACCCGATACGGCTTTGATATCAATGCCGTCTTTTTTGGCTGCTGCAAACAGCTTTTCAATCGCGGTAGCAGCGACTTTGCGCATTTGCTTTTTCGGACTGGAGCCAGAGAAGCTAAATGGAATGTTGGGTACCACCAAATCTTTCGGTGCGTAGGAAGAAGGCAGATTTCTCTTTTTATTCACCAGAACCACAGTGCTGGATAGATTGGTTACGGTGGCGAGACCGCTGCTGCTTGTTTTTATGGTGCGGCTTGGCGCATTATCATGCAAAAACTGGGTGAAGCTGGAGCTGGCAGCCGAAGCGACTGGCGTCATGGATGGTACAAAGGGAAATGCAGTGAAGGCAGCACCTGCTATGACAGACCCTATGAGCAGCGTGGATACGATAGATTTACGTGTGAATGATTTCATGTGTTCCTCCTCGGGGTTGATGAATCTCTCGCATGCTGCATCCGATAGATTCCAGACATGCTTATCTATATACCGAGTATACTAGAGGATTATATCAAGAGGTTCTCCAATTGTTTCCGAGATGTAAACAAATTGTGCGAGATTCATATGTTCGGGCGTTTTAGCCAAAAGGACACAAAAAAAACTCTGCACTGTGTGCAGAGTCTTTGCGTTTAATAACAGAAATGGTTCATCATTCTTTGGAAAAATAAAAAGATTACAGCATGCACGCATCCGGTGCACCGGAAATACCCGCATTCACAGCACGCGTGTCTCGAACGCGGACATTGCTGCTAAGTACACCGGAATCACTGCTTAATGTAAAGGAAGGATAGTTTTCTTCCGTATCCAGTTTCATATGCTGTTCGAGATTTAACTGCTGCTTCGGATCAACATAGAACGGAACCAGGTTGGTTTCGATCTGCTCATCCAGCGCTGCAGGTTCATCCACAATCAATATGACCAGAATTCCGTTACAGCCACAGCCTTCAGTATCATAAAATACTTTGAAATATCCAGGTTGATCGTTCAGGCTCTCGGTTAATCTCGCCGCAGCCAGATCTGTAATTTGAATATGCATAGGGTTCACTCCTTATATATTGAAAATGATCCTGAAATGTAAATGATAGAAAATCAACGTCTCCTTTCATTATACCACTTGACTCCAAAATCAACTCAATTTTTTTCTTGACTGATCAGTCCGAAAAATGTATTCTATAATCAATACAGAGGGAGGTGAGGACGGAATTTGGGAAGAGCAAAGGAATTTGATACAGAACATGTTCTCCGTAAAGCAACGGCTGTATTCGGTTCACATGGCTATGAAGGGACTTCTTTGACGGTACTGTTAAAAGAATTGGGTATAGCGCGTCAGAGTTTGTACGACACCTATGGAACCAAACATGATCTGTTTGTCTCCGCACTGAAATTCTATGTTCATCAGAAAACCCAGGCCAGCATCAAATTATTGAATGAATGCACGAGTGTGCGGTTGGGTGTGGAACAGATGTTTAATGAAGCGGTTCGTGTGCTCTCGAATGAAGAAAGCCGCAATGAATGCTTTATCATCAACAGTGCTGTCGAGCAGGCACCGCAAAACCATGAAATCGCGGCATTTATTCAGGAGAACAACAAACAGATGGAGGAAGTATTCCTTGAAGCGTTGATCCGGGGGAGAAATAATGGTGAGCTGCGACATGCGGAAGAAGAATTGCTTGGTCTTGCCCGTTTTCTGAATTATTTTCGCCTGTCACTGACGTTTACTGCCAAAAGCGGTGCCCGTTCAGAAGTGCTGCAAGAGTTGGTGCGTACGACATTAACGGTTATGGATTAGATTCCTGATTTGGAGAATGAACGCTTAAGGCGTTTATTTTTTCTCGATTTTAGACTAATCAGTCTGGAATTAATCTTAATATGATTGAAGGAGGAAGTAAGATATGACAAGTTTTATGGAACAAAAGGAAAATAATACGGCACATCGCATCATGCATGGATTTACGCAATGGTTACTGGATGGAAAGCTGGATCAATGGACGGAGCTGTTTGCAACAGATGCTGTTTTTGAATTTCCATACGCTCCGGCAGGGTACCCACAGCTCTTGGAAGGAAAAGATGCAATTGCGAAGCATGTCCATTCACTTTTCGAACAAATGGAGATCCAGGAGTTTTCTGAACCTGTAATCATGGTCGCACAGGATCAAAATCAATTTGTAGCGGAATTCACTTGCAAAGGCCGATCGTTGATCACAAACAAACCATATCACCAAGCCTACATATCGGTTGTCACTTATGACGATAACGGCAAGATTACTCATTACAAGGACTATTGGAATCCTTTGGTTGTACTGGAGTCTTTAGAGGCGGAGTGAGCCTGTCTTACAAAATATATCTATTCATCTAAACTCAGGAGGAGATACACATGATTAACGATAAACCACTAACACTCATCACTGGAGCGAGCGGCAAGACGGGCAGCCGCGTTGCCGCTTTGCTTCAGAACCAAAACTACCCGGTTCGCCTCGCAAGCCGAAAAAAGCCCGCTTCAAATTATGACGAACACCAGGTCCACTTTGATTGGTACGACCCATCCACTTATGCAGCAGCACTGAAAAATGTGGATAATGTATATCTCGTTGTACCTGTACTGGACATGAATCCGGAGAATGTGATGATTCCTTTTATCAAGGAAGCCCTCTGGGGAGGAGCGAAACGATTTGTACTGCTTGGCAGTGCTTCTGTGGATGAGAATGGTCCTGTTTTCGGCAAGGTGCATCAGGCTTTGAAGGAGCTTGCTCCCGAATGGGCTGTGCTGCAGCCGTCGTACTTCATGGAAAACTTTACGGAGGGGCCACACCGGATCACGATGGAGCAGCATAGAGAAATTTATAGTGCTACGGGCGATGGGAGAGTTGGCTTTGTCAGCGCGGATGACATTGCAGCAGTTGCTTTTCACGCTCTCACGGATGAGGTGCCTCATAATACAGAACATGTCATTACAGGCCCGGAAGCATTGTCCTACGGACAGGTCGCAAATATATTCAGTCGTGTTATGGAGCAATCCATACAGCATCGTTCGCTATCAGATGAAGCATTGACCCAAAGCATGGTGGACGCAGGGATGCCAGGTGACTACGCCGCTCTCCTCGCCGGACTGGACAGACAGATCCGGGAAGAAGGAAGTGAGGACCAAACGACGGATACAGTGAAAAAAGTGACAGGCCGTGACCCGATTGCACTCGAGCAATTAATTAAAGTTCCTGTGAAATGAAGCAGTAATAAAATGGAGGAAACATTCCAATATCAGCAAATAGGACGGTGCCTTAAGGCCCGTCTTTTTTGCTGATCTATCAACATTTTGCAGAGAAACTCGTATATCTGGACTTTTATGAACAGAAGAGCCTAAGTCCATAGTGGTGATTATAGGGTTGTGCTTTTGGGGAAATAGATGAGAATGAAAGGTTGCTAAAGGAGAGAAGAGCACGGATGATTCAATTCGAAAATGTATCCAAGCAATACCCTGATGGGACACATGCACTCCGTCAGGTCAATCTCAAAATCAACAAAGGCGAGCTCTTTGTCATGATCGGTCCGAGCGGCTGCGGCAAAACGACGATGCTCAAAATGATTAATCGCCTGATTGAGCGGACGGATGGCACGGTACGTATCAATGAACGGCCAATCGATGAATATAACATTCACGAGTTACGCTGGAACATTGGTTATGTACTGCAGCAGATTGCCCTATTTCCGCACATGACGATCGCCGAAAATATTGCGGTTGTTCCCGAATTGAGAAAATGGAAATCAGCACAGATTCACGATCGTGTACATAGCTTGCTCGACATGGTGGGACTGAATGGAGAAACCTACGGTGATCGCAAACCAGGAGAACTGTCCGGCGGGCAGCAGCAAAGAATCGGCGTTCTGCGGGCACTTGCGGCTGACCCGGAGATTGTACTGATGGATGAACCATTCAGTGCTCTGGACCCGATGAGCCGGGAGAAATTGCAGGACGATATTCTGGAAATCCAGCGTCAGATGAAGAAAACCATTGTGTTTGTCACCCATGACATACAGGAAGCCATGAAGCTGGGCGATCGTATCTGCATTATGAAGGATGGACAAGTATTACAGGTGGGCACACCTGAAGAGCTGGTACAAAAGCCAGCCGATGAATTTGTACGAGATTTTGTCGGAGGTCCTGACATAGATGTGAATCAAGATCATACTTCAGACTATGCTTCCGATCATCAGACGGTTTTTGATCTTGAAGCGATCATGGTCCCCTTAGCACCGGGCCATGTACCCAAGTCTGCCAAGACGGCTGTTCCGGTTTCCATCACACTGACCGATTTATTAGATGTCATGGATGCTTACGACACCTTGCTGGTCGAGAAAAACCACCAGATTGTAGGTCAGGTGAGCAGAACGGATCTGCTGCGGTACTGGTCCGGTCAGCTGCAGCAGAAGCGAGGTGTTGGTCATGAGTAGGTTCTCCGAGGTGTTCAGTGAGCGGAAAGGACAGCTGTTGTCAGCTCTTCTGGAGCATATCCAGATTTCGTTTATTGCCTTATTCTTCGCGGTGCTGATTGCCATTCCACTCGGCATTTATCTAACGAGGAAGCCCAGAGTTGCTGAACCAATCATCGGTATCACCGCAGTCTTGCAGACCATACCGTCGCTGGCCCTTCTCGGGCTGCTTATTCCGCTGTTTGGCATCGGTACGGTTCCAGCAATTATTGCGCTCGTGGTATATGCACTGCTTCCGGTACTTCGCAATACATACACGGGCATAACCGAGGTGGATCCTTCAATGGTCGAGGCTGCCAATGCGATGGGCATGAACAGTCGTCAGCGTCTAAGCAAAGTGGAGCTGCCGCTGGCCATGCCTGTCATTATGGCAGGGATTCGGACGGCTATGGTTCTCATCGTGGGAACAGCGACCCTAGCGGCATTGATTGGCGCAGGCGGTCTCGGTGATCTGATTTTGCTCGGTATCGATCGGAATGATACTGCGCTCATTATTTTGGGGGCGATACCTGCGGCATTGCTGGCAATTTTGTTCGATGTCCTGCTCCGGCAATTCCAGCGGCTGTCCTTCCGCAAAACGCTTGGTACTCTTGGTGCACTGGCACTGGTCGCCGTACTTGTGATCACCATTCCGCTGCTGTTCCGTGGTGGTCAGAAGGATCTGGTCATTGCAGGCAAGCAGGGGGCAGAGCCGGAGATTTTGATTAACATGTACAAGCTGATGATTGAAAAAGATACGGAACTCACCGTTGAATTAAAGCCGGGATTGGGGAAAACCCCGTTTTTGTTCAATGCCTTAAAATCCGGTGACATCGATATCTATCCCGAATTTACAGGTACGGCCATATCGGAATTCATGAAAGAAACAGCCGTCAGTACGGATCGCACGGAAGTCTATGAACAGGCAAGGGACGGAATGCTAAGCCAGTTTGATATGGTGCTTTTGGACCCGATGGAATACAACAATACGTACACGCTGGCTGTCCCGCAAAAGGTTGCCGACCAGTTTAATTTGAAAAGCATATCTGATCTCCAGTCGGTTCAGCAGCAGATGAAAGCTGGATTTACACTGGAATTTTCAGATCGCGAGGACGGTTATCTCGGGATACAGAAAAAGTATGGTATTCGGTTTCCGAACGTAGCCACGATGGAACCCAAACTGCGATATAGTGCTGTTCAGCGAGGTGATATTAACCTGGTTGATGCTTATTCTACCGACAGTGAGCTGAGGCAATATAATCTCGTGGTGCTGGAAGATGATCAGGAGCTCTTCCCTCCATATCAGGGAGCACCGATGCTTCGCAAGGAGACAGCAGATGCGTATCCGCAACTGATCGAGGTACTGAATCAGCTGGCCGGACGCATTACAGATGATGAGATGCGTCAGATGAATTATGAGGTGAATGTGAATGGAGCCCGTCCGAAGCAGGTAGCATCTGACTATTTGCAGAAGGCAGGTTTGTTATAGATTTTATATGTTGGGAGAAGGAAGAGGAGGAACTAGTCATGACACCATTATATGATCTAATTTCAATAGGTACCGGAAGTGCAGCGAGTTCAGTTGTATCCCGCTGCGCTGAAGCCGGATGGAAGATAGCCGTCATTGATGAGCGTGAGTTTGGCGGAACTTGTGCCTTGCGAGGATGCGATCCCAAAAAAGTGTTGGCCGGAGCTGCTGAACTCATCGACCGGAATGAGCGAATGCTGGGGAAGGGCACTCAGGGCAAGACGACCATGAACTGGCCTGAACTGATGAACTTTAAACGTACATTTACTGCAAGTATTCCGAGAGCGAGCGAGGATAAATTCAAACAGGCCGGGATGGATACATTCCATGGCAAGGCTTCTTTTGTTGATGAAGATCACATTCGTGTGGGTGATGAATTACTTCGTGGCAAACACATTCTGATAGCAACGGGTGCGCAGCCCGCGCCACTTTCCATTGAAGGTGCAGAGCATCTCCTTTACAGTGATGATTTCCTGGATATGGAGCAGCTTCCCGATCAACTGGTGTTGGTGGGCGGGGGTACATCGCGTTTGAATTTGCTCACATTGCCGCAAGAGCGGGGAGCGAAGTACACATCATTCACCGTGGCGAACGGCCGCTGGAGCAGTTTGATAAGGATCTCGTCGACTTGCTGGTTCAGAAATCCGAAGAGATTGGCATACATGTTCACCTGAACGCCGAAGTGAAGTCCATTCGAAAGCAGGGGGAGACCTACATGGTCAGCGGAACCCGGAATGGGGCAGATCATCAGTGGCAGTGCGGCCAAGTCGTGCATGGAGCAGGGCGTATCCCGAACGTCGAGGGCTTGGAACTGGAAAAGGGAAAGGTCAGCTATAGTAAGAACGGTATTATTGTGAATGAATATTTGCAAAGCACCAGCAATCCCAAAGTATATGCAGCCGGTGACGTCGCCGCGACGAAAGGTCTTCCTCTTACGCCTCTGGCAGGTCAGGAATCACGGGCTGTAGCCTCAAATTTGCTGAAGGGAAACCATGTTCAACCGAATTATAAAGTCATGCCTTCCATCGTGTTTACCGTGCCATCCATTGGCTCTGTTGGTCTCAATGTTGAGCAAGCCGAGAAGGAAGGTTACGAAGTGAAAGTAAATGACATGTCGAAATGGTATACTTATAAACGGACAAATGAAAAATATGCCATGGCCAAAGTTGTGATCGACAACGCTACAGGACGCATCCTTGGTGCACATGTAATCGGCAGCGAGACCGAAGAGCTGATTAATCTGTTTGCGATGGCGATTCAGTTCGAGCTCACAACCGATCAGCTGAACACGATGAATTTCGCATATCCTACAGCTGCTTCGGACCTGGGCTCCTTGCTTTAAACAGCATGGAAACTATGATAAGTGATCATATGAACTAGTGATTAACGAGTAAAGAGTAATGATCGATTCTTGAAATCATTGATGATGGAAGGATGTTGAACACATGTCAGCAGCGCATTTTCTTGGTTCATCCGATGCCACATGGACTACTGAGCCGGTTGCTACCCGAACAGAGGGTGAGCGGTTCATCGTGGAAGCACAGGAAGGCAGTGACTTTTGGGAGAAAACGTTCTACGGATTCTGTCATCAGAATGGACATGCCCTGCTGGCCCCTTGGGATGAAAGTAAAGCGATTGAAGTAACATTTGATCTGAGTTCATTCACTGAATTATATGATCAGGCAGGCTTGATGCTCTGGCACAGCAAGGAACAATGGATCAAGGCCGGGGTGGAAGTGAACGATGGGGTTGTGCATATCGGTGCTGTAGTGACAGACCAATTCTCTGACTGGTCACTCTCTCCAATCCCGGAATGGGGTGGACGGTTGGTTACCATTCGAGCCTCTTACCACAATGAAGCGGTAGTCATTCGAGCACGTACGGATGAACATCCCTGGCGGACGATTCGGGTTGCGCGTTTCGCTTATCCGACGCACAAGCAGGCTGGGCCGTTTCTATGTTCACCCAAGCGAGCTGGGTTTGAAGTCGCATTTACGCAGTGGAGAACAACCGCACCGGATGAGGACCTGCACGCAGATCCACCCATTTATGATTGAGAATACTCAGGATAAGTGGACTAATTTATTCCACAAAAAAACAAGCAGGTCCTCCGTGATGGAAGACTTGCTTGTTTGCATTATGCATCTGTTGAGCTTGACTCGTTGTCTTCACCATTCTCATCGTTACGTTCGTCTGCTTCGTTCAGCTCACGCATACGTTCTTCATAATCGTCCAGAAACCATAACGGGTCCATATTGTCTTCTTCGCCATTGTAATTAATCAGGACCTCTTCGCCTGCTTTGATATCTTTGTAAGCATAGAAATCAAAGGTATGGTTTTCAAAGTTGATATCATAGGTGGCGTTCGGTTCATACGAATGATTGATCAAGCTGCCGTAACCCAGCAAAATGGCAGTATGATTGGCACCATATTCGAATACGTAATCCTCCAGGATTGTTTTTTCCACATGTTCGTGATCTTCGTTGGGATAAGGGACAACCGGGGCCTGATGGATCAACTGGCCTTTCGGAATATCCACTGTGGCAAATACCCCTCGATTAAACTCGCCATTACCCAATTTGGATTGTTTTACTTCAATCATAATGTTCACCTGATGCTCGTCTGAGAGAGCTCCGTTCTGTAGTAGTTTAAGGCCAAATTTTAACCGATTCATGCATATAAGGCAAATATGGCGTTGAGTTGTGCATGATATATTGATTATAATATACAAGAATGAAGTCTATATAGAAAAGGTGTCATGAATGAGCATATTAAATGTGGAAAAATTAAGCCACGGTTTTGGTGACCGTGCTATCTTTAACGACGTTTCTTTCCGCCTTTTGAAGGGCGAACACATCGGACTGATCGGAGCCAATGGTGAAGGTAAATCCACCTTCATGAACATTATTACGGGCAAACTCCAGCCGGATGAGGGCAAAGTCGAGTGGTCCAAACGGATGCGTGTGGGTTATCTCGATCAGCACGCCGTACTGAACAAGGGACAATCCATTCGTGATATCCTGCGCAGTGCGTTTCAATACCTGTTCGACATGGAGCAGGAAATGAACGAGATGTATGGGAAGATGGGGGATGTGACTCCAGAGGAATTGGAACAGCTGCTTGAGGACGTTGGAACCATTCAGGATACGCTGACCAACCAGGACTTTTACATGATCGATGCCAAAGTGGACGAGACAGCACGCGGTCTGGGCCTCACGGATATCGGTCTCGACAAGGACGTTAATGACCTGAGTGGAGGTCAACGGACCAAAGTTCTGCTGGCCAAGCTGCTGCTTGAAAAACCGGATATTCTGCTCCTCGACGAGCCGACGAACTATCTGGATGAACAGCATATCGAATGGCTGAAGCGTTATTTGCAGGAATATGAGAATGCCTTTATTCTCATTTCACATGATATTCCATTCCTGAACAGCGTAATCAACTTGATCTATCACATGGAAAATCAGGATCTGACCCGCTACGTGGGCGATTATGATCACTTCCAGGAAGTATATGAAATGAAAAAGCAGCAGCTGGAGTCGGCCTACAAGCGCCAGCAGCAGGAAATTGCGGATCTTAAGGATTTCGTCGCGCGTAATAAGGCCAGTGTGGCGACACGCAACATGGCGATGTCCAGACAGAAGAAACTCGACAAAATGGATGTCATTGAACTCGCGAAGGAGAAGCCGAAGCCGCAGTTCAACTTCCGTGATGCAAGAACGTCAGGCAAGCTTATTTTTGAAACCAAAGGTCTTGTGATTGGATACAATGAGCCGTTGTCCAGACCGCTCGATCTGCGTATGGAGCGTGGTCAGAAGATTGCACTCGTAGGTGCGAACGGTATCGGTAAAACAACCTTGATGCGCAGCATTCTGGGTGAAATTCCTGCCTTGGAAGGAACGGTTCAGCGTGGAGAGCATCTCGAGATCGGTTACTTCCAACAAGAGATGAAGGATGCGAACTATAATACCTGTATCGAAGAGATCTGGCAGGAGTTCCCGTCCTACACGCAATTCGAGGTGCGTGCAGCACTTGCAAAATGCGGACTGACTACGAAGCACATTGAGAGCAAGGTAGCCGTGCTGAGCGGTGGCGAGAAAGCCAAAGTGCGTCTCTGCAAACTGATCAACAACGAAACGAACCTGCTTGTACTCGATGAGCCGACGAACCACCTTGACGTGGATGCCAAGGATGAGTTGAAACGTGCGCTCAAAGCCTACAAAGGCAGCATTCTGCTGATTTCGCACGAACCGGAATTCTATCGTGATGTCGTGACGGAGACATGGAACTGCGAATCATGGACAACCAAAGTATTTTAAGTCTTCGCTAGTGTAGGATTATCGTTTGATTTTGCTTCTGGTACTAGTTTTTAGTCGGGACGAAATAGAAGGAGTTGGGGGTTATGTTCATAATCCTTTGTCCATTCTAAAACGATTATCCGTATAAAAATTCCCTGGGCGTTAATGCCTGGGGAATTTTTTTGCGATTGCAGAATTGTAGTTGACAGCTACAATTAGGCGATAATATAATTTAGGAAATCGCTTACATTTATATTAAACAATCCTGTTTCACTACTTAGGGCAAAGAAGACACGGTATTCCGTATGGGTATCATTGCACTTAGAAGGGAGGACAGGTCTTTTTTTGCGCTTTAATGAAACCGGTTTCATTAAAGAGAGGAGGTGAGACGCGCATGACACCGCATGCTGGCTGCTGAGGATAGGCCGGATAACAACACCGGGCCTTCAATAACCATGCTTTCATCTTCCGAGGCAAAGGAGAGAATGAACATTGAATAAACTCAGGAAACCCTTGTTATTCATGTTATCTGCTACGTTGGTATTGTCTTCCGGACCGTTGTTGTTGCCAAGCAAGGCATATGCCGAAACGGAGTTAATGCCTGCCACGCTGCTGCAGGACGATTTTTCCGATGGGGATTACACGGCATCGCCCACGTGGAACGTAAGCTCGGGCAATTGGGAGGTAATCATGGACCCGGCAGATTCGTCCAACTCCACACTTTTTCAGAGTGATACCGGGGAAGGCATTATATCCACCGGAGACATCATGTCCGACATGACGGTGTCCATGCGCTTTTACACGGGAGACGGTCAGGGATATCCGGGGATTTTGCCGCGGTTTCAGGACAAGAGCAACTTTTATTATTTTCAAATGCAGGTTCCGGCCAATAAGCTCGTCTTCTCCAAGCGGATAAACGGAACGGATACGACCTTGAAATCGGTGGATTATGCGTTTGCCAGTAATACATGGTATACGGTCAAAATGGTACTGTCGGGTACTTCTATTCGTGGATACATCGACGAAGACGGCTCGGATCGGTTGATATTCGATCTGGTCGACAATACATATGGCGCAGGCACGCTTGGCATTCGAAATCGCTGGCAGTCGGTTCATGCAGATGACGCGATCATTGCCGAGCCACCGCCAAGGAACGATATTCTGCTCTCAAGCGATGGGCAGACAGCATCTTCGGTTTCGCTGCAATGGACCGAGATCACAGGTGCAACAAGTTATCGCTTGTATCGTTCTTCTACACCTGAAGGGGGCTATTCCCCTGTAACCAACACAGGCTCTTTAAGTTACGTGGATGAGGGGTTAAATACGGATTCAGTGTATTATTACAAGCTCGCTTACGAATACGGAGGGATGACCGAATCGTTATGGTCTGCACCGCTGGAGGTCCGGACAACGGCCACCGCTCCGCAGGCTCCGGGCGAACTGAAGGCCGTGGCACTTGATGGCGCCAGTGTGAAGTTGTCCTGGTCAGCCGTGGACAAGGCGACGGGCTACCGTGTAGCCCGGGCGGGAACTGGCAGTGACCAATATGAGCAGGTATACGATGGTACAGGGCTCAGCTACACGGATCATGGACTTGAGCCGGGCCAAGGCTACAGCTATCGAGTAACAGCCTATAACGCTGCTGGAGAGTCCGGGGTTACATCGGCAGAGGTCACCACATACTCGATTGATTCCCCGGCAGGTTTTGCTGCTGCAGCCGTGACGGATACATCGATCTCCCTTGGCTGGAACGCCCTCCCTGGGTCCGACGTCACGTACACCATTTCTAGGGCAACGAGTGCTGCGGGCACGTATCAACAAGTGTACAGCGGAAACGAAAGCACGTTCAATGACAGTGGTCTGACGATGGGCACGGGATATTTTTATGTTATCCAGGCGACAGTGGATGGTGCTGTTTCCCCGGCATCTGCCCCGCTGGGCGTTGCCACGATCCGCACAAGCTTCACGCCAGGGCAGTTGTGGCCGGATCAGGGCGGCAAGCCAATTGACGCGCATGGGGCAGGCTTTTTCTACGATGAACAGACTGAAAAGTATTACTGGTATGGTGAATATCATACGGGAGGTTGGCCAGCCGTTGGCGTGCGTGTGTATTCATCGAATGACTTGCTGAACTGGACAGATGAAGGCATGGCACTGACGATGATTCAATCCATGGATGATTTCGACAATGATCCGCTGATCTCCACATTGTATGCAGGGCGAGAAGACAGGGTGGACATTTGGGCGGATATCCGCAAAGGGCGGATCATTGAACGGCCGAAGGTCATCTATAACGATAAAACGAAAAAGTACGTCATGTGGGCGCACATGGACGGAGACAAGGACCCCTACAACGACAATGCTAACTATGGAAAGGCGCGTGCCGGCTACGCGATCAGTGACTCCCCGACAGGTCCTTTCGTTTATCAGAAGAGTTACCGGATGGACAGAGCTCCCGAAGGGGAGAAGGATTACTTCCCAAGCGATCGGGGCATGGCACGTGACATGACGTTGTTCAAGGACGACGATGGTACCGGATATCTCATCTATTCCAGCGAGGAAAACCTGACACTGTATATCTCCAAACTGACCGATGATTACAGCGATGTGACGGGATGGCATAAGCAGGGTCTCACGGATGAGAAAGGTAACCCCGTGCGAGACTCCACCTATCAGGCAGAGTACGGCGTTGATTACGTGCGGGTGTTCCCGGGCGGACAGCGCGAAGCCCCCGCAATGTTCAAGTATCAGGGCAAATATTATATTTTGACCTCCGGAGCATCAGGTTGGGCTCCCAACGAAAATAAGGTGACGGTGGCGGACAACATTTTCGGCCCTTGGACTACGATGACCAATCCGTTTGTACGCACGCTGCCGAGCGATCCCGATCCGGGCAAGGCGTTCGGCACACAGACCACCTCGGTCATTCCGGTCGACCCGGAAAAAGGCAAGTTCATTTACGTGGGAGATACGTGGAATGGCGGCAATTTCTCGAATGACGGAGCAAAATATGTATTCTTGCCGATTGAGTTCGGAATAGGCTCCGATATTGCAATCCGATGGTACGACAGCTGGGCGCCCGATCTGCTGAATTCGATGGGCAAGGTGGACATCGCTGACCCGCTGCCGGAGGCCGTGCCGCTTGGGAAAGTGCCATCCTTGCCAACCACAGTCAACGTGCGTGACGGAGGAACGCTGGTACCAACGCCAGCGGTATGGACGGTCGATAACCAGGCCATGACGGCAGACGATTTTGCCAAACCGGGACCGATCACACTGCAGGTTACGACACCCCAGTACAATAACAAAAAGCAAGCGGTCCGTGTGTACGTTATTCCAGAGAACGCGCTGTATTTTGTGAATAGCGGCGGCTACGAAACAGCCGACTACAAGCTCATGGGATCATACATGAAAGGCTCGCTTGCCAACCCGGGAACGGCGGATCAGATGTACGCGCCGGCAGAGGGACGGAATTGGGGGTATGTCAGCGCGGATGCGTTACCTTCCGGTTCGGTCGGCGGGGATATTTTCTCGACCGTGCGTTATTTGAACGGCGGCAATGTGAGCAATTCGCCCAAGGGCAGCGATCTCACCTACAATTTTGAAGTGCCGAATGGAACTTATGATGTGTACGCAGGTTTCAACGATCCGTGGACCAATACGTCCCGCAGAGCAAACTTCCTGATTAACGGCAATAACACAGGGGCGGTGACGTACACGCCTGCTAATGTTAGAGCTCATACAGGCATAGTCGTTACGGGGAATAAGCTTGAACTTACGGTGCGTAATACGGCGTCACAGGATCCACTGATCAGCTGGATTGTAATTGCCAAACCCGATGCAGCAGCACCGATAGACAATAGCGCCGGCCTGAATGCCGAAATATCGGACGCAACGAGTGCTACGATTCGCTGGGATGCTCAGCTGGGTGCGGCAAGTTATAAGCTCTACCGATCGGATAACGAGCAAGGTGAGTATAATGTCATTTACAGTGGCAGTCTTCGGGAATACACCGACAGCGGGCTAGATCTTGGCACCGATTACTATTATAAAGTGGAAGCTTTTGACGCGACGGGGAACTCCATACGTGGTTTATCTTCCGCTTATCAGGTGCTTATGCCTCAGCAGACTGCTGCTGATGTGGCTGCAAGCATTACGGCACTGGAACAGCCTTCTGCAGGTGCGAAGAGATTGAAATTGCCAGTCGTGCCTTTGGGTTTCACGGTGGAGATCGCTTCCAGCTCGGTACCGGCCGTCATTCAAACCGATGGAACGATCATTCCAGCATTAAAGGAAACAATGGTAACGCTGGAATTGGAAATTATTCGAACCTCTGACGATAGCAAAGCCAAGACAATGCCCCTGACGGTGAAGGTACCGGCATATGCGCCCTCCCCAGGGAACACGGGCTCTGATGGTTCGGGAGGTGGATCAAATGGAAATTCAGGCGGTGGTTCGAGCAGCTCCGGTGGGCAACAGGGAGGCAGCATCCCGAGTGTAGAGAACTCTTCGCCACGGCCTGAGCCGCTAAAAGACCGTTCACTTCTTGAGCTGCAAGGGTTACTTGACAAGGAGGGCGTAGTTCAGACGAAAGTGGATGCTTCAGTGATTGAAGAGGCGTTTAAAGCCGCGCCTCCTTCAGCTGCTGGTCTCCGTCTCGTCGAACTTCGGCATAAACCGGTCTCAGGAGCAAGCGCTTATGAAGTACTCCTGCCTGTCTCTGTGTTGGCAGATCAGGGCGGGTCACACGTGTTCAGCATCGTAACGGAATTGGGGACAGTAGAAATTCCTGCGACGCTGCCCACGAAGGACTTGGTCGGCCACGAGACAGCATCTGTGCGATTAATCCGGACTGAACTGCCACAATCGGTATCAGTACAACACGGAACACAGCATGGGGTTAAACTCGAACTCCATCTGGACGGTGATCGTTGGCCATCGGCAAGTAAGCTGACGCTTCGTGTGCCGTACAAAACATCGCAAGATGCAGACCGGGATTCGATCATAGCGTTTGGCATTAATGAAGACCAGAGTACAACCCCGCTGCCGCAAAGCCGTTACGATCATAACAGTGGCGAGATCGTATTCTCCGTCACGTCCGCAGCAGGAAGCTATGCCGCCTTGTCTGTGGAGCAGACATTCGCAGACCTTGCGAATGTACAATGGGCAAAAAAAGCTATGGAGGCCTTGGCTGCTAGAGGAGTCATTGATACAGGCGCTAGCGAAGACACCCGTCAGCTGCAACCGAAAGAGGCTATGACGCGCGGTACATACGTGCAGTGGCTGGTTACCGCATTGGGCTTGAACGCTTTGCCTGGAAATGCTATGCCCGGGAATGCGTTCTCCGATGTCAGCGGGGAGGCTCCGTACTACGAAGCAGTTACTGCTGCCCGTTCGCTTGGTATCACCAGCGGCACCGGAGATGGGCACTTTATGCCTGAGGCAACCATCACCCGTCAGGAAATGATGACGCTGACGGTCAGAGCGCTTGGAGCAGCCGGATTGCTCGAGTCGGAATCGACCACGGCCGATAGCCTTGCTCAATTCCGCGACGCTTCCGCAATTCGTTCATATGCCCGGGACAGCGTGGCTATGCTTGTGCATCTGGGCATAGTTAGCGGGTACAATGGTGAGGTAAAACCTCTTGCCGAAGCGACCCGTGCGGAGTCAGCCACGCTGCTTTATGCAATGATGAGCAAACTGGTTTGGCCTAACTGACGAAACAAGGATTGGAGCGTAAGCAGGGGAAGGCTTACTTTGACCTGGATTTCAGGCCGGAGTAAGCCTTTTTGCATTACTGTTAAGAGAACGAATTCGCACATATTGTTCCTTTATCAGCGAAACTGATAAATGTTATAAAATCATTGAAATTGACCCTTAACACCCCGTGTGTTAGGTTCTAAGTAGTAGAAATTAATATGATCATTTTAGTAGGAATTAAAATTGAAGCAATGCGCGAGGTGGCAAATAGTGGAACTTCAAGTGACAAACAGCCCTTTTAATCAGGAACAGGTTGAACTGCTCAATCGTCTTATTCCTACATTGAACGCTGGACAAAAAACATGGCTTAGCGGATATTTGACAGCAATTCAGGGGATTTCAGCGGTAGCGGCCGGAGCAGGTGCGGGACAAAACGTACAGGCAGAGGCAATATCTGCTGTTAGTGTACCTCCGGTTTCCCGTGAAGTGACGGTACTCTACGGATCCCAAACGGGAAATTCCAGCGGACTATCCAAAAAGCTGGCCAAGAAACTGGAAGAACAGGGTCTTCAGGTGACCTTGTCAGCCATGGGAGATTTCAAACCGAACGGACTGAAAAAAATTGAGAATCTTCTCATTATTGTCAGCACACATGGAGAAGGCGAGCCGCCGGATAATGCGATTCCACTTCATGAATTCCTGAACAGCAAACGCGCTCCGAAGCTGGATGGATTGAAATACTCCGTGCTTGCGCTCGGAGACACTTCATACGAGTTCTTCTGCCAGACAGGCAAGGATTTTGACCAACGCTTGCAGGAGCTTGGCGGTACGGCGATCGTTCCGCGTGTGGACTGTGACGTTGATTTTGATGAAGCGGCTGCGGAATGGATGAATGATGTGCTGGCTTCGCTCAGCAGTACGCCAGCGACAGCGGGTTCGGTTTCCAGTGAAGCCGTTGTTGCCGCGGTGAGCAGCGGGGAATCCGAGTACAACCGGACCAATCCATTTAAGGCAGAGGTATTGGAGAATCTTAACCTGAACGGCAGGGGATCGGACCGGGAGACACGGCATATCGAATTGTCTTTGGAAGGTTCCAATCTGGACTACGAACCGGGTGACAGCCTGGGCGTCTTTCCGGAAAATCATCCACGCCTTGTGGATGAACTGATTGCGGCCATGGATTGGAATGCCGATGAGCGTGTAACGGTGAACAAATCCGGAGAGCAGGTATCGGTACGTGAAGCATTACTGCGCTACTTCGAAATTACGGCTGTAACCAAGCCGGTGGTAGAGCAGCTCGCGAAGCTTAGCCCAGGCAGCGGACTGGCAAATTTGCTGGCAAATGACACCGAATTCCGCAATGTAATGAACAGCTGTGATCTGCTGGATTTGGTACAGGATTATAGTCTGAGAGGCATTCCGGCTGCAGAGTTTGTTGCGGCACTTCGTAAAATTCCTGCAAGACTATACTCGATCGCCAGCAGTTCCAAATCATTCCCGGATGAAGTGCACCTCACAGTGCGCACGGTACGCTACGAAGCGCGGGGAAGAGAGCGTTACGGCGTATGCTCGGTTCATCTGGCCGAGCGTGTTGAAGCAGGGGACAGCCTGCCTATCTATATTCAGCATAATCCGAATTTCAAGCTGCCGGAGAACCCGGATACACCAATCATCATGATTGGGCCGGGAACAGGTGTGGCTCCATTCAGATCGTTCCTGGGCGAGCGTGAAGAAACGGGAGCCGAAGGAAAAACGTGGCTTTTCTATGGTGATCAGCACTTCTTGACGGATTTCCTCTACCAGACGGAATGGCAGCGCTGGCTCAAAGACGGCGTACTTACTAAAATGGATGTAGCTTTCTCTCGTGACACGGAGCAAAAGGTATATGTGCAGCACCGGATGCTGGAAAACAGCAAAGAGCTGTACCAGTGGCTTCAGGAAGGCGCAGTCATCTATGTATGCGGTGACGAGAAAAAAATGGCGCATGACGTTCATGGTGCACTGGCTACCATTCTTGAACAAGAAGGCGGCTTGACGTCTGAACAGGCATCGGAATATCTGACGAGGTTGCAACAGGAAAAACGTTATCAGCGGGACGTGTATTAATTCCGGAATCCCGGATCGAGACATCCCGCAGAGACGAGAGGAGAAAGCAGCATGGCTTATAATAACTTACTGAATCCGCAGCGCACGAACAGCGATGTGGAAGATATAAAGATCAAGAGCGATTACTTGCGCGGCAGTCTTACCGAAACGCTGGCTGATCGCATTAGTGGTTCGATTCCGGAGGATGACAACCGCCTCATGAAGCATCACGGCAGCTATATGCAGGATGATCGTGATCTGCGCAACGAGCGGAATAAGTCGAAGCTGGAGCCTGCATATCAGTTCATGCTGCGCGTCCGGGCTTCCGGCGGAATTGTAACACCTGAGCAGTGGTTGATGATGGACCGCGTGGCTCATAAATATGCGAACGGTACGATTCGTTTAACCACTCGCCAGTCTTTCCAGCTCCATGGTGTATTGAAGTGGGATCTCAAAAATACGATTCGTGAAGTAAACGATTCCTTGCTGAGCACACTTGCGGCGTGTGGAGACGTTAACCGGAACGTGATGTGCAATCCGAACCCGAATCAATCTGATGTGCATGCAGAGGTGTACGAATGGGCGTGCCAGGTAAGCAACCACCTGGATCCTCGCACTCGTGCATATCATGAGCTGTGGCTGGATGGAGAGAAAGTGATTGATACGGGGGCCAGTGACGAGGAAGTGGAGCCGATCTACGGCAAAGTGTACTTGCCACGGAAGTTCAAAATCGGGATTGCGGTTCCGCCATCGAATGATGTCGATGTGTTTTCACAGGATCTCGGATTTATCGCCATCGTGGAAAACGGTAAGCTGCAAGGATTTAACGTATCGGTAGGCGGCGGCATGGGAATGTCACATGGTGATCCGAAGACATATCCGCAAGTGTCCAAAGTCATTGGCTTCTGCACACCGGAGCAAATGATTGATGTTGCGGAAAAAACGGTCACCATTCAGCGGGACTATGGTGATCGCGCAGTTCGTAAGCACGCTCGCTTCAAATATACGATTGATGATCGTGGGCTGGCCTGGTTCGTAGAGGAATTGACCAACCGCCTGGGCTGGAGTCTGGAAGCCGCGCGTGATTTCCATTTTGATCATAATGGAGATCGTTACGGCTGGGTCAAAGGCAGCAATGGCAGATGGCATTATACGTTGTTTATCCAAAATGGACGGGTAAAAGACATTGATGGCTATCCGCTCATGACGGGTTTGCGTGAAATAGCCAAGATTCATAGCGGAGATTTCCGCCTGACCGCCAACCAGAACCTGATTATTGGGGATATCAGCAGTCAGAAGAAGAAAAAGATCGAAGCGCTGATTGAGCAGTATAATCTTACAGATGGTGCTCATTATTCGGCACTGCGCCGAAGCTCCATGGCCTGTGTGGCACTTCCTACCTGCGGTCTGGCAATGGCAGAGTCCGAGCGATATCTTCCATCCCTGATCGACAAGTTGGAACCCGTACTGGATGAAGCAGGACTGAGAGACGAAGAAATTGTCATTCGCATGACGGGCTGCCCAAATGGTTGCGCACGTCCGATGTTGGCCGAGATTTCATTTATCGGAAAGGCTCCGGGCAAATACAATATGTATCTCGGGGGAAGCTTTACCGGTCATCGTCTAAACAAGCTTTACAAAGAAAATATTGGTGAAACGGAGATCTTGGATACGTTGACGCCGATGGTGCATCAGTATGCGAGAGAACGTCATGAAGGTGAACATTTTGGAGATTTTGTGATTCGTGCCGGCTATGTGCCTGAAGTGCTGGACGGCCAGCAGTTTCACGCTTAAATGATCCGGTTGTTAGAGGAGCATTCCCTGTGGGAGTGCTCCTTTTGGTTTATTTGAGTCCGTTTCATCCCAAAACACCATCTGCCCGGGCATGATCGACACCAACATTTTCGAATCCCAGCAGCCATCGGATCATCGGAAGAAATTCAGTTTCCGTTTGAAATTCCCGAACATGGTATTCCGCTTACCCGAAAACCAGGTAAACCGGAAGATGTAGCTAGTCTATTACTCTATCTGGCATCTGGCCAGGCACGTCACATTACAGGTACTGAGGTATTTGTTGATGGAGCCGAGACCTTGATTAAAGGCTAGAGACTGGTATATCCTCTATCAGTCCCTCCTTTTGGTTGCATAGATTACCATTATTTCGTCTCACTGAACTTGTTGAAGCAGTGTTAACAAGATATAATAACTAGGTAGAATGCAGATTACATGTTGAAAGTGAGCGGAAACGATATGGGTCGTAAGTGGAATAATATTAAAGAAAAAAAAGCTTCAAAAGATGCAAATACGAGCCGGGTATATGCCAAGTTCGGCGTTGAGATTTATGTAGCTGCCAAGAAGGGTGAACCAGACCCGGAGGCGAACCGTGCACTGAAAGTCGTACTGGAACGTGCGAAAACGTATAACGTACCCAAAGCGATCATTGATCGTGCCATGGAAAAGGCAAAGGGCAGTGGGGATGAGAATTATGAAGAGCTGCGTTATGAAGGATTCGGACCGAATGGTGCGATGGTCATCGTGGATGCACTCACCAACAATGTAAACCGGACAGCCCCTGAAGTACGCTCCGCGTTTAACAAAAACGGAGGAAACATGGGTGTCAGCGGTTCTGTTGCATACATGTTTGATCCAACTGCGGTAATCGGAGTAGAGGGTAAAAACGCTGAAGAAGTGCTGGAAATTTTGCTCGAAGCAGACGTGGATGTTCGTGATATCGTGGATGAGGATGAGGCTGTTATCGTCTACGCAGAGCCAGATCAATTCCATGCAGTTCAGGAAGCATTCAAAGCTGCGGGTGTTACCGAGTTCACCGTTGCCGAGCTGACCATGCTGGCACAAAACCATATTGAACTTCCCGAGGATGCACAGGCTCAATTCGAAAAACTGATTGATGCCCTCGAAGACCTTGAAGATGTTCAACAAGTGTACCACAACGTAGAGTTTGTATAAGACAATGGCATAAGCTCTTGTCAATTGAAAAGGAGTGTCCAGACCATCTGGCTGATGGTCTGGACACTCCTTTTGTTTGGTTCCCTACGAATCGGACCGCAGAGCCCTGCGGGCTTTTTCCGATTTCTTTGTTTTGCTGCCGCCAAATTTGAACAATACGATCCCGCCAACGATCACAAGCACGCCGAGCAGCTGATTCCAGGAAAACGGAATTTTCTCCAGGCCAAGCCACCCCATGGAATCAAACAACAGTGCAAAACTCAGCTGCGATGTCAGCACGATGGAAATGGCAAAGGTTGGCCCCAGCAGCTTCATCCCCTGTACAAGACAGAACACGACGCCTACACCAATAGCTCCACTTAACCAGTACCACGGCTGCATATGCTGAAAGCTGAATGTATTCTTGCCTTCCACCAGCAATGAGATCAGGAATGAGGCAAGAAATCCGGTGAGTAGAACCATCGTTGTAGTGGACCATGATCCTGTCTTTTCATTGACTTTACTATTAAAAACGGTCTGCAGACTGACCAGTGAACCTGCAAGTAATGCGAGCAAAATACCCGTAATAATCATCGGTTGTGAACTCCTTATTCATAAATATTGTGACCTGCTATTTGACGCAAACCGTCCCGGTTTTTAATCTGGATAAAACCTTGATTGCGTTCAATCAACCCATCAGCACACAATTTCTGAATGACTCTGTTCAGATGCCGATAACTTGTACCGATCAGATTCGCGATGTCGGTCAGATTGAATGAGTCAAGCTCCTCGTGTACAACTGCTCCTGCTTCTTCGGTGGATATGGAGAGCAGGTAGCTGGCTAACCGAACTTCAACGGGGTACATCAGATTGAAGTTGGAAAAGTTCGAATCAATGTAGAACTTATGGGATATGATTTTTAGCAAAAATTTGAGCAATGGTGCATAATCACTCGCATGTTCAGCGAGGTATCGATAGTGAATACGCAGCATGACGACAGGTGTGACGGCCTGTACGGTATTGATAATATTGCTTTCCCGGACATACTCCACATCGCCAACAACTTCAAGTGGTGTTTTGAAGCAGAGTACAAGTGTTTTGTCCTGAGCGGAGGTGGTGAAGATCTTGACTTTGCCTTCCACCAGCACATATAAGTATTCCGATGCTTCGCCTTCGCGACAGATCAACTCACATTTCTCAAAATGGCATACCGTCATGTATGGACGCAGGGGCTCGTGAAATACCGATTCGAGCTGATACTGCTTCAAATAGTGCAACAATTGATTTTCATTATGGATTTCTTCCATCAGTACTTCGCCCCCGACTTGTTCTTGTGAAAACTTAAAGCAAACTACAGCTTCATAATGATGACACCTGTAACCATGAGTGCTATGCCAAGAAATTGTGGTAACTTCATCTTCTGCTTCACTACACCGAACCACCCATTGCTGTCTACCAGAAAAGTCAGGAACAGCTGGGCAATCAGCAGGGCCGAGATCGTAAATGTGACTCCAATTTGCTGTATGGCGGTCACTTCGCTGAAAATAATAACTGCACCGAAGGCACCTCCGGCCAGATATAACGGTTTGACTTGTTTTAAACCCTGAAGGTTGACATCACGAACAAACATCAGGATGATGGCTGCCAAAATGAAGCCGGTCAGCTGCGTAATGGTGGCGGCTTGCCATGTGCCCATATCGGTACTTATCCGGGTGTTGGCTACACCTTGCAGCGTAATGCAGGCCCCGCCCAATAATGCAAAAATAATTCCTTTCATGCTGTACTCTCCTTATCATGTGTTACTTCGACTTCTATTAAATGACAAACGTACCCCGATCGCCAAGGACAAATGTCCTAAGCTCCAAATACACAGCATTCAGCGTACAACAAAGGACTGCAAAAATCCACATATGACCGAATGATCATTTGAATAATTCATTTTTAAGATGAAGCAATAACAGGTAGGAGTTTATGGAGGAAAAGAAAAAAGCCCCCTACATCAGGGAGCGATTAATCGCATTTCATTAGAGTACTTTGTACACGGGCTGCTCGCCTACAAAGTGGACAGGCAATCCGGGGAAGGCATGGTCAAGCCTTGCTGCCAGAAGCTTCATACCCGCGGCCTCGCTTTCGGCATGTCCCATCATAATAAGTGCCTTTTGTTTGCCCTGCTTCACAGCATCACGTATGTATTCCGGTGTTTCCCATTCGAAGCCTTCGCCTGCGATAATGAGGTCCAATTGTTCGTTATGAAGTAAGGGGATGGCTAGATTACCGTTTCCACGGAAACCGACCAACACTGCTGCACGCTTGCAAGTCATCTCCAAACTGCCGGCAATGCGCACATATTCAACTCCAAGTGTACGCTTGATATGTTCTGCAATCTGCTGAACCGTCATGTGATCATTGAAGAACAAAATATCTGCTTCCGGCTTTCTCCGCTCGACATAGGATGACCATCCCAATGCCTGAATTAATCCTTCCGTGATTCCATCGGGTTGAATCTGGTGAATGGAATCATGACAACGATAAATGGCAATTCCCGCTTTCTCAATGAGGCTGCGCTTCGTCTGATAGACAGGGTCTTCAGTGAGCCAATCCGTGTGACTATGATGGTTATAGAAAGGAGGCTCATGAGCGATAATCAGATTGGCTCCCTGATGTATTGCCTGCTCAATGACATGCTGTGAGGGCATGAATGTAACGATAACACCCGTGACGAGCTGCTCCATGGATCCGCTAATCAGCTGATCCACCGTGTTTTCCCGCAGCTCCACATGGGCGGTCAAATGATGGATAAGATCTTGAACGGTAATTTTCATGAATGCGATACCTCCAAATGACAGGATACAGAATATATTCCCAGTTTATCATTTTATACAGACGACGGCATTACACATTGTGAAACGGGGTTAAGTAGTTTTCTTCTATGGGAAAAAGTATACTTACATAGAAGCTTTATCTAGATTAAACAGAGCATCCATTCAAACCTCCACTGAACATGTGAGCTTTTGCATACGTTTTAATTTTGATAAAGGAAGCAAGCAGAGAAAGGTGATGATTACATGACAGCCAGCACCATTATGGAACGTTTGAAAAGTGAGACGGCTCATTATCACAGACAAGTAGAACAGAACGATTATGCCAAGGCTATTATGAGTCAAACCGTGAGTTTAGAAGAGTATAAAAAGTATTTAGAAAAATTCTACGGCTTTCTGAAACCGATGGAAGAGCAAGCTTTGGAGCAGCCGTTCTGGGAGAGCACCGGACTGGATTACGAAATCCGTGGGAAAGCCATTTTGCTAGAAAATGATTTGCGTCATTTGGGTTCTAGCGAAGTGGACATAGCGCAGCTGCCAAGATGTGAGGAACTGCCGGATATATCTTCACCTGCACGATTGTTCGGTTATCTATATGTAATTGAAGGGTCTACCAACGGGGGTCAGATCATGACCAAGCGCCTGTCACAGTTTTTGCCGATTGAAGCAGGCCGCGGGCTTGAATATTTTAACGCTTATGGTGCGGAAACCAGAACGAGATGGACCGAATTCACGGAACAGCTTGTTCAGTTCGCACGCAGTGAGGAAGAACAAGACATCATGGTTCATACAGCTTCCGAAACATTCCGGTTGCTTGATCAATGGATAAATACCAAAGTAAACTAACCATTCGTATTTCAGCTCTTGAAATACACTGACCTCAGTGAGAGCATGGTCTAATATCCCATAGGATATCAATCATTAATTTTTATAAAGTAAATGAGTATGGAATGGCGTTTGAACTGGAAAACAGTTTGAGCGCCATTCTTTTTTTGAATCGTTTTTTTTCGTCGCCGCTGACACAGGACAAGTGCTATAATGATGCTTATGGATACACTTGTTCGTATTGCGAATATGAAGGGACGGTGAAACAACGTTCAATGAAAGACGATTCAAGGCAGTTGGAGTTTATCGAGATTGATCTGAGCGAAGAGCCGGAAACTGCGGCAGTGCCGGTGCCTGAACGTTCAACAATGGCCCACAGGGAATTCCATTCAAGGCAGGCTAGTGGTAGCATACTGTCTTCCGAGAAACGATTTGTGGAAGAGGCGAGGCACCTTGAAGAAACGGAAGGAGATCCTGCTCCGTTTGTACCTTTTATGAGCTACTGGCCAACTTATGGCGTCATGAACGAACCCCAGCGGGAATGGTATCTGTATTGGAGATCGGAAGTTAGGCAAGAAAGATACCCGGATACGGATCTGTCCTATCTTTTTGTCCATACGTATGAGTTGATTAACGGTATAGGGTGGAATGAACCCCAAGTGGGTTTTGATCAGCTTAAACGGTTATGGATTAATTACAGGGCGCGCCATCCGCAGCTGGACGTTTATATGCAGGAATGGCTTATGGATTACGCGCTGGTTCATCAACTGGACATGTCATTGTCCGAGATTTTGGACGTTACAAGTGGATATCTTCCAGCGGAGATGCTGGATATGGAGATGCACCGGATTTTGCAGAATCGTGTTGCTGAAGTTTCGTTAAAACTGCTGCGCCGATATTATGACTATGATATCACGCTCAGTAAATTTTACAGGGATGGTGGCGAGGAAGTTCTCGAAAGGTATATTCCCAAGGTTATGGCACTCGTCGATTCTTATTTGCTGCGTACACGTCAGGGAGGGATCGTTGACCAATTCAAACTGGTTAACGAAAGAACGACGGAACGGATGTTATTTCGCAAAGCGGTATATGACGATACCCTTTATGGCAAATCGGTGTTGTTAACCTATGTGCCCATTGGAGAAAACGCAGATTTTGTGCAATTTGTTACACGTGTATTCCGATGTACCGAGAATAAGTGTCGTGAGCTTTTAGGTTTCAGAGGGCGATTGCGTGGAAAGACTCTGGAACCCGAATTGGCGGGCCTGATCGAACGCTACCTGGATAAGGCATATGCAGCGGAAAAAGCGAAAGCCGTCAAGAAGCCAATCGTTCGAATCAATACCGAAAGGCTTATATCTTTGCAGCATGAGAGCGAATACGTCCGTAAAGCCTTAATGATTGAAGAGGACGCTATTGCGGAACATGCAGCAGCTCCGTCAGGCTCCCTTCCTCTTGAAGAGGGAGAAGCAAAAGAAACTTTGTTTGTCGTGCCTGAACGAGAAGAAGATGATTCTATCGAATCACAGGCTGACAAGGAGATCAACGATTCCCCTGATGAAGGACCGATTAGTCATGAGCCAGTCGGTTTGCAATGGGAGGAAACGGCTGCAGATGAAATGGACGAGGAGTGGTTCCTCTTGGCAGAACGGCTTGCTCCCCAGCATGTGCTGGTTATTCATGCGCTATTGGGTGCGGAGCCTGATACCGAGCTAATGCGTGTCGCAGAACAATTTGGAACGATGCCCGCACTTCTGCTTGATGAAGTGAATGATCTTGCAATGGAAACCATCGGTGATCTGCTAATAGACAGTGACCGGATCGTTCCTGAATATATGAATGTATTTGAACATGTGAAGAGGTGATAGGACAATGACCGAACTAAAAATACCGAAGCGGCTGACCACAGCACTGGTGAATTCATTGACAGCGGGCGTTGTGCCGCGGATTGGACTGGAGCAAATCGCTGTGGGCCGCAAGCCTGAAGTGGACGCGATATTGCGGGATTTGGATAACATTGCTGAGGGCGGCGCGGCGTTTAAACTGATTACGGGAAGGTATGGCAGCGGGAAAAGCTTTCTTTTGCAGATGATACGCAACTATGCGATGGATCGGGAGTTTGTTGTTGCAGACGCTGATCTGTCACCAGAGCGTAGATTGGTTGGTACCAAAGGTCAGGGGCTTGCAACGTATCGTGAGCTAATGACTCGTTTGTCTACACGCACACGTCCGGATGGCGGGGCACTTGAACCCATACTGCAGAAATGGATCGCTGCCTTGCAGCAACAGGCGATGCAGAACCAAGGTTTGCGGCCTGATGATCCTGCTCTCCCGGCAGAGGTGGAGAAACAGATTTATGCCGTTACGAATGAGATGCAGAACCTGGTGCACGGTTTTGATTTTGCCAAAGTGCTTGCATCATACTGGAACGGATACAAACTGGGGGATGATGATCGCAAACAGGCGGCACTTCGCTGGCTAAGAGGAGAGTATGCCACCAAGACAGAAGCCAAAAAGGAACTTGCTGTTGGCGTCATCATAGACGATGACAACTGGTATGACTATTTCAAATTATGGTCGGAATTCACAGCACGGATTGGTTATAAAGGGCTGCTGCTCTTCATTGATGAAGCGGTGAATTTGTACAAAATCACCAACAGCATCTCCCGGCAAAGCAATTATGAAAAACTGCTGACCATGTTCAACGATACGATGCAGGGCAAGGCGGAGCATCTTGGAATATTTGTGGGAGGTACACCGCAATTTGTGGAGGATGAGAGACGTGGGTTGTTTAGTTACGAGGCACTACGCTCCAGACTGATTGATGGGCGTTATGCAGCGAGAGAATATGCAAACTACACGGGACCCATCCTGAAGCTTGCGATGTTATCTCACGAAGAGATTTTGATCCTGCTGCAGAAACTGCGTCAGATTCATGCCCTTCATTTTGCTTATAGTGCTAGCTTGACGGATGAAGATTTGGTTGATTTTATGCAAACGGCAGTAAACCGTCTCGGTGCAGACGAGCTGTTAACTACTCGTGAAGTAGTGAGGGATTTCATGGATGTGCTGCATACACTTCACCAGAATCCCGAAGTGACCTATGCTCAGCTGCTTGGAGAACGGACGGCCAAGCCGCAGAATGATGGAAAAGCAACGGATTCTTCGACAGCTCCGGATGAGATGGACGATTTTCTGGCGGAATTTGAATTATGAGTGATCATCCTTTTTACAGACTGGCCCCATTTGTACAAGAATTCATCTACAAAAAAAAATGGGATGCACTCCGTCCTGCCCAGATCGAAGCTTGCCATATCTGCTTCAATACCCCGCATCATATGCTGATCGCGGCAGGCACGGCTTCAGGCAAGACAGAGGCTGCCTTTTTTCCTGCACTGACCGAGCTGTATGAACATCCTTCCAAATCTGTTGGTATCCTGTACATTGGGCCGCTAAAGGCACTGATCAATGACCAGTTTGAACGTTTGAAGGACCTGTTGTCTGAAGGCAACATCCCGGTATGGCACTGGCATGGGGATGTGCCACAAGCAGAGAAAACCCGTTTGGTGCGGAATCCGTCTGGAGTTCTCCAGATTACCCCGGAATCGCTGGAAGGTCTGCTGATGAACCGTCCGAATGCCATTCCAGCGCTGTTTCATGATTTAAGATACGTCATTATTGATGAGGTTCATGCATTCATGGGAGCAGATCGCGGTATTCAGGTATTGAGTGAACTGGCCCGGATTGAACGAATGGCTGGCTGCAAACCCCGCAGGGTGGGACTTTCTGCGACATTGAGTGACTATGATGCAGCTACAGCCTGGCTGGCAGCCGGATCTCAGGAGGGAGTGGATGTCGTTTCTTCTCCAGGTGGCCGCAAATTGCGCTTGCGGGTGGAGCACTTCTCCTTTCCCGATGCCCGGGATGAAGAACAGGCAGAACATCTGCACAATGCACGAAAAGCCTACTACGATTTTATCTATGAGAGTACTCATCACAAAAAGGCACTGATCTTCACCAACAGCCGTACGGATGCCGAAGTGACCATCCTTGAGATGAGAAGAGTAGCCGCACGGCGAGAGGAAAGGGATGTGTTTCATGTGCATCATGGCAGCATTTCGGCCATGCTCAGAGAGGAAACCGAAGCTGCCTTGAGAACCGGCGTCGGGCCGGCAGTAGCCGCCGCAACTGTAACGCTGGAGCTGGGGATTGATCTTGGTGAATTGGAGCGGGTTGTGCAGCTCGGAGCTCCTTACAGCGCATCGAGTTTCGTCCAGCGTCTGGGCAGATCGGGCAGACGGGATGACATGGCTTCGGAGATGCTATTCGTATGTCCGGAAGAAGAGGATGAAGAAGCGCAGCTTCCGGCTCGCATGCCCTGGACGCTGCTGCGGGCCATTGCTGTCATAGAGCTGTATGTGAAAACCAAGTGGGTTGAACCTCTTGAAGCTCGCAAAATGCCTATGGGTGTTCTCTATCATCAGACGATGAGTATGCTGAAAAGCATGGGAGAAGCAGAGCCTCGTGAACTTGCGTATGCCGTACTTTCAATTGCGCCGTTCAGCCAGATCCGGGCCGATCAGTACCAGACTTTCCTGAATTATCTGATCGAGACGGATCATCTGCAATGGACTGAAGAACGAACACTAATCATTGGGTTAACTGGCGAGAAGACAGTGAATAACTATCGTTTTTACGCTGTTTTCAAGGATGATGAGGAACACAAGGTATTGAATGGCTCAGAAGAAATTGGTTCGATTACCACAGTGCCGCCGCCAGGTTATTGCTTTTCGCTTGCTGGTAAGCTGTGGAAAGTGGAAGAAGTGGACCACAAACACAAAGCCGTGTATGTGAAGGCTGCCAAAGGCAAAGTGGACACCTTATGGCTCGGTGCGGGGGGTGACATTCATACCTTGGTAGTCCAGAAAATGCGTGAGGTTCTGTCTGATTCAGTGATCTATCCCTATTTGTCTCCACAAGCGGTAAATCGGCTGGAGCGGGCACGTCGTTTGGCACGAGAGAGCGGGTTGTTGAAGCAGGTTGTCATTCCCGCAGGAGGTGACTCCGTTTACGTTCTGCCTTGGGTGGGGAGCAAATCGTTCCGAACCCTGGAACGTTTGATGAAGCATAATCTGTCTGACAAGCTTGCACTGCGTTCGGTTGTGCCCATGGAGCCGTATTATTTTGTTGTCTCTGGTAAAGCAGATGCACGTACACTGCTCGCAGAGATTATGAGTGAATGCCGAACCGTTGAAGATGCTTCAGGACTGTTGGCGGAAGACGAAGCGCCTTATCTCGGCAAATATGATGAATTTGTGGCGCCTCCATTGATCCGGGAAGCTTTTGCTGTAGATGGGTTGGACCTGCAAGGGTTGCAAGAGGGATTGGAACAGACACTGACTTGGGAATCTCCTGGATTATCATGACGCTGATATTATCGTCCAATCCGCATATGTTCCAATTTCATTTAAATTCATGATGAGGGTTGACACCATCTCACCTGCCATGTAATATATGAAAAGTCGTCACATACGTAACATCACAAAAGCATACTTTATTTCGTATAACCTCGCAGGCCAGAAGTGTACACAGGGCGAGGGTCTCTACGGGAAGCCTATACTTCCTAACTACGATGCCAGGAAATCAATTGATATTCCTAGCTCGAAGTTAGGATTTTTTGCGTTTGGATGGCGGGTTGTGACCTTGGCATGAAATAGACATGCGGACGTAATATCGATCATCAGGAGGTTTATTCATAATGAAATACTATTTGTCCGTTCTCGCTGGAGCGATGAGTTATGGCATATTGTCCACTATTGTGGTACTGGCATACAGTGAAGGATATCAGCTCGGTGAGGTTGTAGGCTCACAGCTGATCACGGGATTCATCCTGTCCTGGATGCTGGCATTATACACGAAGTTTAAAATTAAACGCAGATCACAGGCAGATGGCAAACCATCTGCAGCTGCAGCCAACATTTTCACACGTTTGACGTGGAAGCAGCGTTTGCTATTGATGGCTGCCGGTACGCCGACGGTCATTACGGGCCTGGTTTATTATCAATCATTACGTTACATTCCGGCATCACTCGCGATTATCCTGCTGTTTCAGTTTACATGGATTAGCGTATTGATTCAGGCGATAAGTAAACGTCAACGTCCAGACAAAGTCACTTTCCTGACGCTGATTATCCTATTCGGTGGTACGCTGCTTGCCGCAGGTTTCTTGGAACAGGGACTTAGCGAGTTTAATGGTCTTGGTATTGCTCTTGGACTAATGGCAGCTGTGAGCTATTCGCTGTTTGTACTGTTCAGCGGCAAAGCCGTTCCTTCAGCACATCCTGCGTTTCGCAGCGCCTGGATGGTTACAGGCGGATTGATTCTGCTCTGCATTTTGTTCCCGCCAACATTCTTGTTTAACGGACTGATCTGGAGCCAACTGCTTGTGTTCGGATTACTGCTCGGATTTTTCGGTGCCTTCATTCCGCCAGTCCTCTTCGCCGTAGGGGTTCCTCATATCGGAGGTGACATGGCAGGCATTCTGGGTGCGGTTGAACTACCGGTTGCGGTACTGTTATCTTCCTTCGTACTCCATGAACATGTCAGCGTGCTGCAATGGTTCGGCGTCATCATCGTTCTAATCGGTGTTGCCCTGCCAGAGTTATATAAAATGCGGCTGAAGCGCAGTCGGAACACACCGCTGTATTCCTGAAGACGATAGGAAGCAGGGATGCAAAAGAGTGTTAGTGGAAATAAATATAAACGTAAAGAAGCCTGGGCGATCAGGCTTTTTTCTATGAATTGAAGGTTTCTTCTGTGAATTTCGAGCTAGGGCGAAATGTATAATCTGAGATGGCCCATAGGGGCCATTTTCATCTATAACAGCTTGAGGTATGATAGAGGTTGTACTTTTAAATGATGAAAAGAGGCATGTTGATATGAACAGCTCAATCAAGAAAATGTGGCCGTGGCTAACGCTAGGCATTGCTGTAATTGTATTACTCGGATCATTTCTCGTATATTTCATGGGCAAGGATATGTCCCCTGGCGCAGGGAATTCAGTAACGGCCCAAGCCGGAACACCAGAGGATTTAGCGGGATATGAAGTCATTGATGTCAATGTTAGTAACGACGGATTTGAGCCTGGTGTGATAGAAGTTAAAGCGGGAGTTCCCACCAAAATTAATTTTATTCTCACCCGGTCAGTCACCCATGTTAAATCGGTTGGTTCACAAGAACTTGGCTTGGATTTATACATGCAAAAAGGAGATAACTACTACACTGTTGACGAAAATTTGCAGCCTGGAGAATATGAAATTCACTGCGGCATGTACATGATATACGGAACGATTAAGGTAGTATAAACGGAGGAGCAGAGTCAGTGACAAGCTGGCTTTGCTCCTCTTTTGCATGCATGATATCATGGACTAGTGAGACATTCCATCTGGAGGTGGCCTATTATGAAAGCGCTATTTATTGGAGGAACAGGCACAATCAGTACAGCAATTACGAATCAGCTCGCCAGTCAGGGCTGTGAACTCTATTTGATCAATCGGGGGAATCGGAATGATGACCTGCCTGCGGAAGTGAAAGTGCTGCAAGCTAATATCAATGATGAAGACCGAGTGGCGGAGCTGATTAAGGATCTGGAATTCGATGTCGTTGCAGACTTTATTGCTTTTGTACCGTCACAGCTCGAGAGGGATTATCGTTTATTCAAGGACAAAACCAAACAGTTCATATTCATAAGTTCGGCATCTGCCTATCAGACGCCGCTTGCGGATTACCGCATTACCGAAGGCACACCGTTGTCCAATCCCTACTGGGAATATTCACGCAACAAGATCGCCTGTGAAGATTACCTCATGAAGCAGTATCGGGAACACGGATTTCCGGTGACGATTGTGCGCCCAAGTCACACCTATGGAGACCAGTCCGTACCGCTGGGTGTTCATGGGGCCAAGGGCAGCTGGCAGGTTCTCAAGCGCATCAGCGAAGGCAAACCCGTAATCATTCATGGTGACGGCACATCGCTCTGGACGATTACACATAACAGTGACTTTGCCAAAGGATTTATCGGTCTTATGGGGAATATTCATGCCATCGGTGAGTCGGTACATATTACATCGGACGAGTCTGTGACGTGGAATCAGATCTATGAGATTATCGCAGGAGTACTTGGTGTCAAACTGAATGCGGTTCATGTGCCGTCTGAATTTTTGGCGGCATGCAGTGATCAGGATCTTCGAGGCGGGTTGCTTGGGGACAAGGCCAATACCGTGGTATTCGATAATAGCAAACTGAAGAGACTTGTACCTGAATTTGTGGCCACAACGAGGGCAGATCAGGGAATCAGGAAGACGATTCAGTTTATTCTTGCTCATCCTGAATTGCAGACCGAGGATCCCGAATTTGACGGATGGTGTGATAAGGTGGTTGGCGCACTGGACGAAGCATTGAAGAAGATTAGAGAATAGAAGTGAGGGAAAAGATATGACCCAGACCGGGCATCGAATGGTAAAAGAAATAACCAAAACGTTGACGTTGGACTACTTGCTGCACGTTCCAGAAACGGAAGAACAACCTGTGGAACAGAAGTGGCCCGTTATTCTGTTTCTTCATGGTTCTGGAGAGTGCGGCAGTGATCTGGAAAAGGTCAAAGCGCATGGGCTGCCGCAAATAGTGGATCAGGACAAGAGCTTTCCGTTCATCGTGATATCTCCACAGTGCCCGGAGGATGAATTCTGGGCAATGGAGAAGGAGGCACTGATCGCGATTGTCGAACATGTGCTGGACAACTATCCTGCAGATCCGAAACGGGTATACCTCACAGGATTAAGCATGGGCGGTTACGGGGCTTGGCATCTGCCAGTCGACTACCCGAATGTATTCGCAGCGGTGGCTCCCGTGTGTGGGGGAATGAACCCATCCAAAGCTGAAGCCTTGCGCAATGTGCCTATCTGGGCATTTCATGGCGCCAAGGACGACGTTGTTGTGCTCTCGGAATCACAGGGGATTGTGGATGCACTCGAAGCGTTGGATGCAAACGTGAAGCTCACAGTCTATCCTGAAGGGAACCACAATGCGTGGGACGAGACGTATAGCAATCCTGAACTGTACAAGTGGTTTCTTAGTCATACCTTGTAATCCATTGTTCATCAACCATTGATATTTGGAATCATCAAGTGTATTAACCCTGTTTTTAATGCTATAATAGGTTGCCAATATGATAAAAAAGGGTAATGAACTATGGTGATGAATGATGAATAACAAGTTTATCCGAATCTATGAAGATATAGCAGCTCATATTCGGACTGGAGAAATCGAGGCAGGTTCGATGCTGCCGTCAGAGCTCGATTTATCTGAAAGCTATCAGACGTCCAGAGAGACGATTCGCAAAGCATTAAAAATGTTATATGAAGAAGGTTATATTCAGAAAATTCAGGGCAAAGGTTCGATTGTACTGGATATTCGCAAGATCGATTTTCCCATCTCGGGTCTGGTGAGCTTCAAGGAACTGGCCAAAAAGATGGGACATCGGGCCAAAACGCAGGTTGAGGTGTTTGAGGATCAAAAGGTAGACCAAGCCTTGTTTAAAACCATTCATTTCGGGATGGACGAACAGGTGTGGAAAATTGCACGCGTCCGTAATGTTGATGGAGAACGCGTCATTCTGGACAAGGACTATATCAGTCAGCGTCTCGTTCCGGGATTGAGCAAAGAGATTTGCAACAACTCCATTTATGAGTACATTGAGGAGGAACTGGGGTTGTCCATTTCTTTTGCCAAGAAGGAAATCCTGGTGGAAGAGCCTACCGAAGAGGATCGAAGGCTGATGGATCTGGACGGCTTTCACAATGTCGTGGTTGTACGCAGTCAAGTCTACTTGGAGGATGCAAGTCCTTTTCAGTTCACGGAATCCCGGCATCGTCCGGACAAGTTCAGATTTGTTGATTTTGCACGGCGAAAATAATTTGAATGTAAGCTGAAAAAAGAGTACCCGTTCACTTCATTGAACGGGTACTCTTTTTGCTATGCAGGAGCCTTCTTATGAAAGAAAAAATTCCTTTTTGTAGTAAAAAAAGAGTTGACTGGTAAGCGTTTTCATTCTATTATAACTTCATAACCTAAACGATAAAGTAATAAAACTCATTTAACTTACTTTAATTAGTTTATTTTTTTTGAATTTTAATTTAGTTGGAAGGTTTCTGATTTTAGTTAACTTATTGCCTTGAGCAGGGTTAATTGAAATATAAAAAAATTCAGGGAGGTTCTAATCTATGGCCAAGTTGCAAAAAGTCACAATCTTCACCGTCATTGCAGCACTCATGTTTGTCATTCTGGGGAGCACTGCCCCCAAAGCATCGGCAGCTTCAGGTTTTTATGTGAGTGGCGGCAAATTGTATGATTCTACGGGAAAAGCATTTTACATGAGAGGCATCAATCATGGACATTCCTGGTTCAAGAATGACTTGAACACAGCCATTCCTGCAATTGCGAAAACGGGTGCCAATACGGTCCGTATTGTTTTGTCCAACGGAACACAGTACACCAAAGATGATCTGAACTCCGTTAAAAACATCATTAATGTTGTAAACGCTAACAAAATGATTGCAGTCCTTGAAGTGCATGATGCCACAGGCAAAGATGACTACAATTCGTTGGATGCAGCGGTTGACTACTGGATCAGTATCAAGGAAGCACTGATCGGCAAGGAAGATCGGGTTATTGTGAATATCGCCAACGAGTGGTATGGAACATGGAACGGAAGCGCATGGGCAGACGGATACAAAAAAGCCATTCCAAAGTTAAGAAATGCAGGCATTAAAAATACATTAATCGTGGATGCAGCAGGCTGGGGGCAATATCCTCAGTCCATCGTGGATTATGGGCAAAGTGTCTTCGCCGCGGATTCACAGAAAAACACGGTATTTTCCATTCACATGTATGAGTATGCAGGCAAAGATGCAGCAACCGTGAAATCCAATATGGAAAGTGTGCTGAACAAGGGGCTGGCATTAATTATCGGTGAATTCGGAGGATACCACACCAATGGAGATGTCGATGAATATGCGATCATGAAATATGGTCAGGAAAAAGGGGTCGGCTGGCTTGCATGGTCTTGGTATGGGAATAGCTCAGGTCTGAACTACCTGGATATGGCCACAGGACCTAACGGAAGCTTAACAAGCTTTGGCAACACGGTCGTCAATGATACCTATGGCATCAAAAATACGTCCCAAAAGGCTGGTATCTTTTAAGTGAGCATTTTGCATAAATCTATTAAGCGGCTTCCAATCTTCAATATATAGACCGAAATGGTCCATTCGTCTATATATTGTCCCTGGAGCGAGTGGAATCGAATGATGCAAAATGCTGAAGTAATTCTCTTGCAACAGAATAGGAGGCATATAAGAATAACTGAACACTCTGACCCTTTTTGTCAGAGTGTTTTTGTTCATTCAAATATCAAAATATTTTCTTTTGATTATTTCTGTTTATATCTAAAATATGTTGTTTTCAAAACAAAACAAAGATGATAAACTCTGATTAGGAATAAAACAAACATTATCGGAGGGAAATGAATGGTACAGAGTTTATGGAACACTTCACAGGCTTCGGAGCAAACAACGGGTCTTGAGCAGCTGGTCTATCGATCCAATCTGATTGGCGCAGATCGCAGTGTATGTAACATCTATGGAGGAAACACGTCTACCAAAACGACAGTGAAGGATTTTCGTGGCCGCGATATAGAAGTAATGTACGTGAAAGGAAGCGGATCCGACTTAGGCTCGATGCAAGCGAAGCATTTTACAGGTCTGGCTCTGGAAGACATTCGTCCCCTGATTGAACGTGAATCGATGACCGATGAAGAGATGGTTGAATATCTGGGGCATTGCATGATTGATTCCAAGCACCCACGTGCTTCCATCGAGACGCTGTTGCATGCGTTCCTTCCATATAAACATGTGGACCACACTCATCCGGATGCGATTATCAGTCTGTGTTGTGCGGATAACGGCAAAGAGTTGGCAAGAGAGATTTATGGAGACCGTTTTGTATGGGTGCCTTATGTTCGCCCAGGATTCACATTATCCAAGATGATTGCTGAAAGCGTATTCGCGAATCCGAATGCTGAACTGGTTTTGATGGAGAAGCATGGACTCGTAACATGGGGAGAAACATCCGAGGAATGCTACGCACAAACCATCAAAATCATCAATGAAGCGGAAGCTTTCATCGAGGCACGCGTGGATGAGGGAGGTCTGTTCGGCGGTGTTAAACATCCGGCCCTCGCAGCTGAAGTGCGGCGTGAGATCGTAGCCAAAGTGATGCCAACGCTTCGCGGTGCAGTATCGGATAGCAAAAAAATGATTTTGTCCTATGACGATCAGGACGATGTACTTACCTTTGTAGGTGGAGCGGATTCGCCACAACTGTCTCAGGTGGGAGCAGCATGCCCGGATCATTTGGTACATACCAAAGTGGTTCCCTTGTTTATTGAATGGACACCAGATGCTGAAGATATTGAAGGTCTGAAAGCCAAGCTGGTCGAAGGCGTTGCTGCCTACAAAGAGCAGTACCAACAATATTTTGAAAGCAACAAGAATGATGGCGACGTTATGTTCGAAGCAGCACCACGCGTCATTCTCATCCCAGGTGTGGGCATGATCAATACAGGCAAGAGCTGGGCGCTGTCGCAAGTGAGCGGGGCACTGTATCACCGGGCTATTGCCGTTATGCGTGGTGCGACCAGCTTAGGCAATTTCGTATCACTCAGCGCCAATGAGTCCTACAATGTAGAGTACTGGCCGCTTGAGCTGTATAAATTGTCTCTCGCTCCAGCCGAGACGGAATTTTCCCGGAAAGTGGCGTTTATTACAGGTGGCGCCGGCGGAATCGGAAGCGAAACTGCACGTAGGTTGGTATCCGAGGGCGCACATGTCGTTTTGGCTGACCTGAACCTGGAAGGTGCTCAAAAAGTGGCACAGGAAATCAATGACCAATATGGTGCCAATCGCGCATATGCTCTGAAAATGGATGTGACTGATGAGGAAGCCGTGCAATCGGCGTACGCGGAAGTAGCAGTACAATATGGCGGTGTGGATATCATCGTTAACAATGCGGGCCTTGCCACATCCAGTCCTTTTGACGAAACATCCCTGAAGGAATGGAACCTCAACATGAACGTGCTGGGTACCGGGTATTTCCTCGTTGCCCGTGAAGCGTTCAAGCTGATGAAGCAGCAGGGAATTGGAGGCAGCATGGTCTTCATCGGATCCAAAAACTCGGTCTATGCAGGTAAAAGCGCTTCCGCTTACAGCTCGGCCAAAGCTCTTGAAGCACACCTTGCCCGTTGTATTGCAGCAGAAGGCGGTGAATATGGCATTCGTGTCAACACGATACTCCCTGATGCGATTCTGCAAGGTTCTGCGATCTGGAATGGTTCCTGGCGGAATGAACGGGCGGCAGCGTATGGAATTGAACCGGATCAACTGGAAGAGTATTACCGCAAACGCACCACATTGCTCGTTAATATTTACCCGAAAGATATCGCGGAAGGAATTGCATTCTTCGCTTCTTCCAAATCCGAAAAAACAACCGGATGCATGATGACCATTGATGGTGGTGTACCGGCAGCATTTACACGTTAAGAGGAGGGTTCTTGCGAATGGATAACCAAGTCAAGCAAGCGTATGAAGCGGCCAAATTGTTATATGCCCAGCATGGAATTGATACGGATGAAGTCTTGGAGAAGCTTGCAGAGATCAAGGTATCGGTACATTGCTGGCAAGGGGATGATGTCAAAGGCTTTTTGAACCAGGATGGAGAGTTGACCGGAGGCATTTCCGTTACGGGTCAGTATCCGGGAGCTGCAACGACTCCTGCTGAGCTTCGGGCAGATCTGGAACAAGCCTTTTCCCTGATTCCCGGCAAACATAAGGTTAACCTGCATGCGATCTATACCGATACGGACGAAAAGGTAGAGCTGGATCAGATTGAGCCCAAGCATTATGAGAAATGGGTACAGTGGGCAAAAGAGCAGGGACTTGGTCTCGACTTTAATCCAACCTGCTTCTCTCACGAGAAGTCAAGTGACGGATTCACACTCAGTCATCCGGATCCCGAAATTCGCAAGTTCTGGATTGATCACTGCAAGGCATCCCGGCGTATCGGTGCATACTTCGGAGAACAGCTGGGCCAGACGTGCGTCACCAATGTATGGGTACCCGATGGCTTCAAGGATAATCCGGTGGATCGCATGACCCCTCGGAAACGTCTCAAGGATTCCCTGGACGAAGTGTTTGCGGAGAAGCTTGATCCGAAGCATCATCTGGATGCAGTGGAGAGTAAATTGTTTGGCCTTGGTTCAGAAGCTTATGTTGTTGGGTCGCACGAATTTTACATGGGATATGGATTGCAAAATGATACCCTGATCTGTCTGGATGCAGGTCACTTCCATCCCACAGAAGTCATCTCCAACAAGTTGTCGTCCCTCGCGCTGTTTACCAGTGGCATCCTGCTGCATGTCAGCCGACCGATGCGTTGGGACAGTGACCATGTCGTGATTATGGACGATGAGCTGCTGGAAATAGCACGCGAACTGGTTCGTCATGACCTGCTTCCAACTACACATGTTGGACTCGATTTCTTTGATGCCAGCATCAATCGGGTTGCAGCCTGGGTCGTTGGTACACGCAACACGATCAAAGCGCTGCTGCGTGCCATGCTGGAGCCAGTAGAGGCTTTGAAGACTGCTGAACTGGAAGGCGATTATACCTTGCGACTTGCACTGACGGAAGAATTCAAATCCTATCCGTTTGGTGCCATCTGGGATTACTATTGTGCCCAGCAGGGGGTACCTGTTCGTGAGAAGTGGATCTCCGAGATTAAAACCTATGAAGAGAACGTTTTGCTTCAGCGGGGTAAGTCGCTCGTATAGTAAGTGTATATCTATAGCCATTTTCTATCCTTTCCCGTACATTAATAAAAGTCCGCAGTGGAACAAACCGTTCCACTGCGGACTTTTTGACGTGTTCATCGTTCCCCATGCATAAGTGTTCTAAGAAATTACATACTAGAAATACATAACAGGCTTACAGAATGATCATTGCACATAAGTAAAACGAAGAGGAGGATCAATTAAAATTGAATCTCGCCCACAATAAATTGTATGTCGCCGCACTGGGCGGCGTAAACGAAATCGGCAAGAACATGTACATCATCCAGTACAATAAGGACATCATTGTCATCGATTGTGGTTCCAAATTTCCGGATGAAACCTTACCAGGAATCGATCTTATTATTCCGGATGTCTCCTATCTGCTGGAGAACCTGGACCATGTAAAAGCACTTGTCGTTACCCATGGACACGAAGATCATATTGGGGGCATTCCCTACTTTTTAAAACAAATGAATATCCCTGTGTATGCATCCAGACTTACCCGTGGCTTGATTGAATTGAAACTCAAAGAGCATAATATGCTGCGAACAGCAGATCTTCACACAATCGATGCACACTCCACCGTCATGCTGGGGGATATCGAGGTTTCTTTTTTTGCAACCAGCCACAGTATTCCAGACTGCTTGGGTGTTTTCTTCCGGACGCCTGGCGGAAATGTGGTACATACCGGCGATTTCAAGTTCGACATGTCACCTGTGAATGGGCCATATCCTGATCTGTACCGTATGGCGGAGATTGGCAAACAAGGGGTTCATCTGCTGCTGTCCGAAAGCACGAATGCCGAGCGTCCTGGCTTTACACCTTCAGAGCGCGTTGTCGGTGATCGTATTCTGGATGCATTCATCCGAGCGAAGCAAAAAATATTTATCTCCACCTTTGCTTCAAATGTCAGCCGGGTCCAACAGATTGTGAATGCCACGTTTGAGACCGGCCGCAAACTGGCTTTGTTGGGCAGAAGTATGGTCAATGTCGTGTCAGTTGCAAGTGATCTGGGGTACCTGGATGTTCCTGACGGTCTGCTGATTGAAGCGATTGATGCGGACCAGTTTCCTCCCGAGCAGGTCGTCATTCTTTGTACGGGAAGCCAAGGGGAGCCAATGGCTGCGCTGTCCCGATTGGCTACAGGTAAGCATCCTCATGTGAGAGTGGCAGCAGGAGACACCGTGATTATTGCAGCAGGGGCAATCCCGGGCAATGAGCGCAACCTTGCCCACGTCATTGATAACCTGTATGTTTTGGGGGCGAGAGTCCTTTATGGTTCAAGCGGGTCAGGGGGCATGCATGTGTCGGGGCATGGCAGTCAGGAAGAACTCAAACTGATGCTGACGCTGATGAAACCGGATTATCTGGTGCCCATTCACGGCGAATTCCGCATGCTGTACCAGCACAGATTGCTGGCTGAATCGGTTGGGATGGACCCTGATCATGTATTCATCGTGAATAACGGGGATATGGTTCAGTACAAGGACGGCGAAGCATCACCAGGGCCGAAAATTGCTTCAGGCAACAGTCTGGTTGATGGATTGATTATGGGCGACGTAGGCAATATCGTGCTTCGTGACCGCAGACAGCTGTCCTCAGACGGCATGTTGGTTATCGTGACTACACTTAGCAAAACGGAGAAACAAATGGTCACTTCTCCCGAGATCATTTCCAGAGGATTTGTATTTGTGAAGGATTCAGAAGAGTTTATGCGAGAGATTCATGCATTGGTACTGTCCAGAATGGAAGAATTAACCGGGGCAGGAGTGAACCAGTGGAACGTGATTAAAAGAAAGCTCAAAGACGAGATCGGTCATTACATCTACGCGCAGACGAAACGAAGACCGATGATTCTGCCCATTATCATTGAGGTTTGATGAAGAAAAGGATGACAAAAGCCTGAGGGATGCCAGTTCATACTTTCGTATGAAAGGCGGTTCCATCAGGCTTTTTCTTGGTATTAATCGTTCAATAATCCGGATTGTCTCACGGTGGAGAGGAACTGATGGAACTGTTCAATGTTCAACTGCTGGGCACTATCGGATAGCGCCACCGCCGGGTTCGGATGAACTTCAACCATGACGCCATCGGCACCTGCTGCCAGAGCAGCTTTGGCACATGGAGCCAGAATATCTTTGCGTCCGGTAGAGTGGGTTACATCCACCAGAACGGGTAGATGGGTTTCTTGTTTTAAAATAGGCACGGCAGAGATATCGAGGGTATTGCGCGTCGCTTTTTCATAGGTACGAATACCTCTTTCAATCAGCATGACTTGCTTGTTCCCACGGGAGACAACGTACTCCGCAGCATGCACGAACTCATCAATGGTTGCGGCCAACCCACGTTTAAGCAGAATGGGAATGTTGACGTCTCCCGCAGCTTTGAGCAACTCAAAGTTTTGCATATTCCGGGCACCGATCTGGATCACATCGATATAATCTCCTGCCAGCTCGATATGACCTGGATGCACAATCTCACTGATCGTTTTAAGTCCGAACTCGTCTGCCACTTCTTTGAGAATCTTCAATCCTTCAATCCCCAGGCCCTGAAAATCATAGGGTGAGGTACGTGGCTTGAAGGCACCGCCGCGCATGACCGGGATACCGGCTTCTTTCAAAGCCTTGGCGACCTCCCGTACCTGATCATAACTCTCAACGGAGCAAGGTCCCGCAATCATGATCGGTTTGCCTGCGCCAACCTTGATTTCACCGATGGAGACAACCGTGTCTTCCTGCTGATTTTTACGGCTGACTAGAAGCTGTTTCTTGTGTTCGTCGACCTGCAGATGCAGGGAAGCCTGGAAAATCTGCTTGAACAACAGCTTAATGGCATCATCGTGGAACGGCCCCGGATTGGCCGCAGTCAGTTCTTCCAGCATCTCTTTTTCACGAACCGGATCAAATTTGGGAACTCCCTGTTTTTCCTTGATCTGACCGATTTCCTGTGTAATCTGGGCGCGCTCCGACAACAGGTGAAGTAAACTATGATTAATCTCATTCAAACGGCCTCGTAATTGCTCCAAATTTCTATTCTCATCCATGTTCATACACTCCTCTGCATTTTGGATATGGATTGTTTTAATTGAAAAAATGCAAAAAGGCCCTTCATCCGCAAGGGACGAAGAAGCCGTGGTACCACCCTAATTAGAAACGGTCCTGCCAAACTGCGGGCATACCTGTTTCTCACTTTGACCTTTTAACGCAAGGAACGGATTGTCCTAGAAGCTGGATCACGAAAAATCAGCTCTTCAGCAATCGGCTCAGGAGTGAACTTCGGCGGTTGGTTGCTTCGGATGCTCTCAGTCTCTGGCACCACGTCCCTGTAATCAACGCTATACTCCGCTTACTCTTTCCGTCATAGCCTGTCATTTATAATCATGTATTCTATTCCATCGTGCACGATATGAATTGAAGTTATACTAGCATGTTACTCATCCTGTATGCAATTATTCGAAGTAATGCCGCAAAACAATAACGCTGTACTGCATCACAATGACATTCGCCACGACTACTTCAACCAAGTATAATAAGAGGGGTGTAGCATCCATTTTATTTCAAGCTGAACACAAGAGGAGTAACTATGAACAAAACCATTTCCGATATCGCTCAACTGGCCGGTGTGGCCAAAAGTACGGTCTCCCGTTTTCTCAATGGCGGCTCCGTCAGTGAAGATACACGTCAGAAAATTGAGCGAATTATCAAACAATACAATTACGTACCAAATACATTTGCCCAGAGCCTCAAAGCGAAGAAGACCAGCATTATCGGCACGGTCGTTCCCCGGCTGGACTCTTTTGCAACTTCTCAGACGTTAATTGGCATTGATGAGGAATTAAGAAATAATCAGTATCAGATGCTAATTTCCAATACGAGTCAGGACATGCAGCGTGAGATTGATGCCATTTATGACTTTGCAAGGCAGAAGGTGTCGGGCATCATCCTGCTTGCTGCTGAAGTGACGGAAGCACATCTGAAAGCAGTTGAAGAGATTGGTATTCCAGTGCTCTTGGTGGGACAGCAGCATGAACGTCTGCACAGTCTGGTACATAATGACGATCAGGCCGGATATGAAATGGGTAGATATGTAGTAGAGAAGGGACATCGCCAGATTGTCTATATTGGGGTAACAGAGAAAGACCAAGCCGTAGGCATTCATCGAAGACAAGGCTTTCAGCGCGCTATTGCCGAATGCGGCGAGTGTGATGTGACCTACTATGAGACAAGTTTCAAAATGGCTGAAGCCATTGTTACAGCAGAAAGCATTCTACGAGACAACAGACCGACTATCATTGTAGGCGCAACCGATAACATTGCGCTTGGTGTAATGAAGACGGCCTTTTCCAAAAGGATACGAATTCCCCACGAATTATCGGTTGCAGGATTTGGGGGATATGATATTACAGAGATGATTCACCCGGCATTGACCACGGTAAAATATCATTATTTGCAAGCAGGCCAACTGGCAGCGAGTCATATGATCCGCCAGGTTAGAGGTGAATCGGTAGAGAAGCGAACCGTGCTGGATGTGGAACTGATTCCCCGAGAAAGCGTTGACAAATTATAAACATATCCTTTATGATAATTCCATCGAACCGGTTCCATTCAAATGTTTTCATGCCGAATTGGAATGCAGGTTTTGGCATTGTGCCGTATGGGATTATTTTTTTATTTGTATTGGAACCGGTTCCTCTGAAGCTTGATGATTATTTGGCAAGGATAGGAGATAAGTTATGAAAATGACGAGAGAGCAGCGCTACAGACTGATTGAGCAGGCGGAAGAAGGAGAGATCGAGAAGCTGGAAGCGTTGATTTCAGCTTGCTCGTGGAGGCAGTCCTATCATATTCAACCCGTTACGGGCTTACTGAATGACCCTAATGGATTTTCATATTATCAGGGACATTATCACCTCTTTTATCAATGGTTTCCTCTGGGAACCGAGCATGGAATGAAATATTGGTATCACGTCCGCTCGACAGACCTTGTGAACTGGGAGCAGGTTGGAATCGGTATTCGTCCGGGGGATACGTTCGATTCACATGGTGCCTATTCAGGGAGTGCGATTGTCAAGAATGACAAACTGCATCTGCTCTATACCGGCAACACTAGGGATGAAGCATGGGTCAGACATCCGTATCAGTGTTTGGCGATTATGGATGAAAGCGGTTCAGTTGTGAAAGCCGAGCAGCCGGTTATATCCTCGGTACCGCCCGGGTATACGGAACATTTCAGGGACCCGAAAGTTTGGCAGGATGGGGATACCTATTATTGTGTAATTGGAGCACAGCGGACGGATGAGACGGGGTGTACGGTGCTTTATCGATCATCTGACCTCACAGCGTGGGAGTTTCTGGGTGAGATCCAGACTCATCTATCACATTTCGGCTACATGTGGGAGTGTCCGGATTACATCGAAATGGATGGCAAGGGCATACTTCTTTTTTCGCCACAAGGCATTGAAAGTGATGGGGATTTATATAACAACATTTTTCAGTCGGGCTACCTGATTGGCGAACCATTGAATCTTCAGACAAGAGAGTTCAAGCATGATGAGTTTCGGGAACTGGACCGTGGATTCGACTTCTATGCTCCACAGACAATGGCAGCGCCGGATGGAAGACGTATTTTGGTCGGATGGATGGGACTCCCGGATGTGGAGTATCCAACCGATGCGAGTGGATGGGCGCACTGTCTTACGATCCCGCGTCAGTTGTCACTTAGAGGCGGCAAACTCATTCAGCGTCCTGTAGATGAAATGGCGAAGCTGCGTCAGCAAAAGCAGGGACGCTGTTACCAAAATACACTTGAGAACTGCTCTGAAGCCATTCCTGCATTTGCCGGGATTGCCTACGAGCTGGAATGTGAAATCAGTCAATTTGATGCTGAACGTTTCGGAATTGAATTTCGAACAGGCGGTGAAGAAAAGACCGTTTTGCAATACGACTGTCTCCAGAAGAAATTAATACTGGATCGATCCTTATCAGGTGGTCCCATGAGAGGTAAGAATGGCACGGTACGTCAGTGCAAACTGAACGGGGATGTGATCAAGTTACAATTATTTGTGGATACGTCATCGGTTGAAATCTTTGTCAACGATGGGGAAGAGGTATTCACAAGCCGGATTTTCCCGAGCTCTGAAAGTACGGGGATTCGCTTTTTTGCGGATGAAGGAAAGGCTAAATTCAAAGCGACCAAATGGGATTACTAGATATCAGGTGAGGGGAATGAAATACCATGTCGGATAATCAACAGATAGCCAAGGAAGTCATTCAAGCCATTGGGGGCAAGGATAATATTGCTTCATTTGCCCACTGCGCGACACGGCTTCGCATTATGGTGAATGACAAGGACAAAATCGATCAGAAACAGGTTGAAAACATAGATAAGGTCAAAGGTGCCTTTTTCAATTCGGGGCAATATCAGATCATCTTTGGTACAGGGACCGTGAATCGGATCTTTGAAGAGGTCGAGAAGCTGGGGATTGAAGGAACCTCCAAGGAAGATGTGAAGAATCAGGTGAAAAAGGAAGGCAATGCGTTCCAACGGGCAATTCGTACATTCGGTGATGTGTTCGTACCCATCATTCCTGTGCTGGTGGCTACAGGGTTGTTCATGGGACTCCGGGGACTGCTCACCCAGAATGAAATTCTCTCTTTGTTTGGCGCAACACCTGAGGACATATCACCCAATTTCCTGCTGTTTACTCAAGTCTTGACGGATACGGCTTTTGCATTCCTGCCCGCACTGGTCGCTTGGTCTGCATTCCGCGTATTTGGCGGCAGCCCTGTGCTCGGGATTGTACTCGGTCTGATGCTTGTGAATCCGGCTTTGCCGAATGCCTATTCGGTTGCAGATGGATCAGCGCAGGCACTGCACATGTTTGGATTTATACCCGTGGTCGGTTATCAAGGATCTGTTTTGCCAGCGTTTTTCGTAGGTCTCATTGGAGCGAAGTTCGAGAAATTTTTGAGAAGACGCGTGCCAGAGGCACTGGATCTGATCCTTACGCCGTTTATCACACTGACCGTTATGATTACGCTTGGACTATTTGCCATCGGTCCTGTCTTTCATTCACTCGAAGAGTGGGTGCTGCATGGGACGACAGCCGTTCTGGACCTTCCATTCGGCATTGCCGGGATTATTATTGGTTTCTTCAATCAGATTATTGTCGTTACCGGTGTACATCACATCTTTAACTTTTTGGAAATCCAGCTGCTGGAGAAAACGGGGTATAATCCGTTTAACGCCATCGTCACATCTGCGATGGCTGCACAAGGAGCAGCTTGTTTAGCCGTAGGATTAAAAACAAAGAATACGAAACTCAAGGCACTGGCGCTGCCATCGTCATTGTCCGCTTTTCTGGGAATTAGCGAACCCGCCATTTTTGGAGTGAATCTTCGTTTCATGAAACCGTTCATTATGGGACTGGTTGGCGGCGGAGTCGGCGGTTTTCTCGCATCCTTGTTCCATCTGCAGGGAACGGGCATGGCCGTAACGGTGATCCCTGGAACATTGCTGTATCTGAACAGCCAGCTGCCCCTCTACATTCTTGTCAATGTGGTTGCCGTGGGTGTGGCCTTTGCGTTAACCTGGTTCTTTGGTTACAAGGATCAGCCACTTGTTGCAGAGGAGATAACGAACAGAGGGAATGAGAATGATTCTTCCGCTGTACAAACCGCAAGTATGGATGACCGTACCAACCATACAGAGTCGTATCGTCCCAAAGTGGATAAGCTGGAGATTGCTTCGCCGATGACAGGTACAGCGGTTGCTTTGGCCAACGTACCTGACCCAGCATTTTCAGAGAAACATATGGGTGAAGGCATTGCCATTGAGCCTACCGAAGGCAAAGTATACGCGCCCTTTGATGGTGTCGTTGCCCATGTCATGAACAAGAGCAAACACGCGGTTATTCTGGAGCATGAAACTGGTCTTCAGATGCTTGTGCATATTGGAATCAATACGGTCGGGTTGAAGGGAGAAGGATTTACGGCGCATGTCCAAAGCGGGGATGTGATCACCGCTGGACAATTATTGATTGAGTTTGACATGAACGCCATTCAGGCTGCGGGACTGCCGCTAATCACTCCCGTTTTGATTCCGAACGGAAATGAAACGATTGAAGAGGTACAGACGGCCAAGATTGGAAGTGTGCAAGCCAATGGTGAAGCCGTGCTAATTGTAAAATTTAATTAAAACTCTTAAACAGGCAGAGGGATCTGGTGCACTGCAGTATACCAGATCCTTTGCCTGTTTTTTGGTATCCATTAAAAAGCTACAAACCGGCGTGCCGCTTCAGCCGCTCTGCAATTTGCAGCAGATCCTCTGCAGATACACCTGGGGCGAATTCTTCCGGCAGATCCGGCAGATCGGGAATGCTACCGCTGTGACCAGGAAGTCCTGCAAAAGCCTCCAGTTTTCCGCCATCTGTCGGATGTGTGCCTTTCCAGATCTGGGCGATGTTCTGATAGTCCTTGTCACTAAAGGTGTACAGCCTGCGATGTTCGCCCATGGCTTCCCATTTCCGGGTCGTATCAAACACTTTATTATCGAGGCGTGGAATAGGGAACATCTTCGTTACATCGACGCCGGTTGCAATTTGGAGCGCTTTGGCATAGGCCAGAATATGTACGCCTCCACGCACGAGCAAATACCCGGTCATCTCTCGGGCCGTTGGATGATCCGTCATCTCATACACTCTCATTTTGTGGGTACGTGCGCCGCATTCAAGAAAGAAGTTATGCAGCAGGTCAAAGATAAGATTGCCGCTGCTGACGACATAAGAACCGTTCCAGGGTCTGCCCATGGAATCGTAAGGGAGTGCCGTTTGAGCCGATTCGATAAAATGTGAAGTCATGCGAGCATCCTTGCCTGCACGTAGTGGAGTGGTGTCGGGATCTCCCGGGGAAGTGGTGCCAACCAGCATCAGGTTAATGGTATTGGCAACAAGTTCCACATGACCAAATTCTTCAGCCGTAATACTTGCCACAATGTCGTAAAAGGCACGCAGCTTTTTCTTGCCCCGGAAATTGAAGGACTGAAACATGTAATTATTTAGCGTGGACATCTCCCCAAACTTTCCACCCAGCAGTTCCTGGACTGCGCTTGCTCCATTGGGATCCGGGTTGTTGGAGATCGGCAGTTCAATCGCCAGGCGATCTACTCGTTTAAACATAATATTCCTCCTCAAGCCAAATTACTGTAAAGGTATGAGGCATTACTTGTACGTTATTCGGACATTTAGATAAAACAAAAACGTTCTGCCAGAGCCGTGCTCTGAACAGAACGTTTGTATTCCGATGTTAAGACGTTTTTCCAACGACACTTGTGCCGCTCTTCGTAATTTTGTACGTAATTACGTCTCCACTCCAGAAATGGAATTTGAGGATAACCTCACCATCATTCGTTTCGTTAAAGAAGTTGGGTTTCAGTTCGATAACGTTGCGGCTGTAATCCGGGCTGAAGGTGTAGGAGAACTCCTTAAACGAAGTCCAGTTTTGCGGACCTGCGTTACCACCGCTTGCATAAGTCGCTTCCATGGTAGCCAGCTGGTTTCCGTTAAAGGTCGTTGGAATTGCAAAAGATTCAGTAGTTCCCGTTACATCGCTCAGTACGGGCGTATCATACGTAATGATATTCAGGTTCCAGTTGGCGCCTTTATTAAATTTGGCTGTCAGCTTCGCATTCACGCCCAGATTGCCGGAAGCCGTGAGTCTGGTCAGTAGACTGGATTTCAGGGTCAAAACATCACCGCGAATGGTGTAGTCTTTGCCTTTGGCAAGTTTTTTGCTGCCGTGAGCAAGGGATTTGAAGGTGTTCCCATTCAGGTTCAATTTGATCGTTTGATCTTGAATGGCTGCACCTTTCTTGAGGTGCACCAAGTCGGATTCGGCAGTGGACGAACGACCCTTCCAGCTCGCTTTCATCGTGTTATACAGGTCAGGGTCAGACCAGGTAAAGTTGGTGCGGCTGAAATGCTGGCCGTTATCCCACAGCATGGTCGTCATCTTTTTCTGACGCAGGTATTGTCCGATGAATTCGAAGAATTTCAATTTCTCACCTTGCTCGATGACACCTGTGTGTTGGTCGAAGCCCAGCAAGCCATATTCACCGACAATCACAGGAATGCCTTTGGCTACAAATGCGTCGTATACACGATCGAATGTATCGGTGATGTCTTTTTGTACTTCATCGTTAAATTTGGTATATCCGGCGATATTTACACTGAATGGCCAGAAGCCATAGTAATGTACAGTTGCAATAATGTTCGGATCATTTAATTTCGTAATGGTCTGAGTTAACGCATCGAGATCGGCTTGTGCAGACGATGTATGCAATGTTGGGAGAACGAGTGGACGTGTCGTGTTTTTCCCACCCGAGTCTCTTACGATTTTGTGGAAAGAAGTATTAAGCTCATCTAGCAAACGGTATGAGACAGCTGTGTCGGTCGTTCCGCCCTCGGTGAACCGGGGCTCATTGACACTCTCGAACATCAGCTTGGACGATGCGTTTTTGAATTGATCAGCGATCTGGGTCCAGGCCGCATTGTAACGTGCGAGCACATTGTCATGGTCTTTCTCCATGTAGCTGATCCATCGCCAGGAATCATGGTGAAGATTAATCATGACATAAAGGTTGGCATCGAGTGCCCAATTCACCACTTCCTGCACACGGTTCATGTAAGCGGGATCAATGGTGTAGTCGGGTGCTTCACCGATATGAGCCTCCCAGGTCACGGGAATACGAATGCTTTTATAACCTTGTTTCGCAATCTGCTGAATCAGTTCCTTGGTAATCCGCGGGTTACCCCAGGCGGTCTCATCTTCGCCCACAGCGTCGAGTGAATTACCCAAATTCCAGCCTGGTTCCATGGCGCTGACGTAGGATTGAATTTTGGTAGGAGCAGCTGGTTTGCTTGGCTTGTCTTTGTGATCAGGAGCCGCAGAGGCGATGGCAGAAGAGAATAGGGACAGGATCATTGCTGTTACCAGTGTCAGGGATAGAACGTTTTTACGATTTTTCCTCATAAACAGTGTCTCCTTCATTTTGGGATGGTTGAACTGAAGAATTTTGCTTGCTTGATCTGAGTAAAAGCTCATTCATAAAACAGTCCAGACAGATTGTACGAAGGATGCATCACCTCTAAATTATGTATTGAAAGCGTTTTCGTAGATGTTAATATATCATGATATAAAAGAAGTGAGTACCATTATAATTGGAATAGAATTCATATAAAAATTAGTGATATACTGCATATCGGGATGTAGGAGAGGAAATCGTTCCATAACAAGCTTGATATTAATGAAAATACACGCTTAATGTGTAGATATGTTCTATTCAATGAGAAATATGTTTCTATGACGGAAGTGTATTGTTCCTTAAAATGAATAATGATGGTGGGGAAAGTCAGCCATCCAGGTTTAGCTGCAGGTGATATAATGAGTTACCAGAGGCAGCAAAAGGAGTCGGTTTTGATGCGGAAGTGGCTGGGGTGGATGATCCCCCATAAGCTTAAATACCGTTTGTTTGCAGGTTTCGCGCTTGTCATTCTGCTTCCATTCAGCATTCTCAATCTGTACAATTATGAAAAAATCGAATCGCTCGTGCAGCAGAAAATCAGTGAACAGAGTCATGAACAGCTGGATAATCTCCACCAGTCTCTGGAGGATCAGCTAAGTATCGCTTTTAAAACATTAATCTTTCTGGAACAGGACTCCGAAGTTCGCCGGATTCTTCAAAATCCCGACGAGCACACCATTTTGGACAATAAGGAGCGTATGGAGGACAAATTCAAAGGTTTGAATAACAGCTTTTTTCTCTACAATCCATCCGTTTATTTTACACTGCTCGATCAAGACGGGCATATTTACACCTCATATCAACCCAAGGTTCCGCTAGACTATGACACCATTACATCAGATCGTTCCTTTTTGGCACTCAAGGACAGCGGGACTTCATACGTGTGGACGTCCAATGATGAGAATTATGTATCCCGTGACGTCACAAGGAGTCCAACGCTCTTATCCCTGTACGCCAAACTGCGTGATCGCAATAACAATACTTACGGACTGGCAAGAATCAGCATCGATTTCTCCTATTGGTTCCAGTCTGTATTGCAAAAGTCCGAGAGTGATCAGCTCTATTTTATCATGACCCGCCAAGGCGAAGTGATTGCTCGTTCCAATTCCGACTCTTGGCTGTCAGATGAAGTCGTTCGGGAAGTTTCCAGGGAGGCCAGTAACGGCTACTGGACAGACCGATCAAGTGAATCACTCATTAATTACAGTTATCTGCCTTCCCTGGATTGGTACATGGTGAACCGTATTCCGCTGCAAGTATTGTTTGGTGAGATTGAGAGCCTGAAGAGACATTATTTTGTAACCTTCTATGCCATTACTGCCATGTTTATTGCCATCGCCTTTATGATTGCCTATACGTTTACACGACCGTTATCCCGTTTGCAGGTCAAAATGAAGGAAGCGGTTGGCAAGGATCTGCGCATTCGGCTGCCTGAGGAGAATCACCGGGGAGAGGTGCTGGATCTGACCCGAACCTTCAATACGATGATGGTAGACATGAACCGATTGGTTCAACAGCTTCGTATCGAAGAGAGGCAGAAGGATGCCGTTCATTTTCAGATGCTTCTTGCTCAGATGAATCCTCATTTTCTGCTCAATACGCTTAATACACTGAAATGGATCGGTTTGCGCAACGGGAATGAAGAAACGGTGGAAATATGTCTTTCACTCGGTAAACTGCTGGAAACCAGTCTCAATTCAGATGTGGATCTCATTCTCCTTCGGGATGAGATGGAGCTAACGCGAGCTTTTCTGTATATTCAGCAAATCCGGTATGGCAATGTTTTTGATATAGAGTTCAGTTATGACGAAGAATTGCTGTATGCTCTGGTTCCCAAGCTCAGTCTGCAGCCTTTGATTGATAATGCAATTCGTCATGGGATCGGCAACATGACCGAGGGAGGACGAATACAGATCCGCATGTTCAGAAATGCTGCCATGCCCGATCGTTTGACGCTGGAGGTAGAGGATAACGGGGTAGGCATGGAGCAGTCAAAAAACAACAGGGAGCAGGGACGCCAGAGACCGAGTATAGGATTGCAGAATATCAGGGAGCGTCTGAGACTTCTGTTCAAAGACAAAGCAGAACTCGAAATAATCTCATTGAAACAGGGTACACTCTGCCAAATTCATCTGCCGGTATTGCTGTCCGAGCCGTACGCGAACGAAACATTAGGCAACAAGGATCATTAGGATTTAACGGAATGGAGGGACTTCGATGTGGAAGGTACTGCTGGTGGAAGATGAGACATTCGTTCGGGAGTCCGTGAAAGAGATTATTCGCTGGGAGGACATGGGCTTCACGCTTTCAGGAGAAGCAAATAATGGAATGGAAGCGTTACCAATGATTAAGCAGGATCCTCCTGATCTTGTCCTATGTGACATTGTGATGCCGCAAATGGACGGATTAATGCTGCTGCAGGAAACAAGAAAGGCCGGTATTCAATCCAAGTTTGTGATGCTGACGTGCATGGGCGATTTTGAATCGATGCGACAGGCCATGGAATATGGAGCTTCCAATTATATTCTGAAATTGTCGATGAGTGTGAAGGATCTGCGGGAAACCCTCGTTAAGGTAAGCAAGGAATTATCGAATCAGGGCGTGACGACGGAGCGTGCAAGTCGCCCTGCATCCGCAGCACCCAAGGAAAAGATCACGCATCCGGAAGTAAATAAAATCATTCAATATATCGAACAGCATTATGATCAGGATATTACACTGAAATTCCTCGCACGTCATGTCATGATGGGGGAAAACTACGTGAGTGCCCTGTTTAAAAAGAAAACCGGAGAGACATTAATTCACTATTTGCATCGAATACGAATTAACAAGGCGATAGAATACCTAACAGACACCGACTGGCCAGTGAATCAGATTGGTCATCACGTTGGTTTTATGAACGATAATTATTTTATCAAAATCTTCAAACGAATGACGGGGACAACCCCAAGTCAGTACCGGCAGCAGCAATAGAACAAAATGATTACCAAGAACAATTGATAGCGGTTTCAACTGTGTATTTCTGTTCCATGGTGATCATGATTCTGTTACTTACGACTGTTCTCACTCATTTGCTATCCTTAAGTTGCAAACTTCAATCCAGAATTTACGAGGGGGTCGTCTCTTGGTGAGAAAAAAAGGCTTGGTTGCACGAATGGTATCTCTTGTCCTTGTCGTGGGCATGATCGCAGGTTGCTCCAATGATACAGGTTCAAATGCTCAGACGGGTGCGTCTGAAAATTCCGGTGATACAGTCAAGCTGAAAATGTGGGGAGGGGTACCGCCGGAAGCAGGACCACAGGCCGTTATTGATGTGTGGAACAAAGAGCATCCCGAAACACAGATTGAATATGTTCGTTTTGTAAATGATGACGAAGGCAATCTGAAGCTGGATACGGCGATTATGACAGGGCAGGATGTAGATTTGTTTGTGAACTACACGGTGTCCCATGCAGCAAAACGGGTCGCATCCGGCGCGGCAGCTGACCTTAGTTCATTCACGGATTACAACATCGACGAGAAAATGGGCACGGATGCAGAAGGATGGAAAATTGATGGGAAGTATTATGGGGTTCCAACGACAAAAAGCACTTATTTTGTAGCTTTGAACAAGGATGCTCTCGACGCGGCAAATCTGCCTGTACCCAAGGACTGGACCTGGGATGAAATGAGAGAGTATGCGAAAAAGTTAAAAAAGGACAATGGATATGGCTTTATCCAAAACACGGAACCGTTTGTTGATCCGATTGATTCCGTACTCTCACAGGAAGGGTACATCAAGGCAGACGGAACTTCGAATTTGGATCACCCCAAGGTCAGACAGTGGATGGAAACGCTGAATGCCATGATGGTTGAAGACAAGACAACACCTCCACTTGGCGAGCAGCTGACCTCGAAGATGCCTGTGGAACAGATGTTTCTGAGCGGGGAGGTGCCGATGCTGAACATTGGGGCCTGGCTCCTGCGCAGCTCCAACAATTTTACCGATTACCCGCGTGATTTCAAAATTGCCTTCGCACCAGTACCGAGATTGGCTGAAGATAAGGATAGCTATGTGACGCGAGGTGGTCTGGGAGACTACATTTCCATCAATGCAAAATCCAAGCACCAGGAAGCGGCATGGGAATTTTTGAAATGGTATGCAGATGGCGGAATGGCTCCGATGGCAGAGGGGGGTCGATTCCCGGCTTCGAAGGATGCAGATCAGGATACAGCCATGGCGAGCATGCTTGGAGACAAAAAAGATACGTATGACCAGGAGTCCCTGATGTATGTCATGTTTGATTATAAAGCTCCAACTTATGTTCGAACCGTGCCGCAGGAAGTCATGGATTTGCGTGCGCAGGAGTACGAAAAGTATTTTCTGGGCGCTCAGGATCTGAATACAACAATCTCGGCCATGGTCACTCGTCATAATGAATATCTCAAGACGGCAAAATAAATAAGGAAAATACTACACCTGCTCTCGAAAATATAAAATATCACAAGGGATTGCCCCGTTTCATGGTGGCAGTCTCTTTGTTTTTGCATCAGCATGCTGCTCTGTCATTGAATAGAACAATTTGATGTTTCCCCATGATAAGACCGCCGTGGCAAGGCGTTTTTTTGCATCAATCTGTTTTATGAACAAGGTGGATTTGTTACTTATGGGAACCTCGACAGGTTGGTAGACTTGGGTTATCCCTGGAAGAAACGAGGCGAAGACCAATGCATAACAACTGGATGAGAAGACAGCGCATGCTGGGATATATTTTTGTCGGTCCAAACATGTTGGGGGTACTGCTCTTTTTCCTGATCCCGGCAGTCTATTCTTTCGGTCTCATGTTTACAGATTACAAATTTATGAACCCGGATATGGCGTTTATCGGCATGGACAATATGAAGCGATTGATTAAGGATCCGCTGTTTTATCTTTCCTTGCGCAACACCCTGATTTTTTTGCTCGCAGTGCCTGTCTCTATCGTGCTGGGCTTCATTGTAGCCGTGATTCTGAACCAAAAGATTTATTTGAAAAAGCTGCTGCGTGGGTTGTACTTTATGCCTTACATCACGAGCGGGGTGGCGGTGGCGTTCGTTTGGATGCTGTTGTTTCAGCCGAATCAGGGGCCAATTAACGGTTTCTTGCGCAGTATCGGTGTGGATAACCCGCCGGGGTGGCTCTCCACGACAACTTCATCGATGTATGCCATCGATATCATCTGGATCTGGTTTATGCTGGGGTACAACATGATTATTTATCTGGCTGCGTTACAGGAAGTGTCCTCGGAGCTGCTGGAAGCAGCAAAGATGGATGGAGCCAGACCGCTTCAGATTTTGCGAAGAATTATATGGCCTCTGGTTAGTCCGACCACTTTCCTGCTGTTGATCACAGGACTGATTATGGCCATCAAAACGTTCGGGATAATCCAGGCTACGACGCAGGGAGGACCGGGTAACAGTACAACCATTCTATCCTTGTATGTGTATCAGAATGCTTTCCGGTATTACGACATGGGATACGCCGCAACAGTCTCCTGGGCACTGTTTGCCATCATTCTGCTGATTACCGTTCTTCAGTGGGTTGGCCAAAAACGCTGGGTCCATTACTAAACAAAGAAGGGGGACAGGAAGTATGGAAGTCAAAAAACGTCTATCCATTGTGCAGCCTGGCAGTTTGCTCATCACAATCATTATGTTGGCACTGGCTATTGTCATGATTATTCCTTTTCTTTGGATGATAAGCACTTCTCTAAAGACGCCTATGGAAGTATTCAAGTATCCCATTGAGTGGATTCCGTCCAATCTGACCTGGGAGCATCATCAAAAGGTTTGGTCTGGCGCCAAAAGTTTCGGCACCTACTATTGGAATTCACTTAAAATATCCATCATCGGCATGGTAGGCGCCACGTTTCTGTCCGCCTTTGCGGCGTACGGGTTTGCCCGTATTGATTTCAAGGGCCGCAATACGCTGTTTCTGCTCTATCTGTCGATGATGATGATCCCGCCGCAAGTACTTTTTGTGCCCAAATTCATCATGTTTGAGTGGGCGGGAATCTATAATACCCATTGGGCGCTGATTTTGCCTGGTATGTTCACCATTTTTGGAGTGTTCATGCTTCGCCAGTTCTTCCTGTCCATTCCGAATGAAATATCGGAGTCGGCCTTTATTGATGGTGCAGGACATTTCCGCATATTCTTCCGCCTGATTCTGCCACTTGCCAAGCCGGCACTCGCCACGCTGGCCATCATTGATTTTTCCTGGCAGTGGAACGACTATGAAAATGCACTTGTGTTTTTGATTGACGAGGATCTGTACACGGTACCTCTGGGACTGCAAAATTTTATTTTGGAAAATACAGTGGATTATAACGGCATGATGGCTGCTGCTTCTGCGGGAATTATCCCCATGATCATTGTATTTGCTGTGGGACAGCGTTATATCATTCAAGGATTGACCAATTCTGCTGTGAAAGGGTGATGAGCATGAAAACAGAACAGATCTCCAGTGACATCACAATTGTCGGAGGCGGGTTATCCGGCATCTGTGCTGCGATCGCAGCGGCAAGATTGGGCAGTACAGTTTCGCTGATCAATAATCGGCCTGTGCTCGGTGGCAATTCAAGCAGTGAAGTCAGAGTGTGGGTGTGCGGTGCAACGGCACATGGAACCAATCGTTATGCCCGTGAGACGGGGATTATGGGTGAATTGTTTGTGGAGAATCAGTACCGCAATCCGGAAGGAAATCCCTATATATGGGATTTGATTCTCTTGGAAGCTATACGTGCAGAAGAGCGGATCACCCTGTTTCTGAATACGGATGTTCACGAGGTGGAGGCAGAAGGTACGGAAGAAGACCGTCAAATTCGCTCGGTAACGGGGTGGATGATGGGATCGGAACGGCGCATTCGCTTCGAAAGTCCAGTTTTCCTCGATTGTTCAGGAGATGGCCTGATTGGATTTTTGGCGGGAGCCCGCTATCGTCTGGGCCGGGAGGCTGCGCATGAATATGGTGAAGAATGGGCGCCTGAGATTGCCGACCAGGTTACGCTGGGCAGCACCCTGCTTTTTTATACCCAGGATGCCGGCAGACCTGTTCGTTTCGTGCCTCCGTCTTTCGCCAAAAACATTGAAGAAACACCCATTCCAATCAAACGTGTTATTCGCAGCGGTGATTCGGGCTGTCACTATTGGTGGATCGAGTGGGGGGGCGAGCTGGACACCGTTCATCAGAACGAACGAATCCGGGACGAACTCTGGTCGGTGATATATGGAATCTGGGATTATATTAAAAATTCCGGACAGTTCGAGGCAGAAACCATGACCTTGGAGTGGGTAGGCTCCATCCCAGGGAAGAGAGAATACAGACGTTTTGTCGGAGATTATGTACTGAACCAGAACGATATCCTCGCGCAGGAGCCATTTGCCGACCGGGTTGCCTTTGGAGGATGGTCCATTGACCTGCACCCGCCACAAGGGATGTACGCTGAAACCAGCGGTTCCAAGCATATGCATGCCGACGGCATCTATCATATTCCTTATCGTTCATTATATTCGGTGAATGTGTCGAACCTGCTTTTTGCAGGGAGAAATGTAAGTGCTTCACATGTGGCGTTTGGTACCACAAGAGTTATGGCTACCTGCGCGGTAATGGGAGAAGCTGCGGGAACAGCTGCTGCACTCTGTGCGGCCAAAGGGGTTTCGCCGCGTAAGATCCATGACCAGCATCTGGAGGAATTGCAGCAAACGCTGCTGCGGCAGGATGCTTCGGTAATTGGACTACGGAATGAAGACCAGCAGGATTTGGCTCCTAAGGCCGCAGTTACAGCTTCTACGACATGCAGCACTATTGCAATCGACCAACCGGATGCGTCCTATGTACTGGAGAGAGATATCGGAATTCTCTTTCCCGTTGCCCCTTCGCTTCAGGGAATGGAGTTGCTGATATCGGCTGAGGAAGATACCGAACTTCGGGTAGAGCTTTGGGATACAGGTCGGGGAGAGAACTATGTTCCGGCAAATCAGAAGATGGATACAATTATTCGTGTAGCACAAGGAGAACAACAATGGGTGCATGTCGATATGAAATGGGAACCTACCCATCCAGAGAATGCATTTGTTATTGTGCGGCAGAATGACAAAGTTACACTGTATCAATCGAGCCAGCCAGTAACCGGCATCTTGGCCTTTGAGAAGGGTGCAGCACCGCACGCCGTTGCTGCCTTGGAGGAGCATGACGAGCATCAGCCTGTTGTAGCCTGGAGCATGAAGTCGCTAAACCGTAGGCCATTTTGTTTTCGCATTGCGGGACAGACGGAAGCCTATCTACCTGAAAAAGTGATCGATGGTTATAAACGCCCTTACGGTGGCCCTCATTCATGGATGTCTCTTCCTCTGAATGAGAATGAAAACGGGGAAGCCTGGGTGGAGTTAGAATGGGAGAGTTCAGTGGCGATCCGGGAAATTCTTCTAACATGGAATGATGATGTGAATGAAGATCTGATCAACCTGCATCATCACCGGACTCCATTCGATATCATTCCCGAGCTGGTCAAAACCTATCGGATCGAGGCAGAGATAGAAGGCAGCAGGGTTCTTGTTGAATCCGTACAGGACAATCACCTGCGGACCAATCGGATTGTATTGAAAAGTCCAATCTCAACAAAGGCTTTGCGTATCATAATGGAGGAGACCAACGGAGGCTCACGTGCCGAATTGGTTGAAGTACGCGTATATTCATGAAGAGCAGCGCCTATGGCGCTGCTCTTTTGTGTTTACAGCTGCCTAATTCCGTGAAATTGGATTGCAGGTTCTTGGACACGGGAACCACTTTTTGCACTCTGATTTTGTAATGTTGTGTGGCTCAGGAGTCTGCCCGCACAATAGTCGAATGGAGATCGCCTGTCAGACGTTGGGGCGGAAATGCCATACGCACTGGCGCGATGATGATGGCTGCAAACAGTGCTTTGATCAGATCCCCGACAATGTAAGGATAGAACCCCTGAATCATCGCTTCCGAGAAAGACATTTTATAGGCATAAGCCAGCCAAGGCACACCGGAAACATAGATCAACAATGATCCGAACAGCTCAAACACGATAAAAGCCAATACATAACCGCCAATCCCTCTCAGTTTAATCCGTGCCAGCAGCAGTCCGATGAGCAGTGCGGAGAAAGGCCACATCATTACATATCCGCCAGTAGGACCGAGAAGTACTGCAAGTCCGCCGGTTCCGTGCAGAAGAGGGAACCCGAGAGCAGTCAGAATAACGACCAGTGCAATACTTAGAAAACCATACAATGGTCCCAGTAATCCCCCTGCAAGCATCACGGCGAGTGTCTGCAAAGTTATGGGGACAGGCGAGAAACCGATGGGAATACTTATGTAACCAAAAAGGACAAGTATGGCTGCCATGAGTGCACTGAATACAATACCCCGCAAAGATAATTTCATGATTGAACAATCCCTTCCATTTTGGTAATCTTATTGTTAACCAAAACAATAGATGGTGGTTAACGATTTGGATCGTACCACAAATGTAGCAAAAGGGAAAGGACCAAATTTCGATGCAGGAAGTTACACCTTTAATTACACTGGAAGATGCACGTGTCTATTATGCCGCCGAAGCCGGACAAGTTCGCAAGGCGGTGGATGGCGTCTCGCTGAACGTACATCCAGGAGAATGGGTCAGTGTTGTAGGAGCCAATGGCAGCGGAAAAAGCACGTTAGCAGCGGTGTTGATCGGATTCACACCCCTGTCTGGCGGGAAACGACATACTACTTCTGAGCTTGCCGTTCGGGGAGTGCTCCAGCAGCCAGATGCTCAGGTGCTTGGAGATACGATCGAGGAAGAATTTCATTTCACCTTATCCCCACTAATTGATTCCATTGAAGAACAAATACGGCGTAGAGAAGATGCCTTACATATGGTTGGCCTTAGCTATCCACCAAAAACAACGATTTCCCGCCTGTCTGGCGGCCAGAAGCAATTGCTCAATATCGCGTTAGCACTAGCCTCAGAGCCGGATGTGCTCATCCTCGATGAACCTACAGCCATGCTGGACCCGGGAGCAAGGGAACGAATGGAGACCATTGTTCAATCTGTCGTCCGGCAAGGGACCGCGGTCATTTGGATTACGCATCATTTGGAAGAAGCAACTTTAAGTGATCGAATAATTGCCATGAAAAAGGGCCGCTGTGTGTATGACGGAGCACCTTCATCGTTCTTCTATGGAAGTCCCGACAAGGACTTCTCTTCAACAGATGCTGAGACACAATCACCTTGTGATCGATTGGGACTGGATCCCCCTTTTACCGTAAAAACGGCTCTCCTGCTCAAACGGCAAGGCATGTTAAATCACGCCTCACCACTGCGACCAGAACAGCTGGTGAAGGAGGCAGCCCGTTGCATATAGAACTAAATCACCTGACTGTTGCAGCGCCTGAAACCGGATCACGAGCACTCCTGCATAATCTGTCCGTGCAACTCAACAGCGGAGAGATTACCTTGTTGCTGGGCTGCACGGGATCGGGTAAAACCACGCTATTGCAAACAATAGCAGGTCTCAAACCGCCAAGTGCAGGCAGCATTACACTGAACGGTGAACCTTTCTGGCAACATGGGAAGGTACCGCAGTCCATTCTGCTGCAGATGGGATTGGTATTTCAATTCCCGGAGCAACAATTATTTGCACGAAGCATTAGGCGAGAGTTCTCGTATTCTCTGCGTCCATATCGATTATCGGACGAACAAAAGAAACGCCAGATGATCGAGGCTCTTGAGCAGTGGGATCCGCCATCTGGACAGGACGAGCTGGAGCAGCGCTTCCATTTGGACAGATCACCTTTTGCGCTGAGTGGGGGAGAACGGAGAAGACTCGGTCTGGCACTCGGGACTGCAACGAAGCCAGAGTGGCTACTGCTGGATGAACCCAGCGCCGGATTGGAAGCACAGAGCGTTTTGCTTCTGCTTGACGTGCTTGAACAGCATCGACATGCAGGCAAGGGAGCGGTTGTGGCTACTCACGACCTGGATACGTTTTTGCCGATTGCGGATCGTGTTCTCTTGCTGCAGGAAGGAACATTGATTGCGGATCTCACACCGAGAGAACTTCATTGTCGACCTGAATTGCTGGAACAGGCTGCAATCGGGTTGCCGCCTTCCATGCGACTTGCACAGCAATTCAGAGCTGCAGGTATTCATTTGCCTAGTGCACTGACGCCAGAGGAGATGGCCGCAAATATAGTTCAATCCACGTTCGTTTCTTCCGATGAGCTTCACCAGCGTATGCAGCAGTTATCTGAAGTGCCAGGGACAAGTCATGTGAACCAACACGAGCCGGCCAAAGCGGAAAGTTCAATTGAAGGTAAAGCTATAACGCAACCTCAAGACCTCTATAGCAGCATGGATCCGCGTCTCAAATGGATGCTGTACATTTTGCTTGTGACGGCAGCAATGCTGCAGCACCATTGGCTCGGTTTGTCCCTCACACTGGTACCGGTAGTCTTGGCTCTAAGTATTTTACCCCGACAGACACTGGCAGGCTGCGTTAAGCTCATGAAGCCCTTATTGCTGTTCTTCATCATATCGACGGCGTTATCTGGAACAACGCTTGCAACAGAAGGAGGAAATCTCCGGTTCGGTTTTTCTCTGTTACAGGCGGAGGCTACGCTTTTAAATGTGTATCGTTTATTTATCGTCACCTTGGCGAGTCTCTGGTTTTCGCTAACCACACCATACGGACGCATGGTGGAAGGGTTAAACTGGGTGCTGGGCATCGGTAAAAAAATCAGGCTGCCTGTTGCCTCGTTTGCACTTGCAGTTTCTTTAATTTTTCGCTTTATCCCGATGATCTGGAGCGAGTGGCAGCGATTCTCACTGATTGTCCGGGCGCGGGGTAAAGCTGCGCTGAAACCGAATACGGTTCGGATCCGGGATCTGGGACCGATGGTTATTCCTTTATTAATGTCGTTGTTCCAGCGAGCCGAAGAGATGACGATCGCGATGGAAATGCGAAAAGTACGAGAGAACTCTCTGCTTGGAATACGCTCCACCTTGTTGAGTTGGTCCAAACGGGATACCGTCATCTGTGTGATAGGCCTTATAATTTTTGCTTTATTTATATTGCTACGGTAGGGTTTGAGGAGAGGGATCTCAGCACGGATTCATCTCGTGAATCAGGCATAAAACGCAGTGTTTTCCAGTGGATATGCATAATTGGGTTGGTTTTCGTTCAAAATAGACGTGCCTTAGATATCTTTTGGATACCTTAAAGCGGATATGGAGGGACGAACGATGAAGGATAAATTTCTTCAGGAAGAAAGGCGCGAATACACCGATGTGTCTACGGTGGAGTCGCAGCGAAATGACCTGGCACTCGAGGAGTTCCCGGAAGGGCCCTATGGCTCGTCTCTATTGTCCGAAACTCTCGGGAAGAGTTCACCGTGGCGAGTGGATCAGAGATCCGCGCATCGTTTTGATTATGAAAACCATGAGCTTCACGAAGGGGAAGTACGGGATTATCCAGGTCAGGATGTCTTCGACGAATCGGTTCCTGATAACGTGACCAAACCTCAATATCCGGAATGATTCGCTTGATCCGTCGTATAGATAAATAATAGCTTCCTGGCAGGATGCCTGCCGGGGGGCTATTTGGCGTTCTTTTTTGTGAAGAGACTATACCTTTAATTCCACATTATGGGTTATTATAAGCTTAGTTCAATTTATGGGGGAAACGAACCGCATTACACGGACGGAAAGTATCATGACCTGATTCTTTTTGGTTTGACCAATGACGAGTTTATGGAAAAGGAGGGACTGGCGTGAGTCCCATTATGAATCGGATTGGCACGGTGTTTATTCCTGTCAGTAACGTTGAGAGAGCACGAGATTGGTATTGTGATATCTTGGGTTTGCCTGCAAATGGCGAGATATTATTTGGACACTTGTTTATTATTCCGATGGCTGGAACACGGATTGTGCTGGACAGCAAAATTTATGCCGAGGAGCATACGTTTAAGACGCCAGCATTTCATTTTGATACTAATGATATCGAAAAAGCCTATGCATTCATGCAATCCAAAGATGTAAATATAACGACGCCAATTGAGCATGATCATTGGTTTAACTTTCAGGATCCGGATGGGAATACGTTAATGGTGTGCAAGTGTTTATCCGAGGTGATTTAATGGAAAACAAACCTCAGCTTGTTTTGGACCTGGCGGGAGTTCTGATTACCAATCTGTCCAAATCATTTTGGCAAGCGCTTGCAAGTCATGCGGGTACCACTTTTCCTGTTTTAATTGAACAACTGAGCGGTATTCGGGGAGACCTGTGGACTGGCAAATTGAAAGAGGAGCAGTTCTGGAACTGGCTGCAAGCACAATACCCCAGCGTCGAAAAAATCTATGCCTACGATTTACTGAAACGTACGACAGAAACATTACCTGCGATAGATTATCTTGAACGATGGAGCCAGCATGCAGATATACATCTCCTAAGTAACCATTGCCATGAGTGGGTTGAGCCCACATTGCTGACGATCCAAAAGCACACCAAGAGCATCACCATTTCGAATCAGGTTGGATTTTGCAAACCTAACAGAGAAATTTATGAACTAGTACAATCTCATATGGGCCTTAACACACGTATACTATATGTGGATGATCAAATGAAAAATCTCAAGCCTGCTGCTGATCTAGGTTGGGAAACACTGCTTGCAGATGAACATCATCATTGGATTGAGAAAGTGGACCACATCCTTACAGTTCAAGTTTAGATTTGGAATGAAAATTTCAAAAGAATTAGAAAATAACCCTTTCTCGTTCTCCGCAGAGATGAAAGGGTTATTCGTCGTGATCATGCTGCCGCCTCTGACAGGGGCAATACAATGATAAACGTCGTTCCGCTGCCTACCTTACTGGTTACCGTAATAATCCCGCCATGCGACTCAACAATGGATCGTGTAATCGCAAGACCAAGGCCGGCTCCGCCTTCTTTTCTGGAACGGGAAGAGCTGGTACGGTAAAAGCGTTCAAAGATATGAGGAAGATGTTCCGGCTCAATGCCGGTTCCATTATCCTTGACAGTCAGTTCTGCCTTATTGTGAACAGCATACAACGTCAGAGTAATGGAACCCGATTCTGAGTGAGTATGCTGCACCGCATTATGAAACAAATTGAGAACCACTTGCTTCAGCTTGTGCGGGTCGGCCATTACATATATACCAGCGGTCAGGTCCATATGAACATGGCGTTCCCGAGCCATCATGGCAAGCTGTGGCTGCATCTCAAGCAACAGATGATCAAGCTGAACGACTTCTTGCTCCTGCTTCGGAGCCTGATCCAGTTTGTTCAGCATCAGCAAGTCCTCGACCAGCTTATTGATTCGAACGGATTCACCATACATGCTGTCCAGTGCACGATATAATTGCTGGCTGTTGGTAGCTGCGCCCCGCTGTAGGACTTCTATGAATCCGTGGATGGATGTCAGCGGAGTACGGAGTTCATGGGAAGCATCGGACAGAAAACGCTGCATTTGTTCCTTGGATTCGCGTTCTGCTTCAAACGATTGTTCGAGTCTTTCGAGCATGCCGTTAAAGGATAGCGCAAGTTGATCCACTTCCTGTTGACCCTGCGTAGCGGGCAGGCGTTCTGCCAAGCTGCCCGCATCGATCCGCTGCACGGTATCTACGATACTGGACAACGGAATCAGTGTGCGGCGAAGGGCTTTGGTATACAGAATGAGACCCGCGATCATCGCCAGAAGGGACAACATCACGAATATAAGAAGCTGTTTCATAATCAGATCTCTTAGCGGCTTCGTCGGGGTACCCATTTGAACCATGGACAAATCCCGATTACGCGGGCCAGGCGAGGCAAAAACAATCAATTGCTCATTGCCTGTACGATCCGTCACGATCTGGTATGGAGCGTGTCGCTTATCCATTAATTCATCCGTAATAGCCGTATATTCAGCGGAAGTGAGCCGGGGCGCCGTCAGGCCGTCTTCACCAAATACATCCTCGAACGTCCCTTTCGTATCGAATAACGCGAGCGAACGATCTGGAATATACAGCAACCTGTTACCGGACGCGCGTGTATCCGTTCCTGCCTGTCCGGCAAACGGGTTGTTGAATGACTCATTCCTTGAAGATATTCCGAGCCAGACAGGGGGCATGGACATGATCTGCTCTTCCATCGTTTTCGCCTGATTGCGATACAGAAAGCTCTCCATAATCCAGAATTGAAGAATACCAATCAACAAGAACAATGCGGCAAGTATAAACAGGGAGCGTGTAAGCAATTGGGAGCGCAGCGAACGGGGCCAGATCCACTGGTGCAGTCGTCCTAAACGTGTTTTTGGTTGTTTCATTGAAAAGTTCATCAGAGATCCACTCTGTATCCAACACCTCGAAGGGTGCGAATGAGTTTATGCTCTTTATCCCCGAGTTTGTCTCGCAATGAACGTATATAGACTTCAACAATATTTTCTTCCCCACCAAAATCGTATCCCCATACACGACTAAGAATGGTCGCTTTGCTTAGCACAATACCATGATTCAGTACGATGAACTTTAATAGTTCATATTCGGTAGGAGACAACTCAAGAATCTGATCATGATACGTAATCTCTTTGCGCTGATCATCAATTCGGAACGGACCGTGTGTTACGGCACCGATCAATAATGGAAACTGATTACGCAGTCTTGCCTGAATCCGGGCCAGCAGCTCATCAAAGGCAAAGGGTTTGATCATATAATCGTCAGCACCGAGCCAAAGACCTTTAACCCGATTCTCGACTTCGTCTTTGGCTGTCAGCATGATGACTCCAACCTGAGCCCCGGTCTTGCGCAAACGTTCAACCACCTCGAATCCATCCATCTCCGGCATCATCACATCCAAAATGGCCATATGTGGGCGGAATTCAAGCGCCAGTTCAAGTGCTGCAGCACCGTCCGGTGCTGTTCGTACATCGAAGCCTTCATTGCTCAATCCAAGCTCCAGAAATTGCAGAATATGTGGTTCATCATCGGCCAAAAGTATTTTAATTCCCGTACTTAGCTTCATAAGTGGGCATGCCTCCCTGTTCAATCCCTCTATTAAATGCCCCAAGAATTGAGGGCTTTATGTTGTATTATCGCTTGCCAAACTGAAAATTAGCTGAAAGGTTTGGAACTTATCCTCAGGTAACATTCAGCGGGCACTCATCCCAATTTTATTTTGGTATGTCACAATACAATCATGAAGAGCGAGAAGGAGTGATTAACATTGAATAACGCCAAACGAAGGATTGATCTTGTCCTTCTGCCGATCGTATTATTAGCGGCAATTCTGAACGGGTATGGGATCTGGAACGATCAATATGCCAATTCCTATTATACGACCGCCGTTGGGAGCATGCTCCGAAACTTCCACAATTTCTTCTATGCATCGCTGGACTCGGCTGGTTCAGTAACCGTAGATAAGCCACCCGTCGTCTTTTGGATCCAGACGGCTTTTGCCTACGTCTTCGGATTACACGGATGGAGTGTTATTTTGCCGCAAGTGTTGGCGGGGATTGGTTCGGTCCTGCTCATTTATTTGATGGTCAAGCCAACATTTGGCCTTGCAGCAGCGCGTATATCTGCTCTAGCCATGGCGACTGTTCCCGTTGTGGCAGCAGTAAGCCGTACCAACAATATCGACAGCATGCTGGTATTTACGTTATTGCTGGGTTCCTGGATTTTGTTCAAAGGTACCAAACAGGGCAGTCCATGGCGTATCCTCGTAGCATTCGCACTTATTGGACTTGCATTTAACATGAAAATGCTTCAAGCCTACATGATTCTACCGGCATTTTATATATTCTACCTGCTCGCATTCCAGGCGAAATGGAGAAAAAAAATCATCCTGCTTATAGTCAGTACGGCGGTACTGGCAGTGGTTTCCCTATCCTGGGCAGTGACGGTTGATTCTATACCGGAAAGTCAGCGCCCTTACATAGGAAGCAGCGAAACCAATTCGGTGCTGGAGCTTGCTTTTGGCTATAACGGTCTGTCCCGTCTCACAGGCCAGCAGAACAGAGCAGCGGGTGCAGGCATGCCAAACGCTGCAGATAACAGAAATAATCGGGATAATGCTTCTGCCTCCGTCCCGGCTTCTGATCAAACGGACAACCCGGCTCCTTCAGGCAATCCATCTAACAACGGTGCAGCAGGTGAAATGGGTGGAATGAACGGAATGAATTTCCCGCATGGGGGCCAGATGCCCAATGGCGGCGAGATGCCAAACGGAAGGGATTTCGGAGGAGGCAATGGTGCCGGAGGAATGGGCGGCATGTTTGGAACAGGGGAAAAAGGTCTGCTGCGGCTGTTCCAGACCGAACTGTCCGGCCAGGCCAGCTGGCTTTTGCCCACGGTACTGCTTGGATGCATTGCTCTCTTTGCAGGGTTAAGACGGAGAAATATAACGATGAAACATAAGGAAACTGCGTTTTGGCTGATCTGGCTGCTTCCGGTTGCGGCGTTCTTCAGTGTGGCTGGCTTCTTCCATCAATATTACCTGATCATGCTCGCTCCACCGATTGCCGCACTTACTGGCGCTGGATTTGTAGCCATGTGGAAGGCATATCGTGAACGTAATGGCTGGCAGGCCTGGCTGCTTCCTCTTGCAGTCATGCTCACTACGATCTTCGGCTGGTATATTATGCAGGTCTATAATGACACCATCGGTGCCGGCTGGTCCATCAGCGAATTGATTGCAGGCCTTTTGATGACGATCATCCTGATCGTGATGCTCAATCGTTCGCATCCTTGGAAACAAGGAATGATTATCGCAGGATTCATGGTTATGCTTATTGGTCCGGTCTATTGGGCGTTCACGCCAATTACCTATGGCGGTAACAGCATGATTCCTGAGGCTGGTCCTACAGGTTCTAATGGAATGTTCGGAGGAATGGGCATGGGCGTCAGACAAGGGAATGACAACAGGGGCACGACTCCACCAAATGCTTCAGGTGATGCGGATCAATCCTTCCCGTCTTCTTCGAGCGACGAATCTGTTGTCGATAATACCGGTACAGGAACACCTCCTGCATCAGGCGGAAACATGTTTGGCGGCGGAGGAATGGGAGCGGCTGGTGGACGAGGCGGAGCTGGAAGCAGGAATGAAGAAGTGGATATAACAACTTTGAATTTTCTCAGAGAGCATAACACAGGAGAAACGTATCTTTTTGCAGCAACAGATTATAACCAGGCAGCCCCTTACATCATTGATGAGAATGAGGCAGTCATTACGCTTGGAGGCTTCTCGGGTTCTGATCCGGTGTATACCACGGAGGAACTGGAAGAGCTCGTGAAGAGTGGGCAAGTGAAATACTTCATGGTTGGTGGTATGGGCGGCCGGGGAGGCAATTCGGATATCAGCAACTGGATCATGGAGCATGGTACCGAAATTCCCACATCAGAGTGGACGACAGGCACAGACAGTGGAGCTGGCTTCGGCGGGCAGAGTACCCTGTATGAAGTGAAATTATAGAGATGATCAAGTGGAATGAACCGAATTTGAAAAGGGAGGGAACGAATATGGCTCAAACGTGCCGTTACAGCATCATTATTCCGATGTACAACGAAGAGGCGGTCATTGAAGAAACCTATCGACGTTTAAAAAAAGTCATGGGCAGTACGGGTGAGACGTATGAACTGCTGTTTGTCAATGACGGCAGCGTCGATCGAAGCGCACAGATGATCCGTGACTACGCACGTTGGGACGAGAGTGTGAAATTGATTGATTTTGCACGTAACTTTGGTCACCAGATCGCAATTACCGCAGGGATGGATTATGCAGCAGGTGATGCAGTCGTCATTATTGATGCAGATCTTCAAGACCCTCCCGAATTGATTCTAGACATGATTCCCAAATGGAAAGAGGGCTATGAAGTCGTATACGCCCGCCGAACCAGACGAAGTGGGGAAACCCGCTTCAAAAAGTGGTCTGCAAGCATGTTTTATCGCGTGCTGCGTGCCTCGACCGATACGGATATCCCAGTGGACACGGGTGATTTCCGGCTGATTGACCGCAAAGTGTGTGATGAGATGAAACGCCTCCCGGAGAAAAATCGTTTTGTCCGTGGTTTGGTCAGCTGGGTCGGATTCAGACAGACAGCGATTGAATATGAACGGGATGAGCGTCTGGCTGGGGTGACCAAATATCCGCTGAAACGCATGTTGAAACTAAGCCTGGATGGCATCACTTCATTTTCACATAAACCGCTAAAGCTTGCGGGTTACTTGGGAGCTATTCTTTCCATAGGCGGATTTATCTATATGCTGAGCGTGATTGCTTCTGCGATATTTACGGATTCTACGATCAAAGGCTGGCCTTCCATCGTCAGTATCATGTTGATCTTTAATGGATTCATTCTCATTATGCTGGGCATTCTTGGCGAGTACATTGGCCGTATCTATGATGAAACCAAGGCAAGACCCCTCTATATTGTGCGAGATGTGTATCCGTCGGAGAGTCACCCTGGGCAAGTGCGGTTGACAGGCAGAGTTGCTCACCATGACTAAACGTTTGGTCACTTTGATCAAATTCGGGATTGTGGGTGTCATGAATACGGCGGTGGATGCATTGGTGTTCACCTTGCTCGCCGCCTTGGGGACACCTGTTTTAATCGCCCAGGTTATCTCGTATAGCTGCGGGGTCGTGAACAGTTATTGGTGGAACGGAAGTTGGACGTTTCGTGATGCGCGAAGACAAAGCAAAAAAAATGAATTGCTGCGATTTTTGATTACAAATCTGTTCGTTCTTGCGTTTTCATCCCTGATGTTGTTCCTCTCGAACAGCATACTTGGTTGGAATCTGGTCATTAGCAAGGCAGCGGCGACCCTCTCGGGAATGTTCTTAAACTATATTGCCAGTCGGTATTGGGTTTTCCGGGCAGTGTCCGCGACCATGCTCGATCCGAACCATAATACCAATGAAAGGGGAGTTTCATGATATGAGAATTAAAAAAGCAGTCATTCCGGCAGCCGGACTTGGGACACGATTTCTGCCAGCAACCAAGGCACAGCCCAAAGAGATGCTGCCCATTGTGGATAAACCGGCCATTCAATACATTGTGGAAGAAGCGGTACAATCGGGAATTGAAAATATCATTATTGTGACCGGACGCAACAAAAAATCAATTGAGGATCATTTTGACAAATCGGTGGAACTGGAACATTCCCTACATGCCAAAGGCAAACAGGATTTGCTCGAAGAGGTGCAGGCGATTAGTGATATGGCAAGCATTCATTTTATCCGTCAAAAAGAACCATTGGGACTTGGTCATGCCATCGGTTGTGCCCGTCAGTTCGTGGGAGATGATCCGTTTGCTGTACTGCTGGGGGATGATATCATGGTGTCTGATCCACCGGCACTTGCACAAATGATTCATTTGTATGAAAAGACGGGCAGCCAGATCGTGGGTGTACGCCAAGTTCAGGCTGCAGACGTAAGTAAATATGGCATTATCGATTCAACAGATGCAGAGGACCGGGTTCACCGGGTTACCAATCTTGTGGAGAAGCCTTCAGTGGAGGAAGCACCTTCAAGAACAGCGGTGATGGGCCGCTATATTCTGAAACCGTCCATTTTTCCAATTTTGGACCAGATCGAGAGAGGGGCAGGAGGAGAGTATCAGTTAACCGATGCCTTAAAAGAAGTCAGTCAGATGGAGGAACTGCTTGCTCTTGAACTTGAGGGCCGCCGCTATGATATTGGCAATCAGTTCGGATACATACAGGCGATCCTGGAGATCGGACTTATGCGCAAGGAACTGCAGCCCATGCTGTCTCCGTATCTCAAGCAGCTTGCGACGCAATGGGGCTAAACTGCTGGAATAATAGAACAATTAGGCGGAATACGGTAAATGTTGGCGAATCCTTTTATGCTAAACCTTAAACCTACCTGGTAACTTATACTTTTGTCACTAAAATGCAGTAAATAAATATCCATTTGCAGCAAATTATAAAAAATATGTTTACTTCGCAATGGTAACTTTGATATTATAATCGCAATATCAAATGCGACGAAGAGATGAGTAGATAAAAGTATTCTTTCTCAGAGAGCCCCGGCAGCTGAAAAGGGGTAAAGAATTTTTTGTTGAATAAAGACTCAGAGCAGCACATCGGAACTTAAACGTAAGGGATGGTGTGACAGGAGCTCCTGTTACAGAGCTGGAGTATAGGCAATGACAACTCATTACGTGTTGTTATCCTTAACTCAAAGAGGCTGATATGGCGACATATTGGCGAATCTGGGTGGTACCACGAGTATTCAATCTCGTCCCTGAGACTTCTGTCTTGGGGGTGGGATTTTTTGGTTTTTCCGGGGTGTTGGCTACACGCTTTGGAATCATCTGAATAGTTTTTATTAAGGGAAGAATCACGAAGTCCCAGCAACCATTACAGGAATGAAATAAGCTAATATTCTACTCACACCGAAAGGAATTGATGATGATATGACAGCAAAATTGAAAGTCGGTATTGTTGGAGGAACAGGAATGGTGGGCCAGCGTTTTGTGGATCTGCTGGATGGTCATCCATGGTTTGAAGTAACAGCTATTTCGGCGAGTGCCAATTCGGCAGGCAAAACCTATGAAGAATCCGTTCAGGGCAGATGGAAACTCGCGGTTCCGATTCCGGAAGCGGTGAAAAAAATCGTAGTGCAGGATGCTTCCCAGGTCGAAGCGTTTGCGAGCCAGGTTGATTTTATTTTCTGTGCAGTGGATATGAAAAAGAATGAGATCCAAGCGCTCGAAGAGGCTTATGCCAAAACAGGCACACCGGTTGTTTCCAACAACTCGGCTCATCGCTGGACGGCTGATGTTCCGATGGTTATTCCTGAAATCAATCCAGGACATCTGGAGATTATTGAAGCACAGCGTAAACGCCTGGGCACCAAAACCGGATTTATTGCAGTTAAACCAAACTGCTCCATTCAGAGCTACGTACCTGCACTTCACGCGTTGCGTGAGTTCAACCCAACTCAAGTGGTAGCTTCCACTTACCAAGCCATCTCGGGAGCAGGCAAAAACTTCACGGATTGGCCTGAAATGCTGGATAACGTGATCCCGTACATCGGTGGCGAGGAAGAAAAGAGTGAGCAAGAACCTCTGCGCATCTGGGGCAGCGTTCAAAATAATGAGATTGTGAAGGCTTCATCACCGGTAATCACGACGCAATGTATCCGTGTTCCGGTTACGGATGGACATCTGGCTACCGTATTTGTAAACTTTGAGAAAAAACCATCCAAAGATGAAATTTTGGACCGCTGGTTGCAGTTCAAAGGACGCCCACAAGAACTCGAATTGCCAAGTGCGCCAAAACAGTTTATTACGTATTTCGAAGAAGAAAACAGACCACAAACGAAACTGGACCGTGACATTGAGCGCGGAATGGGCGTATCAACAGGCAGATTACGTGAAGATTCCCTGTATGATTACAAATTCGTCGGGCTGTCTCACAACACATTGCGCGGTGCTGCAGGTGGCGCAGTGCTGATTGCTGAGCTTCTCAAAGCCGAAGGATATATTCAACCGAAATAAAACTTAACATGAAACAGAAAAACGCCAACGTTTTGTTGGCGTTTTTCTTTGTTTGCATCCTTAGGCGGCGGATGTTTTATCCGCATTTTGCAGCAATTGCGAGCGTCTTCCAAGCAGATACCCTGTCAGCGAAGCCAGCATTTGTTGAAATACCATTCCCAGAACAACCGGGACAGCTACCGGGGGGGGGAAATAGGATACGGCTAGCACCGCTCCTGCGCTGATATTACGCATGCCTCCATTGAACACGAGTGCGACTTGGTCAGCCTCATTCCAGCCCAGCAATCTAGCGATGAAGTAGCTTAGTGCATAGCCGAAGGAAGCCAGGAAAATGATGATTGCTGCAAGGCCGGCCAGTTTCCAGTTGAAATCGGCGAGATAAGGAGCTACAACGGATCCGTTAATCGCAACAACTGCTGCCATAAACAACTTGGAGAATGGGTTTAGTCTTGGGCCCCACACCGGGACGATTGCTCCTTTGGTCCACTCATTTAGCAGCATGCCGAGCAGGGAAGGCACGACGATCATCCAGAACAGGCTGCTCATCATTGCGCCCATATCCAGCGTAACGCTGGTGCCGATCAGCAGAGATAACACACCAGGAACGACAAATGGAGCCAGCATGGTATCGATAAGGATGATGGATAGCGTCAGTGCAATATTGCCCCGATAGATGCTAACCCAGATAAAGCTGCTAACACCTGTTGGAATCACTGCTGCCAGAACAAGACCTGTTATTGTATAGGCGTCCGTCGGAAAAACCAAATGGCCCATACCCAGTGCAATCAGAGGCATGGCCAGATGCAGAATAAACAGACAAACAAACAGCGGGAAAGGCTTTTTCAGCACGTTCAGAAAATCCCTGATCCCGAGACTGATACTTCCTGCAAACGTCATGAATGCAAAAAGCCATGGGGATAAAAAAGTATACGAAGAAAGAAGACTTCCGCAAAGTACGCCAATGATAATGCTGATTGGAGTAATCAGTGGCATGATGCGGTTCAAGCGCTGATTCAAAGCCTGAAGCATATTCATGACATCCCTTTACCGTGTGATTCTTCCATTATACATGTTCAATCCTATGAGTGCAGACCGATTTGCATTCGGGTATACGGAACAGCTATCATTCAATTAAGTAATTACTTCTGATATAAGGAAGGGAAGATGCTCATGATTTTACGTAAACGAAGGCAAACGCTGTTAATGACGGGGTTTATTGCTTCAAGTATTTTGATCATCTCTGCCTGTTCTGTGGTGGAACAAGCGAACCAGAGTTTGAGTTACGTCAGTGGCGCTACCGAATATATTGAGCAGGTATCCAGCGCTGGCGCGGATCTTCAGCAGCTGGCAACGGAAGCGGTAAACAACCCGGAAGTGACAGAGCAAATCCAAGCGAAAATCGATCAGATTCAAGCGGAAGCGAGTGAATTCTCGCAGCTTACGGCTCCCGCCATTGGAGAGAGCATTCATGAAAATTTGGTCAGTTATAACAATCAATTAACCGAAGTTGTGGACCGTTTCGAGACAACGATTGCAGAGCAGGGGTTTACCGCGGAAAACTGGCAGAATACCGGGATTCCCGATTTGATCAATAATATCAACAGTTTAAAAGACCCGTTAAGCGGTCTTGGAAATTAACCGAATTTCGAATAGACAGCAAAAAAAGGTGCAGAACGATTTCGATTCGTTTAGCACCTTTTTTATATTTATAAGGACATAGCTCATCTAGTAAGGGTGCTTATCGAGTCAGCTCAGACGTGATACAATAAGCAGGAATGTTATTTTTATCATTTTGTGGTGTCATACACAATACGTACACCGAGAGAGCCATAGCTCTCTTCTTTGTAATGGCATTGTGAGCAAGCTTTGGTAGCACACAGTGAGTCATTATGGACATGCAATTTTCCGTTGCAGAGTGGACATTTGTTTTCAAAAAGAGTCTTCAACACGTTAAGCATGCTTAATCACTCATTTCTGATTAATTTACTTGGTTTTTATTATAGCCGATTATATTCACTGCGTATACTGTTTTTTGACAAGATTTTTCATCGCAAGAAAGGAAGAATAACCGATGGATGTTCTGCTTTTTATCATCATGTTTATACTCGGTCTGGTCGGTTCCTTCTTCTCCGGTTTACTCGGTATTGGTGGAGCTATCATTAATTACCCGCTGCTTTTATATGTTCCTTCTCTGATGGGACTTGAGCCCTTCACTGCACATGAGGTATCATCCATTAGTATGTTCCAGGTGTTTTTTTCCTCATTGGCAGGTGTGGTAGCATTTCAGAGAAAGAAAAGGAAAATAAGAAATGGGCATGCATTGGTGAACAGAGCACTTGTGGCATACATGGGCACCAGCATTCTTGCCGGCAGTCTGATTGGAGGTATCCTATCCGGACACTTGGATGGAGATGTCATCAATCTGATCTATGGAATATTGGCGATTGTGGCGATCGTGCTCATGCTGATTCCTGGAAAGGGAACAGAAGTGGCTGCTGATGATCTGGTATTTAACAGATGGATTGCTGCGGGTGCCGCTTTTGCCGTGGGGATTGTCTCGGGAATCGTAGGTGCGGGTGGAGCTTTCATCCTGATACCGATCATGCTGACGGTGCTCCGAATACCTACACGAACAACCATTGCTTCATCCCTTGCCATCGTGTTTATATCCGCCATTGGTGGAGTGATCGGGAAAATTACGGGCGGAGACATTCCGATTGAACCTATTATTTATACGGTTATTGGCAGTCTTCTCGGGGCTTCCCTCGGTTCGAGGGTCAGTTCGATGATCAATGTGAGTGTACTTCGCTATGGATTAATCGTTCTCATTGCCATAACAGCCGTTAAAGTCTGGGCTTCCATTCTGTAGAAACAAGCATTCGTGGTGCACCCATGACGATTTCGTAACCAAAACGTTGGAACACCGTATATAGGTTATGAACATGAGCTGGCGAATTTGTTACAGCATGAATTCACAACAGTTTCGTCCATGGAGCGCACCTTCATACTCCTCTCATGGATACGTGTTTAACATTAATAGAAGTTGAGGTATCCATCCTATGAATAACGTACTTATAGATCAGGCTGAGGCAGGATATCAGTTGGCTGAGCAAAAGGCAGCCCAGTATTTTACTTCCCTACACGAGCAGTTAATGAACAACACATATGCAACTGCGCTTACCCAAGATATTCAATTATGGCAAAAAAAACATATTCATCGATACTCCTGGTTGCCCTTGGTATCACGAAGCAAAAGAAAACCCGATTCACGGGATGTGTATAGATATATCCACTGGCTTAACGTTACAGGTAAACTGGATGATTACCTGGATCGGAGTATCTCATACATTTACATGAGAGATCTGGGCAAGGCCCTGGATTCTTCCGAGACGCAGGCTCGCATTCAGCGCGTAGCGCAGGATACCAAGAAGTATTTCATGCGCCCCAATGCTGGCAAACGCAAAGAGCAGCCCGATTATATCAGTGTGGCCTCATTGTATCGCTGGGCTCAGAAGGAAAATGTGGAGACAGCCGTAATCTGGCTAATCCAGAAGCTTAAGAATGTAGCTTCAAATATTCCAAAGGAATTGGATGCAGAGCAGGCACAGCGAAAGCTCATTAAGATTATTCTTGGCGTTGTCCTCCACGTGAATGATGAAATGGATGAGATGACTCCAATTGCGGAACGTTCGCAGAGATTTGATGCAGCGATCAGATTGGGCTATTCATATGGATTGACCTATCCTTTTATTGACGACCTTCTGGATTCACAGGCATTGACTGCGCAAGAGAAAGAGCAGTATTCCCAGATGATTCGCCAAGCGCTGCTCACTGGAATTGTACCTGACATTGGCCAGTGGAACGGAGCGAACCAGGAAGTCATTCAGTATGTTCATTCGGAGCTGCGGGAAGCATTTGAATATATCAAGAACTACCAGCGACCTGAGATGCAGCGTACATTTTTCGAGCAATCCTATGTATTTTTTCAATCCCAGGAACTGGACCGGGCAAAGAAACTCAGCAATGCGAATTATACCAATGAAGAGCTGTATGTACCGATTATTATCAAGTCATCATCATCAAGACTCATCGTCCGTTCAGTTCTTAGCGCTTCAGAGGATGAAGGCTTTGATCTGCGCACGTTCTATTATGGAATCTACAATCAGCTTGCAGATGATTTTGCAGATATGTTTGACGACATGGAAGAGGGGGCAGTTACCCCATATACGTACTATTTGAAGTATCGAGATCTGCGTCCCGATTTAATTAATCCGTATGAGCTGTATTGGACGGTCATCTCTCATCTGATCCATAGCGTGTATCATTCGGACGAAAAGACACGTGAAGTCATATTGGATCGCGCCATCAATGGCCTCAAGCGCAGCAAAGAGCGCCTTGGCCGGGAGAAATACAATGAGATCATGAACATATTTGCTTCGGGCCAGCCCGAATTCAATCAGCTAGTTCAGCAAATGGTTCGAAAAGCGGATGATGTGGATTTTCTCGACAAATTGCTCAGGGATCAGGTAATTGTTCATCTGCAAAATGACAAACAGGAAAAAGAAGAATTTCTTCATACGATTCGAACGGTTCGCGAACAGATTAATATTGAATTGCAAATCTCCAAACCGACTGAAATTCCAGAAATGAAGGAAACGCTGATTGATGCAGCCAATTACAGTTTGCAGGGAGATGGCAAGCGGCTGAGGCCTATCTTAACCTGGGTAATGGGTGTGCGTGAGTATGGACTTACAGAAGCGTCAATCGTTCCCCTGTTAAGATCACTGGAGTATATGCATACCGCTTCCCTCATTTTTGATGATCTGCCGACACAGGATAATGCTTCAACCCGGCGGGGGCGTTCGACTTTGCATCAGGTGCATAACAGCGCCACAGCTGAATTGACGGGTCTGTTTCTCATCCAGAAAGCCATAGGGGAACAATCTTCTCTCGGACAATTCGACGCAGCAACGGTCCTAACCCTTATTCGGTATTCGGCTGAAAAAGCAGAAGACATGTGCATGGGGCAGGCGATGGACCTGAACTCCAAAGGAAAAGCACTGACACTGGAACAATTAAACATGATCTGTTTCTATAAAACAGGCATTGCCTTTGAAGCGGCACTTGTAATGCCAGCTATTCTGGCACAGGTGAAGGAATCGGAAATCGCCTCCTTGAAGAAATTCGCATATCATGCAGGTATCGCTTTTCAAATCAAGGATGACCTGCTGGACCTGGAAGGGGATCATCTTGTACTTGGTAAACCAGCAGGACAGGATGCTCGGAACAACAATTCAACCTTCGTATCCATATTAGGGGAGGATGGAGCGAAAAAAGAGATGTGGGAACATTATTGTCTTGCAACCGATGCGCTGAACGATATGCCCAAGCATGTTCCATTCCTGAAGCATTTGCTAGATTATATCGTTGGGCGTGAGCGCTGACATTTTTTACTCGCGACTCCTTGTACTTATATGACTTATAATGATATATAGCGACATAGGTCGGGAGTTCCATGATGATGGATTCCAGGCCTTGTTTGGTTTCAAAGACACAAATCTCTTGAAAAGAGCCGTTTCAATGGCTAAAATACTGGGTATTAAGCAGAGATTATCGGTTTTAAACCGACTAAACTGTGAGTAAACGATATCCAAGAAAATTATAAAATTCGACAATAATTAACTAGAGTTATATACCAAAGGAGAGCTTAACATGCAGGTTCAAAAGGTCGACCATCATGAATTGTTCGAGCAGATCTATAACCAAGCGCCTATTGGAATTGCACTCGTTTCTCCAACAGGGCAATGGATGAAAGTGAATCCTGCTTTTTGCTGTATGCTGGGCTTTACTAGTGAGGAGTTAATCCATCTCAGCTACCAGGATATTACGCATCCGGATGATACACCAAAAGATACGGTCTATGCGTGCGAGCTGTTTGAAGGCATGTCCAAAGAGCATAAATACGAAAAGCGCTACATTAAAAAAAATGGTGATGTACTATGGATTTCCTTGCATGTATCCCTGGCTCGAGACGAAGTAACGGAAGAGCCTCTTTACTTCATTTGCCATATTGTAGATATTACCGATCGTAAATTGTCCGAACAAAAACTTTTGCACAGTGAAGAGATGTTCAAACTCATTTCGGATAACGCTCAGGAGATCATCTATATCGCCAATTTTAATGGGGTATGTCGGTTCTGCTCACCCTCAGTCCAAAATTTACTGGGTTACTCGCAAGAAGACGTAATTGGCCAAAATAATAATGCCTATTTCCATCCACAAGATTTGGAGCGGATCTCGCAAATGGACTTGAGTACAGGTAATTTGCTGAATATAAGGGTCCGTCATAAAGATGGGCATTATCTTTGGTTTGAAACCACATACAAGATTATCGGGGACGCTGAACACGAGCAGCAGATTCTTTCGATTGGACGAGATGTATCCGAGCGAAAGAAACATGAGGAAATCAGTGCAGAGGCAGAGCGCATAGCAATGATCGGCAGTTGGGAGTGGGATATGGTCAATGACCAGCTTGCCATTTCAGATCAAATTTTTGAGATTTTTGAACTTGAACGCACCCGCAAACCCTATCGGGCAAGTGACGTTTTCAACGTGATGACTCCGGCGGATGCAGCGTCTTTACGAGAACAAATTGGATGGGTAAAACAAGGGGAGCCGCTTGATTTTGAATACAAGCACATCCGGTCGGATGGAAGTGAAAAATACCTTCACTTGCGCGGGTTGATCACCCTCGATGAACACCAACAGCCAGTCCAGTTAAATGGAACACTGCAGGACATCACTGAACGGAAACTGATCGAATTCAAGCTGCAGGAATCTGTGGAACGGTACACTTCATTGAAAAAATATAATCATGACGCCATTATTTCGTTTAACATGGATGGTAACATTATGAATGCAAATCCTGTAGCCGTAAATATGACGGGCTGTCCGGTGTCTGAGATGATTGGCACAAGCATCAGCAGATTTATTGGCGCCAGTAATCTGGGCCTGATCCTGCGCAGCAATTACGAGATGGCCGAGAAGGAGATTAACAGTATTCGCCACACGAATGGCAGTGAGACAGAGGTCTTGGCTACGCTGGCACCGATCATTATCAATAAAAATAATGTTGGGTTTTACCTTATTGCGAAGGACATCACCGAGCAGAAAAAACTGCTTGTAGCCAAAGAGACAGCCGAGAGAATGAATAAGGCCAAAAGTGAATTTCTGGCGATGATGAGCCATGAAATCCGTACTCCCATGAATGGTGTCATCGGGATGACGGACCTGCTCCTGGATACCCCTGGACTTAGCGGAGAACAAAAGGAATATATCGAAATTATCCAGAAGAGCGGAGATTCCCTGCTGGCCATTATCAATGATATTCTTGATTTCTCCAAAATTGAGTCAGGCAAAACCGATCTGGTGGACGATCCCTTTGATCTTGGAGAAATCGTGACAGAGACCGTGCAAATCGTGAAACCACTCGTTCGCGAGAAAAAGCTGGATATCCGTTTATCTCTGGATGATGGCATTCCAACTCCGTTGTATGGTGATGCTTACCGCCTTAAACAGGTACTTACCAATATCATCGGCAACGCGGTCAAATTCACTTCAGAAGGCGGCGTGGAAATTGAAGTTGGGGTTAAGGAGCAGTGCGGCAATAACGTACAGCTGTATTTTAAGGTGAAGGATACGGGGATAGGGATTCCGGTAGAGAAAAGACAACAATTGTTCGAGCCCTTCTACCAGCTGGAGAACTTCATGACCCGCACACCTCAAGGCACCGGTCTGGGGCTTGCCATCAGTAAGAAGCTGGTTGAGCTCATGCAGGGTGATATCTGGATCGAAGAATCGGATGAACCGGGTACAACCTTTATATTTACAGCCAGCTTCAAATTAAACAACAGTGAAGAGAGCAACAGGTTTGATCGACTGCAGAAAAAAAGCAGAGCAGCCTCTCTTCGAATTTTGATCGCGGAAGACAATGAGGTGAATCAGCTTGTCCTTAGCAGGATGATCGAGAAAAAGGGACACTTTGTAGATCATGTGGCGGACGGTGTTGAGGCAGTCGAGGCTGTCAAACGTAATGCATACGATATTGTCTTTATGGATGTGCATATGCCAAGACTCGATGGATTCGAAGCTACAAAAGCGATTAAGGAGCTGCTGAATCCTGAAGAGTGCCCATACATTATCGCGGTAACGGCAAACGCTGTGAGAGGGGACATGGACAGGTGCTTGAAGGCAGGCATGGATGCATATGTAAGCAAACCAATTAAAAGCGAGTCCATTATGCAAGTGATGGAGACGTATTACATCAAGAAGCAGATCAATTCATAATCAGGCAAAAGAAAATGTTGACGATAATAGCATAGTTTGCTATATTACACCCATAACAAATGCATATATTCAAGTGTTGTTTCTGGATAGATTAACACTTGATCGGCAATAGAGCCGCTAACTTATCATAGATAAGGGAGCGGTTTTTTTGTTTTTATATGCGAAAAAATCCAAAGGAGTGTTGTTCATGTATCGTCCCTTACTGGAAAGAGGAAAGCCGGCCTTTGCGGGGGTGCGAACGTTTATGCATTTGCCCCATATTCAGACATTGGAGAACGTAGATTATGCCATTATCGGCAATCCATTTGATACAGGAGCCGGGTATGCGGTAGGCACCAGATTTGGCCCTTCGGCCATCAGGGAAATGTCGCAGCGGATCAGAACAACCAATCCTGCTCAAGGCATTGATAGCAGTGAATATTTATCAGGTATTGATTATGGCGATTTCTCCATCTATCCCGGATACATTGAACAGACGTATGAAACGGTACAGCAACAATTAGCACCCATCTATTCAAGTGGAATCGTACCGATTATTTTGGGTGGAGATCACTCCATTTCCTATCCTCATGTGAAAGCAGCGGCGGAGCAATACGGGCCGATCAGTCTGGTGCATTTTGATTCGCACTCGGATGCTTGGGAGCCCATGGACGAGATCCGCAAATATTCACACGGCAATATGTTTTATCATGGGGTGAAAGAGGGTTGGATCAATGCCGAAACCTCGATTCAGATGGGAATGAGAGGGCATTCCAGTTTGACACATTATGAAGAAACAAGGGGACTCGGCTTCGATCTGCTCACCACAGATGATGTCAAAAAGCTGGGGCCCGAGGAACTGTGTCAGCGAGTCAAAGACCGGGTGGGCAATACGCCCGTATTCCTGACCTTTGATATTGATTTTCTGGACCCTGTGTTCGCTCCCGGGACAGGCACGCCGGAAGTGGGCGGATTCACGACGTATGAAGCGATTCAGATGATTCGGGGTCTTGCGGGAATTCGGTTGATCGGCTGTGATCTGGTGGAGGTGCTGCCGGATCGTGATCCTACGCGTGTTACAGCCCTCAATGCAGCTTCCATCGTATCTGAATTTATTACACTGCTGGCCCTGTATCGCCGGAGTACCAAGGAAGCGTTGGCTGCCAGTATTACAGGTTAAAAAAACGCATGAAAAAAACCTTGCCTGTTCAACAGGCAGGTTTTTTTGATGATCTAGTAATTATTTAATTTCAGTCAACACTGATTCTGCAATATCAACCAGTTTCTTGCGTTCGTTCATGGCCTGCGTGCGCATCCATTCATAGGCTTTGGTTTCGCTGATGTTTTTTTGCTTGCTAAGTGATATCTTGGCACTCTCCACTCGTTTGATTTCTTCCAGTTTGGTGGATAAGAAACGGTATTCCCGCTCCAGATGAACACGGGTCTGGTAATTTTTAAGACCGATCAGCAAAGACCATTGAAGTTCATTGTCATTCATTCCTGAACAGAGTACACCGTCAAGCTTCTCATGAGGAGCAGTGGTGGCAGGTTTACGCTCGTCACACCACCATAAAATGGGGAAAGAGAACAAGTGACTGGCTGAATACAGCCATTTCTTCAGTCGACATGCGGGGACATCCAAAATAATCATTTCAAACCTGCTCTTGGTCAGTTGACTCATACATTCAGCCTCAATTGACTCAACCCGATAACCTAATTCGTTGAATTTGACATCAACTCGACATTTTGTAGTCGGGATATCATGAACATGCAATAGTCTTGGTTTCATAATTTACCCATCACCTCGAAGTCGGAATTGAGACAATATCTTCGTGTATGAACTGGATGTGGATGACCTGATTAATGTTAATTTATATAATACATCCCGACAAAAGTCAACAGAACAAGTGATATAACATAACGTAGTTTAGCTGCAAAATCTTTTATTCGAGAATTTGTGTCAAATATATTGACATTGATTGAGGCTGTTTCTATAATTGGCATTACACAACTGCATACAAGCAATCATCCTTCATCTGGAGGATGGTTGTCTATGGCAAAGAGGCCGCTTACTCATAAGCGGCCTCTTTTTGTATTTTTTTAAGTTGAAATGATAAACAAAGGGAGAGATCAAACATGAAATACCGTCCACAGATCGACATGGGAAAGCCTCTTTATTCCGGCATCCATACCTTCATGCATTTGCCGTATGTACAAACACTGGAAGATGTTGATTTTGCGGTCATAGGAGTTCCTTTTGATACAGGTGTAAGCTATGGGATTGGTGCACGCTTCGGTCCAGCTTCCATCCGTACGATGTCACAGCGGATTCGACCGATATCTCCCGTTCACCAGATTGATATTTCAGAATTTTTATCAGGTATCGATTTTGGTGACCTTCTTGTACATCCCGGATATATTGAACAATCCTATCAAGCGATCGAAGAGCAATTAGCGCCTGTATTTGAGGCAGGAGTAGTTCCCATTCTATTGGGTGGAGATCACTCCATATCGCTTCCGCATTTAAGGGCAGCTGCGCAAACACATGGTCCGGTATGCCTTGTCCATTTTGATTCACATTCCGATACAGGACGTTCCAAACAACCTGAACGAATGTGGTCTCATGGAGCAGTCTTCAGTTACGCCGTGGATGAAGGGCTGATTGATCCACATCACTCGATTCAAATGGGAATGAGAGGAACGACCTATCGTGCTGGAGGTTTGGATGAGGCGCGTGCGATGGGGTTTGAAGTGATGACAACCGATGATGTAAGGGAGCTTACCATTCCTGAGTTGTGTCAGAAAGTTAAGGAACGCGTGGGAGATCGACCGGTATTTCTAACCTTTGACATTGATTTTCTGGACCCGGTATATGCACCTGGTACAGGAACACCGGAGGTTGGCGGCTTTACGACCTACGAAGCACAGAAAATGCTTCGGGGTCTGGCCGGTATCGATTTTATCGGTTTTGACTTGGTGGAAGTGCTTCCGGATCGCGATCCAAGTCAAGTCACAGCACTGAATGCAGCGAATATTGCCTTCGAGTTTGTCAGCTTGCTTGCTGTGAAGCGCAGAGCGGATATGAAGATGTCGGAGACTGCTGAAGCAGCATTATAGCGCTCAAGGAGCTTTTCGCTGCGGAAGGATAAATGATAGCAAAACATAAGGGGGAAGCGTTCATATGAAAAAATGGTTGAAGAGGACAGCGCTGTTTCCGTTGTTCGGAATGATGCTTATCACAGGTTGCGGTTCGGCAGGACAAGGATCAGGGACATCAGCGAGTGCAGCCAAAGGTAACCATACTCAGGCAAATCAGTTGACCATCGGGATTACGAACCCGCCTCTGATGTTTAATCCGATCGACTCAGACGGAAGTGGCTCAAGTGGTGCTGTATTCACCTACCGATATTTCTTTGATAGTCTGGTCAAAACAACGGGCCCGCTTCAATTCGAAATGCAGCTTGCCGAGTCCTTTGAGACAGATGATAATCAAACGTTCCGCATCGCCATTCATCCGGATGCAAACTGGACAGATGGTACACCTATTACTGCACAGGATGTTGAATTTACGATCAACCTGATTGCCAATCCCATGACGATCACTACACAGCGCAGCGCCATATTTTCCCTAGACGGATTGAATGAGAAAGGGACGCTGCCTGAAGGCTCTGAAGAGCTGGATTCGATCAAGGTCATTGATGAGAAACATCTTGAGATTCGAACCAAAACACCGGTGGACCCCAATCTGGTTTATGAACGCTTCTCCGATGTATTGATTGTCCCCAAACATGTGCTGCAGGATGTAAATCCGGCAGAACTGAATCAAAACTCATTTTGGCGCAGCCCCAATGTGACTTCAGGTCCTTATACTTTTGTGAAATATGAGAACAAATCCTATGTGGAACTCGCTGCCAATCCGGAATATTACCGTGGAGCTCCCAAGATTGAAAAGGTGTTTATCAAAATCATGCCAGCCTCCAATATGGTCGCACAGCTTCAATCCGGAGAGCTGGACATGAATGCGGCACAAGGGGTAGGGAATATCCCGGCTTCAGAATGGCAGACCGTAAAATCCATTCAGGGGCTGACAACGAAAGAGGAGCAGACCCGGAGATACAACTCGATCGAGATTAATACGGAACGTTTTCAGGACAAAAAAGTAAGACAAGCCCTGGCCTATGCGATCAACCGGCAGATGATTGTAGAACAGCTGATGCCAGGCACCGGAGAATTGCAGGACGGCCCGTATGCCAACAGTCATCCGTATCATGACGACAATATTATCAGCTATGGTTATGACCCTGAAAAAGCCAAACAAATGTTAGCAGAAGCCGGCTTCGATATGAAGCGCCCCATTGAATTGATTGTGCCTACCGGTGACCGCACTCGTGAGATGGCAGGCAATATCATTCAGCAAAATTTTCAAGCCATCGGGCTTCAGGTAAACCAGGTGAATTATGATTTTCCGACGACGGTTTCGAAGCTTGTTGCAGGCGAATTCGATCTTGTGCTTAGCAGCTTTGGCAGTATTATGGACCCTGATGGCCCGGCAACCGTATATCGCTCCACAGCAGCACTTAACGATATGCGTTACAACAATCCGGAAGTGGATGAATTATTTGATGCCGGAATGGCAGAGACAGATTCAGCCAAGCGTCAAGAGATCTACAACAAGCTGCAAAATATGATTCAGGAAGACGTACCGCTGATTACGGTATACTCCGAATTTAATCTGATGGCGATTTCTCAACAGATCGCGGGTAAAGGTGGCGTGGTGGACGGCATGCATTATGACGTTAACATGTGGGAGCGCAAATAAATGGAATTGGAGGAACAGGCATGAATGAACTGCTTGAAATACAGCATCTCAGGACCAATTTCCGTACTAATCAAGGGGAAGTGACTTCGGTAGATGATGTGAGCTTCTCCCTAAAAGCAGGAGAGACACTCTGCATTGTAGGAGAATCCGGATGCGGCAAAAGTGTCACCTCATTATCCATTCTGCGTTTGCTTGGACGGAGCGGTTATATCAGCAGTGGTTCCATACGATTTGATGGAAGGGATCTGGCCGAACTTCCTGAACACGAACTGGTCAAGCTTCGCGGCAAGGAAATCTCCATGATTTTTCAGGATCCGATGTCTTCTCTTAACCCGGTCTTTACCATTGGCAATCAATTGACGGAGACCATTCGACTGCATCTTGGGATGGGAGCCAAGGAAGCGAAACAGCATGGCATTTCCCTGTTAAAACAGGTTGGATTTCCAAGGGCCGAGCAGCTGCTTGGACAGTATCCCCACACATTGTCCGGTGGAATGAAGCAGCGTGTCATGATTGCCATGGCACTGGCATGCAGGCCGAAACTTCTTATTGCTGATGAGCCGACAACAGCACTTGATGTAACCATACAGGCCCAGATTCTGAGTTTGATGAAACAAATCCGTGAGGAAACAGGGACTTCAATTATGTTAATCACGCATGATCTGGGTGTCGTTGCCGAAATGGCGGATCGAATCATCGTGATGTATGCAGGGCAGGTCGTCGAGGAGGCAGACGTATATGAGCTGTTCGATCATCCCGAACATCCTTACACCATTGGACTAATGGAATCCATCCCACATATCGAAATTGAAGACGCAGAGCTGCGTTCCATTCCCGGTTCGGTTCCCTCACTCCAATCCATGCCTTCAGGCTGCAGATTTATGGATCGCTGCAGCAGGGCGGCAGCCCAATGCCATACCCCTCCACCATTGACAGAGATTCGCGAAGCTCATAAAGTACGCTGCTGGTTTCCGGTGTAAGACTTAAACCTACAGGATAAGGGGGACATGACATGTCAGCGATGCGAATGCCGATTGAGAAAAGCGCCGATAAACCGTTACTCCAGCTGGAAGGGGTCCAGAAATATTATCCCATTCAGAAGGGCATATTTTCAAAAACAGTTGGACAGATCAAGGCAGTGGATGGAATTGACCTTCAGGTATACCCTGGAGAAACTGTTGGTCTGGTCGGGGAATCAGGCTGCGGCAAATCTACGCTTGGACGCAGCATTATCGGGCTGGAGAATATTAGTTCAGGCAAGGTGCTGTTTGAAGGAAGGGATCTGACCCAAGTGTCGGGCGCAGAGATGAGAACACTGCGCAGGGATATTCAAATGATATTTCAAGACCCCTATTCATCATTGAATCCCCGAAAGCGGATTGTCGATCTCATCACAGAGCCTCTTCACGTATTACGAGGTATGTCGGACGCCGAAGCCTTGCGAGAAGCTTCACAGTTAATGGAGATTGTAGGATTATCGGTTCAAGGTTTGGGGAAATATCCACATGAATTCTCGGGAGGTCAGCGTCAACGAATAGGTATCGCGCGTGCGGTTGCTCTTAGACCCAAACTGATTGTGTGTGATGAACCTGTTTCGGCACTTGATGTTTCCATTCAGGCCCAAATCCTGAATCTGCTTAAGGACTTACAGCGTGAATTTAACTTAACCTACTTGTTTATTGGTCACGGCCTTGGATCCGTAAAGTATATGAGTAATCGCATAGCCGTAATGTATCTCGGCAAAGTGGTAGAACTCGCCCCGGCACAAGAGTTGTTTTCTTCGCCCAGACACCCATATACCCGAGCATTGCTCGATGCTTATCCTATTCCGAATCCCCATTTGAGAAACAAAGAGCGAATTGTACTCGAAGGGGATGTACCAAGTCCCGCATCACCACCACAAGGCTGTCGTTTTCATACCCGCTGTCCACTCGCCAGTACCAAATGTCAGGAGGAGGAGCCGCTTCTTACTGAAGATATCTTCCGTAAAGGACACTTGTATGCTTGTCATGATCCACTTGGATAAACGTTATAACCATGTATGCACAGAGGGGGCCTTTTATGTTGAATTACGTGCTTCGGAGACTTCTGATCGCGATCCCGGTATTGTTTGGAGTAACTTTCCTTAATTTTGTCCTCATCAATCTGGCCCCGGGGGATCCCGTGGACATGTATGTGAATCCGGATGTGAGTGAAGAGGACAAACAATTAAGGCGAGAAGCACTTGGATTAAATGATCCGTTCATGATTCGGTACTGGAAGTGGCTCGTGAATTTGGTGCAGGGTGATCTGGGGCATTCGTTCAGTTCCTTCCAACCTGTAACCAGTTTAATCGCTGAACGAATAGGTCCGACCTTGCTGCTGGTAGGGGCATCGATTCTGTTTGGATATCTGATTGCGATCCCGATTGGCATTTACTGTGCTGTAAAGTCGGGCTCCAAGTTTGATTATTTAATGTCGACCACCTCGTTATTGGGTGTTTCCATTCCGAATTTTTTTCTGGGCCTGGGCCTGATTTATATCTTCGGCGTCCTGTTGGGTGTACTTCCCACGGGAGGCATGAGCACCATGGGAGGGAACGCCGGGATCGGGGATACGCTGACTCACCTGATATTGCCTACAATTACGCTGGGAACTTCCATCTCTGGCGGAATGATCCGTTATGTTCGCGCGAGTGTAATTGAAGTGCTTGGACAAGAGTATCTGCGAACAGCAAGAGCCAAGGGAGTCAGAGAATTTATCGTAATTCACAAGCATGCTTTGAAAAATGCACTTATTCCGCTGATCACGATAGCGGGTCTCGATATTCCTGTATTAATCGGGGGAGCCGTCATTACAGAAAGCATATTTCAGTGGAACGGCATGGGACAATTGACGATTCAGGCCATCTTTTCAAGGGATTTTCCGCTGCTGATGGGTGTAAATATGCTTGCAGCCCTATCTGTACTGGCCGCCAATCTGTGGTCTGATCTGATGTATGCGGTCGTGGATCCTCGAATCAAATACAGTTGAAGAAAGGAGTGAGCATTATGCCTTCACTAAATCTGGAGTCTGGCACAGCTGCTTCCCCTGAACTCGTTGCGGGTTCTGCTGCAGTAAATACACCGAGTTTTGAACGTGAGAGCTACTGGAAAATGATCGGTCATCGCTTTGTCCAGCACAAACTTGCGGTAGCAGGGCTGATTATTCTCGGATTCCTCATCCTGATCAGTAGTTTTGCACCATTCATTGCTCCCTACGATCCCAACGAAATTACGGGTGCATTTGCCGCTTCTCCTTCCAGTCAGCATTGGCTGGGTACAGATCAGGTGGGCCGGGATGTGCTGAGCAGGCTGATCTACGCGACACGTGTATCTCTTGCCGTAGGTGTAGTTACTGTTTTGCTCTACGTATGTGTAGGTACCATTGTAGGAGCCATCGCCGGTTATGTGGGGGGATGGGTAGACATGTTGATCAATCGAATCATCGATGTCTTTATGTCTTTTCCAAGTCTGATGGTGATTCTGGTTCTGGTAACTGTTCTTGGCACCGGATTGTCCAACATTATCATTGTACTCGCTCTGCTGGGATGGCCTGCGGTTGCACGTCTGGTTCGGGGCAGTGTATTAACTCTTCGGCAAACCGAATTTGTAAAGGCAGGACAGGCGCTAGGTTTTAGTTCACCTCGACTGATTTTTGGGCATATTTTGCCGAATGCTTTGGGACCAATTCTGGTCAATGCCACTTTTGGTGCCGCCGCCGCTATCCTGTCCGAATCCTCCTTGAGCTTTCTGGGTATGGGCGTACAGCCGCCCACAGCCAGCTGGGGGAATATGCTAAATGCAGCACAGTCCATAACGGCCCTGACAAGTCAGCCTTGGCTCTGGATTCCACCAGGCCTAATCATTATTCTGTCGGTCTTATCCATTAATTTTATCGGTGATGGTATCCGTGATGCAATGGATCCTCGCAGGACCAGCGCATAGAGAAGAGGGAACATGAACAGAACGTTAATTTCCATGCTATCGTCCTGGAACAAATTAGGGCATCTTCGTAACTATCCAAGGGATGCACTCTTATTCATCGCCGCGAGCTTCGTTAATTCTACAGGCAAGGCTATCATGTGGCCATTAACTACATTGTATGTGCACAATGTGATGGGCAGATCGTATGGAGAGGCCGGATTGATCGTTCTTTATCAAGCACTATGCAGTGTTTTCGGCGAACTGGTGGGGGGCAACCTCTATTATCGCTTGGGTCCCAAAGTTCTGATTACCGGCTCTTTCCTGATCTCTGCCTGCATGCTGTTTGGCATTGCGTTGACGGACAGTTGGCCAGCTTACATTGTTTTCATTTGCGTGCTCGGTTTTGTAAACGGAATTGCACTTCCTTCCCTAAACGCCTACGTCGGTTTTCGTTGGAAAGAGCATCGCAGAACGCTCTACAATCTGATGTACGTTTGTAACAATTTTGGGCTGTCGATCGGTGCCATGGTTGGCGGCTTGATTGCATCGATTTCTTTTACCCTGACATATCTGTTTACGGGAACAACCACTTTATTATTTGCTGTCTTTCTGTTGCTGTTCATGCGCCTGCCAAGCCAGGTCGATTCACACAAAACAATCGATTCAGTTCAGGAACCGGACCAACATATAATAGAAGGAAAAAATGACATGACAGCGAATGACATGCCAGTGAATCGAAGGAGCTTGCTGAAAAATGTAAGTATTTATCTATTTCTCTCTTTTGGAGCCATGTTCTTCTGGATTTCATTCTCGCTATGGTCAACGGGCATTGCTCCTTATATTGACGAGCAGGGACTGGACCTCAAGTTCTACAGCTTGCTGTGGACGATTAATGGACTGGTTATCTTGCTGGGGCAGCCGTTTACGTCATGGATCAAGAAGCGGTTTGCTCCAACTATCGTTAGGCAGATGTTTGTAAGTGCCTTATTTTCGGCTTTGGCGTTTACGTTCATTTTGTTTTTTCACGAACATTATATTTATCTGGTACTCGGCATGATTCTTGCCACCTTTGGGGAAATGATGTTACTTCCCACCATACCTACATTCCTGTCCGAACAAACGGGAGTGAACGCACCTTTTTATATGGGGCTTACTGGTGGATTTGCGAATATCGGCCGAATGATTGGTCCGTTGATGTTCGGGAATGTCTATGATTGGTGGGGAATCGTGCCGGTCATCTTTTTGGGAACCATGTCCTCGTTTGCCGCACTGCTGATGTTCTATATCCATTCCAATCTGAATAAGAAGGAAGAACGGGTGGAACGTTTGTCGCTTATGACCGGAACGATAAACAAGTAAATGGAATTGCAAATAAAGGATTATGCAAAATGATAATGAGACGTTGGCATTCAGGCCAGCGTCTTTTTTGAGAAGGCGGCAACTTTCATGAGTCAGATAACGTTAACTGATTTAGAAAAGATAGTTACGTTATTTACTCGAAAGGAGGCTGTTACTTGATATTGAAAAAAATTGCTTTAGCCGTGCTGGCGTCTATAATGCTTTTTACACTTTCCACTACGGTTCTCGCTGAGGATACTACAGTTGAGATTAAGGATGGAGTGTTATCTGGAAATCGGGTGTTGATCCCTTTGAGAGTGGTGTCCAGCAATTTAGGGGGAGATGTAAAGTGGTATAAAGATGACAAATATATACGAATCAAAACAGATGAGAAGGAGATTTTTCTCGCTGTTAACTTCAAAAATGCGCGCGTGAATGACCAGGTAATAACCATGGATTCTTCTGTGGTGTTAATTGGAAGCACTGCGTATGTTCCGTTGAGATTTGTCAGTCAGACGCTTGGGGCCGAGCTGAGCTGGGATGGTGAAAACAAACAGGCTACAATGATGTTAAATGATCATACGGTGGTTGTGAACGTCCAGAACGATGAATCCCAGATACCTGATTCTCAGAAAATAAGCCAAACACGGATCAATTTATTATCGAAAAAAATGAACGAAACGTCCAATCTGTCTGAGATTAATCAAATACGGACATATTTCAAGCCCTATTTTACAGAAAAGTTAATCCAGTCCATCATTAAAGGGCAGGAGTTGCAGAGCGAATGGATTCAGTATGATATTCCTGAGAACTCCGTTAATTATACGAGCAGTACAACTGGAACGTTATCTCAGTCGTATGTTCTAGGAAATTCGTTAACGGGTGAATCCCACTACGTGAATGATCGAAACATTGAACTTGTATACAGTGAGGGTGTATGGAAGGTCAATCGAATAAAGTTTGTTTTCAGAATGATTCCTAATCTGGAGTATGATCGTTAGTTCGGTTGCAAATGATTTTATCAACATGAAGTAAATAACAATTAAGTAAAAATGTTCTTGACGTATCCTTATGGAGCGAATACAATAAACAACAAATATGTGTAACGGGTGGGTAGATGAATATGTTCATGCCAGTGTGGGGTTTCGAATCGATAACTGAATAAGCATGAGCATAGGTACTGTCCAAGGTGAAAATGTCAGCGTTTGGAGAGCCGTGTTTGTGCAGCCCCTGGCGTGGACGCTATTCATTATTGCGATGCAGAGGAGAAATCCAGAAACGTTTTTGATTTCATATGGTTCTCTTGTTGATACAAAGCTGTAGATGAACATCAGTTCATCTATGGCTTTTTTGCATGCATTCCACCAATCTGTTCACATGGAAAGGAGACTGGGCATCTATTTTTATAATATTCCTAAGGGAAGAAAGAGAGGTAAAGAGATGAAGCAACCGGTTCAAAGTTATACGATATGGTTTTCCCAGCGCACAGGCAGTACACTGCTCAGTGAAGCATTAAGTTCTACGGGCCTTGCAGGCAAACCCGGGGAATGGCTGCACTTTCAGCAGAAGAGTCCGGATACCCTGAAACGAGAAGATCTGGAGCAAATGTGGGAGCAGGGAACAACGCCTAATGGTGTGTTTGGCATCAAGATCAATTTTGAACAACGATGGATTGATGCAATCCGCAATCTGTATCATTTGCCATCCGGAGTATCGCGGGCTGAAGTATGGAGTACCGGTTTCCCTAACTGCACGAAGCATATTTACATGACACGTCGAAACAAAGTTAGATTGGCTGTATCCTGGTGGCGAGCCATTGTTTCAGGTGAGTGGCATCGCAAACATGGAGATCAGGCGGAAAAGCATAATATTGCAGACCAATATCATTTTGATGCAATTAAACACCTGCTTATTGAAAGTAACATGTGCGAAGCTGCAATAGAGGATTTTCTTTCGGAGTCGGGGATCATCCCTTTAACGATTGTATATGAGGATTTTATACAGGATTACGAAGGAACCGTCATAAAAGTGCTGGAGTATCTGGATATCCCATCTGATCACGTTACCATTTCGCCTCCATCTTTTGACCCCATCGCAGACGAGGTTTCCGAACAGTGGGTTCAAAGGTTCCGGGAAGATGGCCAGAAGGGTTGGGAGAATAAAAGATGGTAGAAAGTCATGTTAATAATGATACTTGGGCCGTAAACAAGGCATTTCATGTTTTTCTGCATGATTCGTCTTAGCCATGTAAGAGATGTGATAAGCCGAATGAGACTAACATCTAAATAGACGTAAAGGGGTGGGCAATGTGCCCAAACAAGAAAAAAGATCCATGTCCTGGCTCTTGCGATACCTGAAACCCGTGAAGGGGCGGCTGGCCCTGCTGCTGGTTATGCTGCTGACTTCAACAGGCTTGCAGCTGCTGAATCCGCAGATTATCAAGCGGTTTATCGATACAGCCGCAGGTGGCGGAATACTCACAAGTCTGATTCAGCTGGCAGCCTTTTTTCTGGTCGTTGCCGTGTTTAATCAGCTGATTACCGTAGCGGTAAGTTATCTGGGAAATGATGTATCGTGGCGGGCAACAAACCAGCTTCGCGGGGATTTGCTGAAGCATTGTCTGCGTCTGGATATGCGTTTCCACAATGTTAAGACACCCGGGGAGATGATTGAACGTGTCGATGGAGACGTAACGAGCATTTCAAACTTCTTCGCCATGTTTATTGTGCAGGTTATCGGGAGTTTTGTATTGCTTGCGGGAATACTTGGGTTTATGTTCACGGTGAATTTACCCATTGCGATCGTCATGACGGTATTTACGTTATTATCGATTATGTTTATGGTATTTATCCGTAACCTCGGTGTACAATCTTCCAAAAATGAGCGTGAAGCAAGTGCTTCCCTGTTCGGCATGATCGAAGAACGTATTGCCGGAATCGAGGATGTCCAGGCGAATGGGCATGTACCGTATGTCATGAACAGATTCTACAAATTGATGCGAATTGTTTTCCTGAAAGGCCGGAGAGCCTGGATTTTACGCGTTATTCCGTGGAATACAACCGTGATTTTGTTTGCCATTGCTGTCACAGCGGTTCTCCTGCTGGGTGTTCATTATTTTATGCAGGGGGCAATCAGTCTCGGTACGTTATTTCTTATTTATCAATACACCCAGATGCTGAATGATCCGATTGAGATGCTTGGAGATCAGGTCCAGGAGTTTCAAAAAGCGAAATCCGGTATGCTTCGTTCCAGGGAACTGCTTGCTCTAAGCAGCGAAATCAAAGACGGAGATCAGGAACGGCTGCCAGATGGAGCGCTTGGTCTGGAATTTGAGCAGGTAAATTTCAGTTATAACGAAGATAAACCTGTATTGCGGGATATCAATTTTAAAATTAAGCCTGGGCAGAGACTTGGGATTATTGGTCGCACAGGCAGCGGCAAGTCCAGTCTGAGTCGTGTGCTGCTTCGTTTGTACAATCTGGATAGTGGTGTCATACGTGTTGGTGGCAAGGATATTTCCGAGCTTAGCTTGCAGGCACTCTACAGACGAGTGGGCATGGTGACGCAAGATGTACAGTTGTTCGATGGCACATTGCGGGATAATCTGACGCTGTTTAATCAGGAGGTCTCGGATGACATGATCCTGGAAACGACCGATCGGCTTGGACTGCGTCAATGGATCGATACCCAGCCAAAAGGGCTCGATACTCATTTGACTGCGGGAGGTTCTTCCCTGTCTGCTGGCGAAGCACAGTTGTTTGCCTTAACCAGAGTGTTTCTGACTGAGCCAAGCCTGGTCATTCTGGATGAGCCGTCCTCACGTCTGGATGCGGCTACGGAACACCTGCTCCAGTCGGCTGTCGATCAGTTAATGAAGCAATGTACGGGAATTATTATAGCCCATCGCCTGGCTACGCTTGAGCAGGTAGACCAGATTATGGTGCTGGGGGATGGCCGGATATTGGAATTCGGGGCAAGGGAAGAGCTGGCGAACAATCCGAATTCACATTATGCTCGGCTGCGGATTACAGGCAGAGAGGAGGAGCTTGCGTGAATGTAGCAGGATTTATTGGACGACTGTTTCGCTTCAAAGTTGTCCTGTTCATCATTAATGGCTTGTTATGGTGTGTGTTTCATTCCTTGCCGCTTGCGATCGGGATCGGAATGCAGTGGTTTTTTGACAGGGCAACGATCGGCTCCAGTGATTACCTGTGGCTGGCAGTTCCGCTTATATTCATTGCACTGATACGGGTAGCCAGAGTGGGTACGTTCTTTGCCGCTTTCTATGCATGGATTACATACGTCTACCATATTCAGGCGATTCTTCGTACCAATATGCTGGCTGGCATCATGCGCTGGCCTGGACGCAACCTTCCAGCTTCACCAGGAGAAGCGATGAGTCGCTTTCGTGATGATGTGGAAGAGGTCGTTGAGTACGTTGAATCGTGGGTAGACTTCTGGGGACGACTTGTCTTTGCGATCGTGTCCATCGCTATTATGGCGAACATTAACTGGAAAATTACACTGGTTGCCGTTTTGCCCTTACTCGTGGTTACCCTGCTTAACAATTTGTCAGGGAATCGTGCACGCAAATATGCCCAGAACAATCGTGAAGCGACGGGGCGAATTACGAGTTTCATTGCCGAGACGTTCGGTGCGGTGCAAGCACTGAAGCTGGGGCAGGCAGAACAGCATGTTTCAGCACGGTTTAACCATTTAAATGAAGAACGGCGTCAAGCTGCTTTGCGGGATAATCTGTTTAAACAGTGGATGAGATCCATGAATCAGCATGTACTCAGCATTTGTACGGGGTTAATTCTGCTGATGTGTGCTGCTGAGATGAGGACCGGACAATTCACCGTAGGAGATTTTGCCCTGTTTACATCGTATCTTGCCAACATCGGCTTTAGTATTTCCTTATTCGGGTACATGGTATTCCAGCATAAACGGCTGAAGGTATCCTTTGACCGCATGCGCAAGCTGTTTCGTCCTGGTGAAGAAGATTGCATTATGGAATCACGGGAAATCTATCTGTATGAAGACCCGCCAGAACTTGGTGAAGTGCAGAGAGGTTCGGACGAGAAACTCAGGGAGCTGGAAGTCAGCAATCTGTCGTATCAATATCCTGACTCTGTGAATGGAATTCAGGATATCAACCTGCGGCTGAAACGAGGTCAATTTCTTGTCATTACCGGACGCATCGGATCAGGGAAGTCAACGCTTGTACGAACTCTCCTTGGACTGTTGCCGAAACAGGCGGGAAGTATCCGATGGAATGGAAAAGATGTGGATCCGGCGACCTTCTTAATGCCGCCGAGAGCGGCATACACTCCCCAGGTCCCTCGCCTTTTCAGTGATACATTGAGGGAGAACATTGTGCAAGGCAAAAAAGGGAAGGTGGATGAATCACTCGCGCGGGCCATTCGCCTTGCTGTAATGAAAAAAGATATTGACCACCTTGATCAGGGGCTGGAGACATCCGTTGGCCCAAGAGGGGTGATGCTGTCTGGCGGTCAAATTCAGCGTGCAGCAACTGCACGTATGCTGATGACTGGAGCAGATCTGTTTATCTTTGATGATCTGTCCAGTGCACTGGATGTGGAAACGGAACAGCAGGTATGGGATGGTTTATCCAACGAGCAAAATGTGACATGTATTGCCGTATCACACCGACGGGCAGCGCTTGCCAAGGCTGATCATATTATCGTCATGAAGGATGGGCGTATTGAGGCTGAAGGAAGCCTGGCGGAACTGCTGGCAACCAATGAAGAAATGCAACTGCTGTGGCAAGGAGAACAGTCACCTGTCAAAGTGGGATAATATCCGAAGAGAAATAAAAGAGCCGTACAGTCAACTCTATACAAGAGTTTGTCTGTACGGCTCTTTATCTTCACGTTGTAACGCTGTACCCTTTTATCTAACCAGCTGTGCAATCAGGGAGTAGGCGATGATCACCAGGAAAACAATCGTAATGTGATTAATCGAGAAGATGAACATTCGATGTGACCATTTCTTGGTTTCTTTGCGATCAAATGTTGCCACACTAAGGATGAGCCATGCCAAGCTGACCAAAAATGCAACGATGGCAACAAACGGGCTCAGCGGCCAGAATAAAAAGCTGGAGAGCAATAACAATACCAGGTAAACATTCGTTTGAATATAAGTGCGTCTGATTCCTTTGACAACGGGAAGCATAGGGACGCCGGCAGCTTTATATTCATCAAATCTGCGGATGGCAATACCGTAGAAGTGTGGCATTTGCCAGAGCAGCATCGTAACAACCAAAGCCCAGATTTCAAAATGTCCAAGTTCTGGTGAAATGGCTGCCCAGCCAATCAGTGGAGGAACGGCACCGGACAGGCTGCCTACTTCCGTATTATATATCGTTGTACGTTTGGTCCACATGGTGTATGGAAACACATAGAGCAACAATCCCAGGATTCCGAATACAGCAGCTGAAGGTGAGGCAATATACAATAAAATGCCCCCAAGCACGGTAATGGTGATCCCCAGAATCAATCCGGATTTGGTATCAACCTGACCAGTAACGGTTGGACGGGTTCTTGTACGTTCCATAATGGCGTCGATATCGCGATCGTACAAGTTGTTGAACACGCCAGCCGCCCCGATGATCAGGGAGGAACCGATGACGGACAAGATGATCGGCACAATGTTGGCTATGAATGAGGCATCAAATACATACAATGCCAAACACAAACCGGCAAGCATGGCGATCAGATTAGACTTGATAATCCCGACTTTAATCGTATCGAAGAACATTTTCGGAATGGAACTGTACTCTAATTCAATTTTGGGTTGAGACCCCTTATTCAATGTTTTCAAATACTCACTTCCTATATCTATACTTATATATCTCGTCACTTATTATAGCATTTAGTTTACTATGTGAATTAAAACACGTTTTAGGTTTAAAAATACTGTCAATTGATTGTGAACAATTTAAAAACACGCTTTTTTTTAATTGTTAAAAATGAATTTCTGTGCTACAGATGTCATGAAAAAAACAAAAAAACATTGAAAAATGATAAAAATATACTTGCGCATTTCCGATTGAAGGTTTATTGTAGATATAGAGGATCTTTAATAGTTATTATATTGTATCTTTAATTGATCTTGTTTCACATTTTTGTTGTCAGTTAAACATTTCAAATCCGTGAAGGTAAGAACATGATTTATTTTTTTAGGTATATTAAAGACTTTAAGTATCCGGGAAAGGGTGTTTAGTGTGGAGAAAACAGTAGATGTAATTATTATTGGTGGGGGGCCCTCTGGGCTCAATGCTGCATTGGTACTTGGAAGAGCCAGAAAAGAGGTCGTTGTTATAGATGACGGGCGACCGCGTAATGCGGTTACTCGTGAAACCCACGGTTTTCTAACGAGAGACGGAATCAGCCCAAGCGAATTCCGAAAGGTTGCGAAGCAGCAAATACTGGCATATCCTTCTGTACATATCATGGAAGACACTGCCACTGCGGTTACAGGAACAGAAGGTTCATTCGAAGTTAGAACGGCTGGGGACAAGATCGTGAAAGGTCGGAAGCTTCTTTTTGCAGTCGGAAAAAAAGATCTGCCTCTGGATATTCCCGGACTATTGGAGGTGTACGGCAAGAGTGCCTTCGTATGCCCGTATTGCGATGGCTGGGAGTTAAGGGACCAGTCACTCGGCATCATTGTTGGTGGTGACAAAGCTGTACACATGGCCAAAGTGATATCGGGATGGACAAACCGGTTCACGATACTCACAAATGGAACCGATGGATTGACTGATGAGCAACGAAAAGAATTGAAACTGCATCATGTTCCTGTATTGGATGCACCTATTCAATCCATTGAATCGGAGGGAGGCATGGTTCGGCAGATTTTGCTGGAAGATGGTAATAACGTAGAGTGCACAGGCATTTTCTTTGCACCCAAGCTCGTGATCGGTTCGGATCTGGCCAAAAATTTGGGGTGTGAGGTAACGGAATCTGGGACGGTGGTGGTTAATGAGTTCGCCAAAACGTCTGTACCAGGCGTCTTTAGTGCGGGAGATGCTGCTTCAGAGATATATCAAGCGATCACGGCCGCGTCCTTGGGAGCGTTGGCAGCAGTTAGCATCAATAGTGAGCTGAATGCGGAGGCATGGGATAAGCGTTAGAATTATTAATGAAGGATCGGATTTGAGTCGAGGTAGGGTTGGATTTGTTTTTCATTAAATGAAGGAATATACACAGAGAGGTGTTGCCTGTAGGCAGATGCCTCTTTGTTGTGTTTTAAACGGGTATGCTATCAATTCTTATCGCTGCTCAATCATTTAACATTGGGAAAATAAACTGTTAGCGGTTTCATAACATTTCCCTGATAAAGTAGTTGACAGTGCTTATCGAAACGGGTTTAATTATGTAGACCGATTGTTATAATTCAGATTAAGGAAGTGGCTCCATTGAGTGAAAAGTCTAATGCTAAAGAACTAATTGTCAGCACAGCAGCCAGACTGTTTTTTTCACAGGGATATCATGCGACCGGTCTAAATCAGATTATTAAGGAGAGCAGTACGCCGAAAGGATCGTTATATCATTATTTCCCGCACGGTAAGGAAGAGCTCGCTCACGAGTGCATCCAGAAAGCCAATGAACATATCATGCAGAAATTCGAGGATACCTTTGCAGCTCATGAGAGTACAGGAGATGCCATTCAGCGATTTATCCATGACATGGCTGATGAAACGGAGGCGGCTGGTTTCACGGGTTTTCTGCCATTTAGCTTTTGGGCAGCTGTGGAGACTTCCTGCATCAGTCATCAATTGCGTGTCGCATGTCAGGGAGTATTCTCGAACTGGCAGCAAATTATTACGAAACATCTGATGATGGAAGGTGTTGGCGAGGAGAAAGCACGAGAGACGGGACTTTTGGTCATCTCTTTAATGGAGGGAGCGCTGATTATCAGTCTGACCAATCAGGATAAACAGCCTCTGCTGACGGCTGCTGATTATTTGTCGGGTGTGGCAAAGAATGCGAGAGAGATCCATTAAGTCTGCACAAAGAGAGAAACATATATAATGTTTGAGGAGGATGGGATCGTGGAGGTTTCCATGAAAGCTGGTTCTGTACAGGACCAACAAGAAACAAAGCAATATAAAGTACTACCAATATTATTCGCGATGCTATTGAGCGGATTCATTGGTCTGTTCGGTGAAACGGCACTTAATGTGGCATTGACACCGCTGATGACCTTGCTCGAGGTTGGACCTACTACGATTCAATGGTTGACGACAGGTTATCTGCTCGTATTGGGTATTTTGGTGCCGGTTTCCGGTATGTTACTACAATGGTTTACAACAAGACAGTTGTTTACGACTTCTCTGATTTTTTCGATTGCGGGAACGATTGTTGCTGCAATTGCACCGAGTTTTGAAATTTTGTTGGTGGCACGGGTATTGCAAGCCGTAGGTACAGCTCTCTTGCTGCCGCTGATGTTTAACACGATATTGGTTATTTTCCCGATTGAAAAACGTGGTGCTGCCATGGGATTAATCGGTCTCGTTATCATGTTTGCTCCAGCAAGCGGTCCGAGTATTTCCGGATTGATCTTGGCTAATCTGAGCTGGCACTGGATCTTCTGGATTTCACTGCCGTTCTTCATCATCTCGCTCATTTGCGGCTTGTTGTTCTTACCGAATATTTCGAAATTGACCAAACCGAAAATTGATGTTCTTTCCATTATATTATCTACCCTTGGTTTTGGCGGAATTGTATATGGATTCAGCAGCGCCGGGGGACACGGAGAGACTGGCGGAGGCTGGACCAGCCCTGTTGTGGTAACCACTCTGGTCATCGGGGCGTTGTCCTTGCTCTTGTTCAGCTTCCGTCAATTGAGAATGAAGCAGCCTATGATGGATCTGCGCGCATTCAAATATCCAATGTTTACGATCGGTTTGATCCTGATCTTCATCTGTATGATGATGATGTTGTCTTCGATGCTGATCCTTCCAATGTATCTGCAACAAGGTATGGCGGTTACAGCACTGACAGCAGGTCTGGTCTTGCTGCCGGGCAGCTTGCTGAACGGATTCTTGTCCCCGGTTATGGGTCGTTTGTTTGACAAGTTCGGTCCAAAATGGCTTGTTATCATCGGTCTGGCGATCGTGGCAATTGTTCTGTTCTTATACACAGGTATTACGCCGACAACGGCATTAAGTACAATTATTACGATGCATGTGTTCATGATGATCGGAATTTCGATGATTATGATGCCTGCTCAAACGAACGGTCTGAACCAGCTGCCGCCTGAGTATTATCCTCACGGTACGGCAATCATGAATACATTGCAGCAAGTATCCGGAGCGATTGGTACGGCGGTTGCGGTAAGTATTCTGAGTGCGGGACAGACTCGCTTCCTGAGCAATGTGACTAACCCGGAAAGCCCGGAGAATCAGCTCGCCGGATTCACGTCCGGGGTACAAAACGCATTTGTCTTTGCATTAGTCCTCGCCGTAATTGGTCTGGTGATCTCCTTCTTCGTTAAACGGGTTAAGGTTGGTTCGCAACAAGGCCAACAAGGTCCAATGCATTAAAATATTTAGTTAGTCAGTAAACGATGCACTTCCTGATCACACAGGGAGGCATCGTTTTTTTTGTATTTTTGTATCTTGACGTGAAACGGGTTCCATCTATTAGAGTAAAAGACAGTTCACCAAGCCAAAAAGCCCATTATCGAATTTGGAAGCAGATAGTTCATGTTCTGGCGAGATTGGATATGTTCAACTTCAATGTTAGAGATAATAATAGTAAAGAGAAGCTTTGTTCATCAAATGATAGAAAACGTTTTAGTTTCTATTAACGAATCGAGGAGACGTCTTTTATGAGAATCATTAAACCGCTGACACCCCATATTGAGGAGATGCTCAGGCACTATGAGCAAAACGGGCATCTAAACATGCAGGCTTCGCTATTGGGGAAACAGTCTGCTGTCTATAAAGTACAGGAATACTGTCTCAAGGTGTATACCAAGCGTGGGAAAGTCGGTGGAGAACTCGAATGCGAGGCGATGATGTCACTGCAAAACAACCGACATGTTCCCAAGGTGTATGCCTACTCTACAGGGAATTTTATCTTGACCGAATGGATTGATGGTTTCAATTTGAGACAGTATCGGGAGATCCATGGTCATATTCCGCACAATTTGATCTACGATATGTTTTCATCCGAACTCCAGCAGATTCAGTCAGGTTATCGGGATTGGGATGTCATTCGTTATGAGAATTTGTTATGGACCAAGGGGGGAGAAGTCAAACGAACTGATTTTTGGCTGTGCGAACCGGCAGGCTTGATGCAGAACGATGTACAACAGGCGATTATCCGTAAAATAGACAGAGTCTACAGCGGCGATCGAAGTGAAATGCAGAAGCTGGAGCCCTATTTTTACCGCCACGGACTTACGGTTTCAGAGATACAGCAGGCACTGGAGCACTTCCACTCCCAGGGGTCGAGTCTTGTAGTTTCACAATGAACGCCAAGCCAAACCCCAACGAATATGGATCTCGTTAAGGCTTGGCAGGGAACTAATCCGTTTTTATTTATCGCCTCTCTATTCCTTAAGATCCCTCTGTAAGGAGAGAGGATAATGCTACTAATGCCCTATTAATGATATAACCCCGTTAAATGCTCATCGGTTGGATGCAAAATCTTCGATAGAAGTACAATCTGCCCAGTGTGATAGCCGTAATGTGCAGCTACTTTAATTAAAACGGCGCGGACAATTTTATGCTCCTTAGCATCCTGGGCTTCGTCTTCACTGCGATTCATACGGTTCCAATCCGCCAGCTCATAGGGGATGGTCACTTCACGGGACAAATCGTTCTCACCGAGGCCTGATAAAATGCTCTTCGATTCAGAACGCACGTAGTCCTGAATGAGCTCAACCATGATATCCAGTCCTCCAATCATAATGGTTTGTTGATAAATGGGATTAGACAACGGAAGGCGAATTGATTATAAACGAACAATCCATTAATATAAGTCTATTATTAAACGATTATGATAAATAATGATACCGAAACAATTATTAAGATAGAAGGGATAAGATGAAAAAATACGAAAATCAGATTCCAACATCCATGGGTATGAGTTTGAAGGCCATGCTGAGCATGCTCCGGGATTCTCTTAAGGGCAGTCAGGAACGAAGACCTGTGAGTAATATCCCGTTGGTGAAAAGTGAGTTCGCCCAAACGTTAAATGCTGCCGATGATCCGCAGGTGACATGGTTTGGCCATTCGGCCTTTTTGCTGGAGCTGGAAGGATACAGACTGCTTTTTGATCCGATGTTGGGTAATCGTCCTTCACCTGTGTCATGGGCAGGCACCAAACGATATACTACCAACCTGCCGATCCAACCGGAGGATCTTCCTGCCATTGATGCGATCATCTTATCTCATGACCATTACGATCATCTGGATTACTCTTCCATTCGAAAATTAAAGGACAAAACCGAACGGTTTATTGTGCCGAATGGCGTGCGTCGACGGTTGATTCAGATGGGTGTATCTTCGGACAAGATTACCGAGCATGGCTGGTGGGATGAACTTCGCTTCAAGGGCCTGACACTGGCTTGCACGCCTGCGAGACATTTCTCGGGGAGAGGTTTATTTGATCGTAATTCCACCTTATGGTGCTCATGGGTCATTGCCGGACAAGATACCAGGGTTTTCTTTAGTGGGGACAGCGGGTATGGTCCACATTTCAAGGAAATTGGTGAAAAGTACGGACCCTTCCACTTAACCTTGATGGAATGCGGACAATATGACGAACGATGGGCCAATATTCATATGATGCCGGAAGAAACGGTACAAGCCCATCTGGATGTAAGAGGAGAACTGCTTATTCCCATCCATTGGGGAGCATTCACCCTTGCCTATCATGCATGGAACGATCCGGTTGAACGGATTAGCCAGGCTGCGCGCAGCTCTAATGTCGATATCGCAACACCGAAAATTGGAGAACAAGTGCGGATACATACCAGAGAGTATCCAACAGAACCATGGTGGAGATCTGGCATGCAATAATCATACAGCGTTCAACTCAGCAATGAGTGGACGCTTTTCATTTTTATAGCATCGAGATTGCACTATAGATTAACAGAATGCCCATGACTATATTAAAGGGACGCTCATGTCTATTTATAAAGCTCTGAAACAACCTACCACCTAATGCCCATGTCATATTGGCACTAACGCCTACAACAGTTAACAGCAAAGAGAAGAAAATCATATGCACATGTGACTGAGCCAGCGGCAAAACAAACACCGAGATTGCAGTAAGGCCATACAAAATGACTTTGGGATTGATGAACTGCAAGGTGAACCCAAAAGCAAAGGAATACGGATTGCTCTGGGGATCTTTATGATCCGCAGATGTATTACGCATGATTTTAATGGCCAAATAGATCAAATATATACAACCTACTATATTGAGTAACGGTCTGATTGCCGGAATATATTGTTGCAGAATGAGGTTGAAATAACTGGACAGAAACATAATCAGCAGGCATCCAGCAGCAATGCCGCTAATAAACGGTAGTGTTTTGGTAAATCCCTGATGCCTCGCATGAGTCATGGCAATGATATTGTTGGGTCCCGGTGTAAATGAAGCTACGATGGCATACGTCAATAAAGGAATGATCATGATTGTCCTCCGTAAAAGTTTATATAGTATGTTATAATTGCATGAAAAGTACGCGATAACGACCGCTCGTTATCATTGTACAATACAGACGTTATAAAGTACAATAACATCTTTACAATCAGAGGTGGCTAACAGTTGAAACATATAAACGTTGTCCTTGCGCAAAACTTGAAGCAGATCAGGGAACAAAGAAAACTTAGTTTGGATAAGGTTGCCGAAATAACGGGAATCAGCAAGACAATGCTTGGTCAAATCGAACGGGGAGAATCGAATCCTTCCATTGCAACGGTTTGGAAAATTGCAAACGGCCTTAAACTATCCTTTACTACATTGATCCATGAGCCCAAAACGGATACGACTGTTGTAACTGGCGATGACATTCAAGTGTTAACGGAGGAGGAAGGGCGGGTACGGATTTACCCGCATTTTCCCTTTGAAGAAGGTCGCCGGTTTGAAATGTATGCCATGGAAATGGATGCGGAAGCTTCACTGGGTGCAGAGCCGCACATTGAAGGGACAGAAGAGTTTATTACGGTCTTTGAAGGGGAAATAACGATTCGGGTTGGGACAGAAGATTATACAGTGAAACGAGGAGAGTCCATTCGCTTTCGAGCGGACAAGCCGCATGCGTATATGAACTCTGGTACTTCAGAGAACCGATTCAGCATGGTCATTCATTATCCCAAGTAAATTCGGGTTCGATTTATTAAGTTTAGAGGATTGTCTTTGTGGACGCTTTGGAGACAGGACGCCATTTAAATAGACAAGTGAATTAGTTATTGCCTAACTGACCTTGAGGGTTTACCGCCTCAGGGTTTTTCTTTTGTCATAAGTCATCGTTTTCTGTATGTTGAGTATGACCTTATCTCGGATGAATATAAATATTTACCTCTTGCATAAAGAACATGTGTTCTGTTTATAATATATACAAACATATGTTCTTAAATATACAGGAGTGATTTCAGTGTTGCCTAAGCAGCGAACTATTATGCTCATCGATATGCAGTCGTTTTATGCTTCAGTCGAAAAGGCAAAAATGCCTCAATACAAAAATAGACCACTAGCCGTCGCAGGCGATCCAGCAAGACGTTCTGGCATTATTCTTGCCGCTTGTCCATTGGCCAAATCTAAAGGTGTATCTACCGCGGAACCACTCTGGCAGTCTCTTCAGAAGTGCCCTGAACTGATCATTGTCAAACCTCACATGCAAGAATACATTGAAGTATCCACTCAAATTATGTCCATTATTGAGGAGTTCACCGATCTGGTTGAACCGTACAGTATAGACGAATTATTCGCTGATTTTACAGGGTCTATGCATCTATTCGGTAATGATCCAATCGATTTAGCGAAGCAAATTCAAGACAAGATCTATAATGAAACAGGCGTTTACGCGAGAGCAGGCATTGGTGAAAACAAAATCATCAGTAAATTGTGCTGCGACATGATTGCTAAAAAAGCTGAGGGTGGCATTTTCCACTTAAAGAAAGAGGAGTTACACCTCCACATTGGAGATAAGCCCATCCGAGATATGTGGGGGATTGGCTCAAGAATGGAGAAACATCTGTGGAAGATGGGTATCCGAACCATTAGAGACTTGGCAAATACGCCTCTTTCTAAATTAAGAAGTAAATGGGGCGTTAATGGAGAGGTCATCTGGAGAGTCGCAAATGGACTAGACAATTCGCCGGTGACCGTCAACACGCACAGTACACAAAAGGATATCGGAAACGGAATGACCCTGCCTAGAGATTATACAGAGGCTTGGGAGATCGAAGTGGTTATCCTCGATATCTGTACAGAAGTGTGCAGAAGAGCGCGTAAAAAGGGCCTGATGGGTAGTGTCGTTTCCGTGAGTGTGTCTGGAGCGGATTTCGACCATCCAACTGGTTTTCACAGGCAGGTTAAACTGTCTGATCCTTCAAACATAACCGTTGATGTGTGCAAAATAGCCAAACGCATATTCCATCAATACTGGGATGGGCAACCTGTGCGCCGTGTAGGCGTATCCCTTTCTCAATTATCCAGCGCGGATACATATCAACTATCTTTCTTTGATGATCAGGAGCAGAAACGGGCCATTGATCAGGTGATGGACGACATTAAGGATCGATTTGGCGACATTGCCATTCTACGAGCGAGCTCCATTACGGCTGCTGGTCAAGCGAACGATAGAGCATCTAAAATTGGGGGGCATTACAAATGAGCAAAAAACTTGAGGCCAATGGATTATGGGAATCGAGCCGCATGATGCTTCCACAACATAAAGAACGAATTATACAGCATCGTACTCAAATTCATTATCAAGCCAGACCTATAATCCATGAAGATGAGTGGGAGATTATTGCTCAAAATGTAGATATGTCGCTTAACTATACGCTGCAAGCCACTATTGAAGTGTTTAATGAGTCGGGCAATCGGTATATACACGGGATCGTCACTTCAGTCAGTACCTTTGGAAAGAAAATCAAAATTGAAATGGAACATGGATTTGAATGGGTCGATTTTGATCAATTGGTCACTGTAAAGCTTGAAGAAGGAGGCGTGTACGGTGAGACAGACTTCTGAAGAACTTGCACTTGTGAAGAGGCTGGTAGAGCTGCCTTATCTTTTAGGTGCTCTGGAGGTAGATAAGCATAAAATATATGCTTCAAACTTTAAGATGAAATCTGTGTATGTTGACTACTTGGACGGTACCCAAAAGAAAATTGCTTTAGAGATGTACAAATCGAAACAAAGTTTAAAGGAACACCATATAAAAATCATTGATGAAAAGAGATCCGAGCTGAGTTTAACGGTAAATTATTCGGTAAGAGGTTACCTTCATAAAATGACATTATTGTGGAGTAAAGTGAAAGTGGATGTAACCTTAATGCTTACTGAACATATGAACGTTGATATTACTGATTTGCCCAATTAAACATAGAGTTAGAGGAAGAATACCGTATATAACTTCATAGGGTGGATATAATACATTAATAACCATTGTTTTCTTCTCCCATATGGGTAAACCGACCTTTGAAGTTGAAGGGTCGGTATTTTTTGTTTCTACGTTAATACAAATGATACAGGAATATTTTAGAAATGAAACCTCTTAAAGTGAGTTGAAAAAGAGATGATACATTGGATTAACAGGTATCATCTCTTACTGATATGGAACTTAACGGTACTATAGGATTAGTCAACTGCCCAATTGCTATCTCAATCCCAGTTCCAGACCTCTACACGGCTCAATTGGAAATGATGGAATTCAGCTAACTTTGTAAGTTTCTCCAACTCTCGCACGGGACCTGTAACAACTGCGCCATATACTTGAACTCCATTCTTCTCTAAATAAGCAAGGCGCTGTTTATCTTGTGCAGCACCATTGTATTCAAGATGATTAATCATCCATTTTAGTTCAGTCATCATGGCCTCAACCTGTTCCTGCATCTGTCCTGCATCGTCTGGGATAAAGTAATTAAACCATCTTGCTCCATTCTCATGAAATTCATAAAGAGGTTTAAGGCTAAGATGAGGAACATTATAGTCGTACATACCTGCCCGTGAATAGGAAGCATCAGGCTGGGTGAATTCGCCAGAATAAATCGGCATAGCAGTCACCGCAACATCGTAATCTGAAAGAAGCTTCATCAGTTGATCGGGAGACGCCAGGTTTTTCAAGGATAATGACATCTCTGCGACATGTCCATCATCAATTTCAGCTAGCCGTTTGAGGCTGCTATTTTCCTCAGAATCATTATAATCAGACTTACCATCGACCAATGAGTAAGGGAGATAGAAAGGCCCGGAGTTATTGCCATTCATATACGCTCCTGTATTGGTAATTGAATAGGTGAACTTACCGGTTATACTGAGTTTAGCCTGAATCTCACCTGTGATTACCTCCCATGAACCCACATGTCGATATATTTTCAAATTAGCTTTTTGAGTTAAAAAAGGGGTTACTTCAAAAGGTTCAGCAGATATTCTTTTCTCTACACGAAGTCCGTCACCGTGCATTTCAACCACAGATATAATGGAACGCATGAAATGGTTACGTACCTTTGATTGATCAAAATAGATATGGAGAGCTGAGACGTAAATGTGATAGACCAAAAAAACTAGAAAAAGCGCTCCTCCTGCATTAAGGAAAAATTTCCACCTTGTTTTCCATACCATTCGTCTAAACTGCTTATGACCCCATTCAGGACGCTGATGCTCAAAATCATCTTCCTGAAATACACGTTCCTCATCATGTGGTATTTTAGGCATACTCAAACGTCTCCTTTCATTTGAAGCATCTCTGCTTTGAATCGTTCTCTGGCGCGAAAAAGAGTGACCTTAACCTGGTTCATATTCATATCCAGAATCTCGCAAAGTTCCTTATAAGATAACTCGTTCATTTCTCGTAGTAACAAGATGGTTCGATATTGTTCGGGCAGCTTCTTCATCACTTGTTGAATACGAATGCTATGTTCACGAGCAGTCAGTACTTCCTCAGGAGTCCGATATGTATTTTCTACGCCTTGCTTCTCCAACTCTTGATTCATTTGCTTTTCTCCACGATATTTACGGTACCAATCGATAAATAAATGCCGTGCCACTTTATACAACCAAGCTCTAGCATAATTTGCATGCTCCGCTTTCATGGAAACCATAGCTCTGTAAAAGGTTTCTTGAACTAACTCCTCAGCTGTCTCCGGCGATCCACACATTCGGTATAGATAGAGATACAGGGAGGATTGGTACTGCTTGAATAGTTCGGCATATAGATCACTCCTCATTTCAAGTTTCCTCCTCCTTCTCTTTAGACAACGAGGCAGGTTGAATAATGTTACAGTGAAATTAAAATTTGTAAGAGAACAATTAGAATACACATATCATTTAGGAGATTGCCATTCGTGAAATAGAAGCATTTTGTCCATTACACTCTGTACTGTGGTTTGGTTGTAATTCATTCACAAAAATGAATAATAAGTATGTACACGGAAGATAAGCACAGCTAAGTTCAACAGTAGAGTATACTGAGAGAGGTTACATTCATAGAAATGACTCTATTGTGGGGCAAGGTGAGGGTAGAGGTGATCTTAATCTCACTGAACTTATCAACGAAGATATATAGCATTGTGAAGTCAGAGTTTCTTTATCTTCATGAGTTTGAAAGTGTAGAACTAGCACGATACATGGTTTACTACAATCACAAACGTATCAAGTCAAAATTAAAAGGCATGAGCCCGGGACAATACCGAGAACATGCCAAACAAGGTTGCATAAAAATTTTAAGGGGTCAGTTCTAAGGTTGGACTTCTGCCTGACGCTGGATCTCTTTGGCGCTTAGCGCTTTGTCATACACTTTAACATTATCCATTTTCCCTTGATAGAACGGATCAGCAGCATACCGACTCTTGCCCAGATAGGCTTCCGTAACGTTAAGATCGTTCGGATTAAACGTGATTTCAGAGCTGCTCGCTACCGATTTTCCGTTTACATATAAGGTGCCCGTCTCTCCTTGAAGCGTGACAGCCACATGAACCCATTGCTTGGTGGGCAGCGCCTCAGTCGCAATTATACTCTGGTCACGGCCCTGATCATGAATGGTAAATTGGAGAGCGCCATTATGCTGGGATGGCGTCAGGAACATATGCCGGGTCAAACCATTGCCGAAGTCAAAAATGCGCTGCCAAGCCCCGCCTCCGTCCCAGTTTACCCAAGCGCTGAAGGTGAAGTCTGTCGTGTCTGTGAGGATTCCAGGCAGCTGAATGTAGCTGTCTTTTCCGTTAAAAGCAGCAGCCTGATTTTTGCTGCCAATGGCTGAGCTTACTACGTTAAAGGCCTGACCGTGATAGCTGTTCTTGCTGTAATCCTCGGCGATTTTGGCGAGTTTTTTGTTCTCAAAAGTATACTCACCCAGCAGCGGGCCCTTCGCCAGTTCCGGCACGATCACGTTGAACGTCTTGGTAGCTGTAGCTGTTCCTTTTCGGATCGTTGCGGTCAATTTCACTTTGGCATCCCCTTTACCACTGCGCGGCCGATTCACTACTCCGTCAGCCGATAGCGCGGAGGGGAGGGAAGATTTCCATGTGATCTCACTATCACGTGTACCTGTGGTGGGAAGGGAGAGATCAAAGAAAATATTCTCTGTATTTCCAAGGTTCAGATCCTTTTTTACAGCCTGTACGACATCCTGATCTTTCATGGCAATCATCTGACTTCCCCAGATCGCTACACCGGAGGAAGAGAGGGCGCTGAAGGTCAGTACGTTCTGCTGGGAATCCGAATCCCACTCTTGGGTAAAGACACCTTCGTAAACCACATCATTGGACGTGATTCGTACCTTGTTGTTTCCCTGGAGACTCCATGTTCCTGTGACAGCACCAGTAACCTGGCCATCTGCTGTGAACTGAACGATCTGGGACGGCTTAATCTCGGCTGTAATATCCTTCCCGTGATTAACCCATTTGTATGAACCCGCAGCATTTTGCTCCATCACTTGTACTGTATCTCCCTCAATACCTGCATAACGATAAGGAGATACGACCGGCCATCCTTCGGAGTTCATGTGCATCTCATGTACACGGACTTCATGCTCTTCTCCGCGATTCGGAAAGCGCGAGTGGAAGATCAGGAACTGCTTGCCGCTCTCTTCATCATAATAGGCGGAGTTATGCCCTGGAGAGACATATCCTGTGCCCTGGCCTGTGCCTGGGTCGCCGATCTGTCTTTGGAACAGGAAGTTCCCCAGCAATTTTACACCAAACGGCTCAATGGACTGGTCATCAAATAACGGTTTATCCTTGTCAGCCATGACCTTGATCATATCGTTGCCTTCAGCATCGTAGAAGGGGCCATCCGGAGTCTTGGAGCGTGCCACGCGAATATTATATCCACCGTCTGCACCGAGTCCGCCATAAGACATGTACAGATAGTAGTAATCTGTTTCGGGACTGTAGAGCATATATGGTGCTTCAATGCGGCTATGGTTACCACCGGTCAGCTTTTTGCCATAGCCCTGATTGGGCAGCGGTTTTCCGGTTGTCTCGTCCATTTCCAGAATGAAAATGCCCCCGGAATAGGAACCGTAGACCATCCATAACTTGCCGTCTTTATCAAAAAACACATCGGGATCGACCACATTGGGATGCTTGGTCGCATCATATATGGTGCCATCTTCACTAATTTCATCCCACATGCCTGATTTCAGCAGAATACCCTGATCCTTGTATGGTCCTTCAATGTTGTCAGCTACGGCAACCCCGAGTGCAGAGCGGGGAGAGTCCCCTTTGCATGCATTATAGTACATATAATATTTTCCATCTGCCAGCTGAATGACGTCTGCGGCCCAGAGTGTATCGGTCTGAGCCCACTGCAGGGCTTCGGCGAACTCCTTGGTGACATTGGGAACGACCGGATTGTCATCGGTAACTCCTGATGCAACTGAATCCCAGCTGATCAGGTCTTTGGACTTCGCCACCTGCAGATGAGAGCCAAAAACATAATAAGTATCTTCAACCTTAATGACAGAAGGGTCATGAACGGAAACGTTCTTAAATGTTGGAACCTGATTTTCGCTCCATGTGGCGGAACTTTGCGAATTGAGAGCAGTTGAGGCTGTGCTGTCCGCCAAAGCGGAGATTGGTGATAGAGGTGGTGCAGCGAGCAGTGCCGTACTAAGTGCAATGACCAAATGACGCTTCATACGTATCCCCTTTCTTCATTCACAAAATAAAAATAAGTGAGAATTACAACCAGTGAAAGTAGCAGTGCAGTCCTCCTTTCGCATGTTGCTCGAATCAAGCGCTTACATTTGCTATAATATCAATTAATTTATATATTTGTAAACCATGTTGTTGAGGTTGAGTGCAAAAAGCAAAACTGCTTGTTGAAGATTGAATTTTTTATGGATTTCAAGCTGGTTTGAACTTTTTTGTTGAAAATCCAATTTGAAATGAGTACTATTACGAGTATATGATATATTTATAAATTTATTAATCATTCATGTTTATGTGAACTATTAAAATATCTACATAGGAGGCATAACGATGAGCAGTTATCAGGATCAGATCATTGCGCACTACAAGTTTGAGGATGCGAGCAACATCGGTAAGGATTATTCGGGTCAAGGGAAGGATAGCATTGCGGCAGGTGAATCGGTCCCATCGGTGGAGAAAGTGCAAGGGAGAGCTGCAGCTACTTTTGCAGGAGGAGCGAATGGTACATCGTATTTGCAATTACCGGCAGATTTATTTCAGAATATAAGCGATAAAACGGGCATTACTGTGGCAACCTGGGTCAATTTGAACAAGGGGTTCAATGTGTGGGAGCGGATTTTTGACTTCGGTAAAGGCGAGAAGGGCCCCTATTTGTTTTTGACGAGACAATTGAGAGGCACATTATCCGCGGAAGATGATCTGGTTGTGGATCCGGGCCGGGGATTTGCTGCGGGAGAGTGGATGCACGTGGCCTTGACGGTAGTTGGTACTCAGGGAGGTACACTCAGCAGTGCCGGTCCGATTGTCTATGTGAACGGAGAGAAAATTGCAGATGGCTCCATCAGTCAGACGTCCAGCGGGAACTATGCGAAGCTGCGCAGATGGTTCGATTCATTCACCGATTCGGCCAATTATAGCCAGAATTTCATCGGACGCTCCCAGTACGCAGCAGATGCGGATTTTGCCGGCTCGCTGTCCGATTTTCGGATTTATCAGGCAGGACTGACAATGGACGAGGTCATAGAAGTGATGTGTGAATCGTTGACCGACGAAGAGATTGTCAAATTGGCAGGAGATAAATATTTATCTTTTCCGACCCGTATCATTACCAAAGACATTTCACTGCCTGCGGATTTGCTTGGCGGCAAAGTGAAGGTGCAATGGCAGTCCGATCGCCCTGAGGCGCTGTCACATCAAGGAGAAGTCCAGTCCATTGCCTCAGCACAGGAGGTTAGACTGAATGCACTTTTGAGTAAAGGCGAGAGCACGCTGAATCAATGTTTTGATGTATCCGTAATACCTGAGGGTCTGCCACCCTATACGCTAACGATCCATGGAAATCAGAACGTCGCTGATATCAGCGAGGTGATGTACGGTTTGTTCTACGAGGACATTAACAATGCGGCGGACGGCGGAATCTATGCAGAGCTTGTTCAGAACCGTTCATTTGAATCCTTTGCATTTGATACGTATTCGCATGCTTCCGGAGAGTGTGGATGTTCCACCGGCCGGAACCGTGATCCTTTGTTTGCCTGGTCTGGCGATACAGAAAAAATGATTGTGCAGCATGAAGGTGGATTGAATGCGCATTTCAATCTTGAAGATCCCGATGCGAATGCTTACTATGTGACGCTTCAGGATGGAACGACGATTCGTAATCGCGGATTCTCGGATACCAATCAGCATTGTGCCATGTCCATCAAGAAAGGTGCGCAGTACGACTTCACCATCTGGGCCAAAGCGGAGTCGGCCGGTGCAATCACAATTCAATTGCAGGATGGAAAAGGGAATACAATCAGTGATTCCGTTTCTCTTCATGTGCATGGAGGGGGCACCTGGAAAAAGTACGGTGTTGTCCATGCAGATGTTGAAGGTAACAATCAGGAGATTGTCCTTACAGGTACAGAGACAGCTCTCGGACAGTTGGTGCTCACTTTTGAAGGTGAGATTTCCATCGACATGGTGTCATTGATACCAGGTGACGTATGGGGCGCAGATCCTGGTGAAGAAGGAATATCGGCATCTGCACATGCCAACTACAAAGGGAACCCGAACTATCGGCTGAGAAAGGATCTGGTCAAGGCGCTGGTCAACATGCATCCGAAGTTTCTGCGTTTTCCGGGCGGCTGCATCTCGGAGGGATCGTTTATTTGGGATAATGTGTATGACTGGAAGGATTCCGTAGGGGCGGTTGAGCTGCGCAAAGAGAACTACAATGTCTGGGGTTATATGATGACAATGGGGCTCGGATATATGGAATACTTCCAATTGGCTGAAGATTTGAATGCTGCTCCTGTTCCAGTGATGGCCTGTGGTGTTTTGTGTCAGGCGCGCTCGGATTATGCACATCCGGCTGGCGGTGCTTTAAGGGAATATTACATCAAAAACTTCACCGATCTGATCGATTTTGCCCTCAGTACAGATGTTGAACATAACGAATGGGCGGCAATACGAAGTCAAATGGGGCATCCTGAACCATTCGATCTGCGCTATCTCGGTGTGGGTAATGAGAACTGGGGAACCGAATTCTTTGCCAACTTTGAGGTGTTCAAAACATCCATTGATGACTATATGAAGCTGAACTACCCTGAGCATGAATTGCATATTATTTCAACGGTTGGTGCACAAGCGGATGATGATGCGTACCAACAGGGGTGGAAATTCCTGAGCGGAAATCTCACGGGATCGGCTCAGATTGCGTTTGCGGATGGTCAGGAGGTCATCGAAGAAACGGTAACCTGGTATGAGAAGCAGGACGATTACATGGATACCATTGCGGACGAACACTATTATCGGTCCAATGATTATTTGCTGAATAACGTGGATCGGTACAACTATTATAAGCGAGCTTATCACGAGGATGGGCGTATAAACTGGAAGGAGACCTCCAAGGTTTTTGTCGGAGAGTATGCGTCTACGGATAAAAATACACTGGCAGGCGCCGTCGCTGAAGCAGCGGTGATGACCGGTTTTGAGAACAATGCAGATGTCGTTCGTTTGGCTGCTTACGCGCCATTGTTTAACAAGGTGCTGACGGACGGAACCTACCGTTGGACACCGGACTGCATCTGGTTTGACGATGAAACGGTATGGTACACACCGAATTACTACGTTCAGCATCTTTTTGCAAAATACGTTGGAGATCAGGTGATCGGCACTTCGTTTACGACGTACAGCAAAGGCAAGCCGGTGGAGCTCATCCCGCGTGGCGGGATCGAGATTGCAACGGGCAATGCAGACATCCTGGTGAAACGTGTCACGGTCACATCGAACGAGGACGGCAGTGTGCTATTGGATGAGGATTTCAGGGAGCAGTCGGAGCTCAGTAAAGCTTGGGGTCTGATTCCTGGTGCGAACGGTTATACGCTTGAAGCTGGCAAGGGTCTTATTCTGAAGGCACAGCCGAGTGGTCTGAATGGGTTATATCTTCTGAATGAGGAATGGACCAATTACAAGGTGCAAGTCGAAACCAAACGTTTGACAGGTGAGGATGGTTTCTATGTCGGTGTGGGACTTACGGATATTTCACCTGAAAAGAAAGACGTCATTGAATATGCGATCGGTTATGGTGGCGATGCTACGGGAGTGAAAGTGTACAAACAAGGTGTCGAAGGCTACACGCTTGGGGATTATTCATCAAGTTCAGCAGCAGGCAATCTGAGAGCTGCCAGTTATGAGCCGCTGGAGAGCGACATCGATTATGTGATTACTGTCAATTATGGCGGGGACACCGGTAAGAGCCTGATCTGCTCCTACACGGACGGACATACGACCAGCAACGTTTTAAATTACAAGCTTGAAGCTTACAATCGTGAGGTGTTCCATTCAGTTACGAAAGATGCACAGCATGTATATGTAAAACTGGTCAATGCAGACAGCGTGGATAAAGCTACACAGGTTCGCATTCAGGAACTGAATGTGAAGGCTGCAGCTCGTATGATTACACTCAGCGGAGATCATGCATTGGTTCATGTTCCGAATGTGAATCAGAAAAATGATGAGAAAGTGGTACCGCAAGAACAGGAGATCAGACTGAACGGTGAATCCGTGGTTCTTGAGTTACCGGCTCATTCGGTCAATGTGCTGATTTTGGATTTGTAATCATTTAAGTTTATCCCCCTTAGAGACGTTTGAATGAAGAAACCGCGATATTCGCGGTTTTTTTGTGCTTCCAAAGAGAGTCAACAGAAGATACCTAAAGTAAATAACCTCCACTATTGCCTCTGAATGTCTGCTCCTATAATAAATTTGAAGGAGGAGACAGCTCATGCGTTCCAACTACAAACAATTTATAAGAAATATTCCGCTTCATCTTATGATTCTACCAGGCCTGCTCATCATTATTGTATTCGGTTACATTCCAATGGCAGGTCTTTCCATTGCCTTTCAGAATTTCTCTCCAATCGCCGGATTCAAAAACATGAACTGGGTAGGCTTGGAAAACTTCCGGTACCTGTTTGATCTTCCCGGGTTTGGGCAGGTCGTGTGGAATACGGTATTTATCTCTGTTATGAAGATGATATCCGGACTTGTGATTCCTGTACTCGTAGCCTTACTGCTCAACGAAGTACGCAAAACCGGATTTAAACGAACGATTCAGACGGTCATTTATATGCCTCACTTTTTTTCCTGGGTAATCCTGGCCGGTATTATCGTCGATGTGTTATCTCCGAGCAGCGGAATTGTGAATATGCTGCTCAAGGCACTAGGGATGGAACCGATTCAATTCCTGGCGAGCAACGACTGGTTTCCATACATACTTGTCATTACGGATCAATGGAAAGAATTCGGTTTTGGCACCATCATTTATTTGGCGGCATTGACCAGCATTGATAAGTCCCTCTATGAGGCAGCCGTCATGGACGGAGCAGGACGATGGAAGCAGACTTGGCATATTACGCTGCCCGGAATTCGTCCCATCGTCATTTTGATGGTGACCCTGAGTCTTGGAAATGTACTTAACGGTGGATTCGATCAGGTATTCAATCTGTACAATCCATTGGTCTACGAATCAGGTGATATTTTGGATACGATGATCTATCGAATCGGTTTGCAGGATGCCCAATACTCGGTTTCAACGGCACTTGGTCTCATCAAATCGGTAGTTTCATTCATCTTTATCGGACTTGGCTATTTCCTGGCCTATCGGTTTGCCAATTATCGAATATTTTAGAAAGGAGGCAGGATCATGCACCATGCTTCGAAAGCCTATCGTTGGTTTTTAGGTTTTAACTACGTCATCCTGACGATTCTTGCCTTGTTGTGCCTGTTTCCGATCGTGAATATTCTGGCGATATCCTTTAGTTCAAGTGATGCAGTCAAAGCAGGGAATGTCACGTTCTGGCCAGTGGATTTTACGTTATCATCCTATAAATACATTTTGGAAAATCAACAGTTCCTTAACTCGTTTGGCACAAGTCTGCTCCGGGTGGTATTGGGGGTCGCAACGAACCTTATCTTTACGATCCTTGTTGCGTTTCCTCTCTCCAAAGAGGCTTCCAGATTTCGTTCCAGAACGTTCTATGCCTGGATATTTGTCTTCACCATGCTGTTCAGTGGCGGCTTGATTCCGAGTTATCTGGTCGTTAAGGAAGCAGGTCTGCTGGATTCGATCTGGGCATTGATTTTGCCGGGTGCTGTTCCCATCTTCAACGTGCTGCTTATGCTTAATTTCTTCCGGGGGCTGCCAAAAGAATTGGAAGAAGCCTCGTGGATGGATGGTGCAGGACATTTCCGCACGCTGTGGAGCATCTATCTTCCCATTTCACTGCCAAGTATCGCAACCATTACGCTGTTTGCCATGGTCGGGCATTGGAATGCATGGTTTGATGGCATGATTTATATGAAAAGTCCGGAACATTACCCACTCGCCACGTATCTGCAGTCCATGCTGCAGCAAGTGACGATGATTCAGAGTGAGATGATGACGCTGGAGGATGCAACGTTGTTAAGCCAAGTATCCGACAGAACGACCCAGGCGTCACAGATATTTTTGTCCGTTATACCCATTCTGCTCGTCTATCCATTTCTGCAAAGGTATTTCGTCCATGGGCTTGTTGTCGGCAGTGTAAAGGGATAAGATCGGTAGGAGGAAAACCGATTGGAGGAGCCGATTTCCGGCTCCTTTTTTCCGTTTGAGGAGAGGAGTCGATGGGACGATGAGATTTTTTGGGGGGAGCTGGAAGACCAACTCCATTGTCGTCAAGCTGATGATTGCTTTTGTGTTGGTCATTCTCCCATTGTACGGAATCAGCATTCTGATTACGCATTACAGCTCCAAGCAAATGCAGACCGAAGTGGAAAATGCGCATGATTCCAAACTGCATTTCTACCACAATCATCTGCAATTCGAGTTGGAGCGAATGAGCGGTCTGGTCAATGAATTTTCGTTTGATGAACCGATGTCCACGCTTAGTACGAGAGCGCCCATTATGAGCCGGTATGAGATTACTTCCAGTCTGAACGACATACATAAGAAGCTCGGTCAGATCATGGTGACAAGCCCATACATCAGTGATGTTGTGTACTATGTACCTGCACTTCAAAAGCGGGTAAGTGCTGTCGATGGCATCCGCAGCGTGGAAGATGAAGAGTGGAAAAGCCTGCTGGCAACGATGGGCAATCTGAATGGTGAGTTATCTGCCTCGGCAAATGATCTCTATTTTTTGAAGAGCAATCCGTACAATATGAATCACGAGGAGCCGCCCAATTTTATATTAGGGATACGCTTGTCGGCGGATGAACTGAAAAAGAGACTGCAGCAGCTGTCGGAAACAGGCGGAAGTGATATTACGCTAAGCTTTGGTGACAAACATGAAGTCGTCATATCCTCATCCGAACAGGCTGTCACAACTAGGCTATTGCAGAAGCTTCCATCTGAACCACAGGATTCGCTGCAGGTGACGAGATACCAGTCCGATCATAACTTGTATTACTCACTCTATGATTCGGACCATTCGTTCACACTAACTTCCAGTATTGCTGAAGAAGTACTTCAAGCCCCGCTGGAACGGTACAAGCTGTGGTTGTGGATGTTGACTCTAATGTCGATGGTCATCATTATTATCTTCTCGTTATCCATTTACAAATCGATCCACAAGCCGTTATCTGCGCTCGTTAAAGGATTCAGAATGGCAGAGCAAGGACAACCAGGCGTTCACATTCCTCACTCAAGACGCGATGAATTCGGTTATTTATACTCTCGTTTTAACCATATGATAGAGCGCTTACATGTTTTGATAGAAGAAAATTATGTGGCGAGAATACGAACAAGTGAGGCAGAGCTCAAGCATCTTCAGTCCCAGATTCAGCCTCACTTTCTATATAACAGTCTCTTCAGCATCAAACAGATGGCTGAAGTGGAGAACGTGGAATTAATCCAGGAGTTTACGGACTATCTGGGTCAATATTTCAGGTATATGTCCCGTGACTCCCATACAGAGGTCTCACTCGGTGAAGAAATGGATCATGCGATGGTGTATGCAGCCATTCAGAAAATCCGATTTGGATCGAGAGTACAATTGCTCATTGAGGATATGAATCCTGTGTACAGATCCATCACGATCCCAAGAGTCATTGTTCAGCCGATTGTGGAGAATGTTTTCGAACATGCGCTTTCCAAACGAAGTCAGGGTGGTATTCTGAAACTTTCTTACCAAACGGCTCAGGACAGACTGTCCATATTCATTGAAGATGATGGTGACCAGCTAACAGATGAAATGTTGAACCACCTTCATCATTCCTTCCAGGAGTCAACGCAGAGACAGGAAGATAAAGAAATTACGGGACTCTTCAATGTTAACCAAAGACTGAGAATCAAGTTTGGCACAGGGTACGGCCTCATTGCGAGGCGCAGTGATTTGGGCGGTTTATGCATTATTGTGAATGTGCCATGGAAAGGGGAGCTGCCAAATGCAGCGGATGCTGATCGTAGATGACGAACCGGTTATTTTGGATGGATTGTATGCATTTTTTCAGAAAGCAAATTTTCAGGATCTGGAGATCATCAAGGCCTATTCTGCCTTTGAAGCGATCGAGTGGTTGAATTCGGTGAAAATCGACATTGTCCTAAGCGACATCTGTATGCCTGGCATGGATGGCATGGAGCTCATTGAGAAAATTATGGATCGGTGGCCAAGATGCAAAGTTTTGCTGCTAACTGGTCACAACGAATTTGATTATGCACATCAGGCCATACGCAATCCTTGTGTCGTGGATTACCTCCTGAAGACAGAGGGTATGAGCCATATTCGTACGGCTGTGGAGCGGGCTTTGGTTCGGATTTCGGAAGAAAATGACTTTCGATACCAGAATGCCTGGTTTCGCAGCAAATTGCCAAGAGCCTTGCCCCAACTGCAGCGTCAATTACTGCTGGATTTGATAAAACGAACGGAACGAAACGACGCCGCTTCGCTTCAGGAAGAACTGGATGCTGTGCAGCTTCCTTTTCGCTCTGTGGAACCCGTTATTCCGGTGATTATACGCGTGGAGGACTGGAATAACTATCAATCCCAGGCGGATCGGAGTTTGATTCGATATGCGGTGGCAAATGTGGCAGAGGAGCTGCTTCAGGATAAGGCCATAGTCAAGGCGATTGATCTGGATTATCAGGTCATTGCCTGCCTGGTTCAGCCATTGATGGAACAATCACATTTTCAGGTGAAGATGCAGGAACATTGGGACCAAACGCTGCGGTTTGTCTACGGAACATTGGAGTCTGTACAGCAATCATGTGCAGATTGTCTGAATCTCTCGGTATCCATTATGGTCAGTGAACAAGCTGTGGAGTGGATGGAGCTCCATCAGGCCATCGCCCAGTTGCGTATATCCATTTACGAAGGGCCGGGGCTCGGAATGGAAAAGCTGCTTCGCGTCAATGTGCAGCCTGAACTGAATGATGTGCCAAACCTGCTAAACCAGCAAGCGGTTGCGTCTCTTCATCTGGATCAGGTCAGGCAGCAAATTGCTGCTGGCGACAGGGAGTGGATCGGATCTTTTCAGAAATGGACAGAGATTTCGAAGGAGGGTCTTCAGGATCCGTTCTTTCGAATGAAGGTCTATACCGGGGCAGCGAATACACTGATCGAAGTCCTTCACGAATTGGGATTGTATGAATCTGCCTTGGAGGAGATCGCTCTTTCCAGGATGCTGCATTTTGACATTCATACTCCGTGGTCGGAACTCGTCGTATTTTACCAGTCTGCATTGGAATGGATTATTTCCAAGCGCAGCGATACCCGGATGAATGATCAGTCTCAGATTTTGATCGCAATCCATCAATACATCAAGCATCATCTGGAGGATGATCTCTCGCTTACCCGCATTGCGCAGGAAGTCTCTCTTAACCCTTCGTATTTGTCCCGTTGGTATAAGCGAATTACAGGCAAAGGCATATCGGAATATATCCATGATCGCCGTATTGAGCGAAGCAAGGAACTGCTGCTCGGTTCCACCTGCAAAATGCACGAAATATCCGCCAAGGTCGGGTTCAGTGATCAGCATTACTTTTATCGTTTTTTCAAAAAAGCCATCGGCTGCACCCCTCAGGAGTATCGAGATCAAAAAAGTTAAAATAAGTTCCAAATGGTAAATCAAAGATACCAGATGTAAACGAGGTACACTCGAACTGATAGCGCTTTCTTTATACAATGAAAACATACCTCACGGGAGGAACAAAAAGGGGGATTCGTATGAATATGTCATTCAAAAGGCTTTCGTTGTTATCGCTTAGCATGATTCTGGCAGGGACACTGGCTGCCTGTTCATCGGGTGCGGGCAGTGCGAAGAATGAAACCAAGACGACAACACAGCAGGATGCTGGAGGTCCGCTTACCAAATATGACCCACCTATCCAATTGACCTCAACCATGAACGAAACGGGGAAAGAATCCCTTGCCGAAGGAGATACACATGCCAACAACATTTGGACTCGCGGGTACAAGGATGAGCTCGGCATCGAAGTAACCTATGATTGGATTGTACCGGATGCGAATTATAACGATAAAATGAATGTGACGCTTGCGAGCGGAGATTTGCCGGACGTGCTGAAAGTAAGCGCTGTACAGTTCGAACAATTGCATGAAGCCGGGATGTTGGAAGATCTGACAGAAGTATATGATAAGTACGCATCGGACTTGGTAAAAGAATTTATGTCCGCAGAAGATGGTGCGGGGTTGAAGCCCGTAACCAAAGATGGCAAGATTTACGCCATGGTTAGTTTTCCAGGTTCACTTGATTCTTCGGACATGATCTGGATCAGGCAGGACTGGTTAAAAAAGGTGGGGCTTGAAGCACCGAAATCGATGCAGGATGTCATCCGGATTGCTGAAGCGTTCACCTTTGAAGATCCGGATGGCAATGGCAAAGATGATACGTATGGCATCGCACTGAACAAGGATCTGCCAATCAATGCGTTTTTGCTGGGGTACCATGGGTATCTCGAAACCTGGATCAAGGATGCATCGGGACAGGTTGTAAACGGTACGATTCAGCCTGAAGTGAAGGAAGGCTTGAGAGAGCTGCAGAATCTGTACCAGAAGGGTGTGCTGGATCCCGAATTTGGGGTGAAGGATTTTGCGAAAATGATGGAGGACGTAAATGCAGGGAAGTCCGGCATGTTTTTTTTGCCACAGTGGGCACCATTCCAAGTTAGCAGCATGATCAAGAAAGACCAAAACGTAGACTGGATGCCGTATCCCGTAAAATCCATTGATGATCAGCCAGCCAAAACGCAGAATCACCTCAGCTTGGGCGGTATATTCGCTGTCCGCAAAGGGTATGAGCATCCGGAAGCACTCATTAAACTGCTGAATTTTCAGGCAGAGAAGATGTTCGGTGAATCTGCAGAAAAAGAACGCGCAGCCTATTTGAACGGCTTAACCGGACTCGGTTTTCATAATGCAACGGTGTCCAACCTGCCTGCAAACAAAAATGTAAAAGCTCAGGATCAAGTTGAACAGGCGCTCAAAACCAGTGATACATCCGGACTGGAGCTGGAAGCGAAACTGTTCTACGATGATATTATGGACTACCGGAATGGCAATCTGGACAAATGGCATATGGAGCGCATTTTCGGCCCAGAGAGCTCACAAGGTGTCATCAAGTACTATCGGGACAATGACCTGATTGTCATGAATGAATTTATATATGCACCAACGAGAACCATGAATACGAAACAGGCTACACTCGATAAGCTTAGAGCTGAGACGTTTTTAAAAATCATCTATGGCAACCTGTCGATCGATGAGTTCGATAACTTTGTCGCCAATTGGAAAAAACTTGGTGGAGACCAAATTACACAGGAAGTCAATGAAGTGATTAACGCCAACAAATAAACTTGCACATGAGAAGAAAAGGATCTCTATCCAGAGATCCTTTTTTGTTTACAAATGAGACAATGCATATGCAGGATTTCCGTTATGGAAATCCACAATTAGCTCGTTTTCAACTTACTTTTTCGTGCCGTGCTGCTTGGTGGGCAGCTTGTCGCTGGGCGTTCCTTTGCCATTGTTCTTGTTATGACGGGCCTTCTCGGCATTCTCATTGACCTTTTGTACAAATTCGTGGGTGCTCTCCATGAACGAATGCAGCTCCTTTGCGATCAAAATGTGTACCCGGATCTTAATATAACCAGTGGAAGTCCATTATATGAAACTGGACAAGGGCGGGGACGATGTCTAAACTGGAATGTAGCAAACGATACATAATAAGAAGGAGCGCGGGTCCGATCATGCTGCAGAAATTCGGTTTTACCCAATACGAAAGTCAGGTGTATGAGGCTATCTTTGCCCAGGAAGAACCGCTTGATGCATCATCGATTGTCAATCACTCCAATGTTCCCAAAGCCAAGATTTACGAAGTGCTCAATCGGCTTATTGATAAAGGCATTGTATTGACCACGATGCATGGCAAGAAAAAACTGTACACGGCAGTTGATCTTCAGTCCATTATTTTAAAAATCAGAGCGGACTTTGAGAAGGATATTGAGGAATTAAAGACCTATAAAATCAAACGAACGTTCACGGATGAGCATATCTGGACGCTCAAGGATGAAACATCGATTGGTTCCAATATCGAGCAGCTTATAGAGGAGGCTGATTCATCGATTCTTTTTCTGGCCTGGAATGAGAAGATGGAGAACTATCGTACGCTTCTGGAGCAAAAGGAACAGCAGGGGGTGCACGTTGAGGTCCTGTCTGTGGGAGGATTAGAGACGTCCTTGACTCATAAATACGCATTAATCCCCATCCTGGACAAGCTGGAACCGCTGCAGCTGCTCATTGTTGACCATGCCTATCTGTTGTTTGCTGGGGTTGAGAATGATTCCTGGAAAGCGATCAAGACCATGTCCAAGCCGATCGTCAAAGCGATGACGGATTATTTCTATCATGATATTGCCCTTACTCAAATAACCAAAAAGTATGGGGATCAGCTGCTGCAGGATGAAGAAATATCGAAGCTGTTGGCCCGGCTGATTTATTAGAGAACTATTCTTTTATGAATAGTTTTTTTATTGAAATCCTATCGTTTATAGGTTACTATCGTAGTTGTAACTTTTGAGGAGGATTCAAAAAACATGAACAATAAAGTGTATCTGCTTGCGATAGCGGCTTTTGTGGTTGGAACCGTGGAGCTTATTTTAGGCGGGATTCTGGACCTGATTGCCACAGATCTTCATCTGACTCTGGCGAAAGCCGGATATTTAATTTCCATCTTTTCGTTGGTTTATGCCATATCTGCACCTATTCTGTTAAATGTAACGGCCAGATTTGAACGTAAAAAGGTATATATGTGTACGCTGCTGATCTTCCTGGTTAGTAACCTCATTTCCGCATTCAGTACCAGCTTTTATATGCTGATGGCGGGCAGGGCACTTGGTGCTGCAACAGGCTCGCTTATTTTTGTGCTTTCCCTTACACTGGCTGCACGAATTGTGGAGCCGCAGTACAAGGGGCGTGCCGTAGGAATTATCACCATGGGGGGAAGTGCATCGCTCATTCTGGGTGTACCGCTCGGAATTTTCTTAGGTAATCTGGCCGGATGGCGCGAAGTCTTTTTGTTCATAGCCATTCTTACTGCAATTGTTATGGTGGCTATTGGTATGGTCATGGAACGTGTGCAGCCAATTCCTGTAGTCTCGCTCAAGAGGCAGTTTGCTGCGCTTTGGAATCCGAAAATGCTGGCAATCCACGTTACCACCTTGCTGGTTCTCGCGGGTCACTTGACGTTATATGCGTATTTCACACCGTTTCTCCAGGCAACATTGGGTGCTAGTTCTACCATGGTCACCTTTATCTATATGATGTTTGGCATCGCAGCTGTAGCTGGTGGGGGAATTGGCGGCATGTTATCGGATCGCCTGCATCCGGCAAAAGCCATTGTGATTGTGTTGATTCCTTTCATCGTGAGCATGGCTGCCATTCCATTCAGCGTAGAACTGCCATTGATTGCGTTCATGCTCTTGTTAAGTATCTGGAGTGCTTTAAGCTGGACGGTTACGCCGGTACAGAACAGTCTGATTATGAAAACATCTCCGGAAACAGCTGAAACGTTAATCAGCACCAACTCGGGGATTGCCCACGCAGGGATTGCCTTCGGCACGTATATCGGCGGTATTGTGATTAATCACTCATCTATTTTATACAACGGCTGGGTAGGATCAATTCTCATACTGCTGGGATTGGTATCCGCCATTTATGCAATTAGTCGCAAGGAAGAAGCCATTCAGGCAGCTGCATAGAGATTATGAAAGAAAGAGTACGCCATTCTATCGAATTGAATAGATTGGTGTGCTCTTTTTGTGCTGCATCTGACGAATTTCAATGGTTTTGGATAGAAAAGAATCGGATATCTCCACATGTCGTTTTTCATCACTTTCAAGATATTGTATAGTTACTACATGACGTTGAAACGTGGAGGCATGGATGTAATGAAAATAGCGAACGCGATTTTGATGAAAGAAATTAATATAAATAATGTGCGTCAAGTCATGAAACGGGTTGAGACAGCGACCAAACCACAGCTTGCCTCATTAACCAAATTAAGTGTGGTTACGGTGAACTCGCTGGTAAAAGAGTTATGTGAAAAGGGAGAGCTCTTCGAGGATGAGACGATTCCTTCCAACGGAGGCAGACCAGCTCTAACGTACCGTTATAACTATGATTTCAGTCTCGCTCTGGTGATGTATATGAATGACAAGCAGGGGCAGGATGTGATTACGGCAACAGTTATTAATTTGGAAAACCACATTTTGCTGAAAGAAGTGCATACCTTGCCTGTTTTTGATCAGACACAATTCCATGTCATTATTGAACAAATGCTGGCTCAGTTTCCTTCGATTAAAGGGATTGGAATTGGAATTCCCGGACAAACGGTGAATGGTGAGGTAACGGTAAGCAGCCATCAGCAGTTAAAAGGTATCCGTTTGGTTGAGGATATTGAAGCGAAATTTGGGCTCCCAGTGATGGTGGAGAATGATGTGAATGCGGCAGTCAGCGGTTATTGTTCCCGGCAGGAACTGGATGAGGAGGATCACAGTGTAATCGGAATCTATTTCCCAACGCAATATCCTCCGGGCATGGGCATCTACCTGAATGGAAAAGTAGTCAAAGGCAAAAACGGCATGGCGGGAGAGATCAAATTTCTTCCCATGGAGACGGATTGGTACAGCCCCATGGAACCGCAAGTGTTTGCTGAAAAGGTATATACCATTATACAAACCGTGAATGCAATCCTTGCACCGGACAGAGTAGTGATCTATCAAAAACAGATAGAAGCAGATGCGTTTATTCGTGGATGGGAAGCATATCAGGCAGAGCAGTTAATGCCCGTTTTCCCTGAGGTGATCCTGAACGAATCTTTTCAGGAACATTTTGAAGCAGGCATGCGGTGGTTAACATTAAAAGAGCTTGAACCAACCGTAATTCAAATTAATTGATCTTTTTTCGTTATCAACTGATCGAGCGAGAAACAACTTGAACTCAGCCGCGCATTTCGTGGCTTTTTTTCATTGACCAAAGGAGTAGTTAAATCATGCCGATGCAGATTCAATAATTATTCAAATTTGAACCATATTTCACTCCAAGCCATGCGTTATACTGAATGAGGATAACGTTACATAATTCACAAACCGTGATTGGAAAGGTGAGATTGGATTTTATGAAAACTGTGACAGGCCGATTTAAAATAGCGGGAATATGGGAAGGGATATCCCTGCTCTTACTGATTCTGATTGCCATGCCTTTGAAATATTTTGCAGACATTTCTTCTCCGGTGACCATCATGGGCATGATCCACGGGATACTGTTTCCTCTGTATCTTATTGCACTGGTACATCTGGCTGTTGTAAACCGGTGGAAGGCAGCACGCTGGATCATGGGCGTTATAGCCGGTTTGCTGCCGTTTGGAACGTTTGTATTTGAATCATATCTGAAAAAAAGAGACTGGAAATAAACATCATACTTCAGCATGAAAAGGCGATCAGTTTACTGTAGAGTGCAGTAGCAATAGAGACGCCTTTTTTCGTTACCTTAGCTTTTTACAAATTAAATTTCTTGACTTTCACCATCAGTTAGGCAGGTACTTGATAGGGGTATGGTATAGTATAAAAAGTTTGGGTTACTAGAGACAAGATGTTTAGTAGGAGGATTAGCGTGTACCAATACAAGGATCAGGAATATGAAGCGGTGCATTTTGACGGGCACGACTTGAGATACGGAGAGCTGATGCGCTGTGTGTTCAAGCAGTGTACCTTTATGAATGCCTCGATGGAGGAAATTGAGACAAGCAGTTGTCGGTTTATTGAATGTGATTTTAGAGGGGCGAGCCTGAACGGATCATTTCATACCGAATCTGCTTTTGAGAACTGCACATTTAACGGAGCCAACCTGTTTGTTTCCAAATTTACGTCCTGTAAAATGACCGGATCCGATTTCTCGGGGGCACAGATGGATGGGGTAACCCTCATTCAGGGGGATTGGTCCTATACGAATCTGAGACATACAAAACTGGGCAAACAGGATCTGCGAGGCATTCGATTCTATGAAACGGATTTCTCCGATACGGATCTTGGTAAGGCAGATCTAAGAGACTGTGACATGACCAGAGCAACGCTGAGCAGAGCCAAGCTTCTGGGAGCCGATCTCCGCGGTGCCAATCTGGAGGGAATTGATTTGAAATCCTTGGACGTCAAAGGTGCACGAATAGACAGGGAACAAGCGATTCTTTTTATGCGTTCGTATGGTGCGAAGGTAGATTGAACTAAAATGGACACGACCCTGCAGGACTTCACAGGATCGTGTCCGTTTTATTGAAAGTATGAAGGAACTCCAGCTGGCTAATGATTGGATAATTCACTTACATGCGAATTTTATCAGGGATCGTAATCATGGTACACTGATACTTGCTAAACATTTTTGTGTAAGACGGAGGCGCACATGAAAGAAATATATGAATTAACGTCCATGGACATGGTTGAACAGTTTATTGAGCAGCATGAAATGAGTTTTCTATACGTCTCCCGCCAGGAATGCAGTGTATGCCATGCTTTGCTTCCCAAGATCAGGGAGCTGCTTAAGCCTTATCCTTCAATTCATCTGGGACACATCGATGCGAATCAGGTAGAAGAGGTGGCCTCAAGGTTTCTCATTTTGACCGTTCCCATCATGCTTATGCTGGTGGAGAAAAGGGAAGTTATCCGGGCTGATCGCTTTGTCCGTCTGGATCGCTTGGCAGAGCAATTGGAGCAGATTTTCAATATGTATACTTAAAAAAAGCATGAGCTTACGACACGAAAAAAATTAAAGTGTTGTGTTGAAAACGGTTTTATGCTAATTTAACAATATAAAAACGTTTTTATAGTAAAGGAACAAACATAATGGCTAAAGTTACGATCAAAGATGTTGCAAGGGAAGCTGGTGTCTCCATATCCACCGTCTCCAACGCCCTTAATGGCGTGGACGTCCTCAATCCGGAGACCAAGTCTCACGTGCTTAAGGTGGCAGAGCGGTTAAACTACGTTCCCAATCTGAACGGCAAGCTGTTAAAATCCGGGCAAACCAAGATGCTGGGCTTCTTCACGACCAGTGTATCGGGTCCGTATTTCTACAAGCTGGTTGAGTCGATGTCTCGCGAGTGTGACCGTCTCGGCTATGGGCTGAATGTATTTGTCACCAAGGATAAACAGGTCATCATGAGCAATATCCTGGGGCGCCGCGTCGATGGTGTCATCATATACGAAGAGCTTCGGATTGATGAGCAGGATATTCTGTCCATGCAAAAAGACAAGATCAAGGCTGTCTTTCTGGATCGTGTTTACCAGAGCGAAACGATGGGGAGCGTCATTTTCGACTCCTATGTGGCGGCATACGAAGCAACCAAGTACCTGATCTCGCTGGGACACAGGAAAATTGCCTACATATCCGGCGTGGACACGATGTTCGACAGCGTACAGCGCAGGGAGGGGTATTTGGCGGCTTTGCGTGAATACCAGCTTCCGGTGGATGATGACTATATCATTCAGGGTTATTTTGAGGAAGAGGGCACGTACAGTGCGATAAAATCCTTTTTGCACCTGCATCCAGGCAAGCGTCCCGATGCATTTCTCGCGGGTAACGACCTGAGTGCGGTCGGCTGTATTCATGCTTTGAAATCGGAAGGGTATGAAGTTCCCCAGGATGTAAGTGTTGTGGGCTTTGACGATATTGATATCGCCCCCTATTTTTCGCCGCCGCTCACGACGGTAAGGAACCAGATTGCAAGACAAGGGATACTGGCCATCAACCAATTGGTCGGCATGATCAAAAAGAAAGAGCAGGGCGCAGCCCAAAAATTAGCAGGTGAACTTATTGTAAGAGGTTCAAGTCACCTAAAGATCGACCGGAATGATGTTCAAGCATAGCTGTAAGGGGTCATTCCCGGTCTTTTTTTAATGATTCATGCAAGTAGAGGGGGTTTTTATGCACAAAAATAAAAACGTTTTTATATAAATGCGGCAAGTCAGAGGGGAGCAATGGAACGTGAGTAAATTAGCTGTTGAGACGACAGGCGGCAAAAAGCCAATCAGACCCGGTCATAAACAAAAGAAACCAATGGGGCAGAGGGTTAGAGAGTTCGTCGTGGATTATCGCAGACAATGGGAAATTCAGTCCATGATTATACCAGGCATTATTTTTATGATTATTTTTTGTTACATCCCGATTTACGGTTTGACGATCGCTTTCAAAAATTACACGGTCATCGATACGCTCGCTACCGCGCCATGGGTAGGTTTGGAGAATTTCAGAATTATACTGTCCGATAAATATTTCTGGGACGCGGTTGTGAATACGCTGGGAATCAGTTTTCTCAAATTGGGGATTGGATTCGTCATTCCGATCATTCTGGCAATTATGATCTACGAACTTAACAGCGGGCGATTCAAGAAATTTGTGCAAACGGTTTCATACCTGCCGCACTTTTTGTCCTGGATTGTACTGGGCGGAATGCTCATTACCTGGTTTTCAACAACGGGTTTGTTCAACCAAATCCTGCTCAGTCTGGGACTCATCTCGCAGCCGTCAAATATCTTGCTGGATGCAGGGAAGTACTGGTGGATTGCCACGTTATCGGATATATGGAAAGAGGCAGGCTGGGGGACTATTTTGTATCTGGCGATAATGTCGAAGATCGATCCCACGTATTATGAAGCGGCCAAAATCGATGGTGCAAGCAGGCTCAGACAAATCTGGAATATCACGCTCCCCAACATGAGATCGATCATCAGTTTGAATCTGATTCTTACTGTAAGCGGTTTACTTGGCTCCAACCTGGATCAGACACTGGTTCTGATGAACTCTCAAAATCGTGAAAAAGCAGAGGTCATCAACTCCTATGTGTATCGCATGGGGATGTCTCAAGGCGACTTTTCGTACGCGACAGCGGTTGGTTTGGGTGTCTCGATTGTGTCAGTCATTCTGCTGGTTACCGCGAACAAAATCACGAGCAAGCTCAACGATAATCAATCTGTGCTCTAGAAGGAGGCATACCGCGTGAATGGAAAGGTGGCTAAAGAAGATCTCGATAGCCGGATCTTTGATACCCTGAATATTATTTTACTGTTTATATGTACTGTTATTATTGTAGTCCCGCTTTGGAATGTTATTATCTCTTCCTTTAGTTCAGGCAGGGCGCTCGCGGAAGGTGGTTTTATCTTCTGGTCACCAGAGTTCTCACTGGAGAACTATCGGGCTGTATTTAACGATCCGGGTATCTGGCAGGCCTTTTTCATTTCGGTTTCGAAAACGACAATCGGAGTGGTTACTCACGTATTTTTCTGCGCCATGGTTGGTTACGGTTTGAGCAAAAAGTACATACGGGGCCGTAAATTATATGTTGCCATGGGTGTCATCACCATGTTCTTCTCGGGTGGAATGATTCCAACGTACCTCTTGATCAAATCCCTCGGTCTGCTTAACAGCTTCTGGGTATACATCATTCCGGCGTTGTTCAGTTTCTATGATGTCGTCATTCTGATGAACTTCTTCCGGAACGTCCCGGATTCCCTGGAAGAATCGGCCAAGATTGATGGCGCAGGGGATTGGCATATTTTCCTCAAAATTTTCATCCCGCTCTCCATGCCAGCGATGGCTACGATCGCGCTGTTCAATGGAGTCGGACAATGGAATGACTTCATGACCACCAAGTTGTATATTACGGACCAATCCCTGTATCCACTGCAGATGATGCTGTATGAAATTATTGTTCAATCCCAGACCCAATCCATGCAAAATATCGGAGGTTCGGCGGTAATCGAAACGACGACCAAAGGCGTGCAGCTTGCCACAATTGTGATTACCACATTGCCGATCGTGCTGATATATCCCATCCTTCAAAGGTATTTTATATCAGGAATGATGTTGGGTGCGGTCAAAGAGTAACGTTAATTCCAAGTTAGTTCAAAAGACTATTTTGAGGAGGAAACACTATGTTGAAGATGAAGAAGGCCATAGGCCAAACGGGCGTTAAACTGAGTGCTGCCTTGCTGACAGCGGTACTGATGATTACAGGTTGCAGCGGGGGAGCGGGTGGTTCCAGTGAGGGGAACTGGGTTTCCATTGAAGACCGCTATACGGTTGATCCAGAGACGCCGGCGTGGCAATTGGACAAAAAGGAAGAAGTGACAGATCTGACCTGGTACGTCAACGCGGACTGGTGGAACACCGATTTTGGCAAAGACATTGTTACGAAGAAAATCAAAGAGGACCTGAACATCAACATCAAATTCATTACAGGGGATGACACCAAATTAAATACCTTTTTTGCCGGTGGAGATATGCCTGACCTGCTGACAGTGTTTGACTCCAACTCTCCTGTCGTGCAAAAGGCCGCAACCTGGGCACTGCCGCTGAATGATTTGGCTGAGAAATATGATCCGTATTTCAACAAGGTGGCTGCAGCCGATACCTTAAACTGGTTCCAGCTTGCTGATGGCAAGACCTACGGATACCCGAACTATTCCAATACGCAAGCCGATTATGATAGCGGTAACATTCCAGCTAAAACCGCATTTATCATCCGCAAGGATGTGTATGAAGCACTGGGAAGTCCCGTAATGGGTACACCGGAAGAATTCCAGAATGTGATGAAGCAGATCAAGGAGAAGTTTCCGACGCTGATTCCTTTCGGATTTAACTCCATTGGCGAAGGAACGGGGTCACTCGGAGATACCCTGCAGGATTTCATTGGTGTACCGCTGGAGAGCGAGAATGGCGAATTCTATGATCGAAATTTGGATGAAGACTATCTTGCCTGGCTAAAGACGCTGAACACGGTATACAGAGATGGCAATATCAGTGATGACAGTTTTGCGGATGACGGCACAGCATTTGAGGAAAAAGTGAAATCGGGAAAATACGCAACGATGCTGCTGGACGGCACACCTCAACAAGGTGGCAATCTTCAAATATACATGAGTGCTAACCCTGGCAAGGAGTATATTGCGATTGACGGTCCACAGAGTACCAAAGGCAACGCACCGACACTGAATCAATCCGGCATTACGGGTTGGATGATTAACTTCATTTCCAAGGACAGCAAAGATCCGGCCAAAGCGATTCAGATCTTCACGTATCTGCTCAGTGAAGAAGGTCAGACTCTGATGAATTACGGCATCGAAGGTGAAACCTATCAAACCAAAGCGGACGGAACGGTAGAATTACTGCCTGCTGTGAAGGATTTGCAGCTCAACAATGCAGATAAGTTCAAAAAGGATTATCGTATGGGCGAATTCATGTTCTTCGGGCATGACCGTCATAAGGCATTAAGTGCGGATGCTTTTCCTGAGTCGATTAAACAAATGCAGGAATGGGGCAAAGGCAAGCTCAAGCCACACTTCATCCTGGAGAATATTAACCCAGATCAAGGAACGCAGGAGGCACGTGCACTGTCTGCGATTAATACCAAATGGAATTCGACACTGGTAAGTATGGTTCGGGCCAAGGATGATGCTGCATTTGATAGTGCGCTTGCGGCATATAAGTCATTTTTGGATGAAAATCGCTGGGAAGAGATCGTGAAGGTTCGCAGTGAGAAGATGAAACAGAACAAGGAGAAACTGGGTATCCAATAAAAGAATCGCGGAGGGAATCAAATGAGCCAAATCAGGATGTATCAATCTACAGGAGAGCATGAAATATTTGTGCCTGTATCAGAGAAACAATTGAAACCGCTTCATGCGGATCAGGAGACAATCGTAGTCCATCTGGATGATCAGCAGACGTTTCAGGAAATGGACGGTTTCGGAGCTTCTTTTACTGATTCGGCAGCCTATCTGATCCATCAGATATTGAATGAGGAGCAGCGGGCAGAGGTAATGACCAGACTGTTCCATCCTCATGATGGCATCGGGTTGTCTGTTGTACGTAATCCGATGGGGGCATCGGATTATGCCAGAACGGTATACAGCTATGATGATCTTCCTGAAGGGGAAACGGATATGGAGCTCGCCCGTTTCAGCATTGCGCATGATAAGGAAGATGTAATTCCTTTAACCCAAAAGGCACTGGAACTGAATCCGGACCTGAAGCTGTTTGCTTCACCTTGGAGTGCACCCGGGTGGATGAAAACCAGTGGATCGATGATCACCGGTCAATTGAAGCGTGAATATTATTCGGCGTACGCCGAGTATTTTGCCAAATATATTCTAGCTTATGCGGAACATGGACTGCAGGTCTATGCGGTGACACCACAGAATGAGGCACTGTATGAACCGGGGCATTATCCCGGCATGTTAATGCCAGCGGAAGCGCAGGCGGATTTTATCAAAAATCATCTTAAACCTGCCTTTGTCCGCCAGGGTATTCAGACCAAAATTCTCTGTTATGACCACAACTGGGATGAGCCCGCTTATCCTCTTACCGTGCTGGAGCAGGCGGGAGAGGAAGTCGATGGTGTTGCCTGGCATTGGTACGGAGGCGAAGCATCGGCACAAACGAAGGTGTATGAAGCGTATGCTGGTAAAGAAGTACACTTCACAGAAGGGTCAGGAGGGGAGTGGATTCCTCCCTTCGAGCAGGCTTTCTCCAATGTCATGCGCACAGGAATTCAGATTCTTCAAAACTATAGCAAGTCTCTGGTGCTTTGGAATATGGCACTGGATGAGAACAACGGTCCAACGGTACCCGGCTTCGGTCGCAGCACGTGTCGCGGCATCGTGCAGGTGAACCAGCAAACGGGTGAGCTTACCTATACTCTGGATTACTATGCCCTGGCTCATTTTAGCGCAATCATTCGCCCGAAGGCCGTTCGCATCGAATCGACGTCAAGTCATGCTTCCATTCAGAACGTTGCGTTCAACAACAGGGACGGTTCCATTGCCGTCGTTCTCTTCAATGATGGAGAAGAGTCTGGTAATATTCAGGTGAAGCTTCGTGATGAAGAGCTGTTAAGCATAAAAATGGAATCCAAAAGTGCATTGTCCATATTAATTCCTAGCCGATAATCGTAATCAAATAAAACAAAGCCGATCCGCAGAGTGATACATCTCTGCGGATCGGCTTTTTCGCACGCTTTTCTTGCATCATATCATCTGAATAGCGAGATTGGGCGTTCCTCCGCTATCATCGATAAACAACACATATTGATTCCCGCTGGTTCCCGTCAGAACAAGGCCTGGTTGATTCAAGACACCCGGATTGTAATACAACAACTGCTGCACTACCGGCAAAGCTGCAGGAAGGGTCGGCTGATTAAGCGCCATGAGCTGGGTGGCGGCTTTTACACTGTCCCCTGCATCGATAACTCCGCCGACTCCGAGATTGCTTGTAAGGGAACTGCTGCCGTTAATCTGAAGATGGCCGGCAATTGTCTGGTTTCCGTTTACATGCAGGTCCAACCCAACCGTTTCATTTCCATTCACATGCAGATCCTGATTGATGGTCTGGTTTCCCGTAACGAGGATGCTATCAAATGTTGGCAAACATATCAACTCCTATCTGGTCTTGATATATTCTATGAGGACAAGAACCGGATGGACACGGGGTTCTGGCACATTTATTGGGAGAAACAACGTTCACACATAGTTGAACACCTAAAAATCCAACTCTAGAAACCTAGCCAGTCATCCATGCATATTGTAGGCAGTGAGTATCAATCTGCTTTGGGATGGAGGGTTTGGTCATCAAAAAAAAGAGACGCATACAAGTCAAATCTCATAAAAACAAGCTCTCTGTCCAGCAACCCAATCAAAGGTTGCTTAGACAGATGAATTTCATATTAAATCGGAAATTGAAGTCGATTCAGCATCATCTGACCATCCAGCAGACGGATCTGCAGCAGCACCTGATGAAAATTTTACAGGATGGTCATCGTCCACCTAAGGATGATCCGCCAAAGGTCGTGTACAAACAATTAAATGTGCTTCTTATTACGCCGTGTATGAATCGAGAGACTTCGTCCATGTCCGTTCTGGTGGAACAGAGTCTGAGGCATCTCGTGAAAAGCATATATGAAATCAAAACAATTCAACCTATTGGAACATATCTGGAGACATCCAAAACGGATTTGATTCTTCTACTGGGCGGGGAAGAAGAACTGCCGGAGGAGAACATTGAAGCGTTACGGGTCTCGCCTATCAAAAAGGCCATTTGGTTATCCGATCAATCTGGTGTAAAGCACCTGGAATCCGTGATCTCCTTATTCGATTATGTATTCACACAGGAATCGGCGAATATTCCATCCTATCAGCGCATGGGTAATGCGTTATGTTATGAAGTTCCTTTTCCACCGAATTCTAACGTATTCTATCCTCAGACAGCTCGCAAGCATGACGAGTCTGATGTGTATATCATTGGTGATGCGCAGCCTGGCAGTTGCCTTTTTGAATTTGCGAATCATGCCTTATTGTCCGGCAAAAAGGTACGAGTTGAGGGGAAGGGATGGGAGCGATATGGAGCATTTATCCCTGTGCAGGCTCATGAAGAGCGGGAGTGGTTGTACAACGGTACCAAAATTGTTATTCAGGACAACTCTTCGATCAGAAGCGTGTTGGAGGTAGCGGCTTGCGGAACGTTCCAATTAATCTCGATATCATCAAACGTTGGTCCGGATACGGACGTATTCCAAAGCTACAATTCGCTTGAGCAGCTCGTTGAGAAGTTCGACTATTACTGGAACCAGGTGGATCAGCGAAGACTGGCTGCTTCCCGGGCAATGGCTTACGTCAAATATAATCATTCCTATTTTCAGAAAAGCTTGCAGCTTCTGGATCGTATATTCCGATAAATCCGGCTGTCTAATGGAGGAATCCTGATTGAAACTTATTGCGTTACATTTACCTCAATTTCATCGGATTGCTGAGAATGACAAGTGGTGGGGGGAAGGATTCACCGAATGGACGAATGTGAAAAAAACAGTTCCCTTATATTCGGGCCATATCCAGCCCAGGAAGCCATTGCAGCAGAATTATTATGATCTGACGGACCCTGCGGTGCGCAAATGGCAGGCAGAGACGGCAAAATCATATGGAATATATGGATTCTGTTATTATCACTACTGGTTTAAGGGTAAGCGGCTGCTTGAAAAGCCGGTTGACGAGATCATAAAAACCGGGGAACCCGATTTCCCATTTTGTTTGTCTTGGGCCAATGAAACCTGGACACGCAAATGGGATGGTCAGGAATCGGATATTCTGATTTCACAGGATTATGGAGATGAGAGCGACTGGAAAGAACATTTCGATTATCTGGTCAGGGCTTTTAAGGACAAACGCTATATCCGGGTGGATGGAAAACCCATGTTCCTTATATACCGGCCTGCCAGCATTCCCCGTTGTGAGGATATGATTCGTTACTGGCGCATGCTGGCCATAAAACATGGGCTGGAGGGTATTCATTTTGTGCAAACGATAGGCGGTTTCCCGACCTATAATAACCAGATTTTTGACGCAAGCATGGAATTTGAGCCGCATTATACGTTTGCCCATGGTCACACGAACGAAATCTGGATCGAGATGAATATCGGGAGTCAGAAGCATATTGTTGTGAACTATGATAAAGTCTGGTCTGCCATTCTGGATAGGTCGCCACATCGAAACGGGGAAGTGGTATACCCGGGTGCTTTTGTAAATTGGGATAATACGCCGCGTCGCGGCATGAACGGACAGAGTACACTTGGTTCCACTCCCGAGAAATTTGGGGTGTATCTGTCCAGACAGATGGAGCGGAGCCGGAATTCGTACAAGAGCGGCTTCATGTTCATCAATGCCTGGAACGAGTGGGCAGAAGGCACATATCTCGAACCCGATGAAGATTATGGCTATGCCTATTTGAAAGAGATCAAAAGAGTCATCCAACTAAGCGAAGGACTCCATAACATGTACTTATAATTAATGGGGTTCCTCATAGGGGACTCCATTTCATATTACGTTCAGAACTGCATATCCAGTCCTCATAATCTATCCTTACGTTGCCAACGGTGTCGTTTGTTTACGAAATTCAGTAGGGGTTAGACCGGTATGTTTCTTGAACAGTCTTGAAAAATAATACAAATCGCGGAAGCCGAGATGTTCGGCAATCATCGTAATGGTGCTTGGTGTACAGGAGAGCAGTTCCTTGGCTTTGTCCACTTTTTTGCCCGTGATGTAATGTATGGGCGGGGTGCCGATCTGCTGTTTGAAGAAACGAATAAAATAGTTTGGATGCATATAGGCAATGCGAGCCAGATCCTGAACCGTTATATTCTCTTCAATGTGGGCATCGATATAAGCCAGTATGGCAGACATTTTTTCAATAACAGGTATATTCAAATAAGTGATCTGCTCCAGATCCAGATTCATCAGATAGTGGGAGATGAGCTCCGTGAGTTTACTTTTGGCCATCATGTGCCCATATACCTCACCTGATTTGGCATGCAAAAGAATGTTATTAAAGATGTCGTTGACCAGCTCAGGTCGCTCTATGGAACAGAAGTGAGGGAACTCCAGAATTTGATAGAGATTGATCCCCCCGACCTTTGCGCTGAAATGACACCAGTATTTGAGAAAAGGTTGATCACTAATGGCCGAATAGGATTGAGTGACCCCCTCAGGCATCAAAAAGAGCTGTCCAGGTGCCGGATAATATTCCTGATCCCTGATCTTCAACCATCCTTCCCCCTCGCATATCCAATAAAATTTGCTGTAGTCGGGAGTATAATCCAGATCACGCCAGTCGGCTCCGCACCGATTGTAGTCGACCATGAACAATTCCACTTGCAGGTTGGACAGGTAGTTCGTAAGCAGCGTCTGATGATTCACGGCTCTCATCTCCTTACAAGGTTATTATTGTCCATCCAAAAGTTAGTGTTCTGCATGTCTATCCGTTCATCATGCCACTACAATACAAGGGAACAGGATAACGAAAGGAATGAGAACAGATCATGGACAGTAACGAATATTTGCAACAGATTGAAGCGACCATTGCGAAAGGCCGATTCAAGGATAACTGGAGCTCGCTTAGTGCTTTTGAGGTGCCGGATTGGTACAAAAATGCAAAGTTTGGCATTTTTATTCACTGGGGACTGTATTCCATTCCGGCTTATGATAGTGAGTGGTACTCACGTAATATGTATATCCAGGGTTCCAAAGCCCATGAGCATCATCTGGCAGTTTATGGCCACCCGAAGGATTTTGGGTACAAGGATTTCATTCCGATGTTCCGTGCTGAAAAGTTCAATGCAGACGAATGGGCTGCGCTATTTAAAAAGGCAGGAGCCAGATATGTGATGCCTGTCGCTGAGCACCATGACGGTTTTCAAATGTATAAAAGCTCCATTTCCCACTATAACACAGTTCAAATGGGACCCAAACGGGATCTTCTCAGGGAGATGAAGACCGCTTATGAGAAGCAGGGTCTGACATTGTGCGTGTCCTCGCACCGGGCCGAGCACTGGTTTTTCATGTCCCACGGGAAGGAATTCGATTCAGATATCAAGGAACCGCTCAGACGTGGGGATTTTTACTGGCCTGCCATGCCTGAACCGGACCATCACGACCTGTATGGCTCGCCGCCATCCACGGAATTTCTGGAAGACTGGCTGATTCGCTGCTGTGAACTGGTTGACCAATATCAGCCTCGAGTCTTTTATTTTGATTGGTGGATTCAGACCGCTGCTTTCAAACCCTATCTGAAAAAATTCAGCGCGTATTACTACAACAAAGGCGAAGAGTGGGGGATTCCTGTAGCGATTAACTATAAACATGACGCATTTGTCCTGGGGTGTGCCGTTCCCGATGTGGAACGGGGGCAATTTGCCGATCTCAAACCGTACTTCTGGCAAACTGATACAGCCGTCGCCAAAAACTCCTGGTGTTACACGGAAAGTAATAACTACAAGACAGCAAATGAAATCATCAGGGACCTGGTCGACATTGTGAGCAAAAACGGCAATCTTCTCCTGAATGTTGGACCTAAAGCGGATGGCAGCATCCCCGATGAAGACAGGGATATTCTGCTCGCGATCGGCGAGTGGCTGGAGGTGAATGGCGAAGCCATATATGATACCACCTTCTGGCGTATCTACGGAGAAGGCCCGACAGAAGTGAAGGAAGGTCAGTTCACAGACGGAGATACCAAAATTTTTACGAGTGAAGATATTCGTTTTACAGTCAAAGAAAGCAGTCTGTACGCAACGGTTCTGGTCTATCCGGATGACGGAGAAGTTCGTATTCAATCCTTGAAGGAGAATTCTCATCATTTTCATGGAATAATTAAGAGCATAGAGGTATTGGGTTTTGAGGAACAACCTCATTGGATAAGAACAGCGGATGCCCTTACGATTACAACGAGAAGTATAAAGAGCGATTCACCTGTGGTATTCAAAATAGAGATGGACTAAAGACGGACGGAGCCGGCAACCATGCCGGTTCTTTTTGTCGTTCTATTCTATTTCAAGATAGTGATGCGATAAGTCTTGGTTATAAAGACTCTAATTTGACCTGTAAATACCCCGATGTTGCGCAATTGCGAAAATGTGATTCCGATCTGTGAGAGACGATAGACTTATAAAAGCATTAAAAAGGCTTAATTTCTATATTTATCAAGAAAAATGCTTGTATATATCGGATTCTGGTTCTATACTATTCCATAAAAATCCAATTAAAAATCAAATTGTATATTATGTGAAATTCATAAAGATTCAAACATCACTCAACCTACTCCCTAATCGATTGATTCATTTACTCCCTGGCAAGTCCTTTGCTAACGCTCGTGATTACCCTCCCATATGAATGCTTATAGACATTCACTCTCATGACTAAACCATAATCTTTCCTCTACTTGACTTCTAGGATCAACAAACAGCTGCTACTGTTTCACATTGTCCCTTAACCAGACCTTTAAAGGAGGTGAGGCTCTATGTAGTGAGTCGGGCGTCTATTGTGGTCCGCAAAAAGGCCGTTTTTCCCGTTTGATTTTGCAGAGAAGGGCATATGCACCAGAATAACTCAAAAACCGGGTAAAAGGAGTGGAAAAGTTTGATAAAGATTAATCGGTTACGCAAGCCCATCTCCATGGGGCTCTCGCTTCTCCTTGCATTTTCGATCGTACATCCGGTATCAGCTGAAACCTCCGCATCACAAAAAATCGACATGAAATCTGGCCTGGCCAAGGTTTCGACATCCAAAGTCAACGCGAAGTTGACCAAGCAGTTTGAAGATAGTGACTATGTCACCTATCTGGTGAAAATGAAGGAACAGGTGGATACCTCAGCTGTCTCCAAACAGGCCATGGAAAAGGCGACAATAGAGAAACAAACGGCTTCAGCAACCAAGCTGTCCGTGCGGAATTCTGTTGTCAGCTCTCTGCGGGAAACGGCATCTCGGACTCAGTACACGCTGGAAAGCTATCTCGAGAAGGAAATTGACCTGGGCAAGGTCAAAGAATATAAAAGCTATTTTATCGTCAATTCATTGGCCGTAACGAGTACTAAGGAAGTCATGGAACAGATTGCTCTGCTGCCCGAAGTGGAGAAAGTCCTTCCTAACGAAACACGTTACTTGCAAAAAGCCGAGGTAAGCAAAGAAAACGCAAGTGCGGCCCCGGCTGCAGATCCTGCCAAAACGCCAGCCAAAGAAGATGCAGCAGATGCCAATGACTCGGCAGCCGCATCAAAGGGTAACCTGGCGACAGAGAACGTTGAATGGAATATCGATTATATCAATGCACCCGCTGTTTGGGAGAGAGGAATCGATGGAACAGGCATCGTTGTTGCCAATCTGGACAGTGGAGTTGATTATACTCATCCAGCTCTTCGCAGCAAATGGAGAGGACTTGATGCATCAGGCAATATCGTCGATCCAGAGCTCAGCTGGTATGATCCACATAGTAACGCTTCCCTGCCTGCCGATGAGGATGGGCATGGTACACATACGATGGGGACAATGGTAGGTTCAGAAGAAGATGGAAGCAATCAGATCGGGGTTGCTCCAGGTGCCAAATGGATCGGTGTACGGATATTTAATCCGGAAACAACGGATGCCATTATCCTGGACGGCGGACAGTGGCTGATTGCACCTGTGGATGCCGAAGGCAACCTTCATCCTGAACTCGCCCCAGATGTGGTCAACAACTCCTGGGGTGGCGGTGCAGGACTGGACGAGTGGTTCCGGCCAATGGTACAAGCCTGGCGGGATGCACAGATTTTCCCCGAGTTTTCTGCCGGTAATGTGAGATTGACGAATCCTGGAGGCCCAGGTTCGGTCGCGAATCCTGCCAATTATCCTGAAAGCTTCGCCACAGGCGCTACGGATATTAACGGTAATTTGGCTTCCTTCTCACTCCTCGGTCCATCTCCATATGACGAGATTAAGCCAGAAGTTTCGGCACCAGGGGTCAATATCCGTTCCTCTGTTCCAGGTGGGGTATATGAGGGAGGATGGGACGGAACATCCATGGCAGGCCCGCATACCACAGCACTTGCAGCACTCCTGCTTCAGGCCAATCATTCCCTGACCGTAGATCAGCTGGAACAGATTATTATGGATACAGCAACTCCGAGAACGGATAGTCAATATCCAACATCGCCAAACAATGGATACGGACATGGCATTATTAATGCGCTGGATGCTGTCGGCTCTGTACTTGAAGGGATCGGAACGGTATCAGGGCGGGTGGTTACCGCAGGAGATGATCTTGAGGAACCAGTCCTGGCACACACACCTGTTAACTCAGCTTTCACAGGACTTGATATCCCGCTCACTGCGCATGTAACGGATAACGTTGGCGTGGTTTCGGTAGAAGCATTCGCCAAAACGACAGGCACGAGTCAGTACGTCTATCTGCCGATGAACCGCATCGCGGGAGATAGCAAGGATGGAACCTATTCAGCTACCATTCCGGCATTTCTGATTGAGCCGGAAGGGGTGGAGTATTATATCCGGGTTAACGATTACGGCAATAACGGATTTGAGAGCCAGGTGTATAAAGTGGCTGTATCCAATGGTGTACAGCCAGGATATGTTCAGGATTTTGAAGAAGATCAATTGGGCTTCTCAACAGGCGGAACAGGAAGCACCTGGGTTTGGGGAGCACCGGTCAGTGGTCCTGGCAGTGCAGCCTCCGGCGACAAGGTGATTGCAACCAACCTGGAAGGTACGTATGCAGGGAACAGCAATGCATACCTGCTGGCACCACCTATTGATCTTACCGAAAGTCCGGAAGGTGCATTAGTCTCCTTCAAACACTGGTTTGATCTGGAGAGCAATATTGACTTCGGCAAAGTGTACATCGCTACCGAAGACAATGATTACGTGTTTGAAGAGTTGTTAAGCTTCACGGGAACAGGCGGTGATTGGAAGACACAGTATGTGGATCTGCGAGAATATGCAGGGCAGCAGGTGTTCATCCAGTTTAACCTGACCAGTGACAATTCTGTCCAAAAGGCAGGCTGGTATATTGATGACTTCTCCGTACAATCACCGGATGATATCGCTCCGGGGGCGCCTGCAGAATTAAGCGCAGCGGCCGACATTTTGGGTAATGTGGCATTGTCCTGGAATGGACCTGACGATGAGGATCTCGAGTCTTACATTGTCTATCGTTCGACGACATCCGGTGCCGACTACGAGGCGATTGGAAGTACACGAGCGACGACATTTACAGATACGGCCACAGTGACGGATGCAACGTACTATTATACCGTTGCTGCTCTGGATTATAGTGGCAATGAAAGCGAGAAGTCGAATGAGGTATCCATCACGGTTGAGGTGCCGGAAGATATTTACGTCGATCATTTTGATGGCAGTGACGATAATGGATGGACCCACTCGGGAACCAAGGATGAATGGGAACGCGGTGTTCCGGTCAATGGCCCTGCAAGTGCCGTTTCTACGCCGAATGTCTGGGCAACCGATCTGGATAATACGTACGAGAACGGATCGAACTATTCGCTGGTATCGCCAGTTGTGGATTTGACGGAAACCAATGATGCTACACTGACCTTCAACCACTGGTATGAGATTGAAAGCGGATATGACTATGGCTATGTGGAAGCGTCAACAGACGGAGGAAGCACATGGTCTGAACTTGGCAAGTTCTCTCATAGTTCTAACGGGAAACAATGGACGCCGGTATATTACGATCTGAGTGCGCTCACTGGAAACGAAGTTCAATTCCGATTCCGCCTGACCTCGGACAGCAGTGTGGTTAAGACGGGCTGGTATATTGACGATTTCCGCATTTTGAGTATCGCACCTGAGACGGTAACACAAGATAGCGCGGCAGTTCTTAGCAGTGACAAACCTAAACCGGTTTATGACAATTCCTGGTACAAGGTTACACGAACCGATAAGGCTGAATTTAATCAAACCAAGCAGCAGCAGCCGGAAGCAGAGAAACCTGAAACAGGTTCCGTTACTCCGCAAAGCCTGCCTGCAAGTGCAACGGTCACCGTTCTCGAAACCGGACGTTCGGTGAAAACAGACCCATCGACAGGAAAATACAGCTTCACCCATGTAGCGGGTGATTATACATTGAAAGCTGAGGCTTACGGATACTATCCGCGGACTCAGACAGTAACCATCACCGATGGTGATGGAGCAAAAGCCAATTTCAATCTGGAAGCCATCCCTCATGGACAGATTGAAGGTGTAGTTACCGACGAACGGACAGGCGAACCGCTGGTCGACGCTTCCGTTCTCGTACTGGAAGATGCTCAGGTAGGTGAGGTTCGTACCGGCGCAGACGGCAGCTTCGTTCTTGATGTGCTGGAAGGAAGCTATACCCTATCCGTCAGAGCTGCCGACTATTACAGCAAAACCGTAAATGTGACGGTGCCTGGAAATGGTACAGCGGAAGCGAGTGTGGCATTGAAGCCATTTATCGGTTTCCCTGGGGAAATCGCATATGACGATGGAACAGCTGAGAATGCCAGAGCTTTTGTTGCCGCTGATAATGCTTGGGCTGTGCGAATGACACCTGAGCAGGCAACGGCTCAAGTAACAGGTGCATCGCTTCGATTCTGGAACACCGAGTGGCCTGTACCTGGTGGAACAGCATTCCAGTATGCCGTATATGATGCTTCCGGCGCAGATGGCGCACCTGGACGTTTGCTGGCAGGACCGTTTGACGGTACAGCTTTACGTAACGATCAGTGGACCAGCGTTGAATTCCCGGAGCCAGTTATCGTGAACGGCGATTTCTATATCGTTTATGTACAGTCTGTGGCCGGGACAAGCGCACCGGGACTGGCAACCGACGAGAATGGCACCAATGCGGGGCGGAGCTGGCAGCGTGTAAGCGGCGTGTGGAGCACAGCACCAGCGGAAGAGGGAAACTATATGATTCGTGCGGTGGTGAGATATCCGGTAAACGCACCAGTCATTACGGCACCGACGAACACGTATTCGAATAAATCGACCTTCACCGTGTCCGGAACCTCTCCGGCGAATGGAGCTCAGATCAAAATCTACAATGGCAAAGATGTGGCAGGAACCACAACGGTTGAAAATGGGAAGTTTAAGTTGGACGCCAAACTTCGTCCAGGGGTCAATGCATTCACAGCAGAAGCAGTGATCGGTGGGAAAGTAACGGACCGCTCGCTTCCAGTTGTCATTATCCAGGATCAAACGCCGCCGCAATTAACACTTCTTACACCAGAGGAAGGAAGCCGGACCAATGCAGAAGTTGTGCATGTTTCGGGCAGCGCAGTGGAACAATTTCTCAACAAGGTTACGGTAAACGGCGAGACGGTTAAGTTGGAGAGAGATCGCAGCTTCAGTCATCGTATTCTCGTCAATGAAGGGGAGAACACAATTACGGTCATTGCGACGGACCTCGCGGGCAATAAAGCGACGGTAACCCGTAAGGTTTATGTGGAAACAACGCTCCCTGAGTTAACCAATATTACACCTGCAGAAGATGTACGCATTGCGTCAGGAGAAACCGTAACAGTTTCCTTTGACAGTGCTCCAGGTCTGACGGCATCATTCCGAATTCAGCTGCCGTTGAATCTGAATACTGAAGGCGGATCCGAGATTCCATTGGTGGAAACGGAGCCTGGCCACTATACGGGCACGTATACTACACCTTCCACATTGGTACTTGAGGGAGGAGTCATCGTCATTCGTGTCCAAGACGCAGCAGGGAACAAAATCGAGACCGAAGCACCAGGACGGCTGTTCGTGACTGCCGGGGAAGAACCGGGTCCGGAAGACCCGAACCCGGAAGAGCCGAGCCCAGAGGACTCGAGCCCAGAGGATCCGAGCCCGGAACCACCTGCCGAGGAGACTCTGCTTCCTTAAATTTCTTAACTCAGTATTTTGCATCATTCGATTCCACTCGCTCCGGGGTGCAATATATAGACGAATAGAACCATTTCGATCTATATATTGAAGATTGGAAGTCACTTATTGGATTTATGCAAAATGCTCAACTGGATAACGAATCCAATGATTCAACAGGCGAGGTGCCATGCATATGTATATGCGTGAGCACCTTGTCTCTTTTTATTCTCCGGATGACCAAGAGTTAACCAAACGGTTGAACCTTACTGATCACGAGGTAGGGAGGGTAGATATTTTTGTTCTAGTTGGATCGATGGTTTTGGAATGAATGTCGCAATTTTATATATTTGTTGTCGTCCGTTCCTATTAAAATGAAATGAAGTCTGTGATAATTTATATTTAGTTGTCAGGATATTATATACTAGGAGGTAAGACATAGTGACCATCAGAATCGGCAAAATAAGCTTATGGCATGTGCATGCATGGGATTACATCAAGCAAGTCCAGGAGCATGAGGACACTGAAATAGCCGCAGTTTGGGATGAAGATGCCAAGCGCGGGCAGGAAGCTGCAAGCCGTCTGAATGTACCCTTCTATGCGTCACTTGAAGAGATGCTGGCACAGAAGGATATTGACGCCGTTATTGTGGACGCACCTACTCGTGACCACAAGGACGTAATTACCGCTGCTGCCAAAGCAGGTAAACATATTTTTACGGAAAAAGTCATCGCTTCAACAGTAAAAGATGTCAATGCGATCATGGCTGAGGTGCGTGAGCAAGGAGTCAAAATGACCGTGTCCTTACCTCGCTTGAATGACGGGTATACGTTAACCATTCAGGACGTGCTTCAGCAAGGCCTGTTGGGAAAAGTGACTTATGTCAGGGTTCGCTTGTCTCACAATGGAGCCATTGCAGATTGGCTGCCGCAGCACTTTTACAGCTTGGAGGAATGCCAGGGAGGTGCTATGATTGATCTGGGGTGCCATCCTATGTATCTGACCAGACTCTTCCTGGGGCAAGAAGTGACCGGCGTAAATGCCAATTTCGGTTATGTCACCGGCAAAGAGGTAGAAGATAATGCTGTTGCCACCTTGTTCACGGATTCAGGAGCGATTGGTGTGGTAGAGGCTGGCTTTGTGAATAGTCATTCTCCATTTACCATTGAAGTTCATGGGACGGAAGGAACCTTGTTGTACGGAACACCTGACGACAAGCTGCTTCTCCGCACCAATGCGGGGACAGAGGCCTATAAGGAGTGGACGGAGCTTCCCCTGCTGGATAAAAGAGAAAGCGCATTCAGTCAGTGGGTCTCTCATATTCAGAACGATTCCTTGGCTGCTGAAAATCTGCAGATCGCCGCCGAATTGACACGCCTGATGGAGGCTGCCAACACCTCTGCCAAAGAAGGACGCAGGATCTCCCTGGGTGATTTACAAGGTTAGGCTGGTTGGGGAGGTACGATATTGAACCGATATCCTTTTGAAAAAATGCTTGAACGACAGGACCTCCTTGAGCGGTTGGATATTTCCATTGCATGGGGACATTACGAAATTCGGGTTTTACGATTTCATCTGACATCTTTTCCGGCAGGTCGAATCGTTGATTTTCATAACCATGCGGAATTCGAATTTCATTTTATTCCGCGGGGCAAGGGGAAAGTCATTCTGGGAGACCAGATGCATTCTTTGTCCGAAGGCATGCTGTATTTGACAGGGCCAGGCGTTGTTCATTACCAGGAGGCCGATTCCGAAGAGGACATGGATGAACTGTGTCTTCATGTGGATATTGTGGAGCAGCCCAGAGAGAATGTAGATCCCTGGGAGGCAGCAGAATCCGAGGAAACGATCGCCAAGCTCAGAGCGTTGCCACTTGTTCCGGTGCAGGATTACCATCGGGCCATGAACTGTTTTTTGGAAGCGTATGAAGCATGTGATCGTAAATTGATCGGATATTATACTTCCATTAAACAGCTGGTGATCAGCATCCTGCTGAGAACCGTTCGTGCCCACGATAACGGAGAGATTCGGGTAGAAGCACCGGAGCGGGATATGTCCATGTACAGGTATGAATATGCCGTCCAGTACATGGAGGCCAACTACTCCAATGCCTTGACACTGGAAAATGTGGCAGAGAAGCTACATATCAGCACCAGACAGCTGCAAAGAATATTTTACCAGGTGCAGCCGGGCATGCCGTTCAGTCGTGTGCTGGAAGATATTCGCCTGGGTGCGGTTTGCCGCAATCTGGAGGAGAGCAATGGATCCATCGAGCAAATTGCGCTTGTCTCAGGTTTTAACAATGCCAATTATTTACATGCCGTTTTCCGCAAACGTCTGGGGATGACTCCCTCAGCTTTTCGGAAAATGAAACAAACCAAATCAAAAGTGAGGGTGAATGGATATGAGTAAAGTGTACCGTATCGGAATTGTAGGATGTGGCGGGATTGCGAATGGCAAGCATCTGCCGAGTCTCAGCAAGCTTGATAATGTGGAACTGGTTGCATTCTGTGATATTGTCCCGGAACGTGCAGAAGAAGCCAAAGAGAAATATGGCAATGCTGAAGCTGAAGTGTATACGGATTATCTGGAATTGCTGAAAGATGAAACGCTTGATATCGTTCATGTACTCACTCCAAATATCTCACATGCCGAAATTTCCATTGCTGCTCTCGAAGCTGGCAAACATGTGATGTGTGAAAAACCGATGGCGAAGACATCTGCCGAAGCACAGAGCATGCTTGAAGCTGCTGAACGAACAGGCAAAAAGCTGACGATTGGATACAATAACCGTTTCAGAGAAGACAGCTTGTACCTGAAAAAGATGTGTGAAGCAGGAGAGCTGGGATCGATTTATTTTGCCAAAGCACATGCGATTCGAAGAAGAGCTGTACCGACTTGGGGCGTTTTCCTGGATGAGGAGAAACAAGGCGGCGGACCATTGATCGATATCGGCACACATGCACTGGACCTGACGCTCTGGATGATGGATAACTACAAACCGAAGGTCGTTCTGGGCACAACATATCATGAGCTTTCCCAAAAGGAAAATGCAGCGAATGCATGGGGGCCATGGGATCCGAAGAAATTCTCGGTGGAAGATTCGGCCTTCGGCATGATCGTGATGGAAAATGGTGCGACCATTATGCTGGAATCCAGCTGGGCACTGAATTCACTGGATGTGGATGAAGCCAAATGCAGTCTCAGCGGAACGGAAGCTGGAGCCGATATGAAGAACGGTCTTCGCATTAACGGTGAGAAATTCAGCCGTCTCTATACGAATGAAATCTCACTCAGTGCGGACGGAGTCGCCTTTTACGACGGGAAGTCGGAAAGCGCACCGGATGTGGAGATGAGAAAATGGATCGAAGCCATCGAGAAGGATGAGGAGCCTGTAGTTACTCCTAAACAGGCTTTGGTGGTGTCGCAAATCCTGGAAGCTCTCTATGAATCTGCCCGGACAGGGAAAGCCGTTTACTTGAACGAGTAAAGTGAAATTATTTAGAACACAGATACACTTTGAAGAGACGTTGTCGTATATCACGACAACGTCTTTTTCGTTGGCCGAACAAGCATAATACCTATTGCTAACGTAGTGAACGTAGGGTTGTAGCATTATTCATCGACCGAAATATCCCAAAACCGAAATATCCCCAAAGTGAGAAGAGAGTTTATCGAGATTTAAAAAATAATGACGATTCCTCAAAAAAAACTATTGCATATCTGTTTACTCGGAATTATATTATGAATAAGAGTTAATGGTATAAGGTTTAGACATTATATCGATCGGAGTGTTGATATGTTCAACCAACTGACTTTCCAATTCGAGAAAGTTTCTGCCATAAAAGTCAGCGAATTTATCAGGGAACAGTTAGAGGAGGCCATCATTCTTAAGGAAATCATGAGTGAAGACCAGCTTCCTTCTGAACGTGAGCTTGCCGAGATTTTTAATGCAAGTCGAATTACGGTTCGTGAAGCATTATCGGCCCTTGAGAGTAAGGGATTAATCGAGAAGCGGGTCGGTGCCAAGGGAGGTACCTTCGTACTTCCAATCACGGCCAACGCGCATAAACGAACGAAGGAAGAAATCATGCGTGGTTGGGATCAAATGTTACATGTGTTTGAATATCGGACGATTGTAGAGCCGGAAGGCGCTTTTCTGGCTGCTGAGCGGATCACCGCAGGCGAACTGACACTGCTGGAAGGTTTCATCAAGCAGAGTATGGAGCCAGAGTGTACACGGGAATGGTTCAGGGCACTCGATGTCAAGTTCCATCTCACGATTGCCAAGGCTTCGGGCAATCCGTACCTGGAGACGGCAGTCAGACAGATTCGTACCAAGATCAACCCTGCGCTGGATTTGATGCCATACGATGAAAATATCCGGGTTATTAACCAGGGCGTACATACCGAGATTCTTGAAGCCCTCAAATCCCGGGATCCGATCAAGTCAAGGGATACAATGAAACGTCATATTGCATTTTCCGCTGACGCCATCTATTCACGGCTGGTCTCATCGGAACAACAAGAAGGGAATGAGCATTAATGGAACGAGCACAATTATTTCAACTTGCACAGCAATTACAGCCAAAGCTCACGAACTGGCGGAGAGATTTCCATCGCAATCCGGAGATCGGATATGAAGAAGTTCGTACTTCAAGTATCGTCGCCGAGCATCTGGAAAGCCTGGGACTTGAAGTGATCCGTAACGTTGGGAAGACCGGGGTTGTAGGTCTGCTCCGGGGCGAGACGGATGGCCCAACCATTGCACTGCGGGCAGATATGGACGCACTTCCGATCCAGGATCAGAAGTCGGCCGAATACAGCTCCCAGGTCGAAGGCAAGGCTCACTTGTGCGGTCATGATGCGCATACAACGATTCTGATGGGAGCGGTTGAGCTGCTTACGGGTCTCGGCAGGCCGAAGTCGGGCAATATCAAGTTTGTTTTCCAGCCTGCAGAAGAGGGGCTTGCCGGTGCACGAGCCATGATTCAGGACGGTGTACTGGAGAATCCGAAGGTGGATGCGATCGCCGGTCTGCATATGACACCTGGACAGGATACCGGTACCGTCGGTGTCAGTAAAGGGGTGGCTTTTGCTTCGGCAGACCGCTTGGTCATTCGTGTGTTCGGTAAGGGTGGACATGCTGCCCGGCCACATGAGGGTATCGATGCAATTGCTGTATCCGCGCAGGTCATCACCGCTTTACAAAATATCGCCAGTCGGTTGGTAGACCCGCTGGAGCCCGTAGTGGTGACCATCGGTAAAATCACTGGTGGCTACATGGGTACAGCCATTGCGCCAGAGGTGGAGATGATCGGCACGGTGCGTACACTCTCACCAGCTCTTCGTGAACGCATGCCTGCTCTGATTGAACAGGTGGTGAGCGGGGTGTGCGCTTCCTTCGGCGCAGGGCACGAGGTTATTTACGGTGATGGATATCCGGTTGTGGTGAACGATCTGGGTATGGTGGACTTGCTTACCGAAACCGTAGACGGACTGGACTGGGCAAAAGGATGGAGCAGCATTTCGCCGTCCACCGGAGGTGAGGACTTTGCCTTCTACTGCGAACAGATTCCTGGCGTTTTCTTCCGGCTTGGTTCCGGTAATGAAGAAGAACGTACCCGTTATCCGCTTCATCATCCGATGTTTGATCTGGATGAAACGGCAATGCCTTATGGTGTAGGCATACTTTCATCCGTAGCACTTGAATTTTTGGCAAGAAACACAACTTCTGAGGGGGAGCGTACCAAATGAAAAAACGACAATGGACGAGCATGTGGATCACATTACTGGCTGTAGTATTGGTGCTAAGCGCATGCGGTGGAACAAGTGCAGGCACTGACAGCAATTCGGGATCCAGTGGAACAGAAAATGGTGGAACTGCTAGCACAACGCTTACGATTGCAGCTGCTACCGATATTGAGAGCTTTGATCCACATAACAACAACAATACGTCCAGTGAGGCCGTTTTGGTCAACGTGTTTGATTATCTGGTCAAAAATGACAGTGAACAAAACAAGGTTCCCGGTCTTGCAACATCCTGGGAACAAGTGAATGACACAACCTGGCGTTTCAAGCTGCGTGAAGGGGTTACGTTCCATAATGGCGATCCGTTCACTTCAGCAGATGTCAAATATACGATTGAACGTGTAGCCAAAGACGAGACGCTTAAACAAAACAGTTATTTCAAAAATATTGTTGAGGTCAAAGAGGTTGATGAGCATACCGTGGACATCATTACAGATGGACCGGATCCGCTTCTGCTTAACCGCCTGTCCAAAATGGGAGCGGGCATCCTGCCTGCCAAATACATTGAGGAAAACGGCATGGATGCTTTCCTGAAACAACCGGTAGGAACAGGACCTTACAAATTCAGCAAGTGGACAAAAGACGATCGTGTGGTACTCGTGAAGAATGAGAACTACTTCGATGGTGAGCCAAAATGGAATGAAGTCGTATTCCGCGTTATTCCTGAAGCTTCCACACGGGTATCCGAACTGCTCGCTGGTGGAGTTGACGTAGCTGCATCGATTCCGTCCACGGACATTGCCCGCATTGAAGGCGAAGCAGACAAGAAAATTGTCAAAGCACCGATCCAGCGCGTCCTGCAATTGATCTTCCGTCAGACGGAAGGCAGCATCACGGCTGATCCGAAAGTGCGTGAAGCGATTGACCTCGCAATCGACAAACAAGGTATTGTAGACAGCATTGCCGGTGGAGCAGGTATTGTTACCCGCACATCCGTCACGCCAGGAAACTTCGGTGCGGACCCATCCCTGTACAAAACATCGCTATACGATTTGGAAAAAGCCAAACAGCTTCTGAAGGAAGCCGGTTACGCTGAAGGTGAGGCCGAGATGACCATCTCCGTTTCGTCACAATACAAAGAGCAGGTCGAAGTTGTTGCAGCGATGCTGGAGCAAGCAGGCTTTAAAATCAACATGGACGTGCTTGAGCCAAGTGCTTTCAGTGAACGTTACAGCTCCAAATCATTCAAGGAAATCTTCATGATCGGTATTGGTAACTCCCTGTTCGACGCTTCGAATAACTACAACCGTTACATGTTCGAAGAAGCCAAAGGCGAGTCGGATTACAACAATCCCGAAGTGGAGAAATTGCTTCAATCTGCATTGGTGAACATGGACCCTGAGGCTCGTGAAAAAGAGTACCAGCAAGTACAGCAAATCTTCGCTGAAGAACGTCCAGCCGTGTATCTGTACCAGATGGAAGGTGTCTATGGAACGAATGCACGCGTGAACTTCACGCCGCGCAGTGATGAAATGTTCTATGCCGACGAGATTACACCTGCTGCACAGTAATATCCGGCAGAACAACCTGTCATTGCAAGGATAGGCCGTGAACGGCAGGGACTGGGTACACCATGTTCCTGCCGTTCTTTTGTATAGCATGGAGGTGAATGAGGATGGGGAAATACGTACTTAAATCTTTACTGCAAGTCATTCCGGTATTGTTCATTGTTTCGCTGATTGTCTTTATTTTGGTCAGGGTTACGGGTGATCCCGTTGCATTAATGCTTCCCGAGACCGCCACTGCGGAAGACCGTGCGGTGTTAACGCAAGCGCTCGGTCTGGATCAGCCGCTATACACGCAGTATGTGAAATTCCTGGGCAGTGCCTTACAGGGAGATTTCGGACAATCGTTTCGCTATGGACAGCCCGCCTTACAGCTTGTCCTGGAGAGATTGCCTGCCAGCTTCGAACTGGCTGTAGCCGCGATGTTTTTTGCCGTTCTTATGGCTGTGCCACTGGGAGTAGCTTCAGCTGTTAAACGTAATACGTTTACCGATCTTATCATTTCGGGAATATCGGTCGTCGGCAAGGCCATGCCAAACTTCTGGATGGGAATCATGCTGATCCTGTTGTTCTCCGTCATGTGGGGCATTTTGCCCGTTTCGGGTCGCGGCGGTTTGACGCATTTGATCTTGCCGGCTTTTACCCTTGGTGTAGGACTGGCAGCTCAAATGACCCGTCTGATCCGTTCAAGTATGCTGGAGATTCTAAGTCAGGACTATATTCGTACGGCTCGCAGCAAGGGGCTGGGACGAATGGTCGTGATCGGTAAACATGCTTTTCGCAACGGTTTGATACCCGTCGTAACGATTATGAGTTTGCAGTTTACCAGCCTGATCGGCGGAACGCTGATTACGGAAACGGTATTCTCCTGGCCGGGGCTGGGTCAGCTCTTGGTTGTTGCCGTCAATACGCATGACATGGCAATTGTCCAGGCAGCCGTGTTTGTCATTGCCTTAATTGTTGTTGTAACCAATATCTTGACGGATGTAGCTTACCGGCTGCTTGATCCGCGCATTAAATTCGACTAGAGGGAGGTGCAACCTATGTCAGGGAGCAATGAAATGCCCATTCCGGGTGCAGAACAGGAAAGTGAGAGTTTACGTACACCAACAGGATTTCGCTATATTTGGAAACAACTGATCATCAGCAAGACCGGAATGCTTGGCTCTGTGCTCGTTTTACTGGTCGTCTTGATCGCCATATGTGCACCTCTGTTAACGAGTCATGATCCCGCAGCCGTCGATCCGCTGGGTCGACTTAAACCGCCTGCCTGGTTAGAGGGAGGAACTGCTGAACACTGGCTGGGTACGGATAACCTGGGTAGAGACATGTGGAGCCGAATTGTCTACGGTGCACGCGTTTCATTAATAGTAGGTATGGGAGCGGTAATCGTCTCCGGAATCATCGGAGCCATTCTGGGTCTGCTGTCCGGATTTTACGGGAAATGGCTGGATGCAGTCATCATGCGTGTAGGGGATGCCTTCATGGCCATTCCTACCATACTGTTCATGCTTGTGGTGATGGCCATCGTTGGCCCGGGAATCACGACATTGATCTTCGTCATCGGTGTGACCAACTGGGTTCCGTTTACCCGTATCGTTCGAAGCGAGGTTCTCAGTATCAAGGAGCGGGATTTTGTTCATGCTGCACGATCGATTGGGGCCAAGAATGGACGGTTGATCCTGAAACATATTTTGCCGAACATCCTGTCTTCCTTTATTGTCATCTGCGGCATGAATGTCGGAACCACCATTATTATGGAAGCTTCGCTCAGTTTTCTTGGTCTGGGTATCAAGCCACCTGACGTTTCCTGGGGAGGCATGCTCAGTGATGGAAGACAATATGTAGCCACGAGCTGGTGGGTAGCCACATTCCCTGGACTGGCCATTACACTTACGGTACTTGGGGTTATTTTCCTCGGTGATTGGCTGCGCGATGTACTCGATCCGCGAACAGAAACGAACAAAAAATAACAGGACTGGAGAAAGGGGACCCTCAGATGAACAAACGACCGATGATACCAGAGGATTTATATCACTATCGTTCCATTAGCCAGCCAGTGATCCATCCGAATGGACAGGTGGCTTACATTGAGCAGACCATAGATCGGCAAAAGAACGAGTATAACACCCGGATTCGGGGAATCTCACTGGATGGCAGCAATGATGTGGAGCTTACGAATGGCACCAAGGATACGGCGCCGGCCTGGTCACCCGATGGAACACAGCTCACTTTTTTGCGTCTGGAAGATGGGGGCAAGGGATTATGGACACTTCCAGCAGATTCAACCGAACCGGTCAGGCTTATCTCTCCGGAACGTAAAATATTGGATTATGCATGGTCGCCAAACGGGCAGTATATTGCCTTTACCAGTAAAGTGCAGATGAATGACGAGGAAGGCAAAGGCGAACTGGAAAATGAGGCAGCAACCGTGCTGCGGGGTAAAATTTTTGAGCGTACCACCCCAAAAGCGGAAGGTTCCGGCTGGTGGGATGGGCTATATAGCCATCTGTACGTTTATGAGATCGGGAGTGAAGAGATCACTCCAGTCACTTCCGGACAGTGGAATGTCAGCGGGCCAGCATGGTCGCCAGATAGCCAGAGCCTTGCCTTTATTTCCAAGCAGGTGGAGGATGAGGACTCCGATGCGGATCTGTTGTACTTTGCAGATGTATACACCATAGGGCTGGGAGAGAGCCATCCTTCCAAAGTTACTGATTCCAGCTTGCTGGTTAGCCAGTTCTCCTATTCACCCGATGGTCAGGTATTCTACCTGATCGCCAGCGACCGTGAGTTTGGCAGCGGGAGTCATAACAGACTATATGCTGTTCCCCTCCAAGGAGGGGTGCCCAAGCTGATTAATACGAAAATGGATATGCAGCTCGGTAATGCTGCTCTTGGAGATATGAAATCCGCTGGTCCGTCTCCATCACCAATCTGGGATGACAGACATCCGGAACTTGGCATGTATGTACTGGGTACCGAAAATGGAAGTGTGGAGGTATACCGCATACATGAGAATGGAGACTTTCAATCCATCACCGGAAGTGGTGAGAAGGATGTGTTTCAATACACGTTATCACCTGATGGAACAACGCTGGTCATTGCTGCTCTGACAGCGGGTCATCCTGCGGAACTGTATCGTGTGGATATAAGCAGCGGCGAAACGTTCCGGCTTACCCGGCGAAACGACGAATGGATCACCGGGCTGGAAGTGAATGTGCCTGAACGAATGGAGTTTACATCCTCAGACGGATGGCGTATTCAGGGATGGTTGCTGCAACCTGCGAAACGTGACTTGAATGTCAAAACCCCGCTGATTTTGCAGATTCATGGGGGACCACATGCGATGTATACGGGAACGTTCAGTTTCGAGATGCAGTCTCTTGCGGCACAAGGCTACGCCGTTCTATGGGTGAATCCGCGTGGAAGTATGGGATACGGGCAGGAATTTGCCAGAGCTTGCCGTGGTGATTTTGCTGGGGGAGACTTCCGAGATCTGATGGAGGCGGTCGATTATGCCCTTGATACATACGACCACCTGGATGAATCACGTCTGGGTGTCGGAGGCGGCAGCTACGGAGGGGTTATGACGAACTGGATCGTTGCCCATAGCAACCGGTTCAAGGCTGCTGTAACTCAGCGTTGTATCTCCAACTGGCTGTCCATGTACGGTACCAGTGACATAGGCATCTCTTATGTCGAGGGTGTCATTGGAGGCAATCCGGCAGACCATGCTGAGCTGCTGTGGTCCCGTTCACCTCTGGCTCATGCACATAAGATTGAAACACCGCTTCTGATTATGCATGGAGAGCAAGACTACAGAACCCCGATTGCACAGGCGGAGGAGCTCTATACCACTCTCAAACGTTACGGTAAAAAGACCAAACTGATTCGCTACCCAGGGTCCAATCACTCATTGCTCAAAAGCGGTAAACCTTCATTGCGGGTGGACAGCTTCGAACAGGTCAATGCCTGGTTTAATCAGCATCTTCGAAATGAGGCGGGGGAAGTATGAGTCTGGTACGGCTTTCGATTCCCGTGGGGATGCTGGTGGAGAATGTTCTGACGAGTGGTGTAGCGAGTGAAGTGATTATTGATTGTTTGCACCGGAGGGATCTTGCTTCATTGCGTTCCACAATCAAGGAACCAGCGATGGATTTGGAAGAAAGACTGAAGACCGCTGAAGAAATGGGTGAGGATTGGGCAGAGGCCATTCGTAGCGGATACCAGTTCAAATTTTTGCATATTAATGCTTTAAAAAGGGTGCTGGACTTCCGTTTCGGTCTTAAACTGGATCGGGATTATGTGCAAGAAGATCTGACGCTGCGGAATATTAAGCTGAACTGCGAACAGATTCAATTGCTTCGTTCTCTATTAGACAGACAATGGTCTGTTATAGAAGATGAGGGGCATGAAGAAGGATTAATTCCAGTTGATATCAAACTGAAATACCAATAAGATACAGCAAAAAGGCCTGTTGTAGGACAGGCCTTTTTGCTGTAATTACAAAACTGATTTTTATGAGCCTAATGGAGATGAAACTGTAAACAACCATTGTAAGTGGTTGAAGATTGATCATAATTCCCTTGATAACAGCCGGCATAGCAACTCAGATTGTGGATGGTTTGTTGATTAAGCAAGCAGGGAGCAAGGAGCAAGGAGTGGAATGAAGGGGAACTAGATTTGTTGGGATATATTAGCCGTGCCGGACGATAGACAGGAACATAGTATAGTCTAAACGGAAAGAATGGTACCTTTTCCTGCAGAGAAAGGAGTGAAACTTTTGCCGAATAGTACAGGGCTGATCTATAATCCGGTAAATGGTCCAACTCAATCCACTCAGATTATTGTCACATGCATCAATGACTCTCTAAACGTACCCGTCAATATTGAGCTTGAAGTTTTCAGATGGGACACGACCCAAACCGCACGTTTTACCGTTGGTCACGATCTGTTTCAATTGAACCCCCAAGCAACAAGGACGTTAATCTATCCGCTGATTAATGGTGCGTTTTTCGAGGTCCAGAGTGATTTTTTCAGTGCTACAAGTACTATTATCAACGTTTACGGCGTGGACTCGACTGGTCAGGTTATCCAACGGATTCTTCAGTCGGAAATGACCTTGATTGACCGATTTACAAATATTCCTTAAAGGAAAGAAGGTGAGCATATTGCCAGTTGTTAATATTACTGGTGCGCTGGGAGGGAACCAGTTTGAACCTTCCATTGCCGTGAATACGTTAAATCCAAATATTATGTGTGTCGTTGCGGTCGACACCAGCACAGGGCCCACATTAACAGGTTTTTACCGTACAATTGATGGCGGCAGCACCTGGTCAACGACAGTGCTTCCACAGCCTTCGGGTTACTCCGGGGCAGAGGCGCCTACCATTGACTACACTTTTCCGAGTACATTTATAGTGACGGTTCACTTGTTCAATGGTATCAATGATGGCACGATTGCCAGTTACACTTCGTTTGATAATGGTGAAACATGGCAGCCCCCCGTTATCGTCCAAGCCGGATACGGAACGATCGTTCATAATGATGAGCCTTTCATTGCTGTGGATCGGTCTCCGGGAAGTCCATATCGCGGGCATGCCTACGTGGGGTATACACCTCTGGCTACGACGTCTTCTGCCATCTTTACGCAAAGGTCAGTGACACAGGGTTTAACCTGGGAACCACCAGACCGACAATCCAACCCGCGTGGGATTCATGACCGTGCAGCGTTAGCCGTTGGTTTCTCGGGACAGGTCTATGCGGGATATATCATTACAGGTCCTGCGAGTCCATCTGCCTTACTGCGGATATCTTACGATGGTGGCATTAACTATGAACCCCAGCTGGATCGACAGGCCACATTCATCTCGTCCGTTGTGCCTGCACCTTCACCATTGCCTGTACCCAACTATGCTTTTCGAGTCCAAACTAACCTGTGTCTGGGTGCGGATATATCCGTTGGACCAAACAGCGGAACCGTATACGCTGTCTGGAATGATGCCCGAAATGGTTATACGGATGTCTTCCTCAGCAAATCTCCCGATGGGCTTCTCTGGTCCGCCCCTGTAAGTATTACCGGAGCCCCTCCCGGTACTCAGAACTTCTTCCCTTTCATTACGGTGTCGCCATTTGCGGGAACGATCAGGGTCATCTATATGACAAACCGAATAGATGGATTCTTATTGGATGTATTCGTTGCCGAATCATTTGATGGTGGGGCCACTTTCAGTAATCGCAGACTCACAACGACTTCCTTTAATCCAAATGGAAATTCCCCTGTACCCACAGTACTCATTGGGGATTATATTACTGCTGCCACTGCGGCTCCGGATAATCTGGCTGCTGTGTGGATGGCAACCACACCACCAACAGGAAAACTGGACGTTTATTTTGGTACGTAACCCTGTTTGAAGAGCCTTGGCAGCCCTGCCAAGGCGAATCTATAATTCTTTTCTATTAGCCTACACCTGTTCAACTCTCCTACATATGATGAAAGATCATTCATAGAAGAGAGGTTAAGCCTTGAATAAGAAAGAGAGTGGACATGGGGTTTCCATTATTGTATGTACGAATCGACCGCGATTTTTTGATAACATCCTGACGAATTTCAAGAGACAACATTACCAGAGCAAAGAGTTGATTATCATTCTGAATCATGACAGCATGAATCTGGAATCATACCGCAACCGTGTTCGGGGCAATGCCAATATAAACGTATACCAGGTTCCTGAAAGATTATCGTTGGGACAATGTTTAAATGCAGGGATGGAACGTGCGCGTTTCTCGTTAATCGCGAAATTTGATGATGACGATTATTATTCCGCCTATTATTTGAAAGAACAAGTGAGAGCATTGAAGCAAACGAATAGTGATATTGTTGGCAAACATTCCTGTCTGGTATATTTAGGCGCTTCAAAGAAACTTCTGATTAGATCTCCTAAGGAAGCCAATAAATTTGTGGAATTTGTGCAGGGTGGCACGATTCTGTTCCGAAAGGAAGTCCTCAAGAAGGTCCGATTTACCGACCGGTCCGTTGGAGAAGATGTTACGTTTCTAAGGCAATGCAGGAAAAGAGGATTCAAAGCGTATGCTACCTCTCCCTATAACTATGTCTATCATCGGAGACAGAACAAAAAGAGCCATACGTGGAGAGCTGCTGATGAGTTTTACCTGAGAGGGAGCAAGTTGATCACTGTTACAGACCAGTTTCGTCCAATCGCGGACAAAGAGATATAGATGGATTCATTATTGAAAAAAAGGCGCTCAGGGAGAGCGCCTAAACATGATGATCTCATGGTAATGAACAAGTGTTATATGAAAATGATATCTCTTTCATTTTTAAAAAGTTCAGATATTCGTATAACCTCTGTATGGTGTTTATTCGTTCTAATCCTTTCATTATAAATACTGGTGTGCACACCTGGTCAATATGTCCTAAGACATTGGCAGGATTTAGGTGCAAGATGCCAGAAATATTCTGTATACCAACTATTTAAGGAGGATGAGATGACTTCAACTTTGATAACCTTAATCATTGCAGCTGTAATTGTTGTTTTTGGGCTGACCACAGGATTGATTCTCACACTGAACGTCACCAAAAAGCTGCGAACCGGTAAAGAGACGATGCAGATCAGGAAGGAGATACTAAAGTACGGAACTCCTGCAAAAGCGATCATTCAGGATATTGCCGAGACTTCGTCAAGCATGCATGGACGGCCTGGCGTACGTCTCGATTTGTTCGTTACCCAAGAAGATGGTCAAACCTTCCAATCGGTGGTGACTACGTTTATTCCGGTAATTCATATTCCGAAATTCCAGAAAGGATGTGAGATTGACGTAAAATACATGGGGGAAGGGAATGATAGAAAGGTAGAAGTAGAAGATGCTTACGTCATATAACAATTGTTTGAAGGTATATATAAGTCTCTCATAAGCCGCATATATGCGGCTTTTTTATGCCTAAATTGGTTCACATACCATGTGGAAGCCCAAAGAGAGTTATAAAATGATTTTCTTGGAAAATATTAAAGTGATAAATTTTATTTATCGAAAGGTAACCAAATTCTTTTCATGAAAGTTTCATAGCTTCGTTTACATAATATAAAAAAAGTCATATAATTGTCATCGGAAGGTTAACAACTAACTTAAAGTTACCTAGTGTTGAAAAGAAATTAAAGAGATATCACGAAAGAAGGCTATCCGTAATGAACACATTTTTTGTTGATTCCAATGGAAATCTGAAAACCCAATTAAGAGGTAAAGACATTCTTTCCAATCCCATCCTGAACAAGGGTATTGCCTTTACCGAAGAAGAGAGAAGAGAACTTAACCTGAACGGCATTTTGCCGCCGATGGTTCTAAATATTGAAGAACAGGTGAGCCGGGTATATCAGCAGCTGCAAAATGAATCTGATAATTTGCGTAAAAGCATCATGCTGAATGACTTGTTCAACCGAAATATCGTCCTATTCTATCGTTTGTTAAAAGAACATCTTAGTGAAATGCTGCCGATCGTATATACACCTACGGTTGGACAAGCGATTCAGGAATATAGTCATCAGTATCACAGACCTGGCGGAGTGTATCTCTCCATTAATGATATGGACGGACTTGAGGAAGCATTCAGGAACAGTGGCCTGCAGGCTGGAGACGTCGACCTTATTGTGGTGACAGACTCTGAGAGCATTCTTGGCATCGGAGACTGGGGGGTTGGTGGCATCAACATTGCCATCGGCAAACTGGCCGTGTACACAGCGGCAGTAGGTGTCGATCCGAGCCGTGTACTTCCCGTGGTACTGGACGTTGGAACCAACAATCCTACATTGTTGAATGATCCATTATACGTTGGGAATCGCCATGAACGTATTCGCGGTGAAAAGTATGATCAATTTATTGAAGCGTTTGTGAAGGAAACGACCAAATGGTTCCCCGACGTTCTTCTTCACTGGGAAGACATGGGCAGCGTGAATGCCAGAAATATTATTCAAAAATATGGAGAAGAACTCCTCACATTCAATGATGATATTCAAGGAACCGGTGCGGTTACCCTAGCTGCCGTTATGTCAGGCGTTCAAGTGACGGGTGTACCTCTTCGGGAGCATCGTGTACTCGTCTTCGGGCCAGGGGCTGCCGGCATTGGTAATGCGGATCAGATTCGAGACGCCATGATGGAAGAGGGACTTACGCAGGAAGAAGCCGAAGATCGTTTCTGGGCATTCGATTATCGCGGTATTTTGACCGATGAGATCGAAGGGTTGTTTGAATACCAGAAGCCATATGTGCGTAAAGCGGAGGAAATCAAAGACTGGAGTCTAGATGAACAAGGTCAGGTTAGTCTGCTGGAAGCTGTGAGTCGCATTAAACCAACCATTCTTATTGGTACATCCGGTGTTACTGGTGCCTTCAACGAACAGGTTGTTAAGGAAATGGCCAAGCATGTGGAACGTCCGATCATTATGCCGATGTCCAACCCGACATCACTTGCCGAAGCTGCTCCGAAAAGCTTGATTGAATGGACGGATGGCAAAGCGTTGATCGCAACAGGAAGCCCATTTGAACCCGTGATGTATAATGACATTCAGTTCGAGATAGGTCAATCCAACAACGCCTTCGTGTTCCCTGGTCTTGGACTCGGAGCGATTGTATCCAAAGCCTCGAAATTTACCAAAAATATGTTTACTGCAGCGGCTATCGCGGTAGCTGGAGCCGTAGACTCTTCAAAACCTGGTGCTCCATTGCTGCCAAGAGTCAAAGAACTGCAGGATGTTTCGTACCAAGTCGCAGTTGCTGTAACAAAAGCGGCGATTGAGGATGGCGTAGCCCGCCGTGAACTTGAGAACGTGGAAGAGGCCATTAAGGAAGCCATGTGGCACCCTGTATACAGACCCCTCCATGCAGCAGCAGTTTAATCAACTCGCAAATGATTTGATATGACCAATACGTCACACTGAGAGAATACCTGTCCACCGTACAGGTATTCCTTGCCTGTGGCCATCATTCAGGAAGAATACATTATACATGATCAACATCTTTTGTCATTTGTTGAATTGTTGCAAATGCTCAGATCATAAATGGAGGTTTGAACAACATGTCAGTCAGTGACATTTTCATCATATTAATCCCTATTTTCTTCGTAATTTTACTTGGTTTTTTCGGAGGCTACTTTAAGGTATTTAACTCGGCATCCTCCAAAGGTTTAAATACACTGGTGACCAAATTCGCGTTGCCAGCACATTTGTTTATCGGTATTACTACAACAAAAAAAGAAACCCTGATCGACAAGTGGCCATTTTTCATGACCATATTCCTTGGCATCATCGGGTTCTATGTGGTTTTATTGCTTGTGATGCGTTTCATTTTCAAAGTAAACCTAAGCCAGTCATCCATCTTTTCATTAAATGCAACGCAACCTTCATTCGCGTTTATGGGGATTCCTGTCCTGGGCAACCTGTTTGGCGCTGCAGAAGTAACCATTCCTATCGCGATTACAGGCGTAGTGGTCAATGCGCTGCTTGATCCCATCGCGACCATCGTCAGTTCCGTTGGGAAGAAAACGGAAGCGGGAAAGAACGGCGATCATGCCGAAAGCTTGTTTAAACTTACGATTCATTCCATCGTTCATGGTCTAAAAGAACCGCTCGCCTGTGTACCGCTTCTGGGTGTTATCCTGACACTCTTTGGCTTCCAGTCACCTCATCTGCTGCAAAGCTCATTTGATCAGATCGGTAGTATTACATCCGGCGCAGCGCTCTTTGCCATTGGGGTAACAGTGGGTATCAATCGGATTAAATTCAGCCTGAATGCCATCAGCATTTCCCTGTTGAAAGTCATTGCACTGCCTTTGTTTACTTACATGTTTGCTGTATTGATGGGGCTATCTTCTACAGACGTGACCATGGTTATCCTGCTGGTATCCTTCCCTGGATCAGCCGTAGCTGCGATGATTGCGTCGAGATTCGATACGCTTGAGGTTGAGACAGCGTCATCCTTTGTCATGAGCTCGGTCCTGTCACTGATTTCACTGCCAATTCTGATTTCCATTTTGGTCTAAACGTGACAAGCATATTCAAAAAGCCGCAGATGTGCGGCTTTTGTCATGTTTATGCATTATAGTTCATTATTTTATCTAACCTACTGCGTTACTGCTCACCGTGTATTGATCCATCTTGGCTTTTAATTGCTCAGATGCTGGCATCAGCGGCAGGCGCAAATGATCGGAAGCGATGATTCCTTGTTGTTTGAGCAGCCATTTGAGCAGCGCAGGAGCAGGCTCTTCAAAAAGGTGATGAATAAAAGGAACTAGTTCATTGAACAAGTCACGTGATCCATCTTTGTCACCTGCTTTAAAACGGTCGTACACTTCAATGAACTGCTTCGTGTTGATATTGGCAGATGCCAGCATACCGCCGGCGGCACCTTCATTTAACATGTCGTAGAAAAACGAATCATCCCCGCACAGGATCGGTTTTGATCCACTACGCACCAGTTCTGACATCAGCTCAATTCCGTTGGTACTGTCCTTTAGACCAATAACACCGTTTAAGTTCATTATTTTTTTCATCGTGTCTATAGAGACCCGGACACCCGTTCGCGCTGGAATCTCATATACAATAATGGGTACACCCACATCAGCTGTTACTCGAAAATGCTCGAATATGCCTGCCTCTGTTGGTCTGTTGTAATAGGGAGTTACTACAAGAACAGCATCCGCCCCTAATTCTTTAGCCTTTTGAGTTCGCGTTATTGTTGAAGCTGTATCGTTGGTTCCGGTCCCCACGACAATCGGAATCGCTTTATTCAAGCTGCTCAAGGTATCCTTCGTGATTCGGACCAGCTGTTCCACTTCATCCCAGGATACCGTAGGAGATTCTCCCGTAGTACCATTAATAACCAAACCTTGAATTCCGCTATTTGCCATGTGAGTGATATAGGTTTGAAAGGAGGTTAAATCGAGTTGATTATCTTGCGTAAAAGGGGTGATTACAGGTACATAAATACCATGAATCTGTTGTTCCGTTAACATGATATGGCCTCCATTTATGTTGAAATGATATTAAATTCACTTTACCATGGGAATTGGCATCATAGTTAACTATAATAGATGATGAGTGTTATCAATTATTTTGATGAGGTAGGTACCAGGAATATGGATCTGAACTATTTTCAAACCTTTCGTGAAGTGGCTGTAAGGCAAAGTTTTACGAAGGCTGCAGAAGAGCTGGGCTATGCGCAGTCAAGTGTAACAACCCAGATTCAAAAGCTGGAAAAAATATACCAGGTAAAATTATTCGAACGTTATAATAACAATAAAATCCGGCTTACATCAGCAGGGGAAGAACTGTTTTTGCTTTCCGGACAACTTCTTGAGATTTTTGAACATTCACAGGAAAAGCTGACGAAACAGGGTGGAGGTTCACTTACGATTGCAACCATGGATTCTCTTGCCTCTTATTTTCTGCCTGCCCCGATTCAGACCACTCGTAAACAGTATCCTGAACTTGGCATTCGGCTGCAGACGGATCGGGAAGACATGATTTTGCAGAAAGTGAGAGAGGGAGAAGCAGATGTAGGACTTATTCTTGCCAATGCTTCGTCCGAAACAGGTTTGCAGTGGATAACGATCAGGGAAGAGCCGCTTGTTCTCATTGTTAACACAGATCATTCCCTTGCCCATAAGCAGAAAATCGAGCTGAGTGATCTGGCTGACGAGGAATGGATTATGCCTGAGGATACCTGCAATTACAGGCAGCTGCTTGAGAGGGTGCTTAGAACAAACGGAATACCCTATAAAGTAGGTCTCGAACTCGGAAGTCCTGAAGCGATCAAAAGAAGCATTATGGCAGGCGCAGGGATTTCACTACTGCCGCAAATGACTGCGATGGATGAAATACGCCGGGAGGAACTCACTGTTTTGCCATTGGATCACGGCGAATTCAGATTGGAAATCCAGCTGGTCATTCATACCCGGAAATGGGTATCTCATGCATTGCGCCAATTTATCGCGAACCTGGGAGCCAAGGAAACCGAATGGTGATCAGTTCGGGCGGATCTGGCGAAAGTCGGAGGGAGATACCCCTGTTTCCTTAAAATGGATCGGTCCTCACAACTCTGCTGGCATTTTGTTGGCAGAGTTTTTTTGTTGAATTTTCCTATAGCAACCTGCGATCCCATTCATCGAAGATTTCAAGCCAAATAAGCAAAAAGGTGAAATGTTCTATTCGCTTTGTCTTAATGATTAAATATCAAAATTTTGTTCTATTGGAAACATGATTTTGTATATGACGGTCAAGGGAAATCACATGTTACGATGGTTATGGCGGCAACAAGCCAGCCAGTAAAGTGAAAGCGCTTTATTTATCCCGGCCGGGGATCCTATTCTCTACGAATTCATGTTACACCATTCATGAAGGAGGCGGATGATCTTGGGAAGAAGCAGGTTTTGGAAGATAGGTGCCGTTGCAGCGCTGCTCATCTCTGTACTGCCAGCGAGCACAGGTATGGCAGCAGCCACACTCACTGAGGTGCCTTATGTAATTGATTCGAGCAATCAGGCAGGATGGTGGTCACCACTTGAGACATATGGCACAGGATCCGAGTATGCGTACATGGCTTACAACGCTCCGGGCAGCACAGAGAACACACATACGGTCAATATAGCAAGGCGGGATGGATCAGGTGCGTGGTCCAACATTCCGGTTATGAATAGCAGTGTCATTGCCGAATATAACGATGACTTTGGACACAATCAACCCTCCATTGCCCGCGATGGCAGCGGTCGCTTTCATGTATTTGCTTCGATGCACAATGACAGCTGGCGTTATTTCAGGTCGGATACCGTTGGAGGCGCCCCACAAAATCATTCCTCAGATATGCCCTCCTTCACTACGTTCAAAGGAACCTACCCCGTCCTGACAACGGCACCCAATGGTGATGTCTATCTTCTGATCCGATCAAGTGATGATTCAACCGGTTATCGACCTGGCTTGTTATTCCGTTGGAACAATGCTCAGTCCAGCTGGAGTCAAGTCGCTGTAGTCGGTGCCAATGCTGGTCGGTCATTCTATCCCGATGATCTGGTTTTCGATGCACAAGGCGACTTGCACATCTTGTTTGAATGGTCAGCCTTTGTATCCAGCGCACTTCGTCATGATTTGTCATATGTAAAATATAGACCTTCTACAGGCACCTTTTATAAAGCGGACGGCAGTATAATTTCCTCACCCGTATCACTGAGCAATGTGGATATTGTGCAATCGATGGCACCATCCGAGGCCTATGTTAAGGATGGAGGAGATCCAGGAGGACCTGGCATTCAGAGCGCCAAGCTGGCTGTTGACTCTGCAGGCAATCCGAAGATTGTCTACCGATATCGTGAGGAAGGGAGCAGCAACTTCTCTGTGAAATATGCTTCATACGAGGCGGGAGGATGGAATCAGCAGACAGTCTATAATGCCACTGCGACCCGAGCAGGAATTGATATTACATGGACCGGGTCGAACGTTCGAGTCTATTATACAAAATACAGCGGAACAGACCGTGCCTATATGGCGGTTCCGAATGGTAATGGCGGCTGGACCCAAACATCAATTGCTTCCGGGAAACCAATTGAGAGGCTCAGTGTAGAGCGTAATGCGAATGGTGTAGACATCTTGTATCTGGTGGATATCACCAATCGCAAGCTGTATTACGGCAGAAATTAAACTGCTTATACAATAACTATCAACACCCCTGGTGAGTTAACCGTGTCTACAGATACGGAAATTGCTCCCGGGGGTGCTTTTTTGATCATATTCAAATATTAATAGAGTTCAGAATTTAAGATTTCACAATTGCAAAAAATGATATAAATTTCTAGTAGATCCAAAACATTACCAAATTAAGACAGTAAATTCGGGACAAGGAGGTGCATATCCGGACATTTTTCACAGATTCAAAAGGCTTAGATCGCATTCCATCATATCCAACAGGAGGGATTCCATGCTTTACACCATTATTGTGCCAGTCAACCAGGACTATAACATTTTGAACCTGTTCACCGATTCACTGCTTCGGACGGTGAGTCCATCAACACAGATTATTTTTATCAACGATGGTTCCGGCTCAGCAGTCTATCAGCATCTGGAGAAACTGAAGCAGGAAGTCAGAGAAGGGGTAACCATCGAGATTCTGCAGCATGATTTTCCGCTCGGCTGCGCGGTGTCCATTAACAGTGCACTGCGGCGAGCTGAGGGAGATTATATTTTCTTCCTGGATTCCGACACCATTCTGCAACCGGATTGGCAATCGATGATGAGAGAGACGCTGGACAGCGATATTACAATCGGCATGATTGGTGGTGTGCTGCTCTATCCGCAAACGGGAGGCGTGCAGCACTGCGGCATTGCTTTTGCGGACACGATCGGACGTCATCTCTTCCTGAACGCATCTCCAGAAGACATTCCCAAAGAGACCTTCTCGGTTCAACTGGTTGTATTCGCGATGTTCGGCATGAAGAGGGAGGTTTATGAGACGATTGGAACCCTCGATGAGAAGTTCTTTAATGGATACGAGGATTTTGATTATCAGATGCGGGCACGGGCTGCCGGTTACGATACGGTCATTAATCCGAATATTCGTGCGTATCACTGGGAACGAAGCAGCGGCATTCATCGAAACTTCAACCGCAAAAACAATCTGGCACGTTTCTGGAAAAAGTGGGGCAGTGAAATCGAGGCTGATGTTTGGCCGTTCGTTTTCAGTCATCTGAAGTCACAGCTGGAGAGCCAGGATAATGATCAACATCTGCCGATCGTCGGCATTGATCTTGCTGAGGTACGAAGTGATGCAGATACGTTCTGGACCAAGCTTGAGGAAGCTGATATAGCACATGTTGCAGAGGTACGTGATTATTCCAACCGTTTTAATTCGAACGGAGCCATCTGGCTGCCGCAGGTACTGGGTAAGGAACTGATCCATAGTGAGAACCGATTATTGTTTTTGGTGGATAATTTCGCCCGTTTGCTGGAAAACCGCTATTGGATCGAGATGAGACATGCACATCGGGCTAAGGATCTGATCATCGATTTGTATGGCAATGTGATTACGATGGATCGCATATACGATGGCTGCTGGCCTGGAACCAAAGTTCGTTAAAGATAAAAACCAAGCATACGGGGAGGAACTATAAGTGAAATCAAAAGAGAGCACGCTGGACCGTGCCGTTAGATTTACCCGGAATCTGGAGTGGTTGGAACATGTCGAAAAGGTAATTCCGAGCGGATGCAGTACGTTAGCCAAGGCACCTGAACGATTATTTCCGGGTCACACGCCCGTATGCTGTGCCGAAGCACGCAATTCCCGCTTTATCGATATCGATGGAAATGAATGGCTCGATTGCGAGATGGCCATGGGTACGGCACCATGGGGACACGCAAGGCATGAAATTCAACTGACCGTTATCCATCAGCTGAAAAAAGGGACAAGTTATTCCATTCCTGCTGACATCGAACTGGAATGTGCTGACCTGATCCTGCAGCGGTTTGGTGGACGTTACCCTTCACTGCGATTCACGAAAAGTGGTGCTGATGCAGTCAGTGGAGCAGTACGTCTTGCTCGTGCGGGCAGCGGCAAAAGCAAGGTGATAGCGACTGCCTATCATGGGTGGCATGACTGGTCTGCCTATGGTTACTATGGTCGCGAAACAAAAGAGCGAGGCATTCCGGTCGATATTGAGCGTACAACAATCTGGGTGGACAAGCCAACACCGGAACGAATCGAGGCACAGATTACAGCTTCTCCCGAGGATATCGCCTGCATTGTTCTGTGTCCGAATGAATGGAAACGCGAGCCGTTGGCGCAGGTTGTCTCCTTGTGCCGCTCACTCGATATCATCGTGATATTTGATGAAGTTACTTCAGGCATTCGAATGGGCAAGCAGGCTACAGCAGGAGAGTATGACATCTGGCCTGATCTGCTCTGTATTTCCAAAGGCATGGCGAACGGATTGCCCCTTGCAGCCGTGATGGGACCGCAGCATTTGATGTCTTTATCGGGACAGGTCAGGTTCAGCAATGCTCATTCCAGCGAGACTACTGCGCTTGCTGCAGCGATCGCATGTGAGCGATTGATGAAAAGTGCGAAGGTATGGCCAAGCTGGCGGGATGCTACCATCCGGATCATGGATCTGATTGAAGCGGAACTCATACTTCTTGGACTAACCGACCAATTGGCGTTGAAAGGGACGTATGCGAGCTTCTACATTCACTCGATTACGGAGGATAACTTCCAGACCGATCCATTCCGTGAGTTTATCGTGAAAAAAATGGCGCACTTCGGCATTTTCACCAAGGGATACTTCATTTTCTCGGATGCCCATACTCGGGAGGAATTGCTGTGGGTGGAAGAAGCACTCCTGCAGACGCTATCGGACTGGAAAGAGCTGCGTAAACAGGAGCACCTTTCGCAATGAAATTTTCGAAAACGTTTAAAGCCTAGTCCCTATCAGGGAAATGACAAGGAGGAGTATTCAATGAAAGCACTCGTATATCAGGATCACAAACAGGTGGCGCTGCTGGATGTTGAACAGCCGAACATTCAAAAGCCAAACCAGGTCAAAATCAAAATTTATGGCTCAGGCATCTGCGGTACGGATCTAAATATTGTCAAAGGCAAAGTTCCGGCGAACAAGGGGACGATTATTGGTCATGAAGGCGTGGGTACTGTCGTAGAGGTAGGTTCTGAGGTCCGTGGATTCAAGGTAGGCGACCGGGTTTTGATTGACCCAACCCAATCCTGTGGAACCTGCTCGTACTGCCGTGAAGGTCTGTTCATCTATTGCGAAAACTTTGATGACTATCAGGTAGGCATGACCACCCATGGCACATTTGCAGAATACTATGTCGGAGATGAGAAGTATGTCTATCCCATTCCGGATTCCATGAGCTGGGAGACAGCCATGATGATTGAGCCGCTCGGTTGTGTTCTGCAGACGTTTATGAAAGCAGGAGTCAAGCCAAGTGATTCTGTCCTCGTCCTGGGTTCCGGAGCCATTGGTTCGCTATGTCAGCTTGTGAGTAAACGATTAGCACGGCTTACGGTAGGAACAGAAGTCGATCCATACCGCAAAGAGTTTGCAGTAGGCATTGCCGACCATGTTTTCTATCCTCAGGAACTGACGCTGGATAAAGTATACGAGATCAATAACAATAAAAAATTTGATATCGTGGTGGATGCTGTCGGAAACCAGCTTCATGTGGGATTTGAGCTGATTGCCAAAGGAGGCAGAATCATTCCTATGGGCTATGACGACAGCTATGAAGTGACGTTCAAATCGACACACGTAATTAATGACGGAATTAGTATCATAGGTGCGGTGGCTAATCACTCGATGATCAGCACAGCACTGAAATTTGCACAAAGCCTCCCGGAACTGGAACAAATGGTTACAGCCAAGGAATTCCTGAGTGATTATGAAGAAGCGTTCAACGGTACAGTGGGATATCATCTGCGGACGGGTGAACCACTGCCCATGAATTCGGTTAAAACAGCTCTAATCTTATAGGCGTATAGGCGCTTGCGGTATCGCCGCTGCGACAGGTAACCTTTCGCAGCGGCCAGGTCCGCAGAAAGAGGGGGATATGGATTGAAGCTGCTTCAGGATTTGCCGAGAAATCCGCGGTACTCCATTTTACTCGAACCGGTGTGGGCCATCCCGGGCACGATTGTCCTGTTTTATGCTCCTTTATATATGAAGGAAGCCGGACTTTCGGACATTGAAATCGGTTTAATCAATTCGGTAAATCTTTATTTTGCCTTTATATTTCAGTTATTTGCCGGTTCAATTACGAACAAGCTGGGTCGCAAGCGAACCACACTCATTTTTGATCTCGTTGCCTGGAGTATTCCGATGTTCATCTGGGCGTTTTCACAGAATTTCTGGCTGTTTCTGATCGCCTACTTGCTGAATGCCACGTCCAAATTTGTAACGGTCTCCTTCAATTGTCTAATCATTGAGGATGTCGAAGAACACAAACGGTCCAAGGTATTCGGAATTCTGAACATGATCATCACAGCGGCGGGTGTACTGACACCGATTGCCGGAGTCGTGATTGCTGATTTCGGCATTGTGCCTACACTGGCCAGTATTTATTTTATCGGCGGAATTCTCATGACTGTCATGTTTTTCATTCGTAACCGATACACCGATGAAACCGAGGTCGGGAAAGAGCTGATGGGGATGCACAGCCAAACGAGGGTGATACACAGCCTTGCCTCCAGTTTGCGGCTATTCGGGAGATCATTCTACAAACGAAGACTGTTCCCGATTATATTGATTACAGTACTATCGAATCTGATCCTGCAGCTGAATTTCTTTCAGGTGATATTTTTCAAGGAGCAGTTAAAGTTCGATGATCGTGTGATCTCGTTTATCCCGGTTGTGACTGCATTAACGGTCATGCTGCTGTATCTGGTCATTATTCCCCGCCTGAAACAACGATCAGAGGAGAAGTATGTTGGATTTTCCATCGTCCTGAGTACAGTCGGAGCAGTGCTGTTTCTGTTGATTCCTGCCGGAAATATAGCGATGCTGTTTCTGACACTGATTGTGCTTGCAGCCGGCAATTTCATCCTGCAAACGTACCGGGATACCCTTCTGATGAACAGGCTGGGTACACATGAAAAGGCCGATATGTTTTCAGCGGTACAGACAGTCATGACACTGACGGCGATTCCTTCGGGTTACCTTACAGGTCTGCTGTACCATCATCATCCGGTGCTTTTGTTCAGCGTCATTCTTGCACTGTACATCGTTCTGATGGTCATTATGTTATTCCTGCCTGACCCGCAGAAACACTCCCAGGTGATCGAATCTTACAAAAATATGTAGGAGAAGGGGTTTTCTGTATATAGGAAGAATATGTAATACAGAAAACGAACTTGGGAGGTTAAGAGATGACGAACGTATTTACAACAGAAACACGGAGCCAAATGAACTGGATGAATGAACCGGAAATCTGGTCTTACTCAGAACAGGGTGTTCTTACTGTGGAAGCTCAGGCAGATACAGACTTTTTCCAGGACCCTGCGGGCAAAAACATCCGCGCATCCGCACCCTTCCTGGCGATGGCTGTGCCGAGTGATTTCGAACTGACAACCCAATTAACGGTGGACATGAAAAATCAGTATGATTCCGGATGTCTGATGGTTATGGCAGATGATCGCAACTGGTGCAAGCTTTGTTTTGAATATGATGGAAAAGCAGCTACCATTGTGTCTGTGGTCACGCGGGACGGCTCATCCGACGATTGCAACTCGGTTGAAGTCCCTGTACCTGATCCTTATCTCCGCATACGCAAAGTAGATGACTGCATTTCATTTTTTTATTCACCCGATGGGGGTGAGTGGAAACTAATTCGGTACTTCGGCATGCCGATTCAGGGGGAAATCCAGGCCGGAGTCGTTGCGCAGTCACCAGCTGGAACAGGCTGTACCTGCCGCTTCCTGTCCTTAGAGGTCACGAGACCGGACTTGACTGCCCGTTTCTGAGCCGTCCCCCTGCCGATCATTGGAGGGAGAATAACTTCATGGTAAAAGCCTTTATTTTGGATTTTGACGGATTAATTTTGGACACGGAGACTCCGTGGTACTATGCCTTTCGCGATATCTACAAGGAACACGGACTTGAACTGGGGCTGGAGCTGTGGTCCAAAAATGTAGGGACTGATTTTGAAGAATTTCATCCTTTTATGTATCTGGAACAAGCCCTGCAAAAACCGATTGATCATGAACATATCAAGTTGTTATCCGAACAAAAATATACATCATATCTGGGGCAGGCCGCCATTCTTCCGGGAGTGCGTGAATTGCTCCAGTCGGCCAGAGAAAAGGGGATTCAGCTTGCCGTTGCTTCCAGCTCCACGCGCGATTGGGTTCATGGTTATCTGCACAAGCTGGGCATATTCGAACAATTTGCTGTAATTCATACGGCAGAAGACGTCAAGCGGGTTAAACCGGACCCCGAGCTGTACCTCCTGGCTCTGAATAGTCTCGGAGTAGAGGCATCTGAGGCCGTTGTTTTCGAAGATTCGCCAAACGGACTGAAGGCAGCCAAGGCAGCAGGGATTCGCTGTGTTATTGTGCCGAACGAGGTAACACGTGATCTGGAGTTCAAGATGCATGATCTGCGGTTATCCTCGCTGGCCGAGATAAATATGGAGATCCTCTAACTTAGATATTGCTTGCGTAACTCGATCGGAGAGATTCCTTCGTATTTCTTGAAGACGGAACCAAAGTAACTGGCACTATTGAACCCGACAGCTTTGGCGATGTCATGCGCAGTGATAGCCTCATCCTGGATGAGCATTTCCTTGGCTTTCAGCAGCCGATAGCGTGTCAGATAATCAAGCGGTGTCATTTGGAATTCTTTTTTGAATATCCGGTTCAAGTGCTGTTCGGTAACGTTCATCTGCTGAGCCAACATGGAGAGCGAGATATCCTCATGATAATTTTGTTTGATAAAAGTAACGAGTCCGGCCAGCTTTAATCGGGCATCGGTGCGTTCATAAGCACCATAACGTTCTCCTTCAATCGTCAATCTGACCAGAAGCATGTAGAGTAATGCGGATACGTGCCAGATCTGATCCTTGTGCCGGGACTGCAGCGCCAGTGTTATTTCATGCAGCAGGATATGAAGCATTCCATCCGGCTTGAAGGCGCGCAGCTCCCCGATCTGCAAGGTATGCAGGAAGCGGGGCAATAAATAGCCATTGAACGTCAGACAATCGAACAACAATGAATCACTCAGATTGTGATAACGATAGGTAACTTCAGGAAACATAATAAGAGCGGTTCCTTCACGGATCGAGAATTCATGATTTTTGGCTGCGATTTGCCCAGTTCCTCCGATGCATTGCACAATGGTGTAATCCCGTGAATGGTCGCTCCAATGCATGAATTCATCTGCATTCATCCGGATCTGCCCTGTAATCATGAGTGGCATATCGGCATCCAGCGGATTCTCCATGCTAGGTTTCGGCATCGTCGTGTTATTCCTCTTTTCGTTAAAGGATCGTGTGCGTAAGTGGCGCGGCTACAGCGTTAAAAGAAACCCAAATAGAATTATATTACATAATTAACATTATTTTAAATATGCCCTGTTCAGCCATGTGCTCCATTGGGATGCGCCTTGCCAATATAATGCGAAACAGTATACGCTATAATGGATATCGTGATGGAGGAAAGGGATGCAAGCATGAAGAAAGTCATCGTAGTAGGATCAGGAATTCTGGGGGCATCGACAGCCTATCAGTTAGCAAAACGGGGTGCTGAGGTTATCATTGTGGACCGCAACGATATAGGACAGGCTACGGATGCAGCGGCGGGCATTATCTGCCCTTGGTTGTCGCAGCGGCGTAATCAGGATTGGTACCAGCTTGCGAAGGCCGGTGCTCGCTTCTACCCCGAATTGATTGAAGAACTCAAAAGTGAGGGAGAAACGGAAACCGGATATGCCCGAGTGGGGGCCCTGAGTATTCATCCGGATATAGAGAAAATCGGAAAGATGGAGGAGCGCGCTCATCTCCGTAGAGCGGATGCCCCGGAAGTTGGGGATATTACGCTGCTTAATGAACAAGAAACCCATGAGCGGTTTCCGCTATTGGAACAACGTTATCATTCGGTATATATTAGCGGTGCAGCACGCATAGATGGCCGTGCCCTGCGAGATGCCTTGATACGATCGGCCCGGCGAAATGGAGCTGTCCTGGTACATGGCGATGCCAAGCTTCAATTTGACTCCTGCCGTGTAACAGGAGTGACTGTCGGAACAGAAAGCTTCCTGGCTGACGAAGTTATTGTATGTGCCGGAGCGTGGGCCAATTCAATTCTGAAACCTTTGGGCATTCACTTTAAGGTTCATTTCCAAAAAGCACAAATTATGCACTTACTGGTCCCGGAGCAGAACGATACGGGCAGTTGGCCAGTCGTTATGCCTCCTTCTGACCAATATCTTTTGGCTTTTGACCAACACAAGATCGTTATAGGCGCAACTCACGAAAATGAGATCGAAGGTTATGATACTCGAATAACGCCGGGTGGAATGCAGGAGATCCTGAATAAAGGGTTGGAGTTGGCACCGGATTTGGCGGATAGCACTTTTCAGGAAGTAAGGGTTGGCTTCCGGCCGTTTACTCCAGGCTTCCTTCCGGTAATGGGGCCTGTTCCGGGATGGACGGGACTGATCGCAGCCAATGGGCTTGGTGCTTCGGGATTGACCATGGGCCCCTTTATTGGCAGTCAGTTGGCGAAGCTCGCTCTCAATCAGGAGCTGGATATCGATATCCTTCCTTATGATGTTGCCAAAGCAATGGACGAATGATAATGAATCGAATATGAGGTGAAGCATGACGTATTCACAGCGACTAACGCAAGCGAGCTCATCAGATATAGCTTATCTGGAGTACCAGATCGGTACTGTAAAGGAAGAATTGGAACAAGCGGATGGGGATCGTATAAGGTACGAATCCGAACTGACTCAGCTAAGATCATCCTTAACGGATCATGCGAATTCGTTCAAGGACGCTGCTAAGGAGCAAAATCTGGTGCATCAATTAGCCGAAGTACAGACTCGAATGGTAACGATCCGCACCCGGCTTGTTCAACTGCAGGATGAATTGGAAAAGCTGGCAGATTGAGAGGTCCTTATGAATAAACGCAAACAACTGCTCCTGGACACTGCACTTATGCTTTTCGAGAAAAATGGTGTGGCCAATACAACGATTCAGATGATCCTAGATCATTCAGGCGTATCGAAAGGTACGTTTTATAAATTTTTTAGTTCCAAGGATGATTGTATTCTTGCCATTCTCGAGCAGCGGATTCAGGAAGATATGATGATTCGCCAAGATTTAGAAACGCGGGGTTATGCCTCTGAGTTTGATTTGCTGGTGGACCAGATCGTGGTTCCGATGATATCGCCAGACAAACAGCGAGTTGTTGAGTTGTTCTGGACAGGTTTCTATTCCGGGGAATTTGATGTCGAACATCTTACACGAATTCAGTTAAACTGGCTTTCTGGACGGCTTGTTCAGTTATTTGGTGAAGAGGTTAAGCCATATGCCTGTGAAGGAGCCATCTTTTGTTTTGGCATGGTCCACCAGATATCGAATACGTGGAGGAACTTTCACTTGGATCAACCTAACTGGAAGTCTCTTGTACCGAAGATTCTGAACTATATTGAAGTTTTGCTGCGAGCCATGGTGAATAAACAAGAACATATCATTGATCCCGCAAGTCTGGCTGTTATCGATCCTGGTTTAAAGCAAAGTGTACCGGATAAAAACAACCTGCTGGCCGAGCTCGAAAAGTTCAACCATTCTGTCCAGAAGTCGCAAGGATCCATTCAGGCCAAAGAATTAAGCCAAGGACTATGGTCCTTGTTCCGGGAAGATACACTCAATATGTCGATGCTGAAGATTACGTTATCCGCTTTTCAGGCTGCTTTTGTATCCGGACCCGTACAGTTGCAGGCAAGGAAGATCGCCCAGGCATGCTGGTGGTTTATTGAGCTGAACGGACTGATCGAAAATGGTGAACAGCAAACGTAAATATGAAATATACGATTCGTATACTAGAAACCCTCTTGTAAAAAGAGGGTTTTTTAATTTAGTTCAAAAGGTTTATATCAAAAATTATACGATTCGTATAAAATTTAATAAGGTGCTGAACTGTCAATTCATGTACCAAAACCCTTTAATCTACAGCAACCAAACATGAAACTATTCTGGGAGGTAGCATCCACATGTACAAAGAAGTGATTCGAGTTGAGGATATAACCAGATTCCAGTCCAAGTCTGAAGAGTTTTTCCCCATGGAGTGGTATCAGAAAATGTTGTCCGAAAATCCTGTACATTATCATGAAGATACCGACACCTGGAATGTGTTCAGGTATGATGATGTCAAACAGGTCCTAAGCAATCATGAATATTTTTCAGCTGAGGGAACCCGAACCACCATAGCTGTAGGGGCGAAGAACAAGGAAGGCACACCTCCGGACAAATTAAACATTTCAAGCATAGACCCGCCAAGACATCAAAAAAGCCGTTCATTGTTATCCGCTGCTTTTACCCCTCGTAGTCTAAAAAATTGGGAACCCCGAATTCGCAACATTGCGAAGCAACTGGTGGCAGACCTGGAATTCAATACAACGATTGATATCGTTGAAAAGCTTGCTGCTCCACTGCCTGCCATGGTCATGGCAGATTTGCTGGGGATCCCGCTCACGGACAGCCATCGGTTCAAAAGCTGGGTAGATATCCTGTTCCAACCTGCCACTCAGGAGAACGCACAAGAAATCGAAATGAAAAAACAGGCTGCGGCCCAGGAGTACTATCAATTTCTGTATCCACTCGTAGTTAACAAACGAACAAATCCCGGGGATGATATCATTACCGATTTGTTGAATGTCGACGTTGAGGGAGAGAAATTCACGGAAGATGAAGTTGTACGAACAACGATGCTGCTGCTCGGTGCCGGTATTGAAACTACGAGCCATATGGTTTCGAGCACGTTTTATTCTTTTCTGTACGATGAAGGAGATTTATACGGCCAGCTAAGACAAAATCCAGAACTGGTTCCGCTTGCCGTAGAAGAGATGCTTCGATACCGATTCCATAATGCGAAACGGCATCGAACTGTCAAGAAGGACAACCAATTGCTTGGTGTCGATTTGAAAAAAGGGGATGTGGTCATCTCCTGGATGAGTGCAGCAAATATGGACAAGCGGATGTTTGAAAACCCGTTTGAAATCGATATTCACCGTCACAACAATAAGAAGCACCTTACCTTTGGTAATGGTCCGCACTTTTGTCTGGGTGCACCGCTGGCAAGGATGGAACTCACCCTTGTACTAACGGCTTTTGTGGAAAGGGTTGCCCGGATTGAAGCGGTTGATTCCTTTGAGCTGGAGCATAATCTTTCGACTTCTGCGCCAGGACAGTCCTTGACACACTTACCTCTCACGATGATCGAATAGGGAAAGCCAAAGCGATAAAATATATAAAAAGCGGCAGACAGGACATGAGGGATCGTCCTGATCTGCCGCTTTTTATATAACTAACGAATTAATTCGAATTCATGGAAACGTTCTGTCTGACAGGCATTTTGACTTCTTCCTCAGCTGCCTGCTTGGTACGTTTAATGAAGAAGGAGAGTGCGAGACCAACGACCGCTATACCGATAATAACCACGTAAGCATCGTTGATTCCCTGGATCATGGACTCCATCGCCAATTGCTCCTGAGATAAGCCACTCGCTGCTCCGCTCGCGATCATATCCTGCACATGCGTTGTTGTACGACTGGTCATTACACTTACGAGCAATGAAGTACCAACAGCACCAGCGACTTGTCTTACTGTATTGGAGATTGCTGTACCATGCGGACCGAGTCTTGGTGGCAGCTGATTGAGGCCTGCCGTTTGAATTGGCATCATGAGCAGAGCCATACCGATTCGGCGGCCGGTGGACATCAGAACCAGATAAGTGTAGCTGGTCGAATCCGTCAGATCGATAAAGCCAATCGTTGTTACAATCGTAATAACCATACCAATAATGGCGAGCCACTTCGCTCCAAAGCGGTCAAACAAACGTCCAGTTACCGGCATCAGGAATCCCATGACAAGAGCGCCTGGAAGCAGCAATAGACCGGACTCCAGTGCAGTGTATCCACGTGCATTTTGAAGGTACAGAGGCAGCAGCATCATATCTGCATACATGATCATCGTAATCGCAATATTAATGATCGTGGTCAAGGAGAACATATTGTACTTGAACGCACGAAGGTCGAGCAGTGGACTTGCAGAAACAAGCTGGCGCCATGTGAACAAGGCCAGTGCAATAATACCTGCCGCGAGGCAAATGAGTACTTCAGCACTGGACCATCCCAGACTGCCCGCTCGGCTGAAGCCATACAGTAATGCGCCAAATCCAATAGTGGATAATGCTACACTAAGCGTATCGAACTTGGTATTTATGCGCTCTGATACATTTTTCAGATATACAAATGCGCACCCGATAACAATGACCGTCAATGGGATCATTCCATAAAACATCGTTTGCCACGAATAGTTCTCTAGAACATATCCAGCAAGGGTAGGCCCGATCGCCGGGGCGAAGATAACCGCGAAACCGACCATACCCATGGCAGCTCCTCGTTTTTCAGGTGAGAACAATGTCAAAATGACATGCATCAACAGCGGCATAATGATGCCAGCCCCTGCAGCCTGAATCATACGACCTGTGAGCAGTGTACCGAAGTTGGTCGCAAGTGCCGATACAATCGTACCAATCAGGAAAATGAGCATGGAAGCCTGAAAGAGCTGCCTTGTTGAAAAGCGCTGCATGAAATACGCTGTAATTGGAATAAGTACTCCATTCACCAGCATGTAGCCGGTCGTAAACCATTGTGCCGTTGCAGCGGTGATGTTAAAATCGATCATCAACTCCGGCGTGGCAACACTCATTAGGGTTTGATTCAATGTGGCAAGAAACGCACCCAAAATCATGACAAACAGTATGGGACCCTTTTTGATGTTTTTCTCATCATATAATCTAGCCTGACTCAATCCATTCCATCCTTTCAATCTACACGTGACTAAATTTACAACGTGTTGTATAGTTTACATTGTATCTATTGAATTATATACATATTCCCGCAGATTACAATTTACACTTCGGGGAATACATGTTGCTTATTTTACAAAAAAATAAAAGTTGTCGTTTATTGTGAAAATAAACGACTGTTTATTTAAAATTGTAATTTTCAAAAATTGAAGGAGTGCATGAGCATGAAAAACGATAACAAGTCCGCTATCGATCCGCGAATACTCCGTACCAGGCAATTAATACGTGATGCTTTTGTAGATTTGCTGCAGGAAGTGGATATCGAGAAATTAACGGTGAATCGAATTGCTGAACGTGCCACCATCAACCGCGTGACCTTCTATCTTCATTATCGTGATATTACAGATATGATGGAGAAGATGGCGGATGAGATGAATGAACATATTGAACGGATCGTTGATGAATATCACCGGTTCGACAACACTGAAACAGAGGAGGCTTGGCCGGTTCTCGTGAAAGTGCTTGAGCATTTTGCCGAGCATCCCAAATTCTATCGTGTCGTTCTCGCCTCCAAGCGAACCCCCATTTTCACAGAACGGCTTTTGAAATTGCTAACCAGACTCGTGACAGAGAAAATCGAGCGATTGGAGATCGAAAGCGCTTTTGCCCAGGCAGGCATCCACAAGGAGATTGCGATTTGGTACAGCTCCTCGGCCCTGATCGGTACCATTGTGGCCTGGCTTCGTAATGACATGCCCTATTCACCACATTTTCTGGCCAAACAGTTTTCTCTGATTCGCTCGTATTCGTATAAGGGATTGATGTAGTAAAAATAAATAGAGAGTGTGCGTGGAACCCATGAATATCATTATATTTGGTGCGACCGGAAGAACAGGGAGTGAACTGCTGCAGCGCGCGCTAAGTGAGGGGCATACGGTAACCGCATTCGTCAGGAACCCAACCAAACTTGGCATTTCTCATCCAAACTTAAAAGTTGAGCAGGGCGAAGTTACCCGCTATATCGATATCAAGACTGTCTTAAAAAAAGAAAAAGTTGATGCAGTCTTTTCTGTTCTTGGTGCGAAGAGCATGTTCAAAAGGGATGTGGTTCTAATCGGTGCCTTGAAGAACATCATTCAGGCGATGGAGGAAAGCGACGCAGGTAAACTGATCCATGTGTCGTTTATTGGCGCCCATCGAGATGCCGGTAAACTCGGTTTCTTATATAAGTACGTAATTCCAAACATCATGACCAATCTGCTTCGCGATCACCGGGCCAAAGATGCGCTTGTCACCCATAGCAAGCTCAATTGGATTTTGGTTCAACCGCCTGTGCTCACAATGGGTGGTTATAATGGAAAGTATGTGCATGAAGCAGAGATTCGCCAGGGCTCATCCCGCAAGCTGAAGCTGTCACGTGCCAATCTGGCGGATTTTTTGCTTAAGCAGGTGAATGACAGTACATATGATCGTAAAGCTGTTTTGGTCACTGAATAGGGCAACCATTCCGCTATGGGATAAAGCAGGAGATTGGATTGTATTTGATCCTGTTATTCAGTAAAATTATTTTAATTCATATGTTCCCAAAGGAGAGCGGATACGTGCTGGAACTCAGTTTCAACGACCCGGATAAACTGGTAAGTGTCGCCCATGCCCTGTCAACCCGTTCCCGGATTGACATTCTCCAGCTGTTACAAGTGAGCAAGTTGAATATAATTGAAATTGCCGAGGCGCTGAATCTCCCCATTTCGACAGTGGCCAATCACATCAAAGTGCTTGAAGCCGCCAGTTTAATAAACACAGAGATGCTTCCCGCATCCCGGGGAGCCATGAAATTGTGCAGCCGCAATTATGATGATATACATATTGTTTTGGATGAGATGAAGCATGCTTCTGAGCGTGCGACGAATATATATGAGGTCCAGATGCCCATCGGGCATTACAGTGACTGTGAGGTGACGCCAACGTGCGGGATGGCCAGCGCTGAAGGAATGATTCTGAAAGAGGACGATCCGGCAAGCTTTTTTCATCCCGAGCATGTAGAAGCTCAAATTATCTGGTTGAGAGAAGGGTACCTGGAATATTTGCTGCCCATGAATATTCCGTTTGGCGCAACGATCGAATCATTGGAATTGTCAATGGAAATGTGCTCTGAAGTGCCTACCTATAACAATGATTGGCCTTCGGATATTTCCGTTTGGGTGAACGGCATCAAGATCGGAATGTGGACAAGCCCGGGAGACCTCGGGGACAGGCGTGGCAAATTAAACCCTGATTGGTGGTATGACGGTTCCACACAATATGGAATCCTCAAGACGTGGTTAGTAGACCAAGTCAGGACTACACTGGATAAGGAGAAAATCTCCGACATCTCTTTGCACGATCTGGATTTGGGAGACAAACCCAAATTACGCCTGCGCATTGGCATTGACCCGGAAGCCAGTCACCAGGGGGGAATGAATCTGTTCGGCAGTCAGTTCGGTGATCATGGGCAGCATATTGTGATGCGTGTGAAGTACTCGCTGAATTCAGATGTCGAGGTTACCAAAGATGGAAAATAAAGATATAACGTTTATAGTCAGCATTGAGCGCTTTAAACCCCATACGCTTAAGCTGGAACATGGTGAAGGTTACTTCATGTCACATTCACATGCATATGACGAATTGACGTTGATCCTGGAGGGAGAAGGGTACTATAGTTCTCCTGAACAAAACATTAAAGTGTCAGCAGGTGACCTGGTACTCATTCCTCCAGAGCTTCATCACGGTTATGTGTGTACAGAGTCATGGCAGGGGATATCGGTCCATTTTTATCAGGATCAGCTGCCTGTGCATTGCCGCTATCTCTTCCAAGGGCCTGAACGTGGGCTGGATCGAATCTACAGCACCCATCTCTCCGATGATCAAATGGTTTGGGCAAACATCAGTTTATCCCAGTTGGAAAAAGAATGGAAATCTGCCGGGCATGATCCCGTTTCTCATCAACTCATGTGTCTGGCGATGGAGACAACGCTGCTTTTGTTTCAGCGAAGTCATGCATTGGAATCACCTTACCCGGCTAATGCCACCAGTCAAGGTATCATTCAGGAAGTGCTGAAAGACATTCATTCCTCTTACCATACCCCGATCACGGTCAGCGAGCTCGCATCCCGCCACTTTTTGTCTGAAAGTAATCTGCGAAAAAAATTTACGGAAACTGTAGGTGTTTCTCCGAAACAATACATCATTAATCTTCGCTTAATGGAAGCCAAACGATTGCTGCAGCAAACCAATAAAGCGATCGAGATGATTTCGGCACAAGTGGGATTTACGTCCTCCAGCAGATTTTATGATTATTTTGTCAAATTTACCGGAGTAACGCCGCTGGAATGGCGGATGCAAAACACGAATTGAATAATCCATCATGTAACCGCCCATGGGCGGTTTTTTTTCGACCGACGAAATCGATTGAAGGTTGTCTTTTTTTGAGATCACTTTGAAGCGGTTTCATAATTGTGTGTGAACTAACCCTGCCAGATAATAGAAGACAGAACGATTTGAGAGGAGTAGAAGCATGTCTGACAAAGGAACTTTTCACAATCCGGTGGCAGCTCAATCCGCCGACCCTTGGGTTTACAGACATACGGATGGCTATTATTACTTCATGCGAACACGTTCAGATCAGGTAGAACTCGTTCGATCGGCCCGACTATCCGAAATCGGGGAGGGAGACCGTAAAATCATCTGGTCACCCGAGCCAGGCGGTCCTTACAGCCATCATTTGTGGGCGCCTGAGATTCATTTCCTGAATGAAAGATGGTACGTATACTACACGGCCAATGATGGTGGTGGAGACGATACCCGGCGAATCTGTGTACTGGAAAATGAAAGCGCGGATCCCTTTGCAGGGGAGTGGGCCTGGAAGGGAGCCCTGGATACACCGGTGCCCGGTTTGGATGGTACCGTGATGAAGCTTAACGGCCAGCTTTATTTTCTGTATGCAGGCTATGGACATTTTCCCGATTATGGATCGGCCATATATATTATGCGAATGACTGACCCATCCACCGTGGCCGGAGATCATGTGCTTCTCTCTGCACCAACTCTAACCTGGGAAAAGAAAGGCGGAATGGCGATCAACGAGGGACCTGTGACGCTCCACCGAAATGGACGAATCTTTTTGATATATTCTGCAAGCACGACCTGGTCCGAGGACTATGCTTTGGGTATGTTGACCATGAATGAACACAGTGATCCGATGCAAGCTTCATCATGGAATAAGTCCCCGCTGCCGGTATTTCGCAAATGCCCGGAAAACGGTGTATATGCCACAGGGCACAACAGCTTCACAAAGTCCCCAGACGGCTTGGAGGACTGGATTGTCTACCATGGGCTTCCCGCTCCGGGGGCTGACACCAGTTTAAGGGCAACACGCATCCAGCGATTTCAATGGAACACGAATGGTACACCTGATTTTGGGGTGCCGTTCAGTGATTACGATGGCCTTCAGAGACCATCCGGAGAGTAACGTCGAAGGAGACAGAGTTAATGTATAGATAGGCTTTTAGTTACAATAATTCCGTAATTAAATGAAACAGAGAAAACAGGGGAAGTGTGAAGTGTAGCTTCGGAACAAACAATTCCGACAAGATAAACCCTTATATATAGGGTGGTTATACAAATATTTATCGATTAACATCTTTATTATGAATAACTGAATGGATAAAGTAGCGGGTGTAATTTATTACAACAAATTGAATTGTAAGCGTTGACATACAATAATTATGAAACTATACTTTGATTGAAATACAGAAAATAACAAATCAGCCAATGGATCAGACAGAGGGAAAGAGTGCTTCTCAAATTTGAAGCGGGGGGATGAATATGGCTAAATTCACAAAACGGTTTTTTGGCATCTTTATGGTGTCTGTGCTTGTGCTGGTGACTGCGGCTTGCAGCAGCAAAAATGAAACCGGTGATGCTGGTCAAAAGGAAGAGGACACCAAGGTACGGAATGAAGTCACTTTTACGGATATTAGCCAGAACATCCGCGGAAACGAAACGCCAACGCAAGAGCAGCAAGAAGAGGTCAATCAGACGTTGAATGACACCTATCTGGGCGATTTCTTCGACGAAACCATCCCTAATGACTACTCGGCGTATCCCTACGAGAAAGATGTCACGTTGGACGTGTGGATGCCAGCTATTGCAGAAATTCCCGACATGAACAATCATGCGGTGCAAAAGCAGGTAGAGGAACTAACCGGCATCAAGGTTAATTTCATCACACCGCCTGTTGGGCAGGAGGCAGATGCATTTACCCTCATGATCTCTTCCGGCGAACTTCCCGATATTATTATCAATCCTGAGCGTTATCCGGGCGGCCTTGAGGCCGGACTGAATGACGGGGCATATCTGGATCTTACCGAACTTATGGAAAAGAATGCGCCCAACTATTCGGCATGGCGGAACTCCGATGAAACGAGACGCAAAACAACGGTAACGGATAGCGGGAAGCTGCTTGGTTTTTACGGAATCGCGCCTTACTCCGAATGGACCTGGTTCGGCACTCTGATTAAAAAGGAAGCTTTGGAAAAGACGGGATTGGAAGTCCCGACAACCATTGACGAATGGCATAACTTCCTGAAAAAGAGCAAGGAAGTCGGATATACCGAACCACTGAATTACGGCTCTTCGTATGGTCAGATCTTTACGGGAATTATTAATGGTGCATATGGCGTATGGGACTGGACCTTCCTTGATGAGAACGGCAAAGTGGCTTGGGGACCGGCTCAGCCGAAGGCCAAGGAATACCTAACTACCATGCAGCAATGGAACAAGGAGGGTTTGCTTAATCGGGATTGGGCAACCGCTGACTTCAATCAGAGAATGGCAAGCGCCATCTCGGAGAAGACGGCAATCATGATGGATTCCCCGGATACCATGTTTAGTTACTGGAAACAGCAGAACGACATCGATTTTATCGGAGCACTTAACCCTGTTCTGAACAAAGGGGACCAGTCCGCAACCACATACAAAAACTTCAAGCGAACAGGAACCACCGCAGCGATCACAACCCAATGTGAAGATGTCGAAGCAGCAATGGCCTGGCTTGATTTTAACTACAGCAAAAAAGGCTGGGAAATTCTCAACTATGGGGAATATGGAACGGTACACTTGATCGATGAAAATGGCAAACCCTATTTCCATGAAGACAGCTACATTTACAAAGACCCGGAAGGTCAGCCTGTGGCGACAACTTTGTTGAAGTACCGCATGCATTCCTGGCCGTCCATTCGTGACGAGCACAATTCTAATCCATTGATTGTGGCCAAAGGAAGCTATTCCGGTGACATCCGGAAGGAGTGGACGGAAAAAATGGACACCAGCATGGCAATGCCTCCAATTACGTTTACTCAGGAAGAAGCTTCACGAGAGGCAGAGCTCGGCAACCAATTGTCAACACTTCGGGGAGAGTACTTTGCCAAAATTATTATGGGAGAACTCCCGGTGGATGCCTATGACAAGTTCCTGAGTGATGCGCAAAAGATGGGATTGAATGAATTCCTCAGCATCCATCAGGCTGCACTGGATCGGTACAACCAAAGGTAGTCAGTAAGGATCTGAATGGTGAGGAGTTAGAAACGAGGTGCTTATGAGTTGCTGACTTTACGGAAAAATAGGGAATTGCAGAGTGGAATGATGACCCCCAAACGCAAAAATACCAGTCATGTCATTAAAAAAGATTTCAAAAAGAACTGGTTTGCCTATTTGCTGGCAATCCCGGTAATCGCCTGGTTCCTCGTTTTCTGTTATGGACCGATGTGGGGTGTGCTGATTGCATTCAAAGACTTCAAGCCGCTGCTTGGGTTCGCGGACAGTGAATGGGTTGGACTGAAGCATTTCATTGAATTTTTTCAGGGACCTTATTTCTGGAGAGTTGTTAAGAATACGCTTTTGTTAAATCTATGGGGAATCGTTTTTGGCTTTACGGCACCGATCATTCTGGCGTTAATGCTGAATGAGGCACGTAACAGCAGATTCAAAAAAGTGGTTCAGACGGTAACTTACATGCCTCACTTCATTTCACTCGTCGTGGTATGCGGCATGATTCATATCTTCACTGCGGACGAAGGCATCATTACACAGATTCTGCAGGTTATCACAGGCAAGGAATACAGCTCGCTGCTTGGTTACTCGTCCATGTTCCGCCCGATTTATACCTTTTCGGGCATCTGGCAGAGCATCGGCTGGGAGAGCATTATTTATCTGGCAGCCATGAGTTCGATTGATCCTGCTCTATACGAGGCAGCCGACATTGATGGGGTGGGAAGAATCAAAAAGATGTGGCATATCACCCTGCCCCAGATCAGTCCGGTGATTGTCATCCTGTTCATCTTCGCTATTGGCGGCCTGATGGCATCCGGTTATGAGAAAATCATCCTTCTGTATAACCCGCTGACCTATGATACTGCAGATGTTATCGCATCCTATGTGTATCGACGAGGTCTGAGGGAAGCAAGTTTGAGTTATTCGACCGCAGTCGGGCTGTTAAGCGCAATAATCAATTTCGCTTTGCTCTGGGCCACAAACCGCATTGCAAAGCGCAACTCCGATGTCAGCCTGTGGTAGGGAGGAGATGAATCAAAATGATTGTTCACAAAACGTGGGGAAACCGGGTTTTCGACATCGTAAATTATACCCTGTTATCACTGCTGACGATGGCCTGTCTCTATCCCATTTTGCATATTGTGTTTGCATCATTCAGCGATCCGGCCCAGCTCGTGGCACACAAAGGACTATTGCTTAGACCACTGGGCTTCACTTTGGATGGATACAAGCTGATTTTTAAAGATAACAGTCTATTAATCGGGTATCGCAATACATTGATTTACGTGGGACTAGGTACGCTGGTTAACATGGTCATGACGATCATGGGGGCCTTTGTCCTGTCCAGACGCGATTTATATTTTAAAAATGCCATTATGATCGTCATTACCATTACGATGTTCTTCGGTGGAGGGCTTATTCCCTGGTTCCTGTTAATGAAGGATATCGGTTTGTTCAACAATCTGTGGGCCATGATTTTGCCTACGGCATTGAGCACATGGAACATCATCATTTTGCGGACGGGATTTCAGGCCATTCCACTGGAACTGGAGGAGGCGGCGACAATCGATGGAGCCAGTCAGGCACGCATATTGATGTACGTCATCCTGCCGCTATCGAAGGCGACCCTGGCTGTTATTTTCCTGTATTATCTCGTTGGCAACTGGAACTCCTGGTTTAACGCCATGGTTCTTTTGCAGGATCGGGACAAATTCCCATTGCAGCTTCTTATGAAAGAGATCCTGGTGGCCAATGACTCGAGCGCAACAACGATGGGCAGTGCAGGTGGTGTCGTGATTGACAGTGCGGGCAGTTCGACCGCTTATCGTGAGTTGGTCAAATACTGCACCATTGTCGTTTCCACTATTCCGATCTTGATGGTTTATCCTTTCTTGCAAAAGTATTTTGTAAAAGGCGTTTATGTCGGTTCAATAAAAGGTTAAAAGGAGCGATTCAATAATGAATGCACAGAATGAAATGGCTGCACCCCGTCCGGAATATCCGAGACCGCAATTTGTACGCGAAGAGTGGACCAATCTGAATGGTTCCTGGCAATTCGAGATTGATCACGGCCAAAGTGGAAGAGAACGCGGGTATGAGCAATCCGGACACCGGCTTACCGGAACAATAACCGTGCCATTCTGTCCGGAGAGCAAGCTGTCAGGTGTGCAATATACCGATTTTATGGCTGCAGTATGGTATAAACGGGAGTTTCAAGTTCCAAAGGCTTGGGAAGATGATCGGATTCTGCTTCACTTTGGCGCCGTTGATTATGAAGCCGAGGTCTGGATCAACGGAACCTCGGTTGGCAGACATCGGGGGGGATATACGTCGTTTCATTTTGATATTACAGACTATGTATCGGCAGGTACGAATGTAGTTGCCGTATGCGCGGAAGACGACCCGCGTTCGGGAAGGCAGCCTCGTGGAAAACAAAGCGAAAGATATCACTCCCATGGCTGTGATTACACCCGTACTACAGGCATATGGCAGACGGTATGGCTGGAGAGGGTGCCACAAGTCCACCTGTCCGAAATGAAGGTGGTAGCCGATCCGGACAATCAGTGTGCTCATCTGGACATCAGGCTTGGTGGAAATACCGCTGGAGAGAAATTGACCGCGATTGCACGATATGAAGGGAAGGAAGTTGGGGAGGCCGCTGCGTTCATTCATGGGCCTTCCGTGAAGCTTACGATTCCATTATCCGAGATCCATTTATGGGAGCCGGGCCTTGCCAAGTTATATGATCTGGAGTTGAAACTGGCTAAACAGGATCAGGTAATAGACCAGGTTACATCGTATTTTGGACTGCGTACCGTGAAATTGGATGGCATGGCGTTCCGGATCAATGGAAAGTCCGTTTTTCAACGGCTTGTATTGGATCAGGGCTTTTATCCAGAAGGCATCTATACCGCTCCCAGCGATGAGGACCTGCGCAAGGATATCGAAATCTCCATGGAACTGGGGTTTAACGGGGCCAGACTGCATGAAAAAATATTTGAGCCGCGCTTCCTGTACTGGGCCGACCGGCTTGGATATCTGGTGTGGGGTGAACATGCCAACTGGGGACTGGATATCACGACAACCGAGAGTCTTGCCCGGTTTCTGCCGGAATGGATCGAGGGTATGGAACGCGACTTCAATCACCCTGCGCTTATCGGCTGGTGCCCGTTTAATGAAACGTGGGATCGGGACGGGGCCAAGCAGAATAATGATGTTCTGCGCATCGTCTATGAAATGACGAAATGTATGGATCCGACACGTCCGGTCATTGACACCAGCGGTAACTTTCATGTTGTAACTGATATTTTCGATCTGCATGATTATGACCAGAATCCCGAAACATTCCGGGCCAGATATGAACCGATGAAAAGCGGCGGAGAAGTGTTCAATACGTTTCCGGATAGACAAACGTACGCTGGGCAGCCCTATTTCATCAGTGAATATGGAGGAATATGGTGGAACCCGGATCAAAAAGATGACAAAGCGTGGGGTTACGGCGACAGGCCGACATCCGAAGAGGCGTTTATTGCCCGATATGAGGGATTGACCAATGTGTTGCTTGACCATCCAATGATGTTCGGATTTTGTTATACCCAATTGTATGACGTGGAACAGGAAGTGAACGGACTGTACACCTATGACAGACGTGCCAAGTTCGACCCCGAGATCATTCGCCGTATCAATTCGCGAAAGGCTGCAATTGAAGATTGATGAAAGGGTCGGTGAGTGATAATGAAGATGAATTACAGAAGCAAATTGCTGCTTGCCTTATGTGCACTCCTTATTCTTCCGATGGGTCAGACTTCACATGCAGCTACTGTTCAGAACAATTTCTATAATGTGGTCATGCAGGATGGTGCAGACCCTTGGGTATACAAACATACGGATGGATTCTACTATTTTACAAAAACAACCGGTGGCAATGTAACCATCTGGAAATCTGCTCAGCTGACGACGATAGATGCGGCGCCAACAACAGTGGTGAATACGGGCTGCTGCGGAATATGGGCTCCCGAACTGCACTACATCAATGGTGCCTGGTATATCTATTACGCCAAGGACGACGGGGACAACGTTAATCATCGAATGTACGTGATGGAAAATACGTCGGCTGACCCAACTGAGGGAAGCTGGCAGTATAAAGGACAAATCACCGATCCAACGAATAAGTGGGCCATCGACGGGACGGTGCTGCAAACGAATGGACAGCTCTATTTCATCTGGTCCGGTTGGGAGGGTGATACCAATGTGCGGCAAAACCTGTACATTGCCCATATGAGCAATCCGTGGACCATTGATTCGAATCGGGTAGAGATTGCGCGGCCAACCTATGTATGGGAGACCAATCACTCTCCCAACGTTAATGAAGGTCCGCAAGTGATCATCCGAAACGGTGTGATCAGCCTTGTGTACTCGGCCAGCGGAAGCTGGACCAATGATTATTCTCTCGGACTTATTACGGCAAGTACGTCCAGCAATTTGCTGAACCCGGCATCCTGGACCAAGCGCAGTCAGCCGATATTCCAGTCAGGAAACGGTCTATATGGGCCAGGTCATCAGTCGTTTACCAAGTCTCCTGATGGAACCGAGGATTGGATGATATATCATACAGCGAAATACAATAATGCGGGTTGGAATCGAGAGATTCGTATGCAAAAATTCACCTGGAATGCGGACAATACACCGAATCTGGGTGTACCAGCCAATCCCAATGTTCCTATTGCACTGCCATCAGGAGAAACGCAGCATGTTCGATATGAAGGGGAAGAGGGGACATTCGGAGGTATAGCTTATGCCTCGCAGAGTCCTGCCGGATCTGGAGGGATGAAGGCCGGACATATGGATACCGTGGACAGCTATGTTGAATTCAATGTGAATGCAGCATCTGCGGGTACCTACATTTTGCTGGCACGAACCGCGAACGGCACAGCTGGGGGCAATTGGTCGAATCTGCTGCTGAGTATAAATGGAGGAACGGCCAGTCCTTTTCATATTACCAACAAGGGTTGGGAGAACTGGGGACTGTCTACTGCCAAGATTCAGCTGAAGGCAGGTGTGAACAAGATTCGCTTTTCCAAAGGCGAAGGTTACGGAGAACTGGACTTTTTTGATATTAAGCCCGCCAACTAGAATATGATTTTTCAGATCAAACCCTGCCGGTCTATGTTAGACCTAGGCGGGGTTTTCTTATCTCGCCGGATTTGCAACTGTCATGTCATTCATATTCAGTTCATAAATGTACGATATTCTTCCCCTATAAACGATATGGGAGGAACAAAAATTGATGAATACACTTCAAAGTACAATTAACACGAAGCAAGGGGAATGGGCAATTGAAGCCGAGAAACTTGTCAAAACGTTCGGCAGTCATCGTGCAGTGGATGGCGTGAATTTGAAAGTCAGGGCGGGTACGATCTACGGTGTGCTCGGTCCGAATGGTGCAGGCAAAACGACAACGATCAGCATGCTGGCTACCCTGCTGCGTCCCGATGAGGGCTCAGCCCGGATATTCGGCCACGATGTAGTGAAAGAGTCTCATATGGTTCGCCAGCTTATCGGGCTGACCGGACAATATGCTTCGGTTGACGAGTCGCTTAGTGCGAACGAAAACCTGATGATTTTCTCACGCTTGCTGGGACTTGGAAGAACGGAAGCCAAACGCAAAACGGCAGAGCTGCTGGAGGAGTTCGGTTTGACAGAAGCCGCTAAACGACCGTTGAAGAGCTTTTCGGGAGGTATGCGCCGTCGTCTGGATCTGGCAGCCAGCCTTATTGCCCAGCCGCCGCTGATCTTTCTGGATGAACCAACGACAGGTTTGGATCCCCGCACCCGTGCACAGATGTGGAACACGATTCGTCAATTGGTAAAATCGGGTTCAACCGTATTATTAACTACCCAGTATCTGGATGAGGCCGATCAACTGGCCGACCGTGTTGCCGTCATTGATCATGGACGTGTCGTTGCGGAAGGTACTGTGGATCATTTGAAAGCTTCGGTGGGTACGGCTTCACTCCATTTGCGAATTCAGGAACCCTTGCGCATTGAAACAGCCCGTCAGATTGTGGAACAAGTTCTACGGACAGAGGCCAGCATAACCGCAGAAGCGGGAAAAATAACGGCTCCCATGACAGATGTCAATATTGCAGTTGATCTGCTCATTGCTTTCCGCACTGCTGGAATGGATCTGGCTGAAATGAGTGTGCAGAAGCCTACCCTGGATGAAGTCTTTCTAACGATCACAGGGCAGGCTGGAGAAGGAAAATCATCAAGGACATCAACAGAATCGGACGTAGTGGAGGCGCTGCAGGCATGAGTGGAACTTTAGTCAATCCAAATTCAAATCGCAAGTTGAGAAAATACACCAGCTTTGGGCAAAGCATTCGTCATTCGTTAACGATGGCGTACAGGGGAATATTGAAAATTCGGCGTACACCGGAACAATTATTTGACGTTACGCTTCAGCCAATTATTTTCACCCTGATGTTTACCTATATTTTTGGCGGAGCAATCTCGGGAAATATCCACGATTATCTACTGGTTATCATTCCTGGCATCCTGGTTCAAACGGTGATTACAACCTCTGTCGTCACAGGTGTGCAGCTGCGGGAGGATATGGATAAAGGAGTGTTCGACCGCTTCAAGTCACTTCCAATCGCACGTATTGCACCATTAGCAGGAGCCTTGTTGGCTGATACCGTCCGATATACCATTGCAACGCTCCTTACCTTTTCTGTCGGATACGCACTTGGGTATCATCCCGCAGGTGGCTTGGAACATGTCGCTATGGCAGGCCTTCTTGTGATCTTGTGCTCCTGGGCAATAAGCTGGATCTTTGCCTTCCTGGGCGTAATTGCCCGAACAGCTTCCAGTGTACAGGGCATATCCATGATAGTGCTTTTTCCGCTCACCTTTGCTTCCAACGCTTTTGTTCCAGTAGAAACGATGCCGAACTGGCTGCAATGGGTTGTCAACATTAATCCAATTTCTCATCTGGTCACCGCTGTCCGGGATTTGGCCAATCAGGGGACCATGGGGATGGATCTGGTCACCACACTGATCGGGGCCGCCGTTATCGTAGCTATCTTTGCACCGCTTACGGTGTGGGCATATATGCGTCGGACGTAGATAAAACTACAATGTAAACTATGAAAATGGATGAACGTCAGGAGGATAAAATATGTCATTCACTGCATAATAGCTATCCTCTTGACAGGTTAAAAGACTTAAGGCATTGTTGCCAGAGGAGGTGGTCCCATTGACAAGTATTATGGTCGTTGATGACGACCCGCATATCCGTGAATTGGTTGGGCATTTTCTGGAACAGGAAGGTTGGCATGTGGTTGAGGCTGTGGATGGTGTGGATGCCTTGACCAAATTAGACGAACAAAAGGTTGATCTCGTCGTTCTGGACATCATGATGCCAGGCATGGATGGGTGGGAGCTGTGCCTTGAACTGCGCAGACAAACCGACCTGCCTATGCTGATGTTGACTGCGAAAGGGGAAAACTCACAGATTGTAAAAGGCTTCTCTCTTGGGACGGATGATTATCTGGTGAAGCCTTTTGACCCATTGGTGCTGGTTGCCCGGGTTAGAGCGCTTCTGAAGCGTTATCGCATTATGACCTCGCAAACTGTACAGCTCGGGGAACTGGTCCTGCGCCGTGATACGTTTGAGTGCAGAAAAGGAGATCAGGACATTGTGCTGCCGCGCAAGGAATTCGAGCTGCTATTCAAGCTGGCCAGCTATCCGGGTAAAACGTTTACGCGTGATCAACTCATTGAGCAAATCTGGGGTTACGATTATGAAGGGGATGAAAGAACGGTTGATGTGCATATCAAGCGTCTGCGCGAACGTTTTCCCGAAGAGGAGCATGTCTTCCTGATACGTACCATACGGGGTCTGGGCTATCGGCTGGAGGTACAGCAATGAAGCGAAAACCCGGATTTCTGCATATTGCCAGAAACATGATTGCCGTATCTCTCGCTCTCTTTTTGAGCTGGACGTTGTCGTTTTATATGACCAGAGCTCTCTATTCCTATTTTGCATGGGAACCACATGAATTGCCTGCATTTTTGATTGATGCCATGCTCGGATTTATTATCTTCGGAATCGGCATTGCTTCCATATCGCCCCTGATCAGAAGCAGGGAACATGTTTTTTTTAACGAAATGATCCAGGCATTAAAGTCCATCTCCCGAGGAGATTTCCGTGTCACTCTGGGAGCGGAATTCGGTGAACGAATTCGAAGACAGCGGCAGAACCATCCATATGCCCAACTGATCGACAGTATCAATGACATGGCTGCGAATCTGAATGCGATGGAAGAGTTAAGACAGGAATTTATCTCCAATGTTTCGCATGAGATTGGTTCGCCGCTTACATCCATCAGTGGGTTTGCCAGGGCGTTGAAAAATGAACATATGCCACCTGAACAGCGTGATCGATATTTGACGATTATTGAGACAGAGTGTGTTCGCTTGTCCAGACTCAGTGACAACCTGATGAAGCTGGCTGTTCTCGATTCTTCCCAGCATTCAGCTGGCGTATCCTCCTACCGACTGGACAGACAGCTGGTAACGCTTGTGCTCGCCTGCGAGCCTCAATGGGAGAGCAAGAACATTGAGATGAACGTGGAGCTTGAAGAAGTGGAAGTGACTGCAGATGAGGATCTGATGATTCAGGTATGGGTTAATCTAATCCACAATGCAATCAAGTTTACACCGCAGGGCGGAGAGATACGAATTCATCTGACCAAACGTTCAGGGGAGGCGGTCGTACAGATTACAGACAGCGGTCCAGGAATCGGTCTGCAGGACAGGCTGCGTATTTTTGAACGATTTTACAAAGCTGATACCTCTCGCTCACGCACGGAGGAGGGAAGCGGACTGGGCTTGTCCATCGTGCATAAGATTGTGGAGATGCATGCAGGTTCCGTTTCCGTAACCAGTGAACAGGGTAAAGGAGCGACATTTACCGTGCATTTGCCGCTTCAGCCTGAACCGCATTGACAAAAGGGTAATCGACGGACGTGGTCCCTCAATTACCCTTTTGTTAATGAATCAAGCTGCCTTTGACACATAATAGGGGTACTATTATATTTCAAAATCACGTTCTTTCTTGTTAATAGTTTACCAAGTAAAGGAGGGGCAAGATGCTAGTATCTTCCGCCCATCAGAAGCGTCTGATGTCAGTCATGAATTCATTCCCGGTAAAGCAAAAGTATTCAAAAGCAGATCTATTGATCAATGATTTGAAATTAAGCTCAACGGAAAAAATTGAAATATTTTATTCTCCACACAATGAATATATCAATCGCTCCGCAAAAGTCATGCTAGTGGGCATTACACCGGGATGGCAGCAGATGGAGATCGCCTTTAGAACGGCCATCCAGGCATTAAAGCATCAGACCTCCTATGAACAAGCCTGTAAAGAAGCGAAATTTGCAGCCAGAATGGCTGGAACCATGCGGGCCAACTTAATTCATATGCTTCAAGAGATAGGAATGCATGACTATTTAGATGTTCCTAATGTGCAAAGGCTATTTGAATCGGACTGTTTGCTTCTGCATACCACTTCCCTGATCCGATATCCAGTCTTCGTTGATCAACAGAATTATAGTGGACATCAACCTGCCATTAACAAAAATGCGTTCCTGTATGAAGCCGTATTGGAATCTTTTTTACCTGAATTGGATCAATTGAAACAGCCTTTAATTATTCCATTAGGAAAGTCAGTTGAAGCTGTGCTTCGTCAATTGCTTGAAGAAGACCGGATACAGGATGACAGCATTTTATGGGGATTCCCCCATCCATCCGGTGCAAATGGTTATCGAGTAAAACAGTTTCAGCAGAACAAGACAGATATGCAGCACATCCTGAGTGACCTCAGTAACCTGAATCCTTCTGAATAAAAACCAATACAATAGATAGTCAGGTGGGTGGGAGACGGTGGGTCAATCGAGTTTTTTAATAGTATAATAGTGGAGACTGCATAGAATGAATTTCAGAAAAGAGGAAGCAGATGCCGACTATACTTGTTGCTGACGATGATGCGAACATTCGCGAACTTGTCTGTTTATTTCTGAAGAATGACGGATTCACAACGGTGGAGGCGGCAGATGGCAAGGAAGCACTCACCGTTTACGCATCCACTCAAGTGGATTTGGTTGTACTTGATATTATGATGCCGATTATGGATGGCTGGACGTTATGCAAGGAGCTGCGCAGGGCCAATCCCGATCTTCCCCTGCTGATGTTGACGGCGAGAGGTGAAACATGGGAGAAAGTGAAAGGCTTTGAACTGGGAACAGATGACTATCTGACCAAACCGTTTGATCCACTGGAATTGACTGTTCGGGTCAGAGCGCTGCTGAAGCGTTACCGGATTGGCTCTACTCAAACGGTGCAACTGGGCAATCTCACTTTGGATAAACAAACCTATAAGGTCACAAATGGCGCGGAATCCCTCACGTTGCCATTGAAAGAGTTCGAATTGCTGTACAAGCTTGCCGGAACACCTGGACAAGTATATACGCGTGAGCAATTAATCGATCAAATTTGGGGAATTGATTACGCTGGAGATGATCGAACCATAGACGTACATATTAAACGGTTGAGAGAAAGGTTTGTCACTTCAACCGATTTTCGAATTGAAACGGTGCGCGGTCTTGGTTATCGGCTTGAGGTAAGCGGATGATCAGATCTCTGTATATCCGTGTGGTACTCAGCTTTTTAATTTCCGTCATCGCGGGTACGGTTATTGCTTTCGTGATTACCTTTTTGGTATTCAGAGGAAATATGAATGAGAATGTGCAGGAAGAATTATTGAATTTTGGACAGGACATCGTGCGGATCTACGACACTATTCCATTACGTGAAGCAGACAAGTTTGTGGAAGGGATGAAGCAGCTCGACTCCTATCATATCCGCATTTACGACGAGAATAATAATGAGCTCCATTCCTATGGAACGTTGGGTGGACAGACTTCTGCTCGGGTGACGGCAGATCAAATAAAGAACGTACTGAATGGGGAAATCGTTCGTGCTAATTCGTCCAACGAATCTACAGGTTTTGTCGGATTGCCGTTAAGAACGGAAGCGGAGGCAAAAGCGTTATTTATACAGCCGCTCTTATCACCTTACACTTCTTTTAACGTAAAATGGTTATCCACGTTTCTAATCTATTCTTTGGTTATAGGAAGTCTGCTGATACTCGTTGCTTCCATATTCGTGGTAAAACCGATTAACAAACTTACAAAAGCGACCAAGCGTTTGGCATCCGGGGATTTCAATGTCAGGCTGAATATCAAGCAAACAGGCGAGCTGGGAACCCTGGCTCGCAGCTTTGAGGAAATGACACATGATCTGCAGCACCTCGAGCAGATGCGCAGGGAATTTGTAACCAATGTATCGCATGAGGTTCAATCACCGCTAACTTCCATATCTGGTTATGCTCAAGCGCTCAAGCAAGTAAACCTTGCAGAACATGAACGAAGCCGTTATCTGGATATCATTATCTCAGAAGCGAAGCGGTTGTCCAACATGAGTGATAGCTTGCTGAAGCTGAGTATGCTTGAATCCGATTCGCAGCAACTGCGACTTGTGACACGCAGTCTTGATGAACAGATCAGGCGCGTGATTGTGGCATTACAGCCCCAGTGGACTGCCCGGAACGTACATTTTGAGCTTGACCTGCAGACGCTTAAAGTAACAGCTGATCATGATCAACTGGATCAGGTTTGGATGAATATTCTAGGCAATGCCATCAAATTTTCCGAGGTTGGAGGCGTCATTGATGTCAGCATCAGCCGGAATATCTCTGATGTGATCATTCGAATATCCGACAAGGGCATTGGTATTGAACCAGAAGATCAGAAGCGTATATTCGAGCGTTTTTTTAAGGCAGATCGTTCCCATAGCAGCAAATATGAAGGAAGTGGTATGGGGCTTGCCATCGTCAAACAGATTGTTTCGCTTCATCAAGGTGACATTCAGGTGGAGAGCAGACCCGGTGAAGGAACAACATTTGTTATTACCTTGCCGATCCATACAACTAAAGAATCACTGAATAGATAGTTAAGGCGCTGAAGGAATTGTTGAGGACTTTAGAGTGTTCAGGATGAAGTGAAGTAAGTGCTCTGTTGACATATATTATTGCACGAGACAAAAAAGCTGCGGGAGATTCGCAGCTTTTTTTGTCTTCTTAGATGTGGATAAATGAAGTATTCACATAACTGGAAAATAACGGTTGACACCACGGTTAATTATGTATACAATCGTATACATGATAATTCGTATACAAATGTATACGATGTGGAGGTGTGCTTGAAATGAGAGAACAACATGCAAATGTGAATGAGTCAGCAGAACTTCACAGTGTGCGTTCAGGGCGTGGTCGCGGAGAAGAAGAGCAGCGTGGTGAGCGGTCCAGAAGGGGCAGAGGACACGGAGAGCATCACGGTAAGCGGGGGAACGGAGCACAAACGTTCCGTCGTGGTCGGATTCTTGTTTTTCTGGAGCAAATGCAGAATCGAAGAACGACTTTGGCCAGACAACTCGGTCAAGCGGAATATGAGCATATTCGTCCCATGATTAGTGGTGAACTGAAAGCCATTGACCAGGTTATCGATGAATACATTCATCTCTTCGAGCTGCAGGATGAAAATGAAAGCCCTAATAAGGATTTGGAGAGTGAATAAGAATGATTCGTCGTTTCTTTTCGTATTATCGGCCTTACAAGAAATTGTTTGTCATTGATTTTGGTTGTGCGGTCATAGCAGGCTTGCTGGAACTGGCATTTCCTCTAGCTGTAAGTAAATTTATTAATGAGTTATTGCCAGGTCAGGATTGGCCGCTCATTATCCTGGCCTGTGTTGTGCTGCTATCGATCTATGCGCTTAACACAGCCTTGAATTATGTCGTTACATATTGGGGACACATGCTCGGTATTAACATTGAGACCAACATGCGTGAGAAGATGTTCGCTCACTTGCAGAAGTTGTCTTTCCGCTTTTTTGATAACCGTAAAACGGGCCATCTGATCGGTCACCTGACCAATGATCTGAACGATATCGGAGAGGTTGCTCACCATGGACCTGAGGATGTTTTCATCGCGGTTATGACATTGATCGGATCATTCTGGCTTATGGCGAACATTAATTTGGAGCTTGCACTGATTACATTTGTCATTATTCCGATTATGGCCTGGGTCATTATTGTGTTTGGTGGACGCATGACCAAAACCTATCGTCGTCTCTTCGGCAATGTGGGTAATTTCAATTCCCGGATTGAAGATAACGTAGGCGGAATTCGTGTGGTTCAATCGTTTGCCAATGAAGAACATGAGAAAAAACTGTTTTCCGTCGATAATGAGAACTTTCGTCAAACCAAGCTGCTTGCCTATAAAACGATGGCGAAGAGCATATCTGTCAGCTATATGATGATGAGACTGGTCACGGTATTTGTGATGATCAGCGGGGCCTGGTTTTTTATTGACGGCAAAATTGATATGGGTGACTTCATGGCATTCCTGCTGCTGTCCAATATTTTCTTCCGCCCGATTGAGAAAATCAATGCTGTAATTGAAAGTTATCCGAAGGGAATCGCCGGCTTCAAGCGTTATCTGGAAATTATTGATACGGAGCCCGAAATCGCGGATGACAAAAATGCTGTTGCGTTAAATCATGTTCGGGGTGATATTCGCTTTGAAAATGTGTCGTTTGGTTATGAGCCCAACCGCCGAATTTTGAAGAACATCAGCTTATCCATTAAACCTGGCGAAACGGTAGCTTTTGTTGGTCCATCCGGTGCAGGTAAGACCACCATATGCAGCCTGCTTCCAAGGTTCTACGAAGTGGAAGAGGGGCGGATCACGGTGGACGGTGTCGATATTCGAAATGTCCAGCTGCAATCCCTTCGCAAGCATATCGGTATTGTCCAACAAGATGTATTCCTGTTCTCAGGCACAATCAAGGAGAATATTGCCTATGGTGATCTGACGGCAACGGATGAGCAAATCTGGGATGCAGCCCGCAGGGCATCGCTGGAAGAATTGCTTCTTACTTTGCCGGACGGCATTGATACGGTTATCGGTGAGCGAGGGGTTAAGCTCTCGGGAGGGCAGAAGCAGCGTTTGTCCATTGCCCGCATGTTCCTGAAGAATCCACCGATCCTGATTTTGGACGAAGCTACATCCGCTTTGGATACTGAAACCGAAGCGTTAATCCAGAAATCTCTTGCAGAACTGTCTGTGGGAAGAACGACGCTGGTCATTGCACACCGTCTGACAACCATCAAGAATGCGGACCGGATTATGGTTGTAAACGCAGACGGCATTGCCGAGCAGGGGAACCATGACGAACTGGTCGCTGCTGGAGGAATATACAGCCGACTTCATCAGGTACAGTACAGCCATTCATAAAATTGTGAAAACAGAACCGCGCATCATGCGCGGTTTTTTGCTGTGCATCTTTGTTGACTTGGAAAGCGAGTGTATGATCTGCGCATAATACGTAAAACGGTATAAAGTGTTGTTCTTTCCTTATAAGGAATATAAACAGGGTATGGGGACAACATACTTATGAAAAACGGAGGTGACGAAATGATGAATTCACCGGAACACTTGGCCGGACATGAATCCCTGGATTTACATGAAGTTATCAATTTTAAAACCCTATGCCTAGCGAAGTCCAAACTGATGCAAGGTCTTGTTTTCGATCAAGAATTGAAAGACTTGATGCAAAAGGACGTAATTCAGTCCATGCAAGCACTGCAAGATTTGCAGGCTATCTATAAAAGAGCTCCTTTTGAAACGTCTGTTCCTGCTCGCAGGCCTACGCCAATACTAAACTGAGGTGATCCACATGAAACAGGAAGCCATAAATCCCGCGAAGATGGATGTTTTGGATCCCGCCAATTCACTTAATATGCCCGAAATGGCTGATATGACATTTGCCATGGATTTTTTGATTCGTGCCAAGGAAGGTGTTCGCAATATCGCGATTGCGCTGACCGAGACTGTATCTGCCGACGCCAGGGGACTATTGAAACAACAGCTTTATCAGGGTATCGAACTTCATCAGGAAATTTCGGATCTCATGGTCCGCAAAAAATGGTTTCATCCTTATGAACTGCAAGAACAGTACCAACTGGACCAATTATCTGCGAATCAAACCGTGGAAATTGCCAAGCAGCAGATGTTCCCGGATGATACGCGTCGCAAAGGTTTATTTGACCGTACGCCGGATGAGCACATTGGAGGAGACAGGGCATGAAGGCAGTAACCTACCAAGGTATCAAAAATGTCGTTGTTAAGGATGTACCAGATCCCAAAATTCAAAAGCGGGACGATGCCATTATTAGACTCACGACTACTGCTATTTGCGGATCAGATCTGCATCTGCTGCACGGGATGATCCCGAACCTGCAGGAGGATTATGTCATTGGGCATGAGCCGATGGGCGTAGTCGAGGAAGTGGGGCCGGATGTTACGAAGTTGAAAAAGGGAGATCGTGTCATTATCCCTTTTAACATTGCGTGCGGGGAATGCTTCTATTGCCAGAATCATCTGGAAAGCCAATGTGATCAATCCAATGAGCATGGAGAAATGGGTGGTTTCTTCGGTTATTCAGGAACTACAGGGGGATATGCAGGTGGGCAAGCGGAGTACCTGAGAGTTCCCTTCGCCAACTTTACTCATTTCAAAATTCCCGAAAGCTGTGAACATGAAGATGAGTCATTATGCCTGATTGCGGATGCAATGACAACTGCTTTCTGGAGCGTTGATAATGCGGGTGTCAAGGATGGAGACACGGTTGTCATCGTTGGGTGTGGGCCGGTTGGTTTATTAGCTCAAAAATTTGCCTGGTTCAAGGGAGCGAAAAGGGTGATTGCAGTGGATTACCTGGATTACCGCTTGCAGCATGCGAAACAAACGAATCATGTAGAAATCGTTAACTCAGGAACCATCCCCAATGCCGGAGACCACCTCAAGGAAATAACCAAAGGGGGAGCCGACATCGTTATTGACTGCTCTGGTATGAGCGGGAAAATGACGCCTCTTGAATCACTGGCTTCCGGGCTTAAGTTGCACGGCGGAGCTCTGGGTGGATTTCTAATCGCTTCCCAAGCCGTCCGAAAAGGCGGAACCATCCAAGTAACAGGAGTTTACGGGGGGAAATATAACGGATTCCCTCTTGGGGATATCTTTCAGAGAAACGTTAACCTCCGTACAGGACAGGCTCCCGTCATTCATTATATGCCTTATATGTATGAACTGATTGATACAGGTAAGGTGAATCCTCGCGATGTCGTTACCCATGTGATTCCGCTTAGTGATGCCAAAAAGGGGTATGAAATTTTTGATACAAGGCAGGATCAGTGTATTAAGGTGGTTCTCAAACCATAAGGTTACTCGGAAAGGAAGCGTGAATCAAGATGAACTATGCCCTGCATGAAACGCTTGAAGTCCAGGAGATGGCTGCATTCAGAACCGTTAATTTAACCAAATCGAATATCATGGTCCTGCTCGTTTCAGATCCGGAGCTGAAGGAGATATTGAGACAAGAAGTCCAGCACTCGGCAGATGCGCTTCAGGAATTGAATGCTATAATGAAAAAGGCTGATCAGCAGGAGATGACGATATGAATCCAATCATCGAGCATTTGACAGGTGTTCAATCGCTGACAGACCAAGTCATTGCGATGGATTATCTGATTACTTCCAAAAGCGCAGTGAGGAATTATGCGATGGCGGTAACGGATGCGGGTACTCCAGAAATCAAATCGATTTTGATTCGTCAACTAGACGAGGCGATTGTTGCTCATGAACGCATTGTGACATTTATGCTGGAACGCGGTTGGTATCATCCATGGGATAGTAAACAACAACTGCAACTCAATATGCAGAATGTGGATATAGCCCTAGGTCTGCCTCTGCACTAAAATTTGTTTGACTCCATTAAGCCACAATCATGCCGAACAGGTCTATGGATTGTGGCTTTTTTGACATGTAATAATCATTTTTTGTTGACATCGTCCACTAATCTAACTATTATATTGTTGACAATGTCCACTAAAAGGGAGGGTTTGATATCGACTCTCAGCACATAAATTCTGATATTTTGGCTGATATGCGGCGTTTCAACCGTTTTTATACCAATATCCTTGGTGTACTGGATAAGCATATCCTGGGTACGGGCTATTCGTTTGCCGAAGTAAGGGTCATCATTGAAATTGGGATTCGTGGAGAAAGTATTGCGAACAATCTCGTGGATACGCTGACCATTGATCGCAGTTACATGAGCCGAATCGTGAACAAGCTGTCCAAGGAAGGACTGCTGGTCAAAGTGAATTCCGAAGCAGACAGTCGGGTCAGTTTAATTCGACTAACGGAGAAGGGCAAGGAGCTTTACGCCGAATTAAATGATCGGTCTGACCAGCAGATTCTGAAGTTAATGCAGGATCTGGACGAGGAAGAGATCAAAGAGGTCTATGCTTCAATGATGAACATACAAGAGAAGTTGAATAAGAGAGCAGGAGAGACAACACGATGATACGATTCGAATGTGATTATAACGAAGGTGCGCATGAGCGCATTTTGCAAAGACTGTTAGAGACCAATATGGAACAAACGAGCGGATATGGAACAGATCCACACTGCGAACGGGCGAGAGCTCTTATTCGCCAGGCGTGTGATAATGAGCAGGCTGATGTGCACTTCCTGGTTGGCGGCACACAAACGAACACCACAGTGATTGCGTCCATATTGCGTCCATACCAAGGTGTTATTGCAGCAATCTCGGGCCATATCGCCGTTCATGAGACAGGAGCGATTGAAGCAACCGGCCATAAAGTGCTTACTGTTCCCAGTGAAGACGGGAAAATCACACCTGACCAAGTGAAGGCAGTCTATCAATCACATATGAGTGAGTCCTCACCGGAACACTGCGTACAGCCAGGCATGGTTTACATATCTCAGCCAACAGAGAACGGTACGATGTACAGCAAGGCGGAAATGCAGGCATTATTCGAAGCAAGCCGGGAATGCCGTCTCCCATTTTTCGTTGATGGAGCACGCTTGGGATACGCACTTGCATCCAAACATTGTGATATGACTCTTGCTGATCTTGCCCGTCTGTGTGACGTGTTTTATATTGGTGGCACCAAGATTGGGGCTTTGATGGGGGAGGCTGTAGTCATCCTGAATGAAGCACTGAAGCCCGATTTTCGTTATATGATCAAACAAAAGGGTGGTTTGCTCGCCAAAGGCAGATTGCTGGGCATTCAATTTGAAACGCTGTTTGAGAATGGATTGTATTTGGAGATTTCCCGTCATGCGATTGATATGGCGATGAGAATTCATGATTCACTCGAAGAGCAGAACATCCGATTCCTGTACGAATCACCAACGAACCAGCAATTCCCGATTTTGCCTGACCATCTTCTTGAAAAATTGCGGAGTCAGTATACGTTCTCTTTTTGGGAAAAGGTTGACGATACCCACAGTGCAGTTCGCTTTTGTACCAGCTGGGCGACTCGGCAGGAGAACGTGGATGCATTGACTCGGGATATCGCCCAATTATTGCGTGAAACAAGTGAGACCCCGGTGCTCGCTGAAGCATTGGTTTAAGCATAGAAATGAATGATAATTAATTACGTGTTATTGAAAAAGGACGACCACTGGTCGTCCTTTTTGATTTGCTTTATCGGTGAGCTTAGAGGCTACTCACTCAAGATAAGATCGTATTTTTCCTTCAAACGTTTAATATCGCTTCGCGGTGGTGCACCGAACATGCGCGCATATTCACGACTGAACTGGGAAGCACTTTCGTAACCCACCCGGAAAGCTACATCGGCAGCATCGGCAGACTCAGCCATGAGAAGCCGCCGGGCTTCCTGTAATCTTAATTGTTTCTGGAATTGTAATGGGCTCATGGCCGTAATCTCTTTGAAGTGCCGATGGAACGAGGATACGCTCATGCTGGCTGTCTCTGCAAGATCTTCGATCCGAAATGGCTGTTCCCAGTGGCGAACGATATACTCAATGGCTTCCCTGATCCGATACGTACTGCTTCCCTCCACAGCAATCTGTGCCAGTTCACCTCCGTAAGGTCCTTGGAGAAGCCGGAACAAAATTTCCTTGGTGTACAAAGGGGCCAGAAAAGGAATTTCCTCCGGGGTGTCCAGTAAGCGAAGCAGCCGAAGTAGAGCATCCTGTATGGATGATTCCATCTCTCCGACGAATAAGGCGCGTCTGGCGTTTTCTTTGGAAGTTTCTTGTATATTGCATTCGTTTAACACTTCCAGAATTTGATTCGGCGTGAACTCGAGCTTGAGACTTAGGTAAGGTGCATCAGCGGATGCCTTGATAATTTGCCCAATCACCGGAAGATTCATGGAAGCGATCAGATAATTGGAAGGACCATATTCGAAGCGCTCCTGGGCGAGTAATACTTCTTTTAAACCTTGAACGATAACGCAAAATGAAGGCTTATAAACCCGGTATGCCGGTTCGGAAGTCCTTGTGTGATGATAGAAAAACAGGGAAGGGATTGGAGTTTCCACCCCACCGCTGCGAATGGAATGACGCTCAATCAACTCGCTCAATTCACGACTCTGATGAGATAGATCCTCGGTCATTTGAATCCTCCTTACGGGTTTAACCTGATTTTATTATAAGGGCTATTATTTGAAATCAAAAGAGCCTGTGATAGGATTAGGCAATCATTTGAGACAATTGATATACCGCTTGGTGCACATGCTTGAGCATAATAAGACTAAGCTCACAGAATTAAACAAGTGAGAGTGTGCTCAGTGAAATGCCTGGAATGTTGGCTAAACGTATTATGATATGGGAAAGGAAGATGCATGATGCAAAAACGGACATTGGGAAATAGCGGGTTGGAAGTTTCGTCGATTGGGCTTGGTTGTATGGGGATGAGCTACGGATATGGCCCGGCTTCTGATAAAAGTGAGATGATCTCTGTGATCCGGGAAGCTGTCGAGCGAGGTGTGACCTTCTTTGATACTGCGGAGGTATACGGACCCTATATTAATGAAGAACTTGTGGGCGAAGCGCTGAAATCCGTGCGGGATCAAGTCATCATCGCAACCAAATTTGGCTTCGATATACAGGGCGGCAAACAGAGCGGAATGAATAGCCGTCCCGAACATATTCGCAAGGTGGCGGAGGAGTCACTGCAGCGTCTGCAGGTCGAAGCCATTGATCTGTACTATCAGCACCGGGTCGATCCGGATGTGCCCATTGAGGAAGTGGCGGGGGCTGTTCAGGATCTGATTCGGGAAGGAAAGGTGAAGCACTGGGGACTGTCCGAGGCCGGAGTGAATACGATCCGTCGTGCTCATGCAGTTCAGCCTCTCGCTGCAGTGCAGAGTGAATATTCCCTGTGGTGGAGACGTCCCGAAGAAGAGCTGATTCCTGCGCTTGAGGAACTCGGCATTGGTTTTGTTCCATTTAGCCCGCTGGGCAAAGGTTATCTCACGGGAAGTTTCAACTCAAAAACGACATTTGATCAAGGGGACTTGCGAAACATTCTGCCCCGGTTTACGCCTGAAGCATTGGAGGCGAATCAAGTTCTGATTGATCTATTGAAAGAGAAAGCCGAGGCATTAAAGGCCAGTCCGGCCCAAATTGCGCTTGCGTGGTTACTTGCACAGAAACCTTGGATCGTACCGATTCCGGGTACGCGCAAACGAAGCAGATTGGAAGAAAATCTGAACTCGGCAGACATTATACTCACGCCCGAAGATGTAAAGAACATAAATGACGCAGCCTCGAAGATTACTTTGATGGGCGCGCGATACACGGAAGAACTGGAGAAAAGAACAGGGCTTTGAACCTTTTGGGAATGAATCGACTAGTGATTTTGGGTTAATTGCGATAGAAACAATAAAGGAGTGAGAATCATGGATTATGTCAAATTGGGACGTACCGGTCTGGACGTTTCGAGATTGTGCCTTGGCTGTATGAGTTACGGTGTACCGGAACGGGGAATGGCTCCGTGGTCACTGAACGAAGAGCAGAGTCGCCCATTTATTCAAAAAGCGTTAGAAGCGGGTATTAATTTCTTTGATACGGCGAACATCTATTCAGATGGAACCAGTGAAGAAATCGTTGGACGTGCATTGAAGGATTTTGCCCGCCGGGATGAAATTGTTCTGGCAACGAAATTGTTTTTCCGGATGAATGATGGCCCCAATGGTGCAGGGTTGTCGAGAAAAGCGATTATGAACGAAATCGATAACAGTCTTATGCGTTTGGGAACGGATTACGTGGATCTGTATCAGATTCATCGATGGGATCATACAACGCCTATTGAAGAAACGATGGAGGCCCTTCATGATGTGGTGAAGGCTGGAAAAGTCAGATACATTGGAGCTTCCTCCATGTATGCCTGGCAGTTCATGAAAGCCCAGCATACAGCCGAACGGCATGGATGGACGAAATTCGTCTCCATGCAAAATCATCTGAACTTGTTATATCGCGAAGAAGAACGTGAAATGCTGCCATTATGTCTTGATGCAGGTGTCGGCGTTATCCCATGGAGCCCTCTGGCCAAAGGACGTCTTACAAGGGATTGGAATGAACAGACTGCCCGTTCGGAGATTGATCCTGTCGGAAAAGCGTTTTATGAAAGTACTATGGTGGAAGCCGATCGGCAGGTGGTGGAGAGAGTAGCGGAAGTAGCTGGAAAACGGGATATTCCACGAGCTCAGGTTGCTCTGGCATGGCTGCTGCAAAAAGAGGCAGTAACCGCACCGATCATTGGCGCAACCAAGATTCATCATCTCGAAGATGCTGTATCTGCACTGTCAGTGAAACTCACTGCTGAAGAAATCAGTTTCCTGGAAGAAGTGTATGTGCCTCATCCGGTGACTGGGAATCTCAGCTAGCATGTAAACATATCTATTCATGAAGTCGCCTTGGTGGCGATCGAAGATCGATTTATGAATCCTGGTTAGAATAGTTGAACCCGTTAAAGTCGTGCTGATGAGGAGGAATGTATCGTTGGAACGTTTGTGGACCAAGTCATTTATTTTGATGACAGTAGGTTTGCTTTTTTTATTCACTGCATTTTATATGTTATATCCGACTCTGCCGCTCTTCATTAAAGAGATGGGTGGCAGTGAACGGCAAGTGGGTCTGGCGATGGGCGCCTTGATGTTGTCTTCTGTTGTATTCCGGCCTTATGTCGGTGGATTGCTGGATCGGTTCGGCAGACGTCCATTTATGATCGGAGGGCTGCTTGTTTTTATTGCATCGATGTATATGTATAACTGGGTTGGCGGCATTCTGGTACTGATGGGACTAAGGATTCTGCATGGTATGAGCTGGGCCATGTCCACGACTGCCATGATGACCGCCATCACAGATATGATTCCAGCCAAGCGTCGAGGGGAAGGGATGGGGTGGTTCAGCACCTCCATGACCTTCGCCATGGCGATTGGTCCGATGATTGGATTGGGCATCATGCAAGTTGATTCTTATCAGAGCATGTTCCAGTTTGCCGTTGCGCTATCTGTTGTTGCATTGCTGCTGACGCTGGGCGCTAAAATGCCGTTTAAGCCGATTACAGGCCAGAAGAAAATTCAAATTTTCGAAAAATCAGTCCTGCCTGTCATGGCACCCATCTTCTTTTTGTTTGTTGCATATGGCGGGATAACCACTTTTGTTCCACTATTTGCGGCAGATATACAAGTGAATTCCGGTACTTTTTTTCTGGTTTACGCAGCAACGCTTGCTCTTTCTCGTCCCATTGCAGGAAAACTCTCTGACCGAACCGGAGAGGTGGCTGTTATTGTGCCAGCCCTTATCATGACTATTATGGCCCTGATTGTTTTAAGCTTTTCGACCAGTTTATTCGGATTACTGAGTTCTGCCGTTCTGTACGGCATTGGCTTTGGTTCTGCACAGCCTGCTCTTCAGGCTATAACACTTCGCATGGCACCGAAGGATCGTCAAGGCGCGGCCAATGCCTTTTTCTCGACCGCCACAGATTTGGGGATTGGTTTGGGTGCGATTTTACTGGGTTTGGTATCCGAATACACAAGCTACAGCGTTCTTTTTAGTGTCAGTGCGTTGTCTGTTTTGATTGCCCTTCTCCTGTTTACTTTGTATGTGAAACGTAAACCAATGCACATTGGGGAGAAGTCGGGTGCTGCAGAACGATGAGGTGTTAAAAACAGATCTACTTCATTATTCTACTACATGACCAATAGACCTTATATTCGAAGAAGGTGCCATGAATTCATCCCGGATGGAATCATGGCCCTATTTTATAGGTATATCAGGGTGGATACTAAAACACATCTAATGGCACTTTTATCCAATTTTGAAATATAGTTAGAATGGAAGTAGTCCCTGCCGCTGAGTTCGATGCAAGACAAAGATCAATGTGATGGAGGTATCATTATGTCTCAAGTGAGAACATCCAGTCTGATCAGAAGAACCTTGAAGATCTACACATCTCTAATGCTCGCCTTGGTTGTATTTGGCATGTCTGTCATTCCGGCCTTCGCATCAAATCCTGGGAAAACCGTAAATACTACGGCTAAACTGGCCTATAATCTGAAAGGACTTAATCACAATGTAGCTGTTCAAAAAGCATATATTGCGGATAAGTACCTATATGTGACTCAGCGCTCCAAAGGTACATGCTATCTGTCCAGGTTGCTGATTAACGGTAATGATGCTGCGTATGTTGATGAAATGACCATTACGAATACAGGGCACTGTCAAACACTCGATATGTATACTTATAATGGGGATAACTATTTTTATTTCAGTTCCAAAGCGGACCCTTCAACTTCTTATTATTGGTCACTACAGGTAGCGAGACTGAAGTACGCTGCCGGCAAAACAGTAGATTACACTGATCTGAATCGATTCACATACATGAATTATGCCAATAAAAATGGTTCAAGGCTGGGTGAAACGTACCGCGTTGATGGCGGAGGTAACAGCAAATATACCGTATTCCGGGTACAAACGAAGGAGAAAACAGTCACTTGGTCGATTTATGATACAGTGAAATTGAACAAGTTGCTGGATAGCAATAAACAGGTACGACTGGATAGTGCTGCAGCAGTTGGTGCCTGTGTTGCGAGTTTTACGCAGTCCGGTGACAATATCATCAGACCGAATGATTCATTTCAGGGTGCGGATCTGTTAGACCAAACGGAGATCTACACTTCAGGAGGCGCGGATGGTGATACACCGAAAATTGCATTGATATCAAACTCGGGAACGTACAAAACACTTGTGAATATTACCAATGTAGGGAAACGGGAAATTGAAGGTGTTCAGACCAAAAATGGTAACGTGTATTTTACAATTGTTACGGATCCGGTAAACAAGAAGAACACACAAAAAGTGTATTATGTTCCTGACAGCGTGTTCAAATAATATGCGATTCGAATCGCGTGTGCAAAATAACTTGAGTCATGGGAGTAGGCATTGTAACGAACAGGCTAGCCAGAAGCTGCTGGTTAGCCTTTTTTATGCTCGCCGATTGGATTGACATTTCCGGTAAATTAAAGTTATCATGGACACATTAGATCTGTAATTGAGAGTAGGTAAATAATATATGAGTAGTGAAGAATCGACAAGGCAAGAACTGAACGGTCATACGCTTGCTTCTCCAGTAAAGCTGGGAGCAGACCTTTTTTCCTTGCTGCAGCCCTCTCCTGGAGAGCGCATTCTTGATGTGGGATGTGGCAATGGAGATTTAACAGCTCGAATTGCAGCTGCAGGAGCTCTGCCAACAGGCATCGACCTGTCAGAGGAAATGATCAGACAGGCGAAGAAGAAATACCCCGATCTGAACATTCAAGTGGGGAATGCATGTCATTATCGAACAAAAGAACACTTTGATGCGGTCTTCTCACATGCTGCTTTACATTGGATACTGGATGCTCCTGCTGTAGTTCAGACGATACGCTTAGCACTGAAAGAGGGCGGACGATTTGTGGCCGAATTTGCCGGAAAAGGTAATGTTGCTGTACTGACAACGGCGATTCAGGAGGAACTGGCTGCGCGTGGATATGGATGGGAAGGACGAAATCCGTGGTATCACCCTACCCTAGGCGAATACACCCAACTGCTGGAGCAAAACGGGTTCCGTGTCACTAAGGCCGAACATTTCGATCAGCGTAAACCGCTCAAGCCGGGAGTTAGGAAATGGGTGAGCAGTTTTGCGAATTATTTCTTCCGGGACGTCACACCTGCAGACCAAGAAGTCATTATAGATGCGGTCGAGAAAAAGGTACAGCCACATCTTATGACTGAAGGACAATGGTTTTTGGATACAAGCCGATTGCGGATTATCGCTATAAAGGAACGGGGATGAACCATGAAAATTGACAATCCCAAAATGCAGGAACAATGGATGAAGTCCGAAACCATTGAGGTATTGGAATCCAAGGTTGAATACCGGAATCAACTCATCGAAAGTATGTCACTTGATCATCAGGAGGCAGCCAAAGCTTCCTTTGAGAATGTCATTTTTAGAAATGTGATCATCTCCGATTCGACACTGGAAAATTTCGAATTTACGGATGTGATATTTGAAAATTGTGATTTCTCCAATGTCCAATTACCAGAGGCTTTTATGCACCGTGTCTTATGGAAAAATTGCAAAATGGTGGGAACTGATTTTTCCAACAGTCGATTGCAAAATGTCCGATTTATTGAATGTGTGGGAGACTACTCCAATTTCAGGTTTGCTCATCTTAAACAGGTCTCTTTTGCCGAATCTTCATTCATTCATTCTGACTTTGCCTATCTTGCAATGCAGAAGATCGTTATGGACAACTGTAATATAGATCAAGCTTCCATGATGGGGACCAAAATGAAAGACATGGATCTTAGCAATTGCCACTTTGATTCTTTGGTATTGAACATGGAAGATTTGAGTGGCTGTATCATTTCCCCATATCAAGCGGCAACCTTTGTGGGATTAATGGGGATGATTATTAAATCATAAAAGGCTTGCCCTTAGGGGGGAAGTGTGTATAATAGGTATCATAAAATCATACGACATGTTTTCTAGGGTTCCGCGATAGAATATCGGTCTGGTCCGAGAGAAAGCTCATAACCTGATGGTTGTGCCACGGAGGGATAAAAGCCTGGGAGATGAACTGCATGAATGCAGTTTGTTTCCCGGGCTTTTTTTATTTTTTCGCGAAGAAACCATACTGGTTGTATGAAATGTATTGAAAAAGGAGTAGGTCAGAATGAACAAAACCTGGTTGTATGTCATTATTGCAGCGTTTTTCGAAGTGGGTTGGGTGATCGGCTTGAAGCATGCCAGCGGTTTGGTGGAATGGGGAGCAACCGTAATTGCCATTGCCATCAGCTTTTCCCTGATGATTGCAGCTTCCCGTTCTCTCGATGTAGGCACTGTATACGCGGTCTTCGTTGGATTGGGTACGGCGGGCACAGTACTTGCAGAGATTATATTGTTTGGTGCAGCTGTCCAGGCTGGGAAAATGATACTCATTGGTGTCTTGCTACTCGGTGTAATCGGACTGAAGATGGTAAGCAAGCAGAAAACGAAGGAGGCGCATCATTCATGAGCTGGGTATTTCTTGTTATGGCAGGGTTGTTCGAGATGATGGGTGTACTGATGATTAATAAATGGAACAAGGACCGCAACCTGAAATCCATTCTTCTCTTAGTCGCAGGTTTTGGGTTAAGTTTTGGGTTTCTGTCTCTCGCGATGAGAACCCTCCCTATGGGAACGGCTTACGCGGTTTGGACGGGAATCGGAGCTTCCGGGGGAGCGATTCTGGGCATGATTTTTTATGGAGAATCCCGAAATGCGTTGAGAATCGTGTTTATTGCCATGGTACTCGGATCAGCGGTAGGGTTGAAACTGGTGAGTTGAACCTATGGAAATAAAAATATAATATACAGATCGTCTTTTTAATGTTATCCTTATACGTTACGTGTGAAAACAAAGATACGTCTTATATATGAACGTAATTAAGGAGACTCAATGAATTTTAAAGACTTGAATATTATCCCACCGATTTTGGAAGGTTTGAGCAAAGCAAACTATACCTCCCCGACACCTATACAGGAACAGGCGATTCCAGCCGTATTAGCAGGAAGAGATCTGCTTGGCTGTGCGCAAACAGGGACAGGGAAGACGGCAGCATTTTCTGTGCCGATCATTCAATTATTAAGCGAAAAGTCCAGTGGTCCCAAACCCGGACGCCGAATTCGCTCATTGATTTTAACGCCGACAAGAGAGCTTGCTATCCAAATTTCGGATAACATCAAGACGTATAGCCGTTATACGGATATTCGCTGCTCGGCTATCGTTGGTGGTGTTTCACAGAAGGTGCAAGAGCGGGCACTGAATCAAGGCGCAGACATTATTATCGCAACGCCAGGCAGATTGATCGATCTGGTCAATCAAAAACGTATTGATTTGAGTTTTATTGAAATTTTGGTTCTTGATGAAGCTGACCGCATGTTGGATATGGGCTTTATTCACGATGTGAAGAGAATCATCTCCAAGATGCCGAGCAAGAAACAAACCCTTTTCTTCTCGGCGACGATGCCTCCAGAAATCACAAAAATGGTAAAAACGCTGCTGGTTGATCCTGTCAAAGTAGAAATTACGCCTGTGTCTTCTACGGTGGATCGAATTGAGCAGTCTGTGTATTTATTGGAGAATGGCAAGAAACAAAATATGTTGAACCATATTTTACAGGATAAATCCATTGTTTCGGCACTTGTGTTCACCCGCACAAAGCGCGGCGCGGACCGTGTTACGCGTGAATTGTCCAAGGTGAATGTTACTGCCCAGGCTATTCACGGCAACAAGTCTCAAACGGATCGGCAAAAGGCACTGAACAATTTCAAAAGCGGAGTCACACGAGTGCTGGTAGCAACGGATATTGCGGCGAGAGGAATTGACGTCGAAGAGCTTTCTCACGTCATTAACTTCAACCTGCCTAATATTCCGGAAACCTATGTACATCGAATTGGACGTACGGGTAGAGCGGGGCATAGTGGGATGGCGATCTCTTTTTGTGAAAAGGAAGAGCTGCCGTTCCTCAAGGATATTGAGAAAGTGATCAAGAAGAGCATTCCTGAAGTGAAGGGTCATCCTTATCCGATGGCGAGTGCTCCTGTGTTTGCAAAAACCAATAAAGAAGCGAAAGCAGCCGCCCACAAACCCTCGGCAAAAAAACCGGCCAAGTCCAAAGCAAACCCGGCACGCAAGCCCAAGTCCGAGTGGTTTACAAAGACGGGGAAAGCAAACCATAGTAAAACCAGTAACACTAAAACAAACAACAACAGTAAAACAAACAGCGCTAGAAGCAGCAGCACAAGAACCAACAACAATAAAGTCAGTAAAGCTTAATTCGTTGTATGGGTAGATATCAGCCTGTAGTAATCTGGATATGATTATTACAGTGGACCACACGCATAGCCGAAGATCAATAGTGCATTGATCCTCGGCTATTGCTGTTGGATAACCATATTATTGACTCTTCCGAAGCATGCAGGGTAAAATGACTGGGATATCCTTACAATGAGGGGGATGACGCTATGCTTGAGTTAAGTTTTGATGATCCCGACAAGTTGGTAACGGTGACTCACGCCTTATCTACACGTTCGCGAGTGGATATCCTCCGACTGCTCATTTCGAAAAGCCTGAACATTGTAGAAATTGCTGAAGCTCTCAACCTTCCCGTATCCACAGTAGCCAGCAATATCAAGGTGTTGGAGGCTGCAAGATTAATTAATACAGAGCTGCTGCCGGCTTCACGCGGAGCGATGAAGGTGTGCAGTCGCAATTATGATGATATTCATATTGCACTTCACTTGGATAAGCCTGATCCCAAAGGGGATGTTCAGATCTATGAAGTTGATATGCCGATTGGTCATTACAGCGATTGCGAAGTAACGCCAACTTGCGGTATGGCGAATGCGGATGGAATGATCATACGCGAGGACGAACCTGCGAGTTTCTTTCATCCGAAACATATTGGTGCTCAGATGATGTGGTTCCGCAAAGGGTATGTCGAATATTTGATGCCGCTGGAAATACCGACTGGAGCAAAGATTGAATCACTTGATGTCTCTATGGAAATATGTTCTGAGGCACCTAACTATGACCACAATTGGCCTTCCAATATTTCTGTATGGGTGAATGACGTCGAAATTGGCATGTGGACATGCCCTGGTGACTTCGGAGACAGGCGAGGGAAGTTGAACCCAGCCTGGTGGTATGAAGGGTCTACCCAATACGGCTTGTTGAAGACATGGCGAGTGGACAAAGAGAAAACTACAATTGATATGGAGAAGGTTTCTTCGGTTACATTAGACCAGCTTAGTCTGCAGGATCGTCACAAGCTGCGTTTACGTATTGGCATCAAGCCAGATGCGGTTCACCAAGGGGGGATTAACCTGTTTGGAAGACAATTTGGGGACCATGATCAAAATATTAAAATGACAGTTAAATATGTAATGAATCCCGATGTGGACTAACAAACAAGCTTTAGTTGCGGATAAACTGTAACTAAGGCTTTTTTTGGGTAATAATTACATAAATTATATTTGAAAGCGTTGACATTATAAAGATGGATCGCTATAATCCCACTATAAATACATAAATGATGTAATTAAATGATTGTATTGTTTGTATTCCATAAAACCAACCTGCCCTGATTCAGGGAGATCGGAGAGAAAAAATGACAACGAAATCTTACATTAAAGATTACCCAAGACCACAATTTGTCCGTAAACAGTGGGTGGATTTAAACGGGGAATGGGACTTCAGCTTTGATGACAAACAAGTGGGTGCAAGCGAGCATTGGTATGAACAGGCTCGGTTTCCGGAAGGACTCAAAATCATGGTTCCTTTCACTTATGAAACCAAAGCAAGCGGCATCGGGGACGAAACTTTTCATCCGCGGGTCTGGTACCGCAAGCAGGTGACAATTCCGAGTGAGGCTCAAGGGAAGAGAACCATTCTGAACTTTCAAGGGGTGGACTATCGGGCGAAATGCTGGGTGAACGGAGCGGTTGCAGGTGAGCACGAAGGCGGTTACGCAGCGTTCTCCTTCGATATTACACCTTATATAACTTATGGTTCGGAGAACAGTATCATAGTCGAAGTGGAAGATAGTCAGAGTTGTGCACAGCCAAGGGGAAAACAACGCTGGGTGGATCAGAACTTTGAATGCTTTTATGTACAGAGCACGGGGATCTGGAAAAGTGTCTGGATTGAATATGTAAATGAAACAAGGATCGATTCAGTCAAGATGACACCAGATATTGATCGTCATATGATTCGATTGGACTTTCAACTAAATGGGATTGAAGGTCGGAGCAATCTGCGTCTGGAGACACGGATTGAGCTGAAAGGTCAGCATGTGCAAACGGTTCGTTTATCTCCCGACAGACCTTGGGCAACCGTTGAGATTGATGTAAGACACGAGGCTGGCGGCCCTTGGAAGCAGCTGCTCTGGTCACCAGAATCACCGAATTTATATGACATTGAATTTGTAATGTATGAACATGAGAAGGAAACCGATCGGGTTCAATCCTATTTCGGCATGAGAAAAATATCGATTGAGAACGGTCAGATTTTGCTGAACAATGGTCCACTCTACCAGCGATTGATTCTGGATCAGGGGTATTGGCCGGAAAGCCATCTGACACCTCCCTCAGAGGAAGCTTTGATTCTGGATATCGATCGAATAACCGAAATGGGGTATAACGGCCTCCGTAAACATATGAAGCTGGAAGATCCGCGCTTTTTGTATTGGTGTGATGTTAAAGGAATGTTGGTTTGGTCGGAAATGGCGTCGACCTTCGAGTTTAACGACGAGGCGGTCACCCGATTCACCAAGGAGTGGCTGGAGGTTGTGCCTCAGCAATACAATCATCCAAGCGTCATCACCTGGGTTCCATTCAACGAATCATGGGGAATACCAACCATTGCCCATGATGTAAGACAGCAGCAGTTCACACAAACAATCTATCATCTGACCAAAACGATAGATCCCTATCGTCCTGTTGTTACCAATGATGGCTGGGAACATACCGTTTCAGATATTCTGACTCTTCATGATTATGTGGAGGAGGGTGAGGAATTTCTGAAGCAGTATCAGGATAAGGAACGGGTAGTGAACAACAATATCTCGTTTAACCGTTGGAAGTATGCATATGCCGAAGGCTACCACTACAAAGGCCAACCCATTATCATAAGTGAGTTTGGCGGTATTGCTTTCCAATCGGACAAAGGATGGGGATACGGCAACCAGGTGGATACGGTTGAAGCTTTTATTGAACGATTCCGTTCCATCACTGGAGCAATCAAAGCAATTCCTTATATCTCAGGCTACTGTTACACACAACTTACGGATGTGCAGCAGGAGATTAATGGCTTATTAACCGAGGAGCGCGAGCCAAAAGTACCGCTGGAAGTCATCCGGAAAATCAATCTGGACTAAAAACTGTTGATACACAATCAGGATTATCGCTGTAAGACAGAAGTAGTGTCAATGATATTACGAGAATACTAGAGAGGAGCCGTTTCCCGGGTCATACCGAGAAACGGCTGTTTTAATTATACTTTCCTGTACGATTAATTATCAATTAACGCACTTAATTCGGCCTGAAATACTTTTTGATTGTTTTGATTAAATGTTGTGAGTAACACAGTAACGATTCCATTGCCCCTGCGTCTTGGCAGTAGGTTGATCACTTCGGCCGTTACATGGAGTTCATCATCCGGGAATACGGGCTTAATGAAATGGATGTTATTCATTCCGGTGCCTGCCACAACATGCTCCCCGTAGACGCCCACTTCAATCCAGAGCTTGAAGGATATGTTCATCGTCTGCATGCCGGATGCAATCAGGCTTCCGAATCGTCCTTGCTTGGCTTTTTCTTCGTCCAAATGCATATATTGCGGGTCGTACATTTTCGCAAACTCCATAATATCGGTTTTGGAGAGTTTGATCGCTTTTGTTTTGTAAACCTGACCTAATGCATACTCGCTATACTTCAATGGGACACCCCTGTTTCTAAAATATGGTTGTAGATGTTATACATAGGACTTGCTTATTCAATAATAAATGAAAAAGGGCGCTCGTAGCAAAAAGAGCCAAGCAATCGAATGGAGACATGAACCAGATGGCGTGATAAAATGCCAGTGAATGATTTTATTTTTTTGTCTGATCACAAATGAGAATGGTCTTTTGAGGAGTATGTTCATGATAACCATTAAAGATGTAGCAAAGATGGCCGGTGTAGCCAGTTCTACTGTATCCTGTGTACTCAACGGCAAGGACAATGTAAGTGAGCTGACAAGGCAGAAGGTGCTTGCTGCTGCGAGCAAACTGAAGTACGTCAAGCATGGAGCCGCGTCAGAACTAAAACGCAAGAATACTCAAACGATCGGTGTAATTGTGCATGATATGTCCAGTCCGTATTTCTCGGAATTAGTCAAAGGTATAGAATCGGTTATTATGCATCATGGATACGATATGATCGTATGCAATTCACTCGGTGGAGAACATTCAACCGCTAGCCGCTACATCCGAGAAAAAAGAATAGATGACACCATTGTAATTGCTCAGAATATTCAAAATAAATTGCTTCTGGAAGCTGCTGAATCAGGATTTCCTATTGTCGTAATGGATCGGAAACTAAATAATGATCATATTGTAAATGTTCTGATTGATGATGAACAAGGAGGATATTTGGCAACTCGATACCTTCTTGATAAAGGGCACCGTACAATAGCCTATATTAATGGAACATTCAGTTCGGATTGCAATCTCCTACGTTATCAGGGTTACTTGAGAGCATTGCACGAAGCGGGTGTTGAAGAAAGGAAGGAGTGGAGGCTAAGCGGACAGATGCTGGCCAACTGGCCGGACATGTACTGATCCAAATGTTAAAGGGAGAAACCGTGGATTCTTCATACATATTGAATAATCAATGTGTGGAACGTTATTCCGTTCGCTTCAAGACTAGCGTATAAAAACACCTTTGCTGAATGATCCAACTTGTTACGCCACCATATTGTGTTTGTAAAAGTCGCCCGCATGATGATATGTAGGTGACTTTTTTCTTGAGTATTATTTATTTTCATTTCCAAGTCGAAAGGAATCCTGCACTTCATGCATAATATGATTACTAAGGAATTGGTAAATATGGAAAGGGTGATCTGATGGGAGTGCCAACGTTTCTTGAAACAGGTCATATGACAGAAGGTTTTCCGATCCGGGTAATTCATACGGGTGAACAGTTTAATTTTGCCGCACACTGGCATGAAGAGGTTGAGTTGGTCGTAGTGAATGGAGAACGCGCGAGAATTGGAGTAAACAATCAAGTCTGTGAGCTTGAACAAGGAGACGTGCTGCTGATCAAACCAGGGGATGTCCACTGTTTTTTGCCGGGTACCGATCATTTGACGATTATTCTGTTTCGACTGGAATGGCTAACGGGAAACTTCGCAGCGGACAAAGAATCCCAGGATCTTCGTGAACTTTTTCATAAAACGACTATCCTTCCCTCCACCATCTGCAGGGAGAAGAATCTGGTTCATTATATAGATGCCATATCCGATGAGGAGAAACAGCAGCAGCCGGGATACCGATGGATCATGGTTGCTAGACTGTACGATCTTATCGTTCACTTGCTGCGCACCAAGACACCGACGACAAACGAATGCATTTCGGGAGAGCCCTGCACGTCGTCCAAAAGATTTGAATTCCTTGAATCGGTCTGTGAATACCTGGAGGAACATTATGCCGAACCCGTCAAGCTAGATCAAGTGGCAGAGCACATCAAATTCAGCAAATTTCATGTGTGCAAGTTGTTTAAGGAGAACAAGGGAGTAACCCTGATGGAATACTTGAACCACTTTCGCATCATCAAATCGGAATGGGCATTATTGTTCAGTCAAGCCTCCATTTTAGATATCGCAATCGGGCATGGGTTTAACAATGTGAGCTCCTATAATCGGTTGTTCAAAAAATATAATAACTGCACGCCGTCCGAATTTCGGAAGAAGCATCAGACTCACATCACAAAATATGAAGGATGATTCACAATATTTGAGGAGAAAGCCCTCTCCAAAATCACTATACTCGAATAAAATGTAAGCGTTTCCTTTTTGAAGGAGGGGGCCCATGAAGAACTTTAGATTGAAATATCTTTCCATTATTGCACTTGTTAGTGCAGTAATGATTGTATCCGGTTGTCAGTCGAAGGGAGACCATGCATCCAAGCAGGAGGAGATTACCGTCTGGAGTTTTACGGATGAAGCGGGTTATGCCATTGAGAAATTCGAAGAGAAGTATCCGGACATCAAGGTGAACTTCGTCAACATCCCAGGGAATTTCTATATTACCAAACTGAAATCCGCACTGCAGACGAGGTCGAAAGCTCCTGATGTGTTTATGATTGAGAACGCAAATATCAGAGAGCTGATTGATGTTCCTTATTTGGAGAATTTATCTGCATCCCCGTATAACGCCAATGAGCTAATTCCAGAGCAGTATGCATTTGTGCAGGCCAATGAGAAGGATAGCGAAGGGAACATCCGCGCCATCGGCTATCAGGGAACACCGGGAGGCATCTATTATCGCCGGGATTTGGCCAAGGAATATTTGGGCACAGATGACCCGCAGAAGGTAGGCGAGCAGATTGATACATGGAAGAAGATATTTGAGATCGGAGAGAAGGTGCAGCAGGCCAGCGGGAATAAAGTACATGCCCTGGCAAACTGGAATGCCATCTCCAATTCTTATGATGGGATCCCATGGGTGAAGGATGGTAAACTCGTCATCGACCCAACCTACATGCAGGTTCTGGATCTTGTTCGGGAGGCTCGTCAGCGGAAGGTGCTGGCCGAATATGAAGAAGGAAGTGCCGGACATGCGGCTTCAATGCAAAAGGGGGAAGTCATGTTCTATCCTGGAGCAACCTGGGCACTGCAATACACATTCAAGGCGAACGCACCGGATACCGAAGGGATGTGGGGTCTTGCCCCAGGGCCATCTGCTTTTAGCGCGGGTGGTACGTATATTGCGATGTACAGCCATAGTGATAAAAAAGACCTGGCCTGGAAGTTTATTGAGTTTTATAACTTTAACCATGAATTTCTGTCTGAGCTGGCGAAGGAACAGGACTATTTTACAAGTAATATGGTTGTCAACGATCAGCTGGCACAATCAGTAACTTCAGCTTATCTGGGAGGACAGAAGCATTTCGAGTTTTTCTCCGAAGCGGCCAAACAGGTTCCTGTTTATGAGCGAACCAAGTATGACTCCATCATTAACAGTGACATTTATAAAAATGTTCTCCAGCTGTATCTCAATAACGACATTCAGACCAAGGAAGAAGCGGTGAAGCGAATCAAACGCGATGTTCAATTGAGATTTCCGGAGCTGGAAGTGGATTAGCTGAGGGGAGCGAAAGCTTTTAATCAATCCGATGACTGGAGGAACGCATCATGTTTGCCAAATCAATCCGCAAAGACCATTATGGCTACTATTTTATCGCCCCATTTTTCATTATTTTCACCATTTTTGGACTCTATCCCATTCTATATTCCCTGTATATCAGCTTTACCAACTTTGACGGGATCACAACGCCCGAATTCGTTGGAGTAGGAAACTATGCTGCGGTTCTGCAAGATCCATTATTTTATAAGACGCTGTTTAATACACTCTTCATTTGGGGTGTCTCTGTGGTTCCACAGCTTACCGTCTCTCTGATCCTCGCTTTTATTCTTAACGATAAGCTGCTTAAGGGAAGAGACTTTTTCAGGGCCGTATATTTTTTCCCTAACATCGTGACAGCGGCATCGCTTGGTCTGCTCGTCAGTCTGATATTTGATTGGCAGTCCGGCGGTTTGAACCACTTTCTGGTCCAGGTTGGGCTGATTGATGACCCGATTAACTGGAAAAATGATCCCTGGTTTATGCGTCTTATTGTGTCAGCCATTCTGTTCTTTCAATATTTTGGGTACTCCATGGTTATCTACCTTGCTGGCCTTCAAGGGATTGATCCAGCATTGCAGGAAGCTGCTCAGATGGATGGCGCGAAGAAGAAGCATATCTTCATCCATATTATCGTTCCGATGCTGCGCCCGATCATTCTGTTCCAGATGATTACGTCCATCATTGGGGGCATTCAGATTTTCGACCAGCCATTCACATTGACGAATGGAACCGGTGGTCCGGATCGCGCGGCTATGACCAGTATTATGTATCTGTACAATGTGGCATTCCAAAGTACACGTTTTGGTTATGGGGCAGCCATTGCATTCTGCCTGTTCATTATCATCATTCTTTTGTCTGTCGTATCCTTCATGATGACCAAGCGGAAGAGCCGTTCATAGGGAGGGGGAGTTCCATGCATACTGCAAAATCAATTGAACAACCTAGTGCAGCGATCCAGCAATATGCCAGTACGAAGCGGCTTACGGTAGGCAAGGTTATCATCTATTTATTCCTCACGGGTCTAGCCGTGATCTGTATCGTTCCATTTTATCTGATGCTTATCTATTCCACACATAACAATGCAACCATTGCATCTACATTCACCTTCCTTCCCGGTCCATTCGTAGCGGATAATTATATGAACATGGCATCCAAAATCAATATTTGGCGCGGTTTTGCGAACAGTTTGTTTATTGCCGGAACCTCGACAATATTGTCACTGTATATCGGTTCACTTACGGCATATGGCTTCGCCAAATTCAAATTTAAGGGCCGGACCTGGCTGTTCATGTTTTTGCTGGCCACGATGATGGTGCCCGGGCAGCTCGCTCTAATTGGGATGTATCGCCTGTTCAGTACGCTGGGGCTGCTGGACAGCTATGCTGCCATTATTCTACCCGCGGCGGCTAATGCCTTTAACGTATTTTTCATCAAGCAATTTATGGAGAGCAGCATTCCGGATGAGATCATTGAATCAGCACGTGTGGACAGTGCAGGGGAGTTTCGTACATTCAATCAGATTGTACTGCCTATTCTGGGGCCAGCCATTTCGGCTCTTGGCATATTTACTTTTATCGGTTCCTGGAACAACTTCCTCACGCCGCTCGTCCTGTTTTTTTCATTGGATAAATATCCGCTTCCTGTACTGGTTGCACTGGTTCAGGGGTACTATGGCATGGATTATGGTTTGCTGTATTTGGGGGTCGCGATCTCCATCCTGCCTATTATCATTGTCTTTGCGGTATTCTCCAGGCAAATAATAGGCAGCGTGGCATTGGGAGCTGTGAAGGGATAGGTGTGATAACAGGGAACTTCAAGCATAATGCTTGCTTACTTGAAATGAGGTATAATGTAGAAGGGCACAAAATAGAGTATCCCTAAGTCGCCATCATGGCGGCTTTTTCAAGTCCGGATTATAATTTTAAAATAATGATGATTAATTCGAATTATTTGCGACAAAATGGAGACATTCAGAGTAAAATAACCTATACGATGCAATCAAGACAAGGTGGTAGAAAATCATGAATTCATATCAGTTATTAAGTAAATCCCTGTTTGACAACTTCCATAAGGACCGTATTCGATATTCTGAACCGATTCGAAACTATACGTATACACGACTTGGCGGGGAAGCCGATATTCTCATGTTCCCTGAAACCATAGATGAAGTTGCATTGATAGTGAAGCAGGCAGTTCAGCATGACATTCCGTTGACAATACTGGGGTATGGCTCCAACATGATCGTCAGAGATGGAGGCATCCGGGGGATTACAATCTCGCTGCAGAATCTTAACCAGGTCAGCGTTGATGGTCATACCATGACTGCGCAGAGCGGTGCGGCAATTATTGACGTATCCCGTCAGGCGTTAGGCGAGAGTCTAACCGGACTGGAATTTGCATGTGGCATCCCGGGTTCGGTCGGTGGTGCACTCTACATGAATGCCGGAGCATACGGGGGGCAGATGTCCGATGTGGTCGATTCTGCTGTTGTCGTGACAGAGACCGGTGAAATCGTGACGATGCAGAGCGATGAGCTGCTGCTGGGCTACCGCAAAAGTGTGTTTATGGGCAAACGGGATATCATCATTGAGGTGAAGTTCAACCTGCAGCCGGGTGATCCGGTGCAGATCAAGGCGAAGATGGATGAACTAACCTTTGCAAGAGAGTCCAAACAGCCACTGGAGTATGCTTCATGTGGAAGTGTCTTTAAACGTCCTGAAGGCCATTTTGCGGGCAAGTTGATCCAGGATTGTGGACTTCAGGGGACGCGGATCGGTGGTGCAGAAGTTTCCCGCAAGCATTCGGGCTTCATCGTGAATGTGGATAATGCCACGGCACAGGATTACATCGACATGATTGCGCTCATTCAGGAGAAGGTGAGCAGCCAGTTCAATGTGAATCTGGAGACAGAAGTCGTCATTATCGGCGATGAATTAAATAAATAGCATTTTGCATAAAACCCATAAGCACTTTCAATCTTCACTATATAGATCGAAATCTTATTCGTCTAAATGTTGTACCCGGGAGCGAGTGGAATCGAATGATGCAAAATGCTGAAATAAATGGTGGACGCAAGTCCAAAAATCTCCTTAAGTCGCCTTCGGGCGGCTTCTTTTTTTACCTTTTTGAAGAAGGACATCCAGATGGAGAATGCGGATCATGTTTATCCATATAAATAAATATAACTGCATCACCGATTACAAGCACGCTGTTAAGGGTAAGAGTTGTTAATTAAAGGATACAGCTCATCCACCATAGGAGGTTAAACATGAATCAATCTGTACGTAACCACACAGATATCGCCATTCTGGGCATGGGGACTGCATTACCAGCGCATGAGGTTGCCCAGACTGATATAGCTGAACTTATTGCTTCCTCCCTGCAGGATCAACCCGACTTGGCCCGTTTCGCCAAAAGAATATTCAGATCCTGCGGCGTCGAAACACGCTATACGGTTGAACCCAGTTATCTTGGATCCGTTGAGGATTGTCGCTACCTGCCTTCTGGGGATCTTTCACAAATTCCTACCACCGAAGAACGAATGAATACATATAAACGCGAGGCCCTTCCGCTTGGGATTGAGGCTGCCGAGAAGGCGTTGAAGGACGCGGGAATGTCTCCTGATCGAATTACACATCTCATTACGGTCAGCTGCACTGGACAGTATCTGCCTGGTCTGGATGTCATGCTTATTCGTCATTTGGGTCTGTCTTCCAGGGTGAACCGATTACCGTTGATTTTCCAGGGCTGTGCGGCAGGGTTGAAAGCCATTCAAATGGCCCGGGATGTAGTCCAGGGGGCGGCTGATGCGCAGGTGCTGGTCGTATGCGTGGAATTATGCACCCTTCATTTTCAACCGGTTAAGGAGAGGGAAGCCCTGTTTGCAGCTTCATTCTTCGGGGATGGAGCTTCTTCCTGTGTTGTTGGTGCCCCGGTCCCCGAACAACGGCATTATCTGGATCTCGGAACCGGCTATTCCGTCCTGCTTCCGGATTCGACGGAAGATATGACCTGGGAGGTAGGCAATCAAGGTTATGATCTATATTTGTCTCCCCGTATTCCGAAACTGCTGGGTACGCATCTGGAAAACGAGCTTCATCAGTTATTCGGCAGTGACAGTCTGCCTGAACTCTGGGCCATTCATCCAGGTGGACGGGGAATCGTGGACTCGGTTCAGGACGTTATGAATCTAAGGGTAGAGCAAACGAAGTACAGCAGGGAAGTCCTTCGAACGGTAGGTAATCTTTCCTCTAACACCATCCTGTTTGTGCTTAATGCCATGCGCGAGGATATGAAAGCAAGGAATCAGTCTTCCACCGAGGGTGTGGCCATGGCATTTGGACCTGGATTGACCGCAGAGCTCATGAAATTTACTTATGTACCCTCATACTCTCCAGCAGCGAAGGAGAAGAATCATGTCCTTCTTTAGAAGCCTGTCGATCCGTGCGAAGGAAGATGAACTGATGGATGATTTCTCCATGGGTGGAGAAGAATTGCGTGAAGCGCTGAAGCATCTCAGGCGGCTCAACAAAATATTTGCCGCACCCGGCCCTACCCTCGCAGGTGTGGAGAAGCTATGGAAATCCATTGGACGACCGACGAAGCTAAGTATTATGGATGTAGGTGCAGGTTCAGGGGATGTAAATCAGAAACTGCTGCACTGGGCCGATCAGAAGGGGATCGAACTCCGGATTACTCTTGTCGATCTGACAGAGGAGGCTTGTGAGGAGGCGAGACAACTCTTTCAAAATGAACCGAGAATCACCGTGCAGCGTGCCGATGTAATGAAGCTGCCTGATGCCTCGGCGGATATCGTTACAGGATCACAATTTGTGCATCATTTTGACGGACAACTGCTGATTGATATTGTCTCGCACATGATGCGTGTCTCCAGATATGGAGTCGTCATTAACGATATCCATCGTCATCCGGTATCTTATACGGCAGTTTGGATCACGACCCGAATGATATCCCGGAATCGTTATATCCGCCATGATGGTCCACTCTCCGTTGCCAAAGGTTTTACGGCAAGAGATTGGCAGGCGTTAAAACAGCAATTGAACCATGACACCATGACTTACGAATGGAAACCATTATTCCGGTACTCCGTCGTCATACCGAATCATCGTGTAGGAGCAATGAAGTGAATTTCTCAAGCCCAAACCGATGATGGTGCACAAATGAAAGGCAGGTGATTTTACGTGTCCAAACCATTGGATGCCATTGTCATAGGTGCGGGAATCGCAGGCAGTACATGTGCCCTGCAGCTGTCCAGAAGAGGGCATCGCACACTACTGCTTGATCGGCAGGCATTTCCGCGTCACAAAACCTGCGGGGAATTTATGTCACCAGAAACCAAAGAAATGCTGGAATATCTGGACATTCGACTGCTTGATCAGAAAGTGATGCCAAGCGCGATGGACCATGCCCAAATTATTATGCCTCAAGGCGGGCAGATTGAAGCTCCTTTACCTGGGTCGGCTTATGGGATCAGTCGGCATGAATTGGATCGGATTCTCCACAGCGAAGCCAAAGCGGCGGGAACCGAAATCATCACCAAAGCGACGATTATCGGTATTCAGCAGCTTGAAGATGACCACTATGAGGTGCAGGTCAAAAAAGGGAATGAACGATTAAACTTCAGAGCAAAAGCGGTTATTGGAGCGTATGGAACCAAAAAGCCGCGCGGGATCACGTCTCCGCCTCAATTGCGGGATGACACCGTATATGTTGGCGTGAAGTCGCACTATAGCGGGCTCCCATTGTCCAATCGAGTGGAGCTCTACTTTTGCGAGGGAGGGTATGTCGGTATTTCTCCGATCGAGAATGGTACTGCTAACGTGGCAGCCTTGTTGACACTGAATACGGTGCAGGGGAGCGGTAAGTCTGTAACAGATATTCTGCATGCAGCGTCCACTACCAATGGCAGGCTGGCTGCCAGACTTGCTGAAGGCAGCCCGGTTCCGGAAACTCAAGTTTCCATAGCCCCCCTTAACTTGTCCAATATCCCTGAACCTTGGTCACAATTCCCACATATTGGGGATGCCATGCTGATGATTCCTCCGTTGTGTGGAGACGGCATGTCCATTGCGCTGCGTTCTTCCATTTTATGTGCCGAATGGACCAACCGTTATTTGAAGAAGGACATTAGCTTTGAGGAATGGCAGCAGGGATATACGAAGGACGCCAACAATGAATTTACCCAGCTGCTTAGAAGGGCACGAAGAATTCAGAAGCTGGCTTTTGCAAAAACGAACAAATACTATCCAGGGCTAGCCCGGTTAATTCCTGGCCTGGCGACTTATTTGGTTAAGGCCACAAGGCTATCGGAGATGAACCTGGTACGCAGATAATCATGGGTTATAGCACGATTGATGGATCAGAAAAGGGGAGGCTTATGCCAACCTCTTTTTTTGTTGTTTTCAGCTAATTTGAAGGAGACCATTTTGAAATCGGACAAGTACTCGTATAATAGAATGGAATGCAGAAGCAGTCATGAGCGTCAGATTTGAAGTAGGGAGGCATTATACACCAATGAATTATTCATTTTCCAATCGGATTGCAGCACTGCAACCATCCATTATTCGAGAGATCCTGAAGGCATCTTCGGGTCAAAACGTTATTCCTTTCTCTGCAGGAAATCCCGCTCCGGAGACGTTCCCCATTGAAGCGATTCGGACGTTCGCACAGACGATTCTGGAGCAGGATCCGGTAACGGCCCTGCAATACGGGATAACAGAAGGTTACGGTCCGCTGCGCGATACATTGACCAATCACCTGAAGACGGGCTATAACACAGGCTCAGCATCGGATGAACTTTTCATTGTTTCTGGTGCCCAGCAGGGTATTGAGCTTGCGTGTAAAGTATTCTGTAATGAAGGAGACACGATCATCTGTGAGAGTCCAAGCTTCATTGGATCGTTGAATTCATTCCGGGCTTCAGGTGCAAGGCTTGTGGGTGTTCCCATGGAGAGCGATGGCATTGACATCGGGAAGCTGGAACATGCACTGCGGACAGAGCAGAATGTAAAATTGATCTACCTGATCCCTAGTTTCCAAAACCCGACGGGAGTTACGACCAGTCTGGAGAAACGTAAGGCCATCTATGATCTTGCCAAAACATACGGGGTCATGATTCTGGAAGATAACCCATATGGTGAGCTTCGTTTCAGCGGAGAAGATATTCCAACGATCAAATCCATGGACGAAGAGGGGCTGGTTATTTATGTAGGCTCCTTCTCCAAAATTCTGTCTGCCGGATTACGCGTTGGGTTTGTTCTGGCGCCGGATGAGGTTGTACAGAAGATGGTGGTGGCCAAACAGGGAGAAGACGTACATACGGCCATGCTTCCACAGATTTTGGCATACAAGTTCATGGCGGAATACTCATATGCCGAACATATCAGCAGCATTCGGGAGATATATCACAGAAAATCAGCATTAATGATGGACAAGCTGAAAGAGCACATGGGGGAATCCATTACATTTACCCGTCCGGATGGCGGTCTTTTCCTCTGGTGTGATCTGCCGGCTCACATCCCGATGCTGGATTATGCCAAAACAGCTGCCGCCAGTGGCGTAGCGGTTGTTCCAGGTACGGCTTTCCTGGTTGATGAGAGCGAAGCCTGCAATGCCATCAGGTTGAATTTCTCGACACCTTCGGATGAACAGATCGTGAAGGGCATCGAAATTCTGGGACAGGTTTTGAAGCAGTATTGATAGGTAAGATTAAAGCAGCTCCCATTACAGAAGACAGGATATTCATAACCTGCTTCTGTGAAGGGAGCTTTTTTCAGTCGAAAAAAACCTACCGCAACAGCTCCGGCAGGAAAGAAGATTGGATTCAAACGATGATTAATCCGAGACGAGAAATCCGTCCAAATTTTCAGGGCCTACTCGAACCGTTCCCAATAAGTTCGTGCTGATGAACGCAGAGTAGGTTAGTTGTGGTGTGATGGGAGGATTGAAGTCATTTGCAGAAAATGTAATAACTTCAGGTGCAATTATGCCGCTCAATCCATAAGTGGTACTTGCCGAGTAGATGATCGGATCTGTTGCCACAGTACCTCTCACAATAGTGATCGTTACTATAAAAAGCGCCAGAGGTAACTGTACCGTAATGGTTCCTTTAATTTGAACACGGGGATTGGGCCCCGCGCCTGCAGTTAATAGACCAATCTGTGCAAATAACGTTGGGGTGTTGATTACTGGAATCGGTATAGAAATGGAGTTGGTCGATGTAGCATTCTGCGAAACTCGTGCATCCAGAAATTGAGCCAATCTACATACCTCCTATCCTGTGAGATAGAATAGTATATTCATAGAAGACAAGTTCGCATGGACGCATTCTACTCCTTTATAACCGATGCATTCACCGCGTCTTCCATTTGATTGCTGAATTGACGGAATAACCCAAGACGCCAGAATGCAGCTCCTTTGAGATCGTATCGCTTGGCTAATCCAAGCTTGTCATCAACGGAGGTTCCCGTTTCGCTGTTTAAGTTAATACCAAGCAGCAGCTTGTTTTTTGGAACACCTGCGTTTAGTGCTAGCTGAATGGCTTGGTCAACGAGACTGCTCGGTTCAGGAACCTGTGCTTTGGTACCCGCAGGGTTATATTGGTAAGCCATAATAATGAGATCGTCTGCCAAGGAAGCGAGCGTTTTGTAATCATAGCCTTTGTATACACTGTTTAGCGGCGGTACAGCTAGTGATATAGAAATGTCGTTAGGCAATGAAGCTTTTAATTGTTTAACGTAATCGTTAAGCAGCTTCTGCTGCTGTTTGGCATCCAGTTTAAAACCCAATCCTTCAAAATCAAGAACGACTCCACCGAATCCATTCTCTGCTACGGCATCGGTTATGCCCTGAATCGATTTTTCGCGAAGACTGCTGTCACTCAAAACTTTGGTTAACTCCCCTTGACCATCCAGTGCATATACCATAAGGTACGGTTTAATGTTCTGATCTGCAGCATCCGCCACGATGGTCTGAGGGGTCACGTCGCCTGCTGCCTCAGGGAGAGAATACTCCTCGCCTTGAAGCGTAAACTGGCCTTCCCGGTCAATGCGACTCCAGCCAAAGGCTACTGAGTTCATGGATGTAACAAGATCGATTTCATGAAATGCTCGCACGGCATAAAATGCTCTCAGATGCATTTCGCGCTGCGGGGATACCAGAGAAACCGTTCGTGTAGCCTGATCCCAACCCACACCCACGCCGAATTGGCTGCTGAACGAACTCAGCGGAATGAGTACACGTCCTTCTCGCTGTACCGGAGCGGCAGGCAGCTTTACTTTCGTTCCATTAACAGTTGCTGTGCTGCTGCCCACTTTGAGAAGAACCTCGGTGGTTTGACCTTTAAGACTGCCTACTGCTTTAACCGTTTGCGTTTTGCTGTTCCATGTAATCTGAATTCCAAGCGCTTCCCCAACTGTACGGAATGGAACATAGGTAACTCCTTTATCAATCCGCGGGGCAGCATCAAATTGCAGCGCAACATCATCCAGTTTAACCGAAATGGCAGGTGCTGCATGTACATCACCGATGTTTACAGTCGTTCCAAGCAGGGACAGGCTGATTAGGGTGGCAGCAACAGTTTTGCCTAAACGTTTAGGTAACATGCTGTATATTCCTCCTGGTTCTTAAAAATAGTAGAAAAAGGGACGTTGTATAGTAAATCTAGCATACTGTAGTATAGCAAAATTTTCATAGAGTTCCAATTACAAGATGTTACTTGATATTGCGGCTTATTGATAATCATTTTCAATTGGATTAAACTATAGAAGAGAGATATATAAAAATTGCTGCTAGGCTGTTATGTATACAGCGCCTGCGGCGACCAGGAGGAATAGTCATGTTGATCCAAACTCGTAGTATGGTTATTGAAAAAGGGAACAGCGACAAGGTGCTGGAACGCTTCAGTGGTCCGACCCCTGTGGTAGATATGCCTGGACTGATTGATTTCAGTGTAATGGTTAACAAGAAAAGCAAGGAACATGAAGAGGTCATGGTGATCATTCGTTGGGAATCGGAAGAAGCGTGGAAAAACTGGGAGAAAAGCGATGCGCATCTCCAGGGTCACCGCAACAAAAGAGGGCAGGAGAAACCTGCATATCTGATCAGCACTACAGTTAACATGTATGAAGTACAGACGGTGAAGACTGGCAAAGGCACTGTTCAACAATAGAGTTCAAGTAATGGAGTAAGAACCTCTTGATGAGGTTCTTTTCTATTTTGACAGGTCGCAGATGAAGGGAAGCAATATAAAAACGAGGTAACAGCCACGCGCTTCGAGCTATTTTCTTGCCGAAACGATAAGTAAATTGCTATTATGGATGAAAAGCAAAAACAGAATGAATGAATTTGGAGGCATATCAATGAATCAGCGTTTCCGTATCACACGTTCGATGCAAGAACAAAATGTGGAGCAATCCATCACTCTTGAGGAGTGCAAAGAATACTTTGCATCCCAGCCCGATTTTACATACGCTCAGGTTTTGACCGTTACAGGAACCGAAAGTACCATGTCAATCGATGGGGATTTTTTTATGTGGAAGCACGATAACATGGAAGTTCCGTTCCGGCTGTATTCGGGAGATCTGTACGTGGCTATTTCCAGCGAAGCTGTTGTTCCTAAGATGATTGAAATTGCAACTGCTCTGCAAGCAGATATTGTAGAGGGGTAGAATATAGGGAGCCTGGTCCAAACTGGATCGGGCTTGTTTTTTTGAATTAAAATAAATGATCATATATCCATATCGTTACATAATAGATAAGTTGAGTTAGAATATTTCCATGAATTTACATAATGATGTATAAAAATAGAATATTTTTGTGCAAAACCTGAATTTAATCTCCATATTTTTCATTTATCTTGTTATGATTTAGTTGATAGACCTTGTAACACACATAACTAGATAAGAGGTGAAAGGGATTTTATGAAGCATCATGGAAAGTTGAGCTGGATACTCATCATGGTTTTGTTGTTTTCTACCCTTTTTGGTGGAGTTGCGGCTGCCGAAACGTACACTGTCAAAAAAGGAGATACGTTATGGACCATTGCCAAAACGAATGGGACAACCGTTGCGGAAATGAAAAAGCTCAATCAATTGAAAAATGTAAACTTTCTTCAAATCGGTCAGAAGTTAAAGCTTCCCGAAAAGGCTCCTGCTGTTAGTGAGGTTCCTTCAAAAGAAGAAAAACCGGAAACAACCAACATTACGATTCTAGGTACCTCTGATGTACACGGAAATTTGTGGGGTTACACCTATGAAGACAGTGCGGAAACAACGAACAACGGATTGGCACGGATATCTACATATGTCAATGAGGTAAAGAAGACCTCCCCTAATGTACTGTTAATAGACAATGGGGACACATATCAAGGCAATATATTAACGGACGATATCTATCGTAAAAATACGGATGTGGTTCATCCTGTTTCCAAAGCCATGAATGCAATGAATTATAATGCTATGGTCTTCGGAAATCATGAATTCAACTTCGGACTGGATCATGTTGATCGAATTATGAAGGAATTGAATTTCCCTGTTCTTGGGGCGAACATCCTGACACAAGATGGTGGGACGCTGGGCGAACCGTACACGGTTATTGATGTGGATGGTGTAAAAGTGGGGATTATCGGCGTGACGACACCGAATGTTCCTCGTTGGGACGGAGATAAAGTCGACGGCCTGACATTCGAGCACATGGGTGAAACGGTGAAGAAGTATGCACAATACCTCAAAAATGAGGAGAAAGTGGACGTACTTATTGCGAGCGCCCATGCCGGCATGTTTGCTGAATTCGACGAAGATGGGGCTTCGGATTCTGCAGAACGTATTGTGCAAATGGTGCCTGAGTTGGATGCCATGCTTGTTGGACACATGCACATTATTGTCAATGAAAAAATCGGACAAACCGTAATTGGTGGCCCTCGCAACCTCGGGCGCGACATTGTGCGCTTTGATATTGAAGTGAAGAAAGATCATGGAACAACTAAAGTAACGGACCGCCAAGTTCAAGTAGTCGATATGGCTGCATATACGCCGGACCCTGCCATTCAAAACTTGGTGAAAGAAGAACATAAAGCAACCATCCAATTCATTACTGGTGGCGGCTCTGCTGGAGCTGATGGTTCTTCGGGCGGTGTATTCGGACAGGCAACCGCGGATTTCCAGCCAGTCGATGAAATTAAAGGCATTCCGGAAGGCAAGCTCCAAGATACAGCCGTGGTTGATCTCATCAACAAGGTTCAGTTGGAAGTGAGCGGAGCGGACGTTTCGGCCGCAGCGTTGTTTAAAGACACCTCCAATCTAAAAGAAGGCAATATCACGTATGCCAATATTTTTGACATCTACAAATTCGACAACGTACTGTACACCGTCCATGTGACTGGTAAAGAATTAAAAGCTTATATGGAGTGGTCTGCTTCCCACTATAATCAATGGAAAGAAGGAGACGTTTCCATCAGCTTCGATCCAGAGGTTCCAGGTTATCTGTATGATATGTTTGCGGGTGTGGATTACAAAATCGATTTGTCCCAACCAGCGGGACAACGGATCGTTGACGTTATGTATCAAGGTAAACCTCTGACGGACTCACAGGAACTGAAGCTTGCTGTCAACAACTATCGATACAGCAGCGCACTGAAGGCCTACAAATTGGTAGCAGCGAACCGTGACTGGGAGTCACCGCGGAGCATTCGGGATTACCTGGTTGAATACATTCAAAAGCATCAGGAGATTTCCCCTGAAGTGGACAATAACTGGGAGATCGTTGGAATTGATCTTGCAAGCCCGTATCGGGATAAAATCATTCAATTGGTGAATGAAGGCAAGATTGATGTCCCTTATGATCAATCCCTAAATGTTAACGAACTGCTCAAACAAGGGGTTATCCAGCAATAATGTGCAAGTAATACAACTGAAAAATTGCATGGTAAAGGAGTCGCCTTCATGGCGGCTTTTTTACGTCCAACAACGCGAATGGATAGGTCAGCCTACTGCCTAATATCGTCATTCCTCTTTAATACAATTCCATTAGAATAGACATCTTATGAACGAAAGAGTATCCTAGTCTATACTTGAAACTAGCCAAAGGAGACCAAGGTATGAAGCCCCATCCCAATGAACGTATTAAAATCGCCCCTGGATTTTGGGCTGGATTAGAGCAATTGGGATTTGACGTCCGAGACGTTGCACGCCAAGCACAATTGCCGCTCACCAAGATCAACAATACAACCGTCAATACGGACGAGTATTTTGCGATCTGGCAGGCTTATTCCGATCTAATAGGTGATACGGCTGCAGGAATCATCAAGCTCGCAACCGTTTTTGAAACAGCGCACTATCCACCGAGTGTTTTAGCCACTTACCATGCTCGTGACTATCGTGATGCACTGCATCGCATGGCGCGGTACAAACAGATGTGCCCTCCTGAAAGCTTGCATATTACCGAGGAGAAGGAGCGCTGCACGATCGAATTGGAGTGGAAGAATACGAGCCAATCTGGACCGCCCGTTCTGGTGGGGATTACGCTCGCATTTCTTCTGGAGCTTGGACGCCATGGAACGGGTCAGCCCCTAAATGCACAGCAGGTCGAATTTTCGCACGCTATGGGAGATCTGAAGACGCTAGAGGAATATTTCGGTTGCAATATCCGGTTTGGGGCACCAAGCAACCGATTGATCTTACATCAGAGAGATCTGGACAGGCACTTTATTACTTATAACGAAGAGTTGCTTGAGATTCTGACACCCGTGCTCGATCGCTCCCTTGATGAACAGCAACGCAGTCCGTCCATGACAGACGCGGTCGTATGGATTCTAAAACGCAGCCTCACCAGAGGGCGCCCCGACATCCACATTGTGGCGAAGGAATTAGGAGTGAGTCACCGGACTTTACAGCGGCGTCTTACTGAAGAGAACACGAGCTTCAAACAGCTGCTGACACAAGCCAGGCACGAGCAGGCACGGGAGTACTTATCTGATCCCTCACTTGATATAAAAGAAGTGGCCTTCCTCGTAGGATACGAAGATCAAAATTCATTTTACCGTGCATTCCGATGTTGGGAAGGGGAAACGCCTTCGAATTGGCGTCTTAAGCAAGAAGTTTGGCACAGCAGGCTAGTTACGAACTAATTTGATCACGGTAAACTATCCTTATCGGGAGCAGAAGACGGAATAACCAATGAATGATTCCAGTCAGCTTGCCGTACATGCCAAACGATCAAGGAGAAATGAAAGATGGATATGGGATTACATCAAAAAACCGCTCTAGTAACAGGATCAACGAAAGGTATTGGGAAGGCAATCGCGTTTGAACTTGCCAGAGAAGGAGTCCATGTACTCGTCAATGGCCGGAATGACTCAGAAGTAGAAGCAACCGTTAATGAATTGAAGACAAGATATCCGGAAACATCACCGAAGCATGCAACCGCTGATTTGGTTGACATAAAACAACGAGAAGCTTTATTTGAAAAATACCCCCATGTGGATATTCTGGTTAACAATATGGGCATTTACGAACTCATGCCGTATGAGGATGTGGACGATGAAATCTGGGATAAATACTTCCGTACCAATGTTCTTGCGGCTAACGGACTATCCAAGTTTTACTTGCCGAAGATGTTAAATAATCAATTTGGTCGCATTATTTTCATAGCGAGTGAAGAAGCGGTAATGCCTTCAGGCCAGATGCCCCAGTATTGCATGACGAAATCCATGCTCCTGTCTTTGTCCAAAAGTTTATCCAAATTAACAATAGGAACAGAAGTAACGGTCAATACCATTATGCCTGGTCCAACCCTCTCTGAGAATGTAGAGCAGATCATTGAAGGATTGTATCCGGATGAAGAGTTGGATTTTTTGGAAAAAGAGAAACGATTTATGACGACAAACTTGCCTCAATCCGAAATACAGCGATTTATCAAACCTGTTGAAATAGGCAGACTCGCTGCATTTGTATGCAGTCCTTATGCATCCGCATTTAAAGGTTCTCCGATCCGTATGGATGGAGGAATGATTCCAACCATTTATTAATATCATCAGTCTTTAGGCAAAAAACCACTGAAAATAAATTCAGTGGTTTTTTGTAATATGTGAGAATCCGAGACGTATTATGGTCTATTCCTCATAGGGTAAGATGGCATAGATTTTCCAACTGTTATCATTCATTTTTTTGAGTTTGTACAATCCGTCCATGGAGACCGTCTCTTCTTGCTGATCCTCACCCGAATTTATCGTTATTTTCATCTTGCCGCCAGATGCTTCCAATACAGCATAACGGTTCGAGTTTTCGATAACGGAAAAGTCCGGCTGGGAGAGCAATTCAATATCCATTGATGTTTCTTCATCCAGTGTAGAGGTGAGATCCTCCAATGACGTAAAACTGTTAGAAAGCTGATACCCTGTGTAATACGTTGCGTAGGTCACGGACAACTGATCATAGTTGTGTTCTGACATGGCTTTGATCTCCGATTCCGTAGCATTGGAAGCGATCGTCGTCAGTTCCGCGGTATCAGGGAGCCCCGTTTGCTCCAACTTTAGAGCACGCTCCAACATGACTACAGCTTGTGCACGTGTAGCCTTCGCAAACGGCTGGAACGTAGTCGCTGTCATGCCTGAAACAATACCGGCCTGGCTTGCTTTGGAGATGGCGGCAGATGCATAGTAGTTTGGAACATCCTTGAATGTTTTGGCTGTGCCTTTAAATTCAACGGTGCTGGAGAACGCCCTAACGACCATTACCGCAATATCGCCACGCGTGATTGGGAGATCAGGACCGAATTCCGTACTGCTTACGCCTCCAACGACACCGAGCGAACTGGCAATTCGAACGGATTCAGCGTACCATTTGCCTGCCTTTACATCACTGAAGGTTTTCCCTTCCGTTGTGCTATGTAGTCCTGCAGCCTGCACAAGAATAGCTACAAATTCTGCGCGGGTAATCGGATGGTTGGGCTTGAGAGCCACCTCGCCATTGCCCAGAGCATATCCGTTAAGGAGGTCGGCGTTAACGAAATTGTCGAGCGTCTCGTATGCCCAGTGGCCGTCAATATCTGTGGGGAAATACAAATCGAGTGACTTGTATGAATCGGCAGCATGGACGTTGCTCCATGAAAAAGGGAATACCACAAGAATCATGGCTAAGAAGAAAAGGGTGATACGTTTAAACAGTTGTCTCATCTAGGAAGTTCCTCCTGTAAATTGAAATTTGCCGTCACTCAGCATAACAGAGAATGAGAGAGATATCTAAAGGAAATCTTTACTATTCATCAGTGTCTACTATATAGTGGCTGCTAAAGGTCATATAAGAGGTTTATAGAGAGATCAGATCCTTGTGAATCTATTTAAATCAATAGGGTTCAGACGTCGTATAATCAGCAATTACTGCAATTCTTAACTGTTAAAATTGAGACCAAAGGTCCATTTATATACCAATTATTTACTTATATTATATAAACTATAAACTATAAACTATTACAGGAGAGTGAAGTGAGTGAAAAAGAGTAAATTGATTTTTATTATGGTTATGAGTATGATTTTGGCTATCTCGATACCTGGTATCGGTCAAAGTTCGAAGGCTCTAGCTGCAACAGAGCGTACACCTGTAGTCTTTGTTCATGGATTAACAGGTTCCGATAGCAATTTCACTTTTATTGAGAGTTACTTACGCGGTCAAGGTTGGTCTAGCAATGAGTTATTCGCGATTGATCTGCCTAGTAAACAGGGAAACCAATTGTTAAATTCGGCTGCGATCAGTCAATTCGTAGACAATGTGCTTCGTGAAACAGGCCATACCAAAGTCAATATTGTCGCTCATAGTATGGGTGGGGCGAATAGCTTATATTACATACTGAACCGGGGTGGTTTATCCAAAGTGGACAAGCTGGTAACCTTGGGAGGTGCCAATCGGTTGACTACAACTTCGGCGCCACAGGGAGTTGAGGTTACTTCGATCTACTCTACAAGCGACACGATTGTATCTCCTGCACTTTCCCGATTGACTGGAGCGAATAATATACAGGTTTCGCTGGTTTCCCATATAGGTTTGCTCTTCAATTCAAGAGTTAATGCCCTAATTAAGACAGCACTAAGTGAATAAAAGCTAACAGCAGATGTATGTAACATGAGTGACTCGTTAAAGGTTACTCATGTTTTTCTTATAGTAAGTGTTATAATATAGACGTTTATACCCTCATACATAGAAGTTTTGCATTGAAAATAGACCCAGGTAAGGAGCCTTACTTTAATGATGACCGAAAAAGAAAAAGCACAAAAAGGGCTGTTGTACGACAATAATAATGATCCACAGTTGGTAAACGAACGCCTTGAAGCCAAAGAGCTGTGTTACGACTACAACCAGTTGCGTCCACGAATGATTGCCGAAAGAGAAGTCATTCTGAAAAAATTATTAGCGAAAACCGGTAGCAAATTTCTAATAGAACAACCTTTTTTCTGTGATCAGGGATACAACATAGAGATCGGAGAAAACTTCTATTGTAATCATAATGCGGTGATGTTGGATGCAGCGAAAATTACATTTGGAGATCATGTGTTTATTGCACCCAATTGCGGATTTTACACGGCTGGCCATCCTTTGGATGCGGAACAACGAAATCAGGGATTAGAGATTGCCCTTCCCATTACGATTGGGAGCAATGTATGGATTAGCGGAGGTGTTTCTGTTCTTCCAGGCGTAACGATCGGAGATAACACGGTTATTGGGGCGGGGAGCGTAGTTAACAGGGACGTTCCGGCCGGTGTCATCGCAGCTGGCAATCCGTGCCGGGTTATCCGAGCGATTACGGAAGCCGACAAAGATAAATATCCAAGAGTAGTGTCACTTTAGTCGCCAATATGGCGGCTTTTTTTGTTTTGCCAACACAGGACATGAAATAGGGACAATTGGGAAAGGCTACCTTGTGCGATCCAAATTATATAGAAGAGGAATGAAAAAATGAGTAAAGCATCAGATGCCTCAACAGAGGAAAAGAAACTAAAATGGTGGCAATTAAGCTTGCTTGGTGTGGCGGGGACCATTGGCACAGGATATTTTCTGGGTTCCAGCCTTGCGATATCCATTGGTGGTCCCGCTGTGCTGCTGGCTTATATCTTGGCGGCACTGGGTACTTATATTGTTTTTGATGCCTTGGCAAGAATGACATCAGACCACCCCGAACAGGGATCTTTTCGTTCCTATGCGAAAAAGGCGTTCGGAAGCTGGGCAGGCTTTGCCAGTGGATGGGTGTATTGGTTTTCCGAACTACTGATTATGGGAAGTCAGTTAACGGCCTTGTCCATTTTTTCGCGTTTCTGGTTTCCGAATGTTCCCCTCTGGATCTTTGCTGCCGGATTCGGGATTGTGGGTCTCTGCATTGTATTCTTCGGGAACAAAGGATTTGACCGGGTTGAAAATGTATTGGCCATCATTAAGATTGCAGCAATCATCATGTTTGTTGTTCTTGCCATTGCGCTTCTCGCTGGGTGGATTGGCGGGACAAAGTACGAGCACAAAGTACCCCTGGCAATGGCGGAAATTTTCCCAAAGGGCGGTATTGGCTTGTGGTCTGCTTTTCTATTTGCATTTTATGCCTATGGGGGTATTGAAGTGCTCGGGATCATGTCTTATCGACTTCAAAAACCGGAAGAGGCACCTAAGGCAGGAAAAGTTATGCTCATCGCGCTTTCGACAGTGTACGTTGTTTCGATCGGACTCGCTTTAACAATGGTCCCGCTAAATGCCTTTAATCCGAAAGAGAGCCCGTTTGTCCTGGCTCTTAGTAGTGATCACTTGGCGTTTGTTCCGCATTTGTTCAATGGTGTACTGATTGTAGCGGGTTTTTCTACGATGACGGCGTCACTCTATGCTGTCACTTCCATGATGCTCACCCTGGCCCAGGAAGGAGACGCCCCGCGATTATTCGCACGGAAATGGAAAAAGAAATATCCATTATTTGCGCTCTCTCTCATTGGCTGTGGGCTGATCGCGACCATTATCATGTCTCTGCTTCTTCCTGGTAAGGTGTATGAATACGTAACGACCGCAGCCGGATTAATGCTCATGTACAACTGGTCGTTTATATTGCTGTCTTCTGGTCGACTGTTGAAAGCAGGGAAGTTCAGCATCGTCAAACGATGGATTGGACTGGTCCTGATTGGCTTGGCCGTTACAGGTACGCTGTTCCATGCCCTCAGCAGACCCGGTTTTTTTATCAGCCTGCTGCTTGTTTTTCTTATTGCCATGAGTGACATCATTGTGCATAAGGTTCGTAAGAAGAAGAAGGGGCACAATCCCTCCAAAACAGATGATGCTGAAGATGAACAGAGCAACAAGGAAGAAGGCCCCAGTTTCCACATTACGGGTATACGGCTTCGCAAAAGTAAACTTAAATAAAAAAGAGAAACTGAATGGCTTTAGCTCCAAAGTAGAGTCCAAAACCAACGAGTGAGAGTCCTGATATGATGGAAATGCCTCTTAGTACTCCTGAAGTAAGGTACTTGCGGAATAAACTTGCGGCGGCTGCCATGAAAATATCCCAAATCAGGATACCGAGGATCACCGCTCCACTGTTAATCAGCGTTTGCTCCACGGTAGAATCATTCACTGCCTTGGCCAGAATGGAGCCATAAATGCCAAGCCAAAACATGATGGATAGGGGATTGAACAGTGACATCAGAAATCCGTGGATGAACGATTTGGATAATGCTGATTCATCTCCTCTCATATCAGACGAAGTCAGATTTCCTGAATTTTTTATAGATTCCACACCGGTATATACCAGAACAAAGAAACCAAATAACCACAGGAAAGCCTTTACAAAAGGAAGATCAAGCAAGTGAATGACACCGAAATAAACGAGAAGCATGTAAATGATATCAGCGGCGATCGCGCCCAATCCAACAAACCAGGCAGGCATGAAGCCACCTCGGACACCCTTGTCCAACTGTGCAGCATTAATGGGCCCGATAGGCGCTGATAGTGAGATTCCCAGAAAAATATAACCAATTAACATGGAACGTCATTCTCCTCCTTTCGTGTACTCTAACAGCTTATTCCATGAACCACATTTATAGGACAACGTTTGTTTATTTGCATATTTTTTTCAGGTCTAATCCATATTAATCGGAAAATAAAGGAGGTGAAAATATGCTCTTCCGGTGGATGAAAAATGTGTTTACATCTCAACCTCAGAAGGAAGTAGAAGCTGGGCAAAATCTAACAAATCACTCTGAGAACTTGGATCCATCACTACAGAATAAACTTAGCACCATAAAGAAAGCATTCGAATATAGTCCTGATTTTGTGATTCGTGATTTCCCTGGATCTGCTGCAGAGGGTACCTCTCTGGCTGTTTGTTATATTGAGGGTTTGACAGATTCCGCCCTGCTAGTTGAACTTATGGAAAATGTCATTCAATTGGTTAACACCTCTCCACCATTTGAAGACCAATCAGCAGATGTATTAGTGAGAAAAATTCTACCCTCAGGAAATATCAAAAGTTTGGATTCACCCCAACGGGTCTATCAAGCCATATTAACCGGGCATGTGATTATTGTTGTAGACGGTGTACAAGAAGTCTTAGCTGTCTCCATCTCCGGAGGGGAAAGAAGGTCAGTGGAGGAACCCACATCCCAAACGGTCGTCAGGGGACCAAAAGAAGGATTTACAGAGGAAATGACGACCAACATTACACTTATTCGAAGAAAGATTCGGACACCTGACCTGAAGTTTCAAATGCACAACATCGGAGAGTACACCCAAACGTCAGTTGCATTGGCTTATATTCAAGGAATCGCCAAACCAGAAGTGGTAGAAGAAGTCACGAAGAGACTTAATTCCATCCGTACAGACAGTATCCTTGAGAGTGGTTACATAGAAGAGTTTATTCAGGACGCGCCTATCACCCCTTTTCCGACCATGCTTAATACAGAGCGTCCGGATACAGTGGCAGGGAGCTTGCTCGATGGACAAGTAGCCATTCTTGTTGATGGAACCCCGTTTGCCCTGGTTGCTCCAGTCACCTTTTTTAACTTTTTTCAAACTACAGAAGATTACTACCAGCGATATGATATTTCCACTTTTTTGAGAATCATTCGGATGATCTCTTTCGCAGTCTCTTTATTATTGCCTTCCACGTTCATCGCTTTAACTACTTTTCAGCAAGAAATGATACCCACCACTTTATTGGTTACTCTGGCCGCTCAACGGGAAGGGGTCCCTTTTCCGGCGTTACTTGAAGCCTTGCTTATGGAAGTTACCTTTGAGGTTATTCGTGAAGCGGGTGTGCGGATGCCACGAGCGATTGGGCCGGCAATATCCATTGTAGGTGCATTGGTAATAGGCCAAGCAGCAGTAGAAGCAGGCTTGGTCTCGGGAGCGATGGTTATTGTGGTATCCTTTACCGCCATTTCCAACTTTGTTATCCCTTATTTCAGCATGGCAACAGCGGTTCGGTTAATGCGTTTTCCATTCATGTTACTTGCAGGTACCCTGGGTTTGTTCGGCATATTGGCAGGCGCTATTCCTCTGTTGGCGCACTTGGTATCGCTAAAATCATTTGGGATGGATTATTTGTCTCCTTACAGTCCATTTTACAAGTCGAACATGAAAGATCTGATCTTGAGGGTACCTTGGTGGGCAATGAAGACAAGACCTGATGAGAAAGCGGGGGCCAATAAAACAAGACAGGCCCCACACCAATATCCATCAGGCTCAGACAATAATTTAGACAGTATCGATGAATCTGATACCAGCGAATAAGGGAGGGATTTCTTTGATTCGTTTATTTCTCTGTGGAATGATACTTTGTTTAGGAATATTCATTGCCGGATGTGGTAATCGTACCGAATTAAATGATCTGGGCATTGCTACCGCCACAGGATTTGACCGTAAGGACGGAAGGTGGGATATTACCTATCAAATCATTGTACCTCCCGCGACCAGTACAACGGGATCATCTGGTGGATCTCAAGCATCCGTGACCACCTTTTCATCTCAAGGGAAAACAATTCGGGAAGCGGTAGCGAAAAGCAGTGTGGAGAACCCCAAAAGATTGTACTTCGCACATACGAACGTCATGTTGATTGGTCAGGAAGCATCAAAATATGGAATTGCAGAAATTATGGATGACTACTATCGCAATGTTAATGCCCGGGAAACGGTAAAGGTGATCATTGCAGATGGAGAGGCTAGAGATTACCTCAAGAAACTGATACCACCAGAAAAGCAACCTGGTCGCGCACTGTCGGAGATCCTGGAACGAAACAATGAGAGGGGATCCTTTTACCCTGTCTTGAACCTGCATGAAGTTGCTTTGAAAATCACCTCTGATAGTGGGGCTGCCGGGATTCCTATCGCCACTGTTAATGGTCAGAATCCTGGTAAATTGGAATCCATCGACATTTTCAAGCAGACCACAACACCAAGCAAATTGAGACTCGATGGATTAAGTGTGTTCAATAAAGACAAGCAAATCGGAATATTGAATCAAAGAGAGAGCATGGGCGTTTCGTGGCTGACGGATCGAATAAACAGGACTAACTTGAGCTATGCAGGAGCACATGGTGAGATTAACTCCTTTTTTGTCAGGAAAGCAAAGGTGAAGGTTATGCCCATTAAGTCAGGCTCTCATTACAGCGTTCATGTAAAGGCGAAAGTTGAAGCTGAGCTTGACGAGAGCACTTCAAAAAAACATATTGTGAGCACAGGTAACGTCAATGAATTGCAAGATCAAGCTGAACAATTGATCAAATCACAGATGCTGCTAGGGTGGAATGCAAGTCAGCGGATACATGCCGATATGCTGGGGCTCGCCAACAAAATACATCAAAGACATCCAAAAGACTGGAAAGCTATGAAAGATAATTGGCCACAGGTATTGGCACAGATGGATATTGACATTAATGTGGACGTTAGCCTCAAACGCGTAGGCTTGCTGCAGGATTCATTTAGCCGATTGCTTCAGAAGGAAAGCGAAGGGGAAAACTAACACCAAGGAGATGGTTAAATATGAATTCAGCCGGGACTCTTCGTGTATCCGAATTGGCTGTTTGTCTTTCCCTTTTTGAAGTTGGCAGCACAACCTTGTTTCTGATGGGCGGTGAGGCCAAACAGGATGCATGGTTAGCCATGCTGACAGGAGCTTTTGTTGGATTATTATTGTTACTCATACATTTGGGGATTCATCATCAGGAACCTGAATTGGATTTGTTCCTGATGCTTCGGCGCTATATGGGAAAGATGTTGGGTACTTTATTAATTCTATTGTTTATAGGTTATTTCGCTTATGAAGCTTCCCGAAATTTGCGGGATTTAGCTGAAGTCACGGAATTGACATTATTGAATAGAACACCAATTTGGGTGATTAGTTTAATTACAATTCTTGTCGTCTCCAACACCGTTCGATATGGATATCGGGTGTTGTTCCTCATGTGCATGATGCTGTTTCCTGTTATGGTTCTGGGCTATACGCTAATTAGCGTTTTGATTCCTTCCACGGGCCTTCTTCACACGGATTTAAGTCTGCCTGTTATGGAGAATGGGTGGGGTCCCATTTTGAGAGCAGCTATCCCGGAAATGATTTCATTTCCATTTGGGCAGGCCGTCTTGTTTCTGGTCTTTTATCCCTATGCCCGTAATGGGAGGAATTTAAATAAAGTGGTAATTGCTGCTTATATTATGACTGCTCTTTCTTTAACATTTATTAATCAACTCATCATTTTCGTCATGGGTCCCCAGATCGCGATGTTTAGCACACTCCCGCTTTTGCAGACGGTTCAATTAATTGATATGACCGAGGTATTTGAGCGCATGGATGCCTTATTTACTTTACTTCTGTTTTTGGGGCTTGGGATCAAAATGGCTGCGTTCTTCCATGGTGCAGTGATTGGACTTGAACGAATAACACATAGAAGTTACAAGAAGTGGGTGTTACCAATGGGACTTGTTTTATATGGAGTTTCATTCCTATCACCAACTTTTACTGAACATATCGAAGTTGGTCGGGGGTTTACGTTGATTTATATTTCTCCTCTTTTTCAAATTTTCCTTCCTGTATTGTTATTGCTCGTTATTCTTTTGAAAAAAAGAATGAAAAACAAAAAAAATAATTAATATCTTATAGAAATATACATTTTGATGGTATACCACCATAAAATAAAAAACGACTCAGTATGACACTGAGTCGTTTTTTTATTGGCCGCTTAGTTTGATTCCACCAATTTTAAAGCCGTATCGGACTTTTTCATATCATGCTCCACTTGTTCTTCAATATTGTAAGGATGATACATTTCGTTTTTGATCATATAATCAGCAATCTTTTGATGAGTCTCGATCGCAGTATCCAATTGGGCTTTCAGTATTTTACGAACTTTTGGGGTTGCCGTTTCGGTAAGAGCGATTGCATAGGTGCGTACGGCGGACTTGGCAGACAGAAGCAAATCGGTAGCGATCGCCAAATCGTCCATCGGAGCGATGGCCTTCACGAGCATTTCTTTCGTTTTGGTTGTAGTCATCAGAATAACCTCCTTATTTTAAAAGGGATTTTAATTCTTCAATTGCTTTGGAAGAGTTGTCCAAATCGTCTTCAATCAAGGACTTCAGTTTCTCATCTTTGACAAGTTCCAGCATCGTTACGGCTTTGGTGGCACATGAAGTTTTGAGAGTAAGCAGTTCATGGATTTCAAGTTTCTCATGTAAAGCAAGTTCCTTAGTCGCCATCACAAGCACCTCCAAATATTTGTCGTTATATTAATACCCTGCATAGAAAGGAAGAAACAAAATAATATTGCCGGATGAAAAGTCAGTAGTTTGCTGGATGAGCACTATTTGTCACTTGCTTTACCATCCAGGTCATGGTGAAGTTCTGTGGCCGGGATAACTGGCTCGTAAATCTGTCCTTTTGGTACAGGATTGGATACATATACATAGTCTCCAGTTCCATCAGGTGCACTTCCTGTAGCCCATAAACCTTCACTGGACTCCGTCCCCTCGGACAGGTTCCAGAACTCGTATGCCTCTGGCTGAGATTCCATCTCTGCCTCAGGAGGGAATGAAGCTGGGACAACGACTCCGTTCTTTTCTTCCAGTTCCTGAATAGCCGCCATCCATTGATATTGATGGTAACGGTCGCGTGCCAACATTTTTCGGAAAGTTGCACGAACGCCTTCATCTTTGGTCATATGATACAGTCTTGCCACTTGTAGACGGCCTTGACTTTCGGCATGCAGGTTAGATCGCATGTCTGCAAGCAAGTTACCGCTTGCCACAATATAGGAACCATTCCAAGGCACTCCATTAGAGTTTGTAGGTAACCCACCAAGACCACTTACCAGCAGATGTTGAGGGTTTATACCTCCCATAATGGCAGCTGTAACGGGATCTTCAGCTGCTTTCTGCTGCTCAGCTGGTGTAGCACCATCCAGTAACTGGCTAATCAGTGCGCACAGCATTTCGACATGGCCGATTTCCTCGGTGCCAATATCCATAAGCATATCTTTATATTTTTCTTCGCCCCGACAATTAAATCCTTGAAAAAGGTACTGCATCATAACGGTCATTTCCCCAAACTGTCCACCCAATACTTCTTGAACTTGACGAGCAAACATGGGATCCGGGCGATCTACTTTTACCTCAAATTGTAACTCTTTCTGATGTCGAAACATAGGAATCCCTCCATTTATTTGTATGGTAGATTAATTCTAAATGTATATAACCTGCTCCCATAATTCTAAACAGAGGGCATAGCAAAAAAAGACAAAGAATGGAGAGAGAAGCATCTCCTTCTTTGTCTTGTCTTCAGATGAGAAGTCTAACGTCAGCAAAACACAAAGTTACTTAGGCTTTGTCAGAATCCGGTCTTTTGATTTGAAGAGGTGGGGGGATGAGCCATCCTTTTTCTTTGTTCATTTGCAAAATTCTAACACCCAGTGCCGTCTTGGTGACGTGATATTTGGCGAATAATGCACCGATATCTTCCCGGATGGATTGTCCCATGGCTTGGCTTGCTGCAACCAGACCCAATGCTGTATCAGCTGCTGCTTTAGCCGCAATCTCAGGATCGGTGAATCTCGCACCAGCCGGGATATCTTCCAATTTTACAGGAGGTCTTTCCGGCAAGGTTGGTGCGGGAGCAATTCCGTTTTCGGTTAAGAGGGTATCGCATTCTTTAATTTCCAGTTTGGCTTGATCCAACAGGTCATCCAGTACTTTCTTCAGATCTTTGTCACCTGCATGATTCAAGTAGGCTTGATAACAGGAAACGGCTCCTTTGGCTACCATGGAGCATTGCCATACACTGAAGATTTCACCGTAATGCATCGGTTCATTTTTGGGATTGCCACTTAAAATACCCATGTTATTCCCCTCCAAATATAATGTCGTTTTACCGAATTATGTTTTACCAAATGTAATAATTATATTCTTGTCGATAGCCAAACATTGGTTAGTAAAGCTTTTACATAAATTCAGGAAAGAGGCAGAAACTAGGGTTGTAATTTACTTGAATGGAGGACAACCATGTTTTTTTATCGCGAGGACCTGATTAACATGATCGTCCCGGATAAGCCTGACCCGGCTGCAGCAAAAGTGTTGCAGGAAACGCTAGGGGGCCAATTCGGCGAAATGCGGACCATGATGCAGTTTTTTTTCCAGAGCAGTAACTTTCGCGGAAAAGCGACACAGTATAGGGATCTGATTCGAGGCGTATTTCTTGAGGAATTAAGTCATGTTGAATTGGTACAACAAACAATTAATCAATTGTTGACCGGAGCAGGTGCTGAAGGAGCAGGGGATGCTGGCATTGACGGCGCACCACTGGACGAAGCTATTAAACACGCCAATCCGCATCATTACATTATGGGCGCTCAAAGCTCACTGCCTGTAGATGCTGCCGGTAATCCGTGGCTTGGCAATTATGTATATGATCATGGCAACCTAGTGAGCAACTTGCTCGATAATATTGTATTGGAGTCAACGGGTGTATTACAGAAGTCCCGAATTTATGAAATGAGTACGAATAAAGCGTTTCGCGAAACCTTAGGTTTCCTGATCGTTCGTGACAATGCCCATCAAAATGCATTTGCGAAAGCACTGGAGACACTTGGGGTTAATTGGGGGAAGATATTCCCTATCCCGAATTACGATATCAACAAATATCCTGAATGTCGGAAATATGTAGACATGGGTTTTCATAATGCTCAATTTAACTTTCGTTTGGATAATACAAGAATCGCTGAAATATTTAGCGGACAAACACCAAGTCGCAATGGCGGCGAGCTCCAAGTTACGGAACCTCCACAAGGGCATCCACTTCCGTACATGCCTGAACTTCCGAATGAACACAGCCCAGGGTTAAATGATCTAAACACATAAATCCATCTTCTGAAAGAGTGGATATGGAGTAACAAGAGAAACCGGCATTCCGGTTTCTTTTTTTATATCATGATACGTCGTTTGATGGTGGAAATACAAAAGGAGCCCTGCTGCGAGGGCTCCTTTTGTATTTCCTTACTTTTGCATTTATTGACGATGCTGGCTGGAAAAGTTTCCGAAAGTTTGTCCAGGAGAGTTAATGGGATTGCTATATGGCTGGTCTAAGTAGGATACATGTTGATTAGTCGTATTTGCTAGTTGTTGTGCAAGGTTCGCAATTTGCTGCAGTTGCTGGATCGCTGTTTGGTGTCCTTGAAGAGCTGTCTGAATCATATGGGCTGCTTGCTGCTCGCGCTGTGCAAGTTGTTCAAGCTGTTGAGCATTGCTTTGCTCTTGTCTCAAAAGCTGTTGATATTGCATGGATGCTTGTTGAGTTTGATGAGTGAGCTGTTGAGCGAGCTGGGTGATTTGCTGGGTCTGAGAAAATTGATTCAAGTGAATGGCCTCCTAAATGTCTTTTGCATTACTTGATGTAGTATGCAGAGAGGTCAATGGAAATATTCAAACCGTTACGAAGATGCAATATGTTATCGATCTGTAACGTTTAATGACCATAAGAACAATGAATCTGTTAATTGCTCCCAAATTCATCCTCTAGTATACTAAACTCGTTCCAAATGTTTACATCCTATTAAACAGAGAGTAGGGGTGAACTAAGATACTTCACCAAAAGGGAGGAATATTATATGATCCACTTGCAGTCCAAGCCACGATCTCGAAAACCAAAGAATCATTTTATTCGCCGCACGCTTACGGGCATAACAGCCGCATTACTAACCGTGTGTTCGGGGTATAATGCTTTTCCTTCACAGGTTCTCGCGGAAAAAGCAGATGTATCCATCCGCAACTGGTACTCTTATCCGAGTTTCACCGTACCTGAATTAAAGCCTACCTGGACAGTGAAGGTAGACAACTATTTAAATATGAATGAGACCTCTTTAGGACATCAGGCAGTAGCCGAGGAGGGCAAGGTATTTGCTTTTTCAAAAAGCAAGCTAATCGCATTGGATGCTGCAACAGGCAAGCAGCTATGGACATTCGGTAATCATCTAACTCCGAGCATTGTCTATGATGACGGTATTTTGTATGGACTGTCTTCAAATCATAAGCCATATGCAGTGAATGCCAAGACAGGAAAGGCCGTATGGCAATCGGGGACATCCACATGGATTGATACACGTGAACGTACAGAGGCGTTGGTGCCTGCTGCAGACACACTTTACGTGATCAAGGGAAGTACTACGTTTGCCTTTGAACGCAAGACCGGGAAGCTGCGGTGGAAGGCTGACGAAGCAAAGGCCGAAGGGAATGGTACCGCTTACCTTCAGGAATCGGATGGAGTTGTGCTGCGAACTTTTTTTGTGCAGGGGGCACTAACTTCTATTCAACTGAACGCGTATGACAAGGAAACAGGAAAAAAGCTCTGGAGCGACTTTGGTCAGGGAGAGGCAATTCAAATTAAAGGCGGTCTCGTCTACTCAGTTGATTATTACTCTCCGCTGCTTACCGACTACGAATCCGTTCCGGATCGGAAACTGCAGATAAATGCGTATAACCTCAAGACGGGTGCGACAAAAGGAACTCTTGAATTCAATTGGAAAATGCCGGGTGACCCACCATATGATCGGGGTCAAGGAAGCGTATTAGCAAGTGGAGGCAAGCTGTACGTTGAACAAGGCGATCAGATATCGGAATACAATCTGGACACTTACAAAACGGGTGATGCTCCTTCGCGGACGTTTCAGCGTCCTTACGGGGTAGATGGAGAGTTGATGGGCATTGTACAGGAACGACTTATCTACAGAAGCAGCGTAACGGAAGGTGAATTGACAGGCATTAAACTGGTCAACGGTAGTGGGGTCCAATGGAACGGTGATGCCCCTGTGTCCCAGGTTAGCATGTACGGTAAAGGGGTCTATCGTGCGCAGCGTAACGGAACACTGCTCGGTATTCATATGCTGACGTCCAAGCCGGTTTTTAGCGTGAAAACCGGGGCGGATCTGCACGAAGCAACGTTGAAGACAAACGGAATGATCATCATACAAGCCGAAGACAAACTGATCGGGGTCAAGCTGCCAGCATCTCTGAAATAATCGTGAATTAGAGTCGAAGGACGGAGTTTTTCCGTTCTTTTTTTGTTGTGCAGATGTTTCGAATAAATGGGCAAATTTGGATTGACGAAATGAGTATATAGTGTATATATTATATATACACACTATATACTCAATAAACACCAATGAGGTGAAGGGCCATTAAAATTCTCATATCCAACGCTTCGAGCGATCCAATCTATATGCAGATTATGAATCAGATACGTCAGAGCATTTTGAGTGGGGAATTGGTTGCGGGCGATAGTCTTCCCTCAATCCGGCAGCTCGCCAAGGATTTGCAAGTTAGCGTGATAACAACCAAACGCGTCTATGAAGAGCTCGAGAAAGAGAAACTGATTGATTCCGTTGTAGGAAAAGGGTGTTTTGTTTCAGGTGCCAATCAGGATTTTATTCGGGAACAGCGCATGAAACGACTGGAAGAGAAAATGCTGGACATCATTCGTGAGAGCAAGGAACTAAGCATGACGGAGCAAGAGGTAATCAATCATTTCACATTGTTGTATGAGGAGGAAAATACACCATGAATGCGATTGAACTGCGAAATCTAACCAAAACGTATCCCTTATTTAAGGTGGATAATGTATCTCTGAATGTCAAACAAGGGTACATTACGGGTCTTATCGGACCAAATGGAGCTGGAAAGAGCACACTAATTAAAATGATCATTGGTCTAATCCGTCCTGATTCCGGGAGCATAAAGACATTGGGTAATGAGATGCCCTCACAGGAAATTAACATTAAGCAGCGCATTGGTATCGTGTCAGATGAATGCTTTTACTATGAACATCTTACGATTCGGGAAATGAAAAGAATGATTGCACCATTCTATAAGAGATGGGATGAAAAGAAATTTAACAGCTATCTTGAGCAATTTGATTTGTCTCCAAAAAAGAAGATTGAAGATCTGTCCAAAGGGATGAAAATCAAATTTTCTCTTGCTATCGCACTGTCTCACAACGCTGAGCTCCTCATTATGGATGAGCCGACATCCGGTCTTGACCCTGTGTTTAGAAGAGAACTTCTTGATCTGCTCTCCGATCTGATACAGGACGAGACAAAATCCATTATTTTCTCTACCCATATCACGACGGATCTGGAGCGTATCGCAGACTATATTGCGTTCATCAATCAGGGCAAGCTCGTATTTAATGAAACCAAGGATGACGTGCTTGAGAGATATACGATTGTCAAAGGTGACATGGAACTTCTTGATTCGGATACCCGAGACCAGTTTATCGGAATTCGTGAGACGGCTGTCGGCTTTGAAGGATTGGCACGTAATAAGGAGGAAGCAGAACGGTTATTTGGCAGCTTTGCCCTTTTGCAAAGGCCGTCCTTAGAAGATCTGATCTATTTTACAGCCAAGGGAGGACGCAAACATGCTTAATTTGCTGCGCAAAGATTTCATAGCAATCAGGAGTTCACTGTGGACGATTCTTCTATATCTTGTCGTTTTCAGTTTCGCATTTATACCCAAAAGTGAAATGTCGATGTATTTTGTCGGGATCTATACCGCATTCGGTTCGATTATTCTTGCGACCATGATTGATATCAAAAATCATAACCATAATTTTCTGGTCACCCTCCCGGTTAGCCGCAAAAACATCGTACAAGCCAAGTACTTGTCGTCCATTCTGTTTACGTTATTTGGAGTTTTCGCTTCATTCGGGATTCATTGGCTGGTTGACTTAAATTTCCCTGAGCTGAATAAACCGAATTATTCGGTTTTGGACATTATGGTTTCAGTGGGAATGGTGCTCGTCCTGGTCTCTATCTATATGCCACTTTTTTATGCACTCAGTAAAAAGGGAGCCGGGATTATCAATGGGGTATTTATGGTCTCGCTCATTGTTCTTGCACAACCCTTTGCTCTATTCATGAGTATGGTAAACAAGGAAGGTATGATTAATGGGCAGGTTATCACTGCAATTTCAATCGGAGTTATACTGATGTTCTGTGCCTCCTATTTATTAACGATTCGGTTATTCTCCAGAAAAGACTTATAGGATGCGGTAGAGGAAGTTTTATTGAAAGTCATAAGTCAAGCAATTATTCCATATGGATTAGAGGTGATGAAAACAGCGAGGAGCGATTGGGATGACGAACAATAACCATTTTGACCCTGCGACTCATGCGGTACAAAAGCCTGTGGATCAACCTGGCTATGTCAATCAGAAATATGCGATGCATACTCCCATATGTGCCATAACAGGAATTCCCCAGCCTGGTGAATATGTAACATCTCTTGAGCCGGTATTTGTTCAGCATTTGAGCAGACATCAGGGACAGACGTTCACGATCATGACAACCGTAGGTGAAATTACCGGTGTACTGGCCGGTGTTGCGATCGATCACATACAAATCAATGCAGAACATCGCTCGCTGCATATTCGTATTGCACAAATCGTTTATTTTGAGGGACCATCTACTTCATACCGATAAATTATGGTGTACGACGCATGTTCATTGTGTTCTGTAGAGAGAGAAGAGAAACCATAACCCTTAAGAGTCGCCAAATGGCGGCTTTTTTGTCGTATCACATTAAAATTCGTCTACAGCCCGAGGCATGTTCAGTCCAGGGATCCTAAACACAAGAAAGACCCCGGCATCTGATTAAATTGATGACGGGGGTCTTTCTCATGATTGATCTGATTTGTGAGTTTCAATCTGAAATTGATCGGAATATGATTTGAGATCACCTGCAAGTCCAGCGAGCTGCCCGGAGATATTCGATAGCTCTTCGGCAGATCGCTGCTGTTCCACAGCACTGGCCGTTACTTCTTCAGCCATTGCTGAAGTTTCCTCGGTTGCCGAAGCGATGTAGCTCAAATGTTGTTCCACTTCCTGACGAATGGAGTGCATGTCCGTTGTTCGGCTTTGCAACTTCTGAGCCAGTTCATGTACTTCAGCCGATAAACGGCTAACCTGTTTGAATGCCTGAAGGCAATCAGCAATCTGATTCTCCTGTTCCTTAACCGCCACCATATTCGCATCAAAATGACTGCCCATACGGTGAATCTCTTGTACAAAGGAACCCAGGATCGCATCAATCTCCTGAATGGATTGTTCGGATTGCTGGGCAAGCTGTCCCATTTCACCAGCAACGACCGCAAAGCCTTTACCCGCTTCGCCAGCTCTGGCTGCCTCAATTGAAGCATTCAGCGATAGGATTTGAGTTTGTTTCAAAATGTTGTGAATCTGTCCGCTGATGGATGAAGCGAGCTCCGATTGAGTCGTCAGCGACCTGGAAATTTCCTGCTGATGCTCAACCCGTTTGGCATTTTCCCGGCCTTTCTCAAGCAGAACCTCATGTTCACGAGTAACTTGTACTTGCACAGCGGATAGCTGCTCTGAAGTATTGGTAAACTGGTGAACATATGAACCAACTTCATCCATGATTTTACCGAGATTCTCTGAATGTTGGACGGAGTGTTCAGTCTCTTCGGCCTGTTTCATGGAACCTATGGCAATTTCCTCAATAGCTCTGGAAAGCTCCTCCGTTTGACGTTGATTCGTCTGAGCTGTTGCAGCAATGTTTTTCGAGGACTGCTGCAGCGTATTGGAACCTTGCTGTATGCCTAGAAGAATATTCGTTAATTGGGCAACCATGACATTAATCAATTCACTGATTTCGCCGAGCTGATCGTTCGTAATATGTGTGGATACAACGTTAAGATTTCCTTCAGCAACCTGTTCGAGGCTCGTCTTAATATCGCGTACCTGTCTGAGAATGCCTCTTACCACGAATAGCATCATAATCAGAGATAAAATCAGTACAACCACAAAAATCGGGATAACGGTCCGAAATGCATTATTCACTGATGTCGCGGATACTTGATTCACTGCTTCAGCGGAAATATCAATGCCCAGATAGCCAATAACAGCACCTTGCGAATCCTTGATCGGTGAAAAGGAGGACATTAGCTGTCCCCAGGTTGGATCATCCACAATGCCTGTAGTAACAACTTCACCGCTTAACAAGCGTTCCTGTATCTGGGGGTTAAATTCCATTTCAGTCCCGTAAGGACTATACTCCGGATCGTCCCAATCTGCTCCATCTACGGTATAGAACCATCCGTCAGACGTTTTGTTATACATATAAACATAGAGGGCTCCTGATTGAAGTCTAACTTTGACGAGCTCGTCCCTCAGACTTTTGTATTCGTTGCTCTCCTCCGAAGCAGTGGAGGATAACGACTTGATTAATTCCGATTCCTGGCCTAGCAGTGACGCAGTGTTTACTGCCAACTGCTGATTGTTATGCTGCATCGTCATTAATGACGCATTCTCACTAGAATCAATAGTGGTCCACATAATTAGTCCGCCCATGGCCAGCAGCGGAACCAGAATGATTAGATACAGTTTAAACCTTAGATCAACCATTTTTTTACGAGTATGTTTCACGTTCTGTTCCCCCTTGGATGTGGTAAATCAACAATGCTATCCGTATAACCCCATATTATTTATCGTAAAATGAGAGGGTTAAATGAAGACCAATCCTAGATTTGTATTTACATATGGGTATGTGAAGAGCGAAAGTAGTAATCAATGATTTTAGATTATGTTTAAGGAATCAGGGGATTATATCCATTAAGATGAGGGACATTACTGCAACGGAGGGAGAGGAGTCACTACATGAGGTTTATAATGATTTTAATGATATCAACTCTTTTTGCTTCTGGAATCTTGCCTTCTAAACACCCATCCTCTGATAATCTGCAAACCGATTCAAGAGAGCTGCAATTGCAAGATATGATCGTATTATCATTGTACTCGCACATGAAAAAAGAACTTGAAAAAGCATATGCAGATGTGTTAACAACATCTCCTAATTTGTATCCATATGATGTTGATATCCTGGATATCGAAAGGGTGGACGGATTTCGCGGATTTACTTTTCAGATTACTCTTGAAGCCGCTCCTACTGTCGGTCCACACATTGTCGTCGGTAAAGATGTATTCACGTATCAGATTTCTCCTCCATTCAATGTAAAGCTGACTCTTTACCAGCATCGAGACGGCCCCAATAAAAACGCAATTCCCTGGAACTATTCGAACCTTTTGAAGTGAAATAGAATCTACGCCAAACAGATCAAATCCGGTTGGACTTGGTCTGTTTTGATTTGTTCCATTTAGCAAACGCAAGTTTTTTTGCTTACAAGGAGTAATTCCATACCCGTTCTTTAGATGCTCAAATGGTGTATTAGCATCTCCACAAATCGTTTGGCGAATCTCAGATCACTCTGGGCGGTTTCCTGATCAGCTTCTGAAACAAGGCTCATTTTCTGCAGCAAACTCATCATCGATACAAAGATAAAATGGGCTGTATTCAAAGGATCCGGATCGGGCTTTAACGTTCCATCCATGTACCCAATCTGCAGCGCATCCAATAGGAAATGCTGTTCTTTTTCACGGTTAATAAATAGATTGTATTGTTCTTTCAACTCTTTACTTGAATCATAAGCTTCATAATGCAGGTCGAATAGTAAAACGAATTTGATGTAACCCAGATGTTCGGAAGCGTAGCTTACCCATGCCTCAAGCATGGAAGCAAGCATCTCTTTTCCGCTCATTTCGGCATCAGCAGCATTTTTCACATATCCGGTCATACTCTTCAGAATCTCAACCTGGACCTCCAGAATCAGCTCGTTCATGGATTGAAAATGTTTGTAGAAGGTAACCCGGCTTATGCCAGCCTCGCTGCATACATCTTTGATATTCACATTCAGAAAGCTTTGCTTCATAAAAAGTACTTTGGCTGCAGCAATTAAAGCTTCCCGGTTTTTGCTTTTGAAATTTTGGTGCCAGTTTTCAGTCATAGGAGACAACCTGTTCTTTCACATTTTTTGTTTTTGGCAGAGTCAGGAAAAAGGCCGATCCAAGGATAAGTGCACCAACAATATAAGGAATAGAAATGTGTTTGTCAAACAGCAACCCGGCAAAAAGTGGACCGATAATGTTACCTATGCTGGAATAGGTCGTATTCAATCCTGCAGCATATCCTTGCCGATCCCCGGCAGCGTTGGCAATCAACGTACTTACTGTAGGTCTTAAAAAGGCATTAAAGGCAAAAAACAGCACTGATACGATTAACAAATATATTAAATTGATCTTGATGATCATTAACAACAATGCGACAGCAGTCATGATTAGAGATATCCGAATAAGTTTCATTTCACCGAGTCTCTTAATGAGAATATCGAGCAGCCAAATCTGCACAATGATACCGATCACTGCACCTACCGTGATGATGAGAGAGATTTTGGTGGCATCAAACCCGTATTTTTGTTCCACAAAGAGTGCATATACGGTTTCATAATTCATCAGGCCAAATGTCATGATCAGGATGAGGAGCAAGTAGCGAAAATAGGGTGTGCGAAATGAATTCATGATTTGGTTGCGGATCGGCTCGCGACGAACCAAGGTGCTTGCTGGTTTCCGTTTCTCTTTTGGAAGGGTCTCTGGCATGTACAGACTAAGCAAAGTAGCTACAAGACCGAGTCCTCCGGCAAAAAAGTAAGGTGCTCTTATGCCAAGTTCTGCAATTAATCCGCCGAGTCCCGGACCGAGTACCATTCCGAGGTTCATGGATGCACCCAGGTAGCCCATCCCTTTGGCGCGGGTCTCAGGTGTAGTGATGTCTGCCACATAGGCCATGTTAGCGGGGACCATCAAACCGATTCCGATACCACCAATAAACCGTGCAATATACAGAAGGGGTAGGGTTGTAGATAAGGCAAACAGCAAATCAGCAATAACCGTTAGAAAAAGGCCTGAAATGATCATTGATTTTCGTCCCCATCGGTCCGAAAGCTGCCCACCTATAGGTGAAAAAATAAATTGTGCGGTTCCGAAAGCGGCAATAAGGTAACCGGCTGCTGCTCCTGCAGCATTAAATTCTTTCAAATATTCAGGCAAAATGGGAATAACCATGCCTTGACCCAATAAAGCAATGAATAAGTTCAGCATTAAAATAAACAGTGGAAATCTAGCTGACTTCGGTAAGCCGCTCATAACAGAGGACACTCCTTTGGTTTACATCGTGTAAACAGTTACTTTGTGTAAATCATATTAAATCAAAAATTATCGATTGTAAATGAACAGTTTTCCATAAATCCAATGGAGAGAGGATTAATGAGCAAAATAGGATATGACTTTATTTACATGTAATTTACATAAACATGCAAGAATCAACATGTACCACTCGTATGATATATCTGGCTAATCTAGTAATCGTTAAATGAAAGCATACTAGATTCACATTATTGCCAAACGAGAGGAGAACATGATGATTAACCCATTGTACAAAAAGATTGTAGCCATTCTGCTATCAACTGCACTGGTGATAGGATGGTTCGGAGGTTTAGGAACAGGGCCGATCGTTAAGGCAGAAGCGGCAGCTGATCCTCAACCGGACATTTTGTTAAGTAAAAATTCGAACTGGAAGTACTTTGATCAAGGACAGGATTTGATGTCCGTGTGGCAGACTGTCTATGAAGATGCAACCTGGCCGGAAGGCAATGCACCTTTTGGCTACAAAGACAACGGAAACGGCATTTCAACGACATATTTTGGTCCACTGCAAACTGAAGTGGACTATGGTGGCGACAAAAGTTTGAAACACCGCACTACATACTTCCGGACAACGCTGACAGTCAGCCAGGAGCAAATTCAAAATTATGGTCAAATTCTGGGTACCTTCGGCATTGATGATGGCGCTGTACTTTATGTGAATGGAGAAGAAGTGCGCAGGTTCGGAATGCCGGAAGGAGAAATTAACTATTCTACGAAAGCAGCATCTTCTAAGGATCTGCCTGTCATGTATGAAGATGTGGATCTTACCGAACCGCTCCAAACACTCCTGCATGAAGGAGATAATATTGTTGCAGTCGAGGTGCATCAGCAAAGCGATGGAAGCTCGGATCTGTACTTCGATATGGAGCTCAGAGCGTTAGCTGACGCACCAGCTATCGATATTAGCAAAGTAACAGCTACGTTCTATGGTGACGCCAAATCGGGCAAAGGGTTTACCTGGTATACACCGCTTGCTTCGACCAACAGTCATGTCCAAGTGGTCAAGAAACAGGATGGAGCTCCCGATTTCAGCATGGCGCAATCCTTTAGCGGTGAAGCGATCATCTCCAGAAACTCTCCGGGTGAAATGGTTCATAAAGCAGAAGCTACAGGCCTTGAAGCGGATACTTCATACTATTATCGTGTGGGTGACGAGACACTTGGGCTCTGGAGTGAAACAGGTGAGTTCCAGACAGCTCCAGTTGATGGAGCATTCACTTTTGTTGACTTAACGGATACTCAGGCGAAGGATGAAGAAGAGGCCATTTTATCAGCGGCTACGCTGTCGAAGGCACTCGCTACCGTTCCGAATGCAGAGTTTGTCGTTCATAACGGAGATGTCGTCGAAAATGGAACTTCCGAGCAGGAATGGAATTGGCTCCTTGGTCACTCACAAAACGACTTGATGAGAACCACGATTGTACCTTCTGCCGGTAATCATGAGAACAAAAACTACGCTTTCTATGACCACTTTAACGTAAAGCAACCAGAGAATGCGGAAACTGTCACCGGGGCGTATTACTCATATGACTACAGCAATGCACATTTTATCGTTCTGAACTCGAATGAAAACTCGGCGGAGTATGCCAATTTCTCAAGCGATCAAGTGGAATGGATGAAGCAGGATGTGGAGCAGGCCAAATCCGCTGGAGCTGAGTGGATCATCGTCAATATTCACAAAGGACCGTATACAACGTCCAATCACGCTACCGACAAGGACATTATTGGCGAGAACGGTGTTAGACAACAAATTGCTCCGCTCATGAACGAGCTTGGCATTGATCTCGTGCTTCAAGGACATGATCACATCTATGCTCGTACGAAACCAATTAAGCAGGATGGACAAGCGGAAGAAGCTGCCCAAATTACAGAATCCTTTAACGGAGAAAGCATTGAATACAACGTTAACCCGGACGGAACCATTTACATGATTCCAGGTACGGCTGGTGCCAAGGTATATTTCAAAAATACGAAACCAGAACTGGGTGAAGCTTACTTTAGTCTGTTTGACAGAGCAGAAGAGAATCATGCACGTGTGTATGGAGACACAACGAGTGCAGCAAGAGGACAGGTACAGAACTTCACCTCACTGACTGTGGATGGCGGCAAACTTACAGCGATCGTTTATGAAATCGATCAGAACAAAAATAATGCAGCACCTTTTATCGTCGATAAATTTGGAATTACTAAAGACACATCAGCCAACGATGAGCAAGTGGGTAAGGTTACCGTTACGTTTAATGGAGATCCAACAACCAGCAAAGGTTTTGCGTGGTACACATCTGAGCAAGTGACAGGAAGTGACCTTCAGGTCGTTGAAAAAACAGTGGACACCGTTGACTTCACCAATGCAATTTCTTTTGAAGGGCGTTCCAGCCTGTCTGTGAATTCGCCTACTGAACGTGTACACAAAGCTGAAGGAGCGGATCTGAAGCCAGATACGCTCTACTACTTCAGAGTAGGTGACGCTTCCAGCAATACTTGGAGCAAGACGGGTACGTTCCGTACAGCGCCGAAGTCAGGAGCCTTTACGTTCATTGACCTGGCAGACACGCAGGCGAAGGACGAGGATGAAGCCATCCTTTCCTCCGAAACACTGGACAAGGCACTGGCCACGATTCCTAACGCACACTTCGTGGTGCACAATGGAGATATTGTCGATAAGGGTGTAAAAGAGGAGCAATGGAACTGGTTGCTGGGCCATTCTCAATCAGGACTATTGAATACAACAATCGTTCCTTCAGCGGGTAATCATGAGGACGAGAACTACGCATTTATTGACCATTTCAACCTGGATGTACCCGTGAACTCGGCAACAGAGACAGGCGCTTACTACTCGTACGATTATAGCAATGCACACTTCGTGGTGTTGAATTCGAATGAGGATTCTGAAGAGTTTAATAATTTCTCGGCAGAACAGGTACAGTGGCTGCAGGAAGACGTGAAGCAGGCTCGCAAAAACGGCGCAGACTGGATCATCGTCAATATTCATAAAGGTCCTTATACGACCTCCAATCATGCGACAGACTCGGATATCATCGGACCGAACGGGGTTCGTAACAAAATCGCTCCTCTTATGGCAGAATTGGATATCGATTTTGTGTTACAGGGGCATGATCATATCTACGCCCGGACCAAACCGATTGACGCGACCGGGAAAGCGAAGGAAGCCGTGAAAATTACGGAAACATTAAACGGTGATAAGATTGAATACACGGTGAACCCGGATGGTACCATCTACCTTATCCCGGCAACAGCCGGACCGAAGGTGTACTATAAAAATCAGGATCCTGTTCTTGGAGATGCGTATTACAGCTTGTTCGAACGGGCAGAAGAAAACCACGCTGAGAAATATGGACCGGATCCGAACGACAATCGTCGCCCAAAACGCGGTCAGGTTCAGAACTTTGTGGGCATCACAATCGATGGGGACAAACTTACAGCGGTTACTTATGAAATTGACCAGAATGTGAATGATGCAAAACCGTTTATTATTGATCAATTCGGCATGATCAAGAAGTCCAGTTCGGAAACGCCGAATCCAGGACCGGGTACATCGAACCCTGGATCCGGAGGCGGTTCAGGAAGCAGTACCCCGCCATCCGGAACGGGATCTGAGCCGACACAGCCTGAAACAGAGCAGGATGGCAATTCGGATAGCAGCAGCCCTGGACAATCCGGAAGCGGTACGACTGACGGCAACAACAACGGAAATGTACCGCAGCTGAAAGACACGGAAGGTCACTGGGCGAAGTCGCTCATCGATCAAGCCCTGGCTGCAGGCTTTGTGCAAGGGTATGGCGATGAAACCTTCCGTCCGAATCAAAAAGTAACCCGCGCGGAGTTCATTACCATGCTGGGCAGAGCCATGAAAATGAACACGACCAACATGGTAGCGACCTATACCGATGCGAAGCAAATTCCAGTCTGGTCTGCTCCGTACATTGTTGAAGCGGCTTCAGCAGGCATAATCAGTGGATACGCTGACGGCTCATTCAAGCCGAATAAACCACTGAACCGTGCTGAAATGGTGACCATGATTGCTCGTGCAAGCAGCACATCTGAAGGTTCATCGGCTATGCTTTCTTTTAAAGACCGTGATCAGATTCCTGCATGGGCAGCGCCTTACGTGGCTTCCATGGTTGAAGCCGGAATCATTGACGGTGTGGGCGGTAATCGTTTTGCACCATTGCAAACGGCGACGCGGGCAGAATCCGTTAAATTAATCTTGAGTCTTCTGGAACAAAACTAATTTAACGTTGTTAGTCTACCTGACCCTGCAAGGATTACTTGGGGGTCAGGTTTTTTTATAAACAGAACTAACCATATTTTAGCATTTTGCATAAATCCAATAAGCGACTTACAATCTTCAATATATAGATCGAAATGGTCCTATTCGTCTATATATTATACCCCGGAGCGAGTGGGATCGAATGATGCAAAATGATGATTTAAATTTAACAGATAGGTACTCCATTCTCTGATACAATAAAAGACAAGTGCGATTAACCCATAATGTAGGAGTTGAAATCATGTTGCCAATCATAAACTTGCAAGGGATCTGGAAGCTGCAGCTTGACGAAAACAAGCTGGGAGTAAAGCTCCCGTATAACGACACGATTACCATGCCAAATACCACGTCCCATGCCAGAAAGGGAAAGAGAAATGATCTGGCTGAGATTGGAGCGCTCACAGACGAATACACTTTCGAGGGCTGGCTCTGGCTGGAGAGGGAATTTGTCGTTTCGGAGGAGTTGGAAGGAAAACACTGCTGTCTGCATCTGGAACGTACACGAGTTACGACGGTCTGGATCGATGACATTCCACTTGGAACACGAAACAGTCTCAACACGCCGCATGAATACGTTCTGAAGAAAGGTCTGTCTGCTGGAACACACACGATTAAAATTAAGGTAGACAACACAAACTACCCAACCAAAGGCGGACATCTGACCTCCAAAGATACCCAAACGAATTGGAACGGTATCACTGGAAGAATAGAATTGAGATTCAGTCATGCAGCACGGATGGAGGAAGTTCAGATCTATCCAGATGCGATGAATAAATCGATAACGCTTTCGGTGAATCTGAGCGGGGAGACTCAAGGAACAGCTATTGCAGTTTCCGCGCAGAGTTTCGCAATATATGAGCAGACTTCTGAGTCTGCGGCAGACAAACACCAAGTCGCTGAGCGTATTTACCCATGTGACAACAACGAAAACCGTCTCTCTTATGAATTTGGTGATGAAGCGCTCTTATGGAGTGACGATGCACCTCATTTATATAAGCTTACCATAACGTTGCGTCACGAGAATGGGGAGATTCTCGACATGCGGGAGATGGTCATCGGGCTGAGGGATTTCAAGGCCAAGGGAGACACGTTCACAGTGAACGAACGGCCAACCTTTTTGCGCGGCAAGCATGACGGACTGATTTTCCCGTTAACAGGCTATGCACCAACGGATGTTAACGAATGGGTACGAATCATGAGCATCTCGAAATCCTACGGCATTAATCATTACCGTTTCCATACCTGCTGTCCACCTGAAGCAGCATTTGTTGCGGCTGACCTGCTGGGAATCTACATGGAACCCGAGCTTCCATTCTGGGGAACCATTACAGATGAGACAGACCCCAACCATAATCAGGCAGAGCAAGATTATTTGATTGAGGAGGGACTTGCGATTCTTCGCACCTTCGGGAATCATCCTTCATTTGTCATGATGTCACTGGGTAATGAGTTATGGGGGAGCAAGGAAAGGCTGAATGCGATTTTGAAAAAGTACAAGCAATATGATTCGCGGCATCTATATACTCAAGGCTCCAATAATTTTCAGTTTACCCCGGTAATATTGGAAGAGGAAGATTTCTTTAGTGGTGTACGCTTTTCTCGTGACCGGCTGATCAGGGGTTCCTATGCAATGTGTGATGCACCACTCGGACATGTTCAGACAGATCTGCCCAGCACCATGAAAGATTATGACGATCATATCCTGCCTCCCGAACATAGTAATCTTCAGGATTCCGTTGCAGAGGAGCAGGAGATTCAGATCCAATATGGGACCGTTTCCAAAACTGTGAAAGCGGCCGCAACAGACAAGGAGCTCAATCCGCATCTTCCTGTGGTTTCTCATGAGATAGGGCAGTATGCCATGTATCCGAATTTTGCGGAAATTGAAAAGTATACAGGCTCGATTAAGGCACACAACTTTGAGATTTTCCGAGAGCGTTTGCAGGAAAAGGGAATGGGCCATCTAGCGGACTCGTTTTTCCATGCTTCCGGACAACTGGCCGTAGCTTGTTATAAGGAAGAGCTGGAAGCAGCTTTCCGATCCGAGCGGCTTGCAGGCTTCCAACTGCTGGATTTGCAGGATTTTAGCGGACAAGGAACGGCCTTGGTCGGCATACTGGATGCATTTATGGACTCGAAAGGGCTAATCAGCGCAGAAGAATGGCGAACGTTTTGCTCGGATGCTGTACTTTTGGCTCGATTCGAGAAATACAACTATGCGGCGGGTGAAGCATTTAGTGCATCGGTGGAACTGCGCTATTACCGTCAGGTTCCTTTGAAAGGGAAAACCCTGAAATGGCACTTGACTCATGAAAGCCGAGTTATATCAGAAGGTGAACACCTCATTAAAGAAGATCACATGAAACCTTATCAGATGCTCAGCAGCATTACAGCAACTCTGCCAAATGTAGTAGAAATGACTCAAGTGACATTAAAGCTGTCCATTTCTGAAACGGATATTTATAAAACCTATGAGCTTTGGATCTATCCTAACCAGAATAATATTGAGTTTGCCGACGCGCCTGTATACAGGGAACTAAATGATGAAGCCCTTCAGAAGTTGGAAAAGGGAGAATCCATTCTTTTGCTGCCTGCACTCAATAAGGTCGCCAACTCCATTGAAGGCTTGTACAGTACGGATTTCTGGTGTTATCCCATGTTCCGGTCCATTTCCGAAAGTATGAATAAACCTGTTCCGGTAGGGACGCTGGGCTTGCTTATTGAGAACGAGCATGAAGCGCTGCAGCATTTTCCGAGCGAGAAACACTCTACCTATCCGTGGTGGAATATAGTTACCCATTCACGTTCCGTCATTTTGGATAACTTTCCCGCAGATGTGCAGCCTATCGTACAGACTATTGACAACTTTGAGCGTAACCACAAGCTGGGTCTGTTATTTGAAGTCAAAGTGGGCAAGGGAAAAGTGTTGGTAGGGGCACTGGATTATGATCAACTTCTCAGTCAAATCGAGGGTCGGCAGTTTATTTACAGTCTATTGCAATACATCGACAGTGATCATTTCCAACCGAGCTGTGAGATTGACTCAAATGAATTGAATCGTTTGCTGTTTAACTGAAAGTACGAAGACAGACCGCCCGTATGAGGTGGTCTTTTTCTTATATTCAAATAGCATTCTTATAAAAAGTCCTCTTAAAACGGCATGAGGTATTTTTGTCCTGACAAGCAAGTTTTTCGAATATTCGACATAGAATTTGCTATTCGAATGAATGAGGTGATGGTTTGTTTTTTAATATCAAAGAACTGCAGTATCATGCCAAACCGGATTGCCCGGATCCTGTATTTGCGAGAAAGCTTCAGGAAGTGCTTGGCGGACAATTTGGTGAAATTACGGTAGCGATGCAGTATCTATTTCAGGGTTGGAACGTTCGCGGGGATGGTAAGTACAAAGATTTGCTTATGGATACGGGTACAGAAGAACTCGCACATGTCGAGATGCTTGCAACCATGATTGCGCGTTTGTTGGATAATGCCCCTTTGGCCACATTAGAAGAAGCCGCCAAAGATCCCGTTATTAATGCAATTCTTGGTGGAAGTAACCCTCAGCATGCCATTGTTACGGGTTTGGGAGCAGCTCCCTCGGATAGTAACGGCTATCCATGGAATGCAAAGTATACGATTGCCAGCGGCAATCTGCTCGCTGATTTCAGGCATAACCTGGCTGCTGAGTCACAGGGAAGGCTGCAGGTTGCCAGACTTTATGGAATGACAAATGATCGTGGGGTCAAAGATATGCTATCATGGCTGCTCGCACGGGACACCATGCATCAAAATCAATGGATCGCTGCCATTAAGGAATTGGAAGAAAAAGAAGGCATTGTTGTTCCAACCACCTTCCCGAGAGAATTGGAAAAACAAGAAGTATCCTATGTGTTATTTAATTTTTCCCGAGGAGACGAGAGTGCAACCGGTCGCTGGGCACATGGACCAAGTATGGATGGGCACGGTGTATTTCAATATGTACAGCATCCTCAGCCACTTGCGGCTGCCCCTAAATTGCCACCAGCACCTCCATACATCTACGATACTCCGCCTTACGCCCTTAGGAACGATAATGCGGCAGCGAGCCTGTCTCCTATGGTGTAGATCCTTATTTACTTACATGTTTAGTAATCATAGCATACAGCTAGAAGCAGGCATTCGACTTCCACGAAAGCCTGCTTGTTTTAACATTTTAAACTTATAAAGAAATTGCTTTGTTTGCCATGTCAACATCGTTAGCCAGGAGCTTAGGCAGGTCATAAGAAGGATACAGCCCCTGCTCCAGCATAAAATAAAACACTTTACCATGTAACTGAATGGCACCGTTTAGTTGTTTTTGTAACGTTTCACGCAGCTGAGGGGTAGCCGTTTCAGTGATCGCTATTGCATAGTTGCGTACTGAGGTTTTGGCAAATCCCAACAACTGTCCGGCGTAGAATGCAGTCATATCCTTTTCATTGCCACTGTTTCTGTTTCCTACAGGCGCGAGGGGATAGTAGTGAAGAAGCTCTTTTAAGTTCTGTTCAATAGTCCGGATGGCTTCCTGATACAAGGAATGAAGAGCAGGGTTCTTTACATCATTTAGGACCATCTTAAAATGAGTTAACTGGTTACTCTGAAAAGCTGTTAGTTCATGGAGCTCCAAAGTTTCATGCCAAGCCAGGTGTTGTTGTCGATTTGCTTCATAAGTATACAAGTGAATCCCTCCTAAATGGTATGCATCAGCCTATGCAAGGTATCAACAAAGGTCACTGTTTTGAAAAAATATACACGGAATTTAAAAAAGTATCTGAATAGCTTGGGGTAATAAAAATAATAATAAACCTCGGACTGCGCAAAGACACACACACTTTAGGAGGTTAACTACATGCAAATGCAAAATCACCAAAACGTCGAAACAGGTACGGTTCCACCACAACTCAATCATGGTGGACATGAAATGTTTGATGTAAACGAGGTGCTGTCGGGGGCAATCAATACATTGAACACCTATACCATGCTAAGCCAACATGTGAAGGATCCGGAGCTTCGTGATATTTTGATGCGTCAGAAGCAATTTATGTCCGAAGAATACAACATTACGTTGGAATGCTTTAAAACAGGACAGGACCCATCCAAACCAACGCAAAGCTACAAAATGAAACAGGACAATGACTTCACATATGGCTTAAAACCAAGCCAACCGAAAAAGCCGATGCTTTCCGCTACCGAAATCTGTGACCAAAGCATCTCGCTTAGCATGTTGAATGCCGTAAAATCGGGTGCTGTTATGAAAACAACAGCTGCGATGGAATCAACCAATCCGGTTGTGCGTCGGGTACTGGCAGATTCATTGCCGAACTGTATTGAGATGGCATATGAGATCTCCATTTATCAAAATAAAAATGGTTTCTATCAAGTGCCTCAACTTGCCCAACAAGACATGCAGCAAATGCTGAATGGTTTTGCCCCATCCATGATTGAATCGCAAACAGGTGGTAACCTGCCACACTAATCTTTAAAAGGTAATGACCAGAACCCCCATAGCAGGCACCTAACCAGGTCCGCTATGGGGGTTGTTGTGTATCGTTATACATATATTATAAGTATTGATTCAGAGCAATCTGGATGAGAAAAGACAGCTTTCAATAATAATCTGGAAATAATTAGGTTGATTTTAGCGGTATCAGAGGGCTATACTGAAACATATCTTTGGAATTGAGGTGAAATGAATGTCTTACCGCATCGTTCGAAGTATCTAGTTTTCGGGCCGGATCAAAACGCGTACCGGCTATCAAGGGGGTTCTGTGCCCGTTTGATCGCATGAAACTGGAAACATTGAACGGTGCCCAGGCAGTCATTTTGTGTACAAGCCAGGACACTACCGATCGTGGAACAGGTCAGTTCTCATCATGAGGGCTTTGACATGTCCATGACTGGAACCGTCTGGCTTTTTCTCATTTTAGAAGATAGAAGAGCTTGAGAGCTGTGTTAAAACAATGTCTGATTCAATTAAAATGGTGGATTCTCTTATATATTGCGGTGGGATGCAGCATTCAGCTGTTCAGCAGCCTGGGGATCGTGTTTTTCCAGAAGGTGTTGGATACGGCAGTGCAGGCGAACCGGATGGACGAGATCATCCATTTCATCATCATATACGGGTTGCTGCTTGTGGGGACGGTCATTTTGAATTATGTGGACGAATATCCGAGCGTATATCTGTCCAAGAGCATCAGCGAGCAACTAAAACTGATGGCCCTGGCCAAAATTTCAAAAATCGATTATCAGGCATATCAGAACATCGGAACCGGGCAGATGATCAAAGTGATTGAGAACGGCGCTGAAGCCGGGAACGAAATCATATATGGATTTATCCTCAAAACGTTGCATGAACTGCTGCCAACCATCTTGTTCAGCTTGCTGTTTATCAGCTTCTATGACCCGCGGATCATGCTGATTATTGCGATAGGTTATGTTGTCATCTTGGTGGTAACCAACCTGCTTTTGAAATTTCTATACCGGATGAAATCCATCATTTTGAATGAACAGGAGTCCATGTCCCGGTATTCCATACGCGGTTTCATGGAACTGGTCGTGTTTCGAACGAATAAAAGATATGAAAAGGAGATGGCCAAGCTCAGCGCTTCTGCCCGTCAGATTATTAACAAAAGCGCGCAGCTTCGCATGATCCATGAAGCCTTTTTCGCCATATTTGAGGTGTTTATTACAATCATTAAGCTCGTAATCCTGTTCTTCGGCGTTCAAAGCGTCATTGCAGGTGATTCATCCATTGGCGTTATCGTGGCATTGTTCCTTTTTATCGAGAAGATCTACTCACCTATTGCCATATTCAACGTATTGTTCGTGGATTACCGGCTGAATCAAGTGACATACAAACGGTTTGAAGCATTTATTCACGCTCCGGAAGACCGCAACCTGGATTCAGGTCGTGAACTTGCTGACCTCAAGGGTGAAATTGAATTTAGAAACGTCTCGTTCAGTTATGCTCAGCATTCGATCCTGAAGAACATATCTCTGACCATTCCCCAAGGGACGTCTGTTGCACTGGTGGGCATGAGTGGAGGAGGGAAATCAACGTTGATCAAGTTGTTGACCGGATTGGTGAAAAAGGACAGCGGAAAGCTGCTTTTGGACGGCGTGGACATCGATGAGCTGAAGCTGAATACCTACTATGAACATATTTCCTATTTATCACAGGAGACCCCAATCTTCGATACAACCATTCGGTGCAATATTTGTTTTGATCAACCCGTCTCCGATGAAGCCATCTATGAATTATTGGAGAAGGTGTACCTGAAAGATACGATCCTGAAGTTACCGGAGGGATTGGATACTCTTGTTGGTGAGAGAGGGGTAAAGTTGTCTGGAGGAGAACGTCAGCGGCTTGCATTTGCCCGAATCCTGTTCCAGCGCAGAAACGTGTTAATTCTGGACGAACCTGTGTCAGCACTGGATAATATTACGGAGAAAAGCGTCATGGAGACGATCCTTCAAGAATTCAGCGATAAAACAATCATCATTGTAGCTCATCGGTTGAACTTTCTTCAGCAGGTTGATCAGATCGTCGTCATGGACAACGGAAGAGTTGCTGGTCACGGGTCTTTCGATGAACTGATTCGGAATTGCAAACCATTCATGGAACTATGGCAGAAAAAAAGGTTGGAGCACGATATGGCTCATGATGAATGATGATGGATAGATAACATAAGTTAAGCATGTGAAACGTCGGTTGGAGTTACTTTAAATTAAAAATTAGATAGCGATAAAAAAGGACTTCCGTTTTGGGCGGAAGTCTTTTTTATGTTTCGATATTCATTTACTGTTTGATCCATATCTTCGAAATGTCCATAAAACCGAAATCGGATGTTTGTAGACCGAAAAGGCTTTGATTCAGCTGCGCTCTTTTATTTAGATGGGCACCATGCAAAATCCAGTAATTTGTACGCAGCTCTTCCTCGGCTTCATAGAGCAGAGCTACCCGATCCTGATCATTGAGCTGAAGGAAATGCTCTAATTTCTGATCCAGTACAGATTGCTGTTCAATTGACATGCACGTGTTGAACTGATTGGACAGTGTTTTGAAATAATGAATCATACCGTATTGCCAATCTTGCTCCAGTATCTCTTCAGCCAGGATGAGATCCGCAAATGTCGTCTCTTCAGGTTGGAGGTTATCGGACGAAGCAACTATTTCAATATGCAGTCCAATGGCTGCTCCTCGCTGCTGCAGCCAATCCGCAACGTTCCGGTCCTTGTTCGCTGTACAAGACAGAAGGATAGTCTCGCCCTGATAACCACTGCTGTTCAGCAGCTCATGAGCATGATCGAGTGCAGCTTCAGTCCAATGTTGCCCGGCACTTATCCAAGGAAGAAAGCTGCTCGCTGGTGTAATCAGACTACCTCCCAGCTCTGTTACAAGAGCTGCAGAATCATAAACGATACGCATCGCATGGCGAAAATGTGGGTGATGATGAATGCCTGACTTTTGAAAGTTAAACAGCAAATACTGACAGCCAAGTGCAGGATAGTCAATATCTTTAGTTTTTTCATAGTCCGAAGACATTTTCAAACGGTCGGTTCCTTGAAGCTCATAGTACCGATCCTGGGTCCCCAAATCGGGCAGAAACCAAATATACACCTGATCCAGATGTGGGCGAATACCATAATAGTTATCGAATGCACGCAGTACCAGTACATCTTCACTCTGTTCACTGACCTGAAAGGGCCCGGTACCAATCAGTTGTTTGGAATGATCAATATCGAAGGGGAGAATCGTCATGGGAATACTGCTGAACAAGTGCAGCAAAAAGCGATTGGGACGACTTAGGCAAAACCGAATGCAGTAATCCCCGGCGAGTTCGACATGCTCGATGTCCCGATATAGCCAAATGGAGGGGCTTTTCACATCATGCAGCCGCTGCCAAGTGGCTTGGACATCCTGTGAAGTCATGGTGCGACCATGATGAAATCGCACACCTTTGCGTAGATAAAAGATCCACACCTTGTGGTCCTCGCTGCATTCCCACATATGTGCCAGACTTGGCTGGAATGTTTCGTTTATGGCATCAAATGTAATTAATGTACTGCCAATCTGACCCAGCAGATAGGTTTCAAACGCAGTATACACCGAAGCAGGGTCCAGGTTGCCCATGCGGCGCGATCGCATCATGCGAAGCACATCCTGACCGGAGTTCGTTTCCGTATGACTGTGAAATCCCATTTGTTTATTTAACAAACTCAACAGCCGCTGTCGAATAGCCTCATTATTGTCGAGAGTATTCAGAGTGCCGATAAATTCGACAGCTTCCTTCATTTTACCTCTCTCCATGAGGCTTAGAAACCGTTCCTCCAATACTTCATCAACACTGCGCAGTAATGTCAGCTTGGAATGATGCCCTCTGCCGATGCCTGGTTGCCAGCGAATAAAACCTTTAGCTTCCAGCTTTCGTAGAATGAACTTCACATTCCGGGGAGTGCAGAATAGCTCAGCCGACAGGCTTTCTATCGTAACCGGAGTGGGTTCATTCAGTTTATCGGACAGCTCCTCTGAAGTAGCAAGCCGAATATAGTGGGATGTCGATGTATCCATATGTATTGCTCCTTTATAAAGGGTGAAACACAACGTAAATTGATTACACTTTTATTTCCCCCTTTGATCCATACAATTATATCTAATGAAGCGGGCAAAAGGCAGTCCCTTCTGCACAAAATTTATGGAATAGGAGAAACATACATTATGAAGCATCATCTGCGACAAATACACCCTTTGGCATGGACAATCATCATCGGAACCATGTTTGGACGTCTTGTGACCTCCATGAGCATTCCGTTTTTATCCATCTATTTAACTCGCGTACTAGGTGCTTCACCAACAGAAACAGGGGTAACGGTTGCCGTAAGTTCGCTGGCTGGAGTGTTAATCAGTTTTTACGGAGGATATATCTCTGATCGGATTGGTCGCAAGATCGTCATGCTGGTCTCGGTCTTCAGCTGGGCAGGCGTGTTTTTCATCTTTTCGTCTGCAAACCACTTATGGGTATTTTTTATTGCCAATACGCTGAATGGGTTGTGCCGGGCCGTTTTCGAGCCAACATCACGTGCACTTTTATCGGATATCACTTCTTCCCAGCATAAGCTGCTTGTGTTCAATCTGCGATATGCTGCCATAAACCTCGGCGTTGTATTTGGGCCGATCATTGGTCTTTACCTTGGATCAGCTGAATCCACGTTTCCATTTGTTATTTCTGGAATGGTTTACATCGTCTATGGTCTGGTCTTACTCGTTCAGTTTCAATCTTGGCATGCCAATCTCCCCAAACTCACCGAAAGTCCTGCCCCAAGCTTGCGAGATGCGTTAGCTACAACCACTCGAGACCGGGTTTTCCTGATGGTACTCATTGGAACAACCTTTTGTGAACTGGGCTTTGGTCATTTCGGTTCAACGTTAGCGCAGTATCTGACCCTGAAACCGCATTTTGAGGATGGAAGCCGGATTTTCTCTTACATGTTCTCCCTTAATGCGGTGACCGTGCTGGTTGTACAGTACCCGATTGTGCGAACGGCAAGACATTATTCGCCCATTGTCTCTCTCATCATTGGCAACATTTTGCTCGCTGCGAGTCTGCTGCTGTTTGGATGGGCTGAAGGTTTAACACTTCTGTTCATCAGTGTCATACTGTTTACGATCGGAGAAGTTCTGCTGTTTACCATGATGGACCTGTTAATCGACCGGATAGCCAAGCCGGAAAGTAAAGGCATTTACTTCGGCACAATTGGATTTAATCATTTGGGCAGTGTGATGGCACCTGTGTTTGGCGGCCTGCTTCTTAGCCAGTATGGTGCAGAGAATGGGCTAAACGTCTTTGTCCCGCTGGCTCTCATGACAGCGCTCGGCCTGCCTTTTCTCTGGATTGCCCATCAGCGTCTGCTGTCGAGAGAGAAAAAGGAAAAAGTGTTTCAAGTGAGTGCTTAATAAGGTAATGGAAGATGCACCTCTGAAAGGGAGCACCTCCTAATCTGACGTCAAACTTTTTTAATTGAAAGAGGGATTATTGTAAATGATAAACATATCTCGAATGAATGGAGCAAGAAAAAAACACATAGGTAATGGTCACCAAGAAATGTATATCGGTTGGAATAAAAACTTGGGCGAGTGCATATTACAACGGTAAATGAAGATGGTCTTCAAGACTATACTTAAGCGATGTTCCTGTAAGAGTCGGATTGGAAAAGAAATGAAAACTTAAAATTTAAAATGTTTATTTTCATGAAATCAATATGACTGTATAATGAGCAATACGTCTGAAAAAAATGTAACACAGAAAAACGTAGAGGACCGAGAAGAGGAGGACATATGAAAACAACAAAGGTCTCATTTTTTGTACTTTCGCTAGTGCTGCTCTTGGTGACGGGATTATCCGGATGGGCAGGCGCTGCGGACGCAGAATCCAATGCCAGCAAAACCTATGTTATCGGCACAGACATTACATTTGCTCCGTTTGAGTTTCAGGATGTGAATGGTGATTTTGTAGGCATAGACATGGATTTGCTCGACGCCATTGCAAAAGATCAAAATTTTAAGTATGAAATTAAAGCTCTCGGTTTTAACGCAGCTGTTCAGGCACTTGAGTCGAATCAGGTGGATGGCGTCATTGCAGGGATGAGTATCACCGATGAACGAAAACAAAAGTTTGATTTTTCAGATTCTTATTTCGATTCAGGTGTGGTTATGGGTATCAGCGCCAATAACGATACCGTGAAAAGTTACGAAGACCTCCGCGGCAAAAAAGTCGCCGTGAAAACGGGAACAGAAGGATACACTTTTGCGGAGTCTGTTGCTTCGGAGTATGGCTTTACCATTGTGCCGTTTGATGACTCTTCACAAATGTATGATGATGTCAAAACCGGTAATTCCGTCGCTTGTTTTGAAGATTTCCCTGTATTGGCTTATGGGGTCAAACAGAATAACGGTCTTAAAATTGTTACTAAACCAGAAAAAGGAGGTTCCTATGGGTTTGCCGTAAGCAAAGGGCAGAATCAGGAACTTCTACAAATGTTCAATGATGGACTAATGAATATCAAGGCAAACGGTGAGTATAAACGCATTACTGAGACATATGTTGGTGAAAATGCTTCAACCCCTACCCTGGGTCGCTGGGAGCTGGTCCAGAAATCACTCCCGTCCCTATTCAAAGGTCTGGGAAAAACGCTCTTATACACCATTGTTTCATTGTTTTTTGCCTTTATCCTGGGCTTGATCTTCGGATTTATGAAAGTGGGACAAAATAGATTCCTTCGCGGTGTTGCCACCGTATTTGTGGATATATTCCGCGGGGTTCCATTGATTGTCCTGGCCTTCTTTATCTATTTCGGGATTCCGCAGGCTTTGGGCTTCACGATGCCATTGTTCCTGGCAGCCATTTTGACATTGAGTCTGAATGCAGGGGCATATGTAACCGAAATTATTCGTGGGGGTATTCAATCGATTGATCGTGGACAGATGGAAGCCGCCCGTTCACTTGGACTTCCTTATCGTAAAGCCATGATGAAGATCGTTATTCCTCAAGCCATCCGGATTATGATTCCATCATTTATTAATCAGATGGTCATCACACTGAAAGATACGTCGATCTTGTCCGTCATTGGTTTGGTGGAGTTGACGCAATCAGGTAAAATTGTCATTGCAAGAACGTTCGCCTCTTTTGACATTTGGTTAACGGTTGCTATTATGTATCTGATTGTCATCATTACATTGACTAAAATCGCTGACCATCTGGAGGTGAAGGTTCGCCGTGGGTAAAATTAAGGTCGAAGGATTGAAAAAAAGTTTTGGCTCGAATCAGGTTTTGAAGGGAATCGATATGACCGTCACCGAAGGTGAAGTTGTTTGTGTCATCGGGCCTTCCGGTTCGGGGAAAAGTACGTTTTTGCGCTGCATTAACCAATTGGAAGAGATTACTGCAGGCCGGGTTATCGTGGATGACCAGGATCTGAATGATCCTAAAACCAATATCAATAAAGCACGTGAAAATATCGGTATGGTATTTCAGCATTTTAACCTGTTTCCTCATTTCAGCGTGCTTAAAAATATCATGTTCGCACCAAGAGAGCTTGGCAAATTGAACGAGCAGCAGGCTCGGGAAACGGCTCTTCGTTTACTTGATCGGGTAGGTTTGTCAGACAAAGCGGATAGCTATCCAAACAAACTTTCCGGGGGTCAGAAACAGCGGGTGGCGATTGCCCGTGCGCTCGCGATGAACCCGGACGTGATGCTGTTCGATGAACCAACTTCCGCGCTTGATCCTGAGATGGTTGGTGAAGTTCTGGGTGTAATGAAAGACCTCGCCAGCGAAGGAATGACGATGATGATCGTTACCCATGAGATGGGATTTGCTCGTGAAGTTGCAGACCGGGTTATCTTCATGGATGGCGGATACATTGTAGAGCAGGGGACTCCTGCCGAAATATTCGGTAATCCGAAGCATGAACGTACAATCAGCTTTTTGGAGAAAGTACTCTAAACCTCATAAACACCATCAAACCTTCAAGACATTGTTCTTGAAGGTTTTTTGTTGCATCCAAATCAGAAGATGAGAAATTAACGACAGAATGACAGCGGCACATTGATTATTAAAAATTGAACTTCGTCTTTTTATTTGAAAGGGAGCACCCTGAACAATGATAGGAAACATCTATGCCTTGAGGTCGCCATATTGGCGCCTTTTTTTTGCCGGATGACAGCACCAACCATTTCTCCAGCGAATGAACCGATCCTGCAAAAGCTTGCTGTGTAAGCGATTGGTTCATGGTTTGGCCGATTGCACGATTGTCGCTCACGCTGCCTGCCCTTAATATGTGAACAGAGGATCCTGCTCGTCATTCACACCATCATTTGCTAAAGGGGGCCCAAAATCATATGGCTGAGCTGACGGAAACATCTGCACGGCAAACCGGAGTTACAGTCAATAAACCCGTCAAAAAAGGGTATTTGCGAAACATGAGAAAACATTGGATGTTGTATGTCATGATCCTTCCCGGCATTTTGTTTTACATCATTTTTAAGTACATTCCACTGGGAGGCAGCGTAATCGCATTTCAGAACTTTCAAATTATGAAAGGTATTTGGAGCAGCCCATGGGTCGGTCTGGATAATTTCAAATTCATCTTTACGTATCAGGACTTCTACAATGTTCTTCGGAACACAGCTCTGATTGCCTTTTACAAACTGGTGGTCGGATTTCCTGCCCCGATTCTGCTTGCGCTGTTGTTCAACGAAGTACGAAAAATGCTCGCAAAACGCTTCTTGCAGAGTTTGTTCTATTTGCCCCATTTCCTCTCTTGGGTTGTCGTGGGAGGGATTGTCTTTGAAGTGCTTGCCTCGGGTGGATTTGTAAACGCTGTCCGTGGATGGTTCGGCTTCGAACCCATTCTGTATATGCAGCAGGAACAGTATTTCCGTCCGATTGTTGTGCTCTCGTCCATTTGGAAGGAAGTTGGATGGGGAACCATTATATATCTTGCAGCCATAAGCGGCGTAGACCCAACCCAATATGAAGCTGCCGTCATGGACGGAGCCAACAAGTGGAAACAAGCGATTTATATTACATTGCCCGCGTTGTTCCCGACGATCCTAATCCTGTTCCTGCTCAATATCGGGAACTTCCTGGAGCTCGGTTTTGATCAGGTATATAACCTGTTGACGCCGATGACCTATTCGGTAGGGGATATTATTGAAACTTATGTATACCGCTCAGGTGTTCTGCAAGGGCAGTATAGTGTCACCACGGCTATTGGGCTGTTCCAATCCGTTATCGGGTTTATCCTGCTCTGGGTCTTCAATCGATTGGCCAAAAAGACTGGGGAGGGGTTGTGGTGATGAAACAGACCTTTGGTGAAAAATGCTTTCAAGTCGCCAACTATGTTTTCCTGACAGCTGCGGCCTTAACCATGATTTTGCCATTGCTTCATCTGCTTGCAGTATCCCTGAGTTCTCCGGTTGCCGCCGATTCCAAGGAAGTTTTCCTGTGGCCGGTCGGCTTCACGTTGGCTTCCTGGAAGCACATTTTGCAGAGCTCGGGCTTATGGCAATCGTTTGGTGTAACCGTATTCATTACGGTGGCTGGTACAGCGCTTAGTATGCTCTTTTCCGTGCTGACGGCTTTTCCGCTATCACGCAAAGAGTTTCTGATTCGCAAACAGGTGATGCTGGGTATCGTGATCACCATGATTTTCAATGCTCCGATGATTCCGTTTTTCCTGACGGTAAGAGAGCTGGGCATGATGAATTCCATCTGGTCTCTGATTATTCCGGGCGTCATCGGCACATTCAACATGGTGATTCTGCGTACGTTTTTCATGAATTTGCCGAAGGAACTGGATGACACCGCCCGGATCGATGGTTGTCATGATTTTCGAATCCTGTTCCAGATTTATTTGCCGTTATCCAAACCGGTTCTTGCTACAGTCAGTCTGTTCTATGCCGTAGGGTACTGGAACACGTTCCAACGCGCGGTACTCTTCGTTCGCGATCCTGATCTGTGGCCCCTTCAGATGAAGCTGCGTGCCTATTTGACCAGCCCGGAAGAACTGGCTCAGGTCAACATGTTTCTGGACGACTACGACTTCAACACAACCACACTGAAAGCTGCGACGATTCTTTTTGCAAGCGTTCCCATTATTTTGGTGTATCCTTATTTACAGAAATATTTTGTGAAAGGTTCATTGCTAGGATCGCTGAAAGAATAAACCGTGACAAGGGGATGATTCTATGAGAAAACAATTGACCCAAAAGATAGTGCCCATCGTACTCAGTATTGCCATGCTGGTCGTTGCCGGCTGCAGTTCCAACGCCAGCAATTCAGGGAACGCTACCGGTGAGGGGGGTTCCGGTGTTCCTATCGTCAAAGTATTCAAAAGCCATATGGGGATCGGGAGCATGCCGGCTCCTGATGATCCACACGTGAAATATATCGCTGATCAGACGGGTGTCCAATACGAGCTGATTACGACGCCCCCCGGCTCGGAACCATCCGAATACTTGAACTTGATGATCGCTTCGGATGAGCTGCCGGATATTCTACGGCCAATTGGAGGCGTAGAGCAAACGCTGATCCAGCAGGGTGGAGCACTGCCGCTGGATGAATTGCTGCCTGAGTATGCTCCGCATGTCTGGGAGAGTATTCCCCAGGAAGCCTGGGATATCGTTCGTTCAGCTTCTCCGGACGGCAAAATTTATTATGTGCCCAAAGTATTCCTTGTCCCGGAACGTGCACCTTTGATCCGGAAGGATTGGCTGGATAAGGTAGGCATGGAGATGCCAACGACCGTGGATGAATATGTGGAAGTGCTCAAAGCCTTCCGTGACAAGGATCCGAACGGCAATGGCAAAGCGGATGAGCTGCCGACAAGTGGAAGGGAGTTCGGAAGATGGATGGATCATCTGTTTGCCATGTACGGGGTAGCCATGTGGGAAGGGTATCCGGAATGGGATGAGTACGACGGCAAGATCCAATATGCAGGAACGACGGACAATATGAGAGAGGCGATCAAGTTCATCCGTATGCTATATGTCGAAAAACTGCTGGACAATGAAACATTCCTGAACAAAGGAGAAGTGTGGCAAGCCAAAATTAACAATAACCTGGTGGGCAGCTGGTATCACTTACCGGCAAATGTCCGTGATCGTTATAATGCCATGCTGACACAGGCTCCAGATGCTTATATCGCAGCAATGCCATTGCCGAAGGCCGATGGATTCGAAGCCTTTGTAACGCAAAAGAGCATGGGGGAGCCCGAATGGATGATTCCAGCCGCCAAGCAGGATAATGCAGCTAATGCACTGAAGCTGCTGGATTTCTTTTACAATCCCGAAAATGATGAGTTTGTCCGATTCGGTCTGGAAGGGGAGCAGCATGAAGTTCAGGACGGGCGCAAAGTCATTCTCCCGCCGGCCGACAACAAACCGCTTGCACTGGGCATGAAGAATTTGACCACTGCAGATGACATGAACAAGCGAATTGAAGAGACTTATCCGGAGGATCAGCAGCAGATGGTAAAAGACATGTTTGTAGTCAGCACAGCCGATGCCCGGCAAATTGCAGGTGATGGACTCCCGGCTTCCGTGTATGAGGGTTTTCCTGATATTCAGTCACACAAACTCTTTCAGGAGGTATTGACCAAGATCGTCATCGGGGAGCTGCCGCTGGAGGCTTATGATGAATACGTGAAGAAATGGAATGCCTCCGGAGGCGAAGTAGTCACCCAGCGGGTGCAGGAATGGTATGAGAAGGTGAAAAAATGAAAAAAAGATACGCCATCTGTGGGGTAAGTGGCAGAGCATTGGGCCAGTTCGCCAAACCGATTCATGAGTTGTTTTCCCACAATTCGGAGGTCGTGGCACTGCTGGATACGGATCCTGCGCGTTTCGAGGCCTACCGTGCGCGCTTTCCGCACCACTCCGAAATTGCTGTGTATGGAGCTGCTGATTTTGCTGCCATGGTGGAGGAGACAAAGCCAGACTGTATTATTGTGGCTGGCAGGGATGATACCCATGTCCACTATATAACAGCGGCGCTCGAGCGAGATCTGGACGTGATTACTGAAAAACCGATGGCTACAACCGGGGCAGATGCCAGACGCATTTTGGATGCAGAAGCAGTGAGTCAGGGGAGTGTAATCGTTACATTCAACTATCGTTATATGCCCATTCACATGCGGATCAAGGAAATGATACAGGAAGGCAAAATTGGCCGTGTCACTTCAATTGATCTCAACTGGTATATCGATACCCATCACGGCTCGAGTTACTTCAAACGCTGGAATCGCGAACGGGCTTTCTCGGGTGGACTATCCGTTCATAAAAGCACCCACCATTTTGATTTGGTCCAGTGGTGGATTAACCAAAAACCGGTGGAGGTCTTTGCCTATGGAGCACTAAACTATTACGGTGCAGATGGCGAGTGGAACCCGGCCCGTGAAGATGGGCGACACTGTCGTACGTGCAATGTTACGGAAGACTGTGCCTATTATTCTCGCTGGACACCGCGCAGCCGCCAGGTCCGTGTTCCGGATGACCATCTGAATCTGCTAGGAGCGGACAATACGGATTTTCCATACACATCATATCGTCCGGATCAATGCATATTTGATTCCACCATTGAGATTGAAGATACGTATACGGCGACAGTGAGATATAACGGCGGTGCACTTCTGAGTTATTCAGTCAATTTCTCGCTTCCTTATGAAGGTTATCGGTTGGCCGTGAATGGTACAAAAGGGAGACTGGAGACGCTCGAATACCATATGCCTGGCCGCACGCCTTTTCCGACTCCGGTCCAGACCATTGACTATTTCCCGCTGTTTGGATCCAAAGAGACCATTCATGTCGTACACCGGGAAGGCGGACATGGCGGAGGAGATCCCCTGCTGCTTGAGGATATTTTTCTCGGTGAAGATCGCAGGCGTCCCTTCCGGATTTTGTCGGGTGCGGCAGATGGAGCATATTCCGTCGCTGCCGGAGAAGCAGTATGGCGTTCCGTCTCCGAGCACCGCCCCATATCCATAGACGCTGTGCTTGGTGGATGGGGAAATGCAGTGCCTATACAGAATGCTAGGAGGAAGTGAACATGGGGGTCATTGATTTCGAGCCGAGCTGAGGAATATGAATATGCTTAATGAGCAGGCCGATCTTACAACTGCGGAAACCGCCGGAACTGCGGATAAATAAGAGATCGGGATACCATGGTAAGGCAAAATAGGCTGTAAGGCCGGGTCGTATTGAGCAGGCATGAACTGTATAATTGCGGTATATTGCACATAAGGTGGGAGATAACTGTGACCCTTTCCTTTTTGAAGTGGTTGAAATTCAATATCACCAATACCCAGACCCGGCTGCTGCTAATTCTGACCATTGTTGTCTTCATGATTATTATTGCGGTAGGCATGACAACGTACTATTCTGCCAAATCGGTATTACAGCAGGAGCTCAGTGAACCACAGCACCAGATGCTGCGCATTAGCATGAATGACATTGATGAAGTCATCCGGGAGAGCGACCAGATTGCTGTAAAAATTGCGTTGAATACTAATGTGTATCGATTTCTCACGAATGAGCTTCAGGGATCATATCGGAACGTTACGGAATTGGTGCAGTTTCTTGAAACCTTAATTAGCAGTACGCCTTTTATTAAGAGCGCTTACATTTATGATGTAGAACGGGAGAGCATGGTTGCTTTTCCTCAAGGCTACAGTTCGAGTAAAACCAATTTTCCTGATTCAGGCTGGGTTGGTGTGGCTGCTGAGCTGGATGACCGGCCCATGTTGGTGAAACAGCGGGAGATTGCAGCAGGTTCGGGAAAATCCGTTTCACAGATTACACTATATCGGAAGATTATGCTGGCCGGTCAGTTAAAGGGGATCATCGCCATCAATTTCAAGACCGATCAGATGTTTAAGCACATGCTTCTCTCTTCCATCTCGGACCTCGATAATCATCGCTTCATCTTGGATGCGGACAACAAACCTTTGTATGAGCTCGGCAATTATCCAGTCGGAGAGGATGCAGTAGAGCAGGTTCTCACACAGCTCGAAGGAGAAAAACTAGGTGAGTTCAAGCACGAAGGCAAGCTGCTGCTGGCTTCGCAGACCATTTCACCATATACCGGATGGCGATACCTGTCGGTTATTTCCCAAGATAGTTTACTGGCCAATGCCCAGAAGATCCGTAACATCGTATTCATCGTATCTCTGCTCGCTCTTGCAGCGGGGGCAGCTGCAATTACATTTTACAACACAGCCGCCTTGAAACCGGTAAAACGAATGAGACAACTTCTTAGCGGCTATGACCGTGAGCGAATCAGTCCGGAGCTCATCGATCTCGAAAAAATAACGGGGCAGCTGCTTACAGATCATGCGCAGCAAGCAATAAATCTCAGACAGACACTTCCGGAAGCTTCCTCCAAATTTCTGACCGATATCTATGCAGGAAATATGACGGGTTACCGCGAGATCGGTGAAAAGTGGAACCGATACTTCAAGGATTGGAGCGATAATTCACTCGCAGTAGCCATGCTGTCTATCGACGACTATCATTCATGGTGTGAACGATTTAAGAAGTCAGATCAGTCTCTATTGAAATTTGCGATTGCCAACATCATTGCTGAACTACTGTCCGGGGAATGGCGTGTCATTCCTGCGGATCTGGGCAGAGACCGATTGCTGGTGATGCTCCAACCGCTTGAATCTGGTAGGGACTTGATAGCAGCCTCAGCCATTGGAGATGCACTGAGGATGATTCCGAGGCTGCTTAAGTTTCAGGTTTCAGCTGGTGTAAGCGAGTATCATGCAGGGTTTATGCGCCTTCAACAGGCAATGCAAGAAGCGGACAGCGCTCTGGAATACAGATTGTACCGCGGGTATGAACAAGTGATTCAGTTTGAGGATGTCTCTGGCAATCCAGAGCCAGGAAAAGCTGCAGAAGAAAATGAATTCATGTCCACATTGACTGAAACGATTGAAGCCGGCAGCGCTGAAGAAGCTATAAAGATCATGGATAAAACATTCAGCCGGATGGAGGTAGAGCAGTGGCACCCTTCCTCGGCACTTGCTTTTCTGGAGTCTGCAGCCGAGACACTGGAACGCATTCGTTTGAAACGAGATGGCGAAGGATGCGGGTTCAGAATTTCGGGCTTGCGAACGATGCATATGGAATCTGCAAGGACTATGCTGCGGCAGGAAGTAGGGGCATTGGCAGCCTGGTATGACAGCATGCAGCTTAGCAAGGATTATATCGTTTGCCAACAGATGATTGCTTTTATGAAAGACCATCTGGAAGACCCTGTCAGCATTCAGGACATTGCCGAGCATGTGGGCATTGGCTCCAGTTTGGCGAGTCAGTTGTTCAAGCAGGAGATGAGCGATACGATTCATGGATATTTTACAAAGCTGCGAATGGAGCGGGCTTGTGAGCTCCTGTTGGATACCGACTACAGAATATCCGAAATCGCTTCCATGGTGGGCTACCAGCATGAGAACAGTTTTATTCGTGTATATCGCAAAACCAAGGATATCACCCCGGGGAAATACAGGGAAATGATGCGGAGTCGCAGGGATTCCTTGCTGGAATCCTAGGTTCTTTCAAATGAAGTATTTAAGACACAAGGGAGGCAAGTTTACACATGGACCGTAAATCGATTGTCACCAGAAATCATCCGGTTTTGACACGGCTTGAGCCCAGGTCACCTTTGTCTGTTGGTAACGGAGAATTTGCGTTCAGTGCTGATTTCACGGGCCTTCAGACCTTTCCGGAGGCATATGAGATACCGCTTGGTACACAGTCCAATTGGGGTTGGCATTATACAGGAGGCCATCAGGTCTTCGGAGATCAGGATATCGTCTATCAGTCGTTTGAAACGTACGGTCGTATGGTGCAGTATCCCATGAAGCCAGAAAACAGAGAAGAGGCTTACCACTGGCTGCGGCAGAATCCGCATCGTCTTCAGCTTGGACGACTATCGTTTCGATTCCTGAAGGAAAACGGACAGGAAGAAGAAGCGGCCAATGTGATTCCGGTATGCCAGGAATTGAATCTCTGGACAGGTTCACTGCACAGTGAGTTCACCGTGGATGGCGTTAAGGTTCAGGTGCAGACTGCCTGTGATCCGGAGAAGGATGGTATGGGCATTCGTGTGCATTCAGAGCTAATCGGCAAGGGGCGTCTCCAATTGTTCCTTGTTTTCCCATGTCCGGATATGACACATCGGAGCTGGTCCAAATCTGTATTCCCCGATTGGGAGCAGGAGAGCAGACACCATACCGAGCTAATGACGGCCGATTCGAGTTCGGCTTCATTGAAACGCACACTGGATGAGGATGGATATGCCGTGAAGTGGATTTGGGACGCTGGAAGTCTGGAACAAACCGGAGCCCATGAGTTTACGTTGCTTCCGGGAGCCTTAGAAAATGCCGACAGCTGGTCCTGCAGTGTTGCTTTTGCTGCCTTGGATCCAGTACCTCAACCAGCGAATGCCGTATTCCATGCAAGCTCGGCCCACTGGGAGAAGTTCTGGAACAGTGGAGCTGCAATGGACTTGTCCGGCAGTCAAGATCCCCGCGCAGCTGAGCTGGAACGCCGAATCGTATTGTCACAGTTCCTGTGCGCCGTGCACAGTGGCGGCACCATGCCGCCTCAGGAGACGGGCTACATGTATAACAGCTGGTTCGGTAAAATGCACCTGGAAATGCACTGGTGGCATGCTGCGCATTTTCCGCTGTGGGGACGTACCAATCTGCTTCGTCGCAGTATGGATTGGTATCTTACCATTTTGCCGGAAGCGCGTGAGCTGGCTCGCTCACAGAGATATGATGGGGCGCGCTGGCCCAAAATGGTCGGTTATAACGGAAAACAGACACCTTCACCCGTTGCGCCGGGATTAATCTGGCAGCAGCCTCATCCAATGGCACTCGCCGAGATGTGTTATCTCGCCCAGCCTGAGCGGTCTGTGCTGGAACACTATAAGGAGATTGTTTTTGAAGCCGCTGATTTTATGGTGTCTTATGCTCATTGGGATGGAGAAAGAGAGGCATATGTTTTAGGTCCACCGCTGATCCCTGCACAAGAGAATCATGCCATGAACGAAAGCCTGAATCCGCCTTATGAGCTTGAATACTGGAAGTTTGGATTGGAAATTGCGACACTCTGGGCAGAGCGGCTGGAGCAGCCGGCGAATCCAGACTGGACAAAGGTTGCGGCGCATATGGCGAGTCCCAAACATGAAGGTGGGGTCTATCTCGCGCACGAGAATTGCCCTGACACATTTACGGACAAAAACCATGATCATCCTTCGATGCTCGGTGCGCTAGGGCTGCTACCGGGTACGCTGATTGACAAAGACATCATGAAAAATACATTGCTTAAAGTAAAAGAATGCTGGGATTGGGAATCCGCATGGGGGTGGGATTTTCCCATGTGCGCGATGACAGCGGCCAGACTCGGGGAGCCTGGGCTGGCAGTAGATTTTCTGCTGATGGATGCGACCAAAAATACGTATTTGCCCAATGGACACAACTATCAGAGACCCGGATTATGGGCATATTTGCCGGGGAATGGGGGGCTGCTAACTGCTGTAGCCATGATGGCTGCGGGCTGGAGCGGTGAGGATAGCGGGAACAATCCGGGTTTCCCGCAAGACGGCAGCTGGTCAGTCCAATGGGAGGGGCTTAATCCTCTAACCTGAGTAGGAAGCCGTATTTACGGCACACGTAGGATTTTGTAGGTGCAGGAGTAATGACAAGGGAGGGATTATGATGGCGGAAACGTTAACAAAGGTCAATGCACAGGATAGCAGGATGTCTGCCAAAATCGCGGATACACTGATCTCTGAATGTCAGAATGGCAATCATCCGAAGATGGCAGGGAAATGGGGTTATGTTGCAGGCATGACACTCATGGCTTTGGAACGAGCAGCAGTATGGAACAACGAACCCCGATATAGCGAACTTGTTCATCACCATATGGATGGTCTAATCGAGATGGATGGCACGATCAGGAACTACCGACTTGAGGATTACAATCTGGACATGATCAACGAAGGCAAAAATCTCTTTAGAGAGTGGAAGCGAACGGGCGAAGACAAATACCAGCAAGCGATACTGCAGCTGGTCAACCAACTGAAAGGACAGCCGCGTACCAGTGAGGGCGGTTTCTGGCACAAGAAGATATATCCGTTCCAGATGTGGTTGGACGGGATTTATATGTCCTCTCCGTTTTTGGCCGAATATGGAAGTACTTTCAATCACCCCGAGAGCTTCGATGAGGTAGCCCGTCAGATTCTGCTGATTGAGCGAAGAACCCGCAATCCACAGACCGGCCTGCTGCATCATGCATGGGATGAGAGCAGGGAACAGCGCTGGTGCGACAAAAACACCGGTCAATCATTTCATGTCTGGGGCAGAGCGATGGGTTGGTATGCGATGGCCGTAGTGGATGCACTGGAGCATTTTCCAATCGATCATCCGCAGCGCGGTCAGATCATGGGTATATTCGAGAGGATGGCATACGCGATTGCACATGCCCAGGATCAGGAGAGCGGACTGTGGTATCAGGTAATGGACCAGAACGGCAGGGAAGGCAACTATCTGGAGGCGTCGGCTTCCTGTATGCTGACCTATGCACTTGCGAAAGGCCAGCGGCTGCATTATCTAGCAGAGCTGGATCGTAAAGTTGTTGACCGCGCTTATGAAGGCATTCTAAAGCACTTTGTTACTGAAGATGAACAGGGAGTGCACCTGCACCGTATTTGTCATGGGGCCGGGCTCGGTGGGAAGAAATATCGTGACGGTTCATACGGCTATTATATCAGCGAACAGATCGTCAGCGACGTGCAAATGGGGGTAGCTCCATTCCTGCTGGCCAGTATTGAAATGGAGATGCGAGGAGCAAGGCAAGCGTGAAGGAACATAGCGGATCACAAAGCAGCAGGCCGGAGAAAAACAAAATGATACTCAAGTACCCCGCTTCATGGTGGAAGGGGATGTGGCGTGAGGCACTTCCTACCGGCAACGGCAAGCTGGGTGCCTCTGTACAAGGCGGCATACAGGAGGAAATGATTCTGCTTCAGCACAGTGAACTGTGGCATTGGGGTCAGAAGAATGAGCTGCCTGATGTCAGTCATACACTGGCAGAGACCCGGAAGCTGATGGATGAGGAACATTATCCGGAGGCGAGCTGGCATCTGACTCGTGCGCTGCAAACCAAAGGATATGCCTCCAAGCTAGCTTCCCGTTTTCCTCTGACCGCATTGACGCTAACCATGGCCTGTGACAATGCTTTTCGTAAATATCGCAGGGAACTGGATATGGAAACGGGGGAAATCCATGTCCGGTGGGAGGAGGCAAAACGGAGTTATTCGAGAAGCATTTTTGTTTCCCGCGCGGATGATTGTGTTGTCTTTAGAATAACGGGCGATGAATTGGGAGAGTCAGATCCGGGGAGGAGCTGGGAAACAGCGGGCAAGCCCTTGTTATCCGGAAATGTTGGTCTTCAGTTTCCACCAGGTGACCGCGAGCGGGAAGACGAGCAGTTCTTGAAACTGAAAATGTCCGTAACCGTGAGAACAGATGAAGATGAGAATTACCTGTTCTATGGCGGCCAAAATGACGACGGACAGGATTTTGGAGCAGTACTCCGTCTAATCCATGTGGGAGATGTGTCAGAGAAGAATCCGGTAACTGGGACGTTAAATTTCCCCGGAAATATCCATACCATTTCAAGCAAAAACCAACCCAATAAACGTGGTGAAAAAGCGATAAACGAAAGACTTCCCTTTGAAACTTCAGGTAATCTGCTCGTTCTTATTAAATGGTTTGCCACAGGTAAACGGGAAGAGGAATGGGATCGGTTGAAGCAGGAACTCGCTGTGTTTGACACCGATTATGATGCATTGCTATCCAGGCATAAGGCACTTCATCAGGCATTGTTCCACTCGGCAAAACTTGATCTGGATGATACCGCTGATGACGGGCGTTGTAATGAAGAACTGCTGCTTGATGCCTATGAAGGTGAGGCTCCCACGGGGTTACTTCGAAAGATGTGGGCGTATGGCCGATATTTGTTCATAAGTGGAATCTCGGAAGGTGGCAATACGCCTTTCGGGCTTTATGGACTATGGGGCGGGGATTACCGACTAATGTGGGGTCATAACATGGCCAACGAAAACGTGCAGATGATGTATTGGCATTCCACTGTCGGAGGTTTATCCCGCCTGAACCTTTCTTTGTTTCGCTATTACAATGGCATGATGGAAACGTTCAGAGATAATGCTCGCAAGCTCTTTGGCTGCCGTGGGATCTTTATCCCTGCTGGAACCACACCGGGCATGGGTGCCCCGAATCAAATTGTCCCGGTGATTATGAACTGGACGGGAGCAGCCGGTTGGCTGGCCAGACATTATTATGAGCATTACAAGTACACTGGTGATAAGCAGTTTCTGCGTGAAGAGGCTCTTCCTTTTATGAGAGAGGCGCTGCTGTTCTACGAAGACTTTATGGTGTTGGATCCAAACGGTCAGTACAAGATGTACCCATCCGTTTCTCCCGAGAACACACCAGAAAACTTCATGCCAAGGGATGGGAGACAGCTGGCACACCCCATGCCAACCGCCATTAATGCTGCAATGGACATCGCCATCATTAAGGAACTGCTGCAGCATACCATTGAGGCAAGTCGGATTGTCGGGACTCACACTAGTCAGATTCCGCAATGGGAAGCCATGCTGAAACGACTGCCTGCCTACATATTGAACGAGGAGGGGGCAGTGAAGGAATGGCTGCATCCGGCGTTTGAGGATCGGCAAAATCATCGTCATCTATCCCATCTGTATCCTGTTTTTCCGGGACAGGAAGTCAGCCGGGAGGAGGACCCGGTACTATTCGGGGCATTCGAGACAGCGGTACATCAGCGTAAACTCGGAGCTCAGAGTGGCTGGTCTCTGGCGCATATGTCCTCCATATACGCCAGACTCGGTGATGGAGGGCGCGCGCTGGAAAGTCTGAATGTTCTTGCACGCTCCTGCCTGCTTCCTAATGGATTCACGCTGCATAATGACTGGCGCAATATGGGGATATGCTTGCCTCTGCCTGCGGCTCCTGTACAGCTTGACGCCAATTTGGGTTGGGTTAACGCAATTCAGGAAATGCTGCTCTATGTATCACCACAATTGATCAAGGTACTTCCGGCACTTCCTGCACGCTGGACTCGGGGCGAGGTGCAGAATTGGCGTATCCAGGGAGGAACTCTGTCGTTCGCATGGAATCGCAAAACAGGAGCGTTTCAAGCGGAGTTAACCGCCAGACACCGAATTGCCACCAAGCTTCAGCTCCCGGATTGGATCTGTAAGCTGCATGTCAGTAAGGATTTCAATACGAAACCCATAGAGAACGGAACGTTCCAGCTTCATCTCGAAGAGGGAGAAACGTGGTCTGTGGAAATGCACAGTGTATAGTATGAAATGCTAAGGAGTCGCCAAATGGCGGCTTTTTTCTTTTATCTACTGTTCCGAGAATCATGAGAGGATTGAGAAAGTTAATAATATTAATGGATTTTGAATCGTTTCATTAAAAATTAAATAAAAATGCAATAAAAACTTTATATTGTTAACCTTAATGTTGTTTGTTATACTTTGGATCATAACAAGTTAGATAACTTTACACAATCAATTGATAGGAGGGGTTTTAAATGAAAATTCATTTGAAATGGAACGTCTTTGTCGCTTTTTCCATTGCTGTTCTGATGATTCCTAATTCTTATGTAGCTAATGCTAACATCGTTGAGGGGGTTAGCGAGCCAAGGACACATGTTCTAAAGGCGAATTCAGAAAATATCCGGTGGGGAAACATCGGTAAGGGGGATGCTGTATTAACAGTTAATTCGGGAGATATCGTTACAGTGGAGGCGATTACTCATCATTCCGGAGACGACTATGAACGAATGATCCAAGGTGACGCAGGAATCGAAGATATTTTTCACTGGAACGAATCGGAGAAGACAGAAGCTGATCGTGGACCGGGTGTACATATCATGACAGGCCCCATTGCGGTGGAGGGAGCGGAACCTGGAGATATTCTGGAAGTTAAGATTTTGGATATGAAACTCCGTCCAAACGGTAACGGCGAATACGCGGGAAAGACATACGGCTCCAACGTGGCAGCAAACTGGGGTTACTTATATGGGGAGATGGAAGAGGAACCGGTAACGCGTGAGGTCGTGACGATTTACGAGATGGATTCAGACGGCGGAACGGATTATGCAAAGGCACTATATAGTTACAGATGGACTCCCCAAACCGATCCTGACGGCAATGTACATCCTACAGTAGATTATCCCGGTGTTATTGTTGATCATACAACGGTGAAGGAAAATCACAATGTACTGAAAGACGTGCGAGTGCCTGTCCGGCTCCATTTCGGAACGATGAGCGTAGCGCCGAAGGAAGCTGACATCGTTGATTCTGTTCCTCCTTCATATTATGGCGGCAACATCGATGATTGGCGCGTTACTGAAGGGGCGACCATGTACTATCCGGTTTCCGTGCCGGGGGCGCTGCTGTCTATCGGTGATCCACACGCAGGGCAGGGAGACTCTGAATTGAACGGAACAGCAATTGAAACCTCTGTAACCGGAGATGTTCAGATTATTCTTCATAAGCAGGATACGCTCAATAACAAATTGAAGGAATTGAACTTCCCTCTGCTGGAAAACGAAAACGAATGGGTAGTCCATGGTTTCAGCTACGCGAACTATCTGGCTGAACTGGGTGAGAATGCCCAGAAGGAAATTTTCAATCAATCTTCTCTCGACAAGGCCATGAAAGACGCAGCGCACAAAACAAAGGCCTTTCTCATGAGAGGCATGCAATTAACCGAAGACGAGGCTTATTCGTTAATGTCGGTAACCACTGACTTTGGAGTTACACAGGTGGTTGATGGAAACTGGGGTGTTCATGCGGTCATTGATAAGAAGTTGTTTGGAGACGCGGAACGGGAAATGACACCGTTACGCAGCAGATTTGAACAGTTTGGTGCCCAGATCGAGTGGGAGCCGGCAACGAAAATGGTTTCGATCCTGTACAACGACAATAAACTGTCAGCCACAATTGGAGAAACGACAGCTACTTTTAATGGAGAAACTATTAAACTGATTGCTCCTATCCGAATGAATGCCCAGAAGTCGGCCGAGGTTAGTGAGTACTTTGCTGATTTCTATCAAGCCAAGCTGTCCAAAACGAAATAACAGAAGTTAAAAGTGCAATAATAACTTTAGTATATTAACAAAGAACCGTTGGTCTTCATGCCTGACGGTTCTTGTTTGTTAAATATTCAACCCATCCTGGTTTTTATGCCGTTTCAAGAGAATCTGCGTTTCAGCACGAACAATACCGTCCAGCGAATAGATCGATTCATTCATGAATTGTTCCATCTCTGCAATACTCTCGACGAGAATATGGATATGGAGAATGCAGGGCCCGGTCATTTCGTACAATACGGCGACTTGATCATTTTTTTTCAACACGTCTATGATCTGATTCAAGTGTAGGGGCTCCACTTCAAGCTCCAAGTATGCAGATATTTTCTTGCCAAGCTTTTCGGCACTAATCACAATGGAGAATTGTTCAATGATTCCTTGATTAACAAGTCGGTCAATGCGCTCTTTGACGGCAACTCCAGATAATCCAACCTCTTTGGCCAAATCGGTATAGGAAATCCGGCTGTTTTGAGTCAGTCTGCGTAAAATATGACTATCAATTGAATCTAGCATGTGTCTCACTCCTTTTTCGTTTAATATTGTATCAGAAAATAAGACTGGCCGTCCTAACGGCGTACATAATCCCTGATTTTTGGAACACAATAACAAGAGAATTAAATGATTACAACCGAGCGGGTTTTAGGATTTTTGCTAAACATTACTTGTCATGTAAACTGATAAATATATAGTAGCTTGACAATGTTCATTAACAGGAGTACGATTAATTGTGTCAAATAAATGACAAAACACACGTCATTGCATATGTCATATGAATTTGGTTACATATGATTACGTTTGTTTTGTTTAAAATACAACAATTACTGGAGGAATCACCATGACTAATCTTAAAGACAAAGTAGCAATTATCACAGGCGGAGCTTCCGGAATTGGTTTGGCCACAGTAAAAGCCTTTTTGGATAAAGGGTCCAAAGTTGTCATTGCCGATTATAATGAAGAGCACGGCAAAGCTGCCGAGCAAGAATTAAAACAAACCTATAATGATGATGTACTGTTCATCAAAGTCAATGTTGCCGATGAAAAACAAGTTGAAAACCTGGTAGCCGAAACGGTGAAGCAATTTGGCAAACTGGATGTCATCTTCAATAATGCAGGTATTGGAGTTCAAAAGCCATCGCACGAACTGACTGACGAGGAATATAAACGCGTCATTGCAATTAACCAGGACGGTGTATTCTACGGTGCAAAATATGCGATCCGCGAAATGCTGAAAACCGGCGGAGGATCTGTGATCAGCACTTCTTCGATCCTGGGTTCCGTTGGTGAACCAACATCCATGCCTTATGCGGCTAGCAAAGGTGCAGTCAATCAGATTACGAAATCACTTGCTCTGGAGTATGCTGATCGTAACATTCGTGTCAACGCAGTTGCACCCGGATTTGTGGAAAGTGGTATGGTCAACAAAGAAGCACTGGGTGAATTCTATGATGGTCTGGTTGCTAAACACCCTATCGGAAGACTGGGCAAACCGGAAGAAATTGCTCACGCTGTCGTATTCCTGGCTGAAAATGACTTTGTTACGGGTACAACTATCCTTGTGGATGGCGGATACCTTGCCCAATAAATGTTGACCAAATGATAAGAGGCTCCCCTTGTGGGGCCTTTTTTTATTCCTGATTTCTTGTCATTTTATATAGTTGCTTACATTATTCCTGAATTCCCTGGGTGTAATTCCATAAATGGCTTGGAAAACACGATTAAATGTACGCTGGCTTTCAAAGCCTGCGCTGCTGCTAATGGTGGTTAAGGAGGCATCTGTTGTACGGATTAATTTGGATGCGTATTCGACTCGTAACATGGAGAGGTAGTTTCGAAAATTCATCTGAATCCGTTTGGAGAAAATATGCGAAATATAATACTTGCTCACATTGAACTCGGCAGCAAGGGAATCCAGTGAAAGGGGCTCCGTAAAATGGTTAGCCAGATACTCTATAATTTTATGTGACATATCCGTTACCGGAATCCTTTGCCGCTGCTCCAGATTGATCTGACGCATCAGATGCGTCATGATGATATGTGCCCAACCAAGCTTGATGGCATAGTCATCTTCTTTTCTAATTTTCTTTAATGCGTATACCGCGTCCTTGTGTACATATTTCTTAGGAATCACTGGATTTGCAGGCTGAAGATTAATGAAATCGGGGAATATTCCATCAAATACTTTTGGATTTATGATGAGCAGAGTGGCACTTGCATTTTCTTGACCACTTTTGTAATAACGATGAACCATATCCGGGAATATGACGGCTGCCTCACCTTGCTTGATTTCGTAAGAAACATCGTTAATCTCGATGCACTGAGTGCCTGAAAAGATATATAAAATCTCAACTGCACCGTGCATATGAGCAGGAAAAGCAATTGACTTGGCGTTACGGAAAATCGTAAAATCATCTTTTCGAATCTCGTAAAACGGCAGCATGATTCATTCACTCCTGTGCAATATTTGGCTAATTTCAAATACTTTATGTCTAAACACTTATCATGTGCTGTGTTAAAATTCAAGAGAATATTACCAAATGGAGGGATTACCATGCGCTATATCCCAATTAATTGCAATCGCTTACAATAAATTAAACTTTATATGGTGAGTATTTCATGATGCTAATTTATAACCATTCTGATCACGTGAATTTGCGAAAGGAGAGGACTGTGCTTTGAGAAAAAGTAAAACCTTTTACAATATTTTTATTTCGGTTCTGCTCCTGAGTGTAGGAATTGTTATCGGCTTTGGTAGCTACATATACATCTCGACCACGAATTCCGTGGTTGACCGGGTTGGGGACGGCCAACAGAGCCTTATTACGCAGATCCGAAATACGCTGGAGCAGAAAATCCAAACCATTGAATATGCTTTTGCCACTTATAGTACGACCCCATCATTCCGATCGGTCATCAACAGTCCTCTGACTGAGCAGGAATTCGAAGCATATCAAGAATTGAAATCCCAGCTGGGCTATATCGCCACCATGGGCCTTGAAGGGGTGCAGTATACGTTAGTCAGCCTGCAACAGAAGTGGAGTTTGTCCAACGGCTCCGTGTCCCGGCTGACTTCGGAGGAGACAGATGCTTTTCAAGATCAGTTTGCGGGGCAGGAAGGTAACGGATTATATTGGACAAAAACAACGGATGGTATCCGGCTGATGCAAGGACTTCCCGTGTACTCCAACAAAAAACAAGCTGTCGCCGTATCAGATCTTTCACTTCATACACTAAATCAATCGCTGCAATCCAAACCGAATACATCCATATATATCTTAAACAAACAAGGAGAGCCGTTGTACACAACCCAGACAGATCAAGAGCGATTATCGAACCAGCAAATGAAACTCATCAGTGAGCGTACCGTCAATCAGGCACTGACTGGAAAATTAGAAATTCCAGGTGCAACAGGAGATAAAATCATCGCACTATATGCCCGATCGGATTACAACAGTTGGACTTATGTCACGTTGCTTGATCAAAAAGAAGTCAGTGGAGCCTTAACGACAATCCGAATAGGTCTCATTGTGATGGGAATCGTGATTATGGCGCTAATGGTTATCCTGGCCTACATTATCTCCATCTATCTCACCAAACCATTCCGCAAGATACAGAACAGTTTAACGAACATATCCAAGCCGATGATCAAGGACGAAGTAGATTGGATAATTCAATCCATTGATTCGATTGTATCCGAAAAGAAAGATCTGGAGCAGCTCATTCAGCTCGAAAAGCCTAAACTCGAAGCTCAATTTGTTCTTAATCTGCTGCAAAACCGATTAACAAGAGACGAAGTGGAGAAGAACTTAGAGCGTTTTGGGTATGACGTTGACAGCAGCACGATCTTTATCACGATGCTCATTCAGGTGGATCGCTGCGGAGAAGGAGCCTTATCGGATAAAGATGTTCTTTTACTTACCGTTAATCAATTGGTGCAGGAAATTATTCCGGTATCGGAGCGAATGATTCCTGTTGTATTAAATGAACGTACACAAGCGACTCTGTTGTTTTGCAGCTCGGATAAGGTAGCAGAGATGCGAAACTTGATCATGAAATACGCAAAGAATATTATCCTTTCGTCCAGGGATTATTGGCATGCTTCAGTAAGTGCAGGCGTAAGTGCACCTTATGAGGATCTGATGAACAGCAGAGAAGCATGCGCCATGAGTCTCGAAGCATTATATCAGCGCCTGAAGCTGGGCAAGGAATCAGTCATTTTTTATGAGGATATTTCTCAAGGAAGTACTGGACCAACATTGCTGCATTATCCTACCGAGCTGGAATCACAGCTATTTGATGCGATCAGGCTGGGAGACAAGGACGAAGCATCCCGTGCTCTGTACCCGCTCCTCGCTGACATGATGAAGCATAGTCAGAATCCGATGAACCTGGAGATCACACTGATCCGTTTCGTGAACAATTTGATCCAACTGGAGCAGCTGATTGGAGCAGAAGTGCTGCTGACACAAAGTAATGCAACGCTATATCAAAGGCTGCTGAATACACTTAACCCGGAAGAGATTGAGCACATTCTTGTTCACGATGTAATCTATCCCATGGTCGTCAGTATGCAAGAGAAGGCAAATCACCAATTCCGTTCGGTCGCAGATCGAATCGCGACCATTGTGCGCACGGAGTATGATCAGGAACTGTCGCTTGAATCCATCAGTGAACGTTTGCATTACACACCCAACTATCTCAGCAGCATTTTCCGCAAAGAATACGGAATGACTTTCAGTGATTATCTGATGGGTTTCCGGCTTGAAGTTGCAAGGAAATGGCTGGTTGATACCGACATGCCGATCAAGGATATCGCTGAACGTCTCGGTTATCAGAATTCGCAGAACTTTATTCGTTCGTTTCGTAAAAAAGAGCATGTCACTCCAGGAGCATATCGAAAGATGAAGCTCGAACTATGAAGGCAAATGTATAACCTAAATGTATTAACCAAACTGGTATCATTAGTGATTAATCAGATGGAATACTTGTACCACAAATCCCCTCAGGTCCGTAACCTGAGGGGATTGTTTTACATAGCACCATGCCATTCAACCTTTCACTGAACCCAGCAGAGCACCTTTCGTGAAGTGTTTCTGTACAAAAGGGTATGCAATGAGCATGGGTACAGTAGCTACAACGATTACACTCATCTTAATCGTCTGAGAAGGGGGAACGATATCAACAGCCGAGCTATTCCCTTCCATTCCGCTCGATACAATGACGATCTGACGAAGAAGTACCTGAAGTGGCCACATCTTGGATTCGTTGAGATATAGAATTGCATTCATATAGGTGTTCCAGTAAGATACGCCGTAAAAAAGAGACAGCGTGGCAATCGATGGCAAAGCCAGTGGAAGCATAATCTGCCATAATATTCTGAAATCATTGGCACCATCGATCTTGGCCGATTCCTCCAAACTGTCCGGAAGGGCCTGGAAAAAATTTCGCATGATGATCAGGTTAAACGCGTTAATGGCTGTGGGTATAATCATGGACCAATAGGAATCAATCAGCCCCACTGCTTTGACAATCAAAAATGTTGGGATCATGCCTCCACTGAACAGCATGGAAAATACGATGATAAAATTAATGACGTTTCTGCCCAGCAGATAACGTCTGGATAATCCGTACGCCATAAGAGCAGTAAGTGTCATGCTGACCGCGGTACCGACAAGGGTGATGAAGATGGAAACACCGAGCCCTTTGAAGATGGTTGGAGTGGACAAGATATAACGATAGGCATCGAGTGAAAACGATGTTGGAAACAAAATGAATTTCTTCTGCACGATTTCTTGTGTTGAGGCAAACGAACTGGCAACCACATTGATGAAAGGTAAAAGGCAGGCAAGGGCAAAGAGGAGCAGCAGTGTATAGTTCATTACGTTAAATACGACGCTTCCGATCGTTTCCTTCTTGAGTGCGGCTTTGGCCATGATGATGGGTTCCTCCTTAATAATTGGTCTGATCCCACCATAACAAGCGTTCAAGATAACGTATATAATCATATCCTAAGACCTTACGGCAGGCATTCTAATGGGGGAATACGAGAGCAAAAAGCACGATAATCATCAGCAGGGTTAATAATCATCAACTACAATTACTACAGGGAAGAGCCTTGCCAGAGGCCAGTTCCAAAGGATTGTCTGGAGCATGATAGCTAATGATTATATACGGAATGAGACTCAGGGGATATGCTTGACTTCGAACACATGTTAACCGATCAAGGAGGTCAGCGAGCAGTGAAAGATTCCAATTCCTCAGTTGTATCGTTACAGGGCAAACTGCATCGAAAGACGGGAATCGGTCATCAATTGAGAAGTGTAGCCGCCAATAAACTTCTATACCTGATGATTCTTCCGGGGTTTGTCTATTTTGTCATCTTCAAGTATTTTCCGATGGGTGGATTGATTATTTCATTCCAGGATTATCAGCCGTATCTCGGCATTAAAGATAGTCCATGGGTCGGTTTCAAGCATTTTATTCGTCTGTTTACCGAACCAACCTTCGCCATGCTGCTAAGCAACACACTCATATTGTTTGCACTTGAATTGATTATTTTCTTTCCTATCCCCATCATTCTTGCACTTATGCTGAATGAAGTCAGGCACAAGATGTTCAAAAATTCAATTCAGACCATCGTGTACATTCCGCATTTTATGTCCTGGGTCATTATCGTTTCCATTACCTATGTGTTTTTAAGTGTGGATGGCGGGGTGGTTAACGAGATGATTGCTGCTTTTGGCGGAAACAAAATCAGCTTCCTCACCTCGCCGGAATGGCTTCGTCCCATGTACATCCTGCAAATTATCTGGAAAGAAGCCGGATGGTCCACCATCATATATCTTGCAGCCATTACGGTGGTTGACACGCAACTCTATGAAGCTGCAGATATGGACGGCGCAAGCCGATTGCGCAAAATGTGGCATGTTACACTGCCAGCTATTCGCCCTGTCATTATTACGTTGTTAATCCTGAAAATCGGAAATACACTTGAGCTTGGTTTTGAGCATATGTATCTGCTGCTCAACTCGCTTAACCGTGAGGTGGGAGAGATTTTTGATACGTATATCTTCACTGCCGGATTGAAAAATGGACAATTGAGCTTCAGCACGACCGTCGGATTGTTCAAGGGCTTGGTTGGTCTCGTTCTGGTAATCATAGCCAACAAGCTTGCCAAAAAGTTCGGTGAAGATGGGGTCTATTAACTTCATAAATCTGCTGCATTAGAAACAACAAACTTAAAATAGAAAAGGGGAAGTGCACATGAAATTCCGTTACGCAAAGTTGATAGCGCTTACGATTTGTGGCAGCTTGCTGCTCAGCGCCTGTGGAGAAGAGAACGCAGAGCCACAAACCAATGCTGATGGAAAGCCCATCATTAGCTGGTTAAACATTCTGCATTCTGCTTCGCCGCCAACGGATACGGTGCTGGACAAAATTGAGGAAATAACCAATACGGATATTCAATTTTCCTGGATTCCGGATGCTTCCAAAGAAGAACGCCTGAATACCTCCTTAGCCTCAGGCTCCCTGGCTGACATTGTTTCAATAACGATCATGGAGAATTCATCGGTTCGAAATGCACTGAAAGCTGGCGTCTTCTGGGAAGTGGGGCCTTATCTGGACGAATTTCCGAATCTGAAAGAAATCTCGGCAGACATGAGAAACTCGGCATCCATTGATGGCAAGTTGTACGGGATCCCGATGCAGAAACAGGTAGCCCGAAACGGCGTCATTATTCGTAAAGACTGGCTTGATAAACTGGGATTGCCTGTACCGAAAACCACTGCTGAGCTGATGGAAGTAGCCAAAGCATTTACCGAGCAGGATCCGGATGGGAATGGCAGCAAAGATACGACCGGTTTCATTGACCGGAGCGATCTGGTTTTCGGTGCTTTCAAGACGCTGGGTTCATACTTTGGTACTCCGAGCGGCTGGGCAGTCAGCGAGGATGGCAAGGTAACGCCCGAGTTTGAATCCGAAGGTTACGTTAAGGCAATGGATTATATGAAGGAGCTGTACAACAACGGGTATATCAATCAGGATTTCGCTGTAACGGCAAAAAAAGATCAGCAGGAGGGCTTTGCACAGGGGAAAGCAGGAATATATGTTGGTGCATTGTTTGATAGCAAAAACCTGCTCAATCTGGCCAAAGGCGTGCAGGATGACATGGATTTGATTATGGTGAACGACATCACTTCAACAGGTAACGAAAGTGACCGGGCGATCTGGTCTACATCCAATGGCGTTGGAGGCTTGCTTGCTTTTCCCAAATCGGAAGTAAAGGACGAGGCTGAGTTAAAACAAGTCCTGAAATTCATGGACGATCTGATGAGTGAAGAAGTATACACGTTGATGACGTATGGTATCGAGGGTGTACACTACAGCCTGGAAGGCAATGCGGCAACGATCACCGACACCAAGCTCTGGGAGCAGGAAGTGCAGCCCTTCTCCTCCTCGCGTCCGAATGAGAATGGATACGATATTCATGATTCAGACCCATTGCGAGTGGAATCCGATCGTTTAATTCAGGAAAACACGAAATACGCCGTCCTCAATCCGATGTATTCCCTGGAGTCCGCGACGTTCTCGGAGCAAGGATCGGAACTGCAAAAAATCATCACGGATGCCACGTATAAATACATTCTCGGCAAGCTGGATCTGCAAGGATTCCAAGATGCAGTTCAGACGTGGAGAAAGTCCGGCGGCGACAAAATGATTACGGAATACGAGGCAGCGTACCAAGCCGTGCAGAACAAATAAAATCATACGCATCGAAGGAGGAAGAGAAACCATGATTCAGATTCAGTCTCCGTACCTTTGGGCATCGCATACAGCAGAAACTATTATGGAGCGTACGCCCAGACTGTATGAGGCAAACGGGTATCATGGAAAATGGTCTTATGATTATGGGGTCATTCTGAAGGGATTTGAGCTGCTGTGGAAAGTGACTGGCGAAAGCAAGTATGCAGCGTACATCCGGGACAACATGGATTACTTCATTCAAAATGATGGATCAATCCGTGGGTATCGACAGGATGAGCATAATATTGATCACTTGAACAACGGCAAGCTGTTGTTTGGTCTTTATCAAATGACTGGCGACACGAAATACAAACAGGCCGCTTCTCATCTGAGGCAACAGCTGCGCACTCACCCGCGTACTTCAGAGGGCGCGTTCTGGCATAAGCAAGTGTATCCTTATCAGATTTGGCTGGATGGACTGTACATGGGCGCACCATTTTATCTTGAATACATGCTTCATTTCGAGCAGGAAGAAGAGCAGGATCTCAGTGACGTGACGCGGCAGTTTATGCTGTGCGCAGAACATAACCTCGATAAACAAACGGGTTTGCTCTACCACGCCTGGGATGAGCAGCGTGTGCAGGCATGGAGTGACCCGGTTACCGGGCAGTCGCCAAACTTCTGGGGACGGTCCATGGGATGGTTCGTGATGGCTCTGGTAGATGTGCTGGAATTGCTTCCGCAGACCCATCCTGACCGCCAGAAGCTGATTGAAATCCTGAACGATACGATGTCAGCATTGCGGAACTTCCAGGACGCTCCTTCAGGAGTTTGGTACCAGGTTATTAATGAAGGAACACGAAAAGGAAACTATCTGGAGGCTTCTGCTTCCAGCATGATCGTGTATGCCATGGCCAAGGCCATTCGGCTGGGTTTGCTGCAGGACGGCACCTGGTTGAAGACACTGGAACATGCGTATGCGGGGTTAATTTCTGAATTTGTTATGGAAACGAAAGAAGGATGGGTAAACCTGTACAAAAATTGTCAGGTTGCGGGTCTTGGCGGAGAACCGAGACGGGACGGCACTTATGCTTATTATATTAGTGAACCGATCATTACCAACGATCAAAAAGGACTTGGAGCTTTCTTACTGGCGTGTACGGAATACGAGTACATGTTAAATCGAAAAATGTAACTCATCTTCACTGTTTATGCCCGTATCGTTCGATGGAAGCAGAGCGATACGGGTACATCCTTGCATCAGATACATCCTGTACGTGGTCTTATGAGTATTAAGTTCGATCTTTTATGATAACGCTTACATTGAGTGAAGGGGGTGATTCATCCTGCTGATAGGTTAGCCGCCTCTCAGTGTAGCTCTCTGCAATATTGAAATATACGAAACCGGAGGAGGAAGATTCTATTGAAAAGGATTGTATCGCTCATCTTGATCGTATCGATGCTGTTCAGCGTTTTGCCAGCAATGGCTGGCGCGGAAGACACAGGTACGGCTGGTGCACTGCCTGCTTTTCCCGGAGCAGAAGGCGGCGGGATGTATACGACTGGTGGCAGGGGAGGTGCTGTTTACGAAGTGACCACGCTGGCGGATTCAGGACCCGGCTCCCTTCGTGAAGCTGTCAGTCAAAATGATACAACGGTTGTATTCAAAGTTGGTGGAACCATTCATCTGGAATCCCCTCTGGTTATCACAGGATCCAATATCACTCTTGCCGGACAGACTGCGCCTGGAGAAGGGATCACCGTATCCGATTATTGGACTACATTTCAAGCAGATAACATTATCGTAAGACATATGCGTTTCAGACTGGGAGATAAACATCCGAGTGAGGATGACGTCTTTGGAGGACGTTATCGCAAAAATATAATCATCGATCATTGCTCTTTCACCTGGTCTGTGGATGAAGTGCTTAGCATGTATGTAAACGAAAATACAACGGTGCAATGGTCCGTCATTGCCGAAAGTATGTTAATGACGACCCATCAAAAGGGTCGGCATGGTTATGCCGGAATCTGGGGCGGAAATAATACTTCATTCCATCATAACATCATTGCTCATAATGTAAGCCGTAACCCCAGATTTGCCGGATCCCCCGGATTTAATACCGAATCTTACAACAATATCGTATACAACTGGGGATTCTTCTCCGCCTATGGGGGCGAGGAAGGCAACTATAATTTGATGAATAACTATTATAAATATGGTCCCAATACGTATCGTTCCGTGCGGGATCAACTTTTCCTTGATGTGAGTGCCAATACACGGCTCTATGTAGGAGGCAACATCGTCGACGGATTTCCCGAAATTACTGCCGATAACTGGCTTGGTGTCGGATCACTGGCAAATCCGGAATCCAAACTTGAATCTCCTGTAGTCATGGCTAATCCAACAGTCATGGATGATGCGGAAACGGCATATGATCGTGTCCTTGCTGAAGCTGGTGCTGTCCTCCCCAGAAGGGATGCCATTGATGCAAGAATCGTTAATGATGTTAAAAACCGTTCCGGTCAGCATATCAATTCGCAAAAAGAAGTGGGAGGATATCTGGAGTTTGAGGAAGTGCTCTCTACACTGGAAGACGATGATCATGACGGGATGCCGAATGAGTGGGAAATAGCTCAAGGGTTGAATCCGAATGATGCCTCTGACCGAAACGGTATTCACGAAACGGGCTACACCCATCTTGAAATGTATCTGAACAGCATTGCAGGCAATGGATCAGCGAGTCCCGCAGCATCCATAGATTCTCCTTCCAACCATACGATTGCCACTGAGGGTTCATCGATCGAAATTGCAGCCTCAGCCTCTGATCCGGATGGTACGATCTCGAAGGTGGAATTTTATCAAAATGATATTAAATTAGGCGAAGATGACTCCGCACCTTACTCTATAACTTGGGATAATGTGAAGGACGGTACGCATTATCTCACTGTTCGTGCAATTGACGATACAGGAACGGCTACACAATCCAACAATGTTGCGGTGCATGTTAATAAGGAAGGCAGTATTTCTCCATGGACTTCAACAGACATCGGAACACCTGGCATTGCCGGTCATACACAGCTTGGTGCAGCCGAGACGGATGTAACTGTAAAATCGGCAGGTGACATTGCTGGCGCTTCGGATCGTTTCCATTATGCGTATCAGACCCTGGAAGGCAACGGCGAGATCGTGGCCCGGGTTGATCATGTGACGGCGACGGATGACGGGGCTGAAGCAGGTGTGATGATTCGTGAGAGTTTGGACGATTCCTCGCCATTTGTTGCCCTAATGACTTCCTATGTCAAAGGCGGGCAAAAAACGCTTGGTTTGACGCGTGAAACAGAGGGGGGAGAGGTTTCTATTCAGGAACCTGAGGCCTTCATCACTCTTCCTTATTGGGTGAAAATGGTCCGACTTGGTGATCAGATTACATCTCTCGTTTCCAAAGACGGGACCAACTGGACTGTTATGAATGCTGTAGATTTTCCAATGAGCAGTACCGTTTATTTGGGACTTGCGGCTGATGCATCCAAACCGGACGACGAAGTGGATAAACTGAACACATCCGTATTCTCCGATGCAACCGTTCGGCAGCTTGATGCAGATTTCCCTTTGGCACCAGCCAACCTGTTGGCGGAATCAGGTCCGAAATCGGTCGTTTTATCCTGGGATGAGGTGGACAATGCCCTCTCGTATTCTGTTTTCCGTGCGGACATACCTGGAGGACCATACACGGAACTCGTTAAAGGGATAACGACTTCTTCTTATACAGATCCTGACCTGACTGTTGGAAAGACGTATTACTATGTTGTAAAGGCAGAGAACGACAAGGGAATCAGTTTTTTCTCGGCCGAAGCCCATGCTGTACCGGAAGGTGAACTGGAGACCATTGAATACATTAATGACGACTATGAGGGAGTAGAGGTTAACCAAACACCACCTGGATATGCCGTGCTCCCTGATCCCCAGGATGCAGACCATGAAGTTGAGGTGGCTGAAATACCTTCTGGGACTACTGGCAATACGTCAACAAAGGCTCTGAAACTGTATGATAATGCGCCAGGTATTACGCAATTCGTTCGTCCTTTTCAACCCCAGCTGGGCAGCTTTGTATTGGAAACGGATATCATGTCACCATCCTGGCCGGGGACGTCGTATGTATTGCAGCTGCAGAACAGCTCAGGGAATCGTACACCACTTTCGATAGAAATCCGCAAACCGTCTGCTCCTGCAGCAGAAGACACCTATACACTGGTTTACAAGAGAGATGGTGCGGATCACAAGTTGATCGATGCTCCTGCAAACCATCAATGGTATAACCTGAAGATTACTGCCAATGTGGCCGCGCAAAAAGCGGATATCTATATCGATAATGTGCGAGTCGCAGATAACGTTCCGTTTCAGGCGGATGTGCTCACCGATGGAATTGGCCGCATTTTGGCCAAAACACCTGGCACAGGCAAAGGAACGATATATTACGACAACCTGCGACTTTATGTTGAGCCTGTCGCAACGCCAAAAGGACTGACTGCACAGCCTGGAAACGGGATGGTCAGACTGAACTGGGAAGAAGCCGAAGGAGCATCAACCTATAATGTCAAACGCAGTTCAGGGGAAGAAGCAGAATACGAATTAATCGCTTCGGAAGTGGCAAGTAACACCTTTGTCGACGAATCCGTTGCCAACGGAACAACCTATTATTATGTCGTTACCGCATCAGGTGCTTCTGGAGAGAGCGGACCTTCCAATCGGGTAGAAGTGACACCTTCGGAAGATGCTGTGAAACCTGAAGCACCCCAGGAACTACAAGCCAAATCCAGAAATGCACAGGCAGATCTGCACTGGCAGCCAGTCGAACAGGCGAGCTATTATACGGTAAAACGTGGCGTACAGGCAGAAGGCCCTTTTACTACCGTGGCTGCCAAAACAACAGAACCTTCCTATCAGGATGGCGGACTGGATAATGGAACAACCTATTATTATGTCGTATCAGCAACCGGTATTGGTGGCGAAGGAGCGGATTCGACTCCTGCTGCTGTTACGCCGTCCAGAGCGTTGTCAACACCTGAGCCTATAGTGAAATCTCAACCGAGTTCGGTCGAGATTCAATGGCAACCGATCGAGGGAGCGGCTACCTATCAGATTAAAAGAACAACCGCATTAGACGGGACGTATGAAGTTGTCGCTGAGGGCCAATCAGGAACCTCCTACACTGATACAGAACTCATGAATGGAACGCCTTATTATTACAAAGTTACTGCTGTAAATGAAGATACTCATAGTCTTGATTCTGCACCGACAGGAACAAGACCATCCGCTGATGACGGAACACCATCCCCTCCGGCAGGAATCCATGCAGAGCCGGATGATGGTGAAATTATTTTAAGCTGGGATGCTGTCCAGGGAGCAAACAGCTACGCTGTGAAACGCAGTGAATCTCCCGCAGGACCGTTTACATCCGTTGCTGCGGAGTTGAATGGTGTGTCTTACACCGACTCGGGACTGACTAATGGCAGCATCTATTATTACATGGTCACTGCAAGCAACGAAGCTGGAGAGGGATTGCCATCTGTTCCTGTATCTGAAATTCCAGCAACGACATTGACGGTTGCTTCGGATGGCAGTGCACAATTCGAACAGGTGCAGGATGCGATTGATGCAAGCCCGGACAATGCTACCGTTCCAACGGTAATCCAAATCAAGGATGGTATATATCGTGAGAAGCTAAACGTACCCTCCAGCAAGACTTATCTGCGGATCATAGGTGAGAGCCGTGAAGGGACGATATTAGTATACGGGGATTCGGCCAGCACACTTGACGGAAATGGGAATCCGCTTGGCACATCGAACAGCTACAGCTTCAGAGTTCAGACGAATGACTTTACAGCCGAGCATCTGACGATTCAGAATGATGCGGGTGACAATGCCGGGCAAGCTGTAGCCCTTTTTGCACGCGGAGATCGCCTCGTGTTCCGTGATGTCAGCCTGAAGGGTTGGCAAGACACATTGTATGTCAATGATGGCAGACAGTATTATGTTGACAGTTATATTGAAGGCGATGTGGACTTCATATTTGGCAACGCTGCTGCTCTCTTTGAAAACAGCATTATCCATAGTCTGAGTAATGGTTACGTGACAGCGGCCTCTACGGCCGAAGGTAAGCCGGGATATGTATTCCTCAATAGCCGAATCACTGCCGAACCCGGACTGACTGGGAAAGTAGCTCTTGGCAGACCTTGGCGTGCGCATGCCAACGTAGCCTACATTAACAGTTATATGGATGAACATATTAGCCCTACAGGATGGAACAATTGGAGCAATGCCGATAATGAAAAGACAGCTCGTTTCGCCGAGTTTGCCACTTTTGGGCCTGGTGCCAATGCCAAAGAAAGATACCATTGGTCCACACAGTTGACTGCGGAAGAAGCAGAAAACTACCTTCCGGCTCAGCACTTTGCGGGACCTGATAACTGGAATCCATCATTAGACGTCCCATTGGTTAGCACCAATCGGGATCTGGCCAGTTTATCCGTAGACGGCAGTCTTCTGGCGGGGTTTAATCCGGCTCAGAAGAATTATGAGGTTGAGATTAAGGCTGGAAGTACGCTGCCTGTTGTTTCAGCGGATGCTGCATCCGAGAGGTCAGTTGTGGAAGTGGAGCAAGCAGTCGTTATACCTGGTCAGGCAATGGTGAAGGTTACTGGACAGGATGGTGGTGAGAAAATATATACGATCAGCTTCACAACTCAAAGTGCAAAGGACACCACTCCACCCGTGTTAAACCTAAAAGTGAATAAACCCATTCTGAAAGCCAATGCGAACAAAATGGAGACCATTCGGGTCAAAGCAGATGCGACAGATCAGGGAACAGGCGTAGCATCAGTCAAACTTGTATCCATTACAAGCAACCAGCCTGATAAGGGGAAAGGTCATGGAAACAAGTCACCTGACATTCAAGGAGCCACGTACGGTACACCTGATTTCGAATTCAAGCTCCGTGCCGAACGTACAGGCAAGGGCAAAGGTCAGGATCGTGTGTATACGATTACTTACGAGGCAGTGGATAAAGCAGGGAACAAAACAAAATCAGCTGTGAAAGTTGTTGTAAAACGTTAATCGTTGAGGCGGTAAAGTTTGAGCGATCTGAGGTTGTCGGACGTACTATACACCTACGACATTTCAAGCAAAAAAAAAGGGCGCCAGCATCTGGCGTCCTTTTATTTGTTGTTATTGAGGTATTAACTTTAAAAAAGCCGCATCGTCAAAATCATCAGCTTGGATAAGCCAAGCGCCATCTTTATTTACAAGTGATAGTCTGCCTTCCAATGGAACACGTTCTATTTTTCCATTTTGCTTGTCTAACATAAGATCCATCGTATAGTCCAGATCTACGTAATTCTCAAGCTCCTGATAAACCGTGAACTTCATATTTTCTGGTTGAAGTGAAGCTTGTTGGATTCCCGCAGCACGCAAAGCCAAGAGCACGTAGCTGTAATTCACCGGTTTGTCAGCAAAACGTTCAGCGTAGGAGGGCTCCATTTCTGCATATCGTTCCAGAACAACATCTTCGGGCAAAGGCCATTCCGGGACCTTGCCGATGGTATATTCTTTCGTCTTGAAAACTTGAGCAGCAATGGTGGCTTCTTCCGTGGGTGACAGGGTTGATTTTTCATTAGGTAAGAGCAGCTTGGATTCATTCGGTGTGTTAGCCTGACTGCACCCAATTACTAACATGATTGATACCAACATGAATCCAAATAGCCAAGAAAGTTTCCTCATCCATTAAAAACCCCCTCTAATTTAGGATGACTTTCTTTGTTATACGTTTCATATGGGAACAAGTCTCCCAATTTTTACTAAAGGGAGTAATTTATAAATAGCCAACTTCTCTTTAATCAAACATTCTAATCCATTCTAGGGCCACTTGCAGTACGATTTGCTTTGACATATTTAAGCTGGGCAACAATGATAACACTAATGATGACCAGAAGAAACCACGAGCTGATTTTACTGAAACTAACCAACTGCCAGGCATCGTGCTGGTCAGGGTATTTCCAACCATTAAAGAACGTAGCAATATTTTCGGCAGCCCAGATGAAGAAACCTACAATGATAAAAGCGAGCGACAAAGGCATGCGATATGTCTTCGTCCGTACGCGGTAGATGATCCATGTTTTCCAGAAAACAATAAACACCAGCGCCGTTAGCCACCAACGAAAATCAGGTATAAAATGGTGGGTGAAAAAGTTGAGATAGATGGCTCCTCCAAGCAGAAACGATGGTGCGAATCCAGGCCATCCCGTCATGTCCATGCGTAATCTGCGCCAGATCTGGCACATAAAGCTCGCTACACTTGCGTACATAAAACCGCTGTACAAGGGTACACCAAAAAGTTTGGTATATCCGAGCTCAGGGTAGGACCAGGAACCCATTTGGACTTTGTACAGCTCCAACACCAATCCAATGATGTGGAACACACATATGACTTTAATTTCGTCCCGGGTCTCCAATCCACTGCGATACATGAGATATTGGACGCCTAGCAGTATAAGTAGAATAGCATCATAACGATGGAAAAAAGGGATTTCTATTACACTGGTAAGGGCTAGCGTGCCGAATATGGCCACAGGAAAAATGCAGCTCATCGCCTGATGATAGCCAAAATGCAATAATTGTATGAAAGCTTTCAATGAGGGGTATCTCCTTCCGGTGCCGTGTTCTAGATATGATTGAAGATTAGTGATAGGCACTTATAAGTGAACATATGTAGAGCTACCGTTAATCATACAGAGACAAACGAGATGAAAAAAGAGAAATTATATGGTTCATCTCTTCTTGTTTTAGTGTAGTCATACACGTGTCAAATTACCTAAATTAGTTTATATCTATATACAAAAGTTGCTTCATGAGAGAAAATAAGGATTTGAAGTGAAATAATTAACCAGACAATGAAGGCCTTGCTTTCATCCGTGAAAGCTGCCGGACGCGGTTTGTTTCTTGTCGTGTCCACTACATAGGAGAGAGGAAGATTAGCTTTGAAGAAATGGAATTACACATGGGTCTCGGTCTTGCTTCTGTCACTGCTAGTGGCCTGCGGTGGTAAAAACGGATTGACCCCCGAGGTTTACAAGCAAATCCAGGAGGGAATGAGCCAATCGGAGGTTGAACGACTGGCAGGGGCGCCTGCCGAGAAAGAAACAAATAATCCTTATGATGTATGGATCTATAACGGTCAAGATGGAATTGAACGTGGTGCCACGGTTCGAATCGAATTTTCAAAAGAGGATCAGGTCTTGTTCAAATCTCAGAAAAAATTGTTTGAAGCGCCAAAGGCAGAAGAGAAAAAGTACACACCGGAAGGAGAACTGCGGGATTTCATAACGGAATTTAACCAACTTGTCAGCCAAAATAAAGACCTGGATTTCCTTCAGCCCATCTCAACGGAAGGTTTGGATTTTAAAAGAACAACCTTTTACGATGGACAAGGCACCATTATTACGGTATCCGATCCCGCAATGATTAATGATGACAATCAGTACACGAACAAGATTCATTTTGAAATCGAAGAAAATGGAACTTTAAACGAGATATACTATATTGGCTCTGACCTTGAGTATCCAGTTCTTGTTTTACACGCATTGGATATTAGTGAGGAAACCACGAATCAAATCTTAACAAGCTATAAGGACGTCGATTTGGAGACGTTGGAAAGTAAAAGCTTTGATTTCAAGGAAGGTCCTTACTCGATCACCATTAAGAATGGATTACCGAGAACCCTGGTTGTTACAATGAAAGACAAGTAATCAAAAAATGAATGTGTATTGCTAATCCTGACAACCTTTGTTGTCAGGATTGTTTTTGTATTGCAGGTGTTGTTTTGTGAGGAAGGCAGCCAGAGGCTTGTGCAAGATTAAAGTCATAATTAAGTCTTTAAGTCTGTGGTTACCTTATGTTATGTTACATCATATCGAATTCTTTTATTAATACTTATAGTGCAAGATTAAAAATGGGATATGGAGACAAGTATGCAAATTAAGAGTTTGATTCGGCCGGGTATCAAAATAATACTTATTTTCCTGATCGGTTATACCATGTCTCACTTTCTAAGGGAATGGATTAACGCCATTTGTTATGCTCAAGGAGTACCAGACGAAGTTCGAATTATTGTTTCAAGATTTAGTGTGATTGCCTATGTACTGCCATTCTTGGTTATAAGTCCGCGCAGCGTTTTCCCTTCTGAAATTCTTCGTGTTGGAAACTTTCGGGCAAGCATTTCTTTTCCCTTTATATGGCGCGGAAAGGCAGATCCGCTATGGAGATTTCTTATCATTTTTGCAGTGATCATGGCGCTGGGGACGTTTTACTTTATCTTTTCCTATTTAAATGATCTAGAGAGAAATGAATTAAAACTTTTGTTGTACTACGGACTGATTTTTTCGCTGGTGAACTCAATCTTGGAGGAATGGGTATGGAGAGGTGTTGCACTACACCAATATGTCCAATGGTCTGGGAACGTCTATGGGTTAATTGTGACTAGTCTTCTATTTGGCATGTCTCATTATGACTTGGGTTTTTCGGTTTGGGTGTGTATCGCTTTTGCCATTGGCGGCTTCTTTATGGGCGGGGTCGCCATACGATCTAAGGGGATTGTTGCTTCCATTGTGATGCACGTCTATATGAATCTTATTTTTACTATGACGGGGATGATCTTTAGTTGACCCATTCTCATCATGTGCACTAGATCGTATTTGGGAGGAATCTCATCATGAAAATGGTTTATTCGTTGCTCGGAAGTATAATTACTGTCCTTACACTCTATTTTTTCGCGATACCTTTAATTGACGTTTTTTATATAGGGACACTTCCGGATGAAGGACCAGGCAGCTTTCCAGGTCTGCAGATTTTTCTTTCCAGCCTGATTGTTTTGCCGGTACTTATTCTCTTATTCTTCGGGCTGTATATCATTTTCTATAAAAAGATGAATCTTCATGGCCTCATATACGGAGGGATCATCGGTTTATGGTTGCTTAGTATGCTCATGGAGATATCTCCGTTACCGATTTATTATTATCTGCCTTTAGTTGCAATCGTTGCATGCTATTTTCTAGTAAAGCCTAGTCGATCGGATCAAGTCCTAAGCTGGACACTGTTTGGAACCATTTTCGGATGGATCATTACTTATTTATTGGTTATTGTAATACGCGCCGTACAAAATTCACTTACTTCATATTTTAATTTCGATCCGTCTCAAAAAATTCTCGTGCTTGTTGGGATTCTTTTGTTTGGTATTACGGGATGGTTTATTGGAAAGAGAAGAACATCTGGTTAAATGATTTGGTAATGATCTCCTGTATTCGTTGGGTTGGTGGTATGCTACAATTCTCAGATATGCCAATTATTATACGTTAATCTTGGCATTTAATACCCAAGGAACGGCAGATGATCATTTGAAAAAGAAAATTCCCAAGCCGGTCTGGCTTTTTGCAGCAATTCTCCTATTCATTATCGGGTTCTTTAACTATCGATACAATACTGCGAAAGAACAGACGGACAACTTAAAGGAGCTCTACCAAGCCAAAAATAATACAGGTTTCTTAACGCTTTTGAGACAGGGACATTCGTATATTCCTCTGGCAGAAACCATAGAGAAAATTAGTAGGGTAAGTTATCAGGAAGATCCTGCTAAGGTACAGAAGCTCATCGAGTTGGCCAAGACCCAATCGAAAGAAGCCGATCAATATCTTGGAACGCTTATTGAATTTAGTGATAGTTACATATCCGATTCGGATCCCCGGTTTATGGCGAATCACACCGTCATGACTTCTAAAAACCAGGAGGATATGTTTATACTTGCATTGCAAGCTGATATATTCATGACAATGTACGAGGTTAGTTATAACTATTGGAAAGACAAACCCAAATTAATTCCACAAGATACGAAAAATATGCTTGCATCCATTGCCAGTGAGTTAAGGTCATTGGATGAAACACTGCAACCGTTCAAGGATAGGGCCGCTTACAATATGGAGTGGGGAGATTTCGCGAGTACAGAACAGATTAAAGATTTCACCCTGAGAAAGATTAAACCTCATTTAGAGAAACTGGTGGAAATAAAGCGTGAATTTAGAGAATAACCTGACATTTGTTAAGGGAGTGCTAGTTCCGGTCTCCTGAAATTAATCAGATACAATAATGAATTAACTAAAAAGGTCGCCTATTGGCGGCTTTTTTACGTTATCTATGCTCAGGATCAACTCAAATGGTTTATATAATATAGTGTGACGTATGAATCCTTATCATCTATAGTAGAAAATAAGAAATATTCAAGGAGTCCTTATATGAACAAACAAGCAGTACCGTTAAATTCGTTGACTAGTGTCACGAACGGAGGACATATTATTTACTTGTTCGAGGATTTCGATCGTTATGTTGATAATGCTGTTTCTTATATCATAACGGGTATTGACCACGGTCATCACATCTTACTGATAGAGCAGGTTACCGCATATGATGAAATTATGAAAAGGCTAACCGAAGTTATATCAAATGATCAACTTGGTTATCTGCATTATGCAAACAATGTGGAGTATTATGGATCGCGGGGAGATTTTGACTTTCAGCACATATTAACACATTTTCAAGATTTGATGGGATCGGTTCAAAAAAAGAACGAGTCCATCCGCACCTGGGCCAATGTAATGACGTGGGGAGAGCATAGTGAAGCAAAGATCCAAGATAATCTGATTGATTACGAGCGGCAAACATGTGGTGTAGTGCAAGAGTTTGGGATGGTATCCGTATGTGCTTATAACGCAGCCACCATTTCTTCTTCCTTGCAGCTCAAATTGATGAGAGAACATGAGTATATGATGACAGATGTGGAGTTTGTTAAGTCACCTCTTTATAGTCATCAAGCTTCGGAAGACGTGGTGTTTCCATCATTATCGGTACAAAGGAGACTGCTGAATGAACAGAAGCACCTTTTAATTGAAAAAGAAGCAGTGGAATTGGCCAACCAAGTTAAAAATGAGTTCATTGCTACAATGAATCATGAGATCCGGACACCCATGAATGGGGTGATGGGTATAACGGAATTGTTAGCGGCGACTGACCTAAGTGACAAACAGAAGGAGTATGTCGCCACTCTTCAAAAAAGCGGAAAGTCATTGCTGCGAATCGTGAATGACATCCTGGACTATAGTAAATTGGACTCCAACCATGAGCAGTTGTTGAAGGAAGCATTTAGTGTCAGGGAAGCCATAACAGAGACGCTGGAAATTCTCCATGCAGGTATTTTAAATAAAAAACTTCAAGTAAACGTGTTCGTTGATATCGATGTTCCAGAGATTTTGATTGGAGATGACGGACGATTCAGACAGGTCATCCTTAATTTGCTGGGGAACGCATTGAAATTCACGAATGAAGGAAGTATTAACGTAGTGGCAAAACTTCTCTCAAGCAATCAGAGCAAGGTTCGGCTTCAAATTACGGTCAAGGATACAGGGATCGGAATACCTTTGGAGAAACGAAGTCAGTTGTTCCATCCGTTTTATCGGGTTGATAACAGCATAACTCGCCGGACTGAAGGTACAGGGCTGGGTCTAGCGATTTGCAGTCGAATTGTACAACTGATGAACGGCAAGATTGCCATTGAACCGGAGGATGAGACTGCAAATGGGACGGCAATTTCATTTACAGCAGAATTCGATTCATACACGAATTGAAGCATGCAGCAGTTTACTCATGAAAAGAACTATTCAGAAGTAAGTGGGCATGTCCTCACTAATTGTTCTTTATCCCCTGACATATGTTAAGATGGAGTTAGTATTTTAGATCTTTAGACCATATAAGGAGATTACTATGCAGCTTATACAACCTCAAGATGTTCAAGCCCGGATCAATCAATTCATCGATCAGGATCTATACTTACACCTCGAAATGACCACCGGTGCATACGCGAATCATTTCGACAGCACTCGTCACCCGGCGTCGGCCTTTATTTCGAATGCATCCATACGATATACACAGGGATCCATCTCCGGTACGAACCCATACCGAGTGGGCTTAAAGACTACTGCAGGTTGGGTATATGCAGAAGGCCTTACACACATCGACGAAAATGAAAAGGATCGATTAATTCTGGCTGGCCACGATAGTCAAGGCAAGTTGGTTGTCGCATTTCAATTGAGTCGGGAGAGTTTCTGATGAAAGCGGAGGATAGAAACAGCATGAAAAATAAAACATACGAAAATGAACGTATTTTAGTGGTGTATCCCCATCCTGACGACGAAGCCTTCTCCGTTGCCGGAACGTTGGCCAAATACATAGATGGTGGCGCCTTCGTCACCTATGCTTGTTTGACGTTGGGAGAAATGGGTCGCAATATGGGCATTCCGCCGTTTGCCAATAGGGTTACTCTGCCAGCCATCCGGAAGAAGGAATTGGAAGAGTCCGCTCAGGCCATTGGAATACAGGATTTGAGAATGCTCGGTTTTCACGATAAAATGATCGAATTTGAAGATCCATACTTGCTCGACACTCGAATTATGACACTGGTTGAGGAACTTCATCCGACTCTGGTGATCACATTTTACCCAGGTTACAGCGTTCATCCGGATCACGATGCTACCGGAGCCGCCGTCATCCGGACAATTTCCCGAATTCCGGCAGAGAAGCGTCCAAACGTTTATTGCGTCGCGTTCTCCAAAAACCATGCGCAGGCCATCGGGAAACCAGATGTGATCGTTGATGTAGCTGAATTTATAGAACAAAAAATGGGATCCATTCAAGCGCACCGATCGCAGTTTCAGGCTGCGGAGCTTGTCGGTAACCAAAAACTGAGTGATAAAGAAATTCAGAACAGATTCGGCAAAGAAACATTCTGGACCTATCGATTCGAGTAATCGTAGCTTACAACAATGGTTTTGCGAAATAGATATGCAACAAGCCGCCTGTATGGCGGCTTTTGTGTATTTTTCACAAGAACCTCTTCCGACGCGGAAGAAACTAAAGATTGACAAAGGTTAAAATTAAAGATATTCTTCATAAAGAATATTAATAGGCTATGCTAGTATTTCGGGGAGGGTTTAACCTAATGTCACCTCATCAAGAGAATGATCCCATTGGTTTGTTACTATCCAGAACATACTTTGTTCACAAAAAAAGAGTCACACATTTACTGCAGGATTACGGTATAACACCCGAACAATTTGGTGTACTGGCATCGCTGTATAAAAACGAAGGCATCACTCAAAAGAAGTTATCCGAACTCCACGGTAAAGATCAAACGAGTGTTGGCAAAACACTGGAGCGATTGGAACTGAAGGATCTTATTATTCGAAGTACAGATCCTGTTGATCGGCGAGCAATCCTGCTGCGACTTTCTGAGCAAGGGAAAGAGCTTTATTTACGGGTTCTCCCGCTGATGGATGATTTGGATCATTCATTGAGGGATTTAATTACCCCTGAAGGGGCAGATCAACTTGCCATTTTGCTTAACAAAATCTATAAAAAGATCTCCAGCTGATCCGTCAGCTGACTTTTTTTGCCGAAATACATGCATAGCCTATTATATGCTAGCCTATTAATTAGTACCCGGAGCATATCCAAGAAGGAGAGAAATTCATGACCGTTTTTTCAGTATTAAAAGATTTCTTTAAGATTCTACAAACCAAGATCGGATTGGTCTTTGCGTTTGTCGTTCCATTAATATTTACCATTGTGTGGTTAACAGGATACAACGGAGCGACAGAACGAGTAGATCAACTTAGTATAGGTATCGTTAATTCCGATGGAGCCCAGGGACAGAGTATCGAAAAAATGATCAAGGAAAGTGTGCCTTATAAAACAGAGAATTACTCAACTCTGGAAGAAGCGCAGCAAGTGATGAATGATGGGGATATCGGTATGATCGTAAGCATTCCTGCTCAGTTCTCTGCCAACATGGACGAGGGCAAAGGGGAATTAACGTATTATGTCAATCAGGCCGCTTCGGATGTTTCCAGATCCATTTTGGAAGGTTCAGCTGAAGGCATATCTACCAGTGTAGGTGCTCAGCTATCGGGGATCGTTCAAAAAGAAGTGGTAACGACAAATGTGGTTAAGACCAATAATATCACCAATTTTGCACTTAGCATGCTGCCCATGATCCTCGGTTTTATCACCTATATTGCAGTCATGACCATGAATATTCAATTAAATCTGTCGACCATGATGCTTAGCCGCAAGTACGATCGATGGAACATTTTCTGGGCAAGACAGCTTCTGTTATTAATCGTGTGTATCGTAGCTCCTCTAATTATTACAAGTGTAGCCATGTTGTTTGTCACACCTGTCGCTTCCTTCTGGGAAATGTGGGGATTCCATATTCTCGTTTACATCGCCTGCGTGTGTCTGACACAAATGTCTTTTGTACTATTTGGAGGTTTGGGTGCACTGTTTAACGTGGGCATGATTCCTTTCCAGCTCATGACAGCAGGTAACATTATCGCGACCGAAATGCTCACACCATTCTATCGTCACATTGGGGATTTCCTGCCTGCATCTAACGCCGTACGGGGATACGTTCGACTGATATATAGCGGAACGTCCGTAACTTCGATCGTGATCAATCTCATTTTGATTGCTGTAGTTACATGGGGAATAACAGTAGCACGCATGGCTTTGCATAAATCGCCAGCAGCAGGCGCGGCAACGAGTGCCCACTAAGCTAAGTTAGAAATTATATTTTTTGAAAAAATAGATTTGCATAAGAAGTCGCCTATCAGGCGGCTTTTTTGCTGCAACATGAGAGCTCCTCTTCTGATGATCAAACACTCTATTCTTCGAAATAAAATCGCATGTTTCTATTTAGTTCTTGGGTACAATTGACAATACTAGATTGCATATGTAGCATTTGAATAGTAACAAACTAATAGATCATAACTAAACGGAGGGATTTTCCATGGCTAAAGTAAATGTAGGCGAAGAGAATGCACAACCGATTGAACTGTATTACGAAGATCATGGCGCGGGAAAACCCATCATCCTTATTCATGGCTGGCCTTTGAGTGGACGATCCTGGGAGAAGCAAGTACCTGCCCTGATTGAAGCGGGCTACCGTGTTATCACGTATGACCGTCGTGGCTTTGGTCAGTCTTCCCAACCTTGGGATGGTTATGACTATGACACATTTGCTTCTGATTTACATAAATTGATTACACACCTCGATTTGCGCGATGCTGCACTGGTTGGTTTCTCCATGGGAGGCGGCGAAGTGGCTCGCTATATCGGAACATATGGAACAGAGCGGGTTTCCAAAGCGGTATTTGCAGGTGCTGTGCCTCCTTACCTGTATAAGACAGAAGACAATCCTCAAGGAGGATTGGACGATGCAACGATTGCAGAATTCCAAAATGGGGTTAAGGGAGATCGCCTAGCCTTTTTAGATGGATTTACGAATAACTTTTTCGCTGCAGGCGATCGTACAGATCTGGTGAGCGAACCTTTCCGCGTATATAACCGGGATATCGCTGCTCTGGCATCACCTAAGGGTACTCTGGATTGCATTGCTGCCTTTGCTCTTACCGATTTCCGTCAAGACCTGGAGAAATTCAATATCCCGACGCTGGTTATTCATGGCGATTCGGATGCTATCGTGCCGCTTGAAGTCAGCGGACAACGCACACATGAATCCATCCCTGGCAGTCGCCTTGTGGTTGTTGAGGGTGGACCGCATGGCTTTAATGCCACACATGCTGAAGCATTTAATGCGGCGTTGATCGAATTTTTGCAGGACTAAGCACTGATTAAGTCTCCTCAAAAAAATACGTAATACAAATAAAGCAGGACACCCTAAACTGAAGAGGGATGTCCTGCTTTTTTAACGATTAGAGAACTTTGACTGTATCATATTGTTCACGGGCAATTTTGGTTGCATCAACCATGTTTCGCAAGGAAGCAACCGTTTCTTCACGTCCGCGGGTTTTCAGACCGCAATCCGGGTTAATCCAGAACAGGTTGGGGTCAAGTACACGCAGAGCGCGGTCAATCATGTTTGTCATTTCCTCCAAACTTGGAATACGCGGACTATGGATATCGTATACCCCTAACCCAATGCCAAGTTTGTAAGTGTTTAATTCGAAGCTGTGAATCAGCTCTCCATGACTGCGGGAAGTTTCAATGGAGATTACATCAGCGTCCATGGCTTGAATTGAATCAATCATGTCATGGAATTCGCAATAACACATATGTGTATGAATTTGGGTTGTCTCTTGTACCGTGCATGTGGAAATGCGGAAAGCTTTGACTGCCCAGGCAAGATAGTCCGCTTGTTCATTTTCCTTGAGAGGTAGGCCTTCGCGAACAGCAGGTTCATCCACCTGGATCATGCCAATGCCTGCCTGTTCGAGAGCTTCCACTTCCTGTCTGAGCGCATATGCCAATTGGTAAGCTATGTGCTCACGGGGAATATCTTCACGGACAAAAGACCAGTTCATAATGGTAATCGGTCCGGTCAGCATTCCTTTTACCGGCTGCTTGGTCTGTGACTGGGCGTATTTGGTTTCTTCAACCGTCATTTCCTGGACAAATGCCACATCTCCAAAAATGATCGGCGGTTTCACACATCGGGAACCGTAGGATTGCACCCACCCAAACTGGGTAAACGCGAAGCCAGCGAGCTTCTCACCAAAGAATTCCACCATGTCTGTACGTTCAAATTCTCCGTGCACGAGAACATCCAGCCCAATGTCTTCCTGAATTTTAATCCAGGTATCAATTTGCTCCCGGATAAAGTGGGCATATTGCTCGTTGTCTAATTCGCCCTTGCGCCATAATTGACGCGCTTTGCGTACCTCGGCGGATTGGGGGAAACTTCCGATCGTAGTTGTCGGAAAAAGAGGCAGCTGCCATTTCTCCTGCTGAGCGGCATGACGTTTGGCAAATGGGAGGGAGCGCTCTGGTTCTTGTACACGGAGTGATGCAACAGCCTGCTGAATATCGATGCGGTAGCGCTCTTCGGATTGTTGAAGAGACAGCAGTGCCTGATCTGCGTTATCGATCTCGGCAAGGAGGTCAGTACTGTCGGTATTGCACGCTTTTGTCAAAAGAACAATCTCATTCAGCTTCTCATCTGCGAAGGCGAGAGAACTCTTCAACGCAGGCGCAAGTTTCGTCTCACGTTCGGTTGTGACAGGCACATGCAGCAGGCTGCACGACGACTGAACGATTAGACGTTCAGGTGCTACGAATTCAGTCAGTTCTTCGAGCAGAGCCAGTTTTTCCTTCAGTGAAGCTTTCCAGATCCCGCGTCCGTCAATGACGCCCGCTCCCAAAACCTTGTCCGCCGGGAAGCCCAAATCCTTGATGGATTGCAGATTAGCGGAGAGTCCATGTACCAAATCCAATCCGATTCCTTGCACCGGAAGTGCAATAATTTCGCTATAGTTCTCCACGGACTCGAAGTAGGTTTGCAGCAATATGTTCAAGCTGGGAACCTTCGCTGCAAACGTCTGATATATTTTCTGCAGCAGCTGTAAGTCTGTCTCGCATAATTGGGTGACCAGTACGGGTTCATCGATCTGTACCCATTGAACACCTTCTTCTGCCAGTTCCTGAAGCAGCTGCGTGTACAGGGGAAGCAAGCGATCAATCCAAGCTTCAGTCTCGGATTTATCATAGCCCTTGGAGAGCTTCAAAAAGGTCAACGGACCAACAATAACCGGCTTTCCTTCGATCCCGAGGTTTTCTTTGGCTTCGCGATAAGCGATAAGGGGTTTATTTTCGGTAAACACCGGGGTTACATCATTCAGTTCAGGGACGATATAGTGATAGTTGGTGTTAAACCATTTTGTCATTTCGCTAGCTGCAGCGTCCTTCGTTCCCCGGGCAATGCCGTAATACACGGATAGAGGAACAGCACCGCCGTCATATGTAAAACGCTTCGGAACAATCCCGAACATCACGGCTGTATCCAGGATATGGTCATAATAACTGAAGTCGTTGACTGGAATGAGATCAATTCCTTGATCTTGCTGTTTACGCAAATGAGCCAGCCGGATCTCCTGTAAATGTGTATGAAACGCTGCTTCTTCCAGTTTACCTGACCAGAATGCTTCCAGTGCTTTTTTCCATTCCCGATCTGCGCCAATACGCGGGTAACCCAAAATGCTACTTTTTGTCATAACCATAACCCCTCTTCAATGTGTTACAGAAAAGTTATCACAGAAAAGAAGCTATAATGTAATTCCATTAAATTATATCCAGCTATAGCTTAAGGCTATATCAAGAGGAGGGGATAATGATGAACACAGATCAAGAAACTCCGGAAAGAAAAAGGGAGCGTTTAAGACAAGAAGAGCATCAAAAAAATGCTGCTGGCACATTCAAGGATGGGTTGGATCGTGCGCAATTTGGAAACTTGGCAGAGCTGATGGGCAGTTTGGGTTGGGTCGGCACAGGAGTGGTTATCGTCGTGATTATAACCGTTTTTATGTGGTTAAAATAAAGTCCTTATCGTTCGTTCTTGTGAGACTGTGCATCACAATATAACACAAGATTATGGTCATCAAGTCGCCAACTGGCGGCATTTTGTTGTAGATAATCTCTTATTCAAAAGATCTATCGATGGAACAATTGACGCTGCCTGATACGGGTGTTACTTTATATATATACGGTAATGCCAATAAAACCAATAGAGTTAAGGGGGTTTGAGTTATGTCATTGGTCGTACGAGCGGCTGCTGAGGATGTTCGCAGTGAGGATTCAGAACAGTTGATCAGGGAATTAAGCCATGAGCTTGGCCTGTTATATGGGGGAGATGGAACCGCTGGATTTCAGCAATCGGACGTCGAGGTGCCGCGCGCAGCTTTCATTGTTGCCAGACTGGATGGGCATCCGGTGGGATGCGGAGCCATCAGGCCGCTGGATGATCAATCCGTTGAGGTTAAGCGCATGTACACAAGACCCGGTTATCGTCGTAAAGGAGTTGCCCAAGCCATCCTTACTGAAGCCGAGCGTCTTGCTGCTGAATTTGGCTATACCAATTTGAAGCTCCAAACGGGGCCACTTCAGCCGGAAGCTGCAGCACTTTATGAAAGAGTGGGGTATTACAGTATCCCTATTTTCAGTGGCGACTGGGACAAGGTTCTGGCTTTTCAGAAAGACTTAGTGCATGAACGGGTAAAATGAACCCTCTCAAACTCTCCCACATAAACAAAGCACCTTCAAGGTCATGCATCCCTGTCGCCAGACAAGGATGCAACCAAGAAAGTGCTTTTGTTTGATTGATTATATAGATAACACAATCAATTGGATTAAATAACGAGATTAATCTAAATGATGTCAGAGGCTAAATACAATCTTCGTCAAAATTACCTTACTGTTTTTCTTTTGCATTGAGTTCAGCAATGAGCTTGTCGCCTTCAACATCAAGGTTAGGAAGCAAACGTTCCAGCCATTTTGGCAGCCACCAGGCTTTATCTCCGAAGAGAGACATGACAGCCGGAACCAGTGCCATTCGAACAATAAATGCATCAATCAGAATCCCTAAGGCCAAGGCGAAGCCAATCTGCTTGATCATAATATCATGTGTGAAAATGAATCCTGCAAATACGGACACCATGATAATGGCAGCTGCAACCACAACTCGGCTTGCCATCTGATAACCATTCATAACACTTTGATTACCGCGATGACCGTGTACATAGGATTCCCTCATCGAGGATACCAGGAAGACCTGATAGTCCATGGCCAAGCCGTAGAGAATCCCTGTAACCATGATTGGAATAAAGCTAAGCAGAGGACCGCCCGTATCAAAATCGAACAGTGCCTTTGCCCATCCCCATTGGAAGACGGCAGTGGTCAGACCGAACGTGGCCAAAATACTAAGCAAAAACCCTATCGTTGCCTTGATCGGAACGAGGATGGACCGGAAGACCAAAAGAAGAATGAGTAGTGATAGAACAACTATAATTCCGATATACACCGGGAAAACTTCAGCCAGTTTGGCAGACATGTCAATGTTGACCGCTGTCAGTCCGGTAACACCAAGTTTCATGTCGTGATTAACCGCAATGGAAGAGTCCGGGGAACGCAATTCTTCAACAAGCTGCTTGGTTGCTGAGTCTGTTGGACCTGAATCCGGAATGAGGCTTAAAATCGCCATTTTGCCATCTTCACTCACACCAGCAGGTGTCACGACAGAGACATGCTCGAATTGTTGCAGATCCTGTGCGATACTGCCCAATGTTTGCAGGGATACGGTCTTGGAAGCATCTGTTGGTTCGGCGACAATGAGCAGGGGACCGTTGAATCCTTCCCCGAAACCTTTCGTGATGGCATCATAACTTTGACGTGCTGTAGTATCCAGGTTGGCAGTAGCACCGGAAGGCATACCCAGTTCCATTTTGGCAACCGGGATTGCAGCAGTTCCCAGAATAACAATGACGCCTACAATCACAAGCCAACGGAATTTCACGACACCAGAGATCCAGCGGTTCGCAAAACCGTTTGATTTTTTATGTGCTTTGGACTGATTGTTCTCCCTTGCTTTACGAGAGCAGATGCGATCACCCAGAAGACCCAGCAATGCCGGGAGAAGAGTTAGGGCGATAAGTACGCTGAAGAGTACGGTAACCGATGCAACAATGGCCATCATGCTCAGGAAGGTGATGCCAATAACCAGCATTCCACAAAGTGCAATGATTACCGTTAATCCAGCAAAGAACACGGCACTACCTGCAGTGCCGACAGCTCTGCTGGCTGCTTCGCGTGCATTCAGATTTTGGTCAAAAATCAGTCTCCGCTGACGATTGACGATGAATAACGCATAGTCAATGCCGACGGCGAGTCCGATCATGAGGGCCAAAACAGGTGTAAAGGATGTCATCGTTACGAAACTGGATATGGCAAATGCGCCACCTACACCAGCCGCCACTCCAAAGAGGGCAATGACAATCGGCAAACCTGCGGCAACGATTGAACCAAGCGTCATGAACAACACAATTGCAGCAATGATCAAACCATAGATTTCATTCGTTCCGATTGGAATACCCACTTCTTTCAAGGAATCACTAGGTAATACCGTGATGTTGGTACCTTGTTCAGCTTCGCTTACGGCATTCACTATTGAATCCGTGACACCTTTTGGCAGAGAGTTTTGTTGTACGGTGAATTGAAATTGGAATAGAGCAACATCCCCAGCGTTTGAGATCAACACCCCGGGTACAGGCATTCCATCAATCATCAATGGGCCATAAGGAGGCAGGTTGCTTGGATCCGCACTCGCTTGGCCGGCTGCAGCCGCACTTTGACTGGCCTGTTCTTGCATGGCTGAGGCATCAGCGCCACTTGCAGCAGCTAACTCAGCAGGATTAATTACATAATCGTTTTTATAGACCTCGCTTACTGCCTTACTGATAGCTGCCAGATTCTCTGGCGTATCCAGCCGCTCACCTTCAGGAATATTAAATATCACGCTTCCCTGGCCGCCAGAGGCTTCAGGAAGTTCTTTTTCCAATTTGTCCAAAACATTTTGGGATGCTGTTCCTTCGAGTTTAATGTCCGAGGAGACATGCACGCCGTTCATACCAAGCGCTGTTCCTACAATGCCGAGCACCAAAATCCATCCAATAATGAAATACCACGGTTTGTCGTAAGCCGTTTTCCCCAGCCTGTAGAGTAATTTAGACATTGAATTGATTTCTCTCCTTTTATCTCTATTGATCTAAAATCCATCTCGCAAATACTTAAACATAGAATCTATGTACTCATCGAATGAAATAGATTCTTCCTTTTCTCCTGAAGAGAGCCCGGGTAGTTGTATGTGGACACTGCCGTCCAGCATAGGGATGATTGCTGCACACACAGCTCCTGCAAGAAAGTGATTATAACCAGCCGGGTAGCGGTCTCCGAACAATTCACTTAACATCAATTTAGCTCCATGTTGCAAGCGATTTAAGAGGGTAAGCGTGTGGGGCATTAAGCTCGGATAAGACTTAGACAACTCCAAAATCTGATGAATTCGACGAAGAACTTCTTCAGTCAATTGCATCTTAATGAACTGATACATGACCTCAAGCGGCGTTGTATCTTCGGGCAGGTTACTGATCATTTCGAAGTATTCGTCCATCCTGTGAAAATGCTCGCCTGCCATAACCACAGCTTCTTCCTTACAGGAGAAATGGTTCGCAAACGTTCTTCGCGAGTATCCGGCACGCTGTACGACATCCTCAACTACAAATCCGTCCATTCCATGCTCTAATGCTAATTGAAATGCAGCTTCAGACAGAGCACTTGCAGTGGCTTCCTTCTTAATGGCACGTAAACTTTGTTTCAATTGGTCTCACCTCCGGTTGCTTCCATGAGTTAAAGAATACATCTATCATATCAACTCGTTGCCCAATGTGCAATTTTACCCAAAGAGAAATTTTGCCCATAAGGAATTTTTATAAATCTAATTATCATGTTATGTACGATGTCCCAATGATTAAATGTGTAGACAAGACTGAATAAATCAATTATGTTAATACTTAACGAAAGTGTTTTTATAAGTGAATGGAGGTGGAAAAAATGACGAAGGGGCCCATTACAAACAACACGATGCGAGTTAAGAAAATGAACCAGGAATTGGTGCGTCAAACGTTAAAAACGATGAGACAGGGTACCAAGTCCATGGTGGCACAGGCAACAGGCTTGAGTGTCGCGACCTGCCGCAGCATATTGCTTGATCTGCTGGATGCGGGTGAGCTCGTAGAGCTCGATTTGGAGGAATCGAGTGGAGGTCGGCCTGCTCAGATTTATAAATATAACGAAAACTATTCCTATATCGTTTGCCTTATGGTCAAGGCTGGGATCGATCAGCACTCCATCACCTATGCCGTTGTTAATCTGGCGGGAGAGGCGGTGGAAAAAGGATGCGAGATGACGGAATTAGAGCAAATGAATGATGCATTCATCTATCAGCTGATTGATCGGCTTATAGAGAATTATCCGCAAATCCGAGCTGTGGGTATTGGTGTTCCAGGTGCGGTTCATCAAGGAGTCATCAATGTGTCTGATATCCCAAACCTGGTTCATGTTCCGCTCGCCGCCTCCATACGAGAAAAACATGGTGTTGAGGTTATTGTAGAAAACGACATGAACCTAACCGTTTACGGTCTGTATCAGAAGCAGGAATACGAAGATGAGAAGTCCATTGTCGTTGCCACATTCATTGAAGGCTCTTTTCCAGGTGCAGGCATCATGATAGATGGACACATACACAGGGGGAATACCCGGTTTGCTGGAGAGATCGCCTTTTTACCGTTAGGATTGACCCATGATGAACAGTTCAGGCAGCTCCATAATCGAGACACCTTTCATCCGCTAGCGGCCCGTGCGATATCGAGCCTGATTGTTGTGATGAACCCGGAAACACTTGCATTAACGGGCAATCTGGTACAGCCAGCAGATGTGGATATTATTCGCAATGAATGCCTGAAGTACATACCAGAGATGCATATGCCACAGTTCAGATTGTTGGACGAACCAGATGAGGATTATATGTACGGATTAATTACGATGACGCTGGAAAGCCTCTCCTATTCGCTGGAACTGGTGGAAAAGCGGAGGTAACGTAGATGATTAGAAAACAGAGAGGAATGTGAAACATACGATGAAAACGGAAAAACAGAAGATGCTGGACGGAGAGCTTTATATGGCCTGGGACCCTGAATTGACGCGTGATCGTGCATATGCTAGACGAATGACACGCATGTTTAATCAGAGTACCGAAACGGATGAGGAACTCAGGACAGACATGTTGAAGAAATTGTTGGGGTCAACGGGGGAGCATATAGGCATGGAGCCCAACATCCGGTTCGATTACGGTTATAATATCCATGTGGGCGACCACTTTTATACCAATTTTGATTGTACCATTTTGGATGTTTGCGAGGTGCGGATAGGCAGTCACTGCATGTTTGGACCAGGTGTTCATATCTATACGGCTACACACCCGATCGATCCTTTCGAAAGAAATAAGGGGCCGGAATATGGTAAACCGGTAACGATCGGTAATAATGTTTGGGTAGGCGGAAGAGCCATTATCAATCCAGGAGTGACCATCGGGAACAATGTTGTCATTGCATCCGGAGCTGTGGTAACCAAGGATGTTCCGGACAACATGGTTGTTGGAGGTAATCCAGCGAAGGTGCTTAAGGAAATTGAAGTCCCACAACAAAAATTTACGTTGTAGTGTAGGACACCAGTGAATCCGATGTTTTCAAAGAACGTTTAAAAACACCCGTACCAGGTAAGTTCCTGATACGGGTGTTTCGTTTTAATTGACGAACTAACTTGGTTACATACATAACGAATCGTCATGCGATTACGGGCACTCTTTTTTTGCATATGGGCAATGGGATCGATCTTGTGTTAACATGTGCACTAACTAATCCTATAGCATGTTTAAGAAGGGGAACCCATGTCAATTCGAATAAAAATGCTACTGTCCTTCACGGGCATGCTCGTCATAAGTCTACTGTTCATCCTGCTTACGGCAAGTCTTTATACGATTGCGGCTACAGGGGATTTGCAGAGTTTTCGTGATATTTACAAGGTACATTATCAGATCAATCCACTGACTGAGCAGGGAGAAGCGATCTTTCAAGAGATGAAGTTTTTGGCCAAAAATGATCCCGACGAGCTGCAAAACAAGGTTTTGCTGCGTGAGTACGATATGAAGCTTCGAGCCGAGAAGTCAGGGCTTTACGTCAGACGGGAGAATAGCCAGATCTTCGAATCGCTGACCTTCAACCAGCCTGAGCTGAAGCAAGCACTGCCTGCCTATGATCTTAACAATTATCAGATTCGGAGCACTTTCAACATTAGTGAACGTTTCTATGCGTATGCGAAATTTGATTTTCAGTATTCAGATGGAGAACGGGGAAGTATCTTCGTTATTCGTGAGAGAAGTCCCTTTGCGGAGCTTACGCGCAAGCTGCTACCTGTGATGTCACTCCTGCTTATCGGTGTTCTCATCATTGCGAACCTGCTCTTGTTCCGCTGGATCACTCGCAGCTTCATTAAGCCGTTGAATCAATTGAAGACTTCAGCTGAACATATTAAGAATGGGAATCTATCCTTTAAACTTCAGCTCAGTTCCAATGACGAGGTTGGACAGCTTAGCGAGGCTTTTGAAAGCATGCGGAATCAGCTGCAGCGCTCCAATGCGTTACGACAGCAAGACGAAGCGAACCGCAGAGAACTGATTTCCAACATTTCGCATGACCTTCGCACACCGATCACCAATATTAAAGGGTATATCGAGGGCATTCGTGATGGAGTAGCCAACACGCCGGAGAAAATGGAGACATACGTAAATATCATTCACTCCAAAGCAGTCAGTATGGATAAGTTGGTGGATGAACTGTTTCTGTATTCAAAGCTCGACTTGAATCAAGAGCCGTTCCTGTTCAAGGTGGTAGACCTCGTCGATTTTCTTGAAGACAGCATTGAAGAGCTGAGATATGATCTGGAAGACAAGGGAGTTGCCTTGGATTGGGATAATCAGGCGTCTCGTCCGGTCAAGGCTTCTGTGGATCTGGATAAATTAAAACGCACCGTTGTGAATGTAGTGGATAATGCACTCAAATATATGGAAAATGAAAACAAGCGATTCGGCATCACGCTTCAAGCAGATGACGAATGGATTACGATGGCTTTTAAGGACAATGGGAAGGGAATACCGGAAGAGGCGCTGCCTCATATATTTGAACGCTTCTATCGGGCAGAGCAATCCCGCAATTCATCAACGGGCGGAAGTGGGCTCGGACTGGCGATAGCCCGCCAGATCATTGATGGACACGGAGGCTTCATCTGGGCGAAAAGCAAACGGGGTGAAGGTACGATCATTTATATTAAACTGAAACGGCTGATGGACGAGAAGGGGATAAGAGGCAATGACTAACATTTTGATCATAGAGGACGAAACAACGATAGCGGAACTGGAACGGGACTATTTTGAGCTCAACGGATTTTCTGTGGACCTCTGCCATACCGGAGATGAAGGGCTGAAGAGGGCACTGGAGGGAAACTACAATCTGATCATTGTGGACCTGATGCTTCCGGGACTGGACGGTTTTGAATTGTGCAGGCGCATTCGCGAGGTGAAGGAGGTGCCGATCCTTGTCGTCTCCGCGAAAAAGGAAGAGATCGATAAGATCAGGACTTTCAATTTGGGCGTCGATGATTTTATCACTAAACCGTTCAGTCCAAGCGAGTTGGTTGCAAGAGCAAAGGCTCATTTGACCCGATACGAGAGACTCCTCGGCAAAAACAAACCAGCTGAGCAGGATGAAATCCACATTCGTGGTCTTCACATCGACAAGGGATCACGCCGTGTTTTTGCCAATGGAGAAGAGGTTGCGATCACAACCAAGGAATTCGATCTGCTCGTATTTCTTGCGAGTCATCCCAACCGGGTATTCAGCAAATCTGATCTGTTTGAGCGCATCTGGGGCATGGATTCCAGCGGTGATATTGCAACGGTTACCGTCCATATTCGCAAACTGCGTGGGAAGCTGGAGGCGGATCCCAAAAATCCGGATTACATTGAAACCGTCTGGGGCGCGGGCTACCGGTTCACCGTATAAGTTTCGAGAAATATTAGATCCAGTTTATAATTTGTTAATATTTTTGTCCTTGGGAGTTTCTTTTTGTCCTCTATTCTATAGGTACAGGCAACTACAACCTATAGAGGAGGAATTCAAACATGAATCCTACAACCCGAAAAATCGCTACATTTCTAACCATAACTGCATTAGGTACTTCTGTATTCCCATTAACTTCTAATCAAGTACATGCAGCTACATACGTGACTAACGTTGCCGCAGCAACGACACAGCTTACCAATCAGCAGATCGACGCTGCTGTCAAAGAACTGAACAGCTTGGGAATCATGAACGGATATGCCGATCAATCCATGGGTGAACATAGAGCCATTAGCCGTGCAGAGTTAGCGTCACTGGTGTATAAAACATTTAATCTGGAGAGCAAGACAGGAGAAAACGTCGAATTGACGGACGTGAATCCGAACGCGTGGTATGCACCTTATGCATCAAAGCTCGTTGAACTCGGCATCATGCAGGCGAACGATGGTCAATTTAATCCGCAAAGTCATGTGTCGGATGCAGAACTCGAACAAGTCGTATCCAAAGCAATGCAGCGCGATGTAAAATCCGTGCACCATTGGATGAGCACTTTCTACTCTGAGAACGGCTCAGCAGCGCGAGGCGAAGCAGCGGTGCTGCTGCAAACGGCCCGTCAGGCGCTTCCTTCTGACCAGGCTCAAATCCAGAGTGTTCGATCGTTGAATGCCATTACGTTAATTGTCACCTTCGACAAGCCGCTGACAGCAGCGGATGAAGCATTTGCCAAGGCTCAGACAGATTTTGCATTCAGTGGTGGACTGACGTTAACCAATATGCCTCGTTTGAAAACAGGCTCCATCGCGACATATATCGTCCCAACCTCCGTTCAAAATGCGGGGGAAACGTATAACCTTACTTATAAAGGCCAAGATGCTGGTTCCTTTGAAGGCAGTGGCACGAAGTTAAATATGACGACTGCCAGTCAAGTAACAAACGATACATTCGAGATTGAAGCATTGCAAGAGAACGGTGTAGTGGATTACGGTTATATTATTTCGGCTTACAGCGGTGGACGAGGAGCTAATGCATTTGTGCTGAATGATCAGGAGCAAGCTGGAGGCAAAATATATCAAGTAATCTCTTCCATGCAGGCAAGACAAGTTATAATTACGCCAGAAGGTGGCGAGCCAATCGTTGCCAAATATGTTCCGTTCACGCAATCGACAGATGGCAAACAAGAACCGAAGTTCCGTTTGCCTGAAGGTCAAACGCTGCAATCCGGTGTCACATATACGGTTTCTTCTGACTGGGCAAACATCGACAATGCTTCATTCACTGCGAGATCGTTTGATGCGCTGGAGATTGCAAATGCTCAGGCTGTAAGCGAAACCTCAATTGAAGTTACGCTTGCGCAAGATCCTGGGGATGAACTGTTCTCTGGTCGAAGTGTAACGTTAACATCACCTAGCGGTGACGTTCTGACAGCCACTTATAAATATTCAAGCCGAAAAGGTGCAACTGGAGTGTTTGACCTTGTCAATGATGGAAAGTTGACGTCAGGCACTACCTATACGTTAAGCCCAGTAGGGGACTGGAGTGTCGCTTCATCGGTAATCGTGACACCGTAGGAAGGGAGGCAGTATGAGTAAGTCGCTGATGATGGTCATCCTATTAAGCAGTATTTTCATCGTCCAAGGCTGCGTGTCTGAACAGAATAACGACTATACATTGGAGGAGAAGATGTCGATGACTTCACTGGACATACAGTTGTTAGAGGCAGCGGAGCAAAGAGACACCGAAAGTATCGAAAAACTTATCGAAGAGGGCGCTAAGATTAATGCTCAAGACGAGAACGGAAGAACGGCTGCCATGATTGCGACTTATAATAATGATCTGGCATCAGCCGCGATGTTAATTGAAGCTGGTGCAGATGTTAATGTACAGGACGATATGAAGAATAACCCGTTTCTGTACGCTGGCGCTGAAGGATACTTGGATATTTTGAAACTTACGATTGAGGCAGGAGCGGACCCGGCGATCACGAATCGATATGGAGGAACAGCGCTTATTCCGGCTTCGGAGCATGGATATGTGGATGTAGTGCGTGAACTGCTGACTCAAACTTCAGTGAATGTGAACCATGTTAATGAATTGGGATGGACGGCACTGCTCGAAGCAATCATATTAAACGATGGCAATGCACGTCAGCAGGAGACGATTCAATTACTCATTGATCATGGAGCAGATGTGAACATTTCGGATCGCGATGGTGTGTCACCGCTCAGTCATGCGAAGAATAAAGGCTACAAGGAAATTGAAGAGATTCTGGTTCGAGCTGGTGCGAAAATGTAGGAGAAAAGTGACAAGGCAGCACGCTTAGATATCATTGTTAGAATATTTGTACATCAAGTCGCCTATATGGCGACTTTTTTGTTTTAACAACTATTTATTTTGGATATTGAATATATTCCCTTAACTATATAATTCTTCTTCATTGGAGTAATATGGGTTATCATAAGTATGTTACTTTCATATCTGTCAGTTAGTGGACTTTAAATGAAAGGTTTGGAATGGATTCAAACAACCTTTGTGAATATAGGATGATAGCTTAAGCTGAACTTTAATGGAGAAAGGAGAGAAGGTATGGAAAAAACATTTAAAACAATCTATCCAAGGGCCAAAATAAATTTACTAGCGATGTCCATATTAGAAATTGTTTTTTTTATTAATCTGAATGAAAGCGATGATCAATGGTCCAGATTTTTTTACTCGTTTATGAGCATAACGATTTTGACTTATATCATCGTGCTGTTGAAAATGCTCTTCACTAAACTGACGTTTACTTTAGGAACCGATTATGTCATCTGTTCAAAAGCCAACAAGTATGAATCTTCTCAGATTGAATCTATTTATATGGGTTATAGAAGAATTGGTTTTAAACTATATAATCGGCGATTGGTACCTATGGATTTGTGTTTTTATTTTGACAAGGATGAGGAGAACGAAGGATTAAGGGAACTGAATGAATGGGCAGAACACAATAAGATAGAAGTGAAAAATAAATTTTTTCAGACATTAATGTAAAGATGGAGGTTTATCAATCTTTTAAAAACATATTTAATCTGTACTACAATAGATGGGTGAAAGGATTATCTCATGAAAAGAATGATGCTCTCTGTACTTTTACTACTAATTCTTAGTGCATGTAATAATAATCAGTTTGATAAAGAATCATGGTTAACAGAACCAGAGAAAAGAAATAGCATGGTGTACAGCTTGATAAACAAGTATGAACTTATTGGCATGACAGAAACGGAGATTATTGATTTACTTGGTGAACCAACACAAAAGGTAAATGAGCCTTCTCATCAATTTGTATACTACTTGGGAAGAGCGGGTTTTGGAGTTGATGACAGCTTGTTAAGACTGAATTTTAATAAAGACAGCGAAATTGAAAGTCATGAGGTGACTAACGATTAGGGAGTTTGCCAAATGAGGTAGTTAAAGAATCTATGCATGGAAGGGAAGTGGTAAATCATGATTACACTCAGAAAAATTACACTGGATAACCGACGTGCCATATTTAACCTGGAAGTAGCAGAAGAACAGCAAAAATATGCTGCATCGAATCTTTCAAGTGTAGCTTCTTGTTATGTTCTTGCAACCAATGGAGGTTTCCCTTTTCCGTTTGCGATTTATGCAGATGAACAACCCGTAGGTTTTGTTATGGTTACATATGGAATCACCGGTTATGATCTTCCTGAAATCGCTGACAACAACTACTGTATTTTACGACTCATGATTGATAAAGAGCACCAGAAACAGGGCTATGGTCGTGAAGCGCTGAAGAAAACGATAGAGTTCATTCGAACTTTCCCAGCTGGTCCTGCGCGATTATGTTGGATTCCGTATAGCCCAGACAACTTGGCTGCAAAAAAGCTGTATGAGAGCCTAGGCTTCAACGAAAATGGTGAAGTGTGTCACGGTGAGCTTTGTAACTGTACTCGAACTCTGAGTTTAATCAGTAGAGAGCTTATTAATCGAACTACAACAGAAGCATTCAGGGTGCCTTGTTGTTTGATTCTATGGCATTCTAAGGCAAACCGACCACCACCATTTGTCTGTCTTCTAAATGAGGAGGAAATATGGATTATATTAAATGGATCAGAAGTAAGGTCGGAAAAGACATGATTATCCTGAATTTTTCGGGGGCGATTATTGAGAACAATAAAGGAGAAATTTTACTTCAGAGAAGAAGGGATCGAAATGCATGGGGGTTCCCCGGAGGTGCAATGGAACTGGGAGAATCAGCAGTAGAAACTGCAATTAGGGAAATAAAAGAGGAAACGGGTTTAATTGTATCGATCGGAGATTTGGTTGGCATATATACAAAGTATTTTGATGAATATCCCAATGGAGATCAGGCTCAGACTATCGCATTTATGTATCACGGAAAAGTTATCGGAGGTCAATTGGATGCTAGCAATGAGGAGAGCATTGAACTGAGATTTTTCAGCCCTGATTTCGTTCCAGAACTCTTTAACCAGCAACACAAAGATGCTTTTGAAGACTTTATAAATAACCGAACAGGAGTCAGTAGATAGCATGGTAATTATAAACCTTAAATAAATCAGCCCTAAGGATTGTCTGCTGCTATCTCTAAATACTCAAAGAACAATTAAACCATGGTCATCTCAATGTCATGGTTCTTCGACTATTTTAAAAAAATTTCACCCTCTTGAACTCACCTATAAACAAAGGTAAAAGTCAATTAATAATGAATCATTACATATTTCGGTTGCACCAAGAAACCTATAATTGTTTAGGACAGAAGCAAGGCTCAATTTAAAGGATGATGAGGAGGAAGGTGCATGAAAGATTTTTTTCGCTATGACACGGCTGAGCAAAGAAAGTCTCTGCTAGGACGGGCCAGAAATGTCGCTTTATCAGCGCTACAGCAGTATGATTTGGCGTGGGAACGCATTCAGTTTATTCAATTGTCGGATACGATTACATACAAAATCGAAACAAGTACAGCGGATTCGTATTTGCTTCGCATTCATTCCGATCGTTGGAGCAAGGAAGCAATCCAGTCAGAACTTATCTTTCTTCAATCTTTAAATGCTTTGGATGAGATATATGCCCCAGTGGGAGTAGCATCAATAAAAGGTACTTATGTTCTGGAGATCAACACAGCTGAGGGTTATAAACGACCGTATGTCACGGTGATGAAGTGGGTGGAAGGAGAGCATCTAAACGGTGAAATTACAGGGAATCATGCAGCTATAATGGGAGACATGATGGGGAGACTTCATCAAGCAGCGGCCAAGTTTATCTCACCTCCGGGTTTTGTAAGGCCGGTCTGGGGAGCAGACTCTTTTAGAGGTGAGATGGCTAAGCTGGAGCACTATTATACACGTTTTCTATCACATCAAGCCTGGACAGAATATCAGCATGCTGCCGAAAAGATTTTCGCTACACTTGCCGATATGGACGTAAATAAACAAAATTACGGAATGATCCACGCTGATTTGCATATCGGTAACATCGTTTTCAAGGGTGATCAACCTTTTCCCATTGATTTTGGAAGATGTGGTTACGGCTTTTTTCTCTATGACCTGGCAGGTGCTCTAGTGGGACTCTATCCAAGAGACCGAATGGTTTTTATTCAAAGTTATGAAAAGGTGAGGAGACCAGGAACGGATGTTATTCGGGACTTGGAATGTTTCTTTATCATGATTATGATTGAGAATTACTGTCATCACGCTTCTGATCCGGAAGAAACCTCAAGATTAATAGATGAACAACCATATGCTCAAGCGTGTATAAGAGAATTTTTAAAAGGAAACCCTTTTTTGTTTAATCCCATTGAACCAGTGGAGATCGATAGATCAACATTTGAACCTGAAACATAATTGAATGGCTTTATATTAGTTGTTTTGATTCTTCACACCCCACTCACACAACTCTTCCATGATCGGAAGCAGCGTCTCCGCTTTGGCTGTGAGACTGTATTCGACTTTGGGTGGTATTTGAGGATATTCCTTTCGGTTCACCAGACCGTCTGCTTCCAATTCCTTTAATTGTGAACTTAATGTTCTATACGTAATGGCTCCAATCTGCCTTTGCAGATCATTAAAGCGAACGGTGTGACCTTCGGCCAAAAGGTAGAGAATGACCATTTTCCATTTGCCGCCGATTACAGACACCGTATAACCAAAAGGGGTATCCTGGATGTTCTTCACTTTGCCTTTATATTCAGCCATACTCATATGTACACTATCCTTCCGGGTAGTACCTACCATTAAAGTGCGTACTACGATTATATTTTCGTTCAGTTTATACTAGCCTTACTTTCAAGTAAAGGAGAGTATGACATGTCTAAAAAAACAATACGCCTGTTAATGCCGCAATGGCAAGGGGGCGACAATCCTAACTATTCTTTTGGAGCCGAACTCCTAGCCTGGCTGGCTCCGGATCATGATCAACCACTTATTAAAGTTCCCGTTCAAGCATATGATGGAACTCCGCTTGTAAATGAGAACGGTATGCATGGAAGAACACAGCTGCTGGAACAATTAGAGGCTGCCGAGCATATCATCCAAGCCCATAAGCCTGATCGCATTGTTATGTTTGGTGGCGATTGCTTGGTTGAACAAGCTCCATTTGCCTACCTTAACGAACGATATGGCGGTGAATTAGGGTTGATCTGGATCGATGCTCACAGTGATTTGGTACGATATGTAGGCTATGATAATGGACATACACTACCGCTGGGAAATCTTCTGGGAGAGGGAGATCCGGAGTTCGCAAGACACGTGAAAGTGCCTCTGAAACCTGAGAATGTATTTATGGCGGGATTGACAGCTCCTACAGAACAAGAAACGGAAGTCATTCATAGACTGGGGATCAAAACAGTTGGAACAGAGGAGTTATCCAACAGCACTGAAGTGATTAAAGAATGGATTAGAAAGAGTGGCATCAAACATCTTGCAATTCATCTCGATCTGGATGTACTGGACCCCACAAAATTCCGTTCTCTGTTATTCGCTAACCCTGATAAACCGTACGACTTGTCTCCAGCGGGTACCATGCCAATACCACAACTTCTTCACCTGATCAAGGAACTGTCTGAAGAGACCGAAGTCGTTGGATTAGGCATAACCGAGCACATGCCGTGGGATGCAATTAACCTGAAACATTTGCTTGGGGAGATACCTATTTTGAATACCTGAAGGTTAGAGGAATGAAACTTTGATGTGACTAACATTCTATCGGAATATTTGATAATATTTAGGGAGTCTGAGTCATACCAGAGAGATCCACGAAAGGCAGGCCATACCCATGAATCTTATATTTCCGCAAGTTAGCACATCAGAAGAAATCGCAGAGCTGTCCCGTTTGGCCGCAGAAATCTGGCAGGAATATTATGTAGCTATCATTACTCTTGAGCAAATTGATTACATGATCCAAAAATATCAATCCGAGTCAGCCATTAAGGAACAGATCGATCAACAGGGATACGAATACTATTTCATCCAACGTGATGACTCTCCTGTCGGATATATATCAGTAAGACAAGAAGAGGGCAAGCTGTTCCTGAGTAAATTTTATATCGGCAAGGAACATAGGGGACAGGGCTTCGCCAGCCAAGCGTTTGCTTTTCTGGAGCAACTATGTATAGAACGAGGCATTAACCTGATCTGGTTGACAGTCAATCGTCATAACGAATCCAGTATTGCTGTGTATGAGAAAAAAGGATTCCAGACGGTTCGGGAACAAGTTGCTGATATTGGCCATGGATATGTGATGGATGATTTTATCATGGAAAAAGAAATTATCGTTTCTTAAACGAAATAGACCTATGGCAAGTTCCAACAATGGTCAGATGTAGATACAAGTGAACATCGTTACGCTGGAGAAGTCGCTAAATTGGCGGCTTTTTTGGTCTGAAAAAGACGGCTATTGAAATGCTGATTATAAATGAAAGCCCTTTCTTAATTCTATGATATACTACGTTGTAACTGGCATATCATGAATAACATGTTTTTCCCATTCTCTATATCCTCTCACTTTCACTCGCAAAGGAGATGTCATGATGTTTAATGTTCTGGTTGTTGACGATGAGTCTGTTCAAAGAGAAGGAATTAAGAATTTGATTGCTCACTATGGCTTTCCTTTTCACATCATGGAAGCGGAGAACGGAAAAACCGCGGAACGGATTCTGGTTCAAAATGCAATTGATATCCTGATCACTGACGTCAAAATGCCACTCATGGACGGATTGGAACTTAGCAAGCAAGCACGCAAAACGCAGCAGAACCTGGATATTGTCATTTGCAGTGGATACGATGAGTTTGAATATGCCCGCAGTGCCATTCGACTGGGCGTCGTGAATTATTTGCTTAAACCACTGGTGAAGGAAGAGTTTCTGCAGGTCATGGTGGATATCACAAAACTGAGCCCGTACGGTGGGCAGTCTGAACCTGAATCCATGGAAATGAAGGTTATTCGGCAGGTTAAGGACTACGTGAAGGATAATCATCAGAAAGATATTTCATTGTCTGAAGCAGCACACGATGTGTACCTGTCACCAGGATATTTAAGCATTTTGTTTAAAAAAGAAACCGGGGAGAACTTCTCGAAATATTTGACGGATTACCGGCTGAGCCGTGCAAGTCATTTGCTGGTTCACTCGAATATGAAAATCAATGACATTGCGGTGGCTGTCGGCATTGACAACCATTCCTACTTTGCCAAGCTGTTCAAAAACAAGTTCGGCATCAGTCCGTTACAGTTCAGAGAGTGCGGGGTGCTTCATGATCGGGTGGATCAAGAGCAGATTCAATGATATCAGGTTCCGTAACAAGCTGCTGCTTTCTCATCTGGTCATTGCCCTTATTCCGATTCTTCTGCTTGGACTGCTCTCCTTCATTCAATCCTACCGTATTCAGATGAAAGAGCTGCGAAGTGAAGCGGAAGCAAGTCTGGAGCAGGTGGCGAGCATCATGGATTACAAAATCAATCGGTACAATACGCTGAGCGAGTTTATGGTACTTAATCGGGAATTTTCGCAGATATTTACCAAAGATTACGATGATAATTATTATAATATGTACCTGGATTTTCGTGACATTATGGAGCCATTGATCTCAAACATCAAAATGATGGACGATAATATTGAAGGGATTACCTTCTATACTTCCGGAGAGCTTCTTGGTATTCGCAATAATATATTGCCAATCGGGGAGTTCAGGAGCCAAGCGTGGTACGACGGTTTCCGAGGCAGGCGCTGGGTTGTGGACGGGGAGAAGCTATATCTGGTTCAGGAACTGATCAGCAACCCGAAAGACAGCAACTTTATGGTGATTTCCATTCAGCATGACAGCATCTTTGGAGATCTGGATAATCTGTCTGAGCATGTGTCCGTTCATATCGAAGACTCGGATCAGCAGGTTATTTTTCAGGAGAACAGAAAGCAGAGTGGTGCAACGGGATTGGAGAAAAGGGATTCCAGCGATCTGAGCCTAAACCGATCACTCTCCAGCAATGGCTGGACGATCCATTATAGTCTGCTGAATACCAATGCGTATGCAAATGCAATGGGCATTTTTCAAATAACTCTGTTTGTCATTATTCTCAGCCTGATCATTACCTTTCTGCTGATTTATGTCATCTCCAACAACTTTACGCGCCGGATTCTTCGTCTGAAGTACAAGGTTGACAAGGTTGAACGGAACAATCTGGAAGTGATCATTCAGAGTTCATCCCGGGACGAATTCGGTGAACTGACGAACGGCATCGGTAAAATGCTCAGAAGAATCAACAGCCTGATCTCACAGGTATATCACGCCGAGATCGCCAAGAAGGAAAGTGAATATAACAGGCTGATCAGCCAGATTAATCCTCACTTTCTGTATAATACACTCTCATTTATCCGATGGAGAGCCGAGAAGAAGGCAGACATTGAAACCAGTTATATGGTATCGGCATTAGCCCGTTTCTACAGAACGACATTGAACCAGGGGAGACATATGACCACAATTGAGGCTGAAACCCAGCATATTAAGGCATATCTGGATTTGCAGCTCATTATGAATGATGGTCTGTTTGACGTGGATTACGATATTGATGAAGAGTTGCTGCAAGCTGAAGTGATTCATTTTGTTTTACAGCCTATTGTAGAAAATGCTATTAAACACGGTTTTGTAGAGCCGGATGCGACGGATTACTGCATTCAGATTACGATCAGCCGGGTGAGTGAAGGTATAAAATTAGCTGTAATGGATAACGGCGTAGGCATGATGCCTGAACAAATCGTGCGGTTGCTAACCAGTGAAAATGGGGGATGCGGGGTGAGGAACGTAAATGACCGAATCAAACTGTATTATGGACAGGATTATGGACTCGCCATTCGAAGTGAGCCGGGACACGGAACAGAAGTGTCTATGGTGATCCCGACTTCTTCAGCATAACAACTAAACAACAGACAGGCTCAAAACAAAACGTTAGAAATGAAGGCGGTTGCTGCGGCAGCCGCTTATTTAGTTCTCCGTACAAGTGATGAACGATGGCGGCAGGAAAGTGGAGGTCATGAAAAAAGTGATACATATCCGAAAAAAATTGCATATACGCCAAAATTGAAAACGCATACAATTTTGTTATTCAAGCAAATCAAATGAAGGGGATGACAGGATGAACAAACGCGGTAAGATCGCTTCACTACTGATGGCCTGTATGATGCTGGTTGTATTCAGCGGCTGCAGCGGGGGGACCAGTGATAACGCACAGCCTCAGATATCGGAGCAGGACTACGAACCTTATGGTAAATATGAGACACCCGTAGAATTCACAATTGGTCGAAATACGAATCATGTCAATAACTTGCCTCCCGGCGATACCATTGAGGACAATTTGGCCACACGTTATGTCGAAGATCGGGTGAATGTCAAGGCCAAGGTTGCTTGGGAAACGGACGACATGGATCAGAAGTTGTCCTTATCCATGACCACGGGTGACTTGCCCGATGTGATGCTGGTCAGCCGCGAAATTTTTAACCAGCTGGTTGATAATGATCTGATCGCCGACATGACAGAGGTATACGAGAAGACAGCGTCCGAAGGTGTGAAGAATATCTACGGATCCTATGGGGATTTGCTGCTGAATCAGGTTAAGGTGGACGGCAAAATCATGGGTCTTCCCATGACAAACATTGGGAATCAGCACCAATTGCTGTGGGTTCGGAAAGATTGGGTGGATAAGGTGGGCGCCAAGCTGCCGGAATCTGTGGAGGATGTGTGGAATCTCGCCAGAACATTTGTGGAACAGGATGTATCGGGCACAGGCAAGACGGTGGGCATGGTGATGGATTCCAATGCAATGAACTTCACCCCGATATTTGCTGCGCATGGTGCCTTTCCGATGAACTGGATCGAGAAAGATGGTCAAGTGGTATACGGCTCAGTTCAGCCGGAAATGAAGCAAGCGCTGGCGGAAGTCAGTGCCATGTATAAGGAAGGTTTGATTGATAAACAATTTGCTGTCCGGTCGAGTGAAGAGAAAGAGGCACTCGTAATTAACGGACAGGCGGGAATGGTTTTTAATCCATGGTGGATCGGCTATACCAACTACAAAGACTCCATCAAACAAGATCCGGATGCAGTCTGGGTTGCAGTATCGGCACCACTGGATGAGAACGGCAAGTTCAAAACGATTCGGCAGGATCCTGTAGGGGGAGGGATCGTCGTGGTGAACAAGAACTTTGCCCACCCTGAAGCGATCATGAAATCAGTTAACCTCACAACGGATTTCCTCTACGCATTAACAGAGGATGCGATCAATTACAAGAAGGAACATCCCGATGAGATGTTGACCGATGCGAGCCGTTGGAACAACGATCCAACACAAATCCCGATGCAAGTCGATTATGACGATGTGTTGAAGCGCTATTACGAAGATTTAATGAAAGCCGATGAGACCGGAGATGCTTCCAAAGTTCAGGAAGACCGGGTCGTTTCATTCAAGGCTTATCAGGAATTCAAGGAGAAAGGAAATGCCATAGACGTAAACACCTACGGCGAATACCTCTCACGGATTGAAGGACAACGTGAAGCAAATAACCCCAATCTGGAAGTGACTCCTGCAGGCTTCTATGGAACAACAGAGACCATGAAGCTGAAGTGGGCGAACCTGCAGAAGCTCGAGGAAGAAACGATCCTCAAGATCATTATGGGCCAAGCTCCGGTAGACGAATTTGATACGTTTGTCGACACATGGAAACGCACAGGTGGAGATGAGATCACGGAAGAAGTCAACGAGATGAGCAAAAGGTAAAAATAACCGGAGTGAAGTAGGAGCGCAATGTTGTGGAAGCCTGGTACCAGACTTCCGCAAGTGCTTTTACCGATAAGACCTGCCTATAGACGTGCAGGATGGAGGTGGAACGGACAATGGCGCAAGTGGAAACGACGATACATCCGCAAAGGGAAGTGCTCTACCCAGGCAAAAAGAAACGTAAGAGATTTGACGAGATGACCTACCATTTTATGCTGCTGCCCGGCATGGTCATGCTGTTCATTTTCTCCATTGTGCCTATGTTTGGTGTAATCATGGCCTTTCAGAAGTTCATTCCTGCCAAAGGCATATTCGGCTCCAAATGGGCAGGACTTAGCAATTTCACCTATATGTTTCAACTGCCGGACGCGAAGCAGATTTTTATCAATACATTGGTCATTGCGGTCGGGAAAATAGTGCTTGGATTGATTGTCCCGATTGTATTCGCCCTTCTGCTTAATGAGGTGCGGCTGAAGGTATTCAAGAGTTCGATTCAAACCATTGTGTATTTGCCGCACTTTATGTCCTGGGTCGTTCTGGGTACGATGCTCACGATGATTTTCTCCTTTGACGGGATGATTAACAATTTCCTTGAAATCCTCGGTCTGGAACGGATTATGTTTCTGGCGAGCAATGACTGGTTCAGGCCGCTGCTTATTGTGACGGATACCTGGAAGGAATTTGGCTATGGAACCATCGTTTATCTGGCTGCATTAACGGCAATTAACCCTGCCTTATATGAATCTGCTGCAATGGATGGGGCGAATCGCTGGAAACAGACGCTAAACATTACACTGCCAGGCATGTTCCCGACCATCATCCTTCTGGGTACGCTGAGTCTTGGCAATGTGTTGAATGCAGGATTTGATCAGGTATTCAACCTGTACAATCCGCTCGTATATGAAACAGGTGATATTATTGATACCTTTGTGTACCGCATGGGTTTGATCAATATGCAGTATTCATTCGCGACGGCCATTGGTTTGATGAAATCGGTTATCAGCTTTGTTTTGATTGTCGTTTCGTACAGACTGGCATCAAAATATGCGGGGTACAGAATTTTCTAGGAGGGTTAGCATGATTCAATCAAAAACGCTGGGTTCCAGGCTATCCCGCCTGTTGATTATGTTTACTTTGATCCTGATTACATTCATGTCCCTGGCCCCGATTGTGAATACGATCATGGTTTCCGTCAGCAGCAGTACGGCTGTGAATGCCGGCAGGGTCTACTTTTTCCCAGTGGAGTTGAACTTCTCATCCTACGCACAGATTTTAAAAGATACGAAGTTTTGGAATGCTTTTCTGATATCCGTAGAACGGGTGCTGCTGGGGGGCGCCATTAATATGGTTCTGACCATTCTTATGGCCTATCCGTTGTCACGCAGTGTCACACAGTTCAGATCCCGGAACACCTACATGTGGATTATCGTATTTACGATGTTGTTCAGTGGGGGCATTGTTCCCTGGTACATGGTAATTAGCAAGCTCGGACTGATCAACAGCATATGGGCGCTCGTACTGCCAGGTGCCGTTCCTGTCTTCAATGTGATTCTTCTGATGAATTTCTTCAAAGGAATTCCGAAGGAACTCGAAGAAGCCGCATTTATTGACGGAGCAGGACCAATGAAAATTTTGCTCAAAATCTTCATCCCGATCTCGATGCCAAGTCTGGCGACCATTATGCTATTTGTCATTGTCGGGCACTGGAATAACTTCTTTGACGGAATCATTCTAATCAACGACAGCTCCAAAATACCGCTTCAGACCTATCTGCAGCAGCTTAGTCTCACGCGAGATCAGATGCAGAATCTCTCCGTTGAACAGCTGCAGCAGTATAATAAAATTTCTAACACCACATTGAATTCTGCCAAAATACTGGTCTCCATGATACCGATTCTGCTGATTTACCCTTTTCTACAGCGTTATTTAATCCACGGAATTGTTCTCGGTGCAGTGAAAGAATAATCTCATGACGAAGAAGGGATGGATTAGGATGAGAAAAAAGAAAATCGTAAGTCTGACGGTTGTACTCAGTATTATTTTGGTAACCACAATGGGTGCCAGCGGTGGAGGCAAAAATCAATATACCCGGCAAGCACAGTGGGCACAAGAGAAGCTGCATGAATACTATTGGAACGATGAAACAAAAATGATGAATAACGCTTATCCATCGACACCAGAAGGAGAGCAAGCCCTGAATTATTGGTGGAAAGCTCATGCGGTTGATGCACTGGTAGACGGATTTGAACGGACAGGAGACGAAGCGTACACGGATCGTGCGGAAGAACTGGTACGCAGTATAATTGAACACAATGGTTCCCTTCATAATGAGTTCTACGATGATATGGAATGGCTTGCCCTTGCTGCTCTTCGGTTATATGATGCGACAGGCAGTGAAGAAATGAAAGGATACGTGCTGGATCTCTGGAAAGACATTAAAACAGCCTGGTGGGAGGATGATCTGGGCGGTATGGCATGGAAGAAGGATCAGCGGTATAACCGGAATGCATGCTCCAGCGGACCGGCTTCCATTCTGGCAGCAAGGTTATATGAACGCTTTGGTGATACACAGGACCTGGAATGGGCGCAAAAGATATATGATTGGGAAAAACAATATCTTGTAAATCCGGAAACGGGACTCGTAGCGGATGGTTTGGTGCTGCGCGAGGATGGCACGCTTGATGTTAATGAAGCTTGGATCTTCACATACAACCAAGGTACATTCATTGGAGCCGGAGTGGAGCTTTACCGGATTACAGGAGATCAGATGTATTTGCAAGATGCAGAGAAGACAGCCGCGGGATCCCTGAAGTCCTTGACGAATGAGAAGACGGGGATTTTCTTAGAGGATGGGGACGGAGATGGTGCCTTGTTCAAAGGCATATTGATCCGTTACCTGGCGGAGTTATATGACATTGGTCATAACAAGAATCTGAAGAAAGCGATTGATCGCAATGCAGACGCGTTACTGAAAGGCAGCCGGAAAAGCGGGTTATTCGGTCAGGCCTGGGGTCAACCAGCCCAGAATCCACTCCACCTGACTGCACAGCTTAGCGGTGTCTTTCTGCTGGAGGCAGCTGCGAAACTGGAGGCTGGCAAACATTCCAAGCCAGAAAAGCCAAGTAAATAATTTACTTATTGTATGGTCGACTTAAAAATATCTATTATCGATCAACATGAAGAAGAAGCATCGAATCCCTAGCAAAGGGTTCCGATGCTTCTATGCGTTCTATGCGTATATCAGTCGAAATTCTCTATGAGTATGGGAGATTACTTGGAAGCAGGCAAATGGTAACTTTCCCGAATGAGGGAGAAGTAGTCATCCGCTCGCACAACCTTAAATTCCGCTCCCAGTTCTTCGGTGAGTGCGAGTGCATCGGATGGCGTCATGCTCCAGGCAAGCAACCCAAGGGAAATGAACAACGGCGACTTTCCATCCCAATTCGTTTTTGCCTCATTCAATACCTGCAATCCGTCCTGGGCTGTACTTATTCCACGAATTGTAGACACCGGCAAACTCTCGCCAACGATCTCAACACCATAAGTGTCTTCATAGCTTATGAACAGTCCTGGTGAATGGTAGTCTTTCTCGTAAGCGCTTGCTTTAAATGGCGTGAGAGGTATATTTTCGCTGTCTTCCCGGTTCAACACATACGAGATATTCATCCCTGTCTTTTCCAGGTATTTTTCGGTCTGCTGCAAAAATGGACGGAAGCTTGAGTCTGGCCATGCACCCGGATAAAGGTATCCTGCACCGGATGGTCCGGCAATCAGCAAATCATTGGGGGTTGCAGTATTCACATAATGATTCAGTATCGCTGGTGCACCCTCATAGAGAAGGGGGCTTGAAGTCCAGTTGATGGGGACTTTGCCTCGCGCCGGATCCTCCCACATGACACGCATGCGGTGCTGGTTGTACTGAAAATTATCGCCTTCAGTGAAGGTATACGTCACGTAGATTTTGTTCTCCAACTCCGGACGTGGAGATTTTTGGACAGGTTTGAACTTTGGCTCGGTTCCCGAGAAAACAGTCAGATTACTGAACCAGTCTGCAGCGAGTACATAGACGCCATATCGGGAAGCAATCTCAACAGAGCTGAACTCACCTTCCACATCATTGCTGAACCAGCCAAGGTAGGGAGTACCGGTTTTCACGTCGGACATGATTTTCTCAAAAAGTGCTTTCTGATCAGGCACATTGGAATCCAGCCAAAATACCATCGCTTTGTTAGCGACCGCGTAATCCCGTAAATAGGCATAGGGTTCTTGCTGCTCGGCTGAGAGCGGGCGGATATTACCAGCCGATACCTTAAACTGGTTCCACATGTCCACTTCAGCCGTCAGCTCTTGGGTTCCCGCAGGAGGGCTGAATTCATATACAAAATAATTGCCATTATCGGCGAAACGGTGACCGCCTTGCCCCTCGGCAACCTTGGAATTTTGTCTGTCATACAGAAAAGCTTCTTCTTCAGGTGTTCCTGCAACGAAGTTTGCAATGATTTTGCCATCCGCCTTCACGGTAACTTCATGCACGGCTGGGCCCCAGCCATCCTGGGTTAAGGCGTCATCGAACCGGAGATAAACCTCTGATTTCCCAAGCAGCGAAGTAAGGTCAAGGGAATACGTGTCTCGGTTGCCAGCATCTCGTATGGGCTGCTTCTCCTCTGCAATGGTCACAAATGACTCGGGAAGACCGGATGGAATACGAATGGCTGTATCCGGATCCAGTCCAACTAACATCTGGTGGGTTGTCTTCTTCCACAGATGCTCATATTGCCAGGTGTACGCATCAAGTCGGCTGCTGAACTTACCCTGTAGATCATCGAGGATCTTCAGGTTGTACGGTGCTTTGGATAATTGGCTCGCCAGCTCCGGACTGGCAACTACAGCATCCTTCAGACCGGCAAGCGTGGTTGCCACGTTAATTGAATCAGGTAACTTCGGATCATACACAATTATGCCTTTGACTTCACTGCGGTATGTCGAAAACACGTCCCAATAATCCTGATGAAGTGTATAGGGTACATCGAGATCGTTGAGCCAGGTCAATTTTCCTTCTTCCTGGGATTCGATCAGATAGATTCGCGGTTGTTTCCTGTTTACTATTCCCTGTAACGTTCCAAACAGTAATTTGATATCACCTGGCGCATCATAGATATCGGCTGCATCCAGATGTTTCGGTTTCTTGAAACGGGGGAGTTCACGGTTAGCTTTGGAATCTCCAGGTTTAGCGGTTTGAACACTGGTTTCCGAGGCGGATGCCGCTCCGGCAGTTAAGGAAAAAGCACAGAGGAAGGCTAAACAGAGAATCGTGAATCTACGAGCCATGGCCAATTCACTCCTTGTTATAATCAGAAATATGAGCGTGTGTATCCCTCAGTCATCCCGTCCTCCTTTTGCGGCTTAAAAGCCAGGCAACACATCTCACTTCAAGATATATTAAATATATACATATATGTTATTGCAAGAGCTTCGACAAAAGTTCCCAATTTTTATGGAAAAGAGACATTTTAATTACGATAACTCTAGGAGATCTTGTGTCAAACTCCGGATAAGTTCAGCTTGTTTATTGCGCTCTTATGTGAAAGGATATATTATATATCTCAAATATTACGAATGAATTGGTGATGTGATCCGAATGAATACAAACGAACGTGTTCCGTTGTATCAGCAAATCCAGGACTATGTCAGACAGATCATAACGACAGAAAAGATGAAGCCCGGTGACCGGATACCGACAGAGAAGGAACTGATGGATCAGTTTCAGGTCAGTAAAATCACCGTTGCCAATGCCTTGACAGGATTAGCGAATGAGAAGCTGATCGCCAGGGTGCCTGGCAAGGGCAGTTTTGTGGCAGAAGAAAACGATATCGTACCTTCGACTTCAACGCCGGCTGCTGCAATAAAGGGAAGAGAAGGCACACTGGCTGCAGGGATGGTCGGTGTGATTATGCCATCCATCCATGATTACTTTGCCATCAGACTGGTTGAGGGAATTGAACAAGCTCTTAGCGAGAAAGGCTATCGAAGCATGATTATGTTCACGCATGGCAGGCTGGATAAAGAGAAGGATGTCATCAAGGAACTGAAGGCACTCGGCGCTGAAGGCCTGTTAATTTTTCCTGTTGATGAGGAAAACTACAACGAGGAGATCCTTGGCATGAAGCTCTCCGGTTTTCCTTTTGTACTGATCGACCGCTATCTGCCTGGTGTCGAGACACACTATATTGCGGCGGATGGAAGACGCGGTACAAAACTTGCGGTAGAGCATCTGTGGGAGCTCGGGCACCGGGATATCGCCATCTGTTCGGATTCACCTTTGCAAACCGTCACTGTCCAGGAACGGATCGAAGGTTATATCGATGCTTTGAAAGGCAAAGGGGCGTTAATAAACCCGGCACATATGATTACAGATTTCCAACCATTAAGCTTGCTGAAAGATGCAGAGTCCCATCCCCTGTACAGGTATATCGTAAACCGAATGGTGACAGCATACGTTTCGCTGAACGGAAGGCTCGGTGTACAAATTCATCAAATAGCCAAGCAGGCAGGTCTCCGGGTTCCTGAAGATGTGTCCATTGTAAGCTTTGATGATCCCACATCCATCGTGGAGGAATTCAGCATATTTACTCATGTGAATCAGTTTGAGCGCGATATGGGATACCAGGCTGCGGTGAAATTACTTGAAGTGCTGCATGGACATGAAACAGCGAAAACCTATAGCAAGATACTGATCGAACCGGAACTAGTGGTACGCCAAACCACTGCTAAAGTTCCTCAAATTTAACATGGATGCACATAGTAAACCTTCACCGTTTAATGCGGGAAGGTTTTTTGTTTTCAAAAAAAACATATTGAATATATTCAATTCATATATTATAGTCTAGAAAATGATGGATAATCATACAACGCAATCCAAACCTGCATCACCACAAGGGGGTTAGAATGTGTCAAGAGACCGGCAAGAAGAACGCACCGGATTTCAGGAGTCCGCTCCGTATCATCCCGACTATGACCTGCAAACTGACTTTGTGATGGTATATGGCATTGACGAGTCAATGCCGGAACGCATCAAGCAATGGAAAGAGAAGGGATATATAGTGCATCTCATGACCGGAGTAGCCTGGGGAAATTACAACAGCTACCTTGATGGCGAGGTGGGTGGCATACCCCATTGGGATGAAGCGCAGATGAATCGCCACGAGCAGATGATTCTTCACGGCGATCAGCCCGTTATTCCGTACATGGTACCTACTCTTTCGTTTGGACGCTATCTGGCGGAGCACATTCGAATTGCTGTAGATGCAGGCGTTGAGGCCATCCATCTGGAAGAACCTGAATTCTGGGTGAACGGTGGTTATTCTGAAGCCTTTAAGAGGGAGTGGCAGCTGTATTACAAAGAACTCTGGATTCCGCCGCATGCTTCTCCTGATGCACAATATCGAGCCTCCAAACTAAAGGCATATTTATATACCCGGGTTCTGGACCGGTTATGTGCCGAGATGAAGGATTATGCATTGCAACGATATGGCCGTGTTCTCCGCTTTTATGTTCCAACGCACAGCCTGATCAATTACACGCAGTGGCGAATCGTCAGTCCGCAATCTCAACTGGTTGAGCTGGCCTCCATCGACGGATACATCGCGCAGATCTGGACGGGGACATCCCGCACACCCAATGTGTATGAAGGGGTTCGGAAGGAACGCACATTTGAAACCGCTTACCTTGAATATGGCGTCATGCAGGAACTGGTCCGCGGAACCGACAGACGCATGTGGTTCCTGCATGATCCGATCGAAGATAACCCCAATTACACCTGGGCGGATTACAAGCAGAACTATTTGAAGACCGTGGTTGCTTCGCTGCTGCATCCCGGGGTTGCCCATTATGAAGTTGCGCCGTGGCCACGAAGAATATTTCAAGGAACTTATCCGGCGGAAGAAGGTGCTGGTAAGGAGAACATTCCGGCAGACTACGCAACGACGCTGCTGCAAGTCATGCATACGCTGGGTAACCTGGACCAGAATGTGATCGAGATCGATCAGATTCCGCTGCAAGTTGGCGTTCTTATCGCTGACTCCGCAATGTTTCAGCGGATGAAGCCAGATCCTGAGGCGCCTCATCCGGGGAAATATGATGGAACAGACCCTGAAGGCTTTCAGCAAGAGGGCGATACCGAGCTGCTTGATTTCTCTCCATTTTACGGTCTGGCGCTCCCGCTACTAAAATACGGGATACCCGTTCGCCCTCTTTTACTGGATCATGTGCGACGATATCCGGGGTATTTGTCACCTTACCATGTTCTCGTACTCAGCTATGAATTTATCAAACCAGAGTATCCGGATATTCATTACGTTCTGGCGCAGTGGGTGCAGGATGGCGGGGCACTGATCTATGTTGGCGATGACAGTGACCCTTATCATGCTATTCGTGCGTGGTGGAATCTCGAGCAACAAGATGGGAAGAAGAAGTTCGGAACCAAGTATCATTCCCCGCGGGAGCATTTGTTCGAGCAGCTTGGTCTGAAGAAGATGGAGAGTGGTATCAAAGAAGTGGGAAAAGGAGGAGTGGCTTGGCTGAACGAACATCCGGCTAATCTCACGTTGTCCAAGGCAGGGGCCGATCGTCTCCGCCATGCGGTCCAGGATTTGATTGGAATGCTCAACCGACCAGCTATGCAGTGGGTAGCAAGGTCATATTTCAAAATCAAGCGCGGGCCTTACATCATCGCAGCTGCGTTAGACGAGTCGGTGAGCGAGGAACCACTGGCCGTACCGGGTCCCGTTGTGGACTTGTTCGATGCGAAGCTCGCGGTACTGAACCAAGTTGTTCTGAAACCGGGAGAACAGGCACTTCTCTATGATATTGATTCAGGACGTCCAGCGGCTGGAGGAGTTTCCCTCATTGCGGCATCCTCCCGAATTGAAGCTCTTTCCGAGTCGGCCACAGGTTTTCAATTTGAGGCGAGAGGGCCTGCCCGCATGCAGGCTGCTGCACGGCTGTATAGTAAGGCGAAACCTGTATCTGCCCAGTATTCTGTTCAAGGGAAAACAGTAGCCGCTGTCTGGGAGTGGGACCCGGATTCGCGAACCGTGCTCATTCAATATGAGCATGGAAACGAGAATCGAGCAGAGGTACATGTGCGATGGTCTTCTTGAGTCATACCCCAATCATCGTAACAGAGAGGAGTAACGAACATGCCATATGAACCGGTAAGGCCAGAACGGTTAAAACAGACGTTAAACAAACTTCGGGAAGCCATATATGATCCGCTGACCGAACTGGAAGTGAAGGCATGGGTTACATCCGAGCCCGTGTCCTACGATTCTCGGATGTCGGGAAGGGAAGTGACTCTTCAGCAGGGAGAACGATGGGGTGAGCTCTGGGACTGTGCCTGGTTCCGTTTTGCAGGCCCATTGCCAGCCCGTAGTGTCAGCAGCCATGAGCGCATTGTTCTCTTGTTGGATGTCAGTGGCGAACAATGTCTGTTTGATCATGAAGGAACGCCTGTCCAAGGGTTGACGACCATTAACTCCGAATTTGATTTCTCCTTGGGATTGCCCGGCAAGCGGGTCGTTCATCTGAGTGAGAGATTTGTCAGGGGAGATGAGATTGAAGTATGGGCGGAAGCGGGCAATAACGATTTATTTGGCAAGTATCAGGGAGGATCTTTAAGAGAGGCCGTTATCGCGGTCTGTCGGGAAGACATTCGCAGTTTGTACTACGATATCGAGGTTCTTCTGGAAACGGCAGACTGCCTGGCAGCTGGATCAGCTCGCAAGGAGAGAATATACCAGGCGCTCTATGACGTTTCGCTGCAGCTGACCGATTTTTCCGAAGTACGTGTCCGGCTAGCGAAAAAACGTACGGATGAACAGCTCGGTTTGCAAGGGGGAGATCCAGTCTTAACCTTGAGTGCTGTAGGCCATGCACATATCGATTTGGCCTGGTTATGGCCGATCCGGGAAACGATCCGTAAGGGTGCAAGAACGTTCTCGACCGTGCTTCGCATGATGGAACGTTATCCGGATTACGTATTCGGTGCGAGTCAACCTCAACTGTACGACTGGATGAAGCAGCATTATCCCAAATTGTATGATCAGATCAAGGAACGCGTGCGTGAAGGCAGATGGGAACCACAGGGGGCCATGTGGGTGGAGTCGGATACAAATGTCCCCGGTGGTGAATCTCTTGTACGGCAGATTCTGTATGGCAAGCGCTATTTCCAACAGGAGTTCGGGTTGGAGATGAAGTCACTTTGGATGCCTGACGTATTTGGTTATTCGGCAAGCTTGCCCCAGATATTGAAACAGTCCGGAGTTGATTACATGATGACCCAGAAGCTCTCCTGGAGTGAGTACAATCGACACCCCCATCATTCGTTTATGTGGGAGGGGATTGATGGATCAGCAGTCTTAACGCATATGCCACCCGAGGATACGTACAACAGCCCGGCAGCACCCCGATCCATTGCCAAGGCAGAGCGAGAATATCTGGATAAAAATGTATCCGGCCATGCGCTGATGCTCTTCGGCATAGGGGATGGGGGAGGCGGACCAGGTGAAGAGCATCTGGAACGGCTCGAACGGACCAGGAACCTGCTTGGATTGTCTCCCGTTATACAGGAGCCTTCATGGACATTTTTCGAAAGGCTCAATAAAGACCGAGACAAATTTCAAACGTGGCGGGGGGAGCTGTATCTGGAAAAGCATCAGGGTACGCTAACCAGTCAGGCGCGAAGCAAGCGGTATAATCGGAAAATGGAAAAAGCGCTGCGTGAATTGGAATTTGCCTCTGTTCTGGCGGCAGCCCATTCAGGCAAATCCTATCCATCCGATACGCTCGAACTCATATGGAAAGAGGTTTTATTATATCAGTTTCATGATATCCTTCCGGGATCTTCGATCAAGCGGGTTTACGATGAATCACTTATCAGATATGCGGAGTTGTTGACCCAAACAGAAAACATGATTGCAGAAACCTACAGCAGTTTGGCGGATCGGATCGCTTCAAGCAGCAAGTCCACATCCTCACCTACAGTGGTGTTCAATTCATTGCCTTGGCAGCGGAAGGAATGGCTTTATCTGCAAGGACGGTGGATGAAGGTACTTGTTCCCTCCATGGGATACATGGTTGTACCTGAATATCCTAGCCAGTGTACGGTGGGTGAGGTCGGAACGTGCATCGAAATGGGATCGGAGACGCTGGATTCAGTGTTACATGTAAATGTGGAAGAACGCTTCATAGAAAATGACGTGCTTTTCGTGAAGTTTGATCAGTACGGTGCAATCATATCGATCTTGGATAAAGCAGAAGGGCGAGAAATCATTCCTCAAGGACATCAGGGAAATCATCTCCGTGTATATCATGATGAAGGAGACGCTTGGGATTTCAGTCATGATTATTCAGAGCATCCTGGTATGCCTTTAACACTGCATAACATTCAAGAGCTTCATGAAGGGCCGAGGATTGGACTGATCTTTCAATACAGCTATGGAGAATCCAAATTAACTCAGAGCGTTATTCTTACGGAGGGCAGTCGTCGAATCGATTTTGAATCTGATGTGGATTGGCGGGAAAACGCCAAGATGCTTCGCACGTCTTTTCCGGTGAATATTCGTACAGATCAGGTTCATTGCGAGATCCAGTTTGGCAGTCTGTCCAGACCGACCCATCGGAATACCCTGTGGGATTTTGCCAAAGACGAGATCTGTGCCCACCAGTGGATAGATATTTCGGAGCCTGATTACGGAGTCGCATTACTCAATGATTGCAAGTACGGTCACAGAGCCCTTGATAACATACTTGACCTTAACCTACTGCGCAGCAGCTCGTATCCTGATCCGGAAGCTGATCGTGCGGAACACGTATTCACCTATTCGTTATATCCGCATCAAGGTAATCATGTTCAAGCCGAGATCTATCGGAGAGGTAATGAACTGAATATTCCATTGCGTACAGTTCCCTTATCCTCTGTACGTGATAAACCGGCTGGAACTCTGCCGCTTTCCAAATCGTTCCTGCAGCCGGATCATGCACACGTCATGGTGGAGTCCGTCAAAAAGGCCGAAGATGGAGACGAGGTCATCGTCCGCCTGTATGAAACATCCGGAACACATGCCCATACGGTCATTCATCTTGGAATCGACACCGCGGAAGCATGGAAAGCGGATCTGATGGAGAACATCATTTCGTCGATTCCGATGACAGATCCATCGATGATCACGCTATCGTTCAAGCCATTTGAAATTATTACGCTGCGTTTGAAGTTGCTGTAGGTATAGCAGAGGCAGCGAATGTCTCTCATTTTGAGAAAGGAGAGGTGGGAATGTGATCAAGACGAGAGCAACCAACAATCGGTTGATGAAGCGAATCTGGCAGCATAAACTCTTTTATTTGTTCATGCTGCCAGGCATTGTCTGGTTTTTTCTGTTCTCTTATGTCCCTTTGTACGGAATTCAGGTTGCCTTCAGGGACTACAACTTCATCGGTGGATTTACCGGAAGTCCATGGGCAGGTTTCAAGTATTTCGAACAGTTCTTTAATTATTATCAATCTGGTGACATTATCCGCAACACGATCATCATTAGTCTTATGAAACTGCTGATCGGCTTTCCGATGCCCATTATTTTCGCACTCCTGTTAAATGAAGTTCGCAAGATCCGGTTTAATAAGACAATTCAGACGTTGTCCTACTTGCCTTATTTCGTATCCTGGATCGTTGTGGTCACGCTGATGCAGAGACTGCTGACGCCATATGGCGGACCGGTAAATGACTTCATGGGAGCGATGGGTGCAGAATCCATCCAGTTCCTGAATAATCCAACGTGGTTTTATCAACTGATTGTTGGATCGGACATCTGGAAGAACATCGGCTGGAATTCGATCATCTTCATGGCCGCCATTGCAGGGATCGATCAGCAGCTCTATGAAGCTGCCAAGATTGATGGTGCAGGACGTTTCAGGCAGATGTGGCATGTGACACTTCCAGGTATTCGCAACGTGGCCATCATCTTGTTCATTCTTGCCGTAGGCAGCCTGATGAGCGCAGGCTACGAACAGCTGCTTCTGCTGAATGGCCCAGCGACCGCGAGTATCGGGAGTGTACTGGATGTACACGCCATCAACTCCGGCATTCGCGAAGGGCGCCTTAGTTATGCCGCAGCTGTTGGATTATTCCAAAGTATTATAGGACTTATCCTGGTATTGACCGTCAATCGCATAGCCCGCAAAGTCAGTGATGTATCCCTGTTTTAAGGAGGTGAAGATATGGAACGAAAATGGTCTGTATTCTCGGTGTTTAACTATACCTTTCTCGCGTTAATTGGATTCTCCATGATCTACCCGTTTATTTATATTTTGGCCTATTCATTAAATGAGGGGAAGGACTCGATGCAAGGAGCGATTTATTTTCTGCCCCGAAAATTTACATTGGAGAACTATGCCGAGGTTTTTGATAATGCACGCATCTGGAAGGCATACCAAATTACCCTCATGCGCACCGTGCTGGGGACGTTCCTGCATGTAATCCTGTGTACCCTTATGGCATATGCGCTTTCCAAAAAAACACTGCCGGGCCGTTCCTTTTTTACCTTTTACATCTTTTTGCCCACGATTTTCAGTGCGGGATTCATTCCGTTCTTCATCACACTGCAAAAACTGCATCTGATCAATACCTTTTGGGTGTACGTTTTGCCTCTGTTATTTAATTTCATGCACATCATCATTATTCGTACGTTTCTGCAAGGCATCCCGGAGGAACTGGAGGAGTCTGCCCGTATCGACGGATATGGCGACTTTCAAATCTTTGTGAGAATCATTCTGCCTCTTTCTGGGCCGGTACTCGCAACCATCTCGCTGTTTATCGGAGTAGCCCATTGGAATGACTGGTTCTCCGGTGCCTACTACGTATCCAACAAGGATTTGATTCCGGTTCAGACCTTGCTGCAAGAAATGCTGACGGAAGCGGAAGCACTATCCAATTCAATGCAGCGAGCAGCACAGCAAGGTGGGCAGACGGTAGGCGGTGTCGGTGGTGCAGGGGCAACACCGGAATCGATGCGCATGGCTCTGCTGGTCATTACGGTTTTCCCAATCCTGTGCATTTATCCATTTCTGCAGCGCTATTTTGTCAAAGGAGTTATGATTGGTTCGGTTAAAGGTTGATCATATCGGTTTGATCTGCCCACGCTTAACCGTGATTCATTGAATCCATATCCAGGAGGCGATTAGTTTGAATAGGATTTGGTCGAAAGGCATGTTCGTATTGCTCGTGTCCATTATGGCTGGAAGTTTGCTGAGTGGCTGCATGAATTCGGCGGGGAATGGAGAAGGCGATGGAGAGGGTAAGGGTACCACACTTAAGATACTGCATAATTGGAATGGTTCGGGCGGATCGGACAATGGAATTACTCCTGTAGAGGAAGTTATTAAGGAGAAGACCGGAGTGACCCTCGAGTGGGAGTATACGAAAGGCAGCGAGACAGAGAAGGTAAACCAGATTTTTGCCACGCAGGATTTGCCGGATATATATACCGGACCTGCTTGGGGCGGCGAGCTTGACGGGATTATCAAGGCAGCCAAAGAAGGTCAGTTAGTCGATATATCCGACAAATTGGACAATTATCCGAACCTGGCCAAATCCATCGCAGAAGAAAACGTTCCGCCTGCATTGTATGAAAAAGCGATTAATGCGTATGACGGTAAAAAATATCTTCTTCTGCAGAATCAGCCTGCTACGAACGAAGACGGTATTGATTGGTTATACGGATTCTATGTACGGAAGGACATTGCCGAAAAGGTAGGTGTGGACCCGCAGTCCGTGGTGACGAAGGAGGATTTTTATGCTTTTCTCAAAAAAATTAAAGACGCCAACCTGCAGGAGAACGGTCAGCCTGTCTTCCCGCTGGGTGGATTCAGTAATGGCTGGTCTGTAGGTATCGGCAATACGATGTTTTATTCAGGAGCAGGCTACGTAGACAAAGGCGATGGTACGCTTGAGCACAGCTTCTTCACTCCAGGTTATGAAGAATACATGCTGTTCTATCGAAAACTGCTGGCAGAAGGACTGTTGGATCCGGATGTTTTTACCCAGACAGATCCCATCGCCAAAGAAAAAATCAATCAGGGTCGTATTGCCATCCTTGCGGCACATTATCCGGCCATTTTGGATGCTTCCAAGGAATATGTCACCTCTCATCCTGGAAGCGATTACATCCCTGTTGGCCCGTTAGAGCGTGCTGATGTCGACCCGAGTCGTCCCGTGGATCTTGGCATTCAGGGGAACAACGTAACGGTTATCACCAAGAGCTGCGAAGGCGCATGTGTAGATGCAGCGCTCAAGTTTTTGGATTACATGGCTTCTGACGAAGGTTTCATGCTGGCGAGATACGGAGTGCAAGGCGTTCAATGGGATATGAAGGACGGCAAACCCGTAGCCAATAAGGAATGGTTTGATAAATTTGCAGCGGATCAATCCGGTAAAGTCCGCAAAAACGTAGGGATCTCTATTGGTTTGGAATCGTTAACCGGACTTGATCGCATCAACTCGTATGCAGGTGGGGACATCTGGGCAGATCAGGACAGATTGGATGCAATGGATCATGCTCGTAAGGTACTGCGTCCAAACGGTATTCAGGTCATTACAGCCTATAACCCGGGTGACGTTATCACCAAAGCGCCTGAATGGGAAATGTTGAAACCTTCGATGGACCGGATGGGAGACGCCTGGAAGGAAGCTGTTTTTGCAAAATCGGATGAAGCTGCCATGAGCATTATTAACGAGTTGAGGGATCAACTGCGGAATACCGGATACGATCAAGCGATGCAGTTTACCAATGACAATTTGAAAGGAAAAGAAGTGGTAACCGTCCAGATGCCGAACTGAAACTTAAGAATTAAGAAGTAAGAAGTTTATATTGGTAGTATCCCTTTTTAGTAGACAAGAGAAAAAGAGACATCCAGAAGATGTCCTATTCTTGTCAAAAGGAAGGGATTTTTTATGCTCAAAAACAGAGAATCGTATGAAGAGATTTAATTCGTAAACCTATAAAGTGCCTGTTTTGTCATCCTGGGTGAATTCCGGTAACGACATGCATTAACACCCCATACTATAAAGAGTGAGAATCATAACCTTATTGGAGGGGAATTCATGAAAAAGCCAACTCTTCGGTTGCTTATGATCATAGATAAATTTGAAGTGGGAGGAACAGAGACATATGTGTCTGCCGTTGTCGAAGAGATGGAAAAGAGAGGTGTCTCCATTTATGTAGCAGGTAAACGGGGGAGTTTGTTGTCCAAGTTCAGGACGCTTGGTTGTCCGATATTTACGAAAATAAACGACCGGCAAAGATTGGAGCAATGGATTATAAAACATAAGATTAACGTCATTAATGCTCACCATGAATCTACCGGAATAATCGGTAGCGCCCTCAGCAGAAAGCTGAAAATCCCTTTTGTCTACACCATACATGGGACATACTATCCACGGGCACTGATCACGAAAATAATGAAGAGGTGTTACAGTCGTCACGCGGTTATTAGCGTTAGCTGGCCGGTCAAAAAGTGGCTGGAAGAGAAAAATATCCAATCTGTATTAATTCCAAATGGAATTAATACGCAGCATTTTAGATACAGCAGAAACCAGCAGTTGCTCGCACAATTAAACATTGCCAGTAAGTCGAAAGTGCTATTGTATGTCAGCCGTATTGAGGATGAAAAAGCAGAGATATGTAAAAGTTTTTTAAGAGCGGCACAGCGCTGTATGGATTCATTCCCAATCATGCATGTCGTAGTGGTTGGTGGTGGACCAGGATTGAGTAGTGTCAAGAAACTAGCAGCTAGAAAACACAGTAGTCGTATTCATGTATTGGGTGAACGCCTAGATACATCGTCCTTTTTCTCCATTAGTGACGTTGTTGTAGGAACAGGTCGAGTAGCTCTTGAAGCGATGTCCTGCAAGCGGCCCGTTATAGCGATCGGTGCAAAAGGAATTTTTGGAATTGTGAAGCCAGATAATTTTAAGCTTGCTTGGAGGTATTACTTCGGAGATCACAGAGCCAAGGAAACTCTTGAAATAAGCAAGATCGAAAGTCTGATTCTTACTGCATTAAGGTCTAAGAAAAGCTCTAAAACTTGGGGAGAAGCAGGACGTGATTTCGTTAAGAAGCAATTTAATATCTCTGGCATCGTCGATAAGCTGCTTAGCTTATATCACTCCTTCATTTAGAAGATTTGGAGGGAAGACAATGTTCAATAAATTGATGATTGTAGCCCATCCCGATGATGAAATAATCTTTGGAGGAGCTCAACTTATAAAGGGAAAAGGATGGAAAGTTATTTGTGTAACCAATGGCAAACACAAAGTGCGGGCAAGAGAATTTAAAAAAGCAATGAAAGACGTAGGAGCTGAGTATGAAATGTGGAGTTATAAGGACAAATGGGAAGGAGATTTTAATCGAAAGGCTTTGAAAAAAGATATCGCTCAGGTGCTGCAAGCCAATCCTCAGATCACCATGATTGTGACTCACAATAAAAAAGGGGAATATGGCCATACTCAACACAGAGCATTGCATCAGGTTGTCAGAGAGTTAGCTCAGAAGAAGATGTATATTTTTAAACGCTCTAAATATAAGTTGCCTGAAGACTTGATAAAGCAAAAATACAAAATTTTAAAACGATACAGAAGTCAGGACATTGAATGGCTAAAGAAATATACTGAATACGAAAGTATTCGGAAATTAAGGTAGGGTATCATGATCAAATGTGCGGCAATGTTGTTTAAAACAGCGAATAGAATGGACAGTCCCTAAAGTAGTTACACTATAGGAACAGCCCATTCTTCGCTTTAAATGTGCAATTTGCTAAATTGAGCCATTTGAGAGTGAATTGGATTCTTCTCTACTGGTATCTTCATCTGGAATAGTTTCGGTTGTATAAGGTATAAAGTCATCCGTGTAGGCAACCAATTTACAATTTCTCATATATTCCTCAGTATCCCGTTTCTGCGTATGTGACTGAATGTTCTCTCTTCGAATACAAACGTAATTTTTCTTAGACACATAATATACGGAGTAGCCAGCTCTGCGGCATTTTTTTGACCATTTGGCATCTGATCCTCCGATCGTATCCTCCGGAAATTTCACATGTTTCCATACTCTTTTACGAAAAAACAATGTCCCGCCTTTTATCCTTTTGCCAGGTACATTCTCTTGTCCGGGTCGGTATTCCATAAGCGCTTTTTTCGCCTCAAAATAAATATACGTTGTGTGTTTACCAACAATAGGTGCCTTGCGTGCTCTTAGTGCAAGGATGGATTCTTTTAAATAATGAGCTCCATAATAATCATCATCATCAAATTTGGCAATAAAGGAACCTTTTGCCCGGGCAATGGCCCAGTTAAGACATTTTCCCAGATTGTATTTCTCAGGAAGCTTATAAACTCTAACATTTTCGTATTCTTTTGCCTTCTTTCGCCACTTTTTAAGATTCATACTATCTTTATTCAGGATAATGATCATTTCTTTGTTATGCCATTCCTGTCGTTCATAGTTTGCAAAAATGTTATCCATATATTCAGGTCTCATGGTACACGCTATAATTGAAGCCATCGATTTCAACTCCTTTTCAGAATCATATTTTTTCTGGTGTTCCACACCGACTGGCGGATAATTTTATATTCCTTATTCGTAATAACTTTTTTATACAATTTAAGAAAATTGTCAGCCATGACTTTATCCGAAAAGCGCTTTTTTACATAGGATCGGCAAACTCTTGCCGTGGGGAATTTGTTACGGTATTTCACTTTGCGAACCATATCATCTGTAGAGTTACATAATAATTGTGGTAAGCCTTTTAGCACTTCTGGAACGGCCCCTGCTTTGAAGCCAAGTACGGGTGTACCACAAGCCAAAGACTCGATAAGCACAAGTCCGAAGGGTTCATTCCATGTAGAGGTAAATAACACACAGCTCGCTCTTGAAATTAAATTAATTTTCTTGGTTCCACCGACAGGACCGATAAATCGTATCTTGTCATTTAAATGCGGTTTGACTTCGCTATCGAAATACTCTTGATATGCAGGCTTGTTAATTGTCCCAGCAATAATTAATTCTTTCCCAGTTTTTTGTGCAACTTCAATCGCTAAATGAACTCCTTTTTCCTTCATGATTCTACCCAAAAACAAAAGGTAGCCCTTTTTCTTGGTTCGAAAAGTATAGTCACTAAGACGAATCCCGTTATGCACGAAGTAACCCTTCTTGTTCTTATCACGAATTTTCTTGCTCACAAACACGGGGATTTGTGATCCTTTTGCCTTTTTGGAATGGGAGTTGTGGAGCGTAGGAATGGGCGGATTTGTTTTCGCAACAATGCCATAGTGATCATGGATAATATCCACATTGGAAGGAATGCGTTTAATGATGAAATCCAACTGCTGATCCGGGTCATCAGTGGGATATTCGTACGTCCTTGTGGCGTTGGTTTTCGAACCTTTCTTCGCAAATAAAATAACCTCATGACCTCGACGAACCAACTCTTCTGTCAGGTAGTGAATATCGCGCTGAGTGCCGCCATAATCTTCTGGGGGAACGGGAAGTGTATTCGTTGATATTTGAACTATTTTCATACCTTTTCAGTCTCCTTTGGTTAGCATGAAGCCAACGGCTCTTTTGCCGTCATCTTATGCGAATGACCTGTGGAATGAATGGGCGTCAGAAAATTTCACAAATGTGAACGAACCACTTCATTGTATTAGAAAACTCAGTTTTCTAAAAAACGTTTCAAAGAATGTTAGAGCCTTTCTATAAAATCTATCAGATGTTCGTCCAATCCAAATATATTTGTTTTTCATAGAGTATACAGAAGTGAAAATTAGAAGGGAGAGAAACGACTTGAAAGGACTAATTCTTTGTGCTGGGAAAGGTTCCCGTTTGTATCCATTCACTTTCTCTTATCCAAAATCATTGATTCCTGTAGCCAATACTCCCTTGTTGCACTCCTGTATAGATAAATTGGTCGAACAAGAGGTTTCTGAGATCGGAATAGTAATCCAAAAATCGCAAGAATCACTCATTAGAAGCAGCTTAGAGAATGTCACTAGGTGGAGTACGAATATTACGTTGATTTATCAAAAAGATCCAAAAGGAATCGCAGATGCCATATTGCAAGCAGAGCATTTTATTGGTCAGGACTCATTCATTTTACTCTTGGGGGATAACTTAATTTCCATTTCACTCTCTCAACTTAAAAAGCAAATAGAAGAACATGGGAATCATGCTGCGCTGCTTCTATCGGAAGTGGACAGTCCTCAGGATTATGGCATTGCAGAGGTGGAAGACCACCGGATTGTGAAGCTTGTAGAGAAGCCGAAAGCTCCCAAATCAAATCTTGCGGTATTAGGTGCATACGGTTTTACTTCTTCTATTTTCGAAGCTGCCAAAAAGATAGAACCTTCGGCCAGAGGAGAGTATGAAATTACAGATGCGATCCAATGGCTGATCCAACAGGGCTATTCGGTATCTTATCATCAAGCTGAAATAGCAAATATTGATGTCGGAACTTTACAGAGATGGCTTGATGCCAATCGAAAAATGCTTCGGGAGATGCCAGTTGAAAATGATATTCATCCTTCGGTGATTCTAAAAAACTGCAAGATTATTGCCCCAGTCTCTATAGAAGCAGGCTGTATTCTAGAAGATTGTGTGGTTGGTCCTTACGTTTCTATTGGTGCAGATTCCACTATTGAAAGCTGCTACATCAGAGACAGCATTCTATTAAGTAATGTCCATATCAAGCAACTATCACACGCTGTTGTTAATACGGTAGTGGGGATCGGTTCTACCCTGGCTGGCTTAGAAGCGAAAAGGAAGGGTGACGAAGAATGAAAATACTTGTGATTGGGACAGGCTATGTGGGTACGACCACTGCCTTGGTATTTGCCGAGATGGGCTTGAAAGTAGTAGGACTTGATACAGATGCACACAAGGTCGATCAATTAACGAAAGGTGAACTTTATTTCTATGAGCCGGGTCTCAAGGAACTACTGGTAAAACATCTTAAATCCGGTCAGATTATGTTTACTACAAATCAAGCAAAAGCTATTCAGGAGAATGATGTAATATTTATATGTGTCGGGACTCCATCGCTTACTGATGGAAATGCAGATTTAACTTATGTGAAGCAGGTTTCACAAGATATTGGTCGTTATATGAACGGTTATAAACTCATCGTTAATAAGAGTACCGTACCCGTAGGGACGCAGGAAAAAGTGACTCAATGGATATTGCGGTCTCAGGCAGCATCTTATCCTTATGATGTTGCATCCAATCCTGAATTTTTAAGGGAAGGCAAAGCAATGGAGGATTCTCTAAATCCAGACCGGGTTGTTATTGGCACGACGAGTGATAAAGCGGCCAACATGCTTCAGACCCTCTACGCTTCAGTCCAATGTCCCATTGTCGTAACGACACCGCGGACCGCAGAGCTCATTAAATATGCATCGAATGCTTTTCTAGCCACAAAAATTTCTTATATTAATGAACTTTCCAGATTAAGTGACAAACTCGAGGTAGATATAAAAGAGGTTGCTTTTGGGATGGGACTTGATCAAAGGATTGGCAGCAGCTTCCTGCAAGCGGGAATTGGTTATGGTGGATCATGTTTTCCAAAGGACGTTGCAGCTTTACTCCGTATAGCAAAGGATAATAATACGGAACTACAGGTACTGAAGAATGTCGTTGAGGTTAATGAAACACAATATTTGTATATGGTTGAGAAAGCTAGAAGAAGGTTAGGTGATTTCGCAGGCAAAAAAATAGTGGTTCTTGGCCTGGCATTCAAGCCCGATACGGATGACATACGGGAAGCTCCTGCGATCCGTCTCATTCAGGAATTGACTGACGGACAAGCACATATTAAATTGTTTGACCCGGTCGCCAAACTTCCCTCATATTTGAAGAATTCAAACATTCAGTCCATGACTACCCCTGAGGAAGGCTTTAAAGATGCAGATGCTGTTTTTATATGTACGGAGTGGAAGATGTATCATGACCTAAACTGGAGTAAGCTCAGTAAACAGATGAAGCAGCCCAACATCTTCGACGGCCGAAACATGTTGAATGCCGACTTCATGAAATCGCTGGGCTACTATTATCAAGGCGTGGGTTACAACTAATATGAGTGAAGGGTTCAATGGCGATATTGTTGCAGTTTTGGCTGCCGGCACGAGCTCATAAATTAAATCTTCTCACAGAAATCCCCCAATCCTTGTAACTAAGGATCGGGGGATTTTACATCAGGAATATAAAGAGTAAGATTTAATCTCCACACTCCATATTACTGGCCGTAGGCTGTAGCGGTGAATACGAGTGGACCAGTGACAAATGCTGTCGTAGCGGGTGTCTGGTTTTCAATAATCAATTGATAGTCTTGCAAGCCTAATGGTGCGGCATCTACCGTGCTCACGTTGATCATAATGTTATTGTCAAAAATATTGCTTTCCAATCCGTAATAGATTTCCTGGCCTGCCCTCCATATCCGAACCAGCACTCTAATATTGCCTGCACCGACGAATCTCAATCCAATGGAAGCCTGCAATTCTACCCTGTTATTGACAGCAGCGGGATTAGCCGGATTTAGGAATACGGAGGCGGCAGCAATCTCAACCCCTGCTGGGGAGATGGGCACAGGAATATTAAAAGGAACCCGACACTCAGGTTCCTTTTTTGTCTAAGTATTCAAGGGATAATGAAGTTTGTCCAACGAAGGCAATTACAGAATATATGTCCAGAGCGACACCACGAACTCATACAAGAAATAGAATGAAAAACCGAGAAGAAGTGTGCCTGCAGCAACTGAGACCAAACGGATCATTCTTCTGCTCATCACTTTTCGTGTCATGGAAACCAGGGAAACCAAACCAAGATCATGAATCAGAATGCCGCACAGCACTCCGCAAGCTGCAATCGCGAAGCTTTCCTTCCCGGCAGAACGATATGAATCAGACAGTACCGCACCAAAAACGGATACCCAGAAGATCAGATTACCCGGGGAAATGGCAACTAACAAACCGTTACGGTATGTTTTCCAAAATGATTTCTTCACTTTTTCATCGGCGGGCGTTATATCCTGATCTGCATTCCTGATCGAATCATAACCCAGATAAGCAAGAAAGCCTGCTCCAACAAGCCAGAGCGGAATCTGAATGTAAGGCAGAGAGAGGAAGGAGGCAAACCCAAGATACATCGCTATAATTAATGTGGTGTCCAAGGTCATTCCGCCCAGTCCCACAGCCCAGCCATGAACAAATCCATTTTTTAAACCCTGTTTTGTCATCTCCACAGTGATCGCTCCGACAGGCATGGCGATAGCTAGTCCGATCAGAATATATTTGATATACATTTCCATGGTCATGTCCCTTTCTTAATCCAGTTAATGAAACGCTCCTCCTTATCACTGCAGAGTACAGCTTATTCGGAGGAGGGCTCTTTTAGGACAAGTAAGGGAAACACTTCTATTCTTGTACCTTTTTGGCTTGAAGTGCGCGAAGAAAAGGGCAGCGAGAGGGGGAGGTATCATCGTCTCTCAAAAAATACTGCTTATATTCAAGATTCCCCTGAGCTCCATACTGTTTTAGTTCAGGATGGGCGGGTACGGCATCGTATTCCGCTAGTCGTTCACGGATTTTAGGGCCAATTGCCGCTGCTTTCTTGGGATGAGCATTCCATTGGTCCAGTACCCAACGAGGCGTCATAGCCAGCATGAAATAAGGAAAACTCCGGCTCTGACGGGAGATGTGGGCGGGTGTCCCGCAATAGACGAAGTATCGCTCATCGTCATAACAGAATTCCCACAAGGGATTTTCCGGGTTTTCCGGAATGTCTGAAGGCCATGGCTTTACATCCAAAACGCTAACCTCGCTTAATAAATCCCAGAATATCGCTTCATAGTCCAAAACGGTTCTTATCGTTTTCTCCAATTCAAAAAACACAATCAGGGATGAGTAATCACCAAAAGAACGCGATTCCCGGCCGTATTCGGTAATGATGTCCGCGAGTCTACGGTGTGCTGACTCGGGATCCAAATAAGACACAAAACCATATCGGAGATGCCCCATGGCGAAGGCCTGAGTCGCCGGAATGCAGGGGAAACGAGCCTCCCGATCACTCATTTTGGAAGCGAACAACTGGTAGGCATCCTTCTTCCAGGCTTCCAGAGGAATCTTTTCATTCTCCAGTTCAGAATGTTGAAACAAAAGCGACATGAACAGTCCTCCTTTTACCTATAGGATATCGTCCAAAGGCAAAAAGGTGACTGTCCAACACCCCTTCCATGTGATAGGCCAAGATGGCAAAATCTAATAATTCAGAAGGCGTCCATGATCATGCCATTGACCAATCATTTTGTTTGCTCTTGTGTTTGTAATGAATTTATCCAATCTGTGTTTGAACAATTCCGGCTGATTTTTTACGCTCTGAATTGTGTCGATACGGACTCTTCTATATAGGGAAGGGAAGGCCATGAAATTCTCATAAGTTTGTTTATCTTCCTTAAGCCTGATCTCAATATCCTTAAATATGCGAAAAGAGTCGATCTCCATGTCCGGTAGCACCCGTCTTCCTTCGTCCCTCATAAGCCCCAACTTTTCAAGACGCCTTACACGTTCTTTATTCAATTCGGTCCACGAACTGCTTCTGCTTCTGGGTGACAATCGTTGTGCGAGCTCTGTTTCCGATATTTTCTTTTTAATTCCATCGATCCAACCAAAGCACAGGGATTCCTCTACCACGTCCAAATAAAGCAATGTATTGGGTTTTGGCGTCATACTCACTACAACCCAACAGGATTGCTCACTCCTGGAATTCGCCTGCAACCACGACCTGAAATTTTCCCTTGAGTTTACCGAAATTAAATTTTGAATTTCCATTAAATATATGATCTGCTCCTTGGATCAAAATGTGCTGCAGATTAGAAGGATTGCACAGGTTCCTGATACCAAAAAAGAGAATAGTCGTTCATGATGGACGCATGACCCAATTGACGCAGCATTGTGGAAACATTGCCCCTGTGGTAGGACCCGTGATTAACCACATGCAGTACCATTTCGGAAAGACTCGTTTCGCGGATGCCAGCGAATGGATTATCAAGTAGTATCGTTTGCTCCAAGTCGGTTTGGTGCTGGAACCATTCATTGTATCGTTTAGATAGCTCGGCAAAGGTATCGATGTACTCATCCACGGAAAGGAGTACTTTGGAATTTAAAGGCATGCACGCCTGGAACGCCTCAGGCATCGCCGTTCCTGATAAAACCAGATACCACATCTGATCAACAGCATGGATATGGCTAAGGGCATGAGCGATGGTGGGAAACGAGCTGTTCACTTTCTGACTCAGTACAGAGGGGGGCAGTTCCTTGATTCTGCCAAGAATGGTTTGGTTGGCCCATGTGTGGTAATTAAACATTTCAATTGGATAATTCGTCATTCGTATCTTCTCCTTTGGCTTTGCAATGGATTTGTTTTTGAATCTGTTGTCATTATAAAAAAAGAAGTATGACAACAGCGTGTCATACTTCTTCGTACATCTGGAGTGCATGTTGAAGCTGTTCTTTCAGGATTCCGCGCAGCTCAAGCGGTTCTAGAACTTCAGCCCCACTGCCCAAACCTAGCAGAAAGGACCAAAGCCATCGCGCCTGGAGTGGCTGATAAACGGGAATACGCATGGTCATACTCCCGTCATCATTGAATTGCTTATCTGCCTGTTGAAAGTGATCCAGCGCTTCCGCCAATGCCTCTGGGGAAACCCGAAACACCACATCACTTACCTGATCTTGCCATTCTTTGGTTGGCAAAACAGTCTCTTTCGGTACCTCAAGATGCGGTTGAAATGTTTCTGATGCCAGGGACAGATTCATCATGCGGGATAAACGGAATTCCCGATAATCCTGGCGTGCTCGGCAGAATCCATAAACGTACCAATTACGATATTTATAATAAAGCATCACCGGTTCCAACTCACGGGTTGTACGTTCATTCTTAGTGTTAATGTAATCGAAACGGACAAGGATATGTTCCGTAATGCCTTTACGCAGAAGGCGGAGCGCATCGTGGTCGGTACGGTGAGTTTCCAAGTTCACCGCTAAGCTGGGAGTCTGATGTTCAGTCCCTACTGTTTTCAATCGTTCAATCGTGCCCTGAGCACGCTCGTCTTCAAACACAGTAGAGAGACTGTGCAGGACAGTAATCAGGGAATTGACATCGTACGTTCCGAGCAAGCTTTTGTCCATTTTGTATCCGTCCATCATGCCAAATCCACCGTTCATCCCTTGATAGGATACGACTGGAAAGCCGGCAGCACAGATCACATCAATGTCCCGGTAAATGGTTCTTTGGGATACCTGAAACTCTTCAGCCAGCACGGAAGCAGAAACAACTTCGTTGTTCAGCAGCTTATAGATCATCGAGATCAATCGCTCCAATTTCATGAGTAAGGCCCGCCTTATATTCCATTTTTTTCGTATTAGCTGGTCGTTATTATATCACAAATCTTCTCCATACTGGATCGTTTGTTAATGGAAGGCCAAGAGTAAACTGTGATGAACAAATAAAGATATGTTTATTACGATGTTTCAGGAAGAATGAATTGAATAACAATAATTAAACAATGATATTCGATAAGTTTTTATTGTAAAACGATAAATTGTATGATAAATTCAAATCACTTAAAACAAGAGAGGTGCTTTTTGTGAAACGAGGTTCAACGATTTTTTTGAAAATGGCTGTTTTGCTTGTTGGCGTTCCCATTCTTGCCTTATGTATATACGGCATACCTTGGTTAGTGAATAATCCAGTGAATCCAAACTATGCCGGCTCACTGTATCCCATTGTGATTATGATGTATGTCTCCGTCATACCGTTTATCATTGCGCTGTACCAGTCATTCCGTCTTCTGAGCTATATCGACAAGAACGAAGCGTTCTCTTTAATTTCTGTCAGATCTTTAAAAATCATAAAATATTGTGCTATTGTAATCAGTAGCCTGTATACCGTGATGCTGCCATTTGTTTTTATTGTAGCCGAAAAAGATGATGCCCCAGGTCTCATTATCTTCGGAACGGTTCCTATTTTTGCTTCACTGGTCATTGCAGTGTTCTCTGCTGTTCTCCAAAGACTATTACAAGAAGCTATCGATATCAAATCGGAAAATGACCTAATAGTTTGAGGTGAATAATATGGCCATAATAATCAATATTGATGTGATGTTAGCAAAGAGGAAAATGACGGTTACCGAGCTTGCAGAGAGAGTTGAAATTACGATTGCCAATATTTCAATATTGAAAAACGGAAAGGCAAAAGCCATTCGACTATCAACTTTGGACGCAATCTGCAAAGCGCTGGAATGTCAGCCTGGAGATATTTTGGAATATAGAGCTGACGAAGATGAAGACACGGTTAATCACCCGTGACCGGAAACAAAACATGAGAACAAGAGAAGAAGACTCTACACTAGATGTGTAGGGTCTTCTTGTGCGCTCTGTATTGAGGAACATCTGCAAACTTTCAAACAACCAGAGTATTTATCTGCCTACAGTATGATTGTGAATATTTCTGAATTGCAAAGGTGTTAGGTTTTCTTGACTCCTAAAACACCGGATGAAGTAACTCGATTGGGAAAATCCGGTCTCCAGCGTAATTTGCTTAATGGATAGGTTGGTTGTAGCTAACAGATGCTTCGCATGCAATAGCCTGGATTCCATTAGGAATTCCGGAAAAGGCATTCCAAACGTCTGACTGAATTTGCGGCTGAAGTAGGGTGTACTGTACCCGGCAATTCCAGCAGCCTGCTCAAGCGTGATGTGCTCATTGCTATGCGAACGAACGTAGTTTGCGGCCTCACGTATTCGCTCGGCGGTTTGATTCACAGGCACATTAATTTGGTTCGCTGCGGATTGTAATGTTGTCAACAGTTCATATAACGTTGCTGCAATACTGTGCTCATCCTCAACTTGATATTCCCTTCCTAACTGAAGTAATCTATCCATCAGCGCTGTAACAAGTGGGAAGTTGGAACATTGAAACAGCCATGGCTCGTCAATTCCTTTTCCATTCAGCAATTCTTCGAGACGAATTCCGTAAAAGTGAACCCAACGAATACTCCACGGATCATCGGAGTCCGAATGATACGTTTGTCTAAGACCGGGGCCGTAGAGGAATCCCTGTCCACGTGTTAACTCATAACTATTGGTTGGTGTATGCAGGAATCCTTTACCGCCAAGTACCAAGTGCAAATTGTAGCATTGATCCAAATTAATTTCTTTGCTCCGATATTCCCGATTCACACTATGCTTCGGAAAGTCACTGTAACCTCCAACAAAATCGGGAAAGCAAACATGTCTCGGGAAAACCGGTTTCGGGAGAAAGATGTGTTCTTTCACGTGCAGCCTCCATTTGAACGCAATATTTTTATGTAATCAACAGTAAAGAACTTAAGGAATCGTAGTTCGAACGATGATTGATGACAATATTTTATTATAAGTCGCATAATCTTGTCATTTATTATACGTGAAGTATCCCATAGAATGGAGGCAGTATGGCACGTTAAGGGGGCAATAAAGTTGGCGAAATCAATCCAAATGGATGAATTGAAAATGGGTGTCTGTTATTACCCTGAGCATTGGTCGGAGCAGTTGTGGGAGGACGATTTCCGAAGAATGCGAGAGATGAATATTACAGTTATTCGGATGGCCGAATTCGCTTGGTCCATCTTTGAACCGCAGGAAGACCAGTTCGATTTTAGCTTTTTTGGGCGGGCTTTGGATCTGGCACATCAATACGGCTTGAGCGTCATTCTGGGAACACCGACGGCTACTCCACCAGCGTGGCTGACTGAAAAGTATCCTGAAGTTTTGAATGCCAATAAGGACGGTGTATTATATCGGCACGGCATGCGACGTCACAATAACTACAGCAGCCCAATCTATAGGCAAAAATGTGAAAAAATCGTAAGGAATATGGTGAACGCATATAAAGATCATCCGGCTGTCATTGGCTGGCAGATCGATAACGAACTCAATTGTCATATGGATGTTTTCTATGCGGAGGCAGATCATACCGCGTTTCGCGAGTGGCTGAAGGGTCGTTATAACACGTTAGAAAACTTGAACCAAGCTTGGGGAACCGTATTTTGGAGTCAGACCTATACCGAATGGGAACAAATTTATCTTACACGGAACATGGTTAATCAATCACCAAATCCTCACTTGGCATTGGATGAAAAGAGATTCATATCGGCGAATACCATTTCGTTTGCCAAGCTTCAAGTGGATATCATTCGTGAATTGGATCCGCAGCATTGGATCACGACAAACGGTACGTTCGGACATTTAGATAATCATGAAATGACGGATCATCTCCTGGATTTCTTTTCCTATGATTCCTATCCGCAGTTTGCAACGATATTTCCTGGAGCGGATGATCATTCACTCCAAGACCGGGCATGGAGTATGAAATTGTCCAATGTACGTAACATGTCCCCGAATTTTTGTGTAATGGAACAACAGTCAGGGCCTGGCGGTTGGGTCGACAGTATCGGCATGGGTACTCCACGACCCGGTCAGATCCGATTATGGTCATATCAATCCGTTCTTCATGGAACAGACCTGCTCGTATACTTCCGCTGGCGGACGGCGACGTTTGGAACCGAGTTGTACTGGCACGGCATCAATGATTACCACAATCAACCCAACAGAAGAGTACGCGAAGTTGCACAGGTGGGTGAAGAGTTTGCCAGAATAGGGCGCGTTATTGCGGGTGCAATTTATCAAGCGGACGTTGCCATCCTACAGGATTACGATAATATGTGGGATGGTGAGTAGGACGAGTGGCATGGTCCGCTGCACCAACAGAGCACTCGTGCTTGGTATAAGCAGCTGCAATATCGCCATATTCCCACGGATATTGTTACACTGCGATCATCAACCGTTCTGGAAGACCTGTCCAAATATAAGGTAATCATCTACGCTCACCCGGCAATTATGACAGACGAAACCGCAGAACTTCTGCAAACGTACGTCAGTCAAGGTGGAACCCTGTTGTTCGGTGCCCGGACCGGATATAAGGATCTCAAGGGACATTGTTATATGAGACCGTTTCCAGGAGCGGTTGCAGAGTTATGCGGAGTGACCGTGGAGGATTTTACCTTAGTCAAAGGAACCGTTTCCGCAGCCGAACTGCAGTGGAAAGGCAAAAGTGAGCAACTGAAAGCGGGAGCGCAAACGGTCGGATTCAATGAGGTTCTTCAGGTGGAGAATCCCGAAGTGCAGGTCGTAGCCGAGTATGCTTCAGAGTACTATGCAGGTAGTCCAGCTATGACCAAACGTCCCGTAGGTCAAGGAGAAGTGTGGTATTATGGGGCCGCCTACAATGAACCGGTCGTTGATGCAATCATGGACGAAATAGGGCTAACTTCACCTGTGGATGACTTGGTGGAGGTACCATCCGAAGTTGAACTTGGTATCCGTTCATCGAACGATAAGGCATATTTATTTTTACTTAACTTCTCGGACCAACAGGTAGCTATCAAGCTCAAGAAGGAAGCCAAAGAGCTGCTGTCGGGAACATCCTATAAGAATGAGATCAAAATGTCTGCATATGGTGTTTTCATTTTTGAGATAGATAAGTGATATAAGAAAACAGCCGGACTTCCTATGTTCGGCTGTTTTTTAGTTGGATAATAAGGAAGGTATAGTTTACCGGGAAAATATTTGAATTCTTTTGTGAACCAAATGAAGTCTTTGAGTATCTAATGAATAAATAGTTTGAGAAGGAGGGGAGATCTTCGTGGATTTGACTGAGAAAGCAGAACTTGCGAGAAAAGGGGACAAGGAAGCATTTGTGTTATTAGTACGAGCGATACAGCAGAGCCTCTTTGTTATAGCAAGATCAATTGTAAAGAACAACGAAGATTGTGCAGATGCGATGCAGGAGACCATTGCCAAAGCATTCTCTAATGTACATACACTGAAAGAGCCTGCTTATTTTAAAACATGGATTATTCGGATATTGATTAACGAGTGCAATCAGATCAATAGAAAAAAGAAGCGGGTATCCCTCATTCCTTACGATTTAAGAAAGACATCCTATAAGGATGAGTACGAAAAAATTGAGCTGTTTGAGGTGATCGACGAACTGGATGTACAGCTTCAAACCATCGTCACGTTATTTTATATCGAGGATATGTCGGTCAAGGACATTTCCAACGTGCTCGAAGTTTCGGAAGGTACTGTAAAGTCACGTTTGTTCAGGGCAAGAAAGCAGCTATCCAAGCTCGTATTAGGGGAAGGAGAAGACAAATATGAGTTATCATGATCCAGTTGATCACCAGATAAAACAATTTCTTAAGCCAAAAACACAAGACGTGGTCCTCCCTGATACAGTCCAATTAGCGGTGGAGAACGCTCTTTCTTCACTTTCTGAGCCAAAGACGAAAAAGAAATCGTACTTTAAACAGTGGAGATGGGCTGCCGCAGCAATAGCACTCTTTTTTGCCATAGGGGCAGTTACGATCTATACCGTACCAACGTTTGCTGAAATGATCCGATCTTTGTTTGCCAAGGACAACCTGGATATCGGGCTTCTTCGAGCGCAGGAACTGGGATTGGTGCATAATCCACATATTAAGGTGAAGGACAAAGGTTATACGCTTGTCATTGAGGAAGCTGTAGCAGATCCTACGCGAGTGACAGTTGCACTTCAGCTTTTTGATAAAAAGGGAAAGCATGAACGTGAAATGCTTATTCTTGGAGAACCAAACAACATAACGATTAAAGATGATAAAGGAAACATAGTGGGCAGCATGTATGATATGGGATATACTAATGATTTTTATTATATGGTCGAATTTTTTAGTGAGCCGCTGCAGACGGACAAGATTACGATCGAGGGGAATATTAATACGCTTGGAAACAGAAATGTACCTTCCATAGAAGGAAATTGGAATTTCAGCTTTGACCTGGATATGAAAGAGGCAAATAGCAAGACCCGAGTTGAGGAACTCTCTGGAACTTATACAACACCACATGGAATGACTGTCAATTTAAAAAGGATCACACGAATGGTACAGGGAGTACGGTTCGAATTGGAGACCGAATTAGATGATGCAGCAATGGCAAGATCCCCCGGTGATTTGTGGGAAAAACAAATGTTGAGCTTTCACTTTGAAACCTTGGATAACGAGGAGATACATTCAGTAAACCCCAGAAAATCCGGTTACATGAACAGCCTGATGACATCTGATTATACCGTGATTGGAGATGGGAAAATGCGTTGGAGTTACACTTTTAAGTATCTTCCTGAGAATGAACCTTACCGTTTTGTATTGGACGGATACTCTATTGCTGAAGTGGATGGAAGTAAGTTTTCTTTTAGACCTGCGGAGTTATCAGAGCCCAAAGATTTTACGATCTTAAAAGATAGATTCGAACTGATTGGGACTTCGATGGAGAAATCGCAAAGAGGAGACAAAACAGATGAACTGGCTGTCTTATTCTATGGGAAAATGGATAATGAAATTAGTTATGAGGTATGGAAAGCATATGATTCGGCAAGTAAGCAGTATAATGTGAGTATGAGAGGGGTATCAGGGCTGGAAAGTAGTCTGCCCGATGGTTGGAAAGAAGGTTATATCAGCATGGGAGATCGTATCATGAACAATCCTTATAAATTCCGAATTGAAGGGTTAGATCATGTGCCGGAGGAGCTCATTCTGGAAAGGGAAGTAGTTGATAAACGATATAACGACCCTAACTGGTCCGTAACTTTAAATGAGTAGTCAAAAACGAACGAACTTATTCCTGTCAGGGAGTAAGTTCGTTTTTTTAAATAGGCTCTATACAAGATCATTAATTGTTCTTCTCTTCATTCTTGATAAACAATGAACTGGTGATTATTAAAACGACAATAAAAAATAAAATCATGATTGAATTAGAATGTACTTCTTTGAATATGTAGTCTTGAACAAACAGGACTATAGCGGATAGTGCTAAGACAAATCTTATGACTCGAGCCGACGACCGATCTGGGTCTTTGGAATGTTTGGATACGAGATATATGACATACCCTATTCCAGCAAAAAGCAGAAGTGAACCTGTGGCTATCATGGCAAACATTAAAATACACCTTTCTTGCATTCATTTCATTAAAATTTAATAGAGAAGTTAGTAGAGATTTCCAAGTCATTATCTCATACCCATACAGGGGCTTGAGTTGCGATTGACTTCTCAATGGCAAGGGACAAACGTACATCGTTAAGAGCTTCTGTCAGGGAATAAAAAGGGATATTCTCTCTCACATAAGTCGACATTCGTGTTAAAATTTCAGCCATGGCCAGCTCTTCATCGGAAAATGGGGCAGAAGAGAAGGGATTACGGTAAAGGCACTGTTGCCCAGCACGAAGCTCACGTAATGACAGCGGCCCGAGGCTTCCTTCCATACCGCTCTGAATTCGATGGATCGAGTATGTATCAAACGCTTCAGCACCCACGCTGATTGTAACTTCGTTATCCCGTATCTCTCCATGGGAACCACGAATCAGGACCCGGTTTTGACGAAGGGGTGAAAAGTATTGAGACCGAGTAAAGTCGAGCAAAGCACTCTTGCCGTTCTGGAACGTCAGCATGGCGATATCTTGTACTTCGTTCTCGATCTGATCCTGAACTTGTCGACCACGGTAGGGGACTTCCAGAATCGGAAGTTCGAAGCGGCGGGCAACGATTTCGCAGCTGATATCCGATATCGATAACCAGTTACGAATGAGACTGATTCCATGATAGCCATGCCCTGATGACGCCTGAACATGATGAACCTGACCCAGTTTTCCAGAACGAATAAGAGCCATACGAGCCATATGATGCGGCTGAAGTGGATATTGTTCTGCGATTTGAATATGTGCGTTTGCCTCGGCAAACTTGGACATTAACGCCAAGCTTTCTTCATCGAAAGCCGGAGGCGTTTCAACCAGAAGGGGAACGTGCAGTAAAGCAAGTTCTTCAAGAACGGCGGGTACGGAAGTTTTGGAAACAGCAACCAAAAGAAAATCACTATGACGGGCCACTTCATTTGGCGACTCGTAAAGTGTTACACCCCATTGATCGGCAGCTTCCTGGTACTTGGCCGGATTTCGAACGACTATGCCGCTGATTCGGAACAGATGGGGGAGCTGCTTCGCAATTCGCAAATAAGCTTCCGCTCTCCAACCGAAACCTATAATTCCAAAACAAATCGGTTGTATCAAATGAATCTCCTCCTTTTTCATTATTCGTATTATTGATAAATGTCCTGCCTGTATTTTCTACTCAAGGATACCATGGAGCTAACTATTTTCAACAATAGAATATGATGTAGCAATGGCAACGAACAGAATAGCCCTGAGATCGCTCCAATCGAACGATTTCAGGGCTGTTTTTTATGAGAGTGGAACAGGGGAATGTTCAACCGCAGCTGGAGTTTTGACAGGATACAAGGCAACCTGATATTGCGGGATGGCCTCAATGCGGTGGAACTCGGCAATCTCGACACCTTCGAAGCGCTCAATTTGCGCCTGATTGACAAAAGTATGGACCGTTCCCCGGCGCTGTGGCGTGATCGATAAGTGCAGGGTAGAGGATTCAAGCTGCGTGTAGAATTCCTTCAGGCCGATGGACCAAGTCTTCCCATAATAAACGTGATCCGTAATAAGCCGGCCATTCAGGAAGGCTTCAGCGACATCACCTTCATAATCTACCTCGAGCCACACATCATGAACATGAGAGGGCCATTCTCCCGCAAACTGCAGGAGAGCCGATTTCTCCGCAGGCTTCGTAACCAGCACGTCAGGCGTATATTCAGGGAGCTCCAACGTGTAGGTAGCGAAGAGTGCTGATCCTTTCCTTTGACAAGGGATGGAGTTTCCGTTCTTTGTTTGTAAATCGTGCGCAGGTGCTGGATATAGCGAAACATCAAACCGGGGGGCTCCCATCGATGTGCAGACAAGCTGATGATGGCTGAAGGTCACGGGACAATCGCTGACCACGAGCGTTTTTTGCCCCCATAGTTCGAAGGTATATGCTTTCTGCGCTTCTTCTCTGGATAACGTTACAAACCGTACACTTCGGTCATCGGTTGTACGGAAGTGGACTGAATCAAGCTTGTTTACGCTCGGCTGGATCACGTAATAAGAACCTTTGTCCGTTAATATGCCTTCTCCAGCGTGCACATCCGTCAGGTTCGTTTTGGATACGACGTATTCCGGTGCCATTCCTTCATGTGCATAGAAGAACATCGTTTTCTCTTTGCCCGTTTCAATCTCCGTCAACAATGGAGTCGTTGCGCTGATAAGAGACACACCATGAAGCTCCAGATTAAACGGCAGCATCAGCCCGATTCCGCCAGGGAGCTCAAGTTCACCTTCAGCCGGGAACGCAACAAGACCCTTAATGGTTTCCAATTCGATTCGGATCTTACGGCTGGGCAGGTTGACTTGGTCCTGAAAATTATTCAAGAAAACAAAGCCGGAACCGTCATGATGTCTTACACACCAACGCAATGTCTCTGTGTCTGTCGGATCTATGGTGGATTGACCCTTAGGCAGTACCGTCTTCATCGGCGCAAGAATCGATCCGAAGGATTCAAGGAATATAGAAATCGCGCGGATGCGGTCATAGGATGCACCGACTCTGCCGAATTCACCCAAGGGAGACTGATAGTCATACGTGATTTTCGGCAGGAATTGCTCATTCAGGTAACCCTTCTTGCCGACAGGATTGGAGCCGCCATGGTACATGTAATAACCGAGCAGATTGCTGCCGCTGGCCAGCTTGACAAGAGTCATGGCCTCAATGCTGTTCTCCGGAACGTACGGCCTCACATTATAACTGACCTGCATGCCGCCGGCCATCTCGCAATATGCAACGGGGTATTCGGGCACATCAAAATGAACGGGTTCCGCTGGTGTATCATGAAGATCGCGATACAAAAATTCCGTGCTTGGTGGCTGGGCTGGTATCCAAGACGTGTAGGCGTAACCTGCCAGCATGGGCAAAAAACCTTCTTCCGGAACGGCTGCACCGCCCCAAGCGGTAGCCGTGAAGAATAGAGGACGAATGCCGGCATCCTCCGCAATGCGACGCAACTCGGCGAGGTGAGCTGTGCCGCCCGTACCGGAAGACAGAAACTTGCCTGTTTTGTAACCCCAGGCATCATTGGGCGCCCCGGCGTGCATGAACTCATTTTCAAGCTGCACTGCAATAACGGGTCCTCCATCCTGATACAGGCTGCCTTTCATCTGAACGGCAATCTCCCGGTAGAGTCTGCGGGCGAGTTTCAGATATTCGGGATCATTGGAGCGGATCTCGATCGGCTTAGAGAGTACCCAATCCGGAATTCCACCATTGCGAACTTCGCCGTGGCAGAATGGACCGATGCGAAGCATTAGGGGGAAATCGAGCTTGGCGCACAGATCGATAAAGTGGCGAAGGTTTCGACGACCGCCCCATTCAAAAATCCCTTCTTCTTCCTCATGAAAATTCCAGAATACATACGTTGCGACAATGTGAATCCCTCCAGCTTTCATCTTGAGAAGTTCTTCTTCCCAATGTAAATATGAAAATCTGGAGAAGTGAAATTCACCGACAATAGGGATGAAGGGCTCCCCGTTACGCGTCATATAATAATTCGTAAATCCAAAGGATTCACCTTGTGGGTTTGCTCCGCCATTCTCACCCAATTTTCCTGGATAGATTTCCTTGTCACCTACGTTTTTTAAAGATAATTTAGATACCTGAATCATTGTTGGAATACCCTCCTTGTGATATGTTCTTTACGATGAATTCTACTGTTTATAGCAAATACAAGAAGTATCAATATAGCTACATTTTATACGGAATACGATATGGCGAGGTAGTGTGATAATGGCTGAAAAACATGCGGATTATGCTATACATGAAACCCGGCCTTTTGGGATATTAATCGCAGGACACTATGAGGAAAAGAAGGGATACGAGATTCATCGTCCGTCCGGGAGTATTGACTGGTTATTGATGTATACGCTTTCTGGTGAAGGCGTGATACAGCATGGTAAAAATTCAATCTCCTGTACGTCTGGGGATGTAGCCATCCTCTTGCCGGGACTTCCACATCATTATGAAACGAAGCAGGAGCATTGGGAATTTATATGGGTTCATTTCATTCCCGACCCCAACTGGAGTACGTGGTTGAAACTGCCTGAAATGTCCGATCGTTTCTTCTTTCAGCAGATCGCTTCAGAAGAGCTGCAGCATGATGTGCATAATGCTCTTCAAAGGCTGGTGCGTCACGGACGTTCGGAAGGAAGTTCCGAACTCCATCGCCGATTAGCTGAGCTTGCCCTGGAAGAGACGTTGATTCGCATTCAACAGACGTTTCCTCCAGATGTTCCGGCGACAATGGATCCCAGAATTGCGGAGATGATGCGACATTTGCAGATGTACCCAGCCCAGAAAGTAAGCATACCCGAGCTGGCGAGCCGATGTTGTTTATCCACGTCACGCCTGTCTCATCTGTTTAAGGAGCAGGTGGGTGACACGATCCTGAATACAGTTCATAAGTTCAGATTGGAAAAGGCGGCGCAGCTCCTGAACGGCACCAATCGGCAAATTGCCGAAATCGCGACGGATGTTGGATTCGACTGCGGCATTCATTTTACAAGAAAGTTCCGCGAAGCATTCGGTGAGACGCCGTCTGCGTTCCGAAAACGAAAAAATAGCCCTCAACAGTGATCGGTGAGGTGTGTCCCCATATAGTCCATGAAATTCAGAGGATATTGAATGGCCCTTCGCTGTTCATTTTTCTTACTATGGATACACCGACAGTTCACATGAGGAGGAAAAGATTAATGAGCACGAGAGAGTCAACTTTACCCGTTTCAAATGCTGTTCGCGTCTGGGAGGAACATGTTGAGATTCCTACCTATGGCACCGGAGAGCCTGACAAAAATCCTATGTTTCTGGAGAAGCGTGTCTACCAGGGCTCGTCGGGACGCGTCTATCCGCATCCTGTAATCGATAAAATCATGGACGAAAAGGAAATGAAGTCCTATCGCATGACCATACTCGAGAATGAATATGTGAGAATTGAAATCATGCCCGAAATCGGTGGCCGTATCTACCGGGCATTGGACAAAACGAACAATTATGACTTTGTTTACTATAACCGTGTTATTAAACCTGCGCTTGTAGGCCTTGCTGGACCTTGGATTTCGGGCGGTATAGAATTTAACTGGCCGCAGCACCATCGTCCAAACACTTTTGGTCCCGTAGAGCATGCCTTAACCGAGAATGAGGACGGCAGCGCCACCGTATGGGTCAGTGAGATCGACCGAATGTACGGAACAAAGGTAACAACAGGATTCACGCTGCTTCCGGGAAAAGCCTACCTTGAAATTAAGGCACAGATGTATAACCGGACTTCGGAGCCGCAAACGTTCCTGTGGTGGGCCAATCCGGCTGTTGCGGTCAATGACCACACTCAAACGGTATTTCCGCCTGACGTCACGGCAGTGTTCGACCACGGCAAGCGCGATGTGTCGAGATTTCCCATTGCAACGGGAACCTATTATAAAATGGATTATTCGGAAGGCGTAGACATTTCTCGATACAAAAATATACCTGTGCCCACGTCATATATGGCCTATAAATCAGATTACAATTTCGTTGGAGGATACGATCATGGCGTTCAAGCAGGGCTGCTTCACGTAGCGAACCATCATGTGTCCCCGGGGAAGAAACAATGGACGTGGGGCAATGGGGAATTTGGGCAAGCGTGGGATCGCAGTTTGACCGATGAGGACGGGCCATATATCGAATTGATGACAGGCGTATTCACGGACAACCAACCAGACTTCACTTGGCTTCAGCCGTACGAGGAAAAATCGTTTACACAGTATTTCATGCCATACAAAAATATTGGAGTCGTGAAAAATGCATCGATCGATGCAGCGGTGAATCTGGAGGTGGACGAATCGCTTCGCACTGCGACTGTAATGGCCTATGCCACATCCTTGTTCGGGGGGGCAATCGTTCAGTTGAAGGGCCGGAAGAGGACCTATTTGAAAGATACAGCGACGCTCTCACCGGAACTGACCTATAAAACAGTTGTTACGTTAGACGAAGAAGACCAGCCACATGATTTATTCGTAACCATTCAGGATGCGAATGGCCATCATCTGATATCCTATCGTCCGGCAAAACCTCGTATTGAACAAGTTCCCGATCCAGCCAAACCGCTTCCTCTTCCGAAGGAGATTAAGAGTACGGAGCAGCTGTATCTGGCAGGTTTACACCTGGAACAGTATCGGCATGCTACCTTTGAACCTGAGGATTATTATGAGGAAGGATTGAGAAGGGATGCCTCCGACATTCGGCTGAATGTTGCTTATGGTACGTTGCTGCTCCGCAGGGGATGGTTCAAGCAGGCGGAAGAACATTTTCGGACAGCAATAGATTCGTTGACCTGGCGTAACCCGAATCCGTACGACAGCGAAGCCTACTATCAACTCGGGATGGCACTCAGGCTGCAGGCGCGAAACGATGAAGCGTACGCAGCGTTTTATAAGGCGGTATGGTCTGCCGCTTATCAGGACAGCGGTTACTATGCATTAAGCCAAATTGCCTGTGAACGAGGGGACTATGCTGACGCATTGGAACTTGTAGACAGAGCTTTGGTGCGGAACGTTAGAAACTACAAGTCGAGACTCCTGAAAACTGCGGTTCTGCGCAAGCTTGGACGATATGCGGAAGCGGCTCTGTTTGCGGAGAAGACGTTGAAGCTGGATATTGGGGATTTTGGAGCAGCGTACGAGAAAGCCCTCGCCTTGAATTTGTTAGGACGTCATGAGGAGGCAAGGGAGACACGAACAACTCTTGAAAAATTCATGAGAAACGATGTGCACAATTATTTGAATCTGGCATCGGATTATGCTGAAAGCGGCATGTTCGAGGAGGCGAAAGACGTACTGGTGCAGATTCGTTTGGCACACGGCAATCACACCTATCCGATGGTGCATTATTCACTCGCTTACGTGTATGACAAAATGGATTGTCCGGAAGAAGCAGCCCGGGAGCGCCAGTTGGCTCAAACCGCCTCATCCGACTGTTGTTTTCCGAACAGTCTGTTCGAACTGCAAGTGTTGGAACATGCGATTGCTGCGCATCCGCTGGACAGCAAGGCTCATTACTATCTGGGCAACCTGTATTATGACAAAAAGCGTGCGGAAGACGCCATTCATCATTGGGAACGATCCGTGGAATTAGATGATCGCTTTGCAACGGCACATCGTAATCTTGCCCTGGCTTATTATAATAAACGGAATGATTCAACGGCCGCACTGTCTTCGCTTGAAAAGGCTTTTCAATGCAATTCGGCAGATGCCCGTGTATTCTATGAGTTGGATCAGCTGCACAAAAAGGTGGGGGTTTCCGCTCCGGAGCGAATGGCACAGCTTCAGCAGCACATGCAGCTCACACATCATCGGGATGACCTTTACCTCGAATATGTGTCCTTGCTCAACATGCTCGGTCAGCACGAAGAAGCGTTATCAGCTCTGCTGCAGCGTCAATTTCATCCTTGGGAGGGTGGAGAAGGCAAAGTTACGGGACAATATGTGCTTGCACTTGTGGAGCTCGGCAGACAAGCCAATCAGCAAGGGAAGTTCCAGGAAGCTGCTTCGTTATTAAAACGTGCGCTCCATTATCCCGAGAATTTGGGCGAGGGCAAGCTGGACGGTGCTCAGGAGAATAACGTTCACTACGAGCTTGGCCATGCATTGAACGGATTAGGCCAGAATGAAGAAGCAGTATACCACTGGACAGTTGCTTCTCAAGGTTTGGAGGAGCCAGCCAGCGCCATGTATTATAACGATCAGCCTCCAGAGATGATTTTCTATCAAGGCTTGGCTTGGTTGCAATTAAACAATGAGAAAGAAGCCAAACGCCGCTTTAACAAGCTGATTGATTTTGCAGAGAGACACCTGTTTGATGACGTAAAAATAGATTATTTTGCCGTATCATTACCTGATTTTCTCGTGTTTGAGGATGATTTAAACAAACGCAATCGAATTCACTGCCTGTTCATGCTGGGCTTGGGTTTGTTAGGCCTAGGAAAAGCAGCTGAAGCGAAAGCACGATTTGAAGAAACGCTGCAATTGGAGCCGAATCACCAAGGAGCAAGGATTCATAAGGGGATGTGTTAAATAGGGCAAAACCAAAGGAGCTGCGATGTCGCAGTTCCTTTGGTTTGTTAATCGGCTTAATGGCCATCTTCTGAAAGTTTCCTGACAATCATGAAAATAGTGATGATCCCCACAATGATTACGCTTCCGACGATGATTGCAAACCACATAAGAAACCACCTCCTTATATTCTCTTGAGAAATTACGTTTCTAAGTTGTTTCTCTTCATCTGATTCAAACGAAAGGCCACCAGGCCCATGAACAGACCTGCAATGATTAAAAATGCAGAGACGCCGGCAATTACAACAAAAAAGGATTGGTTAAACGCTTCAAATGCAGCTTTTTTGAGTGTATACGCATGTTCAAGGGGGAGCTGCTCTGCAGCCAAAAGTGCTTCGTCTAAGCTGTCCTTCACCTGTTCAGGTGCATTCATTCCTGCTGGAATCTTCATGGCAAGAGTATAAACAAGCGTTGATACACTTCCGATAATGGCTATTCCTGATGCCCCACCCAGTTCATAACCGACTTCTTCAATCGATGCAGCCATACCGGCTTTATGAGGGGGAACGTAACTCATAATGGAATGGGACGCAGCTGTCATTCCTGATCCAAGTCCCGCACCGAGTAGTGTCAATCCTAAAATTTGTCCAGCAAAACCAGCATTGAACTGCATCAGATAAATTCCCATACCCGCGCCGGCGATGAGAAGGGATATGCTCTTGATACCAACAACGTCCATACGATGCATGAGGACTCCCGTAACAGGCCCGGCAACAAGAGCCGCTACAGGTATGGCTACGGTGAATAATCCAGCTTGAAGCGGGGACATGCCGTCCACGAGCTGGAGACGCTGTGTGACCATATATTGCACACCCATCTGCGCAAACAGACCCACAAGTGCTGTAATAAACCCTGTGCTGAATCTGGTGATCTTAAATAAAGACAGATCCAGAAGGGGACTCGAACTGTTGATCTGACGACGAATAAAAATAAATAGAGCTATCAGACCTATAATCCCACCAATGAAAGCCAGTTCCAGAGATCCTTCACGTCTCGTAAATTCCTTGATGGAGTATATGATTCCTACCATGGCAATCATAATCTGAATTGAACTGGTAAAATCCCATTTCTTCGACGGGTCCCCTTGATGGTCAGGAACCAGTTTTATAGCAATTCCTAGCGCGACAATGGCAATGGGAAGATTAATAAGAAATACCGAACCCCACCAGAAATGTTGAAGCAGAAGCCCGCCAACAATCGGACCCAGTCCTGCGCCACCTGATGCGATTGAACCCCAAATGCCAATGGCCAGTGCAAGCTCCCGTTCATTCGTGAAGGTTAATCTGATAATGGATAACGTTGCGGGCATCATCATTGAGGCGCCGACCGCGAGAAGAACCCTGCTCATAACCAGTACCGCCGGCACGGGTGAAAATGATGCTACTACAGAGGCTGCGGAGAATACCAGCAATCCCAGTGTAAATATCTTTTTGTGACCCAGTCGGTCTCCTAGCGTTCCCATTGCAGGAAGCAGTCCTGCCATGACCAGAGAGTATCCGTTCAAAATCCATAGCTTCTCTGAAGCTGTAGCACCTAGATCATGAGTTAAGCTGGGTAGCGCAGTATAAAGGATGGTCATATCCATGACAATGAGTAAAAGCGCGCTTGATACAATAGCAAGAACCATCCAACGTTTGAATTTCGACATGTTGCCCTCCGATGATATGATTTAATGTTCTAACCGTTTCAACATTAAACTATCGGGTTACCCTATAGTCAAACATGAGTGAACCATCTATAATGGGGGTTCTGAGATAAAAAGATATCCTCTTGCTCGGGAAGGAGATCATCATGGCCGAAAAGTATACACAGCATTTCACGACCAGCGAGTTTGCAAGAATGTGCGGTGTGACTAAACATACACTATTTCATTATGATGATATTGGATTGTTGAAACCGGATTATACGAATTCGAAAGGATACCGCTTCTATAGCCTCCAGCAGTTTTACATTGTTGACGTAATTCATGTGCTGAAGCGTGCCGGAAGTTCGCTGCAGGAAATTAAATCGTTTATTCAAAACCAGAACAAGTCCCGGCTGATTGAACTGTTTGAACTGAAGCTGAAAGATTTGGAGGTGGAACGCCATCGGATCAACCAGATGCAGAGGCTGCTAACAGGAGCCATTGAAATGACGCAGCAAGCTGCGGAAGCCTCACCGGACAGGCCTTATTTGGAAGAGACAGAGGAAGAATTTTTTATTGTCGTTCGATTGGAAGAAGGGGAAGGAGACAAAGAGTTTTCATATAAACTGATTGAACATCGCAACAGATGTGAATCGGATCAGATTAACTACGAGTTTCCATTATGGACCATCGTTTCCCAGGATCACTTTGAGGCTGACCAGTACTATCCTGATTATTTTGGTAATAAAACAGAGGCCACGATCGAAGGGGAATCGGTCTTTATTAAACCCGCAGGACTGTATGCTGTCATGGAGCATCGCGGATCATACGAAAGCATGCCGGTTACATATGCCCTGCTCAAACAATATATTCAAGCACAAAGTCTAACCATCTGTGGACATGCATATGCAGTTGAATTGCTCAGTTATTTTACGGAGAATAATCCCGATGATTACATCATTAAAATATATGTAGAAGTGTGCAAATAAAACGGTTGGAGGGGAGAAATTCGACATGAACCTTTATCATATACAATCTACATTACACGGTATAGTTAGAACCACTTCGTTTCTGGAGAATAACTTTATCGGTATCGTTTGGCCAGCTACAGGGGATCTGGAGCAAATGACTTCTGAAGAATGGAGAGAGCAACTCGTACAACGCTATGCGCTTAATGAAATGGAGCTGAACCGGGCATTGGAGACTCTTCGCACTTTTGTAAACATCATACAGGATGGGGACTTTATCTTGATAGACGATGATGAGTGGGTATACGTTGGGGATGTGGGTGATTATTTTTATGATGATTCCTCGGGTACGGGTGAAGACTCGATATGTCACCGGCGAGGAGTTACCTGGTTGGGGCGCATTCCTCTGACAGCGATAAATGACAAGGTACGTGCACTGCTTAGTGATTCTTCTGTTGTTGCAAAATTCGATTTTCCCCTGTCACAGGCTCAACTGGATCCATGGCTTTCATTGGCTCCCAAAACTGAAATGCCAGATCACGATACCGTTAGGGTAGACGAAAGGATCATTCAGCAAGCACTCGATGTTTTGAAAGAAGCATTGCGTAGTGAAGATGCAGACTTGAGAATCCTTGCAGCGACGGCTATTTTGCAATATGTAAAATCGTAGAGAGGATAAGAGCGTATGAAAAACCAGGGGAATTGACGATCACACCAGAACTTATCACCAAAAAGTGTAGTAACGAGCTAATTTTCTTCCACAAGAAAATAAAAGAAGAGCACACAGGCCCCTCATCAGCAAGAGTGGGCTTGTGTGCTGTTATAACAACTATGATCTTTCAGACTGCATAAAGGCTGACTGGATAGTGTGATCAATAAGGGTAGCAATAGTCACGGGGCCAACTCCACCCGGTACTGGTGTAATGGCAGAGGACTGCACCAAGCAGGATAAATAGTCCACATCACCGACGTTACCTTTATTGTAGCCGGCATCAATCACAACAGCGCCAGGTTTAATCCAGGTTCCTTTTACAAACAGCGGTTTGCCAACAGCAGCAATCACAATATCCGCCAACCTCACAATTTCGTCCAGATTGACGGTTTTGGAGTGACAGGTTGTCACCGTAGCATTCCGGTTTAGTAACATGGCTGAAACAGGCTTGCCCAAGATTGGACTTCTACCAATGACAACGGCATGTTTGCCTTCGATTTGAATCTTATAGAAATCCAGAATACGGATAATCGCCTGTGGAGTGCAGGAAGGGAAGGCGGCTGCCCCAAAAGCATTTAAGGCATAGCCTTGGGTCGTAACCCCATCAACGTCTTTCTCAATGCTGATCGCATCAAATGCGGCTCTTTCGTTGATATGATGCGGCACTGGGTGCTGTAAGAGAATGCCATGTACGGAGAAGTCTTCGTTTAATTTGTTTATTTCTTGAATTAATTCCTCTGTTGTCGTTTCAGCCGGCAGAACAACCTTAATGGAGTGTACACCTAAACGGGCACACGCATTTCCTTTCATGCGTACGTACGTTTCTGAGGAAGGGTCATTGCCGACCAGAATAGTAGCAAGACAAGGGAGGATGCCTTTCTCCTTAATCATTGCAACTTTTGCAACCATTTCTTCCTTCAGATAGTCCACTACCGTTTGACCGTTTAAAATGAGTTGATCTGTAGTCATCTTTTGCATCGCCCTTTCCAACTAAAAAGAGGCAAGGAAATAAATATTCCTTACCTCTGCCCAGGCGTACGGCTGATTAGAATCATATGCTCCCTCACGGTTCACCGTGTTCGCCAGTTACATACGACCATTACAATATAATCCGATCGTACTTCAATTTGAAAAATTGTTCAATACTTTTGATTGGTATATACTTTTTTGTACCATAATCCTGAATTGGCGATGCTGATGAAAGGGAATGGATGGCGAAACAGGCCATAAATTAGCTCACGTTATTGCAATCACAGCACTATGGGAGCGATGAAAAGATCAAAAGGAGACAAATCGCAATGCTTATTAAAAAATGGTTAGGCACGTTACTTATTATTCTGGCAACCATGCTGTTCGCAGGTTGTTCGCTCGAATCGATTTCATTGGATGATCCTACTCAGGAGAATGCTGTCCTGACCCAATTTGATGAAGTTGCCAATTATATTATCGACCATCAAGAACTTCCGGAGAATTATATAACGAAGAAAGAAGCCAGAGCTCTAGGCTGGGAACCAAGTGAAGGTAATCTGCAAACCGTCGCTCCAGGCAAAAGTATCGGCGGTGATGTATTTCAGAATCGTGAAGGGTTGCTGCCCAAGAAAAAAGGGAGGACCTGGTATGAAGCAGATATTAATTATTCAGGAGGAACCCGGGGAAGCGACCGAATTCTATACTCCAGTGATGGCTTAATCTATAAAACAACCGATCATTATCGCACGTTTGAACAAATCAAATGACCAAGGGTAGGATGGTATGAAAACAGTAATCATTAATGGAAATGACATTCATGGAAAAGAAGAATTACATGACATTCTTCAGGCGAAGCTAGGATTAGGAGAATCTTATGGACGCAATTTGGATGCGTTGTGGGATGGTCTGACCGGTTGCATTTCAATGCCACTTACCATTCAATGGCTTCATTTTGAGGCCAGCAGGGCAGCCCTTGGAGAATACGCAGATCAGTTATTGGAATTGTTGCGTGAAGCCGAAGAAGAGTTGGAGCAGTTTACATTTGAAGTGAATATGTAGTCTGGAATAGGCAGTCCTTAGGGACTGCTTTTTTGTTCTTGCAACAAGTACAGCTTGGGTTTCGTTATTTAAATAATGAATGACTAGGAGGGGAAGATCATACAGAAAAAGCTATTATATTGTGTTTTGGTTAGTTTAGTAGTTTGTCTGACATCAGCTTGTTCGGGCAGGTCTGCAGATGCTGAGGCAATAAACAGCCTAGATGGACTTTATCGTGCAGCATTGGATGAGATCATGTCCACAGATAAAGCTCTTAACGCAAACATGGAGTATATATCTGTAGTTTTCGATCAAACCATTCAACCAAGTGTTTCTGACCGAAAAAACATTGTGGAATACCTACACCAGAAGTACAAAGTGAAGATTTATAAGCTGACATACAAGCAATTGGTTAAGCAAGGCTTATATGATGGTGATCAATCCAACCTGAAAGGGATATTACTGCAAATGGCAAAACCGGAACAGTCGGAGCAACAGAATAAAGTCAATATTGAGGCAAGCAAATATCGCTCTAATGAAGGTTCTTTTTCTTCGAGAATAACTTTGGAATATCAGGATAACAAGTGGACCGTCGTTGATCATATTCCAATAAGTGAGAGTTGAATACAGAGTCGTTGCATCATTTTAACCCACAGAAAAAAGTTTCTTCAATAGTCGCCATTGGCGGCTTTTTTAATGTAGTAAATATCTTGTCAAACTTTCTGTATCATGATAAAGTGATAACGATTATCAATATCAATTAAAAAAGAGGTGGGTTTACATTGTTGAAACGATCCAATTCGATCTTGCTTATACTGGCACTGACCGTACTTCTGGTATTGTGTGCATGCGGACAGTCTGCGACGTCAAACACAGCAACGGAGTCAAACACGAGTACTGCTGAGCAGACAAGCGACTCAGCCTCTACAGCTGAACAAGCTACTTCTGATGAAGGAGAGACGGTTACATATCAATCCGATGCAGGAGAAGTACAAGTACCTAAAACACCGAATCGTATCGTTGATCTGACGTCATTTACGACAGGATACTTTGTAGCATTGGATGTTCCGGTAGTTGGAGCGCTGTCGGGTGCAATGGGCAACAAGTACATCAAGGATCAACTGACGAGTCAGGGGACAACCGATCTGGGTGAGCTGCCGACAGCGGAACAATTGGTGAGTCTCAAGCCCGATCTGATCATCGCTTATACCGGAACAGAGGGACTTGATCAGTTGTCACAGATTGCACCAGTGGTGCAGATTGAGTATGGCAAACTTAATTATAAAGACCTCATGCTTGAACTCGGCAAGCTGACCAATAGAGAAGACGCCGCCAAAGCCTGGATCACAAATTGGGAAGCACAGATCAATGAATTGAAACCCAAAGTACAAGCAGCAGTAGGCGATCGCACAGTCTCAATTCTGAATCCATATGCGAAGGGGTTGTACGTATTCGGTCATAACTATGGTCGTGGCGGTGAGATCCTATACGGCGAGTTTGGCTTCAAGGCTCCAGCCAAGGCTCAAACGGAGGCGATTGATAGCGGGACAGGCTTTGCCTCGATCTCCATGGAAGTACTGCCGGAGTATACAGGCGACATTATTTTCACCAGCCCATGGTCAGGGGACACAAGTGATGCCAGTGTCGTTTACAGCAATACTTTGTGGGAGAATCTTCCTGCTGTAAAGGCTGGACATGTCTTCCAGCTTGATAACACTTCAGATACTTACAATGATCCAATAACATTAGAAGGGCAACTGAAATTTATCTCGGATAGCTTGCTTTCGGTGAAGTAAGCTAAGCAAGAGCACTCCTGGCGGTCACTTATGTGACAGAGGAGTGCTCTTTTTATCCAATTGAATTAAATTACGTAGGATTCCCCATCCTCTGGAACAGCAACGTTTCGCGTCATACCTTTATCCTTCAAAAAGTTTCTTAATTCTTGTCTTGAAAGCCCCCAGTGGTTAACAGCTTCCATATGAACAACGAGAATTTTGGCATCCGATGCCGTTTGGTAAACTTCATAAATGTCGTCTTTCCCCATCACCAAAGAACCACCCTGCAAAAACTGATTATCTCCTCCATTGACAACGATAACCTCTGGTTTGTACGTTTGAATCACTTCCTGAACAGATTCAACCCAAACGGTATCACCAGCGACGTATAAGGTTTGTTCACTAGTGTGTTTAAAGACTACGCCGCACACTTCACCAGCAAGCTTCAATATTTCGCCTCTGCCGTGCTCTCCTTTGGTTTTAACCAGCTCGATTCCCTGGAAGACAGTATTTACTTGGAGGACCTCTACATTGATAAAGCCCGCATTTTTCACCTCTGTGGCATCTGCATCGTTCTGTACAAACATTTTAATGTCTTTGGGCAGCGCCTCTTTTGCTGCATCATCGAAATGGTCCAAATGCAGGTGAGTAACGATGACGGCATCGATATTACGGATTATATTTTCAATCGAAGTTGGAAGGCTAACCAACGGATTCATCTGATCCTGTCTTGCCGAATTCGGGAAAGGGGGATAAGTGCCCTTGTCAGCCAAAAAAGGGTCAATCAAGAATTGGTGTCCTGCATATTCAACGATAATCGTAGCATTTCGAATGTGGGTTATTTTCATTGTAATTCTCCTTTGATCATGAATATATAAATAGCTTACACGTTGTGGATTTTAACGTACATGCATTAAATCAAGTCTTTCCATTCATTCACTTGAATATTGAAAGTGTTTTTTATTGAATAGTTCGTATACACAACAGAGTTAACTTTACTTATTTCATGAATTGGTATTTTATTTAAGAAGACAATAAATGAAAGGGGATGATTACAAGTGTTTGACCACATAGATAAGTTAATTATTGAAGAGCTGTCCCAGAACAGTCGTATGACGATGAAAAAGTTGGGGGAGAAAGTTCATCTCACCGGACAAGCAGCTGCTTCAAGAGTGTTAAAGCTGGAGGAGAGCGGCATCATTGAGAAATACACCGTACAAGTAAATCAGGCCAAATTAAACTGTTTGATTCATGCTTTCATTACGGTCAAACTGAGCAATCCGTATCATCAATCTTTTCTGTCCTTTATTAAAAACGAAGCGCATTATGTATTGAATAATTACAAAGTGAGCGGGGACGGTTGCTATTTAATGGAGTGCAGATTTCCTTCTAATGAAGTATTGGATCAATTTCTTGTACGTTTAAATGAACATGCAAACTATAACGTGTCCATCGTTATAAACAAGCAATAGTAGAAGGGGTCCTATTTAAGGCCCCCCAATAAAACGGAATACCTGACGATAGAAACCGAGTGATAGAGTATATGGAATAGAAATGACTATTAATCGTCGGAATAAACAGTTGCGTTGAAGCTTTCCGGTCCCAGACGGACATTGCTGACGCCGGGATCCGGAAAGTAGGAGAAGGTAGCGTAGACAGAATAGACGAGCTGACCATTTACCGGTGGAGCCACATTATAATCCGAACCCGTAAAGCTAAGCACGCAAGGGCTAAAGAAAGGGTTACCAAGGACTATTCTCTCCGCACGGTAAACGAGCTGCTGCGCAGCTCCCAATCCACGATATACCTCAATGGCAAGGTTTCCGTTATTGAATAACTGATTGGCGGTAACGGTAACAATGCCGGAGAAAAGCGTCCGAATAATCGGACCTGGATTGTTTATTTGCAGCCCAACTTGAGCAAACAATAGCGGAACGCCGTTTGTGAAACTGGGCATTAACACGCTTTGACCTTTAGAACCCTGGGATGTTCGCGCATCTAACGTTTGAACCATGTGACATCCTCCTTTCTCAAGTTCTGCGGAGTCTTTTAAAAGGACGATTAATCGTCGCTGTAAGTGACCGCGTTGAAGCATTCTGGCCCCAGACGGGTGGCTTGCTCCGATGCGGATCCCGGAACAAACGTCGCAAAGCATGAATAGATAAGCTGATTATTAGCAGGTGCAGGTACATTGTAATCCGAACCTTCAAAGCTTGCTAGAATGGTGCTTTCAGCTGGAAATACAGGCTGGGAAACGACATAGATCGGTTGACCTGTATAGGTAGCCCCCCTGAAAATTTCAAAACGCACGAAAGAAGGCAAAGAAGACAAATTGGCCACCGAAATGCGGTATGTGCCATTGAACTGGGCACGGATGAGTGGGCCCGGATTAACGATATTGAGCCCGACAATTCCGAGCAGAGTAGGCATATTTGGGCCAAGAGGGACATTGAGCGGGGTGATACCAGCCGACCCCAAAGATGTGCGTGCGTCAAGTGTACGTACCATGGCAATTCCTCCAATCTATCATTTTGCAATAGGATATGCTGCTCTTTGGAAGGAGTTGTCCGCTTAGCGGCAAGAAGTTTAAGCGATAAAGAAGCAACGATGAAAAGCATTCTTATATGGAGTCTTTCAAATAGAGTGTATACTTGTGTCAAGGGATTTGAATCATTGAGAACCACGTTTAATAACAATCACACTTAGGAGGAGTTTCAATGGTAGAGTTTGAAGAATACCTGGCACGTATGGATAACCCAGAACACCGGGCAAGAACAGAAGAAGTTTTACATTGGGTCGCTACGAAATTTCCAAATTTAAAGCCCAAGATTGCTTGGAATCAACCAATGTTTACTGATCATGAAACCTTTATTATAGGCTTTAGTGTAGCCAAACAGCATCTGGCTGTTGCTCCCGAAAAGGTAGGCATCCATCATTTTTCAGAAGAGATTGTGAAGGCAGGTTATGATCATACAAAGGAATTGATCCGGATAAAATGGAATCTCCCGGTCGACTTCACTTTGCTTGAGAAAATCATCGAATTTAACATTTTGGATAAGGCTGACTGCTCGACGTTTTGGCGGAAATAAAAAGAACAGAACATATCTTGAGAATCATTTTAGTTATATAGCTTATCCGAGAGGTGTGGGTAGTGATGGGTCAACATTCAGGTCAAGAAATGGAAGAGGAATTGGCAGATGCAGCCGGTGAAGAGTCTACTGGATCCGGTTTGAAAGAAACATCAGGCTCGTTGATGGAAGCATTCAAGCAGGCTGAATATATCGTCAGTGGTCATGGCAGCCGCAAAATTAAAGTTCTGCAGGAAGCATTTCAGCACATGGATGGAGAGATGGACAGCGACCATTACGGAAGTGGAGAAACCATTGAACAGTTCCAGCGGCAAATGGCTGAAGTGCTGGGCAAAGAATCGGCTATATTTTTCCCGAGTGGCACCATGTCTCAGCAGATCGCGTTACGTATCTATTGCGATCGGAAGGGACTGAAGCGCGTAGCTTATCATCCATTATGCCACATTGAGATTCATGAAGAGAACACCTTGAAGGAGCTTCATCAGATTGAAGCGGTGTTACTAGGGGAGAAGAATCGATTAATTCGATTGGAAGATGTAAAAGCCATTGAAGGCAACATTGCTTGTCTATTACTTGAACTGCCACAGCGGGAGATTGGCGGACAACTGCCTGCTTATGAAGAACTTGAAGCCATTTCAGCCTATTGCCGAGAGCAGGGTATCAAGTTACATTTGGACGGAGCCAGGCTGTTTGAGATTACACCCTACTATCAGAAGTCCGCGGCGGAGATATGCAGCCTGTTTGACAGTGTCTATGTATCCTTTTATAAGGGGATTGGTGGTATTGCAGGAGCCGTATTGGCTGGAGATGCAGACATGATGCAAGAATCCAGAGTATGGAAGCGCCGGTTTGGCGGGGATCTGATCGGCCTGTATCCCTACATTCTCAGTTCCCAATATTATTTTGATCAGCGCAAGGATAAAATGGGAATCTATTATGAACATGCCAAGCAGCTAGCTGCTATGCTGAATCAATGTCATGCCGTTCGGACCCTGCCAGAAGTACCTGTTTCCAATATGTTTCATGTACACATCGCATTAGCTCAGGCCGAAGCTGAACCTGTTTTCTCGAAAATGACGCAGCAGTTTGGGATAGGCTTAACCTCCTATCTAAATGAAAGCAGTGAGACAGAGCATTGTTCATTTGAACTTTCGCTGGGAGATCGCTATGAAACCGTGCCACAGGATCAGCTGCAGTCTGCTTTCGTGTGGCTGGACAAACAACTTCGTGCACTCGTACCGAAGAGTTAAATAAGCTAATCATCATGAAGAAATACATGCTATAAAATCAGTCTTTAGTAGGAGGCGTACGATAACGATGTCCGTATAATTATGATGTGAAAGGAGACGTCATATCATTATTTTGTATGGGCATTTTTATCAAAAAAGTGGAGGTTGAGGAGATTGAGTAGGCACGAAAAAAGCACCAATGCACCTAGCCTGTTTCGCAATCGGTTCCTTCAGACGATATTATTATCAAGCGTTCTCCTGCAGATCGGTATCTGGGTACGTAATTTTGCTATCCTCCTGTACGTTGCGGAGACAACAAACAATGATCCATATGCAATCTCCCTCATCAGCGTAGCAGAATTCGCACCCATTTTTGTTTTTTCGTTCATCGGAGGTACCTTTGCGGACCGCTGGCGTCCGAAACGAACGATGATCTGGTGTGATTTATTATCTGCGGTATCGGTATTTGTAGTACTTCTGACCATCCATTACGGTTCTTGGCATTCCGTCTACCTGGTCGCATTCATCTCGGCTATTCTTTCGCAGTTCTCCCAACCTTCAAGCATGCGATTGTTTAAGTATCATGTAGCCGAAGAGCAGCTGCAGCAAGGCATGGCTCTGTTTCAATCGCTAATGGCCATCTTCATGGTGCTCGGCCCGATGCTCGGGACCTTCGTTTACAGCACGTTTGGACTTGAAGTGTCCATTGCTGTCATGGGCGTTGTTTTTCTGCTCTCCGCACTCGTGCTTATTCGTCTGCCAGAGGACAATATGCAAGCCCAAACGGTTGCGGTTAAAGGACAGTTCCGAAAAGAGTTCGTGGAAGGCTTTCGCTATGTTTGGCAAAGTCAAGTTCTGCGAATGCTTGGACTCGCGTTTATTCTTGCGGGACTCGCTGTTGGCGTAGCTCAAGCGCTCAACCTGTTTATCGTTACGGAGCGGCTTGGCAGAAGCGAGGAGTTCCTGCAGTACCTGCTAATGGTAAACGGTGCAGCCATGCTGATCGGTGGCGGGATCGTAGCCGTTTTTGCGAAGAAAGTTCCGCCTCAAGTTCTTCTTGCGATAGGCATGATCGCTGGTGCGGTCTGCACAGCCATTGTTGGGTATTCGACGAGCGTTCCTGTCACTCTGACCGTTCAATTTCTGAATGGGTTAGTGTTCCCTTGCATTCACATTGGGATCAGCACAATGATTCTGAAATGGTCAGAGTCTTCCATTGTCGGTCGGGTGAATGGCGTTCTTAATCCAATGTTCGTAGGCATGATGGTCATTTCCATGTCCTTCGCAGGTGCGTTAAAGGATGCCTTTTCGCTGAGCACGATCTATAGCGGAGCAGGATTTTTATTTCTCATTGGCGCCCTGGTGATGGTGCCGATCATGAACCAAAAAGCACCGGAAAAAGCACCACCAGTTGCACAAGAAGCATAGTATCAGCGATAGCTTCACGTTTTTTTGATTCAGAAGAACCGACCATGAAAAGTGTCGGTTCTTTTTATTTTAGTTCGTTAACTGCCGGAGGTGGCATGGAGTTATGTGTCTGAATTTCATGGGAAGGGAGAAGAATGCTGAATGTCGAATAAATGGGGAAAAGGAGTGTGATTATTGAATGAATAAGCGCTCATTGCAGATCAACGTGCTGCCCGGTTTTGCACCCGAAATCGGCCGGTGGCTTTGGTGTTTGGAGGATGTCCGGAGGACGGTTCTGGAAAGGATGAGTGACCTGAATCCTGACCTGCTCGATCGGAAAATGGATGGAAGGAACAGTATTGGCTCTTTGTTGTATCATATTGCGCTTATTGAGGCAGATTGGTTGTATGTTGAAGTCCTCCAAACCGAATATGAGACGGATATTCGTTCACTGTTTATGCAAGAAGATAGGTCAGAAGACGGTTCGCTGGTGCATGTTGCGGGTCAAACCTTGGAACAACATCTTCACCGCCTGCAGGCCGTGCGCGACAAGCTGCTTTTTCATTTTAAAACCATGGATATGACCAATTGGAGAACTCCAAGGCAACTTGAAAGCTATGACGTAACTCCTGAGTGGGTTATATATCATTTGGTTGAACATGAGGCTCACCACAGAGGGCAAATATTTGAGCTTGTACGGAATCTAGTTTAGAATCTAAAAAATCAAATTAAATGATCTAGTTAGACACCAATGGAGGAAAAATAGAAGATGACGTTGGAAGAATTAACGGAGTACTGTTTGTCTTATCCCAGTTCATACGAAGATCATCCATTTGGAGAAGGATGGACGGCGATACGCCACCAAGGAAACAAAAAATTGTTTGCACTCATTTTACACAACTACAACGGTCATGTGTGTGTGAATTTGAAGTGTGATCCTGAACGCTCGGATTTCTTGCGGAACGCATTCCCGGAGGTAACGCCTGGTTACCATATGAACAAGGAACATTGGAACACGGTTAATGTGGAAGGTGAACTGCCCGAAGAGGATGTGCATGGAATGATTAAGCATAGTTTCGAACTGACAAGACCTAAGCGAGTAAATAAGAAAAGTGAATCATAAGCACAATTAAAGTGCTTACGGTTACGCCAAAAAGATGAAAACCCACCTTTATGGGTGGGTTTCTTTTGGTGCAATTTGAGAGATTTCGAATTTCTATCTCAACGTTCCTAACCTCACGAAGCTCAGCCTTTAACTGCTCCAGCTGTAAGGCCGCTTACGATGTATTTCTGACCAAATAAGTACAGGATGAAAACAGGCAGGGAAGTAAGCACCAGATTGGCAAAAATCAGATTCCAGTCCCGGCTGTATTTGCCGTAAAAATTATAGATCGAAAGCGGCATCGTCCACGTTGAGCTGTCCGTCAGGAAGTATACCGGAATTGTGATATCATTCCATACCGACATGAACACCATGATGGCTACCGTAGCGTTAACAGGCAGAATGAGTGGTGTGACGATGCGGAAGAATACGCCGAACACGCTTGCGCCTTCCAGAAACGCCACCTCGTCCAGCGCTCTCGGAATCGTTTTGATAAAACCACTATACAAAAATACACTAAAAGCCGTATTAAGAGCAGCATAAATCAGGATGACGCTTGTGATACTTCCGTAAAATCCCAAACCCTGCACGACCCGAATGGTCGTAATAATCGACATCGGAGCGATCAGCCCCATGAAGAAGTACATGTAGATCGCACCGGAAACTTTCGTTTCCCGGCGTGCCAGGATGAAAGATGCAGCCGAAGATGCAACGATGTTGATCACGGACGAAACGCCTGTAATCCAGATACTATTGAGAAATGCCCGGGACAGACCGCCTTCTTCGAAGACCCGGACATAGTTCGAGAACTGCCATGTATCAGGTAGACTCAGAGAGAAGCTGAGCACTTCAGCGCTCGTTTTGAACGAACCGAAGATCAGAATCACGAGCGGCAATAGAACAATCAGGGAGGCCAGAATCAGGAAACCTTCCACAATGTAATTGCGGATGGCCAGTTTACGTGTATAGCCCATATTATTCGGTAACCTCCTTACGACGCATGAAAATCAGCAGTGGAATGGCAATAATGGTGACGACTACGAACAGCAGTGTGTTGACTGCGGTACCGAGTCCCCAGTTGCCTTCACCGAAGGAGCGCAGAATAATGGTGCCCACAACCTGAGACGCGTTACCAGGCCCTCCGCCGGTCATGACGTACACTTCCGAAAATACTTTGAGTCCGCCGATGAGCGTCAGCATCAAGTTGATGTTAATGGCTGGCAGTAATAGCGGCAGAGTGATTTTGAAAAAGCTTTTCCATGAGCTCGTCCCGTCAATGGTGGCAGCCTCGTAATATTCCTGGGAAATCGATTGCAACCCGGCGAGATAGATCGCCATCTGGAACCCGGCACTCTGCCAGATGGAGACAATGGCAATCGTCCAGATGACAATGGATGGATTGGTGAGCCAAGCCTGGCTTAATGAATCCAAACCTACCGATTCCAACAAACGATTGATCGTGCCTTCCGTGCGCAGCATCGGTGTAAACAGAATGCTGATGACAAGAATACTCAGAATGGATGGAGAGTAGAAGATGGCGCGCAGCAGATTCTTGGTTCTTAGTCTCATGTTAAGTCCTACGGCCAGCAGTAGACCGATGACATTTTTGCCGATGACAGTGACGATTGCAAATATCGCCGTGTTTTGCAGTGCCAGGATCAGCGTTTTGTCGGAGAAGATCTTCTTGAAATTATCCCAGCCGATGAACTGCAGTTCCAGTCGGTCCAGCCGCCAATCCGTAAATGAATAGTAGAAACCTGCCATGGCAGGAATAACGAAGAAGATGGAGTAGATAAGCAGTGCCGGAAATATCATGTAATACGAATATAAGTTTTTAGCCCTTTTCATGTCTCACGCTCCGTTATAGCCTGGTCAGCATAACATTTAGGAGTGCTATGCTGACCTGTATTTATCTTCTTAGAAACCGGCCACACCTTTGTCTTGCATCAATTGGCTGAACTTCTCGTCCCATGCTTTCAGTACCTCTTCAGGCGTCAAGCCGCCTGCAAACTGATCCTGCAGCAATCGGTACAGCTCACTGCGGTCAACCAGCATATAGGCATCCGTTGTTAACACGGTTTTCTTAGGGGTAATGTAATTATCCACGATGTCCTGCTTGTAGGCAGGCAGCTCCGGTGTTGTAACATCACTGAAATTGGATACATAACCTTTGGAATCCACGATCTGTTGTGCAATTTCTTTGGAGGCGATAAAGTCCAGGAACTGTTTGGCCTCTTCCAGATGCTTGGATTTTTTCGGAATGAACAGCTGTCCGCCGAGTGGACTTGCTCCCAGGCTTGCATCCTCAGAAGACGGGATAGGGAATACGCCGAGCTCCATGTTTGGATCCTGCTGGGCAACCCCTTCAATCAGCCAGTCACCCATAAACATCATGGCGACTTCCTTGTTCAGGAATTTACCCACGGCCATGTCGTAGCTGTCACTAAGCACGTCAGTATTGGTGTATCCTTTGGTGTATATTTCGTATTGCTGTTCCAGGAATGTTTTGAATTCCGGGATATCAGACCATTTTTTCTTGTTACTGTTCAGATCATCAAAAAACGTTGGCTCATTCTTGGCTGCAAAATCGGCAAAAGCTGCTGCAGGCCAGATGTTGGCGGCCCAGGCATCTTTGTAAGGCATAAATACGGGGGTGATGCCACTCGCTTTGATCTTTTCACAAATGGCCAAAAATTCTTCGTAGTTTGTCGGAATCGATAGGCCGAGTTCCTCAAAGATCTGTTTATTGTAAACAACCCCTTGCATACCTGTATCCTGGCTGACATGGAAACTGTAGAGATGACCACCGGAAGACAGGACGTCTTTGTTCACAATTCTGCTCGCCCAGGGCTCGTTGTCCAGAATCTCAAAGTTGCGTTCAAGGTTCAGATCCGTCACTGCGCTTGCGAGATTGTACTGTATGATGTCAGGTGTTTCGTCCACCGCAAGCTTGGTTTGCAGTACGGTTGTTGTTTGTTCCGCTGGAATCAGCTGCAGATTCACGCGAATGTTGGTCTGTTTTTCAAACTCATCCAGAATGTCCTGCTGAATAAAGGCAGAGTCCTGCGAACTTTTGGAAATGGCCAGTTCCAGGGTCACTTTGGCATTTTTGCTGTCTCCGCCAGCAGACGTGCCGGAATCAGAACTTCCTGATCCGCAAGCGGTTAACGAGATGGATAACAAACTGGCTAAAACAATAGATATTGCTTTTTTTCTCTTATGCGTCTTCAATGCAAATCCCCCTCTAAAACGTTTTATGAATCCGTTTACAAACTTGATTATAAATTTTTATTGGTCCCCGGTACATGTCTGTGCTTGAACGTTGATGTGTAAAATCCTGAACTTGAAATCGCTATCATTTCATTCAGGTGCATGATACAGTAAGACATAAACGTTGCGAATGTCAGATCATGTTGAACAGGAGGAGCTTACGAAGAATGGCGAAGTTCATACATAGGGCAACTCAATTCAGTTTGCAAACCAAGGTTTTTTTGACGTTTCTGGCACTGCTTTTGTTCGTGCTGGGCTGTTTTATCGTTTATGTGAACATCGTCGTTATCCGCCCGCTCAAACAAAAAACAGAACAGGATACCCTTGTGACTGCGACAAAGGTAAGAGAACAGGTGGATCTCTATGTGGAGCAGCAGAACCAGATGTCCCAGCGAATCTTGTCCAGCAAGGATATCTTTGTCACGATGGACAAAAGTTCTTCGGCTCATGGTAATTATGAAAGGTTGAAGCAAATTCGGAAACTGAAAGACATTATGTTTCAGGCCATCGGGCCCAGCATGAATATCAAGGACATGTCAATCTATGACAAACAAGGCGTGCTGCTTACGTCGTATCTCGGAACGGGCAATCTTCCGGCGATCCTGAACACCATGGTGGAAAACAGCAGTGTTGGACGAGAGTGGGAGGGGAGCGGATTTATTCTGGTCCGGCAATCGGATACCATCTCCTTTATTCGTACGATCAACGATCAGAACGGCAAGGTATACGGTTATCTTAGCATTCAGATGGATCAGGTTTATATTCAAAAGCTTACTGAAGGAGTTACAGCTGGCGATGTGTATATTCTGAACCAGCAAGGTGAGCAGATGACCGGCTCGGAAACAGGTGCGAAGTCGTTGAAATGGGCCAAGACATCAACTAACGAAGGACTGCGTGTAGACGAACACAACAACTACGTGACGCATGCCACATCTCCCAGCACGGGTTGGATTACGTACATCGTTACACCAAGAATGTCGGTATTAGGCTCGATCCAATCTGTTCAGAGTATGTCCATTCTGTTGATAACGGCACTCATGCTGGTTTCGTTTGTGTACATCTTCCTGACAACACGCAATCTGCTGCTTCCCATCCGCAAGCTTCGCAGCCAGATTTGGCGCATCAACTACAGCAATATGAATCTCAAAGTGGATGAGAGGCCCAAAAATAATGATTTGCTGCTGTTGAACGAGGCTTTTCAGGATCTGATGGAACGATTGCAGCAATCCATTGACCGTGAAAAAGCGGCACTGCATGAAGAGGTCATGGCGCGGAACTCAGCGCTGCAAGCCCAGATAGCCCCTCATTTTATCCATAACGTGCTTTATTTAATCAGCATCGCTGCACAGGAGGGGAAAACCAAACTTGTATCCGATATGTGCAAACACCTCTCGGACAGTCTGCGGTATATCGTATCCTCACCTTATGCACATGTGACCTTGGCTGATGAGCTTGAGCATACCAGACATTATTTATCGCTAGTACAGCAAAAATATGAGGAAGATCTGGAATGGGACATCAGCGCTGACGCGTTAGCGAGTGAGATTCGGCTGCCCCGGCTGGTCATTCAGCCTTTTGTGGAAAATTGCATCGAGCATGCCTTTTCCAATACTGCGCCGCCTTGGCGTATTCGAATTACAGTGAAGCAATATAACGGATTATGGGCGCTTGAAATTAAAGATAACGGAGAAGGCTTCTCACCCGACAAAATCCGGGAAATCTTAGCCAATGTTCAGGAATCCGGTGCCGGGATGAATCCCCTTCCCCATCATCCAACGTCCCTCGGTAATATGGGGATACTCAACAGCGTCAACCGACTTAAACTGATGTACAGCAACCGGCTTTTTTTTAACATTTACAATAATCATGCGGACGAGGAAAGAGGAGCAACCATTCAAATCATCGGCTCGCTGACAAAAGATTTTTACTGAGCAAAGGAGAGACACAGGCGATGTATAACGTCATGATCGTTGAGGATAGCAAACCGATATTGCGTAATATTAAGATGCTTTTGGATGCGCTTACCTTGCCGGTTCGGGTAGTGGCTACGGCAACGAACGGGGAGGATGCCCTGGCAGCGATTCAACTTGAGCGCATTGATCTTCTCTTAACAGATATTCGGATGCCCAAAATGGATGGCTTAACGTTGATCGAGCAGGCAAAGCTGGCCAATCCGGACCTGAAAGTCATATTAATCAGCGGCTATAGTGACTTTGAATATACACGAAAAGCTTTGAATCTGCAGGTGTTCGACTATTTGCTGAAACCCGTGGAGCAAGAGGCGCTGGAGGAGGTCATGGGCCGGGTCGTGGAGCAGCTCGATCAAAAGATGTCTAAGAATCTTCAGGAATTGCAAGAGATCGTCGATCCACAGTATTATGCTGAATTACAACAAGGGAACGATTTTTCTCTGTTTACACAAATGATGATCGTTGTACGCAAGCAGCCTTTCACCTCAGACCATGAGCGGTGGACCCAGCAGAAGCTTCAGGCCATATTGGAGGATTTATTTGCTCCACAGTCATGTCATGTATTCCAGAGTCAAATGCCCTATCAATTTATCATGTTCGTAAATAAGGGGGTTCTTGCATTATATTCTTCAGTGCATGAATGTCTGGAATCGCTGCGGCGGCATTTGGTTTCCTATCATATGGATGCCATCATCGGGGGGCAGCTGCTATCTTCTGAATCCGCCCATTTGCCTGCACTCTATCACCAAATAACGTCGATTTTGTCGGCACAGCAGCGGCTGAAGCAAGGATTGGCGCTGGATACTGGAAATCCTGTTTCGATGGCAAGATTGGAATCAGGCTGCCTGGATTCCGCGTTGGAATCTGCTTTTGTCCATATGATGCAGAATCATCAGAAGGATCGATTCACTCTGAAACTGTCCGAGCTGCTGAATCGTTGGGCGGAGGACAATGTGCATGTGAAAGAAGTGGAACGGTTTATCGGTTTAGTGGTGGATACGTTTGCTCATCTGTACGAGGAACAGGGCTCGGGAATCAGGCTGGGTCTGGAGCTTAGAGCAAGAGAACTTTATGAGGAAAAGACATACGCTGATTTTTGCCGGGAACTAACGGAATGGACGGGGCAGTGCTTTGATATGCTGCAATCACATGTTCGAAAAAGTAAGGCGGTCCTCTTCGAGCAGATTGACGAGTACGTCAAGCTCAATAAGTATTCCCACTTGTCGATCAATGATATCGCCTCGAAGTTTCACGTCAGTCCATCTTACGTCAGCAGAGTGATCAAAAACATCACGCAAAGCACATTTGTTCAGTATTACACCCGTCTGAGGATCCAAGAAGCCTGCAGGCTGATGGAAAGCCAACCCGACATGAAATTCAAGGAATTATCGGATTTGCTATCATTCAGCGATCAGCATTATTTCTCGAAGGTATTTAAGGAGTATACGGGATACAGTCCCACAGAATATAAAGAACAGATGCCCTGCACAAAAGCCTAGATCCCTAAGGATTCTAGGTTTTTGTGTTCCTCTTTAATTGGACATGGAATGACTAATCTTATTCTGTTTATGAATTTCTTCCGTACCCGCTTCGAGGGCAGTTTTATAGTATGCGCATTTATGTTCAATGACTTCCATGGTCTTTCTCAGTTCTTCCAACTGGGCTTCTACACTAGCCTTTCGTTCAATAAACATGTCGTACCTTTCCTGCAGCGTGGAATCGCCCTCGGAACACCATTCGATGAAATCCTTGATATCCTTGATTGGCATACCGGTAAGTTTCAGGCATTGAATGATCTTTAAAAAGTCGATGTCTGAATCTTTGAACTTGCGTACTCCGCTAGGGGTACGTTCTACAAAAGGCATAAGTCCTTCCTTATCGTAATAACGCAATGTATATACGGTGAGATTCAATTCTTTGGCAACTTCACTGATCGAATAAGTCATTCATTTTCTCCTTTTCTTGCTGGCATAGACTTCGAGCTAACTCTAGGATCTGTGGGGAATTTTATCACTCTGTATTCAGGATGTCAAAATTAAGAGAAATATGAAGGGACATGGAGCGCTATTTTGAAAATCCCTTAATTTTTTTAAAATAGACATTTGACCTAGAGTTAACTAGAGGGATTAAGATGAATTTGCAAGAGAAAAAAGCAGGGATGAAATTAAATATTTACGCTGATATGTATTGTCCCTAACGAGCGTTTTCTCTTAAAAAACGAACATTTTTAGGAGGTTACTATTATGATAACTGCTAAAGCACGAGCTGTGGACGGTCCGGATCAATCATTCCGGGCGGCTGAAATTAAACGACGCGATTTGGATACTCATGATGTCCTGATTGAAATCAAATATGCGGGCATTTGCCACTCTGACATCCATACGGCTCATGGTGAGTGGGGCCCTGTGAATTATCCGCTTGTACCAGGACACGAGATCGCTGGTATTGTTACGGATGTAGGAACCGAAGTGTCGAAATATAAGGTCGGTGACCGAGTAGGGGTCGGATGTATGGTTGACTCCTGTGGCGAATGTGAGAACTGCCAGCGTGGAGAAGAGCAATATTGCCTCAAAGGAAATATTCCTACCTACGCAGGTGTTGATAAATACGGCGAGCCTACACAAGGCGGCTATTCTACTCACATTGTCGTGACCGAAGACTTCATCGTCCGCATTCCTGACAACATCGGGCTTGATGTCGCTGCACCATTACTTTGCGCAGGGATTACGACATACTCGCCGCTTCATCACTGGGGAGCAGCTCCAGGTAAGAAAGTAGCGGTAGTAGGTATGGGCGGACTTGGTCATATGGCTGTAAAAATTGCACACGCCATGGGTGCCGAGGTAACTGTTCTGTCCCAATCGTTGAATAAAAAAGAGGATGGCTTGCAGTTCGGCGCAGACCATTATTATGCTACAAGCGAAGGGGAAACCTTTGAGAAACTTGCGGGTTCCTTTGATTTGATTATTAACACGGTAAGTGCCAATATTGACATTAACGCTTACTTCGGATTGCTCACTCTGGATGGTACTCTGGTTAACGTAGGCGCACCCGGGGAACCGTTAGCAGTAAACGTGATGTCCCTCATCGGACATCGTCGTTCATTTGCAGGATCCATGATCGGGGGCATTCGGGAAACTCAGGAAATGCTGGATTTCTGTGCGGAGCATAACATCGTACCTAACATCGAAATCATCTCGGCTGACCAAATTGACGAAGCCTACAAACGTGTATTGGCTTCCGATGTGAAGTACAGATTCGTTATTGATATTAGCACAATGTAAGTTGTTCATTAAACGCAAACTTGTACCATAAACGAGGATGTCTCCAAAGCTTTAGCTTTGAGGACATCCTCACTTTTTTGCTGGAATTTAATGATTAGAAAGATTTTAGATCTCATTAGTCCGAGACAACGAATCCATCGAAGTTTTCAGGGCCAACGCGAACCGTACCAAGCAGATTGGAGCTAACATATGCACTATAGGTTAATTGGGGTAAGAGTGGTGGATTAAAATCATTTCCTGAGAAGGTGATCACTTGTGGCGCCAGAACACTCAATCCAAATGTGGATGTTGCGGAATATATGACCGGGCCCGTTGGCAGAGTTCCTCTGACAACAGTAATTGTTATTCCCGCAAGAGCCAGCGGTAATTGTACCGAAACGGTTCCTTTGAATTGGACCCTGAGATTCGGCCCTGCTCCTGCAGTCAGCAATCCAATCTGGCCAAATAACTGTGGTGTATTCAGAAGCAAGATGGGAATAGCAATCGAGTTGGCCAAACTTGCATTTTGGGATGTTCTTGCATCCAGAAATTGAGTCATAAACCATTCCTCCTTTTATATGTGACAGAATAGTATATTCAAATGTTTTTAGTTTGAATGGACACCTTGTCTCTAATAAAAAGAAGCGCCCTTTTTCCCGTAGAAAACCGAGAAAAGGGCACTTCTTTTTTGTCTTATTTGGTGTAGTTGTATATTAAATATAGTCACACTTAAATTCGGAAAACTTGGCCAAAGCACCTTGTCCGTAAGCATATAAACCGATAACAACACCTGTAAAACCACCAGCGACCTCAGAGGAAAGGTATTTCGTTTGTGCACTGCCCAAGTGAATATCCTCGCCATCTGCATGAAGTATAAAGGTATAGCGATCATGAGTCGCCCGGATTTTCAGAGTTGCTTGATTACTGCTTCCCAAGTCTACTTCGTTTTCAACGGATTTGATATCTCCGATATTAAGCCGCTCGATAACCTTGTAGCCATCGTTGTCTTTCCTTATAGCTATGTCATAGTGGTGATGTTCATCCATATAGAGGGTGATACCCGCTTCTCCGTCGGTGAGGCTGACATCGCATGATATAACCGCATTGAAATCTTTTTGCCGTATACCGATGAAGGTAGGTGTATCCGGTTGATCCAGCGAAATGTCAGTCCCTTTCAATGTGAGCTTGTTTGGCTGTAGGAGATAATTCTGCGAATGAGGGTGTCTAAGATAACACCAGTCCTTGTGCCATTCCGTATTTTCAAACGTAAATGACTTTTTCTCTGCCTGAACAACGGAATCGGGTATCCGATCTGTTTCGAAAGTTAGTAGAGTAGTCCCATTATGACCTGCTGTAAACCAGCCATCCTCATGAAATGTTACAGGCGCCAGAAAAACTTCGCGGCCAAGATGATGATAGGTCTGCCATTGTCCAATTTGCCGGAACCCCAAATGGAAAAGCCACCAATTCCCTTGATTATCCTGAACCAGATCGCCATGTCCTACACCCTGCAGCTCATAACCGCCCAGATTTCGGTTGGTTAGGACCGGATTGTGAGGATACGCTTCGAAGGGACCGGATACAGAGGCGCCTCGGGCATACGTTTCCATGTGGCCGTACTCTGTACCTCCTTCAGCAGCCAGCAGATAATATAGGCCGTTGATCTTATACATATGAGGACTTTCCAGATAACGACCACCTGTACCTTGCCAGATCGTACGGCTTGGCGTAAGTTTCTTGCCGGTTTCAATCTCGATTTCACATTGTACGATACCCGATACACCAAAATCATCAGAGCCGTTGCTCATGAAATACGCTTTATGGTCTTCGAAATATAAGTCCGGATCAATTCCACCCTGATCTACGTAAATCGGTTCAGACCATTCGCCATAAATGTTATCTGTCCATACATAGAAATTTTGGCGTGTCGTATCATTAGTCGTCGTCATATAGAATCGTCCGTTATGGTGACGAAGAGTAGGAGCGAATACGCCTCCTGAGCTATTCACATGTTCAAGTTGGACCTGGCTTGTCTTCGTCAGACAATGACCGATTTGCTCCCAATTAATAAGATCTTTGCTTTCAAAGATCGGAACGCCGGGAAAATATTGAAATGAACTGCAAATCAGATAATAGGTATCGTTTACTTTACACACACTTGGATCTGGATAAAAACCTTTAACGACCGGATTATTAAATTTCATCTGTTCATTCACCTCAATGATAAATTCATATAAATAAGAATTCTAACCGCATGGAATAATGAAATTAAACACCACTATCCATTTTATTTCAATATAAATGGGTTGTATTTTCTTTTAATATTCTATAAATTTATATAAATGTGATTTCAACAAGTGTCTCAGGAGAGTGTGTACATGATCCGATCAAACGGAGAATCCAAATTTATGGCATTATACGATGCATTGGCTAGTGAAGTCCGATGGAATATCATGAAGTTAATTGCCGATCAAGAATTGAGTGTCAAGGATATAGCGGCCAAGATCGAACTCAGTCCGTCCATTGTGACGATGCACATACGAAAACTCGAACAAGCAGAACTCATTGGGAGTCGCAGAGTGCGTCGAAACGGTGGGACACACAAAATGTGTTTTCTCAAACAAAAAAAGATTGAAATTGAACTGCCTTCCGCCAGCAGAGTCGCGAATATAAGAGAGCAGACCATTTCCGTTGGTCATTACACCGCATTTGATATCCATCCAACTTGCGGACTGGGTACGCGAGAGAAGGAAATAGGAATATGGGATGATCCTCGTTACTTCCTGGATCCTGAGCGGGTGCAAGCTTCCATACTGTGGTTCGGGAGAGGTTATGTTGAGTACAAGACACCGAACTATCTATTCCCCGACCCGAAAGCCGAGGCTATAGAAATTTCCATGGAGATTGCTTCTGAAGCACCCGGCTTAAGAGACGATTGGCCATCGGATATTACATTTACGTTTAATGGCATTGTACTGGGAACCTGGACGAGTCCGGCGGATTTTGGAAGAGCGGCACGCGGTAAATATACACCGGAATGGTGGCACCGTAACGTGAATCAATATGGCTTGTTGAAGACGATTCGAATAGATGCGTCAGGAACACACATAGATGGAGAGCAGATGTCAAACGTGACTTTAGATGATATTAAGCTGAGTGAACCATTCTGGACACTTCGATTCGCGGTTGAGGAACAAGCGGTAAATGTCGGGGGATTAACCTTGTATGGGGCTGGATTCGGCAATCATGACCAGGATATTGTGATCCGCGTACATCTTGGCGATTAACCTGAATATAGTTAACACATCCTTTTTATTTATGCTATAATACAAACAAATAAGGCTTGTTACTGATTTTTTCAGGCAATACCTATGTATATAAATGCCCAAAGTTTCTTTGGGTGTGTATATATATGGGTTTTTTTGTGTTTAATTTCAGAAACAAATTGAAGATTCACGAGTGTTTTTTCAACCGAGAAGAGTTCAATTCTAAAAATCTGTTTATTACTTTTGAAATAAAAATATACCATTAATTAAAGTATTTACTATATATACCGATATATAGTATTGTTCTGAATTCATAGGGAGAGGGCGATCCATTTGAAAGAAAAAAAGAAAAATAAAAAGAAAGAAATAACTTTTGTTAAAAAAGGGGCATCTGTTTTACGTCTAATGAGTACCAGGCTAATTGCAGCTTTCCTTACTGTACTCATTATTCCAACAGCGCTTATCGGATATTTCTCCTATCACAGTGCGCAGGATCAGGTTCAACAAAGAATGACAGATCCAATGAATACCATGTTAACAATGACAGGGCAGCACATTGACAATCTGGTGGGCGCAAAAGCACAATTATTGAGTTATTTAGATAACATGTTTGGCTCCGCATCCATCGAAGCGAACACCGAAGCAGTTCAAGCAGAAATAAACCAATTAGCTGATACATATCCTGATATTCTCGCCATTACGGTGGGGAATGAGCAGGGCAATTTCATTACTTCTCCAGAAATAGGGGAAGCAACCTACGATCCACGCAGTACGGAATGGTACACCAATGGTAAAAGCAACAATGGGGCGCTAACTTTTTCTGACATCACGAAAGACCCGGTTTCCGGAAAAATTTATGTAGAGATATCAAAAGCTCTAACTAACGAACAAGGTGTGGCAAATATTAAACTTGATCTTGAGCCACTAGCCAAAGAGCTATCTTATGTGGATGTTGGAGGCAATGGAAGTCTGATCGTCGTTGATGCCAATCGAACCATCGCGGCTTGGTCCGGTGCCATTGCAAAAGGTGGGGGATGAGAGCTTGGTGGAGCACTTATTGACGGAATACCAGTCCATCCCAATACGGCTTCAAGTTCAGATGAACCAATGGCATTCTCCCAATTTGTGAGAACTGACCTGGAGTATGACTTGGAGGTTTACAACGGTGTCAATGCTTTAACGGGTTGGAATGTTATTGCTTTGATGGGCCATGAAGATTTCATCGCCGCAGCGAAACCAATTCTGGTCACTAGCCTTACGGTAATTATTATTTCTGTATTGTTAGCCGGAGTCATCATATTCTTTATTCTGAGATCTTTTATGATACCCATGCAAAAGCTGCGAACGGCAACCCGCAATGTACGGGAAGGAAATCTTTCGGAACGAGTTAACCTGAAAAACAAAGACGAATTCGGCTTATTGGCAAATGATTTTGACCAAATGACCATTTCGCTGCAGTCAGTTGTTACTGAACTGAATCAGACATCCTCGTTGCTAAGTCATTCATCACAATTGATACAGGAAAGCACAGAACAAACCACCGTATCGGTTCAACATGTTGCCGAGACCATGCAGCAGACTGCCGAAACAGCTGTAATTGGGGCGGAGAATTCGGAACAAACCGCGAACGCAGTGGAAGAAATGGCCAGAGGCATCAGTACGATCGCAGAATCTGCGAGTGCGATTGTTGATTCGGCCGAAGAGACGGAACGTGCAGTCGCAAACGGTGGGAAAACCATAAACCAAGTCGGAGAACAGATGGAACATATTCTTGGAGCCGTTGAAGAAACTTCAGCTTTAATTAACGAGCTGTCCAATCTATCAGCAGAGGCCAATCGAATGAACGAAGCCATTGCCGATATCTCTCGGCAAACCAATCTTCTGTCACTGAATGCTTCTATTGAAGCAGCAAGAGCAGGGGAACACGGAAAAGGTTTTGCTGTTGTTGCAGGTGAAGTACGTATGTTATCCTTGCAATCCAAACAAAGTGCGGAACAAATTGCTGCTACCATTGGCAAAATGTTCGATCTGATTGAGAAATCCACTTCACTGATGAATGATAAAGTACGCAATCAAGTTGGTGAAGGAATGCGCATTAGCCGAGAAGCTTCTGCTACGATATCCAACATTGAACAATTTACAACGCATATTGTGGATCAAATCCAAGATGTATCTGCTGTATCAGAGCAGCTGTCAGCAAGTACGGAGCAGGTCTCTGCTACGGTTGCCGAAATGGCCAATATTTCGAAAGTGTCGGCTGACAGTGCCCAGACTACTTCGGCTGCAGCCCAACAGCAAATGGCGGCAATGGAGGAGATCTCGGCATCATCTGTGCAGCTATCCAAAACGGCTGAGAATATGCAAAAGCTGGTTCGTCGATTTACTCTTTAGATTAGATTTAAGGTTAGTTTATACGATAAGACGAGGCGCTCCTAAAGGAGCGCCTTTGTGCTGTAGAGAATAACACGTTCCTCTTACTGACTGGATGCAGCATCCCCGAACATGTCCTTTTGATTTCGTTTCCGGAAACTTCGCGGCGATTCTCCGACTGTTTTCGTAAACAGAATGGTGAAGTAATTGGGATTATCATACCCGACCAGTTTGGAAATTTCCCATATTTTTTTCTTGGTTGAGACTAACAATCGGGTTGCTTCACCCATTCTTCGCTGGATCAAGTAATGATAGGGGGAAGTACCATAGTGATTTTTGTACATGTGAATCAAGTAATAGAAATCAATATGAAATTGATCTGCAAGTTCCTTCAGTTTGATGTTTTGCCGGTAGTTGGTATCCAAATAGTCCTTAATGCTCTCGGCAAGCGTGTTGCTGCGAACAATTTCACCTGCAGTGAGCAGATGACGGGACATTCGATCGATGATCACCAGTACAGCTTTCAAGACGTATTGGGAAATGGACTCGTATCCATCCTCTCGAATAGAAAATTCACTGAACAGGGTCTGCATTAACGAATGAAGCTCGTCCGAATAGCGGTTTGCTCGAATGATCGGTTCGCTCCCTGGAGGAATGACCCAATCGTTATGATCACGGGCACCTTCTTTGAAACGAAAGCCACAATAAAAGGTGGATAACGGAAACTCAGGGTCGGATTTCTCCTCATGAAGTGTTCCTTTATTGTAAATGAGCAGATCCCCCTTTTGAGCCCAATGCTTCACACCATCAATGGTGAAGGATCCTTTGCCTTCATTTACGTAAATGATTTCATGTAGGTCGTCGTGTTTATGTGTTGGAAAACTCCAATCGGGGTTATCGGCCAGCTTCCCTACGTAAATAATGATGCAATCCTGGTCCTCACTCAATTGGCCGGGTTCGTGACGTTTATTCATCTGTGTCTTCCCTTCGAGGTTCTATGATGAAATGACAACATTCATAATGTTTTGAAATAAAACCACAACAACCTTGATTGTCGCCCTGGCACATCTGACAGTACAATTTCACTATCCAATATGTACTATATATCGAAACTGAAGGGATGGGAATGCAGAAATTACACTCGTTAGAAAACGTTTTAGAAATTGAAGCGCTTGCAACATTAGAAAGGATTAGTGAGAACTGATTTATGACTAGAACAAGAGAGAATTTACTTATTTTAACACTTACGCTGGTCAGCTTTGTACTGGGAACAACCGAGTATGTGATCGTGGGTGTATTGAAGGAAATTGAAAGTTACATGAAAGTGTCCCTCGCTGCTGCGGGTGCTCTTGTTTCCGGTTTTGCCATTGCCTATGCAGTCGGTACACCATTCGCTGTGGCTTCCTTGGCGAAAATATCCAGAAGAAGCTCGATTTTAATTGGATTTGCCATTGTGCTTGCTCTGAATGTGTTGACTGTGTTTTCAACAACGTTCACTTCCTTGATGGCGATTCGCATCATATCAGCCGTTGCTTGTGGACTTACGATATCGCTTTCGATCTCGATCGCAAGCGACGCAGTGAACCGGGAGCGGAGAGGAGAAGCTATCGCGTGGATTTTGGGCGGCTTCTCCATCGCGAATGTGCTAGGTGTTCCGCTTGGTACGTTCATCGGACAGCATCTGAGCTGGTCCATGACATTTGTCGTTACCGCATGTATCGGTGTCGTGCCGTTTGTGTTCATGTTCCGGATACTTCCACGCCGCACGACAACCGTTGCCGGTTCGTTCAGCGATCAGATGGCTCTCTTTTTGAAGCCGCGGATCTTACTAGCCTGTCTGATCCCGGTACTGGGAAACAGCTGTATCTTCGTAACGTTCACGTATATTACCCCGATTCTGAGTGAGTCCATGGGTGTGCCTGCACGGTGGGTTAGTGCCGTACTCCTCATCTATGGAGCCTGCAGCATTCTGAGCAACTGGATCGGTGCCAAAATAGCCAAGGGCAATTTCTTGCCCAAGCTCAAGTGGCTGTTCGTGATTCAAGCGGTTATCTTCTTGGGACTGAGTTTTGCCGTGTCCAATCTGTGGCTCGGATTGGCGTTCCTGTTCCTGATCGGATGCCTTTCATCTTCCATGAGCGCGGCATCCCAACTGTATTTGTTCGACGTATCTGGAGCGATCGCTCCGAATTCAAAAGCGTTCGCGTCCACATTGCTGCCTGTGGCGGCTAACGTGGGGATTGCGCTCGGCTCCGGAGTCGGGGGGATTGCCGTCAATTTGGGTGGTGTGAACTGGGTACCTCCGGTTGCTGTGGTCCTAGCTTTGCTGGCTTTTACCATTACGAGAATATGCCAGCGTTCCATCCAATTGAATTCGGAAGAAGCAACCACTTCAAACGCGGCGTAGATTTAAACATTTTGGATTAGACCTAGTGTATGGTACTTCAGCATACATTGGGTCTTTTTATTTTTAATCAAATCTAGATTTACTTGTGCTCGGAGACTGAGAACTTTAATAGTAGGAAAGTGCAACAATTTAGTGAGTTTGTATAGGAGGAGTTCTGATAAAATGAATGAAAAGATTTCCCAATCCACAAATGCGATCTCCATGCATTCAACCAATGAGGAGGTAAACCAATGAAAAAGCCCATGATCGGTGTCCTGCCGTTATATGATTCAAACAAAGAAAGTTACTGGATGCTTCCAGATTATATGAACGCCATTGAAGAGACGGGTGGAATTCCGGTCATGCTCCCGTTGACCCAAAACCTCGAGATTATTGCAGCACTTGCTAATGCGTTTGATGGATTTCTGTTCACGGGCGGACATGATCTCAATCCGGAGCTTTATCATGAAAGGGTAGAGGATACCTGTGGGGAGTTATGTATTGAACGCGATATGATGGAGGCACTCCTTTTTCAAAAAGTAATAGAGCTCGATAAACCAGCCTTTGGCATATGCCGCGGACTACAATTATTTAACGTAATGTTGGGTGGGTCTTTGTATCAGGACATCCCTACACAGGTTCATGTGAGCGATCCAGTTAACCATAAACAAAGCCCGCCATATACCAATCTTGTGCATCAGGTACATATTGAAAAAGATAATTTGCTGCATGATATTGTACAAACAGATATTATCCGAGTGAATAGTTATCATCACCAAGGGATCAAGACGTTATCAGACAAGTTAACTGCAGCGGCAGCTGCTGAAGATGGACTGGTCGAATCTGTGGTTATGCCGAACCAAAAATTTGTGTTGGCTGTGCAATGGCACCCAGAATACAGTTATAAAGTCGATGATCATAGTCATAGATTATTTTCAGCTTTTGTCAACGCTTGTAAACCTCTCAGTGTTGATATCAATGTCGAAGAAATCACAGCTTAAATGTGAGCAGCTGAATCGTTATGATCAGCTGCTTTTTTTAATTTCAGAGTGGACCTGGTAATCATGATTCAAAACTATAATTAGAGATCTATTAAGAACCTAATATCCCATTTGTTATTTTAGATAAAATTTTTCTTAAACAGAAATGTATGAGGGAGAGTGTTACTACTATGATCAGAATGAATGCGCCAACGCTGATAAATTTGATTGGGATGAAATCTGCTAGCCAATTTCCGCCTATGTAAATACAAATAAACGCAATCAAAATTGCAAATACATAAGTAACAGTAACCCGGAGAATCTGTTTAGGTGATAGCTTTTTCAATACATTTCTATGCTTCCACATTAAAAGTGCGAATAAAAATAAACTTATTACCATCATTATTATTTCTTGAATTATAACCAACTCCTTCCTTGATATTAATTGGTTAAATTGTAAAAAAATGTATGTTATAATCTTATTATTTGGATAAAGGTTTGTGCAAGTAAATATAGCGATTCAGCTTTTGCAAAAATATTAAAATGAAGGAAGTGGTGAATTGCGGATAATTTCATTTGTTTGTATTTTCTTGCTCGTATTGACGGGCTGCTCTAAAGAAAAGACTGAGACAATCACACCAGATCATTCGAAACCTAACCGTATAACACTAACTCCCATTGATCTGTCCCAAGGGGAAGCAGCGAGGTTTAAACCTTTTCTTGGCATGATGTCGGGTGCATTTAAATTAGCGTATGAGGGAAGTAAACCCTATGCCAGGCTTGATATGGACATTTGGGAGAATGGGAAGAAAGTTGATTCGGCAGGATCGATTGGAGATTTGTTTTTCAGTTTGGAGGGGCAAGAGAAAAGCAATGAAATTGATTTAATCATATCGATTGATTCAGTCTCTACAGAGGAACAAAAAAATTGAGTATAATCAAAATCAAAACGGGGTCAGGCTTAGCTACTTTTACTCTTCCCTGGAATCCAGAGTTGAAAGCAAGCGCTTTGATTCAGAATACGGGAACACAGACGTTCACAGGTGAACAGCCTGTTCATGTGCTTGGTATGCACGCTACAAGTGCAAACCAAATAAATGCCCCAGATCTTTCAGAGGATTCACTAAGCAAAACGGAATGGGCGCTCGTGTTCACCTTGCGTTTTGATGAGTAAACAGGTTAAAAAAAGAAGACGTTGAAGTATCTCATTCCTTATCTACATTAAAACTAATTCGGTAAGTGGAGCAGGCTGCAAAAGCAACTGCTCCCTTTTTTGTTTACATTTATAGTGCTCTTACATCAAACACTAATCGATATTTTCAATACGCCATTCGCCTTCTTTGTTTTTTGTAAAGAAGTAAGTAATAGCTGTATTCTCAATACGCTCATCAGCATATTTCTTGGCATATTGAATGCCCACTCGAATTTGTTCACGTCCATCAATTTTTATTTTCTCCAGGAGATCCAGATCATAAAACATATATTGAACGTCTTCTTCACTGAAAAAGATTGATTCTTTCCGAGAACCTTCATACAGATTTTCTCTGAATTTTTCTTTATCATTCTCCACAACGGCTTCAATATTGCTTTTGAATTTTGAGATAATATCATCGTTAAAAAAGCTTTTTTTATATCGGTCAAAATCAATGAATATACCTTTTTCAAAATTTACCGCTGAAATCTCTTTGAATTCCAAACCTTCTGGATTAATTAACATTTCTGATTCTGTTGGGGAAGTACTTGATGTCGGTGTTTGACTTACTGGTGTATTGCTGGTTGAAGGTGTTGGACTTGTGTCACTGATCGATTCTTCATTACTGGTAGGAACGTAAGCTTCACTTGATTTTTCACATGCAGATAGCAGTAAGACTCCACTAATAACTACAGTTAATAAGCCACGAGACAGTTTCTTCATTAAGGAAACCCTCCGATATTAAAAAATTCTAATCAACTAAACACATCGAATTCTATCTTTCACTATTACAAACAAAACATACGGACAAAGGTTTGAAATCACCCATTCACTTGTTTAGATCGGAAACGTTCATTCTGACTCGCTCGCAGCCAAAAACTGCTTGATAATTTCAGCCAGCAACAGGAGTGTTTTTGAAAAAGTATAAAGAACGTGACGAAATCCAGCCTTTAATTCTGATACAAAGACTAATTTTATGACATTTCATCATATGAAAAATTCACAATAGAAAACCATATCTCGTACTTAGTATCTACCACCATAATCCGTTACGTTTACACACCCTCATTGTTACAAAAAGAAATACATGACTAAGAAATAAAATTCAAGCTCTTTTTTTTGCATTGTCTATCTTATGTGAATGGATTCAAAATAATAGTTAGCCATATCTATAACTAAAAAAGAAGACCCCTTGTTTGTTAATACAAACAGGAGGCCATCTTAATTGGCTACTTCATCATATTAAAGCCCGCTACTACAGACTGCGGGGCGATTCAATCGTTTTGAGCTGCACATATTCTGAACTCATTCCATCAAGGAAGGTTAACAATTCCTGGTTGAACTTTTCCGGCTCGTCGAAGAGCATGGCATGACCGCTATCCTCGAACTTCACCAAGCGAGCATTTGCGATGCTTTGTGCCGTTAATTCTCCTAGCTCAGGCTCAACAATTTTATCTTTTTGTCCATGGAACACAACTGTCGGTATGTTAATGGAAGCCAGATCATTTCGAAGATCTTCGTCTCTTAATGAGGCTGCGGCTTTGATGGTACCATGGTGAGATGCCTGATAACAAAGAGATTCCAGCCACACCAGCATACCCGGATTAGATTTTGTTTTCGTGAATTTCAGACCGAATTTATTGAGCATTGCAGGTCTGTTCTCGTAAGTAGCGTTGATGAGCTGCGAGGTTACCTCATCCGGATCCATACCATACTCTATACCTGGGCGGCGGGTAAATACAGGTGTGGCAGCACCGGCCAGCAGCAATCTTTTAATACCGTAGCCCTGATGACGTGCCATATAGCGTGAAGCTATAGCGCCACCCATGGAGAAACCAACTAGAGCTGCATGCTCCAAGCGAAGTTCATCAATAATAGTACGAAGATCATCTGCCATCCGGTCATAAGAATAACTTTCCCATGGCGCATCGGATTTGCCAAATCCACGGATATCGATCCCAATACACCGGTAACCATGAGAAGCCAGCAATGTATATTGATATTCGAACATGAGATGGTTGGCTGGCCAGCCGTGAAGGAAGATGACCGGAACGCCTTCACCGATATCTTCAACATAGATTTTAACTTTGTCTTCTACCTGTACATATTGTCCCATCTTGATTCCTCCTAGCAATTTACTATTACAGTAGAGTTACTTCGGTTAAGAACACGAATAAAACCGTTCTGCTCACACAATATTAAACTCATACCTATGGACACAAACAATCCGAATGATTATGAGAACAATCGGTAAAAAACACTTACTGATCGTTCTCATAATGTTAGGGTGAATTCACAGGAAAAACAAACCAATCTAGTGTTTATAGAACGACTGTTTTTAAAAAATCAGGGTTCGTGAATAGGAGTTGTATTCTAAACGATCTTCTTAACCTGATACCAAGCCAGAATTAAAACTCCATCAATATTCTTCATCGATCATTCTCAAAATGATATACTTGTGATGGTTGATGATTGGAGGGACTTTAAATGGCCAGAAGCAAGGAATTTGAAGAAAACGAAGTGCTGGAAAAAGCCATGAAGCTTTTCTGGGAACAGGGATATGAGAAGACATCGATGAGTGATCTTGTCGAGCACATGGGCATCCATCGCAGAAGTATCTACGATACTTTTACAGATAAACGAACCTTATTCTTTAAAACAATGGAGCGCTTCGAGAACCGAACCGATGCCAAATTGGGGGCGGGCGTCAAGCAATCGAAGACAGCGAAGGAAGCACTTCAGTTCATTTTTGATTATATGAGTAACGGTGAAGAGGATGCTCCACCTGGGTGCATGTTCGTCAATTCTGCTGTGGAAATGGCTTGTCGGGATGAAGACGTCGATGCCAAGGCAGTTGGAGGCTTCGAAAGAGTTGAGCATCTGCTTGTGGAGATTGTTACGTGGGGACAACAAAATGGGGAGTTCACAGATCGATATGAGGCACAGGAATTAGCTGAGTATTTGCACAATGCTCTAACAGGATTAAGAGTGATGGCACGGACATCGGTGTCAAAGGAAAAGCTAAGTCGCATTACCACGATGACCATGCAGATTTTAGAAAAATAGAAACCTGTTGAATGAAATTGCACGGCTCGTGGATCAAGGTATCATACGGACGACCATGGCACAGAAATTGAAGCCGATCTTTGCCGACAATCTGCGCATAGCTCACCATCTTTTGGAGATGTCGGGACAGTAGGTAAAGTTGTACTTGAGCATTTTCAAGCGAATGCATCGAAGCCGCATATTTGCGGCTTTATTTGTTAGCAGCTGTTTGGTGAAAAAGCAACAAACGTTCCACTTTCAACGTCTTATATAGAAGGTAGCTGTATTGTGAGGAGGAGTACGATTGAGAAAACCGGTCATAGGTGCGATTGTATTAACTCTCCTATGTTCACTTAGTGGATGCTATTTCTTCTCAGCAAACGAAACAGGGGATTATATCATACTGAAGGAAGAAGAACGAATCCTGGTAGCGGAAAATATACCTCAAGAAGAAGCTGACAGTAATCTTGCTGCTCTCAGAGAAAAGAAGATTAAGGTCATCTCCTATATTGTGGAAGATACCGAGCTCTATGAGCAGCTCGAAGTGGGGGACAAAGTTAAAGTCTCACCAAAAGTAAATGAAGAAGGGTTTTATGTTGTCGGACAATCTGATCCACCTCAAATCGTAGCGGGAAAGATCGAAATAGAAGAATGAGATAGTCAATCTACAAGTAAATAAGTACAAATAATAGTCGAAGAATATAAATGGTTAATGGTGTAAACATACGCTATCTTTAGTAACTATACAAATGCCTATTGATAAATATAAATTCATTGATAACTTATCGTGTTTGAAACAGCAGGGAAAACGTGCATTTCTTTGAGAAATGTCTTTATATCAATTATGAACGAGCTTTCTTCACGTGATGATGATTTCCAGTCATTCGTTAGTGCTACATTGTACAAACGACAAACATGCATTTAACCAGCTGAGTAATCAATTCGAAATACTAAAAGAGATCTGGAAAGTTGAGCGAAAAAGGGAGCTGCCAACCCAGGATGAGGTCAGTCCAAAATGAGGAAAAAATATTTTTCAAATTATGCCTTGATTTTTCTTGGAGTGTTTGATATTGTTTAACCTGTGATTTTGGAAAGCCAATGTATCAATTGGATTGAGAACTTTCCAGCAGATAATTTTGACCACTTCCTCTAGGGAGTCAAGGCCATACGGACAGCCGGGTCAAACGCCGATTGGCAACTTCATGTTGCCTTATTGATTGAGTTAAAAGCTCAAATTTTATAAGTTGGTTACTTTACAACCAGTGCAATTGCACATCAACTTGTGAAACGGTCAATAAGAGTGGTAAAGGCGAATTATTTGCTATATAGACTCTGATCTAATATTGATATACATGAGGGAGCTTTCCGCTAGAAGAGTTCTTGGGAACTTTTTTGGTCATGGAGACTTTACGTTTTTTCACGATGTATATCGACAAGCAAGTGTGATGATGCGCGATTGCGGCATTTTTCACCTTGCTTTTTTTGTTGTATCAGGAACAGACGGAAGTTGGAAAATGAGAAGACCTTGAAACGGACGTTTTAATCAAAAAAACAAAAAAAATCTACATATTGGGATAGGAGAATGGAAAATGGGAAAAGCACTAATCATCGGCGCCGGCGGCGTGGCTTCTGTGGCAGTACACAAATGCGTTCAAAATAGCGAAGTTTTTGAGGAAATTTGTATCGCGAGTCGTACAAAATCCAAATGTGATGAACTCAAAGCCAAGCTGGACGGTGGCAAAACGAAAATTACGACAGCACAAGTGGATGCGGACAATGTAGATGAACTGATTGCCCTGATCAACGAAGTGAAACCGGATATCGTAATGAATCTGGCTCTGCCATATCAAGATCTGACAATCATGGATGCGTGCCTTGCAACCAAAACGCATTACATGGATACAGCAAACTATGAGCCGGAAGATACAGCAAAATTCGAATACAGCTGGCAATGGGATTACAAAGAGCGTTTTGAAAAAGCAGGAATTACTGCACTACTCGGCAGCGGTTTTGACCCAGGCGTAACTGGCGTATTCTCTGCATACGCCCTGAAGCACTATTTCGACGAAATCGAATACATCGATATCCTGGACTGCAATGGCGGCGACCATGGCTATCCGTTCGCAACCAACTTCAACCCGGAAATCAACATCCGCGAAGTTTCGGCTAACGGAAGATACTGGGAAAATGGCGAATGGATCGAAACCAAACCGATGGAAATCAAACGTGTCTACGACTTCAAGGAAGTTGGCGAAAAAGACATGTACCTGCTGTACCACGAAGAGTTGGAATCTCTGGCGAAAAACATTCCTGGTCTGAAACGTATCCGTTTCTTCATGACATTTGGCCAAAGCTACCTTACTCACTTGAAAGCTCTTGAAAATGTGGGCATGACTTCGATCGAACCGATCGAGTTCGAAGGTAAACAAATCATTCCGCTGCAATTCCTGAAGGCTGTATTGCCTGATCCGGCGTCCCTTGGACCACGTACTGTCGGTAAAACGAACATCGGTTGTATTTTCAAAGGGAAAAAAGACGGCAAAGACAAAACATACTACGTTTACAACATCTGTGATCACCAAGAGTGCTTCAAAGAGGTTGGCTCCCAAGCCATTTCGTATACGACAGGTGTGCCAGCAATGATCGGTGCAGCAATGGTGATGACTGGAAAATGGAACAAACCGGGCGTATACAATGTTGAAGAGTTCAACCCGGATCCATTCATGGAAGAGTTGAACAAATGGGGTCTTCCATGGGTAGAAGACTTCAACCCGGTACTCGTTGATGAGCTGCCAGAAGAAGTTAAAGAATCGGAGCTTGTTCGTTAAAATGCGGTTTGAGCAATTACCGACGCCATGTTTTGTTGTTGACGAGGGGCTTATCGAGAAAAACCTGAAAATCCTGAACGGTGTTATGCAGCGTACAGGTGCCAAAATCGTGCTCGCTCAAAAAGCATTCTCCATGACTGCGATGTATCCATTGATCGGAGAATACTTGAGCGGTGCAACGGCGAGTGGCTTGTATGAAGCACGCCTGGGCCACGAGGAAATGGGTAAAGAGAATCATGTCTTTGCTCCGGCATACCGCGCAGAAGAGATCGACGAGATTCTCTCCATCTGCGACCATATTATTTTTAATTCATTCTCCCAACTGGCAAAATTCAAGGATAAGGCGCTTCAGGCTGGCCGTAAGGTCGGCTTGCGCATCAACCCTGAATGCTCTACCCAGGAGGGGCACGAGATTTATGATCCGTGCTCTCCGGGTTCCCGCTTTGGAGCGAAGCAAGAGGATTTCCAAGCAGAGCTGCTGGAGGGCGTCTCCGGACTGCATTTCCATACGTTGTGCCAGCAAAATTCCGACGATCTGGAAACAACACTTAACGCGGTAGAAGAGAAGTTCGGACAATGGCTGCCGCAAATGGAATGGATCAATTTCGGCGGTGGTCACCACATTACGCGGGAAGATTATGATATTCCAAGACTGGAAGCATGCATTAAACGCATGCAGGACAAATATGGCCTTGAAGTATATCTGGAACCGGGAGAAGCAGTTGCGCTGAATGCAGGTTATCTGGTGACCTCCGTGCTGGATTTCCACAAAAACGGCATGGACATTGCCATTTTGGATACCTCAGCCACTTGCCACATGCCAGACGTGCTGGAAATGCCGTATCGTCCGCCGCTGGTAGGCTCAGGAGAAGTAGGAGAGAAACCGCATCTGTACCGTCTTGGCGGGCAAACGTGCCTTTCCGGTGATGTCATTGGAGATTATTCATTTGATCAACCTTTGCAAGAGGGCGACCGTTTGGTCTTTGAAGACATGGCGATCTATTCCATGGTCAAAACGAATACGTTCAACGGCATGCCGCTGCCAGCTATTGCGGTAAAAAGAAAAGACGGCGATTGCGAAGTCGTTCGGGAATTCGGATATCAGGATTTCAAAATGAGACTGGCATAGTTGGTCATAATATATACGAATTAATAGTAAGCCGGATTCCGCTAATAGGAATCCGGTTTTTATATGCATCTTCAGGTGCTTTTCTGAATTTAAAGTGAGTTATAGTCCCGAATAATAACATCGATAACACGTTTTCCCCAGTTCGATGACTCCGTATCTGGTTCATTCCAAGCATAGGTGATAAGCGCTTTCCATAAAGCCCAACCACGTGCACGGTTTATCATATCTGGGTCAGCGTTCATCCGCCCGAGGAAAATGTCTCTACTTGTATCATTAAAAAAATTCCAAGCCATTACCAAATCACTTGAAGGATCGCCGACGCCCATCGTTCCAAAATCAATTACGCCGCATAATCGCCCATCTTGCACGAGCAGATTGCCTACTGCAACGTCACCATGCAGCCATAACGGTGTCGATTCATACCTTGTGGCAAGGGCAAGATCCCATATTTCCAATAACAGCTTTTGATCGTATTGGCCGAATAAACCGTCAATGACGGATCGGGTATCCGAATCGTAAACCGCCAAGTTTCCTCCGCGATGAAAGTTTTGAATGCCTGCTGGTATCCCTTCGCTTGCATCGATTGCTTCTAATTCTGTCAGGAAATTTGCAAGATCCTCAGCAAATGTGTTCAGATCAACGATATTGTCATGTGAGACAGTCTCACCTTCAATCCAGCGGTTGATGGACCAGGGAAGGGGATATTCCTCCGTAGGTTCACCTTCTGCAACAGGGGCCGGGATTGGCAAGGATAGTAAAGGCTTGAAAACAGGAAGCCATGTCATCTCTTTTTTCACAGCAGAGGCGTAACGTTCATGACTCGGCAAGCGAATAGTCATATCGTTTCCCAGTCGATAGGTGCGGTTATCATGTCCGCTTTTTTCTACGGGTGCAATTGTTAACTCTTTCCACTTGGGAAATTGGCTATGGATTAATTGACGTACCAGTTCAGGAGTAATTTCAATCATATCATTCGCCTCATTCTTTTGAAGTTGATTTCCACTTTATTTTACTGCCGTTTCTAAGTAAAGGAATTTTTTATGAATAGTGTAATTGTACAGGATGATATGAAATAAAACATCGGAATATAAACTGGCCTCGAAAAATAAATTACTTATCTCTAATGACGATAGTTCTATATCTATTAAAGATTTAGTTACACCAATAAAACAATGATATAATGTAAATTTACGGTTTAGGCGTACTTCTTTTTATATGCGATAATTTCAACTATTATTGGGAGGAGTTTGTATACATGGCAACGATTGATGATTTTTTAAAACTGGACATCCGAATAGGAACCATTATTCACGCTGAGTTCTTTGCGGAAGCCAAAGTGCCTGCAATCAAGCTTGAGATTGATTTTGGACAAGAGATTGGAATCAAAAAATCGAGTGCGCAAATTACCAAAAGATATGCGGCTGAGGATATCATAGGGAAACAGGTTATCGGGGTAGTTAACTTTCCTCCACGGCGGATTGCCGGATTTAAGTCTGAGGTACTCGTTTTAGGAGGGGTGCCCGAAAAGGGAGATGTCGTTCTGTTACAACCGGATATTGAACTACCTGCAGGGACACCTATAGCGTAGAGAATACGACTTCGTGACATTTAAGATCTCAAAAATGCAATTTCATAGACTTCTAAAATAATCAAAGGCTATTTCCGGACATGTTCATCTGTCTTGTGAAATGGCCTTTTATTTGTATCTTGTGTTCATATATGTTGAAGGAAGATATTTAACATTGTGTCATTTTAGAAGAGTGAGGATCATAAGATGTGGAAATAAACCGGACAAGCGAGTAGGAGTGAAGAAGAGTTGAGTGTTCAACTTCTGATCAGTTATATTTTCCTTGGTTTGACGCTTGCTGCTCCCATTGGGCCCGTGAATTCAGCACGTTTGGACAAGGGCATCAAGAATGGATTTTGGCATGCCTGGATGGTCGGTGCGGGTTCAATGATTGCGGATGCCGCATTTATGCTCTTGATTTATTTGGGTTTGGTTCAATTCCTCAATATCCCCATGGTTCAAATTCTCCTCTGGCTTGTTGGCGGGTTTACACTGACCTATACCGGGATTGAAAGCATCTTACAGATTAATAAACTGAAGCTGCATTCATCCAAAAACCGTAAGGATTCCCTTATCCACTGTTTCATGCTTGGCTTTTTCATGTCCATTACGAGTCCGATGTCCATCATTTTCTGGCTGGGGATTTACGGCTCCATTTTGGCCAAAACGGCAGTATCTTTTGGGACGAGTCATTTGCTGATCTACAGCAGCATGATCTTTATCGGACTTACGCTCTGGGATGTGCTGGTGGCGGGTTTGACCACAGGTATGCGGCGTTATCTCAATCAAAAGAGTCTCGCCATAATTTCCGTTGTATCCGGGTTGTCCCTCGTTGGATTCGGGGTATATTTTGCTCTGCAGGGGCTGCGAGCCTTATTTTCGTAGAGGTTGGGCATACACCCAAATGCAACGGTTCTGTACTGGGACAACGCGACACATGCACATTAGGCACATAGACTGCTCTCATCAGTTATGCAGAACGCTGCATGAAAATTAAACTGAAGGGACGATGTACCTAAATGCTGCGAACGATTGTTGTACCAAGCGAGTATAAACCGCTGCTGAATCTCAGGGAAACTGCCGAGGCGATACATTTTTCAAGAAAAACATTTCAGGAGCAGTTGGAGCTGAACTTAAACCTCATGCAGATACCTTCACCGGTTCTTTTGCAGGAAGGTACAGGAATCAATGATAACTTGAATGGTGTAGAGCGTATGGTTTCTTTCGACGCACTGGATATGGAAGAGGGGCAGATTGAAGTCGTCCAATCGCTAGCCAAGTGGAAACGTATCGCTCTGAAGACATATGGGTTCCAGGTGGGAGAGGGATTGTATACTGTTATGAATGCGATTAGACGTGATGAGTGGATGGATAATCTGCATTCCATCTATGTGGATCAATGGGATTGGGAAAAAGTGATCGCTGTAGAACAACGTAACCTGACCACTTTAAAGGAAGAAGTTCATAAGATCTATCGTTCCATTCAGGCTACGGAACAGGAACTGTGCAAACAATATTCATGCCTTAAACCCATTCTTCCAGCTCAGATATTCTTCATCACAACACAAGAATTAGAAAACCAATACCCTGAACTCACGCCAAAACAACGCGAAAACGAGATTGCGCGCCAATACGGTGCTGTCTTCATTATGCAGGTGGGTGGATTACTGGATTCCGGAAGAATTCATGATGGTCGATCCCCTGACTACGATGATTGGACACTAAACGGAGATATATTGTTGTGGTATCCTGTACTTGAGCAGGCACTGGAAGTATCATCCATGGGGATCCGCGTGGATGCCGTTTCTCTCGAAAAGCAGCTTGCTCTGAGCCAAACGAAAGAACGGGCTGCACTTGATTTTCATCAGTCTGTTTTGAATGGGGAATTGCCATTTACTATGGGAGGCGGCATTGGTCAATCCCGGCTTTATATGTTCTTGTTAAGAAAAGCTCATATTGGCGAGGTGCAGGCTTCGGTGTGGAATCAGAGAACCTGGCAGGAGTGCCAAGAGGGAAATATCCCTTTGCTATAGAACAAAATCGAGAAGAGGATATCCAATGAGGATATCCTTTTTTTGTTTGATTAAGTGGAGACCTTATGTTTTTTCCACCATCTCGTCATGATCCAGGTGACCAGACCAATAACAACAATCATGATTAGACTTACGAAAAAGCCCACCCGGATGTCTGGCTTCACTAGTGTCCCACTAACGGCACCCAATAACAGAATCAAACCCGATATGCCAAAGATTACATCTCGCAAGCGGATCCGGAGGATCTTGAACGCTGCAATAATGATAAAGGACCAGTTATACATCTGCAGAATACCAGCTGCGGTGGTGATGTACTCGTAGATTTTTCCTGGCAGTAGAAGGGCTGTTACGATGGATGCACATAATCCAACCGCGGCTAGAGCAAGGGATGGCAGGGGGAGCTGTTTAAATTTCAACTTGATCTTGAATAACTTGGGCGCGTCCCCGTCCTTGGACATGGTAACCAATAAGTTAACGACTGCAAACAATGAGGCGCTCATGGCTGAAAAACCGGCCAAGATGATGGCCCCATTGAATACATGTGGGAAAAAGGCCAAATGATACGAAGACAAGGCGGTTACAAATGGACTTTCCTTTTCATTCATCTTCGTATATTGCACCATGAATACGGCCAGTCCGATCGATAACATGTACAGGATTGAAAGTCCGGTCAGCATGACCTTTCCGGCTTTGGGAGCATCCTTTTTATCTTGCAACTGAATGGACATGAGACCAATGGTCTCCACACCTCCATAGGCGTAAAACGCATAGAGGAGCGAGGACCAGAAGGCCGGGAATTTCCCAGGGAACACTTCAGAAGCTGAACCAGGAAAGCCCGGTCTTTCATTGCTTCCCCCATGAATCCAGCCAAAGAGTGCAGCTGCAGCCAGCAGAATAAACATAACGATAGCTGCCGTTTTGACTACGGCTAGAACATTCTCGATTTTATCAAACCACTGTGTGCCGAGTAATACAACAAAAATGGACAGTACCGCATATCCTGCTGCAAAAACCCAAAGGGGAACATTCGGAAACCAGAATCGGGAGAGAATGGACAAGGCAGTCAATTGGCTTCCCATGATCAAAATTTTGGTGCTCCAGTAATTCCAGCCGCATCCGAAACGTGCCCAGCGTCCAAATGCTTTGCCAGCATAATAACAGAACGAGCCTTCTTGAGGATCTGCCGTAGTCATTTTCGCCAGAAAATGAAACACAATATAGGTACCCAATGCCGCTATCAAAAAGGACAGCACCATGGAAGGTCCAGTCTGTTTAATACCGATTCCCGAACCTAGAAAATATCCGGTTCCAATCGTACATCCGATGCCAAGCAGGGAAAGCTGCCACCATTTTAACTCTCCCTTCCCCTTTCCTTCAGACGATGAGGAAGCGTCTTGTGCAGTGCAACTTAAATCGGTCAATGTAGATACACCTCTCCTTCTCAGATAAGGTGATCCAATAAAGGATAAAATATGCCGTCTTCCGTAACTTCAGTTTTTCGCGTTAAAAGGTCAATGATTCGTTGACATGACTCCAAACGGTATCTTACAATCAATACGTCACTAAAAGGTGTCTAATTTTTGGAAAAGGAATCACCCGGCGAAAACGCAACGTGAAAATGAATGTGTTCACTGCAATTTTGTATTCATGGAAATGATATTTAGGAGAGAGTGTTGTGAGTGAGAACATCCAATCGCGTGATGTATTTGACGCGATTGCAGATCCAACCAGACGACGACTGATTGAGTTATTAGCAGAAGCAGAGCCAGAAGAAGTACCGCTATATGAATTAACAGCACAGTTTGAAATGGGTCGGACGGCGGTATCCAAGCATCTAACCGTCCTTAAAGAGGCGGATTTGGTACATGACCGAAAGGTTGGAAGAGAAACGAGATTCAGGTTAAATGCCGCTCCACTCCAAGAAATTCAAGATTGGGTCGCTTTTTACAGTAAATTCTGGAGTAACAATATGATGCGCTTGGACCAACTGCTAGAAGAGGAAAATGAGTCCAACTGAACTGGATTCACCAATAGCGGTAAATTCGAGTGTATCACGAATGACAAATTAAAAAATCGGAGGGTTTCCATGCATGAGCGAAACTAATCAGGAGTACATTGTACTCTCTGGTGCGAGGGAAAACAATCTCAAGAACGTATCCTTGCGCATCCCCAAGCGGAGAATTACAATCTTCACCGGGGTATCCGGATCCGGCAAATCATCAATTGTTTTTGATACAATCGCTGCAGAATCCACACGTTTGCTGAATGAGAACTTCAGCATGTTCGTGCGTACGTTCCTGCCCCGCGTACCACAACCGGATACGGATGCGATCGAAAATCTAAGCATGGCAGTGATTGTGGACCAGAAGCGATTAGGCGGTGGTTCTCATTCCACAATGGGTACGATTACTGATATTTCACCCATTCTGCGGCTGCTCTTTTCGAGAGTGGGTAAGCCTTATGTTGGACCGGTTAACATGTTCTCTTTTAATGATCCACAAGGCATGTGCCCCGAGTGTAACGGAATCGGACGAAGGCTCGGCGTTGATATGAGCAAGGCAGTAGACATGTCTCAATCTCTAAACGAAGGGGCTATTCTGCTTCCGGACTATGGCGTGAATGGCTGGGATTGGAACATGGTCCTGCAGTCCGGGGACTTCGATCCGGACAAGAAGCTTAACGAATACTCCGATGAGGAGTTGGAACTGCTTTTGTATGGCAAGGCTAGAAAAGTGAAAGTGGATTTCGCGGGTAAGGCAACTAATATTACAGTAGAAGGTGTCATTGAGAAGTTTACCAACAAATACATCAAGCAGGATGTTAAGACGAAATCTGAACGCACACAAAAAGCGGTTATGCCATTTATCTCAGAAGGTCCTTGTTCCAGTTGTCAGGGTGCAAGACTTAGTCAGGCAGCGCTCAGCTGCAGAATCAAAGGACTCAATATTGCGGAGATGTCTGCCATGGAGGTGGGTCAGCTTATTCGAGTCATTCGGGAGATTGATGACGCAGTTGCAGCGCCAGTTATCAAGTCATTGACGGAACGGCTACAGCATCTGGTGGATATCGGACTGGACTACCTGACATTGGACCGTGAGACAGATACATTATCCGGCGGCGAGTCGCAGCGGGTCAAGATGGTGAAACACCTCAGTGGCAGCCTTGTGGATGTCACTTACATCTTTGATGAACCTAGCGTTGGCCTGCACCCTCGAGACGTCCACCGGTTAAATGAAATACTTCAGAAGCTGCGCGATAAGGGCAACACCGTAATTGTCGTGGAGCACGATCCGGATGTGATCAAGGTTGCGGACCATATCGTAGACGTTGGACCTCACGCTGGCAGCCGTGGCGGAACAATAGTATATGAAGGAAGTTTCCATGGTCTGCTGGAATCAGGTACGCTGACTGGCTCCCACATGAAACGACCTCTGCAATTGAAGCACGATTGCAGGCAGCCATCTGGCAAGCTGCCCATTAAGGATGCAACCTTGCATAACCTGCAGAATGTAAGTGTAGACATTCCAACGGGTGTGCTTACTGTCGTTACAGGTGTCGCCGGTTCAGGCAAAAGTACGCTAATCAACGAAGTATTTCTCACCCAGCATTCGGATGCAATCGTGATCGACCAATCTGCGGTAGGTGTATCAACACGTTCCAATCCTGCGACATATACGGGCATTATGGACGATGTTCGTAAAGCGTTTGCCAAAGAGAATAAGGTGAATCAAGGCTTGTTCAGCTTCAATTCCAAGGGAGCATGCGAGCATTGTCAGGGGCTTGGGGTCATATATACAGACCTTTCCTTCCTGGACAGCGTGAAGCTGCCATGTGATGTATGTGAAGGCAGACGGTTCAAAGATGAGGTACTCGAGTATAAGCTGAACGGCAAGTCAATTGCTGAAGTACTGGAGATGACCGTGGAGCAAGCGTTGGAGTTTTTCCAACTCAAAGAAGTGAAGCGCAAACTTCAAGCAATGAGTGATGTCGGACTGAATTACATTACGCTTGGACAACCGCTTAGCACGCTCTCCGGTGGGGAATGCCAACGAATCAAGCTGGCAAGCGAACTGCACAAGAAGGGCAGTATCTACGTAATGGACGAGCCCACGACCGGTCTTCATATGTCGGATATCGGCCATCTGCTGGAGATCATGAACCGTCTCGTGGATGCCGGCAACACTGTGATTGTCATCGAGCATAATCTCGATGTGATTAGCCAAGCGGATTGGATTATTGATATGGGACCCGACGGAGGCAGCAAGGGTGGACAGGTGGTTTTCGAGGGATTACCTTCGCAGATTGTCCATGAGGAAAAGTCAATTACAGGTCAGTATTTAGATAGTAATGAGAAATAAGAAAAGAACGACTTATGAGGTTTAAGGGGAATGCGGAGGCTTACTATATGTTCATAAGAGAGATAGAAGAGAGAGATAATAAACAGGTCGAATCGCTTATTAGAACCTGTTTGATCGAATTTGGCGCTAATAAACCAGGGACAGCTTGGACTGATCCGCATTTAGGTGATTTCTATAATCTGTACCAAAATGAGGGCTCTAAATACTGGGTGGTTGAGGAAAACGCTAAAATAGTAGCGGGTTGTGGGATTGGACCGATTGAGGGCTTTCCGAACATTTGTGAATTGCAAAAGATGTATGCATTAAAAGAGACACGAGGCACAGGTATTTCAAGCGAATTACTTCACGTTGTCCTTGAATTTGCGAAAAAGCATTATGAACAATGTTATCTTGAAACCCTCAGCAAAATGGTCGCAGCCAACAAGTTCTATGCAAAAAACGGGTTCACTGCATTAGAAAAACCACTGAATGAATCGGAACATTTTGCATGCGATACATGGTATTTGAAAACCTTATAAACAGAATGAGTTTTATGGAAAACACTAGCCGATACTCCCTAAAGCAGGGAATATCGGTTTTGTTATTTTTATCAATAAGTATGAAGTAAGCCCATGTGCTCACTCACTATTACACCTTTTCCTTTTTATGTATAATAAAGTTAGGCATTGGATTATCCATGAAGTCACTAAGGAGGAGATGTATGTTAGCATTAATCTTGATTTTGGGTTTGATCTATTTTGCAGCTTATTTGCGTGCGATCTACATTAAACTTGAAAAAATAGCTGATGCATTGGATCGAAATAATAGCACCGGGGACTAGTTTATTTTTTTATAAATTTTGAAGAATAACACGGAGTACACATACATGGCTATGATGGGAATCAAATAAGAGAAAAACGTCCAAAAAACATTCCAGTTATTAAAGTACGTTACTCTTCCTTGCTGCTTCAACAGCCATTCCAGGCACGTCAGTATAAGGGCACTTATGAAGATTACAGGTACAGGTTTAATTTTTTTTTCATAGACCAGATACAGCATAAATAAAGCAACGATGGGGAACATGCCTAGATCAAACGGAATTGCAGAAAAAGCTATATTTTTAAAAACAGGCGAGAGCAGCCAAAAGTAATTGAATCCAATGTTATTAACAACGGAAGCCAGAGCAACTGCAACAGGGAAGAAAGGAAATAGTAATCTCCTGTGTTTGATAAACAGATATATGAACAACACCCAAGGTACAACAAAACCAACAAGGATATTAAGAGTCATCATGTTCCTCCCAAAATTTCTGTCACTTATATTCTTAGCGATAAGTTCTAATTTGATCCAGAGAAGATGTTTAAGGGTTAGAATTGAAGATGGAACCCCAAAAAATCAGGTATTAACTCATTTGTGAGTGGAGCCAAAACCGTCATGGTACTTTAATATTTGAAGTCCACTAAAACAAATGAGCCAGTGTCGAAGTAATATCGACGACTGGCTCATTGCTAGTTTAAGTTGGTGTGAACAGACTAAATCAGGAATCAGATGAACCGATAAAGGCGTACACCGTGCGGAGGGACAGTTGTTTGTACTACACCTGCCTTAAGTTCGGCTGCGGTTCCGTTCCACAAATCGGTGCCGGAGGTAAAGCCGGTGAGCCCGATTTGCTCCAAAGCCAAGCTCAGCGGCAACTCAGAGTCGCCAACGTTAAATATTGCAGCGTAACGGGAATCATCGGTGTCATCAGCTGTCCAGACAATGAGATTACCTTCGCGCAGTGTTTCCTTCGCTCCACGGCTCTCCTGCTGCATGCGCAATACCTCTCGGTTGGTAAGCAGGGACAGCGTCCATTCGTCACAGTCGCGAAGCTCGCCGCCAAAAATAAGAGGTGAGCGGAAGATGCTCCAGAGTGACATCATCGTCAACTGCTCGTCTCTTGTGAAACGCGTCCATCGGTCTGCGCCACCGCCGTCCACAGACCGAATCCCAATATGGCCGAGCGGGAGCATGTCACAGTCTGGCCAGCAGCCTGCCTGCGGAATCCCTTGCCATGTCCGGCAGCGGTCAAACATATCCAGCAGCAGCGGCCATTGATCCCAGAAGTCATCCGTAACCCGCCACATGTTGGCATGTTCGGTAAAAAATGCGGAGTATTCCACCGGAGCCGGACCAGGGGAGAGGCTCAGCACCATTGGCCTGCCGCAGCGTTCGATGGCTTTGGAGATTAACGCGATCTCTGGCTGATGGGTGTCGTACAGTCTAGATGCAGCAATGTCGTCTACTTTTACCAAGTCGACACCCCACTCAGCATATAGTTCAAAGAGAGAATCATAGTAAGCCTGTGCGCCTTCTTTCGACGAATCCACGCCGTACATATCCGTATTCCACGGACAGATGGAATTTGTGTGTGCAATATCACGCGCTGTTGCCGTGGTGTTCATAATGGGAGTAGCAGCGTGAGCAGCCTGTCTTGGAATGCCGCGCATGATATGAATGCCAAACTTCAGTCCAAGGCTATGTACATAATCGGCTAATGGCTTGAAGCCTTGTCCGCCTTTTGCGGACGGAAAACGGTTCTCGGCAGGCATTAGCCGGGAATATTCATCCATGATGAGCGGGACAAACGGTCGGTACTGAGAGGAGTTTGCATAAGGCTCGTACCATTGAATATCGACGGTAATGTAATTCCACCCAAATGTTTTGAGATGTTCAGCCATGTATTCCGCATTGCCCCGGATTTCTTCTTCTGTAACGGCCGCGCCGTAGCAGTCCCAGCTGTTCCAGCCTAGCGGTGGTGTAGGTGCTGCAAGCTTATGATTCATGGAATAGCTCCTTTACTGATTAATTATTGCTTTTGTTGTGTTCATCATAATAAAGGAGTTTAGTAATATCTACAGTAATTTTAAACGCCAAGTAGCACAATATTGCGGTTAATCGAAGAACAGTTTACGGTATGCCAAGCTATCTCCTCCGCTGCGGAACTCACCTGGTGTAAGCCCGGTCATGGTGCGAAAAGCTTTAATAAAGTAACTTCCGCTGGAGTAGCCAATCCGTTCTGCAATGGCCTCAATGCTGAGTCCGGTTCCCCGAAGCAGTTCCATGGCCTTTTCCGTGCGGATGCGAGTTAAATAAGCGCCTGGTGTCAGACCCGTACTGGCTGAGAACCGGCGAATCAAATGATACTTGGACAAAGAGACATGCTCAGACAGCTGATCAATACTAATCATCTGTGCGTAGTTATTCTCTATAAATTCAGCTGCGCGCTGGACGTTTTCTGACCAGTTGCTCCTGTTTCGCAGAGTTGTTACCTGCAGTCTGGCCAGTTCTGAGATGAACTGGTATACAGAAGAAGAAGCGATGAAAGGATCTGAGACTCGGCCTGCTGCCGCATCGTTCACAATCATTCGCAACAGCTTAACTGGTGCACAATCTGCGGGAAGGTATGGGACTTCTCCTGCTTCACGCAAGAATTTGCGCCAAAGAGGCAGAATCAGATTCGGCCGGAAGAGCAAAAATAGAAATTCCCATGGCTCTTTGGAATCAGCATGGTAATAATAGCGATGGGGTCCTGGAATTTCAGCAAGAAAAGCCTGTCCGGCAGTGACACGATGCCGCTGTTTCCCGGATTCATATATACCTTCGCCTGAAAGGGTGTACTGGAAAAGAAGGAGAGGCCCGTCGGTGCGCTCCAGCCCGTCCCAATGATAGGAAGGATTGGTGATGGAATCACAGCCAGCCGCAAATAATACGCATAGCTGCAGCTCCTTATCTTCCGCGAATCGAAAGCCGTATGTACCTCTGGGCATGTCCATGAATGTCTCCTTATGGTTATGAAATTGTTTTTGCGAACAACCGATTAAGTCTGATTATATGCTATTACGATTAGAATGAGGAGGCAATTGCCTTGTTTACTATATTGAATGGCTTTTGTCTTTCACGAGAACCGTTGATGAACTGGAATGGCTGGAGAAACGATCCAATACCTTTTTCATCAAAGGCATAAAAGTATTTAGTATAACTCCTCCTAAACAAACGGTCAGTATCGTTCCCATACCAATAGGGCCCTTTAAAATCAATGCCAGTAACAGGAACACAAGGTAAAGGAGCGTTCTCGCAACCAAGAGATTCGATCGGGTACGTTTTTGAATAATCAATGTTAATCGATCCAGGGGAATCGGTGCGAAGTTGGTCAGTAGGTATGTTGCAGTTCCTAATCCAATAAGTACTAAACCAATGACCATATATACAATTTTACCGATCAATAATTCAGGAGTTACCCAACTGTGCAAGAAGAAAAGCCACATATCAATGCCAATCCCTGTTATAAATGCGGTTAACAACCCTAGAAATTCTGGTTTTTGTCTTGATAGAATAGAATTGCAGCATATCAGGAGCAGCGCAATAATGATCTCCCAGCTTCCTACAGAAAGCCCCACATTCAAGGATAGCCCTACCAATAGTGCATCAAAGGGTGAGGTCCCAAGGTCCGATTGAATCGTAAAAGAAATTCCAAGAGTCAATATTAATATTCCTAAGATGAAAAATATATATTTCAATTTAATCACCCTCGTTATGTATGTTTTATGTTGCAAATACAACAAAATTAAAGTAGATTTAATATATCCTGTTTTTATTGCATTTGCAACAAAATAAATGGCGGGCAGGAAACAAATAAAAGGGAACAGAGAGAATTTGTTCATTCTATCAAGGAGCGAAACCACCTTAATATGACAGAGACAGTAAAAATCACAAAATGCAGCTGTGAAGATGTGCATACACTCCAGGAAATCAGTATTGAAACATTTAATGATACATTTAAAGATCAGAATTCACCTGAAAATATGAAGGGATATTTGGAGAGGGCATTTAACTCGGAACAGTTGGAGAAGGAGTTATCCAATCGTTCTTCCGACATTTTTTTCATCTATTTTAATGAAGAACTTGCTGGCTATTTAAAGGTAAATATCAGTGATGCCCAATCCGAAAGCATGGGGGAAGAGTTTCTTGAAATTGAGAGGATCTATATCAAAAACCATTTTCAAAAGTACGGGCTCGGTAAGCATTTGCTGAATAAAGCTATAGACATTGCGATCGAAAAGAACAAAAACAAAATATGGCTTGGCGTGTGGGAAAAAAATGATAATGCGATTGCATTTTATAACAAAATGGGATTTATTCAAACAGGAGCACACTCATTCTATATGGGGGATGAAGAACAAATCGATTTTATAATGACCAAAACTCTCGTATAACTCAGATAAATCATTGCCGGATTTGTCTTTTCAGATTTCTGAATGAATGTTTGGATTACATCGCCTCTTCAATTGCAGCAGAATGCCGTTCTTGTACTGCCAACCAGCGGAGGAACATGGACAAGAGAACAGGTGCGTCAGGACCCGATTCAAAACCATAGCCGCTAATTTAGCGGCTTTTTCAGTTCTTAGATATCAAGTTATTGTTCAGGAGCGTTGAGTAAAGGGACAGATCTTTTGCTTCCGGCTACGGGCTATGTTACCATAGATTGTCATACTACACTTACATTGAGGTGAAACCAATATGAGAATTGAATTACATAAGCAGAATGATACAGAAACTTTAATTAATATTTGGTACACAGGCTCGATTCAAGCACATGATTTCATCAATCAGGAATATTGGCTATCTCAAAAGGATGCGATGAAAAACAAATACTTTCCGATGGCCGAAACCTATGTTATTTACAATCAAGCAAAAATTGCTGGGTTCGTTTCTATGGTAGAAAACTATTTAGCAGCACTGTTTATAGATACAGCTTATCAAAGAAGTGGTTATGGAAAAGAGCTACTCGATTTTATTAAAACCCATAAAACAAAAATTACATTAAAAGTATATAAAGAAAACACTTCAGCTACACGCTTTTACGAAAAGAACGGCTTCAAAATTGTAGAAACACTTGTAGATGAACATACCGACCATGAGGAATACTTGATGGAATGGAAGAAATCGTAATTTGTCGGAGCATTGGAGCATCAATACGTAAAAGCCGCTAATTTTGCGCTGTTTTGAGTATTAAAGTCATTTCTTGTACATGGACAGTTGGAGTGGGGTCCAGACGACAACTGGGGAGGCAATGTTGATTTTCCTTGTTTAATATGAATTAAATACGAAGATTTAAAACCATAGTATATATTATGTAAACTAGTAGGGTGCAAGTGTCTGGTAAAGTGAGATATTGACTGTTAGATCTAACCCTTGGACACATGAAACAACACAAATATAGTAATTTGAAATTATTCTTAAGTTTCTGCTTACTACTGCCATTTAATAGAAGAAAAATTGATGAAATACCTATTAATATAATGACAAAATGTAATTATTGATAAAATCTCAGCTTTTTATGGAAGGCAAGCCGAACTCAAATTTGGCTTGCCTTTTCGATATGCAGCAACATCGACACAGTGGTGTTGAGAGGAATAGGCAATCATTTGAGACAAATGAGATAACGGTTGCTCTTTCAATTGTTGCATAATACGAATAAGCAGAGCATGGTTGAGTATTCGACGGAACGCTCTATGTCGAGTGTTGAAGGAATCATAGTGATCATCACAGGTACCTCCAGTGGAATTGGAGAAGCAGCAGCAAAAAATGTATGTGAGTGCAATTGATGCCGAGAGTATTGCCCGTGCGATCGCTTTTGCCATTGAACAGCCAGCTGATGTAGCGATCAATGAGATGGTCATTGTCCTACGAGTCAGGAACGGTATTTAACATTGTTCTAAGGAGGCAGAACTTGTACAAACGACTGATCCATTTGTTTGCTATCAAGGGTTATGGTTTATTTGTTATCTGTGTCCTTATGGTCGGCACCGGAATTTCAATTACGCTCCCATACTTAGCTCTCTATTGTACTGAGGAATTGGGAATGAGCGCAGGAGCTTTTGGTGTTTTTACAGCTGTGAGTTCTTTGAGTGGAGTGGTGGCAAACTCGTTTATTGGTAAATATTCGGATCGCAAGCAGGACCGTAAACTCATTATTATTATAGCCACCGTTTCATCTGCAGTAGGCTATGCTTCGTATTTGTTGTTTGATAACTACTTGATTTTGCTGATCATCGTTAGTTTTTTTAGTGGTTTAGGGGCAGCTGTCATGCCTCAAATTTATGCCTATGCTCAAGAATCCGCTACAGAAAGCAACTCGGATGACAAGACATTTGCAATGTCTACTTTGCGTACACTTGTTTCTCTCGGATTCCTGGTAGGTCCTTTAGTAGGGACAATGATCTTAGGAGCCGTTGGATACAAGGGGCTCTTTCTGGGGACTTCTGCCATCTTTCTTATCATTGCAACTCTTGTACTTGTGTTTCTTCCGAAAAAGAGAGCAGTTCAAAAGAAAAGAGCGGATACTGCTGGCTCACCATCAGTTACCCGTCGGCAGATCTGGTTTCCGTCGATTGCCTTCATCTTGCTATTTGCGGTTAACGCCATAAACGGGATCGTCACACCTTTGTTTATCGTCAATGAACTTCATGGTACGCATACAGATGTCGGATTGGTTGTAAGTATTTGTGCCGGTTTGGAGATTCCCATTATGTTTGCACTTGGTGCCCTGGGCCGGAAGTTATCGAATCATACATTAATGATTAACGCCTGCTTTATTGCAGTTATCTACAATATTGTTTTAAGTCTTTCTACTGATTCCTGGCAGATTATTGCAGCGCAGCTATTGCAGGCTGTGTTTGTCGCTATCGCTATGGGCAATGGGCTAAGTTATTTCACAGAGCTGCTTCCAAATTCACCTGGGTTGTCCTCCACGATCTATTACAACGGATCCATTATTGGAAGATTAGTGGGGAATTTAGGCGGCGGGATTATTGCTCAGTTTGCAGGAATTCGTGAGGTTTATTGGGTATGTCTAGCTGTTGTTAGTGTCTCGTTCTTTATCTTGTGGAGCATAAGACCCCAAAAAGATATTGAAGCAGCAGCCTGAAATGTCTGAGCGTTAATGTCAGATTCATGGCCATACTTTATCGTTTAGAAAATATGAAATAACAAGGGAGATGGAATCTATGTCGGAAAAACAAACTGCTGGTCGAGATAACCTTGGAGAATTCGCACCCAAGTTTGCAGAACTTAATGATGATGTATTATTTGGTGAAGTCTGGTCAAGGGAGAACGAATTATCTCCGCGGGATCGCAGCATGATAACGGTTAGTGCTCTAATCTCTGGCGGGAATTTTGAACAATTGACGGCTCATGTACATAGAGCCAAAGCAAATGGCGTTTCCAAAGAGGAACTAGCAGAAATGATAACACATCTTGCGTTCTATGTAGGCTGGCCGAAAGCCTGGTCGGCATTTAAGATCGCCAAAGAAATATACCAATAATAGTACACCTCGCCATGACACACGGGGAAACAAAATGGCTGGAATCGGTTGAGGATGAACGGTTTGACAATCTGCCCGATAATTATGAAACATGCATTCAACTAATCATGAGGAGGAATTGAAATGGAATATGTAACATTAAATAATGGGGTAAAGATGCCGATTCTAGGATATGATGTATATCAAATTCCAGATCAGGCTGAATGCGAAAAATGTGTGCTTGATGCGATAAGTGTAGGCTACCGTTCCATTGATACTGCACAGGCTTACCGAAACGAAGAAGCAGTGGGCCGTGCCATCAAGAAAAGTGGAGTACCGAGAGAAGAGTTTTTCATCACGACCAAAGTCTGGATTTCCAATGCAGGCTATGAAAAAGCAAAAGCATCCATTGACGAATCCCTGAGAAAACTCCAGCTCGATTATCTGGACTTGCTCCTGATCCATCAGCCGTTCAATGATTATTATGGAACATACCGCGCAATGGAAGAATACTATAAGGCTGGTAAAATCCAAGCGATCGGAGTAAGCAATTTCTATCCGGACAGATATATCGACCTGGTGCAGTTCAGCGATGTAGTACCGGCTGTTAATCAGGTGGAAACCCATGTGTTCAACCAGCAGGTCAAAGCTCATGAAATTATGAAGAAATACAATACACAGATTGAATCCTGGGGTCCTTTTGCAGAAGGGAAAAACGATCTGTTCACCAATGCTACGCTGCAGGAGATTGGCAATCAATACAATAAGTCTACAGCTCAAGTTGCTTTGCGTTTCCTGATTCAACGAGGCGTAGTAGTCATTCCGAAAACAGTCAATAAAGACAGAATGGAACAAAACTTTAATGTTTTTGATTTTCAATTAACCTCGATGGATATGGAAAAGATAGCTGCGCTCGATACAGAGCAAAGCGCCTTTTTCTCCCACTATGATCCACAAACCGTTGAATTCTTAACGGATTACGGTAAAAAAGGTTTGGAATAAGGTTAAACTCAATACCTACTTATGAAGATCGTCCTGCTGGACGGTCTTTATTGCCTTATTAGCATATGACCCCACCGTTAATGCTGCAAGTACGAAGATGAGAACGATTTGTTTATTATTTCATTTAGTACCAATACTACATAACTGAGGGGGATTGGTACTAAATGAAGTTGCAACCCGAATTTTCCAACCAAATTTACTCAAATATCGATCTCATTTGTGACTTCATGGGAAACAGTTCCGATTTTGTGGTTCGTGAAATCACGATCGGCAGCAACCACGCCGCACTTTTTTATTTGGATGGAATGACCGACATGCAAAAGGTACAGGACAACGTAATTCGTCCGCTGCACGAGTGCTCCTCTTCTGATGAGATCACGTTAACGTTCATAAAGGATGGCATTTTAGATGTCGGTGAAGCAAGTCTGATTCAGAGCTTTGAAGATGCGTTGGATCAAATCTTTTCGGGTGGAGTTCTTCTGTTATTGGACGGTTTAAATGAGGGTTTGATCATTTCTTTGCCTGGATGGGAAGAACGCAGCATTACGGAATCGAAGGCGCACCTGTTATTCAAATAAAAAACCCTGTAAGCGGAGTGATCCGCAAGCAGGGTAATGAAGTATTAAAAACAGCTAAACGAACTGATCCGCTGCAGATCAATGCCGCTGTACAGCCAGAAGAATCCATTCCAACGGAAGCCAGCCACCGAATTTCTGCCGACAAATACCGGATACATCCAGAAGCCGGGGCCATGATTCGGCCAAATATATGTGTAGCGGAACAGACAACCGGATATTGCTCTCGGATCTACTGCAAACAACGAAGGGGATTGCTGTGGAATGAATGAAGGCGGTGGCCCAGAAGGGGGCTGCACGCCTTGGGGTCCGCCGCCGCCTCCGCCTCCGGGGAACGATGGAGGACCAGGTGTTCCACCGGGACCACCAGGACCACCTGGTCCAAAAATTCCTCCAGGACCTCCAGGTCCACCAGGTCCACCAGGTCCACCAAATCCTCCACCGGGTCCAAAAGGAGGTAAAAATGTCATACAGCATCACTCCTGTTCATTAGTCTGGTGTATAGTATGTAGGCATTTGAGCAGGGGGAATGGGTGAGAGCCCATTGATGGCCATAAATTAGTGGCTTTTTGGAAATAGGGTCCGGATTCACTAAGTGAATACTTTTCCATCTTGTAAGTAACCATTACACCTCATAAGAGGTGTTTTTTATTTTCATTATTTCGAAGTTCAGAAAATTTTGGGAAGTGTACTTAAAACCTTATTGACACGACACCGATCGGTGTCATATAATAAAAACGACACTAAATGGTGTCCAATTATGACAAGATAGCAGCTTATATGTCTCACATCTAAAAGTAATATTTGAGGAGGGAACGAATGGGTATAATGCTCGGTGCGAAATCAACTGCAAAGGTAGAGCCACAACTCAGGAAAACGGCTTTTTGGACAATTACATTACTACTCGCTACAACAGTTATGTTAAGTGGGATTGGGCAATTGATGCAATTGGAGGGGAACCTTAAGTTAGTGACAGATCTGGGATACCCAATATATGTCCTAACCCTTCTTGGACTGTGGAAAGTTCTTGGATCCATCGCTCTCGTCATTCCAGGTTTTCCCCGGCTTAAAGAATGGGTCCATGCCGGTATTTTCTTTTTGATGACTGGCGCCGCTTTATCTCATGCGTTTGCTAACGATTATGGCAGTTACGGGTTTAATGTCATCCTTCCGCTTGGCTATGCTGCACTAAACATTGCATCGTGGGCGCTGCGACCAAAAAGCCGCAAACTATAGGTAGACAGGAGATCAACAATTGTCCCTCCGGACCATCATCCATATTTATCCATAGTGAAGATTGGAGGGGAGTGGTATGAGTGAGAACAAGCAATCACGGGATGTCTTTGTCGCCATCGCAGATCCAACCAGGCGCCAACTTATGCAGCTGTTAGCTCAAGCAGATGAAGTACCGCTTCATGAATTAACGGCACGGTTTTCCATGGGCCGGACAGCGGTATCCAAGCATTTGAACATCCTGAAAGAGGCTGGTCTGGTTGTTGATCGAAAAGTCGGCAGAGAAACGCGGTTTAGGCTAAACGCCTCTCCACTTAGAGAAGTTGAAGATTGGGTTGCTTTTTACAGCAAGTTCTGGACTATAAATATGATGCGCTTGAACCAACTATTGGAGGAGGAAGAAGAATGAGTTTAACATTGGAATTGGATTATCAGTATAAGACATCGGTCGAGAAGCTATGGTCAGCATTAACTGATTCAAACAAGCTTGCCAAATGGGTGGCCAACATCCATACGGGTCAAGGAATGGATAATAATTTTAAACCGGTCGTCGGACATCGTTTTCAATTTCGCACGCAGGCTACGGAGTACTGGAATGGGATTATTGAAGGTGAAGTACTGATCGTGGACGAACCTCACCGGTTATCCTATACTTGGGAGAGCGGCGAGAAGCATACGATTACCTGGACACTACAGGACTTAGGGGATGGAAAGGTTAACCTTCACCTTGAACAAACCGGAATCTCCAACGCTCAGGCACTGGGTGGAGCTAAGTATGGCTGGAGTAAATGGTGCGGCGAGCTTGAAAAGATCTTGGCTTAATTGAAAATGGAGGAAAAGCATAAACTTCATAAACTTATGCTTTTCCTTTCTTCTGAACCATGGATTATAACCAACAGTATCAGGGGGTAATTTAATGTTGAAAGGTGAAAGAAATACGAAGATTGATCCTTATTTTAACAAGCTTAAGAACTGGAAAGAAGAATTCGAGCTGTTGCGTGAGATCGTACTCGACTGCGGACTGACGGAGGAGTTCAAGTGGATGCATCCCTGTTACACATATGACAACAAAAACATCGTTTTAATTCATGGTTTCAAGGATTACTGCGCACTGCTGTTTCATAAAGGTGCCTTGTTAAAGGATCCGCACGGAATCCTGATTCAACAAACGGAGAATGTTCAGGCAGCCCGGCAGATTCGGTTCACCAATGTTCAAACGATAGATGAAATGCAGCTTATGATCAAGGCATATATTGATGAAGCCGTGGAAGTTGAGAAAGCCGGTCTGGAAGTGGAATTTAAAAAGCATTCGGAATTCACCATTCCTGAAGAGCTGGCTAATAAATTCGTAGAAATTCCCGACTTAAAAACAGCTTTTGAGGGATTGACGCCAGGACGGCAAAGAGCATATATCATGCATTTTTCTTCACCCAAACAATCCAAAACTCGTGAGTCAAGAATCGAAAAATATATTCCCCATATCCTTGATGGAAAAGGATTAAATGACTAGATGTGAAACAGCAGAGAAGCGATGGTTCAGCCTTGAGCCCTCGCTCTTTTTTACTTATTTGTGGTTCAACATTGACTTTGTCATTTTGGTATTATAATATAAGCATGCACTTATATGGGGAGGGGAGAAAATGTGATGAAATCTATTCAAGAAGCATCTGATAAGCTAAAATTGCTGGGCGACAAAACACGTCTAACGATATTATCACTCCTCCAAGAACGTGAATGGTGCGTATGTGAATTTGTTGACATTCTGGACATGTCTCAACCTGGAATCAGTCAGCATTTGCGTAAGTTGAAGGATCAAGGCTTGGTAAAAGAAAGCAAACGGGGACAATGGGTATATTACTCTTTGAATGTAGAGGACACTCCTTACATTAAATCCGTTTTGGAATTTATGCCGGACTCGGCAACTATTCTTAAGTCTTTAAATAAAGAGGGGATTTCATCAGCGTGCAAATAATTTTCCGCACAATATATAAGTATATTATTATATACAAATATAAATGAAGATAAACGGATAGGGGGTGTATGTGTTTGTTTGCTACGCTGCTTGCGTGCACCATATTTTTGATAACACTGGTTCTTGTCATTTGGCAACCTAGAAACCTGTCCATTGGTTGGTCTGCTTGCGGTGGAGCGATTCTCGCTTTACTTGTGGGTGTGGTCACTTTCCAGGATGTATGGGATGTTACGCAAATCGTCTGGAACGCCACGTTTGCTTTTGTTGCAATCATTCTGATTTCGTTGATTCTGGATCGAATTGGATTTTTTGAGTGGGCTGCTTTACATATGGCGAAGGCGTCACATGGCAACGGTGTCCGAATGTTTGTATACGTATCGATTCTGGGAGCGATCGTTTCCGCTTTCTTTGCCAACGACGGAGGAGCATTGATTCTGACACCGATTGTTCTGGCTATGGTTAGAGCACTTCACTTTGATGAGAAAAAAGTATTCCCTTTCATCATCGCCAGCGGATTTATTGCAGATACGACATCCTTGCCACTCGTTGTAAGTAACCTGGTCAATATTGTCTCTGCTGATTTCTTTGGTATTACCTTTATGGAGTACGCAGGGAGAATGTTTATTCCGAATCTGTTCTCACTGGTTGCCAGTATAGGGGTGCTGTATCTCTTTTTCAGAAAAAGTATTCCGAAACGCTTTGATACCAGCGAATTGAAAGCTCCCGTAACGGCTATCAAGGATATGAAGATGTTTCGGTTGTCGTGGGTAGTCTTGGGCGTTCTGCTTATAGGATACTTCGCCAGTGAATTTATAGGACTTCCTGTATCCCTTATTGCGGGTGTTGTTGCAATGTTCTTCCTGTTCATGGCTTCCCGAAGTTCTGCTGTACCGACCACATCGGTCGTGAAGGAAGCACCTTGGGCCATCGTATTCTTTTCAATCGGTATGTATGTTGTCATCTATGGCCTGCGTAATGTTGGTCTGACGGATCTGCTGGCCGTAGCGATCCAGGCAGTGGCCGATCAAGGATTGTTTGCTGCAACCCTTGGTATGGGTTTTATTGCTGCAATTATTTCATCCCTGATGAACAATATGCCTACCGTGTTGATTGATGCTCTAGCCATTGATGCAACAACGGCTACGGGGACTGTTCGGGAGGCACTCATCTATGCCAATATCATTGGATCGGACTTAGGTCCAAAGATTACCCCGATTGGTTCACTTGCGACTCTGCTCTGGCTTCATGTGCTTAGCACCAAAGGTGTCAAAATTTCATGGGGCACTTATTTTAAGACAGGCATCATTATAACGGTACCGACTTTGTTTATTACGCTAGTAGGGCTGTATCTGTGGTTAAGCATTATTTAATTCAACTAAGAGGAGACGATGAACATGAACAAAAAAATACTTTACTTTCTATGTACAGGCAACTCTTGCCGGAGCCAAATGGCCGAAGGCTGGGCCAAGAAATACCTCAGTGACGAATGGAACATTTATAGCGCAGGAATCGAGGCACATGGTCTAAATCCCAAAGCGGTAGCAGCCATGAAGGAAGTCGGCTTGGATATTTCCAGCCAAACTTCAGACATTATTGACTCCGAATTGCTGAACAACGCAGATTTCGTCGTTACCCTATGTGGGGACGCAGCAGATAAATGTCCAATGACTCCTCCACAAGTGAAGCGGGAACACTGGGGATTCGATGACCCCGCAAAAGCACAAGGCACTAATGAAGAGAAATGGACCGTTTTTCAAAGGGTGCGTGACCAGATTGGAGAACGTATTAGAACCTTTGCTGAAACCGGCAAATAAGGTGACGGCTTGTTCATGTGTTGGATTTTTCAAATGAAGCATCAGATTTGAAAGCAATGATAAGCCGCTATTTTAGCGGCTTTTTTTCTGTTAAGAATGCAGAATTTGGAAGTCCCCTGGTATAAAATTCTTTTCGTTTGACGAAACAGTACAGAAGGATCAGGGCAAAGGAAAATGTTCTTGATGCGGCGAAAAATTTGTCAAAACGGTGATAATTATTATAGACTGTATTTTATGAGTTCTTGTCCAAGGGGGAAAATGAATGCATCAAAGGAAAAAACAAAAATCGAATAAAGCGCGGATTTTCTCAAAAGTATTATTGATTATCATCGGAGCCTGTATTACTGCCTATGGTCTAGAAGCAGTATTGATCCCTAACAACGTCTCAGACGGCGGTGTTACAGGTCTGAGCATCGTTGGTTCACAACTGTTCGGATTGCCATTAGGGATACTGATTGGTGTGATTAACATTCCCTTTGTTTGGCTGGGATATAAGCAAATAGGTAAGAGCTTTGCTTTCTACTCGATTATCGGTATTGCTTCACTGGCGGTAAGTACCAGTCTTATGCACCATGTGCCTACAATTATTGAAGGGGATACTTTGCTGATTACCGTTGTCGGTGGGATTATCATCGGTTTTGGTATGGGTCTGGCATTGCGTAACGGCGGGGCATTGGATGGGATAGATATGTTAGCTGTACTGCTTTCACGTAAAGTTCCGTTTGGAACAAGTGATCTAATCTTATTTTTAAATATGTTTGTCTTTATTGTCGTTTCGACCGTATTTGGTCTGCAAGGGGCGATCCTGTCTGCACTCGCTTATTTTATTGCTTCCAAAGTCATTCATATCGTTGAAGAAGGCTTGAGCGGTTCCAAAACGTTTAAAATCATCACGAATCAACCCGAAATCATGGTCGAAACCATTCGTGACCGATTGGGCCGTGGAGCAACCTATACCGATGCTTATGGCGGTTACTCCAATGAACAGTTCAAAGAAATCACTTGTGTAATCAACCGTATGGAAGAGAGCAAAATAAAAGAAATTATTCACGAAATAGACCCGAATGCTTTTGTTGTCGTGTACGATGTAGCAGAAGTTAAGGGTGGTAGCTTCAAAAAGAAAGACATTCATTAATTACTTAAAAATGATGGACAGACAAGAACATAGGTTCAACAAAAGTCGCTATTGCAGCGGCTTTTTTACGTTTTTAAACGTCAATCAAAGGTTCGCGATCCGTTTGAAAAGGAAACAGGGTTTGAGCAGCCTCAACAAAGGTTTTTACCGCTATCGTACAATCTTTCTCGGGACCGGTTGCGATATGAATGTCCCGGTAGGCTTCAGGTGACAGGCGTTTCAGCGAAATACCCTGTGGAATGTCCAGAAGAGACAACTCCGACATTACCGCCAACCCTTCACCGGCAAGAATCATTTGAAGTGATGTTCTGTAATTATAGAGGATGTATTCCACTTTTGGTGTTACTCCCGCACTCTCGAACCACTTCAGAACAGGAGGCTCATATCCAGCTTTCCAGAGCAGCATGGGTTCCTCTCGCAAATCTTCAGGACTAATGATGGTCTTCTCCACTAATGGATGATCATCTCTCATGACCGCATATATGCCTTCCCGGTAAATAGGGAACGAATCGGTCGTTTCATCCGTAGGGATGAGCAGTCCGACATCGATCTGTCGATTATCCAACCATTCCTGTACCTCTGCAATGGTACCTTCCACAATGGTGAATTCCAGATTGGGATATTGCCGCTTAATATAACGGATCAGTTTTGGGACAAAGTATGTCGAGGCTACCGGGAAAGCACCGATACGGACGCAACCCGTCTCCAATCCCTTTTCACTCGAGATTTCCTGATCGATTTTCTCATAACCTTGAAGGATTTCTCGGAAAATTCGGACGATCCGCTCTCCGATTGGTGTTAGCGCAACACCACGACGTCGGTCCCGGATAAGCAGCGTAACCCCGAGTTCACGTTCCAGAGTAGTAACCGCACGGCTGACAGCCGGCTGCGTCATATTCATTTTCTCACTGGCCATCGTAAAGCTGCGGGTCTCCGATATCGTGACGATCAACTGTAGAAGTGATTTATTCATATCAAATTTGGTATCTCCTTCATGAATTATATTCATTTTATTTATAGATAAGCGTATTGTATCATGTTTATAAGAAAACAGAAAAGAAACCAGAAGTGAAACTTACTGGAATCCCAAACATGCCCATATGGTAACGGGATCTGGAATTCAAGTGGATAGGAGTTTGATTGTGATGAAAGCAAAAGCTTGGCTATTTTTAATATTGGCAAATTTGTTTTGGGCGGGAAACCTGATGTTCGGCAAAGCGGTGACTTCTGACTTTCCGCCGATCTGGGCATCTTTCTTGCGATGGGTGATTGCGGCTATTGTGTTGATTCCACTTGCGCAGTTGGTAGAGAAGCCAAAATGGCTGAAGGTATGGAAGAACAATTGGGGTGTTCTGCTATTCTTGTCACTGGTGGGCGTTGTGGCCTACACACTTCTCACATACACGGCTCTCCAACACACATCGTCTACGAATGGCAGCTTGATTAACAGTTTAACTCCAGCCGTGATGATTGTATTGTCCCTATTATTTCTCAAAGATAAAATTACTAGATGGCAGGGTGCGGGGTTGGTATTGTCCTTCCTGGGCGTACTGACGGTATTAACGAAAGGACATTTGCTCGGGATATTCAGCACACACTACAACCAGGGAGACGGCATCATGCTGCTCGCAGTATTTCTGTGGGCTATCTATTCCATTGTCGGCAAAAGAGCGCAGCATCTTCCGCCGATCACATTTGTAGCCTTTACTGCTTTTATAGGCGTCATTTGCATGACTCCACTGTTGTTCCTGCAGCCGCTGCATATCGAGCACGTCACGTCTTTTGGTATAACAGGTATCCTTTATCTAGGATTATTTCCTTCCATCGGGTCATTTCTGTTCTGGAACCAGGGAGTCAAGGAACTCGGGCCAGGCAAAGCCAGCATCACGATGAATTTGATGCCCATTTTCACCGCGATTCTCTCTGTACTGTCTGGTCAGGAATTGCTGATTTCCCAGATCGTCGGCGGTGTTATCGTCATTATGGGGATGCTGTTGTCGGCAAACCTTATGGCCAAGAAAGGGAGAGCTAAAACGTTTTGGAAGCGAACGGGCAGAACCGTTTAATAAGGAACACTTCCCATATTCCTCGGTCGAAAAGCAGGGAAAATCAAGAAGACAGGGACGAGTGTCCCTGTCTTTTTTGGTGCTAACCTATTTTGCAGCCAGATTCATCTCCACACACATGAGAATAAAGGCTCCTGCTCCATGCAGGTCATTCTCGCTGGTTGGGCGTGCGATATAGTGGGCATAATCGCCAATTCCCGTTCCGATACAAATGTTGCCGATCACAACGTTACCGTTCTCATCGAACTTCAGTGTATCAATGACTCCGTGGTAACCTTTCCAGGCATACTTCAAATATTGAGCGTCCAGATAGCCGAACCGAACCGCCTTGGCAATGGAATGAGCAAACAATGCCGTGCAGGAGTTTTCGTGCCAGTTATCCGGTTGATCTCCTTTGTCAACGACTTGATACCATAATCCGGTGGCGGGATCCTGGTAGTTCGTCAGAGCGATCAGCAGATCCTGTACAATGGTCACGAGTTTGGCTTTATCGGGATGATCCTCTGGCATGTATTCAAACATTTCGAGCAAAGCGACAGGATACCAGCCGATGGCGCGGCCCCAGAATTCCGGAGCGAGACCCGTTACAGGGTCAGCCCATTTGGCTTCCTTGGTTTCGTCCCAACCGTGGTACAGCAAGCCAGTGGCTGGGTCTTTTGTATGCCTTTCCATAAGCAGTGCCTGAAAGACCATCATGTCGATGTAATCGCTCTCACCAAATGTTTTGGCAAATTGTACGGCAATGGGTCCAGCCATATATAAACCGTCCAGCCACATTTGATTCGGATAGTGTCCCTTGTGCCAGAATCCGCCGGAGGAATTCGTCGGCCAAGATTTCAGCAAGGGCACCAGGGTGTGCAGTGCTTTTTTGTACCGTTCATCTCCCGTCTGCTCGTAGAGAGTGAAGAGAAGCACACCAGGTTGTATGTCGTCTAACTCATCGGATTTAAATTTTTTGATGCTGCCATCCTCGAGAATTTGACTATCGACCCATCCTTTGATGTAGTCGTACAGCTTTTGTTCTCCGGTCTGCCGCCAGCATTTTTCCATACCAGACAGAAAGACACCCTGATGGTAGTGGAATCGATCCGGTGGAAGATTCTCCGGCTCAAATTTGTCCATTAACGCTTCGCAGGCTTTTAATGCCCATTGAATCGGAGTTGTGATTGATGAGGTGGTTTGCATGTATCCTTCCTCCTTGGTTGGTTGTACCTCCATTTTACCATTGGGATATGTACATCTTTTGCGGAATCTATCCATTTCTTCTTATTTCTTGCGATATAATAAACAACAGGGACGAGATGGAAGGGGCATTCAGTAAAATGGGGAATCTATATTACGAGAATAATGCGGGCACTTTTACGGTATCCCACCGGAAAGCGTTAAGCCATCATATGCCGGTCAGCCATTTTCACAGCACTTACGAAATTTATATTTTGATGTCAGGCAAGCGGGAATTTTTCATTCAAGACCGGACGATTACCATTAACGAAGGCGATGTCGTCATCATCGCCCCCAATATTCTGCACCGTACAACCAATGCGGAGCAGCCAAAGCATGAGCGGCTCATTATTAACATGCATGAACAATATTTTTCGCTGGATGGCTCTCATCGGGAAGCACTTCTGCCTATGCTGGACCGAGATTATTTGATATTAAAGGATTCCTTGCGCAATCGGCAGCTGATTGAACCGCAATCCCGAGCGATTATTCAGGAGATGCAGGAGCGCGGTAGCGGCTTTGAGTTGTTTGCCCAGACACTAGCCGTGCAGCTGCTTATCATGTGCTGCAGACAATTCAGGCAGCATGATGCGGAACCGCTGGCATCACCAAGTCCCATGCATGAACGAATATCAGAGATTGTCCGTTATATTAACGAACATTATATGGAGGAACTATCCCTTCATTTGTTGGCGGACAGGTTCTTTATTAGTCCATATTATTTGAGTCGATCCTTCAAAGAGGCGACGGGATTTGCCTTTGTAGAGTACGTGAATAGTGTTCGGATCAAGGAAGCCAAAAAACAGCTCGAGAGTTCCAGCCTGAAAGTGAATTTGATTGCGAGAAAGGTGGGATTCGGAAGCGTAACACATTTTGGCCGAGTGTTCAAAGTCGTTACGGGTCATTCTCCATTACATTATAGAAGGAAAGGAGAATGATTTTCATGCATAAGCACTGCTCTCTTTTGGAACACTTCTGTAGTGCGAATAAACAGCACTGATTCCATATTTGGGGAGGTGACATGTATGAGCAAACCGGATAACCGTGAGGACAACGTTGAACACTTGCAAAACGCGGTTCAGAACACGATCGAAAACTACCGGGAAGCAGAAGATTATCTCGAGGAATTTGGAGATGAGATTCCAGCACGGGAAAAAGGTCAAATCGAAGAGAAAAACGAACGCCGTAAACATAGCATTTCCGGATTCCGTGAAGAAATCAAAGATGAATCCAGACATCAGCAAAACTCATAATGTGGAGACTTATTTTGATTTTGTAGGAGGATCAACCATATGACGAATCAGGATCCACAGGAGCTTCTGAAGCAAAAACACGAGCAGGATGAGCACAAAAGGCAGTTCACCAATTTTGCCCGAAGTGTATCGGGACAGGGTGAAGTTGAAGCAGGCCAAGAATTCAGCCATGACCGACAGGACGACGATCAAAACCGCATGAAATCGGTTGAAAATAAGCGCGCCTGATCCTAACCAACCCAATTCACGAATAAGCTGATCCTTTCTTTGGATCGGCTTATTCTTTTTATTTTCACCCACAAATACTATTGTTAATTAATACGTCAGTTTATTCGTTTCTTTTGAAAATTATCCGACAAATTCTTATTCCATGGCAACCCTCACCTGGATTTCGGTCAGAAATTGATCGGTAATGATGGTATCTCGATTATCAATTTCATAAATTTCGAACGGGTCTCCCAACAGCCGAAATCCATGTTCACCTGCATAAGCGACGACATCTTGCATTTTCTCATGACTTTGACGATAATCTCCACGATAGTAGAGCGATAGATAATCCCCAGCCGGCAGGCTGTAATCGGGGTCGATCAGTCCGGCTCCATCAGAATCAAAAATAAAGAAGACGGAGTTAAAAACATCCCTCAAGCCATGATTCAATTCCTCAAGCGAGACGGATGCCCCATACAATTGATTGCCAAAATCCAGGATGTGTCCTTTATGCTTCTGATGCAGCTTCTTAATGGCATAATCCATCTCCTCATCCCTCGTTATGCGTGTATTTAATTGCAAACAAGGTCGTTCAGAGTATGTTTTGATGGAGAAAACACCCGTCTTGATTAGCATTGCTTCGGTCAGTACCTTGATTCTGCCTTGAATGATACGTTGCGTAGTTTCAAGCTTTGCAACCTGTTCCTGAATCAGTTCTTGTTCCTTGTATAACAATTCGAGTGTGTTTTCAACACTTTGTTGATCGAGGTACGCTTTGATCTGCTGCATCGTAAAATCCAGCTGACGCAGGTCACGGATGATATTTAATTTGTACATATCATGAAGACTATACAGACGGTATCCGTTGCAATCTCGACGAGTGACAAGCAATCCCAGTTTTTCATAATAACGCAGCGAGTCGACACCTATTCCATAGAGCTTGGAAATTTCATTAATTTTATAATCGTTCTTCATTAGTTTCCTTTCCTGCACATATCTATTTTATGCGTATGCGTAAGAGGTGGGTATGCCGTACACTTCCTTATACAATACCTTTCTCACCATTTCAAATTCACTTGAGGTCAAAGCTTTTGGATAGCTCATGATCTGCAGAGGCATGGCGGGCTGTCCTGGACGGAGTGCCGGCTGAACATAAGTATAATCTTCCAGGCGGAATCCCAAACGCTCGTAGAAACCGATTCTTCTTCGTCTCAGGTCATCGTCGGGCAATTCGACTTCCAGGATAACTGGCATGTCGGACTCTTTCATGAAACGCTCCATGATCTGCTTTCCGATGCCACTTCCGCGAGTGGATGGAGAGACTGCTACATTTTCAACGTACCTGAAGGTCTCGAACTCCCAACCTGCGAGAAAACCAATCACTTCATTCTGCCCGTTCTCCTCAGTGAGAAGTCGATAACGCGAATTGGATAACAGCTTCTTCTGTTCGGCGTATTCCCGATATTCTGATTCGGGAAAAGATTGCTTCAAGATTTCAAATACTTGATCAAACCGATTTTTAATCATCATTGTTCCCCCTGATTCGTGAAAAACCACATTTCGATATGGATTACGATAAACCCTGGTACGATACCAGAGTCAAGTCGGGTGAAATAAGTGTTCTAAAAGGAACGATTTGAATCTATACATTAATTCGGTATTTTCAACTTTAAAATGAAACTACAAAAAATGCCCAACGTATCAGTTGTTTGAAGGTCTGAACACTCTGCTGCAGCTTGGTTATAAACCGCACGAGAAATTCTGAACGACACGACTTTCTTGCGTCAGGGTTACAGGATATCGATACACATAAGTCTATCGAATGGAGAATGCCCGTGAGAGAACGAATGGATAACACGGAATCACCCGGAGAACGGAATGCAAAAGCAATGCGAGCAATGGTCTATGACACATACGGAACACCCGATGTCCTACGAATAGAAGAGGTGGACATTCCTGCACCAAAGGAAGATGAAGTGTTAATTGAAATCCATGCCGCATCGGTTAACTCCTGGGATTGGGATCTCCTTCGCGGAAAACCGTTCGTCAACCGGCTCGGTGCAATGCGGAAACCACGTTATCGTATTCTTGGTGCAGATATTGCAGGACGGGTAATCGCGGTTGGAGCAGCTGCCAAACAATTTAAGCCCGGTGACGAGGTGTTCGGGGATCTATCCGGCTCTGGCTGGGGCGGGTTTGCGGAATATGTATCTGCCAGAGAGGATGCGTTGACAACCAAACCCGCAGGAATTAGCTTTGTGCAGGCGGCTGCCATCCCACAAGCTGCTGTACTAGCTTTGCAGGGACTGCGTGATCAAGGGAAATTGCAAAGGGGACAAAAAGTTCTGATCAATGGAGCCGGTGGCGGAGTCGGGACGTTTGCAATTCAATATGCCAAATTACACGGGGCAGAAGTAACTGCGGTTGATCGCGACGGGAAGCTGGATATGCTGCTTGGTATAGGGGCCGACCGAGTGTTGGATTATACGAAAGAAGACTTCACTGCATTGGGATCCAGATATGACTTGATTGTTGATGTTGTCGGAAACCGTTCTGCTTTTGCTTTGAGGCGTGTATTGGAGAAGGGCGGTACCTATGTGATGATTGGAGGCCTCATGTCAAGCATTCTCCTGAATCTGCTGTTAAGCCCGTTTTTTTCTTGGCTTGAAAAAAAGAAATTTACGTTACTTTTCCATAAACCGAACCAGGGAGACCAGATGGTTTGGAAGGAGCTTGTCGAAACAGGTCAGGTCAGGCCAATCATTGATCGGCAGTACCCTTTATCTGAAGGAGCTCAGGCACTTCGTGATATTGGTGAGGGTCGTGTGAAAGGAAAAGTGGTCGTCTGCATGAAGGAACCTGACCAACACATAAAATGAATATGAGATCGACAAAGGGAGCTGACCATGTTTTACTCATTTACTGACGGAAAACGATAGTCCATTAAAAAACAGCAGTCTCCCGTTTCGAGTGAACGATTCAGAGACTGCTGCTTTTATGTTGGAATCCGCCTGCGACACCCACAGACGTTCAGCAAGATCCGTTATGTTGAAAATAAAGCTTCTGTTGCAACCGGTTGATGCACTGACAGTGGCTGAAGAGCGGTGGTCCGATCAATATGAATAAACGCATCATAACGATCCGCCATGCTGGAAGGTACATAATTGCCGTATCGCTCATGATCAGGATTATATACCACACCGATCGCACGGTGGCCAATGGTTTTATGCAAGACGGAGGATGTATCGGAAAGCATGACCATGCCATCCCGGCCTTCACCTGCCCGGTGCATGTAATCCTCCCAGCTCCCTGGCTGTCCTGGTGGAACCATCATTTTCTCCACAGGATCTCCCCATGCTCTTCCCGCGAGAACCTCACCCTGATAGGTTCCGAAGCCAACGGCAAATACCCGATGCTCAGGGTCTTCTCGCAGCAGCTGTCCCACATTCACCATGCCATCCTGTATCATATCCGTTGCCCGCGCGTCACCAATATGCGTATTGTGCTCCCAGACAATGGCTTTGGCAGATCTTCCATAATAGGCCATGATTCTCTTTAACGATTCAACCATATGTTTGTCCCGAACATTCCAGGATTGCGGACCGCCACGGACCATCGTACGATAGTAGGCCTCGGAGCTGGAAGTAACCAGCATATTGACCTCAGCATTCAGCTCTTCCTCACTACCCGGATGCGTCATGCGCCGATCCTGCATTTGTTTTAGCAGTTCAACCACTTCATTCTCACAGCTCTCCGAAAGCAATCCTGCCGCGATGCCATAACTCTGATGATCCTTGCTGTAAGGATCAAAACAGGCGTATGTACGGCGTGCCTGTTCCAGTTGAGGAGACTTTGTCTTCTCCAAATAACCGATAATGGCCTCCATCGATTCCCACAACGAATACATGTCTATTCCATAAAATCCAACCTTCGGACGTTCATTGCTTTCAGTGTGATTGGCTGCATTATGCTCTTTCAGCCACTCGGCAAAATCACAAATATCCGTGTTCGCCCACATCCAGGTTGGCCAGCGGGTAAAATCGCCCAGTGCTTCGGATGCCGAAGAATCGGATCCGGCCATTCCTTTCACATACCGGTTCAGCCGATAAGCAGCGGGCCAATCACCCTCCACGCCGATGATGTTGAATCCTTTGCTTGCAATCAGTCTCTTCGATAGCTCGGCACGATACCGATAGAAGTCAGCTGTCCCATGGCTTGCTTCGCCGAGCAGCACAATATCTGCATCTCCGATCGCGTCAACCATGCGGTCCAGATTCTCCATGCCATCCAAAGGGATAAATAAAGCATTCAGTTCTTTCAAATAAGCACTCTGCTCTGATTGAATATTATTGGTACTCATAAAATAAACCTCCTAAGGTAATATGAGTAAATTATCTCCGGTTTGTCCATTTTATAACCAATTCAAGCTATCTAAGTTTACAATCTTATTGAAGGAACAGGACATCGTCCTATTGCCGATTACGGTGATAAAAAAGGAAAAGTGACTAAGGGCCAACTCGATAACATAATTTGTTATATGGAGAAACGCGGTATAAATTATCGAATAATCTGATCCCTATTTCTAGATCAGGGAAGGGGGAGAAATGAAGAAGTCAACCAAGGATGTTAACCGAAACGCTGCAGCAAAGATGGGTTGTTTTATTTCTGCAACTCATCAGGCGGAATTCCAATCCGCATATGACGAGGCAATGGCCCTTCTCCCAAGACCTACTTTGACTCAGGATGTTGAAACGGAGTTTGGTACGGTGCGTGTTTATACATTCACCTATGAAGCTAACCAGGAGAAAGAACCGTTGTTATTATTACCAGGACGTTCTTCTTCAACGCCCATGTGGGAACCCAATCTACGGGGATTAATGAGCGAAAGACCGGTGTTTGCACTTGATTTGCTGGGAGAAGCGGGGATGAGTCGGCAAACGAAGATAATAGCAAATCAAAAGGAGCAGGCGCGCTGGCTGCATGAAGTATTTACCCGTTTAAAGCTCGAAAAAGTACATCTGGTCGGCGTCTCCATTGGTGGGTGGACGGCTATGAATGTAGTCCGCTTTTATCCGGAAAAGGTGGCCTCGGTCAGTTTGTTGGACCCAGTGTTTGTTTTTGCACCTATTTCACTAAAAATGATAGCTGCATCCATCCCAGCATCCGTTCCGTTTGTGCCCAAATGGATTCGCGAAAAAATGCTCAGCTATATATCCGGCGGGGCGAAAGCGGATGACAGTGAACCGATTGCCAGATTAATTGAATCCGCAATGAGCACCTTCAAGGTCAAGTTGCCTGCGCCGGATCTGTTCAGCCCCTCAGATTTACAGAAGATCGAAGTACCTGTACTGGCTGTAATGGCACAGAACAGCACCATGCATGATTCGGCAAAAGCGGTAAGGAACGGCACTACAAATGTTCCCTGTCTTGAGATGATAAACTGGCCCAATGCCTCACACGCAATTAACGGGGAGTACCCGGATCAAGTTAACGCCAAGATTGCTGCTTTTGTAGAACAGCACTCTAACGATTCCATCTAGTGAGAATGGAGATTCGAGACTAGAATGAAATGTAGTATTCACGTATATCTTTTTAAATTGGTGAATGTAAGAATAGACGTGTGATAATGCGGTCAAACAAAACAGGCGAAGAACCCTAAAAATTTCTTGATTAGAGAAAGGAGCGAACAGTGATTGACCATCTAGGTAGGTTTCCGAGAGTGATCATAAGTATAATGATTATTCTTGTCTCAACCTTGCTATTCTGGCGGCTAATGAAATGGTTCCAACAAAGTTATATGGAGTCTGGCTATAGCCAATTACTTCATCTTCTCATGGGTGTAACTATAACTCTCCTGGTATTGATGACTTTGTATATTGTTGGGGAATGCAATAAAGAGAACTTAGGCTGGAGGGAACATAATTCTTTTAAAACAAAATTGAGTTCATTTATTTCTGGTTTTCTGATCTGGCTCATTCCCGCAACGTTGGGGGTGACTCTTTGTATCACTCTAGGCTGGAGCAATGTCATCATATTAAACACCTCCATTAGCAATATGCTAATAGGTGCTGGGCTTCTCATGATTTCCGTTTTTCTCATTGAGGCACTACCTGAGGAACTTATATTTAGAGGTATGATATTTAAACTTCTGCAGACGATCCTACCACAATGGTCTGTTGTAATGATTCAAACGGTACTCTTTTCATTGTTTGCTTGGGGAATCGGGGCAATGTATTCTTCAGAACAAATTCACTTTTTACCAGGATTTGCTCTAATCCTAGGCTATCTGCGAGCAGTGTCAGGAACAGTATGGGTGACAGTCGGTTTTCACACAGCTATCATGACGTTTACCCAATTCCTCAATCCAATTCATAGTTATGCATTGGTAGAAGGGATGAAAGCACTGCAATTCACGGCCTTTGTATTGTTACCATCGGCATTAGGCGGAGTATTCTTAAGTTTTTTGTATCCAAAGCCTGATTGGAAGGGGATTAGCCCAAATTAACAATGTAATAAAAGTTAATTGAGATTGATAATGAAATTACTATTGGACCTAATAATCACGAATATCAAAAAAAGAACCTGACAACATTGCTCAGGTTCTTTTGTATTGCATATAAACAGGCACGATGATATGATCAGTTTACGACTTTCATTATGTATAGGCATAAATAATGTATCTTACACTCTAAGTGTAACATGGCGGTGAAATCTTGTCAAAGGATTTTTTTAAAAATTTGATGGTAGGAGAGATGTTGAATGAGTTCTCTGGTTCTCAGTTTCCATGAGATCGAAAAGACACAGCTTTGGCTCGTTGGAGGGAAGGGGTTAAATTTAGGGGAACTCTCTAGAATGAAAGAGATCGAAGTACCGGAAGGGTTTTGTGTTACAACAGTGGGATATCAAAAAGCTCTTGAACAAAACGCAACGTACCATGCTCTGCTGGGTCAACTAACCTTGCTAAAAGCAGAAGATCGAGAACAAATTGGCGAAATCAGCAGGCAGATTCGGCAAATCATTTTGAACTCGGAAATTCCTTTTGACGTTGTGGAAGCAGTTGGACACTATCTCAACCGGTTTGGAGATGAACATGCTTATGCCGTACGTTCCAGCGCAACTGCTGAAGATTTACCACATGCCTCTTTTGCTGGTCAACAAGACACCTACTTGAATATCATCGGCAAAGAAGCCATTTTACAGCATATCAGCAAATGTTGGGCATCCCTGTTTACGGATCGCGCAGTAATCTACCGTATACAACATGGATTTGACCACAGCCAGGTTAATTTGTCTGTTATTATTCAAAGGATGATCTTCCCGCAAGCTTCAGGAATTATGTTTACCGCTGATCCGATTACGTCCAACCGAAAACTGTTATCCATCGATGCCAGTTACGGACTTGGAGAAGCATTGGTGTCGGGCTTGGTATCTGCCGATGGTTATAAAGTAAGGGGTGAGGAAATCGTCGATAAGATGATCGCAGCCAAAAAATTGGCTGTCTATGGACGAAAAGAGGGCGGAACAGATACTCTTCCGATCGATCCTGAACAGCAAAAGACTCAATCGCTAACGGATCAACAAATTTTAGAACTGGCACGCATAGGAAGACAGATTGAAGCTTATTTTGGTTCCCCACAGGATATCGAATGGTGTTTGGCCCATGGCACATTTTATATTGTGCAGAGTCGGCCAATCACGACATTGTATCCCATTCCTGAAGCGAATGATCAAGAAAATCACGTTTACGTATCTGTCGCTCATCAACAAATGATGACGGATCCCATGAAACCTCTTGGAATGTCTTTATTCGAGTTAACCTCTTTTGGACCCAGGTTTAGAGCTGGTGGAAGGTTATTTGTTGATATCACACAGCATCTGTCTTCGCCTGACAGCAGAGAAATTTTATTAAATAATCTGGGATCCGACCCGCTCATAAAAGGTGCGCTTATGACCATAATAGAGCGAGATTTTATAAAATTGTTACCAACAGACAAAAAGGAACCTTACGCCAATAAAAGCAATAAAGGGATGTCTGCCGACATTCAGCCACAGCCCGAAATTGATCCGGCAATCGTTCCTAACCTCATTAAAAATACTCAATCATCAATAGAAGAGTTAAAACAAAATATCCAAACAAAATCGGGATCTGATTTAATTGATTTTATTCTGGAAGATATCCAGCAATTAAAAAAGATCTTATTTGACCCGCAAAGTACGGCTGTGTTTATGGCGGCTATAAATGCTACAACATGGATCAATGAAAACATGAACAAGTGGTTAGGTGAAAAAAACGCGGCAGATACCCTTTCTCAATCTGTACCGGGTAATATTACTTCGGAAATGGGTCTGGCGCTATTGGATGTCGCGGATGTGATTCGCCCTTATCCGGAAGTCATTGATTATTTGCAGCATGCAAAAGAAGATCACTTTTTGGATGAACTGCTTACGTTTGATGGAGGAAAGGAAATCCAAAACGCGATCCTTGATTATCTCAGCAAATACGGAATGCGATGTACCGGAGAAATCGATATTACAAAAACTCGTTGGAGTGAAAAACCAATTGCACTTGTCCCCACGATTCTTGGTAACATCAAGAACTTTGAGCCTAATGCAGGCAAACGGAAATTTGAGCAAGGGCGTCAGGAAGCTTTGGAGAAGGAACAAGAGTTGATAGGCCGATTGAAGCAATTGCCGGATGGTGAACAAAAATCCAAAGAAACCAAACGCATGATTGACATCGTCCGGAATTTCATCGGTTATCGGGAATATCCCAAATACGGTATGGTTAATCGCTACTTCGTTTATAAGCAGGTTCTATTGAAAGAAGCCGAGCAACTCGTTCAAGCGGGCGTTATTCATGAGAAAGAAGACATATACTATCTTACTATAGAAGAACTTTATGAAATTACACGTACCCATAAATTGGATTACCCTATCATCAACGAGCGGAAAGAAGAATACAAACGTTATGAAAGATTGACGCCACCACGTGTAATCACGTCTGATGGTGAAATCATTACAGGGGAGTACAAACGGGAAAATTTGCCGGCTAATGCGATTGCAGGATTACCTGTTTCTTCCGGAGTCATAGAAGGAAGAGCACGTGTCATTTTAAACATGGAAAATGCCGATCTGGAAGATGGTGATATATTAGTCACCTCCTTTACTGACCCTGGCTGGACACCATTGTTTGTATCCATCAAAGGCCTAGTCACCGAAGTGGGTGGACTGATGACCCATGGAGCCGTTATTGCAAGGGAATATGGGCTGCCAGCAGTTGTCGGAGTGCAGAATGCGACCAAACGGATCAAAGATGGGCAACGCATTCGGGTTCATGGAACAGAAGGGTATATCGAACTGTTGTAACCTTCAGCCAAAAAGATTCATAAGCATAAGAAATACCACAGACAGTGCTTGAGGAATATTAATACAGATCATTTAAAGTCGCTATTTTAGCGGCTTTTTTGTTTTAGGCGTATAAGTTTGATCGGGTAGTGGTCAACGCTCGCGAATGGTCGTATATTTATAGTATGTGTATCGTGGTGTTGAACATGGACCACATTGCGCAAGGATAACGACTTTACATAAAAGGACGGGGAAACATGGACTTTAAACCGCTTGCTTCATTCATTGACCGCATTACATCCTGGAGGATTCCATGGGCAGAAGTGTTGGTTATACATCAAAATGATACCGTTTTCCACTATCGGAACGGTTACGCCAACCTGGAGGAGAAAACGCCCATCGGTGATGGGGCCATCTTCAATCTTTACTCCATGACCAAAATTATGACTTGCGTAGCAGCGCTTCAGCTTGTAGAAAGAGGGCATATGTTGCTCAGCGATCCGGTGTCCGACTACCTGCCAGAGTATGCAGATATGAAGGTGAAAAATGTATTGCCAAACGGAGAGGTTAGGCTGGAAAAAGCAACAAGGCCGATTACGGTACGCGACTTGTTTACGATGACCGCCGGGTTCTCCTATGACGTTGGAGCACCATCCATCCAGGAAGCGGTGCAGAATACAGACGGAACATTGCCGACCCGCGAATTTGCGAAAGCGCTCGCTAAGGAGCCGCTTCTGTTCGAACCAGGTACACACTGGAACTATAGCATGTGCCATGATGTTCTGGGAGCTCTGGTTGAGGTTGTTAGCGGCAGACGCTTTGGGACGTATCTGCGTGAAGAAATCACTGGTCCGCTCGGCATGAACGATACAGCGTTCGATCTGAACGAAGAGCAGCAGGCCCGACTGATTCCACAGTACGCATACAATGATGAGCTTGAACAAGCCGTACGTATGGACGGAAATGGATTCCGGGTAGGCACCGAACTGGAGAGCGGCGGCGCTGGGCTTTTATCTACGGTTAGCGATTACGCGTTGTTCCTGAACGCGCTTACTGGGCGCGGAACCAGTCCGGAAGGCGTTCGAATCCTGTCACAGGCTTCAGTGGAACTGATGCGAACAGATCATCTGAATGAGATGACCCGCCCTGACTACTCATGGGATCACATGGGGGGGTACGGTTATGGATTGGGTGTACGCACTCACGTTTCCAAGTCAGGAAGCGGCTCACTCAGCCCGCTTGGCGAATTTGGCTGGAGCGGTGCTGCCGGGTGTATGGCCATCATTGATCCGGACTCCGAGCTTACTGTCATGTATGCGCAGCACCTGCTGAACAGCCAGGAGCCTTACATTCAGAGACGTTTGCGAAATGTCGTATACTCCTGCTTGTAATTTGGAAGCTGAGATATGATGCGGTACAGAGTTCTAGCATGTTGAGTAAAACAGAAAACATTAGAACATAGAAGAAAAGAAACAGGGAGACGTCATGTGTTCCTGTTTCTTTTTGTCTATAGGTGCGTTTCTTCAGTTGATGTCTGCACTGGTCATTTTCACTCACCTACCACAAGTGGGCTCTGAATTGGGACTCGGCGAAATGCATATTGGTGGCAATAATCGTCATAATAAGGAAATGCTGCTGGAAGAAGGGAGGTATACGTAGTGGATGAACAATCTGCCACGAACACGAAAGATGAAAACATCACCAAAAGTCTGAACGAATCCATTCGCAGAATTGAAGAAATCTTTACGGATACTCCCGATCTGATCATTCGAAAGTTATGCATCAAACAAACCGGAGAACAAGCTGCCATAGTCTATATGGAAGAATTGACAGACAAAACGTCACTTAATCATGATGTTCTTGCTCCTCTTCAGCTTGAAGCCGGGAACGCTTCCGAAGATTTCATTACTACAGTGGGTTATGTAAAACCCCACTCCAAGTGGAATGAACTCAAACTTTCCATTATCCTCGGCTACAGCGTGTTGTTTATTGAAGGTCGTAGTACTGCCTATGCATTGGATACAAAAGGATTGCCGCAACGAGCTATTGAGGATCCTCAGCAGGAACCCTCACTGAAAGGGGCTCATCAAGGCTTTATAGAGACCGGTTCTCAAAATATAGCCATGATCCGCCGTTATATTGCGGACAAAGAGCTAAAGGTGAAGCGGTATATTGTTGGAAAACGAGGACAAACGGCAGTTTCTTTGCTTTATTTGGAAGATGTAACCAAACCGGATATCATTAAAGCACTCGAAGAACGAATTCAATCCATTGACGTGGATGCCATCATTAACACCGGAGAATTGGTTGAATTCATTGAGGACCAACCGCTTGCTTTGCTTCCTCAAATGATTACTACGGAGAGGCCCGATACGGCCGCTTCTCAAATATTACAGGGACGTTGTGTCGTTGTAGTCGATGGTTCGCCAAGCGTTTTGGTTGCTCCGGCTACGTTCATGTCTTTTTTTCAGACGGTTGATGATTACAGTTCCAGATGGTCCATTTCGTCATTTCTTAGAATATTGCGTATCTTTGCCTTTTTCATCGCAATTTTTTTACCTGGCTTTTTTATATCCGTGATTTCGTTTCATTTTGAGATTATACCATTGAAGCTGCTATTAACACTTGGTGAGTCACGAGGGCAAGTTCCATTCCCGCCATTTGTTGAGGCGATCATTATGGAAATCACACTTGAGATGTTAAGGGAAGCGGGAGTTCGTCTTCCAGCTCCAGTAGGACAAACGGTAGGAATCGTCGGCGGTATTGTCATTGGACAGGCAGTTGTCCAGGCAGGGTTAATCAGCAACGTAATGGTTATCGTGGTGGCTTTTACAGCGATCTCCTCTTTTATTATTCCCAATCAAGACATGATGGCAGCTGTACGGATCATGCGGTTCATGATGATGATTCTCGCTACTTGGTTCGGGTTCATCGGTCTGGTCGTGGGCATGATGAGCTTCATTGGCCGGCTAATAACATTAAACTCGCTCGGTACCTCTTATAGCACGCCTATTGCTCCATTTAGGGCCATGGATTGGAAGGATACCTTACTGCGGGTACCGTTGTGGATGATGAACAACCGCCCTGTAAGCACGAAACCACGCCAGTCAAAAAGACAGGGGAAAAGCAGAGGATGGAAGGAGAATAAATAGAGATGAAGTCATTACGCCCGGTAACTATGCTTCAATTCATTCTTATTATTTCTACTTTCCAAATCAGTGTTGCTTTTTTGTCTATTCCAAGAGAACTTGCAAGGCATGCGGGGACAGATGGCTGGATGGTGATTTTTTTGGGATGGGGGCTGGCAACATTAGCCTCCGTAGCGATCGTCAAGTTGATGAAATATAATCCAGACAGCACGATACTGGAATTGATTCAGCGGTATATCGGCGTGTGGGCAGCAAAAGCAGCTTCTTTTATATTTATGGCCTATTATTTGCTTCTGGCATATGACGGTTATATGATTGCTTCACTTGTCATTAAATTATGGTTATTGCCGAGTACATATATTTATGTTCTACTCCTGCTGCTGCTCATCCCCACATTCCAGATTGCGCAGCATGGCTTTCAGGCGATCGGGCGGTACAGCGAAATTGTCACGATACTCTCATTATGGATTCCGTTCATTTATGTATCTACACTTAGTCGTGCACATTGGCTCTATTTACTGCCGCTTTTTAAAGAGGGATGGTTTCCTGTTCTTTCATCCATAAAATTTATGATCTATCCGATGCTCGGCATCGGTCTGGTTTTGTTTCTCTACCCCCATCTAGTTAACAAAGAAAAAGCACTACCTGCCATGATAATCTCCAACACGCTCACTTGTATTGTTTACTTGGGGATCACCCTGATTTGTTACGTGTATTTTAGCCCTGATGAGATCGGGGAGTATAACGATCCGGTAATTAGCATAATGAAGTCCATTGAATTTCAGTTTATTGAGCGGGTAGAGGTAGTATTCATTGCTTTTTATGTGTTTGTGTTCTCATGTATATGGATTCCCTCCATGTATCTTGTATCGAGATGCTCAGCGTCGCTGGTGGGAAAAGGGCAGGAAAGATACCACCTTGCCGTGTGGTGTATTGTCATTGAAATCAGCTTTTACCTCTATCGGCCTGGCTTTATTGAAGTTGCGCAAATAAACTACGCACTTAATTTAATTGGATTTATCATGGAGTTTGCTCTGCCTGCGGGCGTTCTTCTGTATGTAGCGATTCGCAAAAAGAGGGGAGGGGGGAAACACACATGAGATGGTTCGGAAAATTTATTATCTTGAGTGTGTCCTGTATATTGCTGGCTGCACTCGCAGGTTGCGCCAATGACAAAACCAATTTAGAAGATGCAACGGTTCCCCTGGCTCTTGGATTGGATGTCAAAGATAAAAAGCTCCATTATTTCATTTCAGCACCCGTATTCAGTAAAGACATTCAGAAGAAAACCCGCGAAGGGGAAGGAATAGCAGAAGGTTTAAGACAGTCTAGGAATCAGCAGGATGCCCAATTTCCTGGTTCGCTTGCGGGACGTAATTTTCAAGTGATTATTGTAGGGAAACAATTGCTTCAATATAAGGATTGGTTTAACATACTCGATGTCACGTTCCGCGATCCTCGCAATACGATTACCGATCGCATCGTTGCTTTTGATGGTCCTATTGAGGATGTTTTTCAATTGCAACCCAAAGATCAACCGCCGTTACCATTATTTATAAGAGCCATTGTCGATTCAGGAAGTAGAAGTTCAGCCACGGTAAAAACAACCGCGCAGGAGCTACATAGACAATTGTATGACCGAGCGATGACGCCTTCCATCTCGGAAATCAAGATCGAAAATAACAAGATCTTGCTAAAAGGAACAACTCTTTTATCCCGAAAAGGGCAGTACAGAACATCTCTGACCTATCAGGAAACGACACTTCTTCACATTTTGAAAAATGAAGCTGAGCCAGGAGTCAGTCTCACTTTTGCTGTTGACGATTTACAACAATCCATGCCTTTTAACATCGACAAAGTGAGTTTTTCTTTAGGTGACATATCCGTTAAAATTAAATCGTCTCATGAAAATGGCAGATTTCAATTCAAAATTAAAGTTAAGTCGATCATCAGTATAACTGAGAAGTTTCTTGAATTTGAACTGTTGCAAAATTCCGAGGAAATGGCAACTAAATTGAGCGAGGAAATGAAAAAGAACATTGAGAAGCTCATCAAAAAGTGCCAGGACTATAATATCGATCCTGTCGGGTTTGGGTTATTTGCCAGGGCATATCAGTACCCTTTATACAAAGAAGTACAGGACAATTGGGGGGAAGAACTATCCCGAGCCCATTTTGATGTGGATGTTGATCTTCGAATCGCTGCCACTGGAGCAGTGGAGTAAACTAAACATGATGTTAGACCATTTGAAGCAAGTACATGCATAGGCACAGAAGTCCTATACTTTAAGTATAAGAAGTCGCTGAATTAGCGGCTTTTTGTGCATTAAGGAATATCGACTGTTTTTTTGCTATGCTCGAATGCAACTAACACTCCGTACCTGTAATTAAGCGTTGTGATTGTGAATACAATCAGTTTATAATGAGTAAAAACTCACTCAAAAAAAGGAGAGAGATCGTTTGCCGCGTAGCAAGGAACAGTTCGAAGAAATGCGCAAAGCAACTAAGATGAAAATTCATGCGTCTGCAATGCGATTATTTGTCCATCAAGGGTACGGTTCAACGAATGTTCAAGATATCGCAGACACTGCAGGTATCAGTATCGGACTATTGTATCGACACTACAAAACAAAGGAAGAGTTATTTCATGAATTGGTTACCTACGCAGTTGAAGGATTAAAACGCAATATTACTTTTTTCAACCAATCCGATTATTCTCCTAAAGAGTTAATTGCACAGTTTGTAGACGAAGTATACAGCGACTTGAGTCATGGGGAAGATCTGGCTAATCTGCTAATTCTAATCAATCAATCTCTTTTGGCTGGAGCCGACACAAATTCTGATCAATATGAAGAGATCCTTCACGTAAATAGCCAGCTTATGGATTCTACGGTACAGCTCATTCGCAAAGGTCAGCAGCTTGGGGATTTTCGTTCCGGTAATGCGCAAGAAATGGCTATTTTTTTGTATGCTTCGATTCAGGGTTTGGCTGAAATGAAAGTTTTGCTTAAGAGTGGCTTCACCGTGCCTTCACCGACTATCATCACTGCATTTCTAATGAAGGAAAAGGAGTGATCCAATTATGTTTCGAGTGGTTAGAGCAGATCAAGCCGAGTTTGATGTGAGACAAGGGATAAGTAAAATATTTGCTGATGGATTCACGCAATGGCTTGGCTTTTTCTCAAGAGATCCGCTAAAGATTGCCGATACGTTTGCCCATATGTTTGTATTGGATCAATTTTATGTAGCGCTAAATGGGAAAGAAGTCGTGGGAATGGCTGCCTGCACGGATGGGATTTCACACTCGGTAAGACTGGATAAAAAGGAACTCCGTAAACATTTAGGCTTTTACAAGGGTACGATGGCAGCCATTTTTCTAAAGAAAGAATTTGAAGCTCCCTTTGTTCAGCCTTCAAACGAGGTAGGTTCTATCGAATTTGTAGGGACGGCGGACGAATTCAGAGGACAGGGCGTTGCTTCACAATTAATTCTTCACATCATCAAGCATACCCCTTATGAGGTTTACTTGATTGAGGAAGTGGCCGATACCAATATTCCTGCCATGAAAATGTATTCAAAATTAGGTTTTGAAGAATACAAACGCAGACCAATTCCCAACAAACGAGCTCAAAAAATCGGGATTAATTACATTGTATCATTGAGATATACGAAGTAGCCGATCTAGCCTTCTAGTAAAATAGATCATCGCAACAATAACGGAAAATAAAATACGTAACATTTATTATGTAAACTAAATTAATAAAACAGAAGCTAATACGCATATAGCATTTATATTAGCGAGAAAGACAAACGTATAAACACATTACATTTAATCGAGTACAAGAGACTCGGACGCATGCTTAACTCCGTTACTCCCGTTACTCCTTACATTATATAAGTGGTAGCGGAATTAAGCAGCTATCCTGTTCTTTACTTTAAGCAGGGAAAAGCGGATTCCCGTTCATGCCAATCCAGAGTCCGGAAGTTTCCAACTGACCAGCCAGATGGAGCAGCCAGTCTTCACGCCCTTTGGTTGCCATAATCTGCACTCCCATGGGCAAGCCATCAGGCGTGAGGTGAAGGGGAACACTCATCGCTGGCTGACCTGTCAGATTGGCGAGCTGGGTGAATGGAGTATAGGTGAGACTTGGCTCAAACATCTCATAGATCAATTGCTGCTGATGCAGCTTGTCCAATTCGCTAATCTGCATCAGATGTTGAATCTGCTCTTCATCAGGTGTTAATTCTCCAACCTTTGGTGCTGGATAAGCATTAACAGGTGTTACATAAAAATCATACCGCTCAAAGAGCGTAGACATCTGCGCAGCAGCCACGTCCCATTCAGCAAGACTATGAACGAACTCTGCGGCCGATACCTTTTTGCCTGCTTCAGCCAGAACCCAGGATTCAATCTCCATATCGCCCGAGGTCAAGGGTCTACCCATAGCATGTTCCATGGAAGAGATCATTGCCGCCATTTCACCGCTGTTCATCATATAATAGTTCTCCATCAATCGAACACCGTTAACCGGACTCAGTTTTTCCTCAACGAGATGACCTTGTTCTTCCAACCAGCGGACGAGTTTGAATACGGCTTCCTTGGCATCATCACTTACCGGGGTGCCCACCGGTGAATCCGTGGTATATGCAATCTTCAGTTTGCGTTGATGAGGATAGTTCATATCGGCCAAATAACTTCCCGGAAAGAGCGGAGCATGAAACGCAGCCTCAGGCTGAATCACCTGCAACGTATCCAGCAGGGCTGCACTGTCTCGCACGGTACGGGAGAGCGCAAAATCAATGGATGCACCTTGCCATTGACGGCCCACCCCTGGTCCTACAGGTGTCCGCCCACGTGTGGGTTTGAGTCCGAAAAGTCCGCTGAAGGAGGCTGGAATACGAATTGACCCGCCTCCGTCACTAGCTCCAGCCAGCGGGACGATCCCCGAAGCAACAGCTGCTGCGGCACCACCACTTGAACCTCCAGGAGAGTGGTCCGTGTTCCATGGATTGCGACTCGGCCCGTGAAGACGAGGTTCGGTAATATTTTTCAGGCCAAATTCCGGTGTATTCGTATGTCCGATAATTACAAAGCCCGCATCACGGAGGCGGGTTACAAAATTTGAATTACGCAATGCCCGATGATCCTTCAGCAGACGAGAACCTGAAGTCAGTATCTCACCCTCCAGCGATTGGGAGATGTCTTTAAGGAGCAATGGCACGCCTGCAAAAGGCTGCTCGCCCGGGCGGACATAGCCCGCTTCCGTACGTGCGCGTGTTTCATATGTACGAATGACCGCATTAAGCTGCGGATTAACTTCTTCCAATCGCGCGTAGGCCGCTTCCAACAATTCAACCGGAGAAACTTCCCGTGCTCGAATCAGTTCAGCCAAACCTATAGCATCGTAAGAAGTATATGAAAATGAAGACATGATGATCGTTCCTCTCCAAATATATTAATGATTACAACAATCACTCCATATGTCATCGTACCACTGGAATTGTTAAAAGACAAAAGGCACTGCACATCTATGGAGATGCGTCAGTGCCTTTTCATTTATTTATATCATCATAATTAGTCTGTCCGAAGCTTTGGAGCTGCATCTGCAGCCGTGAAGGACCGTTCCTGCTGTTTGGATATGGCGAACAGGGCAACCCAAATCAAAATGAACCCAAGTAATTGTTCCCATGTGATAAGCGTCCGGAAAGCAATCCAATTTACAAGCACACCCGCCATCGGGAAGCTAAGCTCCGCCAGTGTGGCCACCGAAGCTTTGGTGGATGAGAGACCTTTATAATATAGCAGTAAACTCAGTAATCCAGGCAATAGCGCCTGGCCCAAAATGTTAAGTGCAACAGCCGCTTGTTCGCCTGTACCCGAAGGCAGTGTCCAGGCAGCACCTTCGTTCCAGGTCATAAAAATCAACAGCGGGAGAGCTACGACGAAGCGAAGGGAGGTGACCGTTTCATAACGGGTTTGCCCCAGCATCAGTCGTCCCATCACCGTAGATCCGCCCCATAAGGCTGCTGCCCCAAGAGATAACAGGCTGCCTGCATGAATCCAGTTGTTCCAGTTTCCAAGCGGAAGCGTGAATCCGAACGTGAGCAGATAAGTTCCTATAAGAGCAACGATGAATAACCAGCCGAAACGGCGCGGTAATGTTTCCTTAAGCAGGATCTTGGCCAAAACAATCGCGAAGATGGGCTGCATTTTTTGCAGTAACAGTACCGTATTCGGATCATTGTGTGTAAGTGCCAGCGTGAATAAGACCGTGGCCAGTGCTGAACCGCCCCATGAAATAAAGATAACGGCAATCCAGTGGCGGGCTCGAAGATTTTTCAGATCGGCGCGGAATTTCCACAGGACAGGAATAGCGATTAGACTCACAATGATATGTTCCACTAGTACAATCTGGGTAGAGGTCATCGTTTGCAATAAAATAATGCGGAACAACGGATCCACACCCCAAAGGGCTGCACCGAGAACAACGAGCCAAAAGCCGGTATTGCTTCTTTCCTTGCGATAAACGCTTGATGCATGTTGGGTCTTTTCCATATTCAGGACTCCTTCGTCAGAACACGGAATCTTCAGTTGGCAAAATCGACAAAAGCCCCCGTTTTGGCATACACCAAATAAACGGGGGCTCATCCATGGACATAACATCAGGAAAGAAACCTTCCCCGGAAGTGATATGTCATGTGTTGATCTTCTCTCATCCGGACTGTACCGTCGGCCTTGGAGTCACACCAAGTCAGTCGCCGTTGTCCATAGCAGTCAACAGCGAGTCGCGGGCTGGTTCCGAAGAACATCACCGCCGGTTGGGAATTTCACCCTACCCCGAAGATCCTATTCAATTTATAGGTTGTTGTACAAGTTGTAACATTAATAAGTTCATCTTATTCCTGTAAGCGCTAGCAGTTCAAGTACTTTTTTCAGAAAACGATATTCCAGCTTCCTTGCTGCCTGCGGAGAAGTACGATCTGTCCGGCGTGATAAGCGTCATGAAGGACCCAGCGGGCGAGTGTTTGAGCCCAGTTTTGTTCGGAATCCAAATAGGCTTCTTCAAGTCTGGAATCCTGTAACGTAACCAGGTTATCGTGCAACTGCTCTGCCAGCTTAGTGGTTCGCTCCACAAGTTGGCTCCAGCCAACCTGGTCCAAGGGGTCCCCGGGTTTGCCAAACGTAGCTTCATTCGATTCGGCAGCGGGTACAGATGGAGCCTGACCTTGAAGACGCTCTAAGATCCGCTCGTTGTAATAATACATATGATTGACCAGCTGCCATATAGTTAGTCCTCCTGAGGGAGGGATCCAAGCTGCTTGATCTGCGGTCAGCCCTTCAAGAGCCTTCGACAATGGGACGATCCAGTTACATTGATCCCAGGTATCTTCTTTTTGAATAACCAACACATCTAATGCAGTTGTAACAGACGTCATCTTTAAAGTTCAATCCTCTCTTGTGGAACTCATCTCATGATTTGCGTCTTCATGCTTGTAACTAGCTAATATGGTTTGAAATGGTTACAATTAATATAACACAATTCGAAAGAAGGTAACCATCTTTTTCTATTTAGATAGTTACAATAACGGAGGTATAGATGGATAGGTTATGGACAGATTTTGTGAATAGCGACTATCATGATTGGCGCGGCGGGGATCGATCTGAAGACAGACTGGGAAAAGCAAGCTGGCAGCAGGATTTCTTGAATCGTTGGCAATTAGAAGCACAAGTGCCGGCATCGACTGAAGAGGAATCCGCCATGAGAAGCTTTAGAGATGAGTTACAGTCTCTGGCTATCCGTTTATCAGCGGGAACGCCCCTAACGGAGAAGGATCAAGCATGGTTAAATGACTTCATGCGGAGTGGTGGGGTGATCAGACGACTAATCTCACAGGATCAAAGACTGGATGTTAAGCTGGTTCCCATCCATACGCATTGGTTTCAGGTGATGGCAGAGGTCGCTGCTGACTTTGCCATGACACTGGTGGAGGGCGAAGTAAAGAGAATTCGATGCTGTGACAATCCGGACTGCCGCTGGATCTTCTATGACAATACTCGCAGTAGGACACAGAAATATTGCGATGATAAAATGTGCGGCAATCTAATGAAGGTGAGACGTTTTCGAGCGAAAAGTAAGCTGGAATCCAGTGGAGAATAGAATGAAGTTTAACAATGTAAGACCTATCATCACTATAGATTGAAGTTTGGTGTACCAGAATTAATAAATATTAACACTTAATATATAATGTATATATACTAGCGAAAATATAGTCATGAATCATATGTAAGGACAAGCAATGCGGATCAGATCATTTTACAAACCATTACGATTGGAGAGGTGTCTCATAGGGACAGGTTATCTATTGAAAAACGGTTGTGTAGTATCATCGGGAAAGTACCCTTTCATACCCGGAGAATATCAGAGGTGTGAAGGAGCGTTATTTCTCCTCTAGCGACCAATTGCTCACGTATGGACTTGCTATTCGCGGCCGAGAGTTTAGCCATTGGGATACCACGGTGCAGGACATTCAGGTCGCAGAAGAACTGGACGCAATTTGTTCGATGCATGTCGGGTTTGGCAGCTGGGGATCTGCAGATCGTTCCATTAGTCGAATGTACGAGGCAGGGCTGCTTACCCCGCGAATTAATGTCGTTCACGGCAATACAATGGGCATGGATGAATTTAAGATGCTGGCAGACGCTGGAGCCTCTTTGTCAGTTACGCCTGAAGTAGAGATGATGATGGGACATGGCTATCCGGCTACAGGATATTTTCTGGAACATGGTGGCGCCAACGCTTGGAGTGGATGTGGTGACTTCGACAGGTGGAGATATGTTTTCACAGATGAAATTTGCTTTGCAAGCTGAGCGTTCCAGAACGAACGAGTTATTGCTGGCGCAAGGTGAAATGCCGGGAGAGCTGAGTTTGCAAGCGAGTCAGGTACTGCGGTTTGCAACTTCGGCCGGTGCACAGGCTTTAGGGCTGGAGCGGAAAACAGGTTCAGTCATACCAGGAAAAGAAGCTGATTTGATTATGAATCGTACAACCGATCTGAATTTGTTCCCCGTTCACGATCCGATCGGTGCTGTTGTGCAATTCGCCAATCCATCCAATGTGGACACGGTCTTTGTTGCAGGAAAACTTATGAAGCAAAATGGTAAGCTGCTGCATGTGAACCTGGACGACATTCGAAACAAAGCGATGGAAAGTAAAAGAGCCTTCACTCTAGGAACGGCTCTTTTTTTGAATCAATTTAGTCGTATTTTTAAAACCAATCGTGGTTAAAGAAAGGGTTGTTGACAAATATAACGCTTTCCACTAAGATAGCCATATAAGTTAATAATGAATTTAATCAGGATTGTTACTGATCAGCAGGCAAGACCGATTGATAATGCAAACATGCAGAATTGTTCTTCATGTATGCATAATTGATGGTCTTTTTTTGATGTTAAATTTTGTTAACGTTTCATTTTAAAAGGAGATTCCCATGAAGATCACACGAATTATTAACAATAATGTCGTCTGTGCAGTGAATGAACGGCGCCAGGAGATGATGCTTTTAGGCAGTGGCATTGGTTTTCAGAAGAAAAAGGGAGACGATGTGGACACAGTCAAGATTGAAAAAGAATTTTTTCTGAAATCCAAAAATGTATCAGGCAAATTATATGCCCTGCTGGCACAAATCCCGATGGAATATATTCGTGTGTCCGACAGTATTATTCAATACGCCAAGCAGTCCTTAGACAAGGAACTCAATGAAAATATATATTTAACGCTAACCGATCATATTAATTTTGCTGTGGCACGCTATAATCAGGGAATGAATTTCAATAATGCATTGTTGTCCGAAATTAAAGCGTTTTACTCCAATGAATTTCGCGTAGCCATGAAAGCTCGGGATATGATTAATGAGGAATTCAATATCTCGTTGCCTGAAGATGAGGCTGGGTTCATTGCTCTTCATATAGTTAATGCTGAACTGGGTTCTGAAATGGAAGAAACCATGAAGATTACACAGTTTATTCATAAAGTCTTAAACATTATTCGATATCAGTTTAATATTCATTTTAATGAAAGCTCGCTCCATTATTCCAGACTTGTCACTCATTTAAAGTTTTTCGCTTATCGGTTGTTTAATAATACCGTTGTGAAAAGTGGCGATAGTGATTTTCTCCATATCATTAAGGAAAAATATACGCAAGAATATCAATGCAGTCTCCGTATTGCACAGCTGATTCGAGTTGACTACGGAAAAGAACTGACGGAAGATGAATTGGTATATTTAACGGTTCATATCAAAAGGGTCATCGATGAAGAGAAGGATTGAATCATCGACCCAAAATAATGACTATACTAGGATTGTTACTGGTGAGGCAGGCAAGACCTAGAGTTCCATCGTGTATAGAGCTTATCTATATTCGATAGAATTCTAGGTCTTTTTTTATACCAAAAATTGTTTAAGGGGGAGCAGTACATGAAACATGAAAGCACAGCCGCCGAGATTTTAAAGCTGGTCGGTGGAGAAAAAAATGTAGACAGTGTAACGCACTGTGCTACCAGGCTGCGATTTAATCTGAAGGACGAGAAGGTCGCGGATAATGAAGCATTAAAAAATGTACAAGGTGTTGTAGGTGTTGCCAGCAGCGGTGGGCAGTATCAGGTCATTATCGGTAACGAGGTAAATAATGTGTATAAAGCGTTGACGCAGTTGGGGAACTTCGCAAGCAAAAATGATGCTCCATCTGTGAAAAAAGGGAAACTTACTACGCTTCTGGACACCATCTCCGGCATCTTTACGCCCATCCTGCCAGCCATGATTGGTTGTGCCATGATCAAAGCCGTTCTTCTTATCTTAAAAACGTTTGATCTCGTTGATCTGGATGGACAGTTTAATACAATCATGACCTTTATCGGTGATGCGGCCTATTACTTCTTACCAATGCTGCTTGCCTGGAGTGCGGCAGTTAAGCTTAAGGCTAACGTGGGCTTTTCATTAACCATTGCTGGTGTTCTGCTGCATCCCACCTTTGCAGGGTTAATGACTGCAGGTGAACCGATTACGTTCTTGGGTCTGCCGGTCACTTCCGCAACGTACTCTTCGTCGGTCATTCCCATTATTTTAGCAGTATGGATTTTATCTTATGTCGAACGCTTTGCCGAAAAGTATTCTCCCTCGGTCATTAAATCCATTCTTAAACCGTTGATTGTTATCCTTGTTATGGCGCCGCTAACGCTAATCGTGCTCGGTCCTATTGGTGCAATCGCGGGTAACTATCTTGCGTCAGCCGTTTCATTTGTCAATACACATGCAGGATGGTTAGTTTCTGGTATTATCGGCGGAGCATTCCCTTTCCTGATTATGACAGGTATGCATTATAGTCTGGGACCTGTGGTGCTCACTGCGTATGCACAGACGAAGACCGATAGTATCGTTGGCCCAGGTATGCTTGTGCACAATATTTCTCAGGGCGCAGCTGCCCTTGCAGTCGCTTTGAGAACTAAAAATAAAGCCTTCAAACAGGTTGCATATTCTACCAGTATAACTGCATTACTCGGAATTACCGAGCCCGCCTTGTTTGGTGTGAATCTACGCTTGAAAAAGCCATTGATCGCTGTAATCGTTGGTGGGGCTGTTGCCGGAATATATGTCGGATTATTTGGAGTAGCTCGATCCGCTCTGGGAATTGCAGGTTTGGCTACGCTGCCGGCTTTTATCACTGATCATCCATGGAACCTGGTTCATGCGGCCATTGGTTGTGTCATTGCATTTGTAGTTACATTCTTAATGACTCTTATCTTGGGATTTGAAGATGTACCTGAGGAAGGGAAAAATCAAGAATCTAAAGAAAAATCTTCTTCAACGAGTCGTGTGATGGTTACCGATGTTTCGGAACATGTTCTCATCGCTCCGTTGACTGGTAAAGTTCTGGAGTTATCGACGATCAAGGACGAAGCTTTTGCAACGGGGGCTATGGGTAAAGGGATCGCTATTGAGCCTACAGTTGGAAAACTCGTTTCACCAGCTGACGGTGTGATATCTGCGGTTTTCCCGACGTCCCATGCAATCGGTATTAGCTCAAATAATGGTGCTGAACTTCTAATTCATATTGGCATGAATACCGTGAAGCTGAAAGGGGAGCATTTCAAGGTGCATGTCCAAGAAGGTGACGTAGTAAAGGCTGGAGATCTGCTCATTGAGTTTGATACAAATGCAATTGCATCTAAAGGATACGATTTGACCACACCGATTATTGTTACGAATTCAAATGATTTTGTAGATGTTATCAGCACGGACAAAGCATCTATTACGATTGGTGAGAAACTCATCAAGATTATTTAAGGAGGAATTGTTCATGAATAATAAAAATGGTTTCCCGGACTCATTTATGTGGGGCGGTGCAACAGCGGCGAATCAATACGAAGGTGCCTGGAACCTTGATGGAAAAAAGGCGAGTACAGCCGATATGATGACGGGAGGAACGCATACGGTTCCCCGCCGCATTACCATAACTAATGAAGAGGGGGTTCATTATCCTTCTCACGAAGCCGTAGATTTTTATCATCATTACAAGGAAGATATCCGTTTGTTCGCAGAGATGGGTTTCCGCTGCTACAGAATGTCCATTGCATGGTCCAGAATTTTTCCTAACGGAGACGATGCGACCCCAAATGAAGCAGGTCTTCAATTTTACGACACTGTGTTTAATGAACTGAAAAAGTATAACATTGAACCGATCGTTACGATTTCCCATTATGAAGCACCTTTTGCTTTAACTAAGAAATTCAACGCTTGGGCTTCCAGGGAAATGATCGATTGTTACGTGAAGTATTGCGACGCAATCTTTAATCGTTACAAAGATGTGGTGAAGTATTGGATCACATTTAACGAGATTAATAGCCTGATTGTTCCAGCAGGTGCCTACTTGGCAGGAGGACTTTTGGTTGATAAAAGAGGCGGCGTATTTAACAACAAAGCAGTGGAGAGCACCCAGTTAAGATTTCAAGCGTTGCACCATCAATTTGTGGCGAGTGCCAGAGCTGTCAAGCTTGCGCACGATATCAATCCAGACTTCAAACTCGGCTGTATGATCAATTACAGTCATGGCTACGGAAGTACATGTAGACCTGAAGATATGTTACAAGCACTAAGAATGGATCAAATCAACAATATGATGAGCAGTGACGTGCAAGTTAGAGGAGAATACCCTGACTTTGCGAAGCGATATTTCGAAGAGAAAAAGATTCACATACAAATGACCGAAGGCGATGAGGAAATTTTAAAACAAGGTTGTGTTGATTTCTACAGCTTTAGCTACTACAAGTCTCACGTGGTGGGTACCCGCCCAGAGGGAGATGAGACTCAAGGCAACGTCTTCGGTGGATTCAAAAATCCATATCTTAAAGCGACAGACTGGGGATGGCAGATTGATCCGGTTGGACTCCGGTACGTGCTGAACCATGTATATGATCGGTATCGCATCCCGATGATGATTGTGGAGAATGGTCTAGGTGCGGTTGATGTCGTTGAAGAGGATGGCACCATTAACGATACGTACCGAATTGAGTTTTTGCGGGCTCACATTGAACAAATGAGAGAAGCTGTTCGTGACGGCGTTAACCTGATCGGTTACACAGCCTGGGGCTGCATCGATATTGTTAGTGCTTCCACGGGTGAAATGGCAAAACGCTACGGATTTATTCACGTAGACAAGGATAATGAGGGCAAGGGTACGCTGAAGAGAAGCAAGAAGAACAGTTTCTACTGGTATAAAAAGGTGATTGAAACCAATGGGCAGGAATTGGGCTGGGAGTAAAGATCGCGTATAAATCGTTTAGCCAAAATCAATTGTCGAGAGACACCTGTATGACATAAGAATAAATCGCATTGAAGGAGCCGCTAAATTTAGCGGCTTTTTTATATCTAAACAAAAGGAAGTCATCTATAGACGAGAGCAGGGGTGTAGACGTAGCCCTTAGACGAATTATGGCGCGAAGTGACAGCTGAAAAAGACGAAAAAGCCCTTCATTTATGAAAATGCTTATAACAACGAGTTAAAGTAGTTTATGCCTTTGAAAAAGCGTTCTAAAAACTGCGCATAATATAAATTATACGCAGTTTTATTTTAAATCGATTTTCATATTATGTCCCCTCCATCTGATCACGATATTATTCGTCCAAATAGCACAAAATAATACAGCCAACTAAAATAATTTAGTAGAGCAACGCGACAACGTGTAGAAAACCATAGATTTCTGTAGATGCTCGTTAAGATAGAACAAACGTCTTTTTTATAGAACAGATCAAAGATCATGCAGTTACGAAAGAAATCTACATTTATAATGAGAGGAACATGTGTATGTCTGAAAACCAGAAACGATCTTCATTGCTTCGAAAAAAGCCAATAGCTTTTGGAGATGATAACAGTAATGCATTAAAGAGAGCGCTGGGTCCATTGGACTTAACCACACTGGGGGTAGGTGCCATAATTGGTACGGGGATTTTCGTGCTCACAGGTGTTGCGGCCGCCAAGTATGCGGGACCTGGGCTTGTACTGTCCTTTTTGCTCGCAGGTATAATCTGTGCGTTTGCTGCATTATGTTATTCCGAATTTGCATCTAGCGTACCTGCTTCGGGAAGTGCGTACACATACAGCTACACCGCTTTTGGAGAAGTCATTGCCTGGATTCTTGGTTGGGATCTGATTTTGGAGTATGGATTCGCGAGTGCGGCTGTTGCCAGCGGATGGTCCGGTTATTTTCAGGCGCTGCTGTCCGGCTTCGGATTACAATTACCCCATGCGCTCAGCAGTGCATTTAATCCCGAGAAGGGAACCTATTTTGATGTCACTGCAGCGGTCATCACATTGATTATTACCTTCCTGCTCACCCGTGGAGTCAAGGAAGCCGCTCGAGCGAATGGCATTATGGTTGCAATCAAAATAATGGTTGTGCTGATTTTTATTGGAGTAGGTGTATTTTATGTAGAGCCAACCAACTGGCAGCCATTTTTGCCATTTGGTATATCGGGAGTAACCGCAGGGGCGGCAACGGTCTTTTTTGCCTATATCGGATTTGATGCGGTTTCCACTGCAGCGGAGGAAGTCAAGCGTCCCCAACGGGACTTGCCGATCGGTATTATTGCTTCCTTAGCCATATGTACGCTGCTCTATATCGTAGTATCTTTGATCTTGACAGGCATTGTGCCTTTCCACATGCTGAATGTTAGCGATCCGGTTGCATTTGCATTTGAATTCGTGAATCTGCATGGTCTGTCCTGGGTCGTGGCCCTTGGTGCGATCACGGGCATAACTACAGTTCTACTTGTCATGATGTACGGCCAGAGCCGGCTTCTCTATTCGATGTCACGGGACGGATTGCTATCCCCGGTATTCTCGAAGATCAGCGGAAAGAGTCAAACACCAGCTACAGGCACATGGGTAGCAGGTATTATCATTGCTTTATTCTCAGGGTTCATCTCACTCGGTCATCTGGCAGAACTCACTAACATCGGAACGTTATTTGCATTTGCGGTCGTGAGTCTCGGCATTATCGTGCTGCGCAAAAACAACCCGGATCTCAAACGAGGATTCAAGGTGCCTCTCGTCCCATGGATTCCGATTCTTAGTGCCATAGGTTGTGTATACCTTATGACACGTCTTGCGGCACTGACATGGATTACGTTTTTCGCTTGGCTGATTATTGGTTTGATCATTTATTTCGCATATGGTCGACATTACAGTCATTTAAACCCGGATCGGCGGATATCTGCAGCGGCTCAAGTTAAAGAGAAATAAAAACAAAGAAGTTAGGATCTAAACTTCAGCTTTAAAAGCTGGTTTCATTTTTTCGCCTCATACTGACTCGCTATCGCGAAGCAGTACGGGGTCTTTTTTTTGTTATAAAGTGATGGAAAGAAAACGAGAAAAGGATATTGACCTTGGAGCCATTCTGGGTAGGTCATAAGATGCAAGTTCGTACATGCACACCCTGCCGGGGTTGCGGTCAGATCAAATATGAAATATATTGGGGGATGTGACATGCCATCAGACATAGGAGAGGGGATGTACCATGAACACACCAATACATACAAATCAGCTTCACCGAAATCCGAATTTTGGTTTTGCACTGGCAGACTCTACCGTACTAGCAGAAACGAAGGTGAAGATTTCACATCCTGAAGAGAGTGAAGTCTTTCAACTGGATATGGATCCGCAGCGCACCCTGAAGGATGGACGCAAAGTATCTGTCATTGCACAGCAGCTGGATGCACCGATCGATCGACAAGACGCTAGTATTATATATGGCCAGGAAATTGGTTTTGCTCAGTATTCTGTTACATTGAAGTCTGAAAGTACGATTTCATTGGCTCCCATTGAAGGTATCGAGCAATCGGTACCGTTTGGATGGTCCAATTTTGCAGAAGGAGAATATGAGCTGCGTATATCGCTGCACCGAAAAACACCCCGGATTGCCGAAGGCCCCCTGGAGCCTGAACAGGAGGCAATCGTTAAATACGCCCAAGTCGTGACGGTATTCATTACATTATTTCCGGCAGAAGCTGTTCAGCAGCAATCCGGCGTTTCAGCGAGCTGGAGTCGGGATCATCACGTATTTGACTCATATGGCCGTGGGGGATTTATACTAGCTGACTTGCCCCGTATGGCGAAACGAGTGGAAGAATTGATTGGTCACGGAGATAGTAATCTGATTGAACAATTCGGCGAGGGAGACCTCTCGGACACTTTAATGGATGAGGGACTCATGGCGATTGCATGGGGAGTATCACCTTGGTGTTATTCGATCTATTCCGCACCAGACAAGCAAGCGGCATTGACACTTGCCGTGGACAAACTTGGTGATGAACCTGAATTAAGAGGAATTTATCGTATCGCGCCTTCTGTACAACAGTTCAGCATCGTACCCGTGAATGAACTGGCCAACTGGCCAGCATGTGCGGAGAAAGTTTGGCCTGTAATCGATGTTTCAGGTGAAGGAGAGACTTTGCATATGGACTTGTATGTCCAGATCTGTGAGTCCGTTAACGGTTTGCACGAAAATCCGCTGCCATCATTTGTGCTTACGCGCAATGAAGGACGACCGGAAGAAATCAGCCCGCTGATCGACGTCGTAATTGTGGATTAAAGTATAATAATGAATTGTGGTGACGAATACGGATGATGACTGACGAGATTCGGGAGCAGTATGCGGACGAACTTGAAGCTTTTCACATATGGATGAAAGATGCCGGATACACGGGACACACGGTAAAATCATATACAGGTGACGTTGCTGAGTTTCTCGCATCTATTCAGGGAAAGTCACTGGAACAGGTGAAAAAGCTGCATGTATTGTCATTTCTGTCACGCGCACGCGAACGGGGAGTTAGTGACGCTACGAGAAATCGCAAACATGCAGCGATAAACTGCTTCTACAAGTCGCTAATTGAACTGGAAGTGTTGACGAATAATCCGGCTTCGGGGATCAAAAAGTCCAAAACCGAGAAAAATCGTGCACCGGTCTTCCTGGACGAAAGCGGTCTGGAACGATTTCTGCAATCCGTCCAAGGAAAGTATCGCACACGTAATCTCGCTATCTTTCTATTGATGGGTTATATGGGATTACGGGTTGGTGAGGTGCACGCGCTCAACTGCAAAGATTATAATGCGGAACGCCGCACGCTGGACGTGTTCGGTAAAGGCCGTAAGTGGCGCACACTTCCTGTTCCAGAAGTGGTTGCAGATCTGTTATCCCTGGCTGTGGAAGAGCGATTGTCACCTTGGCGGGCGAAGGAAGAGGCGCTTTTTGTGTCACAAAAAGGGAAGCGATTATCGATTCGCAGTATTCAGCTCATATCAACAGAAACGTTTGAACGCTTCCAGCAAGAGTCACCGACCCATCAGCGTCTGCACTATTCCAGCCACAAGCTGCGACATTCGTTCGCCACCATGATGCTCAGGCGCGGCGCCGACTTGCGTACCGTTCAGGAGCTGCTCGGGCACGCATCGATTCAAACCACGACCGTTTATACGCACGTCACCAGTCGGGAGAAGGAAGAAGCGATGGCATTGCTGGATGTTAAACTTCCAACGTTTATAGAGTCACAACCACTTCTTGATTAGGAGAGATGTGCAGAATGGTAGGGGACAAAAAGATTCCAAAGCTGAACGCCTCACAAGGGAAGTTAGCCTCTCTAGGGGAAGTGCTCCTGGTGTCAACTAAACTTGGATTGACATCCTTTGGAGGACCTACCGCACACTTGGGTTATTTTCACAATGAATACATACGCAAAAGGCAGTGGATGGACGAGCAGAGTTATGCAGATCTTGTGGCGCTGTGTCAGTTTCTTCCTGGGCCAGCGAGTAGTCAGGTTGGCATTGGTATTGGTATAATTCGAGCTGGTATTCTAGGAGGGCTGATTGCCTGGATCGGCTTCACGCTTCCTTCAGTGATTGCTTTGGTTTTGTTTGCCTTCTTATTAAGGGAGTTTGATATAAGTAACGCTGGATGGCTTAGCGGGTTGAAGATTGTAGCTGTCGCCATCGTCGCTCACGCAATTCTCGGAATGGGCCAAAAACTCACACCCGATAAAGTAAGGGTTACGCTTGCTGTGTTGACAGCTGTTCTTGCTTTACTATGGACAGCCGTTTACAGTCAGGCCATACTAATTGTGTCAGCAGGATTGCTTGGTTTTTGGTTGTACCGGAAATCACCCGTTCTGCACGTTCCTGACCTGGTTGTCCCGGTAAGTCGAACAGTCGCCGTGCTGTGTTTGACCACCTTTGTTGGTTTGTTCATCGCACTGCCGATATTGCGGCAGGTCACGGGGATCGAGTGGTTATCCTTATTCGATTATATGTATCGATCGGGTTCACTGGTCTTTGGTGGAGGGCACGTGGTTCTACCGCTTTTGGAACAGGAATTGGTACCCAGAGGCTTGTTGAGCAAAGATGATTTTCTGGCTGGATATGGCGCAACTCAGGCTGTCCCAGGACCGTTGTTTACTTTTGCTGCTTATCTTGGTGCGATAACAATGGGGATTTCGGGAGCAATCGTTGCTACTGTAGCCATTTTTTTACCCGCTTTCTTGCTCATCATTGGCACGCTCCCTTTCTGGAGTGTCCTTCGTAAAAATCCGCATATGCAAGGGGTATTGACTGGCATTAATGCAGCGGTGGTTGGCATTCTGCTGGCTGCGCTCTACCAACCGCTATGGACGACAGCCATTATAACACCAGCTGATTTTTCGTTGGTATCCATTCTGTTTATCATGCTCGTCTTCTGGAAATTCCCACCATGGGTCATTGTCTTTGCTGGAATTTTTGGCGGTATGCTAATCGATATATTATAGCAAGAACTGATGAAATCTAAGGATTTCATCGGTTCTTTTTGATGTGAGGTACATTGCGATGAACAGCAAACTGAAATCTGCCGATTTTCTGATTATTATTGGCTAGATGCATCAATTGAGATAAGCGAGCCTTTGATTACGTATTAAATATTATGTAAACCTAAATGGTTTCCTTCAGATGTTTACCGATTAATCGATACAAAAGGACCAATTGAATCCCGTAAAAGGCAGACTCAGATGGTCCTTTGGTTATATTAAAATTATGACATTATTCCAATCCGTCAATCTGTTCCTTCAATTTGTTCGCAGAAGCCTGGAAAGCGATTTTCTCTGTCTCATTCAAAGGAAGTGGCAAAATCTCTCGCACGCCGTTGCGATCCACCACACATGGAACTCCGAGGTAAACATCGGACACGCCGTTATAATCGTTAAGTAATGTGGATACATTCAGCACCGAACCCTCATTGCCCAGAATGGCTGCCACAATGCGATCCAAAGCGAGTGCAATTGCATAGGAAGTGGCTCCTTTGGCATTAATAATCTCATAAGCGGCATTTTTGGTGCGGTCGAAAATATCCTGCTGCGTTTCCTCATCCAGTTCGAGATCGGTACCTGCAACGTTGGCAAGACTCCATACGGGTACTTCGGAATCCCCGTGTTCCCCGATAATGTGGGCATGGATGCTGCGTGGATCGATCCCTTTATTCTTGCCAATCAGGTAGCGAAAACGGGCGCTGTCCAGCAGCGTACCGGAGCCGATTACCCTTGAAGCAGGCCAGCCGCTCTGTTTCCAGGAAGTGTAGGACAATATGTCTACGGGATTGGTGGCAATTAACAAAATACCGTGAGAATTCACCTCGGTAATGCGTTCAATGATCTCTTTGAAAATGCTTGCATTTTTCTTCAACAGATCAATACGGGTTTCGCCAGGCTTCTGGGAAGCCCCAGCCGTAATGATAATGATGTCTGCATCCTTGCAGTCCGAATAGTCACCAGCCCATACTTTGACGCCTCCGGTAAACGGAAGCCCGTGGTTCATATCCAGCATTTCGCCTGTAGCCTTATCATGATTCACATCCACAAATACCAACTCGGACGAGCGCTGTCTTAACATCAGCGTGTATCCCGTTGTTGTTCCCACCGCGCCCATGCCAATAATAACGACACGGCTTGGTTTGAGCATTGCACTGTTTACCATGTTCATATCCTCTCCTCTTTGGGGTAGACTTCCATCCATATTAAGGTATAAATGTTCGAAAAGAAAGCGATGTCTATAAACTTTTTCGCTTTTGTTGTCTGTTTGAGGAAGATTGCGTCGAAAGTACGGCATGTTTATGCAACTAAGGAACGAGTATCGGAGTTAGGGTTACCTTCGGACGCCCTATAAGCCAAGATGAGCCTTTTCGACATGGTTTGTGTTAGAATGGGAAAAGTGGATTCGAATGAATCGTAAAATGAACACCAATTGGACAGGCATGCGCGCCTGCTATTGGATGAGAGAGGTGAACCCCACTTGCGTTTGCAATGGACCAAAATCGCGCAGACAGCATTGCTGTCTATAGGAATAGCTGCCGTACTGGCTGCCTGCACCGACTCAGGTCAGACACCGGTGGCAGAACCGCCCCAAGAGCAGGAAGAGATCGGAAATACTGGTCAGACATTAACGGTTGTGCCTCCTGAAAGCACTACGCAAACCGCAGATATGGCAGAATACCAGATTCAAACGCGTTTGACCGACTTCCAGCTGCTTAATGACAACGGAGGGTTGGCATGGGGGGTCACAAGGAACGAGCTGCGTTTGTATTACACCCAGGATCAGGGTGTGACCTGGTCGAACATCTCACCATCAGAGAATGTGCAGTTTCCGGCCAATCCGCAGTATGGACAGAGCATTTATTTTGTAGATCGTACCCATGGGTGGATTGTACGTGAAGGAATGGGCGGAACCGATACAATGGTGCTTCGCACGAATAATGGCGGAGCAAGCTGGAGCTTGTCTTCCTTATCCAAGACGGACAAAGTCACTGCTATTTCATTCGTATCCCCGGAAAAAGGCTGGATTCTGACTACAGTGGATACTTCCATTGGCAAGCAGGACAAAAAGCTGTTTGTTACCGAAGATGGCGGTATCACCTGGAAGGGAATGTCCTCCAGTGATGAGGACGATGGGCCTGTTACAGCAGAGATTCCGACACGCGGATACACCACTGGCCTCACTTTCTCTGACCCGAAACATGGTTTCCTGACAGCCCTGGAATTCGGAACTCCGAAGCTATATGTTACGACAGATGGCGGTGAGAACTGGAAGTCAGGACCGACATTTTTTGACCGGAACGATTTCAATGGATGTGGAAATTTCAACATTGGATCCCCTCAGTTTTTTGGTCGAGAAGCGAAGGGAGCCTGGATGCCCCTAACCTGTTCCAGTGGGGATTATACCAAGCAGCACGGCTTTTTCACGGATGATGGCGGAAAGAGTTGGACTCTATCTACATTCGGTCTGAATAAGCAAAAGGGAATCAATCGTAACCTGACTCCTGCTTTCCTGAATGCTTCAGAAGGATGGGCAGTTCAGTCAGGGACAACGTTTCAGACGAAGGATGCGGGGAAAAGCTGGAAAGCACTTCCGGGCAGTAAAGTATTGGACGGGATTCTGGAGGACTATCCGGAGATCGTGAAACTGCAGATGGTGTCCTCGAAACTGGGCTGGATTCTGGTCGAGAATACGGATACCAAGAGGTCTCTGCTGCTGCAAACAGTGGATGGCGGCATACACTGGAAAGTGCTGTAGTTTCAAAGGATAATATTCGTTTGAAGAAGGAAACCGAAGGGTTTCTTTTCTTTTTACTTACTTTGTGAAATAAAACACAATAATAACCATCAAATGATGTTATATTGAATTCAAGAAGAGATGGGAGTGATGAAGATGAGAACCAATGAACAAACTCAATTCACGCAGGCGGACGAATTAACAAGATATATGCTTCAATTATGCTACACATGCGATGATGCCATCCGTTGCACCACAGAGGAAGAAGTGAAGGCCTGCATGGCGCAATACGCCCAGGCTGAAGAACCGGAGCAAACGGAGGGTGCAGAAGCAACCCGCGGTTTTATGAATTTAATGTACGCTTACTAACAATCAAGTTAAAAAAGCAGTTATAACAAACATTTCGCCTCCAATCGGGGGCGATTTTTATTTGAAACAGATATATATTGGACGCACTACACGTATGAAATACGGTTAAAAGCGTCATTTTGAAGCCAAAAACCAATAAAAGACTCTTACAGTATAATGCTGTCAGAGCCTCTTTTGCCTTTACCACATCTTACGGGCTAAACTGCCATGTGAAGTAGCCCTTTTCCTTAAAAATAGGTTTTGGTGTAGTTAAACATAGATGTTCGTCCATACGTCAAGCCAACTACATACGTACACTAAACTATGTTATAGGGAGGTGTCCACATTTGGGTAGTCCAGAAGAGAAAAAGCGGCGTAAGAAAAAAATCAAATCCGTATGTCAACCAAAAGGGAAAAGAAAAGAACAGCGAGTAAAAGTTGTTAAAAAAGTAGTACGGGTAACTTGTCCTCCACCTGAAGTGAATGTTTCTACACCAACTGTTGTTGGTCCTAAGGGACAACAAGGTCCTCAGGGCGTGCAGGGAATCCAAGGGAAAGTAGGTCCACCCGGACCAGCTGGCCCAGCCGGAGGGCCTCCAGGTCCACAGGGACCTCAAGGGCAACCCGGCCCAGCCGGAGCACGAGGCCCTCAAGGTGAAGCTGGCCCGGCTGGCCCGATGGGGCCACAGGGGATCCCTGGAGCACAAGGCCTTATTGGACCTCAAGGACTTCAAGGCGAGCCTGGCCCAGCCGGAGCACAAGGCCTTCAGGGTGAGGCAGGTCCTGCAGGTCCGGTGGGAGCACAGGGTATCCCCGGAGCACAAGGCCTAATAGGACCTCAAGGACCACAAGGCGAGCCTGGCCCAGCCGGAGCCATTGGACCACAAGGTTTGCCTGGGCCAACTGGAGCAGCAGGTCCAGCCGGTGCAGCGGGGCCCGCAGGTGCTACTGGAGCAGCAGGTCCAGCTGGTGTGGCAGGCCCGGCAGGTGCCACTGGAGCAGCAGGTCCAGCCGGTGTGGCAGGCCCGGCAGGTGCCACTGGAGCAGCAGGTCCAGCCGGTGTGGCAGGTCCGACGGGTGCTACAGGAGCAGCCGGAGGGGTCCTGGGATTCGCCGATTTTTTTGCTCTGATGCCTCCTGATAATGCAGCTACTGTTGCTCCGGGCACTGATGTGAGTTTCCCTCAAAATGGGCCTACCAGCGGAACAACTATAAGTCGAACGGGACCCAGTTCATTCAATCTAGCAGCAATAGGGACGTATCAAGTGCTGTTTCAAGTGAGTATCAATGAAGCAGGTCAACTTATTTTAACCCTCAATGGCGCTGATTTGGCTCCAACCGTTGTTGGGAGGGCCACAGGTACGTCTCAAATTGTAGGGGTAGCCTTAGTACAAACGACTGTTATAAATTCAATCCTAACCGTACGGAATCCAGCTGGTAATGCCACTGCATTAACGATCACACCTCTTGCTGGTGGAACAAGACCTGTTTCGGCACATCTTGTAATCACACAATTAGCTTAACGCAGGGTACCTTTAACTGAGATAGCCACTTTTGTTTGAAAGTGCTATCTCAGTTGGAGCCGCGCATCCATTTTAAGGGGGACCGTAAATTTACACTCGAATTTAGATTGATGCTGCTTAGAGAGAACCATAACTGCAGCTTGCAGTAGTATAAACAGAATATAGGAAATACCTGTAAATATTGAGAAGGAAACATTCCTGTATGAGAAAATGCTGCATGCGTAAAAAGGGATTACGTTACATACGAGCATCATCTGAGTTATTCAAAGACGGAGAGGTTAGTCAGATTCTACTACTTAATCACTGATTTGCGACATCGTTTAAGTAAGTTTACCTTAAATATGGTGATGTACAGGCTCGATCGACACAAATCGGGAAGCCTTTTTAGTATTTTATTGCTTTAAAGATGCATGTGTCTCAGCACAATATCAATCTTTTAGCTTCTAATCTAGGGTTTTCCCACTCATTGCTTTTGGTTTTGAATCCGGATAACAAGTTCCTAATTATTGCGCATATATATTTACAGGAGACGGGTCAAGACTCTGGCTGTCCTAAGTGTAAGATCGGAGGGGAGAGACATGGGCATTGAATCATCCTGGATGTTTGATTTTTTTGGAACCGTCTTTCCGGTTGTATTTGTTCTGATTATAGGGATTGTGCTTCTGTCCGTGGGGAAGGAAATATGGAGATGGGGGCGGAACAACGCCGAGCCACTGCTCACTGTACCTTCGCGAATAACGGGCAGAAGAATGCAGATCAGTCAGTCGCAAGCTGAACCAGGCAGTTCAGCCCGTACGTTGTATTACATTACCTTTGAGGTAGAGAGCGGTGATCGGCTCGAATTCAAGGTGAATGGAGAAGAGTACGGATTGTGCTCCGAGGGAGATGAAGGTCGTCTTTCCTTTAAGGGAACGCGGTATATAGGCTTTGAGCGCTACAACCGACTGTATTCAGAGCGAGTACGCGGGTAATCCGGCTGGCTTGCGCCATAGTGGCGTAAGCTTTTTTTAATTTTCTTTTTCTTGGACAAGCGTTTCTTAAAGGTGGTATCGTGTTTTTATATAAGGAGAAAGACTTTTAAAATAAGGTTCCTTGATTCGACATATTCATATGCGATGACAGAAACCTCTCAATAGAGGAGGAGTTAATGATGTCATTTACAGATCAAGTCGTTGTAGTTACAGGAGCAGCACAGGGTATTGGACGCAATGTGGCCGAAGCGTATGCGATCGCAGGAGCCAAAGTTGTACTGGCTGACTTCCAGGAAGCGGAAGGAGCAGCTGCTGCAGCCTCCATACGCAATGAAGGCGGAGAAGCGATCTTTGTTCAGTGCGATGTTCGCAAGGAGAAGGATATTGAGAATCTGATCCATACAACCATGGAAGAATACAAACAAATCAATATACTGGTGAACAATGCCGGGGCAGCGAGATGGAAGTCTCCCTATGAACTGACCGTGGAGGAATGGGACGATGTGCTCAATACGAATGTAAGGAGCTGCTTTCTTGCGAGCCGTGAAGCGGCCAAACATATGAAACAAAATGAACATGGAGGCTCTATTATAAACATGGCATCGACGCGGGCGTTTATGTCTGAACCTGAAACAGAGGCCTATGCAGCATCAAAAGGGGCCATTGTTGCTCTGACACATGCGATGGCAGTCTCACTTGGCAAGGACGGCATTCGGGTCAATTGTATCAGTCCGGGATGGATCGAGACAGGTAACGTGGACGAATTGAAACCCGAAGACCATGAACAGCATCCGGCAGGCCGTGTAGGCGTCCCTTCGGATATCTCCCGCGCATGTTTATATTTGTCGGATCCAAGCAATACCTTTGTCACAGGGACCAATCTGATGATTGATGGGGGCATGACCCGAAAAATGATATATGAGGACTAGAACCGGGATTCACTCGGTCTGTTGTACAAATTGAACTCTATAGAAGCCATAAGCCCAAGTTAAGCACTTGGGCTTATTTGAATTTCAGAAGTCGGTTGCTATAATGAATGTGATTTTACAACAGTACAGGAATGGAGGGAGTATATGTTCGGGAATCCATCCCGGAAGATCATTGGACTATTACTGCTGATTGGAGGGATTATAATGACAGGGTTTGCTTCGCCAGTGGAGGCTGGCACTGACATACGGGCAGCTTGGGTATGGCAGGCGAAGTCTGTCCAAGACGTTGGAGGAGACGAGCTGCTGGCTAACGCAGCTAAACATAAGATTAACAGACTCTATGTAAATGTGGATATGAATTTGTCCAATGAGGTCTATCGTACGTTTATCGCTAAAGCCAGTGCTGCTGGAATCGCTGTTGAAGCGCTCGGAGGCGATCCGTCGTGGGCAGTGACTGGTCGTGAAGCACCAATGTTAAGGTTGGCCTCGTGGGTTAATGAGTATAATCAGGAAGCCAGTGCGGATGAGCGATTCGATGCGATTCACCTGGATATCAAACCCTACGTTCTGCCTGCATGGAAAGAAGATGCCGAACCACTGGTTCAATCCTGGGTCGCCAATATGGAGCTATTGCTTGATCACATTAAGCAGCATGATGGAATCGCCGTGAATGTTGATTTGCCATTTTGGCTGGATTCTTACACGGTCGCTGGTACCAGAACTTCGGATGATGCAGATAACGCGCCGTTATCACGTTGGTTTATGGAACAGTTCAATCATGTTACTTTATTAGCTTACCGCGATAACGCACAAGGAAATAACGGAATTATACAACTGATTGAGCAGGAAATGAATTGGGCCGATGCCAGTGGTGCCTCTGTGACGGTTGGCGTGAATACGAAGCCGATGCCTGGGGAAGAGTTTACTTCATTCGCCGGAAAGGGCGCAGCACAATTGGAGAGTGTCATGGCAGAAGTTGCAGAAACGTTACGTGATCATACTTCATATGCCGGTTCAGCCGTACATGATATCGTGTACTGGGGACAGCTTGAACCGGTTGAACAGCCGGCACCGGAAAAGCCGACACTTCAGCCGGAAATTCGCGGAACCTACATCTGGGAGGCTTCTCAGGTAACGGATGATGGCGGCCAGCATATCCTTGAATTTGCAACAGAGCAGCATATCAATTTCTTATACGTCCGGCTTGATCTGGACCAGCCCTATTCAAGTTATCGGAGTTTTGTTAAACGGGCCCAGGCACAAGGTATTGAGATTCACGCCATGGGTGGACATCCCATCTGGGGAAGAACAGAGAACCGACCGCGTATCGAACGCCTGATTAATTATGTGAAAAATTATAATGCCGAAGTCGAACCGGATGAACGGTTCCAGGGCATTCACCTGGATATTGAGCCCTACACGCTGCCGGAATGGAATTCCGACCGGGATGCTCTCTTGTCGGAGTGGGCTGCTAATATCGCCTTTTTCCATGAAGAAACGAAGAAGGACAGCAGTCTGGAAACCAGTGCCGATCTGGCCGTATGGTTGGATACCTTGCCTTTGCCAGGACAGGACATGTCTGTCAGTGAGTTTATGATCCGCACATTGGACCATGTCTCGCTAATGGCTTTCCGCAACATAGCTGAAGGCTCCAATGGGATTACGGCGGTGGTTAGTCAGGAAATGGAAATTGCTGATCGTTTGGGCAAGCCTCTGCTGATTTCGGTAGAAATGAAAGAGAATCACGAAGGCGCCCATATTTCATTTTACGAAAAGGGTGCTGCCGAGATGGAACGTGAGCTTGCGAAGCTGCCTGATCTGTTAACGGAGTATGAAGCCTACCAGGGTAACATGGTCCATGCTTATGATTATTGGATTAATGCCAAGCCTTAATAGGCGGCTTATATAGGAAATATTTTGTCCCGGGACTTCACATGTGGTGAGGTTCCGGGATTTTTTTGTGGAAAAAAGATGAAATCGTGTCACCGAATAGGCTCCTGCACAATACGATGTACGGTGATGAAGAGCTGAAGCAAGGGAGGAAACAGAATATGGCTGTTATTAAGGCCAACTCAGAAGACGTCAAGCTGCTGGCTCGACTGATGAGGGCAGAGGCTGAGGGTGACGGCGAACAGGGTATGCTGCTTGTAGGGAATGTGGGTGTGAACCGGGTGCTGGTGGATTGTCTGGATTTTGGGGACATTCGTGATATTAACCGTATGGTATTCCAGAATCCCGGAGGCTTCGAGGCGACTCAAAAAGGCTATTTCTATCAGCGGGCAAGGCAATCCGAGATTCGTCTGGCACAACGAGTGATTAATGGAGAACGGATCTGGCCTGCCAGCAATTCCCTTTGGTTCTTCCGACCTGTGGGCGACTGTCCAGCAACGTGGTATGACCAGCAAAATACTGGCCGTTTCAAGGCGCATTGTTTCTTCGCTCCGACAGGTGATGACTGTCCGGAAGTTTATTAAAATTGGGGAGGAATTACAATGATTAACCAACCATATCAACCAACAACACAGGCACTGGGTCAACAAGCCAACTCGCAAGTTCAAGGAACATCTTACAAAATCGGGAACGGAATGCCTACGATGTCGCCGACACCAGGCATGGTTTCACCAAGCTCCACAAGTGTACCTCCACTCGTATCCAGTGGCAGTCCAATGACGCCAGCGGGTGGGGTTGTTACAACAACTGCTCCGCAGTTTGAACAATCTTATATTGAAAACATTTTGCGTCTGAACCTCGGCAAATTCGGTACGTTCTACATGACATATGAAGGCAACAAAGAGTGGAATGCACGCATTTTCCAAGGAATTATCGAAGCAGCAGGACGTGATCACATCATCATCAGTGATCCGAAGACGGGAAGACGGATTATGCTGTTAATGGTTAACTTTGATTATGCTACGTTTGATGAGCCTTTGTTGTACCAATATCCAGGTGTAGTCGGAAACTATCCTCAAGCTCCAAGCAGACGCTAATCCGGTACTAAAACGGGGTCTTGCATACACATAAAAACGATCAGGCTGTCCCGCTTGTGGAATTTCATCCACAGGCGGGACAGTTTTTTTAGATATACTAAAGATTAAAGTAACCATTACCTGCAATCGTGGCACTTATACATATACGGGCCAAGCACAGCGCTAACAGAAAGGAGTTTACATCATGAAAACGTGGATCGAGGGAGCCATCCGGGGTGAAGCTGAGGCCTATGAGCAATTAATGAAACAGTTCCGCGGGATGGCGCTCGCTGTGGCTTATCACAAACTGGAGGATGCCTTCTGGGCTGAAGATGTGGTACAGGAGGCGTTCACAGAAGCTTTTGCCAATTTGTCGAAGCTGGAGAAACCTGAAGCTTTCCCGGGATGGTTCAAAGTGATCGTTGAAAGACAGTGCTACCGCTGGTTAAGGCGTAAACAGCACGCCACTTACCCAGTACAGGAGATACAGGACACGGCTGTAGCAAGCGATGAGGCACATAATCCGGAACAGCTGGTACTACAAAAGGAAGTGCATCGTATTCTGCGCGATTCCATTACCAATTTGCCGTCATCCATGAGGCAAGTGGTGCACATGTTTTATTTTCAGGGCTATTCCCTTCAAGAAATATCCGATTTCCTCAGCGTGTCTGTCCCGGCACTGAAGAAAAGGCTGTATGATGCCCGGGCAAAGCTTAAGCGGACAATACCTGTAGCGGACGTTATTTCCGTATTCAAAGAACTGCATGAAGGGGGAAAAGGCATGTTACATATTACGAATGGAGACCATGCGGCTGATCGTTTGCGACAAAGTGGAATTGAAGGAGAGGTACTGGTCTGGCGCGAACTGTACACGTTTGGACCTGTAGCCAGAGATATGGGGAAGGAGATGGAGAGAAGCAAGCGTGCAGCCTATCTCGAACATCAATTGGGGATACCGCAGACGGAATACCTGCAAATTGTGGAGTTGGAACGCAAGCTTCATGCATTCCATGAATATAAGGAAATTGTACTATGGTTTGAATATGATCTCTATGATCAGGCGATGTTATCTTACCTGCTGCACTATTTTAAAGGTCAGTCACTGGGGGATACCAAACTGAATCTGTTGTGTATTGATGCTTATCCGGAGATAGAGCACTTTCGGGGGCTCGGTCAGCTTACACCTGGACAGATTGGACGTTTGTCAGGCACTTGGCATGTAATGGGAGCGGAGGAAATTCAGGCAGGCAGCAAGCTTTGGGAAGCGTACACCTCTCCTGATATTCAGGCTCATATGGACTACTTAAAACAGGATACCTCGATTTACCCGTTTGCCCATGCTGCTTTTGAGGCTCATCTGTCCCGTATGCCATCGCTATCTAATGGTCTGGGTGTAATTGAACAAACGACGTTGGAAGCTGTGAAGCAGGGTGTAGAGCATCCGTATCCATTATTTAAACACGTGGGTGATTGGCTGCATGTTTTGGGCATGGGAGATTTGGAATATTGGGCACATCTGAGAAGAATGGCCAAGGAACCACATGCCTTACTACACATCAGTGGAGTAGATACTTTTCCTGATTTTACACAGCATGATGAGAAATTCCGTCACAGCGTGGTATCTCTAACAGAACTCGGCAACCAGGTATTAGCTGGAGAAGTGGATTGGGCAGAATTAAGAAGAGATGAATCCTGGATTGGAGGACTGCGGAACGAACCAGGGAAAACCCCACTTTGGCGATGGGACACGTCTATCGGTTTTCCAGTGAAAATGGAACGGTAGTTTCTTCCGCAGCAGAAACATGCAATAAAAGAGTATTCCCCCGAGTCTGAATGCGAGCGGAAATACTCTTTTATTTAGTTAGCAAAACGTAAACAAAATGGCGTATTCGTTACTTTTGTTAAGTAAATTGCTGATTATCACCATTTCGTTGTCATAGGACACGGATTGACTGTGTAGTTTAGAGTTATATAATAAAAGAAGCATATCCTTTTATTCGACAGAACAAAGATGGAGGTGGAAGCATTGGGAAGTTGAAACTGCATATGAGCGGCAGAATGGCTAATATCCTACATTTTCGAAGGAGGTGGACCTATTTGCCGAAGAATGACGGCGAATAGGATGACAATTTGAGTGACCCCTTACCGAGTATATTAAATTTATTTTTAATTGCTTTGCTTGTATTAATGAATGGTTTTTTTGTTTCGGCAGAATTCGCGATGGTGAAAGTGCGCGGCAGCCGAATTGAAGCTTTGGTGGAAGCAGGCAACAAAAGAGCGATCTATGCTTCCAATATTGTACGTAACCTGGATGCTTACCTGTCTGCGTGCCAATTGGGCATCACGCTGGCTTCGCTTGGACTGGGTTGGCTTGGAGAGCCTGCTATTGCTCACTTGCTTGAGCCCATGTTTACCGCGTTTGGACTCGGCCCGGTATACGTACACGGAATTTCGATTGTAATTGCTTTTGTTATTATTACGATTTTGCATATTGTACTCGGGGAACTTGCTCCCAAGACGATGGCAATCCGCAAATCCGAGACGGTGACGTTATGGTCTGCGGCGTTGCTTATGTTCTTTTACAAATTAATGTATCCCTTTATCTGGGCTCTAAATGGAATGGCGAACAGCCTGCTGAGATTGTTTCGAATGGCACCTGCTTCGGAGCATGACTCGGCGCATAGCGAAGATGAAATACGCATTCTCATGAAAGAAAGCAATAAGAGCGGTTTAATTGACAATACTGAATTGGCGCTTGTTGATAATATATTTGATTTTACGGCAACAACCGCCCGTGAAATTATGATTCCGCGGACGGAAATGATCTGTCTGAACGCCAATCAGTCCATGCTTGAAAATCTGGAAATTGCCAGTGAAAGCATGCGGACCCGCTATCCGGTCTATAACGGTGACAAGGACCACATTATTGGCTTTATTCACATCAAAGATCTGATGCGGTCTCAGCTCACAGACACGATCTCCGTGATTCGTCCGATCCTCGCTGTACCGGATTCGACACCCATCAGTGATCTGCTCAAGCGTATGCAGCGCAGCAAGACACAGATTGCGATTTTGATTGATGAGTACGGAGGAACTTCCGGAATGGTGACACTGGAGGATATTATGGAAGAGATCGTGGGCGAGATCCAGGATGAATTCGATCAGGAGCGTCCTGCCATTGAGAAAGTGGATGAGATGGAATACTCCATTGACGGCATGATGCTGATTGAAGAAGTCAGTGAACGGTTCGAACTGGACATGGATCGGAGCGACTACGATACGATTGGTGGATGGCTCTACTCCAGAGTGGACGCTATCCCACCCGAGGTTGGTCAATCCGTGGAATATGGAGGATATGTTTTCGTCATTCAGGAGACGGAGCATAAGCGGATTTCACGGGTAAATGTGATCAAACTGGAGATGTTGGTTGAGGAAGAAGGGGCTTAAACCCTTCATCTGGATCCAAATGATTTTAAATGAAAACAGATAAAAAGCAGTCTAGAGATGTTATTCATCCCTAGGCTGTTTTTTTATTTGCTTAAGTTTGTTTTATTCACAAGGTCACACGACGAGTCTTGACAAAAGTTAACGATTTGCTGCATATTTAATTTATACACTTTATAAAGTGTGTTTATTATAACGTGAAGAATGATTACATCCAGAAAGGAGTTACACTGATGGCAACCTGGTTTCTAATTGTGATCTATCTCGCATTTATTAGTTTAGGGCTTCCGGATTCACTGCTTGGGTCAGCTTGGCCGGTCATTTGGCCAGAAATCGGTTCTTCCGTAGGTTCAGCTGGTATCATTTCTATGATTATTGCTGGAGGCACCATTGTTTCCAGTCTGGCCAGCGGAAGGATGATTCAGAAAATAGGTACGGGTAAAATCGCCTTGTTCAGCTGCTTGATAACTGCAGTTTCATTGATTGGATTTTCCTTTGCTCCATCCATGTTGTGGTTTATGTTTTTGGCCATTCCACTGGGGCTTGGGGCTGGAGCAGCAGATGCTGCATTAAATCATTATGTCGCCGAAAATTACAAAGCACATCACATGAACTGGTTGCACTGCTTCTGGGGAGTTGGCGCTACCATGGGCCCCATTATCATGGCTGGCTATATAGCAGGTCAGAACTCTTGGAGAAGCGGGTATACAGCAGTCGCTGTCATCCAGCTCATACTTGTTATTGTGCTTTTTATAACGCTTCCTTTATGGAAACGTGTCGCAGCGAGCCGTGAAACAGCACAACCAGTGAAAAAAGACATAAAGACACAGCAAGAGATGGTTATTCCGGTGAACGTACTGAAAATAAGGGGAGTTACGCCGTCGCTGATCGCTTTTCTGTTATATTGCGGGGTAGAAACAACAGTTGGACTATGGGGAGCCAGCTACTTGGTGGGTACAAAAGAATTTTCAGCAGACATGGCTGCTGGATGGATCTCTCATTATTATGGAGGGATAACTTTCGGCAGGTTTATCACGGGCTTTATCACTTTAAAAGTCCATAATCGCCTCTTGATCCGTTACGGCCAATGGGTGACGATTGGCGGTGGATTCCTATTGTTGCTTCCATTACCCTCATCGTTCTCCGTAGCTGGCTTTATACTCATTGGACTCGGTCTTGCTCCGATCTATCCAGGACTATTGCATGAAACGCCTACTCGGTTTGGTAAAGAAAATTCAGCAAAGTTAATGGGGTACCAGATGGCTGTCGCCTATAGCGGTACCACACTGATTCCACCACTCTTTGGACTCCTTGCAACGAAAACCAGTACGGACTCTTTTCCAATGATAGTACTTATCCTACTTGTCCTTATGCTGCTCAGTGCAGAGGTGGTAAATCGTTTACTCATCAAACCTGAAATAGTGGGGAGGTGAGAAGATGGTGTACATTATTTTAGCCATAGTTATTTGGGCTGGAGCATATGCGTGTTTAGCCTCGTCGAAGCAGTCCTTTGAAGTGAAGCCAATCCGCTCGATCGATGATTTGTTTGATTAATGGATGTTGTGATTTCCCCATAAAAATCCATCCATCCTTGACCCCTGATTCATATCCATGTTAAGTTTTTGGTATCTGAAGCCATATGATTTTAAAGGGGGATAGAGTTATGACTGAATTAGAGGTTGTAAATGTTTATGTGAACCTGTCACTGGATATGAACATTGGCATGGTTCACCAAATCACGAATCGGAATTCGGAGCTTTATCCGTCTATGAATAGATATACCTGGCGTTAAGTTTGAATTGCTTGGATTTATAAAAGATCGGATAAAATAAGGGAACCATGTCTTGGTCATAACCTCATTCATTTAGCAACTTAACATAAATGAAAAGGATGATCCCTTATGTCAATAATAAACGTCTCAAACCTGACTTTTGCCTATGACGGCAGTTACGATAACATATTTGAAAATGTGAGTTTTCAATTGGACTCTGATTGGAAATTGGGCTTTACCGGGAGAAACGGGAGAGGGAAAACAACGTTCCTTAACCTGCTGCTCGGTAAATATGAATACAGTGGTACGATTTCTTCAAATGTTCATTTTGAGTATTTTCCTTTCCATGTTGAACATAAAGACTCGATGACTCTCGATGTGATTAGCGATGTTCATCCAGACTATCAGCATTGGGAACTCGTGCGCGAGCTCAACCTTTTGAAGGTATCCGAGGATGTTTTGTATCGACCATTTCATTCCTTATCCAATGGAGAACAAACGAAGGTCATGCTGGCTGCCTTGTTCATGAAGGAAAATCAATTTTTGCTTATCGATGAGCCTACCAATCATCTCGACATGCATGCCAGAAAGCTCGTCAGTGATTATCTGAGGAGGAAAAGCGGTTTTATCCTGGTATCCCACGATCGCTCCTTTCTGGATAACAGTGTAGATCACATTCTTTCGATCAATAAAACAAACATCGAGATTCAAAAAGGTAATTTCTCCGCTTGGTGGGAAAATAAAAAGAGACAAGATGAATATGAAATGGCAAGCAACGAAAAGCTGAAAAAAGACATTAAACGTTTATCTGACTCAGCCAAACGGACCGGGGGCTGGTCCCATGAAGTCGAAAAATCCAAAAATGGTACAAGGAACTCCGGCTCTAAGGTGGATAAAGGCTATATTGGACACAAGGCTGCAAAAATGATGAAACGTTCCAAAAACATGGAGCAGCGGCAGCAGTCTGCCATTCAAGAAAAGTCCAAACTCCTCAAAAATATTGAAAGTGCAGAAAGGCTGCAGATTCATCAATTGGACTTTCACAAAAATGAAATTATTCAACTGGATAATGTGTCGATTGCATATGGTTCCAATACAGTGTGTAAGGACATAAATTTTAAGGTTGAAAAAGGGGACCGTGTTGCACTTTATGGTAAAAATGGATCTGGAAAATCAAGTATCCTTAAATTGATTTGCGGCGAGGATATTTCGTATACAGGTTATCTCCGCAAAGATCCTCAGGTTAAAATATCGTATGTGTCACAGGATACTTCTGGTCTCGCTGGAAGCTTATCAGAGTACGCGTTTAATGCGGGTATTGACGAGAGCCTCTTTAAATCTATATTACGGAAGCTGGATTTCTCAAGGCTGCAATTGGAGAAGGATATCGCAACCTATAGTGCCGGCCAGAAAAAGAAAGTACTGATTGCCAAAAGCCTCAGCGAGGAGGCACACTTGCACGTGTGGGATGAACCGCTCAATTTTGTTGATGTCATCTCTCGCATGCAAATTGAAGACCTGCTGCTAGAGCACACGCCAACGCTTCTTTTTGTGGAACATGACAGTGAATTTTGTGCCAATATTGCAACGAACATCATTGAGTTATGAACGGGGAAATGGAAACTCCTTAACTCCTTAATATGCCTATACGAAAGCTGAATTGTTTACGTTTCAATTTGGGTTTTTAACCAGCCCACAGATTCAACGCAAGAAAGAAAGACGCTGCCGACATTAAAAGTCGGAGCGTCTTTTTTTTTTTTTGAAACCTGCAAGCCACTCCATCCGTTTATACCTAACACAAAATCAAATTTGGCATTTGAGGAGGAATGAATATGTGGAAAATGAGTTTGTCGTCCATCCTAAAAGTTACACTTGTTGCTGCATTATCGATCCCTGCAATCCTATCCATCCCAACCGGCAGTACTGTCGTGGCTAGTCCAAACCTGGCGTCCGGTGCACTTACTGCACCACCACCTCCACTGGAACCGAGTGTTCACTCCCTGGCAACTCTAAAATATATCTATCAGGCCGATGGTAATGTTGCACCCGGAGGTGGCCTGACAGCTAACGTAACTACAACAACATCAACCTTCAAGGAAATGAAATCCCTTCAAGTCGAGTATCGACTGGAACGTTGGACGGGCTCGGAATGGGTGACCTATCGGACCAGTTCCAAAAAGAAAACACAAACGCAATCCCTTTATGCTCAGTCCAGTTGGACAGTCATCACAGGTTATTACTATCGAGTTGTCAGTAAACATACAGCTGATGACGGAACCAAACCCGAGACTACAACAGATATTTCAAGTAACGTATTATTTTGATTGATTATTGGGTACTGCCAGGAAACTTCTGTTCCTGCAGATCATTGGCTATTGCGATCATTTCTTCTTGCGAAACGGTTCCAAATAAACTCATGTTTACCGAACCCATCATCCATTGAAATGTGTTATAGGGTGGGCCGATATATACAAAAGCATCGCTACCGTCAGCTAATTTGACAACATTGGTTTCACGGAGCATTGGACCTTCAATGACCTGTCCAGGCATGACATTGACATAGTCAAATTGGATAATCTCTTCTTCACCATTCTTGCCTTCACCCATATAGCGGACCCTCATCCGATCGGTTTTATAATAATCGTCAGAATTAACCGGGATATCAGGATTCAGAATCAGCTCATATTTAACCTTTTTAAAACGCTCGGGTATAGCTCTTGACAACAAAAAGTCACCCTTGAATCCCGAGCGAGCTATTTCTTCCGTTACGACTACCTCTTCAAGGACGATGGATTTGTCCTCAAATTGTTGCACAAATTCCTCAACCTCATCGCCAGTAAAAATTTGGGGAGCCTCATTAATTCCACGTTCAGGTGGAGGCGCTGTTTTGGCGGTTGAAGGATCCGCTCCGAGCTGAGTGGTGCGATCCTCAATCACGATTGATTTTACACCGTTGCCCCAATCCTTGATCGACTGGACAAAAGGTGAAACCGCTTGTGTTCCGGATGGCAAACTGAAGATGACACCACCGATCGTTAACGATGCAGCTACCACAAGAGATAAGCGCAAAGTGCGCATTCTTTTTCTTCTCACGCCAATTCGGGTAATTTCCCTTTGAACTTGCAGCCAGGACTGACGCATAGGTTCCGTATTGGAGGCAGGGAGAGCAGAGACAGCCTGATGGAAGGCTTCATCAAACGCCAGATCAAATGTGGCATCGAAATATTCGTCCTCCAGCTCTGAATTAAAATGTTCAACATGCCTATCTGACTTGCCTTTGCTCAATGGTCCCACCCCATTCCTTATGTAATTGCTTCTTGATACTGCCCCGGGCCCTGAACAAACGTTGTTTCACGATTTCTTCCGAAGTGTCCAGCAGATCAGCCATTTCCCGATAGGACAATCCTTCTTTCCAGCGCAGCTCTACCAGCACTCGATATTCGGGTTTCAGTTGCTCCAGATAGAACTCAATGGATTCCTGCATCATTTGCGTCTCCACGGTGCTCTCTACGGATGCTGCTGTCTGATTGATCGTCTCCATATCTATAAAAACACTATCCGTATCCAGTTGGTTACGGTTATTTTTATTTTTTCTCAGATAATTAATAGCAGTGTTTCGGGTGACGACCTTGAGCCAGGCTTTCAGTTTGACTTCGTTCTCGAAAATGGGTTTGTTTTTAATAATTTTGATAAATGCTTCCTGGATAATATCTTCTGCTGCAGTACGTTCCTTGATGATATAAACGATGAGACCATGAACCATATTATAGTATTCGTAATACACTTCTTCCTGAAGTGTGGGGCTCAAATTATGGAAATCTGAGGCCAAGAGTAACTGGAGCCGATTGGCCATGATGTTCTCCTTTCTGGTGAACAATCCACAAACATTGGTATCATTACATTTTACAACATTATATGGAAATGGCACAATGGGAGGTTGCTCCGACAACAGGAGAAGTATGGACTAACAAACCAAAAGAGACTGCCTCACCGAATCATGCCAGCGAGGCAGCCTAATCATAAACAATATGGGATTATTATTGAATGGAAAATGCTTAGAATGCCCAATCCCCATTCAGGAAGACCGCTTCCCGTTCTCCGCTTGCCGTAATGCCATAAATATTGGTTTCCGGGGAACCCATCATGAAGTCTACATGCGTAATGCTGGAGTTCATGCCACGGGCAGCAAGTTCATCGGGTGACATGGCTTTGCCGCCTTCCATATTAAAAGCATAGGAACTGCCGATGGCCAGATGGCATGAAGCATTCTCATCATATAACGTGGTGTAATAGAGAATGCCGCTCTCGGAGATCGGTGAATGGAAGGGCACCAATGCCACCTCGCCAAGATAATGAGAGCCCTCATCCATATTAATCAGTCGTTCCAGTGTATCCTGACCCTCTTCTGCTTGAAAATCGACGATACGGCCATTCTCGAATGTGAGCGAGAAGCGATCAATGATGCTGCCGCCATAACTAAGTGGTTTGGTGCTGGAAACCTTACCATTGACGCCATGTTTGCTTGGAGCCGTGAACACTTCCTCCGTCGGAATATTGGCAACGAAGCGAGTTCCCTGTTCATTAATACTGCCTGCTTGCGCCCATATATGCCCTTCAGGGAGTTCAACCGTCAGATCGGTTCCAGGTGAGACAAAATGCAATGCTTTATACTTTTTGGTGTTCAGGGCAACGGCTTTATGTTCCAACCGGTCAATATGCTGTTCCCAGGCTTGAACAGGGTCATCCAGATCGGCTCTGACAGCGGCGAAAATGGCCTCCCACAGCTGCTTCATCTGCTCCGAGGCAGGCAGGTCCGGGAATACCTTTGCTGCCCAATCCGGTGAAGGACAGGCTACTCCGGTCCAGCTCATTTTGTCGGCCTGCTGATACTGCCGATATTTGGCCATCGCCTGCCCGTATGTACGCTGATGGGTAGAGATTCGTTCTGGATCAATTCCTTTGAGCAGGTCCGGACTCGAAGAGAGGACGGTCAAAAAGGCAGCGTTGTTCGCTGCCAGCTCTTCAAGCTCAGCCGCATGCCACTTCGGCGGCTCCTGAAATGACTCTTGCGGAGCCATTTCGAACCGCAGCCGATTTACGGTCTCATCTCCATATTTTACGATGACTTGTTTGGCACCGACTTCGTAGGCTTTACGAACAAGCAGACGCACAAATTCAGCTGTATCAATCATGGCGCTGATCACCAGGATTTGCCCGGGTTGAACGTTGGCCCCCACTTTGACAGCCAGCTCTGCGTAACGATCCAGTTTTTGTTCAAAACTTAACATTGTAGTGACCTCCATGTCCTGTGAATTTACCCGCTAACGCAGGAAAAGAGAGGAATGATCTCCTCTCTCCATGAACCTTTATTTTAAAATGCCCAGTTACCTTGCAGGAAGATGGGTTCTTCTTTCCCTTCGGACGTGACACCGTGAATGTTCATTTCTGCTGATCCAACCATGAAATCTACATGCGTAAGGCTTGAGTTCAAACCACCATCGATTAATTCCTGCTTCGACATGGCTTTACCGCCTTCCAGACAGAACGCATATGCGTTACCAATCGCCAGGTGGTTGGATGCATTTTCATCAAACAGGGTGTTATAGAACAAAATATTTGTATCGGAAATCGGTGATTGATGGGGAACGAGGGCTACCTCACCCAGATAGTGTGCACCTTCATCCATTTCAATCAGGTTTTTGAGTGCATCTTGTCCCTGTTCAGCCGTAAAGTCAACAATTCGGCCATTCTCGAATGTAAGAGAGAATCCGTCGATAAGATTGCCGCCATAGCTCAGTGGTTTGGTGCTCCGCACGGTACCATTAACTCCCGTTTTCAGTGGGGCAGTAAACACTTCCTCCGTAGGCATATTGGCAACGAAGACATGACCTTGCTCATTGATGCTGCCACCGGATACCCAGATATGTCCTTCAGGAAGCTCGATGGTTAAATCTGTGCCAGGGGCAGTATAATGCAATTTTTTGTATTTTTTCTTGTTGAGCAGATCGGCACGGGAATCAAGGTTTTGTAAATGTGTTTTCCATTCGGAAACAGCATCCTGTTCTCCAATGCGAACCGTTTTGAAAATCACATCCCACAGCTTATCGATTTGCTGCTCTGCAGGCAGATCAGGGAATACTTTTGCAGCCCATTCCGGGGAAGGAACGGCAACGATGGACCAGCTGAATTTATCAGCCATCTGATATGCACGATATTTCTCCAGTGCTTTTCCGCGCACTTTTTGACTAGTCACAATGCGATCCTGAGCTACACCATTCAAGAGATCGGGATTTTCTGCAATGACATGCAGAATGGCTGCACCTTCTTCAACGAGTTCAGTCATTTCACCTGCAAACCATTTCGGTTCAATAGAGAAGGCTTCATCCGGTGCAAGATCATAGTGGAGACGTGTTACGGTTTCATCGCTCCAGTTTACTTTGACCAGCTTGGCACCTGTTTCATAGGCTGCCTTCACGATCAGTCGCACAAAATGTGCTGCAGTGATTGGTGCATTGACAACGAGTGTTTGTCCAGGATGAACGTTTACTCCCACTTTGACGGCCAGTTCTGCGTATTGCTGCAGATTAAGCTCAAAATTATTCATGCTATATTCTCCTCCTGTTATATAACGTATTGTAGCTCGCTCGCTGGAACATTAAGCCCCTCAATTCATGTATGTAAGGGTACATTGAGGTTCCTTCATTGAATAAGGTATACGTTGCTACGATATATATTGTACAATTAACCAATAATAATTACCAAACTAGGTTTACCATATATGATGTAGACCTGTTAGAGATGAGAGATTAAAGGAGTGTATGTTGGTGAATATCGAAATTATTCGTGCCGAGATGCGTCGGGAAGACGAAAAATCCTATATTGGAACAACCGTTTTTCGTGCAGAAGGGGAAAAGTCCATTTACGAGGTAACGTTTATGAGCAAGAATGGGAAGGACTGGGATTACAGTCTTCATTTCACGGAGCAATCCGGCGATGAAGAAGAACTCCTGCGTATGGACGAGCTGCTGGAAAACGATGATGATCTGTACGACAAGCTGCTTGACGCGGCTCTGGATGCCTATCCGGCATAATCAGAACAGAGGAAGATGTTCTATTATGTGAATCAACGGACTATACTAGACGGTGTGTGCCCAAACAGGGTATGCATCGTCTATTTTTATGAGAAAAGGGAATAGATATGCCAAAAAGGGGCAGTCTATGGATGGCAAACAGAGGGACAATCGCCTGAATGGGAGGTAACCGTGGATGACATCTGACAATCTGATCACAGCAGGAATGACAGGACTTGAAGAAGTCGCGCACGATATCCTCAGTCTGCGTACATTATTTGTTAATGTTGTGTTCATCGGTGAACCGGGAAGCAGGAATTGGGTGCTCGTGGATACCGGAATGGCGAGATTCACGGATCATATTGTGCGCATCGCAGCAGAACGGTTTCAGGGACCGCCGTCCGCCATTATATTGACACACGGCCATTTTGACCATGTGGGTACAGTAATTGAGCTTGAGCAGTTCTGGGGAGTGCCCGTCTTCGCTCATCCGCTAGAATTGCCTTATTTAACAGGGTTAAAAGATTATCCTCCAGCGGACCCTTCCGTAGGTGGTGGGTTGATGGCTAGATTGTCATTCGCATATCCCAATGAAGCAATCAACCTGGATGATCGAATATTCAGTCTGCCGGAAGATCACACGATACCCGGAATGCCCGGTTGGCAATGGGTGCATACACCAGGCCACACGCCTGGACATGTGTCGCTTTTCCGCGAGGAAGACCGCATCCTGATTGCAGGAGACGCCATTATCTCGGTGAAGCAGGAGTCACTATGGAGTGTGCTGCTGCAGGACCAACAGATGCATGGTCCACCTGCATACTTTACAACAGATTGGGATGAAGCCCACCGATCGGTTCATACGATCCGCCGATTGGAACCCAGAGTGGCGGTTACCGGACATGGCCATTCACTTACTGGAGATTTCTTGCGCGATTCGCTCGAGCAGCTTGATCTGGAATTTGAGCAGAATGCTGTGCCGGATCACGGCAAATATGTTGATTAATCGGATAAGGATTGCCATTAGGACAGCCGCGGAGCAGCGCAGCTGTCTTTTTTGTCGTCTGATGATGAAAATGTTCTATATCACAGATTGGTATTTTGTGCCCAGTCGTGATATATTCGAGCCGTATAATATAACCTTAGAATGCAGGAGGTACATATAACAATGACACAGCAGAATACAGCGTATGAAGAGCAATTTGGCGGAATTCCAGCGGTCTGGCTTCGTTTTAATCAATTTGAGGCGGCTGTAATTCCAAGCGTGGGTGCCAACCTGGTTGCGTTTCGTGATACAGAGCGTGGTCATCGCTATCTACGTGAGCCGGATCTAAATAATATGGATGCATTCAAAGCTGCACCAGCGGTATACGGTATTCCGATTTTGTCTCCACCGAACCGTTATGAAGATGGCCGCTTCCCGTGGAATGGCGAAGTCTATCAATTGCCAGTGAACGAGCCGGCTACGGGCAATCATCTGCACGGCTTTTTGCATGAGGCGGAATGGAAGGTTGAAGGGTACGGAACCAATGAATTGGAGAGTTATATACTACTCAGCCAGGAAGTTAAAGAGGGACATCTTTTCCATCAATATCTGCCTTTCACGTTTACGGTAACCCTTCGTTATTCCCTTGGCAGCACCGGGCTTCAACAGCAGCTGAATGTTCGCAATAACGGCAAAGAACGCATGCCGAATTTGTTTGCTTTTCATACCGCCATCAATGTCGCGTTTGTACCGGACAGCCATGTGTCGGATTACACTACAAAAATCACCATTGGTCAGCGTCGTGAACTAAATGAACGTTCTTTGCCTACCGGCCAATTTCAACCGCTTTCACCGAATGAGGAAAAGTTAAAAGCTGAAGGTGTCAGCCCGTTCTTTGAGGCCATGGACAATCACTATACAGCCGAGCCACAGAATGGTCGAAACTACATGGAGCTTACGAATCAGCGTACAGGGGACAAGTTCGTTTATGATGTAGGCGCTTCATACAAACACTGGATGATCTGGAACAACAATACGGAAGGCGGATTTTTCTGTCCTGAACCCCAGATGAACTTGGTCAATGCCCCAAATGTACAAGGTATACCAGCCGAAGAGATGGGATTGATCGGGCTTGAGCCTGGTGAAATATTCGAACAAACCAGCCGCCTTTATCCGATTTACTCGTAAATCAATATGATTTGCACATTTTGAGGTACGCTTACAATTTTGTCGAAAAGGTGAAAACCTGAAGGACAATCATGTATAATATGACAAAGGGATACACGCTTACGAGAGTTCCAGACCAACTATTTGGAGGAGGAAAATCAAGTGGAATACCGCATTGAGAGAGATACACTCGGAGAAATGAAAGTACCAGCCGACAGATTATGGGGTGCACAGACCCAGCGCAGCAAGGAAAACTTCCCGATTGGGCGCGAACATATGCCGATGGAAGTTATTCGTGCGCTTGCCATTTTGAAAAAGAGTGCTGCAGCGAGCAACCATAAGCTCGGCAAGCTGTCTGCCGCCAAGTCGGATGCCATTGCGTATGCAGCGGACGAGATTATTGCTGGCCGAATTGACGATCATTTCCCTCTAGTAGTATGGCAGACCGGAAGTGGTACGCAATCCAACATGAATGTGAATGAAGTCATCGCCAATCTGGGCAACCAGCTGCTCGAACAGAAGGGCAAGGAAGAACGATTGCACCCGAATGATGATGTGAACATGTCCCAGAGCTCTAATGATACGTTCCCGACTGCTCTGCATGTTGCTGGTGTGCTTGCAGTTGAAGATCAGCTTCTGCCAGCGATTGCTGTACTGAAATCGACCTTTGCAGACAAAGCCGAAGCGTTTAAGGATATTATCAAAATTGGACGTACCCACCTGCAGGACGCTACACCCATTACACTTGGTCAGGAAATCAGTGGCTGGGAAGCCATGCTGGACAAGAGTGAGCGCATGATTCGCGACAGTGTTCATTATATGAAGGAACTTGCGATTGGCGGTACAGCTGTAGGAACGGGAATTAACGCCCATCCTGATTTTGGTGATTATACTGCCAAGGAAATTGGCAAACATACAGGCAAGGATTTTGTATCAGCACCCAACAAATTTCACGCACTGACAAGTCATGACGAAGTGGTTTACGCCCATGGCGCAGTTAAAGCGCTTGCAGCTGACCTGATGAAGATTGCTAATGATGTTCGCTGGCTTGCAAGTGGTCCACGCAGTGGTCTCGGGGAGATCCGTATTCCAGAGAACGAACCGGGCAGTTCCATCATGCCAGGCAAAGTGAATCCGACCCAGAGCGAAGCGCTGACCATGGTCGTTACGCAAGTGATGGGGAACGATGCTGCGATCGGATTCGCGGCAAGTCAGGGTAACTTTGAGCTGAATGTATTCAAACCTGTAATCATTTATAATTTCCTGCAATCCGTACAACTGCTAGCGGACTCCATCATTGCCTTTAATGATAAGTGTGCTGTCGGCATTGAGCCTAATTTGGGTCAAATTGAACATAACCTCAACAACTCGCTGATGCTGGTCACTGCTCTTAACCCGCACATTGGTTACGAGAATGCAGCCAAGATTGCGAAGCTGGCTCATAAGGAAGGATTGTCACTGAAAGAGGCTGCTCTGCAAACGGGATTACTAACTGAGGAACAGTTCGATCAGTATGTTGATCCGGCTAAGATGATTGCACCGAAAGCATAATTTAAACATCCTAGGAAAATAGATATGAGAGCAAGATGAAATAAAAAAGCGACCTGCTTAAGCAGGTCGTTTTTTTATTGGGAAGTTTGAATAGAAACAATTTTCCCATAAAGCCACATCTGGTCTCACCTTCAAGCCTCATAACATTCAGACTACGGAAAATTAGAACAAAATGCGTTTAACCCTCTAATTCATATACTGGGAATATACGGATTCGGAATAGGTAATATGCGGATATAATGCTTGTCAGACATAACGTATCCAGATAAACTACATATGCAGATCTAATTTATTGTTCGGTGAATTGTTTATTTCATTGGAGGTTTCCGCGTTGTCGACGAAGAGAAGATTTACGATACGCTCCAAAATTCTGTTGGGCTATCTTGTGGTTGTGTTGTTATTCGGTGCCGCCTTGCTCGTTTTATCGGCTCAAATTAATGAATTGCAAAAAGAAAACGATTTTATAAGCCATCATGACCTGGAAGTGCATAATCTGACCAATGCCATTGAGAAAGATGTTCTCGACATGGAAACCGGACAGCGAGGATTCATGCTTACAGGAAAAGACAGTTACCTGGACCCTTATAATCAAGCGCTTTCGGAGTGGAATTCGAATTATGATCAGCTGTACGGGCTGATTAGTGATAACCCCTCCCAGCAGCAGAGTTTGCAAACGATTAAAACCCATATCACACGCTGGATTGAAATTGCAGGCGAGCCTTCTATTGAATTGAAGAGACAAGGTGATCAGGAAAAGGTGGTTTCGTTTTTTCAATCCGATCCCGGTAAAAATGAAATCGATCTACTCCGGGCTCAACTTTCAAGTTTTCGCAATACAGAGATTGCCTTAACGGAAGCCCGGGTAAACAGCCTTGCTGAACGCAGCTCCACGCTGCTTACGATCATGTACTCCTTATGGACTGCGATTGCCGCATTCTCCATTGTAGCAGCTATTATACTTTCCGGTAATATTGTCAAAACACTACGTGAAGTCAAACAAACCATCAGCGATATTTCAAAGGGCGGCAACCTGACAGAGCGGATTCATGTGCGAACACAGGATGAAGTGGGTGACCTTGGTCGTGAGACCAACCTATTGCTGGATAAGGTGCAGCAACAGAATCGGGTGAAGGATCAGATTACAAGTATCGCCACTCTCTTGCAGAATCCCAACAATCTCGAGGGACTGTCACGCCTGTTCCTGAATCAGCTTGCCATCCTGCTGGAAGTTCCCTACGGTATCCTCTACTATTGGAAAGATAATCGGCTGCTTCGTGTAGCTGCGTATGCGGCGGACGGGGAAAAAGAGCGCTCTCTTGGCGAAGTGTCCCTGGCTCCAGGCGAGGGACTCGTAGGTCAAAGCGCAGTAGAAAAAAGGATAATGCGCATGAACGATTTGCCGCAGAACTATATCCGAATCTCTTCCGGGTTGGGCCATGCATCTGCAACATCGCTAACAGTGGTGCCTGTTATCTTCGAGGGCCGAACCATAGCGGTGGTTGAGCTCGCTTCATTAAAACCTTTACAGGAGAATGAACTGGATCAGCTTAAGGAACTAATCGAGATATTTAGTGTTTCCCTTCATTCGACGGCAACACGTATGGAATTACAGCAGTTATATGATGAATCCCAGGTTCTGAATGAAGAGCTGCAGGCTCAGTCCGAGAAACTTCAGGCACAAACCGAGGAGATGCTGTCGCAGACAGAGGAACTGCAAATGCAGACGGAAGAGCTGCATATATTAAACGAGCGTCTGGAAGTGCAAAAAAATGCAGCTGAAACGTCTGCCAGCGAGCTTGCCAATGTGGCAGATCAGCTGCGGACCAGTTCGGGATACAAATCCGAATTTTTGGCTAACATGTCACATGAACTTCGTACTCCGCTTAATAGTATGTTAATACTATCGGAGATTCTGGCCGAGAACAAACATCAGCACTTGAGTAGTGAAGAGCAAAAATATGCATCTGTTATTCATACATCCGGTAAAGATCTGCTTAATCTCATCAATGATATTCTCGATTTGTCCAAAGTGGAAGCCGGAGAGATGGACATTGATCTGGACGATGTTTATCTCAACGTGCTGCCAGAAATGATGAATCAGTATTTCCTGAAAACTGCCGAGCAGAAAGGAATCGACTTCCGTATCCAGATGCAAGGCGATTTGCCGGAATTCATTGTGACGGATGAAATGCGCTTGCATCAGATTTTAAGAAATCTGCTCTCGAATGCATTCAAATTCACGCATGAGGGTGAAGTGGCCTTGACCATCTCCAGAATGAATCTGGCAGGCTCTGAAGCAGGGGCGGCGGAAACGGAAGTGATTGCATTCTCGGTTAGTGATACAGGGATCGGTATCCCGGACGACAAGCTGTTACAGATCTTTGATGCATTCAAGCAGGCTGATGGAGCTACTGCACGCAAATACGGCGGAACGGGGCTGGGGCTGTCCATCTCACAATCGCTCGCGACGCTGCTGGGAGGTTCCATATCTGCGACTAGCCGTGAAGGGCAGGGAAGCGTATTTACCCTGTTCTTGCCATTGAAACGGGAGGAGCCGGAAATGGCGAGCACTTCAAGACTGTTTTTGAACGAGGTAGCGACAACAATGCCTGCAGCAATGATGGACTCCTTTTCAAACTCATCGCAAGATGACATTTTACTTACCCCTCTGGAAGAATCGTTGTTGAATGGCCGTCAAGTTCTCGTCGTGGACGATGATATCCGCAATGTTTATGCACTCGCCAATGCACTTGAACAGTATGGCATGCAAGTCATTACTGCACAGAATGGGTATGAATGTCTGGAGATGCTGGAACGCGGGGAAGCCAATCCTGATATCATTTTGATGGATATTATGATGCCGGAATTGGATGGTTACGAAACCACGCGTCAGATTCGGGAACGATTGAAGCTCACTCAGCTGCCGATCATCGCATTAACGGCCAAAGCCATGAAAGAAGATCGTGATAAATGTATCGCGGCAGGAGCCTCAGACTATATTAGCAAACCGCTAAATATCAAAGAGGTATTGTCCCGGATGAAATTATGGCTAAGTCCGGAAACACTTGGAATTTGAACTTAAAAATCGTAAATTGAGCATTCCAAAATGAAAATATAAAACCTATGACAGTTTGCAGAGCCAAGGCTGCGACGTTGTCATGGGTTTTATTTTTTTCTCATGTAAGCTATAAAATTAAAAATGATGTTATAATACTTAACAAATCATACGGTTTTCTCAAAATGGAAAGCATGAAATCGCAAATTTGAGCTTGTTTTTCCATGATAAGAGTAAAATATAACTTCGTTAGTTATATATATGGGAGGTAGTGTCCATGCAACTTACGGTTAAAGAGGCTTTACAGGTATACCCGTTGTCCGAGGCCAGACTGGTTGCCGGCGGGGAAGGGACTTCACGGATGATGAAATCCGTTAATGTCATGGACGCTCCAGATATAGCGGATTGGATTAAATCCGGAGAATTATTATTCACAACCGCTTTTATCATGAAAGACAATGAGACAGATGCGCTGCGTTTAATGCGCCGCCTGAATGACCGCGGCTGTGCTGGGCTCGGTATTAAGCTTGGGCGTTTCTGGCAGTCCATTCCGCAAGGGATTATTGAGGAAGCGGATCGTCTGCGCCTGCCACTGTTGGAACTGCCGTTTCAATTTACCTTTTCCGATCAGATGAATGCCTTGTTCAAAGCGGAACACGAACGCAGCCACAGGTTGCTCCATGAAGTCGTGCAAAAACAGAAAAAACTGATGCAGTTTGCATTGCAACAGCAGCAGCATCGTAATGTATTTGCAGAGCTCGCGACGGTTTTGAATTACCCGCTGGCGGTCATTGGTTCACGGGGGCATGTGCTCTATGGTAGCGATGGCATTGCTGGTGATGCGTTGGCACAGGGCTGGCCATGGAAATCCGTCATGCATCGCGTGAAATGGAATCAGGGCAGTTGTCATCGTGTTCCGATCAAGCAAAATGATGAAGAATACGGGTTTCTGCTTGTGTTTACAGACTCGGCGCTCTCTCTTCGAGCAGAGGAAGAATTATTCCAACAGGCTGCGGACGTACTGGCGTTTTATATGGATATGACGTATCGCGAACACATTAATCCGACCGTACAGGACGAGATGCGTACCCTGTTAACCCAGTACCTCGATAACAAAATGACTGTAGAGGAATTGACCAGACTTAGCGAGAACAAAGGCGTTCATCTGTTCCAGGGTACGTATCAATGTGTACTCATTACACTGGAACCTTCAGTTTTTGCCGAAGGAAAATTGCTGAAACAAATTCATCGGGAATTGCAATACAATCCACTCATGCAGTTCACAGCTTCGCAGCATTTTCAGATGGAAGACGGGATCCTGTCCATTTATACATGTCCGACCGGCCGAGACTATGGCGAAGAATTATCAAGTTTTCTATTGAGCCGCTTCGCGGATGTGTTATCTGCCCAGGAGGCAAAAGGGGCATCTGCTCCGCGGTTCTGGATCAGCAAGATGAAGCATGAGCCCAAATCACTGCGTGAAGCTTATCAAGAGTGTCTGGATACTCGGCAATTGGCTCGCCGCTTCGGGATGAAAGACCGTGCGCTCCAGTTCGAGATGCTGGAGTTCGCCTATGTGTTCCAACATGTCCCGGATAACATTATGGAGAACTACTGCAATAAGGTACTGGAGCCCTTACTGGCCAGAGACGGCGATCCGAACCAGGTATTGATGAACACGCTGGAATCATTTATTGAGAATGACGGACTTATCAATGAAGCTGCCAAGCAGCTGTTCGTGCACCGGAATACCATCACCTACCGAATGGAGAAAATCGGAAGCCTGCTTCAGATGGATTTCAAGAAAACCAATGACCTTCTAAAATTAAAGCTGGTATTTACGTTCCGCAAGTTTGGTCGTGATAAAACAACAGCACGAGCATAAGTTCTGCAATAACTAAATGTTGGATAAGTCCAGATGAAGTGATCCAAGGCGAAAGGCATGCAAGGAAAATGGTTTTGTGCATCATCACAATAACATCAATATAGAGCAATAGACCGTGCGCCCCTTACAGGGTGTACGGTCTTTTTTAGGTTTTATGACATGTAAGTCCTGAATCCCGTGCATAGATAACAAATCCCTATTGTGATGTTATGTTATATTACAAAATTGCGTAAATATTATTGCTGCATCCTATCTTGAACCTTAAAATGAAAAACATCAATCTACAGAAGACCGGAGGTTCTAACATGAGCGATCTCATTAAACTCGTTAACAGCTGGTCTGTCACGCAGTTCGTGCATACCTTTGGTGGATTATTTGAGGAATCACCGTGGGTGGCGGAACGTTCCTGGACTTTGCGACCCTTTGATTCAATGGAACACATGATAAATGTAATGAAAAATGTAGTCGAAACATCCGAAGACAAGGTCATACTGCAGCTGCTTCGCAACCATCCCGATCTTGGAGCAAGGATTAGCATGAGCAGCAATTCCGTACAGGAACAAGCCGGTGCTGGACTTGATTCGCTCTCCCCGGAGATGTACAGCGAACTGAGCCAATTAAACAAGGAATATACAAGCCGATTCGGCTTTCCGTTTATATTAGCGGTGAAAGGTCATACCGCTCATTCCATACTCGAATCCATACGTCAGCGTAACGGTCGAGGTCGGGAAGAAGAATTTCAGACGGCTCTGAAGGAAGTATTCAAAATTGCATCCATTCGTCTGGAGCAGTGGCTGGCACAAATCGGCCATGAACATGAATTGGTGTCGAAAACTGCTGCAATGCCAAAACGAACCATGTATTACGGCAAAGGGGATGTATGGGTGTACCGTTCCTACGCCAAACCCCTGACCGGCATCAGTCCGATTCCGGAATCCCCTTTTACCGGGCGAAGCAACATTCTGTTTGGCATGAACATAAAGGTAGCTGTGCAGGGAGATGAATTTTTGCCTTCTTTTACGGAAGGAGATAATTCTCGCGTTGTTGCCACGGACTCCATGAAGAATTTTATTCTCAAACACGCTACGAGCTACACCGGTGCTACAGTTGAAGGCTTTCTTGCTTACGTCAGTCAGCGGTTGCTCGAGACGTATCCTCAGATGACGAAGGTACAGATGACGGCAGATCAGATTCCTTTTGCAGATGTCCCCATCGGGATTGATGGAAGTTATCGATCGAGTGCGCTGGTATTCCGGTATTCCCAGAATGATCGGGCCACAGCCGCATTAGAGGCAGAACGAAATGGTCAACAAATTGAATTGAGTAATCATTTCAGTGGTGTGGCCGATCTTCGATTGATCAAGGTCAAAGGAAGTGAATTTTCCGGATTTATCCGGGACGAATATACAACTTTGCCTGAGGCGATGGATCGTCCGCTGTTCATTTTCCTGGATATCAACTGGCGTTACGACGATCCCAGAGATGGAATGGACGATTCCCGTGGACGTTACGTCGCCGCGGAGCAGGTAAGTGATGTAGCTGCTGCTGTTTTCCATGAATGCCATTCTGCATCCATTCAACACCTGCTGTATCATATTGGACTTCGTCTGTTGAAGCGGTTCGGGCAACTGAGTGAAGTCTCTTTTGAATCCAACAATCGAACTTGGGAAACGGTGCTTGAGGAAGTGAAAGAAGGAGACGGGAAGGTGTATACCGAGCCCAGACCGCCTTATGGCTTCCAGGGTTTCTCCATGACAAGAAATGATCTCGAATCAGTGGGTGATGGCTCCGAGAGAGAGGGTGGATCATAATGTCAGCAGCAGGAGGACGGATAACAACGCATGTGCTGGACACATCCAAAGGAGTTCCGGCTGCGGGGGTTCGAGTTGAGCTGTATGTTTTGCACAAGGATGAAGAGAAGGAGTTCAAGGTGAAAGTGGCTGAATCGGTCACCAATGGTGATGGCCGTCTGGACGTACCGTTGCTGGATGCAGGTAAGCTGGAGCAGGCCGTGTATGAGCTTCATTTCGATGTTGAGGATTATTATGCGCAGCGTTCACTCGAAGAGTTAGGGCAGGCATTATGGACGGTGGTACCGATTCGTTTTGCCGTATCCGACGCAGCGAGCCATTATCATATTCCTTTATTGATCGCTCCAGGAGGTTACAGTACATATCGGGGAAGCTGAAGAGATTCGAACGCTGGTTCTGACGCAGGGGAGGGCATCCAAATGACAAAGTACGATTCAATCATCCGGGGGGCCCGGGTTGTGTTAAGAGATCATGTTGATGAACTGGATATCGGTATTACAAATGGGAAAATAACGGCTCTGTCAGCGCATCTGAAGGCGGATGATGGAACTGAAATCATAGAAGCAGCTGGTTTGACGGCCATGCCTGGCGTCGTGGATATTCATGTTCATTTCAATGAACCGGGACTGGCAAGCTGGGAGGGATTCCGCTCCGGATCGGCTTCTCTCGCTGCAGGTGGGATTACAACCTATGTCGATATGCCGTTAAATGGTGTGCCCCCAACAACAAGTCCGGAGGCGTGGGATAAGAAAATGAAAGCAGCCAAAGGACAGTCCTATGTTGATTATGCATTTTGGGGCGGGCTTGTTCCCGGTAATCGACAGCAGCTGGCCCATTTAGCCCAGTCTGGTGCAGCTGGATTCAAGGCTTTTATGTCCGAGCCGGGCGGAGAAGGGGAAGACATTTTTGCGAGAGCGGATGACCATACGCTTTTGGACGGAATGCATGAGATTGCCAGGCTAAATCGCGTACTCGCTCTTCATGCAGAAGACGAAGGAATGGTTGCAGAGCTTGGCGCAAGAAGTATAGCCGAAGGAAAGACCGGGCCAATGGATTATGTACAGTCCCGTCCGGCAAAAGCTGAGGTCTTGGCAGTGAACAGGGCGCTTCAATACGGAGAACAGACCGGATGCCCATTACATTTTGTGCATATCAGCACGAGAGAAGCATTGGAATTGATTGCAGAGGCCAAGCGACGTGGGCAGGATGTTACCTCGGAAACTTGCCCGCATTATCTGACACTCACGGACCAGGATGTTGTTCAATTGGGCGCTGTAGCGAAATGTGCCCCACCACTCCGGAGCCGTGCTGAACAAGAGAAGTTATGGGATGCACTGGCATCGGGACTCATTGATGTAATTGCATCGGATCATTCTCCGTGCCCGCCATCCATGAAACAGTCCAGTAACTTTTTCGAAATATGGGGCGGCATTTCCGGCGCGCAGAGCACATTGCTGATCATGCTGGATGAAGGATATCTTCGCCGTCATATAAACTTGCCTTTGCTCGGAAGGGTTCTCGCTTTACAGCCTGCCAGGAGGCTTGGGCTTGAGAGCAAAGGGGAAATTGCCATCGGCAAGGATGCGGATCTGGTGTTGATTGATTGGAATAAAAGTACCACATTGAAAACGGAAGACCTGCTATATACCCACAAACAGAGTCCTTATGTTGGACGTACGTTTGCCTGCACCATTGAGGAAGTATACTGCCGGGGCTTGCGAGTGTACGGTGCAGAAGAAGGGGTGTCCCATGAACCTGCAGGACAATTTATTGCTGCTGGCTCACATGGCATGATTGGCATGCGCGGAACGGAGGGAGCATCATGACAGAGTTTGGAATGTACTTGGCATCCGGTACGGAAGAGCCGATTGTTCCTTTGCCCCAATTGGCAGAAGTGAAACTGCAAACCATGCTGGATTGGCTGTCGACGTTTGGTGCCGATGCCAAGGGCGGGGTTACTCGCCTGCTGTACGACAAAGCCTGGTGTGAGGCGCAGCATGCATTGGCTGCACGGATGCAGGAGAAGGGATTGATTCCCGAATTCGACCAATCAGGTAATCTATATGGCACGCTAAGAGGCACAGATTCTGAAGCAGGTGTTGAACACCTCCCCATTGTGACCGGATCACATATCGATTCTGTCGTGTACGGCGGCAAGTATGACGGAGCCTTAGGGGTAGCGGCGGGGGTACTCGCCCTGGAGTACTTGCAGCAGCAATTCGGGGCACCAAAACGTACGCTTCAAGTTGTATCACTTTGCGAAGAGGAAGGAAGCCGGTTTCCATTTGCCTATTGGGGATCTCGAAGTATAACGGGTGTCACCTCTTTTGAAGAGGTTCAACAGTTGAAGGACATAGACGGGACTTCATTTGCACAAGCGATTCGTGAAGCTGGATTCGGACCGGACAGCAGCTACAGAGCGGCTGCTCAAAAATACGGTGCATTTATCGAACTTCACATCGAACAAGGCCAGGTTCTTGAACGGCTGGGTCATTCAATCGGCATTGTTTCCGATATTGTAGGACAGAAGCGATTTAGCATTACAGTCAGCGGTGAAGCCAATCATGCAGGAACTACACCCATGTCCTGGCGGAAGGATGCACTTGCAGGTGCAGCCGAGATGATCACGTCGGTTAGAAGGATTGCTATGGCAGCGGGAGAACCGCTCGTGGCAACCGTTGGGCGAATCACCGCTGAACCTGGTGTAGGAAATGTGGTTGCTGCGCGTGCCGTATTCTCTCTTGATATTCGTCATATTCGGCAGGGGAGCATAGACCGCTGCTGGCATGATATGCTCCAGGAGTTTAGCCGGATAGCATCAGAACTGCAACTGGAACTGAACTGGGAAGAGCACCTGTCAGTTACTCCGATTCCAATGAACGAACAGATCACATCGGATATTCAGAAGATCTGCGAGCAGGAGCAATTGTCTTATATCCATATGCCAAGCGGGGCCGGGCATGATTCACAAATTTTCCAGCCAGCTTGCCCGACAGCGATGATCTTTGTACCAAGTCAGGCCGGAATTAGTCATAATCCACTTGAATATACAGCTGAGGAGGACTTGATGCGAGGTTTTCGGGTCCTGGTTCAGCTACTCTATAAATACGGTTACGGGAGTTGAGTGAACATGTCCAACTATAGAGAATTGTCCCCGTCCTTGCGAACGATCATGACGCCGGGGCCAGTTGAAGTCGATCCAAGAGTTCTAAGGGCATTGTCCTTCCCGATCCTGGGACAGTTCGATCCGGAGTTCACTTCCCTGATGAATGAAACGATGGCCATGCTGCGTGAGTTATATATGACCAATAATGAATGGTGCTATCCGGTGGACGGGACGTCCCGCTCAGGCATTGAAGCTGTGCTGGTCAGTCTGATTCAGCCAGGGGATAAAGTACTGGTTCCCATTTACGGGCGATTTGGACATCTGCTTGTGGAAATATCGGAGCGCTGCGGTGCTGATGTTGTATTTATTGAAACAACGTGGGGCTCGGTATTTGATCCGGAAGAGGTAATCAAGGCTATTCATGTCCATAAGCCAAGCCTGGTCGCAATGGTTCATGGGGAGACATCCACTGGACAGATGCAGCCACTTGCGGAGATTGGCAAAGTGTGCCGAGAATTGGATATTCTCCTTGTCGTTGATGCGGTCGCTACAATAGGCGGTACACCCGTCGAGACGGATGCCTGGCATCTGGATGCAGTGATGGGTGGAACGCAGAAGTGTTTGTCCGTTCCTTCCGGAATGGCACCATTAACGTATAACAGCCGCGTTGAGAAAAAACTGATGAGCCGCAAAACCGTCGAACGAGGACTCCGTGACGCAACAAGCGCGAGGGCAATAGGGCGAACCATTGCAAGCAACTATTTCGACCTGAGCCAGCTGCAGGATTATTGGAGCTCGGCGCGTTTGAATCATCACACGGAAGCAACTTCGATGCTCTACGGTCTTCATGAGGGGCTGCGCATTCTGCTTCAGGAAGGACTGGATGCCCGTTTCCAGCGGCATCGGATCAATGAACGCGCGCTGGTAGCCGGAATTCAGGGTATGGGACTTCAGCTGTATGGAGACCTGAGCAGCAAACTTCCAGTAGTTACGTGTATTAACATTCCGGACGGCATCGACGGAGAATCGGTCCGGAGTATGCTTCTGGAGGATTTCGGGATTGAGATCGCCAGCTCGTTCGGACCATTGAAGGGGAAAATCTGGCGGATCGGCACGATGGGTTTCAGCTGTCAGCGCAAAAATGTACTGCATGTGCTTGGTGCTCTGGAAGCCGTGCTGCTGCGTCACCGGCATGGATTACCTGCTGGTGAGGCGGTGCAGGCAGCACTGGACGTTTACGCGGGGAAGGAGGGAGCCTTATGCTAAACCACATGCCCGTTTCCAGAGAGGTGATGGTCACCTCTCCGCACTACCTGGCGAGCGCGGTTGGAAGCTCGATTCTTCAGAAAGGCGGTAACGCTTATGATGCAGCCATTGCCGTGAGCGCTGCTCTTGGCGTAGTTTATCCACACATGACCGGACTTGGAGGCGATGCCTTCTTCCTCATCCACGATGGAGCCAGCGGTGAGATTACCGCCTACAACGGGAGTGGTCGTTCAGCGGCAGGCATCCATGCCGACACGTTCAAGGCGATGGGCATGAATGTAATTCCTCAGCGCGGAGTGCTCAGTGCAATTACGGTTCCAGGAATGGTGGATGCTTGGTGGGAAGTCTGGTCCCGCTACGGCAAACTGCCGTGGGAGCAGCTGCTTGAACCGGCAGCGCGGTATGCAGAGCAGGGATGCCCTGTATCCCGCAATCTGCGCCTCTGGTTGGAACGAGATGAAGACTTCATTATGGGGCACACACCGCTGCGAGCGGTATTTGCCCCTTTTGGTACACTTTTGCAGGAAGGTGAGCTACTCGTCCAGACTGAACTCGCCGCCTCCATTCGCCTGATTCAGGTGGGGGGACGGGATACTTTTTATACAGGAGAACTGGCAGACCGCTTAACTTCGGCTATTCGCGAGGATGGCGGCATGCTTGCACCACAGGATTTTGCAGTTCACAAAGGGGAGTGGGTGAAGCCTGTCAGCACCGGGTACCGTGGGTATGAGGTGCACCAGATGCCGCCCAACTCGCAGGGCTTCTCCATGCTGATGATGTTAAACATGCTCGAACATATCGATCTGTCTTCCGTAGCACGCACTTCACCGGAGTTCTATCATCTGATGGCCGAAGTGGTGAAAAAGGCATTTCGTGATCGTGATCGATATCTGACCGACCCGGACTTTCGGGAGATCCCGCTGAATCATCTGTTATCCAAGACTTACGGGGATGAGTTATGGAATGAGATCCAGTCTGCTCCTCCGGTAGCACAGCCTTTTTTGTCTAAGACGATTGGGCAGGATACAGCCTACGCGGCTGTTGTTGATCAGGATGGCAACGCCGTTTCGTTTATTCAAAGTCTGTATTTTGATTTTGGCGCAGCCTATATTCCGGGAGACACCGGTGTGATCATGCAGAATCGGGGGTCCTTTTTCTCCCTTGATCCGATGGATGCCAATGTGCTTGAACCGAATAAACGCTCTTTCCACACCCTTATGCCGGGGCTTGTCACCCGTAACGGAAAACCTTATATGCTCGTAGGTACACAAGGTGGAGAAGGACAGCCTCAAACGCAGTTATCCGTACTCACGGGTGTACTCGACTATGGCCTTAACATTCAGGAAGCCATCGGTCTGCCGCGCTGGGTGTACGGACGCACATGGGGCGAAGAAGGTGACACCATGCGAGTGGAAAACCGTTATCATGATGACGTATGCGAGATGCTCGCCCAGTGGGGGCATAACGTGGAAGTCAGAGCGCCTTGGGATGACATTATGGGGCAATCGCAGGGCATCGTTATCCGTGAAGATGGCATGATCAGCGGGGCTGCTGATCCCCGAGGAGACGGCATGGCTATTGGGTGGTAACAGCGGTTAGATGGTAGGTTGTTCCGACCTCGCATTGGTGCAGAGTAACAGAACAGAGACAGATACGGATAGGGGAGATTATCATGGGAACAATCCTGCTGAAAGGCGCTCAGCTCGTCACGATGAATGCAGAAGAAGACGTATTTACAGGAGATCTGCTGATTGAGGATAACAAAATCAAAGAAATCGCCGAGCATATCGACGTTCAGGCAGATCAGGTCATTGACGCTCGTGGCAAGGTGCTGCTGCCAGGTTTTATTCAAACGCATATTCATTTGTGCCAGACACTCTTCCGCGGCCGTGCGGATGATCTCGAGCTAATGGATTGGCTGAGGCAGCGGATCTGGCCGCTTGAGGCAGCACATGATGAGGAATCCGTCTATTATTCGGCGATGCTTGGACTCGGCGAATTGATTTCGAGTGGAACAACGACCATATTGGACATGGAAACCGTACATCATACGGATTCGGCTTTTCAGGCGATGGCACAGAGTGGCATTCGGGTTATTTCAGGCAAGGTCATGATGGACCATGGCGATGAAGTCCCTGAGCCGCTGCGTGAAAATACAGCAACTTCGCTGCAGCAAAGTGTCGACTTGCTGGAAAAATGGAACGGCTTTGGAGGCGGACGTATTCAATATGCCTTTTGTCCACGATTCGTCGTTTCTTGTACAGAAGAATTGCTGGTAGAAGTACGTGATCTCTCGAGCAAGTACCATGTGAAAGTGCATACGCATGCTTCGGAGAATCGTGGCGAGATTGAATTGGTCGAACACGAACGCGGCATGCGTAATATTGTCTACCTTGATCATATCGGTCTGGCAACTCCGCGTCTGGTGCTTGCGCACTGTGTGTGGCTGAGTGAAGAGGAAAAGGAAATTATTCGCAAGCGTGGTGTAAAAGTGACCCACTGTCCAGGGTCGAATATGAAATTATCCTCTGGCATAGCTGAAATTCCAGACCTGCTCAACCGCCAGATCGCTGTAGGTATCGGCGCCGACGGTGCACCATGCAACAATAATCTGGATATGTTCCAGGAGATGCGCCTGACTGCACTGATTCAAAAGGTTCCCCATGGATCAACAATTATGGATGCACGTACAGTGCTGCGCATGGCAACCATGGGTGGTGCCGAAGTGCTTGGTTTGTCGAAGGAAATTGGCAGTTTGGAAGTTGGCAAAAAGGCAGATATGGTGCTATTGGATCTGGATGATTTCCATACGTACCCTTCCTATGAGACGGATGTCTATTCCCGCGTAGTTTACTCCGCAACTCGAAGCTGTGTGGACACAGTCATCATTGATGGAAGCATTGTGCTTAAAAACCGCAAAATCCAGACGATCGACCGTGGCATCGTACTTCGTGAATCGGATAAGAGCATTGCACGTTTGATGAAAAGAATCTGACCTACACAGCGTTTCAGAAAATCTGTAAGTTTGAGTTGATGTAAAGACTATTCGGAAAGGTGGAGACGAATATGGATATGCATGATCTGTGTACAATTGCGGCCCGTGAAGCACGCTGTGTACTTGCGACGGCGGTCAAGGTGGAAGGTCATGCTTACCGTAAGCAGGGGGTCTCTATGCTCTTGACCGAAGATGGCAGGATGTATGGCAGTATCAGTCCCGGGTGTCTGGAGAGTGATCTTCAGGCACGTGTAGAGCGTGTGCTGGATACAGAACAGATGGAATTTGTCGAATATGACATGCGTCCTGAGGACGATCTCTCCTGGGGCGAAACGATTGGCTGCGGAGGCTTAGTCATCATTATGCTTGAACCTGTCTGCAGTGAGCTAAGGACCGTAATATCGGAAATGCACGCGTGTTTCCAATCTGGCTCTGCTGTAGAGTTGACCCGCACCTTTCTGGATCAGTATTCCTACATTCGGTATGGGTGGAAACGGATTATTTCAATAGATGGGAAACATGATTTATCCTTACGTCCATTGCTCGTGACCAACGGGGGCGGTACAGCAAAGTCCGGCCGGCCGCTGACCAATGAACAGGATGCCTTTACAGATGATATAGATAGCACGATGGATTCGAATCCGGATCGAGTCGATACGCCACATCTTGCTCTTGTCCCAGTCCCCTTGATCGATGCATCCAATGTGTCTTCTAGTTCAGCACCAGCAGAACGTGAGAAAACCGGGGGATCAACTGAAGCTGATGATTGGAACCTGCCGCCGCAGATGACTACGCTATACACACCCAAACCTCGTCTGATTATGATCGGAGCGGGTAATGACGCCATTCCTGTAGCCAGGCTTGCCAGAGCAGCAGGATTTCGCGTGATTGTAGCCGATTGGAGAGAGGGCTTGTGTACTGCTGAACGATTCCCGAATGTTGAGATCGTCCTTGGTTTTCCCCATGAGATCATACCTGTGCTGGATATAAAAAGCGGGGATTACATCATTCTGATGAGCCATCAGTTCCCGCGTGAACGCGAATTCCTGGAGCTGATGTTGGACTGTGACTATTCTTACCTCGGCATTATGGGGTCCAAAACACGGACAGCACGCCTGCTGAAAGATTTGCCGCCACTTCCGAATGTTCACTCTCCCGTTGGCCTAAGTATTGGAGCAGATGGTCCAGAGGAGATCGCCATTAGTATTGCTGCCGAACTGGTCGCCTGCAGACGTGCTGTGTCCAATGGTAATCGTCCAGTCCAAAGGGGGAATATACATGCGAGTGACGGGCATTGTGCTCGCGGCAGGTAGGAGTACCCGCCTTGGACGAGATAAGTTATCTCTTGCCATGCCGGATGGGAGAGCATTGGCAGCCTGGTCACTACAAGCGGCATTGGATTCTGAGCTGGAACAGGTCATCTGTGTTGTGAAACCGGAGGATTCCTTGGCATGGATTCCCGAAAACCTGCTTAACTCAGCTTCCTACAGCTACAGGCCGGAGGCTGGACTTCGAATTGCTCTTTGTACAGATTATGCTTGTGGCATGGCGGCATCACTTCATTGCGGCATAAAGGCAGCCATGGAATACGAAATGGAAGGAGTTATGATTCTTTTGGGGGATCAACCTTTATTGAGGGCACAGGATATTAATCAGGTATCTTCCGCCCTTGCTGCGAACAGACTGGCTGATTATGCAGCTGCTGCGGACAGTGAGGGAAGCAAGCCGCCTGTAGCCTTCCGCTCCCATATGGCAGGACACCTCCGATCACTCCGTGGGGATGAGGGTGCCCGCAAAATTTTGCGTAACGCCAAATACACGGGTATACAGGTAGCTTTGCCTGAGTTCTGTTTCTGGGACGCTGATACCGAGCCGGAACTAAAACGCATTATGGATTTTGTAAGTGAGTCAAATCAGACGAATTAATGTTTGTGTAGGATATGAATCCTTAAATAATACTGAACAGAATAAGATTCCTTATGGATTATATCTTGACATGAATAGGTCATCCAGGCAGTTGGGGTGGCCTTTTTTTGTGTTACTTGTATCGTTCTTAAAGAAGACAAGTGTGAGGTTTTGGTCGTAAATAATGCATCAAGCACAAAACACATGGCGTATTTATACATTTATCCAAAACGATGTGAAGGTAATTGACGTAGTTCCTTCAGTCCCATATGATTTGAAGAATTATTTGGATCATGCGGCATAAATTTGCGCCATGAGGCCACGCCTGGACGGAATGGATCCAGCGATGCCAAGGGTTACTTGGTGACATCCAACGTCCCGTAGATTGAAGAACAAGAGAGGGGATGGAACGATGGTTATACCAGCGTATGGATCAGGAGCAATGCCATCGGTATGGCAGCCTGGAGATCTGGAAGAACTCCAAATGTTGAAGAACAGGTTGAAGGGACGCTATTGTTTCGCTGCAGGTGCAACATTGCTGCGGACCCAGTGGGAAGGCGGCCTGGTCCCCGCACCGGAGCATATGATTAGCCTGGCTCGTATTCCGGGTGCAAGCGGAGTACATGTTGATGGAGACCGAATCGTCATCGGGGCTCTGACCCGATTGAATAGTTGTGCCAAGGACAGGTTACTGAGCCAGCTGCCATTACTGCAAGAGGCTGTGAACACGATAGCAGCCCCTTCCATTCGGAATGTAGCAACAATCGGCGGCAATATTGTGTCAGGAGTCGGGGATACCCTTCCCGCATTGCTTGTATACAACGCAGAGTTGCATTGGATGACGGACGCAGGAATGGAGATCCGCTCTCTGGCCTCCTGGCTGAATGGTGGACGTGACGGCAGTCGCAATCCAGATGATGTGTTAATCTCCATCCATATCCCGATGAACATGGTGTCTGAATCAGATACGGATTTCCACACACCTGGTGAGAGAGAAATTGCATTTTACCGTAAGCTGGGTCGGCGGGAGACGTTCAGTGCGTCACTGGTGACGATCGCTTTTCACGGTGAGATAGGTTCAAATGGTCGATGGATTAAGGTTGCGATTGCGGCAGGCGGGGGTTCGGGCATGGCCATGCGCCTCCCGGAGTCGGAGCAATTGCTTCGCAGCGGAGAAGCTTCCATCATGCAAGCCACAGCTCTCGGAAGCACTGCTGCTTCAGAATTCGTGACTTATGGTGATGCATTTGCTAGTGAACATTACCGCAAGCAGACAGCTGGTAATATGTTGGGAGCTGGGCTGTGGGAAGCACTCCATAGGTAGAATTGAGGTTGTTCAATCCGAACAACGGTCAAGTGTAGAGTATTCCTTTATCGGATATAGATGGTTCAAAATTCATTGTTGAAAAGGGGAGAGAGACCATGCTGCTGAATCGGGAACATAGTGGTAAACGCTGGCATCTGCGACCCGATGGGGTTCCAAAAGTAACCGGGCAACTTCAATATCTGACGGATATGACTCTACCCGATATGATCCATGGAAGAGTGCTGCGCAGCACATACCCGCATGCCCGCATTTTGTCTATAGACACTACTGAAGCAGAGGCAATGGAAGGGGTATTTGCCGTTCTGACATCCAAGGACGTACCCGGATTGAATCGATTTGGCATCGCGACGCCGGATCAACCAGTATTTTGCGAAGATGTCGTACGTTATGTCGGTGATGCCATTGCAGCGGTTGCTGCGGATTCCCCGGAACGGGCGGCACTGGCCCTTGATGCAATCCACGTTGAGTATGAGGAGCTTACTCCGCTGGACAGCACCGAGGCTGCACTGGCCCCTGGCGCGCCAGAGTTGCATGCGCATGGCCCGGGCAATGTTCTCCATCGCACCGAGATCAAACGTGGAGATGCTGAGAAGGCCTTTGCAGCGTGTGAACATATCGTCACGGAAACGTACTATACGCCTCGTCAGATGCACGCGTATATGGAGACCGAAGGTGGTCTGTTTGTTCCAGATGAAGGAAGGCTTAACGTCTACGCAGCGACCCAGCACGGGTACAAAGACCGGATGCAGCTTGCACGGATTATCGGTTGTCCTGAAGAAAATATCCGTGTCGTATCGTCTCCCATTGGTGGCTCTTTCGGTGGGAAAGATGAACTGAACGTACAGCCTTATGGTGCACTTCTTGCCTTGAAAAGCGGGCGCCCTGTAAAAATGCACAATTCCCGCAAAGAATCCGTTCGTGCAGGTCTGAAGCGGCATCCGATGAAAATCGAAATGCAAACCGGAATCAGCCGCGAAGGCATCCTTCAGGCTCACCGGGTCCGCATTACAGCAGATACCGGAGCGTATGCCACGCTTGGAGCACCTGTGCTTAACTTCTGCACGGAGCATTGTTTAGGACCTTACTCCATCCCAAATGTGGATGTGGAGGGCGTGTCGGTGTATACCAATAATGGGCTCTCGGGGGAGTTTCGTGGATTCGGCGGCAATCAGGCTATCTTCGCGGTGGAAGGACAGATGGATCGGCTCGCGGAGATTATGAACATGGACCCCTGGGAGTTTCGGAGACGGAACATGAGAGTGAAGACTGACCTGGGACCACTGAATCAGCGGATTCTGGTTACAGATGGACTGTCACAAGTATGGGAAGCGATGGATCGCTCTAAGCTTTGGCAAAAACATCAGCATCCCCCGGCAGATCACTCTCGGCCCCCCTGGATCAAGCGCGGAGTGGGGGCAGCCCTCGCCATGCACGGTGCAGGACTTGGTTACGGCATTCCAGATCCGGCGGGAGGACGTCTATCCCTGAACGCCGAAGGCAAGATTGAGGCAGCATTCAGTTATGAAGAGTTCGGTCAGGGTCTGATAGCTACACTGGAAATTATGCTTTGCGATCTGTTTCAATGCAGCACTACCGATCTCAGCATCATCATTGGAGATACGGACCGTGTTCCTCACAGCGGATCGAGCACAGCTTCACGTTCAACAACCATGGCCTGGATGGCTCTGCAGCGATTACAGACACCGTTCCGTTCCAGAGTTCTGTCGGTTGCTTCTGCATTGTCAGGTATTCCGGTCGAAGAACTGGTAACAGGGGCCGGTGGCGTATGGCGCAAAGGTACGTTTCCTGAAGATGCAACGGACATAAAATCAATGCTGCATTCTGGAAGAGGGGGAGGACAGGAAGAACAGCCTGATGCAGCTGCTGAAACTTTAGAACCATCGGAGGATCCGACGGTAACATCGGGTTTAGTTATCCCCTATGCAGAGCTGGTGAAGCAGGGCGAAGTAGAAGAATGGATTTTTGATACTCATTTCGATTATCCGACCACCCCGGATAATGTAGTGGGTGGTCACTATTTATATACGTATGCGGCGGTTGCGGCAGAGGTGGAAGTGAATACCCTGACTGGCGAAGCCAAATTGCTCGATACACGCCATGTGGTAGCCGCAGGTCCTGTCATTAATCCGATGGGCTTCATCGGACAGATCGAAGGCGGGAGTGTGATGGCACTTGGTTTTACATTAACTGAAGATGCGGTCATGCAGGATAGTCGATATCTTACAACCAATCTGGACACATACCTGATTCCAACGATTCGGGATATTCATACCAACCTGGAGGTCGAGGCTATTGAGGACCTGCCGGAAGGGGATCCTTTTGGGCCAAGAGGGATTGGGGAGATCGGATCTGTGGCGCTTGCTCCGGCGATAACTGCAGCGATTCACCAGGCTGCGGGCGTTTGGGTGAACCGATTGCCCGTGCCGCGAGAACAATTGGTCAAACCGCTTGATGTACCTTTACAGGAAGGAGTGAGTCCCTCATGAGTGAGCCACTTGGAAACAGATGGACAGCTGTTGTGAATGGGGAAGAGAAGCAGCTGCATATTGCCCAAACGACCCGGCTTGTAGATGTGCTTCGGACTCATTTGAAGCTGACCGGAACGAAAGTATCCTGCGAAGTCGGTCGCTGCGGTGCATGCATGGTGCTTATGGATGGCGAGCCGGTCAATTCCTGCCTTGTCATGGCTTATCAATGTGAGGGAAGCGAGATTACGACCATTGAAGGGCTTCAAGGTGAGCAGCCAGACAGTCTTCATCCAATTCAGCAGGCTTTTGTTGAAGAAGGCGGTTTCCAATGCGGTTACTGCACACCCGGGATGGTCATTGCCACCAAAGCACTGTTGGATCAGCATCCGCAGCCTACGCAGGAGCAGATCGAAACGGGATTATGCGGCAATCTGTGCCGCTGCACCGGATATGGAGGTATTATACGGGCGGTGCGCAAGGCTGGGGAGAGCTGCAGTGAACCTTATTCATTATCTTCGAATGAAATTAAAAGTGAGCATACTATTGTTGTGCAACATGATTAAAGATTGGGAAAAGTTTAGACCAGAGAAGGTGTTCTCCTTTTCTGGTCTTTTTTGGGTTTGATTAACATGAACTTATGAATGATGTTCGAAGCTCGCGAACCGACAAACAGAGAGATCGAAATTGAAAAGGACAGATTTTGGTGATTATATTAACATAATTATTATTATGTAAACTGATTATTTTCAATGCCCCCTATAAGCAGTATCTATATTGCTAAAAGAAAATTAAAGACGGTCAAACCGATGAATGAGTGTGCTCTCATTCCGAAGTATACAAATCCAAGTTGCGGAATTTCATCTTAATATCCATTCAACACAGGGAGTAATCTTGCCAAAATCGTCTTGAAGTAAATCGTTTTCGCTGTAAGACCTGATAAAGGGTCTGCACCTAAGTAATATCAGCATTTATGTTGATTATCCATTGTTTGAGGAAATGAAAATAATAATTTCAGTCCATGTTAACCTGTACCCGAGAATAATCGAGTTTTGATCAAAAAACGGTATGGAAATTTTAGGTTTACTAACGTTAAATCATTGTTCTTTTATTAAAAAAGTCTTTAAAAAAAGAGTAAATTCCACAACTTATTAACTTCAAAATGTAAAGGTAGATATTACCATAAGCAGCGCTTAGACCTGATTATAGATCAATTTCATATGGATTTGCGATGGATTTAGCACCACTTTCAATGTATGCTTTTGAAAACTGGAAAGGAAGTGGGAAAAATGGAACGCGAACTGGCGTTGGAAATTGTCCGAGTAACAGAATTGGCTGCGTTAGCCTCAGCCCCCTGGATGGGGCGGGGTGACAAGAATAGTGCAGATGAAGCGGCTACTTTGGCCATGCGCGCCATGTTCGATTCCGTGTCCATTCGCGGCACGGTGGTAATCGGTGAAGGAGAAATGGATGAAGCACCCATGTTGTACATCGGCGAGGAAGTGGGTAACGCTGAAGGACCCGAGGTAGACGTTGCTGTAGATCCTCTCGAAGGTACAGAAATCGTGGCCAAGGGCCTGAACAACGCTTTATCGGTTATTGCAGTGGCGGGAAAAGGAAACCTGCTCCATGCACCGGATATGTATATGGAGAAGCTGGCTGTAGGTCCTGCTCTGGTCGGCAAGGTCAGCATCGAAGACCCGGTTGAGGTTACACTGGAGAAAGCAGCTGCCGCATTGAATAAAAACATCTCGGATCTGACCGTCATGATTCTGGACCGCGTTCGACATGAGAGCACGATCAAAACGCTGCGGAAAGTCGGCGTACGGATCAAATTCCTCAGCGACGGTGATGTGGCTGGTGCCATGGCGCCTGCATTCCCCGAGGCTGGTATTGACCTGTATGTTGGTTCCGGAGGCGCTCCTGAAGGTGTGCTGGCAGCCGCCGCACTCTCTTGTCTCGGTGGCGAGATTCAAGGCCGTTTAATGCCGGCCAATGCAGATGAGTTCCAGCGCTGCCTTCAGATGGGCATTGACAATCCTTACAAAGTATTAACGATGGAGGACATGATTGGCACCGAAGATGTCATCTTTGCAGCAACCGGTGTTACTCCAGGGGAAATTTTGGGCGGCGTACGTTATCTTGCTGATGACCGGGCCGAGACGGATTCGATTGTCATGCGTGCCAAAACCAAAACGATCCGTTTTATTCGTTCAGTACATTTCCTGCCCAATAAGGAAGTGCTGCACAAAGTAAGAGAGCTTCAGGCAACGCCGGAACCTTCGGATCGCATCCAGAGCCCGGCCAAAATAGTGGAGCAAGCCGAGTTTAGCCAATCATCCGTGGATTATGGTGTGACGACTTAAACATCCCTGAATCCCCTGAGTCTCAGGGTCACCTAACGAACGATCAGCCAGCTGGCAATAGGACACTTTTAGCAAATTGTCGGACGAGATTTTCGCTATATGATTAACCAAGACAGGAAGAGAATCTGCAGGTTCAGATTCTCTTCCTGTTTTATGTAAAAAGCATTGACAACGGTTACAACACATGAGAAAATGTACGCGCGTACATAAAATCATCTTCTACCAATAAACATCATAATTCAATAATGTAAGGGGGTGAAATCCATGGCATCCCGCAAAGAAGTGGCTGACTTCGCTGGGGTCTCCGAAGCTACGGTATCCCGTGTGCTTAATGGCGTTGGACCGATCAAAGAGGAGACTCGCCGCAAGGTATTGGAAGCTTCTGAGAAGCTTGGATATGTGCCCAGTGCAATAGCACGCAGCTTCGCCAGAAGCAAAAGTGGTAATCTCGGTGTTGTTTTACCCTATGTCCCGAAGGCACATTTGTTCTCCGCTTACTTTTTCTCGGAAATGCTCAGTGGCATTGGGAACAAGGCGAGAGACAGCGGCATGGACCTGCTCGTCATGTTCAGGTCACCTGGCGAAGTAATGAATTATGCCGACCTGTTCCGACGACAGAAAGTGGATGCCTGCATTATTCTCGGTGCCAGAGATGACCATGGAGAACTGGCAGCCATGCAGCAGCTTCAGGAGGAAGGACATCCTTTTTGTGTAATGAATCAGCATTTTGCAGACGAATCCTTCCTGGAAGTGGATGCTGATCATGTAGAGGGAAGCAGGCTTGCAATACGTCACCTTACCGAGCAAGGATATCGCAATATTGCTTTTCTCAACGGTCCGGACAGTTATTCGAACAGTCAGGAGCGGCTGCAGGGCGTTCAGATTGGGTTAAAAGAAGCAGGGATGGAGCTGGATCCTAGTCTGCTGTTTGAGGGAAATTACAGCAGAAGAAGTGGCGTGGAGGCGGCAGCCACGATTGCAGCGAGGCTAGACGAGATTGACGCGGTGTTTGCTGCAAATGATCGAATGGCTATCGGTGTTATGCACGGATTGCGTGAGCGCGGAATTAAGGTTCAGGATTTTCCGGCATTTGTCGGATACGACGATTCCGATGCTGCCGAGATGTCTGTTCCACCGCTAACAAGCGTCAGGGTTCCTTTTTATGAAATGGGGGAACTCGCGGTATCGAAGCTTATTCATGGATCTTCGGATGGAAGCGCTTCAACAAAAGCTTCAGGCTTGTCGTCCGAATGGCCAAGAGAATTATTACCTACGGAGTTGATCATTCGGACTTCGTCGATTCGCAAGTAGTCTAGAGCATGATTTACATTCCAAAGGAGGAAATAACCATGTCAAATCGTCTACGTGTCGGAATGGTTGGATACAAGTTTATGGGAAAGGCCCATAGCAATGCTTATCGCAGTCTGCCTATGTTTTTCCCGTCAGCCCCACTGCAGCCGGAAATGTCGGTAATTTGCGGTCGGAATGAACAGGGAGTGCAGGAAGCTGCGAGCCAGTTTGGTTGGTCCGAAAGTGTAACTGACTGGCGTGAACTGGTACAGCGTGATGATATCGACCTGATCGATATTAATGCACCAAGTGATGCTCACAAGGAAATTGCACTGGAAGCGGCACGCCAGGGTAAACATCTGTTTTGCGAGAAGCCGCTTGCCTTGTCGCTCGCCGATTCAAGAGAGATGCTTCAAGCAGCAGAGGACGCCGGAGTGGCCCACATGGTCGGCTTCAACTATCGCTTCTCCCCGGCTGTGCAGCTTGCCAAGGAGCTGGTGCAGAGCGGACGTTTGGGTAAAATCTATCATTTCCGTGCGTTTTTCCTGCAGGACTGGATTATGGATCCTTCGTTTCCGCTCGTCTGGCGCCTGCAAAAAGAAGTGGCTGGTTCCGGCTCACACGGAGACCTGGGAGCACACTTGATCGATCTCGCACGCTTCCTCGTGGGAGAATTCAAGGAAGTGATCGGTATGAGCGAGACGTTTATCAAAGAACGGCCGCTTGCTTCCGAAATGACTGGACTTAGTGCGAAAGGCAGCTCCAATGCTGATGCGCCGAAGGGCGAAGTGACTGTTGATGATGCCACACTGTTTCTGGCGCGATTTGCAGGAGGAGCGCTGGGCAGCTTCGAGGCTACACGTTTTGCAGCAGGTCACCGCAGCACCAATTCGTTTGAAATCAATGGCAGTCTGGGCAGTGTCCGATTTGACTTTGAACGGATGAATGAGCTGGAAGTGTATTTTACAAAAGATGAAGAGGATGTGCAGGGATTCCGCCGTGTCCTGGCTACGGATCCGGCACACAAATATGCCGAGGCCTGGTGGCCTGCCGGACATACGATTGGATTTGAGCACACGTTTACCCATGAAATGCTGGAACTGGTTACAGCCATCTCCGAAGGGCGGCAGCCTTCACCGAGTTTCCATGACGGGGTCGCTTGTCAGGCTGTACTGGAAGCCGTGGAACGTTCCGTCACAGAGCGGCGCTGGGTATCGCTTGAAGAGATGTGAGCAAGGGAAGGCAGAATGAATGCTGATACAAAAGGCATAAAGAAGAATTTGACCGATGTGCTTAAAGGCGAAGGCGGTACAGATGTAAAGCGACACCAAACTAACCGAAAGCGAGTGATTAGCGATGAGCAAGGCACTGATTGTATGGGGCGGCTGGGATGGACATGAACCGGAGCAGGTAGCAGCGATTTTTGAACGCATTCTGAAGGAAGAGCAGTTTGAGGTTGAAGTTTCAAATACATTGGAAGCTTATGCAGACGCAGAGAAACTGCTCGGTCTGGATCTGATTGTTCCGCTGTGGACGATGGGACAGATTGAACAGGAGCTGGTCAATAACGTATCGGCTGCCGTTCAGAGTGGCGTAGGCTTGGCAGGTATTCACGGCGGGATGTGTGACGCGTTCCGGAATAACGTGGATTGGCAGTTCATGACTGGCGGGCAGTGGGTTGCACACCCGGGTAATGATGGCGTGGAGTACACGGTAAACATCAAGCGCGGTTCGAGTCCGCTGCTGGACCACATCGAAGATTTTCAGGTAAAAAGCGAGCAGTACTACCTGCACGTAGACCCTGCAGTGGAAGTGCTGGCAACAACGCGTTTTCCTGTCGTAGAGGGTCCTCATTCAGCCAATGGACCTGTGGATATGCCTGTTGTATGGACGAAGCGCTGGGGTGCCGGCCGTGTATTCTACAACTCGCTCGGTCATCATGCAGACATTGTAGAGATGGAGCAAGTAACTGAAATGATGCGTAGTGGCTTCAGATGGACTGCGGCAGGTAAAGAAATTGCGAAGAACAACGCAGGGAAAGCAGCTGCAGTTTACACGGGAATGGCTGATAACCAAACTTAATTTTGCTTTCATTCCATGATAACCAAGTATCATACGAAAAAAGATATACTTCTTCAGCATTCCACAAATCCGATCCGCGTGAAGGGGGCCCACATGCATGAAAACTATGAAAGTAGGCATTATTGGCTGTGGTAAAATCAGCAGTATTTATATGGAAAACTGTCATCGGTTCGAAATTCTTGAATTGGTTGCCGTAGCGGATATTGACCGTACGAGGGCCGAGGAGCAGGCAGCAGCCTACAATGTTCCAAATGTATACACGGTAGATGAAATGCTGGCCAATCCCGAGATTGAACTGATCATCAATTTGACGATTCCTGCTGTCCATGCAGATGTTTGTCTGCGGTCGCTGGAAGCGGGGAAACATGTCTACGTGGAAAAACCACTCGCTGTCACTCGTGAGGAAGGGCAGGCTGTCCTTGAAACGGCCAAACGCAAAGGATTACTGGTCGGATGCGCACCCGAAACATTCTTCGGTTCTGGTATCCAAACCTCGCTCAAGCTGGTGGAGGATGGCGTGATCGGCAAGCCTGTGGCCGCTACAGCGTTTATGATGAGCCGTGGACATGAACACTGGCATCCCGATCCGGAGTTCTATTACGCCTCAGGTGGAGGACCGATGTTCGATATGGGACCATACTATCTGACAGCGTTGGTACAATTGCTGGGGCCGATCCGTTCGATTGCTGGCATGACAGGCAAAGCAATGGAAGAGCGTACAATTACCAGCGAGAAAAAGAGGGGGCAAACCATCCCCGTGGACATTCCAACGCATGTGGCAGGACTGCTGCAGTTCGAGCAAGGAGCCATTGGCACACTGATAACCAGCTTCGATGTTTTTGGAGGAAGTGCATTGCCTCCGATAGAGGTATATGGCACGCATGGCACATTGCAGGTACCGGATCCCAACACGTTTGGGGGCCCTGTGCGCTACCGGTTGCTGGGTGAACAGGATTGGACGGAAGTTCCGTTACTTCCAGGATACCAGGAAAACACACGCGGAATTGGTGTAGCTGATATGGCCTACGCCGCTCAAAGCGGTCGCGCTCACAGAGCGAGTGGAGACCTCGCCTACCACGTTCTTGAAGCGATGTGGGCCTTCCATGATTCAAGCGATGAGCAGACTTTCTATAAAATGAGAAGCACTTGTCAGCGCCCTGCTGCACTGCCGGAAGGTTTGGCATTATATACACTTGATCAATAATACATCAATCACTCGCTCAATATACTAATAAAGGAGCCCTGTCTTCCATTGAAGGAAGCAGGGCTCTTTTTGGCATACAACGGTATCTAGGGCTCAAACCCGGCCTGGCTGATCCAGATCTCATGATCTGCAAACTGCTTTTTCATACGCTCCACAAGGAGGCGATAGGCTTCTGGATGATACCAGTCTTCCATGCCAATTTGTTGATAGAGCGATTCCATGCCCAGTCTTCGGGTTCGTTTGCCTTCGCTGCCATCGCCCATGAAATAATCATCGATGCATACACGTTGAACTAGCGGCCTCAGGAGGGATGGAAAGTTCTCACTGCTGGGCAGCACAGGTGCAATCGCAACCTGGGTAGGGATGCCCGCATCCCTTAATTGTTCCAGCGCACGCAACCTTCCAGCAATGGGTGGTGCAGCGGGGCTGAAATGCTTACGGATCTCATCCCGATCCGTTTCTATCGTTATGCTTACACGCACACGTTCACCTAACTGCTGGAACAGATCCATGTCCCGCGTTACGAGAGGACTTCGGGTCTGGACCAATAGGAAATCCGGCGGATGGTCGATCATGACTTCCAGCAACGAACGCGTAATCTGCTCTTTATATTCAGCAGGCTGATATGGATCTGTGCTGGAGGACATAAACAACGTAATCTTGCCTTTCGAGCGAGCACGTTTTAACTCCTTGACGAGTATGCTCGCAGCCTCCTGTTTAACATCAACCCAAGTTCCCCAATCCTCCTTGCGGAATAAGGAAACGGGCATTTGTCGTACATAACAGTAAGAGCATGCAAAAGAGCAACCGGTATAGGGATTGAGCGTGTGGGTGTAACCGTTAAGGAAACCGGATCCTTTGTTCAATAATGTTTTGGGTGTTTTATATAGCAGATTGGTTTTCGTCATTTGGGATGCCTCTGTTCGCGATAATGGGCAGGCGTCTGTCCCGTATGCTTGCGGAATACAGCAATAAAATAGGCAGAATTGGCTATGCCTACACGACGACCAATATCTGTGACCGTTAGCGAGGTATTCACCAATAAATTGCCCGCCTCAGTCATTCGTTTTTCCTGAACATATTGCAGCGGAGTCATTCCGGTAATCCGTTTGAATACGCGATGCAAGTGATACGGGCTTCCATGACTAATCTGGGCAAGCAGATCAAGTGTAAGTGGTTCCGCATAATGAAGTGCGATATAGTCCGTTACCATGAAGATCCATTCCTGATCAGGAACACGCTCTCCTGTTGGCTTGCATCGTTTGCATGGTCTGAAGCCTTGCGCCAACGCTTCATCAGGATGGCTGAAAACAAGCACATTTGTATATTTGGGCTCTTTGGATTTGCAGGAAGGTCGGCAAAAAATGCCTGTCGTCTTGACTCCGTAATAAAATTTGCCATCATAGGCGCTGTCATTGCTGATAATGGCAGTCCATCTTATTTCATCTATGGAAATGGAATCGGATTGGTATTTTTCCTGACGTTCCATAGGATCACCTCACGACACATTATACCCTTGTTTGAACAATGTTCAACAGAATCGTACATAAAAAAGCAAGATTTCAATAGCAAGAAATCTCGTCTTTCCTTCACATGGGTTGAAATATGCTACAATGAGCAGGATGGTGTACATGCGAAATTTATTCATGAAAGAGGTAGGTAAGAATGGTTCGTTTCGGAGTGGTAGGTACCAACTGGATTACAGAAAGGCTTCTTGAAGCAGCATCCCATGTAAAGGGCTTTGAATTGACAGCAGTCTATTCACGGACCGCCGATAAGGCCAATGCATTTGCAGATAAATATAATGCCGAGCATCGGTTTACAGACTTGCAGGAGATGGCGGCAAGTGACGCGATAGATGCCGTCTACATTGCTACACCAAATACGTATCATGCCGATCAGACAGAGATTTTCCTGAAAAACGGCAAGCACGTGTTGTGTGAGAAACCGCTGGCTGCCAATGCTGCAGAGGTCCGCCGTGTGATAGACACAGCGCGAGATAATGATGTGTTGCTGATGGAAGCCATGAAGTCAACGCTTGCTCCCCCGTTCAAAATGGTACAGGCCCACCTACATAAAATCGGACCCGTGCGCAAATATGTAGCGGGTTACTGTCAGTATTCATCGCGTTACGACAAGTACAAAGAGGGCATTGTGCTCAATGCTTTCAAACCGGAACTTGCAAACGGCGCATTGATGGATTTGGGTGTATACTGCCTGTACCCACTTATTACGCTGTTTGGTGCGCCAAACCAGGTTCAAGCCCAGGCGATGATGCTGGAATCGGGCGTTGACGGGCAGGGTAGCGTGCTACTCGGCTACGATGGGATGGAAGCCGTAGTGACTTACTCCAAAATCTCGAATTCCCATGTACCTAGCGAAATTATGGGAGAGCGCGGGAGCATCATCATCGATAAGATTGGCTCCCCTGAACATGCGGAAATTCGCTACAATGACGGTACGGTAGAACCGTTGACCGTCGAGCAGACCTATCCGGCCATGTATTATGAGGTAGAGGAGTTTGTTAATCTGCTTCAGCAGGGGAAAACGGAATCGGAGATGAATACTTATGAACGTTCCCATGTCACCATGCAGGTGATGGATCAGATCCGCAAGCAGATTGGTCTGGTATTCCCGAACGATTAAGTCGAGAACAAGAAAGTGAGCTGAGACGAGATGAGTAGAGAAGAGCAGGGCAACAAGGACTTGGGCCTTGAACTGGAGCAGATTATTTTTGTTGGAAGGACCTACGAGGAATATATGTTGATGTTTGGCCTTACCCCGGAAGATCTCAGAGGCAGATCCATTCTGGATTGTCCGGGCGGGGCTTGTTCATTTAGCAGCCATTCCCGCAGACAAGGTGCGGATTCCATGGCATCTGATATTGCTTACCAACACGCAATCAGCAATTTGGAAACCAAAGGACAGCAGGATATTGAGCACACCATCAAGCAATTGGAACAGGTGCGTGACAGATACAGGTGGAACTATTTCGATTCGATTGATGGTTTGAAACAAGCTAGGACACGTGCACTTCAGGATTGTACGGCAGATATGAGGGAATTTCCTGAACGCTATATCTATTCCGAATTGCCCGTGCTGCCTTTCGCTGATGAACAATTCGATATGGCGTTATCCGCGCATTTTCTGTTTACGTATGCAGATCGATTGGACTTCAGCTTCCATGTCCAAACCATTCTTGAGCTGCTGCGTGTAACCAGATACGAGCTGCGAATTTTCCCCACAGTAGGACTTTCCGGAACACGTTATGAGAAGATGGATGAGCTGAAGGCTCTGATTGAAAAACAAGGCTGCACGGTTTCAGAAGTAAAGACGGGTTATGAATTTCAGCAGGGTGCCCATACCATGCTCAATATTGTAAAAACCAGCTTTTAAAATTAGGCAATCACCTTCCTGGGTTTGAAAACGAGGTTAGCGGTTGCGTTATGGGGTATAGTTGTTGTATTATTGCAAACCTCGTTATAATGAATGAAACACCAGAAGAGGGTAGGAGGTTTATCGGATGAAAAAAGTACTCATACTTGGCGGGACACGCTTCTTCGGCAAACGTCTGGTTGATCATTTGCTGTGGGAGGGCCAATCGCAAATTACGGTTGCGACGCGTGGCAAAACGAACGTGGACTTCGGGCCAGAAGTGAACCGGATCAAGATGGATCGGGAGGATCCGCAATCTCTGGCTGAGGCAGCAAAGACCGACATGTGGGATGTGGTGTACGATAATATCTGTTACTCGCCGGATGCAGCGAAATCGGCATGTGAAGCATTTGCGGGACGTACCCAAAGATATGTACTTACATCGACGCTTTCTGTGTATGGCGATCCCAAACCCGGTTTTACAGAAGCGGATTTTGACCCGTACACGTATCCATTGAAATATGGGAACCACGAAGATTTTTCATATGGGGAGGGAAAGCGCCTTGCTGAAGCAGTGTTCTTTCAGGAAGCGAGTTTCCCGGTTGTGGCGATGAGAATTCCAATTGTACTTGGAATTGACGATTATACGAGAAGGCTGCATTTTCATATTGAGCATGTGCAAAAAGGAAAACCGATCGGTATGCCGAATCCGGAAGCCGAGATTGGGTTTATCAATTCAACAGAAGCAGCAAGATTTCTCGCCTGGCTGGGGCATTCATCGATTACTGGACCCGTGAATGCAGCATCGAAAGGCTCCATTACGTTATCCGCCATGATGGATTTGATTGAGACCGTTACAGGCATGCAGTCCCAGGTGTTACGCGAAACCGTCCAGGAGGATATGTCCCCCTTCGGCATTTCGGAATCATGGACGATGGATACATCCAAGGCAGAAGAGGCGGGTTATACGTTCGAAGCTCTGATGGACTGGTTTCCAGGTCTTGTTCGCGAAGTGGCCTTGGCCCTTCAATCTGAGGGTTGAACCCTGGACCATATTCATGAACCAAAACAGGACGCACGGGAGCGGATAGCTCTGTGGCGTCCTGTTTGTGTATTTTGCGCCACAAAAATGGTTCGTTCCTTACGCAGCTTATTTTCATACCAAGTGATCAGTTAGTCGCTGGTGGTACAGAAGCTGAAGCGCGGATGCGCAGCTCCGAAGGCAGAATGACCGTTTGGGATTCTGGTGGTGCCGTTCCCTCAATTCTGTCGATGAGCATTTGCATGCCGATCGCACCGAAGTCATATGCAGGCTGCGCTGCTACAGTCAGGAAGGGATCAAAAGCAGAAGCCAGATCCAAATCGTCAAAACAGACGACAGATATATCTTCCGGTACACGAAGCCCCCTTTTACGCAAAAGACGAATAACTCCAATAGCCAGCATATTATTGGCAGCAAAAATAGCTGTTGGTTTATCCGGTTGCGCAAGTAATCGCTCGATCCCAGCTTCGTCACTGAAATCGCGATAATCGGTCCGAAGGACAAGCTCCGGATCAACAGGTACTCCTGCTTCCCGTAAGCCCTCTATATAGCCTTCTTCCCTTAGTCTGGCAGTAGAAACCTCGGAAGAACCGTTGACGAGTGCGATGCGCCGGTGACCCAGCTCCGTAAGATACCGGATTAAGAGAAGGGCGCCTTCCCGACTGTCCCCGGCAATCACATCCGATGTAATGCCAGGCACGGTACGATCCAGAATGACGAAAGGGATGTTCCTCTCCTGTAGCTGCTTCAAGTGGTCAATAGAGCGATCCCCCGCAGGTGCAAAGAGTACACCGTCCACGCGTGTAGACAGAATCGTCTCCACATAATTCCTCTCCTTGTTATAATCTTCGTCACTATTACTGAACAAGAGCCGATAACCGCGAGCATTGGCTGAATCCTCGGCACCTCGGGCAAGTGTGGTATAAAAAGGGTTGGTAATATCTGTGATCAACAGAGACAGCATCTGTGTTCGCTGAAGTACAAGACTGCGTGCATTCGAATTGGGGATATATCCGAGTTCATCTATGACCTGCTGTACACGTTCTCTGGTGGCCGTACTGATTCGACCTGTTTGATTAATCACTTTGGAGACTGTCATGGCAGAAACGTTGGCTTTCTTGGCAATATCATAAATAGTGATCAATAGAATCTAACCTTTCCGCAACATAGTCTTATCATTTTATAGGAAAATGCCAATTGACAGCAATATGGGTGCATGCTATGTTAGGGTTACCGATAACCCAAACCTGAAATGAACCATTTTATTTGAATAAAACTTCACATTACCGTGCACTTTTCTGCTCTAGCGAGTTCTGTTCCGAGGCCATGGGAACTACATATTGAAATCGATAAATAGAGTGGATTTTGTTAAATTGCATTATGTAAACGCATTCATTAAAATCTATATCTCTTGCTTCGGGCTGGCGCACCAATGGGTATCGGGCCTACTGAAGCCGTGGTCTGACCGCTTTAACTGCATCCTGACAAGACAACGTGTAATCAATTCGTACCAATCCAGAAAAAATTTGAGGAGGACGTTTAGTATGACACATCAGGATTACCGTTATAAACAGGCATTTCCCAAGATTGGTATTCGCCCCACCATTGATGGCAGACGCAAGGGAGTCCGGGAATCTTTGGAGGACCAGACGATGCGCATGGCGACATCGGTTGCAGAGCTGCTCTCTGCAGAGCTCCGTTATCCCGATGGTTCTCCGGTCGAATGTGTGGTTGCCGAGTCCTGTATTGGCGGGGTAGCTGAAGCCGCAGCGGCAGCAGAGCTGTTTAACCGTTCCAATGTTGGTGTCACGATCACCGTCACGCCTTGCTGGTGTTATGGAACGGAAACAATGGATATGTCGCCATCGATTCCTACAGCCATCTGGGGCTTCAACGGTACGGAACGACCAGGTGCGGTTTATCTGGCAGCTGTACTCTCTGCCCATGCCCAGAAGGGGATTCCGGCCTTTGGTATCTACGGGGAGGATGTTCAGGATGGTGGGGACACGACTATTCCTGAAGATGTACGTGAGAAATTGCTTCGTTTCAGCCGAGCCGGGCTTGCAGCCGCTACAATGAAGGGACGCGCTTATCTGTCTATTGGTTCGGTATCCATGGGGATTGCCGGCTCCATTGTGAATGATTCGTTTTTTCAGGAATATCTCGGCATGCGGAACGAATATGTGGACATGAGCGAGTTGACCCGGCGGATTGAGGAAGAAATTTATGATCCCGAAGAATACAAGCTGGCGCTGGCATGGGTAAAAGAGAATTGTAGTGAGGGACCGGATAATAATCCGTCTCACCTCCAGACCGACCGCAAGCGCAAAGAATATGAGTGGGAAACCGTTGTAAAAATGACTCAAATCGTACGTGACCTCATGGCCGGCAATCCAAAATTGGCAGAGCTTGGTTTCACAGAGGAATCGATGGGTCACCATGCAATCGTATCCGGCTTCCAGGGACAGCGGCAATGGACGGATCACTCACCTAATGGCGATTTCCTTGAATCGATCCTGAATTCATCCTTTGACTGGAACGGTAAACGTTCACCTTATCTGGTTGCCACAGAAAATGACAGTCTGAACGGGGTGTCGATGTTATTCGGCTCGCTGCTCACCCATACGGCGCAGATTTTTGCGGATGTACGGACCTACTGGAGCCCGGATTCGGTTGCACGGGTTACAGGACACCAATTGGAAGGAAAAGCGAAGGATGGTATTCTGCATCTGATCAATTCGGGATCTGCGGCATTAGACGGAACTGGACAGCAGTCAAAAGATGGCGAGCCGGTCCTTAAGCCGTTCTGGGAAATTTCAGACGAAGAAGTGCAGAACTGTCTGCAAGCGACATCGTGGAGACCGGCCTCGGTCGAATATTTCAGAGGCGGCGGATATTCCGCTGATTTCCTGACCAAAGGCGGCATGCCTGTAACGATGACTCGGCTGAATCTGGTCAAAGGTCTCGGCCCTGTACTGCAGCTCGCGCAGGGATACACCGTGGATTTGCCTGAAGAAGTGCATGATACGCTGGACCAGCGGACGGATCCGACGTGGCCATCAACCTGGTTTGCCCCGATTTTGACCGGAGCAGGAGCCTTTACCTCTGTTTATGAAGTGATGAATCAATGGGGCGCGAACCACGGCTCCATCTCCTATGGACACATCGGTTCCGATCTCCTGACACTGGCTTCGATCCTGCGGATTCCGGTGAGTATGCACAATGTCCCTGAATCCGAGATATTCCGTCCGCGAGCCTGGGGATTATTTGGAACAAGTGAACCGGAAAGTGCTGATTATCGCGCATGCAGCGTGTTTGGACCTTTATACCGATAAGCCAGCATGTCAGACGCCATGTTCAGCCTGATCTGAACGTGGCGTTCTTCAAAAGAAGGAGGCATGAGAGATGGGAACTCAGGCAACACATGTACTTGCTGCTGACTATGGTGCTGGAAGCGGTCGGATGGTTAGAGGTAGTTTTGATGGAAATAAGATCTCGTTACAGGAAGTGCATCGATTCAGCAATGACCCCGTGCAGCTCCGAGACGGTTTATATTGGGACTTTCTAAGACTGTTCCATGAACTTAAACAAGGTATTGTAAAGGGTACCCAAGAGTTGACTCAACCGGTACGATCGATCGCTGTGGATACCTGGGGTGTTGATTATGGCCTGTTGGATGGCGCAGGAAGGTTGTGCTCGAATCCTCGTCATTACCGGGAACCGCGAAATTCAAAATGGATGGAAGAGACTCTGCGTATTGTCAATGAAGCGGAGCTATACACCATGTCCGGCGTTTTGCCACAGCAAATTAATACGGTATTTCAACTGATCGGAAGTTTGCGGGAAAACGCCGAAGGTTTACGACCGGATATGCGGATGTTATTCATGCCAGACTTGTTTCACTTCTACCTCTCAGGCCAGCAGGCTTGTGAATATACAATTGCCAGCACAAGTGGTTTACTGCATGCAGGTGAGGCCCGGTGGAATGAATCATTGCTTGGCCGTCTTGGTGTGCCTGAAACATTATTTCCACCTCTGGTACAGACAGGAACGGTGTTGGGACAGCTGACAGATGATCTATGCGAGGAGCTGCGGACCGGACCGATGCAAGTCATATCGGTTGGCTCACATGATACTGCATCTGCACTCGCAGCCATTCCTGCATCAGATCCTAATTTTGCTTTTATCAGCTGCGGTACGTGGTCATTAATGGGGGTGGAACGCGATACCCCCATTCTCGATGAACAAAGCCGCAAACTTGGATTCACGAATGAAGGAACGGTCAGCGGCAAGGTGCGAACATTAAAAAATCGATCCGGTCTCTGGCTTTTGCAGGAGTGCAAAAGGCAATGGGAACGCGAAAACAAAGCATTCACTCATCAAGAGCTGGTTCAGTTGGCCAACTCGGTTTCAGCACACCAATGCTTTGTACTTCCGGGAGATACAGTATATTTACCACCAGGAGATATGCCTGAGCGAATACGTCGACAGTGCAGAAGCAGCGGGCAAACCATTCCGGACTCTATTGGGGCAATTGTACGCTGTATTCTGGAAAGTCTGGCGCTGGAATTCAGACAGACTCTGGATGAACTGGAGCTTGTCACCGGGAGCAGACCGCATGTCATTCATATGGTCGGTGGTGGTGTGCAAAACCGTCTACTATGCCAGTTTACGGCCAACGCAACCGGAATCCCTGTAGTGGCGGGTCCAGTGGAGGCAACTTCAGCAGGGAATTGTATGCTGCAATTGGTAGCGCATGGCGAAGTGAGCAGTTCGTCCGAGGTCAGAGGCATTGTAGCCGCTTCTTTCTCACTGGACACGTATGAGCCTGAGGATAGGGCATCATGGCAGGAAGCCTATGAGATCTATCAAAGTCTGAATCAACAGTTAGCGAAAGGGTCCAACTAAAAAGAACATGAAGGAGTGGGGAAGAACATGACTGAACAGCAGGTAAGAGAAGAGCTGAGTAAATATGCGCGCAAATCGGTTGCGCAAGGTCTGGTGGTAGGTCCGGGAGGGAATTTGAGTGCTCGTTCAGAGGGTACGATGCTGCTCTCTCCGAGTGGCTATGCACTTGAGGATATTGATCCGGACGAATGGATTGCCGTTGATATCGCGACAGGTGAGCCACGTGCCGGATCGACACGTCCTTCTTCTGAAGTATTGATGCATCTGTACAGCTATCGCGTAAACCCTGACATCCAGGCGATTGTTCACACTCACCCTGCATACACCATTGCACTTAGCCTCGTGTTCGATGAGTTGCCGCACCTTTTCCCGGATCAGTCTGCACTTGTAGGCGATATCGGATTTATTCCGTATGTTCTTCCCACAACCAAACTGCTTGCCGATGCAGTGGCAGCTAAGGTAGAGGCTCATTCAGCGCTTATTCTCGTGAATCACGGGCTGGTGACTACAGGAAAAAATTTGCGGGAAGCCTACTACCGGACCCAAGTTGTGGAAGAAAGTGCGAAAGTGTATATGATTGCAAAGGCAGCGGGCGAACCGAAAGTACTTACGGCTGAACAATACAAGGAGATCCAGTCGCTTGAAAGTGAAGCTTATCGTGTGCAGCTGTTACAGCAACTCAAGTCCTGAGGTTCGCAGCAACCGCTTTCGTCAAAACATGACATGAACCACTAGATACTGCAACTTTTTCCGACAACTATTGCATATCCTGAAATACCGAGTATAATACTTGGTAAACGACGAAAAGGGGATGCAATAAACGATGAAAACACACGCTGAATTGAACTCACTTCTTGTTGACGATTATCTGGATCTCCTGAACATAGCGACACGGTTAGGCGATGATGAATGGAAAAATTCCATTCTGCAAGCTCTAAAAGAAGAAGTGGATGCTAATCGTCATCTGGATTCCCAAGAAATAAGACAGGATCTCTGGAACCAGTTTGAAGGCATTAACGAACAGATGCATGATCTGTTAATGCAGCTCAAGCATGCGGATTCTCCAGAAGAGAAAGAACACATTATTGAAATGATCTGGGGTCTGAAAGTAGACCGTAATGCCATAACCCGAAAACTAGAAACCATAAGTCGTGCCCGTGCTGGTCAACAGTAAGGGATAACATCGTCATCATATAGAGGCCCGCTTGCCAACCCATGTACTGAAAGGGTTTCAAGCGGGCTTTACTGTTTACATAGAGGCTTAAAACTGCTTCGCTACCTTACGAGCCTGTTCAATTGCATCCTGTTTAATCTGCACGGCCCGTTCCTTGAACTGGTTGTGACCTTCCACAAAAATCCCTTCCAGTTTGGGAACACCGAGGAAGGACATGATGACGCTCAGATAGCGATGTCCGGATTCGGTTTGTGCCGCAGGTCCTTCGGAATAAATGCCGCCGCGGGCCTGAATATGCAGCGCTTTTTTATTGGACAACAGCCCGATAGGGCCTTGCTCCGTGTAACGGAACGTTTTTCCAGCCACGCAGATGGAGTCAATATAAGCCTTCATGATTGGAGGGAACGAGAAATTCCACATGGGTGTAACAAAAACGTATTTGTCTGCTGAAGCAAATTGATCCGATAGCTCGTTCAGACGGCTAACTTTCGATTGCTCTTCCGCTGTCAGCTCGCTGCCCGATTGGAGTTTTCCCCAACCACTGAATACATCTGCATCAATATGCGGGATGTTGGATCGGTACAGATCGAGATGTACAATTTCATCCGCAGGATGGCTCTCCTGGTATGCTTCTATGAATGCTTGACCTGTAGCCATACTGAAGGAGGTCTCATGATCGTGGGGATGGGCAGTAATATACAATAGGGTAGGCATGCAATTCGTCCTCTCAGTAATGTATTTTGGTGAAATATGATTTCCTAAACGATAAAGCGACCGCAGTAGTATGCATCATGGCTCTCTTTTTATTCCTTGATTCGGGTATCTTGCCTAAAAACAAGCTTCAGAGAGGAATAGTGACCTGGTACTTAATGATGTATAATGAACAGGACTAGCAGCGTAATTAATGAGAGTGAGCAATGTGAGAGAAGATTTCTAACGATACCATGGATGAGTGAGATGAGCGCAAATGGGAATGGATCTGGAGAAACAACGTTTAAGCATTGAAGCAGCCAAATTGTACTATCAGTCGGATTACAGCCAGCAGGATATTGCCGTTAGGCTGGGCGTGTCTCGTCCAACCGTATCCCGGTTGCTCCAGTATGCGAAGGATCGTGGGTATGTGCGCATTGAAATTATGGACCCGCTGGAGGACATTGATATCATTGCCGGAGAGCTCAAAGCCAAATATGATCTGGATACCGCACTCGTCTGTTTTGCTCCACTGAAGAGTGATGATGAAATACAGAAACATATTAGCAAAAGAGCAGCTGACTATCTGCAGGATACTGTTCAGGATGCAGACATTATTGGTGTGACCTGGGGAACGACGATGTACGCTGTAGCCAAACAGCTTCGGGCCAAGCAGGTTAAAGGTGTTGAAGTGGTGCAGCTAAAGGGTGGCGTAAGCCATTCACACGTGAACACGTATGCGGCAGAGATCGTACATCTGTTTGCAGAAGCGTATCATACCGTCCCGCGATACCTGCCTTTGCCCGTGATTTTCGACAATATTGAAGTCAAAAAAATGGTGGAAGCCGACCGCCACATCGGACGAATCGTGGAACTCGGCAGACAGGCGAATATTGCCATGTTTACCGTGGGTACCGTAAAGGAAGATGCACTCCTGTTCAAGCTGGGATACTTTAATGAAGAAGAACAGCGACTGCTGATGAGTTCGGGTGCAGGCGATATTTGCTCAAGATTTTTTGATGCGGAAGGACAATTAATCAGTGAAGAAATCAACAGCAGGACCGTAGGGATTGACCTGGCCGAATTACGGAATAAGGAAAAATCAATCCTTGTTGCCGGAGGGCAACGTAAAATTGAAGCCATTCATGCTGCGCTCAAAGGACATTATGCTAACATTTTGGTAACAGACCAGTATACAGCACAGGCTTTGCTCCGATTCTAGTTCAATATGATGACAACATCTGCCACGGAAATTCGGCGGATGTTTTGCTTTTTTAGGCAGAAGCTATAATCGTTGTTTCGCTCACTTAAGTGAATGAACAAAAGTTCATATTGATTTTTACATATGTTCATGTTAGTGTAAGGCTATAAATAATCAGTTCAGATAAGGGAGAGATTCAATTGACTTCAGCTCAATTAGCCAAAATGATCGATCATACCTTGCTTCGTGCGGATGCTACGCAAAGTGAAATGGACAAACTGACGGAAGAAGCGAAACAGTACCAATTTGCTTCTGTATGTGTGAATCCGGGTTGGGTTTCTTATGCAGCAGGGCAGCTTCAAGGCAGTGGCGTGGATATTTGTACGGTTATCGGTTTTCCTCTTGGAGCTTCGACTTCTGAAACCAAAGCGTTCGAAACGACAGATGCTATTGCCAAAGGTGCAACGGAAGTAGACATGGTCATCAACATCAGCGCGCTGAAAGATGGCAGAGACGATTACGTTGAGCAAGACATTCGTGCTGTTGTTCAAGCCGCTGCAGGCAAAGCTTTGGTGAAAGTCATTATCGAAACTTGTCTGCTTACGGATGACGAAAAAGTACGCGCATGTCAGGCAGCCGTGAAAGCTGGTGCTGATTTTGTCAAAACGTCAACGGGATTCTCCACAGGCGGAGCAACGCCGGAAGATATCGCACTGATGCGTCGCACAGTCGGACCAGACATGGGCGTAAAAGCATCGGGTGGGGTACGCAGCCTGGAAGACATGCAAAAAATGATTGAAGCAGGAGCAACTCGAATTGGAGCAAGCTCAGGCGTGAAGATCATGCAGGGTGGACAGTCCACATCTTCTTATTAATTCTAAAGGTTAATGATCTGTTCTCCAGAATCCGGTTTTTTCCGGCTATGGGGAGCAGGTCCTGACCCTTATCCAATGAACTATTTGTAAGCGCTTCATAAACTTTCTGAAAGTTTAATCTTACCGTAATGAGCCTTTGAGTTGAAACGAACATCTGGCTTAACTACCTTCAAAGGAGAGATACAATGAAATTTTTGATTGCCATCCTGGGTTTACTCGTTGTGTTTGGACTGGCTTATATCGCAAGCAACGGTAAAAAGAATATTCGTTATCGGCCGCTGGCCGTCATGATTGTTTTGCAGGTTATCCTGGCTTATGCTTTGTTAAACACCGAAATCGGTACGTTTTTGATCGGTGGGTTCTCCACCGTTTTTGAAAGTTTGCTGGCTTATGCGAATGAAGGGATTTCATTTGTATTTGGCGGTCTGACTACCATTGAAGATGCGAGCGGGGGAGTTCCGTTTTTCCTGAACGTGCTGATGCCGATTGTCGTTATCTCTGCCCTGATTGGTATATTGCAGTATATCCGAATCTTACCTTTTGTTATAAAATATATTGGTCTGGTATTAAGCAAAATCAACGGAATGGGCAAACTGGAATCATATAACGCGGTTGCTTCCGCCATTCTGGGGCAATCTGAAGTGTTCATATCCGTGAAAAAACAAATCGGTTTGCTGCCAAAGCATCGGTTGTACACGTTGTGTGCCTCGGCCATGTCCACGGTATCGATGTCGATCGTCGGTGCCTATATGTCCATGATCGATCCGAAATATGTGGTTACAGCGCTTGTGCTGAACCTGTTTGGCGGTTTTATCATCGCTTCCATCGTGAATCCGTATAAGGTAACCGAGGAAGAAGATATATTGGAAGTGCAGGAAGAGGAGAAACAATCGTTCTTCGAGATGCTCGGCGAGTACATTCTGGACGGATTCAAAGTGGCAATCGTTGTTGCAGCAATGCTCATCGGATTCGTTGCCTTGATTGCGCTCACTAACGGCATATTCAGTGCTGTTCTCGGCATCTCGTTCCAGGAACTGCTTGGTTATGTGTTTGCACCCTTTGCGTTTATTATGGGCGTTCCCTGGAAGGAAGCGATTCAGGCGGGAAGTATTATGGCAACCAAAATGGTGTCGAACGAATTTGTCGCCATGCTGGATCTGACCAAACAAACCGCACTGTCTGCCCGTACGACAGGCATCGTGTCGGTCTTCCTCGTATCGTTCGCCAACTTCTCCTCCATCGGTATCATTGCCGGTGCGGTGAAGGGACTTCATGAAAAACAGGGCAATGTGGTGGCCCGCTTCGGTCTGAAGCTGCTTTACGGTGCATCGCTTGTCAGCGTGCTGTCTGCGATCATCGCCGGACTGTTCTTGTAAGCCGGATTATTGGAAGGAGTGCGTAAGTTATGTCAACATTTAAAAGAGTACATCTGATCGTCATGGATTCTGTAGGTATCGGTGAAGCGCCGGATGCGGCAGAATTTGATGATTACGATGTGGATACGTTTGGTCACATTGCACGTGAACGCGGAGGTCTGAACATGCCGAATATGGCAAGTCTCGGACTGTCCAACATTAAAGAAATCGAGGGTATACCTGTCGCGGATGCACCTAAAGCGTATTATACAAAAATGCAGGAAGCGTCCCGCGGCAAAGACACCATGACAGGTCACTGGGAGATCATGGGGCTGTATATCGATACGCCTTTCCGCGTATTCGAGAATGGCTTCCCGGATGAGCTGATTCAGCGCATCGAAGAGAAGACAGGCCGTAAAGTCATTGGGAACAAGCCAGCCAGTGGCACGGAAATTATTGATGAGCTGGGTGAAGAGCATGTAAAAACAGGTGCCCTCATCATATATACTTCTGCGGATTCCGTTCTGCAGATTGCTGCACACGAAGATGTGGTTCCATTGAAAGAGCTGTACGAAATCTGTGAATTCTGCCGGGAGATCACACTCGACGATCCTTACATGCTGGGCCGGATTATTGCACGTCCATTTGTTGGCGAAGTAGGGAATTTCAAACGTACAGCAAACCGTCATGACTATGCGCTCAAACCATTTGGCCGTACAGTTATGAATGAGCTTAAGGACGGAGGATTCGACGTCATTGCCCTTGGTAAAATCGCAGATATCTATGACGGCGAAGGGGTAACCAAGTCTGTTCGTACGGTGTCCAACATGGACGGTATGGACAAGTTGTCCGAAACGATGGATGAAGAATTCACAGGTCTCAGCTTCCTGAACCTGGTTGACTTCGATGCATTGTTTGGTCACCGCCGTGATCCGCAAGGGTATGCTCAAGCCCTGGAGGATTATGATGCGCGTCTGCCTGAGATTTTTGACAAAATGACTACCGATGACCTGCTTATCATTACAGCAGACCATGGTAACGACCCAACGTATCGTGGTACGGACCATACACGTGAATATGTGCCATTGCTTGTGTATTCCCCGCGCTTCAGCGAGGGCAAGCAGCTTGAACTGCGCAGCACATTTGCCGATCTTGGCGCAACGGTTGCTGACAACTTCGGTGTTAAACTGCCGGAATATGGTACAAGCTTCCTGAATGATTTGAAATAAATTTCTGCAGTTGACGGAAGTATTAAAGTCGTTAGATTAAATTAATGAAGAATGGTCAGGTAATCTTGGAGCAGCTGCGGCGGCTTCGGTGGTTCCTGACCATCACTAAACCAATGGATAAACTGGAGGAGATTTAACCATGAGTACACATATCGGAGCCAAACCCGGAGATATCGCAGAAACGATCCTGTTGCCAGGAGACCCGCTGCGTGCAAAGTTTATTGCAGATACGTATCTTGAAGATGTGGTTTGTTACAATGAAGTTCGCGGAATGCTCGGTTTCACCGGTACATATCAAGGACACCGTATTTCAGTGCAAGGTTCAGGCATGGGGATCCCATCATTCGCCATCTATGCCAACGAATTGATCAGCGAATATGGCGTCAAAAACCTCATTCGTGTGGGAACATGCGGAGGTATGCAGGAGAATGTACGTGTTCGTGACGTCATTTTGGCACAAGCTTCCTGTACGGATTCCAGCATGAACAAGCTAGTATTTGGCGGATATGACTTCTCTCCAATCGCAACGTTCTCCCTGTTGAAAGAAGCATATGATCGCGCAACAGCAAAAGGTCTGAAGATCCATGTCGGTAACGTATTTAGCTCCGATTCATTCTATCGCGATGACCGTTCTGTTACAGAAAAATTGATGCAGCACGGCGTATTGGGCGTTGAGATGGAAACGACAGCCCTTTACACCATTGCTGCCAAGTTTGGCGTCAATGCATTGACGATCCTGACTGTGAGCGACCACTTGTTGACAGGCGAAGAAACCTCTGCCGAAGAACGTCAAAAAACGTTCAACGACATGATGGTCGTAGCACTTGAGACAGCAATCACCCTGTAAATTACGCTAATATCCATTGATTTGAATTGAAACTTTGTTATTAGCACGTAGTGAAGGAAACGGATCAATTTTGAAGAAGCGAAACGCCTCGACTCTATCTCAAGGTTTTCACCACATCAATAAACATAATTACACGATAACGGAGAGGGCAGAAGAAACCTGAAGAAGTGAAGCGTCCGCCTTTATCACCGGATTTTCCCCTTATAAAAAAGGAATCGAAAAATCTGGGGATAACAGCGGTCGGAAGGTTGTTCTGCCATCGGAGTGACCGTGTAAATACCCACCACAACAAAGGAGAGATCATCATGAGAATGGTAGACATTATTGCCAAAAAACGCGACGGAAAAGAACTGACAACAGCCGAGATTGATTTTGTTGTTCAAGGATATACACAAGGTGATATTCCGGATTATCAAGTCAGCGCTTGGGCGATGGCAGTATTCTTCAAGGATATGACCGACAAGGAACGCGCCGATCTGACAATGTCCATGGTGAATTCGGGTGAAACGATTGATTTGTCCGCCATTGAAGGCATCAAAGTAGACAAGCACTCCACGGGGGGCGTAGGCGATACAACAACATTGGTTTTGGCACCGCTTGTTGCTGCCCTGGATGTTCCCGTAGCCAAAATGTCCGGACGCGGTCTGGGCCATACTGGCGGAACGACAGACAAACTGGAATCCGTTGCCGGTTTCCACGTAGAGCTGGAGAAGGAAGAGTTTATCAGGCTCGTTAACGAACACAAGGTAGCGGTTATTGGTCAAAGCGGAAATCTTACGCCTGCTGACAAAAAGCTCTATGCACTCCGTGACGTTACAGCAACGGTCAACTCCATTCCACTGATCGCCAGCTCCATCATGAGCAAGAAAATTGCAGCGGGTGCAGACGCCATCGTACTGGACGTGAAAACAGGTGCTGGTGCCTTCATGAAAACAACCGAAGATGCAAAAGAACTGGCACATGCTATGGTAAGCATCGGTAACAATGTTGGACGCAAAACGATGGCGGTTATCTCCGACATGTCTCAACCACTCGGATTGGCAATCGGTAACGCCCTCGAAGTTAAAGAAGCGATTCTGACGCTGCAAGGCAAAGGACCAAAAGATCTGGAAGAACTGTGTCTGGCTCTTGGACGTCAAATGGTATTCCTCGCTGGGAAAGCAGACTCCCTTGAACAAGCGGAGGAGAAATTGAAAGAAGTGATCCAGAACGGGAAGGCACTGGAGAAATTCAAGCATTTCCTGGCCAACCAGGGCGGCGATGCATCTGTTGTAGATCATCCGGATCGTTTGCCACAGGCGAAATATCTGGTTGAAGTCCCGGCTGATCAGGATGGATATGTTGCTGGAATCGTAGCTGACGAAATCGGAACTGCTGCGATGCTGCTTGGCGCAGGACGTGCAACAAAAGAATCGGAGATTGATCTTGCCGTAGGCTTGATGCTTAACAAAAAAGTAGGCGACCCCGTCAAAGCTGGCGAGTCACTGGTAACGATCCATGCCAATCGTGAGGATGTGGCAGACGTGATCGCTAAGATCAAAGAAAATATTACGATTGCAGATCATGCCGACGCTCCGGTACTCGTTCATGATATCGTAACGGAATAAGAAATCAGGTCACCCAAGGTACCATCTACTCTTGGAACCGAATTGCAAAACCCGAAGCCATGAATTCATGCTTCGGGTTTTTCGTTTTTTAGAACGGAAACCGGACTTATCCGTCCCCTCAATTGTCCTGTAACTTCTCATAAGCCATAACGGAATCCGCATTGGTGTATATATAAGGGGTGGATGGCTCGGATACGGGGGTAACTTTCGTTGCCCGAATCTCAATTGTATCCTTGCCATTTACCTGAGCGGAACCGATGCTTCCGTCAATTTGTACCCAGCTGTCGGTTGGAAATGTGTCAGCTTCGGGGATGTGAATCATGACACCAAAGGGCGCCGCATCTGCAGGACAACACATGACAAGGAAACGACCGAGCGCAAAGTGTGATTCGTGATTCATGCTCTGATCACGATAAACAAACCCAGTGAGGGAGATCTCCTTGCCAGCGAATTGACGCTGAAACATGTCGATGGTCCCAAGCGTTTCGGAAAATATTTCTGGATATACTTTGATGACCGATTCGGCATACAATTTCTCGGCCAACTCAGCAAATTCACGGCTGTATTCATCGGGAGGAATGAATTGGACTTTACTGACTGACCCGGATGCAGCAGACGTTTGATTTTGGGCGAAATCTTGAATATCCAGCTTGACCGTATCTTCGGGGGCAGGCTCTTTACGCCGAATTTCGGGCGGGGCATAAGACAGCGACATGCCTTTCTGACTAGCCATGGAACTGCCGAGTGCCTGATCGGGCAGCAAAAAACCGAGCAGCAAGGGAAACATAATCAGACCGTAGGTCATCGAACTGCGAAGCCATCCGGACGGAGGAGGATGCTCGCAATCGCAATCAACTTGGCCGTGACCGAAGAGACCATGCCAAGCCATAACGGCCGCGATAAACAAGAATGGTATAGGACAGCATAATAACAATCGCTGCATGGTTGGTGCCAGATAATAGTGAAGAGAATCATTTGCGTTTAAATGAAAGATGTATATGGCCAGACCGCCAATCCAGACGGCACGAATCAATGAGTGCCATTGAACGGCATGCCTTCTGTGACTGTGAGTATGGATGTGAAAGGATACAGGATGAGTCATCTAATCACCTCTTATCATTATTGAAGTGAACATATGCTGCAGAATTTAATTTTCACTTGCTTCATGATGTATGAATACGAAATGTAGTCTGTTTTTTTATCCTATACCAGAAGGTTAATCAACCACGATCCGGCGAAGACGAGAACAATAATGGCCATGCTTAACCCAATGACAAACCTTGTGCGGAAGGTGGAAAGCAACATGAGTGTGCTCTTAAAATCAAGCATGGGTCCGAGAACAAGAAATGATATCAGCGGTCCCAGCGCAAAAGTATGAGAGAACGCAGATGCCACAAAGGCATCAGAGGTCGAGCACAGAGATAATACATATGCAAATCCCATCATAAATACATAGGAGGCCACGGGGCCGTTCCCTAGTGCAATCAGATCACTGCGGCTGATAAACGTCTGAATGCAAGCTGTAATCAGTGCACCAATGACCAGGTACTTGCTCATATCTACAAATTCATCTCCGGCATGAATGAAGAAGCTGCGCCAGTTTTTCTCATGGGTATGGTTATGATTATGCCCTTCAGCGTGAGTATGGGGTTGGGCCATTTTGAATCCAGGATGAGTCTTGACCTCTGTCACGGCAACCTTTTGCTTACGCAGAGGATTCTTTCGAACGAATAAATAGACCAGCCCCCCAATCGAAGCCGCGACGGCAAAGGCAAGTCCCATACGAGCGATAGTTATTTCGGGATGGGATGGAAAAGCAAGCAAAGTCGCTGTAAACACGATCGGATTAACAACAGGACCACTAAGAATAAACGTTACCGCGATATAAGCTGGCATTCCTTTATGCATCAATCGCCGTACTACTGGAATCATGCCGCATTCACAGATGGGGAATATGATCCCGAGCAGTCCAGCCACCAGCACACCGCCAATGGGATGCTTTGGTGTGAGTTTGCGTACGATCTCTTCGGATACGAACCATTGCATGAGCGAAGAAAGCAGTACACCGATAAGTAGAAATGGGGCTGCTTCAAGGAAAATGCCTATGAATACTGTTTTCATATTTTGCAAAGCTTCACTGTTCCATGCCTGTTTGAGATCAGGAGCCATTGTAATCAGCACGGGAACAAGAAAGGCACAGGGGATCAGGAATGACAAGAGCTTCAGATTGGCCGCAAGCTTCATTAGGCAGACCTCCACAACCGGACTTTTAATTAACTATATGCCTGTACATTCAGCAACATACACGGGCTTTGCTATTTTAATCATAATTGTTACGATTTAATGATTCTCTTTACCAGAAAGTTGACAAACGAAAGAACGGTCATGTATAGTTAGGGTCATTAATCGTAATAGTTACGATTAACGCCAATCAATATAGTATGTTGAAGTTTCCTTGGTTAAATTAAACGAGATCGCTAGAGTGGAGGAAGGGAAATGTCGGAAAATCAGGCCAAGCGCCAAATACCGGTGACCGTATTAAGCGGATATTTGGGGGCAGGCAAAACAACCCTATTAAATCATGTGCTCCATAATCGGGAGGGCATGAGAGTCGCAGTTATTGTAAACGATCTGAGTGAAGTGAACATCGATGCCGGATTGATTCGGGATGGCGGTGGGCTGTCACGCATTGATGAGAAGCTGGTAGAGATGTCTAATGGTTGCATCTGCTGCACATTACGGGAGGATCTGCTGAAAGAAGTGGAACGACTTGCTCTAGACGGTTCATTTGACTATATCTTGATTGAATCAACGGGGATAGGAGAGCCTGTTCCTGTTGCCCAGACGTTTACATATATTGATGAAGAGCTAGGGATTGATTTAACGAAGTTTACCCGTCTTGATACCATGGTGACGGTTGTAGATGCTGCTCAGTTCTGGCGGGACTTTTATTCCAAGGAAACATTGAAGGACAGGGGACAAGAAGCGGGAGAGGGCGATATTCGGGGAATCGTGCATCTGCTGACCGATCAGGTAGAATTCTGCGATGTGCTGATTCTGAACAAGTGTGATCTCGTCTCGGAGGATGAATTGTCGAAGTTGGAAAAGGCACTGCGTGCCATGCAGCCGCAAGCCAGACTCATCCAAACTACGCATGGACAGATTGACCCGAAGGAAATATTGAACACAGGCCGGTTTGATTTTGAGAAAGCAAGCCAATCGGCGGGCTGGATCCGCGAATTAATGAAAGAAGAGCATACCCCCGAGACAGAAGAATATGGCATTCACTCGTTTGTATATCACCGTAAACGCCCGTTCCATCCGGAACGATTATTGCGTTGGATAGGCAAATGGCCGGAGAGTATTGTAAGATCCAAAGGTCTGATGTGGCTGGCGACACGCAACAACCTGGCGATTTCGTTCAGTCACGCAGGAACGTCCAAGCAGTTGGGCCCTGCAGGGTTGTGGGTTGGTGCAATGAGTGAGGAGGAGCGACAAATGCATTTTGGAGACACATTACCCCCAATTCCGGATTGGGATGAACTGTGGGGAGACAGGGTAACCAAATTGGTATTTATCGGTGTGGATATGGACCTTGCAGAGATTGAACGGACGCTGGATGAAACACTCCTCACCGAAGAAGAGATGCACATGAACTGGAGAGAACTGAAAGATCCTTTCCCGTCATGGAGTTGACAAAAGAAAAAACATGGATTAGTATCATTAAATAGTAATTATTACGATTTAAAAAAACGAAGGAGGCACTACCATGAGAGTGATTGTAACCTTAGCCTGCACCGAATGCGGAGACCGCAACTATACGACAACGAAGAACAAGCGTAACCACCCTGAACGGATTGAGTTGAAAAAATACTCACCGCGTTTGAAGAAAATGACCATTCACCGGGAAACAAGGTAAAAATTTTTTGCCTTTTCCACATCGTAATACTTACGAAAAGAGGAAACATCATGATTCTATCCTCCATGCGCGATGTGGTCTTTGGATATGGCAAAGAGCCTGTCATTGACCAACTGTCGCTGGATATTCACGTGGGTGAATTCGTGGGCATTACCGGCCCGAACGGTTCTGCGAAAACAACCATGCTGAAGTTGCTGCTGGGGCTGTTACAGCCCTGGAGCGGCACGGTACATATGAATGCTCAGAATAACCGTGGCAGCAAACTGGAGATCGGATATGTGCCCCAACAGGTGGCATCGTTTAATAGCGGATTTCCCAGTACAGTCATTGAACTGGTTCGATCAGGATGTTACCGCAAGCTTGGTCTCTTCCGCAGATTCAGAGGTGAACAGGAAGCTCTCGTGGAGCGAAGTCTGCGCGAGGTTGGCATGTGGGAATACCGGAATACGCGGGTAGGCGAACTGTCGGGTGGGCAGAAACAGCGAATATGCATTGCCAGAGCTTTGGCAGGACAGCCCCAAGTGCTTGTACTGGATGAACCCACAACGGGAATGGACCGCCGCAGCCGGGAAGGATTCTATAATCAGATGCGTCACTATGCAGATGTGCATGGGCTGACGATTGTTATGGTGACACATGGTCTGGAAGAGATGGGCAACCGATTGGATCGAACCATTGTCCTGGAACGGCAAGAAAGCGAGGAATGGCAGTGTTTGAGTACGAATTCATGCAGCGTGCTTTCTGGGCAGGCGGACTGATTGGAATCATAGCTCCCATTCTGGGTGTCTATCTGATGCTTCGGCGTCAGGTATTAATGGCGGATACATTGTCTCACGTTTCACTTGCCGGGGTTGCACTTGGTTCAGTTTTGAACCTTGATCCGGTTATTTGTGGTTTTGCCATCGCAGTCATTGGTGCACTGCTGGTGGAGCAACTGCGGCGTAATTACCTGACTTACAGTGAGGTCCCTGTAGCGATCATTATGACGTCAGGCTTGGCGTTAGCTGTTGTGCTTATGAGTCTGAAATCCAGTCTGTCCAAGACGTTTAGTTCCTATTTATTCGGATCCATTGTAGCTGTTAGCGATACACAGCTATGGATGATGGTGGCCGTGTGTGTGATCGGTTTGATTTTTTTCTTCGTGCTACGTAGACCGTTATACAATTTGACGTTTGATGAAGAGACAGCTTCCATCGGAGGCATTCAGGTCAAAGGTTTATCGTTTGCGTTTGCAGTACTTACGGGCCTGACGGTTGCTTCAGCTATGCCCATTGTCGGTGTGCTGCTTGTATCAGCCCTAATTGTGCTGCCGGCTGCGCTGGCTCTGAGAATCTCACGCAGCTTCGCAGCAGCCATAGTGATCGCCGTCATTACCGGGTTAATCGGGATCTTCGGCGGGTTGACTACATCTTACCATTTGAATACACCTCCAGGAGGGACGATCGCCCTCATTCTGCTGGCCTTTCTATTGACTGGAATATCAGCACAGAAGCTGATTCAACTATACAACCGTAAGCGTCATCGCAAGGAAAGAAAGCAGCAGCACGCAATTATATCCATACAATCAAGGGAGAATATACCACATGAAATTCAGTAAAAAATCAGCATTGGGACTATTGTTCAGTCTCACACTTATTGTATCAGGCTGCGGCCAAACGAAAACGGCATCCGAATCAGATGCCGCTCCAGCGAGCACTCCAGCAGCATTAGAGGAAAAATTAAACGTTCAGGTCAGCTTTTACCCCATGTATGAATTCACCAAAAATGTGGCGGGTGACCTGGCCGATGTTCATACACTTGTCCCGGCAGGTACGGAACCGCATGATTGGGAACCAACCCCGCAGGATATTGCAAGTATCGAAAAGGCCGATGTCCTTGTATATAATGGGGCTGGGATGGAATCATGGATTGATCAGGTTACAGACAGCCTGAGCAGCGAGACTCTCATTCAAGTGGAAGCCAGCCATGGAATCAATCTGCTTGAGGGCTCAGAAGAGCACGAGCATGAGCATGGCCATGCAGAATCAGCAGACACGCATGATCATGCGGGTGAATCCACTACGGAAGAACACGACCACGAGCATGCCGATGAAGCCACTACAGAAGACCATGACCACGACCATGAAACCGATGCAGAAGAAGGGCATACACATGATCATGGCGGACTTGACCCGCATGTGTGGCTGTCGCCTGTTCTGGCCATTCAGGAGGTACGGAATATAGAAGCAGGACTGGCGAAGGCTGCACCGGAGCATGCTGAACAGTTCAAGCAAAACGCTGATGCGTACATTGCCAAACTGGAAACATTGGATCAGGACTTCAAAGCGGCTGTGACAGACAGCAAACGAAAAGATTTCATTACACAGCATGCAGCGTTCGGATATCTTGCCCAGCAATATGGACTGAAACAGGTGCCGATTGCCGGTTTGTCTCCAGAGCAGGAGCCTTCTGCAGCACAGATGGCATCCGTTATCGATTTTGCCAAGGAACATCAGGTCAAAACGATTTTCTTCGAAACTCTGGTATCTTCCAAAGTATCCGAGACCATCGCCAGTGAAGTGGGTGCCAAAACGGCTGTGTTGAACCCGATTGAAGGATTAACTGAAGAGGAGATTGCAGCAGGAATGGACTATATCGGTGTTATGAAGCAGAATCTGGATGCCCTGAAACAGGCACTGAATGAATAAACATAAATCCATTTGATGCCAGTCATCGAAAAAGGTACAATGATACAACATGCTGAGGAATGGTGATGCCATTCCTTTGCCTTTTGCCACGCAGAGAGCACAGCGATGTGCTCTTTTCGTTGTATAAGCCGACCGGAGAACGATTGGGGGTACAGGAGGAGGAGACGCATATGGAACGAAGTGAAGAACTGGAAATTCTGCTAAGTCAGCAGCCGCCCCATATTTGGAGAAGACGCAAGCAGGAGCTTATGCACTGGACGGAGCGTGAAAAACATACGATATTAGCGAAGAAAACAGTGGTGTGGAACGGAGTTGAAGTGGATGCAGAGCTGCTCGAGGCACTATCCTTGCTTCAGCAAGCTGGCGTGATGACAGAGTTTTCATGTGCAGGTGTTAGTCCGCTTGATGAACCTGTAGACCATTCGCTGTATGCTTATGTTACACTTGTGCAAAGTGAAACCGCAGATCAATTTGTTCAATATGCGCTGAAGCGTATGCAAAATCGACTGCTTGTTACACTGGAAGTAGAGAAGGGTCGTTATGATATGTCTTCTTTTTTCATAGGACACAATCGAAGTTTCTGCTGGTGGATGACATATTGTGCAGCCCATTTCATGGAACGAAACGGGTTGAGCTAAGAAGCGTAGTATAAACGATAGGCATGTTACTCGGAGAGAAGGAGGGATACGGGATTGAATAAATGGCTCAAAACCATATTGTTTCTGGTGGCTTCCGTGTTTCTCACACGTTTTATTCCGTTTTCTTCGTTGTTCCGAAATCTGGATACGATGATTCATGAATTCGGCCATGCGTTGGTCACCCTGCTATTATCAGGCAAAGTTCTGCGTATCGAATTATATGCAGACCATAGCGGCGTTACCTATTCATCCATGCTGACACCAGGCAGATCCATATTGGTGTCCCTGGCAGGTTATATAACGGCATCACTATTTGCCTGGCTGCTATTCTACCTGTATCGTAAAGGCTTGCACATGTGGGGTCTGGGCATCATGACCGCTGTTGCACTTGTATCCCTTTTGTTATACGTAAGAGGAGAGTTCGGGATGTTATGGCTCACAGGGTTTATTGCCCTGAATGTCGTGATGATGATTTTTGGCGCCAAAATAGTGAAGTTTTATTATCTGTTACTGGCTTTCTTGACGCTGGAAGAGTCCGTGGTCAGTGCCATATATGTCGGACTGATGTCCTGGACGCAGCCTTCACGGGCAGGGGATGCAGCCAATCTCGCACAGCAGACTTTCCTGCCGGCCTTGTTCTGGGGAACCCTATTTGCTTTATTTGCACTCTGGTGTGCGAAGGGCGCGCTGAGTCTTTTTTTCCGCAAAGAGGGTTCAGTACGCAAGCCGCGCTCACGCGGTTTACGTCAGCGGAACGTTTAAACGCAACTTTAAGGCACTTCCTTTGGGATAAAGGAGGTGCCTTTTCCTATACATCGTGAATTGGTCTCAACACTAGTCGCCAAGGTTATTCCATAATACGTAGAAATAATGGATTTCTACTAGAGTTTCCTCTTCATTCTTTGCGGTGACACCTCCCTCAATTCGTGCGAGAGTACCCAGAATATCGTAAATCGTTTCACGCTCCACGCTGAACTGAATACGGTTGACGATTCGATCCCACGCCTGCATCGCATAATCAACTTGAGACTTGGCTTCAGTCCACTGTTTATCGTTCACCTGCTTTTCCAGCGTTTGGACGGATTCAAGCAAACGATCCTCGGTACCTAAAGGATTTTTGAGAAATGATCCGCTGGCCATAATGGCGATAAACAGAATCAGCATAAAAATCGGAAGCACATACAGTAACCAAAAACGAGTTTTCATTCAGCGGCCTCCTTGCAATTATGGAACGTTAGAAAGGTCCCTTGTAATCACCCATATCATTTTTTTCTGAAAAATGATCTTCAAAAAGATCGATATACAATTTATCGTTAGGCAAAATAGCCGCAAAAGCAATGTCCTGGACCGTAATATTTTTCTTTTTTAACTGTTCCGTTAGCCAACTGATATCCTTGTTTCGCTCCTTCAGGTTCTGCCTGATCAAGACACCATCGATAATCAGTTCGGTCATCAGTCTGCTTTGGGGTGGATGCATATGCATATCTTTGGCTGTAACCGGTTGATTCTCAGGTTTTAGTACAACGGAGAGACTGCCGTCCGGTTCAAGAATTGCATAGTCAAGTGTCGTGATGTCAAATACATCTTTTTGCCGCAGCATCATGGTCAGTTCGTCAAACTTTACACGCATTTTATGAAGGTTCTGTTCCAGGATTTTACCGTTCTGAATCACTAGGGTGGGATCGGAGTCCATCAGTTTGGAGATGGTTCGGTTTTTTAAGGTAATGAATTGAAAGATGATGGTGATTATTGTGAAAATAGTCAAAGCTACAAAGTGAATCCAGGCTTTGGTGGACAAATCGGTCGCAAAAGTGCCCGCGATGGAACCGATGGTAATGCCATTAATGTAATCAAAATACGTCAGGTTGCCCATCTGCTGTTTGCCGAGCACTCTTGTATAGATGATTAGAGTCAAAAAAGCGATAATGGAGCGTACAACAACAACCCATGTTTCTTCCATCATGTATGTATCACCTTCCTTCGCTTGGAAACAGGTGCATGGCACGTCTATTCGTCTAATAGTGACCAAGCTGCCAAGCGTATTTTGGACTATTACAAGCTTTTCCTTGGCTGGATGATCTTATTCTGAGGACGCAAAAACCCGAAACCGGGATTACACTCCTGGCTTCGGGTCAGCATGCGATACATCAATCAATGTTGCTAGTGAAGTTTTATCGTATATATTCACAAGTTTATGAGGGCACTCAGACGCCAGCGTATGCCATAAATCCGCCATCGACAGGGATGACGGTGCCTGTGACGAATGCAGACTGTTTCTCATCCGCCAGCCACATTAACGTACCGAGCAGGTCTTCCGGTTTGCCAAACCGGCGCATTGGGGTATGCGCAATGATTTTGCTGGAGCGTTCCGTAGGAGAGCCATCCGGATGAAGCAGCAGGTTGCGGTTTTGCTCTGTCAGGAAAAATCCTGGTGCGATGGCATTAACTCGAATCCCCGATTCGGCAAGATGCACGGCAAGCCACTGCGTAAAATTGTTGATTGCTGCTTTGGCAGCACTGTACGCTGGAACTTTGGTCATGGGGGACGGTGCACTCATGGACGAAATGTTAATGACTGTAGCGGGAACATCACGCTCGATCATTTGTCTTGCAAAGATCTGGGTAGGAATAAGAGACCCCACAAAATTGAGATCCATCACCTGGCGGAACCCATCCACACTGACGTCAAAAAAAGTAGTAACATCAGGCTGTTCGAGATCCTCCAGTCTGAAAATTTCGTTGGTGGTATTGGCACTGGCATGATTACCGCCTGCACCATTGATCAGAATGTCGCAGGGGCCCAGCTTTTCCAGTACAGTCGCCGCAGCGGCCTTCACACTATCCGCTTGGGTTACGTCACAAGCAACGGCAATAGCTATTCCACCAGCAGCTTCAATTGCTGCAGCAACTTCTTCACCTTTGGATACCGTACGATTGAGAATGGCGACACGGGCCCCGTGTCGTGCGAGTTCTTCAGCCATGGAGCGGCACAACACACCGGCACCACCTGTAATTACAGCCGTTTTACCTTTCAGACGGGAAGATGGTTCAGATAGATAGTCACTCATGCTTTTGCCCTCCTTTGCAGAGAATCCCAGACACCCCAGAGATACATAATACCCAGAGCGCGATCGTAGAGACCATAACCCGGTCTGCACTGTTCACCCCAGAGATGACGTCCGTGGTCCGGCCTTGCATATCCTTCAAAACCGATGTCGTGATAAGCCTCAACCACACCTGCGATATCAACATTTCCATCCTGGCTGCGGTGGGAGGTTTCAATGAAGTCGCCATTTTCATACACTTTGACATTGCGAATATGAGCAAACGGAATTCGGTCTCGGAATTCATGAATCATGCTGATTATATCATTCGCCGGGTTCGCTCCAAGAGAGCCGCTGCATAAGGTTACACAGTTGGAAGGGCTGTCATAAAGATTTAGATATTTGCGAAGATTATCCTGGCTGATGATAATTTTCGGTAATCCAAAGATAGGCCATGGCGGATCATCCGGGTGGATAGCCATTCGAATGCCGAGCCTTTCCGCCGTAGGGATAATCTCCTGCAGGAAATACCGGGCATGCTCCCACATATCTTCCTCTGTCACATTTTTATAGGCTTCAAAGAGACCTGTTAGGTATTGCAGCCGTTCAGGTTCCCAGCCTGGCATGGTTAATGCGGAATTTTCAGTAATACGCCGAACGAGCTCGAGCGGTTCAATATCCGCAAGTTTGCTGCTCTCATAGAAGAGTGCTGTGGAGCCGTCTTCCATTTCCTTATGAAGATCCGTACGCAGCCAGTCGAAGATGGGCATAAAGTTGTAACAGATGACTTTTACACCAACCTGAGCGAGCTTTTCCATCGTTTTTTTGTAATTGGCGATGTATTGATCCCTGGTAGGCAGACCCAGTTTAATATCTTCATGAATATTGACACTTTCAACCACATCCAGATGCAATCCTGCCTGATCCGCAGCCGCTTTGACAGCCAGTATTTTGTCCATCGGCCATTCATCGCCTGCTGGTACATCATGCAGCGCCCATACGATGCCTTCCACACCCGGAATCTGCCGGATATGATCAAGCGTCACCGTATCATTGCCTTCGCCAAACCAGCGAAAAACCATTTTCATCACGTTCACCTCATCAAGTGTAGTTAGAAAGAGAAGGACTTATCTTTGTTGAAAATAGGAAGGGTATGTATCCCGCAGGATGGCCAAATCCGTTACGGTCAGGTGAAGATGCTCCTGCATTATTCGCTCTGCCGTCTTGGCATCATGCTGCTGAATGGCCTCCACCATGGACCGGTGCTGATGGATCAAGTGGTCCCACTGGTGATCTGATGACAAACGAAGCATGCGGCTCCGATTAAGGTGCACGTTCATTTGCTGGATCACGGTCCATGTTTTGCTTTTGTTACAACCTGCAAAAAGGGTGCTGTGGAATTCCTCGTCCAGTTGGAACATTCGTTCATCATCCGGTTTGAGCAAACAAGCCTGCTGCTGAGCAAGGTTTTGCTCCAAAGCCTGCATCTCCTGATCCGGAAAGTGCAAGCATGCAAGCCGAATCACGGCTCGTTCAAGCTGTTCGCGCATGAAGCGTGCTTCCTCTACGAGATCTACCTGAATCAGGGAAACATATGTACCTCGCTGGGGATACACTTCAAGCAGTCCTTCTTGAGCAAGCCTTACAAAACTCTCCCGAACAGGGGTCCGGCTAACCTGGAATTCCAGTGATATCTCCTTTTCGGAGATGGCCGTGCCCGGAGGCAACTTGAGGCTTAGAATCAATTGCTTCAACGTGGCATAGACCACATCCCGTGTCGAGGAGGATTGCTTATTCATGGACGACAGACCGTTTATGGAAGACGACAAACCGGTTTTGGATGAGAACTTTGGGGGATATTCCACAACTTCAACTCCTTTATTGCCATACTACCATACTTGTATGGTAGTATGGAAGCGCTTTTATTCCATTTTAGATAAAAGTGTAGAATTATTGAGATTTGCGGACGTAAGAGGTACAATGATCATATTGCGTTTAAATGTTTAAACTAACTGACAATGAGGAAAAAGCCAGTAAAATAATGAACTGATCGAGGTGAAACCATGGGACAAGAAGCGTTAACCATTTTCCAGTCCTGCATTCCTTTGTTCCAGGTGCTCAGTGATAACCACCGCCAAGGAATCTTACTCACACTGACCGAGCGAGGCCAGATGACCGTTAATGAAATCACCGAACAATCCAGCCTGTCCAGGCCCGCGATATCCCACCATCTCAAATTGCTGCTTGAAAAAGGGCTAATCTCGGTAGAACAAAAAGGCACCCAGCGTTATTATTCCGCTTCCTTGAAGCCGTCTGTCGAGCGGTTGAAAGAACTGGTTGCAGCGCTGGAAAAAGAGTGTCTGTAGCCAGATATTTCACTTGTTCATGTAAACAGGCACACAGTTTCGTCGAATACGTTCGTTCGTTTAAACCTTTCATCAATGAAATGTAGAGGAGTGTTGAAATATGAGTACCCTGCAGGAACTAGACAGTCATGAGGTTAAGCTCATTTTGGAGCAGCATCATCAGTTCTTCCACTCGGGAGCCACTCGTTCGGCAGAAGCCCGGATTGCACGTTTAACTAAGCTGAAACAGGCTATTCGGAAGTATGAGTCGAGGCTAACCGAAGCATTGTATCAGGATTTGGGTAAAAGTGAGTTTGAATCATATACGACCGAAATCGGGTTTATGATGGACAGCATTACACACACCATACGAAAAGTGAAGAAATGGGTTAAACCCGTCAAAGTAAAAACCCGCGTGGCCCTGATCGGCTCCAAAAGCTACATTATTCCCGAGCCATATGGCTCGGTATTGATCATCGGTCCGTTTAACTATCCGTTTCAGCTTCTGATTGAACCGTTGATTGGTGCCATTGCCGCGGGAAATACCGCAGTGCTTAAAGCGTCTGAAAACACGCCAGCCGTCTCAACAGTTGTTCGTGAGATGATCGCCTCGGTTTTTGAACCAGCATACGTACATGTGGTGGAAGGGGGGAAGGATACAACAACATCTCTTATTAACGCTCCGTTTGACTATATCTTTTTTACTGGAAGTGTGCCGGTAGGAAAAATTGTCATGGAGGCAGCAGCCAAAAATCTCGTTCCCGTCACGTTGGAGCTTGGTGGCAAAAGCCCGGTCATTGTGGACGAGAGGGCGGACATTAAAGTGGCTGCCCAGCGCATCATATGGGGCAAGCTGCTTAATACAGGGCAAACCTGTATCGCACCAGACTATCTGCTTGTGCATGAACAGGTGAAGGAACAGCTGATCTCTGAGATGAAAGAAGTGGTAAAATCGTTCTTCGGTACAGACATTCAGCACAATCCGGATTACGGACGAATCGTCAACCAAGTTCATTTTAGACGATTAACGAACCTGATAGAACGGGATCAGAACAAAGTAATCTATGGCGGCCGTTCCGATGAAGTGGATCGTTTCATTGAACCCACATTCATCGATGCCGAGTCATGGGAAGCCGCCAGCATGGAGGATGAGATCTTCGGACCGATTCTGCCGATCATCAGTTATGGCCACATTAATGAAGCGATAGCCGGAATTTTGAAACGTCCCAAGCCGCTGGCTCTTTACCTGTTTACATCGGATGAACAAATTCAGGAGAAAGTGCTGAGTGAAGTATCTTTTGGAGGCGGCTGTATTAATGATACCCTTACCCATGTCGCCAATCCGTTATTACCGTTCGGAGGTGTAGGGCACTCGGGAATCGGTTCTTATCACGGACGCTATAGCCTCGAAACCTTCTCTCACATGAAAAGTGTGCTTAAAAAAAGCACGAAACTGAATTTGTCCATTTTGTACCCGCCTTATGAGGGCAAGCTGAAGACGATTAAACGTCTGTTAAAATAAATTCTTGCATAAATCCAATAAGCGGCTTTCAGTCCCACGATATGGATCGAAATGTTTATATTCATCTATATGATTGCACGCTCCTCTGCTTCGCGATACTGACAATCAGACTCACTGCACCGCAGGTTGTTCCTGTCTGTACCGTGAAGGAGACATGCCTGACCAACGCTTGAATTGGCGGCTAAAATGGGCAATATCCCTGTACCCGAGCATGGCGGCGATACTTTGAACCGACAGTTTCGGATTTCCAAGCAGAACCTTCGCTTCATGCAGAACCATCTCGGATAGCACTACACGCGGAGACTGACCGAATACCTGTTTGAACACACGATTACAATGCGAGGAGCTGATTCCCAGCTCGGCTGCAATGTCGTCAATCCCATAGTGGGTGTCCGATTCATGGCCTTGTTTAAATTGCTGGTTCACCAGCCCTTGCAGACGATTGCGAATCTGGTGGGCAAGTTCAATTCGTTCGTATCCTTCAGTGAACAGGTGTGCAGCCTCCTGGGAGACAGCCTCCCACAGGTGGCCGAACAATTCAAACACGGCGGACTGCAGCTGCATGCGCTGTACCATCGTATTTGAAGCTGTATTCTCATTCGCAGAATTCATTAATTTCTGCAGTACTGGCTCAATTTTTAACGTAACCGGGCTGTCTGAATGAAAGAGAACCTGCTTGATTCGGGCAAGCAAAGAGAGGAATAATTGATCATCGATATCAAAGTGCATGCAGAAATAGGTAAATCCCTGGCCGTTCTGGCTTTGGCTGGAATGAATGCTTCCCGGAGGAATCAGGAGCAGCTCGCCAGCCTTTTGTGCATACAATTGCCCGTTAACCGTCATGTGCTGCATACCCTCTGTCACATAGTTCAGTTCGTATTGGGGGTGTTCATGCGCCGGGTAATTCCAGTCCGATCCAACACTCCGCAGATGAATGGCGAACAGATTGACGGTGGTTTGCACATCCGGGTAGAACACTTCATGCACACTTTCACCGAGAGCTGGAGGCAAGTACGTAGAAGTCATTGGAAACCTCCTTTATAATAGTATGAAACGAAATGACAGGCTCGATCTAACGGATCGTTTGCCAAAGATTGAAAATGTAATCGCTTTAATTTATTATAATACACAGCTTGATTTGGGTAAATATCCGATTGATTTGTCCATGGTCTATGGCAGAATGCCCGTGGTAGGATGAGGCTATGAAAACGTATGCAAACCATTTTGAGAGGGGTCATCGTTCATGAGCACGTCCAAATCGATTTTTTATAATGCCCATCATTCACCGATTGGGGCTTTTGCAAGTTTTACACTTGGCTATAAGGGTGCCAAAGGCGGTCTCGGCTTAGAGCTGGGAAAACCTGCAGACCAAAATATATATATCGGATTACAATCCCGTGATGGCGGACATTATGAGGCACTGCCTTTCTTTGAAGCAACGGAGGATGAGAGTATACGATACGATGTGGAAAAACTGGAGAACACGGAGAATCCTTCAGGAGAAGAGGCAGGATCAGCGTCACAATCAGCAGCTTCAACCCGAGCTCAACGTCCGTTGATTTCAGCTTTTCGGGATGATGAAATTACGCGTGAATTCAAGTCCGGAACCGATACGTGGACAGCAGGAGATCTTACCTTCCGGATTTATTCGCCTGTACGTCCCGTACCCGAACCGAAGAGCGGTGATCTCGAAGAATTAAAAGATGCTTTGGTGCCAGCGGTTCTCGTGGAGATGACGATTGATAATACGCAAGGGAAGCAGTCACGCAAAGCATATTTTGGCTATCAGGGTAATGATCCGTACTCTGCGATGCGCATGATTGGCGGACCTGAGGGTGGAAAACTCACAGGGGTTGGACAAGGCAGGCTTACAGCGATTATGTCCGCTGATGACGGACTGTGGCCAGCTCTCGGGTTCACATTGGATAAAATTTTACAGGAAAAACACGTCGAGAATTTGGCCTTTGGCCTGGGCGGTACGGCTGCACTGTTGATGGAGGTTCCAGCCGGCGAGAAACGTACATATCGGTTTGCAGTATGTTTTTATCGCGGTGGAATTGTCACTTCGGGTTTGGACACGACGTATTGGTACACCCGCTATTTCACGGATATTCAAGAGGCAGGACAGTATGCGCTGGATCGTTTCGATGCACTGACTTCTTCTTGTGTGGAAGCAGAACAGCGTCTGGGAACGGCTGCCTTGTCGGATGATCAGGCATTCATGCTCGCTCATTCCATCCATAGTTACTATGCAAGTACACAACTGCTGGATGCAGATGGCGAACCGTTCTGGATCGTCAATGAAGGGGAATATCGGATGATGAATACCCTTGATCTGACAGCGGATCAGCTGTACTTCGAACTTGCTTTGAACCCTTGGACGGTTCGTAACGAGCTCGAGTGGTTTGTTAAACGTTACAGTTATACCGATCAGGTTCGGTTCCCTGGGGAAGAGAAGGAGTATCCAGGTGGATTGACCTTTACCCATGATATTGGTGTAGCCAATGTATTCTCTCGTCCGGGACATTCAGCTTATGAACTCGTGGGGATTGACGATTGTTTCTCTCAGATGAGCCATGAGGAACTTGTAAACTGGCTGTGCTGTGCAACGGTGTACATCGAACAGACAAAGGATCAGGCATTTGTGAAGGAAATGCTTCCTGTGATTCGGGATTGCTTCGATAGCATGTTGAACCGGGATCACCCGGATGAGGATCAGCGCAATGGACTGATGGGATTGGATAGCAGCCGTACCAAAGGCGGAGCAGAAATTACAACCTATGACAGCCTTGATGTATCGCTTGGACAATCGCGGAACAATATTTATCTGGCGGGCAAATGCTGGGCTGTATATGTGGCTTTGGAAAAACTGTTTGCCGCGGAGAAGCTCCTGGATCTATCCCTTCAGGCAGGCCGTCAGGCTGACCGCTGTGCAGCGAGTGTTGCAGCCCAATTGACGGAAGGTGGCTACATCCCAGCCGTCATTGCGGAAAATAACGATTCCCGTATTATCCCGGCGATTGAAGGTCTGGTATTTCCTTACTTTACAGGTTGTGAAGGCGCTCTCGATGTCAACGGCCGATTCGGTCCTTACCTGCAAGCCCTCCAAACACACCTCAAAACCGTTCTTGTACCTGGTACTTGTCTGTTTGAGGATGGGGGATGGAAGCTGTCCTCGACAAGCAATAACTCATGGTTAAGCAAAATATATCTGTCCCAGTTTATTACTAGAGAATTACTGGGCATGGAATGGGATGAATCCGGTCAGGCATCCGATGCGGCGCACGTGAACTGGCTGCTGCATCCGGAAGAGTCATACTGGTGCTGGAGCGACCAGATTCTGTCCGGTGTTGCCGTGGGCAGCAAATACTATCCGCGCGGAGTCACATCCATTCTGTGGCTGCTTGAAGGCAAGGGCAATCGTTTGGAACAGATCTATGCTAGCAAGGAGGCGGTACAATGAGTCGTTCAATCGTTCAAAAAAGCTTGGCCGGTCCACAGTATGATGCCTGGCTGGGATATCTCTCAGGTGAGCATAGTCGTAAAGGAGCTGCCATTAAGGCTGCTCCCGCCTGGGCGGAATGTATATATGCAATAGAGAATCACAAAGTTATCTCTACCGCTCTGGGAGAACTAACTCAAGGACTGGAGAAACTGTTTGGCGTAAAAGCGAAGACCGTAACAGCTGCCCACCAAGCAGATGAGCAGGCTTTGAATGCTTCAGGTGTATGGATTGGCACGTGGTCAGCGAATCCATTCGTTGCACAAGCCTTTAGTGAAAGTGAGCGTGCTGCGGTTCAAGGCGAAGGGTATATCATTCGAGAAGACGAGGAACAAGGCAGACTTTGGATTGGTGCAGAGACACCTCAAGGTGCGCTGTATGGTACATTCCATCTGCTCAGGGAGCTGGTTCTGGACCAAGGCCGTTCAAGTGGAACAGATCCATCTGCGAAAAAATGGAGCCATATTACCGAGCAGCCCCGCAATGCACTGCGAATGATCAACCAGTGGGACAATGTGGACGGCAGCATTGAACGCGGATATGCCGGCGAATCCATTTTTTATGAAAATGGAGAGTTCACACGTGATTTCGGACGCATTCGCGATTATGCACGGCTGCTTGCCTCCACCGGTATCAATGCCATATCGATCAACAATGTCAACGTGCATCAGCGTGAAACGCTGTTTCTGACGGAACGCTTTTTGAGTGATGTTGCCCGAGTGGCCTCCGAATTCAGAGACTATGGCATTCGACTGTTCCTCAGTGCCAACTATGCAAGCCCGATGGAGATTGGCGGATTGCTTACGGCAGATCCACTGGATGAACAGGTACGCGAATGGTGGAATATCCAGACCGCCAAGGTGTATGCCGCTATCCCTGATTTTGGGGGTTACCTGATCAAAGCAGATTCCGAAAACCGCCCAGGTCCTTTCACGTATAATCGGGACCACGCCGATGGAGCGAACATGCTCGCTGAAGCGCTTCGTCCATTTGGCGGGCTGGTTATCTGGCGCTGCTTCGTCTATAACTGCAAGCAGGATTGGCGTGATCGTTCCACGGACCGTGCGCGGGCCGCATATGACCACTTTAAGCCGCTGGATGGACGATTTGCAGATAACGTCATTTTGCAGATCAAGAATGGTCCGATGGATTTTCAGGTTCGGGAGGCTGTTTCTCCACTGTTTGGAGCGATGGAGAAGACGAATCAGGTGCTTGAATTTCAGATTACCCAGGAGTATACGGGCCAGCAACGGCATTTGTGTTATTTAATTCCACAGTGGAAAGAAGTTTTGGACTTTGACACGTACGCCAAGGGTCAAGGATCGGAAGTTAAACGTATTGCGGATGGATCGCTGTATAACCGGCCTTATAGTGGTTTTGCAGCCGTATCCAATATTGGTGCAGATGCCTGCTGGACCGGACACCCGCTTGCCCAAGCCAATCTGTACGGATATGGCAGACTTGCCTGGAATCCAGAGCTGTCTTCTGAGGAGATCGCCGATGAATGGGTCAGACTGACATTTGGTCATGATGAAGAGGTTGTTCAGCGGATCTCCGGCATGCTTTTGAACTCCTTGGACATTTATGAGAATTATACGGCACCACTCGGAGTAGGCTGGATGGTTAATCCAGATCACCATTACGGTCCCAACGTGGATGGTTACGAATATTCCAAATGGGGAACGTATCATTTTGCCGACTGTCATGGCATTGGTGTAGATCGAACCGTGAAAAGCGGTACAGGCTATACTTCGCAGTATCACCGGGAGAACGCTGAACGATATGAATCTGTAGAAACGTGCCCCGATGAATTATTGTTATTTTTCCATCATGTTCCTTACACGCATGTGCTGCATTCAGGCAAGACGGTCATTCAGCATATCTATGACACACACTTCAAAGGTGCTGAGCAGGCAGAAGTCTTGGCAGAAACATGGAGAAAGCTTGAGGGCAAAATAGATCCTGAAATATTTGAAAAGGTCGCTTCGCGTCAGGAAGACCAAGCAGAACATGCGAAAGAATGGCGGGACATGATCAATACGTATTTCTATCGCAAGAGCGGCATTGAGGACGAACAGGGGCGAACTATCTATTAATAGAGCCGTGAAGCACGCAGACCCTGTTTTCATTAGGGACATCATTGGCAACCATGAGGAGGCGGAAACGTATGGGACAGCATCAATTACCAGAGACCATGAAAGCAGCTGTAATGACTGAACCGGGACGAATCATCATCGAAGAACAGGTTGTACCCCAGCCTGCAGAGGACGAAGTTCTTATTCAGGTCATGGCAGTGGGCGTCTGCGGGTCGGATGTACATTATTTTGAACATGGAAGAATCGGCAGATTTGTAGTAGAGAAGCCCATCATCCTCGGGCATGAATGCGCAGGTATCGTTGCCGCTGTGGGCTCCAACGTATCGCGGTTGAAGGCTGGGGATCGGGTCGCTATTGAACCAGGCGTCACTTGCGGACGCTGTCCGGCTTGTAAGGAAGGACGCTATAACTTGTGTCCTGATGTACAATTCCTTGCAACCCCTCCGGTGGATGGCGCATTTGTTCAGTACATGACCATTCGAGAAGATATGGTTTTTCCGATCCCGGATCATCTGTCCTTCGAGGAAGCAGCCATGAACGAGCCATTTTCAGTGGGCATTCATGCAGCACGCCGCAGTAAGCTGGCTCCTGGAACAACACTTGCAATTATGGGCATGGGACCTGTCGGACTGATGGCAGTGGCTGCTGCAAAATCATTCGGTGTCGACAAGATCATTGTTACGGATCTGGAAGAGGTCAGGTTGGAAGCCGCTCGCCGCATGGGAGCCGCGCATACCATTAATGTGCGAAAGGAAGATGCACTCGCAGTCATTCGTGAGTTAACGAACGGGGTCGGTGTGGATACAGCCTGGGAAACTGCAGGAAACCCCAAGGCACTCCAGTCTGCCTTGTATTCACTGAGACGGGGAGGCAAACTGGCCATCGTAGGCCTGCCGGCACAGGACGAGATTGCACTGAATGTTCCTTTTATCGCGGACAATGAGGTTGATATTTACGGTATATTCCGATATGCCAACACGTATCCGGCGGGTATTGAGTTTCTAAGCTCTGGTCAGCATGATGTGATGTCCTTGATCACTGACCGTTACTCTTTGGATGAAACTCAACAAGCGATGGAACGGGCGCTGCACAACAAGAGCGGCAGTCTGAAAGTGATGGTATATCCAAACGGCATGTGAGTTGCTACGAAGGAAGTCCTGATTTGGGGGGCTTCTTTTTTTGCATTTTTCGCCAATAAAGGATGATACAAGCTCCCATAACGTGGTATAATTCATGGAGATTTTAATATATAAAATATTACAAACCACTCAAGTTGGTAAGCTACTTAGCGAAAGGAACTGAAGGTTGTGAGAACACATGAATTTACGATTCACTCTGATTTTCACCGGGATGATTTGATGTCTGTATCTTCTCAAGCGTCACGTTTTGCCTCGGATATTTCATTGTCGTTTGTGGGGTCTGATCATGAGCATCGTGTAGATGTCAAAAGCCTGCTCGGTATGGCGCTTCTTCCGATCCGTAACGGCAGTGTAGTCAGATTGCAGACAAGAGGAAGAGATGAATTGGAGGCTCTGGAGTACATGCTGAATGTACTGGAGAAAGGTATAACGTAAAGTTAAATCAGGTGTGGATTGTGGCGAATTGTAAATTAATTTATCGTTTCTTCAAATCCTGCTGGTACTTTGTCCAAAAAAAGAGTATAATAAAATTTAGTTCTATTCAAGGAAGTACCCATTTAAAGGAGTGTAAATAGATTATGCCAAAAGCTGATATCCATCCAAAGACACAAACCGTAATTTTTTACGATGCAAGTGCTGATTACAAATTCCTGAGCTCTTCGACTAAATTCTCGAACGAGACAATGGAATGGGAAGACGGTAACTCTTACCCTGTAATCCGTGTGGACACTAGTTCCGCATCCCACCCGTTCTTCACTGGTAAACAAAGAAACGTGGACATCGGTGGTCGTGTTGACAAGTTCAACCGCAAATACAACCTTAAAAACTAGTCTGTCCATAGATGACAAGAAAAACCTCGGGAATTCGTTCTCGGGGTTTTTCTGTGTTTCAAGAATGGAGAATATGACTGCATATGAGCGATCCAACTTCTAAAACATTTTATTACGGATTGCGCTTACATATCAATCAGAGGTAAACTAGGAAATAGAGTGAAATCATATTGGAGGAGGAAATAGAGATGAGTAGTATTACACATATGGTGACGTTTACACTTTACGATGGCAAGGATACACCTGAGGCTGAAGCTTTTTTGAAGGAAAGTGCGAATGCGCTTGCAGCAATTCCGGGTGTGGAGAATTTTCAGGTACTGCGCCAGGTAAGCGCCAAAAATGAGTTTGACTACAGTTTCTCAATGGTTTTCGCCAACCAGGCGGCTTATGATGCTTATAATGATCATCCGGTTCACCGCAAATATGTGGAAGAACGTTGGGAAAAGGAAGTTAGCCGTTTTCAGGAAATTGATCTGATTCAGCATGGGGATTTGTCATAAACGTCGATCTTTCAGTAAGCAAATGGAATGTTTCGAAATCGTTTTAGTAAAATATTTGGATTTATTGATAGATTTTGAACCAAGGAGGTGCTGTGTTCATGCAATTGGATCTCACAGGCAAGACCGCGTTGGTGACTGGCTCCACTGGACAGCTCGGGAGAGTAATCGCCCGCACGCTGGCCGACTGTGGTGCAAATATCGCGCTGCATTACATAAACAATGAAACAAAAGCACTTGAACTTCAACGTGAGATTGAAGCGGGCGGCAGGCAGGCAGTTATCGTTCAAGGAGATATCACGAAACAAGAAACTGCAATTCAGATGCGGGATCGGATTCAGTCCAGTCTCGGCGGAGTTGACATTGTAGTTGCCAATGCAGTCATTCAGTATGAATGGAAAACCGTGTTGGAACAATCTCCTGAAGACTACGTCAGCCAGTTCGAATCCTGTGTGTTGCAGAGTGTGTACCTCGCCAAAGCCTTTATTCCTTATATGAAAGAAGCCAAAGGCGGTCGATTCATTGGCATTAACACGGAATGTGCCATGCAGAACTTCGCGACACAATCGGCTTATACTGCAGGCAAACGTGGGATGGACGGATTGTATCGGGTACTGGCCAAGGAAGTCGGCGAATATCAGATTACAGTGAATCAGGTCGCTCCTGGCTGGACAATAAGCGACCGTGACCGCAATAGTGAACCTGGACATGATGCGGCGTACACTCAATCGGTTCCGTTGAAGCGTCGGGGCGAAGATCAGGAGATCGCCAATGCAGTAGCATTTTTGGCCTCGGATCTGTCCTCTTTTATCACAGGTGCTTATATTCCGGTAAGCGGCGGCAACGTAATGCCTGCCATTTAAGTCAGCAAAAAGAATTGGTCTAATATATTAAAATATTGATCAACCAATAGAATTGCTCAAACCACCTCTTCATTGCTCCGTGTACACGGAAAGTAGGGGTGGTTTGTCTGTCTATATATCCATAAATACATATGAAATTGATTCGATTTTCAAAAGAATGGGGTATAAGAATAGGTATATTAGCGGGGTGGAAACATAACTCAAAATAAGCGATTAAAGGAGAGCTGGCATGAAAAAAACAATCGCAGACGTACTGGTCGAGGCGTTATTGAATGCAGGGATCAATCGAATATACGGCATCGTGGGAGACTCCCTGAATGCGGTGCTGGATTCCATCCGGCGGTCCGGCAAAATTGAATGGATTCATGTTCGCCATGAAGAAGTGGCTGCATTTGCCGCTGGAGCTGATGCTGAGGTAAGTGGAAGTATTGCTGTCTGCGCAGGCAGCAGCGGGCCAGGAAATATGCATTTAATTAACGGCTTGTACGACTGCCACCGAAACCGGGTGCCGGTACTCGCCATTGCAGCTCATATCCCCAGCGATGAGATCGGCAGTGATTACTTCCAATCCACACATCCGGAGTATCTCTTTCAGGAATGCAGTCATTATTGCGAGGTCATAACTACGGCCAAACAAATGCCGCGCTCCGTTACCATGGCGATGCAAACTGCGGTGGCGCGTTCCGGAGTATCGGTCATCGTCCTACCAGGAGATGTGGCAGGGCTTGAGGCTGCCGATCTGCCCGTACCTGAGCATGTCTTTCACGTGACCAAGCCTGTGGTACATCCTTCAGAACCGGAACTGCGAAAATTAGCAGATTATCTGAATCAGGACAAAAAAATTACGTTGCTGTGCGGGGCCGGATGTGCAGGTGCGCGGGAACCTCTTATGCAGCTGTGTGATCGCCTGAAATCTCCGATGGTCATGGCACTTCGGGGCAAGGAACATTTGGAGTATGATAATCCGTACTCCGTAGGACTGACTGGATTGATTGGATATTCATCCGGTTATCACGCCATGATGGACTGTGATGTGTTATTGATGCTGGGAACGGATTTTCCCTATCGTCAATTTTACCCGGAGAAAGCAATTGTGCTTCAAGTGGATATCCAGTCCTCTCACTTGGGGCGGCGCACGAAGGTGGATTATGGATTATGCGGTGATGTCAAAGCGACCATTGAGGCTTTGCTGCCTTTATTGACGGAAGAGCATAATGACAAGCATCTGAGAAAAAGTGTGGACCGTTACATGAAAGTACGTAAGGAACTCGATGAACTTGCCATAGGAAAACCGGGGAAGAAGCCTATTCACCCGCAGTACTTAACCAAAGCCATTAGTGATGCAGCAGGTGAAAATGCGATTTTTACGTGTGATGTGGGAACACCGACGGTATGGGCGGCAAGGTATCTGGAGATGAGCCCCAATCGAAGACTGCTTGGTTCATTCAATCATGGTACCATGGCAAACGCACTTCCACAGGCGATTGGAGCTCAGGTAGCCAATCCGGGAAGACAAGTCATCTCATTATCCGGTGATGGCGGCCTTGCGATGTTAATGGGGGATCTGTTGACACTGAAACAGCATAACCTTCCAGTGAAGGTGGTCGTATTCAACAACGGAGCACTGAGCTTTGTGGAACTGGAGATGAAAGCGGCAGGATTCCTCGAATCCGGCACGGAACTGGTGAATCCCAACTTCGCCATGGTTGCACAAGCGATGGGTATGGAAGGGATACGAGTTGAAGACCCTGCCGAATTGGAGGAAGCGGTAGCGCGTGCGCTGCAGCATGATGGTCCTGTCCTGATTGACGCGGTTGTGAATCGTCAGGAGCTGTCCTTGCCTCCAAAGATTAACATCAAACAGGCGGAAGGCTTCACCTTGTGGATGATGAAGGCGGTTCTCAACGGGCGTGGAGATGAATTGATTGAACTTGCGAAGACCAATTTGCTTAGATAAAGATGTGTTTGTGTTTAGGCTTGTAATATACATCTCTTAAATGGAGAGCATGAATTCACTGAATTGTGAAGGCTCTCCTTCAGGAGATGTCAAGTTTGTGATCCATATCATGGTATGTAGGCATATAATATGGTTTGTTTTTATGTCGTAAGTCTATTAAAATAGGTAATGTCAGGCAGGATTTATGTCAGTTTTAACCTACATATGTCGCAATTTGTTGAATTATACTTCATATTCGATGAGCCGATCCGATGACAAGATGACTAACACAGATGGAGGAGATCAGAATGAGTCACACAGGAAAAGTAGCCATTATTACTGGAGCAGGAAGTGGATTGGGTCAAGCAGCTGCACTCAAGCTGGCTGAAAAGGGCGCATCCATTGTGGTTGTTGATCTCGTCGAAGAGACCGGTCAAGAAACAGTTAAACAGATTGAGAAGCTCGGAGCCAAAGCCATTTTTGTACAGGCAGATGTAAGCAAGGCCAGTGACGTTGAGAATTATGTGAAAAAAGCAGTTGAAGAGTTCGGACGAATTGATATGTTCTTCAACAATGCAGGGATCGCAGGACCTGGAGTCAAACTCATTGAACATACGATTGAGCAGTTCGACAAAATTATCGATATCAACCTGAGAAGTGTATTTTATGGACTGAAATATGTGATTACTGAAATGCTCAAAACAGGTGGCGGTGCCATTCTGAATACGGCTTCGACCGCAGGTATTGTTGGTGTTCCGGCAGTTGCACCTTACGCAGCTACCAAACACGGCGTGGTTGGCTTGACCCGTACCGCAGCCATTGAATATGGCAAAGACAACATTCGGGTGAATGCGATTGCGCCAGGAACGATCGAGACACCAATGGTCATCCAATTCGGCAAGGACAATCCGGAAGTGTTCAAAGCGACCGTGGACAGCATACCGTCCGGACGCCTGGGCAAACCGGAAGAAATCGCTAATCTGGTTGCCTTCCTGCTTGGAGATGAAGCTCCATACATCAATGGTGCCGTATACCCGATCGATGGCGCTGTTACAGCACAATAAATGTTGAAGAAGTAAGCAAAAGAGAGGATCTGTAGTTATACAGGCCCTCTCTTTTTGCTGTGGTCTACAAATTCAATTACACATCTTTTTTTATGCAACGTTATTTGCATCTATTTGTGAAGGTTTAAGTGAGGTAGGACGGTAAGAAAGCATCATGATGATCAATGCGACAGCTACGCCGGCAGCTCCAATCCAGGTAATGGATGACAACGAAACCGAGTTGACGGCGATTCCGCCAATTCCAGCACCGGCAGCCATTGCGAGCTGCATCACCGAACTGTTCAGACTCAGCATGATGCCCGAGGATTCGGGTGCCATGGTAACCAGATTATATTGTTGAGTTGGGCCGGAAGACCACGCTGCAAATGACCAGAGAATGAGGATGGCGAAGATGGTCACAGAAGCGTGGGCCGTCAAGTTCAGCATCACCAAACTGACAATATGCAATGCCATACCTATGAAAAGAGTACGCTTCACCCCTATACGATCCGCGCTGTATCCCCCAACTTTGGAGCCGATCAAACTCGCAATGCCAAAGGCAAGCAAGGCCGAACTTAGCACGCCTTCACTCATGCCTGCGACAGAGACCAGATAAGGTGAAATGTAAGTATATGCAATGGAGTAACCGCCAAGCCAGAAAAATGTCACCAGCAGCGCCAATCCAAGTCGAGGTTGCTTCAGCAGAGATAACTGTTTTTTCAGAGGTACAGGTGCTTCTCCTTCCGATGATGGAATGGATAATGCAATAACAATCATGGCAATCACACCGAGCACGGCAATGCCTGCAAAAACAAGTTTCCAGTCCCATGAGGCTGCTACAATTCTTCCCAAGGGTACACCAATGATCAGAGAGGCCGTGAATCCAGTGATGACCGTGGCGATAGCACTCGCTTGTTTGCCTTCAGCAGCAACTTTGGAAGCAACCGTCAATGCGGTTACTACAACAACTCCGGCCCCTAGAGCCATCAGTACACGGGCGGCGACGAACAGCCCATACCCTGGAAGGAGATAAGCGAGAACATTGGCTGCAACAAACAGACCAAGGAAATAGAGCAATAGCTTGCGGCGATCGAAGCGGGAAGTCAAGGCAATGATAATCGGTGTGCCAAGTGCATAAACAAGTGAAAATATGGTGATCAGCTGCCCGGCAGCGATTAACGAAATTTGCATGGTATCTGCAATACGATCTAGAATACCCGCGATGACATATTCGGAGGTTCCTACAAGAAAGCTGACTAAGGCAAGTACATAGATTCTCCAGGTGTTGGACATGAGAATATAACCTCTTTCTTATTTTAATTTTATATTATTAGAAATATAGAAATAAAGACGAGACAAACGGCTTAAATCATTTTTTATCGACTAGGAGTTAGGCTCAATATCCTGTATCCGTTTAATTGTATGATTCTATATTTCTAGTTCTATTGAAATATAGAATAAAATTTTTATGTGTCCAGCAGATAGGGAGCAAATTTTTGAACTGTGTCGGTATTCAAGCTGTAGTAGATGTAGGTTCCTTTCTTTTGAGATGTAAGCAGACCACAATCGGACAACTGCTTCAAGTGATGAGACAACGTGGAAAGGGCCACGGTTACAAGTCGATTTTCCAGATCAGCAGGACACAGATTGCTTTCAGCGGACAAAATCTGAATGATTTTGTAACGAGTTTGCTCACCCAGCGCTTTGTGAATTTTGACAGCTTGTTCTATTCCAGTCGATGCATGTTCCATAACGATCTGTCCTTTCGTCTTTATTTCTTATTTCTAGTAATATTGAAATAACTGTATCACTGATGCATTCAAAAGTAAACTCCCTGGTTTAAATTCGTTACTTTCATCATGTAGAAATGATTTGAGTAAATTGAATTTAGCAGGGAGTTTAATCAAATCTCCAAGACTTTATGTGCGATCTAAAGCATCGACATAATCTTTGGCATCTTTGAGGGAAAGGTCTCTGGCTTCGCGCAGCTTTTTGATGGCCTTTATTTTTTGCCCTTGTTGTATGAGTACCAGCAACTCATGATCAAGCTGGGACAACTCCGTTTGTGAATCCGGAGCAGACGACAGGGTCGAAGCTAAGGATGAATAATTCACGTTGGAACGCGGCGTCATGCCGGTGCCATTTTCAATCCGCTCCACATCCCGTTTGAGTTCATTTAGCTGGCTTTGAAGACTAATCACTCTAATGAGTAACACCAGAACTAGAAGCAACAATACAATGAGTATTACAGTGTTAATTTCCATGATGCAAAAAGCCTCTCTTTCATTACGCTTATGACTGATTTTATTTGAGTTGGACTGGAATCTCCTTGACTCCACGCACAATCATGCCAGGTCTCCACTCCAGTTGATTAACGTCTGTCTGAAGCTGTATCTCAGGATAACGGGCGAGCAAGGTATGGATGGCAATCTCGCCTTCCAGACGTGCCAGAGGCGCACCAAGACAGAGGTGAATGCCTGTGCCAAAAGCGAGATGCGAACTCTTTTCCCGTGTGATGTCAAAGACATCTGCATCTTTGAATTTGGCGTCATCCCGATTCGTGGAATCAAGCGCGACGATTACAAGCTCACCTTTGGCAATGTTCTGTCCTCGAAATTCTATATCCTCCAGCGCCCAGCGTGACGTACTGAATTCGACAGGACCGTTGTACCGAAGCATTTCTTCAATTGCATTATGAATAAGCTCCGGTTGTCGAATCAACAGATCCCGCTGTTCCGGGTGTTCCAGAAGGGCTAGTACTCCATTGCCGATCAGATTAACAGTAGTTTCGTGACCCGCAATAATGAGCAGGGAAACAACGCCGAGTAATTCATTTTCGGTCAGCTGTTGTCCGGATTCTTCTGCGATAACAAGCTGACTGATCAGGTCTTTGCCTGGATTCTCGCGCACTTTGGCAAACCAGGCAGTGAGATACTCAGTGAACTCCTTGGCATGCTGTTCAAACATCTCGGCGTGATCCGAATTCGACGCATCAATAATGGAATTGGACCATAAACGGAACTTGTCCTGATCCTCAAGAGGTACACCCAAAATTTCACTAATGACGATAATGGGTAGTGGAAAAGCGTACTCATCAATCAGGTTCATCTTATCCCGAGAGCCAATGTTATTCAGTAAGTCGTCGGCGATTTCCTGGATATGGCTCCTCATGTCCGCAACCAGCTTGGGCGTGAACGCTTTCTGTACAAGTCCTCTCAGACGGCGGTGATCCGGCGGATCGGAAAATAGCATGTTATTCACAAAAATGGATTGATTCTCAGGACCGTACCGTTTGGCAACATCCTTACTGAAGCGAGGATCCTTAAGCACTTCGACTGCGTCCTCGTATCGGGTAATAATCCATCCGAACTCACCATGAGGAAACATGACTTTGAAGACAGGGTCGGTCTCTCTTAATTTTTCGTAGACAGGATAGGGGTTTTGCGTAAATTCCTTGGTAAAAAACGCCGTTTGTGAAGTTTCGTTCGTGTTCAATTCAATTCTCTCCTCTCATCCAAGAGCTCAGATATGAATTCCATTTCCAACGTGTGCATACGTTTAATTCTATGGCTTTATCTGCAAAGCCTGCACCTTCTACATATTCAATAGAGAACCACAGAAACCTTGTTTTTGTCCATAATATGTTATTTGCAGCTATATTTATAGATAATGATATCAAATTTCGTTCAAATTTGCCTGTAAAGGAAGGAAAATAGAATGGTTGGGAAGAAAGTGTATATCTACTGAAAGCGGTTAATAAAATAATGGAAAAGTGGTGAATTCTGCATGACAGACTTAAGGCTCCCACTGCATCAACACCAAATCCCAGCAAGTCCTCTTGTGCTTGGATGCATGCGATTCGGCGGGGAGTGGGATGGTTTGCCCATTACCGATGATCTTGTTCTCGAAGGCCACCAGGCTGTCGAAGCAGCTCTTGAAATCGGCATTAATCATTATGATCTGGCTGATATCTATACACGTGGCAAAGCAGAACATGTCTTTGGCCGAATATTATCAGAGCGCCAAGGATTGAGAGAACAGATCATTATCCAGTCGAAATGTGGCATACGCCTGGTGGGAGATGACGAAGGTCCACAGCGCTATGATTCTTCCGGAGCCCATATTCAAGCCAGTGTTGACGGCATTCTTACACGCCTCGGAGTAGATTATCTGGACATATTGCTGCTCCACCGCCCGGATCCTCTTGCCCATCCGCAGGAGATTGGTGAGGCACTTGCGAGGCTCCATCATTCAGGGAAGGTCAGGCATTTTGGTGTGTCCAACATGGGTTCAGAACAGATTCGTCTGCTTCAGCTGAACTGTACCGTTCCTCTGATAGTGAATCAGCTTGAGATGAGTCTGGACAAAATCGGATTCGTGGAAGCAGGGGTTACCGTGAATCGTCCACAAGCCAAGGAGAATGTTTTTCCTTACGGTACGATGGAGTATTGTCAGGCGGAGCATATCCAGCTGCAGGCATGGGGGCCGCTATCTCAGGGAAGATTCACAGGCAGGGTGGTTGAAGGGCAGAGACCGGAAATTGAACATACAGCCCAGGTGGTTCATCGTATAGCCGGGGAACGTGGCGTTACGGCTGAGTCTGTAGTGCTCGCATGGTTAATGAAGCATCCCGCCGGAATTCAACCTGTCATTGGATCAATACGACCTGAACGTATTCGTGCCTGCCGTGATGCAACCCGGATTGAATTGACAAGATACGAGTGGTATGAGCTGTATTCCGCTTCCTGTGGACGAAGAATGTAAGCAGGAAACATGCGAATGGTAGAATGTAGAATCATTTTCGAAAAATAGTAGTGAGAAGAATGAAACGCAGGCTGACAGTCTGTGTTTCTTTGCGTTGTTCGCATTCTTTGGTTAAACCATCATATTGTTAATGTAATGATATTAGTAGTTCATAGAACCTTTTATGCAAAAGCCTAGAAAGAATCTGGGTTGGAGGGAGCATGATGCCGATATAACGGAAATTAATGACTGGACTCTTTGTTCACAAATGTGCTATTCCCATGTCCATCGACTTAGTACAAAGTTCGGATAAGAGGGACGTTTCAACCATTTTTCTCGGTTTCTAGGGTAGTTGAGAGACCACTGTGATAAAATAATAGGAATAAGAACATACGATCTGTTTTGTGAGAGGGGATACTGTTGACGATGGAAATGCTTAAACCACCGGCTGAGACACTATACGAGGCTGAATTACGCGCACTCCGGGAGGAAGATACGGGAAAGCGGCCTCCGAATTGGCTATTGTCCCCGGCATACGTGCGTGACTTCATCATTGGCAGGGACAAACCTGCGATACTTGATGGGGAGGCCATTCCGATCACGCGTAAATTTTACGGCAATGACGTATTAATTGAACGTGCAGTAGTAACGCTGGCGGGCAATCGTGGATTAATGCTGGTGGGAGAACCAGGAACGGCCAAGACCATGCTCAGTGAACTGCTGACCGCAGCGATCTCGGGAACCAGTCTGAATACCATTCAGGGGACGGCAGGCACTACGGAAGACATGATCAAATATTCGTGGAACTATGCCATGCTCCTTGATAAAGGTCCATCCGAAGCGGCGCTGGTACCCTCTCCACTGTACAGCGGAATGAAGAGAGGCATTATCACCCGTTTCGAAGAGATTACACGTTGTCCAGCCGAAGCACAGGATAGTCTGATCAGTATTCTAAGCGACAAGGTGATGAGCATTCCTGAACTGGATGGCGGTGTTTTGTTTGCCAAACCAGGATTTAATGTCATTGCTACAGCGAATATTCGTGATAAAGGCGTTAACGAGATGAGCGGTGCACTGAAACGCCGTTTCAATTTTGAAACGATCAAACCGATCAGCAATGTAAAAATGGAAGCGAAAATTATTGAATCCCAGGCACGCAGCCTGTTATTACATAGTGATATTGACATCGAAATTAATCCGGATGTAGTTGAACTGCTCGCAACAACTTTTATGGAGCTTCGTACCGGAATGACACGCGAGGGGTACAAGCTGGATACGCCCCAAGCTTCCATGAGTACTGCCGAAGCCGTATCCGTTTACGTCCAAAGTGCAATGACCTCGTATTATTACGAAGATAAAGGGATTGCACTGGACCGGCTGGTCCAGAACATGCTCGGAACCATTGCCAAGGAAAATGACAAGGATCTGTCCATTCTCAAAACCTACTTCTCCAAGGTCGTGAAAGAGCGCTCCAGGGAAGAGGGCATCTGGAAGGACTATTATGAGGAGAAAAAATGGATCGGGTAAAACACCAATTGGCGGAGCTGGACGTTAGCCAATTACATATCCTTTTTGAAACTCAGGTTTATAACCTGAACAACGGTATCATCTATTTTCCCATAAGGCACCATAGCCCGGTATGCTCCTATCATTTGCTGCAGTTGATTGAAGCGTACAAGCCGGACAGCATTCTGATTGAAGGGCCGGAGAGCGGAAATCCATTCATTCCTGTATTGGCCGATGAAGCGACGCTTCCCCCGGTCAGTCTGTATTATACCTATGAGACTGAGGATGATCGGGCTGCATGCTACTATCCCATGCTGCGTTACTCTCCTGAATATGTAGCTTTACGAGAAGCATCCCGACTGGGCATTCCGGCTCAGTTTATTGATCTTGATTACTATCATTTCTCTATGAAAGAAAAATCAGAACAACGGGAAATCTCCATCCAGGATGAAACACTGCTGGCTGGTTCGGACTTTATCAACCGTTTATGTCAAAAAACAAACTGTCGCAGCTTCGATGAACTGTGGGAGAAAGTATTTGAGATTGGCGGCTTGGAGAAATCAACGCAGGAGTTTGTGCAGGATGTGTTCACGTATTGTACGTTATCCCGCATGTGTTATACATCGGAGCGACTAAACAGTTCTGGGGACCTTGCTAGAGAAGCCCATATGCGAAGTTGTATCGATAAGGCTTCCCGAAAATATGATCGTGTGCTTGTCATTACAGGTGGATTCCATACGTATGGACTGCTGGACTTGAAACTTAGTGCAAATCAGAACAAGGCTGTGCCCCATAGCATGAGTTCTTCGCCGAAGGATTCGTTCCATCAGCAGATGTATCCCATGGTATATACCTTTGCGGAGGCGGATCGTCTGAATGGCTATGCGAGCGGAATGCCTTATGTGAATTACTACGATATGATCTGGTCCCAACTGCTCCGCCAGAAAAGTGCGGCATATAACATGATTGCAGTTGATCTGTTGTCCCAGCTTACTCGTAAACTGCGCGAAGGTCATGAGCATGTATCAACGAGTGACGCGATAGAAGCTTTCAGCATGATTCAGGGCCTCGCTACACTTCGGGGCAAAAGGGAAGGCGGTGTCTACGAGCTAATGGACGCAGCTCTGGCCTCTTTTGTCAAAGGCGAGTTAACGCTCGCTACAGAAAAACCTTTGCAGGAGCTTCAGCGTCTCCTTACGGGTGATGTGATCGGAAGTGTTGCTCCCAATTCGTTCAGTATCCCGATTGTTGAAGATTTCAGAGCACGTTGTGACTTGTCGAAGCTTCAGCTTCGGACGACCGGGCAGCACAAAAAGGTGCTGGACCTGTATGCCAAACCGGAACACCGTCAGCTTAGTCAATTGTTCCAATGCATTACTTATCTGGTTCCGGAATTTGCGAAGCGTCAATCAGGTCCGGACTGGATTACACAGCGAGACATGAACCTGGTCCGGGAGACATGGATCTATACCTATTCGTCCAGAATTGAAGCAAGATTAATCGAAAATTCCCTCTACGGCGGCACGATTCAGGAAGCGGCTACTCGGAAAATGGCAGAACATATGCAGGATATCCCGGATCATCATAGCGGAGAACTTGCGAAATCCTTGCTCCAGGCACTGCTTATGGGGTTACAGGATACGGCAAAGCAATTGTATGACCAGGTGCGTTCTGCGTTAAGAAAGGATGGGAATTTCCTGTCCCTGTGCGCGAGCCTTCATATTTTGGATCGAATTCATCAACACCGAAGGTTGCTTGGTTTATCGGAAGACAGCCATCTTCCCGAACTGGTTGCTGAAGCCTATAACAATGCCGTGGACAAGCTATTGCATATCTCCAGAACAAATCCGGATGAGCATAAAGCGATTATTCAGGGACTGAAGCTGCTCGCGATGCTTGCTGAGTCCTCTGAGGAACGTTATCAGGATGAAACATTCAGGGCTCACCTGAATGAATTGCTGGCAGACCACAAGCTTCCGGCTCAACTCGAAGGGGTGTGCCTGGCCATATCTTCGGGTCTCGGTGACCGATCAAGGGAAGAGATCGTTGATCGCGCTCGGGGATACATCCGCGGAACGCCGGAACAAATGCGGCAGACAGCACATTATTTACAGGGCGTGTTTGCCGTGGCACGAGACGCTTTTCTATATGAAGATCAGCTCTTATCAGAATTGAATTATATGATAGAGCAGTTAGATCATGATGACTTTATCGTCATGATCCCGGAACTGCGACTTGCTTTTACTTATTTCACACCCATGGAGACGGCACTGATTGCGGATCGGGTTGCGAATTTGCATCAGGTGCAGGCCGAAGAGATGTCCAAGCCTGGGGTAGACGAACAAATGCTAATTCAGGCGAAAGCATGGGACGATGCCATTCGGAAGGAGTTTGAGGCATGGAAGCTGATTTGAACAGATGCAGTACATCTCCCGATCATGTAAAAGAGACTCCGAATCCGAAACAGGCGGAAACCTTAAACCGGTGGCGATTGATCCTGGGCGAATCTGCCGAAGAAGGGTTGTCGAATACAGAGGCTTACAATGCGGATCATTTTGCTTATACCGAAATCGATGAAATTCTGGGTTATCTGTACAATCGCGAGTATGGCGAGGAACAGGGATATCGAAAAGAAGGCGGACGTGGTTCTTCGAATCTAACGGTCCCCAATTGGCTGCATAAGGTCAGGGAATTGTTTCCCAAACCAACCGTGGAATTGTTGGAAAAACAGGCATTGGACCGTTACGGTCTAACAGAGCTGTTAACAGATAAAAAGCTGCTTGAATCTCTCGAACCCAATATGAACCTGCTGAAAAACATCATGCAGTTCAAAGGGCGAATGAAGGGTGATGTACTCCGAAGTGCGAAGGAAATTGTGCGAACCGTAGTTGAAGATCTGCGCCGTAAACTGGAATCACAGACCAGAGCCAGTATCATGGGGAAACGCAGCCGGTACACGCCCAGTTCTGTACGATCCTTGCGCAATCTGAATTTTAAACAAACCATCACCAAGAACCTGAAGAATTATGACCGAACCAAACGCAGATTTGTGATTGATCGTTTATATTTCGATGGTAACATACAGCCGCATAATAAATGGAACATCATCATCGCTGTGGATGAAAGTGGCAGTATGATGGACTCGGTCATTTACAGCTCGGTGATGGCAAGTATCTTTTATCGATTAAATGCTTTGCGTACCCATCTGTTTATATTTGATACCCAGGTTGTCGATCTGAGCGACAGGTTGGAAGATCCGGTAGACGTGCTCATGAGTGTACAGCTAGGTGGAGGGACGCATATTGCCAAGGCGCTGCGTTATGGAGAAACGTTGATCGATAATCCAGGCAAAACGATCTATATCCTAGTCAGTGATCTGGAAGAAGGATATCCGATCCAGCAGATGTATAAGGCGTGCAAAGATATTATCGACGCAGGGTGCAAATTGCTTGTCCTCACTGCACTCGATTTTAATGGGGATACCGTCTACAACAAACATGCTGCACAAACGCTAACCAATATGGGAGCGCATGTAGCTGCAATTACTCCCAATGAATTGGCAGATTGGATTGGCGATATTATTACCTAGTGAAAATACAAAGTGTCTTGTTACTAAATTTCAAGGAGGAATGCGTAATGCTTACAACAGACCGCGCGGTGGAAGCACTGGTAGAGAAGTTTGCTGAGATGTGCTCGAAGGATTACTCACTCAAAACAGATCGGAGTCAAGAAATCATTGATTATGTCCTGGGAATAACGGACAAGTTTCCTGAAATGCTGGGAAATTCGAGTCACTATGTGTACTATACGATTGATGCTCTCATGAAACTTGCCAAGAAAGACGATGGGGACGTATTTTTCCGAGCGGGGGCTATTGTCATTCATCTGGAGTCCCAATATTCCAGACGCAATTCCTGGAGTACAGATGGCTTCACCGTCTGTCTGGGAAATGATTCAGAAGCTTACGGATTAAGCGGAAAGAGCAAAAGTCAGGACCGGCTGGGTGGTTTGCTGTCCCGGTTGGAGAAAATCCGTCAGTTTGCCGGAGATAAGGAGATTGTAGAGGAGCTGAAAAGCAGGCTAAGCCGTGTTCAGTTGTTTGTTGAATCCAAAAAAGGAAATGGCTACGGAAACCACCAACGGGAAATAATCAACGCATTGCTTCTGTTGAAACTGTATTCCCAATTGAATGGCGTTGCCGCACATCCGGCACAGGTACATTTACTCAGCCAAAACCTGCATGAGTTGCTTCAACTGGTAATAGCTGATGATGCAGAACAGCTCCGTCCTACCTTACATAAGCTTATTGAGCCACTGGTTGTTTGCTCCATGCAGACCAGGTCTAATCGGTCCGGGCATGATCTGGATCCGGAATTCCTTCAACAAAAACGGAATCGACTAATTGCAGAGCATTATCCAAATACTTCATTGAATAAAAAAGATCAATTGTCCCAGAACGTGTTCCACCAAACCATGGTATTGCTGAGCAGTTCGTTATTATATCTGATTAATATCAGCGGGGGTAAAGAGCGGTTTCTTGAAAACAAAGGTGAGACGGGTCATGCGCTTTTGGAAGCAATAACGCAATTGCATGAGATCTATCCTTTTGAAATGCGCATGTACCTGCTGAGTATGGATTCCAGAACCAAGAATGCCGATGTGCTTCTTGCTGGTGTGCTTCCTCTCGAAGAACCTTATCAGTTGATCGAGCTAATGCTAAGTGAGCTTAATATGTATTCCATATCCTGGAATTCTCTACAATCGGCGATTACGAGTGAGCCCGATCAATCCAGACGAGCATATCAGATTCTCAAAACACCGTATCTCAAGCTGATTATTCAAAAGATATTGGAGGATCAAGGTCTGGAACTGCCTAATGCTGACGGAACGGTTGAACAAGCTGTTTTTGCCGTACTGCGGGAGCCTTTGGATGGAGGTCGCAGCGGTCTTGCGATCGCACGGTATCTGGAAGGCAAAACTCCGTTTGAGGAGTACTGGAAAGATCCAAACAGCCGCGGTCTGTTTAATAACCTGAATCGTGACAAAAAGCGCATTCAGAGCCTGGTTGCCATTAGTTTCCTGCCTGTGGATTCGGAGGCGATGCGCCGGTTCGTGATTCTGACTACCTATCCGGACTGGACGCTGGACATTGTCTCTGATATGTATCGGTCGTACGCATTTAGTGGAGAGAAGCTGCTTCAACGTTATGGACAAGATCCGGAGGTGCAGCATGAGAAATTGTTAACCAGCCTGATCTCGCTTAACGGCATGACGGATTACAGATATAATTCCATGCCCCAGGATGAGTACCGCCGGATCATCCAGCAAAATCTGGACTATGCCCTGGAACAGTATAAGAAGCTTCCAACCGACACTCGGGTGTTGATTTTGGAGATCACCTTTGAACACCGGAGCAAACTCTCAACCAAGAAGCTTGCCGAAGCCATTCGTGCCGGGTTGCAGGATTCGTCCAAAAAGGCAAACGGACTCGCGTTATCCGAATTCAATCGCTTGCCTGACCCAGACTTATTTACGACCATATACCGTTCAGAGAAGAAAGCAGGCGTGAAAGAAATGGCTCTCAGCGCCATCCGCAGTTTGGAACAGAGTAAGGATCTATATCATGAGCTTCTGAAGGCTGAGAAGTCAGAGGATTGGAAGAACCTGATCCAAATTCTGCTGGATACCGCGGACCAAAGTCCTGAGTATGCCCACGCTGCACTTGCTGATCAGGCAGATGCCAAAAAGCTCTCTAGGCTTGGCTGGTTATCCCTGAATGATCTACCTTCTCTTATTCGTTTGGGGGACAATCAGCCTTTGGACGAACGAATTAAGCAATACATCCTGGTGCAATCGGTAGATCATACAGCTTCGCCGAATGAAAGGCTGAATGAACTGCGTGAATACGTAAGCGAAGAATCGTTAGCGCGATTTGCTAGTGAACTGCTCCAGTTGTGGATCCAGGACGGTGCGCCTGCTAAGGAGAAGTGGGTGATGTATATCTCTGCACTCTTTGGCAATATTCAGATCGTGAACATTTTAACCCCTCAAATTAAGGAATGGACGGAAAACAGCCGGGGAGCCATTGCGGCAGAGGCTGTAAAGGTATTGGCTTATCTGAAAGAGCCATCTGCTCTCATGGCCATTGACAAGATTAAACGAAGCGTGAAAAACCGGCAGGTTAAGGGCGCTGCAGAAGAAGCGCTGCAATTAGCAGCCGACAATTTGGGACTTACCCCGGAACAGTTGGAAGATCGGCTTGTCACTACGCTCGGTTTTGACGAGTCAGGAACGATGCGTCTTAGTTACGGAGAGCGATCCTTCCTGATTAAAGTGAATGGGGATCTGCAGGTCGTTGCCTTGAATGAAGAAACGGGTAAAACCGTGAAAAGCCTGCCTGCCCCTGCACAGAAAGACGATGCCGAACTCGCTGCGCAGTCCAAGGCACGTTTCACACAGCTGAAGAAAGACCTCAAAACGATGGTCGGCATTCAGGCAGAGCGATTGGAAGAATCACTGTCCAAGCAGCGTCTGTGGTCCGCAGATGAGTGGAAGGCACTGTTTGTTCAAAATGTAATCATGAAGAAATTCGCTGTAGGTCTGATCTGGGGCACGTATCAAGATGGCGAGCTGATCAGCACCTTCCGCTATATGGAGGATGGCACATTTAATACTGTGGATGAGGATGAATACGAACTGCCTTCTGATGCTCAGGTCGGACTTGTACACCCTCTTGAACTTGAAGCATCCATTTTGGAGGGCTGGAAAACGCAGCTTGAAGATTATGAGATCAAGCAGCCTTTCGAGCAGCTTGAGCGTGAAATTCATTTGCCTGAGGATGAAGATTTCAAGCTTGAGGAATATAATCGTCTTCCTGAATCAGAATTCTCACCAACTGTTTTCCCTAAAGCGCTGGAGAAATACGGTTGGATTAAAGGGCCGGCAATGGACGGCGGTTGGTATCACGAGTTTTACAAAGAATACGATGAATTTGTTGCTGAATTGCGCTTCAGCGGTACGAGTATTTCATATTACGAGGGAATGGATAATATTACGCTGGAAGACCTGCATTTCTTTAGACCGGATAGCAAGAAGAACTATTATTATGGCAACAACAAGAGCATTGCCCTGGGACAAATTCCAGGACGTGTCTTCAGTGAAACACTCTACGATATCTTGAGAGCGACAGGGCGTTGATGTCGTGAATGAATTTGAACATAAATTCAGGACATTTGCGAAGCTGTGTACCGAAGATTTCCTTATACGGCATGCCAACAAGGGATTATACAAGCGGTCTTTGAAAGATATGGATAACGGTGTGAGTGTGCAATATACGTGGAATGCATCCTCAGTAAGTTGTCAATTGAGCGATGGAACCCTGTGTACGCTGGAAGATACGCTGGATCATTGGGCGTGTTCCTGTCCGTCAGAACATGTCTGCAAACATGTTCTGATCTCCATCCTGTATTATCAGCGTGAACAACAGACGGACGAAGATGCTACAGGATCTAATAAGACGAAGGCGGAACAACTTGAAGCAGGTTCTGACGAGTCAAGTGCCAATTCCCTCGGTATAGGAGCGGAAGCGGGAGCTACGAATATGGTATCCCGTTTCCGCTGGATGACGGAGTATGACCTGTCCACATTAATGAAATCGTACAGCTCTTCAATGATCGAAGAGGTTTTGTTCAGGTTGCGGTATCCCGAGCAGATTGAAATTTTGGAGGATTCACTCCTTACGGTACGACTTGTAAGACAAGACATTGAGGTTTCATTTACCGAGGAACCGAGCCTGGCCAAGGCTCTATGCAAGGTGAAACAGACCGCCGGAAATATGGCGAAGCTGGAAGCTTTACTGCGATATAGAAGACAACATAATGTGGACGATACGGAAGCATTAAGCGGAAAGGTATATGAAGCCAAGTTTTCCATTCATACCGTTCGCGAATGTCGGGGCATGCTTACTGGTATGTTAAATACAGGACTCGCAAGGCTGCCTCAAACCTATATGGCTCAGCTCGAGACATTGGCTATTGCGGCTCATAGTGGCAACCTTCCTGACGTTGAGCGCAGTTTACGAGGAATTCAGGGTGAATTGCAACTGTTTTTTAACCGGCATATCCGTTTCTCCATGCAGTCCATGCTTGATCGGATCACCAAACTGTATCTCGCGCTGGAGGTGTTGGAGCAGGAGAACGTATCTGCGTTTAAACAGAGTCAGCTCATAGGCAGTTTTCGCAGTAAATACTTCACGGTTCCGCAGCTGCACTTGTACGGTCTGGGGGCGGACGCTTGGGAGACTCGGTCCGGTTACCGCGGAATAACGTATTATTTCTACTGCCTCGATGACCAGGAGATGTATACGTATAGTGATGTCCGAGCCGTATACTATGACGATCAATCGTTCTCCTACTCAGAGCACTATGGAGCATATACTCCCTGGTTATCCAACGTAACCTTCCGTCAATTTGTCGGGGAAGAGCTGCAATTTCACACGGTAAAAGTGAATGAAGACCGCAGGCTCTCCTCCGGGGAAGGGGCGAAGCTAGAAATAATGACGCGAACAGAAGTGGAAGATGTGAATCTGGGCAAATTCAGGCAGGATGTATCTTCTGTACTCCTTGAGGATTCCCGGATATTTGATCTCTTTACACCACCGAAAGAGCGTCTTGCGATCCTTCGGGTGGCCAAAATCGTGGATCACAGCTTTGATAAACAAACCCAGAATCTTATTCTGACGATTGAAAGTGAAGACGGAGAGCTGCTTCCCCTGACGTTCCCCTATTCAATGGACTGGCAAACGATGTTTCAGCGTCTCGAGTCAGGGTATGGAGCCGCTTCACTCGAACACTTTTATGCTTTTGTTCGAATTGAACAGAGCAAGTTCTATCCGATCAGTTTCCTGAAGGGTCAAAAGGTAATCAGCCTGAAACTGGATTTGGGTTACGGAAGGATGGGGAGACTTGGAAGACTATAGTCAGTTCATACAGCAGGTAGGCAGTTGGGCTGAAGAACTGCTGCTGCGGGGAATATCCCAATTTACACTGAGGGATGTGGAAGTACTGGAACAGTTCCTCGAGGAGACCAAGCGGTTCCAACTAATGTTTCTTCAGGAAGTGGTTGAGCCAATGATTATGGAGGGACGTAATCTGGCTCTCGGAAACGGTGATGAAGAGCTCTTGCTGCGATATTATTGCCGGTTAACTCAATATGTGCAACTAAGCGTTCAGGAAACATTCTGAAGCGCACCGAAAGATTTGTAGAAGCGTATGCCTCTGCAAATCTTTTTTTGTGGATTGTGAGTAAATTGGAATTTTAAATCGAATTTAAGTAGGAGTGCTATTTTAAGCTAATGAGAGGAGGAATGAACATCGATGAGTGAGGAACAGATCAGGGAAGCAGTCGCAAGGCGCGATCCTGGTGCCATGACGTGGGTTATGGATCATTACGCGGGTTTACTGTGGAAGATCATTTATTCCATATTACATAAGGCATCGACAGAAGATATAGAAGAGTGCGTGGCAGACACCTTTTTTTCTTTTTGGCAAAATCCACTAGCATTCCAGCCTGAACGTAGTAGTCTAAAAAATTATCTTGCAACCATCGCTAAGCACAAGGCGATTGATCGATATCGAAAATTGAACCAAAGGAGTGAACTTCTGTACGAAGAAAGCATCCATGTTGTTGAAACAGAAGATACACTCTCTCAGATCATCAGCCGAGAAGAACAGAATGATTTACAGCAAGCCATTGAAGCGTTCCCTGAACCGGATCGAGAGATTATGAAACGCCGGTTTTACGATGGGCAAAAGCCTAATGAAATCTCAGAAGCATTATCCCTACAAGTTAGACAGGTCCACAATAAAATTTACCGTTCTAAAAAGCACCTGCGAGATTGGTGGATGAAAAGAAAATAAAGGTGGTGATTTACATTTCACGTTCAAAGGATCATTTAACTGAACAAAATCTAATGAATATCAAGAATATATTTTATGAGAAGGCTGGGCTTCAAGTAGATGCTCAAAGTCAAATAAAAAATTCGAAAACATCCTCGAATAGTAAAATGAGACATAAGATCATCTATATTTCTGCTGCGTCCGTTCTATCCTTAACGGTTGTTACTGGTGCAGCAGCAGCCTTAGGGGTTATTGATCTGTCATCCGTTCTCCGCTTTCTGAGTGCGGATCGAATTAATATCCTTCAACCAGTAAACAAGCTAAGTGAAGATCAAGGCATACGGATGCAGACACTTGGTGCAGTGAGAGATGGAAATACTGCGGAAATATATGTTTCTTTCACGGATCTTACGGAAGATCGAATTGATGCCACACTTGATATATATAGCTATCATGTATCTGGTGGTCAGGCAAATAACGCTCAGATCGTATATTATGATGCCGAAGAAAAAACAGCGGTTGTACGATTTCTGATACAAGGAAAAAAACTGAAGAGCCGGATGACGTTGAGTGTAAGTTCATTTTTGTCTGGTGCATCCAAAGATGAGAATTATGATGTAAAACTTAATCTTTCCAAACTTTTAAGTACGCATCAACAGAATGACTACGTTACCCTGAATCAAATGAAAGACGATATAAGCGGGTGGAGCGGAGAATCCTCAAAGATATTTGATGAAGAGGGTTCAATTCATGTACTGCAACGTGACGAAACTCATATTCCTTTGGAGGGAATGGATTGGTTATATATCTCCAATATAGGTTTCGTGGATGAAAAACTGCATATTCAGGTGAATCCCAACATTGAAATGGGCAGTTACAATTATGGTTATTTTTTCTTTACCGATGAGCAAGGTACTCCACAAAATATTCCAATGAATACGATCTATTATGGTTCTTTTATGAAAGACGGTATCGGTTACGGTGGAGACTATATAGAGTATATCTTCGATATATCCGATATCAGTCAACTCGAAAATCTTCAGCTTAAAGGGAAGTTTACTACCTATGATCAGATAATTAAGGGGCAGTGGGAAACAAGTTTTAATTTGAAAGAAGAGGCTTTAAGCAAAACGGGGGATGCTACGGTCCATCTTGATAAAGATACAGATGTCAAAGTAACCGTTTCTTCCGTAGGTGTAACACTGAAGGGTATGGATATGAATCGAATTCCCCTCGAGGATCTTCGTCTGGAGATCTATTTAAATGATGGTACACAGATTACACCAAAAGGAGGGTTTGTGAGGATTGAGGATACTATAACGAAATGGATATCGACCCAGACCATTCCGATACAAGAGGTTAACCACATTATGTTTAACGGTCAGAAAGTAATACTACGCGATAAGATCTCTTAATGTGATGTTAGCAGTTTTATTCGTTCAGATGTCATATCCCGGGTTATGATGCATACCATTAGGCGAATGCGGTCATAAGGGAGGAAACAACATGTCCATGAGCGAGCCGCTGTTAACTCAAATTGTTAAACAACAACTTCCAGCTGGCGCTGCTGTTGTCACTATACTTAAACCTGTCGAACATCCGGCTATCTATGCAGCAGATCTGACCGGAGACGGGATGCCGGAGATTGCTGCGGTATATAAACTGGATGGAGAATTGACATTATTCATTTTGAAATTTGTGCAAGGTCAGTGGACGAAGATGTCTGTCACCAAAGGCATGGGATACAATGTAACCTTGCTCACAGCTGCACCTGTGACATCGACTGCAAGAAACAATCTTATCGTAGGCTGGCAGCTCGGTTCCATCTGGTCCAAACTTGCTGTATATGAATGGACAGAATCAGGGTTAACTGACGTGGCACCAGAAGATCTCTATTTCAGTCATGCCGAGATTATTGATATGCCAGGTCAGCACGGAAGAGATGGAAAAGTGGAGATTGCCCTCTGGACACATGATACAGGGGAGGCTTACCGGGTAGAGATCATTCGGTGGCAAAATGGGAAATGGGTACCCGCCACGGATGTGTACATGTATTACTTTCCCAAGGTCGTCCATTACTATGAACAACTAACCCAGCATTATCCGGATTACACCTTTTACTGGTACTACCTTGCCGATGCCCAGTACCGATCCGGGTTATTGCCCGCTGCACTGATGTCGGTTCAGAAAGCGCTAAGCTTCAATGAACCGTATCCATCGCGTGAAGTGCTGCTTGAGCTGGAGAAACGGATTAAACAGGGCATGGGAGGCAGTCATGTCCGTGAAACGACGTGGTTATTCCCCATATCGGTAAGAACCGTTAATGGAACCAAGTGGGGGTATATGGACGCAGAGGGTCGTATCCGACTGGAACCGGTGCTTGATGATGCACGTGATTTTCAGCCAAATGGTCTGGCAGTCGTTGTTAAGGACGGAAATGCAGGCGTTATTAATCTGAATGGGCAGTATGTGGTTCAACCTGTATACGATTCCATTAATGCGTTCGCAGAAGAACGGGCAATCGTCATTGATTCTCAAGGATTCAAAATGATCAATGAACAAGGTCATGTGCTAACCAAACGGGCATATCCGTTTATTGCGGATCTGAAGGATGGACGTGCGCTTTTCTATGATACTTCCGGAGATCAGACAGGTGGGGATGTGAGTCGTTACGGCTACCTGGACGCTGCTGGCAATGAGGTGATCCGGGCACAATTCGTATCAGCCTACGATTTTAGTAACGGAAAAGCCGTTGTTCAGATCAAGGACAATGAGTTTGCACTCATTGATCGTAATGGGCAGAGACTGGCGACATATCCTTACGCGTATGTGGGTCCTCTTGGAGATGGTTTACTGGCATTCCAGAGGGAGACCTCGGGAAAATACGGATACCTGGACGAACGTGGTCAGGTCCGAATTGAACCGAAATTTACTTCAGCCTTTCCGTTCAGCGGCGGTCACGCCATTGTGAATACAGCGGAGGATTACAAGTCGATCTATGGTGTAATCAATTCGCAGGGAGCATTTGTCATTCAACCCGGCTACAACGACATTCGAGATCTGGGGGAGCAGCGATTTGCGCTGGGGCAAGCGATTGACCCGGAACAGCCTTACGTAGGCTCTGTGTATGCCATTGCAGATGTCACCGGGAGGAGACTTACAGAATTCATATATCGCGATGTCAGCAATTATAGAGGAGGCTTAGCCTCTGCATCGGATGGAAGACAGACGGTTCTTCTGGATCTGAGCGGGCGACCTGCACCAGGTTTTCCGCGTGTGGAAGGGTCAGGTACACTCGAAGTTGTGGCACCGGATTTGATCAAGGCGAATGTAGATCAGCGCTTATCCTATGTCAATCGTGCCGGGCAGATCATTTGGCGGCAAAATACGATCGTTCCGCTTCATCCGCCTTACCGTGTACGTGAAGAGAAGTATAAACCGAATCCCGATTACCTCGTCTACTACCCGCAGGTGGAAGGGTTAGCCGATCAAGCCGCACAACTAGCACTTAATCTGAAATTGAGGACCTTGTCTCAGATCAAACCGATACCTGCCGACCAGAAGCTGGACTATAGCTATACCGGTGATTTTGAACTTACGTTCTACCAGCAACAGCTGCTGCAGCTGCAGCTCACGGGATATAACTATCCGTTCGGTGCTGCACATGGCATGCCAACGATGATCTATGCGATTATTAACCTCAGTAGTGGACAGATGTATGAACTGAAGGACTTATTTAAACCCAATAGTGATTATGTAAAAGTATTGAGCCAGATTGTGGGGGATCAGATCAAGAATGATCCGCAGTATTCTTATGTATTTCCGGATACCTATGAAGGGATTAGTCCGAATCAGCCTTTTTTTGTTACGGCAGATGCGCTGCATCTTTATTTCAATCCTTATGATATTGCTCCATATGCGGCGGGATTTCCAACGTTTACGATTCCTTTTGCGCAGATCAGAGATATCATTAATACCAAGGGCTCGTTTTGGAGAGCGTTTCATATGTAGGATAGTGTTGTATCCTAACCTCGTTGTGAGGCCATATGTTCAATATGGCTTCTTTTTTTGTTGTTAACCCACAAATTTGTACCCAATGTTGTCGTAAAAATCCTCATATACGCATGCAGTTGGGGAGTTGGAGGGTGCGTATGAATGCAAATGATTAGTTTGCTAGAAATGACAAAAGGGGGCCGTAAGAATTTATCCTCCTTGAAAGGGTGTTCATGGTTATACTTTCTGATGATACACATAAATTTAATCATTCCATTTGGAGAGGAGTTTGTGCAATCTAACGCAGTCTGGAGGAATTATTTTGTATAACGCAGGTTTTTGGATCAGACTTGGTGCAGGAATTTTGGATGGTCTGATTATTGCATTGCCATTAGCCGTGATAGCAGGAGTGATTACGGGAAACTTTGATAGTAATGAACCGATCGCGAATGTATTGAGTTCATTGTACTCCATTTTTTTACCCGTGTTTTGGAATGGCCGCACAATCGGCAAGCGCATATGCGGAATTCGAATTCGTAAATACGATACGCATGAATCACCTGGGATTGGTGCAATGTTACTACGAGTTGTAGTTGCAGGGATTCTCTATGCACTCACTTTAGGAATCTGTTTTATTATCAGCGTGATCATGGTGGCAGTACGTGAAGATAAACGTGCGCTTCATGATTTTATTGCGGGAACAGAAGTGGTTTGGGATTGATTAAGAATTTAGGTCATACTATTCTTAGTGAGTTGAAGAGAATTACAGTGAGAATGACGACGAATGATTGAAAGGATGCTGTCGAGTGAAAAAAATATATTCGTATTAAAGTCGCTATCACAGCGGCTTTTTTGTTGTTGCAGCATCATTATTTAGATCTGTAGACCAGTAAAACGTTTCTCTGAAAAAGTGCAAAAACTCTAAATAAATACATTTCACACATTTATCCATATGATATTAAAAGTTTCCCGGGGGTTATATCTTGAAAAAGCCACATTATTCCATGCCGATTGGTTAAATTCATCCATAAAAAGCAGATAACGATTTCGTATATTTTGATAGATGACATGCATGCATCACGCAAGAGGTACCTTTTGGGTTACAGCAAGATCTGGAAAGTGTATGTTTAGCCATTATGTTATCTTTTGTTCATCCAATCCAAAACGTAAACAGGAAGGAGAGATTAACAAAAGAAACCTCGTTACCGTAAAGCGTCATGATTAATCTGAATCGATAGGTAGCTTTTTAATAGGTGCGTAAATGTGATAGACAGAATCAAGATTATGTATGTCATCAAAAAATTGTATAAGTTCAATATGTGACTCGTCTGCTTCCTGCCTAGAAATCTTTAAAAATCTTGCATAATCTGTTTTGAGAACATCACCTATATCTAGGAGGTCACCAGAATATTTGAACCTGGCACAGAAGAGCGGTGGGACATCAACAGTAAAATAGAAAGGTTTATTGATTCGAATATCATATGGGATCCCAAATAGAACCTTAAAGCGGGTTGAATTGGGTTCACAATTCGAATAAATGACAAAACATGAACCGGTGACGGTTTTATCCATTTCATTTAACAGTTTGAGCGAATGAGACCGAATCTTCGTCTTGTAATCATCGGTTGCCAGGTCAACCTCAAAGGCGATGCCGCTCACCCGTATTGATTCGAATTCCATTAGGGTGAAATCTGTAACAATATCTCCATTCATATTTTTGATGGGTCTTCTAACCACAGAAGGCATGGGGGTTTGAGAAATGTGCATTGCTTTTACTCTTTGAGAACTTGGAGTAATACCATATTGGCGTTTGAACGCACGGGTAAAGGATGATTGAGTTCCAAAGTTTAGCTGGTAGGCAATATCAGTGAGTGATAAATGATCGGTTTGAATGTATTGTAGCGACGCATTTAATCTTCTGGAGAGGATGTAGTTATTTAACGTACAGCCCATCATGGCAGAAAAAAGTCTGTGGAAGTAGAATTTCGACATGTTGTTGGACTTAGCCACAGACTCTAATGATAGAGGTTGATCTAAATTATTCTCAATATGGATTAAAGCATTCTCTATGACTTCAAATTGGTCCATAATAACCCCCAGGAGGTAAGTTTATGACACAAGACAGAATAAATGGGATCATCATCGGTATTTTTTACATTGTTGCTGCAGTTACCTCAGTCATCGCTGTTATTTCATATGAGCCGGTACTGTCAGAACAATGGTATTTGGCCGTGACAAATGGATTTAAAACAAAGGTTTTACTTGGAGTCATGAACGATCTCTTGCTCATTCTGACAGCAGTAGGTACAGGAGTTATGCTATTTCCATATCTTCGTCGTTGGAATGAACATTTTGCCCTAGGACATCTGTGCTTTCGATTTATGGAAGCTGTTCTTCTTGTAATAGGTGTGGTGAGTATATTAGGTTTATTACAACTTAGTATTCATTATGAATTAAACCACTTAACAAGTGAAGAAAATCTTCAGGAGATTGGATACATGCTTCAAGCTTTCCATCGATGGACTTCAATGTTAGGTCCCAACTTTATGCTGGGTGTTAATACAGCCTTGTATAGCTATTTGCTTTTTCGAACAGGTTTAGTGCCAAGACGGTTAGCGATCTTTGGTATGACTACAGCTGTACTCGTATTTATAGCCAGTCTGTTAGAAATGTTCGGAATTGTAGAACCGCTGTCTGCAGTAAAAGGAGTTATTGCACTGCCTGTAGGTGTTTATGAGTTGAGTTTGGCAACTTGGTTGATTGTGAAGGGATTTCATAAGCAAAACCTTGAGAAACTAAAAGCGAGAAGAGAGATATTCTAATGTATATTTTGTGGTGAATACATTATTGTTATTGTTGAACATAAGGAGTAAGAAAACCATATACCATATATATTAGGAGGTTTGATTAGATTTATCGCAGTGTAGGTGACGTAGGCAAGGATACCAATAAATCAAATTCAGACTAAGCTGCTTGACGAGAGTTAAGCAGTTTGTTTTAAATAATCAAGGTATTTTTTTGAGCTCAAAGCGTGAAAATGATAACATGATAAAAAAATCACAAAGAGAGGCGATCAAGCAAATTGAACCTGTATTATGGTGCAGGACATTTGAATAGTTTGTTTATTACGTTGGCCATAAATCGTTATAGCAGGAGTAATAATTACAGGTAATGTATTAAATGAACCGATAGACAATGTTGTATTCGCTATATGTTTTTTGCCAGTATTTAGGAAGTGTTCAAAGTGTCAGGTGGATAAATTTTAAATTCATTAAATCAGTTATCAGGAAATTGATGGATGATTGTTTTGTTGCATGAATCATGGGTTGAGGAATGAAGGAATCACAAAGAGAAGAAATATGTTCATTTGGTTGATGGTTGGTTGAAGATCGAGAATTTGAGTTGTTGAGCTAAATTTTTACTTACTATTTCACAAAACTCGTATTTTGTACATATGTCTAATCAGGCACCGAAGTCTTTTGTTGGTACCTCGCTAGTCTACTACTTTGTTATTTTTTACAACCTAATATTTTTCTCCGCTAAAAACTATCTTCAAGTCTAAGTTGAATTTTGACAAAAAAACTGCACCTCCAATTTGTTAGATGGTGTCCAACAATTGGGGTGCAGTTCATAATAGCGACTTCTTCTTCAAATCATGTGTTGATTCTTTAGGAGCCTAACTTCTTCCTTTTCCGAAAGATCACATTGGTCAATGTACCCATTACGGCACTAACTACCAGAGATGCAATCAAAATTTTTACAACAGGCCAAACAAGTGAACTGCCTGTGCCACTTGTCAGATTGACAAGCAAACCTAGCATAGTGATCACAAAGAAAATGATATAATCCCTCTTCCTGAGTTCCTTTAACATAAGATCCACTCCCTTCCTATAATTGGAATTAAATCCTTAAAAAGGGTTTCATTAAATGGGTTAATATGGTATTATATGATTGTACAATCCAATTATACCATATTGTATTACGAAGGGAGCAAGAGAATGAAAAAGTACTTGGTCAGTTTGTTCGCCGCTACATTTATACTTTCCTCGTCCACTGCCGCATTTGCCTCAGCAGACACCACTAACAATGGTGAGGTGACGCCTAGCGTTTCCACTGCCCAATTGGAAGTTCAAGCTAACAATCCAGCTAAGATTAACGAAGCATTGGAATCAGGTCTGGTTGTTGATGAGTCTAATCCAGTAGCTACATATACTTTTGATGACGGAAGCTATATTCAGCTAACATCGTCAGTTTCGCAAAATAGGTCACTTCCTTCTTTAATTGCCCCTGCCGCAAACGGTATTTGGACTGCAGATGTAACACTCAGTGCTCACAGTGCTGTTACTGGCGACACCCTGCTGTTATGGTCTTATACTTTAAAACAAGAGTACATTACTGACGGTAATAAAATCACATGGTACAACTCAGTTCCCTCTACAAGTTTTTACAGTCCGATATGGAGCCTTTGGAATTTGGATGGTGAGGTCGCAGGAGTTGGTCCAGGCCCAAGTAGCGGTACAATACGTGCAACTTCTTCTATTAAAACTAGTTTTGGAATATGGGAAATCAATCCTCAAACTACTAACGGGGAATTGATTTTGAATATCAAAGGCGATGGTAGCTATACATCATCTTCAAGAAAGTGGAGCTAACTCTATCACTACACTAATAAAGACTCGCCTAACGCTGGCGAGTCTTTATTAATTCTCAACGTACAATCTGTATGTAATCGGGAATGACACAATGTTTTTGTCCTTTTCGGCAATGGTACAATGTTCTTGTCCCGCGACAATTGTGTGTTTTTGGTGCTACCAGTTAGCTTTATAGACTTTCTGCTGTTTTTCCAGATATATCGTTAGAGGATTTTCAAAACATAAATTAACCGTTCTTTCAATAGACCTAGTACGATGCATAACATTACGTGGAATAGTAAAAATTTCTCCAAGTTTAAGTATATCGTCCTATCCCTTCCAAATCAATGAAAAGTTCTCCTTCAAGAACCATGAATAACTCATCACAATCTTCATGCTTATGCCAATGATATTCACCATTAATAACAGCAATACGTAGAGCATGATCATTTACTTCATTCACTATCCAGTTTCTATATTCGGATATATCCTTAGTAATGTCATATAAATTAATTTTTTCAATATGTCCTTCTTTCATTTCTTAAGACCCCTTTTTGAGAGTGATATTGTATATTATATAGCTGACTTAGAATTAAGCAGCCGGTCATAACGATTGCTTTCTTGTATTCATTCAACTAACGTTTCCCGTTAGCTCAATCTTTGCAATCAATCTAATTTCATAGATAATAATCAACCATTTAGTACAACGTCTTCATTCCCATTTCCACGTATTTAGAATCTTCTAATTTACTTTGAAATTCAGTTCTCCATTTATTAGGGGAATTAATTAATGGAGAGTCAGCTTGCCCCTGCAACATTTCTGCATCTTCTCTAGATACTACATACGATAAGTCAGAAAATGTATAACGAATCTCCTGCAAGTTATCAATTAATGCAAAGGTTGCTGTTGCATTATATATTAATGAACGTTCCAACAGTTCTGGTGTGATGTCGGCAGTAGAAGATTTATATAATATATTTGCTGCCAGCTTATCAGGAAAGAGCTCAAGTTCACTCTCAATATTCCCTAGTGGAAGAGAATGAATTAGGCCCGATAAATTCCCCGCGTTACCCATGTATTTATTTTTATATCTGATGGATTCTTCAATATTGTGAGTTAGAGGGTCAGTCTGTTGAGCTGCATAGACTTGATCTTCGCGTTCCATTCTCGGCAATAGGATTCCATAAACGGTGACAAAGAGAATAATCCCTATCATAGCTAGAACAAAATTTGCTGTGTTTTTTTTATTCATAAAGATTCACCTACCATATGTTTTTGTTTCACTTTCAATGAAGCTTGGAACAATAATGGAATAATAACAGTAATTAAGGGCCAAATATAATGGGTTGCAAGAACTGCAAACTGATAAGGTCCTAGTATCTGAATACCTCTTCCAAACCATATATCGCTTCCAAAATGGATAGCTGTCGTGAACAACGATTGGATAAGGAAAAATACAGTCCAAATAGCCCAAGCTATATTGCGATGACGCTTATTCGAGACATCATGAGAGATAGCTAGATCTTTATTATTTTGATTTAGATTAGTTTTCTTAAGATAACTTATATAACAAACTGCTGCCAAAATCGGCAGAATGACGCTTAAGAGAATACCTGCTTGTTTGATAAGACTTAAAGGTATAGTTAGAACCCAAGCAATTAAAAAATAGAGCGCTGCGGTTTGAAGAAGTTCCGCTTTGTATTTATTCACGTAATATGGAAAATGCCCCTCCACCAAGCCGTCTACACTCTTGATACTACTTTTTGCTTCTTGTACTGCAACTTCGTATTTCATACCATGTGCTGTCAAATCATGTACTTTGGCTTCAAGATTGCTTAGAATCTCATTTCTAAGTTCTTGCACTTGCCGAGTCTTTTTATATCCGGTAAATAGATGGTCTACATATTTTTCTAATTTGTTCATTCTGCTCCCCCCTCTGATTCAATTAATTGATCAATTAACTTTTTGGCATTTTTCCATGCTAAGAGATTATGTAAATATACTTCATGACCAGAAGAAGTAACTGTGTAATATTTACGCCTACCTCCATGGCTTTCATCTCCCCAGTACGATTTTATGTGACCATGGGATTCCAATCTTTTGAGGCTCGTATAAAGTGATGGTTCTTTCAATTCATACTGACCATAACTATATTTCGAAATAGCTTTTATAATTTCATAGCCATAGTTATCTCCTTCGGTTAAAACCCGTAAGATGATCGTATCCATGTTACCGCGAAGCAAATCTCGGCTGATACTGCTTTCTGTCATTTTGTTCACCCCATTTACATCGTACCACATATTACTATGTATCACAAAGTAATTTACAATGATAAGTAAATTCATCTTAGAACAAACTATAACTACTACCGGTTTTCTGTTTTAGTAATGACTGCCAACTAAAAGTAACTAAACGCTTTGAATAGCTGTCCTGGTGCAATGCTTTTTAAATTAACCTGCCCGTTAGTTTAATTAAACAGCTAAGAATTAAAATCGACATTGGTACCATGTTTCAGCAATGGAACTGAGTTCTGTGCTTTTATCTCGCTACATGAGTTCCATCATCCAACTGTTTATATACCTACCTAATCCGAAATGACACAATGTTTTTGTCCTTTTCGGCAATGGTACAAAGTTCTTGTCCTCATTAGGGGACAAGAACTTAGTTCCTTAAAACAAAAAAGCCGCTAAATAAGCGACTTTGAATGGAACAATGTTCTTGTCCATTTCAGCAATGGTACAATGTTCTTATCGCGCGACATCGGAGGACAAAAATATTGTTCCATTGTTCATTGTTGATGTTAATTTGCTCCCTTCACTCTTTTTATAAAAAAAGAACCGCTAGTCTCATCTCATTAGAATTAGCGGTTAAGAATTCAATTTTTTTCACAAATGCTTCAACTGATTTTTGAAGTATCTTATATTCATTATTTTGGACACCTATGGGTGCCCAAAAAACTGGGATGTAACCATTAAACTGTAGCATTTCCCCAGATGCTTACCAGATCATTGATTTGAAGCGAAACAATCTTTAGCTCTCCGCCAAGAGTATAGAGTTCTAACCCTCTACTTTCCAAGTCCGGGAAAATCATGTCTGAGATGATTGCTTTTCCTTTATTGCCGAAGACCTCGACACTAGACCAATCAACGTAAATACTCAATTGTATTCGTTCATGCTCTGGCTTCATAGGGGCCTTGTGTTTTGCAGCAAAGTCAGGATGGAAATCAATGTCATTCGACTTTGTCCGATCAATAAACAACTCCTCTTTCAAGATATTATATCCGATAATCGTCTCCTGATTGGCAGACATTCTCACCTTAAACCCAACTTCTATTGCAGTACCGATTTCAAATTCCGCAATAATTTCTGCCTTTTCAGTAGAAATATCAGATAAGATGTTGCTACCTGGCTTAATCGTTAAGTCTTTCAGAGACTTAATCGGTTTTCTAAGTTGACTTAGCTCACTTACAGGTACTTGAATTAAGCGAATTCCTTCCGGATATGTCTTAAGCTGAATCTCTCGGGGGATTGACATTTGGCCACGCCATTCCTTTGAAGGAAGAGCGGTGGCATAACGCCAGTTGTTCAACCAGCCGACCCAAATCTTCCTTCCGTCTTCTTTCGGAATGCCATTCCATGTCACGGCGGCGTAAAAGTCAGATCCGTAATCTATCCATCTGATAGCATCTAAAGATTCCGACGTATCATCAAGTGTGAATGACCTACCATCAAAGTTCCCTATGAAATACATCATACCGGAACCGCCAGCTGGTGGTTCTGGATCCTTTGGATTCACACCATTTCTATCCCCAACGCTTAGTATCAGAATCCACTTAGTAATATCAGGTTCCTCATCTACTTGGATTTGTAATAAGTCAGGACACTCAAATACTCCTCGGTGAATACCAGCAATGTCGGAACCGAATTCGCTTGCAAAAGACCATTCCTTAAGATTTGGTGAGATGTAAAATTCGATACGGTCTTTCACAGCAAGAGCCATTACCCACATTGAGGTTTCATCATGCCAGAATACCTTCGGATCACGGAAATCTAGCGTTTTCATTGGGAATAAAACAGGGTTACCTTTATATTTTGTCCAAGTTCGGCCTTTATCTCTGCTATAAGCAATGCTTTGCACCTGTGGTTTTCCATACTGTGCACTGTTGCCATTATTAGTATAAATTGCAACCAATCCAGATCCATTCTCGTTGAAAAATCCGCTTGTATTGTTTTTATCCACCACCACGCTTCCCGAGAAGATCGCTCCATCTTCCCCAGGAAGAATCGCCGGAGGAAGTTCCTCCCAATATACTAAATCATTGCTTACCGCATGCCCCCAATGCATGTTGCCAAAATCAGGTTTAGTATCATGAGGCGTATGTTGGTAGAAAAGGTGATATTCTCCTTCATAGTAAACCATACCGTTAGGATCATTCATCCAATTTTTCTTAGGTGAATAATGTAATTGGGGCCTGTATCTGTTTTTGAAAAATATATTCTCAGATTCTTTACTACTACTCATTTCTCCTGATAAATGTAATTCTTTGATGTTACTCACTCTCCTTTAATTTGATTTAAAATCTTAAATAGAAGTAAAGCAACTAGCTTGACAACTATATTGGAAGATAATTGCTTAGAGTAGCTAACTCAACTCCTATTAACAAAATAATCCAATGAAGTGCATTTGTCAAAATATATTATCTTATTTGCACATATTTTTTTGTTATTGTTGCACATTAAATTTACATTTGCACATTTTTTTGGTGAAATAAGCGAAGTAAACAGCTTTTTATTAAGTTGTTTTAGTCTTACTTCTGTATTGGAAAACTAAATTGTTTACAAATGCACATTAATGATGTCGTTGAAAGACGCTGAACTAAATTAGTGGGGCGAGCAAATTTGAATAAAATTACAATTACTGCTTGTTTTACTTCCCTGCTATAAGACGTGACTGCGTGAACAAGAAGCGTACGACCAAGCCATAGACAAACTGAGTGTAAAAGAAAGAGTACGAAGATCCGTTCAGGGAGAATTGAAGAAAAAAAAGTAAACCAGTTTAACTGTTAAGGGGAAGTGACAAATAACACTGAGCTGAACATACGTTTTCAGGCTCGTGATAGGTGTGCAGGTTATAAAAATAATTACTTCTCAGCATATCTTGAGACTGTAGCTCTGCTTAATAAAGAACATATCCAAAGGAGACATTGTTGGAATAATAGCGTCCATTTAAATTTTATACCACCAATAAATCTTCCCTAAAATAGAGAGCTAACTCATTAGATGTTCTTAGTCTTTCAAATATGCATCACATCTCTTACACCATCAAAGCAAAACCGATATTCAATTTTGCTCGATTTGTTTAATTACTCTCGCTGGGTTGCCACCAACTACCATGTTGTCTGGAACGTCCTTAGTTACAACTGCTCCGGAAGCAACTACGACATTATTACCAATCGTCACACCTGGATTGATATAGCTCTACCACCAACCCATACACTATTACCGATGTTTACTGGCTTTCCATATTCGGGTCCTTTATTTCTTTCCATTGGATTCAGCGGATGTGTAGCAGTTTATATATGGATTGTTTGAAGTGATATATTCACTGTTTAGATATACATCTAATCGTCAATCGGACTATGTTCTTGTCCCTCGACATTTATCGAACGGCTTCTTTCACATGTGATTCACTGTATCTTCACGGATTGACTTAAAACCTTATAGAGACAAGTGACCGTCCTCCACTTCTCCAGACAAATTGCATATCATTTGATACAATGCAGCATTCGAATCTTTGTAGTGCATTCTAATTGTGGTAACTACATGATTTATCTTTTAGTTCATATTGATACCATGTCTTACCTATTTTAACACCTTGATTGGATACACCATATCAGTAAAAAAGCAGATGCCTCTGTTCTGATTAAATTGATTATTATCAGGTAATTCCTCATAGGACCAAAAATCAATCGCCCCACACTGTGCACCATTTGTTTTTTCTAAAAATGATTTGTACTGAGTTAGATGAAGAGAATTGAACTCATACTAGAGATCACATCATTGAACTCACCAATTATTATTCCATTTGTATCCTCTTTCAAGCTTATCTTTAACCTGTTAATTATATCTTCTAAAATATTGTTCATCTTAAGTAGCACTCCATATGTACATCTAATTTACAGACGATGAATTTTTCTGAATTATATCACGTGGAAAGGATAATTGTTGTATTTCTTAAAGACAACTTACACATTTCAAGACGGATCTTCTATTTTCAAACTAACCTGCCCGTTAGCCATCCATGCCCCTCTCGGGGCACCACAGCGTAATGAAAATTTTGATGCGGCGTTTTATACTATTCTTACGGCTGGTGAGGAAGGTCGTTAAGCTGTGGTGTCGCGAACCCATCCGTTAGTCTGACTACAACGGCCATGGTACACCACGGTATGTCGCTCCTTTTTGGAAGCACGCGGGTGTTCGTGGGCTGGCCTAGTTCCTAGGCAGAATGAAAGTGCCGGAAAACGAAAATCCTCGAAAACGCGCAAAGGCAACAAATATCTCTGAGCGGCACTGATTGAAGTCGCCTACTCCATACATCCTAAGAAGCACAGTTTTTAAAAACCACTAAAGCTGGGCTTAGTTTCATGCTGCCATTTCTGGATTTCTGCTAAGAGTAATTTTCGGGATAGATTCACTTTTTTCGCAAAATTCTATGACGACAAGACGGCTGCCAAGTAAGGGTATCTCTCTAAAAGAACAGCTCGGTCCCTGCATAGATTACAGAATAAGAACGGACTGCGGGGGATGATATTGTTATGATTAAAAGAGAAACGTTATTTTGTTTTTTTAGCAGCATGGCGGAAATATTTTATCACCCTTCGATACATTGTCTTATCCTTTAATTGGTTGAAAATATAAGGGTCTGGTTTGACGTTCACCTCAATAATCCAGGGTTTCAAACTCCGGTCCAGCCCAATATCAACGCCGATTTGCTTAAGGTACGGGTATCTTTTCTTCATGTGGCGTGCAATACGTAATCCAAGCTCATTCATCTCCTGGATGAGTTCATTTCTGCGTTTCAGGGATGCATGAGATTCCAGCAGTCTGTGAACATCCATTGGTTTACCACCGCTGTGATAATTGGTCACAATTTTTTTCGGATGACCGAGTCGGCCGATGATTCCTGTAGCCTCCCACTGATTGTCGGGACTTAACTGTATCATGACTCTGATATCAAAGCGCCTCTTGTTGTGCTTAAGCAGATTGATTCCTCTCTGAATGAGATAGCTTCTTTTATGCACCAGACGTACAAGACTTGCATGGAACGAGTCAAAGTTATCAAACGACAGTCGTTTTTGTTCAATCTGATAGGCAAAATTCTGATGACTCAGCATCTCCGCCTTTATGACACCCATTCCGTAAGTGCCAATCTCGGGTTTAATATAAACCATACCGTATCTGCTGATCATGGACCACAGGTTGGCTTTGTTATACCGCTGCGTATCAGGTATAAATGGTTTGATAGAACCATTATTGAGGATCACTTTTGTTTTCAACCATTTGCTTCTTAACGGCTTCAATTTATCAACCCCCATATAACACTTCTCCCTTCAACAAATGAATCGAACCCTGATGTTTCATCAAGATCATGCATTATATGTAATACCGATAAAACAACCCTAAACAAATGCCCTTGTTCGTAAAAATGGTATATTCGCACATGCCCTGACCAAACCAATTTTGCACACATATCATGAACAAGATGTAACCATTTGTCCAAGGAGTTGAGACGATGCCAGTTCAGCATGGAATACAGTTAAAACGTGCGCCTATGATCGATGTTCTTATACCTGCGATCGAAAAAGATTTGAGCACCCTTCCTCAAGTTATCGATAGTATTCGCCGTTATGTGCGGCACCCGATTGGACAGATTTATATTGTTTCCCCGACCAGCAACAAAATCAGAAACCTTTGTTCCCGCAAACACTGCATTTTTGTTAACGAGCGGTCAGTCCTGCCTATCACCAAAAACGATATACACTATCAATCATCCCGCTGGGACCGCTCAGGCTGGTTATATCAACAACTGCTTAAAATGAACGGGGATCACATTGTGAGAGCGAAGCACTTTCTGGTGATGGATGCGGATACGGTGCTCATTAAACCTCATTCATTTATTGTTGAAAATAAGACGGTATTTTACTGTCGCGACTGGAGTCAGCCAGAATATTTCAACACCTACCGCAAGCTGTTAGACATGAAAGCGCCGCGCCCACGCTCTTTTGTCACCCATTATATGCTGTTCGAAAAATCGAAACTCTCTGCTTTGAAAAAGAAAATCGAAACGATCCATCAGCTGCCATGGTACAAAGCGATTATCTCAAATATCAATAAGAAGAAGCAGTTTGGGTTCTCTGAGTATGAAACCTATGCCAATTTTATGTATTCGAAAAACCCGGCCAGCATGATCCTAAAGAGTTCCATGAATAAAAGTCTGAACATGAACGCTTCTTCGTTAAAAGAACAACAAATTCGCAATTTTGCGCTTAAATACCGATCTCTTTCCTTTCACAAACGTAAAATCTATAGCAGAACTCCCCAAGCTTAAGGAGGAAGCCAATGCATATCGTACTGCTATGTGGCGGCGCAGGCAAAAGGCTTTGGCCGCTGTCCAATGAGCTTCGCTCCAAGCTGTTCGTAGATATACTTCCGTCACCTGCAGGCGGAAGAGAATCCATGATCAGCAGAGTATGCCGCCAGCTTGACAGCTCAGGCCTACTGGACTCAACGCTCATCATTTCACATCAGGACCAGACCGACATTACAGCCCGTCATACCAAAGGCAAGATACCCGTCATTGGAGAACCTTTTAAGCGTGGGACTTTTACTGCAGCTGCCTTGGCGACCTTGTATCTGAAATCCTCCGGAGCGGCTGAACCTGACGATATGATTTGTATCGCGCCAGCGGATGTGTTCGCAGATGAGGACTTTTTCAGGAGCTTCAAATTACTTCCGGATATATTGAAACAGACTCATGCCGATATCATTTTAATTGGGACAAGGCCCACATACGCTTCAGAACAATATGGATACATCCTGCCAGGAAGAAAAGAACCTAATGGTTATGCACCGGTTACACAATTCATAGAGAAACCTGAATTGGATGTCGCTGAAACCCTGCTACAGCATGGCGCATTGTGGAATTGCGGGGTGTATGCCTTCTCTCTTGCGTTTATGTTGTCCCATATTGAAAAAAATGGCCTTCCGGTTCATTACGAACAATTGTTAACCCTGTATGAACAGTTGCCTGAACGCAGTTTTGACAAACAAGTTGCTGAACAATCGCAACGGGCTGTTGTATTGCCATATGAGGGTGTATGGCAGGATATCGGGAGCTGGGATGCTCTGTGTGATCAGTTGGATTCCAATGTATTGGGACACGGCAGAATATCCGAATCCTCCCCGGATTCCTACATCGTTAACGAGCTCCCCTACCCGATCCACGTCATCGGAGTCCCAGGTATTATCACTGTCGCAAGTCCGGACGGAATTCTCATAGCCAACAAAAAAGATTCAAATGAAATTAAAGAGCAATTGGGCAGTATTCCACTGCAACCGATGTACGTCGAGGCAACTTGGGGCAGCTATCGCGTCATGGAGAGATCGGTAGAAGACGAAAATACAACCGTAACCACATTGAATATGACGCTTTTCCCTGGCAAACATATCGGATTACGCCATCATCGATTAGGGTGCCGAGCATGGACTATAATTTCAGGCAGTGGGCAGGTGCTTATTAACGGGCAGATCAGGCAGGTGACCACAGGCAATCAGTTTGCGATTACCTTGAATAGCCTCTTTTCTATTCTGGCCGAAACCAGGATGGTAATTCTTGAGGTCCAGCTTGGCGTACCGGAGAATGAGGACAGCATGCCTTATGAAGCAGAGGATTGGAAGGTAATGATTGATCGTGCAGGATCTTATAAATCACCGGATTAATGCACGGAGATTACTTTAAGGCCTTGAAAAAGATCGACAACCAGTTGTAGAATCGTTATTCCCCAGTTAACCGGCAATAGGAACATGTTCTTGTCCCTCGACATTAACTCCCCAGCTTTCTAGAAGTCTCTCTTGATGCAACCGCCAGTTGATTAAACAAAAACAGCAGATCACATTGATCTGCTGCTTTCTTGTTCTGATTGTGCTGTCGTTGTCGGACATATACTTAACTAATTACATTACTTTAACACCTTTTACTCCTACCGGTTATAGGTTCTAAGTAATCTGCCTAAGTGCATTATTTGACAAACACCCAGAACCTTAGATGCTATTTAGTAAATATTATAAGCGATTAAATTTATTTAATAAGCGAAACTAGCGTATTTATTTCATTATCTATCGACAAAATATTTTCCCGGATCTTCTCTTGATTCCCCCAACATACTTAACTGCCGTCGCCTTCTACATAGAGAAGGTTAAACCAATGACCCTCCCACCGAAGAGCTTTGCAATTCGGACAAGCAACTGTCCAACGCCCCCTGCTGCCGCATGAATTACATCATTCTCCTTAACCGCATAACTATCTTTTGTTAAATAGTGGGCAGTCAAGCCTTGCAGTAAAGCAGAAGCCTTTTTTATCGGCAAATGCAACAAGGTCGCCAACGCTGATTCCTTGGACATTAGCTCCCGTTTATTCAACGACTCCTGCCCCTTCATAACTAAAACCGGGGAATTCCCAGTAAGATGATAGTTTCCTTTCCTTCTATAAATATCTGCAAAATTCAGTCCGATTGCTTTCATCCTTACTCATGTTTCGTCATGCCCGATAACCGGATCCGAAATTTCAAGATATTCTAGTTCTTCCGGTCTCCGAATTTATTAAATATAAGTGCTTTCAATTGAGCGGCCTCCTCTTATATATTTTTCAAGAACTCACTTATTTATGATACGATTCTCCGGGATAACTGGAGCGGCAAGTTTTAAGGCAACTTACCATTACTTGTGGTACGGTTCGGCGTATTATCTGTAGAGCGAAATCGAAGGCACCCAGTAGGGTGCCTTCGATGTTCTTACTGTCTCTCTTTGGCAAGTTGGATAAACGAACTCAAATCCATCAACCAACCTTGTTGGGACACTCGTTCACTGTAAAGAACGTGCAAGTGCTGCAACAGAGCCGCGGAAATCGGGTCTGCCGTCAGCCGTCCACAAAAGCTCTGTCACAAATGTATGGCGATTCGGATCGTATAGCGGATCTCCTATAATGTTCTTGTACGTTCTTGCGTGGAACACAAATAGCGTCTTTTCGTCGGCCTCTGACACCGTGAAGGAATTATGACCGGGACCATACATCGAGATGCTCTCATCTGTCGAGAAAACCGCTGCTTGCGACTTGCGCCATGAGGTGGCATCGAGCAAATCAGCATCCACATCGGCTTCAAGCAGGCCCATGCAATAATTGAAATCAGTAGCGCTAGCCGAGTAAGAAAGGAATACCCGATTACCCTTGCGAAGAAATGCCGCGCCTTCGTTCACTTTATAACCAATGATCTCCCAGTCATATTCCGGCATCGAAATCATCGTTTGCGGCCCAGTCAGCGTCCACGGATTGCTCATTTTAGATATATACAGATTAGAGTTACCTTCGATATTCGGATCCTTTTGTGCCCATACGTAATAACGGCTGCCATTATGCTCAAAGGTAGTGGCATCGAGGGCGAAGCTTTCCCACGCGGTACGAACCTGTCCTCTTTCCGTCCAACTGCCTTCGAGCGGATTGGCATTTTCATTCTCTAGCACGTACATCCGATGGTCGAACAAGCCTTCATTCGTATCCGTCGTATGTGCGGCAGCGAAATACACGTACCATTTGTCATCAATAAAATGCAGTTCAGGCGCCCAAATATTGGCACTAAGGATACCAGTCTCGCGCTTTCTCCAGATCACTACAGGAGTTGATGTAACAAGCCCCTCAAGGTTCTCAGCTCTACGGATTTCAATCCGATCATACTCCGGAACGGATGCTACGAAGTAATAATAACCGTCCGAATGTCGGTACATAAAAGGATCTGCTCTCTGCTCAATTAATGGTTGAATGTCGTGTAACGCTCTTGGCTGGATTTCCATCTTATCACCTGCTTCATCATAATATTTTCTACCCTTTAACAGCCCCTGCAGTCATACCGTCTATGAAATATTTCTGGAAAGCAATAAACAGTATGAAAATTGGAATGATGGAGAAGAAGGAGCCCACGATCAAGAGGTCATAGTTATTGCCATAAGGAGTTAACAACGTTTTCAAACCGATTGGAAGTGTGAATTTACTCTGATCTCCGAGCACCATGAATGGCCACAACAGATTATTCCAGCTATTCATACCATTCAAAATGGCCATTGCCGCAAAGGAAGGCTTCATAATCGGCATAATTAGTCTGAAATAAATCGCATACTCGTTTGCGCCATCAACCCGCCCAGATTGAATAATCTCTTTGGGTATGCTTCTTAGATATTGCCTGAAGAAAAATATTGTCGCGGCATTGGCTATACCCGGCAGAATGATTGCTGAATAGCTATTCACCATTTTCAAATCATTAATTAGGCTGTACAAAGGAACCAGCAGTATTTCGAAAGGCACCATCATAATGAGCAAAACACATATAAAGAGGAAGTTCTTCCCTTTAAAATCATATGCTGCAAAACCATATCCAACAAATGCGCTTACAAAAAGTGTTAAAACTACTTGAACGATTGTTAAAGTCATACTGTTCCAAAACCACACAAAATAATCATGTTCTCCTGTAAACAGATAGATAAAATTGTCAAAACTCATAATACTAAAATCCAAACTTAGGTTAAGACCATATCTAATTAATGATTCACCTGGTTTGAAGGAAGATAGGGCCACTGCATAGAATGGAATCATTATTATAACGAATAGTATAATGAACAAACTAATAATTACTATTCTGGATATGAATTCATTCCTCGTCTGACTTTTGCCCACTTTAATCCTCCTCCTTTTTGAACATTCCACTAAATTTCAACTGCGTTAAATTGATAACCATAGCAATGACTAACAGAATGATACCAACTGCAGCTGCGTAACCCAGCTTATTTTTCTCAATCCCTTGTCTATACAGATATCCAACAATGGTTAAGCCAATATTTTTGGGTGAATTGTTACCGTTAAACATCATCAGGCTCTCGGTAAACATTGCTAAACCTGCATAAACACTAATTGTCGTAACATATACCGTGGTCGGCTTCAATAATGGCATTGTGATCGTTCTAAACTTCTGCCAAGCAGATGCTCCGTCAATTGAAGCAGCCTCATAAAATTCATTGTCAATGCTTTTCAAACCGGATAGATAGTAAAGCATATTAACACCTGTCCATCTCCAACATGCGAGGATTAACAGTGCTGCCATACTCCATTCTCCGTCTTTCAAGAATTTAATAGGCTCTACACCAAATAGACCCAGGAAACTGTTCATTAATGAACCTTCCATTTCACCGAATGTAAGGCGGAAAATGGTACCCGCAACTGCGACAGATGTCAATGCAGGGAGAAAGAACGAAGATTTAAAAAACTCTCTTCCCAGCATTAACTTACTGTTGATCATAACGGCGAATAACATCGGGAAAGGGATTAACAGCACTAAGGTTCCTAACATGTACACAACGCTATTTTTAATAGCCGTCAAAAACACTTTATCTGTAAGCAATTTCGAATAATTCGCTTCACCAATCCATTTAGGATCCTGTCCCAACATCTTATCTTGAAAGCTCATTACGAATGAATTTAGAAGCGGATAAAACCAGAAGATCAAAAATATGAGTATAAATGGCAATACAAAAACATAAGGCGCAACTTTTTGAGAGTATACAAATTTCTTTATCATATTCTCAATCTCCCTTGACTATGGTTAAACCTGCCGACCACATACCTGCCGACAGGTTTAATCAAATCATTTACTTATTATATTTATTTCAATTCTTGTTCAATTGCTTCTTGTGCTTCATCCAGCGCTTCCTTCACGTCTTGGCCATCTTCAAAGATAGCATTCAAAGTAACCGTATTGAAGACATTGCCGATCGTCGGTGACGCTTTAACGGATTTGATTGCTTGAATTTCGTCTTTGATTTCATTCAAAGTATCAAATGCATTTGTTTTAAAGTATTGGACGTATTCATTATCAGGGTTTTTCGTTACTGCATCATCTTTCCATACTTCCATGTTGATTGGGTCAAATCCAAGTGTATTCCAGATTTCAGTAGTAGCTTCTTTCGAAAGCTTAGCAAAGGCTACAAATTCTTTGGCCAACTGAACGTCTTTACCATTCTTAGTAACAACTGTGCCAGTACCGCCTAAGCCAACGGAACGAGGATTACCTTCTTCAAATACAGGCAACGGAGCAATTGCATACTTCCCTTTAAGGTCCTTCATTTCGTTTACAAAGCGGGACATGTACCACTCAGGCATCAATGCGCTCGCGTAGTTGCCTTTGTTGTATTCGCCTTTTGCTTCTTCTGTGTCGGGTTGTCCGCCAGGGATCGTATGAATAACATTGTTCTTCTGCAGATCGACTAACATTTCATACGCTTTAATCATTTCAGGCGAGTTAACTTTTGGATTACCATTTTCATCTGTAAAATCAGCGTTTTGCTGAGCTAGCAGAAGCGATGCTTGCCACGTAGCTGATGTATCAGCAGTACCTAAGTACTTGCCAGTCTTTTCATAAACCTTGATACCTGCTTGTTTGTAATCTTCCCAAGTTTTGATTGTCTTGTAGTCAACACCTGCTTGTTCGAGAATTTCAGTGTTGTAGAAAGCAAGCGTAGCACCTACGTGATAATCAAAGCCATAAACCTGGTCGGCTTTGGAGTAAATCTCGACACGTGAAGGAACAACAACGTCTTTGTATGGTGCAAATACATCATTCAAAGATTCCAGTAGAACGTTGTCACCTTCCAAGAATTTAGGGAATTGACCAAGCTCGATATCCGCGATATCAGGAGCACCTTTTCCGCTTGTAACTGCCAATAAGAGCTTGTTGTGCATATCATCGTAAGGCATAACCGTTACATTCAACTTAATCTGTTTGTCTGGGTTCTGTTGGTTCCATAACCCCAGCATTTTATCCAAATGCTTGCCGTGCAAATCTACGAATGTCCAAAATGACAATTCTGTTGCATTCTCACCAGCATTAGCGCCTAATTGCTGTGTTTCCGTTTTTGAATCGGAAGGATTACCACATGCTGTAAAAACAAGTGACATAATAAGGACTGTAACGATGGAGATTAAAGTACTGCGTTTTTTCATTTGTTCGTCATCCTCTCTTTTTTGTTATGCATTTGAAAAGTCGGCTGACTAGTTAGTTCAGTTAATTTAAGCGGTTCAATCTACCTTGGCACCACCATCCTTAACATAAAATCTAACCGTTCAAAGAAAAGACCCCTTCGCAACAAATTCTCAGATTCCATATTGTAAGCGCTTTACATGCCGTATTATAATATAGATGAAATATGCTTTATATAACCAATTGATTATAAAATCATAAAGTTTATGGGGAGATGCAACCTTTTGAAAAAGCTGGCGCTCTACAAACAAATTCGAGAAGATATTCTTCAGAAAATTAAATCAGGGCAGCTTCGGCCAACGGACCGCATTCCTTCTGAGCAAGAACTAATGGACGAATTCAGAGTAAGTAAAATAACCGTCAGGAACGCCCTAACCCTACTAGCTGACGAAGGATTAATTATACGCGTACAAGGCAAAGGCTCATTCGTCTCTTCTAGTCTTGTTGTTTCTAGCATCAATTCTCCGCCATCCCCACGCAGCGCGTCCTCCATGCCGCTCATCGGCTTCATCATTCCGACGATGAGGACCCGTGTCATTCAGAAGCTCGTTGACTACACGGAACAATTCCTGCAAGAAGCCGGCCTCAGCATGGTACTAAGCATCACGCGCGAGTCCTCCTCTATCGAATCAAACGTCATTCGTACACTAACGGAGCTCGGTGTGAAGGGGCTGATCGTTTTTCCGACAGAAGATGAGAAGTACAACGAATCATTACTGCGTCTGTCGCTCGATAAATTCCCGTGCGTGTTCATCGACCGCTATCTGCGCAACATTGAGACGTACACCATTACATCCGACAATTACGGCGGTGCATACAAGGCGGTCTCCCATTTGCTATCCAAGAGTCATCAGCAGATTGCACTCATCTCACCTGAAAATGCCAATACAGCCGTTGAGGATCGCACGCTCGGCTTCGAGCAGGCGTACACAGATCAAGGCATCTCGATTGACAAGAGCTTGTGGTGTCACATCCCTCTCGACATTCTACGCAGCGAGCAAGCATTGGACTATGTAAGCGACTTCTTGCAGGACCACAGTGGAATTTCGGCAGCCTTCTCCTTGACTGAAGAAACTGCACGTCTTACATCGGCCGCTATCAGTCGTCTGAACGGTCACTCAAATATCGATTTGCTATCTTTCGATAATCCACATCTTTCAGGCGTAGCTTATGTGCAGCAGGATGAACAGGAAATGGCACGAACAGCCGTAAAGCTGTTACGTGAACAAATGGAAGATATTTATTCTCCTAAGAACGCCGTCATTCCCGTGCAACTCATCTTCCCTTGACACGACAAATGTTGCAGCCAGGCAATAGATGACCTGGGCATATTGATTGGTTTTACTGGCGATGTTGTTCATGATTGTCTGCCCAGTTATTTTAAGACTCACTACCAAATTTGGTCATGCCCCTTGCAACGCGCATCTCCTACGCGAATGCTAAGGAATCTCAGAGCACAATGGTCATGAATGGTCCAGACGAATGACGGAGCTGTTGCGGGAAGGATGGCCGTTCGCTCTAGTTTCTCGCTACAACAACACGCCCATCTGTTGTCTTAAGGTTATTACGGTCTTTTCATTCGAGGGGGATATAAGTGAGAATCATCAAAACACAACAAGATTGGACGTACTTCACCGGGCAAAAGCACGTTCGCTCCCAGCATCGACTCTCCTGACACTTTTCTTTCCCAGCCTCGGGGAGTCTCCTCCATTCACGAAGCCCTCTTCCCTCCATGGGATGTGACGAAGATGCTCCACTCAAAAAGCGATCGCCCTATGTACCTTTTCAGTGTTACCATGGCCCGAAACCTGCACACATATATACAAATCCATGCCCCGCAAGGAACCCCGCAAAAAAACTTGCGCTTATTTATGATACGGTTCACCGTAATGCATCTAAGTACAAAGTACAGTTTGACCACAAAATATACATTAGTATATAGACAAAAACCACTCCCGATTTTTAAGGAGTGGTTTCTTTGCGTAGAGCTTCTCTTTTGTTTCACTAACGTTTTGAAGCATGGTCATTGCGTTCCTTATCTTCAAATATTATTCTGTAATTTCACTAAGCTACTTAATTTTTGAAAATCACGACCATATGCTTGCTTCCCATATATTCAACGGAAGTATTTAACTGCTCCGCCACAAAACGGACAGGAACGAACGCACTGCCGTTCTTCAGAAGTAAAGGAGCATCTTGCATCACCGTTTGCTGGTTTACTTTTACCTGCCTGTTCCCTACAGCCCAACGAATCGTTTTACCATCCTTCTGAATCTTTACCTCTTTGGTGCTCTGGTTCCAATTCACGGTTGCCCCAAGCTTCTCGGAGATGAAACGGATCGGCACATAGGTACGTCCCGTCTGAATAAATGGCGCTGCGGTAATACGATAAGCACTTTCTCCCACATAAGCTGTCGTGCTGCCGATCACCAAGCGCTGTGTCTTACGCTGACCGCTAGGCAACTCATTTCCTGCCAGTTTCACAAATAATTTATATGTTTTCGATCCCTTGCTTAAATCTAAATAGTTATTTTGCAGCGCAAGTGGTTCAATGAATGCACCCGTATCATAATACGGAAAAAAACTACGTTGTTGGAGCGGCTCTAAATCCCAGATTCGATTGTTGTTCAAATAGAGGTAAGCCAAACTTTGAAGATTTCTCAACGGCTCCAAATCATAGATCTGGTTAGATGATAAATCCAGAGAAAGTAAGTTAGTTAATTTAGATAACGGAGCAAGATCTTTGATGTTATTATTCGCAGCATCGAGTCTCCAAAGATTAACTAATCCTGCTAGCGGCTTTAGATCTGTGATCTTGTTAGAACTTATAGACAACGTATTTAGATTAACTAGTCCCGCTAACGCTGAAAGATCATTGAATTGGTTCCTAGATACCGATAAATCAGTCAACTTCGTTAAGTTCCCAAGGGGCTTAATATCCCCAATTTGATTGCCACTCAAATCCAAAGTCGTCAAATTCACAGCATTAGATAGAGGTGAAATATCAGTAATTTGATTTCTGCTTAAAGAGAGCTTCGTCACATTGACTGCATACTCCAAACCCTGCAAACTCTTAATTCCTTTACCCGATAAAGGAACGTCGGTCAGTGACTCTAAATCCTCTTTTGTTAGGGATTCATCGTCGTTTTTATTCAATAACGACTTAAGCGCTTGTTTCAGATTGAGATCCTCAAAAGCCAAAGGCTGTTGGTTAGACGCCTCCATATAAGCCTGTCCTGGTAAGCCCAAACATAGGACAAAAATAATTAATAATCCAGCAAGGTATTTCTTCATTCTGACCATTCCTCTCTAATCACTGTATAAACTAGCCAATAGTTGCTTAGATTAAGACGCAATTTACAAAGAAAAGTTGTATTGAAGAGTAATGTAAGTAGTTGAATAAAAGCAGCCAATCACAATGATCAGCTGCTTTCTTGTTGTTATGAGCTAACGTTTCCCGTTAGTTTAATCACTTGTGACGCCTTTCACCGTGATGAATTCATTCAAATGCTATGTAAATACATCATTATACAAACAAAAAAACACTCCCGACATGAACTGCACCCAATTGTTAGACACAACTACCAATTGGAGGTGCAGTTTTTTTATGACAAATTTCAGTTCAGAATTTCTCCCTGAATCGCTAGGCTTCCAATCGACTTAAATCATTCTACCTCTATGGTTTTGGCGAAATAATCGGCTGGATCAACGTCTTCCATCAGTCCCCATTCGACCATATCTGGCGTACGGGTCAGCAATTTCCGATGCGACTGTCGAGAATCCTCTCTATCGCTGGATATTCATCGAATCTTCTTTCGATGAAATGTTGAATAACCGCCCCGTAAAGGGGCGGTTTTCTTAGGCTTGCATAAATGCTTCTAACGGTTCCAGAATCGCGAACGTCTTCTTTGCATCCTTCTTCCGTTGCTCATCATAGAGTTTGGTCAACTCTTCGAATGATTTAGCTTTAATCTTCGTATAACTCGATTTGCTGTATCTGATTATGTACGTCTTTACCCCTTCCTCTTCACTCCACTCGTAAACGACATCATATTTGTCCCTCAAATTCTTTAAATGAAGTGACCGGCGCAACACTGCAAAGTGTTCTTCAATGGCTTCATCGCATTCCTCCATAATCTTCTCGTATGTGCAGCCAACTCGCATCAGAATCTCCGATGCCCGTTCATCGCCGTATCTCGCGAGAAATTCCTTCAACGAAACCAGCGCATATAGCAATATTTGTTCCTTGTCATTCGGATTCCTGTATTCATAACAGCCTACAACCAAATTGCGGTCGATCATCTCCTCCTTACTGAATTGCATATTAAACAAATACTCGAGTGTCTTTTGCTTCATAACGGTTTCCAACATCTGTTCTTTATCAATCCTGATGCCCGTTGTCACCCACGGAAACGGTAGTTGGCCGTTACCTTCACGCGGTATGCTACCCCTAAGATTCAAAATCGGCATACCCGTAGCAATTGCGTACGACCTGTTATATCCTTCGCCCGCGAATATTTCCTGTTCTTCTAGCATGTGTCCTGCCTCCTTTTAGTACCAAGTTCCATTCGGCGACTATTGCATATCCATAAAACTACCACTTTTTTGTGCTGGTCTCTTATTAGTTCATCAGCGCTTTTCATTAACCCACGAAGATAATTCTGGGATATATTTTATCATATGAGAACAATAAGTCCATCTAATGGTTCCATTATCCTGCCCGTTAGTTAATGCCGGCTGCCAGTCTACAACTTTATTTCACGGTCTAATACTTTATTTTTCAGTCTAACAATTTATTTTCACAGAACAGCTGACGCCCAGGCGACCGGCACGCGGCTGCTCCCTCCGATCCGGACGAGAACCACGCAGCTCCATAGCGCCCGCCGGCGCATCTCACACACCCAGGACGTTCCTATTTAAGCTAACCTGCCCGTTAGCTAAAAAAACGGAGCAGCTGCCAAACGGCAAACTACTCCATGTTGTTTTGAATTAACGTTTCCTGTTACTTCAATGATCACCATATTAAAGTTATCTTGTTTCATAACGCTCCCAGACCAGATATTAAAAGTATCATATAATTCAATTACTGGCCAAAACGGATTCGGTTAAAAGAATCCACGCCACGTTAGATGCACTTCCAAGAAATGAGTAGATCTCCACCTTGGCTTATATAAGGCAATAGTTGAGCGTACGGTTTTCTCTTCAAGGTTACCGAACCTTAATTTGATGAGAAAGCAGTGTGGATGTATTTCCTGCAATTCTTAATCGCAGAAAAAAAGGTGCTTTCTTTAAAATCAAGAAAGTTCCCCTCTAGAATATTTTCCCGGTTCCAACCTATTTGTAGAACCATGGTATTCGCGAAGATCGACAAGCTGCGGATGTTCTCCCCAGTTTTCACCCCATATGCGCAATTGTCGAAGCACGGGAATATATTCCTGTCCTTTATCTGTTAGCGAGTACTCAACGGTTACAGGTACGGTAGGATATACCTGGCGATTGATGACTTTATAGTGCTCCAAATGGCGCAGGACATCCGTTAAAGACTTGATGCTAATGTTATCTAAATTCCTTCGCATTTGATTAAATCGTTGCGGCCCCAAGCTAAGTAAGGAAAGTACCAAAAAAGACCATTTCCCGCGGACCACCTCCAAAGCTTCACGAATAGAGATGAGGCATAGTTCGTCCCCCTTGCCTACATCCATAAAAACCACACCCCTAACTATAATATAGGTAGTCTATTATATAGAGTTATAAAAAAAAAATGTGTCTTCTTTAAATTATACAGTTGATATTTTACGATAACAACAGGACTTATTAACTGCTAAGGTTTAGTTTAAGCGTAAATAGTCTTATAAAGTTTAGAGAGGAGCTTGGGGATATGAATGATAAAAAGATATTGGTTTTGGGAGCAACTGGACAACAAGGAGGTGCGGCCGTTCGGCATCTAATCGCCGATGGTTGGAAGGTTCGTGCATTTGTTCGCGATTTATCAAGCGATAAGGCCCTGAAACTATCCCAACTGGGAGCCGAGCTTTTTTTAGGTGACATGACTGATTTTGCCTCGCTCGATACCGCTATGCAGGGGATTTTTGGTGTATTCAGTGTTCAGGCGTCGGGCTGGAACCCAACTCTCGAAACCAATGCCGATGAGAGACGTATTGGGAAGGCTGTAGCCGATGCTGCCCTAAAGGCAAACATCCAGCACTTCATTTATACATCGGTTGGCGGTGCAGATGCGCAATCCCGATATCGCGATATGCAGAAATGGGATATTGAGCAGTACATTCTTTCACTCGATTTGCCTACTACCATATTGCGTCCCGCCACCTTCATGGAAAACTTCTCAGACCCGATGACAGCCGGCGTGCAGAATGGAACAATGGCACAAGCCTTCAAGCCGGATAGAGTGATCCCACTCGTAGCTGTGGACGACATAGGTGCTTTCGTCGTGTTAGCACTTAATAACCCAGACAATTATTTGGGCAAAACAATCGAAATTGCTGGCGATGAGTTAACACCCTTGCAGATTGTCGAGGCCATAGGCCGCATAACTAACCGAACTATTCCTTACGTTCAAGTTCCGTTGGACGCGTTGCGCCAGCATAATGAAATCTTGGCCGGCGTGTTTCAATGGTTAAACGAAGAAGGCCACGAGGTCGATATTTCTGTTGTACGCAAGGCTTTCCCCGATCTTACGGATTTCGATACCTGGGTGGAAAAGCAAGGAAAAGTGAAGTTTGAGACATTGTTTCTTACAGAGCTTGCATGAGATTGTTTGTTGACAGGTCTGGCATTCGAAGAGCTCAGTCGTAGCCATCATCTTAATTTGTGGTGCTTTCCATCAAGAGGCTGTCCCATAAGTAACCCCGACTTTATGCGCCAATGATCACGGTCGACGGCTCTTGAACGGCTCGCTAAGGGTTTCGAACGAAATAAAACAGCCAAGGAAGGCGCATGCCTCCTTGGCTGTTCTTCGTACTAGACTTCAATCGATTGAATAAGGCCCTTCAGCTTCTCGGCCGACTTGTGCAACAGCGCCTTCTCGGAATCCGAAATCTCCACCTTCAGCAACAAGTACGCATCCCAGTCTCTTCTTCGAGCTATAATTTCAAGTGGTCAAAGTGAGTTGCGAAAAGAAGAAACAAGTCATTTTTAATACTACTTATTTCAAATCATAAGCTCACTTTATAGGAAAGGTATAATTCGGTTTGGACTTAAAAAGTTGGAGGCGTCGACACGGCAATCACCAAGGTCTCACCTTTATATACATTCTTATAGCTATGCGGTGTCTTGGCATCGAAATATATACTATCTCCCTCTTCTAACGTATATCTATCATTCCCAAGCATGAACTCCAGGCAACCAGAATGGACATACAGAAACTCCTCTCCTTCGCTGTGTCCTACGCCAACATCACCAGAAGTCGCACCTTCTTCAAGCACCCCCCAGATTGGTCCCATCTTATTTTTACTTCCCTCGCTAAGGGAATACCATGTAATACGTGAGCCTTCAGAATGTACCAACGGTTTACGTTCGTTTTTTCTCACAACGATGCTTTGTTCTTTCTCTCCAAATAGATCAGTAAAATTCACGTTTAACGCATTGGCAATCCTTTTTAGGACACTTATCGACGGATTCGCTTTGTTCCGTTCAATTTCGCTGAGAAAAGATACTGAGATAGATCCTACTTTTGCCACTTCTTTAAGAGTTAATTTCTGCTTTTTGCGGGTATTTCTAATGACCTCGCCTATAGAATTCATCTCTCATGTCTCCTTTACATTTAAATTTTTTCGCTCTCAGCGAAATTTATAATTTGATAATAATTAAAATATCTAGCAATAGCAAGCTTTCTTACGGTCGTTCAATTTCGGTGTAAAAACGTTGATTTAAGAAGATTATTGGATTAAGATTTTAACAAGGCTGATGTGCAAATAAGTTCCCGGGACATATACACATAATTCTTTTTAAATATAGAATTTCATTTCCAGCGAAATTTTGAAGGAGGGCGATGAGCTATATGACTAAGCTACCTAAGATTTACACCGTAGGCGATACTACTGTTACCCGAGTCACCGAAATGGTAATCAGTGGTGTTCCACCAGAAATTTATTTCCCAGGTACGTGGGATCCCTCTGTATTAGAAGAGAATCAACAATTCTTCCCTGAGGGCTTGCTTGACGAAAATTCGCAACTCATCGTGAGTATTGGCACCTGGGTCGTGAAGACACCCCATCATACGATTCTTATTGATACAGCTACAGGTAACGATAAAAACCTGCCACTAAATCCGGATCTTGCCAATCTGCAGCTACCTTATCTCGAGCGACTTCAAGAGGCAGGCGTTACTCCTGAAGAAGTCGATTACGTATTACTAACTCATTTGCATGTGGATCACGTCGGTTGGAATACGAGGCTAGTTGACGGCAAATGGGTACCTACATTCCCCAATGCCAAGTACGTATTCCCTATTAAAGAACAAGAGTATTACTCCAGCGAAGCGAGCCATAACAAAGAAAATGAAGCAAATTTCAATGTTTATGAAGAGAGTGTACTTCCTATCGTTGAGGCAGGCTTGACGGAAACTATCGGTCCAGAAGGCGGAAAGTTTCTAGATATATTTACATTTATTCCGACTCCAGGTCACAGTATCGGACAAATGTCTATTCGTCTTTCATCGGGTAGTGAAGAAGCTTTGTTCGGCGCCGATATCATGCATCACCCATTCCAAGTTATGCGACCGGATTGGAATTCTATGTACTGTGAATTTGGCGATCAGGCCCGAATTTCACGCCGCTGGGCTTTGGAATATGTTGCCGATCGTCCAATTATCTATTTCAGTACGCACTTCCCAGAGAGTTCAGCGGGATACGTCACCCGAAGCGAAGACGGCTTCAACTGGCGCTTTATCTAATACATTGAAGAGAGGCGAAAAATACAATGTCTAACAACACATTCAACAAATCTATCTCCATCGTATCTGAGAACTTTAACATAGCTAGCGATACGCCTGGTATTGAGCTTTCGGTCCTTAATAAACGTCCTGCATCTATGACTGTCTTCTCTAATGAGAAAACGATCGTCATGGTCCACGGTGCTACTTATCCAGTTGGCAGCCTATATGATGTTGAGCTAGACGGTTTCACCTTCCTTGATTACCTCGCAAGTCACGGTTATGACGTCTATGCAGTAGATGTTCGTGGCTATGGTGGATCCACAAGACCGCCAGAAATGGAGCAACCTGCTGATCAGAATCCTCCGCTTGTCCGTACAGAAACCGGAGTTCGTGACTTTGGCTCGGCCGTAGACTTCGTCCTAAAGCATCGAAATCTATCGAAGGTCAATGTACTTGGGATGTCTTGGGGCGGTACGGTGGCTGGGGCATATACAAGCCGTAATAATAACAAAGTGAACAAGTTAACCCTTATTGCTCCTCAGTGGCTGAGCAACAAACCAATCCCTATTGATACAGGCGGCCCGCTTGGCTCTTATCGCCTTGTGCCCGCAGGTACTACTAAAGAACGCTGGTTAAGTGCTGCTCCTGAAGGGAAACGTGACAGCTTGCTCCCTGAGGGTTGGTTTGAAAAATGGGTTGAAGCAACGCTGGCCTCCGATCCTAATAACAAGACCGCACACCCTGAGCATATTCGCGCTACCAACGGACCGATTCTAGACATACGTGAATATTGGACGGTTGGCAAAGCCTTCTATGAACCTAAAGATATCACCGTACCTGTACTCCTCATTCATGCGGAGTGGGATATCGATGTACCATTAGATTTGGCACAAAACTTCTTTACTTCCTTAACTGGAGCTGCTTATCGCCGTTGGGTGGAAATCGGAGAAGGTACTCATATGATACTGCTCGAAAAAAATAGAGTTCAAGCGTTCCAAGCTATTCAATCATTTCTAGACGAGAATTACTCACCAGCGAGTCAATAACGACGCGATTAGCGGTTTTTAATACAATCTCGCACCCGCAGCTTATTACTGCGGGTTCTTTATTAAGCGAACAAAAACGACAATCATTCTATATTCATTAAAGGAGGGAAATTCACCATGAATCATATTATGATTGCATCCGCACAAGCGCCAGCGGCAATAGGCCCTTATTCGCAAGCCATTGCTACCGGAAATGTTATTTATACATCCGGAATGCTCCCGATAGATGCTGAAGGCCAATTAAAGGAAGGCATCATTGCACAAACCCAACAGAGCCTGATGAACCTTCAGAACGTGTTATCTGAAGCTGGTTTCACCCTAGAAGACGTTGTGAAAACCTCCGTTTTTATGACGAATCTAGATCACTTCGGGCAAATGAATGACGTTTATAGTCACTATTTTGGTAATCATCATCCCGCAAGAACTACCGTACAGGTAGCTAAGCTACCACGTAGCGCTGAAATCGAGATCGAACTGGTTGCCATCAAACGACAGCTTAACCAATAAGGCTATTGGATTAGTCAAATTTTGAAAGAAGGCGCATCGGCTTGCGAACTTACCTGCTTCTCTTACTTTGTGCGACTCTTTATGGAAGCAATTTCATATTCGGCTCACTCTTACTGCAGGAGTTTCCTGCAATGCATCTTTCCGCATACCGCCTTGCCGTCTCCTCCGTGTTCCTAATTGGCTATCTTATCTTGTCCAGACGTATGATTCGATTAACTTCACGGGATATCATCTACTTAATTCCGGTTGCTCTTATTGGGATGTTGCTGCATCAGGTATCTTTCTTTACTGGATTGCAGACGATAGATGCAACGACAGCTTCGCTTATTTTATCGCTCTCTCCTATATTTACCGCTTTGCTAGCGCGACTCTTCTTAAAAGAATCATTCACTCTGCGTATGGTGGTAGGATCTCTAGTTGCGCTTATTGGTGTCTTTTTTGTAGTCAGCCAAGGTAGAGGATTACATGTATCACTGACAACTGGTATGGGAATCATGTTTATTTGCATGCTCGCATTCTCTGGTTCTACCATTTTAATGAGAAAGCTCACAGAAAAAATGGATGTACTTGGAGCGACTGCATATTCAACATTGCTGGGCTGCATGCTCGTATTTCCGGTGGCTGCATGGCGCGAACCTCATGAACAGAGCACCCTTTCCTTGGGATGGTGGGTACTCTTAATCGGTTCTGCTCTGCTCATTCAAGGCTTATGTGCAATCATCTGGAACAATCAAATTCGTAAAGTTGGCGCTGCCAAAGCATCGGTATTTCTGAATCTCCAACCTTTTGTGGTCATGTTGCTTGGTTACTTCATGCTCGGTACCCCAGTCACCTTCACACAAGTTGGCGGTTCCATCCTTGTACCGATAAAATAAAAAAGCCGCTAAAATAGCGACTTCAATGGGAACATGTTCTTGTCCCTCGACAATTGTATATCGAAGAAATCCAGCATATAATCGCTCTTTCGGGAGAAATCTTTCCTGTAATGCCCAGCATGTTGAAAATCGGAGAATTGAATTGTACGTCGGCAAAATTCAAATGCTCCGCATTGTCGATATAGAGGAATTGTCCCCCTTCGTCCACCGTTTCGCGCATCCGTTCCAGCTCCAATTTTTTATCTTCCGTATACCGCATTGCACAGCTAGATATAAAGAATGTCTAAGCCTCTTCGAGCCACGTTTCGTTATTAGTGTGCTTCTCGCCGTAACTTCCCTGAACTAAAAATTCCAGGATCAAGACCTGCAAACGCCACGAGTTGCTAGCAGCATCCAGACCTTTCTCCCCTGTTTTGGTTTACCATCCGATAGCCGCACCATCGCAGCGAGGGTCCGTGCCCCCGAACAGGAAGCCATTGTCATCGATCATAATGGCATGCGCATGTCCCATTACTCTAGCAAAATCTTCAACTGTGTATACCTCGTGTCCGGCTAGCCGTAAACGCTGCTGCACTTCTGCCGTAATTCGGCCTTCCACTCTTAATTCTTGCGTTGCCTCTCCCCATGTTCTTCCCCACACCCAGCGGGGTTCACGCACAGCGATCTGGGGGGGCATGCGATAATCCACCATGCGGGTCAGCAGCGCGGTTTGTGTCTGCGGCTGACCTTCTCCTCCCTGGGTACCATACAAAATATACGGCTTCCCATCGCGGCAAGCCATCGCTGGCATCAGGGTATGAAAAGTTCTTTTGCCTGGTTCAAGCCTGTTCACATGCGACGGCTCAAGAGAAAAGAACGAGCCCCGGTTCTGCAGCAAAATACCGGTGTCTCCCCCAACCACAGCCGAGCCGAACTCAAAATAGAGGCTTTGGATAAATGAAACGGCATTGCCCTCACTGTCTACTACCGCTGCATATGCTGTATCATGGCCTACCGGCTGGGTATCCATCGGCAGGGCTCGCTCCATATCGATGCAGGCTGCCAGCTTCCCCGCATAGGATTTGGATAGCAGCCGGTCCAGAGGGATTGAGGAAAATTGTGGGTCTGTCAAATAACGATCGCGGTCACGGAAGCTCAGCTTTAGCGCCTCCACAAGCAGGTGATAGTACTCATAGGAACCATGCTCTATACTCTCCAAATCAAACTGTTCGAGAATATGAAGCGCCATTATGCCAGTAAAGCCCTGTGAGTTCGGAGGGACCTGATAAAGATCAAGTCCTCGGTAACTCCCTTTGACCGGTTCCACCCATTCACCTCTGTGTCTCGCAAAGTCCTCCAGTGTCAGCAGGCCGCCCTGCTCCTTAAGGGAGCGAACAATCTCCTGACCAACACTGCCAGAATAAAATACGTCTCGGCCCTGGTCCGCAACCTGCAGCAGGCTGCTTCCCAAAGCAGACTGCACAAAGCGGCTGCCCTGCTCCGGGACCTTGCCTCCGGGCAGATAGATGGCGGCTGTCTGTGGATAAGCTGCCAGCACATCTGCACGCTCGACCGTATTGACATGCTGGTCCGGCGACAGCGGGAAGCCTTCCAGTGCATATTGGATCGCGGGCTCAAGCACCTCTGCCAGCGTCTTCGAGCCATATTCCTGTAATATGGCATCCCAGCCGTCCACCATACCCGGCACGGTAATGACGCTTCGGGGTCCCCGCTGTGGGATGGCTGATTCACCCGCAAAGCAGGCTGCGGTAATCCGGCTGCCCGAACGTCCACTCGCGTTATATGCCCTGACTTCTCTATCTTCGTTGCTATAGGTCAGCCAGAAGGAATCGCCTCCCAGTCCCGTCATATGTGGGTATACGACGGCAAGACAGGAGCTCACCGCCACGGCGGCATCAAAGGCGTTACCTCCTTGCTGCAAAATACGCGATCCTGCCGCGCTGGCCAAAGAGTGAGGACTGACTACCATCGTCTGTGTGCCTGTGACTTGTGGAACCATCTTGCCACCCTCTTTCTCTTCTATGTTCAACTTACAGTAATTCCCTTTTGTTGCCAATCATGTTACCAAATCAGACGCAAACGTCTGCGCTGTATGCAAAGCAGACTGCCATCTGCCAGAGGCATACACCCAGCGACTCATTTTTGTACCTGATAGCAGCTGCGTGATATCCGAAGCATCCGTTACGACAAAGTTGCAGTCATGCCCTTCTTCTATTCCGTACCCGTCGCAGCCTGTGATCTCAGCAGGTGTATCCGTGATCATCCGCAGCAGCTGTACTAAATCCTGTTCACTGCCCATATGGGCCGCATACGATGTGATTTGGGCGATCTGTATCAGATCCCCGCGGCCGAACGGATGGAAAGGATCTTGAATATTGTCGGAGGCAACAGCAAGTGGAATGCCTTCTGCAAGCAGCTCGCGAATGCGTGTTGTACCCCGTCTTACCAGGCCGCGATCTTCCCGTCCCTGAAGATACAGGTTCACCGCAGGCAGCGTTACCGCGTTCAGAGCGGTTTCCTTCATCTTCGCCATCACATGCTGTGCATCATTTTCCGTCATTGCGGACAACGAGCACAGATGATCTGCCGTCACTCTGCCCTGATAACCGTAGCGAATCGTATGTTCTGCTATGCTCAGCACGGTTTTTTTTCCGGGATTATCACTTTCATCTGCATGCAGATCAATGGGTACGCCGAAACGTTCCGCTAACCGAAAAATCCTGCCAATCTCCCGTTCAGGGTCCTCTGCCAGATGAGGGGCTCCACCCAATATATCAATCCCCATCCGCAGTGCTTCCTCGATTGCCTCATCCGCAGCTTCATGATTGCCGCGGAACGGTACCATGAGCGCATATTGGATAGCCATACTGCCCTTCAACTTCTCCCGTACTTCCAAGGCTGCCTCAATCGTCCGAAAGGCCACCTCTCTCCCCAAATGAACAGGGAAGTCAAGGTGGCTTCTTATAGTCGTGGTCCCGTAGCTCAGTGCCATTCTGGCGGCCGTCAGCATGCGTTCCGCCAGCTGCTCCTTGCTGAATGTCTGTACAGCCTGGCTGTAATTAAGAATGGCTTCATGAAGTGTGCCGGATCGGTTCGACACCTGCTCAAGCGAAAAAGCTTTATCCAGATGCATATGACAGTCAACCAGGCCAGGAAGCATTATGCTGCCCTGCAGATCGATGCAATCCGCGTCTGCCAACCGTTTCAGATCCGATCCGGCCTGATGCGGGACCAGCAGACGGGAAGCACCGCTTTCCCGTGCAACAAGGAAACGGTCCTGCCGACGGACGCTAACCCATTTTCCATCCTTCGCCTTTACTTCATAAAGACACAGGTCTTCTCGGTGCGGAAGGCGAACATTAATGAAGCGCAGCTCTGCACTCATTGCGCGGTAGCCAGTGCCTGAAGCACGGCCAGATCCTCCTCATCCAGCTCGGTGGCAGGACCCGCTTTGATCATATCCGAGAACATTTCGTCCGGTACCATGGTCGTCAGACAATACAGACGTGTGCTGCCCGTGTTAATAATATCGTGATGGTTGCCCGGTGGAATGATAATGAATGAGCCTTGGCGGATCGGAGTCTCATACTCGTTGCCAACTTTGGCAAGCCCCTCTCCTTTTAACACATAAAAATATTCATAAGCCTCCCGGTGTTCATTGGATGGAGTTCTGCCTCCAACCTCGAAGATCTCCACAAATGAAGTGAAAGGAACCTGCTCCCTGTCGCACAGTAAAATGAACTTGTTTGTATCCTGTGCGGAAATTTTGTGGACGGGACAATTCTCAAAGTTACCAGCAACCAGACCTGGAATGTTCACCATATACATTCAACCTCACTTTGATTGATTTTAATTTATGCTTCAATTTTCATCTTTTCAACGGCAGCTTCAAACAGGATATGTCCTGTTCAGTACTGCGAACAGCCGTGGTGGCAATCTTCAACCCACCTGTTCCCGTGCTGTTCGTCTCATCCCAGACACCGTTCGGATGCCGGGCGAATAACGGGAAGGCGCTGCCTGTTAACTCAAGCCGGACATACGAGCCAGCCGGCAGGGTAGCAGCCAAGGGACGCAGCCGAATCCGCGCCATTCTCCATTCATTGGAGGCATCTGCTCCTTCACTGCAGATTTCCGTGCGACCCACACTCAGTAGCCGGGCCGTCCCTTTCTCGGATACGGTCGTGAGGATGGCCACCAGATCCGTCGGTCCTCCCAATGTTTGGTACTGAACGGTCAATTCCGGGGACCCAAAAATCGGGATATCCTCTGCAAGCGGTCCTCCCGTATATACCAGGATCTCTTGCCGTTCCTGAATGGCAGCTCGGTCGGACGGCAGGTAAGAGTCCAGACGCATTGGCAGACGCGAGTCGTATACGAATACATCCGGAACAGCCTCCTCCACATCTTCCTTATGCTTTTCGAGTCTCCCCCCTCCTGCCGCACCGTTCGCCGGGGTCTGTGACCCTGACAGATAAAAAGATTCGGACGGAGAGGACCCATACTCAAATACAGAAGGCAGCTGTTCCGCCGTATGCCATTCATGACTCAATTGGTCAAAATATCGGATCGGCAGTTCACCAGGCAATTCCATGTCTTCCTTGCCCTTCAGCCAATAATCAAACCAGCGCAGCTGCTCCAGATGATGACCACCATCCGCTTGCTCTCCATGGTCGATTCCGCCCGCTCTGCGTCCCCATGGAATGTGAGCCCACGGGCCGACAATGAGCCGATGAAAACAATCCGAAGTGGCCGTAGCTTGAAGAGCCTCGAACGACTGTAACGTGCCCATTAGGAAACCGTCATACCAGCCCCCAATATGCAACGCCGGCACCGGTTCCCGGACGATCTCGTCGATCCAGTTCATCCGCTCCCAGTACTCATCGTACGCTTGATGATCGATCCAATCATAAAATGCGGGAAAGTATTGCTCCAGAATCGGATGTCTTTCATTCAATGGCATTTTCCAAAGCATCTCCTCGGGGCTGCGCATCAATCGGGAGCATTGCTCTGCCGTTTCGAAGTCTCCCGCTCTTTGTGCCGTGTCACGAGCCAGCTGGAAAGCCCACGGCAGATGATTGCCAAGTGCGAAGGAGCCATGCGGATAAAATAAGCCATGGTACATGTCTGCCGGACACATGCTCGGTGCTATCGCCTTGAGCGCAGGGGGGTGAAGGGAAGCTGCTGCCCATTGTGTTAGGCCTTGATAAGAGAAACCGTACATGCCTACTTTCCCGGTCGAGCCGGACAGACCTGCTGCCCATTCGATGGTATCAACCCCGTCCTCAGCTTCCTGTACAAACGGATCAAATTCGCCTTCCGACTCTCCCCGCCCCCTAACGTCCTGGATTACTACGATGTACCCCTTACTGGCATACCAGACGGGGTGGGCAAGTGTAACGGTAGAGGCAATCGACCGTCCGTAGGGCTGGCGCATCAGCAGCACAGGAAATTCTCCTGTCTCGTCAGGCATGTATATGTCTGAATACAACGTTACACCGTCCCGCATCATACAAGGAACCTTTCGGCGGATGACCACATTTCCAAATTTCATGCAACTCGCTCCTTCTGCTGTAGATACGGATTTGCTATAGAAGTCCGTATGGTACGTTAACTGCTGCAGGTTGCGCCATTCTTCCGTCACCCGTTGATTAGACGCCGCTAACAGCCGAACGCTTTAATTTCTCCTGATTCAGAATTCCCTTCGGATCGTTACGATGTTTGATTTCCCACAAACGATCATGGGCGTATGATCGCCCGCCTTCCTTCAAATCCCAAGTATGCGGATTATTGACTATAACCCGGTTTTCCTCATAACGCTCCATCAGCTGATTCAGATTTTCCTCCGTTGTGAAGGGAACCAGCGGCAGGCCGGAGATCAGCAAATTTCCGTTTTGCCGGGCAAACTCGATATGATTCATCACTTCCGGATATTCCTTTTTCATAGATGAGATTTGCTCAAGGGCACAGGATGGATCAAAATTCAGCTGCAGGTAGGTTAAGCCGGGGTCTGCCTTGCGCGCCCACAAAGTCGTATGATTCCATGTGAAATCGGAGACCCCTACACCTTTGTGGTACTGTTCGGCAGAGACCTTCATAGCCATATGACCTTCATATCCCGATAGGATACGTTCAAGTTGGAATTCGTTGGCTGTATCCACTTCAAGCAATACAACAGCACGACCAGCGGGGAGATCAAGCGGAAGAAAATAGGACGGAACCGGCCATTCATGGATGGAAATTAGCCGTTTCACCAAGGAACTGTCCTCAGCAACCGACTGCCCGAAGCGAAAAGCCTGTTCAAAACTGTCAAAGGTTACTGCCCATTGCATCCATTCCACTCGGGGAGCCAGATTGATTTCCACTTCGGATAAAATGCCGATTGTACCGTAAGTATGCAGGTAAGGCAGCACCTCGTCCCCCTGGAGCTCAATGGTACGGGGATGAACCTCAACGGTCTTGATTTTTAGAGAACGTACCAGCCCATCCCAGATCGTCCCCCAGCTGATCGAACCGATACCGCCAAAACCGCCGCATAAAAAACCGCCGATCGTCGCTGATTGAAAGGTGGAAGGCATCGTACGCAGCTCATAACCCGCCTTGCGGGCAGTGGATTCCATTTTGCCGAGTCTAGTCCCGGCCTGGATCCGCATAGTGCCTTCTCCCATTTCGAGCACCTTGTTGTATTTGGCCAGATTCAGGACGATTCCGCCTGTGACCGGAACGCATTGACCGTAGTTGCCGGTGCCGTTCCCCCTGATGGTCAGCGGAACTCCCAGCTCTGCTGCAATGGAGAGCAGATCGTCAAGCTCTTCCTCGGTGCGCGGACTGGCGATGCACTCGGCGACCTTACCCTGCAGCTGACTGGCCAGCACAGGAGAGAAGTGATGATAATCCATCGAATATTTGGCAAGCGCCGCCTCCTCCCACTGCAGCAATTCCGGATCCATGCGTTCTTTCAATACGGCTATCCAATGTTCATTCATTCGGTTCCCCTCCCGTATGTTGTAAAACTGATCTCCTAAAGGAATCTCTTAGGAATTCGGCAAGAACTCATCCGTAAATACTTTGCTGACATCAGGCTCCTCTTTCAATGCCCCAATCTCCTTTAGCTGCTTTCCGAGCTCCGCCCAGCGTTCCTCTGTCATGTAACCAACACCGTGTTCCGCCGCATCACCTTCGTATACAAACGGGATAAGCGTTTCAGCGGCATAGTTCAGCTTTTCTTTCGTAAAATCAGGGTTTTCCTTTAAAATGACGTCATTCACGGTATCATAATTGGTCTTGTAATAATCCCAGCCCTTCATCGAAGCCTCGACATAACCACGCACAATATCAGGATGATCCTGGATATACTGCTCCGTGGTGAACAGCACATTGGAATACGGGTTATAACCGGCATCTGCCAGCAGCAGGAAATTAATGTCTACATTCTGCTGCTTCATCTCGTACGGCTCACTGGTTACATATCCCTGAATGGCAACCGTTTCATCGGCTACAAAAGGAGCCAGAGAACCGGTATAAGCCAATTCCTTCACGTTACCCAATTGGTATTTACTCTTCACAAAATCCCAGAACACCGAGCCCGTTCCCACGTAAACAGAGCGGTTGTTCAAATCGGCCAGGGAGGAAATGTTCTGGTTGGCATGAACCATAAGTCCCTGCGGGCTTTTCTGGAATATCGTCGCAATCGCTACAAGGGGGATTCCTTCTTCACGAGCGACCAGCAATTGATCCGCTGTAGCAAGTCCGAACTGCGCCTTGCCGGAAGCCACGATCTGTGTTGGAGACACCTGCGGCCCACCTGCCTGGATGGTCATATCGAGACCAGCCTCATTGTAATATCCTTGTTCCTTTGCCGCATATAGCCCCCCATGCTCCGCTTGTGCAAACCAGTTCGTCACCTGTGTAATTGCCGTGAGTTCCTCGCTTCCCCCCGTAGCAGCGGCATTCTGAGCAGTTGGCTGATTCCCGCAAGCCGCAAGCAATGTGGATAAGGAAAACATTGCTGCGAGTAAAACTACAGTGCCCTTTTGTCTGTACTTGTTCATCTCATTACCACTCCCCAAGGAAAATTACTGATGATTTATTCTACTTCCCCTACCGGATTTCGAAGTGTCATAAAGCCACTGATTCTACACTCTGCGACATCTCCTTGCTGAATCTGGACGGACCCGGGTGTGCCCGTCATGATCACATCTCCCGGATGGAGAGTCATCATCTGTGAAAAATACGAGACAATGAACCATGGATGATAAATCATGCGAGACACCGTATTGCTATGAATAACCTCATCATTCAACACAGTTTCAACGACGAGGCTCTGCATATCGCCTATTTCGTCAGGTGTTATTAGTTGTGGTCCAAGACTGAAAAATGTATCGGATACCTTGGATCGCTGCAGGAATCTGGGGTTCCGTGCGTGAATGTCCTGGTTAGTCATATCCAGCGTTGCGGCAAAACCGGCAATGACCTCCTGCCCACGTTCTTCCGGCACATTTTTGCAGGTTCGGCCGATGATAATGCCAAGCTCTGCTTCTGATGTCACATTCACATCCTGAGCCGTCAGCTGGATATACTCTTCTGGCCCGATCAGGCTTGAGTCCGGCTTCATGAAGCAGACTGGCTCACGCTCTGGAGGAGTGGATGCGAGATCGATCGCTTTTTGCACATAATTCATGCCAATTCCCCAGATCTTACGAGGGTGGCGGAAGAGAGGAGCAGGTATAGCTCCCTCTGAAAGTATGAAAGGGATTGATGAAACTGTTCTGTCCCCGTGCTTCTGATACCACTGGACAAGCTCCTCTAGCTGGCCTTGCTGCAAGATCTCCATAACGGAGGTGCTCCATGTGCTTCCTTCCGCCCTGTTGATCTCCTCCAGAAGAAAGAATCGTTCCCCATGTTCAATCGCTGCCTGTTCACCATCGCCGTGTTTCAGACTGACGAGCTTCACAGGGTGCTTCCTGCTGGCTGCTGAACCGGTTCAGTCCCGCGGACATCGGTGATTTCAAAATCACACAGTTCCTCCAGCGCCTCCGACAAAATCGCTGAGATTCTATCCTGAATAATCATGCCTTTCTCAGGCGTGGCTGTCGTAGCATCACCAGCAATACCGGTAGCGGAGATGTCAGCCATCTTCCAGGCGAAGCGGATTTTCCCTTCTAATGTAAGAAAGCGGTAAGAGGACATATCAGGAAGCTCTTTGACGAGGAACTCCTTCTTCACCCAGTCCGGTTTGATAGACATCACGAGAGAGGTCTCATAATCGCCACCATGAATACCGTATTCCAGCTCCTCGGAAGACAGGAGATCCTCTGCTACATTCAGACTGCTGGGACTGAGATAGAAAACCATCATCCCCGTTCTGATCCGTATTTCTCGTGATACCGTATTCAGCAAATCCACATTGCCGCCATGGGTATTAAACAACAACAGCTTGCGAAAACCACTGGCCTTCAGACTTTCTGCAATGTCCAGCATTATGGCATGCAGTGTGCTCGCAGATAAGGAAATGGTGCCCGGAAGCCCGATATGTTCGTTGCTTTTACCATACGAGACCGGTGGCAGTAGCCAAATCTCCTTATCTGCCCGCACGCGCTCCAGCGTTTGTGTTAATGTCGCTTCCCCAATCAGAGTGTCCGTATATACAGGCAGATGGGGTCCATGCTGCTCCACAGCTCCGACCGGCAGAATAACCAGCGCCTTATCCTTCGGCAGTTCTTTGACCTGTTTGCTTGTCAGACGGGGCAAAAAGCGCTCCTCCCATGCTGTTCCTTCATATCGCTGAAACATAACTGACACCCTTTCTCCTGTGGCTTTGATGTTCTTTCCGCGTAGCTTAATGTCCTTATTTATCGAATGATGCTCTTATCTTTTACTGCTGAATTTACCGCTGGAAAAAGGGATGTGGCCCATTCCAGCAGACGTTGATCCTGTCCCTGGCCAGCGATAAGGGAAATACCGACCGGGCAGCCCAGTACCTCGGTAGCGGGGATCGTAAGCTGCGGCAGACCCGACAAACCGGCAATGCAGGTCAACCGCATCGTTTTCACTCTTCGCTCTTCAATTAAAGGTCCTCCCAGTCCGAGCTTCGGGGCCACTCCAGTCGTCGTCGGAATCACAAGCACCGTATCTGTTCTGAGCAGGTCAGCCATGTGCTTGCACACCTCGAGCCGGCGTTCTTCTTCCTTCTCCTGATCGGCACGTTCAACGGTGCTTGCCCAGGAGAATCGCCCGGCTGTATCCGGTCCGAAGGCCGGCTGCTCACGTTCAATCCAGTCCCTATGCTCTTGCCATATTTCGTAGCCTTGGATCGTCCTGAACATGGTCATCCATTCAGGCAGACCCTGCGGGGCGATGCGAATAGTTTCATGGCTCGCAGCCAGGCCGCTCAGCAACTTCAGGTAAGGGGTAAGCGCCTCTTTGCTCTCAGTATCAGCCAGCTCCCACGCATCCTCACCGATGAGCACCCGGCTAAAGCCTGTACCCGAGTCTGTCTGCGGCAAAAGCACTTCACCTACCCGGCACAGCGTCTCGAGATCGCGTGCCATCCAGCCAACGGTGTCGAAGCTGGGAGCGAGTGGGATAACGCCTTTCTCGGAAACAATGCCATGCGATGGACGCATTCCATAAATTCCACAGTACGAAGATGGCACACGTACCGATCCTCCCGTATCCGTTCCAAGAGAGAAGTCAGCAAGTCCCGCAGCGACGGCAACCGCCGATCCGCTAGAAGAACCGCCAGGGATACGATCGGGGGCCCTTGGATTCACCGGTGTTCCATAATGAATATTTTCGCCATTCAAGCTGAACATCAGCTCATCCGTTTGCGTCATCCCCGTTAGTCGTGCTCCTTGCTGCAATAGCGGGTTGAGCGTTTCCGCGTGTTCCGTCGCCGGCTCATGCGTCTGGAGCCAACATGGATTACCGGCGCCATTTGTAATGTCACGTACGGCAAACACATCCTTGACCATAAAGCTGAGTCCGTTCAGCCTACCCTGTCCTGTCGGTTCAACTACCATCTGGTTGACAATCGCGTTCCATTGGTCCTTCATTGCGTCATCCCATCCTTCCGCTCAGCCTTCTAGCGATGCCAGCTCTTCCGATGTGTTTCTCTCTATAGGGGTCGCTGCCCCGCTCAGCTCTTTTACCAACCAGGTGGAATCCGTAACGAAGCCATAACATTGCTTGATATTGTACAAGGTCGCATCTATGCAGAAATCTGGGGAGCTTGTTGCCGAGCAATCCTCCAGAAGTATGCCGTCATATCCGAGACAAGCCGCGTCCTGTAGTGTATGCATGACACACTGATCGAGATTTACCCCGGCAAACAACACCGTTTGAATATTAAGATTGCGTAGAATACTGTCCAGTGGTGTATCCCAAAACCCACTCATGCGGTATTTATCCACATAGATATCATCGGGGGATGAATCGAGGCCATCGACAATTGCCGTTCCCCAACTGCCTTTCTCCAGCACCTTGGAGCCGTTCCCCGGCAGCGGGTCCCCGATGCCGTTGCCCCGCCCATCCGAATTGTACACATGGAGCACGGATGGCGGCACGTTCATTCGGTCTTCCCGATTGCCCCAGTTCACCCAAATAACAGGCACTCCCGCTTTGCGCAGCTCGGGCATCAGTCGGTTCAGCCGGCTGACCGGGTTTAGGAGCGGAGAGGTATCGACCCCAATGGAATCCAGCCATCCACCCGGTGTACAGAAATCATTCTGCATATCGACCACAATAACCGCCGTATGCTCGAGATCAAATATGACTTCCTGCGGCTGTGCAGGGAGGGTTACTGTCTTGCCGTACTTTTGAGTTCGCCTTAGATCCACCAGCGTTTCGGACACTTGCCAATAGCTCTTTCGATTTCCAAGTTTGAACATATAAAGTCCCCTCATTTTTTCTGAAATTTCTGGTTTGAGGCATCAAATACTTTTGGTCCAGGTTTATGGCTTCATCAGATACTCGGTTGTAAACGCCTGGGTAACATCTAGTGCTTTCGTTAATCCTCCGCCCTTGATCATCTGATCCTGCAGGGTGCTCCAGCGTTCTTTTGTCATGTAACCAATACCATTTGCCTCGGAATCCTTGTTAAGAATAAATGGTTTTTCCTGCACTGCCTCGTAATTCATTGCTTCTACCGTCATATCGGGATTGTAGGTTTGAATAAACGGGTTTACCTTTTCATAGTTGTCTAGATAATAGCTCCAACCTTTCTGACTTGCCTGCACCACAGCTTCAACGACATCAGGGTGCTCTTTGAGGTAATCTTCAGTCGTAAAAAGAACGTCTGCATAGTTCGCATAACCGGAATCGGCGATTTTCAGATAGTCCACCTCAACCCCCTGCTGAGAAAGTGCGTAAGGCTCATTCGTGATGTAACCCTGATTGAGCGAACTGGGATCATTGATAAAATTGACAAGCTGCCCGTTATACTTCATTTCTTTTACATCTGTCAGATTGTATTGGCTCTTGATATATTCCCAGTAAGGCACCGCAGTACCGATGTATACGGTTTTGCCGTTCAGATCTGTGAAATCCTGAATGTTCTCCCCCTTGTGGTACATCAGAACCTGCGGTGTGCTTTGAAAACCGGCAAGGATACCGACAACAGGGATTCCCTGTTCCCGCGCCTTCAAAATTTCATCCGCATAAGAGATGCCGAATTCAGCTTTGCCTGCAGCGACAAGCTGCATGGTTGACACCTCGGGGCCTCCAGGCTGAATCGTCATGTCGATCCCCTTGTCCTTATAATAGTTCTGCTGCAAAGCCGCAAAATAGCCTCCATCTTCCCCTTTGGCGTACCAGCCCTCGATCAGTTTCACCTGCTTCAAATCTGTTCCGGCTTCCCCTCTCGCCGGGGCGGCGGATTCTAGAGCGGAGGAATTGGAGCATGCGCTCAGAAGCAGTATGATCAAAGAAGCAGCCGACAGCAGCCATTTCTTGTAACGAAAGTTCATATGATGTTTGGACATGTTGGATCTCTCCCCCGATTCTGGTATCATTTCATTGCTGATTCATGCCAGGACTTCAAAAGTTTGTTCGACACCATGTTGATGATCAGGAAAAATGCGATTCCTAGGGCGGATGCCGCTAAACCGCAGGCGAACAGATAAGGAGTTTGCAGGCGGGTTGCCGCAACGGTAATCCCGTAACCGAGTCCGCCTTGTCCGCCACCAATGCCTGCAATGTATTCACCCACGATCGCTCCGACAACCGAACTGGAGCATGAAATTTTCAGTCCTGCCATAATGTACGGGAGTGCCGCCGGAAATCTCAGCCTCCAAATGGTTTGCAGCTTGCTTGCATTATACAAATAGAATAAATTCTTCATGTTCTGATCCGTTGAGTTCAATCCGATCAGTGTATTCGATAAAATCGGGAAAAAGCTAATTAAGAATGAGATAATTACAATGGCATTTATTCCCGCTCCGAACCAGATTACAATGATTGGTGCGACCGCAACGACCGGAATAGTCTGTAGGATAATAGCGTACGGATATACGCTTTTTTCCACTGTTTTGGACAGAGCGAGCAGAATGGCCAATGAAATCCCAAGCACTACACTGATCGTAAAACCGATCAAAGCCTCTACAATGGTTGTGCTAACCGACGTAATTAGATTGGTGCTGTTCTCGGCGGCGGCAGCGGCAATATCGGATGGCTTGGGCAAAATATACGGAGGCATTCCGAGCATTCGCACGATCAGTTCCCATCCGCCGATAAACAGGACGAACACGACTATTGGCGGCAGAATTTTTTTCAGCAGTCCAATAACTGGGCTCTCTTCTGCCGGATGATGGCTGCGGGCATTGTCCTTCCCAGAAGCTCGGATACCTGGTGTCGTTTCAACGGCTGGATTAGCTACCATCTCTTCCATGTTGCTTCCCTCTCCTCTCATTTCTGGCTATCAATGTTTCAGTACATTGGACACGCTGCGTACATATTCACCGAATTCAGGCTGGGTCCGGAATTCATCATCCCTCGGATAGGCAAACGGAATATCAATGAAATCCGAAATTTTACCGGGACGAGGCGTCATCACCACGACTTTCGTCGATAGGAACACACTTTCAAACACGTTATGCGTAATGAACAGAACCGACATCTTTTTGTCCTGTTCCCAAATATTTAGCAGTTCATTCTGCAGCGTCTGCCTGGTAATTTCATCAAGGGCGCCAAACGGTTCGTCCATTAACAGCAGCTTGGGACGGGATATCAACGCTCTTGCAATAGATACTCGCATCTTCATTCCGCCTGACAACTCACGGGGCAGCACCTTCATATAATCCTTTAGGCCTACCAGCTCTAGAACCCGCTCCCCTTCGGTAATTCGCTCCTTTTTGGATACGCCACGCAAAGTAAGAGGCATGGTGACATTATCAATCAACTTGGCCCACGGTAGCAGGGTATGCTCCTGAAATACAAAGGCAATTTCATTCTGTTTACGTGCTTCCTTTGGGGAAGTACCCAGCACGGTCAGATGACCGGAGGTCGGTTCCGTCAAACCGGCAATCATATTGAAAATGGTAGATTTCCCACAACCGGAAGGACCGACAAAACATAGAAATTCTCCTTCCCCCACATGCAGATTCGCATGCTGCACAGCTACAGTGCCATTGGGGTAGATTTTGCCGACATCATCGATTACAAGCATGGAACGGCTGTCCTTTTGGGCCGCTGCCTGTTGATTTTGGGTGAGCTGCATCTGAATCCCCTCTTCTCTTTGAAGTTGTGTCCTATCATAAAGCCAAAAAATAAGTGTGTAAATATTCCTAACACAAATTTGGTTTTTTATCTAACGGTATACGCTTTACGTTGGTTCAAAAACAGAACATTCTATATTTTGAGTTAACTTATATAACACACATATAACAAAAGGGATTGCAGGAATTCGACAAGTCCCTATATAATTGCTTAAAAAGTTACGTGGTGTCCGGTACCTGATTCAGATATGTATCTTTTAGGAGGATGGATTGACATGCATTTAACTATAGAAGATGCGTTGGCGGTGTACCCGTTATCGGAAGGGAAGTTGGCAGCCGGTAAAAAAGGAATTTCTCGAACGATTAGCTCCATCAATTTGATGGATGCGCCGGATGTGATCAACTGGATGAAAGAAGGGGAGCTCTTGTTGACTACAGCTTATGCGATTAGGGATTCACCCGAGGAATTTGTTAATTTGCTGCAAAAGCTGAATGAACGTGGGGCCTCCGGGCTTGGCATCAAGCTTGGTCGATACTGGGCGGAAATACCAGAGATAGCCCTGCTGGAAGCCGATCGGCTGGGCTTGCCCCTAATTGAGCTGCCTTTTCAATTCACCTTCTCCGAGCAGATCACCGCTCTCTACCAATCCGAGTTCCAACGCGATACCCGCCGGCTGAATGAATTGCTTGAAACGCAGAAGAAGCTGGTTGATTTTGCGATGCAGGCGGATGAGTACACCAATTATTTTCAAAGTATCACAAGCATTTTAGGGGTTCCTTTAGCCATCGTTACCTCTGAGGGACAGAGCTTGTATAACATGACACGCTGTTCCGATATGGAGCTGTTGAGCGATTGGCCCTGGAATCAGGACAATCGGTTTTACAAGTCGGCCAACAACCTGTTGTATCGGGTACCCCTGCTGAAAAACGGAAAGTCATACGGTTACTTGCTGATACAAACTGAAAATCTGCTGGAAGCACATGAAATGGAGGGCATATTTCACCAAGCTGCCGTTATTCTTTCCTATCATCTGGAGGTCATCCAGAATCAGGAGGCTGCTGCGGCAGGCAGTCGTCTTGGCACGGCCATGGAACGTTACCTAAAGGGAAACGCCTCTCTGAAAACGGTGCTCGAATTTGCGGAAGCGTTGGGAAGCACATTTTGGAGCACTCCCTACGTATGCATGGTATCTTCCACAAGAGCTGATGCATGGGACCATGAATGTCAGAGGCGCAAGCTGAGGGAGATTCAGAATAAGCTTCAGGACCATCCCAAAACGTCCTCCTTGGAATCCCATCATTTTTATGTGATGAACCGCATATATTCACTCTTACCTCTTCCAGATGAAGAGGCCAAGGATCGAAGGAAGTATGAGAATTCGGCACTTTTGTATGCAGATTTGATGCATTCATGGGACCACGGAGCAGGAGCAAGGAAATGTTATATCAGTAAAGTGAGAACGGGTATGGAGGAGTTCATCGACGGCTTCCGGGAGTGCGGGGAGGCTGAGAGAATCAGCACGGAACTCGGTTTAAGCGAACCGGTTGTCATGTTTGCTGATCTGGAGTTCATTTATCTCTTCAGACATATTCCACAGGAGGTTATGGGTAGGTATTGCTCTTATTTATTCCGTCCACTGCTGGACAAAGAAGAGGAGTACACCAGCGAGATGATGCACACACTTGAAGCCTATTTCGCCAACAACGGCCAAGTGAATGAGACCGCACGTGAGCTATTCATCCATCGCAACACGGTGCTGTACAGGCTGGAGAAAATTTCAGGGCTGCTGAGTCTGGATTTGAAGAATACCGATCATCTGCTGCTCTTAAAGATGGGACTTATGTTTAGGCATTTGATGTCACCCGAGAGACCAATTTGAGAAAGGACTAGGGGTCCTAGAAAGTCTCGATTCCTGGTTGCCCGTTCGTTTAACAAAAGCAGCTGATCACGTTGGTCAGCTGCTTTGTTGGTTTTGTTGAGCTATCGTTTCCCGCTAGCTTAATGCTATGTATCATTAGAACTAAATTTCATTATATAATCCTCTTCAACTAAGTCAGTCTTACCATTAACCAAAAGAGATGAGAATTTTTCCAAAAGTTGCTTTATCTCAGTATTATCATTAATTAGATCAATACTTTTTCTATATTCATTTTCGTTCTTATATTTAGATATTTCAATCCACTTACTTTTATTTTGATTACTATTTATACAGAAGGAATGAAAGTACTCATTGGTTTCCCATTGTGGGTTCCAAACAACTTCCCATGTATGACCATCGGGATCTTGGAAGTAGCCAGAATAACCACCCCAAAAAGTGTCATGTGCCGGGACTGTGATATAGGCTCCAGAATTCTTTACTTCTTTCATCACCTTTTCAACTTCTTCCCTACTACCTACATTATGACCTAGAGTAAATTCAGCAGGATTAGGCTGGGTCTGATTAACCTTTGCGTCAAGCGCTAAATTATTACGTTCAAAAATTGATTGTATTACTGAGTTATCGTCTCCCGTTAGTTGAATCATTTCATTGATCTTGCTAACACGATCATTTCCTCTTTAGTTAATTCTCCGCTATCAATTTCAATGAAAGTATCGTTATGTACCCATCGTAGGTATCCACCTGGTACATGGTTAACCCATGGTTCAAAACGCCCTTCAAATCCATTTATGTTAATTTTCTCTCCACGTTCACTAAACTTAAAATCCTCGACTACAGTTCTTGTTGTACTTGTTTGGTTACGAACATCGATGGTAGTAATAACTCGGTTTATTTTATATCCAACCGCCTTATGTTCTTCAATTCCAAACAAATAAGAGTTTCCTGATTCATCAAAAAAATGAAGTCTAACTTCTGAAACTGATTGCCCTGGATTAAACGGGTATGGTGCCTTAATCTCCAATTTATAGCTTTGGACGGAGGAAGAAGGTGTAATTAGTTTGAAGTCCGCAACAAGTTTCAGCTTGTCCAGTTCAACATTTGAAAAAGTTAACGTAGGATTAGCTGAAGCAATGAGTAGATTATTGTTGATTTCAACAGAAAATATAAAAATAACAATCAATGAAATAATCCATTTAGACAAGGACATTCCCTCCATATTCTTTTGGTAGTATTATGCCCTTGTCAAATTCAACTATCCTACCCTACCCATTAGCTTACGAAAAAGGAGCATCTGCCAACCGGCAAACTGCTCCATGCTATTTTGAATTAATGTCTCCCGTTTGCGTAATAACCTGGCATATGTGATACGGTTCATCTTAACGGGTCTATAGGCGAAAAAAAGAGCCATCTTTTATAGTTTTTTTACAGGTTATAATGTACTCCGGTTAACTTCTCGGATAGTAACCAAAGTTTTTCCGCAAGCTGTACATCCAATGCCTTTTTGGGGAAATCTACAAACTTCGGTTTCTTAGCCTTTAGAGGATTCATTCCTAGCCCTACGTAAATATCTCCGGTGATTGTCGAATCCGTCGCCGCAATAAGTGATGGCCAAGATGATTGATCAGGAGGAGTTCCGAATATTTTCATTAATAGCAGTCCGAATGCTTTGGTTCCCTTCGGTGCGTTTCTCCCGATTCCTGTAGGACTAGTTCCAGGATGTACTGCTATAGAAGTGATACCTTTCTTCTTCGCACGCCGATTTAATTCTCGGGCAAATAGTATGTTTGAAAGTTTCGAGCGATTGTATCCTGCCATTGGTCTGTATTTCTTTTCCATTTTTAAATCAGAAAAATCTATATCACCCATTTGAGCTGACTGTGCGCTAACTGTAACGATTCGACCGTGGTTCTTTTCAATTAACGGCAATAACAGACCTGTCAACGCGAAGTGTCCAAGATGATTGGTTCCAAAGTGTATTTCAAAACCATCGGCCGTCAGTTCACGAGTGGGAACTGCCATTACCCCAGCATTGTTTATAAGGACGTCTATTCCTTTCACTTTCCCGTGGATCGTGTCGGCAAAGCTTCGAACTGACTTCAGATCAGCCAAGTTTAATGGCTCCACTGTCACATCTATATTCGGTGCAGTTTGTTTCATCTTTATGATTGCCTCTTCGCCGCGCCTAGGATCACGGCTTCCAATGATCACTTTGGCACCGTGCTTCGCTAGCTCTAATGCCGTATAATAGCCCACCCCGCCATTGCCTCCCGTCACGATAGCGGTTTTTCCTCTTAAGTTTGGAAGATCGTCAGGCGTCCAGTTTGGTCTCATGATTTATTCCTCCGAAAGGTTATATTTTAAATGTAATTAGGTCATTACTACATGCAAAGCTGTTCAGTCAGTCATGAATAAACGAGAATTGTTTGATATAACGAGCATGTTCGACTGAAACGATCATGAATCTAGCCACGTCGTCTCGAGAAATTTTAGCTAGCATGGAAGGAGTAAAAGCACCGTGCTTATATCGCCCTTTGCCCGGCTCATCGGTGAGCCTTGAAGGCTGAACGATAGTCCAGTCCAATCCACTTTTCCGCACAATACCATCCTGCCTTTCCTTATCGTAAAACTCTCGGAACGTCATTAAAGAAACCAGTTTTACAATCGTTCTCATCCCAATTCCGAGCTGATTCCTGCTTTCTCTGCTGGTGCCAAAGCCCGTAAGAACGACCAGTCTTTTTACTTTATGCCTTCTCATCGCGTTCACAATTGAACGAGTCCCACGTAAGCATAGATCTGAAGGACTTCCTGCTGTAGCTCCTAAAGCTACAAACACCGCGTCTTGCCCCTCAACAGCCGATTCTACCTCCTCTTCACTAAATAGATTGCCTTCTACAACTGTTAATCCCTCCCGGGTAAACGGGATTCGATCTGCGGCACGTACAAAGGCTTTTACGGTATGTCCCTTGTTGATCGCTTGATCAATTAGCTGTAAGCCCGTACCCCCGCTAGCTCCAAAGATGGTAAACTTCATTATTCTTTGCCTCTCTTTTATCTATATTGCATCAATATTAAGTGAACGTTCATTTACTATTGGTGGAAAGAACAGCGATGCGTAGCATCGCTTAAAATACCTAACTATGCCTTAATAGCGTCCCAACTCATCTTGATGGCAGAATCTAATTGTTTACTATTTAATATGGTCCCGTTCTTCAAATGTGCTTTCAACAATTCGGCTATCGGCAAGATGGAGTAAGCAACTAACATGTTAATATCCTCCTTCTTCAAGATCTCCTGTCGGATGCCGGCGTCAAACATCTCAAAGATCGGTTGAAACTGACTTGCCGTATCATCTAGGCACCATTTCTGGGGCAAAGGTGAATTCATGACTTGCTCCAGAAATAAAAAGTACTCTTTGAAGGTTTGAATAAAATCAACATAGTTGCGGATGATAGCCTCAAATCGTTCGTGAACTGTTCGGGTATGATCCACTCCCTGAAACATTTTCTCGCTCATCTTGCCTTTAATCTTCAAGTAGGTCTTGTAGAGCAGATCCTCTTTGTTCTCATGGTAAATATAAATCGTCGCTGCTGATACATTTGCTCTTTTGGCAATTTTTGATATCGACGTATCAGAGAAACCGATCTCATTAATAAGCTGTACGGTCGCGTCAAATATTGCTTCGACTTTGTTATCATCTCTATATCTCATGAACCAATAATAAACGATCATTCATTTATTGTCAACATTTAGGTATCGCTTGATTTGGTTGGGGGTTTTTCTTTACCCGCCCCCAAACTTGGCGCCCGAGAAAGAATCTCAGCCTGAAAATTTGTTTTACTTGTGATACGGTTCACCTCGCATGACCTTAAAGTAACCTGCCCGTTAGTTTAACAAAAAATTATCTCCCTTAAGGTATTTGATAAAATAATCTTGAATAACTGATGGAAAATTTTCTGCCAAGGATTGTTGTTCATTTGGATTTAGAGAATGGAATGCGAAAGTCCTAATTATTGACCAAATAAAGAATGCTTCTAATAACTCGAAATAGTTTTCTTGTAGTTGATTTACTTTGCTATACGACGAAATAAATACTTTCCTATTTTCAGATGAAAGATGCATAAATGTTTCAGCTATATCAAATAAATAAAAGCCATAACCACAATTCGAAAAATCTATTGGTCGAGGAATACCTTCATAAAAAACATAATTACTCTCATGAAGGTCAGAATGAATCATTCCCCAGTTACTCTGTTCTCGTTTAGAACTTTGTATCACATTTGCTATTTTATGTGCTGACTCTTCCACATGAACAAACGCTTCGCTTGAGATAAGCTCTAAATTTACTAGCTGTCTCAATTGTTTAAGTGATGAATATAAATGATCGGAATTGTATATTGTTCTATTAAAGCCTTCAGGTGCAATCCACTGCATAGAATGTCTATGTAGAGCCGCCATTAAGAGAGCCAAATTTTTAGTTTCATTACTTGTTGGCTCTCTTGCAAGCACTTTTCCATTAACCCATTTATGAATAGTCACCATGGATTTATTTTTCCTATGATCAGTTGATATTTCTGTTACTAGATTACCTTGAAGATTTCTTACAGGTGTAGGTACAACGAGATTTGTATCTCTAACCAAAGCTTCAAGCCAAATAAGTTCTGATGCGATATCTCCCTTTGATTTAATGAAACTCGTCGCGATATGGATTTTAATAAGAAATGTTTGATTATCATCGTTAGTTTGTACTCGGAATGTAACATTATCGCTCTTTCCAAGATACACAAGTCTTTCCCAAATGATTGGGTATTGACGTAACGCTTCTCTCGCCACCTTCGCATAACCTTCTTCAGAAAGCATAGTATCCACTCCAGTTACTGTGATTTTCACTTCACAATTTTACCAAGTAAACTCCATTTTATGGCGGCAAATGTTGATTATAACTAAACTTTACTGCTCGTTAGTTGAATAAAGGCAGCCGATCACGTTGATCGGCTGCCTCCTTTTGGTTTTATTGAACTATCGTTTCCCGTTAGCATAATGAAGTCTGGCATTTCTTTATTCTTCATTCTAACTTCTTATTTGATGGAATCATAAGTGCTTGGAAATGATTTTTGACTCTCTTGTTTACCTGCTGAAAAACTGTCGATTGACCTGTTCTATAAATGGAACTATACTGTGTAGCAAAGAAGGTGAGTAGATGAAACAAATAAGCAGTCGCTTTTCGATGGCAGTCCATATTCTCTCCATGATTACGTTGGATCCCATATATAGTACTGGTGATCGAATTGCACGTAGCATCAATAGTAACCCTGTTGTAATTAGAAGGATTATGGCCCAGCTCAAAAAAGCAGGGTATATTGAAACAAAACCAGGAGTTGCGGGGGCCTCCCTTCTGGTATCGCCCGAAAGATTAACCCTGCTGGATATCTTTCAAGCGGTCGAATCTGTGGAAGGAAATCAGCTTTTCAATTTTCACAAGAATACTGACCCCAATTGCTCTGTAGGTATGAACATTGAATCGATACTATTACCAAAACTCTCAAATGCGCAGAAGGTCATGGAGCATGAACTGGCTTCTGTTACCCTAGCTCAAATTGTGGAGCAAATACGGACAAAGGCAAATGTAAAATAAAGCTGCTCCTACGGTGTATGGAGTAGCTTTATTTTACATTTTTTAATTTTTCACCAATCAAACTGTAACTTACGCAGGCTCTACATATTCAATAAAACTGCCATCGGGATGCTGCACAAAAATGCTTGGACCAATAGGACCATACTGATCCCTTATTATAAGGGTATTTTGTTTTTTTAATTCTTCCTTCAATTCGTTCATCGAATCCACATACACCACGGCACGGAGTGATCTAGCAGGCTCCATGGCCTCGGGACTTCCAGATACAATAACGTAAGGGTATACTGTGGCTAAAGACAAGCCAGCTTCGGGAATATCCCACGTCCGATCCATAGATCGGTTAGCAAGAGATTCATAATAAGCAACAGTTGATTCAAGTTGCTCGGTAAAAACGGGGATAAAATGATTTAAGATTTTCATGTTAGCCTCCAATTTTTTTTGTTTTTTTAATTATAACCACAATAGTTATAACTGTTTTAGTTATACAGAAACATCTTGATTCTGTCAATTTTTTGATGAGTATTCTCATGATTTGTATACTTGTTTCGTCGACTTTAGATCTATTTGGTCACTCGATTCCTGGCAATGACACCGTTCTATGACTCCATAACTTGGCAACTCTTTTCTACAACACAAAGGGTTTGATAGCTGAGTTTTTCAAACCAAGCAAAAAACACGGGCATTTTCCCTCTAATTCCTAACTGTGTTGAAGTAGATTCAACGTTTAGTTATACATCTAATCGGCAATCGCACTATGTTTTTGTCCATTCCGGCAATCGGTGCAAGTTCTTGTCCTTTGTCTGAGGTTCCATTGCACCATCCTCAGCTTTATTATCCCAATAAAAAAACGTACTACTTCTTCGTCTCAAAATATCTGTCATAAAAAAACAGCCGATCAAATTGCCGGCTGTAATAAGTCTTCATTAAACTATGATTTCCCGTTAATTCAATTCCCTTGGTCCCGTGTTGTTGAAGTTTCACCTGATACTTCAAGCCTTTTTTTAGTTTTCGAAATACTCAGAATGATAATGCTAATAATAATAAACAAAATATTGGCATACATCTCCATGTTCTCCGACATACTTTTGTAAAGAAGAAACGAACCATCCAAACCGTGAACCAAACCAACGATGATTCCACGAACGCCTAAACCAAATAAAATGACGCCGAGGATTAACAGAAATGTTTTCATCATACCAGCCCCTTTTTTATTTTTATATAATCAAATCGGAGGTTTTCCGGTTGCTGCTTCAAACAATTGAATTAGCTCTTTGGCATACTCCTGGATGTTAAAATCAGGGTTTGCTACGAGCTGCTGACTCGCGAGATCAATGGCACTTCGAATCGTCATTGCCAACACTTGAGCACTTGACGGCAAAATAGGCCGGAAGCTGCCGTCCTCTTGCCCCCAATGTAGTATCTCGATAATCGGCACATATATCGAGTTATCTGCAGGTTTGTGATAAATCAGCCTTCCCTCCTCATCTCTGAAATTCATTACAATTTCAGCGACGGCTGCTACATGATTTTTATGAGCAAGAATAAATTCTAAATTTGTTTCAATATATCTTCGCAGCATATTAGCGGCAGTAGACTCAGTTGCAATTTCTGACATAAACGATGCGCCTTTCAAGTACAACTCCTCTACAATTTTCTGCATGAGTTCATCCTTGCTGGGAAAATGATACGTAATAACCCCCTTACTAACCCCAGCGCGTTTAGCAATCTGTCCTATTGAAGCCTGTGCATACCCTAAATCGCATATTGCTTCAATTGTTGTTTGCATGATTTGTGCTCTTCGTGCTTTTTCAATAAACGACTTACCACTAGTTTTAGTACTCATGGTTTAATTTTAGCACGATCGTACTATATTTTCAACAATAATGCTCTACCCTTGTCCTACTTAAACCTCTTTTATCCACTTTTAGAGTGAAGTTGTTCAGTTTCAGGTATCCGACTGTGTCGGCATCTTTCAACTTGCTTTATATATCCCTAAATAGAGAAATCTTAGATAACTATCTAATCCGAAATGACACAATGTTCTTGTTCTTTTCGGCAATGGTACAATTTTCTTGTCCCTCGACACCAGTATCCACTCCATTGATTGGCATCGGCTTTCTCGGGGTCTTTCGTGTACCCTACGATTTTATCCGTTAATGTCTCATATTCTTTCTCCCCATCAACGGTTGCCTTCATATACTTTTACATTTGTGCAGTCGCATCGTTGTAGTTCACCATAATTCCCACTGGTTTGCCGCCATAGAATCCACTCTTAATAAATTCGACAACCGGTTCATCGTTCAGATCTCCATTTACCAGCTTGTCATTCAGTGCGCTTGGAATTGGCGGATTGGTTTGGTGAAAATTCCGATAAATTAAACGTCGTGACTACATACAATTTAGCTTATAATGCTGGGATTATGGTCGAAGAAGGCATTGGTCATGCAATAACTATTGATAAAGTAGTGAATACGTCTAATGATAGTAACCTTTGTTTTAGACCGCTAGAACCAAGACTTGAATCTGGTTTGAATATTAGATTTTGAAAAAAAAACATCAGGTCTTTTCGGCTGCAGCCAATTAATTTTTAAAAAGAGATCCAGGCAAGATCTTGAGATTAGCCTTTAATGAAGCTAAATGCTGGGCAGGAACGCTGCAGTACAAAAAGGCACCCAAAGAATTTCATCGGTTAAACCATCGGTTTATCCAATGTCTGTTCTAAAGGGTGCACTTCAATATGAGTCCGGGCTTTTGCCTATCGGTTTATTTTATTTTTCGTTGACCCGGGCTACTGCAAACGGTTCGTTCAGCGCTTGCAGAGCTGCGGCCATATCTTCTGCCAAAAGTCTGTCACCGGCCGAAATAAAATATTGGAATTCATAGAAGCCGCCCAAGGTGGCTTTAAAATTCGTTTCCCAGTAATTCGTCATCAGCCAGGCATAGGCTTCCGGTTGAGCATCGGGCGCTTGCTGGGTGTGTACCTTTCGGGGTCCGTAATCCAGCGTTCCCCATTGCACAAGCGGCGTGTCCGGGACAGCAAGCAGTAGGCTGCGGTCGTTATCCTGCCAGGCAATTCCCGACTGCACAGAGGAATAATCCAGGCAGGTTCCCGGAATCTGATCTTTCCACGGGCGGACCAACCCTCCCGGCTTGTCAGCAAACAGGGTAACCGGTCCCGTGCCTCCCGGGGTGAAAGGTAAAGCCAGATATACGTTTTCCGGATTCCAAACGCTCTCCTTATGCAACCGTACCGAAATATCCAACCGGTTTTGCCGAGCATAGACCCGCAGGAACAATGAGAAATAGGCGATGCCCTTTAGCTGATAGCCTAGCTCAACCGTAGTGTATAGCGGTCCATTATCCACTGCGCGGACAGAGACAAGCTTACCAACCGAACGATCCACGTTCAGGCCTTTACGGTTGCGCCCCATTCTTGAACGGATGCTCCATACTTGGGAAGCATCAGCCGGATTCGCTGGATTTGTCACCTCATAGATAGGTGTGAAAGCACCATACGAATCATCCGGCTTGAGCAGCTCACGGCCAGTCTCCTTATCGATCCACGAGAAAATACCCCGATCTTCTGACCATGTCAAGCGTATAAAAGGCGACTCCAGCCCGTTTTGAAAAACGGAGATTGGCGCTTGTAGACTGCCCTGCGTCAAAGAATACATATCCTCTATATCGTACACCTGATCGGCACCGATCAGCTTAGAGTTGGAGGTTGACGTTAAGCAAGATTGATCCTGCTGCGCTACCAAGAGCGGGCGCAGAATCAGTATGCAATTCTCCATACTTTGAAGCTTAAGTTCTACTATAATCGTCTCCGGGTGAGTTGACTGCTGGATCAGTACTTCTCCCTTGTCCTCCCGGATCACCTCCACTCCGTTCAACAGTTCATCCGGCTCCCATCCTTCGAGCTTCAACTGAACCAACTCGGTTACCTCCCGCTCCGACAGGTTCGTGACCTTGAAGCGGTAAGGCCGCCCTGGGTACAAGGTGGCAGCATTATCGGCCAGCAGCGCCTGATCCAGCGCGCGGTAAGCAAGCCGGCTTGCCTCTGCGGCGTGTGCCGTCTTGCGAACCTCGAGCAGCTGCACATTTTTGTGCCAAGGTTCATACACAGAGGAATGATAACCCCAGGTGTGCTCGGCATAGAGAGCAAGCGACTGCTCCACAGCCTCGATGTCCTGGAGACTGACGCTTTTTTGTTCAGGATCGAGCTTTTCCACCTTACGGAGCGTACGCTGCGCGTCCCGGTAAATCTGGGTATGCATCGGCGTGGAGCTGACGCCGTCCGTCCACCAGTCAGGCCAATCTCCTTTATGAACAGGCAGTCTGTCTGTCCCTTCCTCCTTCAGCCGGGCAAAAAAACCGCTCAAGGTGATCATCTCCACGGAGACCCCCTCCCCGCTTCGCAGGTTCCACGCCTCGATCCATTCCATGATTGCGCTGTTGGGAGATCCGTTATCCGTAGGCAGTCCGGACAGCATCACTGGTACGAAATCATACGGATACCGCTCCGCTTCAAGCTGGGCCAAGTAGCGGTGGATGCGAGTATTGGCGATTGGATCGTGAATGTGTGCCGGTTCCATCCGTCTGTGGTTAAATTCATCACGAATCATGTATTTGCCAAGCGCACCTGGGCAAAAGCCAAGTTCGTTGCCCAGCATGTAGTGATCTCCATTCCAGACCAGCAGGCGTTCCCCGCTTGGGGCCTCCCACCAGAAGGGAGACTGCTTACGCCCTAGCGCATACATACCGTGATGAGTATGTATACAGCTGAATAAATGCCGGATTCCATTATCCAGCAGGCTGTCGGCATACCCCCAACTGTAGCCGTTGATATCTGCCGTCATTGCGCTGTCTATTTGGTGACCGATAGAGCCGGCATAACGCTGTGCCTTGCCGTGTATTTTGTTCAACAACGGCATGTCGGGCAGTTCGGTCATATTCAGATAAGTACCGGATAACTCAATATCACCGCGCCGCACGGCATCGGCAAATGCAACTTTCTCCTTGTCCCCGGCCTGCTTTAAAAATTGTTCCACAGCCCAGAATGTCTCACAGGTCCAGCGGAATCCTTTCCATTCGGGTTTTATTTCATTATGAGCATCATTAACAATATGCAGCGCCTGACGGATAAAATCGACATGATATTGCTCAATTTTTTCCTGCCGATCAGTATAACCAAGGTCGGTATGGGAATGGTGAATGACGTATATTTTCCACTTCCGATCAAGCGTCGGAATAGTAGCCTGGTTGATTTGTCGTTCGAGCGTCATATTTATTTTTCTCCTTCATCCGTGGAATAGGTACCGCTTACAAGTTGGTAAATCCCATGAAACACATGCTCCTGCATTTGCTTCTCATTATGCAAAGGAACCTTCTCGGGCAACAGTGCTTCCGAAAGCGCGCGACCAAATAATTCATAGGTGCCGGCAATTTGTCCGCCCAGGATCAGACGTGCGGGGTGAAACGCTGCCACGTACGGACGCAGCATTTCCCCGAGCAGCTGTCCGTAAAGCTGCCATACACGGATGGCGGATGAGACTCCCTGTCTGGCCTCCATGGCCAGACGGTACACGTCTTCTCCGTCCCTTCTGGCACCAAGGCGGTCCGCCAAGGCCAGAATTCCTCGAGCTCCAAACAGATCATCGGCGGTTTCTCCCTTGAATCGCTCAGCATACAACATGCCTGAGTCGGGAATGCCCCATTTTCCACGTACAATTGACCTGTTCTCAACAAAAGCCGAGCCGAGGCCCGTTCCTAGCGTAAGGCACAGCAACTTCTCTTGAGGAAAAAGCCTGCTGATTCCCAGGGCGAACAGGGCAGCATCATTGCCAAACCGAATATCTGCGGCAGCAAGCCTGGAAATCCATGCGGAAGAGGTGCTTTCCGTCGCAAGCTTCATTAATTTGTGCCGCAGCAGCGTTTTTAAATTCAGATCGTAGAGTTGCTCGTATTTATTCAATCCCCGGATACGGGAAATGCCTGTTTCGTATTCAAAGGGACCGGGGATAGCAAAGCCGATATGAAAGTTGAGAAATCTGGCCGCTTCCGCGGTCTCTTGATCGGAATCAAGCCGCTCCATGTAGGCGACGTAGGCAGCGGCAAGTTCCTGAATCACGGCGGCCAGATTAGCAGTGATTTCGTAGGCGCTGCCATCGGAGTGCGATGGCCTTGTGACATAGAGATCAGGCAATAGATGCCCCCCTCTCAGAACGCCAGCCTTCAAAAAAGTTCCCCCAGCATCAATAGCAATGGTGACATCGTTATTCATCCGCGTTCACCGGATTCCAGTGATGAGGAAGCAGGGGGATGTTCCAACCTGGTGAAACCCGTGCCCGAATTAGGGTGCACGGCAGGTCGCCCAGCGACTCAAGGCGAAAACCGCCGACTGAAGCGGGAACGATATACGCTTCTGCGTACCCCCACTCCACGGCCGCTGCCTCGTTGTAAAGCGGAGTAAGCCGCACACGGTTGCCTTCTACGAGGTTAAACATGAGAAACTCTCCACCCGTGTCGTCGATCCACTCTCCGTCCAGCTTCAATCTTTTCACCTGAAAGAGCAGATCCTCCCGCTCACCCAGCAGCTCTTCTCTGCTGGCTCCCTGGATTCGGCTTTCCCTTGGGACGGCTACCAAATGTTTATGAACATAATGGGTGTCAAATTGCTCCAGCATGTTCGGTCTGGCATGATCGCTGTTAATCGGACGCGGCCGCCCGTCTCGATCAAGCCGCAAATGGTCATAAATTTTGAAGGTAAACCACCAGGTTGTCGAAGAGATCTCCAGTACCAGATTATTTTTACTCAAAAAATGAACAGCTCCCGGCGGGATCAGGAACAGATCACCCTTATTCGCATCCAAGATGTTCACATATTCATCGACCTTCAGCGGTTCTCCTGAGGCATGTGCGGATTCAACCGCCTGAATAAGTTCCTCCCCGGTTGTTCCTTCGGTGAAGCCCAGCGCCACAAAAGGTTGGGCGCCTTCCTTTTGCTCCATAATGTAATAGGATTCCTGCTGCGTCATCGTTTCATTGAAAGTCTGCTCGATGTAATTCTGCTCTGGGTGAACCTGCAAAGACAGATGATCCCCGTCTATCGTATCGAGATAATCAAACCGGATTGGAAAATAGTCGCCAAACAGCCGAACATTGCGCTCTCCCATAATGGCTACCGGATGAGCGGATAGCAGCAGCGAAAAGGGAAGCTCCAATATAAAATCCCGATAGCCAATTAAAAGGGTATTTTCCGGCGCGACAGGTTCAAAACCCCAGGCGCAGTTATCCCATTCCCGGGGCAGGCCGCATAACGCTTTCAAATATTGTCCGCCCCAAATCCCCGGCGCAAAAAACGGCTTTACCCGAAAAGGCTGTCTGGCTGCAGAAGCCAAAAGCCGTTGAAGCATGGAGACGGTAACCAAAACCGGCTGTTCCCGATTGTTCATATCCATATAGTAGCCAAAATTGTACGAGCGACGTTTCCGATATTCCTCCCAGACGGGCCATTCCAAAAACAAGGCCTGTTTGTAGGTTTCGATCGTATCCTCGCATGGCCCCAATCCTAGGGAACCCATCCCCTGCCGGTGCAGGTTCTGTTGAGTCTCTCTGGATAAGTCGCAAAAAAGAGAAACGTTAGCCGCCCCCGCTGCTGTCGATAGGAAGCCAGCGCCGGGCCCGAAGGTCACAACGATGGGGGCCGACTGATCTCTGTTTGGCAGGTGGGGCTCTGCACTATCGGCGGAATCATAAAGCTGCAGCTGATACTCCATATCGTTGAGCCAAGCCGCCTGTGCATTTGGCCTGAAATAATCCTCAACGGTTACGTCTGATGCCACAACGCCAAAAGCACGATTATCGGTCAGATAAGGGTGAAACTGCTTCAGCAGATCTGCTGAAGACTTCAAATAATCAGTGCTGTCCATTTCAATTAAAACCCTGTTTTCCCGGCGGCAGCGCGACCGGAGCCTTTCCATACAATCGCTGAACGGGGCGCCGTGTGTACCGTCAATGATCATATAAACGGGAAGCAAACCACTCCGGGCATCGTCGGACCAAATTTGCTCAAACCATTCTTCATACCCATTCCAGATACCGGGCTTGGTCTCGTGATCAGGCCGAAGCCGGATGAAATTGACGGGGTCGGCGTTAAAGGTCAAGGGGGTTATTCGTGGCATGCCTGTACCTCCAGCTCTCTATCGATTTATGTCATTATTGTATAGGGAGTTGGAGGGGCTGTCTTTGAACGATCAAGCTCTGTTTTTGTACAATCAGGACCTCTTAGGAGGGTAGTGCAATTGGCCGGAACGGCCTTCGGCAAACTGAATGCGGCGGAATTTGCCCGGGGAAACGCCAAGCTCGCGTGTGAAAATCCGGGTAAAATAGTGTACGGACTGGAACCCACACTGGATGGCGATATCTTTGATTGGAGTCTGTTCATTTAACAGGAGCCAGGTGGCATGCTGCACACGCCGTTCCTGGATATAATGAACGAAGGATTGCCCCAGGTTTTCCTGAAACAGCCGGGTCAGGTGGCGGGACGAAATGTGAAGGTGCTTTGACACCGTCAAAAGCGTAAGCTCATTGTTCATATTATCATCAATATACCGTTTAGCCTGGCGGAACAACGTATTGGTTTCCACGGGTTGTTCCGCCGTGTCGGCCGAATCTGCTCGTGAAGGAGCGTGCAAATCCGCTATGGATAACAGCAGAGAAGCCGAGATTTGCTTCACAGCAAGAGAAAGCGTTGCCCCCGGCAAGTCAAAAGAAGCGATAAGAGCCTGCCATACATGGCCCGTCGGCGTAAGGTCTGCTTGCGGGATTACGCTTTGTCCAAGCTCGGCAAGACGGCGGAAAGATTCGGCATAATAAGCATCTGTGCGGACTTCATCCAGCTCAAAAGCAACGTAACAAAGCGTCAGACCTGTCTGGCTGCGGATTTGATGCCATTCGCCTGGAAGAGATAGAAACGCTGTTCCTTTATTTAAAGCATACTGCCGATTTTGTTCAAAGTAGCTTCCTTCTCCGTCTACCACATAACAGGCCTCGAAGAAGGAATGACGGTGAAGGGCATTGTCGAAATGGTCGGGCATGAATCCCCAATATAAAATGGACAGTGAAAGCCCCGCCTGTTCAACTTTCGTAATATAACGGTTGCATATGTGATTGGCCCGGCGGAAACTCGATTCGATAGTCATAGCGCTCCTCCCCCTTCAAGCACTCATTATACGTTTGCACAGCAAAAAGGCAAACCAGAAGTCAGTCTGCCTTTTTGTATATTTTCTCAACTAAGCAAATGCCGTTTGTGAAAAAATAAAAAAAGTGCTAGACCTTAGTCCTGCACGTTCATATTGCAGGATGGAAAACGCGAATAGCGTTAACCCATCCCAAATGTATTTTTCAAGGGATGGATTAACGTTTTCCATGACGCTGAGACGTTTTTGTTTCTAAAATGGGCATCGACCATTCTCCTATTTGTCAGTATATGGAAACAATAATCATAACTGCTTATTCAGCTAATTAGCTGTTCCTCTAATCTATTATATCTGTCCTGTTAATAGGTAGAAGCACTGTCGTTGCGATTAGTAGAATCATATATTAATACATACAACATGAAAACTTTAAAGGAAGTGATAAGATGTTGGATTGTGCAATCCCCCCTCCAATTACGATATTAGGCAGCAGCGGAGGTGCTGCTAAAGCGGTATTAGCCATTCTTAATCAATCCGTTCAAGATAAAAATGACCCTATTTACCCTATCCTTAACCATTCGCGATTTCACCTCATTGATATGAACCAAAAGGATAAAGCATATTATGATCAACTATTCCCCCATCTTTCGAAACAAATCAAAATCCACCAGCTAGATCTTAAAAATGTAAGCGACTTTCGGAAACACCTTACTAAGACAAAAACAAAAGTAGTCATCGATGTATCATGGGCCGATACTATTGAGATGCTTAACTGCTGTAACGAATTAGGCGTATTGTACGTTAATTCTGCCCTAGAGAATGAGCAGGTCGATAATAACGAGAGCCTGCACGGTTTTCCCCTTGCAGAGCGATATATTAAATATCAAACTAGAAAAACTGATTTCACCCATACAACCGCCATTATATGCTCAGGTATGAATCCCGGTGTCGTACAATGGATGGCTATAAAACTGATGCAAGAAAATCCAGACAAAAAACCTTTAGCCTGCTACATTGTTGAGCATGATACTTCCTTTTTCGCAGACCAAACATTAATCGAACCTAACACCATCTATACTTCTTGGTCGGTCGAATGTTTCCTGGATGAAGCAATATTAAGCTATCCGATGTTTGTTCATAATCATTTGCCTCATTATTTTTATGAACAGGTCTATTCAATGGAATACAAAGTAAGGTTAGGAGACAAGGAATTTTACGGATGTCTGATGCCGCATGAAGAAGTGTTAACACTAGGTGAGTTATTTGATATACAAATCGGATTTATATATCGTGTCAGTGAATATACAACGGAATTAATCCGAAACAATTTAGACCGTGTAGAGGATTTATGGAATTGGGACCAGCGCATAATCGATCCAGAAAAAGGGAGGGTTGAAGGTGCAGACCTCGTTGGAGTTCTTTTGGTTTACGAGGATAGTGAAAAGTTTATGTATAATTCGTTGAGAAGTAGTCGCATTTATGCTCAGTACAAAACAAATGCCACGTATTTTCAAGTCGCATGCGGCATTTATGCAGCCTTGGCCAGCCTAATCCTGGATAATATCCCTGTAGGTATTTATAACGTTCATGAACTCCTGCTCAAAACCGAAAGCAAGTACGAAGAATATCTAACGTACCATATGACCGACTTTGTCGTGGGAGAAAATAAAGACTCTGATGGATTACTTCATCAAAGATTGAAATGGACCAAATAACTGCACGTAATGAATAATACGAAGCACGGTCACCATGAAATTTGTCTCTAACCATTTCCGAAAAGAGTCCCTCTCTTCAAATATGTCCGATAGAAACAGAACCATATGAAAGGTAGATAACCTTATTTATTTTTTATTCACCCCATTCCAGAGAATACTACAAATAATCTTCCGCTCTCACTCGCCCGCACATCGCTGGGTGAGCGTCTAATCCGACATCACTTGAGCACGCAGTAGAGTACAACAATACCCAAGAAGCAGACAAAGACGGACAAGTCTATATCGACACGAGTAGGTATACAGTATAGGTTTAGTACTACACAAAAATGGAGAGAACCCATCTCTCAAGAATCCTCCCTAGTTTCTACAAAAAAATTTCGTCACTGGTGGCGGTTTGAGTGAGATTGATATTCAACTAAACTGTCCGTTAGTTTAACAAAAAGACAGCCGATCACGTTGGTCGGCTGCTTTCTTGGTTTTATGGAGCTATCGTTTCCCGTTAGTTCAATATCCTTTACTGCTAGGAGATCAGCAATTACTTCATTTTTTCAAAAGGAAACCGAAGTAGAAATTTATTAAAATAATATGCAGAAGATATCCTAATGTTGATCGCTTCATCGGCCGAGCTGAGATAATTGCGGAACGAAAAACCGGATGCTCGTTGTTAAAAACATTTAGCACGAGAACGACAAAAAGCTAACAAAGAGATTGCGAACAGCTTTGAATAATTGTTTTTAAAATTTTGAATTATTTAACCGCACAAGTTTAAGATTGCAATGGTTTATGTCGGTTTAGGCGAGCCAGGTACTTGACATATGTAATCCGTAGCCCTAAAATGAGCTAAGTCAGTCGATTATGGACTCGATGAGTCGATAATCGGAGCGCAAATGAATTATTCTTAACTCGACTATGCACTTCGTGTCCATGCGATCAAAGGAGCTGGTTCTTTGTATGAATGCAAGCTGAATCACGCACTTTTTTTTCGCTCTATTATAGATATAAAAGGTCTATATTATCGCATTATTAATTTAAGTATAGGAGGCAATGACAGATCGTATCACTTTACTTTTAAGAACCTAGATTAGGGAGATGACGAACGATGAAAATATTTATGACAGGCGTTACCGGATATATTGGAAGTTCTGTGGCTAAAGTATTGCTCGATGCAGGGCATTCTATCTATGGTCTGACCCGGAGTACCAGCCAAATAAACGAGCTGAAAGAGCTTGGAGTGGAGCCTGTCGTGGGCACACTTGGAGATACGGAAATACTGGCTGATTACGCAAAACGGAGCGATGGAGTGATTCATACAGCTGACGTTGCTCACCGCAAGGCTATTGAGACGTTTATTAGCGCTTTGCGCGGTACAGGAAAGCCGTTGATTCACACATCCGGTTCAGGCAACGTTGGGGATGATGCCAAGGGCGAATTCCAGAGCGAGCAAATCTATAACGAAGAAACACCTGTTACAAGGGACTTGGAATCGATTCGAGTCAATGAGCTGGTGCGTAAAGCAGGGGTCGATCAAGGAGTGCGAGGCATTGTAATCGTACCTTCCATGGTATATGGAACGTCTCTCGGACTTCCAAGAGACAGCATTCAGCTTCCAATGATTGTACAGAAATCGAAAGAAATGAAGGCCGGAGTCTATATTGGCAAAGGTCTTAACAGATGGTCGAACGTCCATATTCGTGACTTGGCCCAATTGTATCTTCTTGCGCTAGACAAAGCGCCATCCTCCTCTTACTTTTTCGCAGAAAATGGCGAGGAATCGTTCCGTGATCTAAGCCGTTACGTGAGTGAGGCGCTTGGATATGGGGGACGCACGATGAGCTGGTCTCTGGAAGAAGCGGTTGCTGAATTTGGCCTTCTGGCTCAATATACACTTGCGACGAATTGCCGAATTCGCTCTGTGCATGCTCGAAACTTGCTTGGCTGGAAGCCTGAAGCCGAATCCGTGCAAACTTGGCTTGCCAATAGCTTTTGAAGATTGCGATGTTGATCAGGGAGGTAGAAGGAAGATGACCGGAGACTGAGGCCGAAATATATGATGTTGCGATTGTTGGCGGTGGCCCTGCTGGACTGAACGCCGCCTTAGTGCTGGCTCACATTCTTGTCTAAAACCTATTTCACGAAAGCTAACTTTGTTGTAATTCTAATACTGTGTAGAATAGCAGCTCGGAATAAAACTTTATTTTTGCGACAACTGACGATTTGCCATTAAGCCAACCCGCCCGTTAGTTGAAAAAAGCAGCCGATCACATTGATCAGCTGCTTTTGTTTTTTATTGATCTATATTTCTCAGTTAGTTGAACTTACTTTGTGCCTCCCTACTCACTAACGCCAAATTTATCTTGGTTAACCTTTGACGAAAACAGTCTTTTACACAGTAAGCCTCGACATCACTCAACCTTAGGTAAAACATTACCATACATTTCTTTTATAATTTCTAAGAATTGACCAACTTCCTTGGATGGATGTAATGGATATATTAAACCATATGGAACTGCGAAATCTAAATCACTAGGGATCGTCACCAAGGATGGATGAATATCTGCCCACGCCTCCAATGTTAACATCACCGTATTACTTTCCTCGCAGCGATTAAACACATCAAGATCATAGAGACGCGGAACATCCTTAATTTGTATTTGAGGATGTTTCATTTTCAGGAAATCACGTATGTCATGAATGACGGCACTATTCCCACCATTCACTACAGCCAATCTTTCCCCATACAAATCTTTGACAAAAAGTGTTTTTCTTGAAGCCAGCCTATGTTGCCGAGATACGGCAAAGCAAACGCGGTAACTCCCCAGTTCAAGCATACGGTAGTAATCCTTCAAGTTATCTGTAAGAAATGGCCCCGCAATGATATCGAGCGATTGGCCAATCATGCGGTAAGTGGTTGGGAGTGTATGTGCGTCATCCTCGAAATGAACGATGTTTATTCCGAATTGAGGGTATAGGTCGCTAATCCCATTCCACAAATCAATCAAAACCTTGTAGGGGTTAAGCATAGAAGTACCCACCCGAACAACATGCCGATTGGCCTGTGCGGAGTGATGCATGCGAATAAGAGATTCTTGAAAATACTGCAGCATATGTTTCGCATCTTTGATAAAAACTGTTCCTGCCTTTGTGAGGCTAACACCGTGGTTGGTACGGATAAAAGTGGGACTCCGGCTTGCTTTTCCAACAAATTCATTTGTTTCATCACAGCGGTTGAGGAAATAAAAAGCTTTTCGGCTGCCTTAGAAAAGCTTCCGGACTCAACCACTTGAACAAACGTCTTCAGTTGCTCAATCATTCAGGCAGGCTCCCCCTTTTGCATAAACCATAAGTTAATACCATGCTAACTTATTTGAAATTCCGTATCAACCTGCTAAGCCGTAACATTATAGAAGAACGAAAGAGAAAACAGAAGCTTTAAAACTACTACACACAGGAACTGTATTGGAGGAGAATACTATGGAAAACAAAGTCTGGTTCATTACAGGAGCCTCTCGCGGATTAGGGCGCATTTGGGCGGAGGCCGCACTCTCTCGCGGGGATAAGGTTGCCGCCACCGCTCGAACACCCGAAAACATCGCCGAACTTAAGGAACGTTTTGGAGACGCTGTTCTCCCCCTAGCGCTCGATGTAACAGATTCCCAGCAGGTCGAGCATGTCGTTCAGCAGGCTCATGCGCATTTCGGCAGGCTGGACGTCATCCTAAACAATGCCGGTTACACACTGGTTGGCACGACTGAGGAGGCTGAGGAATCCGACGTCCGCGAACTATTTGACGCCAATTACTTTGGTACGCTTCGTGTCATCCAAGCTGCCCTGCCTCTGCTTCGACTACAGGGCAGCGGGCACATTCTCGGCGTCTCAAGTGCCATGGGGATTGTTGCGACGCCGCTCATCGGCTTCTATTGCGCGTCCAAATGGGCAGTCGAAGCATTGCACGATAGCCTCGCTCAAGAGGTTAAAAGCTTCGGAATTAAGGTCACGTTGCTCGAGCCGGGCGCCTTTGCAACTGACTTTGGAAGCCCCCTGTCCATGAAGACATCACAGGGATTGGAAGTCTACGCTGAACTTCGAAATCAGGTGTCCGTTCGTTTATCAACAGAAGAACGAGGCGATCCGAATGCGACGGCCGAAGCGATTCTTCAAATCATAGACGCCGAGAACCCACCTCTGCGGTTTGCGGTCGGCTCAGGGGTCTTGCCTTTGGTGCGCGGAGTCTATGCCGATCGTTTAGCCACTTGGGAAACATGGGAAGCTGTTTCGAACGGAGCGCAAGGAGCGCCGATATGACACCGTTAGATTTGGAATTAGCAAAAGGTAAAGAAACAGGGGGCAGCTGCCAACAATGCAGTCTGTCCCTTGTTTTTTGCAATGCTTCCAACTGAGCCGATACGTAGACTTCAATTCAACTCTTCTGCCCGTTAGTTGAATAAAGGCAGCTGATCATGTTGATCGGCTCCCTCCTTTGGGTTTATTGTGCTAACGTTTCCCGTTAGTTAAATGAAACTGTCACTTTTTCGAAAGTGGTTTCCAGTTATCATCACGCCATCCTTAACGTACCCGCAAGCTTATTATGGATGCTTTTATCAACTTATCCATGAAGAAAGATTTTAAAGGTATCACCATTAAGGATATTACAGCCGTCGCTGTCAAAAGAAAATAAAGTTCTAGACTGAAAAAAGTGTTAGACTAGGCAAATAAAGTTTCAGACTGAGAAAATAAACGATATTAGAACGAACATTGTGCGTATTTTAACGCCGAAGGTTCCTCTATTATAGCTCCAGTTTTCACAGCCCTCCCTGAATAGGGTCAATGATGAGCATTATAATGATAACCAGTAGTTCATACGTTAACAGCTGTCTCCCAAAATAATGCTTGCCTTAAAGTGTACTTTAAGATTTAGGATGAGGAAGAACCAGCCGATTCCGTCTGAAAATAACCGATAAGGAGCGATCCGGCCAATGGCATTCACGATCAAAGAAGCTTCAGAGCGGCTTGGTTGCCCGGCTCATACGATTCGTTTTTACGAGAAGGAGGGATTGCTCCCTTACATTAAGAGAGATAAGAACGGGAATCGACTGTTCGAACAAGATCACCTAGATTGGATCCGGCTGATGACATGTTTCCGGGCGACAGGGATGAAGCTGTCGCTGCTGAAGGAGATGGTGGATCTTGCGCTCGATGGTGATTCCACGATTCCACAGCGCAAAGCGATCTTGAACCAGTACAAGGAAGAATTATTTCGCCGCCAGAATGAATTGGCCGAAGCGCTCGACGCCGTCAATAACAAACTGTCGATATACGAAGACATCGAGAAAGGGAGAATCCCTTCCGAGAGCCAGTTGTTAATCAAGATGGAGGAGTCAGAGCGACAACAAACATAGAATGAGGGATTAACAAATGCAGCAAAGAATTTTGGGCAATAGCAATATCCTCGTCTCTTCGATCGGACTGGGAATTATGGGAATGTCTCCAGGCATTTACGGGGAGACTAACGACGAACAGTCGATCCAAACGATCCATCGCGCTTTGGACATAGGCGTCACGATGTTCGATACCGCGGACGTGTACGGGAACGGACATAATGAAAAGCTGCTCGGCCGTGCTCTTCAAGGGCGCCGCGAGCAAGCCATTATCGCCACCAAGTTCTCGTACACCCCAAATTACGAGAGCATCAGTGGCCATCCTGATTACGTTAAGAAAGTAGTGGAGGATAGCCTTCGCCGTTTGGATACGGATTACATCGATCTATACTACCAACACCGCGTCGATCCGCAAATCCCGATAGAGGAGACGGTAGGAGCGGTGGCAGACTTGGTCAAGGCAGGCAAAGTTCGGGCGCTCGGCCTGTCCGAGGCTTCCGCTTCCACGATTCGCCGCGCTCATGCCGTGTATCCGATCTCCGTGCTAGAGAGTGAGTATTCGCTCTGGAGCCGTGACATCGAAGAGGAGATACTCCCTACCGTAAGAGAGCTTGGGATTACCCATGTGGCCTACAGTCCACTGAGCAGGGGCTTTATCTCGGGCGAGCTTCGCACTTTCGAGGATCTGGCCGCCGACGACCTTCGCAGATGGATGCCGCGGTTCCAAGGAGACAACTTCAGGAAGAACATTGAGGTTGTCGACAAGATTAAGGAGATCGCGATGGAGAAGAACTGTACACCATCCCAATTGGCCATTGCCTGGACGATTGCCAACGGGGCGCTGCCTATCCCGGGTACGAAGCGTATCAAGTACTTGGAGGAAAATGCGGCCGCGGCTGATATCCTTCTCATGAAGGAGGATCTCGAACGAATCGATCAGGTCAGCCCCAAGAATGTCGTTCACGGCACGCGTTATATGAAAGAACAGATGACGCTGCTCGACGGCTAGACTATAAACAGAAGAAGCAATGGTCCACGGGTTCCGTGGACCATTTGCAATTGGATATTGTCTCAGGGGGGCGGCAGCCATGAACGCTCGTTTTACAGATTAACTTTATCAAATTCCAGGCACCTCGTAGTTGGATATTATATTTTTCCCAAAATGAGGAGTTGAATACGGTGTTGAACTGTCCTGCCCGTTAGCTTAATGAACGAACTAGGAAAAGAGCCGATTAGTTATATGCCTAATCGGTAATCCGACCATGTTTCTTGTCCGTATACAACTGCCGTTGGACAAGAACTTTGACATGGAATGAGGTTGTTTTTTGTCTCGCATTAACCTGACCGTCATTTAAAACTGTAGTACCCTCATTCAATGACCAAACTTTATTCGCGCAACAGTTTCATCCATCATTTTTGTTAAATTCACAACAGATCCTAGCCATTTGTTCTTTTCCATGGCTTAGACACATATTTGTACCGGTTAGCTAAACAAAAAACAACCGATTTACACGGATCGGTTGTTTTTGAATCTCTTCTGTTTGATAACACTACAATGGTTTAATCAAAGTCCTCCTCTTATCCATATTATGGATCGATAATTTGCCTGCCCACATTCACATCATCAACCTTCCATTGGTTATCAACGAATGTGTAGAATACATAACGATTAATAAGCTCAATTTGGATAGAGTTAGTATCAAAGTAGGCCGATTGGTGCATTCTTCCTGATGTGGTACCGTTGTAGATAATATTGGCTGTTTTTGTTAGGATGGCGTTATTTTGAATCCCTTTGCTACGAATAATCTTGTTAATAAAAGTGTCTGTAAAATAAGGTTTGAAATGTTCTCGAATTTGCGAATAGCTAGAGAGATCAGTGGCTTCATTTATCTTCTTATTCAGAACGTTTATTCTCTCCTGAGTCATCCTCCATGGCTTTAGCGGCTCTGTATGGATATAGATTTGTTCGAGACCGAGCGTAATGGTTGTTTTCCGTTCTTGTTGGGACCACAGCGCTGTTCCGCCAAAGGCTTCAGCAAAAACGCGTGCTGGCACATAAGTTGTCCCGTTATCCATTCTTACAGGCATATCAATGTTGATCGCAGTGTTGTTAACCAAGGCAGTGCGAGAATTAACACGTAGCAAAAGCTCTCGCTCTCCGCGAGTAATGGTAATGCTTGCTTTATCTTGGTTCCAGGTCACTTTTGAATGGAAGTGTTCTGAAACAGCACGTATAGGAATCAACATTCGCCCATTTTCAATTTTCCCATTATCGATTCTATTCGAGACACTATCTGCGAAGCTAATCGCTGCATTACCCATGAGTAAAGTACACACTAATGAAAATGTTAGTGCTACGTTTATTTTTTTCATAGATGACTCCTCTCACCGTTCTATTCTATCTTTGAGACCCGTTAGAAAAAAGCGGTAACCCCATCTCTTCACAATTAACCAAATATTACGTTCATAAGACAAAACCCTCCGGCAATATATACAGGAGGGTTTTGGCCGTAAGTAGTGAAGCTATTTTTGTTCAAATACGATCACTGTTTTTGGATTCGCCATGTATTCTACGGGGGACCCCAGAAACTCGGATATGAAACGCACAGGCACAAACGAACTATTCTTCTTCAAAAGTAAAGGCGCATCCAATGAAACGGATTTTCCATTCACACTAGCCGTTTTCGAGTTCATTTTCATACGAATCGTTGTGTTATCTTTGCTGATGGTTACCTCTTTTTTGCTTTGGTTCCATTCCACCTTCGAACCCAATCGTTCTGATACAAATCGAATTGGGACATAGGTTCGGCTTGATTCAATAAACGGTGCTACGCTAAGTGCAAAGGATCTCTCTCCTACGTAAGCCGTTTTACTCCCTATTACTAATCGCTGGGCTTTCAGTTGGGAAAAGGTGGATCCATCTCCACCGAGCTTGTTGAGAAGTTGATATGTTTTGGTCGTATTTCTTAAATCCAAGTAGTTACCGCTCAATTGCAACGAGTATCTTATCGCTCCCGTGTCATAATGAGGAGGATTGAACGTATGATTTCGAATGGGATCCAAATTCCATACACGGTTATCTTCTAAATATAAATTATGAAGTTCGCTTAGGGATTTCAACGGCTCAAGATTGTAAACTAGATTTGAGTTTAGATTCAAGGATGACAGGTTAGACATTTTTTTCAGTGGATCCAGCTTCTTGATCTGATTGTTTTCTGCTGATAGAGATTCCATTAGCGTCATCCCTTCAAGCGCACTGAGATCCGAGATTCCATTGTTTCCGATATCAAGACTCCTTAAACTTTTGGATAGCGACTTTAGTGGACTCAGGTCCGAAATTTGATTGCTCGCTAGCTCCAAATTCTTTAGCTTGGTCAATCCGCTCAAGGGCTGAATATTCGTTATCTGGTTCCCGTTCATTTGTAGCCATGTTAATTCTGTGGCCGTCGATAATGCTTTAATGTTCGAGATTTGATTATCGTTCGCTTCGAAGGTATGCAGACGACCAAGCTGCATGATGACATCAATCGATGAAATTTGGTTCCGGTTTACGATCAACATTTCCATATCCGTCAAGGCAGACAAATCCTGAATTGAAGTGATCTGATTGCCCGTAATATCAAGTTCGCGAATCTTAGCCAATGGCTTAAGTGGCATAATATCTTTAATTTCATTTCTGGACAGGTCAAGATATGTCAAATTTGAAGCATGCTGCAAGCCTTCAATGCTTTCAATTCCTCGATTTGATAGATCAACCAAGGTTAATGACTCCATATCTTGCTGCGTAATGGCTGCAGTGTTCTCTTTTTTTAGTATTTGTTTTAAGGCTTGCTCCAACTGCTCGTCCTGAAAACGAACTTCCTGAGATGCCTGCTCCATGGATGCCTGTTCTGGTAAGACGAACAAAAATATCAAAACTAATACTATTCCTGATAATACCTTATACATTTCGTTCCTATCTCTCCCTCTTCTATGTTGTCTAGAGATAGTGACGCTCGTAACCGATAAAAGTTGCTATCCACCTTTCTCTATTCGCCTAAAAATTCAACAAATTTAAGACTGGCTACTCTTTTACCGATCAATTACTTTTTTCGATCCTGATCTGTCGGATTCATCGTGTCGGCTCGGACCTACTTGACCTAGTCAATATCCAAAACAATCAATTTCATTCAATATTGATTACTTGCTTCGGTGTGCAAAACTTCACGTTATCTTGATAAGATAGTAAACAAAAAAAAGCCGCATAAAATGCGACTTTCAAAGTATCCTGTTCTTGTCGTCTGAAGATCAATGTTTGGCGTGCACGCCACAGATAAAGGCAAGTATTTGCTTCGTTTCGATGAAAGTCAAATTTAGATGAATGTACAACTTGATGATGAAGGATATTTCGTTGAGAAATTTGAGGAAGATATATTACATATTAAAAATTAAAATAAATGATTTTGCTAAAGTGTGGGAGCTGCATGTTGGGCTCGGTGTTAGTCTTCGATGATTGCCTGATAGACCATGGTCCAGAAGTCGTGAATAAGATGCGCAGAATCCGGGGTGGACATCCCGACCTGGGTGAGCATAATCCCTGTGAGTTGTTTATCCGGGTCGGCGTAAGCCGAGGTGCCGGTCCCGCCGTCCCAACCGAACTGACCGATGGAAGCATAGTCGCCGCGGTAGGTGGGTACTGCCATACCGAAGCCCCAGCCGCCGTGCTGCCCTTGGCCATGCGATAAATGGACGTTGTTTTTGGCCAAGTCCTCTCGGAATGCTTGTTGCTCAGGCGTGAGACGGTTAGTTGTCATCAGCTGGATGGCTGGTCGGGACAGGATCCGTTCGGTCCCATGCATTCCTTGGTTCAGCAGCATCTGTAAATATGCATGATAGTCGTCAACAGTTGAGAGCAGCCCACCGCCGCCTGCTTGGAACTTGGGAGGTTTACTGTAGCGTCCGCCTTCGGCCTCGTCCCATACGATAAACTCTCCAGTCTGAGGATCGGGGATGTAAGCGGGTGGCAGCCGGTCAATCTTGTTCTGGGGCACATAGAAGCCGGTGTCCTTCATCCCCAGGGGATCAAGGATGCGTTCGCGCAGGAACGTCTCGAATGTCTGACCCGTGACCCTGGCAACGAGTACGCCGAGCACTTCGTTACTCATGTGGTATTGCCACCGTTCTCCGGGCTGGTAGCAGAGTGGGAGTGTACCCAGACGGCGCATCCACTCATCCGGCCCGGGCATCTCCTGCCCTGGCGTGTCAAATAATCCATTCTCGAAGATCGCGTTTATAACCGGAGAACCCATTAACGTCATATCCACTCCAAGCCCAAACGTAGAGGTCAACAAGTCCCTGACAGTAATTGGCCGCCGTGCCGGCACGGTTTCTTCCAGCGGGCCATCTGGCCGTTTCAGCACCTGTCGGTTGGCGAGTTCAGGCAGCCATGGGTCTACTGGGTCGTCCAGATGCAGTTTGCACTCGTCGAGCAGTACCATCACCGGCGCGGCCGTAACTATCTTGGACGTGGACGCCATCCGGAAGATCGTGTCCCGAATCATCGGCACGCCATTGTCATGGCGCATCGTGCCGATCGCCTCGACGTGCGTCTCACCGTTCCGGCTGATTAGGGCGACGAACCCAGGAATCTTCCCAGACTCGACATGCCTTGATAGCACGTCGCGCAATCTTTTCAGCCCTGTTACGGAGAAGCCTCTGCTGCTTTGTTCCATCTTCGTTTTCATTTCGTTTCCCTCCCTTTACTTTTAATTAGTCCTATTGTTTCAAACTACAAATTCTCTCTCGGATTAACGCTAAGCTCCTGACGTCGCCTCCTCATAGAATATGCTGATCCGATTCGTCATCTTCTATCTGATACTTTCCGTTGCCGATAGATGAGTCTTCTTAGGAAAGCATCGACAGGGCCGTTCCATCCCCGTTTTTCTAGCCAGATAGCGAGGCAGACACTTGAGAACCAGATCAACACTGCAATTGCAAACACTCCAGCGCCATCAAGCACACCTCCCAGTCCCAGAGCGACCGGCGAGAGCAAGAGGACAAGCAGCGCTTCCTGGTAGATGTAAAACGTAAGCGATCGTTTGCCAACTGACGCGAGCGCTTCCGTCACCCTCGGAGCCGTATGGCGGGCTGATATGCTGAACAACGCAATAAGAGCCGTATATCCTAATCCGCCTGCAATGCCGGTGATGATATGGACGATTACAAACCAACTGATCAATTCAGGTTCCGGATTCCACATATTCGCACCAGTCAAAGCATAAGGAAGTGCGCCAATCAGCGATATGCCGATTCCTCCGATTGTGATTCGTTTCAACTGGGGACGGAAGCGCTCAGGGTTATCCAGCCACCGTTTGTGGGCAGACCAGACTCCTAAGATAATAATTAGCAGCATCGGATAAAGCAGCAGATTAATCAGAATCATAATCGGAAATGCAATTACATGTTCCGAGACTAGAAGTAGATAAGTGTGGGAAGGAGTTAACCCGATGTCCAGCTCTTCTCCCGTCAAAATCGGATATACCGATACCCAGGCAGTCGGAATAATAGCCATGTATACTGCACCAATTACGATCATAGCCCTACGCTGCATCCTCACCGGCTTAAACAACATCCATCCGAGAATAAGACCGGAAATGCCATATACGGCGAGGATGTCTGCTCCTCCAATTAAGACAAGATGTATAAACCCACAAACGATCAACAACCACGAACGACGACGTAACAAGCGCTTCACTTCCGTTACAGGTACGCCCTTATCCTTTTGGCGTGCTACCATAGAAGCCAGTCCGTAACCAAACAAGGATGCAAACATCGGATAAGCACGGTTATCCACGAACAACAGGCCAACCAAATTCACGAAGTCATCAAGCCAATGCTCTCCCAGTGGACGAGTCAGCATAAATGTCTTCGCCGTAAACAAATATATTGGTGCGTGAGCAATGACGATCAACAGCAACATAAATCCGCGTCCTACATCAGGGGCAAGCGATCTTTCCTTTTTTGATATTGGGTTTAGACCCGTCAGTATGCTCTTTCCTGCTTTTTTCAATACACCCAAGCACCTCACTTTTAAATTTATTGATTGACTCAATCAGTCAATAAATATGGTAAATTGGGTTCCAATTTTTGTCAACAAAAAAATATCCCTAGCTGTTTTATGATCTGATCTGTGAGCCTGATGCTCTGTTGATAACCAGGAGCTTATCACGAAATATATATGAAATGGGATACACGTTACCAAAAAGATCTACCGAGAGGAGGGAAAAGATCTATTTCTATAAAAAACACCCTTTCGCTTTCCTCACGTTTGGAAAGCAAAAAGGCTCAGTTCGTTTACAAACAGGATATGTAGATTGGTGGGGAGCATATTAGGAGTTTTGTAAAAGATAGGAGATTGATTCACTTTACTAGCGAAATCCTTTATTTTTGAATAACTCTGAGCAGCATACGTATATTCCAATCCAAATTTTGATGAAGCCAGCCCACATCGTCAGCGATCAATCCGGACAATATCGTCAGATAGAGATTGGCGAGCATTTCAGGTTCTTCTTTAACGATTTCATCACGACTCTGCCCTTCAATAAGGATGGGGACTAGCAACATTACATATTTCTCACTCGTCTGGCTGATCAGTTTCCTTGTCTCTTCATCAAGATCCGGATATTTCATACAGCTTTGAATCATTCGAAATACGTCATGACTTCCTGCTGTGATGGCAGAACGGGTGAAGTGCGCTATTTTCTCCAACGGTTTCGCTGACGAAGATCGAACCTCCTCGATCAACGTCTCAGCACCTTCCATTGCCCAGAGCAGGCTTGTTGTAAGCAATTCTTCTTTGGACTCGAAATAATGGTACATAAGACCGTGGCTTAAATCAGCAGCCTTGGCGATCATGCTCATCTTCGTGCCCTCTATCCCATACTCCGCAAACACTCTTAGCGCTGCTTTTAAGATTTGATTCTTACGTGCTTCCCGAATATGTTTGGATTGCTCTTCCTTGTATCGTGCCATTATTTGAGACCTCTTTTTTGGATACAGTATAGCACATTCAAAATGGCTAGACAGCCCCTGGTTATTCACGAAGGAATCGGTTCCCCCCTATTTCTTCTATAATCATGGGCAGAATTGTACTAACCTCCCGTTAGCGAAATCCCGTAATGCCCTGTATTTACTGGATGAAAGGATTGTCTTGTGACGGAGTTAACCCGACAAACTCCTCATTATCTACAGGTTTTAAACTAATTAGCTCTTCTCCAAATTGCTTGTTAAGCTCTTCGACTTCACTGTCCGTTAGTTCTGCCTGCACAACAATTTTTCCAATATCAGATTCGTAATAAATTCTTTGTTTTTTCCCTGACACATTGTAATCAACATGGTCTGCTATTGATTTCAATAATGCCTGCAACTCACTTGAAGTATATAGAGAAATCTAAAATTATAAAGATCAGTAAAATAGATTGAGTTGCGCCCACCGTGCACAAACTAGCATAATATGTCACGACTTCTGATAGCTGCGGCGGAAGGCACCCGGTGTAAGTCGTTCCAGCTTCTTGAAGATTGCTCCATAATAGCTGGGTGATTCGAAGCCGACTTGACGTGCAATATCCTCCATCCCGCGCTGCACATTGTCGAGCAGCAATTCCTTGCTCTTGTTGACCCTTACCTGATTAACATAGCTGATGGGACGAATGCCTGTCGTTTTCTTGAACAAATGACAGAAATATTCCGGTGTGACACAGATTAGTCCAGCCAGCGCTGGCAAAGTAATCTCTTCAGCATAATGCTGTTCAATATAGTCCAGAACCGGTTTTAATCGCTCGTACTGCTGCCCGACGGTATCGTTTCCCTCCACAGATACGCGCTGAATAATCTCTGTCAATAAGCTATAGAGGATGGCCGAGCAGGCGTAATTGCTTAATGTTTGCTCTTGTGGTGTTAAGGCAGCTTGCAGCAACTCCCGCATTCGGGATAGAAGGTATTCAGGCGATGCAAGCGTGTATACGCATGTGTCGACAATACCAACGGTTTCAAACAAGCTGGCTGACCCACTGCCATCGAAAATGATCCAGTCGACTTCCCAGCTCTCGGATAGCGCATAATATTCGTGCTTCTGTCCAGGGAATAACAGCATGCCCATGCCTGGCTTGACGATATGTTCCGTTTCACTTAGCTTGAGCTTGCCCACTCCGCTGCGGCATTGTATCCACTGATAATCCTGAATGCCTTGGTCCCGGCATATGTGCTCCTGTTCATGATGCAAGCCGATGCCAAGCAAATAAAAAGGAAGCAGCTTATCCCGGGCAGATAATACTGGGAAATTGCGATTGGGAAGAGGCATGCGACTAACTCTCCTATTATCTTAATATTGTTATATCATATTAATTATTTAAGATATTCACACCAATTAATATAGCATATAATCGCAATATATTGATGAATAAAGGAGATCTCAGGATGACAATTAAGATAGGAATTGATTATTATCCAGAGCAATGGACCCCGGAGTTATGGGAGAAAGATGCCCTACTTATGCAAGAGACAGGGGTTGCTGTTGTGCGAATGGCGGAGTTCGCCTGGAGCCGAATGGAACCGACTGAGGGTAAATATCAGTTTGAATGGTTGGATACGGCTATAGATGTATTCGCTTCGCGCGGCATTGAAATTGTGTTATGCACCCCCACCAATACCCCGCCGAACTGGATGACAACCCGTTATCCGGATGTACTGCCCATGGATGAGCAGCGCCACATCGTCCGGCCAGGTGTGCGTGGACATCGTTGCAACAACAGCTCTTCCTTGAGAAAGCTGGGCTCCAAATTTGTGGAAGCGATGTCACAGCGCTATGGTAAGCATCCTGCCGTCATTGGCTGGCAAATCGATAACGAGATGCACTACCAGGAGTGCCATTGTGATACATGTAATCGTGCATTTGTCGCTTGGCTGCAGAAGCGTTATTCCAATCTGGAGGAGTTGAACCGGGAGTGGGGTACGGTCGTCTGGAGCGGTGAGTACAGCAGCTGGGCTGAGGTAACAACACCGCTCGGTACCAGCAAACCGATGAATCCTTCCTATCTGCTGGAGTACAAGCGGTTTTGTTCCGACAGCGTGGGCCATCTGCTGGGATGGCAGCTTGAGATTTTACGCCGTAACTGTCCAGATCAATTTGTGACGCATAACATGTGGCAATATCCGAATAGCCTGGACTATTATGATATGCACAACGAATTGGACTTCGTCTCTGTCGATTATTATCCGAATGAGCTGTATCGAGATTATGGCGATCAGTTTCCGAGAAACGGTGCGCTTACGCTGGACTTGGTTCGCGGCATCAAACGCCGGAATTTCTGGGTAATGGAACAGCTCAGCGGAGCACAGGGTGCCTGGATGCCGATTCAGCGCACCCCCTATCCTGGACTGATCCGAGCTCGTTCCTGGCAGACAATCGCCCGAGGTGCCGACATGGTCGTCCATTTCCGCTGGCGGAGTGCAACCGTCGGAGCCGAACAATTCTGGCATGGGCTGATCGACCACAGCAATGTTCCTGGACGCAGGTTCAGGGAGTTCGCGGAGCTTACTCGCGAGGTGAACCAGTTAGGAGAACTGCTGGCCGACTCGACCATTGTTACCCAGGTTGCAATTCTGCATTCGCATGATCAGCATACGGCGCTTTCCCTTCAGCCGCAGGCGGAAGGAGGAATGCACTATATAGACAACTTGTCCTCTATGCATAATGCATTTCTGAAAATGGGCATCGGTACGGACGTTATCAACTGGACCGAGGAACTCGACGGGTACAAGCTGGTCATTGTCCCTTCTCTCTTCCTGTTAAGTGAAGAAGTAGCACAACGACTGGAGCGATTCGCAGCTAAAGGGGGGACGGTTGTCCTCACCAATCGGACTGGCGTGAAGAACATGAGGAATGTATGTGAGATGCTGCCTCTGCCGGGGCTACTGGCGGAAGCGGCGGGTGTTGTCGTAAGTGAATATGATGCAATCGGCAACAGTGAGCATCGGATACGGAACGCAGAGGGCAAGACATTCGCTGCGAAGCAATGGTGTGATCTACTGGAACTGCGAGGTGCAGAGCCGATCGCCTGGTATGACAACGACTTTTACGAGGGTGTGCCGGCGGTTACTGTCAATAAGCTTGGTGAAGGTGAAGTATATTATGTCGGCACTTGGCCGGAGCCATCGTATTTCTATCAGCTGTTTGAAAACATATTGAAGGAAAAGGAATTGGCGCCCAAAATCCAGCTGCCGGAAGGTGTTGAGCTGTCGATTCGAACGAAGGGGGAGCAAAGCTTCCTATTCCTGATCAATTTGACGAATGAGCAACGAGAGATTACGCTGGACGTTCCTTATCGCAGCTTGTTGACCAGCGAGAGATTGGAACAGAAGTTGACTCTTCCAGCTCTAGGAGTAGATATACTAACTGTATAAGATCAGCAGCTTTTCATATTTAAGAAGGGATGTTCACAAGGCTTACGACCTTGAGGGACATCCTTATTTCACTAACATTATTTTACTGTCTATCCACTATGAACAGATAACTTCCCGATTGAATTCCGATTATTGCATATGGACTACCATGCTGTTGCACATCATCATAATCGATTGGAATTCCCCTAAGCTGCCTATTGAAGTTTTTTAACTACATCGCTCCTTGTTTAGATACACATCTAAACGTCAATCGGCACAGGTTCTTGTCCTTCGACATGTCCAGCGACAATAAACGAGAAAATACCTGCCCCTCTCCAGGGCAGGTATTAAAGGTGAATCGTATGAATGGCTTACCAACATCGATCACAAAATATTAGTCCAGAAGGCTGTAGATCTGAATGCTCTCCACCTTGGCATCCTTGATATGAAACGACATCACATCCACATAATTGGATGGCTCGTAACGGTAGTCATCCTCCTCATTAGGGGCTCCATCACCAAGCAGTTTCCCCTCAGGGTAGGCGTTTTTGAGTGTATCCAGGCTATCTCCTGCTTTAATGTTTCGCACTGTCGCGTACTTAGGATCTGTAATTTCGATATGAAAGATGGAGTCTTGTTTCCCCTCCGGTATACTGATTGTTTTAATCTCCAGACCAGGATACGTATAAACCTTTTCTGTAAAACCGATTAACGTATCCATGTTTGTTCCATCGTCGGCACTGTACGTATGAGATTTCAGGTTATCCGGTTTGCCCAGCATCTGTTCCATTTGATCTTCATTCGCTGTATCCGAAATCGCAATGGTGTGCTCATTATAGACAAAAGCAAGCTCTTTCAGCGCCACATTGCCTTCCTTCTCCATCGAACCTTCCTTAATAGCTTCAGTACTCTGTCCTTCCGAATTTTCTGAAGCAGGCGCAGTAGAATTTGATGCTCCTTCGCCTTTGGCCTGTTCGTCGGGCGTGTTTTTTTCAGCCGAGTTCTGCGGCGCTTCTGGCGACTTGGCACCATTGGACTGACAGCCCGTCAGTGCCATCGTTAGTAAAATACTCAGCAGGATAACAGATGTAGCTTTGTTTATCCATTTCATCATGATCCCTCCATAAATGTGTGATTTCTTCTTATGAAGTGATTATAAAAAAAGCATTTGTTAGTCTCATAACAGAATTGTATCAATCTTGTAACGTTAACTATTTACGCGTGTTTAAGCACGGGGTAACACAATCGTAACGGTCGTTCCTTCCCCGATTTGACTTTCCATGTCGATATATCCATTAAACCGCTCTACAATCTCTTTGCAAATAGAAAGTCCAAGACCTGAACCGTTCGCTGTGCTTGCATTTTTCGCCCGGTAAAAGCGTTCCTGCACTCTCTCCAGCTCATCGCCCGCGATACCGATACCTTGATCACGTATCCGTATAACTACCTCGCTTGGCGTATGTTCCAACTTCAATTCGATTAGTGATGTACTGCCTGAATATTTGATGGCATTGTCCACAAGGTTGGCGATCGCATGGGACATCAGCATTGGATTCACGTTGGCGTGGACTCTCGTCAGAAGCTTATCCTCCGGTTCCGCTTCCGCCTCCCTGAACATAATCTCGATTCCTTTATCTTTGGCCTTGGCACCCATACTCGTTGCGACTTGCTGAATCAGTTCATTCATTTCCGTCTTCCGGGCTTCCAGTTCGTTAGAACCAGCCTTGTCGAATCGGGATAGCAACAACAGTTCATTAATCAAGCGCGTCAGCCGATCCGATTCCTGCAGCAGATGAGCATAGATTTTTTGCAGCTCCTTGTTCTCGTTCTCCCCTTCAACCAAGTATTGAGAGAAACCACGAATGGCTGCCAATGGTGTTTTTAACTCGTGAGATACGTTGGAGACAAATTGTTTCTGGTACTGAATGTAATCATGAAGCTGCCGCCCCATGGAATCCAGCCCATCTGCCAGCATGCCCAACTCATCCTTCCGGTTGAGATGAACTCTCCGAAACTCCTGTCTAGAGAAACTTTGCGCAGCGCCAAGCAACAGCTTAATCGGCTTGGTTGTGTTGCGGGCAATCCACAGACTGGATAACGTAATCAGTACAATAAATCCGCCTGCACCCGCAAACAGGATATAACGGATTTGATCCATAATCGCATAAAAGTAGGAAATGTCCTCCACGAATTCATACACATAAGCGTTTTGGTAGTATTGATCCTGAATGGGAGTGGAAAAATAAAGCAGATGATCTTCCGTTACGGTGTAGGCATAACTGCCGCTCAGGGCTTTCTCAATATTCTTTTCAAAAATTAGCGGTTTGCCATCATTAATGATGATGCCATTCACAGCCAAGCCCAGCAGCTGCTTGGAGCTATCATAGATACGTACTTCCTTGCCTGAAGCTTTCAGCTTCTCCAGAGCAAGTCTGACGATTTCTTTTGTCTGCGGCTCTCCTGTCGATGATCTATGCTGTGCCAACACCTCACGGAAGGACAACTCGGACAGATCCGCCTTCTCCATCATCTGTTTTTCAATGGTAATGAAGCTGTAGTAATCGATGGCTTTATTCACCGCAAAAATGATGATGCCAAAGGACAGCACGGAGAAAAATAAATAATTCAGCAGTAACCGGGTTGCATACTTCAGGCCTCGCCACCTCCAAGTTGATAGCCAAATCCATAGATCGTCCTGACATACTTCGGTTCGTCCGCGTTATCCTCCAGCTTCTTCCGTAATCGCATGATGGTCATATCCACACTGCGACTGTCTCCCATAAAGTCATATCCCCATCCGATCTGCAGCAGCTCATCCCGGGTAAAGATTTTGTCTGGCCTTTTGAGTAACGTTTCCAGAATTTTAAACTCTTTGGCCGTTAAAGACACGGGTACACCGTTTTTCAGCACCCTTCGGCTTTCCAGATCAAATGTCAGCTCTTCATGAATGATGCGTGTAGATTTCACTTCTGTTCCTTCACTTGATTCCTCCTTACTCTCGTTTCTTCTCAGAATCACCTTGATCCGAGCGAGCAATTCACGATTGTCAAAGGGTTTGGTCATGTAATCTTCCGCCCCTAGCTCTAGTCCGAGCACCTTGTCGATTACCTCATTTTTGGCAGAGAGCATGATCACAGGAACGGCTCGTTTCCCGGTGATTTCCTTGCACAGGTCATATCCGGAGCAGTCAGGCAGCATCAAGTCAAGCACCACCAGGTCCGGCCCAAAAGCATCCAGCAGCTGCAGGGCTATTTTGCCGTTTTCAGCCGTTTGAACGTCGTAGTTTTCTCTTCTCAGTACGAGCTCAATTAAATCTCTGATTGCGACTTCATCGTCAATGACAAGTATCTTCTTCAATGTGGTGCACCCCTTCTAGCCTTGTTCCCTAGCTTGAATCATAATTACCCCCATCTTAGCACAGACACTTTAGATTCCTCCACCAACTGGAAGTTGAGGTATATTCCACTGAGCCCAACATAACTTGTAATAAACTCGAAGAAAGGAGAACAATCCATGGATCTGCTCTGGGTACTCATTGTTGGTGGACTTATTGGCTGGTTAAGCGGCAACTTGATTGGCCGGGACGTACCGGGCGGTGTACTTGGGAACATTATTGCGGGTTTTATCGGTTCCTGGTTAGGAACGGAATTGCTGGGACCAAGGGGGCCGGTGGTTGGCGGATTTCATATTATTCCAGCCATCGTTGGCTCGATTATTGCCCTGCTCATCTTCTTCGCTCTGGCACGCGGCGGAGCCTTCCGAAGACGTTAACCAAGAGAGGCGGAAACCGATACCGTCGTTCATTAGATATTTTAATAAAGATGCTGCCAGGGCATAAAGGTACAGGATAAACATAAAAGGACCGAAAGCATTCATCGATGGAAGATGAACACTTACGGTCCTTTTTTTATTTTTGTACTGATTTCATCCATTCTTTCAGTGCCTTATCGAGATATCTGTTCCCTAATTCGTCCAAAGTTCTTTAACCTGCTCTACCAGATTATTAAGTGTATTTCCATCTGTTTGTTTCGTAAAACTCTTCCTCTCTTCACTTTCCCCTTGATAAGCTGATAAAACATAATTCTCATCAACAACTGAATCTGACATTTCGAGAATTTGATCGAAAGGAACGTCTATGGTTTGTGCTGGACTAGGATTTCCTTGAGAAAGTGGGTACTCTTTGCGGAGTTCTGCTATTCTTTCATCAGAAAGACTTGAGGCGATTTGTTTATCACTAGAGCAACCCAAAACGACTAACACTAAGCTGAACAATAGTATTGTTAATGGGATTTTTTTAACGTTTTCTCCTCCATTTCCGTATTTATTATTAATGTCATTTAGATCGTGTTGTCTAGGACATAATAACCTTCATATTTACCACAGGTTCGCATAATTGATTCTACACTTGTAGGATAATAATTAGCATTAGGATGACCGAGACTTAAGACATGCCCAATTTCATGAACGATAGTAGCAACTTTGTTAAACACAACGGCAATCTTTTCAGATTAACGGCTTCAAAAACTCAATTTTTTTTAAATATGTCTCGACTGTTTTTTGGAGGATCTTATGTTGTGGTCTAAATCCAATAAAGATAATACTTCCTTTATAAGCTCTTGTCCCATTCCTCATCCTCCCTATTATAGCTAATATAGATTGAGTCATCTCGAGATATATTCAACACATATTATGAACCTATCCTTCCCTCTAGTTGAACAAAAACAGCCGATCACATTGATCGGCCGCTTTCTTGGTATTATTGAGCTATCGTTTCCCATTAAATAGTACGAGTTAGATGAGATTATACATTATCTCAGATTAACAAGCGATGTTGGCAATATATTATTCTGATAAGATCAAAACAAACCGACGAGTGTTTCATTACACGGCGATTTGTTTTATTTTATCAACAGCTGGCTTTTTGAAATATTACAAGCTGGACTAGCGCATATTAAGGAACAGTTGGCTGAAGCTTACATAACGGAGGTCTCTTCATGGTATTTACAATCACAATTATCATCGTTGCACTGTTTGCAATATGGGGAGCCGTCGCTCCTGATCAGCTGGCGGATGTGGCTAACGTCGCCTACAACTTCTCTATTCAGAATTTTGGCTGGTTTTATTTGCTAGCGACACTGTTCTTCCTGATCTTCGCTTTCTATCTGGCGTTCAGCCGATTTGGCGGTATCAGGCTGGGGGATGACGATGATGAACCGGAATATTCTACGATTTCCTGGCTGTCCATGCTGTTTAGCGCTGGTATGGGCATTGGACTGGTTTTCTGGGGAGTGGCTGAACCGCTGTCCCACTATTTATCTGCACCGGAGGGGGCGGTACCCGAAACAACGCAAGCAGCAAGACTTTCAATGCGGTATTCCTTTTTCCACTGGGGGCTTCATCCTTGGGCTATCTATACCGTCATCGGCTTGGCGCTCGCTTACTTCCAGTTCCGGAAAGGCTACAAAGGGTTGATCAGTTCCACCTTTATTCCTCTGATAGGTGAGCGTCTTGCGGCAGGCTTGCTTGGTAAGGTCATTGATATTCTGGCGGTCATTGCCACCATCTTCGGTGTTGCAACCTCCCTTGGATTGGGTGCGCTTCAGATCGGTGGGGGTCTGAATTACTTATTCGGTATTCCTAACTCGACGATGTCCCAGATTGTCATTATCTCAATTGTAACCGTACTGTTTTTGATCTCGGCAACCACCGGTCTGGATAAAGGTATTAAGATTCTGAGCAACACCAACCTCATTATAGCTGTGCTATTGATGGCGTTTGTATTGGTGACTGGACCGACTTCTTTTATATTTGACACATTCACGACAACCTTGGGCAGTTACCTGCAGAATATTATTAACATGAGTTTGAGACTGACGCCGTTTTCAAGAGAAACCTGGATTGGAGCATGGACGTTATTTTATTGGGCATGGTGGATCGCATGGGCTCCCTTTGTTGGCACTTTTATCGCAAGGGTATCCAGAGGAAGAACCATAAAGGAATTTGTAATTTACGTCATGGTTATTCCAAGCCTGTTCGGATTTATCTGGTTCTCAGTCTTCGGCGGAACAGGACTTCACCTCGAATTGTTCAATGCTGCCCATCTGGCGGAGGCCGTCAAAGAAGATACGACAACCGCTTTATTCCTTACGCTGGAGCAGCTGCCTTTGGGTACGATCATAGCATTCATCGCTACACTCCTGATTATGACCTTCTTTATTACGTCGGCTGATTCTGCTACCTTTGTGCTGGGCATGCTGTCTTCAGATGGCAAGCTGGACCCGAGTACAAGAGTGAAATTAACCTGGGGAATTATGCAGTCCGCCATCGCGGTAGTACTGCTGATCAGCGGGGGGTTGAACGGCCTCCAGACAGCATCCATTGTGGCCGCACTGCCGTTCGCTGTTGTTCTTATCGGTATGTGTGTCTCCCTGCTCAAGGCTCTGCAGGCTGAGGACAGAGAGCGCCGTCAGAAGGAAAAACGGCAGCGCCAAAAGCTTAAACGACTGCTGGAGGAACAAGAAATATCTCGTAATGAAATTCCCGGCAGGTAATGTATACTTGATCCCTATAGAAATGGTACCTGCCTTATGGCGGGTGCCTTTTTATATCTTGTCCCTCGACATCATCCGTTAAAACAAACAAAAGCCCGCGAAGGACCGCGAAGGACGTGGGCCTTTAATTACTTCATGGTATTATGTTTCACAGCCTGAGGATCGAATTAATGGCCTGTTGGTGCCTGAGTCATCATATCGTTAACCTGGGTTACAAAGGCTCCTTCATTCAGGCCCTGATTATTACGCATCATTTTTGCTTCTTCTACTAGAATTTCGTCTGCTTCCGTACTAAGTAATTTTATGACTCCCCGTTAAGCAAAGAAAGCCGCTATATTTGCGACTTAAAGAATTTATCAGCTTTCATTATAATTATTTACGGCTGAATCTTACCAATAAAAAACGTCCTTTCATACAACTCCATTTATAAGCATCCATTCCAGAAAACACTCTTCAAGTCATCTAAGTTACGCTATCCTGCCCGACAGCACGAGGAAAAAATCGATTCGTTATTTGCTTAATCGGCAATCGGACTATGTTCTTGTCCATTCCGGTATTACCGGTACCAGTTCATGTCCTTGGCACGGGACAAGAACTGGTACCGATAAGATAAAAAAGCCGCTAATATAGTGACTTCAATGGGAGTATGTTCGTGTCTCCCGAAACTTGGATTAATCACTCATGTTCAGCATCGTCCTTTATCATGGGAAGTGTCTTTTTTCGCGGAATATATCTAGTCTGCTCTTTTAACAAACACCCGGATCATCATCATCAGAATAGCAATATGAAAAATAAATCCTACACTAAAGTAAGTCAATGCAGCGAATGATGCACCCGATATTCCAGTTATAAAAACCATTGCTGGCCAATAGGTAGGGATCCAAATGCCTACCCATTGCCATGGATCTGGCACAAAAAAAATAACAATAGGGCCAGCGATAAATAAAAGCGCACCTATCTTGTATAAAGCTAATCCCTCTACTTTGTTAGCAGAGAAAGCTGCCACCAGCAGTGCAAACCATGGCGCTTCTATAGCCAATAACAATAGCATAAGCAAAATCCCCACACGGAACTCGGCTAGTCCTGAGCATAATATAAACATCACGGTTAGCACGGCACTTAAGATTGAAGGCAGAGTTAATCTGTAAGATAGATAACCTCTTTTCATAAGCGGGGTTACTGCAAAATAGGAGATGAGGTTTTCATCTCGTTCATCCAACATTAATAATCCAGTCATCATACCTAATAGCATGGGGATCGTTACAACCAGAAGAACTGCAGTAAAGTCTCTGAACTCGTTTAAATCGAAAGAGTAACTTGTCTGCAGCCATTGAGCTGCCATCGGAAATCCAAACCGAGTGAGTAAGATCAAGATCACCGGGCCCAAAAAGCCAACCAGTAATACCGGATCCGATCCTGCGTGACGAATATCGTTCATCAAAAGTACTCGGTACCGATTCACTTTCCAGCTCCCCTTTCCCCAATTCCTCCTAAAACATACTCCTTATAAGATCGTTTAGCCCAGCTATAGATCGCATAATTCCATATGATCAAAACCAAAAAAGCGTAAAGAATCTCTTCAATCGATAAGGGAGAGGATGCCGATCCTAAAAGAAGTAATGTACCCTCCGTAGGAAAAATCTGAAATAGCCTAGTATTCCATACATCAAAAAAAGCAAGCAAAGGAAGCAATAATGGCAGCGCATAGACTTGAGACATTAGGATAAAACCGTTAATCGTCTGGTACCGAACGACAACCCCGATCGATAATAACGTCATAAGACTCGAAGTTAACACTACACCCGCTGAAAATAAATAAGGGGATTCCGGAACTCCAATTGATGTTGTATGAATCACCCACGCCGCGATCAGAGATAAAACAGATAACGAAGCTACTTTGGCGAACAAATAATCCCGAATAAGAATAGGTGTAACAAAAAGGGGATCGTGAACTCCCTGATCTCGCTCTAGAAGCAATATGCCTCCAGCCAAAATCAATCCCAGTGCACTCGGATCGCTAAAAGTTAACAGAATGACGGTCTTTTCCAAGTACTTATCAGGGACAAAATTCAGCAATGTCCAATAACAGGCACACACAAAGGCATATACGATATAAAATCCATGGCGCCACTGGAATCTGATATCAAAGGCAAAGGCAGAAATGAATCTCATACGAGCTCTCTCCCTGTAACTTCAATAAATATTTGCTCCAGTGAAGCCTCTTGGGAATGAATCGTCTCAATTGAATAATTTCGTATAAGACTTAAAAACATTTCATTATCACCTAGTCCCTGCTGGGGAAAAGCTGCGCTAATTAATTCCCCTTCTTGACGATACTCAACCCTTACTCTTTTTTGTCCCTTACGAAGTTTAAGTTCACGAGGGGAATCGATCAGTTTGATTTGTCCATCCACGATAAAAGCTACGCGATCACATAATTCCTCTGCTGCTTGCATGTTGTGTGTTGTTATTAGAACCGTTTTACCTTCTTCTTTTTTCTCCAGAATGAGATCCTTCATCTGTTTGGCATTAACCGGATCCAAACCTGATGTCGGTTCATCCAGGAAGAGAATATCAGGGTCATTCAAAAGTGCACGGCAAAAATTCAAACGCATTTTCATCCCTTTTGATAGTTGAGACACCCTCAAATTAGCTGCTTGATCCAAACCCACTTGCTCCAATAACCCTTTCGGGTCCTCTGTTCGCCCAGCATAAAGTGACCGGAATAGTTTTAAGTTCTCTAACACAGAAAACTTGGAGTAAAAGTTTGGAAATTCAAAAGCGACTCCAATTCGTTCATAGTAGTCAGGTCCGATATCCTTGATCTCTTTATCCATCACCTTAACATTGCCTTGATACCCCTTAAGAACACCTATCAGTATTTTTTGCGTTGTACTTTTGCCAGCTCCTGATGGACCAAGAAAACCAAAGATCTCTCCCTTTGGAATATGGAAATTCATACGATGAATCGCAGGCTCTGTCTGTCCCGGATACGTAAATTTAAGGTCCCGTACATCAATCACACCTAATCCTCCTCCCCGTCTTTCAACAATGGTTCAATGTGCTTACAATTTCGCAACACCCTATGGATCGATGGATCACAACTAGAATATAAAGATGTTCATTTGATCAGTACTTCATATGAACACATCATCTCCTCTTGAGAATTAACTTCAGTATTAAGGCAAAAAAGACAAAAGGAGCCCGCTGTGTGCAGGCTCCTCCATTTACAACCATTTTCGATTCATCCATTCAAGTATTGATGTTAATTTAACACGTGTAAGATAATTTTGGCAACAACATTTTAGATGGCTTAGTAAATCATGAATTCCTACTGTTAATTACCCACGTCCGCCCTGAAAGGAAGGATATTTTGTCATCCCTCCATCAGCGATTAGTGTAATCCCAGTGACATAACTGGATTCCGTAGAAGAGAGCCATACAGCCACCGCCGCAATTTCTTCAGGCTTACCGATGTATCCGAGCGGTACCAGATCCTCAACCGATGCTCGCAACACGGGATTGGCAAATTTGACTGCGTTAATGGGTGTATTGATCGCACCTGGGGCGATGCTATTTACGCGGATTCCGCTTGGGGCAAACTCCAGAGCCAGCGTCTCGGTCATCATCTTGACCCCACCCTTGCTCGCAGCGTAATGAAGGAAATGCGGCCATGGGATAACTTCATGCACACTGGAAATATTAATGATGCGTCCTTTGATATTATGCTCCAGCATATAATCCACGGCCTCTCTGCAACCGAGAAATGTTCCAGTTAGATTTACATCAATGACTCGCTTCCAGTCTGCCAAACTCAGCTTTTCTGACGGAACCTCATTCTCTATACCAGCATTGTTGATCATAATATCGAGGGAGCCAAAGTGCTCATGTGCCGCCTGAACCAGCTTCTTTACGTCCTCTTCTTTGGAGACATCACCCTGTACCCCGATGGCCTGTCCACCTTGTAATTTGATTTCATCAATGATGGGCTGTACATTTTGATTATTACTGTAGTAATTAATCACAACATTAGCTTTTTCCTCACCAAAACGTCGTGCCATCGCCTCTCCCAGGCCGGTGGAAGCACCAGTAATGACAACTGTCTGTCCTTGAAGATCCTGATACACCCTGCTAACCTCCTGTATCCATTGACTGATATGTTCTAAGTTACATTAACCAATCCTTTTCTGCCATGAACATGATCTGATCCTCTGATTCAATCAGCGGGAGCAGAAGGGCAGTTATCCATTAGTTCTTACTAATATGTTTATTATTCGGAGCGAGTATGCAGATGCAGCAGGATGTTGAATGGTGTTCTTCAAGCTATATTGTTTTCAAACCCTGTTCTCAACCTAATTTGAAACACTATTAATTCCCTCCCTTGTTGGCCTTGTTTAATTCAACTATCCTGCCTGTTAGCTTATTGATTTAACGAGGAAAAGAACCGTCTAGTTATATGCCTTACAGCAGTCGTTGCTAGCGGAACGAATCCAAGCGCAGAAGTCGTGTTAATGATTACGGCCTCTTCTTTGGACTTCAAATGTTCGATTAATGAAGAAGTCATCCGGATCGGTCCAAGTAAATTCGTCGTGACTGTTGAAACCAGAACCTCTTCGTCAAGAACATTCGCAGCGGTTCCTTAATACTGGAAGGATTCTGTATGTCCAGTTCAACTGCAAACATGCCCGGATTTGCTTGAAGGGTTTCTTCCAGACACTCTTTTCGTCTACCCGAGATGATTACTTTGTTTCCAAGTTTGTGTAATGCTTCTGCCAATGCACGACCAATTCCTGAGCCGCCACCAGTAATAAAATTTGTATTCCCTGTAAGCTTCATTTGTATATCCCTCCAAAATGTATGATTTAGCATTAATTTAAATTTATTAATACGTTGTTAGATGAAAAACATGAGCGCTGTCAATTATGTCTCTATACCTGTTTTCGCATGGACGAACCACCTTTATAAGGGTATACTATTACAACACGAGTTACTTTAGTCAATCAGTTCCCGAATGAAGGGCGTGTATTGCTCAATTGCACCACTCACCCTTACGCCAGAATTGACGGAAACCTGTTCTTGTTCCTCAACAATCAGCAATTATTTCCCTTACATACTCAGAACACTCATGAACCAACTCATGTAACTTATCCGACTCTACACATCTTTTTTCTAACAATGGGTTTTCCCAATCAAAATCTTTAATTACAAACACAGCAAATTCCCTTCTAACCAGCCAACGTCAATTGTAATATTCTTACCATCATTATAGCTGACTTGAAAAATATCTTCTTGATCCAAGAATTTCGTTCCATTGTAAGCAATCATTCCTGGTGAGAAAACGATGTGATCAAACATTAAGTATGTTCCCTCCCGAGATTTAATTACCAGATAGCGTGTCCCTTTAAGCAGCCTCTAACTCCTCACGTATTTCTTCTTGGGTCATAGTTTCTACCGGCATATACTCTCCATAAATACTGTAGTCTCCAGAGTCATTGTATAAATGTACCTCATTGCTCGTGTTACCATTTGTTGTAAGGCTAGATGAGCTTTCTTCTTACTATTTGGAAGTCCCTGTCCCTAATAAACGAACGGTGTCATTATTAATGTCATATCGCTTTAATGCTTCAGTAAGGATCTCTTCAGTGAATTGCTCTTTAATTTCCCGTATCATCTTCTATACCTTATTTCATTCATAATTTAAGTAGTTGCATACTTTATTCAATCGAAAATTCCCGCGACCACCTAACGTAAGGCCTCCTGCTGACCACTTTCTAGGTAGTTGTCCAGTAGCGCCCTCTCTCAGAAGCACATCGAGTGTTCGTTTAAGCCTAGCAGCGGCAATCCCAACATACGGAACACTAATTGGATATACTACTTTCGTGTTTTTATTAAGCTATCGTTTATACGTTAGCGTACCACCAATTGGGATTAAATCAGAAGTAAAACTGCACAAGCAAAAATACAGCTAATTATCGCAGTGAAAATTTGAAGACAACAAAATGAGACTTTTTCCAGAAAAATTCTTTTTTTTTGAACAAAGCATGAGTAAAATAACACAGTAATCACAATGGGCAAATACAAATGGAGATCCGGCCCATCACTACTCGGCAAGACTTTATTAATATATCCACCTATAGTTTCGTTAATTAACATACATCCATATGTAACTCCGATTATCCCTGAAATAAAAAACTGAGCTGCTACCTGAACTAGACTTTTCTTCGAAGAGAAAGGAACAAGTTTTCGGTATAGGTCATTGACCATAATATATTGTGCCTCCTCAATTTTTTATAATTATCCCTTCTATATTTAACCATAAAGTACCAATTCACAGGTAGACTCATTCTAAGCATTCCGCGTGATGACGTCACATCTTGGAGCTAACCTGCCCATTAACTTAGATGAATCAACGAGCAGCATTCATTCGTTACTAGACCTTGCAGTCAACAAGGATACAATAACGTATGCAAATATTTGAATCGCAAATACAATGGCCACAAATTCAATAACGATACTGTTTCCTACAATGATATCATTCACTAAATCCTTAACAATTTGCCAAGGCCTAGACAATACATCCCACGAATTCCACCGATTAAATCTCCCAATGTATACGCCCAAACTACTTAATAGTAAAATAGCGCCTATAACCATTATGTTAATGTACTTATTGACTAATTTGTTTAACACTCCGTGTATTTGAATGATCGAGCACGTCGAGAGAAGTAAACCTAGTATGGCTACGGCGAACGTTAGGGTGAGGTTATACCAAAAATCAATATTGATCCAGAACCGGGTTTCTCCTTGAGCATCGAAATATCTGAATGAATGCAGGATTTCAGTAAAAAGGTAGGCCGAATTGGGCAGGAAAAAAAGCCAACCTACACTCATCGGCGCCATCCAGATCAGGCTCATTTTCTTTGCTTTCTTATTGAATGTGTAACTCATGCATGATGAAATAATATACGGTACCCATGCCAGGAACATATCCCAGGTTAAGAATTGATACATATTCGTATCTGATTGAATACGTAAATACCTCGCAACACCTAAACAACATAACGTAGCCGCAAGCAAGGTTACTATAAAACGAAAATCTTGAACAGGATGTTTGTTATCATTCATTCCGTTGCTTCCATTCCCTTTCCTTGGGGATTCAAAACTGCAAGGCATCCAGATAGTTATTTGAGATGAGCAGTCAATAAATATTTGAATATCCAGATTATAACATGTATTTATTCAACGATCCTGCCCATTATATGAACAAAAGCAGCTGATCACGTTGGTCAGCTGCTTCCTTGTTTTTTTATGGAGCTATTGTCTCCCGTTAATTCAACAACGGGGGATATCAGAGTGTAAAATGCTTTCACTTCTCTTCAGAGACAACTTCCACTGCTCCATCGATTACTTTGATGGCGGTTTGATCAACAATCGCATAAGACGGTCCTTGAATCCCCGTGGCCCAAGCAATAGTTTCATTTCATGTAGCGATAATCGAGTAGATCCTTCAAATTCGAGATTTTCTGCAGCAGCTTTTCCCCAACATTGGTTTCCCTCACCAGTTTCCGCGCCAGTTCTTTGTCCACCAATCTTTTTATAGATAACACGTCCGTTCCGTTACATAATACATCTTCTTTTGAATTAAATTTCTGATGGGCGACGAGCTGCATACCAAAGGAGTTATACAACAAGGTATATCCGGCAATGCCCGTTGTGGATTGATAAGCTTTGGAAAAACCTCCGTCAATGACGACCATTTTTCCGTTTGCTTTAACGGGGCTCTCTCCACGAATTTCTTTGACTGGCGTGTGGCCGTTAATGATATGCCCATGATCCGGATTCAAACCAAACTCCAGCAGGATTTTCCGGCAGATCTCCTCATTTTCACGTAAATGGTAGTAAGGATTCTTTCTCTCCTTATGTGCTTCTTTATCTTGGATAAAATACCGTTCAAAAGTGGTCATTTCTCTCTTTCCAAAGAGCGAGGAACATTCCCCTGTCCAGATGTACCATACCATATCCGTCGCCAGATCTTCTGTCTCTTCCGGATGCGCAAAGGCGTAACGCAAATAATTTTCAAGAACATCAAGCAGCTGACGGCCCGAACACGTCTTGTCTTCAATCTGCATTTCTTCCATATTTCCTTCTTCATCCAAAGGAATACAGCCGTGGATTAACAAATTCCCGTTGTATTTTAAATAAAGGCTGCCCTTTTTCATGAGAAAATTCATATGTCTGGCCAGCTTTTCGGAATGCTGAACGGAGAACAGCAGCTTTTCCATCACCTCGCGTTCTTCCTCCAGCAATTGTGCAGGCTGCTGCGGATTTACGGTAGCGAAACAGGTGTTTTCCAGCAGGTACGTTTTACCGCAGATTTTGATTTCATTTTTGTCGTAATCAATCTGCTCCAGCAAAAGTCTTTCAGACATATTAAAGTATGGGCGTCTTTTGATAATCGGGATTTCAAGTTTAAACTGGATCATGGCAATGGCTTGGTGGATTTTGGTAATCTGCAGAATTTCCTGCTCGGATACGTTATGGCCCGCCTGCAGCTTAGGTCTGAAGGACGGATTGTCTTCATAGTATTTCTCCGCCAAGTTTAGCAGTGGGCGTAGATTTATTCCGTATACATCTTCAATGATGTCCAGATTGTCGTATCTGGCGCAGATCCGGATAATATTCGCAAGGCAGACCAAAGAACCCGCGTAGGCACCGATCCAGAGGACATCGTGGTTCCCCCACTGAATGTCTACAGAATGGTAGTTGATTAGTGTATCCATAATTTTATCGGGGTCAGGCCCCCGGTCATAGATATCTCCAACCACATGAAGATGGTCAACGACCAGGCGCTGGGTCGTATAAGCAAGGCCGATAATGAGCTTGTCCGCCTGGCCCAAGGATATAATTTGCCGATATATTTCCTCGTAATAAGGATCCTTATTGTTGGTCGTATCCGTCTTGTATAGAAGCTCTTCCACAATATATACATACTGCTCCGGCAGAGCTTTACGCAATTTCGAGCGCGTATACTTGGAAGAGGCATAAGAAATAAGCTTAAGCATATGTTCGATCGTGTGTCTATACCACTGGTCCAAAGCCTGTTTATTGCTCAAGTCTCCTATAACCAGCTGTATCTTTTCTTCCGGATAATAAACGAGCGCCGCAAAATCATTGATTTCTTGATCCGTCCAAACCTCCCGGAACAATTCTTTGATTTTCTCTTTGACGGTACCCGAACCGTTTCTTAATACATGCTGAAAAGCCTGGAACTCCCCATGCAAATCACTGACAAAATGCTCTGTTCCTTTCGGGAGATTGGAGATCGCTTCAAGGTTGATGATCTCTGTTATGATTTTTTCTTCCGTATCATATTTCTCGGCCAATAAATCTAGAAACTGCTCATCCAAAACAGATATCCCCCTTCAAGGAAGTATGGTGATGTATAACCGGGTCCAAAAGCATTACACTTACAATAAAATTCCGCTCTATAAATGTTTTTCGTACAAACGTAATGCTTTCGGCATGCCATCTGCACAGGTCATTAAAGCTCGAAGATATCGCTCCATATGTGGCATTGATTTTATAATAAATTTCCAAAGGCAATCCTTTTGAACAATAGCTAAAAAACATTGGGTTTCTGGTAACCCTTTAGCTGTATGGTTAACAATAAAAATAAAATCATTTATATGGTGATTAACAGCATTGCCTCCCCCATCATACTCCAGATCCCCATATATGAACAAATTTCATTGCATGGATGTACTTTGGAGTTGCTCATCTAAGCCCACTGACTCACGTAATTTCCCGCTGCTTAAACCTTTCGATACCCTAACTATAATGGTGATTTTGAATGAAACAATGTTAGTTCAATCCTACGACTTTTTATGTTAATGTGCATTTGTCGCGCAACATCATTTCCACCACGCAACTGTTTAGATAAAAATCTAATCGGGAATGACACAATGTTCTTGTCCCGCTACAACGATTGATAGCTGTATCAAGAAATCAATACAGTAAAAAGACACTGATATTCTATTCATCAGTGTCTTTTTTATGGCTACTTTTCTACCAACGTCATGTTTCATCGTTGAACTCAGATTAATTCACTTTAGCCCTATTCGCTGTAACTGACTTCACTTTCTTGCAAACTTTTCAATCAGAGTGTTGTAAATTAGAGCAACTTAATTAGCTCTTCCAGCTCATCAACTAATACTTTTGCGGATTCAAAATCAGTATCTTTCAAAGCCAATTCTATTTTCATTTCAACTGACTTTTTCTTTTGTTCCGTTTCTAAATAGTCTTTATTAAAATGACTAGCATAAATCATCTCTCTAAATTCTAGCATACTCATTTTTCTAATCGTTTTATCGTCAATGATTAAAACATAATCCATACCATTTACAACAGAATAGAAATCATGAGAAATCATGAGAATTGCACCTTTATAGTCCTCTATGGCTTTCTCCAGTGCTATTTGTGTATAAGTGTCTAAATGGCTTGTCGGTTCATCAAGAAGCAACACGTTTGCTTTACTGGCAGAAACTTTAGCCAATTGAAGCATGTTTTTTTCTCCACCAGATAAAGATTCTATCTTTTGATTAAGGATTTCTCCTTGAAAGCCATAGTTTGAAATATACGATCTAATCTCATCATAAGTTTCAAACCCAGCCTCGATGAATTCATCTAGTATTGTATTGGAATCCTTTAGCATTTCGCCTTGAAGCTGAGATAAATAAGCCACGTTGACATCAGCATTTATTTCAATTGAATCATGATTATTTTTAAAGATTTCTCGGAGTAAAGTTGTTTTCCCGGTACCGTTTGAACCGATAATGGCTACTTTATCTGTAGATTTTATCTCAAAGTTAACATTGTCTAAAAGCAACTCATCAAAGGCAACGCTATAATTATTGACATTTATAACAGTGGTGTCTTCAAGTTCATTATCAATACCAAAACTGATATTCGGTTGTTTAATATCAACAAATGGCGCTTTAATTCTGCGCGCTTCCAATCTTTCTGTAAACTTAACTCTAGCTTTTAAAGCTCTACCTCTGGATGCTTCTGCATTATAAGTTGCGATAGCTCTAAGATTATGAACGATGTTCTCGTTTCTCTCAATTTCTTCAGCTTCAGCGATTGTGAGTTCTTGTAACTCAATTTTAGTCTGAAGTAGTGAGAAGTTATAATCAATATATCGCCCATCAAACTCTTGGATCTCCGTGTTTTCAAGATGTATAATTTTGTTGAAACAATGATTCAATAGATATCGGTTGTGCGTAACAACTAGCAGCATTCCCTTGTAGGAATTAATAAGTTTTTTAAGCGCATTTAGATTTTCAAAGTCTAAAAATACATCTGGTTCGTCCATAATCATCAAGTCCGGACGATTAAGCATTTCCTTCATCACTTGAATAAGTTTGAATTCCCCACCACTCACGTCGGATATACTAAGATCTTTGAGCTTCATGAGATTGGCCAGATTTAGCTGCTTATTAATGGTGTTTTCAAAATTATCTCCGTCCATCGAATCGAATGCGTCCAAAGCCGATTGAACCTTTTCCATCAGTGCATCCATATCCGACGTGGTTTCCATTTCAGCATAAATCGCTGTGATTTCATCTTGTATCTTGATAAATTCTTCTCCGATATATTCAAAAACGGTCATTTCTTTGGTTTTATCTACTTGCGAGAACTGACTCACATGCCCGATTCTGCAATCTGGGTCTATCTCTAACTTGCCCTCGAACAAATATCTTTCCGGATCCATCAGTATATCGATCAGTGTACTTTTCCCACTGCCACTTGTTCCGATAAAAGCGCAGTGTTGTGCCTCTTCAAACGTAAATGAAATGTTTTTATATAGTTCCTTTTGTGGAAATGAGAAGGATAGGTTATCAACTTTTATCATAGTGTTACCTTTCTTTACAACTAAAATGGTGACTATTATTAAATGTCTTGTCAAAGACAGACTTTTAGAGTAACACTGTTTACCAACAAGTACAATCCATTTTTAGCCCTTACCCTCACTTCGAATTTATGCCTGATCGGTAATGGGAATATGTTCTTGTCCCTCGACACTCGACAAAAAAAAGCCGAATGGATCGTTCTCATCCACTCAGCTCTTAGGGTTATTTTACAATAATTTGTAGAACATCGCTTACCGTTGTTCCACTTCCATTCATATACTCATCGCGATATTGATAAACGCCCGGTCATTCGGAAAGTGTCGGTTGATCTGGCACCTCATTTACAGGCAGCTCCGAACTAACGGAATGCCGTTCGAACTTCACTGCATCAGCCCTCGTATAGATCATATCGGCAGGAAGCGTTGGCGGGTCTACCGTTGTCGGAGTAACCCTGGTTAACCGAACATACTCGCTGCCGTCCCCCGTAAAGTCGAACGTTCCTAGATTAACCCAACCCGATGAGCCGACCGTTGCATCGATATAGGTGACCTCGGTACCCGTCTTATGCTTCACTTCCACTTTGACATTATTATCGTTTCCTGTCGTATGGACAAGCTTGTAGATCGAGACCGTATATTTCCCCTCTGGAAACTGGCCTTTCCACGTTGCTGATGATCCTTGAACTGTTGAGTAACGGGATTTAACCCCAATTTTGTATCCGGCTAAATTGCTTTGGCTCCAGGACCCTTCTGTCGTGTATAACCCGGTTGTATTTGTACTGTCCACGATAACCGTTAGGTCCTTAATCGTTATGTTCAAAGGCGGCGTTGTTAAGGTCACTCCGTCAATCGTAACAGTAGCCCATACCTCAATGTGATCCGTTTCCCCATCGAGATGTAGAAGGGTCAACACCCCGCTGCTGCCCACTTCAGCCAGATCCGTTCGATCTACGAAATACTGCACATTGGCCTGGGTTAGATCACCGATCAAACCGTTATCCAAATAGCCGGTTACGCTCAATTGCGCGGTTTGAGTCATCTGCAGTTCGTTCCGATCGGACAAGATCACAGCAGATTCTAATTGTGGTATCCGGTTCGGGTCCACCCACATGATCGCATCGGCAACGACCCTTGATTTGTTGGCCTTGTTGGTTAGTTCCACGAACCCGCTATCGCCTGCAGCAAAAGGATAATCCCCCAGGTGCACCCAAGTACCATTCGCTGCTGTCTCATCAACAGTAACCGTCTCGGAGCCCCCGCTATAATAAACGGTAAATGAGGCATTTGTTGTCCAATTTTCACTTGCAGTGGTTATTTGTGGAAGCTTGTAATACACACTGTATGTGACACTTTCTGGCAGCTCAGGCCGCCATCTCATCTTGCTTGTCGCTGTGCCGGCCGTCGATTTCGCATATACATAGTTATCGTAGTAATAGTCGTTCGCCGTTGTATCCCTTATCCAGACGCCTTCTGTCTCCGCTTCCGTATTATCCACAATGATAGATGAACCATCCTGCCCATCATCGGGTTGGATTGGTGTTTCCGTTACCTTTTCAGGCAGATAAAGTGTCCGCTTGCGGGTCTGTTTCCCTTCCGATTCCACGTAGTAAGTGAAAGTTTGGGATAAATCGTTCACCCGTATCGACCATTCCATCGGGTATATCGTATCTGGAATCGTCGTATAGGTAGCCCCGCCATCTAAGGAATAATGGATTGTCGCTGGTTTCGTCGTTTTAGCTTGCACATAAGCATCATAAACCGTTTCGTCGGGCTTAACGATCAGCATGCCTTTCACTGCATCGATTGGACTGTGGATATCGAAGAAATAACTTGCATCCGATGTATCAGCCGATCTGACCTGATGCAGCGGTACATCAATATCGAGACCCTCTACAATAATAGCGGTGATTCCCTTTGCTGAAACCGTGGCTTCAATGATTCCGCCACGCATAACGGTTTGCTCTGGTGTGCCATTATCGCGGATGATCGTTACGGTATAATCTTGTGCCGGGTTGAATCCAATGATTTGTTCATTCAATTCAATTGGAGTCTGTACTTCATCTGACGATGCGTTGCTCAGCCCAATGTAGAATTTATCCCCGCTCTCACCCGTTATCCAGTTCAATTGAGGATGATTGGTCTTAATAATCCCCTTGGGCATCCACAGCCAAACGTCGGAATTACCATAAAATTGACCTGGTTTATTCCCATAAAGATGATATTTGAACCATAAAAAATTCGTTTCAAATACGGAAGGAAACGAAATGCTGCCATTCGATTTCAACGATTGTTCACTGATCAAATAATCCATCGTTTGCCCGAGCTGCCCCGGTATATGGTGATAATAGATGGATGTTGCCCCGCTAGGGCCTTCCAGAGGAAAATCCGGTTCAAGTTGGCTAACGGCGAAGCCTTTGTAGTAATAACCTGGATAACTGGAATATCGACCAATCACCGCATTATGAGCAATATCCTGCAGCAGTTTATCCCCTGTATAGAGCGACAATCTCAGCATGAAAGGAGCTTCCTGGGCATTCATCCGATAATAGCCGGTTGTACTGCCTGCTTCAAACGTCAATCCGCTCGGTGAAACAAGCCAATGATCCGCTGGTACGCCTCCGGGTACATCTTCCGGGAGCTTGATTCGAGGATATTGAAATTTACCGCTTTCCGGCCAATGGAACGACTCCGCGTAATTATACGTCTCAGGCTGCGGAATCGTAACGGTACCTTCAGGAACCGGACGAGCAACAAACATGGTTGCATACCGTTTGGCTTCCTTATAGGCAGCATTCAAGTATTTGGGGTCCTGAGTTTCTTCGTAAAGCTCCAAGATTTCCATCCACAGCTTGCTATAATAATAAATAAACTCATTTTTACTCACATCGACGGATGCAGGCGTATCGATATGCTGCGTGATATAGCTGTCGGCTGCATCCTTCGCAGCCTGTAAATACTGGGCATCTCCTGTCATCCGATACATCATCAGGGGCTGAATGACAGGACCCCGGTCTTTCTGGTCAGGATCACGCACAAGGTACTCTTCCTGTGCCAGCGCCCCAATTCCTGCCGAAGTGCCCATCATCTGATTGACCGCGGCTACGCTTGATACGTCGAACGGAAGAGTAGCCATTTTCCATAACGAAGGTACGCCGTATACTTTCTTCTGCGTCGGCGACCAACCGATACCATTTCGCGATACGCCATACTGAACGGACGGTAATGCTCTCGTATCGTAAAGCTGGTCATCCCCCGTCAAATAGTAAGCCCCCAAAAGAACCGCATTCGAGCTTGTTCGAACGCTATCTTCGTTTTCGATATCAATAAAGCCCTTGGCACGGCTCCACCACCCGCTGGGTGAAGGGACATAATCAACAGAGTCATCCCCTTGCGGCTCTATCTTAAGCAGATCGATCATATTGAACATCGCGTCAGTAAGCGACTGATCGGATACATTTTCCCGGTATGCCGAATAATCGTACTCATTGCGGAGAATATCCGCGTAGGATTCATACAAATTGTTTTTTTGAGCGATTAGCCCCATATGAAATTGATAGGTGCTTTCTGCGGTCATTTGCGAATAAGTCCCTAATTGAGGAGCATAGAGGATAGGCTGCACGCTGCCTTCGTTGTTGACAAGGCTCATGCCAAGCCGCTGTTTCGTAACGCCTCCCGTCGGTTCAAATTCAACCGGAAGTTCTCCCGAAGGTACAAATACCCCATACGTCAAAGGATTCCCTGAACCATCATTCTTCTCAACCAGACTCATCGGAGCGCTCAGTTCCCTCAAACTTGTTGATTCTACGGTACCTACCATTTTGGCATGCGACCTGAATCCATTTAACACTTCATTGATGCCGGAGACTACCTCTGTTGTGAAGGACTGATATCCAATCACATAGTTGCCGTCGCGGCGAGGTGTAAAAGCAAAGGAAACATCTGGTTTATCCCCTGCCATGGACCAGTTCACTTCAAAATCGTAATCACTCTCATGCGAGGAATCGGTTAATACCGCCGTGTGGTTGTCGGGAAAAGTGATCCCGTCAAATGTAATCCAGCGTTTGTTCATCGTATCGTAGTAATTGGTTCGGCTCCCCGCATTCCCATCCAATAAAACCCATTGCTCCTCAAGTCTTTCCGCCACAGTATTTATCGGCATCCAGTTTCCCGTGTCCGTGTTCTTGTAGAACATGTCACGAACGATGGATTTGCCCCCATCCCATGCTGCCTCATAGAAGGTTGCCTTATAGTTATCATTTTCGATGCTGCCTTTTTCCGTGTAACTGAGATTCGCTAATGTGCGGTTCCGCAGCGGGGGCAACGGCGGTGCCTGCTGCCGGATATTTCCTTCGAACTTGACTGCATCGGCCCGAGTAATAATTGTACCCGTCGTAGGTTGGGTTCGAGTCAGCCTGACAAATTCGCTATCATCACCACTGAACTCATACTCCCCCAAATCAACCCATCCGACCGATGGACCTGACGAAGGTCTAAGGTCCATAAACTTCACATCCGTAATCCCGTTATGAACAATCTCAATTTTTACATTACTATCTGCTTTATCTGCCCAATCCAGCTTATAGAACGATATTCTCGCCTTCCCTGCTTCCAAGCGTGGATTCCATGTGATGCTTCTATTTACGGCGTCTGTATATTTGGAGCTGGAATTATTGTAACCCTTCACTCCCGCACTTGTGCTCCAATAAGGAGCGGAGAATCCGTTATTAGCGTTGCCGGAATCAACCGTGACGACATGATCAATTGTGAGGCTTCCATCATCGATGATGATCGTCTTATGCGGCTCTTTCTGCCTTATATTCCCTTCGAACTTGACCGCATCAGCGCGCGTAAGGATCGTGTTCGTCGTACTGGTAGACCGAGTCAATCGAACGAATTCTTCACCAACTCCGGAAAAATAGTACTCTCCCAAATCAACCCATCCCGCTGGATCACCAGATGAAGGTTCTAGATCCATAAAGACTACATCCGTCGTTCCATTATGAACAATTTCGATTTTTACATTACTATCTGCCTTATCCGCCCAATCCAGCTTATAGAACGAAATTTTCGCCGTTCCTGCTTCCAAGCGTGGATTCCATGTTATCGTTTTGCCTGCTGTACTCGTATATTTGGAGCTGGAATGATCATACCCCTTCACCCCTGTGCTTGTGGTCCAGTCTGGAGCCGAATATCCATTGTTCTCGTTACCCGCATCAGGTGTCACAACATCATTGATCGTGATGCTCCCGTCATCGATGATAATCGTCTGATAAGGTAAGGTATCCGCATAAGCGGCCCTTATTCCGATCAGGCTGGAAGGAACTACGATCGTCAACATGAAAACGATGAAGAAAAACAGCTTCCTTTTGACCATACAATTCACAGCCTCTCCTTTTAATGATAACGCTTTCAAAATGATGTTGCCCTTTGCTCGAATGAGCGTAAAGAAGCAATTAGCCTAACCCTTAGCCTTCTAGCTAATCCCGCTTCTTCGTTGGTATCATAGCATGTCATATCACCGTGAAATTTCTTTCATTTTAAGCATTTCTTATACGATTTTAAGTAAAAAAAAGAAACCTGCATCCTAATTGATCGCTCCATTGCAGTCAGATAGAATGTAGGTCTTCCAAGTGTAAAAATCCATTATAATGGCGGCTGCACCAATAACAACTGCCCAAGCTGAATGACCGTTTGATCATACCAAGCTGGATGCTGCCGAACATGTTCCATACTTCGTTCATTGCCGCTTGCTTCAAACACGGCCGCTTTGTCTGTCTTCTCGTGATCGATTTCGAAACGAACCGTATGTTTCCCATTCGGCAGCTCCGGCAAGAAAACATACTGATTTCGATTATGATCGTTATAGGGTGTGAATCGATCGACAAGAAAGGGTTCCCCTCCATCCACCGACACCTTCAATCTGCCAGAATCCGGCCCCCCGATATCGAATAACCCGATGTGGGTTCCCTCAAACTCCACCGTGATCGCCTCTCCGGGATCGACTGCCCGCCATAGGCCGGGAAACAACCAATCGTACTCGCGTACTAAAGCAAAATTATCTGGGGTCATGTAAGACCATCCTGCCGAAAAAAGAGTAAGACGATCCAGCGGAAGCATGGTCGCATACTCCCAAGGATTGGTAGGGACCAAAGGGTCCTGCGGCAAGTGATGTTCAACTTTTCCCACACGATCGCGAAGTTCGCTCATTTTCTCAAACGACCGGGTGATGGTATCCGTGTAGATCTGGTGTCCTTCGGGAATAGTGGGATGGATCGAATCATGCGTAAAAATAACGGCTCCGGGAATGGACACGTTTGCCCTTGAGGTGAAAATGAGCTTTCCCTCAGAAACCAATTGACTGACCGCTACGCCCAGATGAATCGAAGGAATGCCATAATAATCGGCCACTTCCTCTTGCATAAGAGCTCCCTTCTGGTATTGGCCAGATTGAAATAAGGTTAAATCCCGCTCCTTAACCGTATAAACAAACAGGATATCGGTAAACCGGCTGCGCTTGCGGATCTGTCGGACAATGCCTTCGATCCGCGCCTTGGATTCGGGAACTCCGCCATCGTTTCCAACAAATTCAACAAACACGAGATCAGGCTGATGACGCAGTACATCGGTCTCCACTCGGGCGCAGCCGAGGTCCGATCCTGTCCCATCAATGCCTGCATTCACAGAGCGAATATCCGCATTGGGGTATTGCTCTCGCAGCCAATCCGCCGTCATGACCCTGTATCCTTTAGAACGCGTATTACTGCCGCCGAAATAGACGATGGTCACGGTTTCCCCATTTTCCAACTTTGTAATGACATTAGGCAGCCCTCTTCGAGGTGAAAATTCCTTCATCGCGACTTCACCCGACCTCACTTAGCGTTTTAGGAGCAAAAAATTTTACAGCAAACACTTCAAAATAAGGCGAACCATACGTTGAGAAGAAATTAATCCGGATTCGGGTTACACCTTTTGCATGCACCTGATGTTTATTCAACGAAAGATAATTCCCACGGATATTAATTTTACTCTCGGTTCCGTCTTCCATGGTTAAGGTCACATCATAGTCTTGGATAAGTGGCTCGATCGGATCGTCGAAATGCTCCAAGTTCAGCTGCGAATTAAAAACAAGATGGAGTTCATCCAGATTTTTGGGGCTTGCAAAACCAAATTCCAACCATTCCTGTCCTTCCGTACGTTCAGAAATCCAGCCGTTCGGCAGACCATAAGGTCTGGAGTATCCGTTGACGACATTCGCGGGATTATACATATCCTGGGATGGTATCAGATCCTTGAAGCAAATACTTCTGTTGAATTTCTTCAGTCTGGATGGCTCTTCCGGTCTATAATAGAAGCTCACCGCTCCTGTCATTTTCTCTTCATTGGTGTGTACAGCAAGGCTTGCCGTACCCTCCAATACGATGTAGATTTTGTCGTCAGCCGGCTTCTTGCAGCTGAGGTCAAGCGTAATCCAGTCATCGTGACGAGCTGAAATTTGCAATCGATAGTCTTTCAGCTCGCTGGTGGGAATATAGTTTTCCTTCCGCTCCCCGCCAAACAGCTTCACTTGCAACGTTTCCGCATGCCCGGATCTATTTTTAATCTTGATCTGCACGCTTTCAGCCATGGATGTCTGAATCGGCAAGACCAAACATAACGCTTTGTCCAGGGAGATCTCTTCGGTTGGTTGAAGATTATCGTAGCTTCGCTGAGACGAGGCACGAATCGCCAATCCGTCAGCGAAATATGGATCCAACCGCTCTTGAAGCCCTACAATCGTTTGCCCGTCTCGAAGCAGCTGCGCTTGAAGCTCGCCCATATGGGCTTTGGCGATGGCCGCGGGATCTGCCTCATATTTTACGCATAACGCAGCAGCCGTTCCTACCGCCTGCCCCATACAACCACAGGTTGCCATGACCCTTGTAGACCCGAAAGCCACATGGGTAGCGCTTATATTGCGGCCAGCGAACATGAGATTAGGAATATTACGTGAAAATAAGCTGCGGAAAGGGATATTATATAATCCCGGCACGAAATTCCACGCGGTAGCCGGCCCCTCATCGTAGATGCCTTTATTCGCATGCAGATCCATGTACCAACCTCCGACGGATACAGCATCTTCGAAATGAGGCTTTGCTGTAAGATCGTTCTGAGACAGCATGTGTTCCCCTATAAACCGTCTCGACTCGCGCTTTCCCGGGATCGGGCATACATAATCCAGGATAAGATTGTCTACATCATCAAACTCGCCGCTATTTTTGATATAATCCCATATCCCGTACACCAATTTCCGCAGTTCCAATGCGATATCTTCATTATTCTTAATAATGTCCATATGTCCGCCGTATTCCAGCCACCACAATCCGCCAAGCCCATTGATTTTCCTTGGAAAAGATCGATGGTTTAATCCTTTTCGGATACTATCGAAAAAATCCAACTTCGTAATATCATACGCAAAGCCAGGCCTTTTGTAAGGAACGGAATAGTCTACGTCACGGGCTTGAAACAGAATCGTATCGCCCATGGTGTAATGATCCGCCACTTCTGGAGCGAGCTCCTCCTCGAATTCATGCTTCGCCTCTCTTCCCCATCGGAAGTGAGCACCTGCTTGATATCCAACAATACCATCGCCGGAGCAATCAATGTAGGTAGGGCTTTCAAAACGAAATTTTCTTTCCGAAGCTAATTGAAGGCCCTCCACCCATTTGATTCTGCCGTTCTCCATGCCCGTTTCATGCACGCATGTATTCAGGAATAGAGAAATGTTAGGCTCATCATAAACCATGTCGAGCAAGACCGTATCCGAAAGCGAAAGCATAAGCTTCTTGTTGTATAACGGATTATAATGAAAGATCTTCAGCTTGAGTTCTTCTACCAACCCGCCCTCGCGAGCATAGTAGGAAGGACTGTTTCCGAGATATGCCGACCCGTTGATATGAACCCTGACCTCACTGCTCGCATTTCCCCCAAGAACCGGCCGGTCATTGATAAGTGAAACCTGCAGCCCTTGGCGTGCGGCAGCAATGGCAGCGCATATCCCAGCAATACCTCCGCCTACGACGGTTACATCTGCTTTCATAAGCTCCATTTGGATAACCTCCATGATTAGATGCTCCTATCATGGTAATGGTTTTGGGCCCCTTTTTTTTACAGGATTTCGCGAAAAAATCATACATTTTTTGCATCCTTATTTGGATTCGTACCGCGTCATTTTTATCCGGTATTGCTTAGGTGTATCCCCCGTATATTCTTTAAACAGTTTGCAAAAGTAACCTTCATTCACGATGCCCACTTCCTCGCACAATTCCAATAAAGAGTAATCCCGGACATTTAACAGCTCGAGGGCTAATTGGATTTTTTTACGGTTGATGTAGCTGATCACACCTTCGCTCATTGTTTTTTTGAATAAGCTGCTAAAATACGATGGTGCTAAATTCACTTCCTCGGCAATAGCCTCCAGCGTTAAACGCTGTTTCAGGTTTTTCTCTATAAAATGCATAGCACTCATGATTTCTGAACGATGTAATAGCTGGCCCGCGTGTACGTATTCGAATGTAAAGTCACCAATATAGGCGAGCTGCTCCTGAAATGGCATAAATTCCATGGGGAATTCAGCTGCTTCCATGTACAGCTTGTTCCCCGATTTAAACTTCACGGTAATGTCTCTGTACAAGTCTCTAATCATCGGTGCCATGATGGACTTGTGGATTTTATGGTCCATAACAAATTGGTTCAGATCGGCGAGTGCATTCTCCAGCTCTTCTTTGGAAATCTTCCTTTTCACCCACATAAGAAAATCAGTCAGTTTCTGTTGAAAGTCGGCCTTTTTGTCATTATGGTATTGCAACCGATGCATTGGTGTTTTTACGACTTTCTCTGTATGGTAATAGAAATCGTCACTCACATGTTTAGCTTCCGTGTAGGCTTGTTTAATCGATTCCCAGCCTCGGTGTGGACCTCCAAAAGCGACAGATACCCTTTGATTCAAATATTGATGCAAATAAGAGACGATCTGCCCTCCCAAGGATTGGCAAGCATATTCCGTTTCCATATCACTGCGGTTGTTTTCCCAGGATAGAAAGCCAATAAAACGATGATCAGACAGATCCGCAGCTACGCCGCTGCCCCCATTCATTACCGTTTCTTCGATGATATTCGTAATCGCGTACTTCAAGATGTTTTGATCTGCGGCGGAGTATTCGTTTCGGAAACTTCCATATGTATTCATTTCAACAATGAAGCAGCAATAGTTGGCTTGAAAGAAATGAAATTGCATGCGATTGGCAAAATCTGATGCACGATGAGAGGGAATTTCGCCTCGGATCAGCTCGTTAAAAAATTGCTTACGGACTCTATATTTATTTTCAAGCACGGATACGTTTAACGATTGAAATTCAGCTTCTTTTTTCTTCAACTCATTTAAAATCCCGGCTGCCTTATCCAAAGCTCGATCCAGATCCGCTTCCCTTAGCGGAACCTTTACAATGTACTCCAATACGTTGGCATGAATAGCTCGCTGGGCGTATTCAAAGGATGAATAGGCGGTCAAAAGGATGTATTGGGTATGTGGGAGCTCCGCCTTGAGCTGCTCAATCATGGAGATTCCGTCCATTCGCGGCATAACGATATCGGAGATGACGATATCAGGCTTAAGTTTTAACATCTCCTCGATCCCATTCAGCCCATTATTGGCTTTTCCCACTAGAACAAATCGCTTATCCCTAAGGGAGAGCTCGCTAAAAAACAATTCCAATCTTTGAATGATCAGGTCTTCATCGTCAACAATGAAGCAGGTATATTCTCTCACGATCATGCATCTCCTTTTTGCAATTCTGCGGGGAATAAGGCGCGTATACGGGTTATTTCCTTAGGTATACTGATAATGTGGAGCCCGAACTCTTCTCCGTAGTGAAGTCTTATTCGGCCATGAATATTATTCAGTCCGATTCTTTTCCTTTTCACTTCCACATCACTCGGTTCTGATTTTAAAACATGCTCTATTCGATCAGCTGAAATTCCCTCGCCTTGATCAACGACTTCTATGATGACGATACCGTCCTCCCTGTACGCATGAATCGTAATAGGTCCCTCAATTCCCCCTCCGTTATAACCATGAAAGATGCTATTCTCCACAAGAGGCTGCAGCAGCATTCGAAAAACCGGAAAATCCATTAACCCTGCTTCGATATGTTCAATCAAGTGGAAGTTCCGGTTATACCGAATGTTCTGGATCTCGATATAGTCCGCTACATTGCGTAATTCCTGGCGTAAGGAAACCTTCTCTGAAGCATCGTCTATCCCGTATTCCAATAATGAAATGAGCGACCCGATCACCACATCTACTTTCTCTATTTGCCCGAGACGTATAACATTGCTGATCGAACCAAGCGTGTTATACAGAAAATGAGGGTTTATTTGAGACTGCAGCACTTGGATTTCCAACTTCCGCTCAAGTTCATTATGAAGTTCAGCTCGCCGAATCAGTTCCACTATTTGCTGCAGCATCCGATCGAAGGCTCGTGAAAGATCTCCAAACTCATCGTTACGGTTAATCGTTATTGTCGTTGTGAGGTTGCCTTGTTCCACCCGTTTCATTTTTGTTTTGAGCGCATAGAGCGGATTCCTTATATATTTGGCAATAAAAAAAGAAATGAACAAACTTAAGATGAGACCTGCACCCAGAAGTTCGATATAATAGGTTTCCAATCTGGACAAAGCTGCTTTCAAGCGTGATTCATCGTTGAGAGAAATCATGGTCCAGTTAAACTTCTCCGTCGTTTTTTTCAAAAGGGAGACCGGAATGCCATCTTTGGTACGCAGTTGAAGACTTGTTTCTGTCGTATCTAGAATGTGTTCCGCTGATGTCTCCCCGATTGAAAACGTATGATCTTGAATATTCAGTAGTCCTTTATTTTCAGAAAATCCGGCAATGATTTTTCCCGACGCGGTGACCAGAGCCAGATTCATTTGTTCTTGTTTATTAATTTTGAACAAGGTTTCTTCAATGGCATTTAGATCCAAATCAACCGCAATCGCCATAGGAAACGGAGCGCCGTTCAGATATCGAACCATCGTAACGGTCCAGCCGGAATACTTGGATTTGTAAGGTTCACTAACAAAGGTCGTCCTTCTGTTCTTGTCAGCCGCATCAAACAAAGGTTCTCTTTCAGATAAAGGTTCATCGAATATTCGGGTAGCGGTACTGCCGCCTAGAATGGATAAATCGCTTTTGATCAAATAAATATTGCTGACGTAATTACTGTTGAGTTCATACAGCTCTCTTAATTGCTTTTTAATCACTTCCGTATTGTCAATGTTGGCTTTCACCGATGTTTCGGCCGAGAAGAGAATCGTCTGGAAGGAGGAAAAATTAACGGTGAAATACTGGTCTACCTTGTCAAGGATTTGGTTAGTGTAATAAATATCATTGGTTCGTATTTCCTTTTGGACATAGCGATAAGACAATTGGCTGATCAAGATGATGCAGCCTAATACAAAGGCAAACACGATCAAAAATAATTTTAAAGGCAAGCTGATTCTTCTTCGCATCGATCATCTTCCTTATAGTTCCGTTTTAAACTAAGAATAGCATATGCTAATAAAGAGAGGGGCTACGAATAGCCACTCTCTTCGTTTATTTTACTTGATAAGGCCGGCTTCTTTAAATTGCTGGATAGCAGTTTCCTTATATTTCTGCATGTCAAACTTGGTATCCAACGTTTGGAGGAAATTGTCCCAGTTGGAAAGAGGCTCTTTGCCCGTCATAAATTTTACTAAACTTTCATTAATGAAACGTTGGCGGTCAGCATCCAAGGTATCGCTGGGGTCTGGGGTCAATAAATTTCCGGGCAGCGTTGGCCCCACATATTGCTGATTGTTATTGAAAGCTTCCGCCGTCTTCGGATTCTGAAAGCTGAAATACTCAGCATCATCACCACGGCGTGGCATTCTATAATGATCGACCCACAGGTACTTTTCCTTCACTTCCTTCGATAATTCGGAGGTTTTATTTTTGATTTTACCGTCCACCACATCCCAATGAATCCCTTTAATTCCGTATGCAAAGTTTGGATATGCTTCTTTATCCGTAAAGAGATAATTCAGCATGGACAAGATCCGAATGATTTTGTCCTTATCCGCTTTCGCGGATATAGCCCATGAATTGCCTTGGAACGATTTTCTCTCAACAATTTGATCACCGTACGGACCTTTCATCGGAGGAATAACGATCCATTCCGGCACTTCGCCACTAATTTCTTTCATTTTCTGCTGATAATCCGGCTCCAGCCTGCGGGCATCTCTGATCATGAAGCCAACTTTACCCTTAAACATCTTTTGATCCAACAAATCAGGCGAATTCATAGTCACCCAGTCTGGGTCTACCACTTTTGCTGTCATCATTTTATTAATGTAAGCAAGTGCCTCTTTCATTTTGGGATCAATAAACAGGAATACCGGTTCATTATCTTTTACTTCAATGGCAGAAGGAGGATTGACGCCGAACATCCACATCAAGCTATCGAAGCCGTAGGTTTGCAGATTGCCTTCTTTATTCATACCGCCGATGAATCCGTACGTATCGTTTTTGCCATTACCGTCCGGATCTTTCTCTGTAAAGGCTTTCATAACTTCGAACAGCTCATCCGGTGTCGTTGGCACTTTCATATTCAGCTTTTTCAGCCAATCATTGCGGATGAAGTAGCTTCGACTGATACCGTTTACGTTGTCATATCCTGGAACTCCGATCGTTTTTCCTTGATAGGACATCGCCTCCCAGGAGTCATCGCTAAAGCGTTTCTGTAATTCAGGAAATTGATCCAGATACGGTGTCAAATCCGCAAGAACACCTTGGTCATAATATTGCGCGAGATCAGCACGACTCTTCAAGAAGATCAAATCTGGAATATCTCCGCCTGCAATGAGCGTATTCAGTTTGGTTGTTGCCTGCCCAGCTTGAGGAATCACCATATCCAAGTCGATGTTCATCTCTTTTTCCAACATTTGGCGTTGAATATCTTCATCACGTGGAGGGATCGGAGCAGCAGCATTGAACGTACCTTGATTAAACATCGAAATTTTCAGTTTGGTTTCAAACTGACCAGACTGCCCTTGCGAATTACCCGAAGTAGTCGTTGTAACTTCTTCGCTTCCCCCACATCCTGACAATAACGTTCCCAGTCCTAAGATTGCCGACAGAATAGCAAATGAAATCTTCTTACGCTGCATATTGACCTCTCCTTTGCTTGTATATTATCACGGTTTCCCCGTAATAACTTAGGTTGGAACATCTTTTACCCTTTAACGGATCCCAGGAGTACACCTTTGGTAAAATGCTTTTGCAAAAATGGGTAAACGATCAAAATCGGAATCGTAGTCACGACAACTGTAGCCATCTGCACAGCGAACGTACTTACAGTTCCGGAATTGGCGAGCGACTCAGCACTTTGTGTTGCGACATTAAGCAGGATGTTGCGTAAGACTACTTGAAGCGGCATGAGGTTGGAATCATTGATATATACAATAGCATCGAAATAACTGTTCCAATGCCCCACAGCGTAAAATAAAGAAATGGTGGAAATGACGGGCAAAGACAGTGGTAAAATGATCCGCCATAACGATTGTAGTTCACTTGCACCGTCAACCCTCGCTGATTCCTCGATTTCACCTGGCAATTGCTCGAAAAAGCCTTTAATGATCACCAGATTAAATGCACTAATGAGATTCGGAATAATCAATACCCACGGACTGTTTAGCAACCCCAAAGAGCGAATTAGTAGATAAGTGGGAATTAAACCCCCACTAAACATCATGGTAAACACAATGAATAGTAAAAACGGACTGCGTCCCGGCAAATATTTTTTGGATAACGGGTACGCTGCGATGACCGTAAAAAACACATTTAATGCCGTGCCTATGATCGTTCGAAACAACGTAATTTTATACGCCTGCCAGAGCCCATGAGAAATGAACACTTCTTTATAGGCCAGAAAGGTAAAAGATTCTGGTATAATAACAATCCCTCTTCGTAACACTTCCGATTCTGGCGTCACGGAGACAGCAATCACATATAAAAAGGGTAATAAGCAAAGTAGGGATAAAAAAATAAGAATAACATAAACGACGGATTGCCAGACTTTTTCCCCGATTGTCAAATGGATCATTTAATCAACCACCTCACCAAATTTGCCCATCGAATTTTTTGGCGAGCTTATTTGCTGCCAAAACTAATCCAAATCCAATGACAGCTTTAAACAATCCTACAGCAGTAGCCAAGCCAATCTTCAGACGCTCCAACCCTTCACGGTATACCCATGTGTCGATAATGTCGATCTTCTCCTGGTTAAAGGTGTTAGCAAACATGAATATTTGGTCAAAGCCAGCATCCAGAATATGGCTTAATTTAAGGATCAGCATCAGAATAATGACTCCTCGAATGCCGGGTAACGTGATATGCCAGAGTTGTCTCCATTTGGAAGCTCCATCCATTCGAGCCGCCTCATATAAGCTTGGATCAATACCTGCTAATGCGGCGAGGTACAGTATCGCTCCCCATCCAATGTCCTTCCATATTTCAGATGCGATGACCAGCAGTCTTCCCCAAGCAGGCTCCGTTAGAAATGAGATGGGCTGAAAACCACTTTCCTTCAAAATCATATTAAAAAGGCCATCGCCTGGGGCTAATAAGGCTACCATCAATCCATATACAATGACCCAAGACAGAAAGTGGGGTAAATAAGTAATGGTTTGTACGATTTTCTTAAACCATTGGGTATGAACTTCATTGAGGAGTAAAGCAAGTACGATGGGAGCGGAGAAACCGAACAATAGCTTATACAGCGATATAACAATCGTATTTTTCATGATGTCCCAGAAATAAACGCCGTTCATAAAATCCGTAAAATTCTTGAATCCCACCCACGGGCTATCCCATACTCCCAAAGCCAGGTTGTAGTTTTTAAAAGCAATCATGATTCCCGCCATAGGAATGTATTTGAATACGGCAAAGTAAATTAAGGCCGGTAATAAGAGAGCATACATCACTTTATACTTTTGTATCGTCTTTATCCATGACTTCCGCTTTTTGGAGAGGGGAATGGCGTCCGCTGCCAATTTCACTTGCATATCATCACCTCATCTTTATTTGTAGTTGTATAATAGCATCCTCCTATCGGATAAATTTCTGAAATTTCAAGAATTTCTTATAAGATATTAAGTAAGTGGGCTTTATAACGAAGGGGAAGGCGCCGCTATCGCAGAATTATGAGGACATCAAGAACCCAGTACTACAAAAATCAATACAACCGTAAAAAAGCAAAAGCTTAGATCCATGGTTTTATCAAATCTGGAACTTATGTAGCGTTAGTTGTTAAATAAATCATGCAATAAAACAACATGTCCATACCTTTTTTTTGGAAACAGAAAGTAAAAATGCTGGGGAATATTTCAGCCCGGTGGGATGGTTGAATTGCCTAATTGTTTTTATTTGAAGTTTCCGTATGCGGATTTGGCCTTCTTCCCTACGGACACCAATTCATTTCGGGGAAAAGATCATCTGTCATGAGTTCTGTTTGAACCCCAGGCGGAATGATTTCTAACACTTTTACTGTTGTATCTTTAATGTTCCTATGGCGTCTGCTGTACCTGATTGTCGGCAATATTGACGACATTATTATCTACACGATAAAGGACATAATTCCTATTCCATATTTCCGTAGAAACAACAGCTTCTTTATTTTCTTTCGTAAAGAAAAATGCAGCCCCTTCCTGCTGCTCGAACTTCCAGCCTTCCCTCTCCATACGATCTTTAAGAGTTTGATTACTGTTCAATTTTAGTCCAAGGTACTGCCCCTCTTCATCCATCTGAACAATGGATACATTTGTTGTATTTAACATATACATAAGCTTTACATTGTTATAACCAACATTGTTGATGTATGTTGCACCTAATATGACTAAAAGAGTAATTACCCCAATAAAGCTAAATAAAATAATCCTCCATTTTTTCTTCATCCGTTTCCCTCCCAATAAATAAGATTTCAACTCATTGTATAAACGGAACTGGTCACCACATAGTTACCAATACAAAACGTCCCTTCATACAACTCCATTTATAAGCATCCATTCCAGAAAACACTCTTCAAGTCTTCTAAGTTACGCGTTAGCTTAAGTTCCTACTTTCATTTTGATTCGTTCAATTATATACCCTGCTTATCCTGCGCGTCGGTCCGCTTATGTCTTATTATAATAAAGCATAGCTAAATACTTTAGAGGTAGCTACTCAGAATACTAAGAAGGAAGGTATGCCAATTAACTTGCTCTTTAGTTAAACTAAAAGCAGCCGATCATATTGATCAGCTGCTTCTTTGTATTTTTGGGCTATCGTTCTCCATTAGTCAAAAGCCGCTGCGCTTAAAAAATTAGCATCCCTATTTGGTTGCACTCTTCAGCAAACCAAACTGCGTTGTCCGACCCGAAAACAATGCCGTGAGGTTCCGCGTTCGGTGTCGGAATAGGGTATTCGGTAATCAATCCGCTCGTGGTTATACGACCTATTTGATTTTGCCCCCATTCAGTGAACCACAATTCGCCTTCCTTTCCTGGCGTGATTGCATGAGGTCGCGCTTCTTTGGTCGGAATTTCATACTCAGTTATTTGACCATCAGTCGTGATCTTCCCAACTTTATTTCCTTGGATCTCGACGAACCATACCGCCCCATCTGAACCACATGCTAATCCGACAGGACAGGCGTTTTCCGTCGGGATGGGGAACTCATGAATTGCTCCATCTGGAGTAATTCGCCCGATCCGATTGGCTTGGTTCTCCGAAAACCACATGGCGCCATCAGCCCCTCTTGTTATGAATGAGGGGTAGCAGTTTTCTTGAGGCAAGGAATACTCGCTGATCTCGTGATCAATCGATATTTTGCCAATTTTATTGCCCGACATTTCCGTAAACCAAATGGATTGATCCGGTCCTACTGCGATGCCGAACGGCGAGGCGGAGCGTGTCGGGACTTCAAACTCAGTCAGTCGACCTTCGGGCGTTAAATAACCGATCTTGTTCGCTTTATATTGCGTAAACCATAGGCCCCCCTTCATATCGGCCACAATCGACATGAGACCAGCCTCGGGCGTCGGAACCGGGTAAGAAGAATATTTTCCTCGGACCGTCATACGTCCAATTCGATTTCCTCTCTGCTCTGTAAACCAACAGGCACCGTCCGGTCCATATGTGATCCCATATGGCCCTGAGTCTAGTTCGGGAACCTTGAACTCCAGAATTTTAGCTTTCATATGCTACCCCTCCTTTACACCTTACATCTTTGTTTTCATCTCCAAGATCTCGTCCAATTGCTAGTACTAAATAACGGAGATCCTAATAACCCTAGTACTTAGACTTTTTTTCGACAGACACTGATGATGGAAGGAGATAAAGAAGTATACAATGTTTTATCCCAATCTGAATACTGGCATTCTATACTAAAGCCTTGGTTGGTTAACAAACGCTTGAGCGTATCATTATCAGTAAATCGGCATGCAATTCGTGAAGTAGTTCTTTTAGATCCCCAATCACGGAAAGTAACCCAGTGCATGATATGTTTTTTTTCATCATAGGATTGCATACCAGATACTTTGACTTTCATGCCATCCTTATCAATAAATTCTCCCCAAATTGTTTCCCCTTCGTCTGATAAATCCGTCCCTGTAGGGTTGCGTGTTTCAAAAACAAATATCCCATTGGGCTCTAGATGTTTGTAAACAGTTTCAAGTAAGGCTATCTGATCTTCATCACTTAAAAATGCCTGAAAAGCATTTCCGGTTAAATAAATCATAGAAAATTGTTTTTCCGAATTGAAAGTACGCGCGTCAGCTTCGATAAAATCAACGGGCAAACCTTGAGCTTTAACTCGCGCATGTTCAAGCATCTCTGAAGAAATATCAACGCCTGTTATAACAATCCCCGATTTTGCTAAATGAATGGTTGTTAATCCTGTACCACATGCAAGTTCTAAAACTTCTCCTGGGTTCAAATTAGCAACTTCAAGGTAAAAATGGTATTTTTCTATTTCGCCGCCAAACTCAAGATCGTAATTGATTGGGTCACGGTACTCTTCAAGATTATTGTGATCTATCAACACAAATCATCCTTTCATTGCAATAAGAACTGGTTTGTTAAATGTGCATCTCTTCTAGAATACAATGGAGACATAGAATTTAAAACAGACAATAAGATTGGAAAACAAAAATATCGATTACTGAATCGATTCCAGAAAAGAATAAGCGACCGTTCCCCGGTGGAGTACCGGGAAACAGCCGCAGCTTAAAACCGTCTTTTTTTCACTGACTACTTACAGGGTTATGACCATATTAGCGACTTTTTCTATCGTAGAGTGTCAACGACTTCGTGAGGATTTGCAATACCCTATCGTTTTTTGCATAAGATTATACATCGTTCTCGCTTCGATCCTATCCTTCACTGAAGAAGTTTGAGTTGTTACATCATTTTCTATTGGCAGGCGATGTTACTTTTACTCCACTAAAATTGGCGCCGTGTTGGACGATCATCACGTCTTGTCCAACGATAGTTTGTAACGGGTTCCCTTTGTAATGTACAGAGGCTAAAGTTTTACCGCTATTCGTATCTAAAGCGATTTGATTTCCGTTGTCCAAACTAACATATGCTACACCATCACGGTTTGCGAATGACCAATCCACTACTGGAACATCGAAGGCGTAGGTTTTATCAGGTTCGCCGCCGGAACGACCATCCACTGGAAAACGTGAAATCACGGCTTGCTTTTGCTGATCATCGTACTTTCCAATGACGTAAAAGTAATCTCCATCCGAAACAACATCGGATGCACTCTGTACTTCAACAAAATCTACTGGGATATAGGATCGGGTGGCCTTAACAGTTCCATTGCTTAAACGAATTTCATCAATATTTGCTGCATAACCGCCGTCAATGCCCTCCGATACATCGCGAGAATAGAACGTTTGGCCGTTTGAGAATAGAATATCCTGATGATTTCCATCGGTTTGTGTCCATTTTACTTTGCCGGTCTTTGCCTCAATTCCCTGTAACCCGCTCGTCGTCAAGGCACCTGAAATGGTAGTGGACACCACAAGCATATCTCCGGTTTGGAGAACTTTGAATCCATTATCGTGGCCTTTTGTTTTCCACTTTACCTTTCCGTTTGAAGCATGGTATGCAGTCAATCCGTATTCATCACCGACATAGATCACTCCATCGGCCAGATGCAGGCTGAAGTTCGAATAACGCTCCCCCTTTTTTGGGCTTACTTGCGTTTTGACTTTCCATTGCAGCTTGCCTGTTTTGGCATCCAGCTTCAGGAGTTGTCCCTTTGCATCCGTAAACCAAACCGATTGACCATCCGTTACCGTTTGGGATACTGCAGAGGCTTGAATTGTCCAGCGGGACTTGCCAGCAAGAGCGTCAAACGCAATGTACTTATTGCCAACTGTATAATATAAATCATTCTCTAATAACGTGGCCCTAGTATTTATTTTATTCGGATCTCCTACCGTTTTGGTCCAAAACGGTTTCAGATTTATAGATGTGTTATTGACTGATGATGCGGCTGATACATGGCCTAACCCAGTCTTATAAAATGCAGAAACGGGCGATAGGAATAGCGCTACTGCTACACTAGTTTTAACGAGTCTAGATAACGTTTGCTTTCGAGTTGCTTTCATTTTTCTTCTCCTCCAGTTCATTCTGGGTTCCATTATTCAAGCTGTAACTCCATTATAGCCCCAAACATTTGGGATGCCGTGATGAAGCAAATGAACGAACAAAGCTCCGCAATCTCCTTTTCTGAAAATTCTTGACTCAACACATCAAAAGTCGCCTGATTAATGGACGAACGATGATGCAGGAACAGTTCGGCAAAACCGACTGCAAGGCTGGTTTTTGAATCGTTTTGATCCATTACTGCCTTTCCTTTGGCCTGACAGTACTTACATCCATTACCGAATGCGAGCGTGCGACGAACTTGTTCTTTTAAATTGCCATCTAATTCACCTTCCTGGTAAAAAGCTTGTTCAAGTTTGTTCCAGTTCTTTTGAATTTGTGCATTGTGACCCAACAATTGCTGAAAAGGGGTGTCACCTATACCGGAGTAGGATATCCTGGCCAATTCGTCTACCTCCTCTCTTCCAAATAAATCTAAATTTACAAAAGGAACAGTGCCATTGTATTATGACTGATAAGTTTTTACAAGAACTCATCATTTCTATTTAAGCTTTTATTACGTTTTCGTACGGTACATTTAGAAGGGGTTGAATGATTGCCGCCAAAAATCCAGTCCAGTCCTTTCCCCCAGTACATTGAATAAGTACAGGAAGATCCCCTTCTTTCTGACCATCCGTAACTTTTTAGTTTTACACAAACGTTTTTTTGTTAAAACTCAAAAATTATTCTAATTTGACTTATAAGTTTTGTAAAGAACCTGATGTTCAAAATACAAATATTCGGGTTGATTTAAGGGATTGACACATCATCTTACTGAACGCTATGATGAATTCGTGACTATATGGTTTTTTATAAAACCTCATGGTTACAAGAGGGTCCGTTCCCTGGGACAGGTTGAAGCCGGCTCAACTTGGATCCTAATTATTTCAGATGAAAGCAGGTTCACATTATGTCTCATCCGTCTTTGATTAATGAAGCCCGCAAGGAAGGTTCCTATGCGCTCCTTCCCTACCTTCCACCGTTATTTGCGATTGTCATTGGAACATTCATGGTGATTTTGGACAGCACCGCTGTCAACGTAGCCCTCCCAACCTGGGTTATGGAATTCGATGTCTCAATCCAGACCATGCAATGGGCGGTTACCGCCTACACTTTGGCGCTCTCGGCAGTTATTCCATTGGCTGGATGGCTATCAGATAAATTTGGCTCCAAAAAAGTGTTTCTCTGTTCTATCGGATTTTTTACGCTAGGCTCCATTCTTTGTGCTTTTGCACAAACGTCCGGGCAATTGATTTTATTTCGCATTGTTCAAGGGCTGGGAGGAGGCATGGTTTCTCCGATTGGGATGGCTATGGTTTACCGTCTGGCACCTCCAGACAAGCGCGGATCCATTATTGGCATGTTAGGCATACCGATGCTGCTCGCTCCCGCCCTTGGACCAGTATTATCCGGCTGGTTAGTAGAGTATGTGAGCTGGCATTGGATTTTCTGGATAAACCTGCCGATCGGATTACTAGGAATATGGATCGGAATAAAGCACTTACCCGCCTTCCAAGCACAAGGCAATCCGTCACTGGACATGGTGGGAATGGTTCTCGGACCTGCTGCTTTTGCCTGCTTGACGTATGGTTTCAGTGAAGCCGGGTTGGGTCTCGCTTCTTCACGTGCCTTTTTAGGCTTGTCTGTCGGTGCTGTTTTGCTTGTACTCTTCGTGATTTCATGCTTGGTACAGCGACAGCCCCTTCTCGAATTACGTGTATTTCGATCTGCTCCATTCACACTCGGAATCCTAACGTCTTGGATTATGCAAACAGCACTATTCGGAACCGTGTTGTTATTCCCGCTGCTCCTCCAGCAAGTCAAACAACTCGGACCGCTGGATACAGGCCTGCATCTGTTGCCTCAAGCGGTCGGTTCCCTGATTTTCATGCCGCTTGCGGGTAAATGGTTCGACCGAACAGGAGTGCGGCCACCTTTGACATTAGGGATGCTCCTCATTGCCGGAGGACTTTGCACTATGGCTCTAGTTGGCACGAAGCAGGAACCAGCCTTTATGATGATTATTCTGTTTGCTCTCGGTTCTGGTATGGGCTTGTCAATGATGTCACTCAATACTTATGTATTGAATTCAACGCCTCCTCGTATGGTCAGCCGGGTTACCCCGCTCACGAGTGCGTCTCTGCAGGTGGTTTCGTCTTTTGCCATTGCTGGCTTCACGGGATACCTATCATCGCATATCACAACCAATATAGAAGGTAAACTGCCTACGATTGAAGCTTCAATCGCCGCCTTCAGCGACACGTTCTGGATGGCTGCTTGCTTTGCGGGACTGGGACTTGTGCTCGGTTTATTTTTGAAAAAAACGCGGACGCCAATGAAAGAAAATACCACAATGACCGAGATGCAAAGAAAGGATACGCCTACATGATAGAATTTCTCTTTGGTCCGAAAGCTCCCGTTATTGTAACTGCGCTTGCGCTCTAGGCATCATGATGCTTTGCTTGGTATCCGGAAATGGTTTGACTCTGCTGTGAGGATCATTTAAGTGTTGGCTCTATTGCAAACATTCATGTTATTGATTGCTTTAATTTAATTACTTTTTGTGGTCACCTTGATTAGTAATCATTCATTACATTCAAAGTTATATTGTTTTTCTGCGTTGAATCTTCTTTTTTGCTCATCGAATATTGGTTATACTTATCCAAGGAGATTGGAAAGGAATAACGCTCGATATCCGTAATAAGTGATAAGGAGAATTAACATGAGTTTATTGAAAGAAAAGATCATCCAATCCGCCATCCGTCTTTTTATGGAGAAGGGCTACAGAGCGACGTCGATTCAAGATATCGCAGACGATTGCAGTATCGCCAAAGGTTCATTGTACAAGTTCTTCGGATCCAAAGAAGATTTGTTTATCTGCATACTAAAACAACGTCAGCAATACATGATGGATGAGGTAGAGCGAATTCGAAAACTTGCATTGCCGCGCCGGGAAACCTATCTGGCTGAGATCACGAGTTTATTTCAATTTTTTAGCCGTCACGGCTATTACATTTCCCGGGACTACACTGAATTTCCTCCGGCGAGCAACGACAATGTTTATACCCTCATTCAACAGATCCAGATTCAGATGTTCAATTATTATGAAAACCTCTTGTCGAGACAGTATGGTTCAGCCATCTCGTATTGGAAGTGGGATGTAACCTCCCTGTTCAGTGGTCTAGTTCGTGAATATACCTTTCATCTGTTATTCGCCTTCAAACCGATCCACATCGAAAAACTGGTCCTATTTATCGCGGAACGTATGGATGATTTGGTTGAAGGATTGGTTAAGAACTCTCCGCATGCTGTATTGACAACCGATCTTATGAAGGAATACGAAGAGGTAGAATTGGAATCGCTTGTTCCAACAAATTCGGCAAGAATATCTTCATTGCTTCATACCATACAGTCGATCATCCCAGAGCTGTATGTTCCGAATGCCAGAAAAAATGAGTTAGAGCAAGTGGCGAAATTGCTGGAGGAAGAGATGAATCAGGAAGAGCCAAGAGCCTTTCTGATCCAAGCATTGCTGCGCGACCTGGCCGTCGAACCTGAATTGTCGTTCCATGCCCATCAGCTGCAGGCAGCCGCTGGGTGAAATTCGCCACGAGATTAAACCAAGACAATAATGCCAAATGATATGCCCAGAAACTAAACAACTGTTTTAGCTTTTGGGCATATTTATAGTGCCATGACACTCACAAAGGTAAGTAAATGGAAATCAGTGTACCCTTTGCCTTGTCATCTATCCAAACGACACCGTTATGCTTCTCAACCGCGCCTTTTACGATGGCAAGCCCTAATCCGGACCCACCGTCATTTCGGCGCGCCCGGTCTCCGCGTACGAACGGCTCGAATACCGTTGCCAATAAGTCTGCAGATATCCCTGGACCATCATCCCCTACTGTCAAAAGCAAACCTTCCGTCCTTTCTTCCAAGGTAAGCCATGCATGAGCTCCGTGAGTATTGTACTTTAAGGCATTCGCGAGCAAATTATGAATGATTCTTCTTAGTAATCCTTCATGAAAATGGAATAAGATTGGCTTATCAGGTATCGTAATATCTAAATGAATGCCTTTCTGCTCAAAGGAATCGTACATATCGGCCGCTTCTGTGCGGCATATTTCGGCCAGATCACCTTTTACTCGTTCAAAAGAGAACGATGTGCTTTCGAGCTTGGTCAACTCCAACAGGTCATTAACGAGAGCACCAATAAAAAGGGCTTTCCGGTGAATGTGCCCCGCATATTTTTTTCGCTGAAGATCGTCCTGTTCCAGTCCTAAACGCAAGACCTCCGCATATCCCTGAATGGTGGTAACAGGTGTCTTCAAGTCGTGCGAAATGTCCATAAACATGCGTGTACGGTCATTTTCCAACCGCCGCTTGTCTTCGCGCGCTTTCTTCAGCCGGGTTGTCATCCGGTTGAAATTCAGCTGAATTTCCATGAGTTCCTTATTGGCCTTGATTTGAAGGTGTTCCCCTTGCTCCTCTTCAGAAACTGCCGCCAGTCTATTCGAGACAGCTTGGAGTGGGAGAGTTATCTTTCTGGCGGTAATCCAGCTGTATAACCAGAGAATGAGAGAAAACGCTGCAGCAAACACAACCAATCCAATCACAATAAGTCTGGCAAAATACGCGGTCTGTTCCCGATCTGTTCTGACCATTCTGCTTTCCTTCATGATCATCCCTCCGGGTATCGCAACTAGCAAATGATACTTTTCTCCCATTTTCGTAAATTGCGGTGCAATGGAGTAATAACCTAAATCGGAAGACTCATAGAACAGACTTAGCAGTTCTTCTTCCGTATAACTTTTAGGATATTCTGCATCTGTACGTCCTCGAGTAAAAACGACATGGTAATTTTCATCCAGAACCTGCACATATCCACCAAAAGACGCTACAGTTTCATAGGGTATTTCCTCCCAATCTTCCCGAACCAAATTGTCCGCCTCCACCATGGGCAAAGTTCGGTTCATATATTCATCCCGGGCATCGTACATAGCGCTGTACACCAGATAGCATATTAGAGCGAAAAAGATGGTAAACCATACATAATTGATCATTAGGCTCGAATGCATGCTGCGTGTTCTCATTCGCTACCCTCCTGCCTGACCAATTTGTATCCCAATCCCTTGATAGTCTGGAGATAGCGCGGATGCTTTGGATCATTCTCAAGCTTATCCCTAAGTCTGCTGATTTGAACCATAACGGTATTACTATCCTCAAGGTACGGCTCGTTCCATACAGCTTCATAGATTTGTTTCTTGGTAAAGATTCGTCCCGGAGAATTCATGAACAGGGTTAACAGCTTATATTCTAGGGGCCCGAGCACAATGCTCTGATTCTCTCGGTAAAGCATACAGGACTCATGATCCAACTGTAATGAACCGCATATGCTTCGCGCAGGCTTTATTTCAGCAACAGGTTGAGCACCAAGCAAGTCATAATATCTCCGCAGCTGTGCTTGGATTCGCGCCACGACCTCAATCGGGCTGAAAGGTTTCGCTATAAAATCATCCGCGCCAAGTCCAAGTCCTGTAACTTTGTCTACATCCCCGGTTTTAGCCGAAACGATGATGACTGGCAGCCTCAGCTTCTCGCGAATACGGCTAATTAACTGATAGCCATCCATTCCAGGCATCATAATATCGATTAGTGCAAGGTCTATATGTTCCCGCTGAAGGATAGCCCAGGCTTCTTCCCCATTGCTAGCTTCCCTCACGGCATAATTCTCCTTTTCAAGGAAAATTCTCATCAGTTCCACAATCTCTTCTTCGTCGTCTACGATCAGGACTGTACGTGTCATGCATAGATTTGGGTTATGATTCATATCTGTCTTCCTCCAAGCTAGCCATTTCTCCTACCATTACTATACATGCTTATTATCGGTTGAGGTTCTCTACAATTCAATTGTAAGGATGATGTAAGATTGGCAACAGGGTCTTTACAGTTACGTGTAGTAATCTTTAAATTACAATACATGATCTAGGAGGCTTTATGCGAAATATTGAAATGCTACTTTTCATTGTGAATGTGATTTTGCTCTTCGTTTGTGCATTCCTTCGTCTCCCCAAAAAGGCCCTGCTGCAAACCATTGGTGCCGGAATTTCGATGCTATGTGGGGGAATCCAGATCCTGGTTGAAGGCTACCGTTGGCAAAATATTCCCCTGTACGGATCAGCTCTAATTATCGGTTTAATGGCTTTCCAGTCGTATAGAGCTCGAAGATCAGGTCAACCGATACAAAAATCATCTGCATCAAAAACAAAAACGTGGTTGGAACAAACGGTTATCATTCTGGTCCTGGCTATCTATACCGGCGTTTCAGCCCTCTTGCCATCAATCTTGCCGGTCTTTGCCTTCTCAGAACCGACTGGCTCCTTTCCAGTAGGTACGTCCACGCTCTTCATGGAAGACGTAACAAGAAGCGAACCAGCAACAGACAACCCCGATGATCATCGGAAGCTCATGGTTCAGATATGGTACCCTGCTGAAACTTCCTCGAAGGCACCAAACGCAGATTATATGGAGAATGTGCCTGTCGTGTTATCCGGAATTCGGGAAGCCATGTCCTTGTCGCCCTTTTTACTTTCTCAACTTCGTTATGTAAAAACACATGCCTATACAGATGCAAAAATATCATCTGCGCAAGAACGCTTTCCCTTACTGTTGTTTTCCCCGGGTCTAACCGGTTTTCGTAACCAAAACACATTTCAGGTGGAAGAGCTGGCCAGCCAGGGTTATATCGTGGTGGGCATTGATCATCCTTATGATGCGGCAGCCGTTATATATCCTGATCAAACAACGGCTCTGCTCAGGATGGAGGATTTATCAGGCTTTGAAGATTATAAAACGAAAACCAGTTATTGGGTTGATGACACCAAATTTGTTCTTGATCATATCGAGGCCATGTCCTCGTCAGCACAGTCTGGAATTCTCTCTGGAAAAGTGGATATGGATCGAGTCGGGGTGTTTGGTCATTCTTTCGGTGGTGCAACGGCAGCCCAAATGCTGATGAAGGATTCCCGAATCCAAGCGGCTCTGAATATGGATGGAGTCCTTTACGGCGATCCCGTTCCCGAGCGAGGCTTCGATAAAGCCTATTTGCAGATGAATGCAGCGCAAAGCATTGACTACGGATGGTTTGCACAATCTCTGGATCAAGCCGTTCAAGCTTCCGAGCATGACCGGGGCCATTATGAGCGATTTTGGGCGGAGTCTCAGGAAAGACGAGAAAAAGCGGCTATGGGAAAGGATTCTTACTTCGTCGTTTTTGACCATGCCAACCATATGAGTTTCACGGACTTTTATCTATTCTCCCCATTACTGCCGCCGAGTGGGGCCGAGCCAAGACGTGTACAGGCCTCCATTAATGAGCTGTCGACGGCCTTCTTTGATAGATACCTGAAAGGAAAACAGGAGATCAACATGGAAACAATCGTACGAGATAGGAGCAATGTTACTTTGCAAAAGCCTTAATTTGGAGGGAAGTTGTGGGAATTACGGAACAACTATCTGTTTTTAGCAATGGAACCACCGGGAATTCAAGCCTAATCCATAGTAAGGCATTCAACTTTTTTTAGTAGGCATTTTCCATGCGTAAACGTTCTAATTCAGCTTCTAGAGCTTCAACGGACCACCCCAATTGCTAGATGGTGTCTAACAATTGGGATGCAGTTCACTCTTGACGGTTTACTGAATTTGAGCAGTGAAAAGTAGTATGATTAAGAAATGCAGTGCAGGAACAGCAATTTGAAAAATAGGCCAGATTTTATCTAGAGCCAGATGGAGCCTAAGCCATAAGAATTCGGTTAACCTTGGTGAGATAAACGTTAGAGCATAAATAATTAGGCTTATCGATCATTGTAAACCAGACATCTGCTCGCTCAATAATCTTAGGAACTCAATAAGTTGAGTAACTTCAAATAATGGATATGTGCTTAAAGTACCCATGTCTGAACACAAAAAACTCAATCCCATTCCGACGCTAAAACCCCCATAATATACGTATCGTGAAATTCCCCCTCAAAAAAAGCGTGTTTCCTTAATTTCCCTTCCACAATAAATCCCACTTTCTTATACAAACTAATAGCTTGTTCGTTAACACCTCTTGTTGTTAAGTAAATTTTATTTAAACGTAGTTGCTTAAAACCAATGCCAAGCATTTGCTTCATAGCAGGTTCTCCATAACCTTGTCCACGAGCTTCTGGAGCTAACAAGATACCAATACTTGCCCTACCATGTTCAAGTTCTATATTTTGAAGAAAAACCCATCCAATTAGACGCTTTTCTTCATTTTTTATAGCTAATAAAAGATCTCCGTCTTGACGTTTTTCCTCCACATGATTCACAGTTTGTTCATAGGTCAATGGAGTTCTTCCAACCATGGAAATGGAAACGGAGTCATTCAACCAGTGATGCAGTTCTTTAATGTAATCTGTTTCAAAAGCATGTAGAGTTACTTGTTTATCGCTCATTTTCTTCCTCTTTTCTTAATTATTTTTAGTGAAAATAAATTGACTTAATTCAAGTATTTATTTCTCATTATAAACTTCAAATAAATAACTGAATGGGTCATTCTTGTTATCTATTTCCGACTTTTTTTCATGTAGTGAAATAGCAAATGATGCTAAAATTAAGATACAAGTACATGTAAAGATTAAACTCAATATACCCAACACTAAAACCATACAAGTTCCTCCTAAACTTTTTATACATTGATATAAGCTTAGATTATGGAAACCGTTTCAGAGCAAGCATTAAAAATTTGAAAGGAGAAAAAATGGCAAACATAAGAGATATCGCAAAAATGGCGGGCGTCTCAATTACAACCGTATCCCGTGTAATCAATAATCAGCCTTATGTAAGCTTAGAAAAAATAAAAGCGGTTAGACGAGCTATTGAGACGAGCAAATATGAAAAAAATATAAATGCCGTCCATTTAAGTAAAGGAAAAACCTTTCTTATAGGTGTTGCAATCCCATTTTTCAATCATCCATTTTTTGCTTTGATCGTCGAGGGGATTGCAAACCAGGCATTGAATTCTAACTATAAGATGGTTCTCTTCCAGACTAATTATGAAGAAAATAGGGAAATTGAAGCATTAGATATGTTAAAACAAAAGCAAATAGACGCTTTGATCATTTGTTCTAGAATTTGTCAATGGGATATTATAGATACCTATTTAGATTATGGTCCAATCATCTTTTGTGAGAATACGGGAGACAGAAAAGTTTCCTCAATATTTATGGATCATTATAAAAGTTTCTCCAGGGGTTTAAAGTATTTGTACTCTAAAGGTCATAGAAAGATTGGCATTTGCGTAGGGAGAAAAGTGGGAACGAACGGTGTGCAAAGGATATCAGCCTATAGGGATTTTTTAAATAAGCTCAACGAACCATTTGAATCCGAATATATTTTCTCAGAAAATTATGATTTCAAGGATGGGGAGAAGATCGTCGAAAAATTAATAACTATGAATAATCCTCCCTCAGCTTTATTGGTTTCAAACGACCAAATAGCTGCAGGAATTGTTACATGTAGTAAGGAAAAGGGAATTTCAATACCGGATGAACTGGCTGTTATAGGGTTTGACAATCAACCTATAGCTAAAATTATGAATATTACTACAATTGAAATACCTTTAGTGGAGATGGGAAGAAAGTTATTACTTCGGGCAATTAGTAATGAAGATCTTTCATGCGAAGAAATAACAGTTAAATTAGTTGAACGACTCACGGTATAGTGAAAAATTTTGACGGTTCCCTCCACCCTGCTTTTGTGACTATTTTTCAGTATTGATTTCATGCTTTTTTTGATAGGATATCTGCCTCTCTTTTCATTATCATAATGTAGATAGGACTACCTGACTCATCCATACAATTGGGGAACTGTATAGTTATGCTAAACTGCCCATGAGTTGAACAAAGGCAGCTGACCACGTAGGTCGGCTGCCTTCTTGTTCTCTTAATTGACTATCGTTTCCCGTTAGTTGAACGACCTTTGGTTTATAATAACAGGATTCACACAGTTAATTTCTCATATTTAAATAAAATTAACTTTTGCGTAAGCTGAACCTCTTTGGTTTTTTGTATCCAGATTTCTCATAAAAATGGTGATTATGAAACCTTAAATATGGAGTGTATAAGGTTCTACATCTAAATTACTTTATACTTATACGGATTCCTTGATTTCCTTAATTCCTTGGACGATCCGCTCCTTAAGATTCTCCTGCAGTGAGTAAATGACTGGTACCGAAGGGATGTCGAATTTCAAATGTGAGTGAGGGATTTCCGTGAGTATGGTGCCGATTGGGTTGCCTTGCTTGTCATAGATCACGTTCCAAAATATTCTCGATCTGTTGTCTTCTGTCCCCCATTTTTCAAGAGAGTTTCGGAATATCAAGCGCTTGGCAATAACGAAATCATTCTCTTCGAGCTTCTCCCTAGCACTGAAACCGGTATTCTCCAGCTGTTCGAATATACACGGCATAAGCTGATCCAAATAAAGACCATAGGCCGCATCTTCAATTTCAACAAAAGCAGCCGTCAATTGTTCATGCATGGATTCGTACAAGGACCTCCACTCAGACTTAATATAACTGTTGGCCACTTCACTTATTTCTTCGATTGCCATGTCTTGCCGGAAAATCGGGAATCTTTTCTTCACAAGCAAACGCCTCCTTCTAATTCATTTCAATTCCATTGTACAACTTGCAAGCCAATTCGAAGGTTCAGCAAAAAAAGAGAAGGAATATCAACTATTTTCACAGAAGACCTTATAAGCTTGTTGAATGTTGATCAATTGTAATGAGGAGAGATGCGAGTGACGATGCGCCCTAAAAAAATGGCGGCGAAATTCATGATTAGCGCCAGTACTATAAGAAATTACGAAGCTAAAGGCCTAATACCTCCAGCTGAACGATCTTCAAATGGCTACCGAATTTATACGGACCTGCACGCAGCCTATCTTTCGTGTATCCTAGCCATGGCCCCAGCATTCGGAATGGAAGTGACAGCCTTGGTGCTTCGTTGCATCCATCAGGATAAACTAAAAGATGCAATGTGGATCATCAGGGAAAAGGAAGTCGTTTTGTTCGAAGAAAAAGAGAGATTAGATAAGTTAATCCAGGATATTCGGATGTACGCTACAGAGAATAAATCTCCGTATGCAGAGAAGACGTTCACCATCAACGAAGCATCTGAATTGACGCAGGCTCCCAAATCGGCGATCCGGTACTGGGAGCAAGCAGGATATGTAACGGCGGATCGAGACCCTGACAACCGTTATCGCCGATACAGTGGATCTCATTTGCTAAAAATCAGATTGATTCAAATGCTACAAAGCTCCGTGTATTCAGAAGATACCGTGTATTTTAGGCAATCCATCGCCGCAACCGAACATACGGATTCGCTGGGAATTATGAATATTGCTGAGAATGTCAGGACGTATCTAGATAAGATCATTGAATCCCAGATATGTGGTATATCCTATTTACACCAATTATTTCAGTATACAAAAGCCCCGACATCGACGATCATTCAACCGCCCCCTAATGAACTGGACGATTAGATCATGGAAGGAATGAACTGGTCAACTAACCCGGAGCAGAATACCCTTTATCCTAGAATATTTTTAGCGCCTCTGAGAAAGCAGGCATTGTGAAGTGGTGATCCATATCGAGAACATGAGGATCAGTTCAAACACATTGGTTAAAGCGGTGCTTTCAATTGTTATAGGGATTCCTTGTCCTATAAATAATAGAATCGTTCCGACAAACAGCCATACCCATTTTTGTTTCGCTAGTACTATGCCCCCTATTAATAAGAGCACAAAACCAACAATGATAACCATGAACGGCGGACCTGCGTGACCTTCTGCTGTGTACCTCAGCACTCCATACTCCTCAATGGCAATGAGATTTTTAACTTCGGATAACGTTGAACTAATAATTTGGTAAATGATAAGGCCTAGTGTCAGCAGCCAGGCAGCAATATGTGTAATCATGTTTTTTGAAAATTGGGCACCTGAGCAACGTAAGATATAGAAGCCTACGAGTATTAGGGTAGGAGTAGCAAACGCATGCAGCCAAAATCAAATACTGCTAAGTCTCAGGAGTAGCTCCCCTTCTCCGATGACATTACCTAATGCAATAATTCCGTTATCATATGCAAGGCAGAATAATACGAAAAGCTGGAATACGGAGTAATTGAGCCAATGCTTTTTGCGGGATAAATGAATAGTAATCCTGATAACAAGGGTTAAATAAATTAGTGCAAGTGCGGAATATATGATTAGGTCCAATCTCTTTCACCTTCCTTATACATATTTGATTATATATTATATTTTTACCCGAAATGGTTATGCGAGAATAGTCAAACATGCCTGATAAGTAATCTTTCTTTTCTTCCGCACTTAGTATTATTGCAAGCTTGGGGATTGAGGGTTTGCAGTAATTAGCTGAACAAGAACTACCAATCACATTGATCAGCGGATACCTTTTTAATATTGAACTCTAGTTTCCCGTTAATTTAGTCCTACACTCTTTTTCCTCTGGTTTCTTCATAAAACACCACTCCTGACAAACTGTTGTCAGGAGCGTTTATGTATAGTCGGAGTAAGTAATCGTAAAGGAGTAGGATTAAACCAGAAGTACTTTGGATCCAATATACTACGATACAAAGCTATATTACTTATTGTAGGAAGGATGTTATCTCGTGTATTTTGCTTCTGTACGCATCATTACTGATGACGTGGATCGTCTCATCGAGTTCTATAAGAAAATCCAGGGTGTTTCGACGGAACGTTTATAGTTTACATAATATTTTTTATGTACATATGCATCAGAAACCCTGCCGGACCATTCTTATTCAATATATACCGCGGACAAGAGTTCCATTTAAAAAACGGTTTCACTTAGATGCTGGCGAGCCCGGACGGTGGTGATCATTGTGGAGCACCGTGTAGTGGCAGGTCCTCTCCCGTGATCTTAGGATCAGCATTTGAGCAACTAAAGGGATATAGAAACAGCGGCATTGTAGGACACAAATATCCTGGAATGCCGCTGTATGATTCATACTCTAAACGCTCCCCCGCCAATATAACAATGCATCATCTCAACAGTCCCCGAAGGAGTTAATGTACAATGAGGACTGGGCAGCTTGATAACTGTGAAACCTTGTGACTGACACTTCCAAGCATCATTTCTTTTATGCCCCTTAGCCCACGGCTTCCGATAATGATAAGTTGCTGCTCGGTATCCCTTGCATAATTCAATATTTCATGCCCAGGATCTCCCTTAAGATGAACAGTTTCCGGGTTAATCCCCGCAGACTTTAATTTAGATTTGGCTTGGTGCAACTGTTCCAAACTCGCTTTCTCCATTTCGTTCAGTATGTCTTCCAAAAAATTCTCTGGTACAAATGTCATGCCGCTGGACACATAATCCTGGCTGACATTAACCAAGGTAACTTGAGTTTGTTTATTTTGGGCTATTTCAACGGTTGCATCAAGGAGTTTGTTCGTTATTTCAGCTTTATCAATGGCCACCATAATTTTGTCAAACATCGTTATCATCCTTTCCGTTGCAGCTCGTAACTATTGCGGCTACCTACAAAACGATTACTTGCTGCTCCCATACCAACTAAAAAGAGTAAGACCGAAGCGCCAAGCAGAATGGAAAGTGGCAGGTTCCAACTATTTGTCGCATCATGCAGATATCCTATAAGGGCTGGACCGATTGCGGCAAGAAGATATCCGATCGATTGGGCCATGCCAGATAGTTCCGCTGCTTGATGCGCATTTTCAGTGCGCAACCCGAAAAACATCATAGCCAAACTAAAGGCGAACCCCCCACCAATTCCGAGTAATATGATCCACAACAGAATGATACTGGAGTTCCCGAAAAGAAGTCCAAGCGTTCCTGTCAAAAGCAAAATGGTCGTGATGACCACTAACAAACGTTGGCTAGACATGCGCCCGGCAATAACGGGAACAATAAAGGTAAATGGAAGCATCGCTAACTGCATGATCGAGAGGTACCATCCTGATTGGTTGGAATCAATTCCTTGCTGCTTTAAAATTTCAGGCAACCATGCGATCAGCACATAGAAAACCATGGACTGTATACCCATAAACAAGGTTACTTGCCAGGCAAGCGGGGATCGCCAAACATTCACATTGTTGCTGGCCATTTGTTGACTCGTCGTGGCTGTTTGTTTCGTTTGATTTCTTAATTGAGGTAGCCAACAGAGGATCGATACAAAGCTTAGAATCCCCCATATTCCCAATGCTCCCTGCCATTTTAGACCGGCGTTCACGGCTAGCGGTACACTGATTCCCGATGCGATTGCTCCACATAAATTCATTGAAATGGAGTAAACTCCTGTCATGGAGCCAATTTTATTTGGGAAATCCCTTTTGATTATACTTGGCAATAATACATTACATATGGCAATGGCGAATCCAAGAACGGCTGTTCCAATAAACAGATTAACTGCGCCAGATAATGAACGTATTACAATACCAACAGTCAGAAAGATTAGGGCAATCAAAATGATACGCTCAACCCCATATCTTCGTCCTAATTTTGGTACAAGAGACGATAATAAAGCAAAGGCAAGCAAGGGTACCGTTGTGATCAGGCCTGCTAATGTATTTGAAATATGAACGTCATCCCTTATAAAACTCACTAAAGGACCAACTGAGGTTAAGGGAGTACGTAAATTAGCTGCAATAACAATAATGCCGAGAATGATCAGCCCTACAGAGGATGGCACGAATTTTTTATTTTGTTTATTCGGCATTCTTCATTTCTCCTTCCTGAATTCTTACGTATTATATTTGCTTCCTGTTGATTGAAAAAACTTTGCTATAACATCCGCGCGAACAACAAAAGTATATTATAATATATTATTTTAAACAAGAAATATTTTATATCATACTGAAACTCTTAAAAAACAAAAATACAACTCTGAATTCCTTTCATGGAATTCGGAGTTGTATTTAATAAGTGGATTTTCGACTTTTAGAAACCATATTTTAAGGATATATGAAGCACGGTTTCGCTATTCGTAAGATTGGTATAAGAGTGAGGATAATCTGCACGAAAACTGATCGTATCATATTGATTCAATGTGTAAATCTCTCCATTGACTTGTATCTCAATGGAACCAGTCATTACTGTCGCAATTTCAGTTGTATTCACATGATGACCTTCAGGGTAATACGAGCTATTTGGCTGTAAGTATGCCCGACACATTTCAATATCGTTGCTTTTAAAGACTGGTTCAATGATCCAATTTTTCTCATCATTAGAAAACCGCAGTCCCTCGCCTGCTCGATACAAACTAACAGGTTTCTCTGATGTGAACAAAGCCAATAGCGGTAAAGATATGCCTTTTGAAATTTTCCATATCATTGCCAAAGTTGGATTTGTCTCGCCACGTTCGATATTTCCCAGAGTAAGTTTGCTTACGCCCGTTAATTCCGATAAGTCGTCTAAGGTCATGTTTTTTTCTTTTCTGTACTTTTTCAATGCACCGCCGATTTGTAATACAATTTGTTTTGATTCATCGATTTCATCCATTTGATATTCACCTCTACATAAAACTATATAGCTAGTATATTGTTTATCTTGATTCTTTTCCATACGATACCACTTGTAAGCCCAGTGGATTACCCACTTCCCTAACGTACTTCAGTTGTTCACAAGTTCAATATAAGATAAAACCCCGATAAAAGTTGAAGGTTAGTTTTGTCGATATTCCTGTAGCCTAATTAGGACTAACCTGCCCGTTAGCTTAGTGAAATTGCATGAAGACATAGTTAGATACTTATCTAATCATTAATTGACTCATGTTCTTGTCCTTTACGGCAATCGGTACAAGTTCTTGTCCCTCGACAGGTGGTTATGCACTGATAATTCCAAAGAGTCTGTCTGTCCCTGTTTAACATGGAAAAAGAACTTGTTTCAATTTAAAAAGCCGCTAAAATAGCGACTATTAATTGGACTATGCTTATGTTCTCGACATCGACGTGAAAGCTAATCGCTACTTTTTGCATTGCAATGGATGACGCCTTAAACTAATTCCCTTTTTTATTCATAATAATGCTCGGAATTTTATCGGTTAAACCCAGTTTTTCTCCAATGTCAGTTCTAAGGAGTACACCTCACTTGATCAAAGGGCTTTTACTTGGGAAGGTAAAAAACGGGTTAAGCTCTAGATGTCATTTTGAATAAGGTTGCCTTAAATTAATCCCTACTCCTCATCTAACATTGCTATTGGACTAAAGGATTCATAATGAATATGATCCTTGGGCACAGCTAGTTCACTAAGTTTTTTTATAATATCCTCCATAAAAGGGATCGATCCACACAAATAATATTGTGCCGGTTCAGCCGGTTTAATTGACGACAGCACTTCCAAATTAATGTGTCCCTCTATATCAAACCGGTGAGAGGCAAGGTCCTCTTGCGTAGGTGATGTATAACAGACATAGGACTTTATATGGTTGTTTGATTGAACGAGCTCTGTAAGATGTGATTGAAATGCATGGGTTTGACCATTTTTAGTAGCGTGAACAAAATGGACCTTACGCTGGGGTTGTTTCTGCACGACTTCGTTTAACATGCTGAGTAATGGAGTTATTCCTATCCCTCCACTGATGAAAACGACTGGAAATTCATCTGTACTCAAAACGAAATCACCTGCAGGAGCAGAAAAAAGCAGCTTATCCCCTTTTTGGACCTGGTCATGCAAATAGTGGGAAACAACTCCCTCCGGATCATTGCGTGCTGCATCCTCGCCCTTGATGGATATCCGATAATAGTCCTTACCAGGCGCTTCGGACAAACTGTAATGACGGATATGTGTGTAGGATTCACCAGGGATTTCGGCTTTTAGCGTCAAATACTGCCCAGCTTTATATGATGCTATGGCTCTCCCATCCTCTGGCTTAAGATAGAATGAGGTAACCTCTTTGGTTTCCATTTCTTTTTTATCCACGATAAATCGCCGATAACCAGACCATCCGCCCACCTGTTTCTCAGTCTCCTCATACAACTCTTCCTCCATTTGTATAAAGAGGTTGGCAATATATCCGTATGCTTGTCCCCATGCATCCAGAATCTCTGGAGTTGCAGCATCTCCAAGCACATCCTTTACTGCTTGTAGTAATGTCTCGCCAACGATTGGATACTGATCGGCTCGAATCCCAATGGCTCGATGTTTCTCGTTAATTCTTCGAATAACTGGGGTTAGTGCCCCGAGATTATTGATATGCTCGCCTGCAGCATAAACTACGTAACCTAGGGCTTCCTGCTGGATTCCCCTCTTCTGATTGGTTTGATTAAAAATATTGATTAACTCAGGAGCTCTATGGAAAAGTAATTCATAAAATCGTTTTCCGATTTGGTGACTATGTTCCTTAAGCACCGGCGCTGTATTTTTTACAATTTCTGTTGTTTTAGCATTTAGCATGTAAGTTAACCCCTTCGAAGTTAATGAGTTTCCTCTAGAGTATTGCTTTAGGGGGGAAGGGTTATACCCGAAAATTTCCAACATGAATTTATATGGCTGAGTATGTAATAAATAAACGTTACTATCGAGTAGTGTCCTTCTAAAAGCGGGTATAACTTAGTTAGTATCACTATCTCGAGCTTCAAACCAGTTAGTTCGTATACCTTAACTACACACATATTGCATTGATTGCGTTAAATTCTCGCTGAACTTGGTTCCTTAACGGCTAATCATAATATCATCTAATTATTAGGCCAGAAAGAATCAGCTTATGTATATTTCTTTCGCGATATTATATTCCGCCCGTTAGCTTAATGAAATAGATATCATATTTCAATTATAAATTTTGTTCAATCGACAATGGCCCAATGTTCTTGTTCCGCGAAAATAATGGTTGCCCCATAACAAACGTTTAGGAGCAACCATTATTTTAATCAGGTGGATTTAGAGTTTAGGAGTGTACCCACATTTGAATAGTCCAAGCAGCCCTTATTCTAGGTTTGTCAGTAATCGGTAAATAACCGTCACCGCTTGCGCACGTGTGGTCTGGCCACTAGGGATAAAGCGGCCATCCGGCATGCCTGTAATTAAACCACCCATGCGAACAGCCTCTACTGCTGCTGAGGATTCCGAAGAAAGATTCTCCAAATCAACAAACTTCGCAGAATCATCTTCCCCTTCAATTGATAATGTAACATTTAAATTACCTGCAAGCCGATAAATCATCACGGCCATTTCCTCGCGGGTTATTGGTTCATTGGGACCAAAAGTGCCATCTGCTTTGCCTTTGACAATGCCCAGCTTATGCGCACTTGCGATTGGAGTGCTGTACCATGTGCCTTCTTTGATATCGCTAAATGCGGGTGTTGCTGTTTCATCCAACAGATCGAATGTGTTCATCAACATTTTGAGGAATTCTGCCCGGGTTACTTGAGATGCCGGATTAAAATCTCCAGCTCCCGTTCCCTCAATAGCTCCCCTTGCTGCCAGTGCTTCAATGCCTTCCACAGCCCAATTCACATTGATCAAGTCCTTGAAGGCAACGTTTGCGCCAAGTACTCCGAACATGCCGTTCTGATGCATATTAAACTCAAACATTTTTGTGGATGCATCATATTTACCGTCGACAATAGTTCGGGCCACTCCGGCATCGTTCAGCGTAAATGCAAACACCTGATGCCCTTTCATCCCTGAGTTCAACTGATAAAGCATGGCTAGCCTAAGTCCTTTTCCATGCAGTTCTTTAGAAGAAATACTATTTCCATCCGCAGTTACCGTGATGTTGCTGACCACTTCTGCTTCACGAAGTTTTCCAGCATGTTTTGGCAGCTCGCTTGGTTCCACGGCTTCAAAGGCCACTCCCAGATTACTGATGTCCTTAAACGTAGTCAGGAATTGATGAGGTATCGTCAAAACGGCTGATCCCATTTCAATTCTTACACTGGTCAAAGACTTCGTAGTACTAAGCGTATTCCATGGAAGCACGGCTTCGACTTGTTGTGTTTCCATGTCCTTTTGGATGACAATAGTTAACTTCCCGTCCTTCATATCTTGCAGCGCTGCATTAATATGGCTGTCTGTAAGCTGAGCCTTGGCCTTACCATCTTTTTCGCTAGCAACTGCTTTTACTTCGATTCTGCCTTGGCTCACGGTAACTGGCGTAAGCTTTTTCGGATCCGAAGGCGTAGGAGCTGGTGCTGGAACTGGTGTTGGAGCTGATGGCGATGGGCTTGGAGTCGGTGTAGGTATAGGTGTAGGTAACAGTTTTAATCCCGCAATTGCAGAATCCAGCGCGAGAACCGCAGCATCAATGTCAGCCTGTGAAGCGGAACCGCTCGTCAACAATTGTTCAGCAGAAGACATCTTTTCCGCTAAGTTCTGCCAACTTGCCGCCGTGTACCGTTCTTGCTTCAACGCCTTTGCTTCATTCAGCTTCGCTTCGAGCGCCACTGTATCCACTGGCGGATTTTCTGTAACCATCAGGACGGTGTACGTCTTCGTCGTAATTTGATCTGAACCTGTTACCGTCACTTTGTATCCAGTCTTTAAATCAATTGCCGATGTCAGCCCATCAGATTCGTACACCGCAAATGTCACACTTGCAGGGACGTTCAACCCCGCATTAAGTTCTTCCAGCGTCGTCGTTTCAGGAACAACGATTTCCTTCGCCAACTGATCCACAGAACCGCCTGGAATGTTGATACCGATAATAGTTACATTGTGTTCCTCTACCGGCTCTAGGGCTTCAAAAGCTTCCAGCAGCGCTTTGTACGCCGAATCGATATCTCCTTCGGTCGAAGCGTCATTATTATACACGTCACTAGCTATCTGCAAAGCTGCTTGCAACGTTTGCCATTGTTCCGGTGTGCCAATATAGTTCTCTTCGTTCACGGAAGGATCCGAAGCAGCATCAATTGCCGCTTTTAGGCGGGACTTATCGTATTTAACATAAATACGCAGGCTTGCTCTCAGGTCGGTTCCTTCCACACTGCCAAGCACAACAAAATCGGTCGCGATGGATAGCTTATTTTCCGGAATTTCATCCCACACTACATTAGCTAGCCCTTTCGTATTGTCTTCATAGGTCACGGTGACTTGTGAAGGCAGCTCAGGCATGACGTTAATGGTCGTATTGACCGATGCTGGCTCAATGGCCGTTATCGCACCATGCTCTGTTTGAGGTGGTTCTTCCCCTTCAGGTTTGGCAGAGATGGCCCGCCATTCTTTTAAACCGGTGTACACCGAACTGCTTTGGTTCTTCATCGTTAAACGTAATTTGTCGGTCGTGACTTCATTAAAGGTGACTTGGTTGAATTTGCCCTTTTCCATTTTCTTATCACTAAGTCCGCTAACCGCCACATACTCGCCCGTCTCCTGATCCCAATACTCGAAGTTGTAATCAGCCGGAACCTGAACGCCGCCTCCATCATCATAAAAGTACATCGAACTACCAGACAGGGTCACAGGGTTTTTCCATGTATATTCCACCCAATGATTCTGGTTGGGCGATCCCCAGTTTCCATATTGAGTTTCGATCTCTGGGTTACCGATGCTCCCAGGAACTAAAGGAATATACCCGTCATTCACCGAGTTTAAAGATTCCCATGCCGATGTATAGGAAGCGCTTGGCGTAGCCAAAAGGGCAGCATTGCGATAACGGAGACTCTCTTCAGCAAGGCGCACTCGATTCGTCATGGACTGCACTTCATCAAGCGTATAATCATCTCTCGCAAGCAGTTCCTTGGCCTCAGTCAGCGCTGCCTGCAAAGCCTGCCACGACTCCGGAGTGAAGTCATCCGCATTACGGACAAGTTTGCCCTGCGGCGATACCCGATCTGCAAACTTGGCAATGACATTAGACAATTCGGCCGTCGCTACGTATACCGTGATGGGTACTTCTACCTTCGTGATTGCATCCCCGTCACTGACGCTCAACTCGTAGACGTATTCGCCCACCGCGCCGAATGTCACATTTAGTGTGGCCTGATCCAGTGCCTCTGCCTGCACTGCACCAGCATCACCTGATACTAGATTCCATTCATACGTCAAACGCCCGCTTGGCAGACCATCATCCGTAATTACGGGCGCCAACTTCAATGGGGCACCTTGCTCCACGTTCACTGGCAGGTCTAATTGCACTTTTGGTGCAAGATTTTCCGAAGGCGTTACGTTCAGGTCGTTATTATAGATTTGAATTTCCTTAATTCCTGTCGAGTAGCCCGATGCATGCGTAAAATGGACTCGGATGGCCGCCGTGTTCACCGCATTAAATTCAACATTGTTGTAATTTGCAGCCACATAATCTGGATAACGGAATTGCCCTTCCACAGGCTTCCATGTGGTGCCGTCCGCATCCAAGTATTCCACACCAAACGTTTGCGGGGCTGCATAGCCGTTTGGCCGCCGATCATTATAGAAGTACACTTTCACGTTATCCACCGCTTGGGCTCCGTCAAATTGAAACATAACCGAATCGGATGGGTTCGGCGAGCCGCCGAATAACGCAGTATTCGAGGTATGGTTAATGGAGGCAATCGTAGACCCGTCTACCAGTCTGTTCACATTGGAGTTGCTATGAATATAACTAGACTCAACCGTAGTTCCAGATGCCGTTGCCAGGTTTACGCCGCTATGCTCCACATCAACTCCAGCTTTATTGAACATGTCTACTGCTTTTTCATTGCCTACCAGTGACGTATCGTCTGCCGAAGCCAGATCAACAGCGCTACCAATTTCATAAATGACGTTGGTGTTTGTGTTGTCCCCGACGGCACCTGGCACGTCACCGTCCGGTTTTTCTACTTTGCCCGTTGCTGTATCAAAAATGATATGCGACATTTCATCGGTAGTCATGACACGTTCTCCATTAATGAACAACGAGTATCCGACAGGGATATCCTTGTAGTATGGATCGCTATCGTTATACTGGGCCGGGTCCTGCCACACAATGGACAGATTGGCATCGTGATAACGCACATTGTCCACAGCAAAATGGTCGTATTTGATATCAAGAGGCCAAAGCTCGATTTTATCGTCCGCTCGTGGTTGAAGGCCTGCCATATCCTCCATGACGGAATAATTCATCATGCCGAGCGTATCGTGGTGAATCCAAGCCCGCACCATCTTGCCACTTGGATTCGGCGGGTTTTGCGGCGTCCAAGGCGTACCAAAGAAATAATCCTCCAGCCAGAAGAATTCATTGGAATCTAGATGGTCGGTATTACCCGGTTCAACTGTGTGTAGCCAAGCACCCCAGTCAAACAACGTTTTGTAGGTGTCACTGTTGATATTCTCCACTGGGTAGTGGCGTAAAGAAGCGCGAATGGTATTGATATAATTTCCAAAGTTGCACCAAGCGAACTGGTCGGTTCCGAACGCGCTGGTCTCTCCGTTCTGGAATGCTTCCACACGTTTCATGATACTGTGCTGATCTGCCGTGAAGAATGGGAAAATCGGATAATAGTTCGGATCGCCGTAATCAGACAATTGGGTCAAGTACTTGGATTCGTACCCTGGCTCCCCTTCTTTCGGCACCACACCAAAGTTAAACACAAACATATTGTTGTCACGCCATGGATTGAATACGTCTTGTTGGTTGATAACTTTTTTGTGCAAAAAGCTGCCTTCCCCGTTGGTATCAGCCTCGCCGTCAGCGTCAAAGTCCGCTTCGTCGTACCACATGTTGTTCAGGATCGCGTTCCGAATGCGCTCGGCAACCTCTTCCATGCGTTTAGCGTTTGCGTCATCCCCGAGTTGTTCGTACATTTGTTGCGTGGCTACCGCGTTTGCATACGCTGTAGAAGAACCGTCCAAACGCGCATAGTTTCCGTTTCCTTTCCAGTGCATGGATACTGTGTCTCCATCATTGCCGGTAATCGGCCCGTGATTGTAATAGACCAAATCAGGATTGGTTCCCCGGAAATGATTCAATGTACCTGTCACATCGTTTGCCGAGAAATCAGCGAATTTTTTCAAAACCTTTTCTCCGCCACCATAAATTTTGTAAGCTTCCCAACCAACTTGCGAGGTGTTTTGCATCATGTCCCACGTCCAGATATTGGGTCGTCCCGGGTTGTTTTTGTAATTGGCGTTTTCGGAATATTCGCCTTGGGCTAGCCAAGTACCGTATGCATAAGATGGATCACGTAGCCACTTCAAGTCCTGCAACACCCACGGAACACTGACCGTAATGCCGTTGTTATAACCGAGCACCCCTTCCATGTTCATCGGGAATTGCCAGTCGTTGCCGGGAATGTTGGCTTCCAGCAAGTTGAAGCGGTTGGACCACCAACGGTAATACAGTACCTTCTTCACGTTTTCGTCCGGAATATCGATGTAGGGGATATTCTGCGCCCACCATTCGTTATACTCCTTTACCTGATCACTGAAAGCCTTTTCATTATTACTTGCTTTAAACGCAGTATACTGCGTTTTCGAGGCTGGTATTTCTTCCGCCAACCATCCCATGACCACTTTCTCATCCACCGATGTACCTGCAGGAATCGTAATCTCTTTGACCAAATCATTGCCAGCAGGCATCATGCCATCCCCACTTAGATGCACGTCAACATACGACATCGCTTCCACGTATTTTTCTCCGGCGCGTCCAACCATGATTGGAGCGGCCACCCGTTTGCCGATCAATTCATCTCCCTCGGCTTCAGTTACAAATGGAGATTTGACGGTCATCGTTAACGTAATTGGCGAATTACCGTTATTGGTCAACTTCAGTAAAGTAACGGCACTGTTAGAGGAGGAAATAAATTTACGCTGGCTGATATCCAATCCGCCGCTTTTGTAAGTCTGGTCAGCATGGCTCGGATAATTTTTACGAGCACCCTTGTCTTCCACAACGGCTCCCGTGGACAGGGTAATATTGTACATCGTATCCTTGTTGAGGGTATCCGCATAATGTACCGTCCCGACAAAACCGAGTTGCCTGTTGTCCTGCGTTTTCATGTATAGCGCGCTCCCTCGGCTGAACAGTGTGTTGGCACTGCCATCATCGTTGTTGTCGTCTGGGATGACACCCTCGTTTACCAGCAATTGATCGAGCCATGGTAAGTCTGCATGATCTGCAGCGAATTGGTCAAAATCAAAATCTTCAATGGTTTTCATCATTTGGCCAACAGTTTCCTGACTGAAATCCACGGGCTGTCTTACGATCAGATTATTATTCCATGTTGCTTCGCCGTAGTCTTTACCCACACCTTCATGCACAAAATCTGTCGTATAGTTCGCCGATACTGGTACGATGCCTGTATTCAAGGTTACGACGGTGGCCAAAGCCGCCACCCACATTTTCGTTGCCCATTTCCTCTTCTTTTTCGCCATTGCTTCGTCTCCTCCTTATTAACCTTTAATTCCCGTCAACGTAATGCCTTCTACAAAGTATTTGTTGCCGATCAGGAAAAACACCAGGCAGGGAAGTGTTACGATCAGTGCAAGCGCCATGACCTGCTCATAGTTCGGAATACGCATTCCGTTCACCATGTACAAGCCCATGGGCAAGGTATAATCGGCCTCTGTTTTCAGATAAATCATCGTATAGAAAAATTCGTTCCAACAGTTGATAAAACTGAATAGTGCAACAACGATCATAGCAGGGCGAATGAGTGGCAGCATGATGCGATAGTAAATGCGGAAATACCCCGCGCCGTCGATTTTGGCCGCCTCGCTTAGTTCAGCAGGGATGGTCATGAAAAATTGTCTTAGCAGAAAAACGAAGTATGCATTACCGCCTGCGCAAAAAAAGGCTGGAATAATTAGCGCAGGTTTGCCTGCAAGCCCAAGCGATGTATATAACGAAAACTGCGGCAGTAATGTAACCGCACTAGGCAGCATCATACTGCTGATGACAAGTACAAACCAGGCGCCGCGCATAGGGAAACGTAATTTGGCAAACGCGTATGCCGCAAAGCTGGTCGTTATCACGGTACCAATGACATAAGGAACGACGATGGAGACGGAATTCCATAGCTGACGCCAGAACTGAATCCGTTCCAACCCAAGCCTGAAATTCTCGAACCCAAGCTCCTTCGGAAAAAATACAGGCGGCCTAGCCAATATTTCAGAATGACTAACCATTGCTCCGCGTAATAGCCAGTACAATGGAAAAGCAAACATTAATGCAAGCAGGAGAGATAACAAAATTAATCCGAAATGAATCGCTTTTCTTCGGTTTTTTGCCTGCTTGATGCTTGTATATTTCATCGGTGCAGGTACCGTCTCCATTATCTCACCCACTTTCGTTTGCCCATGGAATCATCACGTTTAAGTGCGCCTTGAAAGTAAAACAACACACCCGTAATCACCAAAGTGATCAGAAAAACAATCCAGGCTTCGGCTGATGCCAAACCACGCATGCCCACTTGAACAAAGGAATGGTCGTAGATCATGACGTTGATAAAGTATGTCATTCGATCAGGCGCACCATTTCTAGATAACACCACGCTCTGGGTGTAGATCTGGATCGACGTCATCATACACATGATGAGCTGAAAAAAGAGTACGGGTTTAATTGTAGGGTAAGTTACCTTCAGAAACTTGTGCCAGGCGTTTCCTCCGTCCATCTCTACGGCTTCCAGCAGTTCACCCGGGACGTCCTGCAGCGTGGCGATAAATACAACAATTGTCCCGCCACATGTCCACAGGCTCATGATAAACAAGGTGTAGAAAATCCGTAGTGGATCATTGAGAAAATCCCAAGGTGCAATGCCCATCTGCAGTAGAACCCAGTTGATGAGTCCCCCTTTGGCCTGATTTTGCAATAGCATCTGCCACACGATCGTTGTCGCTAGCATCGGTACGACGGATGGCAGAAAAAAGATGGCTCTCAGCAAATTTCTTCCGATAAATTTGCGGTTCAGCAGTAAGGAAACGATCAGGCAGAACACGATAACGAGCGCAACGTTAACAAATGCGTAAACCAGCGTAACCGTAATGGACTTTTTGAATTCAGAGCTGGGATTGCTGAAAATGTACTTGAAATTATCGAGCCCAATCCATTCCATGACCTGACTACCACTCATAATCGTAATTTTATGAAAACTGTAATATAAACTGGCGAGCATCGGATACATCGTCAGCACCAAAAATCCAATAATGGCGGGAGCGGCGAATAGATATCCGGCAATGGCCTCTTTGGTAGCACCTTTAGCAAATCTTCGGATTGGGGTGGATTCCGAATCAATTTTGCGTTCTGGATTCATAAGCATAGCCTCTCTTTTCAAATTCAAACTTCAGCGTTCCTATTGCTAGGAAACCTTCCCACTTTCCCACAGCGACTTAATTACCGGCATAATTGCATCATAGATTTCCTTGACGCTTTTCTGTCCCGATAATGCCTGGTCGATCGACTTTTCGTATTCTGTGTTCATTTTCAAGTAAGCCGGAACATAATACGCAGGCCATTGGACAATGGCATCCTTAGTCGTGGCATAGCTAAGGATTGTTTCCTTCGCGCTTGCTGGCAGATCTGCCGTCCATTGATCAATTAAAGCTGGGTCCGTATACCAGTCTGCCTGATTGGGCAGCCATGCTCCGCTTTTCAGCAGGTCTAGGCTGTTTTCCGGGTTGACCATGTAGGCGTAGAATTTCTTGGCCTCTTCGATATGTTTGGAAGTATTGTACACAACTAGAGGAGCTCCAGCATTCATGGTTACTGCTCTCTCCATTTTAGGAAGTACACCTACACCAATATCCTCATTGCCTTTGATATTCGCTAAATCCCAGGATCCGCTGATTGCCATAGCGTACCCCCCGCTTAACGCATCCACAGCCGAGCCAATCCCAGAACTCCAGGTATAGCTAAAGGCAGAAGCAACTTTGTCTTTGTTCACAAGATCAACCAGTTTTTGAATACCTTCTGTCGTTTTGGGTGAATCCCATTGAAACTCTTTTCCATCCGGGGATACAATGCCACCTCCATTCGCGCTCGCTGCCCAAAAATGGTGAAATTCACGACCTGCCGTAAAACCAAGACCATAGTTTTCGGTCAATGCAGCATCGAACCCAGCATCGGCGGCCGTCTTACCACTTGAGTCCTTGGTTAGCTTCTTGGCATTGGCAACAAAGGTATCCCAATCCCAGGCTTCTTCAACCTTGGTAGGTGGATATGGAACGCCTGCCTCATCAAATTTCGATTTACTATAGAAAAGCAGTTCCATTTGATTGGACAAACCTACACCGATTACTTTCTGTTCTGGGGTATGGATGGTGATTGCAGGAAGTTTCTCTGGAATGCTTCCATCCGCAAGTAGATCGGAAATGTCCTCCAAAATGCCCATCTCATTATATTTTTGAATGTCAGCTTCCCCCATGTAACTGATGTCCGGCAGTTCTCCGGATTGAAGTCTCGTCTGGATGAAGGTGTCGAATGTGCCGTCTGCGGGCAACACCTGCGCATTGATTTTCACCCCGGTGTCCGCCGTATATTTTTCTGCAGCGGATTCCACCAGTTGCTTCTGCACATCATCCCCCCAATACAGCAACTCAAGAGTGACGCCCCCAGCGGAGGTATCCCCGTTGCCCGCCCCTGCATTTTTGGCATTGCCGGAAGTGTCCGAATTCCCGGAACAACCTGCTAGCGTGGAGAAAGCCAAGGTTAATGCGAGAGATAGTACCAACTTGCGCTTACCAAACCTCATGTTTGTTTCCTCCCTTTTCGAATGCTATTTATTTCAAGCCAACGAATTTAATCGTTTAACTTAAAAACGTAGTCCTTCTTCATATCCGGATAATTACATGATGCTGATCGTTGCCAAGTCTGTACTTCCCATTTAAGACCGAATGGGCAATGGCAAGTTGAACGGACGGTCATGAGTATACAGAGAACTTTCCATTCTCCAGGCGAATGCTCTTTTGCAATGTTCCTTGAGGTGCTCGGAACTCTAACTGTTCCTCACGGAATACGTATCTGGACGGATACGCCGCATAACTTTTCACGGTCCACCCGGCATGTTCTTCAGTCACGAATCCGTTGACGCACCTTAATGTGCCTTCTCCATCTCGATAGAGATAGGTTGTAGTTCCAAACCCCAACAAATAAGCCACTAATTCTTCACCCATATCCCAATCATCCCCCGATACATCGGAGAACAAAGCGGCAAACAGCGGATCGTCTGCTCCCACGAACACCGATTGTCCGAAACGATTACGCGACAACTCCGGCATGTTCAAATTGGGCGCAGCTACACTATACGTCGATGCAGCTTCACCTTGCTCCAGCCTTCGTGGTGTGGATCTTACATTCCAGTCATAGCAATGAAAGATTGCCATCGTAGAGCGATAAGCTGCTTCCAGATATTCAGGATCGCCGAGATGTTCATAAGCAACCAATGCCGATGATGCTGCAAGTCCGCCCCACAAGGAATGAATCATAGGAGACAGTGCTTCCCACCATCGATCCGGATTCTGCAGCCTATAATCGTTGCTGAACCCGATATTAGCCAAAATAAGCTGACCATATTGTGAAGCTTCGTCGGTAAGTCCAAGGGAACACAACGCTGTGCACGTTGGACCAAATCCGGCATTATCGTAAAAGTGCTCTGTGACAGCTCCGCCATAGTGGCGAACAGCAATTTCCATTTCCCGACCAAAGCGATCCCACAGTTGTCGTAATCGGTCGTGCAATTCAGCATATCCCTTGCTGTTCAACTCATGCAGCAGTTCTCGTATGTACAGAACGAACACTCCATTTAAACGCGATTCGTCCTTTTCTCTCTGGCCGAAATGACAATCCGGATCAAGTCGCAAACACATGACTTCCCCGGCCCATTTCAAATACTCGGAAGGAGAATGCAGATGAAGAAGCTTTTCATCCATCTGAGATAATAGATAAAAAACGTGCGCGATATAATCAAAATCGTATATACGATAAAAGTTACCGTACAACGGTTGCGGCCGGGACAAATCACCGTCTATGAACCAGTGCTTCTTCATATCCAGCACTGCAGCTGCTTCCGCCTTCGTAATCTGCGCAGGGACAGGTGAAGACATCAAATTGTTCATCAGTATGAATGCCAATTTGCCCAGCGCCTCGCCTTGGTTAGACAACGGACGGAACGCATGGGGCCGAACAGCTGACTCCCCACCATCATAGCTGTTAACCGCAAGCCATTCTGCCCGCTTTTCGAGCAATGTATGAACTGGTTCAAGTACATTCCAAACCAGCATGTCACGACGTCCGTCCTTGAGTATCATTTCCAGTTTGCGTTCTCCCGGTACGTCAGCAGGCAAGCTGACTATGTACTCCTGATCAACGCTGTGATTGCTAATTTGATCAGAATCCTTATCTGTGGACAGTGAGTTTCCTGAAGGAATCACGAGTGTCGTGATATCCTGTTCCACGATGTCATTCGTGGTTCCAGACACACTGTACAGTCTTAACGTCCCCAATTCCAGCTCTTTAGGAAGAATCAATGAGGCCTCGAATTGTCCTCCTTTAGGCACCACGGGTATATAGCTCCAGCGAGGATGTCCGAGGGCCTTTCCTTGGTGATAGAAATCCGCCAGGTTCTGGAATGACACAAAGGCATACTGCCAGTTTTCGGTTTGCCCAGGCTTTAACGTCAAAGGGATGTAAGCGCCATCATATATCCAATCGGTAGATACCGAATCTTTCAATGAAGTTCCATCCTCTACCAAAGAGAGCCTGTGGTATAACAAGCCGTCCAAAGAGGGAGAAACCTGTTCTAGAAAGCGGTTACAATACCGGCAAAGGGAACCCATGGTTGACGTAGTTCCTCTGAGCGTGTAGATTCCCAAATGAGGTCCTTCGTTGCTTCGCCGTACAGCAGCAAATTTGGCAAAGTTCCCACCAAGGTGCGTAAATACGGCACAGGATTCATTCATGTTACGGTAAACATCTTGCGTTCGAAACATAATGTAGGCGAGAGAAAACCAAACATGTAACCCTTGAATTTCAAGGCTCTCATCCGTTTCATTCGTCAATTCGATACCCCAGCGTAATTGATCTCCTTCGAGCAAATATGAAAACAAGATTTTGACCGGTAAGTCTTTGAACTCTACGGTAACATGATGTGTGTTGTGTTTCGTTATATTTGGCTCAAACATTGAACTTTGTACATACCTTCCATTCAACTTCAGGCTCCATTCTCCAAAAAGCTTATCCTCATCATCTTGAAATCCGACCTCTTGTAAATAGCAAGGATCCACTACCCAATTCATCTTATGGGGATCATCTTTCATCACCAATGACTGGACGGTTCCACGTTCTCCAAATTTGATTTTAAATTTATCATTGCTAAGAATCGCCATTCAAATCACCCCTTCATATATCGGCAATTCGGTTAAACGTTTAAATTATATTGGGTAAGGAATATTATATTCCTGATATGATGCAACCTCTTTCCAAAGAAGAGTAGCGGAGCCTAACCGCGTTTGACCCTTTGCAATGTAACTCACCCGCTTCTTTCCAAGCTTTTAAGGTTCTAACATCCGAACTGAATCACGTTCGATCAGGCGGCATTCCGGCATGGTGAGGTCTTGAACGTCTTCACCATTGATCAAACGATATAGCGTTTCAATCGCCAAATACCCCATCTCATGAAGCGGTAGGCTCATTGTTGTCAGGCGTGGGCTGAGATAATCGCTAAATTCCCTATCGTCAAAACCAACCACCGAAATATCTCCAGGGACGCTAATCCCCTTCTCCTTTGCAGCCTGAAGAACCCCCACGCCCATAACATCGTTCATCGACAGAATCGCAGTCGGCGGATTGTGCATGTCGAGTAGCTCGTTGGCGATCCTATAGCCTGAATCTCGTTCCCAGTCTCCTATCTTAATCAAGGTAGGGTCAAACGGCAATTCAAACTCCGTAACTGCTTTGTAATAACCATTTAATCGGCGTCTTGAAGGAATCGAATCCATCAAACCGCTAATAATTGCGATGCGACTGTGTCCCTTTCGTACCAAGTACGACATCGCTTCATAGGATGCCTGTTCATCATTATACTGAATTGAAATAGCGTCTTGTGTGTAACCGTAGGTATATATAATCGGTTTGTCTTCAACATTGATCAGACCTGTCAGATCGCGAGTGTGAACTCCAATGTAGATGATGCCGTCTACCTGTTTACCAAGTAGCTCGGACACGGCATTCGTTGCATACTTGCGATACGCATCGACGTCTTGAAAATTGCGGCCGATACGCTTATCAAGCCTAAGATTGACGAGCAGTATATGCAGGTCGTGACGGTCTCCAAAATCGTTGATACCATCGATAATATCCGGAGCGTTAAATACAGTCACATCCTCCGTAATAACACCAATTGTATTGGTACGATTGCGTTTAAGGCTTTTAGCTATCTCGTTCGGTTTGTAATTTAATGTGTCGATGGCCTCCAAGACCCTTTTGCGCGTTTCGGGACGGACATTACGAGTGCCGTTAAGTACATAGGAGACTGTAGCAATTGAAACATTAGCCCTAAGTGCGATGTCCTTTATGCTGGTTTTTCTCATAGGTCTCTCCTGTCTAAGCATACGAACCATCGTTCATTAGCTGTTTAAACGTTTAGATTTTCTTTTGATGATTGAATATTACCTTACAGTCACTGATTTAGCAATCGTTATTTTGGTTTTTATTTCCACAATATTTTCTGCTGAGACACTTGCCTTGACTTCACCATGGCTAAGGCAGATCTTTTTATAGCGTAAATTACCATTTAGCATAATCATGACCACCCGTCCAACGGGTGGTTTGCTCCCAGAATTCTCAATTTCCATATTTATATTTGAGCTGGACATGCATCTCGAAGAATTATTAGCAAACTTTTCCTTTAGGTATCCCATGAACGTTGAGACTGCAATTTTCGATAGGATCGCTAATGAAGACGCATATGTTCGTGAACCTGAGATGAAAAAACTCCCCTCACAGTAACAGGATCTATGATTTCACCTGTCTACCGTACGGGGAGAATACAACTTTTAGGAATAAGGTCTTAATGTTGTACTAACATTTGGCTCACTGTGACAGAAGAAGTTATCACCATTGTTAAGCTAGATACACTTTCGTATTAGGCTTTACTGTGAAGGGTAATCAGGTAACCGTCTGGGTCGGCAAATGAAAAAGTTCGTCCGAATGGTCCATCTATTGGTGAAGATGTAATCTTTACGCCTGCTGCAATAAGCTTGTCGTGTATTTCTTGCGTATTGGGAGCATAAAGCCACAGAGCGACACCAAGTCCAGGCTGAGTACCTGAACCGAGTTCTGTTTCAGGCAACAGGTCACGAAGAGCAAATGCAATAGGTTTTGTTTCAAAGACTACAGCATGAGGTGGCCCTGCCTGTGAGCGAACCAGCCCAAGATAGTTTTGATAGAATTCTGCAGAGCTTTCAAGATTACTCACTTGAAGTGAAATGAAGTCGGGTCCAATTGCTGACATAATGTTAATGTCCTCCTTTGTTATATGGGGTTGTTATGTTATTCGTTGTAATACTGACATGAGTAGGTCATTCGCCATCGCGTCGAAATAAGCATCGGCGATCCATTCGTTTTATTATAGAGTCATGTAAATTACCTCACTCTCACTTTGGATGTCTTGATTATACAAGCCCCCTACTGCCAACAGTATGTCAGTAGCGTTCTTTCATTTTCTCGGACATTGAAAATAAATCAGGGATAAAGCTTCTACAATGTGCCACTTTTGTGTCGTTAGACACCAAGTCAGATATATGTTTTTGTCCTCAGGTTTCGCAAGAACATGTATCCTTACCCTCGTCCTCTCCACTCGCATAGCGGGTGGTTTTTTGTTTCGCGCGCTTTACGCACTCAACTGGCTAAAGCCTACAAAAAATAGCCGCTATAATAGCGACTTTGAATGAAACAATGTTGTTGTACCACGTCATTTGTATCGTTTTAACCTCGTTTGATTGTACATTTTCAGAACGGCCTTCCCCAAGAAAGCATAAACGCAATGGTATGTTTTTTTCATCGATATCCCATCATCCAGTGCAAGCATGTATCCATTCGTTAAATCCCCCTAGACAACATCTGTCCATGTTCAAGCAACGTCAAGCTATGGCTGAATACGCATTTATCGTTTAAGTTCATTGTAGTTATATTGCAATATGAATTGTGTTCAAGCTGTTCAACACTTTTGAAGACAGGATTAGGAAGGAAGCGAGATTATGAGCAACCATTCGTTAATGGGATTAGCTCCTGCGTTGGGCTGGAATTCATGGAATACTTTCACATGGGATATCAATGAACAATTAATCCGGGACGTCGCTGACGTATTTGTGTCGGAGGGTTACCTCGAAGCAGGTTACGAGTACATCGTCATTGATGATTGTTGGAGCCTGAAGGAACGGGATGCTGATGGCAGCTTGGTCGCTGATCCCGAGAAATTCCCGAGTGGAATGAAGGCGCTTGCAGATTATATCCACGATAAAGGCCTGAAGTTCGGCATGTACTCCTGTGTCGGCACACATACTTGTGCAGGTTATCCAGGCAGCTTTGAGCATGAATTTCAGGACGCAGCGCTGTTTGCTGAGTGGGGTGTGGATTATTTAAAATATGACTACTGTTTTAAGCCGCGTCATATCTCTGGCGAACTGTTATACAAACGCATGAGCCTTGCGCTTAAAAACTGCGGACGGGATATCCTGTTCTCTGCCTGCAACTGGGGAGAGGACAACGTGTATGACTGGATTCGTGAATCTGGGGCTCATATGTATCGCTCCACCGGTGACATTCGCGACAACTGGGAATCGGTCAAGGAATTGGCTCTTTCTCAGCTCGGCAAACAAAGCTACACTGGTTCCTTCTGCCATAATGACATGGACATGCTGATTGTTGGCATGTACGGGGGAAGCAACAACGACTTTATCGGAACGATCGGCGGCTGCAACGACATTGAGTACAAGACCCACTTTTCGCTATGGTCCATGATGGGTTCACCGCTCATGATTGGATGTGATGTACGCAAAACCAATCAGGCCACCAAGGAAATTTTGTTGAATCCGGACCTGCTTGCCATCAACCAAGACGTTGAGGCGCGCGGTGCTTATCGCATCAAACCCGAGCCGCAGTGGTTCCACACAGACGATGTATTCATGCTGGTGAAGGTGCTGACAGACGGAGATCTCGCCATCGGTTTCTTCAACTTGAGCGACAGTCAGCGCGAGCTGTCCCTTCAATTCTGGGATATGGGACTGCCTTACGCCGCCGGTTATGCCCTGTCACTCTACGATTGCTGGGAGCATAAGGAGCTGGGTGTATTCCGCGAGCGTTATGCACCAGTTGTTGGGGCACATGATTGTCTCGTCGTCCGGGCCAAATTGGTGAAGTAATGGCTCAAAACCGCCTGTGCACCTCCTGTTCCGTTCCGCTCTCCTCGGACGATGTCGGCATCTATATTAAACTGGTTTCGCGCACAGCCCAGCAATTCCTCTGCATTGATTGTCTCGGTGTGAAGCTGAACTGTGGACGGGAACCGATCGAGAAGCTTATCCGTTATTACCGAGAATCGGGGAACTGTGCTCTTTTTCGTTAAACGCAGTGAGTCTTATCTATTAGAGAACCGAACTTGATTCCCTAACGTTCTATTTGTTTCTGATGCAGCATCATGTATGATGATGGCGTATGAGATGTTATCTTTTTGAATACTCTGGAAAAATAAAGCGGATCATTGTAACCCACTGAATAGGCTATGGATTGAATGGACAATCTGGATGACTTCAGCAGCTCGCAGGCACGCCGGATGCGGCATGCCGTGATATACGCCGAAACTGATTCGCCTGTAGCTTTTTTGAACCTGCGGAACAGATAGCTGCGCTCCAGATTTACGGCCTGTACAATCTCCGCAACCGTCAAGGAAGATTTCCAGTAGTTCTGCTCAATATACGTTCTCGCCAGCCACACATAATCTCTAGTTTCCTCCTGCTTCTCGCTTGGGAAAAACTCCATGTAATAGGACAATAAAAGGTGCAAACGCGCATCCGCCCTTAACATTTCACTTGGCGATTCCCCCGCATTCCAGGCCAGATGAAACCAGGGTTCCAAGCTTTCCGGCGCAGCTGGCAGTACAGGGCACTGGACCGTAAGCTGTGTTAACTCTATGAATCGTCCTGCGTCTCGCCCGTTGAACTCCATCCATACGTATTCCCACGGGTCGGCAGGATCGGGGTAGTAATAGATTTCTTTTTGCGGAAAAATGATAAAGCTCTCTCCCGCACCCAGCCGAAAATTCTGCCCGCCCGTTTCCAGTGTGCCCTGCCCATGAATGATGTAATGCAGTGCATAGACGTCACGCACGCCAGGTCCCCACTGGTGAAGATTTACCGGTTTATGGCCGCCGCTGATAAAATAAACCTGGCTCGCCCTGCTCCCGTCTCTCCATAACGAGTCCACATCCGGCACCTCCATTCTTGTTACCAGTCATTATATATCATAATGGGGAGTTATTGATTTAATTTCGATGCTGGGAACAAGGCTTCAAGTTGCTTGTGATAGAGATAGAGGGCCGCTATCCCAGCAGATTTGTAAGCGCAACCACACAGTTTGGCTCGACATGCATATTGATGTTTAATTCAGAGAGGAGAATGTTGTGTTGCTTAGAACAGTTACGGTGGAAAATGGTCAAGTTCAGGGGCTGCCTGCTGCAGACCCGCGTATTACGAGCTTTAAAGGTATCCCATTCGCCGCACCTCCGGTAGGCCCAAATCGCTGGCGCGCACCGCAGCCTGCATCCGATTGGGAGGGAGTGCTGCAAGCTTTTGATTTTGCCCCCACCTCGATGCAGGCTCCAACCGTCATCGATGATAATAACATCTATACGCGGGAATGGGCTGTTGATCCCGACCTGCCGATGAACGAGGATTGTCTGTATTTGAATGTGTGGACACCTGCCAAACGAACCGATGAGAAGCTGCCTGTGTTTGTCTGGTATTTTGGCGGCGGACTTCAAGTAGGTCATACAGCTGAAATGGAATTTGACGGTGAACGTATTGCCCGCAGAGGCATTGTGGTGGTTACCGTAAACTACAGGCTGAATGCGTTTGGCTTCCTGTGTCATCCCGAGATCAGCGCTGAATCCCCGCATGCACCTGCGAACTTTGGACATCTGGATCAGCAGGCAGGTACAGCTTGGGTCAAACGTAATATTACCGCATTCGGCGGTGACCCGGATCAGATCACGATTGGCGGACAATCTGCAGGCGGTGGCAGTGTACTTAGCCAGATGACTTCGCCGCAAAACAAAGGCTTGTTCCAGCGTGCTGTCATCATGAGTGGTATCGCGACCGAACTGTATCCGAAGGTGCGTGTACCAGCTGTTCGCGGTACACTGGGTGATGCCGAGCAGGAAGGTGCTGCATTTTTTCGGTTTCTGGGCGTATCCTCGCTGGCTGAAGCAAGGCAGTTGGATGCGGTCACTCTAAGGGATAAAATGCTGGAATATAAAAGCTTCTGGGGAACAGTCATCGATGGACAGTTCTGTACAGCTGATCCATTCACCCGTTTCATGCAGCATAAGCGCGAACTCGTTCCTGTGATGCTTGGGCATACCTCCTCCGAGTTCTGGACCCGACCTGCGGTAAGCAGTATGGAGGAACTGAAACAGATGGCTGCTGAACTTTTTGGCGAGGATGCTCCTGTCTTTTTGCAGAGATGTGAAGCCGATACGATCGATCTCGAACATGCATTGCAGCAGGCTTCTGTCCGCATGATTGAGTATGCGATTCAACTCGCAATTCGGTCAAACAGCGGTCATCCGTCCGAAACACCGCTCTATTATTATAACTTCGATGCAGAGATTCCCGGCTGGGATCAGCCAGGAACGTTCCACTCGGTCGATCTGTGGTTTTTCTTCGAAACACTCGCCAAATGCTGGCGGCCTTTCATTGGTAAACATTATGACCTGGCACGCCAGATGTGTAATTATCTGTCCAATTTCATCGCGACAGGTGATCCGAATGGACTGGATTCCAACGGCAAACCTCTGCCCTACTGGATTCCAAGCAGTACCGAACAGCCCTACCGCATGGAATTCGGTGACCTGGCCCAGCTACAGCGTTTAGAACCCGGACCTGTGCTCGAATTGGTGATTGAGCAGTATTTCAAAAAGCAGAATGAACCTGTAGTTTGAGCACTCCTACGTCCATATGAATCAGTGCTCTTGATACAATAAGGAGCCGTGCAAATGTGTACGGCTCCTTATTGTATTACCTGTTTTGTGATTTACTCCTCTATATGGTTGAATTGATGCATTGATTATTTGATGCATAAATGTTTACGTTAATCCCATTCAAACGCAAGGTGATTAAGGCGTACACTCTAGGTGTACGCCATTAGTGTTTGTCGCTCTTACTTGTGTTGAGATTCAATTTCGTTCATCGTAGGATAATCCGTATAACCCGCGCTTCCAGTGCCAGCGTATAATGTTGTACCGTCGACTTCATTAAAGGGAGCGTCTTGTTTTAGACGTTCTACTAAATCTGGATTAGCTAGTGACCAAACACCCACTGGTATCATATCAGCAATACCATTTTCAATATCAATACTAATGTCTTCACGTGCTCTCCCAGCGCGATTGACCAATAATGGATTTGACCAAATTGAACGTATTTCACGAAGAAGTGTTTCATTGCCTAAATGCATAACGTGAAGGTAAGCCAAATTAAATTGGGATAATTCTTTAACAAGATGAAGATAAAGTTCATGACTTTGTTCGCCTTCATCAATCCCCCCCAGAGGCGTCCCTGGTGAAATACGGAAGCCTGTTTTTTCTGCTCCTATTTCTTCAACGATTGCTTTTGTTACTTCAATAGCAAAGCGAACACGGTTCTCTATAGATCCACCGTAATTGTCTGTTCGTTGATTAGAATTTACCCCAAAGAATTGATTGATTAAATAACCATTGGCTCCATGAATTTCAACACCATCAGCTCCTGCCTCAATAGCTGCTGCTGCTGCTTTTCTGAAGTCCAAAATAGTCGTTTGAATATCTTCTTCACTTAAGGCACGTGGAACAGGGATTTCCTGCATCCCTTTAGCAGTAAACATTTCTAATCCAGGTGCAATCGCAGAGGGTGCGACTGGCTGACGATGATGCGGGGTATTTTCAGGATGTGACATACGTCCAACATGCATTAATTGGATAAACATATATCCACCTGCTCCGTGTACAGCATCTGTTATCTTCTTCCATCCCTTAATTTGCTTATCCGTATAGATACCCGGCGAATTCAAGTAACCTTGACCGTCATCAGAAGGTTGCGTACCTTCACTAATAAGTAATCCCATTGACGCCCTCTGTGAATAATAAAGGGCACTTAGCTCTCCTGGTGTACCATCTTCCTGCGCTCTACTACGCGTCATTGGTGCCATCACTAAACGATGCGGCAATTCCAGATTTCCGATTTTGATCTTACTCCACAATTTTTCCATTTTCAAATCATCCCTTCAATTTATTTATTGCTCCGTTTAGTCATTGTTCCACTTTGCTCTGTGCAGTTTTAACAACATGCGTCATCAATCTGCGTGGTAGTAATCGAGGCAAAAGGGCCATAAATTGATTGCGTCTTCCAGGAATAATTAATGTCTTCCCTTGCATAAATTTACGATAACCTTCATTCGCCACTTGACTCACCTCCATGACACCCCTATCTAACAACTTTGAAGAGGTTAGCCCTGCATGATCAATGAAACTAGTCGCTGTTGGCCCCGGACATAGTGCTGATACAGTCACGCCAGTACCACTCAGCTCATTTTCCAATGCTTCAGTGAATGATAGAACATAAGCCTTTGTTGCATAATAGACTGCCATCAAAGGTCCCGGAAAAAAAGAAACTAACGACGCTACATTCAGTACACCGCCTGCATTCGCTTTGACCATATCCGGTAGAAAGACCTTTGTCATAGTTGTTAGAGCCTTAATATTGATGTCAATCATGTTCATCTCTTGCTCCAACTGCGAATCCAAGAATTCTCCATACAAACCAAAACCCGCATTATTAACAAGGTAGTTCACTACAATGCCTTTCTCTGATAATTCCTCGTAGATATCCTCCGGCACACCCGGCAACGCGACATCTTTAGCGATGACAGTCACTTGGACACCGTACCTTATCTGAAACTCTTTCGCGAGAGACACCATCTTCTCTTCGCTACGTGCTACCAATACCAAATTGAATCTTTCTTTGGCGAATCGATCCGCTAGTTCTTTGCCAATGCCACGCGATGCACCGGTAATCAATACCGTTCTGCTCAATATCCAAGCCCCCTATCTTAGGAAAGTTGGGGGTATAGTGCAGCTACACCACCTGCAAGTCCACCTTGAACTTGGCGACTAACATCATCCGCAAGAATTTCAAATTTGTCAGCTTCTATACCATCAATCGCTGCTTTTGCAACGTCCAAGGGATTAACTTTCGGAACTTCTAAGCCCGATGTCATGTCTGTCTCCATAAAGCCAACATGTAACCCCGCTACTCGGATATTTTGTGAGTGGAGATTTAAACGTAGGTCGTTCGTCAAAGCCCATTCAGCAGCTTTTGCAGCTGTATAAGCACCAACAGTACCGGAACTATACCAAGACAATACGGAAAGAATATTCAGAATCGAACCACCGCCGTTTTTAGTCATAATTGGTGCAAAAGAACGAACCATGGAAAGGGTACCAAAGAAATGTGTGTTAAATTCTAAATAAATTTGATCTAGATCTCCTTCAAGTAATGATGCACCTGTTGACGATCCGGCATTGTTTATTAGAAGTGTTATATCCTGAGCGATCTTAGCAGCTTCAATCACCTCTTGAGGATTGGTAATATCCAGTTTCACAGGGATTACACCCGGAATATCAATGCTTTCTGGATTTCTTGCTGCTGCATAAACTTTTGCTCCTCTGGATAGAAGTTCTAGCGTTAGATATCGACCAAGACCTCGGTTGGCACCAGTGACAAATGCGACTTGTTCCGAAAATTTCATAATTAATGCTCCTTTAAATTTTGTAGTTTATTTTTCCATAACAACATTTGTGTATTCTTCTCATTGTGAAGATACAATTTCTTAGCTGAAGGAGGGATATGCTCTATAATATAAGAATGATCATTCTAAAATCAGCAAAAGAATGATCTCTTCAAAAAGAGAACTTTGTTGGTTCACCATATTAGAACAATCATTCAAAAAAAAGAATAAACATGGATAGTTAGATGACATTTAACCTAGAGTTATTTAGTTAAGAGTTTTATAGAGATATTGGCAGTACGCTGCAGGTTCTCTTTAGGAATGGAAGTTCTCGCCATTGCCCTCAACCCAATACCAACCGCATTCAGATGTGCTGCCAGTACTCCGGCATCATAATCTAGGGTCAATTCTCCATTCTTCTGTCCCCACAGAATAATATCCTTGAACAGTTGCTCCGCTAGTGTAAATGATTCAGTGGCCTTTGAATCCACATCTATATCGCGCATAGCTAATTCCACAGCTGAATTCACCATTAAGCAACCAGAAGGTGATTCTTTATCCCCATTCCCATATATCATGTAACTAATAATCAATTGAAGAGCATCAACAGCAGTCTCAGAGCCTTTAACTACTCCTGCAAGCTCGGTATTTACTTTAGTTCGAAATCGATCGATTGCTTTCAGAAACAAGGTATGTTTGTCGCCAAAGGTGTCATACAAACTTCTCCGATGGATACCCATATGCTCAACTAGATCCGTCATTGAAGTCTTTTCATAACCTTGTTCCCAAAAGAGCTTCATTGCCTTATCTAGAACTACATTTTCATCAAATTCTTTGGTACGTGCCATTCGGTTTCCCTCCTCCCATAAATAAATTAACATATTGAGAACGATAAGTAAAGAATCGGATTCTTCGAAAGTATATCCTTGCTGATAGAAATCTATTCCTCCAGAAGTTAAGTAATTTTCTATGCAATGATTTTACTCTTTTATAATGATATTCATATTTCAATACGACTTGACATGTGAATTGATTATCTATATAGTGTGAATCAATTCACACCTCACATTAAGGAGTAATCTATGCCAAAAAGTACTTTCTTTCGTTTAGATGAAGCGAGGCGCGAGGAAATATCTAATAGCGCTATGCATCTTTTTGTTGATCATCTTTATGAGGATATAACTATGAAGATGGTTTTGGATAGTTTGTCCATGCACCCCGGAACATTTTATCGGTATTTTGAAGACAAAGATGACCTTTATTGTCTCTTAATACGTAATGTGACCCAGAAAAGAGCTGCGTATTTTAATAACAGTAATGAAGATTCCCTTTTCCGGTTTTTCCTTACTGGCTTATTTGGTAACGCTAATGGCATGGTGACCGAACCACTGAATGAGTTGGAAGTCAAACTCACTAAAACATTATCATATATTCCTGAGAACATTTTGCTTAAAGTATATGTGAATGTGCTAAAGGGCGAGTCATTCCCCTTGATTAAGGACATTTTACGCCGAATGAGGGTTGATGGATATCTCCGACCTGATATTGACGACGACCTGATTTCTTTTATGTTTGAGTCAATGCAGCTTAATTTAATCATGTTTTTTAGGGAATTCGATATTAAGGACTCTGAGCTGCAGCATAAGATCAGCAAGTACTTTGCTGAATTTATGGGTCATGGGCTGCTTGAAGATCATAAATATTCTGAAATGGTTAGCGATCTCAAGAAAGCCAAGGAGTAGATATGATTCACTGAAGATAGGATGTAATCGTTTCACAGTTTTGAAAAGCGCTTATAGCTCAATGTTGTATGTATTTCACATTCGCCACTTTTATTATTAAGGGGGAACAAGAAAATGAAAACTTATGACGCATTTCCAGAACCAATTGGCGGCTATACTGTCGGTCGAACCCAGATGGATTTCGAGTACACGGCATCAGATTGCTCAAAAAGAGAACTGACGGCGTTTGTGTACTATCCGTCCGACAGTAGCGAAGGTAAGACTACATCAACGTACATGTTTCCTGAAGTCTACGAGATGTTTAATGAGCAGCCACTTGTCACTGCGTATTTTAAAGAGAAGGATTTTTTCTCTATAGATATCAAGACCCAGTGTTACGACGACCTTGCTCTCTCCGGGAAGGAAATGCGCTATCCGGTGTTATTCTATGTTTGCGGCGGGGGCGGTTCTCCAGAATGGGGTACAGTGATCTGTACGGACATGGCAAGCATGGGATATGTTGTGGTAAGCATCGGCCATCAGAATAGCACGATGTATAAGCGTAAAGATGGGCGACTGTTTAATGTATCCAAGGATTTTTCGGATGTCATTATGGCGTTTTCTGAAGATCCGGAGATGCTTGCGTTGGCTGGTAAGATGGAGATGCGGCCTGACGATGAAACTGCCATTGAGATGTGCCGTAACGTGCTTGCACTGCCGATACTTGCCAAGTTAACAGAGTATAGTGAATTACAGGCTGAAGATGTTAGGTATGTAGCTGATTATCTTTACAAACTGGACTCTGGAGAGCTGAACTCCATCTTTAAGGGCAGATTGTTGCTCGACATGGGCATGGGCATAGTCGGACATTCTTACGGAGGGCCTACGACGGCGATTGTTTGTCGGGATGACGACCGGTTCGCCTGCGGGATTGGCTTGGATAGCGGTGCGTTCGGCCTTCTTGACAGCGATCTTAAGAAACCCTTCTTGCTACTGTTTTGTGAACCTAACTATAATATGAATGCGATAATTGGCGCTAACAATAGCATGGAAACCTATTATTTCTCTGTTGATCGTGTTGCGCATTTAGATTACTGCGACATCGTGTTTACCAGTGTTAATGAGGAACTCAGAGGCGAACGGGATGCTATGGAGATGCGAAATCTTGTTACAGACTTTACGAAGAACTTTTTTGATCATTACATACTGCAGAAGGCAGCAAGTGTGGAAAGTCTGGCATACGATGGTGTGGACTTGATCAAGAAGACCAGCAACAAGTGACATAACCGAGAGGTTGCTGATTAATGCATGTCCAAGAGCTAGCCGTACAGACGCAGAGCCGATAACCCTATTACGCGGTTATCGGCTCTCTCATGTTTCAGGCATTGTTTTCTATTTGAGATGATAAGCGGTGTTTTCACCGTTGAAAAACACACTTGTAGATGTTATCACGTTAGTTAAAAAAAACATGTGGTTAACTCAACTGTGATCTTCAATCAATGAGATTTTTTCTTCTTTAATTTCGAATATTGACTTTCCTTTTAATTGCAACGTATCTCCGGTTTTTAATCCATTAGGAAAGTCCATGGCAAGAATACCTTCATAATCGATTCCTACCTCTATTTTGTCATGTATAACACTGTAATCGGTAATTGTCTGACGACGGCTGGAGAACATGGTTGACGACTGTTCTGCCAACTCCTTAAATGCTTGAATTCCTCTGGTCTCCGTTGTGGTTTCTCCATTGGAAATATTTCTGAATAGTATGTCCTTATGCAAAAGTTCAGCCATTCTTTCAATTTCAAATTTATTGTATGCTTTGATGTAATTTTCGATGATCTCCCTTATTTCTTTACTAACCATAACCCTACTCCTCTCCTCTTTCCCTTTTTACCTAGACAACTTATTTTCAATATAGTACCATTTTCTGAACTATCCTGCCCGTTAGTTAATAGAGAGTTTATAAGCTATAGTTTACAATTACAGTATGACGATAAAATAGAAAAGAGCTGCTAATACAAAACGGTATAGAGCAAACCACTCCAATCGAAGTCGCTTGATTAGTCTAATAAACGTCACTACCGCGATCATAGCCACAAGGAAAGATGTAATAAAGCCAATTAACATTAGATATAAATCGTCTAAACTAAGTAACTCACGGCTATCGTATAAATCCAACAAGGTAGCACCAAACATAACAGGTACAGAAATAATAAACGTAAAATCTGCGGCAGCTTTTTGGCTAGTACCGAGCAAAAGGCCACCTGAAATGGTCGAACCTGATCTCGAAAAACCCGGCCACAAAGCCAAACACTGGAATAAGCCAATCCCAAAAGCTTGTTTATAACTAATCTCATCAATCGTATCAACGCTGTTAGTTCTCTTATTCCTAGCTGCGATAATCATTAACAAACCACCAGCAACTAGACCAATTAAGACAGGTGTTGGGCCGAATAATTGGCTTTTTATAGTGTCTTTTAGTAGAAGATATACGATTAATGCTGGTAACATAGCCAAAATCATATGTATTACGTTTAATCCTTTACTTTTTGAAAATTCCATTTTAATTAAGTTTGACCCAATCTCCATATACCTTTTCCAATAAAGAATAAGAACTGCCATCACTGCGCCCAATTGTATAACAATTTTAAAGGTTATTGCCGCGTCTCCCTCAAAGTTAAGCAAATTGCCTGCTAAAATAAGATGTCCAGTAGACGATACAGGTAAAAATTCTGTTAAGCCTTCTATGATGCCAAGTATTATTGCTTTTATTACATCAGTCATCAGAAGATATCCCCTTTACCAAAATAAACTCGTTTAACAAGTCTAAGTATATGGGTGAATGACTATATATTCCCATCGATTCGCATAACAATTTTGATTTCAACGTGACATTATTGTCACCTCATTCGAAAAATCTATTGGTCGAGGAATATCTCCATAATATCTGTTGAATAAGGCTAATGAGTATTCCTTTTGAGAGATCAAATTTTCTGTAATCTGAATAATTACTGCTTTATCGCGTAGCTCCATCAAATTTGGAATTAACAGATCCGTAGGTGCTATCCACTTCGAATCAATGATCTCAGTTGCATTTAACAGAAGAGAACCACCGATGATTTCACCAGTAAAATGAAACAAAATAACCAGATGATTTGTACTACTAATGAAATTATAAATACCAGTAGTGGCTGTAAGTTGAACGTCGTAGCCAGTTTCTTCTTTTGCTTCTCTACGTGCCGCGTCTAGAATATCTTCACCATACTCGATTCTCCCTGACGGGAAGTTCCATGTATTCTTGACAGATTCTTTGTTTTCTTTAATCATAAGCAGCTTATCTTCATGTAGAATCGAGACACTCACAACCAACACAATCCCGTTTTGCGTCACGCTAAAAACCCTCCATATTTAGAAAATTAACCCTACTATTATTGGAACATACGTTCCATTTGTTGTAAATGACTAAACGCGCTGGTTAAACTAAACTGTACTTTCGTTGAAAAAATGTCTTCGAATTCTTGTTTATCCGCAGCAAGAATTTGATCCTTCCTTTTCCGTTTTGAAAGGAGAGCAGCAATTCGAAGATGCTTCCTCTACTTGAACCGGTTCACAGCAGCTGCCAGCTCCACTACCACCAAGACTGCATACACCTGTCTCCGGCAATTCCAGCTCTACTTTTCGTGCTGACTCCATATCTCCCACCAAAGCCGCTACAATGGATCTGACTTGCTCATATCCGGTTGCCATCAAGAAGGTTGGCGCTCTTCCATAACTTTTGGCACCCACGATATAAAAGTCCTTTTCAGGTTGACGTAGTTCCTTTTCACCATGTGGTCTAACTGTACCGCAGCTGTGTATATTGGGATCAATTAATGGTGCGAGCTCATAAACACAGTCCAAGCTTGGGTCCGTTAATACCCGTACTTCTCGGACCATTGATAAGTCAGGACGAGAACCTGTGTTACCTACAATTTCATCGATGTGATCAATCACCACTTTTTCATTACGAATGGTTCCGGAAACCTGGATCTTTTCACCTTGCTTCTGAAGTTCTTCAATATGGAATGCCGTCATGACACTTACCGCACCGGATTCAACCACTCTTTGAATTCGAGTACCCAGTTCACCCCTTGCCTGCAGCCCATCTAATTCTCGCCCGCCATAAACCTCCTCAATATTCGCTTTTCGAATAGCCCAAACAATTTCGGTATCCGATTCTTCTTTTTGAAGCTCGGCAAGTTCAAGCAAAGTATTGATCGCAGAATGTCCGCTACCTACAACAAGCACCTTCTTGCCGCTATAACGACTTCTATCTTTTCCTAATACAGCAGGGATACCGTATGAAATGTGACTACTAAGCGCTTTTTCCTCTTCTGAAAATATACCGTCTGAACGAAGCGGGTTGGGATTGGACCATGTCCCAGAGGCATCAATAACAGCACGCGCTTCATAAATAAATGAAAATCCATTTTGTTCAGCATGGATCACAAACGGCAGTTTCTCACGCCCGCTTGTTTTCACTTTGCTTAACCCTTTACGACTGATCGCAGTAACTTTCGTATTCAAATGAATGTATGGACTCACTTCAGGCAGCGCAGCCAAAGGTTTTAAATAATGCTCAATAATCTCCTTCCCCGTTGGGATGGTTCCGTTTTGAGGAGCGACCCAATTCGCCTTTAGCAGCAATTCTTTAGCAGCTATATCGATGTTATATTCCCAAGGTGAGAACAGTCGTACATGTTCCCATTTTCTAATATTTGCTCCCACTTCATCTCCAGCTTCAAACAATAGAAAGGTCTCACCCTTTGAAATGAGTTGTGCTGCTGCTGCAAGACCAACCGGTCCAGCTCCAATTATCGCAACAGGTAAGTTACTCTTCTCTTGTACTGGTGATTCGCAGCAGTTCACTTGGTTAACAGGGATACTTTTAAACATTTTGGTTTCCTCCTCATAATTACTTGCATTTTGCAAGTATATTGTTAAATAAATGGGATAAATCAATTATCCCAGTGGTGTACAGCATACGCTGGATTTCGCCATACTTTCGTTTAACAGTTTAACGGCATTGATCACCATCTCCCGTTCAAACTCAGACATATGCGAAAAGACTTCTTTTAAATAATCATTCATCTGCTCATCAATGACCGTAGCGACAAACTTACCTTGTGTAGTCAAGGATAGTATGTATATCCGTCGATCTTCTGGTAATGGCGTTTTTTGAACCAAACCCAACTTCACAAGACTTTGAACCTGGCGGCTAAACGTCGTAATGTCAATGGAGAGTGCATCTGCCACCTGCTGAATGGATGGATTATGCTTACGATCAATTTCGTAAATAATATGGCTTTGAACGAGTGAAATATCCACCCCTCCTGCGGTGCAGCAGTTTTTATCCAATAACCCAAAACGCCGTGTCATGATCTGAAACATCTCTCTTAAGTTGTTTTCCAATTACCTCACCTCTTGTTATAGTTATACTTTTATTATTTGCAAAACGCAAATGTTTTTTTTGTTTTCTTACTTTGAATATTATAACCAAGGTATCGAAGACCGCTTGCCACGCTAGTTGATTTGACAATAGGACAAAAAGAAACAAAGCGCCGTTCGGAACGGTTAACGTTCTTGAATTACTATTTTAACAAAAGAAAACGTACCATCTAATGATAGTCCGTTGAATTTATTTAGAGTTGAAGCCATCTAGTCACATCTTCAGATAGAAGAGCATTCTGACGATGTGTGACAGGCATCGGCAAAAAAACTGCCCTCTTTTTTACGACAAACCTGGCCACATCATGACAGTGTCGATTTCGACAATGCTACAAACTCAGCATGGGACAATAACATAGTTCTTAAAAACCAAAAAAAAGTCGCTATAATAGCGACTTTGAATGGAACAATGTTCTTGTCCCGCAACAACCATATAAACTCATTCTCGATTATTTTTTAAAATTGTCATCTACTAAAGGTTTTCCTTCTTGGTCAACCAAAACGGTCAACCCACTTCCAGCAGCAGTAAGATTCAACATGTATAGAACCCCTGTCTGATTATCACGAATAATCTTAAAAAATTCTAGGGTTCCTTGAGTATAAATAATTTCAAACCGTTTGCTATCCATTAACCCACTCTCCCTTACCCTATAATTGCTAAAATGATTCATTAATTTAAGTACAATTCTTGTTAGCCTTCTTAATTTTTAATAAAACAATATATGCCACTTTATTTAAAGCTATTACTCAAGAATTTGCTCCATATTCACGGTACAAGTTCTTGTCCCTCGACAACTTTTTTCTTGTTGATCAACTGATATCATACCATATGCAGCTTCCAATAGCATTTGAACCAATGAGTCACGAATTTTGTATACAAACTCAACTTATTCATACCATTCCTCTCTTGATTAATCTTTTCAAATACTCAAAGACAATCAAAAGCCTGAACTGTTCAACTTTATATGATAAATGCACCTGCGAGCTTATTCACCATGTTTTCACGCTAGCCGTAAGCCTCCTGTCTTTCCTCTCTTCCATCAGCCTATTAACAAACGGAGCGGAAAGTGTATGACTTAAAAAGGCGACTAACTCAAGTACCGATTTTGGATGATCGCCAAGTGATGGAGTTCGTGTCCCGCACAGACGTACGCAAGGGCACGCGCCGTAATGCTTATGTTGTTGGCTGTCCCCTTGAGGGACCACGCCTCTGCCGGCAACCCGCGCAGCAGAGTGATCGTCGATTGCCGTACGGCCTGGTAGTCTTCGGCCAATTGTGCGATCGTCCAATTTCCGAAAGGAGGTATGAACGATTCCTGGTCGAAACCGGGTAGAGTCGTCTTGTCTCCTCTTGAGAACCGGAGCAGGCGGTAGGCCATAACGCGTTCGTTGTCCGCGATGTGGCCCACGACTTCTTTCAGCGTCCATTTTCCTTCCGCATACCTATACGCTCCCTGGCTTTCGGTCAACGATGCCAGCAGCTCGGTCATTTGCTTTTCCTGAGCTAGCAGAATGTCGATGATGTTGCCTTCCGGCACCGACCGGATATACTCGCCGAAGCCCCCGGCGTATTCTTCTTCTGACGGTCTTTGGTTCATGCGTGGTCCCCTCTCTATGGAGATATAGAAAATCATAGCACCCGTCTTAATTATAAGCTATCGTTCTCTGTAATTCAGCCCTCCTTTTATAAGAATCAACCTGACTGAATAGTCTTTACCTGAAGGAAAGTAAAACTCTTATTGCTTGGGATTCAATGTACTGTGTAAACGGAAAACTAGGAGGTATTCATGCCCCGACCACACCTGATATGAATACAGCGCAGCTCTCATTGAATAAGTATGTTAATCTCGACCTTACAGCCATCGTTTGTTACCACGGCGGACTAAGTGATGTACATGTAAAAGATCAGATAGCAGAAATTATACAAGGTTAAAGTTTTAGCGAGAAACGACAATCCCTTTACGAGGGCATTGTCGTTTCTCGCTTCGTTTGAAGTCTCTTCCCTTCGTCTCCACCCCTACAGAAGTACACCAAACATTGCAGTACGGCTTGGGTCGTATATCCATTCATGCTAGGTGCGCGCACACCCAGACTCTCTCATGAGCCGCAAACGGAAATTTTGAATGCAGAGCTGCAAAGTCCTCTTCCGCTTAAGTTGAATTCGCCACTCAAACCTTCTTGATAGGGCAACGAATACTGATTTTAGTTATACTGTTAAACAAAAAATAACAGGTATGGTTGTGCTAACCTGCCGGTTAGCTTAAAGAAGCCCGACAGCATGTTATACTTAGTAGTTTGTCTTGTCGATGATACAACATTTTTCATTGAGCTATCGTTTCCCATTAGTTCAATGATCATTATTTCGACTTTTGAAAGGTTCACCGCAATGTGGCACAAAATATATCATTATATCAAGAAGAAGCCGTTCCTAATATATAGAACTTACTCTTCACGTTCCAAAGGAAGCCATCTCAACACGTCTTGAATGGTTTTATCCCAAAATGCCCAATCGTGTACGCCAGGCTCTTCAGCGTAAGTGTAATCCAGTGAAGATTGCTTAAATGTTTCCTTCAGTTCGATATTTAGATTGTACAGGAAATCATTTGTACCGCAAGCTTGGTAAAACGCGGGTTTTGGTCCAGCTGCGCGATCACAAGACTGAACAAGATGATAAAGATCGTTATCGGTTCCCACATGTGGTCCGTCTCCGAATGCGAGCCGCAGAAACGGAGGAAACTCGCCTCCCGGCCCCGGGCTCCAAAACGGGAAATTACCGGTCGAAAGTCCAGCAGCAGCAGCGAACATGTCGGGTTTGCTCAGCGCCCATTTGAATGCGCCGTAACCTCCCATCGATAGCCCAGCGACAAAATTATCTTCACGAGCGTCCGACAGCGGGAACAAGGACCGGGCAATCTGAGGCAGTTCTTCCATCAGAAAGGTACCGTATTTTCCTCCGTACGCCATATCCGTATAGAAGCTTAATTGGACTTGAGGCATTACGACAGCAAGCCCCAGCTCGGAAACATAGCGTTCAATCGATGTCCGTCTCATCCAGATCGTATCGTCATCAGAGCCGCCATGCAATAGCCAGAGGACGGGATGCCGCTCCCGATTGGCGACGCCTTGCATTCCGACTTGTCCCCTGGTCGCTTGAGGCACAATAACAGTCATTGATGTGCTGAGTCCTAACGTTTCCGAGAAATAATTACATCGAATCATTGCCATAGTACATTCTCCTCACATTAATGTTATTGAACTAAACAACTGAATTCCTTTGCCGAACGATCGATGTCGGTCGGTATCGTTGCCATTTTGGTTCCTGTTTTTGCTTGAATCCATTGTAACGTAAGCGCTTACCTGTCCATATACAACAAATTCGACTAATTTTCATTTCATAATTCGAGTTTTCAGAAACGATTGTCGAAAATTTAAAAGGCTCGGTTAATGTATAGTCTAATATATCGCCATCTAATATAAATGCTTGTGAGAAAAAACATGTACCTCAATTACACTACATCATAGTAACATTATCATCCCTAAATACAAATTATTTAATGACAGATAATCTATAAGACTTGAACGGATTCATAATCTATAAAACTCTCTCGCATTGAGGCCAAACAAACGACTCTGTTCCTGTTCTCCCCAATTTTCTGGAATCGCATGAAGAAGAATTTCCATGACCTGATCATATTCCGCGGTTAACAGACATACTGGCCAATCACTACCGAACAACACTCGATTAGGCCCAAATAATTCCACTACCTTGCGAATATAGGGAACAAAGTCTTCCAGGTTCCATCCTTCTCGACCGGTTTCGGTTACCATACCGGATAATTTGCAATAGATATTCGGATAAGTGGAAATTTCGGCCAAATATTGAGACCAAGGCTCCATCTCTCTACTGTGAATTGGAGGTTTGGCGATGTGGTCAATAACGCCACGAAGCTTCGGTACTTGTTGTATAAGCCTTAAAACTAGATGCATTTGTTGATGCGTTAATAACAGGTCCACTGGTACTCCCTCTTCCGCATAGCTACGAAGTGCGTCAACAAATTTTTTATTTAAAATAAGGGTGGGGTCGGGCATATCCTGGATCATAACTCTAAATCCTTTGAACTTTGGATGGAGTCGAAATTTCTCAAAGTGCTGTCTATGTTCCCTTTGGAATAGGTCCAACCACCCTACAACCCCAAGAATAGAAGGTGTCTGATCAGCAAGAGACAGGATAAAATTAGTTTCTTCAATCGTAGGTGCTGCTTGGACAACAATACTTCCGTCCATATGATGCCTGTTTAACATCGGCTCAAGATCCTTTGGTAAATAATCCTGATATAAGATGGGCAGGTCTGGAGTGATCCAAGTGTAGTCCCCACGTTTAATCTTCCAATAATGTTGATGTGCATCGATTCGCATTGAAATTGCCCCCTTTCCAATCTGACTAACTAAAGTCAATTTTATCTCACAAAAGAAAGCAAAGTAATTGTTATTAAGTGCATTTTTATAGCTTATCTTGATGTTATGTACTCCGGTAGAATTCCTTTCAGAACAACCAAACTCATACGTGTTCCTCTACATATCAAAAAACCCTCTTATATAACACCAAGAGAGCTATTTGATGTTTCGAAGTGATCATAAATTTGTTCCGATGAGTTTGCGATTCAGGGGAAATATATAAAGTGTGTGTAGATTCTGATGTATTCTATATATAGCTTATGAAAAATTCGTTGGCAGATTGCGATTGCGAATAGCACCATACAGCATGGGAATGGAAATCAGAAGGCTGATGATAACCGGAACTACAGACCCCTCAAGTCCAAAGTCACCTCCAGTGAGAAGTGAAGGACCGTTCACTTTCACAATAAACAGACCGGCTGAACTGTGTCCGGAAACAGGAATGCCAAGCACACCTTCAAGTGCATTCCAGGAAAAATGCAGTCCCATGGCAAACCACAGGTTTCGCCGCCACAAAAACGCGGCTCCAAGCAGAACACCTGCTTCTAAAGTTATGGCGAATGCGCTCCATAATGTTGCTCCTGTATTCCCAAGATGGGCTATTCCAAAGAATAGAGAAGTCACAGCGAGTGCGGTCCAAGTTCCCAGCAATTTATTTATAGCTTGAAACATTAGTCCACGAAAGATAAGTTCCTCGACAATGGCTGCGCCTAAAGCTGCTTTAATAGAAACGATTAGCACAGTAACCGTATCCGCCTCATTCACCCATTGAAAGGAGTAACTTCCCAATGAAACTATAATAATAGTGGATAAGGCAATAAAGATAAGCCCGGTTAGTGCTCCCATAACAGCTTCAAGCCCTGCGCCCTTTCTCGATAACTCAGGAGTGGACCGACGGGCTATATATTTCATGGTGAGTATATACACCATGATGGCCAGAAAGCCCAACGTTAATGTCCACAGAAGAGAAACCAAGCCGTGTGATTGCTCTACTAGCGGCCGGATCAACGCATCCACTAGAATTATGCCGATAGCTCCCGCGATCATCCAGCTGATTGGAAAGCGCCAAAATAGACTCCATTTGCTTAATTTCTCCTCCATTTGCGAATATTCTGTGTGTGCAGATCTTTTCTTCATTCGTGAGTCAGCCCCTTTATAGTTTGATGATAGTTATGAGTATAGGCTGAAAAAGTCATAAAGTGACAGTGCGCTTTGGTCATGATAAAGTCATATGACTAAACGGCTAAGAAGCCGGCAACTATAAAAATTACCGGCTTTTTGTATGTTGTCTTAGTCATTCATGATTCCCGACTCTCTGGCTTTACGGGCTGCTTCTTGTCTTCCCTTAACATTAAGTTTTGAGTAAATCGTTGAAATGTAATTCTTGATCGTTCCTTCACTAAGAAACAAAGCCTCTGCAATATCTTGGTTACGCATGCCTGAAGCTAGCTTTTGCAATATTTCAATTTCACGGCTGCTAAGCCCGTATTCATTATTTTTAATAGCGGATCCCGTATTCATACTTTTGATCATTTTACTCGCCATCTCCTGTGAGATTAACGTCCCTCCCGCATGAACTACCCGTATGCCTGCAGCTAGATCTCTGGGGTGGATGGCCTTGAGAAGATAGCCTTCTGCTCCATTACTTAATGCCGCCATGACATATTCCACTTCCTGATAGGAGGTCAGCATCATAACTTTGATGATAGGCATTCGCTCTTTGATCAGAGCTGTTGCGTCAACGCCATTCATGACGGGCATATTGATATCCATCAATACCATATCGGGCTGAAACTGATAGCAGCCTTGGACTGCTTCTTCCCCATTTCTAGCTAATCCAACGATTTCAATATCTTCTTCCATGGACAGCACGATATGTAGGCTCTCCAAAATTAATTCCTGATCATCTGCAAGTAATACTTTAATTTTCCCCATGTAGCCCCACTCCTTTGAGGGGAATTTCACATCTGACTTCGGTAATCGTTTCAGCTCCCACCACTGATGATACAAACAGGCTGCCCCCCAGCCGCTCAACTCGATGTTTCATCGTAGTCAACCCGAAGCCATATTCCAATTTGTCAATCGGTTTCCCATTATTTCGAACAACCAAGTGCAGAACGAATTCGGAAAATTGAAGCTCCAGATGCAATTGAGACGCTTTTCCATGTTTTAGTGCGTTCGTAATAGACTCCTGGATGACCCGCAGAATCGCCTGCCTTACTTCAAAATGCGTGTGCTGCTCTGTTCCTAGTACATTTAACGTCAGGAGAATTCCTGTATGTTCCCGAAAATTGGCCACATGAGCCTCAACCTGCCATACAAGATTCGACTCCTCTTCCTCTCCAATCTCATGAACAATACTTCTCATTTCGTCAAGATTTTGTTCAGCCAGTGCTCTTAAGCGAATTAACCGTTCCTTGACCTCGGCAGGCTTACGATCCATAAGAGCGATGGAAGCATCAAGACTCATAATGATTGAAATAAAGGAATGCCCCAGAGTATCATGAAGTTCCTTGGACATACGGTTGCGTTCTTCAAGCAGAGTCATTTTCTCAATTTCAGCTGCGTAGTGGGTTAACAGCTTATTTTGCTGCTCTACTTCGACCACAAGTTCATTTTTCTGATAATACGCTTTGGCTACGAAGCTTGCCCATATGCCGATGAAACAGAATAACACATTATCTGTCCCACTACTAAAGGCTTGTTCCCAAGGTGATTTTAAATAAGACTGGAAGATAAAAGGAATAAATAAAATTGCGGGAATGACCCAGAGTGTCTGCTTGGTCAATAAGTACCCCATTGTTAGACTCGGCAGCAGATAGTCTGCTTTGGAAGTCAGTTCCGGATGGATGACAGAGTTCACATAATAAGAGCCTCCCAGCAATAGCTCCGCGATACAAAACCAGACCTTGTTCATCCGCCGTTGAGGAAACCAGAATATCAAAGGAACGATAAGGGCTGCCATAAGCCAAATGACGTTTAGCCATGTTCGGTTCGACAGATCACTTTCTGTAAACAGCCGTGATGACAGCAAAATGTAATGGTACAAACGAAGGGCAAAAATACCCCAATCCATAAAAGATAATATTTTTCTCATGTCATCATCCTACACTGTTTTTCAGTAAAAACATCAGTACCCGTGAATCTAAGTGTATCACTTTTTGTTAGTCTGTTTGTTATTTTTCCCCAATCATTTAGTATGGCCCACGTAATGTAAGGTTCATCTCTCTTACTAGAGTACTCATTTGCTCCTCCCAGACCTTACATGTTTTCCTTTATCCAAGATCGCAGCTTATCAGCATAGAAAGAGCGTTCATCTGGATCGGACTGAGAACCCTGTGACAGATAAAGTTGATCATTCACATATCTGGGGTACACATGGAGATGATAATGCCACACGTCTTGATTGCCAGCAGGTTCATTATGTTGCCGCGTTGAAATCCCATCACATCCATATGTACTTTTCATTGCAAATGCTGTAAGCTGAGCCGCACGGTGAATTTCAGCAGCGTAATCCGCAGGGAGTTCAAAGATGTTCTCGAAATGTGGATTAGGAATAACAAGAACATGTCCTTTATTGTTTGGCCACCATTTGCTCGCTATAAATGCCGTTACCTTTTCATTCTGATAGATGATATCCCTTTGTTTTGTTCCCCGATCAGGTCCCTCGATCCCCCAAACACGACAAAATGGACATTCGTATTCTTTGGGCATATGTGAAAATGATGCTGTCATCTTTCATTCAACCCCTCTCATATTTTTCCAACGAGCTATTAGACGCAGTCTGCTTCTATTCGTTGCGTTATTCTGCCCGTTGACTTAATCAAAGCAGCAGCCAATCAGGCAGTTTTGCTATCAAGAGAATCGCGTCCATTTATGCCTCCAAACCTATCGACCAGTTAGCTTAGCGATTTTATTTCCACTCTAAGAACATAATATAATTTTTGTTTTTATAACACTGCGTTTGTTGACGATTTTGCGATTACTCCGCTTCCTTGATCGCCAGTTGAAGTGATGAACAGTAAAACCGATGCAAACTAAAAAAGGACGAAGCATGAAAACTCTGCTTCGTCCCAACACACCGATTGCCTGCTATGTCAAAAGAGATGTGACTTTGGCTAACGAACTGTGGTGACGCTATTGCTGTATTTCAGTTCAGTTGAAACTGTAGTGAGGTTTCTTGCGGGTCGGTACACGTTTGAACAGTTCCATACCGCTCGGTCCTGTACTACTTTGCTGCCATCATTCAATTTTAATAAATTTATGCCGTTCTATTGAGCTGGCCCCAGATTGATGAGGCTCACATCAGATAACGTGATAGTTGTATTCCCGTCTTCGATACCACTGATGTTGCCCATATCAAACACAATTCGGCTGTTTGCATAACTCGGCTCGGTTGTATCAAATGTAAAGGTATATTCCTGCTCCGAGGTAGACAAGTCCACTCGTTCACCAAAGAATCCGTGCCATGCGTATCCAGCGGGAACATCAACCCAACCGATGCCAATTCCCATTTCACGCGGTTTATCCGCTTTGGCTTTGAACATCAGTTTATATTTGTAACCCTGCTGCATTGCAAAACCTTCATTAATCACCTGTCGATCCCAAGGATTATTTCCTACCTGACCGATTTGAGCTTGCAGCTTTTGATTATCAACGCTAACTACCAGTTCTGATTCAACCCCGTCCGAATGTTTAAACCAGCCTTCACTTCCTTTGGCAAAGTCCCCATTCGGGATCAGATTGACATGCACCGGCTGTCCGCCTTGATCCGCAGCGGGATTCACTTCGAACAACATCACATTTTGAAGGGATACATTGTGCTCTCCCGCTGGAGGGGTGCCGAGACCAAAATTCAGCAAGGCTGCAGCATCCCCTTGTTCCCCCATTGTAAAGGTATAGGCATATCGCTGCTTGGTTTCAGTCAGATTTACTGTTTCATCCATATACTTTGTATCTCCACCGCTGCCCTGCGAGACTACTGCTTGCATAGACTTTGGAGCGGACGAAGTGGCCTCAAAGCTCAGACGATACGTTTTACTCCCCTCCAGAGAAAGCTGACCTTGCTGCAGCAACACTTCCCACCAATTCTCGGTTGTGCCCGGCAAAGTAATACTCATGCCGTGATCACTGCCATACGTAGCCGCTAAAACGTCGGGAATCAGTGTCCAATCCGCCGAATTTGCAGTCAATTCGCCATTCTTCACCTGGCTCTGTGAAACGTCCAACCAGCGTGTATTGTATTCGTTCCCTTCCAAATTAACGTAATACGATGCTCCGGCTTTCAGTGAAAATGCTGGCAGATATACGGTTTTGTAAGTTTGCCATCCACCCGTATCTCCAAGCAGCAGATCAGTGCTTGCTACGGTTATTCCTTGCTCGTCTTGGATACTGAATCGGACTTTTGAATCGGCTTTGGCACTCGCCATCCGTGTGGAGAATGCGTAGACTCCGTCACTCGCAACATCCATTTTAAATTGAAGCAGGTCACCTTCGTCCATGTAGCTGACATGTTTGCCGCCTTCATCGGAGTTTTCGAGTTGCAGGCCTTGCATCATCCAAGCATCCGTTGCTGGAATATGCGTATAGCCCTGAATCAATACCGGCTTTCCGCGCTTGGTCAACCTGACATTATCCACGTAGACCTTGCCCGTAGAACTGCCGAATAGAAGTTTCAGTTCAGAAGTTGCTGCAGCCGCTCCCTCACCGATTACAATCTCACCTGTGTAATTTTTAAGCTCCTGTCCGAGCTGAATTTGTTGCCCCTGATGCACCTGTACCTCATGACCCTCTGCGCTGGATAAATCGACCTCCATAGTGCGAGGCATATCCGCCTTTGCATCAAAAGAGAATCCATAGGTCGTGCTGCCTTCCAGTTTCATATCAGGCTGAATGACAGCAACTTGATCAGGCTCTCCATTCGTTTGTTTCACATCAACCACGAGCTGCCGTTCCATAATCGGGAACTTCAGAAAGTTATTCACCGATATTTGTGCTTCGGCACCGGATTGAATCCGGTTGGACCAGAAGCCGAGACGCTCTTTACCTTGATCAAACGTACCATTAAAGATGTAATTGCCATCCGGCAGTGCTTTGCGTTCCACCGGCAGAGAATCGGCTTCACCAATCTCCGTCAGCTTCACATTGGCCAACGTCACTTCTCCTTCATTCAGTCCCAGATTGAATTCGAACCTTGCATTGTTGTCGGAACCATTACGCATGTTGAACGTGTATTCGAACGGCTGCCAATCGGGCGTTAAAGAGAATACTTTTTCTTCGGAGTAGTTCGTCCAGCTTTTTTCAAACTGCGTCACTTTAGAACGGATCACCCGGTTAGCCGAAGCTTTTGCATCGAACTGCACCTTATATTTTTTGTTTTTCTTCAAATAGATCGGCATTTGTGTCAGTTGTATGGAATAGCTTTCGGTTCCTGCCTGTGATATGGTCACCTTCGCTGCTTTGCCTTTTTGTTCATCATCAACGACTTCAACCTTACCTGCTCCACCTGCATTCGTGATAAACTTCCATTCCTTCGGTACTCCTGTTGCATCTACGCCTTCCGTGAAGCGTTCATTATAGATCTGGTTTCCGTCCGCTTGCGGCTCACGCTGCCGTTCAGGCTCGATGGGATTTGAGGTTACATCGGGCCACTGATCCATACTTTTATACGAATACACCCGCACAAAATCAACGTTCATCTTCTCGGACACAAATTCGCTCTCCGGGGATCCCGGCCAGTCTCCGCCTACTGCCAGATTAAGGATCAGATAAAACGGTCGGTCAAAGGGGGCTGGGAAGGTGTAACTTTCCGGCTGCCCTGCCGCAGTGGTCTGCCAATTGTTCACCTGATGATGCAGTTTTCCATCAACGTAGAATCGAATCATGCCGGGCAGCCATTCCACCTGAAAATCATGATAATCATCTGCAAAGGATTGCCCTTGTGGCAGTGTAAATTTCCCTTGATCATGTCCGTGTGAACCGTCTGGTTTCTTGGAGTCATAATGGATGGTGCTGTATACTTCGTGATCTTTGTTCTTACCACCGATCAGTTCCATAATGTCAATCTCGCCAGAAGCCGGCCATCCCCCATAGTGAGCTTCATCCGTGGGCATCATCCAGATCGCCGGCCACATGCCCTGCTGAACGGGGAGTTTCGCCCGAACGACAACTTTGCCGTAGGTCCAGTCCCCTTTGCCCATCGTGATCAGCTTGCCTGATGTGAATGACTTGCCGCTCTTCTGCTCTCGCTTTGCCTCAATTTGCAATACATTCCGGTCACCATCTTTAACGATGCGTGTATTGTCAGGGCTGTAATATTGCAATTCATTGTTATAGACAAGTCCGGTATCCTGCACCGTCCATTTGGAAGCATCCACGGAAGATCCGCTGAATTCATCATTCCAGATGAGCTCCCATTGCTCGTTCGGTATGGTAGTAGCAGGGATCGGCTTCTCACCTGAAGGCGTACCGGGAACGGGTGGTGCCACTCCGCCAGGATTGGAAGGCGTGGCAGCATTTGAACCATTTTCGCTACCGGGTAAGGTTGATTTCGGTTGTTCAGGATGTTCAGGCTGCTCGTTGCCTTTCTTCGTATTCACACTGTGCTGCCCTGTTGTAACTGATTCCCCGTTAACAAGTACGTTTTCGGCTTCCACATTCAGCAGCTTGATCTTGCCTTTGGCATCGATACGGGTATGACGAGCTTTGCTGTTCACGCTCAACCTGTCAATCATGCTCTCCGCAGACAGTTCAACCGTTGCTTTGCGCATGACGGTCATCTCATTGACCTCGCTGTTCCCCTCGATATTTACATGCACCGAACCGAAAGCTTTATCGACGATAACATGTTTCAGTTTGGAGCCATGAATGTCGATGGAGTGGCTTCCTCCACCTTTGATAATGACACTCCCCTTAACTGTCACACCATCCAGCGTCACTGTACCTTCACCAATACCCTCGGCGAGCAACAGATTACCGTCAACCGTCATATTTCGAAGCGTGACGTCCGTTGATCGAACGACCAGGTTACCATCCACATTTGATTCATACGTACCAGAAGTATGTTTAACATCCGTGATTAGGGTGGACATCAACGTGGCTGCCTCAGCTCGTGTAATATCCGATTTCGGAGACAACTCGTCATTGTATCCGTTTACAATTTTCTCCTGAACCAAATAGCTTAACGCATTTTTGGCGTAGTCTGCCACCTCCTGCACATCCTTGAAACGGATTAACACTTGCTTGTCTTCCTTGCCTGTCGAAAGTTGAAACGCCCGATCTGCCATGACTGCGGCATCCTGCCTTGTGATGGGCAGATCCGGTGACAGATGTGCAGCATCGGTTCCCTGGATGATTCCTGATCCATGCGCACGTACCAGTGCATCATAGTACCAGTCCCTTTCATTCAAGTCCGAAAACGAAACTGACCCTGATGCTTGCCCGCCGGCAAAGCCGAATACCCGGTCCAGCAGCACCACAAATTCAGCGCGGCTGATGCGTTCATTCGGTTTTAACGTGCCATTCGAATATCCTTTGATCAAATCCAGATTCTGCATCCGCGTCACGGCCGCTTCTGCCCAGTGGCCCGTCATATCCTGATATGGGGCAGAATGCAGGCTGCCCGCCTGCATCTGTCCCTTCCCTACTTGCATTGGAGTGTTTTCCGCTCCGGCTGCTGCGGGAGCGATCAGTGAAACCATCATGCTTCCTGCCACGAGACAAGCCAAACCTTTCTTCACCCGTATTCCTCCCTAATGTATGGTTACTTCCGGGTAGCGCTATTCCTTCACTGCCCCGATGACGATGCCTTTTACGAAAAAGCGTTGCAAAAATGGATATACCAGCAAAATAGGTAATGCCCCTATAAAGATTTGTGCTGCGCGAACGGTACGCTGGGAGACATTCTCCAGCATAGACGGGTCTACGTTGATTTTACTAAGATCCTGCTGCACGATAATGGTCTGCAGTAAGGAAGCAAGTGGATAATTTTTCACATCCGACATATAGATCATGCCGTCGAACCAGGAATTCCACTGACCTACCATGGTGAAAAGTGACAGCGTGGCGATCGCCGGGAGAGACAGCGGGACGTAGACCAGCACCAGCGTTTTGATATGACCAGCCCCATCCAGATAGGCAGCTTCCTCCAGTTCCTTGGGCAGACCACGAAAGAAGTTCATCATGAGAATCACATTCCACACGGACAGCGCTCCCGGCAGAACGAGAGCCCAGATCGTGTCCATAAGCCCCAGCTTTTGAATCAGAATGTAACTCGGAATCAGACCGCCGCTGAACAAAATTGTAAATACGAAGAACCATGTGTATATTGAACGACCCTTAAAGCTGATGTCTTCCTTCGAGAGTGGAAACGCTGTAATCAGCATGATCACCATGCCGATGAGAGTCGCAATGACCGTTCGTTGGACCGAGACCAGCAAGGAGTTAATAAAATTGGAATTGCCGAATGTTTTTACATACGCGTCTGTGGTGAACCCGATCGGCCAGAAGCTGACAAGATTGGATGAGGCCGGCGCCATGCTGCTGAACGAGACAGCCAAAATATGAATGATAGGCAGTATGCAAAGCAGTGATAATACGCCGAGAAAAATATAATTGGCAACGCTGAAAATTCGATATCCTTTTGTTTTGTAGTACAAGCCCTTTTCTCCTCTCTAGAACACGCGATAGTTAGCCAGTTTGTAAGCGAGTCGATATGAGATGACGATCAGAATGGTCGCTACCACCGATTTGAATAACCCTACAGCTGTGGCAAAACTCATCTTGCCGTTCAGGATACCAAGTCGATAGACAAACGTATCAATGATGTCGCCTTTGTCATACACAAGTGGATTATACAGGTTAAAGACCTGATCAAATCCGGCATTCAGAATGTTACCGATTGAAAGTGTCATGAGTACGATGGTAATCGGCATCAATGCAGGGATCGTTATATGCAGCGTCTGCTTGAACCGGTTTGCTCCATCCACTTCTGCCGCTTCGTACAATGCCGGGTTTATACCGGAGAGAGAAGCCAAAAATACGATCGTACCGAAGCCAAATTCTTTCCAAACATCACTAACAATCAGTGTTATCCGAAACCATGTTCCATCGCCCAGGAAAAATATCGGGTCGCCTCCCAGCGCAACGACGAGTTTGTTCACCATGCCTCCTTGCGGAGAAAGAATATCCAGCAAAATTCCACCCAGGATGACCCAAGAAAGAAAGTGCGGCAGATAAACGAGTGTCTGACTGACTCTTTTGAAGGCAACCAGTCGTACTTCGTTTAACAGGATGGCGAACAGGAATGGAGCAATTAACCCTGCAATAATTTTGAAAAATGCAATCACCAGCGTGTTCCAGATCACTTGCCCCACATCCGGATACAGGAACAAATATTTGAAATTATCCCAACCTACCCATTTCGATTCGGTAAATCCCAGGTAAGGCTTGAAATCCTGAAAAGCAATAACGATGCCTCCCATTGGTATGTACTGAAAAATAATGGCCAGCATAACCGCCGGAACAAGCATCAAATGCAAGGACCAGTTTCGCTGCATATTCCAACGCTGTTTTACCTTGATGGCCCGCCGTTTGCGCGGCGTCTCTAACGTATGTTCCTTCACCCCAACATCCCCCATGTTATAAATTTTGTATTTTACAAGTGCGCGTGAACTTGTATATTAAAATTATAGCAACGGCCATTTGCGATCTATATCCTAATATTGCAACAACGATAACAATATTTTAATGAGTTGAGGAGGTTGAGCGTTGTTCGCCCGTCTGAATGTCTTCACCAAGATCACGTTGCTGTTCGTCGTGCTGCTGGTTCTGGTCCTGTTTCTGTACACGTATTCAAACAGAGAAAGCGTGCGTGTGATTGAACAAGAGATCCAGAATAATACGATGAATCACCTATCCACTTTTGCCGACTCAGTAGAGTCCAACATTTACCAACTATCTTTATACGGCATGTCCATTGGACAGGATTCCAGCATTCAGGAGTACCAGCGGCCGGACTATAAAGATATTCCTTATGAACGTGTCAAGGTAGGCAGTGCCATTCTGGAAAAGATGAATCTGTATAATGCGGCAAGCAAATGGCATTCAACAATTACGTTGTATTTTCCGCGCTTGCAAAAAGTCATCTCGACCGATTATTATGCCTACATTCCGTATAGTGAAGATGAATTCAGCCAACCGCTATCGAAGTCATGGACGTACACGCATAACCAGTTTGAGTGGTACACGACGGACCCGACCACAGCGAGCATCAAGCCGGACAAAGCCCGATTAATTACCAAGATCAGTTTTCCTGTGCGTCATTTAACGGCGATGCTGGATCAGAACAAGTTAAATAACAAGGGGGATCCCTTCATGTTTCACCCCGAACTTGGCCTGATCAGTAATAGCAGCGGGAGTGACACCTTGGATGCAGTTCAAACCAAACTGCAAGAGACGGATCTGCAAGGTAAAGGCGGTTTCACCGCCAACCTGAACCAAACCGAGTACTATGTCTCTTATATCCAATCCGGCAGTCTGGGATGGTATTATGTCGATTATGTTCCGATGCAGCAGATTCTGAGACCCATTACGAGCAGCCGCAATCTCTTTTATGCTTCCATCGCTGTACTGATTGCCATGAGCATCGTAGTATTATATGTCTTGTACCGGAGTGTTCAACTCCCGCTTCTACAGCTGGTAAAAGGAACAAATCGTTTGTCAACCGGCGACTTTTCCGTTCGTTTGCATCATTCGTCCCGGAATGAGTTCAGCCTGCTGTTTGCACGATTTAACATTATGGCCCAGCGAATACAGGAGTTAATTGAAAATGTGTACGAGGAACAGCTGAGAAGACGTGAGGCCACGCTGAAACAGTTGCAATCGCAGATTAATCCGCATTTTCTGTACAACTGCCTCTTCTATATCAAAAACATGGCCCGGATGAAAAACGAAAAAGCGGTTGTGGCCATGGCACTGAATTTGGGTGAGTATTATCGATACATAACAAGATCGGAGAAGGACCAGACCACGATCAAGGAAGAGCTGGCAATGGTCAAAAATTACTTGGAAATCCAGGCGTTGAGACTGGAGCGGATGCATTTTACAATCGATGTACCTGATGCAATGTTGGGCAAAACCGTACCCAGACTCACACTTCAGCCAATCGTTGAGAACGCTATCATCCATGGCATTGAGCCACGATCCGAGGACGGTTATATTACCATTCATGCGAATTACAAGGACGACATGTATAGGATTACCGTTGAAGACAGTGGACGTGGCATGACGGATGAACAGCTGGATCAATTAAAGAGCAACCTGCTGAAACCGCTGGATGAAAATATGGGCTGCGGTACTTGGAACGTACATCAGCGTTTGTACTTTTTGTATGGTGAAGGTGCCGGATTAGAATATGAACATTCGCCCAGTGGCGGAGTGAAAGTAAATATCAGATGGCACGATAATCTTAATGAGTAGGTGACAACATGTTACAGATTTTATTGGTTGACGATGAGAAATCGGTTGTGGAAACGTTAGCTGAAACGATCCCGTGGGAAAGCTGCGGCATTGGCACGGTTCACGAAGCTTTATCTGGCGCGGTCGCGCTGGAAATCATGGAAAATCACGATATAGATATCGTCATGACCGATATTCGCATGCCGGAGATGTCCGGCATTGCGCTGATCACGACCATTCACGAACGATGGCCGCATGTGCAGACCATTCTGTTATCGGGATACGCCGATTTCGAATATGCCAAGCAGGCGATGGCACAGGAAAGCTTCGACTACCTGCTTAAGCCTGTCAGCGATGAAGACCTGATCGAGACCGTACAGCGTCTCGTGGACCGCATTAAGCAAAAATGGCAAACCGCTGCGTCGTACCAACGTGCTTTGCATGCGTTTCAGGACCATCTTCCTCTTCTGCAATCGACCATGCTTCACGAACTGCTCACGGGCAAAACCTATTCTCCGCAAGCATTGACGGACAAGCTTGAGTTGCTGGAATTGCCCTACTCGGTCGGTGAGGAATTGGGCATGATGGTGATTCGTATGGAGGAACACTTGTCCGAGATGGGACAACGTGATCTGTCATTGATGGAATACGCAATATGCAATATCATCAGCGAAGTAATGCAGCATCATTTTCACATCTGGCACACACGGGATGTTCACGATTATCTTGTCGTTCTGGCAAGTGTTAAGCATGCCGCACCGACAGGGTTGACCAAGGATGAAAAACCGCAAGCACTGCTGGAGCATTATGCAACCCAGATTCAAACCAATGTACAGCTCTACTTGAAAGGAGCCATTTCCATCTCGGTCTCTCATTGGGGCAAGTTTCCTGACGACATCGGGGAAATCTACGAGGGAGCGGTACGCTCCATGCGAAAGCGGATGGGTCAGGCACGTGGCCTGTTCGTGACCGCTTCGGATGATCCGGATGTACATCCACTGCCGGCCATCCGTTCCCTGTACAAGCCGCCCACACTGATCAGTCTGCTGGAGGCCGGACGCTTCGACGATGTGGAGCAAAAAATCGAGGTGATTTTCGAAGAACTGCTGCAATCTGGGGAACATCATGATATCGCGGAAACGACCATTGAAGTGTATCACGCCTTGGCTGGAGCGTTCGCTTATATCATTCACAAGAACGGCAAACAGATCTCTTCCGTCCTGCCTACCGAAACGTATCGATACTTTCAGGCACCGAGTTATGCAACCGCACAGCAGCTAAAGGACTGGTCTATCCGGGCGCTTCATACGATCAGTGAGGACGCAGAACAAGAGCTGAAGGACAATCACAGTACGATCGTGCGCAGTGTCAAAAGCTTTGTGGACCATCACCTCGCTGGTGATGTCTCCTTGCCCGCTATAGCTGAGCATGTTCACCTTCACCCGGTGTATTTGTCCAAGGTGTACAAAGCAGAGACCGGAGAAGCTCTTACAGCTTATGTGTATCGGTTACGAATGGAGAAAGCGGCCTATTACTTGCGTTCATCCAGCGAAAAGGTATTTGAGATTGCCGAGCTTGTCGGGTATAACAATACCGCTTATTTCATCCGGGTATTCAAAAAATTCTATGACGTGACACCGCAAGAATACAGAGAAAATCTGCCCGTTTGATAGAGCAAGGAACCGAAGCCAGGCTGTCCTGTTCCTTAGACTGCCCAGGGTTTGGAATGTTTTCATTCCAACCACTTCTCTTCTTCCGATTTCGCTGTCATGCACCACAAAGACTGCCAAAAGGCATTGCCGGAATGTTCTCCAGCAATGCCTTTTTCATTTTGTTTGACCGTCCTGATGGATGGACTTGCTCTTACTCCTGAGCCTGTTTTGCGACTAAACTCCGCTGTTTATTTACCGCTCGTTACGGACTGATACCACTCGTTCACTTCCTGTGTAATCTGATCCCCGCCGGAAGATTTCCACTTCTCTACAAATCCATCAAATGCGTCTACCGAAGCTTTGCCGTAAACAATCTGTGAGAACAAATCTTTCTCCATTTTGGACAGAATATCGTTGTTCATCTGCATCGTCATGGTTGGAGCGCCTGTGAACATTTGGTTGTAGACAATGTCTTTTTGATCCAGAACAATTTTGGCTGCTGCGAGCATCGGCTCCGGCACACCGGATTTAATTTTTCTCTCGAAAGGTGTTATTGCTTCTTCCCCGCTTGCGAGCTTGGCTAGTGTCGTCATGCTCAGGTTTGGAATTCGCGCACCGTCGAATGTCAGCGTGTACTTCTCAGGTGCATAACCACCGGTTACACTGGCATCTGTGGAAGGTTTGCCGTCAACCATAGCCCAGTCATATCCTTCCGCGAAGCCATGTTCGAACTCATCGCCTTCTTTTGGATTCGCATAGTGGTCAAACAGGTAGTTCTGATAGGTGAAAAATGCTTCCGGGTTCTTCATGTCCTTGTTAATCAGGATCACGCCGTTACCGTTGGAAGTACCATGTCGGCCTGCTTTGCCGTCTGGTCCTTCCGGGATGGGATAAGCTTTGTATTCAGCTTCCGGATTATTTTTCTTCACATCCTCCAGCGGCCATGATGGCATCCAGTGAGGTCCTACAACAATACCTGCTTTACCAGCCGTAAATTCTTCAGCAGCTTTGGTCTCATCATAGACGCCCGCTTCTTCTGGAATATATCCTTTGCTCATCCAGTCCTGCAGTGTAGCCAGAGCCTGTTTTGCACCTGGTGTGACAGAGCCATATTCAAGCTTGCCCTCTGCGTTCAGATTCCATTGATTCGGCATTGTGCCGTAAGCTCCGAAAATCCAGCCGGCATCGGACATCCAGGTGTTCAGCCAGTTTTTGAATCCGATCGTCAGACCGTACGTATCTTTTTTGCCGTTTCCATCCGGGTCTTTATTTGTAAACGTTTCCATGATTACTTCGAGATCACTTAATGTCTCCGGTGCTTTCAGATTGAACTGTTTCATCCAGTCTTCCCGAATCCACATTACCGGATCACCGTTATACGCGTAATCGAGAATGGGAATACCGATTCGTTTGCCGTCCTGCATATACGGATACCATACGGTAGGATCTTCATTAACGGCTGCTTTCCAGGTATCACTCGCATATTTATCGAACAATTCTCCAGCATCGACGAATTTGCCTGTCTCGATCAGCTCGCGAACCAGATTGAACTCCCCGCGATACGAGATAATATCCGGCATCTCTGCATTGGAAGCAAGTGACAGGCGCAGCTTGGTTTCGAATGCATTATTGGTGGAAGGTGAAACCCATTGATTTTTCAATTCAATACCGAGCTTGTCTTTGGCCCATTTCGTGTGCACATTGTTGTCTTGATCCTCACCCGATTTGAACTTCACATCCGGACCCCACGGCCGCAAGTAGGTAATGCTGACGGGTGGATCATATTTACCATCCTTCATCTCCAGTGCTGGGCTTGGCGTGCTTGGCGCAGCTTCCTTACTCTGCCCACTCGTGCTGCACCCACTGAGAACTGCTGAAAGCGCGAACATTCCTGCGAGTGCTAAACCGCCTATCTTTCTTTTTTTGCTAGTGTTCAACCTTTGCTCCCCCTGTCTATGTAGTAATGTTGTTTACAGAATCCATCATAATGAATGATCCATATGTATGCCCATACTAATATTACAACATTTATTGCATTAATTTAGGATATTGGAAAATGGATATGAATGTTGCATTAGTGCAATGTTGCTCTAAAATATAAAACATGAAATGCAAAAATATCAGCCAAGCATGGACTTACCCCACCATTGTTGGTCATGTCCTCGTCCGTTTTATACTGAATGGAGATATTGATGCTTGACTGACGCCATGCGAGGAAAGGACGCTGCTCCAAGCCAAACCCTTTTTTTAAAAAAAAGAGGCAAGCGGAGTACACAGCTCTCCTCTTGTCCTCTTCGTGCTTCAACTTTTTTCCGCTTATCGTGTTAATTACTCGTATATTTCACCCAATCATATTCCGCATGCAGCGGATTGGCTCCGTTATATGATCCAAGCCAGTCATCCACACCGGTTCCGTTCCAGATATTCATCATGATTTTACCTGGTGTCTTGGGAATGTTGGTTGTGGCCGTATGTTTCAGAACGCCATCTACGTACCACTTGATATGGCCTGGCTGCCAATCGAATGCGTACGTGTGGAAGCCCTGGGATGCATCAAAACCCAAGTTAATGATCTTCTCATGCCCGCCGATACCATTGGTGTAGTAATTGAACTGTACCTTGGTCGTGTCCTTCCCCAGGAATTCAATATCAATCTCATCCCACTGCGTGCCGTGAGCAGGACCGGTATAGGTGAAAAAAGAAGAGACAATGCCAGTGTTTTTGGCAGGTTTCATACTCACCTCGTACAGACCGTATCCGTAAGAATTGGTTGAACGATATTCACCGCAATCAAATTTGTTGTAGGAAGAGCTGGTCAAGCTCAGTTTAAGTTTACCGTCGTTCGTAAAATTCACATTGTTCCCTCGCCAGGTACAGTTAAACATGGAACCGTTGGAGTATCCATCCGCCTTTTGCCATGTGCTCGGGTTGTGGTACGTTAGCGGCTCCCAAAATACATACCCCGCGAAAGCGCTTAGTGAAATAAACAATGAAACCACTCCCGAAATCATTAACGTCATCCATGTCTTTCTTCTCATCATACACCTCCAATCGAATTCACTCATTATAAATAAAGCGCTTACATGAGTGTTGTTTCCATTTTATATGCTGCACCTGGAGCGAACTATAGCAAACTTTAAATAATGAATATTCATTTTTAAAGATACTTCCTTCAAACGCTGATTTGCCGATACGCCCATTTTTCCTTTACCTACAAACGGATCGTCCATCTTGCTTTAATTGCCACTAAAATACCCCTTAGAATTTCATAGGTTAAACCCAGGGTTTTTCCAATGTCATTCTAAGGGGCTATTCATTGAAAGACTGAGGTCTTTGATTTAACTGCCGTTTCTCGTTAGTACAATATCTCATTGATATAGAGTTTTTCTCTTGAGTCCAAACAATGAAGCTATGGATAAAACTAGTCCAATTAATAAAAAAAGTGTCCTATGGTCATAAGCAATCATTATAACAAATTCCTTTGTGTTCAAAGGCCCTGAATTTGATCCATGACTATATGGGAAGGGAAGGAAGAGAGGTATAGACGCAATAAAAACAAGTAAGGCTCCAATCAGTAGTGAGAATATGAATGCAATATTTCTCAACATGATATCCCCTCTAACCTTTTAATAATTATGACATTAGTGCTCTGCTAACAATCTGGCTCCATTCTAAAAGATCCATACATTTTTCAGTAAGTTTTATTCCTCTATCCATTCGTTTAGCAAATTCAAAAGTGGTTTGTTATTGAATATAATACATATATCCCCTTTCCTTTCTTTCTGACAGTACAAGCCCTACCTCCTCCAATAAGGAGAGAGGTTTAGCTAGCCGCTTATCGTGCAATGGAAAGATGTGCTTCATTATGAGAAGCTTTAGCTACCGTGTGTATTTTTCTATATCGTCTATTCTAGATTGTGACTCTCTTCTATAATGATCTTCATATTGACGAACGTCATTCTTTAATTTTACTATGAATCCCCACCCCGTAAAGACAAGTAAAAGCACGGTGATCAGAGCATAAGCGAAACTAAATTGATTCATGTAAAAATTGATAAAAATCACAGCCAACATCAATCCTAAGATCCACAATACCCATTTAGTACTCTTTTTCAAATCATCTTCCTCCTTGAACTATTTCCTTATTTACCCTATTATGTATCATATTAAATACGATACAACTAATAAATGGTTTCAATTCAAGAATTTGAAGATTAACGCTCTCAAAGTCTTATGAGTTCAATAACTAAGCAATAACGTTATTTCTATGCACTGTAAACCACTATAAATTTACCAAAAGAGTACTGTTGAATATTTTCAATAAGTATTATGCTATCCTGCCCGTTAGTCGAGCAAAAGCAGCCGATCACTTTGATCAGCTGCTTTCTTGGTTATTGAGTTATTGTCTCCCGTTAGCTAACTTGCTCTGGGTCGTGATACTTTAGTTATATTGTAATTTTAGACAATGCCCAAAGCTTTCATATGAATAGATGGTGACTTTATACATTTATTATTTTCGTATATTGCTTTGATTACTGATACTTCAACGATTGTGGCACTTATTCTTTCGATTCTTTTCGTGCAGTAAGACATTGCTTCTTTTAAGTTCTCATCGTTTAATCTGTTTGCTATTGTACAGTGAGGTATCCAGTTATTCGGAAGATATTGAGACTCAGCATTCATTCGATATTTTTCAAAGAAACTGTGATGATTATCATGAAGCGTTATAAACTCTTTGGAAGGAACAGGCGCAAGGAATAAAATCCCCGTGTTCAAGAAGGTTCCTAACGAGCTCATTGTGATTGAAAGTTGTTTTTTAGATTCATAAAAACAGTCAAAATCGCTTATGAATTGCTCGATATCTACGTCAGAGTTATAACCTGCTATCGTAATGTGAGGTCGCCTATCTCGTACTTCCTCTGCATATTTAGAAACTGCATTATCGCTCAACTCTTTCCAAACCTGCTTTATATAGAGCTCTGTATTCTGGTCAAAATGAGCAACTACTCCGAACACTTCTATACACCACCTTAATATCTATAGCCCCTGCAATGAAGAGGATTCAACAGCAACATTGAGCAATCCTGCCCGTTAGCTTAATGAATTAACGAAGATAAGATCGATTCCCCATCGTTTTACAATCGAAATCGGAAAATGAAAACATACAAACTGACGTCGGTGGGTACCGACGCCAGTTTGCTTCAACTTCTACAATATACATTGTACCAATGGAACAGGTTACATATAACGTAGAACATCTTTTTAGAATGATAAAACATTGCTTAATATAGCTTCGGTAGTTTGTCCAATGTTATGGCATAGTCACAGTGATATGCGCTGCGCAGCTCGTCTTTTGTCGTAAACTTCTCCGTTTTACCAAAATCCTGAGACCATGTCATAAACCACAGCCACGGGATGCGCGAGGTGGACAAGCTTCTAACACTCGGAATCGGACCAATTTCCCCGATAGCAGCAAGTTTTGGTGTCCGTGTGACACCAACTAGTTCTTCATATTCCTTACGTAAATCCGTATGTTGGTGAGCCGGGGGATACATATCCCTGGAAATAATGTCAACCACGTCATCCCCAACATAACCTTCGACTAACGGTGAGTTCCATACCCAAATTAAATTCGTTAGATTATGATAATGCGTATACCTCTCATACATGATGCGGTACAATTGTTTTGCGATTTCCGGGCCTTGGCTGCCCCACCAGAACCAGGTTCCTTCCGCTTCATGAAATGGTCTCCACAAGATCGGAATACGTTTGTCGCAAAATTCGCGGAGAATTTCAGCCATATGATCCATATCGGACAGCAGAGCTTGGTATTCTTTGGTCCCTTCCGTAATCGCTTTACTCACGTTAAAATCTGTATGCTCCGTGTAGAAGCTTTTATCGCGTCCGTTCAGTGGAGAAAACCAATGCCATGTAAATGTAAGCAATCCTCTGCTTTTCCGCGTCCACTCCCAAGCTTTTTGCAGCGTATCCTGGTTTTCAGCGACTTCCAGCAAACACTCTTCGCCACTATCTTCATAATTAATGTTTGGAGAATACCCCAGAAGCTCGAATCCGCATAGTGCTGGCCACTTCCCTGTTACTTGATGAATGTAGTTCAATTCTTCTTGCGCCATGGTTTGTGTGTGCTGTCCCGTAATGATGCCATTCCCTTGAATTTCGTGGAAATAGTTGAGCACAGAACGAACTTCTTCCGATGCATTAGGATTGCAAGGTATCGATTTCATCTTATCCTGCCTTTCTGTCTATTCTCACTTGAATAGTTATTGACCACTCCACAGTTTAACTCGGTCTTTCACATATTGACCAAAAGCCTCTTCCATCTCTTCCACTCCAGCCTTTTCCAATTCAGCCATGTACTCATCCCAGACTTTATCGAAATCTTCCGGTTTGGCCATCACAGCTTCAGGAATCCGTTTCCATGTGATATCCTTCATTTTGGCCATTAATATTGTCGCCTGGCTATCGCTTGGCAAAGCAATATTGTAAACCGCGCCGGCTTTTCTTTCAGGAAACTCTTCTTCTTTCGGGAAAAGATCTCTCCAGTGCTCAACTTTGTATGCAGCCAAAGCTTCTTTTTCGGGTTCACTGTAGGTAGCGGTTAAAAGATCACTGTTCGTTTTCGTAAAATAATTGCCTGTCGAGTCCTCAATTCCGTCACCATAATGAACGGATAGGTTCCAATACAGACCGAGACCCGATTCCTTCATGTAAGCACTGCCTTCATTGTCCATCTTTTCTTGAACTTCCTTCGGTACGGTTCTTTTTCCATTCTCTACAACGTAATCTTGTCCCTCGATCCCCCAGTTCATCAGAATCTGTCCTTCTTCCGAAGCGAGGTAATCCAAAAATTTGATTGCAGCTACAGGATCTTTGCACTCGCTGGAAATCGCAATCCCATATCCTCCGTCAAACCCAGCGGACCAGAAATTTGTATCCTTATACTCCTCAGATAAAGTTACTGGATAATGGCCGTAGGTTTGATCAAATTTCCCTGCAGCCTTCAATGCCTGTTGAGCATCGCCATAGTCCCATGCAGGGTCGATCAGGCCAAGCACACGTCCAGATGAAACCTTGGATTTGAATTGATCCGTCTTTTGGACAAAGCTTTCCTTATCCAGTAAACCTATATCGTTCATATGGTTCAACCAGCGGAAATATTCCCTTTCCTCCGGACGGCGGAAATGATAGGTTACATCGAATGTTTCTTGGTCCACGTAGTATTCTCCATCATCCGGTGCACCTGTCGTAAAGAATCCCATGTTCGTCACCTGATACATATGCCAGTCATCCGCATTAATGGTTAGTCCGATATTTTTGTTACCGTTTTCATCTGTTGGGTGTTTAGCCAAATAATCTGTAAGGACCTTCTCATAGTCCTTTACCGTACGAATTTCAGGATAACCAGCTTCTTTTACAACACGATGCTGAAGCTGGAAGCCGCCGTCAGCTTTGAATTTACGTTCATCGATAGCAGACCAAGTCGGAATGGCATAGATGGCTTGATCCTCCAAACTATATTTGGCACGAACAATCTTATCGCCAAGCATCTTTTTAATATTAGGCGCATGTTCTTCAATCAGGTCCGTCAGGTCAAGAACTGCACCTACGTCCACTAGCTTGCCAAGATCAGCCTTTGCAGCTATGAGATCAGGAACTTCACCGGTAGCAGCCATGATGGATACCTTTTGCACAGGGTCCCCCACTGCGAATTCAGCATCCAAAACGACGCCTGTTTTCTCTGTGATAACTTTTCCTATGCGATCGTTCATATTGTTCCAGTTAGGACTTCCATCCTCTGAAAAATAAGTAAGCGTGATAGGATTTGAGCCATCTTGACTTGCTGATTCCCCGCCACTACTTCCACTGCAGGCTGCGAGTTGACTCAGCAAAAGACCAGCTGAAAGTAGTGTTACTGCTGTTTTTCGGGTTCGCTTTCTCATCAAAACAAACACTCCCCATGATTCAGATAATTTAAGGATACAAAGTCATTTACGGTTAGTGTCTCATCAGCTTTTGACCGCACCCAGTGTCATGCCTTTAACAAAGTACTTCTGCAAGAATGGGTACACAATGAGAATAGGTACAGTTGCGATGATGGTAATCGCCATTTTTACCGCGTCAGGAGACACCTGTGACATCAATTGCGACATGTTTTCCCCACGTATATTGTTAGAATTTGTGGTGGTACTCTGAAGCACTTTCATAAGCTCATACTGCAAGGTGGTCAGGGAGTCATTCGAACCATTGTAAAGGTACGTATCAAACCAAGAATTCCATTGCCCGACAGCAAGGAACAAGGCTACGGTTGCAAGAGCAGGCTTGGTGAGTGGTAGTATGACACGCCAGTAAATGGTGAAATCGTTTGCCCCATCAAGCTTGGCCGATTCTTGCAGAGCATAAGGAATTCCATCAATAAACGAACGGATGATGAATATATTGAAGGCGCTTACGAGTCCTGGCAAAATATAAACTGCGAAAGTATTGATCAGATCCAAATTCTTGATCAAGATAAAACCAGGAATCAAACCGCCCGACACATACATGGTGATAGCCAGAAATACGGAAACAAATCGTCTTCCCTGAAATTCTCTACGAGCAAGTGTATAAGCAACCATCGAACCGCTTACAAGACCTGCCAGTGTTCCTATAACAGTTCGCAGCACCGATATTTTGAATCCCGTGATCAACCCTTCATAACTAAAGATGAGCTTATAATTTTCAAGAGTGAATTGTCTAGGGAAAATTGAAATACCGCCTCGAACAGTATCTACGGAATCGTTGAATGAAATGGCGAGCACATTCAAAAATGGATATAGCGTCGCGATCGTAACGATTCCAATGAATACGTAAACAAAGGTGTCAAATATCAAGTCTTGGGGAGTTTTTGCGCCTATCTTCGGTCGTTTTGGTGTGACGGAAGAAGTTGTCGGCTCGGATGCTTCCATGTCTGTTCCTCCTCCTTACATAATGCTTTCGTTAGCGAATTTTTTAAAGAGTCCATTCACGACGAACAGCAAAATCACACTGATGACCGAATTGAAGATACTAATAGCTGTACCAAAAGAATATCTCCCCATTGATAAACCGTAGTTCAACGCATATAGATCCAACACTTCGGAATAATCGCTAACCATGTGATTGCCGAGCAAGAATTGCTTTTCAAATCCGATTCCTACAAGGTGGCCAATCGACATAATAAACAGTACGATGATTGTTGGCCTGATGCCAGGGAGTGTAATATGCCATATTTGTCTCAAACGACTGGCACCGTCGACCCTTGCTGCCTCATACAGTTCAGGACCAATCCCCGAAATGGCAGCCAAATAGATAATGGCGTTCCAACCTGTCTCCTTCCAAACATCGGCTCCGGTCACTATTCCCCAGAACAGTTGCCCCTTGGCCATAAATTGTATCGGTTGGTCAATCAAATTCAGCCCCAAGAGCAAGTCATTTATCGCGCCTCCATCGGTTGACAGCATTTTGATGACAATCCCCGCGGCCACGACCCAAGACACGAAGTGAGGCAGGTAAGAAACAGTCTGCACGAAACGCTTCATAAACTGAACCCGTACCTCGTTTAGAATCACTGCGAACAATACAGGAAACACGAACCCTGCCACAAGCCCCATAAGGCTCATTGCTAGCGTATTTCTTAGCACCAAATAGAAATGCTCATCCTGAAACAGTGCTTGGAAATGGTCGAATCCAACCCATTTTTGATCGAAAAACCCTTTGCCTGGTCTATAGTTTTGAAATGCCATCGTCCAACCCCATAGTGGCAAATACTGAAATACAAACACCCAAATCACAAATGGAAATGACATCATGTACAGATATTTCTGATTCTTAAAGACTTTCCACTTTTGCGAATTTTTGTGTTTGCGTGTGCGGAACCTTCTCTCTTCTGTTATCGCTTTCATTTCATCCCCCCCTTTCCTCTCCCATCATAAAACGAATATTATTTTGGTGACATATCGGAGATCTATTAGAATTTCATTCAAAAATCCTTACTGTTTTCAGAAAAATCAATTTTTTTCATAAGTTGGTATAATAAAAATTCTCTGCTGTAAAACAATGCAGAGAATTTTTATCATTGAATCATTGAAAGTTAACGTTTAGAGCATGCTTTTGGCTTCGCCATATTTATTGAGCAGCGCTTAACTTGAACCATACACTGGTATAATCTCCTGTAAGAGGAGGGATAATCAGGCCTGCTTGCATTAAACGATCCCCGCCGAAAGATCCCATGAGTCCACTCTCTCCACTCACCTCATAAGTATACGAATGATCCAATCCTTTGAGCTGAAGTACATCAGCAGCAGGATTGGGCTTGGCTAAAACTCGAAAATAAAATACGATAGCTTCGGATCGATTGTCAGAAACAAACATCCAAGCAGTTTCATTGCCTTGAAAAGGACTCCGAAGTCTAAATAGATCACCCTGTTGTATGAGAGAACGATGTTCTTTGTACATGGCAACCTGTTCCTTCACCCGGATTTTTTCGGCATCGGTGAATTTGGTCAGATCAAGTTCATAGCCAAAGTTCCCCGACATCGCAACGTCACCTCTGAATTTAAGCGAGGTATCGCGGTGGACTTGATGGTTCGGCACTGCGGAGACATGAGCTCCGATGGTACTGACGGGATAAACCAAACTGGTCCCATATTGTATTTTTAAGCGTTCCACGGCATCCGTGTTGTCACTTGTCCAAGTCTGCGGCATATAGTAGAGCATTCCGGGATCAAACCGACCTCCACCGCTGGAACAACTTTCGAATAAAATTCCCGGAAATGCAGTAGTCAGTTTATTTAAAAGTTCATAGAGGCCAAGCACGTACCGATGTGCAATCTCCTGTTGATTCTCAGGTAAAGCCGTTGCGGAACCAATTTCGGTCAACGCGCGGTTCATGTCCCATTTTACATAAGAAACAGGTACGTTGGTGAAGATTTCAGCCAGTGCATCATACAAATAATCACGGACTTCCGGCCGTGAAAGATCCAATACCAATTGCCACCGGGCTTCCGTCCGGCGACGGCCTTCAACGTGCAGGCACCAGTCGGGGTGCTTCCGGTACAGATCACTGTCGGGTGAAATCATTTCAGGTTCAAACCATAGACCGAATTGCAAGCCGTGACGTTCAATCCGTTCCGCCAAATCACGCAAGCCGTTAGGAAGCTTTCGACGATCTTCAACCCAATCTCCGAGAGAACTGTTGTCGCTGTCACGTTTGCCAAACCAGCCGTCATCAAGCACCAACAGTTCAATCCCCAGTTGAGAGCCAGCCTCGGCAATCGCTTCAATCTTTTCTGCAGTGAAATTAAAATAAGTTGCCTCCCAATTGTTCACGAGAATCGGTCGCTCCTTGTCCCTATGCACGCCGCGGCATAACCGATTTCGGTAGAGTCGATGATAGACTCTGGACATGCCACCGATCCCTTCATTTGAATATACCAATACAGCCTCAGGGGTTTGGAAGGATTCGCCTGGAGGAAGCATCCAACCAAAATCAAACGGATTGAGTCCAATGCCCAAACGAACGACACCAAAAGCATCCACTTCAGCTTCGGCGTGAAAATTACCGCTATACACCAGATTTACTGCAAAGACCTCCCCATGATCCTCATCGGCTCCCGGGCTAACGACAGCCGCAAAAGGATTGTGCTGATGACTACTCATTCCACGTTTGCTTCCAAGACTAGTACCTCCTGGGCCCAGGGGCCTGCGTTGAAGATGCGCCTCTCGAGCCCAATGACCCGCAAGGTATAGCAATTCATAATGGCTCTTACCATACAAATCAACATTGGCACTAAGCGCACGTAAAAGTTTGATCGTGCTTTGACCATAGTTCTTAAAGTGAACTGACCGGGTAATAGCTCCATCCCTGAAGATGCAATATTTTAGAAGAACGGTCATTCCTGCATATGCATCCTCCAGTTCCAGCTCCAAGGTATCTGCTTCATGGTCCGTTTCCGTATACACATACGGCAAGCCTTCAAGTGCTGGTTTACCTGCCTTTGTAGTGTACCCTTTATAGCGAAGCTCTGTAATCCGGCTTCCGTCTTCAAGTTGAACTTGATAGGCAGGCGATCTGAAGTCGCCTGTTCCATATTGCGGATATTCATGAGGCATGGAGCCAGGCTCCGTTTTTTCCAAACCTGGTACAAGCTTTTCCAGATTACCTTTCTCGGACAATCGTTGCCCCCAATATACCAATAATGGGAAGCCGTCTACGATTTGAATAACATAACTGGTTACGCGGGATTGCAGATGAAAAATATGCTGTGACTCGTTAATATAAATAGCCATTACATGATTCACTCCTGTTAAACTAGATTATTTCTGCTCCATAATAAAATGTATCCCTTTTCGATTTAGGGACTGCCATACAACCCTTCGGGAAGTTCATCTAGCGTGATTACGTTGTCATGATTGTATACCTTTTTCAAATGTTCCTTTGTATTCGTTTTTCCATCGCGCAGATAATCGCCAGTCCAGGTATTGAAAAAGCTCCAATGTGCGCCGTAAGTCTGCAGCAGATCAGGATCTGGAATAGGCCCGTTTTCTGCAAGCGCTACAAGCTTTTTGTGCTTGCTCAAAAACAAGAGTTCATCATACTTGGCAATGTTCGGGCTGTGATCACCCGCTGGATTGTAAACGTCGACACTCACGATGTCGACCATATCATCGCCAGGGTACCACTCCTCCTTCACAGAGTTCCAAACCCAAATGAGATTGTTTAACTGATGGTGATCGGTCAAGCGTTCGTACATTAATCTATATAATTTTTTGGTAGGTTCCGGCCCTTTGGCTCCCCACCAAAACCAGCCGCCCTCTGCTTCGTGCAGTGGTCTCCAAAGTACGGGAATGTTATGATCCTGTAATCGTTTCAACTGAACAGCGATGGCATCAATGTCTCGAATTAAAAGCTTGTAATCTTCCGATTCCGGATGATTCAGGGCATATTCTACATCGAAGGTCGTGAACTCGGTATTAAAACCACGCCACCATTCGCGGCCCGGTTCGTTGCCACCTATTCCCTTCGGCGCATTCCAATGCCAGCTTAATGATACTATGCCTCCGCGTTCATACCATTCAATCATCTTCTCCACCTCGTTTGAGGTGCTTCCATTTTCAACACGGGATGGAGAATAATCCATCAAATCACTGGAAACCAGCGCAGGGGATTTTCCTGTCTGCTTGTAGATCCACTTCGCATCTTCTAGTGTCTGCTGTCCCGAGATTATCTTCTTTCCATACTGGCTGGTCATAAAATCCAAGAGTGCTTTGGCTTGGGGAGTTGCTTGGGAATTACTCAAGGTATGCATATTTATTTGCTGTTTGGATACGTTGGGATCTATACGTTGGAGCTTGATATACTCAATACCATAGTATCCCCACCCCCGAAAGATTTGAATGGAGTTGCTCCCCCCGGTTAGAAGCACTTTTGTCACCTTTTTTTCAGCGCGGACCAGCCCTGGGTTGGGAGCATTCAGCGTCAATTCACCAGCTCCTGAACCATTCACTTGTATAGAGGTTGTTTTGTCCCCATTCCCTTCAGGAATGTAATATCCCAAGCTCAACTCATAAAGGCCATCTTCCGGTGCTTCAACCTTGAATGTGGCGCTTCCTTTAGTTGTATTATCCTCTTCGAAAAAATAAGAAATGTAACCTTCCCCATCATATGACTTGTCCTCAGCTTTGGCAGTTGTCTCTTCCCGTTTTTCAATCCCGTGCCCTTCTAGCTGAGCATCTTTAAAGGTTACTATTAATGCTTGTGTTTGATCAGGTTCAACAACAAACCCGGGCACCGTAATGGCTGCTTCCACCCTGGAATGAGTAAAACTCGATATGATGATGCTCAACAAGAAAATGGCCGATCCTAACTTTAAATAGGTTTTATTCGACGCAGCATACTTCATAAGCGAATCAGATTTTGCCTTCATTTTATTGCCTCCCCCCAGTTCGTTGCATTCCTGTTATCGCTTTCAATTGTTATGGTCCCTCCTTTCGTATCAACTATATTGGCTGAGGAGGCTCTCGGACATATCACAAATTTTAAATCCTTTCATTCTAAAATCCTTTGTATTTTCAGAAAGCACATTTCTTTTCATTTCATTTAAAGATTAGAAAACTCCCCTACTGTTCGTTTACTTCCGTTAGTAGAGGAGCTTTGTTTAAGGTTATTCTTTTTTTTGATAAAAAGAAGGTGACTCCCCTTCTAGTTTCTTGAATTTGGTGTAGAAATAATTGACGTTTGAATATCCTACCCTTTCAGCCACTTCGTAAACCTTCATATCCTGAGCCAGTAATTCTTTCGCTTTTTGAATCCGTATCCGATCAAGATAGGCGTTGAAATATTCCCCCGTGTAACTTTTGAAGAGTTGGCCCAAATAGGAACTACTGTAGTTAAACAATACGGCAAGCATTTCTAATCTTAGGTTATCCCCATAGTGTCGATCTATATAATCCAGCAATCGCTTCATTTCATTGTCCTTACTATTATAATCTGCGCATCGAGCGAGCCTCTCCATAACAACAGAAATCCGGTCTACGAGATCCCGAATATATCGGGAATGATATACTTCAGCAAGGAATTGGGCCGGCTCTCCCGGATAACCGCTTAAAGACCAGAGACGGGAATGAATTTTCCGAACCGTTTCATTAGCAAGGTAGAAGAAGCGGTCACGGATCTCCTTTTCATCAGCCTGCTCAGATACTTGTTGTAATGCTATTTCGTTTAAAAAAGATGAGATCGCACTTGCATGGCCAACATCTACCAGATAATGCAGCCTGAAAGCCTCTTCCTCCTTATTTGGTAGAGATAATACTGAAGTTTGAACATTTTCCTTTTGGTAGGTTTCCGGTGTTTCCTCAGTCAGCAGCCTCCCTTTATCGTAAAAAAAACTACGCTCGAGAAGGCATCGTGCAGTTCTGAAGGAATGAATGATTTCATCTAGAGACCGAACAGGCTCACCTAACGCTACGTCCATTTCAAATCGAAGCTCTCCGGATAAGAGCTGGAGATTCTTGTGAAGTTCATTCCATCCCAATTCGCCGACAGGAGAATCACCAAGCAACAGGACAATGTATGGAGCAAAATATAAAACGATCCCTTGACGTTCCGAAGCATACGTTCTACTGAGTACATCCTTAAATTTATGAATCTGTTCGCTTTCTTCTTGATGTGAACCTGAAAACCCAATTAAAAGGATTTGATATGTTTTCCAGCTCGCCTCAAATGAGTCAGACCATTCAATCAAAAAGGAATCCTCCGAAGCGTATCTTCCAGATAGTAAAGAGTAAAGTATCCATTCTGGCGTTTTTGTCTTTTGTAACATGCTCTTTTCCTGCGTTTTTGAGAGCTGCCCATGAATCTTTTGGAGAGATGCTGACAATTCTTCCTTGTTCACTGGTTTCAGCAGATATGCATCGACACCGAATTGAAGTGCTTGGCGCGCATATTCAAAATCGGCGTAGCCACTGAGAATAATGACATGACTGAGCCAGCCACGGTGGCGGATCTTCTGAAGGAGTTCCAGTCCATCCATCCCCGGCATACGTATATCAACCAACAATACGTCGGGAATCGTTTCTTCGAATATTCGGAGCGCTTCATTTCCACCAGCTGCCGTTCCAATCACTTCGAACCCCAATTCCCTCCATGGTATTAACGTTTGCAACCCCAACCGTAGTTTCGGTTCATCATCAACGATTATCACGGAGAACATTAGGTTCCCCTCCTTCCTTCGGAATGCAAAATATGATGCAGGTGCCACTACCCTCTACGCTCTCAATTGAAAGCCTTGAACCTACACCGTAGGTAAGTACTAATCGGTCGTTCACGTTACGAAGACCAATGCGATTCCCAGATTCATCGGAGTTCATTAACTGTTTTTTTAACTCATTCATTTTCATTGGAGGAATACCCGCACCATCATCATGGATTTCTACAAATAACATCCCCTGATCGTTAAGCTTCGTTCGAACCGTGATCAACGTTGGACCCTCCTTGCGATCTAAGCCATGGAGTATCGAGTTTTCAACCAAAGGTTGAATGATAAGTGGAGGAATTTCAATGTGTTCGGTTGCTGGGTCGATTTCCAGATTGTATTGAAGTCTGTCTTCATATCGGAATTTTTGTAGCTCCAAGTAACACCGAACCATATTTAACTCATCTGAAAGTGGAATCTGGCGACTTCCGACCTCCAAACTATTTCGGATCAACATGCTAAGCTGCCATACGGCTTGGGCCAAGCCCTCTTCCCCACGAAGATGTGCTTCCATTCTAATCGACTCAAGTGTATTAAACAGGAAGTGAGGATTGACCTGGCTCGCCAACATCTTAAATTTGATGTCATTTTGTTTTTGTAATAGTAGCTGTTTCTGCTGGTTACTCTCTTCCACTTCAAACATTAGTTCACTGATCCGATGAACCAGATCATTGAATTGTCTGGAAAGTTGTCCGATCTCATCTTTTCCGTCGAGGTCAAGATAAGTATCCCAGGACACCGTGCCTACTCGGGACATGTGTTTACTAAGTCGAAGCAATCTCCTTGCAATAAATGATGCCGAAACATAGACAAGCAAAACTGCGATGATTAGACATCCACCTATAACAAAAGTAGCCAACCGAATGATAGCGTTTGCATCATGTAGAATGTCAGACACCGTAAAAACGGAAATGATACGTAGTCCATTCCAGCTATTCTGTGGAGTTATGTTTGCTATGACCACCTTCGAATTTTTCCCATCCATGATAGCTTCATAGCTGCCCTCTGTTTGAGACAACATATTGCTCCCAGCATGCACAGAAGCAAGGTTTTGACCGTGAAGATTTGGCCGGTTGGCTGCCACAATATTGTTGTTGTCATCCACGATCATCGTTGAAAAGGTCTCTTGGGATAGAATAGAGTTTAGCAAATCAGAATTCACATTAATCACCAAAACACTTTCTTTTTTCAACTCATCCAGATTGATTTTTCGAACCAGACTTAGATAATGTTTATGATCACGCTCATCCTGAATATAGTCCCAACCTGCAAGCCCTTTTTGACTCAAGGCGGATCTATACCACTCAGACTGTTTCGTTTGGTCGTCTGGCTGCATAAATTCCCAGTTATTGAGCATCGTTGGATTGGACGTATTTAACCGAATGGATTTTATTTCTTTATAAAGCCGCATATAATCCCGAATGTCAGTATATTGACGATAGGTTTGGATGACTTCGTTATAACTGTCATAGCTGCGGCTAGCTATGGACTTCATTCGGTTATCATTTGAGAGTTGATAGGAAATATCAATAGCTACATTGATAACTTCCTCGGTCCTTTTCTGGACACGCTCTACGTTGTTGGTTGCTTGTTCAAAGGCGTTCGTGATCATTACTTCCCTCAGTTTGCTTGTTAAATAGATACCACTTATTAAAAGAGGGAGTACGGCCACGGTTATAAAAATCAATGATAGCTTACTTTTAAGTCTTATGTCATTTAGTATTCGGATAAAGCGCATAGAACGGTCCTCTTTCCTAAATTTTGTTCTGTCCCTGATGATGAATAAATTTCACAAATTGTAACTATCTATCATGATATTCCCTTGTAACATAAAACCAAATGTACTCTTCTCTTTTTAGATAGTCAATGAAACATTTTAAATGTGTCTATTAAAAAACAGGTGCATATTACGGTTCTTGGTGAACGTCCGGATACAACAACCAATTCGGTTGAAGAAGTAAAAAGATTCACGGAACTTACTTATGTCACCGACAGCTCAACAAAAAAATGAGCAGCCTGCTAATCTGCAGACTGCTCATGTCTTTCAACTAACGTTTCCGGTTAGTCTTAATCTGACTTAGCTTTTTAAAATAATCGAATAGCGCATGAATTTCTTTAGAGGATACATCCCCATTTATTGACATCGTCTCGAAAGTTATGCCTTCATGATTTGAGATTAAGTAATCCTGAGACTCAAAACCTAAAAGTTGATAAAAACGTTTCCTTTTAATTCTTTGATCATTATTAATAAATTTAGGGTTAACTTCTTCAATATTCAGGCAAATCCGATAGTTGGAGTATTTATTTTTTATCTCATTAACAATTGCTTTGCCGTACCCTTTATTTTGATATGCTTTATTAATTGCCAAATATAGTACGTAAAGCATGTCTTTTTTTACGATTAGATAATTCATTCCTACCAGCGTGTAATTGTCATATACTCCATAAAACAAATGGTCGATATCATTGCTTATCTCGACCAATTTATTATACGGGATCATCTCTTCTTTAGGAAACGAATCATCATACATTTTTTTTATCTCATCCATATTCTCGTTGTTAACTCTTTGCAATACTACAGTCATAAATTTCTCCTCACTCTATTTTTCAAGAAAATTTCGTACTGATCCAATTGCTTCATATAAAAATATAGACGTCTATCTATTATAGATCACAGTTCAAATTCTCAGGATCCTCACTTTAAGTGCTCTTTAGTTTACCACTTGATTTTGAATTTTCCCTTCTTTCTTTCCATACAACATGTAATATAGAACAAGTGTAGCAAATACAATTAATCCGAGTATTACATACAAACCACTATATCCTGTAGCTGGTATTACCAAACCGATAATAGATGGGCCAAATCCGTTACCTAGATCATAGAATATAAAGAACGTCGCAGTTGCTAAGCCCACTCGGTGAGGTTCAGCTAAATTTATGGCTATGGCTTGAGTTATGGAAGAGATATTGCCAAATCCAAGAGCAACCAATGCTCCTACCAATAACAATGTAAAGCTGCTATTAACTGAGCTTAAAAGAATCATCCCTACTCCATAAATAATAAGAGCCGGATATATGATAATATTAGCTCCTTTTTTATCCATTATTCGTCCTGTAAAAGGTCGTGATATTAAGACAAAAACAGTATATACCATAAAGAAGAAACTTGCTGTGTCTATTAACCCTAATTCCAAAGCATAAATATTTAAATATGAAACTATGCCGGAAAAACAAAAAGTCATGAAAAAAATAATAATTGCTATCGGTATTACTTTTGGCTCAACAAAGTCAGTGATTTTTATTCCCTTTTTATTATTCTTCTCAGTCTTGTACGCTGCAGGAAACTTCAGAAAAAATGCGATTACTAAGCTAAAAATTCCAAGCAATAGACTTAAAGAAAAAATCATATCAAAGTTTGAATTTTGACTCAAAACTAAACCAATAAATGGACCGATTCCTGTGGCCAAGGCCGTACTAATTGCAAAATAACTTATTCCCTCACCTTTTCGTGATGCAGGAAGGCTAAATACAACAACCGTACTCACAATGGTAGATATAATACCCACTGTGATCCCGTTTAAAAGCCGATTTAATATGAGAAAGTTAACATTAAGATGAACGAAATAAAGTAATGTTGTCAAAATTAATAAAAACAAGCTGGTCATCAAGATTTTTTTGGAATGTATAAGACGCCCTGTAAACAAACGCCCTAATAATGAACCGATAATAAAAATTCCTGCGACGATACCAGCTTGGCCGGTTGATGCATCAAATTCATTAATTGAATAAAGAGTGATTGTCGCGTTTAATAAAAAGAAAATTAATGTCATAATGAAATTGACAGACGAAAGAATAATGAAGTTTTTTGTCCAAAGTTTAGGATTCGTTTGGTTCATAGCATATTCTCCTATCTGTAGATTTTGGTAAATATTTGATATGCAAGGAGCTTGTGCAATTTAAAAAGTGTACGATTCCCCGTCTTCGGGAATTAATAAACTAGAGGCGAATCCCTTTTCTTCTCCAAAGCTTTTTAGTTCTTTTCTAGATAATGTCCAGTGATTAACTGCTTCCATATGAACTGAGATAATTTTGGCGTTAGGAGCTGCTTTGTGCACCTCATAGACATCTTCTTTGCCCATTACAAGCGAGCCCAAATCGTGCCAACTATTATCTCCAGCGTTCAGCACGATAATCTCAGGCGTGTGGGAAGTGATTTCTTTTTCGACACCTTCATACCATACTGTATCTCCGGCTAGGTATAACGTCTTCTCGTTGGCATGTTTGAAGACAACACCACATACCTGTCCCATCACTTTTAATAAATCTTCCCCTCTGCCGTGCTCGCCTTTTGTTTTAATTAACTGAATACCTTCAAAAAGCGTATCTTCAGTAAGTACTTCTACTTGTTGAAAACCGTCACTTTCAATTTGTTTAGCATCTTCTTCGTTTTGCACAAAAACTTTAGTGCCTTTTGGAAGCACTGCTTTTGCTATATCATCGTAGTGATCTAGATGCAAATGAGTCAGAATAACAGCATCGACATCCTTAATGATGTCGTAAACGGACATTGGCAAATCAATTATAGGATTTCTCAAATCCTCCCTGATCCCCGCCGGGAATGGATCATATAGACCTTTGTCCGCGAGCAATGGATCGACTAGGAACTTTTTACCTGCATAGTGAACAATGATTGTTGCATTTCGAACTTGTTGAATGTGCATATTTATATAATGCTCCTTCTGTTTTTTTAATTTTGTTTGTTGACAATGATAAGTTTATACTAGATGCAACCTTCAAATACACAGATTAAATAAAGTGTATTGGTCTTTTTACTTTATTTTTAAAGGAGATGCGCTTGATTTGGATCATACAGATAAACGAATTATTGAAGAGCTGAGTCAAAATAGCCGAATTACGATGAAAGAATTAGGGGAAAGAGTTCACCTAACTGGACCTGCAGCAGCAGCCCGGGTAGAAAAACTTGAGGATACCGGAGTTATAGAGGGATACAGCATTAAAGTTAATCACGCAAAATTAGGATGTTTTACGTATGCATTTCTAAATATCTATATTAAAGATACACACCATCAGCCATTTCTTTCGTTCATTCATTCTAAAGAGGATCACATTCTAAATAATTACAAAATAAGTGGTGATGGATGCTATCTGGTTGAATGTAGGTTTCCAAGCAATGAAGCGTTAAACCAATTTTTGCTAGAGTTAAACAATTATGCTAACTACAAATTATCCATTGTAATCGATAAAACCTTGTAAACAAAAACGTACAAAGAAATAGTATTTCTGAGAAGCGAACCCATAGAAAAAGCCCTTAAAAAGAGAATATAAGAAGGTTTTTAAACTAACCTGCCCGTTAGCTTTATGAAGCAGATATCATATTCTAATTACCTATTTGTCTAATCGACTATGACACAATGTTCTTGTCCTTAGTATGGGGCAAGAACTTAGTTCCTTAAAACAAAAAAAGTCGCTATATTAGCGACTTTTAAAGCATTCATATTGTTGTCGTTTGGCAACACCTCTTACAGTTCTAAAGATCGGCAGTCTTCCTTTTTCTATTGTTTAGTTGTAGTTAGTACAATGTGAATTTTTACAATAGTATTTTTGGAATTACCCTTGGTTGGCTTCCTGGTTATTATTTTCAGGATTGTGTTTGTGCAAGTGCCTCTATCTTTAATTTTTATCTTTTGTCATCTCTGTTCCACATTTGTTTCACTGTTTCAAAAGCGAGTTTTGGACGACGATAAGTATCTACTACTCCTTTTAAATTTTGGGTTGTTATTCTCCACAGCGGTCCAACTTCTTCCTCGGTGACACGGCAATCGCAAAATTGCCAAATATACATGCCTGATACAAACTCACGCTTCTCATAAGCGATTAAATTCTGTTCAATAATATCCGCTTGTCGTTCCTCCGTGCCCTTTACTCTTGTCATGTGACGGTATCCATATACGGCATCTGCACCAAATTCACTCATGATCATCGGTTTGCCAAAACCACCTGCTTCGTCGGCCCAGCGTCTGGCAGCATCGCATAATTCCCCCGGATCTTCAGGCCCATACCAGCCGGGGTACAGATTAAAGGAGACGATATCCGCAAGATCAAAACATAATTCTCTATCTCGATGATGAGAAGCAAAGGTCAGTGGTCTACTGTCATCCAGTTCTCTTATCTGCTCCAGCTGACGTTTGTAATGAACTCGACCTTCCTCGGTATTGCTAGCACACTCATTAAGGATAGCCCAGATAATAATACTTGGATGATTATAATGTTGTTCAACCATCTCCCTATTTACATCTTCGCATTGCTGAATAAAATTCGGATTTCTCATTTGCTCAATGTTCAGGCCTCTGGCATGATTTTCTTCCCATACGTAGAATCCGCGCTCATCACATAGGTCAAGAAAGAGGGGATCATTCGGATAGTGACTTGTTCTGACACTGTTACATCCCATTTCTTTCATTAAATCCAGATCGTGTGCCATTGCAGACAAAGGGAACGATGCACCAAAGATTCCATGATCCTCATGCCTGTTAAAGCCTCTCAGTACAATATCCTGGTCGTTAACCTGAATCCTTCCTCTATGTGTAGTAATGATACGGAATCCAACTCGCTCTGTCAGATCATCGACTAAATTCCCTTGGTCGTCTGACAACTTTAACTTTATATGATATAGATTAGGTGATTCATGAATCCAGGCCTTAGCTTCCGGAAAAGTGAATTTCCCTATTATTACCGCCTTTTCATGTGGTCGCAGCTCTTTACCTTCAAAGTCCAATGATTCACCCGCCCCCTGACCCTGCAAGCGAAATGTTTTCTTCTGATCGCTCAGGTTTATGACAACGGCTTTGATCTCAGCTTGCCATAAACCCTCATGCTTGCTGGGCACAAATTCCAAGCGTTCAATGTATGCGTCTTCAAGTTCTTGAACCTCAACAGAACGAATGATGCCACCATAAGTATAGTAATCATTATGCATATGTAAGGAGGAGGCCTCATGAAAACCATTGTCGACTCTGACTTCAAGTGTATGCGTCCCTGGTGAAACACCTTTAATTAGAGCGTCAAATGCAGTGTAGGCATTATAATGTCTCGTTACATATTTACCGTCAAAATAAACCTCTGCGGTATGGCTGACCCCTTGAAATAGAAAACGCAGATGAGCCTCCCTCTCCGTTACAATCACCTTGCGGTAAGTACCTTTTCCGCGATAGTTCAATAGATCTGGATGCATTTCCCAACAACCCGGAACTGGCAAGAGATAGTGCTTACCCGCATGTTCTCCGTCTTGCATCTGAAAATCCCACGTTCCTTCTAGGGAACGTATCTTTCTGTGCTGATGCTGCTCAAACAGTCTCATAATACTCTTCCTTCCTCTGTTTCCACTTAATCATGTGAAATAGATTTCTTTTTATTTATTATCATAAAAACCTATCACTTTAGTAATTCATTATAAGAATGAAGGTAAGGGAAAAGAATGGTCAAAAGTAAGTTATACATGTCATATAGTTTGGTATGATCTGATCATTTCCTATCTATGTATCTTTTTTTCATTAAACTAACCTGCCCAATAGCATAACAAAAGCAGCCGATCACATGAATCAGCTGCTTTCTTGGTATTATTGAGCTATTTGTTTCCCGTTAGTTTAATGATTACAGTTGATCGGGTAGTCCGTGAAGATACATGTTTATGCAGTCTGTGTTATTCTTCAAAGTTTCGATGGTCTTCATATTTGGAGACTTAAATATAGTCACATACTCAGCTTCGTCATACTCTTTTCGGATCTTAAAAGCAAGTTTTTCTCCATTCAATGAGAACTCTGCTTGGATTCCCGGCTTGTTCCCTCGTGCGTCCAAGCGGATCCATGAATTTGTTTTTTGAATGTAAACAGCGTTTAATGCATGGATACAATAGCCCGTATCCGGAGTATCCCCGATCGTAAGTCGTTGATAACAGAAGCCAGATGGTATGCCTGCTCTTCGTAATATTGCACATAGCAGGTTTGCTTTGGCATAACAAATACCTTCTTTATAAACCAATGTCTCTGATGCCGAACAAGTGATTCTAGAACTCTGGATATCCCAAGAATGGGCAATATGATCTCTGACATATATATATGACTGCCTAATAAAATCTACCTGATCTTTTGATGATGCTGCTAACTCCGAAGCAAGTCCAGCAATTAGCGGATGATCATAATTGACCTCTGCTGTCATGGTCAAATAATCGGTAACGACTTGAGATTCACAGATTAGATTCATTTCATCAACCTCTCTTTTAAATCTCCGTAGCGATTTGCTTCATCTGCATTTGGAGGAAGCGGGCGTATGACCGGGATACGTATAACGGCCAATTGATCGACTGCTCTTTTAATAAAATGAAAAATTATCAGAATTATAACACCTGATTAAGCTTGCTTTCAGGTTCTTCACCGTTTTTTATATGTTTTATATTATTCACAAAGAAATCATATCTTTTTTTATGCAACTTGACGCCATCTGGCATGCCAGCAGTATGGGGAGTAAGTATGACATTACTCAGATCCCTTAGTTCACTGTCAATTGAAAGCGGTTCAGATTCATACACATCCAAGCATGCTCCTGAAATTTCTTTATCTTTTAATGCAGCAATTAGGTCATTTTCATTGACAATCCCACCGCGAGCCGTATTGATAAAAAGTGCGGTATTCTTCATCTTTTTGAATACTCCTTTATCAATCAGTTGTTTGGTTTGCGAATTCAGTGACGTATGTACAGTGACTATATCTGATACACTTACAAGATTATCGAAATCCGTCATTTTTACAAAGCTGTCAGGTTGTACAACGGCATGTCTAGCATTAACCAGCACATTCATATCAAAAACCCTGCAAAACTCAGCTACTTTTTTACCGACAGCACCAAAGCCGATAATTCCTATTGTTTTACCTTTTAATTCACTTCCTGTATAATCCAACTGTCTTTCATCTGTTCTGGTTTTCATGAATCTATCGAGGTAGGGTATGTTTTTATAATAAGACAACATCTTCGCCATTACATGCTCGGCCACTGCCTGCGCATTCACTCCTGCAGCATTAGCTACCCAAATACCTAGTTGCGTGCAGGCATCAATATCTACATTATCATACCCTGCACCCGTCTGTACCAGTTTTAATTTTTGTGCCATGGAAAGTAAGTCGCGATCCACTTTGATATGTTCTGGTATGATTACCTGGCAGTCTACAATATGATGCAGCATTTCTTTTCCCGGCGGCACAATTACAATGTCCCAGTCATTAGGAAAATATTTTTTAATATTTGATTTTGAAATTTGAGTAAAATAGCCTACTATAAGTATTTTCATTGTCAAGCCACCTCCAATTTCTTTGTTTTTACAATAACGACATCGCTCTTTAGCCACTTCCATAAACCTTCAATCAGGTTAAGGTCAGGCGAGTACTTCGGCAGAAAAACAAATTGTAATCGGTGATGCTGCTTCAAGAATTCTTGCACTTGGGCTGCATGATGAATGCGGCCGTTATCCTGGATCATCCACAATATCGACCTAATTAGATTGATTAGAGCCTATACGCAAACCTATTTGATCCACATCCTTATCGAAATCAACGCCAAAAAAGCCTTGAATATGCTCACTGTCTTGTCATAGCTGGTTGCCAAGCGCCGATACTGTTTCACTCGATTAAAAAAGCTTTCGATTAAATGCCGACCTTTTCCAGGTTGTCAGCTGTTCTTCGACATTTGCTCAATAACTCGATCTAATTGGCTAGTCAGATAAGGCGAAACATCGCCTATTCTGGATAATTCTTCTAACAAGGGAAAGGTGTCTCCAGCCCATGGCCCTTGTGGATCAAAAACTTGTCTGCCGATTCGCACGCTGCCTGCTTCTATAAAGGGTTTCAATCGCTCCATTCCCTCAATAAGTAACTCAGTCGGTAGCGGTTTATTCCTGCGCCGGGACCATTCTACCAAGAAAGACATCCCCCGCAATATATCGTATTCAAAGAATCTCGGGAAGCGGGTTGCAGCCAGTCTTTATTGATAATGTTCCCTTCATGTTTAGAACATACAAGACGATGCTCTATTAAATAGCGCGCACCTTCATCTAGAAATACGTCTTCCTGTTCCGTAAAATCGCGGTTCGTATGCCATAAGATAGCTTCTAGAGGAGGAAGGGTAGAGATAATAGAACTCTTATGGGAATGAACGTAAGCATCAGGATCACAGTTCAATCCACCATCAGGTAACTGATATTTCAGTAGCCATTCGCGAATCCAGGGAAGTTCATTATCCAAATCACAGTCATAAGCTTTGAGAATCATATAGTATACGGCAAGTTCACAATGACAGCAATCCATCTTCATTTTATCGCTTTCGCTTGTTGGGTGATCATTGGGAGATATGATGAAGGTCTGCCAGACTTGCGTTTCCAACCAATTCTTAGCCTGGACAATAGCAGATTCAGGAATTTTATCCACTTCCCCCATTTCGTAAATTGCTCCCATATGCCACCATGCCCCATTCCATTTGTGGCGGCTGTGGTCGCCGCTGAACTCTAAGTGCGGGGAAGAATCCAAGAACCTGATCGATTCATCAATTGCTAAACAGATTGTTTGATTTTTCCCCATCTAACCTCTCCTTTCAGGTAGAAAACATGGAATATTATTCAACAAATACTTGTAAATTTCCTTCTTTAGAGCAGTTCCTGTTAATGTAAACTGCCCGTTAGCTTAATCGATGATTCAATGCTTTTGTCCTCAGCTTAGGACATAACATGTACCGTTACAATTTCTCAACATAAACAAAAGTGCTACTCCTCAAAATGATGAGGAATAGCACTTTGTATATGCGTACCTTACTTCAGTTCTAATCACTTATTGTCAAGGAGAATGCCTCAAACATTTCTTCTTACTCTCGTACCGTCACACTTAATTTGGTAGATCTGGTTTCCCCTGAAGAATTACGAAGTACAGCTTCATACTCATAGATTCCAGGTACCCTTCCAGAGAGTGCGGTAACCGCAGACTGTGCACTAGGCGTATGTGATGGCAGCGATTGTGTGTCGATCAAAACACCATTTTCGTAAAGTTCGTATTCGGTTGCGTTCGTTCCCCACCAGAGATTCATGGTGATATTAAAGTTGCCGTCACCGTCCCAGTTGTCGTTCGACAGAACGACTTGCCCCGGGGAAGCATCTGTAACGATGACTGTCAGCGGAACACTCATGGTCGTACCCAGTGCATTAATCAATTCCCCGGTATAAATATAGGTGCCATTTTTCTTTCCAGTAATATCAACTTTAACAGACTGGGCGGATGGTGATTGATCGACCAGAGCAATTTCCTTGATCAATTCACCATTCTCATACAGTTTGAACTGATTGCCGTTATTGCCCCACCACAAATTCATCGTGACAGTGTAGTCACCGTCTTTCAGCCCTGTGTCGTAACCGTTATTGTCAGATAACACCGGAGTGCCAGGGGCTCCGATTGCTAGTGGAGTTGCCTCCTTGAGCCATTCTTCCCACTTAAGCAGCACACTTGCCTGCTCATCCGTAAATACCGTTCCTCTGGCGGCTTGAATGTCATTCCCGTAGGATGCAAGCAGTTGACGCGCTTTTGCTCCTTCATGATCGTTTGCTGCCTGTTTGGCCTGCTGTAACGTGTTCGCAAGCTGATCAGCAAGAACACCGGCATTAGGATCTATCGATTCATTTGCAAAGGTATTGGTCAGATTGATCAGGCTGTCGAACGTAGCAATAATCCCGAAACTGTATTCTACCGTCTGTTCCCTGCCAGCCAAATCGGAGACGGTTGCCGTAACCTGATTCAGGCCGGGTTCCAGTGTATACGCTGGAGTGTTCAGAACCACTCCCGTCGGTTCTGCCACACCGGATACCGTATCGGAGGCTGTATAGCCGATTTCCACGTGCTGATCAATGGTGTATTCTGTTTCACCATGAATTTCAATGATTGGAGGAACGAGATCAATGGATATGGACAACGACTGTTCACTCTCTTGGTTACCATCAACATCGACGCTCCAGTAAGTGATGGTGTGTGTACCCTCTTCACCCAGGGTCAACTGTGTGCCACTCAGCGTTTCACCACCATTGATTTGATAATAGGTCCCTTCAATTTCCGAATCATCATCGCTTGCTGTAAAGGTTACTTGTACTGGAGAAGTATACCAGCCGTCCTTCGATTCTCCTTCCACAGTTGCCTTGGTATGCGGGGCTTCCTGATCCGGTGATTCGCCTTCCAGGGTGACAAAGGCTGACAGCGGTATATTTAATTCCTTCACGAGACGAGCCACGAGTTCAGATACCTTGATTGCACCGTTCATCTGTAAATGTGTATTGTCTTCCGTTGTGCCTACCCACATGAATATCGATTTGGTTCCTTCAGTGCCAAGCTCCTGGAAATACTCCCAACTGGCCTGGTTCAGATCGATGATGAGTGTTTCCGTTTCCTGAGCCGTTTCTTTCATCGCCTGTACGTATTCCGGGAAGCTCTTGTTCAGGATATCCCCGGTAAAATCACGTCGGTTCACAGGCGTGACCAGAACCGGAATTGCCCCTCTTTGCTGAGCACCTTCGATGTACTCTTTCAAATATACCTTAAACTGCTCGGGCGTAAGATATCGCTCCGGACGGGACGGTGTGGAATCGTTATGGGACCACTGCATGAACAGATAATCACCTTCATGAATGTCGAGCAAAATATCATTAAGATATCCGCCGACCAGGAAGGTTTTGCTGCTCAATCCTCCTATTGCCCGGTTATCAATGCTGACTTCATTTGGATCAAAATATCCGCCCAATGTTTCGCCCCAGCCTGCTTGCGGACGATAGTTCTCCGCATAATTGGCCACGGTGGAATCGCTGGCCAAATAAATAACAGGTTTATCGCTTGCACTGTGATTTGGCAGACGCTCCAGTTTCAGCGCATTGATCTTCGGTGCATTTCCGGTGAAGTTGAAGTTAAAGACCCCATCAATCAGGGCAATATCATACGTAATTTCTTTGAATTCGCCATTGGCAATGGTTGTGAGCGGCAGCTTCGTCATCTGCTCTACAACGACATTCGCGCTGGTCGATTCCTCCGCATCCCCGATGCTCATCGTTACCCTGTAATTGGCTGGCTCCATTTCCACCAGGAATGAAGTGCCGTTTACCCGTGTGAAATCCTCCGTAAGCGCATCTCCGGTTTCCCGGTTCTCATCATGGGTCATTGAAGTATCTGCAAAGCCATACCCATTGCCTTCGATGTACGCTCTGTTGGCATCTACCTTGATGTATCCTTCGGCAGCACTGCCAGAACCAAAATCGAATTTATATTCATTAATCTCTTCGCCTGGTTCACTTGTCAATGAATCCTTCGCGACAGTTAACATGTTAAACGCATGGTCAATTTGAGCCTGGGTGGCTTCGGTATTGATTATGGCTTCCGCAGCTGCCAAAGCCCGGTTCACCACGGCTTTTGATGCTTCTGTATATTCCGACAGTTCCAGTGCTTTGATCTCATCGTACAGATCAATCAAGGCCGTTTGATCGCCACCCTCCGAAGGAAGCTGCGTGCCTTCAATCCGCACGTTGTCGATTTGGGTAGTCCAGTTCAGTGTGCCTCCACCGCCTTTTCTCGTCCCCAGGAACCTCATGGCTCTGACGTTGTCCGCATATACTCCGGAACTAAGCCGGATATCTTTGATCGTTTGTGTTGCTGTTGGATCCGCCAGATTCGTTAATGTCAGATTCAGCGTTTTCTCGGCAAAATTAATGGTTGCATCCACATTCACCCACTGGTTCTTGGTAATCTCTGTAGCCGTTCCACCTTCCGGTATCGCTGTATCCCCTGTGCCGTAATCCGGATTATATGCACCGACAAAATAATGAATTTTTGTGCTTCCGGTTTTCGTATACAGCGTGAACAGGGCATTTTCATTAGAATCCTGAACCGTGAGATGACCTTCTGACGGATAGGCACTCACATTACCGGATTGCCAGTCAAAGTTCACGTTCACCTGATCGCCGTTTACGGCATCGAACAGACGGAATACTTTGGCCCGATTGCCTGATCCAGACCCCGTGACGGACAGCACCTTATTTCCTGACTGCTCAACCACCGTTCCAGTCATCGTTCCTCCAATACCAGTGGCATTAACCATCGCATACTGGTAATCAGCAGCGTCGCCTTCAAAATCCTCCTCATAGAGCTGGACTTCCGGCTCCGGCTCGGGTTCGGATATATCAGGGTCGATGACCAGATGAGAAATGCTCAGATCCATATCTTTGACCGCTCCTGCAACGAGTCCGGCAATTTTCTGCGCACCATAGCTGCTGAAATGGGTATTATCGTTGATACCATTCGGGTATTTCGGATATTCACCCGGATTAGCATACAGGAATACTTTCTCCGCAGCTGTATTACCAATTTTGTCGTAGTACGCAATACTTAACTTGCTGAGATCAATCAGCGGCACGTCCTGCTCCTCAGCAACTTCTTTGGCAGCCTGCACGTATGCCGGGAAGCTGACGTTGAATTCCTGAGTCACCGTATTGAAATCTCTGCGTCCAACCGGAGTGAGCAATACCGGTGTAGCGCCGCGCTGTTTGGCACCGTTTACATAGCGAGCTAAGTAGATCTTATAGTCCTCAGGTGATGCATACCGGTCCGGTATCCCTGCACTGGCGTCGTTATGACCGAAGGAAATGAAGAAAAAGTCCCCCGGCTTGATTCGCTGCAGGATCGTATCCAGACGGCCGTCTACCATAAAGGATTTGCTGCTTCGGCCGCCGATCGCATCGTTCACGATCACTGCACCATTTGAGAAATAACGTCCGAACTGCTGGCCCCATCCTTCTTGAGGAGCCTGCATTTCACTGTAAGATTGCATGGTTGAATCGCCGGCCATATAGATTGTCGTTGCCATACCGGCTTCTTTCTCCGGATATTTCTCGATAATAATATTCTGAATGTCTATGGCTGTGCCGGTGAAGAGGAAATCGAGCTGTCCATCCACCAATGCAATGTCATAGGAATACTCCAGCGGTGCTCCGGCTTTCACATTGGTTACAGCGAGCTTTTGGACGAATTCGGATTTAATACCCACGTTCGAATCATGCGCATCGCTACCTAGTCGCAGGGTTACCTTATAATTTGCATTTGGCAGGTCAACGGCAAATGTTGTGCCTGTGTCGACCGAAACCAGGTTTGCCCCTACCGCAATACCGTCCGTATCCAAGAAGCCGTATCCCGGATCTTGTGCGTAGAGTGTATCCTGTATGTTCGTACTTCCCGACGCAGTTTCTGTACCGAAATTAAAGCGGTAGACCGGCTCCGGCATTTCTGCTTCACGCGTCAGAGCCAGATCGGCTTTGGGAAATTCCGTAGCTTCTGCTCCAAGATAAAAGCCCGTATGTGGCGGCTGGTTGTAGGCTACATTTTGCCACGCTGCGCCAAGTCGATACACTGGGTCCTGCATCAGCGTAGGGATGCGATAGTCTGAAGGAATTGTCGTCGTGTAGAGACGATACTCCGAACTATCTTCGCTCCGCAGCAGAAGCTCCTCACGCCAGTCACCCAGAATGTCCGCCTGAAGTGCAGGATTCCCTTTGGTATGGTTGTTCGTTAACGTACCGGTCGCACGGAAGATTTCATTCAGCTTTTTGTTTTCGTAATCCCACTTATAGATGAGCGGAATTCCTCTGGCTGTGCTATTATCCCACTCATGGTCAAACAGCTCCCGCTGAAGATCTCCATCCCACCAGATGGCGAAATTGGCGGTTTTGGGCCCTTCGTCCACAGTGTAGATAGCCTCTCCGGCAGCCGAATAGGTATTGGTTACAGGTACACTTTGCCCGTTGGTAACGGCCGTGGCCCATGATTCGTAGCCCGGATAGTTCGGATCAATGTCCGCCGACATCCCGCGACCGGTGTCGAAACCTGTTTTCTCCCCCCATATAATTTCACCTGTAGCAGCATCGCGCATCTCCAGTCCGTATGCCGCATCCGAATGCTCGTGCACACTTACCACCTGGTAGCCATCCCGGTTCGGATCGAGCTGGCCGGCATGCATGGCGTCGCCGTGGCCAAGTCCGGTGCTGTACATCAAGCTGCCGTCGTCGTCTATAGCCAAGGCGCCAAACATGATCTCGTCCTTGCCGTCATTGTCGGCATCCAGCACACTTAGATTATGGTTGCCCTGCGATTGATATTGTGTTCCTGCTTCGTTCGTGTCGAACACCCAACGCTTCACCAGTTCCCCGCCAACATAATCATAAGCAGCAAGCACGGTGCGGGTATAATAACCGCGGCTCATCACGACACTTGGCTTCGTGCCATCCAGATAAGCAATCGCTCCAAGGAACCGGTCTACACGGTTGCCGTAGCCGTCACCCCATTCGCTAACGTTGCCTCTTGGTGGATCATAATCCACGGTGGATACAGCCGCGCCGGTTTCACCGTCAAACAGCGTGAGATATTCCGGCCCTGTCAGTATGTATCCGCTCTCGTTGCGGTAATCTTTCGCCCCGTCGCCAATGACCGTGCCTTGGCCGTCTTTCGTGCCATCCGCCGTCTTAACAACGATTTCGGCTTTTCCGTTGCCATCCAGGTCGTATACCATTAACTGTGTATAATGTGCTCCGGCGCGGATGTTAACGCCCAGGTCAATCCGCCACAGCTTCGTGCCGTCCAGTTTGATGGCATCGATATAGACATTGCCGGTATAACCGGCCTGCGAATTGTCCTTGGAATTGCTCGGACTCCACATGAAGACGATCTCATATTCGCCATCACCGTCCAAGTCCGCTACGGAAGCGTCGCCAGCATAATAGGAATAGGTTCCACCGTCTTTGGTCCGACCGTCGGCCGGTTTATCCAGCGGAATAGGCAGATAATCGTTATGCCAGACCGATACCACTTCCGGCTGCATTTGCTCCTTGCCCGCAATGACAGTGGAGATCTGATACTGCGAGCTGTCGAAGCCAGTTGTGTCCACATAATTTGTCACATCGCTTATGGGAGATGCGTTTACTTTGGTTCCGTTTTTATATATATTGAAAGCGATCTCATCAGGATCATTATTTAAATACCTCCAGCTTAAAAAAACGCCGTTGTCTACAAGAACCGCAACCAGACCCCGGTTAAGATATTCCGCTTGGCGCCCCGGCAGGCTGCCTGATGACTCTGCACGCACCGGCGCCGGAGGTATGGCCAGTGAAATAACCATAAGGAGTGCTAATAAAGATACAAACATCGATTTCTGGATGGAAACAGTTCTACGATCCATTGGATTAACTCCTCCTTATCTAAAAATTCATTTTTATTCAAAATCTGCCCTACTTGTTGTTTGCCGTTCGCTGTAAATTTGAAGCACGATTCCTTTGTTGCTTGAAACATGTTTTCACTTATCCAAAGGAACACAAACTACAGTCACCCCCCTTTCTATGTTACCGCTTACAATTATCTTACAGGTGTAAAAAAAGGCAGACAATCTAAAAAATGTGACGTATTATATAATATAATTGACTTTTTTAGGCAGGGGATGAAAGTATGGTTCATACGGTCTCTTATGCTTTTCGTAATGACGATACATCAATCATGACGTTAGACTCTATTGGATGGCAGATCGTCTCAAGCGAGGAATATCGCTGTCCAAGTGATAATAGACCGGACCCGGGGCACGTTGTTTTTCAATACACGCTTAATGGTAAGGGTTATCTGGATATTGAAAATCAAACAATCCCTTTACCGAAGGGACATGCACTACTCGTTAAAATCTCCGGAGAACATTGCTATTACTATAAGCAAGAGAATAACGAACCCTGGGAATTTATTTGGATAAACATTCGTGGGGATGAAGCGAGCCGAATTTGGGATATAATCCATGATAATGAGGGGCACGTCATTCTACGAAACGCGGATTCTCCCTTGATCCAAGAGTTATGGCAAATCATCCATCTGATTCATCAAGAGAAAGTAACGGACAAGTATCGCTTGTCCATGCAAGTCTATCAGTGGTTGCTTATCTTGGTGCAGACGAGTCGGGATGCGGAGAGGGATATCGGTGTCCTTTCAATCACAACGATCGAGAAATGTAAAAAGTTCATTCGAGAGAATTATGCTTCCCCATTGACGCTGGATTTGCTGGCCAGCCATTGCGATATCAATAAACACTACTTGTGCAGGTTATTTCAGAAATCGGAGAAAACATCACCGCTAGCCTATCTCAAAGACAGACGGATTGAGGTTGCAATCCGACTACTCCGCACAACGGAACTTCCGATTTCCCAAATTGGCCAACAATGCGGCTTTGAGAGTCCCAGCTATTTCGGCAAAGTTTTTCGGCAATATATGTCCATGTCGCCCAAAGAATATCGCATGAATAAGTTAGAGTTTCCTTACGAGGCTATTTATTATGAATAGCCTCACTCGCTGCTTGCTAGTAATCCGTCAAGCTCTATATGGAAAAATTTTAAACCTTCAGGCTCTTCAGAATAAGAAGCAAAAAGCGAGCGAAGTTGAAAAAACTTGGCTCGCTTTTTTGATTTAAAAATTATTTAGGGTTGACATGTATTTGCGACACCGATTAATGGATCAAGGTTGTCGGCTCCCTCCCTACTCTGTCGACGAACCCTGATTCGTAATTTTGATTTTTATATCATAGGTAATCGGGATTTCACTAAACACTTTATCCCAATCCGGTTTAACCTTTTTCCATACTTTGGGGTATTTAATGCGAAGCCGGTCTCCAAATCCTCCAACGTCTACCTTATACACATGCTGCATTTTGTACAATAGCTGCTGAATCTGTTGTTCAGCCTGGTCGCTAAACTCGTTTTCCAATTCAGCCAAATACTTTTCCGTGCCTTTTTCCTCCGGTGAAGTCCAGTCTTCCATAAACCAGCCATCCGATTCCACCTGAACATGAAAGGAAATGTCATCCCCTTTGACCGTGGGGATGATTTTGCTCTTGGAGTGTCTTATTTCATACGTGATGGTGCTCCCCGATTTTTCTCGGTACGCTTTGGTTAGGCCTCCTGGTGCCTCGCCTTGAATCCAGGCTAACCCTTCTAAATCGGTTTGGCTTAGACTGCCAATCCACCGATTGGTCTTTCCACTATAGATGCCTGCTCCAGAAAATTTATGTTCTCCTTCATATGAAATCACGTTCTGCAATAAATAGCTTGATCCGGACTGCATTGTAGCATCCAATTTGGCAAGCGACATGGCAGGGATTATTTTGTTCGTTCGATTTTCATTGTCAAACAGACCTGTAAGATAGAATGATGGAATTTCACCAGGTTCTTTGGACGACAGTGCTTCCAGTGCTTCCCGGTGACTGACCAGGACCAGACAGCTTGGCCGAATGTCGTTATCCCGCAGCACAAAATCAAGCAGCTGATCCAAACTGTATTTTCTGGACACCTCGGCCGAGACGACGATGACTTTAAGATGATGACCGATCAGCGGTCGATCTCTTCTCAGTGAAAATTGGCGAAAAATTTGAATCAGGGAATCCCCTGTTAATTGTTCGTTAAAATAAGATTTCCCTGCTCCTGGTGATCCCGGTCCGGACTGTTCTTTAGCTGTTCCTCGAGGCACTATTTGTACCGTGGCCGTAATATTGTTTTCTTTAGGGTAGTGTCCTCCCTGTTGATTAACACTTTTTTCAAATGGTGTTTCATTCTCCACATCAATTCCAAGTCCAACATATACACTAAGGTCCTCAATCTCCTTGCTGCTCCAACACCCAGCGGTAAACAGCAGCAGCAGCAATCCGGGCAGCAGCAGACCGATTCGAATGGTTCGATTCAAACGTGCTTCCCTCCCTTCTTACGGATAATGCTGATCAGCAGAAGGGTTTCAACTTCGTTTAAGATCAACCCCTAAATTTCGAAACTTCGCATCAGATCCAGCGTTAGGCACGTGCGGATTTTCATGCCCTCGATGGACAGACTTCCAATAACCATAACGACTGTGATCATATTGATCACAATCGGCACTACATTCCCCAAAGTATTTTTTTAGTTTTTTATATGTAAGAGTCATGCCCATTTTTCCAACTCAGAGAACGTTATAAAGAATTTTGGACCACTTTCTTGCCCAGCATTTCTCTGTACTGTAAACATGCACGTATTTCTGAGTATTGTTTCCACGAATGCTTAAATCATTCTGACTATTTGAACAAAAAAGAATGCCCCTGGTCCGGAACCTGCGCGTCCTAGTGATTATCAGATCATCTTTTTCAAAGTGTGCAAACCTCCTGAGATCGCAATAAAAGACCAACAGCAGGTATCAATATACAAATTACACTTGCTATATGTGATTTTTGAACATTTCGTTATTCTCCTTTAAAAAATGAGTAACCCCCATCCCAGGATACCAGCTAGCGTATCAAGTGCAGAACGGGGGCTTGGCTATTTATTATTTTACATAAGAAATTGGCTCGCTTATTGCGCTGCTGTAACCGTAATGTTATCCACATTCGGCCCTTCTGTGCCGGCTGTTACCACTTTAATGGTATTGCTTCCCGTGTTCATGGGGACCTGAATTGTTTTTTCACTCCAAGTCGACCAGCTTCCGGTTTCCGGGAAAGGTTCGTTGCTGATGACTTTGGTTCCGTTGACGAATATGTCGAGGTTACGCGTTCCGCTTTCCAGCGCATATCGAAACTTTACGTTTTTGGTTCCAGTTATAGCATTATTGATGGCATTCCATTGAATGGTCGAATTTGTCAAGGCGTTGAAGTTAACGTATCCGGAGCCTGTATATCCTGGATAGATTGTTTCAATGACAGCATCGGTAAGTGTGGTATCGGTCTCTGCCTCGTATGAGGTTCCAGTTCCTGGACTACCGCCACTGCTGCCGGTGATATTGGCTACGAACGTGGTTACGCTCTGGGCAGGAAGCTGTGCCGTAAAGGCTCCTCCTGACACTGTAATCGGTGTTCCACTTGCCAGGTTTCGGCTGCTATCCGTAACCCATGAGGATACGATGGAGGCGTTACCGCTCTGCAGAACGAATTTTTGGCTTGCAGCTGATGTGCCGCGATTAATCGCCACAATGACCACTTTGTTATCACCTTTGTAGGCCGAAACGAAAGTGTTGGTATCTGGATTTTTGGTTGCATCTACTCTGCGATAACCTGGCCGTACAAATTTGGAGAAATGAGCCATATTATATCCGCGTTTGCTAATGGTGCCGTCCTCATTCATCGGGCCGTATTGTCTCCGAATGTACCACCATACATATGCCTGGAAATCCCCTTCAACCATGGCGTTGTGCATATGGTAGGATACGTCCAATGCCTCTGGCCAGCGGTCCGCCGAGTTGTTATCACTGTTCGGGTAGTAAACTTCAGTCATCCAGAGTTCTTTGCCGGCTCCTTTTTGCTTAAAGAGCGGGTATGCAAAATCTTTGAACTGGGTTCCATACGTATGTGCTCCCAGAATGTCCATGTTGGCGAGTGCCTGAGGATCATTCAGAATCGGGTCAGATATGTTTTTCAAATACTGGAACGATTCTGGTGCCATGACCTTGGTATTTTGAATGGAGCCAGCATTCTCTTTCATGAAACGAAGGATCTCCTGTGGTGTCCACCAGGTCCAGTCATGGGCATAATCCGGCTCATTTTGTACCGAGATGGCATACAGGTCTACACCATTGTTTTTCATATAAGTTACGAAGTCGTTCAGATGCTGCGCGTACGCGGCATATTTGTCGTATTTCAGTCTTTTGGCGTTTGGATCCCCATTGTGATTAAAGGTTTCAACCATGTCACTCGGAGGATTCCACGGTGAAGCGAATACAAGGGCGCCCTGTTCAATCGCTCTTTTCGCGGTAGCAACCTCTCTGTACCAGTTATTTCTATTTTCGTCGACATAGATTCTCAGAATGGAAAAACCAAGCTGATTCTGTCCGTTGCCAAAGGCCGTTTCACGTTGAGCTGCCGTCAAGTCGCCGATCCAGGCTGGATGGTTAATTCCCCCAAAGCCCTTGATGAGCTGTTTTTCGGAGGCCAAATTAATGTTGGCATCACTAGCTGCTGACACGTGTGTCGAAGTTAACATCAGAGGCAGAGCCGTTAAACAGGCCAGTAAAATATGAACTGATTTTTTTAATTTCAATTTCAATATCTTCACCCTCCTCAACTTATTGCACGAAATGAAAGCGCGTTCAAAAATGTAACTTTTTCAGCAGCCAATAGAAGTTTACTCACCACTTCCTCTCAAATTGCATTAAATGCAAATTATTTAGCTTTATTTGTAAATCTTACTATATTATTCTTTGGGCTAAAACCTGATAGATTATAGTTTATTTGTGGCGGATCTTTTCACTTCAATGACACAGCATGTAAATCCCAATATACGGTATTATAGTGGAATAATATGTAAAACAAGGGGGTATTCAAAATTAGATAAAAAAACATTCCATCTTAAACGACCGTTTCCGATAAAGTATCGGGAAACGGTCTTAGCTTAAAGGTGTCCTATTTAAGGGCTACAACTTACTATTAGGTCATCTAAACCGTTCAAAATCATAATAAAGAATTGGAAATATAACTCTTTGATTTCACATCAAATTGCTATGGCTATCTTGTTGTTCTAACTTAGGCCTAAGAAGGTCCTTACAGCTCCAGATCTGCCGCCCGGGCGTTCGCTTCAACCTGCTCCGGACTTTTGCATCCCGGAATGACGCAGCTAACAGCTGGATGCTTCAGACACCAGGCAAGGGCCCACGATGCCATGTCGACACCTTCCGGAACTTCTTCCTTCTGAATTTCACTCACAAGCTTCAGCTTCTCATCTATCTCTTCCCGCTCGCGTCCTTTTCTGACATTGTCATTGAATACCACGCCCGGCTTGTATTTGCCACTCAGGTAACCGCTGGCCAGCGGGACTCTTGCCAACACACCTAGATCCTGCTCCAGACATGATGGGAATACCCTCTCTTCCGGCTTCTGGTCCAGACGGTTATATACAACCTGAATTGCCTTTGCGTTCAACTCCGTAGCCTTGCTCGTCTGATGCAGATTATCATTGCTTCCGATTGATATACCAAGATTGCGAATTTTACCGGCCTGCACCTGCTTGTCCAGCATAGTCCACAGCTCGTCGTTATCGAACGCCTCATCCGATCCGGAATGGAACTGATACAAATCGACATAATCCGTTTTTAGGGCTTTCAGGGATTCTTCCAATTGAACGCGAATCTGATCCACGCTCCAGGCATTTGTCCAATGTTCATGCCACTGGTGACCGAACTTGGTTGCAATCACCCAATCCTCACGCCGATCCCGGGACATAAAATCGCCGATAAAGCTCTCTGACATATGGTGAGGTCCGTAGCATTCGGCCGTATCAATCAAATTAATGCCCAATTCTTTGGCCCGGTAGAGAATGTCATCGACTTCTTTCTGTGTATAATCCTTGCCCCAGTCACCACCAAACTGCCACGTGCCTACGCCTACGACGGATACATCCAGTTCGGTCATGCCCAATCTTCTGTATTTCATTCTGCTCACCTCAAGATTTAATAAGTTGGTCAAGTGACCGGATTGTACAAATCAATACCTACAGATAACGCTTTCATAATAATGGATCTCTGAAAATTTATCAATCCGCATTCTCGTTTTCTTATCCAAGAAGAGGCCTCCGGTTTTTGAACTCTTCACTAAATACCAATTCCAACTCAAAAAAAGTCGCCATTCAGGCGACTTCGCAACGTTTAGAACTTATCACGTTATTGATGACAGTTGGTAAAGGAGCACACAGTTAGAAGAAGCGGTTCAGGATCTGTTCGATTTCATTTGGCTCTGTTATCTCAGGACCGAAAGCAGCTTTAGGCTGTTTACTGTTGTTCCAAGGCTCCAAGGTACAAGCATCATGAACATTTGCTATTTTCCAGGTCAGTACGTTGTCAAAAGTTGTTCCTGTGTTCTGTCCATGAATATGATTAATCCAGATTGGTTCTTTAATATGAATGAATTCCCTGGGAACCTTATATGCATCGCGCCAGCTATACCGGGCCGCTTGTCCTCTCAAATACTCATCCACATTGGTAATTGTGACACCGTAGCTTGGAAGCCAGAAAAAAAATTTTCCCAGTCGCTTTTGTACCGAGTCGTAGATGTAACCGTATTGCGGTACCAAGGCAACCGTGTCTTTTTGAGGTTTATAGGCGTGCAGCCTTTTGATAAAATCTTGGTGATACATATCGTCACTGGACAGATAAACGCGGTACAAATACTTGAACTCTTGAATATCTTGGATTAGATGAGACTGGTATTCTTTAGGTGTTGCAAAACAGATATTTGAAGGCAGGGGAGGATACTTTTTTAGCATCTCCTGTATAAGCTTCTCTGACTTCGGATCATACAGCACGTAACAGGTAAAATCCTGAGAAGATTGAAGGAGCAGGCTCTTCAATGCATATTTCATGAATAAATCTATTCGGTATTCTATCCAGCTCTTGGTTAGTCGATCCGCTGTCGCTCCCCAATTATTAAAAAGCATTTCTACAATGAGTTTTTTTTCCATAGACACGCGCTTAGCCCTCCTTAGATGTTTAGGGATGATGTAGGATGTGAATAGTATATGAATTTCTAGTAGAACTGCACTGGACAAATTGCTTGGAAATATGGAAACATATTCGGACAAGGCTTGCTAACCACGTAGGTGAATCGTGAAAAGAGAGAGCGGATATTCCGCTCTCTCTTTCTTTTCAAGTTGGGTGACTAATCTTTTTCAACGTATTTGTGTATCAGCCTTGCTCTTGTCAGATCATGAATTCCCGTAATACCTGATCAATTTCGCTTTCGCTCAGCCGGTCTTTAAGTGGAACCTTTTTTACCGAGGTATTGCTGGAATGAACGACATTGATATAATTGCGTGGAGAAAGCAGCTCATGTGGTAGATCGATGACATTCCCATGAGTACCTCTGCCAGGTAACTTGACGCGGTATCCTGAGGCGTATTGCTCCGTTTTATACAGATACACATAAAACTGCGGTGAACGGTGGAACGTCGGTGCCATCTCATTATTAACGCTGTCCCACAAATAACCGTTCTGATTGATAAGTGCCATCGTGTCTGGCTTCGGCTCCACGCTATAAAGCTGTTGAACAAACGTTCTGTGGTATAGGTCATCCGAATCAAGTCTGGCAATATAGATGTCTTCATGTCCTTCTGCAAATGCAAGTATGGCGCGAACGCTCTCGATATGCGTACCAAAACGGATATTTGCCGGCAATGGTTCCTGCTCTGCCAAAATTTCCTGCATCAACTCTCCTGATTCCTTCGAGAGCTTCACTACGGTCAGGAAATCCTGATTCGTCTGTGCCTTGAGACAGTTCAGGGTATACCTGCGAAAAATGTCCATTCTCCGCTCCAACCATACCTTCGTCAGACGCTGCGGGTCGAAACCGTAGTTGTTGAAGTTAATCTCAATCACAACTTTTCTACTCATGTTTCCGCCTCCTCTTAAATTCTATCTTCATCCAAATCTGCCAACTCTATAAGTTATGAAAAACTAAACAAGACGTAACGGACACTTGAACTGATCTTGATGTCAGGTTGGCATGAATCCCCAAAATGTAGATCAAGTTGAAAAAGCAAATAATCGTTTTTATCTCTACACCATCCAACCGAAATAGGTCACTATTTACACCTACTTTCCAATCGGCTTACTCTTTCTGTAAACAGTCCAATTTTCTCGCATCAAATGTAACACCATGGCAATTAAATCTGAGTACAGGAAAAACGATGCATAAGCTCTTATTGTTTGGTGCAATGTAGTGATGCAGAGTTTATAAAGAAATCACAACATGGAGGGATATCTTTTGGCTAAGAGCCAACAACAACAAGAAGCTCATGGAATCGGACAAATCGAACATCAGCTGAATAATCAGATGGAGGCTGCGGCAGAAATTCAAGGACAATCGAAACTCGACCAAGAAATAAAAAAAGCCACCCACCGTCATCCTGATCAATTGAACAAGCGTTCAGAATAAGGAGAATTCTCATGAACAAACAAAGAGCGATTGAAATTTCGGAATCAGCCATTATGAAAAATGTAACTTACCAGGATGCCCCTATCTTTATCCAGCATGTCAATGAAGATGAGACGGCTCGAATCTATCCGATCGGAAACTCGGAGCAGGAAATGACCGTTCCTTTGTCCAGTCTGACTGAGCATCCTTAGAATATGACGGATTAGGAAGGCTATCACCTTGTAAAACATCCTTAAAACTTCTTGGTATACAATAAAACCGGGGCGTTTAAGCTCCGGTTTAACAAAGATTCCAAAAAAAGCCGCATCATGCGACTTATTAGAAGCAATATCTATTCTTTTTGTTTATGAATTTGCTATGGATTCGTGTGGTTCATCCAATAAGAAATAACCTGTCTACTTGATGAGGAGCATATTTAAATTCAGCATCCTGTTCCGTCTTTTATAATAGCGGGGTTACGAACTTCACCTCTGGAAAGCGGCTATCCGGTCCTTTCATTAAGAGTCCAATTTGATTTTTGAGATATTTATCGAAGAAATCCAGCATATAGGCATTGATAACGGAGTTGGCTCTTTCAGGCGTAATCTTTCCTGTAATGCCCAGCAAGCTGAAGATCGGAGAAACGAACTGTACGTCTGCAAAATTCAAATGCTCCATATTATCGATATAGAGTACTTGCCCCCCTTTGCCGACTGTTTTGCGCATCCGTTCAAGCTCCAACTTTTTATCTTCCGTTACTTGATCCTCCCACTCTCTTGTTGAGCCCATACGTTTAAGCTCTGCATCCGTGTAGATCCGGTTATCCATCACCATTTTTAACTTTTCGAAATAGCTTTCCGAGTTGATGAACAAAAACGGCTTTTGCAGTTCCTCTCTGTCACGCAGACGATAAAGCCCTCCATCAAGGTCTATTCCAACCACGATTCGCGGGTCATAAGAAACATCGTAAGCCGTCGCTCCACCAATGGAATGACCGAACACCCCGACATGTCCAAGATCCATCCTCCCTGTCAGATGACTTGGAATCTGCCCCGATTGGATGAGCTCCAATTGGTCCAGCGCAAACGTTACATCATCGGTTAAAACTTTTCCCAGCTTGTCGCGAATTTCTCTTCCCGTCCGATAATCCTGATCTGGCGAAAATAAATCGTTGGTTGCGCTGGTTGTGATTCGACCGTCTGGAAACTCGGTTGCAAATGTATTGTAGGTGTGGTCAATCACGGCCACAATATATCCGTGACTCGCGAGATTTTCGGCTTGCAATGTGTGGAGAAACCTGGAAGAGCTGAAGCCGGGATTCGCAAGGATCAGCGGGTATGAAGTCTGTGCCGAAGAAACTTCAGCCCCCGAATAAGAATGACTGGATACGTACTTCAGGTGCTGAAAAGTAAACCCGGGAAGGCCATAGTCTGCGGCCATATAACGTAAAATCCGGGTATCGGGAATAAAGGGAGCGTACTTGCCGGTGCCAGCTTGAGCCGGATACCATACCTGAACCATCAATTCCCTCTTGCCTGTCGCGGTTTTGCCAAATGTCTCCTCCCGGCTTGGATCGATGAAATGAAAGACTTGCGTGCCTACCTTCAACTCACCGGTTGGCGATGGAAAGTCGAATACAGGAAACACATAGAGGAAGCAGCCCGTTGCGATTAGCCCAATCACGCTAAGAAGTCGGCCCAAAACCCTACGGATTCGCGAGGCAGTTCGAATGACTTTCGTTGTTATGAACACGTCTATAAGCGAAAGCAAAAGCATTAGGACTGTGTATCCGTATAAAAATAAAAGCTGAACCCTATATCCTTCGACAAGCAAATGTATCACTAAAAAAATGGAGCCTGCTCCGCTTGTCAGGAGCAAAGCTGATCTTCGGATCCGTTGATTGAACATGAACAGGAGTGCCAACAAACAAGTACTTGATAAGAATAGCAGCATTTCAAAAAATCTCACGCCAACTCCCCCTCAAAAATAATCCTAACCATGGATTAGTATAGAGAAGCAGCCAGGTTGAAACCATTGATCTAGATGACATTGCCTTACACTCTTGTAAGGTTGAGTGACGTTGGTGCAGAGAAAGTTGTCTAATGTGCCATGTGCCGATTCCTGCCTCTCAGCCGGGGTTGTCTATTTTATAACAAGTTCTTGTTCCGATAAAATAAAAAAAGCCGCTAAAATAGCGACTTCAATGAGACAATATTCTTGTCCACGACAATTATCAATTTGTAAAAAAACAGCTGAAAAATTTAAACCTTGCAATCCAAATTTTCCAGCTGCTTACTTGTTTTTATTCCACCATCGTTACTATTATTCGCTTGTACTGGATTCTGTATTCTGAGCGGAATCTTTGGAATCTGCAGCACCTGTATTTTCTTTTGCTGGCTCAAGTGTGTTGGTAATGGTAGCATTTGAACGCAAATCCGTCATCCAATTGGTGCTGAGTTCACCAACTTGTTGCTCCACCAGTATTTTACGAATATCTTCCTTTTTATCTTCCAGTGTTGGATCTGCTGCTTTTTTATAATCGGTCTTCTTGATAATGTGATAACCAAAATCCGATTGAACCGGGTCACTAATTTCATCGATCTGCATGGAGAAAGCGGCTTTCTCAAATGGTTCTACCATTTCACCTTCTCCGAAAAATCCAAGATCCCCGCCATTCGCTGCAGAAGCTGTATCTGTGGATTTTTCTGTTGCCAGGGCTGCAAAGTCTGCCCCTTCATCCAATTGTTTTTTGATCTCATCAGCTTCTTTTTTCGTTGCCACAAGGATATGGGATGCTCTTACCTGCTCCGGAGTTGCGAACGTCGCTTTGTTCTGCTCATAGTAAGCACTGATATCCTCATCTTTTACTGTCGTTTTCGGCTCTAGTATTTTACGGATTTTCACTTGTACTTCCGTATTTTTCTTGAGCGAATCCATTGTCATACCTGATTGAGAAAGCGCTGTGTTAAGTCCTTCTTCACCGCCATATTGGGTTTTTAGCGATTCAATCTCGGCATTCACATCTTCTTCAGTAACAGACACGTTAGCCTTTGCTGCCTCTTGGTCTATTAATTTCATAGTAATCATGCTGTTTAATGTACTCTCGCCACCAAGAGATACCAATTCATTGTATAGCTCGTCCTTTGAAATGTCAGTCCCATTGACCGAAGCCACAGACTCCCTGCCCCCACCAAATGGTGGATATACGATTACAATGATAAGTGCAGCAGCAAGTATTCCCGAGATTACCATCCAGACCACACTGCTTTTCCCTTTAGCCGCCTGTGGATGAGTCTCTAATGAATTTTGTTGATTCTCCTCTTTTAGCATTTCCGGTTCCAAAGTTGTTTCTTGCTGTGTTTCCTGCTCTTCTGTCAAAGAATCTTTCATTTCTTCTTCATTGTCTGGCGACGGCTTGTTATTATCCATTAAATTTATAATCCCCCTTCGGTCTTTTCCATATTAAATATAAAGTATTTAGAAAATAAAACCTTAAAATAATATAAAAAATATCATATACATATGAATTAGTTTCAACTCTATGTCCTTTTCTCTCATTCCTCAATTCACCACTATAGCCATCATTACGCCACGTTCTAGAGACTTGTTTTTTACTGCAGAGTACAGCTTATCGTTGACCATGATCCATACCTAAGATGGCAATGGCTTTTGCAAATTTAGGCCGACTATCCTCCCGCTCCGCACCTCCAGTTCCATGTCTTACTCTCCCGGTATCCATACGCTATAACTTTTCACTTTAAGGCTGTATCTCTTGAATTGGTTGAACATTTTGCAAAAAATCCGTAATTTCATCCATGTAACCCTTCGCAGTAATGCTTCTCGGCGCAAACAGGCTGATTAATAATGCACGCGTCGGCGAATCGGCTGTCGAGGTGGAGAGCATGGAGTGCTCCGTGTCGGACAGCACTTTAACTCGCAGTAATTCGGATGGTGATACATGTTCCCTGTAAACCTTCTCTGTTTCTTTCACATCTACGTTAATATCCTGATCACCGAGGATAAGCAGAACTGGAGAGCTAAAATTCGCAATATCGTTTGTAGCATCAGCAGTATAGTTCTGACTTACAAACGTCCAACGTTCCCTGGACATGGCATGTTTTTGACCCGCAGCGCTCCTATATTCATCATAAGAGCTGCCAGCCTTTAACAGATCCTTAATTCGGTTATCGTCGATCACCTTCTGCTCAATCTCATTGAAAGACCGTCCTTCCTTCGCCATTTGACTGCGCGTATTGTATTCTCCCTGCGTAAGCCAGTTGATTGCCGGAGAAACGAGAATGCTAAAAGCTAGCTGTTCTTTGCCGGCTAGTTTAGGAATAACCCACCCTGCCTGGCTTGCCCCCCATACGCCTATGCGATTCACGTCGATTGCTGGTTGCTGCCTCGCCCAGGCCAACGCTTGCTGTGCTTCCTCCACCCGATCATCCATACTCTGGTCTAACCAGTTGCCTTCCGATCCACCGATGCCCCTCTTGTCGAGCGAGAGTGAGGCATAACCAAGCGCAGCAAGCCGCTCCCAGAGCGGTTTATACCCGTCATCGTGTGTCGCATCGATTGGGCCGTCTCCATGAATGAACAACACTAGACCAACCTTGCCGCTATATTTCTCGGGTAACGTTAGTACGCCCGTCAGTTTGCCTTGAGGCGTATCCATCTCCACAGCTTGTTGGACCATATCAAAGCTGTTCTGCTGTAAAATATACGCGCCGGTTCCTCCCAACAGCAGCAGGATGATCAGGAGCGAAATTCCCCATTTTTTTTTCATCTCTCCTCTGCATTCCTTTCTACGCAAGTATGTCTACCCTTCATGAATCATGTAATTCCACTCTTGCTCGCCAAATAACCACGCCATGAATTGGCTGCGCTGAACGTCCTTCGTACAGAATCCCATCCGTTCATACAGACGTTTGGCTCCAACGTTGCTGCCCGATACATGCAAGCTTGCATATCGGATTTCCGGCCTTGATGCTGCTTCGCCGAGGCCCCAATCCAGCATCATTCTCCCCACGCCCGCTCCCCGAAACCGTTCATGGACAGATACGTCAGCAATATACAATTCTCCACTCACCGGACGATGTCTCAAACAGGCCAATCGCACAGCAAAACCTAACGCTTTTCCCCATCCAACTTCTTGAATCCCTTCCCACAAGCGGAGCAGATCCATTGCTGTTGTACTTGGACGCGGCTCACCTGAACGAACCTGAAACTGAAGTGACAGGCTGCCGATGACAGATCCTCCCTGTATGGCAACAATACGCTCACCTTCTCCCCGCTGCTCATCCAGCACAAGAAATCTTTCTAACAACCACTGCAACTGCGCGTTATTTAGCCCTGTCCCAAACTGAAATTTGCTGCAAAATCCTTGTTGTAGCAGTTCGCTGACTGAGACTTTGTGTTCCTCTTTCATTCGCTCCATATGAATGGCGGGAATCGTGGTCATCGACTCTCCTCCCCTTTCGTAGCATCACTGCCTTTGCGATCAATTCGCGCTAGCAATTCGTAATGTATGCTTTCTTGGGTGAACAGAGACAGGTACGACTTTTCCACGAGGATTTGTGGTCCGGTTAAAATAAGAGAGCTGCTATCGGCGAAAGCCTGGAATTGATTGAAGCGTTGTTCCAAGCCTTCTTCGCCATGTATCGAGAACTGGTACGATAAATACTCGCCAGCTGGCAAAACCATGTCTCCTTCCATGTCGTACACTTCCGTGCACAGCAGTACGCGGCCTCCTCCCTCATATATGTAATGAATGTCCGCTTCAAACAACGCTGGCAGCGTATCCCCCTGCTGGACCAACATTCGAGCATCCAGTTCCGTCTCGATGTCTGTCTCGAACCATGAAGACAGAACAAGCTGATCTCGTTGAGTAATTCGGAAGGAATCAGCCTCCTGTTCATAGCGCTCATTCTCATCCAAGACCTTACAGATAAAACCGCTTAACTTGTCCAGGCGATCTATCTCGGCTTCCATCTTGGAAACAGACTGCACAAGCAACCGCTGCATGTCGTCCGGCGTCCCTTCATCGTTCCAATCCCGGATGACTTGTACGGACAATCCCACCTTACGGAGGAGCAAAATATGTGCCAGCTGATACATCTCGTTGATGCTATACATCCGATATTGATTTTCATCGATATAGGACGGGAACAATATGCCTTTTTCCTCAAAATAACGAATTTGATGGACGGACACGCCCATCAATTTTGCTAACTCGCTAATGGTGATTTCCTTTTTCATCGGTTTTTCCTCCCCCAGTCCCTTGAAAACAAATTAAGCATATACCTTAGGGCAGACCTAAGGTCAAGTCACGAAAGTAAAACATAGAACTAGAAATCCACGTTGGGCAGCACTACATTTTGATTAAAGGGATATTGTCCCCTTTACTCTTAACACTTTTGCTGTTGCTATTTCCTACTATTAGCTACGTAAGTAAACCTCTTTAGTTATCCTTGATCAGGACAATGTCTTATCGATAAAACCAAAAAAAGCCGCTATTTTAGCGACTCTCATTGGGTTCATGTTCTTGTCAATTCATCTTGCCAAGATTCGAATATATCCCATAAATACCGGGCTGCTCCATGAATCGTCTAATAACGAAGGACGACACAGGCTTACCATCATAGCAATATAACTTTACTATTGATCTTCAATATCTTTCATGAATCTCAGGACAACTTCGCTCATCTCCTTGTATTTAGTCCAATGAAGGTAATGATGACCTTTTAAAGGGAAGATTGTACTCGAAGGATGTTCGGTAAGCTGAGTTTGTAAGAAAGAAGAATGAGATTTCCCGTCCTCACTCACCCTGCCATCGTCTCTTGTAAAAAACAATACGGGCATATCTGATGGAAACGACATCTGAGCAGTTTTTCTCACATTATCATCCAGTTCACTTGCCTCTTGAACAATATTTTTGTTGTAACTGTTCCATGCCGTCATGGCTTTGGTCATTGCTAAATTCTCGTCCGAGTAAGCACCTTCACTCGCAAGAGGAAGATAATCACTACCATCCAAAGTTACAGCGAGTCTAGCTAACCCGCTGGGCTCCGCATATTTCATATAATCCGGGATGGACGGAGGGGATTCATTAAAATAAGCAAGGGCAGCTGGCAGCGTCGCGTCTATTCCAACAACTGCCTTAACCTCTTCAGGATACTCATGAGCATAATACATGGTATAAATTCCGGAAGCAGAATGCGGCATTAATACATATGGCCCTTTGATATTTAGTTGCTTCAAAGCACTTCTTAGTTCCTCAACGATGTGCTCTACCGTTCTTTTCCTATCCGTCTTATCACTCCAGCCATATCCGAATGGCTCTAGGACGACAACTCTGTTATGTTTGGACATTTCATTGATTAAAGGCTCAAAATCCAGCACAGGTGAGGCTGTTCCCAGACCGCTAAATAATACAATGGTATTGGGTCCGTTACCTTTTGTGTAAACATGCATCCGTTGATTCTCAATTTGTACATACTGCCCTATAGCCGGGTACTTATGCTGCTCTACCAGCTTCATGACATGATGAAAACCAATCCAGATGAGTACAGCGGACAACATGACGAGAAGCATTCTCTTGAAGATGGTCAGAATCTTATTTTTCTTTTTAACAATCACGTAGTAGTTCGCTCCCTTCCATTCTTTTTATGGTAAAACCCCCTCAATATAGAGCAGCTTTGCCATGTTAAGTCTTTCAAATGTCTGCTGTTTTAATCTTCTATTTGTGTATTTGATTATTACCTTGGGAACGATCATAAGCCTCCAGGGTTAAGGCGAAGTATGGAGCAAGTTTAAGTTTAGTTTAAAGTTCTCATTTCTTGTTGTACCATGAACACTTTTGTCCTCGATTTTGATCAGAGTCAAATGTTGGAGGGCTATTTTACACACGTTCTATTTCCCCCTGAAGACGAGGCAGGTTTGAAAAAAAGCTTCCTCCCATTTATAAACTTTGATATAGGTATAAAGTCAGCCGCAGCAAGGATTTTACTATAAAGTTAAGACTTAGGATCGCGGATTGTACTAATAACATCCACAACCAAAAAGTCCGCCACAGACATCGAAACGAGGCTTCATTTTACGCGATAAATGTACGATATATTATGTACAGACTTTTATTTTAAATTTTAAATTTTAACTATTAAAATTATGGGAGCTGTAATTTTTTGATGTATTGAGGGGGAAATGCAGTGAAAACAAAGATGGCATCTATACTAAAAATGAGATCTTTAAGAACAAAGTTAGTCACTCTATGCTTGACTATACTAATCGTGCCTACGATTGTGATCGGGTTCACTTCGTATACGGTCTCGAAAAATGAAATGAATGAATCGGGCAAGGCTGCACTCGAAAATAGTGTGCGGATGGTCATTGGCATGATTAATCTCCTCAATGAGCAAGTGGAGAATGGAGATTTAACATTGGAGCAAGCACAGGAGAAACTCCGTGTCGAACTGCTTGGTGAAAAAAACGCCGATAATAAGCGGCCAGTAAAAAGTGAATATACTGTAGGGGAAACGGGATATCCATGGGCAGTTGGTAAGGATGCTCAATCCGTGATGAATCCCTCGAATGAAGGTCAGGATTTGACAGATGTCGTAACGGAAGATGGCGTATATTTGGGGAAAGAGATCGTTAACGTTGGATCAGCTGGAGGTGGATTTGTCACCTACAAGTGGGCTTTACCCGATACAGGTGAAGTAGAAACGAAAGTTTCATATGTCGAAATGGACCCACATTGGGGATGGATCATCGGTTCGGGCGCATACCTAAGTGAGTTCAACAGTGGTGCCACACAAGTCCTTTATCTTGTTCTGATTGTTATGGCAGTTGCGGTTGTTCTCGGATCGATTATCGTCAGCATTGTTTCGGGTCGATTAACGAACCCTATCATAAAGATCGCAAAGCGACTAAAGTCAGTTGCGGAAGGTGATCTGACCGTTGATGAGGTTAAAATGAAGTCCAAGGATGAGATTGGTGAGCTGGCTAAGGATTTTAATGAGATGATTAAAAATATGAGATATCTTATTAGCCAAGTCGATCTCTCCACCAAGCAGGTTGCTTCATCCTCTAAAGAATTGACCCTTGGAGCAGAGCACACCAGTCAAGCAACTGAGAATATTACCATGTCGATTCAAGAATCCGCAGCCGGTGCACAAGAGCAGCAAATGATGCTGCAAAGGACAACCAACTCACTCGAGGAAATATCGATTGGTATTCAGCGAATAGCGGAAAGCTCATCAACCATTGCCGATTCTTCTGTTGATGCGATGGAATTAGCGAACATCGGTGGTACTGCCGTAGAACACACGGCGAAGCAAATGAACCTGATTAACCATTCGGTTAATGAAACGGATGTTGTCATGAGGATGCTGGATGAACGCAGTCAGCAGATCGGTACAATGTTACATGCCATTACGGATATCGCAAAACAGACTAATCTTCTTGCTTTAAATGCTTCCATTGAGGCTGCCCGTGCAGGCGAAGAAGGCCGCGGTTTCTCCGTAGTTGCTGCTGAAGTGAGAAAACTCGCTGAACAGTCGAATCAATCATCGGGGCAGATTTCCACATTGATTCAAGATATGCGTACAGATATAGAACAATCTCTTAAAACGTTGGAACGAGTTAAACAGGACGTCGACTCAGGCATACAGATTGCTAATGAGACGGAACAACAGTTTAACAAAATTGTGGGGGCCACAAACTTTATCGCGCAGCAAACGGAAGAACTCGCCAGTGTTACACAGCAGATCACTGCAAGTGTTCAGGAAATAACAGCGGGCCAAGAGCAGGTCACGAATCTGGCGCTTCAAGCTGCTGACAACTCACAAAATATAGCTGCATCTTCAGAAGAACAACTGGCTTCAATGAAGCAAATTACGAGCCTGGCCACAACCTTGTCGGGTATGTCACAGAAATTAGAGAATCTGACGGAAAAATTCAAATACGAATGATGAGGTTTCACAATATGCCTTCTTTTCTGAGAGTATAACTCTCAGTGAGAAGGTTTTTTTATTGTCTCCTAAGTCATACTAACTGTCCGGTGACACAGGTGAAGATGCATCGCTTTCCTTCTATGCTTCGGAGTACTGTTTAAACTTCGGACCCTTAACCGCATGAATAAAAAATGCCCCTCAGAATTTCCTCGGATAAACCAGGGGTTTATTCCAATGTCGATTCTAAGGGGTGTGCTTCTCTTTCCGTCACAAATTAGAGAAGGAACTTTGGGGTTCATTCCATACCGGAGAATTCTCCGTCTTCGACTTTATCGCTTAAACCAATGATTGTTTCGAATGGCCGTAACCTCATTGGCAGCTTGCCATTCTCGTAGTTGGTAAGCCAGATCTCTGAGAAGTTAAGGCCAAGCTCTTCTTCACCCAGCTCCACGATTTGTCCAGTAAGATTGATTAATACCAACACCTGTTGGTCTGCCAGTGTACGTGTATATGCGAACACACTAGGATGATCCGGCATAAGAAGCTCATAGATACCATAAGTCAACGTATCGTGTTCTTTTCGCAGCTGAATCATTTGTTTATAAAAGTGCAGGATGGAATGTGGTTCCTGAAGTTGTTTCTCTACATTAATATTGACGTAATTGTCATTCACCTTTAACCATGGAGTACCTGTGGTAAATCCGGCTTGTTTTTCCGAAGACCACTGCATTGGCGTTCTGGAATTATCGCGGCTCGAAGCCCAAATGATGTTCATGATCTCCTCATGCGACATCCCCTCTTCACGTTTGATCCGATATAAATTCCGATCAGCTACGTCGTTATAATCCTCTATGGAAGGGTAAGCCACATTCGTCATACCTATTTCTTGCCCCTGATAAATGAAAGGGGTGCCTTGCATGAAAAAGTACATGGCTCCAAGAGCTGTAGCGCTTTCGTACCAATACTCCGCATCATTTCCCCAGGATGAAACTTTGCGGGGCTGATCATGATTTTCAATAAACAAAGCATTCCAACCGATGCCTTCCAGCGATTTTTGCCACTTGGTCAATACGTTTTTCAATTTGGGAACATCAAGTTGCCTGTCTGTGCTGTTTTTCCAGAGGTCAAGGTGTTCGAATTGGAAGACCATATTAAATTTGCCTCTGACTTCACAAATCCAATCATACAGATCTTCTTGGTCCTCTACCTTTACTCCATTTGCTTCCCCAACTGTCACGACGTCATATTTGGATAATGTGTTCTCTTTCATTTCTTGCAGATATCGCTGAATTCCTTTGACATTCATATGCTTTTCAAAAGAAGAGATGTATTTGACCCCTTCTTTAATTGGCATATCCAATAGGCCCTCTTCTTTGTGAATATGGCTGATGGCATCGACACGGAACCCATCAATCCCTTTATCCAGCCACCAATTCATCATTTCATAAATGGCTTTCCGAACTTCTTCATTGGCCCAATTCAAGTCCGGTTGTTTTTTGGAGAACAGATGAAGATAGTACTGTCCGGAGACTTCATCATATTCCCAAGCAGAACCGCCAAAGATGCTTTCCCAGTTATTCGGTTCTTCACCGTTCTTCCCATCTCTCCAGATGTACCAATCTCGTTTAGGATTATCCAGCGAAGATCTGGATTCAATAAACCACGGGTGTTCATCACTTGTATGATTGATCACCAAATCCATGATGAGTTTCATGCCGCGGTGATGCACTTCATTCAGTAATTGATCAAAGTCCGCCATTGTGCCGAATTCATCCATAATGGAACAGTAATCGCTGATGTCATAACCATTATCATCATTAGGTGATTTATACATCGGGCAGATCCATATCAGATCAATACCGAGATCCTGGATATAATCCAGCTTTGAAATGATCCCCTTAATGTCGCCAATCCCATCCCCGTTGGAATCCATGAAGCTTCTCGGATAGATTTGATAAGCTACTGCTTCTTTCCACCATACTCTTTTCATTTGATGCAATCCTTCTTTCTCAACCACGATATAAACTGCACGAATCAATCACACTTTATTTATAGTATTATGTTTCTAAGCCATGATAAGGTACATTCTTGCTTCGTATGGACGCAATTCGTTCTCTGATAGATTACCTGCATAATTGGAAATCAACAGCTGATTCGTCTCTGCCAATTGTTCCTGAAGCGGGAGTTCAGTCGTATATCCTTTGAAATTGCATACGACAACAATTTTTGTACCATTCAACGTTCGGGTATAAGCAAACACGTCTTGATTCTCTGGAAAGATCAGCTCATAATCGCCATATACGATGACTTCATGATCTTTTCGTAATTGAATTAACTTCCGATAATAATGGAATATGGATTCAGGGTTATTCAAACTTTGCTCGGCATGGATATCCGTATAATTCGGATTCACCTTAATCCAAGGTTCCCCTCGTGTAAAACCAGCGTTATCGGAAGCATCCCACTGCATAGGTGTTCTCGCGTTATCGCGTCCCTTGGCGTAGATCGACTCCATAATGCTGCTTTCAGGGTGTCCTTTTCCCATTCTTTCCTTATAGAAATTGAGCAATTCAATATCACGATAATCTTCAATCGCATATTGGACATTCGTCATGCCTAATTCCTCACCCTGATAAATGTATGGCGTCCCTTGCATACCATGAAGAAGAGTGGCCAACATTTTAGCCGATTCGATCCTGAATTCTCCGTCATTTCCCCAACGTGAAACGATTCGTGGCAAATCGTGGTTGTTCCAGAACAAACTGTTCCAGGCGTCGCCCTTGAGCTCCGTCTGCCATTTGGACAGCACTTTTTTTAATGCCATTACATCTAATGGCTTAAGCTCCCACTTTCCTTTCCCTTCTTGTTCATCCAAGCCGATATGTTCAAATTGAAATACCATTGAAAATTCGCTGCCGTCCGGGTTGCTGTACAGTTTGGCAATTTCCGGAGTGGCGCCCCATGTTTCTCCAACGGTTAGCAGGTCTTCCGCTTTTTGAAATGTCTCCTGGCTCAGTTCCCTGATATATTTATGCAGATTCGGCCCGTTTCCCGTAATCTTCATATCGGGTTCTTTGCCGATTAAGTCGATCACGTCAAGTCGAAAACCACCAACACCCTTGTCGATCCACCAATTAATCATGTTGTATATCTCCTGCCGGACTTTGGGGTTTTCCCAGTTGAGATCCGGCTGTTTTACGGAAAATAGATGCAAATAATATTGCCCGATCTCAGGCACCCACTCCCAAGCTGAACCCCCGAATGTGGAACCCAAGTCGTTCGGAGGCGTTCCTTCCACGCCATCTCTCCAGACATAATAGTCATGGTACGGATTGTCTTTGCCTTTCTTGGCTTCCTGAAACCAAGGGTGTTCATCCGACGTATGGTTCAACACCAAATCCATAATGATCCGAATGTCTCGTTTCCCGGCTTCATGAATTAACGTTTCCATATCTTCCAAAGTCCCAAACATCGGATCGATGTCCTGATAATCTGAAATATCATACCCAAAATCATCTTGAGGGGACTTGCAAACGGGTGATAACCAGATCGCACCGATGCCGAGTTCCTGCAAATAATCCAATCGGGACACAATGCCCTTCAAATCGCCGATTCCATCTCCGTTACTATCTTGAAAGCTCCTTGGATATATTTGATAGACAACGGTTTCTTTCCACCATTTTTTATTTTCCATATTCCATTCAACCTCTCTATCACAAGAAAAGTAGTTTTATTTTCATCATCTCAAAACATCTCGTTACTCTTTGACCGACCCTACGACGATGCCTGTCACAAAGTATTTTTGCAGCAGCGGATAAATCAGCAATAGCGGGATGACCGCGACTACGATTTTGGCTGCATTCAGGTTTTTGTTCGAAATTTCAGTCAGGTTGCTGAGCTCGCTGGAATTCGTGCCGGCTTGAAGCAAATCGGCAATATTCACATTAAGGGACTGAATATAGGTCATTAGCGGATAATTGCTGACTTTGGTCATATAGATCAAACCGCTGAAAAAGTCATTCCATGTACCTACAATACTGAATAAAGCGACTGTCGCCAGCGCAGGAATGGACACGGGAACATACACTTTGAACAAGACTTGGAGCGGATTCGCCCCATCAATGAATGCTGCTTCTTCAAGCGCTTTGGGTACAGCCGAGAAGAAGTTCATCACGAGGATGACACTGAATATCGGGACAGCGCCTGGCAGAACAAGTGCCCAAATCGTATTCAGCATGTCCAGGTTTTTGATCAGCAGGTAACTCGGAATCATGCCTCCACTGAACAACATGGCAAAAATCATGATATTCATATAAATGTTTCTGCCTTTAAATTCCCTTTTCGATTTGGATAACGGATAAGCCATCAAAATAATCAGAATCATGTTAAGCACAAGAGTAAGCGCGACACGTAGTACGGATATGCCAAAGGAACGCCAGAACTGTGCATCATCGATAATTTTGGTATACGCTGCTGTTGTAAAATTGACCGGAACGAGTCCTACGGCATTCGCGGATACCGCCTCGCTGCTGCTGAATGAAATGGCAACGATATTCCATAACGGAAGAAGGCAGACCAACGCCAGCATAATGACGATGGCATAGATGACAAACCGGCCAATTCGATCTTTGAAGTTTGCAGAATAGGACACAGATTTGGCCTCCTTAGAATATTTTTCGGTCCGTATATTTTTTGGCGAGCTGGTTGGCAGACAAGAGCAAAATAATGCCGATTACGGACTTGAACAAGCCAACAGCCGTACCGAAGCTGTACTGTCGCCCAACGAGACCGATCCGGTAGACATAAGTATCCAGAATATCACCCGACTCATAGACAACCGGGTTATACAGATTATAGATTTGATCGAAACCGGCACTCAAAATATTGGTCAAGCTCATTACACCCATGAGCAGAATAATAGGCAGCATACCCGGTAACGTAATATGCCATACTTTTCTCCACCAGCTGGCTCCATCCATTCCAGCCGCTTCATATAGTCCGGGATCAATCGACGTAATCGCAGCCAAATAGACAATGGAACTGTAACCAAATTCCTTCCACACGTCTGTACCTATAATCAGTGGTTGGAACCAGGTGTTGCTACCTAGGAAATTAATATTTTCCAGGCCAAAGAACGCCAACATTTGATTCACAATTCCGTCCAAACTGAACATGTTGACAACGACGGATGCCAGTACTACCCAGGATAGAAAGTGCGGCAGATAAACAATCGTCTGCACGGATTTTTTAACGTATTTGATACGTATTTCATTCAACAAAACGGAAAAAATGATCGCCATCATCGTTCCGAGCAGAATCTTGCCAATGGCAATCACCAACGTATTGCTGACGACCTGTGCGATATCCGGCAGCTTAAACATATAAATAAAATGCTTCAGCCCTACAAATTCGGAGCCGAACATGCCCTTGGCCGGTATATAGTCCTGAAACGCCGTAATGACGCCGACCATCGGAATATAGCTGAATACTAGCAAAAACAAAATGCCCGGCAGCATCATCATATGATACATGGCACCTGTACCGAGCCGGCCTCTTGCTTTCAATTTCTCCTGTTTCATGGATGAGCCCCTTTCCTGAAGAAAGGCTGCTTACCGCAGCCCTCCAACTGTTCATGGATGTCTATTGTTTCGATGCGATTTCGTCTTCAATTTCCTGAATGACTTGATCGCCGCCTTGTTTTTTCCAGTTGCTGACGAATGTATCGAAGTAATCGAGCGGTTCGGAACCCGTCACGATTTTGATGAACGATTCCTGCTCGAGCTTCGTCAGATTGGCCCACGTCTGCTTCATGCTTGGTGTAGTTCCAGAGAAAGCAGGTGTCATCCAAACGAATTTGTTTTCCTTTGTCAGTTTGTCGATCAGTCCAACTCCGTTGATCCGCGAATGATATTTTGACCAAGCAGTCACGTCATCCGTATCCATGTCGCTCAAATAGGTTTTGATGCTTCCAATATTGTTCTTCGATTCGGTTGTGCGAACCTCATCCAGGCCAATCTCTCCTTTAATGCCGCGAACGACGTCGGAGTAATCATCCAGCAGCGATGTAGCCGAGTTGACTTCGATATTAAAAGGTCTTGTAGAACCGTCTACCCCGGTCTCCTGATACTTGGCAGCTTCCGGCATGGTTGTTGCGACATCTTTATCATTGGCCAGTTTATCGTAGAACAGGTTTACAATCTTAACGGCCAGTTCAGGGTGTTCATAACCCTTTCTCACCACAATAAACTGATTTGATGGATTGGCATGCGCCACGTTGACCTTACCGTCTGCATCCTCCAGCGTATAAGCCGAGAATTTCGCATTTTTATCCATCTGCTTCGCGCTGATCAATCCCCAGTCAGGGATATGCCACGGTCCAAAAGCAATACCGCTTTGGCCATTAGCGTAGAGTGCGGTAATATCATCAAACGTGCGGGTACCAAATTGCGGGTCAATGATGCCGTTCTTGTACCAATCCGCCATAATGCCCAGCATTTGCTTCGTTTCTTCTGTCGTGGAACCATACACGATTTTGCCGTCTTCACCATTCATCCAATATTGCGGGAACGCTCCCTCGGTTGAGGCAACACCCAGCATGGTATAAGCAGAACCATTATAATCTGTTGTATTCATCGTGTTCACAAATGGAATACCTACCGGGTTCCCGGATTGGCCAGGATCTCTTTTTAGGAATTCCAGCGCTGTTTTCTCCACTTCGTCCAGCGAGATGGCACCGTCTCCGTCTGCATCCAGTTGAATCCCCAGCAGATCCAGCCAATCTTGACGGACCCAAACCATCGTTGGTGCGGAATCCAGGGAAGTCGCTGGAAGGCCCATCAAACGTCCATCGATCGTCGCATTGTCTAATGCACGGCCATCATAGGAATCGTAAATCTGCTTGATGTTATCCGTGGCATATTGATCGTAAATGGCCGTCAGATCCTCAATCAGGTCATTATCAACCAATTCTTTCAGTTCATCTTTGGAATCAACGCGCATCATGTCAGGCAATTCCCCGGATGCGATGGCGAGCGAAACCTGACGGCTATAATCTTCGCCATTGGCTTCAAATTGATCTGTAATCTTAGCGTTAAACGTGTCTTTGACCAGCCGGGTATACGCGTTATTCTCATAGGTATCTCCAGCCGGCAGTTTCGGGTTAGCTGTAGTCACCCGACCCATGGTTACCGTGATTTCGTCTTTATAAGCACTGAACGGATCACCAGGCGTTACTTCATATTTGCCTGCTTCCTCTGCAGTAGGAGGGTTGGAAGAGCCTCCACATGCCGCGAGGGTTGAAACCATTAAGGCAGACATCGACAGCACGGCCAGACGTTTCGTCAACACTTTGCTTTTCATGGACCATTTTGTTCTCATCTAATTCGATTCCCCTTTATTCTGATGTTCAATATTTGTTTGCGCTTTCATTATAAAATGGAGTGAAGACCACTCGAGATAGGGATTGCACGTCCGTTTGGATAGAGAAATGGTTACAGTTTTCAACCGGTATTCTAAAGCATTGGTTAGCTTGTGAGCATTTACCCTACCTACTGACCTACATTCGTCTATCTATCCTTATTCTCGATTGAAAAAAAGCCGGCAGCTCCGAAAACAGGAAACTGTCGGCCTTCATTTATCAAATCATTTACAGGACAGCCTACAACGGTCATTATGGAATGCGGTTACTTGCCCCTTTGAATGGATGTTCGGTCACTGGCAAGATGTTCGCTATTAACTCCTTTGCCTAGCTGCCGATACTCGCTTGGCAGAAGACCTGTCATTTCGCGAAAAATCCGGCTGAAATATTTTTCATCCGTATAACCCACTCGCTCTGCAATCCAGAAAATCGTGTGGTTCGTATTGAGCAAATACTCTTTGGACTTCTCTACCCGGATGAATCGGGAGTACTCATTAAAGGTTTTCCCCATCAGATCTTTGAAACATTGACTGAAATAGCTTCGGCTGATGTTGAGTTGTTGGGAGAGGCCTGAAGCTGTATACGCCTGCTCCAAATCATGCTGCATGATCATCACCGCTTTTTTTACGGCATCGATGATTTCCTGTGAATACGCAGTCTGTTCATCGGCCTTTCGAATGCCTGCAGCAGTTTGTTTGATCCATTTTTCAACCTCGTACCAGGACTCAAAAGAATGGATCATGGAGATTCTTCCAAGCGTAGTTCGGGCAAAAAGGTGGTTCCACTCCATAACGATCGAGTACAGCAATCCCATCAACTGATCTTTACGTAATCGCAATGATTTGAACTGTTCAATGAGTTGGTTGTAGTAACTGTCATGGTGGGTCCATGGGGTTTGGAACCAACTCTGCTTAATCCGGTCAATGTCCTCGTCCTGCGGTTCTTTTGAAAATGTGTCTTCCTGATTCATTGAAACGGCAATGACTTGGGCATTGGGGTTGTACGCATAGAATAAAGACGTCTCTGTATAATTCATAATCCAGTTTTTGATTTGCGACCACGTTCGCTCTTGTACATCTGACAAAACCAACAACGTACTTTGGGGGACTTGATCCAGGGATTCCTTCAATTGATGAAACAGTTGATCCTCTTCGTTTTGGGGTGCTGCCCACATCCAGCTATTTCGCTCAACCTCCCATCGGATCTGGCCTCCATGTGCAGTTAGCTCCATTGGCGAATTATGCTCTGATTTGCGATCCTGTGAAACAAGTGCATACACATTTCGATAATGGACATTGATTTCATTCTGAGAGGGTATCTTTCGGTTCGTGTTCGTCAACCCGTCAATTCGAGTATGTATCCGATGCAGAACATGTTCGAATTGCTCTTTCTCCAGTTGGACTTTGGCTATATAGTCGATGGCTCCCAGCCTGAGCGCCTCCTGGATATAATCGAAATCCTGATGCAGTGTTAACACAACGATATGAAGTTTAGGATAGAGCTGCCTCGTAGCTCGCATCAGTTCAATCCCTGACATTACTGGCATCGCAAGATCCGTCAACATCAGATCGACCGGTTGGGATTTCAGGAAATCCAGTGCTTTCGCCCCGTTGCTTGCTTCTCCCACAACTTCCATGTTGAACTCGTTCCATGGCATCGCAGAGCTAATGCCTTTGCGTACCAGCTTATCGTCATCCACAATCAATACCTTAATCATGCCGAGATATCTTCTCCTTTAATAGGCAATATGAGCAGTATGCTTGTTCCTTTTCCCAACTCACTCTCGATCATCAGTTGTGCTTGATCCCCGTACTGTGCCTTCAACATGCGGTGAACGTAATTGAGTCCGATGCCCATCCCTACTTTTTGTTGTTCAGCTACACGATTGTTCAGCAGTTTATGAATGGCTTCCTTCGTCATACCTGCACCATTATCCTGTATCATAATGTTCAACGTTTCAGTGCAAGTAACTTCAATTTGAATAAAACCTTCATCACTCAATCCATGATAAAGCGAATTTTCAACCAGCGGTTGCAGAATAAAGCGGGGCACAGGAATTTGAAGCACTTGTTCATCTGTAGTAATCCGGACGTCAAATTCAAAGTCATATCGAATTTGCTGCAAAATCAGATACTGCCTTAACGCATCAATTTCCTCTTCCATCGTGGATACTTGACCTAATTTGCCCAAATTGTAATAGAGCAGCTTGTTCAATGACTGCACCAGCTTGTCGATCTCCCCTTGTCCATTCATCACGGCCAGCCAGTGCACCGTATCCAGCGTATTCATCAGAAAGTGCGGGTTGATCTGATAGAGCAGTTTTTCCACTTCCAGGTCTGCACGAATCTTCTCTTTCTGCTGCACTTCCTTGAAGAGGTCGCCGATTTGATGCTGCATATTCGAAAATTCACCGAGCAGAAAATCAAATTCGGGAATCTGAGTGCGAGCCCGGCTCCCGGTCGTTTGTGGATTCTTGGACATCCCATTGATTTCTGAGTGGAACAGGCCGAGTGGTTTGTAGACCATCTTCCACAGGAGCCAAGCAAGAAATACGGTAAAGCCGAGGAAAAATAAAGCGACCAGTAATATTTGAAGCAGCCACTGATTTTTCTCCTGTTGATATTGAGCCTGCGATATGACCGATACGACACTCCATTTCTGTGAGGAATCCTCCTTAAACCAGTGATACCCGCGGGATATTCCGTCCTTGGCATGATCCGCCGTTAAGCCACTGAAATTCTCTCCTACCTTCATGGCTTCCGGTATTTCACTGTACACAATGTTTCCTTTACCATCCAGAATCAGATGAGATAAAGCTCCATTGTATTGATTGTAGCCCAAGATATCCTGGGTAAGGCGAAAGCCCGATTCTACGTAAATATACACATCGTCTCTTTCGGGCAGTTGTACTTTTCGCATAGCAGACAGAACAAGTTGGTCATCAAACCGGTTCATGCTGATATGGGGACCATAATACTTAATGCCATACGTTTGGAAGAGCATCGGCAAAGACTCAGGAGAAAAATGATCCTTAATCGGAAAGTTGCCGAACTGCGTAGTGCCTTCTTTCTGGAAATAATACAAGGTCAACCCGATATTCGGATTGGTAAACGTGACTACGCTTAACTCACTCTTTAATTCGTCCCTGGCCTCGATCAATTCGAAGATATCGGAGGACGGATTCAAGAATTCATCCAGTCTTTTGCCTACAGTACCACCGTAAGACAATTGCTGCGTAACATGATTCAGATTGGTGATGGAATTCTCCAATGAGGATGTCACCTGCTGCAAATTGCTGCGGATGCCATCATCGATTTTATTTGCGAAAATGGAGTCAATGGTATAGTAAGAAATCGCAAATATGCTGATAAAGGGGATAAAAGCACTGAGAAAGAACAATAAAAAGATTCTTTTTTTAAGTGTCATTCTGACCTGTTCTCCTTCTAAAAATGAAACAGCAAGCCTCCTGGTTATGGAAGCTTGCTGTGAATATACATCCAGCCTATACCGATTATCGTTATCCCCATAGGCTAGGCCTTTTTGAAGCTCGTCGGCATATCAATCCATTCAGGCGGACACCAACCAGGACACGCTGTCTGTGTCCCGTCCAAGTCCAATTTCCTTTCATCATTATAGATTGATATTCAAATAAGTCAAACGCTTTCATACTAAAAAGTTCAGAAATCATGCTTTGAGTCGTAATAGAACTATCGTTCCCCTTTAGAGCAAAACTTCAATTCTTGTTCCGCTATGAAACTCACTCACAACATGGATTTCACCGCTATGGGCCTTCACGATATCGTGCGCAATGGCCATGCCGAGTCCTGCTCCTTTATGCAACTCACCCGTATTGGTTCCGCGATAATAACGGTCAAATATCCGTTCCAGTTCTTCATTCTTGATTCCTTTGCCATCGTCCTCGACAAGGATTCGAACGAATTCTCCTTCGTTCTCGACACTGACTTGAATGACCACATCCTCGTCGTTATGTACGACAGCGTTGTATATCAAATTGGCAACCGCGCGGCGAATCAGGATTTCGTCAACCTCTTTAAGAATTACTTCGTCGCTGTAACGGAAATGGATATTCCGATTGCCGTACCGGGCGTCATTCAATGTATCAATGACAGTGTTCCGGACAAGGCTGACGATGTTTACGCTCTTCAGATTGAGCGTCAGTCCCTTGTTTCTCAGACGGGTGGCAAGGTTCAGATCCTCTATCACGTCTTTCAAATAAAGCGACTTCCGTTCAATGATTTCCGCGTAATCCTGCATTTCCTCGACCGTAAATTCATACTCCTTGTCCCGCATCATTTCGGCGTACCCCTGAATTGAAGCAAGCGGCGTTTTGATATCATGCGAAATGTTCGCGATCCACTCCTCTTTCATCCGGTCCAGCTTTTTCCGTTCCAATTCGCTTGCCCGCAGCTCCTCGTTCAGCATGTTGAAATTGTAAAACACATCCTTGTAAATGCCCTTCGTTTCATAGTGCACCTGGTAGTTTTTATGGGCCAGCTGCTTGATCCCGTCAATGAGCACGGAAAGCGGCCGGGTTAATCTTTTGCTGAACAAATAAGCGATGCAGAGCGCGATGAAGCCATCGACGCAAATTAAGGTAAGGATGCCAAGCTGAAGGAAACGTCCGACCTTCTGGATATCATAGGTGAGGATATGCCGCTCAAGATAAGGGTTCTGAAAGCCGATCAAATAGCTGTAGCGTTTCCCGTTTCCCTGCTTTTCCCCTATATAAACGGTCGACATCAGTTCTTCTTCCATATATTTGTAGGTCTGAACGATATCCTTTGGTGTATATTTCGTTTTGGCTTCAGGCGGCACATGATAGCCATAAACTTGTTCGCCGTTTTCGTCCAAAATTTGAACCCAGGCCTGATTGTGCTCCAGCGTTTCCTTCCCTTGCAGGGAAATGACCATCCCCGATTCGGACAGAACGATTTCTTTACCGAATGACCGGGTGATGGCCTCAGCTGAGGCTTCATCTTGTTGGAACGGGTGATGGGAAGATACGCTTTGGTATATAAAAAGCCCGGTTACCACCAGAATGTTAATGAAGATGACGACAACTACAATCAGGACGACGGATACCAGATATCTGCCGGTCAGCCGCCATTTCATTGCGCCGATTCCTGCAATACAAACTTATATCCCAGTCCTTTTACGGTCACCAAATATTGCGGGTTTGACGGGTCCTTCTCGATCTTTTCCCTCAGCCGCCGAATATGAACCATGACCGTGTTGTCATAGCCGAAGGATTCTTCCCCCCACACTTGATCGTAAAGGCTTTCCTTGCTTATAATTCGGTTCGGATGTTTTAGCAAATAGCTAATAAGACCAAGTTCTTTCGGTTTGAGCTCGATGATTTCGCTGTTCTTCTTCAGTTCGAGTTTTTGTTCATCAAACTCAAATGGGCCAGCTTTCAGCATATGCTCGTTTCTTTTCTCGACCGGGGTAACCTCCGCTCTTCTGAAACGGGCTTTGATCCGGTAGGCCACCTCCTTCGGACTAAACGGCTTGGTAATATAATCATCACCGCCTATGGCAAATCCGAGTATTTTATCAATTTCCTCGGTTTTGGCTGACAAAAAGAAAATCGGCACGTTCGAAACACTGCGGATTTGTTTGCATACGTCATAGCCCTCACCGTCCGGAAGCATAATGTCCAAAATGGCGAGGTCGGGCTGCTTGTCCAGAAACTGGATCCAGCCTTCCACGGCGGAAGTGGCGGTATACACATGTTCGAAGCCTTCCTTGACCAGCACGGTTTTCAAAAGCTTGACGATATCTTCCTCATCGTCCACAATCAGTATTTTTTGACTTAACGGCAATTCGGTCCGAACCTCCTTTCTGTAGGCAGGGAAAAAGAGCGGCAGCTCAAAATCTTCCGCTCTCTTCATAATCATCTTCCCCGCCCTGTCAATAAATAACCATATATTGAAACGAGCGTATTGGCCACAGATACTCTTAATTTTAATCTTCGGCAAACAATTTCGCCATCGGATTAGTGATCTTTTTGTCTGTCGCGATACTGCCTGCTTGGTCCAAGATGTAATATTGATAAAAGTCACTGCTAAAACTGATCCCACGCAGCATTTGCTCCGCAAACGATTCGACCGCATTGCTGCTTAAGGCTTCATCGTTCCAGAAAAAATGCAGCAGCAGGCGATTCTGATTGTATGGATGCTTAACAACGTATGCGCCCTTAGATGCCTTTAGGTTCACCTTGCTTTTCCAGTCTAAGCCGATGGCCTTTGATTTTTGTATGATGCCGGGTTTAAGCGCCTGAATGAGTCCGTTGGTCTTGTAATTACCAATGGCGATGATGTTGCTGGTCCCGAGCTCCTTTTTTAGCTTGTTCTTGAGTGTTTGCCGATCGGAAATTACTTCGTATGGAATGTCCATAATCCCAAGTGTTCCTTCAAGCTTCGACAAGATCTTTTGTTGCTGCTCTTTCTCTTTGCCGACGGCCTGATCGCTTAGCACAATGGTCAGCGGTTCGCCTTGCAGCGCCTTATCCACAATGCGGCTCATCGTTTCCGAAGGAAGATTGGGAACTTGGATCAGAGACGAATGGTATGTGTTTTTGAACTGCTCATGCCAATACGCGGCTGCTTCCTCCTTAGATAATTGATATTCGGGTTTCAGGGCAAAATCAAAATCATGCAGCATCGTGTCCATTTCCTTTCGCGCTTCATCACCAAGTGTATCTTGGATCGTCTGCAAAAGCCCCTGTGTCGTCGCATTTTTATACTCGTACCGCTTAAAATATTCCTGCATGAACGAATCGAATTTGTCCTCGCCCACCATGCGGTATAACTGGTAGATGGCCTGGCGTCCTTTATTGTAAAAAGTTGGACTCTCCATGTCACCTACTTCCGTATTGGTTGAGGCGATCGGCTTGTCAATCCATGACACATCATCGATTTGGATAGACTTGAACCCGTTCAGATCATCACCTTGTTTTTCCGCGAAATAGACCTTCGAAAAATCGGCAAATCCTTCATCCAAAAACGATTCTGTCTCCGAACTGTTGCCGATCAAGGCATGGAACCATTGGTGGGCAATTTCATGAACGAATACGTAATCATGTGCCGGATCGCTGTTCAGTTGGATTTGCCCCATTTGAATGACCCGGGCGAACTCAACCGCCACCCCCTCAACGTATGACTCTGCAATCCGGAATTCAGAGTAAGGGTATTTCCCATATTTTTCGCTGAAAAATGAAATAGCCTCAAAAGCGGTGTCGATGTATCCGTCGACGAGTTTTTTCTTGCCTGGCATGTTGTCTGAGTAATAATATTCAACCGTGAGTCCATCCCGTGTAACACTCTCCACCTTATAATTCGGGCTGGCAAAGAAGACGAACTCCCGGGTGTTATCGGCCCTAGCGGTTACGATTTTGCGGCCGGGCTCCTTCGGGTCGGCCTGCGTCGTTATGTTTCCTGGCATCAGCATCTGATAGGCTTCCGGCACGTTAAAATGCACCTCGAAGTCTGATGAAACGTAATAATCGGATTCGAAGGCTTTACTGTATTTCGTTCTGTCCCATTCATGTTTGTTTTCGTCATAGACCGACATAACCGGGAACCAATGTGCACCGTTTATGATGTCTTTGTAGTACGAGAGACGCTGCATGCCGTAAGGGATTTTCACCTCAAAGCCGATTTCGACCGTCACTGCTTCGCCAGGCTTTAACTCCTGCTTCAGTTCAACGGTCAAAGCCTGATTGCTGTTCGAAAAGACCAAGGATTGCCCGTCTGCCGCCGCGCTCCGAATGTCAATGCCGCCCAGAAAGTCTTCCGGCTTCTTCTGTGGATTTTCTTTCTGGATCTCCTCATTGTTTCGCTCAAACATTGAAGTTTGGGTCGCTTTGGACCGGTTGGCGTCGGCAAACGTATGGAATACGATCTTCCGCAGGGTATCATTGGAAGTGTTCCTATAAGTGACGGTTTCGCTTCCCTTGATGCGCATGTTGTTTTCGTCAAGTCGGGCGTCGATCCGGTACTGGACTGGAGCATGAGCCTCTGCAGCCAAGGAAGACAGAGCGGATGAAGCCGCTGGCGCAGCTAAGGCTTGAGTGGCGTTGACAACGGGGAAGGCTGCGAGTGTAAAAGCCAGCGAATAAGCCAGCGCTTTTTTGGATATTGATTGGATGGTTGATCGATACATCGAATTCTCTCCCTGTAATATGTGTTGAATGGACTAGATCTGGATTCACCGGACGGAGTATTTATTTTGCAGCTCAGCTCAGCTTTCTCTTCGCTTGTGCGCAGGTTACTATCCTGAACTCCCCGATCAAAGTTGACTTCATTCCCCTTTACATGAATTTGCAGAACCACATCTTATTGTTGTTTGCCTGCTGTAAGGGTCGTAAATTCAATATTAAAGACCGCAACTTACACTGTGTTAAACCTAACCTTACAGGAACCTTAAATTTACGCAAAAACCCTCAGGACGCCTTTATTGCGTTCCTGAGGGTTTTATCCCGTTTTCATAATTTTGTAGCAGTTTTCGAATTTCCACTGACGGTTTCGATCTTGGTTTATCGCGAAGTAACGGTTACACCCGTGGAATTGTTTACCTTAACCGGTACATTGAAGTCATCGACGTTAATATGACCAAATCCGCCTATGGATTGATCAACCACCTTAATGTAAAGCTCCTCGCCGATGTACTCCGACGCATCCCAAATCTTCCGTTGATATTCCTCATAATTGGTGGCAGTCTCTTTGAATAACTCTTTACCGTCCGATACCCGGACCAGTGCAACATACAGCTTATCTATATCACGCCCGCCGCTAACCAGGAAATTGATTTTACCGTTTCCGCCAAGGACAAAATTTTGTGATTTTAGCGTTCCCGTTAAGCTGTCACCTCCGGCGCCCTCGTTGAAGCCCCATAAGTGATAGCCACCCGGAATTTTTTGCGACGGATTAAAATAAATGGTGTCCCAGAAAAATGGTGTATCTGTCACATGAACATCCGAGAAGGCCTCTCCTTCAGCTACCCAACCAGTTAAGTCGCCTGCAGCAAAATCATGGTTAGGCAGATCTGTAATATCGGTATACACCGAGTTATCCCAGTCATCAGGCACATCGACCGGAGCAGCCGCTTCCCCTTTTAAGGCATTCATGTTCCATACTTCCATCGACTTGACCGTAATATCGTTGTCGCCCCAGACCTGCAGTCCCAGGGAGTCGTACCTGCCCACATAGACGCGGGTTGTCAGCTTTTTCTTGTAATTGGCAAAGGCTTCAACAACTGAACGATCAAGAAAAATATGCAGCTTCAAGTTCTCTCCGTCAAGATCCACATATCCGCCTTGAATGCCGTCCACACGTACATCCGGGTCAATGCTGCTCTTCGTGCGATCCACATTCAATGTCCCGTTTGTCTTGTCGTAGTAAATGAGTGTTTCCTCTTGGCCGTTATCGGAGCGCCGCACCTTGAGGCCGAATTTCTGGGCTTCGCCGGGATCAATTTCCATTACAATCTCCAGCATGTCGCCTTTGACATTTTTAATCAATTGATTGGCGGTTTCCAGGTTTTTGTCTGCAAAATCAACTACCTTATTTCCCCGAAGACTCTGCAATTCCTGTATGGGTTCGATACGCAATTTATCTTGCTCGTCCAGGCTAAGTGAAATCGGCAATGCTAAATTATGGGCCCATCCAGCTTGGTATTCTGCTTGAGGTGTTCTTACATTTTGAACCATGGAATAAACAACCGTTCTTCCGTCAGGTGTGACCATTCCACTCTCTGCAGTTAAATAGCCATCACCCACATCCAATTTAGAAGGAGCCTCTTGGTCAGGTATAAATTTGAAGTTATCCCGATCCCAGGTGCCAATCCAGTAAAAGACCTCAACATCTCTTTTCACATCGCTCGCGGGAGGAACATGCTCCGGCTTTTCATGAGGGTTTATCATAAAAATATGCTTTTGCTTACCCGTACTGTCCTTGCCTAACGGCAATAATACGGGCAGTTCCCATACGGTACCGAGCTCTGGATACTGGCTTCTGTCACTATTGAATAAAGGTCCTTTATACTCCCAGTTGTACATATCGTCGGACACATACACCAAAGCAGTTCCACTGTTGAAATCTTCAAGGCCGGACGTCACTAACTGATACCACTTATCGACCTCTTCATCGTACCAGACAAACGGGTCACGAAACTCGTTATGGATGCCATTCCCGTTCTGCTCTGTTACTGGCGCGGGATGTTTCACCCATTGTTCCAAATTGGGATCGGATAAATCTGCCGGAGTCGCAAGTCCTGTTCTTTGGTTCGGAGACAGGGAGTCATTGCCGGCGGTATAAAAGAGAACGGGATTTCCGTCGCGATCATACGCTGCACTTCCTGACCATGCGCCGTCCGGATCCAAGGTGCCAGCTTCGGGGGCAAGAGCAGGCCTCACATTCTCCCAGTGAACCATATCGTCACTAACCCAATGTCCCCAGTGGATTTGATGCCAGAACGGACCTTGCGGGTTATGCTGATAAAATAAATGGTATTTACCGTTATAATAAATCGGTGCATGCGCTTCATTCATCCAGTTTTGAGGAGGCATCGCATGGTATTGGGGGCGGTGCTGATCTCCATCAAACACACTTGGGTCCTCATCAATATCACCATTCGGAATTACCGGAACCGCGCCCCCGTGAAGCGACTTCACCTCGTCGTATTCAGCTAGCAGCTCCTGAGCGGTAAGGGCTTTGTTCTGCAGCTTCACCTCATCAATGAGTCCGCTGAACATATTGTAGGAGAACAAGCCAGCCAATTCTACCGGTTTATTATTTTTCCCGATAATCAGACTTGCTCCAGATGGTGTGATCGGGACATTGACTGGTGTTGCCTGGGAAGCCACTTCCTCTCCGTTTAGATATAACTTAATCATTCCTTCTTTCTTATCGAAGGTAGCGGCCACATAATTCCACTTGTATTTTTCGAGCGGGTGATCCTTTACCCATACCTGAATCCACTGACCACCGATCCCGACCTGCATCGACCATGTGCCGTGCCGGTACATGCCAAGCGCGAAGCCTTCGGCTTTATCCTGATCAGACTGGTTTACAATCGCAGACAGCTTGTTCCCGTCCCCCCATTCGTAGCTTCGCGGGGCGACCCAAGCTTCAAGCGTAAACGCATCGCTTACAGGTATAATATCCTTTGTATTGATCTCAATATCATTTGAATATCCATCAAACAACAAGGCGCCGCCTTTGACTCCACGCGGAGTCCATCTCGGATCCTTCGAGGCCATGTATCTGGCGTTGTTAAATACATAGTTCACATCATGCTCCAGATTGCTTACTTCTTCAAGCGCCTTCTTTCCTGCGCCTTCATCAAGACTCATATAGAAAATGGTCCCCAAACCACGAGCTTGAAAAGCGTCAACAGCAATACTGGCTTGGTTGGATTGATCAACAACCTTGACATAGAGCTTCTTATTGTAGTGTTCCTGCATGTTCCAGGAAATTTTCTCGTTCGCACTGATATCCCCAGTCTTTTTAAGCAACGTATCTGTGGACGCATCATAAATTGCGACGTAGGCATCCTCCGGATTGACGATTTTTAAAATAGTAAAGGTAATGCTTCCGGTTCCCTGCATGGTAAAAGTATTGGAGGTAATAGAGCCCTGTCCTTCCGCAGAAGACTTGGCATAGAAGTTCCCTTCTTTACCGGCTTGAGCTTCCTGGGATACTTGAAAAGCAGTACCTTCAGCTGTCCAGCCATCCAAATTCCCGGTTTCAAAACTGCGGTTTGTGATTTCGGCCGGGATAATGTTCTCTGCCATGACACCTTCATCCGGTACGGTTTCACTGAAGGTATTGAAGGCATCCGCAAATATCAGTCCCCAATCCGATGCTGCATGATCTTCGATTTCAAGATACAATTTCTTTCCAATATACTTGGACAGGTCGGCTTTATATAATTCCATATTCGCCAGTCTCAGACCCTGCGCAGGATCCGGGAACCCGGACTCATTAAATTCACTGTTACCGTACCTGGCAATCAAGTCTCCCGTATCCGCTTCGATGACGCTCACATACCCTTGATTCGGATTCTTGCCTCCACCCAGTCTGAAGGAAATCCAGCCTGTTCCGCCCAGCTCGAAGGTGCTTGAACGAAGCACACCGGTGGCAGCCTCATTATATTTCCAGCCGTTCAAATGATAGGTGCCTTCCTGGTTGTACGGGATTTGTTCATCCCAAAAGGTTGTGTCGTCCGATACACTGTTCGGCCCAAATGCCTCACCTTCGACAACCGTCCATCCTGTTAAGTCCCCGGTTTCAAAGCTGGGATTTTCGATTTGATAGCGTTTGAAATCAGGCTTGATATCCGTGGCGATAATTCCTTCAGCAGGTTCGGTTTCATGATACATGAAGAATGCGTCCGCAAATATCACTCCCCAGTCCGTGGTTGCATGATCGACGATCTCCACATACAGCTTCTTGCCCAAATATTCGGAAAGATCTGCCTTATACTGCTCCATATTAGCTAAGCGCAATCCTTGTGTGGGATCCGGGAAACCAACGTCGGCAAAAGCGCTGTTCCCATACCTGCCAATAACTTGTCCCGTCTCAGCTTCCACGATATTGATATATGCCTTGTCAGGGTTCTTTGCACCGCCAAGTTTGAAGCTGATCCAGCCGCTGCCGCCAAGTTCAAAAGTGCTGGAGCGAAGCACACCGGTTGCTGATTCATCATATCTCCAACCGTTTAAATGATAATCGCCTTCCTGGTTGTACGGTATTGCTTCCGCCCACCAAACTTTTTCGTCCGATACGCTGTTCTCGCCGAAAGCATCGCCCTTGACTACCGTCCAACCCGTCAAATCTTTTGTTTCAAATCCTGGGTTTTGAATTTGATAGACGGTATCCATAACGGACAGTTCCGTTTCAGTCTTTGGAAGTTGCCCCACCTCTTCATGTGTTTCGGCTGCCATTGATATTTCAGGTACAGCAAGCTGGAGAAGCATTGTCCATATGATCATTCTTATCATCCAGGTTCTTCTTGTACTTGCATATTTCATTCAAGAGCTCTCCTTCACGATTTTATATTCACCGGAATTTTGACAGCTCCCCTTCTACAAGGAAGAATGGTCATGAAGCATAAAGGAGAGAGAATAGCACGCTTTCATAAAAGTCCTGGTTTTTGATCAAATTGTCCAAAGGGTAAGGAGCGCCTAAGCGCTCTTTTTACCAAATGGATTTCATCTCCCATATATCCAGCGATTTAACCAACAGTTCCCCATCTCCCCAAATCTCAAGTCCCAATGCATCCAAACGGCTTGGATACACTCGGGTTGTCAGACTTTTTAATCCGTTGGCATAAGCTTCGACCATAGAGCGGTCCATATAAATGTGAAGCCTTAGATAATCTTCCAGCAGTTCAAGCTTACCGCCTTGCACACCTCTGCACTTTTCTCCCGGATGAAGCGTGGTGTTTGTTCGATCTACCAAGAACATCGATTCACTCATATCATAAAACAGAAGGGTCTCTTCTTCTCCATCAGGCGTACGACGTAACTTCATTCCAAATTGTTTTGCGCTAACCGGCTCCATTACCACTTGAATCTCAAGCATGTCGCCTTGGACCTCCTGCAGCAGTTCGTTCGCTTCAGCCAATGTTTTGTCATATAACGACAACCGCTTAGCGCCTCGTAATGATTGAAGCTCCTGAATGGGTTCAATCCCCAGCCGTCCGTCTTCCCGTAAATACACACTTAACGGTAAGCCGCCATTATGAGCCCAGCCCGATTTATATTCCAACTCCGACGTTCGGTCACCTTGTGCAATCGTAAATACGATCTTTCTGCCAGTCTTGGGATCTATCATTCCGCTAGGGCCAGTAAAATGAAAATCACCAACATCAATCAACTGAGGCTCCTCTTGATCAGGAATAAATGATAGTTCTTGCATGTCAAGCTGCCCGATCCAGTAGAATACCTCGACGTCCGCTCCCTGTCCCACAGGACTGACTAACAGGAGAAATTTGTTCTCCCCCTTTCGGTCACGACCTAAAGGAAGAAGCACAGGAAGCTCCCAGATGGGTCCAAGATAAGGAAACTTCTGAATATCTGCTTTAAAAAAGGGCCCTTTGTACGTCCAATTCAGCATATCCTGGGACACAAAGGCAAGCGCGGCTCCTCCTTCGTCTTCAATCCCTGACCCGACCAAGGCATACCAGCCATTATCATCCTTCCATACGAACGGATCCCGGAAATCTCCGAATGCACCCATTCCTTTCTTCTGCACAATCAACGGCTCCGGATGTTTGACCCAATGAACCAGATCCGGATCGTTATCCATGGGATAAGTGCTTCGGGCAAGGGCCACGCTCTGATTCGGCGAAGCACTGTCATTTCCCGCCGTGAAAAATAAGACAGGCAAACCTTCCACATCATAAGTTGCACTTCCCGACCAAATTCCGTCCGGGGCGAGTTGATCTTTTTCGGGAGCCAAGGCCACAGGAAGATCCCGCCAATGTACGAGATCCTTGCTTACCCAATGTCCCCAATGGATTTGATGAAAAAACGGGCCAAGGGGGTTATGCTGATAAAATAAATGATATTGCCCGTTAAAATAAATCGGTGCATGAGGCTCGTTCATCCAATGCGCTGGCGGGCTGACATGATACTGCGGTCTATGGCGATCCGGTAGCAGCGGCCTCCGATCCAGCTTTATTTCCTCATCATTTAATAGCGGATGGGATCCTCTGTGGTTGGTATCTATTACATATCGATAAGAATCGATTACCTCTTGTTTGCTCAGGGCCCGATTATAAATGTTGAGTTCATCAAGCATACCGCTGAACATGTGAAGGCTGAATACATCTGCCAGCAGACTGCTGTGATTGTTTTTGCCAATGAGCAATTCCGTGTCTAAAGCCTCGACCAGCCGGGAACCACGAGGTAGATCAGTCGAAGCGACTTCACTGCCGTTTAAGTAAAGCTTCATGATCCCTTGATTTCCATCAAATACAGCATTCACGTACGACCATTGGTTCTTGGGAAGTTCATGTCCGTCCGGTGCCCAAAGTTCTTTCCAATCCCCACTTTCCAAACCGACTTGAAAGGACCAAGAGCCATGACGATACATCCCCAGCAGATATCCCTGCTTGCGATCCATGTTGTGATAGTTCACAATGGCAGATAACTTTCCTTCATACCCCCATTCATAAGAACGTGGTGCAAGCCATACTCCAATACTTAGCTCTGATCGGTAGTTGTACTTGATGTTTGGATCTTTAGCGTGAGTCGCATGGGCAATATAAGTCGAGTAACCATCGAAAAGGAGTCCATTTCCCACCACTCCTTTTCTCCACTGCGGGTCGCACGGTTCGGTGAATTCTGCTTGATTAAATACATAATGAATATGATCCCGAACTTTCGATATGCTCTCCATAGTGTTGAATCCTGTTCCTTCGTCAAAGGTCCAGGACATCATCAAGCCCTGATTTTTCGAATTCATACTTCCCCCCTCCTTAATATCTGCTTTATGACATCTTTAGAAGCATGGATCGACTGAAGAGCATGGATATGCAGCAGGTTCAGTTTCGCTTGTCCCGATTTCGAAATAATAGAAATACTGTCCATTGGCGCGTCCGGGAAAATCTGATCGGTCAGGACAACCAGGCCATCATTCCCATACACTTCAACCGCATTGCGATCCAGCCAGATATGCAGCTTAATCTTCCCCTTCTCTTGGGACATGCTGGCACCGTGGTTGCATGGAAACGATGAATGGAAGTCAGTCAGTCCCGACTTCGTGCGGTCAATGAACAACCACTCGCGCATCGAATCGTACCCGATAACCGTTTCACTCTCTCCGGTGGATTTCATGATGATCTGTACCTCGTCACTGGAACCCATATCGATATCGACTTCAATCTCAAGCAGATCATCGCTAATTTTATGACTAAACGGTGTCTCGGCCGTCACTCTGACATCAGACCAACTCATGGGGTCTTTCCGCAACTGCTCTATTTCCCGAACAGGCATTTGGGTTAAAACGACTCCTTCATCCTGACTGCTTAATGCCAAGGTCCGAGGCAAAGTCATTGACCCTCTCCAAGTACCTGTTGGCGTCTCGTTGGCATATTTCCAGTTGCTCATCCATCCAATGATCACGCGCCGGCCGTCTTTTTCAGGTATATCCGACCAGGTGACCCCGGCATAGTTGTCCCGACCATAATCTAGCCACATGATGTGATCAGCGGAGTTATCGTTAATGAACGTCACTCCATCGAACTCACCGATAAAGTATTGGGTACGTGAGCCTTCCGGACAAGAAGGATTATCCCCTATGCTTATGATAAGCACCCACTTGGTACGCCCCGTATCACCGATAGGCAATTCAAAGAGATCTGGGCATTCCCAAACACCGTCGTGGGAACCTTCCTCATGACCGAATACACTGGCGAGCGCCCAATCAATCAAATTTTCCGATCGATAGAAGCGAACATGGTCACCCGCGACTATAACCATAATCCATCGCTTACTTTCTGCATGCCAGAATACCTTAGGATCCCTGAAGTCAACCAGATCAGGTTCGGCAAGGACCGGATTCCCCGCATATTTATGCCAGGTTTTTCCTTTATCGCGGCTGTAAGCCAAGCTTTGCCGTTGTCGAGGCTGATCAGTCTCCGGATATGTATCCGCATGAGTAAAGATTGCAATCAATCCATGGTGACCTTCAAACAGCCCGCTGCTATCGTTCCAGTCAACCACACAGCAACCGGAAAATATAGCTCCATGCTCATCAGGAAACAAAGCGATTGGTGCATGCTGCCAGTGAATCAGATTCTCACTCACGGCATGGCCCCAGTGCATCGGGCCCCATTGGTTACTAAAGGGATGGTTCTGATAAAACAGATGATATTCGCCCTCGTAATAAACTAATCCGTTCGGATCATTCAACCAATGGGAGGGAGGAGAGAAATGAAATCCTGGTCTGAAACTGTCCATTTTGAACTCTTTACTAGAGTCTATCATTTTGTTTATTTCATCTGTCGTTGGCATAGATTGGAGAGCTCCCTTCCGAGTTGTTACTAATGCACCGCCAGCATTGGCAAACGTTAACATGTAGATGATTTGCTGCTTTGTCAGCAGATTTAATGAATTCCCTATTTCCAGCAACTTGGTTAAAAAACAGCCCAGAAATGCGTCGCCAGCGCCTGTCGTGTCGATGGCTTTTACCGGAAAACCTGGAGCATATCCATCATGAGCGGTCATCCGGTAATAGGAGCCTCTATCTGCTAACGTTACGACAATCAAGGGGATGCCAAATTGTTGCTGCAGTTCCAAAGATCCTTTTTCAATGTCTGTTGCACCCGTGATAAAGCTGAGTTCTTCTTCCGATATTTTCAAAATGTCGGTATACTGCAAGCCCCAAAGAATATTCTGCTTCGCTGCCTCTTCAGTCTCCCATAGCGAAAGACGGATATTCGGATCAAATGAAAGCAGTGCGCCAGTCTCTTTGGCCTTAACGACAGCTGCTCTCGTTGCCGTCCGTGCGGGCTCATGGGTCATCGACAATGATCCAAAATGCAGTACTCTGGCGTTCTCGATCAGATCGAAAGGAACATCTTGTGAGGATAAGAAGGTATCCGCTCCTGGCTTCCGAAAAAAACTGAATGACCGGTCGCCGTCTTCATCCAAGTGAACAAAGGCTAGCGTTGTATTCGCTTCATCGGTAAATGTGAGCCCTGATACATCAACCCCACTGCTAAGCAAGGCTTGGTGCAGTAACGAACCGAAACGATCCTCTCCAATCTTGCTGATTAATGCAGCTTTGACTCCCAATCGGGATAGCGCCACTGCTACGTTAGCCGGTGCCCCTCCAGGATTACACTCATACTGTTGGGTGCTTCCCCCAGCAGAATCAACTGGAGTAAAGTCTATCAACACTTCTCCTATAGCTATAACATCAAGCACAACTTCTCTCCACCCATCGCTTGTTAAATTATTTTTTTAAAGTTGCGTTATATCGATCCAGCCCGTTTTGGTAGATTTCCATCAACTCGTTCAATCCCATTTTCTCCAATGTCTTCACATAATTGTCCCACTGCTCATCCACGCCGCCCTCGACAATGAATTTACCTCGTTGGGTATTTACATATTTAATCAGCTCTGACTCAATTCTATTGATTTTGTCCAGCTCCTCCGGTTCAAAGAAGATACTCGGGTAGCTTTCCTTCTCCATGTAAGGTTCGTAATATTTTTCCAAATCTTTAGCGCGCTGTTGTGCCCTAGGCTCCATGTCTACAACTTTTCCGAAGTCGTCGATCGTAATGACACCTGGTCCGCCTGTGCCCGGAGCCACTTTTTGACGGAATTCTCCTGCTGATGTTCCTTCAGGTAGGGGCAAGTTTACCAATTTCCCATTCTCATCCTTCTCGAATACAACATCCAGCGGGCCCCAATGAATTTGAGCTGCCATGTACGGTTCATACTGTTGATCGATCCAGCGCATCGTAATTTCTGGGTTCTGGTTTTCCTTCGTGATCACAAATGCACCACGACCGGGGCCACCCCCATTGCTTCGTCCAATCGTTTGGGCACCATTAGGTCCTTTTAACGGAGACAACAATGCATAATCCTTTCCTCGATCAGGTCCAACAACTTCCTCCACCTCCCACCAGATATAGGAGCCGAGCGTTTCGTCTGTTGTTTTGCCTTTGGCCAGATACTGCGCTGCGTCCTGGGTAAAGGATTCAGGATCAATCAAACCCTGCTTATACCATTTCTCATTAAAATATTTAAGGGCTTCCTTATATTCGGGCTGCGTCGCAGTAAAAATAACTTTGCCATCGCGAACAACCCGGTGCTCCAGATTATCCGGCAGGCCAAACGCTCCGAAAATCCCTGCAATATCCATACACCACTGCATATGCATAAAGCTCAATGGAATCTCGTCGGCTTTACCGTTTCCATTTGGATCCTGAGTTTTAAATGCCATCAGCGCTTCCGTATATTCGTCCAACGTCTCAGGCATTTTCAAACCCAGTGTGTCGAGCCACTTTTTATTAATCACGTGGAAGAAGGGGTTGGTTCCAAGGTTGTTCTCCTCCCAAGAAGGCAGCCCGTAAATGTGCCCATCAGGTGCTGTGATGGAGGACTTGATATCAGGTCTGCTATCTAAAAGCGCTTTCAGATTAGGTGCATATTGATCAATTAAATCCTCCAAGGGAATGATGGTTCCGTCTTCACCGTAATTAATTAGTTCGTAATCTGTAAAACCAGCCCCGTAAAATGCATCTGGTAAATTTCCGCTTGCGAGCAAAAGGTTTTTCTTTTCTGCAAAATCAGTGTCCGGGATATTCTCCCACTCGATCTTAACGTTGGTCTGCTCTTCAAGACGCTTGAATATTTCCATTTGCGCATACTCCGGTGCTAATGCAGCTTTCGGGGATACCATTTTTAAAGAAATCGCTTCTTCAACGATCGGAAGACCGGTCTTGTTGAAATCGGCAGGTGGGTTGGAAGTCTGTTTCTTCGATCCGCCGTCTCCTGAACATGCACTTAGTGCAAATGCGCCAGTCAGTATTAAAATTCCCGCACTTTTGAATACAGATTTCATGATGCATAAACCTCCCAAGAATTTGTTTCAATCTCTGGTCAATTTTTTTTGATCTTTGTTGGAGCCGGTTTGCAGAGACGTATACATCTCCCGTACATCCCCCCCTTCAAGTACCGTGTCAATATCATCCCTTGATCGAACCGATCATTACGCCTTTGACAAAGTATTTCTGAAGGAATGGGTACAAGATTAACAGCGGCAAACTGGATACAATGATGACACCGTATTTGATAAGTTCAGTAACACGCATCTTCGCCGCGTATGATTCCACATCCACCATCATGCCGGAGTTAACCTGGTTCTGGACAAGGATATTGCGGAGTACCAGCTGAAGCGGATACTTGCTTTCGTCATTCATATAAATCAAAGCATCGAAGAAACCGTTCCAGAAACCAACCACATGGTACAGAACCATGACAGCAATGATTGATTTTGACAAAGGCATTACAATGCTCCAGAAAAATCGGGTGTTGGAACAGCCGTCAATTGAAGCCGCTTCCCACAATTCATCCGGAATGGATGACTGAAAAAACGTCCTCACGATAATGACATTGAAAACACTGCCGGCTCCTGGAATAACTAAAGCCCAGATGGTATCCAACATCTGAAGGTCCTTAATCAACAGATACGTGGGAATTAGTCCCCCGCTAAAAAACATGGTGATCATCAAAAACCACATGATTGCCGATTTGCCCATCAAATTTTTGCGAGCCAAAGGATAGGCTGCAAATACCGTAACAGCTACACCAATCAGCGTTCCTACACCCGCATAAAGAATGGAATTTGCATAACCGATCCAAATCGAAGAATCGCTGAAGATTCGAACATAACCATCCAACGTGAACCCTTTTGGAAACAACCAAACATTCCCGGAATAGATCTGATTTGGATCACTGAATGAAGCAATCAACACAAAATACAACGGGAATAACACGAGAAGCATAATCAAGCTCAATAAGACAAGGTTGATCACGTCAAACCAAATGTCCCCTCTGCTTTTTCTTTTCAATAACTGATTCAAATTAAGCTCTCCTTTACCAAAGGCTGGTTTCCGTCAATCTTTTGGCAATTCGGTTGACGGTGACAATCAGGATAATATTGATCACGGAATTGAACAGTCCAACTGCCGTGGAAAAACTGTATTGTGCTTTCTGAATCCCCATTTCATAAACATAGGTCGGAAGAATGTTGGAAGTAGCGTAGTTCAAATCGTTTTGCATTAGGAATGCCTTCTCAAAACCAATGCTCATGATGTTTCCTAGAGCGAGAATCAGCAAAATTACGATCGTCGGTAAAATACTTGGAATATCCACGTACCATACTCGTTTCCATTTACTCGCACCATCCATAATTGCTGCTTCGTGAAGTTCGGGATTGACTCCCGCTAAAGCAGCCAGGTAAATAATGGTGGCGAAACCGGTCTCTTGCCAAATCCCTGACAATATGTACAAGGGTCGAAACCATCCCTCGTCCGCCATGAAGAGAACAGGGTCACCGCCAAGCCAGGTGATCATGTGATTCACCAAACCGCTGTTGGGCGATAAAAAAACATGGAGCATACCTACGAGTACTACCGTAGAAATAAAATGCGGAGCATAAATGACGGTCTGGATAAATTTCTTATACCGCTTGCCTAACATCTGATTCAGCATGATCGCAATGATAATCGGAACCGGGAAACCGAATAGGAGTGACAGGAAGCTAAGCGTTAGCGTATTTGATATGATGGACCAGAAGTTATAGGAATCAAAAAAATCAATGAAATGCTGAAAACCTACCCAATCGCTCCCCCATATTCCCTGACTTGGTGAGAAGTCCTTGAATGCAATTTGTACCCCGTACATTGGGTAGTACTTGAATACGGCATAAATAATGATGATTGGCAGCAGAAACAGATACAGTTCATAGTCACGTTTGAGCCGTGCCCACGTTTTACGTTTCACTTGGCTTCCGGGTTGATAGCTCGCGGAGTCTTTTGGATTCACCCTCATATGTCCTCTCTTTGTTGATATATTGAAACGTTTCCAATTTTAATTGAAACGTTTCCAACTTAAAGTTAAAAAACATCCCCTGCAGCATATCCATCTACTAATCAGATAACTGAATTGGGGTCTTACTTTGATCGCTAGAGGAGATAACCGCTAACGATCAATTATTATGAGTTAAGTAGTCTCACCCTGTCTGAAATGTACAGGCAAGCGATATACTTCCTTCTCCAAAGTTACTCCTTCGAATTTTTTATAAAGAAGTCTGATTGTCGTACGTGCCATCTCCTCGACAGGTTGCCTAATGGTGGACAATATCGGATGGAAATAGGGATGATCCTGAATCCCGTCATACCCGATGACCTTAACATCTTCCGGAACGCGATAACCCATCCTTCCTGCCCTGTCAATGTAGTTGGCAGCCAGTAAGTCGGTAATAGCGAAAATCCCATCCACATCGGGATGCGTTTTGAAAAACTCGTCAAAGTAAGCATCGTCGTCCATAATGGGATCTGGCTTTTCATAGATCACATAGTCGACTTTCATTTCCTCAGCCTCGTCAACGAACCCTTTTCTGCGATTCATGGTTTCACTAAAGACGGAAGTGACGCTTCCCAAAAAGGCCGGTTTTCGGGCACCTGCCTTAACCAGTTCCCTTAAAGCTAGACGTCCTCCTTCATAATTGTCAGACGTCACACAGGTGATTTTCTTGTTAAAGTGTCTGTCAATACTTACAATCGGGATGTTATTCCTCACACTGCTTTCAATATCGTTGTAAGTAATACCGACTATGCCAGCCACTTTGTTTTGCCGAAGCATATCCAGATAATAGAGTTCCTTTTCCGGCTTGCCTCCGCTATTGCACAGCATAAGCTTGAAGCCTTCGAGATCTAATTCATCTTCAATGTAATAAGCCAGTTCAGAAAAGAAAGGGTTCCATATACTGGGGAGGAGCAATGCCACTGTCTTTGATTTTTGCATTTTAAAATTACGAGCGATTTCATTAGGATAATAATTCAACTCTTTTATGGCCTTCTCTACTTTTTTGCGTGTATCAGGCTTTACGGCTCCCGAGTTGTTAATGACGCGTGAGACGGTTCCAACAGCTACGCCAGCTAGACTGGCTACATCTTTAATACTTGACATCTAACCCCCCACTTAGCTCTGTTATGAAAATCATAATAACATCAAGTTGGAAACGTTTCAATATTTATTTTGAGAGCGATACCAAAATTAGAACACCAGCAATCCAATAAAGATTTAACAATCTTGTTTACGTCTGACCATGCGACTTATGTGAGGTATCCAAAAGGTTTAATGCACAACTTTTATACTTTTATACAATTTCATCATGAAATCGGAAACCAACCATGTATTATTCATTTTCGGGTAATCGGTACAAGCTGCTGCCATCAAACCCATAGTGGACCGAACACCTATTCCAAAAACAAGGCACTGAAAATAACGACATCCTGCAAGAAATGAATCGTCAGTGCCCAGAAGAAACCTTTCGTTTCTAACATTGATTTGGCCAAAAACCATCCGATAAAAGCAGCCATCAATACGCCTAGTACCCCGCCTGGATTTCCAAAATAATGAACAACACCAAAGATCGCCGCTGCTAATCCTTGCGCTACGTACGGAGAGAGACCATATCTGCTAACTACGGCAACGAATGAAAATCGAAAGATAATTTCTTCTGAAAAAGCATTCATGAGCGCAAAAACAAGGATCAGTATAACCCCTGGATATAATTTCAGGCTCACGTTTCCCCCATGAACCACTTGAAAGTAGATGACAACAGCCGTTACCAACGTAATCACGATCGCAAAGTTTAGACCCAAGTTTTTCCACGTCTCTGTTTCTTTTGGTTTAATGCCGATCCACGGTTCAGGCCGAATTTTCCCATCTCGCTTTGTAAGGTTTAAATACGCCAATCCATCTTTACCTGCCACCCCATATACAATACCAATCACAATAACAGCCAATAACAACACCGTAACTTGATAACTAATCTCTAGATTGTATATAGCCCTTTCGAATATTTCTAATGCGAGGAGCGGACTGCTTCTAAACCATAGCAAGAGAGGTGCACAAGCAATCACCACGATCGTGATCAGAAGAAGAGAAACCAGGTTGATTCGTTTTTTATTCATCTTTACGCCCCCGACTATACCTTGATATAAGAAATTGAATAACGTACTAATCGTTTGGTTTTGAATTTCTTACCTCCTTCTCCTTTCCACTCCCCACTTTTTTTGAAATCTCATTAGGTACAGCAGCCTTACGAGATTTTTAAGCAATCGGCTTATTTTAGTAAATAAGTATTAACGCCCGAGAGCTCTCATGTTAATCCAATGTAAAATGCTAGTATGTATTTTTTAAGATTGTAATGCTTTTCTTAGGAAAGATGATAGATTTCGTAAATTTCGAAAGAAATGGTTGCGATCCAAAGAACGGTGAATACCACATTTCAATAAGCTCTTGTAAGGTGTGACCTGTAAGTGTCCATTAGCAAACAAACTTGCAGTTCGAAAAAGAGAGGGTGTTGGTATTGGGAAGGATGAAATGATGGGTAACCAAATAGCGGTGAAAAAAGAACGTTTCAAATGGAAGCAAAAAAATAGTCTGAAGTCATGGACAAAAAACTGGGAACTTTATTTGTTATTTCTGCCTGTAGTCGCCTACTTTATGATCTTTCATTATATTCCGATGTACGGAGTACAAATTGCATTCAAGGACTTTATTGCCAACAAAGGGATCGTCGGCAGCCCATGGGTAGGTTTTGAGCATTTTGAGCGATTCTTCGACAGCTTTTATTTTTGGCGGATTATTAGCAATACCCTGGGTATCGGGATATATGAACTGATTGTCGGTTTTCCGATTCCTATCATTCTCGCACTTATGATTCATGAGCTGCGGACGGGGAAATTCCGCAAATTTGTTCAGACAGTAACGTATATGCCTCATTTCTTATCAACCATTGTTATGGTAGGTATCATTATGATGTTTCTGTCTCCTGTATCAGGGCTTGTGAATGTGGTGATCACCCTGTTTGGCGGTGAATCGATCGGCTTTATGACTGAGCCTGGATGGTTCAAAAGCATTTATGTATGGTCAGGCGTATGGCAGACGATGGGTTGGAGCTCCATTATTTATATTGCGGCTTTAGCCGGGATCGATCCCCAGCTCCACGAAGCAGCAAGGGTAGACGGAGCTTCGAGATTAAAAAGAATATGGCATATTAATATCCCAGGCATTGCTCCAACAATTATCGTTCTGCTTATTTTGAACATGGGCTCAATTCTTGGAGTTGGCTTTGAAAAAGTGTTTCTTATGCAAAACAACCTGAACATGGAAAGCTCAGACGTGATCTCGACAAACGTATATCGCAGCGGAATCCTCGGTGCACAGTACAGTTACTCGGCCGCGGTTGGTCTATTCAATTCCATGGTCAACTTCATTATGTTAATAATTGTTAACCGGATTGCGAGAAAGGTAAGCTCAAGCAGTCTGTGGTAGAAAGGAGGGATAGGATTATGGCGGAAAGCCCCGCAGACCGTTTTGTCATGAGATCCATCTACATTCTGCTCGGGATCATTTCTCTCATTGTCCTGTATCCAATTTACTTCGTCATGATTGCTTCGATCAGCAATCCGGAGGATGTCATGCTTGGAAACGTGTGGCTGTGGCCGACAGATCTTTCTTTCGTCGGATATGAGCGAATTTTCGAAAATAACGAGCTGATGAAAGGTTACCTTAATACAATTTTATACACTTTCTTTGGAACAGCGCTTAATGTAGTGATGACTATAGCAGCAGCCTATCCGCTGTCTCGTCAAGATTTCAAGGGAAGAAACGTATTCACAATGATGATTGTGTTTACGATGTTCTTCAGCGGAGGCATGATTCCGACTTACCTGCTTATTAAAGATTTAGGTTTGCTCGATACCTATTGGGTAATGATCCTCCCTACTGCGGTTTCGGTATGGAATATTCTCATTATGCGAACGTTCTTTCAGAACTCGATTCCGAAAGAATTACAGGAGGCTGCATTTCTGGACGGCTGTTCAAACATGAAGCTGCTCATACGGATTATTCTTCCCTTATCCGGGCCTGTACTCGCTGTTATGGTGCTGTTTTATGCAGTCGGACACTGGAACAGTTATTTCAACGCATTGATCTATCTATCCGACAGGGACAAGTATCCGCTGCAGCTCTTTTTACGAGAAATTCTGATTCAGGATCAAATGCAGAACATGGTGGATCTCGGCAGTGATACCTTTTCCAGAAGCCTGATGGAGGTTGAGGCTATCAAATATGCAGCAGTGATTGTAACCAATCTGCCCATGCTTCTTTTGTATCCTTTCCTTCAGAAATATTTCATTAAAGGCGTGATGATCGGTGCGATTAAAGGCTAAATAATGTAATTTACTATAAATTGAGGAGTGAAATAGGTATGTGGAAAAAATGGGGAAGTCTTTCGTTGTCGTTAGTTATTGCAGCCAGCTTAATGGCAGGCTGTAGTTCCGGAGCTGATAAAACAGCCGACAAAGCTAGCACTCCGGAAGCAGCATCTAGCCTGAACGAGACAGGTATGCCTATCGTTAATGAGAAGATAACACTCGACTTTTTTACAGGGAAATGGAATGGAAACAGCAGTAATTATGATGACGTATTCGTGTGGAAAAAGTATCAGGAATTATCTAATATCGACGTAAATTTTAATCTCGTTCCTTTTGAGTCCTTAACGGAAAAACGAAATCTTGCACTGGCAGGCGGCGATTATCCCGATGTATTTTATTCAGCAAGAGTAGGTTCTGCAGAGCTGACCCGTTACGGTCCTCAAGGCATATTTATCCCACTGAATGACCTGATTGATCAGTACGCTCCTAACTTTAAGAAGTTGATGGAGGAAAATCCGGATATTCGCAAGGGACTGACGATGCCGGACGGCAATATTTACTCCCTCCCTTCCGTCTATGATCCGAACTTCTTATCTATGTTGATCGGTACACCACTTTGGGTCAATGAAGACTGGCTGAAGCAGCTGAAAATGGAGGAGCCCAAAACCATCGATGAATTTTACAATTACCTTAAGGCAGTTAAAGAAACCGATTTAAACGGAAACGGAAAAAATGATGAAATTCCGTACGGAGGCACTGGAATTACCTCAATCATTGATCAGATCAAAGGGGCTTGGGGGCTTGGAACTAAGGGCCTCGGCCACAAATTCGTTGATGTTGATCCAGACACGAATGAATTGCGTTTTACCAAGACTCTCCCGGAATATAAAGAAATGCTGCAGTTTATGAATAAACTCTACACTGAGGGGCTAATCGACAAGGAAATATTTACGATTGAGAGCGGTGCATTAAACGCCAAAGGACAGGGAGATTTGCTGGGTTCGACGATTGTTCCGAATCCGGACACTGTGATGGGCAAAGATAATTTCATCGGTCTTGGTGCGCTGGAAGGTCCACATGGAGATAAATTGTATTCGCATGTAAAAGTTCCTATGGTACACGTTGGTGCGTTTGCTATTACGGATAAAAATGAGCATCCTGAAGCGACCATCCGCTGGATGGATCACTTCTATGGCCAGGAAGGAGCTACGTTCTTCTTCATGGGAGAAGAAGGAACCACGTATAACAAGAATGCGGATGGAGATCTGGAATATATTAAAGAAATCACAAACAATCCAGATGGACTGACGATGGACCAGGCACTTACGAAATATTTTACCTGGACAGGCGGAAGCTACCCGGGTTATGTGAAGGGGGAATATTTCAAAGGCTCTGAGACCTTGCCGAATTCAATGGAAGCTGCTAAAAAAGCTGAACCAAATGCGGTTGAGGATATCTGGTTCAACTTCAACTTTACCAATGAAGAGACAGAATTCATGTCTTCCGTCGGTAAAGACATTCAGGATTATATCGGTGAAATGGAAGCCAAATTCGTTAATGGCAGCGCATCGTTTGATCAATGGGACGATTACGTGAGCACTATTGAGAAAATGGGCCTTGAGGAATATATGAACATCTACAAGACTGCTTATGAGCGCTACAATGCCAGCTAATTCACGCTACGATAGGGTTAGGCAGAAAAATTGATTTAATTAACATTGCATACCATCCACTTTGCGGGTGGTGTCAGCGTCACTGGCATCACCCCATTTATTGCCGCTTGGACCGGATCGGGACAAGTGGCTTTTTTGTTTTCGATCTTTTAAGAAGGTTCTTTAACATCCTTGATTTTGCATGGAACGGCAGCATCATGTGGATACTTATATAATCCGCAATCACCGCCCGCAGCGGTCTCTCATCTCCTCAACTACATCATCATTCATCTACCAAAGTAATTGACGCTTTATCTTATTTTTCGGTTGATCATTTTTTACCCCTTCCTCCATTACGTCAACCTGTCCCTCAAGCATAATGTAAAAGCAGCATAGCGTAGTGACCAGCTGATAAAGGAACTTTAATTGGAATTATTTCTCCTACGCATAAAAAAATCCCGCTGCAAGCAGCGAGAGTCTGAGAATAACGGTATCCACCTTGTTTTCTTATAGACATCCATCCGTCCTAACGCTGACTTCAGGTGTCGTAACTGACCAGATAATGTTGGAGCTCCGTGTTATAACAGCCGATACTGTGTTCAATCAGTCTGCCTTCCCCGTCAAAGGAGTTACGCAGGCGCTTAAGCACATGTGTCCCCGGGGGAAGCTCCAGCAGCTGGCATACCTCATGAGGTGCTGACTCTACAAAGAAACGGTCCTTGAAATTCTCCAGCACGATGTCGTTCTCCTCCAGTGAGTCATACAGTGACTGGATGTCTGCCTCCATTTCTTCCGTGCCTCCGCCGGGCAGTGCAGCTGCAGCCAAGAAGTGTATCAGATGAATATACGGCTGTCCGTTTAGGATGTAGAGCCGTTCAATCCGCTGGCAATACGGCCCGTAGCGGTCATAATCCTCCGTTCCGGTATCATTGATGACTAACCTGGAATTCAGCAGTCTCTTTTCCAGCTTATGGCCCTCTTCTACGAGCAGCTCTGTAAACCGTTTGCCCTTAGAGAGCTTCTGATAGGAGGTATTGCGCATCACAATTGTTCCGACACCGCTTTTCTTCTGCACATAGCCTTCATGGGACAGTTCCTGGACCGCGCCGCGGACCGTCATTTTACTGACGCCGAATTCTTTCTCCAGCTGCTGCTCGGATGGGATGATGCTCCCGAGAGGATATACCCCATGCAGAATCCGGTCTTTGAGAATTTTCTGAATTTGTTGATATAAAGGACCTTGCTTGCGTTTCAGTGACACTCGCTGTTCACTACCTTTCAACATCTAAGGTATGGTCTGACAACACCCGGAGCACCTCGCTCTCGGTAAAAAGCGCTGTATCACCTTGAGTGGTATGGGCCAGCATCGCTGCCGCCGATGCCATATTAACCGTCTGCTGATGTGGGTATTGCTGCAATTCCCCATGGATGACGGCGCTGGCAAACATATCGCCGGCACCAATCCGGTCATACACCGGGAAGGTCAGCTTGCGGGAAAACACGAACGTACCTTGATGATAGATATATCCTGTCAGGGAATGCGTGTTGTCAGCGTTAATCTCACGATGGGTTCCCGCTGTCATTCCGATTTGGAAGCGTTCCGCCACTTCGGGAATCGCTTGCTTCAACTGCGTTATTCTATCATATTCTCCGGTTCCAATGCCAAGTATATACTGCGCATCCTTCTCGTTCATCAGCACCAGGTCCGCCAGCTCCAACACTTCCTCATAATGCGGGCGGGCCTTGGCATAGCCATCCGTCCCCCATAACACAGGACGATAATTGCAGTCAAAAGCAATCTTGCCACCGGCACTTTTCACTTCTGCAGCAAGCTGTTTCATCTGCTTGCGCACACCTTCATTCATAGCCAGCGTAATGCCGCACAAATGAAGAACATCGACCTTGGCGGCAAGCGCTCCCATATCATAATTGCTTGCCTCCGCGGTATTGAAGCTGCTGCCCAGCCGGTCTGTGTAGGTGACTCTGCCGCGGCGAGCTCCAAAGCCATTCTCCAAAAAGTACATCCCCAGCTGCTTGCCGCCTCGGCTGATTAGTGAGGTATCCACGCCAAGTTTGCGCAGATAAGCGATAGCCGCTTCGCCCACCGGAGTTTCCGGCAAGGTGGTAATTAGCGCACCGTGATGGCCGTATCTGGCCAGTGCAGCTGTTACATTCACCCCGCTGCCGGAAAAAGAATACTCCAGCCTGTTGCTCTGCACCAGTGTTTCATAGCCCGGAACCTGCAGCCGCATCATCACTTCACCAAAAGCAGCAATCCTAGGCATACTGGTCCACCAACGATTTCATTGTTTCGAGCAGTCTACGGACATCCTGTACGTTCGTACTTCCGGTCTGCGGCTCAATAATGGAGGAATAGACATGCGGAATAACCTGCGGCACGCCTGCCTGAAGAGCAATCTCCAGAATGGGTCCGAAGTTATCCAGGTCAATTCCGCCCGTAGGCTCCAGAGCAAACCCTGCTTCCCCGCAGGCCTCGGCAACCGCACGGTACTCCTCCTCCAGCTTCAGTCCCTGCATCGGATAATACTTGAGCGCATTGCCGCCCATATCACGAACCAATGCAATGGCGGCATGAACCGGAACAATAGCCTGCGAAGTGGTCCCTGAACTGACGGGTCCGGTCGATATATTTACATAGCCCGGCTTCCCGCATGGAGAGACCAGGCTGTTAATCCAGCTGTCCTTAGCTCCCAGATTGGCGCGGGTCGCCCCTACTGAAGGAAATACCTGATTGATATGGCTTCCCGGATAACTTGCGGCAATCTCCGCTACAACTGCCGCCTGGCGGTTGTCTCCAGCCCCAAGCCCGATGGATACGGCATCTCGAATAGCCTGACCATATTCAGTCATGGCGGCTACCGCTTCTTCCGCCGTAGCATAATTTTTGGAGAGCACACCTACCAGTACATATCCTTCCGCAGCTTCGTACACATCTTTAGCGTTCCCGATACTGCCGGCCAGTACATTAAGTGCCGCCCGGTTCTTATACAGACGCTGCCGAATATTACTCATGCTTGTTCGCCCCCCACGATTTCATGTATTCTGCTGACGATAACCTGAAGATCATCACCTTGCAGAGACCTTGGATCAATATCGAAATAACCCTGCTTGACGCCATAGTCCCGGGTATATACCGCAATTACGCCTTCACGCAGCTGGTCATTGACATTCTTTGCATCCATCCCTGCAACAGAGGAATCAATCTGGATACGCCCGCGGAAAATCCTTCTGCCAGCTTCATCCTGCACGATGCGGACCGAAACACCAGGAAGCCCGGCCAGCGGCTGAAGAGCCTCCAGCGCCAGCTTCTCCCGCTCGCTGTGATCGGCTTTGTCCTGGTATTCATCCAAGGCCTGAAGCAGTCCGAAGGTAGTCTCTTTGCCGACCTTCATGCTGCGGCCGATCCCGTGCAGCTGCACTTTCAACCACTCGACGTATTTCTTTTTGCCAGCGACGATACCGGAGGTAGGGCCTTCAATAGCTTTCGATCCGCTGAAAATCGCCAAATCCGAATATTGGACATATTTGTGCAGATCCTCTTCCGCAGCCGCATCAACAATCAGTGGGACCCCTTGACGCTGTGCCACCTCCCAGGCTTCTTCGACAGAAATCATGTTCTTCTGGACGGCGTGATGGGATTTGACGTAGAGAATGGCTGCAGTGCGATCACCGATGGCCTGTTCGATATGCTCTTTGCGGCCTTCATTGGCGTATCCTACTTCCACTACCCGGCCACCGCCAAGGAATACCATGGTTTCGACAGGAGCTCCATACTGCACATTATGGCCTTTTAGCATGATAATTTCATTCTTCAATACCGGCTCCTGGTGCAGGCGAAGGCTCAGCCGCGGATCTCCGGCGGTCACAATGGCTGCCACCGACAGCGCTATGCCGCTGGATGCCGAGTTCACAACAATCGCACCTTCGGAACCAAGCAGGCGTGCAATATATTCTCCGGATTTGTCCACAAGATCCGCAATTTCCACATACTGCTGTCCGCCCTGCTTCATCGCCTCCATGACCGAATCCGTAGGTGCGGAAACGCCAAGGATGCTCATTCTTCCACTGGCATTAATAACACGCTTCAATCCATATCTAGCCTGTAATGAGTGACCCATTAGCAAAGACTCCTTTAGCCTCAATATAGTGTTTCGCGACCCGGACATTACCTTCCGAGTCCATAAGCTGCTTCTCGCCTGCTTCCAGGGCAAACAAAGTCAGGTTCGCCTGCTGCCCCACCCTAATCTGCCCGAGCTCCGGCTTGCCGAGCCACTCCGCTGCACTGCTTGTCACAGCGCGGATCACCTCTTCCAGACTGTAGCCGAGAACCAGAAATTTTGTCAGCACATTCGACATACTGTACACCGGCCCGTTCAGACGGTTGCCCCGGTAAATATCCGTGCTAATTGTATTCAGCGCAATGCCTGCCGCCTTCGCCTGTTCTGCAATCCGGAAGGAGAAGCTCGCTGTGCCATGCCCCACATCCAGATGAACTCCCCGTGCAGCTGCATCCAGCAGTCCTTGCAGCGGTGTGCCGTCCGCATGGAACAGATTGTTGGGCTTGCCGTTAAGGTAATGGGTGATCACATCGCCAGGCTGTAACAGCTCCAGCACTTCGGAGACAAGGGGCGGAGCGGAACCGATGTGCACCATGAGCGGAAGCTTTGTTTCTTCCGACAATGTGCGTGCCAGCTTGAGCGGCTCTATGCCGCTGTCTTTGACGACACTTTGGCTTATGCGGGCTTTCAGACCAACGATGAAATCAGGATAAGCCGCTGCCGCCTCAAGTGCCTTAGCCCGGTCAATCCATTCCAGTTGCGACAGTTCATCTGTCCGTTCGAGCCCGATCCTTGAGATATTCAACAGAGCAAATACCCGTGTATCAGCCTTCAACCTCGCGATATACAAAGTCCCGATCCGGTCTGCACCGCAGCTACCAGCATCCACCAGCGTCGTTACCCCCTGCTTCACACCAATTTCGTCGATCTCATCGCCATAAGGATCAAGCTCCGGCACGGCATGCACATGCAGATCAATCCATCCGCTGGACACATATAAACCAGAACAGTCTAGACCGATCTCTCCTTCAGCCTGGCCTGACGGTGCAATGGAGGTGATAACCCCGTCCTGAATGGCGATATCAACAATCCGCCCGTCAACAAGCTGCAAATTGCGCAGCACATTCTCTGTGCCCACTCATCCCATCTCCTTCTTCAACCTCGATATACAGGCGAAATTCAAAAATCAATAATGACATGATATGAAACCTGTACATCCTTATGTTTTTAAAAATAAACCTGATGTGCTGCTTCATTTCAAAGATTATAATGTTATAATGTTTATACTAGCACAAGTGTAATCCAGAAGAGAACAGTTAATTCCAAGATTTTTAAACCGAATATGTTAACACAGGAGGGAAAGCTTCATGGCAAATCCGGCACTCAAGCCATCCTTACTCAACAGATTCAGGCTCAGCTGGAATCATTTCAAATCAAGGCTTCTTCTAAAATATGCGTTTTCCTACATCCTCATCTTTCTTATCCCTCTGACCGGTGTAACCATTTTCGTTTACGAAAACGCTGTCAAAGGCCTTCGTGTAGAAATTGAACAATCCAATGTCAATCAGCTTAACCAGGTGAAGAACACCATAGATACCCGTATGAATGAGCTTCAGGAAATAGCAGGGAGAATCGCCTATGACAAACATCTGACCCCCTATATGGTACGCGATCCCTACTACAGCCTGGAGGCGATTCAGGCGCTGGCGAATTACAAAGCCAGCAGCAGCATTACAGAGGATCTGCTTCTTTATTTCCATAACGATTCCAACATCTATTCTTACCGCGGATCAGCTGATCTTCATGTCACCTTCGATACTCTCTATCAGTTCGAGCGCTGGACCCCGGAAGAATTACAGCGGGACTTGAATGAAACCCGGCAGCCCCTGGTGCGTCCCGCTGAGAATGTGACGGTAAATTCCCGCGTGGAGCCGATGCTCGTCATGCTTGTACCCGTTAAACCGAATGACCCGTATCCATATGGAACCGTTGTCTATTTAATGAAAGAATCCAATCTTACCGGGGTTATGGATTCGATCTTGAGTGACTTCTCGGGGAGCAGCTATATTTTCGGTCCCACCGGAGAGGTGTTGACCGCGAACAGCCATAACGTCAACCTTCCCCAGGACGAGCTTGAACATTTATCCAGACTTGAGCCTGGTATTCATAATCTGGAGCTGGACGGGGAACAACATTCCGTCGTTTCTGTACAATCTGAAGAAAATGGCTGGACCTATGTGACCACGATGCCAAGCTTCCAGTTCTTCAGCCGTGTCGCCCATGTCCAGACCCTGATTCTGATCGTCTTCTGTATAACGGTCATTACCGGCATAGCCGCCGCACTGCTGCTGGCCAAACGGCAGTACCATCCGATCAGGGATCTGATGGAATTCGCCAAGCTGAAAGGCAGCGGTAATGATACTCCCAAACTCCGCAATGAATGGGAATGGATCCGGCAGACTCTCCACGATTACAGTGCCAGAATTGATCTTCAGGAGCCCTTCGTCCGCAATCAGTGCATGCTGCTGCTGCTCAAACACGGCAAGCCGGATGATCCTGAGATTGAGCAGATGATCTTCAGCACCGGCTTCAGATATCCTCAGGGACAAGGCCTCTATTTCTCAGCAATCCTTTCCTGGGATGACACTGTGCGGGTCGGCAAGTCCTGGCAGGAGCGCCATCTGCTGCAGGAAATACTCAGCAATGTATGTCTGCCCGGTCTAAGTGCTCAGATCTTCGGTGTGGAATTCTCGGTCAAAGACCAGTTTGCCTTGATCATTTCACTTCCCGGCGATGCGGACATGCCCGTCCAGAACCAGATGGAACAGGTTATTGAAGCCATTCAAGCGGTAATCCGCGAGCACTCGCAGTTGTCTCTAAGTATCGGTGTCGGCATGGCCTACAGGGACCTGGCTCTCCTTAACCAATCCTTCATTGAAGCTGCTGCAGCTCTGGAGCACCGGATGATCCGGCGCAGCGGGCAGGTGACCTACTTCGAGCAGCTTACAGAGCTGAACCCTGCCGCTACCGAGAGCTTCTGGATTCCGCGCAAATCCATGCTGAAGCTGGAGCAGAGCCTGAAGCAGGGCAACGAATCGGTAGCCGTCCAGATGATTGCCGATACTATGGATACGATCCAAGACGAGCCGCTGCAGGTTCATCTGCTGCGCTGCATCTGCTTCGATCTGCTGAACGCTTTTCTGCGCACCGCCTCCGAGCTTGGCATGGAAAGAGTGTTCGCTAATATTTCGGAACTGACCTCCTTCGAAACGCTTGAAGAGCTTGAGAGCCGTCTGCTCTCTCTGGCCTCTGACATCTGCGCGCAGGTCGAGCGGAATACGGAGACGAGCGAGTCTTCATTGATGGATGACATTCTGGCATACGTGGATGAGAAGTTTGCTGATTACACACTCAGCCTGGAGCATGTGGCGCTTAAGTTTGCCATTTCAACCTCTTATTTAAGCCGGAGCTTCAAAGAGAAGACCGGCATCAATTTCTCACAATATATCTGGCAGCTGCGTGTGAATGAGGTCATCCGGCTGCTGGAGAACACTACCGCACCGCTCAAAGAAATTATCGAGCAGGTCGGTTACTTGGATACGCCGAATTTCATCCGCAAGTTCAAAAAAGAAATCGGTCTGACACCGGGGCAGTACCGCAAGGAATATGCCTTAAAGGGGGCTGCTGCGAAATAGACCGTTTTAAGTTTGCGGAGCTTCCGCCTTTTCTGAAGAGATAGTTTATATGTTTGATTCCCACACAAAGTACCTGAATAACATTCAAGTGGAAACTGCTTTGACGTCCTTTTTGTAGGACGGTATCATTTCAACGAGAAATAGAAGAATAATTTACAGCACGAAGCAAATAAATTCTTAATTTGAAGCCAATGAGGCTTCACTTTGTGGGGTGTCTTGCTGCTGCGCTTCCTGGAGGATATGCTCTACCAGTTCATCCAGTGGAACAGTGGCGAGCGCAATCGCCGTATCCGTTACCCCGTAATAGATATAGAGCAGTCCGTCTTTGACCACATTTCCCGTCGGGAAGATGACATTCGGAATCTGGAACCCAAATTTCTCGTAATACGTCTCCGGCTCCATAATGAAATGATGTGTCCGGGCAATGATTTTCTCTGGCTGTTCCAAATCCAGCAGCATGGCCCCCACACGGTAGACAATCTCTTCATCAACGCCGTGATAGAGCACCAGCCAGCCCTTATCTGTACGTATCGGAGGCGTAGAGCCTCCGATTTTTCGCGATTCCCAGGACAGATTTCCGGCAGCAGCAAGCAGCTTGGGCTCTTCCCAGTTCACAAGATCCTCGGAGTAGGTAATCCACATGGCTGCCTTATCCGTTCCGTAGGCTTCTCCCACATATTCCTCGGGCCGGCGCAGCAGCACGAATTTGCCGCCTATTTTCTCGGGGAACAGAATGTTGTCCCGGTCATTGATATCAAGAGGCGTCGTGTCCGCCACAAACTCCCAATCCAGCAGATTATCCGATTTCAGAATGGATGACCGGGTCAGCCAATGCCCCTCCTCTTCCCCCCACCCGTCCGGATATTCCGGAATAGAGCGCAGGGGGACGCCTGCCCCGGTAGGATAATAACTTATAGCACAGGGACGTAGGGCATAGTTCAGATAAAAGGTACCGTCGATTTTGACAATCCGCGGGTCCTGTACACTGCCGTAAGGGAATCCCAGCATATCGGGTGTCACAATCGGCTCATCCTTCACGTGGGAAAAGTTCACGCCGTCATCACTTTCCAGCAGACCCAGGTAATTTTTGCATGGAGTCAGGGAACCGGCGGTGCGCTCTATCATATAAAATTTGCCGTTGTCGATGATGACCGCCGGGTTGAAGACCGTAACCTTACGCCATTCATAGCCGCCCGGGACGACAATAGGATTATTCGGATGTCTCGTGATTTGCATGTCTTTCCCTCCTGTGATTAATGTTCGTGGTATAGGCTGAATTAGTTGGATTTCCAGCGGTCATAGGCTGCCTGGTTGATTTCAGCCACACGCTCTCCGCCCATTTTCTTGACGGTCGCCACATAATTGTCCCAACCCGTAAGCGGCTCGGCACCGGTGATAAACTTCGCTTCCATCTGTTTCACATATGTGCTCAAATCAGAATTCAAGCTGCTGATTTCGGTCTGCTCTTCCACGGTGAAGAACAGAGTCGGGAACGGAATTCGTGCGCCTTTATCGAGAAGCTTCTGCTGGGTTTCCTGCTCTACCCAGAGGTCAAAGTCTGTCTTCAGTCCCTTATTGATATCATCCATGGACAAGGTTGGAGCAGGAATGCCGTAGTTAGGCGTCAGAGTTGCCCGGTAATCTTCCATTTCCTTGCCTTCCGGTACCGGCAAGTACTTCTTGACCCGGTTCTCTTTATCGGTGTATTCCCAGAGAATGCCTTCCGGCCCTTTATTGAAGAACATGGCGCCTTCATAGGAATAGAGATAATCCACCCAGCGCATGGAGGCTTCCGGCGCCGGATTGTTCTGCGTTATGGCAAAGGCGCCGGTTGTAATCCCTTTGTTCTTGGCAATCGCAGGAGCAGCAACCGATTCACTGCGGACAGGTGCAAACATCGGATCTGCTGTAGAAGGCTCTCCGCCTTTGGTCATGTAGGCATGCCAGTCGGAGAAGAGGGCGACCTGGTTATTCTGCGCTTTGGCCTTCTTTTGCTCTGCCGTCTGCGAGAAGCTCTCATGATCCAGCAGGTCTTCAGACCACAAGCGGTTCATATAGGTCAGATATTGCTTATAGCCTTCTTCAAGCGGTGTATAATGCACCTTGTCCTCATCGTCTACATAAATTTCCTCTTCATATATGCCGAAGGCGCCAAGCAGCCAGGTGCGGATATCGCGGAGGTTGGCTGCGGGTGTTGTCACCGAGGAAATCGGAATTTCATCGGCTATGCCATTGCCGTTCGGATCTTCCTCCTTCACACGCTTCAGGTAGGTATACAGCTCTTCTGTCGTTTCGGGGAGCTTCTCTATATTCAGCGCCTTCAGGAATTCCCCGTTATACCACATCGGATTGCGGTACCAGTGCTGGCTGAATTCCACTACCGGCAAGGAATAGATATGCCCGTCCGGTGCTGTAATCGATTTGCGGACATCCGGATTCTCTTCCAGCAGCGCCTTGAAGTTCGGAGCGTATTCATCGATCAGATCCTCCAGAGGAATGAGGATACCCTGCTCTCCGTAATTCATCTGCTCTGCAGTCGTCAAACCGGCAGCATAGAGGATATCTGGGTAATCTCCGCTGGCGAGCACCAGATTCTTCTTTGTCTCGAAGCTGTCCTTCGGTGCATTTTTATATTCCAGCGTAATGCCGGTCTTCTTCTCCATCTGCTGGAGCACCGCCATGTTCTCCCAGTTCTGAATCCCTACATCGGGCGCCATAAGCGTCAGGGTAACGGATTCATTGACAATTGGAAAACCTTCTTTATTCACAGCGACCTCTCCGGTACTGTTATTCGCAGCACCTTCGTTTGAATTGCTGCACCCTGCCAGCAGTGTAAGAATTAGAGCCGAAGACAGCAGAAGCTTCCATGGTTTGCGTGTGGTCTGCATAAATGATTCCTCCCTTGTTATCATTACATTGTAAACGTTTAGCCTTTAACAGAGCCAATCATGACCCCTTGGACAAAGTAACGCTGCAGGAACGGATAGACCGCCACGATGGGCAGTGTGGAGACAACAATGACTCCATATTTGATCAGTGATGCCGTTTCCGCCTTATTATTCATGGCGGTCGCCACCTCGCTGTTGATCGAAGCGCCCGTGGTTTCGGCCGACATTTCCTGAAGGACAAGGATCTGGCGCAGAACCATCTGCAGCGGATACTTGGAATCATCATTTAAATAGATGAGAGAAGGGAAATAGCTGTTCCAGTGGCCAACTCCATAGAACAAGGCCATAACGGCTATAATCGGTGCCGACAGCGGCAGAATAATGCGGATGAACAGCTTCAGATTCGTACAACCGTCAATGTGCGCCGCTTCCTGCAGTTCTTTCGGAATGGTCGTCTGAAAAAAGGTGCGTGCCACGACGATATTCCAGACCGAAGCGGCCACCGGCAGAATCAATGCCCACATGCTGTTAATGAGTCCAAGGTTCTTGACCAGCAAATACGTCGGCACGAGTCCGCCGCTGAAGAACATCGTGAACAAAATGAGGCCCATGAACAGCTGACGCCCGACAAAATCAGATCTGCTGAGCGCATACGAAGCCGGCAAAGTAACGGCGAGATTGACCAGAGTTCCTACCACCGTGTAAATAATTGTGTTCCAGTAGCCATTCCATATCTTCGGATTATCAAAAACAAGCTTATAGCCGTCCAGTGTTACATTCTTCGGGAATAGCCACATGGCTCCCGAATTGACGTCCTGCGGCGAACTTATTGAAGCGCTGAGAATATAGATCAGCGGATAGAGAACAACCAGGAGTGCAAGGACCAAATAAATATAGGTGCTGATTAGAAACAGCTTGTCCCCCTTGGATTCTTTCATCGCAGTAACCAAAGACTTCAACTCCTTTCTACCAGAGACTGTTCTCACTGGTGCGTTTGGCAATCTGGTTGACAGTAACAAGCAGAATAACGTTGACTACCGAGTTGAACAATCCGACAGCCGTTGAGAAACTATATTGGGCGTTCACCAGGCCGGCGCGGTATACATAGGTGGAAATTACATCGGAAGCCTCCATATTAAGCGAATTCTGCAGCAGCAGAATCTTTTCGAAGCCAACGCCCAGTATATTACCCATATTCAAGATCAGCATGATCGTAATGGTGGGCACTATCGTCGGCAGATTGATATACAGCATCCGTTTAAATCGGCTTGCTCCATCCATAATAGCCGCTTCATGCAGCTGAGGATCTACGCCTGACAGAGCCGCGAGATAAATAATGGTTCCCCACCCGGTGCTCTGCCAGACGCCCGAGAAGACATACACCGTCTTGAACCAGGCCGGATCCGTCAGAAACTCCGCTGGTTGAAGGCCCAGAAACTCGATGAACCTGACAATCATTCCGCTCGAGGGTGATAAAAAGGTAATGATCATTCCTGCCATAACAACGACAGAAATGAAATGCGGCGCATAGGTTACCGTCTGGACCGATTTCTTGAACGGACCGTTGCGGACCTCATTGAATGCCAGCGCGAGAATGATCGGAAGCGGAAACCCGATGGCAAGTTCATAGAAGCTGATACTGAAAGTGTTCCAGAGCAAATCCCAGAAAAAATAGGAATTGAAGAATCGTTCAAAATGGTCAAAACCAACCCATTCGCTGCCTGCAATTCCTTTCGAAGGTACGAAATTTTTAAAAGCAATCTGAATGCCGTACATCGGACCGTAATGAAAAACGAGAAAATACAACATTACGGGAAGCATGAACAGATAGAGCTCCCAATTTTTCCAGATTCTTTTGCCTAGGGATTTGTTCTTCAATGAAGGTTTTACGGATACTGCCGCATGACTCCCCTTCATTCTCCCACTCCTCTCTATGTTAGTTTTCGTTACATAAATTCATGTAGCTGCCTCGCATTCTTGTTGATCCCTTTCATGCTAGCGCTTACAACTCAAAGTGTAGTGAAACAAAGCTGACACAGTAAATATGTAGGTTGTGCATTGTCATGTTAAGTGAGTGCAAAACCGCGCTGCTGCGGTACTTTTCGGCATACCCTGCTATCGGTGGCTGTAGCTGGAGCATAGCTGCAATATGTGAATTATGAACCTCATTTCACCCTGCAAAAGTTACATATTGTGATCACCGGGCAGGTATGCAAACATTTGCTACGAATGCCAAGGTTAAAACATGGACTGGTGATATTAGGAGGTTTCTGTTATGAATCGTACAACTGCTTACCTGATCTCTCCCACACCCCTTGGGACTGGAAATGGTACAGCTGTACATGCCAGTGAAACTCTGGAACGGCGGAAACATGCGGAAATATTGGATGAGGGAATTCTCCGCAGCTCCGTCGGCAAAGTCCAATAGTCACCTATGCCCTGTAAGCAGCACAACCTTAACCTTAACTATGTAGGAGGAATTAGATTATGAACATGCCAGCTTCCATTACCGCGTATCTTGCTGAAGCCGATGAACGGCTCGCGCATCACCCGAAATTGCAGCAGCTGTTCCGCAACTGCTTCCCGAATACGCTGGAGACAACAACTAAGCTGCTTGAAGACGGTACTACCTTCGTATTCACCGGGGATATCCCGGCCATGTGGCTGCGCGATTCTACGGAGCAGGTACGCCACTACATTCCGTTTGCCAAAAACGATCCTGAGCTTCAGCGGATTCTCCGCGGCCTAATCGCCCGGCAGATGTTCTATGTCAACATTGATCCATACACGAATGCCTTCAATGAAACGGCAAGCGACAAGCATTACCGGGCTACGGATGATTGCAATTTGAACCCGTGGATGTGGGAGCGCAAATACGAGCTGGATTCCCTCTGCTTCGTCGTACAGCTGGCTTATATGTACTGGAAGGAAGCGGAACAGACTAATATTTTTGATCCCGCCTGCTACCAAGCGCTAACCTCCATCGTGAACGTGATTGAAACGGAGCAGTATCACGGGGAGAAATCGCCCTACCATTTCATCCGGCAGACGCTTCAGGATACGGAGACTTTGTACAATAACGGACGCGGCATGCCTGTCAACTACACCGGCATGAGTTGGTCGGGCTTCCGCCCAAGCGATGACAGCTGTGAGTTCGGTTATAACATTCCATCCAATATGTTCGCTGTGGTGATTCTGGACTATATCCGCGAGATCGCAAGCGTAATCTATGAGGACGAAAGACTGGCGGCCCGGGCTGCGAAGCTTCGCAAGGAAATTGACTTCGGCATCCGCACTTACGGAATTGTGAATCATCCGAAATATGGCAGAATCTACGCTTACGAAACGGATGGATACGGTAATTATTCACTGATGGACGATGCCGGTACACCGGGACTGATGTCTATTCCTTATATTGGTTATGTAGGTGTGGAGGATGAAATTTATCAGAACACCCGCCGGTTTGCTCTCAGCTTCGACAACCCCTTTTACTTCGAGGGTAAACATGCCAAAGGCATTGGTAGTCCACATACGCCGGGAGGTTATGTGTGGCACATGGCTCTATCCATGCAGGCGCTGAGAGCAGATAATGATGAGGAGATCAAAGAATTAATTGATATGCTTGTCCGGACCGATGCGGATACCGGATATATGCACGAAGGCTTTCACCCGGATGACCCCTCCGATTTTTCACGCGAGTGGTTCGCCTGGTCCAACAGCCTGTTCGCTACGCTGATCGGCAAAGCGATGGACAAAGGAATTGTCTAATCTCTGCTGAGCCTTTAAAATCGCAATCATTCCTTCGGTAATCGGTACAAGCACTGTATCCCTCTACATCCTTTCATATGATCTGTAAAAAATAGCCTTGGCTGATTAACAACCAAGGCTAACATGCTTCTTATTTTCTGCTCATCGAGCTGTGTGAGGCGAAATTTCATATAAATTAACAGGTAATGCCTGCACGAACGGCGACCAATCACCAGTCGTATAGAGATGAAGCCGGTGCATCGCCCGCGTACATGCGGTATATAACAGCTTGCGTTCATTGTCCAACCCGTAAGCTTCTGGTGAAGCATCGTAAACCAGGACTGCATCGAATTCGACACCTTTGGCGAGATAGACGGGAATGACCATCACTCCTTTTTCAAAGTTCATCGTCTCTTTGGTAATGAGCTGCAGCATATCGTTTCCTTGACTTCGTAACGATTCATAGGCCTCGCGGCTTTCGGTGGCGGTCTTCGTAATGATGGCGATGGATTCAAGGCCCTTGCCCCTTAGTGCAGCGATGTCTGCCAGAATTTGCGAATCACGGTTCTCTCTGCTGTCCAATTTGGTCAGAAGGGGTTTAGGCCCTTTGCGATCAAACGGTACAATATCCTCGCCGTCCGCAAGCATCGATTTTGTAAATTCAACGATTTCTCTAGTCGAACGATAGCTGCGTAAAAGGCAGAACAGACTTGTGTCGGCTTCCCCAAAAAGGCGGACCAGCGGCGAATTGTCCCCAGCCAAACTTGTAGACTGCATGAAGATCGCTTGCCCGAAATCTCCGAGCACCGTCATTTGGGCACGAGGAAACAATTTTTTCAAATATTCATATTGAAACGACGAATAATCTTGACCCTCATCTACGAAAACATACCGAATATCCGTGTTCGTCCGGACACCTTCAATCAATTCTTTTACATACAAATACGGGGTCGCATCCTCATGAAATAACTCGTTTCGATCCAACATTTCCTTGGTCTGCCTGCAGATCTCTGACCATAACCCCGGAACGCCAGCTCCATTCGTTTTCTCCTGAAATGCTGCCTCGTCGACAAATAATTGGCCATATATGCCTTTGACATCTACAAAAGAGAACTTCTTCACACTTTTCCTTAAGGGTTTAAAGTATTCTTTGACAATCCCTCGGCGGAGCAGCTCCTCCTCTCTCTGAGTGAAATCAAAGTCGCCTTCATCCCCTCGTGGCTGGGTCTTATTATTCTTAAGAATTGCCGCATATCGTTCCGCAACGTCAAATACTTCTTTCTCCTTATGCAGTATCCCAAAAGCCTCGACGTACTGCTCGGTATCCAAATAATTCAACTCTTCCTGTACCCAAGGGGCCTCCCGTTCCAGACGTTCCAGCGAGGCAAGTTCATTCAGCAGCCATTCCTGCAAGAGAACAACGCGATTGATTAGCGGCAGGGTATCGTCGTACCCGTAAAATTTTGCATTCATCCGCTCGGCCGTAATTAAATCGCGTCCCTGTATCCGAATCCCAGTGAATCGCATGCCTTCCCGTCCCAACCATAGTCCATAGTTCTGCAGTGCCTGCAAGAAAGTCTCGGACGTTTTATACCCGATCCCCTGAAGACGAGCCTCATACCCCGGTGTTCCGTGTGCAGTCAGGACATATTCAATCTGGTCAAAGGCATCCTCCGGCCGTAAGGTGGATTCCAGCCAATAGTCCAAATATTCTTGAAACGTTGTCTGCTGCATATTCTCTTCACCGAGTTCCGGAAGGACGGTAGAGATATAGCTACTAAACATCGGATTTGGCGAAAAAAGAACAATTTGATCCGCCTTGATGGTCTGACGGTGTTTGTACAGCAAGTATGCCACCCTCTGCAAAGCTGCAGAAGTTTTACCACTTCCTGCAGCTCCCTGCACGATAAGCATTCGACTTTTGTCATTGCGGATGATGGCGTTTTGTTCCTTCTGGATCGTTGCCACGATGCTCTTCATTTGCGAGTCTGCACCGTTACCAAGCACTTGCTGCAGCAAATCGTCTCCGATCGTTTCACTCGCGTCGAACATGTTGCAAATTTTCCCGTTTTGAATCTGGAACTGCCGTTTAAGCTCCATCTTCCCTTCGATTGTTCCGGATGGGGTGACATAAGAAGCCGGTCCGGGAGAGGAGTCGTAATACAGACTAGCAATGGGGGTACGCCAGTCATAGATCAGAAAACTCAAGCCGTCCTCGTCGACGAAGGAAGATACGCCGATGTAGATCTGCTCCCTGAGGCTGATTCCCTTCTCCTGGAAGTCAATGCGTCCGAAATAAGGAGATGGGAGCAGACGTTTCATGCTTTTCCATTGCTGCATCAAACGCTGGTGGCCACGCTCCCTTTCAGCCAATACTGCAGACTGTTGGTTAATCGTATAGAAAGACTCTTCGAAATCTTCGTTGGTACTTGTGTTCATCGTAACTTCTTCCCAAAACCGCTTGCGGATGTCCGTAGCCTGATCATGCAGTCCGGCAACTTCCGGCTCCAGTTCAGAGATCCTCACCTGCAGTTTGTTTTTGACCAATTCCAGCCGTTCGTGTTCTTGTTGCCAACTCTTCGTTTCCACCATTTTTAAGCCACTCCTTTTTCCATTTTTCGGGTCAAAAAAGAGCATTGACAAATCCAATTCCCAGATGTATACTAAGAGTAGGAATAATGAATAATACATATCCGGATTACATTTCTCAATGACGCTATCGATTATATCACAGCGTTTTTTTGCGTTCAATTTATTTTTTTGTCAAAAATGACCCATGAATTATCAGGGGTCATCTTTTTTATGCCTCATTTTTCTTGTTCCTTCATCAACTTTTTTGATTAGAAGGTCACGATCACTTTGCCTTGGGAGTGACCCGTGGACACTTTATTCAACGCCTTTTCAATGTCATCAAACGTATAAATTGAATCGATTGAGGGCTTGATATTTTCTCTTTCTACAAGGGCTGTGATTTCTTGCAATTGGCTTCCACTGGAGTGCACAAATAGAAAACGATATTCATTTTGATTCTTTCGTGCTAAAGAATCCAGGCGAGCACCGACGAGACCAAACAATGCTCTTTTCCAGATCGGAAATTGATTATCTACTGCAAAGCGATGATTGGGTCCAGCTTTCAAAGAAACCAATTTCCCATGTGGTTTTAAAATGCTCAGTTCAGCTTTGACTTCATCAGCACCCAAAGTATCGATCACATAATCAATACCGGACAGGATTTCAGCATAATTCTCTGTTTGATAATTAATGAATTGATCCGCCCCGATCGATAGTGTACGTGCTCTCCCTCTTTCGCTGCCACTTGTAATCACCGTCAAACCCATAGACTTGGCGATCGGGATGGCCATCGCACCGAATCCTCCGGTTCCTCCGGGAATGAACAGCTTTTTGTTCGGCTCGGCTCGCAGTACATCATGTAATGCCTGATAAGCAGTTAGCGCAGTCAAGGGTACTGCAGCAGCTTCAATAAATGATAAATTTTTAGGCATCAGGGATAAAGCTTCTTCATGCACAGCTGCATATTCAGCAAAAGCACCAATTTTATTAAGCGGCAACCTCGTATATACTGCATCCCCCACTTTAAAATTTAAAACATCACGACCAACGGCTTCAATAACGCCAGATAGTTCATTGCCTAAAGTTAAGGGTAGTTTATAGTCAGCAATCATCCGAACGCTGCCGTTCATATTCATAATATCCAGTGGATTTACACCTGCAGCTTTTACTTTGACTAGGACCTCACGGTTATGGATCTGTGGTATGTCAATTTTATTGATTTCCACTTGGATACTTTTAGAATACCTCTGTATTTGAGCTGCTCTCATTTCAACATCCTCTTTCCGTGCTAATAGAGTAAGAAAATGGAGCACAATATTTAGTTGTACGCCAGTTTCACGCTTTATTTTAGTTTAGTACCTCTTACGACTTTAATTCTTCTCATGTATTCCCCCAATCGGGCATACCTCATCATTTGTAATCTTCAGATGTATTAATTCAATTCTGAAATCACTGGGTAGATTGGGCCTCTTAGATGGAAATCATAATTCTGATCTACAATCCCAATTATCACTTCGTTATGATCATAAAGTTCGATCATGAAGCCTGCCATCTCCTTAGCCGTATGGTACTTTGGCATATTTGCTTTGTAATCAAACTCTTCAGTGTCCAGTGATTTATTCACAAACTCCGTTTCCGTTATCGCTGGTGCGAGAATCTTTGCTTTTAGTTTTGCACCTTTCAGTTCCAGTTCTTTGGCAAGACCTTCAGTAAAAGCACTAACGTAGTATTTTGATGCAGAATAAGCAACACTGCCTACAGCAATAGCATATCCAAGTGCTGAAGATACATTGATTAGCTGGGTGCCTTCGACATCTGCATAATCTCGCACATACAGAGTAGAAAGGATGGTCAAGGATTCGATGTTAACACGCAACATAGTCTCCACTTTATCCAAACTCTGATCAGCAATGAATGAGCCTTCTCCAAGCCCTGCGTTATTGATCCACGTCTCGATTTGATATTTCTTCAGATCGTTATACAGTGTGTACGCATCTGCTGTAACAGACAGATCACTTGAATGAACAATGACTTGTAATTCGGCATCAATGTTTTGAATGGTTGATTTAAGCTCTTCCAATTTATCCAATCTTCTGGCTACCAAAATCAGGTTTTTGCCACGTGCGGCAAATGCCAATGCCGTTTCATATCCAATCCCTGAACTTGCTCCTGTAATCACTGTGTATTTCATCATATTCTCCCCTTCATCACGAGCTGATTAAATTTCAAAACTTTTTAGAATGATCGTTCTCTAATGTTCAAAAAAATATTAACTCTAACTGGCTTTTAGCATATCATTTCTAGAACGAACAGTAAAGAATTATTTACACTTTGTTATATCCACATCTCTTTAGGGAGCTTAGTTAAGAACTGACTAGGGTAAAAGTTTAGTCTATTGACAATGGAAATTTCCCCTTAAAATCTGTAACCAATCCCTAGGTTTGTTAAATACCAGTATTTCAACTTATTTTCTTACCAAAAAAGGAACACATTTTGGGACTTGTATCAGGACAAGCACTTGCACCATTAAAAAATCATGCGAAACTAGCGACTTTGTATGGCAATATGTTGTGGCCCTAGTTCAAAAAAAAAGGAAAAAAACCATCTATAACAGATGGTTTTTAAAAATATTAAACATTCCGCGCCTTCTCGACACGAGCGATAAGATCGTGGATGACTTCATCCGGCGACCGTTCATTCATCCAATTTTGACCAAACATCTGGAACAATTTGACCACAGGGAAGTCTTCCCAGAATCCAACGAATTCCTCGTTTAGATAAACCTTGTCAGTGACATGCTTGTTCATTTCATCCAGACACTGTTCTAGTATCGTTTTTGCCGCAGAATCGCTCAACCATTCACTGAGCAGGCTGAACTTGTGGAACGTTATCTCTTCCTTTCCGAAGTTGCAATACAAACGTTCCGTGATCCGGATGTCTCTGGATGAGCTGCCCAGTGCAATTTGGAAAAATCCACTCTCCGCAACCCAACGGCTATACTTGGTGTTGTAATATGAGAAATCTCTCTCTTCAAGCTCAAAGACGATTTTTCGTTGTTCACCCGGCTCAAGCTCGATTTTGGCAAAAGCTTTTAATTCCTTCTCCGGGCGGGTCCAGCTGCATTCCTCATCATGCACGTACAATTGGACGACTTCCTTCCCTTTTCGCTTGCCCGTGTTTTTTAGTTGAAAGGACACCGTAACACCTTCGTCTCCTTGAGCTACTTCGAGGTCCGTATATGAAAACGAAGTGTAAGATAAGCCATGACCGAAGGGGAATTGTGGTGCCAGTTCTTTGCGGTCATAATATCGGTAGCCTACGAATAGGCCCTCGCGGTAATAGAGCTTGCCGTTTTCTCCCCGAATCCGCATATGGGACGGGTTATCCGACAGCTTCACGGGGAAGGTCTCGGATAATTTGCCTGACGGGTTTTCCTGTCCGAACAATACTTCCGCAATCGCTCTCCCCATCCCTTGGCCCGATAACCAGGAATGAATAACACCAGGCACATGCTGCACCCATGGACGCATGACAAGAGCGGAGCCACTGCTTGTCACCACGATGCACTTCGGCTGAACAGCTGCAACTGCCTGAATCAACTTCACTTGATGCTCTGGAAGATCGATGCTCTTCAAATCGTGCATCTCCGATTCGGCATACTCCGGTTGACCAACGAACAGCACCGCCACATCGGAATTCATGGCCAAAGATACACTTTCCTCGATCAGGTCTTCTTGAATGGAGTCATCCTCCGGGTATCCTTCGGCATAGCTCATTTTAACTGAGGCTCCGGCCAGTCCCTTTATTTCATCCCAAGGGATATCGACTCTTGTTGGGGTTACCTTGGCACTGCCTGCCCCTTGAATTCTGGGCTTCTTGGCAAACCGCCCAATCACCGCAATCGAAGAAATCGATTCCTGCTGCAGCGGTAGAATGGCGTTTTCGTTTTTCAGTAGCACAATACTTTCAGCCGCGGCTTTACGTGCAAGCGCATGATAGTTCTGGTCTTCGTATGATTCCGTGGCCGTGGATTGCTTGCCCGTCACCCGTTCAACCAGCTTCAAAATGCGGGCCACACTCCGATTCAGCTGTTCTTCAGAAAGTGTTCCGTTTTGAACGGCTTCCACGATCGCTTTGGTATTATAATTGGCAGGTCCTGGCATTTCCAGATCAAGTCCAGCTTTCAGCCCGCGTATCCGGTCATTAACAGCAGTCCAGTCGGACAGGACAACGCCCTCGTAACCCCACTCTTCTCTCAAAATGTCATTCAATAAATGTTCGTTCTCACTTGTATATGTTCCATTCAGCAAGTTATAGGAGCACATGACCGTCCAAGGATCGGATTTTTTGATGATACGTTCAAAAGCGCTCAGGTAAATTTCGCGCAGCGTCCGCTCATCAATTTCCGAACTGGTCACCATTTTCTCAAACTCCTGATTGTTACCTGCAAAGTGCTTGAGGGAAGCGCCTACCCCCTCACTTTGGATGCCGTTAATGAAAGCTGCGCCGAGTTCACCCGTCAAACATGGATCTTCCGAATAGTACTCGAAGTTCCTCCCGCCAAGCGGTGTCCTTTTCATGTTTACTCCTGGCCCGAGCAACAATTCCACGTCCATAGCCTTTGATTCACGGCCCAGCGCTACGCCGACCTCATGCAATAATTCCGTGTTCCAAGAGGAGCCAATCGCAGATCCTGTTGGATAACAGGTCGCGGGAACATTCTCTGTTGTGATGCCCATTTCTTCGTCACTGTTCGTTTTACGAATCCCGTTTGTTCCGTCATACATATGAACGGGCGGGATGTTTAACCGCTCAATTCCTTTTGTCATCCACATATTTAATCCCGCGCAGATCGAGGCTTTTTCAATAAGAGTCATTTCCGCCAGCAATTCATTCATCGCTTTATTCATAATAATCCATCCTTTTTAATCAGTTTTGTTCCTGTTCCTTTTTCAGTTCTTGAGCATCATACAGTTTGAAAAACGGGAACCAGACAACGAATACAATCAGCAGGATCACTGCCAGCAAAATGAGTCCGTTGAAGCCGGACATAATGTACGTAGACAGACCGATTGGCGTATACCACAATTGAAAGATTTGGCTCGGAATTCTTGCAAAACCCATATCTAACGCCAAATACACAATAATCGGTGTGATCAGTCCGTTGATCCACATCGGTACCATAAGAAGCGGATTGAAAGCAATCGGTGCTCCGTACACAACTGGCTCGTTAATATTGAACAGGGACGGGATAATGGTTGCCTTGCCGACAGACTTCAACTTTTTCGATCTGGCCAGCAGGAACCAAACGACGAGTGGCAAGGTAGCTCCCATTCCCCCAATACCAAGCCAGCCGGAGAAAAAGGTTTCGAAGGTATTGATATTGACTGGATCTTGCCCTGCCGCGACGAGAGCAGCGTTCTCTTCGATTGCGGGTATCCATATGGCGTACCAAATCGGTGTCATGACCCATGGACTTACGCCGAAGGAATACAGCACAACACCAATGAAATTAAACAAGACAAACCCAGTCAGGCTCTGCCCCATGGCATTAATGGGTTCGAATACGCTTACGATCAGTGCAAAGATATCAAAATGAAGCTGGTATACGAGCAGCCATCCCGTCGTTAACACCAAAGCAATCGGGACAAGAAAATCGAACCAGTCCATGATGAACTCGGGAAGAGAGGATCCTTTTTTAAAAAACGAAAATTTATTGCATACGTTCATGACAAGTGCAACAAACACCCCCACCAGGAGCGCCGTAATCATGCCGGATGGACCAAATCGTTCAAGGATAAACTGAATGGTTCCATCTTCATTCACCGTCGGGTTAAGCAGCATAACGAACAGGGAGACCCCCGACATGCCCGCAAGCAGCTTAATTTTGTGGCGATCCCTTTTTTCCATGACTACATATGGCGTCAGAAAAGCAATAAACAAACCCAACAAACCAAAACTGAATGTTGTTATAGGCGTCAGGTCCGGCATTCCCGGAATGAAATCCTGTAAAATCGAAATTAAGGTAATGATCGAACCGATAAAGATCATCGGAATAGCGACCATAATCGCTTCTTGAATCGAAGAAACCCAAATATTGTTCGTAAACGCCTCCAATCTGGGTGCAAACGATTCTGTCATCCATTTCATAAAACGCTTCATCCAAACTCCCCCTACTTTCCTCTTAGCTGCTACAACCCTAGTATAAAGTTATATGTTAACGCTTTCTTGTCGTAACTTGCCGCATCTTGGTTCGTTTTTTGTCCTCTTCATGCCTATAGTTCTATCATGTCTGCTTGGGCTTGAAATAAACAACAAAAAACATCCCTCCCTTACGGAAAGGATGCCTTGAGTTGAAAATTTCACAATCATTTAATACTGCCGTTCGAGTATAAGCAGCGCTACACCATGCGGCGGGAGCAGAATTTCTTTGCGCCAATGTTGATCCTGCACAATCTCTGTTCGGATTACCGGACCGCTTCTGCCGTTTAGATATGAGATCTCTTCTTCAGTCAAAAAATTGGGTGATCCCATGCGGATCCACTCGTCAAATACCGATCCGTGCTCCCGATCCAGTCGATACGTGGTGCATTTATACGTTCCTGTGAGACTATGTAGTTTGAGATCGAATGCTTTGTCTCCTTTCTTCTCAAACACATCATAACGGGCTGAATCAGATAATTCCGACCAGTCTCCACTTGCAAACAGCTGATCTACGTGTACGTAATGATAGAACAGGAATTGCATGCTTCCATCACTTTTTCGAGTACCGAGATAACCATTTCCTTGAACAAGCAGCTCGTCCCCCAACTTCTGCATTAGCTCAAACGCATAATACGCCGGCTTTTTCAGCCCGTCGCGATTGATCAGACCAAAACCTCCATAGAACGGTGAAGCCGGAACGATGCTTTCTTCGAAAACGTCAGTAAAGGACCAGAAAGCCATCGCCTTTAAGTCACCAAGCGTATTCATGGTGTGGTAAATAACAAACGGGGCCATAAACATCGTATCGTGGAGCAAGTTTCGGTCATACAGTGAAAAATTCCACTCTGTCACATGAAGCTCAACCTGTCCGTACGATGACGCATTCATTTTTTGACGTAAACGTTCAATGCTGTCTTTATAAAAAGAAGGAGGCATGATCTTGGTCAGACGATCTTCTTCAATTTTGAGTTTCGGATACTCCGAATAGATATGGAATGAAAAGAAGTCTAAGGGTACTTCTCGCTTTTGGCAATATGCCAAAAACTCTTCAGTCCAAGTATCGTTCCAAAGGGATCCGTAACCCATGGCAGGGCCTCCCGTCTTCAGTTCGGGCAGCAGCGATTTGATGGCACGAACGGTGGATTCATAAAAAGCGAAGTATTCTTCCTTGCTCCCTGCCCAACATACTCCTGCCAAGTCTGGCTCGTTCCACACTTCGAAATACCACTTCTTCACTTCTTGTGCCCCATATCGGTTTAAACAATGACGAATGAATTCACACACAAGTGCTTCCCACCGGGCGGGATCGGATGGTGGACTGATATTCCCTTTCCACCGAAATACCGTATCAGTGGACCTGGCAAGTAGACTCGGCATGAAACTTAACTCCACAAATGGCCGGACCCCCTGATCCAGAAGAAAATCATAGAGCTTGTCCACGTAGGACCAGTTGTAGACTGGCATTCCGTCCTCATTCTCGCTGTACACCATCATCTCATCATTAAATATGCCGTGAAACCGGATGTATTGAAACGGGATTCGTTTTCTTATTTCGGACAGCTGCCCCCGCCAATCTTCACGCAAACCTTCTGCAGCTCTGCCAGCGGTCATGGTGATGTTCCAGTGCTTTTCATAAGCAACTGTAGTATGATCTTTCTGTATCTCGATCACGTGTTGCTCTTCCATCTGGGGTTTCGAGGATGGGAGCAACGCCTGCTCCGTTTCCGTTTTCACATCCAGATACCGATACAGCGATCCCATCGCGTTTAACGTGTCCATCTCATAATAATCCCCGCTTGAAGATTCTTCGTACGTTTTGGGTTTTCGGTTCTGATTCAGTTTCTGGTATTCCGGCGCGAGCGACACTTCGCGGTATGAACCTGGCGTGCAGCCGTACTTTTCTTTGAAGTATTTGTTGAACAGCTTCACATTGGCGAATCCGCAATCCAACGCGATTTCCGAAATTTTCTTCTCGCTCCCTGTCAGTTGGGCCTGAGCTTTCTCCAGGCGAATGAGCGTTAAGTACTTTTGAAAGGGAATTCCGATTTTGTCGGTAAAGAAATGGGAGAAATAATGCATGCTCAAATGCTCGGAAGCCGCCATATCCTGCAGCGTAATCTTCTCATTGTAGTGGCTGTCAATGTAAGCGAGGACCCTGTTCAGCCTTTTATAATCGTACTCCTTGCTGCTCTCCTCTGCCTCCAGCTTCGTCCCGTCGGCAAAATATCGCAAAAGGCATCCGCATAACGTCTGCAGTCTTCCTAACGTATAGTTTTGATAACCCTGCGTTTTTTTGTTGATTTCCCATACCATTTGCGCAAGGTTTTGTTTGATGCTGGTTAAACGTAATTCATCTCCAACGTTATTCAGAGCAGAATTGCAGGAGATAAACGCATTATTGTTCAGCAGCTCCGGACCGAATTGCAACGTCAGAAGCACATTGTCATGACTGGTCCGCTCAATCTTATGGACAGACATACTGTTTACCACAACAACATCATCTTCATGGAGCGTGTACTGCCTTTGATCCAAATACATGATGATTGAGCCATGCAGGACATACACAATTTCAACTTCCTTATGCCAATGAAAGTCAACATGTTTCACGCTGTTCACAAAGAGCTTCATGGGTAGGTCGTCCTGATGCTGTATAAACTCGTACAAATAACGAATTGACTTCCCCTCCCCTCGTAATGATTAATATAAACGTATCGTTTGCAGGAAAACATATTCCCAATGAGTCATAGTCAATTCTTTCCCTAGTTAATCCGCTTTAGTCGGGACCTAATTCCCCACTTCGTCAAAATACCGGATATGAGGTATATAAAAGAAGTAGCTCCAAACATTTTAAAAATACTCGGGGTCATCGTCATATATAGGCTGATAGGAAGTGACCAGAGAAATGCAATAAACATAAGTGATGGCTTTTGGATAATGGATGCTAACAATGCTAAACAAGCTGGAATAAAAAGCGAAAATAACGTGCTTATTATAACATCAATCTCCGCACGTTCATGAGTGTAAGGATTGAATAAAACTAATATAACCCATAGTATCATGGAGCAAATTGAAGAGATTACTCCAATACGTTGTCCTGTTCGCATTCCCATCCCTCCTGTGTTACTTTAGCATAACTATGTTAAATACAAAGAATTCAGCAAACTATCCTGCCCGTAAAAAAAGAGAGGGGGCAGCTGCCGCAGCAAACTGCTCCCTTGATACGTTCAACTAACGTTTCCCGTTAGTTGAATACCAATTCCATTCAGAGTAATGGGGATTGTCAGGCCTGTTAGAGTCTCGCGAACGTGATGTAGTCGATTTGTACAGGCTCTACCGATTCGATCCGAAGTACCCGGTTAATCTGTCCCCGGTGATATTGACCATGTAAGAGGACTTGCGACAGGATGTCCCTGACGGACGTTCGGAACGGATCCCCGCTCTGGTTCGCATAGTCGATCATTTCGTCCAAATCGGATTCCTGGAGCCCTTCGATATAGACGCGATATTGCTCGGCGTTTTCTTCGAACATCGTCCGGATCTCCGTCAGGTCTTCCGCTTCTTCCCATAACGTATATTGCGCGCTGGCCTTACCCTGCAATCGGGAGAGCCAGACTCGTTCCGCGATCGCGACATGCCGAACCAGCTTCAGAAGGTCCTTGTTCTTCGTCTCACTCTCCTCAAGCGCGTCCAAGATGCGTCCGTTCGCCCAGTACAGGTGATCCATCATACATTTGATCGTCTTCATTTCGGTTTCCCCTCTTCTCTCATCGATTGCTTGAACAACTGCTTTCCTCTAGTTTAATCATTTGAAAGAACGAAAAAAACATTTATTAACATTAAAATTCACCTTCATGAGATCACCATTATCTGCATTTTATCATGCGTTTAATTGTTGATCTAACTTGCCCATTAGGACAAATAAAAAGCCCTTCTGACCCACTCTGATTTGTCTCATGTTTCCCATTTACTAAAAATCGTTCAGAGATTTAACAGCTACGCACAGATCATGCCGGATAGTCGATTGTCCATTTCCCTTCTTGGTCGAGGTCCGCGCTTACCTCTTGTTATAAAAAAAGTTAAGCCGAGGCTTAACTTTAGGAGTAAATATATTGTTAATTCTAATCAAGCGTCTTATGTGTTCTCCATAAAATTTCTTCTTTAATATGTTGAGAACAAACATGTTTCTTAAGAAATTTCACCATCGGTTGATTTTCCGCTTCCACAAAGAAGATCAATTCTGTATAAACCGGATCCGTTGCCATCCTCCGGCTTGCCTCTGCCAGTAATGCTACACCTCTGGCCATACGCTGAAAAGGATTACGAACAAACATGGTTTTACATAGAATGGTCTTGTCGTCAAAAGGTTCGAAGATCAACCAGCCCACAACCGCGCCATTGTGGCGCAGAATAACACTTCGGCCTTTGTCGATCAACTCTTCATCTGCAAACGGGTCCAAAATTGAGGGGTACCATTCTCCAACCCCCACTTTAATCCGGTCCCGCTCCTCAGACGAAATTGAATGGAAAGGACTCGTTGTAAAGCTTTCAGGCAGAGATAAGCGTTTTACCCAAGAAAACTCTTGTGGTACCTGTAAGGATGAACTGTATACATAAATACCGGGAACCGGAAGATCAAAATCGCAAGCTTGGAAAAAAGGCGATAACATGGTTTGATCCCTTTCACTCCTCAGATATTCAACATTCAGTTCTTGAACTCCCGCCTTCTTTAGTAATAGGCAAAGCTGATTCATTAATGCTCGACCAATTCCTTGCCGGCGAAAAGCCTCGTCTATATAAAAATCTAGCAGCTTTGCCGGCCGCTGAGAAACAGCAGGAAGGTGGATTAATGAAATTCCTACCGGCTTCCCTTCGATTAATACGCCCAAAGCAGCGTAGAAATGCGGCATTTGCTTAAGGACTGAGCGATGCTCTATGGAAAGATACGCGTGAAATTCGTTTGGAATAGCCCTCTGAAAGATAACAAATTCCAAACGGGCTGGCTGGCTCAATCCTGGATCGCGGGAATAGACACTTCCCACTGATTCTGATCAAAGTTGTTTTTCGCGTAATCTTGATATCCGTTAAGAGTTACTCGGAATCTTCCGGGGGATGCAAAGCCATATCGTGTGAAGGCTTCATCTGTCAGTAAGATTACTAGCTGATTATTAACCAAGGAGTAATGATAATCTGTTTCCGGACTACTAATATCTAACATGTTCCCAGTTAGAATCACTCTATTTTCTGCTGTGAAATCCCCTGTAGATGAATATTCCAATGTAGGACTGCTTACCGAGCCGAACGGAACGGAAATAGGTTCATCAAAATCCAAAGTAACTTTGCCGTTATCATAGGTAACATCTGTTACGGTTGGTTTCTTCTGATCAATCGTAACGGGAAGCGTAACCTCTTTAGATTGATCATTTCCCTCCTCGTGAAGTGTGAATACAAGCTGAGTGCTCACTTCCGATATAAGGTTAGAAGGAATAATAGACAATCCGTCTCCATTTGGAGCAATCGACAGTGCATTTGAGCTGGAAGTGATACTTACGCTGCCCAGCACATGATCCTCCGCATCGATAATATCAAAATCGTTATCTTCGACATTGTATTGGAAGTTCTCTACCGTTTCGCCCCGTTTTACCTGAATTAAGTTTTTAATGCTGCGCTTGTTATAGTTTTCTGGATTTGGTGATACAGATAATGTAATCGGTTCATTAACTTCTAACGAAGCATTAACTACAAAAGAAGCATTCGGTGCTAGAGACAATGATAGTGTGGATTCATTATTCTCTGTGTATTGGATTTTGTATTCGTTAATTGACTGGGCTTTCTTCCCGGATAACGTGCGAAGAGCATGTTCCTCGGCATGAGGCTGATATGAGATATACAGGCTATCTTCGACTTGCACCGGGTCATGAAGTTTAATGATTACTTGGTTCCCAGAAATCGTGACATCCTCATTTTCTAATGGAATAGGGTAAGGTACATCCCCATCTAGGCCTTTAACAACCAGATCTGAGGTAATGGTATCCCAATCCTCGTTAGAGGCAGTCGGTTTATGGGCTGGGTCCAACTTCTCCTCGTAATTCAACACAATCGTGCTCGCATCCGAGAACACGATTGAAGTTGTCTGAATTGTGTTCTCTACCAGTTCAACCAGTTCAATCGACGCGGTCGAAGGTACGGAAACATTGCCCGCTGCATCAACCGCAACTGCCCGGTATATTCCGGCAGCCAGTCCCTCAGTTGAAATCAAGGTTTGGGAATTGGCTGCCGTAACGGTTCCCTTGACAGCAAGATGCTCTGTCACTAATGTGTCCAGCCCAGATACGTTCGCTGGAATGCCTTCAAAAGGCACCAAATAAACAGAACCCATTTCCGTGCTCGTTACACTTACGCTCCCGCCAACCGGAACAGGTATGGATGACATGATGGCCACGGTTGGAGCTAAGCTATCGGTTGGAGCTGCCGGGCTCCCAGAGCTGCCGCTGCTGCTTCCGCTGTTTGAGCTGCCGGAGGTAACCGGAGTCGTTGGCTCAGGCGTTGTGCTTGGAGGTGCTGGAGTTTCCTGCTCCTCGGACTGCTGGTTCGCGATATCCTCTTTTATTTTTTGCTGGGCTGACAGAAATTTACTGGCCACCAAAGCGACCTGTTCACGACTGGCATTGCCTTGTGGGTTAAAGGTGCCGTTGCCGTTTCCATTAATCAGTCCAAGCTCAACGGCTACTGCTACCGAATCTTTAGCATAATCTGCGATGGAGTTTGCGTCCGTGAATGTTAACTGCGACCCTTTACCGACTGTAATATCGGAACCCGCAGTATAGCTTAACGATCTGGCAAACAACACTGCCATATCCTCCCTGGAGAGATTTTGTCCCAAGCCGAAGGTACCGTTTCCAAGTCCCTTGATTAAACCTGCTTTAATAGCGGCTTCAACATATTTGTAGGAGTAGTTGTCTACCGGAATATCTGAGAAGGTCGGCTTTACAGGCGCGCTGTCCACATCCAGACCTAAAGCTTTGACAAGAATGATGGCGAAATCCTGTCTGTTTATTTTGCCGGTTGGATCAAACTTGCCGTCACCTTTCCCACTGACAATTCCGGCCTCGGCCAGCTTCAGAATGGCATCTTTGGCATACGAACCATGGATATCGGTCAGATCCGTTGAAGCGAAGGCAGGCTGGATGCTTGAACTGAGCAAAGCGGTAGTTGTCATGACTTTAAAAAGTAGTTTCTTCTTCAAATTAGTGCCCCCTAAATGTGCCTGAAATAAACCATTCACTCAAAGAGTGAAAAAACGTTGCTTATTAAATTTCGACATTTTTCTCCAAAATTTTTATATGTAAAAAAAATAAATTTTAAAAGAGCAGTGGGTCCATTTAAAACACTGCATTTTAAGAATAATTCTGCAACATTGCAGCCATACGATACCAGTGTTATTGCAGCATGCCGCTCAGTTTCTACCGCAATATTGGCTATTGGATACGGTCAGTCGTTACAGCAGGGAGACTCGCCATGATGTATTCGAATTATCGTTTCCGGTAACGCAGCCAGATTCACTTAGCCCTTTTCTTTCTTGCTCTCATGAAAAGACGGTGATCGCCACACATACCAGCGCCATTACGATATACAAATCTATATCCTGATCGAACATAAACCACATCTTGTGTTCTAAGTTCACTTGTTGTTTTGGCCCGAATCCTTCACCGAATAGTTCAGTTGCTTGGTTAAGGTTATTCATTTCGATTGTAGAACTGCACGGACTACTGCTTAATTCACCATCCATTTCGCTAATGTATATTAAGTATTTTTTGCCTTCCTTGAAATCAAAACCCCAAGTGAAGTCAGTTGCGACAATGATTTGAGAGTCAACTTTAGTTTTCCAACTCCTTCCAACATCCACTAAAATATATCTAACTTTCTCTTTAGTTCCTATAAGCCCCTCTTGCTTCAAGTCGACCTTTATTTGCTTCACTTCACCGTAAACAGCTCCACTATATCTCTCTAACGCTTCTTGGGAACTTCGCGACTCAGCACAGGACAAAGCTTCAGCATGTTGTCCTTTTGAAATAAAAAATACGGTAGTGAAAAGAAATATTAACGTAAGTAAACGAAGTTTCAATTTTTCCACCTACTTCTTATGACGATATTTTGTACAACTTTATTGACTTTTTCATCAGACGAAATGTTGCACTAATCTGCATATTAGTTGGATTAAGCATCTGATCACATTGGTCGGCTGCTTTAATGGTTTTATTGGGTTGTCGCCTTCCGTTAGCGTAATGATCTAGTAATTACAACGATAGGGATTAAATCATACTTTATTTATATATCCACCTATAGTTTCATCAATGATCATAAATCCATATATAACTCCGATTAATGCTGAAACAAAAAACGGAGATGCTAGCAGAACTTGATTTTTCTTTAATAAAAAAGGACCCCGTTTTCGGTTTAGGTCATTGACCATAATATATTTGTTGCCTCCTCAATTTATATTGATCACCGCTCCTACACTTTACTATAAAGTTCCAATATGTGTAGTCTAGCTACTTATCTTTTTTATCCAATTAGTTCAACGAGATAGTCAATTTATGCAGCTAGCGAAGTTCTAATGTTTTCGCGTAATGACCCTACAAATTGGATATGCCCTGCCTTGATGGTTGGACAAAAGCAGACAACCACATTGAAATGAAATCGTTAATATTATTTTACATACATTCTGTATGTATGTTAAAATGCTTCTATCAAATAGCTAAAGGAGGAAGGCTTTTGAAAGTGATGAGTTTTTATCCTGTAATTATGACGGAACAGGTGGCATCTACCGAGAAGTTTTATCGAAATTTGTTCGGATTTGAGAAGGTTTTCGAAGCAGATTGGTATGTAAGTCTACGATTGACCAAAGATGCACAGACATCGTTCGAGTTGGCGATACTGGAGTCAGGACACCCTACTATACCCGAAGATTATCGTAACTTGGTTAAGGGCCTTATTCTCAACTTTGAAGTGGATGACGTAGATGAGGAATATGAAAGACTGATCATTCGAGAGAAACTACCCATAGAGATCGATCTACGCGATGAATTATTTGGACAGCGACATTTCATCACGAGCGATCCAAACGGCATATTAATTGATGTCATCAAAATCATTCCTCCTTCCTCCTCATTTAGCGATCAGTACAATGAGAAGTTATGGGAATAGACAGACAAAAAACAACAAACATTGCTTTAAAGCCTATTTCGGATAAAGCTTGAACATTGTGTCTCAAACTATAACTCTTCATGGGGAGTCTTCTTTACAATGTTTGCTGTTGTTGTAGCCGATCAGACAGGCCCGCTTGAATTGAAGAAGCGGGCCGTCATCGCGTATCAGTCACATAAAATCTCGCTCTCGGCTAGCTACCTGAATCCTTAATAATTACCGGAGCTGAGAACGAATACGAGCAAGGATTGATTAGGAACGCTATTTCTACAAAACAGCAAACGTTCGAATGTACAGGCTCACTTTAATTAAGCATTCGAAAATAGGATACAACTCTTTAACATCTGGCGACGGGCTTAGAACCCCATATCCGCCGGTTGGCTATAAGACATACTTTAACAGGAGATTGATTGGATATAAGAAAAAATAAGGAAGAAACATTAGAGACGATTGATTTATTAATTCAAGTGGCAAGAAAACATTTTACGGAGCGAGGTTACGCGGAATCACCGATGGAGGAGATTGTCGCTGACGCCAACTTGACACGAGGTGCTCTGTATCATCATTTTGGAAATAAACGAGGGTTATTTCAAGCTGTATTAGAGTCTATACATGAGGAGATCGGGGAGAGAGTCGAAGCCGAAGCATCCCAAAGCGTAGACCCATGGGAGCAGTTGGATTTTGGATGCCGTGCATTTATCAAGGCAGCTATCGAACCGCGGATAAGACGGATTCTGCTTATAGACGGGCCAGCCGTACTAGGCTGGGAAACCTGGCGCCAATTGGACGAAAAGAACTCTATGCGACATTTGCGTGACCAATTGCGTCTCATGCAGGACCAAGGTTTTTTGAAGCCTGTACCCTTGGAAGCACTTACACATTTTATTTCAGGTGCTCTCAATGAATCGGCCTTGTGGATTGCACAAAACCAGAATGAAGGTTCGTTTGAGGAAACAATGTCCGTGATTTCTCTGTTCCTCAAAGGATTCAAAAACGTTTGATTCGCGCCTTGTCTTACCCTGGGGACAACCATGTAACAATAAAGTCAAAAAAGCCGCTAAAATAGCGACTTCAATGGGATGATGCTCATATCCCTCGATAAACAAGTTATCACTCATGCCGAGCGTGCCAAGGCGCTAAGCCGGACACAAGCGGGCTAGCGCCTTAATGTTTTTAAATCATAACTCTACTTATTCAGTAGGGCATCGGCTTTCATCGCTGCTTCAGCTATAGCTGCCTCTGCCGTTATGGACGAATCCACAACTGCACGAAGAATCTCATCCTTAATCATCTCACCAATCTCAGGATACACCTTCTGCATTGGGCGTGGACCCGCGTATTCCAATTGGTCTACCGCCACCTTGAACAGCGGCTTTTCCTCATAAAGCTTCTTCATTTCATCGCTTTCCACTGCACTGATTCGGCTAGGCAAATATCCCGTGAAGGAGCTTGCATATATCGTTTGCTCTTTGGCGGTCATCCATTTAATGAACTTCCACGCCGCCTCCTGCTTTTCTGGAGACAGGCCGGAAGTCATCACTAGGTTGGCACCACCTGTTGGAACCCCATACGTATCATTCGCAGGCATAAATGTCGTCCCCAGTTCAAAACCCTGCTCTTCTGCAACTTTCATATTATTGGTCAAATCTGCAGTGGAAGCAAATATCATGGCTGAACGCTGATTGTGGAAATCCGTCTTGGCTTGTGTACCTGCATCATCAGTCGTACCAATGCTCATGATGCCTTCATCCTTCATCTTCAGCCACAACTTCACCGGTTCAATTCCGGTTTCATTATTGAATGCCGCACTTTTCCCATCCTCGCTAATCATCGTTCCTCCGCTCTGTTTAACAAAAGCCTCATAGAACCAAATATCAACAGGCATCGAGATACCGTAGCGCTGATCCTTAATCGTTAGCTTGCGTGCATAATCTTCAAATTCCGTCCAATTCTTCGGTCCAGCAGGATCAAGTCCCGCATCCTTCAGCATGGTACGGTTCAAATACAGGATGGGTGTACTCCGCAAATATGGAAGAGCATACAGTTTGTCGTTTACATAGGAATTTCCCATTAGCCCTGGAATGAAATCTTCCATATCAAGTTGATCTTTTTCAACAAATGAAGTCAACTCCTGCGTCATGCCGGATTCGGCAAACACACCAACTGAAGCAATTTCATTTTGCCAAACTTCGGGTGCATTGCCCGCCGCAAAAGCAGCTTGTGCCTTGGAATGCTGATCTGCATAAGATCCCTGGTACTCCGCCTTCACAATGACTTCATCCTGGGACTCATTAAACATTTTAACCAAGTTCTCATTGTTCTCAGCGATCTTGTCCCCCCATGAGTACCAATATGTAATCTCTACCGGTTTATTGGCCGTGCCATTCGAACTACCAGAAGCAGCAGCATTATCGGTTGAACCCGCGGAATTGGAATCACCACAACCAGTTAAAGCTAGTGCAAGTGTTGCTGCCAACAAAATAGAACCAAATTTTTTCATGGATAAACCCTCCTATGAATTGGATTACTTCACACCCGAATAGACAAATGCTTTAATAATTTGCCGTTGTCCGAATAAGAAAACAATAAGAATCGGAACGACCAAAATCATGTTTCCAGCCATCAAAATGTGCCAGGCGGCTCCTCCGTCAACCTCGCGCAGCTTGGAGATCCCAATCGGAAGCGTTCTGGCTGCATCGGAAGTCGTCATCACGAGCGGCCAGAAGTAATCATTCCAGTGCGCAATGAAGCTGAACAATGCAAAGGTCACCAGCGTTGGACGAGCCATCGGTACCATAATCTTGAGAATGATCTTCCATTCTGGCGTTTGGTCAAGCCGGGCCGCTTCAATAAGCTCTTCCTGTACTTGCTTGAATGACTGCCTCAGCATGAATATGCCAAAGGCACTGGAAGAGAAAGGAAGAATGAGTGCCAGCAAATTGTTAATGAGTCCCCACTTGCTTAGCAGCAAATACACAGGCAGAAAAATGAGCTGACCAGGAATCATCAAGGTCACCATCGTTATCCCGAATAGCAGCTTGTCTCCTTTGAAGGAGTACCTTGCAAACGCGTAGGCAGCCAATATAATGGTTGTGAATTGAAGAAGGAGTATACTGACCGATACAACAACGCTGTTCATTAGATATTTCAAAAAAGGCCCCGATTCCCACGCCGCTTGGAAGTTGCTCCACATCACCTTGGAGGGAATCCATTTGGGTGGAAAGATCACGGTCTCCGGGTAAGACTTCAGTGATGTTGATATCATCCATAGAAAAGGGATAGCAAAAATCGCAACCAGTACAATCGTGGCAATAATATTCAGGATACGCAGCAATGACTTTCTTGCCATGATATTTCCCTTCTCCTTTCTATTGGTAGTGAACCTTGCGGCTCAGCAACTTGAAGTAGACCAGCGTAAGCAAACCAACGACAACGAGCAGTATAACTCCTGCAGCCGAAGCGTAACCGATCTTGAAATAGCGGAATCCGTACTCGTAGATGTAAAAGACGAGCGTGTTGGTTGAATTGACCGGCCCCCCGTTGGTCATGATGGCAATGGTCTCAAACACCTGGAATGAACTGATCAAATTAATGATAATCAAGAAAAACAGCGTCGGCGAAAGCATGGGCAGCGTAATTTTGTAGAACTTCCGCCACCAATTGGCCTCGTCCAGAGCCGAGGCTTCATACACATCCTTCGGAATGCTTTGGAGACCAGCGATGAAGATGAGAGCATTGTATCCCACGCCTTTCCAGACCGAAACAAGCACAAGCGACAGTAATGAACTGTCGGGACTACTCAGCCACTCCAGCTTGGGCAAACCAACCATATTCAGCAAACCGTTAAGCAAACCGAATTTGGGATCCATCAACCACATCCACACCAGGGATACAGATACTAGCGAAACAATATGTGGACTAAATAGTGCACCTTGAACAAACCCGAACCATGCCCCTTCCCGATTCAGCCAAATCGCAAGTAGAAGCGAAATCACAATGGATAAGGATACGGAAAGAAGCGTATAGCTCAAGGAATTGCTCAGGACCTGAAGAAACGCACTATCCTTAAATAACTCGACAAAGTTGTTGAAGCCCACAAACTCCTTGACCGGATTAATAAAATCCCAATTGTAAAAACTCAAAAAGATCATATAAAAGATCGGATAAATGAAGAAAATAGAGAAAATCACGATAGAGGGAGCCACCATGACATAGGGACGGAATCTGGACCAAACGGTCATGAATATTTCCCTCCCAGGACAATGAGCTCTCTAGCTTCAGACCGCTCATGCTGACGAGCACGGACTCCGTTCCGATCAAAATAGTACAGATCCTGCATGGAGACCATGACGTTTACCTCGGAGGCTGACTCCAACGGCTTCAAAAAGCTCTTCACGGCAACAGGTCCAAGCGCGGAATCCAGTTGATAGATGATTTCTGCCCCTAGTGTCTCGCGTGTCATGATATGGGCCGTGAATTGAACATGTCCCGTCTGCGGTCTGTTCTCAAGTGTCATCGTTGCTTTCTCTGGTCGAAAACCAACCTGCCCAATATCATCATGAAGCTGCCCATTTAAATAAGGCAGGATACGTTCACGATCAATCACATTCATCGGCGGTGTACCGATAAACTGGGCTGTGAAAACATTATCCGGATCATCGTAGATTTTCATTGGACGATCTGCTTGTTGAATACGCCCTTTATTCATGATGACGATACGATCTCCCATCGACATGGCCTCAACCTGGTCATGCGTAACAAAGACAAATGTTGCGCCTAGCCGTTTGTGAAGCTGAATTAGCTCCGTACGCATTTGATGGCGCAGCTTGGCATCCAGATTCGAAAGTGGCTCGTCCATCAGGAATACCGCAGGATTCTTAACCATAGCCCGAGCCAAGGCTACCCGCTGACGTTGACCTCCGGACAGAGCCTGCGGCTTCTTGTTCAAATACTCGGCAAGGCCGACCACCTCTGTGATCTCCTTAACAAGACGCTCTCGCTCAGACCGAGGCACCTTGCGATTCACTAATCCGAATTCAATATTCTCCTTGACGGTCATCATTGGATACAATGCATAGTTTTGAAATACCATGGCCACATTACGCTTGCCCGGTTCTACTCCATTGACACAATGGTCTCCGATCCAAATTTCACCGCCCGTTTCTTTCTCAAGTCCTGCGATCATGCGGAGTGTCGTTGATTTTCCACAGCCAGACGGGCCGACCAATACCGTAAAGGAGCCATCCTCAATGGTCAGATCTAGACCCTCGATGACTTTATCCTGCTTGAAGCTTTTTTCAATCTGCTTCAACACAATTTGTGCCATGACGTTTCCTCCTTCTCTTTACATTACTGAGCGGCCGATGCTAATTGAATGGATAGAATAAGGTCGCTTTCTTCACCTAACGCACCAGCGACAGGTCCAAAGCCGGGCATATCACAACTAAAGCTTTGAATATCATCGACGAGACCAGTACCCTGTATCATCCGGTGAGTTATCTCCACTTTGCCCTCATGGACTTCAATAACACGGTATGCTGGCACATCCAGGCAAGCTGCGGTCTGAACATAGTGCCATGTACCTTGCTTCACGATGGAGTTCATGTGATTATGCCCGCAAAAATAGATGCCGCCTTCTGGCCGACTATTCAATATGCTCTTCAGTTCATCCTGTGGACGGATGTACAGCTTATCAAGCGTCGAGCGTGCAGTCGTATCGAATACCGGATGGTGCCCGAAGAGAAGTACTTGCTTCTCATACGAATGGGCAAGCTGGCCTTTGAGCCATGCCAGCTGCTCTCCGTCCAGCTCCCCTCCCCAATCTTCACGGTTCATTTCCTGGGTAGTATCCAGAAAAATCAGCCTGGCATGAGGCGTGTCAATCGCCCGATAGCGATCCTGACCTGTTAGCTTGGAAATTTCATGCTTCGGTATCGAGTACGTGTCGTGATTGCCAAGCACATGAATGAAGTTCCGTTCACTTCTGGAAAGGATGGAGAAAATCGATCGGAATTCCTGAGCCGTTCCTTCATGCGTTAAATCGCCAATCGAGACATGAAAGTCCGCCTCCTCCTCTAAAAAGGCCTTGAGCATATGCTCATATACCCGAACTCTCGCTGCCTTCATTTCTTCGGTCCCATGACTCATGCTTGAATAGTGATAATCACCAAGTAACGCCAGACGCATGAACTCCACCTCCATCTTTATTTTGCAACACCTTGCTGCTAAGTCTTCTCCACCTGCAACACAGTTGAATGCTTCGAATGGTCCTTCTGCTCCATGGTGCTTTCGTTGAAAGAAGGCCATATATAATCCGGAACAATACCTGTTTTTTGAATATCCTCTCTCGAAGAGATACCCGTAAGCACGAGGGCAGTCTTCATTCCATTCTGCTGTCCAAATAAAATATCCGTTTCCAGCCGATCACCTATCATAAGGCATCTGCTGCTATTCACATCCAAAAGCTGGAGCGCCTTCTCTGCATAGTAGCGGGAAGGCTTGCCAAGCACGACTGACGCTTTCTGCTGGCTAGCTGCCTCAATGGAACTTAGAATGGACCCGGTATCGGGAATGATATCCCCTTGTACGGGGCAGCAACTGTCCGGATTCGTTGCGAGCAAAGCCGCTCCATGACGAACTGCTTTTGCCGCTAGATGAAGCTTATCGTAATGAAACTGCCGATCCATGCCGACTAACACATGTGTTGATCGATATGGATCTTCGGTAATGGCTATCCCGATTGCCCGAAGTTCTCTATGCAAAGCCTCCTCACCAATGACCAGCACCTTGGCATCCGGGGCATGCTCTGTAAAATACATTCCTGACACGTATCCTGCGGTCAGAATTTCATCAAGCTGGCACGAAACACCCAGACCTAGCAGCCTCTTGAAGCAATCCTCTCTGGTATGAACGGGAGTATTCGTAAGGAACAAGAGACGCTTGCCTCGTGATCGCAAACCATTAATTAAGTTATTGACGCCAGGGAGCATCATCTGGCCGACATAAATCGTCCCGTCTAAATCGAAGCAATACGCATCGTAAGCATACAAATCCTCCATGATCTTAGCTCTGCCCACTCACACCGAGCTGGACAACTCCAACACATCCATGAAGTATTCGAGCTCGTCTGTACAGACCCATACGGACGGATATTCCTGAAATTTCCTCATGATGGAAGTCTCGTTAATTGTCCAAGCCATCAGTTGAATTCCCAGCTCTTGACATCGATGAATGTAATGCTCGGTCACGAAGGCGTAGTGCATGGACAAGAATGTCGTCCCCATCTCTAATGACCAGTCAAGAATAGCCTTTGAACACCCAAAAGTGATGAGACCGATGCGTACATCGCTGGATAACTGCCTTATCTTCTCCAAGGCATCAAAATCAAATGACGTAATGACTACCTGATTTAACAGGTTGAATTCTTTGATAACTTCAAGTACCTTTTCCTCCAGCTGAGGGTAACAGTTACCCATCTGCTTAAGCTCAATGTTAAGCTCAATCTTCCCCTTTAAAGCACGCAGCACCTCTTCAAGGGTTGGAATATGCTCCTCCTGCTTCATTTTGAAAGATTGCAGCTCCGAGGCTGTATAATCGGCTACCCTACCCGTTCCATTTGTCATACGGTCAATCGTATGATCATGAATGACAACCGGAATTCCATCCTTGCTGAGATGTACATCCAGTTCAAGATGTGTGAACCCAAGTTCCACCGCTTTTAGAAAGGAAGACAACGTATTTTCTGGATATTTCTTTGGATAGCCGCGATGAGCAACTGCTTGAATGGTCATGCTAAAGTTACCTCCCGTTGTATTTTATGGACAACACAAAAAACCCAGCAGCAAATCACCCTCCTTCAACACATCAAGGTTGTATCGATTTACTTACCACCGGGTTTTCTCGTCGTCTCCACCCAAGGATAAATGTATGAAATTAAGCCCAGAATTTCTCATGGCCTATCGAAACAAAATCTGCCCCGCTCTTTAACGCTTGCTGTATTTCTTCCTCATGCCGGATAAGTCCTCCAACAATCAAGGGCTGGGAGATACGTTCTTTCAGTTCTTGGATGACTCGAGGCATGAGCCCCGGCATCAGTTCAACCTCATCAGGCTTGTAGCTCTTAATCATCCGAACTGCAGTTTCGATTGCAGCTGAATCAATGGCGAATATGCGCTGAATGCTTGATATGCCTGCTTGCTTTGCAGCAGAAACCGCATTACTCTTCGTCGTCACGATCCCATCGACTTTAAACACATCAGCAAGGTATTGAATGGCAGAGGCGTCACGTCCAATCCCGGATACCATCTCGGTATGTACATAAGCCTGTTTGCCACTTTGATGCAGACTATCTATGATTGCGCCAAGATTCGTAATGTTCCCTGTCATTAGAATAACTCGCTTCACATCGCTTGCTATAGCTTGTGCAATTTGTTCGTCTACTGTGATGGAGGCGATGATCGGATAATTCTTCATGATAAAGTCCTCATTCCCTCGTTTGTCATCTTAAATATTAAAGTTGAAATATTCGTTGTATACCCTATTCATGTAAATGGGTTGTTAATTTCACCTCTCAACTTAGAGCATCCACGACTAATAGAAGCATTTTGATATGCATCAGAGAGAATTTTTCCTGAAGAAAACAAAACGCCCGTTTCCCGGTACAGAACCGGGAAACGGGCGTTGCGTTTATTATGTCTATTAAACTGGCTTTTCAGATCGGCAGTTATTTTATTAATCCATTCACTCGAATGATGCCAGTAAATTAGAAATACTCTGAGCCGATTCTGCACGTGTTGTCGGCAAATGAGGATAGAAGTTACCTTCCTGATATCCCGACAGAAGTTTACCTTTCAACGCACCTTGAACATAAGCCGCAGCCCAAGAACTAACCTTGGACGCGTCTGCAGCTGCAATTAGTGAGCTGGAGTCCAGTTTGATTCCTGTCTGATATGCATATGCACGTACCAGCATAACGGCCATTTCCTCCCGGGTGATATGTTTATTCGGTTCAAAACGATTTTCAGTTACGCCTTGAATAATGCCTGCTTCAAAAGCAGCATTGACCGCTTCTTCATACCACAAGCCCCCTTCTACATCTTGGAATGAAACAGAATGATTCGCAGTTAAAGAAAGGGCTCTGCTGAGAAGAGCTGCATATTCCGCCCTTGTGATGGAACCCGATGGGTTAAACATAGAAGCCGATTGTCCCTTCACGATCTGTTTTGCAGATAGTTCCTGAATCGTTGTATAAGCCCAGTGACCTTCAGGTACATCTTGATAGATGTTTAGGAACGAAAGAACAACATACTGGCTGGATTGATTTACATCTACGGTAAGACTGGTTCTGGCCCGATTCAACTTACCACCAAGATAGCTTGGGTCCCCTCCTTCTTCCTCGATACGGTAAATGCCGGCAAGTGTAGGATTAGCTCCATTTTGAATCGGCAGGGTTATGTTCACCGGGGCAGGAAAGTACTCTAGAGAATAACTTTTACCAGATTCATCGGTGATGATTAATGAAATGGCCAGGATATCACCTATTTGTGAATAAGGAGCTTTTATCGACAGTTGGTTGGTTTGAACAGCTTCCAGTTTTAGAACTATCGTGCCTGTCTCCGATGTTGACGGGAGAAGCTTGCGAAGTGCGTTCATAATCTGGGATGGCACGATGGCACGGACTTGGTTAGCATGAACCTCTAACGCCCGGTCACCGATCTGTTTGAGTTGATCCGTCTGAATCATAACTTGATTCTTATCTGACGGAAGCTGCACGATGATGTTTCCTGTAGCATTGCTTGTTAAGAGTTCATCTGGAATAACAAGCGCATTAGCATGCATCTCAGGTTTAACTTCCACTGGTGGGGCAACACTTGGCGCCGAAGTGCCTCCACCGGTTGATGGTGTTGTCGTCGTACCATTCTTGCGCATTATGGCAATCGTATAGACCTGTTGGCCTCCATCTTGAGCTGTGACGGTTACTGTGATCAGATTAGACCCAACCTGTAATGTGCCTTCTCCTGTTATGGTTACGCTGGCCTTAGGATCGGCTGCTGTATAGGTTATTTGCGTAACCGATGTCGAGTAAGGTACGGTCAGATCGTAGTTATACTGCTTAGAAGAAAAACCCTGAACCGTAACTCCGTTGACGCGTAGATCCAAGAGATTTGCATTGTTTGAAATCTCTGCTTCAGGCAGGCGTGTAATGACGATCGTATAGATGTTCTGAAATCCGTCTTGGGCAGTTACGGTTATCGTCACGACATTGTTACCAACCTCTAATGGCTCGCCACCTTTAATCGTAACTGTTGAAGTCGGATCCAATACTGAATAAGTAACTTCTGTTACCGAAGTACTGTAAGGAACAGTTACTTTATAATTCAACGTATTTGGTGTAAACTCTGGGACACTTTTCCCGTTTACACGTAAATCGGATAACAGAACTTGGTTAGGCAACGCTTCTGACTCTCGTATGATAATGATCGTATACACACTCGAGCTTGCATCTGGAGCTTGAACATGCACTTCCACGAGATTTTCTCCTACTTGCAGTGCTTCCCCCCCTATGATGCTAACATTCAGTGAAGGGTCAGCCACCTTATAAGTGACTTCCGCCACCGAAACGTTATTCGGTACTCGAACCACATACTTCATTTGCTCCGGTACAAAACCAATCAACGTTTGACCATTCACTTGGAGATCTATCAGCGTTGCCTGTGAGACTTGTTCCTCCCGCGTTGAATGGGTCAAATTCGGCATCTTTTCATGTCCTTGAGCATCTGCAATCATCGCTTGGGTGATTTGTACAATCCCAGCGTTTTCTTGCGGTGATAATCCTAGCTTCAGAATTGGATCATCTGCTTGAAAGCCATTTTCCGCGGTCAGAATGATTCTTGTCATTCCATTAACCGTTTCCTTGCGGACCATCTTAACGTCAGATTGCGCAGGTTCAATCGATGAAAAAATAAGATCGCCGGATTTCACATTCAAATCAATGGCCTTCACATCTGAAGTCAGATTTTTGATGGATACATCATAGCCTTTAACTTGTTGTGCACCAGCCTCAACTAATTTCGTCAGCTGTAAATCTGCTGCCTCAGGCTTTTTCTGTTCAGTCTGTGGTATAAACATGCCATCAATCACATTGGAATCTCCAATAGATGGATTCAAGCCAAGTGCAGTTAGTACGGTTGCAGCCAAATCTCTTGTATTTCCGCCTTGCAATAATTTTTCCTTCCCTGCTTCAGTGGCCACAGTTCTACCATTTGCCGCGAAAAAAATAGTAGTAGCAAGGGGCTCATCCTGCCCATGACTTGTTGGCATGCCCAAGGTTCCGTCTGCATTTTCTTTGCCACCACCATGGTCAGGAAGCATAAGAATGAGTGTATCTTCCAGCAAATTATTATTTTTCAAAGCATCGTAAATCGTCTGGATATTTTTATCGGTCTTCTTTAATTGCTCATAATACTTTTTAGTATAAAATCCATCATTATGACCTGCCCCATCCATATCATCCAATTGGAAGAAAATTAACGAAGTATCCTGTGCTTTACCGCTGGCAGCGTATTCTGCGAAGGCCGCAGCGCCAGCCTCATCACCCAGAGAATGACCCTCAACCCCAACAGAGGGCTCAATATGGCCTTGAACAATATTACTCCATGTTGAGAAAACGGTTTGCTTGGTAGCAGGTAAGGCCTCTCTGATTTTTTTAAAAATGGTTGGATAATCCCAGATCTCACTATACGTATAAGCAGCGGTATCGTCATTGTAGAGTCCATGCTTCTCATAACCCACGCCATTAATCATCGAACCCCAGTTGGGAGACGAGCTGGAAGGCAAGGTTGTTTTGGCTGTATAGCTAATGGCTCCATGCTCGATGATGTTGCGAATGGCTGGAATTTGCAGGCGATCACCTACTTTTTCTTTTTGGGAGCTGGGGGTCTCCCAATAAGGAGCATCCTTAGAGACAGCTACTCCGCCACCATCGATGCCGATAACAACAACCCGTTTATAAGGCTGGTATTTGGCTTGTGCAGCAAGATCAGCTAACGCTTCATCTGTAAATCCTTGCGCAAGGGCAAGATCACCTACCGTAATATAACCATCTTGATTGATATCCTCTAATGCTTTCGCATGGATTTCCACTACGGTGGGAGCCGATTCAAATGTATCCACCTTAAGCAGCGTTGTACCGGTATAGAAATCCACATGCTTAACTTGAATAATCCCTTTGCCAGAAGCAGCCAGCGTATTAAATTTCAGTTCAGAGATCCTGGATTTCGCATACTCCAGTGGGTCCTCAATGTTATATACATTTCCTCCTGGCAGTTCCAATTTGACAATACCCGGCGTCGAAGTGTCCGTTTTCGTTGCTCGTGATGCGCTGACGAATTCAAACTTCGCAGGATCATAGGCGATCTCAACAACCACTTTGTCCACTTTCGTAGTCATGTCAGGCGTGCGTAAATCCAGATTGTAACGGAACTGCGTACCTTGAACCGTATGCTTAGCTCCTATCAGATTCAATGAACCTGAGAAATTCTCAATCGATGGGAGCGGTGCTGCACTATTATACAAATTAGAAACTTCCTGAGGTGTTAATGTTCGGCCATACATCTGCAGTTCATCAATGTGTACTTGCAGCGCATTGCTGTAATTACCTGTACCATCATTGCCAATCACTGTCGACAACCCGGTATCCAGTGTTCCTGTTCTACCCGCAATCGTCATGGTGCTTGCGATTCCCTGATAGTTCGTGCCATTAATTTTGGTCACATTCACAGGAACACCATCTTTGTAAAAATCAACTCGTCCTGAAGCGCGGTCATGAGATATCGCGATATGGTGCCATGTGCCATCTACAACATTGGGAATCTGGGCATCAGCACGCGATTCACCGGATGTATTGAAATTCCATTGAAGCGCACTTCCCTTAAGCGCTAAGGCATAACCTGCATTCGCTCCGGAATTCCAGTTCTTATTGGAGAGAATAGCAGGATCTCCTGAGACAGACGGCGATTTAACCCAAAATGCGAAGGAGAAGTCCTGTTCCTTCCCGAATTGCAGACTCTCTGGCTTGCCAAGATCAACATATTGCAAATCCGTGCTATTGGAATCAATACCCAAGGCTTGTCCGACGCGACCTTTCACGAACTGTGGGTCTCTGACTGGTGTTGCGGAAATAGCACTCTCAGATTGATCCTCCAAATTATTCTCAAAAGACATCTGCAGAAGTGTATTCGCTGGTAGCTCAGCATTCTGCGTTGCAGGAGTCTCTGCTCCTTCGTATCGACCAGTTGGTACAGAAGTCTCAGGTTGGTCTACGGACGGAGTCACAGATTCTTCAGCTGCAGACATCGTAGTGATATTGGGAAGCATTGAAGAAATCATCATGAGTGCCAATAATAATGCAACAAATTTCCTGCCTTTTCTGAACAAGTTCATCTCTCCCAAACATTATTTTTATAATCATGATTTCACCGAGACGATCCTTCAACCATGTTCGCTGCTTCATAACGTGATAATGCTTACTATTCAATAGAAGAAATGATAGCACCCACTTCTGTTTCACAGTGGACGACTAAATTATTCGATAATTAATCCTAGGGATTTAAATTCTTGAATATGACGCGTATAAATATGACGAAATATCGTTGTTAATTGAACTTTATTGTCCAGCCAACCTTTTCTCACTAACTTTATCTGGGTAGTCTCTCACACCATCAGATGATTGCGTGGTTTGCCCCATGCACCGATGCCATGAATGGTGGTCTCTGCAATAGGCGAGCCGCCTTACTTCAGACTCGACTCATACTTCTCCTGTACGTGCCGCGGAGGAAGCACGCATCCAACTCGCCGAAACGAGGAGATCATCGATTGCAAATAGATGTTATATTTTACCATTCAGGTAACAATAACGATGTGTACGCCCGGCGCGAGAGTTGAACGGCACATTTCCTGGGGGTGATTCTACTTGCTTTCTTAATTCTCAGCAGTGATATTATTTTGAAACCTTAACTACTATTGGACGGCTTGGTTTGCTCAAAAAGCAAAGCAACACTTCCGATTTCACTTAGCCTCGCTTTTGCCTTCATAACGGCTGCTCCACTCTTCCAGCACGGCATCCCGATTTTTTGCGGCTTCTTCCAAATCATATTCGATCAACTGATTAATGGGATCCTGTGTATATCCCTCAGGAAGCGCACCGGAATCGTTCTTTACAGCTGTAATCGGATAATTTTTGGCGTATTCCATCATCGCATCATCCGTAATGGCCCAGTCCAAAAAATCCTTGGCCACTTGCTTGACATTCGCCTTTTGAACGAGGGCATTCGCTTCGACGTCCCACCCCGAGCCTTCGCCAGGAAATACGACTTCAACTGGAGATCCGTCCTTCTTCTCTACAATCCCGCGGTACCCAAACGATATTCCGATCGGATACTCACCCGTACCTGCCATTTTGGCCGGCTTAGAACCAGAGTGAGTATAAACGCCGATGTTCTCATGCAACTTGTCCAGATAGTTCCACGCCTCTTTTTCCCCCAGCAGTTGACCGAGCCCGGACACCGTCAAGAATCCCGTACCTGATGAAGCTGGATTAGGCATCGTAATCAACCCTTTATATTCTGGCTTCACTAGATCCGCATACGTTCTCGGCACTGGAAGGCCGCGGTTCTCCATCTCAATCGTATTGACGATAAATGCCGTTTCCCAAGCATCGATGCCTACCCAACGGGCCGGATCGGTACTGTCCTTGAATGCAGGCTGGATCCGCTCGATTCCTTCCGGAGAATACGGAGCGAGCATGTTTTGATCGCTGAGGACGAGCAGGCTTGTTGCAGCTACTCCCCATATAACGTCCGCTTGCGGATTGTCTTTCTCAGCCAATAACTTGGCTGTAATGACGCCTGTCGAATCCCGGACGATGTTCAGTTTAACGTTAGGATACTTGGCTCTGTAAGACTGTAAGTATTCTTCTATCAGATCATCCTCCAGCGCAGTGTAAACTGTAAGTTCTTGTTCCTCTCCTGAACCGGCTCCACCTTGAACGTTTGCACCTTCTGCAGAGCCTGAGCCGCTGCTGCTGGTGCCGCAAGCACTCATAAGAGCAGTAAGTAATAGCAGACAAATGATCATCATTGCACTTTTCTTCATGAACCTAATCTCTCCTTTAATAGTTGGTTTAAGATGTTTGTCATCCTGTTCTAACTATAGAACGCTTTCGTTAACAGACTATTAAAACCAAGTAAAATATGTGCATTTATACCTTATTCAGTTGTTTTTATGTGTGTTTAATTCCATCAAAAAACCACGACATCCGCATTTACAAACGCCGTGGTTAGTGAGACTGTAATGCTATTCGCCTTCTAGTCAGCCACAATCCAGTGGACATCCTCATCCGTTAGTTTGCTCACCCAAGCGGATGGGGGAGGAACATCGCTCACCACCATATCCACTTCCCTGAACTCCGCAAATTTATAAAAATGTGAAGTTCCAATCTTCGTGTGGTCTGCTAGTACTATAGTCTGTTTAGCCTGCTTAATGAATGTTCTTGCCAGCAGCCCTCGATCATCCTCATAGCTCGTGATTCCCGATTCCAGTTGGAGACCGTCCGCTACTACAAAAGCTTTATCCACATGAAAACCGTACATGAACTCCACAGCAAGCGAACCAGATGCCCGATAATGCTTGGAATTAACTCTCCCACCGATGAGCACAATCTCTCCGTCAAAAACACCTTTGTTTTTGTAGTTAATGAGTAGATTCAGTGTATAAATGGAAGATACCAGGACAGTAAGTTGCTTTTTAAGTATAAGGGAATCTATCATTTGAAGTGTTGTTGTCCCTTCGTCAATCACGACGATATCATGGTCTTGAATCAGAGTAGCGGCAGTTCTCCCGATTCTCTTCTTTTCTTCAGCTTGCAGCACCTCTCGTTGGCCGTAAGCCGGTTCTACCCTCTCCACATTTAGTTTCACGGCACCACCGTAGACTCTTTTCAACTTATTCTCATTCTCAAGCTCTTCAAGATACCGACGAATGGTTTCGGAAGATACATCCAGTTCCCGCACCAGTTCGGGGGTCCTAACCTTCCCCTTTAGCTGGAGCATATTAAGAATGTTTTGCTTTCGTTCCTCTCCGGCCAGTGACATCACAGACTCTCCTTTACGCTATCATGATAGATACATTTTAACTTACTTCATGGCTTGTCTCAATTTGCAGAAATCTGTTTCACAATACGAATCAGCTCTAGAACGTCTGAAGTATGGACATCACCAATTGTTCCAATCCGAAATGTAGGTACACTTGTCAGCTTGCCGGGGTACAGAACGAATCCCTCTTTTTTCAACCGAGTATAAAAATCGGAGAAAGAGAAATTTTCATCCGGATAGCGAAACGAAGTAATGATTGGAGAATGCCATTCTTCTGGCAGCAAAGTGGAGAAACCTGCTTCCTTCATTCCTGTAACCAGCAGCTGCTGATTTTGATGGTATCGAAGGTAACGAGCGTTGATGCCTCCTTCGACTTCCAGCTCATGAAGAGCTTGATCGAACGCTCTTACAACATGGGTCGGTGACGTATAACGCCATTTTCCGTTCATTCGTTCCATAACATCCCACTGATCGTACAGATCCAAAGATAGCGAGCGTGCATTGCCTTTGCATGTTTCCAGACTGCTAATGCGTGCAAGGACAAATCCGAAACCTGGTACACCCTGAATACATTTGTTGCTGCTGCTGATCAGATAATCAATTTGCAGTTGTTCCATATCAAGTGGGACACCGCCAAAGCTGCTCATAGCATCCACGATCAGGATCTTCCCTTGGCTACTCACTACGTCAGCAAGCTCAGAGAGAGGGTTAAGGACTCCCGTCGTCGTCTCACAATGCACAATGGCTGCGTGAGTAATGGAAGGGTCATTTTTTAGAGCTTCCTCAAAAACATCAGGGTTTATAGCTTCTCTTTCATCAAAACGAACAGCGGTCACCGGAATGCCGAGCACTTCCGCCATTGCCACCATGCGTTCTCCATAAGCTCCATTTACCGCCACAGCAAGTTTGCCTCCATGCTTCGGTATGACCGTTCCAAGCACTGCTTCAACACTGAAACTGCCACTCCCTTGCATTAACACGGCCGTGTATTTTTCAGGACACTGTGGAGCAGCCAATCGCACAAGTCTGTGCCTGATGGAGTTTACCAACTCATTATATTCATCGTCCCAGGTACACCAATCCTTTAGCATAGCCTGTTTGACCGAATCTGTCGTAGTCAAGGGTCCCGGAGTCAAAAGAAGATAAGGATTGTTGCTTGTCTTATTGATATTTAACATGGAAGTTCTCCTTTCGCCAAGCGGTCGTTTATTTCGTCAACTACCCGGTCCAATTCCCCAATCTCGGAGATAATATAATGAGCACCTGCTTTTCTCAATCGTTCGGCCACCTCGTTAAACAGCTTCTCTTTATCATCAGCCGAAAGATCACGTGTTTCTTGTTCTGTCAGCCCCAGCTCATTGCCTCCAAAAACAACACCAACTGCCCATACCCCGGCATTCCGTCCTTCTCTCATATCCGCTTCGGTATCTCCACATTTAACGATATCTTTCATCAGCTCGGTACCTAATTGTTCAGCATTTCGGAAGATCATCCACGGATAAGGTCTGCCTGCTGCAGTCTCATCAGGTGCAATAACGCTGTCGGGCTTGTACCCATGCTTGGCGGCTTCTGGAACGATCACATCAAGCATCGCACGTGTATATCCTGTCGTTGTCCCGATTGTAATTCCTTTGGTGCGCAGTCTCTCCGTCAATGCAATGGCTCCAGGTACAGGCACCGCGAATTGGTCGAGTAGCGAGAACAACATGGGCTCGAATGCTTCATACATGTTCAGGACATCCCGCACATCTGGCAGGCTCCCATATCTCTTCTGCCAAGCTGCAGAAACTCCCGGATCCTCACAAATGTCACGAAGATGATCAAGCTTCATCCGTCCCATAGGCTTGCGAATCACATCAGCGCTGACTGTAATTCCTTGTTCTTCGAACAATCTGCGAAATGCCTCAACCGGAGCAAAGCTCCCATAATCAACCATTGTACCTGCCCAATCCAAAATAACTGTTCTAATCATGTAATTACCTCCATTTTAAGTAGTTATGTGCTAACGTAATTATCTTTTTTGCCAAGCAGCTGTTTTTTCTCGGAGCCTTGCTGTAAGAAGTTCATACCCCCCTCGAACTGCTACATTCAGCATTAGAATAAGTACGGACATGGCTGCTGCTTGCGCTGTATCTCCTGCATCATCCATATTTACAATGACAATCGAAGCCAGCTTCAAGTCTGCACCATACAAAAAAACGACGGCAGAGATGGTCACCATGCTGTTTACAAACAGATATACAAACATCTCGAGAATGGCAGGCATGGACAGCGGAACCGTGATCCGGAAGAACGTTTTTCCTCTGGATACATTCATGGATTCCGACACCTGATCAAATTCCTTATCCATCATTTTGAGCGTTGTTGTCGCTGTCATGAAGGGAACCGAATAAAAGTGAAGGATGTTCGCCAGAACCAATATGGCCATTGTTCCATAAATAAAGCCAAGGGGATTACCCGGATGGTTAAAGAAATAAATAAAGGACAGACCAATCACTAATCCCGGTAAAGCCATGGGAAGAATGGATAAAAAATAGGCTGCTTGCCTGAGGTTTCGATGTCCCTTTGTATTCTCAATAAAATAGGCTACGGAGAATATGAGTACCGTACCAAGTACTGCAGTAATGATGGACATCACGACACTGTTCCAGAATGGATTAAATCCACCCGCAGCCGCATTGCTGAAATCGAAGTTTTCCAACGTTAAGGACAAGTTATAAGGCCACTTTTTGATGAAGGCTGCAAGAATGACCGCTCCCATTATCGTTAATATGACGATGCAAAATAAACCAGCATAGATGTAAGCAGCAGTATTGCGAAGCGTATTTTTTTTTACCGAATAAGGGACGGATTTGGATGTAACGTAAGCCTGCTGTTTTCGTGTAACGATTCGATCCAGAATGAAAGCCAGCACGGCCGGAATGGTAAGCATGATTCCAACAACCGCTCCCATGGACATGTTTTGCTGTCCGACTACCTGTTTATAAACGTCCGTTGCCAGTACACTGTATTGTCCGCCAACAACTTTCGGTGCCCCATAATCGGTAAAACTGAGTGTAAAACACACCGTAGCTGCACTCAGCAGCGCATATTTAACTGAAGGCAAGGTAATGGTCCACAACTTTCTTAGATGTGATGCGCCCATTGAGTCGGCTGCTTCATACAATCGGTAATCACTAATGATTAATCCTGCCATCATAATGAGAAAGGCATGTGGAAAGGTATAGATGACTTCGGCAATAAGAATGCCGACCGGTCCGTACAGTGGAATGTTCCATTCAAACGGGATCGTCCCAAAAAATCCGGTTGTGAACAATCCTTGATTTCCAAACAGATAAGTCAAAGCAAGCCCATGCATCATTGTGGGTGCGAATAATGGGAGCAGAGCGAGCCCTTTAAAAAAGGCTTTTCCCTTGATATCTGTTCTGGTCAACACATAAGCAAGACCGAAGGCCAAAGGTACAACAATGACCGTTGTAAGAATAGAGATCGTGAGTGAATGTTGCATGGATTGCAGTAATGCTGGAGATTCCAAATATCTCGTAAAGTTAGCCAGACCGACAAACGTTCCAGCGGAGTCCATGAAGGCTTGCCTGAACAAAAAAAGCAGTGGGAGGATAACGATGGTCACCAATACTATAAGGACAAGTCCCAGTATCCAAAAGGAAGAATTGGTTCCTCTCCTTCTCCATCGGCCATAAGTTAGGTGGTTTGAAGTTTGTTTCATCATCGATTTAGTTCATCTCCTAACTGGCCCCTACTTCTTCAAACTCCAGAATATGTTCCGAAATCAGCCTGAACTTCATCAGTGAAGACGGTGCCCAATAATGCTCCCTTGCTGTTTCAGAGGCGATATCGATGAAGATGCAGTAGTCAGTCGGGCTGCCTTTCGTATCCGCTACCTGCAGATTAATGCGATAGGAGGATCCCCTAAACTCGACATGCTTCACATATCCGTTTATCATTTCTTCCTCTGGTGCCTCATTGGCTGTGACTAGCGATATATGCTCTGGACGAATCGCTAATCGTTTGCCTTCTTTCGTTGGATTGATTACTTCCGTGGGAATGAAATTGATCATCCCGATAAAATCCGCCACAAATGGAGTTGATGGATGATCATACACTTCCTGCGGCGTTCCACATTGCATGACACGCCCATGGTCCATGACTACAATCTGATCCGCCATGGTCAGCGCCTCTTCCTGGTCATGAGTTACCATCACCATCGTAATACCTAGCTTCTGCTGCAAATCTCGGAGCTGGCTTCTCAGCTTGTCGCGCACCTTGGCGTCAAGCGCAGACAAAGGTTCATCCAGCAATAGTACATCTGGAGACAGGGCAATGGCTCTAGCAATTGCCACTCTTTGTTGCTGACCGCCCGATATCTGGGAGGGATATCGTTCTGACTTTCCTTCCAAATCAACCAATTTAAGCATTTCGCTAACCCGTTCCGTGATTTGTCTCTTGGGCATTTTCCCTTTTAAACCGTAGGCAATGTTCTCTTTGACCGTTAAATTCGGAAATAATGCGTAAGATTGAAAAACAATGCCAAAATTCCGTTTGGCAGGGGACAAACCGGTAATTTCACGCCCATTATGGATAACACTTCCCTGATCTGCTTGCTCAAGTCCGGCTAGAATTCGGAGCAGTGTCGTTTTGCCACATCCGCTTGGACCAAGAAGACATGTGAACTTTCCTTTAGGTATATTCACATTGACATGGTCAAGCGCGGTATAGCTTCCAAATGACTTGCTAATGCTTTTAATCACCAAACCCTCACTGTTCATTTTCATTCTCCTAACTATTTTTGAACCGCCTATTTGAACCCAGCTTGTTTGCCTTTGCTGTAATTAGATTCTACAAAGCTATTGTTAAATCAATATAAAAAACATGTAAATTATGTGTATTTAATTGTTTTTAATATGTTATTTATTGTTTTTATGTGTTTTTTCATCCCCAAAACACACAAAAAAAGCTGCTCAGCATCATTAGAGCAACTCTTCACTTTGTCTCTTGTTTATTTTTCTCATTTCAAGAGCAGCTGCCATTAAGCAAGCTGCCCATCAATCCTGTTTTCAACTCACGTTTCCCGTTACCTTAACAAAATCAGTCTTCATTTGCTTGGTAGATCGTGGTCCAGAAGTCATGGATAAGCCGCGCTGAATCCGGGGCGGACAACCCGACCTGCGTAAGTAGAATTCCGGTGAGCTGGTTATTTGGATCGGCATAAGTCGAGTGCTCCGCCGTCCCAACCGAACTGACCGATGGGCGCGTAGTCACTCCTGTAGATGCGTACCGCCATGCCGAACCCCAGCCGCCATGCTGCCCTTGGCCGAATGACACATGGACGTTGTCACGAGCCATGACGCTTCGGGCAGCTTGCTGCTCGGGCGTGTGACGGTTGGTAGTCATCAGCTGTACCGCTGACCGAGACAGGATTCGTTTAGCTCCGTGCATCCCGTGATTCAGCAACATCTGGAAATAGGCGTGGTAATCGTCGGCGGTGGAGCAAAGTCCACCGCCGCCTCCATGAAACGCCGGAGGCTGGCTGTGGCGTCCCCCTTGGCCTCGTCCCACACATGAAACTCCCCAGGTCTGCGGGTCGGGGGCATAGAGAGGCGGCAGCCGGTCAATTTTGTCGGCCGATACATGGAAACTAGTTTCCTTCATGCCCAGGGGTTCGAAGATTCGTTCGCGCAGGAACGTCTCAAAAGTCTGGCCCGTTACTCTGGCGACAAGCACGCCAAGTAGATCGTTGCTGATATGGTACTGCCATCGCTCTCCGGGATGGTGCATCAGCGGTAGCGCACCAAGCCGACGCATCCACTCATCCGGCTCGGGCGTCGGCTCTGGTAGATTGGGCGTGAGCCCCTGCTCAAAGATCCCGTTCATGATATTTCTCTTTTGTTATCATGCTTGATGGCTTGTTCGATTCATTAAGAGATTGAGTATTGGCAATCACAAGACGATTGAATCAATACCCTCTAGAACTTTATGCTGCTTGTAAGACTTTTAAGCTGTGAGGTTTCAGTAGGGTTTTTACAACTTTATACTTCTTATTGAACAGCATCCTTGGACAAATCGGAGGAAAGGCCTCTTGGTGATCTCCACCAACTTCTTTTTTCCAAGCCGGATGTGCCATTGAAGTTGTGTGCAGTTCTTACGGGATAAAATTGTAAAAATTCCATTGCGCCATCATCAGAGCAAAGCCAATAAACAGCACTCCTGTAACGGTATACCACACTTTCTTCCATATCAATTGCGGCCATTTAACAATGGCAACCCCCAACAACGCTGTGCCAAGCAAGGTCAGTGCCCAATTTATAGAGATCCCAAAGTTCATTTGGTCCACTGTCATGTTTTCATTGATCACTGCACTCACCAGCTGATAAATGACATTGGCTACCAAAAGGGTCCCGCAAAAGATAACAGACGACATGATGTGGCCGGTTGCTGACGAAGCGCCCTTTTTACTACGCTGAAGCCATCGAATGAGTAGAACGAATGGAGCAACCAGAAAGAATACGATAGCTAAGAGAGCCCATACCAGATAGATGATTAGGGCAGGAAGCGAACGGCTTCCCTTGATCGGTAAAATATCCGTGGCGATCCCTTTGCTCAATCGTTTTACACCTTCGTCAGAAATTTCTGCATACAGAATCGGTGCCAATCTTTCAAATCTTGGGCTGTCGGATTGGGCAAATTGGTATACATTCGGGCGTATTTGTTTGAGTTCTCCCGTCATGCCCATCACGCTCAGTACAAGATCATGCTCACCTTTCGGTTGCACCTTAATCAAACCCAGGTAGTTAAGAACCTCATGGTACGAAGAATAAGTGCCACTCGACTGTACATAATATCCTGCCAGTTCCCCGGATGGAGACAATTCGGCAGGCGGAACAGGATGTTCAGTTTCTTTCGTTTGGTCCTGAATCAGCAGATTAATGATACCAGAGGTTAGCTCCTGCTCTAGCTCCATGTTCGTCAAGACGACGATACCAAGCTGCTCCTCAGGAGCGATCGCAACGTTGCCGGAGAATCCCTTAACATTCCCACTGTGTCCAACGACGTGAGGCTCTGCCCGATATTCCCAAAATCCGTGTGCATTCGACAGGATCTCTTCGTTCGGGGTATAACTCCGGGAGAGCATCTTCCGTGCGGTGTCCGGCTGGTTGAACAGTGAACTATCTGATGTATACAGTGACATAACGAACCGAGCTAGATCCTCCGCCGTACCTTCCATGGCTCCCGCAGGATAGAGAGGAACATAGTAATGTGCTCTTGGTTCAAACCCTCCTTCCTGCTTTGTCGCATAACCTGTTGCTTTTTGCTTCAGCAGATCCCGGTGATCCGCTAAGGTAGGATGACCAGAACTATGATTCATTCCAAGAGGCTTAAGGATATGGTTCATTTCGTAGTCGTAGAATGATTCCCCACTCACCTTCTCGACCGCTAGGGCAGCCAGTGCTGTTGCAAAGTTGGAATAGGCTATTACTGTGCCGGGTTCATAGATTTGTTCCGGCTGGTTAGCTAGTATCGTTTCTTCCAGCGAGGTCAGATTCTCGTCTGAACGCGTAAATGTACTAAGCGGATGCTGCTCATAGCCTGCGGTATGACTCATAATGTCCAGTATGGTCATCGGCTTGTCATAACGCAGTTTCACCGCGACCTCCTTTGTGAAATATGCCCGAATGTCTTGATCTAGCCTCATCTTACCCGCTTCCACCATCTGCATCACAGAACTCCAGACAAACGCTTTATTAATGGATCCATAGGCAAATACGGTAGACGCAGGATCGACAGCAGACTTACGCTCCATATTGGCATAGCCATAGCCTTTGGAGAAAACAATCTTGTCGCCCTTCGTGACCACAACCGCAGCGCCGGGAGTTGACTTTCCAATGTGGGAATTGACGTAGTTATCAATCTCCTGACCCAGCCGGTTATAGGGAATTCCAGAAGGGGTTTCTCCTGTTTCTATTTGATCTCTGGCATAGGCCGGAATCGAGAACTGAGAAAGAAGACATACACTAATAAAGAATAATAAAAACGATCTACCTATTTTAAAATTCATCTTGTTGTTCTCCTTCCTGCTTAGTGACTCAACCATTTTATAATCCTGAAGTCAGAATTCTGCTGAAGCAATCCCAAATTACTGCACTTTCCTTACGCAGCAAAGGTTCTTGCGACCGATAGTTGACAATTCCCTCTTCATTTTTTGTTACATCAGGTCCGTAGATTCCTGCCCCGACTAAAAATTTCACGGCGTCAACCGCCCAAGGCGCTGGTTGATCAGCGATTTCTGCCGAGATTATAGGTAAGTCCACGCTCGATGAGAGCCTCCAGAGAATTGTTGCTGCTTCTTGGCGACTGATTTTACGATCCGGATCAAACATTTCAGTTGAAGTGCCTACCAATATTCCAAGGTCTGCGAGGGTTTGAATTGCAGATGCGTACTTGTGTCCTTCGGCATCTTTAAACACCACCGGCTTATCAGAAGGTCTTAAATTAGCAAACTGAATCAATTGGGATGCAAATTCACCTCTCGTAATAGCCTCATCAGGATAATAGTGTGTAGAACGTTTTTCATTGTGCTGTGACATAAACAATTTGGTTGAGCGATAAATAGCCCCAGCATAGTCGTCGTTAGCTACGTCAGAATATTGAGGGAGATCAGGTATTTTTCCGAACCAAGAGTCTGGCAAAATGTAATCCAGATAGGTGATTTTACCGTCTGAGTTTTTCTTGAAGACGGCTTGGTTTCCTTCTTCATCAACGAACAACTGATCTCCGACTGGTTTTAACGTATGTGTTCCATTTGGACCTGAAATCGAAAGTTCCCCTTTCTGTTTCACGATGTCAAAGAACAAATAAGGCTGGCGAAGATATCGATAGGTTCCTGTATACTGATCCAACTCATTTGAATGGAGCGGCCAATCCTTTGCTTTCTGTTTTTCTTGGGGGTAGTAGTGATCCATAAATGCTGTAAACAATTCTTCCCCTATGTCTTGGCTCGCATCACTATTGGTTATGACGAATCCACCAATCTTGTGCTCTGGAATCAACCACATCCATGAATGATAGCCGGGTAAATCTCCCCCTTTACCAATAACCATTTGGCCATGATATGCGTGCCGGTAAAATTTTTCGAAACCCAAAGCCATTGTGGGCACCTGCTCTTGAACTTCGACTTGCGTGCGATGCATTTCTTCTATTGTCGTTTTGGAGAGGATTTGAGAGCTGCCGTAACTTCCTTCATTCAAATGAGCCAACATGAATTGAGCGATGTCGCCACTCGTGCCAAACATCCCTCCATCTGGCATAATAACCGGGTCATTTGGATACTGCTCTTTGGGTTGGCCATTTGTTCCGTAACCTGTTGCCAGCTGTTTTTTGACTTGTGCACTCATGAGAAAATCACTATTCTTCATATTCAATGGTTCAAAAATATGCTTTTGTATGTATTCTTCAAATGGATAGCCAACCATTCGTTGAATAATGTATCCCTGAAGATTAAAAGCAAAATTATCATACCGGTAACTCTCACCTGGTGTTCGTATAACCGTCGGCAGGTTAGCTTCAATAAATTCCGTTAAGGATTGCACATGATTTCCATTGTTAGATGAAATATAGTCCGTAAAATCGAAACCTGATGTATGCGTTAACAAATGCCTCATGGTGACAGGTGTTCCCGTGTGATTCGTAATCGTCATCCCACCAAGATATTTTTCAATGTCCTCGTCCAGATTGATCTTCCCCTGCTCTACAAGCTGCATTACAGCAGTGGCAGTCATTACTTTGGAAATGGAGGCCATCCGGAAAATCGTCTGCTCAGGGTCCACGAAAGTTTTGGTTTCCAAGTCGGAATAGCCATAGCCCTTGTTTAACAATACTTTGTTATCTGCAACGATTGTAAAAGCTGCACCAACTAGCTTTTTTTTGATTTCCGGCCGATTAAAGAAATCATCTGCAAATTGCTCAACTTCGACCGAAGACATCGGCCCTGTATGGGCGGCTGTTTGTTCTAATCCGGCCTTACTCTCACTCCATACTATCGGGTCTCCAAATGCTGTTGGGCCAGCTAGTAGAGAAGAAAATAACGCACCAACTGTCATTAGAGTAAGTCCCTTTAAAGCACTTTTCTTTTTCATTGAATAAACCTCATTTCTTAGTATCCTAATGTTTTACTTGTATATCATAATAGTAAACCCTTTATTTTCCATCATTCTAGAGCCGGATTACATCTGCGATTATGGGCTGAGAAACTTCCCCCGCTTTAGTCCAGTACTAACTCGTCTCTAATCTAGATCATACTGGAGAGTTTGGAGATACACTGCTTGACCTATTCATTACTAACTTGAAGCATAAATTTCAATAAAGTGGGTATTAATATTTCGAACTCTACAGAAGTTCTTGTCCTTACTTTGGGAGAAGAACTTCTACAGATAAAACAAAAAACCGCTAAAATAGCGGCTTCCAATAGGACCATGTTCTTTTCCCTCGCACCCGAGGAAGCATTCATTGTTTATTTATTTTCAATCTCATCTGAACTTTCTAATGCTCTCAATAACCTCTTAGAGTAGCTGCCAATCGGGCAGTATTATTTCCCATCCAGATGATAAATTAATTGCACAACGCCGGAAGTAAACCTTCTCGTATCAGCCATTTTTAAATTTATTCTCTGTTTCACCTCAATAAATAGTGGTTTTCCTTCTCCCAAGACAACAGGGTGAATGGATAATCTGAATTCATCAACTAGCCCTAAATTAATGAAAGTAGTAATAAGATTTGCTCCACCGTATAACCAAATATCTTTACCTGGTTTATTCTTTAATTTAATAACTTCTTCAAGAATATTATCATTAATGTAAATTGCTTTATGATTAGTCTCGTTTCGAGTCTTCGAAAACACATACTTCTTTTTAGTATGCACCATATCCCAAAACTCCTTCTCAGCATCAGTATATTCATTTTCTGGAGTATGTTCCCCCCATAAATCATAGCTTTTTCTTCCGTATAAAATAGTATCAATTTGATTTAGAAAATGATTAAACCCCATATCAGAATCCATGATACACCAGTCAACTTCCCCATTTTTCCCTTCTATAAAACCATCTAAAGTAACTGCTAAATCTAAAATCACTCTTCGGTTCATAACCATTGCATCTCCTTTCATTAAGATACCCTCATTATAAATCCTAATTACGACAAATATTGTCATAGTTAAAAGTATGACAGCAGCTGGTATTGCCGCACCTCTGGTTGCTGCAACGGGTGTAAGTCCAGAATTGATGGTACTGGCTGCGGGTGCAGGAAGCGTTACCTTCTCTCACGTCAATGATGCAGGATTCTGGATTTACAAAGAATATTTTAATCTCAGTATCGGCAAAACGTTAAAAACCAGGTCTACTATGGTAACGATTATATCGTTGGTAGGACTTGCTCGTGTTTTGATTCTGGATATGTTTATGTAAACAAGAAATAAAGGCATGTTCTTAATCGAACAATGCCTTTATTATTTACCCTATTGAATTCATTAAAGTGTAACAATAATTGGGCCTTTTTTAGTAAGGATAATCGTATGTTCCACTTGAGCTACATGGCTTTTTTTTGTTGCAAAGGTCCAGCCGTCTCCTTTTTGGTATACTTCCTCTTCAAGAGTTGAGATAAATGGTTCGAATGCGATAACCATCCCTTCCTTTAACAACTCATCATCCGTTGTATCGTTATAATTATAAATATGGTCAGGTGCTTCGTGTATTGCACGTCCAACACCATGTCCTGTAAGGTTTTTAATGACCGTTAATTCATGTTGTTTGGCTGTTAGGAATACCGCTTTTCCAATTCCGCTTTTTTTGGAGCCAGGCTTTGCTTTTTTAAGACCTGCTTCAAATGCTTGTTTAGCAACGCTGCATATTTTCGTTAACACTTCTTCTCCATCGCCTACGACAAACGAGATTCCTGTATCAGCGAAATAACCGTTCTTGGAGCCGGAGACATCTACATTCACCAGATCCCCTTCTTGAATGACCCGATCTCCTGGAATACCATGTGCCACTTCTTCATTAACACTAATACAAGTGTAACCAGGAAAATCATATTCGCTTTTTGGAGCTGACACTGCGCCTTCTTTCTCAAAAAGCTCTCCAGCTATATCGTCAAGCTCTTTTGTCGTTATGCCGGGAATTGTTCTGCGTACCACTTCATCTCTAATCGAGGCAACAATTTTGCCGATTTCCTTCAATCCATTAAAGTCTTCTTCTGTTCTTGCAATCATTTCGCTTACCTCACTATCCTTTATTATCAATTAACCATATAAGTGTTATTTTCTCGAAAACACCGCATTAAATAATCATATCCAAAGGGGCGAAGCTTAGCAACTTTTTTATAAACTTCGCAACGTTAGTTGAACAAAAGCAATCGTTCACGGTGGTCTGTTGCCAGGCTCTTCATAACAAAAAAGACCATTAACCTGATCATCAAATTACGGTCTGCAATTCATTTTTCATTTTATTGCATTCGTAAAACCCTTATTTTTTCAGCGATTTCTTTTGGATGGGAACGATATAAATACTGTCCCGCGTCCAACAAGACCATCTCCCCGTACAGAGACTCCTCTATTTGCTTCTCATGTTCAGGGATCCATTGAGCCGTCACAGGGTGATTAGCTTGTACAAAAAAAAGGACAGGTAAATGGGAAGGAAAAGTTAGCTGTTCAGCTGCTTTGAAGTTGGAATACATGCTCTCTGCCTCATTTAATTGAGTGCTGTTATACATGTTTTTGCGTATCATGATGTTCAATTGTTCTTTGGTGTGTTGGTCATATGGATGAATGGAACATGAACAACGTTTTTCGACAATCACGACAAGTTCTTGAACTCCTATGGAACATCTACTTTTTTAGGATTAGGTCTAAATGCATGATTCCCATATGCTGCATAAAACAAGTTGTGTCAGCAAATAGTATAGACGGGAGGTGTAGACGATGCCCGGTAATCAAGAGCCCTTGATCTCCACGAAATTAGCGAAAAATCTGCATGAAATCACAATCCGGTTTGGAAACAGTCCTGACATTATTATTCGCAAATTTTCGTTGTTAACTGCACGTATTGAGATTGCTGCTATATATATAAATGGTTTAAATGACAAAGAAAGTGTCGATGAGTTTATTACGCACATTATGGCCTTTGACATGATTGGCGGTGAGCCGCAATTAAATTCGGTAGAAGAAATTTATCAATTCATGAAAAGCAAAGCCTTGAGTACTGGTGAAGAAAAAATAATCAAGGATTGGAAGCTGCTTTTTGAAACCCTTCTTTCGGGAAATACAATTATTCTATTGGATGGGCTAGCCGAAGCACTTAGCGGAAACACCAGCGGTGGCGAGGTCAGAGCGGTCACAGAAGCTTCTACTCAGGTAGCCATCCGGGGCTCAAAAGAAAGTTTTACGGAATCCATTGGAACGAACCTCTCTCTTGTCCGGCGTAGAATCAAAACCCCCAACCTGTGGATTGAAACCATGAAAATCGGCACTGTGACACAAACCGATGTATCTATCATGTATATCCACGGAATAGCAAAGGACGAGACGATACAGAAACTCAAGCAAAAGCTGCAGGACATTGAGATCGACGGGATTCTGGAATCGGGATACATAGAGCAGCTGATTGAAGAGAATAAATATTCGCCTTTTCCAACACTGTACAATACGGAACGCCCGGACAGTGTAGCAGGCAATCTGCTTGAGGGACGAATTGCCATTTTTGTCGACGGAACACCTTTTGTACTCATTGCACCTACCACTTTTTTCATGTTTTTTCATGCCGTTGAAGATTACTACCAGAGATATGACATATCGTCCCTGATCCGGGTTTTGCGGTTTATATGCCTTATCATTTCCTTGTTTGGTCCGGGTTTGTTTGTGGCAGCTCTGAATTTTCATCAGGAAATGATTCCGACCCCGCTGTTAATTAATCTGGCCTCCCAGAGAGAAGGCGTGCCCTTTCCCACTTTTATTGAGGCCCTCCTGTTGGAAGTAACATTTGAGATCATTCGTGAAGCGGGGATTAGGATGCCCTCTCCCATTGGCCAGACTGTATCGATTATTGGCGGTCTGGTGCTCGGACAGGCAGCGGTACAAGCGGGGATTGTTTCACCTGCGATGGTTATTCTCGTCTCTCTGACGGGTATCTCCAGCTTTGCAACACCGGCCTTCAACATGGCTCTTTCGGTTAGGATCCTCCGTTTCGTCATCATGTTCATAGCTGCATTTATAGGACTCTACGGCATGTGCGTGTTTAGCTTTATCCTGATTGCGCATATGTGCAGTCTAACCTCATTGGGAATTCCGTACATGTCTCCTATTGCTCCGTTTATTATCGAGAATCAGAAGGATAGCGTATTCCGCCTGCCCTTCCAATTCATGAAAAGACGGCCGCGCCTAATCAGTCAGAAAAAAAATAATAAACGTATAAAGTAAAAAGGGGCATAGAAATCGCATGAAGTTAAAAGGGCTGCTGCGAACCATACCTTATATGCTTGTGGTTATACTGTTGACCAGCTGTTGGAACAGCCGGGAACTGAATGAAATGGCGATCGTCACCGGCATGGGAATCGATAAAGCTTCCGATAAGGATGAATATCGAGTCACCTTTCAGATTGTAAATCCTTCAGCAACGGCAACAAGCATGGGAGCCAGTACAGGACAGCCTACCATCTCAGTCTATTCCGCAACGGACAGAACTTTATTTGGAGCATTGCGCAAAACCTCAAAAAAAGCTGCAAGACAGCTGTTTTTTGCCCATACGCAGCTTGTAGTGATCGGGGAACAGATGGCCAGAAGCGGAATAAGCGAGATTTTTGACGTATTTGAAAGATCCCACGAGCTGAGGTTAAATACTTCCGTTCTGGTTTCGAGAGACGCTGACGCAAATTCTGTTCTGAAGATCCTTTTGCCAATCGAGAGTCTTCCCGCTATGGGCTTGGTCAAGAAAGCTAAAAACACGGCGGCAATCTGGGGTGAAAATAGGAATATTAATATTTTTGAGTTGATCAATGGTTTAACTGGAGAAGGTGAGGTGTCTATCAGCGGCATCCGAATTATCGGTGACAAGGAGGAAGGCAAAAAGAAAGCAAATCTGGAACAAACGGATGTGAAGGCCATTCTCTCCATAAGTGGACTTGGTGTGTTCAAAAAAGGAAAACTGACAGCTTGGCTCGAAGGCTCCGAGGCAAAAGGGGCAGTTTGGGTGCAGAACAAGATAAATCAGACCACAGTCAACGTTAACGCGGAGGATTTAGAAGCGTCAGTCGCCGTTGATATTAACTTCTCCAAAACAGTTGTAAACGTAGAGCTTCAAAAGGGATTGCCTATTTTCCATGTACACATCCAGGAGGAAGGAAAAATAAACGAAACACGTGGATTTGTGGATTTAAGCAAAGGTTATGAAATCGAGAAATTGGAGAAGCAATTGGCAAAGCAGACAAAAGAAGCAGCAATCCAGTCCATACGAGCGGCTCAGCGACTGAAAAGTGATATTTTTGATTTTGGCAATGAACTGAAACGCCTCCGTCCGCAGGAGTGGGAAACAGTGAAAAAAGATTGGGACTCTATGTTTGCCCAAGGGAAGCTGGATGTTCGTGTTGATGCTTATATCCGGGGTACAGGAATGAGATCCAAGCCGTACTTGCAGCATGAAGATGAATCCAACTGAAGAAGCGGAGCATTGGCTATGAAAAAAGAAGTCATAGGTTTAAATCAATTGTTTGCAATTATTGTTTTATTTGAATTAGGGACAGCCATTGTGGTTCCCATCGGGCTTGAAAGTGGACATGCTGTGTGGCTATCCATCCTGCTTGCTCTGCCTGGTGGACTGTTATTATATCTGATCTATAACGATCTATCCCGTCAATATCCCGGTCTGATCATAAGCGGATATATTCAGAAGATTCTAGGTAGAACAATCGGATGGCCGGTGAGTTTGCTGTACATTTCGGTCTTCATGTTTAATGGCTCCAGAAACCTGCGTGAAGCTGGTGACCTGTTAATTGCTGCCTCCTATGACCGGACACCAATATTTATCGTCAATGCCATCATGGCTATTGCTGTCATGTATATATTGAATAAGGGGCTTGAAGTGTTTGCCAGAACGGCCGAAATTTATCTGGTCGTTATTTTCATTATGGGATTAATATGCAGTTTTGTTGTAATTGCTGCAGGTCTCGTTGATTTCAAAAATTTATTTCCTCTGCATGCGGAAGATTGGAAGCAATCCCTTGGATTGGCCTATCCTAATATTTGGATCTTTCCTTTCGGTGAACTAATCTGCATAACTACGGTTTTACCTCATCTTCAAAAATCCCGTCTCACTGGTAAAATGGGGATAGCAGCTGTCGTTTTAAGCGGTATCCTGCTTTGTGTGACACATGCTATTGAGTTGTCGGTTCTTGGAGAGGATGTTTATTATAGGGCTACCTTTCCGATGTACACCACCATAACGCTGGTCAATCTGGCGAATTTTGTCCAGCGGCTGGATGCCCTTGTTATCCTGACTTTAATTATAGGTGTATTTTTTAAATTGGCACTGTATTGTTACGCAGCCATAGCGGTGACGGCAGATCTATTCAAGGTGAAGGACACACGCATGTTGGCTGTTCCTGTTGTTGTTGTCGTTCTATTCAGTTCATTTATCAGTGCAGAGAGTTATCCAAGGCATATGGAAGAGGGAACCGTTTTTTTACGCTATATCTTGCCCGTGACGTGTGCGGCCATCCCGATCCTGTTGTTCATTGTCCACCGAATACGCAAAAAATTCGGGCTATTGCGATAGATAGCGTTGCTCATTTTCTTGTATTTTCTTTTCGTATAGCTGTGGCAATAGCCTGGATAAAAGGAAGGGAAAGGAAAACAACCATGGCAATCCCCTCCTGTATGCTTGTATTGGCAACAACCTCCGAGATGGATTGCAACGCCTCAAATATACTCATGCCTGACAACATATCGACTGAGAGGATCATTACCATTACTAATAAAGCGAGGATGACATATAAAGCTACAATTTTCACGGTTCTTCAATCTCCTTGGTACGGAACTGAAGGCTACAGTCCGGGATTAGAAAGCTAAAGGTTATTATTTCCGCGAGTAACTGACTGTAGTCATCCAAAAGCTTTTGCAATTACTGAGCTGCCCTATAGTTAATGATAAATTACTGAATTACTGTCCAGCTTACAATATGCTACTCTATGATTTAAACATTGAAATTGGGACGAGATCGATAAGGATAGAATCCTTTATACGATTCCATACGTTAAAGCCCTTCACTCTTCCATAATTACCAATATACGGATGTACGTCCGTTGCCGTAATGATTATATTGGAAAGAAAGAATGGATTAAAGGAACGTGAACGTGAGAGCGCTACATACAAAAGTACTCGATAAAACTCAAATTTCTAAGCTAATCCACTATGTTGTCCCCTTTATTGTTTTTTTATCCTTACTCCTTGGGATCCGTTGGCTTTGGCTTGCGACGTATGCTCCTCCAGCAGATCAGCCGAAAGTTTCGAATGGTATTCTCGATTTAAGAGGTTGGGATTTATTGGGTTCCAAACCCATCAATCTAAACGGCGAATGGATTTTTTATTCCGATACGTATGCAAAACAGTACGAAATGGCGAAGCCGGACAAGCCTCTCTTTTTGCCTGTTCCTGGAGACTGGAAAAACGCATGGGGAGATGAAACAAAAACTTCATATGGATTCGGAACATACCAGGTTCGAATTTTGCTGGATCGTCCACTCTCAGCCCCTATATCACTCTGGGTTCAAGAAATTCAATCTGCAGTCACATTGGATATCAACGGTGAAACGATTGCATCCATGGGGAATACTGGTGAGTCCGGTCAGACTTACCTACCGGACCGAAGCTCATTTATCGTCGATTATGTGCCTGACCGTAACACCAATGAACTCAATATACTCATCCGAGTGGCTAATCATGATCACCCATACGCTGGGGGAATCGTTAAGCCGATCAAGTTGGGATCCCACTTGGCGATCCAAAAAGAAAATGGGGCTTCCGTTGATTTTCAGCTCATCATGATTGTCATCCTTATATTGCACGGATTATATGCCTGTATTTTATACTCATTCAACCCGAGGCAATGGTCCCTGCTTGACTTTTTTCTGCTGCTTGTCTCTGCTGCTTTAACCGTAGCAACATCAAACGACACTCTTCTGCTGAAGGTACTGCCATTAAACTACACATGGGAAGTTAAGATATCCGTACTTTCTTATTCATGGCTTTCCTATTTTATCTTGAGAATGAGTCGACGTTTTGCCTCTCCCAAACACAGTGGCTTATTTACCGCATTCAGTGTGCTTTTGGCGTCGTATACCGTCCTGATCTTGATCATACCGGTACAATGGGTTCATTTTCTTGTAGAGTACAAAGTGTTTAGTGCTTTTTACTTGCTGCCGATGATAGCGTCACTTTTTCTCTTTATTCAAATGGTTTTAAAGAACAAGGAAGATTCTATTTTCTTACTCCTGTCGGCCAGCGGCGTATTGGCCAGCTCGATTTGGGGGGCAATTAGTGGTTATACGGCACTCCCCGCTGTATATTATCCCATCGATGTACTTGCGGCCATTATCGGGTTTTCTGCCTATTGGTTTAAGCGGTATGTTCGTAATATCCAAAGCATACGTGAATTGAACGATAAGCTGCAGCTGGCGGATCAGATGAAAAACCGATTTCTTGCCAACACCTCTCATGAGCTGCGTACACCACTGCATGGAATCACGAATATCGCGATAAGCCTTGCAGAACGTGAGAAAGAAACGCTCAGCAAACAAAGTAGCGAAGACCTAGATCTTCTGGTTAAGGTCAGCTACCAGATGTCCCATTTGTTGAATGATCTCTTGGATATAACTCACCTTAAAGAGAAAAGAATTCAACTGTATCCGAGCAGCGTTTCCTTCATTTCCGTCTCAAACGGGGTGTTTGATCTATTAAAATTTATGATGGAAGGTTCATCCGTACAGTTAAAAGCAGACATTCCTGATTCGCTCCCCTCCGTTCATGCAGATGAAAAGCGTCTGTTTCAAATAGTACTAAACTTGGTTCATAATGCGATCAAATACACGGAGAACGGGGAAATTACGGTAGACGCTTATACTGAGGGAAGCGGAGTAACTATCCAAGTAACGGATACGGGTATTGGAATGGATCAAGAAACAATCAAGCGCGTATTTCTTCCATATGAACAAGGTGAGCAAGGATTAAATGACGCCAAGGGGATCGGGCTTGGGCTAAGCATTAGCAAGGAACTCGTAGAACTTCATGGCGGAGAGCTCACCGTTATATCGGAGAAAGATAAAGGAACGACGTTTGAATTCACACTTCCGTCTGCTGATATGGACGCAGAAAACAGTGTACAACAGGTTGTCCTTCCTCTTGTCGGGAGAGATACCTTAAACGAAATTGCAGCCAGTGCTGACTACAAGCAAAGACCTGCCTCGGTGAAGCTGCAAACAAGCTCAATGTCGACCGAACATCCCGTGAGTATTCTGGTTGTTGATGACGACCCTATTAACCTGAGAGTATTGGCTGGCATCCTTTCTACAGAGTCGTACCATCTAAGATGTGTTGTTTCAGCTACTGAAGCGTTTGAGCTCCTCGGTACCCAATCCTGGGATCTCCTCATCGCGGACGTAATGATGCCTGAAATGTCTGGCTATGCACTCACACGCGCTGTGAGAGAGCGCTACAACGCTTCTGAGCTGCCCGTACTATTACTGACAGCCCGAAGTGAATCGAATGATGTGTATGCCGGCTTTGAGTCTGGGGCTAACGATTACGTCACAAAACCAGTCGACCCGGTGGAATTAAGATACCGCATCCATTCGTTGATTACTTTAAAACACTCTGTTGATGACCGTCTTAGAATGGAAGCCGCATATATGCAGGCACAAATCCATCCTCATTTTTTGTTTAACACGTTGAATTCGATTGTCGCGCTTAGCGACATCGACATCGAACGTATGCGCAGGCTTGTGGATTCATTTAGCACCTACCTACAAATCAGCTTTCATTACCGAAATAAAAATCGTCTGATACCGCTCAAGCAGGAGCTTGAACTTATACAAGCCTACTTATACGTAGAAAAGGAACGGTACGGAGCTCGATTGAACATCGAATGGGAAGTTGACTGGAACATTAACGTACTTATCCCCCCTTTAACGATTCAACCAATATTGGAAAATGCAGTCCGGCACGGTATTGTAACCAGAGTTAAAGGCGGTACGATACGGATAAGGATTGCACGGCAGGAAGATTTCATTGTCATTGAATTGGCGGATGATGGAGTTGGAATGGAACCCGACCAAGTCGCCCAATTATGGAATGCTCCCGGGCAGAGAAAAGGCGGCATTGGACTGTACAATACAAACCAACGACTCATGCAAACTTTCGGCAGCGGTTTGGCCATCCATAGTACAAAAAATCAGGGCACTACCGTTTCATTTAGGATTCCGGAAGACTCTAAAGCCTAAATGAATTAATGAAAAAAAGGAGAACTGCCTGTATACAGGCAGTTCTCCTTTTTATTAAACAGTCTATTAGTGGTCCAGGAACACAAGCTGGATGAAGAACAATACCGCAAAAATGTAGAATATCGGATGAACATCCTTGCCCTTTCCGCGGAGCAGCTTGAGTACCGGATAGAAAATGAACCCTACGCCAATGCCTGTCGCAATACTGTGCGTCAACGGAGTAAGTATGATAATCAGGAAGGCAGGAAATGCTTCTTCGAGATCCTTCCAATTGATTTTGCTGATGACATTGATCATAAAGTAACCAACAATGATCAGTGCCGGAGAAGTGATCGCTGGAATACCTGATATCACACTCACGATCGGTGTAAAGAACAAAGTAAGAGCGAGCAGCACACTCACCGTTACCGCTGTCAGTCCTGTTCTTCCGCCTGCAGCTACCCCTGTGCTGGACTCGATATAAGCCGATGTAGGGCTTGTTCCCAACAGTGCCCCAGAAGTTGTCCCGACCGCATCTGCCAGCAGCGCACCGCGTGAACGCGGAAATTTACCATCTTTGAGCAGTCCCGCTTGTTCAGCTACTCCGAGCATTGTTCCTGTCGTATCAAACAGGGTGATCAGCAGGAACGTAAATATGATCGTATACAGCCCATTAGAGAATACGCCTGCCAGATCCAATTGGAACGCCGTTGTCGTAATACCTTGCGGCATGGATACAATGGATTCCGGCATTTGAAACAGCCCCATGATCCAGGCGAGTATCGCTGTAATCACCATTCCGATGAACAGATAACCTTTTACATTGTAGGCCATTAGCACAACCGTGATAATCAATCCGATAATGGTCAGGTAAGTCATTGGCTCAGCCAAGTTCCCAAGGGTAATCAAATTCGATTCTGAATCGGCAATTATCCCGGAATTTTGCAGGCCTACCGTTGTAATAAACAATCCGATCCCCGCTGTTATCGCGTGTTTAAGACTCGAAGGAATTGCATCAAGCAGCATGTAGCGGAATGAAGTAAGCGATAAAATAATAAACAAAAGCCCTGCGATAAATACCGCTCCCAGTGCAACCTGCCAAGACACGCCATAACCGCCAACCACACTATAGGCAAAGAACGCATTCAGTCCCATACCAGGCGCCAAGACGATTGGATAATTAGACCATAATCCCATAATCAGTGTTGCCACAATACTTGCCAGCACCGTAGCAATGAATACTCCATTGAAGTCCATCCCTGTGCTGCTGAGTATTCCTGGATTTACGATCACTATGTATACCATCGTGAAGAACGTCGTGATCCCTGCGATGATTTCCGTGGAAACGCTCGTGCCTCTTTCTTTTAATTTGAACCAATTGTCCATGATAAAGCCAGCCTCCAACCTTCATATTATGCTCCAAAGCTAAAAACAAAAAATCCTAATCTTCATATAGGATTGTAATATTATTGCTCCTATATTCGTCATTAGGATTTAACAGCTCTATAATTGTAAGCTTCCAAACCAACAATAAGGATACTCATATCTGTTTTTAACCTGATGTCCATTTCGTATTCTAATAAATATAACATCCATTGTCAACGAATTAACGATTTGTTCACAGTTATTTACGAACTATATAGATACTACATAAATTATTCATTCGTTTTTTTTGGAATGGTTTATAGCCCCTCATTAACGTAATCGGTAACAGGTAATCGCATAACAAAGAAACCACGGCACCAAGGTTCGGCACCGCAGTTTAATTATCAACCATACTATTGGATTTGCTTCATGTAGTTTTTGAATTCCTCGGCGATTTCTTTGAATTTTGTATGATGCAGGTAATGTGAACCTTCCATCGGGATCATTTTGCCCTGTGCAGATTGTTTGACTTGCTGCTCATGCAGCGGAATCCACTGCTCATTGTGCTCATTATTCGATTGAACGAAGAGAAGTACTGGCAAATCATGAGGGTAGGTGAGATGCTCAGCATTTTTAAAATTGGAACCGAGATGTCGGAGCTCATCCAACAACGACCGGTTGCTTCCGACTTGATTCGAAATCAAGTCCATTTGTTCTTTGGTATGCTCATCGAACGCAAGCGACTCATAAGGATCTCCGCTCACTTTTTTGAGCAATCTCATCAGACCTGAATCTTGAAGAAACTGCATTGATTTTAAAGGCAATTTAACATCCATGCCGGGCTGATTGGGAACACTGCTGTCAATACCGACAAAAGCAAGAACTTCATCCGGATAGGTATTCACATAGGATACAGCATATAGCCCTGTGATCGAATGTCCCATCAGAACATAACGGTCAATACCCAGCTGCTGCACAGCTTCATGAATTTCACCGATGATATTCTCTGTTGTTCTGTCTTTCTCGGTTTCGTCACTCAATCCATATCCGAACGGCTCGATCGCCACGACTTTGTAATCGGGAGACAACTCATCGATCAATAACTTGAAATCAAGCACAGGCGACGGAGTTCCTTGCCCCGGAAGGAGAACGATGGTTTGTTCGCCGTCTCCCTGAATGTAAGTATTCATCTTTTTCCCGTCCACATGGACATACTGGCCATACGGTTCGATTTTCTTTTTCTCGACTCCGTTGCTGATTGCATTTACGACAAACACGATGCCCATGAACAGCACGAGCACCCCGACGATACCCCCGATAATTTTTAACCATAAGTTCCGTTTCTTGCGGCTCTTGGTCCCCGTTGTTTTTGTTTCCACCGTTTTTGCCACGTTCATCTTCTCCTGTCCTTGTATCTGAAGAGCCACCTTAGCGACATATTCAAAGTGTAATCAAGCAAGATGTCCCCTTCGTGACGACAATATGAACGGAATATGAACAAGTAAAAAGAGCCTCCAAACGACGACTTCTCAATGGGTTTATTGTTGTCCTTCCAAAGACACATCACATCAAACTATACTTCTCCCCAAAATATCTCCGTTTCATAATCGAATGGAACGATACCATCTTGATGATTCCGATCAAATAGATTTCGCAGTTCCGTCATCATTGGATTGTAATTTGGATGCCCAGGTGCAGGACTGTAGGAACATGATAGTAACCTTCCTCTCAAGCCCTCGAAATCGAACTCCTGACTCATTCTGAATCCCATCTCTTGCATCGAACCTTCCTTAAAGAAAGAGAGAAGCTTCGTGCGTGAAATATTTTTATGATTTACTTTTTCGTAGTCGGTTCCGTATGTATGAAGCAGTTGATTATACTGTTCACGAAATGGAGTACCCGTTGTAAGACGGGAATTCCAGATGAGTATCACTCTCCCACCCGGCTGTAGAATTCTGCGAAACTCGGTTTGCGCTGCTAAACGATCAAACCAATGAAACGCCTGTGCGCATACAATAAACTCCACCGACTGATCAGGTAACCCAGTAAATTCTGCGGAACCTGAGACACTTTGAAAGTTTGGATAGCTTTCTAACAATTGCTCAGCGGCTGCCCTCATGGCTGGATTGGGCTCGACCGCAATCACATTGCTTCCCCGTTCCAGAAGCAGCTTGGAAAAAATCCCTGTACCAGAACCGACGTCTGATATTTTACTGTTCGAACGCAAACCCACAAAGTCGTATAAATAATGAACTGCCTCTTCCGGATAGCTCGGGCGGTATTTTAAATACGAATCGACCCGGTTCGAAAACGCTTCTCTATTGTTCATCTCGTCAGTCTCCCTTCTGAATTAATCAAATGATACAGATGAAATCCATTAAAAAAAAGAGAAGCTTTTCGGATTTAATTTCCTATTTTTGTACAAATTCACAAACTTACTCTCGGAGGAGTTATATCGTCTCCTGTATATCGAACCATGCAAAAAGCCTGCAATAAAATGGGACGCACCGATCCATCTTTTGCAGGCTTTTCAATTTGGCAGAAATTCCAGGCCATGGAACCTTTCAATAGCCCCGTATTGCATCATGAACCAAGCAGCTACTCCTTCACCGAACCGAGTGTAATCCCGTGAATGAAAAAGCGCTGCAGGAATGGATAGACAATCAATACGGGAAGCATGGCGATGAAAATTTTTGCGGCATTCAGTGTTTGATTGGACAACTCATTCATCCGCTTATATTGGTCTTCCGTCATGTTGGACGCGTCGATGACCACGACAAATTGCTGGATTAACGTTTGCAGCGGATAATGATCCTGCCCTGAAGTCAGCACCAGACCATGAAAGAACTCGTTCCAATGGTACACGATGGTGAACAACGTTACAGTAGCCAGCACGGGCACGGCCAGCGGCACATAAATGGTGATCAACATTCTCCACGGCCCGGCCCCGTCCACGAGCGCAGCCTCGTCAAGTTCCTTGGGCAAATTACGGAAATAGTTCACGATCAGAATGACGTTAAATACCGGCACTCCCCCGCCAAGAACAAGCGCCCAAATGGTATCATAAAGCCCGATGGCCTTTACAGTCATATACCAGGGAATCAAACCACCGTTGAACAGCAGTGTGAACACGAGAATCCACATAAACACATTACGCATGCGAAATTCGCGCGGACTTCTGGAGAGCGGATAAGCCATCATTGTCGTCACGATAAACGTGATTGTCGCACCAAGCACAACCCGTTGAATGGAAATCCAGAAGGAATTGAAAAAGGAACGGTCTCCGATAATTTGCTGGTATGAATTGAAGTTGAAGCCAACGGGCCATAACCATACTTTCCCCGCAGCAGCAGCCGATTTTTCGCTTAAAGACACGGCCAGCGTATACCAGAGAGGCAAAATGCACAGGAACGCGATCAGGAGCAGCACGACCAGCAGCGTTACATCGAATACTCTGGATCGCAGCGTCGTTTCTCTTATCATCTCGCTCAACTCCTTCTCATTGTCAGAATATGCGGTAATTGGCGAACTTCGAAGCAAGCAGGTACGAGACGATGATGAGCACGAAACTGACCACCGATTTCAGCAACCCAACCGCGGTTGCAAGTCCGTACTGCATGTTCAGCAGACCTTCGCGGTATACCCAGGTATCGATAATGTCGCCCGTCGAATACAGCAGCGGATTGTACAGATTGAAAATTTGATCAAAACCTGCGTTGAGCACGTTTCCCAAACTCAGCACAGCCAAGAGCACGATCGTAGTTCGCAGGCCAGGTAAAGTCACGTGCCAGATTCTGCGCATCCGGGTTGCTCCGTCAATCGAAGCGGCTTCGTACAGGGATGGGCTGATGCCCGTCAGCGCTGCCAGATAGATGATCGTGTTGAAACCGAATTCCTTCCATACATCACTGCCTACGACAATAAACGGGAACAGGTCTGCACGCGCAAAGAATAACACCGGTTCAATCCCCAGCAAGTTGAGTAGTCCATTGACAGGACCCGTATACGAAAACACATCGAGCAATATGCCGGAAAGAATAACCCATGACAAAAAGTGCGGAAGGTATACGATCGTTTGAACCCAGCGCTTGACCACCATGAGACGCAATTCATTGAGCATAATCGCAAAGATTAACGGCACGATCAGATTGCCCGCAATTTTCATGACAGCAATGTACACCGTATTAAAGAAAATGGTTTTGGTATCGTTCAGGCTGAACATATATTCGAAGTTTTCGAGCCCGATCCAGGTTGATTTCCATATGCCTTGGCCCGGGTTGAAGTCCTGAAAGGCAATGGCAATCCCGAACATGGGAATGATGCTGATGAACAGCAGCCACACCATTCCGGGCAACAACATGATGTAATAATGTTTGATGAAACTTCGGTTTCGCATCCGGTGTTCCTCCCTTGCAATTTCCCATCCTGATTCTTTCAAGAAGAAGCGCCGGATGAATCCGGCGCTCTGGACGGCTGTCTACTTGACATATTCCTTGACTTCCTCGGTAATTCTGTCCCCGCCTTGCTTTTTCCAGTCGCTGACGAACGTATCGAACGTATCCAAAGGGGCGGCCCCCATAATGATCTTCAGGAAGGTTTCATCCTCCAGCTTCTTCAGGTTCGACCAGCGGCTTTCCATCGTGCGAGTCTGGGAATATAGCAGGCTATATACCTTGTTATAGTCCTGCTGCAAGGACGATGATCCGACCAACAGCGAATAGATACGGCTCCATACGCCAAGGTCGGCCTGAGGATCCCAGTACTGGATATCCATATTGTCATACGGCTCTTTCTTTACCTTTTTGACATTTTGGATATCTGCCGCCAGCAGTTTGTAGCCCGGATCGGTAAAGTCTTCAGGTTTTTTCGCGCCGGCGAGCACTTCCTGCAGCGCTTTTGCCGAATATTCGCTCTCATCCATATAGGACATCGGAACACGCAGCGGATAATGTCCTACAGGCACGGAGATATCGAATTTCGACTCGTCCCTTATGAGCAGGTTCAGCATTTTGATGACGGCTTCAGGATGCTCATAACCTTTGCGAACGACAACAAATACGGTAGAAGGAGCTCCCATGTGAGCGTTAAATTGTCCATCGGCATCCAGCGGAAGCAGGTATGCTTGCCAGTTGGCTTCAGGATTGTTTTTGATCGCATCCGGGAGCGGTCCGTATCCCATCCACCACGGAGCGAAGAAGATACCTGCGTTTCCATTGACTACTGGCTCGGACGCACTTTTGCGTATGCCGAGTTCCTTGTCGATTAGCCCATTAGCATACATGTCGCGCAGTTTGGCGAGTGCCTCCTTCGTTTCGGGCAGAATGGAGCCGTAGACCGGATTGCCTGAATCGTCTTTTAGCCAGTAACCAGGATAAGCTTGGTACGCTCCAAAGATCGGATCAAGTCCATAAGTGTTGTTCGTCGATTCCAAAAAATTGGCGTATAACCTGCCTCCGTTCTGTTGTCCGGCAATACCGATCGTATCGTTCTGGCCATTGCCATCCGGGTCCTGTTCCACGAATGCTTTTGCAACCTTCTCCAGGTCTTCCATTGTTTTTGGCGGCTCAAGTCCCAGCTTGTCGAGCCAGTCCTTGCGTATCCACATTTGGTGAACACCGTCGGAGTGTACTTGTATACTAGGAATAGCATACATTTTTCCGTCAAATGTCACCGCCTCGGCCGATACACCGTTCGTTTTTTCCATATAACTCTTCATGGCCGGAGAGGCATATCGATTAAATGCATCGGTAAGGTCCTCCAGCTGGCCAGCCTTCACCATTGCCCGCAATTGGGTATCCTTGACCACAAGCGCATCGGGCAAATCATTACTTGATATTGCCAGGTTTACTTTCTGCTCATAGTTCGTTCCGGTGGCCGCCTGCCAGGTTACTTTGGTATCGATGTTCAGATTGTCCTTCACATAACGCGAATACTGGTTATTCTCCGGCGTATCTCCGGCAGGCAAACTTTTGTCCGTTGGATCGACCTCTTTGCCATACGTCAGGGTAATCGCCTGTTCATACTTGCCGAACGGATCGGCCGGTCCTTCTTCAGCAACGCCAGGCGCAGTATTGTTTTCCGCCGTTCCGTTCTCCTTGCTGCCTGCGCTGCTGCAGGCGCTCGTGAATGTGAGTAACAGCATCATCGCCACCATGACCATTTTTTTGCTCAAATGGATGCTCCCCCTTTAATGGAATGTCATTAGCGTCCAGCACCAACAATATAACACGGCCGGAAAACGTTTATGGATAGAGGGACGAACGAGAAACAGGCGGTGAAACGTCCGTTTTTGATAACGCTTACAATCCATTCATCCCCCCTGAGCTCCATCCGTCTACCCTCCTCTTGGTGCATTACGGTACTCGCTTGGCAGCATGCCCACCTGTTCCCGGAACATCCGGCTGAAGTACTTTTCGTCCGCATAACCTGTATGCTCCGCAATCCAGACAATCGGTTTGGCCGTTTGGGTCAAATAGTCCCGCGCCTTGTCGATCCGGATCTTGCGAAGATATTCATTAAAAGAATAACCGACCATTTCCTTGAAGCATTGATTGAAGTAACTGCGGCTGAGATTGACCCGCTTCGAGACATCGCTGGCGAATAACGGTTTTTGCAGCTCGTCATGAACAATTTTGACGGCAGTCAAAATGCTGCTGCTCACCTCCTTGCGAAGGTACTGGCCGCCCGATAATACAAGCGCTTCTGCACGAAAGTCAGCCATCCATTCCACCACGTCTTGCCATGACGCAAAATGAACGGGCGTGGTCATTTCCGTTTGGACGATGTTTTTGAATGTTCGGTTCCAGTCTACCGTAACGCCGTATAGCAACTGCATCAATCGGGGCACGGGCAATCTCAAGGTCCTCATTTCTTGCAGCAGTTCATTCAAGTACCGCTCATCATGAACCCAGCGAAAGGAGTGCAACTTGTCCTTTAGGCTCCCCTCTCCCGTTTCAACGAATGCCGATCCGGTTTGCTCCCATTCGCAGATCGATTCGTTCAGTAATGGTGTACCTGTGTCAGCCCCCCCATAAAACAGCGTGTCCTTATCGGATTCTGATGCGGTATCGTCATTTAAACGTTTTCGCCTGTCCGTCAGAATACGGTCATGGATGCGCCCAAGCACTTCCTCGAACCGTTCCTTCTCCAGTTGTACTTTGGCAATGTAATCGATGGCGCCCAAACGCAGCGCTTCCTGAATGTATTCGAAATCCTGATGCAGCGTAAGGACAGCAATCGGCAATTCCGGGTATTGCTTGCGTGCGATACGGATTAACTCAATTCCTGACATGACAGGCATCGCCAGATCTGTAATCAATAAATCCACGCGGTTCTCTGATAAAAATTCAAGCGCTCTCTCGCCATTCCCCGCTTCGCCAATGACCTTCATTTCAAATGCATCCCACGGCATCGCAAGCATGAGCCCTTTGCGTACAAGTTGATCGTCATCGACGATCAGCACGTTGATCATGGTGATTCCTCCTCTTTGCATTGAATAGGCAGCTGTATGACAATCCAGGTTCCTTTTCCCGGTTCGCTGGATACGTTCAGGCTGGCATGGCCTTCATAATAAGACTCCAGCATACGCTTAACATAATTCATGCCGATCCCCATTCCAACCCGATGACGTTCGGCCTGTTCTTGTTCCAGCAGCTCCTTGATCTTTTCTTCCGAGATGCCCCTGCCATTGTCCCTGATCGAGATTTCAAGCCGGCTGTTGTGCCTACTTACTTCCACTTCAATCCTTCCCTTGTCGTCCAGCCCATGGTACAGGGAGTTTTCAACCAGCGGCTGCAGAATGAACCTCGGCACCGATACGTTAAGCAGTTCGTCATCGATGTGGATGCGAACATCGAATTGAAAATTATAACGAATCTGCTGCAGAATGAGATACTGCCTGAGCGAATCCATCTCCTCACGGATGGTAGAGCTCTGACCGCCTTTACGCAAATTGTAATACAGCAACTTGTTCAACGAAGTTACGAGCCGGTCAATCTCCTCCTGTCCATTCATGACAGCCAGCCAATGAGCGGTATCCAGCGTATTCATCAGAAAATGCGGGTTGATTTGGTACAGCAGCTTTTCGATTTCCAGATCTGCCCTTCGCTTCTCTTTTAGCTCAACCTCGGAATATAACCTTGCAATGTGAGACTTCATCCGCCCGAACTGCGTCAGCAGCATTTCAAACTCTGGTATGCGGGAGTTTGCATCCACCACATCGAAGTTGCTGTCAAGCATCTGCTTCATCTCCCGATGAAATTGGGATAATGGCCGATATACCATTTTCCACAGCAACCAGCCGATCGCCAAGCTGACTGCGGCAAACAACACGGTTAACAGAAACATCTGCATCATCCACCGGTTTTTCTCCTGGTCGTAATCCGCTTTGGAAACAAGTGATACCACACTCCATCCCTGGTTGCTGTACTGCCTGTACCAGTAATAATCTGAGGTGATGCCTGAAGTTGCTGCGGCAGCTGCAGAATCCCGAGAACCAGGAAAAGTCGTGTTTTCGGGAAACATATCTCCTAACTCGCTGTAAGAGACTCGCCCATGGTTATCCAAAATGAGATGAGCTGTGTTTTTGCTGACATCGTCCAGGTCAAGGATGCTTTGCGTTAGCTTAAACCCGGATTCAATGTACACATAGGCGTCCTCACGTTCAGGCAAATCCACCTTTCGCAGCGCGGAAAGAACGTATTGATCGTTAAACCTGTCGTTGCTGATATGGGGTCCGAAATACGTAATCCCGTAATAGCTGGCCATGATGGGCAGTTTCTCCGGATCGAATGAATCCTTAACCCCCATCGTTTCAAAAAGATAAGTATCGTCTTCACGAAAATAGTACATGGACAGCCCGATATTGGGATTGGTAAAGGCAATCAGGTTTAGCTGATATTTGATCTGGTCGGTCAAATAACTGCGGTCATAGGGTTGATCCGCAATCATGAGCTGTTCCAGCTGTTTGCCGATGCTTCCTTCGAAGGCAAGTTGCTGGGAGGCATGGTTCAGGTTGCTGAGCGTGTTTTCCAGGGACAATGTCACCTGTTTCAGATTGCTTTGGATGCCGGATTGCAGTTTGGTCGTCAGGATGGAATTGATCGTACGGTAGGATAGGTAGCAGGATAAAAGGAAAGGAATGAGGGCTACGACCGCAAAAAGCAGAAGAATTCGATTTTTCAGCGTGATTCGCTCCATACGGGACTTTCGTACATGGTCTGTTTTCATGCATTCATCTCCGCTTCCGGGTTTCAACATGCAGGGCATGACGGAAGGCCCCCGGTATACACTAGGGACCTCCTGACCTGCCAGTCTCGAAACCACGCGTTATGTTCAGTTGCCATGCAATGCCTTGAAACATTGGGTTCGATTCGATGACTCCCGCCTTAGTTACGCAGCCATACGCTCATTTCACCCGGTTCGCGGTTGCCCCATAAATAATAAGGGATGGCCGTGAATCGTACCGGATTACGCGGCTTACGGATCGGCTGGTACGGTTGATCCTCCGGCCATGCGGATCCGTCCGCGACCAATCCGTCACCCTCCACCACAATGCAACCGCCGAGCAGATCCGAGGCTTCCCGCTCCGTTAAATTGGCTGTCTCGGCAATGGATAATGAGGCAAGCGGTGCTCTGTTATCCGCCTCTTCCACGCAATAAACAAGTGGTCCGCGCTGAATGGCTGCCTTGCCAGCATCGGCCCGAATTTGCGGATGAGCTTCAATCAGCTTCGTTTCCAGTGGCAGCAGCCACTCCAGTGTATCTCCTTCTGACCAGAGGCGGTTGATATGTGCATAACCGTTATTCACCGTAACCTTCTGCACTACACCATTCACTCGCAGAATAGGCTGCCCGCTCTGGAACCAGTTGGGGACCCGCAGCGCGAGCGTAAAGGCAGCACCGTTGGCGCTTTCTGGAGCAAGCGAGACGTTGAAGTCAACTTTGCCGTTCCATGGGAGTTCGGAACGCTGACTCAGCGTGACTTCCCGGCCTTCGGCCGACGTAAACTGTACCGTGCTGCCAATGTACAAATGAACGTGAACCACGTTCCCTTCCGCAGACACATCATAGATATAATCATTCAGCGAGCTGAGCAAACGGGCCACGTTCGGCGGGCAGCAGGAACAGCCAAACCACTTCTGGCGGATCGGTTTCACATGGTGCTTGTCCGGATTGCGTTTGCTGGCCTCCGGCCATACTTCAAGCGGATTGACGTAGAAAAAATGTTTGCCGTCCTTGGACATGCTGCCAAGCACGTTGTTGTACAGCGCGCGTTCCATTACATCCGCATATTCGCTTTTCGCTTCCAGGCGAAGCATCCGGCGTGCCCAGAAGATGAGTCCGATGGATGCACATGTCTCCGCGTACACTGCGTCATTGGGCAGATCATAGTCAAAGGTGAACGCCTCGCCCAGATGCGTTGCTCCGACGCCGCCCGTAATGTACATCTGTTTGCGGGTCGTATTGGCCCACAGCCGTTCACACGCAGCCCTCAAGCTGTCATCATTGGTCAAGCTGGCGAGATCGGCCATAGCCGTATACATGTATACGGCACGTACAGAGTGTCCGACCGCAGCTGTTTGCTCACGCACCGGAAGATGCGATTGATACATTTCCAGATTGGGTGAACTTTGCGACCAAATGCCCGTTCTGCCGCGCCGTTCCCATTCCTGGGTGAAATAACTCGGACTGCTTCCCCGCTCATCGATGAAATATCGGCTCAGATTCAGGTATCGTTCCTCCCCGGTTGAATGATACAGCTTGACGAGTGCCAGTTCAATCTCCTGGTGCCCGCAGTATGCCCGCTTCTGGTTCTCCCCCGTGCCGAAAAGAGTATCGATCAAGTCGGCAAAGCGGCATGCAATGTCCAGTATCTTATGTTTGCCCGTCGCTTCGGCGTAAGCCACCGCGGCTTCAATCAGATGCCCGGCACAGTACAGTTCGTGGGCCTCATACAGGTTAGTCCACTCTTTCCCCGGTTCCTTGATCGTGAAATAAGTGTTTATGTACCCATTATCATGCTGAGCCTGACCAATCAGATCGATCGCTCCGTCTGCAATGTTCTCCAATTCGGGATCAGGGTGGTTTCTCAGTGAATAAGCAACCGCTTCCAACCATTTATATAAATCGCTGTCCTGAAACACCCAGCCCCCGAATTCGCCCTGTTCCAGACCCGCAGCGATCCGGAAATTGCGTATGGCATAGCTCGGTTCTGCCCCTGCGATGCGATCGTTCAGCGCTTCCCATTGATAGGGAATGACCGTTTGGCGAACCAATTCGGAATAGTCCTCCCAAAACTTGTCCCGGATGTGAACCTGTGTTGTCTGCATTTACCGTACCTCCTATATAAATTGACTCTTTTCGAACTCAATTATATGCTTGGTACTAGGGACTTAATAGCGATGGAATGAACCATTTTCTATAAAATTTAACACAGCCGAAGGGGCGTGAATGTTCTGGTGGAAAACACCATGATTAAGCTTCGGATCCCCCCGCTGCCCTATTATCTGGGATCAGGCCGGACGGAATACAAAATCGGGGATCAACATCCCCATCGCAGTAATATCGGGGCATATGATTTGCTGATCCTGGTTCGTGGCGAGATGCATATTGGCGAGAATGGATCGGGTTGGACGCTAACAGAAGGGGACATGCTGCTTTTGCTGCCTGATGCGGAACATTATCCTCTCCAGCCCTGCGAGCAGGATACCGTTTTTTACTGGGTGCACTTCGAGCATGCACCCAGACGGGATGCTTTTCCGGAAGAGCAAACGGAGAACAATCCATCACCTTATTCAACCAGGCCATTCATCAACCCTTACACGCTGCGATTGCCAAAGTACATGCACTTGCCTGACTCACGGACGGTATTTGGTATGGTGGAACAGCTGTTGGCCCAGCCCTCAGCCCTTTCCTTTTGGCAGGAGCAGCATTTGCTTGGCGAATTGCTTGGCTTACTCGAAGAAGGAAGCTTCGGGAGAACGGATTCCGTCGCTTCCCGACTAGCCGAACGGACTGCGGCATACCTTCAGGCCAACTATCGGGAGAAAATCACCAATGATGCGATTGCGTCTGCGCTGCATTTTCATCCGAACTATATCGTTCGCTGCATGAAAGCGAGATACGGCTGCACGCCATCGGATTATCTGCAGCAATACCGGCTGGAGCGGGCCAAACGTTTCCTGGTCACCACCGATTGGTCCATTGACCGGGTCGCCGAGGAAGTGGGTTTTCGTCACTCCCCCTATTTCTCGTCCTGCTTCAAACGCGAATTCGGCCTTTCTCCGTTGCAATTTCGCAGGCAATATTTGAAATAAAAAAAGAGCGAATTCATTCGGCGCAGTGGTCCGGCGTGAATCGCTCTTCTTTTAACGTATGAACGAATTTTAATTCGCATTCTTGTTTGTTGAAGCACGTTCCTCAATCTTGATCTCCGTAGAGATTCTTCTCGAATTGCTTATGCCGATGTTCAATGTAACTACCCATTCGAGGAGATTTAAGTAAACTAGCTACTAAAATATAAATTCCAATTAAAATCAATACAGATAAGATTAATTCAACAATGTAAGGCATATTTTTTCCCCACTTTATCAAATTTTGGTGGACAAAAGAAGATCACCCTACGACCTTTCATCTCATCCTTCGTAACAGTAGATTTTTCAATTACGCATGTCCAACGATCGAGTGTGGTACGTAAGGCTCCTCTAAGCTCTCCATTTCTTCAGCTGTTAACTTCATATCTAAAGCTCCTATGGCACCTTCTAGATGAGATATTTTTGTGGCTCCAATAATCGGAGATGAGACGGTTTCTTTCTGCAGTAACCAGGCAAGTGCGATATGGATTCGTGGGACACCATGTTTTTCTGCGAGGGCTGCAACTCGTTCGACAATCAATCGATCTGCATCTGCAGTCGCATCATATTTGGATTTCTGGATTTGATCCGTTTCCGAACGAAGAGTCGTTTCCGACCAATCACGTGTTAATCTTCCTGATGCGAGTGGACTATATGGCGTTACTCCAATTCCCTCTTCCTTACAAAGTGGTAACATTTCACGCTCTTCTTCACGGTACATAAGATTCAAATGATTCTGCATGGATACAAACTTAGTCCATCCGTTTTTGTCCGCTACGTGCAGTGCCTTTTGGAATTGCCAAGCAAACATCGCGGAAGCACCGATGTATCTTGCTTTTCCGGCCTTCACAACATCATGTAACGCCTCCATCGTTTCTTCAATGGGAGTATTGTAATCCCAGCGGTGGATAATATACAGATCTACGTAATCTGTGCCAAGCCTCTTTAAACTTTTATCGATTTCACTCATGATTGCCTTTCTTGAAAGACCGGCACCATTTGGACCATCGTGCATGCGGCCATGGAGCTTGGTAGCAAGCACAATTTCATCACGATTGGCATAATCCTTCAAGGCTCTACCAAGAATTTCTTCACTGCTCCCCATCGAATAAACATTAGCAGTGTCAAAAAAATTGATTCCCAGATCAAGGGCTTTTTTAATAATAGGGCGGCTCTTTTCCTCATCAAGTACCCATTGATGTATCCATTTCTTTGGATCACCAAAACTCATGCAACCAAGACAAAACCGGGATACATCCAATCCTGTATGACCTAATTTAACGTATTCCATTTTATTTATTCCTCCCTTTCATGTATTTACATATTTCCCTCTTGAATGGATTATTATAAATTTGATTATGTCATAAATGTTAAACAAACCCTACCCACATTCATATCAAGTTTATGCCTAATCCTCTCAAATCACTTTCATTGTCCTCAGTAATCAAGTAAAATGAAAACTTGCAAAAGAAAGAGTAAAGGAGAAACGGACATGCCTGAGATCACAGCTGAGAAGTTTAGCCAGGAGCATGAACTGAGTAAACTTATTGAACATTACATAAATCAGGATGGTGTTCATCCTACATCTATTCCATCATTATTTCTGATCCGAGAATCCATGATTAGCGAACCCGTAGCTAGAGTTAACGAAACCTCCTTCTGCATTATCGTTCAAGGCGAGAAAGAGATTTGGTTGGGTGAAGAATGCTATAGATACGGTCCTAACAATTACATTGTTGCGTCCGTTGAATTACCCGTGACTGGTCAAGTTATCAAAGCCACGCCTGAATCTCCTTATTTGGCACTCAAACTTGAATTTTCACCCAGCGAAGTCTTAGAGGTTCTAAATCACGCAGCTCTTCAACCTGGACCCAAAAAAAACGCAAAACGGGCGATATTTATTGGCAACGTCGAACCACCTTTGCTGGATGCCGTTTACCGATTAGCTTTTTTGCTAAACCATGCAGAACATATTCCAGTACTCGCTCCATTAATCAAGAAAGAAATACTTTACTGGATTCTGCAAGGCCCACATGGGGAAGCACTCGAGCAAATGGCGTTAGAAGGCAGCAACTCCGTTCGAATACGAAAAGTAATTCAACATATTATTGAAACGTATAAAGATTCCTTTCGAATTGAGGAGCTGGCGGAAATAGCCAGCATGAGTGCAGCTTCGCTTCATCGGCATTTTAAAGAGGTAACGGCTATGAGTCCGGTTCAGTTTCAAAAACAATTGAGATTACAGGAAGCTAGACGGCTGTTAATAACCGAGTCGACCGATGTAGCTAACGCCGCCATCAGCGTGGGTTATGAAAGTCAATCTCAATTCAGTCGGGAATATTCCCGCTTATTTGGTTTATCCCCTAGAGCAGATATTAACCGACTGAGAGAGGGAAAGATTTAAATTGAAATGAGCTTCGAAGATACAGATGATAACCGTATCGAACCTGAATACTTCAATGCAGTCGCTTATAGCGAAGATTAGGGTTAGAACTTGTACCGATAAAACAAAAAGATAAAAAGCCGCTAAAATAGCGACTTTCAATGGGCTATGTTCTTGTATTTCGCAGCAGCAGCTGTCCGGGTACAAGAACTTGATATTGAATGAACATTACCAGTTAGTTTGACTAAAACTAAACGCCAAATTGTTTTAAATGATGGTCCAAGTGCTTGTAAATTCCTTTACCCCATTCCTCGGAAGTAAGTACTCCGAAAAAAGGATGTCGTCGATTTGCACAAGTCTTAGGACCATTACGTTGTAATGCTATTATATTTTGTTTTAGCTTTTCTTTTTCTACTTCAAACTCTCTCTTGTCCACAATCATCATGGTCGGAATCGTAGACATATTGCGAGGAAGTGGTTTGTCGTTATATAAAATGGGTTTTACAAACTTTCCTATCAACATTCCTAACCAACTTCTTGAGGAAAGGGATTTTCCCGTTGCTACTTCATGGAATGAAGTGCAATGAGCTAGCATTTGAGCAACATCCATACGCCCCCATTGTGGGTGGGAGTCTTGGACCAATTGATCGATGCGCATTAAAATCCCTTTGGTATGTGATAGATCAAAAATATTGTTCACTTGGACAAAGACCTCCTTACATTTACATAAGAATCATCTGATTAATAATTGGTTATAAGAATATGATTCAAAGTGAATAGATATCTACTATAACCAACCGATCCTGCCCACTAGTTCAAAAATTCCTACAACAGGAGCTCTCGTGCAATTAAACATGCCTTTGAAGTTTGACATTACATTCTGACATTGTCCCAGTGACGTACTCCATATAATTCACATTGCCGTTAAAGTTCAAATAAGCTTCATAACGCATTCGGATGGCGGGTAATGTAATCAAATCCAGAACTTGTTCCTTTGGAACCCACCTACATTCGCTCGTTTCATCAGAAATAGCTAACTCTCCACCCACAGCCTTGCACACGAAGTCAAACATGACCTTCGTAGGAACATCGGTCACACCGTCATACCACTTATGTATCGCTGTATTCGAAACAACACTAATTAAATGGCTAACCGTGGCGTCTATTCCACTTTCCTCTTTGATCTCACGAATCACGCCATCCATCAGATTTTCTCCAACTTCAGTGATGCCACCAGGATACACCCAACCATCGTCATGAGCTTTTACTAATAGGATATTTCCATCTCCATCTTCTACAATTCCACCTGCTGATACAATATGTGTCGGAAACGCCATTGCACGACCTCCTAATTCGGTAAAGATGTATATTTATTCCACGCGGTCCCTGAACTATCCTGCCATTAGCTTACTAAAAACAGAGCAGCTGCCAACCGGCAACTGCTCATTCAATGCGTAGATACTTACTAATCAGCTAATTTGTTGATGTTTTTTTGAATTAAACTTGTACTGTCTCAGCAATATAGATATCCAACTCAATAATAAGAATAAGACTCCTCCTACAACAATGTATTGAGTACCCATCCCTGATATAAACAATCCTCCTACTGCTGTTCCTATCGTTATCCCAAAGTTACTACATGATAAAAATAAACCATTCGCAAAATCGGGGGCTTCCGGCGCCGCAGAAGTAATCCAATATTGTGCCACATTATTTCCTATAGCAAAGAATAACCCCCAAAGCATAATTGTAATTAACATGAGAACCGTTGATTTTCCTGTAAAGAACGATAATGCAAGTGAGAATCCCAATGCGATCGGAAAAAGTAATGCTGTCTTCATCGCATTTTTAGTAAGTAATCTTCCTCCAGCTAGATTTCCTACTAAGCTTGCTAAACCTAATAAGAATAACGCAAAAGTTAAAGTTGTACCTGTCAAATTCGTTACGGTTCCAAGGTATTCTGTACTAAAATAGCCACGCCTTTGCTTTGGTCACGAATTGCAGCAGTTGTATCGCCCTTCCCCCTCCTTTCATTATTCGTCGTGCATTTCTGATGTAAAAAAAGATTTGTCAAAAGTAAAATAAGTGCATGCTCCTCTTTTATCATCTCTCCCCGTTGAATGGAAAGTAAAAAAACTTACCGCTTCTCGTCAATAACTTTTATATCACGTGTCCCCTTTCTCCTTTACAATATTTTCAAGAAAGTCATTAGTAACTATCACGAAAAAGGGGGAAGCAATTTGAAAAAGAAAACGAAAATCTTAATGTTGTCTTTATGCATGTCGACCTTATTACTCGCTGCCTGTACGAACGGAAGCAGCACCGAGCAAAGTCCGACAAATACGGATTCGGATACTAATGAGGGTGGAACAACAACCATTCACACGGTAACGTCTGAATACACTTCTGCGAAATATCCCCAGGGAGACGATATCACAAACAATGTCTGGATTAAGCGTTACAAAGAGAAGTTTAATATTGATGTCAAAACAGACTGGGTGAGCGATGAGTACGATACCAAATTAAATTTGGCTATAGCATCGAACGATCTTCCCGACGTGTTCAGGGTTAACCCATCACAATTAAGGCAGTTGGTTGAAGCGGATATGGTGATGGACCTTACGGAAGTCTTCGAACAGCACGCTTCAGATCGTCTCAAAGGTTACATGGAAGCGGATGCGGACAGTTACGAGTCTGGAAAGAAGGAAGGTAAACTGTACGGGATACCTCAGATGCACTGGGGATTAATTGAGCAACCAGACTTCATCTGGATTCGGAACGATTGGAAAGAAGAACTGGGTCTCCAGGATCCGAAATCTGTGGAAGACATCAAGAACATCGCACTGAAATTTATGGAAAAACATGGCGGTTACGGTATCGCGGTAGATCAAACGCTGGATTACCTGAACCTGCTCGCCATTGCATGGAATGCACATCCGGATATGTGGATCGAGGATAACAGTGGAAAACTGGTGTACGGCTCAGTCCAGCCTGAGATGAAGAATGCGCTGGCTGAATGGTCGGAATGGTACAAGCGAGGCATCATTGATCCGGAATTTGCAATCAAAGACTTTAATGCAATGAACGCTGATATCGTAGCCGGCAAAGTGGGGATGCAGCCTTACTACCAGTGGTGGGGATATAATCCGGGTGTCGATACGATAGCCAATCTGGGTAAGGACGCGATCTTTTACCCGTATATCATCCCTACCGTCGATGGAAAGGAAGCGAAACAATCCATTTTCTTCGCCAACAACAATTATATTGTCATGAAAAAGGGATTCAAGAACCCTCAAGAAGTGATTAAAATTTTGAACGACTATGCTTATATCGTGGATGAAGGTAATGGCAAGGAATCCAAAGAAACGTTATCCGCCCTGCTGGACAACGATATTGCCCATGTTGTGGGAGCGTTCCGTGTACTTAATCCGAATTCCGACTACGAGCAGTTTGAGGCTGTATCCGCAGCCCTTCAATCCAAGGATACCAGTGGACTGACAACTTCGGGAATGTGGCAGAAATATAACAACAGTGTTGAGTTTATGAAGAACGCAACACCAGGAGCAGTCGGTGATTATTTGCAACAAGGGGCACCAAAAAATGCTTACGGTCTTGCGAAGAAAGTGCTCGACAGCGGGAACTACACGAAGACGGCTCTATGGGGAGTTTCACCAGAAGCATTGTCGAACTACGGCACAACTCTGGATGATATCCTGACTGAGGGATTCACCAAGATCATAATGGGTAGCGAAAGTATCGATTATTTTGATGTTGTCGTCCAGAATTGGCGAGCAGCCGGAGGCGATGAAGCAACCCAAGCAGTGAATGACGCTTACGGAAAATAATTATGCGGTTACCAAGAGGGGATGAGAATGTTCTCGCCCCTTTTTAAAGATTATAGAATTTATAAGTTTTCAGCGAAGCTGAAGGATTCAATAATCGCAAGAAAAGCAACCGCTAAACCACGAATGTATCATCATCGATAGTGCATCGTTCAGAAGGTTTTCTTATAGCGGTTACACCTTCAGTACCCGAAGAACGGAGGAATATGAATGCTGAAAAAATGGAAGCAGCAGAGTCCCTACCATCTGATGTTGATCCCAAGCCTGGTCCTGGTCTTCATCTTCAGTTACATCCCTTTTTACGGACTTATTATTGCGTTTCAGAAGTACAATCCGGGCCTCGGCTTCAACTCGCCATGGGTAGGATGGGATAATTTTACGCACGTGTTTAATCAGCCGAACTTCGTAAGAACGATCTGGAATACACTTTATATGTCCGTCTTCAAGATCATCGGTGGTATTATTGTACCTGTTATTTTCGCATTACTGCTTAATGAAGTATTGCACAGTGGCATCAAACGCACATTCCAAACCCTGGTATATATTCCGAACTTCCTCTCTTGGGTCATTATGGCCGGCATCATGCTGGATATCCTTAGCTCCGACGGCATCATCAACACATTTTTAGGCGTATTCGGGATTGCACCTATCTCCTTTCTTGGCACACCTTCCATATTCCCTTGGACGATGATCGTGAGTGACATCTGGAAGGGCTTCGGATTCGGCACGGTTGTTTACCTGGCAGCCCTGACCAGCATCGATCCTGGACTTTACGAAGCCGCTGTGATTGACGGTGCCAAACGGTGGAAGCAGACCATTTACATTACTTTGCCCCTCCTTATGCCTACGATTGTCTTAATGACCGTGTTGTCGCTTGGGAACGTACTCAATGCAGGTTTCGATCAAATTTATAACCTCTACTCCCCTGTTGTGTACCAGACCGGGGACATTATCGATACCTATGTATACCGTCTGGGTATTCAGCAGGCACAATATTCGATTGGTACTGCCGTCGGATTATTCAAATCCATCATTTCCAGTATTCTGGTTGCCGTATCATACATCCTGGCCTACAGGGTAGCCGGCTATCGTATTTTCTAAGGAGGAACTATCATTATGATCCATGATAAAAGTATGGGCAGGCGTTTGTTTCATATCATGAATTACACGATATTGCTTCTTATCTCTCTTCTCTGTATCCTCCCGTTTATCAACCTGTTGGCGGTTTCGTTCAGCAGCAGCTCGGCAGTATCTGCGGGAAGTGTCACGTTCTGGCCCGTCGAATTCACGACTAAGGCGTATGAATTTGCATTAACTGGAGGGTCATTCTTTTCCTCTCTCTGGGTCGCCATCCAACGGACCGTTCTCGGAACGTTCGTGAATCTCGTTTTAATCGTGCTCACAGCTTATCCACTTTCCAAATCCAAACAAAAATTGATGGGCCGTAATATCTATATGGGATTTTTCATTGTGACCATGTTATTTAGCGGAGGATTAATTCCAACCTACCTCGTGGTTGTCAAAATGGGACTAATTGATTCGATTTGGTCCCTGATCCTGCCCGGAGCTCTACCGGTATTTAGCATGATTATTCTCATGAATTTCATTAGAGGGTTACCAGAGGAAATTGAAGAATCAGCCATCATCGATGGTGCCGGGCCTGTACAGGTACTGCTTCGCATTCTACTTCCTCTCCTCAAGCCAGCTCTCGCTACAGTCGGTTTGTTCAGTATTGTCGGCCATTGGAATTCATGGTTCGATGGCATTATCTATATGAACAATCCAGCCAATTATCCATTACAAAGCTATCTACAGACCCTTCTGCAGAGCTTTGAGCAAATCATGCTGAAATCAGGCTCCGATTATACCCAACTTCTATCCATGATGAATGCAAGAACCGGACGCGCCGCTCAAATGTTCCTCGGTGCCATTCCGATTTTGCTCGTTTACCCGTTCTTACAGAAATATTTTACCAAGGGTTTGGTACTCGGCAGCGTCAAAGGATAAATATGAAAGGGCTTGCAGTGCTCACTGCAAGCCCTTTGGGTGTATCCAACCCTATTACCCACAAAGCACAATACTACTTGGCTTCTATGATGGCGGGGAGCAGAATGGTGAAAATGGTACCTTTTCCAATCTGACTTTCCACCTGTATTCCATAGGGCTTGCCAAAATGAAGCTGAATGCGCCTCTGCACATTATGCAGACCAATTCCAGTGGTTCCGGTACCTGTTTCAAGTTTTTCTTCCATAAAGTTCAGGATTGTATGATGATCCATCCCGACTCCGTTATCGCAGACTTCGATCGTAATGTCACTGCCCTTTGGTTGAATCCGAATGGTAATAACTCCGTCTTCTTCGAGTTCGGCCAGACCATGAAAAATCGCGTTCTCAACAATGGGCTGCAGGATCATTTTGGGCATACGATAATCCATCAGTCGCTCCTCAATCTCATATCTCATCTGAATACAATCATAGTATCTGACATTCTGGATCGTCACGTAATTCGTTATATTATCAATCTCCTCACGAATCGTAACAAGCGTTCCATCGGATCTTGTCGCATACCGAAGCATCGAGATAAGTGCATCTGTCATGTCCACGATTTTGTCAGCCTGCTGCATGGACGCAATCCATTTCACCGACCCTAGTGTGTTATACAGGAAATGAGGCTTAATCTGGTCATGGAGCGCACGCATCTCAGCTTTGGCTTTCTCTATTTCCTCCTGCTGCATCCGCTCAACCATGCGCTTCAATTCATGCGACATCTTGTTAAATCGAATCGATAAGTGTCCAATCTCGTCTCGCGAGCGAATATCTTCGACTTGTTCAAACTGTCCCTTCTCGACCAGCGCAATATTGCGTAGGAGTTTCTTAATTGGGGTTGTAATGACATGAGATAGAAATATGGATATTACTGCAGCAAAAAGAAACATGACAATGGCCAATGTAATCAGATTACGGCCCAATATTTTGCCATCAGCCGTCAGCTCATCCAAGGGCATGTATAAGTAAGTTGTCCATTTTTGCTGACTAAGCGGACTGGTGACCACGACATTCAATGATTCGGGTGGGCGAACGTTGTCCCGGAACAGTGTACCGATCAATCGTTCGTCCACGTTATATACAATCTTGTCATTCTCATCTACGATCATAAACCTGGAACGCAGCCCTTCCTGCAAGTTACGATTGACGATTTCGATGAATTTGATATCAATGCTGACAACGATCACGCCAAGCAGTTTCCCGCTAGCCACATCATGAATTTTTCGAGCGTGCGAGACTGCCAATATTTTATTCTCCAATTGCTCATCCATCCGGGTTGTCAGAGTGATGGTTCGATCCTTATCATGCATGAACTTTTTAAACCACAATTCATTAGCCACCTTGTAGTTAGGGTCAATGGGTTGGTTAGGACTCACGAACAGATCTTGTCCCCCGTTTAAGTTATAGAGGTAAATGGAGAATACGCGATCCTTCATCATGATATAATTCATCAGAATATTATATGCGGCAACCTCATGCTGCTGATCCCCATCTCTCAGAAAATCCTGGATCGGAAAGCTTCCTTCATGGGTCGCAGACAGATTGTTGCTCAGTCCGTTGCTGGCCAGCAGCGTGATTTTTTCAATCTCTTTTAAGAACTCGTCAATCCGGATATTCGTCTGCTTGGCCAAATCGCTGAGCAGTTTCGTGTAATTCTGTGCCAATAACCGTTCAGAGGAGTAATACGAATTTATGGTCATCACAAATACCGGTAGGATAATGACCGTTATACATATCACCATGATTTTATTTTGGATTCGAAAGAGTTGGGTACGCCTCATCTGATGCACCTCTTATTCACGGTTTACATGGATCCCTGCTGCAGTCGTTCCCGATATTCCTCAGGCGTGTATCCTACAGCTTTCTTGAAAATTTTGCAGAAATACGTGTAGTTATGGTAACCCACCTTATCTGCAATTTCATACACTCTCATTTCCCTGCTCAATAGGTAAGCCTTCGCATGATCGATTCGAACTCGTGTCAAGTAAGATATAAAGTTCTCTCCCTTATCCTGCTTAAACAATCGGCTGAGATACGATGGATTGACATTAATTTGGCTGGCTACACTTTGCAACGAGATATCCTCTGCATAATATTTGTCGATCAACTCGGTGGCGAGGTCTGTATAGGTACGCTCCTGCATGATCTGGGAATCGGTTTTAAAGTAATACGCAATATGATCCAGCATATCTTGATGAATATCCTCCCAATACTCTCCCTTCAGAACGATTTCATAAGGCGATTTCTCCGTAAAAGAAGGCTTGCCTCTTTCAGTACCTCTTGATAAATGGGAGTGTATGGTTTCCATCACCATGATATATTGCTTACGAATACTGCTCTCATCCGCTCGCTGCATCTCCAGATCAGATCGAATTCCTTCAAGGAAGTCCTTTGCTTTTATGTCATCTTTGCTTATCCACAATTTCAGGAAGTCCCGTTCTTGCTGCGGGCTCAGCATCCCGTTCACTTCTTTCCGGGTTGGAGCTTGAATCACATCTTCGTAGTAGAGTACCTGGTTGCTGCCTGTGAAGAACCCCTGTTTTAGTGCAAATTCAGCTTCTTGGCATGCCTTTCTAATGCCATGGAAACCGGAAACGGTTGTACTTACACCTGCTGTGAGCGACAAATTCATAAAATCCTTGATTGAAGACAGAAGCTTATTACATAGTTTATTTAGATCAGCGTGTACAGATTTACGCTCAGGAAGCACATTGACAATAACCCAATACTCAGACGAATGTTCAACGAAAATCTCTTTCTCCCATTTGGATGGAATGATCTCTTCCATAATATTAAGTATAGAAAACCGGAGCAGCTTCTCCCCCTTCTCCACATATTTCCTCTTCGCATCCTCGTAATAGTTTACGATGAACTTGATGACGACCAACTGATCCGATCTTATGCGAAAATGCAGTTCTTCAGCTTTGGTGACCATGTCCTTTTCATCAATGAATCCGCTTACAACATCTTGAAAGAAACTATCCTTCAGATGTCTCAGGTTCTTCGAGTAATCAAGTGACATAGAGGGTGTGTTTACCGGGCTCACTTGTTCGCTTTGCAGTTTCTGTCCAATGGTAGTCAGGAGCTCGATAAGTGAGGTTTCTGTAATCTCGCTTTTAATCAAGTAGTCAGCGGCGCCCAGTTTCAATGCCTCTTTCACATAATGAAATTCGTCAAAATTACTCAGGATAACATACTTACAGGTTTTCAGCACACCTGAGGCCTCTTGTATAAGCTGTAATCCATCCATGATCGGCATCTTGATATCCGTAATGATTAGATCGGGTGCCACTTCAAGCGCAAGCTCCAATGCCTCTTTTCCGTTCCCCGCCTCACCAACAACATAAAAGTTGTACTCTTCCCAATTCAGCATGGAACGAATTCCAACCCGCATGAGTAATTCGTCATCTACGATCATTAGTTTATACATGGGCATCCCCCATTTTCGTTATTTCTGGATTGTTCTAAGCTTCACTATTATTTTGAAAAATGAGAGCCAACCTGATCTTTTTTAGCTATTCTACCATTTCAAAGACCACGATCCTATCTTCTCTAAAAACAAAAAGCCGTGTTTTCCACGACTCCGGAAAATTATTGAAGGAATCCATAGATTCCCTATTCTTACTCTGAACGATGTTTCAGTGAAAAGCCCTGCCGATAATAGGCGGGGTTTTTCAAATATAAGATACATTGACTTTTTCATATCCATGCCATCCCTTAATGCCTGGTTGCCTGTCAATTACACAACTCCATTTTTGTTCATCTTTTACCCCACGTATACAAATATCTTGGTCCTTTTTTACACTCGAATAGTAATCTTCATATACAGATGAATAATGCTTCATACATTCATGTTTAAAATACAAGGAGGAATTTTCGTGAGATTAACAAAAAAAGCACTCCCTGCAGCAGCATTAAGCCTGGCCATTGCTGCTTCTACAGTCTTGTCTGCCGGACAAGCAAATGCAGTACAAGCTGTGAGTGTAGAGAAAAAACAAATCAAGAATATTATCTTCCTCATTGGTGATGGCATGGGAACTGCTTATACTTCCGCATATCGTTATATGAAAGATAATCCTTCAACAAAGGTCATGGAGAGAACCGTATTTGATCCCTATCTTGTGGGAGCTCAAATGACATATCCGGATGACGACAGTCAGAACGTAACAGATTCCGCTTCCGCAGCAACCGCTATGTCTGCTGGCGTGAAGACATATAATGCCGCCATTGCTGTCGATAATGACCATACTGAAGTTAAAACAGTATTGGAGCAGGCAAAGGAAAACGGAAAATCCACAGGTCTTGTTGCGACCTCGGAGATCACTCATGCCACGCCGGCTGCATTCGGCGCGCATGACATCAGCCGGAAGAACATGGACGCGATCGCAGATGATTACTATGATGAATTGATCAATGGAGATCACAAACTTGATGTCCTGTTGGGTGGAGGAAAATCCAATTTTGTACGTGAGGATCGTGACTTGTCGAAAGAGTTTCAGGAAGCAGGCTTTAGCTACGTGACCGATCGCAGCACCCTGCTTGAAGATACAAATGAACAGATTCTCGGACTTTTTGCTGACGGAGGAATGAACAAATTGATTGATCGTACTAGCGAAACACCTTCGCTGGCCGAGATGACGAATACAGCCATTGATCGCCTGAGCACCAACGAAAATGGGTTCTTCCTAATGGTTGAAGGCAGCCAGATTGACTGGGCCGGTCATGATAATGACATTGTTGGCGCCATGAGCGAAATGGAGGACTTTGCAGCAGCATTCCAGGCAGCTATTGATTTTGCCAAAGAAGACGGCGAAACTCTTGTCGTAGCAACTGCTGACCATTCCACTGGCGGACTCACGCTCGGAAAAGACGGAGAATATAACTTCTTCGTGGATCCGATCAAAGCTGCAGTACGCACTCCAGACTTCATGGCAGCTCAAATTGCTGAAGGTGCATCCGTAGAAGAGACACTTAAGAGCTACCTCAAGCTTGAACTGACAGCAGAAGAAATTCAATCCGTAAAAGATGCAGCAAAAGACGCAGATGTAACGACGATCGACAATGCCATTGAGGCTATTATCGATAACCGTTCGTTCACTGGCTGGACAACAGGTGGACATACGGGAGACGACGTGCCAGTCTATGCTTACGGTCCGGCAAGCCATCGATTCGCAGGCCTGATCGACAATACGGATAATGCAGCAATCATTTTCGATATTTTAAAGAAGCATAAATAGTCAGCCATCTTCAACAATAGCCCATTCTCTTCTTTCCGTCAGGAATTGGAGATGGGCTATTGTTGTCTCCTAAAAGTGTTAATCTTCTTTGGATGGACGGTATGTCAATTCAACTGCGCCTGAAAGTAAAGTCTTGGTATTGACATGTTTAAGAGACATCGTGTTGATGTTCTCTGTGAACAAACGCCTACCATTCCCCTGTATAACCGGAAAAATCATGATTCGAAACTCGTCGACGAGATCATGCTGCATCAGCGTCCTAACTAATTCGCCACTGCCAAGCACCAGGATGTTTTTACCGGGTTGCCCTTTAAGTTTCAACACCTCTTCCTTAAGATCCCCTTGGATGAGGGTTGCATTCCAATTCATCTGCTGTTGCGTTTTCTTTCTGGATACAACATATTTGGGATAATTGTTCATTCTGTCGGCGAAACCTTCTGGAAGTGCAAAATCACGAATTTGATTAACAACCGTATTGGTTTCGCCCATTTTGGGCCATGCTGCAGCAAAACCTTCATAAGTGATCCGACCGAGCAGGAGCGCGTCACACGTTAGAAGTTCCTCGAACTTGTGTTGATTTTGCTCTACCGTATTGAATGGAACTGTCCAAACCGGATTTTCCATAACACCATCCATGGTTACGAATTCGGATACGATCACTTTTCTTCCCATGTCGCAACCTCATTTCTCGTTTAATTATGATGCTCCAACTCAATCTCCAACTTGTCCAGAAAATCGTTGGCCCCTTCAATGTGTGCTTCCTTCGAATCCAGTCCGTCAAGGAAGGTGCACTGTTCGGTATAAACGAGCTTGGTGCTGGCACCCTCGGGTTTTAATTCCACCGTTATTACTGATACGGAAATGCGCTTCTCTTCCATATCGATCGTTGCCGTGTAGACTATCCGATGGTCAGGCACAATGTCCTGAAAGGTAAAGATAGAGGCATAGACCGGACCACCGGGCTCCCCACCTCGGATAATCTCCTGACCGCCTATGCGGAATTCGAACTCATCCGCTTTTGCGAACCAATTGGCTTTTGAGGCAGGGTTCGACCATGCGGCATACACTCGAGTAGGTGAAGCTTTATAGGTTCGTTCTAGGCTGAATGTGTCGTGGATAATGGAATATTCTTTCATTATTTATCGCCCTCCGATTCATCTTGGTCAAGAAATTCGCCCAGTCGATCTAGATGTGCATTCCAATTAACCCGCTGCTCCGTGAGAAAGTTCTCGTGACCCAAGCGCATTACCGCTAACAGCTTGGTATAATCTCCGATCGCTATAGATTCTTTTCTCTGGATAAGATTGTATACATACTCCAATTCCTGCAGCAGTTTCTGCTGAGTCAGAAGGGTTTGTTTAATTCGCCCGATCTGGAGAGTTATTATTTCGAACAAGCTGATACGATCATCAGCTAGAACGGCTTTTACCTCATCAAGCGACAGACCGAGATCCTTCAAGGACAAAATTTGTTGTAATCGTGCAATGTCCGATTCAGTATAAAGCCGATGTCCTGAAGGTGAGTAGTATGAGGGAGAAAACAAACTGATTTGATCGTAGTATCGAAGTGTTCGAACCGTTAACCCCGTCAACTTGGCAAGCTCACCGACTTTCCAATTCTGTTTCATGATCATCCCCTTTCGTTACGCCAGCTGTTTACCGGTAAATTCAGTATAAAAGATGACGTTACGTCACGTTCAAGTGCTTTTTTTTAAATTTTATATTAAAATCTATTCTCTTGCGGTTCTCACCTCTGACAAAACTCTCGTATGCTTATGGCTAATTCTGCTGCATGAGTAAGGACAAGCATATGATCGGCCCCTTGGATTTCGACAAACCTAATCTCAGGTACACGCTTGAAGTGCTCGGCAATATTATACATGTCCGGCCATTCTATTGTTCCATGTATAAATAACGTACTCGCTGTAATTTTCTCTAAACGTTCAATAGAAGGTGGCTCTGGCCAAAGGACCTCAAAGCTTTTCCATTCGTTAAATACCCTTCCCATGTAGTGAGCATGCATTTCACTCAGAAAGCTCCCATGGGGGCTAGCCATGACAGCCCGATAGATCGGTGCAGCTAGGGACAACTCCACGATTTTAGATATATCGGGAGCAGCCGCATTCACGGATGTCATATAATTGGTGAACTCCTGCGAATAGTCGTATCCTGTTAATGAAGGGGCAATTACCACTAGCTGCTCAACCATTGAAGGATAGGATAGCGTAAAGTCAGTCGCGATCTGCCCGCCCATGGAATGACCAACAAGTGTGACACGTTCCAGTCCGAGATGTGTGAGAAGTTTGCGTAAATCCTCCACAAGTGAAGTCGGCTCTTGCATAGCAGGTGAGCGACCGGTTCCTCGACCATCGAAGGTGATGACCTTAAATGATTTTGCCAGTTCAGGCACCATATACCTCCATACCCTTGAGTCGACACCTCCCGAATGAATCAGGACTATCGGGACTCCATTCCCTTCAATTTCGTAAAAAAGTTCCATCTTGTCCCCTCCTCATAATGGAAATATTTTCTTAATACTCATTCTAATCATGACTGTACATCCAGTCTATATTTAAATGAGTTCGACCTGTTAACTTAACAGGTCGAAAACAAAATTTTTATGTGATTGTCGCAGGAGAATTATGCCAAACTTTCAGGGTCTCCAGGTTCCTCATTTCCTAAATACATATCTGTCTTTTCTCCCTTGAATAGTCTTAGAATCTGCTTTCTTAATTTGGACGGATATAACGGTTGATTCATAATATTTTCTACATCAAGCCATTCATATCCTATTTGGTTTTCGTCACCTTGCAGCATAGAATTGTCAGTTAAACCTACGTATTCGCATAAAAAAACCAAATCCACACGATGAAAAGCTTCACCATATACCCCTTCAATTACAAACTCCAATGATAACGGTTCTACCTCCACTCCGATTTCTTCCGCTACCTCTCGCTTCACGGCAGCAGTCAGAGTTTCCCCTGCATTCTGACCCCCACCAGGCATGATATAGAAAACATCACCATGATCATCGAGCTTAATTGCGAGCATTTTCCCATCTTTGATAATTAATGCTTTTGCTGAATTTCTAATTTTTCTCTCCATTTTTGATCCCCCATTTTTGCCATTAATCCGTCTCGCGATTTTATCATGTATGACTCAACAAATTCTGAACATTCACGAACGCACTACCCAGATCAATGAGCTGGATAAATTTTCGAGTTTCCCCCAAGTGTATTATGAAATGAGCAAAAAAAAAGGCTGTCCAGCGATTCAGTTTTCACTGACACGCTGGACGCCCTTGGCATTACTTCATCATTAATATGGATCGGCTTCCTGACTTTTGTTCACAGCATCTTTTGTTGCTTTGTTCGCTGCTAATGAACCTTGGCCATATTTCGATTTCCCTGCTTCGCGGCCTGGAACATTATTATCCGACTCCATTTCTTTCATTTCTTTCATTTTCTTTTCGATACCCTCTTTCACACGACGGCCATAGTCTTCATCGGCTTGTGTGAAGTGCTCAATCATGGCATCCTGAATCCGTTTTTCACATACTGCCAGTGCTTCAGAGAGATTTTTAATCAATTCATCGCGTTCCCAATCCTCAAAGCTACGGTAGGTGTGGCCCGCTTGCCCATAGTTATTAGGCCGATCAATTGGTGCACTCATAGCTGCCGCATTGTACATAGGATGGTGCGGACGATGATTTTCTTCACTTGCTTCCTTAAGCCCGCCCATCATCGATGGCTCATAGTTAATATGCGGATTTTCCCCAGACTCTTTCGGATCACGGATATCCATTTGACCGCGATGTTGATTCGTACGTACAGGCGTTTTTGGCGCGTTGACAGGTAATTGCAGATAGTTTGAACCGACGCGATAACGCTGTGTATCCGAGTACGAGAAGGTCCGACCTTGCAGCATTTTGTCATCAGAGAAGTCCATACCATCGACAAGAACCCCTGTACCAAAAGCCGCTTGCTCAATTTCCGCATGAAAATCTACTGGATTGCGATCAAGGACCATACGTCCTACAGGCAACCATGGAAACAGCTCCTCTGGCCAAAGTTTGGTATCATCAAGAGGATCAAAATCAAGCTCCGCATGGTAATCATCCTCCATAATCTGTACAAAGAGTTCCCACTCCGGATAATCATCGCGCTCTATTGATTCATATAGATCTTGCGTTGCATGACCAACATTTTTTGCTTGTATCGCATCGGCTTCTTCCTGCGTTAAATTACGTATCCCCTGCTTCGGCTCCCAGTGATACTTCACCAACACAGCCTCGCCTTTCTCATTGACCCATTTGTAAGTGTTCACACCAGAACCCTGCATGTGCCGGTATGTAGCTGGAATACCCCAAGGGGAAAATAGGAATGTAATCATATGTGTTGCCTCAGGTGTACGGGAAACGAAGTCAAACATCCGCTGAGGATTTGGCACGTTTGAAGCCGGATCGGCCTTAAATGCGTGAATCATATCAGGAAACTTCATCGCATCACGGATAAAGAAAATTTTCAGATTGTTTCCAACCAGGTCCCAGTTGCCATCTTCCGTATACATTTTCACTGCAAAACCGCGCGGATCCCGTGCTGTTTCCGGCGAATCCTTCGCACCTGCTACTGTAGAGAAACGGACCATCAGGGGTGTCCTTTTCCCGGCACCCGAAAATACTTTCGCACGAGTATACTTTTCTACTGGCTCATCTCCAACTTTTCCGTACGTTTCAAAGTATCCAAAGGCTCCCGAACCTCGAGCGTGTACCACACGCTCCGGAACCTCTTCTCGATCAAAATGGGATATTTTTTCAATGAAATGGTAATTTTCAAGTGTGGCTGGACCGCGATTGCCGACTGTACGGATGTTTTGGTTATCCTTCACTGGATGGCCCTGGCGCGTAGTCAAAGTCTCACGCTTCACGTCTTGTTCATTTAAAGCATTTTTATCTTTGTTCTCTGCCAAAATTGAAAACCTCCTCCATAATCAGTTCCACTATATCTTATCTGTAATTAGAAAATTTATACAGTATCCTGCACTCGTTATTTAAAATTAAATAAACCTATGTAAGCAGGTTTAATCCATGTGGTTAGAATATTTTGGTGCAGCTCCAAGTTGATCCTACTTTTTGATCCAGATGTTCTTTTAGACCGCCTTATAAGTTTGCAAATTCATCTCCACCATAATATGTTACCCTTCCATTATTAACCTAAACATGGATTTGAACTTTTAAGCGATGCTATGAGAAGTTCAGTTGGTAAGTTACCCCTTTCACCATGCCATCTGTCTTTAATTTTAAAGTTGAGAACATAAGGTTTTAAGAAGTTTATAAACAGCCATATTCGTTGGTGCACTATCTTTTCTGATAGTTGCTATCAATAAAGTGCGTACTATTTTTTAATTAACGCTCGTTTTATACTAACCTTACTTTGAACTAAAGGAGAGAAACAAATGACTACTGTCAAAACTTATAATCACCATCTTTGGGATCACGGTATCTCGCAGGGCTACAGCGTCAACGGAACAGTCTACATTTCAGGACAATTTTCCCATGATAAGGAAGGTGCGTTTGTTGGTGAGGGCGATATCGAGGCCCAGACTCGTCAAACACTAGAAAATCTAGATCGCGTGCTAGCAGAATTTGGTGTCACGAAGTCGAACCTAGCTTATGTGGAGGTCTATCTGACTAACGCGGAAGAGCATTTCGAACCATGCATCAAGCTGTTCAAGGAATACATGGGTCAACACAGACCGGCCGGCAGCTGCATCGGCGTGTCATACCTGGCGTCCCCTGTTCAACTGATCGAAATTAGCGCAGTCGCACACACGGACTAACCCAGTCACCTGTTGGGCTTACATAAGTCACAAACTAATTGTTCAAAACAGAAGGATCGAATTATTAAAAAAACCGTTGAACTTAATGTTCAACGGTTTATCCCTTACCCTTCATTCACCTTATATTTGTCCACTTACCAAATCTTCAAAAGCTTTTATATTCGTGTGAAAATGAGGAACCGTTTGCGTTTCTTCAGCAGATTTGACCAGTTTTACAACTAGATCATTATAAGGCGTCACAATTCCCGTACCCCTCGCTCTACTCGAAACCACGCCATTAATGTAATCAATTTCAGTTTTGCGTTTTTTCTCAAGATCCTGAAGCATGCTTGCTTTTAACAGCCTGGAAGGTTCCATCACGACTTGTAACGTTTTAATTCGTTCAGGAATATCATTTTCACTTTTTAGTTCAAGCGAGGCGATATCAAATCCATTCATTTTAACAAATTGGATCCCATTGGCGTGTCCAACCTTAATCGTCTCATCGGCGATATGAACGGCACTCACAATGCCAACTTCGTTATCAAGAATATCTCCATATTCTCCGTTTAATGCGGCTGATAAACCACTGAATGCGTTGTTGATCAGCAATTTTGACCACTTGGTTCCAACCAAATTGTCGGAAATGTGTGTTCCACCCACAAGATCCAAAACCGATTTAACGCGCTGAATTCGTTCGGTGATTTCTCCATTTAATTCCCCAATTTGAAAAGCATACTTCTTAAATTGGCAGCCTATCTTGGGTAAAACAAAAATGGTTATCTTCATCGGTTAGTAACTTTCGTGATTTTATTACTGCTTACTATGAAGTTAACTCTGGCATGTTTAAGGTTGATTAGGTTCCACTAAAAATTTGTGATGTTTTAGAAATTTGCTTCAGGAAAAATATCTTCTATAACCTTTCCATTTTGGCAGCGCTCATCATGCTGATCGAACCGATCATGTCTTCGCATCAAAAAAAGCGCTCCCTACGAAGGAGCGCTTCAACTTTTATCTTTTCACAATCACACCTAGATCTTCGCCTTCTCCTCCTCCGCCATCGACCGGATATAGAACGCACCCAGTACCGAACAAAGCAGAAACGAGAAGAAAGCGATCGCTGCTGCCTGTTCACGCTCCTGGAACACGCTGAATACCTGCTGCATGGAGACACCCAGCATCTGTGGAGAGTTGGCTCCAATCAGGTAGGGCGCGGTGAAGGAACCGATGACCCCCATGAAGACGAAAGTCAGTGCAACAAGAAATGTCTTGTATGACAGAGGAAAAATAAACCGAGTAAACAGTGTCAATCTCCCTACGCCCACGTCCTTCGCACTCTCGATGACCGATGAAGGAATGCCCGATAGCGCAGAGCTGAGCAGCATCGTTGTAAACGGAATGTTGAACCACAGATTGGCGATGATGATACCTTTTTCGTCAAAAATGATGCGCGGCAGCGTAATACCGACGACCTCGAGCAAGCGGGCAAGCCAGCCGTGGTTGCCGAGCAGGTTGATCAGACCATAGGTGGCGATGACACCGGGGATGAACAGCGGGATCATGTAAGTTTTGCGGATCAGATTGACGATCGGTCCCTGGTTGAAACGCATGTAGATCGCCAGCGTGTAGCTGACCAGCATCACGGCAACGCACGTAATGGCGGTGACCCGAAGCGTAAAGACAATATTGTTGCGCATCCCCTTATCGGTGAACAGATACGTATAGCGGCTCAGATCGTATCCGCCAGAGCCGTTGCTCAAGCTCATGATGAAGGATTGGACGATCGGGATAATAACAACGATCAGCAGGATGGCGAAGGAGGGGAGGACCATTGCCAGGCCCGTGATCGACTGTTTGGCTTCCTTACTCATTGTGCGGCAACATCGCTCTGCCAGCGTTTGTTAATCTCTGTGCCCAGATCCCCGATGTTGAACGTACGGAAGCCTTCGGCCACGCCGTCGAACTTATCCTGCATATCCTGCGACATATTGGAGAGCTCAATGCCCGGGAAACCGTTCATTTTCTCAACGATGACCTCCTGTGCTTCCGGCGAGAGGACGAAGTTCAGGAATTCATTGATCTCTTCCTTCTTGTCCGATTCCTGATTGACCATCAGATAAGTTGGTCCGCCATTGAAGCCTGGCGTGATCTGCTGCATCTTGATTGTATCCGGCAGCAGACCTTCATTCAGCTGCTGCAGCACCATGTCCGACCAGGCCGGAATCAAGGATACTTCTCCGTTCATCAACAGATCCAGCGTACCTTGGTTTTTCTTCGGATAGATGCCCTGACCGTAGACATATGGTCCGATTTCCTGGAGGGTGTTGAAGCCGCCGTCCCATTTCTCCATGATCGCCGGATCGGAGTTGTGAATGTCTTCTTCCGGCAGGTCTTTGTAGACGATCGTCTGGACGAACGAACTGCCGGAACCACCTGTTGACGGATCATTATAGGCAAACTGCTCGGGATTGGCTTTGATCCATTCCAGCAGCTCATCCAGCGTGGTCGGCGGATTGGAAATTTTGCTGCTGTCATAGGCCAGCACCACTGCGGATGAACGATACGGCACTGCGAAGTTGTCCACATCCTTCATTGTTTCTGCGTTGACTTTGCTGAGGTTCGGAATGTCATCCGCGTTTAATTGCGTCCATATTCCGTCCTTCGTGCCCTGTGAAACGTAGGCAATGCTGTCTTCGTACAGGTCGATATCTCCTGAGCCTTTACCCGCCGTCTTGGCGGCAACGATCCGGTCGTAAGTCGGCTCAGCGCCGGTGCCAGACGGAATGTAAACCAGTTTCACGTCAATATCCGGATGCTGTTTCTCAAACATCGGCTCCAGTGAATCCCACAGGTCCTTGACGTTCTGCGAGCCGGTAAAATAGAAGTTAAAAGATGCCGGATCTCCCGATGCCGCAGCACTTCCCTCAGTGGAGGTACTTGTGTTCTCACTTCCGTTTCCACACCCGGCCAGCAATGACACCGACAATCCCACAACCGTCAACAACGATAACAATGGCTTCTTCAAACGCATATGTTTCATCCTCCTCAGTTCGATTCATCGACCGGGAATCCGGTCATTTTCGATATCGAGATGCCGACGTCTTTTCCTACTTGAAGCTGCTGTACGACTTCCTTGTTCAGGAAAGCACGTATCATGCCGAATTCCGCCAGATCCACGGTAATTTCGGCGTAATGTCCCAGAATCATCACCTGCTTGACCTTGCCCGCCAAAACGCCTTCTCCAACCATGCTGCCACTCACTTGGACATCTTCCGGCCGGATCGCCGCTGTCACCTGCCCCGATAATCCCTTCTCGTTCGGCAGGCGAAGGTTTCCAATCCGAATGTCCTCCCCTTCCGCCACCCCCTTCAAAAAATTCATCTTGCCAATAAAACCGGCGACATACAGTGAAGCGGGCTCATCGTAGATTTTCTGCGGCTCAGCAATCTGTTCGATGCGCCCATGATTCATGACGATAATGCGGTCGGATAACGACAGTGCTTCTTCCTGGTCGTGCGTGACGAATACCATCGTGAGTCCCGTCTTCATCTGAATCTCCCGCAGCTCTTCGCGCATTTCATGCCGCAACTTGGCGTCCAGTGCCGAGAATGGCTCGTCCAGCAGCAGCACCGCCGGATTGAGCAGCAGCGACCGGGCCAACGCTACTCGCTGCTGCTGTCCTCCCGAGAGCTCCGCCGGATACTTCTTTCCGAAGCCTGACAGCCGGACCAACTTGAGCGCATCTTCGACCGCCGTGCGGATCTCCGCCTTCGGTACTTTACGGATCTTCAGGCCAAACGCCAGATTTTCGTACACCGACATATGCGACCACAAATTATAACTCTGAAATACCATCGAGGTCGGCCGTTTCTCCGGCGGAAGTTGAATGACACTTTTGCCTTCGATCAGGATGTCGCCGGAGTCCGGTTCTAGAAATCCGCCGATACTGCGCAGCACGGTCGTTTTCCCGCATCCCGAAGGACCGAGAAGGGTGACCAGCTCGCCTTTTTCGATGTCGATGTTGATGCTGCTGACCCCGTCACCAGTTTTGTAGCGTTTGGCTAATTCTCGTACAGATAACTGCATGGTGCTGCCGCCTCCCTTTGCCCCGGTATATAGACCGAAACCTTTTTATTTCATTTGAAAACCGCTTGCGAGCACGTCCGCGCTTACCAGCCGCTGGGCTGCCACCAGCAGGATGATCGTCGGCAGCGTCAGGATGATTGAGAATACGGCCCCGGCGCTGCTCGGAAAGTCGGAAATGATCGAGTACATCACGATCGGCATCGTTTTGTAGTCGGGAATGCCGACCAGGAATGTCCCCTGCGCTTCGTCGAGCGAATTGAGGAATGTGAAGATTGAAGCAACCATGATGCCCGGCATCGCCATTGGGAGCGTGATGCTGCGAAAGACTTTGAACGGACTAGCTCCGACGTCCCGCGCCGATTCCTCCTGCGCCCGGTGTACGTTGCGAAAGGCGGCAGTGGGAATCCAGGTCATGAACATCAACACGTTAATCATATGGATCAGCACGACGCCTAACAGCGTATTCATCAGGCCAATTCGGTAGAAGAGAACCGCGATAGAGACGTACAATCCCATTTTGGGAAAAGCGTGCGTCAGCAGAAACGAGAACAGGAACATCCGCTTCAGCGGAAACTGGAGTCTTGCGAACGCGTATGCTGCCGGGATGCAGACCACAATAGACAGCAGGGTTACCAGGGTGGCAATGAGAAACGACAGCGAGATCGACGAGACAATATCTTCCTTCGCCAGCACGAACTCCCACCATTTGAAGCCCCATACCTGGGGCAGGATGTCCGGATAATTCCACTTCTCGCTAAAGGCAAGCACAAGCAGGTTGACCAGCGGCCCCGCGAAAAAAACGGCGAACACTGTCAGCAGCAAAAATTCGATAATCCTTCTCGGGCCTACGTGTTTCCAGTACCAAAACATGTCCCGTCCTCCTTTCCATTCGTCGATTGACGAACGATCACTTCACTTTCATATTCAATCAGGCGCGGCACACTCTCCTCGCCGCCGATCAGCTGATCCAGAATCGAGACCGCGTCCCGGCCAATACCTGCCGCATCCACGCTGACGGTCGTCAACGACGGGTGATACATGCCAGCGACTTCGGTATTGTCATAACCCATAACGGACACTTCCTCCGGAACGCGGACGCCTCGCTCCAGCAGCACTTTCATCGCACCCAGTGCAAGCATGTCGTTGGTGCTGAACAGGGCACTGTATCGACCTTCCCGGAATGCCGCATAATGCTCCTCCATCAGTTTCCGGCCGGATTGGAAGCTGGATTCCGGCGACTCAACAATGGTGAACCCCTCCTTACCGGAAGAAACACCGAGAGATTCCAGCCGTTTACGGAAGCCAGCCAGCCGCAAAGAGTGGCTCCGGTGCTCCCCCGGTCCAGCGATGATGAAAAACCTGCGGTGTCCACTCTCATACAGATGCTCCGCCGCCCGTTCCCCGCCGGTTTCGTCATTGCTCACGAGATGCACGACGTCCGGATCTTCCGTCGAGCCGTTTACCATCAGGTAAGGGATATGAAAGTTTTTGACATAGTCGATGACGTTTTTCTGCAGCCGGCTGACCAGAATGAGACCATCCACCCGCTGCTCCAGCATATAATCGGTGGAGCGGAGCGACATCTCCCGGTCAGTCTTCAGAAAGATCGAGTAGCCCATCGCTTCAGCAGCCATCAAAATCTCGTCGATAATTCTGCCGTACAGCGTGTGGGACACGATCGGAAGCTTGTCGCGGAAAACGATGACCCCGATGTTGTACGTCCGCTTGGCTACCATCGCCCGGGCGACAGCGCTCGGCTTGTATCGGAGCTGCTCTACCGCCTTGAGCACACGTTCCCTTACTTCGGGACTTGCGTATCCGTTTCCGGAGATGACCCGAGAAGCGGTCGATTTCGATACACCAGCCAGCTGCGCAAGCTCCCGCAGACTGTGATTCAGCTTATTGTCCAATCCCTATTCTCCTCTGCAAATTCCGTTTCTCTCCGGACGGCGATCAGCTTCGCTGGATCGCGGGTTGTTATCGAATCGACGCCCCACTGGGCAAGGCGCCTCATGTCGTCCACCTCCGTAACTGTCCAGACGAAGATATCCAGACCGTTCCGCCGCACCGCGTCCAGCAGCTCCGGCCGAACCACCTGATATGGTACGTTAAGCCCAAAGCAGCCGGCATCACGACCTTCTGCGCACGCCTGGATAATCGCCTCGCCGTAGTGCAGACTTCTGAAGCTATCAATGTTTACATTCAGCAGCCTGCGGATGTGCGGAGCATACCGTCCGGCTTTGACTGCCGTCTCGTATTTGCAGCCGCTGAGGAATACCTGTTCCGTCATACCCATTCGTTCGACCAGGGAAGACACCGGCTCCAGAGCGCTGTCCGTTTTGATGTCGAGATTCATAATTTTACCAGCTTCGCGGATCCGCTCCAGCACATTCTGAAGAGTCGGGAACGACGCTGAACTGCCTGCATTCAGATCCTTTAGTGTCATCTCTGCCAGATTGCCGCGGCTTCCGTCCGCCAAGGCAATTTCTTCGTCATGGGCTAGCACCAGTACGCCGTCCCGAGTTAACCGGATATCGTCTTCGTAAATATCCGCGTCAAGTGTCAGAGCGGCCTGCAGTGACTCCAAAGAATGATCAGAATAGCCCATGCAGCCTGTGTGAGCCGTGATCAGTGGGAATTTGTTCTTCACAAGTGTCCTCCTCCTTCGAAATAAATCGCATTGGTAAAGGCGATGAGCACATGGGCACCCCGTACGGTTCCCCATAGCTCGGCTCGAATCCACCGGCGAGGGATAGCGGGAGGAAACTCCGGCAGTTGGGCTTCGAACGTCATCCTTTGTCCGTCTAATGGCAAGGGAACTTCCAGGCTTAGCTCTTCGCCCAGATTGGAGCACAGCTTCAATCTGCAGATCTGCTTCGGCAGCGACCACAGGCCTGCGCGGACCGAGAAGTCCAGCATCAGGTTTGCCAGAATCGGCTGCTCAGTACTTTCCCCTCGCTCAACTACCGCTGGAACTGTGGAGCCGATCGGACAGACTGTGCCTCCTGCGTCCAGCGTCAGGGTCAATAGGGGTCCTATCGTAACGGACGCGCGCCCTTCCCGCAGCGTACGAATCAGCGTTTCTTCATGGGTTGACAAGGATGCGGAATTCCCGTTCTCCACCACTCCATCTTCCTCGATGCCTAGGTAAGTGACCGAGATCGGCTCATCCGTCTCACTCTGCGCGTGCCAATCTCGGCCCGAAGTGGCGGCGATTCGATATCCTTCGTTCAGCTTGTCTGTCCACAGATCGAATGCCCGCCGGTTGTTCAGTTGGATTGAAGGGAATGTGCCGGACCAGACTTCGATATAATCAACGGCAGACCAATTCCCGATCTCGTATTCCCAGAAGCAGCCGGTGCATGCCGGACTGCCGATGCGGAACGGATGGGCGAGCCCGGCGATTCCGCCGAGGCGGTGCACGGACCTAATTCCTTCATCGATCCCGCCCCGAACCGTTTGACGCCAGTCGGCAAAAGCGCTCAGCCCAATCGTGACCATATGACCATAAAACGTTGTCCACTCCATCCCAGGGATGATCCGAAGTCCATATTTCTGCTCAATTTCTTCTTTGCCGATCAGGCCAGACATCGTGTTGTGGTCGGTCAGCGCGATGGCATCGAAGCTCAGTTTGGCCGCTCCCTCAGCCAGCTCCTCCAGTGTCTGGCTGCCGTCGCTGTGCAGCGTGTGCGTATGTAGTTCACAGGCGAGCCATTTCATATCCCGTCATCCTCCGTCCAGATTTGCAGCCGGTAATCGCAGGTGTCCGTCACGATACAGTGCAGGCTGAGCGTGACGCTCCAATGTCCAGCGACCAGCTCGCCCGCCATGAGGCCAGGAGAAGCTTCTTGCTCCGATACGAACAGCTCCTGCAGCTCATCTTGGCGGTGGCACGCTCCGCGGTATCCCTGCTCATCGTCCAGCGAGAGGGTTATCAGATTTTTCAAGGGCAGATACCGGTCGGCGTTGACGATCGCGTATTCCCGATGTTCCGGCAAGATGTATAAGTCGTAACTGTCCTTGAGCAGCTGCAGTGCCTTCTCCCGATTGTCCAGCGTCTTCGGTGCATATTGTAATCGCAGGTGCAGCTTGTCACAGCCCTCGTCCAACTCAAAAGGAATTCGAATATGCGTTTTGGAATCCCCGGGTGCCGCATATCCTTGCAGATCCACCAGCTTCATTGGGCCGCACCGCCTTTCTTTTTTTCGTAGTCTTCAATCGCTTTATGTATGCAGAATTCTCCCGGTGTGGGACCGTTCCCACATCCACCACTAATGTTACGGATGAATAATCAGGCCTGTATCTGCATCATGTTAATGTTCTGTAAATGCAAAAAAGACCGCTCTTCTATTAAAAGAAGAACGGTCGTCGTATCTGTTTTATCACTAGATTGTTTACGCGTTGAAGGCTGGTCGCAGTAAGCGAACCTGACTTCTTCTTGTTTATGGTGAGTTTCTCCAGCCCCCGTAAGCGGAAATATCCTCTGCACCCGCTTCCGCGTAGCCCTCGCATATAAAACCAGGTATCTCTGTTCCATCTGCCAATTCAATCTTTCCGATGCCGAGCGGAGCTGGAATCAGTGCAGCAAAAGCACCAAATGAAGCTGCTGGCATCTCCCACACTTCGAGTGCAATTGCGCTCCCTCCCACATTCTTTTTTAGCAAACCAGGCTTAGCCGGTACTGTAGGCAGCTTCACCATCTGATACTTCTCTGCCGTATGCGCCTCATAAACGAATTGGCTCCCGAACTCCAGCATTTGCTTCTCCAGTGGATATCCTCTCATATGCAGGCCACAAACGGCAAGGAGTATCGTCTCTGACCTATTCACTTCCAAAGGCGGCAAGTCTGCTCCAAGAAACGAAGCTACAGCTTTTTCTACCAAATGCTCATTTCCCGAAAGCGAAAACAGTGTAATCCCAAAAGGCATTTCTGTCGCGGCATCACCTGCCGGTACTGTAATCGCGCATAGATCAAGCAGATTGCAATGGTTCGTATAATTCCCCATGTCCGAATTCGTGGATATGGGGTCAGCTTCAACCTGCGCTCTTGTCCACGTTCCACCACAGGTCGGTATGACAAGAACGGCTCCTCTCAGAAGCTCATTACTCCTCATACGCAGCTCCTGCAGCTTATGCATCGCTGTAAATACAGAAGCAGCATCATGCTTCCCGGATGCGCCCGTACGCAAGACTTGCTCGGTCACCGGAAACGTGATCCCCGGACGCGCATCCACAAATTCGCCTACGCTGGCCCAGCGCTCGGCAACCCATGGGCCAGCGTAAAGGAGCGCCGCAGCCTGCTCAAACATATCGTAATTGATATACTCAACTGGCAGATTGAGCGCTTCGATCTTCTCAACCGCTGCATCCCACGCTTTGCTGTATTCCTCCGCCATTGGTCCAAAAAAGTTCAATGGTTCCATCGGCAAGTATATCTTCTCCGGAAGCTTCTCCTTCAAGCGCGGAACGCTCTTTGACCACGGATCCGATGGGTCAAACCCGCGGACTTGCTTATCAATAACTCTTGCTTCCTGTAAAGAATGGGTAAATACGGTTACACAGTCCAAGCTTGCACAAGCGGGTACAACACCTTTTGTCGGCCAGGCACCAAGGCTCGGCTTATAGCCTACGAGACGATTCAATGCGGCAGGAACCCGTCCAGAACCCGCGGTATCGGTACCTAGGGCGAATGCCGCATGCCCCCTCGCTACCGCAACGGCAGAACCCGAACTGGAGCCGCCACTAATCCATTTGTCACTTAGCGCATTATGTGTCTCACCATAAGGACTTCTGGTGCCAACAAGTCCTGTCGCAAACTGGTCCATATTCGTTTTACCAACAGGAATCGCTCCCGCATTCACCAGTCGCTCTACGACTGCAGCATGCTTCTCGGGAATATAAGCATATTCGGGGCATCCAGCCGTCGTGGGTATGCCGGCCAAATCTATGTTGTCCTTAATTGCGAATGGCACGCCCCAAAGCGGCAGGGAAGTATCCATTGACTTGAGGTTGTCCAAGTAAGGCTGAATTCTCTCGAGCACAGGCGGTGTAATCCAAATGTTCATTCCTTCGTCCTCATGAGCACGGTGGATAATCTCTTCTATGACCTGCTCGGGGGTAATTTTCCCGCTTCCATAACTCGCTTGCAGCCAGTCAACCGTAATATCACGCGGCATATTCAACCTGCTCATCCGGCTTCCCTCCTTAAACACCTGCCTGTTTTTACATTAGACCGGTCTCATTTCGTTCAGTTTCACAGCCAAATGCAGCTGCAATAGATCATCACCATTATCCATTTTTATGCCGAGCAGTTCACATACACGCTCTACCCGATAGGATACGGTATTATAGTGGGTAAACAGCTCTGCTGAAGTCTTTTTCACATTTCGATTGTGCTTGAAATAAACCTTCAGGGTTTCAAATAGCTGGGAGTTATGCTTCGCATCATATGCAAGCAATGGAAGTATAAATCGATCTCGGTAATCTTGAACCTCCTCCGTATCTGGAAGGTGATAGAGCAGTTGGAATACACCAAGCTTCATGTAGTCGACATACGTTTCACGGTAATCACAAATGGAGCTGATATGATGAATTTTTTTGGCATCGTTATAGCTCTCATGTACCTTTTCTGCAACAAGGGTTCGATTACCGACACAAAGCGAGAAGCTCTCTGTTGGGAAAAGTGTCTTCATATCCGCCAAAATCGCTTCAACCGCCACATTTCGGATACCATTCATCGCCTCCGGAAAAAGAAAAATCATTTCCCCCTCCAGTATCGTTGCTTGAAGGTCCTCGCATATGGATTTGGTTCTCAGCCGTTTAATCGCCTGCTGCATCGTCTTGATATTTGGTTTGGAGTTTAGAAAGCGTACTAAGGCAACGCAGCGCGGCCGGTCATCCTCGAGAGAGTGCCCGCACGCTTCGGCACGCAGCCTCAAATCCTCTATGGTAACGATCCTGCCCGTAATCCAATCCTGCAAAAACTGGTCGACGTATTTCAGCTCTACTTCCCGCCTAGCATTCGCATTAATCATCTCTAACCCTACCAAAACACCAACACGGTCGATCGTCAGCCGATCAACAACGGAATGTTCCTGATTCCATTCGAGCAGGACAAGCAGGCATTTATCGTATTGCTTGTCATTGACAGCCGACACATATACACGGATTCGGCGCTCGCCCAGTGTAATGAAGCTTACTCCGAGATTGCTTTCCTCCCGAAGAGCAGCCCATAGCATCGGGTTGTCCGCTTCCTCTAGTATTTCCGCCTGTGGAGAAAGAAAGAGTTGATTGGAATCATCCAGCAATATAATCGGATTGTTCAGTATGCTATCCAGTGTCTGCAAAAATTCCTCTAATCCTTTCCCGTGCAGCAGCTGCTGTGACAACTTCTGAAAACGGCTTTGCAGCAGCGAAAGCTCCCTTGCCTCCTGCACGAGCACCCGCTCCATGATATCCCGGACAACATCCGAAAATACGATCGCGGCTGGAAGCTCAAAGATCGGAAAATCGAGCTGATCAGCCAGCTCCAGCGCACGAGCAGGAATTTGATCGATGAATCGTTTGGTCTTAATCCCGAGGGCCGATACACCTTTCTCCACTAGCTGCGGAATGATATCCGCGATCGCATCCGGCTGATCTCGAAATGGGAAGCCGCTCGTTATTAAAAACTCCCCCGGACGCACCCAATCGATGACATCCGGCACTTCCATCACGTTGACGCGATTAATGATTCGCTGCATGCCATTAGCGCCAGCCAAGACGACAGCTTCCTTAAAGTCGGGGATCAGGAAAACATCGTTGCACGTGAATCCTGCCTTCTTGTGATCTGCCATCTCATGTCCCGCCTGACTATTTCAATTTTGTAGAATACACGTCTTCCACCAGCGATGTATTAAAAAACGAGTTGGTCGGGGTATCTTCTTCTACAGGTAAAAAAATACTGATCTGCTCGGTCGGTTGATCATCGTCATTCGCTACCGAATGCACGACGCCTGCCGGGACATGGAACGTATCGCCCGCCTTGTAGCTTTTCCATTCTCCATTGCACAACAGCTTTACTTTACCAACTGTAATATAGATAATTTCAGCCACATCATGAAAATGCGGCAGTACCTGACCGCCAACTCCAATTTTCTCCCATAGAACGGAGCTGGTGCGAAAGCCCATTTGATCGGCCTGTGACGCAGACACAATCTCGCGGTGATAAAGTTCAATATGGTCTGGCATAAGCCCCCATTGCATTTCTTCTCCAATAATTACCTCAGTTTTCTTTGCTGTGATCATCGTTATCGTTCCTCCGTCTTTGGCTATTTGTTGGATGTTCGTTTATTCCTTACGCTTGAAAACGATCGCTACCGGCCCGCCGCCTGGAGGCCCCTGATGCTCAGCACCACCGGATACGTATATCATCGGATCGCCACACACTGAGGCAAGTACACCTCCGACGACAGCACGTGCATGTCTCGTATGATTGATATCCGAATCATCAAGCATCGTATGCCGGTTGCCCCTAATGAATCCTGTTGGATCTGCCTCTGCTTTAGCAAGCACCTGTACCATTTCAGAATCTGAGTGTGACACCAGCAGACGTTTGAGTGCAGCCGCGTCAATGGCATCCTTCATCACATCATGGGCGATGAAGTACGGACCTTCCGCATAGGCAGAATTACCGAAGACGATTACTTCACAATACGCAAGCTCGCTTCCTGCGGAGGTTGAGGCGACATTGCTGAACAGCTGCCAGGACCCGCAAATATCCGTATCCTTAAGCTCCGCCCGATCAACCTCTCCGAGAGCAATTGCTGCACCAATTGCCGATGCGCCCCTCGAATACCCCATTGATTTATACGTATCTTCCGTTACGGTGCTATGAGCTCTATTTTGAGCATCTTGCACGTCCTCCGACGTCAGCAGCGGACACTTAATTTGCACAAAATGTACATCTGCCGCGGACTCGATGCCAGCTTCCGCTATGGCTCGTTGAACAGCCGCCGCCACCTCATCCACTTGAGCCAGCCTCCCAATCTCCTCCGGAAGGAAATCAGCCGTCTTAGCCACACCGATCGCAAGTGATTTTTGATCCTGTCTCACCTCACTTTGGCTGTAGGTACCTTTGCGGCTGATCACCGTAAAGTGAGGGCTCAATATGCCTTCGGTTCCTCCTGACATGACATAAGAAATTGGAGAGGTTGAATCTTTGCGATATTCGCTAAAAAATTGTTTTAAAGCTAAAACAGCATAGCCTCGCGTAAAATCGTTCACGCAGCCATTGCCCTCCGTTTTGCCTAGAACCGCAACCACATCTTGCGGATCAATTACTCCTTCTTTGATCGCTTGCTCAAGCGACACCATGTCGTTAGGCGAACGGCTTGGAACACGGTTCACGGTGCATTTCATCATAGGTCATCCGCCCTTTGCCAGAATATAATTTTTTTCTCAAGTAAGCTGATTGCCCAGAATAGAACAAGTCCGCATAATGCTGAAGCGATAATTGCGGAGAACATCACAGGCGTATCCATATGGTACGAGGAAACCAAGACGACATAGCCTAGCCCTTTGTTTGCACCGACAAATTCACCGACAATTGCACCAACAATGGCTAGAGAGGTCGAAATTTTCAACGCGGAGAACACGTAAGGCAAACTCGTCGGCAGCCGCAACTTCCAGAAAATTTCCGATTTGGTACCTTTATATGTGGAGAAAAGTTCCCATGCTTCGTGCTCAATCGCTTTTAGACCCTTAACGCTGTTGACCAGAATGGGAAAGAAACAGATTAGCATCGAAGCTACAACCTTGGAAGAGTAACCCGTCCCCATCCATACGACCAGAAGCGGAGCCAGAGCGACAAGAGGGGTAGTTTTGAGCGCAATGGCCAGCGGGAATACTCCTTTTTCAATGGGTTTGGAATGTACGAATATGACAGCGGTAATCAATCCGAAGAAATTGGCCAGTACGAAGCCCGCCAAAGCTTCCATCAACGTGACTAGCATATGCGACCACAACGAGCTGTCCATAACAGATATGATTCCAGTGGGAGATGGGAGCAAATAGAGCGGTATATCGAAGAGACGTACAGCAAGTTCCCACAATACCAGGAAGGCGATAGCGAATACGACGGGATACATGGCGTCTTGTATTTTTGTCCTCATAGATGTTTGACCCGCTTTCTTAACTCATTTACAGTCTGATGGAAGGCCGGAAGTTCATCCATCCCCACCTCTCTCGGTGACGGCAGCGGAACTGAAATAATATCCTCCACTCCCGCAGGCCTTGGTGACATCATGATAACGCGGTTGGATAACAGTACAGATTCCTGAATCGAGTGGGTAACCATAACGACCGTGCTTAGGCTTGTTTCGGGACTCTCCCATAAACGCAGTAACTCGAAATTCAGCTTTTCTCTCGTAAATTCATCCAATGCACCAAAGGGCTCATCCATAAGCAATACCGTCGGATCTGCCGCGAGCGCCCGTGCAATCGCAATCCTTTGCTGCATGCCTCCACTGAGCTGATGCGGGAAATGATTCATGAAATCCTGCAGTCCAACTAACCGAAGCGAGGACTCCGCTTTTTCCTTGATCTCCTTTTTGGTGAATTTCTTCTCCCCAATCGTGAGAGGCAGGGAGATATTTTGGATTGCAGTCAGCCAAGGCATCAATACCGGCTTCTGGAATACCATGCCGAGCGAGAGATCCTTCGATGGATAGACGATCTTTCCTCCCGCGTTCGGCTGAAGCAAGTCGAGCATTAATCGGAGTAGTGTTGATTTGCCGCAGCCACTTGGTCCGAGTATCGAAACAAATTCATTTTTATAAATATCAATCGACACATTATTCAGTACGTTTACGTCACCAAACGATAAGGAGCAATTTTTCAACGTAACCGCGATTTCGTTTTTGGAAGAAGCCGTTGTTAGCATTAAAATCACTCCCTATTCAATAAATTCATTTGAGAATACGTCCTCAAGCTTTTGCTCTTCCTTCAAGAAATCCAGATCAATCAGGTTCTTTTGCAGCACTTCCCATGCCTCTGATTGCATCTTGCCGAGTGGAAGATTTTCAGGCTCCAGCAAAGGAATACTCGCATTCATCATGCTAACCTCGTGATCAAGGGTCAATTTATCCCCGTATTTCAAGCCGAATTCGGCAGCCTCTTCCGGGTTCTCCATGGCGTAACTCCAACCCTTCATGGAAGCCTGGACGAAGCTTTTTACCATCTCCGGGTCCCGTTCGATAATATCCTCGGTCGTAAACAACGTATCCGCATAAAAGTTAATATCATAATCGTTCGGCTCTATGATGTTGACTTCATTCCCCTGTTCCTGTACAGCGAGGACCTCATTGATCACATAGCCTGGCCATGCCTTCACTTGCCCGCTGAGCAATGGACTCAGGTCATATTTCGCTGGCATTTCTTCTACCTTTGTGCCGTCGATGCCGGCATTCTTCACCATTGCACGGTAAGTTAATTCTTCATTTCCGCCCAGCTTCACACCAATCTTCTGACCGACCAGATCTTCCATCTTCGTGATCCCGGAATTCTTGAGACTAAACAACACGAATGGCGTTTTTCTATATATAGCGGAAAGTGCCTTCACGGGAACCCCTTTTTCCCTGGCCATCAGTATTTGATCTGCACCCGTTACACCGAAGTGCTCCGCACCTGATGCAATCATCTGTACGGAAGGGAAATCCGCGCCTCCTGGTCTGATTTCAACGTCCAAGCCCACTTCTTTATAGAAGCCTTTTTCCACTGCTGTATAGAACCCTGCAAACTGTGCTTGGTGAACCCACTTCAGACGCAGGATGACCTTTTTCAGCTCACCTGTTTCCCCATCCCCTGTAGCTGAACTCGGTGTATTATTAGAACCGCAAGCTGTTAGTACGAGAACTAAAGCGGACATGAGGATAATTAATGACTTTCTAGACCATTTCCACATATGGTTTCCTCCGATGTTGTTGGTTTTGTCTGTTTTTATGGTATTGTCTGCTTAAAACATAGCTAGTGCTTTCAAAACCTCGCTTGAGCTGCTGACACTGCCGAACACGCCGCCCTGCATTTTAACCATTTGAAGCGCCGCGTGATGATTATCCGGATCGGTTGCTCCCGTGCAATCCTCAAGAATCAAACATTCATATCCTCTGTCATTGGCTTCGCGCATTGTCGTGTGCACGCAAACATCCGTTGTGATCCCCGTCAAAATTAAGTGGGTAATTCCTTTATTCTTTAAGATCAGATCCAAGTCCGTCGCATAAAAACTGCCCTTACCTGGTTTGTCAATGATCGATTCCCCTTCGATGGGTGCAAGCTCCTGGGTAATCTGCCAACCCGGTTCACCTCTAACCAATATGCGTCCCGCAGGCCCAAGCGAGCCTATTTCTGAACCGATCTGTTTGCTGCGCCACTGTTTGTTCGCGGGTAAATCAGACAGATCCGGCTTATGTCCCTCTCTCGTATGGATGACGTGAAAACCTTTAATTTGTCGAACCCGCTGAAGAAGTGTTTGAATGGGCCCAATCGGTTTGGCCGTCAAGGACAAGTCATACCCCATCTGGTCCACATAACCACCTTTGCCACAAAAGTCGATTTGCATATCGATGATGACTAATGCTGTTCTCATGGGATCGACACTCCCGTCAAAAGGCCAATGATAAGGCTCTGCTGTAATTTGCATGTTCTAGTCCCCTTTCAGTACGTATCAGCATTCATCTAGTAGGCCGTAATCACATGTTACATAACCTGACTTTTATGATCGTTTTTCTTCTTGTGTCATATTATATTACGAAAAATTCCGTAAGTCTTTGTGTTTTTTCATAAAAAGTATTGATTTAATTTTGTAATTTTCACAAAAACACGACTTATATGTTATTAAATATGACATTAAGCTTGTTAACTCCTTCCATTTCCTTCCTTTCTCCTTAGTGTGGAGAATAGAATGGCAGGCCCACAATAGATAGTGGGAGGAGGGCATGATACGTAGTGAGCCGTAACACGTTTCAATCCATGTTTGATTCATCACAGAACAAGTTATTATTCTCCCTCTGGACAGGAACTTGTGCCGATAAGACAACAAAAAAAGCCGCTAAATTAGCGACATTTAATGAGAGCATGCTTTTGACCCTCGACAGCTCACTTTGCTTTATTATGTTCATGATTTCTTAATCGTTCCTCTTATGCAAAGGGTTCTTTATATTATTTGTTACGTAGCCACTACGTGATGCAGCTCAATGCTGCTCTCGATAAAGGTCGACCGTTCCACATGATACAGATCATAGATCTGTTCCTTCGCATTAATCGATAGATACATTTCATGATACAAATCATTGGCTAACTTTACATAAGGCAGCTTCTGTGCGGCTTTACTGGATCGGATATTTTGCTTGCGAATTTTCATAAATACCGTTTCGATCGCATGTTCGAGGAAAAGTTCAGTCAAAAAGGCGGATTTCGCTCGTTGGCTGTAGCCTTTTCCGAAATACGGCGCTCCAATCCATGTGGCCAGGTACCCCGTGTTATTTACGACATGATACAAATCAATGGTTCCGATCGGCTGTCCAGTTTCGTTCAGAATCGTTCGGGAAATCGTGGTATTCTGTTCTTCTTCATCCATCAACTGCTTGGTCAGGAATAAATATTCCTCATGCGACTGGCACTGGTAACGAACGTAAGGTGACACTGCGGGGTCTATCAATAAGCTGTACAGTGTGTGGCATTCATGCAAATCTCGTTTTTTCAGCATTCTGTCTACCACCTAGTCCTTTTAGTTCGCTATTTCAAGCAAATTAAGTATATAAAAGGTATTGTGGAGTTTAATGAATTCTGTATGTGTCTTATGTAAATTTCATTGGAAAAATGTACCTCATAACTCTACGGATCGCACAAAAAAACGGCATGTCCCTTCTTATGAAAGGACACGCCAATTTCATGGTAAAACACGATCTTGGATTATTGCATACCTTGCATGATGGCATTAATGATGCCTTGCTGAGTGATTGTATTGTTTGAACGGTTAAACAAAGCGAAACCATGCTGACCGTTATGTCCATTGTCCCAATACACCGGCACGGCACCATACTTCTTGGCGGTTGCTGTTACCGCTTTGGCATAGGCTTGACGATATACGTTATTGCTAGCGTCGTAAGCTGTTTTATCAATAGAACCGAATTCACCAATCACAACAGGATAGCCCTGCGTTACAAACTTATCGTACATCGATTTGAACTGCGAATTCAGATAATCCTCTTGTCCCCAAGTAGACTTCTTCGAAGGATTTGCTGCCGTTGCACCCCACTGGGTGATATTGCCGTTCTCCTCACCTGCAAAATCCCAAGGGGAGTAGTAGTGTGCCGAGATCATGATTCTCTTCTGGGAGCTGGGAATTGCCGAGGATCTGAATTGATCGGTCGGGAGCGCGAATCCATAATTGCCTACAGTGTAATCAATATTTGTATTCCAGCCTGGAATCAGCAGCCATCTGGCGTTGTTGTTGCCTCCTGTTTTCCGGACCGTGTCCACAAAGATTTGGTTGTAGGCGTTCAGATTAGCATAATACGCCGAATTCGGATTACCGTAATTTCCGTCGAACACTTCGTTCATGGATTCGAAAATAAGACGCTCATTATAGCTGCTGAACTTGGTAGCAATTTGCTGCCATACCTTTTGATATTTTTCCTTAATGGCAGCCTGATTGCTGCCGTTTACCAGAAGCCATCCACCCGGAACGGAATTATACCCATCCCCATGAATGTTAATGACCACATATAAGCCTTCATTATATGCATAGTCAACTACGGTTTGGATCCGATCCAGCCATGTGGCATTGATCGTATAATTGGGAGCGCTTCCAATATGATTTAAATAGGATACGGGAATTCGAATTGTTTTGAAGCCAGCAGCCTTCACCTTTTTGATCAATTCTGGGGTAACGACAGGATTGCCCCATGCTGTCTCATTCGGTACACCGTTTACTGCTGCTTCAAGCTGATTCCCCAAATTCCATCCTGCACCCATCTCCGATACGATTTGCGAGGCTGTTAATGATCTGAAATCAGCTGCCGATGCCCGGGTACTCCACCCGGTAAATGCCACGGCTGCCAACAATACTAGCCCTAAGCTGCAAACGCCAAATTTCTTCATTTTTTTGAGCATAACCAAACCTCCGCTTATTCTATTTTTTTCAACAAGCAGTGCCGTTACTCTCTTTATCCCCATTGGATGATTCGATAATCTTCCCCCTTCCGTATCGATCAAGCAAATAAAATAGCCGCCTAACAAGAACAGAATAACACAAATATGGAAAATAAAGAACGATATTCTGTCTATGATTTTTCGACAAATATTTTTATGTTCTATAGATGGTACAGGTACGTGAGAACGAGATCGCGAGTAGGAGATGGATGAAAGATATACGTGTTCGTTTGCGGATTCAAGACAAAAAAGCCGCTTATATTAGCGACTTTCATTGTGCATTCAGATTTATTTAATGATTCCAGATGCGGAACTTACTTATGATGATTTATCCAGAAAGTCAATTCTCATTTAGCCCATCCGTATACCAGATACCCGGAATCATCTCCCGCTCCAATGCCAGCAATTCTTTGATGATATTATCCGCGTCACTGATGGAACTTATGAGCGGATCTGTCAACATGGCTCTCCTCAGCTTTTCATAACTTTGCTCCACGACTGCCTCCACCGTAAGCTCATGCGTATCCAACACAAGCTCCTGCATCCCTCGAACTCCTCGCGGCATCTCACCTACGTGGACCGGCTTTATTCCATCCATGCTTACGTCGCATAACAGCTCCAGGAACGAATCATGATTCATATTTGTTACCGCCCCGTTGTTGAGCGTATTGATAAAGAACCGTTTTCCCAAATTCCCCACCATATTTTCGATAATGTCTGTGGCATGATCCGGGCCAAAAGTACTCATGTAATCAGCGATCGGAATGTCACCAGAGAGAAAGTCGTCCACCTGCTGCCACATCTCGTCATGACGCTGATACCGTTCCTCCGTCTCCCAAATCGATAACGGCGGAATGGCGTCTTGCGTCTTTCCAAGGCCTTGCCAAAAACGAACGTATTCCTTCGTGTGGGCTGTGCAGGTAGGAATGTAACCAAAAGTATCGTACAGTTCGTACGTAATGGCGTCATTATGAAGTGCTTTTGCGCCGCGGTCTCCGCCGTTGTTCTCTTCACCAGCTGCCTTGCGCATGGTCTCTGCGATCGCGGGTATGAGATTCTTGCCTTCATATTCCGCTTTTAGCAGCCACGTGAAATGATTGACGCCGGCGATGCGAAAATCGAATTTCCTGTCGATCTCTTCGCTAAACTCGCTCCGGTCTCCAATTATTCCGGCTCGTATTGCGTAAAAGGCCTTTTTATGCGGCATATGGTGGCTGTCGCACAGCGCGAACGATTTCAGCTTCGGGGCATAACGGTGTAACGCGATACCATGGACGGTAGAGGGGTTAATGTAGTTGATAACCCAAGCATCGGGACACAACTCTTCAATGTCTTTGGCGCATTCCATGATCACCGGAAGCTCCCGCATTGCCCGAAATATCCCGCCCGGTCCGATTGTATCCCCGGAGCACATGCGGATGCCATATTTTAAAGACACTTGACAATCAATACCCCGATATTTCACCGATTGCTCGGCAAAGCTGAGCACAACGAAGTCGGCCTCCGGTAGCACCTTTCTTCGATCCGTCGAGCCCTCCACCTTCAACGATACGTTGTTCTCCCGAGCCACCATTTCTGCGAGTCTTACCATTTTCGCCAGTCTTTCCTCATCCGTATCCACCAAAGCAAGCGTTCCCCGATTCAGGTAAGGGGAGTGAATCATCTGCCAAATGGATTGACGTCCGAAAAATAGACTGCCTGCTCCGATCACGACAACCTTCGGTTGCTGCATATTTGAACTATTCATAATTAACCCTCCTCATATGTTATAAGTTCATTATAGGAGAGTGAAGCAAAAGCGGAATGTGCGATAGTTTTTAAAACATGTCAAATAGTATGATCATTAACAAGTCCTTAATCCTTTGATATACTAATTGAAATTGAAGGATGTCATGCGGTAGAGGAAATTGGGAGGATCCAATGAATGAAGGCAGAATAAATATGAGTATACTCAACGAACTCTCGGAGTACATTACGCTCCGGATGAGTTCTTATTTAGAACAAGCTCATGATATGGGCTGGATTGAACACAAGTCGCATCCCGATTACGATCTCTGGTTCATCCAATCGGGTTCCGTTAAGATCACACTTGATGGGATCGAACATATAGCGTTCCCGGGGGACGTGGTCTTTTTTTATCCCGATATGCCTTATATCGCCTCAACAAACGGAGATCATTGCAGATTCATATATATCCACTTTGATTTCGGCATCGGCGACCAACAGCGAATTCTGGGCGAGTTTCTACTCCCGGGCATTGTGCCGGGCAACCTGATCCATGAGGAAGTCACGCTGTTCACCACAGCCTATCACCGCTTAAAGCGGGGCAGCGGCACGTCAGGGAACCAGCTTTACTTAAAAGCTTCTCTTCTCGTCGTCATCGCGCAGATCCTCGAGCTTCACAAACAAGGTACCTATGCTGGTACATTCCTGGACGGTAAACACCCAAGAAAAACAGAAGGAAGCCTGGAATTCCTGCAGGACGTATTCCAATACGTGGATGCGAACCTGGAGTGTTCCATTCGGATCAACGAACTCGCGTCAATTGCCGGTGTCTCCGAGAAATATTTTATCTCCTTATTCAAGAAAACCGTAGGTATCACGCCAGGACAGTACATTTCCCGGATCAAAATGAATCGGGCAAGGGATTATCTCTACGAAAAAAAATATACGATACAACAGATCGCTGGTTTCCTCGGGTATCCCGATCCCTTTACATTTTCTAAAGCCTTCAAAAAATATTACAACGTGCCTCCTTCAAAATTCGAGTAGGCGCGCTGTACTTTTGAAATAAAACAAGCCGCTGAAATAGCGGCTTGTTTCACATGCATTTAATGTGGACTACTAATTATATCTTGAGAACTGAATATATTTATAAGCGAGCTATACTATATTACTCTCCATTTGTTGCATTAGTTGTCTTAAGATCAACCGATCTTCCTTAGATATGGAATGCAGTAATTTTTCCTGCTGTTCCTTCCATTTGTTTTCAACCGGCTTTTCTAATTCTTTGCCTTTATCCGTTAGATATATACGCATGATTCTTGCATCTTGTTCATCACGTTTCCGATATATAAATCCGTTCTGCTCCAATGATTTAACCATATTAGTTACCGTAGGCGGTTCACATTTTAAGTGTTCACATAGTTGCATTTGTGTTACCCCGTCACCCAACCACAGTCGATACAACAAATTATCTTGGCCTACGTAGAGATTGATTTCCCTTAGAGATTCACTATAATTTCGACGCATTTGGGAAGAAATCCGATCTAACGTCTGTCGAATCTCACAATCCACTGGATCTGTCATGAATGTTTCCTCCCTGCACCCGAATTATAGTTAGTATACTAAATGTATCACGGTGAAATACAGGTGTCAATTTACCTAAAGTTCCCCTGTTAGGGAAAGTTTTCGTATCTAATTTTCACAAAGGATAGCTTTGTTTTGATGCTTATTTTTTTGCAAATCCTTGCTTGTTCAAGTAGTCCATCATTTCAGGCAGAATACTTCTTTCAAGATGATCCTGGACATGGTCACTCCATCCTTTTACTTTTTTCACTGTGAAAGGAGCCTTAACCGGACGACTTTTATAATACTTCAGCATGGTTTCATCGTAGACAGCTAATTTCTCTCGATCAAGGGGTTGATACTGATTTTCAAGCAATACCATGGATTGTGGTAGCCGGGGTTTCAGCTCAGGTTTATCTCCAGCTGGATGGCCAATACATAATCCGACCAAAGGAATCACATATTTCGGTAAATTCAATACGTCAGATAGTTCGGAAATATTGGCTCTGACCCCACCAATAAAAACACCGCCAAGTCCCATGGATTCGGCTGCCGTTAACGCATTCTGTGCCATTAGTCCGGCATCGAATGATCCGATCAATAGAAATTCAATAAATTCAATATCCACATCCGGGGCAATTTGATGGTTTCGGTTAAAATCTGCACAGAAAATCCAAAACTCTGCCGCTTCTTCAATATAAGGTTGATCGACACAGAGATGTCTGACTTTTTTTCGAAGTACCGGATCTGTAATTCGAATAATGGATACGGCCTGCAGAAGGCTGAACGATGAGGTTTGATTAGCTGCCTGAAAGATTGCGTCCCGTTGTTCTTCCGTAAGGGGTTGAGATGTGTAAGCACGAAACGATGTATGGTTATGAAGCAATTCGAGTGTATTATTCATAAAAGTCCTCTCCAATATTTAGTTATTTAATTTTTCCGCATCCCATATTCGTAAGGAACGCCCATATTCTCGCGTAGTGTTTTCCCTTCATATTCCCTATGAAATAATCCCCGGTCCTGCAATATCGGGACAACCAGGTTCACAAAATCGGCAACTCCATCAAAGGATATATCGGGTACAACCGAGAAGCCGTCACATGCACCCGCCACAAACCATTCTTCCAAGAAATCAGCGACTTGCTCAGGGGTACCTGCAACTACCGGATGATAGTTAATGACTCCGTGGGCGAGAACATCCCGAATAGATAACCCTTGTAACAACAACTTCAATGCTCTTGCGGAACGTGGATCCATTGGGTTGGCATATGCATTCTTCAATAAGTCGTGCGCTAAAGGTTTATCTATATCTACCGAATTTACGGATAAAGGCAGACCAACCATGGAACCAAGGTAATTTACCCTGTTGGGAATCTCCTCCGGATTAAAACTCATCAGTTGTTTTCGACGTACTAGAGCCTCTTCTTCCGTTGAAGCCAGAGAAAACATGAAACCTGCAAACATCTTGATATCATCGGGGTTTCGGCCGAAACGGGCAGCACTTTCCCGAATCGCTTGCCTTTGTTCACGAGCAGACTCTATATCATAAGGATTGGCGTAGACGCCAGAAGCGTATTTTCCCGCCAATTCCAATCCCTCTCTCCCTCCTCCAGCCTGGAAAATAACAGGCTGGCCCTGTTCGGATGGCGGGATCGGCAACGGACCGCGAGATGCATAATATTGACCTTGAAGGTTTATGGGCTGAATTTTGTCCATATCGGCAAATGTCCCTCCTTCTACATCTAACGTCCAAGCGTCTGGTTCCCAGCTCCCCCACAATGCCTGCACGATTTGGATGCTCTCATGCGCCTTGTCATAGCGTTCTTGGCGATTGGCAACCCGTGAACCGAAATTAGCTGCCGCTAAGGGATCAGATGTGGTAACTGCATTCCACCCTACACGTCCATGACTGATTACATCCAGTGCTTTGAACTGACGCGCGATATTGTAAGGATAATTAAATGTCGTAGAGAGAGTAGCAACAAGCCCAATATGGTTCGTCTCTCTTGCTACAGCCATTAGAGCCAGCATAGGGTCCATAGGAAACATAGGCGTCTGAGGCCCTAAGTTAACGGTTAATGCTGGAGTATCAGCAATGAAAATCATTTGAAATTTTCCTTTTTCGGCTAATTTAGCCCGTTCCACATATTGATCCGTATTGGTATAAGCTGCTGGGTCGGTACCGGGCATTCTCCAGGCGCTGAACTCAGCTCCATACCCAGAAACCATTTGTAGAGCCAGCTGCATCTCACTTCTTGTTTTCATGTCGTTCTTCTCCTTACTCCGAAAGCCACAGCGTAAAATCACCTTTTTGTAATCCTTTAATAATTAGCCTGTTAACTAAAAGTTGATAGCTTTGTTCTGTCCCTAAATTTTCAGAATCAAAAATATTGACGTTCTCCAGTTCGTGCTGCTTTCTCTACTGCATCCAGTAACTGATGGAGTTTTACCGCATCCGCGAAAGTGGGTGTTAAGGATGTTCCTTCATGGATATCTTGGGCGAATTTACGATAAGCCTGAGCCATGTTCAGAACAAATCCTAGGTCATCTTTGAGAGAGTCTGGCACCCAGTAATAGGAATCGGGAATGGTTAGCTCACCAAGCTGTTGGTCATTAGTGCCTGCACCGCGCAATTGGTGTGACCCGAATTGAATTGAAGCAGGCGCACTCAGCACGATCGTACCCTTGTCTCCGAAGATTTCAAGTGTAAGTCCGGTCTGATGTTTGACTCCGCCTTGAATATGAACACTGGCTGCTGCACCACTCGTCAATTTTCCTGTAATCAGTATTTGATCATCTGTCGTCTTCTTGATGACTTTCTGGATATCCACCAATTCGACTTCAGGGAACTGTTGCGCCGTGACGGCCGAAAGTTCGGTGAAATCCCCGAGCATATAGGTAAATGCATCCAAATTATGTCCACCTACAATGGTAAGCAAGTTCCCTCCAATCTTCCGATCAAACAAATATGCTGTGGACTTGTCACCAACACCACCCATTCCATCAATGGAGATCTTCAAATTGGCTGACAATACTTTTCCAACATACCCTTCTGCCACTAGATCTTTCACATATTGAATTGCCGGGGCCTGTCTGGCTTGCAATCCAATCGCATTTGGCAATTGGCGATCAGCTACCCATTTCTGCATTTCAAGCGCTTCACCTGTATTGGATCCGAGTGGCCATTCGCAATAGATCGGTTTTCCAGCAGGAGCAATGGTTTGAACAGCATTATAATGTTCCTTGACGTTAATACTGACGACTACCATATCCACATCCGGATGTTGAGCCAAATCTTCCATGTTATCAAAACCGTGATCTACGCGGAAAGCTTCTGCACTCTTCTTCGCACTCGCCATATTGCTTGTCCCAACTGCCGTAAGATCAAACTCATCCAAATGTTCAATGGCCGGAATATGAGTACCGCTTGCCCAACCATTGTTAACTGATGCACCTATGATTCCGGTTCGAATTTTTTTACTCAATGTAAAACATCTCCTTTTATTTTAATTTCACTGGTATCTGCTGAAACCTCCGAGTGTCTATAGCCCCACTACTGTCCTGCTAATATTCACTTATCAACTACTCCTTTCTATGGTATATTTATTTAGCTTACTAACTATATAGCGAAATAAGAATAATATCTTTCACATATTACGCAAACTAAACTTGTGTACGTGATTTGAAACAATCATAAGTTTATTCATCTCGTTTGCAAAGAGGGCAATTTAAATGAACTTGGTACATCTTTTTGTACTTATAGATGAGGAGTGAGTTAAATGAGAGTTTGTAATGAAGGATTTGATCAAGAATTTATCGATGAAAAAAGGGAAATGTACGCGATCGCCTTTACTCAAAATGTCCTTTCAGGACGATGGAAATACTTTATACTATGGTATCTGAAAGGTGAAACACGCCGTTATACGGATATAAAAAAATTCCTTGGAGGTTTATCACAAGGCTCTCTCACCAAGCAGCTTAAAGAGTTGGAAAACGATGGCGTTATCAAGCGCGATGTGTATCCAGAAGTTCCTCCACGAGTAGAGTACTCGTTAACTAACAAGGGAAACAAACTGCTGCCGATCCTTGAGAAGATGGCGGACTTCGGTAAAGAATACGGAGAAAAGCCTTGATTTGTTGAGAGTTGTGCATGCCACTGAATGATATTATTATGAACATAGAGATAATAAAGTTAAAATCATATCACAGTAATGGATACGATCTTGCCAACACACATGTCGGCAAGACTTTTTTCGGGTGGAATGTAGATATAAGATCTCTTTACGAAGTTATCTTTAGATTTTCTTTAGAAATTTACTCATTAATTCCTTAGATTTATTCATTATGATTGCTATATCAACAAGAGAGGAGGTACATGAATGATCAGTACGACGATTACGGAGTTACTTCATCAGTATGGTTATCTGATTTTTTATTTTGCCTTCTCCCTGGGCCCTTTCGGAATTCCAATACCCAATGAGATCACAATTATCAGTGGTGCCATTTTGAGCCAGACAGGTGTCATCAATTCATGGATCACATATTTCTGTATCTTATCCGGACTATTAACGGCGATTACTATAGCTTATTTTGCAGGTAAGTTATTTGGGAAAAAAATAAGGCACACATTACAAGACAATAAACATATGATCAAGGCTGAACGGATTCTGAATAAACGCGGCAATTGGGCGATGTGTATCGGTTTGTTTATTCCCATTGTGCGATATGTGCTGCCTTTGGTGATTGGACTGAGTGGTATCAAGTTTAGGAGATTCGCTCTTATATCCTACTCCAGTGCTCTGTTATGGACCATAACTTATTTTACAGCTGGAACCTACTTTGGTTCCCCCATTTTATCTACACTTCAATTATTTCATAATTAATCGATTTCGATACCTGACTCCTAGCGATGATCATTATATGATCAAACCCTTTAAACATTCTGCTTAACAAAATAATGATCTACAGCATATTTAAAGGCATTGATATAAAATGCTGTCGCCCTTTTGCTCACTTCTGCGTTTGGGTTAATAATATCAAATCCATGATAACATCCCTTAAATATTTCGAATTCAACGGAAACCCCGGCTTTTCTTAAACGTTCCACATAGTGAATGGTTTCATCCCTGAAAGGTTCAATATCCCCGACAAAAGTGACCGTAGGCGGCAGATTGCTGTAGTCTGAAGCTCTGGCCGCCGCTGCATAAGGCGGAACCGCATCTTCAGCTAACGCCCCTAAATATAGTCTCCACGCCCATTTATTATAGTTCGAGTTCCAGATTGGGGCATTGTTATCTTTTGCTGATTCCGTATCATTTCTATTATCTATCATTGGATAAAGCGGCATTTGGAACGCGATCTTCACTTCTCCTTTATCTCTCGCATATAGCGTAAGCGCAGCCGTCAGACCTCCACCTGCACTTTCTCCGCCTACCATGAGTTGGTCGTCACGGATTCCAAGCTCTTTTGCCTGATTTTTCATCCAAAGCAGTGTGTCATAACAATCCTCCAGCGCAGCCGGATACTTCGCTTCTACGGATAAACGGTAATCCGGGGCGATAACCACACAGTTTTTGGCACGGATTAATCTTGTACAAGCATGAACAAATTGCTCTGGATTCCCCATTGCATACCCACCGCCATGAATCCAAAGGACCCCGGGAAGATCTTGAGGGTGATTAGGTCGATAAATGAGAATACGTATTTTAGAATCGCTATTATGACGGGGGATCCACATTTCGCTGCATGTAATGCCCTCAATGTCTTTTATTTTCCCCGCCGATTTGTCTGATCTTATTTTAAATTTGACCATCGACTCCACCCACTTTTCTTCGGAAGAGGATTTCAACAATAAGTCAATAAGTCTGCCTTTAAATCGTAATTGTTTATCAATCATTTTTTTGGTTACCTTCATAGAATATCCCCGCCCTGTTTTGAATTTTTAAATTAGCATGATTACCCAAATCAATTGAGTTCATATACGGAATCTCGGAGATGCTTGATATCGCTTATTGGGGGAAGTCCAAACAACCTGGCGTATTCCCTGTTGAACTGGGATGGACTCTCATAACCGACGCTAAAACCCGCATTTGCCGCTGAAAAGCCTTCTGTGAGAAGCAAACGTCGTGCCGTTTGCAATCGAATCGTCTTATGATACTGCAACGGACTCAATCCAGTTACACGCTTGAAGTGTTTGTGCAAGGACGTTACGCTCATGTTTACTTCTTTAGCCAGCTCATTAATAATGAGAGGTTTGGAGTAGTCTCGGTTAATATGTTGGATTGCCTTGGATATACCTTGCGCATAGCTGCCAATGACGGCAAATTGCTGAAGTAACATCCCCTGCTCGCTCTGCAGCACTCGATAAAAAATTTCCCGAATGTAGAGTGGGGCCAACATGGGAATATCGGCGGGACAATCAAGGAGTTTTACAAGCCGGATCACCGCCTCTAACATCGTTGGCGTGGACTGATTGACCATTATGCCCCGTCCCGTCTTTAAACTTTTCTTTTGATTCGATCTATTGACGATGTCCAGCAGAACGTCCGGATGAAGTATCAATTGCAGGCTCAAATAAGGAAGCTGCGTTGAAGCATTTGTAATTCTGCCGATCACGGGAAGATGCACGGATGACACCATATAGGAAGCTGAATCATAATGGTATGTTTCGCCAACCAACGTAGCTGTCTTCGATCCTTGAACAATGATGTATAGAGAGGGCATATTGATTGTATATGTCGGTTCCGATTGTTGGCTGGCACGTCTGAAATGTAGTTCGGGTATGGCAGTGGAATTCATACCTTCAACAGCAGAATGCCGCTCGATGAGACGAAGCAATTCTTGTTGAGGGGTTGTGATGGCATTCGTTTTGATGTGGTCGTTCACATGAATCACCGATCCTTATAAGGTCAATCTGATTCATCAATTGTATCTGGCAGGGCAGGATTAGGCAATAAAAGCGCATGAATGGTCTACCTCATATAACGTAGATTTAACTATACTTCACAGTGTAAGTGCAGCAGAGCACTAGCAAAACTCACTATGAAGGAAGGGTTCATCCATGAGCGAAGAACAATACAAAATACATTCAGGAATTCAAGGTAAAGTTGTTATCATTACCGGGGCTAGCAGCGGGATCGGAGAAGCAACGGCACTTCTGCTTGCCGCACGTGGAGCTAAAGTTGTACTTGGAGCACGCGGAATCGATCGACTTGAGAAACTTGCGGAACGAATTGTGAATCAGGGGGGTCAAGCGGTTTATGCAAGCATTGATGTGAAACGGCGTGAAGACTTAACCCGTCTTGTCGCGCTAGGTTGTGAAAAGTACGGCAAGATTGACGTATTTATTAACAATGCCGGAGTCATGCCGATCTCTCCCCTTGATGAATTAAGGATCGAAGATTGGGAAGCGATGATCGATGTAAACATGAAGGGCGTTCTGTACGGAATAGCCGCAGCGCTACCTCTTTTTCGTGAACAAGGATCGGGACATTTCGTGACCACCTCTTCCACCGCAGGACATAAGACTGTGCCCAATCAATCTGTTTATTCAGGAACAAAGTTCGCAGTTCGGGCCATTTCCGAGGGGCTTCGTCAGGAGGCCGGCAATCAAATGCGTGTAACCGTAATATCGCCTGGTATTGTGAAAACAAATTTCACTGAAAGTGTAACAAATAGCGAAGTAAGAGATAAACTCGCATCTATTCGGGACGAAATGGCAATGCCTCCGGATGCGGTTGCTCGTGCCATAGCATTTGCCATTGAGCAACCAGACGATATTGACGTAAACGAGATTGTAATCCGTCCCACTGCACAAGTCTAGGCCACAGCCGCAAAAATAGTGAATCATAGGGCAATATTCTTGTCTCTACACAACATTTTCAGGTATGGTTTGGTTTCTGTATGTAAGAAAAAGAAGATCATCCAACAGTACTTATCGTTGGATGGTCTTCTCTTCATTGTACTTTTAAGAATTTGTTCACCAGATGCCAGCATTCTTCAATGACGACTATTTGCTGCAGCTTCAATTTTTTTATATAAAAAGGTTATGATTTGCATGAGTAGCCTGGCCCAGGTAGTAACCCACACCACCAAGCTTAACACCATCCATTAATTCTTCGCGTTGAATCCCCATTAAATCCATGGACATCTGGCAGGCGACGATCTCAACTCCTTGGAAAGTTGCCGTTTGAATCAGTTCTTCCAGTGAAGGAACATTATTATTCTTCATAAGACCTCGGATAATTTTCGGCCCAATACCCAACATGTTCATTTTGGACATGCCAAGCTTGCGGCTACCACGTGGAAGCATCATATCAAACATACGACCGATTATGGTTTTGGTTACTGGCTGCGGCTCATGTTTACGAATAATATTCAATCCCCAGAATGTGAAAAACATCGTTACTTTGCGTCCACTTGCAGCTGCACCATTTGCAATAATCAGAGAAGCAATTGCTTTATCCAGATCTCCGCTGAAAATCACCATCGTGCTGGCAGGCTCAGTATTAGCAGTTTCCATCGCTGGAGATACTGGCTGTGTTGTTTTCTTGGCTACAATCGCCTCAATAATACCGCCCTTGCCACGCTCCAACTGCAGGAGCGGGGAACCAGACATCGTTGCCCAAGCTTTCACGTCTTCATAAAAACCCGGGTCCGAAGCTTTTATATGCAACGTCTGTCCATCCGTCAGTTCATCCATTTTCTGTTTGACTTGTATTAAGGGACCGGGACAACTCAAACCGCATACATCCAGTTCCTTATCAATATGCACTGGCTGTCCGGATGCCAGATTGGTCTCCCGAAACGAAACTCCTTTTACAGTAGGCACTTGCTCGCTATGATCCTGACCACCATCATGTTCACGGTTTACGGTAGAAAACGGGGCTGGCTTAAATTGAGCTTGACGGTATGTTTTATAGCCTCCACTCAAATTTTTGACGCTAAAGCCATGCTGACGCAAAATTTGCGAAGCCGTATACCCACGTAAACCGACCTGGCAGTATACCCAGATTTCTTTGGTGGAATCCAGTTCATTTAAACGCTGACGAAGCTCATCCACCGGAATGCTTACTGAACCCGGAATATTCCCATTACGATGTTCCAAGTCACTTCGTACATCAAGCAGTATGGATTGTTCCGGTTCGCGTGCAGACAACTGATCATAGGTGAAAGTTTTCACACGTCCGGCCAAGAGATTCTCCGCTGCATAGCCAACCATGTTAACAGGATCTTTCGCAGAAGAATAAGGCGGTGCATAACTCAGCTCAAGCTCCGTCAGATCGCTGACGTAACCACCAAAATGAATGGCTACGGCTATGTCATCAATCCGTTTGTCCACACCATCATATCCTACGGCCTGAGCGCCCAGAATTTTACCTTCCGGTGTAAACAGCAGTTTAAGCGTAATCGCACTCGAACCAGGATAATAAGATGCATGGGAAGCAGGATGCACGATGACCGTCCGATAATCAATACCAAGACGCTTTAATGTTTTTTCATTACTGCCGGTAGAGGCTCCTGTCATTCCAAACACTTTAATTATGGATGTCCCTTGTGTTCCTTTGTAAGTGGAATGTATTCCGGCAATTCGATCAGCAACGATTCGACCCTGTTTGTTGGCAGGCCCTGCAAGCGGAACAGCTGTCTTATGTCCATGAATGTAATCACTTACTTCGATGGCATCACCAACAGCATAAATATGCGGTACACTGCTTTCCAGCGCTTCGTTGACAATGATATGACCTCGTGTACCCAGGGAAATACCACTATCCTTCAGGAAAGAAGTATCCGGAGTGACGCCTATCGCAAGAATAACCATATCTGCGGACAAAACATCACCACTCGCAAGCTTAACACCAATGCCCTGTTCTTGTGCAAGAAAGCCCTGAACACGCTGGGAAAATAACAGGTTTATGCCATGCTGTTCCATTTCCTGTGCCAGTGCAGCTGCCAGTTCGGGATCAAACGGAGTGAGCAGCTGATCATTGCCCTCAACCAAAGTCACTTCAAGTCCTGCTTCCCTTAAATTTTCTGCCATTTCTACACCGATAAAGCCACCACCTATAACGATTGCCGAATCGTTGTTAGACGAATTTATTTGTTCTTTGATACGGTCAATATCTGGAATATTTCGCACGGTATAAATAAGTTCGTTATCCTTTCCCGGCAAATCGGGAATGATCGGACGTGCACCAGGTGACAGAATCAACTCATCATAACTTTCTTCATATTGACCGAGCTCATGGCTTTGTACCTGTACCGTGCGATTGTGCGGATCGACAGCTATAATCTCGCTCTTCGTTCGTACATCAATTCGAAAGCGATCTGCCATCCCCTTAGGGGTTTGTACCAGCAGACGCTCGCGGTCAGCGATCGTTCCGCCAATATAATAAGGTAAACCGCAATTGGCAAACGAGATATAAGATCCTTTTTCAAAGATGACAATTTCCGCATGTTCATCCAGACGCCGCAGGCGAGCCGCTGCAGATGCACCACCTGCAACGCCCCCAACAATCAATACTTTTCTATTCATGATTCACAATCTTCCTCTCCAAACAAAATAGTAACAATCTGTGCAATTCGTTGGTCGGCAAGCACATAATTTACTTCAAGGCCGTTGCGCTCGGTAGCGACAATACCCGTACTCCGCAGCTTCTGCAAGTGCTGAGATACGGTTGATTGCGGAAGATCCAGGCATTCCTGCATATAGGAAACATTACATTTCTTTTTTCGCATCAGCCCACGTACAATGCACAGGCGAATTGGGTGTGACAGAGCTTTAAGCAGATTTGCAGGCTCGTCGAACTGCTTTAGATCGCTACTTTCAAAAGCGGGAGTATCCATATTCATCTCTCCTAGAACGTTATATTAGAATATTACGATATAACGATATAGATGTCAAATATCGAATACTCTCTCTTTCCGCGCACCCCGCAAATCTGCGGAAGATTCAGCAGTTTCAATTCAAACCAAATAACCCCCACAGTCAGGGAGGTTATTTGGTTGGTTGTATGATTTTCTAAAGCGTAGTTGGAACCCTTACTTGATGGCTCACTTGCTTCCAAAACAGGATTTAAGTTGTTTAATTATTTATGAGCATATACACGATTTTAGCCATTTCTGCACGTGTGACTTTACTTTTTGGGTCAAACCGAAGATGAGCTTTGCCTGTCATCAATCCCAGTCCATTGACGTGCTCGACAGCTTCTTTTGCCCAAGAAGATACCTGGCTTTGATCCGAGAACGAAGATTTCACTATGTCTGCTTGTTTAACATCAAACAACACTTCGGAAGCTCTCATCAAAATCACGGCGGCCTCTTCCCGGCTGATGGAATCTTTTGGCCTGAAGAGATTACCGCTTCCTTGCACGATACCGAGTTTGGTTGCTTCGGCCACAGCTGCAGCATAATACGCGTCTGCGGAAACATCGGTATAACCCACTGTTTTTTCCGAAGAACTCAACCCTGCAGCACGCATAATCAGGGTAATGAAATCGCCCCGACTTACCTGCAAGGCAGGACCGTAATTCTCATTATCCATACCTTGGATGAGATGTTTCGCCACTAATGTATTGACGTAACGCTCTGCCCAAGAGTCTTTCATATCTTTGAACTGTTTATGATATTCCAGAATGGCGTATAGACCTGGATGGTCCGCCTCAAATGTCACAGTTCCGCTTCCGAAGCGACCGCCTTTATATTCAATTTCTTTCCCAAGCAGATAAACGCCAGCATACTCCGATTGAATCTGCTTTTGCTGTTCGGCCGTCAATGTCCGTTCAAGCATGACCGGACTACCGAATACCGTGACCTCCGTCTCGTTCTCTCCTTGGAGCATAAACATACGCAGCGATTGTCCAATCTCCGTGCGTGAATAATATTGTGACTCACTTAGACGGTCACTCAACAGCTGATTCATATCGTCATTCATTAAAGTAGTCATTCGCAGCAGCAGCTGATCCGCCACTCCCCATTGTTGCGGTATGGAGGCAGCTGGGAGCGTAACTTCTAATGTCGGTGTTGAAATCACGATTGAAAGTCCGCTTGTTTTCGCCTTTTTCACCGCTTCTGCAGGAAGATACACATCAAACTGCCCGTCCGGCTCTTGCTTGTCTTCAAGTGAAACGACTACTTTCCCGCCACTTGCTGAAGTAACGGCTTGCTCCATCTCATGTGAATCTGCACGATAGGTCCCATCGGAAGATGCACCAAGCGTAATTCGGCCGTTGCTGCTGCTAATCGCTGCTGGAGGATTTGACTCGTTGGAGCTATCCGTAGGAGTTCCCTGATTACCGGTTCCGTTACCTGTACCTCCTCCATTACCAGGTGTTTGTTCCCCCGGAGAAGAAGTCCCTGTATGGAACCCCCAAATATCAGATAGGGCACTTCCACTATATTTGTCTTCTGCTTTGGCGTACCACTGGTAGTAGCTCTCGTTTGAAAGCCGCTTCCAATCCACAGAAGCTTCTTGCCCACTCGCAACGTTAGCCTTAGAGCCTATTTCCTGTTCCGTGTAAACTTGTACCCCGATATAATCAGTGGCTACTCGCTTCGTTGTTGGTGCCAGACCAAGATCTAGGCTAAATTCGTCTTTGCCTTGTTCCGTCTCGGGATCGTAGTAATTGTAATCGTCGAGATAAGGCGAATACGTCTTGATATGAAGCTTATTGTTAGCCATGTCAAACTGCATAAGCCGTATATAGCCAAGTCCACCTTCTGCTGCTCCTTGATAGTCAGCCAGCATTTGATAGACGTTGCGGTCAGGAATACCGTCTCCGTTATCATCCAGCTGATCAACCTTAAGCTCTGCATCGTGATAGTGTCCGGATAGGGCAGCAATCACATTTTTGTTCGGTTTTACGACCTTCTCATAAATCTGGTCCGCAATCGGTGAACGGTTATTGGATACGAGCAGATATTCGTGCAAACAGAGAATCGCTTTGCGTTCCGGATACTTGGAGACGATCTCGTTCATCCATTCAATCTCTTCCTCTCCAAGCCCCCACCCCATGTAAACAATGACGAAATCATTACCGTTCGCTGAAACCAAATCATAATGTCCACGATTATTCTCGTATGACCCGCCAAATACCTGATTATTTTTGAATCTGTCCTCTCCAAAGTACTGCTGGAATTTGGCGTAATCGTTGTCCTGGTGTCCAACATCATGATTTCCTGCCAATACGCCGTACGGAATTGAAGCATCCTCAAGCACCTTCATGTTTTTGTCTGCTTCGATCCATTGGTATTCCTGATCCGCTTTGTCGACGACGTCCCCCGTATGAATAACATATTTGATGTTCATGTTTTCTTTTTGCCCGGCGATCCAGTTCACGATATTTTGATAGATTTGCGGATAGCTCTGGGAGTAATACTGCGTATCCGACATCCAAACAAACGAAAAATCGTACGGATCCTGTGACTCCGGAGTTGGTTTGCTGCCTGTGGTCTCAGCTTTTTCCACAAGTTCATCCTGCACCATAACCTGGATGATGTGATCATTCGCATAATCACCCGCTTTTACCACAGCTTTTAATTCAAAATCTTCTGTACCAGCAATAACTTGATCCAACTGATTCCACTTTTGCTCGCTCATGCTCCAGGCATACAAGCTTACTTTCCTGTCTTCAAGTGACTTGCCCTGCCATTCGATTTCGACACGATCCGTGCTTTTCACGGATGGATCAATCTTTACTTCAAAGCGCTGGTAAGGGAACTGCTCCACCGAGTCATTAACGAGATATGTTCCGTCGATTTCGGCGATCTTCCTGTAATCCTCTGCATTCATGGCCTTTTCTCCCGAAGGAGTCATTTCTTTAGGCGGCTCGGTAACGGAAGTGTTCATATAGCCCGTAAAGCCTTCGGCTCGGCTTCCATCGTATTTGTAACCTCTGTAAAATGTCACGTCCATATCGTCGTTGCTTGGGTCCTGAACTTTAACTGTCAGGTTGGCATCTGATCCAACATTCGTTTGATTTTGCTTGGGAGATACTAACTCCGGTGGAAGCGGGTTCTCATCGGGTATTTCAAAATTCACAGTTCTCTCCGCAACGTTGCCCACTTTATCTGTTGCCTGAATCTCCAGTGTGTGCTTTCCGGCCTGCATTTGCCCAGACGAGGTTCTCAGGGGCAGAACGATCTCCTTGCCGTCGAGCCTCACACTAACCTTGTCCACGCCAGCTATTGCATCGTTGATCTCAGCATCGATGTCGAAATCTCCACGGTATTCCTTCCCCTCTTCGACCGTCGGCGTGATTTCGGGAGCCGTATTATCCACCATGACTTTGGCCGTTACCTGATCTGCACCATCGGTTACGGCTACTTCATGAGTGCCATCCGGGATGTGGGTTGTGTCCCACGCATAGGCTTTAGCCTTCAAAAGTTCAGGCTTTAGGTCGAAATGAAAGCCAATCGATTCACTTTTCCCGGCAGAATCACCCATTTTGATCTGTTTCTCTTTTTCAGCGTAGGCCGGATCCCATATTTCAGTGCCGTCTGCCAAAAGCAACCGGACGTTTTTGACTTCAAAATCATCTTTGTTTTCCTCCGGACGTTCATCAAATGGCGAAGTTTTGGAACCTGCCCGTATATAGATCACATTGTCGCCCTTAACCAAACGTTCCGAATCGATTGGAAAGGACAACGTTGTGTATGTCGTAATGGGTTCCATGAACGTATAAAGAATGGATTTGTCTTCCAGCTCTGATGGTCCCATCGTTACAGCATTCTTAAAGTAATAATCGACGTTAACTGCTTCGAAAACGAAGTATGCATCATGCTCAAGTGCGGCAAAGGTATCATCTTCGGGTAAAACTTCTCCGTCAATACTGAGGGCAATGTCCGTGCCCGCCATTTGCGAGGTTCCTTTAATCGTGTAAACACCGTTAATAATATCCTGATCATTTACGTTCAGGCGAAGCGGTTCATCGCTTCCCCCTCCTGTCACGGATATGCTGGTTGTCTTTGTTCTCGATTCATTAACGCCATCAGAGGCGACGAAATAATACTCGATGGTTTTGCGTCCGATCAGATCAGCTGATGTCATTTTATAGTGGTACATCATATCATCGTAGTCTTCTGTCAAACGATGAGCCGTATATTCGGCCTGTTTGTCTGAACGAACGAATACCTCAACCGACGTCACCTCTCGGTCATCGCTGGCGTCGACGATTAGCTCCAATCCTTTGGATTGATCTGCCTCGGTCATGTTCGTCAAGTCCTGAACCGTTGGCGGAACTGCATCCAAATTGATATGAACCGGCTCTGAAGGGACCTGTTCGGGCAAGATGCTGCCTGGCGAGGGAGCTTGCACACCTGAACTTGATTTGATCATCATCGTGCTGCCGTTTACTGGGTAGGCGTAAGTGATCGCTTTATCTTCCTTAGTTTCATCGCCTTTGGTACCGTCTTCATACGCCTGGTCGGCATCATAATAGGCAGAAGAAATTTCCTTGCCGGTATTCGTTTTGATCACGAGGGCTCTGCGACCGGAGTTCGCCATCCCATCGCTCTGAATTGATTGCAGCGTAACATCGGGGATTAGGCTGGTTTGATAAAATTGATTGAAATCATTTTCGGTATAAGAAGCGTTGACGCTATTTTTAATCCAAAATACGACCGATTGCTGCGCAGGAATGACAAAATCGGGATGGACTGCTCCCCATTCCACGTCCGCGCTGGGTCCTTTGTCTGGATAACGGTAATACAGGCTATAGTTTTTAAAATTAACCGGTTGGTCCGTATTGTTATAAACCTCGATGTACTCATAGGCATCTGTAGACGTACCCGGAATATTCGTTGTATTTGGCACAAGTTCAGTAATAAGCAGCGTCGGTGCTTTGGACGGGTCGAACGCATCCATGTGTACCTGAGCCGAATAAGGGATGTCCAGGTTTCCTGCTTGTATTCGGTACTCGAGTTCCGGAGCAGTAAGCACGGAAGCCGGAATCGTTGCTGTATAATCGTCCGTGTTAGTTACATTCGTCATAGTCGTTACAGTGTAGCGATGTTGGGAAGGAGTTTTGTATAATAACTTAACTGCCGACTTGCTTCCATCCGGATTCGAACCCGGATTTTTAACCTGAGCCTTCACCTCAAAATCCTGAATCTCCAAGGGAACCGTTGGAACCGTATGCACAATTTCGGTTTGCGATCCCTCCTCCACAACTGGCGGAACCGCTTGTGCAGGATCAATCACGCCTGGCGTGGCAGGAATTCCCCCTGTATTCTCCATGAAGCTCATCTGTGTACTTCCGGCAGCAGGATGTTTGAAGAATATCCCCATATCCGCCTTGACGTGAGCCGGTTCGTAGGCAGCGGAAACGATGCTCTCATTGGTTTGGTTCTTGATTACAAGTGATCTGGGACTGCCGTTAGCCATGCCGCCTCCACCCTCAATGCGGAATAAGCGATCCCCTTCAATGAGGGTTGTCCCAAAATTTTCATTGAATTGCTCGGTCGTAAGGTGGTTGTTGCTTCCGTTCAAAATCCAGAATACGATCGGGCTCCGAGCAGGAACGATGATATCCGTACCCTCTTCTGTCTTCCACGTATCCTTGTTATTGTAGAAAAAGACATAGTCTTTGAAGTTTATGTCCTGATCCGTATTGTTATAGACCTCAACGAACTCGTACGCATCTGAACTAACATTTGGCACATTCGTCGTATCCGGTACCATCTCGGTAATTAGAAGCTCTGGCCCTGTGTTCTGCTGCATGGGCGACATAGATGGACGAATCCTCGTGGAGTATGATGTCGAATGAATGATCTTCCCTTCATAATCCATAATATCGATGGAATAGTTCAACTCACGGCCGACCAGTGCCTCTCCGGGAATGTCCCCTGCGTATGTACCTGGCTGCTGTTCTACTGGCCCGAGTTCAACGGGTGCAAACATTTGACCATCGACGGAAAAAGAGATGCGCCCGGTCAACAGCTGCTCTGTGCCATATACCGTGGCGGTAACCGTATAATTTTGCATTTCGGTAATCCAATCCGAAGTGGTGTGGTTTACCTGAACATTTACAGCTTGCTGAGTTTGTGTCTGTTCCCCGCTGTCTGTCAATGACACCGTTTCTGCGTGTACTGCAGGCAAGGAGGAAAATGGCATTCCCGTTGCCAGAATCATGCTGCTTAGCACAGCGATGGAAACACTTCGCTGAAATATCTTTCTTCTGTTCAATTTAACCCGCATCTCCTTTTATTCCATTTTGGTTTGCTCTAAGTGAACAAGCATTCTCTATCATAAAAGGTATTTGTTAGAAGAGTGTACTCGCAAAGTAAATGGAGAGTTAAGCCTACCTTATACTGGTCGACTATCCAAATCTTCAAATACTTTTATATTCGTGTAAAATTCAGGACGACTTTCTTCACTGCATAGTCAAAAAGCCCCTTCCGTCTTCCGGAGGGGCTGAATACTGGATTATTCCTCATCCTCTTCTGCCTGCTGGCTAGGCGGAGCCATTAGCCCTTGTACCGCCCCCATAAACGGCTGGATGGACTTGATCATCCCGTAACCCATTTTTACGACCGGCACGAATCGCTGGATCATGCCGAACAAGCGCAAACCTCCACCAAGCATGCCCCCAGCCGAAGCCGCACCGCCCAGACCCCCGAAACCGCCTAACAACGAGCCCATCATGGGTAAAAAGGATGATACTTGTGCACGAGATGCTGTACTTGATCGCATAGATGACTTGTGCATGCTGTTCACCCGTTTCCGACTCGGCGAAGATTTGCCTTTGCCGCTCGAACCAGCTTTTCGTTTAGCAGCATGGGAACTCCCTACTCCTGTTGCCGGACGTGACATTTTTCCTCCATTGGTAAGTACCACGCCTCGGCTGCTCACCCCAGTGATGTAACCGATGTATGTTTCACCGTTATGAAGAGTCACACAGACCGGCCGATCCTTATACCGCTTTGCCTTTACACGTATTTCATTGGTTTTAGCCATGGAATATCACCTCAATCTGCTGATCTGCTATAGTCTACGCGCTGGGTGGACTGCTTGACTGTGCGAATGGGACATCCGCGTGCCGAACAAAGGATCGACAAAATGAAACTTGCGCTTCATATAGATTAGGTAAAAGTTCGTAAGCATTGAAAATAAAAAAAGGCCCTTCTGTAATGAAGGGACCGATTATTTGCTTCTTACGACTCGAAAACCCTGATCGGGTCCAAACCCATTTGCATCGAATTTTCCCGGAAAGGAAATTTCATTGTTGTTAACACCGCCAATCCAGCCACCTCCCTTGACCACACGCCAAGTGTTCTCCGGGCTTTCGGGATGACTGTACCAGTCCCAGCACCATTCTCTCACATTTCCAGACATATCGTGGATTCCTAACTCGTTTGCCTTCAGCGTCCCCACTTTTTTCGTTTGATTCCGATTATTCTCGATGGCCGGCCAGCTCCAGTCTCCGGTTAATATCTTGTCCCCAGCATTGATCCAGTACCACGCCACTTCATCAGGATTATTGCTTCCACTGTAGACATAATTCAGACTTTTTATACCCCCGCTTGCGGCATATTCCCACTCCGCTTCTGTAGGTAAGCGATATCCATCAGCACCTTCATTAATGGTAATTGTCCATTTTAAATGGTCGTTTTCATTCTTATTGTTTGTATCCGTCGTATTCTTGTCGATCTCATAATAAGGTTTCAGGTTTTCCTTGATGCTTCGTTGGTTGCAATATTCCACCGCATCATACCAGCTCACCATTTCAACCGGCAAATCATCTCCTTTGAAACCGGACGGATTCTCGCCCATAATCTCCTGCCATTCCTTCTGAGTCACTTCGTATTTCCCAATGTAAAAGTCGGACAGCTTTATGTTCTTGCCACTAAAAGTGGACTTGTTATTCTTAAACGTCCCACCCTCCACGAAAACAAGATTATCGCCAACACCGGAGCCGGTTGTTGAACAAGCGCTCAGGCCAGCGACTGCTATGATTAAAAGAATGACCATCCACTTCTTCATTCAAATGTCTCCTTTGGAACTGTAAATTGAAAGCAAGACAGGCTGTGAACCTGTCCTGCTTTGAGTCTGTCCAAGAAGGTATGGGTTACAATAACCTCCTGGTTTAATTGAAAGATCAACGAATGTTACCAGACCGTCACATTAGAGCTTCCGCTGCTTTGATATCCTTCTGTTGCCATTACCTGATAGGACCAGCTGTTGCCCAGATACATTCCTTTACTTGCCCACGCATTCACGTGATTACTAAACGTGATGGTAGAGTTTACTCCAATTGGCCGTTTGGTTTGTCTGACACTCCAGTACTGAGGGAAGGTTTGCGTACCGTCAATCGAAGGTGCATTGTATCTCATCGTTGTATAGATGTCGTATGTGCCGCCATCACTGTTTACCGTACCTTTATATGTTCCGGTTGGACGATATGTCCCCCAGTTGTCCACCACGTAATACTCAATAAGTGCATTTCTGGTCCAGCCGTAAAAGGTCAAGTATCCGTTACCGGAAGGAGAAAATACGCCGGCATTGTAGTTGACTACCCGATTAGGCGTACCGTATGTCCACCCTTTCCCGACAACAAAATTCCCGGTGTTCTGCCAGGTTACGCTGTAATTTCCGCCAGAGCCATTCACGGCATTGACCGTTCCTCCGCCATCTGTCCAATTCTGCCAATAATCTGTCGCCGCACTTGATGTAGCCGCAAATACTCCGAAACTCATGGAAGCTGCAAGAACGACCGTCAATAATTTTTTGCTGAATTTGAACATGGTAGAATACCTCCTGATATTTAAATGGATTTAGTACTGACCATATGTCGATTTTCATTTCCCTGGGTCTGGGTATTTCATGGATCAGATTACTTGAAAAGACGTTTCGAAAATAAATATAGATCGTTCTTCCACACCGGCCAGTCATGCCCTCCGCTCTCTTCATACCAAACGTGAGGTAATCCTTGCTGCTCCAAGTATTGATGTACGCCAATGCTAATCTGTATGAGATTATCCTGATCACCACAGGAAAGCCACAGCAACGAGAGGAGTGAGGAAGCTTCCGCCGGATCGGGTACGAGAAATTCCGGAGCTTTGGTGTTTGGAGCTGCGGAAAAGGCACCGACCCAAGCAAAATGGTCAAGGTTTCCCAATCCGATGTTCAGGGACTGGCCTCCTCCCATGGACAAGCCTGCAATTGCCCTGTTGTCCCTGGTTTTATTTGTGGGATAAACGGACTCGATAAAAGGTATAAGGTCATGAATCAGGTCCGATTCAAAACGTTCAAAAGCTCTTATTTTCTCAGGCTCGAAAAGGTCTCCCTCAGCGCGATCATTGGGCATGGCGCGACCGTTGGGAAGAACAACAATCATCGGTTCAAGCAGGTTGTCGTTGTAAAGATTATCGAGAATAATCTGCGGTGCGCCATAGTTGTGCCACTCTGTTTCGTCCCCACCAATCCCGTGCAGCAGATAAAGGACAGGATACGTGAGCTGCGTAGAAAATTCTGGCGGTGTATACACCATTGCTTTACGTACATTGCCAACCGTTTCGGAGTGATATTCTAGCGTCTCGATTACTCCGCGCGGTATGTTATCTCGGTATTGGTCAAATCCCGCCGGTGCTGAAGATATCATGTGTAGTACTCCCTTCATGGCTTGCATTATCCCTTCGAACTGGATGAGTCTTAGTTAATCGACACAGCCGAAAACCGGAATTGTGAACGTCTATCCTCATACTCTCCTGCCATTTTGATGGTAGGCTGTGGTACAGAAGATTCCAACCGTTCTCAAGTACGCTATAAGGAAGGTTCATCAATTGCTTGTTATTTGAAGCAAGCGCTTCCAACAGTGGGCTTTCGTAACCCATTCCCCGGGTCTTTCTCCAGCGTTGTTATTGCAACTTTGACAATGAAGATATCCGGATAAACGGTGTCTTCGGTGCAGATCCCGGTCATCACGTCCAATTTCCAACTGTTACAGCATCACCATCCTTTCCGCAAGATTTTACAATCCAAGAAAAGCATGTTGAAGGAGTCAAAACTTCAGATATATCAGTATCAAACGTACTCCTTCTCTTAAAGTGTAGCGCTTACATAATTTAACAGCAACCTGATAAAGTATAGGACTTGCTTACCGAGCTGCCCTGATGCCTTCCATGAGGCCGAACCGCATTAAGCAAAGACGTTTTTATGTAAATCAGGATGCATGGTTGGCAAAATCCGCTCGTTTAAGGGAAATAAAGATCTATACTTATTAAAGCGCTTACATAAAAAGAGGGTAAAAAGCATAGCTTGCTTCTTACACTTACACTCTGAACTTCAAAACCGTGCCAGTGCCCTTGAAACAAACAACAAATCAAGGGCAACTTAAAGGCCACGATTATAGGTACTTCCGCCATTCATGCAGTACCTTTAGTTCTGTTACTTCTCTGGATAGGGATCAATCATACGAATAGTACCGTCCGAATTGTACGTCAGCTCGGCCAATTTTACGCAGCGTTTGTAGTCGATGCCTCCAGAAAGAGAACAATCATGATAGAACAAGTACCATTTCTCTTGAAATTGAACAATGGAGTGATGCGTTGTCCAACCCGAAACAGGCGGCAGGATGGTTCCCTGAAACGTAAATGGTCCCATTGGGCTGTCTCCGATGGCATACACCAGCTTGTGCGTCGTTCCCGTCGAGTAGGACAGATAATATTTGCCATTATACTTGTGCATCCATGGCCCTTCGAAATATCTGCAATCCTCGTTACCTGCAGTCAGTGGCTTTCCTTCCTGATCCACGATAAGAATTTCCACCGCCTCCGAAGCCATTGAGAGCATATCCTCGCTCAGCTTCGCAATTCTTGGACCGAGCGCAGGTTCATCGGGAGCAGGGCCTTCTGCATGTTCTACATAACTACCTGTCTGCCACTTCTCCAATTGTCCGCCCCACAGCCCGCCAAAGAGCATGTAGGACTGTTCATCCTCGTCAATGAAGACGGCAGGATCAATGCTGTAGCTACCATCAATATAATGCTCCTCCGGCTTGAACGGGCCTGCCGGTGATGGTGATGTAGCCACGCCTATGCGAAAAATGCCTTCATGGTCTCTCGCAGGAAAAAATAAGTAATACGTGCCGTTTTTAAATGCGGCATCCGGCGCCCACATCTGACGGGACGCCCATGGAACATCCTTCACATGCAGCGCCTCGCCATGATCCGTCACGGGTGAATCCGGGCCAGCCATGGATAGAACATGGTAATCTTCCATTTTGTATTGATCTCCATTGTCATTCACCGGACCATCGTGATCCAGATCATGGGAAGGGTAAATATAGAGGCGATCCTCGAACACATGCGCTGACGGATCGGCAGTGAAAATATGAGTGACTAGAGGTTGATGCATGTTAGATAATTTGGACATCCCAATGACTCCTTCCATAAAATATACTATCGAGCCCATCTCTACCAGATGTAAAACTGATTCATGATGCTTCATTAGTTCATGTTTACTTGGGCGCAGCTATTCGGGCAACACGTCGATAGGCTTCCTTGGGGCGCTGTGCCTCATCGAACAAGAATGGCCAGTTTTTCCGTCCCCGAACAGGGAAATGATCCAGCCAGGTATAATCATCAGCAGCCCCCCAGAATGTCACGGCACTAATGTGTTCACTGTATTCGTGAAGCAGGCGGAATATGGATTCGTATCGTTCGGCTTGCAATTCCAGCATGTCACGCGTGGGTTGAACCAGATCCGTACGTCTGTCTTCGAACCGGAACATCGACACATCCAGTTCGGTAAGCTGAAGCTGTAGGCCAAGCTGCGCATACCTCTCAATCGCGGTACGCATTTGGTCCAGAGAAGGATCGAACAAATTCCAGTGCGCCTGTAAACCGACACCATGAATCGGTACGCCTTGATCCAGCAGCGAACGAACGAGCCGATAGATGCGCTCCCGCTTATGCGGATTGGACTCGTTGTAATCGTTATAGAACAAAAGCGCCTGCGGATCTGCTTCATGAGCGAATTCGAACGCTTTCGCGATGAAGTCCTCTCCGGCAATATCCAGCCATTTGGAAGGCCGCAGAAATGCGCTCTCATCGTTCTCATCATCGGATATAACTTCATTCACGACATCCCAGCAATAGATGACGTCCTTATATCGGCCAACCACTGTCTGAATGTGTGATTGAAGCCGCGCCAACAATACGTCACGCTCCGCAAGACCGCCTTTATCATTCTCAAACAGCCAATTCGGGGTCTGGTTATGCCAGACTAATGTGTGGCCACGAAGCGCCATGCCTTGCTCTCTGGCAAATGCAGCAATGACGTCTGCGTCTTCAAATGTGTACAACTCCTCCTGCGGATGCACGCTGGAGAATTTCATTTCGTTCTCAGCCGTTATACTGTTAAAGTGATACTCAAGCAGTGATTTCTGGCTTTCGATTGTTCTCGGATTCACTGCTGCTCCGATGTGAAAAGCATCCTTGTACAATGTCTTCAATGGAGTCTCTGTTCGCAACGCAGCCATGATTTCCCTCCTCTGTATTGCCGAATCCCCTCACTCCTGTGGCTCCTGTACGTATCCTGAGAGCTAGATCACATACTCGAACCAGTCGAAGCGGGCAGGCGTGAGGCTTGCCTTGCCATTGCCGGTAGCATACAGCCCGACTACCGCTCCGGTAAAGCACATTTTATGCACAAAATCCTCTGGAGAAATGGCCCGCGCCGCACCTGAACCCACGCTTAACCAGTTCTCTCCATCCGGGGAGCAACTAAGCTTATATTCCTTTTCTGTCGATTCGATTCGGAGCCGCAGCACGTCCGCTTCGGTCTCGCTCTCATGCACGATTTTCGACTCTCCACGTACCGTTAGGCGGGCAAAGATCATGTTGCGTCCTTCTGATCGCCTTACCCCAAGCTCATAGTGTGCATCCTCATCCCGGCGGATGCATAATCCAGCTTCTTCACCATCGGCAGCTGGCACAAACGACATGCTAGCTGTAAAGCTGGCTTGAAGATGCTGCTGTCTCCGGCCAATAAATGTAATCTGGCCAACGTCACTGAGACCTGCCTCCTGACCATACAATGTCAGGAAACCTGGTTGTTCCGTAATGGAGCATGCTCCTTCTGACGGATTGCGCACAAACAGCCACTGAGGCCCAAGCTCTGCATCAAAGTCTTCACGGCCCTCCACGATTGCTGCGTGGCTCTCCGGTATGGCAGGCACTGTCATCGGCAGGCGCTGAACAACCATATCCAGGCTTACCGTTCCTTCATTGTTGTCAATGTGCGGCCAGCCTTCGTTCCAAATGACCGGTGCGAGGAACGTTTCCCTTCCGAGCACACTGTACCCCTCCTCGGTCAATCGAACGCCAAGGAATACGGCCCACCAGTCGCCGTGATGATCCTCCACCAGATCGGCATGTCCCAGATACTGGATGGGATGGTCCAGGTTGCGGTGAGTCAGGATGGGTTCGGGATAGCGTTCAAAGGGCCCGTAAGGCTTGTCGCTTCGGCCGATGATTTCCCGATGTTCTTTGGCTGTCCCGCCGGAAGCAGACATCATATAATACATGCCGTTGATTTTGTACAAATGCGGCCCTTCGGTCCAAGGCCCACCATCCCCATGCCAGACGACTTGTGGTTCAGAAAGCGCTTCTCCCGTCGCAATATCGATCTCGTACTGAATGGCGTGTGAATTGTAATCCGCACCTTGCTGTGCAGTAACATACACTTTGCCGTCATCGTCAAAAAACAGAGATGGGTCAATTCCACCGTAAGGTATGCGAATTGGTTCGGACCACGGTCCGGCAGGATTGGTTGCCGTGACGTAGAAATTACCGATGCCCCTCACGTCAGTTGTTATCATATAAAACGTGCCTTGGTAATAACGCAGCGCAGGAGCATAGATCCCGTCCGAGCTCTTCTGATCGGTCAAATCAAGCTGACTCATCCGGTCCAGTACATTTCCGATCTGCTCCCAATGAATCAGATCCCGGCTCCGAAAAATCGGCACACCGGGAAAATACTCAAACGAACTGCAAACAAGGTAAAAGTAATCCTCTGCCTTCACAATGCTCGGATCCGGATAAAATCCGGGAAGAATCGGGTTGGCATAATGAATTGTCTGCGATTGAAGCTGTGGCATTATTCCTTCACACTCCCTACGTTAAGTCCAACGACAAAGTACTTTTGCATAAATGGATATACGAGCAGAATCGGAACAGACGCGACAATCGTCACTGCCGCTCGAATAGAAATTGGCGTTACCTGTGTTGAATGCTCCACCCCCACGCCATTGGCTACGGAAGGATTACTGTTGGCATTCATGCTAGAAGACAACAGCTTCATCAATTCATATTGCAGGGTGCTCAGCTCTTGACGGGATGACGTGTACAGAAATGCATCGAACCAGGAATTCCAGGCCCCAACTGCGACGAAGAGCGCAATCGTCGCCAGCACTGGTTTACATAGCGGGAAAATAATTTTCCAGAAAATTCTGAAATCTCCTGCACCGTCAATTTTGGCAGATTCGATCAAGCTTTCGGGAATCGTGTATATATAAGTACGAATAACGATCAGGTTGAACGCACTGACCAGTGATGGCAGGACATACACCCAGAAGGAATTGAGCAAATGCAAATCCTTCATCAGGAAGTACCCCGGAATTAGCCCTGCATTGAAATACATCGTCAGTACAAATATGGTTGTAATCAGCTTGCGGAAAATATAATCGCGCCGACTCAGCGTATAAGCCAGCATGGTAGTTAAGAAAATATTCAGAACGGTAGAAAGAACTGTACGTGCAACGGAAACCATAAACGCGTTATAAATTGTACCTGACGCAAATACGGCTTTGTAATTCTGCATGGTGAAATCGCGAGGCCATAAATATAAGCCTCCCCGAATGGTGTCATTCCCTGCATTAAACGAAACGACAATCGTGTTCAAGAACGGATACAACGTCACAATGACAAGCAGTATCATGAAGATGGTATTAAAAGTGTTGAACAGAAACGGTTCGATGCCCCTGGCACCAGGGCGGCGTACGGAAAGTGCCGCTGTATTCCCTAAACCGGATAATGGTGTTTTTTTCATATTATAAGAGCCTCTCTTCCCCAAGCCGCTTGGCGGTCCAATTCGCTACAAGTAACATGGTAATGCTGACTACGGTTTTGAATATTCCGCCTGCAGTTGCGAGCGAATAATTGCCCTGTGCAATCCCGTATTTGAGCACGAAGATATCAATCGTTTCCGCCCAGTCAACAACCAACCCGTTACCCAGCAAATACTGAACCTCGAAGCCCGCTTCCAGAATATGCCCAATGGACATAATCAACAGGATGACAATGGTAGGCTTGATTCCCGGCAAGGTGATATTCCACATTTTTTGATATCGATTGGCTCCATCAATATCGGCTGCTTCATACTGTGCCGGATCAATAGAGGCCATGGCCGCCAAATAAATAATTGTACTCCAGCCGACTTCTTTCCAGATATGGGAACTGGCTACGACTCCCCAGAAATATTTCCCTTCCGTCAGCCACAGAATAGGCTCATTTATCAAGTGCAGCTTCATAAGGATATCGTTGATAATCCCATCAGAAGCGAGCGATGTCGCCACGATGCCGGTAACGATAATCCATGATAAGAAATGGGGCAGGTACGAGATGGTCTGTACCGTCCGCTTCCACATAATCTTTTTGATCTCATTGAGCAACAATGCCAAAACAATGGCGGTAACAAAACCCAAAACCATGTTAATGACGCTCATGGCGAGCGTATTGCGAAGCACCCGCAAGAAATTGTCATCGCTAAATAAAAATTGAAAATGCTTGAATCCTACCCAAGTTTGCTGCGAGAAGTCTCTGGCCGGTTTGTAATCCTGAAAGGCCATCGTCCAGCCCCAGACAGGCACATAGGCAAAGACAATAATGTATGCAAGCAGAGGAACAGACATCCATATGAGCTGTCTCTGTGCTTTGATGTTTTGCCAGGTCAGCCGCCTGATTTTCGGTTTTTTCTTCGGGCTGTGCGGCTTGGTTCCCACTACAATTTCCTCCATAATATCAAGCCCCTATCCATCTTTATAATGTAAGGAAAAACGTCCGCCGACGCATCTTCCTTGATGACAGACCGCGTCCAGCAGCATGTTTTTCACAAAATCAGGAAGGAAGGCATCCTTCCTTCCTGACGCTAATCTTTTATTTCACAGACCAGTTATCAATTCTCCACTTCAACACTTCATTGATGCGATCTTCATATGTTTTGATGTCCAGCTTTTGAATTTCAGAAACGTATTCATTCCAAACACTGTCAAACTCTGATGTACCGGCCAAGATTGCTTTTGGCAAATATTTGGTCGACAATTCGTTCAACTTCGTATTGGCAATCTTGGCTGGAGATCCCTCAACCAGATCGACAGACCAAGCAGGGTAAGTCACCGGATTCTCTGGTGGAGCACTGAAGAAATCGATATAGCTGTTGAAACCATATGCATCCAAAACTTCCTTGTCAAACGGTTTCAGGCTTGCCTGGTATTCTTCTGGCTGATTACTTGCCGAAGTTGCGTTGCCATCGCTAAAGTACCCTTCGACTTTCGGTGCAGTTCCATAAAATGCGTCTGCTTTGTTAGCAAGCTTCCAGGCAGCATCCGCAGCATTGTCGCGCTGTTCTTGTGTCTTCATAAAGCGGCCTTCTTCATTGACATAATAGTCTTCATCCACAATGCCCCAAGTGAGTGTTTTCTGCCATTCTTCCTCCATCAGTTTGTCGAGCACTTTGAGGATTTTTACAGGGTCTTTGGCACTCACGGTAATACCGAAACCATTGTTGAGATTCAGTGCTGCGCGGTCACGATAATAGTCTTTGGTGCTGTTGTCATACACAAGCGGGAAACCTACATAAGTACGTTCGATTTTGTCTTGCGTTATAAGGGAATCTTCCGCGCTTTGGAAATTCCAATGTTGATCGAACATGCCGAGTACGGAACCACTGGACAATTTGGCCATATATTGGTCGTAGTTCTGTGCAAACGCTTCCTTATCTAGCAAGCCTTGGGCGTTGATTTCATTTAGCTTCTGATAGTACTGTTTGGCATAATCCTTATCGGCGAAGATCTCCGCCTTGCCATCGTTGACGACCACTCCGCCATCATTCGGATGACCGATCAAATGTTGAGGCGGGTTCAACAAGCCCCAGTTTTTCCAGTCATAGTTCAGGACCTCAAAACCGATGGTCGGCTTGCCGTCAATAGTCGGATATTTCTCTTTGTATTTCGCGATCAGGTCGAAGTATTCATCCAGTGTTTTTGGAGTCGGATAACCGAACTCTTTCAGTACGGCTTTTTGAATCCAGAACGCGGGACCGCTGTAATAGGTGTCAGCTACTTCGCCGTTATATGCACCATAGTTTGGCAGGTAGTAGATATGTCCATCATTCGGGTCCTTCATTTGATTCCAGTATTTTTCGTAATGCTTCTTCAAATTGGGAGCGTGTTCCTCAATCAGATCTTCAAGTGGAATAACCGAACCGGCTGCCGTCAGTTTGGTATCCGCAGAGATCAGGTCTGGATAATCCCCACCGGCAATCATGACACCGAGTTTTTGGTTTTTGTCACCAGCCAGGAATTCGAATTTGAATGAAACACCAAGCTCTTCCTTCATTTTCTTGTAAATCTTGTTGTCAGCGGTTGGCTGCTGTCCGGCCTCGTTCAGGAATACCGAGATTTCTATCGGATTGTCAGGCCCTACCTCTGTACCACTTCCCTCTTCTCCGCTGCCTGGGTCATTTGTACCGCCGGAACAACCAGCCAGTACAACGCTCAGTGACAACAGCATAGTTGCCCCCATACGGAAAAACTTCTTTTTACTGTCCCCCATAAAGCACCTCCAAAGTTTGATCTCGCCTTGATGAAAGCCCTTTCATTTGAATAATTTCATTATAAATTTTACGTCGCATGGAAACTATATTCGAATTATAGCTCTTTCCGAGAAAAGCTCAGGTTTTCTATAAATACCTAAAGGTTTACATTGTAGGACATTATTTTCCTGATATTGCAAGAAAAAAAATTCCGCTAAATCTTCTGCTTTCTTTTTTGAAGGTACTTTGCCTAGACGTTTTTCTTATATTCATTAGGAGACATGTCCATACGTTTCTCAAACTGCTTCAGAAAATGATGGTAGCTGGAGTATCCAACCTTTTCTGAAACTTCGCTATTTTTGTACTGATTCAGCTGGAGCAGCCGACAAGCCTCCTCAATCCTCAAATTATGGAGCAGTTCATTGAAGCCGATTCCATTTTTTCGTATCAGCAGTTGTCCCAAGTAGGCCGGATGCAGAAAGAAGCGTTCAGCCAGCATCTTAATGGTCAACCCCTCCCGGAAATGCGCATAAATATAATCGTTAATATCCTGTACAATACCTTGCGCTTCTGAGGCGTTCTCCTTAAGCAAAAGCTCAAAACAGACTCGTCCGCACGAATGCAGCATGCCAATCAAATCATCAAAGGTAAGAAGGGCTTCGTCCAGATTCGGGATTTCAAATAGACGGTTTGAATCTGCTGAATCCTCCGCCATTTTTGCTCCCATATAAGCCCTAATTTCATGAAGAAGGTATATTACAAATTTGCGAGCCGCTTCCGGGTGAACCCTGGTTTCCCGAAATGTTTGTTCAATAAACCCCACAGCGGACTGATAACTGGTGTGATCAATGAGCTGAAACGCCCCCAGTACTCTCTCCAGCAGCTCTACCTGATTGTAGTGCCTTTGAAAGGCGTGATACTTGACCGCTTCATATTCTATAATCTTGTTCCGTTCCGTTTCATAAAAGGCATGCAGCATCGCTTCCTCTGCTGTAATGCGGGAATTGCTAATGCTAATGAGGGAAGATTCGGGTAAGCCTACCGCCATAAATACACGAAAGCCCGCCAAACGGCGAGCCAGTGTCTCCAATCGCGTTCTTACCGTTTCTTTCGTTCCCTGGATTGCAGAGGCCAATTCGCCAAACACGATCGAAACAAGATCACTTCGCAAACGAATCATATAAACGGCATCCCATCCGTTTAGAAACTCCGCAGCATGACTGCTCCATCGGCCATAATCTTCAGCGGACACCTGAATCAGGCATACATTCCAGACATCTGCTGCACGGGACAGCGACTCCATTAAGTGAGCAGCTTCTGTCGATAGCGTGCTGCCCATCAGCGCTTCCTTCATTGTCAACATTTTCTGCTCTCTCTGTGCGATCTGTCCAATTTGATGCTGCTCTTGCTCCTTGAGCAGTTCCTTTCTCATGATGCGAACTTCGGACTCCACCTGTTCATCATCCAGTGGTTTGAGCAGATAACGGGAAACTCTGAATTTAAGTGCCTTTCGCGCATATTCGAAATCGCTGTAACCCGTAAGAATAATAAACTTAGTTGTCCAGTTGCCTCTGTGCCGCCATTCCTCAATCATCTCCAGTCCATCCATAATTGGCATATGTATATCTACCATGACAAGATCCGGCTTCAGCTCCTCCATTTGTTTCAATCCTTCCGCCCCGTTTCCGCAGACGGCACACACCTCGAAGCCAAGACTTTCCCAAGGAATCCAAAGCTGCAAGCCTTCGAGCGCCCATGGCTCATCATCAATCAGTAGCACTTTAAATGCCATTATCCTTGCCTCCTTTTTCCTGACGTTCCAGCAGCTGCAACGGAATTTCGAAAGATACCTCAGTCCCCTCTTCCATTCTGCTCACCAGGTTAAAACTCACTTTATCGTCATAGTACAATTCCAGACGGCGATACACGTTACGCATGCCAATATTGCTTCCTCCACTTTCCTCCTTGCTTCGCATATGATAGAGAACCTCTTGCAGACGCTCCTTGTCCATGCCCTTGCCATTATCGGATACAACGATACGCAGACGCTCACTCACGACCTCAGCTCGAATTCTCACATAGCCAAGACCCTCAATGGCCTGAATGCCATGTTTGCAGGCGTTTTCCGCCAATTGCTGGATGCTCATTTTCGGTATTTTATACTGTCGTGCCTCATCAGTAATGTCAATGTAGTACTCAAACTTGTCCCGAAAACGGAATTTTTCAATCCCCAGGTACATGACTGTAAAACTCATCTCCTCCTCCAGCGTGACCACATCGTCCTTCCAATTCAAGAGACGACGAAGCAGCTTGGACAAGTCCTTTATGATATCCTTGACATCCGTATAATTATTTTTGGCGCTAACCACAAGCAGTGCATTCAGCGTATTGAATAAAAAATGAGGATTCATCTGGCTTTGCAACATATTAAGCTCGGCGCGGATACGCTCGGCTTCCTGGCTCCGTTGCTGAATTTCCAGCTTGTATACATTGTTGATCAATGAATGAATCTGGGCAGTCATCATATTGAAATTCCGGATCAAGTGACCAATCTCATCTTGTCCACCGTCTATGTTGATCAGCTCGAATTTCTCATTCCCGACTTTTTGCATGTGTCTGGACAAGCGTTTCACCCGATAATTGTAGGACCGCAGCATGACATAAATGAAAATGGAAGTGATCAGGGTAATGATCCCCGCCAGCATGCCGAAATAGAGCTGCATGGATAGCATCGCTTCTTTGACACGCGTTTCCTGGGGCACGCCAATCAGCTTCCAGCCTTTCACATAGCTGGCATTGCCAATCGAAACAATATGTAGGTCTTTGTCTGCCGCCTTACTCATATCGAACAACGCATAATTGCTATCCACCTCGCCCTGATATTTGTCATCCGCAGACACGATGATTTGATTCTGGGCATTAACCAGATACAGATCCAGCGAACTCTTTTCTCTGGCGATCACGTCATAGAAACGATTAAGGTAAAAGTCGATGCGGACCAGTTTCTGATAAGAGCTGTCCGCATTGTAATAGTCCATTTTTTCGATCACGCTAAAGTAAGAAGAAGTCGCAGCCCGATCATTGGCTGCCTGATCACGGTAGGCGAGCACGCGCAGGGACTCCCCCGCCGCTTTCCACTGCTTGAACCACGTGCTGGAGCGCGTCGTACTATCCAGAAAATAATAATCCCCTCCAGGCACAATGGTTGGATTGTCGGTATAAATGCCAATTCGCTGAATCTGATTGTTCACAGGAATATAGGAGGTCACCCGGTGCCGAAGCTGATCATCGAGCGTGCTGTAGAAATCCAGTTGGCCGTTATACACCCGATCCATGGATTCGGACAATAATTTGTCCGTGATCAAGGCATGACTGACAGCAATGCCACCATCAATCATGGTATGAATGTCCTTTCTTGCCCGTTCCAGCGATATTTGCAAATTGTGCTCCTCACGCTCCTTGATCAGCCCGGACATGCGATCCATAAACAAATAATTACTCGCAAAGATGGGCAGCAAAATTCCAATTACATAGATCAGAATAAACTTATAATTCAACGGGATATCGTTCACGATGCTGCGGAAACGGATTTTTCTGAACATGTTTGCTATCGCCATCCTTCGTTCATCTCATCTTCCGAAAGGCCTATTGCTGCTTTCTATATGCAGAAGGAGCCATGCCAGTCATTCGCTTGAATTGGCTTACAAAGTAGTCGGCATTCGGATAACCGGAATTCACCGCAACGTCGGCAATACTTATACAGCTTTGGCGTAATAGCCGCTTCGCCTCTTCAATTCGTTTATCATTTAAATACTCCCGAAAAGCTTTGCCGGTCTGCTGTTTAAATGCTTGCCCCAAATAGTTGGCATTCATATGAAATTTTTGTGCAAGCTCCTGAAGCTGCAGCTTCTCCCTGAACTCCTGATTGACATACTGCACCACACAGAAAATCGTGTTACATTCCTTTTCTTTTCGCTGATCCTGTAACGTCTTCAAAGCGTGGAGACTTAATACAAGTGCATACTCCAAAAACACAGGATATGAGTCTATTTCAGTAATACCGCCTGACATATTTTGAACGTGAAGCATAAAGTGGTCCACATCCCCATCCAGCTCCTTCAGTTTCTTGAGGACACCCATTTCAAGAGCAAGCAATTGAACCCTGACGTATTCGATTTCCGACACTGGCTGCCCTGAGTCAGGTTTGGCAAGCAGCGCTTGTACCTTTGCTTCCAACCGCTCCTCTTCCCCGGACATTATGATTTCCATCAGGTTTGTCAACGCTTTTTGATTCACACTCGACAAGGCATTATTTTGTGGCAAATCCTGATGATGAACAATTCCACACCCTTGATGATAGCGCTTCCATTTGATCGCAGATTGTGCTTTTTCATACGCTGTCCGCATAGCACCTACTCCGCCTGATTCATTTCCGAATGCTACAATGATTGACGCATGTGCAGAGTGCATCTCAAACAAACTTCTCCCCAACATCTCAAGCAGCGTCAGAGAATCTTCAATTTCAGCGGCGAACACGCCAATTCTTCCTTCGGCATCCGTAAAGGGTTCTGACCAATGAGCCTCAGCAACACCATGCAACCGTGCATGTACGTCCTCTTTGCACATATCTGTTTCAATCAATAGACATGCCATGTTCTCATGACCTTCCATTTGCAGCATTTCTTCTACTTCCGCTTTTAGTTCGCAGCTTTCTTCACCCTGAAGCAGGCGTTTGAACAAACAATTCACATATAAGGCACGCTCGCGTTGATACAATTTCTCTGAATCATGCTCTTTCTGGATTTTACGGCTCATCTGCTCCAATACGGTTTCAATCTCGGCTTCATCTATGGGCTTGAGCAAGTAATCTTCCACCCGCTGTTCCAGTGCTGTTTTCGCATACTCGAAGCTATCGTATCCACTTAATATGACAAATCGCGGTGGTTTGGCCAGCTCGTGTCTGGAACGGTCAATCAGATCAAGGCCACTCACGGAAGGCATGTGAATATCTGTAAACACCAGATCTGGATGAAGAAGCTCAATCATGGTCCAGGCGGCATTTCCGTTCTCGGCCTCTCCGCAGATTCGAAAACCGTGTTTTTCCCAATTGACCATGGTTCTCAATCCTTCCAGCACCCATGGCTCGTCATCCACCAATAAAACATCCATCATTTCATGTTTCCCCCTTCCCATTAAATGAAGTTTGTTTTGTGTTCGACAGCGAATGTGATCACGTTTCATTTCAAACCAATAGTATCATATGATGCATATCTTTTACCTGGTAAATGAGCAGCATTACCTTCTTTCGAACCATAGGGCATCCTAGACCCGGACTCTGATGCAAATTTCCTGGAAAAGCGTACCTTTTTAATTATCTAGAGCTTTCAGCTCTTTTACAACAGACAATATTTGATTTAGTATCCAAAGCTTTACTCATTTACAGCGTTTTGATAAAACTGAGTTCTTAACAGTCTATGAGGGCTATGTATTTTTTTGGTATTAGAACAAAAGACAAGAACGCTCCCTGCCGCACAGCCACAGTAGGAATGCTCCTGTCTATTTGTTCTGTACTTTCTGGATGAACTCCAAAAAGCACAGCACTTGAGCAAATTTTCAAGAAAGCATGATTCGAGTCTAATTCACGCTCGCTACGAGCCTCCCCTTTCCTTCATTTGCATCCAGTGACTTCTGTTAAGCTTCATACCGCGTTTTAATTGACATAGCCAAAGCCCAGAATCGTAAACTGTTTGTCCTCATGGCCTTCAGCCATTTCAATCTCGATGGTGTGCTCCCTTGCATCCTTTTCATCAAACAGAAGCATGGCATGACAATGGGTCCACTTAATTTGACTCGGGTCGGCTTTTCTTACCAGCTTACCATCCACGCTTATATTGGCGATCCCGAACTCGTCGCTTCCAGAGTCCTTGAAGACGAGAATGAGTCATTTACTCCGCAGGATCATTTTAAAGCTGCCATTTCCATCATCACGATCTCCTGTGTGCATCCAGTTATTAGGGAAATGAGGAGTGCCGACGGCGTGATCATCCATTTCTGCCATTTGCAGATCCGTGTCTATTCTCCCAAATCCGCCCGCATCGATTCGGGCGATAGCGTCGCCATTCAGTCGATCCAGCAGCTTCACATCTACAAAATGATTTCCGATTAGCGGTGGTTTATCCATCGCCAAATTTTCTTTGTCCAGGTCAGAATGATTCGTTACCTCGAATAACCAGCCCAGACAATCGGCCATGATGAAATGCCCGGCATTGCTCGGATGATAGATGTCGTGAAAGAATTGCTCTCTGGAAATGATGCCTCCTTCCGCTGGGGTATATTTAAACTGCTCCACAACCGCATCTTTCACGCTAACCATCGGGAGATTATAATGCCAACCTACAGGTGCCAAGCGATCCTGCAGATTCCAGTCGTTCTCAAATACGCTGAACAGCAGAATGACAGCAGGATCATTGTCAGCACCAAGAGCTTGGAGCACAAGGCTTTCATAACATATCCCCTGGGTTTCATCATCGGCATCGTTCACTGCGAACTCCACAATCACGATGTCTGGCTGAACCGTTCCTTCTCTAAGTACATCCCGGTGATAACGGATGATACCGAGCTCGGAAGGCGTGCCGCCCAAACCAGCTTTAATAAAACGTAATGGCACGTTGCTTGTTGGAGCGAACATTTTCCTGAAAAGGTCAAAGGATCGGTAAGCGTAACAATTCATATGAATCGGTTCAGCGCCAGCACCTTGGGTAATCGAGCCACCGATGTATGCAATCGTTACAGGCTCCCCTCGTTTTGTTTTCTCGATTGCCCTTTTCAGTCTGGCGTTATGCCCCTTATTCAACAGCGATTTTGAAATCAGATCACGATAAGCTTGTGATTCGAAGTCCAAAAGCGGCTCACTTGTACCTTGCATGAAAACCATCCTTTCCCCACTAATAAGAGTAACTCGTTTACGGATAATTGACCTTGTAACAACACGTTGAACGGAATCTGTTTAAGTAAAAGTATAGGATCGTCCAGCTTCTGCATGGAAGGAAATCGGCTCAAGGCCAGGGCCTTCCAACTGACAAAGTCCAGCAATTGTACTTTTTACGGTGACTTCAGTAACTCTTCCCATCATCCAGGAGAAGTCCAGTGTATATCCGCCTCGGGCCCTGAGTCCCTGAACACTCCCTTCATCCCAGTTGTCGGGTAAGGCAGGCAGAAGCCGGATCACTTCTGTGTGACTCTGCATTAGCATTTCGGCAATTCCGGATGACCCACCGAAGTTGCCGTCAATCTGAAACGGCGGATGATTGTCAAAAAGATTGGGCAACGTGGAGTGCTCCAAGAGAGCCCTGACATTTTCATAAGCCTTCTGCCCATCCTGAAGCCTTGCCCAGAAATGAATGATCCAGGCCCGGCTCCAGCCGGTGTGTCCACCACCATTTTTCAGTCTGAGCTCCAGAGTGGTACGTGCAGCTTTCGCCAACTCCGGCGTGTGTTCTGGAGTGAAACTTTCTCCAGGGTACAGCCCAAATAGATGCGAGATGTGGCGGTGTCCCGGCTCCACTTCTTCATAGTCCTCCATCCATTCCTGAATTTGTCCATTTTTACCGATTTGCGGTTTCGGAATTCGTTCCAGTACTGCAGCAAGTTCTTTTCTAAATGAAAGATCTCTTCCGATCAACTCGGCACTGCGGATGCAGGCAGTGAACAGAGCTTCTATAATCTGAAAATCCATTGAAGCACCTGCGCAGAGCACCCCAATCTCGCCATTAGGCAGCTTGTAACTGTTCTCTGGAGAAACGGATGGACAGGTAATCAGGCGCCCTTCTGCATCCTCGATCAAATAGTCAAGGAGAAACTGTGCAGATTCCTTCATGGTTTCGTAGGCCTTCTCCAAAAAAATGCGATTCTGACTATAGCGATAATGCTCCCATAAATGCAGGCATAACCAAGCAGCGCCCAGCGGCCAGAAGGAAGCTGGTAGGTAGGTATCCTGAGGGGCCGTGTCTGCCCAAATATCGGTATTATGATGTGCAGTGAAACCCCGGCAGTCATACATCGTCCGAGCCGTAATTCGGCCGGGCTCACGCATTCTCTCAATCAGATCGAACAATGGCTCATGACACTCTGCTAGATTGCAGTTTTCAGCGAGCCAATAATTCATTTGTGTGTTGATGTTGATGGTAAATTTGCTGTCCCATGGCGGCATAAAACTGTCATTCCATATCCCTTGAAGATTTGCAGGCAAAGAGCCTGGCCGGCTTGAGGAAATCAGCAGATAACGACCAAACTGAAAATAGGTTTCGATCAATCCGGGATCTTCTTCTCCCTGTTGAAACTGTTTTAATCTCTCGTCGGTCGGAAGATCATGGTAGTCAATCCTTTGGGTCAAGTTCAATGCAACTCTGTTATACAGTTCACCATAATCCGATGTATGCCGTGCAAGCAGCGTATCATAAGCAGTCCGGCTGAGCTCTTCCACGCGACGTTTAGTGTACAATTCCGGATCTTTATTGCGGAAAGTCGTTTCCGCAGCCAGCATCAGCGTGACCGAGCTCGCGTCCTCCACCAGCAAGTACTCGCCAAGGAGCCGGCAGGCACCATCAGTTGGCACCGCTTTCAAAACAGTCGCAAAGGAACTTCCGTCTTTACCACCGCATTCACCAAGCATGATGAGCCCGCTCTGCTCCCACTTCTTTGTTTTCTCCAAATACCTCCACTTCTGTCGATTAAATCGGGCTTTTATAGACAGTGCATTCTTCTTGTCTGCTGAAATTCGGATGATGATGGCTTGATCCGGATGGCTGGCAAACAGCTCACGTGTATAACAGATACCATTGACTTGATAGCTAACTCTGGAGATGCCCCGGTTCAAATCAAGCTCTCGAACATAATCCTCGATGGGACCATCATGATTAACGAATGATAACTGCAGGTCCCCAAGAGGCAGATAATGTCGTTGGGCTTCCGGAAGCCCGGCCATCGTCATGGATGCAATCTCTTCAGCCTCCTGGAGTTTCCCTTCCATTATTAACTTGCGGATATGCGGCAGATTGGGCAGTGCATCTTCATTATTACGATCGCGTGGTCCACCATACCACATCGAGTCCTCATTCAACTGCAGGCGCTCTTCAGCTGCGCCACCGAATATCATTGCACCGAGACGACCATTCCCGATTGGCAAAGCCTCGTTCCACACCTCCGCCGGTTTGCTGTACCACATTCGATGGTTCCGATTCGATTCCTTCATTGTGAACCTCCAATACGAATATTAGGTGAAATTTGTATGAGTTTAATCTAATTTTATCAGCCAAATAAGGAATAAAAATGACGTATTTCAGCAGATCAGTACTCTTTCATGATATGTGAATCGATAGCGATGATTTATTATGAAATTTCACTTCGGTTAAACACTATTGAATTATTGCCCATATTTTTCTTCGGGCCAATAGTTCAGGCCAATAAACTAAGATTTTTAAGGAAAATGCTTTAATTTGATCCATAACTCGCATGCTATACTAAAGTGAGTACGATCGATCAAGGAGGAAATTAACTTGGCTCATATTACTGAAGGCGCTTACAATACTTCCGAGTACAGAAATCTGTTCTTGGAGCACGGCTACTCTGACGAAGATATTAGAGCAAAAATCGAAGACACATGGACCGAATTGTTCTACGGTGACCCTAATACGCGAATTTATTACCCCATGGCTGAGGACAAAGGATACCTTCTCGATACCGGCAATAACGACGTTCGCTCGGAAGGCATGTCTTATGGCATGATGATGGCTGTGCAAATGGACAAAAAAGAAGAATTCGATCGACTCTGGAATTACTCGAAAACATTCATGCAGCATGCCGATGGCCGATACAAGGACTATTTTGCATGGCATTGCAAACCTGACGGCACGCGGATATCGCAAGGCCCTGCTCCGGACGGGGAAGAATTTTTTGCTATGGCCCTATTCTTTGCCTCCAACCGATGGGGAGAGGGAGCCGCGCCATATGATTATGCGCAGCAAGCGAGAAAAATCCTACACGCCTGCGTGCATCAAGGTGAACATGGCGAGGGCGATCCCATGTGGGACCCGGAAACCAAATTAATCAAATTTGTGCCAGAATCACCGTTTAGTGACCCCTCCTATCATCTGCCCCATTTTTATGAACTGTTTGCGAAGTACGCAGATGAATGCGATCAAGCCTTTTGGAGAGAGGCTGCGACAGCGAGCCGGGCGTACCTGCACAAAGCATGTCACCCGGTGACCGGACTCTCGCCCGAGTATGCCAATTTTGATGGCACACCCGCACCGCCTCAGCGTCATGGAGATTTCAGACATTTTTACAGTGACGCTTACCGGGTTGCGGCCAACGTAGCCCTTGACTGGGAATGGTTCGGCAAGGATCGTTGGCAAGTGGAGCAGTCCAATCGGATACAGGCGTTTTTCAGTGAGATTCAAGTATCCGATTATCGTCGTTACACCATCGAAGGTGAACCTTTCGATGAGCCGTCGCTGCATCCCATTGGACTTCTCGCCACCAATGCCATGGCTTCTCTGGCCGCAGACGGTCCGCATGTAAGCCAGTTCGTGCACCAGTTTTGGAACACTCCGCTGCGCCAGGGCGAGCGGCGGTACTATGACAACTGTCTGTATTTCTTCAGTCTGTTGGCTTTGAGCGGCTGCTATCGCATATATTAAAGCAGATCATTGTAAGCGCACACAAAGTAAGGGTATCCATCTTCTAAAAAACGGACCTGATTCGCAGGACTGCGAACCGGGTCCGTTTTTTTAGGAAGATGGACGGTCTGTGCTCGCACAGCTGATTCTAAAACTCAATCAGGTATGTTCTTCTTACTTGGAAATGGTTGAAGAATCATACGCGGACTGCATAATTTCAAGATAACGATTCATATTCAGGCCCTCCAGCCCTTTCACATAATCGTCCCAATCTTTTTCCAGACTCTTCGCTCCAGTGATGAATTGCAGGGCGTTCTGGTCAATATAATCCTTGAGATTCGTCTGCATCATGCTTGTTTCATCTGCATTTGCCGGATCCACCCATAGTGCCCAATGCGGAAATATCTCATCGGGTTCTTTGCCTTCCATCAGCAGTGTCGCCTCATAAAGTCGGCGCTCATATCCGTCACCCGCATAGATGTCCTTGCCTTGTACTTCGGCATCCCGGTAAGCTCTGTGGTGATTGTACTGACTGAGCGCACCCCAGCTGTCATTACGCGGCTCCTCTCCTGTCGGGAGTGGAATTGCTTTGTAGAGTGGCTGCACCTGATCATTAAGGGCCACTTCTCCTTCTTGCGGCTTGCGCCAGCTCGTGCCCTCCTCACCCAGATATGCGCTCATGGCTCCTTCCTCTGTGTAGAGATAATCCAGCATTTTTATGGCTGCTATCTGCGTTTCTTCGCTTGCCTTGTTTGTGAGTACAAACGATGCTCCAGGATCTATTGGATAGTTATAGGTTGCATAATTGGCATGCGGCCCTTTCAACGGAGGAATCGGATTGTAATCCTTCCCATACGGAGAATCCTCGGCCGTATTTACAAAAAGAGACGGGTGCATGGCTGCACCTGCGCCAAGAAGCTGCGCATCAGCGTTATCTCCGATTTTTTTAAATGCCCCAACATTTTGCGTGAACGCACCGGGGTCAATTAAGCCTTCATCGTACAGCGACTTGATATAGGCAAGTCCTTCCTTCCACTCCGGTTTGCTCGCAACCGTCTCAACCCGGCCTTCCTTCGCAATGAGATAGGTTCTGTCATCGTCGTAGATAAACCCATTCATCAAATAGGGAATGATATGCACGCCGAAATTTTCAATGGAACCGCTAAGTGGAACTTCATCGGCTTTGCCGTTGCCGTTCGGGTCCTTGGTTTTGAATGCTTTCAGCACTTCCTTAAATTCCTCTGTCGTTGTGGGCTCGGATAAGCCGAGCTGCTTCAGCCACTTGGTATTCATCCACAACTTGTTCGGATAGGAACAGTGGAAACATTCATTCAAGCCCGTCAGACCGTAAATATTGCCGTCGGGCGCAGTATTCATCGCTTTATAGTACTCACTGCTGTCCAGTACCTTTTTGATATTCGGCGCATATTGGTCAATCAGATCATTGAGCGGTACAATGACACCTTGCTGGCCAAATTTTAACAGGTCTGTTTGAGAAAAACGGTCCACCCATGGAATGAGCAAATACAGGTCAGGGTAGTCACCCGAAGCCAGTGAAATCTGTCTTTTTTCAGCTGCACCGTCAAAAGGAACGGTCGTCCAGTTGATCTTAATGTTGAACTTCTCTTCCATTTTTTTCGTAAACTTGTTCGTTTGAAGGTTGGTATCCGAGCTTTGGTGAGCGAATACGTTAATGGAGGCGTTGTCTCCGGATGAAGCCCCCTCTCCCTTTTCCCCGCTGGATGAACATCCCGCCAGTGCCACAGACAGAAGCAGTATACAAGCAAGTACGAATGTTCCTGTTTTTCTCAAATAGACCCTCTCCCTTATGAATGATTGTCGTGAACTAGCCCTTGACGGAGCCAATCAACATGCCCTGAACGAAATATCGCTGAACAAACGGATAGATGACGAGTACGGGCAAGCTGGCCATAACAATGAGCGAAAACTTCATCAACTCGGCCATCTGCTGCTGTTTCACCATCTCTCCCACATCCATATTTCCCGTGCTGTTACTCAGAATCAGAATGCTGCGGAGAATCAACTGAAGCGGGTAGAGTGATTGCGTTTTTAAATAGATTAGCGCATCAAAATATGCGTTCCACTGTCCAACGGCATACATCAAAGACAAAACAGCCACGATCGGTTTGGCGAGAGGCAGAATGACGCTGAAAATGAAACGAATATCACTGCATCCGTCAATATCGGCTGCCTCGGACAGTTCTTCCGGGATTGAATTCTGAAAAAAGGTGCGTGCGATGATGACTTGCCATACCCAAATGGCATTTGGAATCAGAAGAGCCCAGCGAGTATCGATCAGTCCCATGGATTTGACCACCAGATAAGTTGGAATTAATCCGCCGGAGAAAAGCATGGTGAACGTAATGAACATCATGAGAGGACTGCGCCCGACAAAGGTCTTTTTGGAAAGTGGATAAGCAATCATAATGGTCAGCGCTACACTAATTAGTGTTCCGATTGCGGTATAAAATAACGAATTGGCATATCCCATAATAACCTGATCGTTGCGCAGTACAGACTTATAGCCGTCCAGTGTCATATCCACGGGCCACAGCCAAACTTTTCCGGAAGTAACTGCTGCCGGGCTGCTCAGGGAAGAGCTTACGATATAGATCAGTGGATAGAGTACCGCAATCAAGACTACAGTCAGAATGACGTAGATGATGGCTATAAACACCCGGTCCCCAAAAGATTCTCTGATTGTGCTCCTCCGACTAACCGCCGAACTGGCTTGGGATTGCAATTTGCTCATCTTTTATCCCCCTTCCTTTTGCCGCATTACCACAAGCTTGTATTGGACAGACGCTTGGCGGCAGCATTGACTGTTAACAACAGAATCAGGTTAATAAGCGAATTGAAGAGGCCAACAGCGGTAGCAAAGCTGTAATTGGCATTCAGCAAACCCATCTTGTACACATATGTGGAGATAATTTCGGAAGCGGATAGGTTCAACGGATTTTGCAACAAATAAATTTTCTCGAATCCGACCGCCATGATATTGCCAACGCTCAGGATCAGGATAATGACTGCCGCCGGCAGCAGGCCGGGCAGATCGATGTTCAACATTTTCTGAAACCGGTTAGCTCCGTCAACCTTGGCTGCCTCATACAATGAAGGATCAATACCCGCTAGTGCTGCCAAATAAATGACCGCCGAATATCCCATGCTCTGCCAGACATCAGAAAACACATAGATGGAACGGAACAGCCCAGGCTCTCCAAGAAAATTGACTGCTTCAAAACCAAGCGACCCTGCAATCGTGTTTACAATGCCCAGCCGCGGGGATAGGAACAGCATGATAATGGATACCATGACAACTGTTGAAATAAAGTAAGGTGCATAAGTAACCATCTGCACTGTTTTCTTGAATCGGGCGTTCTTGACTTCATTCAACGCCAGTGCCAGCAATATCGGGACCGGAAAACCCACGACCAAACTGTAAAACGAAATATACAGCGTGTTTTTGATGAGGGTAGCGAACGCGGGGTTTTGAAAAAGCAGCTCAAAATATTTGGTGCCTACCCACGGACTCCCCCAAATCCCCTTGATCACGTTGTAATCTTTGAAAGCGAGCACTGCATTAACCATGGGCACATACTTGAAAATAAGGAAGTATGCAACTGGAGGAATCATCAACAGGTACAGCTGCCAGTGCCTCCTCCAGCTTCTGGACAAGGCCAGTTTCACTGCAGAGCGCCTGCCTTGTTTCACTACCGTTTTGCCATTCGAAATTGTCGTTCTCAGAGTCATCCCCCCAGTAGGTAGCCTATATGAATAAGGCCCTCATTTTTTGATAGCGCTTTCTTGTTCGTAATCATAAGAGGGCCCACCTGGTCGCGTAAAGGTACACTTTGCTCGATGAGGTACGATTCAAGGACAAAAAGGTCGGGAAGCCTGATATTGCTTTACTTTTCAATTTGATTTTTTTGTGGTTTCCGCTTAGTTTGGTGATAATGATTGTGCAGCTTTATTTCATTTGATCCTCCATCTGGCGAAATGAACTAGGCAAAACCCCTCTGACTCGCTTGAAGGCTCTTCGGAACGAATGCGCGCTGTTATATCCGGTTGTCAGGGCAATTTCATCAATCGTCTGCTGACTCTCACGCAGCAGTTCAGCAGCTTTGTTAATTCGTACCACTTCCAGATAGTCGGAAAGGTTCTCCCCGGTGTACTGCTTGAATAATTGCGAGATATATTTTTCCGGTTTCCCCATTTGTTCCGCAATCCGATACACCGTCAAGGTCGCATCGGCATAACGTTTCTGAATGTAAGCCATCGTTTCGTTAACAATTTCCGCATGCATGTTGGATTTTTTGCGTTGTACGTCCCGGCAGACGTCTTTCGCCAGTTGATGAAACTTGTCCCGGAGTACGCCAACACTGTCCGTTACCTGAATGGCCGCAATCCGATTCTTAAACTCCTCGACATGTGCTTCGTCCAGCATGATCTTGGGTTCCAACTTCAGGAATGTTCCCTTTAGTTCCACAACGAACTGCTGTGTCATGTCATAAGACAGCTCTCGCTCTGTAAAATTTCGGCTGAACAACTGATCCAGAACACGATCGGATTCTTCCATTTCTCCCGCCTTCAGCGTATTTAGCAGACGCTGTTCGGACTCAATCGGATAGTAGTACAATTCGGTTTCCTTTACGGTGTCCTCGAATCTCACCAGATGCTCTGTCCCCATATGAATGGCATATTCCAACGCTTGTCTGGCTTCGTTAAACGAACGGCCAACATCATTCCATACCTCATAAGAAGAACCAATTCCGATTGTGGTCGATACCCGGTAATCCTGGTATACACCATTCATCCGTTTGCTCAGTTCGGATACCGTTGTGTGTAAGGCTGTATTTGAAGGTTCTTTGCTCAGCGGATGCACAAAAGCTATCTGATCTGTTCCCCAGTCTGTTATCAACACGTCGGCATGCCATGTCGTCATGGTTTCGCGCACGATAAGTCTCGCTAAGCTTAGTTCTTGAATAATTTCTTCGCTATCCGGACTGCCATAACCGTCTACCTTCAGGATTCCCACAAAGCCCCGGCTGGTATGGAGGGATATGCCGGTCTGGGAAGAAATCGCCTCCAACTCGCGGATGGTGTAAAACTCACCCGTCAGCAGACGCTTGATAAACCCGTCCCGCAGCATGGGAATCTGCTCATTTATTGCATTCTTGAGTAAATGGTTATTGGTAATAAGGCTCGTGATGTTGCTTGCCAAAAAATCATATTCGTTGCTTGCCTTTCCAGGCAGCCCAATATCCTGTTCCCGGAACACGGACAGAAGCCGATGAATCGGCGCGCTGTGTCGGTAAGCCAGCAGAAGCCCAATCAATAATCCGAAACCAAGTGTTGCTAGCGTAAAGGTTAAGGTAACGTGCTTGATCTGATCTGCCTTTACCATCAGCGCACGTTCGGGGATGCCAGCCATGTAATTCCATCCATTTTGTTTGGAGTGAATGGAAATTAGCAGCCGTCCGTCACCCGTAGGCCGCACTCCATCGTCCTTGCCGGCAGGCATATCTTTCAAGTTTTCCGCCTCGGTTTCATTTATACCGCGAGAGAAAATGATATCCCCACTGGAATCTGTCACCAGTGTCCAACCCCCATATTGCTCCACAATATGCTGAGTCAAACTCGCCATCTGATTCTCATCAATCATGACGCCAATGGTAGCCTGTGGTTTGTTGAAGCTGTTTAAAGGAAGTGACTGAAGAAATGTGATAGCAGGTGCGTCCACAAGCACATTGGTGCGAATCTCATGCTTATAGTTTCGAAGGGGAATAATTTCGTTTAAATGCGGCTTTTTCAATATGCTTTCTTTCCACTCTTCGAACGTCATGCTTTCCAGTGGATTGGCAGCATAATAATGTTCAGGTCGGTAATAGACCGTCGTGGGTGTAATGATGACGTTATAGTTCGGAATATAAATGAAGAAATGAGACAAATAATCGTTGGTGCTGCTGTACATGGACAGACTGCGCTGCATGCGGCTCAAACCGTAGACATTATTAGCGTCGTGCGGCTTAGGATCGGCTATTAAACGGTATAAATCCTGGTTAATTGCCAGCTGTCTCGTAAAATCCTCCACCAGCATAAGATTTCGTTCGATAATTTCCTTGCTCAGGTTGAGCGATTTGAGGCTGTTCTCAATCGAGCTTGTCCTCGCTGCTTCAATGGATGCTCTATAGGAGGCATATCCGGCGATTTGAGGAATCATGAGAATAATGAGATAAGAAATCATAAATCTGCGAAACAACGGCGAGAATTTGGACCATAGGTGCTTCATATGTACCTCCTCCTTTGGTAAGCGTTTACAAAAGTGTTCTGTTAATGATACACCCTTCATTTGCGCTAGGTGAAGGTACAACTTCTTCTTTTTGGTACAAATCCTTAAAAATCCAATTAAAAGATCCAGTATTATTAAATAGAAGAAAACCCGCTAACTCTAAAGCGCAAGCTAGTTTTCAATGTTTTGCTGATTTTCACTCCTCTCCTGAGTACAAGTAAGGACCTCCAAAGCCAAATCATGGCTTGAAGGTCCTTACTTATACATGCTTTTTAATTGACTGCAACAAACTTCCATTGCTGATTGGTCGCATTGGTAAAGGTATTTTGCTGCAATTTTGCACCATCTGTCGTCGCAGAACCTGTTACCTCAATGGCTTTATTGCTGTTAACGTTTATAATACTCCAATACCCATTGCCCAGATCATTGATTTTGAAGTGCTGCGCTGTGGTATTCAAATTGCTCATAAGCTGAACCGCTTCTCCATTGTTACTGGTTCCATTCCGAATGTCGATGACCTTATCGGGCGAATTCACACTCGTCAAACTATAGATCCCACCCGCAATCTGGTTCAGGACCCACTTTTGAGGATTGCCTCCCAGATCGGACCATTGCTGAAGCTGCAGATTGTTCTCATTCACCCCGCCCGGCACATCAATTACTTTCCCCGAATGTCTGGCTACAATCTTATAGGTCGCACCCGGGATCAGACCGGTTGACGGATTGCCGCCGTTCGGGTAGGTTTGTGCACGTTCATAAAACCATTCGAAGAGGAACCTTCCCATCGCGCTCCGTGAAGCATCGCCATCCCATTTTAGGCCTGCTGTAGGGTCGGCAAAGGAGCTACGTTGTCCAGCATCCAAAATAAATCCGTTCATGTGTGCTGCAATGCTGACATTTCCAGCTGCGTTGAAAATGGTCTTCGTATTGTTTCCAAATCCTTCATTGCTGCCGTTGAACAGATTCCAGTATTCCGAATCTCCCGCTTTCTTTTTGAACCATGTTACTTCGGTGATGTTGATTGGATATTTATCGGCCGCAGCCTTCACATTCGTATTCCACTGATCCTGCAGAATCGACATATTGTCATGGGCACCATATCCCGGATACCAATGAACCGCATAACCATAGTTGTTCAGCGGATCTGTTAGAGGATGGCTCGCCGTCAAACTGTAGAACTGATTGTATCCGAGGCCTGCTGCCCAGATCACATTGTCAGCACCTTTGCTGCGAATTGTGGATATGATGGAGTTCTGGAAATTACGCAGGTCGTTCCAGTGGTCCACGAAGTCATTCTCCCCGTTGTAGCCGCCCCAATGCCCGTTCGCATATGATTTTACAGGCTCGTTAATCAGCTCGAAATGTACGTTGTCTGCACTTTTGATCTCCGGTCGGGAAGCAAGATAACCCCAGATCTCGTTAAACTTTTGGAGATTGGCTGAGGTGGTAGCCTGGTCATCCTTCAATGTAAAGTCGAGACCGAGCGTAACATAGACGCCTTTTGTTTTTGCATATTGTATATAAGGGATAATGACATTCTGCGTTACCGTTTGTACACCAGCAAAATTGTAAGTGCCTGCTGCTACGTCACCCATATCCTCACGGTCAATGAACAGACGAATCTGATTCATATTCCAGCCGTGGCTGCTTCCGTACTTTGGACTCGTACTTGTGAATGTATCCGTAATGTCTTTTAGATAAGCCAATGTGGCAGCATGGCGGTTATTGCCATGAAGATTCAGATAATAGTTACTGTTCTGGTAAGTCCAATAAGCACCTGAGGGCTGATGCCAACCACTCAGTACGACGGGCTGATTATTACTGTTAACCAGATTCTTTCCATTTACGTGAAGCTTGCCCATTGGCATGCCGACCCAAGCTTCCGCGCGTCCCGACCCGAGTGGAGTAATGGACAACAGCAAAGCAAGAACGAGCATACATTTAAATGCTATCAGCAATCTTTTCAAATATTATCCCTCCTTTATTTTAAATTGTGAAGCTTTGAAACAGACGGCACCACCTCCTCACCTATATGTGTTCAACTAAACATTTACACTATAACGGAGAGGACAGAAGAAACCTGGAGAAGCGAAGAGGTCGCCTTTATCCCCGGATTTTTCCCTTTGGAGAAGGGAATCAAAAAATCTGGGGATAACAGCGATCGGAAGGTTATTCTGTCAACGGAGTGCCAGTGTAAATATCCTCTAGTTGGACTATATGTCATCCAACGATTCCGGTACGTTCTACACTTTCAACGAAATAACGCTGTACAAACAGATAAATGATGATCAAAGGCAAGATCGCCAGCAAAATACCTGTATCCTGAATCATGCTTAGATAGAATGGATCGGCTTTGGATGCTCCATCGCTTACCTGCTGGGCCAGATTGTAAGGAAGGGAAGAAAGCTGGGTTGACATGACTTTACTGGATGTCAGATACGTTGTTGTATAAAAGCTGTCATTCCACTGCCATACAAAGGAAAAGAGCAGCACCGTAACGATCGACGGAATGGCGTTAGGCAGCATAATGCGTGCAAACGTACGACTGATGCCTGCACCATCGACGTAAGCTGCCTCCTCTACCTCCTTGGGAATTCCCCTGAAAAACTGGCGGAAGATAAAAATATACAAGCCTGCTTTTAGTGAGTTCGCTGTAATGGCGGTCAGGATAAACGGCCAGTATGTATTCAGCAAATTCACGGGTTTGCCGGAAAGAAGTGTCATCAGTCCCATGAGATCGAAGCTCTTCAGATTCAGGTACACCGGAATGAGAATCGTGGTTGGTGGAACCAGTATCGTCAGGATGACTCCGGCGAATAACAGGTTGCTGCCTTTAAATTTCAATCGGGCAAACCCGTATCCAGCAAGTGCACAGGAAAGCGTTGTCAAAATGGTCGTTGTTGCGGATAACGCAAATGTATTGAACAGTGTTGCCCAGTAATCCATGACACGAATAGCCTCCCGGAAATTATCAAAGGAGAAATTCTGCGGAATCCAGACCACAACGGCTGAATACAAATCACTCTTATCCTTGATGGACGTTGATATTTTCTGAAATATTGGAAACAGAATCACGAAGGATAGCCCGGCAATCAGTGTGAATCGCACGATGGACCACAGCCAGCTTTTCCACTGCTCAAGTGAAAACAGTCTGGATATTATCATCCGAACAACCCCCTTTCTAATCTTGATAGAAGACTCGTTTGGAGAAAATGAGGGATACGAGCACCAATATGATGGCAATGGCCACGAAATACACCCACGCCATGGCTGAGCTTAATCCAAAATCGAATTTGACGAAACCCGTATCCCGAATAAGCGTTGTCATGGCATTGTTGGCAAACGAATCCACAATGGTATAGATGACGTTGACGAAAATAAGCGGACTGACCATCGGAAATGTAATTTTCCAGAAGGCTTCATATCCCGTAGCACCTTCCATTTTGGATGCCTCATACAGTTGAGGTGATATGGTCTGGATGCCAGCCAGGAAAATCAGTATTTGGACACCCGACTGACTAACGATCTGATAAATGCGGTCTACAGCCCCGCTCAAATATGTCACAATCCACTCACTCAGCCCGGCGTTCAGCATCAGGCTTTCCAGCTCAAACGTACCCAAAGCACTGCCGCCAGTACTGTTCTGATTTACAGCCTCGATCAGGCTTGTGCTTTCCAGTGACATAATGACCCCCGATGCCAGAATAACCGGGAGGAAAAAGATGGAGCGCGCGATCGCCCGACCCAGGAATTTCTGATTGAGAATCACAGCCAGAAACAAACTAAAGATGACGATCAGCGGTACATTGACCAAAACATCCGTTATGGATTCAATAAGCGCCCGGTTGAAGCTCGTATTTACCGTCAATGCCTGGATATAGTTAGCAATACCCGTGAACTGGATGGATATGCCCTGCGCGTTTGCCTGGATGGAGCTCAAACTGTAACGCAGAGAAGCCAGCAGCGGAACAAAGAAAAACAGTACAAACCCGACAAGCCAGGGAAGCACATAGATGACTCCCCAAGCGGCCTTTTGCTGGGCATAGGTTCGACGCCCCCACTTCCCTCTCCATAACGCTTTCAGAGTTGCTCACCACCTGTCACATAACTTTTGGCTTCCACGGTCTGGCCTGCTGCCTGCACTGGGAAGTCGTTATAATTCACTACCGTGAAGCCGCCGTTTTCGTAAGTCGTTTGGTACACTCCTTCAGCAAGCTTCTCGTGTGAAACCATGTGAGAGTCTGCGAATGGGCGATTGGCCTGATTGACCTCTTCATACATTTCGGCTGCCAGATCCATCCACTGCGCATAATGTGCAGCATACAGATCATCGTAATCTGTTTCCTTAACAACATGATTCGGTGCGTTAAACCAAGTGAAATAAGGACTTGCACCGTACTCCACGAGCTTGAGCACATATTGCCTCGCATCGGTATACGTTGACAGATTGTAGGCAGCTCCCGTATAGCTGATCCCTCCATGTGTAACCAGTTGGAAGAACGGGACTTCCTCATCCTCCAATTTGAAGCGGCTGCTGGACATGGGTGCATCCGTCAGACCTGTCACATAGGGCAGGGCATAAGCATTGCCTCCTTCCGCTACAACGGGTATACCTTGCTGTGCAATTTGCTTCAAGGTTTCGGTGGCAGCAGTTTGTGCTCCTGTACGATCCATCAGTTTTTTCGGATTCATATCGCTGTTCAGCTGCCCAGCGAGATCACGAAGGGACAATCCACCTGGCTGAAGGGGTTGGAGAGCCTTTAACATGTCTTGAGTCACATCAATTAACAAATGCGGAGACAGGATATAGGACGGGAGTCGATCCCGGTCACGCCGCAGTCTTGCCGGGTCCATGGGATACAGAAGTGCCGGTTCCTGTGTCAGTGTGCGTGAAGCCTCCTTGGAAGGACTGAAGCCTTTCTTGGAATGTACATTGAGTAAAGCAACATCGGGATAAAAGCCAATCCCCTCTTCACGCGCATAGTCGCTAAAGGCTTGCATGCCTTTTCGTCCTCCAATGGCTCCATCCACTTGGATGGAATCCGGCATCTGGTGTTGAAGCCCCCCGTTGAACCATCCCGCATACCGAACTTGAATGTTGGTTACTTGTTTTTCCTTGAGGGTCGACAAGATTTGACGGGCTTCATCAAAGGTGGTCAACGCTTCAGTGGAGTCGTAAGGTATGCCCAACACATGTTTCTTGGTCGTCATTCCGCCGATAAGCTTCAAGTAAAACGGAATATCTTTTTCCCCCTCCGCCGTTCGCTTCGCAGGAAGACCATTCGTCTGGATTAAGTAGTCACGATATAAGGAAGCCAGACCGGAATAGGAGGCTTTCTCTGCTCCAGCAAAGGCATAGCGAACGACAAAATCGGATGCGGTCGGCTTCTTCTGGAACTTGGGAAGTGTCCGTACCATGTCGCTGGCCTGAAGTGTTATATCACTCTTGTTTACAAGGTAAAAGCTCGGATACACATTGTTGTAGCTATTGAGCTTTCCGCTGATATCTGCATTCACAACGGCCGCTGCCGCGCCTTCCTCAATGATGCCAAGAAATGCGCCGCCCTCACGAATGAGGCCGAATACCGGCAGCCTGGCTCTTTCCTCGGAGGAATCCACTTCCCGAAGCTTCATTGTTAGATCCGGCCCATAAATGTCCTGCTGATAGGCAGGATATTGAACCTTTCCATTATTGAAATGAATGAGTGCTCCTGAGCCGTCAGGGACAAACAGGGACCCTTCCTGATCCGCTGCGCCTGCCCCGAAGTAATCCAGTACAGAAATGCTGTTAATCGGATATTGCTCTGGAAAATGGATGCCTGCTGCCGGGACACGTACAACCAGGTTTTCCCCGTCCAGTTCATATTCGATGGAAACCATAAACATGCGGGGTCCGCTTTTCTCCTGCTCAATTCCGTGCTCGGCATTGTCCAGTTCGAGGTCTTCAGAAGTATATCCGGCTGTTTCAAAAGCCTTCAGGGCACGCGTTAGCTGAAGCCCTTGCAGCGCCTTGTCGTTCCGAACATAAATATCTTCATCCTTATCCTGAGCATATCCAATTTTCAAAGCCCGCTGCCCGGCCTTGTCGAGAGAAGCAAGCAGCTTCTGCTCGAAGCGCTCTTTGCTGATTTTGACAGGCAGATCCTCGATTGAGCTCTCATCACTTCCAAACTGGTAATTCACCCGAACACCGTTTGGTATCAATTCGTAGCTTATCTGTTGATGGGCTGCACTATCGGTATAGGAATTGACCGAGCTGCTCTGTCCCAGGCTGTTATAGAAGGTGAGTTTGGCCTGCGCCGACAGCAGGTCCTTATTAATTCCTGCAGCGAGCGCATCCAGATTCCGCTCCTCGGGATTGCTGCGCCAGACCTGCCCGCTCCGCTTGTGAACTACCGCAATTTCGGCTGTATCCTCCTGGATGAGCAGCTGCAGCTGATCATTCTGAACGAGCCCGAGCATATCCGGGAGACGGGCATCACTGAAAGACGATGCCAGCTTCTCTCCAGGTGGCAGCACAGGCACTTCCGCTTGCTCATCTGCATTCGCCGACATTCTGGTTACAGGTGCAGAATCGGACTGACATCCGCCAAGAAACAGGCCGAATGCAAGCAGGATTACGATCATTTTTTTGGCCAAGTCATATTTCATCTCCATTCTCCTTCCTTAGCCCCGGAGTACAAGTTCCTGATAGATGGTGGCTGCAAAGGACACAATCTGCTGCACAAGACTGAAGAACAGCAGGCAGAGAAAGGCCATGAATGCCATGGCAACCAGCGTCAAAAGCATGGTCAGCACTGTTTTGGCGGGCGAGTATTGATGCACCGTCATATTGCCGACAAATAACAGGTATACCGTCCAGGCCGTGGCAGCCATGTTAAAGAAATAATAAAAGGCGGTTTCCTGACTGGAAATGATCAAACTTAACCAAATCCAGGGAAACTGTATCAAAATTAGCGGAACCAATGCGAAACATGTGGACATGAAGATTTCAGAAAATTTGCCTTCACCGTCCATAAGGGTGGTTAACGACCAGTTCGCTGTGCACCAGAACAGCACGGGGACAATGACGTAGACCATTTCCATCAGACTGTTCAGTCGTTTCGGATTGTTGAAATTGACCAGGAAACCGCTGTATTGGGCCTGAAGAATCGTTGTCAGCATCAGCACAGCAAGAATGATCCATGCGATCATCAGTGTTGTTTTCTGATTTCGTTCATATTTCAGCTCCCAATACCCGTCAAATGGATGAAAAATAAGATGAAGCGGATATTGGATCAGCTGTCTACTTGATGCTTGCATGTGTGCTCCCCTTTCTCTGTCTGCGAACCATAAATGCGATCACCAGCATGACAATGACCAGTAACACTCCGGACATGATCCATGAAAAATGCTCGCGGAGCAGTTCTTTTCGATACAGGAGAAACGCTTTGGAATACCCTTCTCTTTCCATGCTTCGCTTAAAGTATTGTGATGATTGTGAATACTCCTTCTGGCGCAAGAGCGCTTTTCCAATGCCTGCGTAGGCATATTCGAGATTGGCATTCAGATCAGCTGCTTTGGCAAAGTGCGCCGCAGAACCCTCCTCGTCCCCATTGAAATAACTTCGTACAGCTTCATGAAGCGTCCGTCCATATTCAGTGGTTTGAAAAACGGTGATTTCCCCGAGCGCTTTGTCCAGGACAAGCATGCGATCCCCCACATGTTCCAGAGAAATAGGGGTGTTGAATTGTCCAAGCCGATTTCCGATACCTCCGAACATGTGAAGCAGATAACCATCTCCGTTATAGGTAAAGATCCGTCCCATATTGGCATCCAGCACGGAATACATATCGCTGTCCCCAACGTCGACATCAATGAGACGTGAAGGCCCCTTCTCATTGCTGTACAACAAATCACCCTGAGGTGGATAATATCCTTCCCTTCTCAGAATGTCCAAGCCCTGTGCATTCAGTTTTTTGATCGGTAATCCGGTCTTGTCTCCACTCGTTGCATAAATGAAGCCCTCTCCGTCAATGTCCATATTGGTGAACTCGGTGGGTGTGAACATGACCATCTGGCTGCGCTGCTGACGGGTTGCGAACCGTTTCCACAAATACTCCACCGGGTCAACCTGGACTCTGTTGGCTCCAATGAACGAAGCAAAGGTTCCGTCCGAATTAAACTCCATGAAGCCATCAAAGACCCCTTCCGCCATGACATAGATCCGCTCGCCTTTATCCATAACAACCCGCAGTGGTTTAAACTGAAAGTCAGGCTTTAGCAGCTCGGATTGAGGCTGTTCCACAATTTTGATCAAATGACCTTGCTCATCCAGATGCACAACCCGTTGGTTACCCGTATCCGCTATTAGCAGTTGCCCGTTGTCCGATACGTACAGTCCTTGTGGAAGTTTGAACTGATCTTTCGTTCCATCATGATCAAAAGAATCGATAACCCTTGTCAGCTTCATCTCCGGATTCAGCTCAACAATTCGGCTGTTGCCAGAATCCAGCACATACACCCGCTGATCAGCAGTGACGTGCATATCGTTCGGTTCTTTGAACATACCAATATCCAGTTCCTTGCCCGTAACTATTCCTGTCGCCTCATATGCAGCAGGAGAACGTACCGCATCTCCCCAGTAGGAATAGTTGTACGCATCCGTCTGTCCGTCAGCGAATGCCGTTGACGCTGCGTTTCCAAAGCATAGGAGGCAGGCAAGACCCAGGGTGAGCCATCCGCATTTTTTCCACACGCTGTTCAATATGTTGCTGCCCCCCTTCTACTCTTTCATACCGGAAGTTGCCATCGTCTGCATAACACTGCTCTGAGAGATGATAAACAGGGTAATGGGCACGATCATGAGCAGCAGCGCTACCGCTGCACCGACACCTGCCCGGGCGATACCCCCCTGGATAATCTGACTGAGCGCATAATGCAGTGTTTTCAGGTTTTCACTGTAAATGAAACTACCGCCGTCTGTTCCCCATAATGCCGGAAATTGCAAAATCATGAGCGTGAGCCAAGCGGGCTTCACATTGGGCATGACGATGCTCCAGAATATACGGTATTCGTTCGCCCCGTCGATTTTGGCGGCCTCCAGCAGCGCATCCGGAATTTGCTCCATGAACTGCTTCATCAGAAACAGACCTAGCGAGAATGCGAGAGAAGGCACAATGATGGACGCATGTGTGTTAATCCATCCTAGCCAGGACATCACCATGTAGTTTGGAATCGACGTGACGTGTGGTGAGAACATCAGGGACAGAATGACGATGGTGAACAGCACATTCGAACCGGGAAACCGGTATTTGGCCAACGGGTAAGCCGCTGCGGAAGCGAGTAGGATATGACCAGCCGTTCCAAGCAGCGTAATCAATAGCGTATTGGCAATGTATCTGGATAAAGGAACCCAGGAGTTTCCCATCAGATTGATCAGATCCGCAAAATTCTCCATCGTCGGATTATTCACCCAGAACCGCGGCGGAAAAATAAACAGCTCATCCAGAGGTTTGAAGGCATTGTTGATCGTATAAATCAGCGGCAATACCATAAATGAGCCGAACAGACCCAGCAGTGCAAACAGCATCAGACTGACGGTAAATGACCGATTGAGTCTTCTTGGCATGCCGAAAACGGCACGAACCTTGCTGGTCATTGTCATTCACCTATCTTTCTAAGCATTTTTTGTGTCAAAACATTTGTTCCCAGCATCAGGGCGAACAAAACGGTTGCGATTGCAGATGCATAGCCCATTTCGAACCGAATGGTTCCAAAGTCCATCAAATGGGTTACAACGGTATGTGCTGCATAGTTAACGCTCGGAAAACCAGCCAGTGCGATGGAGATTTCGGCTACGGCAAACGAGGCTGTAATCTGCATGACCGCACCAAACATCAGCTGCGGTCTCATGGAAGGCAGCGTGATATACCAAAGCTCCTGCCAGCGGTTTTTGATACCGTCCACCGTACCCGCTTCGACCAGGGAACGATCGATGGTCTGTAGTCCGGCAATGAAGGCAAGGAAGCTCGTGCCGAGACTGAGCCACAGCTGTACAATGATGACTATGGCCAGCACGTACTTCTCATTGGAAAGCCATTGAATCGGTTCGAGAATAACGCCGAGGCGCATTAGGAAACCGTTCATGTATCCATAGCTGTCTCCCGAGAAAACGATTAACCAGATAAAAAAAACGTTTCCGGAAATGGAAGGTGCATAAAACACAAGTGTCATGATTGCACGGATTTTGGGTGACAGCTCATTGATAATCCATGCAAACAGAAAGCAGGCAATATAGCTGACAGGACCCGTAATAACGGCAAACAGCAGTGTATTTTTAAGCGCCGTCAAAAAAACATCATCGTTCAGGAACAGCCGCGAATAATTTTGCCAGCCGACAAATCGGGGCAGCTCCAGCATGTTGAAGTGGAAAAAGCTGAGTCCCAGCGAGATGCCAACCGGAATGACAGTAAACATGAAAAAGATCAGCATAAACGGTGCCATCAGCACATAATAGTGCCTGCTTCGGTATATATCCCTTTTCAATAGGGACCACCAGCTGCTCTGCCTTGCGTTGATGGCAGGAGCAGTGGATGACTTGGTGGTTTCTGAGTGCAACCGTTACCCTCCCTTCTCTCTACTTCAGATTGAATTCCTTGCGCTTCAGCTCGATTTCATCATCGATGTACAGGACATAATCAGCCAAGGCTTCACGGGGATTCTCATTGGCATTGACCACCTTACGAAATGCATTGTCCAGATGACGGCCCGTAAAGTACCCGCCGGGAACCTGAGGAATGCCTTCTACCCACTCCCACTGTTTCTTCAGGTTTTGATAATCCTTAACCGGCCATGGCAGCTGCTCCAGTGCTTCAATATTGGCAGTCGGGTAACGCGCCGCTGCCCCCATGAGCCCTTCCATTTCTCTGCCATATTCGATCTGAGTCTGCTTGTCGGTCCACCACTTCATGAACTCCCAGGCAGCATCTCTGTTCTTGGCGTTCTCCAGCATCATGACCGCACTTGTGGCACTTGCCACCTCATGCCTAATGGATCCGTCTTCCAGCTGCGTGCCGGGAACAATTGTGAAATCCCACAGGTTGCGAATTTCCGGCGCCATGACCGTCAGCATATTGTAGGTGGTGTAATCCGCAATACCAATCGGCATCTCCCCGGTACGGAAACGGTTTGGAAAATCAGCTTTCAGAGGGAATTTGTAATTGGTATAAAATTGGGTCCAGCGCTTGAATGCGTCCATGGAGATTTCCGAATTCAGCGCGCTTTCCTTCTGATCTTCCGAATAAAATTCGCCATCGTTCTGATAGAGCAGCATGGCAAAGGTTGCGTTGGGTACCATGTTGGCATTGTTCGTCGTATCCTCAATGGGTAGGTAGAACTCCATGTTGTGTTTTTGCAGCACCGAAATGGCATTATAGACATCCTGCCACGTTTTTGGCGGCTCCAGGCCAAGCTCATTCAGAATATCCTTTCGATAAAACAACATCGGAAAATGCTGCTGCTCCGGGAGGGCATACACTCCGTTGTTGAATTGGTATGGCGTCAGTCCGCTTGCGCGAAATCTGCTCGCAACCTGTTCAAAATCCGGAAATTTACTCAGATCCGCCGCTGCATTCCGCATGGCGTAATTCACCGGAATATCTTCGCCCATCTGCATGGCAACGTCCGGTCCTTCCCCGGCAAGCGTTGCAGGCAGCAGAATATTGGGCGGAACGAGGCGCAATTGAACGGATATATCGGTTTCCGGCGTAAAAGAATCATCAATCAGACCTTTCAGGACCTGGGCCTGATCGCGTCCTGTTGTAATCCATACCGTAATGGATTCCTTATTTTGTTCAACGTTTCCGATACTGTCGTAATCCTCCGTATACGAAGCGACATAGGCTCCCATTTCATGTTTCATCTGCTCCAGCATTGTAGCCTCTGCCTTCGGCAGCTCCTGATCCGGTGAGGATACCAGGACATAATCCAGTGAGATAGGCTGTTCACGTACGGAGAGAATCCAGGTGCCCAACCCGCCTACGTTAATTTTGAAGGTATCCAGACGTTTGGGCACGGTTTCCGGTCTTGCCGCCATGTCCTCTAACTGAATAACCATGGCATGGAGAATGGCTACCTTGTCACTCTGTTCACCTGTCGCCTTCTCCAAGTAGTCAGCAACCGATGTTAGAATGTCTGCCTGCAGCTTGAAAACCTCGGTCATCTCCGGAATGCGATTTTCCAGCTGATAATCCCTCATGGGATCAGGTTTATTGGAGGTAATCATCAGAATTTTGCGATACATCTCGTTCAACTCCAGCACGCTTGATTCCACTGTACGCAGCAGTGGAGCGATATCCCCCAGCGTAACTGTCATGCGCAATCGGTGAGTTCCTTTCTTCAAATGAAACAGGTAAGGCTCACTCTCACTCATGCCCAGCACACGTGTCTGCCAATCCGGGCTGTAGTTGAATCGAATGCGCTTCATTTCTTCAAAAGGAATTTTGCCGTCAATCGTCAGACTTCGTGTGGCATACACGCCGCGAAGTTGATCCTGCTTCACTTTGAGCGCAATCTGGTACAATCCGTCCTCCGGTACATCCACATCCCATTCGATCCATTCACCAGGAAGCTTCCAGTTGAGGCCCCCTATGGCGTTGACACGAATTTTGGATACATCATACGGTTCCAGAGACGGGCTTGAGCGATCCGAGATGGGGGCAAGGGTTGGTGAGGATTTACTCACTGCCTCCTCTCCCTGTACTTTGATCATGACAGGATCCGTCGGCTTCAAACCTGCTGCTTCATAATCAGCCTGCAGCTCTGTGTAGGTTGGAACGCTCTCTTCCCGGTACAGCTCGATATAATCGATCGCCATGCTTTCGCGCAGCGAAGTCAGAGACAGTTTTTGTTTTCCCTTTTCAAAATAAAATTGGTATGGCTCTTCGAAGTAACCCGCACTGTCCTTAAAAGAGGCCAGCTGCCAGGCTGGTTGTTCAACTTGCCGTGGCCGAAGGTCGTTCCCGCGATCGTCCCTGCGAACACGGTCATCGCGATTCCCCCATACCCTGTCAAATAACAGCACATCGGCTCCTCTGAACGGAACCTCTCCATTCAGTTCTAGCTGCCGTTCAATCCCTGAGCTTTTGCCTGCAGCAGGATAATAATGTATTCGCATTTGGTATAACCCGCTGGCTTGAACAGGAACCTCCCAACTGATTGTGCCGGATTCCGGAGTGATGACGGCTTTCCCGTCCAAACCGGCATACGCGTTGACAATCTCGAACTCCCCGTTCACCGCCTGAGTGAATGACTCTCCCTCAATCCGTATGGTCTGCTCCGGCTTGTCTGCGTCAGCATGAACAGATAGGTAATGCTCATAGCTGCGAGAGTCTTCTGTACCTGATACTGCTTCGAAATCCTCGCGTGCCTGAACGATGCCAGAACCACGATCTCTCGTAAGATAAGTGCTCCCTAATGAGATGATCATCACCATGGCCATCAGCAGGATCAGTACCTTTTTCTTTCGTGACCGCATGTTCGAATACGTCCCCCTTCCTTCTGCCGTGGAGTAAGTTGGTATGGATTGAAATGCCTCTCGGAACAGGGGCATGTAACCCCTTTTGTCCCGAGAGAGCGGCTAAGTGCGTTATTTGTATACTTCATCGATGGCCGCCTGGAAAGGTGCCTTGTATTTTTCGATAACGGTAGATACAGATACTCCGTCGACCAACTCACCATTGAAATCCCAGAATGGCAGAGATGGGAACGTATTGTGGTCCAGCACAAGCATACCCTCGGCAACGGTTTTGGCATTTTCAATATCGGCCTCATCCGTCAGATGAGTCTCCAGGGTGGACTGGCTAGGGTAATCGTAGATGGATTCAATTTCATTGATTTTCTCCCAGATATACATCAGCTGTTCAGGATGCTCTACTGCCTTAGGAATAGTCAATGCCTGGTAACGCGATTCCCCGGAATGGTACGCTGTAGCACTTGGCCCTTTAGGAAAAGGAACAAACCCAATGTCGTAGTCCTTCATATCTGTTCGAATGCCTTCAATTTCATACATGGCTCCCGAGTACATGAGCGTATTCCCCTGACGGAAAAAGGTCGCCGGTTCCGTCCAGTCCCCGCCCTCCGTAGGTCTTCCTATCTTCTCAGTCGCCAATTTGGATACAAAGCTCAGCGCTTCTTTTGTTTTTGGGTCCTCCAGATTTTGTTTGTCATCCTTGGTCAGAGACGCTTCGTTGGAGTACAGGACAGGCTCAAGCAGTCCCGTTTGGGCCAAGCCCCATGTGTCGAGCTTTCCATCGTTGTTGCGGTCCTTGTTTGCTTGTTTGGCTACTTCAATGAACGTATCCCAGTTCCATTGATCTTCGTCCACGTACTCCTGTAATGGCTTCATGCCAAGCTCCTGCATGAGTGTCCGGTTGTAAAAGATCCCACTGATAAATGAGGATTGATCTTCGGTGAATCCATAACCTCTGCCTTCATACTGAAAGTATTCGTTCGTCGTTTTCTGATTAAATACCTTATCATTCTTGGTGTATTCATCAATGGGCCATAACAGGTCCTGCTTGGTCAGTGCCGGGATGGCATAGTCCTTGCCCAGCCGAACAATGTCGCCCAGCGGTTCACCTGCCATTAGGGAAGCCACGACCTTCTCCTGATACTCGCCAAAATCAATCGAAATGTATTCGATGTCAAAGTTATGCTTCTTTTTCAGTGCCTCCAGGTTCTCGATTCGCTGAATGTTGTCCGGGTTGCTATCTGTCATTTCCATATCCCACCAGGCAACCACCTTGATGGTTCTTCCCCCCATGTCAAAGTCCATCTCTGGAGTGGAATTCTCATTCTTTGGTTCTGTTTCGACGGTTGCCTGCTCTTCCTGCGGTGCCTTTGTTTCTGGCTCTGTTTGAGCGCTGGAGCCGGAGCTGCATGCGCTCAACAACAGCATGACTGCAAGGATCAGACTTGTTAGCATGAACATGCTTTTTCTCATTCGTTGTCCCCCCTGAATGTGGTTTTATCATTTGCCATCAAAGTGTAGCGTTTTAATGAAAGCGTAAACAACATGTGTAATTACAGGTGTTTACCCTGTCAAACTATAGGTTTTGGCAAATTAAATGGAGATTGAAGCATTTACGTAGTTAAGTGGTAAATAAATGCTCCCTCTACAAATAAATGCACATTGTATGCGCTTTCTTTTCTTCCCATAATGAACGTAAGACATCTGTTATCCAGATATGAAAGGGGACCTGATTCGGTTTATATCAATTGAGAGGGAGAGATTGCTTCATGCTTAACATCCTGCTTGTGGATTTCAGTCGCTGTGTGTTCGGGGAATTGCATAAGCTGCTGCGCCGCAGCAAATCCGAATATACCATTGGAGAACGAGTCGTTTCTGCCCAGTGTGCTTTATCGGCATTGTCTGAGAGGAAGTTTACTGTAGTGCTCATAAGCACCGGAGGATGTACTGCTGCAGGTTTGTGGGTATGTCATCATATTCGAAAGATTAGTCAGATTCCCATTCTGATCATGGGAGGCAATGATCATTTTCAGCTTGTCCGCAAAGCACTAGCCTATCAAGTAAGCGATTATCTGCCCGGCAGGTTTAATGGCTCTTCCCTCCTTCATAGTCTCAACCGACTCCAGTCCAGGCTTGAGCCTGAGAGACCAAAACGAAATCTGCCTTCATTCAGATCACTCATTCAACTCGAGGGTCAGCAGGTCCATTCCACCCAGGTGATTAAGATCATCAAAGCTTATGTCCTCGATCATCTGAATGGGGATATCACATTGAAGAAAATTGCCGATATGGTTCATTTTAACTGCGCATACCTTGGGCAAAAATTCAAATTGGAAGAAAACATGTCCTTCAATGATTATTTGCTTCAGCAACGAATGGAAAAAGCCAAACTTCTGCTGAAGTCCACCGACTTGCGGATTTATGAAATTGCAGCAGAGGTAGGGTATACGGATACAGACTGGTTTTATAAAAAATTCAGGGCATACACAGGCGTAAGTCCCAATGCCTATCGAAAACAAAAAGCGTTCACCGCTTAAGCAAGAGATTAGCCTTGGGCCAGCATTAAGCCTATAGCGAAGTAAGGTCACAGGGCATGTAAGCCTGTGACCTTACTTCGCTTCGTATTCTTTTTCAATTAACGGACCATCAAAGATTCCCTGAATTCCTGGGGAGTCATGCCTGTAACCTTTTTGAAAAAGCGGGTGAAGGAATGAGCTGCCTCATAGCCGACCTGGAGAGCAACCTCACGAACCATGAGATCGGCATTCCGAAGCAGATCCTTTGCCCTGCGGATTCGCAGCTCGTCAATAAATTCGGAAAGGTTGATTCCCATCTCCTGTTTGAAGAAACGTGACAGGTACGATGGATTGAAATGATAAAGCTCGGCCAGCCTTACAAGAGAAAGGTCTTCTTCCAGATGCTCGGTGATGTAAGTACAGAGCGAATGAATTACGGCATTTGCCCGTTCCTGTTCATTCGAACTTTTGAAGCGCACCAGTTGGTCAGCTGCCTGATACAGAAACTGCACGGCATCTTTCATGCACGTATACTCGTTGAGATGCAGCAGTCTGCGTTGATCCGGTATATCCTGATGCAAACCCCATCGATTGATGACTGAATACAGATGCAGCGCCAGATTATAGTAGGTTTCCATGGCCCTTTCCAGGGTCACATCCTGTTGAATCAGTTCATTGACCAATTCCTCAAACACTTCATAAAATTGCTGGATTCGTCCTGTTTCCAAATACCCTGACATCACTTCAATTCGGTTACTGACCCGTGTAAACTCCCTCTGGCCCTGATTGGAAAGAACATCATCATAATCTTTAAGCACCATGGATATGCCATCTCCAATCTTCATCCAGTGAAGCTGCCTCAAACGCTCATATTGCCGGGGAATCTCTGACCACTGACAGCTCTTCCCGCCAAACGCAAAAGCCACGGATATGCCAAGTGAAGTCATACATGCTTCCTGGATCAATTCCAATGTTCCCTCCAGATATCGGATAAAAGAACTGCCTGGCTCTGCCTCCGTCCGGGGTTGCATGAGCCATACCATATCCCCATAATGGTCGGGCACGCTAACGTGAACAATGTGCTCCTCCAACAACGAGGAAACGATTAATTGCGTCGATGACTGAATCTGAGCGCGTTCCAAATGGGTATGTTTATCCTTGGAATGGATCCGGCCCAGCACAACATATACGGAAGAAGAAGCATGCAGACCAAGCTCCCAGCGATCCAATTCTTTCTGAATTTCAAAAGTGGAACCCGTATATGCAGTGCCGTTCTGAAGCAGATTCCGCAGAAACTCTTCCTGTTGGAGAAGCGCCAATTTGCAAGTGATCTCGGATGACTTCTCCAGCAACTCATGCATGTCGTGACTCTGCCGAATCTCTTCCATCACTTCCTCCACAACAGCCATAACCTTGTCATACCCTTCCGTTTTGAGCAAATAACGGACATTGGGCATCTGAAAAGCCTTATAAGCATAGTTAAAGTCACTGTAACCTGTCAGAAAAATAACACGGCAGTGCGACCAATAGACCTGTACCTGCTCTGTGAGCTCAAGACCGTTCATACCCGGCATGCGAATATCGGTCAAAACGATATCAATTCTTGAGCGTTCCATCCAGGCCAATGCCTCACTCGCCGAATAAGCCTTGCATACATCCAGACGGTCAGGCATATGTCTTGCAAAGGTTTCATAAAGAGCATCCGTAATGATTTCTTCATCATCCACAATCAAAAGTCGATACATCCGTCTTCCCTTCCTTCCATATGAATTCGGATTGTGACCTTTAATCCCGACAGTTCACTTCTCGTCAAAAACAAGCCGCTATCTTCCCCATAGGTCAGCATCAGCCGACGATGAATATTCATTAATCCGGTCATTTCCTCCGTGTCACTTTTTTCATGCAAACGTCGTTGTAGCGCAGCAATTTGATCATCCTCCAATTCATGCCCATTGTCCTCCACCGTAATCTCTGCGATCCGCTCCGTCATGCCAAACCGGACTCGAAGCATGCCCTGAGCAGTCATTTTTTCCAGACTGTGTTCATAAGCATTCTCGATGATTGGCTGTATGATTAATCGGGGAACACGAATGCGCTCCATCGATGTTGGCAAATCTCCGAAGTCTGCTTGTATGCGTCTGGAGAAGCGCAGCTTTTGAATTTCGGTATATGTACGCGAATGGGCCGCCTCTTCTTCCAACCTGATCTGATCGGTTTCGTTCCGGGAAATAAACCTGAAATATTCGCCAAGCATGTTGGTGAATTGTTCAATGCGCTCCGTATCCCCTGTTCTTGCAAGTGAATTGAGAATAAAGAAGCTGTTATATAAAAAATGGGGATTGATCTGGGACTGAAGCTGCTTCAATTCAGCGCGCTGCATCATCATCGTTTGTTTGAAATCCCGGTCAATAAACAGCTGAAGCTTCTCAATCATCTGATTAAACCGGGTATACAGGAAACCGAACTCATCCTTCCGCTTGTGCACGATAGGGATATCCAGTACACCCGTTTCCATTTTTTTGAACCTCTTGACGAGCAAAAACAGAGGAATGTGGATGAGCTTATAACTCGAATATAAGAAGACCGAAATGGCAACAAATGATGTAATTGCAAACAACCAGGCCCAATGATAGAACTTGGTAAGTGGTCTTTTCACACTTTTTTCCGGCAAGTACGTTACGATCGACAAGCCCAGCGGTTCCATACGGCTCTGGCTGACATAATAACTTGTGCCATCTACCTTCACCTGAAATGCACCATGTTCGCCATTGACAAGCTGTTCACGATAATCAGAAAGGATAAAATCACGCTTCGAAAGGTCGGTGATGATCTGTCCCGTTTTTTCCTCCAGCAGGAAGGACCCGCTGTCAGGGTACAGATTAAGCTGGGTCAGCGCATTTTGAAATTGATCCGTATCCAGTTCGACCTGAACCACAAACAGCGGAGCCTCTCCCTTTTTGCCGGTCAGCCGTACGGCACTCAGGTTCATTACACCCTCTTTCACCATGAAACGAGTTCCCTTTCCCTCCTTGCCTGAGCTGAAGTATTCATAGGAATCTTTGTTGTAATCGTCAATTCCATGCGTGGCGGAGATGCTTTTGCCAATCGTGCGAATATGCACATGAACGTTTTTGATGTAAACACTGCTGTTCTTAAACGTCGCAAGCCGATCGGACAGGTAGTTCAATGTCTCGCGGCGATCTACCTGATCCATCATCTCCCATAGTACGGCAAGCCTGTTTAGCTTCCTGTCCTCCACAATGTCAAACTGCTGCAGCTCCATCCATTCGATTTCCCGATTCAATTCTTCAAGATAACGGTCAAGCCTTCTTTCCGTTGAAGACGATATTTCCTGGCTGGCATTGTCGTAACTCCAGTTGTACAGATATATCCCCAAGAGAATCAGTGGAAGAACAAAGATCAGATAGGTCACGACCAGTCGTGCGAAGATGCTGCTGCGCCATGATTGGGCCGGGAATTTAATCAACTCATCCCCTCCAGCATGTGGATTGCTTTCCTGCATGAATGAACCCTTAAGAAACGATTTAATGTTCCAATGCCGTTTTTGTATTGAGCCACGCATTAACCTCCGCCGTGATCTGATCTCCACCCAGCTTTAGCCAATTATCCACAAACAGGTCGAACTCTTCTATGGGTCTGCCCAGAATAATATTCAGATAGGCTTCAAGCTGAAGATCATTTAGTATGATTTGCCGATCAACCATTGTTTCAGTAATTCCACCCGTGAATTGATCGTACAGTAGTTGTCCGTTTCTTTCGTAGCCATCAGCTATACTGAGCGCACCTGACGGTCCATAGGTTTGATTCCATCCCCAACCGCTCTCCACGTTCTCCTCGGTATACGCCTCAATTCTCTTTTGAATAGCCGATGCTTCCTCTTGGAGAACGGAAGGATTGCCCGAGCGGTTCGCTTCCTGAATTTGGCGATAAGCGTCCAGGTTTTTGGTCCCCGGAAAAGGAGTAACCGGCGAGAGCATCCATACGGCCTTGGAATCGTCATTGTAGTATGTTTCGTACTGTGCGTGCTCACCCCAGTTGGTTTCCAAATGCAAATTCATAAGCTTCATGATGACTTCAGGGTGAGGGTAGTCTTTTCTAACGGCGAAATACTGCCAAGTATTGGTGCGAAGCTGCACCTTCGCCAATTTTCCGGATTCTGCAAGGATGGGAAAAGCCTGCCACTCCGCTTCTGGGTCATTTTCCCGGCTTGACTGGATCATAAAAGGAGTCCATTGTTCACCATACAGCATGCCAATGTTTCCGTTCTGGATCAGTCTTGCTTCGTTCGTTCCTTTTTTGTAGCTGAAATCGGGGTCAAGCTGACCTTCCAGGTACATGGTTTGCAGCACTTGCAGTGCTTTTCGGACTTCGGGCTGTATGCCACCAAATACAAGTCTGCCATCTTCATCCTTAATCCATATATTCGGATATGCACCATACCCGGCCATTAGGCCGACAGCCCCCATGACCGGGTCCCACAAATGATTCGTTAGGGCAAGTCCGTACGTATCCCGTTGACCGTTGCCGTCCGGGTCTCTCTCTGTAAACGCTTTAGAAATTTCAAGCACGTCTTCCATGGTTTCAGGCCGATCAAGCTGCAGGTGCTCAAGCCAGTCGGTTCTAATCCACAAGTACTGGGCTGATTCTATGGAGGATGCCGTTTCAGGAATGGCCATCAATTTGCCATCAATGGTTGCCGCGTCAAACGGGCCGCTTCCTTCTGCCTCCAATATGCTCTTCGTAAACGGAGAGGCATAGGTTTGGTACACTTCTGACAGATCCTGAATCAGACCTGCATTACTCAACTGTCTTAGCTGGTACGGATTTACCCTGACAATGTCAGGAATACGACCGGCAGCAAGAGAGACACCCAACTTCTGTCCATACACGTCCCCTCTCGCAATCCAGTCATATTGAAGCTGAATCCCCAGCTTCTCCTCATATAACCGGGTCCAGCGATTGTCGAGCAGGCTCTCTCCAGGCAGCTGGCTGAGCATTTGTTCCAGATCGTCCCCTACTTCTCTGACAAAAGATACCTGTACCGGTGAGCTGTATTTGCTAACATGCGGCTCATTTTCCGCAGCCTGAACGTCGATATTTACCATTTCCAGTTCCGAATATCCGCGTGTATGTCCTGTTGGTATGCATGCGCTAAGCAGGAAGATCATAACTAATTTTGTTTTGGTTAACACAGTAATGCGCAAAGTATGCACCCCGATTCGGCCGAAATAGATGGTTTGTCCCCTGATCTTGGAACCTGTTCTTATTGTACATGAATTCGCTTCAGCTGAGCAGAATCAGATTAATTGTAGGTAGAAAAAAAGCCGCCGGCTCGGCGACTTCATTCCGTTAATTCCCGTTATGCTCAAGCATCACCTGATATTCAAAATTCGAAAAATCAGCGATTCCTCCGATCGCGCTTGTCGAATATAAAAACAATCCGATCCGGCACCCCATAAAATGATCCAATTTATAGACCATCTTGTGTGTAATACCAAGCGGTTTCCATTGCGATGCTTCCAGATAAAAAAAGGAACACTCATCCTGGTTGTCCACGAAATTTCCAATAGCCTTAAGTGAAACCACGGATTCCGCTATGGGAATTCTTGCGTATTCGGTGGCTGGCTCCGCATCAATCAGATTACCGAAGATGGAGGAATCCTCGCTGTTTCTTGCCAGCATGACCAAGTAAAAACGACCTTCATTCCTCGTGAGTGCGATCAACCCATAGGTGCCAATCAGAAAACCCAAACCGGCATAATCGCCATCCTTTAGCCCACTTCCATCCAATGTGACCATCGCTTCACAGACAGGGCCCATTGCACGCTGTGTCAGTGTATTAACGGCAAAGGTCAGATTGGGACGAATATGCCCCGATTGAATCCGATAAACTCCCGGTTTGTCGGTCACGGACCAGAGGTCATCATGTGGGGTATGGTTCCATTGCCAAAAATCGTTCAGTCGTACCTTCCCTGTTTTATCAGGTTCATAATGAAATGTGTCACTCCCAATTAGAGGTTTGTATGTATAATTGGGTCTTGTGCTCGGAATCAGGATTTGTTTCGGGGCTTGCTCGGCAAACACCGGTATATCGTTCTCGAAGTGGAGCGGGACCAGCACAGGTATACGTCCGATGGCTCCATGATCCTGAAACAGCATGGCATACCAGTCTCCATCCGGTGTATCCACGATTCCCCCCTGGGCTACCCCTGCATTAAAATATCCCATATCATCATTGAATGCTTCACCGCCAACAAACTCACCGTCCAACGAATCGGCCATATAAAACGCCTGTGTTCTTCTGCCAGAAGCCTTGGATATATGGATTAGGAACACATAGTACTTGCCGTTAATTTTGTAGAAATGGGCACCTTCATAGCCGAGGAAATGAGGCTGCTTATCTTTTACGATCATTCGCTGTACTCCACCAGGCTTAGGTCCGGACAGATCGGAACTTAATTCCGTCAGATATATTTCGGTATTGCCATGTATCAGGTAGGTTCGATCATCCTCGTCAAAAAACAGAGAACAATCATGATAAAACCCTTCCACATACTGTTTGGTCCAGGGACCGGTTATTTCCTCGGCAGTGTACAAATATGTCTTATGCGTATCATTGGCAACGAAAATAACGTAGAACCTGTTCTTGTGATACCGAAGCGAGGCAGCCCACATGCCTTTGCCGTAAATCTGCTTGCCTTCCTCCAAACACTGGGCTGGTGTATCATCAAGTCTATCGTACACATGAGTGGCAGTCTCCCAATGGATCAAATCATAGGACCGCAGGATGACGCAGCCCGGCATCATATGCATGGTTGTACTGACCATATAGTAGGTGTCTTCGACCCGAATCACATCTAGATCCGGATAATCAGCCCAAATAATCGGGTTTGCATACATACTTTCCGTTCTCCCCTTTCTATTCATGTTTCATCACAATCTCAAGAGATACATTAACGATTTCTTGTTACAGATCACGATCCTCGGTTAAATCCATGACCGCAAATCCATCGATGTCAACATGGACCCGGCAAAAATACGTCTCCGTTATTGATCATTTCAAAGACTTACCCGACGATAGACCACTCGAAATTTAACGATTAATCAGTGATTTCCCAACGTTTTTCCCTTAAAATTATAAAGTAGAAGTGCATCTCAAAGAATGATATATGCTAACGCAAAATTGATCTATCCCAAGATTGGAGAACCCTATGAATACGATTTTTTATGTCGGTTATGATGCCGCTCATCCTGCTGATTTCATTTATGACATACCGGAAGGTCATGACTTCTGGCTGCTTATTCTTACACAGTCTCCGGCAGAATTCTGGGTGAATGGCGAAATAAAAGCGTATCCGGCCAATTGTGCCGTCCTATACCCGCCTTATCAGAAAATCATGTATCGTGCGTGCTCGGATCAATACGTAAATGACTGGGTGCGATTTCTTTCCGATGAAGCGTATGTACTGGAGACAGCTATTCCCCTCGGCACTCCCATTCTTCTTCCGGATCCTAGTTATTGTCATCAGTTGTTCCAATTGATGGCTACCGAAAATTTTCTTCAGTGTGATTACCGTGAGCTCTCCATTGATTATTTGTTTCGAATTATGTTTAACAAGCTTCTCGAAGCCTCCCAGTCCGCAGATAACAAGCCTCATTATCAGGATCTTTTGAATTTGCGCAAAGCCATTAACCACAACCCGGGACAAGAATGGAGCGTTACTGTCATGGCCGATTGTGTCCATCTTAGTCCGGGCTATCTGCAAACGTTATATAAAACTACATTTGGCATCTCCTGCATGGAAGATGTCATTCAATCCAGAATTCGTCTCGCCAAAGAAAGACTGATTCATGGCCAGTCCAGAATTTCAGACATCAGTGAACTTTGCGGTTATCGGAATGTCGAGCATTTCTCCAGACAATTTAGACAAGTGGTTGGCTGTACACCACGTGCTTACCGCAAATCCATCACGTCTACGTCTTGATGGTGTCCTGCAAAAATCAGAAATTAAAGTTTGGCATCATATAAAGTCCGTTCATTTTCGTGCCTTTTAAAGCCTACCTGCATAAATTAGCTTCATATAGTAACCATGGTGCTGGAGGGTGAAAAATGAATGAAATGTGCGGCAATGCTAAATCGCCAGGCACCAATCCAAATAAGTCCGGTTTCTACAGAGACATTTGGGAATGGATAGCTTCCGTTTCCCCCGGCGGCGATGAAATGGTTTCTCCTTTTGATTTTGGCGGAGTCGCCAGATTCGAGGTTCCGAAAACCCCTGAAACGGAGATACATCGTTATTTGATGCCCTACACCCTTCATCCCGAAGGCGGATACGTTGCATACATACCGAATGGGCGTATTTGGGGATCAACAGGTTCTATCCTGACATCGGACAGAAAACTGATTTTCGATCTTTCCCCAGAGTACGATGGACAACAAAACAGAATGCTGACACTGGAAGAACACCCCGCTTTGCATCGGAGGAAGGCTCAAGAGCATCAGCATCTCGAGGGGACAGCGGCCGTTTTAACTTTTTGTGGGAGTCATAATTATTTTCATTGGTTATATGATGTGCTGCCGCGACTGGGTATGCTTCGAGTTTTAAATATTCCTTTTCAATCTCTGGTCATGAATCCGAATCCTCATGGATCTTTTGTGAAAGAAACGTTATGTATGTTTGGCGTATCCGAATCGTCCGTAATTTGTACTGGTGATGATCTGGAAATTCAGGCCGGCCGGTTGGTTGTGCCTTCCCTAATGATGAATTCCCATTATCCGCCTTGGGCCACAGCTATCCTTCGGACGTTTATGCTACCCGGATGCGATACAACGCTGCATTCTCCTGATCGCATTTTCATTTCTAGGAGCAAAGCCTCTGCCCGACGGATCGCTAACGAGGACGCAGTAATCCGGCATTTGGAGCCGTACGGATTCACTCCTGTTTGCCTGGAGGATTTGACCGTTGCCCAGCAAGTTCAGCTCTTTGCTTCCTCAAAAGCAATCGTTTCACCACATGGAGCCGGGTTGGCCAATCTGGCTTTCTGCATGGAGGGAACCCTTGTCGTCGAAATTTTTCATACCCGGCATGTAGTGCCTACTTACTGGATGATCAGCAACCATAACAAACTTGATTATTATATGATGTATGGGCAGGATGCCGGAACAACACAGGACCGCTTTCCGGGATTAGAGGACTTCTCCGTGGATCTGGATCGGCTGGAGCAAACTCTTCGTTTAGCAGGACTGAAAACACAGCATACATGAGCAGCCGTTCAGGCTATCTGGGCACGGAAAAAAGGAACATACCGGATCGCGGGCAGCCTATGCTCGTGATCCAATATGCTCCTTTGAACTCATTGTTCAATTCATTTACTTTAGATGGATTTTGAAGACATCCCCGGCTTCACCACCAAAAACGATAAAACCACCTTTCGGGAGCTGTGTCGATTGTTGATTGGTCGCTACGGAAAAGTGAACCACTTCACCTTTCTCATTATATACGGCATAACCTCCGTTTCCCGGAGAATCCACCGTTAACGATTTGTTTGCCGAGCGGGAGTCGATGGCATACCACCGGGCTTGCCCGTTGGATGGGATGGTGGTGACTCCTGTTTTCCCGGCAAAGATCGGTGTAATGGCATCCTCTGCGATATATTCCTGACCATCCTGAATCAAAAACTCTGCGCCATTCTTCGAGTAGAGCTGCAAATCGAATGCATCTCTTCCATTCATAACAGGAATCTCGGCGACATTCTCTGCGTGGTCTGGATCAACAACTCGGGTACCATTCGCGTAACCGTTCTCCGCATCTACGGATAGATTTTTGATCAGCATCGAAGGAAGCAGGTAGAAGATCGATGTTATCTTTTCATCCAATGCGTAATATTTCGAGCCATTGCGAGCTGCCCACTTCTCTTTCGTTACTGTATCCAGTACGTTATGCTCCAGTTTTTGAAAATCATAGGTGTTCATCACCGTTTGGCCTAAACCGGGTAACGTGATGTTTGCCAGAACTTTAACATACACCTTGTCGTTACGTTCTTTCTCAAAACTGACCTTCACACTTCCATCGGGACTCGTAAATTGTCCTTCACCTGTGTACACATACGTCTGCTCCGGGATTAGTCCTCCCTGCAAAGCAGGCAGCTTGATCTCACTATTTTTAATGTCTATATCCAGCGTTGTACCTACCGTACCATAAAGACCGGAATAGGCAGTCAACTCCGTCGGCATCTTCACTTTGACGGGTGTTGAGAATGTCTGATCAGGTTGAATCTCTTCAATAATGCCTTGATCCTCAAGAACCTCCAGCAGCACTTTACTGGCAAACATCTGGTTATAGATGGAGGACCCGCCAGAAGAAAGAACCGCCATCGAAATATCATGTTCAGGTATAGTGATTAACGATGCATGATACAACATGGTGTCTCCACCCTTGGTAAGTGCAGTAATGCCGTAATCGCTGAACGGTGCCAGCGCAACGGCATCCCATCCAAGACCGTAGTTAAAGGTATTTCTCTCCTCGGATACCCATATTCCTTGACGATATTCATGATTTTGCATGGACAGTGCCGAGGATTCGGACAGAATGTCGGGCCTGTTCCCTATCAACACCTCAGCGAATCGGCTCAATTCCTCTGCAGTCGAGTAGATTCCACCTGTACCGAGGATATTGGCATTTTCGACAGGCAGTTTCGTTTCCATCGTAGGCCAATATGTTTCAGACAATTGTTTTCTATCAAAAGAATCCAGTGGTGTCTTGGTTGCTTCCAACTGTAACGGATCGCTGATAAACTTGGCGATATATTCGCTGTAGCTCAATCCACTCACCCGTTCAACCAGTATCTCAAGTAATTGAAAACCATCATTGCAATAGACGGAATAAGCTCCGGGTTTTGACTTAAGCTTTTCAGACTTCAGTTTGAGCAATAATTCATCATGATTCCGAGTGTCATTATCGCCAAACAACATGCTATTTCCATAATGTGTGCCATAGAGACCCGAAGAATGGTTCATCAGCATGCGCGGGGTAATTTGAGTGTACCGGTCATCCGCCATCTCAAAGTCTTTAATATACGAAGTGAGGGGCTGATCCAGGTCCACTTTGCCGGAATCGACCAGCATCATTGTAGCTGCTGTTACAACCATTTTGCTTACTGAGCCTATTCCAAACATGGTATCCTTGTCGACTGGTTTCTGGGAAGCCTTGTCGTGGAATCCTACACCATCCGACAAAATGATCTTCCCTTCGTCCATGATGGCATATTGCAGACCTGTAACCCCATAATTTTTCACCATCTGTGTCGCAAGTCGCTCCGCCTGATTCTCGATCGTTCCCATCCTGTTTGCCTCTGCCCTGACATCGGTCAACGGAATGACCACGAGCACTGCCGCACATAACATGCTGATCAGTTTCTTCATTGAATAACTTCCTCCCTTATGATGCTGTTTGTATGATTGCTTTCATCATATCCGGGAAGAGGCATATCGAACGAAAACGGACCCTGAATGGAAAAAAACAATCCCCGAACGGTATGTTCAGAAATTGTTTGGATCAAACGGGAGCACGACCATGTTATTGAAGGTTCGATGATGATTCTCGATACTCATATGTCCACCATATTTCTCGCACATTCTCGCTATATTGGTTAGGCCTATTCCATGATACTCCGGATTGGGCTTTTCACTCTTCAGGTGAGTCAATTTTTGCTCCACATGATTCATAATCTGGATAACGAGTGCAGACGCTGTGGAGTGAATCGAAACTAGGATATATCTGTCCTCCGCATGTTTGACCTTCTTGGAAGCCTCGATGGCGTTATCCAGCATGTTGCCTAGCACTACGCACAGATCATATCGATCAATTTGAATATGTTGAGAGTGAAGCCCAATTCGGGTGTCGATTTTGATTCCGTTTGCCTGCCCCAGGGCGATGGTATTTGTTACAAGGGCATCAATCACGAGATTGCCGGAGTTGACTCGCTGGTATGCTCCTTCAATCTTATTCAACGTGAGTTTAATATGATCACCCGCCGCTTCAAGCTTGTTTTGCTTGATACATTCTTCAATGTACAGAAACTGCTGATTGATATCATGAATGATGCTTTTCACATTTTTGAAACTGTGCACCGTCTTCTCATAGTTGGCATCCTGATAATCCATCTGACGCTGCAACTGGGCATTTTCATGAGCGAGCTGAACCTTTTCTACCATACTATCGAATACATAAACAATGAACACATTGAGAAAAAGGGAGCCTAGCACGGATACGACATAAAATATGTTTTTTTCACTGTACATCGAAGCCACATTGATCTGATAGATCGTAATGGTAGGTACGATCAGAAACAAGAAATAATAGCGATAATGTACAGCGAAACTCCTTCGTTTGGCAATAAGGCGGACAATCTGAATGACAATGAACATCATGCTGCAGCCGAGCAGCATCACCTTGGAGAACACCCATTGATGTTCCTCGTTAAAATGATCCAATGAACTATAGTCTGTAGAATCCAGTACCCCTATGATATATACCGCAATGAAATTCACCGTTGTGATCAGAACCGCATACAGGACCGTGAAGACAAGTTTGATTTTGAACTCCACTTCATAGGATTGCGCCAGACTGAAGATGAATAACAAAGCAACGACAGAAGAAACGATTGGAGGTAATGAAGATGCCAAGTAGAAATAACCCAATACGATAAACAGGACAAAATAGATTGCTCTATGCCTTTTTTGCCTGGACTTGCCTAATACAGAATCAAAATAAAAATTCACTTGGAACGCCATAAGCAAGGTAACCACGATGACGGACCAGATCACATATGTATCCATATCATTGAATCCTCATAATCATAAATTTGGTGTAAGCATCCTTGACTTCCTTGACTTTTGAACGACCAATAGGCAATTCGGTACCATTTAACATGACCACCTGAGCGCCGGAAAACTTTTGGACATGCAGCAGGTTGATGATAATCGAGCGATGGATTTGCAAAAAACCATGGTCTTTCAAGGCGGCAGCATAACTGGATAAAATGCCTTTGCTCTCATGTGTGTTTTCTTTTGTAACAAAATTCAGTTTGTTTTTGATCGTTAAACTCTTAACGACCTCAATCCAGAAAATATCATCGTATTTCAACAGAATTTCTTCATAGTCTGACTTGATCAGCACATACTTTTTGTCCATCGCTTTAAAGTACTGGCACAGTTTAATCATCTTCTCCTCGAAAATATGGGGCTGGATCGGTTTGATCAAATATTGAAAGGTGACCACATCAAAGCTCTCCACCATATACTCCGGGTAACTGGTTAGAAACATGATCTGCACATCCAAATGCTTCATATTTCTGATTTGTTTGGCCGTCTGGATCCCGTTCATTCCACTCATCTCCACATCCATGATCAGAACATGGAACGTATCCCCAACGGTATTATAATGAGAAACCAGCTGTTCGCCTGAAGAAAATAAGGTAATTTGGAAATCAATATTTGTTTTTAATGACAAGGAGATCAGCATTGTTTTTACCTGTTCTCTTTGTTTCTCCTCGTCATCACAGATTGCTACATTGAACATGTGGGAACATCCGCCTTTCAATTGACATCGACTCTGAGTTTCACTCTCGAATATACTATTTTATCACAGGTTTCGGAGCAGAATTTGGGTGAAATGCATTATTCAGACCCTAAAGTGCACTTGGCGGATGGATCGGTAAAATGCTGCTGGGTATCTGGTCTTACTTGAGAATGTTTACATGTGGTAATATATAATAGATTTGCTCGTACCATAAAAATGGAATTTTGAATAGTTTGAATTCTTATAGTAATAGTCCATTATCGAACTCGTTATGGGGTTCTTATCTTTTCTGTACATATGGTTTAAGAAGTTATTGCATCTAGAACGTTCAAATAGAAAGGTAACTGGCGATGATATTCATTAACAAAAAAACAATCGATAAGCTGACTGAGTCCCATAGGGAATCTAACATGCATATCTGCTACTCAACTCCCCAAAGCTTCTCGGCTCGTACAAGTCGGGCTATACTACTCGTAAATGAGGATCGGATGATTATCCTTTTTCTCAATCTGTTTTCTTCCAAAGTCGTACACAAAGTTGAATTTGAAGTATCTGATTTAGAAGAACAAAAGTATCGTTCTGGAACCCTGCTTTCTGCCATATGGTCATTCAAAGTCAAAGGCCAATATTGGAATTTCAGAATAATCAAAAAAGTGGTTACTCTTGGCTCGATGCAAAGCGATTTTCTGCACTTCTTGCAACAGAATATAATTAAATAATGCCATGTCACCCTGGCAATACCTCGTTTAGGCAAACACAAAAAAGCGAACAAAGCACTTGCGTTCCCTGTTCGCTCTTCTTCAAGGATTCGTACCGCGTTCTTCGCCTTACTCACCCAGGCTGTTCCAGAACGTCTGAAACGCTCCTTCCTCAACCTCGAGAAATGCCGGAACATTACCGTAACGCACCAGACCTTCACCGAACAGAACCAGTGGTACCTGCGTTTTGTCTTCCAAAGTGAGATAGATGATCTTGCGATCTTCCTTGCCGTAGAGGCTCTCTTCCAACTCCGGACTCGTTGCAATCGGTTTGGCAGCATTTAGCCCTGAGATGAAGCCTTCCAGTGCTTCATCCGCTGCTAGCGGCTGAAGCTGCTGCAATCCGTTGTTCCAGCTGTCAAAAGTTTCCCACTGCGCCGAAGCGATATTGTCTTCGAGGTGAAGCTTGCCGATCAAGTCGGCACCGCTACTGATGGTAATCCCGTTGTTCATATCAAATAGTTGGGCATATACCTGACCATCGAGCTCGGTGTAAGACATGATGCGGAAGTTTTTGTTGTAGCCGTTGACAGCATAGATGTCTGCCTCGCCAATGTTGGAAGCAAGTTCCGTATATTTATCCTTACCACTCAGTTCATTGATGCCGCCAGTTGTAGTGCCAAGCTTCTCGCCCCGCAGATGGAGTGCATTCTCACCTTCAAGCAATGTTGGGGACTGTGTATAAACGTTCCCTCCATAGACAACCACTGGCAGCATGTCTGCCTTTACGCCTTTGCCATTTGCACCAGGCAGCTCTGTTTTCGGAATCACAATCGAGTCGAACGACGCGGCAGGAGTCACCTGTGCCGCCTGTGTCGCTGGTGCAGCAGGCCCACTCAAATGTTGCCATACACTTGGCGCAGCCAACCCAATGCTGGCAGCGATAACGACGCTTGCTGCAATATACAATGGTTTGCGTTGGCGTTTTGGCCCCCGATGCTGCGTGTTCAAGGATTGCTCTACCCGTTTTTTCATTTGCTCGTTTGTTTTCATATGATCCACTACTTTCTTGTAGTTTTGTTTGAATTGTTCTTCGTTCATTACACTTCCTCTCCTTCCAGCTCCAGTTTTAACAGCTGTCTTCCCCGCTTCAATCGCATCTTCACCGCTGACTCGCTGATCTGCAGGATTTCACCGATCTCTCGGATCGGATAATCTTCGTAATAATACAGATGAACCACCGATCTATACTTGACGGGCAGTGACAGCACGAGTTCGATCAATGCGTGATCTTCAGGGTTGTCCATTGTAAGGGGATCGACTCCTTCCAGCTTGACCTCCCGTTTATGCCATCTTCTGCCTAATAAGGATTTGCAATGATTGGTGATAACCCGAATCAACCATGCTTTCTGATGCTCTGCATCGTTGAATGTAGGGCCTTTTTCTATTAGCTTGATGAAGGTATCCTGAGTGGCTTCCTCCGCGTCCTCTCTTCTGCCGAGATGCACCATGGCAATCCGGAACAGCGTATCCGCGTGAGTCTCATAGATTTTCATCACATGATCGCCTGGCTGGGGCACTGATTGCTGCATGGCTGTTCTGCCCTCCTTTATATCCCTAACACTCTTAATGACGGGGTTTGGTCACATTTTGTTGAATAATTTTAATGTCCAGACAACGACGTAATCGGTAACCGGAGCAAATTCTTACCCTCCGATCGGAACAAGAAATGGGTTCATTGAAAACAAAAAAAGCCGCTAAAATAGCGACTCTTAATGGGTATATATCCTTGTTACCTTATCGTATTTTCACTCAAATTGATTGGGGTTCCCCTACCTAAAAAACCATTTTTGATTCTCATTTTCATCGCGAAGCTCATTCACCACGAGTTCTGACCCATCCGCGGATATGCCGAGTGCGTTTCCGTTATGCATATTTGTAATGTGTATGCTTCCATCATCATTTTCAGAAATTAGCCAGCGTTGATTAGCATACCCAAGATACGAGTAGAGCTGGACGCGATTCTGTCCAACATCCCAATCCAATGCCATTCCGCTCAAGGTTCGAATGGAGTAGGAGCCGGAATCATCTCCAGTAGGAACAAGTACCCATTTTAAACCTTCACTTGCATTCTCTGCCCCGTCATCAACCTTTATAACTTCGCCTTCTTCAGATTGAACAGCTTGCATGACTACGGGATGTCCTGCGTTCCGAATCATCACCATCTCCAATTCCGCTTTTTTCGCATTGTTCACGTTCACATTCTGAAAGGAAGCACTTCCTCCAAAAACATGAACACCGAAATGACCTTCAGCAAACGTTCCATCCTTAAGATCCATTATTCGCTTGCCATCCAAAACAACCTGGATCCGAGGACCATCCGCCTGAATCTGGATGTGATACGTTTGATGCTTACCAATGAATCTCGGAATCTGGGCAAGGACCTGCCTAGTTTCGAATTTCCCGTTCACTTTGTAAAAAAGTCGGATGGATTTCAGATTAGGGTCAATGTTCAAGTAGTAACCGCTTCGTCCATCCTCGCTCGCACGGAATACGATGGACCCCGCTCCACTCTGCGCACCTAGCGTTAGATCAGCTTCATATTGAAAATCGCCCGCCGTTTCCTGTGCGATATACTGTGAATCTCCACTAGAGATCCCCTGTATGCCTTGTTCGGAAACAAACCATTGGGCAGTTGATTTATCCGATTTCCAGCCAGACAAGTTGGTTTGGAATATGCCGCTGGATACCGTAATCGGTATTTTGGCAGAAGCTTTGCCGTTTGCCGTTGATACCGTTACGATAGCTTCCCCTCCACCCACGGCTCGAACGGTCGCTTTCGTTTTATCAGAATGAACGATTTGCGCCACTTTGGGATTGCTTACTTTCCACTTCAACGGTTGAGCACCTTTTCCACGTCCGCCCTCAACCGCCGCGTACAAGGTTTGAGTCTGCCCTATATTTGCCGTTCTTCTGTGGGTATCTGCAATGACCTGTGTCTGAGGAGATGTGTCCTCTCTCCAGATGTTATCCAAGGCGTGCACCTTCAAAGAGTTCACCTTCATTTCTCCACCGAGGCTATAGAATGCCATCGCCCTTCCCGCCGGGTCTGGAAAAATGACATCCGAGAAAACAACCTTACCATCATTGCCGAAGACCTCAACAGAGGATTCATCGACAAATATGCGCAGCTTCACCTTCTGATTTTCGGGTTGTAACGGTGCCTCATGGACCTTGGTGAATAAGTCGGAGAAGCTCACATCACCTGAGGTAGAGCGATCCACGAACATGTTCTGCGAATCCACTCTGTATCCTACTGTGGTTTGCTGCCCCTCCCTTTGACGCAGTTGAAAACCAAACTCGGTTACGGAACTATTAGCCGGGATTTCCACTTCAGCTTCAATCTCATATGCTCCCGCCGTGAGGCCATCAAGCGGATTTTTTGTTTTGGGTCCAACCATCAATTGTTGTGCACTATATAGATTATGCCGCAGCGTCTGGAGTTCAGTGATTGGTGTTTGTACCAACCGCACTCCTTCATCCGCGGTTCGAAGAGATACTTCTCTAGGAATGGTCAGTTGCCCTTTCCAAGATGAGGTTGGGAATTCAAACGGATAATCCCAATTCGTCATCCATGCAAGCATGACTTTCCGCTGATCAGGCATATTTGCGAAGGACATCGATGCGTAGAATTCCTTGCCAAAGTCCGTTCTCAACACCTGCCCAACCGGATGATCGTTCAGGAATTTCCCTTCTGCTGTCAGCTCGCCTACAAAGTATTCTGCATCTGATCCTTGGGTTTTCGGATTGGCTCCTGTACTAATCATAAGTACCCACTTCCGCTGATCCGTTCCATCTATAGGCAGCTGAATCAGATCGGGACACTCCCACACACCACCACGCACGTAATCTCCATATCCGAAATTATCGGTTAACGTCCAATCAAGCAGATTCGTTGAAGTGAAGAACCGGATGTGATCCCCTCCGGACACGACCATTATCCACCGGTTGTGTTCTTCATCCCGGACTACCTTCGGATCACGGAAATCCCAGCTTCCCGGATCATCACCATTCTTGCCAGGGTTTTCAATAACAATCGGTCGATCTTCAGCGTAATGCCAGTTCCGACCTTGATCTGTACTGTAGGCAAGACCGATGCGCTGATTGCCGCCAGGCTTATCCGGGTGATAGGAAGTGTAGTACGCAATCAGACCTTTTCCGCCTGAATCCGTGAATAAACCGGATGTATTGTTTAGATCAGCAATTGCTGATCCCGACCATACATGACCCTGATCATTCCATGGCAAGGCGATAGGTAAGCGTTTCCAATTTATAAGATCAGTACTGACTGCATGAGCCCAGGTTCCTCCATCCTGATGAAACAGATGATATTCTCCTTCATAATTGACCAGCCCGTTCGGATCACTTGCCGATCCCCGAATCGGAGAATAATGGTACTGGGGACGATAGTCTTCTTTGTAGTATACTGACTCTTCCGTTACATAGATATCCTGAAAATAAGCCACACCTTGTTGAACCACAAGGCCGACATTTCCATTCGCATAACTTGTGTCTGTGACCTCAACAGCCGGAGGGGTGTAACCATCCACATAGACCTGAAGCAGGCTGCCCGAGGTTATAACTTCGATGTGATGCCTCGCTCCCGGTAGACTTGGATACTTGCGATTCGAGCTGGCGAGCACGGTCCCGTCTGCCTTTCGAAGCTGAACTCCTACTTCTGCTCCTTCCCTGATCAGGACTGCTTCATATCCCCTCGTTCCGTCTGTACTCGCCCTAAATAACAGTGCGGCTGAGGAACCTGCATTGGCATTGGACAGTGTTATATTCCCCTCAAACACAAAATCTGCAGCTGCCTTTTCGTATACAGTCATTCCGGTGTCCTGGGCATTTCCCTTCCCTCTATAACCTTTCAAATCCGGCTGCCATTCGCCTACGCTGCTTATCGGTTTGCCTACATTTCCATTCATGGTACTAACATGCACATTCTGGAACAAAGCGGACCCATCCCAAACATGGAGCCCCAGCTTCCCTGATGAGTAGGCACTGTCCTTCACATCAATCACCGGATCGTACCGATCGTCCCAAAACACCTGAAGTCTATCCCCGTCCGCTTTCACTTTCAAATGATAGATGCCTCCAACTTCGAGGTTTGCTTTATGTTCGACATACAACTTTCCCTGCTGTCCACTTGCATCTCTTAGACGTATCACACCAGCCTGGGGAACCACTTGCAGCATATATGAAGACCAGCCTGTATCATTGGATCGAAAAATAAGACTGGTATCCGCTTTCATATTCTGAATCATCAAATCAGCTTCATAGATAAAATTATCGGCTCGTGTGGCGGAAATCGCCATCACATTCTCCCCGGCATCCGAAGCCAGACGGAGTCCTTCGTCTGTATCTTCCAGACTGCCTCTGCCCTGTACTGTCCAATCCGACAAATTCGTTGCAGCCTTAGACACTTTGGTTAACATTTGAACCGCCTCCCTGTGTTGTTTCGCTGATCCCTCGTATGGTTGCTCTTTCCACTGCGTGGCGTCTGTCTCCGTATAAGATGCTGTGGTATAAGCTTCTGCAGAAGAAAAAACAAGGAAACATGATAATAGAACACAACCGATGGTCCGGATGATACATTTCATGAGCCTTCCCTCTTTTCGTATGAATGAATAAGCAAAAATCCCACAAAGGACGGTGCATTCTCTTAGCAAAATAAGTGAACATGCATCCGTCCCTTCCGGGACTTTAATGAATATCAAAAGCTATGAAGCAGACGTGACACGTTCCAGTGCTTCCAAACCCAATGCGAGGGCACCGCATAGTCCTGCATGCTGGCCCAATCCCGGCTGGACAATATATTGATCGATATGATGTGTTATTGGCGCTGCATTCACATAACCATTCAGATTTTGTACAACCCGCTCCCGGATCATCGGAAACAGATGACTTTGCTGCATCACCCCTCCGCCCAAGATGACCTTTTGCGGGGAATGAAGCAGAATGGCCGTCGTGATGGACTCCGCAATGTAAAAGGACTCGATCTCCCACGCCGGATGGTCTGCCGGCAGTTCGCTGCCAGGGCTCTGCCAGCGAGCTTGAATGGCTGGCCCTGCAGCCATCCCCTCCAAGCAATCGCCATGATACGGACATAATCCGGGAAATTGATCATCCGGGTGCCGCCTCGTCCGCATGTGTCCACCCTCGGGATGCAGCAATCCATGTACACGTTTGCCTCCCGCCACAAGTCCAATTCCAACACCGGTGCCGATCGTATAATACACACAGTTGTCCAGCCCCTTCGCTGCTCCCCAAGTGACTTCTCCAAGGGCCGCTGCATTCACATCCGTATCCCATCCGAAGGGAACCGGAAATTCACGCTTCAAGGTTTCAACAACATTGCAGTTATCCCAACCCGGCTTCGGTGTTGTTGTGATAGAGCCATAGGTGGAACTATCCGGTTGCAGATCAATCGGACCAAAGGAGCCAATTCCGATGGCCGCCACTCCCTTATCCCTGAAATACTCAGTAACTTTCGAAAGTGTGGTCTCGGGATGCTCGGTTGGAAAGCTGCACCAATCTTCAATTCTACCTTGCTGATTGCCTACACCACATACAAACTTTGTTCCTCCCGCTTCTATGGCTCCTATACGCATTTTCCTGTCCCCCTTGCGCTCATTTCGATTGACCTTCTGCTTGGACAGGGGATAGTTCATAGATATGAAGCGAAGAAAATACCAGATCTTTATGATCCGTATGAACCGAGATTCCCTTGGAACCAGCATCCGGATAGATCAGATCGGTAATCACCGCCTGACCGTCATTGGCAAATACCTCTACGGATGAATGATCCACAAAGATACACAAACGCTGGTTGCCGTCTACTGCTTTTAATTCAGCTGCATGACGACCCAGAAAATGTTCATGGAAGTCGATAATACCTGACCGGCTGCGATCGACGTATACTTCATTCTCGGTAGCGTCCACGCCTATAAGCGTTTCATTCTCCGCACCACTTCGTAATGCAAATTGAACGGATAGATCAGAAGCCCATTCCGCATGAATCTCATAATTTACAAGACCCAAAGTGTTCAATTGCTCACTCACTTGGCTGATTGAAGCATCCTGTAGGGACAATATTGGCTTGCGGGCTTGTTCCAGCTCGCGCGCAGGACGCTGAACCAGCAGGATTTCTCCGTCCCTTGTCTCCAATGTCAGCTCTCTCGCAATGGTCATCGCGCCGCGATACCCTTCCGTTGGCGTCTGATTGGCATACATCCAGTTACTCATCCAGCCCATAAACAGGCGTCTGCCGTCTTCTGCCGGAATATCAGACCAACTGACCCCTGCGTAGTTATCCCGACCATGATCAACCCAGCGAACGGTATGGGAAGCTTCATCAGGAACAAATGAAATGCCATTAAAATCTCCGGTGAAGTACTGCGTTCTGGAGCCTTCCTTGAAGGCAGGATCTGCACCAATGCTGACGAGCATCACCCATTTCTCCTGACTCGCATCTCCATCGACGGCCAGCGGGAACAGGTCAGGGCACTCCCAGACACCGTCATGTGAGCCGATTCCTGTACCGAATTCACTGCCCAGCGTCCAATCCTTCAGATTGGGAGAATGATACAGACATACCGTTTGACCACAAGCAATAATCATAATCCATTTCTCGGTCTGCTCATGCCAAAATACTTTGGGATCACGGAAATCCACGAACGCCTTATTCTCCAATACCGGATTGTCCTCGTATTTCATCCATGTTCTGCCGTTATCCTTGCTGTAAGCGAGGCTCTGTCGCTGAATCGGATGATCGTTTGGCACTTCCAGATGGTGGGTAAAAATAGCCACCAATCCAGGCTCATCGTCAAAGAATCCAGATGTATTGTTCCAATCCACCACAGCACTGCCGGAGAATATCGTGCCATGTTCATCCGGTGCCAAAGCAACGGGAAGCTCTTCCCAGTTGACCAGATCCCTGGTCACCGCGTGTCCCCAATGCATCGGTCCCCATGTTGTGCCAAACGGATGATGCTGATAGAACAAGTGATACTCGCCTTTGAAAAATACCATTCCATTCGGATCATTGATCCAATTTTCCTTCGGTGTGAAATGATAGATACCCCGGTAATCAGGGGTTGTTATTGTAGACATGTTGGTTAGCTCCTTTGGATCAAACTGATAATGGGAAGACGCGGCTTTACTCGCAACCTGCTGCTATGTATAGCAGCGACTCCTCAATCCGTTTGTTTATTTGGTATTGCGGTCATATCCCGCTTGTTTAATTTGAAGCCATTCCTGCAGTCCAAGACGATCCAACTCTTTCAAATAAGCATCCCACTCCTGGTCGATCTTTCCGTTCTGATACCATTCCGTGCGCATACGCAGCACATAGGCGAACAGATCAGTTTCAATCGTGGAGAGGCGGTCGAGTTCATCAATGGAGAAGAACACGCTTGGATAGACGTTTTCCGCTTTCATATGCGGAACCATCACTTTGTCTAGGAGCTCCATACGCCATGCCGCGTCTTCCGGTTTGGTCGTGTATTTGTCGTAGTAACTGTCGAGAATTGCGAGCGGTCCTGCAATGCTCGTTTTCTGTCTGAGCTCAACAGGTGCAGCGCCTTCCAGCGGAAGATGCTTCAGCATACCCTTGGCTTCGTCGAATTCAAAAATATTCTGCTGTGTCTCATCGCCATAAGTTCCCCAGTTGTTCTGAACAGATTGAAGCGGGTCATACAATTGGTCTACCCACTTCGCTGTCGATTCCAGATTTTTATTGCTGCTGGTAATAACCATACGTCCCCGGTCGAGACCGATACCATTCGTTCTTGTCACATTGACCTCGCCACTCGGTCCGGCAACCGGAGGCAGAACATCATATGTATCATTCATGCCTGTAATGTTGGCTTTATCCCAAGTGAAATACATGCCATACTTGTTGTCTTTGCCCTTGGCGAGATACGTATTCCAATCCTGCTGGTACGCTTCCACATCCACGAGACCTTCCTGAACCAGTTCGTGAATGTATTTAACCGCTTCCTTATAACCTTCATCAGCTGCCGTGAAGACCACCTTGCCTTCATCGGTTACCACAGTATGGTCCCAGTTCTCCCCGAGCCCAAATGCCGCAAAGAGAAATGTCAGATCTTCTCCGCCCGGCTTGTTAATGAAAGACAACGGAATTTCGTCAGCCTTGCCATTGCCGTTCGGGTCTTGAGTTTTGAATGCAATCAGCACTTCTTTCAGTTCTTCGGTTGTCGTCGGCATTTTTAGTCCGAGCTTGTTCAGCCATTCCACATTGATCCAGGGCAAGTTATCCACTGCCTGAATCCGTTGCTTGCCACTACCAAGTTCCTCAATCCAGGGAAATGAATAGATATGTCCGTCCGGAGCAGTGATCATGCTCTTGTATTCGGGAGCTTCCTCCAGCACCTTTTGCAGATTGGGCATGTATTGCTCAATCAGGTCTTCCAGTGGAATGATGGCTCCATCCTTCGCCAGTTTCAGGAGATCATAATCCCCATAACCTGCGTCAAAAATGGCATCCGGCAAATCACCGCTGGCTACCGCCAAGTTTCTTTTTTCGGCAAACACATCACTCGTATAGTTTTTCCAGTTGATATGCACATTGGTCTTCTCTTCCAGTCTCTTGTAGATCAGCTTCTCGTTCGGATCAGCAGGGGCCAGCGGAGAGCTCTGTGTGATAAAGTTCAATGACACTTTGCCATCAGGTGATTGGGCTTCACTCGCTGCACCGCCTCCGCCCCCACCACAGGCCGAGAGCAAGAGCATGGCAGACAGCATGGAAACGGATGCTGTGGTAACGGCTTTTCTGGACTTGTTCACTTTTTTCATGATCATGACCTCCATGGAATTGAGTTGGATCAAACTTGCTGTATATCAGGCTGTTCACTATTTAAGTGAGCCTACCATGACCCCTTTTTCAAAATATTTCTGAAAGAACGGATACATAATGATGAGTGGCAGACTCGAAATGACAATGGCTGAATATTTGATCATTTCCGAGAGCCGTTTCAGTTCCGCCATCGCAAGCTGATCACTGATCATCCCTGGTGCAGCCTGGTTCTGTATCAGAATGGAGCGCAGTACGAGCTGTAACGGGTGGAGATTGGGATTATCCAGATAGATCATGGCATCAAAATAGGAATTCCACTGCCCTACAAACGCGTACAACGCCAGTACAAATATGATGGGTTTCGACAATGGAATGACGATCTGGAAGAAAATCTTCATCTCGGATGCACCATCCACATTAGCGGCCTCTTTCAATTCTCGCGGTACCCCTTTGAAAAAGGTTCTGGAGAGAATGATGTTCCATACGTTCACTGCACCTGGAATGATAATGGCCCACACCGTATCCAGCATGCCGAGATTACGCACGAGCAGATAGGTGGGAATCAATCCGCCACCGAAGAACATGGTAATGATAAATATAATCATGAAAAATCCTCGCCCTGCCAGCCTTTCATCAGACAATGCGTAACCTGCAAATATCGAGACGGTCACCGTCACGAGTGCAAAGGAGACCGAGTACAGCACAGCATTGGCAAAACCTCGAATCATGGCCGGATTCGACAAAATCATCTGGTAACCATCCAGACTCCAATCGGACACATTGAAAGACAGGCCACGGTTCAGCAGCACAGTCGGGTCCATGAATGAGGCGATAACAATGTAAATCAGGGGCACGACCACAACCAGTACAGCACAGGTGAGAAAGATCGCGTTTAGGACGAGGAGCAGACGATCCAGTCCCGTATGTTTGACAACCATGAATAACTCTCCTTTCCTAATAGAGGCCTTCGCCTTCATTCAATTTCTTGACAATCAGATTCACAGTAACCAGCAAAATCACGTTGATAACCGAGTTGAACAATCCCACAGCTGCAGAGTAAGCATAATCTCCAGACTGCAAGCCCACCTTGTAGACATACGTGGCAATGATCTCGGAGGAAGGCAGGTTCATGGACGTCTGCATCAGGTAGGCCTTCTCAAATCCAATGGACATGATCCCGCCAGCTGCTAGAATAAATACGATGGCCATAATCGGACGAATCGTCGGAAGGTCAATGTGACGAATACGCTGAATGAGATTCGCACCATCGAGATTGGCTGCATTGTGAAGTTCCGGATCGACATTGGCCAACGCCGCGACATAAATGATGGAAGCCCATCCCGCTCCGGTCCAGATATCAGACAAAATGTATATCCAGCGGAAATATTCCGGCTCGGACATGAACATAATCGGCTGACCGGTGATCCATGTGGCGAATTGGTTAATCGGCCCTGTCGGTGATAGAAAGATAAACAGCATACCCACAATGACAACAACCGATATGAAGTTTGGTGCATACAGAAACAACTGAATATTTTTCTTCACCCCGGCTTTACGCACCTGATTGAGCATGAGAGCTAGCAAAATGGGTACCGGGAAGCTGAAGATCAATCCAAAAAAACTGAGTTTAAGCGTATTCATAAAAATGACATCAAAATTGGGGGAAGCCAAAAATTTCTCAAAATGCTTCAACCCTACCCATTCACTGCCCATGATGCCTTTGATTGGGCTAAAATCCTTAAATGCAATAATGGCTCCATACATCGGGATGTATTTGAAGACAAGGGTCAGGATCAAAGCTGGTGCAAGTAACAAATACAAAAAATAGTGCTTCTTGAGCTGCTGCATCCTGTGACTGGTCGATGTCCTCTCTTTCAGTGCCCTTCCCGAACTTTTTTGGGTATCCACTGCGTTATCCAACATGTTACCTCCGTTCATCACTTAAGTTTACAATTGCACCCGGTAAGGGCTTTCAATATTTACAATTGCTCATTTGATATTTTACAATTTAACAGGTGGTATAGGCATTAGTCAATACATTATGTAAAAATAATTGTGCATTTGATTACTTTTTTGTTTGCTTTCAGTATAGATCGTCCATTTATTTGCGTGTATAAAGTATATTCCTTTCCCTTCTCCACGCCTTAAACCCATACATCGTAGGGGGATTGTTATTTTTCGGTCATAGCAGAAAGAATACAAACATACCAAAGTAGATTGCCTCAATTTGGAAAACGTAAACTTGATTGTGCATTTGTAAACTCGAGATTGCTATTTGCTTCAATCTATTATACATTTGAGTTAGATAGCTATACGGATGACCATTTGATCATTAGAGGTGAAACGCGAGATGGCAAAAGAAAGAGTCACGATTCAGGACATCGCGGATGCTTTAGGCATCTCCAGGAATACGGCTTCCAAGGCATTAAATGATACTGGCAATATCCCGGACGAGACACGGAATCGTGTAATCAAAAAAGCAATGGAACTCAAATACAAACAGTTCGCTTATATGGAGAGTGAGCATGTCCTAACCAAAACACCAGGGAATATCGCCCTGTTAACAGAAAATCTGCCCAATACATCCCACTTTGGTTCGTTATTGATCAGCGGTTTGGAGAAAAGAATTAGTGCAGAGGGATACAATCTCTCCATCCATATTGTGCGCGAGGTAGATCAGAATTCACTTGCACTTCCCAACAATTTTGATCTCTCGAAGGTAGATGGCATCATTTGTATTGAATTATTCGATCTTGAATACACTCAGCTTATTACCAATCTGGGGATCCCCACCATCTTCATCGATTGCGCTTCGAACATATGTTATCCTGATTTCCATGCTGATCTGCTGTTGATGGAGAATGAACATAGCATCTACCAGTTAACCAAAAAATTAATTGAGAGCGGCTACAAAAATATTGGATTTACCGGGGATTACAATCACTGCAAAAGTTTCAATGAACGTTGGGTAGGTTATCAGCGGGCCATGCTGGAATCGGGGCTGCAGGTCGATCTATCCCAATGTATTGTGGAGGATGACCGCCTGTTCTTCTCGAAGCCCGGCTGGTTGAGGGAGCGAGTGTCTGAGTTGAAATCGTTACCTGATGCATATGTCTGCGCTAATGACTTCATCGCGGTCGAACTGATCAAGGCCTTGAAATTGAGAAATGTATCCGTTCCACAGGATGTTGTTGTATGCGGATTCGATAACGCTCCCGAATCACGAATTATTGAACCTCCATTAACGACGGTTCATATATATAGCAACGAGATGGGTATCAAGGCAGCGGAGATGCTGTTATCCCGAATTGACAATCCCGCACAACCTTTTCAGGTCTCGCACATCGTGACCAAACCGATCATAAGAGAATCCACACCATCCATTATGCCTGCCAACTCTCATCTGGCTGATGTAACCGTAACATAAATGAACTGACGGGTAATTTTTCCAAGGTTTGTATACCACCGTTAATTCCTCCCTAGCTGGTGGGTTAATAAAAAGAACAAGCGAGCAGTGCGTCAATACGCAAGCTCGCTTGTTCTTTTTATCGCTTCACGTGCAGCAGCACTGATCCCTTTTGCCTTCTGATTTGTTCCGATAAAAAAAGCCGCTATAATAGCGACTATGAATGGAACTATACTCTTCCTTCGATATATCATTAAAAAAGTGTCACTACAGATTTGTAATAGGTTCATTTTTTTCAGAGTATAACAAGATATCATTTACTGATTCCTCTGGTGTCAGCTCCGAGCTGTCCAGCCAAAACCCGATTTTAGGCGTTTCCTTCATAAACTCTGAATACAAATTTTCCACCGTAAAGCCAGTATAGCCGACCTTGCCTCTTAATTTTTCACGTTCTTTCACCACTTCTACATTTGGACACAGCACAATGATCTGAACCGGGTAATCCTTTAATTGCTCCATCATATAGATTAACTCCGCTCCATAGTAATTATCCTGCAAAACAACAGAAAATCCGTTATCATAATAGGTCTTTGCAGCATTTACGGCTAACCGATACCGCAAATGTAATTGGCGGACTGCTTCTTCGGACGGTTCAGCAGACATTTCTTCCCGTCCTGATACGATCATGCGACGGAACACATCCCCTCGCAGATGAACACTTTTCCCCAGCTTGGAGGCCAGCAGCTCCGCCACCGTTGACTTTCCGGAAGCCATAACGCCTGTGATTAAGTAAATAACTTCTTCCATAACAAGTTGCCTCCCTTCTTACTTCGAGAATATTTTTGACATAAAGTATTGATCGTAAGGTGTGTCATTTATCATTAGTGAGTTTCTTTTTATGCCTTCTATCTCAAATCCCATTTTTTTATATAGAGATACACCTGCTTCATTTTGAATGACCACTGTAAGTTCTAACCGTAAAATATTATGAGTTACTGCCCACTCTTCCATCTTTTGAAAAAGATTTGTTCCTATACCACGCCCGGTATATTCTTTTAAAACACCTATGGCTAGGTAGGCTGAATGTTTTGTTCTTCTTGTATCTCCACCAATGACTGCTAAATATCCAACTAACTGTCCATCATGTTCTGCAACCAGAACCGTTGAATTCCATTCCTTTTCCATTCTTACCAACCATTTATGTTGTTCTTCAGGAGAAGCTTTTCTTTCTCCTGGCTCCATTAGCATAAAATCAGCCTCAGCTTCAACTTGTTTCATTAGCAAATCAAAACGTTGAGCATCATCAGGTTGTATCTCTCTGATTAACATCGCATTCACCCCATTAAATATATATATTCAGTATTATACATCTTATGGAATGAAGCTCCCCCTTAAGGTTACATAAAAACTGCCTTATAGACAAATTTGAACCAACACTTCATCTGTTCGTGGTCTCTCCAATTTCATACTGGACAAGAAGAAGTACATTCGGATCAAAGAACGGACGATAACGAGAGGTTTGGCAGAGCTTAGCGTGGGAAATATTGATAATAATACACATCGAAAGGATGAATCACACGATGAATCCAACCTCAGATCACCAAGAAGCGATCAAGAAAATTCAGGAATTGATCAAAGACATCGACGTTGCGATGCTCACAACGGTATCAGAAGAAGGGCTAGTTTCACGTCCCATGAAAACCCAGGATGTCGAGTTCGACAGCAACCTGTGGTTCCTGACCAAGAAAGATACCAGCAAGTTTCATGAACTGCTTCGCAATCAGCAAGTCAACGTGGCATATGTGGGTAAGTCTTTCCTCTCCATCCGCGGTGAAGCCGAACTCGTGGAAAGTTCCGAGAAGATAAAAGAATTCTGGAGTCCGGCCTACGAGAAAGTACTGGAAACCACATATGACGATCCGAATCTCGTTCTCATCAAGGTCACAGCCGAATCCGCCGAGTATTGGGATTCCGGCAACAAGTTCAAAATGGCGAAGTTCATGTTCCGTAGGCTCCTGGGCAAAAATACGGAGGGGACGGATATCAATCAGATCGTGGAATTTAATTAGATTCGTTGAGAAATCCAGTCTTCATGAGAGAAATGCCCATCATGCTATAGGTGATGGGCATTTTTAATTCAATCGTTATAAGTAATTCATTACGGTGTGTTACATAAACCCTCAAAAACCTCCAAGGTTGCCTCCGTATCTTACGGAAGACGCTGCTATTGGATTTCCCTCACATTCTCTTATCATGATTGAATCAGAAATCGGAACATATTCATAGTTCTCACCTATGAACTTATCCAAATTCCCTATTTCCTCTTCTTATTTCTTACCTGTAAAATATTGAAAAAACCTCAAGGAGCATAAATACATGAAACCTTCAGTAAAGCACTTGTTTGATAAAGTAGCGCAAGACTATGATATGCAACGAAAGCAGCTTATCCCTTGTTTTAATGATTTTTACGGAATGGCTCTGGACCTTATGGAATGCTCCAAGGACAACCCGCGTATTCTTGATCTGGGTGCCGGAACGGGACTTCTCTCTGGAATGGTACTGCAGAAATATCCAAACGCGCGGATAACCTTAATGGACATTAGTGAAAAAATGCTTGAAATGGCACGCCGAAGATTTGCTGATACAGATCAAGTACAGTATGTGGTTGGAGATTATACCAAACATGCATTTACGAGTTCCTACGATATGATCATTTCTTCTCTCTCAATTCATCATCTGACCCACGCTGACAAGAAGAATGTGTTTGGCACTGTATACAAAATGCTAAAACCTGGTGGACTCTTCATCAACGCAGATCAGGTTCAGGGAAGGACACCAATGACAGACGCTTATTACCGTGATCGCTGGCTGGATGCCATTCATAAGAGCGGATTGTCAGATGAAGCCATCTCGGCTTCAATTGAACGTCGTAAAGTTGATATCAATGCCAAGTTGGAGGATCAGTTGCTATGGTTGGAGGAAGCTGGTTTTAGCGTGGCGGATTGTATGTATAAGTATTTGGATTTCGTGGTGTTTTACGCTCAAAAATAGAAATAATCAGATCGCAGATATATTTCGTTTACGTCATTCTTCGGTGCCGAAATGCAAGTCGAATAGGTTCTCGATATGAAGGTAGGCCAATTTCATGATCCTTCAAATTGGGCTTCTCACTCTTTATATGACGAGCAGATAGAATTGCGATAATTCACTGGCTATTTGGCTTATACCAAAAAGTCGCCAAAATGGCGACTCTTAGCTTGTAACATTACCTCCGGGTTTTCCTATAAGCCGATTCTCTGGGCCTGCTGCTTTTATGGCATGAAAGGGTAAATGCCTCAACTTCAGTGGAAGTAAATCTTAGGTCTGCTTCGCGTAACTCTGTCAACTGGTCTTCAACTCGTAACCGGGCCAATGGGATAACCAGAATGAAAATCACCTGCAGCTTTCGCGAAGTACAAGCTGGGGCTCAACCATAATGGCTTGCCCCGATGCGCCTTTTTCGATCAAGTCTATCAGCATCTGCCCTGCTAATCTGCCAATCCCTTTTTTATCCTGCCTAACTGTCGTTAACTTGGGTGTGGTGAATCGACAAGCTTCAATATCATCACAGCCAATAACCGCAATGCGATTCGGAACAAGCATGCCTCGTTCTTTGATAGCTTCTATGGCTCCAAATGCCATAAAGTCCGAACAAGCAAAGACCAATTCCGGCAGATCTCCTCCGTCCAAAATCTGGTTCATGGAGTCGTATCCGCTTTGATCAAAATAATCTCCGTAAACGATCCATTCTTCCCTGCACTCCAGATTATAAAGATGTAAAGCCTTTCGAAAGCCGCTTTCTCTCTGTTGAGTTATAAAGGAGCATTCGTTTCCGCCTATAAAAGCAATTTTACGTATCCCATTTAAATGAGCATGCCTGACCACTTTCTCCGCGATCATATAATTATCTGTCATGATATAGCTCGATGTTGTACCTGAGAGGATCATGTCTACACCTACGACCGGAATGTGACTCTCATCTAACTGGCGGCTCCCTTCGTCAGTCTCATCACCTGACATAATCAGGCATCCGTCAATATTGTAGTGGTGACACCTTTCTAAATAATCCCTATCCTTCGAGAAAAAAACAAAGTCATAACCCATTTCACTAATAAAATCCTTGAAATTATTCAATATAAGACTGAAAAATGGATGCGTAAAGCCCACGTTAAATTGACCACCAATAATAACCCCAATCAACTTGGAACGATTCGTAGCCAGTGTTTTGGCTGAAAACGTTGGAACATAACCCGTATCCTGAATGATTTTTTTCACTCTTTGACGCGTCTGATCGCTTATGTTACCCGTATTATTCATTATTTTGGATACTGTTGCAGCCGAGACCCCTGCCAGTTTCGCGATATCACGAATGGTATGTTTTTTATCCATTATTTAATCCCCGTAAAGTTAAAGCCTTGAACGATATATTTTTGGAAGCAGACATACACAATGAGAACAGGAATAACCATAAATGTGGCACCTGCCATCTGCAGAGCAAAATCGGTTGAATATTGTCCTTTTAGCAGAGACATACCTACGGATAACGTAAACAAAGCATCATCATTGGCAACAATCAGCGGCCACAGGAAACTGTTCCAAGCACCAATAAAGGTAAATATGGCCTGCACAGCTAGAATGGGCTTCGACATCGTTAGCACCAACTGACCAAAAATACGAAACTCTCCCGCCCCATCCAGTCTACCGGCTTCAAGGAGTTCATCTGGAATGGTGCTCATAAACTGGCGTACCAAAAATATATTGAATGCGGATGCAAGTCCTGGTAGAACAATACCCGCCATCGTATTCGTCAAATTCATTTCGCTGATGATAATATACATAGGTATGATTTTGACCTGTCCGGGAATCATCATGGTTGCCAGTACAATCATAAACAATATGCGGTTGCCTCGGAACCGGAACTTGGAGAATGCATATCCTGCCATCGTATCAAGGAGGAGACCCAGCATGGAAAAGAGAACAATGATCATCGTATTCATAAGGTAAACATCAAAATCAAGTCGTTGAAAGAGATTTATGTAGCTTTGAAAGCTGAACGTTTCAGGAAATAATGTCGGCGGAATGGCTAATGCTTCCCTTTCCGTCTTAAATGAGTTCAATATCATCCATAAAAAAGGGAAAGCCATCACCATGCTTCCTATGGATAAAAGAACTGCCGAAATGGAAACCTCCCATTGTTTTTTCATACTTCTTCACCTCAGCTGTCTTTATTCTTCTCTTCTTAGTTTAAACTGTATCATCGTAACGACGATAATGACGGCAAACAAGACCGTAGATGCTGCTGCGGCGTATCCGAATTTACTGTATTGGAAGCCTTCCTGATAAATGAACAAAGCCATTGAGATTGTACCGTTCAGAGGCCCGCCCCCTGTCATAACAAAAGGCTCTTCAAAGAATTGCAGCCATCCAATGAGTTTGGTAACCACGACAAAGAAAATGGCATAACGAATGGACGGCAGCGTAATATGCCACAAGCGCTGCCAGCGATTGGCACCATCTATTTCGGCTGCTTCATAGTACATCTCGGGAATAGATTTAAGAGCCGCTAGAAAAATAATCATATTGACCCCAAGTCCTTGCCATACGGCCAGGATGAGCAAAGAAATCTTAGCTACAAAAGGCTTCTCTAACCAAGGTATAGAATCTGTTCCTGCCAGGGACAACAAATAATTAAATAAACCATACTGCTGATTGTAGAGATAACTCCAAATTACAGCTATAGCTACGATATTAGTTATCGTGGGTAAGTAATAAATGGTTCGAAAAGCAGAGAAGAATGCATTGCTCCCATAATTAAGAAGCAGTGCTACGACAAGCGATAACAGAACGACCACAGGTACGCCAAGGCATACATAGAACATTGTATTTAACATTGAAACAATGAAGACTTTGTCCTTAAACAGCTCGATGAAGTTATCGATACCTATAAAATGGATTTTCGACCAATTCGCCAGACCAACAAGGTCCATATCCGTGAAGCTGATGAATATGGATACGATAATTGGAACAATTGAAAAAATGGCCAACAGAAGAATGGCTGGAGCAACGAACAGATACGGAATCATTTTTGTTCTGAACCGATACATCTTTTCCCCCTCATAAAATGAACTGGGCAGATGGTAAACGCTTCAATCACCCCTGCCCAGTACGGATTCATTAATCAGACAAAATTTTCCGGACTTCCTCTTGGTAACTTTCCAGAGCCTTGTCGATATCCTCCCCACCACGAATCACTTGTTCAAGCGTTTTCAGCAATTCGGATGCGATGAATTCATATTCCGCAATCACCGGGAACGGTTGAGTTGAGTTCAGTTGTTCTCCAAATACTTTCATGAAAGGGTCATTAGCGAACATTGGATCTTCCCAAGCACTTTTCGTAGTTGGTAACGTAGATGCTGCTTTGTACCATTCCACCTGAGTCTCCGGATCAGTCATGTAGTTAATGAACGTAAGCGCTTCGTCCACTTTATCCGTACCTTCAAATACCGTAAAATGAGAACCGCCAGCCATCGATGTATTCTGTTCTGCCTTAGGCATTACTCGCACATTCCATTTCCCTTCAATATCGGCAGCCTGTTCTTTGATGGTGTTGACCATGTAGGGGCCGCTGATAAACATTGGATATGTACCATCGCTAAACCCTTGAACCGTTTCTTTACCGGCTTCCAGTTGAGACAAGCCTTCTGCAAAGAATGTACTGTAAAGCTCCATTGCTTCCTTAAATTTTGGATCTTTAAAGTTATCTGCTCCCTTCTCCGTGTCGTAGACCCAGCCATGTTCCCAAGCCATCATCATCGGGATATGGTGACTGCCTTTGTCGATATCAAATCCGAAATTCCCTTCCCCCCGTGCTGTCAACTTTTTTGCCGCATCAAGCATGTCATCCCAGGTTTCCGGACCGTTGGGATACCCTACCTCAGCAAGTAAATCTGAACGATAGAACAATACGCGAGTATCAATGATGTATGGAATTGCATACGTTTTTTCATCATAGATGGTCGTGGCCGTAGCGCTTTCAAAGAAGTTGTCAGGATTAAGATTTGGATATTTGTCTAAATGTTCAGTGAGGTCAAGAAAAGCTCCGGCTTCAGCAAATTCTGCTACCCAAGTATTCCCTACTTGTAATACATCAGGGCCTTTGCCTGCTGCAACTGCCGTAAGCAGCTTATCATGCGCATCTCCCCACGGAATTGCGAGTACATCAACCTTCATGTTATGTTCCTCTTCAAACCCTTTTACGAACGCTTGCATTTGTTTTCCTTCCGAGCCCATCGCCCACACTTGAATGGTATGATCTGCCCCCGCCTGAGACGAACAACCAGATAAAGCCATCGCAAAAATTGTAGAAAGTGCGAGTATGCCACTTTTCAGCCTTCTTTTCATCAACGCTTCAAACCCCTCTCACCCTGCACATTTTAGTTAGGTAACCGGTTTCCTAAAACGAAGTATAAAAGAATTTAATTAATGAATGATAAACCAGGTGTAAAATAATAGTAAACTATTCCTTCAACTTACTATTTTTCTAATCACTCAGTTTAAGTTCCAGCTGATTCTGACCTCCCCCCGGTTTTCATCGTTTCTCCAAAATCCATTCTTCTTTAGAATTTCTTCAGATTTATACCCAGTGAATCCTAAGTTCTGTTCGTTATTATTCTCGTAGAATCAACTGTTTGTAGGAAACAACGATATTGGAGGAACATTCCATTGAAACTTAATGAGAACATCTTATTTTTACGCAGCTTTATTCACTGTCCGAAAAGAGTGGGAAGCATCATTCCAAGCTCTCGGTTTCTGGCAAAAAAAATGGTTGAGCAAGCTCCATGGCATGAGATGAGTGCCGTTGCAGAACTCGGTTCGGGTACGGGTGCCATCACCCATTCTATTCACGAACACGTAAGTGAATCAGCCAAGGTTGTATTGTTTGAAATGAATGATACAATGAGGAACGATTTACAGCTAAAGTATCCAGAGTATGCCTGCTACCCGGACGCAGCTAACCTTGTTAATATATTGAAGCAAGAACATATTCAACAATTAGATTGCATCTTTAGCGGACTTCCCTTTTTTAATTTTGAACGTGAGTTCAGAGATACGTTGGTTGAACAGATCTATAATGGACTTAAACCTGGGGGATTGTTTATCGCATTTCAATACTCACTTCAGATGAAGAAGCAACTTTCCGAGAAATTTATGATCGAAAAGGTTGATTTCGTACCGTGGAACGTCCCTCCTGCTTTCGTTTACGTCTGTCGAAAAAAGGAAATCAATAGGATGGAAACACTATAGTTCAAACTATGGATGTATAATAACATGCAAAAAATGAAGGAGCGTTATAATGAATACTGTCCTTGTTGTAGATGATGAATCGGAGATTCGAGATATCATTCATGTCTATTTACGTAATGAAGGGTACCAGGTCATTGAGGCCGCCGACGGTGAAGAAGCACTTAAAGCCATTCAAACATCATCCATTCAGCTGGTAATCCTGGATATCATGATGCCTAAAATGGATGGAATCAAGACCTGTCTCAAAATCAGGGAAATATCAAACACCCCCATCATCATGCTGTCAGCCAAGGAAGAAGATATTGATAAAATTACCGGTCTGACCACCGGGGCTGATGATTATATGATCAAACCGTTTAACCCGCTCGAATTGCTTGCTCGTGTGAAGGCTCAGCTGCGGCGTCAATCCTTACTGGGCAAGGAAGAATTCAGTTCCCTAATGATTATCAAGGATCTGCTTATTGATGAAAGCAAACATCTGGTGAGGCTGAAAGGAAGAACCATTTCGTTGACGCCTCTGGAATTTGCCATCCTTGTGCTGCTTGCCAGCCGCCCTGGACAAGTTTTCAGTTCACAACAGATTTACGAAAATGTCTGGAAAGAGCCTTATGGGTATTCGGATAATACGGTTATGGTTCACATTCGGAATTTACGGGAGAAAATAGAGGAATTCCCAAGGGATCCTCAGTACATTAAGACCGTGTGGGGAGTTGGCTACAAAATTGACTGAAGCTGCAGATCGACCAAAGCAAAAAAAGAAAATTCAGGTCAACATATTAATCAGGATGTTGTTAAGTTTAATTATGGCTACAGTCATAAACAATTTATGTATCATGCTTTTCCTCAAAATAAGCACGGTTATGGAGTGGTTTTGGTTTCGCGATTTTTTTCCTTACATTCTTACTCCCTTGTTTACTGTAGCCTTTGTATTGATTTTTTTGATTTTGACACGTCAGATGGTTCGAGACTTAATTACACTGGAAGAAGGACTGCAAACGATTGCCGAAGGGAATTTGAAATATCGGGTACCTGTTGTAAGGCAGGATGAACTCGGGCGGGTCGCTCATAACATTAATCGAATGACAGAACGTTTAGAGCAGCAGCTTTCAAAGGAACGAGAGATTGAAAAGTCCAAAATGGACATGATCACAGGAATTTCACATGACTTACGCACACCTCTAACAAGTATTATTGGATACATCGAGCTCTTAAAATCCAATTCATTTCAAAACGAAGATGAATACAACCGGTTTGTCCAAAACACCTATAACAAAGCATTTCATTTGAAGAAATTGCTTGATGACTTGTTTGAATACACACGTCTTACTTCAATGGACGCTCATATTAATTTAAAAAGAATTGACATTGTACAGCTATTGGAACAAATAACGTTCGAATTTGAGCCCATTGCACAAGAACAAGGGATTCAAATCGTAAAAGAAATCGCTGATTCACCAATTATTACTTCCGTAGACAGTGACAAAATGGCCAGAGCCATCGATAACCTTCTCATGAATGCTCTAAAATATTCCCTGAAACCAGGAACGATCAGCATTCGATTGAACTCAAATCACAATCAAATTGTAATTGAGGTCGAAAATAAAGGGATCCCTCTTACGAAAGATCAACAGGATCAACTCTTTGATCGTTTTTATAAGGTGGATCACTCCAGAAGCAACGAGGGCATTCAAGCAGGGGCTGGGCTAGGTTTGGCCATCACAAAGAACATCATCGAATTACATCATGGTTCCATATCGCTCAAACATACCGATAATATATTTATCTTTCAGTTAACTCTGCCTTCGGAAGTTACCAGAGATTAAACTCCTTCCATATGTTCCGAAGAATCCCGCATACACAAAACCCGCCGCAGATTATCACAATCTCAGTGCTATCTTCGGCGGGTTTTGTTGTCCGGTCAGGAATTTGACGAATCACCAAAGGAGAATATCCGATATGTATTCTTCCCCTCCGCTTTAGCAAGATAGAGCGCTGCATCTGCTTTTTGAAGCAGTTCTTTTACGGTATCGTCTTTTTCATAAAAGGCAATGCCAATGCTCGAAGTCGTATTGAGCTCCTGCCCACCTAAATGCCAAGGATGCTGCAGCGCTTCTAAGATGTTTTCAGCCGCAATACTGGCTTCTGAAGTATCTTTAATTCGAGGGAGTACAAAGACGAACTCGTCACCACCCATTCTGGCCAAAATCTCGTGTTCTTGAAGACAAGCTCCTGCCCTCTTCACAAATTGGCGAAGCAGTTCATCGCCTGCATCATGTCCTAATGTATCATTGATCTGTTTAAAATTGTCCAAATCTGCAAACATGACGGCTAGCTGTCCAACATCTGCTTCAAGTAAAGCATCATTTAACATTTTATTTAGACATCTTCGGTTAGGTGCCCCAGTCAGGGCATCATGATAACTCAATTGCTCCAGTTGTACCTGATACTTTTTCCGCTCTGTAATCTCTCTTCCGACAAGCATCATATTTCTAAAATCACCGTTCTCATCGAACATCGGCGTTCCTTTCAACTCTAGCCATACCGGATAACCCTGCTCATGCTGCCGCTGTATCTCGTAGGTAAAGGGCTTTTGCAATAGCAGCATACTCATAAAAACGGTGCGAAACTTCTCATCCACTTCTTCATTCTGCTGATAAAATACCCATTTGCCTATATATTCTTTGGGATCAAACCCAAGCACCATTTTGTGAGAAGGAGAAGCGTATTCCACTATACCGTCAAGATTAATCAGTTGGATCAGATCGAGGGAGTTATCTGCTAGCAATCGATAGCGCTCTTCGCTTTCTTTCAATGCCTTGAGAAGCAACTTATGCTCAGTAATGTTTTTAGCCACTCCAAAAACACCATTTACCTTTCCCTCATAAAACAAGGGAACTTGCTTAATTTGCAAATACACTATATCTCCGTTGTTATGATGGGCTTCGGCAACATATTGACAGGATGCCCCCTTTAAAACCTCAGAAAAATACTGGCTTATCAACTCAAGCTGATGCGGACAAAATAGTTCTTTGTACAACGAACCCATAATATCTTCTTTCTTATACCCTAAACATTCCGTGACCCCTTCATTTACTTCTACGATCTCTCCTTCGTTGGAAACAATGAAGATCGCATCCGGATTGTAATTAATGATCGATCTAAAAGCCTCAATGGACTGCTCACTTAAAAATTCTCTCATACTTCTCGTCCAATCCTCCACCCGGATAGCTGTAATTAGTTAGAGTGCCTTTCACATTACTTTAGCAAATTTTGTCTTGGTTTTATATTGACAAAATCAACCAGCCGGATTAATTCACACTTACTAAGATCACTAAAAAACCGCTAAATGAATAGCGGCTTATGAATACGTTTATGTCAAAGTCGAATCAGAAACTGTCGTTATTATTCAAGCCTGTATTGGATGGAAACTGATGCTGTTGCTTTGCATAAAACATCATCAGGGGAATACTGATCGCAAACGCTCCTGCTACGAGCAGGAATGGAATTCTTGGGTCAATTCCATAAGCCCAGCCTCCAATAATACCAGAAGGTGAAATAACGATCAGGATCAATACCTGAAGCAGAGCAAATATCTTGGCACGATTCTCATCGTCAATCGCATTTGCGACTGCGGTCTCCAAATACGGATAAGTCATCATCGTTCCAATTGCAGCGATAATCGTGCTCACACTTAGTATGATCAGGTCACCTTTTGGAGCAATGACGAGAATGACATTGGACAGAACGGAAATGACAAACCCCCAAACCATGGTGCGATTCACTTGCGACTCGTTGATCCTGGGCATAATCCAGCGCATGAACATTAACATGATCACAGAGGAGAACGCTGGAAAAACAGAGATCAGCCCACTTCCAAGCTGCAAGTATTCGACCATAAATATGGAGACGTAAGTCGTCTTCACCGTTGTCTGAAAGTTAAACAGGATGTAGACGCCAAATATGATCAGCAGCAATGGACTGCGAAGCATCACTTTCATTACGGACAAGTAGTCGGACATTCCCTCTTTGATGCTCATTGACTTGGTTTCCTTCATTTTGCGATAACCGATATCCGTCTCTTTCGTTGCATAATGGCGTCCGATAAACTGAATCGTCATCATAATACAGGCGAGCACAAACATGATTCGAACCCCGGGTACGAGAGAAAAATGGTAAACCAGCAATCCACCGAGTGGCGCAAACAATCCCCCCACTACACTAATGAGCTGCAGTAAAGTAAATACGTATGTTCTTTCTTTCGGAGCCGTATCCTCAACCAGCAGACAATAAAACGCGGTGTGCGGCACCTTTTGAAACCCATTTACAATGGCCGCGAATACGAAAAACCAGAAATTTTGAGAAATAGCCCATAACAGTGTAGCGACGCTCCAGCTGAGCACATCAAAATAGAGCAAAGCGCGCTTTCTCCCCATCCGGTCTGTAAGGTATCCGCTAAGAAAGGAAGATAGCACCTGTACAAGCAGTCCGATGGAAGTAATCCAGCCGATCCCTGTTTCCGTTACCCCTAACTGATACATGAAGATGGAGCTGTAGGTGACATACATGCTGTAAGGAATCAGAAACAGCGGTTCGTAGATGAGACAGCCCTTGGCGTTGCCGGTTAATTTCCGGAAAGAATTGGAAGCCATATACTCCTCCCTCATTATGTACTTAATTAATAGTATTATATATTCTATCTCAGGATTTGTAATGATTGGAACGAACTAAATATGCTCACGTTAGTGGAATGAAGCAGATGACAACATAAAAAACCGCCAGCGAAAGCTGGCGGACATTCTTAAGCTGCATATTAAACTAAGAAAGCTTTGGAGATGATGACCAACAAAATAAAGAGTACCAGAATTGCACCGATGGATGTGAAACCGCCATATCCTCCACCAAGTCCTCCTACATTGCCATTGCCATATCCAACTTCACTCATGTTTCTTCCCCCTCTTCTGTGGTATGTGTTAGATTATGCAGGATTGGCTCATTTGACAAGGCTAAAAATAAAAAGGGGCTGAACTCCTCGTTCATGACCCTTCCTCCCAGTTGGTGCACTAATTTTGCAATAAATTGCGGCTTATTTAACCCTTCTTCCTGCTCAGGATGAATGTCATCTTTTATGGTTTGATGTTTTTAATCAAATGGAGTGGGTAATTGTTCATCAATGATTGGTTCTTTTCGGGAGGTTGGTTAGATATGTTTATGGATTTAACACTGAAGCTGGTGATTAGCTTTTTCGGACTTTGGGCCATCGCTTTTATCACGGGTAGAAAAACGCTTAGTCAGCTTACACCGCTGGACTTCCTGTCTTCGTTAGTATTGAGTGAAATTGTAGGGAATACGCTGTATGACGATCAGGTAAAGGTGTCTCACCTTTTATTTGCATTGGCCATTTGGACTGCCCTCTCTTATCTATTTGAGAAAGCAACCACCCGATTTGTGAAATTCGGGTATGTAGCAGAAGGTCGGGTGGCTCTCTTAATTGATAATGGTGAAGTAAATCAGAGTTTGATAAAAAAATATGATATTGAATATAAACAATTGCTCTCCATGCTTCGAAAACAGAATGTTTTTTCGCTCCAGGAAGTCAAACATGCCGTCTTGGAAATAGACGGATCCCTGTCCGTCCTTCGCAAACCCGAATATGAACCTCCGACTGCTCAAGATTTGGGATTGGAAACGCAATCCGATTCTTTCTCTATTACAGTGATCGATAAAGGGGAACTTCTGAAAATGTCGATGAGAGGAAGGGAAGTTGATACGGAGAAGGTAATGATGGAGATGCAAAAACAGGGCTATCATAATATTAAGGATATAGCGTACGCAGAGTATCGCGAAGATGGAACACTTTATATCATTCCGAGAAAGAAAAAGAACAAACGAATGATAAGCAGAAATGTGACATGAATGATCATGCTCTTCAATAAGGGGATAAATCGATCGATTTATCCCCACAAGAGCAACTTCCTCTACCGTTTAAAAACAATGGAATGAGTATCCCCTTCTAAAGTTAATGTTGAACAATTATTCAGGACCGGATTATCCCCTTCAAATTCAATGGGCAGCACCACATAGCTGGATTGAAAGTAATCCGAAGCGTTCCAGCGATCCGAAAAGTAAAGGTACTCCTGCGCTGATCGCTTCAGCACAAATGCCGGTTGGGTTCGAAACGTAGTTTCATCACCAAAATCGCTGAGCATTCCCCACGGACCATCCATGGAATTCGCCATCGCGTATTTCCCTTGATTCGGTTCCCAACCCGTGCAAAAAGAGGTCAGCATGTAGTACTTCCCGTTTCGCTTGAAAACGGCCGGTGCCTCCCGATACTCCCCCTGCCACAGCTTTCCGACAAGGCTTTCGACATTAAGGTAATCTGCCTGCAGCCGATATATGTGAAGATCCGCATTGTCTCTGGCAGCTGAAATGAAATACGCAGTCCCGTCATCATCCTGAAAGAGCGTGCAGTCTCGCGACATATACCCATAAGGATTAAAGCTGCCATGATATACGAAATGGCTATCCGGAGAGTCCGATGTGGCGATCGCGCATGCAGCATCATTATAATTAGTTCCATTCTCAAAGTGCACCCATAGAACAAACTTCTTCGTCGCCGGGTTGAAAAGCACTTTAGGCCGTTCCAGGTTCACTTTTCCACCTTTGTCGTTCTTTAATCTCATATTAGTCCGAACACGAATGGGTGCAGCTGGAGTAGAGGTCGTAATGATATGGTCTCGAAACTCCCAGTTGAAAAGATCTCTGGAACGGTAACAGCTGACATAAATATCGTCTTTGCGGTCTTCACCATACCAATAATAATAATTGTCATGGAATAGAATATGTCCACCATGGGCATGGATCGGCTGACCGCTTGAATCATTCCAGATAGTACCATTGGCTAATTGATGATTCACACAGCTTCCTCTCTTCTATTTATATTTGACGTTTGGAAAGATGGTTAATCGGTGTCTGTTCCAAATATCTTTACTTCCCACAGCCTTGGGTTATACCAGTTGTTAGGGTTGTTATGGAGAGTCGCATTAAGCATATTTATTCTTACATACCTGGCAGTACTCGAGAGACTATCCGAGGTGAAGCCGTAAGATGTATTATTGGTTCGATCCAATGCTTCCGTCCAGTTCACATTGTCTGTGCTCGTTTCAATTTTATATTTGTAAAATCCTTCGGAGCCTTTTTGCATCCACCAGGAAATTTGCACGTTATTAATTTGTTGAACTGAGCCAAGGTCTACCTTCCACCAATGCGGCCAGGAACTGCCTGTACTGATCCATTCGGTTTGATAGTTACCATCGTTCGCATAACTCGCCGGGTTAGTTCCGGTTGCCGTTTGCGCTGTGGCTTGTTTGCCTTGCGACAAGAGCTTTCCGTTCTGTACGGGAACAACGACATCATCGTTCGCATTGTACAAAATTTGATCAAAGTAATCATAGAACGCGTAACCATTGGAGAACCAAACCGGGAGCAGTCGTTCCTCCGTTGTTCCGTTTTGCGTACCTGCCCAGCCGAACATCCAGCGGTAAGCAACCATTACAACATGATTTCCAGTGTTGGGCTTTACTCGCATGACGGAACCTGATTGTGCCGAAAAGGTAGAAGTGTTGCCGATCGTTCGCAATTCAGACCATGCTCCATCGATACTTGTTGCTGAGGAATACATGGGGATACTCGGATACCAACCCGCAGCTTGGGAAGAAAACAGATAATAAATGCCATCCTTTTTGATCATCTTAGGCAGTTCCCTATGCTGGTTCTGATAAATAACCGAAACTTGATGATCCACATCCAGCCAGTCGGAGGTCAACTTGTACAAAATGGTGTCCGAATTATTATTAGCTGTAGAGATCAAATAAGCTGAATCATCATCATCTTTGAAAATCGAAATGTCCCTGGACTCGTTTCCTTCGGGTCGAAAGCTTTTGTGGAATGTAAAGTTTTCTCCCGGCGTGGCCGAAGCCACGGATACCCTGGCAAGCGTGTAATCTGTACTATTTTCATAGTGAGCCCAAAAAACAAATTTATTGGAGGGGGCATGGTATAAAATATTGATTCCTTCAAATTTACTATTAGCCAGATCCGGATGATCTGTGTAGGAAAGTACCACTTTGTCGTTACCATAGGTGATATCGTCGGTTGACGTCTGTTGGATCATCTGACCAAAACCACCTGATGACTTTTGTACAAAATTGAACCTGTAGTAGGTATCCCCCACTTTAAGTTCATTTGGGAGGGCCAGGGTTGATTTTGTTGTATTATCAAAAGTGGTGAGGTTTTCGGGAAGGGTATAAGGGGTATATTCAGGCGAAACGGCGGAGGTTAACAGGGAATTGCCGCCATATGCCTTCACTTGATAGCTATATGTGCTTCCTATGCTGAGGTCATAATCATCCGTTGTTGTACCGGTTAAGGTCTGCAGCAGCGTATAGGGCCCGTTGTTTTCAGATCTATACAGCTCATATTCGGTCGCTTCGTTAACAGGTGCCCAATGTATTTTGGCATTGGAAACTTTCGATTCATTCTTTAGCACAAACAGTGTTGCTGCAATATTTGTCTCCTCGCTATCCGCAGCGTGAACATTTTGAGCAGAGAACGATAAGTGAAATGCGAACCAACAAAATACAATGATGAGTGCAATCCCTGGTTTACCTTTGATCATGTTTCATCATCTCCTTCTTTATCTCCCCTTCAACAGGTCAACCCTCCTTATTCGCGGAAGATTGACCTCTATGAAGAGGGATTTTTAACTTTTATTTCAGTTTCATCAGTGACATGACATCCGTCTCGCTGGCTTGGCTGTACCACTCGTTTACTTCTTCGATCACTTGGTCTCCGCCTTTTTCGTGCCACTGTTTGACAAAGGTATCAAACGCTTCAAGTGGCTCATTTCCGTATATTATTTTGGTAAATGTCTCTTGCTCCATGGTGGTAAGCTGTTCCCACACATTCTGCATCGTTGGCGTGGGTGGACCATTAAACTCATTTGGCAGCAAGACATCCCGATTTTCATAGGAGATCCGATATCCGTCTTTGGTGGTTTGATCCTTTGAAGCGCTTTGAATAAGGACACCCGTATCGGGCTTGGCACCGTTAGCCAGATCGAAGTACGATTTGCCGGGACCGTCAACACTCGGTGTATTTTTGGTAAATGCCATTTTCCCAACACCTTGTACGGCCTCCAATGGCGTATTGAATTTCGTTGGATCGAATGTCACTTCGTCATTGACGATATCGTAATCGTAGCCCTGAGCGTAGCCGTACTTGAAATCTCCAGTGCTGAACGCCGCATCGTACATTTTATCGTAGTACAGGAAGAATGCCTCCATGTTTTGAAAGTCCTTGTTGAACATGAACACGCCATCGTTCAACTGGGCAGACTGATAGGTTTTATCGCCGTTTACGCCTTGAATGGTCGGATAAGCACTGATTTTCGCACCCTCCACATTTTTCTCCACGTCCTTCACACTGTCGTAAAGCCAAGGGCGGCCGATGATGATGCCCGCCTTTCCTTCAGTAAAATCGGATAGTGCGTCCCAGGCGCCCTGGGTGGCCAATTCTTTGTTCAAATACCCTTTGGAATACCAATCGCGCAGTTTGGCAAGGGCATCCTTATTGCCCTCAGCCACCGATCCATAGGTAAGTTTGCCGTTGTCGTTATACCATTGTCTTGGAAGGTGCTTGCCTGTGTATGCGCTGAAAATCATCACCGGATCGCTGACCCAGCCCGTATTGTAGGAATCCTTCCCTGAGAATGTAAAGCCGTATGTGTCTTGTTTACCGTTACCATCCGGATCCTCAGTAGTGAACGCAGCGATGACTTGCTCAAACTCCTCAATCGTCGTCGGTGCTTTCAGCTTCAATTTGTCCAGCCAGTCCTGGCGGATCAGCATGACTTCGCCTTCCGTCAAATTCGGCGCAATTGCCATCCCGTAAACCTTGCCATCTCTAACTACAGGATTGAAGGTGGTTGGGTATTGTTTGTATATCTCTTTGATGCGATCAGGCATGTAGGTTGAAATATCTTCCGTGATCTCCTTGACCCGCCCCGATTCGATCAAATCATTGATCAGCATGGTGTCATAGACAGGCAGAACATCCGGCAGCTTCTCGGAACCTGTCAGTGCGAGCCGCAGTTTAGTGTTGTACTGGGAAGCGTCACCACCCAGCAGGGTCGTTTGGATCTTGATGCCGAGATTTTGTTCGCCCCAACGGGTCAACACATTGTCATTCAAACTTTCACCATTGATGTATTTTCCGGCATTTTCATCCTGTTGTTTCGCGATGGTAATCGTAAACGGAGGATCATATTTTCCATCCTTGAGCACCGATGCCGGTGCGGCCTCAGAAGCAGTTTCCCCTTTGCTGCAGCCAGCAACAAGAATAGCCGATAACATAACCAGACTTACCATTTTCCATAAATCATTTCTTTTCTTCATGAAAACATGCCCCCTTCACTCAAACTCAATTTGTGTTCTCTGATCCAATTTTTCGTCATCGTAACTATTCTTTCACAGCCCCGAGCACAATTCCCTTAACGAAATATCGTTGCAAAAAAGGATAGACCAGAATGATAGGTAACGTGCTGACAAAAATTTGGGCTGCTTTGATGCTTTGTTCCGACATCGCTGCCACCTCAGACTGACTCATCGCCATATTCTGCATATTGCTCTGCACCACAACCGTCTGCAGGAACGAAGCCAGCGGATACTTGCTCGCATCCGACATGTACAAAATTCCGTCAAACCAGGAATTCCAGTGTCCAACCATAATGAACAAGGATACGGTCGCTAGTCCAGGCAGAGACAACGGTAAATAAATCTTGCTGAGGATCACGAAAAAGGACGCTCCGTCAATGAATGCTGCTTCTTCCAACGCTTTTGGAATTGTTTTGAAGAAATTGACGAGAAGGATCAGGTTGTAGGCTCCGAAAGCTCCCGGCAATACAAGGGCCCATATGGTATCCTTTAATCCAAGGTTTGTCACCAGAATGTAAGAAGGTATCAATCCTCCAGAGAAGAGCATGGTAAAGATAAAAAACCACATCAGCGCATTGCGCCCCCGAAATTCCTTGGACAGGGCATAACCTGCACAGGTAAGGATAAACATGCTGATGGTAGTCCCCAAAACCGTTCGGGTGATGGAGGTCAGCATGGCGCCGATGAAATTGGAATTGTTGAACGTTTTAACATAGGCGTCCACGTTGAATCCGACCGGCCAAAATGACACCATGTTACCGCTAATGGCTGCTTTGCTGCTGAGCGATTGCGCCATTAAATGCAGCAGGGGAAGAAAACACGCCAGTCCTGCCAAAATCATGAACGCATAATTAAAATACGAGAATACTCTATAGCCTGTTGTCTTATGGTACATTATCCCTCTCCCTCCTTGTTAGAATATTTTATAATTGGCATACTTGTAGGCCAGTCTGTAGGATACGACGATCAAGATCAGGCTGATACCCGACTTAAACAACCCAACTGCGGTCCCGAACCCGTACTGTCCATTCAACAAGGATGAACGGTAGACATAAGTGTCGATGATATCTCCCGTACTGTAGACAAGCGGATTGTACAGATTAAAGACCTGATCAAAGCCCGCGTCCAGAATATTCCCCAGACTCAACGTGGAAATGACGATAATCATCGGCAGCATGCTAGGTAAGGTAACGTATCTGATTTGCTGCCGACGTGTGGCGCCGTCGATCTCTGCCGCTTCGTAATAGGAAGGATTGATCCCCGCTATCGTTGCCAAATAGACAATCATGCCGAAACCGAAGCTTTTCCACACATCGCTGACCACAACTGTGAATCTAAAAAGATCAGGATCACCCAAAAAGTAAATCGGATCGATCCCGAATAGCCGGGTCAAAATTTGGTTGATGCCCCCGTCTAATCCGAGAATGTCGATCATCAACCCTGCAACTGTGACCCAGGACAAAAAATGCGGCAGATACACCAGTGTCTGTACACTTTTCTTGATGCCGATATTTCGGATCTCGCTCAGCAGAATAGCCATGATGATTGGAACAATAATTCCAACGATAATTTTGGAAACGGCGATAATCAGCGTATTAACGATCGCTTGTGTCGCTTCTTTGTATTGAAAAATCCGTTCGAAATTATCTAACCCAATCCATCGGGAACCTCGGATGCCAAGCCATGGTTTATAGTCCTGAAACGCCATCAGCAGCCCTACCATGGGGCCATAAGAAAAGATGCAGACAAACACTAAAGCGGGAATACACAGTACATACAAAGGCCAATTTTTCCTGACTTCCTTTTTCAACGAGCTTCGATGGGAAATCTTAAGTTTTGTTTTTTTTGCAGTTGTAACGGTACCAATCTCGTTAATGTTGCATACCTCCTCTATGATGACACTGGGAAAGCAATCCTCGCAGTTAAGCTTAACAAAAGCGCTTTCACACCAAAATGCCAAAATTTCAAGATCATCACCCCATTCTGAATCATTTTTAAACCGCTTTCATTTTAGTATTCCGCTACTCTTTCGCTTTCCAGTGGTTTGGCTTATATTAAACTTACACCGACATGGAGTTATAACTTCTAGTGTTGCATTAGGAAAGGGAAACCATATGATAAGAAAAATGTACATGAAGCGATTCATCTATTTCTTTGTTTTTTTTCTGCTGCTGACGCTGAGTTTGTTTTTTGTAATGAACCGATTGAGCTCAAAGACACTGGAAGAAAACCTGATTGTGGCTTCCAAGAACCAGCTTGATTATGTGAAGGGCATCCTAGACGGGATTATGTATGAGGCAAACATGTATGGGGTTCAGTTTGCGGCAGACAGTGATGTCCGCTTCTATCAGAGCCAGGTGATCGAGTTGAGCAATTATGATTCCCAAATGAAGAAAAATGATATCGTTGATCGCTTGCGGCAAACGCTTCTTTCCAGTCGATCCATTGAATCGATCGGCATCTACTGGAAGTCTGAAGAAACGTTCCTGTCCACCAACAATACGCTGGAGGCAAGACTTCCCTTCAAAGATGTTGATCAACGGGGATGGCAAATCGTTGACGACAGCTTGTATTACTTTGCCGTCTACCCTTACATCCAAAAACCAGGAAAAATTGAACCGGCTCAGTATGTCGTTGGCGTGAAGCTCAATACCGAATATTTGAAAAGCCTGCTGAAAAAGGCCGTGAATAACGACAGCTCGAACGCTTTTTTTCTGTTTAACGACCAGCAATTATGGAGTCAATCAGAAGTCGACAATGATCTGTTGAAAGCGGTTACCAATATGCTTGCTCCCCAGACCGAGGCAACCTTAAAATATGATTATCATACCAATTCGGACGACTACTATGTTCTATCCCGATATATTGAACCGATCGACACCTACCTGATTACATATACACGGACCAATGATTTTCTGCAGCCGCTTGACCGCAGCCGCAAAGTTTTCCTCGTCAGCATTTTAGCGGTTTTGACGCTCGGCCTGATTGTCATCTTTACGTTCTACCGGAATTATTACCGTAATATCCGTCTGCTGGAGAAAAAGTTTTTACAGGTCGAGCAAGGTAACCATAACACGCGGATTACTGAAAACACCGACAAAGAGTTTTACAGCCTGTTCAGAAGCTTTAACCATATGGTCGCCGAAATCCAGGATCTGTTCGTATCCTTGAAGACCGAAACGGAACTGAGAAGAAGTGCGGAACTTCAACAATTACAAGCTCAGATTAACCCTCATTTTTTATACAACAGTCTGTTTTTCATCATGTCGGTGGCCCAGTTTTCGCCGGATGCCGTTATGCGAATGAGCAAGCATCTGGCCGAATATTACCGCTATTTAACCAAATTGGATCGGCATGAAGTCACTCTGGAAAGTGAACTTCAGTTTGCGGAACATTTCCTGATCATTATGACTCTCAGCAAAAAAATGGAGTACAACATCGATCTGCCGCCGGAACTGGCTTCCCTTCCCCTCATGCCGCTGATCATTCAGCCCGTAGTCGAAAACGCGATTCAACACGGAATTGAAGGACAACAGGGAGCCCATCGGGTGACGATCGATGTAAAACTGGAAGAGGATGTGATTAAGATCAGGGTTTCGGATGACGGGAAAGGTCTAACGATGGACGAGATCCGCATACTGGAAGCTCGGCTTGAGAGCAGCGCCTCACCTGAAGGAACTCGAGGGGTTGGGCTCTGGAATGTAAACCAGCGTCTGAAAAATACGTATGGCGAGCTGAGCGGTCTGCAGTTTTCTACCAATGAATGGGGAGGTTTGTCCGTCCTGCTGCTTATTCACAATCCCGCGGAGAAAGGAGAAATCTTATGCGATTATTAATCGTTGATGACGGACATTATGTCGTGGAGTATATGAAGCACTTGCTCGATTGGAAATCCTTCGGCATCGATCAGATCGAGACAACGACCAATTCGATTGATGCCAGGGAAATGTTGGATCAGAGCCATATCGATATTTTGATCACTGACATCCGCATGCCCGAGGTATCGGGGATTGATTTGCTTCAACATATCCAAAAAAATGGCTTGCCAACCAAAGTCATCATTCTTTCCGGCTATTCCCAGTTCGAATATGCGCAACAAGGAATCCGTTTGGGTGCACTCGACTATTTGCTCAAACCTGTAGACAAAGATGATGTGGAGAAAGCAATGTCTAAAGCCATCAAGAATATTATAAAAACACAGCCCATTCAACCCGTCGCATGGGAAAGCTTCGATGGTTTGGGGTATCTGCTTTCGCTTCTTGGAGAAAACGAAACCTTACGGTCGAAATTTGATGTTTACACTGATTTTTTAGGGGAGAGCCAATTTTGCGGCTTTAAGATGGATAATTTCACACAAGCACATGTGGATATTGTAAAACATACGATTGGAGACAAGTTGGACCGTCTTGTTTGGACTGCGGGTACCCAACTGTTCGCTTTCGTTCCGGAAGAAATTGCTGGGGAACTGACCGTCACACTGGACCACTCGCTCTTGTCCCCGCCCTTTTCGTTTAAAGATCGAAACGAGACCCGCCAACAGTTCTACGGATTTTTCCTAAGTGAACATGTGCACCCAAGTGACTTTATTGAATTGCATAATCCATCTCCATCATGCGGTGAATGGGAGTCTGCCGGAAACATCATTAAAAAATATGATCGAATCCATCTCAGAAAGCACAAAATCATCTTTCTCATGGAGACCATCCTTTATCTATATCTGGCGGATAAGAATCGGGATGCATCTGAAACTGCAGACTGGATTTTTAATCGGCTGCGAGACCCTGACGAACTTTGGTCGACCCTCATGGATAAGGTCAGCCGGATCAGGAACAACAAACAGATGTCCATTCAAACCATTGTCGACAAAGTGCAAACATACATCGAAGACCATCTTTCACATGGCCTTAGCCTGGATGAACTGGGAAAAGTCGCACATCTTCATCCTGTGTACCTATCCAAACTCTTCAAACAGGAGACAGGAGAAAATGTGTCAAACTACATTTCGAGGAAAAGGTTGGAGGAGGCGTCCCGGCTGCTGCAGGAATCCGAACTCCGTATAGCCGATATCGCACAAATGGTCGGTTACAAAAAAAATCAATATTTTATCCAGTTGTTCAAGGAAGAGTATGGGGTTACACCCTACCAATACCGCAGAAACATGATCCACCAATAAAACTACAAGCACTGGTGTGATGTTAGTGCTGGTGCTGAGGTTAGTGTCAGTGCTCACCTTTACCTTTAGGGACTCCCAAATAGAAGGTGACCTGCTCTGGACAAGAAATTATACCTGTATAACAAAAAAAGCCGCTAAAATAGCGACTTTCAACGGGGCTCTTCATCAACCCCTGATGCTGAGCCTCTCCATTTTTGCTGTCAAGGCGTTTTCACTGGCAACTTGCCGCCTGGTTTCAGTTGTCCAAGCAGCACGTTGATCCCCGCTTTTGTATTTGGCTCCTGCTTTCCGTATACGGCAAGTCCCGAGCGCACGTTCTTCAAATAAATCGTCTCGTACGGATTACCCAGCGATAACAGCGCGTATCGCTGATTACTCCTGTTCATCGCATCAATTAAGGTTTGATAATTGGTCCATCCAAACTGACTGGCTACGTTACGAAACTGGTACGAAGCCAGGATGACGTAATCCGCCTTGCCAATTGCCTGAAGGGCTTCATTCGTTTTACCCTGGCTCATCACAGCAATTTCCGTCTCTAGCGACAGACTGTTTGCGGCTTGCAGCAGCTGCTTCTCGAGCTGCTTCGCCTGTTCCTCTTCTGCTGCGACAATAACAACCCGGTCGCCTTGCCGAATTAGATCCGGTTGCGCACCTTCGCGGCTGGCCATTGATGTAACTGCTCGCTCTGCAATTTCACGTTCTACGGTGAGGTGCTCCTTCGATCCGATGATATCATTAAGTCTGGCTAGCTTATAGGTAAGGGTTTCGCTGCGTTCAAACAGTCCATACTTCGCTTTCAATTTCAAAATTCGCTTCACGGAAGTATGAATGGTTTCGGTTGGGATATTCCCGTTATTCACCGCATTCACCAGCGTTTGATGTGCAGCTGCCGGATCTTGCGGCATTAGAATGATATCGACACCAGCGGAGACAGCACGTTCCACCGCTTGGTTCTCCCCAAAATGCTCTGCGATTGCATTCATGGTAAAGGCGTCCGAAACGATGAGACCTTCATATCCCAGCTCTTCCCGAAGCAGTCCGGTCAGTACCTTTTTGGATAACGTGGCAGGGATAGGCACGCTAGTCCCATCTTTGAGTGAAGTGACATGCTCGTTATCTATCGCTGGGAAAGCAATATGTGCGGTCATGATCATCTCTACCCCGTTCTCAATCGCAGCCCGAAACGGTTTCAGCTCTACCGCATCGAGACGCTCACGGTTATGTGGCAGTACCGGCATTCCGAGATGGGAATCTACTGTCGTATCACCATGTCCTGGAAAATGCTTGACTGCCGCAATCACCCCAGATTGCTGCAGTCCCGTTATCGTTGCGAGACCAAGCCGTGTCACCAAATCCGCATCCGAGCCAAACGACCGCATGCCGATAATTGGATTGTCAGGATTGCTGTTGATGTCAAGCACCGGTGCAAAATTGACTTGCACCCCCAGTGCTTTCAACTCCTCCCCTGTCAACTGTCCGGCCGCTTCGGCCAGCGCTGTGTCTCCGGTTGCACCAAGCGCCATTTGCCCCGGCAGATTCGTCCCGCCTGGGATTCGCTTTATAACGCCTCCTTCTTGGTCGATGCTAAGAAACATAGGAATGTCTCCTGCTTCCTTTTGGATATTGTGTGTGAACGTTGTGACCTGCCTAACGTCTACAATATTTTTGTCGAATAGAATAAGTCCGCCCAAATCCTGATCGTGAATACTGCGTTTCAGCCCTTCATTAACGGTGGTTGTCACTTTACCGTTCCATTGCCTAATATCAGGCATGAGCATTTGGCCGACTTGCTCACTTACGGTCATATAGGATATCAGCTTGTCCCAATCCTGCGTCTGAATGGCTGCTTCGCGTTCGAACCGAATCACTCGCGCCATGAATACAGCGTATTCCGCTCGCGTGACAGACCGATTCGGACGATAGGTGCCATCCGAATATCCGCCAACCAAACCGTTTGAACTCAAGATGAGAATAGGCGCTGCTGCCCAATGCTTTTCCGTATCTGTCAAACGCACGGACTGCTTGCCTTCCACGAGTGGATATGCCCGTGTAAGGAATGCCGCAGTCTCTGCTCGACTAATTGGAGCATCCGGATGGAAGGTACCGTTAGGAAATCCGCTGGCCAATCCATGTTTAGCCGCTATGGCGATTTCGCGATAAAAGGGATGTGTTGTGGGAACATCCGAATATGCCGTACCTTGCACTGCTTTCTGAAGCTCTTGCGGATATAGCTCGCGCACCATAAAAGTGACCGCTTGTGCGCGTGTGACGAGCCCCTCGGGCTTAAATATCCCATTGCCATAGCCAGCCACTGTTCCACGTTCTGCCATATATGCAATGCCATCTTCTGCCCACTTGGAATGCTGCAAATCGACAAACTGTGCTTCCGCTGCAGCACTGCCTGCCCATACGAGCATAGAACCGAGAACAGCACCGATCATTGTCATTAGTTTTACTTGCATCTGTTTCACCCCTGCTGATGTCTATATGATGAATAGACGCTTCTCATATACAATTTGTTGCGTTTATGGTGCCAGCTGGCGTGTCCCCCATTCGCCATAGCACAAATCAATTTCAATTATCCCACTTGCGCGAAGACTATCCTCTCAAAGCAAAAAAGCCGCTAAACAGCGACTTTTAGTAACCCTATTGTTTTCCTTTTCGGTGATCGGTTGCTCTAGGTTGTATTTAATACCCAATCTCATTCTATATTTTTACCCGTCCACAACCTGACACGATCTTTGATCCATTCTGTATATTGTTGCTCCATGGCTACTGCTCCTGCATCATCAATTTCCTTGATCATATTGTCATAAATGGAATCAAAAGCGTCCGGAGAGGCTGTGATTGCTTCGGCGATCCGTTTCTGGATAATATCCTGCGTTTTTTGATACACGACATTATAATCCCCGCTATCTGAAGGAATCGGCATATTGTAAGCCGCGCCCCACTCTTTCACAGGGAACTCTTTCTCGGAAGGAAACAAATCCTTCCAGGTCGTGATGCCATAACCTTCAAGAGCTTCTTTTTCCACTTCGGAATAATTCTGTTGAATCTGTTCAGGGTAATTGGTCGTGAAGTAATTGTCCGTCGAATCTTTAACACCATCACCATAATGGGCGCCAAAAATATAGTACAACCCTATGCCCGTTTCTTTGGTGAATGTGTTATTATCCTTATTTTTCCGCTCCTGAACATCTGTCGGAATTGTGCGCTTTCCATCTTCCATGACGTAGTGCTCGCCTTCAATGCCCCAGTTTCTTAAAATTTGCCCTTCCTCGGATGACATCCAATCCAAAAATTTGATGGCTCGAACAGGATCTTCGCAGTCAACTGTAATGCCGATCCCATAACCGTCAAAACCGATATCCTGGAAGTCTTTTCGTTTAAAGGTTTCGTCCAGCGTCACTGGGTAATATCCGTATGTCCTATCGTCCTTGCCCGCGCTTTTCAAAGCATTTTCCGCGTCACTATAGCCCCAGTTTGGATCCAGCAGCGATAGTACACGACCGCTGGCAATTTTGGACTTATACTGATCATCCTTCTGAACAAAGCTGTCTTTATCCAGCAGACCTTCATTGAACATCTTGTTCAACCAACGGAAATACTCCTTCTCCTCCGGCCGTTTGTAATGCAGAATGGCCTCGTAAGTGTCCGGGTTAATATAATACTCGCCATCCCCGGGGCCTCCGGTTGCCATAGCTGCAGGATCGGTTACGGTGATCATTCGCCGCCACCCGTCTGCGCTTAGTGTTAACGGGATCGTTGGTTGGCCATCTTCTGTTGTGGGATGTTTCTCGTAATATTGTTTCAACACCTTTTCGAAATCGTTTAAGGTTTTGATCTCCGGATACCCCAGTTCCTTGACTACGCGGTGCTGAATGGCTGCGCCATTATTGGCATCAAAACTGATTTGGTCAATAGCACCATTGGTCGGTATCCAATAAATTGAAGGATCGTCGTTACTATATTTTAAACGATTGAAATGCTCACCATAAATTTTTTTCAGATTCGGTGCGTGCTCTTCGATTAAATCCGTCAAATCAATCATGGCCCCAGCATCAACGAGTCTTGTTAGATTTCCTTTGGGGAAAATCAAATCCGGATAATCACCACTGGCAGCCATAAGCGAGATGCGGTCATTCCCTCCACCGCTGGAAATATCGTACTCTGCATCAATGGTTACACCTGTTTTTTCAGAGATTTTTTGGCCTACCTCATCCTGCATCTTGTTCCAATTTGGACTTGCGTCAGCTCCGAAGAAGGTAAATGTGATCGGACTATTGGAATCACTGCTGCTCGTTCTGGGATTATCTGTCGAATCTCCGCATCCAGAAATAATCATTATACTTGTCAAAAGGCATGCTCCAAGCGTTTTTGAGACATTTCTCATTCTGTTCTGCCCCCTATAATTATTCAGTGTTTCAGATTCGGAATGCGCTTTCAAAATATTTGAGACAGTGTCATCTCAAAAAATGATCCTCCTTTGTTGGCTGAATCTTGTATTCTCACACTTATACTAGTATGGAAATGAAAACCCAAACCTTGATTTTTAAGACATCATTATAGGATGATATAGACATGAAATTCAGTGGTTGGGGTGGGGATATATGAAAAAGATTCCTTTGCGATGGTTTACCCGGGACGAAGAATTTCCATTTTTCATACAATACGGAGGTCATTCTGAAGACTTTTATTTACATCAACATATGGATTTCGCTGAACTTGTCATTGTTCTTCATGGACATGCAACCCATATCGTAGATGATGAAGTTTCATTCATTAAAAAAGGTCATGTATTTGTTATCAGTGGTGAAACGAGCCATGCTTATAAAGACCCATGTGATTTTAAAATATGCAATATCATGTTTAGGCCTGAAGTATTACAGCACCATCTCGGATCTGATTTACTTACTTTTGATGGCTACCACTCGATGTTTGTTTTGGGACCGCTTTATGGAAATTCCCCTTCGATAAAAAGTCAAATGGTTATGTCGTTAAACGACCTCAATTATGTCGAATCGTTTATAGCCGACATGATCAATGAATATCATTTGAAGCAGCCCGCCTACAAAACTTTGTTGACTTCAAAACTCACCGAATTGGTAGTGTATTTATCGAGATACCACCAATCAAATGGAAAGTCATCCGAAGGCCAATTCATGCATTTGGCTACAGCAATATCATATATTGAAGACCATTTTCTGGAACAGATTACATTGGAGGAAATTGCTTCACAATGCAATATATCTATAAGGCATTTGAACAGAATTTTCAAATCTTTTTACCAGACGTCCCCAATGGTTTACATCAAGCGTTTGCGCTTGGAGAGAGCTTGTCAGCTCTTGAGATTAACCGATCTGTCCATTACGCAGGTCTCATACCAATCCGGATTCAATGACAGTAATTACTTTACGAGGCAATTCAGGCAGACCTATAAGATGTCACCCAAGTTGTTCAGACAGAGTGAGTTAACATAAGGAGTTAATTGAAACAACAAAAATCCCCTCTTGATTGCAGGAAGATTGCACGATGTTGCGCTCTCTTGTTGCCCTGTCCACCATGAGGGGATTTATTGGCTAAGACGCAGGCTCTGCTTGATGCATAGCACGCCTCATTTAATTATTTATTAAAAGTGACCTTCTCCAAACCGCCATCAAGAATGATCGACGTCTCCCGCGGCTTCGATTCCGCGATTTTGCGGCCGCCTCTGAACGAATATAGAACTCCAGCCTGTTTGCGAATGGCCTCATACTCGTTCTCTGCTTCAAGCACGATGAAGTTGGCCGGTTTACCTTCTTCAATGCCGTACACATCCTCAATGTGCAACGTTCTTGCGCTGTTCTTTGTAATGAGATCAATCGAATTCACGATTTGATCGTAACCGAGCAATTGGGAAGCATGGATACCCATGTGCAGCACCTGAAGCATATTGCCCGTACCTAGCGGATACCATGGATCGAAGATGTCATCGTGACCGAAGCATACGTTAAGACCTGCTTCCTGCAGCTCTTTGACGCGGGTCAGCCCTCTTCTTTTCGGATACGTGTCGAAGCGCCCTTGCAGGTGGATGTTGACCAGCGGATTGGAGACAAAATTCAGGTCAGCCATCTTCAACAATCTGAACAATTTGTACGTGTATGCGTCATTGTATGACCCCATCGCCGTCGTATGGCTTGCCGTTGTACGGGAACCCAGTCCGCGTTCGTAAGCCTCCTTGGCAACGACTTCCACGAAACGGGATTGCTCGTCATCGATCTCGTCACAATGGATGTCGATGAGACGGTCGTATTTTTCGGCAAGGTCAAACGCGACCTTCATGGAATCCACACCATATTCTCTCGTGAATTCGAAATGCGGAATGCCGCCAACCACGTCAACGCCCATTTTCAGCGACTCTTCCATCAATTCTGCGCCGTTCGGGTAGGAATGAATGCCTTCCTGTGGGAAAGCGACAAGCTGGATGTCCATGTATGGTGCCATTTCTTCTTTCACTTCAAGCATCGCTTTAACTGCGGTCAAGGTTGGATCGGTAACGTCTACATGCGTACGTACATGCTGGATACCCTGCGCCAGCTGCCATTTCAGTGCTGTTTTGGAGCGAGTTTTGACGTCTTCATGCGTCAGGAATGCCTTGCGTTCCGACCAACGCTGGATGCCTTCGAACAGCGTTCCGCTCAAGTTCCATTCCGGCTCGCCCGCCGTCAACGTTGTATCGAGATGAATATGAGGTTCAATGAATGGCGGCAGTACAAGCGAGCCGTTGACATCAATGACTTCCTCGTTTGCAGCTGCTTCCTGCGCTTGTGTGATCTGTCCGAACTTCCCATCTTTCACGACGATATTCCATAAACCTTCTTTACCCCGCAATTTCGCGTTCTGTATAATCATTTATTTTCCCCTTTTCTTTGGATTGTTTGGCAGATACGATCAGCATCAACACGATGTAAACCACCGCCGTGCCGATCAGTGCATTTAATGGTGTTACTCCTGGAGCCAGCTGGGCGAACGCAACGCCGATGGCCCAAGCCACCATCGCTATCCAGTTTACCTTCTTGAAAGTCATGTCGGCAAACGGTTTATAGTTTCTGCGCTTCACGAAGAAGTAGTCCGCGATGATGATCGCTCCAATGGACGGTACAGCCGCGCCCAGCACATTCAGGAAACCAACGAAGTTGTTGTACATCCACATGGCGAATATGGTACCCACGATACCGTTTACGATGACGAAGAACTTTTTCGAAATTTTAGTGATGTTGGCAAAGCCGAGCCCGGAAGCATAAAGGGCATTATCGTTTGTCGTCCAGATATTCAACCCCAGAACGATGATCGCGGGAATGATCAAACCTTGCAGGAACATGACTTCCGAGATGTCTGCCAGGTTATAGGCCATGGCACCGACTGCACCAAACAGGAACATGAGTGAGTTCCCCAGGAAGAATGCAATGACGGTTGCGATAACAGCCTGGCGTGACGTACGGGAAAACCGGGCAAAGTCAGGCGTTAACGTCCCTCCGCTGATAAAAGATCCGATACAAATGGTTAGTGCAGCTGCTGCAGTGAGCGACTGTGCCGGCGTGTAATCAAACAATCCTTGCAGACCGCCCAGCGTGTCTGCGCCTTCGAACATGGAGTAACTCCCGAGAATGGCAATGGCTGGAACCGCGATATAACCCAAGATGACAAGTGACTTCATGCCGAAGATGGCAGATGCCGTCATGGCGAGACCAAACAGGAAGATGAGCAGGTACACATTCCAATCCATTGCTTTGGCGACCGGAATCGCGAACATGGCCACACCGACACCGAACCATCCAACCTGCGTGAAGCCAAGCAGGAACGAAGGCAGATACGACCCTTTTTCACCAAACGCATATTTGGCCAGCAAGTGTGTGGACAAGCCTGTTTTGGCCGCGATATGCGCCAGCGCTCCGGTATAGATTCCCAGCACCAGATTGCCCGCCAGCACGATGCCTATAAACTCCATAAACGTCAAGCCTACACCAAGTGTACCGCCTGCCAGCATGCTTGCCGAGAAGAACGTGAATCCCAGCATGACGGACAACGTCTTCCAAAAATGGTTTCTCTGCGTTTTTGGCACTGCCTGCCATGAAAACTCTTGATCTTGTTTGCTCATCAGAATACCCCCAACTTAAAGTGTCCTGATACCAAAAAGCAGAAAAAAGAGGCTACTCGTCAAGTCTCCAACTGACAAGTAGCCTCTTTTTTGCATCATAACCCGCGCGAAGACGCGGAGCATCCCCATACGGAATATGCCCTTGTTCCACGCGTGATTATAAAAATCCGCTGCCCTTGCCAGCCTCTCTGGACTGAATTAAAGGTACCAGTATTCAATTACATTCTATTATTTTGAAAAAGCCCGAAGATGTCAATGTCATTATTATCCAATGGTTATAAACCAGCTATGCGAACGTTGTCAGCGCGCGGATTATTCCATAAAAAATTTATAATTTAGTTCTCCTCCTCTACTGCCATAACCTCCCTTGCTGCTTCTATGAACGATAACAGGATTGGTGAAAGCCACTTGTCTTTGTGCCATAGCATCTGTGTATATACGTGCAAGTCAGGTATTTGCCATGGAAGAGCAACAAGATCGCCCCGTTGAACTTCAGCTTCGGCTGTTATTTCAGGAAGAAAAGCAATGCCGATTCCCGCTATTGCACATTGTTTAATGGCTTCGGCATTTTGAAACTCCAAATATGTAATACTATCAATGCCTTTTTGCTCAAATGCCCGGTCAAACATGGTTCGATAGGTGCAACCCTTCTCATTGGTCAGGAAAACTTCGCCGTGAAAATCCTCCAGCTGCAGTACAGTTCGTTTCGCAAGTGGATGGTCCGGAGTAGCGAAAAAGCGGAATGTTTCTTCCAGCAGCGGTTCCACTGCAAGTCCCGTTGAGCGAATGGGCTCGTCCAACATAAAGACAACATCAGCTGTTCCTTCAAAGAGCGTTTCCTTGAGCTGCTGATTGGGAACGGAACGAAAGATAAGTCGCACTCCGGGATGACGCGAACGAAATAGCTGAAAAACAACGGGAAGCCTATAGGCGCAAAGAACCTCGTTTGCACTGATCGTTAGGGTACCACTCAGAGTTTCATTGTCATGTATGTCGCTGCGAGCTTCGTCCAGCTTGTCCAGAACGCTTTGGACATGGGTTAAAAATCGTTTTCCCGCAGTTGTGAGAACGAGCTGTTTGCCCAGGCGGTCAAAAAGACGAACACCAAGTTCATCCTCCAATGCTTTGATTTGCATCGTAACGTTCGAGGGGACATAATTCAGCACTTCCGCTGCCCGAGTAAAATTCAATGTGAATGCCACCGTGCGGAACGTATTCAGTTGGCGTAATTCCATCTTACGATCTCCCTTTTACTATCAAAATTATTGAACACAGAGTTCAATTTCATTCACTTTATTTGATGGTACCACAGGCCTATACTGACAACAAGAAATTACATTCTAACTGTGTGGTTTCATTCTGAAGGGAGCGACAAAACAATGGATTATGAAATTTTTGATTTGGGGGACGTCACTTTGCAATCAGGAGTGACACTGCCAAGTGCTTTTCTTGCGTATAAGACATTTGGAAGATTGAATGATAAAAAAGATAACGTCATCCTCTATCCGACAGCATTTGGTGACCAGCATGTTCAAAATGAATGGTTGATTGGAAACGGCATGGCACTGGATCCGGAGAAATATTTCATTATCGTTCCAAATCTGCTTGGCAACGGATTATCCTCCTCTCCCAGCAACACGCCTCCACCATTCGACCGGGCTAATTTTCCAAAGGTAACCATCTATGACAACGTTCAATTACAGTATCGACTGGTGACCGAAAAATTCGGCATTCAAAAGATCGCTCTCGTCGTAGGATGGTCAATGGGAGGCATTCAAGCGTTCCAATGGGGAGCAAGTTATCCCGACATGGTGGAACGAATTGCACCTTTCGCCGGAGTTGCGAAGACTTGGCCTCATACCTTTGTGGTCATGGATGGAGTGAGCGCTCCACTCATGGCTGTCGCCCATTTCGATTCAAGTAAGCTAAACCATTTGACTTCAGCAGACATGCGCGCTGTGGGCCGAGCCTATGCGGGATGGGGCTTTTCGCAAGCATTTTACAGAGAGGGCCTTTATCGCGAGCTGGGATTTGATACAGTGACCGATTTTGTGTCTGGCTTCTGGGAAAATATCTTTATGACGATGGACCCGCACAATGTACTGGCCATGTTATGGACAGGCCAATTTGCTGATATCAGTGCGAATCCCATGTATAACGGAGATTTTGAAAAGGCACTCACATGCATAAAAGCGCTTGCCTACATCATGCCAGTGACCACGGATCTCTTCTGTACAGCTGATGATAACGGATACGAGGCTAAGCTTATACCTAATGCTGTACTAAACCCGATAGAGTCAATCTGGGGCCACTTAGCCGGTCGTGGGATCAACAGTGCCGATAATAAATTTATTAATGATAACCTCAAACGCTTGTTGACGCTTAGTATTAACGGATAGATCATTGCCTTCACAAAAACTTCGATGGGACGATCGTAATTTGTTACGACAACCATATCATAATCCGTAATCGTCATTGGCTTGAAGGATCATTGATTTATCACCAGCCTTTTTTCTTCCTTTTCTATTAACTTCATGGATAATGCAAAAAAACATGCGAATCACTTTGTGATTCGCATGTTTTGTGAACCAATGCACTTTATTGATACTTTGCACTTTTCCCTCAATACGATGTTTTCCTTCAGTAGTGAGGTTAACCGATCTGTCCATTACACAGATCTCATACCAATCGGGGTTTAATCACAGCAATTATTTTATGGGCAATTCAGGCAGACCTACGGGATGTCACCTAAGTTGTTCAGGCAGAGTGAGTCGACTTGAGCTTTTTTAGGGGTACATTTCATTTCTCAAAGCACGTTGACGCGAAATTAATTCATCATTGCCGGGATTACAGCATTCCACTCCATTCCATTAACTTCTCCTTCGAATTGATATGCCGGCTGATAATAGCCTTTCGAGTCATAAGTGTAAGTCAGTTCATACTTGTTTACATGAAGTTTGTCACCCTTTTTCAAGTCATTGTAGATGGAAAAATTTCCTTTTATAATTTCTTGATAAGCTTCAGCCGGACTGATAATATCGACCATTCGCACATAAATATTTTTATTCATAGAATAAAACAGACTATGCGGAATCATACGCTCTGTAGTTGGAACAATCATAATCAGTCCGGTATCATAATCGTGGGCACCCTTCGCGATATCTGCAACTGTATTTTCAATATCCCATCGAACCGTGTCCCCATTTTGTGTGCTGAATATCGCTTTTTGAGATAATAAACCATTCTGAATCATCCATCGGCCATACTCTTTCCCTTGTGCAACTAGGTCTCCCGGCTCTAGAGGAGTGCTTGGATCGATATTAGATGACAGCCACCATGTCCCGCTGCTCACGTCGTAACTAAACGTATATTCTTTTCCGGCGTTGTCAAGAAGACTCCACATCCGGTTGTATCCATCCATAGACATGCTACCTTTCTGATGTAGATCAAAATATCTCTTCAAAAGTGAGGAAACTTGTTTGGCATACTCCATGTTATGAATTTGGCTGCTGCGATAGAGGGAAACTTTATCTGGCTGATCTGGTAGCGTCGTATTAAGCGTTACGTCGACTTGATTCATGTTTTGAGAAGTAGCTGGGCGTATGGAGAGATTACCAAGCTCTTTGTTATGGTAAAAGACAAAAGCACCTGTAAAAAGCAGTGAAAAAAACAGTGGTATGCAGAGTCCCTTCATTAGAGACTTTACCGTGATCTTTCGTAGCTCCACACTGATAAGGATCGCATCCATCAACAAATATCCTGCCATACTGCCAATAGTATTGTGTAGAATATCATCTAGTTCAAATATTCCCCTGCCGGTGATCATCTGGAAAGTTTCGATACCCAATGTTACCAGCAGCGATATGAGTAACACGGGCTTAAAGCGACGGGTTTTCATCCCAATATGTGGAAGTATGAAACCAAGCGGTACAAACATCAACATGTTAAAAATAATGAGCTGGAATTCGCTCATCGACCATTTATTCCATGCGTTGATATATCCACTGAATAGCTCTATATTGATCCAACCTTCATAATTAGCCCCCCTGCTAAATGTAGTTAATGTCATAACAATGCCAATCCAACCCAAGATCAAGAATAATGCTACAAATTGCCTCCTGGTTATGCTTCTTTTACCGCCTCGTTTTCTGTATGCCTTGTATACTGAATAAGTAATACCAATGATTACAAGCCCCAAGGCTAATGCAATTGCTAAGATCGGCAGTAATCTGCCTATAATTTGTATTAAATCCATGTGTATCTCCCCCATTTTATTTTGTGCTCATTGCCAGCATCTGGTTTTGTTTTAAGTATAGTCATCGTTGGCTTCTTCTCCTATTTATCCATCTTTCACGAATCTTTCAAAAATGTAAGATTGCAAGTTGACCATCTCAATGTATCCGCTTGGTTTGCCGGTGAGTTTTTTATCCCCCTATGCTCAGCCTTACTTCTACCGCGGTGCTTACCCCCTTGAGACTTTAGCTCTATTACGTAATGTTTTCTCGGAAAAAGGTGTGAAAACAAAATGTTCGAAGGACCTGGCTCTGGAACTATACTTCTCCCCAAAAAATCTCAGTTTCATAATCGAATAGAAATGCCATTTTGATTATTCCTATCAAACAGTTTCCGCAGTTCTGTCATCATTGGATTGTAATTTGGATGCCCCGGTACAGGACTGTAGTGAAGGTGTTATATCTTATCCCCTCCTATTTTCCATTTAAGGGCTATCTAAATCACTGTAAATTGCATTTTAAGATCATTTCGTGACTGCAAACCATAGCTCTACTTAGGCCCTCCCCATTGGAAATCCGGATCATGACTTGATTAAAGAGGCAATCGAATAATACAGAAATAGATCATGAATCCTTGAGATGGCGTTGTGAAACACGCCCAGATTTCCAATCAGGGTATTTTGTTAGAAACACTACCTTGACAGTCACAGTAGTATGTCGTATTATACAGTTGCGAGGTGATTACATGAGCCAGAACAAACTTACATCCGACCTACTACGCGGCCATACCGATACGATGATATTACGGCTCTTATCCGAAGCTGACAGATACGGGTACGAGATTGTCAAAATGATTGCCGAACGCTCTGGCGGTGAGTACGAATTAAAAGAAGCCACAATGTACTCCAGCGTTCGGCGACTTGAAGCGGAGGGTGATATCGAGTGGTATTGGGGCGATGAATCTCAAGGTGGACGTCGTAAATATTTCAGGATTACCGAAAAGGGTAAGGCAACGCATGCCAGCAACAAAGACAACTGGGAGTACGCCAAGCGTGTTCTTGAAAACTTATTATAAGGAGTGTTGAGGTTATGAATGAGAAGTTGACCCACTATTTGAATGGCGTTTTCGCACCATACGAGGAGTTGAAAAGCGTCACCGAATTGAAAGCAGACCTTCACTCCGATTTGCAGGAGAGGTTCCGTGATCTCAAAGCCGAGGGCAAGGATGATGAAACTGCTTTTGAGATGACCATTGAGAGCATTGGCGATATTGAGCAAACGGTACAGGAGGTCGCCAACCTCTCCCGCTCTCTGGAGCGGCAGGTGGTGACGAACTTTAACGCGAGTAACCTGCCAACGAGCGACTTTGCTGGCGTTATCGCCCATAAAGGACAATTTAAGTCCAGCGCGTTGCGAGGCTCTAATTTCACGAACGCCGACTTGACCGGCAGCTCGTTTGCCAGCAGCGATGCAAGGGATGCCAAATTTGACGGCGCAAATCTGACTGACTGCAACCTATCCACCCTAGACCTAGGAAATGTGAGCTTCAATCGATCGATCCTTGTACGCACAATCTTCAGCAAGTCGGGACTGGACGGCGCAAAATTCACAGGTGTTAGACTGACCGACGTCACGTTCTCCTTGACCGACCTAAGAAAAACCATTTTTCAAAACTGTATCTTCGACGGCGTGGAGTTCAAATCTTCCGATCTGGGAGGGATGTGTTTTGACGGGCAAACTTTTATCGGTGTCAAGTTTGACAAGACAGCACTGAACGAAGTTTCGTTTAAAAACGCGACACTCAAGAACGTGTCTTTCCCGACGTCTTCATGGTCCAGAAAATATTACCGGATTATCAAAACTATCTGCTTTGACGGTGCGATGATGGATAAACTGACGTATGCCGCCCTCAAAGGCATGGATGCCAATTTGTCAAAAGTTACGGTTATCTAAGGAGGAGATCCCATGCAAAACAAGTCAATTCATGTGAATGGCCTGCAAAAATCCTTCAAGCAGCTGCAAGTCCTTAAGGGCGTAGATTTCGAGGTGGAAAAAGGGAGCATCTTCGCCCTGCTCGGCTCCAACGGTGCGGGCAAAACAACCGTTGTCAAAATCCTCACCACACTGCTCAAGAAAGATAGCGGTACCGCCACCGTAAACGGGTTCGATGTGGAAACCAAACCCGACAATGTGCGGCAGGCGATCAGTTTGACTGGGCAATTTGCCGCCGTAGACGAGATTTTAACCGGACGGGAAAATCTGATCATGATTGCCAAACTTCGATACCTCCAAAATCCCCGTCAGGTTGCGGACGATTTGCTTACACGTTTTGGCCTGACAGATGCCGCCGACCGCAGGGTGTCTACTTATTCTGGTGGCATGCGCCGCAGGCTCGACATTGCTCTGAGCCTTGTGGGAAAACCACAGATCATCTTCCTCGACGAGCCAACCACCGGACTTGACCCCGAGGCACGTATTGAGGTTTGGAAGATTGTAAAGGAGCTGTCGGACGGAGGTACGACGGTATTCCTGACCACGCAGTATTTAGAAGAAGCGGAGCAGCTTGCCGATCGAATTGCCATTCTGCATGAGGGAAGAATTATCGCCAGCGGCACCCTCTCGGATCTTAAAAAGCTGATCCCGACCGCAAAGGTGGAGTATGTCGAAAAACAGCCGACATTGGAAGATATTTTCCTCGCCATCATCGGCAAAAAGGAGGCTAACTAAATGGAAACAGTGAAAAAGCATTTTTTTAGCGATATGAGTGTTATGCTTGGACGTTCCATGCGGCATATTTTCCGCAGTATGGACACCATTATTACGGTCACCATTATGCCCATCGCTTTTATGCTGCTGTTCGTTTATGTGTTTGGTGGAGCCATTCAAACCGGAACCGATAATTATGTAAATTATCTACTGCCCGGTATACTATTGATTGCTATTGCTAGCGGTATATCCTACACGTCTTACCGTCTGTTCATTGATGTGCAGCGGGGCATATTCGAACGGTTTCACTCCATGCCGATTTCACGTTCCACCTTATTATGGGGACATGTGCTGACTTCTCTGTTATCCAACTTTTTATCGGTTATAGTCATCATTCTCGTAGCGCTCGTTATGGGCTTTCGTTCACCGGCAGGGATTCTGTCATGGCTTGGGGTAGCTGGCATCCTCACTCTGTTTACACTGGCATTAACCTGGGTCGCAGCGATTGCCGGACTGTCCGCCAAATCTGTGGATGGTGCAAGCGCCTTCTCCTACCCGATTATATTCCTGCCTTTTATCAGTTCTGCATTTGTACCAACCGAGTCGATGCCTTCGGTCGTTCGCGCCTTTGCCGAAAACCAACCGGTAACCTCGATCGTGGAAGCGATCCGTGCACTCATGTTGGGTCAGCCGGTAGGCAATGATATATGGGTCGCACTTGCCTGGTGTGTCGGGATCTTGGTTGTAGCATATATCTTCGCTATGAGAGTGTATAAGAAGCGGGTATAAGAAAATCTCATCTTTTTATATTAACTGACTTCCCACTCCATATTAATTTCACCCTGCAATACACCTTCCTGTAATTACAATATTGAGTTAAATATGTTTAACTGATTACGCTCTTGAACCATTTATCCTTCCAAGTTCTAACCCACCTGTTACGTACTTCTATCCTGTGCTCTCGACTTGAGTAGGTCAGTAAAACCTGTTTATTCCGTTTGTTCCTCTTTCCGTCACATGCTTTAATCCTTTGTTCATTCAACATTTCATACGCGATAATCGACACGTTAAAAACTGCACACTCAATGTAGATTTCATCTAATCATTGAGGTGCAGTTTTCACATTACTTATTCTTCTTGAATGATTTAATGATGTTTAACTATACTCACATCTATGTCCTTTCCCTGTCACTGACATCTGAACGGTATGCTCGAGCCATTAATTATTAGAATTGTTACTCGATCCTACTTTTCATTAGAGCTTAAATGTTGAGGCTTATCCAATCTGACTTGTGGAGCAGATAATGATTATACTTATCCTTCTCAATTTCAATCTCGTTAATGAAAACAAAATGATTTTTCTGAATGACTTTGTTGGAAGATTTGTTTTCTAGGAGCGCAATCGCATTTAACTGTGCAACTTCTGTGTTTTCAAATAAATATTGTATGACTCCTTGGACAGCTTGAGACGCATAACCTTTATTCCGATGTTCTTTCGAGATCGCATACATGACCTCTCTATTCGGTTCCGGAAGCTCGTCCTTGATCCCTGAACAACACCACCCAATAAATTCACCTGTCCCTTTTAGTACAATCCCTAATCTTAAAATAAGATCCTCAATATCATTGCCTTCTTGTACTCGCTGAATGAATTCATTGTTAGTTGGAATTTCGTAATTCATCAGCCAGTCTTGGCGAACTTCCTTTTGAACATTCCACCCTGGCAAAAACCCGTGAATTTCCGGCTGCCATGTGAGTTCCTGCATACGCTCAAGATCGGACAAACGATACTCGCGAAGAATAATATCTTCACATTCTATGAGTATGCTACAGTTCGTGTCTTTGGATACCATATAAATCCTCCTCTGAAATGCTTTTTGATAGTGTCATTCCTAGTATGGTTCTTATGCTTACTCTGCTCTCCATCTAGAATAAATTCAAAAAGCTAGTGTATAACCTATTGTTGTTCAGCCAAATTCAGAAAAGACTCTTCCGGCTTCACCATGTACGCGCTCTTAAACACTGCTTTCTTTTTATCCTGAGTACAATCCACTTATGTGGGTATATTGGATAATAAAGTAATGTATTTTTAAGTGGAGGAGAAGTGAACATGGGGATTAAAACGGGAGGCAAACATTCAAACTCCAATGTAATGAATCGCTTTGTTTATGCTAACCGAAATCTATGGTCCGGGATTCTGTTTGGAATTGGTTTTGTTGCGTTTATTGATGAGACCGTTTTCCATCAACTGCTGCGTTGGCATCATTTTTATGACAAGTCGACAACAGATGTTGGTCTGATATCAGATGGTCTGTTTCACGCTTTTAGTTGGTTTGCGACGATCGGAGGGTTATTCATGTTTGCTGATCTTCGAAGACGAAACGCAATATGGCTCACGAGATGGTGGGGTGGCCTTTTTCTTGGAGCGGGAAGCTTCCAATTGTACGATGGGCTCATCCAACACAAACTAATGAGAATTCATCAGATTCGATATGTGGAAAATGTTATTTTCTACGATTCGATATGGAACATCTTAGCTGCTTTAATGATCCTGATAGGGCTCACCCTTATTTATCGCACAAGAAGCAGACAACAATTAAGGAAGGGTAAATCATATGAACATTAGTACTCACATTCATCACAACCATGGAACTGAGCTGCAACCTATGGCGTGGATCGTACCTCAAGTGATTCTAGCACTACCATTTGCATTCGCGTTTGGTATGTATATCCTTGCTGCACTCCGTTCCAATCGTACCAAGCCCTGGCCAATGTACCGGACTGTTTGTTGGTTGCTTGGTGTGCTTTTTGCAGTTATTGCCGTGGCTGGACCCCTGGCCAATCTTGGACATACTGATTTTGTTGCGCACATGCTCAGTCATTTACTTTTGGGTATGCTGGCACCATTGCTTATGATACTTGCTGCTCCGATGACTCTACTGCTGAAATCACTAAGTGTACCTGCAGCCAGATCTCTTACACGTATTCTGAGAAGCTGGCCGTCCCGGATACTGACTCACCCTATTATTACGTCACTCCTTAATATAGGGGGGCTTTGGCTGTTATACACTACGAACTTGTACTCGCTCATGCACGAGAATACCCTTCTGTTTCTTATCATTCATTTCCATATATTCGCAGCAGGTTATTTGTTCACGGTGTCCATCATTTACATTGATCCTGCACCCCACCGATTCTCCTTTTTGTACCGTTCAATTGTACTCATTATTTCTTTGGCAGGTCATGGCGTTTTATCGAAGATGATTTATGCCTACCCGCCTACCGGCGTACCTTTGGATCAAGCCAAGCTCGGAGGCATGCTCATGTACTATGGTGGAGATGCCATTGATATGGTGATTATCTTCATTTTATGTTGGCATTGGTTTAGAGCAACTCGTCCTCGAACCGCCCTGACCATGAGCTGGAAATAAGTATTTTAAAATGCTATATCATTATCTAGTCATAACAGGAGTCAACAAAAACAGCCAGGATCTATCTTCCAAATCTGGAAGAAATACAAAAGGACTTTTGCTGCCCGTAAACCGTACCCGGATGGTATCTGATTCGATGCATCGCAATGTGCTAATAAGATATTTCCCGTTAATCGTAATGCTGAAATTTTCTCCGACCTTATCTTTCAAAAAAAGCACATCTCTTACGTCACCAATTTCAGCCGTACTGGATATAAGCTCCAACTTCTTCTCGGATATATGCATTGTAATTAAGTTATCATCTGCCAACACAGAAACGCGCTCAACGACTTTTCTAAATAATTGGATATCTAGGACAATCTCGGAGACATAGGAACTAGGAACAAGATTCTTGGTGGATGGGTAATATCCCTCAATCAAGACTGATTCAATAAGATGACTATGCGTCATGAAGCTAATCTCATACGGATTAAGCTGTATATTGACCTTAGCTAGACCTTCATCATCCAGAATTTTGGCGATCTCCATTAAGTTAGCTCTAGGGATCACAGCACTCCCCGAGAATTCCCCTTCGTTTTCAATGCAGATTGTTCGTTTCGCCATCCGTACCACCCCGTCTGTGGCAATCATCGTAAGCTGGTTTCCTTGAATCTCCAGCAATACTCCCGTCAGAATAGGTTTCGCCTCAGATGTCGAAGCTGCCTCCGCTACCTGTTTAATCACAGATTTTAATACGTTGTAGGATACATCTATGCCTCTGGTTGACTCTTGATGATGTTGTGGTGGGATAAACGCTGTGGCCATAGGTGACACCCCGCTCAGGCAAACGCGCGTGTTCCCGGAAGTAATACTTAGCACAAGCTGCTCATCTGCCTCCAAAATCACATTACCATCATTCAATTTACGAATAATCTCATATAGATACTTGGCTGGACAAACAATGCTGCCCTTCTTCATAATTTGCGTCTTACGATCCGTAATACAAACCTTATATTGAACCTTCAGGCTAGTGTTACCACCGCTAAAAATGACCTCTTCGTTCCCGGCATAAATGTATAACCCTGATAAATTAGGTGCATGACGATGATTCGATACAGCTTTAAAAACATGTTGAACAGCCTTAGCCAGTACATCTCTTGATAAGTGGACTAACAACTTATTCACCTGTCTTTCTTATTAGCGGCGTAATAGGACTCAATCACATGCCTTAAGAAGGATGACCGGGAAATCTCCAGATCTCCACACTCACGATCAACTTCTTCCCAGATATCTTTAGTCAGAGTCAAGGAAACCTTCTTCGTTATGCCGATTCCCTTTCTTCCTGCACCCTCACGCGGCCCCCCACGATTAAAAACAAAACCGAGCTGACCGTCTTTCTTGGAAAGACCAATCTTGAATGGTTCATCCTCCAATTCATATCACCTCTATTGAATTAGGTTACTTAAATCAATTATCTATATTCACATCTTACCACATACATCTCTACTCTGCCAATGCACAAACAATTATAGGAATCTGACAAGGGTTGTGGTAATTCCCTCATTCTCTCTGCAATGAATAAAAATCTAAAATAACGCACAACAAAGCAACCAGAAGATCGGCAACAGCTAACGAACACTTCAGCCTAACAGACTCTGTAGAAATTCTAAATGTTCTGTTTCTTTCCTATGTTATAATGAACCGAAGTGATTCATGGATAATATTAGGAGGGTTTATGATTAATAGTATTGGTTTTCCCGGAATAATCATTCTGATCCTAGTCATTCTCTTGTTCATATGGTTTGTCCGCAAACTGATCCAATCATTACGGCAATAGGTACACGTTCTTGTCATTGACTTGGGCCCCCGGAACGCTGCCGTTAAAACAACAAAAACCTGAAGTGAGCTCTTCAGGTTTTGTTGCATTTCTATATTATAAGACCCTATTTTCGGAACTACACATCACTCTTATTGAGCGGTGTATCCTCCATCAACGATCAGGCTATTCCCTGTCATATAGGATGAATCGTCACTAGCCAGGAACAGAACAGCTTTAGCCATTTCTTCTGCTTGTCCAAGTCGTTTCATTGGTGTTGCCGCAGACAGAGCCTGCTTGCTCTCTTCTGGAATAATCGGTGTATCGATGAAACCTGGGCAAAGTGCATTTACCCGAATATTTTGTTCAGCATATTCCAGTGCGAGTGAACGAGTCAAATTCACGACGCCACCCTTTGCTGCATTGTAGGCTGCAGAACCCGGCGAACCAACCCATCCGTACATGGAAGCTGTGTTAACGATCGTTCCTCCGCCAATTTTGAGCATTTCGCGGATCGATTCACGTGCAACCAGGAATACGCCGTCAAGATCCACATTGACCGTATTACGCCATTCGGCATAGTCAAGCTCATGCGAAGGATGAACACGCCCGATCCCTGCATTGTTGAATACGATATCCACTTTACCAAAAGCCTCAATGGTTTGTTTGAAAATGTCAGCAACTTCTTCTTCACTCGTGATGTTCGCTTTAATAAAGAGGGCATCCGCTTTAAGCGCTTTCAGTTCCTGCTCAAACGCCTTTCCCTTTTCTTCATTCAGGTCCACCAAAACCACTTTGGCTCCCTCTGAAACGAATAAGCGTGCTGTCGCTGCGCCGATCCCGGATGCCCCTCCTGTAATAACTGCCACTTTGTCTTGAAGTTTGCTCATGATTAAATCCTCCAGTATACTATTTTGAATAGCACCTATACAAATAGTGCTATATGACGTTTACAAAACTAATTGTATGCTTAAAATTGTAACAATCCAATCATTAAGATACGATGATGTGTCTACTACATAGACACTTCGTGGAACAATGTCTATTTTTATAGGAGATTTTTTGAATGAATGATGAATTTATTGTGACATCCCAACCACGCAATCGCACCAAAGAGCACCTTAAAATGGCCCTAATCCAGCTCATTAAGAAAAAGGGCTACCATGCTGTGTCTGTCAAAGACATCGTTGACCAGTCGGGTTACAATCGCAGCACATTTTACTTACATTACCAAGATAAATTTGTGCTCGCTGAAGAATTGTTGTCCCAGAAGCTCGAAGGTCTGAGGTGCTCCGTAGGCCGGCCATATACGCACGGTCAGAAGGTCTACACTAACAAGCTCAATTCGGAATCCTTCCAAATCGTGGACTACATTCATGAACACCGGGACTTTTTCGAATTGATCCGATATGATGATACGTTGCCTGGTCTGCACACAGGCTTCCCACAGACCATACTCAAAATCTACGAGGAACAATTTATATTCGAGACGATCAACAACTCTCCAGTGAATATGGAGTATTTCAAGTACTATACGGCTTATGGCTTCTTCGGACTACTGAACAATTGGATATTAAGCGGATTTCGCGAATCCCGTGAGGCGTTTATCCAGAACGTGATCGAACTGACCAAGACGCATATTCACTCTTTTCATTATGTGGGAGACAAGTTGGATTGATTACAGCACTCTATAGTAAAAAAAGCCGCTAATTTTAGCGACTCTGAGCGGGAATGCGGTTTTTGTCTGATACATAGGATTAGGATTACATGAATTCATTGTGGCGACTGCCTGCAAATTGCACAGGCAGTCAGTCCCTTATATCGTAGTATTCTTCTCGTCATATTCGCTCGATAACTCTTTAAGCGATTTGATTTTACCATGAGGATGCTGTTCTTGCTTTCGTGACTTCCAGGCAGCTTCCTGCCTTTTCTTCTGGCGAGCCATAAAAGATCTCCTCCTCTGGAAAATTAGAGTTATACTACTTCTTTAGAATGTCATTTATGAATGATTTTCATTCAGATTTTGGCATTCTACTCTTCAGGACCATACACCTCAAATTCCCAAATCGAATATCCGTATATGGTGGCCCGAACGGTTCCATACATTCGGACATACCGCGCTTCTACTTCGTCAAAAGTAATTGTCTCCAAGCCACCTTTGCCTGTCGTAGTGCTGTATACTTCTCTCCAGTTTGCCTCATGACTTGGGTCCTCGCTTACTTGTATTCGATAACTCTTCCCATAAGCGGTCTCCCAAAAGAGTCTGACTTCATCTATCGTTTTGCTCTCTCCCAAATCCACGTATATCCAACCGGGATCCACTCCCCGCTTTGATCCAAAACGCGTTGTTAACTTCCCGTCGTTCACATAAGGTGCAGTATCCTCTATCCCATCATTGGATGATGCCACGGCTGGACGTTGAAGTGCCAAGTTGGTTCTTGGGAGCGGTTCCTCATTTTGAACAGGTTTAATCGTGACATCGCTGTAATGTTCTTTACTCAAAAAGTTCATCTCGTTAAGCGTAGTCGCCGGTTCGTTTGCTCCAGGCATATAGACATTTTCAAAGGTCAGGTCCGTAATATCGGCACCTTCCATACCTTTAATCTTGGCAAAACTTTCTCCAGCATCACGTACTGTAATATCCTTTACATGGATGTCTCTGATCGGCCCTACACCATTATTGCTTCCATCCACAGTAAAAATGGTCATCCAGGCACTATTATCTTCGTTCTTGCCGCTGATATCTTCGACGTCCATGGATTCAAATCTAACGTCATTCACCGTGCCGGTACCGTATTTATGATGTATGGCGAATCCTACTGCTGCCTTGTAAACCACGCCGTTTCTAAATACGATATTGGATTGATCCTGCATGACACCTTGGCCGATCTTATATCCATAGCATAATGTCCACGCTATCGTATCCTCAAATAACACATTGCGCACGGGTTCAGGTGAACCCGGCCAAGGTACGTTCCCCGAAGCTATATCGGTGTCCTCTTTCCATGTTTTCGTGGAGAAAGGATCATCAAGAGAGATGCCAATCGCATTCTGAACAACGACATCTTGGGATTCACAAATATCTATACCATCGTTCTCTCCCATACCCAAACTGTTGAAGAGCTTTAGGTTTCTAAAGGTTAAATCATCGGAACGAACGGTTACTACAGCCCAACCCGCTGATTCTCTTATGACAATGCCTTCCATCACAAAATGGGATGTGTCAATCGGAACAACCAGATTATTAATCATCCCCTTGCCGTTGGAGCCTTTGTCGTCATGCAGGGCTTGCCCGTTTCCGTCAATTGTACCCCGTCCATAGATTCGAATGTTTTCGGACTGAAATGCAGTTGAGATCCACCAGGTTGCCGGTCGACCCATCGAATCCTTGAACCAATGTTCTGTATAATCCGCCGTCCTCCCTGTAGACACAAAAGTAGCTCCGGGTTCCATGTAGATCGCCGTATTGCTTTTTAAAACCAAATTGCCAATATAGTAGGTTCCTGCAGGTACATAAACAGTGCCTTGTACCCCACCCCCTTTATTGGTTCCATACTGACTAGCATCATCAATCGCCTGCTGGATCGCCGCCGTTGTTGAAGAAACTTGAGTTAAGGAAGAACTTGAAGAATCAACATGATACGGAGCACTACCAATATTGAAGGTACCCTCACCATTTGATGCAGGAACGTCCGTTTCGAGCGGATCTGCAGCGATGACCATACGCGTCTTGCGATTATTCATCATTACGATTAAGTACTCATCAGATTGAGTCGTGAAGGTGATGGTTCTCCCCTCTATCTTGTCAGCTTGAATTCCAAGTTTCTTCGGACTTATGGAGTACTCATGAACCTTGTCCGTATTCAGGATTGTTAATTCGTAAGTGACAGGACCATCTGACATGGAAAAATGTGCATAGTCATAGTCGCTGAAGCCCTTGACCACGGGAACAGGTACTCCATTTGCTTTGAGGGTATAATTTACGGAGCTTGCATAACGATCTGAGGGCTCATAAGGAAAGATGGATGCAGGGATCATAGAAACATGCAGTTCCCCGGCCTCCAGCGCTTGAACTTGCGGAATTGCAGTTATTGCCAGCAAGGTAGAAACGAGCATAAATACAAAGGTTCCACAAATCCATTTTTTAACCCTTGTCATGACATACGCCTCCTTTTCGCTCATTCTTTTGAAAACAATTACACATTTTCTGAATCAGCATTCTCGTGCATTCCGACCTCTTCAGGAAGCAGGCTCTGAGATTAAATCATTCGTCATGCGAACCAATCTAGGAACGTCAGACAGGCCGAACTGAACAAATGCGTAGCGGCTTTGGAAGATATGAGTGTCTTTGTCGAGGTCCTTATCCGTCCATCCTGCCTTATCCTTGAAGCTGTCCGGACCAACCTTGAGAGGTTCTCCTTTTATGTGATGATGAGGGCCGAGTAAGTTTCTGCAGCTATTGGTCAGCTGGAGCTCAATGAAGTTATCTCCGGACCGGAGAAATTTAGTAATATCCACCTCATAAGGTTCCCATAGAAAGGTGTGAACTTCTTCACCATTTATTTTTAACTGGGTGATAATCGCATTAGGTTTAGAGCCGAACTGCCATAACCAGGAAGCCTGATCATCAGAACGAACGGAAACCGTCTGCGTTAGCCGAATGCTCCCTGCAAAGAAAGGCAAGCCCTGACTGACCAAATCATCTTCAATCGAGAATATTCCCGGATATTCAGTTAGCATAAATGGTCCATCCGTATACATGACTCCAAGTTGGCCATCCACATAAGCTGATTCCGATGCTACGGCAAAATCGCCGACAATATAAATGCTTTCGAGCTCCGTATCCAATGTAAGCTTGTTGGCTTCGGATTCAAATTGACCAGCCCGCTCCATAGCTTCATACGTTTCGGACGAATTCCAGAAATCCAGGATGAAGCGGATCCTATTCCGGCCATAACGAAGGCAGCCTCTAATATCTATCTTTTTGAAAGCAATGTCCCTCCACCAACCACAACTGTTCGATGCTACTTCTTTATCGTTAACAACGATGCGCACTTTCTCCGGAGTTTCCAAAACGAGAAACATTTCCCGTCCATCGGTGGGATCAAATGCCAGGTTAATACAAAATTCCAACTCGATATTCACGGCAGATCCGATTTTCTGCAGCTCCTCCTGGATAAAAACAAGGGGCATCTCCGTTGACCATTCACCATGTTCCAGACGATATCTGCACATATCGAGCGTTAAGCTGTTCTCATCCATATCATGGATTTTCCAATCTGTATTCAAATGCTGAATGTGACAATTGGAATAATCAGCTTGCATTTTCGTTACCGGTTCGACGTGCGATTGCACTTCCTCCTGGACAAGACGAATCATATAGGAGTGACCGGGATACAGGGTTAGATTTACCTGTGTACTGCCCTCCAATGGTTTCTGATTCAGAGGTTTGATGTTACCACTCTCCAAATCAATTAAAGATAGCATCCCCTCTTGATAAATGGTTACCTCTGAATCGGGGTAGCACTCTTTACCGGAATTCACTAAATAATAAAGATAAGCGTCGTCAAGTTTGAGTGTCTGAACGTTAACCATATCCGATGTTATCGGAATTCCTTGTTTATCCTTAACAAAAATTGATGGCGAAACCGTATTGGAAATCATCTTCTCCAGAGATAAACGGTTGTACGCGGGTTTCAGTGCAGCTTCTATTAAATGACTGATTTCGGCTCTCCGTTCTCCATTAATCAGGTACGGATAAGGCTCGAATGCGATCAATGTCCCGCCTTGAAGGACGAACTGCTGTAGAAGATGCACGACATGGCTGCTTAATGTGACACTTGGTGGAATGACAACCACCCGATAGTCGGCCTCTCCTATAATGAACTGTCCACTTTCTACCTTGCCATGTCGTTCTATGATTCCCTCGCTCCCGTAATCATGCTCAATAAACGATTGACACATCCAGCGTGATAGCTGTGCAAACGATTGATGGTAGAACTCAATTTTGGTTGAGTCCAGTCCCGCTTGCTCAACCCAGGCGGTCCTGATCGGATGCAGGAGCAGTACTCCCGCTTGGCGGGTACCTTCAATTAGCAGCATGGACAATCGGGCAAAGTAATGATTAAAGTGATGATAGTGCTCCCACCAAGGCTGCTGGTAGAATAAGGATGGCGGATAATCCCTTTTACGCATTCCTTTTAGCGTGTACGCCTGCAAGTGCTGACACATGAGATTCATCCCATGGACAAACTGCCATTCCCCGATCCGCTTCAGATCCTCAAAGTCAACATTCCATCCTGCACAACCGTAACTCTCGGTAATGGCTCGTTTTTTGCCTAGTTGCCGAACGACAGAGCTGACTTGTTTGGGAACAAGAGGCTCTTCACTAACGGATCGGCCAAGCCAGTCACAACCTGGTATTTGCAGATGCTCATAGAAAGAAAGTGGGTCACCTACCGATGTAGCTTGACTCATAAGGGTTTGCTCATCGACGACATGGCCGGTGGCCAGCCACCCCCTCTTCCCGCACCAGGTGCCAATTTGCTTGGCATAGGCTTCAGTAAACATGGTGGTGACACACAACCAGTAATCATTTCTTATTTTCCGACAGTTATCGGTGTCCCAAAACAGTGCTGGAAGAGCTGTGAGGAGTGAGTACCCGAAACGGGTTTCAAATTCATGCTCAAGCTCCAATGACCAAGGAAGATTGCACCGGCCAAACTGCGGTTCATCGGTAAATATCCCCTTCAGTACAGAATCGTAACTAGTGCCAAACCTGGCCCAATACACTTCATAAATGGTGGTTATGAATGCGTTCACTGCAGTTTTGCTTAGCGTGTCGATATAATATGGATTCACCTCATAATATATCCTTAAATCGGGACTTCGCCGATCCTCCGGAGCCAAAAGATGCAGTTCATCACCACACTGAATATAACCAGCTATTGTATTTTTGTTCCCTTGCTTAAAAGGAGCCCACTCGTAAGCCAGCAGCTTTTGCTGATATGCATGCCCCCGAGCAGGCACTTTTCCATCGGCAAACCCACTGGGCCAGCCATTTTCGTCATACAGCCACACCTCCAACCCGAGCTCTTGGCTTTTCTCTATAGAGAGCTGAATTGCATCCATCCACTGTTCTCCCATGTAAGGTACCGAAAGACCGCCGCGGGCATGTATAAAGAAACCTCCGATACCAGCTCTATGCATCTCTTCGATCTGACGTATAAGTTCGGGCTGATCTAGATCGTCATTCCAAGACCAAAAGGGTAACGTTCGATAACAAGCAGGAGGATTCTTCAAATGGTTCCATACGGTCATTGTCACTCCACCTCCACTACTCGTTTAAACATAGCTTAATCAAATCATCGATATGAGCCGTCGCCAAACATTCCACGGCGTCTGCGGCACCGTAATAAATCTTCACTTCGCCATCTTCTTCTAAAATCATGCCGCCAGGGAAAATCACGTTGTTGCGGAATCCTCCATGGGTTTCGTATGGAACCTCTGGTGCAAGTAAAGGTTCTCTAGACATACCGATGATTTTCTTCGGATTATCCAAATCAAGCAACATTAAGCCGGCTGTATACCGTTTTTTCCAGGAGGATTCCCATCCGTTCTTGCCTCTTGCAGGATCTAGATCTACGGCGTGGAAGGTGGTAAGCCATCCCTGCTTCGTCTTGATCGGTGGCGCAGCAGGACCTATCTTGTCATTGGCGAAAGGAACGTCTTCCACGGCTAGGAGCAGGTCGGAATTCCCCCAGTATTTCAGATCCGGCGATTCCGATATCCATGTATCAAACCGATCCTTTCCCCCTCGGCTGTAAACCGTAAATGGTCGCTCAAGTCGTATATAGTTTCCACCAATCTTCTCGGGAAACAGCACCATGTTACGCAAGTCAGGCGTTGACAGACTGAGTATTTCAAAGTGTTCAAAATCGTCAGTAACTGCAATGCCTCCGCGTATACCATGTTGTGTATCCACGGCAAAACACATATAACAGCGACCGCCGAGTACAGTAAGCCTGGGGTCATATGCACGTATAATCTCTTGGTCATGCAGCTTAAAGCACGGCTTCGGTTGTACTTCCCAGTTGACTCCATCGTCACTAAACGCGATCCCTAGGTCCGTTGTATGTTGGGGCTCAAGAATCTGCTGCTCTGCGCAGCCGTAGTCATTGCGAAACACCATGACATACTTTCCATTAAATTTGGTTACTCCAGCATTAAACACAAGCGCGGTCGGGTATGGAATGCGAGACGCATCCAAAATCGGGTTATCCGGATGTCGCCTAATGACGGAACTTGAGACAAGATTTCCAATCTGAAGCGAATTCATGGCATGAACCTCCCTGTTATCGATAGCGTGCCGTTAGCCCTTTAAAGAGCCGGCGGTCATTTGCATGAAGGATTTGTTAGCAAAGATATAAGCAATAAGAATCGGAAGAATGGAGAGGCACGCTCCAGCCATCATGAAGTGGGTCTGTGAAGCGGCGGCGACACCGTATTTTAAATTGGCCAAGCCGACAGTCAACGTCTGTAATTCTGGCTTGCTGAGCGTAAACACAAACGGGAGTAGATATTCATTCCATGCACCGCGAAAAGCAAATAACGCACAAACGCCAAGGCCTGGTGTCAGCAAAGGAATGATAATTCTCCAGAACGTTCTGCCGGGCGAGCACCCGTCGATCCGGGCTGCTTCATCCAACTCCCTGGGAATTCCCTTCATAAAACTAAGCAGAATGAAAAATGCTGAAGCATGGGCGCTGATCAAAATCAGAATGACTCCCCACAGCGAGTCATGCAAATGAAGCTTAACCATGAGGTCGAATTGAGGGCGCAGCACTACAGCGCCGATGGCTACAAACATCGTAAATGCCTGAAGGCCTACGTAAACCTTTTTACCGATAAAATCCATCCGATCTACAACGTATGCTGCCATGGAAGCAACCAACAATGTTCCGAGCGTTGATGCACTGGCAACGAATAGGCTATTCAGCGTATACGTAGAGAAATTCGCCTGTTCCCAAGCTTCAATATAGTTTGAGAACTGCCAATCCGCTGGCAGAAATGTGGCCCCGGCGGTAAGCTCCGCATTGGTTTTAAAAGAACCAAGGAAGGTGATCACCACAGGGAACAATGTCAGGAAAGCGACGAGTAACAGAAACGTCCATAGTGTAGTATTCCAGGCGATTTTCATGAACGTTTCCTCCTTAATCGTTTTGACTCATTCTTTTTGAGCCATAGAAGTAAAGTATCGTAATCAAGCCGACGATTATTGCCGTAATAAAAGCTACTGCACTACCATAGCCAAACTCCTGAATTTGCGTGGCTGCTGCCGAGCCTGCCGGTGGAAAAAATAATTTATACACATATAAGAACATGACATTGGTTTCTCCAATCGGGCCGCCATCGGTCATCACCAAGATACTCTCATAGCCTTTTAGCGCATTGATGATGGCTAACATGATAATCATCTGCATTACAGGCCCCAGCATTGGAATGGTGATATATCGGAATTGCTGAAATTTGTTGGCCCCATCTAATGCAGAGCTTTCGTAAACATCTTGAGGAATGTTTTGGAGTCCAGCCAAAAATAATAGCATGTAATTTCCAATCGCTCCCCATACCGCTACAATAATGACCGTCAGCATCGCATAATCCACACCAAGCCAATCAATGGCACTCTGGATGAAATGATATTTCATCAAAAACTGATTGAGTATGCCGTTATAGGAATTAAAAATCGTAAAAAACACGACAGCCATTACGGCTGTACTTATGATCGTTGGCATAAAGAAAATGGCTCTAAGCAAGTTTTTACCTTTGATATTCCAATTCAGAATAACGGCCAGTATTAACGCAAGCGGGATAGATATCAGGAGTTTACCTCCGGCATAAATGAACGTGTTCGCTACGGATTCCCAAAACTGATGATCCCTGAAGGCACGCTCGAAATTGGCCAACCCAATGAATCTTTCGGTGCCATATCCTTTATAATCGTAAAACATATATCTCATAGCCCATATCATCGGGTAAATGCCTAGAACTATGGTCAGAATAAAGCTCGGCAACAGAAAGCTGTATGAAAAAGCGGCATTCTTCGCTTTATTCATATCCTCTCAACTCCTTGTATTTCTTAGCATTTAGGAAAGGATGGAACAAATCCATCCCCGTGACAACATCTACTTGGCGTACTTTCCAGCAAGATTGAGAGGGTTAAAATCAGCGATCGGTTCTGCCTTCACTTCCCCATTTGCGATGGCTGCATCTAAGGCGGCATTATACCGTGTATTTAAATCGTTTATGATGTTATCCAGGTCACCACCGCTAAGCATATATGTGAAGAAGGCATCGTCTGATTTTATGCCTTGAACGGGCACTGCCGGATAAACCGGCCAGACACCGTCGTACTGGTTGGGGAGAAACCCGTCAATACCTTTCACTTCAGGCTTCGCAGCAACCGCACTAACTACAGGAACCATCGATATTCCAAACCCTTTTTCCTGGTACTGCTGAAGGATGGATTCGTCGTACATGTAGGTCAGGAATTTCCATGCCGCTTCTTTATGCTCCGACTCTGAGCTGATGGCTAGCCACTGTCCACCCAAGAAGCCCGATGCCCCATTGAAATGTCCATCGATGGATGGAACAGGTGCGGCAGCCCAGTCAATCTTCGCTGGAAATTGGGATTGATAGACTCCAGCTTCAGCGGAAAAGGATAAATACATACCGATTTTCCCTTCCGCAAACTGAGCGCGCAGCGGGTCAATATCAAGTGATTCGACGCCTGGAAGCATACTGCCGTCGTCTTTTATTTTTTTGAAAGCCTCGATAATGGGTTTAAAACCACTGAAGTCATAACGGGCCGTCTTAAAGTCATATCCAAAGCCTCCGTAACCACTCACCTCTGCAATCACCCGTGCGGATCGCCCGAAAGCACTGGAGGGACTCTTGAAATTTTGAGCGAACCCGTAGGCTCCGTTAGCCTTACCCACTTCAGTTATTTTCTTGGCAGTATCGACGAGCTCATCCAATGTGGTGGGCGGTGTTTCTATGCCCGCTTTGGCGAAAAGCTCTTTATTATAAATCAGGCGCATCGTTGTGCCGTAGTTCGGCAGGCTGTAGCGTTTACCCTCAAAACTGTTCAGATCCTCCATGACCGGGAACTTATCCTTCATTTCGTCCGTCAGAAACTCGTCGATCGGAGCAAGAAACCCTTTTTTATAGAAAGTCTGTATGGTATTCTCCTTCACGCGAATAACATCCGGCGGCTCGGAGGTCTGGTAGGACATATCCAGCGCTTGATCGAAGTCGTCTCCCTTGATGACCAGTTCTACCTCAATATTGTCCTTGTTCGTTTGGTTGAATGTATCGATGGTCTCTTTGACAAATTCAGAATCATGACGATCGCCAGTCCAATACGTTATCTTGGTCTTGGCATTGGCGTCAGACTGCGCTCCTTCATCCGAAGGACTTGGGCTGCCACAAGCTGCGAGACTCCCCATAAACACCAAAAACGTCGCGGATAAGAGCAATTTCTTGCTTATCTTCATCCATGTTACCTCCTTTTTTATCTACAAAACCTCGTTTCTATCTCTCAGTATAAGGGGCACTTCTCGCTTGCATAATGCGGGTAACCACACATCGAGGGCAGGTTTTCAATGAAAATGTTTCCTTCAAAAAAAGCCCTGCATCCAAACAAAGCTCGGAAACAAGGCTTATCTATATAAATGATCTTAATCCAGCAGATCCGTATGCGTACTAACTTTTCCGGTACTGTACAACTTGAACTCAGATGGTGTCATGTTGGTATGCTTCTTGAAAATTTCGCTGAAATAGCGTCGATGCTCGTACCCAAGCTTTTGAGCGATCTCCTGTACCTGATAATCGTCGATCAGCATCTCTTTGGCTTGTTCCATCCGTTGATGAATCACGAATTGCTGGAAGGATATATTCAGTACTTTTTTAAAAAGATTTGAGAAATAGCCGGGGCTAATATTAAACTGCTTCGCGCAAACATCTAAGGTCAGGTTGGTATGCAGATTTGCACAGATGTAATCCTTTGCCTGATATATCAATCTCGTCGATTCGTCTGTGCGCTCCTGTTCAATCCATGAACAAGCTTCAAGGCATATTTCCTTCACCGCATCCCTCAACATCTGGAACGAAACAAGTCCTGAACGCTTCACTGCATTCCATTGTTCTTCCAGTCTTTTCACCCGTTCGTGAGGGAATTGCTCCGACATAACCCTACAGATTTTGGATGAAAGCTCATAACTTAAATTCTCGACCTGCTGTGGTTTGGGAAATGGATCTCGCTGCAACATATCATTGAAGATTTGCTCCAGAATCAGCTGACACTTTTCATGATGCCCGGCGCGTAAGGCGAACAGCAGCTCTTGTTCTGTCGAAGCCGTGTAGTTCAGGAGGGTTTTCTCATTCTCTGGAGTAGGCACATAATTGTTCACACCATCGGTATAGAAATGATACTCGAGTGCATTCATAGCCTGTTGATACGAGTCAGGTAATTCATCTATAGATTGAACACACCTGCCAATCCCGATTGAAATGGTTGAATGCGTAAATTGGTACATATTCACTCGACATGATTCTGAAATTTGTTCTGCCATCTTCATATCCTTGCAATGAACCAGGCAGACAAACCGATTTAATGCTTCACTAAAAACGACGCCACGGGTGAAACTGCTTATCGTTTCCTCCAGAATATTTCGGAGGCTGAAACGGATCAGCTCCACTTCCCGTGCAGGCTGCTGTTTATATTTGTCCATGAAGCGATCCAGTTCCACGATAAAGAGACTGAAATCCTTGGAATCAAGCTGGATCCCAAGTGTTTGCCATCTTAAATATGCGGCAGTTGGATTTGTGCGATGATGAATAACCAGTGACAAGTATTCCTGCTGCAAAATCGGCAAGCTCTTGATCATATTCTGCTTCAGTTCCAAGACTTCTCTCTGCTCCTGCCATTCTTCTAGATAAGCCGCCTTTGCCTTTAATACAATTTGGATGACCTCGTCTATGGAAAAGGGTTTCTTAATGAAATCAAATGCACCTAAACGAATGGCCTGTTTTGTAAAAGAAAAATCAGTATACGCGCTCAAAATCACAATTTTCGTAGAGGGAGAATTTTCGAGAATTTCTTGAGTCATGGCTAGCCCATCCTTTTTAGGCATGCGGATGTCCGTGAGGACAATTTCTGGTTTCTTTTCCTTGACCAGGCGAAGCCCATCCTCACCATCCAGCGCCATACCAACAACCTCTATATGATGTTCCTTCCATGGCGGCTTCTTGGCAATCATGTCAACCACGCTTCGAATGTCATCGATGATGCATAACTTAATCATAGGTCCATCCTTTGTCATGCTACAACCTCCCCTTCGCTAATCGGTATCCATATTTCCGTTCTTGATCCTTTGCCAGGAAGGCTGCTCAGTTCGATTCCGGCTTCTTCGCCGTAAAAGAGATTGAGCCGGTTTACAATATTATTCAAGGCATACCCTTTCTTCGAGACTGGGGGTTGTCGCATCCCCTCCGTCACTTTTTCAACATTCATGCCGATCCCATTATCCTCGAAGCTCAAGCGAAGTAAATTGTTTTCCCTGGTGATTACTAGATAAATTCGACCACCGGAGTTGATGTCCTTAAATCCGTGCTGAATGCTGTTTTCCACAATTGGCTGTAGTAAGATTTTAGGCAAAAGGCAGGTTAGTAACGAATCATCCGTTACGGTAACGTTAAACTCAAACCGTCCTTCATAACATTTTTGTTGGATCAGGCAGTACTGTTTCACATGTTGAATCTCATCCTCCAGTGTGTTCCAGTCTTTGCCCCCGCTCAGTCCGATTTGAAACATCGAAGACAAGGATAAAATCATTTCATTGACCTCATCGTTTTCTCCTAATACTGATTTACAATAGATGGTGTTTAGCGTGTTGTACAAAAAGTGCGGTTCCATCTGTGCGGTTAATGCTCGCATTTCTGCTTTTCTTTTTCCAGATTCGCTCAGTCTTACATCATCGATAAGCCGATTGATTTCATCCAGCATCCGATTAAATTGATAGCCTACCTGAGCTACTTCGTCGGTAGAACGACTTGCAAAGCGTACATTCAGACGGTTGTCTTCGACCTCCCGCATGAGCCGCTGCAGTTTATATAATGGATTCAGCAGTATCGCAGTCAATTTCGTGGATAGAAGCCAGGTAAGAAGGAGAAAGAAAAGCATAATTAAAATGGTAGTTCGTTTGACCCCGTTCATTTGCTCAAGCAGTTTATCCTTCTGCTGAATACCGAACAGGCTCCAATGGTTAACGACGGCCGATCTGGTGTAGTTCACCAGGTAATCGGTTTCATCAAAATGATGAAAAAAAGAACCTTGTGTATCTTCGGAAACATTGTTTAACAGCAGCTTATCTTTCATAAGATTGTGGCTGGAGGACCATGCGGTTCGGATCACTTCCTCCCCTTTCAAATCAATGACAAAATAGTCGCTGTCATCATTTGAGGAATGTTTGTTAACGGTGCCGATTAATCCGCTTTCGTTCACGTTCACCACAATAAATACGTTGGTATTCGAAACGTTATCTAGCGTTCCCTTCGTAACAAAGGACAGCGTACGACTGTTCCCGGTAAAAAACTTGTCGGTGTGCCCCTTGATCCAGACTCCTCCATAGTTCTCTTTTACGTCATAATACATGCTGGATTCATAAAAGGATTGTGTCTGGGAACGGCGCTGCGAGATCGGATAAAAATCCCCAATCGGCGTGGCAATAAGAATGCTTTCGATCAAAGGTTCGTTGAAAGACACCTGCGAAAATACATATTGAAGCTCGGACAAATGCACATAATAATTGGAGATGTCATTACTCTGCACATCCAGCATCATATCCTTAAATGCGTAACTGAACATAAGGGAACGAACGGAATTGGAGATTCCAGACAGTTTATCGTCCAGAATCTGGGTCGTTTTGTTCACGGTCTCTTGGCTGGATTCAAATGCATTCTTTTGAAGCTCCTTCGATGCAATCCAATAGCTTGTCATGCCTACCGCTCCAATTGCAAGCGTTATCATAACCATGAATGACAAACGAACTCTTTGTTTGAAAGAGATACCGTGAAGCCATCGGCTAAGTTTTCCACGTTTCAACTGAAGTCGTCTTATCAAACTTCATCAACCTCTCCTGAAATCCAGACTTTACCCTTGAATTTAACAAACCTATTCGCGGAATATTGTACAACAGATTATCCATTTAGCAACAGGTTATTCGTTTCCGTTATTGTACGCGGCCCGTTCCCATGCCCTCTTTGTGTTAAAAGTGTTGTTTTCTCATCTTCACATTACTAAACAAAAAAAAGACCAGCGTTGACTGGTCTTTTTACTTTAAACTATGACGAGAACATAATCTCTGTAACGTTCAGTTCAGCTTATCGCCCGGCTTCAGCCAATGGAACAGCACAGCCGTATTACCCTCCTAAGGTTGATATATAAAAATGGGACAGTGAACCGGCTTATGCCGTGTTCTCTGTCCCGGTTACCTGAGAATTTAAACGGGCGGCTCCGACCGTTGTATTCCTTTGGTGGCTTGTTCGCTCTCTCCAGAGTTGCGTCGGATGGCGGTACGTTTACCAAAGAGTTTAACCAGCGGCCGGCCAGCCGCTGACTTGCTCTTTCGGTGCCCTGAAGCTTTATTTCGCTTCTGTGGTCTCCTGCTGCCATCGTCATTCGCTATATTCCATTTGGGTGGGATTACACATTCACCGTTGTTTGTTCAGTTGCTGCTCCGCCAGTTCTTTGAGAAAAAGAAAGATTCGGAGGCATCACCTCATCGGGGAACGGGCTAACGTATGACTCTCCCTCCAGCCGTTCCGCCAACTCCGCCTTCGCCATCTCGATGAGTACAGGATCGAGCAGCGCTGCAATGGCAGTGCAGGCCATCGCTTTGCCCGCGAGCAGCATGCCTTTGTGGGCATAGCCGCTCTTGCCCTGCGCAACGGTCTGCCAGGCATGGATTGGCGTCGCGTAAGCCCAGGTCGCCGTGCCGCATTGCGCAGTCGGCACATTCCAACTGACGTCTCCGACGTCCGTCGACGCCGGCATAACGCGCATTGTCTCCATAAGTGGAGCGACGAAGCCCGCAAGAGGACGGGCCGAAAGCATGTCATGGACCCCTTTGCCATTCTGCCGCGATGCACTCGTCTTATCCTCATCCGGGATAACAGCAAAGATCTCTTGGGCGAAGGCCAATTCGTCCTCCGTATAAATGGGAAGCTCAAGCCCACTGAGGAACTCGTGCATTTTGCCTTCCAAGGTCGCATTCGGAATGAGATTGGACGCTCCACCTTCATAGTGATATGACATCTTGGTTCCCGTCATCAGAGCCGCTCCACGAGCAACATCGAGAACCCGTTCGAACAGGTCAGCAACCTGGGAGGATTTCGGCGCCCTAACCAAATAATTCACTTCTGCTTCCGCCTGAACAACATTGGGTGCGAAGCCGCCTGTATTCGTCACGGCATAGTGGATTCGGGCATCCGAAATCATATGCTCACGCAAGTAGTTCACTCCCACGTTCATCAGCTCGACCGCGTCCAGGGCGCTTCGTCCGAGATGGGGTGCGGCTGCCGCGTGGGCACTGCGGCCTGCGAATTTGAAGTGCACATGCAAATTGGCAAGAGAGGACATATGCATGACGACGTTCATCGTGGCAGGATGCCAGCAGAAAGCGACGTCGACATCCTGGAACAAGCCTGATCTGGCCATGTAGGCTTTACCGGATCCACTCTCTTCCGCCGGACAACCATAGTAGCGAACCGTGCCGGAGATTTGATGCTCCTGCAAGTAATTCTTGACCGCAAAGGCAGCCGCAAGAGAACCTGCTCCGAGCAAATTGTGCCCGCATCCATGTCCATTTGCTCCCGGCACAACAGGATCGAAAACCGCAGCTCCCGCCTGCTGGCTAAGGCTCGCCAGGGCATCAAACTCACCAAGAATCGCAATGACCGGGGAACCATTCCCGAAGCTGCCTATAAATCCAGTGGCGAGTCCGGCAACGCCTCTTTCAACGGAGAACCCTTCCTGTTCCAGTTCCTTGCAGAGCAAATCTGCTGATTCAAACTCTTCGAATCGCGTCTCAGCAAAGTCCCATATCGAGTCGCTTACATCAATAAATAAATCTCTCTTCCCTTCGATATACGCGGTAACCTCTTCAATGATCTTCTCATTCATGCCAAACACCTCTCTCCTTCATTTTGGCAAATCTCCATTATTCACGGGCAAAGGATGCAACAGATGCAGCAAATACTCTGAGTACAGGCTATCGGTCAATCAAATGCGAAGCAGGCAACGGCATGATCGTGACCTTTGAGCTCCGGCTCGAATTCGCGACAGATTGCTTTGGCGATCGGGCAGCGCGTATGAAAACGACAGCCACCTGGCGGGCGGACCGGATTTGGTACATCCCCCTGGATGATAATCCGCTTCTGCGAACGAAGCCTTGGATCTGTTACCGGATTCGCACTAAGCAAGGCGTTCGTATAGGGATGCTTCGGCGCCCTGAACAGCTTCTCCCGGCTCGCAATCTCTACGATCTTGCCCAGATACATAACCGCTATTCGATCACTGATATAGCGGACGGCGCCGAGACCGTGTCCGATGAACAGGTAAGCGAGACCCTCCTCCTTCTGGAGCTTTTTCAGGAGATTCAGAATCTGTGCCTGGATCGAGACGTCGAGAGCGGAAACGGGCTCGTCACACACGATCAGCCTGGGGTTTAGGGACAAGGCTCTCGCAATGCCAATTCGCTGTCGCTGTCCTCCGGAAAATTCATAAGGATAACGACTTTTGTCTTCTATTGAAATTCCGACTGTTTCGAGCAGAATATCCACCCGATCCCGAACAGACGAACGACTCTCGAGTCGGTGCGCCAGCAGAGGCTCTGCCAGAATATCACTGATCCTCATCCGGGGGTTAAGCGAGGAGTATGGGTCTTGGAAAATCACCCCTATGCTCGCCCGGGTTCGGCGAAGTTCCCTCTTGCCGAGTTCTGCCAATTCCCGGCCCGCATAGAGAACCCTTCCTTCATAAGGAGTTTCTAGTTGAAGCAGCGTGCGACCGACACTCGACTTACCACAGCCCGATTCTCCGACGAGACCGAGCGTTTCTCCTTCGCGAATCGAGAAGCTGACACCGTCGACCGCCTTGACGTATTCTGTGACCTGCGAGAAAAAGCCCTGCCGGATCGGATAATACGTCTTGAGACTTTCTACGCTCAGCAGAGGTGGTTTCTCCTTTTTCAAACCTGGCATCTACAGCTCCTCCCTGAACCGAAGCTAGTCTTATTCGATCATGGGGTGAACGTCCACTTGGCGACATTGTTCGTCAGGCCAACCGTACTGGTCTCAAGGCCTTTGCCAAGGTCTAGATTTTTGGCCGCAGCATACATTTGCTTGTCAGCGAACAGAGCGATAACCGGAACATCGTCGTGCAGGATTTGTTGAACCTGCTTGTAAATCTCGAAACGCTTGGATGGCTCCAGCTCCTCCGCTCCTTGGACCAGCAGCTCGTCGACTTCGGCGCTCGAATAGTCTGCGATATTGAAGCTGACTCCTGTCTTGAACAGCCCTAGCACGGAGTTCGGATCGAGAATGAATCCGAGATTAATTATCGTCAAGTCATAATCGTGCTTAAGTGCTCTTTGATAGGTTGTCGGAAAATCGAGCTTTGTTACTTGTACCTTCAGACCGACTGCTTTCAGGTTCTCGGCAATGATGTCAGATGCTTGCTCACGGATCTTGTTGCCTGTCGGTACGACGAATTCAATCGTCTGGTTGAAGTCCCAGCCCGCTTCCTCCAGCAGTGCTTTCGCTTTCTCCGGATCGTAGCTGTACAGTGGTATATCTTTATTGTAGTAAGGGTGGTTTTGGCCAAGCATGCCATCCACGAGTTCGCCTTGTCCTTTGAGCAATTGATCTACAATAAGCTGGCGGTTCATGGCATAAGCGATTGCTTGCCGCACTTTTGGATCCGGGAATTTCTTCGTATTAATGAACATAATGTTCGGATTGTTCGCATCGCCGTAGCCCGTGGTCACATTCGCCATATTGGCTACCTTGTCAAAATCCTGCACCGGAATGAGACCTACACCCGGAGAAGTCAACTGTATGTCGCCTGTCTGGAGCTGCGCTGCCAGATTCGTCGCTGGCATCATCTTGATGTAAATATCCTTGATATTCGGCGCACCTTCGTAATATTGCTCGTTCGCGGTCAGTTGAACGTACTGGTCCTTGGCGAATTTGACGAACTTGTAGGCACCGTTGGTGACCGTAGGATTCATCATAAATTCATTCTTGTTCAGGTCCACCGGGGCTACGTCCTTCAACACATGCTCTGGCAGAAAGCGGAAGTACGTGCCGAATTGACTCTTGAATTGATTCGTCTCCATCGGGTTTTTCGTCTTGATAACAAAAGTGTAATCATCAACCTTCTCGTAAAATCCCAGCTCCGTTTGCCCCTCCTCTCTCTTACCGGCTTCGTTCAGTCCAGTGACGAACGTCATGTTGAGGAGCGTCTTCACGTTGACGTCCGTAAACATGCGGAACGTGAACTCGACGTCGTCTGCTGTGAACGGTTCCCCGTCACTCCACTTGGCGTTCTTTTTCAGCTTGATGGTGAAGTTCTGGTTGTCCGTCGTTTCGATTGATTCAGCAAGCTTCGGATCAAATCCATATTCGCTGTTCATGGCAACAAGCGTATCGCTCATCAACGAGTTAACGAAGACACCTGCATTGTCCAAATTGAAGACATCGAATGTTGTCACCGGATTCACAAGACCGATATACAGAGGCTGATCGGAGCCTCCGGAAGCAGAAGCACTCTCGCCATCCGACCCCGGAGACGATGTTGTATTGCTGCCAGAATTCGAACCACAGGCCGTGACCAATACCATTAATAATGTTAATACTCCGCAAATCCAAGCTTTACGCACCCTTTTCATCTGATCTCCTCCACCTAATTATCTTTTAGAATGCCATATTTGACAGATGCCTGTGGTTTATTGTTTAGGGTCGAGTGCGTCGCGCAGCCCGTCACCTACGAAGTTGATGGCGAGCACCGTCACCAGAATCATGATCCCGGGAGGCAGCCAAAGCCAGGGCTGGTCGGTCATGACGCTAATGGATTGAGCGTCCGTCAGCATATTGCCCCAACTGGCGGTCGGCGGCTGTACACCCATGCCCAGGAAACTCAGCCCGGACTCCGCCATGATTGCCGCCGCAACACCAAAGGTCGCATTCACGATGATCGGAGCCAGCGCGTTCGGCAGGATGTGACGGAAGACGATGCGCGGCGTACTGAGCCCCAGGGCGACTCCGGCTTTAACGTAATCCATTTGCTTAAGCGTCAATACGCTTCCCCGGACAAGTCGGGCGATGGACGGCCAGGAGAATAGAGCAAGAACAAGCACGAGCGTCCAGAGTGTTGGTCCAAGCACACTGACAACAACGAGAATAACCATCATGTAGGGGAATGCCATGAACATATCGGTAATTCTCATGACCATCATGTCGACCCAGCCGCCAACATAAGCGGACCAAAGACCGATGATCGTTCCGAACACCACATACAGAGCGACCGTTCCGAACCCGACCGTGACAGCGACTCTCGTCGCGTATAGCAGGCGGGACAGCACGTCTCTTCCCACCTGGTCGGTTCCAAGCCAATGGGAAGATGAAGGCGCGGCAGAAAATTCGGCGGTTACCGCATAAGGACTATGCGGGGATAGCCACGGGGCGAAGATGGCGATGAGGATAAGCAGCAAGGTAACGACAAGCCCGGCGACGGCCAGCCGATGCTTCAGGAAACGCCGGGCCATTTGCCGGAAGACGCCTTCGGGCTTTTCTTGTTGAATGGGAAGAATGACTCCTCTGGCGACTGGGGTTTGTACAGCAGACATCGAGTCCGCCTCCTCTCATTCGTGTTCAATTCGTGGTAATAAGCCTTAACTTAATGATATTGGATGCGAGGATCGGCTACCGAGTAGAAGATATCCGTGAGCAGATTGGCTGCCAGTACGATCATGGCAGCGACCAGGTTCAGGCCCATGATGGTCGAATAGTCGCGGGACATGATCGATTGAATGGTCAACTGACCGATGCCCGGCCATTGAAACAATTGCTCGACAATGACGGCTCCCCCGAAGAGCATCGGAATTTCCATCCCGACAACGGTAATGATCGGAATCAGTGCGTTGCGTAGTGCATGCTTGTTGGTGACAAAAAACTCTTTGAGCCCCTTGGCTCGCGCTGTTCGCAGGTAATCCTGCTTCAGTACATCCAGCATACTGGCCCGGATATAGCGCACTTTGCGTCCGGCAATACCGACAGCCAGTGCTATGGAAGGAAGCACTAAATGACTAATTCGGTCGCCGAACCCTCCTCCTCCACCAAGATCCTCCGTTCCGCCGACGGGAAGCCAGCCCAGTTGAACAGCGAAAATATAAATGCACACGAGACCAAGGAAAAACTGGGGAATCGAGGTTCCAACGAACGAGAGTCCTGTCATGAGGTAGTCAAATTTCGAGTTTTGCCGGACCGCGCTCATAATACCGATTGGCAGCGCGATCAATAGGCCAATAATTAGAGCACAGATGCCGAGCAGCACCGTCTGCCCAAGACGCTCACCGATGAGCGATACAACGGATTCGCTTGTGCTGAAGGAGTAGCCGAGATTGCCGGACAGCAGTTGTCCCAGCCATTTGAAATATTGAATGATAATCGGATCGTTCAATCCAAGCTGCTCCTTACGTAGCTCGAGCAGCTCCGGAGGTGTGTCCGGCGTCATGTACATGTCGATCGGGTTACCCGGCGCAAGGTTGATGATGACGAAATTGATGATCGTAATGCCAAACAAGACAGGGATCGCAATCAGAATGCGGCGAATGACGTAAGTAAGCATATTCTTTCTCCTCTCTTGCGATTTAGCCGGAAGTCAGTGGATAATGACAAGCTGCTGCGTGTTCTCCTCTTTGCAGAAGAGGTTCCTCCACCTTGCACTTTGCTTGGACGAACGGACAACGGGTATGGAATCGGCAGCCTGACGGCGGACTAGCGGGGCTTGGCACATCTCCCTGAAGAACGATTCTCTCCTGTCCACGCTTGAGGGGATCCGGTACCGGATAAGCATTGAGCAAAGCTTGGGTATACGGATGGCGCGGGCTCGCAAAGATCCGCTCCTTCGTTCCGATCTCAACCACCTTGCCAAGGTACATTACAGCGATGCGGGTACTGATGTACTTAACCGCCCCGAGACCGTGAGCGATGAACAAATAGGAGAGTCCGAGCTCCCGCTGCAGCTCCTTCAACAGGTTCAAGATCTGCGCCTGAATGGAGACGTCGAGCGCGGATACCGGCTCATCGCACACGATGAGTTTCGGGTTCAGGGAAAGTGCGCGGGCGATGCCGATGCGCTGCCTCTGACCGCCTGAGAATTCATGAGGGAATCTCTGCTTGTAGCTGCGGGGAATGCCGACCGTGTCAAGAAGGTTATCTATTCTTGCTTCCAGCTCTCCTCCACCGGCCAAACCATGCACCCGCATCGGCTCGGCGAGCAGCTCCTGCACCCGCATCCGGGGATTAAGAGAGGAGTAGGGGTCCTGAAAAATCATCTGCATTTTCGTCCGTTCCCCGCGGAGGTCTGACATTGTGCTTGTCGTAATTTCTTTCCCTTCAAACCAGATTCTGCCTTCCGTTGGATTCTCAAGTCGAATGATGCTCCGTCCGATAGTGGACTTGCCGCAGCCCGACTCGCCAACAAGTCCTAGCGTCTCTCCTTGATACAGCTCCAGCGAAATGTCGTCCACTGCTTTGACACTTCCGACTGTGCGGGACAGCAATCCTCGTTTGATGGGGTAGTACGTCTTTAAGCCTTCGATTTTAAGTAGAGGTTCTAGGGCCACTCTGCGTTGCGCAAGCGTCATATGGCTTCCTCCTCCCGCATCTTCCAGGCACCTGGATCCTGTGCCATCCAGCAGCGCACTTGGTGACCCTCCTGAACCGGCAGCAGCGTCGGCGCTTCGGATAGACATTTCCCTCCGGCAAACTCGCATCGAGTATGGAATCGACAGCCTTTCGGCATGTTCGTAAGTGGAGGAACCGCACCCGGGATGGAGGCCAGCATCTCCTCGGCATCGGTTTCAATGTGGGGAATGGATCTCATCAATCCTTGCGTGTAAGGATGAAGCGGCTTCTCAAACAGGGTAAACACGTCAGTCTCCTCGACCACTTGACCGGCGTACATGACCACAACCTTGTCCGCCATTTCCGCAACAACGCCGAGATCATGGGTGATGAGCATAATCGAGGCACCCATCTCTTCACGGAGCTCCTTCATCAAATTCAGAATTTGCGCCTGAATCGTCACGTCCAGTGCAGTCGTAGGCTCATCGGCGATGAGCAGCTTTGGTTTACAGGACAGTGCCATTGCGATCATCACCCGCTGTCTCATTCCCCCGGATAGAGAGTGCGGATAGCTCTTCATAATCGCTTCAGGGCGGGGAATACCGACCTTTTCAAGCATTTCGACTGCGTATGCTTCAGCAGCCTTGCCCCTCAAATCGGTATGCAGCCGGATGGCTTCCGTCAATTGATTCCCAATAGTGAACACCGGATTGAGTGAGGTCATCGGTTCCTGAAAGATCATCGCAATGTCTCCGCCGCGAATCAAGCGCAACTCGGCCTCAGGCAGCTTCGCGAGATCCCTGTCCATGAACCGAATCTCCCCCTCCCTGATGCTGCCGTTCTTGCCGAGCAGTCTCATGATCGAGAGGGAAGTAACACTCTTACCGCAGCCCGATTCACCGACAATGCCGATGGTCTCCCCCTTATCCAGCTTAAAGCTAACCCGGTCCACCGAAGTGACTTCTCCTTTGTCCGTTTTAAAAACGGTTTTTACGTCCTTAAGCTCAAGCAGCATGCGCAACCCCTCCTTTATCTCAATATTCAATCTGCCACTAAGCATTTATATGTTATATTTGTTTACATATAAATTGTCTCACAAATCTCTTTTATGGAGGGAACTGTGAAATTCCACACTTTTTTCTCTCTTCCCTTGGGGAAACCTACATATTTTTCACAGGACACTTATGCTATATTTCAAATATGATATTCATTTTCTTGTGAACGCCCCCCAACATTTCAATCATGTTTCTTTTCTTGTAACTTTATTTAACGTCAATATGACGATTAATTAAAGACACTTTACATCAGCTTTTGGAATCATTTCTTGGCATCAATGCCTCTGTAAGACCAGAAAGGTATCAAATTTTAAGAATTAATAAAAAAGAAGGGAGTGTGGGCCGTGTACAATCTTCTAATCACCGATGACGAGAGCGAAATTCGCAACGGTCTAAGTAACTATTTCCCATGGCATGAATTCGGTTATCAAGTTGTCGGGCAAGCGTGCGACGGTGAGGGTGCACTCGCCTTTATCCAGGAGCAGCCTGTGGATGTGCTTCTCTGTGACATCCGCATGCCCTCCCTGTCGGGCATTGATGTTGCAGAACGACTATACCGACAAGGCTCGGAGGTCAAGGTCGTTCTTCTAAGCGGCTTCAAAGAATTCGAATACGCGCAGTTGGCCGTACAGTATGGAGTCAAGAGATATTTGACAAAACCTACTAAATATACGGAAATTGCCGAAGTGTTCGGACATCTCCGAAGCGAAATGGACAATGCAAGAATGCCTGTCTCTCCCCCCTCTGCATCGACCGCAGAGAGCAGCCTGGCGGACCAGACCATCGAGAAGGTTAAGGCTTACTTGCAGGATAACTTGTCCGCCGCCACCCTGGAGAACGCCGCAAAGCATGTCTTTCTTAACCCCTTCTATTTAAGCAAATACTTCAAGACCAAGACCGGCGAGAACTTCTCGGATTATGTGACGAAGCTTCGCATGCAGCGTGCGGCCGAGCTTCTAAAGACCACCTACTGCAAGACGTACGAGATCAGCGAAATTGTCGGGTACAGTAACGCAAAGAATTTCACGCGGATGTTCCGGAGCTTTTTCGGCATGACTCCCAGAGAATATCGGAACGAGGAATAACTTATGATCACGACCACCGTCCGCTTTTTCATCAAAAACCTGCTGACCTTCCTTTTGCCCATGCTTATCCCGCTCGTCGTTCTCGGTGCTCTGTCCGCCTTCCTGATCCAGCAGTACGTCGTTCACGGAATTAACAGCAACAATATGAACATGCTTAAGCAGACCAAGGAAAACATTGAACTTCTGTTCAATGAACAGAACTCCCTGAACCTGCATATCATCGCCAGCACGACCCAGTTCATGAACCTGAAGGGCATGCTGAATAAGCCCCTGCCATCGGCAGAGGATTACCAACAACTGGCCGTCCTGAAAAACTTTATCGATTCGCCCTCCATTGCCAGCCCCTATATTGATTCCATCTATATCTATCTAAATAACGACAACCAGCGCTACATTTCTTCCGTTACCGGAGGTTTCATCGAGCTCGGAGAGGATCCCGACCGCTTATGGTATGACACCTATCTAAAGTATGAACATCACGAAGGGATCTGGACGGAAAGCCGGGCGGTTCCGCGCTATAATCTGAACGAAGAGATCGAATATGCAGATGTCATTACCATGTACCGCAATTTCAAGGTGTCCGACGATACCCGTGGCGTTATTGTTCTTAATATCAAGCGGGAGTACATTGAACGCAGGCTGAATGATCTCGCTACCGCAAAAGGGCAATTGCTCGCCGTTGTCGATCAACAGGGCTCTGTTATATTCCGCAATAACGCCCGGTACGAGCTAAGCCCCGAGGAAATGGAACAGGTCATTTCGAGTAAAAGCAACTCTATTACGACGCAAACTCCCAATAATGAAGCCTTGATCAACATGATTTACTCCAAGACCTATGACTGGACATTCATCTCCGTCACTCCGAAGCAATCCCTGTACACCGCACTTCATCGCCTGCTTCGCATCGGAGCTGTGCTGATGGTCATGGCGTTGCTTGCAGCGCTTCTGCTAGCCTTTCATCTGACGAAGAAGAATTACTTGGACCTCAAGATCATCATGTCCATTCTGGGCGCCGCAGAACAAGGCAAGCCGCTCCCTTTACACCGCACTAAGGGAAACAGCGTTTACAGCCAAATCATCCGCAGCTTGCTGCAAAATTTTATTAAGCACAACTACATGCGTGTTCAACTTTCGGAGAGCCAATATAAAACGCAAGCCGCCCAGTTCGCCGCCCTACAATCGCAGCTCAACCCTCATTTTCTCTATAATACGTTGGAGACGATACATTGGAAGGCAGCTGGATATACAGAAGGTCCGAATGAGCTAACGAGCATCGTGGAGCATTTGTCCGATATATTGCGGTATTCCCTGGACGGGCAAAATGGACTCGTGCCGCTTAACGTGGAGATCGCCAATACGAAGAGCTACACAGCGATTCAGAAAACAAGATATGGGGAGCGATTCGACATTTGGTGGGAGTACGACGCTGAACTAGAGAAGTACCAGGTGCCCAAGCTGATTTTCCAGCCGCTGATCGAGAACAGCCTACAGCATGGCTTGAGTCGTTCGGATCAGAAGCTGGCGGTCAAGATCAAAATCCAGCGCTGTGGCAATTGCCTACGCTTGGCCATCGTTGACAACGGCAACGGTATATCGGAGGAGAGAATGGTCGAGCTTCGCACGAAGTTGTTTGGTGATTCGACGGATGCGAAACATATCGGCCTTATTAATACACAGAGAAGAATACAGCTTGCTTACGGTCATAAAAGCGAGCTTCGCATCAAGAGCAAGCCCGGCTGGGGAACGCTAATTGACATTAAGCTTCCAATCAATTAGTTCCCGCGCTGCACGGCTGAGACGTTACCCTATTTTCGCATGTCTTCCGCCTCCAGATGTTTGAGACTACCTGGAGAAAATCCCGGCCCAAACCGCCCTTCAAAACGAAAAAAATACCTAGTTTAGTGACTTGGAATAGGAGATAGTTTTTGCTCTTATGTACAAAAACTCGTCTTCATATCGGTTATTCTTCTATGGTTTTTATCACTTTTGCCGGTATACCAGCCACAATCGTGTTGTCAGGCACATCTTTTGTGACTACCGCCCCTGCGGATACAATGGAATTCTCACCGACGGTTACACCCGGCATAATGGTTGCTGCAATGCCAATCCAGGCTCTTTTTTTGATGACGATGGGAGTTGAAACGGTGGATCTCCTTTGGGATGGTGAGATTGGATGATTAATGGTGACAAGATTGACTTTGGGAGCAATCAACACATGATCTTCAATGGTTATGCCACCTCGATCCATAAACGTGCAGCCCTGGTTGATAAATACTTCTTTTCCCACTCGAATGTTTTGACCATAATCGGTGTAGAACGGTGGCAGCAGTTCAAACGTTTCATCCACTTGTTCTCCCGTTAACTGGCTAAATAAATCCCTAACTTTATTGGTGTTATGGTACCCCGTATTTAATTCTGCAATTAGCTTTTGTGCACGTTCAATAGCTTCGGCAATTTTATAAAAGTCAGGGTCACTGATTGAAATGATTTCTCCTGAACGATCTCTCTCAAAGATATCTTTGCTCATTGCGTTCTCCCTTCAACTTTCTTTATAGAGTAGTAAGTATTTTTACCGTACCACTTCGATCTAACTCTAGGTCAACATCTATTTTGATGTACTACTTGTATAAGAACTAATATCCTTTTTTTTCGAATTTATCGATGTTCTAAATCTTCATTCACGGATTAGATAATGGTCAGGTTCCGATCTAACAAAGATCCTACCTGCTCTGCTACGACATGCGTGGGCTCGTGTAATTCACTTGTGAACCAGGCTTCTATGATTTCAACGATAGCTGCCGCAAAGAACCTAAGGAGCAATTCTTTGCTTAATCCTTGGTTTATGCCTTTGGTTACATCTACTTCTCCTTCCAACTCCTCCATAACAAATTTCAGAAAATGACCCCGAAATAGGGGTGCTCCTTTTTTCGTCAACAACGTTGAGAAAAACGTATAGTTCTTTTCAAAGTATTCAAACCATATCAAATTACCCTCCTCAAATGACAATTCAGATGCTGATTCACACAACGCTCTTAGTTCATGGATATGTTCTTCTATAAGCTTATCGAGCAAATCAAATTTATCCATGTAATGATGATATATCGTTCTCCGGCCAACATTGGCTTGATCCGATATGTCTTGGATCGTTATATGGTCAAAATCCTTCTCGGACATCAGCTCGATTAAAGCCTTTTTTATTGCTTCTTGAGATTTTACGACTCTTCTATCCTTAACACCCATTCCAATCACACCAAACTTTCCACAGGTTTTATGACACGATTTCATCAAAATGTGCCAAATGGCACGATTCCTGGCCATTTGTTTATTGTAGTGATTCTATTTGCGACTTATATTATACACAGATGTGCGATATCGCATCCATATGCAATTCATCCTTGGTATGTCAACCTTGGACAATGATAAGGATTAGGGAGGCAAACTATGGATCGAGCCAGCAAGTCCCAGGAAAAGTTCCAGCAGCTATTTGGTAACGACGAAACAGGTCTGAATCTCACAGATCCTGATTTTCATGATATTTTAAACAGATTTGTCTATGGTGAGGTGTATAATCAAGGACCCTTAGACGATAAGCAACGTGAACTAATAACTTTGGCCGTACATGTCACCAATCAGACTATACCTCAGTTCAAGGCACATATTAGCGCAGCTCTGAACGTCGGACTGTCACCGATTGAAATGAAAGAAGCCGTTTACCAGTGCGCTCCTTACATTGGATTCCCCAAAACGTTGAATGCTATTTCAGAAATGAATGAAGTGTTCAAATCCAAATGTATTTCATTGCCGCTTGAAAGCCAGAAAACTGTCGATGAAGAGCATCGTTTAGATAGAGGACTTGAGGTACAGAAGGAAATTTTCGGTGATGTGATCGTAAAAATGCGCGAAAGTTCACCACCAAATCAAGGACACATACAGGACTATCTGTCTGCTTTTTGCTTCGGAGATTTCTATACCCGCAGTGGAATTGATCTGAAAACACGGGAGCTGCTTACACTTTGCATAATCAGTGCATTGGGTGGTACTGAAAGTCAAGTTAGGGCACATGTACAGGGAAACAAAAATGTGGGCAATGATAAAGAGCTATTAATTGCTGCCATAACCCAATGTCTTCCTTATATCGGCTTTCCTAGAATGCTAAATGCACTAGCCTGCATCAATGAAGTAATTACCGAAAACGAATATAACTAGATAATTGGAGTAAAACCATTGGAGGGAATCAAGAAATGACAAAGCACGAAGCAGTCAAAAATGGCACTATTTTTCCGATCGGAGAGAAAAACGAAGCATACGCACAATACTTCGTGGGACAAAGCTATCTCAAAACATTGATCGCTGATCCCAAAGTGAATGTCGGTGTTGGGAATGTGACCTTTGAGCCAGGATGTCGAAATAATTGGCATATCCATCGAGATGGATTTCAACTATTATTGGTTACTGGCGGAGAAGGTTGGTATCAGGAGGAAGGGAAACCTGCCCAATTCCTAACCGCTGGCGATGTTGTTGTCACTCATGATGGTGTCAAACACTGGCATGGGGCAGCAAAAGATAGCTGGTTCGAACACATTGCCATCACGGCAGGTACGCCAGAATGGTTGGAACCTGTTTCAGATGAGATATACGAAAAAGCAAGCAAATGAGTGCAAAGTGTGATGATTTTAAAGGCTGCATTTAGTATTCAAAAAAATATATGATACGTATCTGAACGGAAATGACATCAGTTCTTAGTCCACCAACACGGGACAAGAACTTGATGTCATTTAATATTCTATTCCGTCTTCCGAACAAGTGGAATTCGGAGGTATCACCAACTGGAACCGAGCATAAAAAAGAATCCCGCCCTGGCGCTGAGCCAAAGCGGGATGTCTTAAATACTAGTTGTTTGCGTTTTCCTTGGTCACCAGCTTCAATTCAGCCGGAATGGATTTCTCTACCTGCTTACCATCCAGTACATCGAGAGCAGCTTGCACTGCCAGCTGGCCAATCAGAACCGGCTGCTGAGCAACTGTGGCGGTCAACTTTCCGTCCTGAATGGATTTGATTGCATCATCATTCCCGTCAAATCCGATGACCGGAATGTCTTTGCCGGAGCTTTGAATCGCTTCGATCGCGCCAAGTGCCATTTCGTCGTTATGAGCAAATACCGCTTGTGCGTCAGGATTGCCCTGGAGCAGGTTCTCCATTACATTCAAGCCTTTGGAGCGATCGAAATCGGCAGACTGTTTGGCAACCACGTTAAGTTTCTGGTCGGCCACTTCATGGAATCCTTGTCCCCGTTCTCTCGTTGCAGAAGCTCCCGGCACACCCTCAAGTTCAATCACTTTCGCGCCTTCGCCGAGCTGTTCAACGAAGTATTCCGCCGCCATTCGTCCACCTTTAACATTATCGGATGCGACAAGGGCCGCTACCTCGCCTTTATCGGCAGAGCGATCCAGCGTAATTACTGGAATGCCCACACTGTTGGCGGATTGAACCGCCGTGGAGATCGCCGCGGAGTCTGCAGGGTTGATCAGGAGTGCATCGACTCCCTGTTGAATCAGATCATCCACATCATTCGTCTGTTTGGCCGAGTCGTTCTGAGCATCAACCACAATTACCTGAATCCCTTGTTTTTTCGCTTCGGCAACTACCCCGTCCTTCAATGAGACGAAAAATGGATTGTTAAGTGTAGAAATCGACAGTCCGATTTTCTTCTCTCCATTGCTTCCAGCGGAGTCAGGCTTAGCCCAACCCGGCGGCTCCAAAGAGCACCCAGCCAGAACGATAATCATCAGCATGCTTACGAGCGTTAAAGTCCATTTTTTCATATTCGCTTCTCTCCTTAAGCCGTTTTCTTGCGGTCCAGCAGGACGGCAATGGCAATTACGACGCCTTTCACAACCATTTGATAAAAAGAGTTCACTCCGAGCAGGTTCAATCCATTATTCAGCACGCCGATAATCAAAACACCGATCAATGTGCCGATGATTCGTCCGCGTCCACCCGAAAGGCTTGTACCGCCAAGTACGACAGCCGCGATGGCATCAAGTTCATAGGACGTACCCGCCGTTGGTTGCGCTGAATTCAGGCGAGATGTCAGAATCGCACCTGCCAGGGCTGCGAGCATGCCTGCCAGGGAGTAGATCATGATTTTCACACGCGTTACTTTGATACCCGAGATAATGGATGCTTTTTCATTGCCGCCGATGGCATACGTTTTGCGGCCAAAGGCCGTTTTATGCAGAATGGTCCACAAAATTACAAAGGTAATCAACATCGTTATGGCAGGTACCGGAATGCCAAGCAGGTAACCACGTCCAAACAGTTGGAACAGCAGGCTGTCGCCCAATCCTGTAATCGGGTTACCGTTTGTATACACAAGCGTTAACCCCCTGAAGATCGTCATCGTCGCCAATGTGGCGATAAACGGCGCCATTCCCCCTTTGGTAATCATCAATCCGTTCACCATACCCATGACACCGCCGAGTGCTACCCCGATAATGATGGACAATATCGGATCAAGTCCGGATAACATCATATTGGCTACAAAGGCACTGGATAGAGCTAGAATGGAGCCGACTGACAAATCAATACCACCTGTCAAGATAACAAACGTCATGCCGAAAGCAATCAGCGCGTTAATCGAGACCTGGCGCAAAAGGTTCAAGATGTTAAGCGGTTCCAAGAAGCTTGGATTTAATATCGATACGATAAGAATAAGAATGATCAAACCGAGCAATGGCCCTAATTTTTGTGTCACGTTTGATAAGCGGAAGCCGCTTTTGGCAGTTTTGTTTTCCTGTAATGTTGTCATTTCACTGTCCCCCTGTGGCCAATGTCATAATGTTTTCCTGCGTTGCTTCTTCCCTGGCCAGCTCGCCAGTGATGCGCCCCTCATGCACAACCGCAATTCGGTCGCTCATGCCGAGCACTTCGGGCAGCTCCGAAGATACCATAATGATCGCAACGCCGCGGTCTGTCAGTTCATTCATCAACTGATAAATTTCGCGCTTTGCTCCTACATCCACCCCGCGCGTTGGCTCATCCAGAATGAGTACGCTCGGACCGATCCCAACCCATTTGGCGATAACCACCTTCTGCTGGTTGCCCCCTGACAAATTCCGGGCCGCCGTTTCCGAGGATTGTGTCTTGATCTGCAGACGCTTGATCAGGGTATCGACGAAATCCTGTTCTTTCGAAGCCGAGATAAATCCTTTGCTTGAGAAGCTAAACAGATTCGGCAGCGCCATGTTCTCGCGAATGGAGAAATCAAGCACCAGGCCTTCATCCTTACGGTCTTCCGTAATAAAACCGATGCCATGTCTGACCGCGTCTGCCGGCTTGCGAATGTTTGCCTTTTTCCCACGGATGATGACTTCGCCACTGTCCATCGCATCCAAACCAAAGATCGCTCTCATGATTTCTGTCCTTCCCGAGCCCATCAGACCCGAGAAACCAAGAACTTCCCCCGCTCTCACGGTGAAGCTGATATCCCGAAACAACCCTTTACTGCTTGCGTTCCGAACTTCCAAAACGACTTCACCATACGAAGGATTCCGGGCCGGATATCGCTCTGTAAGCTCCCGACCAACCATTTTCCGCACCACTTCATCAAAGCTTGTCTGCGGAATCGGTTGTGTATCCACCGTTCTGCCGTCCCGCATCACCGTAATCCGGTCGCAAATGGTGAAGATCTCCTCCATTCGGTGAGAAATATATACGATGGATACCCCATTCTTCTTGAGCGAAGTAATGACGCCAAACAGCTTTTGAATCTCGCGTTCCGTAAGTGCAGCAGTCGGTTCGTCCATAATAATAACCTTGGCATTGGTCATCAGCGCCTTGGCAATTTCAATCATCTGCTGCTGTCCGACAGAGCATTCTCCTGCTGGCCGTTCAAGCGGAACTTGCACGGACAGCTTGGCGAATTGCTCTGAAGCGAGCGCTTTCATTTGTCTCGTATTCAGCAGTCCGAAGGACGATGTCAATTCCTTGCCGATAAAGAGATTATCCAGCACCGTCATTTCGGGCCAAACGTTCAGCTCCTGATGGATAAAAGCGATGCCCTGTTTCTCTGCTTCTTTCGGACTGCCGAAATAGGTTTCCTGTCCGTCGATGGAGATGGTCCCCTGATCACGCTGATGGAGTCCGATCAAAATGTTCATCAGTGTGGATTTACCGGCTCCGTTCTCACCCATCAGGGCATGAACCTCGCCTTCCTTCAGTTCGAAATCCACTCCGCTCAGCACCTGATTGGTGCCAAATGCTTTATGAATGTTTTGCATCTGAATGTGCATAATGCAACCCCCTTTTAACCGAAATGGACACCCGATTGTAAAATGCAATTGGCGTATGGTGTAGCTTCACCTGTGCGAATGACTGCCTTCACCTGCCGGGTTAGTGCTTTGAATTGTTCGTGGCTGATGGAAGCATCTACGGCATGCTCACCGAATCTGTCCGAAATGAACTGCAATGCCTCGGGATTGCCTTCCTTGATTTCTTCTGCCACAATCACTCTCTCAATGACCATATCGTCTGCGATCAGTTCCACAACTTCCTGAAAAGTTGGTGTTCCCAACTTCAGAGCCACATCGATTTTGACTACTCCTTCAGGAACGGGAAGGCCAGCATCCGCAATGGCAATCATGTCCGTATGACCCAAATCAGACAGTACCTTGGAAATGTGACTATTCAGCATGCCGTTTCTTTTCATGACAAACTCTCCTCCACTTCATCTCTCGTCGGCATGCCGCCCTGCGCTCCGAACTTGGTCACGGACAACGATGCAGCACGATTGGCGAAACGTATGCTCTCCTGGAGAGGCTTCCTTTCGGCCAGAGCGACCGCAAATGCGGCGTTGAACGTGTCCCCTGCCCCGGTAGTATCCACTGCCTCCACCTTATAAGTAGGTACAACGATTTCCTGCGCTCCATCAAAATAACGAACACCATTACTGCCTTCCGTTATAAACAGCTTGTTTGGATATTGGCGCAATGCTTCTCCAGGACTCATGCCTTGAAACAAAATCGCGGCTTCATGCTCGTTCGGCGTAATATATGCAGCATTGTCGATGACTTCCTGCGGCAATCTTCTCGCCGGAGCCGGGTTAAGCAGCAGTGGTGTTCCAAACTCAGTGCACATTGCGCTAGCATGAACCACAGTTTCTTCCGGAATTTCCTGTTGAATCAGCACGATATCGGCACTGCGAATCACCTCTGCCGCTTGATCGACATAAGCAGGAGTGACTTCACGATTTGCCGCCTCGACGACTACGATACTATTATCACCTTCCGCAAGTATGATATGAGCCGTTCCACTTTCTAAATGTGTAACCGGTTTCACATTTTGCGTATTTACAGCATTTGCTTTTAGATTATTTAAAATGGCTGTACCGAAAGCGTCGTCGCCTACCCGGCCGATCATCGCAACCTCGGCACCCAGCCTTGCCGCAGCAACGGCCTGATTGGCTCCCTTGCCACCTGGTACGGTTTTAAAGCTGTCGCCAAGCACGGTTTCCCCCGCCCCCGGGCGTCTTGAAGAAGTAACGACCAGATCCATGGAACTGCTGCCGATTACGCATATTTTAGCCATTTGAACTCACCTTTCTCGTTGTGCCCCGTTCGATAAACCCAACAGGTAACTGTATGTTTTTATTCTCAATTGGAGCTTGTTCCACAAGCCCGATAAGTAATCCCGCCGCTTCTCTTCCCATCTCATATGCCGGTTGACGGATGGTGGATAATCCCGGCGATAACAAGCTGCTCATCGGAATATCGTCAAAGCCAATCACTTGCACGTCATCGGGAATCTTTCGTCCGATTCGCGCTGCCTCATGCAGTACCGCCATGGCCGCGATGTCATTACTGGCAATGATCCCATCCGTGTCTGAGTATTTTCTGAATAGCTCTTCTGCCCATAACCCGGCTTCGTTAAAAGAAAAAGAGGTCGTCTGGATTACGCGGTAATCCAAACCGGCGTCCCGGATGATTTCAATGGCTCCTTCGAAACGATCCTGTGCTGGCCTGATATGTGAAGGTCCCTGCATAACCGTAATCCGCCGGCTTCCGCGCTTGATGATCTCTCTGGCAGCCAGTCGTCCGCCCTCTCGACCGTCCGCATACACGGATGGACTATCCAGTGAAGTCCTGTCCAGAAACACAACCGGAATCTTCAGGTTTTCATATATTGAAGAATGAGGATAGTTCGTTGAAGAGATCACACCCACCACGTTATTTTGGATAAACGTCTGGATGTAGTCCTGTTCCTTCCGTTCATCCTCATCGCTATTTCCGAAAATCAGTCTGAATTCCTGCTCCTGCATCCGATCCTCTACGCCGCGGGCCAACTGCGGGAAGTAAGGGTTTGCAATATCCGGCAGCAGCAGACCAATCAGTTTGGACTTACGCTTATATAATGAGCGAGCCACTTCATTGGGGGAGAAGTTAAGCGCCTTCACGGCATCTTCTACTTTCTTGCGGGTATCCGCATGAACATAACCCCTGTCATTAATGACCCTAGATACGGTGGCTACCGATACGCCAGCCAGATTAGCTACGTCTTTAATTGTTTTCATAAGCTTGTTCTCCTCTATGTGTAACCGGTTACAGACATTAAATTATCATACTTTTTTTATTTTGACAATCATTTTGTTACTGGAAATTTATCCAAGTCAGTCAGAAAGGGAGCTGAAATAGAGGTGCATCAGGGTAAATACTTTTCTCAAATCGGTAAATATATTCAAGCAAATCATACGGCCCGTATCCTTTGAAATTCCAGATCATGGCCGTTTATTTGCTTGCTTAAATATTCTCGAGAGCTTTATCGCAGCGGAATTGTCTAATTCCAGGACACTTTTGGGAGAAGATTATCTTCCAAATATTCCTCTACTAGCATTGAAACAGCAATCGTCTTAAAGTCCTCAGCTCCAATTTCAAAATGACCTCGGCGAAATATAAATCCCCAATTCCGATTTTCGCGTGTAAAAGTGAGTTGGTTTAACAAAGATGCAATCTTGACTTCTCGACATGGAAAATAACGGACATCACGACGGAAGGGTACAAATGATTCTGACATCTGATGTTTGTAAATTCTGTCATCCACAACCTGACCAATTGCGGTAAACGCTTGAAGTGGCTTCCCTTTTGACATGTCTGAACGTGGAGAATAGTATATCAGCCAATCATTTGGTGCCATTTGACGTAAGGGGGCTGACTTGCCGTGACACATCTGAGCGAACCCACCCTCTACTGCTGCATTCACATGAGAAGCCGACACAACACCAATCCAATATCTGTTTTTCTGACTTTTTATCATCGACATTATACTGTCCCTACTCTCTATCCAAATTCAATTTCTAAATTATTTTTCAATCGATCCAACTGTAAAAAATGATGACACTTTCTACTGAAGTTTCTCATCCTTCAAGCGACTCCTCTTTATTTTGGGTATACCCACAGTATAAAAAAGCACTACTGACAAGGGTATGTCAGTAGTGCTTTAGAATGTTTGTCGCAACTTCTTGAATTCGGAAACGCAGAGTCTTCGGCTCAATTACCTCAATATCTCCACCCCAGCCAAGAAAATGATGCAATAGTTCCTCTGGATACCGGACACGAAAGTGGAATTTCACACCTTCATTGTGGTCCTCTATGGATTCAATATAAAAATGAACCGCCTCGATAATCTTGTCGGCTATTTCAGGGTTTGCCCGGATTAAGACTCGCTTGTTTCGGTCGTCAGGAGGTCGATAGCTGCTCAGGTCAAACCCATCCGGCAAAAGAAAGTGTTCCTCCAAAACGGAAAGTCCGGTCATCCGGGACAAGCGGAAATGACGTATATCCTGACGCAAGTCGCAGCGTGCGATTAGAACCCAATTTTCATGAACCAGCGTCAGTCCATATGGAGAAACTTCACGCTTATTTTTCCGAGTGCCATCCGTTCCCGGCATTTTTTTGTGGTACATAAAACTGATCTTACGCCGTTCCAAAATGGCGTTACGTATTTGGTTAAGATACGTTTTAATCATCTCATCAGTTAACGGTTCACCTGTATGAAGAAGTCGCATCGTTTCCCGAACCCGTATAGACTCGTTACGAACAGATTCCGGTAAAATGGCCTCAATTTTGCGTTGAGCCGACTTAGCCTTAAAACCGTAATCTGTATCCAACCTCTGCTCAATAAAATCAGCCCCCATTAGCAGGGATACTGCCTCTTCTGCTGTAAAGCTGACCGGGGGCAGAAAATATCCTTCCATAAGGGAATAACCCTGACCAGGTGCTCCTATAATTGGCACCCCAGCCTCACTTAGTGCTTGAATATCCCGATATATCGTACGCACACTTGTCTCAAACTGAGAAGCTAAATCTTCTGCTCTAAGTGTTTTGCTTCGCTGTAATTCAAGCGTGATTGCAAGCTGCCGTTCCGTTTTGTTCAATTTTTCCGTTCCCCCACGATTGCTTCATTTTAAACCTTACTAATTCTATCATAGGTACTTACCCGATAGCTTAATTAGATCAGAGATTGATGTTTACCTACTAGCGATTAGGATATTTTCAAGCAAAATCAAAATAAAATAGCGACTCAAAATAGCCACCATAGCTACTTTGAGTCGCAGTTTAAGCATGATCTAATTAGTGGAATTTATTGAATTAATCGCATTATCCGGAATGTCATCCCTTTGAATTAATATCCATTTTTTAGTGTAAGATCCCTTGGCAAGCACACTCACATACGTGCCCTGCTCCAGTTCTTTACTTGAAGAGAAAGTTATCTTTTTCTTTTGTCCCTGTTCTGTATAACCGGTCAGATTATATCTGTAGCGGATCCATTCATTTTTACCTTCCTGTTCGGCTGGTTTATTGATTACTGCGTATACATATTGTTCCTTATATAACGGGTTGAACTGATCAAACTCCCGTTTGAATGTTATATATAAGCCCGAGCAGATAATGACGATAATGAATATAAAAATAACTGTTTTTTTCATCATGCACCTCCTGAAAAATAGTGTTACAACATAGCGTTTTTAACAATTTTCCGATAGTAACCTAGAGTGAAAAGTGCGAACAGAAAATAGATGGCTGCATAGGCTCCTATCGAAATTATCGTTGGAATAGTAATGTCCGAAATAATGATAAACGAAGCCGCTTTAACTGCGAAGATCGAATGCAGCACACCCATAAATAACGGGAGAAGAAACACAACCATCTGCTTTCGCACAATGCCCTTCATAATCATCTTCTCGTCAAATCCGAGCTGCCTCAGCGTCTTGAAGCTCTGTTTTTCCTGCTCCGCCTCAGTCATTTGTTTAAAATACAGGATACTGCCGGTAGAGGCCAGAAAAGCAAGTCCCAGAAAGGCAGCGATAAAAATCAATAATCCGGAAATCTCAATCATCTGTCTGTATCGTGAATAGAAGTCGGTCGTAAAATGTTCGTCAGGATTATATTTCTGATAAAGGGAGGAAGCTAACGCAAGATCTCCTTTGTCTAATATACGATACGTATCGATCTGTACTTTCTCATAACCGGCAGTCCTGGACATGCTATCCTCAATTTCTCTTAACGTATGTTCAGACACTAAAATCTGATTGCCGGATATATCGGAATTCACGAGATTTGCCACGACCAGTTCTTTTAACGGATAACTAACCGTCTGCCCCTCTGTTATCAGTTCAATTTTCGTTGGGTAACGCTTTGAGAAATCACTGTCATCAAAAGCAGTATAAGCAGTTACGCTGTATTCTACCGCTTCGCCGTCTGAAGGCACGGGCAGCTTTTTATCTGTCCTTTGAAGCTGTTCGGCTGGAAGCCACAACAGGTTTGTCTCGATATAGCTGGATTCATCAAGTGGATTAAGAATAACACCTTTAGTCCGGACGGCCTCGATGGGTAGGTAGCTGAAGTTAATTCCTTCCCACTCAAGCTCGGTTATGAACGACTGTGCATCCATCTTCCTGTTTTCAAATGAGAAATCATAAGGCATCTCCATACGGACCGTATTCTCCGTGGAGTAGTAAATAGAATAGGCCATTGTAACCAGAGTAATGGTTAAAGCTGACAACACTGTAATTAAGGTGAGCGAGTTGGCATTACCCTTCATCCGGTGCATCAGTGGAGCAAGTGACAGGCTATTATACAAGCCAAGATGACCGTTTTTTCGTTTGCGAAGCCAGGAGAAGCACCATTTGATCGTCACACGAAACAATATATATGTTCCTGCAATAGTAGAAACAAGTACCAGGAATGAATTTAAGACTAATTGCTCATCTACCATCCGACCTGATAATTCATAGCCATATCCAAGCAGTACAATACCAAGCACGGCATAACTAGCCGTAAGAATAGATGCTCGGATTGACGGATGCTGGTTGGATAAGTCAGGTTGCTGATCTGCTTGAAACAAATTTAATAGTGTACTGCGAGATATCATGTATATGATTTGAATAGAAGTAATAACAACGACAAGAACAAAGACAATTACCGTATCGAAGGCTGCAGGTAATGAAAAGTCAATCGCAGGCATCCCATCCAAACGGAGCAATTTCATTAGAATAAGGACAAACAAACGGGCTACCAATGCTCCACAGATAATTCCTGCAATGAGTGCACCAAAACCGAGTAGTATATTCTCTATGACTAAATAACGGGCAACCCAGCCTTTGGATAGACCGATGAGCTGGTACAATCCGATTTCACGGCTGCGCCGGCGTAGAAAAATTTGGTTAGATGATATAGTAAAGATTACAATAATCACAAAAAGCAGGATTGCTGCAGACTGAAAAGCTACCAGAAATTTATCACTTGAATCCATCATCGCCTGAACCTGCTGATCATGCTGCAAAGAAGCAAAGACGAAGAACAGACTCAAACTGAAAATAAGTGCGAAGAAATATAAATAGTAATGCTTCACATTTTGCCGCATGCTGCGTAGTGCTAAATCAAATACTGTCAATATGGTCGCCCCCTAAAACAGCCTGCACATCGATGATTTCTTTGAAGAACGACTGTCTGGTTTTCTCTCCCCGATACAGTTCGGAATAAATCTTCCCGTCCTTTAAGAACACCACGCGGTTACAGTAGCTGGATGCGACTGGATCATGTGTGACCATGATAATCGTGACCTTCCGTTTCCGGTTCACCTCCTCCATTACTGACAATAACGATGAAGCGGATTTGGAATCCAGTGCTCCCGTAGGCTCGTCTGCAAAGATGATGGAAGGCTGATGGATGAGGGCCCGTCCAGCCGCAGTGCGTTGTTTTTGACCACCTGATATTTCGAAGGGGTATTTATGTGATAATTCATCGATGCCAAGCACTTCTGCAATGGCTATATATTCGCTCTCTCCCTGCTCTTTACTTATTTTGCTAAGGGATAATGGCAGGAGGATGTTTTCCTTTACCGTCAAGGTATCAAGCAGGTTGTAGTCCTGAAAGATGAATCCAAGTTTTTTTCGCCGAAAAGCAGAAAGGGCGGTATTGTTCATGGTAGAGATATCTTCCTCTTCGATTAAAATCGTGCCATCGGTAGTCCGATCAATAGTTGCAAGAACGTTAAGCAATGTTGTCTTACCAGAACCGGAGGGCCCCATGATTCCAACAAATTCTTTGCGAAGAACACGTAACTCTATTCCCTTTAGAACCTGTTGGGCACCACCCTTTGAACCATATGATTTGTGGACGTTGCGGGCGTGTAAAACTGTTTCTTGTTCACTCCATTCATTCATGTTGTACCTCCCAAAATTTGATTGTAGGTTAAGTCTACTTTGTATCCCCCAACTTGTCGCACGTTTTGGGTGACGAGTTGAATAGGAAGGTGACAGGATTGTCATGTTCACAAAAAAACAGCCAAGATTAATCTTGACTGTTTATAACGGAATATTTTCCTCTTGTCCTCTTCGGATTGTCTCAAACGTATTGGGATCCGTAAAAGTCATTCGCATCGTCGTACCTTGCGACTGGACAGGTTGTACCTGAAGCGTTATACCCATTTTACCCGCTACAGTTTGGGCAAGATAGAGTCCCAATCCGGTAGCTGCGTTATGAATCCGTCCATTTTCGCCTGTAAATCCTTTATCAAAGATACGTGGCAGGTCATGTGGCTGTATCCCCGGACCTTCATCAATCAAGTCTAAGATAACATTATTTTTTTTCGTCACGTCTGTTTGGAATGTAAGAGATTTATCCGGGGGACTGTATTTAATGGCATTGGTCAATAACTGACGGATGATAAAGCGGCACCATTTGCGGTCAGTGACAACCATGGCATCCGCACCTTCGATACCGATTTCCAAGTTTTTCTCCAAGCACCAAGGAGCCAGTTCACGAATCTCTTCTGCAACAAGACGATGTATGGAAACTCGTTCAAGCCTATAATCCGATTCCAAAGCGGGTAGACGTGTCATATGTAACTGACGATCTACTAGTAAATGAATCCGCAGCCATTCAGAATCAATTCTGCGCATGTCTGGATCACTCGGTCTCGTGTCCAAAATTAGTTTCATCGCGGTAAGAGGAGTCTTAACTTCATGGATCCAAGAGGCCACAAAATCATTTTCAATCAATTGAGCTTCCTTAAACTGGGATAGTTTACGTTTGAACTGATAAGCAGTCTCTCTCAGCAACTCGTTTGTAGCCCTATCCAGTTCATTGTCAGGTTCAGGCAGGTTTTCAAACCAGTCTGAGGTCATGACTTCCTGCAGCTTGGCAATCGCCGTAATATATTTTGTTTCTTTCTTATAACGCCATAGAAAAAACAGAAGAAACCCAATAAGATACAGAGCATTTAAATAGAGAAGAGAGGTGAATTCAACTCTCAATTCTTGTTCAAGTAAGATTAGTAAATCGGTCAAACCTAGTAAGCCAACAAACAACAAGATCCAGCTTTTTCTTGAAACCATGTAACGCATGAACACTATACCTATTCCTCCTATAAACTGATGGCCATATAACCCATTCCTTTCTTTGTAACGATTGCGTCTGATAGTCCAAGTGGTTCCAACTTTTGCCTCAGACGGGTTATATTTGCAGTAAGGGTATTATCATTCACGAACTGTTCATCTTCCCATAATTTGCGTATCAAGTCATGACGCGAGATAACCGCATTATTGGCTTTCACGAGCGTGATTAACAGAAAAAATTCATTTTTTGTCAAATCAGCCTCCTCGTCTGATCTTCGAATAGTACCTCGTTTCAGATCAATCAAGGCACCATTCCATTCCAGAATATCGGTCTGGCTTTCTCCATAAGCATAAGTTCTGCGAAGTACAGCCTGGATTTTGGCATACAGTACATTTGTATGAAAAGGTTTCTGGATGAAATCGTCCGCTCCCATATTGAGCGCCATGACCATATCTAAAGGATGATCGCGAGAGGATAAGAAAATGATAGGTACTTCGGATACGGAGCGAATCTCCCTGCACCAATGAAAACCATCAAATTTAGGAAGTGTGATGTCCATAATAACGAGATGAGGTTGCTGATCAAGGAACGAACGCATGACGTCGTTAAAATCATTCGGTCTGGTAACTTGAAATGCCCAAGCTTCCAGTCCTGTTTTTAATGCTTCATATAACGCATCATCATCTTCAACTACATATATTGTAAACTCCATAGAGTCAACCTCCTTATTCATTGTTTTGCATATTAGGTCTGAAAGTAACTCATGGCCCAAGCTGCTCATTAACTCAACAAAAATAATAACATGTATTCGACTGTACTACCCACTTCATACTTAATCGTTACCCAAATCAATGTATAGTTGTGCACAAATTTCTTCATATTTCTTATTACAACATCCCAAAGGACATCCCTTTTTCAGCCGAATATTATCACGATTAACGTTTTCTTTATTGGTTCTATTATGAGTCAGAACGCTTGTTATCTATTGCACCATCCATTTCATTTATGTAGTCAAGACAAGATTGTTCCTCAGGTGTTTATTAGAAAGGCGACCTTCTTATGAAGGTCGCCTTTTAAGCATCATCCGCCCTTTAATTCTTGCTGCTTGCCAACGAAATCTCGAACGTTGAACCAACCTCTCCTGCGAATACTATGCTGCCGTTCTCAGGCAATACAACTTCATTTTGACCGCTGACCACTGTGTTATTGATGGAGATTCCAGCCTGGTCGTACACGGTAAAACCGCCATTCGAAGGCAATTGAACCGTCATTACTTTACCTGTTGCTGCCGCTGGTATGGAGTACCATGCAGCCAAACCGTTTGCTTGAATCGTTGTCTTCGATTGAATTCCCGAATAGAGCGGCTTCAACGCGTCTTGACTTGCGTATACCTTTCCGCCTGCAGAAATGTATTCCACGCCGTTTTCCTCATAGAAATCATATTCCATCGAGTCACGGCCGGCCAAGCCGGGAATTTGCAATTGGTTCACGGCCAAATCTGCTCCAATGATCTTATTGGTGTACACATATCCTGGTACCTGACTGAACAGATGAATGGGGATAACCGGAGTAGCACTGTCATATACCGTCGATGTGTATTTCTCATTCACCAAGTAATACATCTGCCCTTCCCGCTTCTGCCAAGCGGCCATTACATCTCCGGATAATTCGTTGGTTTCAAGCTTTTCAGCCTTGTATTCCGAGGAGGCGATCTGTCCAAGCCCCGGCACGGACTGATACGAGCGGGACCACAAGTAGGTATTCCCGTTGTCTTCCTCTACAAATTTCAATTTTTCCGTACCTTCGTCGTTAACAAAAGAACCATCCACAGTATACGTATACGTTTGGTCCGGAGTGTTTGGGGACGAAATCGTGGACTTCGTTAACTGGCCGTCATCATTCACTTCCAACTTCAGCAGCGAACTGCCCCCAGCACCATAAATGCCTGCATACTCCAATACTTCCTTCGGCATGGTTGCTTTCACAGGTGCGCCATGCGACTTCTCCGGCTTCCGTTCTGGAATGATATCCTTCTCCTCAAGCGCGCTGAGCAACAATTCGCTCGCAATCAATTGATCGGTTGTGCTCGAACCTCCCGAAGAGGTAACGGCTGCAGCCATGTTGTATTCCGGAAGTACGATCAGGGAGGAGTGATAAGATATCGTATTCCCGCCTTTTGTTATTGCCTTGATGCCATATTCATTGAAAGGAAACAGGTTCACGCTGTCCCAGCCCAACCCGAAAGCGATGGAGGAATCGCCATCCTCCGGCCACATGCCTCTTTTATATTCTTCTTGCGCCGTGGCTTCTGCGGATTTTTTGGAAATAATCCCTTGAACCTCACCCGTGAAAATCTGCGAGAAACTAACCAAATCTTCGGCTGTGGAATAAATGCCCCCGGAGGCGATCATGTTTGTGTTCTCTTGTGGAAGTTGTCCCTTATGCAAGCGGGAATACGTTCCTGCCATTTGCGTGGAGTCGATAAGATCTTGAGGTGTTTTGGTATCGTTCATGCCTAATGGCTTGGTAAAATAGCGATGTATGAAATCGGTAAAGCTCATGCCGCTGACCGTCTCGACCAGAATCTCGGCTAACGTAAAGCCATCGTTACTATAAACCGAGTACGCTCCAGGATCTGCCTTCAGATTTTGCCTCGCCAATTGCCCCAACAGAGAATCATGTGCATAGGTATCGTTGTCCCCATACAGTATTGCGCTGCTGCTTGAAGTTCCTTGAAGCCCGGAGGAATGATTCAGCAGCATACGCGGCGTGATTTGTTTGTAACGCTCATCTTTCATCTTAAAATCAGGGATATAGTTCACCACGGGTACATCCAGATCGACCTTGCCTTCTTCAACCAGCTTCATCATGGCGGCGGTAACGACCATTTTGCTGGTTGAACCTATACCGTACATCGTATTGGCAGTGAGTGGTTCCATGTTGTTGATGTCATTTTTCCCTATCTGCCCGGAAACCACGATTTCTCCCTCATCGATGAGTGCATATTGCAAACTTGTCGTGCCATACGTCTCCGTCAATATATTCGCTTTCTCGATAACCGTTTTTTTGGTTGTATCATACGTAAGGTTGCTACCGCTGCTCGTAACCGGGGCGGCCATGGCAGACATTGGGGCAAGCATGGCAAACACCAGTGTTATGGCTGTAATTGAAGTTCGTTTTTTGGGTGTCAATCTCATCATCTCCTGTTTTTTCTGTGGTTGGGAACCTCATAAGGCTACTGAAATCAGTTTAATGCTTGAAGATGTACTGCCCATGTCATCCATATGAACTGAACATGAACAATAAAAAAGCCGCAATCGCGGCCTTCTCCAACGTAACATTGATTAAAAAATTGATATTGTTACAAAGGGAACGTACGATACTGCAGTCAAACAAAAGGTCCTTGACTTTTATGTGTTGATTTTGAAGTTCGTTATTACATTGAGAAAGCGCAAATGTAACTTGATGGTAGGTAGATACAAAGTTCGACAATATTTTTCTATTGTGAATTTTTCATATGATGAAATATTGTAGTATAATCCAATAAAAAAACCTTCAAATTCACATCCAGGTAAATTGAAGGTTTATGATTTTATTTCCATATGAATCGAAATTAAGCTTCCATCGTTCGTTGCTGACTTCTTGCCTGCATCCGTTTATGGGCAATCCATAGGAAGGGAACTCCGCATACGGCACTAAGTGCAATTGGTGTAAATACATGCAAAGGTTGGTTAGCCCCAAAGCTGTCCAGCAGGAATCCGCCTAGAATCGGAGCACTGACGTTCCCCAGATTGTTGAACCCGATCATGCCAAAATACGTCCCTTTCAATTCCGGCTTCGCGATCCGGTCCACCAGAACGTCCATCAACGTGAACATGAGTACTTCACCTACAGTAAAAATGACAACTGCCGCCACCAGCATCCACGGGCTCTGCGCCAGGCCAAACATCATTAAACTCACGGATACCATAATATTGCCTATAATGAGCGGCACCACGGGTGGGAAGCGACTCGCGATACGAACCACCGGAAATTGGACGGCCAGGACAACGACTGCGTTTAAGGATAGCATGTATCCAAACCATTTCGCACCGTCTGTCATATTCGGGTTAATCGCCATAAATTGCGGCAAAGTCGAGCTGAAATGTCCATATCCGAGTACACAAAAGATCGTTCCAATCAATACAAACATAAAGACCGGATCACCGCTCGTTGTGCGAAAAGCCTGTTTTAACCGGATCGGCCCTACCGTCCGCGAACCCTGCTCACCCGATTGCAGTGGATGAAGAATAAATTGAATAATTAACAGGATGCCATAAGCTATGTATACTCCGCCTGCGACCAGAAACGATACGTTGGAATCCGACAACCCCAGGTACAATCCAAGCAGCGGCCCGAACACGACGCCCAGATTAATCGCTGCATACCTCAGATTGAATACGAGCAGTTTGCTTGACGGCGGTGTGATGTCCGATAACAATGCTCTGGATGTCGGTTCAAACAGTGCCCGGCAAATGCCATTGAGCGCGTTCATGACAAAAAAGAGCCAGATCTTGTCGGACAAAGCAAATCCAATAAATACGAGAGCCCAGCCAAAGACCGATATGAACAACACTTTTTTACGTCCAATCCGATCAGAGATATATCCTCCATAGAAGCTGGCAAAGACACCTACCAGCGCACTCACGGCTACTATAATTCCTGTCTGCGTTGGCGACGCCCCCATCTGCTGCGTCAGATAGATCGACAGAAACGGAATACTCATTGAGGTAGCCATACGTCCAAAAATCGTCCCCACAATGATGGTCCACGCCAGTGGATGAATTTGTTTTAACTGTGAAGCCATGCTGTTCCCCCTTGTTGACCCTTCCTGAATTTTCATGTTCATTTAAACATATGAGTTCTATTATACGACTAGGGAACTTGTTAGAGGTAAATTTAATTTAGGAAAAAGACTTGACTTCTTTTATTTTGTTTTAAATTCTCCCGTTTTCCCTCGCACAGGCATACACTGTATCTATATTTGTCGTGAGTGCGTTAAGAACGTTTATTGTTGTGAATTTTTCATATATTGAAATTATATTGTAATTATTTTTTCATCTCTTTAGTATGTTCCCTTTTAATCCAGATTCAACTAAAAAAAGCCGCACTCGGGCGGCTTTCAAAATCGGGCGGTTCTCTCTTGAACCATTCGTTACATCTTAGGTTACGTCCGGCCTGTCCAATCCGACCCGGCGATTTCCTTCCATCTTGTTCTGATCTCGTCATACAGTTCCTGCGGGAGCGCTCCTTTGGCCACCAGATCAGCATTTTGCTGCCAACGGTTCGGCTTGGTTGTACCCACGATGGCCGTATCGACGCCCTCCGTACTTAGCGTGAAACGCAGGGCCGTTTCAACCGCCGCTTGTGCATCTTCACCTGCCAGGAAACCATAGCCCAGTTCCTGCAACCGTCTCCAATATACGAATGGATAGGCATCTTCGGAAATCGTGTCATACGTCCATGCTGCATTGGCAATCGGCCGTTTGGCGATTACACCCATGTTTCTTTTTCTGGCCTCTGGCAATGTCAGATCAATGGCTTCTTGATCCGCAATGTTTATTGAAGTTTCCAAACTGTCAAACACCCCGGTTCCAATGGCGTACAACGCGTCTGTTGTATCACCGCTATAACCGATAAACCGGGTCTTTCCCGCTTCCTTGGCACGTTGCAGGACTTCAATCACTGCTCCTTGCCTAAGTACTTCTTCAGAACAGCTATGCAAATGAATGACATCCACATACTCCGTTTTGAGCCTTCTTAGACTGCGATCGATCGTTTGCTCCAGCACTTTGGGTTCCCAATCCGGCCCATCCACCCCGGCAGCATGTCCACACTTGGTAAACAAATAATAGTCGTCCCGTCGGTGCGAAAGTACGTCTCCAATCAGTTCCTCGCTGTTTCCATAACATTCGGCAGTATCAATGACGTTCAAACCAGCATCCAAAGCGGTATTCAGGAGTGTTTCCACGTCACCTTTGGATACATTGCTTCCAATTTCAGATCCGCCAAACCCGAGAGTGCTTACTTTCATGCCTGTGTTTCCATATTCGCGCAGTTCCATGAGTGATTCCTCCGACTTCGTTAATATAGGTACATCTTATATGAAAGAATGACAACTCTGTTTGTTATTACCCGCAAGCAGTGTTTCGCACCCACTTTTCACCGTTTATTTCTCTATTATTTAGAATCCATAAATGGACATGCCTCCGTCAACGAGCAGTGTTTGACCCGTCATATATCCTGCAGCGTCTGACGCCAAGAAAACCACAGGTCCAACTACCTCTTCCAGCTCACCCACTCGCTGTAGGGGGGTTCGACTTACAATTTCCTGCAAATATTGTGGATCATCCAGCAGCTTTTCGGTCAACGGCGTACGGAAATACCACGGACCTACCGCGTTTACACGAATGCCGTATTTCCCCCATTCCATGGCAAGGACCTTTGTCATATGAATAAGAGCTGCTTTGGTTGCTCCATAGACAACACCTGTACGCAAAGCTGTGTGCCCGCCTACTGAAGAAATGTTAATGATTTTACCGCTGCCCTGCTCCTTCATGTGTTGACCCGCCAGCTGTGAAGCCATGAAGGCTGATTTCAGATTGGTCTGCATAATGGTCTCCCATTGCTCGTCCGTCACTTCAAGAGCTGGCGTCCGAATGTTCATACCGGCATTATTAACAAGGATATCCAGTCTGCCCAGTTCGGCTATCGTTTCACGAAAGACTTCTTCCAGCTGCTCCCTGGATGTCACATCAGCACTCAAAGCTATAGCCCTATGGCCAGTCTGCTCATAAATTAAGGCAGCAGTCTCCTCGACTTCCGTCATCGTACGAGATATGAGAACAACGTCACATCCCGACTCTGCCAGTCCGATGGCTATCGCCTTTCCGATCCCTCTTCCCGCACCGGTTACCAGTGCAGTCTGTCCTTCCAGATGAAATGTTGGTCCGTTCATGCCACACACTCCTCTATCCATTCAAATATGTATTCAAGGTGCAGATCAGCTCATGATCATGATGTTCACGTTACAAAAAACTGGCTTGGATTACCCAACTCCGGATGAAACTTCTCGCGAAATCGGCCTCCCGTATAAGCTCCTATCACTTTTCTCCAGAACGCCTGCGCAATCACATTATTGCGTACCTGCGTCACTTTCCAGCGTCCCGGAAAACGATTAAACAGCTCGTGTGCTGCCTGAGTCCCTATTCCGCTCCGCCGATATTTTTGCATGACAAAAAACTCAGTCAAATAATAATCATTATCCTTGCTGCCAGGCTCGAAACGTTCTACCAGCGCAAAACCTGCCGGTGCCCCATCACTCGTAATCAGAAAAGCAAATTTACGGCCTTCCTCCTCCCAAAAAGCCTCGAGACCCGGATACTCCGGGAAAATACCGTTGCTGTCCACATCAATATTCAAATATTTAGTAAAATCATACAGATAAAATTGCATCAAATGCCGGATCACCTGACTCCGTTCCCGGGGAACCAGCTCTAATCTCATATTCATCCGGTTCACCTCCTCTGCTCTGCTTATAACAATTACTTTAAAGGTTTGTACGCGGAAGGGCAAGAAAGCAGCCCTCACCTACTCCTGTTCCATGAACAGGCTGTGACCAAGCAAATTATGGTACACTAGGACATAGACTAATTTGTAGAAAGAACTGACCAGGAGGTGCCGAACTTGACCAATGTGCAAAAAGAGATTGATCGACGCAAGCTGGATGATAAACTGCCTTCCATGCCTTGGTTCGTTCAGCAATTCATTGACTATAAGCTTCCCGATTTATCACCATCCACCCTGCTTGAATACTTAAGGGACTACGACACTTTCTTCAGTTGGCTGCGCGCGGAAGGATTGTCTCAGGCTGAGTCCAATAAAGACGTAACGTTAACTGAACTTGAGGTATTACGGATGGATTCAGTCACTTCATTCCGGTTGTTCCTCGCTACGAAGCGTGAAGGAGCCAACTCGCGAATTACGGTATCCCGCAAACTGTCCTCCCTCCGCTCACTCTTTCATTATTTGAGCCAAATTGCCGAAGATGAAGACTTCTATCCTCTGCTGAAACGTAATATTATGGCCAAGATTGAGATCAAACGCACGCACAAGCCAAAAGACACGGCAGCGAAGCTGAAAGGGAAGCTATTGGAGGATGAGGAGCTGCTTGAATTTATCGGATACATCCTCGAAGGTTACGCTGTGGACATGCAGAAGAACAAGCAAGCACTCTACTCGCATGAACTCAACAAAGAACGGGATGCATGCATTGCCAGCCTTATTCTGAATTCAGGGCTGCGGGTATCCGAAGTGGTTAACCTGAATATTGATGATCTGGATTTGAACAACAAACTGTTATATGTTTACCGCAAAGGTAACAATGATGAAACGTTCAAAACCCCTGTTTATTTCAGAGAACAGGCCAAGGATGAGCTTGCAAACTACATGCATCTGCGGCAATCACGATACCGCACACCCAAACGGGAAAAAGGGTTATTCATTGCGCTGCGTAACGGTGAGTCTGAAGGCAGTCGAATGACCAAACGGGCGATTCAAGCGATGATTATGAAATATGCCAAATGTTTTGGCAAGCCGTATCTGACCGTGCATAAGCTGCGGCATTCCTTTGCAACAGATTATTATCTGCAAAATGATATCTATAAAACGAAAGAACAACTCGGGCACGCCTCTACGGAAACGACCGAAATCTATGCCCATCTCACCGACAAAACGATGTCTGAAGCAATTGAACGTCGCTCTGAGGATACTGGATCTTAAGCAGGTTATCATTAAAAAATCAAACAGCGGATTCTCTCCTGGTTACACCATAAGAGAATCCGCTGCTTTTCCAGCAATATTTTAGTTTACATAATATACGGTTAACTAATGTGTTGTTACTTTAGCGTTGAATTGGATCTCACCTTTTCCCCTTTACTGATCGCATTCATTCATCCTTTTTAACAGCCACTCAGCGATAAGCCCTGTCTCATGCACAGAAAGCCACACCACTTCTTTTAACGGATCATGGCCGTTCCCCACTAAATTCATTGAATCCTTTGGCAGCCAGGAAACGACAGCCATCACTCCCTGCATCTTCTCAAGCAAGGTCAAATGTTGATCTTCGCGGATCATCACCAGCTTGGGATAGTTCGCCCATTTGTATCCTTCAATCAGAATCCAATCGTAATTGTTCAGATGGTTTAGCATATTCTCCAAACTGGTTGCCTGTTGCTCAATAATGGCCGTTCGCTTATCCGACATGACAACTACAGCGGAAGCACCCGCCTGATTAAAACGGTAGGAATCGGTTCCTTCATGGTCCATCTGAAAATGATCATGACCATCATGCTTGATGACCGCAACTCTCAGCGCTTTTGTTGATAAATATCGGGTGAGTTCTGCCGTTAATGTGCTTTTGCCCGTATTTTTGTAGCCTACGATCTGCACAATGTGTGGTGGTACAGTACTTGTTTTGCGCATATCCTACCTCACCTGTCCATGGGGTAGCTTAAGAATCCGCACCTGTTCTCCTGCAGGAATCCCTTTCTTTTCAGGTGGAATGATAATCAGGCAATCACTATCTTTAATTGTGATCATGACACTCGACTCATCCACTCGAGCCGCAGCAGGCATCGCATATACCTTTCCATTCCGAATTTCCGTGCGCCCCCGTACAAACCGTGTGAAGTTGTTCACTTTTGTATATTCTTGATCCAGGATCGCTGTCCACTCTTCCAGATAGGGGTTGGCATCATTTTGCATCATACGAATGGTCGGCCGGACAAACAAACCGAATCCAACAAAACAAGCTCCCGGGTTACCGGATAATGCAAAGAGCAGTTTATCATTCACGACGGCTGCTGTCGTAACACTGCCTGGACGCATCGTCACTTTATTAAAGAGCATCTCCATATTTCCTTCACGTACCAAATCACCCATGATGTCATAATCGCCAACCGATACACCGCCTGTGGTCACCACAATATCGTTATCTTCAACCGCTTCTGCCAGTTTCGCACGTGCAGTATCCACATCATCCGCGATGGAGCCATACATGACAGGTTCACCACCCGCCTCCGTGACCAGGGAACGCAGCATATAGCTATTGCTGTTGCGAATTCGTCCGGGCTGCAAAGGTTCGTCCACCTCGAGCAATTCGGTTCCAGTGGCAAAAATGGCGACTTTCGGACGCCGAAACACCGGGACATGGGCCACCCCAAAAGTAGCCAGTACGGATTGCTCTCCTGCCCGAATAATCGTTCCGGCTTCAAGCAGTAGCTGACCTTCCTGGACTTCCAATCCGATTGGCGTAATGTTGGCGTTAGGCTGGATATGACGCTTAAGCGCAATCCATCGTTCTCCATCCTGCTCCCTGCTTTCGGTCATCTCCAGCATGACAACCGCATCCGCACCATCAGGTACTTGCGCACCTGTCATAATTCGGGCGGTGGTGCCGGGAACAATCGGTTGGTTCGATGTATATCCACATGGAATCTCATCAACGACACGCAGCCAGATCTGTTGGTCGCTGGACGCATTGACGGTATCACTGCTGACAATGGCATAACCATCCATCCCGGATCTCCGGAAGAAGGGATATGGATGCGGGGCATGAATCGTTTCAGCAAGCGTTCGCCCATGAGCAGATTCCAGGGTGACTCTCTCAATCGCAATTGTAGTAACATGGGGTGAAATTTGAGCCTGAGCAGCCTCAACCTGAACTGCTGTACGATTAAATTTGGGACTGGTGATGTCATCTGAATGTGAGTTGATTTTCAAAATGGATAAAACCTCCTTGGGACAGAACTCGTTTAAGAAAGTGTAGCGTGAAAGCTAAGGTGTGACAAGTAAAAGCCCGGCTGGTAACATGAAAGTGCGATATCATGCCCATAATAGGGATCAAGAAATGGAGGGACATCATGAGTAATCGATGCGAATTGTGCGGTAGAGAACCTGTGGAAACGACAGTCCATCATCTTACACCCAAAGAAATGGGCGGAACGTTCATGCCTACTGCCGATCTATGTATTCCATGTCATAAACAACTCCACTCGCTATTTACCAATCAGGACATTATTAGCCTAAGCCTGACAGAACTACAGGCACTGCGCGAGAATGAACGAATGGCTCCTTTTATCCGCTGGATTCGTAAACAACCTCCTTCCACCATCCCCCGGACACGCAAGTCCAATCACGTTCGCAGATCATAATCAAGAGAAGACCCTTACTCAACTAATATAAATCAAAAAGAACAGCCACAAGGTGAGCTTTCGCATGGCAGGGTTCATTCTGCCTTACCTTGTGGCTATTCTGCATGGATTGTTCAGACAGGCCGAATCATGATTACCTTCGCCTCTTGATTCGTCCCCCGCCTACCCTCGTTTTGGGTTTCTTATAAGAGCTTTTTGGTGAGTCAAACAAGCCTCCACTCTTATTTCGTTCAACCGTGCCCGTGCTTGGTTCCTTTTTGCGGCTAAACAAGCCCCCGCCTGAACCTACACTTGTATCGGTGTCCCCTCCCCGCCGGGTAATCGACCCTTTTCGATCAACTGTAATTGGGGGAGCGGCCTTTTTGTCATTGCTTGTTGGTGCACGATAAGTACCTTGATTCGGTTTGTACGTATCACGATCTGTGTATCCTCTGTACTTTCCGTACCCACTTCCGCCAAAGGAATCAAACAAATTCCCAATGAGCGTTGCGGTCAAATATCCTTGTAGAAAAGAGGAATCATAATTCTGCCGAACATATTCCTTGGAATCCACTTCAATTAAGGTGTCTTCCTTCTTGTTTGGATCTTGCTGCAAATGATAATACTGGTCCTGATATACCAGGAACATCCGCTCTTCATTTTCCGCCGAGATCTGATCAGGTTTACGCTCTTCGGATAACTCCTGTGCAACTTCAGGAACAGAACGGTCGGCAGCACGATACACATATGATGTTGTATTGCCACTGCCACTTACAGACTCAAGCGGATAAGTGTCCTGAACGGAAGGCATCCCGCACGCGGACAACAGGGACATGACAAGGCTGAGGACCAGCATTAATTTTAATCCAAGTGCCATGCGCTTTTTCATTGGAACCTCTCCTAGCTCGAACGAATCACTTTGATATCCGCAGGAAGAATGGACTCACCTTCATACAGAGTAAATCTTCTGTCTTGCCATTCCACACGCAGAAGCATATTATCATCGGACTGGTACTGCCAAACCAATTGCTCCCCACCCTGACCATAAGGTGTCCTGCCTGCTGTGGAAACCATTCCTCCATATTCTTCCTCCAGATGATAGGCGCGTCCATCCAGATCGAGTAGCGTCGGCACCTCATCCGGTGCGTCAAGACGGCCGTCAATTGGCGTATAGAGGGCGTAACGTGTCATTTCTCTTTCTTCAACATGCAAATGTCTAATGGTTGTGCCATCCTGCAAGGTTAGCACCACTGCTTTTCGCGCACGGTGATGTACCCGTCCCACGACCTCATATGTTACAAGTGAGACTTCGCAGATATCACCAGGTGCAAGATCCAGCATGGTTTTCTCCGCCTGCGGCGGTTCGGGCTTGGCTAGAATCCCTTTAATCCGTTTCCATACACTCATACCCATTACTCCCGTTCGTTATCTTATAAACAAGCTGCAATAATTAATGCACCCACGATATGCAAAGCACCAGAGAACAAACCGTACCCTGTTTTCCCTTGTTGTATGCCAGTGTCCAGATCCAGATTGGCCCACTTGCGAATCATAAAGTGCACTACACTCTCCAGAATAAGCAGGATGACAAATGAAACAACGGATACAAGCAATGCTTCACCCAGATGACCTGCAGTCGAAATGGAAGTCGCAAGTACATAACCTTGGGCAAACAGCTTCATGACCATCCGTGTCGTAACCGCCATGTTTCCCGCTTTAACTTCTGCAAAATCCTTATACTTCGTAAACAACGAATCCACATACATCAAAACAAAAAGCAAAACCGAACCAGATAAAGTCCAGACCAGCATCGCCAAAATGTTCAAATCCATTTACACAGCCCCCACATATCAACATGAACCGCATTTAAAAGCGAAGGAGAAACGTTGGTCTCTCCTCCGCTGATGAACCTTGCTTCAGGTGCAAGGTTTAATTCTTGTTTTCGTATTGCTTCATGAGCGCAGCCAGTTCATCCTCAACGGCCTGATCCTTGCCGAGTTTCTCAAACTCATCATCCAATGATTTTCCTTTGGACGACATCTCATTGCTGGCTTCTGCCTGTGCTTCCATTTGCATCATTTTTTCTTCCATGCGTTTCATGCCCGCACTAGCGGTGTCGGAGCTGAATCCGTTCAATGCTTTGTTGATTTCAGTTTGAGCTTTGGCAGCGTTGTAACGTGCAACCAATGTCTCACGTTTGTTTTTCATCTGTGTCAATTGCTTGCGCATCTCATCCAGCTTACCACGCAGATTGTCTGCAGATGCTTTGTTCTGATCATAGCTTGTTTTGTATTCCGCCATTTTCACTTCTGCCGCTTTTTTCTCTTCCAGAGCCCGGCGCGCCAGATCCATGTTCTGCGCACGTGCTGCAGTATGAGCTTGCTCCTCACGCTTCTTCACCAAAGCTTCCTGTTCCTCGAACAGCTGCTTGAATTTTTTCTCAATAGCGATTTGTTGAGCAACAGCTTTCTCGGCATCTTCCAAGTCTTCCTGCATATCACGGATATATTGATCCGTCATCTTAATTGGATCTTCTGCCTTATCAATAATGGCATTAATGTTAGACATCGTTAAATCACGTAAACGTTTGAACATGGACATTATGGTATTCCTCCTAGTCGATATTACATCTTGTATATAAACATACATACGTGGTAACCTTCCACCCGTTTCAATTTTACCAAAAAAAAGTTTAAAACACGATGCTCGGCCTTCCAAAATCTACTAAGGTTTATCCTCCGCCTGATTTAACTGATCATCCAGCAGCTTCTCTGCCGTCTGTACGATCTCATCAATTTGCATGCGTGTTATAGCATCGAAATGAATGCCCATAATTACAGTCACCGTTACCTTGAGATGATTCGCTGCCTTGCGTGCAAGCCGCTCACATAGCTCCTGTTCCTTATGGCCCGGAATGTGGATTGCAGTCCCCACCACCCGTTCACGTTCCGGATAAAAGGTTGCTACGGCCCCAATATGAGCTTTCCCTCCAGTGACCAAAAATATCTTATCCTCTCCTGCATCAATCACCTGTAAACGAACCGAGTTCAAATCATAAGCACTCATTTAGTCCACCCATCCTTTATGTGTGTAGATGTAATGGTGGAATTATGAACCCAATGGATCAGGTTGGACAATGAAACTTCTCACATTATGCATAATGAACCAACGCCCAGGGCATACCAAAGAGAACGCAATTTGAATAGGAGGCTGTATCATGCGAATTCGCCTCATCGTACTTTCCATGTTGATTCTGATCCTGAGTGGAAGTTATGCTCCTGGACATCTATGGGCTAATTCAGATCCGGACAGTCTGCCTGCTACAAAATCCGATCTATCTGAAGATGAGCAGCTGACACTGGGTCAGCTAAGGCAGAAATATGCGGACACATTCAAAACCAATGGCCCTTCTACCAGACAGGTGGCACTGACTTTTGATGATGTGCCTGATCCAAGGTTCACCCCCCAGGTGCTGGATATATTGAAGAAATACAAAGTAAAGGCTACTTTTTTCATTGTGGGCAACCGCGCAGAGAAACATCCCGATCTCGTAAGGCGAATCGTTCGGGAGGGCCATATTGTTGGAAACCATAGTTACAACCACCCTGAATTCAGTAAGCTGTCTCTAAACGCTTTTCGCAAACAAATCCTACATACCGGCGACATTATTCGTAATCTGACCGGGTACACACCGAAGATGATTCGTCCTCCATACGGGGACATTAACGAAAAACAGCTGCAATGGGCCGCCAGACAGCAATATAGTATCGTAAACTGGAACGTGGATTCACTGGATTGGAAAGGTCTTAACAAAGAGCAGGTGAAGCAAAATGTGTTGTCTGCGGTCAAGCCGGGTTCCATCATTCTTCAGCATGCCGGAGGCGGTGTGGGTTCCAACCTGTCCGGTACAATAGAAGCACTGCCGGAAATTATTGATGAGTTGCGGTGTCGGGGATTCAATCTGGTGACCTTGGACGAGATGCTGCAACTGCCCAAGAGCAAATGATGTCCAAAGTAAACCCGTCACTTATATACATGTATCCGCAAACGAACACAAACTTGAGTTTGGAGATACAAGACAAAAGGTGCCCGTCAATCACGATCATCGTGACAGACGGACACCTTTATTGTGGATGATTTTATTATTTTAAAATGTAAAGTTCAACGTCCTGAAAACCAAATGTGCTCACGGACTTTTGGCTGCCAGGAATGAAAATATCAATTCGTTTTCCCTTGATGGCTCCACCAATGTCACGCGCAGTTGCTACAAATGCTTGCTTAGGCAATCCCGGATGGGAGTGACCTGTAACCAGCACTTTTGTTCCCAGTGGGATAACACTTGGATCTACGGCGATTGTGCCCAATTCGAGCGGATTACCAAAGTAATCCACAGCACCCCATCCCCCATTTTCAGAGGCATCTGCAGAATAAGCTGTTGCTTTCACTTCTACTGCCTTACTATAGTCGAACGTTTTGCCCCAGGCTTGAACGACTTTGTCATCAGCGTTTACATCAAGACTTGCTGTCGTGATGGTCTTCGCCTCGGATGAGCTCTTAGAGGCTGCAGCAGCCTTGACCGTGTTGGTTTTGCCAGGAATCGTAATTTTCAAACCACCATAAATGTTGTAAGGCGAAATGTCATTGTTAGCTTTGATAAGTGTGTTAAGTCCAACGCCATATTTTTTCGATAAGGTGTAGAAGGTATCCCCCTCTTTGGCCACGTGAACAGAATCAGCGTGAGCTGGAACGGCCTGAATGAGCATTGCTGCTGTCAGCAGGGCTGCTGCTGTTTTGGCTATACTTCTCTTCTTAATCATGGTCTTCCTCCCTCATTGTGCCTGCGAAGTTAGTTGTCGGATTCGGATGGAGGAAACCACCCTATAGGTTCGCTGTTACATTGGTGATGCGTTATGTACCCCTAATTCACCCCTAGCAGCGTGTAATTCAATCTTCCCCCGTACACGCTTTGCATCATTACATCCTCCACACTTCCTGCTCAGGAAGTTTCGGCAGAAACAATATATCACAATTTTGTAACCAGGGTCCGTAGTAAATGTTACCAAATGGTCCATTCAGCTCATAAGAGTACTGAAATCATAAGGTTTTTTTCAAAAGACGGATATATAAAAGCAGCTTTTAACAATGACAGAAACGTTACTTTTATGTAAATCCATGCTTATCCGCGCGCAAAAAACAACCCTGCTAACGGTAACGTTAACAAGGCTGTTTGATTTAAATTTATGATTATGAATGAAAAATGAAAGTCCATCCGTCGACATTTCGTAGAAAGTTTATGACAACACTTTGCCCAGAAAATCCCGTGTACGGGCATGTTTAGGTTGACCAAACACTTCGTCAGGTGTCCCTTCTTCCACGATTACGCCACCATCCATAAAGATGATCCGATCGCCAACTTCTCGGGCAAAACCCATTTCGTGAGTGACGATAACCATGGTCATACCGCCTTCAGCTAGACGTTTCATTACATCCAGCACTTCCCCGACCATTTCGGGATCAAGCGCAGACGTTGGCTCGTCAAACAGCATTACATGAGGCTGCATGGCCAGTGCTCTGGCAATGGCAATCCGCTGCTTCTGTCCACCAGACAGCTGATTCGGATATGCATCCTTCTTATCGAACAAACCAACGGTATTGAGCAAGTCTGCAGCGATCTGATTTGCTTCCTGTGCTGACTGCTTTTTAACCTTGATTGGGGCAATCGTAATGTTTTGCTGTACGGTTTTATGCGGAAATAGATTAAAATGCTGGAATACCATCCCCATTTTTTCCCGCGTTGCATTAATGTTGTGTTTGGGATCTGTGATCGACACACCTTCAAACTCAATTTCGCCTGAGGTTGGCTGCTCCAACAGGTTGAGGCAGCGCAAAAAGGTACTTTTACCCGATCCGGAAGGACCGATGACTACAACGACCTCACCCTTGCCAATTGTTACATCAATGCCTTTAAGCACATCGTTTTTTCCATAGGATTTGTGTAATTGTCTAACGTCTATCACTTGCACTCAACTTCCTTTCCAGTCGACCCAGCAGCTTGGACAAAATGAATGTCAATACAAAGTAGATCGCTGCCGCAATAAGGAACGGATTCATTCCTTGGTACGTAATGTTTTTGACTACACTTGCCTGATACATAATATCGACCATACCGATGACCGAGATAATGGAAGATTCTTTAATGATGGTTACAAATTCATTACCGATGGCAGGCAGCACCGCTTTGAAAGCCTGTGGCAGAATAATGAACCGCATCGCTGCACCTTTCCCCATCCCCAGAGAGCGAGCTGCTTCAAGTTGACCGCGATCGACACCTTGAATTCCCGCACGGAAGATCTCGGCAAGATAAGCACCACTGTTAATCGAAAGGGTAATGATACCCGCTTGAAGCGCCGTGAAATTAATGCCGAAGGTCAAGGAAAGACCGTAATAGATAATCATCAATTGAACCAGCATCGGCGTACCCCGAATAACTTCAACGTATGCAGTACCGATCCAGCGAAGGATCGCAAGGTCATGCATTCGGAACAGGCAAATGATCAGTCCGATGATTACCCCAAATATGACGCCAAGTGCAGACAACAAGAGGGTGTAACCAACACCTGTAGCATAAAAACTTTTATATTGCCAGAACACTTCAAAAATGTTTGGCGTTTTGGTTTCCCGGTCTGCCATCAACTGACTGGCTTCCGTAACCATTTGATCGATTCTGTTTTCGCTTTTCAGCCGTTCAAGCGTACCATTAACTGCATTCAGCAATTCCGTGTTACCCTTGCGAATCCCGATTGCGGCTTCCACCTGCTCTTCGTCCGGAATAGCAGGAGCAAGTCCAATTGCATCGTCCAAATAACCTGCAGCAACGGTATCCTCAACGATTGCAGCGTTGATCCGTTTGGTTTGCAGCTGCAGCACAATATCCGAGATTTTATCCAGAGAAGTCAGCTTGGCCCCCGGAATTTTCTGTCCGATCGTTTCCTGAATGGAACCTTTTTGTGCACCGATCTTTTCATTCTCCAGCTCGGCCATTGTTGGATATTTGTCTTTATCCTCATTCCGAACCATAATCACTTGTTTCGATTTATAATAGGTATTTGAAAAGTCGATACTTTTCTTGCGCTCCTCTGTCGGTGTCATACCGGAGATGACCAGATCCACACGGCCACTTTGCAAGGCAGGCAGCAGACCGTCAAAGCCCATGTCCTCAATGACAAGCTCTGCGCCCAGATCGGCAGCAATTTCTTTGGCTATCGCAATATCAAATCCTACAATCTCATCTTTGCCATTGATTACTTTATGGAATTCATATGGTGCAAAGTCGGCACTTGTACCAAGCACCAGTTTTTTGCTGCCTGAATTACCCGTAGTTCCACTTGCAAGCGCCGAGGGTACGGCTGCCGTCAGTAAAACGACAAAGGCCAACAGCATCATAATGTAACGACTTATCAATTTCAACCCTGTTCTCCCCTTACAATACTTTGTATGCTTTCTTATGTTGATGCCTGAGTCATTATAAAGTACAATGCATGATTATGCAATGCATTTTGATCTTACAAATCCTGACTTGTTTCTGAAAAATACACGCAAACATGATATAATTACTGCATTATTTTCATTTTGCATAAGGAGTTTTACGATGACACATACCAAATCACAAATTTTATCGGTTATTGATCAATATGCTTCCCGTTTTAAAGAGATTTCATCATATATTGGTGCCAACCCCGAATTAGGGAATGAAGAATATCTCGCCTCTGCCCGGTTGAAGGAGGAACTCAACTTCCACGGCTTCGATGTGGAGGCTCCCGTACTTGGATTGGATACAGCCTTTATCGGTACCTACTCGGCTGCCAAATCAGGACCAACCATAGCCCTTTTATGTGAATACGATGCACTTCCTGAGATTGGACACGCCTGTGGTCATCACCTGATCTGCATGATGAGTTTGGGTGCTGCTGTCGGTTTGAAATCCATCCTGGATGAAGTCGGTGGCACACTTAAGGTATTCGGAACACCTGCAGAAGAAACGCGTGGTGCCAAAGTTCCGATGGCGGAAGCCGGCCTGTTTGATGACTGTGATATCGCTTTGATGGCCCATCCATATTACGCCTATGAGAAATCAGGCAGTTCTCTCGCCATTGATGCTGTACAATTTGAATTCCACGGAAAATCGTCTCATGCTGCCGCCAGTCCGCATGAAGGGATTAATGCACTCGATGCCGTAATCCAGACATTTAATGGCATTAATGCATTCCGCCAGCAGGTGAGAAGCACCGTTCGGATTCATGGAGTTATCAATAGTGGGGGTCAAGCGGCCAACATCATACCCGATTATGCTTCTGCCCAATTCTATGTACGCGCCTCAACTAGAAAAGAACTGAATACACTTACGCAGCGCGTCATACAGATTGCCGAAGGTGCTGCATTGCAAACAGGCTGTCGTCTCGTGACTTCCAATTATGAAACATCATACGATGAGATGGTGACCAATGAATCGTTATCCGCTGCTTTCAGTAAAAATCTGATGGAACTTGGTATTCCCCAAGAAGAGATTGTCAGCGGCAACGACCATGGGTCCATGGATATCGGTAACGTGTCCTTGCGCTGTCCTGTGATCCACCCTTACATTCGTGTTGTGGATGAAGTCCATACCCTCCATTCCATCGAATTTCGTGATCTGGCGCTGCAGGAACGAGCGCTGGACGGCATGATTTTAGGTGCAAAAGCACTTGCTGCAACGGCCTGCGATGTGCTGACCAAGCCAGAATTGCTGCAATCTATTCGAACTGAGTTTGAACAGGCCGTTCGTTAATTTAAGGTTATTTAGCTCGTTGGGATGTAGGAAGAGGTGTTTTCCGGGACTGATTTACGTTGCGGAAAACACCTCTTTTGTTTATTCTGCATACGTATATTCAGGCACAACATGGAGAAGCCTGTGAAATGAAAGCAGTGAAAATGGTGAAAAATTTTCTTGTTATGTAAACCGATAATGGTTCATTTGCTGTCTAGCTTGGTTATGTATAGCTATAACTTATCTTGATACAGGAGGTGCTGTCATGCTGCTCGAAGCGATGTACCACGTTCCCCGTGACAAGTGGGCCTATGCCTATAACCCGTCTACGATTCATCTGCGTGTACGAACCAAGAGAAATGATGTAGAATATGTGACTGCACTGACCGGTGATAAGTATGATTGGGACGGAACCTATAGAGAAATTCAACTGGAAAAAGCAGCGTCTGACAGCATGTTTGATTACTGGGAGGCTGCGGTGAAGCCAAAATTCAAGCGTCTGTCCTATATTTTCCGCGTCACTGCTGGCAATGAAAATGTATTTTTGGCTGATAACGGCATTCATTATGAAGCCCCTTACCCGACGGGAGGATATTATGAATTCTCCTACATACATGAAATTGATGTATTCAAAGTACCTGAATGGGCAAAAGAAGCTGTCTTTTACCAGATCATGACGGAACGTTTCGCCAACGGCAATCCAGATCTTAATCCGGAAGGAATCCACAGTTGGGGTGGCAAACCTGAGCTTGATAACTACTTCGGTGGAGATTTGCAAGGCGTCCTCAATCATCTGGATGATTTGGTCACACTCGGCGTGAACGCCATTTACTTTACCCCCCTCTTTCAAGCCAACTCCTACCACAAATACGATACCGTTGATTACAAAAAAGTAGATCCGCATTTCGGAGATAATGACATGCTCAAAAAGGTGGCCGAAGCATGCCATCGTCGCGGAATCCGTGTCATGCTTGATGCGGTTTTTAATCATTGCAGTGAAGACTTCCCTCCATTTCAGGATGTATTGAAAAACGGGAAAAATTCGAAATATGTGGACTGGTTTCATATTAATGAATTCCCTGTCGGTATTAAGCATGGCATACCCACCTATGACACCTTCGGTTTTTACGGCAATATGCCGAAGTTTAACACAGCCAACCCGGAGGTAAAGGAGTACCTGCTTGATGTGGCTGAATACTGGATCAAGGAAATCAAGCTCGACGGTTGGAGGCTCGATGTTGCCAATGAAGTGGATAACCACTTCTGGCGTGATTTCCGCAAAGTTGTAAAGGCCGCGAACCCGGAAGCCTATATCGTGGGCGAAGTTTGGAGTGATTCCCTGACATGGCTGATGGGTGACCAGTTCGATTCTGTCATGAATTACCCTTTTGCCGACAAAGTCCTTGAGTTTTTCTGTGGTTCCATGGATGGTTATAATTTTGCGAATGAAATGGGCTCTTTGATTATGCGTTATCCGCAACAAACCAACGAAGTGATCTTCAATATGTTATGCAGTCATGATACCCCTCGCCTGCTCTCCAGATGCGGTGAAGACAAACGCAGATTGAAGCTGTCCGTTGTGTTCCTGTTTACCTATATAGGCACGCCTTGTATATTCTACGGAGACGAAGTGGGTATTCGTGGTGAAGGCGATCCCGATTGCCGCAAATGCATGGAATGGGACCCTGCCAAGCAGGATCGGGAACTCTATGATTTCTACCGGCTGATGATCGATCTGCGTAAAAGCAATGAGGCACTTCGGAAAGGCCGCTTCCGCTTCCTGAAGGCGGATCACAATGATCCTTGTATCGTGTATGAGCGCATGGATGACAATCTTCACTTCACCGTATGGATGAACAATACTCCGGAAGGACGTACACTTTCACATCCCATGGAGACCAAGGACTGGAGAGATGCATTAACTGAAGATCCGGTCACACCTACGGATGGCGTCATGAATATTAAGCTTGATCCGTACGGCTACCGTATTTTGTACAGACAACTGGACCCATTATAAAAGAACCTCCTAAATCATCAGATGAATTTGCAAATTCTGGTGTTTAGGAGGTTTTTTTGAAAATATATTATATCTTTGTACCCTTAATATTACCGTGTGCATCAACACTGACCCTCCAACGGGTAGAGTTAGGGCCAGACAATACAAGATCGTTTACGAGTTGATATACGAAACCATTGTTATCCTTCACAATATCAATCACGACGTTCTTTCCATTCGAAAAAGGGCTGGATCCGTATAAATATCGCCCTGTAGCAGTAGCCGAGACCAGCAATACATTATCTTTGATGATGTTATTTTCCACAACATGATTTGCATTATCAAAATGAACTGCCCACCAATTCCCGTCATATTTCATGCGATTGCCAGTAACCACATTGTTTGAACCACGAATTTTAAGCGATGTACCTTTGCCCGATATTGAATTATCCGTGAATGTGACATTATGGTTCAAACTGACCATGCGGTCAGGATTGGTCGTCACAAAACCTGGCTGTATTATATTATTGGCGGCGACGACTCCATTGCTTAGATCCATTGCAATTCCTGCTTTAGCGATATAGTTGCCCTTAATTATGATATTACCATCTGCGATTATCCCCCAATGGTTGCCATTAGGAATAATGATATTGTCAGAGATGATCCCTATATCCATGCCCTCAACACCGTTATTGGTCCTTGCCTCAATGGCTGAAGTGGGGCTCGATGATCTGGATATGGTATCAATATAATTGCCCTGAATAACAAAAATATGGTTGCTCACATCATTTGGGTTGAATTGGGAAGGAAGGAAGGATACCGAAATAACAGAACTGTTTCGAATATTATTAAAGAAGTTTGATGTAACGAATGCCCCTTGGAAACCGATGAGCCCTACACCAAAAGCAGTTCCGATCACACTATTGTCATGGATATGCATACTCCGTGCACCAGTCTCGCCACCTTCATTGTTACAAGTGATACCACCGCCTACCTTGGGAACATTAGTCCCTTCTTGACCTGCTGTAAATGTAGCATAATCCGAATCCGAAGACAGCACTGGAGTATGCAGATAGTTATTGGTTATAAATACGTTCCAGGTTGCTTTGATGAGAATGCCATCTCCCAGGTATCTGTAGCAATCATTTTGGCTAATCATCACAAAGGCTAAATTGGTCCTTACCGCAATAGGCTCTTCACCCAAATGGTGAAGTTTATTGTTTCTGATAATTACATTCCGGGATGGGTTTTCTTGACTGCTTGATCCATTCACGCCAATGCCGTCCGTAAATTTGCTAATATCATTATTTTGCAAAATCACGTTGCTGGAATTCTCTACATAGATGCCTGTTCTTCCTTTGGCCCATCCAGCCTGAGTGGTACGCCTTAACGTTAACCCACTCACTTCGATATGATTGCTGTTCTCAAAGCGTAAACCTTGATCGGATACTTCCAGTATTGCTCCCGGATGAGCTCGGATGGTTACCGACTTTCCGTTGAACGTATAAAACCACCCCGATTTTACGACTTTGTAGTGTCCTGGCGTGAATAATAAAATATCTCCTTCTTGAGCGGAGTCAAAAAAAGCTTTGATCTGCGCAGATTGATTACTTCCATCCCCTGGAGCGAAATTTCTAACGTCAATGATATTCCCTGGAACCGAAGATTGAACTGAGGCTATATTGCCCAACACTTGACTAAACATGGTATTCATTTTCACCGGGTCGAATGTTTCACTAGCACCCCATGCCTCCAAGTTAGGGTTATAAGCGGAGGTAAAATTAATATTGTTGGTCATTTTACCAGCTCTCTTTCATTCCGTTTTCAACTTAATCACATTGAAATTGCACAGGGCATTCCGCCAGGTCTCCGAAATTAATTCTGCAAAAAGCCACAGTACGAATACTGCGGCTAGGTGGTTTAAAGATTAGTTTATATGCTCGCAACAGTTATGCCACGATAGATGTCCATATATTCGTCTGCCGAAACATCCCAGCTGTAATCCCCGTTCATCCCATTCTTCACAATTTTTTTCCAGTGCTCGGGTTGGCGATAAAACTTCTCTGCCAGGCGGATGGTGTTCAACATGTCATGTGCGTTAAAGCTGGTAAACGAGAAGCCATTCCCTTCACCGTTGAACTCATTGTATGCCTGCACGGTATCGTTCAGACCACCCGTTTCACGGACAAGCGGTACACTGCCGTACCGGAGTGCAAGCAGCTGGCTAATGCCACACGGTTCGAACTTGGAAGGCATCAGGAAGATATCGCTGCCTGCATAAAAACGACGGGATAATCCATCATTAAATTTGATTTGAGCAGACATTTTTAGTGGATAACGGTAAGCTGCCTCGCGGAACCAATGTTCATAGGCCGGATCCCCGGTTCCCAACACGGCAAACTGAATATCATCATAATACAGCAGTTCATCCAATATGCGACAGACCAGATCAAGCCCTTTGGAATCTACAAGACGGGTAACCATAACCATCAGAGGTGCGTCCGGACGTACAGGCAGCCCCAGTTCTTTTTGCAGTTCAATCTTGTTCTCGGTTTTCTTGGCCAAGCTTGTTCTGTATTTGACCGGGATTTTATTGTCTGTTGCGGGATTATAGCTTCTGGTATCAATCCCGTTCACAATCCCACTGAAACGTTCGCCGAGCGAGCTAAGCAATCCGTCCAAACCATAGCCATAAAACGATGTTTTGACTTCCTGTGCATACGTAGGGCTTACTGTTGTAACGTGGTCGGAATATACAATACCTGATTTCAGGAAATTGACATTACCATAATATTCTGCACCTTCCATGGTGAAATATCGATCGTCCAGCTCAAGCAGATCACTGAATAACGAATGCGGGAATACCCCCTGATACAACAGATTATGTATGGTAAACACGGTACGTATCTCACTATAAAATGGCTCATGTGCATAATGTGCCTGAAGTAGCAATGGAATCATGCCCGCATGCCAATCATGACTGTGCAGCACATCCGGCTTAAAGTCCAGTAGAGGCAATACTTCCAGCACAGCTCGATTGAAGAAAGCAAACCGTTCCCCATCGTCCATATATCCGTATACACCGTCTCGCCCAAAATAATATTCGTTATCGACAAAGTAAACCGGAATACCGTCATGAACGATCATTTCAATACCGCAATATTGTCTGCGCCAGCCCAAAGGCACATCCGTTACTATAACCGGTTTCATGGCCTGCTTATACTCGTCAGGAATCCCTTTATATTTGGGTAACATGACACGAACATCTGCCCCAGCCTTTTTCAAGGCTTGAGGCAATGCTCCAATTACATCGGCGAGACCACCCGTTTTGATAAATGGATGACCCTCGGCAGCGGCGAATAAAATTTTCATGCCTTCTTCCCCCTTTTCGATTTGGCAGTCGTTTTATCTGTTGTTTTTGTGGATTTTGGTCTGACAGAAGCGACTTCAGTTGCTGTCCCATCCGTTTTCCGACGTGTATTCTTTTTTAGAATAACCACGCTCAGCGGAGGCAAAACAACCTCAAGACTGTGAGGATGCCCATGAAAAGGAATCTTTTCGGTAGTCATCTGCATATCATTCAATATACCTGATCCCCCGTAATCGGGATGATCACTGTTCAGAACTTCGGTATACATACCGGGACGCATGACACCAATCCGGTAACGCTCCCGCTTGACCGGCTGAAAGTTAATAAGCACAAGGAGTGTATCCGCAGGTTTTTTTCCCTTGCGTACATATGAAATGACACTTTGGGCATGATCATCCGGAGTGATCCATTCATAACCGTCCAGGGAATGATCAAGCTCCCACAAAGCTTTTTCGCCCAGGTACAACGCCGACAGGTCCCGTTCAAACTTGTGGAGTTTGCGGTGACTGTCATAATCCAGCAAAAACCAGTCCAGTTGATCCTCATCTTTCCACTCGATAAACTGGCCGAACTCTCCACCCATAAAGAGCAGTTTTTTGCCTGGGAAAGTCATGAAGTACCCCAAGAAAGCTCGCATGCCGTCAAACTTTTGTTCGTACGATCCTGGCATTTTGTCCAGTAAGGATTTCTTGCCATGTACAACTTCGTCATGCGACAAAGGCAGCACATAATTTTCAGAGAAGGAGTAGACCACAGGAAATGTCAGCAAATGATGCTTCGATGGACGCTCGTGGAAATCCGATTTCATATAATCCAGCGTATCGTTCATCCAACCCATGTTCCATTTATAATTGAATCCCAGTCCGCCTACGTCAATTGGAGAGGTGACCATCGGCCATGCACTGGATTCTTCAGCCATCATCAGCGCATAAGGATAATACTTGAATATAGTTTCATTTAGTTGCTGCAGAAAGGCTACAGCCTCTTGATTTTCCAACCCGCCATCTGCATTGGGACGGAATTGTCCAGGATGCTTCTCAAAATCAAGCCTCAGCATGCTGGTGACTGCGTCAACGCGCAGACCATCAAAGTGATACATGTCCATCCAATAAAGGGCATTGGAAATCAGAAATGAACGAACTTCTGGTTTCGAATAGTCGAAACTAAGTGTGCCCCAACCTGGTTTCTCGGCTAATAATGGATCTGCATACTCGAACAAAGGAGATCCGTCAAACAAACGCAGACCATGAGCGTCCTTCGCAAAATGTGCAGGGACCCAATCGAGCAACACGCCGATTCCTGCCTGATGAAGTGTATCCACCAAATACATTAAATCCTGAGGTCCTCCGAAACGGCTTGTCGGTGCAAAGAAACCCGTACTTTGATATCCCCACGAAAGGTCATAGGGATGTTCACTAAGAGGCATCATCTCAACATGTGTATATTTCATTTCTAATAAGTAAGGAACGAGCAGATCCGCAATTTCGCGATAACTGTATAGAGAGCCATCTTCCTTGCGCTTCCATGTTCCGATGTGCATCTCATAAATATGTAAAGGCTTGTTATAAATAGCCCTTTGCTTGCGTCTCCATGCGCCGTCATTCCATTTATATCCTTGAATCGAACTCGTTATGGAAGCAGTCCGTGGTCTTACTTCGGCATGGAAAGCGTACGGGTCTGCTTTGAGCAGCTCAGTTCCGTCTTCCGCTAAAATACGGAATTTGTATAATGTTCCTTCACTGATTTCCGGAAAAAAACGAGTCCAAAATCCAGAATCGGGTATCTTATATAGAGGTTCCTGTTCACCTTTCCAATCATTGCGGTCAAGAGCCAAACCTACTTCTTTGGCATTCGGAGCCCACACGGTGAAGCGATACCCCTGACGATGATCCTCAATCGTAGGCTGTGCGCCCAATATTCGATAACTGTGATGAAGGTTTCCTTCATGAAACAAATAAATATGCTCCGGCGAAATGGCCGGATCTGCCAATGGTTGAATGGCCAAGAGATCACCTTCTTCCCCTAGAAAATAGATATAACGTTAACCATTACCCCATTCTAGCCAAGTTGAAAAGAAAAATGACGTGTTTAAAAAAATGTTGTAATTTTACAGGAATTTTACAGTACTACTCGTTTCAACAGCTCCACTTTGCGTTTATGTATGTACTACACTGGACAAATATCTCGGGAGGGAAACGATTATGTTTAATAAAGATTGCATCGCTATGCTGTTGGCGGGAGGAGAGGGGAAAAGATTAGCCCCATTAACCTCAAGTATTGCTAAACCCGCTGTACCGTTCGGCGGGCACTACCGGATTATCGATTTTCCTCTCAGCAACTGCGTGAATTCAGGCATCGACACGGTTGGTGTACTGACGCAGTACCAAGCTGAATCTTTACACGATCACATCGGTGGAGGAGAACCATGGGGACATGGGAATTCGAGTGAGGCAGGAATCTCCCTGCTTCCATCTTATCATACAGGAAATGACGAATACTTGGGAACGGCGGATGCTATTTATAAAAATATGGACTATATTGACCAACAAAACCCCGAAAATGTTCTAATTTTGTCGGGAGACCACATTTATCATATGGACTATCGTGAAATGCTGGAGGCACATAAAGCAAATAATGCCGTTGCGACTATTTCCGTTATGGAAGTTCCTTGGGACGAAGCACATCGCTTTGGCATTATGGCTGCGGATGAAAACATGCGCGTTACCGAATTTGCCGAAAAGCCGGCTGAACCAAAAAGTAACCTCGCTTCCATGGGTATTTACATGTTTAATTGGGAGTATCTGAAACGCCACCTTCTGCTGGATGCAGCCAATCCGGAATCCAGTCATGACTTTGGTAAAGATGTGATCCCGCAAATGCTCAATGAGAACAACTCTCTTTTCGTTTATAACTTTAATGGTTATTGGAAAGACGTAGGTACGGTGAAAAGTCTGTGGGATGCCCACATGGATCTTCTGTACAACGAAGAAAACTGGAGCCTGCATAAGGATCACTGGCCGATGTTCACTCGTGACTGGAAAACCAAACTGACTGCTCACAAAGCTCGTCATTCGCGGACTGAGCATATGGCATCCATGATCCATGAATCCTGCGCCATCGAAGGCCACGCTGAGCGCTCTGTAATTTTCTGCGGTGCTGAAGTGGGCAAAGGCTCTGAAGTGAAAGATAGTGTCGTTATGCCGAATGCCCGCGTGGGCAGAGGGGTGCACATCGAAAGAGCCATTATTGGTGAAGGTGCCATCATCAAAGACGGAGCCATTGTCAAAGGTACGGCTGATGAGATTGTCGTCGTAGGCCCAAATGAGATTGTATCTGCCAAGCCGGCAGTACGCACCCAGCCAGCCCGTATGCTGAAAGAAGTGTATGAGAAAACAGGTCGCTTGCGTGCAGGAGAACTTTCGTCATAACATACACAAAAAAAAGGTGAGCCGTTAATGGCTCGCCTTTTTTTTGTATTGGTGTATTCATTAAATCTCACACATCTTCCGGATCCGATTGATTCTGTTGTATCCTTGTCTCCTGTCCGGGACCAGGAGTGCTGTCATACGCTTGATGCTCGCTTTCCATCTCTTCTTCCGGCAACGCAGGAAGTGCAATGGTAACGGTTGTACCCGACCCGAGTTCGCTTTGCATGATGATCGTTCCCTCATGCAATTCCACGAGTTCCTGCGTTATGGCCAGTCCCAATCCTGTTCCACCGTTCTGGTGATTCACCTGGAAGAAACGGTCGCGAACCTTGATCAGATGTTCTTCACTGATTCCGATCCCTGTATCCTGTACAGCCGCTATGATCTTCCCATCCTCTTCTTTTACCGACAAGTAAATCCAAGAATTTTCATGGGAAAATTTGATTGCATTGTCTACGATGTTAAGAAATACTTGTTTCAGCCGATTACCGTCCCCGTACACATTAAATGCACGAGTCTCATCTGTATCCAGCTTCAAATGTATTTGCTTTTGTTCAGCTTTGGCCCAAACGTTTAACATGGTTTCCTGTACGATCTCACGAATGCTGACTGTCCCTTTGACAAGTTTCATTTGGTTTTGCTGCAGCTTGGAGAAATCCAGCATCTCTTCGACAAGTCCAATCAAACGCTCGGTTTCTTTTGAAATAATACTCATCCCAATGCGGGTCTCATCCGGGTCATAACCACCCGAATCCAGCGTCTCACTCCAGCCTTTGATACTGGTCAGAGGTGTCCTGAGTTCATGAGAAATGGAAGAAATGAAATCATCCTTGATCTGGTTACTCCGGACAATCTCATGAGCCATAAAATTCAGCGTAGAAGCCAATTCACCAAGCTCATGCTTGTAGTTCCCTTTGACCCTGACATCCAGACGCCCTCTGGCCATCTGTGCAGAAACCGCAGTGATATTGTTAATCGGGCGAACAATGGAGTTCGCCATCCCAATGCTGATAATCAGAACGATAGCCAGAACGGCCACACCAACGGCAACGGCAAGCAATCCCATAACCAGCAGCTTGGAATTAACATTTTCGAGGGAGGTCAAGTATCTTACAATGTAAGTATTTTCCCCGCCCAGGTCAATTTTTTGAGAAACAGCCATGACTTGCTCTCCGGTACCCGGTTGTCTGCCGACCCATCGGCCTGTATTGCCGTTCATCGCCTGCATGATATCACTTGTCTGCAATACAGCCCGGTCAGACTCAAAGGCCGCTGAGCTCGCTAGCACCCGTCCGTTGAGGTCAAGAATTTCAAGCTCTGCTCTGGAAAAATTCAAATTCGTAAGTAATTTGGACAGATTCCCATTATCCGCATTATCTTCTCGTGCAATAGGCTCCAAGAAGTCTTTGGACATGGAGATATGAGAGCTGATGGTGTTATAGATACTCTCATAATAATATCGCTGCACCGCGAGCATAAAAATAAACTCCACCAATAACAGAGCAAGCAGAACTACGAAAAAATAGTGCAATACAATCTGTCTGGTGATACCCTTTTTAATCATTGCTCCCGGCCCTTCCATTTGTACCCATGACCCCATACTGTCTGCAGGTATTCAGGTTCGGAAGGATTGTTTTCAATTTTTTGTCGCAAGCGACGGATGTTCACATCCACGATTTTCGGGTCACCCATATACTCTTTACCCCAGACATGATCCAGCAGCAAATCACGACTAAGCGGTGTATTTTCTTTTTCCAGGAAGAACTGAATAAGTGAAAATTCCGTTGGCGTTAACTCGATTAATTCGTTTTGTTTCTTGAATTGTTTTGAGATCAAATCAAGCGAAAACGGACCGGATTGGAAGGTTACCTTAGCAGCGGTCTCCCGATGTACGTTCACTCTGCGCAGCAAAGATTGAATACGCGCAATCAGTTCCGTTGGACTGAAGGGTTTGCTTACATGATCGTCTGCTCCAACGGAGAGAGCATATACTTTGTCCTGTTCCTGAACCTTGGCCGTCAGGAAGATAATGCCCAAACGTTCATTGGTTTCGCGAATACGACGACACACCTCAAAACCGTCAATTCCAGGTACCATCACATCCAGAAGAGCCAGATCAATATCCGGTACAGTCTGCAGAATGCGAAGCGCTTCATGCCCATCTCCGGCTTCAAGCACTTCGAACCCGTTTCTTTTTAAATTAATGACTATAAAACTGCGGATGGATTCTTCATCCTCAAGAATAAGTACTTTACTCATTAAGTTCTCCCTTTCTGTTCAGTTGAGACATATTATCCAGTAATCCCTCGTTGCTATCCTGCGCATTGCGTGAAGCAATCACCCGATCGTTCGTACGGGTAATTTCTTTCCACCTCTTCCCTTTTTCCTGCTCCCACTGGGAAAGTGTGAAATACTTGATTTCACCTACGGTTTCATCTGTATCAATCATTTTAAATCGAATATATTTTTCCTTTTCCGATTTGGTGTCAATCGTGATTTTACCGTACCACTCAGGTTTTAAGTTTAAATGAAAGAGATTGGCATCATCACGGTACTGGAACGAGACAAATTCTTTCCCATCCTTGCCATCCCATTGATAAAAGGTATAGAACCACATGCGTGAATCAAATACATAATGTTCCCAGCCTTTTGGAGTTTCCTTCAGCCCAAATTCAATAATACCATCATTGTTGAAATCACCGCTTAAAATTTTGTCATCTCTATAGGTTTGGTCAGGCGATTTGAACGCATTCACCAGTTTGTTATCCTTCACATAAATAATCTGTGAAAACGAACTGCGGTCATCCAGCTCTGCGTCCAGCACAATCCCCATCTTATCCTTAGCAATCTCTCCACCCAAAGCATTGTAGATCTCTTTTACCGTATAATCGGTTTGAAGACGATCCACTTCCTTAAAGCTGCCTTCATCGTATTGATATAAAGCAATGCTTGCGAAACCACTGTTATTCAGGGCTACAATGGCAAAGTCATTTTTCCCATCCCCGTTCAGATCCAGTGTGTTTCCTTGTAAATCATCTATAATATATTGGTTATATGGAACTCCACCCAAGACCTGCTCAAGTGCACCGCCCTTGTATGAGTATGCTGTCAGTGCTTTTTGTTCTTGCAGACTCACACCAAGAATGATATCCGGATTCCCATCGTTCGTAATGTCCAATACTTTGAAGGATTGAAGCTCGCTGCCAGGCACATCAAACGTCAGCTTTTTAACCCACGTATCTCCCTGTTCCTCCAATAACATGCCATGGATGCGAACATTTTCATTGGGGGTCTCATAAAATACGATAGCTTCACGGGTCCCGTCACCGTCGAGATCTTCAACACGGATCATGCTGGTGTTGTTCATGTCTTTGGGGCGAATAAGTGCGCTCTCAGGCGGTTGCTCCTTCTGAACAACATAAAATAATTTTTCTTTATCCATGGATAGCATGGGTTTCTTCATCAAGCCCTTGGGGTCGCTTATGACCGTGCATCCGCTAAGAACAGAGCCAAGCACGATTGTGACCGCTCCACACGCTAACAGGCGTCCCCATCGTGAGTTAAGCAATTTCATCACTCATTTCAATAGTTTAAATCATGTTTTTTTCTTTTTGCGTCAGTCTACGTCCACGTATATCAAAAGCAATCTTGCCATCCGCAAGACCCCAGATGCGTGTTGCATGTTTCTCCGCCATTTCAATCGGTAAAACCGCGATGACTGTAGCACGTTCTTCTTCACACAGTTTGCGTAAAGTTTCGAGAACCGTATCTGCCGTGTGCGGATCAAGTCCAATTACAGGTTCATCCGCAAGGATTACTTTGGCACCATGTGCGAGAGCACGGGCAATGGCAACACGCTGCTTCTCGCCGCCGCTAAGCTTTTCCGCAGTTTGATGTGCTTTATCCAAGAGTCCTAACCCTTCCAGATAATCCATGGCTCCCATATAATCATCCGAACGGACCATGCCAGTTACCATTCTCCACCAAGGCGTCTGACCCGATCGACCGATTAATACGTTCTTGAGTGCCGTCCGCCTAGGATAGAGCTGAGGATTCTGTTCCAAGTATGCCCATTCACGCTTAATTTTCCGTTTACCGGACCAGCCTTCTTTTATAATTTCGACACCGTCAACCGTAAATCGGCCGCCATCCCATTTCTCCAACATGGCCAGGCACTTAAGCAGCATGCTTTTTCCACTACCGCTGGAACCGATTACTGCGATCATTTCACCCTGTTGCATATCAAATCGTATATCCCGCAGAACCGGAACACGGTCCGCTCCAACGGATTTACTCAAATTCTCAACTCTGATCATCGCGATGTCTCCTCTTGTCCATGTTTTTCCCTACTATATAGTGTACTCGGAAATGGACATCAATTTCCATGCGAACACCAGCTTCTATTTTACCACAGATTGGGGGATTGGTTTATTCCGGAATAATACACCTGCAGCACCAAAAAGCAGATACATGCATCCAAGCAGGGTAAACATGCTTCCAGGCGAAATCCAATTGATCATTTGACCACCCAGATTCGGTCCCAAAATACTGCCAATCGTAAAGTGGAACGAAGCCACCACGTTGGCTGCCGGCAGGAGTGCCTTAGGTAGAATATCTGCCGCATAGGCAAGTCCAAGTGAGAAGAAAGAACCGACCAAACCTCCTGCAACGGTTAACAGGACCAAAGTCCACCAGAAATGCGTACCTGCCACAGGTACCAGCATGAACATGAATCCACCTAAAATGCCGGCAGACATCAACACCCTTTTCCGTCCAAAGCGATCACTCAGGATACCCAAAGGCAGCTGCAGAAATAATCCTCCGATCCCGACAAATGGCAATAGCGATGAAATTTGATTGGCATCTAATCCAATACGCAATCCGTAAACCGGAAAGTTGCTGTTCATCCCGGCTTCCATATAACCGTACAATAGCGCTGGGATTAAGGCATACCATGCCCAGGCCCAACTGCGACGAAACCTACGTTCCGGGAGCTGTCCATGTTCTGCTTTTTCCGGCTTGGTATCGGGAAGCTTCATTAATACAAGCAGGAGTACGGCTCCCATACAAACGAAAAGAACCCAGAACGGGACAGCATCGCCAAATCCAAGCAGCTTGATGCCCAATGGGCCTATACTGAAACCAAGTCCATAAGACATGCCGTATAGCGATATGTAACGCCCTCTTTTTTCGGGAGCCGTAACGAGAAGCACCCAGAGCTGTGCAGCATAATGCAGTGCGCTATCGCCAATACCAACGACAAGACGAAGGATAAACCATATTTTAATGTCCGGAAAATACGGAAAAAGAATTAGTGGAAACATAACAAATAACAGACCGCCGACAATCAGTTTCTTAAAACCGACAGCGCCAAGGAGCCGTTCCGCGATCAAGGTCATTGCAAAGGAACCCACATACAGCGCCGCTGCATTAAGACCGTTTAATCCGGGGGATACTCCTTTTTGCTCGAGAAAAATGGATAATACCGGAAGCAATAGTCCCTGACTAATGCCTGCAACAACAATAACGATGATTAGGATAAGATAGTTAGATGTAGAATGTGATGATTTTGCGACATTAACCGATGACACGAATTTCATTCCTCCTGCGGACAAACAAAGAAAAATCGCCATCGCTGACGACTTTTCGCATGTTATTCATATTTATATGATAAAGCGTTGCTGCACCGGTGCATTTGCCCCGGACTTGAACATTATAGTGGACAACGCCCTGCAAAACAAGCCATAATAGTACATAAGTCGCTGCGTACATTAGATGTGACGGGAGGATTCTGCATCGTTATGACTTATCATGTTAAAATTGATGTTTCACCGATATATGAAATGCTGAACAGTTTTCTTGTATATGTCACGAAAAAATGGATTCAACATCTGGATGTTGGTCCCGAATGGATTCTTGAAGTGGAAGGCAAACTAAGTTCCAATGTACGAGCTGCTCTCGCACCTGCGTCGACTTGGCCTTTTGATGATTTTGATGTCTTGTTTGCATGGGCGGCCTATCGGACTAGCTCTTCAGAAAATCAGGATTTCCTGAACATGCTTGCGGAACTGACTGCAGAAGAGCTGTTTGCACGTGTATCTCCTCTGCTGCCGAGTATTACAATAGAAGAAACAACACGCATTCGGGACAGCTATGTGCCGCTGCTTCGTCTCTGGGATCAGCATTACTGCCGAAGCATTAGTGAAGATCATCGTACCTGGCTGGAGGAGGACGCGGATGAGAAGCGCACTCTTCTGGGTAAAATGGGGCCGGAACTGCTTATCGAATATGCAACAGCAGGTGTTATCGTGGAGCCCATGCCTGGACTTGACGAAGTCATCCTGTTTCCTACAGTACATAACCGTCCAATCAATATGTACTGCTTCTATGAAGGCATGATGATTATGCAGTATCCTGTTGATGTCCCTGAAGAAAATGAAGACCAGCCGCCGACCTGTCTGCTGCGTTTCACGCATGCCTTGGCCGATCCCGAACGACTTCGTTTGCTTCGTTACGTATCGGATGAACCGAAATCGCTCGCGGAGATGTGTGAAGAATTGAACAAAGATGAAGACATGGTCAAAGACCAGGTTATGGCGTTACGTATCGCAGGTCTGCTGCGAACCCATCTGCTCGGCAGTAACCGCAAAGAGAAATACAGTATCCGGCCGGATGGCGTGTCAGAGTTAAACATGTTCCTGGAATCCTATATTCGCATATAAATGAGGATGTCATTGGAGTTGCCGGCTGCAAGGAGTGATTTGAAGTGAATACCATTAAACAGCATATTATTTTTGACCTGGACGATACACTCGTCTATTGCAACAAATATTTCAACCTGGTCCTGGGTGAATTCTTTGAAAACATGCAGGAATGGTTTGACCATCATGCATTAACGGTTCAGGAAATCCGTGAGAAACAACTGGAGATTGACGTGACCGGAGTGAACAAAGTGGGATTTGCAAGTCATCATTTTCCCGAGTCCCTCATTGATACGTATCGTTATTTCTCTCAAAAGTATGCAAGAGCCACGTCATCTGAAGAAGAATCGTTTCTTACCAAGCTCGGCATGAGTGTATACGACCGGGAGGTAGAACCATACCCTCACATGGTCGAGACACTGGAGAGCCTGCAATCCGCTGGACATTCCCTCTATCTGTACACCGGTGGCGAAACCGTGATTCAGCAGCGGAAGATTGATCAGATGAAGTTGTCAGCTTATTTTGATGACCGTATCTATATCCGACAACACAAAAACGTTGAAGCTCTTGAAAGCATTCTGTCCTCCGGACCGTTCGACCGCAGGACTACATGGATGATCGGAAATTCATTACGCACGGATATCTTGCCAGCGGTAACGGCTGGAATCCACAGCATATATATCAAACAGCCAAATGAATGGCAGTATAATATCGTTGAACTTCAGCCGAATCCCGAAACATCGATGTATACCATCACTGCTCTGGAAGAGGTACCGAAGATCATTCAGGAAAATATTCAACAACAGCAACAAAAAAGGACCCTGGGTTAAGGGTCCTTTTTGTGTATCGATTTGGGATAATTGTTATTCCTTAGAGCAGATCTACGATTCCTGCCTTTCGGCAGAAAGCTTTCCTGAAGTGAGATCCTGCAGGATAATGCGCGCCTTAACCGTACTCCCGTCTTTTCGTTTAAAGGCCAGCACCTGTGTGCTTCCCTTCTCAATCAGAGACTTTAGCATCGTACTGGTTATTTTCTTGCCGACATACTCTTTCCAGATGACAAATCCGCAGCCTTCCTTGAAACGGGTACACCCATATCCTTTCTTGCCTTCAATAATCTGACCGGTGCATCCCGGAGAAGGACAAGACGCCAAGGGTTCACGAACGCCGGATTTCCCGTAAGGTGCAGATGCCGCCTTCGCCACTGAGCCAGCCGTGTTACCCGATCTGGAGACAGCTCCTGATGTCTGACGTGATGTTTTGGGTGCTGAAGCGGCAGATTTGGTCGTCGTTCTCGTTCCGGCTCTTGAAGCTTTCGCTCCCTTGCCTTTACCACGCCCCCCACGTGAATCTTCCCCGAATGCATCAGCTGGTGCAGGAGCCTGAACACGCACCTTATCTATGATGGACATGGTGAATTTCTTGACGTTCTCCATAAACTTGTCCTGTCCGGCTTCCCCCTTGGAGATCTGATACAGTCTTCTTTCCCATTGCCCCGTCATTTCAGGGGATGTTAACAGATCCACACCTGCCCGGCGAATTAATTCAATCGCCGTCCGGCCTTTAAGCGTCAGCTGCATCTTTTTCCCCTGCATCGTAATATAACCAACATTTTTAAGTCTTTCAATGGTAGCAGCACGTGTTGCTGGTGTACCCAGTCCACTGTCTTTCATCGCATCTCGCAGTTCTTCATTCTCAATCTGCTTGCCTGCGCTTTCCATCGCTTTCAGCAAAGTTCCCTCTGTATAACTTTTGGGTGGTTGGGTTGCTTTCTCCTTAAACTCGCTTTTGATACACTGAACTGGAAGTTCGGGCTGTACCGAAAACGTCTTGTCCGTCCATTCCTCTACATCTTCATCCTCATTGCTGCTCTTCTTCGTTTTTTTCTTGCCAGAGCCATTCTGCTCCTGATCCGAAGAAGCCAAAACCACTTTCCACCCCAGTGACAGCAGCTCCTTCACGGAAGTTTTGAACTGATGCTGCTCAACCTCTGTAAGCACAGTATGCTGTTTGTACTCTGCCGGTGGATAGAAATGAGACAAAAACCGTCTGACGATCAAATCGTAGATGTTCTGCTCATCCTTGGATAAAGTACCCGGACGCTTCAGCGTAGGCAATATGGCATGGTGATCCTCTACCCTGGATGGATTGCAAACGCCCTTGTTGTTTTTGTGAACCAATTCAGGTTTAGCACCAATTGCAAGTTCACTGTATGGCCCGTTTTTCAGCAGATTCAATGTTTTGTGCATACCCTCGATATTCTGTTCCGTAACATAGTTGGAATTGGTACGCGGATACGAAATGACCTTGTGTTTCTCATACAAGGCCTGTGCGATATCCAATGTTTTTTTTGCTCCGTATCCGTATTTCGCATTAGCCTCACGCTGTAAAAGAGTCAGATCATATAACCTGTACGGGTACTCCTTAGTTTGCTTTGCCTCATACTTGGAAATATGTCCGGTCTTGCCCTTTACCCTCGTGGCTATCGCTTCAGCAGCCTCAGCATCTGTAAGCTTGTCTCCCTGACGCATACCTTTATACTCGACGCCTTCCTGACGAAACCAGGCGGCCACTTCATAAAAGGTCTGTGACTGAAACGCCTCAATTTCGATTTCCCGATCATAGATCAGCGCGAGTACCGGCGTTTGCACACGCCCAACAGACAATAACGCATTATGCCGAGTCGTAAAGGCACGTGAAGCATTCATGCCAATCAGCCAATCGGCCTCACTTCGAGCCCGGGCAGCATGTGTCAGGTTTTCGAACTCGGATGCATCCTTCAGTCCGTCGAATCCGCGTTTGATGCTTTCAGCAGTCAGATCCGAGATCCATAAACGCTTAACGGGCTGACGCAGCTTCAATTGTTGTTGAATCAGCGCAAAAATATACTGCCCCTCTCGTCCTGCGTCACATGCATTTACGATCGCTGAAGCTCGTTTAGCAAGTTCTCCGATGATCTTCAGTTGATCTTTCGTTTTGGGATTGGGCACAATTTTGAACTGATCCGGAATGATTGGCAGATCGGCAATATTCCATCGCTTGTATTTCGTATCATACGCATCCGGTTCAGCAAGCCCGAGCAGGTGACCAATCGCCCAAGTGATGATGTAATGCTCACCTTCAAGATAACTGCGATTGTTCTTGGCTCTTGGTTCTATGACGGCGGCAATGGTTCGTCCCATATCAGGCTTTTCCGCTATAACCAGTGTCTTCATCCGTCCATCTCTCCTCCTTCACCGTCCGCATGACGGCAAAAAGGGGCCTTCCGCCCACGGAAGCCCCTTGCTTCTGAAACCTATTATATCAGATTTTGATTCCGGGAGCATCCTCACGGATGAATTTAGCCTGCCGCCTGTTCATTTAAGGCCTGCTTTTCCCGGCAATCCTTGCACACACCCTGAAAATCAAGACGATGATCTGTCACTGCAAAACCATATTGACGTTCAATCTGCTGTTCCAAACGAAGCAAACCATCTTCCATAATTTCTTCTACAGTTCCACACTCCGTGCAGATCAAGTGGTGATGATGATGGGAGCCATCTGTACTTCGCAGATCGAAGCGGGCAGCACCATCTCCAAAATTGATTTTCTCTACAACCTGAAGATCACTTAACAGCTCCAGTGTCCGATATACAGTTGCCAACCCGATCTCAGGAAATTGCTCCTTTACGAGCAGGAACACTTCCTCCGCACTAAAATGATCCTTCTCATGCTCAAGCAATACACGTACCGTTACTTCGCGTTGTTGTGTTAGTTTATATCCCTTATCTACCAATTGCTTTTTAATATCAAATATCTGTTCTGAAATGGACTTCTCCCGGTTTCTTGCCATAGCAGGTTGCACCTCCGGATATATCATTCTCTATTTACGATGTCATTGTCATTTATTCTCTTATTTATAATTATTATAATCTAATAATAAGTCTTTATGACTTAAAAAGCAATGCTCTACCTCACACTTGCAATAATTATTTACGTTCTAGGTGCATCAGATATAACAAAAAAACAACCCTCACTTATAGTGAGAGTTGTTTTGTAACTTCCATAATAATATCAAATTATTGCATATGCAGATTATACAAGAACAGTGGCACCCATCAAATATTTGTCCACTTCACGAGCTGCTTCGCGGCCTTCATTGATAGCCCATACAACCAGACTTTGACCACGACGCATGTCGCCTGCAGCAAATACTTTATCCACATTGGTATTGTACTTGCCGTAGCGAGCCTTTACATTGGTACGGCGATCTGTTGCAAGACCCAGCTGTTCAACCAGTGTTTGCTCCGGTCCATCAAAACCGATTGCGATCATTGCCATTTGGGCAGGGAATACACGCTCAGTTCCAGGGATAGGCTGGTAGATCTTACGACCCGTTTCATCGACAATACGCTCGATTTGAACTGTATGCAGTTCTTTGAGATTACCCTCTTCATCTCCAACAAATTTAGTTGTCATGATGGAGAATTCACGCGGATCTTGACCGAAGAGCGCTTTGGCTTCCTCTTGTGCATAATCCAGTGTATATACATTCGGGAACTGCGGCCAAGGATTATTAATGCGATCACGTTCCATAGGCGCCTGTGTATGTGTACCAAATTGGGTTACGGTCCGGCAACCGTGACGAAGCGATGTAGCTACACAGTCAGAGCCGGTATCCCCGCCACCAATAACGATGACATCCTTGTCTTTTGCGGAGATATAGTTTCCATCTTCCAGGTTGGAGTCCAGATAACTTTTGATACTTCCATTCAGGAAGTCCATGGCGTAATGCACGCCTTTCAAGTCGCTTCCTTCAATGTTGAATTCACGCGGCTTCGTTGCACCACCACACAGTACAACAGCATCATACTCGTCCACCAGTTGCTGCGCAGGGATATCTTTGCCAATCTCCGTATTCGTCACGAACTGAACGCCTTCCGCTTCAAGTAGGTCCACACGACGTTGAACCACTTTTTTGTCCAGTTTCATCGTAGGAATGCCGTACATCAGCAAACCACCCACACGATCCGAACGCTCATAGACAGTTACCGTATGACCGGCTTTGTTTAATTGAGCCGCAGTAGCCAGGCCGGCAGGACCAGAACCAACAACCGCTACACGTTTACCCGTACGCTTCTCCGGAGGTTGGGGAACCACCCATCCTTCTTCAAAACCTTTTTCAATAATGGCTTCTTCAATCGTTTTGATGGTTACAGGCTGGCCAATCAGGCCAACGGTACAGGATCCTTCACAGGGAGCCGGACAGACACGACCTGTGAATTCGGGAAAATTATTCGTTTTGTGCAGACGATCAAGTGCCTCTCTCCACAATCCGCGATATACAAGATTATTCCATTCCGGAATCAGGTTATGCACAGGACAGCCCGACGTTCCGCCAATCATATCTATACCTGTATGGCAATACGGGGTACCACAATCCATGCATCGTGCACCTTGTGTTCTGAGCTCTTCTTCAGCCATATGTTTATGAAACTCTTCCCAATCCTTAACCCGCTCAGCCGGCTCCCGGTCTGCAGGCAGCTGCCGTTTGTATTCCATAAATCCAGTAGGTGTAGACATCTTACGTTTTCCCCCATCCGTTCTCGTCTTAATCCCTTCATTGGCATGGTTCTATATGAAATGGATTACTTCATGCTGAGTTTTTTGTCTATTGTATCACAAAATCTTCTCGAAGATATTTCAATTATAGTAGCATTTCGACAACTGAATATTAAATGGATTATCCGCATAATTATTTGTATTTTATACATCATATCGTCAGGTTTACCTGTGGTCAATACCCTTATTTTGGAACCGAAAATTATAACCAACAGCCAAATCAAACGTTTATTATGTCGGATAATAATTGAAACGTCATGTGAATGTGAGCTAATTTGCCATTAAAACCAAGCGATTGAGCATGAATCCTTTCCCATTTCCGAATATTAACTCGAATTTAGGGCTTTACAACGGTGAACCCCCATAACTTTTATACTTTTTAACGAATTGGTGATAATCTTTGTGTTCATCCCTCTAATTTTCAATGCTATAAATGTTATATTCATGTAAACCATAGAAAATGGCATGTTGTGCCCTATTTTCACAAAAAATAAAAAGACGCTGTTCACGAATATTTCGTAAATCAGCGTCTTGATCATCAAACGAATCGCGATGTATCTTTTTGGGGCAACTTAGACTCGCCCTATGCAAACCTTAGTGTTTTCTTTCATAAAACTCAAACGTATAGGCATACACATTTTTTTCATCCTGTTCGCCCTCAATCTGCTCTGTTAGCTCCCATTCCGACCAATCCACTTCCGGGAAAAAGGTATCTCCCTCAAACTCTTCATGGATTCTGGTAACGACCAGACGATCTGCTAAAGGGAGAAACTCGCGATATACCTGCGAACCGCCGATCACACATAGCTCATCGCCCTTGGTCGCTTCAAGCCCCTCTTCAATGGTATGCACTACTTCAGCCTGCTCCACCTTGTAGTTCAGATCTCTGGTAACCACAATATTCCGACGTTGCGGGAGCGGCTTACCACCAAAGGATTCCCAGGTATTACGCCCCATAATAATCGTTTTGTTCAACGTGCGTTGTTTAAAAAAAGCCATATCTTTGGGCAGACGCCATGGAATCGAATTGTTTAAACCAATAACACCGTTCTCGCCCATAGCCCATACAAGTTCAATACTCAAATGCTACACTCCTTCCTTCAGGTCTGCTTATACTGCAATTGGAGCTTTGATGCCCGGATGATGCTGGTAGTTTTCAAACTCAAAGTCTTCAAACTTATAATCGAAAATGGAATCGGGCTTACGTTTAATGACCAACTTAGGCAAAGCATAAGGTTCACGCTCGAGCTGTGTTTTCACCTGTTCCACATGGTTGGAGTAAATGTGTACGTCCCCGCCTGACCAAATGAAATCGCCCACCTCAAGGTCACATTGTTGGGCAATCATATGTGTCAGCAAGGCGTAGCTCGCAATGTTAAACGGCAGCCCAAGAAATGTATCCACGGAACGCATGGTTAGCATACAGGATAATTTACCCTCAGCCACATAAAACTGAAACGCAAAATGGCATGGGGGAAGCTTCATGTTGTTGATCTCTGCCACATTCCATGCACTTACCAGATGACGGCGTGAATCCGGATTGTTTTTGATTGAATCAATAACCGCTGCGATTTGATCAATTTTCTCTCCATTGGGTGCTTCCCATGTTCTCCACTGTGAACCGTAAACTGGGCCCAGATCGCCGTTCTCATCGGCCCAATCGTCCCAGATCTTGACTCCGTTTTCTTTCAAGTAAGCAATATTCGTATCTCCACTCAAAAACCATAACAGTTCATGAATGACGGATTTCAGGTGAATTCGTTTCGTGGTTACCAAAGGGAAACCTTCCGACAGATCATAGCGAAGTTGTCTGCCAAAAACAGACTGTGTGCCAGTTCCCGTACGGTCGCCTTTATGAACACCGTTATCCAATATATCTTGTAATAAATCGAGATAGTTTTTCACGTTGTACTCCCCCACTACGATAACTTTTTATTTCATTCCATACAAAAACTAAACAAACAGAAAATACTCGCTGTGACCGAGTTCTGCCCACTTACGCTACTTAAAAACAGTGTCCATCTATTGGGTCACAACCTGTTTAATACGTTGTTATAGTGTACCATATTGATCTTCTTATTGCATGATCCTTGTTTGAACAATATCTGCATATAAAAAAGGGACAGATAACGCTGTAACACGTTATCTGTCCCTTCGTATACGTATAATGCCGGACGAATCCGAAGCTTAGACGATATTAGCGGGAAATGATGTGGATCGGGTGACCCATAACCAGTTCCGCAGCTTCCATCACGATTTCGCCCAAAGTTGGGTGAGCGTGAATAGTCAGAGCCAGATCTTCCAAAGTAGCGCCCATTTCGATTGCAAGGCCAAGCTCAGCAATCAGGTTGGAAGCTTCCAGACCAACGATTTGGCAACCAAGTACAAGGCCGCTTTCTTCGTCAGCAACGATTTTCACGAAACCTTCAGCATGGTTCAAAGATACAGCACGGCCGTTACCCGCATAAGGGAATTTACCAGCCTTTACTTTGTAGCCTTTTTCTTTGGCTTCTTTTTCTGTGTAACCTACGCTGGAGCACTCAGGATCTGTGAACACAACTGCAGGCATACATTTGTAGTCAACTACAGACGGTTGTCCTGCGATCGCTTCAGCAGCCACTTTACCTTCATAAGAAGCTTTGTGGGCAAGTGCCAAACCAGATACGATGTCACCGATTGCGAAGATGTGAGGAATGCTGGTACGACCTTGGTGGTCAACTTTAACGAATCCACGCTCGTCAACGTCAACACCGATCATGTCAAGACCAAGCTCACCGTCTGTATTTGGACGACGTCCAACAGTTACCAGCAGGTAATCTGCAGTTACTTCTTTGGACTCACCATTTACGGAATATTTAACAGTTACATCTTTATCCGTTTGCTCAGCACTTTCAGCTTTTGCACCCGTTACGATTTCGATGCCTGTTTTCTTCATGTTTTTAGCCACAAGGCTAGTCATGTCTTTATCAAATCCTGGCAGTACAGTATCCAAACCTTCAATGATGGTTACTTTAGCACCGAATTTGGAGTACATTTGACCAAGCTCAGCACCGATATAACCGCCACCGATAACGATTAGGCTTTTCGGTACTTCAGGCAAGTTCAATGCTTCTGTCGAAGACAGAATGCGTCCGCCAAACGGGAAAGGTTTCAGTTCGATTGGACGGGAACCTGTTGCAATGATTGCATTTTTGAATTTGTAACGCGGAGATTCGTGATCGTTGAATACACGCGCTTCGTTTTCGTTGATGAACATGCACTCACCGTTGAAAACTTCAACTTTGTTGCCTTTGAGCAAACCAGCTACGCCGCCAGTCATTTTCTTAACAACGCCGTTTTTGAATTCTTGAGTTTTGCCGAAGTCCACTTTTACGTTCTCAGCAGAGATACCGAATGCTTCACCATGAAGTGCATTCTCATATTGGTGTGCAGCAGAGATCAGGGCTTTGGATGGGATACATCCGCGGTTCAAACATACGCCGCCAAGCTCGGATTTGTCTACAATCAATACGCTTTGGCCCAGTTGAGCAGCGCGGATGGCAGCTACATAGCCGCCAGGACCCGCACCAATTACTAATGTGTCGATATTGAGAGAAGCGTCGCCTACTACCATATCTTACACCTCCATAACAAGCAGCTCAGGGTTAGCGAGCAGCTGTTTAATGTAGTTCATAAAGTTTTGTGCTGTTGCGCCATCGATGATACGGTGGTCGAAGCTCAGGGAAAGAGCCATTACAGGTGCTGCAACAACTTCGCCGTTTTTGATAACCGCTTTTTCGCTGATGCGTCCAGTTCCGAGAATAGCAACTTCAGGGAAGTTGATGATCGGAGTGAAGAACATACCGCCTGCAGAACCGATGTTACTGATGGAGATTGTGCTTCCTCTCATTTCGTTAGCACTCAATTTGCCGTCACGGCCACGAGCCGCCAGATCACGAATGGAATCAGCAATCATCCAGATGGACTTACGATCAGCATCTTTGATAACAGGAACGATCAAGCCGTTGTCTGTATCTGTAGCGATACCGATGTTGTAGTATTTTTTGTAAACAATTTCGTTAGCTTCTTCATCGATCATAGCGTTCAAAGCAGGGAATTGACGGGAAGCTGCTACCAATGCTTTAACGATGAATGGCAGATAAGTTACTTTTGTTCCTTTTTTCTCTGCAATTGGTTTCATGCGAGTACGGAAAGCAACCAGTTCAGTTACGTCCACTTCGTCCATGATTGTAACGTGAGGTGCAGTGTAAGCCGATTTAACCATTGCATTGGAGATCGCTTTACGGATACCTTTGAATGGTACGCGTTCTTCTTCGAGGCGTTGATCAGCTGAAGCCGCTGCCGGTGCTGCGGATTTTTTCTCTTCTTGAGCCGGAGCTGCGGAAGAAGCCGCTGCGGATTGGCCGCCACCATTTTTGAAGGATTCCACATCTTCTTTGGTTACTTTACCGTTGTTGCCAGTACCGTTAACCTGAGCGATGTCTACGCCTTGTTCGCGAGCAAATTTGCGCACGCTTGGTGTTGCCAGAACGTCTTTGGCAGGTACTGCCGGAACGCTGTTGTTGCCGCCTTCTTTGGCTGCATCGGAGCTGGATGCTGCTGCAGTAGAACCGCTTGTATCAGCTCCACCTTGAGCTGCGTCTTTTTCTTGCTCGCCTTGATCGCCAGCAGGAGCGTCGTCTTGCTCAGGCAGTTCGCCTTCTGCATCGATAACAGCAACAACTTCGCCAACGTGGCAAACTTGACCATCTTTTGCGAACACTTCAGTTACTGTTCCGTTTACCGGACAAGGTACTTCAACAACCGCTTTGTCGTTCTGTACTTCCATGATGATATCATCGTCAGTTACTTTATCACCGACTTTGATATGCATTTTGATGATTTCGCCTTCGTGCAGGCCTTCGCCCAGTTCAGGGAATTTGTATTCAAATTTAGCCAACTGAAAAACCTCCTTGATTATCTGCTCAATCCTGAAAACAACCCTTAACTCCATGAAAACAACCGTTACTGCTAAAGCAAATAACTGTTACTTAAGGGGCTAATGGCTGTTTTCAGTGCAGCTTGCGCTGCGGTGTGAATCACCATACTGCGCCTTGCGGCATGTCAGATGATTGAATTATTAAAATTCTACGACTTTCTTAACCGCAGCAACGATGCGTGCTGGGTTAGGCAGCCATGTATCTTCGATTTGTGCGAATGGATATACAGTATCCGGACCAGCTACACGCAGAACCGGAGCTTCCAAGTGCAGGATCGCTTTTTCATTGATTTGGGCAATGACTTCAGCTGCAACACCTGCGCTCTTTTGAGCTTCCTGTACAACAATTGCACGGTTGGTTTTCTTAATGGAAGCAACGATGGTATCGATATCGATCGGGCTAACCGTACGAAGGTCGATAACTTCAACGTTAATTCCTTGTTTTTCAAGTTCTTCTGCTGCTTTCACAGAAGTGTGAACCATCATACCGTAAGTAACGATGGTTACATCAGAACCTTCACGAACAACGTTCGCTTTACCCAGTTCTACAGTGTAATCTTCTTCAGGCACTTCTGCACGGAAAGCATGGTACAGGTTCAAGTGCTCCATGAAGAATACAGGGTCGTTGTCGCGAATCGAAGCGATCATCAGACCTTTTGCATCGTATGGGTTGGAAGGAATAACAACTTTGATACCTGGAGTTTGCGCGAGCAGACCTTCCAAGGCATCCGTATGCAATTCTGCCGCTTTTACACCGCCACCGAATGGTGTACGGAATACGATTGGAGAATTGTATTTACCGCCGGAACGGTAACGCATACGAGCTGCTTGAACGACCATTTGGTCGAGTGCTTCAAAGATAAATCCAACGAATTGGATTTCGGCAACTGGACGGAAGCCTTGTACACCAAGACCTACAGCCAGACCACCAATAGCGGATTCAGCAAGTGGTGTATCAAATACACGCTCTTCGCCAAATTCTTTTTGGAGACCTTCCGTTACACGGAAAACGCCACCTACATTACCTACGTCTTCACCGAAAAGCAGAACGTTAGGATCGCGTTTCAATTCAACGCGAAGCGCATCACGGATTGCTTCTTTCATGTTCATTTGTGCCATTTGCTTCATTTCCTCCTTAAACATTGACAGTTCACATTTGAATTCATACATGTATACCGAGACCCCGGAATCCGTCCCGGATGTTTATGCTTTATCGGAAAAAACTTATTGGAAATCAGCTTTTTGCTCTTCCAAGTGCTTAGGCGTTTGCTCGAACATGCTGTCGATCAAGCCTGGAATTGTCATTTTCTCGGTTTTTTCCGCTTTTTTGATCTCTTCGTTCACTTTAGCTTTTGCTTCTTCTTTCACACGTGCTGTATCTTCTTCAGTCCACAGACCTTTTTTCTCCAGATATTTAGCAAAACGTGCGATTGGATCTTTTGCATTCCATTCTGCCTCTTCTTCTTTTGTACGATATTTGGAAGCATCGTCAGAAAGGGAGTGAGGACGGAAACGGTAAGTAACAGCTTCGATCAGAGTTGCGCCTTCGCCATTACGACCGCGTTCAGCAGCTTCCTGAACAGCTTTGATAACTGCGAAGATATCCATACCGTCAACTTTAACACCTTTGATTCCTGCTGCTACCGCTTTATGAGCGATGGACAGAGCTGCCGTTTGTTTGGCAAAAGGAGTTGTGATGGCATAACCATTGTTCTGTACGAAGAAGATAACAGGCAACTTATAAACACCAGCGTAGTTCAGACCTTCATAGAAGTCACCTTCGGAAGAACCGCCATCACCTGTGTAAGTAATAACAACTTGTTTTTGTTTCTTTAATTTGTAACCCATAGCAATACCCATTGCGTGCAGAATTTGTGCACCAATGATGATTTGCGGCATCAATACATTAACGCCATCCGGAATTTGTCCACCATGTTGGTGACCACGGGAGTACAAGAATGCTTGATAAAGAGGAAGTCCGTGCCACACGAGTTGCGGAATATCGCGATAGCCTGGAGCAATAAAGTCTTCTTTCTCAAGTGCAAACTCACTACCAACCATTGTTGCTTCTTGTCCAGATACTGGAGCATAGAAACCAAGACGACCTTGACGGCCCAGGTTTACTGCACGGTCATCCCAAGTACGGGTAAATACCATGCGGTACATAATTTCTTTTAATTGATCGTCGGAAAGTTTAGGCATCATGTCTTTGTTTACAATTTCGCCGTCAGGAGACAGCACGGACAGAGCTTCTACATCCTCCGTATACACTTCATAAGGAACCTTGCTCATTTTTTTCTTCACCTCAACAAAAAATTTGAATATCAAGTTCCGCTGTTATAATATTATTATACACCTGTTTCACTGCATACGTCAAAGATATCCGTAATTTTTTTATGTTTCCTTCCGGATTGTATGTATAACAGGGGCTTAATATTGGTATAACAGCATAATACATGATTGCGTGTTTGACCTATCCCCGCACAAGGTTAATCTTACCGTATTGCGTGGACGAATGCAAAAATAAACCGAGAAAGGTGACGTTTTATGACGGATTCCCGCTATTTGAAACGTACGATTGTAAAGGAAGAGATCGATAGTCGCTATCTTGGAGAGAAGCGCACACTTCGAATTTATCTTCCGCCAGGCTATAACGAATTGCTCAGTTACCCTGTCGTTTATTGTCAGGACGGCGAAGAATTCTTCAACTTTGGGCGAATCGCCACGACTGCCAACCGGATCATTCTAGACGAGGGTGCAGAACCTTTCATTATTGTGGGTGTTCAAGTTGATGTTTCGGTCAGAACCCAGGAGTATGCTCCCTTCGGAAATCGGTTCAAAGCGTATACCGCATGCTTTGCTGAAGAGATTATTCCCTATATTGAAGAGAAATATCCTGTACGACGCTCACCACAGGAACGAGTGCTTGCCGGCGATTCCCTTGGAGGCAGTGTTTCACTGCATCTCGCCCTGCTCTATCCTGATCTGTTTACACGAGTCATTAGCTTGTCTGGGGCCTTCTACTCCGCTTCTCAAGAAATTTATGCGGCTGAAGAAGACTTGTCCTGGTTATCCATTTGGATGATTGTCGGGTTGCAGGAAACTGCGTTTGAAGCAGATACCGGCACATATGATTTTGTTCAATTGAACAGGGATACTCGTGATTTGCTGGAGAAACGCGGTGCACTCGTCTCTTATCGAGAAAAAGACGGACATCACCAATGGGGATTCTGGCAGAATGAACTTCCTGAGGCTTTGCTTTATTACCTCCAGGAAAGCTAGTTTACTAAGAACACATGCGGCTGAAAATGCCGCTATTTTCTTACTCTTCTATGATACCGCTTACATATAAATTCAAAAAAGAAGCAGGAATCTCCTGCTTGCATTAGCCTGTTGCTGTTCTTTTTTCAGCCAATTCAGTAATGGTATAAGATTAAGCGAGTGAATGATCCTTTTGAATCCGCTCCAGGAGTACATTACATCCCGCATCCACCAGCCTGTACACTTTTTCAAAATTACCCGTAAAGTAAGGATCAGGAACTTCGCGTAATGATTCATTCGGTAGCAAGTCCATGAATTTTAAAATATCCGCTTCGGCTCCGCCTGCCATTTTGCGCACGTTGGCCACGTTGGAATCATCCATGCAGACAATATAATCAAACTGCCCAAAGTCAGCACTTCCAAATTGTCTCGCGGCCATATTGGCATAAGAAATCTGGTATGTATCCAGCAGATTCCGTGTCCCTTCATGCGGCGGCTTGCCGATGTGCCAGTCTCCCGTACCAGCCGAGTCCACCTGAATCTGGTGATTGAGACCCCGCTCTACTATTTTGTGGCGTAGTACTGCTTCTGCCATCGGTGAACGACAAATGTTCCCGAGACAAACAAACAAAACTTGTATCATGTTTAATCCCCCTTGCTTAACGTACGATTTAATCCAGCCTGTGTGTTTTGTGTTGGAATAGAGTCTGTGCTTACCAATGAACGGCGAGGAAGTTTCCATTTATAATGTACGGAACACATCCGGAATAATACAACAGCTGCAAAACATATCAACAGACCCACATTCGAGGTAAACCATCCCATGCCTATTGCAAATCCAGCTATCATAGCCCATACGGCATAGATTTCATCACGCAGTACAAGCGGCTTGCGACCTGCGAGCAAATCACGAATGATCCCCCCGCCGATACCGGTCAATACTGCGGCAACGATTACTGCACTGATGGGATGTCCCATATTGGCAGCATACAGTCCGCCTTGTATGGCAAACGCAGCTAGCCCTATCGCATCAAACAGCGCCTCTGTCCGCTTCCAGTGACCAATCCATTTTAGCGGCAACAAAAACGCAACAGCAACAGATACCAGAGCAAGCATGATTAGCGCACCCTGACTCCATAGTGTTGTGACAGGTACCCCGATTAGTACATTACGAATAACACCACCACCAAAGGCCGTCACAAGTCCCAACACAAGTACACCCAAAATATCATATTCCTCTTCCATTGCCACGAAAGCACCTGACATTGCAAAAGCTACGGTGCCTATAATGCTGAACACTTCAAAAATGTGCAAGTCCAACCTGTTCAAACCTCACTTTTCAAGTCATCTCCATGTCGCTCTACCCATTGTATCCGCGAGGACTGAAATTGTGCAACCACATTTTGTGTTTTATACTGATAGCACTCGTGAATAATATAAATTGATGTTATACTTTCTACATTAATAGGAAGGATGAATGGAATGACTACGAAACGCATTGTAATTTTTACAGGCGGAGCTCTCTCTCCTCAATTTCTTGAAGAAATCCAGCAGGATGACATTGTTATCGCAGCTGATCGGGGAGCATTATATTTAATTGAACATGGCGTAAAGCCTCATATAGCTGTTGGAGATTTTGACTCCATTACAGAGCAGGAATTACAAATGGTACGCGAAAATAGTGAACGCTTGATAACGGTTGATCCAGTTGCCAAGGACTGGACAGACACTGAAATGGCTTTTGAGACAGCGCTGGAGCACGAACCTACTCATATTCTGATGCTTGGAGCAACAGGAACACGACTGGATCACACTTTGGCCAATGTACATATTATGGTTCGTGCCATGCAGCACCATGTGTTCTGTACAATCCAGGATAAGCACAATTATATGATGCTGACCACATCAAAAGCAGAGGTGGAAGACCGGGGTTATGAATACATCTCCTTGCTTCCGCTGACTCCTGAAGTTACCGGAATTACGTTGGATGGCTTCTTGTATCCTCTTGATAAAGCCACGATTCGAATGGGACAATCCTTGGGAATCAGTAATAAACTGCTCGGCGCATCAGGTACTGTCTCCATAGATAGTGGTTTATTGCTTATTATTCAGAGTAAAGACTAACACTCTTCACGGTAGATTTATTACGTTTTTGTAACCTGAGATTTTTACGAGATTACACGTAAAATAACGAAAGACCCTTGATAATCAAGGGTCTTTTCTATTTGTCTGCGGATAGTTATTAGTCAATGATTAATTTTTTGACATTTTTAATCGTTTTTTAATAAAGAAACCCAAACCTAGGCGGGACAAGGGATTATCACGTTGTATCCAATTTCTAGGCTGTTACAAACCTGTTATACTCGCTCTAGCAACTTAACGAAAACGAATTTTGGAGGTAATAACAACATGAAAACAAACATCTTTGTCCAAAAGGCCGTAACCGTCGGGTTGTGCGCTACATTAGGTTTTGGAGCTGTATTAATGACAAATGCACCTGTTGCACAAGCAGCAACTGCATCTGTATCGACAGGACAACAAATTGTAAACTACGGCAAAAAATTTACGGGAACACCATATAAATTTGGCGCGTCAACATCTACTACAAAGTACTTTGACTGCTCTTCATTTATGAAATACATCTTCAAAAAGTATGGTGTGGATTTGCCACGTACATCTGTTAAGCAATCTAAAGAGGGTAAAGCTGTTTCCAAGGCAAACCTGCGTGTAGGAGACTTGGTATTCTTCTCCAGCGGCAGCCGTTCCACCGGATCAAACGTAACACACGTTGCTGTCTATGCAGGGAATGGTAAAATTCTGCACACTTACGGCTCTCCGGGCGTAACGATCTCGGATCTGAATTCCGGTACTTGGAAAAGAACATATGTTAAATCTCGCCGTGTATTGTAGTTCACGTAACTTGTACTAAAGACAGGCAGATGGGACCGGATCTTGGATCCGGTCCTTTTATATTTACCCGTATTTCTGATACATAAACTGGTGTATTACGGTAATTAGAAGGTTGATTTGATATCTCCGATCACGAATCGGTATGAAGCATGTATCCAACTCCACGAACCGTTTGGATCAGTTTGATGTCTCTTCCTTTATCCACCTTGACCCGCAAATGTTTAATGTACACATCCACTACGTTGGTATCCATCGCGAAATCATAACCCCATACTTCTCTTAATATCATGCTTCGAGTACATGCCTCATTCACATGCCTCGCCAGAAATTCCAGCAGCTCATATTCTTTTGGCGTCAGCATCAGGTATTCTCCTGCACGGCTAACCCTGCGTGAACGCAAGTTTACCTTAAGATCATGTACGACAATGACTTCCTCGTCCATTTGGACTGCATTCGCAAACACCCGAAGCAAACTTCGTATTCTGGCCATCATGACTTTCCATTGAATGGGTTCAACGATCACATCGTTTACCCCCTGATCGAGCCAAGCCACAACCTGTTCAGGGGGGATCGGTGATGTAATCACAATGATGGGGACACTGCCTTCCTTTTGCTCCAGTAGCCAGTGCAGTTCCTCCCCAATTTTAAGATCATGATTCTCTTCCATCACCCGGATAACCATGCTGCAGGTTGTCAGTTGAAACTCCTGTTCACGATACAGATCTTCCCATGTACTATCCAGAACGGTGTAACCCTCAGCGCATAAGACTTCCTTGATTACGTTTGTTCGTTCTTTTAAACCAATCAGTAAAATGGATGTTTTCATTTTGCTCACCCGGCCTGTCTCAAACCGCTGCCAAGCCATTGGCCGTATTTCATTACCATTCGCCTCCTGCTGGACAGCAGCATGCTGCATGTTGTGTGTTTAGCATGCCGTAAAATGAAAAAGTCCATTCCTGTAAGGAATGGACTTGACATCCGTTAATTTACCCAAAATATCGATGAACGAGTGTACGTGCCTCTGCAGTATCCTTTGTTCCATGAACCAATACCCGTCCATCCTGAAAAATAACCATTCGATGGGCCCCTGTGGTGAATGAAACCAGGAAAGGATTGACTTCCACAGGACCTTCATCCAATCTGCGCAATCGCTCAGACGTATCATGCAGATCCAGCTTCAATGGACGAGATGGACGAATTTGCACCGTATCCCTTCCGCATAAAACATCGGTTTTCTCCAAATTGGCCGCGGAGAGATAAGGAAATGTTGCGGCTTCACCACAGGAAGGGCAATCTGCTTTTTTGGCACCATCGACATTGATAGCTATGTATTCATTGCGCCATACATCAAACGACAACAGCTTGCGCCGCAATGCATGTTCATTTCCACTTAGAAGTTTCATGGCTTCGGCTGTCTGGTTCGCGGTTACCATCTGCACGGCCTGAGGAATAATGCCTGATGTATCACAGGTATCCCCGCCAAGTGGAACCTCTCCAAGCAAACAATTCAGACAGGGAGTTTCTCCGGGCAGGAAAGTGTACGTAATTCCATAGCTCCCCACACATCCTCCATAGATCCACGGAATGCGATATTTCTGGGACATATCATTAATCAGCAGCCTGGTATCAAAATTGTCTGTTGCATCCATAATCAGGTCTGCGTTTTGAATTAAATCTTCAAGCTCATCTGCACGGACATCCATCACTTTACCTTCAATAACAACCGAGGAATTGATATCAGACAGACGTTTCTCCGCTGCCATCGCCTTGGGCATTCGCTGAACAGCATCCTGTTCAACATAGAGCTGCTGTCGCTGCAAATTGCTCCATTCCACATAATCCCGGTCCGCAATGGTAACATGTCCAATGCCTGAACGTACCAAAGTCTCCGCGATTCCGGTTCCCAATGCACCGGCACCCACGATAACGACTCTGCTGTTGTTCAATCTTTTCTGACCTTCCTTGCCAAGCGGTGCATATCGTTCCTGTCTGGAATAACGATCGCTCTGCTCGGTTGATTTTGTCTCGTCTATCATGTATGAACCATTCCTTCCGCCGGACTGCTGGCTGCCGCATAACGCTTAATGGGTATCATGCCTGCCTCATAAGCCAGTCTGCCCGCTTCAACTCCCATCCGCATTGCTTTTGCCATATTAACCGGATCTCCCGAACCGGACACAGCGGTGTTCAACAATACACCATCTGCACCAAGCTCCATGGCATGAGCAGCATCTTTGGGTGAACGTAACCCTGCATCTACTATAACAGGAACAACAGCCTGCTCAATAATGATTTCCAGATTGTATGGATTAATAATACCCCTTCCTGCTCCGATCGGTGAAGCACCAGGCATCACCGCATGAACACCGAGCAGCTGCAGCCGTTTGGCCAGGATCACATCATCCGAAATATAAGGCAATACGATAAATCCTTTTTCCAGCAGAATCTCGCAAGCCTTGTACGTTTCAATCGGGTCAGGTAGCAATGTAATTCCATCCCCGATCACTTCAACTTTTATCATATCACAAAGTCCTGACGCCCGGGCAAGTTCAGCAGTGCGTACTGCCTCTTCTGCCGTCGAAGCTCCCGCGGTATTAGGAAGTAATGTATATCGTTTCAGGTCGAGTGTATCAAGGAAGTGGCGCTTACCGCGCTCTTCCAGGTTCAGACGTCGAACAGCAAATGTCAAAACTTCTGTTCCGGACGCTTCTACAGCTTGACTCTGTATATCCAGATCATCAAATTTGCCTGTGCCCAGTAATAACCTTGAATTAAATGAATGATGTCCAATTTTCAGCATGATTTAACCGCCTCCCACAAAATGTACGATCTCGATTCGATCTCCGTCTCTTAATAAGGTTGTAGCGTGATGCTCACGCATCAAAATTTGGCGATTTAACTCCACCACCACAGTTTTAACTTGTAGATTGAAGGAATGCAGCAATTGATCTACACGATTCAAATGGTCTTCAACCTTCATGCTTTGCCCGTTAACGATGATATTCACTGCATGATCTCCTTTCTGCTCAACCTTTCCGGACACAGCTCTTCAATGCCGAGCTCCTCCGAAGTATGACCGCCAATCAAGTCAGCCATCAGTCTGCCAGTTATTGCACTAAGCAAAATTCCGTTTCGATAATGTCCAAATGCGGTGTATAAACCCGGCATGCTTTCACAAGCACCGATATAAGGCAACCCGTCAGGTGTCGATGGCCTAACGCCTGCCCAGGCGCGCAAATATTGGGCTTGCCCTATTCCAGGAACCCAACTTGCTGCGGATGCGAGCAGCTTTTGTATACCTTCAACGGTAACGATCTGATCCGAACGTCCAGGTAAACTGGTAGCTCCTATCCAGACTTCACCATTAGCTTTCGGGACAATATAAACATTATCTGCATAGACTGTCTTGTCCGGTCTGTAACCTGTGTCATGATCTGCAAACCGAACTGCAGCAATTTCGCCCTTCACCGGGAGAATCGGCAGATTCAGACCTGCCTGTTTCATCAATTCTCCTCCCTGCAGACCAGCTGCAATAATGACATGCTTACACGTCATCATTCCAATGGACGTGTCCACACCCTGCACTCTATTCGCATCCACATTCAGCCTTACATTCTGCACACCTTCTATAACTTTAGCTCCCAACGTTTGAGCAGATCTGGCGTAGGCACGCGACAGATTGACAGGCAGAACCTCACTTTCTGAAGGTCTGTACAGAGCTCCGTGCGCTTCTTCACTTATCCATGGGGCTTGATGTTGAAGAATGGAACGATCCCACCACATATGCTCTGTTGTCAAATCACCGCTTCTCTTGTCTCTATAATTGTTCATTTCGTTTTCCTGACGAAATGGTGTAATAAATCCATGCTGCTGCAGGCCTATGTCAATTCCACTGAGTGCACTGATCTGTTCTGTTTGCTGATGAAGCAGCGCTTTACTTTCACGTGCAAGTTTCGTCAAGATGGGGGAATGGAATTCCTCGCTGTCCGAAGCCAGCATTCCGGCCGCTGCACAAGACGTTCCTCCTGCAATACGTGAACGCTCAACCAGTATCACTTCCTTGCCCTGTGAAGCCAGCTCATACGCTATGGCACAACCAATAACGCCGCCTCCTACTACAATGGTTTCCGCATGAAGCTTGCCCCGGACTTCTTCGCGTATTTGGCTCGAATAGGCAGCTCCAGTTCTATACAGACTTCCACTTCGGCTGCGACTTCTTGTTTCTTCGCTCATCCATTCATCTCCTTGATTCGGCTAAGTTCTCCAACGTTCAATTGCCTGCCGCAAAACAGCTCCTGCTACCTTCGGATTTTCACTCGCCCATAATGATGATATTACGGCAATTCCACTTGCCCCTGCCGCACGCACAGCATTAATATTTGCTGGTTCAATGCCGCCAATGGCAATAATCGGAATCGAAACTGCCGAACAGACTTCGTTTAGAGCGGATAGTCCTCTCGGCTTGATCCCCGGTTTACTGCCGGAAGAAAACACGTGGCCATAAAAGAGATAATCCGCACCTCGTTCTTCAGCTTCCTTTGCTTCACTTAGAGAATGAACAGATACGCCGAGCCGAAGTCGATTGGTTGTATTTAAAGAAGAACTGTCAGCACTGGCCAAGTCGTATTGACTCCAATGAACCCCTTGTATGAATTGATGTTTATTCAGCTCATTCAAACCATTGATTACAATTCGCTCCATTGGGATTCCCTCGTCTTGCAAACTATACGCCCACTCCATCTTCTGTCCATCGGATAAGTGTTTCTCCCGGATGTGTATATAGTCAAAACATGTCCATACCTCTTTGGCTGTTTTCACAAAACGCTGTTTATCACCTGTACCTGGTGATACAGCATGCAGTTCAAATGAACGTGAATTCACATGTTTATGAGAGTTTGTCGTTTGGGTTCGCCTCCTCTCCGTAGCAATATGTACAACAAAAAAGCCACTCCCGTAGGGAGTGGCCGCGAAATCAAGTCCTGTTAATTAATGACCGTTACATGCCATTTGCACGTATTACAAGCTATTGGATCATAGCTGTAATCTATACAGAATATCTGCATGCTTCATATATGTGAGCACTCACATTCGCTACACAATCGAATTTGCATGCCCATGTCATTAACTGAAACGCGCCACTTCCCTACGCTGGTATAACCCAGATCAGGTGCAAAGGGTCCGGAATCGCATCATTCCATCTCAGCCGCAACGTGCGGCCCCCCCAGTGTTCATATGAAGTTGTAGCCTATGTTACCATAGACACCTTTTTTTGTCACCGTTCATTTTTTCTTTATGTTGTTAATGAACTGTTTCATTTGAGAAGCTCTTCCCATGTACCCAAATGCCTAGTTTTTCTCGGACCATGCCTCAACATCCCATGTCTTGGTTACCCAATCCTGATAAAATTCAGGCTCATGGGAAACAAGCAAAACTGTTCCTTTAAACTCTTGCAAAGCTCGCTTAAGCTCTGCCTTTGCAGTCACATCCAAGTGATTAGTCGGTTCATCAAACAAAATCCAGTTGCTTTCCCGCATCAAGAGCTTGCACAATCGGACTTTCGCCTGTTCTCCCCCACTAAGCGCACTCAGCGGACGGGTGATATGCTCATTTTTCAAACCACAGCGGGCCAAGTGGCCCCTTACTTCGTTCTGCGTCAAATGGGAGAATTCGTTCCATACGTCTTCAATAGGCGTAATATTTCCGGCACGGACTTCCTGTTCAAAATAAGCTGTCTCCAGGTAATCGCCCAAGAACGTTTTACCACTAATCGGCGGTATCTTGCCCAATATGGTTTTAAGAAGTGTTGACTTACCTACACCGTTGCAACCAACGATAGCTATTTTCTCGCCTCGTTCAATGGTCATTGTCATTTTAGGCAGCAGTGGGTAGGAATAACCAATCTCAAAATCAATCCCTTCAAAGACCGTTTTGCTGCTCGCACGAGCATCTTTGAAGTTGAATGTTGGTTTTACTGCTTCATCCGGGCGATCAATTCGCTCAATCTTGCCCAGCTGCTTCTCACGGCTCTTGGCACGTCCAGAAGTCGAGGCACGTGCCTTGTTGCGCTGGATGAAATCTTCCTGTTTCTTAATATATTCCTGCTGTTTTTCATAAGCATCAATATGCTGTGCTTTCTGCATATCCGCCATTTCGAGAAACTTGTTATAGTTGGCTGCGTAACGAGTCAGTTTGGCGAATTCCAAATGATAAATGACGTTTACTACTTCATTCATGAACTCCGTGTCATGCGAGATCAGGATAAACGCATAAGGGTAGTCTTTCAAATAACGCGTCAACCATTCAATGTGCTCGACATCCAGATAGTTTGTTGGCTCGTCCAGCAGAAGAGCTGTCGGTTTTTCCAACAACAACTTGGCGAGCAATACTTTAGTTCGTTGGCCACCACTGAGCGCAGCAACGTCACGATCAAGTCCGATCGCGGACAAACCGAGACCATTTGCCATTTCTTCCACTTTTACATCAATCAGATAAAAATCGCCCTGCTCCAGTTGTTCCTGGATTTCGCCCATTTCTTCCAGCAGTTTTTCCAGCTGGTCCGGGTCCGCATCAGCCATTTGATCTGTAATGGCCATCATTTCCTTTTCCAGCTCGAGTAGTGGCAGAAAAGCATCCTTCAATACGTCGCGGATGGTTTTGCCTGGAGTCAGCTTGGTGTGCTGGTCCAAATATCCGTAGCGTACTTTTGGCGTCCACTCCACTTTCCCACTGTCTTTCAGCAACTTCCCAGTCAAAATATTCATCAACGTGGATTTTCCGACACCGTTTGCCCCGACTAAGCCTACACGCTCTCCAGCAAGCAAACGAAAAGATACATTTTTAAATAACGTGCGATCTCCAAAATTGTGACTCACGTTCTCTACTGACAATAAACTCATAAGATGAGGTTGCTCCTATCTATTTGACATTACTTTTTAATCGGTATTGTTGATACCGGTCAAGTTCTGAACTAAAACCCTATTTTAGCACAGGACCTGCCTTTTCTGAAAGTAATGAAATAATGCAACCTTTCTCAATAAATGACTTTATTAAAATAACATTTGTGTTCAAAATACCCTTCCGCCGCCGCTTGCTTCACATCCGTAAAAACTTCCTCAGCTCGCAGATTGTTCTGACAGGTAGCTGGATAATAATACTTAATACCGGTTGAAGGTTCTACACCTCCGATCACGGCTGTTTTTTTTACCAGTCTACCGCCACCAATGGCATATGTATTAACTTTCTGATTACCAACAGGCAAACCTTGGATAAAGGCCATGATCCCTGTGTCATTTATGGAATTATACCAATCTTCCTGTGATATGAGAGGCAGGGTAAACGTATAGGATATCCCATTTCTTCTTGCGAACTCATTATGTCGATTGATGACCTCGGCGAGGTTCTCCTGAATACTCATAACGATACGGGTTCGCCTGACCTGGTCAAACAATTCTGTATCTTGCAGCAATGGAATACCTGTACTTGAAGCCAGTTCGTTCTGAAAACCTTCGATCCACATCCCCTGACTGGCATCATACGCGTACACATACCCATCGAGTGTAAAATTAATGCTGCTGCCATCAGAATCTGAGTAAGTATAGGGCTTTTTTGGACTCCATACCTGTCGATATGAATCATCAGACTCCCCCGTCATCTCCGTCTCCTTCGCCAAAATATAAAAACCGTCATAATCGAGTACAACGACGGCCGGTATGTAATTAAATAACGCCCGTATCGCATCAGGATCATCCTGTATGCCCATATTCAAAGCCATCGTCTGCGTGAATGTCTGCAGCGCAAGCTCTTTATCTGCCTTCACAAATTTGGTGGAGTCATAGCCTACCTCATTGTTTTGTTTCTCGTTCTGATGCATTACGGTTCCCGCATCCAGTACTGCCGTTTGGAGCGCCGATCTATACCTCTGACTTAAAATCTGAGCTTCTTCCGCATCTTGAGTGTTACGGGAAACGATCCAAAAGAAGGGCAAAAAAATAAGAATAAACACTATGGACAAATCAGTAATCTTCATTAAGAACCATGCCTCCATAAGTGGTAAATACCGCTGACGCAGGGGCTGTGCCGTTTAGCCACTCACGAAACAGCATGGCTGGTGTCCGATTGGTATTCTTCAGTGTGATTGTGAAAAAATCACCCAGTGTCAGCGTATATCTGCGGAGCGGATCATCGCCTGCAAACGTATCTGAGTCAGGAAACAATGTTTCAAGAATTTGCGCTGAATAATATCCATCCTGTACCGTTTCGAACGTTCCTGTAAACGTGCTTTGATCCATTGGGTCCGTATAGTGAGGGACATATTTTTTGTGCAGATGCTCCATCGTAATTTCATAAACATTCCCTGTTCGCGCCAGCTGTTCTTCAAATTCGGCATACATGCCAGGAGAAATATACCCTTTGGTTCTGACAGAATCCACAAAACGGGTAACCGTCTGATATACGGTCATTCGTGTCATATCATCTTGTCGATCTGCTGTTTCAGCAGCTGGGTATACATAAAGCAGAAGTACTGCCAGCATAACTGCTAGCAGCTTGGATACAGCATTTATCAATTGATACTGGCCTCCTTCCAAAACGCAATCTTAAGCAGTTCCCCGCTCTCACTTCTTATAAACTCTGGCCTGTATGAGGCGGATACGGAAACAGGTATAGTCGCACTTTTGTTGATAAGCGAATCTATCGCATACGTATTCCCGTCCACCTGGACTTCGACCGATGTGCCTGTCATTTGTCTTACCGTATGTAATACCTCAGCTCCGCTGTATCTGAGTGGTTTACTTATGTTTAATGTCGTGCTCATTCTTCCTTCCATGTTTTCTGTAGTGTTCATAGTAGAACTCAAAGCACTGGATATAACGCTAACACTCTGTTGTCCATACAGACAGGCTGTTACAAACAGGACAATCGCGGTACAAAACAACATGAGTTGCTGTGTATTTTGGGACACTATAAACCGACTCCTGTCAGGATTGCTGGAAGATCAGTCCTCTTACTACATTGGATTTATCTTTTACGATAACTGCCTTGAACTTTCCACTCGGGTTAACGTATTGATTGTCTTTTTCACTCATGGTTTGGTTAATGCTGCCCACTTTGCTGTCTGGAGCAATGACCGAACCGTAATCCGCATTATTAATGTCCTGTGAAATGTTTAATTCATTGCCATACCACTGACCGCCCTTGTTTTTCCCAGTAATGACCTGAATACCAAATTGATCTTTGTCCGCATATTTGCGCAGCGCGTTTGTAACCTGTGACCCACTGATCGTTGTCCCGTCATATACTGTAAAAGCAGCCTGAGACAATTCGGTCTGAATGTCAGCAAAGTTGTTCTGTGCCGTTTTGGTCGCCTCCTGAGCCGAAATAAACAGCAGCACCACAATCGTAATGAGGGCAATAGTCAAAAAAATCCCTGCTGCTACCTTTAAAGCACTTGAAGCATTGTTCATGTTAAATTCCTCCTAGGTTTTAGTATTTAGATCTATCTTCAGACTGATAGGTTCAGCATCAACCATTACAGTTTCTGAATTTGTTCATAATAGATGTTCATTTGCAGGAAGCTCATGCCAACAAGCGGGATCACCAGATAAAGAAAAATAAGGGCATACATCGGTGTAAAACCAATCATTCTTCCCCATGAGGCTTTCACATCGATCATTTTGGTATATTCCTGCTTACGCTGCTCAAAATAAAAAGCCATCATGCTGTCCAGATCATCGAATGCTTCCCGAATAGAAATTTTACCGAGCGCAAGCTGCAGTTTATCCACCAGCCGCTGAAATTCAGGCAAGCCCGTATCCTCTTTCAGTTGCTCAAGTGCGATCTCAGGCCCATGTTCAAAATGCAAAAGACATTTTTGCAATGGCCGTTTGAAAATAACGGCAAACCGATTAAGCCATTCCAGAATCTCTTCAACGGACATCCGATCCATCTCACATAAAATGGAGATAACTGTCTGGTATTGGTATATTTCATGTCGCATGTCCATGCTGCGCATTTTACGCTGGAACATCATGAGCCATATAGGCATGTAATATCCAACTGCACCAATACATAGCGCAATGATTAGCTCCCACCAGTGCAAGTACTGCTTGTTGTATACCTCCAGCTTTTGCATAATGCGTAGGCTAGTTTCGGTCTGTGTATCAGGTTCGAGTTGAATGGGGGAAACCTGCTGTAACGTGTTAAACACTTCATCATAGGTTACTCCACGTTTCATTCCTACCCGCTCCATAACCGCACGGTCCAAAGCTGTTTTTTCCGCAGCCTGATTCAGTTCCGCTTCGGCCATTGCACCAAACATTCGGTCATCTCTTACCGGATCGTACAGAACGTGATTCTGTTCAATGTGATGAAGCAGCAACACACAACCGATAGACAGAACGAAGCAGCTAGCAAACAACATCAGTCTGCGGATTGCCAGCCATTCGTATTTCAATTCAGTGCTGCTTTCCCGCATGAGCCTTATGGTTTGGCTGTAATTTGTAGTACCTGGCTTGGCTGCAAACAACATGCTCAATTTGCGAATGAAGGTCTGGTGGTATAAAAAACGATCCACGAGAGAATGTTTGCGTCCAGCTCGATATCGCGTTTCATCGTACTGCTGAAGTCTTTGCAGTAACAAATAGGCAAGAATAATGATGATATAGATTGATATTTTTGTTATAAATCCAAGCTTGCTGCGGTAAAACTCATCCATGGTCGGAAAACTTCCCCTTGCCCAGCGTTCAATGGGAGCCGTGAACAATATCGGAGCCAGTGCAATCATATTTAACCCTTTTAAAAGGTAATCCAACTTGTCCCGTCGCAAAATTTCCAAATGAATTTCCTGGGTCAGGTTTCCCAAACCTTTCAGGTATATTGATCCTTGGGTCCTGTCCTTATCACCAAATTCCATTACCATAAATGAAATGCCGGCAAAAGCCTTCAGAAAACGATTGGGGGCAATCTCATAATATCGCTCCAAAGCTTCATTGGGGTCTGGTGATGTTAATGCCTCGTAGATCAATAGCACCTGCTCGGCTGCTTCGCCTACACCTGCTTCTCCTGCTTCATAAAGTGCTTCTTCGATCATTCCATGCTGATGATAACGATGTCGAACATCCGCAAACAGATCCAACATTTGAACCAGCAGCCGCTTCTCGATCCGATTCAGCCACATATCCACGACTAGACTATTCAGCACCACAGCGCAGAGTACAGACAAAATGACAAAAGCGACGCCCGGTTGCATAAGAAACAGTACTAGACTGATGCTGCCATATCCCCCGGCAATAATCAGAACAACCGTCATGGTCATGCGTCGTAATGATACTTCATCTCCAACATGCCTGAAGGAGATCCGCTTTTGGATCAGATAGATGTAGGACGATAAGAGCGGTACCTTCATTCCCCAACGGTAGGCTTGGAGCAGGAATGACCTCATCCACACCGTTCGACTGAACGTGGGAGTTAATGCTCCAGGGACTTTACTGTTGAAACCTCTTCCCTTTTTATGACTGAGATTTAGAACTAGAAGTGTAATCACCAGCCCGGATAAACATACACCAAGCAGGATGATGAGCAACGATTTAGTTGTCATGTATTTCACCCCAGTGCTGCTCGATAAATCGTTCAAACTGTGCCGCATCCTGTAGGGTCATTTGATCCTGCATATCCATAATGCTGCCTGTGGAAATGGGAGCGGTAACTACATATTCTCCATCCTTAAATTCAATTACATTTTGAAAAGCAAATCCGGCCCGTTCTTCTACACTGTCAACCTGCTCAGCACGGGGCAAGCACTCTGTAATTCGCTCAATGTATCGGCGCCCTTCGGGATCCTTTTTCATATGTACATCGAAATTGATGACACTGACGACCTGCTCCTCGGCGATGTGCTCATGTTGAAACATGCCTGTTTTGAGCAAAGAGTTACGGAGTGAAAATACCAGATCACGGAACGTTTTGGCATGGTGGGTAAACAGGGTAAACAAACTGGCAACCTGAGACATCTGAATCATCCAGGCAGCAACTTCATCACTCGCAACCTCTCCCAGGATATTGACCGTACCATCTGTTTTTTTCTGCAAATCCAGTCCTTGCTGCCCTGAAATATGTTCCGTCTCCCGAAAGCTCAAAATATTACGCCGGCTGTATATTCGCCGCAGCTGCAGCTCGAAAGCCATTTCTTGTACACGCAGGGTGTATGAGGCATAAATATGCTTAACCATCGCCATTAACAGAGTTGTTTTCCCGGATCCCTGTGCACCAGTTACGGCCGTAATTCGGCTTCCTTTCATGAGATATTGCAATAAAGTAATTGGCAGTTCAGCATTGTTGCCTGTAATCAACTGCTCCAGCGAAGCATTCGGAATATCGAATTTCCGGACGAAGAACGCCCATGACTCCGCAAAAGGAGGGCGAACCACAACAACGCGAGATCCATCTTTCATTTCATTGACCTTATATCCATTCGCTTCAGACAGCTGGCCAGGGTAATTATATTTATAAATATTTTGACATACCCTTTTCAGTTCACGAATACTGCCAAACGAGAGAAACGAAAGATGTATGGACTTCCCTTTATAAAATATCCAGACACTTTCCATACCACTTAACGGAACTTCAACCGGAGTTTCCTCGAATCCATCTTCCAACAGATCATTCCACGAGGCTGGCTGCTGAACTCCCATGTCCTGCATGGCATCGAGCATGCCGCTAACCCCACCGCTAACCCCGTCAATTCGCTGGTCTCTGATTTCATCTACAACCGAGAACCCTTTGTAATGCTGGTAGATCCGCTGTACGATAATATCCGTTTTTTCCCTAAATCCAAGTTCACGGTATTCACATTCAAATACGTACCGGATATCTTCCTCGGAAATGTAATATCCACCACCATCATCGGCACCATCCTCCAACCGGAGCCTGCCCAGGTCGTACGTATCAATTAAGCGCGACAAGGCATCCACGCCGAATTGCTGCCGGTACAGATAAAAGACAATCTCAAACCGATCCTGGATGGATAACAGCTCGGGTTCCGCGAATAGTATGACCTCATCAACATTAGTCTTGTTCAAACCAATGCTTCGAGTGAGTAAATCACCAATCAGATTTTTGACATACGTTTTGTCACTAATACTGCCAGAGACACAACCTTTTAGAGCTTTTCTCATCTCGGCACGCTGATTGATTCTCCTGCGATATTCTTCTTCATGAAGCCCTACATCAGCAAGCTGACTATGGCTCAATTCATGAAGCGAGTTCTTTACCTGCTCAGTAAGCATTTCAATCGTGAATGCTTCCCGTTCAGGCATTGCTGCATTTTTATGCCGATTGAAAGCCTTGGTTTTGAACCAGATGTATGTAAAAGCTACGATTAAAATGAAACTGATCCCTATTATATTCCAGAGCATCGGAGATTCAGGCTCCCCTTTCCAGCCTCTTCAGAACAGTACGCATACCTGCGCCGTCCATAATCAGGCGAGCGAGTTCAGCCATACTGGCGGCCATGCTCCCTTTACGAGGATCCCGGCTGTCACTTAATCCTTCAAGCTGTAAATATGCAGCTGTATCCCGTCGATTCGCAGCATCCAGAAACCCAGTCGTATAGGGTAATATCGATATCGAACCTTTGTATCGGAAGCGTCGCCGAATGTTGTTGACTGTCGCACGCGCTTGCGGATCATACTTGTTGATAACAACATGCATATTTTGGTTACTCAACCTTTCGGGTCTGATTTGTTCAAAAAACAATTCCAAATCCCTCATGTTTTGAGTCAAATTCACTACAACATAATCAGCTTGCGGCAATAAAGCTGCCGCATCCAACCCATCACGGTCAACATCCAGCAGAACCAGATCATAGTACTCGTTCGCCACATTCAGCAGAGCTTTAAGTGTGTCCATATGTTCTTTCTGTGAGCGCTCCATCCTGTTAATTCTACCCGTCAGCAGATCCAACCGTTCCTGAAGCAAAGGCTTCGTATAATCTCTCAAGTTATGCTTGTTCAGGCTCCCGCTTGTATATAAACGTTCGGCTGCATCCCAGCCTCCTTCTTCAAATCTGAATAGAGAGTCAGTATGCCCGGATTCGATGGATGGGAGGGAGGCCTCGATCCCACTCTCGGCAGGACCTGTATTAACTAATAAAATTCTGGTTCTGTACTGAAGTGCCATGGCGTAGGCGCTAATTACTGCACTGGACGTACTGCCTGAGCCAGCAAAAGGGCTCCAAAACAATATGTTACTCATGCTCTCATCCTTTCCGCTTCCTTAATGGCCCGGCGGCTCCGAACACTTTCCCAACCGGTCAACTGCTCAAATAGTCGGCACAACGATTTTTTGTAACTACGTGATAACGGTCCTAACAGTACCCGACGGTGATGTTCATTTTCCAGCTTCACTGCAGCAGTCAGTTCATCCCATGGAAGCATCAATGATTCTCCTGTCCACATGAATGGACTTCCTTCCAGATACGCCCATAGATAACGTTCCTCCAATTTACAGTCCACAGCATTGATTAGAATGCGCTGAAATGGAAGTTCATTTGGCAAGGACTGCTCTTCAAGAAGCCGCCTCAACCAGCCTTTTCCTCGTTCCAGATTGTAACGTTCGTAATCACTCACCCAGACACGAATATCGGCAGTGAGCCAGAGTTCCCTTGAAGCAAAATGGGACGTTTCCATGTCATATAAGACATAATCATACGATTCCAGTGCTTCTCCGCTTGCCTCCAAATGACTCTCAACTGCAGCCGAAGTCACAAAATGACAGGCAATATCAAAACCCTCAAATTCGGTAATTCGGAGCGAATGCTGCCCTTCCCCAACCCCATACCCGTATTTTTGTTGTAATGTTCCATCAACCAGCAAAACCCGCTTGCCTGAAGCAGCTAAAATTTTGCTCAAATATAACATCAGATCATTTTTTTCACATAGACCGGCAAAAATCCAAGTATGCAAAGCGGCCACAACCCCTTTCTTAATACAATTAGTGCGTTGTTATATGAATTTAAGTAAAACGAGTTATTTGCTTATTTCATACTATTCCCCACCGGTCAACAAACTTTTTTGTTCATCCGAGGATGTGGAAGAGTCCGTTGCATTCTGACTTTCTAGCTTGATTCCTGAACCGTCATTCCAAATTACATCGTCAGTAGTATTATTGGAGCCAGGTCTGCTGTTATAGGACACCGATGATTGCGCAACATCTTGTTCCACACTTTGTGATGGTACTGTCATGGATGCAGCAAGGGAGCTTTCAAGCGAACTCCTTACCTGTCTCGACAACTCCTGTTCAGCCCTCCGAACGATATTCGGGTCGCTTTCCAGCAGTTTCAATACTTCACTGTTAGCAGGGTACGTCGGGATTGCAGCTGTCTGGAATTGAGGCTCAACATAAGTGAGTGCATAAATTGAAGCTTTATGTAAGTAGGCATCTACGATTGCACTGGAAAGGGACAGAATTTCTTCTTCTGTCATCGTAATCCACAACGTTGCTGCATTTAAGCGTTCCACTTTCTTTTTGGACAGAAGGATATAGTCCTGACCTGTTGGAAACTGGATACGAATATCAATGTTGTCGCCTTGCTCGAGTGAAGATGGTAATAAAACAACCTGCAGTTCCCGGTTTCTTAGATCTGCCGGGGCCGGCGTGTCTTCGTATACCATTTCGGTTGTAATGGCTGTTCCTTTTTTCAGATCTATTTTGGCTACTTGACCTTCCATCTGTTTGGTACTGGACCATAAATTACGTGGTGCCTGAGCATCCGGAACTGCAATAAGCTTAATATCCTCTTGCAAGATTGGCTCTCCTGCTTCAATATCCCGAACCGTTACCCAGCCTTGTGCTCCTGTGTTCCATTGCTGAAGCAGTTCTGCTTCCTTTTGTTCGTAAGCTGAAGCATACCGGGACTCCATTTCAGTTCTGGTATCATTCATCGTAATAACGTTGTAGATGACGTATCCTCCGAATATCAACCCTACTGCTCCCGCTCCGGTTAGTCCGGCATAGATCATTTGTCTGCTTTGTTTTCTTAATTTGGACAAAAAGGGCTCTCCTTTCACAATCTCCTCTAATCATGAATCTTTTTTCTTCTTGCAAAAAACGAACGCTTCTTCGGCTGATGCCCAATCATATCCATTAGAATATGGGCAAACACCTTGTCCATTTGTGGTTCTCTATCAAAGGGATCTATGTGTAATGGCAGACCGTACACACTTGAGGTATCCAATGATCTGCGTACACGCTGAACTGCATCAGAGGCTGCTAGCGGAAGACAATAAATCCATTTGTCTCTCGGATAACGATGGTGGGAACGGACAAAAGCGCTGATCTCGGCTTGTCTCCACTCTGCGCCTGAACCAACAACAATTGGCAGGTCTGCCCTGAGAAATTCCTCCAGCCGGTTCTGATCTTGACCACTACCCAGATCCATAACGATGAATTGATAGCTGCCTCCAAGCAACGACAGAATATCTGCTCGCCCGGACTGTTTCCAATAGTGCACCCCATCCACTTCAAACTGCCTGCCTGTAGATAGTGGTTTTCCAGCTTGTGCAACTTGCTGAATCCTTGCAAACGATTGGGAGCGTGGGGACATCTCGATGACTGCCACCTTAAAATGCTGTCTCTCCAGATAATGGCTGATAGCTATGGCTGTATGTGTAACTCCAACACCGGAGGATGCCCCTGTCAAAGCAATAACTCTGGTGCCACCGCTGATTGTCAGTGTTGTGGCTTCAGTGATCCCGGTTACTCCGGGTCTGCGAAGCAGTTCTTTGCGGACTTCCTCTGCAGATGGGAAACGTTCCTCCGGATTATGCCTCAACAATCGCCTTACAACTGGAATGTAGGTACGTGGAACATCACTGCGTATGGAGCTTTCAACACCTTGAATCCATTCTGTATAAGCACCACCAGTCATGAGATAGAGTAGTAATGCTCCAAGGCCATACAAATCAGACCGTGCATCAGTTTGCCCAGTACCATATTGTTCAGGTGCGGCAAACCCTGCCGTACCCAGTTTGACCGTATCTTCCCCATTTTGAGCCTTGAAGCTTCGTGCGATCCCAAAGTCAATCAGTTTGACTTCATGGTCTGGTGTAATCATAATGTTGGACGGCTTCAGATCCCGATAGATTACTGCCGGATTCAGACCATGCAAATAACTGAGCACATCGAGCAGTTGAAGTGTAAACTCAGTCATATGTTCGATTGGTATCTTCCCGCGACATTGCTTGTGATAATCGCTCAGTGTTTGACCCTCGATGTATTCCATTACCAGATACGTATACCCCTCTTCATCCGGTACAAAAAAATCAACAATCAGCGGCAGTCTTGGATGCCTGAGTGAAGTCAGAAGAGCAGCTTCCGTCTCCATATTTGCTTCATATGGGAGCGCAGTTACACTTTCTTTGATGGCCCACATCTTGCCCGGCAATTTCATGTCCTCTGCCTTATATACGTGACTCATCCCACCAGAACCAAGTATGGACACGATCCGATATCGTCCTCCCAGCAGGCTTCCGTGCTCCAGCCTGGCCGGATATCTCATTTGTATTCCTCCTATTCTTCAAACCAAAAAAGGGAAAGCTCACCGAAGCGGAACAGTCCGTTTATCCGGACTTGCTCACCTCGGGATGCTTTCCCTTTGATTCGTTATGGTTAATATTGGTATCATTATAGTACAAGCTACGAGATCTTGTAAAGTAGAAAATTCAATTCTTTACAAGCTTAATATTTAATCATATAAAGTGTAATCTCTTCACGATTGTGGAACAATTGCTTGGAACGTTGGATCTGCATCCGTGAGCGCTCAAACGTATCGATTACTTCTTTGATCAGCGCGAGTGGTTTCTTATGCAGCAATTTTACAGTAACAACCGCTGTACCACCAGATTGAAGGCTGTATAACAGGTCGGAGACGAGACGGCTCATCAGCTTGGGACTCCAGCTCATATCACAGACAAGCAGGTCAAATTCACCCTCACGGAAGCGAACATCACCTGCATTCTTTTTCAGGAACGTCAACTTGGGCGACTGTAGAAGCGTTGCATCCATTTTGGCTGGGTCCACCGCTGTTACTTCAAGTCCGCGTTCAAGCAGAAATGACGTCCAACCACCAGGGGCGGCACCAATATCCAGCGCCTTATGAAACGATGTGAAGTCTATGCCAAATGTCTGCTCTGCCTCAAGCAGCTTGAATTTGGCGCGCGAAATCTGACCTTCTTCTTTTTGAAATCGTACAGCTCCCCCGCTCCAGTCGGAAAGGTTCTGTTCGGGTCGTGAAATACCAGCATACAATACATCATCTGCAGCAAACACAGAAATGATATAATCGGCATCACGAACAACCCATTCACACCCAAGTTCATCAAGCTTTTCGGTCAGCAACTGTTTTAATGAAGCTGCATTCTCCCGCCAGAATGAATCTTCCGTCTTCCGAACCTGTAGTGCAACGTTAGTTCCGGTCAATTCAGTATGGTTCGTGATAAAGGCGACCAGTTTCCCCATGGCTTGATCAGAATCTTCCGTGTTCTCCTGAAACTGAACAGGCTGGATATGACGTAAGAACGTTGGATTTTCCTCAAGCAATTTAATCGCTACCTCTTCTTCTGCTGTCGGCAAACCGGCAAGCAGTACTTCACCCGGTACTAGTACTGTACTCTTAACAGCACCGAATGTTCGGCGCAATTCTTCCTGAGCATATGGCGCAAAACCATGATTGGCTGTGCAGATAAAACGGGAAAAGTCTCCTTCTCCCCAAGACGACTGTGTACTCAAATTGTGTTACCCTCCAGAACGCACGCGTATCCACGGACGATCATGATCCCACTGGATTTCGACCGGAATATCGTACGTATGCTTAATTGTATCCTGTGTTAAAACTTCATGTTTGTTTCCTGCCGCTGCAATGCGCCCTTCACGAATCAATGCTACATGGGTAAATAACGGCATGATCTCCTCTACATGATGAGTTACGTATACTACCGTTATGTTGCGCTGACGAAGTCGGTCAATTTCAGCCAACATTTTTTCCCGTTCATATAGGTCGAGTCCTGCGCAAGGCTCGTCCATAATTAATAACTTGGGATCCGCCATCAGAGCACGTGCCAGCAAAACTTTTTTGCGCTCGCCCTGGGACAATGTACCGAGCGGGTGATTTGCCAGTTTCGCGAATCCCATCTCATCAAGCAGATTCATGGCTTTGGTTTTCACTTCATCTGGAATCGTTTGATAAAAACGCAAAAAGGCATATGCTCCCGTAGCGACGACCTCCCATACCGGATCTCGCAGCGTCAGTTTCTCAATCAGCGTTTGGCTGATATAACCGATCTCTTTTCTGACTTCCCTTACATCACATTGCCCGTATAGATTTCCCAGCACCTCAATACGTCCTTGACTGGGAAACATATATCCGTTCATCATTTCCAGCAGCGTTGTTTTGCCTGAACCATTACGTCCCAGAATGACCCAGTGCTCACCTTGCTCAATATGCAGTTGAATATCATCCAGGATCTGATTGTCCTCACGCCGGAGAGATACATGTTCCATCGAGATGATCCTCATTTCAGCACCGCCTTTCGAATTTCGTTCAGCAGATGCTCTACGGAGTTCATCCGGTAGATCATTTTCGGTGTATCCTGTTCTCCATCAAACAACATTACAGCAGGTACACTCGAAATTTGAAACTGCTGAACGAGATCGGGAATGTCGTGAATGTTCATTTCAAATAGAGTGTTCTCGGGAAGCAGATGCTCTGCGATTTCCAACATCCGTCTTGCTGCCGCACATGTTCCGCATAAAGGCGTATAGATAAATACAGCCTGAGGAATGCCTTCCCACACACTGCGCATCAGCAGCTTGGAATTTATTGGCTTCATCAGCTATGCTCTCCAGCAGCAACCCGCAGCATAACCTCACCAGTCATCGGGCCGTTATGCACCTTTACTGTGTCAGGTTTATTGGTATATAACAATTCGTACATTTGACGTTTGCCATACATGCTGGACGTGTGTAAATATATTTCGCGTGGAAACAGCCCTTCCCGTACAATGGCAGCAGCTATCTCACCGCCATTTGGCGAATCCGGACCCAATTCATAATCCAACGACAAGATATCCACATCGCCTTCTCTGAGCAGCATCAGACATTCTTCAGCATTCGTAGCCAAAACAAATCCCTTAGGACATGCTCGGTAGTCATCCAAAAAAACATGCATATAATCGCTCCTCTCCCCATTTAAAGCCAGGAACGCATGACATCAATATCACCTTTGTGCGTCCCATCTTCACCTGTTTCGGTTTCCAGCACAACAACAGCCTGCTGAAACTCAGGCGCTCGAAGCAATTCTTGCATCGCTTTGCTGCCTATATATCCCTGCCCGATTCGGGCATGTCGATCCTTGCACGAACCGGAAGCATATTTGGAGTCATTGAAATGAACAGCAGCAAGTGAGTCCCAGTATCCCAGCTGTCTTCCCTTTTGGAGCATATCCTGTTCAGTATTGCTTGACCACATTCCTGAAGCAAAAGCATGACATGTGTCGAAACAAAAAGCAATATGCTCCGGAAACTGGCTTAGCTTGCGAATCTGAATCATTTCTTCCATCGTCGTGCCCATTGGCCCATGATCACCAGCCTGGTTTTCGAGCAGTATTTTGGCCCGACCATTCCAATCTTTTAAAACCGTATCCAAGCAATGAATGAGATTTTGATATCCTTCGAGCGGTTGATCACTCTTGAGATGACCGAAATGAACCACGGTTCCTACTGAACCACAGGCCTCCGCAATATCAAGATCATTTCGTATGGAAGCTATAATTGCATGAAAACCCGCCTCTCCACGAGTCATGCCCAAAGCCGGATTCGTTGGATAGGGTGAATGCGCGATGGATGCGATACCATGCTCCTCACACCACTCCCGGCACCGTTCAGCATTTTTAAGATCAGGTTCTTTCAAGCCAAGGCTCCGGGGGTTTTTCGGAAAATATTGAAAAGCCGTGGCCCCCATCTCATACGCCCTCTTGGCTGCTTGAAAAAAACCGCCTCTCGTACTGACATGTGCCCCGATTCCGTGATTAGGCCTCATGCTGACAATTCGGACAGAAGAAAGCCTTCTTACCCGTAATTTCCACTCGTTCGATGGTTCCCCCGCAACGCGGACAGCTTTCCCCCTCACGGTCGTACACCCGGCATTGCTCATCAAAACTTCCAGTCTTTGTATCTCCTTGCATTAGAGGCATCTCCATATAACCGCCTTCAGAAGCTGCCTCACGAAGCACAGACTGCATGGAACGGAATAAACGCTCTGTCAACTCAGGCGAGTTGGCGATATTCTGCGTTTTGGAGCCAGGTCTCAAACCTGCAGCAAAAGCAATCTCGTCCGAGTAACAATTGCCAATCCCCGCTATAATGTGCTGATTAACTAAGGTCGTTTTCAGCGTGCCTCGACGGCCCTTCAGCAATGAAGCAAAGCGTTCAGGGTTCATGCGCCGATCAAGTGGTTCAGGTCCAAGATCGGACATGGCTTCTTCTGTCTCCTTGGATGTAAGCAGGTGTAAATACCCCAATCGAAGTCCGATAAAGAACAAGATGCGATCTCCAAATTGAATCTCAACTTGTGTGGATCGATCAGGACGCTCTGCTTCAGTCCCCCAGAAAATCATGCCTCCCAGCATGAGATGGAGCACTAGACGTTTTCCATTTGCCAAATGAAAAATAAGATGTTTTGCCCGTCGTTCCACAAAAATGATGCGATTGCCTGTAAGTTCGCGAGCGAATTCCTCAGGCTCCTTGTTAATGGATTTATCCCGATTGACGGTTACACCCGTTATAAGTAAGTCAAGTATCTCCGCGGACAATAATGTCCGGTAGTTTTCCATTTCCGGCAGTTCCGGCATCGTTATCTATCCCTTCTTGGATGCATGGCCTGCTTGTTGCGACAGCCACTCAATCAGATTATGCAAATCATCAAACACATGATCAGGTCGTACTTTCGTTGCGTTGATATGACCATCCATATTTTGTTTCGTCGTGACACCTGTCAGTACTAAGAGTGTCTCACATCCGGCTCCTGCTCCTGCTGCAATATCGGTACGCATATTGTCCCCGATCACAGCAACTTCATCAGCTTTTAGATTTAAGCGACTTATCGCCGATTTCATGATAATGCTCGAAGGCTTGCCGATCACCGTTGGCGATACACCAGTAGCCGCTTCAATCGCTGCACCAATCGTACCCGCTCCCGGCGTCAGTCCATCATCCGAAGGAAGCTGTAGATCAGGGTTGGTCATAATGGATTTTGCCCCATCATTGATCCAGCGCAGTGCCTTGGTTAGCTTATTATACGAAAATTCACGATCAATGCCTTGAATAACGTATTCAGGCTTATCTTCCGTCAGCAGTAATCCCGCTTCTTCAATGGCCTGAAGCAGTCCTTCTTCTCCAATACAAGCAACCTTGGCACCCGGCGACTCTTCAGCCACATATTCGGCAGCAGCTACAGCTGAGGTGCATACCTGAGAAGCTTCCGCTGGAATTCCCATACCGTTCAAGTGATCTGCCACCCCTTGCGGTGTACGGGAAGAGTTATTTGTTACAAACAGATATGGCACAGCTTGATCATTCAGTGTCTGAATAAGCTTATCCGCTCCCTCAATCCGATGTTTACCATGATAGAGAGTACCATCCAGATCAATCAGATAGGCCTTAATCATACAGAGCACTTCCTTTCTTTAGACCATTAATAATTCATGTCCTTAATTAAAATTCCATAATTAAAATTCCATTGATTCTTGAACCATAGCTATGTATTCCAGATGAAAATATGGGATTGCTCGTATAAACACGCAACAAGTCGAACCGAATCGAACTCAGACGTTTTGACACGCGCGTCTTCTGTACAAGCTTGTCATTTCCTGCGCTTTCCCGGAAAATAATTTGATTCATTTCCTGCTCATATTGCCCATCCTACACGCTTTCTGACCAGATTGCAAAAGGGACCTCAGGGCACATCCCTCCCCTCAGTCCCGTTCAGTTACCGTCTTTAACCAAACTGTTTTTGAATCGTCATCTCTCTATTCAAGGCCGGGAAATTTCCTGATGGTAAATGACAGGAATCAATTGATGCTCGTTTGCCAGTCTAGAGTTTGGAAATACGGTTCTTGCCTCTTCCAAAAGTGGCTGCAGTTGATCTTCATCCTTGTAGCGTGAGCTAAAATGCGTCATGATCAGTTCTCCAACCTTTGCTGCTCTCGCCGCCTCGGCCGCTTGCTTTGCAGTGCTGTGATAGTACTCATGAGCCGTATCCGCTAAATCGTCCATAAAGGTAGCTTCATGTACAAGTACATCTGCATGCTGAGCAAGAGGCAACACATTTTCACATGGACGCGTATCACCCAGAATCGTTATCACTTTGCCACGCTTCGGAGCCCCGAGCACATCCTCTGGACGAACCATACTGCCATCTTCCAGAGTAATAGTCTCTCCGCGCTTAAGACGACCAAAGAGAGGACCAGGCTTCAAACCGTACTCTGCCAGTTTAACCTGATCGAGGCTGCCTGGACGATCCTTCTCGGTAATTCGGTACCCATAGCTGTCGATTCGGTGTTCGAGCAATGCGGACTCTACAATGAAGCTTTCATCTTCAAACAGCAATCCACCCGTATGCTCGATAATCTTCAACTCGTAGTTAATCCGTGACTGGCTTAACTCCATGACTGTCGTAATCATGCGTTCCGTTCCAGGCGGTCCATAGACCGTAAGAGGGGGAGTTCCTCCCTGATAAGCTCTGCTGGAAAGCAGGCCCGGAAGCCCGAATACATGATCCCCGTGAAGATGGGTGATGAATATTTTCTCCAATTTACTCAATTTTAGCGGTGAACTTAAAATCTGGTGCTGGGTTCCTTCCCCGCAGTCAAACAACCACAAAGCTCTTCGCTCATCCAACATGCGGAGCCCAATGGAAGTTACATTCCGCTGCAGCGTAGGTACACCAGCGTTAGTTCCCAGGAAATATAGTTCCATCCGGATTGCACCTCTTTCTGTTGCCAGCAAAAAGCCTCCGACGATGCGGAGGGCTCTGCCTGACCTCTTCATTATTATGCTTTTTCAACGTTAAAATACTTGGCTTGTGGATGGCTGAATACCATCGCTGACACGGATGCTTCAGGTTCCATCATGAAACCTTCCGTCAATTCCACGCCAATGTCCTCAGGCTGCATCAGCTTGAAGAGCGGTCCCTGATCTTCCAAATCCGGACAAGCCGGATATCCAAACGACACCCGTATACCTTGGTAACGCGCGCCGTGACGCTGTTTCATGGTCATGTTCGCAGGATCCGGGAAGCCCCAGATATCTCTCATCATATGATGCACCCGTTCAGCTAATCCCTCTGCCACTTCAAGCGCTACGGATTGCAAAGCATGCGAACGAAGGTAATCCCCTTGCTCTTTCCAAGCCGTTGATAGCTCGCGAACACCATGTCCGGCCGTTACAACCATGAAACCAACATAATCCATCTGTCCGGATTCCACGGGCTTCAGGAAGTCCGACAGACACAGGAATGGTTCGACCTTTTGTCGCGGGAAGGTGAATGTATGCAAAATATTGCTCGTGTTCTCCGGATCGTAGATGATGACACTGTTACCGCTGGATTGTGCCGGGAAAAAGCGATACATGGCATGTGCCTGAATAATTCCATCCCGGACAGCTTCCTGCATGATCCCATCTACGACTGCTTTGAGGTCCGTTGCCTTGGGGTCACCTGAGGCGAGCAGCTGCTCTACAGAACCCCGTAGACCAAGGTGATGACCAAGCAGCATCTGCATGTTAACATATGGCAGAATGTGCGACAGCGGATAATTCCGGAGCGTGTGCCGCTCCAAATCTGGTGGAACGAGTACCGGGTTATCGATTGCAATATCCGATCGTTCGACTCGAGTGAGCTCAGGTAGCGGCTTAACGGATTCAATGTTGGATGCATCCGCTTCTTTTTCAGCTTCCATCTCCAGCTGCATCACTTCACGGGTACTCGGGTTCATCAGCTTGTTGGCCAGATCAAGACCATCCATTGCGTCTTTCGCATATACAACCATTCCGTTATATTCAGGACGAATCCGATTTTTGGTGAATTTACGCGTAAGCGCTGCTCCGCCAACCATGATAGGCACATCAATACCTGCAGTGCGCAAATCTTGTGCTGTGACAATCATTTGCTGTGCTGATTTGACGAGCAAACCGGACAAACCGATAGCATCGACTTTTTCTTCTCTATATGCTTCGATAATTCGTTCTGGTGGTACTTTTATACCCAAATTAATGATTCGGTAACCGTTATTGGACAGGATGATCTCCACCAGGTTTTTACCGATGTCATGCACGTCACCCTTAACCGTTGCCAGAATAATCTTGCCTTTCACCGATGTTTCATTTTTCTCCATGAATTGCTCCAGATAAGCAACCGAAGCCTTCATCACTTCCGCACTCTGTAAAACCTCAGCTACAATCAGCTCATTATTGTTAAACAGTCGTCCTACCTCTTCCATCCCGCGCATAAGTGGTCCATTGATTACTTCGAGTGCTGAGTATTTGGCCAGTGCCTGTTCCAGATCGGGCAGCAGCCCCTCTTTGCTTCCTTCAACAACATAAGAGGCCAGACGCTCTTCTAATGAAAGATTGGAGATCTTTTCTTTCTTCTCAACCTTTTTGTTACGGAATGCAGCTACGAATGCGGCGAGTGTTTCGTCATTCGTATTATATAACAGCTCTTCCGATAACCTGCGCTCTTCCTCCGGAATGGAGGCATACCGTTCAAGCTTCTCCGTGTTTACAATCGCATAGTCGAGACCAGCCTTCGTACACTCATACAAGAACACAGAGTTCAGCACTTCCCGACCGGCTTCAGGCAATCCAAATGAGATGTTGCTGATACCAAGGATCGTATGACACTCAGGCATGGCTTCCTTAATAACCCGAATGCCCTCAATAGTTTCCTTGGCGGAACCGATATACTGCTCATCCCCGGTACCGACCGGGAAAACCAATGTATCAAAAATCAGGTCTTCTGCCTTCAACCCATACTTGTTAACCAGCAGATCATATGAACGCTTGGCAACTTCAAGCTTATCTTCGCGACTGATTGCCTGTCCGCGTTCATCAATTGTACCTACAACGACAGCTCCTCCGTATTTGTGAATAAGAGGCGTCACAAGCTCGAATTTCTCTTCCCCATCCTCAAGGTTAATGGAGTTAATTATTGCTTTCCCTTGTGAGTACTGAAGAGCAAGATCGATAACTTTCGCGTCGGTTGTATCAATCATCAAGGGAACTTTAACTTTTTTGACCACAAGTTCGAGGAACTTTTCCATGTCTTCAGCTTCTTCACGGTCCGGATCCTGTACACAAACGTCGACGACGTGTGCACCATTTTTTACCTGAGCCCGTGCTATTTCGGAAGCCTCTTCATATTTCCCCTCTACGATCAGGCGCTTGAATTTCCGTGATCCAAGCACATTGGTCCGTTCACCAACCATGTATGGACGATTATCCTGCTCTATATACACCGGATCAATCCCGGATAACGCAGGTGGATGTGTTCCGTTCATTTCTCTTGGGGGGTACTTGGCAAGCGTATCGCGCATCGCCCGAATATGTGCTGGTGTTGTTCCGCAGCAACCACCCGCAATGTTCAGCCATCCCTGCTCGGCAAATGCTCCTATTTTCTGAGCAAGTGAATCAGGTGACTCATGATAATTACCATTCTCATCCGGAAGACCGGCATTTGGATAACAGCTGACCGCAACAGAAGCCATTCCCGAAAGCGAACGAATATGGTCACGCATAAACTCTGGACCTGTTGCGCAGTTTAGTCCCACTGAAATTGGGTTAAGGTGTTCTAGGGATATATAAAAGGATTCGATGTTCTGACCGGCAAGGGTTGTCCCCATCGGTTCTATTGTCCCCGAGATCATTAATGGGAGTTTAATTCCGCTCTGATCGAATGCTTGCTGGATACCAATGCTGCCTGCTTTGACATTGAGGGTATCCTGCGAAGTTTCAAGCAGTAGCGCATCAACGCCTCCCTCGATTAAAGCAAGCGCTTGCTCAGAATAGCTGTCGATGAGTTCCTGGAACGTTACGCCACCTGTTACCGAGAGTGTCTTGGTCGTTGGTCCCATCGCACCTACCACATACCTTGGAGATTCCGGAGTCGAAAAGCGATCTGCCGCAGCTCTCGCAATTCGAGCAGCTTCGAGGTTAATCTCGCGCGCACGATCCTGGATATCATATTCGGCCAATACGACCGAAGTAGCTCCGAATGTATTGGTTTCGATTAAATCTGCACCAGCTTCCAGATATTCTTCATGAATGCGCTGGATGAGTTCTGGACGTGTAAGTACCAACATTTCGTTACATCCATCCAGATCATCTCCGCCAAAATCTGCACCAGTCAGATCAACTTGTTGAATCATGGTCCCCATCGCACCGTCGAGGATTAATATTCGTTGTTTTAATGCATCATGTAGACTAAGCTTATCCAATATCTTCACCCCCGCAAAACGTTAAATCTTAGTTTAACAGAAACTAACTTATTGTGAAAGATCGGTTTTATTCAGTTGCATGGCGGGTTTCGGAGGATCTAAGTCGCATTTGCGAATCGACAAAAAGAAAGACATCCGATATAATATCTATTAAACCAAGTGGAAAAGAGGGAAAGAACATGGCTGAAATTGTTATCAGAAATACGAACGAACGTATCACTGGAGACGAAAATGTTCGAAATTTCTTGGACAAATATGAAGTACTTTATGAAAAATGGGATGCATCCAAATTAAGTGCTGAATTGCAAAATAACTTTGGATTGACTGATGATCAAAAAAATCAGGTTTTGGAAACCTATGACTATGAAATCAAAGACCTGGCTGCACGTCGCGGATATCAGATCTGGGATGTCATCACGTTGTCAGAACAAACACCCGACATTGAAGAAAAGCTGGCCAAGTTCGAAGAAATCCACACACATGCCGAAGATGAGATTCGCGCAATTGTTGCGGGTAAAGGTATCTTTGTTATCAAAGGCACGGATGACGTAGGTTACTTTAATGTAGAATTATCTCCTGGAGACGTCATTTCTGTACCAGAGAATACCCCGCACTTCTTCACGTTGATGGAGAACAAACAGATTATTGCTGTTCGTCTCTTTATTGAAAAAGATGGTTGGGTTGCTGACCCATACCCTGATCCAACGTTTATTAAACAAGCGTAATCATATATATAGATGTTATCGTTCATTCAACAAACCCCTGTCCATTAGAACAGGGGTTTGTTGCGTTTTGGACCATTATACTACATTAATTTGACTATATAAAATAATGTGGATACTTTGCTTTGACCGTCTCCTGTTCAACGACGACCAATCTAAGATGAGCTTCCATCACCTTCATTGCTTGTTCGGTTTGGCGTTCCTTGATGAGCTGGTAGATTTCCTTGTGTTGGGAGATAATAATTTCCGAGTTAATGTCTTCAGACAAGCGGAGGATGCGCAAACGATTAAACGGAATGTTGAGCTGCTGAAGCATTTTCCATGATCTCATTTTACCAGTGCCCTGAAACAGGATTTGGTGAAACTCCTCATCCAGTTCGAACAGCCGATAGAAGTTTTTCTTGTCCATGCACACTTCCTGCATGGCGATATTGGTTTCCAACCTGAATTTGAATTCTTCTGCAAATGAGACACAAGCCAGTGCTACAATTTCCTTCTCTATTTTTTCTCGCATAAATCTGCCTTCTTCAACATGCTCCAGATTAATATGTGAGACGATTGTTCCGCTCTGCGGGATAATATCCAAGAGTTCCTCTTCAGCAAGCTTCATAAAAGCTTCGCGGACTGGAGTTCTGCTAACCTCAAGTTCGTCCGCAATTTCTTTCTCCGAAATCTTCGTACCAGGCTCCAGTTCAAGATGCAGAATTCTTTCCTTGATCAGATTGTATGAATAAGCCCGGGTCGAACCTCTAATCTTTTGATTAAGTGACATTCCTTAACCTCTTCCTCTCAGCCGTATTCATTCATCTTAGCATAAATTGCCGTTCCACTAAAATGCTCTCAGCGAAACGGCAATGGATTAAACTTCGCTTATCTGCTACTGCTGTTTGTTTTCTTTATACTTTTTGTACGTGTCATTGGAAATCTGTAGATATTGGGACAATCCTTGGCCTTCCAGTTCTTGCACAAATGCATCAAACTCGTCGAGACTGCGTTCGCCCAAAATAAATTTGAGTGTATTTTGGTCCGAGTAATCCTTAAGAGGAGTACTGAGCAATGTCACCTGTTCACGGTCAATGTCTGAGTATGGAATTGGCGGTTCAGCCGGAATAACTTCCTTGGTATCCTTCATGTCCTGCTGGAATTTCAACTCTTCCTCACTAAACATGGAATGCAGCAGATCTGTAGTTCCACCATACGCAAATACACCGCCGGAGAAACCGTAATCAATACGCAGATCCTTTGTGCCTTTAGGATTCAATCCGTTATAGTTCACATCATCCGCAAGTTTGCGCACACCATCCTGTTTGGTAAAAGTCTCTCCTTCAACGCCCCATTTGGTGAACTCCTGGCCTTCATCACTATAATATAACCAGTCAATAAATTGCATTATTGCTTTGAAGTTTGCGCTTTCTTTAATTTTACCGGAGATCATGACACCGTTTTCAAGACGTGATCCAGACATCAATTGTCCTTTTGGTCCACCTGGAACTGTAATTTTTGCAATGGAGAAGTTGCCTTCGCCCAATGTTTTATTCATATCATTGCGGTGCAGAACAACCGTTTGAGAGTTGCCGTTAATGATAAACGATTTGCCTGAGACAAATTTTTGTATTGCCTGATCGTCATCTTGAGTTAAACTTTCCTTGTCCAGGAGCCCTTCAGACACCAGTTTGTTAAAGTACGTCAGCATCTCTTTGTACTCAGGTGTAGTGGATGTATATACGAATTCATCCTTGTCTTCCTTGTACGTAAGGCCGTTGCCGAAGCCCCAACCTCCCTTGGTTCCAAAACCAGCAGCGGCAATATTTAAGGTGCTGTTGAATTCAAAGCGGTCCGAGAATGGAATGGAGTCCGGATAAATCTCCTTCAATTTCTTGGCAGCCTCATATAATTCATCCCATGTCGTAGGGATCGGAATATTATTTTTCTCGAAGACATCCGTTCTAACAATCAGTGTATAGTCAGGCCACACTTCTTCATGCAAACCAGGGAGAACGTAATACTTACCATCTTCCTGTCGGAGACCCTCCAGTTCGTCCTCAAGTCCCCACTTCTCTACCTTGTCCTTGAAATTAGGCATCAAGTCAACATAATCACTTACTGGCAAAACCGCACCAGATGATACAAAGGCAGATTCTTCGCCCGGATAGGTTTTAGGAATAACCAGAGGTGCATCTCCTGAACTGATCAAAAGAGATCTTTTCTGAGGATAATCGGACATCGGTACGATCGTAGGATCCAATGTCACACCCGTCAACTCGGTGATTTTTTGGAAAAGCAACCAATCTTTCTTGTATGGATAGGCTGGCTGATCACTATAAAGAATGGATAAGTTAAACGGCTCTGACGCTTTAAACGTCTCACCCACACTGTAGGATTCCATTGCACCCTTAGATTCGGGTTCAGCTTTCTCTGTGCCAGCACCGCTGCTGCATGCTGCCAAAACGACACTCATCATTGTTGCCAAAACCATCTTGCCTACAAGCTTGCGTGGTCTCTTTTTCATTCCATTGTCCCCCTGCATGTGGTTTAGGTTGGCCTTACTTAGAGAAGATATTAACTATATTGATTGGAATTACTGTTTAACAGATCCCAACATGATACCGGTTACAAAGTATCTTTGTACAAAAGGATATATCGTGAGAATTGGCAGGATTGTCAGTACCATTGTTACCGACTTGATATTTGCAGAGATTTGAGTCAAATTGTCGGCTGATGCGCCAGCCGAAGCTCCTCCTGTTGCACCCGCAATCATGTTGCGCAGATAGATGGTCACAGGGAACAGCTCTTTTTTGTCGAGGTACAGGAAAGCCGGAAACCATGAGTTCCAGTGACCCACCGCATAAAACAGAACCATCGTAGCCATTACAGCCTTACTCAGCGGTAATATGATGCGAAGTAAAATACCGTATGTGTTCAAACCGTCGATGGCTGCAGCTTCCTCCAGTTCCTCCGGCATGTTCTCGAAAAATGATTTCATAATTAACATGTTATAGATGCTGATTGCACCAGGGACAACCAACGCCCACATCGTATTGTTCATGCCAAGGGAATTAATCAGGACATAGTTTGGAATCAATCCGCCACTGAAAAACATGGTGAACACGGCGAACATCGTCCAGAACTTGCGTCCCATTAATCTCTTTTTGGAGATTGCATACGCGAATATGGTTGTCATGAACATGGATATCAACGTACCCACCACAGTGTAGATAATCGTATTTTTATAATTGGTCCAGAACATGCTGTCTCGAGAGATTGTCTTGTACGTGTCTACATTGAAACCTCTCGGGATGATGCTGACTTTCCCTGAATTGATATAGGATTCACTACTGAAAGATTGTGCTACGACATTCAGGAATGGATAGAGCGTGATGAACACCACGAGCAGCAAAAAGATGGCGTTAAACACTTTGAACACTTTGTATGATTTTGATTCCTGCATGTTGCTCCTCCTTTACCACAAGCTTCGTTGTGTTAATCTGCGTGAGATTGCATTTACCGAGAATACCAAGATAAGTCCAATGAGTGATTCGAATAATCCAATCGCAGTAGCATAACTAAAGTTGCTGGATTGCAAACCTACCCGATACAGATAAGTGGAAATCACGTCTGATGTGTCATAGATCAGCGGATTGTAAAGGAGGAGAATTTTCTCAAACCCGACGGCAAGAAAATTACCCATATTCAGAATCAACAATGTAACGATCGTTGGCAAAATGCCCGGAATGGTTACATGAATGGTTTGTTTCCAGCGATTTGCACCATCGATACGTGCAGCCTCATACAGGGAATCATCAATTGTGGTTAAAGCTGCAAGATACAAAATAGCTCCCCAGCCCATACCTTGCCAAATTTCAGAACTAATATAGATCGTTCTGAACCATTCGGCACGCTGCATAAAAGGAATGTTGTCTCCGGTAAAGAATGCAACCAAGCCATTAATTGATCCATTAACTGCGGTTAACTGCAAAATCATTCCGGCTACGATAACGATGGATAAGAAATGCGGTAGATAGGATGCAGTCTGAACAAACTTTTTAAAGCGTTTACTTTTCACTTCGTTCAAAAGCAGAGCAAAGATAATTGGAACCGGGAAAGTGAATAGTAATGCAAGCCCACCTAGTATTAATGTATTTCCAAATACTTTCCAAAACGTTGGATCTTGTACGAACATCTGGAAATACCTTAACCCAACCCAAGTTTCACCAAAAATGCTGCCTCCGGGTACAAATCTTCTAAAGGCAATCACATTACCAATCATGGGTCCGTATTTGAAAATAATCAGATAGATCACTGGAAGTATTAATAGTGAATACAGCTGCCAATCTTTGCGGAGTAAGGCTCCAGCTGTTCTTAACCTGCTTTCTTTACGTAATGAGGTCATCGTAAGCGTGGTTTTAGCAGTTTCTGACTTCATGTCTGATTCACTCCGATCAATAAACTTGATAAAATCAAAAGTACTTCATGACAACTCCCATCTTCTCTTCTCTATCGAAGACCTTGCAGAAATTTCACCCCCACTGCGAAATAAACATTTGGTAATGTAAGCGATATCAATTTAAAATGATTTTAATGGATACACTTAGGTCCAGATTGTTATCTTGCTGCTCAACCTCATCTATACCTGTTGTATTCCAAAAATTAATATTTCCCAAAACTATGTAAAACGCTTACAATGTACATAAAAATAATAAAGCAATAACTTCTGATTCCATAACTTGGATTTGTCAAAAGATAACCGCTTTGGGTGATTTCCATACTAGTCATACTAGTATGTTAGTTACATTCTAAATCAGCAGTTCCAACATTTCAATAACTTTTTTTTATTATTTTTTCAAACTTCAACACATTACAGTTATAAAGTAGCATTAAGTAAAAAAACATTGATAACTTATTGAATGATTTTGCATCACTCGCTGAGTTATCAATGTTTGGCTAGATAATATTCATTATGGAGGTATCAGAAGTTAGCAATGATACGCTCTATTTCCGACAAATGCTTAATTTCATGATCAGGTACAAACGACTCCGGGTTCACCTTATTTTCACGGTTAATCCAGACAGACTGAATACCTGCAGATAGAGCTCCACGAATATCGGTAGTAAGTTTATCCCCTACCATCAGACTCTCTTCTGGTTTCACTTCAAGTTTGCTAAGTGCATGCTCAAAGATTGACGGGTCAGGTTTCCCCTTACCGAAGGTACCCGAAATAATAATCTCATCAAAGAAAGGAGCCAGCTCAGGTACACCGTCCAACTTCTCTTGTTGAAGAGCTGGACAACCGTTAGTTAACAGCAAAAGCTTGAACTTCCCTTGCAATTGTCGCAACGTATCCATCGTTTCCTCATATACATGAGGTCTGGATCTACGCTCTGCCCCGAATTGTGAAGCGAGACGTTCAGCCAAGTCTTCCCGATCCACACCCAGCTTCAACAATCCACGACGCCATGACTCCTTGCGATACACAGGAGCAAGTTGTTCCAATTGACGGAACTCAGGTTGGTCGCCACCTGTAAAGTTAGCCCATAAACCTTCAAAAGGATTAATGCCAATCATTTTGGTAAACGGGAAAGTTTCATAAGATTCATACAGACTACGAGCTTCATTACGAACTGCTTCTTCTAGTTCCTCAGCATTAATGCCGGTTTCTTGCGAAGCAAGCAGGCAAGTTTCATGGAACGCTTCACGCACACTGCGTTCATCCCACAACAAAGTATCATCCAGGTCGAACAAAATCGCTTTTAATGCCATTCCGGTCATCTTCCCCTTTGTGAATAATTACTTTTTCTCGTCTGTTTCTACAGTAATTTGATGTGCTTTGGCAAACTTCAGAAGTCGTTCCGAAATTGCATCTGTATCATAACGGTTCAACAGTTTAGTGAACACCCATCTTTTCCCACGGCTGTTATGCTCGATAACTACCGTTCCCTGCTCGAATCGGAACTTAACGATGTCATCTACTCCGATGGAGCGTTCACGATTTCCTTTGGTTGTTATAATCCGGTTGCTGCCAATTTTGATGTAAGGACGGCGAAGCATAAAGATCACAGCCAAAAATACATACAACAGCATGGTAACCCAGTCCCATGTTGTCATCGGAGCTTTAACCAGAAATGTGCTCATAAACAGATACAAAAACGCTAGTCCGATCAGGAAAATAGGAAACAGTAGACTGCGTCCTTTAAAAATGTCTTCACCGGGCGTACCCGAAATCGGTTGACCATTTTTTTTACGCTGCTGATTCAACTGCTTTGAATTTTTCCGAACCGTTCTCTCGAACGAACGAGCCATGAGAATCCCCCTTATGTCATCCTTGTATCGGCTTACATAAAACGCAAACCGACATTCCCCCTATAAATTTGCATTCTCAAAATAACAGGAAGAAACCTAAATATCATCATGATATCATTAGGTTTCTTTTAGTGTTTGAGTTTGCCTTGGCGGCCTTGATCGTTTTCATCATCTACAATTTCAATAGAATCCAGTTGCTGTCTGAAGTTGCTACGGATGTTGCTCAAGTAAATTTCTCTAAGCTTGGCCCGTTCAGCAAGTTCTTCCTCCGTCAGTCCAGTGGACTTTTGTTTACGAGCCAATTCATTAATACGTGCTACCAGGCTATCTATATCCAAGCTTGTCCCCTCCAAAAATACAAAGTCATACTAACTTTGACATGATCGAGGCAGCTTGTCAAGGCTACTACTTACACGGTCGTATGAATCGTGAAATTAGGGTGTAAACTGAGGCAAAATCAGTACTTGCCCTGCTTGTATTGAAGTCGATTCAAGTTGATTTACTTTCTTCATTGCTTCTATATATACACGTGTATCCATATTTTCCGGTTTATGTTCCAAAGAAATGCTCCATAGCGTCTCTCCCTGAGACACTGCTATTTTCCCCCCGGGAAGAACGTCACCCTCATCCCCTGCAAATACAGTCAAAACGGTACTGCAACCAACAAATATGATTAACGATACCATAATCAATTTCAACATCCATGTTGGAATCTTGGCATCTGCAAACAATCTTTTAACATTACCTATGTTAGACTTGACCGCTTCCGAATTCACCGGTTCATAAATACTTTGATAAGTAGAATATCTCATATCAATCGTCCTCCAAACGTTTGTTCCTATCTGTTGAAATCAATATAACACGAACACTTGTTTTGTACAACAGATTTTTAGAACAATTGTTCGCTTTATTTTCATCACCTAATTTCTGTAACTTGATTATAAATAACAGTCATATACTCACTTTTCATTTCGATTTGGTAACATACGCTATACTCCCATCAAAAATCGTTGATTTTTATCGCATTTTATTTAGAACTTATGTTTGTACGAACGGAGGTTCTATGTTATAATTTTCCCAAACGTTACTAAAATGGGGTTGATACGGTATGTCGAAGATATCCAGCAGGCAGCAGGCTATTCTGGAGTTTATACGCAATGAAGTCCGGTTGAAGGGATATCCTCCTTCCGTACGAGAAATTGGAGAAGCTGTTGGACTGGCTTCCAGCTCAACGGTCCACGGACACTTGGATCGCTTGGAGAAGAAAGGTCTAATTAGACGTGACCCTACCAAACCAAGAGCCATTGAACTGTTAAGTCAAGAGGAATCCGAGCACTCCCATCAGTTTGCACATAGTGTTGCCCGCATTCCTGTTGTAGGTAAAGTCACAGCAGGGGTCCCTATTACTGCAACAGAGAACATTGAAGATTACTTCCCGCTTCCCACTCATTATGTGGGTGAACAGAAGGTATTCATGCTCTCTGTCGTTGGAGACAGTATGATTGAAGCAGGGATCGTCAATGGAGACTATGTTATTGTGCGCCAGCAGCAAACAGCAGATAACGGTGATATTGTCGTTGCGATGACTGAAGATGACGAAGCAACGGTCAAAACATTTTACAAAGAAAAAGATCACATTCGTCTTCAGCCTGAGAATGCTACATTTGAACCACTTCGTTTAAAACACGTAAGCATTTTAGGTAAAGTCATTGGCCTTTTCCGCGATATTCACTAGCATTTTCTGCAGCGAATCAGATGTATTGAAATACACAAAGAGGCTGTCCTGTTTGCCAGGACAACCTCTTTTTTTTATTTGACTCCATTTTTGGTCACGTTTCTTAACGTTTTAGGATGCTTTTGTGATGGGAGAACACTTCAAAGCTCTTGTGACCATGGTAAGCTCCCATACCACTCTCTCCAACACCGTCAAACGGCAGGAAATGTGAGGTCATATGAGACAAAGTATCATTAATGCAGCCGCCACCGAAGGAAATTTGATCCAGAATCTGATTCTGAAGATCCTCATCCTGTGTGAAGAGATAGAGTGCCAGCGGTTTTGGACGTCGCACAATCTCATCCAGCAGAGGGTTAAGATCATTGTATATCATCACAGGTAAAATAGGACCGAAGATCTCTTCTTGCATAACAGGCGAATCCCAATCCACATTTCCAAGCACTGTCGGTTCAATTAGCAGCTGATCCCGATCAGAACGACCACCGATTAGAGCATTACCACCATTAAGGAAAACCGATAAACGATCAAAGTTACGAGCATTGACGATGTGAGGAAAATCAGTATTTCGGATCACATCTTCACCAAATTTGTCTTTGATCTCTGCCGCAATCAGTTCAAGTAATTTGTCGTGTACATCACGATGTACAAGCAAGTAATCCGGAGCGACACAGGTCTGACCCGCATTTAAAAACTTGCCGCGAACAATCCGCTGAGCAGCCAGCTGCAAATCAGCATCTTTATGAACGATTACGGGGCTCTTACCGCCCAATTCAAGCGTGACCGGGGTGAGATGTTCAGCTGCGGCTTTCATTACAATGCGGCCAACACCCGTGCTGCCTGTAAAAAAGATGTAATCAAACTTCTCATTCAATAAGGCTGTGCTTGTCTCAACTTCACCTTCCATGACCGCTACATACTCTTTAGGGAAGATCTCTTCAACCAGATCATAAGTAAGACGTGATACTGACGGAGTTAATTCAGATGGTTTGATAATGGCACAGTTACCAGCTGCTATCGCGCCGATTAAAGGACCAAAGGCCAGTTGGAACGGATAGTTCCAAGGTGCAATAATAAGTGCTAACCCATAAGGTTCTGTATAAATAGTACTTACGCCATCAGGAATGAGAGAACTTGTGGGCACAGCTTTAGGCGCCGCCCAATCTTTTAGATGATCTAATGCAAAATCCAATTCACCTAAAACGATGCGAATCTCAGAGCTATACGCCTCAGCTTCAGATTTATTCAAATCCGCACGCAGGGCGTCCAATATCCGTTGCTCGTATTTCTCAATTCCCTGTCTTAATTGTTGAAGAGCACGAATACGATAATCAATATTTTTGGTTTGGCCTGTATAAAAGAAAGCTCGCTGGCTTGCTACGAGTTGCTTCGCTTGTTCCATAACAACATCTCCAATTAATATTTTAAAATTAAATTGCTCAAAATATAATTGAATTATATCTTATTAATATGAAAATATCAACATATCAAAGATTGATATTTTCTCCAATTCCTATGTATTGTCTCTTGCATTTCGATAAGACATTACTCCCGGATTGCCCCCTCCTCTTTTATTCTTACTATTCGCATAAAAAAGCCCTCAGCGCTAATGCGCCAAGGGCTTCCGGTATTAGTACAATGTAATGTATTGATCGCGTTCCCATTGGTGGACTTGCGTACGGTACATATCCCACTCAATTTCTTTCAGCTCGTAGAAGTGAGCCAGGGCGTGATCGCCAAGTGCATCACAGATGACTTCGCTGCGGATCAATTCATTCAATGCTTCTTTCAGGTCAGCTGGCAAGCTTGGAATACCTTCTTCCACACGCTCTTCTTCTGACATGATGTAGATGTTACGGTCAATCGGAGCTGGTAAGGAAAGCTCACGTTTGATTCCGTCCAGACCTGCTTTCAATAATACAGCCAAAGCCAGGTAAGGGTTAGCAGCCGGATCCGGGTTACGAACCTCTACACGTGTACTCAGACCACGGGAAGCTGGAATACGGATCATAGGGCTACGGTTACTGGCGGACCATGCTACATAACAAGGGGCTTCATAACCTGGTACAAGACGTTTGTATGAGTTCACAGTTGGGTTAGTAATTGCTGCAAACGCACGCGCATGCTTCAGAGTTCCAGCCATGAAGTGACGTGCAGTTTTGCTCAGACCCAACTCGTCCGACTCGTCAACGAATGCGTTCACCTTGCCTTGGAACAAGGATTGGTTACAGTGCATACCGGAACCGTTCATACCAAACAGCGGTTTCGGCATAAAGGTAGCATGTAGACCATGCTGACGTGCAATCGTTTTAACAACGAGTTTGAACGTTTGGATCTGGTCTGCTGCTTTCAGAGCATCAGCATATTTAAAGTCGATCTCATGCTGACCTGGAGCTACCTCATGGTGGGAAGCTTCGATTTCAAAGCCCATTTCTTCAAGTGTGATAACGATGTCACGACGACAGTTTTCACCAAGATCCGTAGGCGCAAGGTCGAAATATCCACCTTGGTCATTCAGTTCGTTAGTCGGGTTTCCCTTTTCGTCTGTTTTGAACAAGAAGAACTCTGGTTCAGGACCGACATTGAAGGAAGTGAATCCCATTTCTTCGGCTTCCTTCAGGTTTCGTTTCAAGATGCCACGTGGATCTCCTGGGAACGGATTACCATCCGGAAGATATACGTCGCAAATCAGACGAGCAACACGGTTCTCTGCTACCCAAGGGAAAATCAGCCAAGAATCGAGATCTGGATAGAGGTACATGTCAGACTCTTCAATACGTACATAACCTTCGATGGAAGATCCATCGAACATCATTTTGTTATCCAGAGCCTTAGTTAACTGGCTCACAGGAATTTCAACGTTTTTGATAGCTCCAAGCAAATCAGTAAATTGCAATCGAATGAATCGTACGTTTTCTTCTTTCGAAATGCGGAGAATGTCTTCTTTTGTATAACTCACTATAACCTCTCCCTTTCTTATCTGCGTATTTGGCTTGCCTGTTATATTTGTACATTAGAAAGTTCCACGGGTCAAGGAGTCTGCCATCACAACCGCATGATTTCCCCTCACTCGCCAAGTTATGCGAACTTACTTTTTATTAAAGAATCGGGAAAGCTCTCCCTGAATGAGAGATACTTGTCCAGGTCTCTTACCAGAAACCAACTGTTGCTTCAGTAGGCGATGCAGCTGTGTATCGGAAAGTTCTCTGCGCTTCACTTCTGTATCAGCCGTGATAACGGTCGCTTCTTCCGATTCCTTGGACACAGGATTCATTACCTGCTTGATGCCAGCAATGTTAACCCCTTTTTCAATCAAGGCCTTAATTTCCAGCAATCGTTCTACGTCATTGAATGAGAACAAACGTTGGTTACCTGACGTTCTCGCTGGAACAATCAAGCTGTGCTGCTCATAATATCGAATCTGACGAGCTGACAGATCCGTTAGTTTCATAACAATACCTATCGGGAATAAGGCCATATTTCTGCGAATTTCGTCACCCATGTTCATCAACCTTCCAGTCATCTATTCTTCACCTTATTGTACATTTAGTTGTTACTAAGTGTCAATGACGTGTTAGATAAACTCACAATAATTTACGATCTTTCATCGTCTGGAGCGCCATCAAAACGCCATATTTGACATGAGAGTAGGTTAATCCCCCCTGCATATAGCCGATATATGGCTCTCGTATAGGGGCATCTGCAGATAATTCCAGACTTCCACCCTGTATAAACGTACCTGCCGCCATAATGACAGGATGTTCATAACCAGGCATGTCCCATGGCTCGGGAACAACATGACTATCCACAGCAGCAGCCCGCTGGATCCCTTGTACAAAGGCAATCAGGTGCTCCGCGGAAGAAAATTGTACCGCCTGAATCAAATCCGTGCGTGTCTCGTTCCAGGCTGGTTTGGTTTCAAATCCCGAAGCAGCAAACATTGCTGCTGCAAAGGTACTTCCCTTAATGGCTTGCCCCACTATTGTCGGGGCCATGTAAAGTCCCTGATAGATCCCCCGGGTGGTTCCCAACATGGCACCAACCTCACCGCCGATGCCAGGTGCAGTCAAACGGTACGCCGCCAGTTGCACGTATTTTTCCTTCCCACATATGTATCCCCCGGTTTCAGCGAGGCCGCCCCCAGGATTTTTGATTAGTGAGCCTGCCATCAGATCTACACCGACCTCAGTCGGTTCGCGTTTCTCAGTGAATTCACCATAGCAGTTATCGACAAACACGATGACATCTTCTTTCATCGACTTTACGCGTGCTACCATATCCGCAATCTCTTCAATACAGAAGGAAGAACGCCAGTCATATCCCCTCGAACGTTGGATGCCAATGACTTTGGTCGATGAATTAATATTATTCTTAACGGAATCCCAGTCTACACTGCCATCCGCAAGCAAAGCGGTTTCACGGTAACCGATACCAAAATCTCGAAGAGATCCGGTGCCGTCTCCCGGTTTGCCAATCACTTTGTGCAATGTGTCATAAGGCTTACCTGTGATGTATAACAACTCGTCACCTGGGCGCAGTACCCCAAATAGAGCTGTAGCAATCGTATGCGTACCTGACGCAAAATGAGGACGTACCAACGCCGCTTCTGCGCCAAATACGTCCGCATACACCTCATCCAGCACTTCCCGGCCGCGGTCGTTATATGCATATCCCGTCGAACCAGCAAAGTGATAATCACTGACTTGTTTGCGTTGAAAAGCATCAATGACCTTCCACTGGTTATAATCGGTAATACCATCAATCATTTTCATCTGCTGTTCGATCTGAGCCTCAACTTGTTGTTGAAGCTCAACAATTGCTGTATCCAAACTTGCCATCTTACCTTCATTCCCCTTCATAGCCCATATCTAACGCGTAATATTGATTATCGTGTCAACTTACCACATTAATGTGTCATGTATATTACAGTTCAATGAAATCTTCAAGTAAATAACCGAATTTTTCATATTCCCCTTTTTGCAGCTCTACTTGATAAATCACATCGTTTTCTTCAAAAGTCGTTTCAACGACATCTCCGATTTTGTAGAGTACAGAAGTCAGATCCCCACGTTCTGCAGGAATCCGAAACCGCTTCGTGTCCCCGGTTAACTCTTCCTGAATACGCTCCCTAATCTTCAGCAGGTCAGCTTCATCCAGCGCACTTACCTTCATATGATCTTTGTCCAAAGGAAGCATTTCCAGCTGCTCCGGTGTGCAAGCATCTTTTTTGTTATAGAGAACCAATTGAGGCTTGTCCCCGGATCCCAACTGCTGTAGAATTTCGTGCACCGTTCTCATCTGATCTTCGCGCATTGCAGAGGAAGCGTCCACAACATGTAAAATAAGATCTGCTTCATTCACTTCTTCCAGAGTCGCACGGAAAGCTGCAATCAGATCATGCGGAAGGTTTTGAATAAATCCAACCGTATCTGTAAGCACGATCTCTTTCCCACTCGGAAGCTCCATCGTACGTGAAGTAGGATCAAGTGTTGCGAACAGCTGATCTTGAATGTAAACATCAGCAGCAGTCAATTGTTTAAGCAGTGTGGATTTACCGGCATTCGTATAGCCAACGAGTGCTACCTGAACAATTCCTGTCTTTTTGCGACGCTCACGGTGCAATTTACGATGACGTGTAACCTCTTCCAGATGCCGTTTCAGATCATCAATGCGTCCCCGAATATGACGACGATCCGTCTCCAGCTTGCTTTCCCCCGGTCCACGTGTTCCGATTCCCCCACCAAGCCGGGAAAGGTTTTTGCCATGCCCCGATAAACGTGGCAGCAAATAGCTGAGCTGAGCCAATTCAACTTGTATAATACCTTCTCTTGTATTTGCGCGCTGAGCGAAAATATCCAGAATCAATTGAGTACGGTCAATAATCTTGAGATCCAGTGCCTCTTCCAGATTTCGAACCTGGGCTCCAGACAATTCTTGGTCAAAAATCGCTGTGGTAGCACCAAGTTCCTCTGCGATTGCGCGAAGCTCCTCCACTTTCCCTTTACCGATAAACCATTTTGTATCTCTGGTTTCCCGATTCTGAGACAGTACACTCAGCACTTCAACTCCTGCAGTCTCTGCAAGTTTCACCAATTCTTCCAGTGAGTACTCCGGATTAATGCCTGAGCGCTTCACTTCATCGGTAATCAGGCTCACCAATACGGCGCGGTCTTTCTTGACTTGCTCTGTATCATGTGTGGTATTTGTCATATTCTATGTGCCCTCCTTCTAAAACTCATCTACATCTATTTCGTTTATTGTTCCCTCATAGCATACTTTAAGCCGAACCGGTTAACCCGGCCGGCTGATCCAAAAAAACCATTATCGCTTACTTTCGCTCAAACTTCAAATCCTCTGTGCGAATCGTCATGAGCTCCAATTTCCCGGGACTGCTTTGGGTGTACTGCTCCAGCAATCGAACTGCTTGATGGCGAATGGCGCGCTCAATTGCGTTACGAACATATCGAGCATTACTGAACGCGTGCAGAGAATCATTTTTTTCCTGAAGCAAATGGTGCTTTAACTTAAGGATGGTCTGTGGCATCAAGATATAGTCTCGCTCTTTCGCCATGATTTCCGATATTTGAATTAACTGATCTATGCTGTAATCCGGAAATTCAACCTGAATGGGGAAGCGGGACGGTAATCCCGGATTTGTCTGCAGAAAAAAGTCAATTTCTTCAGAGTATCCTGCCAAAATCAAAATAAATTGATTCTTATGATCTTCCATGGACTTCACAAGTGTATCAATAGCTTCCTTGCCAAAATCCTTCTCGCCCCCGCGCGCCAGGCTATATGCCTCGTCGATAAACAAAATACCCCCAAGGGCTTTTTTAACCAGATCTCGCGTTTTCTGTGCCGTATGTCCAATGTACTCTCCGACAAGATCGGCCCGTTCAACCTCAATGAGGTGCCCTTTACTCAGCACACCCATCTTTTGAAACAGCTTTGCGACAATCCGCGCCACTGTTGTTTTACCTGTCCCCGGATTTCCTTTGAAAATCATATGATACACGTGCGCTCCACTGAGCAAACCTGCTTCTGAACGCATTTGGGCAATTTGCAAGAAAGCATAGATTTCAAATACAAGCTCTTTGATATTTTCCAATCCCACCAACTGCTCCAGCTCACCCTGAATCTCCTGGAAATGTCCATGCTTTGCTAACCCCTTGGCTGCCTGAACTGGTGTCTCCTCTTCCTTGACCAACATCTGAGGCTCCTGGTTTCGCAATACAACATTAATTTGTCTGGATGGTCTGCCTCCCGGTTGCCCTCCTGCAGCCATAACCCGTCCGTTCATTCGCCATCACCTCTATTTTATCGGGCTGATCTCTCCTGATTATTAATGTATTCTATCAGATGCTCCAATATTAGAAGGATGATGAAGTAATTCTGTGCTTGATCAAAACTCAGATATGAACGTTTTTGCGAAATTCTCCGTTCTCGAACAAGGTTTGCCGATGCTTCAGCGATAGTTGAAAATAAGGAAACACATGAGCATCGATGGCATGCAGCAACTCCTTGGCCGTTCGATTAGCCAGATCATAATCTCCAGTTGTGATATGCTTGCGCGAAAGTGCGTCTTCAAGCTCATCCTCATCCAGCAAAAATACCTCTCCATCTTTCAGGACAACGACATCCAAATAGAGATCATCAAACCAAGGAACCCCCTGGTCCGTTATGCCCTGACTGCGACAGGTGTCAATATACCATTCAACAATACGCTCCTGATTGTCAAACATGGCAGTGACCACAAAATGCTCGCCCTTAGGGTAGTACTGCAGCCATGAATATCCTTTATCCGCGATGCAAAAGGTACTCCCTCCATAGGTTTTCCACAAAGGTTCTTTCAAATCCTGTATGGTATACAACGTAATGTAACCTGTGAAAACTTTGGATTGTACAAACCGGCATGTAAATTGTCGGTTCGTAATCCGGCGCCAGTTCGCGCGGTCCCCGAATTTCCGTTTCATACGAACCCCTCTTTGCCGACCACAGGTCCTTGACCTGTTCTCATATTGGTGAACACTGAATAACGTCCGCAATCCCGATTCCGTGACTTCCGAATCAGTTTTGCACAACGTATTACGATAGTTACAGCTTACCATATTTAAGTTATACACTCAAAATTAAGCTTTGCCCCACCATGTCGGCTGTCAAAATCCAAATGAAATGAACTATAAAATAAAAAAACCTGCCTCGCCGAATAATCGGGAAGCAGGCTCTTGAGAAAAGCATTCGTTACTATTCAAATCACGTTAACCATCAGTACCGGTCTGTGATTCGACCGAAGTATCATTTTCACCTGTATTGCTTTCGGTTCCGGTATCAGGCGTTACAATTTCACCAGGGGTCGTAACAGAACCGTCAGTCGAACCATCACTGTTTCCACCTGGCTCCGTAGTTCCCTGATCTGGGGATGTACTTCCATCACCAGACTGTCCATTCCCTTGCCCTGGTCCGCCATTGTTACCATTACCGTTGCCATTATTTCCGTTGTTACCATTACCATTGCCGTTGTTTCCGTTATTCCCGTTGTTGCCATTGTTTTCTCCAGAATTGCCATTGTCCGGCGTACCGATATCGGGATTCTCTGTACCAGGCTGCTCAGTGCCCGGATCCGTTTCCGGATCTATGCCTGGGTCAGGTTCCACTGGATCAATCTCCTGGGCCTCAATCATGAGAGATATCGTATTGGACGGGTCTGTTTCAAGTCCGGAGGCCACATCAAAGGCAGTGACATAGTACTCATATGTCAGTCCTGGAAGTGCACTTAAATCCTGTGCAGTCGTAGATCCAACCGCATCGATTAGGTGCGTGAATTGGGCCTCTGATGTTTCTTTCCGATAAATACGATACTGCGTATTGGCATCCCCGGTACCAGTCCAGTTTAGCGAAACGGTCTGAGAGGCCGGATCGTATGCTCCGCTCAATCCACTTACCGACAACTGCGGCTGCTCTGGTTCCGTTTCTTCCGGTGGTGGTGTCTGAGCCCCTTCAGGTGCTTCAAAGTCCTTCACAGGTACGCCCTTCAGCGCTTCCGTCATGACTTTGGCAAAGAAAGCAGCGGACAGCTTACTGCTGTTTTTGAGCATATGGGTTGCATCCGGATTGTCATACCCCATCCAGACGGCTGCAGTCCATTCAGGTGTATATCCGACAAACCATACATCACGGTTCGCATTGTTGCCAGCGATGCCGCTCTGCACCGTACCGGTTTTACCTGCTACAGGTCGATCCAGTCTTGCTGAACGTCCTGTACCATCATTGACTACGTTTTGAAGCATTTGAGTCAGTGAATACGCATTTTGTTCACTCATGACACGCGTGGTTTCTGACTTATCATGCTTGTAAACAGCCTTATCTGTGCTGTCTTTAATCTCTTTAATCGAATAAGCCTCTTGATATTCACCCAGATTGGCAAATGCACTGTAGGCTTGCGCCATCTCAAGTGTGTTTGTACCTTTGCTGAGACCGCCCAGGGCGATCGCAAGGTTTTTATCTTCATCTGTAAGCTGAATACCTACACTTTTCGCAAATTGAACACCCGTATTCACACCTATTTTATCAAGCAGCCATACGGCAGGAATATTCTCCGACTTCGTAATGGCTTCCGTCATGCTAATGGTTGAAGAGTATCCGTGCAAGTTGCCTGGACAATAATTGCCAAAGCACTGCTTCTGATTGCTCAGCGGCGAATTGGCGTTGTAGTCGCCAGACTCCAGTGCAGGGGCATACGACACAATGGGCTTGAAGGCCGAACCCGGTTGTCTACGGCTCTGCGTTACCCGGCTGTACCCCTTCGTTTGATAGTCTCGACCACCCAACAGGGCAACCAAGCTGCCATTTTCATGGTTCATGATAACCATGGAGCCCTGCACCTTCTGGTCATCCTGACTTTCCTCAAACAAACTGTCATCCGAGAATGCACTTTCCATGGCCGTCTGAGCCTGAGCATCCATGGTCGTATAGATTTTGTATCCGCCGATGTTCAGATCATCTTCTGTTTTGCCAGTTACGCGTTCCGCTTCACGAAGAACATAATCAATAAAGGCTTGGTATTTTTGCTCTTTCTCCGGCGGCGTATACTCATAATCTACCGCTTTGGCTTCATCCATCTCATCTTTCGTGATGTAACCTTGTTCGTACATCAGCTGCAGCACCACACCACGGCGTGCTTTGGAATCGTTTGGATTGCTCAGCGGGTTATAAGCAGAAGGTCCTTTAGGCATCGCTGCCAATGTGGCAACCTCCCACAACTCAAGCTTATTCAAATCCTTTTTCCCAAAATAAAATTCGGATGCCGCTTGAATTCCGTAACGCTGGTGACCGAAGAAGATCCGGTTCAAATACATCGTCAGAATTTCGTCTTTTGTGTACTTGCGCTCCAAAGCCATCGCAATGGATACTTCAGTTGCTTTCCGGAAGAATGTTTTGTCACGGGACAAGAACATATTCTTCGCTAGCTGCTGGGTCAGCGTACTGCCGCCCTCTACCATGGAACGGGCCATAACGTCTTTTACCGCTGCACGTCCGATGGACCAGATATCCACACCCTGATGCTCGTAAAACCGTTTATCCTCTGTTGCAACAAAAGCTTCTTTTACCAGTTTAGGGATAGCATCGCTCTCAATGGGTTCCAGTTTTTTAATCGACAGCTCGCCCATTAGTTGGCCGTTACGGTCATATACTTTCGACGTCTCATTAATAGTTGTTTTGTCCATGTTGGCTGTAAGCAGCCGCTCACCACTTACCATGATAAACAGATACCCGCCAAGTGCACAGAAGATGGCGATTGCCATGGTGAAAAATAGTGTCCATCCAACGCGTTTACCCGTAATTTTTTTCTTTTTAGAGGTCTTTGGCTTCGCTTTTTTGGTTGACTTGTTATTACTGTTGCGATTGTTAGACCTCGACAACGGATCGTTTGGCATGTTACCTCCTGACTCCCTTTCGGTTGCGTAATTTCTATTCGCCTGATGGCTAAGGCTTATCATAAACCTTTTTTGCCCGGAATGAAAAGAACAACCCTTGTGAAGGTTGCTCTGCTTCAATTCCTATACTTGTAGACGAAATGGTTGTAGAAAAGGTTTCGAAATTTTTTTAAGCTTCGCCGCTGTTATCCTGCTGCATCAGCGATACGCTGCGTTGCGGCGTGAACGTGGAGATGGCGTGCTTATAGACCATTTGCTGGCGTCCGTCGCTGTCAATGACGATCGTGAAATTGTCAAATGCCTTGATCGTCCCACGGATTTGGAAGCCGTTGGTCAGATAGACCGTAGCTGGAATGTTTTCTTTCCGCAGTTGGTTCAAGAACGTATCTTGGATGTTGATGGACTTGTTCATTAGCCGTACCCCCATTGGTTCATTTGAATTCGTTTTAAGATAGTATTCAATATCGCTGAGTAGCTTTCGTGCTATTATATCATGAACAGTTTCATATAATCCACAAAAACCCCTTGTCCCCACATTTGCATCTCGGAATCAACCTGGCATGCAGCTAGAAGACTTATCCATTATACACCGCTTGTCTAATTTGCAAAAGAGGGACAAAATCTTCGTTTTAGAGCGCTTTAATCCTGTTCTACCTGATCCACCAAAGGTTTCGTCAACGCCTTCGTTAAAGGAACATTCTGGCGCTGCTTTCGGTCCTTAATCAGCAATTTCAGGTATGTATTGGTATTGGACAGAACGATAATTACCCAAATTAGGGCAATAAGACCCAGAATAGCGAGAGCAGCTCCATATAATCCGGACAAAAGAGATATAGACTCGTACCAGCACTCATGCCTGCATCCATCCAGCTCACTCCTTTCTTGGGCATATAACTTTGATCTTCATTCCTGTTGTTATGTGCTTTTATTTTAATGTTCATGTTATTTTTTACAATAATTTAATACAACTCTCCCTCTTCATTTAGGTGAAAATAATAAAACCTCTACCTTTTCTGAAACAAAAAGATAGAGGTTCTAACGTCCCATATGGGGCCTATTTTCACATTCTACGTGTAGTCAAACTTTTGTTTAATCAGTGTACATACCTGCTCATATTTCCCTGCAAAATTTTCCGTGTCCGTCATATCCACCCATTCGATGTCCTTCATGTGACGGAACCAGGAGAGCTGCCGTTTGGCAAAACGGCGAGTATCTCTTTTCAGCCATTCCACCGCAGCATCCCAGCTCACTTCGCCTTGAAGATATGCCGCTATTTCCTTATACCCCAGTCCCTGCATAGAGATATGCCCTCTGGCAACACCACGCTCCAGCAATGACTTCACCTCATCAACCAGGCCTTGCTCAATCATCAGATCGATTCTCTCTTCAACCCGGGCGTATAACTTCTGGCGATCCATGGTCAAACCGATAATACTGAGGTCATATGGAGATTCTTTTTTCTGTGATGCCAGCTGTTCGGACAGTCGCTCTCCTGTAAGATGGTAAATCTCAAGGGCGCGGACGATTCGCCGCTGGTCATTCACATGCAAACGATCTGCACTGACCGGGTCTATTTCTCTTAGTTTGTCATGAAGCGCTTGTGCACCATGTACCTCAGCATAGCGGAATTGTTCTTCCCGAAAAGCCTCATCCGACCCACTTTCCGAGAATTGAAAGCCGTAACAAACCGACTCCACGTACAGACCGGTACCTCCAACAATAAAAGGCAGCTTGCCACGTGCATGAATCTCACTGATCAAACGGGTACAGCTCTCCTGGAATTCTGCCACCGAATATGGATACTCCGGTTCATGGATATCTATGAGATGATGGGGCACTCCCTTCATTTCTTCAAGGGTAATTTTCGCCGTTCCGATATCCATCTCACGATATACCTGCATTGAATCTCCCGAGATAATCTCGCAATTGAACGCCTGTGCAAGCTCGATACTCATTCTTGTTTTGCCCACTGCTGTCGGTCCGACCAATACAAGCAGTTTCGGTTTATCTTCCGATTTCAACATTTATCACTCCGTACAGTGTTTTTGCATTGGCGCGATCCAGCACCTCGAATCCGAGCCTTGTAAATTCTGCGCTGCCGCGCTTTTCTTTCATCACTACCCGTTTACGGGCTACTCGTTTGGCTTCCTCTATGCTCTGTATGTCCAGTGCATGGGGGTTCGCATAATCCCGCAAAGGCTGAATGGCACTCGAATCCATCATTGGCTCGCGGAACATGGGATCGAAATAGACGGTATCACAGCTTCGATCAGGCAAGGTGCGAAGGAAGTCCAAGTGATTGGCATGTCGTAATTCGATCCTGCGAAAGGCTTCATCGACTTCTGGCTGACTACTTTCGTAATGTGACATTCCCTCCAACAACAGCGCATAGAGCTGCAGCGAGCTTTCGCAAGCAATAACCCGTCCTTGCTTCCCTGCCGCGACCGAAAATACCAGCGCATCCGTGCCCAGTCCTGCGGTACAGTCAACAATGGTATCTCCCTTAAGAACAGCTCCCGCTTCCAGCATTGGATCAGATTCTCCACGCAGTACACGTTTGGCGCGAACGAATCCCATACTCGGATGAAACTCAAGCTGCGGTGCATCCTTGCGGTACAAGCGTGCCTTTCCCTGAAGCACGACCAAAATTTCGTTTATTCCGTAACGTTCGAATAGCCTGGACAGTGACTTTTTATTGCGCGGCACATAGGTGCCTCCTGTCGTTTCCGCAAGCTTGCGTGCGCGTTCAACAAGAGAAGCAGCCTCTGTATCACCGGTTGTAATATACATAAGTTCCTCCTAAACAGCTACATGACCCGTTTGAACAATTTCTCCAGATCATAGGTTGAAAATGAAACGACAATCGGTCGCCCGTGTGGACAAGTATAAGGCTGGCGACAGGAACCGAGCCGCTGGATGAGTGTCTCTGCCTCCTGTGCTGTCAGCTTCTGGTTGGCTTTAATTGACGCCTTGCAAGAGCACATAATGGAAGCCGCTTCCCGCATCTTGCCCACATCAATGCTGCGCTCACTCAGTACCCATTCAGACATTTCCTCGATGATATCTTTCTCATCCCCTTTGGGAAACCAAAACGGATGAGAGCGCACGCGGAACGTCTGCCCGCCGAAATGCTCCAGATATACACCAGCCTGTTCGAACCAGGCGAGCCTTGTTTTGAGTTTTTCCGTCTCGGACGGGGTAAACTCCAGCGTGATCGGCAGCAAGAGCTCCTGCGAAGCTTGAGCAGGGTTGCCAAACTTTTCGTAATAATACTCGTAATTCACGCGCTCGTGCGCGGCGTGCTGATCGATGAGATAGAGCCCATCTTCATTCTGGGCGATCAGATACGTACCATGGTGCTGACCGATCAGGCTAAGTTCAGGGAATGAAGGCATGCTCGCATCCGACTTCACCGCAGCTGCGAGCTTCGCTGTGTCAGGCAAACTGGAGGCCTTCCAACTGCGCTCTCCATTGGAACTGACTGCCGCTTTATATGATGATCGACTCTCTCTAACCTGCGTATTCGTGTTACTGGAACGATATGCAGGGGCAGCATCTTGGGTTGGTGATGGACGTTCATCCACCTCAGCCCGATCGAGTGCGAATGCTTGGAACGGATTCATCGCCGTGGCCTGATCAGGTGGCGGTGCATCCGGCAAGGGTGGTACCTCAGTAAAGAGTTCTGGAGCCTGTCCTGGTTGAATATCAGCAGGTGCATCCAGATCGTCCTCTTCTGCAGACGGTTTCCCTGAAACTGAGGTGTGATCTGCCTTTTCTTGTGTACCCCTAGCTTCCGACTCTGGCTCATCCTTGAACGGACCTCGAGGAAAGAGAAATTGTTCCTGTATAAATGAACTGTTGTCTCCTCGTCTAATCTGCTGTTTGGTGACTTGTGGAATAAGTACTTCCTGCCTCAGTATGCCACGCAGCGTCGTTTCAATAAATTCGTACAATTCCGCTTCCTTGCTGAATCGCACCTCCAGTTTCGCCGGATGCACGTTTACATCCACAAGTGAAGGGTGCATCTCAAGCTGCACCACGACGAGCGGAAACCGATTTATCGGCAAAAGCGTGTGATACGCTTTGAGAATCGCCTGATTAAGGCCGTAATTGCGAATAAATCGACCATTCACAATCGTTGACATGCCGCCCCGGTTGGCACGAGTCCATTCCGGAAGACTGATCAACCCGCTCACGCGATAATCCAAACTCTCTCCCTGGATAGGCAGCATGGCTTTGGCCGCACTCGTCCCATAGATCGCTGCCACTACCTGCAGCAGATCGCCGTTACCGAGCGTTTGCAGCAGCACATTGGCATTATGCCGCAGTGTAAATGAGATATGGGGATGAGACATGGCCATCCGGTAGAGCACATCCGAGATGTGTCCCAGCTCGGTCTGAATGGTTTTCATATACTTCAGCCGTGCAGGGGTATTATAAAATAACTCTTTGACCACAAACTCTGTACCTTGGGGTGACGCTGCATCCTCGTGTGCACACAGTTTGCCCCCCTCAATCACAATCCTACGTCCGCGACCATCGTCCCCGCTGGCGGTTAGCACTTCGACCTTGGAGACAGCCGCGATACTAGGTAGTGCCTCCCCCCGGAAACCAAGACTTGTAATCTGGAAGAGATCACGTCCGTGGGTAATTTTGCTGGTTGCGTGACGGTAAAAGGCTGTTTCCAGATCATCAGGTTCAATACCTGAACCATTGTCTTTCACACGAATGCTGAGCAATCCACCTTCTTCAACAGAAACTTCAATTTTGGTGGCGCCGGCATCCACGGAGTTCTCCAATAATTCCTTTACAACCGAAGCAGGTCGTTCAACCACCTCACCTGCCGCAATCTGGTTGGCAATATGTTCGTCAAGCACATGGATTTTCGCCACAGGTTTCCCCTCCCGTTATCAGGATAATTGCTGTGCCTTTAATTTGAGATCGTTCAATAATTGCATCGCCTGTAGAGGCGTCATGTTCATTACATCAATGTCTTTCATATTGCGGATAAAATCCCGCGTCGGTTTGTCCACTGCGACTACTTCCGGTTTGGTTGCCACGTTCGGTTCATCATCACCGAATATGGAGAGTTGGACAACATCTTGTTGTCTGGAACCTGATTTATTCTTGTTATGTTGTTCCTTGACAGGCTCACTCTCCAAGTATGCATCCTCTTTATATGAGGAAGTGGCCACGACTTCTTCGCGAATGATGGATGGTCCATTACCGTCAGTTACCATCTGTCCTGTATCGACATCCGAACCCGATTTCGCTTTTCCTGCAAACTCACTGCCAACCGCAACCTGAGCTGCAGCATGTTCAAAACCGTGCAGCAACCCATTCGCTCGTTCAATAATGCTGTCCGGCAGACCTGCAAGTCGTGCGCAGTAAATGCCATAGCTGCTGCTTGCTGCACCCGGAATCAGTTTGCGCAGGAAGTTCACTTTGTCACCACTCTCCTGTACAGCCATGGAGTAGTTTGCCAGTTTATCCAGACTTTCTTCCAGGTGAGCCAGTTCATGAAAATGCGTCGATACGAGCGCTTTACAGCCTATGATGTCGTGCACATACTCAATGACGGATTGGGCAATCGCCATGCCTTCACTGGTAGACGTTCCCCGGCCCAATTCGTCGATAATGATCAGACTTCGCGGTGTCGCTTTATCGGTCATTACCTGAATATCCGCCATTTCCACCATAAACGTACTTTGGCCGCCAATCAGATCATCCGCCGCTCCAATTCGTGTAAAGATGCGATCCATGATCGGTACTTCTGCCTGGCCTGCAGGTACAAAACACCCGATCTGCGCCATAATCGAGATCAGTGCAACCTGTCGCATGTACGTACTTTTCCCAGCCATATTGGGGCCTGTGATAAGTAGAATGTGTGCCTCTTCCTCTTTCATTGCCGTGTGGTTGGCAATAAAAGCACCATCCCTCATCACTGCTTCCACGACTGGATGACGTCCTTGTTCCACCACAAAATCATAGCCGTCTGTCAGCGTTGGTCTTACAAAATTCCGCTCTGCACTGATCACCGCGAAGGATTGATACACATCAATTTCCGCAACCTGTTCAGCCAATTTCTGAAGTCTAGCGATTTCCTGGTTCAACCGATCCCTAAGCTCGGCAAACAATCCATATTCGATATCAACCATCTTGTCCTGTGCTTCGAGAATCAGCGTTTCTTTTTCCTTCAGCTCAGGAGTAATGTAACGTTCCGCATTGGCAAGGGTCTGCTTCCGCTCATAACGACCCTCTGGCAGGGAGGCCAGATTGGATTTCGTAATTTCAATATAATAGCCGAACACTTTGTTGTAGCCGATTTTCAAAGAACGTATGCCAGTTGCTTCACGTTCCTTCGCTTCCAGCTCGGCAATCCACTGTTTGCCGTTTACCGAAGCTTCCCGCAGTTCGTCGAGTCGTTCATGATATCCTTCACGAATCAATCCTCCATCCCTTACGGAAACCGGTGGCTCGTCCACTATGGCCTGCCCAATGGCATCCCGCAAGTCACTGCAGTCATCCATCAACTCCGCAATGTTCTGCAGCGTTGTAGAAGAGGATTCAGCACAATACTGACGCAGTCCGGGGATTTTATCGAGGGACAGTTTAAGTGCATTCAGATCGCGCCCGTTGGCATTCCCGAAGGCTATTCGTCCCACCAGTCGCTCCAGATCATAGATGTCCTTCAGTTCAGCGCGCAGATCCTCACGTAAAATGAACTGATTGTATAGCGTGTCCACCGCTTCAAGACGCTCATTGATTTTCCCTTTTTGCAGCAACGGCTTATCCACCCACCGCCGCAGCATCCGCGCACCCATGGATGTCTCCGTCTTGTCCAGCAGCCAGAGCAACGAGCCCTTCTTGGAACGCTCACGCACCGTTTCAACCAGTTCCAGGTTACGTCTGGTGAACGGATCCAGAATCATAAAGTGATCCGGCTCATACGTTGAGATTTGCGTCAGCTGCCCCAGGGACCGCTTCTGCGTTTCACTCAGGTACGAGAACAGACGTGCAACGCACGCTTGACGTTCAGGCTCCAGTCTCGCCCATGCAGCCTCACCGAATTGTTGCCGAACAAGGTCTTCCTTGCTCTTCGTCCATGGCGTGTATACAACTGGTCTCCCGATTGGGGAAGACTGCGCAGCAACTGTATCCAGAAGAGGCCCATCACCGACTAATTCCGAAGGTTCATAGATCCCGATCTCATCTTTCAGCCATTCCTTGGAATACGGAACTGATGTTACATACAACTCTCCAGTCGACAGATCACATGCCGCGAGCGCCAGTGTATTGTGGTTTCCCGTCAGGCAGACCATATAATTGTTGGATTTGTCTCCCAGTGTCTTGCCTTCCATCACTGTTCCTGGCGTAATAACTCGTACGATTTCACGTCGTACCATACCTTTGGTTACTGTCGGGTCTTCCATTTGCTCGCAAATGGCAACTTTATATCCTTTTTCAATCAGACGCTGTATGTAATTGTCAGCCGAATGATAAGGCACACCGCACATTGGGATCTTCTCATCCCCACCGCCTGCACGTGCAGTCAGTGTAATTTCGAGTTCACGGGCTGCATTGACAGCATCCTCGAAGAACATCTCATAGAAATCACCCAATCTAAAAAAAAGAAAAGCGTCTTGCGCTTCGGCTTTCACTTGTAAATATTGTTGAATCATTGGCGTGTACTGAGCCATGAATATCCTCCATCCGTTCCTATATTGTCAGGAAGAGTCCCTGCCCTTGAAGGAACAATAAGGCGGTCAGGCACATCTACGTGCCTCCGCCTCATGTTTCGGCCATCTGCCGCTTCCTTCACAGACTGCTGTTTGCATGTCTTCCATAGCTGTAATCAGATCCAAAATTGAATTGATTTCTATTATAACAAAAAAACTTCCACTCTTCATGAACCTGCACGAATATTCCAGACTTTGCGAATATCCCTGCTCTCATCCCACGTTCTGCCCTCTCTCAGCTGGCGGATCAAGGGTGCTGCATATTGTTCATATCTTGCATATCCATCCAAGCCGGCCAGATCATCGAGGAGCGCTGGAATGTATGTCTTCATTTGATCCCGATCACCTTCATAAAATGCAGTGTGCACTGCCGTGTTCATCAACGGACGCTGACGGAGTGTGGAATAGGAAGCGGCGATAAGACCCGCAAGGGCTACAACTCCTTTGGCAACGAGTGGAGAGACCAGAAAACTGGGCAGTGTGCGGTACTCGAATCCACCATAGTTCTTCAGGCGAAAATCACCAAGTGCCCCGTACCTTGGACGTCTGCCTGAACCACGCGGGTCCTGCAAAAACGCAAGCGGCAGGGCCAGATAATTGTCCAGCCCACGCAGCAATTCCCCATTTAGCGTCACTCCGCTGAAATGAACATGTCCGCCAAGCGGCAGTCCGCGCTGCGGCATTCCTCCGGCCTGCCAAATTAACGAATGGTCGGTTATACTGCGGGAAGCAAGTTCAAAAGCTCTAAGCAAGTGGGTGAGCAGTTCACGCGGTTCCGAGCTGGGTGCAGGGCGAAGTTCAGCAACTGGATAGATTCTTCTGCCCCCAATCGTCACGGAATCACACCCCGCCATACCTGTACGTCCCAGAAATCTCGAGGCAGGTATGATTTTGGATTCGGGCATCTGTACAAGCAGAAACTCCGGGTCCATTCCGAGCACGGGCGTTACCTTATTCCGGTTCTCCTCATCAAGTTGAGACTGCAGCTGCTTCCAGCTTGCCCGGTACATGACGGATAGATCTGTCATGCCCTTCCATGGCCGAGGGTCAATAGACAGAACTGCACATCCGTTTTTTCCGGAGGCTTCCAGGCGCACGGCACCGTGATCAAGTCCAAGGGTATATAACGTTTTGACAGCAAGCCGCTCGATTCGTTTGAATAGCGTTGAGGTTGTTTCACGATCCAGTAAGCTTTCCTGTGAACCGCCCATGCCGCTGGTATCTCGACGTTTAATTCTGAGCGCCTGCAGGCAGCAGATCTCTACGTCGTAACGCGCTCGGAGTCCAGGTTCCCTCTTCTGCCTGTCACGTGAGGCGAGCACTTCAATACCGGCTCTCTCCAATCGACCTGCTCGTTCACCTGGCAGCATTCGTTCGTATCGCCTTGCAGCTTGCTCTGCCTCCTCCATCACATTCATTCGGTCCCTCCTTTCCATCGCCCAAAAAAGAAAAAAGAGGGCTTGCGCCCTCTTCACTGCCGCTTGCGGCGCATATGATACCTTAGCTAAGGATACAAGAGACGTTGAACTTACAGTTCTTCGTCAAGCAGGTCCGGATCAAGATCATCATAATCTTCATCCGTGCTGCCGAAGTCATAATCCTTGTCTTCATAGTCACCACAACCATCTGTGCATACCTTCACACAAACTTTGGTCTCGGCAACCAGTTCAACAGCGAATTCCCGTTCTACCCGGATAATTACGCTGCCTCCACCTGCTGATACTGTGGCTTCCACACAGCTCGGTTCCTGCGTTGCATCCGCAGATACCTCCACTGTGGAAGCCCGGTGTTTCGGATCCAGGTAAGACAAAGGCACATGTTCTACATACGACACCGTTTCTTTGGCTACATCTGTCTGCGAATTTTTGTCATAGGAATACCAGATGTTGATATCGTAAGTACCAATAACTTCAATTCCGTCCCCCGCTGATACGGCTTCATATTGGTGGTTGATAATCCAAGCCCCCAAAATACTGGTCGGACCATTAGGCGGAGTCACGGTATGTGTTACGGTAGAGAACTTACGACCTTTGCCGCAGATCGCCTTCGTGATGATCTCTCTACATTGATGTTTATGACTCAATGACATCTTTAAACCTCCTCCATACAATCATTCACTACAAGTGTATGCAGGGCATCCGTCTAGGGTGACAACTATTTTCTATTATTCGTTTGTAGATTGGGACCGGTCCGTCATCGGGGAAGGCGCTTTGTCCTTCTTCGCAATTTTCAGATACAGCGCGAGTTCCCGGCACAGCTGGAGAATCGCGGAACGAATCTCGAATTCTTCCCTTGTATCCGGCAGCTCCATCCGCCTGAATTCTTCCTGCACATCTGCGAGAAGTTTTTCAGTTCGTCCGGTGTAAGATTCCGTGAGCACATCCTGACTGAGCTGATCAAACAGCTCTGACACCATTTCGGCATGAGGCATCTTTTGATAAATCTGGGATACCAGATGCATCATGTGCTGGATGGAGTCCAGCTGCGTTTTTCGCATGTAAAAGTATACGCTCCACTCTTCGTTCGGATGAATCACCTGATTCTCCAGCGAACGCTTGGCCGCTTCTATACCGCCCAGGACAGCCTTATCGGCTTCGATTAATTCTTTCCCTGCCCACACTTCATTGGGATTGCGAAGCGTAGCGGCAAACTCCTTGAAAATCACTGAAAATAATTCGTCGATCCTTTTGCGAATCTGAAGCATCTGCGGATCTGCTGCAGGCATGTAGGCCAGGTTAACAACCATCGCCGATCCCAGGCCGATCAGCAATAAAGCAATCTGCACCAAAATGACTTGTACGTCCATCTCCCCGCCACTAAAGACGCGAAAGACTACGACGGAACCCGTCACAATGCCTTCCTTGAATCCGGCCCGAACAATAACCGGAAACGCAATCAGTATGTACACGGCCAGAACCCAATAATGGAAGCCTAAAAAGTGAAAAAGTACACTTGCAAACAAAAGTCCTACAACGGAAGCGAAGAATCGCGCCGAAATTGTGCGAATGCTTCGTTTTCTGGTAACATCGACACCAAGAATCGCGAGCAAGCCTGCCGATGTTGGTCCAGGCAAGCCGCACCAGTCCGCAATCAGAACAGCCATCAGCGCGGCAATTGCGGTTTTGATAACCCTAAAACCCATTTCTCATTCCCTCTCCTCTAAGCTGTTTATGCATCCTAGCCAGCTCTTCGTCCCATCCGGTAGAATGCCTGTCCAGCTTCATGCCTCTAACAAAACTGCGTTAGCCCCGCACTCGTCATACCTAGTATTACACACCCTGCGGCAAACCATTTCCCATTTCTTGAAAAAAAAACTAGAAGTGATGGACAAGCCCGTTCAATCACATTTAAAAAGATAAACAGCATCAACCGACATGCCCAATGCATGCCGGTCACAACAATGCGTCCCGGATGTGGGACGCTGGCTATTTTGATCCACGCGACAGAAGCCGCAGGACCCACTCCTCCAATCATTGCATTCATGAAGGACTACACGGAATATTCGTAATAGTATGGTACTTGATTTTACTGTATCGGGCAACGTGACACCCCTTGTGAAATTGTATACATAGCATGAACCGCTATTTTGTATTAAACCTGATCTTGCAGTATTATCTGCGTCCTGCCAGCAGTTTGCGCTCTACATACACTACAATCTGATACATTGCTGTAGCTACAGCCGCGATAATCAGCAGGCTCGATAGCACTAGGGTAAAATTGAATACCTGGAATCCGTAGATGATCAGGTAACCCAGTCCCTCTTTTGCAACCAAAAATTCACCCACAATAACACCGACCCAGGCCATACCCACATTTACTTTTAATGTAGAAACAATTGCGGGAAAAGAAGCCGGCAGTACAACTTTGGTGAAAATCACGGACCGGTCGCCGCCAAATGTTCGAATCACCTTGATGTAATTGTCGTCAACTTCATTGAAACTGTTATATACGACAAGAGTGGTGATGATCACCGTAATGGACAATGTTGTCATGACAATAGCGGTAAAGCCCGCACCAAACATGACGATAAAGATCGGACCCAGCGCCACCTTAGGCATACTGTTGAATACGACCATATAGGGATCAAGCACTTTGGACAAAAAAGGAGACCACCAGATCAGGACCGCAAGCAGCGTTCCGACAAGCGTCCCCAGCAAAAAGCCTACGGCCGTCTCCCCCACGGTCACCGCGACATGTGCCCATATTTCGCCACTGGCGATGTCCTTGCCAATTTGAGTGAAAACTTTGCTCGGATAACTGAACAAGAGCACATCAATCCAGCGCAGCCTTCCTGCCAGCTCCCACAACAAAAACATGCAGACCAGCAGGGACAACTGTACCAAGAGCACCTTGCGGCGCCATTTGGCGACCTGCTGAATATGGCTTTGGTGCAGCTTCTGCATCCATTCTTCGCGGCGCATTTCCTGCTTCTCTCTCATCTGATTCACCCGTTCTTCTCACCTCCTCCAGACTGTTCCAGTTCACTCCACAGCGCCTGGAAGAGCTCATTGAAACCTTCTTGTTCCCTTGCAAAAAAAGGCTGAACCTTTCGAATTCCTTCCGGTATGATAAACTCCTTGCGAATACGCCCAGGATTGCGATCCAGAACAATAACGCGGTCACTCACCGCAATGGCTTCTGAGAGGTCATGTGTGACAAGCACCGATGTTTTCCCGGATTCCTTGAGCGTATCCGACACCAGATCTTCCAACTGCAGCTTGGTCTGGTAATCGAGCGCAGAGAACGGCTCATCCAGGAGCAGCAAGGACGGTTCGGTCGCCAGTGTCCGTACGAGCGCGACCCGCTGTCTCATGCCCCCCGACAGTTCTGAAGGATACAAATTCTCGGTTCCTTCGAGCCCCATACCTGCCAGCAATTCGCGTGTTCGATTACGGCTCCGTTCCTCCAGCCTGCCCGTCAGTTCAAGTCCAATCAGCGCATTGTCCAGAATGGTACGCCATGGGAACAGATAGTCCTGCTGCAGCATATAACCAATCTGGGCGGATGGACCTTCAACCAACTTCCCTTTAATCTTTACTTCTCCAGCCGTCGGGGTGAGCAGTCCGGCGATGATGGACAGCAGCGTTGTTTTGCCGCATCCGCTCGGACCAACGAGACTGACAAACTCTCCTTTTTCGACCTGAAGACTCAGATTTTCGATGACCAATGTTGCTTCACGCTCACTGACATACACTTGCGAAATTCCTTCCAGTCTTATCACCGTATCGGATTCAGGCATACATATCCCTTCCTTTCCTGAATGCCTGGTTACTTCGATGACGTCGCTTGTTCCGCATAAGTGTTATCCACAATCGTTTGTGAATCCACCCGTTGCTCAAGTTCGCCGGCGGCACTCATCACGTCCAGCAGATTGTTCCATTCTTCTTCATCAATAATCGGGTCGGTTGCATAGGTCCCCTGTTCTTTATAGCGGTTAATACTACTAACTAGGATGGATTGGTCAATGTCTTTAAAGTAAGGGAGGATGACCTCGGCAATCTCTTCAGCCGAATGGGAATCTACCCAGGCCTGCGCTTTGTGCAGCCCGTTTGTAAACTTCTGCACCATTTCCTTGTTGTCGTTGATGTAACTTTGTTTTGTCATGAACACCGTGTAAGGCAAATGTCCGCTTTCGGTTCCGAATGATGCAACGACCTTCCCACGGCCCTCTTGTTCAAAGATGGATGCCTGTGGTTCAAACAGCTGTACATAGTCCCCTGTGCCTGACGCAAACGCAGAAGCAATATTGGCAAAGTCAACATTTTGAATCAGCTCCAGATCATTCTGCGGATCAATGCCATGTTTGTTCAGCGTGAATTCCCCTGCCATTTGCGGCATCCCGCCTTTCCTCTGCCCGAGGAAGGTGCTTTGTTTGAGCTGGTTCCAATCAAAGCTGGCTTCCGCATCGCGTGCAAACAAAAATGTTCCGTCGGTCTGGGTTAACTGAGCAAAGTTAATGACCGGATCTTCGGCTCCCTGCTGATAGACATAGATGGATGTCTCCGCTCCTACCAGAGCGATGTCTACTGAGCCTGCAAGCAAGGCAGCCATCGTTTTGTCACCACCAGCGGTTGTCTGGATCTCGACCTCCAGCCCCTCTTCTTCAAAAAAACCTTGGGCCACGGCTACATACTCCGGTGCGTAAAATACAGAACGGGTTACCTCACCAATCGTAATCTTCGCTTCATTTTTCTCTTCATTGCAGCTCGTGAGTGCCACAATAATAATCAGCAAAATAACGATGGCCCGGATAAACCAGGGCGTGTACTTCATGCTGTTTCCCTCCTTCGCTGGTTTCAGCAGTTTCTCTCTACTATGAATATGCCGCTGCCAAACAAAAGGTTAAGAACTTGCACACCAAAAAAAGAGCCGGGCAATATGCCCAGCTCACTTTAAGTCCCTGCTCCCATTTGTGCTTTCTTATAGCTTGTAGATTTCGGCATACTTCGCTTCCAGATAGTCAGCGAGATAATCTGGATTCAATTCTTCTCCCGTCACGGCGAGAATCAGTTCGGAAGGCGTGCGACTTTTACCGTAACGATAAATCTTGTCGGTTAACCATTCTTTAATCGGAATCAGGTTACCTTCAGCGATATGCGTATCAAACTCCGGCATTTCCTTCCGCAATGTATGTAGAATTTGTGCAGCATACATATTGCCTAGGGAATACGAAGCAAAATAACCAAAATCACCACCGGACCAGTGTACATCCTGTAGCACGCCTAAACCGTCGTTTGGAGGAACAATACCCAGATATTCTTTGTATTTGGCGTTCCAGGTCTCCGGCAGATCTTTGACTTCCAGTCCCTCGTTAAATAGCATTTTCTCGATTTCATACCGGATGATGATGTGCAGATTGTATGTCAGTTCGTCTGCTTCAATTCGAATAAGTGAGCTTTCGACACGGTTAATTGCACGGTAGAAGTCTTCCAGTGCCACTTCGCTTAATTGCGGAAAATGCTGCTGCAAATCTTTGTAGTAGCGTGTCCAGAACGGACGACTGCGGCCGATCATATTTTCCCAGAGACGGGACTGGGATTCGTGAATGCCCATGGATGTTCCTTCGGCCAGAAGGGTACCAGCCAGACTTTCGTCAATATTTTGTTCATATAAGGCATGCCCGCCTTCGTGCAGGGAACTGAATACGGCGCTCGTCACATCATCCTGCAAATAATTGGTGGTGATTCGCACATCCCCCGGGTTAAGTCCTGTGGCGAATGGATGAACACTTTCATCCAGTCTTCCTGCATCAAAGTCATAACCCATCTGCCCCAGAATGAACAGACTGAACTTTTCCTGTTGATCCGTATCGAACAGCTGGTTCAGGAACTCGGTGTTCGGTTTGTTTTCCGATGCATTGATTTTTTCCTGGAGCGGCACCAGGCGTGCTTTTAACCGGGCAAATACAGCATCGACTTTCTCTACCGTCAAATCAGGCTCATACATGTCAAGCAGAGTATCATAACGCGTGTTTTTCACGCCCCAGTAGTCAATGAACTCCTGTTTAAGTTTCACGATCTCTGTCAGATACGGGGAAAAGCCATCAAAATCGCTGTTATGCTTCGCATCTTCCCAAGCCGTTTCCGATTTGGCCGTGAGCACCGTGTATGCTTGTACCTTCTCAGGCGGCACGGATTGACTGCGATCGTATTCCTTCTTGCAGTCCTCCACCAGGCGACGGTCTGTATCCTCCAGCTGTTTCAAGACCTCGGGTTGGGTGAGCGTGTCCAAATACGTTTTCATCTCATCCGAGGTTTGAAGCTTGAATGCTTCGGTAGATAACATGCCGATCGTTTCTGAGCGAGTCGGCACGCCTTTCTTCGGCGCACCTGTGCGCAGATCCCAATGAAGCAAACCAATGGCTTCGTGATAACTTTTGATTTTGCGGGCCAAATTACGGAATGATTCCAAATGTTCCAGTGTTTGTTGTTCCATTGTTATCGTTCACCTCTCCAAAAAAAGTTTAAACTCCCTATTGATGATACTTTTTGCAATGCGTATAATCAACTTTTAACAGAGGTAAATGGCTTGATTCTGATTTATAAGATGTCATGTCGTTTGCTGATCGTGATATAATCAAGAATAGGGCGTAGGACAAGCTGCATACCGATGCAAGCAGCCGTGCTCATCGTATTGGATAACAGGAGGCAATGGACATGAACAACATTCAAGAGATTTTGACGTACAACAAATCATTTGTCGAGACGAAAGAATACGAAAAGTATACGGCCGGTAAGTTTCCAACTAAAAAAATGGCAATTATCACATGCATGGACACCCGTCTGGTGGAACTGCTGCCTAAAGCGATGAATTTGAAGAATGGTGAGGTTAAAATCCTCAAAACTGCGGGCGCCATTATCTCTCAACCTTTCGGTTCTGTCATGCGAAGCGTGCTTGTAGCTATTTATGAGCTCGGGGCAGACGAAGTTGTTGTTGTCGGTCACACTGAGTGCGGTATGGCATCTTTGCAAGCAGACACAATGATTGGCCACATGCTTGAACGCGGTGTATCCAAGGAAGTCATAAATGCTCTGGACAACTCCGGAATTCATTTGAACAATTGGCTTCGAGGGTTTGACAGTGTTGATGAAGGGGTAAAACATACTGTAGGAGTCATCAAAAATCATCCCCTGTTTCCACAGGGAGTACCCGTTCACGGCATGATTATCGATTCCTCCACAGGCCAGCTTGAGCTTGTAGTTGAAGGGTACGAGTAACAGGCATCTCTCTAAATGGTTTTGGGTGCGGACCTCAGGTTCCGCACTCTTTTTTTGTCTAAATTGAGGCAGTTAGTCTGTCAGGTTGTCAAACCATACAGTTTCAGTGTACACTTTTATGAAAGCGGTCAATGAAGACAATATCCTTTGTTTTCACTGGCCCAGCCCTAATATTAAGGAGACATGTGCATGAACATACTTTCCTACGGATTGCTCGGGCTGCTTACCCGCGAGGAGTCATCTGGTTATGATCTGATGCTGAAAATCCAGCCTCATTGGCAAGCGAAACACAGTCAGATCTACCCGCTCCTGTCCAAGATGGAAAATGATGAGCTATTATCTTCCCGCTGGGTGCAACAGTCTGACAAACCGGACAAAAAAATGTATGCAGTCACGGAAAAAGGTATTGAAAAGCTGCTCGGCTGGATGATCACTCCTGTTACAGCCCCCGTTACACGAGACGAATTCAATTTGCGTATCTTGTGTGTCGGCATTGCAGAAGACGGGAGCATGAGACGCATTCTGAATGAGCGCAAAAACTGGTTTATGGAGCGAATCCGGTATTTTGAGGATCTGAAGTCCCGCATCCCTCAGGATAACCTCCGTGTAGGCAGTCGGGAATTCGGGAGCTACATTTTGGTTCAAAAAGGATTAATGAACGCTCAGACTGGCCTTGAATGGTGTAACTGGGTTACTCAGCTGCTCGATGGTCAGGCAGCCATTCAGGACCCTTGTCCGATTATTTCGGAAAATTAAAAAAAATTTGAAACGTTCCTGCTTGTAGACCGTATTACATGAGTAAGGCCCATTTTTAGGGGCGATCACACAATTTAATCGGGGGGTTACGATCTTTACAATGAAGAAAAAATTTGGCATTAAACATCTGATGATGGTTTTTATGGCTTTTACCCTGTTGTTCGCAACAGTTGGAGTAGCGATTCCGGATTCTGCTGATGCAAGACGTGGTGGCGGTTTCAAATCGGGTACGAAAAGTTATACGAATACACCTAAGAAATCGGACTCAAATAATAATGTGAGCCAATCGAACTCGACCAAATCGGGTACTGGTACAGCTGCAACGAACCGTGGCGGATTCTTCGGCGGTGGCGGTGGATTCATGAAAGGCATGATGCTGGGTGGTCTGGCAGGTATGCTGTTCGGCGGATTGTTCGGCGGCATGGGAGCTCTCGGTAACATTCTTGGATTACTCGTAAACGTTGCTGCAATCATGCTGATCGTTATGCTCGCTATGGCACTCTTCAGAGCCATCACGAATCGCCGTAAACCGGCAGCAGATGGTCGTTATGACCGTCGCAATGATCGTGATGATGATGACCGCAACAGAAACGGACGGTACTAATCGTTATGGTTCTGAGCATGGATGAGATTGTTAACGCGATCTGCCTTCACATGGCTGAACGAAAAGGGGTACGCCCGACCGATGTCAATGTGGAACTGAGCTGGGAAGAGGACACAGGATATTCCGCCGAAGTCTGGATTCAAGGCCGTAGTCAATACTTGGTTGAATCCAACATGATTGAAGCCATCCTGCGCTACCTGCACAGTGAATACAACATCCGGGCTTACCGTGAAAACGTTAGACTTGATCTGGACGAAGAGATTACAGCCATCGTGAATCATTAAACATAAACCATTTGCGGATGGATTGTAAAAAGGGCCGTCTCCATGATGTCATTGACATCAAGTGGAGACGGCCCTTTTGTGTTCCTTGGGAAGTTAAACATCCGTTAACCCTTCCCAAGATATTTATGCAACTGTACGTTACTACTTCAGCTTCACCAAACTGTAATTTTTCTTGCCTTTGCGGATAATGATGAACTTGCCACCAATGGCATGCTCAGCCGAGACAGTGAATTCAAGCTCCGTAATTTTCTCACCGTTCATGGAGATGGCACCTTTAGTGATGTCTTCACGAGCCTGACGTTTGGATGGCTCCAATCCAAGATCCACAAGCCAGTCCACGATATTTTTGGCTTCGCCGTCGGTTTCAAATGTCGGCATTTCCTTGAAACCCTGCTCGATTTCGTCTGCTGTCAAGGAACGAATATCTCCACTGAAGAGTGCTGCAGTAATACGTTTAGCCTGCTCCAGCATCTCATCCCCGTGAACGAATTTCGTCATTTCTTCGGCAAGTGTCTTTTGTGCTTCACGTTTGTGAGGCTCCGTTTCCACCTTTTCAGCCAAAGCTTCGATTTCCTCTTTGCTCAGGAACGTAAAGTATTTCAGGTATTTAATGACGTCGCGGTCATCTGTATTGGCCCAGAACTGGTAGAATTCAAACGGTGTTGTCTTGTTCGGATCCAGCCAGATGGAACCGCCTGCAGACTTACCAAATTTAGTGCCATCTGCTTTCAGCATAAGAGGAATCGTCAGACCAAAAGCTTTGGCTTCAGATCCTTCTTTTTTGCGGATCAGATCCAGACCACTCGTGATGTTGCCCCATTGATCTGAACCACCGATTTGCAGCTGCACATCCTCGTTTTGGAACAGGTGCAGGTAATCAAGAGATTGCAGGATCTGGTAGGAGAACTCGGTGAACGAAATTCCGCCTTCCAGTCTGCTAGCAACAACATCCTTCGCGAGCATGGTGTTAAGGTTAAAGTTCTTGCCGTAGTCACGCAAAAACTCGATGACATTAATTTGATGGGTCCAGTCGTAGTTGTTTACCATGCGAACCTGGTTATCACCTTCGGTAACAAACAGTTTTTTCATCTGAGCCGTCAACGCGTTTACGTTTTCTTGTACCTGTTCCAGCGTTTGCAACGAACGCTCGGATTGACGTCCACTCGGATCACCGATGGTGCCTGTAGCTCCACCAATCAGGATCACCGGACGATGTCCAGCAAGCTGAAAACGTTTCAGCATCATAAACGGAATCAGGTGGCCGATATGCATACTGTCTCCTGTTGGGTCAACGCCACAGTACAAGGATATCGATTTTGTTTCGGTTAGCTTACGAAGCCCCTCCGCATCCGTCTGTTGGTTAATGGCGTCGCGCCATTCAAGTTCATCAATAATATTCACTTACAAACAACCCCTTTCTCTACTTATCGTTCCTCAGTCATGGTTTACGTTAATGGCGAAAACACACCGGAGCAGCTTTTTTGGACACAAAAAAATCGCCTCCTTGTCTACATTAGACATAGGGACGATTATCATAACCGTGGTACCACCCAACTTGCATGAACAGCTGCTTACGCATTGTCCATACCGCTTTTGGCAATATATCGTTTGCCCATTCCGCTTGGCATTACCCAAGTACTCCAGAGTGTAATTCGCAGCCCTTGTGTGTATCAGGTTCCATCAACCCCTGACTTTCTGTAACAGGGACAAAGCCGCTACTGCGCTCCATCAACGTAATTCATGTATTAGATTATAGCCAGTATAGCCGAACGTCAAAGTCATTGCAAGAGCCAGTATTCAATCTCAGCGAATGATCACTATCAACCCATTTTATTATGCCTCAATACCTAGCTTTCCATAATAATAAGCGTATGCCTTACCCGCAATCTGATCATCGTTATTCCAAAATTGCTGATCCAGCTTGTCTAACCGCTGTTCCTCTTCCGGCGTAAGAAAGCGGGGGATATCCCATAATGCAGACAGTCTTTCATCATCGGCCAAATGCTCAATGCAGCTATACTGTTCTTTAAGGATGTTCAGCACCTGATTTGCACCAATCGTATGTAATGCCCGTAAAACATGTAAATACGTTTCTTCACCCCAGTTGCAGAAAAATTGGATGAACCCGCCGTTAAAGACATCCACTTCTAACAGCCATAAAGCAGTAATCTCCTGTTCATGTAGGGTCAACCCGGCCCATCTCAACTCAGATTCATTCTTTTTGTCGACAAAGGTTGTCGCATATTCATACCACACATCATGGATATCTTGCTCCGTCATGCCCCTTACTCCTTTCTTCCTGTTTGCATGCTTTCCAGTTCCTGACGTTTACCTGTTTGGTGCCAATGTAAATATGGATTTCCCAACTGCTGAAAAGCTTCCGTAACCCTGTTGTTCATTTCCTGCCTTAGTTCGCTCGTGTATTGCAAATGGGTATGGATATTATCTATATTGTACTTTTTTAACATCTCTATATGTACAGAGGTAAAAATAATATCTTCCAGCAGCCAGTAGATAACCTCATCGGTCTGGTCTAGTCTTTTCTCCAACATCGGGAACCCACGTTCATATAGGGTAACAACGTATTTTCCACGCTCAATTTCAACATAAGGAACGCCTTCCCATTTGAATGGGTCAAAAAGGCGATTAGCATATTTTTCGCCGTGTTCTCCGCCAAAGTCTGTGCGTGATAACAGTTGAAGAAGCTTTTGCACCAATTCCTGCTTGGGTAGTACATCTGACATGGTTAAGCACTCACCTACTCTTCATCCATTTTGTAATCCACTTGGAAAAATAGTGAAAAAGCTGCCAGTGGCAGCTCCTTCAAAATCATATGGCTTGTTTTTTCTCACACTTCTTATTTGGTTCCGATCGATATTAACGATCAGGTGCCGCAGAATGTACGATAAGACGGATCACACGTCGTAGGCAGTGCAGCGTATTCTTCCTGTTCCGATGTATGTGCATATGGTTCTTTGAGTACGTTAAGCAGCTGATGCATTACGCTATAATCTTCATCATCCTCTGCCCGTTCAAGCGCCTCTTCCACTCTGTGATTCCGGGGAATGACCGCAGGATTGCTGCTCTTCATCCGCTGCTGTACTACGTCTTGCGAGTCGGACTGCCTGCTTAATCTAGCCTTCCAGCGCTCCTGCCAACCTGCAAAATCCGGTGCTTCGTTCAGACTCGAATTCTCCCATTGGTCAAAAGTCAAAGCAACGAACGTATTCGTGTAGTCAGCTGTATGCTTTTCCATCAGTTCCAGAAGATCCTTGATCAGCGTTTCATCTTCTGGCTCTTCAGTCGACAATCCTAGCTTGGCACGCATGCCGGACAACCAGTAATGGTGGTACTGCTCCGAAAACTGGGAGATGGCATCCTGCGCGATCTGTACAGCCTCTTCTTCATTATCATGCAGCAGGGGCAGCAACGTCTCAGCAAAGCGAGCCAGGTTCCATCCGGCAATATATGGCTGATTCCCATAGGCATAACGACCTTGCGTATCGATTGAACTAAAAACAGTTGCCGGATTGTATGCATCCATAAAGGCACAAGGGCCGTAATCAATCGTTTCTCCACTGATGGCCATATTGTCCGTATTCATTACGCCGTGAATAAAACCAACACTCTGCCATTTCGCTACAAGAGCAGCCTGTCGCTTAATGACTTCCTGAAGGAAGTTCAAGTATCGGTTTTCATCTGCAGCAATGTGGGGAAAATGGCGTTCCAGCGTGTAGTCGGCCAGTGTTCGAAGTTCATCGATGGAGCCCCATCTGGCAGCATACTGAAAGGTTGCGACACGGATGTGACTCGAAGCTACACGGGTCAATATTGCGCCTGGTCGTTCCGTTTCGCGAATAATGTTTTCTCCAGTGGTCACTACAGCCAAGCTTCTCGTTGTTGGAATACCGAGCGCCTCCATAGCTTCACTAATGATATATTCGCGCAGCATCGGTCCAATCGCTGCACGACCATCGCCTCCACGGGAGTAGGGGGTTCTCCCTGATCCTTTGAGCTGAATATCCATCCGTTCGCCTTGTGGCGTAATCTGTTCACCCAGCAGCAGAGCTCGTCCATCACCAAGCATATTGAAATTACCAAACTGATGACCTGCATAAGCTTGAGCAAGAGGCTCGGATCCTTTCGGAGTTTCATTGCCGGCAAAAATGGCTGCTCCTTCCCGGCTGTTCAGCACTTCAGCATTCAGTCCAAGGCTGGCAGCAAGCGCTTCGTTAAAGATGACCAGCTCAGGTGACTGAACAGGTACCGCCCCTTGGCTCGTATAAAAGGTCTGCGGCAGCCGTGCATAACTATTGTCCAAATTCCAACCTGCATTCAACTTTGCCTTTTCCACGGGATCACACTCCTTATCCTCAACAAAGGAAATCCTCTGTTTATATTCATGTAGCCTTTGTGAACCAATGCTCATTTATGTAGTCGCATGGAAATTTCTAAGGTAAGAACATGTAACATGTTCATGATAAAACTTTAGCATAATTGTAAGGCAATTGCATGTTTAGATCTGCCGGAATTATGGTGAAAGCCAGTTTAGTAATGTTCAGTTGGATAAAACTCAATCCGCCAACCTGCTTGAACTCTGAACAGACGAAGCGTTATCCAGCATATAAAAAAAGAAAAGCTGCTTCACATCTGCCATACAAAAAGCCCATGAAGATTCAGTTGGCAGATGAGCGTTTATCATTCTCATTCCTACCACTTGAACCAACTTGGGCTTGTTCATTTTATTCCGCCACGATCCAATTCAATACCTTGAATCAGGTATGTGCCTCCTGTGTCCCCGATACAGGCTGAACAGGCACGCTTTCTTTTCTGAAGCCGAGGTTGAAAAAGACATTGAGCAGGATGGCACATAGACTTCCTGTTATAATACCATCGCTCACAATAATACGAATACTTTGAGGCAGCTGTGCAAACAAATCCGGTACGGCCGTAACACCAAGCCCCAACGAAACGGAACAAGCGACGATCAGCAGATTGGATTGCTTACCGAAGTCGACGGTTTGCAGCATTTTGATCCCGGAAGAGACAACCATACCGAACAGCACCACAGTTGCTCCGCCCAATACAGCACTCGGAATAATCGTTGCAAAAGCGGCTACCTTCGGAATAAGGCCGAGGAAGACCAGAATGCCTCCGGCTGCAACCACCACATTGGTTGTTTTCACTTTGGACAGCTGAACAAGCCCGACATTCTGAGCAAACGTGTTGTATGGAAATGCATTGAATATGCCTCCAAGCACAAACGCGAGGCCCTCTGCACGATAGCCACGAGCGAGATCCTTCTCATTTATTGGCTGATCACATATTTTGCTTAAAGCCATAAACACACCCGTGGACTCAATAATTACGACTGTACCGACAATGATCATCGTAATAATCGGACCCAGTTCAAACGTCGGCCATCCAAAATAAAAGGGTTGTGGCAGGTGGAACCAGGACGCCTCCTGAACAGGTGTGAAATTTACTTTTCCCATTAGGGCTGCGATGAGAGTCCCCACGATAATGCCAATAAGAACAGCAAGTGATTTAACGAAACCACGTGCATACCGATTAAGCACCAAAATAAAGAGCAGCACCCCAAATGAAAGAGCCAAATTGTCCAAGCTGCCGAAATTTTCACTATTCGCCCCGCCAGCCATATTTTTTATACCCGTTGGAATAAGCGCAAGACCAATAATGGTTACAACAGTACCAATGACAACTGGTGGGAACAGTTTAACGATTTTGCTGAAAAACACGGCGCAGATGACGATAAATAATCCGGCTGCAATGATGGACCCGTAAATGGCCGGAATCCCATATTGGGATCCGATGGCAATCATAGGCGTAACTGCTACAAACGAACTTCCAAGCACTGCTGGCAGTCCAATGCCCAGGTACTTTCCTTTTCGGGCCTGAAGCCAGGTTGCAATACCACATGTTAGCAGGTCAATGGATACCAGGTACGCCAACTGCTCTGCAGTCAAGTTTAATGCTCTCCCCACAAGCAAAGGTACCAGAATTGCCCCGGCATACATCGCCAATACATGTTGAATCCCTAATGAAAAAATTCTCATCTTTTTCGTTTCGTTCATCCGCACTTGCCCCCCGAAATTAGAATCAACCCCATGCCTTAATTAATCATGTTATGTTGATTCACATTATATAAACTATTTTGGGAAGTTCCATGATTCATGAACGATAATTGTTACAGGAGATAAAGAGCAAGCATCGTTTTGGGCACATCAAACAAAATATTCACCTTCAAATGTGATATTCTCTCACACAACTATGTTTCGCATGGAATATCAGCTATCAAAAAAAGCCAGCACATTTTTGTGCCAGCTTTTATTCCGATTCAACCGAAATATGTTCTCCTTCAACCTCGCCTTATCTCGAAGAAATCGGGAAGTCTGCGACTATCACATTTTCGACCCAACCGCTCAAGGAAGCTACAAATGCCTGGTGAGCCGGGTGCGGACCGTATGCACGCAAAGCTTCCTGATCTTCGAAGGTCACTCTCAATCCGAGTGTGAATCCCTGAATATGGTCGGTTTCTTCCGTGACATTGATTCCGGCAGTCAGATCAATGATCCCTGGTATTTCGTCTTGTAAGGCAAGCAATTGCGAGACAAATTCCTGCTGTTTTGCCGGGGTAATGCTATCGTTAAATTTGAATACAACCAGATGTTCGAACATGCGATTTACCTCCCTCGTTACAAATTAGTAATAGCTTAATTCTTTAACACTCTGCTCTGAACATGGTGAAGCAGCTTCTGCAACCAATCAATATTGCTCTGAATCGTTTGATAGGCATGGTCTCTCATCAACCAGAGTGCATCCATTAAATCCTCATTCGCATCACTCTGCTCCGGCTTTTGCTGCTCAATATACTCGATTTTCTTTCTCAGTTTCACAATAATATCTTCAATCAGGTAAGCAATCTTTTGATTGTCCACCTTATCCAGATTAACCAGCGCAGCATAAAGGGATTGTACGTTCGTAAACTTCTGGAATACCTTATATATGCTATCTTCCAGCGCGAGACGCCCCTTTTCGGTTATGCCATACATGGTCTTGTCTGGGCGATTCTCACTCTGGATCGTTTCGATCTTTTCGATCAAACCCTTCTTGTGCAAAACTTCAAAATTGTAATAGATCGTGCCTTCCGTAATTTTGGCATCGGTCTGATCCAAATGTTTGCCAATTTTCTTTTTAATATCATAGGGATAACAATTCCCCTCACTTAATGAACCGAGAATAAATATTTGAATCGACATGTGACTGCCCCCATTCTGCTCTTTCAAAGGGCAGAGCTTCTTAGAGAAAATCGCCCAACCCTTTTATTTCTTATTTTATACCATCGCGGGCTGTTGTGAAGACTCTTGCACAGGTTCGGTTTGCTTGGCATTTTTGAAATGATGAATGGCCGCATTGAGTACGAAAGCTCCCACGCCAACCAGCGCCAATCCAATCGCATAATGTGCTGTTTTCCCACCACCAAAGAGAATATTATAATCCAGATGCGTGGAATAGAACATCGGCGTAATTTGGCTGACGAATTTGAAATATCCAGGCATCATTTCCGGTGACATGGACGTTCCGTTGGCAATCGATTGACTGAGTACAAACACCATGTTGATCAGCATTCCACCTTGACCCAGAAGCATGATGAAGATACTTGTGAACTCAATCGACACGAACAATTGCAGACTGTGCACAAGCCACATTTTCAGAAACACTTCCACTCCGTATCCTTGGACCAAAAAGTAAATACCTATGCCAACCAGCGGCGCAATCAGAGATATGAGGAGGTTAGTCCCGCGCAGGGCAAAGAACGCCTTCCATTTCCCCATTTGTCCACGCAGCTGCTGCATACCGCCAACACTCTGCATGGCATAGATCATGGCTCCAACATAAAGCGCCATTGTAATGAACATCGGAGCCATCTGGTTCTGCATGCCGGCAGGCTGCGGATTACTCAGCACAATATTGGAGGATACCTTGCCAGTAGTGGATTTCACGATCTGTTTGGATTGCTCCGCCGGAACCTGCATGCCGTTCAATACAGCTTCGAAACTTTGAGCCTGAACCTGTGCTCCAATCTGGGCGGTAATTTCTGTGGCCACACTTTTCATTGAACTCGTAATCGTTGTTGGATTGGATTCATTAATCAAATATTCCAGTTCTGCTTTCCCGCTCTGTTCAGACAGTTTCTCCGTAAAATCACCCGGTATACGTATCACCATATGAATATCCCGGTCCTCCAGTCCCGTCTTCGCCTGTTCGAGCGTTTCATTGGTCACAACGTTGAACGGCAGCTGCTCTTGCAGCTTCTGAACGAATTCGTTACCGGATTGTTTGTCCTCATTAACAATCGCAACCGTAAGATTGGTTACGTTTTTGGGAATGGCACTATATCCGGACATAAAAACGGTCAGCATTACAATCTGATAAAAAACAATCATGAATATACCCGCTTTGACTCCTTTATGCTTCAGCATGTTTTTCAATCTCTACTCCACCTTGTTGTTATAATTTAAATTACTTGAATTAAAGTACTCTTGTTTGGTATATTTGTCAATGACCCCAACCAAGGAGGTAAGATGAATGAAGAAGAGCGCCATTATTTCGCTGTCTGAAATCACAAAATTCGAATCGAAAGAAGAAGAGTTTAGCCCTTACCGTTGGTATCGCCACATGCTGAAACAGGAACCTGTCGTTTACAATGAGGAGACCGACTCATGGCATGTATTCAAGTATGAACTGGTCAAAACAGTGCTGAATGATCACGAACATTTTTCAAGTGTACGAAAAAGGTCGATCGTCAATGTGGGGTATTCAAGTGATAATGAGAAGGATAACCAGCAGCATCATATTCCGGACAAGCTGGACATCCACAATGTGGACCCGCCGGAACACCGTAAGCGTAGAGCTCTGCTTGCTTCTGCCTTTACACCAAGAAGTCTTCGCCTGTGGGAACCCCGGATCCAGGCTGCAGCGGACGAACTAATTGAGGAATTTGCCCTTCAATCCGAGGTGGATATTGTTAAAGCCTACACCAGCATGTTTCCTATTATCATTATGTCCGACCTGCTTGGCATTCCTTCTGAAGACCGTCTTCTGTTTAAGGAATGGGTAGATATCATGTTCATGCCAACAACAGATGCAACCTTCGACCAGATTAACGAAATGAAAAAAGTAGCCGGACAACAATATTTTGAGTACCTCTATCCCTTTGTCGTATCCAAACGAAACAACCTAGCAGAAGATATTATCTCGGATCTGATTCAGGTCGAGGTGGATGGAGAGCATTTTACGGATGAGGAGATTGTACGCACAACCATGTTCATTCTGGGTGCAGGCATAGAGACCACAAGCAATCTGTTAGCCAATTCCTTTTATGCACTGCTCTATGATAAGCCGGAACTGTACGCCGAGTTGAGAGATCATCCCGAGCTTGTTACGAATGCAGTCGAAGAGATGCTGCGGTATCGTTTTCACATCAGCAAGATGGATCGAATGGTCAAAGCAGACAATAACCTGCTAGGCGTTGAACTCAAAAAAGGAGACGCGATCGTGGCGTGGATGAGCGCAGCCAATATGGATGAGGATATGTTCGAAGATCCATTCACATTGAATATTCATCGTCCGAATAATAACAAACAGCTCGCGTTTGGATATGGCACGCATTTCTGCCTGGGCGCCCCTCTAGCCAGACTGGAAGCCAAAATTGTACTAACGACGTTTTTGAAAAACTTCTCAAGAATTGAACCGGTGAAGGGTTTCAACTTGGAAGATCATCTGACCCCTTCTGCGGCAGGACAATCTTTGACAAGCCTTCCTATGAAGCTATATAAATAAATACATTTTATTGGGATACCAAAAAAAGAGCAGATCATCTGCTCTTTTTCTCTTTCCTTCTATTCGTTAATTCAGTAAACCAGCTCCACCCATAATAAAGGGCACAACTCTTTCAGCTAATTCTGCAGGAGATTCCTGTCTGCCTTCAAGATTCCAGCGATACGTTAGTCCATAGATAGACCAACTTAGCATGGTGGCAGCATCTGCTAATGTTTTTAGTTCTGCTTGATCCGCATCCCTTGTGATGATCTGAAGGATGAGCTGCTCCAGTTGAGTCTTAATATTTTCTTCAAAGATTGGCGCAACTGATTCATATTTCTTGATACATTGGTTGCTGGAATCGTGATAGTTACATAAGGAAATAATGAGCTGTTTCACGGTCTCTTCCGTAAGAGAGGCCTGGGCATTTACTTTATTGAGAACATATTGTTCAAATGCGAATGAGAGGACGGATTCCAGGAGTTCATACTTGTCCGCAAAATGGGCATAGAAGGTTGCACGGTTTATGGTCGCCTTTTCCGTAATATCCCGAATTGTAATGGAGTAAAAGTCTTTATTATTCAAATGCGTTAGGAATGCATTCACAATTAGTTGACGGGTTCGAATCACCCGTGGGTCGTTGGGGTTGGGGGAAAACACACCGGACATATTCAGAGAACTCCTTTGCGTCAAAACTAGTGATGTCCCCATTATAAACAGGTCCACTTTTGCCAACAAGTGAATTTACCAATACGACAATCTTATCCCTCCTTCGTTTAAACAACACATTGAACAAATTGTCGGTTGAGCGAGGACGGGATGCGTTGCTATTATTGCACTCGTACCCCCGCTTTGAAGGTACAAAATATTGGAGGTGTTTGCACTTGAGTAAACAGCAACCGAAAGTTCAATCCACAGAATATCTGTTTCAACCTTATACGCTTCATAATTTATCCTTGCAGTCCCGCATTGTCATGCCGGCCATGGGCAGAGCTTTCTCACCGGGTGGTGTGCCAGGTCCCGATGTGGCCGCTTATTATCGCCGCCGTGCCGAAAATGGCGTGGGTCTTATCATTACCGAAGGGACGGTAATCGACCATCCAGCGGCAACGAGTGAACCTAAAGTGCCTTCTTTTTATGGAGAAGCAGCACTAAACGGCTGGGCAGAGGTCGTCAGACAAGTTCATGAAGCGGGTGGCAAGATTTTCCCTCAGCTCTGGCACATGGGTATGGCCCGTCCGGCAGGATCACAGCCTTATCCTGAAGCCCCATCCATCGGACCATCAGGAATCGATTTGGAAGGAAATAAGGTAGGCGAGCCGATGAATGAGGAAGAAATTGAGCGTATTATTCAAGCCTTTGTTGATGCTGCAGTGCATGCGAAACGTCTTGGGTTTGACGGCATTGAAATTCAGGGGGCACACGGTTATCTGGTCGATCAATTCTTCTGGGAGAAAACGAATACGCGCACCGACCGCTATGGTGGTGATCTGATCAAGCGTTCCCAATTCGCCGCAGAACTTATTCAAGCTATCCGCATAGCGGTGGGCCCTGACTATCCAATTGCCATTCGTGTGTCTCAATGGAAAATGAGCGATTATTACGTTAAGCCATACGATACACCGGAAAAGCTGGATCAATTCCTGGACGTACTCGTACAAGCTGGGGTGGACATTTTCCACTGTTCTGCACGTCGCTTCTGGGAGCCCGAGTTTGAAGGTTCTGATCTTGGATTCGCGGGCTGGGTGAAGAAACTGACGGGCAAAACGACGATAGTTGTTGGCTCCGTTGGTCTGGATGATGAATTTACCAGTCTCTACACGCAAGGTAAAGGCGCCGGACACAAGGATCTGGATGATCTTCTCCATCGTCTGGACCATCAGGAATTTGATCTGGTAGCCGTTGGGCGTGCCCTTATCTCAGATCCGGCATGGGCCATAAAAATACGTGAAGGCCGCGAATCTGAAATTCAAGCTTTTACTCGAGAAGCACTTGCCACGTTACATTAAGAATATCTTAGATCAAGATAATGTATTCCCCTCATAAATGAACTATAATTTAACCAAAGTACCCGAATTGCCATTAGGGCAGCGGGTACTTTGGTTTTTTGCAAGGCTTAAACAAGGACACAGCGAGCAATATCGTCCAAGAATATTCCTTCTTTTCATATTATAATGACAAGAACTTACGAGAAAGAAGGTGCAGCATGTGACTCGCGAAGTGCGAACTGTTGTATTTGATACCGATCTGCAGCTTGAAGCTTATCAATTCGAAGGAATTATGCAGAAATTCCCCAACCACTTTCATGACTATTACGTCATTGGATTTATTGAGCAGGGCAAGCGTCATCTCGTGTGCAACAACGAAGAGTATCTGTTGAATACCGGGGACATCATTGTATTCAACCCCCATGATCCCCATGCCTGCGAACAGGTTGACGGAAGAACACTAGATTATCGCTGTATTAACATTCAACCCGAGATCATGAGAGAATAAGCACGAGAGATAACCGGACAAGACTACCTGCCCCGGTTTAGGGCACCTGTTCTCTACCAGCATGAACTTGTCAGTTCCCTGCATGAGCTGCATTTAATGATTTTGGAAGAGCAATCCGATTTTGGCAAAGAAGAATTATTGCTTTTGTTGCTGGAACAGCTGCTTCGGGATTATGCGGATGCTGAACCGCCCCTATCTTCGCAGGACGTCACGACCGAAATTAAACGCTTATGCGAATACATAGAGTCTCATTATATGGAAAGTATTACGCTGAATGAGTTAGCTGAATTGACTGGGATGAGCAAATATCACCTACTGCGACGATTCACCCGCCAAAAGGGTATCTCACCCTATCGCTACCTGGAGACGATTCGTATTAATCATGCCAAGCGTTTATTGGAGCAAGGAATGCTGCCTATTGAAGTGGCCGCCCAGACAGGATTCAGTGATCAGAGCCATTTCACGAATTTTTTCAAAAAACTGATCGGCTTGACACCCAAACAATACCGACGCATCTTCAACCATGAAGGCGACTCCAAACGGTTGCAGGACAGTGTGTTACGATGAGCCAAAATAAAGTTTCGGTCGGTCACCTGCTTGCCTTGCTTACGATCTTGATCTGGGGGACCACCTTCATAAGCACCAAAGTGCTCTTGATTCATTTTACGCCTGTGGAAATTCTGTTTTTCCGCTTCCTGATCGGATATGTTGTGCTCTTTCTGATCTATCCTCGTTTGGTGCGAGTGTCATCGTTTCGGGAAGAGATGCTGTTTATGGCCGCCGGACTGTGCGGGGTCACCTTGTATTTTTTGATCGAAAATATTGCGCTTGTATACACGCTGGCTTCCAATGCAGGTGTCATTGTTTCCATTGCGCCGTTTTTCACCGCTGTCCTTGCGCATTTCTTCCTGAAAGATGAACCGTTAACCCGACGTTTTGTCGTTGGTTTTGTTGTTGCCTTAACAGGCATCGTGCTGATCGCGTTTAATGGGAGTTTCATGCTGCAGTTGAATCCACTGGGAGATCTGCTTGCTTTTGTGGCACCTGCCGTATGGGCCATCTATTCAGTACTCATGCGTAAAATAGGTGAGCTCCGCTATCACACCATCGGTGCAACACGCAAAGTGTTCTTCTACGGGCTAGTCTTCATGCTGCCTGCCTTATTCCTGTTCGAATTTCATTTCGAACTTGGGCGATTTGCCGATATGGGCAACCTCTTCAATCTTCTATTTCTAGGAGTGGGTGCGTCTGCCTTGTGTTTTGTGACCTGGAACCGGGCGGTAAGTCTCCTCGGAGCGGTAAAGACCAGTGTGTATATCTACCTTGTTCCGGTTATCACACTGGTGGCTTCTGCACTCTTACTGCATGAACCTATTACCTGGATCACGATGCTTGGTGCTTTGTTAACGCTGCTGGGTTCATATATTTCAGAACGAAAAACTCGAAAACGCGTCCCCAGATCGAGATTGTCCGAGATCCATTAACGCATTTTCAGTTGACGCAAATAAGGCACGAATCCATTCCGGATTGGTGCCTTATTTTACATTGCTTATTCTTTTCGGATGCATCTATTCAAGCGCAGATGATGATTCTATTTTAGCCTGGACAAGAGATCATCCAGTTCACGCTTCTCCAGATGTCTCCATTGTCCTCGTTCCAGCTGGTCCAGCGTAATATTCATAATTCGTATGCGCTCCAGTTTGAGCACTCTGTACCCCAGGGCTTTGCACATTCTGCGAATTTGCAGGTTAAGTCCCTGTGTCAAAATGATTCGAAAAACATTCTCGCTATCCGGATATACCTCGCAAGGCTTGGTCACCACGTCCAGAATCTCAACACCTTGGGACATTAATCGTATGAATTCGTCTGTAACGGGTTTATCCACGGTCACTACATATTCTTTCTCATGATTATGCTCCGAACGCATCATTTTATTGACGATCCCTCCATCGTTCGTAAGCAAAATCAACCCCTCCGAGGCTTTATCCAGCCTGCCAATGGCAAAAATGCGTGATGGATAATTCACATACTGAATGATATTCCCCTCGACTTGTTGGGCAGCCGTACAGACAATCCCTATCGGTTTATTCAGAACCAGGTATACGGATTCACGGTCACCCTGTGGAATTGCCTTGCCATCAATGAGGACGATATCTCCGGGCTCGACATCTGCCCCTTTTTCACATACCTTGCCATTGATCGTTATACGCCCAGCTGCAATGAGGCGGTCCGTTTCCCTGCGAGAGCAAAATCCCGTTTCACTTATGTATTTGTTAATTCGCATGTTTCACCGCTTCTCATCTGTGATATTTCCATCATCTCACTTATAATGAAATGAAGCAATGATGGCCAACCGAAAGTACATAGGAGAAGCTAACTGTATTCAGGAAGGAGCTACTCATGGACAAAAAGAGCATGAAAGTGCTAAAAAAGTTATATCTGCATTCGAATGGTGAGTACGACAGAGAACGCGAAGTGATGATATATCAAACGGATACACTTACTGCTGCCGAACAGGATTTATTAATCACACATGGCTGGGTACCCAATGATCTGGAGTTGATTAGCCATGATGAGATCATCCACAAGCTAATTACTTTGCAGCAGAATGAACATCTATCCTGGTCCGCAGTTACCAATGCATTTGTTGCCGGTGTTGGTGGAAGTTTTCCTCGTGGCATAACAACACTGGGAAGCTATCATATGATGATTCACATGCAAGAGCACTCTTATGAACAAGCGGAACGTTTCCTTTCTTGTAAATTCTGCGGATTCAGTCATAGCAATGAGTCATGGGAAAATCTTTCTTCTATCCGCCATGCTCTACATCAGGGTTATGACTACAGTGGGACAAGTTTAGGGGCATATACCGATTTGACAGAGCTAGCCTCCCTATTTGAACAAGGAACGGTTACACCGAGTGATGAGGACGTTCATACGTTCAATCAACTGCTTCGCAGTTTGGATCAGGCAGAGAGCGATGAATCTCCGGGAAAATACGAGAAACGGCTCACAGCAGAGAAACTGGTGAAAGGACATGGTGGCATCCGCCGCAGCATATTGCAATCCTTATCGAGAGTAGGAATTCTGCCGAACCAGGTTCTCTCCCTTGGCGCAAATCACTGGACAAATATCGAAGAGCTTCAGAATGCCGAGTTACTGCTTAGCAATACGAAAGGACGCTCCGACATGGAGATGCCATGGGCGGGCTGGCAAGGTAAACTTGGCGTCGATTGGGACAAGGCCCGCAAGCTATTTGGAGATGTGATTCAACAAAAATAACTACGAAAAAACAAACAACCCAAACAGCCTCAAATCAGTCGAATTGAGGCCGTGTGGGTTTTGCTTGCTGCAAATGGGTTTTAAAAAACATCCTTGAATGTGTCTAAACGGAAAGATCCAGACTGCCTCCCAGATTTGGATGCGGAGCTGGAACTGACTTTAACATTTCCGTAAGCTGTTGCCCTTGCTGTTCTGCCATGTTTTTCGACATTGACATCACTTGCAAACTCGCTGACTGTGCAAGTGAGCTTTGACTCATGGCCATTGATAATGCTGCAATATCCATGTTCTGCACTCCTTTATATCTCTAGTAAATGAGCGTACCTATTATATATCGGACAATGCACCGTAAATATGTAATCCAGCGAACCTACACCATAATTTTTCTCTGCAGCTTACAATTCATGCGGGAGGGTTTAATTCTTAACCATATTGAACCTAGATGCTGAAAACAGACACCTCATACACGAGCTGCCTGTTAATAACACGCTTTTAATTGACAAGAATCATTAAGACTGGATTAATCCATACTTCACAAAACTATGATATAGTCCATCCTCTGCAATGGTTCCGGTAACGTCATCCGCAATGGCTTTCAGACCCGGCTTCGCATTGCCCATGGCAATGCCCACATTGCAAAACTCCAGCATTTCCGCATCATTCATGCCGTCGCCGATGGCAAATGTATCTTCACGTCCCATGCCCAGATGTTCCAGCAAATCTGCAATCGCAATCGCTTTGTGAATGCCAGGAATCATTAACTCTCCGCTTCCCTCTCCAAAGATAGGCACCGTGCACTGAATAACCTCAAATTTCCCTTGAAACTCCTGCTTGATCCGTTCAAACGGAACAACAGAGCTTTCCAGAAAACACACCTTATTGACATCATCCTTGTACAAGTCGGCTTCACCGTAAGTCAGTCCTGAGATAAAGGGATGCGGCTTCCTCTCCTTCTTTTCTCTGGCTGCCGGATCATTCTCCACATCACCGTATATGCGACGTTCCAGATGTGGTTGAAGATTGGCACTGGCGTATAAAGCCGAATTGGATTCCAGATAAAAATCAATTTCATGTTTATTGAAAAAATCGACCATATGCCGAACATCTTCAGCCGTTACTCTTTTATGATAAAGTACATCATTGCCAAATTCCACGTAACCGCCACCTGCACCAATCAGACCATCAAATCCTATGTCCCAGATGGTATCATAGATCTCCGCCTTGGAGCGGCCTGTACATAAATAGAGCAAATGTCCGTTCTCCCTTGCCTGTTGGCAGGCCTTCTGTGCTGACATAGGTATGTTGCCATCATCATCCACGAGTGTTCCATCGATATCGATAAAGACTATTTTTCGTGTCATTGCGTTCATATGCATATGCCCCCAATAACTTTCTCCATGTGAACCGTCTGCCAGTCATCGTTCTCTTCGACAAGAATGGAATATCCTTGACGTTTCCAGAAATCAACGGCACCAGGCAGGAAGCGATGGGTATGTAAATATAGCGTGGTGTAGTGCAGGTCGGATACCACCTTTTCCAGTTCCCTTACCAGCAGAGAGCCAATGCCATATCTCCGATATCTTGAATCCACATAACACTTCACCAGCTCAGCTGCCTCATTCTCAGTGTAACGCCCGGCTACCGCCTTAATTCTTCCATCATATGGCAAAATACCAATGGAACCGACAATCCCGGCTTCCTCCACTACAGCTATCAGAAAGACCGCATCGGTCCTGTCCATATAATGTTCTCTGAATTGCAGCAGATCTGCAGGTAACTGTCCATGATCCATCATTGGAAATACTTCTCTGCGGACACGCATGGCAAAATCTACGGCATCCTCAATCTGGTTCAGCTGAACCTTCATTATCTTGGGTACGGTCTGGAATTGTGTCAACATTTCTCATTCCTGTTCTCTATATATTAGTGCCTGGATGCAGGCTCATACGAACCCTTCATTTCTTCGGAGCCCGCTCGCTTCAACCCATCTTACCGAATTAATTTCATTCTATCAATCTATCTATACTCCTAACCAAAATGCTATAAAGCCCACGCGATCTGAGAGATTCTGCATACGATAAGCCGTGTCACCATTTCAATTTCATAAGGGGGAAGAACCGATGTGGTTATGGCTTGGTATCTCTGCCGCAATCCTGCTCGCTATCGGATACGTATATCGTTACGTGGAAGACATCCTTGAAACCAGAAAATTTCATCCCCATGCTCCCAAGCAGCTCTTAATCAAATTCAAAGATGGCACCACTCCAGACCAAATGCAATCCTTGCATAAAAAAGGAAAATGTAAAGTTGCCGAAACATATGAAGATCTGGGCTGGTATCGGGTAGAATCAAGAAAAATCATGCACCGTATGTTAAAAAACTATAAGGATCACGAACTCATCGAACATGTAGAACCCAATTATCTCGCCCAGGCATCTTATACCCCCAATGATCCTTACTTTCCTTATCAAAACAACCTGCAAAAAATTAACGCGCCTGCTGCCTGGGATATCAGCCAGAGTAACAGCTCCATCAAAATTGCCATCATCGATACGGGAGTCCAACTGAACCACCCCGAGCTCGCCAGCAAGCTTCTACCCGGTTATGATTATGTCAGTTATGACGCCATCCCCGAGGACGGCAACGGACACGGCACACATGTCGCCGGGATTGCAGCTTCTGTCACGAATAACGGGGCCGGGATCGCTGGTGTTGCTCCACTCGCGTCCATTGTTCCCATTCGTGTGCTGGATGACAACGGGATGGGGACCATGGGAAATGTGGGGAACGGGCTAGTTTATGCTGCCAACAACGGAATACAGGTGGTCAATCTGAGCTTGGGCGGACCTGTCGGCGATGCCTTTTTGCAGGCTGCGGTGCAGTATGCCTGGGATCGTGGCGCGGTCATTATTGCCGCTGCCGGCAATGACAATACCTCTTATCCCATTGTGCCTGCATCCTACCCCAACGTTATCGCCGTCGCCTCCACCAACCCTTCTGATCTAAAATCCAACTTCTCCAACTACGGTTCATGGGTCGATATGGCCGCTCCCGGCGACAGCATCCTGTCCACGTATATTGGCAGCTCGTATGCCTACATGAGCGGAACCTCGATGGCTGCGCCACAGGTCGCAGGTGCGGCAGCCTTGCTTGCTGCCCAGGGCAAAACCAATGCGCAAATTCGAGACGCATTATGCTTCGCCTCCGATCCGGTATCGGGCTCTGGTGTCTACTGGCAGTATGGTCGACTGAACGCACATCGGAGTCTGCAAGTGCCTTAACTGGGTTCTTTTAAATGTAGAGTGAGATATGCTTAGTCCGTTGTTTGTTTCACAAAAAGGAGCAAGCCCGTGTATAACACGAGTTTGCCCCTTTCTTTTTTTGATTTCTTTCATTTACAGATGATCATTTGAAATATTGTGCGCCTTGATTAGCAATAATCTCTTTGTACCAATGGAAACTTTTTTTCTTCACCCTTTTCAGTGAACCCGAACCATCATTGTTTCGATCGACATAGATATACCCGTACCGTTTCTTCATCTCTCCCGTACCTGCACTGACCAGGTCGATCGGTCCCCAACTCGTATATCCGATAATCTCCACACCATCCTGAATGGCTTCTGCCATCTCGGCAAAATGGCGATCGAGATAGTCAATACGATAATCATCTTCAACAGTGTTATTATCCAACAATACATCGGTAGCTCCAAGTCCATTTTCGACAATAAATAATGGTTTGCCGTAGCGGTCGTGCAGCTGATTACAGGTTATTCTCAGCCCTTTCGGGTCAATTGTCCATCCCCACTCTGATGCATCCAGATATGGGTTTTTTACTGAACCAAATACATTGCCTTCGGTCGAGTCCTTTAAAATCTCCGGATCCGTGCTTGTACAGCGGCTGGCATAATAGCTGAATCCAATATAGTCCACCGTATTTTGCATAAGAATGTCTGCATCTTCCGGCTGCATCTCAATATGAATGCCATGTTCTCTGAAGAAACGCTTCGTGTAGCCCGGATATGCACCTTTGGACTGAACATCTATGAAGAAAAATGATTCGCGATCCTGTTCCATCGCCTTCCATACATCATCCGGATTGGACGTGTATGGATACACCGTGCCTGCGGCCAGCATACATCCAATCTTTGCAGACGGAATGATCTCATGACAAGCTTTGACGGCAAGTGCACTCGCTACCAATTCATGATGCGCTGCCTGATAGAGGATCTGCTGCTTGTCCTCCCCTTCCTGAAGTACTATGCCTGCACCGATATACGGGAGATGCAGCAGCATATTAATTTCGTTAAACGTCATCCAGTACTTTACTTTGTCCTTATATCGGTTGAACAACGTCTTCGCATAGGTTTCAAAAAATTCAATCATCTTGCGGTTTTTCCAGCCGCCATAAGTCTTCACCAAGTGTACAGGCACATCGAAATGGCAGATGGTAACGACAGGTTCGATATTATATTTCAGCAATTCATCGAAGACATCATCATAGAATTGAAGTCCAGCCTCATTGGGCTCCACGTCATCTCCATTCGGAAAAATCCGGGCCCAGGCGATAGAAAGCCTGAAACATTTGAATCCCATCTCTGCAAATAAAGCAATGTCTTCCTTGTACCGATGATAGAAATCAATGGCTTCGTGGGAAGGGTAGAATTCGCCCTCTTTGGGTTCAAACGAATCCAGGTTGCCCATCGCAATGGGGAATCGATTGGGTCCAACCGGGATCAGATCGACCGTAGTCAATCCTTTGCCTGCTTCCAGATAGGCGCCCTCCAGCTGATTCGCTGCTGTTGCTCCTCCCCAGAGAAAATTCTCCGGGAAGGAAGTTAACTTTTCAAACATCAAGATTTTCCTCCTATTCGTTCTAAAGGTTGATTAGCCAAGCACCGTCAGCAATTTGTCTTTTTCATCCACAGATACATTTTTTGTGCCCACAACATCGAGATAATTCGAAGTATTTGTAATAATAATCGGTGTTACGGTCTCATAACCGGCATCCTTGATCGCTTGCAGGTCAAACTCCATAATCAGATCGCCTACGTTAACCCGATCTCCATCTTTCACATGAGCATTGAAATATTGGCCTTTCAGCTGAACGGTATCTTGTCCGATATGGATCAGCATTTCTACGCCATCATCCGTTACAAGTCCGATCGCATGTTTTGTGCGGTATACCGTTTGTACGACACCAGTGACTGGGGATACCACTCTGCCATTGATTGGACGAATCGCAATCCCTTTACCCATATGCTCTCCGGCAAAAGTAATGTCGTTGATATCTTTCAATTCAACAACCTCACCTGCCATTGGGCTGAAAATTTCGAATTTGCTGTTCGGATTTGGATCAAGTACAGGTGTTGGCTCCGAAGCAGGTGCAGGTGCTGCAGCAGCAGCATCTTTGAAACCAACGACATACGTAAGAACGAAACCTAGAACGAATGCAACGGCTGTTGCTACAAGTGCCATGTAGAATCCGGAATCAACGCCTGTTGCCGAGTTAATGAAGGTTGGATAGCCGAATACGCCAAGTCCACCAAACATGTACATTTTCGAACCGAAGAATCCCAAAATGGCTCCGCCAATTCCGCCTGCAATACAGCTCATGATAAATGGTTTTTTCAGTGGAAGCGTCACACCATAGATCGCCGGTTCGGTTACACCGAAGATGCCCGAAATGAAAGCTGGAATGCTCAATGATTTCAATTTGGCATTTTTAGTTTTCAACATAACTGCGAGTACCGCACCAATTTGAGCAAAGGAAGCGGCGAACGACATGGCAACCACCGGGTCAGCTCCGGACGTACTCAGGTTCAGAAGCATGACTGGCACCAGACCCCAGTGAAGACCGAACAATACGAACACTTGCCACAAACCGCCGATTACGAGTCCTGTAAGGAGTGGGCTCAGATCATAGATGCCTGTTGCACCTGCACCGATCAATTGTCCTGCCCAAGTGGATACCGGACCAATAACAAGGAATGTTGCCGGAACGATCACAAGCAGAGTAAAGAATGGAACAAGGAACGTGCTAACTACTTTAGGAATGATATTTTTGAAGAAACGCTCGACTTTTACTGCAAAGAAGGTAGCGATAATGATTGGAATAACCGATGATGAGTAATTCATCAAAATAACGGGAATGCCCAGAAACGTGATGTGAATCGGTGATTCAAACAACGTACCCGTGAACAGGGTGTACAACGGATCTCCGGCAGTCAGACCGGACAGCGTAGGATAAACCAGTGTAGCACCGATGGCCATACCCAGGAACGGTGTACCGCCAAACTTCTTGATGGCCGTATAACCAAGGAATACCGGGAAGAAGTAAAACAGACAGTCACCCGTTGCATTCAACAGTTGGTAGGTTCCTGATGTGTCGGTCAACCATCCAAAGGATAAAAACATGGCAGTAAAACCTTTGATCATCCCTGTTGCAGCAAGTAAACCAAGCAGCGGTGTGAAGACACCCGAAATCATGTCGATAAATCGGCTGAACAGCCCTACTTTTTTACCCGATTCTTCCTTCGTTTCTTCAACTTGACCTTCCGTCGGCAAGTTGCCTACTTTTACAATGGCTTTATATACATCCGGCACTTCATTGCCGATTACAACCTGATACTGTCCACCACTCTGCATAACCGTAATTACACCTGGCAGATTTTTTATCTCTTCCGTTTTAGCAACGCTTTCATTTTTGAGTTTAAAACGCAATCTGGTTACGCAGTGGAAGACGCTGTTCACGTTTCCGGAACCACCTACACGGGATAGGATGTCTTTGGCCAGTTGATCGTAATTCATAGTAATTCTCCCTCTCTAAGTAGACTCCCCATGCTTGTGAAACAAAGAAAACCTGAACTACTGAACATACACAACGTGCCGGATGATCCGGAAACAAGTCATGTTATTCAGCAATTCAGGTTTTGCCCTTAATGGTTGCAACCCTGTAAGGCTGTACACAGCGATATTCGGTTGTTACTTCAACAACTTCATCTTAAAGTAAGTTGCAACCAGTCTATACTGACCTGGAGTGATCGGCATTGCCTGATTGAACAGTTACAAACCGATTTTTGTATGCGCTTACTTTATGGATTTATAATATTATAACTTCTGCAGTTTTGCAAGCGTTTTTTTAAGAAAAGATTTTGGTCTTTTAATTTACTCGGAAGTGGCGTGCACCACACGTTCGATGTGAATCGACAGATACATCATTTCCTCGTTAGTCAGTTGATATGTGTAGTTGTTTTCAATGAATTTTTTGATTTTCTCCGAGCATTTATGCGCTTCAGGATATTTTTTCTGAATCAGCTCATACAATTCATCATCATTGTTATTTTTGTAGTGCTTCCCCTTTACCAGACGCTGGGCAAAAAATTTCAAATGTGTGACAAATCGATAATAATTCAGCGAATTTTCGTCAAAATCCATTTTGAAATGGTATTTGATAATGGTCAGCACCTCTTGCATCACCTGAGTCATGCTTCGAATATTCGGCATTTCTTCGTTCAAGGCTGCATTTACAAAATGCAATGCCATAAAACCGGCCTCATCTTCCGGTAAAAGGACCCCAAACTGATCACAGATCATGTTGAGCGCTTCAAGTCCCACTTCGTATTCATCCTTGTATAACTGCTTCGTTTCCCAGAGTAACCCATTTCGTATAGGCAGATTTTTGCGGTAACGCTCAATCGCGAAATGAATGTGATCTGTAAGATGGAGGTAGATGCTGTCATTCAGTTTTTTGCCCAATTTCAGTTTGGCATAAGCGATAATCTCTTCGGAAACTTTCATGTATTCCAGTGGTATGCTGGAGATTAATGTTTTAAAGTTTTCCTGGATATCTTCATTCTGTAAAGTAAAGATCTTGTCAATAAGCTGCACTGCAACCAGATCACCTGCCCTCTTTTGAAAAGCAATCCCCCGGCCAATGACGATGACTTCCCGATCATCCTGAATAGCAACTACAGCATTATTGTTCAGTACCTTCTCGATTTTCACTTTATCCACCCCAATATACAGAAAAAGACAAGCCACACCTGCAACGAGGTAATAGGTCCTGCCCTTCTCAACTTCAATATCAACGATATGTGCGTTCATGGTATTACAATTTTCTACATTCTGCAACAATAAATTTAATTTGGTTCCGATCGAATTATTTTATTCGCTCCAATCTTCTATGTACCGAAATACGATTCCAAAGCTGGTCAATTCGTAGAAGATGGCTGAAGCGGATCCGTTATTTTTTGGCATACATAAATTATTTCATAGCACTCTTCTGTAAGGGGCGTGCCGTTCCAGTCCCTGTACAAGTACCTCCTTCGGCTGACTAAGTTCAATCCTTGTTCTTTTTGCTTTCCTTCTCCAGCTCAGCTTCGATTCTCTTGTTAATGACACTCATCTGATCGGAACTGAGTTGATCCACTTGCTTGAACTCTTTGTCGAATTCGTACTCTTTGGATTCCTTATTGTTCATCAGCCCCAAATGATTTTTAATCGCACGAATGTCCTCACGAAGATACAATGTATTACGATAATTATCCACCACAAGACCGAGTATAATGCCAATGACGATGACAGTGCCATACGGGACCAAAAGACTGACAATGGCTCCTGCAATTATCAAGACCAATATCAACAAATGATTCCACCTCCTCCTGCTGAGAAACGAATCAATACAATCGTTTCTCGTATGTTTCTTTTAGCGAACGTGCAACTTCGTCCTCTGTAACGCCCAACTTGCCAGCGTGCGCAGCGATAATACGTGCCGGTTTGGGCAACTGCTCCTTGGCAGGCCAGCTCTCAGGTTCCCATGTGTGCGAACGTTTAAACGCTTTGCCACAATGCATATAACATTCTTCTACCGTCACTGCAATGCCAAGTTTAGGCGTTTTGCCTTGTGCCTGCATTTGCGTCATAAGATCCCTATCCTGAATGATCGCTGCTCTGCCATTGATGCGCAGAGTCTCATCAAGTCCGGGAATAACGAAAATCAACCCGATGTGCGGGTTGGACAGAATGTTCAACAGCGAGTCAAAACGTCGGTTACCTGGTCGTTCCGGAATCACCAAATGCTGCTGGTCCACGACGTGCACAAATCCTTCACCGTCACCTCGGGGAGACACATCACATGAGCCTGAGCGATTGCTGGTTGACATAAATATTAAGCCAGATCGGGCTATAAATTGCTGACAATGCTCATCCAGATACGTAATCGTTTTATTCTTCACCAATTCTCCCGGATTACCACAGATCTCTCTGAGGACCTCTTCCGATGCAATAATGTCTTTAAATGGGTTCTTATTCATGGTAAACCTTCCTTTCTACCTGACGAGTCGATTTTGCAGGTTATAAATCAAACCTTTTTTTGATCGCCTCGGCTACCTCTTTAGGGCTTTTATGCGTATTATTAATTCGAATATAGTGCTCATGCGTGATTTCTCCAGGCGCTGAATTCAAACGATATTTCCTGATACTCTCGAGCAAATCTTGTTCAGACCATTCTACGTTTCGCTTCGTTGCCTTATGCAGAAGGCGGTGCGGACTACGGTTACGATCCAACCGTTCCGAGGTGTCTGCTTCCAATTCGACATAACACACTTGCCCACCTTGAGAGGAAAACAATTCACTAATGCTACGAATATACGCTGTGTCCTGCTCCAGATCGAACGCCCACACATATGTAAAAATCAAGCCGGGAAGATTACTCTTCGCCACTTCTTCAAAAATCTCCTGTCGGAACAGACCCACAAGTCTTTTCCCTTGAGGGCTACCATAACTGAAATAGGGAGATACAAGTTCAATCGTCATGTGATTGTGAAACAATTTCAGATCCGTGATTTTCTCCAATTCCTGCCCGACTGTCATTTTCCCCACAGCTTGCGGACCAAAAATGATAACAAATTTCATCCGATCACTCCTCATTTGGACAACTATACCATTTGAATTTTCTGGACATTCATCCATATTACCTCTTTAAAAGCAAATTAAAAAGAGATTTCAAGCCATCCCTTTTAATCAGGAGCCTGAAATCTCTTATCCATATGTTAGTATACCTGAATCAAGGTTATCTTCCGATCAACGCCCATCCCCATCTGATTCGCCGCAATCCAATCGCTATTGCCCATGAGAGCAAAAGCGCTGCGATATATGACAGAATAATGCCAAGACTATAATGGTGAGCCAGTGCCAACGTGAATTCACGTCTCCAGAACATCAGCACTAGTGGGTGCATCAAGAATACACCGAAGGCGGCTGTCCCCAGTGAATTCAGCAGGCGAGTTGTCATGCGGGTTCGATCCCGTTTTCTTGCATACACTCGTTCACACGTCATCAACAAAAGCAAACAGGCAGAAAGTGTAAACAAATTGCGGAACAAAAATAATAACGTATAGGTCATGATCGGAAAAGCGGCAAAGGACGTTTTTATGTAGTCACTGCCATAAATGAAAATGACGCTCCCACTTAAAAAGGCCAAGATTAGCAAATAGCGATAAGCACGCAGTTTCTTCAACGAAACATCGAAGTTCAAGCCAATCCAGGCGCCAAACCCGATAACAATCAGGTAACTTGGCAGCAAACTTCCCATTCGCTCGAAGTGAAACTGCAGATGCAATGCATAATAGATAGCCTGTGCCGCAATAAAGAATAAGGGTAAGCAATGTTTAAATAAACGATATCGGGTCAGCAAAAGAAGCAGTGGAAATATCGCATAAAACTGAAGAATAATAAGAAAAAAGTATAAATGCGTATGTGCTGTTCCTGTCAGCAATTGTGTAAGGAAGACCAACAAATGAGTCATCGGATCATGGCCTGCCAGCAGCTGTTTAACCAGAAAATAAATCAGGGACCAGATCAAATAAGGCACAAAAACATATAACAGACGTTTTTTATAGAACCTAAACATCCAGCCCTTTTCCTTCGTTCCGGCACTGTAGTTGTAGAACAATACAAGGGAGGACAGAAAGAGAAATGCAGGCACCGCAAATTGCAGAAAACTGTTCCAGAAATAATAAAAATCATGATCGATCGATTGCTTGGGATAGTGCGCAACTGCTGTGGATGTTGCATGGATGGCAACCACTGCCATGATGGCAAAAGCCCGATAGAGATCCAGATACTCAATTCGCCGGGGCCGATTAACCGGTTGATTCATAATAAAACCTCACTTATGACTGATATAGGATGATAGTTTCCGGCCGCAATCCAGATTCTACGCTTCATTGTAATCAGCATGCGAGAGTTATACAATCGATATCCATATTATTTTCGCCATTTTACATCATTATTCAACATCATTCGACATCGCCAATCCAGAATCGCTCCACGACGTTTCCGTCCGGCTCTATATAATCTTTATCTTGTACACCTCCATTGCGAAGAATGACTTTTTTGGAAGCTGTATTGTATGAGTCACACACAACCAGCACTTTGACAATACCGAGCTCCCTTGCCTTATCCAGACTCAGCTCAAGAATCCGTGAACCATACCCGTTCTGCCGCTCTCCCGGGCGAATTCCGTAGCCGATATGTCCACCACTGTTGAACAGTTTCTCGGTAAGCTCATGCCTGATATTTACGGCTCCCACCACATTGTCGCTCTCCGTTACCAGCCAGTATGTACTGTCCTTCACCCAACCTTCAGGGATGTCCATTCCTTGTTCACTTCGACGTAAAGAGGCTATCATTTCTTCAAAATCACTGGGATCTTTGGCAATAACCCAAGGTACCATCAATTCTCCACTTTTGAGCCAGTCCTGATAAAATGCCATGTAAGCTGCTTTATACACAACTGAGGGTCTAACCAGTCTGACTTGTTCTTTTACCATATGAAGTACACTCTCCTCATCCTGATTTCTATATGCAAAAAGAAAAGAGGACCTGCGTTTAAGCAGATCCTTTCCCGGGTCTAATGTTCTGCAGTTATACTATTTCACGATCACGCCATCAGATTCCTCCACACATTTGTATGTGAACTGATAACTTCCAGATCCCAATTCGATCTTAACAAGAGATTCTATCGTTTGAACTCCCTGAATATAAGGCACCTCGTTTAAAGGAAGCCCGCTCTCCAAAATCGTCTGCAGGTCTGCGCCCGGCAAAACAACAGTCCCTGTTGCATTCGCAGGAATGGTTACATGCACCTCCATCCCCTTGTTTTCCCGGCGATACCAGCTTGATGCCACACGACCATACATCGTGTCGAGACTTGCTTCGACCCACTCCATCCCAGGACCGGGCTCTGGCTCGATGTGTACAACATGAAAGCCCGGATGTTGTTCATCAGAACGAATGCCTGCCACATAACGATACAACCATTCACCAATGGCTCCGTACGCATAATGATTGAATGAGTTCATGTCTGCACTCCAGAGACTTCCATCTTCTCTTATTCCGTCCCAATGTTCCCAAACGGTCGTTGCCCCTTGCGTAACCTGATATAGCCATGACGGGTAATCTTCTTGAAAGAGCAAGGTATAAGCCAGATCGTGGTGGCCTGTATCGCTGAGAACCGGGTTCAAATAAGGAGTGCCCACGAAGCCGGTTGTCAAATGATTTCCCGACTCTGCAACCAATTTTCCCAACTGATCGATGGCTCGTTTCCTGGCAGTGGAGTCCAGCAGATCAAAATGAAGAGCGAGAACATGGGCTGTCTGTGTCGGAACCGCGATTTTCCCCGCAGGTGTAACAAATTCCTCCCGGAATGCAGCTACAATGTTGTCATGTAACTTGTCATAATATGCTGCATCTCCATCCTGGCCGAGTACGACAGCCGTTTTTTGCACAAGTGAGACAGAATAGGCATAAAACGCGGTTGCCACAAAATCCTTGTCTGTGGCACCGATGTAGCTGTCCGGCTTGGAGTCCAATCCCAACCAGTCTCCAAAGTGAAAGCCGGTGTTCCACAAATATGGATTGCTGCCCTGCTCATGGATATACTGGACCCAACTTTTCATACTCTCATACTGTTCAGCGAGCAGCCTGACATCCCCATACATCTCGTAAATGGTCCACGGACAGATTACCGCCGCATCTCCCCAAGCAGCCGAAGAGTGGTTGGTATCTCCCCATCCCTCGGAAGTTGAACTCCTCAAATCCGGAACAAAAAAAGGAATACCTCCATCCTCACCCTGGTCCGCTCGGAGGTCCCGCAGCCATTTGGTGAAGAATGGTCCTGTGTTCATCAGATACGAGGCTGTCCGGACAAACATCTGTGCGTCACCGGTCCAGCCAAGACGTTCATCACGCTGCGGACAGTCCGTAGGAACATCAAGAAAATTCCCCTTTTGCCCCCACAGTATGTTGTGATGGAGCTGATTCACCAAGGGACTGGAGCACTTGAAATCACCTGTTCGCTCCATGTTGGAGTGCAGTACCACGCCTGTGAAACGATCCAGGTCAACCGCTTCCGGGAAACCGATAAGCTTGACGTAGCGAAATCCCTGAAACGTGAAATGAGGCTCGTACGTCTCCGTTCCCCCGCCCTTTAAGGTGTATTGAATACACTGCGCTGCTCCTCGAAGATTATCAACATAGAAGTTGCCCTCATGATCCAAAATCTCGGCATGTCTTAATTCAACCGTATGCCCTGGTTCACCCTGGATACTGAATTTCACCCAGCCCACCATATTTTGTCCCATGTCCAGCACCCGTTCTCCCTGAGGTGTTGTGAGCAAGGCAATGGGCTTGAGCTCCTGTACTTTGGTAACAGGAACATTCTCCTGAGCGACGATGATCTCTTTCGTATATTCAAGCCGTTCGACGGGAGCCCATATGGTCGAAGAAGTATCCGTCCAATCCGCCTCCATCCGTGCGTCGTATGTCTCCCCCATATAAATGTCCGACATGCGGATGGCACTGCTCGCTGTCGTCCAGTCCTCATTGGACAGAATGCGTTGTTCCGATCCATCAGCATAGTGAATATGAAGCTCCAGCAGTAAGGCTGCCTCAGCTCCAAATATTTTCTGCTCTTTGTTCCATCCCAGGTGCCCTTTATACCAGCCATCTCCCAGATAGGCACCTAGAATATTGTTTCCAGCTTGAAGCAGATTCGTGACATCATAAACCTGGTATTGTAATCGCTTACCATAACTGGTCCAGCCGGGTGTAAAATAGTCCTGCCCTACTCTCTTGTTATTCAGATGCAGTTCATATAACCCGAGGGCGGTCACATATATTCTCGCACTGGCTATAGGCTGTTCCAGTTCAAACGTGGTACGAAGACGAGGACAGGATGAATCGTGCTCGTCAATCGGTCTCGACGTAATCCAATTGGCCTGCCAAGCATTCGTGTCATCCATCAGTCCCATCTCGAAGAAAGCTGTTTCGGACCAGGCAGATTGCTCCCCTGCCGCGTCCCAGGCACGGATGCGATAAAAATAACGATTTCGAGCCTGAGGGAGCCAATGGTTTAATTCCACATATATGGACTGATCCGAACTTACTTTGCCGGAATCCCATTCAATTTGTTCATGCCCTTCAGTTAGGGACAACTGAATCTGATAGGCTGATTGTACACAGTTGCGCTGGTCCGATTGTAATTGCCAACTTAATCTGGGCGATTTCACGTCCAGTCCAATCGGGTTTATTTTATACTCACAACGAAGATGACTAACGGTCAACATAGGATATACATTCCTTTCCATCGTGGTTTCCAACACGGGCTTACGCTATAATTATACTGATCCTGCCACCGGAAATACCCGGTAACGAGGACTGTTTAACCCGGTAATTCAGCCATGTACACAAGGAGGCTAAGACGTGAACCCATCTATACATCTGTTCAAAAGTGAATTCTTTTTCAACTCTGATCTGCAGCTCTTTGTCAATAGATGTACCGAAGATTTCAACGTTCCCTTCCATGCTCACGATTTCATAGAGTACAGCTACGTCGCGGAAGGCACCGGCTTTCATCACATTGATCAGGATATTGTTCCGGTTCAGAAAGGCATGCTTTTTGTCATTCCAGTTGGGATTCCCCATGTGTTCCGTCCCGCATCTTCCAACGTCTCAGAGCATCCGCTCATTATATATAACTGTCTGTTCAACTTGGAACTGATTCACAAACTGGCAGCCACCATTCAGGAAGAGGACATTCGAGGCCACCTGATCGATCTGGCCCAAAATAGAGTCCCTTATGTATCCATTTCAGATCAGCATCAACAGGTCGAAGAACTGATGGTGAAGCTATACCGTGAAACTTCGGTTACGGTCATCGGTTCTTCCACCATGTTATACACACTCGTTAGCCAGCTCGTCGTGACAACCTACCGGCAGCTGCATCTGAAAATGCATGGTGAACAAAGGCTACCTGCTGATTTTGATCATATCCTTCACTATCTCGATCAGCACCTAAGCAAGCGAATCCGGATGAGTGATCTGTCAAACCGTTCCGGCTGGAGTGAAAAGCAGATTGGCCGCATGTTCCTTAGTTATACGGGACAGACGTTTAGCTCGTACCTGCAGCACCTGCGTATACAAAAAAGCCGTGAGCTCCTAAGGAATTCACAGCATAAAGTCAGTCTCATCGCTGAGCTGGTCGGATACCGGGATGTAGATACATTTTACGCCGTCTTCAAACGGATTACGGGTGAAACTCCGCTGGTATACCGCAAAAAATCCAGAGTCTGATGCTCTGGACATTTATATGCCTGGTCTAGATATCGGTGGTCTGAAACAGATCATCTATGTATGTTTTGGCACCTTTCCAACTGGACATTAAGGGAAACGGATACTGCTCCCGTTCACTTCCATTCCACGGATGGGGTATGCAAATGACTTTTTTTCCCTCATTCCAGGCTGGAATCAGGTTATGTGCTCCATCATCAATTAACAAGTCAAAGTTAATCAGATTTTTTCGTTTACATGTGATAAACTGCTCTGCCGAGATAAAAGGCATATGGCGCTGAAGCCAGTTCCACTTCTCCACTACGGTTTTTGGGTCTGCTGCCGTCACAATAATAACATCATACGCTTTATTCAGCTTTTCCATCTCTTCCACAACGTACTCGTCGTACAGCTCCAGCTCCTCAAACAGTCCCGGTCGACCATAAAAAACGTCATGAGTGCTATCCGGATGTCGCAAGTGGGATGTATCCCAATGAATCATATCCTCATAACGCAGCGGATGGGTCGGGAAGTTGATGTTGTTGTGATAAATGGCTCGCTTGACCAGATGACAGATCGTATCATCCATATCTACGGCAATGATTGGTTTTTTCATGTTATCCCTCCCCAGTACGAACACAGTATATCACCCCGGGTGTCATGAAGCTATTCTTTTTACAATCATACCCACTGTTCACACCAATAAAAAAAGGCGCCCCACGCGCCGCTACAATTGCTGCGCTTGGGGCTGCCCTTGGAATTAAGCCAAATCTTCTCCGTTGGAAGCAATGACTTTTTGATACCAGCCAAAACTCTTTTTCTTATACCGGTTCAAGGTGCCTTGTCCGTTGTCGTCCTGATCGACGTATATTACGCCATAACGCTTGGACATCTCAGAAGTGGATGCACTGATGATGTCGATCGCTCCCCAGTTCGTATAGCCCATAAGGTCTACACCATCCATAACCGCTTCCTTCATTTGCGTAATATGCTTTCTCAGATAGTCAATCCGGTAGTCATCGTTAATGGAGCCGTCTGCCTCAACCGTATCTTTGGCACCAAGCCCGTTCTCCACCACGAATAAAGGTAGTTGGTAACGATCGTACAACTCTTTGAGCGCCACGCGAAGGCCAATCGGATCAAGCTGCCAGCCCCATTCTGTACGTTCCAGATTCGGGTTTTTGATCGTGCTGTACAGATTGCCTCCGGTTACTCCATATTCCTCAGGATTTACGGCAGATACCAAGGAAGTGTAATAACTGAACGAGATGAAATCAACCGTGTGCTTTTTCAAAATCTCTTCATCGCCTGGTTCCATAACAATGGAAATTCCATTGTCCGCCCAATAACGAGCCATGAAGGTTGGATAGCTTCCGCGAACCTGTACATCCGTATGCAGCAGGTTCAGCTGATTATCAATCTGTGCCTGCAAAACATCTTCCGGCTTCGATGTAGCCGGGTAATGAATCATGCGAGCAAGCATGCAGCCAATCTTGAACTGTGGATTGATCTGACGTGCTTTTTCCGTAACCAGGCTGCTGGCAACGAATTGGTGATGAAGAGCCTGATACGAAGCCTGCATTACGTTATCCACACGGTCTTCGATAATGCCTCCACCTGTGAACGGTTCAATAATGGTCGTGTTGATTTCATTAAACGTCAACCAGTATTTCACTTTGTCCTTGTAACGGGTCATTACTGTTTCGGCGTATCTCACAAAATGTCCAATGACTTCCCGGCCTGCCCAGCCGTTATATTTGAGGACCAGCGACATTGGCATTTCGTAGTGGGACAACGTCACAAGCGGCTCGATCCCGTGTTTGTTCAGCTCGTCAAACACTTCGTCATAGAAGCGCAATCCCTCTTCATTAGGCTCCGCATCATAGCCGTTCGGGAAAATACGCGGCCAGTTGATTGACAGACGGAAAGTCTTGAAACCAAGCTCTGCGAAGAGCGCAATGTCCTCTTTGAATCGATGGTAAAAATCAATTCCGTAACGTTTTGGATAACCCTCCGCACTATGGTGGGCCATCGCTTTCTCAACAGTCGCACTAGTCACGTGCATGAGTTCTCTAAGATTGGTGTAGTCTTTTTTCTCAAAATAGGGAACCATGTCCGCCGTGGACCAACCTTTGCCACCTGCATCGAATCCACCTTCAGCCTGATTGGCGGCAATAGCGCCGCCCCACAGAAAACCTTCCGGAAACCCTTGTCGATTGATCATGCGTATCTCTCCTCTTCTCATTGATTTAGAAGTTAAATTTGGGCTTTCAATACCTCTTCACCCATCGTGATTTCGCCCAATTTCACAGGCTGAATCTCTTGATAGTCAGCCGTATTTGTAACGACCATGGCCGTTGTAATGTCGTACTCTTTTGCAATTTGGTCCAGTTCAAACGAAAGCAACTTGTCTCCAGCCTGCACCCGGGTTCCCGTAGCGACATGGGATTCAAAGTATTGACCGCGCAATTTAACGGTGTTGATTCCCACATGGATCAGAAGTTCCATTCCATTATCACTGCGGACAACGATGGCATGTTTCGTTTTGAACACGTTCATAACCGTTCCTGTCACTGGCGATACGAGTTCACCTACGCTTGGAACAAATGCAACACCTTTACCCATCAATTCATCGCCAAACGTTGGGTCATTGACTTCTTTCAGCGGAATTGCTTTTCCTGTCATAGGGGCCACGGCTGCCGCATTACTTGTTGGCGTTGGAGCACCCATGTCGTCCACGTTTACCGTTGCAGCATTCTCATTGGAAGGTGCTGCCGCTGGTGCAGAAGAAGCACCAGGTGAGAATTGAGCGAGCGCCTCAGCGTCTCCTTCTTCTTCCTTAATCCCGAACACCGTAGACATAATTGCACCTACCACAAAGGCAAGGATCATACCAATCAGGGAATACCAGAACGTCTGTCCAATCAGGGAAGGCAGTCCAGGAAGTCCACCATTACCCGCAAGAACATATGCTTTGGCTCCAAATGCCAGGGCGAATCCACCACCTACAGCACTACCAATCATCGCTGCAGCAAAAGGTTTTTTATATTTCATGTTAACGCCGTACATTGCCGGCTCGGTTACACCCATTAGCGCTGTAAAGCTGGTAGACAATGCAACGGTTTTAAGCTTTTTGTCTTTTGCACGGAAGAATACACCCAGAGTTGCTCCGGCTTGACCCATATTGGAGATATACGTCAGTGGCAAGAATTTATCAAAGCCCAGTGTAGCAATGTTGCTCAGGATGATCGGAACGAGTGCATAGTGCATTCCTGTCATAATAATCAGCGCCATTGCGCCGCCAAGAACGATACCCGCAATCAATCCGCCTTCATTCAGCAGCCAGTTAATGCCGCCCGATAAGCCGTTACCTACAAATGTACCCAGTGGACCGATCGCGATCAGCGTAACCGGAACCATCACAAGCAAGGTAATCAGTGGCACAAGCAGCAGTTTCAATGCTGCCGGTATAACCCGGTCAACCCACTTCTCAACATAGGACATCAGCCATACCGCCAGCAAAATCGGGATAACCGAAGAAGCATAACTTACTGCCGTTACCGGTATGCCGATAAATGCTACGGATTCGCCGCTGGAGAGCAGCGTGCTCATATCCGGATACATCAGCGCGGTGCCTAACGCAATCGCAACAAACGGGTTACTGCCAAATTTGCGGGCAGCACTGACTGCAATCAACAGTGGAAGGTAATGGAATACGCCGTCACCGATGGCAGAGAGAATGCGATACGTATCCGTACCAGCCGACATCCAGCCTAGGGATACAAATAGAGCAAGCAATCCTTTGAGCATACCTGCAGCTGTGATTGCTGGCAGCATTGGTGCGAAGACTCCTGCAATCGTTTCAAATATTTTGAGGATTACATTTTTATTTTTTTCCGCTTTAGGTTCTTTATTTTCTGAACTTTGCTGTATGGCGGGATGTTCCTTCACCATGGCATCAAATACTTTTGACACATCATTACCAATAATCACTTGGAATTGATCCCCGGAGATATTCGTTCCCATGACTTTATCCAGTTTCTTAAGTGAGTTATTATCGACTTTGTCATTATTTTTCAGATCAAATCTCAGCCGTGTAACACAGTGATATACGGAGTTGATATTGTTTGTTCCCCCAACGGCTTTGATGATTTCCTGTGCCGTTTCCTGATGTTTCATGTTAATTCCTCCTCATTTTTTCCAACAAAAATACCCGAACGAATACGACACGTAATGTTCGCGTCATTTCATTCGGGTATTGCCTGATTGAACAGTAACAAGCCCATGGGTTATTCAGTTAAAATCTATTTTTCTCGCTTGGTCTTCATTAACCGCTCCAGATGGAGCGTTAGATATAACTGTTCCGAGTGTGTCATATCGTATTGATAATTCTTATGGATAAAGGTTTCGATCTTGCCGATACATTTGAAGGTTTCCGGATAGTTTTTCCGAACAACCTCATATAAATACTCCTCTGCATCATCATGCGTTGAATGCGTAATGACTCTCTGGCAGAAATATTTCAAATGTGTGATAAAGCGGAAATAATTGACGCTATCTTCATCCAATTCGACATTGAAGTGATATTTGATAATGTTCATGATTTCCTGAAGCAGCTGCATGAGATGGGTCACATCATTCATGGAGTCATTGACTTCCGCATTGATGAAATGCAGGGCAATATTGCAAATTTCATCTTTGGGAAAATCAATATCCAATCTTTCCTTCAGCAGTGTGAGTGCTTCTCGGGCCACATCGAACTCGGCCTTGTAGAAGTGCTGCACTTCCCAGGAAAGTGGATTCCTCGTGATCATGCCCTTTTCCATACGCTGGACGGCAAAATGAATGTGATCCGACAATGAGACGTAAATCCCGTCACTGATGGTTTTGTTCAATTGCGTGCGTGCCAGCGTTACGATATCATCTGTCGCCTGCAGGATTTCAATCGGCACTTCAGTTACGATGGACTTGAACTTCTCATAGATCGATGCATCCTGAAGACGGAATACTTTTTCGATCCGTTCCTCATCAATCTCATCACCGACTTTGAACTTAAACCCGATACCCCGGCCGAGGATCAGCAGTTCCTGATGTTTGTCATCCACGGTACTGACAATATTGTTATTAAATATCTGTTTAATAATCATTCTGGACCACCCGTTTTTTTTGAGGATTAAAAAAAGGGCAAAACCAAAATAGAAATAATAAAATCATTTCCATAGTGGTTTTGCCCGCATTACCGGTAACAAGCCTCGGATATAATTTATCACAACCTGAAAACGGTGTCAACAAAAAATGCTACCACTGTCTTATTTACATCAATCCAATACGGGATTTATTTCCTTATATCCCTCATCAGCAACTTGATTTTTATCACAACATTTAGCTGTATTGATCTATCTTTATAGAGTATTCCCACCAAATATTGATAAAAAATCTCAGCTCACCAGACACGCGAATTCTTTCATTAATGTATACTTTTACTCTTTCTCAATCTTCGTTTTATCGATTACTTCAGTTACCAAAGGTTTATTATTTAATAAATGAAATCGAATGAGTTTGTAGCTGTTAACCCATTCCTTGTTCACTGCCCTTCGTTTGAAGGGACTATTGATTTTACTGTTGGAATGTCACATGAATCTGAACGATTTCGGAGCGACTGCTCGTGCGGATCGGTGGTCCCCAGAAGCCGAATCCCGATGTCACGATGGAGTGCATGGAACCTTTTTGCAGGTAACCCCAATCGTTTTCGTAAATTGCCTGTGTAATGAACTGTGCTGGTGCAATCTGACCACGGTGAGTGTGACCGGACACAACCAGATCAACGTTATTTTGTTCCGCTATATCCAGATCATACGGCTGATGATCCATCATCAGCACCGGTTTGCTGAGATCGGTATCCTGCATCAAAGCTGCTACTTCGGCACGATCGCTTTCCGTTTTGTCTTTGCGCCCAATCAGGGTAATCTTATCGTCCAACATGATCTTGTCATCATATAGAACCTGCATATTACTTTTCTCCAGCGCAGCAATCAGATCTTCGACCGGCCCGTCGAACTTGTCATGGTTTCCAAGAGAAGCGTAGACACCGTAGGGCGCTTGAATACCGCTAATGATATCTGCAATACCACTACCCAGGTACATATCCAGATTGTCATCAATGATGTCGCCCGGATAGAGAACAAGATCAGGTTTAAGGGCGTTGATTTCCTCTACCATGCGCTTGGCATGACCAGGACCAGAGAGAAGCCCAAAATGCATGTCTGCGGCCATGACAATGTTGAGGCTGTCGATTCCTTCCACCTTTTTATCAATCTGAATGCTATATTCTCTCACTACCGGGCTGTACGCGTTAAAGATCCCGTAAGCCATCGTTGAGAGCAGCAACACAAGAGTAACCGCTCCCGCCCACTTCTGCGAGTGATGCCTAGGAATCCGCGTTAATCGGAGCAGCCACAACATTAAATGGATAACTGGCAGGATCAATAACAGCAATGAAAAGATTGCCAGCCAATAAGAACCAATGACACTGAGGAAGGAAATACTACCAAAAAGCCGTGCCAGGATGAAGGAAACCGCAAGAAATACAATCGCTATAATATAGAACCAACGAAACCTGGCTGACACGACGGGCTTCATCCAGCTCCAGCCGCTCCACCCTATGTAGAACACCAATAAACCGTATACAACCAAAAACAAAATGCCTGCCAATACGAACATGCTCCGGTTAACCTCCACGTCAATAAGTTGATTGCTGAATTCACATAACGGACCGAAGAAAAATAGTCTGTCTGAATCAGTATAACGCAGTTTATAGTGTCCAGGCATCTCCTTCCACACCTTAGATACGTACATTTTATTACAATTTGGTGATACTTAAATTCCAACCAATTTGTAAGGAGGTTACAACGCGATTAGCGCATCCATATAAAGTTAAAAAAGCATGCCGGCATTCGTTCTGAGTGTAGAACTCATTAACGAATGCAAGCATGCTTGCACGATTAATATTCAGAAGAGTGAATCCACATGGATTACTCGTTGGTGTCCATCCATTGGAAATGGAATGAACCCTCTTTGTCCACACGTTTGAAGGTGTGAGCGCCAAAGTAGTCACGTTGAGCTTGCAGCAGGTTTGCAGGCAGGCGTTCTGTGCGGTAGCTATCGTAGTAAGACAGCGCACTGGAGAAGCCAGGCACCGGAATACCTTGTTTTACAGCAGCCGCTACGACTTCACGCCAAGCATCCTGGTAGGATTCAACGATGTTTTGGAAGTACGGATCCAGAAGCAGGTTTTTGAGTTCTGCATCTTTGTCGTACGCTTCTTTGATGTTTTGCAGGAACTGTGAACGGATAATGCAACCACCGCGGAAGATCATGGCGATGTTGCCGTATTTCAGATCCCAGCCATATTCATCGGATGCTGCACGCATTTGGGCAAAGCCTTGTGCGTAGGATACGATTTTACTTGCGAACAACGCTTTGCGTACGCTCTCGATGAACGCTTTTTTATCTCCGGAGAAAGCTTCCACGGCAGGTCCGTTCAGGATTTTGCTCGCAGCAACACGCTCTTCTTTCATTGCGGACAGGAAACGGGAGAATACGGATTCCGTAATCATGGACAGAGGTACGCCGAGATCCAGGGCGCTTTGACTTGTCCATTTGCCTGTTCCTTTTTGTCCGGCAGCATCCAGAATAACGTCAACCATCGGTTTGCCGGTTTCCGGATCGTATTTGGAGAAGATATCAGCCGTAATCTCGATCAGATAGCTGTCCAGTTCGCCTTGGTTCCACTCCGTGAAAATTTCGTGCAGTTCCTCAACGGACACATTCAGTACGGATTTGAGCAGGTGGTAAGCTTCACCAATCAACTGCATATCTCCGTATTCAATACCGTTGTGCACCATTTTCACGTAGTGACCCGCACCGTCTGGCCCAATGTACGTACTGCAGGCATCATCGCCAACTTTAGCCGAAATGGCAGTCAGGATGGGTTCGACCAATTCGTATGCACTTTCTTGACCGCCAGGCATGATTGCCGGACCTTTCAGTGCGCCTTCTTCACCGCCGGATACACCTGCACCAATGAAACGGAAGCCCTTCTCCTCCAGCTCTTTGCTGCGGCGCTGCGTGTCAGGGAAGTATGCGTTACCTCCATCAATAATGATGTCACCCTCATCCAGGTGAGGCAGCAGTTGCTCGATCGTCGCATCTGTTGCTTTACCTGCTTGAACCATAATCAGAATTTTGCGCGGGGATTCCAGGGATGCCACAAACTCTTCAATGGAGAACGCGCCAGTCAGGTTTTTGCCTTCAGCTTCTTTCAGAAGATCGTTCGTTTTCTCCGGGGAACGGTTGAACACCGATACCGAAAATCCTTTACTTTCAATATTAAGGGCCAAGTTTTTGCCCATTACTGCAAGTCCAATAACACCAATCTGTTGTTTACTCATTATGTCCTCCCCATGCTCCATGTTTTATATGAACGTTAATCGGATAAGATTCAGTATTTAGCAGTTAATCTTATTGAACTGTTTTTTTCCAGTCTGCAGCGAATTTGTCCATACCTTGGTCTGTCAGCGGGTGCTTGGAGATTTGTTCAATAACCGAGAATGGAACGGTAGCAATATGTGCTCCAGCCATCGCTACACGTGTAACGTGGTCCGGATGTCTTACCGATGCCGCAATAATTTGCGCATCCAGGTTATGTGTACGGAACAATTCAGCTACTTTGGCAACCAATTGAACACCATCTTCAGAAATATCATCCAGACGACCGAGGAATGGAGATACATAAGTAGCACCAGCACGTGCAGCCAGAAGTGCCTGGTTCACAGTGAAGATCAACGTTACGTTGGTTTTCACGCCTTTTTTGGTCAGGTAACGACATGCTTCAAGCCCTGCAAGTGTCATTGGCAGCTTGATTGTGATGTTTTTGTCGTTATTGTTGATTTTAATCAATTCGTTCGCTTGAGCGATCATCTCTTCAGCCGTAATTGCATCTGGGGTTACTTCCGCAGATACGGATTCAACTTCAGGTACTTCACGCAAAATTTCTTCAATACGATCTTCAAATTTAATGCCTTCTTTGGCTACCAATGACGGGTTGGTTGTTACACCGGACAGGACCCCAATTTTATACGCTTTTTTGATGTCTTCCAAATTTGCTGTATCGATAAAAAATTTCATGTTAAAACCCTCCAATAAATTTGTTTTTTTGAATTACAAGTTTGAATTTACAGCCAAAGGCGCAGCAACTACATCTTCAGCAGACTGATCTGACGGTTCATCGAACCACCAGTGGTGGCCTTCTGCAGCAAGCATTTCATCTGATTCAACAGGGCCGTAGCTACCTGCAGGGTACAGATGAAGTGGCAGCAGATTTTCCTCAAATGCATCCAGGATCGGTTGCACCCAAGCCCAGGACAATTCAACTTCATCCCAATGAGCAAAGAATGTTGGATCGCCATGCAGCGCATCACGGATCAGGTTCTCATAAGCTTCGGCAAGATCCTCCCGATCAGGAGCCAGATCAATGTGCACAGGCTTGAACTCCCCTTTGTTTTGAGGGTCGCTTGCATTGAGCTGCAATGTCATGCTTTGATCAGGACTCATTTCAATGACAAGCAGGTTCGGTTTGGAACCGTTGCTCTTCGCCACATTCGCCTGACCTGATGGCTCCTTGAATTCAATGACGATACGTGTTGATTTCTCCTTCATACGTTTACCCGTGCGGATGTAGAACGGAACGCCGCGCCAGAAGAAGTCATCAATCTGCAATTTTGCAGCGATGAAGGTATCATTCATTGTATTTTCGGCAACACCCGGTTCAGCAGCATACGCGTTCACTGTTTTGCCTTGAATGGTTCCCTCAGCATATTGTCCCCGAATCACGCTGGTGCCTACACTCTGCTTCTGCAAAGGCTCGATCGATTCCATAATATGCTTTTTCTTGAGTCCAACTTTTTCGGTAGTGCTATTGTATGGAAGCTGGATAGCCATCATCATCAACAATTGTAGCATATGATTCTGGAACATATCCCGCACTGCACCCACATGATCATAATAGGAAGCCCGTTCCTCCACCCCAACGGTCTCGTTGGCCGTGATTTGCACGTTGGAGATGTAACGGTTGTTCCATAATGCTTTCATGATCGGGTTGCTCTGGTGCAAGGTTTCCAAACGCTGTACCATCGGTTTGCCCAAGTAATGGTCAATCCGATAAATTTCTTCTTCCGTGAATGCTTCGCTCAGTTTGCGATTGAGATCACGGGCCGACTGCAGATCATGACCGAACGGTTTCTCGATCACGAGGCGTTTCCAGCCTTCAGTGGAACCCAGTCCGCTGTTCTGGATATTTTCAGCAATCGGTTCGAAAAATTCTGGTCCGACAGACAGATAGAACAGGCGATTGGACGGAATGCCCAGCTCTGCTTCTCTCTGTTCAACCAGATTTAACAGCTTTATATAATCTTCCTTATGACTTATATTCAATACATTGTAGCGAAAAGCCTGCACGAACGACTTAACGCGTTCAGGATCCGCCTGGCGTCTGGAAAATTCATTCAGTGATTTTTCAACCTGCGCCTGAAAGAATTCATCAGACCATTCTCTGCGGCCCAGGCCAATCAGCGAGAAGGTTTCCGGAAGTTTCTGCTCAATGTATAAATTGTATAAGGCAGGATATATTTTTCTTTTGGCTAAATCGCCAGTAGCACCAAACAAAATAATGCTCGTTGGTTCCATATCACCGTTCTCCTTCCAAGTAACTCTGGTTTCTTTGCTGTAGTTACACTATAATACGTTTTATAGCCATACAAGTAATTAATATATTTCACAGGAGCTATAGACGATATCTATGACAACAAATTATGAATTATATAAAGTCTTTTACTGGGCTGCCAAAACGGGAAGTTTGACCCAAGCCGCGAAAGCACTTTATATCACTCAACCAAGCGTCAGCCATGCCATCAAGCAGTTGGAAGAGAGCTTTGGCCTTACGTTGTTTTACCGGAATTCCAAGGGAGTTGCATTGACTCAGGAAGGCGTTAGTTTATACTCCTACATCGAACAATCCCAGATTCTGATCTCACTCGCGGAAGAGAAAATGGCTGCACTGAAAAGTCTCGACAGCGGAGAGCTAAGAATTGGCGGCAGTGATTCCTTGTTCAAGCACTACATGCTTGCGTATTTGGAAGAATTCCATGTCCTGTATCCAAACATCAAGCTGCATCTGAGTCATGGAACAACACCCGAGGTCATCACGTTTCTGAAAGAGGGCAAAATTGATCTCGGGGTTGTACGTATGCCTATTGTCGATCCTCAGCTAGAAGTACGGGAAAGCATCCAGCTCAAGGATTGCTTCGTCGCAGGTGAACGTTATGCCCAGTTGAAGGACAAAGTGATGACACTGGACATGCTGCTTGAACACCAACTGATTCTCTTCTCGCGGAACAGTCGGGTTCGAATGGCCATTACCGAGCTATTTAATAGCTATGGTTACACTTTGAAACCTGAAATTGAGGTCGGCAGCGTGGATTTGCTCATTGAGTTTGCACGGCGGGGCTTGGGTATTTCCTATGTGACTCGTGAGTTTATATCGAAAGAGCTGGAGGAAGGTTCTCTGTTTGAAATTCAGCTCGACGTCCCTCTTCCTCCTTCCCATGTAGGGATTATGACCAAACGAAATATGCCCATTTCTCTGGCGGCAAACCGATTTATGGATCTTATTTTCAAAAGTTGAATATTTCTCTCCATACACAAACAAGCGCTTCTTCTCCCAGACCTGGGAATTGAAGCACTTGTCTTTTTCGGCATTAATTTTGTGATAGTCTTGATCTCATTTCATATTCCTGTAAGGACTCTGTGCGCCGAAATCTCCATTTTTTTGATTCATTTGTTCCAGTTCGTTTAATCGGTTCATAATTCGCTGCGGGATAATCTCAAACAGTTTGTCCCATGTCATAAACATCTCCGGCTCCAATATATACTCCTTGAACTGCATGGCAGGCACGAAGGCTTTTGTCTGAAGATAGTCTCTGACACGGGCGTCAATCTCTGCACTGGTTTGATAATAGTCTTTGAACAAGTCGTTTACCAGCAGGCCGTCACAACCCGCTTTGACACCTGCAGCAGAGTACAAATCGGGCAGCAGCTCAAACACGACAGGCAGCGGCGAAAACGCATGCTTACCGGGTTGTGAGTAGAGACAGACATGACGCCCAACCATATTCACCCGATCTTTCAGCAATCCCCGCAGCACCTTACCGTGGAAACTGGCTTCACAATCCACAACCTCACCATCATGGCCAACATATATCCAAACATGCTCCAGTTCATACAGATGACCAATCTCGTAATCCCACCATATCGCATATTCAATGACAAATTGTACAGCCTCAACCGGAAATAGAATTTCGCGATTAAACGACGGAGAAGGGCTTGGCTTCTCCAACAGTGAAATCCCGACTAAATCCGGATAAAATGGTTCATTCTGATCAAACATCAAAATCGGTGCGTAACTCATCGCTTTTTCCAATATTCCCGTTTCCGTAATCGTCATGGATGTCCCTCCGTTTCCTTGCAGTATTGAACATCTTCCACGTTTATCTGCCATGTTCCTCGCCAATCCTTTTATCGTGATCATCACAAGATACACCTATATTAACCAAGAAATTTGAATGTGTACATTTGTGCAAAATAAAAGCCTGTAACCAGAATCGTTTTCCGGTCACAGACTTGAACAGTTTTGTTTGACAGCAGATACTATAAATCGTCTTTAGTTTTGGACGCCTGGATCGCTTGATCCGAAACGGAGTCGACACAGCCAATCGGCGGTCCCAGGATGGCGTCATTTTTTATGGATGCAATTGCCTTGGCGTAAGCTTCCTCATCAATGCAGTAAGCTCTATGGGCCACTTCAGGAGGTGTTGCAGCCAGGAAGTCTGCACCCAGTACAATATCGGGTGTTGGCTGATCAAAGATCGTTAACAGATGCACATCATCCGTATCGGCCACAAACCAGTGAAACCATCCTTTTGGGAAAATGGAAACCTGACCGGGTTTCAGATGGTAATTAATCCTCCTGCGGGTAAAGGGGTCAAATACAGAAGTTGTAATCTCACCACTAATCAAAACAATCATTTCAGTCACGTTGGTATGCCAGTGAGGCTGAACAATAATACCTTTGCTCATGTGTACATTGAAGAATCCATTTTGAATCGCAGGCAGTTGTTCCCCGAATAATTGCGTAACATAATTACGCGAATCTCGCTGATAGTTCAAAACAGCATTGGAGTCACCCGCGAGCTGTACATTCGGGGATTGCAAAATCGGATTTATCATGCTAATATTTTCCTCCTTATGGGCGAACATCTCATTGTTGTACTTTATGCGTCTGGAATTTAGATCATGCTGTCTAAAATGAACCTGCTATTCATCTTTTTTCCTTGGTCTGTAACTTCTTGTGATCAATCACGTCTATAAGGTAAGAAACATTTATGAAGGATAAGGTGGGATATATTTTGAAGTGGAAACCAATTAAGTTTCTCGCACTTGGCATCATTGTCACTTCAGCTCTTTCGGCCTGCAGTGCAGCCCCTGAAGAGAGTGCCGAGCCTCAAACTGCGGAGGCGGAGACAATTCAGGAACAACAGGATAAACCAACGGAAAGCAACACAGATACAAAAACAGAAGATACGGAATCTAGCAAGGAAGCTAGTGAACCGGTTGAGGGCCAGCCACCGACCGTTACCGAAGCATCTACAACTATTATTAAAGCTCTTCAAGCAGAAGATATGGAGACCATAGCCTCCTGGGCTTCACAGGAAGGTGTTCGCTTCTCCCCTTTTGCCAATATTGATCCCGAGAATGATCTGGTGTTTAAACCGGATGAAATTAGCGGACTTCTAAAAGACACCACCAAATATGTATGGCGAAGCACACCTGGTAACGAAGACAGCATTGAAATGACTTATGCCGATTATCATCAAAATTATGTGTACAACAAAGACTTCATTCATGATGGCGAAAACGCCGTAAACGCCATGATTGGAGAAGATGCTCATCTCGGTAATTTACACGAGGTATACCCTGAAGCCAATCATGATTTTGTTGAATTCCATGTTAATGGCACGGAGCCCGACGGAAGAGACTGGCATACACTGCGTCTGGTTTTTGAGAAGATCGGTCAGGACCACTCCCTTGTCGGAATTGTGCATGATCAATGGACACCCTGAACCATCTGATGTTCTAACGATTCATTAAGCTTGGATGGTTATCAAGAACAACGCCCCAAACCTGTTAAAACCAGGTCTGGGGCGTTTAAAGTCCTCTGATTTATTCTAGTCCAGGATATCTTCCACCAGCTGCAATGCCTTTGGGTGATATCCGCTCAATCTCCGCCATCTCATCATCGGTCAGCGTAATCTGCAGGGCTCCAAGATTCTCCTGGACTCTCTTCAGGCTTCGAGTACCCGGAATTGGAACGATGTGTTCTCCCCTACCTAGCAGCCAGGCAAGCGCCAGCTGAGAAGAAGTGCACCCTTTTTGCATCGCCATTTCCTCTATCAGACGAACGACCTCCAGATTTTTCTGAAAGTTCTCACCCTGGAATCGTGGATAATGACGACGATAATCATCTTCCGCCAGATCGGCCTCGGATTTGATCTGACCAGTTAGGAACCCCCGTCCCAACGGACTATAGGGTACAAGCCCAATATTCAACTCATTCAGCGCAGGCAAAATCTCATCTTCCAGCTCTCTGCTCCATAACGAATATTCGGTCTGCACTGCTGTGATTGGATGCACCGCATGTGCCCGCCGAATAATCTCTACAGGAGCTTCAGACAAACCAATATATCGAATCTTTCCCTGTTGGACCAGATCTGCAAGAGTTCCTACGGTTTCCTCAATGGGTGTATCTGGGTCAGGCCGATGCTGGTAATACAAATCGATATAGTCCATTCCAAGATTGTATAGACTTGCGTCTACTGATTTTTTAATATACGCCGGATCTCCCTTGGGGCCCTGAGTATGTGTAATCCCAAATTTGGTCGCTACAATAGCCTCTGATCTTCGGCCTTGAAGTGCACGTCCGAGAAGCTTTTCGTTGCCGCCAAACCGCTGCTTCTCAAATTCTCCATACAGATCGGCTGTATCAAACATCGTCACTCCGGCTTCCAAGGCACCTTGAATGGTATGTACCGACTCTTCGTTATCCGGCATCATCATCACGCCCAGGCCTAGCCCTGATACCTGTAATTTATCATTTCCCAACGTTCTTGTTGTGATCATGTGATCCCTCTTTTCCACTGGTAAAATAGAATGTACTGAACAAGAGTAATTCTATTTCACATCCGGAGAGCCAACCACAGTCTGTTTATGCTAGTAATAAAATTACCAGTCTCATTTTGTTACACCGTAACAGGAATGTACACACAGCAATGAATACCCGACTCATTGTTGAGATTGTTCATCGAAAAAATATCATAGCCGTGGACAACAGCATCAGCCTGATTCGTTTTTTCGAGTAAAATCCGATTGACCCTTTTCTGCTGAATCTGGTGCTGATTCCAAATGCTCTCGAAATCCTTACTCTCTGTGCACAGACTCTGTACAATTCTCTCAAATACAGGATCTTCTGAATACTTGTCGTAATAGGTTCGAAAAACAGCTACCGAATGCTGTGCAAACTCTTCCCAGTTATGCATGCGCTCCCGCAGCTTAGCATCTAAGAATAACATTCGTATCATGATACGTTCTTCCACCCTCATTGAAGCAAAGTCGGCAATGTTGTCGATCGCCGCCTGATTCCAGGCAAGTACTTCAGATCTTACATTTGTAATGAAAGACGGATATGTGAGCTGTTCAATGATATCCTGCCACTCAGGTTCCAGTTGCGAATACGCTGCCGGGTTATGTTGTTCGGGATTAGGATCCCATAAGCGAATCAAGTGACTCTTTTCTTCCTGGTTTAACTGGAGCGCGCGGGCAATACTATCCATTACCTCTCGGGAAGCAGTTACTTCCCTGCCCTGTTCGAGCCAGGTATAGTAGGTTGCGCTCACACCTGCGAGCACAGCCACCTCCTCACGTCGTAAACCCGGCGTTCTCCGTTGTCCGTAAGAGCCGGAAAGTCCGGCTTGTTCCGGCTGAAGCCGGCTTCTCCGTGATCTTAGAAACTCACCCAGCGTTTTATTGCGGTTAATACTCATGAATTCCATCCCCGATTCCCTTGGAAAATATTAGAGTTAAGCAAATAAGTCACAGACTCTATCATCAATTGGAGGTCTATAGTTCGATAACAAAAAGCCTGTGTTCTTCTCAAAGAATTAGGCTTTTCAAGTTATATTTGATCAAAAAGTGCTGCGATTTTTCACCCGGATCAGACAGGAAATCGGGAAGTGAAGAGATATTTTCATATTCCTGATGTTCCACATCAACATACCCAATGAGCTTTTTGCCCGGATTCCAAACCAGATGAATATGTGAGTACTGATCTATATCCGAGGATAGACGAAGCAGCTTCGTTCTTCCCTTCTTCATCTCCACGGTATCTAACAGATTGAAGAAATCGACATATTTTATACCTGATTCGTTATAGCAAGATCTAGTGGTGTTAAAGCTATGTACTTGCTTAGCGAAATGGATTCTTCGAGATTCGTGCCCTGTCTGATAAATTCTTCTACGGCAGTTGTGTCTCCCCTATAGATCGCCATGGCGAAATCAGGCAGCGTTTCAAATGTCCCTTGACTTCCAATTTTGAACAAAGGTGTGCTCTCCCAGTGGTGGTTAATATCTACATGAGCATTTTGCATAAATCCAATAAGCGACTTCCAATCTTCAATATATAGATCGAAATGCTCTTATTCGTCTATATATTGTACCCTGGAGCGAGTGGAATCGAATGATGCAAAATGCTGACATAAACGTCTACTTATCCTGATCCATATTATTATACCTGTAATCCTTTTTTTTGACTAAATAGATACTACAATTTGCTCAAGTTTAGAATGAAGAAAAGATAGACAGCGTTACAGAGTTACATCAGAGGTCTCCACAAACTCACACACAAAAATTTGAGCTCAGTACAGTTCCTGTGCTAATATTATGGACACCTATTTTTCATTGAGTTAAACAACAAGCTCAGAAAGGGACACTATGAATCCTTCATCCATACCAAACAAGTTAGGTCAAATTATTCCGCCATTGGATCTGCGTAGCTGTCTTGTCAGCGTACGTGGTGAGGTCATTTATGAACATTATCGTAATCAAGAAGCAGTAAGCCATATGGCCAAAATCAATTCGTGCACCAAGAGTGTGCTGTCTGCACTCATCTGTATCGCGATGGATCACGGTTGGCTGCCGGAGGCATCCACACCGATCTCAAGCTTTTTTCCGGAGCTGGCATCGGATCCTGACCCGCGCAAACCGCAAATTACACTGGAACAGCTACTCACGATGACAGCTGGCTTTAACTGGGATGAGTTTGGCGGACAAAATTCGTTTCCACGCATGACACGCACCGATCACTGGGTGAACTTTGCGTTGGAGCAGCGTATAAGTCATACACCAGGAACACATATGGAATACAATTCGGGGGTATCGCAAATACTTGCGGCCATCCTCATGCAACAAACTGAAATGAGTGTCGCCGAGTTTGCGGAACGTTATTTGTTTGGTCCTCTGGAGATTAAGGAGTATCAGTGGGAGAGCGATCCACAAGGTGTACATACAGGTGGATTCGGAATGAAACTGTTACCTGTGGATTTGCTTAAATTCGGTCAATTGTTCTTACAGCAAGGCATGTGGAATGGGGAAACCGTGATTTCACGTGATCTGATTGCCCGTTCTACAGAGCCAACCATCACTGTTACCCCGCCGAATCGTGGAAGCTATGGCTGGCACTGGTGGATCGATACTTGTGTGCCAGATGAACCATCCGAATCAAGGAAAGATGGTAGTTCCATATCCGGGTCTGAATCTACCTCTATAGTTACCAGTGAGCAGAACAAGCCTGTACTGAATTATTACTACGCACGAGGGTTTGGGGGGCAGTTCGTGTACATCGTCCCTGAGCTTGAACTTGTTACAGTCCTGACCAATGACAAACGAAAAAAGGAAAAGCCTCCACTTGATGTGTTCCCAAGATTAATTGCTCCTCAATTATTGAAATGCTTATAGACAGCTTCTCTTGATCCTTCTAAACACAATAACCCCCAAACCATGACCGGGTGCTGCCGGCGGATCGGGGGCTATTGGTTTAAACCGACTCATCTCTTCAATTTGATCCCAGCGCCTCTTGAACGGCAAGCGTTATCGGATACGGACCCGACTCCTTATTGGAGAGTACCACCAGTTGTGCTGCATGATCCGGATACACGGACGACATGAACGACACGCCTGGATCGAACCCCATGACATGCACTTTGAAAATCTCTCCTTCTTTCCGATCAATCCAAACGCCCTGCCCATAGTAGGTTTCATCTTCTTCCTGTACATGGGGCGTAATCAACTTGTGCGTTGCCGATTCACTCAATAATTGATAATTGAATAAACCATCCCAGAAGCGAATCATATCCGGTGCTGTTGTGTATGCCCCACCATCTGCTCCACCCTTGACGGGAATCGAGAAAATGTTGGTGTGCCACGATCCGTCGTCATGATCGATGTATCCGATCGCTGTGTTACGCGGAAGCTGATCGGTTAAGAAATAACCGGAATTTGTCATGCCACATCGGTTAAAAATATGTTTCTGCACATAGTCGGTGAACGACTGTCCGGTCTGTTCTTCCACAATCAGGCCCAATACAATAAAGGCTGCATTGTTATAGTGGAAACGTTCACCTGGAACCGACTTCATCGGCAGATGCTGGAACATTGGCAGAAAGTCACTACCATTTCGCATGGAGTAGACGGGCCGTTCCTTCCATAGTTCAGCGAAATCTTCCATGACTTCTTCATCAAAGTAATCCGGGATGCCCGAGGTATGCGTTAACAATTGTTGTATCGTGATCTCCTTATCCCAGAGCGGAAAATCAATATTCAACGCATCTGCAAGCCTCGTGTCATATGACAACCTGCCCTGTTCAATTAGTTGGCACATGCTCACCGCGGTGAAGATCTTGCACCCAGAAGCAATCCCAAATCGGGTGTCTGTCTGATTGGAAATTTCACCGCTGCGATTGGCATAACCACGACTCAAATTCAAGAGTGTCCGCCCATTTTGTTTTAACAAAACTACACCCGAAAAATCAATCCGATCCATCACTTCTTCTACCTTGCGTGTCAATTCCGTTACATTCATCATCCTATCAATCCTTTATCTTCTTTTCATTTGCTTCCTATATCGTGACAGTGATAACGCGACGTTACATATGAATCAATGATTAAAAGAGGAATGCAATCACCTACAGACTATTCTATGTATTCTCTAGCTTTATTTTATTTCTTCATCATCCCCTCTTTTCCTGCACATTCTCACCAAATAACGGATACTATTCCCACTAATTGCGAACAGCGTTGAGACAAGAAGACCTCTTCCAGAATATTTCTGAAGGAGGCCTTAAGGGTTGAGTATCACTTCTCAATTGCCGATCTAGTATTGATGAGATAATACAGCGTTGCATAGATGGTAAGAATAAATATGCCAAAGAACAGGCAAAACGCAAGTGATGGGCGGCTGACACTCTCAACCATAAGGTTAATTAACGTATCACGATTGGTTAAGGCATCCCAGCTGTTCAAACGGTAAACCCGCCCGAGCAGTACACCGTAACTCCCCAAAGCACAGCCTGCCAGTACAAAAACCCATGATGCCACACTTCCGATTTTCCGATAAATGACCTCCTGCAGCTGATACATGGACAAAAAACCAAGCAGCAAGCCTGTCCAGACAAACATCAATACAACAATCAGATCATACCAGTACCTGTAATCGAGACCGCTGCCAACATAATAACGCGAGCTTCGTGCCGTCAGATGAACAAGATCCGTTACAATATAAGATGAATTTGGGAAAAAAAGCAGCCACATTAGCGCACAAGCCACTGCAAGCCATGAAGCAGCCCTCCACCTCACGTAACTGAGCCCATACGCTATATAAGAAAAGACAAACGGAATCCATCCCAAAAACAGATTCCAGATGAGAAATCGAAAATATGGCTGGTCCAGCCAATCTGCGGCTACATAATACAACCCTACCGTCACAACAGTAACCACGCTAAGGAAAATAAAAACTTTGATATAATTCAGTTGTCTCAATGAGTCTACCTCACTTATTTTCGGAAATGTCGAACCCTCATATCGTTTATCTTAACAATATATTATATTAAATACACTTCACTAGGATCATACCACGTCCTTAACAAGAATCAAATTGTCTTACATTCAAGTATGATTCAGCACATGAGGTATATCTGTTCCATCTCAGTTTGGCCCATATCCATATTTCTGTTTTACTTGCTTCCATTCCCACAAACTGGTTTAATCTATACAGACCATTTGGGGAGGGAATAATGCATGCGCTTGAAACACAGGATCAAACTGGGTTTTCTTGCTTTTACACTGGGTTGTACTACGATTGGTGTCTCTTTTGTACCTCCAACAGCATCAGCGGCTTCTGTGCCAGCTTCCAAAGCTGTGTATTCAAAGTTTCAGATCTATTGGAAAAATGCCAAAAACTCTTCGTCCAGTCTTATTCAGGCTCGTAAATATTTGACGAATCATATAAAGGAAGTTAGTCCATGGCAAGCTACGTTGATGACATTGCAGCTTGAGAACGTCCAGAAAATCAAGCTCGCTGAAATGGATGAGACGATATATAGCAATCCGGTGCAAAGTGCCCTCTTTGATGCACATTCCAAAATGGGTTATGAACAAAAACTGACGTACAGCAGTCTGCTTAAGGAAATTAAGGACCCTTCCATTCGCAGCCTTTTGCAAGAGGCATCCGATCTGGGGTTCAAGCTGGAGACCAGTGAAGGCATCTATTATCCCATCATCAATTATGGAATGTACAAAAAGTTCCAGCCTTATGTGAAACCAGACATTGCTGCATACATTAATATCATGGCTGACGAATCCAATCAAGCCACCATTTCTGATGCGGCCATCTCCGTCACTTGGGATGAACTCATCCGGCGTACCCTGGAGAAGGAAGCTTTTCTGCGTAACTTCCCGAACTCCAATCGCACTTCTGCCATTCAGAACTCTCTGATTGTCCATTATATCTTTTACGGCAGTGACAATTCTCCAGCTTATGACTGGTACACCGATGAAGAGGTTCGCACGCTCGATCCTGAAGTGAAAAACGCATACGAGAAGGTGATCAAAAATCGGGATGCCAACACCCAAAGTGTTCTTCTGGATACCATTGAACAAATTGTTGAACTCCTGAATCAAAACCATGATGAGCTTACTCCTCAAATACAGAAAATGATTGAATCAGTCGAAGACCAATTCGTCAATTCATGAATTTGACAATGTAAAAAGCAAAAAGCGGCTGTTCCTTTAGCAGGAGCATGCCGCTTTTCTTTATCACAAAATCACTTCATTATAATTCAAGTGGCTTTTGTTGATATTGCTGTTAGTTTATCTGGATTTACGACCAGATAAACGGCCTCGATACGTTCACCCAATGAATCGGTTTGTAGACATAATACCTCGCTTAACTTCCCCTCTTTCATAAGTGCAACGTGAAGCTCTCCATTGATAACAGTGGGCACCCATTCCCTTTCCCTTAATCGGGTAAGCACACGTTTAGAGGTTAGAAGAGCCATGACACCCTTGTGAACCTTCATGGATTTCATAACTGTATGCACCCGTCCACCACCATCTGCGGTAAATACAGGTTGTTCAGAGAGAAGATCAAGCATGGCGGTCACATCATAATTGAGAAAAGCGGTTGTGAAGCGCGCAAGCAATTTTTCTTTGGTAGCACGATCCACCTGGGTCTGTTCCTTGTCAGGAAGTTGATCCGGCAGGCTGCGTCTGGCCCGACTAAATATCTGACGGCAATTGCTCTCCGTTTTGCCCAGCCAATCTGCGATCTCCCGGTACTCGTACTGGAATGCTTCACGAAGAACGAATACAGCACGCTCCACGGGTGTAAGTCGTTCCAGCAGCACCAGGTAGGCATAAGAGATCATTTCCTTCTGCTCGAATGATTCTTCAGGCAGGTTCCCCATCTCTCCTATGGGCTCAGGAAGCCATTCACCAACATAATGTTCTCTCTGATTACGGGCAGAATTCAGGAAGTTCAGGCTCCGGTTCACCACGAGTTTGGCTATGTAGGATTTGGGGTTACGGATGACCTCGGCAGATGTGCTCTGCAGGCCTGTAAAACAGTCCTGAACAACATCCTCCGCCTCCACAACACTTCCAAGCATTCGGTAAGCAATGGAGAAAGCATACGCTTTATAACGAATATACAGTTCACCAACTTCCAGAGAAGACTCTTCTGGCTCATTAGTGAGATGATCAGGATTCATATGAATGGCCTCCTCTGGCAGTGGTTATTGTATACGTTTAATTAAAACAGCCGGGATACATGCCTGTCGTAATTGCAATTCGGTTCCAGTTGTTAATCGTATTGATTGCCATGATCAAATCTACCAGTTCGGCTTCACTAAAATGTTCACGGACCTTGTTATATAACTCCAGTGGAACGCCCTGTTGCGAAATTTGAGTCACTGCTTCAGCCAGTTCAAGCATAACACGTTCTTTTTCCGTAAACAAAGGAGCCTCGCGCCAAACACTAAGCATCAAAATATGGTCTGCATAATTGCCCAGCTTCATCAAATCTTTGGCATGCATATCAAGACAAAACGCACAGCCATTGATTTGGGATACTCTGATTTTTAACAGTTCATATAATACTTTGTCTTCAAATTGACCCGACACAAACTGCTCCATTGCCATTAATGCCTTGAAAGCTCCGGGATTCACTGCTCTGTGGTTCATTCTCAAATTCATTTCATTCGCCTCCGTATTGTAGTGTACATACTGAAGACAAATGAGCAGCAGAATCTGTGACAAACCAATCAAAAAAAGTTACGATCGGGCAATTAATATCTCCATCCGTTGCCGATGAAAGGGCGCTGTACCGAGTACGGCATATAACCTGTCTCTGACGGCACATAGGCAGCATTCGGATGATGTTCATAAGTGGGGTTCATTGGATCGGGATACATGTGTTCCGGACTTGGCGCGTACTGCATTTGTACATAAGGCTGAGCGTTCGGCTGGCTATTGGGTTTTGGCATGTTTTCGGCAGCTGGCGACACTTGAGTCGCACAATCCGCAGGGGGTCCAATGAAGACCGTTTTTTGAATAGGAGCAAGTGTTTCCTTAACCTTGTTCTCATCCAGACAGTACGTATGGGCCAGCACATTCGCAGGCGTAAGGCGCAGAACGTCTGAACCAAATATCGCTTCAGGAACGGGTGCATCGAAAATGGCTAACAGGTGAGTATGATCTGCGGTTGCAATTTCATAGTGCCACCATCCTTGGGGAACATTCGCTACCTGGCCTGGATTAATAGGAAAGTTTAACAATTCGTTAGTAAAGGGGTTGATCAGAGAAACCACAGCAGAACCACTGATGCAGTATACAAGCTCTGTTGCGTTCTGGTGAATGTGAGGCTCTACCACATTGCCAGTACTCAAATAAATATCAAGCAGGGATGCATTTCCCAATGTATTTAACTGTTTAATGGAGAGGGAGTTGATATAGTTATTTTCATCCTTTTTGAACAGTTGATTCTGGTTCACATCATACGTAAACTGAGTGGTTGGTAAAGTGTAATCCATATAAGAGGTTGCCAAAATATAACGCCTGCCCTTCGCTCATGGTTTAGGTAAAAACCTTTACGCCAGCTTATGCCCTGGGCACATATGCGTGAGCCCATTTCTCCAAGAATGGATTCAGGACAAACAACCCTGTCTTGAATAAATTTAATCAGGTTTGCTTTTACGATCAACTGGTTCATATAAAAACTTTTTGGAGTAAGCTTGCTGTAGAAATGTAAAAAACGCAAAAAAACAGACAGGACCAAGAGCAATAACCTTCATTTACTCTTGGTCCTGTCTGACTATTCAAAAGATGCGCGTGGAGGGACTTGAACCCCCACGTCAAAGACGCTAGATCCTAAGTCTAGTGCGTCTGCCAATTCCGCCAC